>CAVTZH010000001.1:0-892500 GCA_963739175.1 uncultured Alphaproteobacteria bacterium
CCGGCCGTCCTCTCCCGTCGTTCGCAGATTTGGTTGAGAGCCAAAATAGTTCGGCGCCAACGAACTAATCATGCGCCAGTTGGATTGGGTGGAGACAGGAGATTGGCTGATCCCCCCAGAACCAAGAATTGTGGAAACTCCCGTGCAAGCCCGAGGGGGCTTTCTGGATCGCCCTGTGTTGGTCGTACTCCTCGCCAGCCTACTTCTAGTGATCGTCGGTTTTATGCTGGTTTACGGAGGTTTCTTTGGCACTTCTGGATAAGGCGCCGACGCTGGAAGAGACTATGGAGCATTTGAAGCACTAGAGCTTCGTGCAAATAGCTATCTGAAAACGCGCCAGTGCCTTTCCCACATTCCGCTATAGGCTGTGTTGTGCCGGGCTGATGCCCGTACCCACCTTTCCAATACCCCGCGCTCGCGGACTTGCTGAGTATCGAACAAGCCCGAGCATCATCAAAATATCCATGTACAGGTGGAGATCGGCATATGGCTGAATTTCAGGTGTTGGTCCCGAACGATCGCAAGGTGGAATCCGTGATGGGAGACGGTGACACGGCTGCCTTGATGGTCACAATCACGCCGCCTGAAGCGGAGTTTTCGGTCCAAACCTATTCAAGTCCAAGTTCGATGCCTCCTCGCGTGATCACTATCCAATTTGAAATCTGACTGCTGGCGTTCCTCGGGCCGCCGTCACACCTGCCGCGCCCGGCTCTCCGGCGGTTTCAACTTGCCCTGATGGCCCGCTATGATGGCATTCGCAAAGTCCGCCGCGGATCAAATCCCAAACGGACAGCGCACGTTTCGGAAATGCGGCCCCTCGCTCACAGCCGGGCGTGCAGCTGTCCTAAAGCCACGCGCGCCATTGTTGTTCAAGCTCAGCCTGCGCGGACTCTTTGGTCTGGGCACGCCCATGCATCCGCCAACCATCTGGCCCCCGTTCTATTCGCCAGGTCCAGCTCCAAACGGATGCGTCCGGCGAAATGCCTGGAAGCAATCGCTTCCACAAACTGCAGACGACTACGCCACCGCTTATGACGTCGAGCTGAGTGCCGCTTGTGCCGCGGTCGCGATAGATAAGCGTCATTTCCGGTCGCGCTTTTCCTGAAGCCTAGTCCGCATCTGGTCCAGAATGGCGAACCGGCGCTGCAAAGTTTCCTCCCACATACTGAGAAGCTTCCGTGCAGCTGTTAAGTCCAAGCCGCGTTTTTCCAGACTAGCAACAATTTCCCGCTGCTCATCTAACTTTTGTTTCGTATCTTCGACGAGCATTTGCGCTCGCTTCAGGATCGTCGGTCCGACCATACTCAGCTGCTGTCCTCTGACGTGCCGCGATCGCGGTAGGTGAGTGGCATCAGCTCTTGCGCCGAAGTTTCTCCGCCTTCTCGGCATTGAGCAGCAGTAGATGAATGCTAATCGGGAACGTCTTGCCTTTCTGGTGTTTGGCGTAGAACTCGGCGACGTCCTTTGATCCGGCCCCGGCGGTTTCCTCTGTGCCATCGTCATACGTGAAAACCACGGCATAGGTGTCGCCTTTGAGCTTCACCACCTTGGTCTTGACGACCCTGTGAGTTTCGAACTCAGGCATCGGGCCTCGCAGCCAGTCGGCTCTGGTGCTCGGGGTTGGTGATCTCGAATTCTTCGATCGCCACCTTGACGGCGGCCTTGGCATCGGCCGCCGTAACGACGCCGAGCTGCCCTGCCTTGCTGCCCCGAATGCGGGAAATACCCCAACGCAACTTAGACATGGGGCAGATTATGGGGCATCAACGACCAAATCAAATTCATTCGTGCTCGGAATGTTGCCGATCATCTTTCGCAAAAAGTCGGCCCCGCCGTTGGGGTGGCGGAGCCATCGGGAAATGCGACGTAACCGTCGCTGGGATTGTCACGTCCACCAAGGAGCAGGCGGGACGACTTGTTGTGATGGTGCGTCGCTCAGTAGCGGGCGACGACCGGGCCGCCAAAGCCGCCGAACTTGTAGCTCAAGCGAGCCGTGGCCGAGATGATCTCACTCCTCGTTCCGGAATATTGGAACGCCACACCGTCCGAAAACGTGCCGGAGCGATCGAAGTCAAACCGGTAATAGTTTGCGTCCACTCCGATGATCCAGTTTGGGGCGATGAGGTAGTCAATTCCGCCGCCTATGGTCCACCCCGCCTCCCAACCGGAGGTGCTGCCGTTTACGCCGGTCGCCGGATTGATGGCAAAAGTATCGATGTTTGCAAGCGCAAGGCCTCCCTTCAGATAAAGAAGCCAGTTGGCGCCCCCAGCGTAACCGACCTTGCCCACCACAGTGGCGACGCCATCGATATCAAGCGTGCGGAGTCTGCCCGCAAGCACCACCCCCGTAACTGTCGATTTGAGGTTGGTTGCGGAATAGGTGCCTTCGATACCCAGCACCCAACTTCCCCATTGCCCCTGCAAGCCGACATGGCCGCCGCCGAACCAAGAGGTTGGATCATGACTGAACGCCTCGGTACCGGCTGGTTGCGCTAAGGTGTAGTCGCCGTTGGACCACGCGCCACCAATCTGACCACCGAAGTAAAAACCGCTCCAGTCGTAGGCAGCCAGAGCAACGGACACCGGAGCTGGCCTAACAACGCGAGCCGGTAGGTCCGCCGCTATCGCTGGCGCCGTGAGAAGCGCGGTGAGTGCGATCGCACCAAAAAGCTTTTTCATGACAAACCCCTGTCCCGCAGCTCATCCCCTGAGCCGCCATGGTCACAAGTCTATAGTCTAGGCGCGGCGAAGTCTGTTGCACGGAAGCAACACTTAACAGTTCTTTCCAATCACTTATCGGCATCGGTTCTTTATCTATGTTAAGTCGCGATTTGGTCATTCAGCGCATGGGTGTGAAATGCCTGCCAAGACATCCTCACAATCGTACAGGCGATTTAAATCGAACGAGTCTTCAGACTCGCGCCGCCGTGCTGACAAGGCCCGAGTGCAGGAGATTATTGCAAAGAGCAAGATTGCGGCACGGGAGCGGCTGGCAAAATCGGTCCCCAGCCGCGCGAGGAAATTACGAGTGATGCGCCTGCGTGAGGAGTCGATGCGCGTGCGCAGAGTCTTTGTAGGGCCGCCCTACGAGCACACAAAGACGGCGGGCCATTGCATGGCTAAGGTCAGTTCGAGCCACCCCGGTTCACAGCCGGGCGGTTTCTTTATTGCAGGCGTTCCCTTGGCCCGCAAAGGCAAATGAATGGCGCGCTATGACAAGACACAGGGCGAAAACCCCTTTTAACTGCGACGCGCACGCGGGGGCGTCGGTCGCAGGGCGGATGGGTGATTGCATTGCGCGTCTCGCCGCGACGCTCAGTCGGGGGTCATCACTTCATCCGCCCTGCAATCGCGCTCAACGTGAGCCCTTCGCCACACCGTATTGTCGACGCACCAAGTCAGTCTGTTCCTAGCAGCGGCCTGTAGTCCGCCGAGATCACCAGCCGCGCGGGCTTCAGCCGCTTGCTGCTCGGCACGCGCCAGTCCGACAACGAACTGAGTTGGCGAAAGTCTGCCGATCGTTGTGGCGTCGACATTGTAGGAGCGGGCTATGTCGGCCTGCGTCTCACCATCGGCTAGCCTCTCCAGCGCTTCCTGCCGCTGGTGCGGCGATAGCTTGCGAGGGCGACCGAACCGCACGCCACGCTCCTTAGCGCGCCTCCTGCCTTCGCCCGTCCTTGACCGGATCAGCTCGCGCTCGAACTCAGCCAAGCCACCCAGGACGGTCAGCATCAGCCGGCCGTGCGGGCTGGTCGTGTCTGCCCAGGTATCCTTGAGCGACTTGAAGCCGGCGCCGCGCTCGCTTCAGTGCCTCGATGACGTTCAGCAGGTCGCGGGTGGAACGCGCCAGCCGATCGAGGCGCGTGACCACCAGCACGTCACCCGGCTCCAGCCTGGCGATCACCTTGGCCAGCTCCGCGCGGTCGCTCTTGGCGCCGCTGGCCTTCTCTCGATAGACCTTGGCGCACCCCGCGGCCGTCAGCTCGGCAACCTGGCCGGCGAAGTTCTGATCCCGCGTCGAGACCCGCGCATATCCGAACATGGTCAGTCTATCCCTCCATCAGACTTACTTTTACAGTCGATATTTGCAGGAATAAACCTCGCAAAACCAGTGTCAATTGAAAACTGCAAAACTTCTAACTTTTGCAGGTACGCCTGCTTAACCCATGTTGTCGCCCCGTCATATGGCGCTCGTATCCTTGGGAACGGCAGGACTCCCCGATGACAGGCCGCAACCAACGGGGGCTGCTAGGACCGCGCGAGTGCGTACCCGTGGGGTCCTTTAGCGTTTGGCCTGCCGTGACTCAGAAACGGCCCGCGAATTCGATCGGGCTCATTCCCGACCAATCGATTGGACAAGAGCAAAACGCGCCAGTAGCCACGGCTGAGTCAGCGCGGGGCGTGCTATCTTTGATTGTTGATTTGATTTCTTTTCAAAGCCGTCGCTGGCGAGGGGCCGGCACGATGAGGAGGCGGGCCTGGTCTAAGCTTGGCTTGTGACGCAACCGATTGGGTTTTTACCAAGCTACTTGGAGTTCAAACTCGCTATATCGGCAACGGTTCCTAGGCCTATCCCCGTCACTGCGTCGTTTTCAATCTAGGCCGTTTCCTTCAGTCGGCGCTGATAGGCAATACCGAGCGCGGCGACCACGGCCACTCCGGCGGCCCCGAGCAGGAACTTGTCACGGGTTTCCGGGTCCTCCATCGTATGCTGCACTTGGGTCGCCCATTCATCGGCCGCCGCACCGACGCGGGATATGGTCTGGGCCGCGTCACTGCTCACCTCTGCGCCGATCTGACGGGCCGACGACCGCATCTCAGAACTCCAGTGTTGCGTCGCTCCCTTGACGCTTCCTGCGAGGACAGCAGCCTTGTCGGTGGCACCCTCTCCCAATGCCGAAGCGCGATCCCTGACGTTTGACGCCACCTCCCCAACTTTTTCTGCGGCAGCCTCACCTATTTGGACCGCATGCTCCTTCACCGTTTCGGCGAAGTCGCTAGCCTGCTCACCCAAGCGGGTCCTGGCTTGCGTCAGGTAGTCTTGTCTTGCTGTTGAACTGAAAGGCGTCGGGGACGTCCGAAACAGACTATAGAGCCCCGCGCCAACCAAGGCCGTCGCAATCGGCGGGTGTTTGATCAACCGCCAAGCAATGCCGGCGCCGATGGCCAACGCCGCGGCCGGATTGGCCGCCGCTCTCGCCTTCACGTCTTCAATCAAACCCTCAAATGTCGACTGAACGCTTGCCTTGGCCTTGTCTACCAAGTCGTCTTTGATATCCATGGCCTCGTGCTTGAGGTCTGATGTAAATTGCGAAAACGTCGCTGGCGATCGCAGCGTCGTTAAATTGCCCACGAGCTTGGCTCGAGCGACCTCGACCTCGCGTTCCAGCTGATGAAGGGTCGGGTCGCTCATGGTTGCCTCATAAGTTCGGAACTGCCTACGCGCACAGAGCGATCAAAGACCACTTCCGCCGGGCTTGGTCGGTTTGCCCAACTGGCTGCCGCCCGGTTCGTAGCCACGCGACTGGCCCGACTGGCCGGGCGCTGACGAGCTACCGCCGGACGACTGACTGGCTCGGTCCTGATGCTCGCTCCCTGCAGGCGAATTCGGTTTGCCGAATTGGCTCCCGCCGGGCTCGAATCCACGCGATGCGCCTTGGCCGCTGGAGCTCTCTCGCGATCCTGAACTCCCACGGTCTGGTTGCTCGCCGCGAAGCGTGCTTCCGAAAACGCCAGCGACGTCAGTGGCAACTTCTTTCAGTCCCTTCGAATTGATCCCGCGCTCTTCAGCTGCATCCACAAGTCGCTCACCAGCCTTGGATGCGGCCTCTGACAGGTTTTCGCCAACGGTAGCGGCCGCTTCCGAAAGCTTCTCGCCGGCCGGTCCGAGCGTGCGACGCTCAGCATCGGTCGAAGGCAGAACAGCGGCAACCGCGGCGCCGGCCGCCAATCCCATGACGGCGATCGCAAGCGGCTGCTCTTTGAGAACGCGGTTGATCGTATCTTGGATGGTAGTCTGAGTTTGTTTGGCCAGGCGCTCGGACTGATCGACAACAGTGCGACCAGCTTCGCCGGCGTAGTCGCTCACGGCCGCGGCGTAATTGCTGGCCTTTTCGCCGACCGTCTTGCCGACATCGGAGACGTATTCGCGCGCACTGTCCGCGGCACGTGAAATCGAGTCTGAAACACCCGTTTCGTTCTGGCGAGCGCCACCCTGATGTTCGTAGCCGCTCGACCGAGAATCCCTCGTGGTGGATTGGCCACTCCGTGCCGACCCTCCGCCGCTGTGCCGCAAGAGGAGCGCGCAGCCGGCAGCCAGCAGCAGCAATCCTTCGGGATTCTTTTTGACGGCGCCTATCAGCCAGTCGCCGGTACCAGAGGCATTAGTATGAGATTGATATGTCATGAGAGTTGTTCCTTGACGGTGGAGATGTCTCTTTTCATCTGATTGATGGTTCGGCTGGGCGCCAACTCTTCCTGCGCGTCGGAACGTCCCTTGAGGTAAGCCATAAGGCCGATGGCCGCGACCACGCCGGCCACAATCAGGCACGACCAATGCATCGGGTAGCCATAGCTGGCGATGGCAAAGACGACGGCTTGCAACGCGAATAGTCCGGCAATCATTCCGAGCAAACCGGCGGCCGACATCCAGATACCGGCCTGGAGTTTGGCGGTGATTTTTTCAGACAGCTCGGCGCGGGCAAGACGCAACTCTTTCTGGACGAGGTCCGCCAGGTCCCCCACCACATCAGATACGGCGCGCGGCAACGCCCCATCCTTGACGCGCTCAAGAGCCATGGAAGCCACCTGCCGGGCCATTGTGGGTTGGTTGAATGGGCGGCGAAGAGACAGACGATGGCGTGCTCTTCAGGATTCGTAGCGCGAAGAAGCCCGCCAATGCTGCCAAGCCGAACACCATCGCGGGCTGGCGACGCGTGAAATCCGAAGCCGTGCGCACCAGTTGATCGACTGACTGATCGCGAAAATCGCCGGCGTAGCCGTCCATCCGGTCGGCGGCGGTACGGACCAGCCCCGCGAGGTGCGGAGCGTCGCGATCGAGTTCTTGCGCGGCGCGCTTCACGGCGCCCGCCACTCGACCCACCATATCGGCGCCGCTACCGACCTGGCGATCGAGCAGCTCCTTAACTTGGTGCGTAACGGTGGCAGCGGTTTCCGACGCAGCCTGTGTGGCCTTTGTTGCGGCGTCTCCTGCCATGGCTGTCGCGCTGGAAAGAGCGTCGCTCGCTGCTTTCGCAGTGCGCTGACCCAATCCGTCTTCCGTACAACTCACTGGGGACGACGGTCGCCCGAAATCCTGGTTGCTCATTGTTTCCTCCGATGTGTATGGCAACCGCACGAGAGAACCATTTGTTCCGCGACGCAAAATACTATTCGCTGTTCAAAATGAAACGACGGCCGACGCGGCAATGACTGCAGGTTGAGTTTGCGCGCGATACCTGTTTTCCAGCGCTTCGACTTGCTGCAGGTTAAGGCACAAGCCTGGTAGGCACTCACTCCTCGCCGGGAAGGCTCGCGATCTGACAACGCCTGAGCGCCGTCCGGACCCGACGGCTCGAAAAAACGGTCCGCAGCTGCCTCATTGAGCTGCCTGGATTTCGGCGTGGTTCATAGGCGTCAATACGGCAAATGCCTTTTCAAGAGTATCGACAATCAATCGAAGATTGTCTCCTTCGGCACCGGGGGAAGGCGCTTAGCCTTGGCGTCCCGGGCGCAGCTTGACCGACACGTATGCAGAAGCGGACGAACCCTGCATGCGTTTCCCGACGCGGAACTCAACCGGACATTCCAGCGGGCGTGGAACGACCGTTTAGGGCCCCGCGTTGCGCTGATGCGGAACGTAGTGATCGTGAGTCCCGCATTTCGCAGCGTCCCGTTCTTGTCCACCCCCGCTCGCGCACCGCGATTTGGCCGTGCCCTCGCCGCGGTGGGCCGTGTTGGAGTATTGACCCATGGCAACTACGACCCGGAACCGCGTGCCACGCCATACCGCTATGGATGTCAATCGCACGATCCAGCAGTCGATCGAGCACAGCATTCGCCATCATCAGAAGCACAAAAATCAGATTGCACGGCGGCTCCAAGAACTGGACGAGGAATGGGACATCGAGCGTGCGATCGAGGTTAACGCCGCTGCGGCGAGCCTGGTCGGATTGACGTTTGGGCTATTGGGCCGGAGCCGCTGGTTCCTGTTGCCAGCGGCGGTCAGTGGCTTCCTGCTTCAACACGCTGTACAGGGGTGGTGCCCGCCGATCCCAGTGCTTCGCCGCCTCGGATTCCGCACCTCGTTCGAGATCGAGCAGGAACGGCAGGCGTTGAAACTCGTGCGCGGCGACTACAAGAAAGCCGCCGACGGAGATGCGGACGTGGAAGATCTGCTGGCGGCAGTTCAGGCTTAGGTCAACGCGCGCTCCCCTCGGCACGCAATGCCGAACGGAGCCAAGTCCGCTATTTGATCAATTTCTGAAGCAGTTCAAGCGCTTCGCGTAGCTCCAGCTATCAAACGAGCTTGGACGATCGACGCCCATCGCGACGCGAACTGGCGAGGGATTTGAGACCAATCGGGTTTGCTGGAACCACCACCAGCCGGACGCCGTTCACGTAGAGATTGGCGAGACCCGGATGATTTCCGAAACCTGGAAAATGCTGAAAGACACGATCCTCGCATTCATTGAGGATGAGGCGTTGAGCCGTGGCGCTGCAATTGCCTTTTACACGGTTACCTCAATCGCTCCGGTCTTGTTGATCGTTATCGCGGTCGCAGGATTGGCGTTTGGACGTGATGCCGCCCAGAACGCGATCACAACCCAGCTCACTGGCCTGATGGGCCAGCAAACCGCGGACGTCATTCAATCCGCTATTGCGAGCGCCAGCCACACATCATCCGGCGTGTGGGCGACGATAATCGGCATTGTCGCGCTCATCCTTACCGCCTCCGGGGTCTTCGGCGAAATGCAAACTGCGCTGAATGCAATCTGGAAAGCCAAGCCCCAGGGAACGACGGTTTCTCGCTTAATTCGCGCCCGGGCTGCGAGTCTGGGACTAGTCGCGACACTCGGATTTCTTCTCATGGTGTCCCTTGTGGTGAGCACCGGACTAACCGCCTTTGGGGACTACTTGGATTCGCTTCTCCCATTCGGAAAGGCCGTTCTTACCGTGCTAAACGGGCTAGTTTCTATCCTGCTGATCTCGTTGCTTTTCGCCGCGATTTATAAGGTCCTGCCCGACCGAAAAATCGAATGGCGAGACGTAGCCGTCGGCGCTCTGGTTACTGCGATACTGTTCACGGTCGGCAAATCGCTTATTAGCTGGTATCTGGGAAGCAGCGCAGTTTCTTCCAGCTTTGGTGCTGCGGGAGGACTGATCGTGCTGTTGTTGTGGGTCTACTATTCAGCCCAGATCTTTTTGATGGGAGCCGAATTTACCAAAGTTTTTTCTCTCAGGCACGGCAGCAAGCAAGCTGAGACTGATGGTGTCCTACAAACTCAGCGCTAGCTCGAGGGAGCGTGCTTACTTGGACCCGATTAGCCATTCACGCCAAACCGTCAGTAGTGCTGCCATCAAGACCGGTCCCAGAAAGAGACCCACAAGGCCGAACGATGCCAGGCCTCCGAAGACTCCGACGAGTGCAAACAGGAAGGGCAGTCGCGCGGCTCCTCCGACCAGTGCCGGCCAAACAAAATGGTCGCCGATCAACATAATCGCCGCGCCCCATCCAAAGACGGCGAGAGCAGCCCAAGCACTCCCACCTGCCAGCACAAGCGTGGCGGCTGCCGCCGTAAAAGCTGCCCAGGCTCCGAAAGGCAACATCGCGAATGCGATGGTAAGAAACGTGAAAAGCACAGCGCTTGGAACGCCGGCGATACCATAACCGATTCCGATCAAGAGCCCTTCCGAGAGAGCTACGACGATTGTGCCGTTCATTGTCCCGCGCGTCGCCGAGACCATCTTGCTTGCGAGCCGCTCGCCGGGATCGCCAAAAATACGATCTGCGGTGTCCAACACACGTCGGGTGATCCAAAATCCGTGGCGTAGCATTACAAACAACGCAATCAGTGACACAAAAAACATGAACGATCGTTGGACGAGCTGGCCGCCGATCGTTCTTATCCAACCGGCCGAATTCTCCGCATTGAAAGTCTCCAACCACGTTGCAGCCATCTTGGGGTCGCTAAGATTTTCCCGCCACCATTCTGTGATTGCGCTTGCCGCGATTGGGAGTTGTATAGCCCACTCGGGGACCGGGATGCCTTGCTCACGCGCGCTGGCGATCCAGCTGAGCAAGAAGCCGCTTTGCTGAGCTATCTGGTACGTTGCAAGAGCTAACGGCAGGAATATCGTGAGCCCGACAGCGAGCGTGAACACGAGCGCAGCGACGGGAGAGGCAGTTTCATTCGAAAACCGCGAGGAAAAGCGCTCGTACAGTGGCCAAGTAGTGATCGCAAAGATGCCGGCCCATATCAGTGCCGGGAGAAATTCTGCCGCTACCCACAAGCACCCCGCAACAAGCGCAACGGCAAGCGCCGACCGCGCAGCAAGCCTAGCTCCGGCGTGCGAAGGCAACGGCTCATGGACGTCTTTCGTGTCAACTTCCACGCCGCCGCCGGCTGCAACGCGACCTGCAATTGCCCTTTTTAGCTGACGTGCCATGAGGGCCTTCCGGTCTCGTCAGCTGGAATGCGCCGGAAAAGCGCTTCGCTCAGTCCGAATGCACCGAATGAGAGCAGACCCGCAGCCGTGATCCCGAGGAGCACGGCGCCGTACTGCAAGTTCTGGATCGACCGGAGCGTCCCGGCAACGCCAGTCGCTTCGTTGGCATTCGCATAGAGAGCGGCGAAAAAGACGAACAACCCGATCATAGTGAATACCAAGGCCCTCGCGAGATAGCCGACCACTCCCAGCGCCGCGACTATCCGTTTCTGGTCTGAGGGTAGTGAAATCCGATCAGCAAATTCCGCTCTCACACCAGCAACCGCCGTCCCGACGCCGGTCCCGATAATTGCCAGTGCAACCGCTCCAACTAGCCATTGGCCCCAGGACCAAGCCAACAGCCGGGCCGTCCAATCCCGCGCGGCGGCATCTCCACTGACTGTTTGCAATCCAACGAGCACGGACATGGCAACGCCACCGAACGCCAAGTAGAACAGTCCGGCGAACCCATACACGGCGCGTTTGCAGCAGCCCGTAAACGTCCGGCCGCAACGGTCGGCGTCAAGCACGGCCTGGAATAGCCGCCAAGCGGCAAAGCAAAACAGGCCAATCGCGATACACAAAAGCAATACGCTACCGAAGGGCTTCGCCAAGAGGACCCGGAAAGCATCATGGCTGTCCAAAGGACGAGTTGCACCCCACGCGGCCACGGCACAAAAGTATCCGAGAATTAGAAAAACCGTTCCGCGAGAAGCATAACCCAGCCTCGCCAACCATTCGAATTTCTCTGCATTGATCTGCACGGTGACCGAATCCAATTGAATCAAATTCCACGATCAACTGACGGAGGAGAGGCACCGGTCGTAACGCTGGCCGGGGAACTGCGGTTCTTGAAGGGCGTGCCCAACGTCAACAGCGTCGCGGGTCCTCCAAGAGTTGAAGGGCAAGTTGCGATTCGATTGGAACCCCGTCGCTTCTTAGCAATCAAGAGCGTAAGCTCACCACCGACCACCGCCGCCCCAACCCCAAGTACCTTCCTGCTGTTGCTGACGGGTGCCCCTGCTTTGGCGACCACCGCGATAGTTCGGGTTAGGCACGCACGAGCCGTCCGAGCCGTAGACGCTCGAGAAGTTGCATTGTTGGAAGTTATGATACGTGCAGTCCCAGGTTCCGCGGCCCATTGGGCCGTCGCGCAAGCACCAGGGATTACGGCCGCTGCTTACTTGCGCTTCCGCCGACGGCATCTGAACCACGGTCGCCGCCATCGCAAGCACAAGACCGGCCAAAATCGTTCGCTTCATTGCAAAGCTCCTATCGGGTTGTACGTCGTAAACCGCTGCGAAGACCAAGTGTTCCCGGGCCCTGCAAGCCGTCCCGTGTTGTCGGTTACTGTGAACGGCGGACTAATCTCAGACAGAGGAGATTTGCATAGCGACGTTCAGGAAAGCGCGCCACGGCGTACAAGGAAAAGCCCTCCGCCGAGGGACGAAGGGCTTCCTCAACGAGGGCCGGTATCCACCTGGCGCCCTCGTTGAGCGCTGACACGGCGTCGGCCATGCGGGTGCCGAGGCGGGCCAGCACTGCTTATTCGTGATCTTCGAGCTGGTCCTTGCGGTAGAGCAACTTAAAGAGCCGGTCCCGGGCGCTGCGCGCCTGCGACTTCTGCCGGGACCGCCCAAGCTCCGCTATTCGTTTTTGCTCTTGCACAATGGACAGTTTGACCTCTGCTAGCTCGTCCTTCTGGACCTCTTTTGCTTCCATCTCAGAACCAATCACAAAGGGAGGTCCGAGGTCCCGCACAAGTCGCACCGACCCTCACGATCCAACCGCGCCAGGTCCGGACGACGACCCGCCTAGTGGACAAACGCCGCCCACAACCCCCCGTTCCTTATGAGAAAAAACCTTTTGCCCGATAACCTGCGTTAAAGACAGCGAACCAGCGCGAAGCGTTTCAAAGCTCCGCAGGCGCCAGCCAGCTTCGCCCCTCGGGAGCGAACGATCAGGGGAACATTCGCGATGCTGGCGAATTTGCCGGGCACTACTTCCCCAACCAGAGGTTTTCCCAATGGCCAAGAAATCCCGTTCGCAACAGCAGGAAAAGCAGCTTGACGAGCTCTTCGTCGAGACACTGAAAGACATCTACTACGCTGAGAAGAAGTTGGCCACGACACTGCCGAAGTTGGCCAAGGCCGCGCAGTCAGATGAGCTCGCTGCAGCATTCGAAAAGCATGCCGAGGAGACTGAAGGTCAGATCGAACGCCTCGAAGAAGTCTTCGCCATGTGCGACGAGACCCCGAAGGGCAAGACCTGCGACGCCATAAACGGGCTCATCGACGAGGGCAAGGAAATCATGAGCGACTTCAAGAACTCACCGGCTCATGACGCGGGGCTCCTCGCCGCCGCTCAGGCGGTAGAGCACTACGAGATCTCCCGCTATGGGACCCTCATTGAATGGGCCAAGAAGCTTGGCATGCGCGACGCGGCCGCCCTTCTTAATGAGACGCTCGCGGAAGAGAAGAAGACGGACCAGGACCTGACAAAGCTCGCCACGTCGATCGTGAACGACATGGCCGAACCGGCGCAGGCGGCGTAAGGAACTTTTTTGAAGCCCCAGTGGTTGTCTCTTCGAATACAGGAGAATGCACAATGGGCTTAGGAAAAGGTGCGCTGCTCTGGCTTATCGGCATTCCGATTCCGATCATCATTCTACTGATGCTGTTTCTTCGGTAAGGTCGTCGGGTACAGCTCCTCGGAGCTCCTGATGGCATGAAGAGCCCCGGTCGCAAGACCGGGGTTTCTTCGTTTGGAGCTAATGGCTTCTAGGCGCGTTGTCACCGCATGAAGCAGCACCGGCCAGAGCTCGAAGGGATGGATCCCACCATACTCCTTGTAGCTCCCCTTATTCTCGTAACGGTGCTGCTAATCGTCATTCGAGCGCTAACCTAACAGGGCACGGTTGTCGGTTGATTTGCTTTTCGGGATAGTCGGTGCCGCCAGAAACAGCCCGCGCGGATTCGTTCTGCGTTTTTGACGGGCAGATGATCAAGAATAGTCAAACGCATCAGCGGCCTTCTGTGAGTCAGCAGGGGTAAGGGCGCCTGGAGGCCGCCTTTGGCCCAAAGCGGAGATTCAAGCCCGCACTGCAATGTGCGAGTCGGGCACCGTCGCGCGTTTACGCAGAACCCGCGACCCGCGTGCCGTAAACTTCAGCTGCTGTCCCCGAGTTGGTCGACCGGAATAGTTATCTCGCAAGCGGGGGTTCCAGTCGAATCGCAACTTGCCCTTCAGTTCGTGGATGACCCGGTCGACCACCCGTGTCCCGAAGCCTTGACGCTGGGGCGGCCTGACGGGGGGACCATCGCTCTCAGACCAGCGGATCACAAGATGCGTCTCTCCGCGCGACCACTCAACTCGAATCTGGCCCGATGGAATGGACAGAGCTCCGTACTTGACCGCGTTGGTCGCCAACTCGTGCAGAACCATCGCAATCGTCTGCGCCAAGTGAGGTTGCAAGACAAGTGTAGGACCGATGATATCAGCGCGCCCTGTCCCCCATGCGCCTATCGCGAGCGTGGCATTCAGCTCCCCGGTGTAACCACAAGTCGCCACCTCCAATCAGGGGCGTATGATCTGAAAAATTTCTATTAGAAGTCCCGCACCGCCCGCTCTATCCACGAAGCATAGCTGCTGGTCATGTGTTCCCGAACTCGATTCAGGACAATGTGTAAGCCTGCACCTTATGGGTGCCTGTCTGAACCACTCCGAAATACATCGCCTACCGTGAGGACGGGACCTGCCGGCGGGGCTTTCTTGTGCGCATAGAGCATAGAAAAGGCCCCGCCGTGTGGCGACGGGGCCTGAGTATCACGACTAGCAGATGTGCCCACCGAGGTGGGCAGGCCAATCCGAGCACACTGCCGATGGAACAGCAACGACGATCTGGGTCGATGAAAAGGCCCGCCGTCCGTGGCGGGGCCAACGGGCGCCCCATGGCAGCACAAGTCCGCTCAGCTGACAATGCCGCGCCCGCGGACCGAGCCGGGTCATCCATGCGGGTCAACTCTCAAGATCGTAGATCCCGTTTAATTTTTGCACTACTTCATCGACGCGCTTCTGAAGGTCGCGAGTAGCCCCCTCCTCGGCGTATACTTTGGCTTGCCAACCAGACACCTTCGGATAAACGGCGATCCGCAATTTCGGCTGAGCCAACTGGCTGCGGATGAGCTTGGCAAGTTCGACGGCGCTTTTCTCTATTTTAGCCACTTCGGCCGAACTCTCACAATGCATTCTCCGCAAATAGCGCAGTCTCTTCCCCGACTTGAGACGCAACGAAGTAATGCGTTGCGTCGGGCAGAGCGACCCCGCGTCCCGGCGCGCGCCTTAGCACTTCCCAGGCGATCTCCTCCGAGACGTCTGCGGACCAACCTTCGGCGGTGTTGAACGCGACGACGCGGACCGGCTTTTTGTATTCCCCGTCGAGCATGTTCTTGATGACTGTTTCGCGGTCGCACTTTTCCTCGTCGGCTTCCAGATAGGCGCGGCCGATGGGACCGAAGTCGTCGAGGACCAGATAGACCGTGACGTCGAAAAGGGACGACGCCGGCACGAGGGCGGGACCAGATGTAGAACGCATGACCGTTACTCGACCACAAAACCGCGAATCAACTCCAGGACGACGACAACGTTCCGCAGAGGCGTAGCGGTGCGAGCCATTGCATAAAATCCGTCGCCGGTCGGTGAGACCCACAATCCCTAGCGGCTTCCCGCCGAAGATCGACTTCCCTTAAGCTGGGAGCAGCCATGGCCACGCCCCCTCGCCCAACCAATTTTGACTATCTCGACCCGGACGCGCCGCGAACGAAACGCATTATCGAAGCCGCGCTCACCGTGAATGTGCCGTGGCATGAAGAGCACGCGCCGACCTTCCAGCCTTCGAAGGTCGCCGAGCTCGCGGAGCGCATCGACCAGCGCGCCCGGCAAGGTCTTACAGTTCATCTAAAGCCGGCGACCGCGCGCACCGTTGCGCTTACGATGCGCCTACACGCAGAAGGCCACCCCGGACTGCACAACTCGCATCCGCATCATGTTGAGGATTGGACACAGGAGCCGCACACGGTCTTGGCCTACTGCACGAATGCGACGCTCGCGATCGGCGCGTGGGAGGCGTATGCCCCGCAGCATCCGAACCGGCATTTGATCGCGACCTGGGGCGGCTGGATCACGCGCGGCAGCAAGCGGACATAACCTAAGTTATCAACGCCCGTGTCCTGGCGCGCCAAGGAACCTTTAGTCGTCGTGCCCGTTTGTGCGCATGACCCAAGCCCGGACTGCGACCCTGTTGAAACAGATAAATGCCGCTCTCACGGAGCGGAATGATCGAATTCGTGACCGACGAAAGCGTCTTTCCAAGGCCGACTGCCGTGAGACGGCAGAATCTCTCAAGCGCGAGATCACCATTTTGGATGCTGATGTTGGGCTTCTCAAAATCCAGCAAAAGGCGCTGAAGCGAGGAATAATCCCCGACGAACTCGTTGATAAGAAAAAGTCGGCCTGAACAGCCCGGGTTACTATGAGCAAACATGATTTAACCATCAAATGGCTGCGCAGACAGCGAAAGAACGCGGCTCAAGCTGTCCGCGACCTGCGGTCCGGGCAGCACATAGAATTTGACGGGAACGATGTCACTGACGAGTGGATAAAGCGATATGAGCAACTTATCGAACGTTACGGGCGGCTGATCGAAACCTATGAGGAACGGGATCGTGAGACCAAGTTGAGCGAGACCCTGAAGTTCACGGAGTAAGCGACGCCTTGGAATACAAGGGCATCCGATACGCATTGCGCGCCGCCATTGTTCCACGTCGCTTTCGGGTCGCCGTGTATTTGAAAGAAGACGAGCCGGTAGAGCGGACAGTCATGGGGTCGCGTCACGATGCGGACGCGGCCGCTCGGCAGATGATCGACAGGTTTCTGGACCTGAAAGGCGATCTGACAAAACAGTGAAGGCCACGGGACTCGCCTAATTGCGCCGCAATTATTAAATTGACCATATGTCGCAAGTGTTGCGTGATTTCCGCCGGGGTCTCCAACAGGCCAAGGCGTCCCAAATCGAGCCCTGCCTGCCATCCCTAACCCGCAAACCGCCCAGCGGCCCCGGCTGGCTGCATGAGATCAAGCACGACGGCTACCGGATGATGGTCCGACGGGATGCCACTGGGGTCCGCATCATCACGCGCAACGGCTACGATTGGACCAGCCGCTATCCGCTAATTACCGCCGCCGCCATGGCGATCAAAGCTAAGGCCTTCCTGATCGACGGCGAGGCGGTTTCGTGTGATGACTCCGGCTTGGCGGTCTTTGAGCGGATCAGGCATCGGCGCAATGAAGCCAACGTTTTCCTGTATGCCTTCGACCTTCTCTCGCTGAACGGCGAAGACATTCGGCGCGAGAGCATTGAGGATCGAAAGGCCGCGCTCAGCCGACTAATCCGGCCTCGGTACCCGGGCATTCAATTTCTAGACCATCTGGAATTCGACGACGGCCAGATGATCTTTGAGCACGCCTGCGAACTGGGCTGCGAAGGCATCGTCTCTAAAAGACTTGGGTCGCCTTATCGATCGGGACGGTCACGCGATTGGATCAAAGTCAAAAATCCGGCGGCACCGGCTGCGCGAAGGCTCGAGGAAGAGGACTGGAATGATCGACGTTCCTCAGCGAAATCGCGTCGGACCTAATCCAAGCACCGGCGATCTGTGTCCGATCTGCAAAGGTGCTCGCTGGGTCTGCGAGGCGCACCCCGATCGCCCGTGGGGTATTCAAGGCGAGTGCGGCTGCGGCGAGCCCGGTATGCCGTGCAAGTTCTGCAATCCGTGCGGCGGCCCTGATGATCCGCCCGACGCCCAGCCAGGTTTCAAGCAAACATGCCCTTGACCTACCGCGACCGCGTAAATCCGATGCCACTGTCCTAGTTTCGTGGAACGGCTGTGCTAATTAGCTGTTTACGGATCGAATCAAGAGGGCGCGTCCCCAATGTCCCAGCGAACCGAAAGGCTGACCTTTGAGCTAAGCGAGGACGACCTATGCCGGATCGACGACTATCGATTTGCGCACCGGCTTCCCTCCCGCGCGGTTGCCATCCGCGAATTGCTGAGGCGCGGACTGCAAACCTCCGACCAGAAACCACAGTGAGGCCGCCTCACACCGCTGGTGCCGATGCTTTGCATGGTTGCCCGTGCAAACGAACGATGACGGCACGGTGTGGTGCAAACACTATTGGCGCCACGAGATCCGCTCGTTGGATGGCGAGAATTGCGATCCAGGCCGTCGCATAAGATGGTCCGCTTATCGGGGAAGAGCGAACGCCCAATTACAACCGCCCTAACATGAGATGTGCTTCGACAACGAATGGACGGCATGAACCCGTGGCGCGCCGTCCTCTACTGTCTACGGCCTCGTGGTTTCCCGCGCCATTGTGTGCCTTGAGGCCGTGTCGGCGGCCCGGCAGGTCGTGTGGGCGCGACGATTTTACCCCCAATCACCACGCGATGCCCTTGCCATGGCACTCGATGCACTCGATGCCAGCATTCAACCCGGTGCCGTGACATTGCCCGCAGGGTATCGGTATTTTTTCATTCATAGGAGAATGCCATTGTTTTCAGATATTGACTCGCGTTTTGGTCGAGGTGGCGTAGGTTCGGTTGACACGTATCCGCAGCGCGTCCGCGCTGGTGATGACTTGCCAAGTTCGAACGGCTCAAGACAGACGAGCGGGATTGAGTTCGCGCGTCTACGGATAGAGGCCGCGCCACCGTTCCGCGAACGTCAGGTCCTGCACGTCTGGTTGATGGGCATTGCGCGCGTCTTCAGCCGCCTCCTGCGCACGCGGAGCAGGTTCTGGTAACGCGTCCGGCGCGGAGGGATGCTCCGGCTCGGATAGCGGCCAGTGCAAGTTGGATTTGCTCAAACCAGGGCGGCCGGGATACCAGCACCGTTTGCCGTCGATGATCCGCCAAGACCAATATTCCTTGGCGGCAGGCGGCAACTCCGCCCTGCACTCGATGGCGCTGGACGCCGTGGTCACCCACGACGCCAGGACGATGGTGACTGCAAGAGCGTAGCGGCTCATGAGGCGGGAACGCGGCCCGTCAAACGAAAGTTCCGCTGTTTGGGCTGCAAAGGATAGACGCGCTCGGAATACATCTTCCCTAACGGGAATGGCCGTCAGCCAGCCTCGGGCTCACACCGCGGTTCTGGCACGCTTTCAAGCAGAGCGGCCGTGTGATCGTAGGTGCTGGCGATCCGCAACATCGTTGCCCGCGTGGATGCATGATGCATCTGGTCAGCGACGTGGCGGGCCTCTTCGGCACGCAGACGAAGCGAGTGGTCACGCCGCTCTTTGGCGTCGTCCTTGTGGTGCTCGACCACTTTGTCCTCACGCAAAACCACAAATAGTTCCATGAGTCTGCGATCCGTCCGCACGCACCGGTTGGTAAATTAATGCGAGCGATACCGATCCGTTCCTGGAACTGACGTTAATTCCTTGCGCACTACGAACAGTCTCAGCAATCACCTTTGCGCAGCTGAGGTTGTTGTTGTTGCGTCGCTGGCTTGCTCGCCGACCCAGTCGCCGGAACTTGTTGCGCTGTGACCGGCGGCGTTGGAGTCTCGTAGACCAATCGAAGGTCTCAGTCGTGCGCCAACAGCAGCATATACAGCCAAGAAAAAAGAAGACGAGTGAATTTTGATCGGCGCCCGAGGCCGCCATCGCCATTAAGCGCGTCGGCGTCCCTTAAATTTTCTCTGCCTCGGATTCCGCTCGCTCAGCCATCCTCACCCAACTCTGGGCCGACGCCATCATTGCCTCACGCTCTTTGGGGAGCGACATCCGCTTTGCGACCTCGATGCATTCGACCGCTCGCTGCCGGTACTCAGCAGCCAATCCTGCGGCGGCGGAACGCCTGTCGGCGGCCGCTTCCTTGGAACTTTTGCCCATGTCCGTTACTCGTCTTTATGGATCAAGACCGATGGTGCGCGACCTGTTCCGCATTTGTGATTGCGGGTTTCCTCGACAAACCCATGGAACTCCTTCGCCAGTGCTTAACACTAGCGGCGTTGCGAGGGTCACCGCCAGAAATGGAGAAAGCGTTGAAGCGCCGTAAGCGCGATAAAGCTGCATAGGGAACCAGCGGGTGTGCCGATCATTTAGTCGGTATGCGCCAACTATTCACACAACTTGTGATGAGCGCGGCATTTCTCGTCGTCGCGTGCGCGTCCTCCATCGCGCAGCAGCGGTGGGCTGAATACACCGATGCTCGCGGTACGAGGGTCGAGTATCCCGAAGACCTATTCTCAGTCCGCAAAGGGGCTGAAGGCGGCGGGCAGGTCTTAGTCTCGCGCGACGGACGTGCTCGGCTACACATGTATTCCATGGACAATCCGAAAGCCCTCGCGCCAAGGGAATTCATGCGCAGCCATTTCCCGGCTTCCCGATCGACGCTCACTTATGATCGAGTGGCACGGAATTTCTTCGCACTCTCGACGCGGCGCGAAGGGATGATTGTTTACCTGCGCTGCAATTTTTCCTCGGCGCGCGGCGGCACATTGCATTGCGTAGACATTCGATATCCAGCGAGCGAGAAGCGAGCTTGGGATGAAATCGTTACGCGGATTAGCCGGTCAGTACGGCCTTTGCCGTCCGGCTGACACAAACAGGACTGTGTCCCATGCCCGCGTCGTCCTCCACAATTTTTGTATGCGCCGGTCTCATCTTGGGCGCGCTCGGGCTCGGCGGGCACTATCTGAGCAACCGTGATACATCCGGGAAGGTGACGAATGCCGAGCCGTTGTTCGCGAGATCAGTCGAAGAAGCGGGACTTTCGGCCGGTCGATGGCCTGCGGTTCGTTTGGATGTGCCGCATTACGGCCCGATGGTCGAGCTTCTGACGCTCGGCGCTAACTCTGGACGCACGGCTACGGCCGATCAGTCAGCACCGCAGGGGCACACGGAAGCAGCGCGAGAGACGCCTCGCACATCGAAGGAAGCGGCGGAAGTCCGAAAGCAGCAGAAGCAAGCCCGGCGACCAAAAGAGAAGCGACGGAACGACGACGCGGCCAGCGATGCTGACGCCCGCGATGCTTACGCCCGTGAAGTCCCCGAGAGGCAACACAGGCGCGGTTCGACACAACGCCGCGACGATGAGGATGAAGTCGGGACGACCGGGCGATCCAACAGCCGCCAACTTGAAGCGGACGAGGCGACAGATCGTCGGCGTGAGGAAGGCCGCCGCCAACAGTCGCGCGAAAGGCCCTTCACGCGCGACGACGGCCGAGAACGGGAGCGCCGGGACACGAGGGCACCTGAGAACCGAGAGAGCGGGTTCACACCGTTCCGAATGTTCGGCATCTTCGATCAACGGTGATGTACGCGGAACGCGGTCGGAAATCGGCTGGAAAGCTGCGGACCATTGAACGGCCGTTCAGTATGGAACGGCGCAGAGACTATTCAGGTCATCGCGTCGCAGTAGTCTTGCAAACGGCCGATGCGTCCCACTATTGCACAAGCGTTAGCGCGTATGCGCCAGCATTGAGATCATCGTTATCGATTGAGCCGCGAGATCGTAGGGAATGCCGTGGGGCGGCTTCTCAATTCGCACCGAGGACAACAATGCCGCTGCATCGGCTGTTGGAGAACAGCGCGTTTGAACCCGAACATGTCGAAGCAATGTCCACCGCGTTCGAGGACATCTGTCGCGAACTTGGGCTTGCGCAACGGGATGACCCGCTTCGCGAACTTGTCGCGCGACAGGTGATTGAATTCGCCCGGCGCAGCGAGCGCGACCCGACGAAGCTGAGATCACAGGTTATGGCAGCGATCAGGCCGTAGCGCTCGTACAGTTGGAGAGCGGGGCGTCAATCAACTCAAAGGCTGATAGTCGGGCTTATTTGGCCGAGGGGTTCGACCGTGGCGGCGTTGACGCATGGACCGCCGCGCTGTTGAAGACGCCCCGTCGCTTTGAACGCCCGTTCATTGTGAACAACGGATGAATAGATCCGAGCGTTACCACTTGGACAGCGAAGCGGCACAAGTCGCGGCGGAACGAAAGATCATAACGAGCGTTTATTGCGGACCAAAGGGAGCGTGACATCCCTTCCAGATGAACCAGGAGGAACGCAAAATGAATAGGACTTTTTTGCTCTCGCGATCTCTGCCGCTCTCGTTGTCCCGGCGGCGGCGCAAGCCACTTTCTATATCGTTCAAGACACCACAACGAAGCGTTGCACCGTCGTGAAGGAACGGCCGACTACGAAGACGATGGTTATCGTCGGCAACTCGGCAAGGTCTATACGACCGAAACCGAAGCGCAGAGCGCGATGCGGACGATCAAGGTCTGTGAGACGAAGTAAATTTCGGTAGTTATGCTGCTCATCCTATCTCTGAAGGGTGCTATGCGGCACAGAGAAACCCCGGCAGAGCGGACCGGGGTTTCTTTGTTTAGCGGACGTCTGAGAGATCGGCCTACATGTCCGCTTCTGGCCCTTAGCGGACCTGCAAAGCATGTCCGCTGCGATGTCTGCTGTTGGGAGAACAGCGGACATGCTCTGACAGCCCGAAAATGTCCGCTTATGACGGTGATCTCAACCGATCGACGCAACACTTTATCTTAAAGGGAAAAGATGGAGTGTCTGGTGATAAGCCCAAGATATCGTCGAGGTTTCACTGCGGCGGAGAAAACGGAGCTTTGGGATCGCTGGCAGCGGGGTAAGTCGCTGAAAGCGATTGGCCGGGCTTTTGGTAAGCCGTCATCGTCCATTTATTTCCAGGTGGCGCCGCACGGAGGGATTCGTCCTGCGCCACGGCGGCGTTCGCGGTTGGCATTGACGCTGTCGGAGCGCGAGGAAATATCCAGGGGCATTGCGGCGCATCGATCGGCCCGATCGATGGCCAGGTCGCTGGGTCACTCGCCTTCAACGGTGAGCCGGGAAATCAGCCGGAACGGCGGCTATGATCGATACCGAGCGACACTTGCTGATGAGAAGGCCTGGGTCCGCGCTCGCCGTCCGAAACGATGTAAGCTGGCGAACAGTTCGTGGCTGCGACAGGCCGTGGCGAGCAAGCTTAGATCGAATTGGTCGCCCGAGCAGATCGCCGGTTGGCTGAAGCGAGTGCATCCTGAAGATGAGTTTTGTCGCGTGTCACACGAGACGATCTATCGCAGCTTATTTGTTCAAGCCCGCGGGGTGCTTAAGAAAGAACTGCTTGGCCATCTTCGATCGAAGCGGACGATCCGCCGACCTAAGCAGGCGGGCCAAAATGGCGATGGACGGGGGCAAATCAAGGATATCGTCTCAATCCGTCAGCGACCGGCTGCTGTTGAAGATCGGGCGGTCCCTGGTCACTGGGAGGGCGATCTCCTGTCCGGGTCGAAGAACAGCTACATCGCGACCTTGGTCGAACGTCATACGCGTTACGTGATGTTGGCGAAGGTGGCCAACAAGGACACGCGAACGGTCGTTTCTGCGCTCATCAAGCAGGCGAAGAGGCTGCCGGATGAGCTGTACAAGTCCCTGACCTGGGACCGAGGCAAGGAGCTTGCGGACCATCGACGATTTACGCTTGCGACCGACATCGATGTCTACTTCTGCGATCCGCAGAGTCCTTGGCAGCGCGGTTCCAATGAGAACACCAATGGTTTGCTGAGGCAGTACTTCCCGAAAGGAACCGACCTGTCAGTGTATTCGCAAGCTCAACTGAACAAGATCGCCCGTCAGCTCAACGAACGGCCACGGGAGACCTTGAAATACGAAACCCCAGCAGAGAGATTTAACGCCTGTGTTGCGTCGACCGGTTGAGCCGGCAACCCTTAGCGGACATGCGAAGCCGAAATGAACCCGCAAATCCTAAAGCCGGTGGTCCCAATCACAAAACATTGGTGGCGAAAAGCTGGTCTATCTATTCGGTTCGAGTGTCAGCTCCGCAATTAACGGAAGGTGGTCGGAGCCAAAGTCAGGCAACACCCGCATTCCACAAATCTTGAAATGCCCTGTGCAAAACACGTAGTCCAACGGATAGCGAAGTCCGGGCCAGTCTGCTGGATAGGTGTTGTAAAAACCCCGTCCGCGTCTCGGATCCAAAAGGTCGCCAGCGCGCATCAAAAAACCCCGAGGCTGGGGAGCCCCGGGGCCATTCTTGGAGAAGGGCGAAAGCCGTCAGGCATCAATTATGAAAACGATCAGATAGTTGTCATCCACGATGATGATGCGGTCTCCGACGATGAAGTATCGGTATCCGCGCCATGCCGGATAGATTTCCACCACTCGCGGGGGCAGCACCGCGAATGTGACCGTCCTCGGAACGGTCGTTCCGACTGAGATAGTGAAGTTCACGTTGGTAACGCGAGGCGCATTCGTCTGCTTGATGATGGTTTGGCGAATTTCCGTGCGCTGTTCAGTAGTTACCGTGGTGGTGGTCCCAGGCTTTTCCGCGGCCTTAGGATCGGCCTTCGGCTGCGGGTCTGGAGCACCCTTTTTGGCCTTCGGGTCGGCTGCCTTCGGTTCGGCAGCCTTCGGTTGACCTTCGGTCTTTGGTTGGGCTTCTTTCGCCTTGGGCGTTTCTGTAGCCTTGGGCTCTCCTGTTTTCGCCTTGGGCTCTCCTTTTGGCGGTTGGGCTTCCGTGCCCTTGGGCTCGGTTTTGGCTTTCGGCTCAGTCTTCGCTTTGGGATCGGCCGCCTTTGGTTGGGGCTGCGTACCGGTTTTCGGCTCCGCGCCTGGCTGCGCTGGGGCTGGTCCGGTTCCTTCCGCAGCAACGAACACCGTTCCGGCAGCCAGCGCCATCGCTGCCATAGTGATCAACCAACGACCTTTCATGTTTTCCTCCGCTGATCCCCGCTTATAAAGATGCGGGCGTAGTCAAACTTTTGAAAAAAATAATAGTTCCATTAGCCCGCGTTTCCCCTGATAGCCAGTCGGAAGCTGGAGCTGCGGTGAAGCAGTGTGTCGGCTCAAACTGCGTCGTTAGTCGCATCTGTGCATCGCTATTCACATCGCCACATTTTGCCGCAACGTGGTGACATCTGCGTCCGCGACCTCGCCACGGTGCATTAGACTGCCCGGCGGCAGGATCCCAGAGCATGAACACGAAAACCAAGGTTCGCGATCTCCGCAATCCCACGCTCGATCCCCAATTCGGAATTCAAGGAAATTTGCCAGACGTGTGGTCTCGGCAAATTTCCCGGCCCTCAACGCGAGCGGCTGCGAGCGGAGATCAACGCGCTGGTAAAAGGCGTCGGGCAGGCGATGCGAGAGGACCGGAGCCAGCCAAGATCGCAAGCAGCGTCATCGCAATATCAACGTCGCCACCGCGCACGTCGCGAAGGCACGTGGTCTGCTGATCAAGGCCGGTCCATCCAGCTGGCTCCCGCTCTCATTGAGCGCGCATCTACTGGCTCCGATGCTGTCGGTGAAGTGGCTACGCGAGCAAATCCCCGACAGCCGTCCCGCTCTCGCTGCTCCAGGGCTGTCGGGGCTCGCGGGCGACGTGGAGAACGAGACAACGGCGAGGCAGCGCCGCCGGGCGGTCGAGGATCGTCCAGTCGAAACGTTGACTGCCATTCTTAAAGCGGTGGAGGCAACGCTCGATAAGTCGATAGCGATGCAGAAGTTTGAACCCGGCTCACGAGGCGGGCCGAAGCCGCTCGACGATCGCCGAGACCTCATCATCATGTTGGCGATCAAGTGGCAGCGGCTCGGCAAGCGGGTGTCAACTGGGCGAGGTTCCGATTTCGTCGCATTCGTCGTGAACGTCATGGATTCGATCGGCTGGCCCAGCGACCTCGATACCGAGACCGGCGAAGCTATCACGTCCGCCATCAGCAAGGCGCTTGGCCACTGGCGTAACCTGACCAAAGATGTGGTCCGGTAAAGCCAACCCTTTTCCGGAGAGTTGTGATCTAACCACACCATGGATTTCGCCGATCTAAGTGGTGGCTCGTTATTGGCACCACGGCGCAACCAGACCAAGAATTTGGGCCGGTAAAGCGGACCGTTCTGGAGAGATTTCTTTGAACTCCTGACCATCAGCCCGACGACGCGAAGCGCGACGAGACGGGCCTGGCAGCGCAACATCAAGCCAAAGAGCCGGCCAGCGGGGTTGCGACCGCGCGCCTGCCGACACAAGCAACCCGGTCCCCTCTTGTCGGAGAACCGATATGACAATCTCGAATTTAAGTTCCAGCCGATCAGTCAAATATGCCGAGGCCGCGTTGAACGGCGAGGCCGGGCGCGTGGCCAGTGCTCTGCGCGGTACACGGAGCGAGGCGTTAAATAGGGCCGCCTTTACTCTCGCGCCTTTCGTCCGCGACGGGTTGCTCGATTGCCAAGCGGTCACCGCCGCGCTTGAGGACGCGAGCCGTGTCAATGGTCACGCCAATGACGATGGCATCTCTTCGGTTCGCAAGACTATCGCCTCCGGGCTCGATTCCGGCACGAAGAAAAATACTCGGATTGTTCCGGCGAACGATAACCAGCCGGGTAGCCGTCCAATGGAGACGAGGCATCGCGATTACGTCGCGGCGACGAAGGAGCAAGCCTGCACCGAGCCGTCCAGTTTTCCGCCTTGGACGGCACCGGGTCCAGATGGGAAACCGCACTTCTGGCAATTCAAAGCGGAAGGCCCGTCAATAGAACCGAACGAGCTGCGGCGGCATATCTACAGAGCCGGCTCCGAACCAGTGAGAATCAAAATCAAATACAAACTCAATGGCAACAACACCAGATATGCGGACTGGTATCGCGTCCAACGGCCAGATGGAATGGTAGGATGGCAAACTCGTAAGCCCGTTGGCTATGTCGCAATTCCGTACGTCGCCGGAGTTGATCCATTTAGTTCTGAGTACTCAATAAGCCTGCTCTACTGGCCCGAGGGGGAGCGGGATGCAAACTCCATGGTCAAGTCCGGCCAGCTTGCGATGACGTTTGGAGGATGCGGCGACCTGCCCGAGAACTGCGAGCAATTCGCCATTGGCCGGGAGATCATCATTCTATCCGACAACGATCAAGGCGGACGCGAGCACGCCGAGAAAAAGGCTGCACTGTGCGCTCCCGTTGCGGCGAGTGTGAAGGTTGTTGATTTCCCCGACACGAAGTCGGGCGGGGACGTGACCGACTGGCTCGAAGCGGGTCACACTGTCGATGAGCTTCTGGATCGCATCAAGGCTACGCCATCCTGGACGCCAGCATCACGCAGGGACGGCGCGGATCGGCCGCAGGGCGGCCGCGAACTCGTCGTTCACCGGGCTTCGGAGATCACGCCCAAATCCGTCGAATGGCTGTGGTCAGGCCGGATGGCAATTGGGAAGCTCGACTCTCATCGCGGGTGAACCGGGGCTCGGGAAAAGCCAATTGACCGCGGCGATCGCGGCAACGGTCTCCACTGGGGGGCAATGGCCCTGCGATGAAGGTCGGACTCCGCAAGGCAGCGTGATCATCTTGTCGGCAGAGGATGGCGCCGCCGACACGGTTGTTCCAAGACTATTCGCTGCTGCGGCTGATCTGGCCAAGGTCTTCATCGTGCCAGCCATCAGGAGCGAAGCCGGCGGCGGACGCCGCTCATTCAATCTGCAAGTTGACTTGGACGTCCTTGAACACAAAATCGCTGAGATAGGTGACGTGAGGCTAGTCGTCATCGATCCTATCAGTTCCTACCTCGGAAAGACCGACAGTCATAAGAACAGCGACGTTCGTGGCACGCTAGAGCCGTTGTGTGAGATGGCATCTCGGCTACGGGTAGCCGTGATCTGCGTGAGCCATTTTTCGAAGGCTGGCGGTGTTTCCGCAATCAATCAATTCATCGGCAGCATTGCTTTCGTCGCAGCGGCACGGGCTGCCTATGTCGTGGCCCGTGATCCCGATGACCGCGAACGCTGCCTATTTGTATCCGCCAAGAACAATTTGGCTCGCGACATTGGTGGGCTGGCATTCCGGCTTGAACAGCGGCATGTCGGCCCCGAGAATGATATTCTTGCGTCCAATATCGTTTGGGAAAACGCGCGCATCGATCGGAGAGCCGATGACATCCTAGCGTCCAATGAGGTCAATGGTTCCGACCGGAACGCTGTCGATGAGGCAATAGATTTTTTGCGGCTGGAATTGCGCGATGGACCGATAGAGGTGAAGATCATTACCGCTCAGGCTCAGAACGCGGGGATCGCGCCTCGTACCCTCAAGCGGGCGCGCGCAAAACTTGGTTTAAAAACTGCAAGGGATGGGTTTGGGCCTGGCGGCAAGTTCTTCTTGTCCCTGCCGTCCGGCCATTGGGGACCAAAAGCTGCATAGGGGGCCAGCGCAAGGGATGGCCCTCTATGGAGACTTTGGCCCTGCATGGGCCTGCGCGCGAAGTCTAGGTAATCTGAAAAATGGGAGGCGCAAAGAAAATGAAAACAAAACGAACCGACCTACCCGTTCCCGATGACAAGGCTCGGAGCAATGGCCAATGCGACAGCGACAATGTCGATCCCCATATCTTTCGCCTCGCCAAACTGCTCGGGCGACAAGCAGCCGAAGACTTGTTACGTAAGTCACGACCAGCAAACGACAATATCCCGGCTACAGATGTTGGAAGGGCAGCATGATGAAAGCGACTGTCTACGCGCGATATTCCAGCGATCTCCAATCTGCTGCTTCGATAGAGGATCAAGTGCGCTTGTGCCGCGAACACGCTGAGCAGTTGGGGTACGACGTAATTGAGGTTTATCACGATGCGGCGATCTCCGGATCGCGAATACAAAATCGGCCCGGCTTGCAATCGTTGCTTGAACGCGCACGACAGCAGCCCAGATCGTTCGAAATCGTAATAGCGGAAGCGCTTGATCGTTTGTCTCGCGATCAGGAAGACATGGCTGGTCTCTTCAAGAGACTGACCCACGTCGGCATTCGCATCCATACAATTGCCGAGGGTGATATCAGCGAACTGCATGTCGGCCTCAAGGGGACGATGAACGCTCTCTTTCTCAAGGACCTCGGCGCGAAAGTCAGACGCGGTCAGCGCGGCCGTGCGGAAGCTCACCGCGCTGCCGGCGGTCTTTCTTTTGGCTACGATATGGTGCGTGATATTGGCAGCGACGGCGAAATCGAAAGAGGACGACGGCGGATCAATCCGGAAGCGGCTGCTGTTATTTGCCGAATTTTCGAAGAGTATGTCGCGGGCCGCAGCCCGCGCGCCATAGCGGTAGACTTAAATCGTGATGGAATTCGGAGTCCCGGTGGCGGCTCATGGAATGCGAGCACAATCAACGGTCACTCGCAACGGCTCCACGGCATTCTGCGCAACCCGTTGTACTCCGGACGGATGATCTATGGCCGCCAGACCTACCGAAAAGATCCTGATACCGGGACTCGCGAGCTTCACGTCGTACCGCAACGAGACTGGGTTCATGTTGATGTCCCCGAATGGCAGATCGTTCCGGGGCCGCTCTGGCAACAAGCCCAGGCACTGTTGGACCGCCACGCCGCGCACGGTCCTCGCAACGCGCGCCGTCCCCGGCATCTGTTGAGCGGGCTCACACGCTGCGGCCAGTGTGGCGGCGCCTATACGATGCGATCCAGTGACCGTCTCGGATGCGTAGCTCACCGTGAAAAGGGCACTTGCGATAACAGCCGTACTGTTCTCCAGGTCGAATTGGAACGTCGAGTGTTGGCGGGCATCAAGGATCAACTGCTGACTCCCCGAGCATTCGAGCAATTTGCGGAGGAGTATCGCGAAACTTACCGTCGTCGCCGCGGCGGCCTTAACCAGCGCCTATCTGAGATCAATCGCAAGCTCAAAGCGAATAGGGATGGCATTGGGCGGATCGTCGACGCCATTGCAGAAGGCACTGCTTCAAAAGCCCTCAAAGCCAAACTCGAACGGCTAGAAGAGGAAAGTGAGAACTTGAACGCCGAACAGAAAGCCCTTGTCACCGAGCAGCCGCCGGAACTGCATCCCAATCTCCCGGCACTTTACCGCAGCCAAGTCGGCGACCTCGAAAGGGCACTCACTCGAACGCCAGTGGAGCGAGCTTCTGCCAGTGAAATCATTCGATCCCTGATCTCACGAATTGTCGTCTCGCCAGGGGAAGGGCGCGGTGCGGTGACCATCAGCGTGGAGGGTAGCATTCCGGCTATCCTTGACCTCGCAAGACAGCGAGAACGCGCGCCGAACGAGCGCGAACGAATGCAAAACCGTGGTGTAGTTTTGATGGTGCCCAGGGGCGGGATCGAACCACCGACACCGTGATTTTCAGTCACGTGCTCTACCAACTGAGCTACCTGGGCGCCGAGAACCCGCCGAACGACGGGAGCGGGGCGTTATAGAGGCTGATTGCGGCACTGTCCAGAACGGCCCCGGAACGCGGATTCAAGCGAATTTCGTTGGCCGATCGCGCGCTAGCCGCGCCGGTCTTCTTCGCCTGCACGGTCGCCGCGCTGGCCGTCCTCGTCCTCTTCCTCCTTGCCGGGCACGGCATAGACGCCGGACAGCCAGCGATTGAGGTCGACGTCGCGGCAGCGCTTGGAACAGAACGGCCGGAATGCTTCTGCGCCCGGCTTGGCGCAGATCGGGCATTGCGCAGCAGCGAGCCAGTGTCGGCTTGGTCCGTCATCGCGTTGATATGGGTATCTACACGGCGTTGAGCCAGCCGAAGCGGATCGGATAGCCCTCGCCAAGCAAGAGCGCGGTGGTCTCGTAGAGCGGCAGGCCGACCACGTTGGAATAGGACCCGACGAGCTTGACGATGAACGAGCCGGCGATGCCCTTGCGCCGCATAGGCGCCGGCCTTGCCGCGCCATTCGCCGGAGGCGAGATAGGCTTCGATATCCTCGTCGTTGAGCCGCTTGAAGCGCACCTTGGTTTCCACCAGCCGCTGGCGGAACGCGCCGGAGGGCGTCACCAGGCAGACCGCGGTGTGGACCCGATGGTTGCGCCCGGAGAGGAGCCGCAGGCACTGCGCGGCCTCGTCGAGCAGGTCGGCCTTCGGCAGGATGCGCCGCCCGACCGCGACCACGGTGTCGGCGGACAGGATGTAGGCGCCGCGCAATTCCTCGTCGATATTGATCAGCGCAAGCGCCGCCTCGGCCTTGGCGCGCGCGAGCCGGTTGGCGCAGGCGCGCGGCAGCTCGCCGCGCTTGGGCGTCTCGTCGATGTCGGTCGGGCGCAACGCGTCCGGCTCGATGCCGGCCTGATTGATCAGCGTGACCCGGCGCGGAGAGCCGGAAGCAAGGACGAGTTTGGGCCGGCCGATCATGCGAGACAAGACTTTCGCTGGTTATTGCGGCGCTTCGCGCGGGCCGAACCCCGCGCATGATTACCGGAAGGCGGCGATTTCGACAACCGGATAGCCGCCGTTGCCGATCATCCTCCCGGAAAAAACCGCGCCTTGATGCGCGCGGCGAGCTGGTCGCGCACCGTGCGATAGGCGTCGAGCCGCTGCTCGCGATTGCCCTCGGTCGCGGTCGGGTCGGCGGTCGGCCAGTACTCGATCGCGGCGGCGATGCGGTGGGTGAGCGCCAGCGCCGTGTGGTGCGCTTCCGGCGAGAGCGTCACGATCAGGTCGAAGTCGAGGCCTTCGAGGTCTTCGAGCTCCTCGATGGTCATGGGTTCATGCTCGGTGATGTCGATGCCGGTTTCCAGCATCGCGGCCGCCGCGAAGGGATCGAGCGTGTCCTTGCGCACCCCGGCCGAGGCGACCGTGGTCCCCTCGCCCGCCATCTGCCGCAGCAGCGCCGCCGCCATCGGCGAGCGCACCGAATTGAGCGCGCAAACGAACAGCACCGCCCGCGGCCGCGATGCGCCGGCGCCCTCTTCCACGGTCAGCCCTTCCAGTGCAGCACGCAGATCAGCGTGAACAGCCGGCGTGCGGTTTCGACGTCGATTGAGACCTTGTCCTTGAGCCGTTCGGTCAGCAGCTCCGAGCCCTCGTTGTGCAGCGAGCGGCGCGCCATGTCGATCGCCTCGATGCGGTCGGGCGTCGCGGTGCGGATCGCCTCGTAATAGCTGTCGCAGACCATGTAGTAGTCCTTGACGATGCGCCGCAGCGGCGTGAGCGAAAGCAGATGCGCCATCACCGGCTCGTCGTTCTGCCGGCGGATGTCGAACACCAGCCGGTTGCCGGTGATGCTGAGGTTCAGCTTGAACGGCCCGCGCGCCCCGTGGGCGGGATCGAAACTGTTGGCTTCGAGCAGATCGTAGATCGCGACCGCGCGCTCATGCTCGACGTCGGGGCCGGAACGGCCGATCGAGGCCTCGTCCAGCGTCACGGCCACGAGGCGGCGGGAATTCCCGGCGGCGCGCGGCCGGCGCGTCATTGCGGATTGAAGCGCATCGCGACCGAGCGGGCATGGGCATCGAGCCCTTCCGCCTCGCCGAGCGCGATCGCGGCCGGGCCGAGCTTGCGCAATTGCTCGGGGCCGCATTTGAGGATCGAGGTGCGCTTCATGAAATCGAGCACGCCCAGGCCGGACGAGAAGCGCGCCGAGCGCGCGGTCGGCAGCACATGGTTCGAGCCGCCGACATAGTCGCCGATCGCTTCCGGGGTATGCGCGCCGAGGAAGATCGCGCCGGCATTGCGGATTTTTCCGGCAAGACCTTCGGCGTCGTCGCTCTCGATCTCGAGATGCTCGGGCGCGACCGCGTCGACCAATGGAATGGCGTCGTCGAGCTTGTTCACTTTGATGATGGCGCCGAAATCGCGCCACGACGCCGACGCGACCTTCGCGCGCGGCAGCGTCTTCAATTGCGCCTCGACCGACTTCTCGACCGCGCTCGCGAGCGCGTCGTCGTCGGTGATCAGGATCGATTGGGCGCTGGCGTCGTGCTCGGCCTGCGCCAGCAGGTCGGCGGCGATCCAGTCGGGATTGCCGCTCTTGTCGGCGAGGATCAGCACCTCGGACGGACCGGCGATCATGTCGATGCCGACCTTGCCGAACACCAGCCGCTTGGCCACCGCCACATAGGCGTTGCCCGGCCCGACGATCTTCGCCACCGGCTTGATGGTGTCCGTGCCATAGCGCGAGCGCGGCCACCGCCTGCGCGCCGCCGACGCGATAGACCTCGTCGATGCCGGCGATCTTCGCGGCCGCCAGCACCAGCGGCGCGAGCTTGCCGTCCGGCGCCGGCACCACCATCACGATGCGCGGCACGCCCGCGACCTTGGCGGGCACCGCGTTCATCAGCACCGATGACGGATAGGCGGCGGTGCCGCCCGGCACATAGAGCCCGACCGCCTCGATCGCGGTCCAGCGGTGACCGAGCTCGACGCCGAGCGCGTCGGTGAAGCGGTCGTTCGAGGGCACCTGGCGCTTGTGGTAGACCTCGATCCGCTGCTTGGCGAGTTGCAGCGCGTCGAGCGCCGGGCCTTTGCTGGCGGCGTGCGCGGCGTCGATCTCGGCCGCGCTGACGCGCAGGTCCTTCGCGGTGATCGCGACGCGGTCGAACTTGTTGGTCAGCTCGACCAGCGCCGCATCGCCGCGGGCGACCACGTCGGCGATGATGGTGCGGACGGTCGCCTCGACGTCAGCGGAGGCCTCGCGCTTGGTGTCGAGGAAGGCGCGGAATCGTTGGGCGAAATCGGGGGATTGGGCATCGAGACGGATCGGCATGCCCCTTCATAGAGCACCCATCCGGAAAATGGGAGATGCCTCAGTTTATGCTTTCAGTGCCGGATACCGGGCGCTTCCGGGGTGTCGGCCGGCCGCATCTCGGCCACGCGGGCCGGTCCGAGGTCGACCAGTTCGACCTCCAGGCACTCGACCTCGAGCCGCAATGCCTTGCCGCCCGAGAACACCAGCGTCACGACACCGGCGGGGGTGTCGGTCTGCTCGAACTCGACGGCCAGGAGATTGAGGACCGTGTCCTTGCCGCAAGGCTGGACCTGTTTGCATTTGCAGCTCTGCACCCGGTCGAAGCGGAGCGCGGCGCGGCGACGGCGCATCTCAGGGCTCGATGCATTCCACGCCTGCCAGTCGAAACGGTCGAGGCCGATCACCAGGCGCTTCTCCTGCGGACGCCAGTGCACGTCCGCGACCTTGACCTCGGCATCCGTCAGATGGGTCGACACGACCTCGAGATCATCCGGGTCGAGGGCAACGAATTTCAACGGCTCCATGACCGGCTCCAACACGGCTGCCCCCTGATGCCATCCCCTGGGATAGAAGGTAGTTAGGAAGCTAACCAGCCGGGCGCAAGCACCTTAAGTCGCAGGCACCTGGCTTGTCCCCCGTCCCCCGCTGACATACGATCCGGCCGACCCGCGCCCTATCCGTGCACCGCCAAAAAGGACCGCTGATGTCGAAACCAGTATCGGCCGCCGCCCGCGTCGCCTTCGGGCTCGTTCTGCTCGCCTCCCTTGCCGGCATGAGTTACGCCCAGGTGCGGCTCGACGTGCCCTATGTGCCGACGCCGCAGGACGTCGTCGACCGCATGCTCGACATGGCCAAGCTCACCAAGGACGACTTCCACATCGACCTCGGCTCCGGCGACGGCCGCATCGCCGTCACCGCGGCGAAGCGCGGCGCGCGCTCGATCGGCATCGACCTCAACCCGACCCGCATCGCGGAAGCGAACGAGAACGCCCAGAAGGCGGGCGTGACCGACCGCGTCACTTTCGTGCTGGGCAATCTGTTCGAGCAGAAGATCGGCCAAGCCAATGTGCTGACGATGTACCTGCTGCAGAGCGTCAATATGCAGTTGCGCCCGCGCATCCTTGCCGAGCTCAAGCCCGGCTCGCGCGTCGTCTCCCACGCCTTCAGCATGAACGACTGGGAGCCGGACCAGCACGTCAACGTGACCGGCCGCAACCTCTATCTCTGGATCGTGCCGGGCAAGGCCGAAGGCACCTGGCAGGCCGAAAGCGGCGGACGCAAGTTCACGCTCGACCTGAAGCAGGCGTTCCAGAAGCTCACCGGCACCGCCACCGTGAACGGCGTGTCGACGCCGGTGACCGGCAAGCTCAACGGCAACGCGATCGAATTGTCCGGCGACTTCGGCGGCGGAGTGAAGGAGCTCCGCGGCGAGATCAAGGACAACGCCATCGGCGGCGGCAACCTGCGCGCCACGCGCTCTTGACGCCACCGCTAAGCATGTAACCATCGGAACTATCGGCTGCGCCCGGTCGGGCCTCGTCACACAGCCGCGCTCGAACCCGCCGGAGACCTCCTCACATGGCCGAACCATCGACCGCGGCACCCCGCGCCAGCCTGTCCACGCTCGACGCCGCCGCCATGCTGGTCGGCATCGTTATCGGCATCGGCATCTTCAAGACGCCATCGCTGGTCGCGAACTTCGTGCCGAACGAGACCTACTTCATCGGCATGTGGGCGCTGGGCGGATTTGTCACCTTCGTGGGCGCGCTCTGCTATGCCGAGCTCGGCTCGTCGCGCCCGAGCGCCGGTGGCGAGTACCAGTTTCTGAAGGACGCCTATGGCCCGAAGGTCAGCGTGCTGTTCGCCTGGGCGCGCTGCAGCGTGATCCAGCCGGGCGCGATCGCAGCGGTCGCCTTCGTGCTCGGCGACTACGCCAATGTACTGCTCAACCTCGGAGCGTATGGACCTGCGATCTACGCCGTGATCGGCGTGCTGATCGTCACCGGCATCAACTTCGCCGGCACCTTGCAAGGCAAGAACACCCAGCTCGTGCTGTCGTTGCTGACGGTCGCGGCGGTGCTTGTTGTCGCGATCGCCGGTTTCATGGCGCCCGGATCGTCTGCGCCGCCGGCGCCGCCGCGAGACCTGGTCTGGGGCATGGCGGGCTTGTCCATGGTCTTCGTGCTCCTGACCTATGGCGGCTGGAACGAGGCCGCCTACCTCTCGGGCGAAATCAAGGACGTCAAGCGCAACATGGTGCGGGCGCTGATGCTCGGCGTCGCCGTGATTGTGGCGGCCTACCTGCTGATCAACTTCGCCTATCTGCACGCGCTCGGCATAGACGGACTGCGCAAGAGCAATGCGGTCGGCGCCGACCTGATGAAGATCGTCGCCGGCACCAGCGGCGCGATCGTGCTCAGCATCATCGTGTGCATCACCGCGGGGTCGACGCTGAACGGCACCATCTTCACCGGCGCGCGCTCCTACTACGCGCTCGGCCGCGACGTCAGCGTCTTCCATCGCCTCGGCATCTGGGAGGAGCGCGGCGACACCCCGGCCAACGGCCTGATCGTGCAGGGCATCATCACCATCGTGCTGATCCTGTTCGGATCGACGACGCGCGACGGCTTCGAGTCCATGGTCGCCTACACCGCGCCGGTGTTCTGGCTGTTCATGTTCCTGGTGGCGATCTCGATCATCGTGTTCCGCGTGCGCGAGCCGGGCCGTGAGCTGCCATTCCGGGTGCCGCTCTATCCGCTGCCGCCGCTGATCCTCGCCGCCGCCTGCGCCTGGATGTTCTATTCGGCGCTGGTTTACGCGGGCTGGGGCTCGATCATCGGCGTGGTGGTGCTCGTGGTCGGCCTGCCGCTGATTTTCCTGCGGCGCTAGCGAGGCGCGACCCGGCGGCATATGGAGTCGGCCCGGACCTTGCATTAGCCTTCGGGTGCGCGGACGCGCGTTGTCCGCCTCCGGAGGCTCCATGCGTAGGTCATTGCCACTCCACCTGATCGCAGCGCTGGTGCTGCTGGCTGCAAGCGACGCCGCCCATGCGCAAAGCGCCGCGGATTTCTACCGCGGCAAGCAGGTCAACCTGATCGTCAGCGCCTCGACCGGCGGCGGCTACGACACCTACGGACGCACGGTCGCGCGGCATCTCGGCGAGCACATCCCGGGCAAGCCGACGGTGGTGGTGCAGAACATGCCGGCCGCGGGCGGGCTCGGCGCCGCCAACCACACCTATAACGTCGCGGCCAGGGACGGCACCGTCATCACGCTGTTCCAGAACACCGTGCCGCTCGAGCCGTTCTTCGACAACAAGCAGGCGCAGTTTGACGCCGCGCAGTTCGGCTGGCTCGGCACGCCGACCGCGGAGGTCGCGCTCTACATGTTCTGGCACACGTCGAAGATCCGGACGCTGAAGGACGCGCAGACGCAGGAATATGTGGCGGGCGCTGCCGGCGCGGCCTCGACGCCCGCGTTCTACGGCCGCGTGTTCAACCAGATCTTCAACATGAAGGCGCGCTTCATCAGCGGCTATCCCGGCCAGAACGAGATCCTGCATGCGATGGAGGGCGGCGAGGTCGAGGCGATGGCGTCGCCGTTCTGGTCGAGCCTGAAGACGTCGCGCCCGGCCTGGCACAAGGAGGGCAAGATCCGCTTCCTGTTCCAGTATGGCGGCGAGGATCATCCCGAGCTCAAGAGCGTGCCGCGCGCGCTCGATCTGCTGCAGACCGACGCCGACAAGACGCTGCTGGCGGTGGCGGCGGCGCCGCTCGCGCTGGGACGGCCGTTCGGCGCGCCGCCCGGCGTTCCTGCCTATCGGCTCGCGGCGCTGCGCGGCGCCATGATGGCGACGTTCAAGGACCCGGCCTTCCTCGCCGATTGCGCCAAGCAGCGGCTCGAATGCGCCGACCCCCGGAGCGGCGAAGAGCTCGGCACGCTGATCGGCCGCGCCTATGGCGCATCGGCGGACGTGCGCAAGCGGCTGATCGGGATGTATCAGGTGACGAAGTAGCAATGTTGAGTGCTGTCGGGCGGCAGGCGGGGTCTGCTCCCTCTCCCCGTTGGGGAGAGGGGTGGGGTGAGGGGGAATAGGTCCATCGATAGAGCTATTCCCCCTCACCCGCTCGCTTCGCTCGCGACCTCTCCCCAACGGGGAGAGGTGACTCGCGGCACGTGCGGAACTTCGGACGAGAGACTCGCTGTGTTGCTTAGCGGCTACCCGACGATCCGCTCGATGTCGGCGCCGCACGCCTTGAGCTTGTCCTCGAGCCGCTCGAAGCCGCGGTCGAGGTGGTAGACGCGGTTGACCATGGTCTCGCCTTCGGCGGCGAGCGCGGCGATCACCAGCGACACCGATGCGCGGAGATCAGTCGCCATCACCGGCGCGCCCTTGAGCTTGTCGACGCCCTCGATGGTGGCGGTCTCGCCGTCGAGGTTGATGCGCGCGCCGAAGCGCACCAGCTCCTGCACGTGCATGAAGCGGTTCTCGAAGATGGTCTCGGTGATGCGAGAAGTCCCGGACGCGCGCGTCATCAGCGCCATCAACTGCGCCTGCAGGTCGGTCGGGAATCCCGGGAACGGCTGCGTGGTCACCTCGACCGGCTTGAGCGCGCCGCCGTTGCGCGCCACGCGGAGCCCGCGGTTGGTCTCGTTGTACTCGAGGCCCGCGGCAGCGAGCACGTCGAGCCCTTCCTGCAGCAATTCGGCGCGCGCGTTCTCGAGCATCACGTCGCCGCCGGTCATGGCGACCGCCATGGCATAGGTGCCGGTCTCGATGCGGTCGGGCAGCACGCGGTGGCGCGCGCCGTTGAGCTTGGCCACGCCCTCGACCACGATCTGCGCGGTGCCGGCGCCGGTGATCTTGGCGCCCATCTTGTTGAGGCAGTCGGCGACGTCCTTGATCTCGGGCTCGCGCGCCGCGTTGTCGATCACGGTGGTGCCGTTGGCGAGCGCGGCGGCCATCAGCGCCGTGTGGGTGCCGCCGACCGTCACCTTCGGGAATTTGATCTCGCCGCCCTTCAGGCCGTTCTTGGCGCGGGCGACCACATAGCCGCTGTCGATCTCGATATCGACGCCGAGGCGCTCCAGCGCCATGATCAGCAAGTCCACCGGTCGCGTGCCGATGGCGCAGCCGCCCGGCAGCGAGACTTTCGCCTCGCCCATGCGCGCGACCAGCGGCGCGATCACCCAGAAGCTCGCACGCATCCGCGAGACCAGCTCATACGGCGCGGTGGTGTCGATGATGCGCTCGGCCGAGATGTGCAGCGTCTGGCCATCGTATTGCGTCTCGCCCAGCCGCTTGCCGCCGGTCATCATGTCGACGCCGTGGTTGGAGAGGATGCGTTGCAGCAGCCCGACGTCGGCGAGCCGTGGCACGTTGTCGAGGATCAGCGTCTGATCGGTGAGCAGGCTCGCGATCATCAGCGGCAGCGTGGCGTTCTTGGCGCCCGAGATCGGGATCGATCCGTTGAGCTTCGTCCCGCCGACGATGCGAATGCGATCCATGCCCCCTGCTCCTGACGCCGATACAGCCCTGCCCGGCAATTTCGAACCGGCGGCCGCCCGGTAGGGGCCGCCAGCCACCTTAGCACGGTGGGTCTAGCTGTTGCGCTTGTCTTCGCCAAATCCGGCGGAATCGTGGGTCTCGGTGGAGGGCTCGCCGGAGCCGCGCTGCCCGCTGCTGCGGCCTCTGGCCTGCGCCTTGCGGCGCTTGAGGTTGTCCCGCAGGGCGGCCGACAGGCGCCGTGCGCGGCGCTGTTTCTGCGGGTCCTTGGGGCGGTCAGTCATGGCAAGCCGGTCATGGCAAGTCGATCCTGGTGAAAGGTTGCGCCACGGACGGCCTTGTGGCAAGGATCGCCGCGTTCCGGCGCGATTTGGACGCCGCTGGAAACCCGCGACGATGCTGCCGTAGCTCAGTGGTAGAGCACTCCCTTGGTAAGGGAGAGGTCGACAGTTCAATCCTGTCCGGCAGCACCAGCAACGCCCCGCCAATCATGCGCACGGTTTGACCGTTCGGCCGACGTGACCTGCTCGAACACGCCCATGCTGGCGCAGATCTGCGAGAACCTGAAGTTCTTAGATTGCGCGATGGTGTCGCGAACGCCCTGGTAGACTTTGTTCGGATGGGACGGGTCGGCGCTGTGGCCGTCGGTGTAGTCGTGGAACAGGACAAAGCCGCCGGGGCTGATCAGCTGTTCGGCCCGCAGCGCCGCTTCTCGCGTTGCATCGTAGCCGTGCCAATGATCGATGAAGATCATCCCGAAGCGGCGGCCCGCGGCGATCAGAGAATCCATGCAGGCAGTTCCGTCACCGGAGCGAAACTCGATGCGGTCGCCGCCAGGCAAGTGCGCGATGTTCGCGCGTGACGCTGCCGTCGACGCCGGATCGAGGTCGCAGGTGATCAGCGTGCCGCTGCCACGATCATGAAGCGCATGCGCGATGATCGACGTCGACAGCCCCCGGAACGTGCCCAGCTCCAACACATCGCCACGCGTAAAATAGGCGATCTCGTAGAGCTTCATGGCTTCCGGCTTCCACAGATAGCCATCGACACCGATGTCGATCAGTCCGGCGAGCCCCATGCGGCCATCGGGCGCGTCGGCGAGCGCTTTGTGAAAGCGGCGAACATGCCGGCCGGGGAACCGAAACGTCTTTCTGTAGGGCAGCACCACGCGCAATTTGTCGAGTTCGAGCCAAGTGTCGGCGTGCTGCTGGGTCGGAAGACGGCTCACAATCGTTCGTAGCATCGCGTCACCGTACACCTCGGTTACGACGGCGAAAGAGTCGCTCCCCGCGCCGTTCCAGGCCTTGGAACACCGGAATTTCGTTAACGGCAACGCTGTTGAAAGGCCCAAATCTGCCCCTGAATGCCCTTGGTATCGGGGCCTCCGCAGACTATTCTCTCGCGCTTCTCTTCACAGGAGAGGCAAGACAGCCGTGGACGCCAAGACTCCCCCCGCCGCAAAGCGCCCCCCGGGCGCGCTGGTCGCCGAAGGCAAGACCAAGCGGATCCATAAGCTCGCCGGCAGCACCGATCTGGTGACGCTCGTTGCCAAGGACGACATCACCGCCGGCGACGGCGCCAAGCACGACGTCATCCCCGAGAAGGGCCGGCTCGCCAACCGCACGACCTGCAACGTGTTCCGCCTGCTGAAGGCGTGCGGCATCCCGGTCGCGTTCGAGGAGCAGGACAGCGACACATCGTTCATTGCGCCCGGCTGCACCATGCTGCCCTACGAGGTGGTGACGCGGCGCGAGGCCCACGGCTCCTATCTCAAGCGCCATCCGCATATCGCCAAGGGGCAATTGTTTCCGCAGCTGCTCGTCGAGTTCTACCTCAAGACCAAGGACAAGGACTGGAAGGGCAAGCCGCTGGTCGCCGACGACCCGCTGATGGATTTCTCCGACGGCGCCGCGCAGATCAGGCTGCTCAATCCGGCGAAGCCGGTGATCGGCCAGGAGCCGTTCCTGATCCTGCCGGCGTCCGACGTGCTGACGTCGAACGACGAGTGGAAGATTTTCCCGGAGATGCGGCGGATCGCACGCCAGACGTTCCTGGTGCTGGAGAAGGCGTGGCAGCTGCAGGGCGGCACGCTGGTCGATCTCAAGGTCGAGTTCGGCTACGACAGCAAAGGCCGCCTGCTGCTCGCCGACGTGATCGACAACGACTCCTGGCGCGTGATCGAGGACGGCTCCTATATCGACAAGCAGGTCTATCGCGACGGCGGCGCGCTCGACGACGTCGCCGCGAAGTACCGCCGCGTGGCGGAGATCACCGACCGCTTCCAGCTGCCGCGCCAGCGCATCATCCTCTGGCGCGGATCGGAGACCGACAAGACCGACCCCTTCACCGCCGCGCTCGGCGAGCTCAAGGATATGATGACCGTCGTCACCTGCTCCGTGCACAAGGAGCCGGTCAACGCCGCCGCCACGCTCTACCGCATGGCGCAGGAAGTGCCGGACAGCATCATGATCGCCTTTATCGGGCGCTCGAACGGCGCCGGCCCGACGTTGTCGGCAATGTCGACCATCCCGGTGATCACGGTGCCGGCGAGCGCCAAGGACTTCCCCGAGGACGTCTGGTCGTCGCTGCGGGCGCCGAGCAAGGTGCCGGTGATGACGGTGCTGGAGCCGTCGAACGCGGTGCTCGCCGCGCTGCAGATCCTCTCCGCGCGCAACCCGAAGCTCTACGCGCATGTGCGCGCCGAGATCGAGGCGCGCACGGTGAACACGCTGCTGCTGTAGCCGCGCCTTACAGCTTCTTGATCCCGGCCTGGGTGATGATGTCGCGGAACATCGCCACCTCCTTGGTGACGCGCGCCATGTGGCCCTTGCCGTCCTTCGCCGTCACCTCGAAGCCGGATTGCGTGAGCTTGGCGCGCATCTCGGGACGATTGAGGATTTCGAGCGTGACCTTCTCGAGTTGACGCACGATCTCGGGCGGCGTCTTCACCGGCGCCATCAGCGCGGTGTAGGTGTCGAATACGAAATCCTTGTAGCCGGCCTCGACCATGGTCGGGATCTCCGGCAGATCGTGCCAGCGCGAGGTGCCGGTGACGGCAAGCCCTAAGATTTTCCCGCCCTTGATGTGCGGGTGCGCGGGCGCGAGCACGCCGGAGGAAAGCTGCACGGTGCCGCCGATCAGCGCCTGCAGCGCGTCGCCACCGCCGGCGAACACCACTGTCGCCATATCCTTCAAGCCTTCGCGCTGCTTGAGCACCTCGGCTTGCAGTTGCGGCGTGGTGCCGATCGGCGGCGTCGAGACGTTGAACTTCGCCGGATTGGCTTTGGCGAGCGCGACGAACTCCTTCATCGTCTTCGGACCGAGGCCCGGGCTGACCGCGAACACATGCGGCGAGATCGCGAGCTCGCAGATCGCGGAAAAATCCTTGAACGGATCGTAGGGCAGCGTGTTGTAGAGCCCGGGATTGACCGAATAGGCGCTGGTGGTCAGCAGGATGGTGTAACCGTCGGGATCGGAGCGCGCGGCAAGCCCCATGCCGATATTGCCGCCGGCGCCGCCGCGGTTCTCCACGAAGAAGGTGCCGCCGGTCGCCTGCTGCATCGCCGCTGCCATGATGCGGGCGATGATATCGGACGGGCCGCCCGGCGTGTTGGCGACGATGATTCGCACCGGCCGCTCCGGATAGGCGGCCAACGCCGACGTGACGCGCAGGATCGCGGGCGCCGCGATGCCGGCGGCCAGCGCGCCCTTGATCACACGCCGCCGCGACGGTGCGGCCAAGCTGTTACCCGGCTTATCCATGGGTGGTCCTCCCAGAGGATTGTTGATTGGAGCCCATGCTAGGAAGTTACGGCAGGGCCAGCAACCGGCAGCGGTCGCGACAAGATCGCCATTGCCGGCTAAGGCCGCCCCGGCAGGCCTTTATCGACCTACCGAATTCCCCTAGCCTGATTTTCAGGGGTGGGTCACGGGGGCGATCAGCGCCATGGCGGAAGCAAAGAAGCCTGCCGGCCTGATCTACGGGCTGAACGAAACGCCGCCACCGACGATCATCGCCCTGAACGGCGTGCAGCACGTCGGCCTCATCGCGATCAACCTCGTCTATCCGGTCCTGATCTTCCGCGCCGCCGGCGTCCCGGCGGATACGATCGCGAATTTCCTCGGGCTCGGCATGCTTGTCCTTGGAGTTGCGACCTTCCTGCAGGTCTCACGCGTCGGCCCGGTCGGCTCCGGGTTCATGTGCCCGGCAACGTTCACCGCCACCTACTTCGTCCCGTCCCTGCTGGCGGCGAAGGTCGGCGGCCCGCCGCTTGTCTTCGGGATGACCATCTTCGCCGGCATTTTGGAAACCGCGCTGGCGCCGCTGCTCAACCGGCTGCGCGCGATTTTCCCGCCGGAGCTATCGGGTCTGATCATCGTGATGATTGGACTGTCCGCCGCGGTTTCGGGCTTGCGCTCGATTCTTGCCCCGACCGCCGAGCCCGTCAGCGTGGCTGAATGGTGGGTGGCAGGCATCACGCTGGCGTCGATGGCGATCCTCAACATCTGGGGCAAGGGCGCGCTGCGCATGCTGTGCGCGCTGATCGGCCTCGGCATCGGCTACGTCGCGGCCGCGTCGGCCGGCCTGATCGGAGCCAATATCGCGACCGTCAGCAACGCGGCATGGATCGGCTTTCCTCGTCTCTCCGATGTCGCATGGTCGTTCGATTTCGCGATCGCGCTGCCATTTGCCATCGCCAGCGTCGCGGCCGCGATGAAAGCGGCGGGGACCATCACGATGTGCCAGCGCATCAACGACGCCAACTGGGTGCGCACCGACATGACGTCGGTCACGCGTGGCGTGCTGGCTGATGGTCTGTCGACCACGATTTCGGGCCTTGCCGGCGGCACCGGCACCAACACCTCGACGCCGGCAGTCGGACTCTCGCAGGCGACCGGCGTCACCAGTCGCGTCGTGGCCTCCGCCGTCGGCGCGATATTCATCCTGCTCGGTATCTTCCCGAAGTTGACTGCGCTGCTCGCGGTCATGCCACGCTCGGTCATGCTTCCGGCGCTGCTGTTCACCATCACATTCATCCTCGTCAACGGCTTGCAGGTCCTCACGTCGCGCCTCTTCGACGCGCGGCGCACGCTGGTGATCGGGCTCGCGTTGATCGTCGGCGTTTCGATCGAGGCATTTCCGGGCATTGCAGCGGCCGCGCCGCCGTCGATTGTGCCGATCATCGGCTCGTCCATGGTGTCAGCGACCGTGATTGCGTTGGTGCTGAACCTCGTGTTCCGGATCGGTGTGCGAAAGACCGCCCGTCTGACGCTCGAACACGGCGAGGCTGACCACCAGAAGATCGAGGATTTCTTCGAGATGCAGACCGCTGTCTGGGGCGCCAGGCCCGACGTGGCGAAGCGCGCCACCTTCGGCGTGTTGCAACTGACCGATGTCGTGGTTGAGGATTTCTGGACCGGTGGGCCGGTGACGATCGAGGCGAGCTTCGACGAATTCAGTCTCGACGTTCGTGTGGTCTATCGCGGCGAACCCCCGCCGCTACCCGACCGTCGCCCGACCAACGAAGAGATCATGGAGGGCGAGCAAGGCGCGCGCCTGCTCGCCGGCTTCATGCTGCGCCGCAATGCCGATCGCGTACGCGCCGACATGCACAACGGCATGGCGCGCGTGCATTTCCACTTCGATCACTAGAGCAGCTCGGCGGAACGGTTATGCTAGCTTAGCGACACCTTCCTCGCGCGACGGATAGATCGCGAAGAAATCGGTCAGCCCGCCGAGCTCGAACACCCGCATCACGTCGGCGGTCATGTTGCAGAGCGCGAGCCGCCCGTCGCTCTTCTGCGCGAGACGGCTCGCCACCAGCAGTGCGCGGCAGCCGGCGCTGCTGATATAGACGAGGTGCTTGAAATCGACCACGACGCGATTGCGCCCGGACTCGAACAGCCTGGTCAGCCTCTCCTCGAACGACTTGGCGGTATTGCTGTCGACGCGCCCATTGATGTCGACGACCGTAACTTGGCCATTCTGCTCTTCGGCGATGGTGATCATTGGCCCTCTCGCTCGGGCGCGCCCGGCGATGGCTGCACGCTCGTCTTCAATATCGTTCGATTGTAGCCGCCGCTCCAGCGGTAGTCTACGACCTCCATGAAGGCGTGGACCAAGCGCAGCCCCAGACCGCCGGGCTCGCGGCTCGCGAGATCGCGCGGCAGCTCGGGAAATTCCGAGCGCCGCGGATCGAACGGCCTTGCGTCGTCCTCGATCTCGGCGGCGAGATAACCGCCGTCGACCGAGAGACGCACGGAAATGACGCGCCGGACCGGACCGTCATACCCGTATGAGATCGTGTTGCTGAGAAGCTCGTCGAGGCACAGATTGAGGTTGTTGACCGCTCGGATGGGCAGTCCTTGACTGCGGCCGAACGCCTCAACGAACGCGACGACCCTCGGCAACTCGCCGATCGCATTGGCGATGCGGAGCGTAGCGCTGATCTGCGACGGGACGTTCATGGATTGATGACAATGCACGCAGTAATCGCGACCCGACGCAACTCTAACATGTCACCGACACCCTACGACAAGATCGCTTGCGTTTGTGGTCTTTGCCACGGCAGAGTTCTAAGATTGAACGCGCCGGCAGGAGGACATTCGCCATGACCATTCTCGGCTTCACGCCATTTACCTGGCTTCACACCCTGCTCAGCCTCGTGATGCTGGTCGCCGGCTACGTGGTCGTGAGAGACCTGCTGCGTTCCCACGTCGACAAGACCTGGATGGCGGTGTTCCTGATTACCGGCGTGCTGACTAACGTGACCGGCTTTGGCTTCCCGTTCGATCGCTTCACCGAATCCCACTACACCGCGATCGTATCCCTGATTGCGCTGGCGGCGGTGATCCTCGCCCTCTACGTGTTCAAGCTCGCGGGCCCATGGCGCTGGATTTTCGCCCTCGGCGCCGTCCTGGCGTTCTATACCGACGCCCTCGTCACCATCGCGCAGATCTTCAAGAAGGTGCCGGCGCTCGGCGCGCCGACCGCGAGCAACGAGCCGCAATTCGTGGTCGCGCAGCTGATCCTGCTCGCGATCATCATCTGGCTGTGCGTGAAGGCCTACCGGCAATTCAGGCCGGCATAGCCCGCCGCGCTATTTCGCCCGCCGGTAGCGGTTCGACGCCACCGCCGGCACGTCACGCGAGGCCGCCGGGTTGGTGTTGACGAACTCGTCCTCGGTGAGCTTGTCGATGGTGCGCGTCTGCGACGTGCCCTGCTGGTTCGGGAACGTGCTGCCGACGATGTGGAACGTCAGCGTCTTCTTCGCCTCGTCGATCGTGTAGGTGCCGAACAGCGCCAGGCTGCCATGCACGATCGCGGTGTTCTGCTCGGGCGTGCCGGCGAGGCGATTCTTCGACGCGATCCGCGGCAGGTCGCCCGACACATGCACCTGCGAGAAGTGCCCGCCGGACGTGAACACCAGCATGCCCTTCGGCCGCTCGCCGAACGGGAACGTCTTCTTGCCGTCCTGCGTCACGATCTCGGCGATGATGAAGTCCCAGGTCCCGACGATCTGCTCGCGCAGCGTCTTGCCCGGCTGGGCGGTGGCGACGCTCGCGCCGATGCCGACGGCGAGCACGGTCGTGACCATGCGAATGATGTTCATCGTGATCCTCCCCTGACGTTCGTTTGACGTCACTCTTTATACAGCACCTTCACCCGGTCGATCACCACCTGCGGGAAGCTATCGAGCTCGCCGATCAGCGCCTGCATTGCCTCGCCGGTCATCGGCTCGACGTCGCCGTGCACTTTCTTTACCTCCTCGATGAAAGCCGCGTCCTTCAGCATGGCCGCGAAGGCGCGCCGCAGCGCCGCCACGCGATCGGGCGGAACCTCCGGCGTGGTGAAATAGGCCTTGCCGATCTCGGCGGCGCCCATGATGGCGCGCATCACCGCGCGATCCTCCGGCGGCGTCGCCAGCTCGACGGAGGTCGGCACGTCCGGCAGGTCGGGCGCGCGGGTGAGGCCGTGCTGCACGATGATCCGGATCAGCCCTTCCTTGATCCAGCGCATGTTGACGGACTTCACCGCCTCCCAGGTGGTCGAGTGGCCCTCCGCCTCGCCGCGCTCCAGCGCCAGCATCGCCTCGTGCGTGCCCTTGTAGCCCTGCACCAGCCTGAAGCGGGTCTTGAGCACCTCGTTCATGACGTTCGGATAGAGCGAGCCGGTCGACCCCGCGCCGGTCGCGCTCAGCACCACTTCGCTGCGGCGCGCGTCATCGAGCGACATGATCTTTGACGTGCGCCACACCATTGTGACGCTCGACGACGACTGGATGCGGCCGATCCAGAAGAATTTGCCCGGCTCGAAGCGCGCCTGCGGCTGCCCAAGCCGCGCCTGCAACGGGATGCCGGCCGAGACGACGCCGAGCACGGTGCCGTCCTTGGGAGCGCGGTTGTAGATGTGGTTGGCGGCGACCAGGCTCCCCGCCCCCGGCATGTTGCGCACGACGATCGACGGCGTGCCGGGAACGTATTTGCCGAGATGGCGCGCGACGATGCGGCCATAGATGTCGTTGCTGCCGGCAGGCGGATAACCGATGACGATCTCGATCGACTTGCCGGCATAGAAACCTGCCGCGTCCTCGGCTGCAGCCGGGCTGGCGGACGCCAGCGCGGCCACGATCGCGACATTTCTTGCAGCGCGGCGCACGCGCGTCACGCCGCGCTAGACCGTGACCCTCTGCTTCGCCACCGCTTCGCCGATCTGGCCGGCAGCGTTGCCCTGCACCTTCATGGTGAAGACCTCGGTGACGCTGGTGTAGTCCATGTAGCCGAGGCGCGCGAGCGGACGGACCTTGGCGATGTCGATCTTGCCGTCGGCGCCGATCACGTCGTCGCGGATGTGGATGCCGACCACCTCGCCGATCACGACATGGTGGGTCGAATGCCGCCGGTTGGCCGGCAGCGTCCAGGTCCCGTGATAGCGGCACTCGAGATGGATCGGCGATTCGGCAACCCGCGGCGGCCGCACCAGATTGGATGAGAGCTTGGTGAGGCCGGCGAGCTCGAACTCGTCGACCTCCGGGCCGACGAATTGCGAGGTCATGCAGACCTTCTCGCGCAGCTCGTAGGTCGCCATGTTGACCACGAACTCGCCGGTCTCTTCCGCATTGGTGACGCTATCCTTGCGCTGGCCGGTATTCGGCCGGTTGGAGCCGGAGAAACACACGAACGGCGGATCGTAGTTGAGCTGGTTGAACATGCTGAACGGCGCCAGGTTGACGATGCCGTCATGGCTCACGGTCGAGACCCAGCCGATCGGCCGCGGCACCACGCAGGATTTGAACGGATTGAACGGCAGTCCGTGGTTGTTTTTGGCGGTTTCGTAGAACACGTGTTTCCTCCGTCGGCCGATTTTCTTGCTGGCATCATTGTAAGTCATGCGCGATGATCGGCGCCAGTGCGCCGGACGACATTCCGTCGTAAGATCGCGCCAACAAGATCACGAACAGGCGGAGGTTTGAAATGCCAGGCGACGCAACCGGAGTACTGGCGCAGTTCGCGGCGTCGCTTGGCTATGACGACGTGCCGGAACGCGTGCGCGAGCACTGCAAGGACCTCCTGCTCGACGCGCTGGCCTGCGCGCTGTCCGGCCACCAGGGCGAGGAAACCCACCAGATGGCGGCGCTGGCGGGCGCGCTCGCGCAATCCGGCGAGGCCAGCGTCATTGGCGGCGGCCGTCTCTCGCTCGCCGGCGCGACGCTGCTCAACGGTTACCTGATCACCGCCACGACCATGTGCGACGTGCATCGCGCGACCATGACCCACGTCACCCCGGAGGTGGTCCCGCCGGCGCTCGCGATCGCGGACGAGAACGGAAACTCCGGCCGCGACCTCCTCCTGGCCATCGCCGCCGGCTGCGAGGTGACGACGCGGATCGGCGTCGGAATGGATTATCCGGAATTTCGCAAGCGCGGATGGCATGGGCCGGGCGTGTTCGGGCCGTTCGGCGCCGCCGCCGCGGTCGGCCGGCTGCGCGGCTTCGACGCCGACACCATGGCGCGCGCCTTCGGCCTCGCCGGTAGCCAGGCCGCCGGCACTTTCGCGGCGTGGGGCACGCCGACCGTGAAATTCCACCAGTGCCGCGGCGCCCTCTCCGGCCTGATGGCGGCGCTGCTGGCCGAGCAGCAATTCGTGGCGACGCGCGAGTTCCTCACCGCCAAGGACGGCGGCCTGTTCAACACCTATGCCAATGGCGGGAAGCTCGAGCTTGCGATCGGCGACCTTGGTAAGCGCTGGGAGCTCGAGCAGATCGCGCTGCGGCTCTGGCCGTCGGCGTCGCTGATGCAAGGCATGAACACGGCCCTGTTCGAGATCCTGGCGAAGCAGGCCGTCGATCCGGCCAAGGTCAAGGCCGTGCGGGTGACGCTGCCGCAGATGGCTTTCGACATGCACGGCACGCTGCCGGTCTACAAAGGCAAGTTCGAAGCATTGATCTCGGCGCATTACACCGCGGCCGTGATCCTGCACGACCGCTCGCTGACGCTCGCCGAGTTCGAGGCGGCGCGCTACGACGATCCGAAGCTGCGGAAGTTCGCCGAGCATCAGGTGGTCGCCAAGGCCGATCCGTCGATGAACCTGCTGCAGACGGCGGTCGAGGTCGAGATGACGGACGGCAAGGTGCATACGGTGCGCAGCGACTATCCGAAAGGATCGTTCGAGAACCGGCTGTCGCGCAAAGAGGTCGAGGACAAGTTCCGCGTCTATGCCAAGGGACAATTGTCGCCGTCGGCCATCGAAGAGATCATCGCGGCCGTGAACGCGCTCGAGCAACTCCCGTCGGTGAGCTCGCTGGTGGACATGCTCAGCCCAGCCAAGCGGCGCGACGCGGCGTAGCTGGTTTCTCCGCGTGTCCCGGGCGCAGTGCAGCACGAAGTGGTGCGCTGCAGACCCGGGATCCCGGTTTCTTGAAGCAGGATCAAGTAACCGGGGTCCCGGATCGGCAGTGCATCGCTCGTTTGCCATGCGCGTCGAAGCGCGCGTAACGCACTGATGGCGTCCGGGACACGAGACCTCTACTTCCCGCTCGCGAGCTTCTGGAATTCGGCGATCACGTCCGGCGTGGTCGACGCCGCCAGCGCGCGCATCATATCGGCGAGCTTGCCGCCCTCGATCGGGCTGCCGACCGGCAGCTCCACCCGCCGCGCATCGGCCTGATAGTCCGCATCGTGCGCCATCGCGAGGAACGCCTTGCGCAGGATCGCGGTCTGCTCCGCCGGAACGCCCGGCGGTGCGACGATCGGCACGCCGAACGTGTCCGTCGCCATCACCAGGTCGAGCACCGCGCGATGCTCGGCGCGGATGACGTCGCGTATCAGCGGCAAGCCCGGATAGCGCGCCGACGACTGCACGATCGGCGTCACTTGCTTGGCCAGCGCCGGACGGTTGGCGAGACCGTCGCCGGTGGTGAAGGAGCCGTCGACCTCGCCCTGCTCCAGCGCCAGCAATATGCGCGCGGTGGAGACGTAGCCGAGCACGACCCGGATCGGCGCGCCGGCGGCGGCCAAGAGGTTCGGCACCGTCGCGGTATGCGAGCCGGCGCCGAGCGCGCCGAAGCTGACCGGCTTCGCGGACGCCTTGAGCTCGTCGAAGGTCTTGATCCCGGTGGCGGTGCGGACGAAGGCCGCCGACGTCACCGAGCCGGGGCTGCCGATATAGGTGAGCGTCACCGGGTCGAAGGCGACGCCCGCCCGCTTGACGATGCCTTCGACGAACCAGGAGCGGCCCGGGATGCCGAGCGTCAGCCCGTCCGGCGCCACGCGCCGCACCAGATGGTTCAGCGACACGATGCCGGCGGCGCCTTCCATGTTCTGGACCGTGACCGCCGGGTTCCCCGGGAATGAAGCGGCCGAGGTGGCGCGTCACCGCGCGCGCCGTGGTGTCGACGCCGCCGCCCGGCGCATAGCCGACAATCACGGTCAGCGTCTTGCCCTGGAAGAAGTCGGCGGCGGCCGCGGGAGGCCCTGTCGCCAGGGCCCCGATGCCGACCACCATCAGCAACCGCAGGAACTGCATCGATTGCCCAATCAATAGTCGCAACGCAGGCATGCGTGCCGGTTATCGCAACCGGACAAATTTGACAGGCCTTGACCCCCGAAAGCAATGCCGCGATACACTTCGCCGCATCCGCAATTTCGCGCATTCGCGCCCCACCGAACGCTTCAGGACATCATGGGTGAATTTGGAATTGGCCAGCCGGTCCCGCGGGAAGAAGACCCGTATCTCGTGCGCGGCGACGGCCGCTATGTCGACGACGTCAGCCTGGTCAACCAGGCGCGCGCCTATGTGGTGCGCTCGCAGCACTCGCACGCCAAGCTCGTCTCGATCGACGTGAAGCGCGCGCGGCAGTCGCCGGGCGTGCTCCACATCCTGACCGGCAACGACCCTGCCGTGCTCGCGCTCGGCCTGCAGCAGCCGAAGCAGCCGCGCAAGCGCCGCGACGGCTCGCCGCAATTCGCCACGCCGATGCCGCTGCTCGCGCGCGACCGCGTGCGCTTCATCGGCCAACCGGTGGCGATGATCATTGCCGAGACGCTCAACGAGGCGAAGGACGCCGCCGAGCTGATCGAGGCCGAGTACGAAGGCCTGCCGTCGGCGACGACGATCGAAGAAGCGATTGCGCCGGACGCGACGCCGGTGTGGGACGAGTGCCGCGACAACCTCGCCTACTTCCACGAGGCCGGCAACAAGGCGGCGGCCGCAGAAGCCATCGCCAAGGCCGACCTTGTCATCAAGCATCAGATGCGGATCAACCGCCTCACCACCGTGTCAATGGAGCCGCGCGGCTGCCTTGCCGAATACGATCCGCGCGACGAGCGCTACACACTGCGCTGCACGGTGCAGGGACCGCACCAGGTGCGACGCACCCTGGCGCAGGATGTGTTCAAGATTCCGGAGAGCCGCATCCGCGTGATCTCCGACAATGTCGGCGGCGGCTTCGGCATGAAAGGCGGCGTCTATCCGGAATACCAGCTCGCCATGCTGGCGGCGAAGCTCACCGGCCGGCCGGTGAAGTGGATCGGCGACCGCAGCGAATCCTTCCTCTCCGACGAGCACTGCCGCGACAACATCACCGAAGCCGAGCTTGCGCTCGACAAGAACGGCAAATTCCTCGCCATCCGCGTGCGGAACTACTGCAACATCGGCGCCTACAACGCCTCCGACCGCAGCGGCGGCCCGCCGACCAACAATATCGGCGTGCTCGCCGGCACCTACACGTTCCCGGCCGGGATACGTCGAGGTGAACGGCACCTTCACCAACACCATGCTCACCGGCCCCTATCGCGGCGCCGGGCGGCCGGAGGCGGCTTACGTGCTCGAGACGCTGGTCGACCTCGCCGCGCGCAAGCTCGACATCGATCCGGCGGAGCTGCGCCGCAAGAACATGATCCCGAAGGAGGCGATGCCGTTCAAGACCGCGCTGGTCTACACCTACGACTGCGGCGACTTCGGCAAGAACCTCGACGACTGCCTCGCGATGGCGGACTACAACGGCTTCGAGGCGCGCCGCCGGGATTCGTCGAAGCACGGCAAGCTGCGCGGGCTCGGCATCTCCAGCACCGTCGAAGCGTCGAACGCCGGCCTGATCGAGCATTCGGAGCTGCGCTTCGATCAGTCCGGCGCGCTCACCCTCTCTATGGGCACGCACGACCACGGCCAGGGTCACGGCACCGCCTTCCGGCAGATCATCGCCGACAAGCTCGGCATCCCGCCCGACCGCGTGCGCTTCCAGTACGGCGACACCGACCAGATCGCGATCGGCACCGGCACCTTCGGCTCGCGCTCGATGGCCTGCGGCGGCACCGCGCTGCTGATGGCCGCCGACAAGGTCATCGCCAAGGGGAAGAAGCTCGCGGCGCACACGCTCGAGGCCGCCGAGCACGACATCGTGTTCGAGAAAGGCAAGTTCACCGTCGCCGGGCACCGACAAGGCCATCGACCTCGCCGAGGTCGCGCGGAAGTCGTTCAACCTGAAGGCGCTGCCGCCGGGCATGGAAGCCGGCATGTTCGAGAGCGGCACCTACGACGGCGGCGAGCGCACCTATCCGAACGGCTGCCACATCGTCGAGGTCGAGATCGACGAAGGCACCGGCGCGGTCGAGATCGTGCGCTATCACGCGGTCGACGACGTCGGCCACATGATCAACCCGATGCTGGTCGAGGGCCAGCTCCACGGCGGCATCGCCATGGGCGTCGGACAGGCGCTGATCGAGAACATCGTCTATCAGGGCGACCAGATCGTCACCGGCTCGTTCATGGACTACGGCATGCCGCGCGCCGACGATTTCTGCCAATTCGTCGCCGGCGAGAACGAAGTGCCGACCAAGCTCAATCCGCTCGGCGTCAAGGGCGCGGGCGAGTCCGGCACGGTCGGCGCGCTGCCGGCGGTGATGAACGCGGTCAACGACGCGCTCTCGCGCATCGGCGCGCCCTATGTGGGGATGCCGGCGACGCCGGAGAAGGTGTGGCGGGCGATCGAGGCGGCGCGCAACGGCCGCTGATCTCGCGTCCCGGGCGCACTGCAGCACGCAGTGCTGCTGTGCAGACCCGGGATCCAGCTTATGAACGTAACCGGGTCCCGGATCGCGTGCATCACTTCGTGCTGCATCGCATCCGGACACGCTGAGTACTACTCCGCCGCCGCCAGGCCCTTCTTCGCATTGGTGCGCAGGCAGCCGATCAGCATGTCGGTCGACATCACGTCGCCGAAGGTCAGGTAGAAGTGCCGAGCGACGCGTTGTGGTCCTCGTCGGTCACCGCGGCGTTGCCGTCGGTGACCATGACGGTCTTGAAATTGCACATCATGGCGTCGCGCGCGGTCGACTCGCAGCACACATTGGTGACCGTGCCGGTGACCAGGATGGTGTCGATGCCCTTGCGCGCGCAGCACCTCGGCGAGATTCGACGAGCCCTGGATGAAGGCCGAGAAGCGGTTCTTCTCGCACGTAGATGTCGTCCGGCCGCGCGTCGAGCGTCTCCCACAGTTCGTAGCCCTTGCTGCCGGGCGCGAGCGCCTCGGCGCGCTTGCGTTCTGCTCGGGCTTGCTGATCGTCGTAATAGACCGACCAGCTCCTTCGCGTCTCGTCGGTATAGGCGGTCTGGATCCAGACCACCGCGCCGCCGGTCTCGCGCACCGCCTGCGCCAGCCGGTTGATGTTGGGCACGATCTCCTGCGCCTCCAGGCAGAGCGAATGCGCCACGCCCGGCAGCATGAAGGCGTTCTGCATGTCGACCACGACCAGCGCGGTGCGCGCCGGATCGAGATCGTCGTGGATGTGCTCGCGGCCGCGCCGCGCAATCACGCGATCGACGACCGACTGCGGAATGGCGATCTTGTGCATCGGGAGCTCCTTGTCACTTCGGGCTTGCGGCTTGGGCGGATCATCGGCAGCCGGCGTCGGCCGGACGTAGATGATCGAGAGCAGCGCGACGAGCGCCGCCAGGACGAACGCGATCCAGCGTCATGCGGTTGATGCTGCGCTCTCGCCGGTCCCGATCTGGATCGGCCATGCCCAAGCCCTCAATGCGTGCCGCGATGATCGGGCCAACGATCGCGCGCGGTCAATCCCGTTACTGTCGCGAATGTCAGCATCCTCGCGCGGGTTGTCGCGACAGCATCGTCTCGATGGTGGCTGTCGGGAATGCCGCGCTCCTTCAGCATCGGCACGAAATCGCGCAGCACCGTCGGATAGCCCTTGCCGCCGTAGCGCGAGAGCATGGTGCGGCGCGCGACGTCGGACGACAGGATGAGCTGGCGCTCGAGGCCCTTGTCGCAGGCGTCGCGCACGAGGTCGGCAAGCTCGACATTGGTCGGGCCCTTGGGGAAGCTCACCTTGTCGATGCCCATGAACGCGCCGCAGCGGCCGACCTCGACCAGCTCGGAAATGTCCTTGGCCGCGCCCATGTGGCTGATGACGGCGTGCGTCATGTCCATGCCGGCGCCTTCCAGCACGCGGATGTGCCACGCCGCCTGCCCGGTGTTCGAGGTATGCGTGATGACCGGCGCGCCGGTCGCGCGCGAGGCCAGCGCCGCCGCCTTGAACAGCCGCTCGGCCGGCTCGTTCGGCTCCTTCGCGGTGCCGACCTTGATGACGCCGCAGCGCACGTCGGTGCCGTCGGTGCCCTGCTCGATCTCCGCGATCATGGCGTCGCGGATTTCCTCGACCGAGCTTTCGAGCGCGATGTCGGGGAACGGGTCCCAGTAGTAGCCGGCGGCGCACACGACCTTGACGCCCGGCGCGCTCGCTGATCCGGCGCAGCGCCGCCGGATCGCGGCCCCAGCGCGGCGCGCTGAGATCGGTGATGGCGGCAAGGCCGTATTCGCTTGCGCCGCGACCAGATCCTCGACGACCGCGTCCTCCTCGCCGGCGCCGACCTTGTTGGCCGGGCCCTTCTGCGCCGAGAGATCGATCTGCAGATGCTCGTGCGCGAGGATGCGCCCGTTGATCGCCTCGACGTCGCCGGTGACGGTGCGGATCACTGCGTTGCCCTACAGCTTGCCGTTGAACGCGTCGGTGATGAACGCATCCAGCATCGCGCTGGTGTAGCGTGACGCCGGCTCGTCGTATTTCGCAACCGGCAGGAAGTTCGCATGCGGATCGGTATAGGCATGCACGACGCCGCCGAAATTGAGCGAGCATCCAGCGCGCGCCGGCGGCGTCCATCTCGGCCTCGAACATGTCGCGGTGCTCCTTCGGCGACACCGGATCGGCGGCGCCGTGCAGCACCAGCACCTTGGCCTTGATGCCGCCCTTGGCGCGCGGGCTTCGGCGGTCGCGAGCACGCCGTGGATCGACACCACCGCCGCGACGTCGGCGCCGTCGCGCGCGAGATCGAGCACATTGGCGCCGCCGTAGCAGTAGCCGATCGCGGCGCGGCGCTTGGCGTCGCCGATGCCGCGCTTGCCGGCCTCGGTGGTCATCGCCTCGAAGCGCGGCGGAGATGGCGCGGCGCGTGCCGGCGACGTCCTCGATGAACGGCGCCAGGAACTCCATCGGGTTCTCGGTGCCCTTCGGGCCTTTGCCGACGCCGAACATGTCGGGCATGAACACGACATAGCCGTCGCTCGGCGTGCTTCTGCGCAATGGCGATGTTTTGCGGGATCACGCCGCGCCAGTTCGGCGCCACCATCAGCAGCGGCTGACCCTGTCTTGGTCTCGTCGTAGATCAATCTGGCCCTGGTGGCTCGCGCCGCCGACCGAATAGTTCACCGCTTCGCTTTTCACCGTCGTCTCCCCTCTTTGCTGTTTATTGCGGCCGCAGGAATGCGAAATCGCAGCCCTCGTCGGCGCCCAGGATTTGCTCCGCATAAAGCTTGCGCATAGCCGCGCGTCGGCTTCTCGGTATCGGGATGCAGCCGGCGCGACGCGCTTCTTGAGCTCGGCGTCGTCGACCAGTCAGCTCGATGCGCCGCTCCTTCACCGACAGCCGGATGCGGTCGCCGTTGCGCACCAGCCCGAGCGGACCGCCCGACGCCGCGTCCGGCGTCACATGCAGCACGATCGTGCCGAAGGCGGTGCCGCTCATGCGCGCGTCGGAGATGCGGACCATGTCCTTGACGCCCTTCTGCGCGAGCTTCTTCGGGATCGGCAGATAGCCGGCCTCCGGCATCGCCTCCGGCGCGTGCGGGCCGGCGTTCTGCAGCACCAGGATGTCCTCCGCCCGCACGTCGAGCGCGGGATCGTCGATGCGCGCGGCGAGATCGGCGAGCGAGGAGAACACCACCGCCACGCCCTCGTGCTCGAACAGTTTTTCGTCCGCCGCCGAGCGCTTGAGGATCGCGCCCCTGGGCGCGAGATTGCCGAACAGCGCGACCAGGCCGCCCTGCGGCTCGAACGGCTTGTCGCGCGCCGCGATGATGGTGCGGTCGACATAGCCGGCCTCGTCCGCTGCGAGCCGCTCGCCGAGCGTGCCGCCGGTGACGGTCAGGCAATCGAGATGCAGCAGCGGCTTCAACTCGCGCAGCAGCGCGCCCATGCCGCCGGCGGCGAAGAAATCCTCCATGTAGCCGTTGCCGACCGGCTTGAGATTGACCAGCACCGGCGTCGTATCGGAAAGCTTGTTGAGCTGGTCGAGCGTCACCTTCACGCCGGCGCGTCCGGCAATCGCGGTGAGATGGATGATCGCATTGGTCGAGCCGCCGAGCGCGAGCAGCACGCGCAGCGCGTTCTCGACCGATTTCGCGTTGACGATCCGGTCGGGCGTCACCTGCGAGCCGATCAGGTTGACCGCCGCCATGCCGGTCGCCTCGGCGGCGCGCAGGCGGTCGGCATGCACCGCCGGGATCGCGGCAGTGCCGGGCAGGATCAGGCCGAGCGCTTCGGCGATGCAGGCCATGGTCGAAGCCGTGCCCATCACCGCGCAGGTGCCGGCGGTGACCGCGAGGTTGCCCTCGACCTCGCGCAATCTCTTCGGCGCTGACCTCGCCGGCGCGGTAGCGCGCCCAGAAGCGGCGGCAGTCGGTGCAGGCGCCGAGCCGCTCGCCCTTGTGCCGCCCGGTCATCATCGGCCCGGCCACCAGCATGACCGCCGGCCGCCCGGCCGAGACCGCGCCCATCAGCTGCGCCGGCACGGTCTTGTCGCAGCCGCCCATCAGCACGACCGCGTCCATCGGCTGCGCGCGGATCATCTCCTCGGTGTCGATCGACATCAGGTTTCGGAATTTCAGGCTGGTCGGATTGAGGAACACCTCGCCGAGCGACACGGTCGGGAAATCGATCGGCAATCCGCCCGCCGCCAGCACGCCGCGCTTCACCGCCTCGAGCAGCTCCGGGAAATGCCGGTGGCAGTTGTTGAAGCCGGAGCCGGTGTTGGCGATGCCGACCACCGGCCGCTCCAGCATTTCGCGCGAATAGCCCATCGAGCGCGCGAACGAGCGGCGCAGATACAGCGAAAAATCCCGGTCACCGTAGTTGGTGAGGCCGTGTTTGAGGCCGGTCGCGCTGTCAGTCATCTCAATCCTCCCAGGCCGGAGCTAGACCAAACCCCGACTGGCAAGGCAAGGACCCTCAGGCGTTCAGCCCGTACCAACGGCCCATCATAACCGCCTCGACAAACCGGCTGGAACCCTTCTAAAAAGGGGGTCTGGACAATAAAATCAGCGTGTCGGGAAGGCTGTCCAATGAACTACGATGCGTTCTTCAGCGATGCTTTGGCCCGTTTGCGGGACGAGCGGCGGTATCGGGTTTTTGCCGATCTTGAGCGGCTGGCCGGGCGGTTCCCGCGCGCCGTGTGGCACTCGCCGGAAGGCCCCCGCGACGTCATCGTGTGGTGCTCCAACGACTATCTCGGCATGGGCCAGCACCCCAAGGTGATCGGCGCCATGGTCGAGACCGCGACCAAGATGGGCACCGGCGCCGGCGGAACCCGCAACATCGCCGGCACCAACCATCCGCTGGTGGAACTCGAGCGCGAGCTCGCCGACCTGCACCGCAAGGACGCCGCGCTGGTGTTCACCTCGGGCTATGTCTCGAACGAGACCGGCATCTCCACGATGGCGAAGCTGATGCCGGACTGCCTGATCCTGTCCGACGCCTTCAACCACAACTCGATGATCGAAGGCATCCGGCAGTCCCATTGCGACAAGCAGATCTTCCGCCACAACGACATGACGCATCTCGAGGAGCTGCTGCGCGCCGCCGACCCGAAGCGGCCGAAGCTGATCGTGTTCGAGACGCTCTACTCGATGGACGGCGACTGCGCGCCGGTGAACGCGATCTGCGACCTCGCGGATAAGTACGGCGCCATGACCTACGCCGACGAAGTGCATGCGGTCGGCATGTACGGCCCGCGCGGCGGCGGTCAGGCCGAGCTGCAGGGCGCAATGGCGCGTGTCGACGTGCTCGAAGGCACGCTCGCCAAGGCGTTCGGCTGCCTCGGCGGCTATATCGCCGCCAACGCCTCGCTGATCGACGCGGTGCGCAGCTACGCGCCCGGCTTCATCTTCACCACCGCGCTGCCGCCGGCAATCTGCGCGGCCGCGACCGCCGCGATCCGCCACCTCAAGGCGTCGAGCTATGAGCGCGACCGCCACCAGGACCGCGCCGCGCGCGTGAAGGCCGTGCTCACCGCTGCCGGCCTGCCGGTGATGATGAACGACACTCACATCGTGCCGGTATTCATCGGCGATGCGGAGAAGTGCAAGGAAGCGACCGACCTCCTGCTCGCCGAGCACGGCATCTACATCCAGCCGATCAACTATCCGACCGTGCCGAAGGGCACCGAGCGGCTGCGCATCACGCCCTCGCCCTATCACGAGGACGCGCTGATCGACGCGCTGGCGGAAGCGCTGGTCGAGGTCTGGGAGCGGCTCGAGCTGCCGCTCAAGCCGCGCGCGACTGGCGGCGGAGTAAGCTCCGTCGCGCCGGACCGGCGCGCTGCTCGTTCTTGTCGCGGGCGCCGCTCGCAAGATCATCATGCAAATCTCCGCCTTTCGGTTCATGATGGGACCGGAGATCGGGGATGCGTGAGACCATCAGCCTGACGGCCGAGGACGGCCACACCCTGCCGGCCTACCACACGGCACCGGACGGGCCGCCGCGCGGACAGCTCCTGGTCTTGCAGGAATTTTTCGGGCTCAACGATCATATCCGCAGCGTCGCCGACCGCTTTGCGGCGCTTGGCTACGGTGCGATCGTGCCCGGTCTCTCTGATCGCGCCGAGCGCGGCGCCGAATTCGGCTATGACCCGGAAGGCATCGCCGCAGGACACGCGCTGCGGGCCAAAATCCCGTTCGAGAAAAGTTTGCTCGATGCCAAGGCCGGGATCGATTTCGTCAAACCGCACGGCAAGGTCGGCGTCGTGGGCTATTGCTGGGGTGGGTCGCTTGCATTCTTTGCCGCGACGCGGCTCGCCGACATCACCTGCGCCGTCGGCTACTACGGCAGCCAGATCGTGCCCGGCGTGCACGAGGTGCCGCAGAATCCCGCTGATGCTGCATTTCGGCGACCAAGACGCCAGCATTCCCCTTGAGCGACGTCGAGACGATCCGGCGGGCGCGCCCGGAGATCACGATCTACGTCTATCCCGGCAAGCATGGGTTCAACTGCGACGCACGCGCCAACTACGTGCCGGCCTCGGCGCAGATCGCGTTCGGGCGCACGCTCGAATTCTTGTGGAAGCATGTGGGGTAGCACAGGAGGAGCGCCATGATCGTCTCGCGCCGAACATTGCTGCTTCAGGCCGCAGGCGCCGCCGCCTTCGCGATGCTGCCACGGATTGCGCGCGCCCAAGCCTATCCGGCGCGGCCCGTGACCATGGTGGTCGCATTCGGGCCGGGCGGACCGTCGGATGTCATCGCACGAATTCTCGCCGACAGCATGCGGACGTCACTCGGTCAGCCGGTTGTCGTCGAGAATATCGCGGGCGCGTCGGGCACCATCGGCGTCGGCCGCGTGGCACGCGCGGCGCCCGACGGCTACACCGTGGTGCTCGGCAACTGGGCGACGCATGTTCTCAACGGCCCGATGTTTTCGCTGGCCTACGACCTGATGGCGGATTTCGAGCCGGTCGGGCTTGTCTCCAGCGACCCCCTGATGATCGTCGGGAAGAAGGCGCTGCCGGCGAACAACCTCAAAGAATTCGTCGCATGGCTCAAGGCGAACCCCGATCAGGCGACGCAAGGCACCACCGGTGCGGGCGGGATTTCGACGGTCGGCGGGCTGTTCTTCCAGCGCGCTACCGGCACGCAATTCAGGTTCGTGCCCTACCGCGTGGGACTTGCCGCCGCGATGCAGGACCTGGTGGCGGGCCAGATCGACTTCATGATCGACACCGCCGCCAATTCGCTGCCGCAGGTCCGTGCCGGCGCGATCAAGGCATTTGCCGTGACTGCGAAGACCCGGCTATCGCAGGCGCCCGGCATCCCGACCGTGGACGAGGCCGGCCTGCCCGGGCTCCATGCCTTGAACTGGCAGGCCGTATTCCTTCCTAAAGGCGCGCCGAAGGACGTCGTCGGCAAGCTGAATGCCGCGGTCGTGTCCGCACTTGCCGATCCGCCCGTGCAGAAGCGCCTGGCCGGGATCGGACAGGAGATTTTCTCCCGCGATCAGCAGACGCCGGAAGCGCTTGCGGCGTTCCAGAAATCCGAGATCGAAAAATGGTGGCCCATCATCAAGGCCGCCAACATCAAGGCCGAGTGAGGACAGCCATGCCGCTCCCCCGCCGACGATTTCTGCATCTGACCGCGGGTGCCGCCGCGCTTTCGCTCGCGCCGACGTTTGCACGCGCGCAATCCTATCCGACTCGGCCGGTGCGCCTGATCGTCGGCTTTCCCGCCGGCGGCGTCGGCGACGTGCTCGCGCGGCTGATCGGACAATGGCTGTCGGACCGGCTCGGCCAGCCGGTCGTCATCGAGAACCGGCCGGGCGCCGCCACCAACCTCGCGACCGAGGCGGTCGTGCGCTCGACGCCCGACGGCCATACGCTGTTGTGGATCACCGCCGCGAACGCGATCAACGCATCGCTCTACGACAAGCTCAGCTTCAATTTCATCCGGGATATCAACCCAGTCGCGAGCCTTGTCCGGGCACCGGGCGTGATGGAGGTGAACCCGGCGGTCCCCGCCAAATCGATTCCTGAATTCATTGCCTATGCGAAAGCCAATCCCGGCAAGATCAACCTGGCGTCGAGCGGCCTGGGAACGGTCAGCCACGTGGCTGGCGAACTGTTCAAGATCATGGCCGGTGTCGACATGCTGCACGTGCCGTATCGCGGCGCGGCGCCGGCGCTGACCGACCTGATCAGCGGTCAGGTCCAGGTCATGATCCTGCCGATCACCTCGTCGATCGAACACATCAAGGCCGGGCGGCTGCGCGCGCTGGGCGTGACCACTGCGACCCGGCTGGAGGTCGTGCCGGACATTCCGACCGTGGCCGAGTTCCTGCCGGGTTACGACGTGAGCGATTGGACCGGTATCGGCGTCCCCAGGGGCACGCCCCCCGAGATCGTCGACAAGCTCAATACGGAAATCAGCGCCGCCCTCGACGATCCCAAGATCAAGGCGCGCTTCGCCGAGCTTGGCAGCCAGCTGATGCCGATGTCGCGCGCGGCCTTTAGCAAGCTGATCGCCGACGAGACCGCGAAGTGGGCGAAGGTGGTCAAGTCCGCGGGGCTCAAGCCCGAATAGCGCCTGTTTTGCTGAGCATGATCTTTGTCCGAAAACCGGTTCCCACCCCGGGTCAAGCCCGGGGCATGCTTTTCGGGACCCTCAGTCGTCCGACATCCCCTGCCCCGGCCGCGTCCAGGGCTTCTGCTCGGGTGGCGGCTCGCCTTTGCCGAATGACATCGACTTCGCGAAGATCGCGAGCGAGAACGTGCAGATCAGCCAGCGCGACAGGTGATGCGCGCCGACATAGACCGGGTCGAGCGTGAGCGCGAGCGCGAGCAGCATCATCTGGTCCTGCGCGCCGGGCGCGAACGCGATGATCACGTCGGCGGGGCGGAACGGCAGCAGCAGCATGACGAGCAGTGGCGAAGCAGGCGCGACCGTGGCCGCGACCGCGAACGATCCGATCGCGGCACCGAGATAGTCGACCACGGTGCGCCAGCTCGTGTTGGAGAAGCGCGAGCCCGCGACCGCGCCGATCACGATCACCGCGCCGCCGCCGAGCCACCAGGGCAGTACCGCATGCACCCAGCCGGTGCCGTGCAGGATGGCGGAGCCCGCCATGGCGCCGAACAGAAGCCCGCCGGGGAATTTCATCCAGCGCAGCAGCAGCGCCAGCGCGGTCGAGACGACGACCAGGACCACCAGCTCGACCAGCGACGAGCCGCCGGCGGGCTCCGGCGCGCCGATCACGGCGCCCGCGCGCAAGCCGGACAGCGCGAGGCTGCCCGGCAGCCCGATCATGATCAGCAGCACCCGCATCACCTGCACGATCGCGACGCCGCGCAGGTCGGCCTTGAACTCGGCCGAGAGCGCGACGACCTGCGCCATCGCGCCCGGCGACGCGCCCAGGAAGGCCGACGCCCAATCCCAGCCGTGGACGAAGCGCAGATAGGACGTGGTGGCGGCGATCATGCAGATGGTCGCGACCGCCAGCACCGCGATGCTGAGCGGCTAGGTCGCCATGCCCTCGAGCGTCTCGGGCGTGACGATCGCGCCCAGCAGGATGCCGACCAGCACGAAGCAGACGCGCTGGAACGGCCTCGGCACCTGCATCTGCCGGCCGGCAAGCGCGGCGATCGCCACCGCCAGCACCGAGCCTGACACCAGGCCGGCCGGAATCCCGAGCTTGGCGAAGGTGATGCCGCCCGCCGCGGCGATCAGCAGGGTTTCGAGCGGCGGCAGGACGACATTGCGTGAAGGAAGTGGCATCGTCGCAGATCAATGCCGTGCGCGTGGCAATGCGTCAAATGACACCCATGCAGGGCGCGTATGCCAGGCCGGCGCCGCTACGCCGGCGCCGACGGCGCTTCGCTGGTCTCAACCTTGGGCATGCGGCCGGCCAATTCGCCCGCCAGCGCCAGCAGGTTCGCGCGCTGCGCGAAGCCTTCGTGGATGTGCTGCAGCGACAGCGTGAGCTGGTTGCGCAGCGCCGCAAAGTCGTCGGCGCCGAGCTTCGGATGCAGCGGCATGATCGCCAGATAGAAGCCCGAATGGTCGCGCGCCAGCGCCTCCGGGGTCTTCGGCCACGACCGCGCGAGGTCGTTGAGCGAGCGCTCGAGGTCGGCACGCGCCGCGCGCCATTCCGCCTCGCCGATCGCGCGCGGGACCGGCCGCCGGTCGAACTGCTCGAGGATCATCGCGATCAGCCCGAACAGCACCGCATGGGCGTGCTCGCCGGCATAGGGACGCAGCGCTCCCTCCGCCACCGTGCCCACCATCGTCAGCGCGCGCGGGTAGGCCTCCCAGCACGCCTTCTCGAGCGACGCGGCGAATGGCGCGTCGGCAAGCAGCGCCTCGGCGCCGGCGCCGGCGCGCAGGCGGGAATAATCCAGGACGCAGGATTCGGCGAGGCGGAAGGATTGCTCGTCGATGAAGGCGCCAGCCGTCGTCTGGTCGCGGATCGCACGACGGCGGAAGTGGTCGATCAAAGCCATGGCCCAACTCCGAACATACGACGGGCGTGCATCAACCGGGCAAATCAGCCTACGCCGAATCCGCGCGTCTGCAACATCAAAACGGCGGGCGTGGATTTAGCGCCGGCTGCCGATGAATTGCAGCACGATCTCGCGCCGGTGCGGATCGGCGCGGTGCTCGGCGAGATAGAGACCCTGCCAGGTTCCGACCGCGAGCCGGCCGCCGACGACAGGAATATGAAGCGAGACGCCGTTGATCATCGCTTTGACATGCGCCGGCATGTCGTCCGGACCCTCGGTATCATGCACCCATGGCGCGTCCGCCGGCGCCAGCCGGTCGAGTGCGGTCACGAGGTCGGTCTGCACGTCCGGATCGGCATTCTCCTGGATCACCAGCGACGCCGAGGTGTGCCGGAGGTAGGCAAGTAACGCGCCCTCGCCCGCGCCCGCCTCGGCAAGGAAGCGCGCGGCATCGCGGGTGAATTCGAAGAAGCCTGGCCCGGTGGTGTCGATGCCGAGCGTCGCGGTGGCGATGAGCTCCGGCGTCACGCCGCTGATCGCGGACAATCGACTTGTCACGTTCAGCCGCGCTTCTGGAGATCGCGCTGCACGCTCAGGATCATGTCGACCATGCGCCGCCAGATCTTTTCCATGACGGCCATGACCCGGTTGAGCTCGGCGTCGTCCGGCAACTGCGGGCGCTGCACCTGGGATCTTGGCGACGGCTGATCCGGCCGCATGCCGTCCGGGAGCGGCAGGTTGCGGGTCAGGAGCTCCTTCTTGAGCGCGGCATTGTCGCTCTGGAGGCGGGAAATCTCGGCTTCGAGCGCGGCGCGCTCGTCCGGCACCAGTTGGCATTGCCAGCCGCTGGTGCGGCGGTTGCACATCGAGACCTGACCGGAGCGGCCGTCGAGCCGCAGGTAGCCGTCGTCGGCGCGATGGAAGGTGAAGCGGGTGTCGCCGCCATCCGGCGAGGAGGGCTGCGCATGGGCGGCCGCCGCAAGCGCTGAACCGGCAATGACGATGGCGAGCAGCCGCGACCGAAACATCCTGAACTCCTCACATCCGCCGCCGTAAAACCCACCCGCGCACGCTACCATTTCAACCAACGCAGTAGAACCGTCCCGGTGTCGCGCCGAAGCACTGCCACGTCGATTTGAACGGCGCGGCAACGCCGGTTTCAGCGCCTGTCGCGACCCTGTGAAAAAGCCCGATCTAAAAGGCTTTTCAGGCGGTTAGCCGGGGTCCCTCGTTCCTTGACTTGGCTAGACCCGATCAGTATGGTCCGCGCGGCCTTAAGGGCGGCGGACTGCCGCGATCTCTCCGTATTGTTTTGCGGGTGTCGAAAGCATGGCCGACGACGCGCGCGACAAACGCGAACAAGACGATCGCAAGCTTCAGCCAACCAGCGAGGCTGCGCTATCCGAGAGGCTTCGGCGTCTAGGCGAGCGGCTTGAACACTCAACGTCGAGTACGCCCCCCGACGCCCCGGCACCTCGTCCTACCAACGATGCGTCGGGCCTGGCGCGAGGGCTGCGGCTCTCAACCGAGCTGGTCGGCGGTGTGGTGGTCGGAGGACTGATCGGTTGGTTCCTCGACCGCTGGCTTGGTATCTCGCCGTGGGCGTTTATCGTGTTCGTGCTGCTCGGCTTTGCCGCAGGAATGCTCAACCTGATGCGGTCGGCCGGGTTCATACCCGAAAGAGACTCGAAGCACTAAAGACGCCCCCTCCACCGCGCCGTTGAACGACGACCAAAACAAGACGACCAGATCACATGGCTGCTGCCGATCCGATCCATCAATTCGAAATTCACAACCTGATCCCCCTCTTGAAGATCGGCGGGACGGAGATTCATTTCACCAATTCCGCCGCCTTCATGTTCCTGGCGGTCGGCCTCACCGCGCTGCTCCTGCTCGGCGCCACCGCCGGGCGCCGGCTGGTGCCGACGCGCATTCAATCGGTGGCGGAGCTCAGCTACGAGCTGGTCGCGGACACGATACGCAGCACGGCGGGCGAGGACGGGATGCGGTTCTTCCCGTTCGTGTTCGCGCTGTTCATGTTCATCCTGTTCTCGAACGTGATCGGGATCATCCCCTACACGTTCACCGTGACCAGCCACATCATCATCACGGCCGCGCTGGCGCTGCTCGTGTTCTTCACGGTGATCATCTACGGCCTCTGGCACAACGGGCTGCATTTCTTCAAACTGTTCGTGCCGAGCGGCATTCCGGTCCTGATGGTTCCGGTCATCGTCGTCATCGAGATACTGTCGTTCCTGTCGCGGCCGATCTCGCACAGCGTGCGGCTGTTCGCGAACATGCTTGCCGGCCACATCACGCTCAAGCTGGTGGCGAGCTTCGTCGTCATGCTGGGCAGCGTCGGTTTCCTCGGCGCGATCGGCGCGATCGCGCCGCTCGCGCTGACGGTCGCGCTGACCGCGCTCGAGCTTCTGGTCGCGTTCCTGCAGGCCTACGTGTTCACCATCCTCACCTGCATCTATCTCAGCGATGCAATGCATCCCGGACACTGAATTCGACTCTCATCCTCAAACATCCTCCTGAAAGGAACTCTCGAAAATGGATCCAATCGCAGCAAAGTATCTCGGTGCCGGTCTCGCGTGCATCGGAATGGGCGCCGCCGCCATCGGCGTGGCGAACGTCTTCGGTCAATTCCTGGTCGGCGCGATGCGCAATCCGTCGGCCGCGGGCGCGCAGCGTCCGAACCTGTTCCTCGGCTTCGCGCTCGCCGAAGCGTTCGGCATCTTCTCGCTCCTGATCGCGATGCTGCTGCTGTTCGTGCTGTAAGGCCGAACGAGCTCGGAGACGACGATGGCCGCGGGCCAGAAAACGCACACCGAGGTCCCACCGAAGCCGCATTTCCCGCCCTTCGACCGGGAGACCTTTGCGTCGCAACTGTTCTGGTTCGCGATCGCCTTCGTCCTGCTCTACGTCATCATCGCGCGGCTGGCGATCCCGCGCGTCGGCGGCATCATGGACGCGCGGCGCCAGAGCGTCGAAGGCGACCTTGCCGAGGCGAAGCGCCTGAAGGACTCTTCGGACGCCGCCATCGCCGCCTATGAGAAGTCGCTCGCGGACGCCCGCGGCCGCGCCCAGGCGCTCGCCAACGAGACCCGCGAGAAATATGCCAAGGAAGCGGACGCCGCCCGCCACGCGCTCGATGCGACGCTCAACACCCGCATCACCGCGGCCGAGCAGGCGATCGCCACGCGCCGCACCGCAGCCATGGCAAACGTCCACGACATCGCGGTCGAGACCGCGGCGGCGATCGTCGAGCGCCTTACCGGCAATGCGCCGGCGAAGGACGACGTCGCCAAGGCCGTCGCTGGCACACTGAAGCGCTGAGGATCGGCCATGATAGCCACCGCCGAATTCTGGGTCGCCGTCGCTTTCGCCATCTTTGTCGGCGTGCTGATCTACTTCGGCGCCCACAAGCTGATCATCGACGCGCTCGACGACCGTGCGGCGAAGATCAAGGCTGAGCTCGACGAAGCGCGCCGCCTGCGCGAGGAAGCGCAGGCGCTGCTCGCCGAATACGAGCGCAAGAAAAACGACGCTGAGCGCGAAGCGGCCGGCATCATCGAGGGCGCCAAGGCCGAGGCCGTGCGCCTCGCCGCCGAAGCCAAGGCCAAGTCCGAGGAGTTTCTCGCGCGCCGCACCAAGCTCGCCGAGACCAAGATCGCACAGGCCGAGGCGCAGGCCGTCGCCGATGTGCGCAATGCCGCCGCCGAGGCCGCCGTCGCCGCCGCCGAGCGCGTGCTGGCCGACACCGTCAAGGGCAGCAAGCTCGCCGACGACCTGATCGCCAAGGGCATCGCGGAAGTGAAGGCGAAGCTGAACTAAGCCTGGAAACCGCGATCAGCGGTACTCTGGCAGGACCGAGCGCTCGAGCTTCTTCTGCGGCTTCGGTGGCGGTGGCGCCTTCGCCGGCGCCTTCTTCTTGCCTTGCGGCTGACCGCGATCGCCGGCTTCGTCGAAGCCGACATAGACGACGTATTTCTGCAACTCGAGCACTGGCGGCATCGGGAAGCTCAAATCCTCCTCGATGTCCGTGAACGTCGTGCTGTTGACGGGATCGAGCGTGCACCGGAACGCGCCGGAACTTGGTCGCGATGGTCTTGGGATTGACGCCCTCGTGCACGACCGCATAGCGGATCGGCGCGGTGGCCTGCGGCGGCGCACCGGCGGGGCCGACAATGGCGCGGCCCTGCACACCCACCCGCATCCGGACGGTGCCGCCATCGAGGAAGCATTGCCGCGCCATCTCGAGGAAGGTGAGCTGATAGCGCAGATCGGTGGCGGTCGGCTCCTTCGGATTGGCGGCGACCGCCAGCGTGCTGGCGCCGGTCCGGATATCGACCGAAGGACAATCGTCTTCCATCGCCTTGCCGGGAGCCGACGCCTGGGCGTCCGTCCCCGCACCGCCGGAGCGCGAGAACCAGCTCGGCATGCTGCCGGTGAGCGACGTCAGGCTGCCGCCCGAGCAGCCCGCGCACGACCGCGACGGCGCCCACGATAGCGGCAAGACGGATAGCACCGCGCAATTGATCGTTCGGGCCCGCGATCCGCATCACGATACTCAACTTCGACAAAATGATCCCCTCGCCTCGCCCATCTTTATAGCAAAGTAACCGTGGCGACCCCAAGGCCGGCGACCGGGTTGGTTAAGGCGACGGATCGTCCCGCAGCCGGGCGAACAGCAGGTGATCCTGCCAGAGCCCGTTGATGCAGAGATACTGCCGGGCGAAGCCCTCGCGCTGGAAGCCGGTGTTCTCCAGCAGGCGGATCGAGGCGTCATTCCCCGGGATGCAGGCCGCCTCCACGCGGTGCAGCCGCAGCGTGCCGAACGCGAACGGCAGCACGGTCGAGACCGCGGCGGTCATGTAGCCCTGCCCCGCATAGGGCGCGCCCATCCAATAGCCGAGGCTGGCGGCCTGGGCGCAGCCGCGCCGGATATTGGCGAGCGTAAGCCCGCCGACCAGCACGCTGTCGCTCTTGCGGAAGATGAAGAACGGATAGGCGAGATCGCTGCGCTGGTCCTCGGCGTAGCGGCGGATGCGGCGGCGGAACGCGGCGCGGGTCAGATCGTCGGCCGGCCAGGTCGGCTCCCAGGGCGTCAGGAAATCGCGGCTCGCCGCGCGCAGCGCCGACCACTCGGCGTGATCCGCCATTTGCGGCGCGCGCAGCACGACGGTGTCGCCGGCAATGGCGGGCAATTGTTCGGAAAAGCTGACGCTGCGGAAGAACGCCATGGATTCAGCCGACAGAAGATCGGCGGCAGCGGACGGAAGGCGGGAGCGTCATCGCTAGCTGCCGCCCGTCGCCCGTCATCGGTCGCCCGTATTTATGCCGCCCGTCGGACGAGACTTTCAACGATCGAAGCGGCGCTTTCAAGTCCGGAACCCGGACCCAGTGCAGCGATCGCCGGCCGTCCACGCGCGATCAAGGCCCGCCCGGCGGCGCGCGCGCTCTCGACCGTCACCGCCTCGATCTTCGCCACCAGCTCGGCCAGCGGCATCGGGCGGCCCCAGGCAAACATCTGCCGCGCCAGCTGCTCGGCGCGGGCGCCGGAGCTTTCCAGCGCCATCAGCAGGCCGGCCTTCATCTGCGCCTTGGCGCGCGCGATCTCGACCTCGGTGATGGTCTCGGACAGCATTGGCGATCTCGGCGACGACGACGCGCATCAGCTCCGGCAGATCGGCGGCATCGGTGCCGGCATAGAGGCCGAACATGCCGGTGTCGGAATACGGCGCGTGGAACGCGTAGATCGCGTAGCAGAGCCCGCGGATCTCGCGCACCTCCTGGAACAGGCGGGACGACATGCCGCCGCCCAGCACGCTGGTGAAGACCTGCATGCTGAACAGGTTGGGGTCGCGCTGCGGCACGCCCGGCATCGCCAGCGCCACATGCACCTGCTCGAGATCGCGCCTCTCGATGTAGGTGCCGCCCTTGAAGTGCGCGGGCTCCGGCACCGGCGCGGCCGGCCCGGCGAAGCTCGCGAACTGCTTCGCAACCTGCTCGACCAGCGCGCCGTGCTCGACCGCGCCGGCGGCCGCCACCACCATGTCGGGGGCGCGATAGTTGCGGGTGAGGTAGGCGGCAAGCCGCTTGCGGTCGAAGGACTTCACGGTGTCGCGGGTGCCGAGGATCGAGCGGCCGACCGACTGGCCGGGGAACGCGGTCTCCTGCAGCTTGTCGAACACGAGATCGTCGGGCGCGTCCTCGGCGGCGCCGATCTCCTGCACGATCACGTTCTGCTCGCGCTGCAATTCCTCCGGGTCGAAGGTCGGGTTCGACAGGATGTCGGACAGCACGTCGATGGCGAGCGGCACGTCGGCGCGCAGCACGCGCGCGTAATACGAGGTCGATTCGACGCTGGTCGCGGCATTGAGGTCGCCGCCGACCGCCTCGATCTCCTCGGCGATCTGTCGCGCGGTACGCCGCTTGGTGCCCTTGAACGCCATGTGTTCGAGGAGATGCGAGATGCCATGCTCGTCCGGCCGCTCGTCGCGGCTGCCGGCGCCGACCCAGACCCCGAGCGAGGCGGACTCCAGATGCGGCATCGCGTCGGTCACCACGGTCAAACCCGTGGGTAGGCGCGTAATTTCGACGCTCATGCGGCGGCTCCTTCGCGTGCGGCGCGGCTGGAGGAAAGAATGTGGCGTTCGACCGCCGCCTGATCGACAGGCAGCGTCGTGACGCGTTCGGGACGGGCATATAGGTCGCCCAGCCAATCCGGCAATGGCGGGCGGGCGGCCGCAGGCGGCCTCGACCGCATCGGGGAATTTCGCCGCATGCGCGGTCGAGAGCACGACCATCGGCAGCGCCGGGTCGCGGCTTTCCTTTTCGGCGACGGCGACGCCGACCGCGGTATGCGGATCGATGAAGCGGCCGGTCTCGCGCAACTGGGTGCGGATCGCGGCGGCGGTCTCCGCTTCGTCGGCGCGGTTGGCGGCGAACAGGCCGCGCAGCGCCGACAGCGTTTCGCCCGGCAAGCGCGAACCGGCGCGACTGCGCCAGCGAGCCCATCATGGCGCGGATCGACTTGTCGTCGCGGCCATTGGCCTCGAACAGGATGCGCTCGAAATTCGAGGCGACCTGGATGTCCATCGACGGCGAGGTGGTGGCGACCACGTCGCGGGTTTCGTAGGCGCCGGTCGCCAGCGTGCGCGCCAGGATGTCGTTGACGTTGGTGGCGATCACCAGCCGGTCGATCGGCAGGCCCATGCGCATGGCGACGTAGCCGGCATAGACGTCGCCGAAATTGCCGGTCGGCACCGTGAACGCGACCTTGCGATGCGGCGCGCCGAGCGCGACCGCGGCGGTGAAGTAGTAGACCGCCTGCGCGACGATGCGCGCCCAGTTGATCGAGTTGACGCCGGAGAGCGATACGCGATCGCGAAAAGCGTGGTGGTTGAACAGGCCCTTCACGATCGCCTGGCAGTCGTCGAAGGTGCCTTCGATCGCGAGCGCGTGGACGTTGTCGTCGGCGGCCGTGGTCATCATGCGCCGCTGCACATCGGAGATGCGCCCGTGCGGGAACAGCACGAAGACGTCGGCGCGGCCGCGGCCGCGGAACGCCTCGACCGCCGCGCCGCCGGTGTCGCCGGAGGTCGCCACCACCACCGTGGTGCGCTCGCCGCGCGCGGCCAGCACGTGATCCATCAGCCGGCCGAGGAGCTGCATCGCCAGGTCCTTGAAGGCGAGCGTCGGGCCGTGGAAGAGCTCGAGCATGAAATCGTTGGCGCCGTACTGCGACAGCGGCGCCACCGCCGGGTGGCGGAAGCTGCCGTAGGCCTCGCGCGCCATGCGGGCGAGGTCGTGCTCGGCAATCGCGTCGCCGACGAACGGCCGGATCACCTCGACCGCCACCTCGGCATAGGGCCGCCCGGCGAACGTCGCGATGGTTTTGGCGTCGAGCCGCGGCCAGGTTTCGGGCACATAGAGGCCGCCGTCGCGGGCGAGCCCCGCGAGCGTCACGTCGACAAAACCGAGCGGCGGAGCCTCGCCGCGGGTGGATACATAACGCACGGTCGACCTTCCGGACTGAACCCAACCCAGAGACTTCAAAGGCCCTCAAGCCGGCCCCCGACCGAACGGTCCTGGACAGGCACAGGCCATTGATTTTGCTTGTGTTCCCGTCCCTTATCAGCCGGCGACGGGCAACGGCAACGCTGGAATCTTAGAGGCTGCAGGGTCACCGCACAAGGAAGCAAACACCCAGTAGGCGACCATGCCTAACGGGTTTTTATAGGACTTTGTTCCCCCTGGTCCGCATTGGGGCTCACCCGTGCCGCATGGGCGTCCCCGCCTTTGATGGCTATGTTCGCGCCGAGCAGTGGCCAACGAGCCATCAGGGAGGAACGCATGAAAATTTCGAATCCAGACCGCCGCAGCCTGCTGCGGGCGACGCTCGCTGGGGCCGCTGCAACGGTCGTCGCGTCCCCGATGCGCTCGGCGCTCGCGCAAGGCGCCTATCCCACCCGGCCGATCAAGCTGGTGGTCGGCTTCGCGCCCGGCGGACCGACCGACATCCTGGGGCGCGTGATCGGCAAGGGCATGGGCGACGTGCTTGGCGAGCAGGTCGTCATCGAGAACCGGACCGGCGCCGGCGGCAATATCGGGACCGATGCGGTCGCACGCTCCACGCCCGACGGCTACACGCTGCTGCTGACGCTGCTCACCGGCGCGGTCAACGAGAGCCTGTTCAAGAATTTCAAGACCAGGTTCGCGGAGCACTTCGAGTTCGATCGGCGGCATTGCGCAGACCGGCCTGGTGCTGGTCGTGCATCCGTCGCTGCCGGTGAAGAGCGTGTCGGACCTGATCAAGTACGCCAAAGCGGCAAAGCCCGGGGAGCTGCTTCTACGCGACCGCCGGCGCAGGAACGTCGACGCATCTCGCCGCCGAATTGTTCAATTCGATCGCGGGCATCAAGCTGATGCCGGTGCACTACCGCGGCGGCGGCGACACCATCAAGGATCTGATTTCCGGGCGGATGCCGATCATGTTCTCGACCATCCCGCCGGTGCTCGGCTTCGTGCGCGACGGGCAGCTGCGCGGCCTCGCCACCTCCGGGAGCAAACGCGATTTCGTGCTGCCCGAGTTGCCGACGATCGTGGAGTCCGGCCTCCTGATTTCGACGTGCCGCTCTGGTTCGGGCTGATCGCACCCAAGGGCACGCCGCAGCCGGTGATCCAGAAGCTCAACGGCGCGATGGAACGCGCGATGGCCACGCCGGAGACCAAGAAGGTGTTCGAGGCGCAGGGCTTCACGCCGATGCCGATGGGACCCGACGCGTTCGCGAAGTTCTACGTCGCGGAGGCGGCCAGGTGGGGCAAGGTCGTCCACGCCCTGGGGCTCAGCCAGTAGAGCGCTTTTCGTTGCAGCCGATCTCTCCTCCGCTCATTCCCGCGTAAGCGGGAATCCAGAATCTTCCGTTGTGGCCCTGGGTCCCCGCTTTCGCGGGGACGAGCGGACGGAGAACGACTCCATCCGAACGAAACTTGCGCTCGCTACTGCGTCGTCCCGGTCAGGCTCATCGCCTCGTTGGCGGCCTTGATGACCTCCGGCGGCATCGAATAGGCGCGGCGGAGCACCTCGGCGACGCGCTCGCCGGAGATTTCCTTGATCTCGATGTTCTGCCGCTTGGCTTCGGCGATGAAGCCCGGATCGCGCATGGCGGCACTGAAGGCCTTGCGCAGCGCCGCAACCCGCTCGGGCACGGTGCCTGGAGGCGCCAGGATCGGACGATCCATCTCCAGCGGCGAGAGCACCAATTCGAGAATCTGCCGCGTGCGCTCATCCTTGACGAATTCCATCAGGGCCGGACTGTCGGGAAATTCCGGATCGCGCTCGCGCGCCAGTCTGGATCGGCACCGCCACCTTCTTCTCCGGGAACCAGTCCGGCCGCGTCGCCTTGATCGACGAGACGAGCCCGCCGCAGCGGCCGTGCACCTCGCCACGCTCCATGGCGATGTAGACATCGTTGCCGCCTTTGTAGCCGGAGATCACCTTCACCTTGGCGCCGAACAGCTGCTTGAGCATGGTCGGCATGGTTTCCATCTGCGAGCCGACGCCGGTGCCGCCGACGATGAACTCGCGCTCGAACATGTGCTCCCATTTGGTGATCCCGGACTTCGCCCAGGACACGCAGATGCCGTAGGCCGACGTGATGCTGCCGATCCAGTTCATCTGCCGCGGATCGAAATTGGCGCCGCGGGTGCCGTAGAGCGGCGCGAACGGCACGCTCGAATGGACGAGACCGATGGTGGTGCCATCCTTCGGCGCCACCGAGTTGAGATAGACCATCGCCCGGATGCCGCCGGCGCCTGGCATGTTCTGCACGACGATGTGCGGCTTGCCGGGGATATGCGCGCTCAGGAACGGCGCGAACGCATGCGCATAGGTGGCGTAGCCGCCGCCGGAGCCGGCGCTCAGGATCCAGTTGAGGTTCTTGCCCTTGTAGAACTCGGCGATTGGATCGGCGCTGGCCGTGCCGGATAGAAGCGTGAGCGCCACCAGCGGAGCTGCGATCTTCATCCGCATGCTCACCTCCTTGTTTCTGCGTTCCGCCCTGCCCTAATCCTGCATCACGTCGATCAGGATGCCGTCGGGATCGGCCAGCCGGTGCTGCCCCATGGCGCAACTGCGCGCGAACAGCTTGTCGAGCGCCGCGCCTTCCGCGCCGGTCGCGACCGGCGCCGGCGCCAGCCGCGGATTGTCGCCGGCGATGCGCTCGACGTCGGCCTTGAACGCGTCCACGCTTTCGACCTTGAAGCCGATGTGGTCCATGCCGGCGGTGATGATGCCGGTTCCGTCATAGTCGGTGATGTCCCACGGCATGATCACCAAGGTCATGTGCCCGTCGGTGAGGTAGTGGTTGGGGTCGTCGGCGCGCTTCTTGACGTTCGACGGCGCGAGCTCGAACACGTCGCGATAGAACTCCGCCATGTCGTCGGGGTTCATGGTGCGGAACGCCACATGGTTGATGTGGCGCGGATTGGCCTTGCCGTCGTTCTCGACATAGACCGAGGTGCGGTTGGCCATGTCCTTCTGCGAGATGTCGAACATGTTGCCGTCGGGATCGTGCGTCGAGATGCCGGCGAACGGCCGTGTCGACGGGCGCTTCAGCCATTTCACGGTCGGATATTTCTTGCGCATGCGCTCGAAGCAGGTCTCGGTGTCCTCGACCTGGATGCCGAAATGATCGAGCCCGGCGGAGCGCCCGGCGCGGCGCGGATTGATGTTGAGGCCGACATAGCCGTCGCGCACCGTGACCGCCCGGCCCGGCCGGGTCTTGTCCGAGGTCTTCATGCCGAACGCGGCGATGTAGAACTGCGCGAGCTGGGCGTAGTCCTGGCTGACGATGGCGACGTGATTGATTTTCGATAACATTTTTTTGTTTCTCCCTGCCGGCTGCTTCGGCGCCGCTATTTGATACGCGTATTGTGCCTGATTTTTCCGCTAACGCAAAACCGCTACTCCGCCGGTTCCGGCGCACGTTGCCGCAGCTCGAAGGCAAGCAGGCCGAACGCGACCACGAGCATCGCGACCGCGCTCAGCGCCAGCGACCAATGCACGCCGACGACCGCGCCGCCCATCCCGACGGTGACGCCGGAGAACGCGCGCATGCCGTTGAAGCACATGTTGTAGAGGCCGAGGACGCGGCCGCGGATATGCACCGGCGCATGCAGCTGCACCAGCGTCTGCGCCATCGCGCTGAACGCGAGATTGAGGAAACCGGCGGCGACCAGCAACGCCAGCGACAGCGCGTAGATGTCGGACACCGCGAAGGCGCCGATGCAGACCGCCCACAGCATCACCAGCACCACCGCCGCCTTCGGGCGCGCCTGCAGGAATCCATAGGTCTCGAGGATCAGCCCCGCCGCCAGCGCGCCGGCGGCATTGGCGGCGAGCAGCATGCTGTAGTGGAAGTCGGCATGGTCGTGGCCGAGATCGGCGGCGAATTCCGGCATCTGCGCCTGATAGGCGTTGCCGATGACGAAGGACGTCGCGGCCGCGAGCAGCGTCATCGACACCACGATGCGGTTGCCGGCGATCTCGCGCGCGGTCGCGAACACGCCGGCAAAGCCGCCCTCGGTTTTCGCCGCCAGGCGCGGCTCCTTGGCGAAGGCCGGCCCGAACGGCGCCTTCCACAGCCACCAGGTCAGCGGCACGTAGATCAGGACGTTGATCAGCATGCCGAGCGGCGGGCCGAAGGCGAGCAGCATGGCGCCGCCGACCGCCGGCCCGCCCAGCAGGCCGAGCGTGCGCGCCATCGCCATCAGCCGCACCGCGCTGTGCAGGTTGTCGCGGCCGGCGATGTCGTGCACGAGAAGCTGCGACGCCGGCGCCCAGAACACGCCGGCGATGCCGTGGATGGTGAGCAGCACCACCGCGTGCCAGACCTGCAGCGCGTCGGTGATGAACAGCACGCCCCAGCCGAGCGAGCACAGCATGAACAGCAGCATGCCGAACTGGATGATGCGGCGCGGATCGTAGCGATCGGCGAGCGCGCCCGACCACACCGAGAACAGGAGGAACGGCAGCCAGTGCGAGATCACCGCATAGCCGCCCAGCGCCGGCGAGTGGAATTTCTCGTAGATCATCCAGTAGCTGATGACGTGCTCGATCGAGTCCGCCATCATCGCCAGCATGGTGCCGCCGAGATAGGCGCCGTAGCCTTTCTGGCGCAGCGCGACGAAGGCGCGGTGCGGCTGCGGTGACGTGCGGGCGTCCGAGCTTTGCGTCATCCGAGGGCGCGCGGGCGCCGGCGCGCTTTCGATCTTATCGCTGCCGGGCGCAGCGGTAAGGTGCTCAAATTCTCATTTTTCATTTGCAGATCAATGCCATATCGCTTTTTTCTTACCGTCTTACAGCTCTTACCGCATATGCATGGGGCAGCAAATATCGCGCCGCGATTTGCGCGCGCAGATCGACTATGCGCCATGCGCGGAGCGTGACAAGGCGGATGTCCACAGATGTGGACGGAAAATCGCATGAAAATTCGTCATGCTGCTGGTGCGCCGGAAAAAAATATTTCGATTTGTGGATGCGCTGTTGATAGCCGAGCGTCGCGAGCCGACCAAGATCGGCGGTTGATAGTGATACACACCCTAGCCGCCACGCCCCAGCGCCTTGATCGTCCGCTGCACGATCGCGGGCGGCGTCTTGTAGGCATTGACGATGATGGTGGCCTGCTGCTCGCCGGTGATCGGCACGACGTTGAGGCGCTGCTTCTTGGCGTCGTCGAGGAAGGCGGGATCGCGCAGCATCGCCTGGAACGCCGCGCGCAGCGCCGCGACGCGGTCGGCCGGCACTTCGGCCGGCGCCACGAACGGCCGGCCCATGGACGCGCGCGCGAAGAACAGCTCCAGCGCCGCGCGCTCGTCAGGAGAGCGCGCCTGCCGCAGCCCGAGCGGCACGTCCTTGATGCGCGGATCGGGCTCGATCGCCGCCTGCAACAGGATGTTGATCTGACCCTGCCGCGCGAGGTTGCCGCGCAGCAGGGAATCATAGGCGACGCAGATGCCCTGTACTTCGTTGCGCTCCATCGCGAGATGGATTTCGTGCGAGCCCTTGTAGCCCTTCACCACCTTCATCTTCATGCCGAGCAGTGCCGCGAGGAATTCCGGATAGATCGCGGTGTCGGCGCCGGAGCCGGTGCCGCCGAGTGTCAGCTCCTTGGCGTAGAGATCCTGCGCGGTCTGCACCGCTGCATCCTTGCGCGCGGCGCAGACGGTAGTGTCGCGGCCGGGACTGCCGAGATAGTTGAGCTTCTGCGCGTCGAACTGCGTGCCCTGCCCGCCCAACAAGGGTTCAAATGGTATGCCGCGGTTGATCATGCCGACCACGCTGCCGTCCTTGGCCGCCGCGTTGTAGAGCCGGTTGACCACCAGCAGTCCTCCGGAGCCCGGCGCATGCACCGGCACCATGGCCGGAGTGCCGGGGATGTGGTTGCCGATGTGTTTTGCGATTGTGCGCGCCCAGACGTCGTCCTCGCCGCCGGGCCCGAAGCCGACCAGCAGCTGGATGGTCTTGCCTTTGTAGAATTCGGCCGGCGATTGGGCCGACGCAACGCAGACGCTGCCGAACAGCAAGCCGAACGCAAGCGACGCGCGCGCTAACGTCATGGCCCTAATCCCTAATGTCTTGCAGGAACCACTCGGTCGGGATCACGCGCCCCTTCTTCTTTTTCACCGCCTGCTCGTAGACGAAACCGCCGACCGAGGAGAACTGCAGACCCTGGTTGCCGACGTTGCGGTAGAACGTCACCTGGTCGCGGCTGGTGCGGCCCTTGGCCTTGCCGCTGACCAGATCGGCGAAGTCGGGCTTGTCGCCGCCCTTGCCGCGATCCATGAACTCGGGCGAGTCGCCGCCGAAGCCGGGCTGCGGGTTTTTCTCCGGAATGCGTTTCATCTCCTCCACGGTGCCGCCGATGAACGCTGCCGGCGACAGACCGCGCTCGGCCTGGAAGCGCTCGGTCTGCTTCATCTGCAAGCCCGCGGTGCCCTGGCGGATGACGACGTCGAACTTGTCGGCGCTGGCGTCAGGCATCTCGCGGCGGCCGAGATTGGTGACGTGCATGCCCGGTTCGATCCAGTCGGCGTCGTAGACCGGCCCCATGCTGTCGGTGCATGAGGACAAGAGGTCGGCACCGCGCACAGCTTCGCGCGGATCGTCGACCGCGCGCACCTCGATATTGAGCGCCTTGCTCATCTCCTCCGCAAACGCTTCGCGGTTGGCCGCGGTCGGGCTGTAGACCTTGCACAGCCGGATGTCGCGAACGGCTTTGAAGGCGCGCAGAAAGGTGCGCGCCATGCCGCCGGAGCCGAGCATGCCGACGACGTGGGTATCCTCGCGCGCGAGGTATTTCACCCCGATGCCGGCGCCGCCGCCAACGCGGAAGTGCTGCAGCACGCCGTCGTTGATGAAGGCGAGCGGCTCGGCGTTGCGCGTCGAGATCAGGAGGATGATCCCGCAATAGGTGCCTGGCTCGCGGCAGTATTTCTCCTCGGTCCAGTTGCCGTTCTCGTCCTTCGGCCAGGTCATGATGTCGGACTTCATGCGGATGGCGAAGTAGCCGTCATTGGCGCCCTCCATGGTGCCCCAGCGGAAGTAGCCGTCGGGCCGCTCGCAGGGGAAATACATGTCGATGCGCGGGCGGTGCATCGCGCCGCCGGTCGGCAGCTTCTTGAACGCCTCCTCCTGCACGCGGATGCAGTCTTCCATCGTGAGGAGTTGCGAGACCAGGTCGTTGTTGATGATGAGCATGGGCGCCTTCTTGAGCGGAGTGCCTGTACCACTTAGCCATTCGGGCGGCCCGGACGCAACGGACCGCCCCGCATCGCGGCGATGCGTCACTGCCGGCGTCCTTGACCGCCCGGACCGCCCCCGATAGCAGACGTCCTCATGAGCAGACATTGCGATGCCGCGTACGCGAAAGATCATTGCCACGCTGGCGATCGGGCTGTGCCTGTCGGCGGCCGCGATCCGGCCGGGCGCGGCGCAAACCGCCGAGCCATTCTACAAGGGCAAGACCATCAATTTCCTGGTCGCGAGCGTGCCCGGCGGCGTCAACGACCTGACCGCCCGGCTCATCGCACGTCATCTCGGCAAGCACATTCCGGGCAATCCCAACATCGTGGTGCAGAACCTGCAGTCGTCAGGGCTCGCGCTCGCCAACCGCATCTACAACATGCCGGGCGCCGACGGCCTCACCATCGCCATCGTCGAGCGCGGCGTGCCGCAGGTCGCGATCATGGGCGACGCCAATGCGCGCTTCGATCCGATCAAGATCACCTGGCTCGGCAGCGTGTCGTCCTACGCCAACGACGCCTATACGCTCTCGGTCAATGCGACGTTCCATGCCAAGACCGTGGACGACCTGCGCAAGCCGGACCGGCCGTCGGCGAAGATCGGCTCGACCGGCGCCGGCGCCACCAACGGCATCTTCACCAACATCGCGAAGGACGTGCTCGGGCTGAACATCCAGCACGTGCGCGGCTATCGCGGCGCCGCCGACGTGTTCCTGGCGCAGCAGCGCAACGAGCTCGACGGCCAGGTGGTGGGGCTCGCCTCGATCAAGGTCGGCCAGCCGGCGCTGTGGCAGGCGGGCGCGTTCCGGCCGCTGATCATGTTCGGCCGCACGACCCGCTTCGGCGAGTTCCCCGACGTGCCGACCGGGCGCGAGCTCACCAAGGAGCCGAAGGCGCTGCGGCTGCTCGATTTCGCGGAGGCGCCGTTCTTCATGGCGCTGCCGCTCATCGCGCCGCCGGGATTGCCGGCCGACCGCGCGACGGCGTTGCAGGCGGGCTTCATGGCGATGACCAAGGATGCTGCGTTTGTCGCGGAGGCGCAGAAGATGAACCTCGAGCTCTCACCGATCGACGGCGAAGCCGTGCGCAAGGTGGTCGCGCAGATGCAGGCGACGCCGCCGGAGGTGATCGCTGAGTTCAAGGCGATCGCGGGGGCGAAGAATTAGTGCATGGCCCGTGTCCCGGACGCGGTGCAGCGTGAAGCGCAGCGGAACGGTGCACCGCTGATCCGGGACCCGGTTACTTTCATTGCTTGTAAGAAACCGGGGTCCCGGGTCTGCAGCGCACCACTTCGTGCTGCGCCGCGCCCGGGACACGCGAAGTCTCGGCTAGGTGCCTGCGCGCTTTCGGCTGCGCGCCCAGACTGCAAATACGCCCAGCAGCACCGCCGCCAGCCCAAACCACGTCAGCGCATAGCCGAGGTGGTCGTTGCGCAGCTTGACCGTCAACGAGCCGGGTCGCGGCACGCCGCCCGCCGGCGCCGGGCTTTCCATCTCGATGTAGAACGGCGCCACCTCGCCCCAGCCGTAGTGCGCAGCCATGGCGCGGTGATCGCGCACGAACCACAGGTCCTGCCGCTGCGAATAGGGCGTAACGAACCAGCCCGGCGGTTCCGGCCAGCGCAACGCACCGGCGACGTCGACGGCGCTGTCAGGCACCGCGATCGGCTTGAGCGAGGCATCGGGAGTGGGATTGTCGACATGGCCGCGGTTGACGACGACCGTCGACCCATCGGGTAGCCGCGCCGGCGCGAAGGCGAAATAGCCGGGGGCTTTCACGTCATCACGCAAGCCTGCGCCGCCGCTATAGACGCGCGCCTCGCGCTTGGGATCGAACTGCAGGCGTAGCCGCACGTGGCGGAATTCGTCGGCGGCGGGCGCGAGGTCCTGCCATTGCCCGCGCGACGACAGCGGCAACGGCTTGGCCGACATCCGCTCCGCCAGCGTCGCGATCAGGCTCTCCTTCCAGGCCTTGCGTTCGAGCTGCCAGACGCCGAGCGCGATCAGGATCGCAAAGGCCGCGGCGGCAACGATGCCGGGCAGCAGCAGGCTTCGCCGATCGATCACGGGCGGTCGCCGCCGGCGAGCCGGCCTTCGGCGGCCTTGTGGTGGAATTGCAGCGCGATCAGGAGGCCCTTCGCCGGACGCAGCGGCAGGATCGTCAACGCCAGGATCAGCGGAACCCAGAGCAGCGCGTGCAGCCAGTACGGCGGCTGGTACATCACCTCGACCACCAGCGCGGCGAGCACCACCACAAAACCCGCGAACGACATCACGAAGAACGCCGGGCCGTCGGCGGAATCGGCGGCGGCGAAATCCTGTCCGCAGCTTGCGCAGCGCGGCGCGACTTTAAGAAATCCCTCGAACAGCGCGCCCTGCCCGCAGCGCGGACATTGGCCGGCGAGCCCGCGCCGGGCCGACTCTCGCAGCGAGGGGGGCTGATCCGTCATGCGGCTCAATCTAAGCATCTCACCGGCAAGCGAAAGGGGCGGCCTCTCGACCGCCCCTCGCAATTGCAGTCTCTCTTCCGCTCGTCCCCGCGAAAGCGGGGACCCACTCTAGCTCAAGACTGGATTCCCGCTTGCGCGGGAATGAGCGGAGCGTGGACCCGCTAGTGCGCGCCGAAATGCGTGCCGGCGCCCCACACATAGATGCAGGCGAACAGGAAGATCCACACCACGTCGACGAAGTGCCAGTACCAGGCGGCGAATTCGAAGCCGAGGTGCTGCTTGGGCGTGAAGTGGCCGAGATAGGCGCGGATCAGGCACACGATCAGGAAGGTGGTGCCGATCAGCACATGGGCGCCGTGGAAGCCGGTCGCCATGAAGAAGGTCGCGCCGTAGATGTTGCCGCTGAACTTGAAGGCGGCGTGGCTGTACTCGTAGGCCTGCACCGCGGTGAAGGCGGCGCCCAGCACGATGGTGAGGATCAGGCCCCACTTGAGCCCCTCGCGGTCGTTCTCCAGCAGCGCATGGTGCGCCCAGGTGACCGTCGTGCCCGAGGTGAGCAGGATCAGCGTGTTGAGCAGCGGCAGGTGCCAGGGATCGAAGGTCTCGATGCCTTTCGGCGGCCACACGCCGCCGAGCAGCGCGGTGCGCGCCACCATGTGCGGGTCGGCCGGGAACAGCGCGACGTTGAAGTAGGCCCAGAACCAGGCGACGAAGAACATCACCTCCGAGGCGATGAACAGGATCATCCCGTAGCGGTGGGAGATCTGCACCACGTGGCTGTGATAGCCGCCATGCGTCGCCTCGCGCGCGACGTCCGTCCACCATCCGATCATGGTGTAGAGGACGCCGATGACGCCGACGCCAAAGATGAACGGGGCGGCCGCGTAGCTATTGTGCATCCAGCCGATGGCGCCGACCGCCATCATGAAGGCGGAGACCGCGCCGACGATCGGCCATGCGCTCGGATCGACCAGATGGTAATCGTGATGCTTGGCGTGGGCGTCGGCCATCTTGAAGTCTTCCCCTCAGTTCGTCGTGCCGGGATTTGCGCCTGCGCTGCCGACGGTTTGCGGCTCGCTCTGGCGCACCCGATACATGGTGTAGGACAGCGTAATGGTATTGAGATTGTCGTGCTCGGCATCCGCGACGAGCTTCGGGTCGATGAAGAACACGACCGGCATCTCGCGCTTCTCGCCGGGCTTCAGGCGCTGCTCGGTGAAGCAGAAGCAGTTGATCTTGGAGAAATAGGCGCCGACCGTCGGCGGCGACACGTTGTAGGTCGCGTTGCCCACGGTCTCGCGCGCGGATTCGTTGACCACGATGTAGTTGACCGTGAGCACGTCGCCGACCTTGACCTCGACGAAGCTCTTCTCCGGCGTGAAGCGCCAGGGCAGCCCGCCGGCGACGTTGGCGTCGAGCCGCACGATGATCTTGCGCTCCAGCACATTGGCGGGCGCGGCCTTCGCCAGCATCGGCGTGCCGGCAAATCCGGTGGTGCGGCAGAACCAGTCGTAGAGCGGCACCGCCGCAAACGACACGCCCACCATCGCCGCCGCGAACACGCCGCACGAGGCGGCGACCAGGAGATCGCGCCGGCGGCGGGAGTGTTCGGTTGGTTGCGGAGCGCTCATCCGTGTGCTCACAGCGGGCGGTTCAGCACCGCCGGTCCCTTGACCAGCGTGATGACGTAAAACAGCACGACCAGGACGCCGAGCACGACAGCGATGGCGATCGAGCGCGAGCGGCGGCTGCGCTTCTGCTCCTCGGTGAGCTCGACCGGTTCGGGCTTGTCGTCCATGGCGTCCTCATCCGGCCAAGCTTCCCGCGACCAGCCGCTCTGCAATGCTCTCGATCAGGAGAACCGCGAACAGGCCGAAGAGATAGAGGATCGAATAGGCGAACATCTGCCGGGCGGCGGCGGTGGCGCGCTCGCCCTCGGTCGCGGTCCACACCCGCCACGCGAAAGCGACCATCAGCGCGCCGGCGACAAGCGACGTCACGCCATAGGCGAGCCCGGCATAGCCGAACAGCCACGGCGCCGCGCCGACCGGGATCAGCAGCAGCGAATAGACCAGGATCTGACGCCGCGTCGCCGCGGCGCCGGCGACCACCGGCAGCATCGGCACGCCGGCGCGCGCATAGTCGTCGGCGCGCAGCAAAGCGAGCGCCCAGAAGTGCGGCGGCGTCCAGACGAATACGATCAGGAACATCAAGAGCGGCTCGACCGAGATCGAGCCGGTCACCGCGGCCCAGCCGATCACCGGCGGGAACGCGCCGGCGGCGCCGCCGATGACGATGTTCTGCGGCGTGGAGCGCTTGAGCCACATCGTGTAGACGACGATGTAGAAGAAGATCGTGAAGGCAAGCAGCGCGGCGGCAAGCCAGCTCACCATCAGCCCGAGCACGACGATCGAGAAACCGGCGAGCGTGATGCCGAAACCCAGCGCCTCGCCGGGCGCGATGCGGCGGCGCGGGATCGGCCGCCCGGCGGTGCGCGACATCAACGCGTCGATGTCGGCGTCGTACCACATGTTGAGCGCGCCGGACGCGCCGGCGCCGACCGCGATGCAAAGCAGCGCCGTGAACGCGAGCACCGGATGGATCGTGCCGGGCGCCGCCACGAGGCCCACCAGCGCCGTGAACACGACGAGCGACATCACCCGCGGCTTGAGCAGCGCGACGTAGTCGCCGACGGTCGCGACGCTCACCTGCGGACGCGCCGGCGCAGCGTCCGCAGCGGACGCCGGCAGCTTCGCGATGTCGCCGATCATGGTCATCGATCAATCGCTCACTTGATGAGCGGGAGCTTCTCGAACTGGTGGAACGGCGGCGGCGACGGCAACGTCCATTCGAGCGTCGTTGCGCCGGCGCCCCACGGATTGTCGGCCGCCCTCTCCTTGCGGATGAAGGCATGCGCCACGCCGACGAAGAAGATGATCGCGCCGGCCGCCGAGATATACGAGCCGTAAGAGGAGACCTGGTTCCAGCCGGCGAACGCGTCCGGATAGTCGGCGATGCGGCGCGGCATGCCCGCCAGCCCGAGGAAGTGCTGCGGGAAGAACACGATGTTGACGCCGACGAAGGTGACCCAGAAGTGCAGCTTGCCGATGAACTCGGAATACATATAGCCGGACATCTTCGGGAACCAGTAGTACCAGCCGGCGAAGATCGTGAACACGGCGCCGAGCGACAGCACGTAGTGGAAGTGCGCGACCACGTAATAGGTGTCCTGCAGCGAGCGGTCGACGCCCGCATTGGCCAGCACGACGCCGGTGACGCCGCCGACCGTGAACAGGAAGATGAAGCCGATCGCCCACAGCATCGGCGTCTTGAACTCGATCGAGCCGCCCCACATGGTGGCGATCCAGGAGAAGATCTTCACGCCGGTGGGCACCGCGATCACCATGGTGGCGGCGACGAAATAGGCCTGCGCCGCGGTCGACATGCCGACCGTGTACATGTGGTGCGCCCACACCACGAAGCCGATGCCGCCGATCGCGACCATCGCGTAGGCCATGCCGAGATAGCCGAACACCGGCTTGCGCGAGAACGTCGCGATAATCTGGCTGACGATGCCGAAGCCCGGCACGATCAGGATGTAGACCTCGGGGTGACCGAAGAACCAGAACAGGTGCTGGAACAGCACCGGATCGCCGCCGCCGTCGGCCGCGAAGAAGGTGGTGCCGAAATTGCGGTCGGTGAGCAGCATGGTGATCGCGCCGGCGAGCACCGGCAGCGACAACAGCAGCAGGAACACGGTGACGAGCTGCGACCACACGAACAGCGGCATCTTGTGCAGCGTCATGCCGGGCGCGCGCATGTTGAAGATCGTGGTGATGAAGTTGATGGCGCCGAGGATCGAGGAGGCGCCCGCGATATGCAGCGCCAGGATCGCGAAGTCGACCGCCGGGCCGGGATGGCCCGAGGTCGAGAGCGGCGCGTAGATCGTCCAGCCGGCGCCGACGCCGGGCGCGCCCGGCTCGCCCTCCACGAACATCGAGATCAACAGCAGGATGAACGAGGCCGGCAACAGCCAGAACGAGATGTTGTTCATGCGCGGGAACGCCATGTCCGGCGCGCCGATCATCAGCGGCACGAACCAGTTGCCGAAGCCGCCGATCATCGCCGGCATGACCATGAAGAAGATCATGATCAGGCCGTGCGCGGTGGTGAACACGTTGAACATGTGCGCGTCGCCGAAGATTTGGAGCCCCGGCTCCTGCAGCTCGAGCCGCATGCCGATCGACAGGATGCCGCCGACCAAGCCGCCGAACAGCGCAAAGGTCAGGTACATCGTCCCGATGTCTTTGTGGTTGGTCGAGTAGACCCAACGCCGCCAGCCGTAGGGCGTCGCGTGACCGTCGTCATGCGCGTGGGCGTGCGCACCATGACCGTCATGTGCGCCGTGGGTGTGTGCGGTCGTAGCCATTGTCAGTCCCTTCGACTTCAGTCGTTACCGCCCCTCCCTGCCCTCCCCGCAAGCGGGAGAAGGACGGGCGGGGCCGCGCGGTTCAGCGCGCGGTCGATTGCTCCGCCGCGGCCACCGTGGTGGCCGGCGACGCGTCGTCGCGCGCAAACCGCTTGCGCGCCCCCTCAACCCATTTCTTGAATTCGTCTTCGTTCACCACCCGGACCGCGATCGGCATATAGGCGTGGTCCTTGCCGCACAGCTCCGAGCATTGTCCGTAGTAGATGCCCTCGCGGGTGGCGCGGAACCAGGTCTCGTTGATGCGGCCGGGGATCGAGTCGATCTTGATGCCGAACGCCGGCACCGCGAACGCATGGATCACGTCGGCGCCGGTGGTGAGGATGCGGACGTTCTTGTTCACCGGCACCACCACTTCGTTGTCGACGGCGAGCAGCCGCGGCCGGCCCTTGAGCTGCGCGGGATCGCGCACCATCAGCGAGTTCGAACTCGAAACCGCCGTGGTCGGGATAGCTGTAGCTCCAGAACCACTGCTTGCCGGTCGCCTTGATCGTGACGTCGCCGGCCTCGGCGCTCATCGCCGGAATGCTGAGCTGATAGAACAGCAGCCGGAACGATGGGATCGCGATGCCGACCAGGATCAGCACCGGGATCAGGGTCCAGGCGACCTCAAGCAGGGTGTTGTGGGTGGTGCGCGATGGCGTCGGATTGGCGCGGGCGTTGAACCGAACCGCGATATACACCAGCAGGCCGAGCACGAAGAGCGATATCGCCACGATGACGTAGAGCAGAACGTGGTGGAACGATTCGATGCGATCCATCACCGAGGTCGCCGGTTGCTGGAACCCCAGTTGCCATGCCGATGGCTGCCCATCCCCTGCGAGCGCGATCCCCGCCCCCGCGAGAATGACCCCGATCGTCGCCGCCAAGGCGGCCACCCGCTTGAACACCAGCATCGTCGTCATCGCTCCTTCGATGAAGCCGTCATGCCCGCCGGGGCCCACTTTGCAGGTGGCTCAAGGCTTCCGGGTGCGACGCCCGCCACGGGCGGCTCCTCGGAGGTGCGGGCGGGAACCTTTGGGGATTCCCAGGCACTCAAAACCATACTTTAGAGCCTGTCGCAATGCACCTTGGCCCTAGGTCCCATGCGATATTTGGCACCTGGGCGCGACCTGCGAATGACATGCGGTGCGGGGCCCTGCGGAGCCCGGTCCGGGGTTCCAAACTCGGCCACAATGGGCTGTTTTACCAAACCTTGAAGGGACCGCCCGACCATGGGCGGGACCCCTGGCCGGAACGGTTGATTCGGCCGTAGTGTGGCGGGCATGAAGTCCGCAGGGCGCAGCCGACAGGCAAAGCGCCCATTCGAGGCAACCATGGGTTCATCTCGACCCGGAAGGCTCACAGGCAGGGTTGCGCTGGCGCTCGCCGCCGCGCTCGGGATCGTCGTCACCGCGACCGGTCCCGCCGCGGCGCAGGGCGTGGTCCGCTCGGTCCACGCCGACTGGCAGGTCCGCTGCGACACCCCGCCGGGCGCGCAGGGCGAGCAATGCGCCCTGATCCAGAGCGTGACCGCCGAGGACCGCGCCAATGTCGGCCTCACCGTGATCGTGCTGAAGACCGCCGACAACAAGTCGCGGCTGATGCGGATCGTCGCCCCCATGGGCGTGCTGCTGCCGTCCGGCCTCGGCCTCAAGATCGACAATGAGGACGTCGGCCGCGCCGGCTTCGTGCGCTGCCTGCCGAACGGCTGCGTCGCCGAGGTGGTCATGGACCCGAACCTGATCAAGCAGATGCGCACGGGCAAGACCGCGACCTTCATCATCTTCCAGACGCCGGAAGAAGGCATCGGCTTCCCGATGAGCCTCAAGGGCTTCGGCGAAGGCTTCGACAAGCTGCCGTAGCAGCCATCGAGCTTCCGCTCGACCCCGCGCAAGCGGGGACCCAGCCTAGATCAAGACTGGATTCCCGCTTGCGCGGGAATGAGCGGAGGATAGAGCCTGCCACCATACGTCAAACGCCCCTCGCAAGATCGGGCGCCAGGCACTACGTTTAGCTGACGAATCCCAGCAAGGCGGTTCCCGACATGACCTCCACCCTTTCGCTGCTCGACCGCACCGGCCTCGACCGTGACGCCGCCCGCCGCCACCTCGCCCGTGGCCTCGAAGGCGCCGACGACGGCGAATTGTTCCTCGAATATCGCCAGTCCGAGATGATGACGTTCGACAACGGACGTCTCAAGCAGGCGACCTATGACACCGCCCAGGGTTTCGGGCTGCGCGCGGTCAAGGACGAAGCGGTCGGCTACGCCCACGCCTCCGATCTCTCGGATGCGGCGGTGGCGCGCGCGGCGGAAGCGGTGCGTGCGGTCAAAGGCGGCTATAGCGGCCAGTATGCGGCGGCGCCGGCGCGCACCAATGTGCAGCTTTACGGCGACGAGAATCCGCTCGGCGAGCCGACCTTCGAAACCAAGGTGAAGCTCCTGGAGACGATCGACGCCTATGCGCGCGCCAAGGATCCGCGCGTGCGGCAGGTGACGGTCTCGTTCGGCGCGTCGTGGCAGGTGGTCGAAATCCTGCGCGCCGACGGCGACGGCTATCGCGACGTGCGCCCGCTGGTGCGCGTCAACGTCTCGGTCGTGGTCGGCGACGGCAACCGCCAGGAGATGGGCAGCTACGGCTACGGCGGGCGCGAAGGCTTCGACCCGTTCCTCGACGAGACGCAATGGAAGCACGCCGTTGGCGAAGCGGTGCGCCAGGCGCTCACCAATCTCGACGCGGTGCCGGCGCCGGCCGGCGAGATGGACGTCGTGCTCGGCCCCGGCTGGCCCGGCGTGATGCTGCACGAAGCGGTCGGCCACGGTCTCGAAGGCGACTTCAACCGCAAGAAGACTTCGGCGTTCGCCGGCCTGATGGGCCAGCGCGTGGCGTCGAAGGGCGTCACCGTGGTGGACGACGGCACGCTGTCGAAGCGCCGCGGCTCGCTCTCGATCGACGACGAAGGCACGCCGACCGGCCGCACCGTGCTGATCGAGGACGGCATCCTCACCGGCTACATGCAGGACCGCCAGAACGCGCGGCTGATGGGCATGGCGCCGACCGGCAACGGCCGGCGCGAGAGCTACGCCCATGTGCGTGATGCCGCGCATGACCAACACCTACATGATCGCCGGCGAGCACGATCCCGGCGAGATCATCGCGTCGGTCAAGAACGGCATCTACGCCGTCAATTTCGGCGGCGGCCAGGTCGACATCACGTCGGGCAAATACGTGTTCAACGTCACCGAGGCCTATCGCATCGAGAACGGCAAGCTCGGCGCGCCGCTCAAGGGCGCGATGCTGATCGGCAACGGCCCGACCGACCTCAACCGCATCAGCATGATCGGCAACGATCTCAAGCTCGACACCGGCGTCGGCACCTGCGGCAAGGACGGCCAGGGCGTGCCGGTCGGCGTCGGCCAGCCGACGCTGCGCATGGACCGGATCACGGTCGGCGGGACGGGTTAAGATTTGCGCGGTCAAGCCGCGCGATATGGTCGATGTGCGTTCGACATGCGCACTAAAGGAACGATGAATGGGAGAACGTGTCACGGTAGAACTTGACGCCGAATGCTGGTTGCGGCGGCGTAAAGAAGCGGGCATCGACCTGTCCCAGCTGTTTGCCGTATGGGGCATCGCGGACGGCGCCTTCCAAATCGATCCGGACGCGGCCGAAAGCGAGGCCATGGCGCGCAAGTGGTACGCAGAAAACAAGGAAGCCATCGAGCCGCTACAACAGGTTCGTTGAAACCGCACGGGCATTTTTCCGATCGGGCTAAGAAAATTCTGATTGCCACAGCAATTCGACATTGTTGACGAATCATCACCCGGTTGGAGCGGACTGAATTTCGGCATTCCTGCGCATGACTCCGAGCACGACAGGATTTCCTCACCTCAGGCGTCGTTGTGGCGCGCAATGATTTGCAGTCGGCCCCGCAATCTTCGAACGTCCAGTTGCATCCGACCATCGAAGTCGCGGGCCGAGCCCATTTGGTGCTGATTGAAGAGTTGGCCGACCGTATCCCGTCGCCTACTTGGCCGTGTCGTAGGTACAGCCGAAGGTCGACGCTATGAAATCGTCGGACGCCCTTGACCTGCTCTTTACTAGAATATGGATTGTTGGCCGACCGATTGAGAACGGCCTGCCTACCCGCACCTACCGCACCACACCCGAGATGCAGCACGGCCGCCGCACCGGCCGCGTGATGCGGTCCTTCAGGAAGCAGGCGGCCGACGCGCCGACATAGCCCGGCCGCAGATAGGTCCAGGCGCGGCAACCCTCCTCCGCTTCGCATGCGAGTTGGCAGGCCTTGCCGGTGTGGTCGGCCGGCAAATCGAAATGCCGGTAGTCGCCGCCCATGCGGTCGATGGCGAATTCGATCGGGCCGCCTTGCGGCTCGATCACGCCGGCGCCGCGCACGCCCGACACGCAACAGGAGGCCGGCGTGCGCGCGGTGACCCGCGACTTCAGCCAGCACTGCGCGCTCGGACTTTCGGTCGCCGGAAACGAGAACGCCCATGCGCGGCAGCGCGAATCGCGCTCGCAGGCGGCGGCGCATTGCGCGGGGTCGCCCGAGCGCATGCTGAAGCTTCGATAGTCCCCGCCCCAGCGGTCGAATCCGACCTGCGCGGCGGCCGGCGAAGCCGCGACGAGCGCGAAGATCAGGCCGAATAAACCGGCGCGCCAAACCATGACGGTCGGGGCTCCTTAGTAGGCGTATTCCTTGTACACCGGATCGACGCTGCCGCCCCACGGCCCGTGAAATTTTTCCAGGAGCTCCTCGGCCGGCGTGATGCCGCGCGCGACAAAGTCTTGGATCGGCCGCAGGTACCAGCTCTCGTCGTGGCCCCAGTCGTTGACGCGGCGGCGGCGCACGAGCCCGCGCTCCGACATCCTGAGCGTATCCTTGGCAAGACTGAGCACGTTGCGATTGCGGATCTCAGCCTTGAAGCCGAGCTTCGGCACGTCGTCGCGCAGCTTCTGCCGCTCCTGCGCGCTCCAGTCCTTGACCAGGTCCCAGGCGGCGTCGAGCGAGTCGTCGTCGTAGAGGATGCCGGCCCAGAAGGCGGCGAACGCCGGCAGCCGCCGCCACGGACCGGAATTGGCGCCGCGCATCTCGAGATAGCGCTTGAGCCGCACCTCCGGGAAGATCGTCGAAATGTGGTTCGCCCAGTCGGAGATGGTGGCGCGCTCACCGGGCAGCGCATCGAGCTTGCCGGCGAGCAGATCGCGGAACGACTTGCCGGCGACGTCGATATATTTGTCGCCGCGCTTGACGAAATACATCGGCACGTCGAGCGCGTAGTCGACCCAGCGCTCGAAGCCCATGCCGGGCTCGAACGCCCACGGCAGCATGCCGGCGCGCGCGTTGTCGGTGTCGCGCCAGATCTCCGAGCGAAACGAGAGAAAGCCGTTGGGCTTGCCTTCGGTGAACGGCGAGTTGGCGAACAGCGCGGTCGCGACCGGCTGCAGCGCCAGCGAGACGCGCAGCTTCTTCACCATGTCGGCTTCCGACGAGAAGTCGAGATTGGTCTGCACCGTGCAGGTCCGGTACATCATATCGAGGCCGTACTTGCCGACCGTCGGCATGTAGGCGGTCATGATGCGGTAGCGGCCTTTCGGCATGGTCGGGATGTCGGCGCGCGTCCAGTCCGGCGTCATGCCGAGCCCGAGGAAGCCGATGCCGAGCGGACGCGCCACCTCCCGCAATTGCGCAAGATGCGCCATCAGCTCCGAGCAGGTGTGGTGCACGGTCTCGACCGGCGCGCCGGACAATTCGAACTGCCCGCCCGGCTCGAGCGAGATGGCGCCGCCGCCGGTCACGTCGAACATGCCGATGATGTTGCCGTCCTCGAGGATCGGCTCCCAGCCGAGCAGATGCTGCATGCCTTCGAGCAGCGAGCGGATGCTGCGCCGGCCCTCATACGGAATCGGCCGGTGGCCCTCGACCGTGAACGGAAACTTCTCGTGCTCGGTGCCGATGCGGAATTCGGCCTTCGGCTTCACGCCCTCGGCAAACCACGCGACCAGGGCGTCGCGCGATTCGATCGGCGTCATGTCGATTTGATCACGAGCCATGATCCGAGCCGATTGCGGCCACCCGCGAGGACAAAGGGCCGCGACCATACACGGGCGCCATCAGGCAGGGCAATCGCAGCAGGACAGCATGGGACGTGGTGCCGCCCCCTCCGAAATCAATCCCGGCGGGCACAATTTGGCGGCTCGCGCGTTGTTGAAGGACCATTGCTTCATGACCCAACCGTGTAATGGCCCAAGCCTCTTTAGCCGAAATATCGGAATCCGTGATCAGGCCCGGCTACAATGCCTGGCGCCGCGCACGCGCCGGCCGGGCGGCGGTGCTGATCGATGCCGGCCAGTATTTCAGCGCGGTGCGCGAGGCCCTCAAGAACGCGCGCTCGACCGCCTTCATTATTGGATGGGACCTCGACAGCCGCACCCGCCTGGTCGGTGAGGACGACCGGGCGGACGACGGACTTCCTGAGGGCCTCATCGATTTCCTCAGCGCGATCGTAAAGCGGCGGCCGGAGCTGCTCATTCACGTTTTGGTGTGGGACTATTCGATTCTCTATGCCAACGAGCGCGAGCTGTTTCCGACCGCGGCCGTGCGTTGGGGGACACCAAGGCAAATCCGTTTCTGCCTCGACGACGACCTGCCGTTCGGCGCCTCGCAGCACCAGAAGATCGTCGTGGTCGACGACGCGCTTGCGTTCTCCGGCGGGCTCGATCTCACCACCCGGCGCTGGGACACCCGCGCGCATCGCCTCGACGATCCGCGCCGCGTCGACCTCGCCGGCGTGCCCTATGCGCCGTTCCATGACGTGCAGGCGATGGTCGACGGCAAAGCGGCGGCGGCGCTGGCGGAGCTTGCGCGCGTGCGCTGGACTCGCGGCGCCTGCGAGCGCGCGCCGCCGGTGCGTCCGACCGGCGACCCGTGGCCGAACAGCGTCACGCCCGACTTGACCGATATCGACCTCGGCATCGCCCGCACCAGCCCCGCGCTCGATGACGAGAGCGAGATCCGCGAGGTCGAAGCCCTGTTCTTCGACATGGTCGATCGCGCCGAGCGCTGCATCTATATCGAGAACCAGTATCTCACCTCGAAACGCTTCGCCGAACACCTTGCCGATCGGATGCGAACGCGGCCCGGTCTCGAGGCCGTGCTGGTGACACCGAAGCATGCGCACTCGTGGCTGGAAGAGCAGACCATGCAGGCCGGGCTCGGCCGCTTCATGCAGGTGTTCGCCGACAAGGGCGTCAGCGAGCGCGTGCGCTTTCTTTATCCGAAGGTCGCGGACAACGGTCGCAGCATCGACACCATGGTTCATTCCAAGGTGATGATCGTCGACGATCGTTTCCTGCGGGTCGGATCGGCCAACCTGAACAACCGCTCGTTCGGCGTCGACACCGAGTGCGATCTCGCCTTCGAGGCCGCGAGCGCGCAGCACCGCCAGCAAATTCTCGGCGTGCGCGATCGCCTGGTCGGCCATTTCTGCGGCGTGGGCGCGCGCGAGCTCGCCGCCGCCGCCGCGCAGCACAACTCGCTCATCAAGGCGATCGAGTCGTTGTCACAGAACGGCCACAGCCTGGCGCCGATCGCGCTCGACCATGCGGCGCCCGGGCAGATGACGGCGCTCGAAGAGTTCGGCGATCCCGAGCGGCCGATCGCGGCGCCGGAATTCGCCAAATCCTTCGTGGGCGAGCGGCCGCCGGCGCGGCGGCTGCGCCGTTTCGCGAAGGTCATTGCGCTCGGGCTGTTTGTGGTCCTGCTGATGCTGGCGTGGCGGCTGACGCCGCTGGCGTCGCTCACCAACCCGCACACGATCGGCGAGTGGTTCGCGGATATCGCCGCCAACCCGGCGGCGCCCGCGATCGTGCTGGCGGTGTTCGTGATCGGCGGGCTCCTGGTGTTTCCGGTGACGCTGCTGATCGCGGCCACCGCCGCCACCTTCGGTCCGTGGCTCGGCTTCGCCTATGCCGCCGCCGGCGCCGCCGCCAGCGCGGTCGTGACCTATGGCGTCGGCGTGCTGATCGGGCGCGAGATGCTCGAGAACGTGCTTGGCCCGCGGCTCAACCGTATCCGCCGCGCTATCACGCGGCACGGCGTGCTCGCGATCGCCACCGTGCGGATGGTGCCGGTGGCGCCGTTCACCGTCGTCAACCTCGCCGCCGGCGCCAGCCGGATTCCATTCATCGACTACATGCTCGGCACCATCCTCGGGATGCTGCCCGGGCTCGTGCTGATGTCGGCGCTCGGCTACCAGATCTTCAACGTGCTGACCGCGCCGACGCCGCTCAACGTCAGCCTGTTCGTGCTGGCGGTGGTGGCCTGGATCGGCGCCTCGCTCGGCATCCAGGCGCTGGTGACGCGCAGCCGCCGGAGAAACCAGGCGTAATGGCGCAATCCGGCAGCAGCACGCTCCGCGTGATGACGTGGAACATCCACGGCGGGATCGGCCCCGACGGGCGGTTCTCGCTCGAACGCATCACCGAGACCATCGACCGGCACAATCCCGATGTGGTGGCGTTGCAGGAGGTCGATTCCCGCCGCGCCGCCGGTGCGCGCTCGCCGTTCGAGCTGCTGCGCGAAGCGGTCGGCGATCACGGCATCGAGGCCAAGTCGATCAGCACCGCCGACGGCGACTACGGCCAGATGCTGGTCAGCCGCTGTCCGTTCAACGCCACCGAGGTCCACGACATCACCCATGCCGACCGCGAGCCGCGCCGCGCGATCGAGACCGAGGTGCATTGCGGTCACGGCAAGATTCGCGTGGTCGCCACGCATTTCGGACTGAGCTTCACCGAGCGCCGCACCCAGGCCAGACGCCTGGTCGCGATCGCGCGCCGCCACACCCTGCCGACGGTCATGCTCGGCGACTTCAACGACTGGTTCTGGCCGGGCTCGCTGCGCCACGCGCTCAAGCACGAGCTGCCGGGGCGCACGCGGCACGCGACGTTCCCGTCGTGGTGCCCGATGTTGCGCCTCGACCGCATCTTCTGCTGGCCGCCGCATATCCTGAAGCACAGCTTCGTCGATCGCCACGCCTGGCGCGCCACCGACCACCTGCCGGTGATCGCGGACATTGTGGTTGAGTGATGTGCTGCGCATCGCGCTTTGTAGGGTGGGCAAAGGCGCGCGTTCGGTGTTGAAGGTGGGCAAAATCGCGCTCGCGCCGTGCCCACCATCAAACTCAGTGCCAAGCGATTTTGCCCACCCTACGAGGCCATCCCGCGTGGTCTACGCCGCCTGCGCGGTGCCCGGTGCGAAGCGGCCATAGAAGGTGTCGCCCTTCTGCGCCATGTCGATCAGCAGCTTCGGCGGCTTGAAGCGCTCGCCGTATTTCTTCTCGAGCTTCTTGCAGATATCGACGAAGCGCTTGGTGCCCATCATGTCGATATAGGACAGCGTGCCGCCGGTGAACGGCGCGAAGCCGAAGCCGAGGATCGAGCCGACGTCGGCCTCGCGCACGTCGGTGATGACGCCCTCCTCCACGCAGCGCGCGGCTTCCAGCGACTGCACCATCAACAGGCGATACTTGAGCTCCTGGATGTCGATCTTGTCGGGATCGAGCTTCTTCTTCTGCAGTTCGGCGAGGCCCGGCCACAGCCGCTTCGGCCCGTTCGGCGGATAGTCGTAGAACCCCTTGCCGTTCTTGCGGCCGAACCGGCCGCGCTTCTCGACCAGTTCCTGCAGCAGCCATTTCTGTTCCGGCCTGACCGCCTTCGGGCCGAGATCGGCCTCGGTCGCCTTCAGGATCTTCCAGCCGAGGTCGAGCGCCACTTCGTCGTTGAGCGACAGCGGGCCGACCGGCATGCCGGCCATGCGCCCGACGTTCTCGATCATCGCCGCCGGCACGCCCTCCATGAACATCAGGTGGCCTTCCTGGATGTAATTGAGCACGCAGCGGTTGGCGAAGAAGCCGCGCGAGTCGTTGACCACGATCGGCGTCTTGCGGATCGCGCGCACGAAATCGAGCGCGGTCGCGAGCGCCACGTCGCCGGTCTTCTTGCCGAGGATGATCTCGACCAGCATCATGCGCTCGACCGGCGAGAAGAAATGAATGCCGATGAAGCGCGCGGGATCCTTGAACTCGTCCGCCAGCGAGCGTGATCGGCAGCGTCGAGGTGTTCGACGCAAAGATCGTCTTGTCGCCGATCACGGCCTGCGCCTTCTTGATGGTCTCGGCCTTGACCTTGCGGTCCTCGAACACCGCCTCGATCACGAGGTCGCAATCCGCGAGCGCGCCGTAGTCGGCGCTCGGCGGTGATGCGCGCCAGCAGCGCTTCGCGCTCGGCCGAGGTGGCGCGGCCGCGGTTGACCTGCTCGGTCATCAGCTTGTGGGAATGCTGCCTTGCCCTTGTCGGCGGATTCCTGGTCGCGGTCGATCAGCACCACCTCGATGCCGTCGAGCGCGGTGACGTAGCCGATGCTGGCGCCCATGAAGCCGGCGCCGATGATGCCGACCTTCTTGAATTTCTGCGGCGGCACGTCCTTCGGCCGCCGCGCGCCCTTGTTGAGCTCCTGCATGGAGACGAACAGCGAGCGGATCATCGCCGCCGCTTCCGGCGTGCGCAGGATCTTCGCGAACCAGCGCGACTCGACGCGCAGCGCCTGCTCCATCGGAAGCTGCAGGCCTTCGTACACCGTCTGCATGATCGCGCGCGCGGCCGGATAGTTGTCGTAGGTCTCGCGGCGGTAGATCGCGTTCGCCGGCGGGAACGTCATCATGCCGGCCTTGGAATAGACGAGCCCGCCGGGCAGCCGGAAGCCGTCGACGTCCCACGGATTGACGGGCTTGCCGCCGTCCTTGATCCACTTCTTGGCGGCCTCGATCAGCTCGCCCGCCGGCACCACCGCGTCGACGATCTTCATGCCCTTGGCCTGCGCGATCCTGATCTGGTCGCCCTTGAGCAGGAATTGCAGCGCGTCGCCCGGCATCATCATGCGCGCGATGCGCTGGGTGCCGCCGGCGCCGGGGAACAGCCCGATCTTGATCTCGGGCAGGCCGACGCGCGATTTCGGATTGTCGGCGGCGACGCGGTGGTGGCAGGCGAGGCACAATTCGAAGCCGCCGCCGAGCGTCATGCCGTTGATCGCCGCGACCCACGGCTTGCCGCGAGGTTTCGAGCCGCCGGTAGAGCTGCGACAGCCTGCGGCCCTCCTCGAACAGCCGCTGCACGCCCATCTCCTCGCCCTGCTCGCGCATGACGTCGGTGAACTCGCGGCTCAGCATCTCGAGCATGGTGAGATCGGCGCCGGCGCAGAACGTGTCCTTGCCCGAGGTGATGACCGCGCCCTTGATCGCGGCGTCGCCCGCGACCTTCTCGATGATGCTCGCCAGCTCCTCCATCACCTTGAGGTCGATGACGTTCATCGAGCGGCCGGGCGAATCCCAGGTGACGAGCGCGATGCCGTCGGCGTCGGTGTCGAGCTTGAAATGGACCATGTGCATGGCTCAGGGCTCCTGCGGATACGGCTCGCCGGACTTGTGCAGAAAGCGCGCGCCGTTCTCGTCGCGCTCCAGGACCAGATCGACATCGGGATAATGCGCGCGCTCGGTCGCCGCGCGCGTGCCGATTTCGAGATAGCGCGCGTCGCGTTGCGACTTGTTGACGAGCTGGTGGCCGTTCGACACGCCGGCCTTGAAGCCCGCGCAATCGCCCGGCCCGAGCAGCGTCTCGCCGCCGTCCTCGACCAGCACCAGCTCGCCTTCGAGCACGTAGATGAATTCGTCTTCCTGCTCGTGCCAGTGCCGCAGCGCCGACGCCGCGCCGGGTTTCAGCCGCGTGAGGTTGACGCCGAATTGCGTGAGGCCGGCGACATTGCCGAGCGCCGCCTTCTCGCGCCCGTCCGTCACCGAGCGGTATGGCTACGGATAGACGCCCTTGGTGCGCACCACCGCCTTGGCGATGTCGATCTTGGGCATCGCTCACACCCGCTCGATGATCGTCGCGGTGCCCATGCCGGCGCCGATGCAGAGCGTCACCAGCGCGGTCTCGAGATCGCGGCGCTCGAGCTCGTCGATCACGATGCCGAGGATCATGGCGCCGGTCGCGCCCAGCGGATGGCCCATGGCGATCGCGCCGCCGTTGACGTTGACCTTGTCCGGGATCGACCTTGAACGCCTGCAGGAAGCGCAGCACCACCGCGGCGAACGCCTCGTTCACCTCGATCAGGTCGATGTCCTTGAGCTTCATCTTGGCGCGCTTGAGCACCTTCTCGGTGACGTCGATCGGACCCGGTGAGCATCAGCGCCGGATCGGAGCCGATATTGGCGAACGCCCTGATCTTGGCGCGCGGCTTGAGCTTCGCCGCACGGCCGGCGTCGCGGCTGCCGATCAGCACCGCGGCGGCGCCGTCGACGATGCCGGAGGAATTGCCGGCATGGTGCACGTGCTCGACGAACTCGACCTCGGGATGCGCCTGCACCGCGACCGCATCGAAGCCGCCGAGCTCGCCCATCTGCACGAACGACGGCTTGAGCGCGGCCAGCGACTGCATGTTGGTGTCGGGCCGCGGATGCTCGTCGCGCGCCAGGATGGTGAGCCCGTTCGGGTCCTTCACCGGGACTACCGAGCCGCCGAAATAGCCTTCCTGCCAGGCCACCGCCGTGCGCTTCTGGCTCTCGACCGCGTATTCGTCGCATTGCGCGCGCGAGAAGCCGTATTTGGTCGCGATCAGGTCGGCGGAGATGCCCTGCGGCATGAAATAGGATTTGAGCGCGATCGAGGGATCGACCGGCCAGGCGCCGCCGGAGGCGCCGATGCCGATGCGGCTCATCGATTCGACGCCGCCGCCGACCGCCATGTCGTGCTGCCCGGACATCACCTGCGCGGCGGCGAAATTCACCGCATCGAGGCCCGAGGCGCAGAAACGGTTGATCTGCACGCCCGGCACCTCGTTGCCGTAGTCGGCGACGATCGCCGCGGCGCGCGCGATGTCGCCGCCGGCCTCGCCCACCGGATCGACGCAGCCGAGCACGACGTCGTCGACCATCGCAGTGTCGAGCTTGTTGCGCGCCTTGAGCGCGGCCAGCGTCTGCGCCGCGAGGTTGAGCGCGGTCACCTCATGCAGCGCGCCGTCGGCCTTGCCGCGACCGCGCGGCGTGCGAACGTGATCGTAGATGAAGGCGTCCGGCATCGAATTCTCCTGACGGTCCTTGCGACGGCATCGACTTTAGCGGGCCTCGCGAGCGCATGGTCAACGCAACAGCTCGTGTGGCGGTTCAGAAGTTCGCCGCGCTTGGCAGCAGCACCGGTAGCGAACTGCTGAACCAAAGCCACACTAGCAAGGCGTATTTGCTAGTGCCGCTTTTCGATTTGAAGGTCCTAACCGAGTTGCCGCAACTGATGTAGGAACTTCAAATCGGCGGCACTAGTGCAAAGGTCCGCAGCATCGCAGGGGACAAAATACGTAGACTTACTTACTGCGAATCGGGCCGGGGTCAGCTTACCGTCCGCATGCACGGGATGCGAGCGAGGCCATTGACTTTGCTCGGCACCTTTACGCAAATCCGCGCCGCTGAGGGAAGGCGCTGGAGATGGAATTCATGCAATCCGGGCCGGAAATTGTCCGGTCGGCCCATCAACGCTGGCTGCTCGATTATTGGGCATCGCAACGCGGTCCTGGATCATTGCCGATCTGGCGCGGCTTGACCGCCAACGACTTCGCCATCCCCCTCGACAACCTGGCCTGGATGGAGGTCGTCGGAACTGACGGCGGCGGCGCCCAGCGCTTCCGGATCGGATTTCACGGAACGCGGCTCGCCGAAGCCTTGGGGGCGGTCGATTGTGTGGGCAAATTCATCGACGATGTCCTGCCGCCGGCATACGTCGGCCCTGCCCTCTCGACCTACCGCAAGGTCATCAGCACCAAGGGTCCCGTCTATACCGTTGCCGACATGCGCGACCCCGCGGGCCGCATCGTCCACCATGAGCGCCTGCTGCTGCCATTCGGCCTGGGCGGTGCCGAGACCGAGCGCATCCTCGTGTCCGTCGAAGCGTCGAGCCCGGAAGGACCGTTCGAGCTTCAGGACCTGATGCGATCACCAAGCCGCCCGCCGGTAATTGCGCTCTGTACGACGATCCAATATTAGAACGATGTTTCCCGATCGGTTGGCTCCGTAGGCCAATCTTCTGTTCCACCGTCCAACGGGCCGTCAGTTGTTGACCGCATTGCGCCGGACATCCGGGCATGCTGCGGCTGCCGGCCCTGTCATCCCGATGAGCGCGCGGCGCGATTGAGGACAATGCAGGCGACCCGCAAAGTCTTGCCCGGGCTGGCGCTGTCCGCGCTGGTCGCGATCGCCGCGGTCATGCTGGCGCCGCTTGTTGCGCGGTTGGTCCCGATTCCGGCGATGGTGATCGCGCTGTTCATCGGCATCGCGCTCAATCCGATTGCGCGGCGCCCGCTGTTTCAGCCCGGCATCGTGTTCTGCCTGAAGACGCTGCTGCGCTGGGCGGTCGCGCTGCTGGGCTTGCGCGTCGCGCTGCATGAGATCGCCTCGCTCGGCTTCGCCACCGCCGTGCTGGTGGTGATCGCGATGGTGGTCACGATCGCCGCCGGCTTCCTGCTGGCGCGCTGGTTCAACCAGGAGGCCGGCTACGGCGCGCTCGCCGGCGCCGGCACCGCGGTGTGCGGCGCCTCGGCGACGCTCGCGACCTCGATCGTGGTGCCGGACTACAAAGGCAAGGAAGCCGACGTCGCCTTCGTCGTGGTCGCGGTCAATGCGCTGTCGACGGTCGCGATGGTGCTCTACCCGCTGATCTGCACCGCGCTCGGCTTCGACGAGCAGGCGACCGGCATCATGCTCGGCGCCACCATCCACGACGTCGCGCAGGTGGTCGGCGCCGGCTACGCGGTGTCGGACCCGGTCGGCAACACCGCCGTGATCGTGAAGCTGTTCCGCGTGTTCCTGCTGCTTGCCGGTGGTGCTGGCGATCGGATGGTTCTTCGCGCGCCGCGCGGTCGCCGCCGACGCGGCGAAGATCCCGTTCCCGATGTTCGCGCTGGTGTTCGTGCTGCTCTGCATCCTCAACAGCGCCGCGCTGGCGATCCCGGCCATCACGCCGTCGTTCGCGCTGCTCAAGGCGCCGCTGGTCGAGGCTTCGACCTGGGGCCTGCTGATCGCGATCGGCGCGCTCGGGCTCGGCACCTCGCTGCCCGCCATCGCCGCGCTCGGCTGGCGCCATGTCGCGACCGTGACCGGCACGACGGTGGTGATCCTCGTGGTCGTGACCGCGGGACTGATGCTGGTGCGGTGAACGGCTGGTCCGTTGGCTAGAAATGGCTTTAACCACTCATCTGGATGTCGCGCGCTGTCGCCGCTTCCGCTCAATAAACTCGTCGAAATCAAAGTGTGTTGATGGACCACTTTTCTCGCCCTCGATCAGAGCGGATCGCAACGCGTCGAGTCGGGCTTGCTGCTCACCAGCGTCCAGATCAGTCTTCTTAGTCATGGTTCGCTCCTAACCATGAACTAATAGCAGATCTTGCACCCGCGATCAGCACTTGCACACGATCGCCGCTTACGTCTCGCTGTCGGGATGCTGATAGCTCGCGAACCGCGCCGCGAGCTCCGGACCGAAATCGTCCTCGGTGCGCACCCGCGGCAGGTCGCCGAGCGTCACGCACCAGGCAATCGTGCTCTCGACGCCGTATTGGACTGTCGGGGGCGCGGCCGTCGGATCATCGAGGCTGCCGGTGGTGACGGCGATCTCCTCGCCATCGAACTTGAAGGTCAGCGGCGTGCCGCAATCCTTGCAGAAGCCGCGCTGCGCCACGTTCGAGCTCTTGAACACGCCGGGCGCGCCGCGCGTCCAATTGAGGTGCTCCTGTTTGACTGTCGCGAACGCCATGAACGGCTGGCCGGAGGCCTTCTGGCACATTCGGCAGTGACAGATGCAGGCCCGCACCGGCGGCTCCATCAGTTCGTAACGCACGGCGCCACATTGGCAGCCGCCGGTCAGGCGCGATCGCCACGGTGAGATCATCGCGTTTTCCCTGGTGATGGGTCCATTCGACGGCTTAACGCCGGACGATGGCAAATCGATCCAGCCGGCGGCGCGTTGATAGGCGTCGAACCCGGCGGCCGCTAGAACGCCTCCGCCGGCAGCTCCATCAGGCTTGCCGCGCCGGACTGGATGCGCGCGAGATGCGTCGCCGTCTCCGGCAGCATGCGCTCCATGAAGAAGCGCCCGGTGACGAGCCTCGCCGTCATGCGCTCGTCGGCGCCGGCGGCAAGCTTCGCCTGCGCGGCCTTGGCGATGCGGCACCACATGTAGCCGATCGCGACCCGGCCGAAGAGATGCATGTAGTCGGTGGCGGCGGCGCCGGCATTGTCCGGCTTCGCCATCGCGTTCTGCATCAGCCACATCGTCGCCTGCTGCAGATGGCCGAGCGCGACGCCGAGCGGCGCGACGAAAGGCTTCATGGCGTCGCTGCCGTTCTCCTTGATGAAGCCCTGCGCCTCGGTGAAGAACGCCTGCAAGGCACGGCCGCCGTCGCGCGCGAGCTTGCGGCCGACCAGGTCCATCGCCTGCACGCCGTTGGCGCCCTCGTAGATCATCGCGATGCGCGCATCGCGCACGAACTGCTCCATGCCCTGCTCGCTGATGTAGCCGTGGCCGCCATAGATCTGCTGCGCCATCACCGCATTGGCGAAGCCCTGGTCGGTGAGCACGCCTTTGATCACCGGCGTGAGCAGGCCCATGTGGTCGGCCGCCGCCTGCCGCGCCTTCTCGTCGGGCGAGCGATGCTCGACGTCGCCCTGCAGCGCGGTCCAGATCACCAGCGCGCGGGCGCCTTCGTTGAACGCGCGGATCGCCATCAGCATGCGGCGCACGTCGGGATGCACGATGATCGGATCGGCCGGCTTGTCGGGAAACTTCGGCCCGGTGAGCGCGCGGCCCTGCAGGCGGTCGCGCGCGTAGATGGCGGCGTTCTGGTAGGCGACCTCGGACTGCGCGAGCCCCTGCGCGCCGACCGCGAGCCGCGCCTCGTTCATCATCACGAACATCGCATTGATGCCGCGGTTCTCCTCGCCGATCAGGAATCCGGTCGCCCCGTCATAGTTCATGACGCAGGTGGCGTTGCCGTGGATGCCCATCTTCTCTTCGATCGAGCCGCAGGTGACGGCGTTGCGCGCGCCGAGCGTGCCGTCGGCGTTCACCAGGAATTTCGGCACGATGAACAGCGACGTGCCGCGGATGCCGGCGGGGGCACCCTCGATGCGTGCCAGCACGAGATGCACGATGTTCTCGGTGAGGTCGTGCTCGCCCGCCGATATGAAGATCTTGGTGCCGGTGATCTTGTAGGAGCCGTCGCTTTGCTTGGTCGCCTTGGTGCGCAACAGACCGAGATCGGTGCCGCAATGCGGCTCCGTGAGGTTCATGGTGCCGGTCCACTTGCCCTCGATCATCTTCGGCAGATAGGCCGCCTTCTGCTCCGCCGTGCCGTGGGTCAGGATTGCTGCGATCGCTCCCTGCGTAAGGCCCGGATACATGGTCAGCGCCATGTTGGCCGCCGCCATGATCTCGTTGACGATGGTCGTCATCGTCTCCGGCAGCCCCTGCCCGCCGAATTCCGCCGGCGCCGAGATGCCCATCCAGCCGCCCTCGGCATATTGCCGGTAGGCTTCCTTGAATCCCTTCGGGGTGCTGACGCTGCCGTCGTCGTGGCGCGTGCAGCCCTCCTCGTCGCCGGAGCGGTTGACCGGCTGCATCACCTCTTCGGCGAGCTTCGCCGCCTCGCCCAGCACCGCCTCGATCAGGTCGGGGGTGGCGTCGGCGAAACCGGGCAGATTGTTCAAGCGGCTGATCTGGAAGACGTCGTTGAGCAGGAACATCGCGTCGTCGACGGGAGCCTTGTAAGTCGGCACGTCAGTCCTCCTTGGGGCGGCACTAGCGCACGCGGGCGCCACGCTTCAACGCGCTACGCTCAACACATCACTCGTTTGGCGATCTTGGGACGGAATACCCGCGCGGCGGCGAGAGTTGTGCCGCGTGAATCAGGGCCTCGCAGCCATGGATACCACCAATGCCCGCCACGCCGCATCCGGAATTGCGGACCCCCGGTCGGCCGCAGCCGGCCTGTGCCGGCGCCGCTACGCGCCGAAATGATCTGCCGGATCAAGCCCTTCAGCACCGTTTCTTAACCGTTCATTTACCGTAGCGCGCAGAAACTGCACGCCAGGGGTACAGGGCCGCGCAGTTCGTCCACCACCTGTTAAAGGAGCCGTGGGTTGGCAAAGGCCGCCGCGGCTCCCGCGCCTTGTAAACAGTTGGATGCGGGCATGACTTCTGGCGTTCCGTGGCACATGCGAGGCGTCCGGCCGGAGGTGATCGACTCCGCCCGCGAAGCCGCGCGCCGATCGGGGATGTCGGTCGAGGAGTGGCTCGACACCGTCATCGCCCAATCCGCGCGGCACGCCGGGATCGAGCCAGGCGCGCACCAGCTTTCCGATTTCGACCACCGCGGCCCCTACCGTGAATCGCCCGACACCCGCAGCTGGCGCCAGGATGAACCCGCTCGTCGCGAGTCGAGCTTCTCGGATGTCAGCGCCCGGCTCGACGAGCTCGCCCGCCAGGTCGACCACCTGAGCTCCGCCAACGCGTCCCGCACGCCGGGACGGCAGCCGGCGATGGGCGGCAACGATTCGGGTGCGATCGCCGATGTGCTGGCGCGGCTCGACCGCAAGATCGATCGTCTGGGGGCCATGGGAAGTGCGGCGCCGTTGGGCTACGCACCGCCAACCGCGCCACGGCTCGCGCCGGCGGCGGCCGGCTCGGACGTCTCGGTCGACCAGGCGCTGGCCGAAATCGAAGCCGCGCAGCGCATGCTCGACGGCGGTGGCGCCGCCGCCGCACCGATGGAATTGCCGCGCGCACCGACGCAGCAGTTGCCCGACCTCGAGCAGCAGCTCCGCCAGATCAACGCCCGCATCGAGACCATGCGGCCCTGCGGAATCGACGCCGCGGTCGAGACCCTGCGCGACGACCTTGCCGAGATCGGCATGATGCTCAAGGAAGCGATGCCGCGGCAGGCGATCGAGGCCCTGGAAACCGAGGTCCGCTCGCTGGCGTCGCGCATCGACAGCGAACGCCATGCCGGCGCCGATGGCGTCACGATGGCGGGCGTCGAGCGCGGCCTCACCGAAGTCCGCGACGCGCTGCGCGCGCTGACCCCTGCTGAAGGCCTGGCCGGGCTCGACCAGGCTCTCAGCAGCCTGTCTCACAAGGTCGACCGCATCGCCGGCGCCGGGCCGGATCCGGAGGCGCTCAAGCAGCTCGAAGGCGCGATCGTCGCATTGCGCGGTGTGGTTTCGCATGTCGCCTCGAACGACACGCTTGCGCAATTGTCCGATGAAGTGCGGATGCTTTCCTCCCGCGTCGATCAGGTCGCGTCGTCCGACGCGTTCTCGCTGATGGAGCAGCGGATCGCCGCAATCGCCGACGCGCTGCAGCAGCCGCGCGGCGCGGCGGCCGGCGACGCCGCCGGCCTCGAGACGGTGGTGCGCGGCCTCGCCGACAAGGTCGATCAGCTGCATGCCGGCCGTTCCGACCAGAGCGCGGTCAACTATCTCGAAGACCGCATCATGCGGCTGGCCGAGAAGCTCGACGCCTCCGACGCGCGCCTCGACCATCTCGGCGCGATCGAGCGCGGACTGGCCGATCTCTTGATCCAGATGGAAGGTCAGCGCATGTCGCCGCCACGCGGTGGCATGGAAAACACCGAAGCCGACGCGCTCAAGCGCGACGTCGAGCGCACAAGGGATTCGCTCGAGACCGTGCACGGCACGCTCGGCCATGTGGTCGACCGGCTGTCCTCGATCGAGGCCGGCATGCGCAGCACGCCGCAGCGCCGCGCGGCCGATAAGCCGGAGCCGGCGCCCCTCCACACCCAGTCCGTCCACGCCTATGTGCCGGCGATTGCGTCGTCCGAGCCCGCCCTATCCCTGCCGGACGTGCTGCCGAGCCCGCCGGTTGCGCCCACCCAGTCGGCCATGTTCCGCGACGTGTCGCCCCCCGACCTGCCGCCGGCGCCGCGCGTGAATCCATCGCCGACCCTGGAGCGGCGCCCGATCGATCCCGACCTGCCGCCCGACCATCCGCTCGAGCCCGGCGCCGGACGCGGACGCGGCAACTCCCCCGCCGACCGCATCGCCGCCTCCGAAGCGGCGCTCGAAAATGTGCGGCCGCCGGTCATCCCCGACCCCGCCGGCAAATCGAATTTCATCGCCGCCGCCCGCCGCGCCGCGCAGGCCGCCATCGTCGAGGGCCCGCCGCCGAAGCGCACCACCACCGATCCCGCCGCCGAAGGCGAGGGTGACAAGTCGACGACCGGCAAGCTCGGGGGCCAAATCCGCAAGCTCGTGGTCGGCGTCTGCGCGGTCGCGATCGTGCTCGGCGCCGCATACTTCGCGACCAAGCGGTTCTGGCCCGACGCCGTGCAATTCGTGGCCTCACGGTTCTGGCCCGGCGCAACGCTGACCGCCGAGCAGCCGGTCACCACGCATGCGACCCGCGACGAGAACATCTCCGTGGCCGAGCCACCGCGGGTCTCGGCGCCGGCGCCGTCGGAACGTCAATCGACCGCGCTGCCGCCCGGTCTTACGATTTCGCCGAATGGGTTCGGCATCGGCGTGCCGCCGGCGATCCCGGCCGGCGCCAGCGCCGATCGCGACACCACCGGCTCGACCCGGCACCCCGCCATGCAGGCCGCGATCACACCGCCGGCCGCCATCATGCCTGCGCCCCCCGCATCGCCGGCGCGCAACACCCCCGCCGACCGGCTGCCCGCCGGCATCACCAGCGGCCTGCGCGCCGCCGCCGCGAATGGCGACGCCGCCGCGGCATACGAGGTCGCGTCGCGCCTCGCCGACGGCAACGGTGTCCCGCAAAACCTTCCCGAAGCAGTGGCGTGGTTCGAGCGCGCCGCCAACCAGGGCTTGGCGCCGGCGCAATTCCGGCTCGGCGGGCTTCACGAGAAGGGCATCGGAGTCCAGAAGAACCTCGACACCGCGCGCCGGCTCTACGTGGCGGCCGCCGAAGCCGGCCACGCCAAGGCGATGCACAATCTCGCGGTGCTCTATGCCGAGGGCATCGAGGGCAAGCCCAACTACCAGACCGCGGCGCGCTGGTTCCGCAAGGCGGCCGACCACGGCGTCATCGACAGCCAGTACAATCTGGCGATCCTCTATGCCCGCGGCATCGGCGTCGAAACCAACCTGGCGGAGGCCTTCAAGTGGTTCGCGCTCGCGAGCCGCGAAGGCGACCGCGACGCCGCCAAGAAGCGCGACGACATCGGCTTGCGCCTCAACAAGGAGGCGCTGGCAGCAGCGATGGCGGCCGCGCAGTCCTGGAAGCCGCTGCCGCAGCCCGAAGCGGCGATCCAGGTGCGCCTCCCGGCCGGCGGCTGGGACGGCGTGCCGGCGCCCTCGACCGCCAAGCGCACCGTCGGCCCCAAAGCTGACAGGCAAGCGCCCGAGAAGCAATCGAAGCGTCCTGCACAATAAAAAGCCGCGCGGGACGTGCCTCGTGCGGCGAACGCCGCTACAATAACACCTGCCTGCCTGCCGAGTTTTCGAACCCGCGACCCCGTTGCGCTTGAAAAACGCCGCGACTCCGGTCGAGGGTCGATCAGCTTTTTTCGGCGCGAACCGACGGACTTGACCCGTGCAGATCTACCTTCCGATCGCCGAGCTGCCGGTCAACATCCTCGTCATCCTGGCCATCGGGCTCGCGATCGGATTCATCTCCGGCATGTTCGGTGTCGGCGGCGGCTTCCTCACCACGCCGCTGCTGATCTTCATCGGCATCCCGCCGGCGGTCGCCGCCGCGACCGTGACCTGCCACATCGCCGGCACGACGTTCTCGGCGGCGTTCGCCTATTGGCGGCGGCGCGCGCTCGATCCGGCGCTGGCGATGCTGTTGTTATGCGGCGGCCTGGTCGGCGCGGCCTGCGGCGTGTGGATGTTCAACCGGCTGCGCGCGATCGGCCAGCTCGATATCACCATCGGCATCGCCTACGTCATCCTGCTCAGCGTGGTCGGCACGCTGATGCTGGTGGAGAGCGCGCGCGCCATCAACCGCGCGCGGCTCGGCCGGCCGACCGAGCTGCGCCGTCCCGGCAGCCACGCCTGGTTCCACGGCCTGCCGCTGAAATTCCGCTTCAAGCGCTCGAAGATCTACGGCTCGATCATTCCGGTGCTGGTGATCGGCTTCGTGGTCGAGTTCATCTCGACCTTCATCGGCATCGGCGGCGGCTTCCTGGTGGTGCCGGCGCTGATCTACATCATGCGGGTGCCGACCTCGGTGGTGATCGGCACCTCGCTGATCCTTACGCTGGTGACCATGGCATTCGCGATCGTCATGCATGCCGCGACCAATCACCAGGTCGACGCGGTGCTCGCCCTGATCCTGATCGTCGGGGGCGTGATCGGCGCGCAGTTCGGCGCCCGGACCGGGCAGAAGACCCGCGGGGAACATTTGCGGCTGCTGCTCGGTTTGTTGGTGGTTGCGGTCGGCGTGCGCTTCGCGTTCAATCTGGTGCTGCAGCCCGACGACCTCTATGTCGTGCGGACGCTGGAGACGCCGCGATGAGAAAGAAACGCGCCATCGCCGTCACGCTGCTCGCGCTTGCCGCGCTCTGCACCGCCAGCGCGCCGGCCGCGGCGCAGCGCCTGATCGCCTCGCTCTCGAACCACCGCGTGATGGTGACGTCGAGCTTCACCGGCGCCGATCTCGTGCTGTTCGGATTCATCGAGACCGCCACCCCGCGCCGCGGCGGCTACGACATCGTCGCCACCATCAGCGGGCCGCGCCAGGACGCGGTGACGTTCCGCAAGGCGCGCCGAGTCGGCATCTGGCTCAATGTCGACTCGCGCGAATTCGACAATGTGCCGTCCTATCTCGCGGTGCTGGCGAACCGCGAGCTCGACGCCATCGCCAGCGCCGACACCAGGCGGCGGCTGCAGATCGGCATCGAGAACATCCCGCTCACCCAGCGCGCCGCGGTCACGATCGCGGATGCTGCGGCCGACGACCCGTTCCGGCAGGCCTTCGTGCGCATCAACATGCAGCGCGGCCTCTACCGCGAATCGTCGAACGGCGTCGTGTTCATGGCGCCGCTTTTATTCCGCGCCGACATCCCGCTGCCCGCCGGCGTGACGGTCGGTAATTACGAGGTGGACGTGCGGCTGTTCGCGGACGGCGCGCTGATCGCGCGCGCGCCCTCCGCGTTCGAGGTCTACAAGGCCGGCTTCGAGCAGTTCGTCACCTCGACCTCGCGCACGCACGGCTTCCTGTTCGGGCTGGTCACCGCAATGATGACGCTCGCCACCGGCTGGCTCGGCTCGGTGATCTTCCGCAGGGATTAGCGTGTGTATCCACAAATCGTGATCGTTCGGCAATCGCTGGCTGATGTCCGCTTGTCATTGCGCCTTGATGCCCGCCTGCTTCACGACCTTGCCCCACTTCTCCATCTCGTCGTCCATGTATTTGCCGAACTCAGCCGTGGCCAACGTAAGAGCTTCGGAGCCGTGATGCATGAGCTGCTTCTTGAACTCCTCCGACCTCTGCATCTCCGCGATTTCCCTCTGCAACCTCGCAATGATCGGTGCGGGCGTTCCCGCGGGCGCGGCAAGACCGATCCAGTTACCGGCCTCATAGCCGGACACGCCTGATTCCTCGAAGGTCGGGACATCAGGCAGTGCCTCGTTGCGATTCTTGCCGGTGACCGCGAGCGCACGCAGCTTGCCCGCACGGATGTGCGGCGACACCGACGAGATCGTGCCGTTGATCGCCTTGGTGTGACCGCCGATCACGTCGATGATGCCGGGGCCGGCGCCTTTGAACGGGATGTGCACAAGTTCGATCCCGGCGGTGACCTTGAATAGCTCCATCGCGAGATGCAGCGAGCCCCCGGTTCCACCCGAGGCATAGGGCATCTTGCCCTGCTGCTTCTTGGCGAGCGCGATGAATTCCTTCACGTTCTTGACCGGCAGGTCGTTGTTGACCGCAAGCACGTTCTCGCTGGACACGATACCGGCGATCGGAGCGAACGACTTCTGCGGATCGAAATTGAGCTTGTAGAGCCACGGATTGACCGCATTCGCTATCGACACGATCAGCAGGACGTGGCCATCGGGCGGCGACTGCGCGACGAGCTCGGTGGCGATGACGCCGCCTGCTCCGGCGCGGTTCTCCGGAATCACCTGCCGGCCGAATTTCCCGCTCAGGTGGGTGGCGACCATGCGCCCGATCAGATCGTTCAGACCGCCGGGCGCGAAGGGAATGATGATCCGCACCTGCTTGGTCGGATAGTCCTGCGCGCGCGCCGTCGTGATGGCTGACAGTGCAATCACCGCGACGGCGAACAGCCGCAAATACAGCGTGGCCATGATGTTTCGCTCCCTCCGGGACTTCGCCCTTTGGCAGAAGCATCCGCCCATTCCCCAGGACCGGCAAGCCCGAAGCCGCGGGATACAGCGTCGCAGCCGGCTCAGAATTTGCGGCGGCAAGGATTCCGATTACCGGCGTCAAGGCGAGCAAATCCTGTCCGCTTGCTTCCGAAAAGCGGACCTGCAATCTGCGCAATAATGAATGTCGCCCTAGTCGCCCAGGCAGCGCTGCGCCGAAACGGCGTAGATGCGGCCCTCGCCCAGCATATGCGCGGTGAACTTGAAGGTGCCGAACACGTCGGCGAACGCCGCGTTGCGAATGTTGAGCCCGCCGGTATAGGCGCCGAACGCCGGCATCACCATGCGCTTGCCGTCGGTGGCGAAGCAGCGGCGCGACACCGTGCGCCCGCGGCCGTTGACGCGCGCCACCGGATGCAGATGCCCAGCAACCTCGCCTGCCGTGTCTTCGCGGTCCGGCGCATGGCGGAACACCAGCGGCCCGATCCCGAACATCGCGGCGGAGATGCCGCCGAGGTCGCGCACCGGTTCCGGGATCGTGGTTGCCGGCGATCCAGATCCAGTCGCGGCCGCGCTGCAGCGAGCCGAGCATGGCGCGATCGTTTTGCGACACGCGCTCCGGCCCGCCGTCGTCATGAAAGCTGTCGCCAAGCGCGACCACGAATTTCGGCGCATAGCGCGCGACCAGCGCGCCGAGCTTGGCCAGCGTCGCCGCGGTGTCGTAGGGCGGCAGCAGCACGCCGCGGGTCGCGAAGCTCGAGCCTTTTTCGAGATGCAGGTCGGCGACGACCAGCAGGCCTTCCTCCGGCCAGTAGAGCGCGCCGGCGCAGTCGGCGACCAGCGCAATGCCGGCGACGCTGACATCGCCCCCGACCGCAGCTTGTGCCGCGCCGCCCTCCGCCGTCACTGCATCGCCTCCTTCACGAGTTCCGCCTCGGCCTCGCGCAACAACTCGTCCGATGCTTCGCCGTGGACCATCTCGCGGCCGATCTCCAGCATCACGGGAACCGCGAGCGGCGAGACATGGTCGAGAGACTTATGAATGATTCGGCCCCGGATACGCGAGAGCATTTCTCCGAGCCGGCGAATATCCAACAGCCCGCTACCAGCGTCGGCGCGCGCGGCGCGTAACAGCACGTGATCGGCCTGGTGTTTGCGCAGCACGTCGTAGACGAGGTCAGTGGATATCGTGACCTCGCGGCGCGATTTCTCTTGCCCGGGGAATCGGCGCTCGATCAGGCCAGCGATGATCGCACAATTGCGAAACGTGCGCTTCATCAGCGCGGACTCCGCGAGCCAGGCTTCGAGATCGTCGCCGAGCATGTCCTCGTCGAACAGCTGGTCGAGTGACAATTCTCCGCGTGCGATGCGCAACGCCACGTCGCCGAGCCCCCAGATCGCCAGCGCATATTCGTTGGCGACGAAGCCCATCGGGCGCATCCGCGCGCGCTCGAGCCGGCGCGTGAGCAGCATGCCGAGCGTCTGGTGCGCCAAGCGTCCCTCGAATGGATAGCAGACGAGATAATATTTGTTGGCGCGCGGGAAGGTCTCGACCAGGAGATCGCGCCGGCCCGGCAGCACCGAGCGCCAGCGCTGGATGTCGAGCCATTCGCGCACCTGCGGCGGCAGCTCGCCCCAAAGCCGGCCGTCGGAGACGATCTCCCTCACGCGGTCGGCGAGATAGGTCGAGAGCGGGAATTTGCCGCCTTCGTAGGACGGCACTTTCGGGTCTTCGGACGTTGCGCGCGAGACATAGACCTCGTCCTCGACGATCGCCTCGTAGCGCAGCACCTCGCCGGCGAACACGAAGGTGTCGCCGGGGGTGAGCATCTCGATGAAATATTCCTCGACCTCGCCGAGCAGCCGCCCGCCGCGCGGGATCAGCTTGGAGGCGCGCGAGCGCACCAGGCGCACTTTCAGCATGTCGGCCTCGACGATGGTGCCGACATTCATGCGGTAGCGCTGCGCGATCATCGGATGCGCGACGCGCCAGCGGCCGTCCTTGCCCTGCCTGATCTTGGCGAAGCGCTCGTAGGCCTTGAGCGCATAACCGCCGGTGGCGACGAAATCGAGCACGGCGTCGAAATCGGCGCGGGTGAGATCGGCGTAGGGCGCGGCGCTCTTCACCTCGGTATAGAGCTCGTCGGCCAGGAAAGCCTCGCCGCAGGCGCGACCGAGCACGTGTTGCGCGAGCACGTCGAGCGCGCCGATCCGCGCCGGCGGCGTGTCCTGCGCCTTGGCGGCGATGGCATCGAGCGCGGCGGTGCATTCGAGCACCTCGAAGCGGTTGGCCGGGATCAACACGCCGCGCGAGGGCTCGTCCATGCGGTGATTGGCGCGGCCGATGCGCTGCAACAGCCGCGACGCGCCCTTCGGCGCGCCGACATTGATCACCAGATCGACGTCGCCCCAGTCGACGCCGAGGTCGAGCGACGAGGTGCAGACCACCGCGCGCAGCCGCCCGATGGTCATCGCCTGCTCGACCTTGCGGCGTTGCGCCACGTCGAGCGAGCCGTGATGCAGCGCGATCGCGAGGTTGTCGTCGTTGATGCCCCAGAGCTGCTGGAAGATCGCCTCGGCCTGGCTGCGGGTGTTGACGAACACCAGCGTGGTCTTGTGCTGCTTGATCAGGCCGTAGATCTCGCCGATCGCGTGGCGCGCGGTGTGGCCGGCCCAGGGCAACCGCTCGGCAGTATCGAGCATGGTGACATGCGGCGGCGCGCCTTCGTCGGCGATGACGAGATCGGCGAGCATCGGCGCGCTTTGTGGCTGCGGCAGCAGGTAACGGCGCAGGTCGTCGGGCTCGGCGACCGTCGCCGAGAGGCCCACGGACGTCAGATCGGGCGCCAGCGCGAACAGCCGCGCCAGTCCGAGCGAGAGCAGATCGCCGCGCTTCGAGGTCACCAGCGCGTGCAGCTCGTCGAGCACGACGCGGCGCAGCGAGCCGAACAGGAACGGCGCGTCGGGCGAGGCCAGGATCAGCGCCAGCTGCTCGGGTGTCGTCGAGCAGGATATGCGGCGGATCGCGGCGCTGGCGCTGGCGCTTCGACGCCGGCGTGTCGCCGGTGCGGGTCTCGATCCGGATCGGCAACTTCATCTCGGCGACCGGCGTCTCGAGGTTGCGCGCGATGTCGACCGCGAGCGCCTTCAACGGCGAGATATAGAGCGTGTGCAGCCCGCCCTCGCGCCGCACCTCGCGGCCGGTGGAGATGAGCTTGCGTGTGTGAGAGTTGAGCCAGCCGCTTGCTCGGTGCGCTCCCCTCCTCCCATTCGCGTAGCGAATGGTGGGGAGGGGTCGGGGGTGGGGGGTGGCGCGATTGAGAAAAGATCGCCCCCCACCCCTAACCCCTCCCCGCCGCCTACGCTCAACGCGAAGCGCTTCGGCGGGGGGAGGGGCACAGACCGAGCGCGTTGCGCCGGCGTGCTCAAGCCGCGAGATGCTCCACTCAATTCGACGAGTGACGGCAAAAATCCCGCCAGCGTCTTGCCGGCGCCGGTCGGCGCGATCAGCAGCACCGAACGGCCGGCGCGCGCCTTCGCCAGCAGTTCGAGCTGGTGCGCGCGCGGTTCCCAGCCGCGCTGCGCAAACCAGCGCGCGAACGGCTCGGGCAGCGTCACGGCTTCAGGACGTTCGAGAACGGTCACCCGTTAGAGGTAATCTCCGAAGACGGCACCGTCGAGGCCGGTTTCACGGCCACCACCACCAGCCCGGGCACCGGGATGCTCTTCTCCTGGCGCGACGACGCGACCGCGAGACTGACACAAGTGAGCCCGGCATCCGCCAGCGCGGCGCGGACATGATCCTCGCCGTGGGCGTAGCGCAGCGTCTCGCGCAGGAGCACGCCGGAACCCTCATGCGTTTCCGTGGTGAATGCGAACAGGCCGCCGTCATCGAGCACACGCGCCGCCGCGCGAACGAGCGGCGCAAGATCGGAGCAATAAGGCAGCACGTCGGCGGCGATAACGAGACTGGCGCTGCGCGTGCTCTCGCGCGCCAGAAAATCGGGCACATCGGCGACGTGGAGCTGATTGTAGCGGCCAGTACGGCGGGCTTGCTCGATCATGGCGGCGGAGAGATCGACGCCGACGAGCGAATCCACACGCGGCGCGAACACCGCGCCCGCCAATCCGGTGCCGCAGCCGAGATCGAGCGCGCGACCGAACCAGGGGACGCGCCCGAGCGCAGCGCACGCCTCCATCACCGCGTCGAACAGCAGCCGCGGCCCACGATAGTCGAGCCCTTCCAGCAGCGAGAGATCGTAGTGCCGGGCGTACTGGTCGAACAGCGCGCGCACATAGCCGGCCGGCATCGGCGTGGCCTCGCCGGTCAGCCGCGCCAGTTGCACGGTGGCACCGTGGCGATCCTCCGGTTCGGCGGCCAGCGCCCGCCGGAACGCATCGACCGCCGCCGCATTGTCGCCGAGGCGCGCTTTGATCTCACCGAGCGCGAACCAGCCCGAGGCGAAGCCGGGCGCGACCTCGACCGCCTGCGCATAGAGATCGGCGGCGCCGGCAAGATCGCCGCGCTTTTCGAGGTCCTTGGCGAACTCGAAACGGCGGTCGGCAATCAGGTCGCCGGAAGAGACGAAGTGTTGCATCGGGGTACCTAAGCGCGCGCACGGATATTATGTAAATGACCATGCGTCCCGAAGACATCCTGATGCCGACGCCGGCCGGCGTGTGCTGCAAGCGCGGCGGTTTCTACATCGATCCGACGCGGCCGGTCGAGAAGGCGCTCATCACCCACGGCCACTCCGACCATGCGCGGGCCGGCCACGGCGCGGTCATGGCCACGCAGGAGACGCTCGACCTGATGCGGCTGCGCTACGGCGCGAATTTCGCCGGCACCACGCAGGCCGTGAGCTACGGGGAGACGGTCTCGCTCGGCGGCGCACGCGTCACCTTCCATCCGGCCGGGCATGTGCTCGGCTCGGCGCAGATCGCGGTCGAATGCAACGGCCTGCGCATCGTCGCCGCCGGCGACTACAAGGAGGTCGCCGACCCGACCTGCGCGCCGTTCGAGCTGGTCCAATGCGACGTGTTCATCACCGAGGCGACCTTCGGCCTGCCGGTGTTCCGCCACGGCGACCCCGACGGCGAGATTGGCAAGCTCCTGCATTCGGTGACGCTGTTTCCCGAGCGCGGGCATCTGGTCGGCGCCTATTCGCTCGGCAAGGCGCAGCGCGTGATCGCGCTGATCCGCAAGGCCGGCTACGACAAGCCGATCTACCTGCACGGCGCGATGGAAACGATCACCCGCTACTACGAAAGCCGCGGCATCGCGCTCGGCGAGCTGCGCGCGGTGCGCGACGCCAAGAAGGACGAGCTTGCCGGCGCGATCGCGATCTGCCCGCCGTCGGCGTTGCAAGAAGTGTGGTCGCGGCGCTTTCCCGATCCGGTGTCGTCGTTCGCATCGGGCTGGATGCGGGTGCGCGCGCGGGCGCGCCAGCGCGGCGTCGAGCTGCCGCTGGTGATCTCCGACCATTCCGACTGGGACGGCCTCACGGCGACCATCGCCGCGACCGGCGCGCCGGAAATCTGGGTCACGCACGGCCAGGAGGACGCGCTGGTGCACTGGTGCACGCAGCGCGGCCTGAAAGCGCGGCCGCTCGACATCGTCGGCTACGGCGACGAGGACGAGAGCGACGGCGTGACCGACGGCAAAACCGGCGAGACGCCATGAAGCGCTTCGCCGAACTGCTCGATCGTCTGTCGTATGAGCCCGGCCGCAACAACAAATTGCGGCTGATGACGGATTATTTCCGCCACACGCCCGATCCCGACCGCGGCTATGCGCTCGCCGCGCTCACCGGATCGCTGTCGTTCCAATTTGCCAAGCCGAATGTGCTGCGCACGCTGATCACCGAGCGCACCGACCCGGTGCTGTTCGGCCTGTCGCGCGACTATGTCGGCGACACCTCGGAAACGATTGCGCTGATGTGGCCGGCGCCGCTGGAGGGTACAGACGTGCGGCGCGACGGGTCTGTTCCCCTCCCCCGCCTGAAGCGCGTTCACGCGCGTCTTCGACGCGCTATGGCGGTGGGGAGGGGTTAGGGGTGGGGGGCCAGCCCGTACTGTTCGAAGCACCCCCCACCCCCAACCCCTCCCCGCCACATGCTTCGCATGTGGGTGGAGGGGAGCGCACCGAGCGCGTGGCGAATGTCGGTGGCAATACGTACGCTCCCACTCTTTCCGACGTGGTCGCGACCATCTCCACGCTCGGCAAGGCCCAGCTTCCCGCGCAGCTCGCGCGCTGGCTCGACGCGCTCGACGAGACCGGCCGCTGGGCGCTGCTCAAGCTCGTCACCGGCGCGTTGCGGGTCGGCGTCTCGGCGCGGCTCGCCAAGACCGCGGCCGCCGCGCTCGGCGACAAGGACGTGCAGGAGATCGAGCTGATCTGGCCCGGCCTCGCGCCGCCCTACGCGGAGCTGTTCGCGTGGCTCGAAGGCCGCGCCGAGAAACCATCGAGCAGCGATCCGGCGCCGTTCCGTCCGGCGATGCTGGCGCACGCGATCGAGGAAACCGACTTCGCCGCGCTCGATCCGGCCGACTTCATCGCCGAATGGAAATGGGACGGCATCCGCATCCAGGCATCGGCCGGCGTGCATGACGGCGACCGCCAGTGCCGGCTTTATTCGCGAACCGGCGAGGACATTTCCAAGAGCTTCCCCGATCTTCTGGACGCGCTTCGCTTCGAAGGCTCGATCGACGGCGAATTGCTGGTGGTGCGCGACGGCCGCGTGCAGACCTTCAACGTGCTGCAGCAGCGGCTCAACCGCAAATCGGTCACGCCCAAGCTCACCGCCGAATTTCCCGCGCATCTGCGCGCCTACGATCTGCTGGTCGACGGCACCGAAGACCTGCGCGAGAAGCCGTTCGCGGAGCGCCGCGCCCGGCTCGAGGCCTTCATCAAGCGCCTCGACGAGCCGCGCATCGACATCTCGCCGCTGATCCCGTTCACGACCTGGGACGCGCTCGCCGCCGCGCGCGCCGATCCGGCCTCGGCCGGCGCCGGCGAGGATGCCGAGGCGGTCGAGGGCGTGATGCTCAAGCGCCGCGACGCGCCCTATGTGCCGGGGCGGCCGAAGGGCCAGTGGTGGAAGTGGAAGCGCGACCCGTTCACCGTCGACGCGGTGCTGATGTACGCCCAGCGCGGCAGCGGCAAGCGCTCGTCGTTCTATTCCGACTACACGTTCGGCGTCTGGACCGCGGGCGACGACGGCGACGTGCTGGTGCCGGTCGGCAAGGCCTATTTCGGATTCACCGACGAGGAGCTGCTGCAGCTCGACCGCTTTGTCCGCAACAACACCGTGGAGCGGTTCGGCCCGGTGCGCGAGGTGGTGCACGAGCGCAGCAAGGGCCTGGTGCTCGAAGTCGCGTTCGAGGGCCTGCAGCGCTCGACCCGTCATAAATCCGGCATCGCCATGCGCTTCCCTCGCATCAGCCGGCTGCGCTGGGACAAGCCGCCCGCCGAGGCCGACCGGCTGGAGACGCTGGAAGCGCTGCTCGATACCCGCGCGCCGTCGGCGGTGCCGAATCGGCAGACGTGATAGACTGGACTTGTTGCGTTTGAGCATGATCTTTTCCGAAAACCGGTTTCCACCCCGGATCAAGTCCGGGGCAGGCTTTTTCGGGATCATGCTCTAAGAGGTGCCCATGACGCTGCCGACGGAGAAGCCACCCATGGCCGGTAACGCTGCAACCCGTTTCTTCGGCGGGCCGCCGTTGATGGTGATCTTGCGGCTGGTGCTGCTGTGCATCCTGGTCGGCGTGGTGCTGCGCGTGCTCGGGCTCGATCCGTTCAATATCCTGCGCAGCGTCGAGGACTTGATCCGCTACGTCTGGAACATGGGCTTCGACGCCGTGGTCTGGCTGTGGCGCTATTTCCTGCTCGGCGCCGTGATCGTGATCCCGATCTGGCTGATCGTGCGGCTGCTGCGCGCGCCGAAGGGACGGTAGGCTCGCGTCCTTAGTTGGCTGTTGTTCTCATGCGTGATGCCCCGCGCGTGCCATAAGCACGCATTTTTCCATTCTTCCTCGGAGCGTCTCCATGCTGGATTTCAAGACCCTGAAGCAGGAGTGGCACGAGCTCACCTCCTATCAGCGCTTCGAGCAGGTCGTCTCCCGCATCATCATGGCGTTCATCGCCGTGGTCATCGTCTACTCGATCGTCCTGGCCGCGATCGAGCTGGTGATCGATTTCGGACTCGGCCGGGAGTTCCTGGAACAGGAAATGCTGCAGGACGTGTTCGGCACGATCCTGACCATCCTCATCCTCCTGGAATTCAACCACTCGATCGCCGTCTCTATAAAGCAGAAGACCGGCATCATCCAGGCTCGCATCGTCGTGCTGATCGCGATCCTGGTGATCGCGCGCAAGATCATCCTGCTCGACTTCAAGACCGCCAGCATCGAGTCGCTCGCGGCCCATGCCGGCGTCGCGCTGGCGCTTGGCGCGCTCTATTGGCTGATCACGGTGTCGAACCGCCATCCGGTGGCGGGACCGAGCAGCAGTCCGCGCTAGCGTCACTTAGTCCGGCCACGCCTCCGCGGTCATCGCCGCGGCGTCGGCGCCCACCAATACATCGAGCCCCGCATATCCCTCGCGGCGTAAGGTGTCCGCGAGGTAATTCTTGATCTCGCCGATCATCGCGAGCCCGCGGAACACCAGCGACGAGTAGACCTGCACCAGGCAGGCTCCGGCCTTGATCTTGGCGAGCGCGGTCTCGCCGGAATCGATGCCGCCGGTGCCGATCAGCGGGAACGCGCCCTCGGCGCGCACATAGGTTTCCGCCAGCATGCGGGTGGCGAGGTTGAACAGCGGCCGGCCCGAGAGCCCACCCGCCTCCTTCGCGGTCTCCTGGTCCTTCAGCCAGTCCGGCCGCAGCACCGTGGTGTTGCCGACGATCATGCCGTCGACCTTGCGGCGGCGCGCGATCGCCACCACCTCGTCGAGCTGCGCTCAGCGTCAGGTCGGGCGCGATCTTGATCAGCACCGGCGTCGCGCCGGCCTTGACGCTCACGCGCTCGCGCGCCTCGACCACGCGCGCGGTCAATTCGTCGAACACGCTGCCCTGCTGGAGGTCGCGCAGGCCCGGCGTATTCGGCGAGGAGATGTTGCAGGTGAAGTAGCTCGCGACCGGCGCGAACATGTCGATCTGTCGCACATAGTCGTCGATGCGGTCGGCGGAGTCCTTGTTGGCGCCGACATTGACGCCGACGATGCCGCCGCGATCGGCGCGCGCGGCGAGCCGCCGCAGCACCGCCTCCGATCCTTCGCTGTTGAAGCCGAGGCGGTTGATCACGCCCTCGTCGGCCGGCAGGCGGAACAGCCGCGGCCGCGGATTGCCGGCCTGCGGCAGCGGCGTCACCGTGCCGACCTCGACGAAGCCGAAGCCGAGCCGCAGCAGCGCGTCCGGCACCTCGCCGTGCTTGTCGAAACCGGCCGCCATGCCGACCGGATTGGGGAAGTTGAGCCCGAAGGCGCGCACCGCGAGGCTCGCGTCGGCGCGCGCGCGCGGGAAGATCGGCGCGAAGCGCAGGGCGAGGATCGCGAGGCCGTGGGCATCCTCGGCCTCGAACTGCCGCAACAGCGGCCGTGACAGCGCCTCGAACAGACCGATCACGGATCAAGCTCCGGAAACATGTGGCGGCCGTCGCCGCCGAGCGGCAGCGGCTGCACCCACAGCACAGCATCAGGCGTCAGCACGCCATAGAGATGCGGGAACAGCGCGCCGCCGCGCGACGGCTCCCATTTCAGCGCCGGCCCGAGCGCGACCGCCGCGACCGCGACCAGCACGAGATCGCCGATGCCGGCAAAGTGTCGCGCCGCGGTCTCGGTGACCTGTTCGCCGGTCGAGAAATGGATATAGCCGTCGCTGAGATCGATGGCGGCGCCGCGGAAGGCGCCCGCCTGCTCGGCCTCGCGCCATTCGTCTGCGCGGCAAATCTTGTAAATAACCTTACCCACCCGCCCCTTCACCTCAAGGCGCCCGAGACGGCGCGCCGCCAGTAATGCCGCCAGTAAACCCCGAGCCGGCACCGAGTCTCAAGCGGCGCCGGCGGCCCCAGATACCGGTTGCCGACAATACGTCCGCACTTATAAGTTGCTACGCGAATTGTGCTGCCGGGCTACAATTCCTATAATTTGGATCAAATCCCTCGCCTTGATGGCCGACAGGAGAGAGTTTCCGCGATGCTGACCCACGCGCAGATCTGGGGCGCCCTTGACCGTCTGGCCGCCCGCGCGGGCCTTTCGGCATCCGGTCTCGCCAAGAAAGCTGGGCTCGATCCCACCACCTTCAACAAATCCAAGCGCATCACGCCGGACGGACGGCCGCGCTGGCCGTCTACCGAGTCGGTCTCGAAATCGCTCGCCGCCACCGGCTGCAGCGTCGAGGCCTTCGTCCAGCTGATCGACGAGAACGCGCGGCCGCCGGCCAAGGCGGTGCCGCTGATCGGCTTCGCCGAAGCCGGCAGCGGCGGCTATTTCGACGACGCCGGCTTCCCGGCGGGTAAGGGCTGGGACGAGATCCCGTTTCCGGCGGTCAATGACGAGCACGCCTACGCGCTCGAGATCTCCGGCAATTCGATGGAGCCGGCCTATCGCGACGGTACCATCATCCTGATCTCGCCCGCCGCCTCGATCCGCCGCGGCGACCGCGTGGTGGTCAAGACCCGCGAAGGCGAGGTGATGGTGAAGGAGCTCAAGCGCCGCACCGCCAAGACGATCGAGCTGCGTTCGATCAATGCAGAGCACGGCGATCGCAGCCTGCCGGTGCGCGACGTCGAGTGGATCGCGCGCGTGATGTGGGCGAGCCAGTAAGACGCTCGTTGGTCGTCGCGTACCGTTCGGGGTTCCATTTGGTCGATCTCTCCACGCTTCGGATCGTCGAGATCAATACGCCGCACATGGCGGCCGCGTTTCCCCGGCAGACCCAGAGCTTCTCGCCGTTGCCGCTCGATCCCGGCTCCGGCCTGAACAAGCTGTCGGTGCCAAACCTCCCGGCATTGCTCCGCGCGCTGCGCGATCCAGAATTGTCGCTGATCGTCACCGCGCCGAGCCAGCTCGCGCCCTGGCGCATGCTGATGCGAACGCTGTTCGACCGCCGCTCCTGGCTCGGCCATTCGCACTTCGGATCGGCGCTCGGCCCGCATTTGTTGCGACTGCCGATCACCGCCCCGATCGCGGTGGTCGACACCGGCGACTTCCCCTTCATCAACCGCGCCGACCTGTTCCTGCTGTCGCGCTGCAAGTTCTACTTCAAGCGCGAGCTGCCGCCGGATCACTGGCGGCTGTTCACCAAGACCGTGCATCGCGAGCTGCCGACCCGGCGCTTCCGGCAAGGCCGCTTGCGGGCGCACATCGACAAGCTGCGCCCGATCTCGCTCGGCCTGCCCGCGACCGCCACCGATCTGCCGCATGACATCGAGAAGACGACGGACATCTTCTATGCCGGCAGCGTCGAGGGCACCTCGACCGTCCGCCGGAGCGGCATGCGCGAGGTCGTCGCCTTGCGCGAGCGCGGCCTGCGCGTCGATATCCCCGAAGGGCGATTGCCGCCGCAGGAGTTCTATCGCCGGTGCGCGCAGGCCTGGATCGTGTGGTCGCCGGAGGGCCTGGGCTGGGACTGCTTCCGCCACTACGAGGCGCTCGGCTGCGGCTCGGTGCCGCTGATCAACCAGCCGACCATCGAGCGCCATCGGCCGCTGATCCACGGCGTGCACGCGCTCTACTACGATCCGGAGCCGGGTTTCTTGACGGAGGCGATCGACGCGGCGCTCGCCGACAAGGACCGGCTGCGCGCAATCGCGCGCGACGGCAAAGCGCATGTGATGGCGCATCACACCCTGACGGCGATCGCCAATTACGTGATCGAGACCACGCTGGGCGCGCCCGCCTAAGCGGCGGTGAAGGCCTGCCAGTACAGCCACAGCGCGCGCATCAGATAGATGATGCAGATCGTGTAGATGACGAAGCGCGTCCACTGCCGGAAGCTGTCGTCGGTCATGCGCTCGATGACATAGGGCGCGAGCATGGTGCCGGCGATGGCCAGCGCCATCGCGCCAACCGCGGGACCAACTTCAACGCCCGCCACACCGGTCAGCGACACGAAGTAAACCAGCCGCAGCACGTGGCTCGCCGACTGCGCGATCGCCTTGGTGGCGAGCGTGGTCTTGCGGTCGAGCAGGCTCTTCTGGAAGAAGATATCGAGGAACGGCCCGCCGACGCCGGCGATGAACTGGATGATGGTGGTGAAGATGCCGGTGAAGAACGGCACGCCCCGCCATTCGATATTCGGCCGCCAGGACGCCGGCAGGACATCGACCGCGAACGGCATCGCCCCGAGCAGCAGATAGACCAGCGCCTTGTCGGGGATGAACGCGATGAAGCGCAGGATCGCGAAGGCAACGGCGCCGCCCACGCAATAGAGCCAGATGATGTCCCAGCGCACGAAGCTCCACCACTGGAGCGCGCGCCAGCCATTGGCGGTGAGCTGGATGATCGAGAACAGGATCATCGCCGTCGCGACGTCGAAATAGATCAGCAGCACGCCGATCACCACCATCCCGCCGGCCATGCCGAACACGCCGGAGAGGAAGGAGCCCGCGACGATCGAAATGCCGATGATGATCCAGGCGGAGAGCGTCATTGCGCCTAGGCGTAGCAGATCGGGTCGGCGGTGCGTATCGCCGAAAGCGCAGAAGCGCTTTGCGTAGAAGGCGGAGCGCGCGCTACGCGGTCATGGTGGCGCGATAGAGGATGCGGCGGCCGCTGCCGTAGTCCTTGATGCCCTTGTGCTGCACGACGCGATTGTCCCAGATCGCGAGCGCCCCGCGGGTCCATGAGAACCGCGCGGTCGCCTCCGGCGACTTGATCATGTCGAACAGGATGCCGAGGATGTTCTGGCTCATCACCCGGCTCACGCCCTTGATGTAGGCCACGTAGGACTCGTTCGACCGCGATCCACTTGCGGCCGGTCGCGGGATGCACGCGCACCAGCGGCATCTCGAAGGGCGGCATGCGCACGCGCGCCTGGGTCGCCTCCTCCGGGTCGAGATAGCGGTCGGTGATGTGGCCGGTCGCGTCCGCCGACTGGATGACGGTCAGCGATTCAAGATAGGCCGCGAACAGCGGATCGAGATTCTCGTAGACCCAGGCGGCATTGGCGAAGATCGTATCGCCGCCGGAATCCGGCAACTGATGCGCAAACAGCGCCGTGAACGCCGGCGCGTCCGGGCGGAAGCCGCCGTCGGCATGCCAGATGTGGTTGCGCAGGTTCTTGTCCTTGAGCGAGTCGATCATGGTGGCGTCGGGATTCTCCGGCGCGCGCGGCGTATGCGGTCCCGCATAGTGGAAGAACTCGCCAAGGAAGCCGGCGAACGCGGTGAAGTTCTCCGCCGTCACCGTGCCGGGCTCGAAGATGACGAGGCCGCGGTTGTGCAGGAGGTCGCGCAGCGCGGAGCGGAATTCGTCGCTCAGCGGTTTGCCGTCGAAGCGAAACCCGGAAACGATCGAGCCGAGCGACGGCTGGAGCTGGGAGACGCGCACACCGGCCGGCATCGCCGATTCCGAGACAACCCGGACCGTATTGGTTGATGTAGCCAATGTTGACGTAGCCAATGTTGACGCAGCCATGTGTGCGCGCTCCTTCTTCTCGTTGGTCGCGTTTCCTCGAACGGGTTGATCTTCCTAGCGCATCGGCGCACTATCGGGAAATTGGGATTTTCTGGGTTTCCATCGAGAAAATCGATGTATCAGCGCTGGCTCAACGCCTTCCATGCCGTGGCCCGTTCGGGCGGCTTCACCGCCGCCGCCAAGCGCCTGAACATCGGCCAGCCCACCGTCTCCATGCATGTCTCGGCGCTGGAGGCGCAATTCGGCGTCGAGCTGTTTCACCGGCGCGGGCGGCGCGTCGAGCTGACCGCGATCGGCCGGGAGCTCTTGACGATCACCGAAGGCCTGTTCGGCCGCGAGGAGGAAGCGATCGAGCTGTTGCGCGCCGCGCAGGCGCGCGAGACCGGCTCGCTCAGGGTTGGCGCGGTCCGGCCGCTCGACGCCATGGAAATTTGCGCACGGGTGCTCAAGCAGTACCCCAATCTGCGGCTTGCGGTGAGGCTCGTGTCCGCGCCCGACGTCCTCGACGGCCTCATGAACTTCGATTTCGACGCCGGCATCATCGGCCATCCGACCAGCGATCCGCGGTTCTTCTGCGCGTTCTACAAGCGCTATCGCATCAACCTGATCGTCCATGTCGAACATCCGCTGGCACGACGCCGCGCCATCCGCATCAAGGACCTCGAGCAGCAGCGTGTCATTCAGCGCACCGGCGGCGCCTTCGATCGCGCACTGAAAGAAGCAGGCGTGAAAATCCAGCCGATCCTCGAAACCTCGAGCCTGGAAGGCGTGGTCGCGGCGGTCATGCAGGGTATCGGCGTCGGCGCCATCTCGGATTCAGGCCTCGCCGGCATCAAGGGCGATCCGAATCTGAAGGTCATAGCGGTGAGCGACCTCGCCATGTTCACCGAGGCCCATGTCGTCTGCCTGGCGGAACGCCGCAGCCGACCGTTGATCGCGAGCTTTCTGCATCACGCCAATGTGGAGACACGCCCGATTCGCAAGGCGAGGACCTGAACGGGACCGTGCGCGCGTCCGACGCAAGCCCTCACCGCGCCTTGCCGCGCCTTGGTTGGAAGCATCGTCTACCGTTTACGAGGGCTCGGCAAGCCGCCGGCGCAGACGGGCAAGCACGCGCAGCACCTCCTCGCGGTTTTTCGCGGACTTGACCCAAGGCGGGAGCCGCACCATCGATGACTTACTCCAGCCGAACTCACCGCGCCGGCGTTCGCGCAACTCGGCCGCGACGAAGCCTTCGATCGCGTCGAGATGGTCTTCGTTATAGGCGAAGAGAATGCCGTGCCGCGTCCGCACCTGCAGGTGCAGCCGCAGACCCAGATAGGGATCGTAGGGATAGTTTCCACTGCGCCAGAATTCACTGCCGGCGGGCGACACGATTCGGTGCGAGCACCGCGAGCAAGTAAATTGGCAGGTCGGACCTGCGTCACCTGACGGTTCAACATGCCGAATTCGCCCGACGCCTCCGCACTTGGGGCAGTTCACCAGCATGTCGCCGGAATAGTTGAACTTGGCGCCGGTGTCGAAAAACCGCCGCGGCTTGATCGGAGAGGGCTTGCCAGATTTCCGCTGACGAGCCTGCCTCATGGCCGTCGCGTCACGCCGAGCGCGCGAGCGCGCCGTCGATCATCTCGACGGTGTTCTGCAGGCCATAGACCGCCACGAACGAGCCGAAGCGCGGTCCCTTCTCCTGCCCGAGCAGCACTTGATAGAGCATGTTGAACCAGTCCAGCGACACGCCGGGCTTGCCGTCCTTGGCGACCTTCTTGTCGAGGAACGGCTCGCGCCGGCCGATCTCATAGACGACGTTCTGGATCTGCTCCGCGGTCGCGTCAGCGGGAAGCTGCGAAAGCGCATCGCGCAGATCGGAGAGCGCCGCGCGCTCGGCCTCGGTGGGCTGGCGGAACTTCTTCTCCGGCAGCACGAAGTCGCGGAAATAATGGATGGCGTAGCCGACCAGCGCATCGAGCTTCGGATGCGTCTTGGGCGTCACGCCCGGACGGTAGCGGCCGATGAAGCCCCACAGCGTCTCGGCGTTCTCCGCATTCGACGACGAGACCAGCGTGAGCAGCATCGAGAACGTGATCGGCATGTCCGGCTTCGGCGGATTGCCGGCATGGATGTGCCACACCGGATTCGACAGCCGCTGCTTCTCGTCCTGACGCTGATAGCCTTCGAGGAACTGCTGGTACTCGTCGACGTGACGCGGGATGACGTCGAAATAGAGCCGCTTCGCCGCCTTCGGCTCGCGATACATGAACAGCGACAGGCTCTCGGGCGACGCGTAGCGCAGCCACTCGTCGATGGTGAGACCGTTACCCTTCGACTTGGAAATCTTCTGGCCCTTCTCGTCGAGGAAGAGCTCGTAGTTGAAGCCTTCCGGAGGCATGCCGCCGAGCGCGCGGCAGATCTCGCCCGAGAGCTTGACCGAGTCGATCAGGTCCTTGCCGGCCATCTCATAGTCGATGCCGAGCGCGAACCAGCGCATCGCCCAGTCCGGCTTCCATTGCAGCTTGCAGCGGCCGCCGGTGACCGGCGTCGTCATGCGCTCGCCGGTGTCGGGATCGTCGTAGCTGATGGTGCCGGCCTTGGCGTCGTGCGCGACCACCGGCACCTGCAGCACCACGCCGGTGCGCGGGCAGATCGGCAGGAACGGCGAATAGGTCTGCGCGCGCTCTTCGCGCAACGAGGGCAGCATGATCTTCATCACCGCCTCGAAGCGCTCGAGCACCGTGAGCAGCGCCTGATCGAAGCGGCCGGACTTGTAGCATTCGGTCGAGGACAGGAATTCGTACTCAAAGCCGAAATGGTCGAGGAAGGCGCGCAGCCGCGCGTTGTTGTGCGCGCCGAACGACGGATATTCGTTCGAGAACGGGTCCGGCACCTGCGTCAGCGGCTTGCCGAGGTGCGCCGCCAGCATTTCTTTGTTCGGCACGTTATCGGGAACTTTACGCAACCCATCCATGTCGTCGGAGAACGCGATCAGGCGGGTCTTGATCTTGTCGTCGGTCAGCACGCGGAAGGCGTGGCGCACCATGGTGGTGCGCGCGACCTCGCCGAAGGTCCCGATATGCGGCAGGCCGGATGGGCCGTAGCCGGTCTCGAAGATCACCTCGTCTTTCGGCCGCTTCTTGAGCCGCGCGACGATCTTCCTCGCCTCCTCGAACGGCCAGGCGTTGGAGGTCTCGGCAAGCTCGCGCAACGCGGCGGGCGACTGAACGTCGGCGGTGGTCATCGGTCCGGTCTCTTGGGTCGCGCGGACACTAGAAATTTGACTCAAGGGCGTCAAACGGAAAGCGCTCGATAAACGCAGCGTAAGCGCCCTTTCGACACGCCGCCCTTGCGCTCGCACCTGACCACGATCAGAGTGCGCCCGGTTCCAAGGTCGGGCGTCGGAATGGTGGCGTATTCGTCCATGACGTACCAGCTTGGCGCGGCCACGCGCCAACTGCATTTCCGTCAGCAATCGAGCGATGAAGCCGTCATCAAGCAGGTGCTGGTCGATCAGCAATACGACCTGCGCCGGCTCGCGCGCGCGGGCGAACTGCTCGACCATGCCACGCGCATGCGTGCGACCGGCCGCAAGCCGCTGATCGTCGATGCCGGCGCGAATATCGGCACGGCGTCGATCTATTTTCACGGCAACATGCCGGATGCGCACATCGTCGCCATCGAACCGGCGCGCGACAATTTCGAGCTGCTGTCGCGCAACGTGGATGGGCTCGGCGTCGAGCTGCTCAATGGCGCGGTCGCGTCGTCGGCCGGCCGGGCGCGCGTCGTCGACCCGGGCCGCGGCGAATGGGCCTATCGGACGGTCTCGATTGCGGAGTCCGAGAACGCGCCGGACTCGATTCCCTATGTGACCATCAACGACATCTATCGCGCGCACGCCGCACCGGCGTTTCCGTTCCTGGTCAAGGTCGATATCGAAGGCGCGGAAGGCGACCTGTTCTCCGGCAATACCGAATGGGTGGCGCGCACGCCGCTGGTGATCGTGGAGCTGCATGACTGGCTGCTGCCGAAGCAAAGGACGTCGCAGCCGTTCCTGCAATGCATCGCGAAGCTCGACCGCGACTTCGTCTATGTCGGCGAGGACGTCTATTCGATCGCCAACGATCTGTCCGCGCTTGATGCCTAATGCCCGCTTCCGAAGTTCGTTGATCAGAACGGGCTGATCGGGAAATAGCGCAGCCACAGGTCGGTGAAACGCCCCTGCTCCCAGACCCGGAACAGCGCCCAATTGAGGGCCAGGCGCATCACATCGTTGCCCTTGCGCACCGCGATGCCGATGCCCTCGCCGAAAAAGCGGTTGTCGAGATAAGCGCCGCCGCGGAACACGCAGCAGTTCTCCGAGCTGGTGCCGTTGAGCCAGAACGCGAGCGCGATGGCGTCGCCGAACAAGAGGTCGACGTCGCCGCGCCGCAGCGCGAGCCGCGCCAGGTCGGAATTCGGATATTGGAGCAACTCGGCTTCCGGAAACAGCGCCTTGAGATAGGCCTCGTGCGCGGTGCCGCCGACGACCGCGACCTTGCGGCCCTCGAGCTTCTCCGGCACGACGTCCTCGATCGACGTGTCGCGCCGCGCCACGAAGCGCGCCGGGCTGCGATAATACGGATCGGTGAAGTCGACCTTGCCGCGCGTTTCCGGCGACGGAGCGATCGAGGCGATGACGGCATCGCCGCGGTCCTGGTTGAGGGCGGGGATCAGCGTCTCGAAACGGCGCATCTGCACGGTGCAGCCGGCCTTGAGCTCCTCGCACATCAGGCGCGCGAGATCGACGTTGAAGCCCTGCGGGCTGCCGTCGGGCGCCGAAAAATTGAACGGCGGATAATCGGTCTCGGTCAGGAAACGGATGACCTTGACCCGGGACAGGTCCGGCCGCTCCGGCCGCCGGCGCGGATCCCAGAAACCCGGCACGTTCACCGGCGGCTGCACGGCGGCACCCTCGGCGGCGGCCGGCGTGGCGGTAGACAGCGCGGCGGCGACGATGAGCCCGACGATCGGCAGCAGGCCGAGAACCGGCGGCCACGGGTGTCGTAACGATGGTTGAGGCACGATCGTTCCTGGCGGTGATGCGGCGGGCGGCGGGCTCTTATAAACGAATCGGGCGCGACGTCCCTCAAAGATATTTGCCTCAAAGATATTTGCGCAGTTCCGCCGCCGACGCGTCGAGCGGCCGGTTGAGGTTGAAGCGCGATACGAAGCGCCCGTCCTTGCCCATCAGATAGACCAGGACCAGGTGGTCCATGGTGTAGCCGCCGTCCTTCAGCGGCACACGCTTGTAATAAGCGCGGTAGGCCTTGGCCACGGCGGCGATCGCCTCAGGCTCGCCGGTCAGCGCGATGATGCGGGGGTCGAAGCTCGAGACGTAGTCCTTCAGCGCCGCCGGCGTGTCGCGCTCCGGATCGACGGTGATGAACAGCGCGCGGGTGCGGTCGGCCTCCGGCCCGAGCTTCTTCAGGACCTCCGAGATTTCGAACATCGTGGTCGGACAGAAGTCGGGGCAGTTGGTGTAGCCGAAGAACACCAGGAACGGCTTCCCCTTCAGGTCCGCCTCGGTGACGGTGCGGCCGTTGTGGTCGGTCAGGCTGAACGGCCCGCCAATCGCCGCGACCTGCGGCATGTTGGGCACGCTGCTGCGTCCCGTCACCAGCAGGACGACCGCGGTGCAGAGGACCAGCCCGGCCACGAAGGCTCCGGCAGCGACCAGGATGCGGGCAGTGCGCAGCGTCATTGCGTCAGAAACACATGCTAGTCAGAAACACATGGCGATGCCGGCCGCGATGACCTCGTAGAACACCGCGGTACCGTAGTAGGCCCAGAGCGCCAGCGTCCCCGCCATCAGCACGCCGACGGCGCCGGCGATGCCGGCAAGCGGTCGCCAGCTTCGACTGGAACGGGGCGGGACGGTTGCAGCTTCGCTCATCGGAGCACCTTGTGCCCATCACATATGCCTGATCATGACATATGCCTGATCCCCGACATCTACAATACGGGGCAGTCGTCGTGCACTGCTACTTCTGAGATAGAAGCGGCTCGCGCGCGGGCGCATCCAACCAATCAATACACCTAAATCAGTACGAAAAGCTGCGGCGAATCCTGTGGCGGACGGTCGTGCGTCCGCCGCACCGTTTTCACAATTCATTGCGACAAAGGTGCGGGGATCGAGCGTCTGAACGAGGTGTGCCATGAGGCCTCGCTGGTTCTTGCTCGCATCGATCGCCGTGGTCTGCGGCCTCATCGCCGCGACCTTCGTCCCCACACCCCGCCAGGATGTCGCCGTGCTCGAACGGCTCGCGCCCAGGATCGAGCGTGCGCAGACGCTCGCGCCGGAAACCCGCGCCGCCATCATGCAGGTGGTCGACCGCGCCCGCGGCTGGAACGGCGATCCGCGCCATGACCTGCGCCGCAGCGCATCCATCGAGCGCGTGACCGAGGCGGTCAAGGCGCGCGGCGGCGCGCCTGAGCTCAGCAGCGTCGGGCAGGCGCCGCGGCCGAAGTAGCGTTACGGCGTCGCCGGAAAATACTTGGCGAGCCAGTCGCGCATCACGCCCCAGACCCGCGCATTGTCTTCCGCGAACAGGAAGTGATCGACATTGCTGAACAGGTGCAGCTCGGCCGGCTGGCCGGCGCGCTTGAACAGCTCGACCGATTGTTCGGTCGGCGTCACGGAATCGTTCGACGCGTGGATCAGCAGCAGCGGCCGCGGCGCGATCTTGCCCACCACGTCGTCGGCGCGGAAGTCGAACATGCTCTGCGCGGTCTCGGCCGGGAACTCGTGGATCGAGTTCTGCGCCAGATTGTTGCGCAGGTGCGGCGGGATCGGCACGATGTCGTAGCGCGGCACCATCAGCGACTTGCCGGTCTTGGCGCGATGCTCGCGGCCGTCGGCCAGCATCTTGGTGAAGCGCGCCCACTCCTCCGGCGATTTGTGCTGGCCGCGGAACTTGCGCTCGCCGTCGCCCCAGCCGCCGTTCGAGATCACCGCCGCGACGCGCTCGTCGACGCCGCCGGTATAGACGCTGACCGCGCCGCCGAAGCTCGAGCCGACCACCGCGATGCGGTCGGGATGCACGGCCGGATGCTTCTGCGAGAAATGTGAGCGCGCTGCGGGTGTCCTCGACCTGCTCCAGGCAGATCACGCGGCCGAACTCGCCCTCGCTCTTGCCGCAGCCGCGCATGTCGAAGCCGCAGCGTGACGTAGCCGAGCTCGTTGAGCACCTTGGTCGGCGCAGTTGACGTTGCCGGAGTCCTTGTTGCTGCCGAAGCCGTGCAGCACCAGGAAGGCGGCGCGCTTCTCGCCGGCCTTCACGCCGTCGGGCACGCGCACGGTGCCGGACAGCTTCAGCCCGGCGGACGGGAAGGTGACGGATTCCTGCTGCATGACGTTCTTTCCCTCCCCTCTTTCGTCATGCCCGCGCTTGTCGCGGGCATCCACGTCTTGCTTGCCTTGCGAAGTCGTGGATGGCCGGGACACCAGACGTTTACGCCCGCTTCGACGGGCTATGCCCGGCCATGACGGCGTCACGCGCTATCGCTTCAGCTTGTCGAGCCCCAGTTCCTTCCAGCGCGCGCGCGCCGCGTCTTCGTCTTCCTTCGACGGCCACACCGTCGGCGGATAGCGCGAGCCGCCGAAATCCGGATCGGGGTCGTAGTCGAGATTGATGGTGGCGTCGATCAGCACCCGGTTCCACTTGCCGGTGCCGAACAGCGTCGGGTCGCGGTCGCGCTTGCGGGTCGAGGGATCGAGCCCGAGCCCGAAGGTCGCCGGCATGATCACGATGTCGTTCTCGCCGGCGTTCACGCGATAGGCGATCGCCCAGTCGACCGCGGCGTAGTCGTGGATGTCGATGTCGTCGTCGACCACGGTGACGTGCTTGTAGCGCACATGCGCGGCGGAGGAGCCCCACAGCGCATTGGCCACCTGCTTGGCCTGCCCGCGATAGCTCTGCTTGATCGCGACCACGAGATTGATGCCGGCCTGCACCGGCGGACCCCAGACGTCGACGATGCCGGGCACGCCGGCGCGGTCGAGCACGTTCCAGGCGGTCGAGGAGCGGAAGATCGACGAGATCATCGCGTTCTCGGAATAGCTGCCCGGCATGCAGCCTTCGATGGTGCCGCGCATGATCGGATCGTTGCGATGGGTGATGGCGGTGACGCGGATGGTCGGCTTGGGCGAGCGGTCGCCGGCAAAATAGCCGGTGAACTCCGCATACGGGCCTTCCATCTGGTAGGTCGATTCCTCGAGCCCGAGCATGCCCTCGATCACGATCTCGGCGGAGGCCGGAACGTAGAGATCGTTGGTCTCGCACTTCACGAGATCGACCGGCTCGCCGCGGATCGCGCCCATCACGTCGTATTCGCAGATGCCCTTGGGCACCGGCGAGCCGGCGCAGAAGCCCATCGACGGCTCCCAGCCGATCGCGACCGCGATCGGCATCTCCTTGGCGCCCTTGGCGCGCCATTCGGTGACGTGGTGGCCGATATGCTGGGCGCGCCACATCAGGATCGGGATGGTGTCGCGGCCGGTGACCATGCCGCGATAGATGCCGACGTTCATCACGTTGGTGTTCGGGTCCTTGGTGACGACGCCGGCATAGGTGATGAGATAGCGCCCGCCGTCGAGCCGGTTCCAGTGGGGCGCCGGCAACTCGGCAAGGTCGACGTTCTTGCCGGTGACGACGTTCTCCTTGCACGGGCCGGTCTTGACGATGCGCGGCGCGATCGCGTCCTGCAGGATGGTGCGGCCGAGCTTCACCAGCTCGCGCGCATGCGTCTCCGGCGGCAGCCCGAGCATCATCGCGATGCGCCGGTTGTTGTTGAGCGACGAGCCGAACAGGCGGCGGCAGCGGCTGGTCGGCTTGTTGTAGCCTTTGAGATTGTTGAACAGCATCGCCGGCCCGGTGCCGGGGCCCTGCGCGAGCCGCATGATGGTGCCGATCTCGAAATCGATATCGACCTCGGCATCGACCTCGTGCAGCTCGCCGGCCTTGCGCAGCGCGTCGATCCAGCCGCGCAGGTCGCCGAACGAAACCGTATTCCGTCGCACCGTCATGTCCGTCTTGCTCGCAATCGGCCGGCCGCGAGCTTCACGGCGGCGATGATCTCGGGATACGCGGCGCAGCGGCAGAGATTGCCGGAGAGATAGTGCCTGATCTCGTCGTCGTCGGGGTCGGGATGCGCTTCGAGCAGCTGCCCCGCCATCAGCACGAAGCCCGGCGTGCAGAAGCCGCATTGCGCCGCGCCGGCTTCGAGGAAGGCTTCCTGGATCGGCGTGAGCTTGCCGTCATTGGCCAGGCCCTCGACGGTCGTGACCTTCTTCCCGTCGACGAACGCCGCGAGATAGAGGCAGCCCGACACCGCGGTGCCGTCGACCAGCACGGTGCAGCAGCCGCACAGGCCCTGCGCGCAGCTCTCGCGCGCGCCGAACAGCTCGAAGCGGTCGCGCAAGACCTCGACGATCGTCTGGTGCTCGGCGACATGCGCCGACACCTGTCTCGCCGTTGAGGGTGAAATTGATGGTGCGCATCATCGTGCTTTCGCGACTGCAATTCTGTCGTTGCGAGGGCTCGCGCCACAGCGTCCCCTCCCCCCTTGCGGGAGAGGGCATAGGCGGCCTACGGCCGCCGTTCTTAGCGCCAAGAACGCCGACGCGGAGCGTCGGCTGTGGAGGGGGGTAGCAACGAACGCTGGACTCGTAGTTACCCCCCTCCCCAACCCTCCCCCGCAAGGGGAGAGGGAGCAGACCGAGTTCGCCGCCGCAGTAGCCGAAATCATAACACCTAATCCTCCAGCGGCTTGCCCTGCGCAGCGCGCAGCGCCCGGTAGACCTTCTCGGCGGTGAGCGGCAGCTCGGTCAGCCGCACCCCGCAGGCGTCCTCGATCGCATTCGCAATCGCCGGCGACACCCCGAACGTGCCGCTCTCGCCGACGCCCTTGGCGCCGAACGGGCCGGTGCCCTGCTCCGACTCCACCGCCTCGTTCTGCATGATGCGCGGGATGTCGACGATGCTCGGGATCTTGTAGTCGGCGAACGAGGCGTTGGTGATCTGCCCGCCGTCGAACTCGATCTTCTCCTGCATGGTGAAGCCGAACTGCATCGTGGCGGCGCCCGAGAGCTGCGTCTCGACGATGCGCGGATTCACCGGCCGCCCGACGTCGGCGACGTTGATCATCTTCGTCACCTTGCACGTGCCCGGTCTCGGTGTCGACCTCGACCTCGACGCCGGTGCCACCGACCATCCAGAACGGCGTCGCGTCCGGCGTCAGCCCATTGGCGTCCGGCGGCACGTAGTTCGGGATGTAGCTGCCGGTGCCGATGATGTTGCCGGCCTGCATCTTGTATTTCTTCTGGAACAGCTCGGCGACCGGCACGTTGGAGCCTTCCGGCACGCCGACCTCGCGCGCGAGCGCCGCGAGCTTGGCCTTGGCGTCCTCGGCGGCGAGCCGCACCGCGTTGCCCATGTGATAGAGCGAGCGCGAGCCGAGCGTCGCCATGTCGTAGGGCGTCACGTCGGTGTCGGGGTGCACGACCTTCACCGACTCGGCCGGAACGTTGAGCACCTCGGCAATCAGCTGCGCATTGGCGGTGTCGGAGCCCTGCCCCATGTCGACGGTGCTGCAATAGAGCGTGACGCTGCCGTCGGCCGCGACATTGACGATCGCGATCGAGGTGGTCGGCGAGATCGAAGCCTTGAAGCCGACCGCGATGCCGCGCCCCTTCTTCACCGGCCCGGCGCCGCGCTCGAACGGCGCCTTCATGTTCATGCGCAGCGCCAGGCGATCGAGCACCGCCTCGATGGCGGCATCTTTCATGGCGGTGCCGGTCGCTTGCGCGCGACCGTCGCGCAGGATGTTGGCGCGGCGGAACTCGACCGGATCGAGCTTGAGCGCCCGCGCCATCATGTCGGTGTGGCTCTCATAGGCCCACACCAGCTGCGGGATGCCGAAGCCGCGCAGCGCGCCGGCCGGCGTCAGGTTGGTGTAGAGCGAATAGGAATCGATCGAAACGTTCTCGATGTCGTAGGGCCCGGGTGCGGTGAAGCCCGACTTCTGCGTGATGCGCGGGCCGATGTCGGCATAGGCGCCGCCGTTCCACCAGATCTCGCAGTCGCGCCCGGTGATCTTGCCGTTCTTGACCGCGCTCTTGATGCGGAAGGTCGCGGCGTGCTTGGTCAGCGTATAGAACTGCTCTTCCATGGTGAGCGAGATCTTCACCGGCCGCTGCGTGAGCAGCGTCAGCGCCGCCACCAGCGCCTCGAGCTTGATATAGAGCTTGGCGCCGAAGCCGCCGCCGAGATACGGCACCTTCACGCGCACCTTGTTCTCGGGCCAGCCCAAGAGCCGCGCGATCTCGATCCGCACGAACGACGGCGACTGCGACGCCGTGTGGATGGTGAGCCCGGTCTCGGTCAGCTCCGCAACGGAGACAAACGGCTCGAGCGGCACATGCAGCACCTGCTGGCTGCGGAAGGTATGCTCGAACACTTGCTCCGCCTCCGCGAAGGCCTTTGCCGGATCGCCGCGCCGCAGATGGAAGTCGAGCGCGATGTTGGTGTCCTTCTTGCCCTTGAGGTGCTTGAGGTCGGGGAACGTGCCCGCGGGCTTGAGCTCGTCGTGCACGACCGCCTTCGAGGTCATCGCCTCGATCTCGTCGAACACCGCCGGCAGTTCCTCGTAGTCGGCCTCGATCAGCGAGGCCGCCTCTTCGGCGATGTGCGGATCGGTGGCGAGCACCACCGCCACCGGCTCGCCGACATAGTGCACCTTGCCGTCGGCGAGGATCGGCTGGTCGTGGAAGGCCGGGCCGTAGAACGGGTTGGGGATGACGGTCTTGATGTCGTCGATGGTGACCACGCGATAGACGCCGGGCAGCGCCTTCGCCGCCGAGACGTCGAGCGACTTGATGCGGCCATGCGCCACCGTGCTGCGGAAGATCTTTCCGATCAGCATCTTCGGCAGGCGGATGTTGTGCACGTAATCGGCACGTCCCGTGACCTTGGCCGCGCCTTCGAGCCGCGGCACCGAGCGTCCGACCTGCCCGCTTCCGATCGTTCGCGTCGCCATCACGAACGCTCCCAGCGCGGCGCGCAGCGCACGCGCCACATAGACGCGCAGGAGCTCTTTCTTGTAGGCGGCCGAGCCCTGCCCGTCAGTGATCAGCTCCGCTTCTTCAGCCGCCGCCTCTCCGGCGCGGCGCAGCGCGGCATCATCGGCGGCGCCTTGCGCCGCCTTCTCGGCGCCGGCGAGCCGGCCCGGCTTCTCGGTCGCGGCGCTGACGACGATCGACGCGTCCTTGATCGCCTTGCCGTCGGCCGCGATCGACACCGCGACGCCGAGCGCCGGCCAGTCATGCACCGCGCGCGTCGTGCACTTGAGATAAGCCGCGCGGCGGCCGTCCTGCGCCGGCACGATCAGCGACGCGATCAGCTCGTCCTTGCCCAGCACGGTCTCGAAGTAGCCGGCGAACAGATCCGCGACCGGAATGGTTCGCTCGCCCGCCTTGCCCTGCACCACGACGCGCGCGCCGAGCGCGATCAGCACCGGCGGCAGGTCCATGTGCGGGTCGGCATGCGCCAGCGCGCCGCCGACGGTCGCGACATTGCGCACGCGGATGTTCGACAGCGTGCGCAGCGTCTTGGTGATCACCGGCGCATGTTTGCGCACGACATCGGAATGCTCGAGCACCGCGAGCGGCGTGGTGGCGCCGACCTTGAGCTCGCCGTTCGCGGTCGCGATCGAGGCGAGCTCCTTGATGCCAGCGAGGCTCACGAGCTTCGAGGGCCGGAACACGCCGGCCTTCATCATCAGCATCAGCGCGGTGCCGCCGGCGATCGGGCGGATGGTCGGATCGTCGGCGTCGAGCAGGCCGACAGCCTCTTTCAGCGTCTTCGGCTCGGCCAGCTCGAACGGCGTCATGACGAAGCCCCGCTCGGCGCGAACGCGGCGGCGAGCCGCGCGGCGAATTGCTTCTCCATCTCCCGCGCCTTCGATCGCAGCACCGGCTGGCCGAGGCTGCCGAGCTTGCCGGTCAAGGTGGCGTCGACCGCGTACTCGATCTTGGTCTCGTCGCCAACTTCGGTCAGCGTCGTGACCGAGGTCGCGGTCATGCGTCCGACGATGCCGAGCGGCGTGCCTTCGACCGACGCCTCGATCTCGCGCGGCGGCTCCGCGCGCGTCACCGCGACCGTCACCTTGAACGCGAACTTCATGTAGGCGACCCTGGTCTCGAACACGGCCGAATACCGATCGGGGCCGGTCTCCGTCAGATCCTTCACGCCGTCGACGCACGACGCGAAGAACCGCGCGTCACGCACCTTCTCGTAGACCGCCGCGCGCGGCGCCTTCACGGACAGCTCGCCGGTGAACTTCATTGGGCGGCACGCTTGAGCAGACGGTCGAGTTCGGCCGTGATGACGTCGGGCACTTCGAGCGGCGTCAGGTGCCGCGCCTTCGGCAGCACGGTGAAGGTCGAGCCGGCGATGCCGTCATGCAGCGCCTGCGCCATCGCGACCGGCGCGGCGTAGTCCTCTTCGCCGACCACGACCGCGGTCGGCATCTTCAGGGTCGGCAGCGCGGCGCGCAGATCGGCGCGGCCGAGCATGTGGCAGGCCTCGACATAGGCCGGCACGTCGTTCTTCAGGAAGATGTCGATGCACTTCTGCACCACGTCCTTATTGTTGGCGCGGAAGTCGTCGCCGAACCAGCGCGTGGTTTGGAACTCGATCAGCGAGGCGAGCCCCTTCTCCACCGCCTGGTTGGCGCGTGCCGCCCAGTTCTTCGGCGCCTCGGGGCCGTACCATGCCGTGGTGTCGATCAGGCCCGAGCGCCGACGTGCGCGCCGGATGCCGCGCGGCGAAGGCGAGCGCCACCATGCCGCCCATCGAGGCGCCGGCGATCAGCGTCTTGTCCCAGCCGAGCTGGGTGAGCAGGTCGGCGATGTCGTCGGCGAACTGCTCGACCGTGTAGGGCCCGGCCGGCTTGTCGGAGGCGCCATGGCCGCGGCAGTCGAAGGTGACAACGGCGCTGTCCTTCGCCAGCCGCTCCGCCACCGGCTGCCAGAACTGGCGGTCCATCGCGACCGAATGCACCAGCGCCGCCCGGCGCGGCGACGCCACGTCGCCATGCAGCGTGTAGGAAATACGGATGCCGTCGCGGGTGCGGGCACTGCCGTCAGAACGGGTGGCGCGGCGAAGATCGGCGTTCAACGGAAACCTCTCTGGAATGCGGGCGGATAGTCGCCCATCCGGCATGGGGCGTCAAAAGATTTGCGCCGTTATAGAGTGCGTCAGATACGCGTGAAAGAGCGCGTCAGGCGCGCGCCGCACTCTCGTCCAGCATGGCGGCCACGCGCTCGCCGAATGCCTTGGTGCCGAGCGGCCCGCCGAGGTCGCGGGTGCGCCCCTGCGGGTCGGCAATGGCGCGGTCGAGCGCGCTTTCGATCGCCGCGGCCGCCGCATGCAGCTGGTTGTCCTTGCGGCGGTCGCCAAGCCAGGCGAGCAGCATCGCCGCCGAGCCGATCAGCGAGGTCGGATTGGCGCGGTCCTGCCCGGCGATGTCGGGGGCGGAGCCGTGCTGCGCCTGCGCCACGCCATGATCCGCGCCGTGATTGATCGAGGCCGCGAGCCCGAGGCTGCCGGAAATCTCCGAGGCCTGGTCGGAGAGGATGTCGCCGAACATGTTGGTGGTGACGACCACGTCGTAGCGGCTGGCGTCGCGCACCAAGAGCGCCGCCATGGCGTCGACGATCACCTCTTCATAGGCGACCGCGGGAAAGCGCGCGCCGACCTCGCGCACGCAATCGAGGAAGAAGTTTTCCGACACCCGCAGCACGTTGGCCTTGTGCACGGCGGTGACCTTCTTTCGCCGGCGCATGGCAAGCTCGAAAGCGACCTCCGCGATCCGTATGCAGCCCTGCCGGGTGATCTTGCGCACCGACAGCGCGACGTCCGGCGTCGGCATGAACTCGCCGGAGCCGACGAACATGTTGCGGTCGGCATAGAACCCTTCGGTGTTCTCGCGCACGATCACGAGATCGACCGGCACGCCGCATTTCGGCGGGATGCCGGCGCGGGTCTTCGCCGGGCGGATGTTGGCGTAGAGATCGAGCCGCTTGCGCAACGCGCCCGACGGATTGATGCCGCCCTGCTCCACCGGCGGATATTCGTGGTGCGACACCGGCCCGAGCACGACGCCGTCGGCGTCGCGCGCGGCCTCGAAGGCGGCCTCGGTCAGCGTCGTGCCATTGGCGCGCAGCGACGCCTGCCCGATGGTCACCGGCGTGAAGCGGAGCCCCAGCCCGAACGCGCGGTCGGCGACCTTCAGCACGCCGAGCGTCGCAGCGGTGATCTCCGGCCCGATGCCGTCGCCTTCCATGACAACAAGATGGGTCATACGCCGAGCCCCTTCCGGATTTCCGCCGTGCGCTGGTTCGCCGCCGCCATCAGGAAACCCATGTCGGTCTGCGTGGTCACGAACCGCACGCCGCTCTTGATGAAGGCGAGCTGGCGCTCCATGTCGCGCTCGCCGCCGAGCCCGGCGAACTTGCCGTGCTTCTTCGCCGCCGCGATCACGCGCTCGATCGCCGCGACGATCTCCGGGCAGCCGAACTTGCCGGGCAGCCCCATCGCGGTGAGCAGGTCGTTGCAGCCGACATGGAGCACGTCGACGCCGTCGACCGCGGCGATCGCCTCGACATTGGCAAGGCCCTCGACGGTCTCGATCATGCACACGACCAGCGTCGAGTCGTTGAGCGCCGGCACCGCTTCGCGTCAGCGGCACCGGACGGAAGTCGAAATTCGGATAGCCGGCGCCGACCGAGCGCTTGCCGATCGGCGGGAACTTGCAGGCGTCGACCGCGCGCCGTGCGTCGGCATCCGAGCTCACGTCGGGGAAGATGATGCCGGTCGCGCCGTTGTCGAGGATGACCGAGATCGACGGGTCGTCGCAGCTTCGCACCCGCACCAGCGGCGCGACGCCGATGCCGAGCGCCGTCTGCGCGATATGGCCGATGGTCTCGACCGAGAACAGCGCGTGCTGGCCGTCGATGAAGATGAAGTCGTGCCCGGTGGTCTTGGCGATGCGCGCGATGTCGCCGGAGCGCGCCAGCCGCACGATCATGCCGAGCGACACGCCGCCGGCGCGCATGCGCTCGTTGACGGGTTTTTGATTCGACGGTCTGAGCACTTGCTTGCTCCGCTGCGCGGCTGTCACGCCCGCTGAAGGCGGGCATCCAGTATCGACGGAGTCGGGGCAGCCCACTGCTTCGAGATACTGGATCGCCCGCTTCGCAGGCATGACACCGGGAGAATGCGGGATGTGCGCAAGTTAATGCCAATACGGCGGGTAGCCGCTCGTCTTCTGCTGCGCGTCGAGCAGCCGCAGCATCGCCGGCCATTCCAGCACGCCGTAGGGCCGCCGCGTGCCGGGCTGGTAGAGATGCGCGGTGTGCGCCAGCACGTTCTCGCCCGGCATGGTGAGCTCGGTGCGCGCCGCCATCGACGTCGACCTGCGAGCGGCAGGACATTTCGAGCTGGTACATGGTGTTGAACGCCTGCTGCACGGTTGCGCCGCAGGTGAGCAGGCCGTGGTTGCGCATGATCAGCGCGTCGTGCGGCCCGAGATCGTTGACGATGCGCTCGCGCTCCTCGAGATCGACCGCCGGGCCTTCGTAGTCGTGATAGCCGATGTGGCCGACGAAGCGGATCGAGGTCTGCGACAGCGGCAGCAGGCCGCATTTCATCGCCGCCACCGCCATGCCGGCGCGGGTGTGGGTGTGCAGCACGCATTTCACCTCCGGCCGCGCCTTGTGGATCGCGCCGTGGATCACGTAGCCGGACTTGTTGATGCCGTAGTCGGTGTCGGGCTTCCAGACGATGTTGCCCTCGACGTCGATCTTCACCAGGCTCGACGCGGTGATCTCCTTGTAGAGCAGCCCGTAGAGATTGATCAGCAGGTGGTCGTCCGAGCCCGGGATGCGCGCGGTGATGTGGTTGTAGATCAGGTCGGTCATGTCATAGGCGTCGACCAGCCGGTAGCAGGCGGCGAGATCGACGCGCGCCTGCCATTCCTGCGGCGAGACCTGGTCGCGGATCGAGGGAAAATCGGTCGAATAGTTCATGGATGCCTTCGCCGGTTCCAGATGCTAAATCGCGTGTTCCCGGGGATCATACGCAATGAACGCAACGAGTGAAACCGCCGAGCGCGTCTATGTCTCGGCCGAGGCGGCCGAGGCCTTCACGCGGCAGATCATGCTCGCGCACGGGCTGCCGGAGCAGGATGCCGCCATCGTCGCCCATTGCCTGGTCAGCGCCGACCTGCGCGGCGTCGACACCCACGGCATCGCCCGCCTCCCCGGTCTATCTCGACCGGGTCCGGCGCGGGCTGATCAACGCCAAGCCCGAGCCTCAAGCCCGAGCGGGTGACGCCGGTCGCCGCCACGCTCGACGGCCAGAACGCCTTCGGCTTCGTGGTCGGCATGTGCGCCATCAACGAGGCGATGGCGATGGCGCGCGAGCTACGGCATCGGCGTCGTGTCGGCGCGAGCGCAGCACCCATTTCGGCATGGCGGCGTCCTATGCGCTGCCCGGCGATCGAGGCCGGCTTCATGGCGATGGTGTTCTCCAACGCCTCGCCGGCGATGCCGCCGTGGGGCGGCAAGGACGGGCTGCTCGGCACCAATCCGTTCTGCGTCGGCGCGCCGGGCGGCAAGCTCGCGCCGTTCCTGCTCGACATGTCGCCGGCGGTCGCCGCGCGCGGCAAGATCAGGCGCGCCGAGCGCCGCGGCGAGACCATTCCCGTCGGCTACGCGCTCGACAAGGACGGCCGCGACACCACCGATCCCAAGGCCGCGCTCGGCGGCGTGGTGCTGCCGATCGGCACCTACAAGGGCTCCGGCATCTCGATGATGATGGACATCTTCGGCGGCGTGATCTCGGGCGCGGCCTTCGCCGGCAACGTCGGCGACCAATACAAGGTCTACGACCGCCCGCAGGACGTCGGCCACTTCTTCCTGGCGATGAAGCCGAACCTGTTCGTCTCGGAAGAGGACTACCGCGCGCGCATGGACACGCTGGTCGAGCGCGTGCGCGGCGTGCCGAAGGCGCAAGGCTACGACGAGATCCTGATCCCGGGCGAGCCGGAAGCGCGGCTCGAGGCGCGAGCACCGCAAGCACCGGCATCCCCTACAGCCCGCACGATCTCGCGCCGCTCAATGACGGAAGCCGCGAAGGCGGGCGTGCAGCGGCTGCCGGTCTCGACCGTCCGCTCGGCTTGAGGAAATCACACATGCAGGTCGAAGGCTACGACATCGACATCGTCGTGCAGGGATTTCCCGGCAAGACCGTGTGCCACGGCGGGCTCGGCTGGAGCACGGTGGTGCTGATCCGCGGCCGCGGCAGCGTCGCGATGATCGACACCGGCAATTTCAATGTCCGCAGCGCTGCTGATCGACGGGCTCAAGAAGCACGGCCTGAAGCCCGCCGACCTCACCGATCTCCTGCTCACGCATGCGCATTGGGACCACTGCGTGAACTGGACGCTGTTTCCCAAGGCGCGCATCGTCATCGGCGCGCATGAGCTCGCCTGGGCGGTGAAGGAGCCGTGGGGCGAGACGCCGGTGCCCGAGCTCTACGTGCGCGAATTGCAGCAATGGCCGACCGCGCACCTCGCCAAGGACGGCGAGGAGGTGCTGCCCGGCATCACCGCGCACATGGCGCCCGGCCACACCCCCGGGCATCTGATCTACGTGCTCAAGGGCAGCGAGCGCGACGTCATCTTCACCGGCGACGCCGCCAAGAACCGCGTGGAATTGCTCGGCGGCAAGGCCGACCAGACCTACGACCAGTCGGTCAGCATGGCCTCGATCGCGACAATCTGGACGTTGTGGCGCCGCCGCCCCGGCAGCATCCTCGTGCCCGGCCACGATATCCCGATGACCCAGACCGACGGCCGCATCGAATATCTCGCGCCGCGCACCGCCGTGGTGAAGGCCTGGTTCGGCAACGACCTGGAGACGATGACGTCGTTCGAGCTGAAGGCCTGAGAACCAGAAAATCGAGAAGGACGCCATGCCGGGACTGCGTTCGCTGCCGCTCAAGATCGCCGGCTGCTGCTCGCGCTGACCACCGTCGCCGCCGCGCAGGACTATCCGACCAAGACCGGTGCGGATCGATCATTCCGTTCCCGCCCGGCGCCATCAACGACACCATCGGCCGCATCGTCGCGACGCAGCTCAGCGACGCGGCTCGGCAAGCAGTTGATCGTCGACAACCGCGCCGGCGCCGGCGGCATCATCGGCTACCGAGCTGGCGGCGAATGCGCCGAAGGACGGCTACACGCTGCTGATCGTGTCGCTCGCGAACACGGTCAATCCGTGGCTCTACGAGCTCGCCGTTACGACCCGATGAAGTCGTTCGCGCCGATCGCGATCATCGCCGCCGCCCGGTCGTGCTCGTGGTCAATCCGAACGTGCCGGTGAAGACGCTGGCGAGTTGATCGCGCTCGCCAAGAAACAGCCCGGCAAGCTGCAATATGCCTCGGCCGGCGTCGGCAGCGTTCACTGCATCTCGCCGGCGAGCTGTTCAAGATACACCGCCGGGGTCGACATCCTGCACGTGCCGTTCAAGGGCGCCGGCCCCGCCATGATCGACGTGGTCGGCGGCCACACCAAGCTGATGTTCGCCGGCCTGCTCGCGACCACCCGCAGGTGCGTTCGGGCAAGCTGCGAGCCATCGGCGTCGGCTCGCTGCAAGCGCAATCCGATGCTTCCCGGACGTGCCGACGATCGCGGAAGCCGGGCGTGCCCGGCTACGAAGCCGCCAACTGGTTCGGCATCGTCGCGCCCGGCCGGCACGCCGCCGGCCATCGTCGAGAGGCTGCACAAGGAGATCACGGCGATCCAGGACTGCCCGAGGTGCAGAAGCAATTCGACACCGATGGCGCCGACGATCGTGCGGATGAGCTCCCGCGGAGTTCGGCGCCTTCATGGTCGCCGGAACTGGACAAGTGGGAACGCGTCGTGAAGGAAGGCGGCATCAAGGCGCAATGATCTTGGCAGATGCCAGTGATCCGGAGAAGCCATGCGCACGCGAGGCTCGTTGCTGCATCAAAGCTGGCTGGCATGCTGCTGGCGCTGACCACGGCCGCCGCCGCGCAGGACTATCCGACCAAGCCGGTGCGGCATCATCGTCCCGTTCCCGCCGGGCGCCATCAACGACACCGTCGGCCGCCTGGTCGCCACGCAGCTCGAGCAACGCGGCTCGGCAAGCAGTTCATCGTCGACAACCGCGCCGGCGCCGGCGGCATCATCGCCACCGAGCTGGTGGCGAACGCGCCGAAGGACGGCTACACGCTGCTGATCGTCTCGCTCGTGCATCACCGTCAATCCCTGGCGATGCTACAAGCTGCCCTACGACACCGATCAAGTCGTTCGCGCCGATCGCGATCGCTCGCCTCGGCGCCGAATGTCCTCGCCGTCCATCCGTCGCTGCCGGTGCAATTCGCTGAAAGAGCTGATCGCGCTCGCCAAGAAGCAGCCGGGCAAGCTGCAATATGCATCCGGCGGCGTCGGCAGCTTCATGCATCTCGGCGGCGAGCTGTTCAAGCTCACCGCCGGCATCGATCTCCTGCACGTGCCGTTCAAGGGCGGCGGCCCGGCCCTGATCGACGTGGTCGGCGGCCACACCCAGCTCGCGTTCGCCACGATCCCGTCGAGCCATGCCACATGTCCGCTCCGGCAAGCTCAGGGCGCTCGGCGTCGGCGGCGACGCAAGCGCAACGCGCTCATGCCCGACGTCCCGACGGTCGCCGAAGCCGGACTGCCCGGCTACGAAGTCGCCAACTGGATCGGCATCGTCGCGCCCGCCGGCACGCCGCAGGCGATCGTCGGCAGGCTGCACAAGGAAATTTCGGCGATCCAGGACACGCCCGGAATTGCAGAAGCAGTTCACCGACGACGGCGCCGAGGTCGTGCGGATGAGCCCGGCGGAGTTCGGCGCCTTCATCGCGACGGAACTGGCCAAATGGGGCCGCGTCGTGAAGGAAGCCGGCATCAAGGCGGAGTGAGATCGGGCCCGCTAAGCTGATAAGCTCACGGCAACGAGGCTCGCGAACGAGCCCATAAGAAAAAATCACGGAGAGGACATGTTCAGGAGGAAGCGACCATGCCGAAGCTCGCCTCGCTGTTGCTCAAGAGCCGCGGGCATCCTGCTGGCACTGACGACGGTCGCCGCCGCGCAGGACTATCCGACCAAGCCGGTGCGCGTGATCATCCCGTTCCCGCCGGGCGCCATCAACGACACCGTCGGCCGCCTGATCGCCACGCAGCTCAGCGACCGCCTGGGCAAGCAGTTCATCGTCGACAACCGCGCCGGCGCCGGCGGCGTGGTCGGCACCGAGCTCGCGGCCAACGCGCCGAAGGACGGCTACACGCTGCTGATCGTCTCGCTCGTGAACACCGTCAATCCCTGGCTCTACAAGCTCACCTACGAGCCGATCAAATCCTTTGCGCCGATCGCGTTCGTGGCCTCCGTCGCCGAACGTGCTCGTGGTCAATCCGCAGCTGCCGGCGAAGATCGCTCGAGCGAATTCATCGCGCTCGCCAAGAAGCAGCCGGGAAAGCTGCAATACGCCTCCGGCGGCGTCGGCAGCTTCATGCATCTCGGCGGCGAGCTGTTCAAGCTCTCGGCCGGCGTCGATCTCCTGCACGTCCCGTTCAAGGGCGGCGGCCCGGCCATGACCGACGTGATCGGCGGCCACACCAACGCGGCGTTCGCCACCATTCCCACCGCCGCACCGCAGGTGAAGGCCGGCAAGGTGAGAGCGCTCGGCGTCGGGCTCGCCAAACGCCAGGCCGCGCTTCCGGACGTTCCGACCGTCGCCGAAGCCGGGCTGCCCGGCTACGAAGTCGCCAACTGGGTCGGCATCGTGGCGCCGGCCGGCACGCCGCCGGCCATCGTCGACAAGCTGAACAAGGAGATCGCGGCGATCATGGAGTCGCCGGAGATGCAGAAGCAGCTCGCGAACCAGGGCGCTGGAAGCCAATGCGCATGAGCCCGGCCGAGTTCGGCGCCTTCATGGAGAAGGAACTGGCCAAATGGGGACGCGTCGTGAAGGAGGGCGGCATCAAGGCGCAATGAGCCCGGCAGCCGGCTGCGACAAGCATCGGAGGACGATAGCCATGCCGAAAGTCCACGCATTGGCGCTCAAGTCGCCGGCGTTCTGCTGGCGCTGACCACGGCCGCCGCCGCACAGCAATACCCGACCAAGCCGATACGGCTGATCGTTCCGTTCGCGCCGGGCGGCAGCAACGACATCGTCGGCGCGCGCGATCGCAACGCCATTGGGCGAGCGTCTCGGTAAACAGGTGATCGTGGACAATCGTGCCGGCGCCGGCGGCGTGGTCGGCACCGAGCTCGTCGCCAATGCGCCGAAGGATGGCTACACGCTGCTCGTCAACTCGCTGACGCACACGATCAATCCCTGGCTCTACCAGCTGCCCTTCGATCCGATCAAAGGATTCGCCCCGATCTCGATGATCGCTTCCGGGCCGATCGTTCTGGTGGTCAATCCCGAGCTTCCGGCCAAATCAGTCGGCGAACTGATCGCGCTCGCCAAGGCGAAGCCGGGACAGCTGCAATATGCCTCGGCCGGCGTCGGCACCTTCACGCATCTGGGCGCCGAGCTGTTCAAGCTCGCCGCCGACGTCAACCTGCTGCACGTGCCGTTCCGCGGCGGCGGTCCGGCCATCATCGACGTGGTCGGCGGGCACACCAAGGTCGAGTTCGGCAACCTGCTGACGGCGATGCCGCATATCCGCTCGGGCAAGCTGCGGGCGCTGGGAGTCGGCGGAACCAAGCGCCTCGCCACGCTGCCCGACGTCCCGACCATCGCCGAAGCCGGGCGTGCCGAGTTACGAAGCGATCAACTGGTGGGGCATCCTGGCGCCCGCCGGCACTCCGGCCGCCATTGTCGCGCGGCTGCACACGGAGATCGCCGCCGTGCAGAGCTCTCCCAGCCGTGCAGAAGCAACTTGCCGCCGAAGGCGCGGAGGTCGTGCACATGAGCTCCGCCGAGTTCGGTGCTTTTCTGGCGCGGGAAACGGACAAATGGGGACGCGTCGTGAAGGAGGGCGGCATCAAGGCGCAGTGAGCGCGCAGCAGCAGGTTCACGACACATCGCAGGACAACCGGAGGGAGCGTAGCCATGCCGAAATCTCACGCATTGCTGCTCAAGGCGCCGGCATGTTCCTGGTGCTGCGCGCTCACAGACGAGCCGCCGCCGCACAGGACTATCCGACCAAGCCGGTGCGGATCATCGTCCCGTTCCCGCCGGGCGGCGTTCAACGACATCGTCGCCCGGATCGATCGCCACGCAGTTGAGCGAGCGCATGGGCAAGCAGTTCATCGTCGACAACCGCACCGGCGCCGGCGGCGTGGTCGGCACCGAACAGGTGGCGCATGCGCCACAACGACGGCTACACGCTGCTGATCGCCTCGCTCGCGCTCACCATCAATCCCTGGTTCCACAAGATGATCTACGATGCGGGCAAATCGTTCGCGCCGGTCGCGATCCTCGCCACCGCCCCGAACGTGATCTCGGTCCATCCGGACCTGCCGATCAAGTCGGTCAAGGACCTCATCGCGCTGGCGAAGGAGCAGCCGGGCAAATTGCAATACGCGTCCGCCGGCGTCGGCAGCTTCATGCATATGGGTCCCGAGCTGTTCAAGCAGATGGCCAAAGTCGACATCCTGCACGTGCCGTTCCGCGGCGGCGGGTCCGGCGCTGATCGACGTGATCGGCGGCAACACCCATATGTCGTTCGCGCTCGGTGCCCTCGAGCATCACGCATCTCCGCTCCGGCAAGCTGCGCGCGCTCGGCGTCGGCAGCAACAACCGCAACGCCCTGATCCCCGACGTCCCGACGATCGATGAATCCGGGCTGCCCGGCTACGAGTTCTCCAACTGGATCGGCATCGTCGCGCCCGCCGGCACGCCGGCGGCCATCGTCGCCAAGCTGCACAAGGAGCTGACGGCGATCCAGAACTCGCCCGAGCTGCAGAAGCAGTTCGCGCACGAGGGCGCCGACGTCGTGCGGATGAGCTCCGCCGAATACGGCAAGTTCATCGCGTCGGAAACGGCCAAATGGGGGCGCGTCGTCAAGGAGGCGGGCCTAAAGCCGCAGTGACCTCGACGCGCGGCCGATTGTGACGCAAACTCCGGACAACGAAAGCGGAGGAAGCGTCAGGATGCGCATGATTGTGTCATTGCTGTTCAAGGCGCCGGCGCCCTGTTGGCGCTGACGGCGGTCGCCGCCGCGCAGGACTACCCGACCAAGCCGGTCCGCATCATCGTGCCGTTCCCGCCGGGCGCCATCAACGACACCGTCGGGCGCATGGTCGGCAACCAACTCAGCAACCGGCTGGGCAAGCAGTTCGTCGTCGAAAATCGCGCCGGCGCGGGCGGCGTGGTCGGCGCCGAGCTGGTGGCCAACGCGCCCAAGGACGGCCACACGCTGCTGGTCGTGTCGCTCGCCATCACCGTCAATCCCTGGCTCTACGCCCTGCCCTACGACCACGGCAAAGCCTGGGCGCCGGTGGCGGTCGTCGCCACCGCGCCGAACGTGATCGCGGTGCATCCGGATCTGCCGGCGCAATCGGTGAGAGAGCTCATCGCGCTCGCCAAGAAGCAGCCGGGCAAGCTGCAATACGGCTCGTCCGGCGTCGGCACCTTCCTGCATCTCGGGCCGGAGCTGTTCAAGCTGATGGCCGGCGTCGACATCCTGCACATCCCGTACAAAGGTGCGGCGCCGGCGATGATCGACGTGATCGGCGGCCGCACCCAGATGGCGTTCGGCTCGATCCCATCGACCATCACGCATCTGCGCTCCGGCAAGCTGCGCGCACTCGGTGTCGGTGCGGCGACGCGCAGCACCACGCTCCCCGACGTGCCGACGGTGTCGGAGTCCGGGCTGCCGGGCTACGAGGCCGCCAACTGGATCGGCATCGTCGCGCCCGCCGGAACGCCGGCGGCGATCATCGAAAAGCTCCACAAGGAGATTTCGCTGATGCAGGAGACCCCCGAGGCGCTGAAGCAGTTCGCCAATGAAGGCGCCGAGGTGATGCGGATGAGCTCCGCCGACTTCGGCAAGTTCATCGCGTCGGAAACCGCCAAATGGGGCCGCGTGGTGAAGGAAGCCGGCATCAAGGCGCAGTGACGCTCACGAGACCGCGATCGCAGACGTGTCGCCAGCACCACTGATCCAGGCCAGCATCCCCATCAGGCGCGGCCTGGTGACGCGAAGTTTCGGTTTCGGCGATCGCACGCAGGATGCACCGCGCAGGCCTGCATCGGCCGCTCATCAGGAACGGCTTGCTGCCGCTCTTCGCCATCTTGGTGTCGACAAAGCCGAAGCGCACAATTGGTGAGCTTCACGTTACGCACTGGCGAAGCGCAAGCCCAAGGCCTTCCCAATAGCGCGATAGCGCGGCCTTGGAGGCGCTGTAGCTCGGCGCCGTACGCGGATAGTGAGTGACGTCGGCGATCGAGCGTAAGATCCGATGAAATGACCCGCATCGTTAGCGGATCATCTGGCCGCGCGACCAATTCGGTCGTCGAGCGACATGCCGGCCATCAGGTTGACCTGGAAGACCTTGGTCTCGAACGCGAGGTTGCCAAGGCTCGAACCGGTCGCCGATGCCGACGCAATAGATGCAAGACGCTCCAGGCTCCGGGTGGCGTTGGACCGTCCGGTTCCCCGCCTCTGGCAACATGCCCAACCCCGGGGCATGGTATACCTACTGCAGCAGGCACCGCCCGCCGCCAGGTGGGCGGCAAAAGTATGCATAGCCCGGGAGACTTCAGGACATGACATTCCGCTCGCTGCTCGTGAAGACCGCAGGCGTGCTGCTGGCGCTGACCACGGCCGCCGCCGCGCAGCAATATCCGGTGAAGCCGATCCGGCTGATCATTCCGTTCCCGCCCGGCGGCTCGAACGACGTGGTCGGACGGCTGATCGCGCAGCAGCTCACCGAGCGGCTCGGACGGCAGATCATCGTCGACAACCGCTCCGGCGCCGGCGGCGTGGTCGGCACCGAGCTCGCGTCGCAGGCGCCGAAGGACGGCTACACGCTGCTGATCATTTCGATCGCGCACGCGGTCAATCCCTGGCTCTACGATCTCAAGGGCCGCTACGACCCGCTGAAATCATTCACGCCGATCGCAGCGCTGGCCTCCGGCCCGAACGTGCTGGTGGTCAATCCGAACTACCCTGCCAAGAACGTCAAGGAGCTCATCGCGCTGGCGAAGAAATCGCCCGGCAAGGTCGGCTGGGCGACAGCCGGCGTCGGCAGCTTCCAGCATCTCGGTGGCGCGTTGTTCGAGGTGCAGGCCGGCGTGAAGTTCCTGCACGTGCCGTTCAAGGGCGGCGGCCCCGCCATGATCGACGTGGTCGCCGGCCACAACCCGGTGATGTTCTCCTCGCTGGTGCAGACCACGCCGCAGATCCAGTCCGGCAAGCTGCGGGCCCTTGGCGTCGGCGGCACCAAGCCGAGCCCGATCCTGCCCAAGGTCCCGACCATCGCCGAAGCCGGCGTACCGGGCTACGAAGCGACCAACTGGTGGGGTATCGTGGCGCCGGCCGGGGTGCCGCAGGCGGTCGTCGACCGGTTGCGCACGGAGATCGCGGCCGTGCAGACCGCGAAGCCGGTGCTGGAGGCGTTCGCCAAGGAAGGCGCCGACGTGCTCCAGATGAGCCAGGCCGAGTTCGCCGCCTTCATGGCGTCGGAAATGGCCAAGTGGGAGAAGGTCGTCAAGGCAAGCGGCATGAAAGTCGACAACTAGACACGGATGCGATCAAAGCCGCCATCCGGGAGGACATGAAGCGATGCGGAGAACGCGCGCACTGCCGCTCGCGATCGCCGGGATGCTGGTGGCGTCGGTCACCTCGGCTGCCGCACAGCAATACCCGACCAAGCCGATCCGGATGATCATTCCGTCCGCGCCCGGCGGCAGCAACGACGTCGTGGGGCGCCCGATCGCAACCTTCCTCGGCGAGCGGCTGGGACGGCAGATCATCATCGACAACCGCGCCGGCGCCGGCACCATGATCGGCACCGAGCTTGCCTCCAAGGCGCCCAACGACGGCTACACGCTTGCGGTCATCTCGATCGCGTTCGCGGTCAATCCCTGGCTCTACGACCTCAAGGGCCGCTATGACCCGATCAAGTCGTTCACCCCGATTGCGATGCTGGCGGCGGGGCCGAACGTGCTGGTGGTCAATCCGGCACTGCCGGTCAACAACGTGAAAGAGCTGATCGCGCTCGCAAAAGAGAAACCCGGCAAGATCGGCTGGGCCTCCTCCGGTGTCGGCAGCTTCCAGCATCTCGGCGGTTCGCTGTTTGAGATGATGGCCGGGCGTCAAATTCCTCGGCGTGCGGTTCAAGGGCGGCGGGCCGGCCATGATCGACGTGGTCGCCGGCCACAACCAGGTCGACGTTCTCCTCGCTGGTGCAGACCACGGGGCAGATCCAGTCCGGCAAGCTCAAGCCGCTCGGCGTCGGCAGCAACAAGCGCGTCCCGATCCTGCCGGATGTCCCCACCATCGAGCGAAGCCGGCGTGCCGGGCTACGAGGCGAGCAACTGGTGGGGTATCGTCGCGCCGGCGGGCGTGCCGCAGGCGGTCGTGGACCGGATCCGCAAGGAGCTCGCCGTGGTGCTGACCGCCAAACCGGTCATCGAGCAGTTCGCCAACGAGGGGGCGGAGGTCGTGCAGATGAGCCAGGCCGAGTTCGCGGACTTCATTGCGGCCGAGCTGAAGAAGTGGCAGCAAGGTCGTGAAAGAAAGCGGGATGAAGGCCGAGTAAATTGAGGCGCACCATTGCGGCTTCCTCTCCTGTCGGGAGGGGTTGGAGGCGGGAGCCGCAGCCAGGACCAAAAGCGCCGGTGTATCGACCTCCCCTTCTGTTATGCTCGTGGCCTGCAGTGTCAGGGGTGGAAATGAATCTCGAATTCCTGGAACGCAAGGACTTCTGGTCGGGCGTGATGCTGATCGTGATCGGCGGCGGCTCGCTGATCATTGCGCGCAACTATCAGTTCGGCTCCTCGCTGCGCATGGGGCCGGGCTACTTCCCGAGCGTGCTGGGCGCGGCGCTGGTCATGTTCGGCGTGTACTTCGCCATCCAGGGCCTGCGCCGCGGCGCCGAGAAGCTCGAGGGCTCGTGGTCGCTGCGCGCGCTGATCGTCCTGCCGCTGTCGCTCGTCCTGTTCGGCCTCTTGATCGACCGCGCCGGCTTCATCCCGGCGCTGCTCGCGTTGATCATCGGCTCGGCGGCCGCGAGCACGCAGTTCAAGCTCGTCGAAGTGTTGCTGTTCTCGGTGTTCCTGACCGCGATGTGCGCGATCGTGTTCGTATGGGCGCTCGGACTGCCCTACGAATTGATCGCCGGCATCTGGTGACGCCGCCATGGATCTCTTCAACAACCTGATTTTCGGCTTCAGCGTCGCGCTCTCGCTGCAGAACCTGTTCTATTGCTTCGTCGGCGTGCTGGTCGGCACGCTGATCGGCGTGCTGCCCGGCATCGGACCGCTCGGCACCATCGCGATCCTGCTGCCGATCACCTACCAGGTCTCGCCGGTGGCGGCGATGATCATGCTCGCCGGCATCTATTACGGCGCGCAGTACGGCGGCTCGACCACGGCCATCCTGGTGAACCTGCCGGGCGAAACGTCGTCGGTGGTGACCTGCATCGACGGCTACCAGATGGCGCAGCAGGGCCGCGCCGGCCCCGCGCTCGCGATCGCCGCCATCGGCTCGTTCTTCGCCGGCACCGTCGGCACGCTGCTGATTGCGCTGTTCGGGCCGCCGCTCGCCGACATCGCGCTCAAATTCGGCGCGCCGGAATATTTTTCGCTGATGCTGATGGGCTTGGTCGCCGCCGCCGTGCTGGCGCAGGGCGACATGGTGAAGTCGATCGCGATGGTGGTGATGGGCCTGCTGCTCGGCATCGTCGGCACCGACGTCAACACCGGCACGCAGCGCTTCAGCTTCGGCATCTTCGAGCTGACCGACGGCATCGGCTTCATCGTGGTGGCGGTCGGCGTGTTCGCGGTCGGCGAGATCATCTCCAATCTCGGCGAGAGCCACGCAGCGCCGTGTGCTCTCCGCCAAGGTTTCGAACCTGTTTCCGACCTGGCAGGACCTGAAGCAGTCCTGGGGACCGATCGTGCGCGGCACCGGCATCGGCTGCTTCTTCGGCGTGCTGCCGGGCACCGGACCGGCGATCGCGTCGTTCTCGTCCTACATGCTGGAGAAGAAGATCGCGAAGGATCCCGACCGCTTCGGCAAGGGCGCGATCGAAGGCGTGGCCGGCCCGGAAGCCGCCAACAACGCCGACGCGCAGACCAAGTTCATCCCGATGCTGACGCTCGGCCTGCCCGCCTCCGGCGTGATGGCGCTGATGCTCGGCGCGCTCACCATCCAGGGCATCCAGCCCGGCCCGCAGGTGATGACGCAGCGCCCGGAGCTGTTCTGGGGCCTGATCGCCTCGATGTGGATCGGCAATCTGATGCTGGTCGTCCTCAACCTGCCGCTGATCGGGCTGTGGGTGAAGCTCCTGCAGGTGCCCTACCGGCTGCTGTTCCCGGCGATCATGGCGTTCTCGGCGATCGGCATCTTCAGCGTCAACAATTCGAGCTTCGAGATCCACCTCACTGCACTGTTCGGCGTGCTCGGCTTCATGTGGATGCGGCTCGGCTTCCCGCTCGCGCCGATGCTGCTCGGCTTCGTGCTCGGTCCGATGATGGAGGAATACCTGCGCCGCGCCATGCTGATGTCGGGTGGCGACCCCTCGGTCTTCATCACGCGCCCGATCAGCCTGGCCTTCATCATCGCCACCATCCTGATCCTGGTGGTGATGGTGGCGCCGGCGGTGCGCAAGCGCCGGGAAGCGTTTACGGATTGAATCGTCATCCCGGCCTAGCGCCAGGCGGGTAAGCCGGGACCCGGCTCCTTGCAACCGGCATCACAGACTGCGCTCAGTCCTTGCCGATGGGCTCCAGGCCGGTTCTGGCGATGGCCGGAGCCGCTTCCGCGGACGCGAGGAATTGGATGGCCGAGCGCGCAAGCGATGCGTCCTTGCTGTTGGCGCCGACGCCGGCGGAAAAGACCGAAACTTTCTGAACCGCAGGCGGCAGCGGCGTGATGTGCGCGATCCCGGGCACGGGCAGCAATTCGCTGATTTGCTGAAAACCGATCTCCAGTTCGCCACGCGCAATCACGGCGCCGACGCGCTCGCCCTCGCCGATCAGGCGGCTCTTGCCGATGACTTGGTCTGCGATTCCCAGGCGTTGATAGAGTTCGGTGGTAAGGTATTCGCCGCTGACGCTCGCGGAATATCCGATCGATCTTGCCTGCAACAGCAGGCGTCGCAACGCATCGACCGAGCCGATATCGGGCTTGGGCGCGCCGGCCCGCACCGCCATGCCGATGGACGAGCGGGCGACGGGGCTGTGCCCGTCCGCTAGCACCAGGCCCTCCGCGATGAAACGGCGCAGCAGGCCATCGGCGACAATCACGATATCCGCGACTTCGCCGCGCTTGAGCCGGTTCGGGATCGAGGTTTCGCCCGTCCCCACCGAGGTTGTCCTGGCAACGATCTTTTTTCCCGTCAGCTGTTCCAATCGCGGGGCCAAAGCGAACAGCGCCGCCGTAAATGTACCGGACGTCATCACGCTGATATCAGTGGCGGAAGCGGTCATGGTTGTTTCCTGGACAGTTGGAGCACCGTCCGCTCGTCCCGGCGAAAACGGGGACCCATAGTATAATAAAGGCAATTCTGGATTCCCGTGAAGCGATAGCACCCGAAGGGGCTCGCCGATATGGCCCGCGCGCTGATCGACTACCGGCGGCAGCAATTCTCGCAGTCCGGCGAAGACGGCATCATCGCGCGGATATTCGAGGTCGTCGGCGAAGGCGAGCGCTTCTGCTGCGAGTTCGGCGCGTGGGATGGCGTGCATCTGTCGAACACCCGCGCCTTGGTCGAAAGCGGCTGGTCGGCGCTCCTGATCGAAGGCGAGCCGGGCCGCTTTCGCGATCTCGAGGCCCGCAGCCGCGACAACAGCCGCATCGTCTGCGCGTGCGCCTTTGTCGACACCGCCAGCAACCACCTGGCGAACATTCTCACCCGCCACGATCTGGCGTCGCGCCGTCTCGATCTCCTCTCGATCGACATCGACGGGCTGGACTACGAGATCTTCGACGGTCTCGACCAGCTCCGCCAACGCCCCAGGCTCGTGGTGGTCGAAGTGCACCCCGAACATGGGCCGGCGCGGCGCGACGTCGTCCCGCGCGACCTTGCAGCGGAGAATGTGGGTCAGCCGCTCGCGCGGTTCGTCGAGCGCGGGCGAGCGCTCGGCTACCGGCTCGTCTGCTATCACGGCGGCAATGCGTTCTTCCTGGCGGAGGATGCCGGCGGCAGCAGCGAGCTGCCGACGCTCAGTCCGGATGATGCCTGGACCCAAAGCCTGGCGCTCTACCTGGGCGACGTTGCAGCCTGCGAGTATCTGTTCCGGCGCAACCTGGGACTGACCGGCAGCCGCTACAAGTTCAACAGCGCGCAATTGAGCGCGGAGAGCTTGAGGCTCTCCAAAGAGCGCGCCGACGAGCTCATGCGGGCCGGCGCGAAGGTCCGGCGCAAGGCGGTCTTCCGCCGGCTGCGCGCCGTGCTGCGATCGCGTCTTGGATTTTCCAGCCGGTAACGCCTACCCCGCCTTGCGCTGCTTTCCGGCCGGCTTGGCGGCGGGCTTCTTGACCTCTTTGGTCTTCTTGCCCTCGATCGGCAACAGCATCTCGCGCTGGCCCGCGACCTGCTTCTTGCCCTTCTTCGGCGCCGCCTTCTCGGCCTTCGCCGACGCCTTCTCGGCGGCCGGCGTGCGGCGGCCGGCGGCGATGCTCTGGCGCAGCGCGTCCATCAGGTTGACGACGTTCGGCGCGGCCGGCTTCTCCTTGCCCTTCGGCGGCTTGAAGCCGGCCTGCTTCTGCTGGAGCATCTCGACCAGCGCGGTCTCGTAGTGATCCTTGAACTCGGACGGATCGAACTCGCCGGATTTTCCTTCCATGATGTGCTGCGCGAGCTTGAGCATCTCGCCGGAGATCTTCACGTCGGCGATGTCGTCGAAATAGTCGGCGGCGTCGCGCACCTCGTAGGCATAGTGCAGCGTGGTGCCGAGCAGGCCCTTGCCGAACGGCTCGAGCGCCATCACGCGCTCGCGCTTGTTGAGCACGATGCGGCCGAGCGCGACCATGCCCTGCCCTTTCATCGCGTCGCGGATGACCGCGAACGCCTCCTGCCCGACATTGTCGTTCGGGAACACGTAGTACGGGCTGTCGTAGAACCGCTTGTCGATCTGCGCCGCCGGCACGAAGTTGTCGATCTCGACCGTGTGCGAGCTCTCGACCTGCAGCGCTTCGATTTCATCATCCTCGACCTGGATGAAGACGCCCTTGTCGACCTCGTAGCCGCGGCCCTTGTCCTCGGCCTCGACCGGCTCGCGCGTGACCTCGTCGACCATCTGCTGGCGCAGCCGGTTGCCGGTCTGCTTGTTGATCTGGCGGAAGGACACCCGCTCCGACGAGGAGGTGGCGGGATTGACGCTGATCGAGCACGAGACCAGCGACAGCTTGAGATAACCCTTCCAATAGGCACGGGCTGCCATCAAAAACTCCAACGCAACTGAGGACCGGTGACCTTAACGTCTTTAACCAGTTTCGACCATAAAGTTCACCTCTTGTTCACGCTCACGATGGCGTGCATTCGGCAGCAATGGTGAACGGTTTCACGCCGGAACGACGCGGCGCATTGGCACATTGCGGCAGAAGACAACATTTGCAACAGCGGCGGCAGTCCGATATCGGGCGCTATCGGCGGGGAGAAATGGCATGATTTTCACGCGAGCGGCCGTGGTCGCGGGCATTCTGGCGGCCATGATTGTGTCCGATGCGGCGCGGGCGCAGCCGGTTGAGGAATTCTACAAGGGCAAGGATATCCGCATCCTGATCGGCGCCGGCGTCGGCGGCACCTACCACCTCTACGCCATGCTCGCCGCCCGCCACATGCGCAAGCACATCCCCGGCAACCCGACCCTGACGCTGCTGCCCCTGCCGGGCGCCGGCGGCATCACCGCCATGAACCATTCCTACAATGTGGCGCCGAAGGACGGCACGCTGATGCACCTCATCCATGCCGAGGTGCTGTTCGAGACGCTGCTGAGCCCGGGCGTCAAGTTCAACGCCAAGGACTACAGCTATATCGGCCGCTTCGCCGACGCCGACTTCGCCGGCATGGTGTCGAAGCAGTCCGGGGTGAAGACGCTCGCCGATGCCAAGAAGAAGGTTGTGACGTTTGGCTCTACTGGCCGCCGCAGCGTGACCTATCTCGGGCCGGCGATGTTCAACCGCACCGCCGGCACGCAGTTCAAGATGATCGCCGGCTACAAGGGCACCTCCGACATCGACATCGCGCTCGAGCGCGGCGAGGTTGACGGCGTCGCGCTGAGCTGGGCCTCGGTGACGAGCGTGCACGGCCAGAAATACGCCAACGGCGACATCATCCCGGTGTTCGCGGTGGCGGACGGGCGCATGAAGGCGATCCCCGACGTGCCCTCGATGACCGAGTTCGGCCGTGACGACGCCGAGAAGACCTTCCTCGGCATCTACACGTCGAGCGGCACCATCGGCCGCGCGCTGGTGTTCCCGCCGGGCGTGCCGGCCGACCGCGTCGCGGCGCTGCGCGCAGCCTACGAGAAGACCATCCGCGACCCGGAGTTCCTGGCCGAGGTCAAACAGCGGCAAATCCTGTTCGACCCGATGTCCGGCACGGACCTGCAGGCCTATGTCGACAAATACATGAAGACGCCGGCGGCGGGCGTGCAGGCCGCGGCGAAGGTGTACAACGAATTGCTGGCGATGCCGTGAGCACGAGCTCAGTGCTCTTGGACTTGGCTCGCTCTCTCCTCCGCTCATTCCCGCGCAAGCGGAAATCCACAATCGTTCCTTCGGTAGCCCTGGGTCCCCGCTTGCGCGGGGACGAGCGGGAGGAAATCCCTTAATCTGGCAATCCAAAAAGAATCCGGGAGGAGACCATGACACGTCATGTTGCGGCGCTGCTGATCGGCGTCGCCGCCATGCTCGCCTGCGGCCCCGCCATGGCACAGAGCTATCCGAGCAAGGCCGTCAACCTGATCGTGCCGTTCCCGACCGCCGGGGTCACCGACCTCAATGCGCGCATCCTCGCCAAGCACCTGAGCAAGTACTGGAAGCAGCCGGTCACCGTCACCAACATGCCGGGCGGCGGCGGCACCAAAGGCACGATGTTCGTCCTCGGTTCGGCGAAGGACGGCTACACCATGATGATGAGCGCAACCGGACAGGCGACGCAGAACCCCGCCATCGACAGCAAGCTGCCCTACCGGTGGGACGAGCCCTCGCTGGTCGCGCGCACCAGCATCAGCCCGCTGGTCTTCGTCGTGACAGGCTCCTCGCCCTGGACCTCGCTCCGGCAGGTCGTCGACGACGTGAAGAAGGATCCCGCCAAGTACAAATACGGCACGTCCGGTCCCGGCGGCGTCGGCAGCATCGCGCTGGCGCTCCTGTTCGGCAGCAACGGCATCGACGTGCAAAAGCTCGGCCGCGTCGAGCTGCAGGGCGGCGGCCCGCTGCTCGATGCGGTCGCGAGCGGCGAGACCCACTTTGCCGCGCAGTATCTCGCCGAGATGGGTCCGCAGCTCGAAAGCAAGAAGCTCAAAGCCCCTGGCGGTCAGCACGGCGACGCGCGTCAAGCAGCTGCCGGATACGCCCACCTCGCTGGAGGCGGGCTTCGACACCTTCACGCTGATCGGATGGAACGGCATCGTCGGTCCGTCGCAGCTCCCGGCCGAGATCGTCGGCCGCTGGAACGAGGCGATCAAGGCGCTCGCCGCCGACGCCGCGTTCGTCGCGGAGACCGAAGCGTCGGGCGCCGAAGTCGCCTATCTCGACCCGGAGCGGTTCAAGGCGACGCTCAAGACCGAATACGAGACCGCGGTGGCGCAGGCGGCGAAGCTCGGCTTGCGGAAATAACCGTCACTGGCGCGAGTAGGCCACAAGGCCTCCCACGACGAGCGTGAACACGGCGGAGACGGCGCCGATGCCCCACAGCATCGCGACCAGGATGGCGGCCTGGCCGCAGTTCGCAGCGACGCAGGCCGGCCAGAGCAGGACGTGCAACAGGGCGAGCAGCAAAAGCGCGATGCCGGTCGCGTTCAAGGTGGCCGCCCCGTCCCGCTTGCGCGCCAGGAACCACGGCAGCGCCGGCGCGATCAGCGTGTAGAAGAGAACGAGAATTACATAGTTCTCGAACAGGGCCATGACGGCACTCCGACGCGGCGCGCGCACGCGCCGACGCTGCCGTCATGGATCGAATGTCCGCCAGATGATGTGATGGCCGTCACAGCTCGGTTGATTTCTGCCTCGCATAAATAGGCGAGCGCGCGGCACGTTATTGAGTTCCGCTATTCCCGAGACCGTACCAACTCCGAAGCCACGACAAGGCCATGGTCATGACGGGCTCCCAATCGTCACCTTCGGAAATAGGTCATGAGTCCGGCCACCATCAGCGTGATCATGGCGGAGAAACCGGCCACGCCCCAGAGCAGGGCGACCAGGATGGCGCCCTGTCCGCAATTGGCGGCGGTGCACGCCGGCCAGAGCAACGCGCTGAACAGCAGGAGAAGCAGAAGCGCGACGATGGTGGCGGCCCAGACGGCCGACAGGTCCTTCTTCCGCGCCAGAATCCACGGCAGCGCCGGAGCGATCAGCGCATAGAAGAAAACGAAAGTGGCGTAGTTATTGAACATGGCCATGGCGGCGCTCCCACACGGCGGCGCATGCGCGCCGACGCTGCCATTATGAGTTCAATGTCCGCCGGATGATGTGATGGCCGTCACAGGCCGGTCGATTGTCCCCCGCTTCGGGCCCCTATCAACAATCCAATTTGAGCCGATATGATGCCATTTGCAGGGCAACAATCGGGGCACGCTTGAGTCATGCACATCGGCAGACGGTATAAATTCACCGAGTTTCTCGTTTGGACGCGATGGGAGGCCGGCTATCTGATTTTCTGGTCGCTGCTCGTCACCTTGTTGCTTCAAGTCTCGCACTGGAATTTTCTGACGATACCGGCGCCGGTACTGACAATCATCGGATCCGCGCTCGCGATCATTCTCGCGTTCAAGAATCAACAATGCTACGCGCGCTTCAACGATGCTCTGGCGCTTTCTGCGCAGCTCATCTCGAACAGTCTGATCCTGGCCAACAAGTTGACATCGACGGTGGGCCATCTCGATGCTGCGCAGTCGGGCCCACGACTGAAAGAAATGTTCTATCGCCATTTCGCCTGGCTGACGGCGCTGCGCTTTTTCTTGCGCGAAAGAAAAGCCTGGGAAAATACTTTTGAGCCGGGGAACGCTCGATTTCTTGCCAAATTTCCGACTCCGGAAAGCCAATCCGCCCTCAAGGACGAGCTGAAGACATACATATCGGATGCCGAGGTACAGAAAATCCTTGCGCATCGAGGCGACAAAGAGACTTTCATTCTTCATTCGCAATATGAAGTCGTCAGCGATCTCCACAACAAGAAGCTAATCAGCGAATACATATTGATCATGTTGACAGGTGCCCTCGACGATCTTGCTCGATTGCAAGGCGCCTTGAAGCGAATGAAGAACTATCCGTATGCGCGCAACTATTATTCGATCGCCGTCATGCTGGTGACGATTTTTGTAGCGATGGTGCCGTTTAGTCTCTTTCCGTACGCCCAGGAGCTCGGAAAACCTGCGGGGATCGAACACTGGACGGCCTGGTTGAACGTCCCATTCAGCGCGATCGTCGGCTGGATTTTCGTTTCGCTGGAAAAGGTCGGAGAGAATTCCTCAAATCCGTTCGAAGGGGGCGCTAACGACGTCCCCATCTCATTTATTGCGCGGCGCATCGAGATCGAGATGCGGACCATGCTCCGCGAACAGACCGACCTCAAACCGATCGAAGCGAAACACAATATCCTGTTTTAGCGTCGAAGCGGTCAGCTACCCCACCTTCACCGACATGCCGCCGTCGACCGGCAGTGCGGCGCCGGTGATGAAGTTGGCCTCGTCGCTCGCCAGGAACAATGCCGCATTGGCGACGTCCCAGGGCGTGCCCATGCGCTTGCGCAGCGGCACCTTGGCGTCACGCATGGCGGCGACCTCGGCGCGGCTCTTGCCGGTTGCTTTCGCGCGCGTATCCACGGCCATTGGCGTGTCCATCAGCCCCGGCAGGATGACGTTGGCGCGGATGCCGTACTCGGCGTTCTGGATCGCGAGCTGCTGGGTATACGCAATAAGCGCCGACTTGGTCGCTTTGTAGGTCACGTAGGGATACTGCTCCCAGGCCGCGAGCGAGGAGATGGTGATGATCACGCCCGAACGCTGCGCACGCATGATCGGCAGCACGTGCTTGCAGGCCATCACCGCGCCGCGCAGGTTGATCGCGACGATGCGGTCGAACGCCTCCTCGGTGATCTCGGTCGGCGGCGCGTCGCCGCCGGCGATGCTCAAGCCCACATTGTAGTGCAGCACGTCGATGCGGCCGAAGCGGCGTTGCGCTTCCGCCATCGCGGCGGCGAGCATCGCCTCCTTGGTGACGTCGGCCTCGAACGCCGCGCATTCGCCGGCGCCGCGTTCTTGCCGCACCATGGCCGCGGTCTCCTCGGCGGAGGCGAGCCGGTTGTCGACCGCGAGCACCTTGGCGCCTTCCTGCGCGAAGCGCAGGACGGTAGCGCGGCCGTTGCCCATGCCTTCGCCGGGCGATTGCCCGGCGCCGATGACGACGGCGACCTTGTCCTTGAGACGCATGCCCCTCACCTCCCCGGCCAAAGCTAAAGCATGATCCCGAAAAGTGGAAACCGGTTTTCGGACAAGATCATGCTCAAACGCAATAAGCGGAGGACGGGGCGTCAATCCCTCACTCCGTCAGCAGCGTCCGTCGTGCCGCTTGGCGACGATCGCCTGCCGGCGCTGGCAGTCGTTCGGGTAGGTCTTGCCGTCGCATCCGCAGGCCGGGCGGAAGGTAAGGTTGCGCGCGCAGAACCGCGGGATGCGGACGCAGGTGCCCTCCGCCTGGTTGCTTCCGCACGTGCCGCTCTGAAAATCACAGAACAGGCCGCGGACGCAGCCGATCCCCAAACGTCCGCCGCAGGGCTGACCGAGACCGGCAGCTTCCGCACCGCCGCCAACGGCCGACGCGATGGCGACGCCGAGCGCTGCAACGATCAATTGTCGATGGAGATGGCTGCGCATGGCCGTCCGGATCTTTACGTTGCCGCGCCCTTCGCTTCTCTGCCGATGCCTGGACATGGAGAAGCCTCGGCCACCCGGGGATGTGGGCGTGCGAAGGCGGCCGAGGCTTCGTGGACCGGGCGGGGCGCACGTTCTGCCGCATGCCGACCGGCCAGGAGGCAGCATCATCACAACGATCGCCCGACAGCGACATTATCCATAGGTTTAGGTCCAACCACCCTATTCCTAAGATGCAGTGAGCTATGCCGGCCCATCACGGCCAAAAAGTCGCGGCCAACAAAAAGGGCCCCGGCTTTCGCCAGGGCCCTGAGAGCAAGCATGGCTCAAAAAAACGTCTACCTCTTCTTGCGGCGCTTGGTCTTCTTCGCCGCTTTCGCCTTCTTTGCCTTCTTCGCCATTTGACCCTCCATAGTGGTTTTGGCGAATTGGGATTTTATAGATTGAAAAGAGTCTTTGTTGCCGCTTGATCAACTTTCCACAGCGGAGTGTCGCCGCACCGGCGATCGATCGCCTTCGGATCACTCGCCCTTCACACCGCTGACCTTCACGATGTCGACCCACTTCGGCATTTCCTCGGTGAGGAAAGCGGCGAAGTCCTCCGGCGATCCGGGCCGGCCTTCGAGGCCGAGCTTGTGCAGGCGCTCAACCATCGCCGGCGCGCGCAGCACGGCGTTGACCTCGCCGTTCAGCCGCTCGACGATGGCGCGCGGCGTGCCGGCGGGCGCCAGCAGCCCGACCCAGTAGCCGAGCGCAAGCTCCGGGAAGCCGCTCTCGATCATCGTCGGCACCTGCGGAAACTGCGGCGAGCGCTGCGCGTTGAAATAGGCGATCGGCCGGAATTTGCCTTGCTCGATCAGCGCAACCAGCGTGGTCGCGGGCGCAATATAAAGGTGAACCCGGCCGGCCATCATGTCGGCCAGCACCTGCGGACCGCCGCGATAGGCGACGCTGGTCACGTCCATGCCGGCTTTCACCTTCAGCCATTCGCCGACCAGCTGCGGCGCCGTCCCTGGGATGTAGGCGAAGCCGAGCTTGCCCGGATGGGCCTTCGCATAGGCGACGAACTCCGCCAGCGTCTGCGCCGGCACCGAGCCGGTGATGACCATCAGCCACGACGCCCAGACCAGGTTGGCGACCGGCACGAAGCTCTTGAGCGGATCGAAGGACCGATCCTTGTACATCGCAGGCGCCACGAACAGGCTCGAGCTGTTCAGCAGCAGCGTATAGCCGTCCGGCTCGGCCGCCGCCGCCGCGCGCGTGCCGATGAGCGCTCCAGCGCTCGGGCGGTTGTCGACGACGACGCTCTGGCCGAGCCGGGCGCCGAGGCCGTCGGCGACCAGCCGCGCCACCACGTCGTTCGGGGTGCCGGCCGCGAACGGCACGATCATCCGGATCGGACGGGTGGGAAACGCCTGCGCATGGGCGGCGCCCGCGAGCGGCGCGACGCCGGCCGCCAGCAGCGCACGCAACACGGTTCGCTTGCTGATCATCGGACAGCGCTTAGCGCGGCATTGCGGATCGGTGAAAATGGACGATTCGCCAGTCGGCTCCGCGCTTGGCGAATACGAAGGTCACGCGGCCCGGATTGCTGAACGGCTTGCCATCCAAGACCCCCGTCGAGTTGTTCAGGCCGGTGACCAGGACGGCGCCGTCCGACAGCACCATCACCTCGGACGAGCTGATCGGCGCGGCCCGCGGCCGCCGCGTCAGAATCGCATCCTCGAAATATTTGCGGATGGCGGCCGGGTCCTTGACCACCGTCTTACTGCCCGTCCCCATGAAGAGCGCGTCAGGCGCATAGAGCGCGACGATGGCATCCACATCCGAAGCGGCAAACGCTTTGGCCCATTTGTCCAAGACCGCCAGCGCATCTTCTTGCGGCCCCGCGACGGCAGACCAAGAGAGCAGTGCACTTGTACAAATGCCGATCAGGAATGCGCGCATATGTTCCTCCCCTTTGTGCAGCTTGTTACCTGGAAGCGTAGCGGCAGCCGACCAACCGTCAATCCCTTGCGCCCCCCAAACCGACCTTGGCTTGGCTCGTATTTCGCGCGAGAGTCCGCCCCGTCGCGCAACGCTTTCGAGTGTGGATCGTGATCCCCGGCCGATCGGCAACCAGCCGCCGTCATCTCCTGTTGGGCGCCACCGCCGCGCTGGCGCTGCAGACGCGGCCGCTGTCCGCTGCCGCCCGCCTGTCGCCGGTCGCGCCCGTTGACGCCGGGTTCGCGCCCGATCTCGAAGCGCGGCTCGACAAGGCCGTCGCGAGCAAGCGCGTGTGGAACCTGCATGGCGTCGTCGTCGTGCGCGACGACCGCCTGGTGCTGGAGCGTTATTTCCAGGGCGAGGACAACGCGCGCGGACGTCCGCTCGGCAAAGTCGCGTTCAAGCCCGACACCCTGCACGACATGCGCTCGGTGTCGAAAGGCATCGTCGCCCTGCTCTACGGCATCGCGCTCACGCAGGGAAAGGTGCCGTCGCCGGAGGCGCCGCTGTTCGCCTCGTTTCCGGAATATGCCGATCTCGCCGGGCGCGACGGCCGCGACCGGCTCACCATCCATCACGCGCTCTCGATGAGCATGGGGACGGATTGGGACGAGACCAGCCTGCCCTACACCGATCCGAACAACAGCGAGATCGCGATGGACCTCGCGCCGGACCGCTACCGCTATGTGCTGGAGCGGCGCGTGGTCCAGGAGCCCGGCCGCAAGTTCACCTATTGCGGCGGCGCCACCGCGCTCCTGGCGCGCATCATCGCGAAGGGCGCCGGCAAGCCGCTGCATGGTTTCGCGCGCGAGGCCTTGTTCGATCCGCTCGGGCTCGGCCCGACCGAATGGCTGACCGGCCGCGACGGCGAGCCGATCGCCGCGTCGGGACTGCGCATGGGGTCGCGCGATCTCGCGCAGATCGGCATGATGATGCTGCGCGGCGGCACGGCGGACGGCCGGCAGGTGGTGCCGACGCAATGGATCGAACGCTGCACCTCGCCGATCGTGAGTGTCGATGAGGTACGCCGCTTCGGCTACCAGTGGTTCACGGCCGACGTCTCGTTCGGAAAGCCGCTGGGCTGGGCGCCGCGCAACCTCGAACGCGCGTGGATCGGCTACGGCGAAGGCGGCCAGCGGCTGTTCCTGATCCCGGGGCTGAAGCTCGTCCTCGCCATCACCGCCGGCAATTACAACGCCGACGACCAATGGGTGCCACCGACGCGTGTGCTGCGCGAGGTGGTTCTGGAAAGCATTCAGTAGCGGCGCATCCGCGCGAGCGGTCGCCCGCTGAAAAGGGATGCGAATGTTAGAATCGGACCACTAGGTTGGCGACTTGAGTGCCTGGGCCACGATGCTGCATCCCAGCTCGCGGATCGCCTCGCGGTGCCCTACCGGCGAACCGAACACCGCCTTCTCAATCGCAGATATGCTCGCCGCGATCTCGTCGACTTCTTGCGGCCGGTGCTCCAACTCCGCCACGGCGCTCTCGCTCTGGCCTGTCGTTGTCATGGAACGGCTCCGGACTCGTCTGTCGCCGCGGGCCCGCGTTTGAGGAAGTTCGGGATTGCAAGATCAGGAGTTCCACGCGGCGGTGCACCGGCGGGATTCTTGCGGCGGCTGTAAAGTCTCACCGCGGCGGGCACGACGGCGGGGGGTGGTGGAAAGCGGCTTGGCCGCTGCTCGATCGTTCGTGCGAAGCCTTCATAGTCCTCCGCGATCCGGCGCATCAGGTGCTTGGATATTCCGCCCTTCGCCTCTTCCGCGAAACCGCGCATCTGCTCTGCGCGCGCCAGCCAATGCACCGAATCATCACAAGACATGACGTCGAACCATGCTTTCCATCTGCCGAACATGTCGGCGAAAGCCGTCGAATTTGGTTCGGACGTGGTGCGTCGGTGTGTTGTGAATATCTTTATTTTCCATCAAGGAAATCAACGCTTAGGGAGAGCGCCCCCGCGGCCGGCCTGTTGATCGAGCCCCGCGATCAATTTTGGCGCCGCGCCACCAGCCGCCGCTCAGGGTCGGTGACGCGGTAGCGCGTCACCAAAAGCCGGTTCACGGCCGGGCGGTTTTCCTATATAGCTCCGAATCATGAGGGGTCCGACGACAGCCATTGTGGCGTTTTGTGCGTTGGCGCTTGGCGGCTGTGCCACTGACCAGGGCCGGCCACCCTCGAACCACGCTTATCTCGATATGTACGACCGGCCGCCGGCCCGCGCGCGCAAAGCAAAGGCGACGGTCAGCAAGCCGCCGGAACCTACCGCGACGACGGTGGGATCAGCGCCGGTGACTACGTTGAAGCCCTACTCACCGGAATGGTGGGTGGAGGAACGAGCGCGCGAGAAACGCGAGAACGAGCGCCTCAAGCGCGTGATGCAGATCTGCCGCGGGTGCTAGCTGCCCTGCGGATCGCGGTGACGCTGTAAGCTGGCACCGCGACTCCCGTATTCTCTCATTTTGCGCGTCGGTTTGCTGCGGTTGGCGGCGCTTTGACTCAGACCGAGCGGAAGCGGTCATGCTTAAATCCTCCCGTTCGCCTGCGCCACCCGCATGATGGCGCGGACGATGCGGTTGTGGCTGCCGCAGCGACACAGATTGCCGTTGAGCGCGCCGCGAATCTCGGCTTCGGTCGGCCGCGGATTGCGATTGAGCAGGTCGGCCGCCACAATGATCATGCCGCTGGTGCAGTAGCCGCACTGCGCGGCCTGCTCGTCGATGAAGGCCTTCTGCAATGGATGCAGCTTGTCGATGGTGCCAAGCCCCTCCAGCGTCGTGATCTCGTTAGGAAAGAGCTGCGCGATCCGCATCAGGCAGGAGCGCACGGCTGCGCCGTTGATGAGGACCGCGCAGGCGCCGCATTGCCCACGGCCACAACCGAATTTCGCGCCATTGAGCTCGAAATCGTTGCGCAGCACGTAGAGCAGCGGCGTATCCGGGGCGGCCTCGACCGAACGGGTCGTCCCATTGACCTTCAGGCTGATGGCCATCGTGATGCGCCTCCTCACGCGGAAAGCTGGGGTGTTGCTGGCGTCGTGCGGCCGGGGTTCTACGTATCCTTCATTGTAGGCAAGACAGGGGAAAAATAAATCATACCGAACCTGGTGATTTCCGTCGTGCTTTTCGAATCGCGTTTCGCTTAAGCTCGTAGGCCGCGAAGCAGGATTGGAGCGGGCGAAGGGAATCGAACCCTCGTCATCAGCTTGGAAGGCGGGACGTTTGCTAGTTCGATCAATTCCATAGCTGCAAAACTATTCGTTTTGACACTCAAACCCGTCAATGGGTTAAGCCGAACCTACAAAAATCGGCCCGGTCGCCCGGCTTACGATTTTTGTCATCCAACCGCGGGCGGCTCAGATGGCGATCGACTCCGTTGGGCCCGTCGCCGCTCGGCTCGCGCTGCGTCGTCCGCTAGCCTCCGCCACTTCTCTGCCATCGACAACCACTCATCGCGTGAAGACTTGTCGGCCGCGATCTTGTGAGCCTCTACGCAATTGGCCGCGCGGCGCAAAAACTCCACTTCTGACATCTGGCCCTTCCGTTAAGGGAGCCCCAAAGAATGCCCGGCCCGTCAGGCAGTCTCAATAACCTGAGTTAATCGATAAGTTACGAAACGCATTCTACGGATCCTGCGCGCATCACTCGCACTTAAGGCACCGGCGGAGTGTTTGCGCCGTGGGCTTGAGCCGGTTGGCGATAGTCCACCACCAAGCAGCGTAAGACGCTCGGCGGGAACGGCTGCTTTGAGTAATAGGCTGGCAGCATCCGAAGAGCGGGGCTATTTCTTGTCCTTGCGAAGGTTGCCCTTCATACAGTTAGCCATGAAGCGGTTTCGCTCCGCCATGGCCCTCTCGTTGCCGCCATGCAGATTTCGTTTTTCCGCCATCGCCTTGCATTGCTCCCTGGACCGTTGCTCGGCAGATGCTTGCGATGCAATGGCGATCGTGATGAACGCAATACCGACTAATAGGATTTTCATGTGCCCTCCATTGGGAAAGACACGATAGCAAAGTCATGAACCGCTAACAGCCCCCCACAGCCGTTGCTCGAATGACAACTTAAGGCATTTCAGTCGGCAGCACGGGAAACGTGCTGCCCCCGGACAAAACGCGCTTAATTGGGGCACAGCTAAAGCCGCCCCCGTTGCCGGAGGCGGCTCGTTTGTGTAATGCCGAGGTCGCTAGTTATGCTGCAAGCTTTGCTGCCTTCCGCTTCCGGCGCCACGCGATCAGACCACCGCCAGCGAGGACGGTGGCGAAGAGCGGAAGTGCGGCGGGGAGAGGCACGGGATTGACCGCGGTCAACGCCAGCGAACCAGAGCCGGTGTTGCCCGTGTAGGTCGTGTAAGTCACGTATCCAAACAGCGGCTGGAAGTACGACGTATCAATCCACTCTGAGCAAGTAGAGAAGAATCCGCAACTAAAATAGCGGTAAAACCCCTGGTTGACCCAATACCCCCCGGTCTGTTGCCACTGCTGGTACTGCTCCGAATAATTCGCAGTGAAGGAGTAGGCAGGATTGTAGTTGCCGGCCGGATACGCGAAGGACGTACTGAAAGATTTCGCAATGCCCCCCGCCGTTATGTTGAAAATCTGGGACGGGCCGAAGTCGGAAAATAGAGTTACTGATCCGCCCGTGAAAACGGCGTTGAAATAGCCGGGATCGGCGGTCAAGTTCAGAACGAGGTTGAGGGTGCTTTGGTCACCCGCGTTGATAGCCGTTGGCGTTACGGTGAAAGTCGGCACCACTGCCGCATTGGCAGCAACCGTCAGCCCGTACAAAAAGCTACCGCAAACTGCGGCACGTATTCCCAATCCCATGATGACGCCCCTCCGAGAGCAATGCCGCAGCACTAGTACAACCATACCGGAAGGGTGAGTCAATACCACTGACCTTTTATGTAGTTAATTACCGGGGGTTTCCCCCCGTCCTCTCGCTTCACACCGCGGCGCTTACCTCTAAAGGGCGGCTGATCCTCTGCACCGTGCCGGGACTGATGCCGAACTGCTCAGCGATCTTGCGCACGCCAGGGCGGTTTACGCGTGCTTTCCTACGCCGTTGACCCGCTCGACAAGATCGCCGGCAACCCGTGCGAGGGCATCAAACAGCTCTACAGCGGCGACCGTTCGGAAATCATCTGGCTGGATTCCGATATCACCCAGGTCAAAGCGAGTTGCTCGCCTGAGATCGCTCAGGCGGTTGAGCTCGCCGCGCACACCGGCCTGCGGCTGGGCGACCTGATGCGCCTGTCGTGGTCACATGTGCAGGAGGATGAAGGCGCGATTATCATGGCAACGGGCAAGAGCCGAGGGAAACGAGAGGCGATCATCCCGCTCTACGACGATTTGCGTGCCGTGCTTGCCCGCATCCCGAAACGATCGACAACAATCCTCACCAGCAGCAAGCGCCGGCCGTGGACGGTTGACGGATTCGGGTCGTCATTCAACAAGGCAAAGATCGAGGCCAAGATGGCTGACCGCGATCTGCATTTTCACGATTTTCGAGGTACCGCCGTCACGCGCTTCTACATCGCCGGCATTCCCGAGCGCGTTATCGCGGAGATCGTCGGATGGTCGGAGGAACAGGTTTCAAAAATCATCCGGCGCTATCTCGGCCGGTCCGCAGCGACCAGGACGCTGATCGAGAAGTTGCGGCAGCGCAAAGAGTGAACAAAACTTGGAAAACCGAGAAGAAAACCGCCCGCGCATCATCTGCTAAGTGCTGGAGCGGGCGGAGGGAATCGAACCCTCGTATGCAGCTTGGGAAGCTGCCGTTCTACCATTGAACTACGCCCGCGATTGCTGTTGAAATTCTAGCCGCTTTTCAATCTCATGTCTGCTGCGCACGGGTCAACAGAGCGATTTGCTATCCCACCACAGGGAACTAGCGGCTATAAGCGCGGGCATGACGACGCGCAAACCTGAGCCAAACAAAAAAGCCCGGCCGACGCCTCCGTTGGCCGAAAAGCCGGCGCACAAGACGTCACAAGCCGATGCGGCGCATATCGCCACCGCCGGTTACTGGCGGGATCAGCAGGTGGCCGTTGACCGGATCGCGAAGCTCAAGGCGGCGCGCCTCGCGCAAGGGGCCAAGGCCGAACCGCGCAAGCCCAAGCCCAAGAAGAAGGCCGCGTCCGTGTTGGATCGTCCCAGAGCCTCCCGGCATCGCCGTTGGGGCGGATGAGGTCTTAAGACCGCGTCCGGGCTGACCTGAGCGGCGCCGACGTGCAGGCGCAACGTTTAAGGGACGACCGCGAAAAACAGGAACGCCGCGAAGATGACGAGGTGGACGATGCCCTGCAGCACCGTGGTCCGCCCGGTGCCGAGCGTGATCACCCCCACCAGCACGCGTGAGCGCCAGCAGCACGACGTCCTTGGGGCCGAGCCCGAGCTCGAGCGGCTGACCGAGCACGATCGAAACGACGGCGACGGCCGGGATGGTCAGCCCGATGCTCGCGAGCGCCGATCCCAGCGCCAGGTTCAAGCTGGTCTGCAGCCGGTTGGCGCGCGCCGCCCGCACCGCCGCCACGCCTTCGGGCAGCAGCACCAATCCGGCGATGACGATGCCGACGACGGCGGCCGGCGCGCCCACCCGCGCAATCGCGGCCTCGACCGCGGGCGTGAGCGTCTTGGCGAGGCCGACAATGGCGACGAGCGCGGCGATCAGCAGGCCGAGGCTGACCAGCGCGGCCGCATTGGAGGGCGGCGCCGCATGCGCGTCCTCGTCGCCGCCCCCGGCCGGCAGGAAGTAGTCCCGGTGCCGGACGGTCTGGATGAAGACGAACGAACCGTAGAGCACCAGCGAAATCACGCCGGCGAAGACGAGCTGCGAGGTGCTGAAGACCGGACCCGGCGTCGTGGTCGTGAGGTTCGGCAGGATCAGCGTCAGCGTCGTGAGCGCGGCGAGCACGGCGAGCGCGGCGCTTGCGCCCTGGATCTGGAATCCCTGCTCGTGGTGGCGCACACCGCCGGCGAGCAGGCAGAGCCCGACCAGCCCGTTGCAGATGATCATGACGGCGGCGAACACCGTATCGCGCGCCAAGCCGGCCTTGCCTTCGACGCCGACCATGATCGACACGATCAGCGCCACCTCGATGACCGTCACCGCCACCGCAAGGACGAGCGAGCCGAACGGCTCGCCGACGCGGTGCGCAATCACCTCGGCGTGGTAGACGGCGGCGAACACCGTCGCGATCAACACCACGCCGGCGGCGGCCGCGATGACGGCCGGCGCGCCGGCAAACATCGTGATGACGAGGACGACCCAGGCCAGCGCCGGCCACGCCCATGCCCACCACGGTGTTCGTTCCGCCGTCGCCATCCGCACACTCGCCCCTTGCTCAAGGGCTGATAGCACGGATGCGTCGCAGGCGCATCGGCAGCGCCCGCCAACCTCTGTCAACAGATTGTGCCGGCTTGACAATTCGGCCGTGGCGACTCCTTGAAACGGCACTGCTATAAGGTGCGGCAGACCGCCACAGGGGATAGGGGATACCGCTCGTGCTCGCCAAGCTCCGCACCATCGTCGAAGACCCGCGCACCGAGCGCGTGATCATGACGCTGATCATCATCAACGCCATCACGCTCGGTTTACAGACCTCCAAGACGATGATGGCCGCGTTCGGGCCGATCCTGGAGCTGTTCGACGACATCATCGTCTGGGTCTTCGTGGTCGAAGTCACCTCGCGCATCATCGTGCATCGCTGGGCGTTCTTCAAAGACCCCTGGAGCATCTTCGACTTCATCGTGGTGGCGATCTCGATCGTTCCCGCCAGCCAGACGTTCAGCGTGCTGCGGGCGCTGCGCATCCTGCGGGTGCTGCGGCTGATCACGGTGGTGCCGTCGCTGAAGGCCGTGGTCGGCGGGCTGCTCGCCGCGCTGCCCGGCATGGGCTCGATCGTGATCTTGATCATGCTGCTCTACTACGTCTTCGCCGTCATCGCTGTGAAGCTCTACGGTACGGAATTCCCGGAGCTGTTCGGCACGATCGGCAAATCGTTCTTCACGCTGTTCACGGTGATGACGCTGGAAGGCTGGGTCGACGGCGTGGTCAAGCCGATCATGGAGAAGTTCCCGCGTGCGTGGATATTCTTCGTCACTTTCATCGTGGTGACGACCTTCATGGTGCTCAACCTGTTCATCGGCGTGGTGGTCAACGCGATGCAGAAGGAGCACGAGAAGGCGGAGAAGATGGAGCTCGAGCACGAGCGCGAGATCGTGCACGAGGAGGCCGCGCCGATCCTGTCCGAAATCCGCAGCCTCAAGGCCGACGTCGCCGAGCTGCGCAAGGCGCTGGCGGGGAAGACGTAGCACTCGGCCGTATTATTCCGTGAAGACGCAGCGAACTCGGTGGGCCCCCTCTCCCCATTGGGGAGAGGGATGGGGTGAGGGGGCACAGGTCCCTCGATAGGTTCGAACCCCCTCACCCCAACCCTCTCCCCTCCGGGGAGAGGGAGTCCACCGAATCCGCGGCACGATCACGACACGCACGAACAAGGAGTGGGAGCAACGACATGGAATGGCTGCGCAAGGTGGTCCTCGATCCGCGGACCGAACGCTTCATCATGGTGGTCATCATCGCCAACGCCGTCGTCTTGGGGCTCGAGACCTCGAAGACCGTGATGGCGTCGTATGGGCGCGTGCTCGAAATCCTCGATCACATCATGCTCGGCATCTTCGTGGTCGAGCTGACCGCGCGGATCATCGTGCACCGCTTGGCGTTCTTCCGCGACCCCTGGAGCGTGTTCGATTTCATCGTGGTGGCGATCGCGGTGGTCCCGACCACGGAGAACTTCAGCGTGTTGCGCGCGCTGCGGGTGCTGCGCGTGCTGCGGCTGATCACGGCGCTGCCTTCGCTCAGACGGGTGGTCGCGGGGCTGCTCGGCGGCGCTGCCGGGCATGGGCTCGATCGTGTTGCTGATCGGCCTGATCTACTACGTGTTCGCGGTGATGGCGACCAAGATGTTCGGCGACGCCAAGCCGGAGCTGTTCGGCACGCTCGGCGACTCGCTGTTCACGCTGTTCACGGTGATGACGCTGGAAGGCTGGGTCGACGGCGTCACCAAGCCGGTGATGGAGACGCATCCCTGGGCGTGGATCTTCTTCATCATCTTCATCGTCTTCACCACCTTCATGGTGCTCAACCTGTTCATCGGCGTGGTGGTCAACGCCATGCAGGCGGAAGCCGAGAAAGGCATGGCGGCCGAGCGCGCGGCAGAACGCGAGATCGTCCATGGCGAGGCGGAGCCGATCCTCGCCGAGGTGAGACGACTGCGCTCGGACCTCGCGGAGTTGCGCAAGGATTTGGCGGGACGAGCGGCGGGAGGATAGGCAGTCGCGTCCCGGGCGCACTGCAGCACGTAGTGCTGCGGTGCAGACCCGGGACCCCGGTTTCTTGAACCTAAAGGAAGTAACCGGGGTCCCGGATCGGCGGTGCAATGCTTCGCACTGCACCTTGTCCGGGACACGAGATCAACAACACCCGCCGCCGTCGTAGTGCCAGGTCGAGCGGAGACATAGATATCGTCGCGACCGAGCGCGGCAAGCGCATTCGCGGTCTTGTCGCACACCGCCGCCGGCTGGTTCTGCTTGAGCACATGCCCGCGCCGGTCGTCGAAGAATTCGTCGGCGCCGTGATAGATGGCGGTGCGGCCGGTGAACACGCAGGGGCCGTCGTTGGGCATGGGATCCTTGATCGCGCAAATCTCGACGCTCTCGACGGCGATCAGGCGGTCGGTGTCATGGTGGCGCGGCGACAGCACGCGGTACGGCCGCCGCGCGCGCACCTCGATCGTGCCGAAACCGATGTCGGTCAGCCGGCGGACATAGTCGGCGAGCGGCAAGGCGCCGGTGAGGCACATGGCGCGCAGCCGCTGGTCGCTGCGAAGCTTGGCGGGGATCGGCGCCTCGCAAACCGGATCGCTCAACATGAGCTTTCCGTGCGGCTTGAGCACCCGGTACATCTCCGCGAGCGCGCGCTCGAGCTCGTTGTCGTGGAAGATGTTGAACAGGCAATTCTGCGCGGCGATGTCGACCGAAGCATCGGCGACCGGCAGGTCGAGCGCGTCGCCCCGGCGCAGATCGACGAAGTCGCGGCGGAACCAGGGATTGGCCGCCTCTGCGGCAATGAGGTTGTCGCGGCAGGCATCGAGCATCTCGTCGACCACGTCGAGCCCGATGACCGCGCCGGCGCGCCGGCTGAAATAGGCGAACTGCAGCACCTCCATGCCGCCGCCGACTCCGACATAGAGGATCGACGGACTGCCGGCGAGGTCGCGCGGATGCACCGTGCTGCCGCAACCGTAGTTCATCGCCTGCATCTTGCAGGGGATCGAGAGCTCCGGCAGCTGCCACATCGGGCTGGTGGTGCAGCACAGTCCTTGCTGCGGTTCGAGCGCGGCCTGCCGGTAGACATCGCGCGCGGTTTCGAGATAGTCGCCAGCGAGTGACATGGCCGTGATCCCCGAGTGCTTCAGTCGCGAGACACTAACACTTGCGGCCGCGCACGCCCGCCCGCGCACGAGGAATTGATGCGGGCGATCGCTCAGGTCCGGAAGTGCTTGGAGAGCTTCAGCCCCTGCGCCTGGTAGTTGGAGCCGATGCCCTGGCCGTAGAGCGACTTCGGGCGCTCCAGCATGTGCTCGTAGACCAGCCGCCCGACGGTCTGACCGTGCTCGAGAATGAACGGCACCTCGCGCGAGCGCACCTCGAGCACCGCGCGGGAACCGCGGCCGCCGGCGCCGGCATAGCCGAAGCCGGGATCGAAGAAGCCGGCATAGTGCACGCGGAATTCGCCGACCAGCGGATCGAACGGCACCATCTCGGCGGCAAAGTCGGGCGGCACCTGTACCGCTTCCTTGGACGCGAGGATGTAGAACTCGTCGGGGTCGAGCACGAGGCTCTCGTCCTTGCGCGCCTTGATCGGCTCCCAGAACTCGGCGACGTCGTAGCCGGCACGGCGATCCACGTCGATGAGGCCGGTGTGGCGCTTGGCGCGGTAACCAACAAAGCCATCCGGTCCGAGCCCGCCGAGGTCGACGCTCACCGCCACGCCCTCGCCGACGTCGGCATGGTCGTCGTCGACCAGCCGCTCGGCGATGTGCAGCGCGCGCAGCGCCTCGGCGGTGAGTTGCGCATGGCCGTGGCGGAAGCGGATCTGCGACAGCCGCGAGCCCTCGCGCACCAGCACCGGGAACGTCTTCGGGCTGATCTCGGCATAGAGCGGGCCGTGATAGCCGGGGGTGATGCGATCGAAGCCGCGGGTCTCGTCGGCGATCACGCGGGTGAACACGTCGAGCCGTCCGGTCGAGCTCTTCGGGTTGGCCGCCGCCGCGATGTTGTGAGGCAGTGCGAGGCTTTCAATGAGCGGCACGATGTAGACGCAGCCGGTCTCCAGCACCGCGCCGTCGGTGAGCGCGATCTCGTGCAGCTTCAGATCGTCGATGCGCTCGGCGACGGTGGTGTTCGGCCCCGGCAGGAAGCTTGCGCGCACACGGAAGGCGGTCGCGCCGAGCCGCAGGTCGAGGCTCGCCGGCTGGATCTGGTCCTGCACGAACTCGTATTCGGCAAGGATCGCGCCGTCGCGGATGAGCGCGCCGATCATCTGGTCGGGGAGGATGCCCCGTTGATCCACTGCAAGGGCGAGCGGCACGTTCGCGCTTCCTCAAGGCTGATCCCGGCAGGCAGCGATAGCCGATGACCGTCTTGACGGGAAGGCTGAGGGCGCGCTACACGATGATTATCCCGTGGTCAATTTGAGCCGGCCGGCTTGCAGCCACGTTAAATAAGTCGCTAAAAGGCCGGGGACGCGTGGACCCGGCGGACAATATTTCCGGCCGGGTTTTTTGTCGTCTGAAGGAGACCGTGATGGCTGCGTCTGCACCTAAGAAACACCGCCCCGAAACCCGCCTCGTGCACGGAGGTACGCTGCGCTCGCAGTTCGCCGAGACCTCCGAGGCGCTCTACCTGACGCAGGGCTACGTCTACGACAGCTCGTTGCAGGCGGAGCGCCGCTTCAAGAACGAGGAGCCCGGCTACCAGTATTCGCGGTTCTCCAATCCGACCGTCACGATGTTCGAGCAGCGCATGGCGCTCATGGAAGGCGCGGAAGCGGCGCGCGCCACCGCGACCGGCATGGCGGCGGTCAACACCGCGCTGATGGGCCAGGTGCGCGCCGGCGATCACGTCGTCGCCTCGAAGCAGCTGTTCGGCTCCTGCCGCTACATCGTCGAGGACCATCTGCCGCGCTACGGCGTCACCTCGACGCTGGTCGACGGCACCGATCTCGACCAGTGGAAGAAGGCGATGCAGAAGAACACCAAGACCTGCTTCCTGGAGAGCCCGACCAATCCCAATCTCGAAGTGCTGGACATCGCCGCGATCGCCAAAATCGCGCACGACGCCGGCGCGACGCTGGTGGTCGACAACGTGTTCTCGACGCCGCTGTTCCAGCATCCGCTCGAGCTCGGCGCCGACTGCGTGGTCTATTCGGCGACCAAGCACATCGACGGCCAGGGCCGCTGCCTCGGCGGCGTGGTCCTCGCTTCGGAAAAGTTTATCATGGACCATGTGCACAATCTGATCCGGCAGACCGGGCCGTCGCTGTCACCGTTCAATGCCTGGGTGCTGCTCAAGGGCCTGGAGACGCTGGTCGTGCGCGTGCACAAGCAAACCGACAATGCGGCAGCGGTCGCGGTCGCGCTGGCGGAGCAATCCAAGGTGACGCGGCTGATCTATCCGGGCCGGCCCGATCATCCGCAGGCCGACATCATCCGCAAGCAGATGAAGGGCGGCTCGAACCTCGTTGCGTTCGAGATTGCGGGCGGCAAGGCGGGCGCGTTCAAATTCCAGGACGCGCTCAAGCTGGTGAAGATCAGCAACAATCTCGGCGACGCCAAGAGCCTGATCACCCATCCGGCGACCACCACGCATCAGCGGCTGACGCCGGAGGCGCGCGCGGAGCTCGGCATCACCGACGGGATGGTGCGGCTCTCCTGCGGCCTCGAGCACTCCGACGATCTGGTCGAGGATTTGCTGGACGCGCTGAAGGCGGTGTAGCAGCGGTCTATCGAATTGGGCCGGCGCGTTGCCGCAGCGGCGGTGCGCTCCCTCGCCCCGCTTGCGGGGAGAGGGTCGGGGTGAGGGGGACTCACAACGACCGCGCCCTCTCGATAGCCCCCCTCACCCGACGCGCTTTGCGCGTCGACCTCTCCCCGCAAGCGGGGAGAGGTGACGGAGCACGCGGCACCGTCACGTCTAAATCTAGCGTGTGAATCTCAGCGCTTGGTCGCCGGCGTTGCGGCCGGCGCGGTGGCCGACAGCACCGGGCGGGTCATCGATTCCGCGATCGCGCCGCCGAGCGCGCGCGCGACGCAGCCATAGCTGAAGTCGTTCATGTGCAGCTCGTCCGGCGACAGGAACGCCTCGAACGGCATCCGCTCGACCTGATGCCAGTGCCGCATCAGCGCGAAGCGGCGGAACAGGTTGACGGTCTCGAACCGCGCGGTCTGCTCGAGCAGCTTGAGCATCTCCTCGGCATTCGGCCGCGCCAGCACGCGCGGCGCGTATTGCGGATCGATCAGCACGACGTCCGCGCCGATCGCTTTCAGCCGCACGATGCCGCCATGCAGGAGCGAGCGGTGCGGCGCGACCGGATCGCCGCGCAACAGCGAATTGGTGCCGACCTGCCAGAGCACGAGGTCGGGCTTCTCCGCGATCACGCCCTGCTCGAAGCGCGCCAGCATGCCGACCGCGGTGTCGCCGTTGACGCCGCGGTTGACCACCTTGAATTCGTGATCGACGAACTCGCTCGACAGCTCGGCGGCGAGCCGGCTCGGATAGGCGTTGTACGGCTTGCTCGCGCCGGCGCCGAAGGTCGAGGACGAGCCGATCGCGACGATCTTGATCGGCTTGCCGCCGGCGAGCTGTCGCGCGCTGCGGCGCAGCGGCAGTTCGAAGCGGGCATAGTCCTGCGGGATCACGCAGGCCGGGGTCGCGGGCGATGCGGGCGGCGTGACCGCTTTCGCTGCCGGCGCCGCGACGACGGCGGACGATCCGGGAGCGGCAAGCTGCGCGCCAGTCGGGTGAGATGCGACGACGGCCGTTACCGCAACGGCGCAGCCCAACGCCGCGCGGTGAAACCAAGCAACACGATCCATGATGTTGCCGAACTCCTTGCCCTGTTTCCCCGCGACCTTATTTGGTCGTCCGTCCTTGTATTCGTTGTAACCGACCAGACTCCACAATCAGCCCCGCGATGGCGCGTCCGATGCAATCGTGAACGCGGTGGGCGAGCACATCGTCCTTGCCGGCCGCGTACAGGTCGAAAGCGCCATGGTCGGACCAGTACCGCATGATGCCTAAACGGTCAAACAACGGCACGCTTCGCTGCTGTGCAACAACGCGCATCGTGTCTGAATAAGGCCCTAACGCAATCATCGACTCGGTCCGGGGGCTGTATTGCATGTTCATTAAGACTACGTCCGCGCCGGCCTTTTGGATGCGCTCCACCCCGTGTTCCAGCGCCAGCTTGAATTCCTCCTGATCAATCCGGCGGATAGCGTCGATGGTCCCGGTCTGCCAGATGACCAAGTCTGGTTTTTCATCATCGACGACTTTGCCCATGTTTCGGGCAAGATCCTTGGCGGTCAGCCGGGTGCGCACCAGCGTGACGACCTTGATATCCACACCCGGAAGCCGGGCCGCCAGTGCGGCCTCGAGCCGCGCCGGGTAGGCCGAGCGCGGCCCGTCGGGACCCGCCAGCGCCGAGGAACCGGTTCCGACCACGGCGATTCGCAGCGACTTCTGCTTGTCGACCGCGGCCGTCACCCGCCGCAACCGGTAGTCGCTGGAGAGCAGATAGTCGGGAACCGTGCAGGCGCCGGAGAGCGCGGCGCGCGCGCCGTGGGGCGTGAGCCAGATTGTCGCAGCGACGGTTGCGATGCCGATCAGCCTGACGATCAAGACTCATGCTTCGCCAGCTCATGCTTCGCCAGCTCATGCTTCGCCTCCTGCGAAATCCGCGTTCGCAGGCTTTTGCCGCACGCCCGGGCGGCGTTCATCCGCCCGCTTGTACCACGCAATCAGCGCGGCTGCTGCGATCATGGTGAGGATGCCGACGATGCTGATCACGATCTGCATCCAGATGGCGCCCGAAATCTCGACCATCGCAAAGTGTCCGGCGAACGCCAGGAACACGCCGAGGCAGAAGATCTCGAGCGAGTGCTGTCCGCACAGGATCGCCGGATAGAGCGCGCGCGAATTGAGCGGCGGCCAGTCGCGCGGGATGAACCAGACCGTGACGGTGGCGAGCGCCAGGAAATGCGCGAAGCGCAGCACGTCGAGATTGGTCTTGTCGATCGGATAGATCACGTCCTCCAGCGCGGTCGGCACCAGCGGATGCAGCATCGGCAGGTGCCAACTCAGTGCGACGTAGAAAGCGATCACGAGATAGGCGATGGCGAGCGCGAGCGTGACGCGCGAGTTGAGTAGCACCGTCAGCCGCTTGGCGCCGCCGAGCGCGCACCAGGCACCGAACACGAACAGGAGCTGCCACGCGAACGGATTGAAGTACCAGACGCCCTCGGGATAGGCGGGAAGATTCAATCCAAACTTCCAGGCGATCGCATAGACGCCGGCCGAGACCGCCAGCGCGATCGTCGGGCTGCGCTGCAACAGCCAGAGAATCGGCGGGAACATCACCATGAGCACGATGTAGAGCGGCAGCACGTCCATGTTGACGGGTTTGAATTTCAACAGCAGCGCCTGGATGATGGTCACATCGGGCTGCTTGAGGAAATCGAGGATGTTCATCTCCTCGGCGAACAGCGGGTTGTCGAAGCTGCGCGCGACGTAGGAAATCTCCGCCATGTAGATCGCGAACAGGAAGATGTGGGCGACATAGATCTGCCAGGCCCGGCGCAGGATGCGTGCCGACGAGATCACGAAGCCGCGCTCCAGCATCACCTTGCCGTAGACGAAGGCGGCGGTGTAGCCGGAGATGAAGATGAAGATCTCGGTGGCGTCGCTGAAGCCGTAGTTGCGGATCGTGATCCAGCTCACGATGTTGGACGGGATGTGATCGAGGAAGATCAACCACAGCGCGATCCCCCGGAACAGGTCGAGCCGCAGGTCGCGCTGCGTGGCGGCGATCGGGGGTTGCGTCGTCACGATCGGAGAATGCATGCGGACCGGCGGTTTGACCAACTCAAGGCCTGAGTTCTTTCTAAAGCAATATTTGCTAATCTGAGAATCACGTCATCGCGACGATTGCGTGGCGCGGCCCAAATCAGCAACCGCGGACCGCGCCAAAAAGGACCGGAAGAACCGTCATGTACCGTGCCGTCACCCGCCGGATCGAAGTTCAGGTCGCGCCGCGCTACCTGGCCGACCGCTCGTCGCCGGAGAACGGCTACTTCTTCTGGGCCTACACCATCACGCTCACCAACCGGGGCGGCGAGACCGTGCAGCTCAAGACCCGGCATTGGCGGATCACCGACGCCAACGGGAAGCTGCAAGAGGTCCGGGGCGCCGGCGTGGTCGGCGAGCAGCCCGTGCTCAAGCCCGGCGCCAACTACGAGTACACCAGCGGCGTGCCGCTGCCGACACCGTCGGGCTTCATGACCGGGAGCTACGGCATGGTGACGGAGACCGGCGAGCCGTTCGATATCGAGATCCCGGCCTTCTCGCTCGACATACCGCAAGGGTCGCGCACCATCAATTGAGCGGCTTGTTGGCGGTCGGCTCGTTGGCAGACGCCTTGCCGTCAAGCTTGTCCGGCTCGAACACATAGGTCGAGTTGCAGAATTCGCAGGTCACGGTGATCAGGCCGTTCTCGACCATGTGGTCGCGGTCGTCCTGCGAGAAGCTGTTGAGCATGTTGGCGACGTTCTCGCGCGAGCACGAGCACTCCGCCGACACCGCGGCATCGCGGAACACGCGCACGCCGCGCTCGTGGAACAGCCGATAGACCAGCCGCTCGGTCGAGAGCGCGGGATCGATCAGCTCGATGTCCTCGACGGTCTCGACCAGCGAGCGGCCTTCGACCCAGGCGTCGTCCTCGGGAACCACATGCACGGCCTTGCCGGCCGGCGCATCGCCGGGGTCGAGGTCGGGTTGGCGCGCCCGCTCCTGCGCCTTCGGCAGGAACTGCACCAGCAAGCCGCCGGCGCGCCAGCGATGCTGCGCACCGCCGGCCGCGGCGCTCAGCTCCTCGCCGACCGCGAGGCGGATGCGGGTGGGGATCTGCTCCGAGCGCAGGAAATATTCGTGCGCGGCATCCTCGAACGATTTGCCGTCGAGCGCGACCAGGCCCTGGTAGCGGCTCATGTCCGGCCCCTGGTCGATGGTCATCGCGAGATGGCCGCGGCCGAGCAGCCCGGCGGTGTCGGTCTTGCCGGCGGCGACCGCCGCCGCCACGCGGTCGGCATCGAAGCGCGCGCAGGCGCGCAGCTTGCCGGGGGTGGTGTAGTCGACCACCAGCATGCGCACCGGTCCGTCGCCCTGGGTCTGCAGGATGAAGCGGCCTTCGAACTTCAGCGAGGTGCCGAGCAGCACCGCCAGCACCACGGCCTCGCCGAGCAGCTTCGCCACCGGCGCCGGGTAGTCGTGGGCGCGCAGAATGGTGTCGACCGCCGGGCCGAGGCGCACCACGCGGCCGCGCAGGTCGAGCGCCTTGACCTCGAATGGAAGGATGGTGTCGTCCGCCGATGTCGCGGAGGGCTGCCGGCTGGGGATGGCGGTCTGGCGTTCTGACATCGTGACCTATATGGCGTCGCGGCCATGAATTGCGACCCCGACCAAGGGTCGGTCCGCGGCTTGTCCGGCGCAGCCTGCTAGTGCGATTTGGCGTGGAGACACCACGTGAGAATGCCCTTCTGGGCATGCAGGCGGTTCTCGGCCTCGTCGAACACCACCGATTGCGGCCCGTCGATCACCTCGTCGGTGACCTCCTCGCCGCGATGGGCGGGCAGGCAATGCATGAAGATCGCGTCGGGCTTGGCCTTCGCCATCAGCCGCGCATTGACCTGGTAGCGCTTGAGCAGATTGTGGCGGCGCTGGCCGTTCTTGTCGCCCATCGAGACCCAGGTGTCGGTCACCACGCAGTCGGCGCCTTTGACCGCCGCCTCCGGATCGGTGCCGATGGTGATATCGGCGGGCGACGATTTCGCCCAGTCGGTGAGCCACTTCTTCGGCTTGAGTTCCGGCGGGCTCGCCACCCGCAGGCGGAACTCGAACCGCTCGGCAGCATGCATCCACGACCCGAGCACGTTGTTGGCGTCGCCCGACCAGGCCACGGTCTTGCCGCGGATCGGGCCGCGGTGTTCCTCGAAGGTCATGACGTCGGCCAGCACCTGGCAGGGATGCGAGCGGCGCGTGAGCCCATTGATGACCGGGATGGTCGCGTGCTGCGCCAGCTCGTGAACGGCCTCGTGATCGAGCGTACGGATCATGATGGCGTCGACATAACGCGAGAGCACGCGCGCGGTGTCGGCGACGGTCTCGCCACGGCCGAGCTGCATCTCGTCGGCCGTGAGCATCATCGCCTCGCCGCCGAGCTGCCGCATCGCGACCTCGAAGGAAACGCGGGTGCGGGTCGAGGGCCGCTCGAAGATCATGGCGAGCGTCTTGCCGGCAAGCGGGCGGTCATCGGCGGCGCCGCTCTTGCGCTTTGCCTTCATGGCGCGGCTCGTCGTAATCATGCCCCGCAGGTCGTCCTGGGAGATGTCGATCAGGTCGAGGAAATGCCGCACGCCGTTGGCGCTCATCCGGCGGCTCCTTGCGGCACGGCCGGCCGGTGCTTCTTCGCCAGTTGCTCGCAGGTGCGCTCGATGCGCTGCACCGCATCGGCGATCTCCTCCTCGGTCACGATCAAGGGCGGCAGCAGGCGCACGACGTTGTCGCCGGCGGCGACCGTGAGCATCTTCTGGGCGCGCAATTCGTCGACCAGCTCGCCGCTCGGCACCACCGCGCGCATGCCCAGGAGCAGCCCCTCGCCCCGCACCTCGGAGATCACGGTCGGGTAGCGATCCTTGATGGCGGCAAGCTTCTGCTTGAGGACGAGCGACAGCCGCTTGACCCGGTCGAAGAAGCCGTCGGCCAGCATGACGTCCAGCACCGCATTGCCCGCTGCCATCGCGAGCTGGTTGCCGCCGAAGGTGGAACCGTGCGTGCCCGCAGTCATGCCCTTGGCGGCTTCGGCGGTGGCAAGCACCGCGCCCATCGGGAACCCGCCGCCCAGCGCCTTGGCCAGCGCCATGATGTCGGGTGTTACACCGGTGCGCTGGTAGGCGAACAGCTCGCCGGCCCGGCCCATGCCGGTCTGCACCTCGTCGAACACCAGGAGCAGGCCCTGCTGGTCGCAAATCTGGCGCAGCGCCTTAAGAAACTCGGGCGCGACCACGCGCACGCCGCCCTCGCCCATGATCGGCTCGATCAGGATGGCGCCGGTCTCAGGCCCGATCGCCTTGCGGACCGCCTCCAGCTCGCCGAAGGGAACCTGATCGAAGCCGTCGACCGGCGGGCCGAAGCCTTCGAGGTACTTCTTCTGTCCGCCGGCCGCGAGCGTCGCCAGCGTGCGGCCATGGAACGCGCCCTCGAATGTGACAATGCGGAACCGCTCCGGCTTGCCGCTCGCCGCCTGATACTTGCGCGCGGTCTTGATCGCGCCCTCCATCGCCTCGGCGCCGGAGTTACAGAAGAAGACAAAGTCGGCAAAGCTCGCCTTGCACAGGCGCGCGGCGAGCCGCTCCGCCTCGGGAATGCGATAGAGGTTGGAGACGTGGATAAGCTTCTGGACTTGCTCGCTGATTGCCGCGACCAGACGCGGATGCGCGTGCCCGAGCGCATTGACCGCTACGCCCGACGTGAAGTCGAGATAGCGCTCGCCATTGGTCGCGGTCAGCCAAACGCCCTCGCCCCGCTCAAAGGCGAGGTCGACCCGGGCAAAAACCGGCAACAAATGGGACGTCCCCTGCTCGCTCATCGGCCCTGCAATAACGGTTGGGAAATGAATGTGCCGCCTCTCCGGGCGGCACGTTTGAGCATTGTATTGCGGCTCATACCCCTGTCAACACGCTCAAACAGGGCGTGCGACGGGCAGTTGGTGTCGCTCGTAGGGCACAACACGGTGAAAAGTGTGGATGCATTGAGAGTCTGGAGGTGTAAGATGTGGACGCGAGCGCTTCGGAGTCTTGCGTCTGACTCTCGCCATATTGTAGCGTTTCGATTATCAGATACGACATTTCGTGCGGCGGACTGTCACTGAGTAAATCGGTAGTGGGTGTTAGCGTCGGGCCGGCTTGATGGCCGCCCAGACTGGTGGATGGATTTTGTCCAATCGATCCGTCGCACAACGCACCAAGGAATGAGGGGCATGAGCTGGACCGACGAACGCGTGGAGATGCTGAAGAAGCTGTGGTCCGACGGACTGTCAGCGAGTCAGATTGCCGCCGAGCTCGGCGGCATCACACGCAATGCCGTCATCGGCAAGGTACACCGGCTCGGCCTGTCGGGCCGCGCCAAGTCGCCGTCATCGGCGGCGCCACGGCCGCGCAAGCCGCGCACGCACACGCACATGCTGCGGGTGTCGCGCCCGTCGATGCGCGGCAACACCGCGCTCGCGCACGCGTTCGAATATGAGATCGCGGAAGAGCCGGAGCTGCTCGACAACGTCATCCCGATCGGGCAGCGGCGCACGATCCTGGAGCTGACGGAAGAGACCTGCCGCTGGCCGATCGGCGATCCCGGCAGCTCGGACTTCTTCTTCTGCGGCGGCCCGTCGCTGACCACGCTGCCCTACTGCGCCTATCACTCGCGCGTCGCCTATCAGCCGGCAAACATGCGGCGCGACCGCAGCCGGCCGCCGTTCCGCGGCTAGGCGACGTTCGAGGCCTTGCCGAACTTGTCGTCGAGCGCGTAGCCGGCGCCACGCACGGTCCGGATCGGATCGTCGGCGTGGCCGCGGTTGAGCGCCTTGCGCAGCCGGCCGACATGGACGTCGACGGTGCGCTCGTCGATATAGACGTCGCGCCCCCAGACGCCGTCGAGCAGCTGCTCGCGCGAGAACACGCGCCCGGGGCGCTCCATCAGGAACTCGAGCAGCCGGAACTCGGTCGGGCCAAGGTCGATGGCGTGGCCGTTGCGCGAGACCCGCTTCTTCTCGCGGTCGAGCTCGAGCTCGCCATACGACAGGATGTCGGCGATCCGCTCCGGCGACGAGCGGCGCAGCAGCGCCTCGACCCGCGCCAGCAGCTCCGGAACCGAGAACGGCTTGACGATGTAGTCGTCGGCCCCGGTGGAGAGCCCGCGGACGCGTTCGCTTTCCTCGCCGCGCGCCGTCAACATGATGATCGGGAGCTGGCGGGTGTCCGGGCGGGCGCGCAGCCGCCGGCAAAGCTCGATGCCGGAGAGGCCCGGAAGCATCCAGTCGAGGATCACCAGATCGGGCGGCCGCTCCTTGAAGCGGACGTCGGCGTCGTCGCCGCGGGCGACGGTATCGACGTCATAGCCTGCCGCTTCGAGATTATAGCGAAGCAGCAGCGTCAGGGCCTCTTCGTCTTCGACGATCAGAATGCGCGGGCTTGTTCCGCTCATGGGCCTTTCGCTCAATGCTCGGCGGCGAGCGCCGCCAGGGTATCGCCTTTCGGCCGTTCGTCGGTGATCGGACGGCCTTGCACCATGAAATACACTGTCTCGGCGATATTCGTCGCATGGTCACCCATGCGCTCGATGTTCTTGGCTGAGAACATCAGGTGGATACAGAACGTAATATGGCGCGGGTCTTCCATCATGTAGGTGAGCAGCTCGCGGAACAGCGAGGTGCACATGGCGTCGATTTCCTCGTCGCCGTTCCAGACCGCCATCGCCTTTTCGAGGTCGTGGCTGGCGTAGCTGTCCAGCACCTGCTTGAGCTGGGTCAGCACCAGCGCGGACATGTGCTCGACGCCGCGGATCAGCTTCTGCGGGTGGAAGTCGGTGGTGATCGGCACCACGCGCTTGGCGATGTTCTTGGCAAGGTCGCCGATGCGCTCGAGGTCGTTGGCGATACGCAATGCGCTCACGATCTCGCGCAGGTCGACCGCCATCGGCTGGCGCCGCGCGATGGTGAGGACCGATCGCTCCTCGATCTCGCGCTGCAGGTTGTCGATCGCAACGTCGGCAGCGATCACGCGCTCCGCCCGCCCGCTGTCGCGCGTGGCCAGCGCATCGACGGAGTCCGCGATCTGCTTCTCGGCCAGGCCGCCCATCTCGGCGACCATGCGGGACAGGTCCTGGAGATCGACGTCGAAAGCCTTGGCGGTGTGTTCGTTCATCATTGCCATTGTCCTTACCGCTGCCCCTCGCCCGGTTAGCCGAAGCGGCCGGTGATGTAGTCCTGGGTGCGCCGGTCGTTCGGCGCGGTGAACATCTTGCTGGTGACGTCGAACTCAATCAGCTCGCCCAGATACATGAACGCCGTGAAGTCGGAGACGCGGGCCGCCTGCTGCATGTTGTGAGTCACGATCACGATCGTGTAGTCGGTCTTCAATTCGTCGATCAGCTCCTCGATCTTGGCGGTCGAGATCGGATCGAGCGCCGAGCACGGCTCGTCGAGCAGGATGACGTCGGGCTTCACTGCGACGGTCCGGGCGATGCAGAGCCGCTGCTGCTGGCCGCCCGACAGGCTCAGCCCGTTGGTCGCAAGCTTGTCCTTGACCTCTTCCCAGAGCGCGGCGCGGCGCAGCGACTGCTCGACCCGGATGTCGAGATCGGCCTTCGGCAGCTTCTCATAGAGCCGGACGCCGAAGGCGATGTTCTCATAGATCGACATCGGGAACGGCGTCGGCTTCTGGAACACCATGCCGATGCGGGCGCGCAGCATGTTGAGGTCCTGCTTCGGCGCCAGGATGTCCGCGCCGTCGAACGAGATGTCGCCTTCCGCGCGCTGGTGCGGATAGAGGTCGTACATGCGGTTGAGCACGCGCAGCAGTGTCGACTTCCCGCAACCCGACGGGCCGATGAAGGCGGTGACGCGCTTCTCGTACAGCGGCAGGCTGATGTCCTTGAGCGCCCGATTGTCGCCGTAGAAGAAATTCAGGCCGCGGATCGAGATCTTCTCCGCCAGGTCGCCATCGATGGCGGCGTGTTGAACGACCATCGGGGACGCGACGACAGGAGCAACAGAAGCGACGTTCATAGCTGTTTCCTCGATGCAAGCGCACGCGCCGTGATACTGAGCGCGAGCACACTGAGCGTAATGAGAAGGGCGCCGGCCCAGGCCAGCTTCTGCCAGTCGGCATAGGGGCTCAACGCGAACTGGAAGATGACCACCGGCAGATTGGCCATCGGCGCGTTGAGGTTGGTGCTCCAGAACTGGTTGTTGAGCGAGGTGAAGAGCAGCGGAGCGGTCTCGCCGCTGATGCGGGCGACCGCGAGCAGCACGCCGGTGATCATGCCGGTCTGCGCCGCGCGGTAGCACACCTTGCGGATGATGACGGCGCGCGGGGTGCCGAGCGCCGCGGCGGCCTCGCGCAGCGGGTTCGGCACCAGAAGCAGCATGTCTTCGGTGGTGCGCACCACCACCGGCAGAACGATCACGGCCAGCGCCACCGCTCCGGCCCATGCCGAGAAGTGACCCATCTTGACGACCATGACCTCGTAGATGAACAACCCGACCACAATCGAGGGCGCGCTGAGCAGGATGTCGTTGATGAACCGCACGACCGACGTGAGACGGTCATAGCGGCCGTACTCGGCCATGTAGGTGCCGGCGAAGATACCGACCGGCGTGCCAATGACCACCGCCAGGGTGGTCATGATCAGGCTTCCGACGATGGCGTTCAAAAGCCCGCCGTCGGCGCCGGGTGGCGGCGTCATTTCCGTGAAGACCTTCAGCGACAGCCCGCTCAGTCCTTCCCACAGCAACGCGCCCAGGATCATGACCAGCCAGCCGAGGCCCAACGCGGTGGCGGCGAACGCCAGCACCTTCAGTGTTGCGTCTTTACGGCGGCGGCGGGCGTAGAGACTTTTCATGGCGGCAGCACTTGTCATGGCGTCACCCGATCCTTCGCTCGACGCGCAGCAGCAGGTAGCGCGCGATCGCGAGCACGGTGAAGGTGATGAAGAAGAGGATCAGGCCGAGCGCGATCAAGGCCGAGGTGTAGAGGTCCCCGACCGCTTCGGCGAATTCGTTGGCGATGGTCGCTGAGATGGTGGTGCCCGGCGCCAGGATCGACGCCGAGATGCGATGCGCGTTGCCGATCACGAAGGTGACCGCCATGGTCTCGCCGAGCGCACGCCCGAGGCCGAGCATCACGCCGCCGATCACGCCGACCCGCGTGTAGGGCAGCACGACGTTGCGGAACACTTCCCACCTGGTGCAGCCGAGCCCATAAGCCGCTTCCTTGAGCACCGGCGGGACCGCTTCGAACACGTCGCGAGAGATCGACGTGATGAACGGCAGCACCATGATCGCGAGGATAAGGCTCGCGGTCAGCACGCCGATGCCGTAGGGCGGCCCGGCAAACAGCGACGACAGCACCGGAATGCTGCCGAACAGCCCGATCAGGAACGGTTGCACGGTCTTCTGCAGGAACGGTGCGAAGACGAACAGGCCCCAAATCCCGTAGATGATGCTCGGAATGCCCGCGAGCAACTCGATCGCGATGCCGATCGGCCGCCGCAGGAACATCGGGCACAGCTCGGTCAGGAAGAACGCGATCATGATGCCGATCGGCACCGCGATCAGCATGGCGATAAAGGACGTGACGATGGTTCCGTAGATCGGCGCGATGGCGCCGAACTGATCGGTCACCGGATTCCAGTGATCGTCGATCAGGAAGGTGAAACCGAAGGCGCGGATTGCCATCATCGAGCCTTCGATCAGCGCAATGATGACGCCGCCAAGCAGAAGCAAAACGGCGATCGCCGAGAACTTCGTCACCCAGCGGAAGATTTGGTCGCCCAGGCGCAGCCGCTGCATCGCCTTTGCCCGTGACTCGGCGTGATCGCCGATCAGGCTACTGTCCCCTCGCAATGCAACGTCAACCACGGCTTGTTTCTCCGTAGGCACCTTGGCACGCTCCCGGTCTGGACCAGCTTTTGGGAGCCCAACTCAATCGGCCGTACGATCGCAATGCAAGCCCCAGACCCCGGCCGACTTCACAGAATGATTGGAAAAGACGCCTTTCGGCGTCTTTTCCATTTAGCGTCTCGTCAGTTCGACACCACGAAGATCGGCTTGCCGCCGGCGTCCTTGATCTCGGTCGCCCACATGTTCTGGACGTCCTTGATCACGCTGTTCGGCATCGGAACGTAGTGCAGCTCATCGGCCATCTTGCCGCCGTTGGCATAGGCCCAGGCGAAGAACTTCAGGGCTTCACGCGTCGACGCGACGTCCTTCGGCTGCTTGTAGATCAGGATCCAGGTCGGCGCGGTGATCGGCCATGACGCATCGCCCGGCTGGTTCGCCAGCAGCACGCCGTAGCCCGGCTCCGACTTCCAATCCGCGTTCGCGGCCGCAGCCTGGAAGCTCTCCGACGTCGGCGATACGGTCTTACCCGCCTTGTTCAACATGCGGGCATAGGACAGCTTGTTCTGCAGCGCGTAGGCGTATTCGACATAGCCGATCGAGCCCTGCGTGTTGGCCACGTTGTTGGCCACGCCTTCATTGCCCTTGGCGCCGATGCCGACCGGGAAGCGGACCGAGGTGTTGACGCCGACCTTCGACTTCCAGGTCGGGCTCACTTCCGCGAGATAGTAGGCGAAGTTGTACGTGGTGCCGGAGCCGTCCGAACGATGGACGATGGCGATCGCCTGCTTCGGCAGCTTGAGGCCCGAATTGAGCTTGGCGATCGCGGGATCGTCCCAGCTCTTGATCTCGCCGAGGAAGATGTTGGCGAGCGTCGGCCCGTCGAGCGCCAGTTGACCGGGCTTGAGACCGGGCACGTTGACGACCGGCACAATGCCGCCCATCACCATCGGGAACTGGGCAAGCCCGTGCTTCTCGAGATCGGGACCCTTCAACGGCGCGTCGGTGGCGCCGAAGGTAACGGTGCGGGCATAGATCTGCTTGATGCCGCCGCCGGAACCGATCGACTGATAGTTCAGGTTGACGCCAGTGACTTTCTTATAGGCGTCCGCCCATTTCGCGTAGACCGGATAAGGAAACGACGCGCCGGCGCCCGAAATTTCGGCGGCGAGCGCGATGGTGCTGACGGCAGCGACGGCGCTTGCCGCCACCAGGGTTCGGAACAGTTTCACGGCTCTCTCCTGTCTTTGCAGCCAAACGCCCTGCCTACGCGAACGTGCGTTCGCGTCCGCAGTTGCACGGCTTTTCCGGGTTGTTGTTGTTAGACGCTGTAGCAACCCGCGCCGGAATCCATCGGGGCTAGCCCTGTCATGATCCGAGCGCGCGAGTAGTCGTAGGCGTCCCATGTCATCGTTCTATGATGGCTGGATGACAGTCAGATGACACAGCTAAACGATTGGAAGCGCTGCTAATTCGCCCTTGGGGGCACCCCGCCAAGGGGCAGCACGGCGGTAAACGAGGCGCCCTGCCCGTAGCTGCTTTCGATCGACAGCCGCCCGCCATGGCGGTTGAGGATGTGCTTGACCAGCGCGAGACCGAGACCGGTGCCGCCCTGCGCGCGGCTGTCGGCGACGTCGACGCGGTAGAAGCGCTCGGTCAGGCGCGGCAGATGCTCGGGCGCAATGCCGGGGCCGTAGTCGCGGACCGCGACCCGCGCTTCGCCGCGGGCGCTGTCGGCAGAGACGGCGATATCGACACGCTTGCCGGAGGCGGCGTATTTGAGCGCGTTTTCGATCAGGTTCTCGAACACCCGCAGCAGCTCGTCGCGGTCGCCGAGCACCTCGACCTGATCGGCCGACGTGCTGACATTGACCTCGACCTCGCGGTCGCGCGCCAGCGTCTGCAACCCGTCGACCACCTGCCGGATGATCGCGCGCAGATCGACCCGCGTATTGGGACGCAGATGCGCGTTGAGCTCGATGCGCGACAGCGACAGGAGATCATCGATCAGGCGCGCCATGCGCGTCGCCTGCGCCTGCATGATCGACAGGAATTTGGTGCGGGCCGCGGGATCGTCGCGCGCCTGGCCCTGCAGCGTCTCGATGAAGCCCGACAACGCGGCGAGCGGGGTGCGCAACTCGTGGCTGGCATTGGCGACGAAGTCGGCGCGCATTTCCTCGACCCGCCGCAGCGGCGTGAGGTCGTCGAGCGTCACCAGCACCAGCCGGGTCGGCGGCTGCATGGCCTGGCCCCGCAACGCGACCGGCACCACGATCGCCTCATACCAGCGCTCGAGCGGCACGCGCTCGATGAACTCGACCCGCTGTGCCACGTCGCTGGCAATCGCGCGCCGGATCGCTTCCAGCACTTCCGGCACCCGCAGCGCCAGCGACACCGGCTCGCCGCGCCGCAGCGCCGGCGCGACCGCCCGCGCCGGCGCATTCGCCGCCAGGACCTCGCCCTGGATGTCGAGCGCGATAACGGGCTGCGGCAAGCCCGACAGGACCGTTTCGAGAAGCGGAATCTGTTCGAGTGTCGTGCGGCTGTCGACAATCGCCGCAATGAGCGGCGCAGCCACGGGGTTGTCCCGGCTCAGCAGGATCGCCGACGCAATGAGCACGAAAGCGGCCACCGCCGGCACCGCCGACAGCGCGCCGAACACCCACAGCGCGCCCAACACAAGCGCCACCACGCCCAGCGCGAAACGCATGGAGCCGATCCGCCTGTAGACGCGGCTGCCTCGGAGCCATTCGCTGTTGGCGAGCGCCATCTCGCCCCTGCGATAAACCAAGGTTCCGCCGATCGCAACAACCTCACGCCGCCGGCGGTGGATCGAGCGGCCGCCGCGCGCGCGCGCGGGACGCGCTGACCGCGAGCATGATCTCGCGCAGGCCCAGGATCAGAAGCGAGAGCGCAAACGGGATAATGTAATAAAGCAGCCGGAACAGCAGCAGGCCGGCGAGCAGGTCGGCGGGGTGATACTGCCAGAGCGCGACCAGCATGGCGGCGTCGAAGACGCCGAGGCCGCCCGGCGAGTGGCTGGCAAAGCCGAGCAGCGTCGCCGACACGAAAACGACGGCCAGCACGACGAAGCCGATATGCGGCTCGTCCGGCAGCAGCACATACATGGCCAGTGCGCAGAATGTCAGATCGACGATGCCGATGCCGATCTGCAGCAGCGTGAGCGGGCCGCCGGGAAGCGTGACCTGCCAGCCCTCGCGGCCGATGACGCGCTGTCCGGTCCACACCCAGGCGACATAGAGCGCCAGGATGGCGAGCGTGACGAGCGCAAGCAGGCGATTGAACCAGGGCGGCAATTGGTTGATGGCGCTCGCGCCTTCCGGCACATAGGCGATGCCGAGACCGAGCACGGTGGCGTTTCCGAGCCAGAACGTGAGGCCCGCAATGAAGCAGAGCTTCGCGACCTCGACCGCGTTGAGCCCCCAGGCGGAATACACGCGATAGCGCACCGCGCCGCCGGTGAAGACGCTGGCGCCGACATTGTGGCCGACCGAATAGCTGGTGAACCCGCCGAGCGCGGCGATGCGGTACGGCACGTCACCGCGGCCGATCGTACGCAGCGCGAAGAGATCGTAGAACGTCAGCGTGAAATAGCCGAACGCGACGAACAGCGCGGCGAGCAGGATGTCGCCAGGGTCGGACCTGCGAAGGGCCTGCAGGACGTCCTTCAGTTCAATGCCGTGCAGGGTCTTGAACAGCACAAAGACCGCAATCGCGATGATCGTGAGACTAATCGCGACGCCGATCCGGCCCCAGCCGATCTTCTGATCGCAAAACCTATAGGTGAGATGCGCGGCGTCGATCACGCCTTGCAGGCGTTTCGGCGTATTCGGCTCGGTCGGCTGGTTCATCGCGTCCGAATGGGATCGATATGGCTTCCGGGTATCCGGACCGCTTCCGAGACCTAGCAAATCTCGCATGCGGTGGCGAGCACCGCCGCCCGCGCGGCGCATCTATTTGAGCTCGCCATCCCGGAAGAACGCGCGTAGCTCCGTATAGGTTTCCTCGGGCGCTTCCTCCTGGACGTAATGCCCGCTCGGCAGCGCCTTGCCCGCCCGGATGTCGGAGGCATAGCGCGGCCAGATTTCCATCGATTTCTGGTTGCGTCCGACCCCGCCGGTGGCGCCCCACAACAGCAGCAGCGGACAGTCTATCTTGCGCCCGGCCTGCACATCGGCCTCATCCATTTCGAGATCGATCGAGGCGCCGGCGCGGTAGTCCTCGCAGATCGCGTGGATCGTCGCCGGATTGCGGAAACAGCGCATGAAGTCCTCGAGCGCCGCGGGATCGAAGAAGCTCAGGCCCTGCTCGGTCTTGGCGAGCTTCTTCTTGATGAACCAGTCGGGATCGGCACCCATCATCTTCTCGGGCAGGTCGTAGGGCTGGATGTTGAAGAACCAGTGCCAGGAGAACGTCGCCCAGGATTTGCTGATGTTGGCGTAGAGATAGTGCTGCGGCACGATGTCGATGATCGCCGCGCGCACGACCTTCTGCGGATGGTCGAGGCACATGCGGTGCAGCACGCGCGCGCCGCGGTCGTGGCCAGCGGCGTAGAAGCGCTCGAAGCCGAGCGCCGCCATCACCTCGACCTGGTCCTGCGCCATCGCGCGGAACGAATAATTGATGTGCCTGGGCCCGCCCGGCGGCTTTTCGGAATCGCCGTAGCCGCGCAGGTCGGTCGCCACCACCGTGAACTCGGTGGCGAGCCGCGGCGCGATCTTCTGCCACGACAGGTGGTTGAACGGATTGCCGTGCATCAACAGCAGCGGCGGCCCCTTGCCGCCGGTCACGGTGACGATCCGGGCTCCGGATGTCTTGATCTCGCTGCGCTTGAATCCGTCCAGCATACCGCCTCCAAGAATGCGTTTCCTCACACGTCCGTCGTCTTGTCAGCGCGACGGATCAGTATTGCTATTTCGGCGCGAGGCCGGTCGCCTTGGCGAGCTCGACCGCGATCTTCGCTTCCTGCGCAATCCGCGCGTCGAACGCCTCCGGCGTCATGATCAAGGGTTCGACGCCGAGCTTGCCGAACCGCTCCTTCATGACGGGCGTCTGCAAGCCTTTGAGCGTGACCTCGTGGATGCGCGCGACCACATTGCGCGGCGTCTGCTTGGGCACGAACAGGCTCGAGTAGAAGTCGAAGTCGGAATTCGGGAATCCGGCCTCGGTCGTCGTCGGCACGTTGGGCAGCGCAGCAACGCGCTTGATGCTGCTGACCGCCAGCGGAATAAGCTGCCCGTTCTGGATGAGCTGCACGGCCGGCGGCAGCGGCGAGAAATAGACGTCGACGCGGCCGGCCAGCACTTCAGTGAGCGCCTCCGGCGCCCCCTTGAACGGAACGACCTGACCGGTGAAGCCCGCCGCGACGCGCAACCGCTCCATGGTCAGGTGCGGCGGCGTACCAAGGCCGGCGGCCGCATAATTGAGCTGGCCGGGTTTGGCCTTGGCGTAAGCCACGAGCTCCTGCAGCGTCTTGATCTTCTTCTCGGGCGAGATCACCAGCACCATCGGCACGGCGGCGAGCGGTGTTACTCCCGCAAAGTCCTTGACCGGATCGTAGGGTACGTTGGCCTGGATCGCCGGCGTGGTTACGAAGCCATTGGAGTGGACGAGCATGGTGTAACCGTCGGGATCGGACTTCCCGACCGAAGCGGTGCCGGTGGTGGTGCCGCCGCCGGGCCTGTTCTCGATGATGAAAGTCTGGCCGGTCTGCTGCTGCACCTGCTCGAACACCGCGCGCGGAACGAGATCGGTGGCGCTGCCGGCCGCGAACGGGACGATGATCCGCACGGTCTTGGTGGGCCACGTTTGCGCGGCGGCCTGGCCTGTCGGAATGACTGCCAACACCGCGCCGACGACCACCGATCCGGCAGCCACCCACGCCGCGCCACAGGCGCGCAGCATCGTCACGCTTCTCATGAATTTCTCCCTCGCCGGTCCGCTTACTACGCCCCGGCAACGGAGCCACCCGGACGGAGGGTAAAGTCTAGAGCATGGTCCCGAAAACGCCAGCCCCGGACCTGGTCCGGGGCTGCAACGGGTTTCAAACAAGATCAGCCGACGACTAGCGCGTCTCGACGATGAATTCGGTGTAGCGCCCGGTCTCGCGGCCGAGCCCCTCGTCGGTGATGATCAGCGACGAGCCCGGCGTCAGCAGCTCCGCGATGCGGTCGATCGCCGCCTGCGGGATGGTCACGCGATCGAGCGCCTCGGTGGCGTTCGAAGAGTCGCTGGTGACGACCGCGCCGCGAACGGTCTTGGTCCTTCGGGGCGGCTCTTGCTTGGCAGCGCCCTTCTTGGCCGCCGCCGCGGCGGCGGGCTGCCCGGCGGTCATCGGCATCGAGACCAGATTCCAGCGCATGCGCCCGCCGTCCACGACTTGGAGCGCGGTGAAGGTGTGGGTGCCGAGCGACTTGCCCGGGTTGGCGATCTCGATCGGCATGTCGAACACCGGCACGAAGGCATGGCGGACGAAGATCCGCTTCTCCTTGCCGCTGATGAAGACCGCGACCTGACCGTTCAGCTTCACCGGCTCGGCGGCGCGGGTGCGCAGCGGCGCCGGCCGGCTCGGTTCATTCGGACTGACCGCAGGCCGCTCAGGCTCGCTGGTCGCGGCGGCCGGGCTCGGCGCTGGCGCGGCGGCCGGTGTTGCAACGGTCGAGGTCGTGACCGGCTCGCTCACGGGCGCAGCCGGAACCGCCGGCGTGGTCGCAACCTCGGTGGTCGTGGCGGGCACAGCAATTGGGGCCGGCGCGGTGGCCGCGTCGATCGGTGCCGGCGCGGCCGTCGTCGTGACGTCGGTCGCGGCGCGCATCGCGGGAATGATCGCCGACGCTTCCGAACCGGTGGCGACCGCGCCTTGACGGCTGAACTTGTCGGCTTCGACCTCGGCAGTGGCGGCGACGCCCGGTGCGCCGGATGCGACGCCGGAATCGGTCGCGACGGTTTCCGCCTGCGCCAGACGAACCGGCCCCTGCCCGGTGGTCGCAAGCGACGAACGCAGACCTTCGGGCGCCACCGGCGCCTCGCTGGTCCGCTGCGTATCGATCGGCTTCGGCGCCGGGTTGAACAGCTTGGCGTGAGCGAATTCCTGCGGCGCCAGTTGGGGACGCGCCACCACCACCCGCATGCCCATGTTGCTGATGTTCCAGAGCCGCGACACGAAATCGGTGGGCATGCGAATGCAGCCGTGCGAGGCCGCGAAACCCGGCAGGTGCCCTTCATGCAGCGCAATGCCCGACCAGGTCAGGCGGTGCATGTAGAACATCGGCGCATTGCCGTAGAGATTGGAACGGTGCCAGCGGTTCTTCTGGATGATGCTGAACACGCCGGTCGGCGTCGGATGGCTGGCAGTGCCGGTGGAGACTTTCGTCTCCGCCACGCGAACGCCGTTGCTATAGAGCACGGCGCGCTGCTCGTTGATCGATATCATCAACTGGAGCGGCCCCTTCGGCAGGTTCTCGCCGAACGGCTGCCGGATCGGCACGTCCTTTTTCGACTGCGCGGTCGGGCGATTGGCCTTGCGGGCCTTGGTATCGGGGCGGGATGGAATGTCTTGCTGGGGTCGGGTGAGCTGGCGGAAGAACTGCGCGTCGGCGAAATCGGTCTGACCGATCACGAACAACGCGGACACGCTGGCGAGTAACGCCACGCGCCATACGCCCGTCACCTGAATGCCACCCGACATGGTGCCGGGACGCTCCGCTTCCGACTCGACCACAGTAGTCTCCCAACGCCTCAGCGGGCTTTTTCGTTTCGCCCTGTCCGCCCTTGGTTACCTACGGTACACGATAACCGTTGCTCGCGAGTAAAGTTCGATCAATTTACCGACACAGCACCGCGTTCGTCCACGTCCAACTGGCGGTTTGGTAAGGGAAAATTTAGTCGCGTGGCGCCGCGGCCACGCGTTACCACTTCGAGAGCCTGAGTTACGGTAACCGGGGGCCACAGATGCGATCACCGGGTACGAATCAGTCGAGTGCCCGGGTGGTATCGTCGAACAGCTCGTCGACCGTGAACGGCCGCGGGATCAACTTCTGTTGAACCGCATAGGTAATGATCATCTCGAGCGCCGGCCGGCAGGCCTCGACCCCGACGGGGTGGAAGTCGATCTCGCCCGGCTTGGGCGGCGGCGCCGCCTGCTTCGACTGCTTGAGCATCCGGTAAACCTCCCGCACCAGCTCGGGCTTCGAGCGGGACAGGTTTTCGGTCACGCAAACCATGTGATTGAGCGGCACCACGCCGTGCTTGGCCCGCCAGCGCCCGGTCTCCGCGTCGGGATCGTCGATGACACTCTTGAGGCGCGGATCGCTCGGCAGCTCGGCGCCGAAGATGCCGGCGTCGAGCTCGCCGTCCTGCACCATCTTGAGCAAGGTCTTGCCGTCGCCGGCGCGCTCGACAAACGGCGGGTCGCGATATTCGCTCACATGGGCGTCTTCGAAGTTGACCCAGTTCACGCGATAGATGTCGACGCCGTAGTCGTTCTGCAGGTGGCCGCGCAGCCAGGTGCCGGTGGTCTGCGTGTAGGAGCGGACGCCGACGCGGCGTCCTTCGAGGTCCGACAGCGAGAGTTTCCCGCGCGCGGAATTGTAGAGCAGCGTGCCGTGCTGGAAGCGCCCGAGCATCACGCAGGGCATCAGCACCAGCGGCTTGCCGTGCGACTTCGCCTGCAGAAAGGTGACGATCGCCATCTCGCTGATGTCGTAGGCGGCCTTGCGCACCATTTCGGCGAACGCCTTGTACACCGGCGTGATCGGTGCAAACTCGAGCGCGACGCGGTCGGACGTGATCTCGTTGTTCTTCAGCGCCGCGGTGTGCGGATAGTCGCCAAGCGCGATGCGCAGCGTTTGCTGTGCGGCCATCTGGTGCACATTCATCGGCTTGCTTCCTCTTCCCGGGTCTGTCAGATCAAGTACCGTACCATAAGAAACGCCTGCACCATCGGTGCATCTCCAGCTTTGGCATACCAAGAAAACCGGCACACCATGACCTTGATCTTATCGAACGAGGATATCGACAAGCTGATCACGATGCCGGAGTGCATCGACGTGCTGGAAGAAGCCTATGTCGAGCTGGCGGAAGGCCGCGGCATTACCCGCACCCGCTCCGACTGCATCACGCCGACGCAGATGCCCGACGCGGTCTACGGCCTCAAATCGATGGACGGCGTGTGCCCGAAGCTCGGCGTCGGCGCGATCCGCATCAACTCGGACATCGTGCGGTTTCCCAAGCGCGGCAACACGGTGGTGCGCGAGAAGGTCCCCGCCGCGCCCGGCAACCGCTGGGTCGGCCTCGTGCTGCTGTTCTCGGTCGACAACGGCGAGCCGCTCGCGATCATGCCGGACGGCGTGATGCAGCGCATGCGCGTCGGCGCCACCAACGGGCTCGGCATCAAGTACCTCGCGCGCAAGAACGCCGAGACGGTCGGCATCCTCGGCTCCGGCTGGCAGGCCGGCTCGCAGCTGATGGCGGCGTGCGCCGTGCGCAACATCAAGCAGATCCGCTGCTTCAGCCCGACCCGCGAGAACCGGGAGAAATTCGCGGCCGAGATGACCGACATGCTCGGCGTCGAGGTGCAAGCCGTCGAGCAGCCGGAAGACGCCATGAAGGGCGCCGACATCGCGATGTGCTCGTCGTCGAGCCTCGACAACATCTTCTTCGCGCCGTGGGTCGAGACCGGCATGCACATGACGTCGATCAAGCGGCCGGAGATCGAGATGGCGGCGCTGCGCCGCGCCGATCGCATCGTCATCCACAACAACGCCGAGAAGCCGATCCACGTGATGACGCGCGACCTCGCGCACGCCGAGAACGCCAAGGATTCAGGCTGGAATTCGGTCGGCGATCTCGACTTCGCCAAGCTTCCGACCCTGCCGGACCTGATCGTCGGCCGCGCGCAAGGCCGCCAGTCGGACCGCGAGATCACCTGCTTTTTGAACAATATCGGGCTTGGCTACCAGTTCGCCGCGGTCGGCGCCGTGGTGATCAAGAAGGCCAAGGACGGCGGCGTCGGCCACGAGCTGCCGACCGACTGGTTCACCGAGAACGTGCACCCGTAGTCGCCTAGTCGCGCTTTTTGGAAGCCGCGATCAGTTCGGCAACACGGCGCTGAACGTTCTCATCACGAAAAACGTCATCAAGATCTCGCGGGCCTGCAGCGGACGGGTCATGCACGATGACGTCTGGCTGCTTGCCAGACGAGGTTGCGCGCCGCCGCCTTCGAGCGATGGCGGTCAACAGTTTCTGAACTTTCTGCCACATTTGCTTGTCTTGATTTGCTTGTCTTGATTTGCTTGTCCTGGGTCTTGATCAGCAGGCAGCGGCGCTGGCTATGAAGAAGCGCGTTAGCCTGCCTGCTTAAGCCCGCGGCCGCGCCGGCGCTCGAGATGATCGAGCGTCTCCTGCGCGCGCTTGCGGTAGCTCTCGTGCAACCGTTCGAGGTCCTCTTCCGACAGGTCTTCCGCGGTCGCCATGTGGTTCTTGGCGCCGTGCATCGCGATGATCAACTCGGAAAGCTTGAGCTGCAGCGCCATCGTATCCCGGTTCTGGGTGTTTTGGATCAGGAACACCATCAGGAACGTGATGATCGTGGTCGAGGTGTTGATCACGAGCTGCCAGGTGTCGCTGAACCCGAAGAACGGTCCACTCACGGCCCACGCCAGCACCACGGCAACGGCGATGAGAAACGTCAGCGGCTTGCCGGCGAGATGAGCCGTGCGGCTGGCGGCCTGGGAGAAAAGCGCCGCGGGGCCGTTACAATTTTTTTTCGATCCGTCGGTTTTGGCATCGGCGGCGAGATGCTGACGCGCCACCGATGGTCTCGCGGCTATCGCTGCCTTTTGGTTGGCCCGTTTCGCCATGTCGCTCTGGCCCGAACTGCTTGGTTAGCACCCGGTCAATGCGCCGCTGAATTGAACGGTTCCCCCGGCTGCCACAGCCAAATGGAACTAATTTTCCCACCCACGCGTTTTATTGGTGACGCGGCTGTGGCCGCAACGACCTTGAGGAGCATTCATCATGCTTGGTTGGGCTTTGACATTTCTGATCGTCGCGCTGATCGCGGCGGTGCTCGGATTTGGCGGCATCGCGGGTTTCGCCGTCGAGATCGCCAAGATCATCTTCTTCGTGGCGATCATCCTGTTCGTCATCTCGGCGGTCGTCGGGCTGGTGCGCGGCCGGTCGCCGACCATGCCGTAGCCGATATCAACCGCTGTTAACGAAAAAGCCCGGCGAAATGCCGGGCTTTTTTTTATGAAGAGGACGGTGAGCGTCAGCGCCGGCCACCGGCCGACAGCACCGCGCGTGTCGACTGGTCCGGGCCGAAATCGTCGGCACTGTCGATCGCGAGCAGCTCCGACAGACGGGTGCGCGCACGATTGACACGGCTCTTGATGGTGCCCACCGCGCAGGCGCAAATCCCGGCCGCCTCTTCGTAAGAGAAGCCGGAGGCGCCGACCAGGATGAGCGCTTCGCGCTGGTCGGGCGGCAGTTGCGACAGCGCCTTGCGGAATTCCTCGAACTCGATGCGGCCATGCTGCTCCGGATGCGAGGTGAGCGTGTCCGCGTAGCTGCCATCGGAGTCTTCGACTTCGCGCCGGCGCTTGCGGTACTCGGAGCGGAACAGGTTGCGCAGGATCGTGAACAGCCAAGCTGACATGTTGGTGCCCGCCTGGAATGAATCGATGTTCGCCATCGCTCGCAGCAACGTCTCCTGCACCAAATCATCTGCGCGGTCGACATTGCCGCTCAGCGATATGGCAAAGGCTCGCAGACTCGGCACGGCCGAGAGCATCGCTTCGCGCACTGACGGTTCGAGAGTCATTAGCTCGATCCCTTGTCCTTGCGTTCGTCGTATTGCTGCAGAAGTTCTGCAAATCGGTCCGGCACGCCTTCTTTGACGACGTCGTCAAAATAGGCCTGGAGGGTTTTGCCGAGCTTGGTCTGGACATCCCGCCCAAGTCGTCCGCGGCGCTTACTGCGGGTCTGTAGATCATTTTGCATCATGGGCCTTGGCCTTAGCGGCACCTGTTCTGCCGACCCGACAACCTGCGGCCTTTGCCCCATTCCGCGCTGAGCGCCATTGTCGGAGGTCGATCCCGCCGCACCCTGGCTCTCGCCGGGACCGGTGGTAAGTGGTTTATTTTCCTTCATAATTTCTTTCCCCACAGCACCTCCGTGAGGCCCCTCCCGGTGTTCATCGGAACATAACGCAAGTGTCGGGAGATCGTTCCGGGGTCTATGGAACTTTTTTTGCCGGGGGTCGTTGGAGGGGGTAGTTTGGATGGACCTGACGGGAGGGAGACACCGTGTCGGATTCGAAGACCGTCGCTCAACATTTGCCCTTGTTGCGGCGCTACGCCCGCGCCTTGACCGGGGACCAGAACTCCGGCGACGCCTATGTGGCCGCGACCTTGGAGGCCATGATCGCCGATCCCGCGACCATTCGCCTCGAAGGTGGCCCTCGTGTCGCGCTCTACCGGCTGTTCACCAAGATCTGGAATTCGATCTCGCTCAACGGCACCGCCGACGCCGCGCGCACGTCGCTGCCGGGCGAACGCAAGCTTGCCAGCATCACGCCGATGCCGCGGCAGGCGTTCCTGCTGGTTGCGCTCGAAGGCTTCCCGGAAGCGGACGCCGCACGCATTCTCGACGTCGACGTGGTGACGCTGCGCTCGCTGATCGAGGAGTCGGGCCGTGAGCTCGCCGCCGAGATCGCCACCGACGTGCTGATCATCGAGGACGAGACCTTCATCGCGATGGAGCTGGAAAGCCTGGTCGAGAGCCTCGGCCATCGCGTGCTCGGCGTCGCGCGCACGCATTCGGAGGCGCTGGCACTGACCAAGACCAAGAAGCCCGGCCTGATCCTCGCCGACATCCAGCTTGCCGACAATAGCTCCGGCCTCGATGCGGTGAACGAGCTGCTGCAATCGTTCGAGGTGCCGGTGATCTTCATCACCGCCTATCCGGAACGCTTCCTTACCGGCGAACGTCCCGAGCCCGCGTTCCTGATCGCCAAGCCGTTCCAACCATCGACGGTGTCGGCGATCGCGAGCCAGGCGCTGTTCTTCGACCGCAGCGCCAAGCGCCGCGAGCGACGGGTCGTCGCCTGACAAAAGACTACTGACGTCGACAGCAAAATCCCCCGAAAGTCTGCACCTTTCGGGGGATTTTCATTGCGATCGTGATCTCGCGCCTTAGTGACGGCGGCCGGCCCATCCGATCAGCAGGCCGACGCCGACAGCCACCCCGATCATTATCAGCGGGCGGCGCTCGACCTCGGTCGAAACCCGGCGCAACGCCTCGCCGCCGAGCTTCGACGCTTCGTAGCCGAAGCGGGTCGCGTCCTGACCGAACCGCGCGGCTTCGCCACTGAGGCTGCGCGCGCCGCCGCGGAACCGGTCGACGAGGTCGCTGAGCGCGCTGACCAGCGCATCGCCCACCCGTTCGGTCGCCTGCGCAGCGCCGGCGACGCCGTTCGCCGCCGTTCGCGAGGCGACGCTGCCAAGCCGGTTAAGCCGCTGCTCCAGGTGGTGCATGCGCCGTTCGACCTCCGCAAATTCACGCGCGTAACTGGAATGGCGGGACATCGGATGCCTCACTGTTTGTTTTTGAACCGGATGTACATGGCGGCGTGACCGCCCTTGCGAGCCGCCACGCCGCCAGCACGCTCTCCTCACGCTTCGGCTAGTGAATCGAATTCAGCCAGGTGTCGATTTCCTTCTCGGCCTGGTCCTTGGCGTAGCCGTAGCGTTGCTGCAGGCGGCCGGCGAGCTCCTTGCGCTTGCCCTCGACGACGTCGAGGTCGTCGTTGGTGAGCTTGCCCCACTGCTGCTGGGCCTTGCCCTTGAACTCCGTCCAGTTTCCTTCGATGCGATCCCAATTCATCTTGTTCCTCCGTTGTGTGTTGATCGCTGGAATGCCCGGAGAACCCGTGAGTTGCGTGAATGGTTCCCGAGATTCGGCGCGCGCTCGACGCGATATCCAGGCGTCGAAAAAAGCAGGGGCGTAGCCGACTGGGTCGGCTACGCCCGAGGTGACCGACCGAGCACGGGGAGGGGAAAGAAGGGCGGCCGGTCCGTGCAACAACGCGCGTCGTGCGCCTTGGTTCCCGCGCGTCGCCGCACGATCCAGCAAACAGAGGCCCGTGGTGATTTCGACCGACGTTGTCGTCATAGCCGGGAACCACCCGGGCCAAAACGGCGTTTTGTCTCCGCCGGTTCGATCGGCTCACAGGCAGGTGTTGTCATGCGGCACAGTTTTGGATTCGCTTTCGTCGGCTTCTTCAGTCTGGGGGCGTTCGCCACTCTGGGAATCCTGGTGGCCGCACTTGAAGTGTCGGTCGCCGCCATGCCGAGCGTAAGCGGCGTCGATCCGGCTTCGGTCAATCGCACGTTCAAGGGCGATCGCGCGCCGGCATTGCCGGGCGCGAGCCGCGTGGTGCCCGGGCGGCAGAGCAACGAGCCGAAGCTGCCGGACGGTTGCGTTGCCGCCGCCGACTGGCGGAGCAACATCTATTCCGCCGAAGTCGCAGGGCGTTGCGTCGCGTAGTCGCCGCCGACATCGCCGGCTCGGATTGATCCCACTCGCGACAAGAGGGGCAATTCGCGCCCGCCGCGGTTTCGCCGGTTGTTTGAATCGACGCGGTTGACTAGAATCGCATGGGGGAGCAAGTGGCACTGAATACCGGAAGCGTATCGACCGGATCGCCGTAATGACAATGGCTGAGCGCGGGCCCTCCAAAGCCAGCGGACACACCACCGCCGACGCGATGCGTCGTCCCGACGCGGACGCGCCGTTTTTTCCGGACACCAAGCTTGTCGAGGCTGCACTTGAGGCTGCCCAGATCGGGGTCTGGTCTTGGGACATCGCATCCGACCGGGTCACCTGGTCGAGCAATATGGAGGTCCTTCGCGGTCTGCCGCAGGGCGCTTTCGACGGCACGTTTGCGTTTGTCGAACGCGACGTGCATCCGCAGGATCAGACGCAGTTTCGCGCCGCGATCAAGGAGGGGCTGCGCACTGAAGCGCCCTTTCGGATTCTCTATCGCCTGCCGCCGCGCCCCGACGGCAGTGTGAATTGGATCGAGACGCGAGCGACGGCCGTCATGGACAACGGCAAGGCCGTCCGCGTGTTCGGCACCTGCCGTGACGTCACCGAGCGCGTGCAGCTGCATCGGGAATTGCATTTGCGGGCCAGTCAGCAGGAAACTGTGGCGCGTCTCGGCGAGCGCGCGCTGACCGAGACCGATCTACAGGCGTTTTTCGACGACACCGCCGCGATCATCTCGCGCATCCTCGCCGTCGAGTTTGTGAAGATACTCGAGCTGGTGCCGGGCGACGCCGAATTGCTGCTGCGCGCCGGCGTCGGCTGGAAGGCCGGCCTCGTCGGCCGCGCGCATGTCTCGACCGTGCGCGGCTCGCAGGCCGGCTACACGCTCGCGGCCGGCGGGCCGGTCATCGTCGAGAACCTGGCGACTGAAACGCGCTTCGACAGCCCGACGCTGCTGCGCGACCATGGCGTCGTGTCCGGTCTCTCGTGCTCGATCGCGGGCCGCGACGGGCGCGCCTATGGCGTCGTCGGGGCGCACAGCGCCAAGCCGCGCAAGTTCACCGAATCCGACGCTTCGTTCATGAGCGCCGTCGCCAATGTCATTGCCGGCGCGATCCAGCGCCGCCAGCTCGATCAGCGCCAGGAGCTGATGATCCGCGAGCTGCGGCATCGCTCCGGCAATCTGTTCTCGCAGCTCCTGGCGCTGTTCTCGCAGACCGCCAAGAATTCCAAGAACCTCGCCGAGCTGGTGCCGAAATACGAGGCGCGCGTCATGGCGCTCGCCAACGCGCACCGGCTGGTGACCGAAGGCGGCTGGAAATCCGCCGCGCTGATCGAGCTGCTCAACATCCTGTTGGCGCCCTATCTCGACCGCATCACCTTCGCCGGCCCGAACGTATTCCTCGAAGCCGACCCGACCTTCGGGCTGAGCATCGCGATCCATGAGCTCACCACCAACGCCAGCAAGCACGGAAGCCTGTCGACCCGCTCCGGCCGCGTCGAAGTGACGTGGCAGGTGCAGCGCACCGATCTCGGGCTGACGCTGCTCTTGAACTGGAAAGAGCGGGAAGGACCGACGCCGAAACGCCAGCGGCGCACCGGCTTCGGCTCGCGCCTCGTCACCATGGTGATCGAGCGCCAGCTCAACGGCACCGTGCGCATGACCTACAGCCCCGGCGGCCTCGACGTCGAGCTGACGGTGCCGCTCACGCACGAGCGCTGGCCGGGCGGCGTACGCACCCCCCTCGCCGCGGACCTACCTTAGCGGCCTAGAGAAGAAGCGATCTCGTGGTTGAACGCGAAGTCGGCGGGCGGCGTCGGACCCCAGACGTAGAACGAATCCTCGGGCGGATGGTCACCGCTCTTCCAGTCATGGTCGACCGGGATGTAGTCGATGTCGGAAGAGTATTCGGCGTAGCTGCCCCAGGGGTCGCGCACGTAGTGGAAATAGTTCGAGCCCAGCACGTGGCGGCCCATGCCCCAGCCGGCGACGTAGCCCTTGTCGGCCATCTGCATGGCGCCGAGCCCGATCTGGTTGATCGAGGGCACGTCCCAGCTCAGGTGATGCAGCCCCGGCCCGTCGGCCTTCACGAAGGCGATCATGTGATGATCACTGCCGTGGATGCCGTGCATGAACGCGATCATGTCGCCGGAGCGGTCGGAGAGCCGCAGCCCGAGCGTCTCGCTGTAGAACTTGATCGTCGCCGGGATGTCCTTGGTGAAGACCAGCATATGCGCCATCCGCCGCGGCCGCACGAACGGTTTGGTGCTGCAGGCCGGCGCGCCGGCGACGCCGGGCGGGCAGGAAATGTTTTCGATCGAGGACTTCTCGTTCGGCGAGGATTTTTCCGCAACGCGGATCTCGATCGGCGTGCCGTTCGGATCGCGGAGCCAGATGCCGTTCGAACTCGACGCCGGGCGGCGGATCGATCCGCTCGATACGCAGCGCGTCGAGCCGTTCGCGAAAGCGCGGCAGAGTCGTCCTCGAACGCGGCGAAGGAAATGAACTGCAGCTGCTTCTTCGGCCCCTCCACCACCGAGCCCCAGCGATGGGAATGGCCGTGGGTATGGATATGCAGCGCGTTGCCCTCGGAGCGCACGTCGAGCCCGAAGTTGGAATAGAATTTCCGGGCCTGCTCGACGTCGGGGACGGAGAAATTGAAACGATCGAGCGAGTGCACGCCAAGCTCGCCGGGACGGCGGTTGATCGGCTGTGCGAGCGGACGGATGGACGTCATGGGACGGACTCCTGAGTTCCCAATTCGGCGGGATCATACAGTCATGCGAACTGCGGGAAAAGCGACAACGCATTTCTCCGGTCGATGGCGGCCCGCTGCTCCGCCGGCATCGCCACGCCCTCGTAGGTCCGCACCGCCTCGGCGATGACGGCTGAATTCGCGAACGGCCAGTCGGTGCCGAAGACGATCTGGCCCTCCGGCGCCACGCCCTTGAGGCATTCGAAGGTCTCCGCCGTCGGCGCGAGCGCGTTGTCGTACCAGAACCGCCGCAACCGCCCGTAGACCTCCGCCGGCGACATCTGCTCCAGCCGCTTGTCGATCATCGGCGCCACCGAAAGCCGCCAGGCGAAATACGGCATCAGCCCGCCGGCATGCGCCAGCACGAAGCGGATGCGCGGGAAGCGCTCGATGGCGCCGGTGAACGCGAGGTTCACCGCGGCGCGCGTGGTATCGAACACATATTCCATCATGAAGCCCGGCCACGGCAGTTCGAGCGTGCGGCTCGACGGGTGCAAGGCCGGATGCACGAACACCACGGCAGCGCGGTCGTTGAGCGCGGCGAGCACCGGGTCGAACCACGGATCGCCGAGGAATTTTCCGCCATAGCTCGCGAACAGGCAGACGCCCTGATGCTTGAGCTGGCCAACCGAATGCTCGATCTCGGCCACGGCTTCGTCGGCGTTCCACATCGGCAGCACCGCCAGCGAGCCGAAGCGCTTCGGCCAGCGCGCGTTGAGCTCGGCGGAGTATTCGTTGCAGCGCCGCGCCAGTGCCGGCGCTTTTTTCGGATCGCCGAACTGCACGCCGGGCTGCGCCAGCGACATCAGCGCGACCTCGATGCCGGACTTGTCCATCAAGTCGAGCGCGAGCTCGGGCGACCAGTCCGGATAGCGCCCGATCGCGGGCCCCGCCCCGGCCTCGTAGACGGCGTCCTGGTAGAACTGCGGGATGAGATGGACGTGGATGTCGATCCGGCGCGGCGAAGGCATGGAGGGATTGGCTCGTTCAAGAGGAAGAAGGCGGGCGCCACCCTAGCGGCAGCAACCGGAAGGGCAACAGCCTCGCACGACGATGCGCCAATGTGCCCTTGAACCGGGCGACCGCGCGGGCGAAGCTTCCCAAAACAGGGAGGAACGGCCCATGCCGCGCATCACAACGATGCCCGGGCTGTTACACACGTTTGCGCTCGCGCTTGCCTCGTTGCTGGCGTTGCCCGCGCCTGCGGCGAGCCAGGAGTGGCCGACGCGGCAGATGACCATGGTCATCCCGTTTTCGGCCGCCGGCGGCGTCGACGTCGTGGGACGCATCATGGGCGCGCGGATGGCCGAGATCCTGCGGCGGCCCGTGATCATCGAGAATGTCGGCGGCGCCGGCGGGATGGTCGGCTCGTCGCGCGTGGCGAAGGCGGCGCCGGACGGCTATCAGTTCGTCCTGGGCAGCGTCGGCACCCACGCGCAGAACCAGACGCTCTACAAGAACCCGCTCTACAACACCGCCACCGATTTCGCGCCGGTGGCGCTGGTGGCGGAGCAGCCGATCATCCTGGCCGCGCGCAACACCATGCCGGCCGGCAACCTGGGCGAGTTCATCGCCTATGCGAAGGCGAACCAGGCGAAGATGCAGTACGGCTCGCCCGGCTCCGGCTCGTCGAGCCACCTCGCCTGCGCGCTGCTCACTTCCGCGATCGGCGCCACCAAGGTCACGCACATCCCTTATCGCACCGGCGGCGTCGTCCCCGACCTGATCGCCGGCCGGATCGACTACCAGTGCCCGACCGGCGCCGTCGCCACGCCGCTCAGCCAAGGCAATCAGGCGAAGATGATCGCGACCCTGACGCGCGAGCGCTGGCGCAATTTGCCGGACTTGCCGACGGCGCATGAGCAGGGGCTCACGAATTTCGAGGCCTACATCTGGTTCGCCTTGTTCCTGCCGCGCGGCACGCCGCCGGCCATCGTGCAGAGGCTCAACGCCGCCGCGGTCGAGGCGATGAACACGCCGGCGGTGCAGGCGAGGCTCAACGAGGTCGGCGCCACCGTGGTGGCCCCCGAGCGCCGCTCGCCGGAGTACCTGCAGAAATTCGTGGAAAGCGAAATTGCGAAATGGGCGGGGCCGATCAAGGCGGCAGGCATTGTCGGCGAGTGATGGCTCAAACCGGAGGAACACCATGGTGCGCATGAGGCTTACGGCCACGACGGCGGCGGTGCTGTCTTGTCTTGGCCTCCTCCAATCGCCCGCGCTCGCACAGAGCTGGCCCAACCGGCCGGTCACCATGGTCGTGACCTACGTTGCCGGCGGCACCACCGACATCATCGGGCGCATCATTGGCACCAGGCTCTCGGAAATCCTGAAGCAGCAGGTCGTCATCGAAAACGTCGGCGGCGCCGGCGGCATGACCGGCGCGGCGCGCGTCGCGAAGGCGCCGGCCGACGGCTACCAGTTCGTGCTGGGCAATGTCGGCACCCATGCGCAGAACCAAACGCTTTACAAGAACCCGTCCTACAACGCGATGACCGACTTCGCGCCCGTCGGCCTACTGGTCGATCTGCCGATGCTGATGGTCTCGCGCATGGACCTCCCCGCCAACAATCTCCGGGAATTCATCGCCTACGCCAAGGTGAACCAGGCGAAGATGCAGTACGCCTCGGCCGGAACCGGCGCGCCGACGCATCTCGCCTGTGCACTGCTCAATGTCGCGATGGGCGTCAACATCACGCATGTCCCCTATCGCGGCAGCGCGCTGGCGCTGCAAGACATGATCGCCGGACGGATCGACTATCACTGCCTCAACGCCTCGGCCGCGATCCCGCATCTCGAAGGCAAGACCGCGAAGGCAATCACGATGACCACCAAGGAGCGGTCGGCGACATTTCCAACGATCCCGACCGCGCATGAGCAGGGCCTCAAGGATTTCGTCGCCGAGAACTGGCTGGCGTTCTTCTTCCCGAAGGGAACGCCCGCTGCGATCGTCGAGCGGCTCAACGAGGCGGCGATTGCGGCGATGAACACGCCTGCCGTAGCGGCGCAATTGAAGAAGAATGGCGCGGACATTGTCGCGCCTGAGCGGCGCACGCCCGAGTATTTGCAGAAATTCGTCGCCAGCGAAATCGAGAAATGGGCCGGCCCGATCAAGGCCGCGGGCCTGACCGGAGGTTAAATCTTGTCCACGATGTGATGGCCATCACAGCGGTCAAGCCAGCAATCAGCGAATCCTGCTCCCGAACGGCCGCAATCAGGCGCGGCCACATAGGAAATGAGGGAGCACCATGACCAACGGATTCGAACACGGCGTACGCCGCTATTCCGACCTGCTGACCACCGGGCTGCATCAAGACCGGCGCCGATGGACGCAAGATCTTCTATCCGTGGGGCATAGCTCGGCAACGGCTACATCATCCCATCGAACGACGCTTACGAGCGGCTGAACGACCACTCAAGATGTTCATAGTCGTCACGCTCGGCGATCATGGCTCCTCCTTCCGATCACAGTCCCGGGCCAGTAGCCTCGCCGGCGCTATCGTCATGGCGTTGTGCGCTGGCCTTCTACATGGATCTGGATGCGGTTTGTGCTGCGCGGATTGCAGCGCACGGAGGAGAGACTGACGTACCATGAAGGCGTCACCAACATCGCCCGCCTGATGCCTGGATGGCTGCTCTGGGTCGAAGCAATCCTGACGCTTGTATTCGTCGCGGCCGGCATCCTCATGCTCATCACCGAGCCCGGCCAAATGGATGACCGCGCTCGCCGGGATCCTTTTCTTCGGCCTCGGCGCGGTGATGTTCGCTCGCCATGCTGGTGATGCAGCGGCGCCTGGCGCGCGGGCAATCCTGACGCGGCGACCGGCCAACCATGAGGCACCATGACAGGCGTCTTCAAGACCGGGAGAGACGGGCGCAAGCTGTTCTTCCCGTGGGGCCCGCGGAGCACCAGCTTCGTGATCCCGACGCAGGCGCGCTACCGGCGGCTGCGCCTTCAGGTCACGAGCTACATGATCGTCGCGCTGTTGTTGATTGTCGGCACGGCGATCTGGCTGCCGTTCTATGTCTCCCTCGGCGTCGCCGTCCTGATGGGTTGGCTGTATTCGGCCTGGACCCCGCGACTGGTGCGCGGCTTGCCGCTGTCGGCGGAACGGATGTCAGATCGCAACCGATGACGGCTACTGCCTGAAACATCAGGCGGTCGGATGCGCGCGCGACGAACCCCGGCGCGTTGCCGGCAGCGCCATGATGCGCTCGACCCAGCTCCCGATCGCTTTGACGAGTGTATTGCTTCTGGAGGGCGCATCGTCGCTGGGCGCGAGAGGAACGGCTGGCACCGCAGCGACGGCCGGCACGGCGTCCGGACGGCGCACCAGCCGCTTCGCACGCTTGCGGATGGCGGGCTTGGCCATCTTGTCGCGCAGCGCCTGCTTGGCGGCTTTGACGGCGACCGGCCCCACATTGGCGAGGAAAATTTTTTCGTGCGGGCGCGACAGCGTGTCGATGGCCTCCTTCAGCGGCAGCCACTTCACAGCCTTGACGTCGCGAGTGAGCTCGCGCACCGGCCCACCGATCGCCCGCATGTGCCAGAACTGCACGACTTTCATCTTGCTGGCGACGGGATAGACCATCGAACCGAGAAATTCGTGAACCGAAACCTCGTGTCCGGTCTCCTCGAGCACTTCGCGTTTGGCGGCGATGTGCGGGCGCTCACCGGGATAGAGCTTGCCCTTGGGCAGCACCCAGGCCTTATCGCCCTTTCGCAATCTCACGACTGCGATGCGCGGTTTGGAGCCTGCTCGTATGACAATGCCACCTGCAGCCAAAATCGGCGCGTGGGCCTCCACCAAATCAGCCATGCAAAAATCTATGCCGAAGCGTTTCCCGCAGGGCAAGTAAAGAATCGCTGCCTGGCCTCAACCGGGACTTCCGAACTGGACAAGTGACGCCGACGAACTATCGGCAGATACGCTACGCGCGTCCAACTGCCTTGCCGATGACTGCCGCCACGTTCTCCGGCGCGCGGTCGCCGGTCCAGACCACGTAACGATCGGGCCGCACCAGGATCAGCCGCGCGTCGTAGGCATTCCCGGCCTGGTCGCGCACGACCGTCAGCGGCACGCCGAGCGCCTGCGCCGCCTGCTCGAACGCCGCCACCGCGCGATCGTCGGCGTCGAACGCCAGCAGCGTGAACTCCGCGCCCAGTTCCTCGAACACGTTGCGGCCGGACGAAAGAAGCTGCGACGGCAGATGGTGTCCGGCGCGCGCCTTGAAGGTGTGCGAGCCGTGCGCGCTGCTGACGCCGCCGGGCGGACCGAACATCACCGGCGAGCCTTCGTAATGCGGCTCGTAGGTCAACGTGCGCGCGCGCGATTCTCCTTGGATTTCCTTCCAGGCGCGTTCGAATGCTTCGCGGTCGCGCTCCGGGCTGTAGTTTTCCAGGAGCTCGCGTTCCACACGGATGCGCGCTTCGATGAATTTCTCCGCCGTCTCCTCGAATACCGGCCGCCGCTCCTCTGAATAGGACTTAAGCAGCGCGTCGCTGCCCCAGCCTTTCAGGTGCGCGGCGAGCTTCCAGCCGAGATTGGCGACGTCGTCGAGGCCGCTGTTGAGGCCGTAGCCGCCATAGGGCGGATGGCTGTGGGCAGCGTCGCCGGCGATGAAGACGCGGCCGACCTGATATTTCTCGGCGACCGCGATGCGCAGATCCCAGAAACCGACATAGTCGAACTCGCAGGCGAAGTTGAAGCCGGCGGCGCGCTGCATCAGCCCGTGAAAATCGTAGTTGTCGCGCGTGGTGTCGGGCGGCACCGGCGCATGGAAAAAGAAGCTCTCGCCCAGGTCGACGCGACCGAAGAACATCCAGTAGCCCTTCAGATCGGGATGCATCGCCCGGAATGTCGAGCGCGGCGGAAAGCGCTTGAAGCCTTCGTGCAGCTCGCGCGAGCGGATGACGGCGAGCACCATGAGCTGATCGAAATCGGTACCGCCGCGCTCGATGCCGACTTGCTGGCGCACCGTCGAATGCCCGCCATCGCAGCCGACCACATAGTCCGCTTCGAGCGTCATGCGCTCGGTCCCGCCCTCCTTCGCGATCGTGACGCGCGCTCCCTGCGCGTCCTGCTCGACGGTCTGCCCGGTCCAGCCGAATGCGCTTTCGACAGCGGGGAGTTCCGCCATGCGCGCACGCAGCACCTCTTCGGTGAGATATTGCGGTAGCCGCTCCGACTCCTGGGAGTAGTAGCGATCGACGACCTCGCGCACCTCCGGCGCATACCAATACTCGCTCATGAGGTTGCGGTACGCGGTGACGCCCCTGGTTGGAAAATCGGGCGGCAACAGCCGCACCGCGCGCACCTTGTCGGCGACGCCCCAGGCATAGAAGTGCTCCATCGAGCGCTGGGTGAGGCCCTGCCCCTTCGGGATGCGCTGCGGTGTAAGACGTCGCTCGATCAGCGCGCAGGTGATGCCGCGCAGCCCAAGCTCGACCGCAAGCGCGACGCCGACGGGACCGCCGCCGACAATGACGACCTGATGGCGTTTCTTCATTTGTGCATTTTCTTGGTTGTCATGGCGGTTCCCGGGCGAGTGAAGCCATAAGCGCGTTTACGCGCGTCTTCGACGCGCTATGGCGAAACGAGACCCGGGACCCAGCGCAAGAATCGCGAAGCACAATATTTCTTTCGCTGGGTCCCGGCTCGCGCTTACGCGCGTCCGGGACACGAGACTCAGCTGCGTTGCAGGTCCCACCAGTAGAAGCCGTTCGCGGTGCCGGTGCCGGCCGGCGAGCGATAGCACGGGACGTAGTCGATCTCGTTCATCTCGGCCTTGGAATCCTCCAGCAGGCCGGCGAGCGAGATCCAGGACTTCAGCTCCGACGTTCCCGACTGCAGCTCCTTGAGCGGGATCGAGGTGAGGAAATTCTTGTCGCGCTGCTTCAGCGCGCCGACGAATTTGCGGTCGAACTCCTCGTCGATCACGAAATGGCTCATGCCGCCGGAGGCGAACACCGCCACGCGCTTGTCGGACTCCCAGGAATTGATCGCCTGCTTGACGATCTGGCCGAACTGGTAGGCGCGCCTCGCGCTCGGCTGGTTCGGCGGGAAGAACGTGTTCTGGTAGATCGGCACGTTGGGCACGACGTTGTCGCGCATCACCTGCCGGTAGATGTGGCCGAACGCGTGCGACGCGCCGTTGCGCGCATGCGCGGGCCACACCTTCGAGGCGGCGACGTCGAAATCGTGCTCGGTCAGCGTCTTGATGATGTGCATGCCGAGGTCGGGCACGCCGCGATATTCCTTGTATTCCTCCGCCGCGTGGCCGTGCTCGGCCTCGGCGACGCCGGGCGGCAGCTTCGCCTTGTCTTCTTCCGACTGCGGATAGCTCGGGATGGTGTCGCCGAAGAACACCATGAACGCCGGGTTGAGCTCGCCGGTCTTGTAGATCTCGTCCTGGTCGTTGCCGAGGATCACCGCGACGTCGGCGCCGACCGCCTCCCACTTGTCGGCCAGCACCTCCATCGCGGCATGGCAGCGCGCGTGATAGCCGGTCTGCGCCTCCATCGACGATTTGGCGTCGAGCCCCTCGGCGCGGCGCATGTCGACCAGCTCGTCGAAGCTGTAGACGCCGTTGCGGAACGGATGCTTGCGCCCCTTGTCGGCTTTGACGCGAAGCTGCCACTGCTCGACCGTGGTGTGGAGCTGCGGCCCGTGGGTGGTGGCCATCGCGAGCACGATCTTTGCCATTGTCGATTTCCTCCGAAGCCTCTGCGCGTCACACCTTGAGCTTGAAGACCTTGCGCGCGTTGCCGGCGAAGATTTTTTCACGGTCGGCCGGCGACAGCCAGTCGAAACTTTCGATATGCGGCTTGATGTGGTCCATGGTGTGCCCGGTGTCGGGATCGACGGCGGAGCCGACGCCCGGACATTCCGAGCCGAACAGGCAGCGATCGGGGCCGACCGTCTTGATCAGGAGCTCGAGCGCCGGCGCGGTGTAGAGCACGGTGTCGAAATAGAGCAGCTTGAGCCGGTCGCGGAAGCGCGTCGCGCCGCGCCCGCGCAGCGACGGCGCGTCGAAGCGCCCGAGCTGATACGGGATCGCGCCGCCGCCATGCGAGACGACGATCTTCAGGTTCGGGAAAGTCCTTGAACACGTCGGAATTGAGCAGGCCGAGGATCGCGATCGTGCCCTCGTTGATCAGGTGCACCGAGTAGCTCGCGCGCTCGGAGCGCGAGCTTGCGGTGTGGATGTGCGCGGGGACGTCGAGCTCGCAGAGCTTCTCGTAGAGCGGATACCAGTAGCGGTCGCCGAGCGCGGGCGGCTCGACGCCGGAGTTCTCGTACGGATCGGGATTGAGCAGGCAGCCGACAAAGCCGAGCTCGTTCACGCAGCGCACGAGCTCCGGCAGCGCGCGCTCGATCGGATCGCCGGCGGCCTGCGGCAGGCTCGCGACCCCGAAGAATTTTCCGGGATACATCTGGGTCTGCCGGTGGATGACATTGTGGCATTCCTCGGCGAACCAGTGCACCAGCTTGCGGGTTTCTCGCTGTGCATGAGCTGGAACGGCCGCGGCGAGATCAGCTGCACGTCGGTGCCGTGATCGTGCAGCGCGCCGAGATGGCCCTTTGGGTGGATCTCCGCGGCGTTGAGCGCGGCGCGCATCTCGTCGTCGGTGACCTTGACGCCGCCGCGGCCGTGCGAGCCGCGCGACGCCAGCAGCACGGCCTTGTAGGCCCAGAGCTGCGCCGGCGCGCTGACGTGCCCGTGGCAGTCGATGATCATCGGCCGGCCTCCCCGTTGCTTATTCCGCTCAGGTTACGACGGGAGCGCCGCCGCCAACAAGGTGATCGACGGCGGCGGCGAAACTGTCGTACGCTCGCGGCCGCTTGTGGTTCGCATGTGGTCTCTGGGAGACGCCGGGTCATGCCGATGGTCGCAAGCCTGCTGCGCATTGGCTTGGCCGCGCTGGCCGCGGTCGCTATGGCCGCGAGCGCGGCCGCGCAGACCTATCCCAACCGCGTCATCAAGATCATCGTGCCGTTCGCGGTCGGCGGCCAGCCCGACACCGTCGCCCGCCTGATCGCGCAGCACCTCCAGGCCACGCTCGGCACCACCATCATCGACAACCGCCCCGGCAACAGCACGATCATCGGATCGAAATTCGCCGCCGGCGCCGATCCCGACGGCTACACGCTGCTGTTCGGCTCCACCACCTCGCTGGCGATCGTCCCCGCGATGACCTCGAACGCCGGCTACGACGCGGTGGCGAGCTTCAAGCCGATCGCGGCGATCTCGCGCTCGGCGATGTATCTCAATGTCGGGCCGTCGGTGCGCGCCAAGACCGTCGGCGAGCTGGTTGCCTTCGCCAAGGCCAATCCGGGCAAGCTGAATTTTGCGGCGCCGCCCGGCCCGCCGCACCTCGCCGGCGAGGCGTTCAAGCGCGCCGCCGGCATCGACATCGTGCCGGTGCCCTATCGCACCATGAACCAGGCCTTCACCGACCTCCTGGCCGGACAGATGGACATCGTGTTCGACTCGCCGGCGCCGCTCGCGCACCTGCTGCGTGAAGGAAAGGTCAGGGCGCTGGTCGGGCTTGGCACGGAGCGCATGGCACTGTTGCCCGACGTGCCGACCATGGCCGAAAGCGGCCTGCCCGATCTACAGATGATCACCTGGAACGGGCTGGTCGCGCCGGCCGGCACGCCGGACGCGATCATCTCCCGCCTCAATGCCGCGATCAACGACGGCCTGAAGCTGCCGCAGATCCGCGACGCGCTGCAGAAATTCTCGTCGGAGCCGATCGGCGGTACGCCGCAGGAATTCGCCGCCCTGGTCGCGACCGAGTCGAAGAAGTGGGCCGAGATCGTCCGGCTTGCGGGCGTGAAGATCGACTAGCGGCGCTTGCATCATTGCCGCTCGTCCCCGCGAAAGCGGGGACCCAGGGCCGGGAAGAAATTCTGGATGCCCGCTTGCGCGGGCATGAGCGGAGGATAGGTCGGCGTGAAGATCGACTAGCGGCGGTACACGTCACTGCGGCTTCATGCCGGACGCCTTGACCACCTTGCCCCATTTCTCGATTTCGCCGGCGAAGATTTTTCCGAAGTCGGCGGGCGAGCCCGGCAGCGGCTCGCCGCCGGTGTCGAGGAACTTCGCTTTCATTGTCGGATCGGCATAGGCGGCGTTGATCGCCTTGTTGAGCGTGTCGATGATCTCGGCCGGCGTACCGCGCGGCACGCCGATGCCGGTCGTGGCGCTCGCCTCGTAGCCGGGCAAGGTATCGCTCATGAGGGGCAAGTCGGGCAGCGTCTGCGAACGCTGCGCCGTCGTCACCGCCAGCGCGCGCAGCGTCTTCTTGCGCAGCGGGCCGATCGAGGCCGACATCGGCTCGAACATCATGTCGGCCTTGCCGGCGATCATGTCGCGCAGCGCCGGTCCGCCGCCGTCGTAGTGCTGCTCGGTCAGGTCGACGCCGGTCATCAAGCGAAACAGCTTGCCAGATACATGCGGCGACGAGCCCGCGCCGGTCATCGCCATCCGGAGCTTGCCGGGATTGGCCTTGGCGTAGGCAATCAGCTCCGGCACCGTCGCCGCCGGCACCGACGGATGCACCACCAGCACCAGCGCTTCGCGCGTCAGCGCCGCGACCGGCGCGATGTCGCGGCGGATGTCGAAGCTCAGGTTCGGGAACAGCGAGGCGTTGATCGCGTTTGCCGGCCCCATCAGCAGCATGGTGTAGCCGTCAGGCGGCGCGCGCACGACCAGCTCGGTCGCCGGATTGCTCGAGCCGCCGGCGCGGTTCTCGACCTCGAACGGCTGGCCGAGCCGCTCGGTCAGCCAGCCGCCGATCAGGCGGGCGAGGATGTCGTTCGGACCGCCGGGCGCAAAGCCGACCACGAAGCGCACCGGCTTTGACGGATAGGCTTGCGCCTGCGCGCGCCCGGAGATTGCCGGTAACGCGAAAGCACCGGCGGTCAGTTGCAGAAAACGGCGACGCGGAACGCGCATGAGATTCCCCCTACGCAATGCCAAAAATCTTTTGCGCGTTACGATAGCAGATCTTCTCCATGTCGGCGGGCGCGAGGTTCATGGAATTGAGCACCTTGAGGGTGTCGCGGATGTAGCCCGGACCCTTCTCCTTGTCGAACGGACAGTCGGAGGCAAACACCACCCGCTCGGGCGTGAAGAAATCGATGCCGCACACCGTCGCGGCGCGCGCGCCCTCCACCGCGGTGTCGCCGTAGAAATCCTTGAAGTAGTCGTAGGGACGTTTCTTCAGGCCGCGCAGCACCGCGCCGTAGTCCTCGTCGGAGGTGCGCGCGCCGAGCTGGTCGAAACTGTGGCCGACGCGGCCTTCGAGATAAGGGATCACGCCGCCGAGATGATGCGCCACAATGATGAGGCCGGGATTGCGGTCGATGATGCCGGAGAACACGAAGCGCGCGAGCGTCACGCCGGTCTCGTAGGGCCAGCCGAGCACGCTGCAGATTTCATATTTCGAGACCTTCTCGGTCGGATAGTCCGGCATCTCGCGCGTGCGCGCGGGATGCAACAGGATCGGCTTGCCGGACTTGGCGATGATCTCGTAGATCGGCCAGAATTTCTTCTCGTCGAGCGGCTCGCCATTGGCGTTGGTGCCGATCTGGATGCCATTGGCGCCGTTCTTGAGCACGCGCTCGGCCTCTTTCGCCGCCGCGTCCGGCACGTTCATCGGCAGCATCGCGGTCCAGCCGACGAAATGCTTGGGATGCTTGGCGACGACTTCCTGCAGGCCGTCATTGGCGATCTTCGCCATCTCCACCGATTTGTCGGGCCCGAACAATCGCTCGATCGGCGGCAGGCCGTGCGAGAGCACCTGCGTGTAATCGGGAAACTGCTCGACCACCTTCAGCCGCAGGTCGATGTCGGAGAGCGCCGGGATGCCGCGCACGCGCTTGCCGAGGTCCTTCTGGCCGGCGGGCGTCTCGAGCAGCGCGTCGTAATAGCGCTTCGGAAAAAAATGATTGAAGGCGTCGATGGTGCGCACTGTTTGTTTCCTTCCCCGATATTGTGTCATGCGCGGGCTTGACCCGCGCATCCATCCCTTTTTCGCAAGATGGATTGCCGGGTCAAGCCCGGCAATGACGATTCAGCGCTCGTTTTATCAATTCGCCGTCCGCGCGAGCCCGAGCTTCTCGAAGATCGGATCGTCCGACACCTTGAACACCACCGTGTCCTGCGGCGCCTCGATCGTGTGCTCGTGCCAGCACGGCATCGCGACCACGTCGCCGACGCCGGCGGTCTCGTCGAAGCCTTCCGCAATGAAGCGCGCCTTGCCCGACACCACCGCGTAGATCACGTTCGCGGTGGTCTTCGGCATCGGCATGCTGCCGCCCTTCGGCTGGCGGATCAGATTGAGCGCGATCGTCGGCATCACGCCCTTGGCGATCTCGACCGTCTTCGCTTCGCTGCCTTCGCCCAGCGCCGCGCGCGATGGGATGCGCATCGGCGTCTCGCCGGTGCTGGTGATGTCCTGCAGGCCGCCCTGCGGATAGGGCTCGAAGAACATCGCCTCGGTGAGCTGGATGAACGGAATGTCGAGGAAGTCGATCCAGTAGCCGGTCTCGCTCGTCTCGTTGGCGTGGCCGTGCCAGCAGAACGCCGGCGTCAGCAGCACCTCGCCCGGCAGCATGTCGATGCGCGTGCCGTTGACGATGGTGTAGACGCCTTGTGTCCCGTGCAGCACCAGCCGCAGCGCCGCCGCCGAATGGCGGTGCGTGCGCGCGCGGTCGCCGGGCATCACGCATTGATAGGCGGCGACGAGATGCTTGGTCGTCGCGTAGGTGTTGCCCTCGATCGGATTGACCAGGATCAGGTTGCGGCGTTCGGTCTGGTCCGCCGGCACCATGTTGTGCGAGGCGTCGAGCGCCTTCTTGGCGTCGGCGAACCGCCACACCGCCGGCTTGAACTTCGGCTGCGGCGACGGCCACATCGAGGGCTCCGGCCGCGCCCAGCCGGGCGACAGGTTCAATTCCCTGAGGTGGGTGTAATAAGGGGAGTCGTCCTGTTTCATCGTCAAAAGCATGACCGCCCTCTTTATTTAGCGAACCATATTGCAGCCGCTCGTCCCCGCGAAAGCGGGGACCCAGAATCAAAGCAAGACTGGATTCCCGCTTGCGCGGGAATGAGCGGCGGAGAGGTTCGAACCGACCGGTACATAGTCACGACGCTTTCTCGACCGCCTGCATCTGACTTAAACGTCCGGCCCCGCGCACGCAATCGGCCAGCGCCGTGGCATCTTGGGGTTCCTTGTCGGCGCGCCAGGCGACATGGCCGTCCGGCCGCACCAAAACGAGCGCGCGTTCGTAGAGCTTTCGTACCTCCGGGGACGACAATGCCTCGACGCGCAGCGGCACGCCGGCTTTGGCGAAGGCTTGAACGATTCCATCTCCCGACGGCGCGTCGTCGCCGAGCCGCAGCAGCACAAATCCCTTGCCGAAGAGATCGAGCGTCGAGCGCCCCTCGCCGATCCACGCATGCGGCGCACGCGCTCCTGGACGTGCAATTTGCGTGTAGGTCTGGCCTTCGAGCGGCGGCGCCGGCGTGCCGTCCGGCCAGACGATCGGCGACGTGTCGTAGCGATAGCCGAGGTGATAGCCGTTCATGAACCACTCGTGCCGCATCAGCTCGGTGTACCACGCTCCATACTTGGCGCGCGCCATGTCGCCGGCAGGTCCGGGCTGGAACATCTCCGCCGTCGGCTTGTGGGTGGTGCGCGGCGCCAGCATGCGTTCGAGATTGTCGGTCGAGGCCTTGATGTTGCGCACCGCCACCGGCTTGCGCTCGATCTCATAGGTCGCGAGCAGGTTCGGCCCGCCCCAGCCTTTGAGCACCGCGTCGAGCTTCCAGCCGAGATCGACCGCGTCCTGCATGCCGGTGTTCATGCCGAGCGCGCCGGTCGGCGAGGTCAGATGCACGCGTCGCCCGCCATGTAGACGCGGCCGCGGCCGTAGCTCTCCGCCACCAGCTCGCGCCGCACCCAGCGCAGCACCGAGAGGATCTCGTAGTCGAAGTCCTTGCCCATGGCGCGGCGCAGCGCCGTGCGGATGTCATCTTCGCTATGCGTCACCTTCTCCGGCGAGCCGACGATCGACATGCGGAAGCGGTCGCCGCCATTGATCGCGACGATCGTCAGCCAGGTGCCTTCCGGCCCGATGAAGATGAAGCGATAGCCGCGCCCCTTATTGTGCAGTGATGGCAGGTCCGGACAGCGGAAGATCACGTTGCTGGTGTAGGTGAGCGCCGGATGGCCGCTCATCCCAATGCCGAGCGTCTCGCGCACGAACGATGCGCCGCCGTCGGTGCCGACCATGTAGTCGGCGGTGATCTCGCGCGTCTCGCCGCTCACCGTGTCACGCACGGTGGCGGCGACATGCGTGCCTTTATCCGCAAAGCCGACCAGCTCGGTGTTGTGATGCAGCGTGACGCTCGGGAATTCGGTCGCCCATTGCTTGATGATGGGATCGAACATGTCCTGCGGCACGCGCTCGCGCTTCTGCGGGCTCTCCTTCGGCAGCGGCTCGAAACCGCGGCCGGGGAATTTCTCGCGGCCGAACTCGTAGCCGGTGAACGACTCGAGCCATACATAGTCCTGCGGATAGTCGGGAGGATACGGCGCGTCGCGCACGCGGTCGGCGATGCCCCAGCGGCGGCAGAACTCCATGGTGCGCACGCCGATCAGGTCCATCTTCGGATGGTCGACGTGGCCTTCGGTCTTTTCGATCAGCGTGCAGGCGACGCCGCGCCAGCCGAGATCGCCGGCGAGCGCGAGCCCGACCGGGCCGGCGCCAACGATCAGGACGGGGGTGTGCGCGTTTGGCAAATCAATCCGCCGGGTTGGTCGCGTTTGCAACCACACCTATAGCGCCGCCCGTGCGCCGCGGTCGAGCCGCGTCGCGGCAGTGTCGCGGTTTAGGTTGTGGTGTTTGAGTTATTCTCGCTATGGTATATGATTGCTTTTCGGCCAATGTTGGGGCGTCGCCATGCCGATTGAGATTTAAATTCCCGGTTCGCTGGGCAGCTTGTCGCCAGTGGAAGAGCTCCTGTGGTCAGGCCTTCTCACAAGCTCGCAGTCTCCCGAATGCAAAATTCACGTAGCTGCAACGACAGAGGACCGTGGCGTTCGAGCTGAGTTTCTGCGCTGGTACCTGATCGCCGCAATTCCCTCCGTTACTCCCTCGCCCACCAGCATTGAAATCACCGGCGCCACGATAACAGGCAAGCTCAATCTTACTGGGCTCGTTACTGGCGTATCGCTGCAGTTCAGCGAGTGTGTCTTCAGTGACGCTGTCCAGCTTTCCGATTCGACAGTCGGCGGGTTCGAGATGCTGGGTGGCCGAGCGGGCGAAATCACGGGCGATCGGTTCATTGTAAATGGACCAATGAAGTTCACTTCGAAAGATCTGCCGGCTTCGTTAGGACCAACAATCAAAAAGTTGCGTATCAACGGCGCAGAGGTGCGCGGCAAAAAGAAAAAGGCGACGAGGCAAATGGCCCTATGTGCGGCTTGGACGCGGCGTATGCCGAGATAGGAGGCACGCTCCTATGGGAAAACGTCTCCCAAAAAGGTGACCCCGGCAAGATCAAGTATTGGCTGAACTTGCAGAGGGCGAAGATCAACATTCTGGAAGATGACGAGTTGAGCTGGAAGAAGCTCGATCGCATTGATCTGACGAATTGCGAATACAAGGCGATTGGCAAGCTGAGCGACAAGGAGCTGACTTGGCGTCTTGCCTTGCTCGACCGGGAGTATGCGCCGACCAACTTGTTAAGCCGCCCCAACGAGGCCCGAATGAGATTTAAGCCGCAACCTTATTTGCACCTTGCACATCTGTTTCGTGCCGCGGGATATGAATCGGCTGGCAAGACCGTCTTGGTTCGGCTTGAACGCAACCGGACGCGCTTCGGAGACATTACGCCGATCCGCAAAATCGGGCGATGGATGCTCGATGCATTCTTGCGATACGGATATTCGCCGTTCCGTCCGGTATACATACTAAGCGTCTGGGTGCTCGTCTGCTGGTGCTTGTTTGCCAGCGCATACAACGCGGGGCATTTCGTTCAGGCAAAAGACAATCAACTGAGCGAGCCAACGAAGGAAAATCCAAAGCCGCCGCCGCGCGTAGTGTTTCGCGCCCCCGTGTATGCGGTCGATACGTTGGTTCCGATCGTTGACCTCCAGCAAAAGAAAAATTGGCTCCTGAAGACGCCAAACTGGAAGCTCGAATCGCTGCTGATCTTCAACACTTTCTTCGGGTGGCTGATGACCACGCTGTTCGCGGCGGGCGTCACGGGCCTTCTTCGCCGCGATACCTAAGCCGCGAATTCCGCGCTACGCTATCCCATCGCCATCGCCAACCACCGGCGCGAGGTCACGATGGAATCCTACTACTACGCGGAAATCCTCGGCGTCGCGGCGGCCGCCGCCAGTCTCTACGCAGCACATGCCAAGACCATCATTCCGCTGCGCGCGGCGGCGGTGATCGCCAATCTCTTGGCCATGGGCTACAGCCTCTCGCACGGCACCTATCCGACCTTCGTGCTCAATGCGCTGCTGTTGCCGCTCAACGCCTGGCGCCTGCACCAAATGATCGACCTGGTGCGCGGCATCGACGCCGCGATCAAGAGCGACATGAATGTCGACTGGCTGTTGAAGTACATGCGCCCGAAGCACTACAAGGCGGGCGACATCATGATGGCGCGCGGCGAATACGCCACCGAGGCGTTCTATATCGTGTCGGGCGAGGTGGAGCTGGTCGAGATCAACCAGACCCGTGGCGCGGGGACGCTGCTCGGCGAGATCGGATTGTTCACGCCCGACGGGCAGCGGATCATGACCGTGCGCTGCAAGACCGACGTCGAGGCCGCCAAGATCGGCTACGACCAGATCAAGGAATTGTATTTCCAGAACCCGCAGTTCGGATTCAAGCTGTTGCATCTCATCGTCGCGCGGCTGCAGAGCAATGCCGAGCTGGCGACGGCGGGGACGACGAAGCAGGCGTAGGTGCGTCAGATCGCCATCGGAACTTTGCCGGCGGCGAATCGTTGGAGGGGCGGCAAAACCCGGACCCTCACACCGAGAGCCCGCACGTGAGTACCAATCCGGACGAGGACCAGACCTGGCTGTCGCAGCCGGATACCGCCTTTCTGACAAAGGCCAGGATCACGGACTGGGAAGCGGACAAGACGTTCTCGACCGACTGGGCCGGGAACCATTTTTTCTATTGGGCGAAGCTGCTGGACCGGCTGCGTGAGAAGCCGGTCCGGGTTCTGGAAATCGGTTCATGGGAAGGCCGCTCGGCGCTGTTCTTCCTGAACTACCTGCCGCGCAGCCGCATCGTCTGCATCGATCCGTTCGAAGGAAACGCAGAGCACCAGCGCGACCCGCATTTCCGCGAGCTCGCGCTCAAGTCCGAGACGCAGTTCGATCGCAACCTTGCCGCCTTTATGGACCGCGTCGAAAAAATCAAAGGCAGCTCGACAACAATACTGCCGTCGCTCGGCATTGCCGGTCGCCGGTTCGACCTCGCCTATATCGACGGCAGTCACATGGCCGCCGACGCCTATAGCGACGCGGTGCTGACCTGGCCGCTGATGGAGCCGGGCGGCATCGTCATCTTCGACGACTATGAATGGCCCCTGATGGGTAGCGACCTTGAGCGGCCCCAATTGGGCATCGACGCCTTTCTCGCCACCATCAGCGGGCAATATCGCGAGCTGCACCGCGACTACCAGGTCGTGATCGCCAAACGATAGGGGTGATGCGGCATTCGAGCATGCGTAGGGTGGGCAAAATCGCCACCGCCCGATCGCGTGGGCACGGCGCACGCACGATTTTGCCCACGCGATGCGATCGTGCACAGCGCCTTTGCCCACCCTACAGCGCCTTGCGCTATCGCACCGTCTTGCGCAGCAGGACCGTGTTGTCGAACACCAGGTTGATCGTCCAGACCCAGCGGCTGCCGCGGAACGCCTCCGGGAAGCGCCAGTAGCCCGGCATCCCGACAATGCCGACTTCCTGATCGAGATATTCGAACGCCTGCGGCCAGTTCGAGTCGTCGAAGCCGGGCTCGGCCCAGCCGTCCGGGATCGGATAGCGCACGGCGAAGCAATGCTCGCGGCAGGTCGGCAGCTTGGCGAGCGGATGGATGCGCCCGAGATGCGAGGTGTCGTGGATGTTGCCGTATTCGACCACGTCGTCGGGATGCGCGAGCGGCGCGATGACGAACGACTGCGCCTTCCACGAGCTGTTGGTGACGGTGCCGTCCGAGAACCGCGCGACGAACCCGGCGTCGCCGGAATGCCAGTCGTTGCCGGCGAACACTTCCATGCCGAGGCCGAGCTTGTCTTCCCAGTCCTGCGCCAGCACGGCGATGGTGTAGGGACGCTTCACGCGGAAGCGCACCACGTGCGAGTTGAACGGCGTGAACGGGGTGGCGTCGACGCCGATCAGCTTGCCGTTGATGTAGAGCTCGAAATAGTTGTCGGCGATCATGAAGCCGGTGACCACCTCGCCGTCCTTGTCGATGTCGACGATGGGCACCTTGTTCAGGTCGACTTCCGCGAGGTTGCGCGGCGTGACCTTGTTGCACTCGTTGTAGAGGTCGGGAAGCTTCGGGCCGGTCTGGAAATTGTTCGGCACCGGCACCGTGAAACGCGTGCCGTCCTTGGCGACGATCTCACCGACCGGATTCTTGCGGATGTTCATCCCGGGCTGATTGACCGCGCAGGGCACGAGGTCCTCGATCGTCACCTTGCCGAGCCCCTGCGTGACGATGCGCTTGGGCGCCGGGTCGGCTTTCGGAAGCGGCAGCTTCGACGGCCCCTTCGGTTGTTGCGCCTGGCCGGCGCTGACGAACAGCGCTGCCGCGACGCAAAGAATGGCAGAGGCATAGCGCGCGTAACGCGCCAGCAGGATCGACCGCAGCATCTCGTCCTCCCAAAGTACGAGCGAGCGCCAAGTCCGAACATAAGCCGCAGGAGCTTACATTATTTTTAAAAGTGTGGGCAGTGCGTCATCAGCGCGTTCACGCGCGTCTTCAGTAGCCAGGGCATAACGCGCACAATGGCGCATCACGCGACGCCGACGCGCCCTGCAATGTCGCGCCAGTGTTGAGCCTGATCTGAGTCAAATCTCCCGACGAGTCGCCGGGTCGAATTTACGCCGCCGAAAGGCGAAGGCGGTCTGATCCGTCCGTCGATCACTTTGCACGGGCTACTCGCGACGACTGTCGATTCCGGCGGGCGCCCGCGAGGTCACAACCGTCCCGATATTTCAAGCACACAGGGAGGCCACGACCATGGCCACGAATCTCGTCACGACCATCATGCAATCGCTGACGCCGGACATGATCGCAAAGATCGCGTCACTGCTCGGCATCGACCGCAGCATCGCCGAGAAGGCGATCGGAGCCGGCATCCCTGCCATCCTCGCGAGCTTCGCGAACCTCGCTTCGTCACCGGATGGCGCGCGGCAATTGTCCAGCACGTTGGCGCACCAGCCGGCGAACGGGCTCGAGCAGATCCGAAACGCCATCGGGGCAGGCCAGCAGAGCGCGGCCGAGGGCGGCGCCTCCCTGCTCTCCGGCCTGCTCGGCGGCAGCGGCTTGAATGCGCTCGCTGGCGCCATCGGCAGTTTTGCCGGCACCGGCGCCAACACCGGCAAGTCGTTGCTTGGCATGCTGGGTCCCGTCGTTGCCGGCGTCCTCGGCCAGCAGCAACGCAACAATGGGCTTGATGCCAATGGCCTCGCTTCCCTGCTCGCATCGCAGAAGGATCAGATCGCGGCCGCGATGCCGTCCGGCTTTACCAAGATGCTGAGCGGCACCGACGTGCTCGGGGCTTTCGACGGCGGCATGCGCCGCACCGCCGACACGGTCGCGGCCGCGCGCAGCCGCATGGCCGACATGGCTGACGATGCGGCCGCACGCACGGGCCAGGCGGCCTATGCGGCGTCCCGCAGCGCCTCCACATCATCGAGCTGGCCTTACTGGGGGCTCGCCGCCCTCGCCGCGCTCGTTGGCATCGGTTGGTATTTCCTGACACCCCACGACACCCAGCAGGTCGCGGAGCGCAAGACCGCAACGCCGACATCGACGAGCGAGACCATCGGCGCTCGAACGCCGAATGTCACCGCGGCCGAGCTCACGATGGAAGCGACCACATCGGTCGGTGCCGTCAGGGCGGCGCTGCAAGGCATGACAAATCCCGCGGCGGCGCGCGCAGCCCTGCCGCAGCTCGAGCAGGCAACGGCCCGCCTCGACCGGATCAACGATCTGGCGGCGCAGCTTCCTCCGGCAGCGAGAAAGACCATCGCCTCCTCGCTGCAGTCGACAATCACGCCGCTCAACCAGCTGTTCGATAAGGTTCTGGCAACCCCCGAGGTCGCCGGCGTCGCGAAGCCGGCGATCGATGCGCTGCGATCAAAACTCGAGACGCTGTCGCGGACCTGACCTTAGTTGCCCGACGACCGCTCGGTCATGCAGACCGGCTGGTCGCAAAAGCGCTTGACCTTGGCGGCCTTGCCTTTGCACGGCCGCCAACGGTTGCAATAGGCCTTCTTGCCCTGCGGGCACCTCTGGATCGAGCCGCCGCACGTCACCGCCATCTTTTCGACGGCGCCCTCGGCGCCGGCATTGTGCGCGCTGAGGCTCAGCCCCGCGATCGCCGCCGCCGAGGCCAGCATCAAGGCGAGCTTCCACATTTGTCATCCTCCTTGGCGTGCTCGATTACCCACGAGGGTAACCCGTTCGGGGCAGCCGGGTCGAGCCACTGGCGCGGCTTTCCTGGCGCGGCTCGGCAATCGACCGTCCTGTGACCAGCATCACAGCCGGGAAGCGCCGCGGCGCCTAGGGTCGCGCCTCCCTTGCCGGCCGCTTTACCTCCGTTGCCGATTGCGGCCGGGACACTTCCGCAACCCGAGGTCCTGCCCCATGAACTTGCGTTTCGCCACGTTGATCACCGGATGCATGCTCGCCGGCGCCGCGGCCGCCGCCTACCACCGCGCCGAGGGCCGGCCGTTCGCCCTGGCGTCGCGCGCCGCCGAATTGCCGATGCCGCTGTTCATGCAGGCGGCGACCGGCGCGCCCACGACGGCGGCCTGGCCGCCGAGCACGTCGATCGCCTTCTACGACGAGATGTTTGCGCTGTTGCACACCGGCCCGGCGCCGCAAACGCAAAGACCGCAAGCTCCGGCGCGCGTCGCAACCGCCGGCGCCGGCGGTGAGCCGCTACCGCAAGGTGCGGGCGGTGCGCCAACACCACCGGGCGCCGCGAGCAACGATACGGTCGAGATCGTGATCCGCGACCGCTTCGGCCGGCCGATCCGGGTCGAGCGTGTCGACCGCCGGCTGCTCGCAGGCCGCGGCTATCCGCAGCCGCCGCATCGGGCTTACGGACCGCAACCGTATGGACCCTACGGGCCGTACGGAGCTTATGGCCCCTATCGCTGATTTTTCCGCGACCGCCATGCCATCAGATTGGCGGAATGCGCTGCCCTGATCCTTTTCGACGCGGTTCATTCCGCGTCGCGGGAAAACCGGGGGGCTTTCCATGAACGCGAATGCAAGCACGAACATCCTGTTCCATGCCCAGGATATTCTGGTAACGCCGGCGATGGCGCGGTTCGGCGCCGTGACCTATCAAATGTCGGGCATCAGCAGCGTCGCCGTCTATCACCGGCCGAAGCTCAATCCGATCGCCGTCACGCTGGCACTGGCGGCGGTCGCGCTCACAGCGTTCGCCTATCTCGGGCGCGAGCAATATGCGGACTACAGCCTCTGGAGCGCGATCGCGGCGCCGGTCGCGTTGATCCTCGGCGCGATCTGGCAGCGCATACGCCCGGTCATGGAGTACCGCCTGGTGATGCGGACCGCGGGCAACGAGACCGAGACCGTCACCACCTTCGACCGCGCGCAGGTGTTCGAGCTCCGCCAGGCGATCGAAGACGCGTTCCACATGCCGCGGATTCACGTCGAGCATATCGACACCATCCGCACGCCGCGCGTCGATGAACGCGCCGATCAGGGTATCCACATCACGCGCGATTGGGTCGTCGCCAATGTGGACCTCGCGCCGCGCTAGTTTGGCGGACAGACGTCAATCGCCGCCGGCGTCGCGATCTAAGCCGCCGCGGTCCTTCCGCCCTACCCCGTCGCTTGCTACCATCGCCGGGCAAGGGCGCGGCAAGCGCCCACGGGAAACGCTTTGTTCGCGTACAGGGAGGAGACACCACATGACACGCGTGTTCACGATACTTGCGGCGCTTGCCGCGGTCGGCTTTGCCGCCATCAACGGCGCGCCAAACGCCAACAGCCAGTCCGGCCCGGGCTGGATCCAGCTCTTCGACGGCAAGACCATGGACGGCTGGACGCCAAGCAACGACAACGTCAACTGGCGGGTCGAGGACGGCGCGCTCGTCGCCGACAAGAGCAAGGGCAAGGGCGGCAACCATCTCGTGACCAAGAATTCCTACAAGGATCACGAAATCTATGCCGAGTTCTGGACCAGCGACGACGCCAACTCCGGCATCTTCGTGCGCTGCGATCCGAAAAGCATCGGTGCCAAGACCTGCTACGAGGTCAACATCTTCGACACGCGGCCGGACCCGAGCTATGGCACTGGCTCGATTGTCTACTTCACGGAAATCAATCCGATGCCGAAAGCCGGCGGCAAATGGAATACCTTCGAGATCACCGCCAAGGGCCGCAACATCATCGTGAAGCTCAATGGCAAGGAGACCGCGAACCTGAACAACGGCATGTTCGAGCAGGGGCACTTCACCCTGCAATACGGCGGCGGCGTGGTGAAATTCCGCAAGGTCGCAGTGAAGCCGCTGTAACGGCCGACCTCTGAATTTCCGTTCAGAAGCTTGATTGAAATACCCATCACCCCTGTCGATCCCGCATTTGCGGTGTCGACAGGGGTTTGTTGTTGGCGCATTCCCGCCATGCGGTTTTGCGCAAGGGCTATGAACCCAAAATTAACGCACCACGTTCTATTGGCACCGGTCCCCTCAATGACGGAGTCCGCCAATGGAACAGCGCAGAGAGGCTGAGCTTCAAGAAGTCGACATGGCCAGCATGGGTGTGCTGCTGGGCGTCGTGGCCGCCGCGTTCATCACGCTCGGTGTCATCATTTATTTCTTCGGCGAAGATCAGTCGCACAGCATGTCCGCCGCCAACAATCCGCCGACGCAGACCGAGCGGATGATCCGCAACAAATCCGCCGCGCCGGGCACCATCGGCCAGGGCGGAAGCCAGTAACATCATTGCGTCTTTGAATGGAGCAAAACCCCGCACATCGGTGCGGGGTTTTTGCTTTGACGGCGCTGACGTCACGCTCAACGCGCCGGACATTCCAGCGTGCAGCGCAGACCATCGGGCGCGAAGTCGATGTTGGCCGAGCCGCCGAGCTGGCCGGTGAGCCCGCGCTGAATCAGCGTCGTGCCAAAACCTTTGCGCTCGGGCGCCGCGACCGATGGACCGCCGGTTTCGCGCCAATTCAGTCGCACGCGTGTGCCGGCGCCCTTCCACACGATGCTCCAATCGATGAAGACTTCACCGGTGTCGTTCGATAACGCGCCGTATTTCGCGGCGTTGGTCGCAAGCTCGTGCAGCATCATCGAGATCATGACGGCGCTTGGTGCAGCGACGTGGAGGCGCGGTCCCGAAAAGTGCACGCGGTCCTTGTCCTTGGCGCGGAACGGCTCGAGCGCGCTCTCGACCAGGTCCGCCATGTCGGCGTTGCGCCAGCGCTCCTCGCTGAGCAGCCCGTTGGCCCGTCCCATGGCGACGATGCGGTCTTCGAATTTCCGCAGCGCGCCGGGAATGTCCTGCGCATGACGGAAGGTCTGCGCCGCGATCGCCTGCACGGTCTGCAGTGTGTTCCTGACCCGGTGATTGAGCTCGTCGACCAGCAGCGACTGCATCGCTTCCGCACGCGCCAGCCGTGTGGCGAGGCGCACCGCGAAGGCGAGCCCGATCAGCAGCAGCACGATGCCGATCGCCGCCGTCAGCACCAGCTGGCGCCATAGTGGCGCAGTCAATGTCTCTTCCGCGATACCAGCAGCAACGGTCCAGCCCGAAACGTCCGAACGCGCAAATGCGGTAAGCAGGCGCACGCCTTCCAGCGAGACCGTCTGTACCTTGGCTTCCGGCACCTTGAACATCTCGGCGAACAGCGTCGGCGACGCGCTCTGTCCGATGGTTTTCTCCGGATTCGGAACCCGCGCGAAGTTGACGCCGTTCTGATCGAAAAACGAGAACGTCCAGTGCTCGTTTGGACGCTGGCGTTCGATGATCCGCTGGAATTCCGCGACCGATGGATTGAACGAGAGGTCGTAGACGACTTCGCCGTTGCGGAACACCGGCACGGTGATCGTGATGATGAGATCCTTGGAGATCGATCCGGCGAACAGCGGCGAATAGGCCGGCCGCCGCGTCTTGAACACCTCGCCGGTCCCGACGCGGGCCGTGCGCACCGGCAGCGCCGTCCCTGGTGCGGTGCGGGTATCGAACACCAGCCGGCCGTCCCGGTCGGCGACAACGATCGACTGGCTTTCAGGGAATTGCGTGAGGAAGGCTTCAGCGTTGCGCCGGAACTGTTCGAAATCGTCGCGCTGCAGCGCCGCCGACAGCGCGAGCGCCTGGAGGCCGGCGGTCATGGCCTTGACTTCGCTGTCGAGGATCAGCCGCGTTGAGCGCACGAGCTGCATCACACGCGCGAACGCCTCGTCCCGCCTCTCAATGTGGTTTTGATAAACGATGACGCCGGCGAAGGCGATCAACGGAAGCACCGTGCCGGCGACGAGCACGCCAAGCCGGACGGGCAAACTGAACTTGGGTGACATACCATCCTATGGCCAGGACCCCCAGGTCCGGCTACCCCGCGACTATAGAATGGAATGAATTCAAACTACCAGCGCCATCGCAACAACATGGGTTCGGTAAGCGGCTAAATTTTGTACTTCTTTTCAAGCGCGTCCCATTCCGGTTTGCCAACCAGGCGTTGGCGCTCGCTGAAGTCGACTGCCAGCAGCGACGCGTCGCCGATGGCGCCTTTCTCGCGCAGCGTCCCGAGCGCGAGCTGCATGCCGCGGATCGAGGCCTGCAGCGCCACATTGGCGTAGAGCACGCCGGCGAAGCCGAGCTGCTTGAGCTTCTCGTTGGACATTTCCGGCGTGCGCCCGCCCAGCACGATATTGATGATCTGCGGCCAGCGAAGCTTCCCGATGGCCACGATCTGCGCTTCGGTCTGCGGCGCCTCGATGAAGCCCACGTCAGCTCCGGCTTCGCGGTAAGCCTCGGCGCGGTCGAGCGCCGCCTCGAACCCGTCGGTCGCGATCGCATCGGTGCGCGCCACGATGATGAGGTCGAGGTCGGTGCGCGCGTCAGCGGCGGCCTTCACCTTGGCGACCATCTCGGATTTCGGGATCGTCTCCTTGCCGTCGAAGTGGCCGCAGCGCTTCGGGAACACCTGGTCCTCGATCTGGATCGAGTCGGCGCCGGCACGCTCGAGCATTTTGACGGTGCGGCTCATGTTGAGCGCATTGCCAAAGCCGGTATCGGCATCGACCATGATCGGCCCCGGGAACACGTCGCGGATCGCGGCGACGTGGTCGCAAAGCTCGGATAGCGTCACCAGCCCGTTGTCGGGAATGCCGAGATACGTGTTGGCGATGCCGGCGCCGGTGACATAGGCGGCCGGGAAGCCGAGATCGGCGACCACGCGCGCGGCGAGCGCATTGGCGACCCCCGGCAACACGGCGGCGGCGCCGGGCTTGAGCAGTTCGCGGAATTCGAGGCGGGTGGAACGGCTGGGCATGTGGGTCGCACTCCTTCTATCTGCTGTATACCCGCTGTTGCGGCCCGACGCATAGATAACGAATAATGCACCCTGGACACGCCAACCGGGGGCAACAAAGAAAATGTCAGGACTGCCGATCACCTTCGCCTGCGGGCTCTACGACCGCATGCTCGCGCTGCACACGGGGGAGGTGAAGCCGGACGGCATCGACCTCAATTTCCTCGCCATCGACCATCCGCGCGAGATCTTCGACCGGATGGCCAACAATCTCGAATTCGACGCCGCCGAGATGTCGAGCTCGGACTATTTCCGCCATGCGGCGCGCGGCGACTGCCCGATGATCGCGATCCCGGTGTTTCCGTCGCGGGTGTTCCGCCACGGCTACATCGCGATCGACAAGCGCGTGGTCAAGGAACCGAAGGACCTCGCCGGCAAGCGCATCGGCGTGCCGCTCTACCCCATGACCGCGGCGATCGTGATCCGCGGGTTGCTGCAACACGACTACGGCGTCGATCTCTCCGGGGTGACCTGGGTCGAAGGCGGCATGAACGACACCAAGCCGCACGGCGCGCCCAGCACGATCCCGCTGGTGCGGCCGGTGAAGCTCGAGCTCTACACCGACAAGATGTCGCTCAACGACCGGCTCGAGTCCGGCGACATCGCCGCGGTGATCGGCTCCGCGCTGCCGAAGTCGGTGAAGACCAACCCCAACATCGGGCGGCTGTTTCCCGACTATCGCAAGAGCGAGATCGAGTATTACCGCAAAACAAAAATCTTCCCGATCATGCATCTCGTGGTGTTCAAGCGCGAGCTCTACGAGAAGCATCCGTTCATCGCGACCAGCCTCTACAATGCCTGCTGCGACGCCAAGGCGATCGCGTACCGCAAGATGCGCGAGCTCGGCACGCTGCGCTACATGCTGCCGTGGATGGCGGCCGAGCTCGAGGAGATCGAGCAGGTGTTCGGCGGCGATCCCTGGCCCTACGGCATCGACGCCAACCGGCCGTCGCTCGAAGCGCTGGTGCAGTATCTCGCCGACCAGGCGCTGATCGAGAAGCCGGTGCCGGTCGAAAGCCTGTTCGCGCCGATCCTCGGCCAGGCGTCGAAGCCGTGAGTGATTGGATCGGAAGAATGACCGTTGGTCGGGCTGCAACGGCGGTCTGTTCCCCTCCCCCTTGTGGGGAGGGGTTAGGGGTGGGGGTGGTGCAGTGATGGCGATAGCGCGCATCACACTGCTACCCCCCTCCCCATCCCTCCCCCACAAGGGGGGAGGGAGAGGAGAGGTCGTGCCCACCTCACCGAGCAAAGCAGCAGCGGCCGTACACGCCGAGAGCGCGCGATGACCGACACTGCCGCGCCCTCGCCCGCCGTGAGCGCGATCCGCTGGCGCACGCATGTCGATCACGTCCTCGTCTTCGCAATCATCATCGCGCTGTGGTCGCTGGCGACCTGGCGGTTCGGCACCTACTGGGTGTCGTCGCCGTGGGCGGTCGCGCTCCGCTTCGTCGAGATGGTCGCCAGCGGCGAGCTCTTGCGCCACGCCGGCTACACGCTCGCCGAAGCCGCGCTCGGCACGCTGATCGGCGGCGTGCCGGCGGTGCTGCTGCCGCTCCTGCTGCGGCGGCATCCGGTGATGGTGGCGATCCTCGATCCGTTCATGGTCGGCGGCTACGGCGCGCCCAAGCTCGCGTTCGCGCCGCTGTTCATCGTGTGGTTCGGCATCGGCATGGAGTCGAAGGTCGCGCTGGTGGTCAGCGTCGTGTTCTTCATCGTCTATTTCGCGACGCTCAACGGCGTGCGGTCGCTCGACGCCAAGCTGGTGCAGACCGCGCAGATCTTCGGCGCCAGCGAGCGGCAGGTGGCGCGCAACATCGTCCTGCCCGCCGCCATCCCCTCGATCTTCGCCGGCTTCCGCATCGCCGTGCCCTACGGCATCGCCGCCGCGGTCATCGCCGAATTGATCTCGGCCAACCGCGGGCTCGGCTACCTGGTGCAGAACGGCGCGATGAATTTCGACACCACCAGCGTGTTCGTGGCGGTGCTGATGGCGACGCTGCTGGTGCAGGCCGCGACATCAATCATGAACGCGATGGAGCGCTGGCTGCTGCGCTGGCGGCCGCCGAGCGATGAGATTCCGGAGATCGGCACGTGACCGCGCTCCTCGAAATCAAGAAGCTCGGCAAGCGCTTTCCGGCGCGGCACGGCCGCGAGCCGTCGCCCTGGGTGCTGCAGGACCTGTCGTTCTCGGTGGCCGAAGGCGAATTCCTCACCATCGTCGGGCCGTCGGGCGCCGGCAAGTCGACGCTGCTCAACATCATCGCCCAGACCGACACCGCCAGCGCCGGCGAGATTCTGCTCGGCGGCACGCCGGTCACCACGCGCGATCCGCGCGCGCTGAAACCGGGCATCGAGCGCCGCATCGGCTATGTCACGCAGGACGACAACCTGCTGCCCTGGCGCTCGACGCTGGACAACGTTTTGTTCTCGCTCGAAGTGCAAGGAAAACTCGAACGACGAGACGCGCGCACGTGCGGAAAAACTGATCGAGGCGGTCGGGCTCGCCGGCTTCGAGAAATACTATCCGCATGAGCTTTCCGGCGGCATGCGCAAGCGCACCGCGCTGATCCGCACGCTGGTCTACGATCCGCCGATCATCCTGATGGACGAGCCGTTCGCGGCGGTCGACGCGCAGACCCGCACGCAGCTGCAGGCGGATTTGCTGCGGCTTTGGGAAATGGGGCGCAAGACCATCGTGTTCGTCACCCACGACATCACCGAGGCGATTGCGCTGGGCGACCGCGCGCTGGTGCTGTCGAAGCAGCCCTCGCGCATCGCCGCCGAGCACGCGATCCCGATCCCGCGCCCGCGCAATGTGAAGGACATCTTCGCGCTGCCGGGTTTCGCGGCGACCTACGAGAAGATCAGGGCGGACGTGCAATGAGATGGTCTCGTGTCCCGGGCGCGATGCAGCACGAAGCGCGAAGCGCGCAGTGGTGCTTCGCTGATCCGGGACCCCGGTTGTTTGACGTGCAAGAAACCGGGGTCCCGGGTCTACAGCGCACCGCCATAGCGCGTCGAAGACGCGCGTCAACGCGCTTATGGTGCTGCACTGTGCCCGGGACACGTGTTGAGAGGTCCCGGCAATGACCGACGTCCCCGCCACCATGGCCGGCTTTCCCCAAAGCTCCGTGGCCTCTCGCAAATGGCTGGTCTATGGCGGCCGCGCCGTGCTGACGCTCGCGCTCATCGCCGGTTGGGAATACGGCGCGCGCACGCTCGGACCTCTGTTCTTCGCGCCGCCGCTTGAGACCGCGCAGCGCCTGTGGGCGCTGGCCGTGAGCGGCCAGATGTTCTCCGACATCATGGCGACGCTGCGGGTCGCGGTGGCGGGCTTCGCCATCGCCGGCATCGCCGGCGTGATCCTGCCGTTCCTGCTGCGGCGCTCGCCGCGCGCCACCGAGGCGGTCGAGCCGGCGGTGATGTTCACCATGGGCATCCCGAAATACGCGCTGGCGCCCTGGCTGATCCTGTGGTTCGGGATCGGCGACATGCCGAAGCTCGTGGTGGTGGCGCTGGTCGTGTTCTACATCGTGTTCATCACCACCTTCGCCGGTATCCGCGGCGTCGACCGCCGGCTGATCAGCATGGCGCGCGTCATCGGCGCGAGCGAGCGGCGGATCTCGCGCGAGATCATCTGGACCTCGCTGCTGCCGTTCTTCTTCACCGGCCTCAAGATCGCGTTTCCGCGCGCGGTGAGCGCCACCATCGTCGGCGAATTCCTGGTCTCGACGCAGGGCGTCGGCCGCTATATCGAAGGCGCGCGGCAGATCTCCGACACCACCGGCGTGTTCGCCGGTGTCGTGATCGCGCTCGCGCTGGTACTGGTCATCAACGCGATCCTCAACGGCATCGAGCGCTGGGCGCTGCGCTGGCGGCCGGTCGAGCGCGAGATGGAACTATGATGCATCCGTCGTCATGGCCGGGCTTGTCCCGGCCATCCACGCCTTGTTTAAGGGAGAAAGACGTGGATGCCCGCGACAAGCGCGGGCATGACGGTGGAGAGAGAGGGGCGAACATGAAACTCGCAAGCTATGTCGTCGACGGCGCCGAGGCCTATGGCGTCGTCAAAGGCGACGGCGTCATCACCATGAACCACCGCTTCGGCGGGCATGCGGCGTCGCTGCGCGAGGCGCTCGCCGGCGGCCTGCTGCCGCAGATCAAGGAGGCGGCCGAGAACGCCAGCCCCGACCGCAAGCTGTCAGAAATCAAATTCCTGCCGGTGATCACCAATCCCGAGCGGATCGCCTGCGCCGGCATCAACTATCGCTCGCATGCCAGCGAGACCGGGCGCGAGATCCCGAAGCAGCCCAGCATGTTTCTGCGGCTCACCGACACGCTGGTGGGACACGAAGGCGAGATGATCCGGCCGTTGATCTCGACCCAGTTCGATTTCGAGGGTGAGCTCGCGGTGGTGATCGGCAAGGGCGGCCGCCACATCCCGATGGAGCGGGCGCTCGAGCATGTCGCCGGCTACACCTGTTTCGTGGACGGCAGCGTGCGCGACTTCCAGAAATTCTCGGTGACCTCGGGCAAGAATTTTCCCGGCACCGGCCCGCTCGGACCGTGGATGGTCACCACCGACGAAATCCCCGACCCGACCAAATTGACATTGATGACGCGCCTCAACGGCAAGGAGATGCAGCGCTCCGGCACCGACCTGCTGATCTATTCGATCCCGCACATCGTGGCGTTCTGCTCGGACTTCACCACGCTCGCACCCGGCGACGTGATCGCGACCGGCACGCCGGAAGGCGTCGGCCACCGCCGCAATCCGCAGCTGTTCATGAAGGCCGGCGACGTGCTCGAGGTGGAGATCACCGGCATCGGCATGCTGCGGACGCGGATCGTGGATGAGAAGCCCTGACGGCGGCACGAACCGCTACAGCATCTTCCGCATCGACGGCACGGCATGCAACGCATAGCCAAGCGCCTCATAGAATCTGATCGCCTCCGGCCTCGCGTCGAGAAAGACGGAGTTCATGCCGCGCGCTCGCGCATCCGCTTCGGCATAATCCATCAATGCCCGGCCTCCGCCTAACTTGCGATCCCTTTCATCGACGACAATGTCGTCGATGTGCAAATGCGGGCCGCGCACCAGCGTGTGCACCGGCCGCATCCCGAGGACGCCGACAAGGCGGCCATCTCTGAATGCGCCGACAAGTTCGTAGCCGCTGTGACTCTGGCGCCGCGCCCGGCGAAGGAACTCCTCCGCGTCGAGGTGCGGACGCAACTGCGCGACGAGCGGGAAAATCCCCGCCCATTCGCGCGGCTCGAGGCGGCGGATCTGGAATTGACCCATGGACTTCGTCCATCTTATTGCTTGCGCTACGGAACGAACGCTTCCGTATAGAGCCCGTCATAGCTCTTGAGCCGGTCCTCCGGGCGCAACAGCCCGGCCTCGACATTGTAGCGCTCGCCGTTCTCGAGCGCGGCGCGCACCATCACCGGCCGCGCCGGCGTCGCCTTGCGAATCTGCTCGAAGCCCAACGCAAACACCTTGTCGTCGAGCGTGGGGAACCGCTTCTTCAAGATCGCCATCGCCTCGGCCGGATGGTCGCGCAGGAAGACCGCGGCTTCCGTGAGCGCGCGGCCCATCTTTTCGCACACGCTCCTGCGCTTCTCGCAGGTCGCGGGCTGCGTGATGATGCTCGCCATGCCGAACGGCACCATGTCGGGCGGATCGCCGTCGGCGCCGCTCGCGATGACGACCGCCTCGCCGTCGAGCACCGGCCCGATCGGCCACGGCATCGACATCGCGAAGCCGTCGATCTGCTTCGCCTTGAACGCCGCGAGCGCGGCCGGCGGCGCCATCGGCGAGATGCGGAAGTCGGTCGCGGTATCGAGCCCGGCGCGTTTCGCCAGCAGCAGCGGAAAGCCATGCAGGATCGATCCGATGGCGTCGACCGCGATGGTGCGCCCCTTGAGCGCGCGGATGCGGTCGTTGAGCGGCGCTTTCGGATCGAAATTCGGCACCAGGTCCTTGCGCAGGATGATCTGCACCACCGGCCGTTCGAGCGGATTGGCGATCGACAGGAGCCGCTGACCCTTGGACGCCGCGCGCGTCTGCACCACCGCCGAAGCGAGCGCGAAATCGGCGCTGCCGGAGATCACCGCGTTGGTCGCGCCCGGACCGGCGATCACCAGCCCCTTCACCTTGAGCCCGTTCTTGGCATAGAAGCCGCGATCCTCGGCGAGATAGCCGGCGGAGAACGTGAGCGCGATGTTGGGATAGGCGAAGGTGATCTCGTCGGCCTGTTGCGCCGGCGCGGCGGCCGGCACGAGCACACCGGCGAGGACGAGTGCAAAGAGCGGCCGTCGCATTGTTCTTCTCCCGAGAGCGTTTCCGGCAACGATCTTGGCCGCTGGCGTGCAAGAAGCCAAGGCGGCATAAACATGCCCTCTCGTTTTCGTCATGGCCGGGCTTGTCCCGGCCATCCACGTCTTGTTAGTTCGCTGATCGAAGACGTGGATGCCCGGCACAAGGCCGGGCATGACGCTGAGCAAGGGCGCCGATGCCATCCGAAGTTCTGATCAAAGGCCGCGACGCGGCATTCTTCGCCGAGCGGCTCGCCAAGGCCCTGCCCGACCTGCGCTTCCATGCCGCACGCGATCCCGCCGAGGCGCTGGCGAAATGCGCCAACGCCGACATCCTGATCATCCGCACCGACGAGATTTTTGCCGAGCTGGTCGACCGCATGCCGAAGCTGCGGCTGATCCAGGCGCTGACCACCGGCACCGACCACATCCAGGCGCTGCCCAATCTCGGCAAGCATGTCACGCTCGCGGCCGCGCGCGGCTTCCACGGCCCGCAGATGTCGGAGCTCGCCTTCATCTTCCTGCTGCACTTCACGCGCGATTTCCGCGATCTCTTTGCCACGCAAGTTGCCCATCGCTGGAACCGGGTCGAGCAGAGCCTCCTGGTCGACCGCACCGCGGTGATCGTCGGGGTCGGCTCGATCGCCGAAGACCTGGCGCAGAAGTGCAAGGTGTTCGGCATGCGTACCGTGGGGGTGAGCGACGGCCGCAAGGAGGCGCCCTACTTCGACGCGATCCTGCCGCGCGCCAAGCTCAACGAGGCGGCGGCGCAGGCGGACTTCCTGATCGTCTTGATCCCGCACACCAAGGAGACGACCGACCTCATCGGCGAGAGCGTGTTCAACGCGATGAAGCCGTCGGGCGTGCTGATCAACATCGCGCGCGGCGGCGTGGTCGACGAGGACGCGCTGATCGCGGCGTTGCGCGCGGGAAAGATCCGCGGCGCCGGGCTCGACGTGTTCAAGGTCGAGCCGTTGCCGAAGGAAAGCCCGCTCTGGGATATGCCGAACGTGTTCATCACCTCCCATGTCGGCGGCATGGCCGACACCTATGGCGATCAGGTGATGCCGCTGCTCGTCGACAACTTGCGCGCATTCACAAATGGACAACAGGAGCGCGTGCGTTTCATTGTGAAAAGGTAGATCGTAGCCCGCATGGAGCGAAGCGTAATGCGGGACAAACCAACACGTTGGCACTGACGGCCCCCGGATTTCGCTTCGCTCCATCCGGGCTACAAGGAAGTACAAAGAGGAAAACATGTCCGCCATCGAACGCGTCGAATTCCCGACCTCCATGCAAGAGCTCGAGCGGCGCTGGGCCGCCGTGCGCAAGGAGATGGAGGCGCGCAACATCGACGCGCTGATCACGCAGAATTCGAGCGACTGGCTCGGCGGCTACGTCAAATGGTTCACCGACGTGCCGGCGCACAACGACTATCCGCGCAACGTGATCTTCTACCGCGACGACCTGATGACCGTGGTGGAGATGGGCCACAAGGACCGGCGCGACTCGCTCGGCGGCAGGGACCCGCTCAATCCCGGCGTCGGCGAATGGGTGTTCAGCCCGTCGTTCTACTCGGTCGGCTACACCCACGCGTATGACGGCGAGCTGGTCGCGGGCGAGCTCAAGCGCCGCGGCTGCAAGACCGTCGGCTGGATCGGCAAGGGGCGCCTGCAGTACGACCTCGTGCGCGTCACCGAGGAGCAGGCCGGCAACGTCGAAATTCGTCGACGCCAGCGACTGGGTCGACCGCATCAAGGCGATCAAGAGCGCGGAGGAGATCGCGCTGATCCGCAAGGCCGCTGCCATGCAGGACGCGCAGTGGGCGGCGATCCTGCCCAAGATCAAGCCCGGCATGCGCGACAGCGAGCTGACCGCGCTCGCGCAATACGAGGGCGAGCTGCTCGGCAGCCAGCAGGGCCTGTTCCGCTGCTCGTCGGCGCCGCTCGGGGAGCCGGCGGTGCTGCGCGGGCGGCACTATCAAGGCCGTACGATGAAACAGGGCGACTACATGACACTGCTGATCGAGAACAACGGCCCCGGCGGCCACTACGCGGAGCTGGCGCGTACCTTCGTGCTCGGCAAGGCGTCACAGGAATTGCGCGACGCCTTCGCGGTCGTGGTCGACGCGCAGAAGCACACCGTGAAGAACCTCAAGATCGGCGCGCGGCCGGCCGACATCTATGCGAGCCACAACGACTACATGAAGAGCCGCGGCGCGCCGCCGGAGACGCGGCTCTTCGGGCATAGTCAAGGCTACGACCTGGTCGAGCGCCCGCTCCTGCGCGACGACGAGACCATGCCGCTCGCCGCCAACATGAACATGGCGGTGCATCCCGGCTTCTTCAAACCGACCAATTTCGCCTTCATCTGCGACAACTTCCTGATCAAGGAAGATGGCACGGTCGAACACCTGCACAAGAGCGAGCAGAAGATCTGGGAGTTGTAGGCCGTCCTCACTTCTGCGCGGGCGGCGGCGGCCGCAGCGACGAATGATGGTGCGCGATCAGCCACTCGTTGCCCTGCTTCACCAGAACGATCGTGAAGCGCGCAGGCTCCGGAATGAGCTTGCCGTCGCGGTTGCGCATGAAGTCATTAAAACCGACGACCAGCAGCGTCGAGTCGTTGAGAGCCATGAGCTGATGCTCCCGGAACTCGACCTTGTTTCCGGTGTTGACGACGACCGTGAAGTATTTCGTGATCGCATCCCGGCCCACGGTGACGTTGTTGCTGCGCGTGCCGTGCAGAATCGCGTTCGATGCGTACAGCCTCGCGACCGCAACGTTGTCATTGGCGTCGTAGGCCGCCTTCCATTTGGCGAACACCGCCGCAGCATCGTCGGCGGGCGCGGCGGAAATCTGCATCGGAGCAAGAGCAAAAATCGCGACCAGTAGTGCACGTCCAAATGCCAGCATAACGCTTCCTCCCGATCTGAAATCTATTGAGTGTTCTCTGGTTATTGTTGCTTTGGATCATAGCAGGGCGTTCAACCCCGTTTCCAAAGCTGAGATGCGACAACTTGCTGCGGATGCCACAGCGGTCCGTCCTCGATGGGTAGTGGATTGCGCAATGCAACTCGACGCTTCATGCTGGGGACATTGCTGTCTCGGGGAGAAGAAACGACGTGCCTCAACAACACAAGATCGCCCGCGTCCATGCCATGCCGCTGCGCATCCTCAGCGAGCTTCGGCTGGCTCGGCGTCAAGCGCGCAGAACGCCGCCTCCGCCTGCTTCGTCGAGGTCGAGACCGACACCGGGCTGAAGGGCCACGGCATCACCCAGCATTCCGACTCGGCTGCGGTCGCGGTGCAGATCAACAATGTCGGGCCGAAACTTCATGGCCTCGACCCGCTCAACAACGAGCGCATCTGGCATGTGCTGTACTGGACGCTCTCGGGCGGCGCGCAGGTGCAATATGCGAGCTGGGCGATCTCGGCGCTCGACACCGCGATCTGGGACATCAAGGGCAAGGCGCTCGGCGCGCCGATCTGGAAGCTGCTCGGCGGCGCGCGCGACAAGGTGCAGGCCTACGCCACCATCGGCGTGCCCGGCGCCGACATCGAGCAGCTCTGCGAAGCGGCGCGGCGGCTGGTGGCGATGGGCTTCAAGTGCCTGAAGACGCAGGTCGGCCGTCCCGGCCTCGACAACCTGCGCGGCCAGAAGCCGATGATCGAGATCGTGCGCAACGACGCGCGCCGCATCAAGGCGCTGCGCGAGGCGATCGGCGACGAGATCGAGATCGGCATCGACGCGCAGTGCCGGCTCGACCTCTCGCACGCGATGGAGCTGGTGCGGCTGATCGAGCCCTATCACGTAGGCTTCTTCGAGGAGCCGCTGGTGCAGAACGACGTGCTCTTGATGGCCGACATGCGCCGGCGCTGCCGAATGCCGATCCACGCCGGCCAGGCCGAGGGCTTGGGCTTCCGCTTCCGCGATATGCTGCTGGCCAACGCGATCGACGTGCTGCAGCCGAACGTCTCGGTCACCGGCGGCATCACCAATTGCGTGCGCGTGGCGGGGCTCGCCTCCGCGTTCAACGTGCCGATCAACGGCGGCGGCTATTTCTGGCACAATATGCACGTGCAGGCGGGCTGCGCCGCCGGCACCACGCTCGAATACCAGACCGCGGCGGTAAAGACCTGCGAGGCGATCTTCACCGGCATGCCGCCGCTGGAGAAGGATTGGCTCACGCTGCCGGACACGCCCGGCCTCGGCTTCGATCCGAAGCCGGAGATGATCAAGGAATTCACGGTGAAGTAGTGCGGCACCGAGGAACAATAAGATGAAAGTGCAGACTCTCCTCCGCTCATTCCCGCGCAAGCGGGAATCCAGGCTTACAGCTCCATCAGAAAGGATTCTGGGTCCCCGCTTTCGCGGGGACGAGCGGAGGCTGGTGCGCACGCTTTGTACCGCAAGCATCATCGCTGCTTGCAGCGCCGGCGCATGGCGCAGTCCTCGGTCGAGAATTTCTACCGCGGCCAGACCGTGCGGATCGTGGTCGCGTCCGGTCCGTCCGGCGGCTTCGACACCTTCGCGCGGCTTCTTGCACGTCACCTGAGCCGCTTCGTCCCCGGCAACCCAACCTTCGTGGTGCAGAACATGCCGGGCGCCGGGGGGCTGCGCGCCGCCGGTTATATCGCCAAGGTCGCCGCGCCCGACGGGCTCACCTTCGCCGCGGTGCAGGGCGGCATGGTCAAGGCGCCGCTGCTCGGCCTTGTCGGCGCCGACTACGACTCGACCAGGCTGCGGTGGATCGGCAACCTCAACAGCGAGGTGCATGTCTGCGTGGCCTGGCACACCTCGGGCCTGACCACGATCAAGGAGGCGATGCAGAAGGAGCTGATCGTCGGCGCTTCCACGGGCGCCGACTCCGAGCTGGCGCCCAACGCGTTCAACAACCTGCTCGGGACCAAGTTCAAGATCATCCCCGGCTACCAGGACGGGCCGCGCATCCTGCTCGCGATGCAGCGCGCGGAGGTGCTCGGCCGCTGCGGCTGGTCATGGTCGTCGGTGGTCTCGCAGCATCCGGAATGGGTCAGGGACAAGACCGTCAGCACGCTGGTGCAGTGGCCGACGAAGCATGCCGACCTGCCGAACCTGCCGCTGGCGCAGGACCTCGCGACCAGCAATGACGACCGGCAGGCGATCGACTTCCTGTTCGGACACCTCGTGATGTCGCGCTCCTATGTGCTGCCGGCCGACGTGCCGGCCGAGCGGCTCAACGCGCTGCGCGCGGGCTTCGACGCCATGGTCAAGGACAAGGCCGTGCAGGCGGATTTCGTCAAGGCCAACCACGAGCTGGCGCCGACGTCGGGCGCCGACATCAACGCGCTGGTCGACCGGATCTACGCAACGCCGAAGCACGTCATCGACAAGGCACTGACCGCGATCGCGAGCGCGAAGCGGTAAATTAGCGCCGAGTGCCACCCGGGGGGCGAGGTGTAGCGCTGGTCCATCGTCGCGGCGTTTCGCTTGTCGCCAGCGGCGGGCCTGATTTAAGATTGCGACAGGGGCCGTATCCATCACAACACGGCGCCAAATGTTGTCGGGGGATGCCATGTCGGCAATCCGGATTGCGATGTTCAGCCTTCTGGCCGCCGGCGCGGCGGCCGCCACGGCGTCCGCCGCAACCGCACAGACCTTTCCCAGCCGACCCATCACCATTGTGGTGCCAAACCCGCCGGGCGGCATCACTGACATCATCGCCCGGACTCTGGCCGCGCGCCTGAGCGAGACCTGGAAACAGCAGGTCATCGTCGAGAACAGGCCGGCCGGCGCGGGCACCGTGGGCATCGGCGGTGTCGCCAAAGCCGCGCCCGATGGGCATACGCTGCTGGTCGCAGCCGATTCCGCCTTCGTCACGACGCCGCACAGTCATGGCAAGCTGCCATACGACCCGCTCAACGATTTTGCCCCGATCACAGGCCTCGGCATCAGTCCGCAGGCGCTGATCGTGAACCCGTCGGTGCCGGCGAAGTCGCTCGGGGAGCTCGTGGCGCTTGGAAAGCAGAAGCCCGGCGGCTTGAACTACGGGACGTTCGGCGTCGCGACGAGCGGTCACCTCAATATCGTTCTGATCGAAAGCCTGACAGGCGCCAAGTTCACGCCGGTTCACTATCGTGGTGCGGCACCGGGCCTGAACGACACGATTGCCGGCCACATCCAGATGATGATCGTGAGCATCGGACTGGTCGTGCAGTCGTGGCAGGCGGGCAAGCTTCGGGTGCTCGGGTTCGGCAGCAACAAACGCATCGAGCGTTTTCCCGAGGTGCCGACGCTCGCGGAAAGCGGCCTGCCGGGCTACGAAGCGGGCTCGTGGTACGGCCTCGTCGCCCCCAGGGGCACGCCGCGCGAGATCGTCGACAAGCTCAACGCCGAAGCGCGGCGCGTCCTCGAAGATCCGCAGACTCGCGAGCGCGTTCTGGAGCCGAGCTTCATCTTTTCGATTGCAAGCTCGCCGGACGACTTCGCCGAGCGCATGAAACGCGACAGCGTCAAGTGGGGCAAGGTCATCCGCGACGCCAACATCAAGGCGGAATAGCCCAACGCACGATGCGCTAGAGCCGTTCCCACCTGCAACGGGTCTCTCTCCGCTCATTCCCGCGCAAGCGGGAATCCAGTCTCGACCTAGCCTGGGTCCCCGCTTTCGCGGGGACGAGCGGGAGAGAGCGAGTCAACTCAACTGGGAAATGCGCTAGATTCGAGCTGCGTCGACAGCACCCGCTCGTCCCCGCGGGCCCGCGCATGCACAAAAGATTCGGCTCGGGCACCTCAAGGTGACGGAGATAGATTGCGTCTCGCTGCTAGTTCGGCGGGCGCACGAACGGCACGAACCGCACCAGCATCACGATGCGGCCCTTGGTCTCGCCGGTGCCGGTCTTCTCGATCACCGTGAGGTACTGCACGTTGTCGGGAGCGCCGAGTGGCATCACAAGCTTGCCGCCGACCTTGAGCTGATCGACCAGCGGCGACGGGATGTGCCCGATCGCGGCCGTGATGATGATCGAGTCGAACGGCCCGCATTCCGGCCAGCCCTGGTAGCCGTCCCCTACCCGCACGCGCGCGTTGTCGTAACCGAGATCGCCGAGCACTTTCATGGCGCCGACCGCGAGCGGCGCGACGATCTCGACCGTGCACACCTGCTTCGCCATCCGCGCCAGGATCGCGGCCTGGTAGCCCGAGCCGGTGCCGATCTCGAGCGAGGTGTGATCGGGCTTGACGTCGGCGAGATGCGTCATCAGCGCGACGATGAACGGCTGCGAAATGGTCGAGCGGTGGCCGATCGACACCGGCCGATCGACATAGCCGACGGCACAGGTGCCGTCGGGGATGAACTTGTGGCGCTCGATCGCCTCCATCACCTTGAGCACATCGTCCGAGATGCCTTCCGGCAGCGCCAACTTGTCGCGCTGCGCATGCGCGCGGATGGTCTCGATCATCGCCGCACGTTCGCGCGCGCAGGACGCCTCTTCCGCGGCCGCTTCATGTGCGGCGAAGAGTGCCAGAACAACTGCCAGCCACTTCGTTCTCATGCTTGAGCCCTACAAGTGCGGCGGACTCGGTCTGCTCCCTCTCCCGCTGGGGAGAGGGAACGCACCGAGTTCGTTGCATCTTCCCGACCTCCATACGCGGAGGTGGACGTCACTACGGCTTGAGGCCGGCCGCCGCGACCGCCTTGGCGACGCGCTCCTGCTCGTCCTTGATCGCGCGCGCGAGATCTTCCGTGCCGCCGCTCGCCGGCTCGGCGCCGATCTTGTCCATCGCGGCGATCACCTCCGGCTCCTTCACGATCACGGCGATCTCGCTCGCGATCCGCTGCACGACCTCGCGCGGGGTCCCAGTGCGCGCGAACAGGCCCTGGTTCACCGCAAAATTGTAGCCCGGTATGGTCTCCGCGATCGTCGGCAGGTCGGGCGTGAGCTTGGCGCGCTTGGCGCCGTTCGAGACGATCAGCGTTGCGCGCTTGGTCTCGACGCCGGCCGAGAGCGAGGCGTAGGACGAGAACACGAAATCGATGTGGCCGCCGAGCAGAGCCGTCACCGAGTCGGCGGAGCCCTTGAACGGCACCTGCGTGAGCTTCACGCCGAGCCCGGACTGCACGGCTTCCATCGAGAGATGATGGAAGCTGCCGACACCCGAGGTGCCGTAGGTGGCCTGGCCGCCTTTCGACTTCGCGTAGGCGGCGAACTCCTTCATGTTGGTGACCGGCACCTTCTGGTTGGCGGCGAGCCAGATCGGCGCCGTCGCCACGAACGAGACCGGCATCATGTCCTTCGGATTGTAGGGCAGCTTGTTATAGATCAGCGGGCTGATCGAGAGCACCGCGCCGTCGGTCATGATGAAGGTGTAGCCGTCGGGCGCGGACGCCGTCAGCGCGGCGGTGCCGATGCCGGCGTTGGCGCCGGGCCGGTTCTCGATCACCACCGGCTGGCCGATGCGCTCCTGCAGCCGCTTGCCGACGATGCGCGAGAGCGTGTCCGGCAATCCGCCGGCGGGATTCGGCACGATGATCCGGATCGACTGGCTCGGATAGGGCTGCGCCGCCGCCGATCCCGGCAGCAGAATGGCGGCGACAAGCGCCGCGTGCCGTAGGCTCCGAAGTGAACCGAAATTCATGATGGAACCTCCCCGCAGCGACGTGCCGACCGCGTTTTACAAAAATTGCTCTGAAAGTAGCTGCGATCCGTTATCGGGCATCAGTCTACGCTCCGGCTCGTCGGTAGCAAGAAGCTAACCACCCAAAAGAAGGTACGTCACATCGCCGCGTCGAGGCGCAGATGCATTTGTTGTCTTCGGTAAGCCCCAAGCCACTCCGCCATCCCCAGGCCTCGGGTGGCGCGCGATGATCCGCAACCACTGGCGCGCCGCCGTCGGACCACTGGTCACGCTCACGCTGGCGGCACTGATCCTGTTGTCCGACCGCTATCTGTTCCGCGTGCCGAACCCGGGCGCGATCTCGTTCCTGGCGGTCGCCTTCTCGGCCTATCTCGGCGGCATCACGTCCGGGCTTGTCGCCGCCGCGATCTCGTTCGGACTGGCGGCCGTCCTGTTTTCCGAGCCGGGAGCGCTGTTCCACTACACGCGCGACAATCTTGCGCGGCTCGTGGTTCTGACCGTCTGCACGCCGGCGATCGCGGTGATGATCGGCGTCCTGCTGAACCGCACACGGCGCGCCGTCGCGCTCGAGCAGGTCGCCAACAAGGAGCTGACATCGCTGCGCGCCGCGCTCGACCAATCCGAGGTCGGCGTGGTGCTGCTCAATTCCGAGATGCGCGCGCAATTCATCAACCGCGCGTTCCGCCGGCTCTGGCGATTGCCCGACGAGGTCGCGGAGCGCAAACCGGCCTTCGTCGGGCTGATGTATCACGGGCGGAACGCCAAGACCTTCACCGTGCCGTCGAGCCAGATCGATTTCATCGCCGAGCAGACCGCGCTGATCCGCGCCGGCGACGGACGGCCGTTCGACATCCGGCTCGCGAACGGCGACGTCACCCGCAGCCGCTGCAAGGTGCTCGCCGACGGCGGACGCATGGTGACCTACGGCAATGTCAGCGATCTGGTGCGCACTGCCGACGAGATGGCCGAGCTGGCGATGAAGGATGCGCTGACCGGCATCTACAACCGCCGCCACTTCATGGCCGAGCTGGACAGCGAATGGAAACGCTTCCGCCGCTACGAGCACCCGCTATCGATTCTGTTGCTCGACATCGATCACTTCAAATCGATCAACGACCGCTACGGCCACGACATCGGCGATCAGGTCATCGTCGCGGTCGCGCGGCTGTGCGGAACGCAGACCCGCGACTCCGACGTGGCGGCGCGGATCGGCGGCGAGGAATTCGCGATCGTGCTGCCGGAAACCAACCTCGACGATGCGCGCGCCGCCGCCGAGCGGTTGCGCACCGCGGTCGCCGAGCATTCCGTTGAAACCAGCAGCGGGCCGCTCGCGGTGACCGTGAGCATCGGCGCGGCACTCGCCCAGGCCAGCGAGGCCGGCCTTGCGGGGCTGATGAAGCGGGCCGACGAGGCGCTCTACGCCGCCAAGCGCGGCGGGCGCAATTGCGTCGCGGCCATCGTCAACGACGCGCCGGTGGTGTTCAAGCGACGCTCTAGGAGCGCCGCGTAGAGAGCGCGCTAGCGCGCCAACCCTTCCCATCCGGCCTTACGCAACTCTTCGAGCGCGCGGGTCTTGATCGCTTCCGGCGCGTTGAAGATGTCGTTCAGCGCGCCCATCACCCGCTCCGGCGAGGCGTAGCGGATCTCGACACCGGCGCGGTCCGCCTCGGCGAGGAATTCGGGGTCCTTCAACGTCGCCGCGAACGCATCCTGCAGCGCCTTGAGCCGGTCGGCGGGAATCCCGGGCGGCGCGACGAACGGCCGGATGAAGACCAGATAGCTGAACAGGAAGTTCAACACCTTCTTCGTCTCCTCGTCCTTGGTCAGGTCCATCATGAACGGGACGCCGCGGGCGGCGAGCTCAGGATGACGCTCGTTGGCGCAATCGAGCCCGACCGAGATGACGCCGCGCGCAAAATAGTCGCGCCCGTTCACGCGCGCGCTGTCCCAGCCCCAGCCGCACATCCCCTCCACCTCGCCGCGCTCGATGGCGGGAAGGACGTCGCCGGTCGAGCGGTAGCCCTTCACGATGTTGAACTTGGTCCCAAGCAGCGCATTCAACAGGTTGGGCGCGAACTCGGTCGAGCCGCCGGAGCCGCCAATGACGACGCTCTTGGTCAGGAGGTCGTTCACCGTCGCCATGCCGGCGCGCTTCGAGAACACGCAGGTGTTTGACGTGACGTTGGCGCTGCCGAGCCAGCCGAACGTGCGCATGTCGAACTGCACGTTGGGCGACTTGCCGACCTGCGCGTAAGTGAGCGGCCCCTGCAGGATGGCGATGGTGAGCCCGTCCTTCGCGGCGCGCGTGTGCATGTGGTTCGACGCCGCAAGCCCGCCGGCGCCGGGCATGTTCTGCACGATCACGCCCGGATTGCCCGGCACATGCCTGCTGAAATGGCGCGAGAGATAGCGGGCGTAGAGGTCGAAGCCGCCGCCCGCCGCCGAAGGCGCGATGATCCTGATCTGCTTGCCCTTGTAGAAGTCGGCGACGCTTTCTTGCGCTTGTGCCGGCACGCCCAGCGCAAAAATGCCCAGCAGCAAAGGGACCACTCCGCGGATCGCCATGCGCGCTCTCCCGTATTTTTATGCGATACTATCCGGTCTTGTCGCGGCCGGTACAAGACCGGTTGTCGCGGCCGATGGACCTTTCGATGATACGGCTGACCAAAATCCGCGAGCTTGACCTCCTCGACACCGGCGACGCCGAGGCGCCGCGGCATGTGAGTGCCGCCAGCGGCCTCGCCTGCGCCGGATCGTCCATCTACGTCGTGGCCGACGACGAGCTGCATCTTGGCGTGTTCGCCGCAGCGGGCAATGCGCCCGGCCGCCTGCTCCGCCTGTTCGACGGCGCGCTGCCGGCGGAGAAGGCCGCCCGCAAGAAGCAGAAGCCCGATCTCGAAGCGATCACGCCGCTGCCGCCGTTTGGCGATTGCCTGAACGGCGCGCTGCTGGCGCTCGGCTCGGGCTCGAAGCGCAACCGCTGCCGCGGCGCCGTGCTGCGGCTCGACGCCCATGGCGCGATCGACGGCGCGCCACGTATCGTCGACGTCTCGCCGTTGTTCGAAGAACTCGACCGCCACATCCGCGCGTTGAACATCGAAGGCGCCGTCGCGATCGGCGACGAATTGCGCCTGCTGCAACGCGCGAACAAAAAGCATCCACGGAATGCGATCGTCCGTTATCCGCTGGCCGCGATCCTCGCTGCACTCACGTCCGGCGGAGCCATCGGCGCGATCACGCCGTCGGCCATCGATCCGGTCGACCTTGGCGACATCGACGGCGTGCCCTTGAGCTTCACCGACGGCGCGGGCTTGCCCGACGGCAGCATCGTGTTCACCGCTGTCGCGGAAGACACCGAGGACACCTACAACGACGGCGCCTGCCTTGGTGCCGCCATAGGTGTTGCCGCGCGCGACGGCACGGTGCGATTCTTCGAGCGGCTCGACGAATGCCACAAGATCGAAGGCGTCGCCGCGCGCGTTGACAATAACGTGATCCGTCTTCTTCTGGTCACGGATGCCGACGATCCGGCCATTCCCGCGAGCCTGTTCTCGGCAACGCTGCCGAATTCAGCATAAGCGCAACCGAATTGCGCATCCTAGCCATTCATTTTTCACATGAACCAATGCGGCGGCCGCACGCACAAAATGAGCGTGACGGGGTCATAGCCCCGACACGATCGCCCACTAACTCAACCGCCAACGACAAGAAACGATTCGGAAGCGCCTTGGGGATCATCGATACTGGAGTAAATCACCATGGCACTGATCATCAAGATTGCCCAATTCTTCGCCCGCCTGAACGAGGCCTTCAACGAAGCGCTGGAAGCGCGGCAGGCGGCGCATCGGAAATATCCGCACATTCCGGAGGAGTAAGCGCGCGTGCTCGTGCTGCTCGCGCTCCGTGCGTTGCTCGTTCTATGCGGCATCCGGCCGCTTCCCCGTGGTTTTGCGGTTCAGTATGCTTTGAAAAAAGCAAACTACCGCACCAACCACGGAGGGAACGATGACGGCCGGACCAAGCGGTGGCAACCGCGCGCGCGGCGCTGCATTCCTGCTCGCCTGTTTGGCGATTCCCCTTGCAACAATTCACTCCGCGCCGGCGCAGGATTGGCCGGCGCGCAACGTCACCGTGGTGGTGCCGCTCGGCGCCGGCAGCGCGTCCGACATCATGGCGCGCGTGGTTTCGGATCAGCTGAGCCGTCAGCTTGGCCGCACCTTCATCGTTGAAAACCGTCCGGGCGCCGGCGGCACGATCGGCGCCGCCGCAGTCGCCCGCTCTGCGCCGGACGGATATACGGTCCTCGCCTATGGCGCGCTCGCGACGGCGAATGCGCTCTACTCGAAGCTCGCCTACGATACGCTCAATGATTTCATTCCGGTGATCGCGTTCGGCATCCAGCCGCTCGTGATCGTGAGCTCTCCCGAAAAGGGCTACAAGACGCTCGCCGACCTGATTGCCGCCGGCAAGGCGAAGCCCGGCTCGCTCAACTACTCCTCGGCCGGCGCCGGCTCGGCGTCGCATTTCGCGGGCGAACGGTTGCGCGTCAGCGCGGGCATCCAGGCCCAGCACGTCACCTACAAAGGAGCGGCGGAGGCGGTGACCGAGGTCGTCGCCGGGCGCATCGACTTCAGTCCGCAACTGCCGACGACGACGCTGCCGCTGATCAACGACGGCAAGCTCGTCGCTCTCGCGGTCAGTGCGCAGAAACGGATCGCCGCCTTGCCCAATGTGCCGACCACCATCGAGGCCGGTTTATCCGCCGAGTCGATCTATCCGTTCTACAGCGGCTTCTTCGTGCCGGCGAAGACGCCGCGCGCGATCGTCGACAAGTTGCACGCGGAAGCCGCCAAGGCGATCCAGACGCCGGAGGTTCAGGCACGCTTCGCGAAGCTCGGTGTCGAGCCGCTGCCGATGACGGTCGACCAGTTTGCCAAGTATTTCCGCGAGGACGTCGCATCGGCGCTCGCGCTGGTGAAGGCGGCCAATATCCCGCGGCAGTAACACAGGCGATCCCACGCGCGCAGCGACGGAGGAACAGCCATGAGCAGCCTGCAGCGAATTCTCGGAGCGGCGGCAGCCGTACTGGTCGCACTCTCCGCCGTCTCGGCGGCGCGCGCCGACGCAGTCGCCGACTTCTACAAGGGCAAGCAGATCAACGTCGTGGTCGGCTACGGTCCGGGCGGCGGCTACGACGTCTACACCCGCCTGCTCATTCGCCACATGCCGCGCTACGTGCCCGGCAACCCGGTCATGGTGGTGCAGAACATGCCGGGCGCCGGCAGCCTGCGCGCGGCGAACTTTTTGGGCAATGCGGCGTCCCGCGACGGCCTGACGCTCGGCGTGATCGGCGCGCCGGCGGCGCTCGAGCCGATGTTCGGCAACGCCGACGCGAAGTTCGAGACCGGCGGCTTCGCCTGGCTCGGCAACATGATCCGCGACACCGCCGCCTGCGGCACCTGGCACAACAGCGGCATCACATCGCTCGACCAGATCATCAACGCCAAGACCGACATCGTCTTCGGCGCCAGCGGCGCAGGCTCCTACGGCAATCAGCATTCGCAGATCCTCAAGCAGATGCTCGGCGCGAAACTCCGCGTCATCACCGGCTTCACCGGCATCAAGGAGATCGGCCTCGCGCTCGAGCGCGGCGAGGTGCAGGCGGCCTGCGCGCTGGCGCTTTCGACCGCGAAGGCGACGTTCGACGGCAACGTGAAGCGCGGCGAGCTGAAATTCCTGGTGCAGTTCGGCAAGGGCCAGGACGTCCCCTATTTCGGCGGCGCGCCGAACTTCTACAAGATGATCAAGACCGAGGAGCAGCGCCAGATTGCCGATCTGTTCTTCGGCCAGTCCGAGATCGCGCGGCCGCTGATCGGCCCGCCCGGCCTGCAACCGGCGTTCGTCGCCGCCTTGCGCAAGGCGATGGCCGACGCGGTCGCCGACAAGGCGTTCCTCGCGGAGGCGGAGAAGGCAGGGCTCGACATCGATTTCGTCTCCGGCGAGGAGACCGCGCAGTCGTTCGCCGACTTCTACAAGACGCCGCCCGCCGTCGTGGCCAAGGCGCGCGAGATCATGGGGCGGAAGTAGCGGACGGACGTCGACGCGCTGCCTTAATTCGAAGAATATTCCTTTGCGCTCATAGCTTCTTAAGGGCGGAGCGCCTATGTTGAGGACTCACATCCCAACAGAAAGCACCCAATGGCAACGCGAGTCATGAAGCTGCGCGAGGCGGCCGATCCTGCACCGGAGGTCGACCAGCCGGCTTCTCAGCGCAAGCGAGCCGAGATCGGCCGATATCTGCTCCAGGTGGATCGTCAAACGAAGGGCTCCTACGAGACGTCTGAATTGGCCGAAGCGGCGGGATTGACGATCAAGACCGGCCACCCGGTCGTTCAAGTCAGCGTCTATGACAGTGTCGAGTGCCGCAATACGCTGGTCGAACTGCCGGCGGCAGCAGGTTAGCGCAGCCGACCTGATTTTCCGGTTCGGACGTCATCGAGCGCACGTTCGCGCGTGCGCGGCTGCAGACATGGATAGCGCTATGAAAAAGTCCGTCCCCGACATGATGTTCGGCGACCAGGTCCGCTTGTCCATGCTGCAAAGCTGGATACTGGATCACGGCGTCACGGAAATTGTCATGACCGAGCGGCAGTTCTGGAAATTTGTCAGCGTTCAGCCTCTCGCAGAGAAACCGTGGGCGACGTTCATGGGCCGCGCGATCAGCGTTCCGGACATGCCGGAAGCCAGCCAGCGGCATTTGGGCTTATTCGACAGGCGGCAGCCGGGCCAGATTTGATCTGGCGAGCACGACGCCGGCGAGGATCAACAAAGCCCGCTGTAACTGTTCACGGCGCTCCCTCGCGAAACCGGCCCGGCGTCGGCGCCGCTTCGGCGTAGCGCAAGCCATCCCACCTTTGTTACTCTCCTATTCTTGGCGGCTCATTCAATCGGCCGCTTCTAAACAAGAATCAATATCGACAGGGAGGGTACCCATGGCCATCAACAGGCGTGATCTGATCGTGCGTGGCGGCGCGACCGCTGCGGCCCTGACCGCAGGCGGCGCGGCCGCTCCGGCCACGGCACAGACCGGAATTCCGACCAAGTGGGACCACACCGCCGATGTCGTGGTGATCGGCGGCGGCGCCACCGGCATTCCCGCCGCCATCGCCGCGCGCGAGGCCGGCTCGTCGGTGATCGTGGTCGAAGCGCAGCCGCATGTCGGCGGCCATGCACGCGTCTCTGGCGGCAATGTCCCGCTCGGCGGCGGCACCAGCGTGCAGAAGAAATACGGCATCGAGGACTCGCCCGACCTCGTGTTCAAGGATCTCGACCGACTGGTCGATCGTGCAGCCCAACGGCGCGCCGGACTACCGCTACAACGATCGCGAGATCATCCGCGCTTTCGCGGACAACAGCGCCGCCACCTTCGAGTGGCTCGTCGCGCATGGCGTCGTATTCGTCGACAAGTCGCCGGATCGGCGCGGCGGCTCGTCCGTGGGCAATTCCGCGCTGCGCACCATGCACGCTGCGCCCGTGGACTGGCCGCTGATCCAGACCGGCAAGCCGGCGACTCCGGCCCAGCGCCTGACGATGTCGACCGGCAACGGACTGATGCAGCCGCTCGATGCCGCCGCGCGCAAGGCCGGCGTGCAATACCTGCTCGAGCACAAGATGGCCTCGCTCTATCGCGAGAACGGCACCTCGGGGCGCGTCGTCGGTCTCAGCGCAAACCACAAGGGCGCGACCGTCAACGTGCGCGCCCGCAAGGCCGTGATAATCGCCACCGGCGGGCACACCGGCAACGTCAACTTCCGCCGCATGTTCGATCCACGCCTGACGGAAGAATATTGCGGGCTCGCCGGCATGCCCTATTCCGACCAGGACGCCTCCGGCGAGATTGCCGGCATGCAAGTCGGGGCGGCGCTGTGGGGCCTGACCAACCAGGCGCTCGAGCACGGATCGACGCTGACCAAGCCCGGGCAGATCGGCAACCAGTACGGCTATGTGAACCTGCGGTGGTTCCCGGGCAGCCCGATGTTCGAGAAAGCGCGCGCCACCGGCTTGCGGATCACCGACTGGCAGAACGTGATCACCGTGAACATGCTGGGCCAGCGGTTCTACGACGAGACCGGGCGGCAGTTCGTCGCCAACAACTACAAGGGCGTCGATCCCTACATCCACGGCCACTACAGCAACGCGCAGAACATCCGCTGGAGCCCGAACAACTGGCTCAACGCCGCGATGGCGGGCATCGGCGACGGCCAGAACGGTGGCGGACCGATCTGGGCGATCTTCGACCAGGGCGCGGTCGAGCGCGAGAAGTGGGATCCGAACCCGCCGAATGTCGATTTCGAGGGCGGCTTCTTCTTCAAGGCCGACACGGTGGCCGAGCTCGCGAAGAAGATCGTGATGAAATACCAGCGCGTGCCGATGCCGCCCGGAAATCTCGAAGGCACCGTCGGCCGCTACAACACCTTCGTCGACACCGGCCGCGACTACGACTTCAACAAGCCGCGGCCGCTGCACATGATCAACAAGCCGCCGTTCTACGCCGGCTGGTGCACCCCGGTGCTGCACGACACCCGCGCCGGATTGCGCATCAATGCGCGCTGTCAGGTCGTCGACATGAGCGGCGTGGTGATCGCGGGCCTCTACTGCGGCGGCGAGTTCGGCGGGCGGCTTCAGCCTGCACGGCCTCGCGCGCTGCCTGCAGCAGGGCGTAGCGGCCGGCCGCAACGCGCACGCCGAGGCGGTGCCGGCATAGTCTTCCGTGTTCCGGATCGGCGGTGCACCGTTCACGCTGCCATAGCGCGTCGAAGACGCGCGTGAACGCGCTTATGGCGTCCGGGACACGAGAGCTATTTCCGCTTGCCGGCTTTCTTTCCCGTCTTCTTCGACGTCGCCTTTGCCTTTCCGCCCTTCCCCACCAGCGTCTTGGTGCGCGGCGGCAGCTCGCCGGCCTTGGTGAGCCGCGTCACCCAATACTCCCACGCGCGGCCGAGCGGGCGCTCCTGCAGCGAATAGTCGTGCGAGAGCTTGGCCTCACCGGGGCTCAGCGGCGTGATCTCGGCGACGGTGTAGGCCCGCAACTGAAGCTCGGCGTTGCGGTGGGTCATGATCGAGCGGAACACCGCTTCCTTCATCGAGCGGCCGACCACGGTCGCGCCGTGCCGGCGCATCAGCACCATCCAATGCGGACCGAGCGCGCGGGCGAGCGATGCGCCCTGCTCGTTCGTGGTCAGCACCATCGGCGTGTCGCCGAATTCATGCGCGCTGTCCCAGGACGGCACCACGGCACCCATGGTGGCGCCGAGGCTGTTGATCGGGACGAGCTTCAGGTCGGTGAGGCAGAACGGCATGAGCGCCGGCGAATGATGGTGCACGATCGTCTGAACGTCCGGCCGCGCGCGGAAGATCTCGCCGTGAATCACGCACTCGCCGTAAGGCAGGATGTTGCCGGGCGTGACCACGTTGGAATCGATGTCGAGCTCGAGGATGTCGCCGGGCTCGACCAGCTCCGGGCTGCGCGAGCGCGAGAGCAGATAGTGATCGGGCTTGTCCGGGTGGCGCACGCTGATGTGGCCGAAGCCGTCGAGCACGCCCTCATGGGCGACGATACGGTTGGCGAGCGCGAGCTGATAGCAGAGATCGTCGATGGCGTTGGGCATGGGCAATTCTCACGTTGGAGTATTCGAACGCACGGCTTGTGCTGACGGGCTCCCTCTCCCCGTTGGGGAGAGGGGTGGGGTGAGGGGCGTAAGTCCCTCGATAGGTCCGAACCCCCTCACCCTAACCCTCTCCCCTCCGGGGAGAGGGAACGCACCGAGTTCGCCGAAGCGCTCTGCGCTACTTCGCCGGCGGCTTGTAAAGGATGTCGAACAGTCCGGCAATGTCCTGCTGCGTGAGCTGCGAGGCCGTGAACTTGTACTGCGCGGCGTCGCTCAGCGTCCGGTCGAGGTCGCGCACTTCGCCGATCTGCAGCGCCTCCTTCGGGAAGAACTCCTTCACCGCCGCGCCGGCGATGTCGGTCGGCGCCTTGGCGAATTCGGCGAAGTACTCGATCGAGCGCGGGATTGGAATACGCCCACTCGATCGCCTCGTGATAGACCTGCATCAGCCGGGTGATCGCATCACGCTTGGTCTTGAGCGAATTGACGTTGGCGATGTTGACGCGGATGGTCTGGTTGCGCAGCTCGGTCGCCTCGCGGGCACGCGCCACGATGATGATCTTCTTGTCGTTGAGCTCGCGCAACGCAAACGGCGGCGTCGCCCAGCCGATATCGATCTGTCCGGTCATGACGCTGGTGAGCGTGCCGGGCAACCCGCCGGTCCCGGTCGGCCGCGCCTTCGAGCCGGCCTGGTTGAGCAGCGCCAGGAGGATCAGGTTCGACGACGAGCCCGGCGATGAGAACGCGATGGTGTTCTTGTCGGTGGCGTCCTTGAGGCTGCGGATCTTGCTCTCGGCGCGCACATACCAATAGAGCTCGTGCGCCCCGGTCATCTGCGCCGAGATCACGCGGATCGGCGCCTTCTTGGAATAGGCGCCGATGGTGCCAAGCAGCCCGTTCGACATCGCGACGTCGACACTGCCCGAGGTGATGACCTGGAGGGTCTGCCCGCCGCCTTCGGTGTAGAAGAATTCGACGTCGAGGCCGGCCTTCTTCAGCATGCCCTCCTTCTGGGCGAACTCCAGGAACGAACTATCCCAGAAGCCGCGCTGCGAGATCGCGACCTTGAGCTTGTCCTGCGCCTGCGCGGCCGATGCGAAGACGCCGGCCAGGATCGCCGAAACGGCGGCCGCGGCGACGAATGAACGCTTGAGCATTGATTTCCTCCGCTCGTAATCCCGCCCAGACTGCCGAAACGGCCCGCCGGCCACAACGGGGAATATCGCGACATGGTGACAGGGCCGCGGGGCTATGGCACCGATGTCGACCTCAACCAGAACAAACGGACGCAGGTATGAGCACACAACCATCGCGATTTCACCCGATCCGCCGGGTCGTCACCGGCCACGACACCGGCAACGTCGCCAAGGCGATCATGGACGGGGCGGCGACCAACCACAAAGGCGGCGCCTCCGGCGCGCAGTCGACGCTGATCTGGATCACCGAGGGCGCGCCGGCCGAGATGCCGATCGGCGAGAATGTCGAGGATCTCGGCGCCCGCATCCTCGGCACGCCGCCGCCGGTCAACGGCACCCGTTTCGCCGTCATCACCTTCCCGCCTGGCAACCCCGGCCGCATGCACCGCACCGAGACCATCGACTACGTCATCGTGATGGAGGGCGAGCTCGACATGGACATGGACGATTCGACCGTGAAGCTGAAAGCCGGCGACGTCCTGGTGCAGCGCGGCACCAACCACTCCTGGGTCAACCGCGGCGACAAGGTCGCGCGCGCGGCGTTCGTGCTGATCGACGCCAAACCGCTCGGCATCGGCCACCCGGTCCTGCGCGAGCAGAGCGCCAGCAGCTAGCTCATTAAGTTTAAGTGACGAACGCGGAGGATCCTTGCGGCCGATAGTGGCAAAACCGGCCCCCGATCCCTATATGTAGGTTATGACCCCATTCAAAGATAGCGACGAGGCAAAGGCGCGCAGGGCGACTTTGCTGGCGCGAAAGATGACGCAAGCCGATGAAGGCCGCACGGCGATGGCCGATTATGAACGGCAGCAACAGGCGACGATTGATCGCACGGCAAAGCTAAAGGCCCTGCGCCTCGCGAGGGAGGCTGTGCCTGTCGAACCGACACCGAAGAAGTCTAAGCGGAAGGCGAAAGTGTCTTAACGCCAAGAAGCGTTGCGCGTCTCTGCCGCTTCCACGCATCAATCATTGAAAAGGCGTGCCGTTCCGCTTCCAGGCGGGTGCCTTTGACGGTCTTTTCGATGACCTCGGCATCTCGCGGATGAATGCCGATTGACCATTTTTGCCGCTCGATGCACGTGCGGATCGTATAGCGAACGCCTTTGTAATCCATCGGCGTACAGTGGGCCGCAATTGCGATTTACGCAATCCATTTTCTTTTCGGTCTATTTTGCCGATTGCTTCCGCTCCCTTGCCCAGTACCGCCTTGCATGCGCGCAGGCGACGCGTCAGGTCTCTCCGCATACGATCCTGGGCCGGAACTCCGCCTCACGCTCACCACCCTCGCTCACTCAGCCAGTCGACTCCTCCCTCCAGAGCTTGCCTCCAGAGCTTGCCTCCAGAGCTTGCACGCGGAGCGCGCGCAGCGCGCCCGGTAAGAAGAAGACTGAGCTAGCGGCGAGATGCACAAATCCTTCATCCGGCGCTCCCTTAAGCCTTCATTAACCACGACGTTATCAACTACGGCGGGCCCGTTCGGCCCGATGCTTATTTTTTCGTCGCTCTCTCCTTTCGCATGGACGACCGGGGCATCGCCCGATGGCCAAGCACGAAGTGCACGCCGAACTGGCACCCCGCCTGGAAGCCTATGGGCTCGATGACGAAGCGCGTGCGCGCCTCCAGCGGCTCTGGCCGATTCTGGAGCCGCATCTTCCCGGCGTGATCGATGCGTTCATCGGTGTCGCGTCGAAAATTCCGCAGATTGCCGCGACGTTCGCGAAGCATCATGTCCGTATCCATGAGCTGGAGCTGGAGCATCACCGGTACCTGCTCGCAGGCCGGTTCGACGACGCCTATATGGAGTACTGCCAATATTCGGCGCGCGCGCACTCTTCGATCGGCGTGGAGGCGCGGGTGCGGCTCAATTCCGGCTGCATGGTCATGCGCCGGCTCAGCGACGTAATCGCGCGGCGCTATTGGTACTCGCCCGCGACCGTCGCAGCCAATATCAAGCTCATCAGCCAGGCCATCCTGTGCGATGCTGCGCTGACCAGCACCATGCATCTGCAGATCGTCGCCAATTCGCGCGCAAGCCGCCGCAAGCGCATCGAAGAAGCGATCGCGGAATTTGGCGACACCATCGGCACCGTGATCGGCGCCATCAAGGAGGCGACTGGTTCGCTCGCCACCACCTCGGCCGGATTGCAGGAGGCAGCGAGCGAAACGCTCGGCCGCATGGCCTCCGCCTCGAACGCCTTGGGTGTAACCAACGAGTGCGTCGGGGTCGCCGTGCCCGCGACCGAGGAGCTGTCGCACTCGATCTCGGAGATCGGCGAGCAGGCCGGCCGCGGCCTGTCGATGGCGCGCACCACGGTCAGCGAGGCCGAGCGGACCAGCCAGGCGATCCGCTCGCTCGACGAAGCGGCGAAGCACATCGGCTCGGTGGTCGAGCTGATCTCGAACATCGCGTCGCAGACCAATTTGTTGGCGCTGAACGCGACCATCGAGGCGGCGCGCGCTGGCGAAGCCGGTAAGGGCTTTGCCGTGGTCGCCTCCGAGGTCAAGCAGCTCGCCAACCAGACCTCGCAGGCGACCGGCGAAATCTCGAGCCAGGTGACCGAGATCCAGAACGCGACCCGCCGCGCGGTTTCCGAGATCACCTCGATCGCCGGCATCATCCAGAACCTGACCGGGGTCGCGACCTCGATCGCCGCCGCCGTCGAGCAGCAGTCGGCCTCCGCGCGCCAGATCGCGTCGAGCATGCAGACCGCCGCCCACAACACCGTGCACACCGCCGAGGAGATCAAGGTGGTCGAGCAGGTCGCCCGCCGCGGCGCCGACGCCGCCGGCGAGATCCAGAGCTGGACCGAGCGGCTCTCGGCCCGCGCGGTGGCGCTGGAATCGAAGGTCGGCGACTTCTTCGAGCGCGTCCGCACCGAGCAGCCGCATGGCGCGGCGCCCGCTGCTGGCACTGTTTCCCCACCCCCGCAAGCCCGCGTTTCTTAGACTTTTTACGAGCTATCCCGCCGCAGCCGGACGCCTTGACGGCGGTAGCCGGCTAGCATTTGATGCCGCCGACAAGCTGCCTGCACGCGGCAATCGCGCACCTTTAAGAAACCGGCCGCCATCCGGCACAAAACCGGGAACGAGCCGCCCGGCAGCTACCGTAACCAAACGAGACGTTCACCTGGGAGGGTTCGACATGATCGGGAAATTTGTCCTTGCCGGGGTGCTGGCATCCGTGGCCGGCCTGGCCCAGGCACAGGAGGTCAGGATCGGCGTCAATCTGCCGTACACCGGCATCGGCGCCGAGCTGGCGCAGCAGATCGACCGCGGGATGGAGCAGTATCTCAAGCTCAATCCCATCAAGGGCTACAAGGTCACCATCGTCCGCCGCGACGTGAAGGATCCCGGCGGCGCCAACGCCCGCAACGTCATCCAGGAGCTGTTGACCCAGGACAAGGTCGACGTGCTGGCCGGCTGGGTCTACTCGCCGAACGCCATCGCGGCCGCGCCGGTCGTGAGCGCCGGCAAGAAGCTGTCGGTGATCATGAACGCCGGCACCGCGCACATCACGCAGATGTCGAACTACTACGTGCGCACCTCGTTCAGCATGTGGCACGCCGGCTACGCCATGGGCGAGACCGCGGCGAAGACGCTTAAGGCCAAGACCGCGGTGGTCGGCTTCTCGGACTTCCCGCCCGGCAAGGACATGCTGGCATCGTTCCGCCGCGCGTTCGAGGCGTCGGGCGGCCAGGTGATCGACGAGATTCCGATGGGCGGTCCGGCCGCGGTGCCGGACTTCACGCCGTTCTTCCAGCGCGCCAAGGACAAGAAGCCGGACGTGTTCTTCGTGTTCGTCCCGGCCGGCGACCATTCCGCGGCGGTGGTGCGCACCTACGGCGCGCTCGGCATGCGCCAGGCCGGCATCAAGCTGATCGGACCGGGCGACATCACGCAGGACAACAAGCTGCAGGGCATGGGCCAGGCCGCGGTCGGCCTCATCACCATGCATCACTATCACGCCGACCTGACCAACAAAGAGAACCAGCGCTTCGTCGCGTCCTGGAAGAAGGACTACGGCGCCGACTCGACGCCGGACTTCATGGCGGTCGGCGGCTATGACGGCATGGCCGCGATCGCGCACGCGATCCAGGCGACCAAGGGCAAGATGGACGCCGAAGAATTGCTCGCGGCGCTGCGCGGCTGGAAGTTCGCGAGCCCGCGCGGCCCGATCCTGATCGATCCCGACACCCGCGACATCGTCATGAACGAGTATCTCTCGGAAGTGGTGATGAAGAACGGGCGGCTCTTTCAGAACACGATCGCGACCGTCGAGAACGTGAAAGACGCCTGCAAGGCGCTGAAGATTCCGCCTTGCAAATAATCGACGGACGCCCACGCGAGGCGTTCGAATAAGCAAGACACCGCCGCCGGGACGGCGGTGTCGCCTTTCTGTCGTCGCCGACGGGCTGGGAGCCGCTGGTGATCTTTGGCATCGACGTTGTGAGCATGATGCTCGGCGGCCTGGCCGCCGGCATGGTGCTGTTCATCGTGTCGGTCGGGCTCTCCGTCACCATGGGTCTGATGGGCTTCGTCAACCTGGCCCATGGCGGCTTCGCCATGCTCGGCGGCTACGTGATCGTGCTCACGATGCGCAACTGGGGCATCGGCTTCGTGCCCGCGGTGGCGCTCGGCTTCGTCATCATCGCCGGCGTCAGCATCGCGTTCGAGCGGCTGCTCTATTCGCGGCTCTACCGCGCGACCGAGCTCGACCAGGTGCTGTTCACCATCGGGCTCGTGTTCTTCATGATCGCATCGGTGACGCTCGTCATCGGCCCCGAGAACCAGCAGCTCATGCTGCCGGACTGGCTGCAGGGACAGCTCAATCTCGGCATCGTGCACTACCGCACGTATTCGATCTTCCTGATCGTCGTCGGCACGGCGATCGTGATCGGGCTGTGGCTTGGCTTCGAGCGCACGCGCATGGGCGCGCAGATCCGCGCCGCGGTCGACAACCGGCGCATGGCGGAGTCGCTCGGCATCAATATCGACCGCCTGTTCATGCTCACCTTCGCGTTCGGCAGCGGCATGGCGGCGATCGGCGGCGGGCTCGGCGCCGAGTTCCTCGGCCTCAACCCGCAGTATCCGCTGATCTATCTCGTGTACTTCCTGATCGTCGTGTCGGTCGGCGGACTCGGCCGCGTCACCGGCGTGTTCTTCGCGTCGATCATCATCGGCGTGCTCGACTTCGCGCTGAAGAAATACCTGCCGCAGGGCGGCACGCTGTTCATCTTCGCACTGACGATCCTGCTGCTGCTGTGGCGGCCGCAGGGCCTGTTCGGGGGCAAGACGTCATGAGCATGCCGGCGCATCACGTGACTCCCGGCCTGAGCGGACATCCGGCCGCGCTCGCGCTGGTCAACCGCCATCGCGTGCGCGTGTGGGAGCCCCTGCCCTGGATCCTGGCGCTGGCGTTCTATTTCGCGTTCCCGAACTATCTCGGCTTCGGCACCGACCTCTTGGTGACGATCCTGTTCGCGCTCTCGCTCGATCTCGCGCTCGGCTATGCCGGCATCGTCACGCTTGGCCACGCCGCCTTCTTCGGCGCCGGCGCCTACACCGTCGGGATGCTGGCGCATCACGGCATCTGGAACGAGCCGATCTCGAGCCTCATGATCGCAGCCGGTGTCGCCGCGCTGATCGGCCTCGCGTCCGGCCTGATCCTGCTGCGCACCACCGGACTCACGCTCTTGATGCTCACACTCTGCACCATGGCGCTGCTCGAAGAAGCCGCCAACATGGGCGAGAAATACACCGGCGGCTTCGACGGGCTGCCGAACCTGCCGATCCCGCCGCTGTTCGGGCTGTTCGAATTCAACCCGCTCTATCCGCGCGTGCAGTACATGTACGTGCTGGGGGTTCTGTTCGTCTGCTTCGTGTTCATCCGCACGCTGGTCTATTCGCCGTTCGGTCAGAGCCTGACCGGCATCCGCGAGAACGTGCTGCGCATGCACGCGGTCGGCGCGCCGGTGAACTGGCGGCTGGTCACCTGCTACACCATCTCGGCCGCGATCGCCGGCATCGCCGGCGGATTGTGGGCGCAGGCCAACGCCTATGTGAACCTCTCGACGCTGGGGCTCGACCGCGCCGCCACCGTGCTGATCATCCTGGTGCTCGGCGGCTACGGCCGGCTCTACGGCGCGTTCATCGGCGCCGTCGTCTACATGGCGCTCTCGCATTTCCTGGCGAAGGTCTATCCCACCGCCTGGCAGCTCGGCCTCGGTCTGCTGCTGATGCTGATCGCGCTGTTCGCGCGCAACGGCGTGCTCGGGCTGTGGGATCAGCTCACGGGCCGCTTCATGCGCAAGCGCGGGCCGTCATGACCGAAACGCTGCTCGAAACCCGCTCGCTCGCCAAGAGCTTCGGCGCACTCGCGGCGGCGCGCGACATCAACTTCCGGCTGGAGGCCGGCGCGCGCCATGCGCTGATCGGGCCGAACGGCGCCGGCAAGACCACCTTCATCAATCTCCTCACCGGCGTGTTCCTGCCGACGCAGGGCCAAGTGCTGCTGAGGGGCCGCGACATCACCACCATGGAGCAGTCCGCGCGGGTCAAGCTCGGCATCGCGCGCACGTTCCAGATCAACCGGCTGTTCCGCGGCCTCTCCGTGCTCGAGAACGTCTACATCGCGGTGGCCGAGCGGCTCGGCGCCGGCAACCAGATGATGAAGCCGGCCGGCATGCGCAAGGACATCGTCGACGAAGCGATGCGCCTCCTCGACATGCTCAAGCTCTCGAACGACGCCGGCCATCGCATCTCCGAACTGCCTTATGGACGCCAGCGGCTGGTCGAGCTGGCCATCGCATTGGGCCTCGAGCCCGAGGTGCTGCTGCTCGACGAGCCCGCTGCCGGCGTGCCGAGCGCCGAGAGCCACATCATCCTCGACGCGGTGGCGGCGCTGCCGAAGCATATCGGCGTCCTGATCATCGACCACGACATGGACCTGGTGTTTCGGTTTGCGCAGCGCATCACCGTGCTGGTCGGCGGCGCCATCTTCGCGGAAGGCACGCCCAAGGAAATCGGCGCCGACCAGCGCGTGCGCGACGTCTATCTCGGGCAGGCGCATCATGGCTGACGCGCTGGCATTCCGCGGCGTTTCGGCGGGCTACGGCGAAACCGTCGTGCTCGAGGACATCAATCTCGCGCTCGCCCAGGGCGAGAACGTCAGCATCATCGGCAGGAACGGCGTCGGCAAGACCACACTGCTGGCGACCGCCATGGGCCACACCCGCCTGCACAAAGGCGACGTGCTGCTCGGCGGCACGAGCATCGCTCGCCTGCCGATCTATGCGCGCGCGCTCGCCGGCCTCGGCTACGTGCCGCAGGAGCGTGAGATCTTTCCGTCTCTGTCGGTGCGCGAGAACCTCGAAATCGGCACGCGGCCCGGCTACTGGACTGAGGCGCGGATCTTCGAATTGTTCCCGCGCCTCTCGGAGCGGCTCACCAACATGGGCAACCAGCTCTCCGGCGGCGAGCAGCAGATGCTCTCGATCGCGCGCGCGCTGCTCACCAACCCGGCGGTGCTGCTGATGGACGAGCCGACCGAAGGGCTGGCGCCGGTGCTGGTCGAGACGCTCACCGCCGTGCTCATGAAGCTGCGCGACTCAGGTCTTTCCATTGTGCTGGTCGAGCAGAACAGCCGCGTGGCGCTCGGCTTCTCCGAGCGCGCTGTCATCATGGACAAGGGCCGCATCGTCTATGATGGCCCCTCGGCCGCTCTGCGCGACGATCCGGAAAAGCTCGCGCGGCTGGTCGGGATCGTGGAGGCGGCGGCGCCGCACTAGTGGAGTGGATTTGACATTCGCGACCCATCTTGCAGCGGGTTCGCGAGGCGAATGTCAAATCCAAGAACTCCACTATACTTAAATACTTGCTAGTGGTCCGATTTAACATTCGCAAAGTCGCTCGCTGAAACGGGATGCGAATGTTAGAATTGGACCACTAGGGCGACGAATCATGCGCGATCCGGCCTGGGCTCCGCTTCGCGACATCGATCGACGACACCTGAGCGAGGCACGTTTGCAGGCCCACCATGCCGTGCAATGGCTCGCGCGCGCCGCGCGGGCCCATGTGCCGCCGCAGCCGGACGATGGCCACACCAATCTGGGCTGGGATCGCGCGCTCGGCGGCTTCACCACACATCCCCTGACGGACGGCGCCTGGCTGAGTTTGCGGCTGACCGACCTCACGCTCGCCCTGCACGCCGGCGAAGGAAACGTCGAGCACTTCAATCTCGAAGGCCATCCGGACGCGCATGCGCGCCGGTGGCTGGGCGAGCAGCTCGGCAAGCGGGGATTCGATGCGCGCGCGCTTGACGCGCCCTCTCCCTACGAGATGCCCACGCATGCCGTGTCCCGGGGCACGCCCTATGGCACGGCCGGCCTGAAAGATGCCTTGGCGGAGTTGGCGGCGTGGTTCGGCAATGCCGCACTTTCGCTCGGCGTCGTGCAAGAGCGAATGACGGCGCGACATCTGGAAGCCTCGCCGGTGCGCTGCTGGCCCCACCACTTCGATCTCGCGACGTTGACCACGCTCACGGCGCGCGATCCCACGGGCTACATAGGGGCCGGGCTTTCTCCCGGCGACGACTATTACGACGAGCCCTATTTCTATGTGTCGGTCCATCCCAAGCCCGATCCGGCGGCGCTGCCGGACCTACCTGCGCTTGGGCATTGGCATCAGCGCGACTTTATCGGGGCGGTCGCGACCGCTCGCAATATTCTTGTCGCCAGGAATCCGCAAGCCGCAACGGATGATTTCCTGCGGGTCGCGGTCGACGGCGCGCTCAACCTCTTGCGATGACCAAGCCAGGGCGCCTGACTTGACTGACTCGTTAATTGATCTCGTTTATTGATCCCGATCGAGTTGCACGGCTCGGTGAGCTTGATGAGGAGGCGGCGAGCGTGGTCAACGTTCATATCCATCAATTCGCACCGGGCGGCGCAGTGGTGGACGCGGCGGCGCTGGCGCAGTTCCAGGAGCAGTGGGCGACCTACCGCAAGGTGGTCGAGAGCGATTACCTGTCCCACCGCGAGGTCGGCAGCATCCTGCGCGCGACCCTGAACGAGGTTTTCACGGCACCCTTCAGCTTCCTCGACATCGCGTGCGGCGATGCCAGTGTGATGAAGACGGCGTTGGCCGGAACCAAAGTGCGCCACTATCACGGCATCGACCTGTCGGAGCCGGCGCTTGAGCTGGCCGCCGCCAATCTCGCCGCCATGCCGTTCCAGGTCGATCTCGACCACCGCGATTTCGTCGAGGCGATGATGCGCAGGCCCGAGCATGCCGACGCGGCGTGGTGCAGCCTGTCGATCCATCACCTCGCGACCAACGACAAGCTGCGCCTGATGAAGGCGATCCGCGGCGCGACCGGCAGCCGCGGGATCTTCCTGCTCTACGAGCCCACGCGCCGGGCCGACGAGGACCGGGATGCGTTCATGAACCGCTTCAAACAGATCAACGAACCCTTGTGGAGCGTGTTGACGCCGGCTGAATGGAAACAGATCTGGCAGCACGTCTCCACTTGCGACTTCCCCGAGACCGCAGCCGTCTGGTGCGAGCTCGGCCGCGAGGCCGGCTTCCGCGAGGCGCGGCAAATCTTCGTCGACCCGACGGACTTCTACCGGCTGTTCCGCTTTGAGGCGTGAGTCATTCCTCGGCCACGCCGAAATTTCCGATCGCGTACAGCCGGCAGCCGGTATCGGCCTGCGCACAGGTCTTGAGCGCGGTCTCGATCGCGGCCTCTTCAGACGGCGCGCCAGCTACCGGGTGCCAGCTTCCTGACTCGCCGCGCGCCAGCGCCCGCCACTCGCGGCCCTGGTAGGCCGAGGCAATGCGCTCCCGGTCGGCCTCCGGAATCTCGGGATCGGTGGACGGCAGAAAGGTTCGCGTGACGCGGCGGGTCTTGGGAATCTGAATCGTCAGGAAGCCGTCGACCGCCAGGATCAGGCAGGGCCGCCCGAACATGAACGAGCAGCGATCGAGCGCGACACGAACGGCCTCGCGTTTGGTTGAGGCATGCTGGCCGTAGTATCTTCCCGTCGACAGGGCCAGCGCTCGCGAAACGCCTTTGGCCTGCAGCGCGTCTGCGACCGTCTTTCGCTCCCTGCCGGAGATCAGCGGGATTGCATGAGGGTCCAACGCGATCCCAAGCGATTCCGTGCGGACGTCGCGCGCCGCCGGCAGCGGCACAGCTTGTTCCGACCAGACGACGTCGCCACCGATCGCATAGACCCTGCAAGGCACCTTGGCTTTCGCGAAGCAGCCCTGCAGCGCGGCCTCTTGCGCCTTCTCTGTCGTCTGCGCGCCGTCGGCCACCTGGAATTGCCCCCGGCTTCCGATCGCAAGCGCCTTGTGGTCGGGGCGGGACGCATAGCCGGCCAAGGCGCGCCGCGTGTCGTCATTGACAAGCGGAACGACGGAAGCATCGAATTTTTTGGTCGGGCGAGGTTGCGGCATGCTTTGCCATGGCGACAGCAGAAAGAAGAGCGCTGCCGCGAGCGCGCCCGCCACAGCGCCGGTTGCGAACACCACAGCCGTTCGAATGGCCCTGGGACGTAGCACGTCCACACGCCTGAGCACCGCGCCGGCCGGCGGCGCAGCCGGCAGCATCGGACCTGCGGCGTTGCCGGCGGGTTCAAGATTGGCGATCGGCATGCCGCCGGTCGGCTCGTCGGCAACGGGCGCGACGAAGCGAAACCCCTTGCGCGGCACGGTGCGGATGAAACGCTGATCGTCGCCGCTATCGCCGATCGCGGTACGGGCCGCGTTCAAAGACGAGCTGATCGTCGATATCGAGACGATGCGGCCCTCCCAGACCGCCATGCGCAGGTCTTCCTGGCTCACAATCCGTTCGCGATTGCGGATCAGATAGGTCAGCAGCTCGAAAACCCGCGCCTCGATCGGCACGATCTCGCCGCCCCGCCGCAGTTCGTGGCGGGCCTCGTCGAGCACATAATCTTCGAACAAAAAGCGCAACTTCGCCTCAATAGGTCAGCGCAGGCGCGTGAAAAGCTCCCGTTCGTAAGTCTCAGCAGAATAGCAGCAGGTTCAGAAGGATTTACCAGACCTTCCCGCCGCCGTTCCCAGCAGAAACCAAGAGCTTCCCAAGGCTGTCCCAGCACCTTCCCAAAAACAAGCCGGTGCCGCTTCCCGACCAATGCGTGATCGCCACCACGACGTCCGAATCCGGCGGACGCGGGTGGGCCATTTGCCGAGCAATCACCAGCCAAGCGGGAGCACGCCATGGCCATCTCGAATTTCTCCAAAGCAGCCCTGAATAACGCGCGCAGCCACAAGCCCTGGGAACGCGCCGAGAACGACGAACGCGACAACATCGAGACGTCGCAATTCGACTTTGACGACGCCGCGGCGCCCGCAGCGTTGGCCGGCGGCAGTCAGGTATCAGCGGTGGCCCCCGATGTTCAACACACCTCGGTCGCCCACGAGATTACCCACGTCGCGCTCAGGCATAGCCCGCCCATGCCCGACATGGAGGGTGTCAGCGCGCTCGCCGGCAACACCGACGCACCGGTGGGCAGCGAGAAGCCGGTCGACCTGCAAAGCGCACCGGCAACGGTCCAGCCGTCGTTCGGTGCGCCCACCGCACAGGCCATCGATCTGACCCCGGCGCCTGCACCGCAGGCCGGTGGGATCGGCGGGCCCGTCGAGTCGATCGACGAGGACAACCTGGAAGATCTGTACGATCACCTCTACCGCGACAGTGACGATTGGGGCGGCGGCGCGACATTGCGCGTCGGCTTCCCGCAGAGCTACGAGCAAATTCCGGAGCACTTCCGCAATATTGACGACGGCTCCGATTATACCGGGAACCACCGCTTCTTCGACGAGACGCAGCAAGGGCACGCATGGCAGGCGCTGTACACCTGGTCGGATGTCGCCAACATCACTTTCGTACCGGCCGATCCCGGCGAAGAAGCCGACATCTATATCTACGCCCTGGAGTTCGCCAACAATTTCGGCGGCGTTTCCACGGGCGTCGACCACGATCACGGCAGCCGGATCGCGCTCAACACGTTCCTCGGTTTCCTGCCCGACGTGCAGCCGGGGTCGGGCGGCTTCGAGACGCTGGTCCACGAGATCGGGCATTCGCTCGGCCTGACGCATCCCGGCGACTACAACGCCGACGACATGGAATTTCCGACCTATTACGACGACGCCGAGTACATCCAGGATACGAGGATGTACTCCGTCATGTCCTACTTTGACGGCGCGGAGACCGGCTATTCCGACGACAACGACGGGCTCATATCGTTGATCGCCACGCCGCGAACCCACGACATGTTTGTCCTGCAATCCCTCTACAGTGCGAACTTCAACACACGCGATACCAACAGCACCTATGGCTACAATGCCGAAGACGTCGGCGCGCTGTACGACTTCACCAACTTTGACGGCGCCGATCAATGGGACCATCCACAGCTCACAATCTGGGACGGCGGCGGCGTCGACACGCTCGATCTGTCCGGCGACAACTCCGGCGTCACGCTCGATCTGCGGCCCGGCGCGTTCTCCAGCACGCACGGCATGACCAACAACATCTCGCTCGCCTACGTGCCCGGTTGGACGCCGAATGAGCTTGCCGGCTACATCGAGAACGCCCGCGGCGGCGAAGGCGACGACGTCATCACCGGCAACGAACGCGACAACGATCTCGAAGGCAACGGCGGCGAAGATCACATCTACGGCCTCGGCGGCGATGACATTCTGTCGGGCGGCGACGGCAACGACTGGCTGCAAGGCGGCTTGGGCACCGATACGTTCTATGGCGGAGACGGCGTCGACACTGTCGACTACACCTACAGCAATGGCGATTGGACGGTTAGCCTCGCCAGTCTTCTCGAGGAACCCGACGGACTCGGCATCGCCGGAACCGCAAGCGCGGGCGGCGGCAACGAGCACATTTGGGATGTCGAGAATGTGACGATGGGAGCGGGCGACGACCACGTCACCGGCTCGAGCCAGGCCAACACCCTGTCGGGTAATGACGGCAATGACACACTCGTCGGCCTCGACGGCGGCGACACCCTCTACGGCGGCGATGGGAGCGACACCCTCGACGGCGGCGACCATGCCGACAACCTCTACGGCGAGGCCGGCAACGACATGCTCATCGGCGGCGACGGCAACGACAGTCTGTATGGCGGCATCGGCCAGGACACCATCGATGCCGGAAACGGCAACGACGTCATCCATGGCCAGGACGGACACGATACGATCGACGGCGGTGCCCACAACGACAGCATCTGGGGTGAGGACGGCAACGATACGATCCTCGGTGGCAGCGGCACCGACACCATTTCCGGTGGCGACGGTAACGACACGATCGACGGCGGCAGCGGGCTCGACACCATTTCCGGTGGAGAGGGCAACGACTCGATCGACGGCGGCGCCGACAACGACGTCATCACAGGCGGAAGCGGTAACGACACGATCTCCGGCAACGGCGGCGTCGACAATCTCGATGGCGGCAGCGGAAGCGACTTCGTCGACTACACCTTCAGCACCGTGAGCTGGAACGTCGACCTCACCGCGGAGGTGGCATCCTCAAACTTCGGCGTGATCCCCGAGTCGGTGCGCAATTTCGAAGGCGCGCGTATGGGGCTCGGCAACGACGTCGTGCGCGGCACCAGCGGCGCGAACTCGCTCTATGGCGGCGACGGCAACGACCAGCTGCGTGGTCTCGCCGGCAATGACTGGCTGGAGGGAGAAGGCGGTGACGACGTGCTCAATGGCGGCACCGGCGACGACTTTATTTTCGGCGGCAGCGGCTACGACATCGCAAGTTACGCCGACGATATCGCCGGCGTCCTGGTCGATCTCAACGTCGGTGCAGCCCAGAACACCTTCGGCTCCGGCAACGACCTGTTGCAAAGCATTGAGGGCCTGATCGGCTCGGCGCACAGCGACTGGCTGTTCGGCAATAGCGGCGACAACCAGCTGACCGGCGGAGGCGGAGAGGACCAGATGTTCGGCCGCGACGGTGCCGACATCCTCATCGGCGGCGACGGCAACGACAACCTGTTCGGCGGCCTCGGCAACGACGTGCTGTCCGGCGGCAATGGCACCGATTGGGCCAACTACTCGCTCGAGGCGTCCGGCGTGAACATCAACCTGACGACGGAGAACGCGCAGAACACCCTCGGCGCCGGCTTCGATACGCTGATCAGCATCGAGAACGTCATCGGGACCGCCTCCGCCGATCTGCTGATCGGCAATACCGGCGGCAACCGGCTCGAAGGCGGAGGCGGCAACGACGTCATCACTGGCGGCGCCGGCAGCGACGCGCTGTTCGGCGGGGCTGGAAACGACAACCTCAACGGCGGCACCGGCAACGACGTGCTGGAGGGCGGTACCGGCGTCGACTGGGCGCTCTACCACACCGGGCTCGCCTCCGGCATCACCATCGACCTCTACACCGACATCCAGGTCAACGGCGGCGGTGGCGTCGATACGCTGCACGACATCGAGAACGTCTGGGCCACGAGCTTTGCCAACTCGCTCACCGGCAATGATTCAGCCAACGAGCTGCGTGGCGAAGGCGGCAACGATTGGATCTGGGGCAACGGTGGCAACGACGTCGTCAACGGCGGCGACGGCAACGATGCGGTCGCCGGCGGCGCCGGCGCCGACGACGTGATCGGCGGCTCGGCAACGATCACCTGTGGGGCGGCACCAACGCCGACGACTTCATCTTCGGCAACAGCTGGGGTGACGACTGGATCTGGGACTTCCAGTCCGGCTCCGACAAGATCGACCTGTCCGGTGTCACCGGCTTGACCAGCATCAACCAGCTCGATGTCGAGAACACCGACGACGGCGCGCTCTATACCTTCGGCTCGCACTCGATCTTGCTGGTCGGCGTCTCATCTCTCTCCGTCCACACCACGGATTTCATCCTCTGATCCGGGGAGCGAAGGACGGCACGCCGGCGCCTGGGTTCGTGGACCGCCCAGGCGCCGGCACTTTTTCTTCCGATCAGCGACGCAGCTTGTCGAGTGTGATCGGCAGGTCCCGCACGCGCTTTCCGGTCGCGTGATAGACGGCATTGGCGATGGCCGCCGCAACACCGACAATGCCGATCTCGCCCACGCCCTTGATCCCGAGTGGATTTACGAGGCTGTCCGGCTCGTCGACAAAGATCACCTTGATGTCCTGCACGTCGGCGTTCACCGGCACGTGGTATTCCGCAATATTGGCGTTCATCACGCGGCCGAATCTGTGGTCGACGAGGGTCTCCTCGTGGAGCGCCATCCCGATGCCCATCACGACGCTCCCCATGACCTGGCTGTGAGCCGTCTTGGCATTGAGGATTCGACCGGCCGCGACTGCGCTGACGATACGCGTAACGCGAATGACGCCGAGCTCTTCGTCCACCTTCACTTCGGCGAAGACCGCCGAGTGCGTGTTGCTGGCGCGGCCGCTTTCTTTGAACTCGGCGGTCTTCTGACACTCGATGCGATCGCGGGCGCCGCGTCGCATCGCCTCGGCAATCGCTACGGCGCGGCTCGCATCCGTCTTGCTGACGATCGCCCCATCGGCAAGAACGACGTCGTCGGCCCGCGCATCCGCAAGTGGTGATCCCGGGATCTGCCGCGCCAGCGCCAGCAATTCCCTGCGGATCTCATCGGCCGTGGCTGCGATGGCATGCGACACGGAAGCTGCCGTCCAGGAGCCGCCCTCGACCTCGGCATGCGGGAGCGTCGAGTCGCCGAGCTTCACGGTGATGTTGTCGATCGGCAACCCGAGCATGTCGGCCGCAACCTGCGCCATGATCGTGTAGGTACCGGTGCCGATGTCGGAGGTGGCGCACGAGACTTCCGCGTGGCCGTTGGCGGTCAACACAATGCGCGCGGCCATCGGCACCTGGAGCGCTTCCCAGACGCCCGATGCCATGCCCCATCCGACCAGGTCGCTGCCATCCCGCATGGAGCCCGGTTCGGCGTTGCGCTTGTCCCAGCCGAAAGCCTCCGCGCCCTGGCGGTAGCATTCGCGCAGTTGCTTGCTGGTGAAGGGGACGTTGCGGCTCTGCTCGCGGTCCGAATAGCACCGCAGACGCAACTCCAGCGGATCGATCTTGAGCGCAACGGCAAGCTCATCCATCGCACATTCGAGCGCAAAGACGCCGGTCGCCGCGCCGGGGGCCCTCATGTCGCCGGAGGTCGGCAGGTCAAGCCGCACCAGCTTGTGCGAATACCTCACATTGGCGCATTTGTAGAGTATCTCCGACCACGTCGTGTCATGGCGGTAGAATTCTTCGTATTGCGACGTCATCGCAATCGCTTCATGGGTGATGGCGTCGAGCGTCCCGCCGGCGTTGGCGGCGAGTGCCACGCGCTCGATCGTGGCGGGCCGATAGCCGAGCCCGTACATCTGCGCGCGGGTGAGCACAACTCGCACCGAGCGCTTGAGCGCCTGCGCTGCCAGGACCGCCAGCACCACCTCGTATTGCGGGCGCAAGCCGGCACCGAAGGCGCCTCCCACAAACGGCGACATCACGCGCACATTCTCGGGATTCAAGCCAAAGACGCTGCAAATGTAGCGCTGCACGTTCTGCACGCCCTGCGTCTTGTCGTAGATGGTGAGCGTGCCGTTTCTGTCCCAAACCACGGTCGCGGCAAACAGCTCCATCGGATTGTGATGCTCGGTCGGGATGAAGTATTCGGCCTCGTGGCGCACGCCGGCCGCGGCATAGGCCGTTTCGGCGTTGCCCCGCGGCTTGGCGGGCGTCTCGACCACGAAGGCTTCGTCGAGCCGCGCATGCAAGTCGGTCGCGGATTCCTCCGCCTCGTAGTCGACACGCACCAACGATGCCGCGAAACGCGCAGTCTCCCAGTCCTCGGCCACCACGAGCGCCACCGGCTGGCCGTTGAACTTGATCTTGTCGTCATAGAGCGGGCGAAACGGCGAGCCGGCCGGCGCCACGTCGTCGTGGTAGCCCTGGTCGGTGTCCGCCATTTTCGGGCGGTTCTCGTGACTGACCACGTCGATCACACCGCGCACGCCAAGTGCTGCGCTGGCGTCGATGCGCGCGATGCGGCCCTTCGCAACGGTCGAAGCGACAACGCAACCATAGGCGAGCCCAGGCACGTTGAATTCGGCCGCGTATTGGGCCGCGCCGGTCACCTTGGCGCGTCCGTCGACTCGGGGAGTAGCGCTGCCCACGTAAGCATTCATGACACTCACCGAATTTTCTTGCTGGATTGAATCTGGGGCGTGCCCTTCGCAGCCTGGGTCAGCGTGCGAACAATGGCGCGTCGCGCCAGGTCGATCTTGAAGGTATTGTGGGAAAATCCCTTGGCGTCGCGGAGCAACGCGTCTGCGGCGCGGGCGAAGGCCTCTTCGTTGGCGGCCTGGCCGCGCAACGCCTCCTCGACCGCCGGATCACGCCAGGGCTTGGGCGCGACGCCACCCAGCGCCAGCCGGGCTTCCTTGATACGGCCGCCATCGAGCTCCATCGCCGCAGCAACCGAAACCAGCGCGAACGCGTAGGAGAGCCGGTCGCGGATCTTCAAGTAGCTGTAGTTTGCCGCGAAGCCCTGCCCAGGCAGCTCGATGGCTGTGATGATCTCGTGGGGCTCAAGATTGGTGTCGCGATCGGGCGTATCGCCGGGCAGCCGATGAAAGTCCCGGAAAGGGATGACCCGCTCGCCCGCCGGGCCCTCGACGTGCACCTTGGCTTCCAGCGCCGCAAGCGCAACGCACATGTCGGACGGATGCGTGGCGATGCAGGCATTCGCTCGTGCCGAGGATCGCGTTGATCCGGTTGATGCCGTCGATCGCGGAGCAACCGCTGCCCGGTTCGCGCTTGTTGCAGGGCGTCGCGGTGTCATAAAAATAGAAGCAGCGCGTCCGCTGCAGCAGGTTGCCGCCGGTCGAAGCCATATTGCGCAGCTGTTGCGAAGCGCCGGCCAGGATCGCACTCGACAACAGCGGATAGCGCCGCTCGACCACCGGATGATAGGCAAGATCGCTGTTCGGCACGAGCGCGCCGATGCGCAGGCCTCCTTCCGGCGTTTGCTCGATCATGTCGAGCGGCAGCCGTGAGATGTCGATCAGCCGCAGTGGACGCTCGACGCCATATTTCATCAGGTCGATAAGGTTGGTGCCCCCGGCAATGAACTTCGCCCCCGGGTCGGCAGCGCGCTGCCGCACGGCATCAGCGATGTCGGTTGCTCGCGCGTATTGGAAATTGATCATGACTTGGTCCCCATCACCTGCTCGATCGCCGCGACAATGTTGGGATAGGCGCCGCAGCGACAGATGTTGCCGCTCATCAGCTCGCGGATTTCGTCGGCGGTCGTCGCCCTGCCCTCCGCGATGAGGCCCGCCGCCGAGCAGATCTGACCGGGGGTGCAGTAACCGCATTGAAATGCATCGTGGTCGATGAAGGCCTCCTGCAACGGATGCAGCGCTCCGTTAGCGCCGAGGCCCTCGATGGTGGTGACCTTGGCGCCGTCCTTCATGACGACCAATGTCAAGCAGGAATTGACGCGCCGACCATCGATCAAGACCGTGCAGGCCCCGCACTGGCCTTGATCGCAGCCCTTCTTGGTGCCGGTCAGATTGAGACGGTCGCGCAGCGCGTCGAGCAGGGTCGTCCAAGGCGCGACGGTCAACGTACGTTTCTCGCCGTTGACTTCGAGCGTGACGGTCAGCGCCGCCGCTTCAGAGACACTTTCATCCGCCTTGCGGCTCACGGAAGATTTTCTGGCCATGCGACCTCCAAGCCGTTTCAACGCCGGCGACCGCGCGACGACGCCGAGGGTTTCCTGTCGACAGAACGCCGAGCCGCTGCGATTGCTCCATGACAATGTAGGTTACGTGTCGATCGATACAGGACGATGCCCAAACTTGCAGCAGCGCGTGGCACTCGCCGGCGCAGCGAGGTTACGCGCCGTTTGTGGCGTCGGCGAGGACGCCAAAGTCCCTCAGATCGCGTTCGCTCACGTGACAACTTCCATTCGAGGCGATCCGGCCGTCCCTGATGAACGTTTCCGAAACGATAGCCGCACTCTTACCGATCTGATTCACGCGGTCGAAACCAGTATCGGCTAATATCGATGACAATTCGCAGACATCTAAGCGAGTTCCCGAAACGTGCTGATGAGTTCGCCGTCCGCCTGCGCCGTCGAAACCCGCGGCCTGACCAAGCGCTTTGACCGGCCGGTGGTCGAGAACCTCGACCTGCGCGTGCGCGCGGGCGAGTTCTACGCCCTGCTCGGCCCCAACGGCGCCGGCAAGACCACGACCTTGAAGATGGTGGTGGGCTTGCTGCGGCCGGATGCCGGGGCGATTTCGATCCTCGGCATCGATGCGCTCGCCGATCCGGTGGCGGCCAAGCGCGTCATGGCGTGGATCTCGGACGAGCCGATGATCTACGACAAGCTCACGCCGCTCGAGTACCTCGCCTTCGTGGCCGGGCTCTGGGGCGTCGACGCCGACGTCGCCGAGCCGCGCGCGCACGCGCTGCTCGACTGGCTCGAGCTCGGCGACCACGTGCACGAACGTTGCGAGGGCTTCTCCAAAGGCATGCGCCAGAAGGTGGCGCTCGCCGGCGCGCTGGTGCACGACCCGCGCGTCATCATCCTCGACGAGCCGCTCACCGGCCTCGACGCCGCGTCCGCGCGCCAGGTCAAGGCGGTGCTGCGCGAGCGCGTGGCGCACGGCGGCACCGTGATCATGACCACGCATATCCTGGAAGTCGCCGAGCGCATGGCCGACCGCATCGGCATCATTGCCGGCGGCCGGCTGATTGCCGAAGGCACGCTCGACGAGCTGCACGGCCAGGCCGGCGAACGCACCACGACGCTCGAAGACACCTTCCTGTCGTTGGTGTCGAACGAGGCCGTTCCGGCATGAGCCATCCGGGCACGCTAACTTGGTTCGCCCGTCACGAGACGCGCCTGGCATGGCGCGACTGGATTTCGATGATCACGGCCGGACGGCGCCGGCGCCTGACCACCGTGGTGGTCGCGCTCGCGGCCTTTGTCGCGTTCATGCATCTCATCGCCTACCCGATCGTGAAGGGCTATGCGCAGGTCGCGCTGGCGCCCGACAAGACCGCGCTCGTGGTCATCACCGGCATGCTGGCCTTGTCGTGGTCGCTGATGGCGTCGCAGGCGATGGAGTCGGTGACCCGCGCGTTCTATTCGCGTGCTGACCTTGATTTGATCCTCTCGTCGCCGGCAGCCGCGCGCACGCTGTTCGCGGTGCGCATCGCCACCATGACGCTGGCGACGGCGCTGATGTCGCTCTTGCTGGCGTCGCCCTTCATCAATGTGCTGGCGGCGCTCGGCGGCGTGCGCTGGCTTGCCGCCTACCTGGTGGTGGTCGCGATCAGTTTCACCGCCATGGCGTTCGCGGTGGCGGTCACCATCGCGCTGTTCATGACGCTTGGACCGAAACGGACGCGCCTCGTCGCACAGGTCATGGCCGCGGTCATCGGCGCCGCCTGCGTCATCGGGCTCCAGCTCGCGGCGATCCAATCGCTCGGCACCCTGTCGCGGACCGAGCTTCTCTCCTCCTCCGCCTTGGTCGCGCTGGCCCCGGCGAGCGACAGCATTCTCTACTGGCCGGCACGGGCCGCGGTCGGCGACCTCACCGCGCTCGCCGGCGTTTTCGGCGCCAGTGTGTTGCTGCTCGGCACGGCCATCGCGCTGTTCGCGCCGCGCTTCGGCGACTGCGCCCTTGCCGCCGGCAGCGTTGCGAAGGCTGCGACGCGAAAGCTCTCGACGTCGAACGGCTTCCGGAAGGCGACGCCGCGGCGCGTCTTGCGGCTGAAGGAATGGCTGCTGCTCAAGCGCGATCCGTGGCTGGTCTCGCAGAGCCTGATGCAGATCCTCTATCTCGTTCCCCCCGCCGTCCTGCTCTGGCAGGGATGGGGCGAAGGCGCCGGCGCCGCCGTCGTGCTGGTGCCGGTGCTGGTGATGGCGGCGGGACAACTCGCCGGCGGCCTCGCCTGGCTCGCGATCTCCGGCGAGGACGCGCCCGAGCTGGTCGCGACCGCGCCGGTCTCCGCCGCGCATATCCTGCGCGCCAAAGTCGAGGCGGTGATGGGCGCGATCGGTCTCGTGTTCCTGCCGTTCGTCGCCGCCATCGCGCTGATGTCGCTGTGGCACGCGACAGTGGCCTTGCTCGGCATCATCGTGGCCTCGGCCGCGGCGATCCAGATCCAGCATTTCTTCCGCACCCAGGCCAAGCGCAGCCATTTCCGCCGGCGGCAGACGTCGTCGCGCGCCGCGACCTTCGCGGAAGCATTTTCCTCGATCGCCTGGGCCGGCACCGCGGCGCTCGCCGCCGCCGGCACGTGGCTCGCCGTCATCGCCGGCGTGTTCGCGGTGATAGTTCTGCTGGTGGCGCGGCTGATCAGCCCGCCTAAACCTTAGCAGCCGGCGCAAACACCCGCCCATATCCGGTCGGGCCGCTGTCGTCCCCGTAGAGCCATTCCATCGCCTCGAACGATTGTTCCGGCGTGCGCGCCGACAGCATCATGTTGCGCAGCTCGCGCGCGACGCCGCTCGCGTGATAGAACTCGCCGTAGACGCGCGCCATGATCTGCACGCGTCCGGTGCGCAGATAGCGCGCGGCCTGATAAGCCTCGAACGCCGCGGCGTAGTCACCTTGCGCGCTCTTGACGCGGTCTGCGAGACACACCGCGTCCTCGATCGCCATGCAGGCGCCTTGCGCCAGATATTGCAGCATCGGATGCGCGGCATCGCCGACTAGCGTCATGCGGCCCTTGCTCCAATTCTTCACCGGCGGGCGGTCGCAGAGCACCCACATGCGCCAGCTCTCGATCTTGCCGAGCAGCGTGCGCACCGGCTCGCAGGTCTTGGCGAAGCGCTCGTGCAGTTCCGCGGGATCGCCGAAACTGTCCCAGCCTTCCTCGTAGCGGTTGGAGTGGAATATGGCGACGAGGTTGTAGAGCTCGCCGCCACGCAGCGGGTAGATCACCAGATGCACCTTCTCGCCGGCCCAGAACGTCATCGACCATCGGCGCAGATGCGCCGGCACTTCTTTGGCGGGGAGAACAGCGCGATAGGTGATATGGCCGGCGACCTGCGGCTTGCCGTCGCCGACGATGTGCTGCCGGATCGTCGACCAGAGCCCGTCGGCGCCGATCAGCGCGGCGCCTTCGTAGCCGTATCCGCCCTCGCTTTGCGCCGTCACCCCTTTGCTGTGCTGCTCCACCGCCACGACCTTCTGCGACGTGTAGAGCTCGATCAGGTCGTTGCCGCGGCACGCCGCCAGCAGGACCGAGAGCAGATCGGGCCGGTAGATCAGCGCATACGGACGCGTGAACCGGGCGCGGAACCGTCCGTCGAGCGGAATGCGCGTCACTTCCTCGCCGGTGATGGCGTCGAGCATGATCAGGTTCTCGGGAAACACCGCGAGCGCGCTCACCGCCTTGGTCAGGCCGAGCACGTCGAACATGCGGAACACATTGGGGCCGAGCTGAATGCCGGCGCCGACTTCCTTGAACTCGGAGGCCTGTTCGATCACCTGCGTGCGCACGCCCTTCTGCGCGAGCGCAAGCGCCGTTGCCAAGCCTCCGATGCCGCCGCCGACAATCAGCACCGGCGATTGTCCTGACCGAATTCAACATCGGCGCTCCGTGTGATGAGCACGTATGCTCACGTGCGCTCTTGGAAATGCCGGGCGGACGCCCGATTTCTTAATCCCGGATTAAACCTAAGAAGAAAATCCGGGTCCAGACGCAAGCCGCTGCACCGACCCGAAATCTCCGCTGATTAGTTTAAAAAGAATAGCACCAATAGGGGCTTCTGATGCTGCTCCGCAGCATTCGATCGCGTCTTGTCGGACTGGTCGTCGCCAGTGTCGTTCCGTTCACCGCGCTCATCGGCGTCGGTCTGTGGAACCTGTGGCGCACCGACCAGGCGGCCGCCATTCAGCGCGCCACCAATGAAGCGCGCCTGATCGCGAGCCAGGTCGACGACCACATCAACAACGTCAAGAGCCTGATGTCCGGCCTGAGCGTCGCGGTATCGTGGGACCCCAAGGACACCGAGGCCAACGACCGCCTGCTGCGCAGGGTCAAGGCCGAGCTGCCGCCCTATTTCGCCAACCTGCTGGTGTTCACGCTCGACGGCGCCAATGTCGGCACGTCATCCGCGACCGGACGCTTCTTTGCGGGCGATCGCGACTATCTGCGCGCGATCCTCGATGGCAGCAACATTGCCGTCAGCCGGGTCATTCGATCGCGCGCCGGCAACGAATGGGTGGTCACGATCGCCCGGCCGATTGTCGATTCCGACGGCCAGTTGCGCGCCGTCCTCGCCGTCGGCACGCGGCTCGAGCGTTTCCAGGAGGCGCTGAACATCGCGCATCTCCCGCCCGGGAGCGTGGTTCGGATCGTCGATCACAACCTGGTCGTCGTCGCGCAGAGCGCCGATGGCCCGAACCGGATCGGCCGCAGTCTCAGCGACTCCGACGCGGTGGCGCGGCACTATGCGGCCCACGACCTCACCGAGGTGGTCCGCTGGGCGGACGGTGTCGAACGCATCACCAGCTCCGCGAAAGCCGCGCAAGTGCCGTGGATGGTCTCGGTCGGCCTGCCGGCGGATGCCGCGTTTGCCACCGTCATGTGGCGGCTGCGGGTGGGTTTGAGCTTCACCTTTGGGGCGCTCCTGCTTGCCTTCGGCATCGCCTGGTTGCTATCCCGCCGGATCGTGCGCCCGTTGCGGCAGCTTGGCGAGGATGCATCTGCGCTTGCCGCCGGCGACCTCAGCCACCGCACGCGCGTGCAGGCCAATGGCGAGGTCGGGCTACTCGCGGCGTCGTTTAACCAGATGGCCGCCGCGCTGCAGCAGCGCGAGGAGGACGCCAGCCGCGCCGCCGACGACCTGAAGCAGGCCAAGGACACGCTGTCGGCGGTGATCGATGCGTCGCCGGTCGCGATCGTCTGCTCCGATTTGGACCGGCGCATCTTCCTATGGAACAAGGCCGCCGAGCGCATCTTCGGTTACACCGCCGAGGAAGCCATCGGTCAGCAAGCGCGGGAGATGCCGCCACCGGTCAACTCGATGATCGTCGGGCTGGTCAAGCGCGCGCTCGCCGGCGAGATCGTGCGCGATCTGCACCTCAGGCGGCTGCGCAAGGACGGCACCGCTGTCGACGTGCGTGCCGCGGCGGCAGCCATGTACAACGCCGACGGCTCGGTACGCGGCGTCGCACGCGCTTACGAAGACTTCACGGAGCAGAAGCGCGCCGAAGAGCAGCTCAGGCGCATCGCGCACTACGACCAGCTCACCGGCCTCCCCAACCGCCTCACGCTGCAAAAGGAGCTGGGCCGATTGCTGAGCGGAAACGGCGATCCCGCGGCAATAGCGCTGTTCGATCTCGACGGCTTCAAGGACGTCAACGATACACTCGGTCACTCGACCGGCGATCAGCTCCTGATCGAAGTCGGCCAGCGTCTGGTCGAGGTCGCCGGCGATCGTGGCCAGGTTTGCCGTCTCGGCGGCGACGAATTCATCGTCATCATTCCCGGATGCGGCAATCCGCTGGTCGTGAGTGAACTGGTCGAAGCCATGCTCAAGCGGCTGGCCGAGCCGATCACCATCGGCGACCACGTGCTGCATATCGGCGGCAGCGCCGGTATTGCGATCGCGCCCAACGACGGCAAGAGCGTCGACGAGCTGATCGCCAATGCCGACCTTGCGCTCTACCAGGCGAAATCGGCCGGCCGGCGGTCCTATCGGTTCTTCCTGCCGGTGTTGCGCGCGCAGGCGCAGGCGCGTCGAAGCCTCGACATCGAGCTACGCCGCGCCTATTCGGACAACGAGTTCGAGCTCTATTTCCAGCCGCAGGTCCGCCTCGCCGACGGCGCCGTGGTCGGCGCCGAGGCATTGATCCGTTGGCGCCATCCGGTCGCCGGCATCCTGGCGCCCGGCACGTTCATCGATACGCTGGCGGCGAGCGCGATCGCGCCCGAGGTCAGCCGCTGGATCATCCACACCGCCTGCTCGAAGACCGCCCTGTGGCGCGCGCAGGGCCTGCATCTCAGCCGGATCGCGGTCAACCTGTTCCCCACCCAATTGGGCGACGAGACGCTGCTGCACGACCTCGACGAGGCGCTGCGCACGACCGGCCTGCCCGCCGAAGCGCTGGAGATCGAGATCACCGAGAACGTCGCGCTCGACTTCGGAGACGCCGCCGTGCTGAAAAAGATTCAGGACCGCGGCATCAAGCTCGCATTCGACGATTTCGGCACCGGCTATGCCTCGCTCAGCTATCTGACGCGGTTCCCGCTGTCGCGGATCAAGATCGACCGCAGCTTCATCGGCAAGATCACCGACGACGCCGGCGACGCCGCGATCGTGCGCTCGCTGATCGCGATGGCGCACAATCTCGGACTTGAAGTGATCGCGGAGGGCGTGGAGACGACTGCGCAGGCGGCATTCCTGTTGAACCAGAAGTGCGAAGAAGCGCAGGGATACCTCTATTCCAAGCCGCTGCCGGCCGCCGAATTCGAGGCCTATCTGCGTCACCATCTGCTCGCCGATGCGACCGGGGAATTCCACCAGCCCATCAGCCGCGAGCCGCAGTTCCGTCGCGCCGCCGGCAAACCCTCACCGCGCCGCGCACCGGGCTGACGCACGCAACGCACGCGTGCACAACGAGTCGATACTTTCGTCCTGCATCGCTGCGACTAACCGCCGGTCATCCATGCGGATGATTTACGGCACACACGATCTCCCACAAGCTGCCCGCACCTGTTCGCCGAACAACCGAACAACAAGAGGCAGCCATGTACGAACTTCTCGGTGCGCTTGCATTCGCCACGCTGGTCGCGGGCTATGTCCTTGCGGTCGTGTTCGTCCGGCACCAGGACGACGACGGCATCGACGGGCGCCGTTCGGTTCGTCACGACAAGCGGACGTGAGCGTCAGTCTTTTCGCGTTGTCGAGGCAATGGCCTCCAGCGCCTGCGGCGCCAGGATGACGATGCCGCCGCGCTGAAGCTCGATCAGCTTCTGCTTCTCCCAGACGCGCAACTGCTTGTTCGTGCTCTCGCGCGACACGCCGATCATCTCGCTGAGATGGCGCTGAGTCAGCGCGATCTTCGTTCCGCGCGACGAAGGCGCGCCGTTCTCTGCGGCCTGCAGCAACGCCTTGGCGAGCCGGCCCGGCAGGTCGAGGAACATGAGGTCCTCGAGCTGAGTGGTGGTATGGCGCAGGCGCCGGCAGAGCACTTCGATCAGCTTGACCGCGAACTCCGCGCGCTCACGAATCAACGCGACGAAATCGCGCCGCTCGATGACCATCAGCTCGCAGTCCGTGAGCGCAATGGCGTCGGCGGTGCGCGGCAACCCGTCCAGCACCGCGATCTCGCCGAAAATCGCGCCTTCGGAAATCACGTTGAAAACGGCGCCTTTGCCGTCCGCGGACGGCGTGCTGATCTTCACCGTGCCCGAGCGGAGCGCGAACATGGCGGAGCCGGTGTCGCCGCGCTCGATGATCATGGTGCCGCGCGCGACCGATCGCGGGATGGCGTAAGAGGCCAGCTGATTGAGCAGGTCCGGCCCCAGCGCACCGAAAATCGGATGCCCGCTGAGGAAGGCGTGCTTGTCCACGGCGCGAGCGGCACCTTTTCGTTTCGGAGCAACCATGGATCCACTGCTCGATAATCGTGCAACGATTCGCACCGCCGGCCAGCTTCAACGGGCTGCTTGGCGTATGCTGACGCAAGAATTACCACCGGCGCCGGCATCTTGTCCCGGCGAAATGTCGCGCATTCGAACCTTTTGGGAAAGGGAATGCTGACGATGGCGCTTGCGTCCTGCCCAGCGGAGCAGGCGCGCCTCTGTGTCAGAGGCGCGCCCGACCTTGCCGGGGCAAAGATCGTGCTCTAGCGGCTCAGAAAGGTCGAATAGCCGGAGATCGTATAGGCGTAGTTCATCGAGGGCGACGACGCCCTGGCAACCTTGATGACCGCCTCGGTGCGATTGGTCACCTTCAGGGCCTTGAGAATAGCGGTGACATGATTTTTCACCGTCGGCTCCGCCAGATTCAAGATTCGGCAGATCGCCTTGTTGCTCTTGCCCTGCATCATGACGGCCAGGACGTCGCGTTGTCGCGCCGTCAGGCTGGTGCAAACGCCATTGAGTGTCGCGCCGGCCTCGGCTGGCGCTGCCAGCGGAGCTGACGCCACCGCATATCCGCTTGCCGGCACCGAGCTGTGATAAGACTTAGCTGCTCCACCGGAGTTCTTGAGTGAGCATTTATCTGTTCTCCCACTAAAACCGTCCCACTGACGTCGTCGTCCTTGGTACGCGCGGGAAAATAGGCCGCGGGCGCGCGGACGAATGTGATGGGCATCACACTTGGACGACTATTTTTTAGATAGCAATTTCAACATGTTAAATTGAAAGACGGTCGTGTGGGGCCAAATTCAAGACCGCGCAACGGTCCTACCAGGAGTGCCGGCCGGCGCGGCACCCCCGAAGACCTCACGCGGCGGCGCTTTAATCCCGATCGTAGGGCAACGTCGCGAGGCGCGAGCACGGGAACAGCTGGTTGGTCATCGCATAGCCCGGAACGCTCGCCGCGACCGCATGGTAGTCCTGACACGCCAGCGAGACCCAACCGGCTTCGCAATTGCGGCGGGCACGCCGCATCCGAAAGACCGAATCGTTGACCTGCACCAAATCGACGTCGCGGGTGCTCTGCACCAGCCGTGACACCACAGCGCCTGCCGCCAGGTGCCACTGCATGCACGTGCGCGCGAATTGGCGCTGCTCGGCATTGTCTTGCGACGTGGCCCCGGTTCTGAACGTGACCGCCGACACCAGCACCGCCATTGCGACCAGGACCAGCATACCTCCCGCCGCGCGCCGCCAGTCGGAATTGATCGACCGGTGCATGGATGTGATCGGGACATGCCGCCGTGGCGGCACGGCAAAATCGCCGCTCACGAGCTCCGGATGCGACGACGCCGAGGTGATGCCTTCACCACGTCGCGGCGGCCGCCCATCGGGCACAGGGAATTCACGCATCACAATGCTCCCGCTCATGTGAGGACCTCACTGCCGCGGTGAACTAGGCGGCCAGGAACTGAAGCCGGGCACGCCGCCGGCCGGATTCTGGTCGAACTCGACGTGGCCGAATGCAAAGGGACCGACCTCGCCGGAATCCAGCGGAACGGCCAGCGGTATTGGTGCAGCCTGGACGATACCGCTGGACTGCGCGGTCGCCCGTTCGTTGCTTTGGATCAGGCTGGTGATCGCGAGCGCGGCGATCGCCGCCACCAACAGGATGGTCGCCATGGTCGTCCGCGCCAGTACGCCGGACGGCGTGGCGGGATGCCCGCCGTTCGAGATAATTTCCATTTTCGCCTCCAAGGAATCCGGATCGATCGGTGCCGGCGAACGGTGCGCGCACGCGCAGCGGTGACTTACCGGACATGCGCACGACTGTGCGCGCGCAAGCGTGCGCGGAAAATCATCCTGATGTCTTGCTGACGTCCTGGGAAACGTGCACCGGGACCTAAGTATGCGCCGCGCCACTCCATTTGGCAGCGACCCATACCCGCTCCCACACAACGGTATTCCTGAGCGCTGTCTCCTTGTGAGACACGGCGGATACGACAGGTGCCCAGGCGGGACCAACCGACCAATTGGACGTTGTTGGATCACGAATGGGACGTGGGAGAACTGAAGAGGAGAGCACCATGTCGGTAACCCATTCGCCGGCTGCGCCGGAAGATCCGACCACCAACCAACCGACGCAAGACACCCCCGCGCCGGAAACGACGCAGAACACTTCCCCGCCACCGTCAACCACGTGTTCGTGCCCGACGTCGTCGCCAAGCAGCGAGCCAGGCAGCGACGCTCCGCACGCCGCGCTGATCTCGGCCGAGATCGATGCCGGCGCGTCCGGCGTCCAGGCCAATATCGACGCGCTGGGCCATGACCTGGCGGATGTTTCGATCGAGCTTGGTGCGCTCGATCTTGGCGCGCTCGACAAAGTCCTTGGCCTCGTCGATGGACTCGCGTGCGGCGATTCCGCCACGAGCTCCGCACCGAATGCCCCGCTCATCTCAGCCGCCGTCAACGCTGACTTGTCGGGAGTGCAGGCCAACGCCGACGTCCTGGGCCATGACGCGGCGGACGTATCAATCGGACTTGGTGCCGTCGACTCCGTCCTTGCCCTGGTCGATTCCAATCTCGGCCTTGTCGATAGCGGATCGGACCTAGCCGATGGACTGTTGTGTGACATCGTCTAGGTGAGCGGCCGGAGAGCCCCTTGAGCCACCCCTGAAGGGGCTCTCCGCTTTTTCTCGAATCTCATTTTCTCCAATTTCGTTTTCTCGAATCGCGCGAGCGCGCGCATCGTGCATGATCATTCGCGGAACAAGCGGAGGAACGCGCGGAACATGACGGATACGACAGGTGCGCTGAGCGGCATGAGGCGGCAGGAGTGCGCCGCCGCGGTTGCAGGGTAGGACGTGCGACCGTGACGACACAAAGACGAAAAAGGAGTACACATGGCTAACGTTACTTCGCGGCTGGTCGATACCGGCGCGGGCCTGCTCGATTTCGCTGCTGTGACGTCGTCGAGCTGAGCGGGGAACCCTGGAAACTTTTCGCGGGTTCCCACGTTCCAGGGCTGTGAGATAAGAGAAATCCGAATTGGAGACAACCATGGGTCAGGACGACACTGGAAAGGCGCCTGCCCAAGAACAGGCTCAAGATCAGGATCAGGCTCAAGATCAGCAAGCCGCCGGCGCATTGCCGGACGCCCAGGGTGCGCAAGCATCAATCCCGGCGGCCGCCGCGGGCGATCAATCGACCACCGACGACTTGTTGCACGCGGCCCATGTCGCGCCGCCGGACATGGTCGCCAATGTCGAGCTGACGCTCGACCAGCTCTCGGCGACCGTGGACCTCTTCGACGTACCGCCGTTCGACCATGGCGATACCGGCGGCGACGTCGGCTGACCGCCGATCCTACAAGTCGATCATGTTGTCCTTGACCGCCTTGGCCACCGCCTGGGCGGTGGTCGTGCACTGCAGCTTTTCCCGCGCCGCGTTGAGGTGAAACCGTACGGTCCGTTCGGTAATGCCGAGGATGACGCTCGCTTCCCACGCGGTCTTGCCTTCCGCGGTCCATTTCAAGCAATCGAGCTCGCGCGCCGACAGCAGGATCTGCTGGTCGGACTGGTGGCCGTGCAGCCGCAAGATGTGCTCGTGAAAATAGCTGCCCAGGACCCGCAATTGCCGCCGCAACGCATCGCCGTTGGCGACGGGCGTGGCAGACGGCGTCATCCCGAAGAACGCGGTCTCGCCGGCATGTTGCGGTAATTTCAGGATGATGGATCCACAACCTTCGCGATCTGACTGGTTGCCGCCATTTACCGCCGCGGGAAAATCGCCCGTCGTGGCGATCGCATCAGCACTGACCCATTGGCCCATGAATGCGCTGCTATAGACGCAATGCGAGTACCGCCGCGCGCCCTTGAGAATCGGAATGTTGGCACCGGCATATGTTACCTCAGTGAGGCCATAGAGCTCCTTCGCCGCACTCAAAAATGCGACGCCCTGGTGACGGTGAGTCACGCAGGTGTTGTTGGCGAGCGTCTTGAGCAATGTATCGAACACACAAGAAACCTTGCAGGCGTTGCAGTAGAAGGCAAGGCGAGGCGCGTTCCGATGGTTCCAAACATGCACAAAAAATTTTGGAACCGATGCGCTGGCGACGTATTAACTTGCAACGACCGCGTTATGGAAGTGTTGATGATAGGGATGCGCGGCAAAGTTTAGGCCGGGAACGGCCACCTCTTGCAGTTTGTTCGTCGAAGTGCCCCTCCGTAGCATGGATCACGAATCATGCGCGCTGCTGGAACAATTGGACGAACGGCTCAGAATCCATTGCCGCAGACAAGCGAGCAAAACCTCAACGGGCCGCCCGACGAGCAACACGAACGCAGAAACTTTCTGACCTGGGCATTCTTCCTCGCTCAAGTCTCGGCGGCGGAGTTGCTGCTGACCGGCCCTACCAAGGCGCAGGACGTCGAAATTGCACAAAACCCGGTCAATCATTTGGATCCGCAGTCCGGCGCGGTTCCGAATGAGGTCATGAGGAAATTCGATGTCGCAGAAGCGGAGATCAACGCCCCGTCATCAAACAGCGTGATCGCACAGAACGTTGCACCGGATATCGACACGTCAGCTCCGACTCATCCGCTGCCGTTATCGGCCATTGCAGGAGACACGCCGCCGGCCGGCGCTGCCGGCAGCGCCGGATCAACGCAGCAGGCCCGGATTGGATCGAGCGGCAGCACCGACAATTCGCTTCCGACACTGTTGCCCGATGTCGGCGTCACGCCGCCACCGCCACCCATTACGGTCGATATCGGGCTCACGCCCACGCCCGGCTTCGACGTGAACGTCGACGTCGGTGGACTGATCTCCGCAAACATCGGCCTCGATCCCAACGGCCTCAATCTCAACCTTGACCTCCTCGGCCTCGATCTCGACGGTCTTCTTGTCAGCCCGCTGCAGGACGCCACCAATCTCCTCGTCGATCCGCTGCAGGACGTCACTGGCCTCGTCGACTCGCTCACCGCCGATCTCGGTCACTTAATGAATGGCGACGTGCTCGGCTTGGGCGATCTCCTGCAATCGAGCCCGCTCAATCTCGGCGACCTGACCGGATTGACGCTGAACGACGGCCTCGCGGGGCTCTTGGGACAAGGCGGCGACAGTGCGCCTGCGCTGCTCTCGCCCGTTTCGGGTGCTGCGGCTTCCGAACCGGCGCTTGCGGCCGTCAGCGGCGCCAACGATTTCTCCGCACTGGACCTGTTCGGCGGCGGCGGCGTCATCAACATCCTGGGCGGCGCGACCAACGCGCCCGCGCAACTTGACGACCTTTACGCGCTGGGGCGCTACACCGATTACAACATCGCGCTGCGCGACAATGCCGAGCCCGCCGCTGGCGATGCGGCAGCCCGAAATCGCCGCGGTGCCCGACGCGCCGCCACCTCGGACGGCCAACCGCCAGCCGATACGGTCGTCGCGGAGCTGTTGCCCTTCGACGATCTCCTAGCGCGTCCTGCCATATAGACGGGGCCAGCGATGATGCGTCTGCCGCAGCAGGTCGAGACGGCATTCCAGCAGGCCGGCCCGATGATGGCCGCCTTGAACCACGCTCGTCGGGCGCTCGCCGAACATGGCCGGCCGTTGCTCGCGAATTGCCGCGGCTTCCTCAGCACCAGCCGATCGGCCGACACCGACCCGGACGATCCGATCGCGCGCTGGCACGCGCTCGCGCGCCGCACGCTGATCGCCGTGGGCATCTTCTCGGTGTTCGTCAATCTCTTGATGATGACCTTGCCGCTCTACCTGTTCCAGCTGTCGGATCGCGTGCTCACCAGCCGCAGCCTGGACACGCTGGTGATGCTGACGATCGTCGCGGTCGGCTTCCTCTGCATCCTCGCGCTGCTCGACGCGCTGCGACGGCAGGTGCTCGGGTCGCCTGGCGACGAATTTCGAGACCATCCTGGGCGGGCCGGTGATGGCCAGCATCGTCACGACCGCCAAGGTGGCGGATTCGACCAACATGCAGGCGTTGCGCAACCTGCACCAGGTGAAGAGCTTCATCGCCAGCCCGGTGATGCTGCTCCTGTTCGACGCGCCGCTGGCGCCGCTCTACTTCGCCGCGATCTTCCTCATTCATCCCGACCTCGGCTGGATCGCACTGATCTGCGGCCTGCTGCTGATCGTCATCGCGCTGCTCAATCAGCGGGCGACCAAACAGCCTCTGGCGGAAGCCAGCCTGAGCGGGGCCAAAGCCGACGCCCATGCCGAGGCGCTCACCAGGAATTCGCAGGTGGTCAATGCCATGGGGATGCTGAACGAAAGCATCCTGCATTGGGGCCGCGAGCAGAGCCGCGCACTCGAGCGGCAGAGCGAGGCGCTCGACCGCAATGTCTGGATCAGCGGCGCCTCGAAATTCACGCGGCTGGTCGCGCAGATCATCATCCTCGGCGTCGGCGCCTACCTGGCGATCCAGGGCAGCGTCACCGGCGGCATGATGATCGCGGCCGCGATCATCGCCGGGCGCGCGTTGCAGCCGTTCGAGATGATGATCGAGGGCTGGCGCAACGTGATGCAGGCACGCGCCGCCTACGCCCGCGTCCGCGCCACCGTCGAAAACCTCAAGCAGGAACGCGAGCGGCTGTTGCTGCCCAAGCCGGAAGGACGGCTGGCCGTCGACAAGCTGCTCTACCTGTCGCCGGGCTCGCGCGAAGCCATTCTCAACGGCATCAGCTTCCAGCTGCAGGCGGGCGAGTCGCTGGCCATCGTCGGCCCCTCCGGCTCCGGCAAGTCGACGCTCGCGCGCATCCTGGTCGGCTGCCTCTATCCAACCGCCGGCAGCGTGCGCCTCGACTCGACCGAGCTGCGCAATTGGGACCGCAGGCAGTTCGGCGAGTTCACCGGCTACCTGCCGCAGGAGGTCGAGCTGTTCCCCGGCAGCATCAAGGAGAACGTGTGCCGGATGCGCACCGACCTGCCCGACGAGACGATCTATGAAGCGGCGAAGTTCACCGACGTGCACGAGATGATCTCGCATCTCACGCACGGCTACGAGACCATGCTCGAGCGCAGCGGCGCGCCGCTCTCCGGCGGACAGAAGCAGCGGATCGCGCTGGCGCGCGCCTTCTTCGGCAATCCATCGCTGGTGGTGCTCGACGAGCCGAATTCGAATCTCGATGCGGCGGGCGAGCAGGCGCTCACCGATACGCTCAAGCGCGCCAAGGAGAAGCGCGTGACGGTTATCGTGATCACGCAGCGCCCGGCGGTGCTCAACAGCATGGACAAGCTCCTGATCCTGCGCGCCGGGCGGCTGGAGGCCTTCGGCCCGCCGAGCGACGTGCTGCTGCGGCTGGTGCGTCCAGGACAAAAGGCCGAGCCGGCGGTGGCGACGGCGCGCAGCTCCCTCGCCAAGGAGGGCGTGTCATGATCCCGGGATGCCCGAGCATGGATACCTGGTACCGCGGCGTGCCGCGCAGCACGCGGCTGCCGACGGTGATGGGATTTGCGGTGCTGTTCCTGTGGTTCGCCGGCTTCGGCGCCTGGGCCGCGATCGCGCCGCTCGCGAGCGCCGTGGTGACGTCGGGCTATTTCGTCGCCATCGGGCAGAACAAGCAGATCCAGCATCTCGAGGGCGGCATCATCCGCGCGCTGCTGGTCAAGGAGGGCGACGTCGTCGAGGCCGACCAGAACCTCGTGCGGCTCGACGACACCTCCGCGAAGTCGAAACTGCGGCGGCTGGTGCTGCGCAAGTATCGCCTGATTGCGACCTCGGCGCGGCTCAATGCGGAGCTTGCGTCGCCGTCGGCGCAGATCGTGCTGCCGAAGGAATTGACCGGGCAAATGAGCGACCCCGCCGTCCGCGCGATCGTCGAGGCGCAGACGCTGGAGCTGAAGGCGCGGCGCGCCAGCCTCGACGGCCAGGAAGAGGTGCTGCGCAAGGAGATCGCCGGCCTGCAGGAAGGCATCCGTGGCTATGAGGCACAGGTCGCCGCAAACGAATCCCGGCTGGCTTTGTTCCGCGAGGAGCTCGAGGCCAAGAACACGCTGGTGGAGAAGCAACTGATCAGGCGCTCGGAAGTCCTTGCGCTCATGCGCTCGGAAGCGGGACTGACGGGCGATCGCGGCGAGCTGGTCGGCCGCATCGGCGACGCCAAGGAGAAGATCGCGCGCGCCGAGCAGCAGATCGTGCAGCTGCGCGCGACTGCGGCGCAGAAGGCGATCGAGGAATTGCACACCGCCACCGCCGAGCTCGACGACATCCAGGAGCAGATCCTCGCCGCGCATGACGTGGTCGAGCGCACCGACGTGCGCGCGCCGGTGCGCGGCATCGTGGTCAAGCTGCATCACCACACCGCCGGCGGCGTGGTCGCGGCCGGCGGCCTCCTGCTGGAGCTGCTGCCGCTCAACGACGAGCTCCTGATCCAGGCGCGCATCAAGCCGACCGACGTCGTGCACATTCGCGAAGGCCAGCACGCGCTGGTGCGGCTCTCGGCGCTCAACCAGCGCCTGACCCCGATGATCGAAGGCACCGTGAGCTATCTCTCGGCCGACGCCGTGCCCGAGCAGATCGTCGGCCGCCCGCAGGAGCAGGAGGCCGCCAAGGGCGTGTCGTTCGTGGTGCGGGTGCGGCTCGACCAGAAGGATCTCGCCGGCAAGGTCGAAGGCTTCCAGCCGACACCCGGCATGCCGGCCGATCTCTTCATCGAGACCGGCGAGCGGACGTTCTTCGACTACCTGATGCGGCCGCTGGTCGACAGCTTCCTGCGCGCATTCCGCGAGCAGTGAGCGGACTGCCTAGAGAGATGGCGTGCCTCGCTACGCAGCAGCGAATAAACGGTTCCCTAAAAATTCGACGAGACTGTTCGCTGCTCCGCTTCGTCTCCGACGAAGCCTGATTGTGTCAGCGTCAGTCACCCATTCAATATCGACCTGAATTGATCGATCGCGCTGCGTCAATTCTTCACCGCGCTCGCAGGTTTCACGCGGAAACCACAAACATGACGGCGAAGACCATCATGATGCCCGCGTTGAGGCCGCAACTCGCCACACTCGAAATTCGTGAATTCGCCCCCCCTGCAAAAAGGAGACACGTGATGCGTGCTTTGACTGTTGCCATTGCGGCCCTTGCCACGATCAGCATCGCCAGCACTGCGCTCGCCCAGCAACGAAGCGTGCGCGACATGATGAACGACTTGAAAGCGAGACACGGGCAGACCTTCGAGCAGTGTCAGGCCCTTGCGACATCCAGAGGATATCGCTTGAGCGACAACGAAATAGAAGGCCGGGCGGTCATGATGTTCATCGAGGGTTGCATCATGGGCAAGCAGAGCTGACGTGCCCTCGACCGGCTAACTGAAGTTCGCGCAAACGCAGGATTCAGGCTGATTGACGCGGGTGAAACGCTTCACCCGCGCGAGGCCGTTTTAATTCCATGAAGGAGAAGAATCCACGTCCAACCTCATCACCTAACCGGCGCGGCCCCAGGAGGAAATCATGTCGGAAAAATCGTCTTCGGCGCGCCGCGGCGTCTTTACCGCCTCGGCGGTAGCACTCGGCATCAGCCTCGCGGGACTGAGCATCTCTGCTCCGGCGATTGCCGACACCGCGATCCGCCCTTTCCAGGTTCACGTTCCCGAAGCCGCGCTTACCGATCTGCGCAGGCGCATTGCCGAAACACGGTGGCCCGACAAGGAGACCGTCACGGATCGCTCGCAGGGCAACCAGCTCGCGAAACTCCAGGAAATCGTCCGCTACTGGGGAAGCGATTATGACTGGCGCAAGGTGGAGGCGCGGCTGAACGCCCTCCCCATGTTCATGACTGAAATCGACGGAGTCGACATTCATTTCATTCACGTTCGATCGAAGCATGAGAATGCATTGCCGCTCATCGTCACGCACGGATGGCCCGGCTCGATCATCGAGCAGTTGAAGATCATCGATCCACTGACCAATCCCACGGCACATGGTGCGAGCGCATCGGACGCTTTCCATCTGGTGATCCCGTCGATGCCCGGTTACGGCTTCTCGGGCAAGCCAAAGGGCACGGGATGGAATCCCGACCGCATCGCCCGCGCCTGGGCGGAGCTGATGAAGCGCCTCGGCTACACCCGCTATGTCGCCCAGGGCGGCGACTGGGGCTCCCCTGTCTCCAGCGCGATGGCGCGCCAGGCGGCGCCCGGGTTGCTCGGCATCCACATCAACTTGCCAGCGACGGTACCGTCGGATGTGGCGATGGTGCTCGCCGGCGGCGGGCCAGCGCCGGCGGGACTCTCTGAAAAGGAACGCGCGGCGTTCGACTCGCTCGACACGTTCTTCAAGAAGTACAGGGCTTACGGCGCCATCATGGGCACCCGGCCGCAGGCGATTGGCTATGGCTTGGCGGACTCCCCAGTGGGGCTTGCGGCCTGGATATTTGACTACAACAACGGCGAGCCCGAGCGCCTGCTCAACAGACACGACGTGCTGGACAATATCACGCTGTATTGGCTGACGAACACGCCGACCTCCGCAGCGCGGATTTACTGGGAGACCAGTGGCCAAAGCATCATTCTCGCCGCAGCACAGAAGACTGCCGAGATCTCGCTCCCGGTCGCCATCACAGCGTTTCCGGGCGAGGTCTACCGAGCCCCGGAGACGTGGGCACGGCGCGCCTATCGCAATCTGATCTACTTCAACGAGGTCGACAAAGGCGGTCACTTCGCCGCGTGGGAGCAGCCGGAGCTCTTCAGTGCCGAGCTTCGAAAGGCGTTCCGACCGCTTCGCAAATCAATGTGAAGACGTGGGCGCGTGCGTCGCCGAACGCCTGTGTGCGCGCGGCAACATCGATCGCGGTCTAGAGGACATTCTCAATGAAGATAAACAAGCTCTTCATTGCCGCGGTACTCGCCATCGCAATCGGAGCACCGATTGCGGCCTTTGTCGGGGACGTCAACAGGGCGCAACCGATGACGTCTCCAGGGGTACGGGTTCCGTTCCTGCACGGGTTCCCCACGAGCCCAATGGCCAATCAATCCGCGTTGGATTCGCTTGAGCGCGCGGACGAATGGCTCAATTCGCCGCCTTTGACCGCGGAGGGTCTGCGCGGAAAAGTCGTTCTCATCGATTTCTGGACCTATACCTGCATCAACTGGCTGCGCACACTTCCCTATGTTCGCGCGTGGGCCGAGAAATACAAGGATCAAGGACTGGTGGTGATCGGCGTCCACGCGCCGGAGTTCTCGTTTGAAAAGAACATCAACAACGTCCGCTGGGCCGTGAAAGACATGCGGGTCAATCACCCGGTCGCGGTCGACAACGAGCATGTCATCTGGCGCGCTTTCAGGAATCAATATTGGCCGGCGCTCTATTTTGTCGATGCGCACGGGCGTGTTCGCCATCATCACTTCGGCGAAGGCGCGTACGAACAATCGGAGATGATCATTCAAGCACTGCTGGCCGAGAATGGGATGAACGTCACCGAACGCAAACCCGTGCCGGTCGATGCCCGCGGTTTCGAAGTGGCCGCCGACTGGGGCGATTTAAGATCGCCCGAGAACTACGTCGGCTATGGGCGCACCCAGAATTTTGCGTCGCCGGAGGGAGTGCTCATGGACAAGCCTCGCGTCTACGCCCTCCCCGCGCGGCTGCGGCTGAACGCTTGGGCGCTCTCGGGAGATTGGACGCTGAAGAAGGAGGCCGCGGCTCTGAACAACGCCAATGGACGCATCGCGTATCGCTTCCATGCCCGCGATCTTCACCTTGTGATGGGCCCGGCAGCGCCAGGAACGCCGGTGAAATTCCGTGTGCTGATCGACGGACAGCCGCCCGGCGCGGCTCACGGCATCGACGTCGACGAACAAGGCTACGGCACGGTGACCGAACAGCGTCTCTACCAGCTGATCCGACAATCGAAACCCATCGTCGATCGACAGTTTGAGATCGAGTTTCTCGGCTCAGGCGTGGAGGCGTTTGCGTTCACATTCGGCTGATCCGCTCAGTGCGTTGGGTGGCCGCGCTTGTCGCTCCATCTGGCGGTGCAGGACGGATGCCGGCCATCGAACCCGTCGCCCAGCCTGAGCATGATGCGCGGTGGCGAACGATATTGAGCGCCCCATCCCAGGCGTCGTGATGCGGCAGGCGCCAATGCCGAACAGGCCGAACGACTGCACGCGCGCCGACGCCGGATGGCCCTGCGAATTTCCGCCGCTGATATTCGACCGCAGCAGCTCATGGCGCCTCCGCCCATGGCCGCGCCCGGCGGACATCAGGGCCAAACGTATGGGTGGCCTCCTGTACCGCTATCGCTTTTCGCGTCCGTGGCAAACTGTCGTATCCGACAGAATGCGTTTGCGGAATGTGTGGGAAAGTTCCTCACGCGATTCGCATTGATCCGCCGACCTCAACATCCGTTGGCAGAGTTGTCGCCAACGAGACGGCGGCCTGTTCTCATGATGGGGAGGCCATGCGTGTCGTTCAAAGAGGCGCTGCACGCCGAAAAGCCGGCCGTCGATCGCGCGTCGCAGCTTGAGCTTTACGCCTTCCTGATCGGAAGCTGGACGGCGCGCATCGTGACGCACGACAACGGCCGGAGCCACGAAGGCACCGGCGAGATTCACGCCGGCTGGGTGCTCGAGGGCCGCGCCATCCAGGATGTGTGGATGATCCCGCGGCGCGAGCAACGAACCGCGACAACGCGGCCGCTGCCCATTGCCGGCAATTGGTATGGAACGACGCTGCGCGTCTTCGATCCCATGCTGGGCGCCTGGCGCATCCTGTGGACCGACCCGGCGACCAACAATTTCGTACGCCAGATCGGCCGCGCCGACGGCGACGACATCGTGCAGGACGGCGAGCACGTCAACGGCACGGCCATGCGCTGGCGCTTTACCAGGATCACGCCGGCGTCGTTTCACTGGATCGGCGAGTTCATGCGCGACGAGAGCGCGCGCTGGGAGCTGCAGGCCGAGGTGTTTGCCGAACGGGCGTGAGCGACGCACAGCCGGCTCGTCCGCGCGCATTGCCCGTTTGCCGGCGCGGGATACAATGCCCGGCGGACCGCCGGAGGAACCCCATGAACATCGTCTTGTACTACGCCCCGAACACCTGCGCGCTCGCGCCCTACGTCACGCTCACCGAAGCCAACGCGCCGTTCGAGCCGCGCGCGCTCAACTTCCGCAAGGGCCAGCAAAATTCGCCGGACTATCTCACGCTCAATCCCAAGCACAAGGTGCCGCTGCTCCTGGTCGACGGCGAGCCGCTGACCGAGAGCACGGCCATCCAGCTCTTCATCGCGCGCAATTTCCCGCAGGCGAAACTGCTGCCGGCCGATCCATGGCAGGAGCTCAAGGCGATCTCGATCCTGTCGTGGTGCTCGTCCGGCATTCACCCCTATCTGTCGCGGATCAATTCGCCGCCGCGGGTCTGCGACGTGGCGGGCGCCGAGCCCAACGTCGTCAAGCACGCCACCACCTTCATCCACGAAGCCTACAAGATCGCCGACGCGATGCTCGCGGGCCGCGAATTTTTCTTCGATCACTTCACCGCCCCCGACGCCCACTTCTTCTGGTGCATGCGCCGTGGCGAACAGCTCGGCGTGGATGCGTCCGGCTTCCCGCATTGCACGGCGCATTTCGAGCGTATCAAGGCGCGCCCCAGCGTGCAGAAGCTCTTCGCCTGGGAGAAATCGGTGAACGAGGCGTTCGCGAAAGCGGCGTAGTTCTATGCCGTCACCGCCATCTCCTGTATGGTAGCGGTGTCACCGACTCTCCGAGAGGAACGAGACGCAGCAATGGCGAGCCCTCCTCAGACGCGCGGGTTGAGCGCACGCGATGACGAAGCGGCGCGGGGGCGATCGCGCGCCGACGCCGTCTTCGAGAGCCTGCGCGACGCCATCTGGACCGGCCGCATCGTTTCCGGCGAGCGCATCCGGGAGGAAGAGATCGCTCGCAACCTTGGTGTGAGCCGGACGCCGGTGCGCGAGGCGCTGCAGCGCCTGCAGCAGCGCGGGCTGCTGGTCGTTGGCGCCCGCGGCTTGGTGGTATCGCAATTGACCAGCAATCAGGTCATCGAGCTCTACGCGATGCGGGAAATCCTGGAGGGCTCGGCGGCGCGGCTGGCGGCGCAGCACGCAACCGAGATCGAGATCTCGGTGCTGCATCGCTTGCAGCGGGAGCTCCAGCAGGTGAGCGATGACGCCAATGCGGTCGTCATGCTGAACCGGCGGTTTCACCAGGCCATCTACGAGGCCGCCCACAACCGGTATCTGGTGCAGACGCTGGACTTGTTGCACGACTCGCTGGCGCTTCTGAACAACACGACGTTCCGGGCCCCCAAGCGCAGCGAAACCGACAAGGAGCACCGGCAGATCGTCGCCGCAATCGAGAAGCGCGATCCCGATCAGGCCGAGAGCGCCGCGCGGCGCCATATCCGCAACGCGCAGTTCACGCGCTTCGAGCAACGAGCGATGTTGCTCGAGCAGTGATCTGCTGGAAACGACCTAGGCTCCCAGGCCCGCGTCTCAATTCGCCCTCATCCTGAGGAGGCGCCGTAGCAGGCGTAGCCTGCGTACACTTGGCTACGTGCGCCGTCTCGAAGGATGGGGCGGTCGATATGGGCCCGTCCACATGGCACTACATCGGCGGGAAGATGTGGGGGAATTTCGCCCTGAGCTTGCCGCGCAGATCGTCGCTCACATCGACCACGGTCGGGAACGTGCCCTTGAGCTTCATGTCGTAGGGGATGCAGGCGTCGATCAGGATGCGGTTGTTGAAGTTGCCGGGCAGGAATAGCGGATCGCGCTTCGAGGCCCAGGCCTTCTGGATGAGGTCGATGTCGACGTTGGGATCGAAGCGCGTGCACATCGCCCACAGCACCTGGTCGAGCTCGCCGGCGTCGATGTCCTCGTCCACCACCACCGTCCATTTGCCGGCATAGGCGCCGCCCTGGCAGGCGGCGGCGACGTGCAGCGCCTGCCGCGCATGGCCGGGATAGCGCTGCTTGATCTGGATCACGGTGAAGCGCGTCGCCGGGCCGGCTTCGTGGTTCCACACGCCGAGCACTTCCGGCACGCCGCAGGCGTCGAGCGCGCTCCAGATCTGCGCAGCGCCGGCGACGCCCTTGAGCAGGCCGGTCTCGTCGACCGGCTTGTGCTGCGGCGCGCAGCACAGGATCGGATCGTTGCGGTAGAGGATCGTCTTGATGTTCACGTAGGGCCGCGGCTGCGTGTCGTCGGAGTAGTAGCCCATCCACTCGCCGAACGGCCCTTCCGGGCGCACCTGACCGGGCACGGTCTCGCCTTCGAGCACGATCTCGGCGTCGGCCGGGATCGGGAAGCCGGTGTAGGGCCCCTTGATCACATCGATCGGCTCGCCGCGCAGCCCGCCGGCGATGTCGAGCTCGCTGATCTCCGGCAGCGGCGACGAGGCGAGCATGAACAGCAGCGGGTCCTGGCCGCACACGATCGCGACCTTCATCGGCTTGCCGCGCTCGAAATTCTTGTCGCGGTGGATGCGGCCGTGCTTGCCCTCGGTGATCTGGCAGCCGACGGTGTTGCGGTCATAGACCTGCGAGCGATAGGCGCCGAGATTGAACCAGCCGGAGTCCGGATCCTGCGTCATGACGCAACAGGCGGTGCCGATATAGCGCGCCTTGTCCTTCTCGTGATGCAGCGGCACCGGAAATTTCAGCACGTCGATGGCGTCGCCTTCGAGCACGTTCTGCAGAACGGGGCCGTCTTTCACCACGCGCGGTGCGATCGTCTTCATGTTCTGCATGCGCTGGTGATAGCGCTGCACGATATCGACCTTACGGTCTTGCTGCAGCGGCAGGCCGAGCGTGAGCGCGACGCGCTTCAGGGAAGAGAAATGTCCGTAGAGGGTGCGGAAGCCTTTCGCGTAGCCCGGAATTTCGTCGAACAGGATCGCCGGCGCGGTGCCGTTCGAGTTCTCGGTCAGCATCTGGGTGATGCTTCCCATCTCGGCGTTCCAATCAGCGCCGTTGACGCAGAGCAGCTCGCCCATGCCCTGCACCTTGTCGAGCCATTCGCGCAGGCCGCGATAGTGGACATGCGATTGCGTGGCGGTGTCGGCGAAGGCCATGGAATCCCCTCCGGTCTGTTCTTGTATTCTACTGTATACAAGCATTGGCATTGGCGAGGCAAGGGCGATGCGGCGGCTCCTCCATCACCGATAACCGGTGACGTCGGCGGGCTTGCCGGCGTCCTGCACCTCGACGACGTAGCGCCAGGCGTCGGGCCGGCTGCCGTCGCGATCGGTGAAGCCGTAGATTTTTGCCAGCTGTCCGCTCGACAACGACTGTCCGTTCCAGCGCGCCACGTCGGGGTCCTGCGCGAGCGCCGCGACGGCGCGGCCGACGAACAGCGGGCTCTCGGAGATCGCGAAGTGCGGCTGGATTTTTGTCGCGTCCTGCCAGTTCGCTTCGGTGACGCGATAGGCGTCGAGCATCGCCTCCGAGCGCAGCCAGCCCGGCGTCAGCGACACCGCGGTGGCGCCATGGGGCTCGAGCTCATGCGCCAGCGCGAACGCCATGCGGTTCACCGCCGCCTTGGCGAGGTCGTAGAAGAACGAGACCCGGTAGTTCGTCGCATTGTACTCGGTGGTGCCGTCGTTCACCTCGACCACCAGCCCGCCCGGCGTCTTGATCAGCAGCGGCAACGCAAAATGGCTGGTGATGGCGTGGGTGTCGACCGCGAGCCGCAACGTGCGCAGCCCGTTCTCGAGTGACGATTCCCAGACGGTCTTGTTCCACTCCATCGTGGTGGCGCCCCAGATGTCGTTCACCAGCAGATGGAGCACGCCCTGCTCGCGCTCGATGCGCGCGACCAGCGCACGCACCTCGTCGGGCACGAGATGATCGACTTGCACGGCGATGCCGCGGCCGCCGGCCTGATCGACCAGCGCCGCGGTCTCTTCGATCGTCTCCGGCCGGTTCATCTCCGAGCGCGCACCGCCGCTGGTTCGGCCGGTGCAGTAGACCGTGGCGCCGGCCTCGCCGAGCGCAACGGCGATGCCGCGACCGGCACCGCGGGTGGCGCCGGCAACGAGGGCGATTTTGCCTGACAGCGGTTTTGCCATGTCGCTCCTGCCCGCCATCCCACTCATAAAACACGTCTTTTCTGACGGAACTCACAGCATCAAGAAACGTTTTCGTCGGACATAAGGCTATCGCCGTCAAGCGAAGATGGCCGCAAAGTTTAGGTGCTTGCCGCGTATCGAGAACGGCGCTGACAGCGTCATTCCACCACCGTGGGAGTCAGCCATGCTCACCACCTCCCACGCCTGCACGGGCGAGGCGCCGACACAATCCAAAATGCCGACGACCGCGGCCAACGGCCAAGCCGCGTTTCCTTTCGCGAAGACGTCGCGCGCGGCCATCGCGGCTGGTCTCTGCGGGTCGCTGGCGCTGTTGCCGCTGGTGATGGCGCAGGGTGCGGCGACGCGCCGCCGCGTGCCGCGTTTGCCTCCCGCCGCGCCGCCGCACCACGGTGTGGTCGGAGGCGCAGGTCCAGCGATCCGGCTCCTCGCTATTGGCGAATCGACCGTCTGTGGCGTCGGACTGGCGCGCGGCGACGATACGGTCGCCGCCACGACGGCACGGGCGCTGGCGCGTCGGACCGGTCGTCCGGTCGTTTGGCGCGCCGAGGGGCTTTCAGGTGCCACCGTCCGGGATGCCCGGGAGCAGCTGCTGCCGCGCGTGGCGCCTGAACCAGCCGACCTTCTCATCGTCGCATTCGGTGTCAACGACGCAACGGCCTACCGTTCGCCGACCAAATTCGCCCGCGACCTTGCCGGGCTCGTGACCGCCGCGCGGAGCCGCGTCGGCGACGCAGCCGTCATCGTGGCGGGCGTCGCCCCTCTGCAGTGCTTTCCGGCGCTGCCATGGCCGCTTCGCAGCATCCTCGGCTGGCGGTCAGCCGTACTGCAGGCGGCGGCCGATCGCTTGCCTGAGCGGCTGCCGCGTCTCGTGGTGGAACGGATCCCCATGTTGGAGCCGGACCTGTTCTCGTGCGACGGCTTCCATCCGAACCGGCGCGCGCATGCGATTTGGGGCGAGGAGATCGCGACGCTGGCACTGCCTCTTGTTGCATGACCGCCTTGCGCGACGTGCGCGCATCAATACTTCGCGTGTCAGTACTTGGCGTGTCAGTACTTGGCGTGTCCTGGCGTTCGCGGATACGGGATCGCGTCGCGCACGTTGGCGAGGCCGGTGACATAGGCGAGCGTACGCTCGAACCCGAGGCCGAAGCCCGCGTGCGGCACCGTGCCGTAGCGGCGCAGATCCCGGTACCAGGCGTAGTGCTCCTTATCGATGTGGCACTCGTCCATGCGCGCATCGAGCACGTCGAGCCGCTCCTCGCGCTGGCTGCCGCCGATGATCTCGCCGATCCCGGGCGCCAGCACGTCCATCGCCGCGACGGTTTTGCCGTCGTCGTTGAGGCGCATGTAGAACGCCTTGATGCCCTTCGGATAGTTCATCACGATGACCGGCTTCTTGGCGTGCTTCTCGGTGAGATAGCGCTCGTGCTCCGACTGCAGGTCGATGCCCCATTTGACCGGAAACTCGAACTTCTCCTTCGCCTTCTCCAGCACCGCGACCGCCTCGCCGTAATCCATGCGCACGAACTCGGAGCTGACGATGCCCTGAAGCTTCGCCAGCAGCCCCTTCTCGACCCGCTCGTCGAAGAAGGCGAGATCGTCGGCGCGCTCTTTCAGCAAGGTCTCGAGGCAGTACTTGAGCAACTGCTCGGCCAGCGTCGCATCGTCCGAGAGATCGGCGAACGCAATCTCCGGCTCGATCATCCAGAACTCGGCAAGATGCCGGCTGGTGTTGGAATTCTCCGCCCGGAAAGTCGGCCCGAACGTGTAGACCTTGGTGAGCGCGAGACAGTACGCCTCCACATTGAGCTGTCCCGACACCGTCAGGAACGCCTCGCTGCCGAAGAAATCCTTGGCGAAATCGACCTTGCCCTCCGGCGTGCGCGGCAGGTTGGCGAGGTCGAGCGTCGAGACCCGGAACAGCTGCCCTGCCCCTTCGGCGTCGGACGACGTGATGATCGGCGTGTTGACCCAGACAAAGCCGCGCTCGTCGAAGAACCGATGGATCGCCTGCGCCAGCGTGTGGCGCACGCGCGTCGCGGCGCCGATCACGTTGGTGCGCGGCCGCAAATGCGCCACCTCGCGCAAGAACTCCATCGTGTGCGGCTTCGGCTGGATCGGATAGGTATCGGGATCGTCCACCCAGCCGATCACCTTGATCGCGCTCGCCTGCATCTCGAACGGCTGCCCCTTCGCCGGCGACGGCACGATCGTTCCGGTCGCCTCGATGGCGCAACCGGTCGTCAGCTTGAGGATCTCGTCGGCGTAGTTGGGCAGCGTGTTGGGCGCGACCACCTGCACCGGATGGAACGCCGATCCGTCGGACAGGTGCACGAACGAGATGCCGGCCTTCGAGTCGCGCCGCGTGCGCACCCAGCCTTTGACGGTGATGGGCGTGTCGTTGGGCGCCTGGCCGGAGAGGATGCTGCGGACGTTGAGTTCTGTTTTGTTCATGGATCAATATCCGTTGCCGGAAAGACGAGGAGCAACGGGATGAAGCATATCGCACCTTTTATGCAAAGGTGGTGGCGCGCCCGGAGAGATTCGAACTCCCGACCCCCAGATTCGTAGTCTGGTGCTCTATCCAGCTGAGCTACGGGCGCGTCGTGCGCATCGCGCCGGAATTTTTCGGCGGAATGCGCGGGCAGAACCGGGCGCCAAAGGCGCCCGGAACGGGGTCATAGCTATAGCCTCCGTTCCGCGATGGCAAGGGAGGCGGAAACGGGCCTGTTTTCAGCGCGTTCCGTCCCTAATCCGTCATCCTGAGGCGCGAGCCATGAGCGCGTTTACGCGCGTCTGCGACGCGCTATTGCAGCCTCGAAGAGCCTGCCCCGGACTTGATCCGGGGATGCACGGCCAAGGTGGTGCAGCAGCCGGGCCGTCGTCCTTCGAGGCGCGGCCGACCGGCCGCGCACCTCAGGATGACGGAGATAGAGAAGCGTCTGTCGGAAGAAAGGCCCGCAGCGCTACGCCCGCTGCCGCTCGCTGCTCCGCGCCTGCAGTTCGACCGCGCGGTCCGGGATCGTCACGCGGAAGGTCGCGCCGATGGTGCCTTCCACCAGGCGGATGTCGCCGTCGTGCGCCCGCACCAGCTCGGCGGCGATGACGAGGCCGAGGCCGGAGCCGCCGGCGCGGGTCGAGCTCTTGAACGGTTCGAACAGATGCGCGCGCGCCGCTTCCGGAATGCCGGGGCCGGTGTCGGCGACCTCGATCTCGACCACGGCGCCTTCGCGGCGGCCGGTGATGCGGATCTGGTCGCGGCCGGGATCGCGGGCATCGCGGCTCTGCAGCGCCTGCACCGCATTGCGCGTGAGGTTGAGCACGACGCGGAACAGCTGGTCGGGGTCGGCGTCGACCATCAGCCCGCGCTCGACCGCGCTGATCCAGCGGATCGGCGTGTCGGGCGCGAGCTCGAGCAACTCGCGCACCTCCTGCACCAGCGGCTCGAGCGCGATCTGGCGGCGGTCGGGCGGCGGCTCCTGCGCGCGGCCGTAGGAGAGCGTCAACTCGCAGAACGAGATCGCGCGTTCGAGCGCCCGCATGAGCTTGGGCGCGAAGCGCTGAACCTGCTGGTCCTGCGAGCTCGACAGGCGGTCGGAGAACAATTGCGCGGACGAAAGCAAATTGCGCAGGTCGTGGTTGATCTTCGACACGGCGAGGCCGAGCGCCGCGAGGCGGGTCTTCTGCTGCAGCAGCGACCCGAGCTCGCGCTGCATGTCGCCGAGCTCGCGCTCGGCGGTGCCGATCTCGTCCTGCCGGCCGGAGGCGACGATGACGCGCGCGGGATTTTCCGGGTCGTCGCGGAAGCGCGTCATGTTCGCCGTGATCCGATGCAGCGGCCGCACGAACAGGTAGTGCAGCGCGAGATAGACCAGCGCCGCGGTGATGGCGGAGATGATCAGCGACAGCAGCAGGATGTTCGCCGAGAACTGCAGCATCGCCGCGCGCAGCGGCTTCTCGTCCATGATGATCTCGACGAACTCGCCGCCGCGCGGCGCATTGCCGAGCACGCGGATCACCTCGTTGTCGTTCGAGAGCAGAACCGCAAAGGCATGCATGATGGCGCGGTGCCAGGACGTGTCGCGCACGTCGATTTCGTGATCGACCGACGGCGGCATGTCGCCGACCATCAGCAGGCGGCGCTGGCTGCCCATCTTCATGGCCACCGCGCGGGCGCCGATCGAGTCGAGCACCTGCCGGGTCAGATGGTCGGGCACGTCCGGCGTCGCCTCCAGCACCAGCGCGGCGGTGTAGGCGTCGCTGAGCTTATCCCTGAGCCAATTCAGTCGGTAGTTCGCGATCGACGGCACATAGATCAGCACTTCCGCGATCATCACGAACAGGATCGTGAGGACGAGGAGCTTGTCGGACAGGCCAAGCCGCGCGGCGAGCCGCTGCTTCAGGCCGGTCCCATTCTTGGCGTCGGTGTGGTCCGTGGTCTGGTCCATGATCGATCGCGGACTTCTCTCCAGTCGGATCGGCTCCATCGCCCGCTCATTCCCGCGCAAGCGGGAATCCAGTCTTGATTTAGCCTGGGTCCCCGCTTGCGCGGGGACGAGCGGAACTAAGGGCGGAGCCAACCTGACCGGGAATGCACCCGTAATTCCGCCGTTTAGCCGAACCGGCGCAACCAGCCGATGATGCGCCGCACAAACGGGCTCGTCAAACTCGGCAGAAAATAGCTGATTGCCGCGCGTTTACCAATTTCGCCAAAGGTCGGATATGGCACCACAGTACCGACAATGGCCCGGATATTGAGCCGATTCGCCAGCGCCAACGACCAGGGCGTGATCAGCTCGCCGGCGGCGGTTCCGACGATGGTGGCGCCCAGGATACGGCCGCCCTTCTCGGTGATGACCTTGATATGGCCGCGGGTCGCCCGCTCGGCCTGGGCGCGGTCGTTCTCGGCCAGCGGCCAGCGCAGGATTCGGATGGTCTTGCGGGCGCGGCGCGCCTCGTCCTCGGTGAGGCCGACATGCGCCAGTTCCGGATCGGTGAAGATCACGCGCGGGATCAGGCTGTCGTCGGCCTTCACGGGAAGGCGGAACAACGCGTTCCGGATGACAAGCCCGGCGTGATAGTTGGCGGCGTGGGTGAATTGCGGCCCGCCCGCGACGTCGCCGATGGCGTAGACGCGGCGATTGCGCGTGCGCAGTGCCCGATTCACTTTGATGCCGGCCGGCGTATGCTCGATGCCGGCGGCTTCAAGATCGAGACCCTCGACATTGGCGCGGCGGCCGGTCGCGATCAGGAGATCGCTGCCGGTGATGCGCTCATGGTTGCCCCCTTGACCGGCCGCGCCGCCGAGCACGACCGCAACGCCCGCTCCGCTCGCTTCGACATGCGCAATGGAGACGCCCTGACGCAGCACGACGCCTTCCGCGACGAGCTGATCGAGCAGGATGCGCGCACACTCGGCGTCCTCGCGCTTGAGCGGCGTGCCGGCTTCCAGCACCGTCACCGCGGCGCCGAGCCGGCGGAATGCCTGCGCGAGCTCGAGCCCCATCGGCCCGGCGCCGACGACGATGAGATGCTGCGGGCAGGTTTTAAGGTCGAACACCGTATCGTTGGTGAGGAACGCCACCCGCTCGAGCCCGGGGATGGCGGGGATCGCGGGCGACGAGCCGGTCGCGATCACCACGCGGCGCGCTTTGATCTCGATGTCGTCGCCGACCGCGACGGTGTTCTTGTCCTTGAAGCGGGCCTCGCCCGCGATCACGCGCACGCCGAGGCCGGTGAAGCGTTCTCTTGAATCGTTCGGCGCGATCGCCGCGATCACGCGCTGCACGTGATCGTGCACGCGGGCGAAATCGATCTGCGGGGGCGACGCCGTGATCCCGAATGCGTCGAGGCCCGAGGCGCCCGAGGCGCCATGCGCGCGCCGCGCGGCGGCGATCAACGCCTTCGACGGCACGCAGCCGGAATTGAGGCACTCGCCGCCCATCTTGCCCTTCTCGACCAGCACCACCGGCACGCCGAACGCAGCCGCCGCGGCCGCCACCGTGAGGCCGCCGGAGCCCGCTCCGATCACGCAGATGTCGGGTGTGATGAGCTCGGCCATTCCCTCCCCTCGGTGAACACGTGCCACGAATGGTAATGCGGGCGCACCCTAGTGCAGCGGAGCTCGATCTGCTCCCTCTCCCCGTTGGGGAGAGGGGTGGGGTGAGGGGGTACAGCATCCCTCGATAGGTTCGACCCCCCTCACCCTAACCCTCTCCCCTCCGGGGAGAGGGAACGCACCGAGTTCGCTGCTTCACCACAATTCACATAACTGCTTTCACTACCCCGCCGAACTGGCCGCCCGCCGCGCGCGGATCCGCTTCACCGCGACCGGGATCAGCGCCAGCACACCGAGCGCGGCCAGCGCGCCCAGGAGTTCCGGTGTCACCGCCGCCTTGAAATCGAAATCGAGCTTGCAGTCGGTGCGGCCCGAGGCAAGGCAGGCATTATAGATCGCGCCCTGCGCGCGGATCGCGCTGTCGAGGCCCGCACCCAGGAACGCGAAGGTGAAGGTCCCCGGGATGATCCCGATGCCGGTGGCAGCGACGAAGGTCGGCAGCCGCACGCCGACGATCGCGGCGACCAGATTGATCAGGACGAACGGGAACACCGGCACCAGCCGCAGGAACAGGAGATAGTGGAAGGCGTCGGCGCGAAACTCGGCGGCGAGTTTTTCTGCCAGCGGTCCCGCCCACCGGGTCAGATGCTCGCCGAAAGCGCTCTTGGCAATCGTGAACAGGATCACGGCCCCCACGGTCGCTCCGACGACGGTGGCCGCGCCGCCGACCAGGCCGCCGAACAGGAAGCCGCCCGTCATGGTCATAACCAAGCCGCCCGGCAGCGACAGTGCTATCGCCACCACATAGATGGCGACGTAGATCGCGATCGACGTGATCCGGTTGGCCTGGATGAAGGCGTGGATCGCCTCGTTGTGGCGAACCATGGTCTCCAAGGAAATCTTCTGGTTCCACCCGATCACGATCGCCGTGATCGACAGCACCACGAGCACGATCAGCGGCATCCAGCGGCGCAGGGTATATCGCGCTGGCGTCGGATCGGCGGGCAGTTCGGACATCATCGCTCCAAAAGGGCCCTCACCCGGCCGGTCCGCCTGACCGTATGCGCCGCATCGAGGTTAACCAGAGGACTTTAGCGACCTCTATACATGAGAGCTGTGCTTGATGCCGCGCCTGACACCGTCATCTCACCGTGATTTGAGCCGATTTTGCAGGGACTTCACGGACTTGCGGGCAAACCGTGTTCCATTGACGAGCAAGGGCGGCCTCCCTTATAAGCCGCGGGACTTGAAAAGTGCCGGCGATCCCCACAGATGGCGTTTTTCGGGCGCGAAGCCGCCGTTCGGCAGCGCGCCGGTGCGATGTGGGGCGGTCCTTCGGCGAGACACCTGATCCAGGCGGAGAAGCACCCGTGAAGCGGACCTATCAACCCAGCAAGATCGTGCGCAAGCGCCGTCACGGATTTCGCGCACGTATGGCGACCACAGGCGGCCGCAAGGTGGTCGCAGCCCGGCGCAAGCAGGGCCGCAAGCGGCTCAGCGCCTGATCCTGATCATCACGATGGTCCGGTTGAAGCAGCGGGCGGATTTCCTGGCCGCAGCCAGCGGGGCCAAGGTTGCGACGGCGGCATTCGTGCTGCAGGGGCGCAATCGCGACGACGACGGACCGGCCCGCATCGGCTTCACGGTATCGCGCAAGGTTGGAACCGCGGTCGAGCGCAATCGCGTGCGCCGGCGGCTACGCGACATCGTGCGACGGTCAGCGTCGGACAGCCTGCGCTCCGGCCACGACTACGTGCTGGTGGGACGGCGCACCGCGCTGAGCCGGCAGTTCGAGACGATGATCGAAGACTTCAGCAACGCACTGCGACGTCTAGAGCGCGGCGGGCGCAAACCGGGCCGATGAGATGAACGACCAGAAGAACATGCTGCTCGCCATCGTGCTGTCGGCCATCGTGCTGATCGGATGGCAGATCTTTTTCGGCCTGCCGTCGATGCAGCAGCAACAGAAGCAGCAACAGCAGCAGACGCAGCAGCAACCGACGACGTCGGTCCCGCAGCCGGGCGCGCCAGCCCCGACCGGACAGCCGGCACCAACCGCGCAGCCGACGCCCGGCCAGGTCACGCCCACGCCTGCCGTGGTGCCGGGCCAGACGATGACGCGGGAGGCCGCGCTCAAAGCCTCGCCGCGCCTCGGCATCGAGACGCCGCGCGTCGCCGGTTCGATCAATCTCAAGGGCGGCCGCATCGACGATCTCAGCCTCACGCTCTATCGTGAGACCGTCGACCCGAAGTCGCCGCCAGTGGTGCTGCTGGCGCCGTCCGGCGCGCCGCTGCCGTTCTATGCCGAATTCGGCTGGGTCGCGGCCGCCGGCAACACCATGCCGCTGCCGAACAGCGACACCGTGTGGAAGCAGCAAGGCAAGGGCACGCTCGGCGTCGAGCGTCCGGTCACGCTTGTGCACGACAACGGCCAGGGCTTGGAATTCCGCCGCACCATCTCGGTCGACGACAAGTACATGTTCACGGTGCGCGACGAGGTCGTGAACAAGGGCGCGGAGCCCGCGACCCTCTATCCCTATGCGCTGATCTCGCGGCACGGGCATCCGAAGCTCGAAGGCTTCTACATCCTGCACGAAGGCCTGATCGGCGTGTTCGGCGAACAGGGCCTCAAAGAGGTCGGTTACGCCGACATCGAGAAGCAGAAGCAGATCCAATTCAAGGCCACCAATGCCTGGCTCGGCATCACCGACAAATACTGGGCGGCAACGCTGGTGCCGGACACCAGCGCCGCGATCCAGGCGGTTTTTTCGTCCGGTCTGGCCGGCACCACCAAGACCTATCAGACCCACTATCTGCTTGATTCGGTGACGATCGAGCCCGGCGCGACCGGCTCCGCCAATGCGCGCCTGTTCGCCGGCGCCAAGGAAGTCGAGACCGTCGACGGCTACGAGCGGCAATACAAGCTCAACCGCTTCGAGCTCTTGATCGACTGGGGCTACTTCCATTTCATCACCAAGCCGCTGTTCCTGGCGATGGACTGGATTTACCGCTACTTCGGCAATTTCGGCATCGCCATTCTGCTGATCACCGTCATCATCAAGATCTTCTTCTTCCCGCTCGCCAACAAATCCTACGCCTCGATGGCGAAGATGAAGGCGGTGCAGCCGGAGATGCTCGCCATCCGCGACCGCTACGGCGACGACAAGGTGAAGCAGCAACAGGCGATGATGGAGCTCTACAAGAAGGAGAAGATCAATCCGATCGCCGGCTGCCTGCCGATCCTGATCCAGATCCCGGTGTTCTTCGCGCTCTACAAGGTGCTGTTCATCACCATCGAGATGCGCCACGCGCCGTTCTTCGGCTGGATCAAGGACCTGTCGGCGCCGGACCCGACCACGATCTTCAACCTGTTCGGGCTCATTCCCTGGGACCCGCTGGCGACGCTCGGCCCCAACATCGGCCCGTTCCTGATGATCGGCGTCTGGCCGATCATCATGGGCATCACGATGTGGTTCCAGATGAAGCTCAACCCGGCGCCGCCGGACCCGACCCAGAAGATGATCTTCGACTGGATGCCGCTGATCTTCACCTTCATGCTGGCGAGCTTCTCGGCCGGGCTGGTGATCTACTGGGCCTGGAACAACCTGCTCTCGGTCACGCAGCAGAGCTACATCATGCATAAGCACGGCGCCAAGATCGAGCTGTTGGACAACATCAAGGCGCTGTTCGGCATGAAGAAGGCCGAAGGCAAGAAGGACGTTGCTACCAAATAGCGTCCGTCACTCCTTGCGCGCGATGAAGACGATCTGTCGCCACGGGTCGGCATGTTCGCTGGCGCCCGCAAAGCCCGCACGGCGGAACGCCTCCTGCCACTGCGCACGCGAGAACACGCCGAACTCATGGCGGTCGTGCACGCATTCAACCGCGCCGTCGGGCGTGCGCAGCATCATCGCAAAGTCCTCGTAGAACGCGGTCGCGCCCGCGACCGGCGGATGCGTCCAGATCAGGTACCGCATCGCGCGGCCGTCTTCCCCATCCTCGCCGCCGTCCTCGACATTCGGCACGTAGGTTTCGCTGACGCAGTCCGGCATCACGAGCAGTGCACCGCCGGGCTTCAGGTGCGCATGCGCGGTCGCCAGCGCCGCGGCGAGATCGGCTTCGGTGGTCATGTACATGATGGCGTCGTGGATGAAGACCGCGTCGAAGGTCCGCCCGAGGCGCACGCTGCGCATGTCGCCCTCGACGTGCTCGACACCGGGATTGAGCTTGCGGCTGACCGAGAGCATGCCTGCCGAGAGGTCGACCAGCGTCATCGCCGCATGCCGCTTGAGGTAGGAGGCGCTGTTGCCGCCGCCCGAGCCAAGCTCGAGGATCGTTGCAGGCACCGTGCCCAGCGCTTCCCGCAGGAAGGCGATGATCACCTCCGCCTCCTCCTCATAGTGCTCCGGCGGCGACAACAGCGGCCACCAGCTCGCCAGATCGGTGTATAGCCGTGGTAGAGACATTGGCCCCCCTTCAGATGCCGTCTCATGTGGCGATTGGAATGAGCGACTTCACCCCCGACGAGATCGAAACCGGCCGCAAGCTGTTCGCGGGCGACTGGCGATTCACCCACGCCGCCGGCACGTTCGCGGTGCTGCCGCCGATGCGCGGGCTCGAGATCGCCTTTGCCGGCCGCTCGAACGTCGGCAAGTCGAGCCTGATCAACGCGCTGACCGGCCGCAATGCGCTGGCGCGCACGTCGCACACGCCCGGCCGCACCCAGGAGCTGATCTTCTTCGCCGGTCCTGCAACGCGCACGTCGGCTGACCCACTCACATTGGTAGATATGCCGGGCTACGGCTATGCCGCCGCCTCGAAGGCCAAGGTGAAGGCCTGGACCGGGCTGATCCACGCCTTCCTCGCCGGCCGCGCCAACCTCGCGCGCGTCTACCTCCTGATCGACGCCCGGCACGGCCTGAAGCCGGTCGACGACGGCGTGCTCAAGACGCTCGACAAAGCGGCGGTAAACTATCAGGTCGTGCTGACCAAGGCCGATCAGGTGCCCGCGGCCGATCTCGCGGAACGGATCGCGGCGATCAACGTCGCGCTGGCGAAGCACCCGCCGCGTTCCCGGAGGTGCTGGCGACGTCCTCACGCAATGGCGCCGGCATGCCGGAGCTGCGCGCGGCCATCGCGCGGCTCGTCGCCGAGCGCGCGACTACCTGATCACGCGATAGAGCTGGAACCCCGGTGCATCCGCGACAAGCGCAAGGTGCTTCGCGTCCGGGTTGGCGCTGCCGGGCTGGGTGAACAGCACATACAGATAGTCGAAATGCTGCGGCCACGCGCTCCAGTACAGTTGCGCGTTGGCGCCGGCGCCGGTCGCGCGCGTGAGCCACTCGATCGACGGCGGCACGCGGTCTTCGAGATTGACGAAGCGGCGGAACGGCTCGCGCACCTGCAACACGTGCTTCCCCGGAACGACGAATGCGGTCGACACCAGCGCCGACCGTTCGATGGTCGCCAGCGACGCCGCATGCAGCAGGCCGAAATCGCTGACAATTCCGGTTGCCTCGTAGGCGGTGCGGTCGCCATGCGCGACCAGGATGCGCGAACCGCGCTCGACCGAGCGCGCCGAGCGCAGGAACTCCGCCGTCTGCGGCGCCAGCGTGTTCCATGCGGTCTGCACCTCGCCGAGGCGGACCGCGAGCAAAACGGCGAACAGGATTGCCAGAACGCGCCGCACCTGCCGCTGCCGCAGATCGATGTCGGTCGCGGCGATCAGCATCAAAGCCAGCGCGACCGGCAGCCGCTGGTCGGCAAGATGGGTGGCGAACAACACGCGCGGCATCGCCAGGAAGACGATGCCGCCGACGATGAGCAGCGCCCAGCCGACCGGATGCAGACGGATCAGCCCGCGCCAAGTGAGCCATGCGAGGGCGAGCGCGAGCGCGACGATCAAGAGCACCGCGACGGAATAGTAGTAGACCGTGAACACCAGCAGCAGTCCCTGGAATTTTCCCCAGAACTCCCAGGTGACCTCGCCGGCCAGTCCCATGGTCGGGCTCGCGAGCAGCAGCGCGACAGCAGCGAGGAAGGGCGCGCCACTGGCGGCGAAATCGAGCAGCCGAGGCGCAAGCGGCTCCCGCCGCGCCGCCCACAGCCGATGCGTTTCAAACGCCAGCAGCCCGAGTCCGTAGAGCCCGACCGTGAACAGGTGGCAGAAGAACAGCGCGACGACGAACAACGTCGACACGATGATCCGCCACGGCCAGACGCGCTCGCGCAGCGTAATCCAAATCGTCAGCGCCCATAGCGAAAGCCCGACGCCGAACACGTAGTTCATCACGCCGACGAGGAACACTTCGTTGTAGATGATCAGCGCGGCGGCGATCGGCACCACCGACCAGCGGCCGAACAGCGCGCGGTGCAGCGCAAACGTTCCGCTGAGCATCAGGATGAAGGTCGCGACCGTGAACACCTGCCCGGCGGCGTAGATGCCCATGAAGCGGTTGAGCACGGGCACCACCAGATCCATCATCAGGTTGGGGATGATCCGCCATTCGATCGTATAGAAGCGCTGGAAGTCGGCGTCGGTGCCGATGGTCGCGATGATGTGGGCGCGCGCCAGATTGTTGAGGTAGTCGATCAGCGGCGGCAGCGGATGGGTGAGGATCGGCACCGACAGCGCCGCCATCACCCAGAGGAACAGGATGACGACCGTCGACGGGCGGATGCCGTCGGGCGGGCGCGTCATCGATCGGTCATCAACCATCGCGCGCCAGACCACCAGAGGAACCCGCCGAAGGCAACGGCTGCTGGTGCCGCAACCCCTTCCCCCTCGCCGCGGCGCCCGCTAAAAGGCAACCGCCGAGAGCGATGTTCGCTCTCTCCCGGCCTCATGCTGAGGAGGCGCGCTAGCGCCGTCTCGAAGCATCGAGGCCGCCCCATCCTTCGAGACGCGCCTTCGGCGCTCCTCAGGATGAGGGGCGGAGGAAGATTGAGGATCGCACCATGAGCATTTCGCCCCACGACATCGCCCACGTCCTGTCGGAGGCGCTGCCGCACATGCAGCGCTACGACGAGGAGATCGTGGTGGTGAAGTACGGCGGCCACGCCATGGGCGAAGAGGAGATGGCGCGGAGCTTCGCCCGCGACATCGTGCTGATGGAGCAGACCGCCATCAATCCCGTGGTCGTGCACGGCGGCGGGCCGCAGATCGGCGGCATGCTCAAGCGGCTCGGCATCAAGTCGGAATTCGCCGACGGCCTGCGCATCACCGACGCCGCCACCATCGAGGTCGTCGAGATGGTGCTGGCCGGCTCGATCAACAAGCAGATCGTCGGCTTCATCAACGCCGCCGGCGGCAAGGCGGTCGGCCTGAGCGGCAAGGACGGCGACATGGTCAAGGCGCGCAAGATCAGCCGCACCATCGCCGATCCCGGCTCCAATATCGAGAAGGTCGTCGACCTCGGCTTCGTCGGCGAGCCGGAGCGGGTCGACACCATGGTGCTCGACCAGATCCTGGGCCGCGATCTCATCCCGGTGCTGGCGCCGCTCGCGACCTCGATGGACGGCACCACCTACAACGTCAACGCCGACACCTTCGCCGGCGCCATCGCCGGCGCGCTGAAAGCGAAACGCCTGCTGCTGCTCACCGACGTGCCAGGCGTGCTCGACAAGTCAAAGAACCTGATCCATCAGCTCACCGCCGACGAGGCGCGCCGGCTGATCGCCGATGGCACCATCTCCGGCGGCATGATCCCCAAGGTCGAGACCTGCCTCTATGCGCTCGAACAGGGCGTCGAGGGCGTCGTCATCCTCGACGGCCGCGTGCCGCATGCGGTGCTGTTGGAACTCCTCACCGACCACGGCGCCGGCACGCTGATGCGCCGGTGATGGAGATTTCGGTCGATCGTGGGGGCTTCGGCTTGCATATACCCTGTCGCAACGACAGAATGCCTTCGCGGGATAGCGTGACCTCGGATGTCATGGCGGGGTGGCAGCGATGTCGGTGAATAACGCGGGGTCCTTGCCGCTGCCCGCGGGCGTCGCCCGCCGCCGGATCGCGTGGCAATACGCGACATCGTTCGTCGGCTACCATGCGATAGCGCTGCTTGCGCTGTTTCCGTGGTTCTTCAGTTGGACGGGCGTCGTTCTCGCAATCCTGGGTCTCTATGTGTTCGGCACGCTCGGCATCAATCTTTGCTACCATCGCCTGCTGACTCACCGCGGCTTGGTTCTGCCGCGGCGACTTGAGCACGCTTTTGCCATTCTGGGATTGTGTTGCGTTCAGGATACGCCCGCGCGTTGGGTCGCGATTCACCGGCGTCATCATGAGCATGCCGACGAACGGAGCGATCCGCATAGTCCGCTGGTCAATTTCTTTTGGGGTCACATGGGATGGCTCCTGATCGAGAATGAGGAACTGCGGACGCTCGGCATCTACGACCGCTATTCCAAGGACATCCTGCGCGATCCTTTTTATCGCAGCCTCGAACGCAATCGTTGGTTCCTGTTCGTTCTGGCCTCATGGGTCATTTTTTACGCCGGCGGGTTCGCGGCCGCGCTCATGCTGGGCGACAGCGCGGCTCAAGCCCACCAGTTCGGAGCAAGTGTCTTGGTTTGGGGCGTGTTCGTGCGCACGGTGCTGGTGTGGCACATCACATGGTCGGTGAATTCCGTCACTCATCGCTGGGGTTACCGAAACTACGCAACCGATGAAGGCAGCCGCAACAATTTCCTGGTCGGCATCATCAGCAACGGCGAGGGCTGGCACAACAACCACCACGCGGCTCCGCGTTCTGCCAAACACGGCCACCTCTGGTGGGAATTCGACGTGACTTACCTGACCATCCGCCTGCTCGCCCTGATGGGCCTTGCCCGCAATGTGGCGCTGCCGGGTTCGCACTTGACGATCCTCGCCGACACCGCCGTCGTCACGCGCGTGCCGCAGGATCACGCAGTGGCTGATTGAGAAATTTGTCGCACGACCTCCAAAGGCAACGTTGCCAATCCGCTGCCATCACGGCGCCAATTCGCGCGGAGCTCGGATGAACCCTCGGCATGCGCGCTCCTTCGACCACGTCGACACCTGGGTGTTCGACCTCGACAACACGCTCTATCCGCACCACGTCAATCTCTGGCAGCAGGTCGACGTACGCATCCGCGACTACATCGCGGACTTCCTCAAGATCAGCCATGAGGAGGCGTTCCGGCTGCAGAAGGACTACTACAAGCGCTACGGCACCTCGATGCGCGGGCTGATGACCGAGCACGGCATGAAGCCCGACGACTTCCTCGATTTCGTGCACCAGGTCGACCACTCGCCGCTCGAGCCTAATCCTCCGCTTGGCGTCGCCATCGAGAAGCTTGCCGGCCGCAAGCTTATTCTCACCAACGGCACCCGCAGCCACGCCGACGCGGTGCTGGCGCGGCTCGGGCTCGAGCAGCACTTCGAGGACGTGTTCGACATCGTCGCCGGCGAGCTCGAGCCGAAGCCCTCGCCGGCGGTCTACGACCGCTTCCTCAAGGCGCATGGCGTCAACGCCGAGCGCGCGGCGATGTTCGAGGACCTCGCGCGCAACCTCGCGGTGCCGCACCGGCTCGGCATGACCACGGTGCTGGTGGTGCCGGAGAACACCCGCGAGGTGTTCCGCGAGGACTGGGAGCTTGAGGGCCGCGACGATCCCCATGTCGATCACGTCACCGACAACCTGGTCGCCTTCCTGGAATCCATCGCCGCAAGGCGCTAGTTATCATCGGTACATAAGGAGTGATGATTAAGCGGCAGGCTCGGTCGACTCCCTCTCCCCGCTGGGGAGAGGGGTGGGGTGAGGGGGTATAGCTCTCTCGATAGGTTCGACCCCCCTCACCCTAACCCTCTCCCCATCCGAACTCGGGTATACCCGAGTTCGGCACTAGTTGAGTGGTCGAAGTCGGAAACATCCGACTTCGACTGGAGAGGGAACGCACCGAGCCCGTGGCGATCACCTGAACCAACCGCATGCGCAATCAGCAGAAGCTCTCCGTCGCGATCGTGGGTGCAGGCATCGGCGGCCTCGCCGTCGCGGCGGCGCTGCGTAAATTTTTCGTCGAGCCGGTCGTCTACGAGCAGGCCGACGCGTTCGCGCGCGTGGGCGCCGGCATCCAGCAGAGCCCCAATGCCGTGAAGGTGCATCGCTGGCTCGGCATCGAGGAGCGCACGCGGGCGTCCGCGTTTGCGCCGGAAACCTCGCTCAACCGCGACGCGCTTTCCGGCAAGGTGACCAACGATCATCCGCTCGGCCGCGAGGTCGAGGCCCGTTACGGCGCGCCCTACCTGACCATGCATCGCGGCGACCTGCACGATGCGCTGGCGTCGGTGGTGCCGGCGCAGAGCATCCGGCTCGGCAAGAAGCTCACCCAGCTCCGCGACCGCGGCGGGCGCGTCGAGCTGACCTTCGCCGACGGCAGCGAGGCCGAGGCCGACGTCGTTATCGGCGCCGATGGCGTGCATTCGCCGGTTCGCGACCACGTTGCCGGGCCCGAGCAGGCGCGCTTCACCGGCCGGCTCGCCTACCGCACGACGTTTCCGGTGTCGCTGCTGCGCGGCGTCGATATCGGCTTGTCGCGCACCAAATGGTGGGGCAAGGACCGCCACATCGTGATCTATTTCGTCACCGCGGCGCGCGACGAGGTCTATTTCACCACCAGCCTGCCGGAAAAGGCCGACTGGATGACGAAAGAGTCCTGGTCGGCCACCGGCGATCTCGCCGAGATGCGCGCGGCGTTCGTGAGCTTCCATTCCGAGGTGCAGAAAATTCTTGCCGCGGCGCCGCAGGTGCACAAGTGGGGCATCTATGAGCGCGACCCGCTGCCGGTCTGGTGGAAGGGCAACGTCGTCCTGCTCGGCGACGCCTGCCATCCGATGACGCCCTACATGGCGTCGGGCGCGGCGATGGCGCTCGAGGACGCCGCCGTGCTCGCGCGCGCGATCGATCAGGCCGACACGCTCGACGGCGCTTTCCGCCTGTACGAGCAGGCACGCAAGCCGCGCGCCAGCATGGTGCAGGCCGGCTCCAGCGCCAACACCTGGATGCGCAACGAAACCAACCCGGACTGGCTTTACGGCTACGACGCGGCGCGCGTTCCGCTCCGCTCCTCGGTCGCAGCCGACGCCTCGACCTACTACGAATCATGACAACAGAAACAAACCCGCGCCCCGCCCTCATCGACACCCTCGACAAAGCCAGCACCCGACGCACCACTCCGGTGGGCGACGGCGACCTGGTCTGGCGCATCTGGGGCCACGGCGAGCCGCTCGTCCTGCTGCACGGCGGCACCGGCAGCTGGATGCACTGGATGCGCAACATCGAGGACCTTTCGCGTGACTACATGCTGCTGGTGCCGGACATCCCGGGCTCGGGCGAGTCCGCAAGCCCGGGAGTGCCGACCAGCGTGGAGAAGGTCGCCGCTGCGCTCCTTGCCGGCATCGATGCGATCCTCGGGAAGGAACGGCGCTTCGCGATCGCCGGCTTCTCCATGGGCGGGTTGATCTCCGGCTTCGTGACCAGGCTCGCCGGCGAGCGCGTCACCACCCTGGTGCTGGTCGGTGCCGTCGGCACCACGGCGCGGCGCGGCGCGATAGCGCCGATGAAATCGTGGCGGCGGCTGCCGACCGCCGATGCCAAGCGCGAGGCGCATCGCACCAATCTCGAGATCCTGATGGTGCGCGATCCGAAGGCCGTCGACGCGCCGGCGCTCTACATGCAATTCCACAACGCCGAACGCTCGCGCGTGCGCGGCAAGCACATCAATCCGACCGGCGACCTCTCGACCACGCTGCCGGCGTTCAAGGGCCGGCTCGCCAGCATCTGGGGCGAGCACGACGCCACCGCCGGGCCTTATCTCTATGAACGGCGCGAGAAGCTCGAGCAGTTCAAGCCGGGATCGAGCTTCGACGTTATTCCCGGCGCCGGGCATTGGGTGCAGTACGAAGCACCTGATGAATTCAACCGCTTGCTACGGCGGCGGTTGAACGGCGGCTAGAGCAGCATCGTGTCCCGGGCGCTGCGCAGCACGTAGCGAAAGCGGAGTGATGCGCTGCTGACCCGGGACCCCGGTTTTTTTACGCGCAAAGTAACCGGGGTCCCGGATCTGCGCTGCATCACTGCGTGCTGCAGCGCGTCCGGGACACAAGACTGTGTCACGCACCCGTCGCGTAACGTTGCAGCAGGATGGCGGCGCCGGCGCCGACCGCAAACGCGCCGATCACCCGCATGGCCAACAGTTGCAGCTGCGCGCGCGTCGTGAGCAGGCGCATGCCGAACATGATCGCCAGCGCGATGGCGATCTGGATCAGTGCGAGCCCGATGAAATAGGCGACGATCGGCGTACGCCCGGCGCCGGCGATGGTCTCGCCCAGCGCATAGCCGTTGATCAAGCCGACGGCGGCGAACAGCGCAAACGCAAGATCGCGGCGCAGCGGCGTCTTGCGGAACACGATCAGGCCGAGCGCGACCACGGATACCGCAACGAAAACCTCCGCGTTCGGCACCGTCGCCTCGCCGATATGCGCCGCCGCCCCGACCACGGTCGCGATCACATAGCCGGCCACGAGCCACGCGCCCTTCGGCTGCGTCGCCGCCAGGCAACCGACCGCAATGATCGCGGCCAGATGATCGAGCCCGATCACCGGATGCCCGAGCCCCGAGAGCAGGCCGTGGGAGAACGTCGTCGGGGTCGCGCCCTGCATGGCGTGATGGGCGAGCGCCGGATCGGCGGCAAGCAACACGATGAGTGCCGGGATCAATCCTGTCATCTCAAGTCCAACTTGCATTCGTTGTCGCGTGGCGATCGAAATATCACATCCTCGCCTTCGTCGTCTTCCCTTTGCGTAGGTCCCCGCGCCCCTGCACCACGTCCGTTCGGGAACGAGACGGCCGCGAAATCGGAAAGACCTCGCGCACGTAACTCACGAGCAAGCGACAGAAGTCTTCCGCCGGCGGCGGCAATGACCACCGCTTGTCGCGTACGATGGCATAGCCCTCCCGCAGGGGCCTCTGCCGGTAGGTCAGGCGGAAAATCTGCAAATCGTACCGATGGGTGGGCAGCACGGAAGGCACGATCGCGATGCCATGGCCGGCCTCGGCAAGCGCCAGCAATGTGTGGGGGGTCCGGCTTTCAAACTGAATATTAGGCTTGAGCTCCGCCACACGGCAGGCGGCATCGAACGCAGCGCGGACAGCGAAGCTGCTGTCCAGAAGCAGGAGCGGATGCAATCCCAGGCTTCGAACGTCGACACTGGCGGCTGCCTTCCCAAGTTCGAACGACGGGTTGCAGGCTGCCACGAATTCCAACGACGGAAGCCAAATCGATTCCAGCGGGTGATCGCCGGACTGTATGGCTCCTGCCGTGCTGATCGCGACATGAACCTCGCCGCGTTCCAGCATCGCCATCAGCCCGGCTCCAACCGCCTCGCTTAGCTTGATCTGCACATTCGGCCGAAGCTTCGCGTAACGAGCCAGAAATCCGGCCAGGACACCATCGATGGTCTGGGGCGTGGCCGCGACCTTGAGCAACCCGGCATCAGGACGCCGCAATATCTTCGCCCGCTCCGCCAGCGAGCCCACAGCACCTATGATGCCGCGACAATCGCTCAGAAGCTGCTCACCTTCGGTGGTCAGCAACAATCGGCGGCGGATACGATCGAACAGTCTGATACCGAGATCGCTTTCGAGATCCTTGATCTGGCGGGATAGCGCGGGCTGCGCGATTCCAAGACGGGTGGACGCCTTCGAGACAGTCCCCTGCTCGGCAACGGTCACAAAAGTCCGCAAGTGACGCAGGTCCATGCCGCAAGATTATGCCGGTTCGGCATAAAGTCCAGAGTAATAATATATTTGACGAAAGATCTGGGCCGTGGCCTCAATCCCATGCCGGCACGAGGAGCCCACGCCATGAAGACAGCATGCTCACTGGTCGCCATCGCGCTCGCGTCAGCCCTTTCAACGGCAACGGCCGAAGCACAAAACTGGCCGACAAAGCCCTTGCGGGCGGTCGTACCGGTCGCGGCCGGCAGTTCGACCGACATCATCCCCCGCGTGATATTCGAGCAGCTCTCGTCACAACTCAGCCAACCCATCGTGGTCGAAAACCGTACCGGCGCAGGGGGCACGATCGGAACGGCGTTCGTGGCCAAATCGGACCCCGATGGCTACACCATCCTCGCCAGTGGGTCCGCGCACACGATCGCTCCATCGCTTTACCCGAAGCTGAGTTACGACCCGGCCCGCGATTTTGTGGCAGTGGCCCCGCTCGGGATTTCGCCGAACGTCCTGGTCGTTTCGCCCGCGAGAGGCTTCAAGACCGTCGGCGATCTCCTCGCCGCCGGCAAAGCCAAGCGGGGCTCGTTAAGCTTTTCGTCGGTCGGCGTAGGCACGGCGACGCACTTGAGTGCGGAACGATTCCGCGTCAGTGCGGGAATCGACGCCGTGCACGTGCCCTTCAGAGGCGGCGCCGAAGCAATGTCCGAAGTGATCGCCGGGCGCGTTGACTTCTTTTTCGGACCGCCGGCGCTTGTCTTGCAGCAGGTTCGGCAAGGCCAGCTCACGGCCCTCGCCGTCAATGGCACGAACCGCATACCAGCGTTGCCGGACGTCCCGACAATCCGGGAAGGCGGGTTTGTCGATGCGGAATATCCGATCTGGTACGGACTTTTTCTCCCCGCAAAAACGCCACGAGGCATCGTCGACCGGCTCCATCGCGCGACTTTCGAAGCACTGCAAGCACCCAAGGTGCGGGACCGGTTCGCGACGCTCGTCCTCGATCCGATGCCCATGACGATCAATGAATTCAACGCCTATATCCAAAAAGACATCGCCATCAATGCGGCGCTGGTCAAAGCCGCCGGTATCAAGGCTGAATAGCCCCATGCCGACGCGAGGTGCGGGCGCTAAAGTAGACCCGGCCGACAATGCGCATAGTTTTGACGACAGCGCGGCCTATGAGCAATTCATCGGGCATTGGGGCCGTGCCGCTGGCACCATTTTTCTCGATTGGGTGAAGCCGCCGATCGGCGCGCGCTGGCTCGATGTCGGGTGCGGCACAGGCTTGTTCACCGAGCTGATACTGGAAATGAAGCGCCCCACGAGCGTTGTCGCAATCGACCAGGCCACATCACAGATCGAGCACGCCCGGCGCAAGCCGATCACGCAGCAAGCAGAATTCCGCGTTGGCGATGCGCAAGCGTTGCCGTTTGCCGATGGCACGTTCGACGTCGTGGCTGCGGCGCTGGTCCTCAACTTCATTCCCGACCGGCCGCGCGCCTTGTCGGAAATGCGCCGCGTCGCGCATCCCGGCGGCATCGTCGCAGGTTATGTGTGGGACTTCAGCGCCGAGCTTTCACCGAGTGGGCCATTCCGTATGGGCCTGCGCGAGGCGATCGCTGACGTGCCCGCGCTGCCGGGCACTGAGGATTCTCAAATTGGTGCACTTCGTTCGTTGTTCGACGGCGCGGGGCTCGAAGATATCGCAGTCCGCACCATCGACGTGACCGTTTCGTTTCCGGACTTTGACGCATTCTGGCTCGCGCAAACACCAAGCTATAGCCCGACGACAAAGATGATTGCGGCCATGCCGGAAAAAAATCGGATCAGGCTCATCGAGTCGGTCCGAGCTCAATTGCCGGTTCGACCCGACGGCAGGATCGAGTACGCCGCACGCGCCAACGCCATCAAGGCGCGCGTGCTTCGCTGAATGGCCGGCACCATCTGGCCGCCTTGACATCCCCCGCTCTTCCCTCGACAAAACGCGCTCCCAAGCGCCCCGAGGATACCCATGTCGCACGCCGAACTCGCCAAGACCATCGACGACGCCTTCGAGAAGCGCGACGGCATCAGCCCCACGACCAAAGGTCCGGTGCGCGAGGCGGTGGAGACGGCGCTCGACCTGCTCGACCGCGGCGCGGTGCGCGTTGCGGTGAAGGGCGACAACGGCAACTGGCTGGTCAACCAGTGGCTCAAGAAGGCGGTGCTGCTCTCGTTCCGGCTCAACGACATGAGCATCGTGCCGGGCGGCCCCGGCCAGTCGGTGTGGTGGGACAAGGTCGCCTCCAAATTCGAGGGCTGGGACGACGCGCGCTTCCGCGAAGCCGGTTTCCGCGCGGTGCCGAACTGCGTGGTGCGGCGCTCGGCTTACGTGGCGCCCGGCGTCGTCCTGATGCCGTCGTTCGTCAATATCGGCGCCTATGTGGACTCCGGCACCATGATCGACACCTGGGCCACCGTCGGCTCCTGCGCGCAGGTCGGCAAGAACTGCCACATCTCCGGCGGCGCCGGCATCGGCGGCGTGCTCGAGCCGCTGCAAGCCGGCCCCGTGATCATCGAGGACAACTGCTTCGTCGGCGCACGCTCCGAGGTCGCCGAGGGCGTCATCCTGCGCGAAGGCTCGGTGCTGTCGATGGGCGTCTATCTCGGCGCATCGACCCGCATCGTCGACCGCGAAACCGGCACCGTCCACCAGGGCGAAGTGCCGGCCTATTCGGTGGTGGTGCCGGGCTCGATGCCGGGCAAGAGTGGCGGGCCGAGCCTCTATTGCGCGGTCATCGTCAAGCGCGTCGACGAGAAGACGCGCTCCAAGACGTCGATCAACGAGCTGTTGCGGGACTGACCCGCAAGCGTAGCCCGGATGGAGCCTTAAGCGCGTTTACGCGCGTCTTCGACGCGCTATGGCGAAATCCGGGGATTGTTCCGCGGATTGGATAGTCCCGCATTTCGCTTACGCTCCATGCGGGCTACCAGCAAGAGCGGGGGCAAAGATGAACTGGACGTACCTCCTCACCAGCATCGACGGCCGCATCAGCCGCCAGCCATTCTGGATCGCGGTATTGTGCCTGTTGGTGCCCGAGCTGATTGCGCACTTTGCGATCGGCGAGCGCTGGAGCTCGATCGTAAGTCTCCTGCTCGCGTATCCGAGTTTTGCTGTGCTCGCGAAGCGCGGCCATGACCGCAACGTACCGACCTGGGTTCCCGGGATATTCATTGCCGGCTCCGTCGTCGTCGACCTGCTGGTGCTGCTTGACCTGATCGGCCCGCTCACCAAGCCAAGCACGCTGTTCTACGTGATCGGAGTACCCGTTGGCATTATGGCCATCATCCTGCTGATCGATTTCGGATTCCGCCGCGGCACCGTAGGCGAGAACCGCTACGGGCCCGATCCGCTTGCAGGAACAAGCTGATCACACCGGCCGGTTACATCACGTAACTGCGGATTGATCGCCCTCGCCGCTTTACCGCGACCAGCGGGCCGCTTAGAGTCGACAGCAGCGGGACTGAGGAGAGAAAACACAATGGCAAATATCAACTGGGGCAATCTGCTTTTCGGATTCAGCGGGCGGATCAATCGGGCCAAGTGGTGGCTGAGCATTCTTGTTTATATCATCGTCGGCGTCGTAGCCGCGATCATAGCGGCCGTCGTTGGCGAAACTGCTTGGCAACCTTGTATCGCTCGCCGCCGTCATTCCGCAGATTTGGATCGCCTTGGCCGCCGGCGCCAAACGGTTGCATGACCTCAACCGGACCGCGGCCTGGCTCGTTTTGTTCGTTCTCGGGCCGGTTGTCCTCATCATCCTCTTTTTCGTCATTGCCGGTATGGACGTCGTGTTTGCCCTCGCAACGGGTGATCTCGACGCCGCCACACTCGCTCGCGTTGGCGCTATCGGGGCCATTGTGGGCTTGCTGGTGGTTGATCCTCGCCATCTGGGCGCTGATCTGGTTCGGCTGCCTGCGCGGCACGGTCGGGCCCAACCAATACGGCCCGGACCCGCTGGAAGGCCGGGTTTGAGACCGCGGTTATCCTGATGTCGCCACCGCGTTGACGGGCGTTCGGCCCTACCCTATGGCGTGGCATGAACGTTATTTTGCTCGCGCGCGACCTGCTGCGCTGCCCCTCGGTGACACCGGCCGAGGGCGGCGCGCTGGCGCTGCTCGAAAACGTCCTCAAGACCGCAGGATTCGAGGTGCACCGCGTCACCTTTTCGGAGGAAGGCACCGCGCCGGTCGAGAACCTCTACGCCCGCATCGGCTCGGGCGCGCCGCATCTCGTTTTCGCCGGCCATACCGACGTGGTGCCGCCTGGCGACGACAGCGCCTGGTCGCAGCCGCCGTTCGCCGGCGAGCTCGTCGGCGGCATGCTGTACGGCCGCGGTGCGGTCGACATGAAGGGCGCGATCGCCTGTGCCGTCTCGGCGGCGCTCGACTACCTCTCCGAGAAGAAGCCGCAAGGCACGATCTCGTTCCTGATCACCGGCGACGAGGAAGGCATTGCGGTCAACGGCACCGTGAAGCTCCTGAAATGGGCGGCGGAGCGCGGCGAAAAATTCGACCATTGCATCCTGGGCGAGCCCACCAATACCGAAGAGCTTGGCGACATGGTCAAGGTCGGGCGGCGCGGCTCGCAGAACGGCACGCTGGTGGTGACCGGCAAGCAGGGCCACGTCGCCTATCCCGAACGTGCCGACAATCCGGTGCGCGGATTGGTGGCGATCATGGGCGCGCTGATGTATGAGCCGCTCGACCAGGGCAGCGAGAATTTCGGTCCGTCCAATCTCGAATTTACGTCGATCGACATCGGCAACCCGACCGTGAACCTGATCCCGGCGAGCGCGCGCGCGCGCTTCAACATTCGCTTCAACGACAATTACACCCGGGAATCGCTGCGCGCGCTGATCGAGATCCGCGCCCAGAACACCGCGCGCAGCTATATCCGCTGGCATATCGAATGGGAGCCGTCGAACGCCGACGCGTTCCTGGCGCCGCCCGGGCCATTCATCGATCTGGTGACCGGCGCGATCCGGGAAGTCACCGGGCGCACGCCGGCGCTCTCGACCTCCGGCGGCACGTCGGATGCACGCTTCATCAAGGACTATTGCCCGGTGATCGAGTTCGGCCTGGTCGGACGCACCATGCACCAGGTCGACGAGCAAACGCCGGTCGCCGACCTGGTGCAGCTCACCGCGGTGTATCGGAAGATCCTGGAGTGGTATTTCGGTTACCCCGACCAGGTCCTGGGCAAGGCCGGCGAATAACTTGGCACGGGCTCAGTAGTCGTAGGGTGGGCAAAGCGAAGCGTGCCCACCATCGTCCTTTCCGAGAGTGACGGCGTTTGGTGGGCACGGCGCGAAGACGCGCCTTTGCCCACCCTACGGATGCATCGAGAGTCTCACGGGCTCAGTTTGATATTCGCCTTCTGGCCGAGGTCGAGCCACTTGGCGATATCCTGGTTGACGAACTTCGTGAACACGTCGGGCGCATTCGCCGCCGGCTCCGCGCCGGCCTCGATCAGCCGCTTCTTGGCGTCGTCGAGCGCGAGCACCGTCGCGGTATCGGCTGAGATCTTGCTCACGATCGCGGCCGGGGTCTTCGCCGGCGCGAACAGCCCGAACCAGCCGAGCGACGAATATTTCGGCAGGCCGGTTTCCGCCAGCGTCGGGAAATCCGGGAACAGCTTCGAGCGCTCCGCGCCGGTGGAGCCGATCATGCGCAGCTTGCCGACCGCGATGTGCTGCGTCACCACCTGCGGCGGCGAGAACAGCATGTTGATCTGTCCGCCAAGCAGGTCGTTCACCGCCGGCCCGGTGCCGCGATAGGGCACGTGCAAGAGGTTGACGCCGGCCATCTGGCCGAACAGCGCGCCGGAGAGGTGCGACGCGGTGCCGACGCCGGACGAGCCGTAGGTCAGCTTGCCGGGGTTGGCCTTGGCATAGGCGATGATGTCGGCGGCGCTCTTCACCGGCACCGACGGATTGACCACCAGGATGTAGGACGGCGCCGCCACCAGCGAGATCGGCGCGAGCTCTTTCGTGACCTCGTAGTTGCTTGGCTCGGCGCCCTGGCTCGCCGCCACCGACAGGACCGCGCCGGTCGACGCCAGCATCAGCGTGTAGCCGTCGGCCGGCGAGGTGATGACCTGGCGGGCGCCGAGCAGCCCGGACGCGCCGGGCTTGTATTCGGTCACCACGGTCTGCCCCCACAGGCCCTGCAGGTGGTGCGCGACCACGCGACCGAGCACGTCGGTCGCCCCGCCGGGCGGGAACGGTACGATGATGCGCACAATGTTGTTCGGATAGGCCTGCGCCCGCGCCGCCGCCGGTGCGAGCGCCGCCGCCCCCGCGCAGGCTGTCGAAGCCAGGAATCCACGCCGTGAGATCATTTGCCGTCCTCCCCAGAAGCGAGCCGTGTGGATGTTGTTGAAAGGGCCCGTTTACGTTGAATGATGGCATCAATTCCCGCCACGTGCACCGTCCTGATAGACCCCCGGTCGTGGTAAGATGCCGCGCCGTCGCACGATGATTCTGTGGCGGCCTGCTCGCCTGAGGAATGGCCGCTTTGACCGAGACCCCCGCGACCGAAACTGCCGCGAGAAGCCGTGTCGGCACCTTCATCAATTTGATGTTCGGCTATGACGGCCGGATCGGCCGCTTGTATTGCTTTCTGGGATTCCTGGCGTTCGTCGCCATCGTCGGCTTCCTCTCCGGGATCGCCGAGGATGCGACCGCCGGCACCGGCGATATCGGGCGCTATGTGGCGTTCGTGTTCATCGTCGGGACCGGGCTCTGGATGCATTCCGCGGTGACGATCAAGCGGCTGCACGACCGCGACAAGGCGGCCGGGTGGTATCTGATCTATGGGATCGCGCCGTTCGGATTCTTCCTGGCCGCCATCTATTTCTGGACCGTCCGCGCGGTGGAGCTGGCGTCGATCCTGTTCGTGCTGTCGTTCGTGGGCCTGATCTGGGCGATCGTCGAGCTCGGCTGCATGCGCGGCACCGACGGCCCGAACCGCTTCGGCCCCGAGCCCTGATCCGATTGGATCATTCGCATTGCGCGGCCCCTGGCCTACTATGAGCCGGGGGCATGCATATGGCCGGATTCGCAGACGTCGGCGCCATCGTTTTCACTTTGCTGATTGCGGCGGTGCTCACATTCATTCTGGGCGTCCTCGCGCTCGTGCTGCTGCAGCGCGCCATCCAGCGCAACATGATGAGCGCCGGCGAGCACGGGTTCATTCCGCCGGCCGACAGCCGCCCGCGCCGGCCCGCCGGCGCCAGCCTGGTATTCGATGACGCGCCAGCCGGGGCCGGCACCGGCACCTCGAGTCGCCTGCTGTGGCGTCATGCCATCGCCCACGCCGCCGCTGGATTGGCGTTCGCCGCCGTCGCCACCGTGCTGCTCTTGCACTTCAGCGGAATCGCGTTCGATCTGGTCCGGACCGCGGTGGTCATGTGGGCTTTCGCCTGGCCCATCATCCTGGTGCTCGGCATGCTGGTCGGAGCCGACCGTCGTGTCCAGGCGCTGATCGTGCTCGGCTTTCTCGGCGTCCTGGCCATCATCTGCGCCATCGTCGGACGCAGCACGTCACCCCTCATGATGGCCGGCATTGCGGTTCCCGGCTTTCTGCTGCCCGCCGTCGTCGCTCTGATATACGCCGCGCCGTCGTGCATCCTGCTGCTGTTCCTCAACCGCACGATCCGATCGATCGGCCCGCTGGTGCTGCTGTTCGTGTTCGTTCTGCTGCTGGGCAGCCAAACCGCGCTGACCCTGCTGTCGATCGAGAATGTCCGCAAAACGATCATGACGATGGCCGTCCCGCTCAACATCGACGCTACCGCGGTCTTCTGGATCGCGCAGGCCGTTGGTGCGCTGGTGATGGTCTGGCCGGCCTGGCGCTGCGTCACCTGGCTGCGCGACCGTTACGCGGCCAAACGATCCAGCGAATTGCTGCTGACCATCGATGCCATCTGGCTGTTGCAGGCGCTGATCCTGGCATTCCGCCTGTCCCGACAGCAGGGTCCGATCGCTGCGCTCGCCGCCGTGCTGCCGTGGATCGCCTGGCGCGTCACCCTTCATGCAGCGCTCTATCCGGTCCTGAAATTGGCGCGCGAGCGCGAGCCGATGCGGCTTCTGCTGCTGCGCGTCTACGGCTTCGGGCGGCGCTCGCGGCGGCTGCTCGATCTGCTCGGCACGCGCTGGCGCCTGCTCGGCAGCATCGATCTGATCGCCGCGCCCGATCTCGCCTCACGCACCGTCGAGCCCTCGACCTTCCTCGAATTCGTGCGCGGGCGCCTCAAGCGGCTCTTCATCCGCACGCCGGACGATCTCAAGCAGCGCATCTTGAGCCTCGACGACAAGCCCGACCCCGACGCGCGCTTCCGCATCAACCAGCTGTTCTGCTCCGACGACATGTGGAAGGCCGCCGTCACGCATCTGATGGGAACGGCGTCGCTGGTCGCCATGGACCTGCGCGGCTTCGGTCCGCACCGCCGCGGCTGCGTCTACGAGCTCGAGACCTTGCTCGATACCGTGCCGCTCGACCGGCTGGTGTTCCTGATCGACTGGTCGACCGACCGCCGCGGGCTCGAGGCGGTGCTGTTCGCGCACTGGCAGCGGCTCGCCGTCGACTCGCCGAACCTCGTCTCGGTGCATCCGACATTGCGGATGCTCGACGTCAGCGGGAGCGACACGCTGGCGGTGCGGCAACTGCTCGCGATTGCCGAGGAGCGACAGGCCGTGGGACGCACTGGTTGAGACGCGTGCGACAAGCCCACCCTTGACACTCCGGGTGAGACCGTCACCCTCGTTCCCAAAATAGCGAGGAGAGAGACGGCCATGCGGGCGAAGGATCGCCGCGGACGATTGCTGGGCGCCATCGTTGGCACCTTCGTCGCCGCCACCGTCGGCAGCGCCGCGGCGCAATCCTATCCGTCGCGCACGATCACGCTGGTGGTGCCGTTTCCCGCCGGCGGCCCGCTCGACACCGGCGCGCGTGTGATGGCCGAACGCATGCGCGTGTCACTCGGCCAACCCGTCATCATCGAGAACGTCGCCGGCGCCTCCGGCTCGATCGGCGTCGGCCGCGTCGCGCGCGCGGCACCCGACGGCTACACGCTCGTCGTCGGCGGCACGCCCACGCATGTCATGAACGGCGCGGTGATGACGCTGCCCTACGACGTGATCAATGACTTCGCGCCGATCGCATTGACCACCAATGCGCCGAGCCTGATCGCCGCCCGGAAATCGATGCCGGCGAACAGCCTCAAGGAACTGATCGCGTGGCTGAAGGCCAACCCGGACAAGGCCGCGCAAGGCACCGGCGGCGTCGGCACCACCTCGCACATCGCCGGCGTGTTCTTCCAGCAGTCGACCGGCACGCGCTTCACGCTGGTGCCCTATCGCGGCGCCGGACCGGCGGTGCAGGACCTCGTCGCCGGCCAGATCGACCTGATGATCGATCCCGCCAGCAACACGATGTCGTATGTGCGCGCCGGCACGCTCAAGGCCTACGCGGTCACCGCCAAGACCCGCATGGCGCCGATCCCCGACGTGCCGACCGTGGACGAAGCCGGCATGCCGGGCTTTCACGTGTTGAACTGGACGGCGTATTTCGCGCCCAAGGGCACGCCCAAGGCGATCATCGAGAAGCTCAACGCCGCCGTCGCCGATGCGCTCACCGATCCGGCGGTGCTTGCGCGCGCCGCCGACCTCGGCCAGGAGATATTCCCGCGCGATATGCAGACGCCCGACGCGCTCGCGGCGTTCCACAAGGCCGAGGTCGCCAAGTGGTGGCCGGTCATCAAGGCCGCAAACATCAAGGTGGAGTAATGAGAAGAACAATCGCCACGGTCGCGGCTCTGCTCGCCGCAACGCTCGCCTGCTGCGGCAACGCCATCGCGCAAACCTATCCGTCGCGGCCGATCACCATGATCGTGCCGTTCCCGCCCGGCGGCGCGACCGACGCGATCGCGCGCATCCTCAACGACCGGCTGCGGCAGGCGTTCGGCCAGCCGGTGATCATCGAGAACATCGGCGGCGCCGGTGGCAGCATCGGCGTCGGCCGCGTGGTGCGCGCAGCGCCCGACGGCTACACGATCAATCTCGGCCAGCTCGGCTCGCATGTGATGAACGGCGCCGCGCTGACGCTGAACTACGACCTCATAAAAGACCTCGACCCGGTGTCGATGGTCGCCGCCAATCCGCAGGTCATTGCCGCGCGCTCGGGTTTCCCGGCCAACAACCTCAAGGAGCTGATCGCCTGGCTCAAGGCCAATCCGGACAAGGCCTCGGTCGCGACCGTCGGCGCCGGCAGCCCCTCGCATGTGAGCGCGGTGTATTTCGCCAACGCCACCGGCACCAAGCTTAACCTCGTGCCCTATCGCGGCGGCGCACCGGCGATGCAGGACCTCGTCGCCAACCAGGTCGACCTGATGATCATCCAGGTGGCCGAGGCGATCGCGCAGTCGCAGGCCGGGCGGCTCAAGACGTTTGCCGTCACCGCCAAGACGCGACTCAAGGGCGCGCCCGACCTGCCGACCGTGGACGAGGCCGGCATGCCCGGCATGCACATCTCGTTCTGGCATGGCCTGTGGATGCCGCGCGGCGTGCCGAAGGACATCCTCGCGCGGGTCAACGCTGCCATGGTCGAGACGCTGGCCGATCCGGCGGTGCGCACGCGGCTCGAGGCCATCCACCAGGAGGTTCCACCGCGCGAGCAACAGACGCCGGAGGGGCTCGCCGCCTATCAGAAGGCGGAAATCGAGAAATGGTGGCCGATCATCAAGGCGGCAGGCATCAAGGCACAGTGATTGGAACCTGCTCGTGCGGTGGATTAGCGTCGGAACCGGGACACTAGACCATCCACCGCACGGTCAATTTTTGCCATGATTCAGCCTAGGCTTTCCCATAGTGTAGATCGGCCTTGGAGGGAGGCTCCCTTGATCCCAGCACGCCCGTTTGCCGCTGCCGCGACGGCATCTTTGCTGATTGCAGGCGCATGTCTTTTCTCCGCCGCCGACGCGCAGGCGCAGGGATCAGCCGCCACCTGCGAAGACGCCGCCGAGCTCGCGGTCCTGGCCTCGCCGCTCGCGCCGTGGAAGGGCGTGCCCTTGCGTGTCTTCTTTGCCGCCGAGAAGCCGATCGAGGGCGAGCTTTCGCTGATCGCGCCGAATGGAAGCGTCGCCGCCAAAACGGGTGCACGGTTCGGCGGGCCGCCGTATTCCTGGTTCGCAGAAGTCCCGAAGCCGGTCGCGGGCAAGTGGCAGGCGCAGCTCGTGCGCGCCAATGCGCCGGCCGAGTGCCGCACGATCACGCGCGAGATTGTCGTACTCGACAAGGAGCCGCCGAAGCCGCGCGCGACCGACGGAACGGTCTGGCCCGTACGCAATGCCTGGAATCGCTCGACCGAGAACCTGTATTCCGCCTGGATCGAGAAGCTCTTCGACGCGCCGCTCGATGCGACGCTGTCTTGGCCGGCGCTGCATGAGGTGCTGCGCGACCGCAACCGCAATTTCCTGTTCAACCATATGGGTCTCAACGAAGACTCGATGAAGATGTTCATTCGGCCGGACTGCGCCGACCTTCCGTACTTCTTGCGCGCCTATTTCGCGTTCAAGATGGGGCTGCCGTACGGCTACGCGAAGTGCACGCGCGGCGGCGCCGGCCAGCCGCCGAAGTGCTTCTCGTGGTGGAACATCCAGAATCTCGAGCCCCTGCCCCCGCCGCCGGAAGAAGTCGCGGCGCCCGCGCCGTCGACCACGTCATCCACGACGTCCTCGCCATTCAGCCTGTTCAGCCAGGCCGGCGCGCCGCCGGCGAACGCGCCCGCGCCGAAGGCACCCGCGGCGAAGAAGCCGCAAGGACCTCCGCCGAAGCCGGCGGGACTTGCGCCTGCGTTCGGCTGGTATCTGCGGATCGTCGCCGACGCCGTTCATTCCGGCGCCGGACGCACCGCGCTGGCCGACGACAACAACGACTTCTATCCGGTGTCGCTGAACCAGGACACGCTGCGTCCGGGGACCGTGTACGCCGATCCCTACGGGCACCTCTTGGTGCTGGTGCGGCGCGTGCCGCAGACCGATGACGCCGCTGGCGTCATCCTCGCGGTCGATGCGCAGCCCGACGGGACGGTCGCGCGCAAGCGGTTCTGGCGCGGCAATTTCCTGTTCGCACAGGATCCCGCGCTCGGCGGCCCCGGGTTCAAGCGCTTCCGGCCGATCCTGCGCGACAAGAACGGCGCCCTGCGGCGGCTGGGCAACAACGAGATCGCGAAGAACGCGCATTACGGCGACTTCTCGCTCGACCAGGGACGGCTCGGGATCGAAGCCTTCTACGATCGCATGGATGACGTGATGTCGCCGTCGCCGCTCGATCCGGTGCGCGCGATGACCGAGGCGATCACGTCGCTCGAAGAGCAGGTGAAGGCGCGCGTGACGTCGGTCGAGAACGGGCGCAAGTTCCAGAACAGCGGCAAGGGCGACGCCAGCATGCCCGACGGCCCGGCGATCTTCGAGACCACCGGCGCCTGGGAGGATTTCTCGACGCCATCGCGGGACCTGCGTCTGCTGATCGCGATCGACGTGGTGCGCGGCTTCCCGGACCGCGTCGCGCGGCGACCCGAGCGATACGCGATGCCGCAGGGAAAGAGCGTCGCGGACGTGAAGGCCGAGCTGCAGAGCGTGCTCACGTCGGAGCTGATGTCGCGCAAGTTCTCGTATCCGCGCAGCGACGGCTCGCAGTGGACCCTGACGATCAAAGACGTGATCGACCGCGTAACGGCGCTCGAAATGGCGTACAATCCGAACGACTGCGTCGAGCTGCGCTGGGGCGCTCTGGAAAACAGCGCCGAAGCCGCGACCTGCAAGCGGGCTGCGCCGCGGGCGCAACGCGCGAAGATGACCGAGTACCGCCCGTGGTTCAACGAGCGGCGCCGGCCTCCGCGCAGCTAGCCGTTCAGTAAGTTGTTCTCTTCGGAACAGCGGTTCTTGGCCGCAAGGAATGGAATGCGACTCGATTGGATGAAGCGGCGCGAATTCGTTGCGCTTCTGGGCAGCGCGGTCGCGAGTGGCACGATCACTTGGCCGCTGGCGGCGCGTGCGCAGCAGCCGGCTGGATTCGATCCGCGCATTACGCCCGCGCGCAAGGACCTCGCGGCCAAGCATCTCGCCGGCATCGTCGAAGCGCAGCGCTACGTCGAGGGGAGAGCCTATGAAATCGACGCCGCGCAGGCGCCGGTGCGCGGCACGCCCTCGCACGACGCGGCGCTCATGACGGAAGCGCTCAAGGGCGAGCGGATCACGGTCTACGACATCAGCGAGGACGGCTGGGCTTGGGGACAGCTCGCGGGCGACGGCTATGTCGGATATCTGCCGGCCAACGCGCTGCGACCACGTGGACCTGCCGCGACCCACAAGGTGACGGCGCTGCGCACGTTCGTCCTGCCCGGCCCTTCGATCAGGCTGCCACCGACGGAAACGCTCTCGTTCGGCAGTCAGCTCGCCATCGCCCGCATCGAGGAGCCGTTCGCGGTGACCGCCTCGGGCGGTCATGTCCCGGTTCTCCATCTTGCGCCGCTGGCGAACAAGGAGACCGATTTCGTCGCGGTTGCGGAGCGGTTCGTCGGGATACCCTATTTGTGGGGCGGCAAGACCAGCCTCGGCCTCGACTGCTCGGGATTGCTGCAGCAGGCGCTCAATGCCTGCGGCATCGCTTGTCCGCGCGACACCGACATGCAGGAGCAGGCCCTGGGGCGCGCGCTCGCACACCCGCGCGAGCTCAAGCAATTGCGTCGCGGCGATCTCGTGTTCTGGAAGGGCCATGTCGCGATCGTGCGGGACGAGGCGACGGTGGTGCATGCCAACGCTTCGCGCCACATGGCGGTCGCGTTCGAGGCGATCGCGGAGGCAATCCCCCGCATCCGCACCATTGCCGGCGAGGTCACCAGCGTGCGGCGCCTGACGCCGTCGTGATCTTTAGACGTGCTCTAGAAAAAAAAGCGAGCGGCGAACACATGGTCTCGCCGCTCGCTCCACAATCCGCATACGCGTATTAGCAGCGCGGAATGGCGTAGGCGCTGCCAGCTTCACAGTCCAAGCCTCCGGGCCGGGCATTCGCGCCGACGTCGAAGGTCGCGATCAGGGCGAGGGTGGCGAACAGTGCAATCATGGTCTTGCGAAACATCGAAGCTCTCCTCAGGGGTTGCCGTCGCACCGTCTTGGTGCGCGCATGCAACATCGCGCAATCGATGCTCGCGTTGAATCAGCCGGAGGTCATGCGACCGCGCTCCGCCAATATTGTCTCGACAGGCCTCAAGTGCCTGCCGACATGGCACTTAATGGCTCATAACCGTCCGCCCCCAGGGTACTAGGGCTGAAGTATGCTTTTGCCATCAACGGCAGGGCTAACGAGAATTAAGCATCCTCGCCTGACCGCACCCGCACTGCTCACCCGCCGAGCTTGATGCCGGCCTTGTCGGCGAGCTCGATCCACTTGCGGATGTCGCCGTTCACGAACGCCTTGAACTCGTCGGGCGTCGAGGGCGCGGGCTCGGCGCCCTGCTCCGCCAGGCGTTTCTTGAGATCGTCGGAGACGAGCACCTTGCGCAAATCAGCGCTGATGCGTGCAACAAGCGCGGGCGGCGTCGAGGCCGGCGCGAACAAGCCGAACCATCCGAGCGAATCGTATTTGGGAAGCCCCGACTCCGCGATGGTCGGATAGTCCGGAAACAGCGACGAGCGCGTGGCACCCGTGGTGCCGATCATGCGCAGCGCGCCGGAGGCGATGTGCGGCGTCACCGTGACCGCCGGCGCGAAGATCATCTGGATGCGCCCGCCGAGCAGGTCCGGCACCGCCGGGCCCATGCCGCGATAGGGTACGTGCAGCATGTCGATGCCCGCCATCTGCGCGAACAGTGCGCCCGAGAGATGCGACGCTGCGCCGGTGCCGGACGAGCCGTAATTGAGCTTGCCGGGATTGGCCTTGGCGTAGGCGATCAGTTCGGCGGCGTTCTTGGCCGGCACCGAGGGATGCGCGACCAGGATGTAAGGCGGCGCCGACACCAGCGTGACCGATGCAAGGTCGCGCGCGATCTCGAACGGCGACGGCGTGTTGAGCGCAAGCGCCATGATCGCGCTGGTGGCGCCCATCAACAGCGTGTGGCCGTCACCGGGCGCCGTGATCACCGAGCGGGTGCCGATCAATCCGGCGGCGCCGGCGCGGTTCTCGATGATGACGGTCTGGCCCCACATGGTCTGGAGCTGCTGGCTCATCGCGCGCGCGAGGATGTCGGTGCCGCCGCCGGGCGCCGCCGGCACCACGATGCGGATCAGCGCGCCGGGGAAATTCTGCGCGCGGGCGGACGATGCGACCGCCGTGAACAATGATGAAGCAAGAAAAGCGCGACGCGACAGCATGGGATCCTCCCGGCAACTTTTATTGAATAGACGCAGCGACTGCGCTTCGGCCTAGTTGACCTTGATGCCTGCCGCTTGCACGACCTTTGCCCATTTCTCGCTTTCGCTTCTGAGCTTCGCGGCGGAACCGCCGGCCTTGACGACGGCCGGCTCGAATCCAAGCGCGTCCAATCGCTGCCGCACGTCAGGCAGGGCGACCGCCTTGTCGACTTCCCGATTGAGCGCGGCAACGATGTCCTTCGGCGTAGACGCCGGCGCAAAAATCCCGATCCAGAACTCGACGTCGATATCGGGAAAGCCGGCTTGCGCCATGGTGGGAAGGTCCGGCAGCGCCAACAGCCGCTTGCCGCTCGCCACCGCCAATCCCCGCAGCTTGCCGTCCTTCACCTGCGCGATGCTCGATGCCGGCGAGCCGAAAGCGATCGGCGTATGCCCGCCGATGGTCGATGCCACCGCGGGGCCGGCGCCGTTGAACGGCACGTGCACGAGATCAAGCCCGAGCGAGAGGCGGAACAGCTCGGCGGTCATGTGTCCCGGCGTCCCGATGCCGGGCGACGCGTAGCTGTATTTTCCGGGACTGGCTTTGACCAGCGCGACAAGCTCCTTGACGTTCTGGACCGGCAACGACGGCGTCACCGTGAGCACCTGCGTGGTCGTGACCGCGATCGAGATCGGCTCGAAATCCTTGAAGGGATCGTAGGGCACCTTGGGATACACGAACGGATTGATCACGAACCCGGTATCCATCACGAGCAAGGTGTAGCCGTCAGGCGCGGCTTGCGCGGCGCGGGTGGTGCCCACGACGCCGCCGCCGCCGCCCACGTTCTCGATCACGTATTGCCGGCCGAAATGCTCGGAGAGCTTCTGCGCAATGACGCGGCCGATCGCATCGTTCTGGCCGCCTGGCGCGAACGGCACGATCATGCGCACCGGCCGCGTGGGATAGGCCTGCGACCACGCCAGGCGCGACGCGGCCGGCGTCGCAGCCGCGGCGGCGGCCAGGCGTAAGAGTGTGCGGCGGTCAAATTGCATTGGGCCCTCCCCATCAAACCGATCTTAGCTTCGTGACCTGACCCTGGCGTGCGGCCGCGCCTTCCGGAAGGCCGGATTGACGCAAGCCCTGGAGCATAACGCCCAGAACCTGTGCGTTACCGCGCATCAACGGCTCGAAACGGTCCCTGATGCTCTCGATTGTCGCCGTCGGCGTCTGCGCGAGCAGGTACTGCACGCAATCGCGACCTTCCTTGAGTTGACCCGAGGCGCCGCAGATCGCCGCCTTGAGCCGCAAAGCGGGAGGCGCATCCCCCCAATCCAGCAACGCCTTATCCAGCGCGGCCAGCGCCTCGTCGTGCCTGGCGAGACAGAAATGCGCAGTCGCGACGGCTGTCCAGTGGGCATACACCGCGGTATCCAGCGGGTTGAGTTCTCGCGAGCGGGCCAAATGCTCGAGCGCCGCGCCAGGATCGCCGAGATATGTCCGGACCACGCCATTCGCCCACCATGCCCGGGCCGAATTCGGATTGATGGCGAGCGAGTTTTCGATCAGCGCGGCACCGTGAGCGACTTCCCCCGCGAGGGTGGTGATCGACAATCCCGCCATCCAAAGCGCGTCGGGATCATCCTGACCGGTCTCGGCAGCCACACGCGCGAGCCGTATCCCTTCTTTGAAGCGCGCGTCGGACGGCGGCCGCCAGCCAAAGTAAGCCTGGATTTCGTAACACCACGCGGCCAAACCATATGCGGCGCTAAATGTCGGATCGAGCTCGATGGCTTTGCCCAACAGCCGCAACGCCTCCTCGTTCTGCGTCGGGTTGTCACGGCGAGGCGGCAAGGCGCGCAGAAACAGGTCGTAGGCGGTCAGATTGTTCGTGGGCTTGCGTCTCGCATACTCGACCTCCCTGGAGCGCACGGTCGGCGCGATCGCCGCGCTGAGCTGCTTCGCAACGCGATCCTGAATCGCGAAGATCTCATCGACCTCGCCGTCAAATCGCTGGCTCCAAAGCTGCTGCCCGCTCGACGCATCCGTCAGGTGGACGGAAATACGAGTGTTGCGCTGCTCCTTCCGAACGCTGCCCTGAAGGACGTAGCGCACACCAAGCTGGGCACCCACGTGCCGCGCATCGACATTCTGCCCGCGAAAGCTGAACGCAGTGCTGCTTGCGATCACAAACAGCCAAGGCAGCCGGCCGATCGCGGCGGTGATTTCCTCCACCATCCCGTCGGCGAAATAGTCCTGGGCAGAATCACCGCTCAGATTGACAAACGGCAGAACCACAATAGATGCCCCGGTCGCCATGCGGAGTGCTTGCGCTGCGGGCGACGCCTGCGGTGACGAACTACCAGAACCGTCGTCACGGACCTCGCCAACGAAGCGCAGCCCCCTGTGCCGCATCGTCTTGATCAAGCGCTGCGCCGCGCCGGTATCGCCGATGGCGGTGCGCGCGGCATTGATGCGGCTTGTCAGCGTCGATTCGGAGACAATGCGGCCGCCCCAGACGGCCGCCATGATGTCGTCCTTGGAGACCACGCGATCCCTGTTGCGGATCAGATACTCCAATAGATCAAAAACTTGCGGTTCAAGGGAAATCGAACGCCCCGCATTGCGCAACTCGCGCCGCTTCGTATCGAACTCGAACGTTTCGAAGCAAAAGAGCATGCGGGCCCACCTGGCTCCGAAGGAGCGGCAAGCCTCTAGGTCATCTCATGAAAAATCAAGCTGGTCTGGACGTCAAGTAAAGGCGGGGTCAAAGCGACTCCGGCGATGACAGTTCACCTTGATGACAACCGGCGGCCAGCAATCGGCGCCGCCGGTAACGCAACAAGGAGCTCAATCATGCAGGTCGAGCAAAGCCGCCGATCGCTCATGGCAGGACTGGTGGGCCTTGGTATCGCCCATACTGGACTGCTGACAGACGTTTACGCGCAGACCCAAGGCTCGGGAGGCCGCGTGCTCGGCCTCGACGGCGGGGAACATCTCGTACAGCGCGGCGGCAACATCTTCATCAAGGCCGACCCGACCAGCGGCTCCAGCAGTTTGGCTTTCGGTACACAGCAGATTCTGCGGGGTGTCGGCATTCCAATTCATCGGCACCTCCAGATGGACGAAGCGTTCTACGTCATCGAGGGCAGCGGAACGCTCATCCTGAACGACGTCCGCCATCCAATCCAGAAAGGTACATCGATCTTCATTCCAAAGAACGCCTGGCATGGCTTTCAGAATCCCGATGGAGAATTGCTGCTGCTCTGGATCGTAACGCCCGCCGGACTGGAGGCGTTCTTCCGTGAAGTTGCGAGCCCGCCGGGCGTACCGGCGACGCCGCGGACGCGCGAGCAGTTGAACGAGATCGCACGCAAATACGCGACCGAATTCAGGATCTGAACACGGCCCGGGCTAAGGGGGCGTCAACAAGCCTCGATCAGACCTCGCTAATAATCCACCCGCACCAAGTACAAACCGTCCGGGGGCGCCACCGGCGCGCAGGCGGTACGGTCGCGGGCTTCGAGCGCGGCGGAGAGATCGGCGCCCGACCAGCGCCCCTCGCCGACCGCGACCAGCGAGCCCACCATCGAGCGCACCTGCGAATGCAGGAACGAGCGCGCCGAGGCTTCGATGCTGACGTTGTCGCCGTCGCGGTGCACGTCGAGCCGGTCGAGCGTCTTGATCGGCGATTTGGCCTGGCACTCGGCGTCGCGGAAGGTCGAGAAATCGTGCTTGCCGGTGAGCCGGATGGCGGCGGCATGCATGGCCTTGGCGTCGAGCGGCTTGCCGATCCGCCAGGCGCGGCCACGCTCCAGCGTCAGGTCGGGGCGGCGGTTGACGATGAGATAGAGATAGTGCCGCTGCACCGCCGAGAAGCGCGCGTCGAAATCGTCCGCCACGCGCTCGACCGCGACCACCGCCACCGGATGCGGGCGCAGATGCGCGGTGAGCGCGTCGCGCACGGTGTCGGTGTCCCACTCCTTCGACAGGTCGACATGGGCGACCTGCCCGATCGCATGCACGCCGGCGTCGGTGCGTCCGGCGCCGTTGACGCTGACGCGCTCGCCGGCAAACGCCGCGACCGCGTCGGTGAGCACGCCCTGCACCGACAGGTCGGACGCCTGGATCTGCCAGCCGACAAAGGGCGCGCCGTCATATTCGATGGTGAGCTTGTAGCGGGGCATGGAGGAGGTCCTAGCATCGTCGCAGCAAAATTGTTAGATGCGGGCGCTCTCGGAAGGAGGATCATGATGCTTTTTCGACGTCAGTTTTTCGCATGCGCAACTGCGGCGATGTTCGCGGGCATGTCATCATCCGCGCCGGCGCAGGACCAGGTCGCCCGCGGCAAGTACCTCGCGACGTTCGGCGGCTGCACCGATTGCCACACGCCCGGGTATTTCTTCGGCAAGCCGGACGAGAAGCGCTATCTCGGCGGCTCGGAGGTGGGCTTCGAGATTCCCGGGCTCGGCGTGTTCCACGGCCCGAACCTGACGCCCGACAAGGAAACCGGCCTCGGCAACTGGTCGAACGCCGATATCGTCGCCGCACTACAGACCGGCGTGCGGCCCGACAAGCGCATCCTGGCGCCGATCATGCCGTGGAAGGCGCTGGCGCAGCTCACCAAGGACGACGCGATGGCGATCGCGGTCTATCTCAAGAGCATCCCGGCGGTGAAGAACAAGGTGCCGGGCCCGTTCGGACCGACCGAGAAGCCGACCTCGTTCGTGATGAAGATCGTGCCGCCGCCGGGCGCGCCGGCAAAGAAATAGGCGTCAGCCAAGGGCATCGAACGCTGCCGGGTAGCGGACGACGCCCGCGCGCGGCGCGGTATCGGCCAACTGCATCGCCATGAAATGCGGTCCAACATACGCGCAGGTAAACGGCCGCGCCGTCTCAAGCGCAAAGCCGAAGCGCGTGTAGTAGGCGGGATTCCCGAGCACGAACACAAGTGACTCACCGCGTATGGCTAGATTGCTGAGTCCTCCAGAGACCAAATCCGCACCGATGCCTTGGCGTCGGTACGGCTTCGCGACTACCAGTGGCGCGAGTCCGATCACGGGGAATTCTTGTCCCGCATGTTCGACGCGCAGCCGCGGGAACGCGACATAGCCAAAAATTTTGTTTGTGACATCGGTAGCGACCATTGCGAGCACCAAGTCGCCGTCATGGCGCAACCGTTCGATTAGGTCAGCTTCGACGGAGGTTTCGAAAGCTTCCCGCAGCAACAAACGGATTGAGCTAACATCCTTTGGCCATTCGGGCCGGACGACACTAACCCCATCGACTGGCCCCGTCATGACACGCGCGTTCCTGCAGCGACCGGCGTGCCGCGCAGAAATTCGTCGGCCGTCATCGCCTTCGCGCCGGCGCGCTGCAACTGCAGGATACGCACCGCACCGTCGCCGCAGGCGATGGTGAGCCCGTCAAGCACGGTGCCGGGCGTGCCGCTGCCCTCGCCTTTGGTCGTGCGCAGCACCTTCACCCGCACCGGCTTGCCAGCCTCATCCGGCATCTCGAACCACGCGCCGGGAAACGGCGACAGCCCGCGGATGTGGTCGTGCACCTGCCGCCACGGCTTCGACCAGTCGATGCGGGTCTCGTCCTTGGAGATCTTGGTCGGCGTACGTAACGCCCGCATCCGGCTGCGGCGTCAGCGTGAGCGTGCCGCGTTCGAGCGCGCTCAAGGCCTGCACCATCAGGCCGGCGCCGCGGCGCGCCAGCTCGTCGTGCAGGTCGCCGGTGGTCGCATCGGGCGCGATCGCGAGCCGCTCGGCCATGGCGATCGGACCGGTGTCGAGCCCCTCCTCCATCTTCATCACCATGGCGCCGGTCTCGGCGTCGCCCGCCATGATCGCGCGATGGATCGGCGCGGCGCCGCGCCAGCGCGGCAGCAGCGAGGCGTGCAGGTTGAAGCAGCCGAGCGGCACCGCATCGAGCACCGGCTTCGGCAGGATCAGCCCGTAGGCGACCACCACAGCAGCGTCGGCGCCGTGCGCGCGGAACGCCTCCTGCGCCTCCGCCGTTCGCAACGTCGCCGGCGTCAGCACCTCAAGCCCGAAGCGGCGCGCCTCGCGCTCGACCGGGGTCGGCTGCAATTCGAGGCCGCGGCGGCCGGCCGGCTTCGCCGCGCGGGTATAGACCGCGGCGACGTCGTGGCCGCGCCCGACGATCTCCGCCAAGGTCGGCACCGCGAAGTCGGGCGTGCCCATGAAGACGAGACGGAGGGGCACTCAACCCTCCACTGCGCGCTTGGCGGCCTTGGTGAATTTCTTGGTGATGCGGTCGCGCTTGAGCTTCGAGATATGGTCGATGAACAGCACGCCGTTGGTGTGGTCGATCTCGTGCTGCAAACAAATGGCCAACAGCCCGCTCGCCTCCAGCTCCTGCTGCTTGCCGTCGAGGTCGAGATACTTCACCCGCACCTGCGATGGCCGCTCCACGTCCTCGTAGAATTCCGGGATCGAGAGGCAGCCCTCCTCGTGCACGTTCTTCTCGTCCGACGACCACACCACTTCCGGATTGATGAAGACGCGTTGCACCTTGTCGTCGTCCTTCTTCGACAGGTCCATGGTGACGATGCGCTTGGGCACGCCAACCTGAATGGCCGCGAGCCCGATGCCGGGCGCCTCGTACATGGTCTCGAACATGTCGGCGACCAGCTTCTTCACCTCCGCGTCGATCTTCTTGACCGGTTCGGAGACGAGCCGCAGCCGCTTGTCGGGGATGATCAGGATTTCGCGCAGCGCCATGCGGGGCGATGTAAGCGGTCGCCCGGAATCGGTCAATGCAGCGGTTCGCGTCCCTGTCGCGCCCGGCACTCGGACACGTCATGCCCGGCCTTGTGCCGGGCATCCACGTCTTTGGCATGTCCCAAAGGAAGTCGTGGATGGCCGGGACAAGCCCGGCCATGACTCCGATTACCCCATTGATATTTCGTTCACTTTTTGTTCCTATGGTCCGAATCGCTGTAGAGTGGGGCCTCCATGATCACCTCCCTGACCAACGATCCTTTCATCCTGGCCGGCCTCGCGCTGGCCACCGTGGCCGCGCTGGCGGTCCTGGCCGCGATCATCATCGCCGCCGTCCGCAAGATGCGCCGCGCCGACGCCGAGGCCGCCGAGAAGCGGATGGCGGAGCTGGCGCGGCTACAGGTCGAGACCTCGACGCGGCTCAGCGAGATGCGCGACATGCTGGCCGGCCGGCAGGCGGAGCTGCATCGCGCCGTCAACGAGCGGCTCGATTCGGTCACCCATCACCTCAGCCAGTCGATGACGGCGACGCGCCAGCACACCGCCGACAATCTGGCCAAGCTCGGCGAGCGGCTCGCGGTGATCGACGGCGCGCAGAAGAACATCACCGAGCTCGCCACCCAGGTGTCGTCGCTGCAAAGCGTGCTGTCGAACAAGCAGAGCCGCGGCGCCTTCGGCCAGGGCCGCATGGAGGTGATCATCCAGGACGGCCTGCCGAAGGATTGCTACGCGTTCCAGTTCACGCTCTCGAACCGCAGCCGGCCGGACTGCGTGATTTTCCTGCCCGACCAGCGGCCGCTGGTGATCGACGCCAAGTTCCCGCTCGAGGCGGTGAACGCCTTCCGCGACGCCAAGACCGACGAGGAGCGCACGCGCGCCGCGGCGCGGCTGCGCGCCGACATCAACCGGCATGTCGTCGACATCGCACAGAAATACCTGATCCCGGGCGAGACCCAGGACTTGGCGATGATGTTCGTGCCGTCGGAATCGGTCTATGCGGAACTCTACGACGGCTTCGACGACGTGGTGCAGAAGGCCTATCGCGCCAAGGTCGTCATCGTCTCGCCGTCGCTGTTGATGCTGGCGATCAACGTGGTGCAGCAGATCCAGCGCGACGCGCGCATGCGCGAGGCCGCCGACAAGATCCACGCCGAGGTCGGCCATCTGATGGACGACATCAAGCGCCTGCAGGAGCGCGTCGTGCGGCTGCAGCAGCACCACGGCCAGGCCGGCGAGGATTTGCGGCAAATCCTCATTTCGGCCGAAAAGGTGGAGAAGAGAGGCTCCCGTATCCGGGAGGTCGAGTTCGACGACGACGCCGAGCCCGCCGGCAACGTCATTCCGGCGCCGATCCCGCGCAAGCTGCAGGTGGGGGAATAGTCTCTCTCGACGGTCGCTACTCTATCTCCGTCATCCTGAGGTGCCCGCCGAAGGCGGGCCTCGAAGGACGACGGCCCGGCATCGTGGCCGTGCATCCTTCGAGGGCCGCTGCGCGGCCACCTCAGGATGACGGAGACAGGTTCCCGGTGACGGATAGAGACCGAGGATCGTGCTATGAGAGCGCATGACCGCCACGCCTGAGTCCACACCCGCGCCCGCCCGCGCCGCCTCTTACCTCGACACCATCGCGGTCTATCTGCGCCCGCGCGTGCTGATCGTGATGTTCCTCGGCTTCTCGTCGGGGCTGCCGCTGGCGCTCTCAGGCTCGACCTTGTCGATCTGGATGAGGGAAGCCGGCGTCGATCTCGGCACCATCGGATTGTTCGCGCTGGTCGGGACGCCCTTACACCATCAAGTTCCTGTGGGCACCGGTGGTCGACGCAATCGACGTGCCAATCCTGAGCGCACTGCTCGGTCGCCGCCGTGGCTGGCTGATATTTTCGCAACTGCTGCTGATCGCCGCCATCGTCTTCCTCGCCTTCTGTAATCCGGCGAGCGCGCCATTGCTGGTCGCGTTCGGCGCGCTGCTGGTCGCCATTGCGTCGGCGACGCAGGATATTGTCGTCGACGCTTTCCGGATCGAAAGCCTGCCCGAGAACGAACAGGCCGCCGGCATGGCCTCCTATGTCGCCGCCTATCGAATCGGGACGCTGCTATCGACGGCCGGCGTCCTGTTTCTGGTCACGGGCTTCGAGGACTTCGGCTTCGTGAAGAGCGCGGCCTGGACCTGGGGCTATCTTGCCATGGCGGCCCTCGTCGTTGTCGGGATCGTCACGACGCTGGTCGCGACCGAGCCCGACAAAAAACTTGCCACCGAATCCGAACAGTCCGCCGCGCTCGAGACGCAGATCGCCGCCTTCGCCGCGCTGCTGAAGTCACGGCTGCGGTTCTTGTCGCTCGAGAGCATCGTTTCGATGTTGCGGCGGCTGTCGAAAACGCGGGTCGGTGCGGCCGCCGTCGGAGCGTTTGGCGAATTCCTGAGCCGCGACGCGGCCTTCGTCGTGCTCGGGTTCATCGTGCTCTTCAAATTCTGCGACGCGTTTGCCGGCAACATGACCGCGCCGTTCGTGATCGATCTCGGCTTCTCTCGCAACGACTACGCCGCAATCGTCAAGGGCGTGGGGCTCGCCGCCACCCTGATCGGCGGATTTGCCGGCGGCGCGATGGCGATGCGCTACGATCTGGTGTCATGCCTGTGGATCGGCGCCATCCTGCAGACGGTTTCGAACCTCACGTTCACCTGGCTCGCTTTCGTGGGCATGAACCACTGGGCGCTCACCGCCGCGATCATCGCAGAGAACTTCACCGGGGCGATCGGCACCGTGATCTTCGTCGCCTACCTCTCGGCGCTATGCCAGAACCCGCTGCACACCGCGACGCAATTTGCGTTGCTCACGGCGCTGGCGGCCATCGGCCGGACCTATCTGTCGGCGCCGGCCGGCTTCCTCGCCGAATGGACCGGCTGGCCGATGTTCTTCGTCTTCAGCACGCTGCTCGCGATCCCGAGCCTGCTGCTGCTCGCCTGGCTGCAACGGCGCGGGCATTTTGCCGATCTCGGCCCCACACGCGCCGTGCGCGCGGACGACTGAGAGCACAGACTAGCGTGTCGACGGTGGTTCGCCATAAGCGCGTTGGGGAGAGCGCGTGGGTCGAGGCGCTATAGGCAGCACGAAGTAGTGCGCTGCAGAACCGCGGCACCCAGCTTTCTTCGATAGCAGGGAGACCGGGAATCCCGGGTCTCGCACCGGTCGCCGGGACATCGAGAGCTACTTCTTCGGCGGAAAGATGCGGAAACGATCGCCGCGGTCGAATTCGCTGTCGTCCTTGCAATCCGGCTTGTCCCAGTAGCCGGTCATCTTGAATTCGCTGCCGGTCCAGGTCCATTCGCCGGCCTGCGCGCAGATGCCGCTCGCGCTGTAGCGCTGATAGCTGGTGATCCTGCGGGTGTTCGGATCGAAGTCGGCCATCGAGACGACGTCCACCGGCACGAATTTCTTGTCGCGCCATTCCTCGAAACGTAAGAGCTGCGGCTTGCCGCCGGTCCTGGGCGCGACCAGGAACAGGATCAGCGATTCCGAGTTGGGCCCGAGCCAGCACAGCACCATGCCGAGCGAATAGCCGCCGCCGAGCTCATGGTAGCGCGCGTTGTTGAGCGCCATGTCGATCGGCTGATTGCATTCCGCCCGCTTCCAGGCGCCTTCGAACAAGCCGCGCGGCGGTCGGCGCGGGTTCGGCGTGGATGGCGGGCGCGGCGAGCGTTGCCATCGCCATCAAAAGCCATCGGGCAATCATTTACGCGCTCCAAGACAAACTCAGATCGCCGTGCGCTGGCGGATCGCCGCCGACAGCGTCCCCTCGTCAAGATAATCGAGCTCGCCGCCGACCGGAACGCCGTGCGCCAGCCGCGTCACCGACACGTTGGCGTCGTGCAGGAGGTCGGTGATGTAGTGCGCGGTGGTCTGGCCATCGACCGTGGCGTTGAGCGCGAGGATCACCTCCTTCACCGCCGGATCGTGCGCGCGCGAGATGAGCGCGTCGATGGTGAGGTCCTGCGGGCCGATGCCGTCGAGCGGCGACAGCGTGCCGCCGAGCACGTGGTAGCGGGCATTGACCGCATGCGCGCGCTCCAGCGCCCAGAGATCGGCGACGTCGGCGACCACCACGATGATGCCGGGATCGCGGTTGACGTCGCGGCAGACGGTGCAGGGGTTCTGCGTATCGACATTGCCGCAGGTCGAGCAGATCTCGATCTTCTCCAGCGCGGTCTGCACCGCGGTCGCGAGCGGCGCCATGATCAGCTCGCGCTTCTTGATCAGGAACAGCGCGGCGCGCCGCGCCGAGCGCGGACCGAGCCCCGGCAGTCGCGCCAGGAGCTGGATCAGGCGTTCGATTTCGGGTCCGGCAACGGCGGTGGGCATTGACCTTTTCTCGTTCGGATTCAGACGGAAGTTAGTCTGTCATGGCCGGGCTTGTCCCGGCCATCCACGTCTTTCTTCTATGCCTTAAGACGTGGATGCCCGGCACAAAGTCACACTCGGGCGCGCCGGAGGCGCGACCCGGGTGCCGGGCATGACGTGGAGAGGACACGCACTCCCCACCGAAATCAAAACAGCTTCATCCCCGGCGGCAGCGGCAGACCGCCGGCGACGCTCTGCATCTTTTCCTTCATCAGGGCCTCGACCTTGCGGCGCGCGTCGGCGTGGGCGGCCACGATCAGGTCCTCGAGAATCTCCTTCTCGCCCGGCTTGATCAGCGTCTCGTCGATGCGCACGCCCTTGAGGTCGCCCTTGCCGTTGAGCTTCACGCCGACCAGCCCGCCGCCAGCGACGCCCTCGACCTCGCTCGCCTCGAGCTCGGTCTGCATCGCCTCCATCTTGGATTTCAGCTCGGCGGCCTGTTTCATCAAGCCTAAGAAATCGGCCATGGCACTCCTCGACTAATCTTCCGGGTTGTCGTCGCGGACCCAGCCCGCACCGTAGGAATCCTCGTCGGCCGGCGGCGGTTCGTCCGGCAATTCGTCGGGGTCGCCGGCCGGCAGCGCCGCGATCTGGTCGGGCGCGCGCACGTCGACGATCTTCGCGCCCGGGAAGCGCGACATCACCGCCTGCACCAATGGATCGGCCTGCACGCCGGTCTTGAGCTCGGCCTGCTTGGCCTCCAGCACAGACCTGACCGTCGGCTGCGCCGCCTCGCGCGAGACGACCACGACCCAGCGCCGGCCGGTCCATTGCGAGAATTTGTTCGAAAGATCGTTGACCAGCGTCTTGGCGGCGCTTGCTTCCAGCGCGACGTCGAGCCGCCCGTCCTCGCAGCGCACCAGCCGCACGTCCCGTTCGAGCGCGGCCTTGACCGAGAGATCGCGCTTCTGCGCCGCGAGCGCGATCAGCCCTTCGAAGGTCGAGACCGCCAGCATCGGCGCTGCCGCTTCGGCCGGGGCTGAAAGCGGATCGCCGAGCGGCTGCGCCGTCGCCAGCGCGGCGCGCGGCGCACCACGCGGTGCATCGCTGCGCGTGCCCTCGAAGCGCGGCGCCGCCGAGGCGGACGGTGCCGAGGATGCCGCGCCGCCATTGCCGGCGGCGCGCGGCGCGGGCGCGGAGCCGTTGCCGTCGAGCGAGCGGATCACCTCGTCGGGCGTCGGCAGGTCGGCGGCATAGGCGAGCCGCACCAGCACCATCTCGGCCGCCGCCAGCGGCCGGCCGGATTCCTCCACCTCGGTGATGCCCTTGAGGAGCATCTGCCAGGCGCGCGCCAGCACCCGCATCGAGAGCTTCTCGGCAAAGCCGCGGCCGCGCACCCGCTCCGACTCGGCGAACGACACATCGTCGGCGACCGCAGGGACCACCTTCACGCGCGTCACAAAATGCGTGAACTCGGCCAGGTCCGAGAGCGCGACCGCGGGATCGGCGCCGATCTCGTATTGCGCGCGCAATTCCTTCATCGCGCCGGCGGCGTCGCCGCGCATCACCGCCTCGAACAGGTCGATGGTGCGGGTGCGGTCGGCAAGCCCGAGCATCTGCCGCACGTCCTCGCCGCGCACGGTGCCGGCCGCATGCGCGATCGCCTGGTCGAACAGCGACAGCGAATCGCGCACCGAGCCTTCGGCGGCGCGCGCGATCAGCGCCAGCGCCTCCGGTTCGACCTTGATCTTCTCGGTTTTGGCGATGCCCTGCAGGTGCTTGACCAGCACGTCGGCGTCGACGCGGCGCAGGTCGAAGCGCTGGCAGCGCGACAGCACCGTCACCGGCACTTTGCGGATCTCGGTGGTGGCGAAGACGAACTTGGCGTGCGGCGGCGGCTCCTCCAGCGTCTTCAACAATGCGTTGAACGCCGCCGGCGACAACATGTGCACTTCGTCGAGGATGTAGACCTTGTAGCGCGCGTTGACCGGCGCGTAGCGGATGGCGTCGTTGATCTGGCGCACGTCGTCGACGCCGTTGTGGGAGGCCGCGTCCATCTCGATCACGTCGAGATGGCGGCTTTCCATGATCGCCTGGCAATGCACGCCAAGCTTCGGCATCGCGATGGTCGGCCCGTTGATCGAGCCGTTCGGCAGCTCGTAGTTGAGCGCGCGGGCGAGGATGCGCGCGGTCGTGGTCTTGCCGACGCCGCGCACGCCGGTGAGGATCCACGCCTGCGGGATGCGGCCGGCCTCGAACGCGTTCGAGACCGTGCGCACCATCGCTTCCTGGCCGATCAGGTCGTCGAACGTGGCCGGGCGGTATTTGCGCGCCAGCACGCGGTAGCCGCTGCCTTGATCGGGGGTGGTGGCGTCGTTCATTCGTTCGGTCGCTCCGCCGCAGTTCCTCATTTTCCAGAAAAATGGATGCGCGGGTAAGCCCGCGCATGACGAAATAGCGTGGATGAATTCGGTGGGAGGCTGACGAGCGACCCGAACCGGAGCTCGTTAGGGCTGCTTCCTTCCGGACCTGACCCGGTTGGCGAGTGGCTCGTCCACCGCCAACCTCCCGGCCTCTATATCGGCGGAACGGAACGGGAATGCAAGCCGGTCGCAGGCCAGCCGTAGGCAACCTCCGGCAAGGTCAGCGGGCCGACGGTCCATGTGCCGGATTTCACCACCACGCCGCCGTGCTTCTCGTAGAAGCGCCGGGATTGGACCAGCGCTTCCAGCGTCCACACGATCGCACCGTCGAGCCCGAGCGCGCGCATGCAGTCGAACGCCTGGATCACCAGCTTCGAACCCAGGCCCTTCCGGTGGCAGTCTGGCCGGACATGGATGCCGTAGATCTCAAACGTGAACGGGTGGTTTTTATCGCTATCCACAACCGGCCCCGCACAGCAAAAGCCTGCGATTTCGGCCGCGTCGTCCACGACCGTCAGATTGTCCGGGAAGGAAGCGAACGTTTTCTGCCACCCCGGCAGCGACCGTTCGGCGCTCATTGATCGTAGCAATTCGTCCGGAACAACGCCACGATAGGCCGTCTGCCACGATTGCACGTGCAGCCGCGCGATCTGTGGTAGGTCGCTTGCGGTCGCGGGCCTCACCTCAGCCATACCAGTTCGTTCCACGCCAACGATGCCGCGTGATTCATAGTGTCACATTTCTAGTTTTCCACCAGACGCGCGAAAGACGCGAAAACCTGAACGGAAATTCCTCGCGATGATCGAACGCCCGCCCGAGTGGTCGCTGCATCCGCAGCTCGCCAAGGACACCATCAATATCGGCGACCTGCCGCTGTCGCGCGTCTTGGTGATCAACGACGCCAACTACCCGTGGCTGCTCTTGGTGCCGCGCCGGATCGGCGTCTCGGAGATGCTCGATCTCGACGAGGTGGAACAGGCGCAGCTGTGGACCGAGATCGCCCGCGCTGGGCGCGCGCTCAAGACCGTCACCGAATGCGACAAGCTCAACATCGCGGCGCTCGGCAACGTAGTGCCGCAACTGCATGTGCATGTGATCGCGCGGCGGCAGGGCGACGCCGCCTGGCCGAAGCCGGTGTGGGGCGCGGTGCCGCCGATCAATCACGACAAGCAGGCGCTCGAGCACTTCATTCAGGAGCTGCGGAAGCGGCTGTGGCTGGAATAGAGTGCGGCCTATCGGCCGATGCGCCCGGCCATGACGGTCGGCTCGGCGTGGCCGGGAGCCTGGAGCGGCAGCGTCATGGCAATGGTCGTGCCCTTGCCCAGCGAGGACGCGAGCGTGATGGTGCCGCCAAGATGCTGCGTCACCAGATTATGCACGATGTAGAGGCCGAGGCCGGTATTGCCCTGCGCGCGGTTGGTGGTGAAAAACGGATCGAAGACGTGTCGCTGCACCTCCCCCGGAATGCCGATGCCGTCGTCTCTGAACGTGACCTCGACCTGCTCGCCGCCGAGGCGCCGCGCCTTGATCAGCATGCGGCTGCCGATCTCATCGGTGAAGCCGTGCGTGATGGCGTTGAAGATCAGGTTGGTCAGCACCTGCCCGTAAGCGCCCGGATAGCTGTTGAGCGTGATGTCGGCCGGGACGTCGACCGCAATCGACTCGCGGCGCGGTTTCGGCAGGCCCGGCCGTACGCTGGCGACGATCTGCTCGGTCACGACCTTCAGATCAAAGGGGCGCCGATCGGTGTGGCTGCGGTCGACGGCGACCTGCTTGAACGATTGAATGAGCTCTCCGGCGCGCTGAAGGTTGGCCACCAGCTGCCTTGACGCGTCGCGGCAACTGTCGGCGAATTCGTCGAGCACGGAACGGCGCACCGGGCCGGCGGCGATCTCCTCCGCGAACGCCGCGCTGCGGCGCGCGAGCGCCGAGGCCACCGTCAGGCTGGTGCCGACCGGCGTGTTGATCTCGTGCGAAACCCCCGCGACGAGACCGCCGAGCGCGGCAAGCCGTTCGGTCTCGATCAGGTAGCGTTGCGTTTCGCTGGCCTGCAGCGCGATCTCGGCCAATGTTCGTTTGTCGCGGATTTCGGCAAACAGCGCCGCAAGCACCAAGGCGCTGAGCGCCACCAGGAGAATGCTCGCTTGCGCGCCGAACACGCGGTCGGCCATCGAAAGGCTTGGATTGCCGAAATAGCCGATGCCGAATGTCGTCGTCCAAACGATCGACAGGCTCACGATGAAGGCGGCCGCCGCCGCGAAAACCGGCCGGCAGCGCGCCGCAAGCCATAGCAGTGGTGCAAACAACAGCGCGACCGGTCCGATGGTCGCGAGCAGCTCCCAGCGCTGGAAAATGGCGAGCCCGCACACCAGCGCCAGCGCCACGACTGACAGCACGCCTTCGATGACCTCGCTGCGCGACAGCCGATCGCGCGGCAGCGCTGCGAGCTCGATCAGCAACGGCGCAACCGTCACGATCCCGAGCGCGTCCGATGCGAACCAATGCTGCCAGATCGTGAACAGCGGGGCGTCGGCATTGTGGAACAATCTGATTCCCAGGGTCCCGCCGACCGCCGCGATGGCGGTCCCGACAATCGTCGCCGCAAACAATCCCAGCACGTTCCGCAGCCGGCCCAGTCTGAAACTTGGGCCATAGACGCGCTCGATGAACCAGGCCGCCAACACCGCCTCGCCGGCATTGCAGATCGCGAACAGGACGGCGCTCCAGAGATTCCGGTCGCCGAAGAGATTGGCGACGATGGTTGCCGCCATCGTGCCGACGACAACCGGCCAGCGCGCGCGCGGCCCGAGCGCGATCAGCACGCCGGCCGCGACGCCAGCGGCGGGCCAGAACACAGCGACGCCTTCGGGTTTGGTGAGGAGCGCCAGGCTCAGCCGCGCGGCGAGGAAATATGCGACGCCGACCGCGACGGCGAGCACGGTCAAGCCGGACCACCGTGTCAGGTCGACGCCGGCGGACAGCCGCTGTTGCGGACTCACGCTACGCAGGTTCTGCAGCACCCCCGTGCTCCTTCCCCCTGCCTTATAGCCTATCATAACGTCCGTGACGGCGCCGCAACCCTGATAACCATTTGAATTGGCTATTAAATCGTCGCCCGCACGGGATGACCGTGCTTACGGATGGATGCGTGGCAGGATGTGCTCCAATGCGCCGACTTCCTCGACGTTATGGCGCAGCCATGCGCGTCCCATCCGCTCAGTGAAGATGAAACGGTGCAGCAGCGGGTTGACGATACGGCCCGCGGATGTCGCCACTCCGACGGTCAATGTCGAAAAATAGCTCGTGCCGCCCGGCACGGCTGCGAAATCATGATTGAGGCGGGCGACCTCAACGCCGAGGCGGCGCTGGACGAGGGTAAAGCCCGTCTCATCCAATCGGATCACCTCATCGCGGATGTCGATATAGAGGTTTGGATCGGCGTTGAACGCCTCGACAATCCGGAACACCGCGCCCGGGCCGATGTTTCCATCCGGCGCCGGCCGGATCAGCTCCCATTTGATGTGATCGATCGGATGCCAGGCGAGATACTTGCTGACCTTTCGTCCATCGATGTCCATGTCGCCGCCGATGTTACGGAACCACCACGCCAACATGGCCGGTGACAGTCCCTTCAGCACGTCATGCCGGATGGTCATCACCATCCGCGCATGCTCGTCGTAGCGGAGCGAGGTTTCCGCCGACTCCAGAGGTTTCAGCGACCACGGCACGGACCGCGGCGGCAAGAGCGGCAACCGGGAACCAAACATGGGAGCCAACCAGATGGTCTCTCAAAGCTGGATGATGCCAATCCTGGCGATATCAGCCAATCCGACTGAGAACAGCACGAACCCTCTGTTCAAGGGCGGCTTCTGTCAGCGGCTTGTGCAGCATTTCGACGTCGGCATCGCTGGGCCATTGATGAGCGAGGTCACCGGGAGAATAGCCGGTCATGAACAACACGCGCGCTTCCGGCCGGCGCGCCTTCACTTCCTTGGCGAGCTGACCGCCGTTCATGCCTGGCAACACCAGGTCGGTCAGGAGCAAATCCACCCGGATGTCGTTGCGTTCGATCAGCCCGAGCGCCGAATCTGCATCATGCGCTTCCAGGACACGATAGTGCAGGTCGCGCAGGATTTCGACCACGTAGGCTCGAACATCGTGATCGTCCTCGACGAGAAGGATCGTCGCGGCGGCATCAGCGAGGGCTGCCTCCCGCTCCACGATGTGCTCCGTGCCGGTGTTTTCAGGCAGAGCAGGAAGGTAGATTCTGAAAGTCGTGCCCTTGCCCAGTTCGCTGTCGACCTCAATGTGCCCGTTCGACTGTTTGACGAAGGCATAGACTTGACCCAAACCCAGGCCAGTGCCTTTCCCAGCCTTCTTGGTCGTGAAGAATGGCTCGAACACCCGCTCCAGAACGTCCTTCGACATTCCAGTGCCGGTATCGCTGATGGCAAGCTCTACATAAGGCCCGGCGACGAGCTCATCGTGCTCCCGGCAAAACTTCTCATCAAGGACGACATTTTCAGTTGCGATCGTCAGCTTCCCGCCCGCGGCCATGGCGTCGCGCGCATTGACGACGAGATTCAATATCGCAGCCTCCAATTGGAATGGATCGGCTTCCGCCGGCCACAGCTGATCGGCTCCGACGATCTCGAGGGTAACGGTCTCGCCCAGCGAGCGGCGCAAGAAATCGGAGAACCCATGGACGAGGCCGTTGATGTCAAGGAGCTTCGGATCGAGGGCCTCCTTGCGCGAAAACGCCAATAATTGCCTGGTGATCGTCGTTGCCCGTTCGGCGCCGCGCAGCGCGTTGTTGATGACGCGGCGCAGCCGCTCCGCCGACGCCTCCGTCAACGACTCCAGATGACGTTGCGCGAGGTTGAGATTTCCGACGATGACGGTCAGAAGATTGTTGAAGTCATGCGCCACCCCGCCGGTGAGCTGGCCCACGGCTTCCAACTTCTGCGATTGGGCGAACTGCTCGCGCGCCTCGCTCAGCTCTCTGCGGGTCTCGCGGAGAATCCTCTCGGTCCGCCTGCGTTGCGCCGAGCCGGCCGCCAAGATGAGACAGGGCGTGGTGATACCGATCATGAATATCAAGACAAGAGTCGAGAACTCCGCGCGCACGCTGCCGGCCAACGGACTGCCCGCAACGACGGTCCCCCAGGCGGCGAAGCCAAAGAGAATGAGTCCCGCAGTGGCGGTATCGCGCGGACCGCGACGCAGCGCGGCCCATATCGGCGGTAGCACCGCCAGAACGGCAAGCGGCGCCGCGCTCGGGATATCGGCCGTCAACGGGCCGAAGGCGAGTGCTCCAAATGCAGCGGCCGCCGCAAAGATCGCGGTCGATTCCAGAACCGAACGAAGCTCGAACGATCGCGGAAAGTCCGTCACCCACAGGATCAGCGGCGGCGTGATCATGAGCAGCGCGGCCAAATCCCCCAGCCACCATGGGAACAACACGGAGGCGAATTTTTCCCAGTCGACCTGTTCCAGCCCGCTCCAGGCTCCGAGGCCAAGCTTGACGCCCGATCCGATGCTGGCGCTGATGGCTGCGGCAAAGATCGCGATCAAAACGAATTTGGCGATGCCAGTCGGCTCCGCAAAGGCATTGCGACCGCCCGCCCACCAATTGACCAGAAGGCCGCCCGCGAGTGCTTCCAATGTATTGCCCGCCGCGATTGCGGCGACGGCATAGGGCTGATCGGACCAGGCAGCATACGCAAGATAAGCGGCCGCAAAGATCGCCGGCACTACCCGGTAACCACCCAGGACGACGGCGGCCAGGGCAAAGGCAGCCGGAGGCCAAATCAATGCCGCGCCAGGGTAATTCGAGGCGAGCTCAAGACCAATTCGCACGAGAAAAAAATAGATCGCGCCAACAACCAAGAGCTGGACGACATATTTCAGGGCGCGAGCCAAGGCAGTCAATCCCACACTTCTTTGGAGGATGGCTATTGCGATGCTGACTCAACGCTGTCGATCCCGAAAAAGAGTAGCAACCTAGGAACGGCGGTCAATCGATTCAGCGCCGGATTGCACCGCGAAAGCCGAAATGCTGCCGAACACAAGGCCGCAATGTCAGATAAATGATCCCACTCTGCTCCCTGTCGACGTCGACTGCACGGGCTTGACGCCGCTGCCCCAGGCGCGATCATGCTGTTGAGGAGGACGACGCTCATGACCTTCCGCATCGCCGTCGTGCAGCCGATCTGCCACCGCCCCGGCACCGACGAGAACAACGTCGCCGAAGCCGTAGCGACCGTCGCGGCCGCGGCCGCCCAGGGCGCGCATTTCGTCTGCTTTCCGGAGACCTATCCCGGCCCGTGGCGGATGCCGATGACGTTCGATCCGACGGCAGCAATGGTCGCAGCCGCCAAGCAGCACGGCGTGCATGTCGTGTTCGGCACGCTCGAGCCGATCGATGCGACGGCGGCGACCGCTTACAACCTGATCTGCATGGCCTATCCCGACGGCCGCGCGCCGGCGCGCTACCGCCGCACGCATCCGAACGGGCCGTGGATCTACACCGGCGGCAATGCCTGGGAGTTCCAATACGTGCCGGGCGACGAATTCCCGGTGTTCGACACCGTGCACGGCAAGGTCGGGCTCGCGATGTGCAGCGAGGTCTACGTACCGGAGGTGACGCGGGCGCTCGCGCTGCGCGGCGCCGAGCTGATCTTCATGCCGGCCGGCAAGGACAAGAACACGCTGTGGGCGACCTGGCGCACGCTGATCTGGGCGCGCGCGATCGAAAACCTGGCGCTGGTCGTGACCACGCAGAACCTGTTCGATCACTCCGAGCGCGGGCTCGCGATGGTGGCCGCGCCGGAGGAGATCATGTTCGAGAGCACGGCCGCCGGCATGAGCGTGGTCGACGTCGACCTTGCGCGCGTGCGCTATCTGCGCGCGACGCGCGACGAGGTCGGATCGTCGGATAATTGCGCCGCCAAGCAGGGCCTGCTCGGGCCGCAATGGCAGCGGCCGGAGCTTTACGACGCCATCCATCCGCGGCCGTTGCGCGAAGCGGCGGAGTGAACTAAAGCCGCGCATGTCCCCTCGCCCCGATCTTGGTTCCTGGCCTCGTCTCGGCTACGCGTTAAGCCGCGTCGAGCGCGTGGCGGAGAAGCGCACCGACGCCGAGACGTTGCGCGCGCTCGAAACCGATGCCGCGGCGCGCTGGTACGTGGTGGGCGGCGAGCTCGTCGCCATGCGCAAGACCGCCACCGGCCTCGATCCGCTGTTCGAGCGCGGCGAGGCGCAGGCGCTCGGCGCCGTGAGCCACACGGTCTTTCTCGGTCTCATGAACGGCGGGCCGCGCTTCGCCTTGGCGATCGAGCCGGCGGCGATGGAAGCGCTCAAGGCGCGCGACGACTTCGAAATCTCCGATCTACGCAGCATCGCGGTGCGCGCCATGGTCGACGAGGAGCACCTGCCGCCGCTGGCGGAGGGCAAATCGCTGCTGATCTGGCATTCGCGGCGGCGGTTCTGCTCGAATTGCGGCGGTGAGACTCGTTCGGTCGACGCCGGCTGGCGGCGCGATTGCCCCAACTGCAAGATGCAGCACTTCCCGCGCACCGATCCGGTCGTGATCATGCTCGCGATCGACGGCGAGCGCTGCCTGCTCGGCCGCTCCGGCCGCTTCGCCGCCAATTCCTGGTCGTGCCTGGCGGGCTTTGTCGAGCCCGGCGAGACCATCGAAGAGGCGGTGCGGCGCGAAGTCCACGAGGAAGCCGGCATCGTCTGCGGACAGGTGAAATATTTCCGCTCGCAGCCCTGGCCGTTTCCCTCCTCGCTGATGATCGGCTGCCATGCGCAGGCGCTGTCGCGCGAGCTTACGGTCGATCACAACGAGCTCGAGGGCGCGCGCTGGTTCGACCGCGAGGAGGTCGCGTCGATGCTGGCGCGCCAGCACCCGGAGGGATTGATCACGCCGGTGCCGATCGCGATCGCCTACCACATCATCCGCGAGTGGGTGGAGAACGGCGTTGACTTCTGACGCTTCCACGCGGGCACCGGTGGTGCTGTGCGCCGGCATCGCGGTGGAAGATTTCCTGTTCAAGGTCGAACATTTTCCCGCGCCGGGCACCAAGATGCGTGCCTCGGACCTCGTCGCGACGACCGGCGGCTGCGCCGCCAATGCGGCGGTCGCGGTGGCGCGGCTCGGCGGACGCGCGCGTTTCTCCGGGCCGGTCGGCACCGATGACGCGAGCCGGCGCTTCCTCGACGCACTGGCGAAGACCGGCGTCGATCCGTCGGGCGTGCTCGCCGTCGAGGGCGGCTCGATCTCGGTGTCGGGAATTTTCATCGACCGCGACGGCGAGAAGATGGTGGCGACGCTGCACGGCCGCGGCCTCGACGGCGCGGCGCCGCCGGATGCGGCGGCGCTCGTGGCCGACATCGACGTGCTGCTGGTCGACAACCGGTTTCCGGCGTTCGTCGAACCGATCTGCCGCGCCGCCGCCGCACGCGGCATTCCGGTGGTGCTCGACGTCGACAAGGCGACCAGACTTGACGATCCGCTGTTCGCGACCGCCTCGCATCTCATCTTTTCGTCGGAGGCTTTGACGGCGACGACCGGGATCGACGACCTCGGCATGGCGCTCGCTGGCATCGCCGCTCGGCATCCGCGGCTTCCTCGCCGTCACCAACGGCCCCGGCGACGTGTTGTGGATCGACCGCAGGACGCGCTCAGGCGGCTGCCGGTGTTCAAGGTCGAGGCGATCGACACGCTGGGCGCCGGCGATTCCTTCCACGGCGGCTTCGCGCTGGCGCTGGCCGAGGGGCAGGACGAGGTCACCGCCATGCGGTTCGGCGCGGCCGCGGCGGCGCTCAAATGCACCCGTTTTGGAGGTATTTCGGGCACCCCGGGGCGGGATGAAGTGGAGGCCCTGCTGGGAAGGAACCGGGCTTGAAATAGTAATATATTCTATGTAGATAGTTCTGAAGCGCTATTTTAGAAATAACTTTCCTCAATAGGCCCCTCGCATGACCGCGCCTTCCAAAGAACGCCTCCCCAAAATGGACGTTACCGACCGCAAGATCCTCTCCCTGCTGCAGGGCGACGCCTCGCTGTCGGTGGCCGAGATCGGCAGCCGCGTCGGCCTCTCCTCGACGCCCTGCTGGAAGCGCATCCAGCGGCTAGAGGCCGACGGCGTGATCCAGCGCCGGGTCGCGCTGGTCGATCAGGACAAGATCGGGCTCGGGATCACGGTCTTCGTCTCGATCGAGACCGGCGACCATTCGCAGGACTGGCTGTCGAAATTCGCCGACATGGTCGGCGCCATGCCGGAGGTGATGGAATTCTACCGGATGGCCGGCGACGTCGATTACATGCTGCGCGTGGTGGTGGCCGACATCCAGGGCTACGACACGTTCTACAAGAAGCTGATCGCCTCGATCCCGCTCAAGAACGTCACCTCGCGCTTCGCCATGGAGAAGATCAAGGCGACGACGGCGCTGCCGATTCCGTGACGGCTACGTGGTGCGGTTGACCGACTCGGAGAGCCGCGGGCGCATGTAGATCTGGTCGAACAGATTGAGTGCGCCGGTGACGACGTAGCCGACGGTCGGCAGGTAGTTGTAGCGCACCTCGCTCCAAATCAATTGCGAGTTCGGAATGTTGACCGCGCTCGGCAACGAGACGGTCGAATTGACCGCGCGCGCGGTGCCGTTCAGCGTGTCGCTCCACGCGACCCTGGCGATGCCGTTCGCGTCGATCGTCACCGCCGACACCGTGACCTTGAGCTCACCGGAGGGAAACGGCGCGACCACGGCGGACGCAGCCGTCAGCATGTTGGTCATGTCGGCGTTGTTGATGCTCGTGACCTGCGACGCGAGGTCCGCCACGGTGCGTGCAGTCAGCGTCACCTTGCGGTGGATCGCCACGGCCTGCGAAACCTCGACGGCGCCTAGATAGAGCGTCACCATCAGCGGCAGCATCATCGCGAATTCGACCGCCGACACGCCCTTCTGGTCGCGGCGGAGCGATGCGAACTTTCGCGACAGCCTGGTCAGGAACGAAAAATCTTTCATGACAGCACTCAGGGTGGTGGGGGGGCGACCGAGCCGAACGGCTCGTTGCGGAACGCGGAAGTCGCGATCAGGAGGCGGTTGTTACCGGACATGTTCTGCAGCAGCGACACGTAGATCGGCCACTTGTAGAACAGGCGGACCACCACGATGTCGCCGGGCCCGCCCGGCTGATAGGTCTGGTTGTTCTGGAAGTTGCCGTTCGCGTCGAGCGGCGGGCTGAGGTCGACATTGCTGAAATTGGTATAGGTCTTCACGTCGACGTGGACGCCGTTCGCGCAGTCAAACAATCCGTAGACCCTGGCGCATACGGCATTCTTGAACGCCGACTGGTTGAAGCCCTGCGACTGCGCCTGGCCGGTCATGATCAGGCGCGCGGAATCCGAGACCGCGGTCTCGAGCGTCTGTCCGGCGAAGAACACCAGCGCCGTTTCCATGATTGCGAACATGAGCATCAGAAACGGCGCGGCCACCAGTCCGAATTCGACCGCAGCAGCGCCGTCCTCTTTGCGCGCAAGCCGGCGGGTTGCGCGAAGAGCGAGCAGGCGCCGTTTGGAGACCCACTTCCTCATGAGGTGAAGCATCGCATTGCACCTGATCTTTGCAGCAGTCTCGCTCTGCGGGCGGTTGAGGAATAGCAAAGAGGTGTTGTCGAATTGTTGTGGTAATCGCCAACAACGGCGAGCGCGCCGTCAACGCAGCGCTAACCATGCAAGGCGCTGCTCGCGCTGGAAAATCAGGTCGGCGGACGCACTAGCGCGAGACTGAGCCGGCGGCAATTGCGTTGCGGGCGATGGTCTGGGCGGCGATCGAGTCGAAGAAGGGGTTGCCGTCGCCGAGCGTCAGCCGGCGCCCGCATTCCGGCGTACAGCTATAGGTATTGGCCTCGATGCCGCGATGGACGACCACAACGTTCTGCGGTCCCTGCACCTCGACGGTCTTTTCCATCAGGATGGCGCCGTTGCGGTCGAGGGCGACGATATTGGTCGTTCCGTAGCCCTTGCCGGTGATGACCATCCAGCCCCCCGACTGCACGGCGGCGTCGGCGATCACCGGATTGCCGATCACGATGGTCGCGACCCGGTCCGGCAGCTTCACCAGCCGCGCCTGGTCGAGGATGACGCTGATATCGGCGGCCCGGGCGGCGCCAAAAGGCCCGCAGATACCGACCGCCACAAGGCAGAGCGCAAACAGACGCACGCAGGACAAACGCATTGTTACTCCCCCGCTCTACGCATCGGGCCATGGCCAATACGCGGCCGCCGAATGGGCAGGTCTTTCAGGGCCCTAGATGACGCGAAATTCGTGAATCAACTGCAAATGTCCCGCGGCTATCCCGCCCGCCTCGTCCCGCCGATTTAGCGGCGGAATGGATAGATCATCTGCCCGCCGAACGAGGGCGGCACGGGATCGGCGACGCCGTAGGCGTCTGGGACCTTGTCCTTCGGCATGTAGAACGTCCCGAACACGAGGTCGAACACAGGCAACATGGACGCGAAGTTCTTTTCGCCGCCGCGCTCGGCCGCGGTGTGGTGCCAGCGGTGGAAGACCGGGCCGGCGATCACGTATTTGAACGGCCCAAGGGTCCAATTGAGATTTGCGTGCGCGAACGCCGAATGCGCGATGGTGAGCGGCCCGAAGAAGACCATGACGTTCGGCGAAATACCCGCGAGCAGCAGCACGACGTCGGCCAGCACACCGCCCAGGAAGATGTTGACCGGATGAAAGCGCGCCGCCGAGATCCAGTCGAGATCTTCTGATGAGTGATGGACCGCGTGGTATCGCCACATCGTGGGGCGATGAAAAACGCGGTGAATCCAGTACAACATGAAGTCTGACGCCACCAGGAAGATCGCCGCCTGGACCCACAGCTGCAGTTGCGCAAGCGGTCCGTGGCCGTCGCCGAAAAACGCGATCAGTCCTTCCGTCGTCGTGATGCCGAACAACCATGCGGCGCCGAGCACCAGCAGGCCGATGCGAAGATAACGCGCGAACAGCGGGATGATGAACCAATAACAGAGATCCGTGAGGAGCTCGCGCTTGCGCCACCAGGGCCGACCCGGGTTGCAGGCCCAGTAGTAGCTCAGCACGGCAAAGACCGCGCCAAGGACCAGCAGAGCCGGGACGAGATTCACTACCGTCACCGCGATACTGTCAGCGACCGCGATGAGCTCTGCCAACATGACCCACCACCCAGACCCCGAAACGCGCACTGACCCCGCGCGCGGCGCGAATTCCAGAACCCCGCGGCAGCGCGCATTCCAGGTATCGAGCCGGTGCGGTTAAGATGCTGTGAAACCGGCAAGACGCGGGCGATGTTTACAAGTTGACGGGCGGCGCGCAGCCGTTGTTCCCAGCCGCCGGCCAGTACCGGCTCCCCTGTGTTCATCCAAATCGCGGTTTGTATTTTAAGTCCGGGCAAGAACTTCTGTGTCACGACTAGAGTATTCTCTCGTACATGAAAGATATTGATGCCGATAGATCTATCTAAAATACAAATAAGTACTCTGTTAACCACCAAGAACTTCAATAAATTTTTGTTAACTACAGTATCGATTCAAATTAAAACTTGATTTCTATTTGAAGAGATTAACCCTGACGCAAGATAGCCGGCATTAGGGTCGCCATCACGGTCTCCGGATCGGCCCAGGCAACAAGGGTTTTCGGACCGCGCTCAGACAGCCACTGTGGACCCAATGGGAGCTGAAGATGACGAACCTGGTTACGCGCTTTGTGAAAGACGAGTCGGGCGCGACCGCCATCGAGTACGGCCTCATCGCCGCCGGCATCTCGGTCGCGATCATTGCGGTCGTTCAGAGCCTTGGCGCGAAGCTGAACACGACCTTCACCGCCATCCAGAACGGGCTCAAATAAGCTTCCCAGTCTGAGAGAGTTTGCGGAAGGCTCCGGCAGCCTGCCGGGGCTTTTTCATTTGATCAGGCCTGGTTTGGCCGCCCATCGTCTGATCACTCGCCGCGGCCCGTTTGCAGATAAGTAACAATACGGAGCGTTTCCAGACAATTTGAAACAATCGGCTCATGCCTCTTTAAACGCTTACGGACTACAAAACCCGCGTGCAGGGCACGTTGTGTCAACCAGAGTGAGGAGTCTTTGAATGTCGACGATCAAGCGTTTCTTCCGTGACGAAAGCGGTGCGACTGCCATCGAGTATGGCCTGATTGCCGCCGGTATTTCGGTCGCGATCATCACCGTGGTGGGTACCGTCGGTACGAGCCTGGTGGGCACGTTCCAGAAGGTCGCGGATAAGCTCGGCTAAGCCGACTTTGGCGTCCACACGTGCATCGAGCACGATCTGAGGGTTTTGCGCCCGCTGAAGTCCGACTTCGGCGGGCGCTGCCTTTAGGGCCAACGCTAACCGAACCGCAAGGAGATGCGGCCTAGAGTCCGGCCGCAATCCGCCATACCGCGGCCGGTCATTGGGTCCGTACCGTCATGTTTGCGAATGTCGCAACGCTGATGCTGTTTCCCGCGCTGATGGCGTTTGCAGCCTCCAGCGACCTCCTGACCATGACGATCTCGAACCGCGTGTCGATCGTCCTGATCGCCGGCTTCTTCGTCATGGCCCTCGTCATCGGCATGAGCCCGGCGGTTATCTTGACGCATATCGGCGCGGCCGGCCTGGTACTGGTCGTTGCCTTTGTCTTCTTTGCGCAGGGCTGGATCGGCGGCGGCGACGCCAAGCTTGCGGCCGCGACTGCGCTTTGGCTCGGTTTCGACCACCTGCTGGCCTACCTGGTCTATGCCTCGCTGTTGGGTGGCCTGCTCACGCTTTTGCTGCTCCAGGTTCGCAGCATCCCGCTGCCGAGCCTGCTGTCGGGCCAGCAATGGGCGGTGCGCCTTCACCGGAGGGACTCTGGTGTGCCCTATGGGATTGCGCTCGCGGCGGCCGCCCTCGCCGTCTATCCGGATACGATCTGGATGCGGGCGATCGCCGGCTGACCGGCCCATCGCGACTTCCGAGACGGTGAGCCGGCCGCGCCAACGCGTGCGGTCGTCTGTGTTGCGTGCGGATCGCCTCGCGTCACGCGATCAACCAGGCATTAACTTGATTTAGATACCGCTCATTAACCATGCTTTGACGTTTAGCTGCTGAAATCCAGTGTGCGCAAACCACCTAATCGGGTGGGGGCATCGTGTCGAAGTGTCGGCGAGAGTCAGTCGCCGCGTCCTGTGGAAAGTGAAGCGTATGAAACCCGCGCGTATCATCGTTCTGCTCATCGCGCTCGTCGCTGGCGGCATTGCCGCTTTGCTGGCGGGACGTTCCGACCGACCCTTGCCGGTCGCGCAGGCTCCGGTCGCACCACTTGAAACGGTCGAGGTGCTGGTCGCCGGCAGCGATATCGGGCTCGGCCAATCGGTGACCGGCGGCGAGCTGCGCTGGCAGATCTGGCCGGCCGCGGCGGCGGAAAACGCGAACTTCATCAAGCGCAACGATCGTCCCGACGCCATCAACCAGATCTCCGGCTCGATCGCACGCTCTCCGTTCTTCGCCGGCGAGCCGGTCCGTGAATCCCGCCTGATCAAGGGCACGGGGTCGGGCTACATGGCCGCGATCCTGCCGTCGGGCATGCGCGCGATCTCGACCGACGTCACGCCGGAAACCGGCGCTGCCGGCTTCATCCTGCCGAACGATCGCGTCGACGTGATCCTGTCGCGGCGCGACCGCGAGGCCGAGAGGACCGCGGGCGTCGAGGTCCATGCCAGCGAAACCGTCCTGACGAACGTGCGGGTGCTGGCGATCGACCAGACCGTCGAGGAAAAGGGCGGTCAGCGCGTGGTCGTCGGCAAGACCGTCACGCTCGAGCTTTCACAACGCCAGGCCGAAGCGCTCGTGATGGCGCGCAGCCAAGGTCAGCTATCGCTGGCGCTGCGCAGCCTGGTCGATGCGCAAGGCGACAAGGCCGACACCAGCGACGATCGTGGCCAGCGCACCGGCGTCAACATCGTTCGTTTCGGCGTCACCACGACCGCGACGCCGAAATAGAGGCAAGACGAGGGGACTGACATGCGAGAAATGCCGCTGATCCGCACCACGGTGCTTGTTGCCTTGAGTGTTGCGTTCGGGCTGGCCGCTGCCGGCCGCGCGCCCGCAACCGATCAGGGCCAGCAGGTCATCACCGTGGCGGCGAGCGACGCCGGCTCGCGTTTCGTCCCGCTCGGCATCGGCAAGTCGGTGGTCATCGACCTGCCGCGCGACGTCAAGGACGTGCTGGTCGCCGATCCGAAGATCGCCAACGCCGTGATCCGCTCGGCGCGCCGCGCCTACATCATCGGCTCGGCCCGCGGACAGACCAACGTGTTCTTCTTCGACCACAACGGCCAGCAGATCATCGGTCTCGATATCGCGGTGACGCGCGACCTCAACGGGCTGCGCGCCGCGATCCGGCAGGCGCTGCCGAATGCCGACATTCGGGTCGAGGGCATCGGCGAGGGCGTCGTGCTCACCGGCAACGCCGCCAGCCCGATCGAGGCGCAGACCGCCTTCGACATCGCGTCGCGCCTGGTGGACGATGGCCGCCGGGTCGTGAACGCCATCACCGTTGCGGGCCGCGATCAGGTGATGCTGAAGGTCACCGTCGCCGAGATGCAGCGCGACGTGATCAAGCAGCTCGGTATCGACCTCTCGGGCTCGATCGGCTCCGGCACGTCGGTCCTGACGTTCAACAACGCCAATCCGTTCTCGGTCTTGGGTCAACCGCTCGTTGCGACGAACAACATCACCGCGCGCTTCAACTCCGTCAACGCGTCGCTGCGCGCGATGGAGCGCGCCGGCGTCATCCGCACGCTGGCCGAGCCCAACCTGACCGCGATCTCCGGTGAGAGCTCGAACTTCCTGGCCGGCGGCGAATTCCCGGTGCCCGCTGGCTACACCTGCGATCCCGTCACCCGGAACTGCCAATACCAGATCCAATGGAAGAAGTTCGGCGTCGGCCTGACTTTCACGCCGATCGTGCTGGGCGAGGGCCGCATCAGCCTCAAGGTCATGACCGAAGTGTCGGAACTGTCGACCGACAACCAGCTCACGCTGACGCAGTCGGTCGGCATCAACGAGACCACGACGCTGACCATTCCCTCGATCCGCGTCCGCCGCGCCGAGACCACCGTCGAATTACCCTCCGGCGGCTCGCTCGCCATGGCCGGCATGATCCAGGAACAGACCAAGCAGCAGATCAACGGCATCCCCGGCCTGATGCAAGTGCCGATCCTCGGCCAGTTGTTCCGCAGCCGCGACTTTGTCAACCGGCAGACCGAGCTGGCGGTGATCGTCACGCCCTACGTCGTCCGCGCGGTGGCGCAGCGCAACCTGTCGCGGCCGGATGACGGCTTCGCCGACGCCAGCGATCCCCAGACCTATCTGCTCGGACGGCTCAACCGGCTCTATGGCGTGCCGGTCCCGAAGCCGAAGGACAAGCTGGTACTGCCAAGCGCCTATCGCGGTACTTACGGCTTCATTCTCGATTGAGCGACGCAATGTTGGGGGACACTGAAATGAATTCGAATCCAGCTCACGTCGCGCAATCGACGGTCGCCGCCGGGCTGCGGATGCTGGTGCTCGGCACCGCGACCGCGATCCTCGCTGGCTGCTACACCGCGCACGAAGCTTTGCTGGACTCGATTCCGTATGACTATCGCCAGCGCCATCCGATCGTGCTCAAGGAGGCGCCGCGCACCGTCGAGCTCTTCATCGGCAACCGGCGCAGCACCTTGACCGCCGCTCAGCGCGCCGACGTGCTCTCATTCGCGCAGGCCTGGCGGGGCGAAGGCACCGGCGGCGTTCTTATCGACGTGCCGTCCGGCACGCCCAATGCGCGTAGCGCCGCGGTTGCGCTGCAGGAGGTACGCTCGATCCTGGCCGGCGCCGGCGTGCCACCCGAGGCGGTCGCGACGCGTCCCAACACCGCGAGCGATCCGCGCAAGCTCGCGACCATGCGCCTGCACTACCCGAAGATCACGGCGGACGCCGGGCCTTGCGGGCTGTGGCCGTACGATCTCGGCGCGACCTATCACCGCGAGCACTACGAGAACCGGCAGTACTACAACTTCGGCTGCACGAGCCAGCGCAACATGGCCGCCATGGTCGAAAACCCGTCCGACCTCGTCCAGCCGCGCGGCGAAATCCCGTCCTACACCGGACGCCGCACCTTCGTTCTCGACAAACATCGCAAGGGCGAAGCCTCCGGAACCATTTATCCGGATGCCGCCAAGGGCAGGATCAGCGACGTGGGCAATTGATGACAAACGCACCCTCCAGCACCGCGCAATCCGCAGCCGACGGCGAGCACATCGCGCCGGCACCGCGCGTTGCCGTCCAGGCCTTCTGCGAGACGGTCGAGACCGCCGCGGCGATCCAGGCCGCCGGCGAGGATCGCCGTCTCGGCAAGGCGCATCTGAAGATCCAGATGGGCGGCATCACCGCGGCGATCGAAGCCTATAACGGCTCGTCGACGCCGAACGTCATCATCATCGAGACCGAGAGCCGCAGCGACGACATCCTGACCGGGCTCGATTCGCTCGCCGAGTGCTGCGACGGCGGCACCCGCGTGGTGGTCATCGGCCGCCAGAACGACGTGCAGCTCTATCGCGAGCTGACCCGGCGCGGCGTCAGCGACTATCTGATCTCGCCGGTCGGCACCATCGATGTGGTGCGCGCGATCTGCGGGCTGTTCTCGGCACCGGACGCCAAGGCGGTGGGCCGCGTGATCGCGGTGGTCGGCGCCAAAGGCGGCGTCGGCTCGTCCACAGTCGCGCACAACATCGCCTGGGCGATTGCCCGCGACCTGAAACTCGACACGGTCGTCGCCGACCTCGATCTCGGCTTCGGGACCGCCGGTCTCGACTTCAACCAGGATCCTCCGCAGGGGATCGCGGACGCGGTGTTCTCGCCCGACCGCATCGACACCAACTTCGTCGACCGCCTGCTGTCGAAATGCACCGACCACCTGAGCCTGCTGGCGGCGCCGGCGACGCTCGACCGCGTCTACGACTTCTCAGCCGAATCCTTCGACTCGATCTGCGATTCGCTGCGCGCGACCATGCCCTTCATCGTCCTCGACGTGCCGCACCAGTGGACGGGCTGGACCCGGCGCACCCTCATGGCGGCGGACGACATCCTGATCGTCGCGATGCCGGACCTCGCCAATTTGCGCAACGCCAAGAACATGCTCGACCTGCTCAAGGCGTCGCGGCCGAACGACAATCGTCCCTACTATCTGCTCAACAATGTCGGCGTTCCCAAGCGCCCCGAAATCAGCAGTGCCGATTTCGCGAAGGCGCTCGATGACCAGCCGGTCGCCATCATCCCGTTCGAGCCGCATGTGTTCGGCGCCGCGGCGAACAACGGCCAGATGATCGCGGAGCTGTCGGCCAATCATCGTACCGCCGAGTCGTTCCGACAGCTGGCACACATGCTGACGGGCCGCACGGAGACCAAGAAGGCAAGGTCGAGCCTGTTTTCCCCGCTTCTGGGCAAGCTCTTGAAGCGGGCCTGAGGAAAAGTTGGAGTAAGGTAACGTGTTCGGAAAGCGTAGTGCAGCTGAAAGCCACGCCCCCGAGGCCGCGCCCGCGTCGTCCCAGCCGTCGCCCGCGCTGCAGCCATCGCTGCAACCTGCACCGGCCCCGGCGCCGCAGGCGGCGCCCCGCTCGGCGCCCAATCCAGCCGGGGTGGTCGAAGGCGGCCGCGCGCCGATGCCGTCGGCGGGCCTTGGCGCGGCGATCGTCGGCGCGCCGACCCCGGGCAAGCGCAATGCCATGCCGAACGAGCAGCCGCTGGCGCCGACGGCCGTGGATTCCCGCCACAACGATAACTACTACGAGACCAAGAGCTCGATCTTCGGCGCACTGATCGAGGCCATCGACCTGTCGCAGCTCGCCAAGCTCGACGCCAATTCCGCGCGCGAAGAGATCCGCGACATCGTCAACGAGATTATCGCGATCAAGAACGTCGTGATGTCGATCTCCGAGCAGGAAGAGCTGCTCGACGACATTTGCAACGACGTGCTGGGCTACGGGCCGCTGGAGCCGCTGTTGGCCAGAGACGACATCGCCGACATCATGGTCAACGGCTCCGGCACCACCTACATCGAAGTCAAGGGCAAGATCCAGAAGACCGGCATCCGCTTCCGCGACAACCAGCAGCTTCTGAACATCTGCCAGCGCATTGTCAGCCAGATCGGCCGCCGCGTCGACGAATCCTCGCCGATCTGCGACGCGCGCTTGCCGGACGGCTCGCGCGTCAACGTCATCGTGCCGCCGCTCGCCATCGACGGGCCGGCCCTCACCATCCGCAAGTTCAAGAAGGACAAGCTGACGCTCGACCAGCTCGTGCGTTACAACTCGATCACGCAGGAAGGCGCGGAGATCCTCAAGATCATCGGCCGCTGCCGCATCAATACACTGGTGTCCGGCGGCACCGGCTCCGGAAAGACCACGCTGCTCAACTGCCTCACGCAATTCATCGAGAACGACGAGCGCATCATTACCTGCGAGGACGCGGCGGAATTGCAGCTCCAGCAGCCGCACACGGTCCGCCTGGAGACGCGCCCGCCCAACCTGGAGGGCGAAGGCCAGATCACCATGCGCGACCTGGTTCGCAACTGCCTGCGTATGCGGCCGGAACGGATCATCGTCGGCGAGGTGCGCGGACCCGAAGCGTTCGACCTGTTGCAAGCCATGAACACCGGCCACGACGGCTCGATGGGGACGCTGCACGCCAACTCACCGCGCGAAGCCATGTCGCGCGTCGAATCCATGATCACCATGGGCGGCTATTCGCTGCCCTCGCGCACCATCCGCGACATGATCACCGGATCGATCGACATCATCGTGCAAGCCGCCCGCCTGCGCGACGGCTCGCGCAAGATCACCCACATCACCGAGGTGTTGGGGATGGAAGGCGACGTCATCATTACCCAGGACCTCTTCGTCTACGACATCATTGGCGAAGACGCGCAAGGCAACCTGATCGGCAAGCATCGCTCGACCGGCATCGGCCGGCCCAAGTTCTGGGATCGGGCGCGCTACTACGGCGAAGAACAGCGGCTCGCGGCCGCGCTCGACGCCGCCGAGGCCGCGGAACCGCCGCGGGGCTGAACGGGAGCGGCGACATGCAGTCACTCTCCTTATTTTTCCTGGTCGCGGTCGCGATCGGCGGCGTCGCGTGGGTGTTCATCTATCCCATGCTGTCCGGCGAACGGCAGATCGAGCGGCGCAAGGAAACGGTCACCAAGACCGGCTCGGCTGCGGCCGCGCGCTCGCCGCGCAACCCGCAAAAATCCCGCCGCGAGCAGGTCGAGGGAACGCTCAAGGACCTCGAGTCGCGCCAGAAAAAGTCCGTCCCGCTGCACCTGAAGATTCAACAGGCGGGACTGAGCTGGTCGAAGCGGCAGTACGTGCTCATCAGCGCCGCCATGGGCGTGGGCTTCTTCCTGCTGTTCATCATGATCGACGCCGGCCTGTGGGCGGCGCTCGCCATCGCTTTCGCAGCCGGCTTCGGCATGCCGATGTGGCTGCTCAAATACTTGAAGAAGCGGCGCGAGGCGAAGTTCCTCGAACATTTTCCGGACGCGGTGGACACCATCGTGCGCGGCATCAAGGCCGGACTACCGCTGCTCGACAGCATGCGGATCATCTCGCTCGAAGCGCCCGAGCCGGTGCGCGGGGAATTCCGCACGATCATGGAAACACAGGCGATCGGCATGCCGATCGGCGAGGCATGTAGCAAGCTGTACGAGCGGATCCCGATCGCCGAGACCAATTTCTTCGGCATCGTGATCTCCATCCAGTCGAAGACTGGCGGCAACCTGTCGGAAGCGCTTGGCAACCTCTCGCGCGTCCTGCGCGACCGCAAGAAGATGAAGAACAAAATCCAGGCCATGTCGATGGAAGCCAAGGCTTCGGCATCGATTATCGCCTGCCTGCCGATCGCGGTGATGGGCCTGGTCTACCTCACCAGCCCGCTCTACATCGAGCTGCTGTGGACCACTTCGACGGGCCGGTTCTTGCTCGCCTTGTCAGCGATGTGGATGTTCACCGGCATCATGGTGATGCGCAAAATGATCAACTTCGATTTCTGATCGGAAGCGGGACACGAGTGCCATGATCGAGCTGATCGCCGACAGCCTGACCAACACCCGCGTGCTGGCGATGGCCTTCGCCGCCATCGCGGCGATAGCGACCGTGATCACGTTTGCGATGCCGCTGCTCGCGACCGATTCGCTGGCCAACCGCATGAAGGCGGTGGCGCTGGAGCGCGAAAAGATGCGCCAGCGCGAGCGCGAACGGCTGGCGCGCGGCGATAAGGTGGCGTTGCGCCGGTCGCCGAAACAGTACATGCAGAGGATCGTCGAGCAGTTCAATCTGAACAAGTGGCTCGGCCAGGAGGAGGCGCGTGCGCTCCTGGTGCAGGCGGGCTACCGTGGCCACGCGCCCTATGTGACGTTCCTGTTCTTCCGGATGGTGACGCCGCTGGTCGCGGTGACGGTGGCGGCGTTCTATGTGTTCGTCGTGCTCAAGCTCAACCAGCCGACGTCGGTCAAAGTCGGCATGTGCATCGCGGCCGCCTATTTGGGCATCAAACTGCCGGCGATCTTCCTCAAGAACCAGATCACCAAGCGCCAGACATCGATCAAACGCGCGTTCCCGGATGCGCTCGACCTGCTGTTGATCTGCGTCGAATCCGGCATGTCGATCGAGGCCGGATTCAAGAAGGTCGCGGCCGAGATCGGCGCGCAGTCGATTCCCATGGCCGAGGAGCTGACGCTGACCACCGCAGAGCTCTCCTACCTGCAGGAGCGCAAACAGGCCTACGAGAACCTCGCCAAGCGCACCAACATCGACGGCGTGAAATCGGTGTGCATGGCGTTGGCACAGGCGGAGCGCTACGGCACGCCGCTCGGGCAGACGCTGCGCGTGATGGCGCAGGAGAACCGCGACATCCGCATGAACGAAGCCGAGAAGAAGGCCGCCGGCCTGCCGCCGAAGCTGACGGTGCCGATGATCCTGTTCTTCCTGCCGGTGCTATTCGTCGTCATCCTGGGGCCCGCCGGTATCCGGGTATCGCAGATGGGCATCTTGGGCAACTGACCGGCGAGTTTCACAGGGCGGACCAAGTGGCGATTGCGGCCGGCGGATGCACCTTCGGCTGATCCGCCCGACGCGCTGACGGATTCATGTCAGCACCCATGCCCGAGATTCGAGCAATCAATTCAAACAAAGCTAAATTGCTTTGGCCAATGTCGGCGCATGAAAGTCGTGGCGTTGGTCGCCGGACTTTTGGTCGGCGGCGCATACATCGACGGTCACTACTATCACGGGAAGTATTTCCGTGCCTCCCTCTCCATGACCAAACAAGTAGCGCTGCACTTTGGCTTGGTTCGATAGTTGCAATTGCGGCTGGTCATTGCGGTTGGCAATGCGGGGACGCCTTACCAATTCCATCTCGATTGCGAAATGGACGGATTGAGCTTCGCTCATCCGCCCTACAAGCTGGCCGCCACGGTCGCGCTGGGCGGATTGGCGCAACATTGCGCGTTCTTTGGCAAGGGCAAGGTGTAGCAAAACGCTGTTGATACGCTCGCAGCCGACTACGATCAATTCTTGCTACGCAATTCGATTTAATGCGGCGCACACATCAACAGGATGCCCCCTGTTTCGCCGGGGACAGCGTTACAAACGTTTGACAGCGACGTGTCGTCGCCTATCGTCACTGCATCGCGAGGCATTGCACGGGTCGAGCTCCGGCAATGACGAATGGAAGATCGCGAATGTGAGAAAGACCTGTAAGACAGTAAGAAAAATCGCGGAAGTGGCTGAACGATCGCAGGAATCATTCCGCTTGTGACATCTTACTGCCGTCCGCCGCCGCAGTAAGACGCGTCCGGGCGTCAGCTCGCGGGACCGCCGACGCCGCCGCGCTTGGGCTGGGGCTGGCTGCGCCCCTGCGCCGCGCTCTGCCGCGAGACCATCTCGCGCAGATAGGCGACGTTGGCGGCGGCCTGATCGGGCGGCAGATCGGCGCGCGCGATCGCCTCGGCTTCCGGGAAGCGGCCTTGCAGGCCGACCACCAGCGCGAGGTTGCCGCGCACGCGCGGATCGGGACGGCTGCTGGCCGCCGCGCGCTTGAGCGTCGCCTCCGCCTCCGGCAGGTTCTTCGCCAGCACATACGACAGTCCGAGATTGGACAGCACCGAAGGCTCCTCCGGCATGATCCGCAGCGCGCTGGCGTAATAGTTCTGCGCCTCCTGGTGACGGCTGAGCTGGTCGAGCACCACGCCCTGCGCGTTGAGGATGCGCCAGTCCGGACGATCGGGCGTGTGGGCGTTGTTGAGAACCTCAAGCGCCTGCTCGTGCTTGCCGGCATCGGCGAGCGCGCGGCCATAGGCGCCGGCGAGCGCCATGTTGCCGGCGTTGTGCATCGAAACCTGCTCGAGCACCGCCACCGCCTGCACGCGCTGGCCGATGCCGCGCAGCGCCTGCGCGTAGCCGATCGCGGCTTCCGCATCCTTCGGGTTGGCGCGATAGCGCTCGCCCCAGAACTGCGATGCCTGCCGGGGATCGCTGGGGGCTGCCTGCGCCGCGCGGGGCCGATCCGGTCGTCATGGCTTGTTGCAGCGTGCCGCAGCCCGCGCTAACGCCCGCCATCAGGATCGTCACCGCGACCGCGGCGAACCGACGGGAGGCGACCGTGGAATCGATGGGCGAGGACGCTGTCATGACCGTCACGCTGTTGGAGCCGCTGATGCGATCCCGCCAGCAATAAAGCGTTAACCCTAATGAGTGGTTAACCGGCCGCGGCCGTGGTAGCTCCAGCGTTTTCAGGGGTCCTTCCGATGCATCCAGCCTTCCTCGCCCGCGGCGCCAAGCCCGCCATTCCCATCACCTTCGTGACGGCGGCGACCTGGGACGAGCAGCGTTCGCAGCTTGACGCGCGCGAGCGCGCCTTTGCCGAAGCCGCCGGCTTCGAGCCGAAGGCCGGCCGCCACCTGTTGCTGCCGGCGGCCAACGGCGAACTCGCCGGCGTCCTGTTCGGCCTCGAAAGCGCCGACGACCCGCTCAAGGACAGCTTCCGCCCGGGTGCGCTCGCCACCTTGCTGCCGGCCGGCGCCTACCGCTTCGCCAATGCGCCGCACGACTCCCGGCTCGCCGCACTCGCGATCGCACTCGGGAACTACCGCTTCACCCGCTATCGCAAGGCCGAGGGCAAGGACGTCGAGCTCGAACTGCCCGAGGGCGTCGACGGCGACGACCTGACCCGGATCGTCGAGGGCGTGTTCCTCGCGCGCGACCTGATCAACACCCCGGCAAACGACATGGGACCGCCGGACCTCGAATACGCCGCCCGCGCGCTCGCGACGGCGCACGGCGCCAGCGTGAACGCGATCGTGGGCGATGATCTGCTCAAGCAGAACTTCCCGCTGATCCATGCGGTGGGCCGCGCCGCCGCCGACGACCGCCCTCCCCGGCTGATCGACATCACCTGGGGCGATGCTTCGCACCCGAAGGTGACGCTGATCGGCAAGGGCGTCTGCTTCGACACCGGCGGCCTCGACATCAAGTCCGACTCGGGCATGTTGAACATGAAGAAAGACATGGGCGGCGCCGCCACCATGCTGGCGCTCGCGCACATGCTGATGTCGCGCGGCATCAAGCTGCGCCTGCGCGTGCTGATTCCAGCGGTCGAGAATTCGATCGCGGGATCGGCGTTCCGTCCTCGTGATATCTATCGGTCGCGCAAGGGCATCACGGTCGAGATCGGCAACACCGACGCCGAGGGCCGCCTGATCCTGGCGGACGCGATGGCGCTCGCCGAGGAAGAGAAGCCGGAGCTGATCGCCGACATGGCGACGCTGACCGGCGCGGCGCGTGTTGCGCTCGGCACTGAAGTCGTGCCGTTCTACACCGACGACGAGGCGCTCGCATCCGAGCTCGCGGCGTGCGCGAAGACCGAGAACGATCCGCTCTGGCGGCTGCCGCTCTGGCGCTCCTACGACCAGATGCTGGAGTCGAAGATCGCCGACACCAACAACGTGTCGCAGGGCGGCTTCGCGGGCTCGATAACGGCGGCACTGTTCCTGCGCCGCTTCACCACCGAAGCAAAGGCCTGGCTGCATTGCGACATCTATGCCTGGAACCAGTCGACGCGGCCGGGACGCCCGGAAGGCGCCGAATGCCAGGCGGCGCGCGCGCTCTACGCGCTGCTGGTCAAGCGCTATGGCTGACCCGTTGTCGATCCACGACGATCCACGGGTCACGCCGGCGCGGGGCGATCTCGCCGCCAAGCATCTGGAACATCGCATCAAGGCCGACCGCTATGTCGCGGGCACGCTGCGCAAGGTCGTGGCGCCGCAAGCGCCGGTGCGGCACGAACCCCGACACGACGCGCTTCAGGATACCGAGGCGCTCAAAGGCGAGCTCGTCACCGTCTACGACACCAACGAGGAAGGCTGGTCCTGGGGGCAGTTGCAATCCGACAGCTATGTCGGCTGGCTGCCGACGGAAGCACTGGGTGACGTCGGCCCGCAAGCCACCCATCGCGTCGCGGTCATGCGCACGCTGGTGTTCCCGGCGCCGGCGATCAAGATTCCGCCGATCGAAGCGCTTTCGTTTGGCTGCCAACTGTCGATTGCGCGCATCGAGCTGCCGTATGCCGTCACCGCCGCGAATGAATTCGTACCGCTTCGGCACCTTGTCGAGGCGCATCATCAAGAACGTGATTTCGTCGGCGTCGCAGAGCGCTTCCTCGGCGCGCCCTATCTGTGGGGCGGGAAAACCAGCTCTCGGCCTCGATTGCTCCGCATTGGTGCAGCTCTCGTTGAGCGCCTGCGGTGCGCCCTGCTGGCGCGACAGCGACATGCAGGAACAGTCATTCCTGCCGATTGTCGAACCGGCGGCCGATCTCTCCAACTTGCAGCGCGGCGACCTCATCTTCTGGGACGGCCACGTCGCGATCGTGCGCGACCCGTCGACGCTCATTCATGCCAACGCGTTCCACATGGCGGTCGCGATCGAGCCGATCGCGGAAGCGGTGGCGCGCATCGGCGCCGCCGGCTTCGCGATCTCCAGCGTCCGTCGCCTGGAAGGGCTGGTTCAGTAACCGCGGCCGCGGTCGACCACGTGCTCGAGCGGCAATCCCACTTCGAAGCGGTCGATCTGGCGCAGGATGTTCGAGACGATCGCGCGCGGCGAAGACTGCGCGGCGTTGTGCGGCGTGATCGTCACTTTCGGGTGGACCCATAGCGGGCTGGCGACCGGCAGCGGCTCGATCGGGAACACGTCGAGCGTCGCGCCCGCGAGCGTGCCGTCATCGAGCGCGACCAGGATATCGGCGTCGACCTGTAAATCGCCACGCGACGCATTGATCAGATAGGCGCCGCGCATCGCACCGTTGAATTTCAGCCGGCGGAAGGTGTCGAGATTGAGAATGCCGCGCGTGGCCTCCGTCGACGGCAGCAGGCACACGAGGATCTCGGTGCGGCGCAGGAACGGCTCGAGCCCGACGGAGCCGTAGAAGGTCTCGACGCCGGGGATGACCTTCTGCGTGCGGCTCCAGCCGTGCACGCGAAAGCCAAGCCGCTGCAGCACCGCCGCCGACGCTTGGCCGAGCTCGCCGAGGCCCATCAAACCGACAGAGACGTCGCTCGCCGGCGCCTGCTCGTGGTCGCGCCACATGCGCGTGCTCTGCTGTGTGTCGTACAGCCGTTGGTGGCGATGATAGATCAGCACGTGCAGCGCCACGTATTCGGTCATCCGCATGGTCATGTCCGGATCGACCACGCGCACGATCGGTACGTTCGGCAGCTCGTTGTCGGCCAAGAGGTCGTCGACGCCGGCGCCGAGCGAGAACACGGCCTTCAGATTGCGGTAGTCGGCAAGCATCCCGTGCGGCGGCTTCCACACGCAAGCGTAGTGCCACGCTCTCCGGATTGCCGGCGTTCTCCGGCCAGAGCCGGATGTCTCGCTGCGGGGCGAGCGTGCGGAAGATCTGGTCCCAGCCTTTCGGGTCCCAGCCGATGATGGCAAGCAGGATGGCGGACATCAGAATGGTCTAGAGGGTCGGCCGCGCCGCGACAATGCTCTGCCGCGACAATCCTCTATTGCGCGACCACGCCTGTGGGCGCGGCTTCAATATTGAAGGCGGCAGCGAACAGCGCGCGCGTGTAGTCGGATTTGGGGTTGGCGAACAATTCGGCGGCGGGACCTTCCTCGACCACCTTGCCGTTGCGCATCACCATCAGCCGGCTTGAAAGCGCCGCGACCACGCGCAGGTCGTGGGAGATGAAAAGGTAGGTGAGGTTGAGCCGTTTCTGCAGGTCGCGCAGCAGATCGACCATCTGCGCCTGGATCAGCATGTCGAGCGCGCTGGTCGGCTCGTCGAGCACGACGAAGGTCGGCTCCAGCACGACGGCGCGCGCGAGCGCGATACGCTGGCGCTGCCCGCCGGAGAATTCATGCGGATAGCGGAAGCGGGTCTCCGGATCGAGGCCGACGTCGCGCAGCGCGCGCACGACGCGCTTCTCGCGCTCCTCCTCGGTCATTTTCGGATGGTGCACCCACAGGCCTTCCTCGATGATGTCGGACACCGACATACGCGGACTGAGCGAGCCGTAGGGATCCTGGAACACGATCTGCATGTTGTGGCGGATCGGCAGCATCTCCTTGAACTTCAACCCGGCGATGGTCTTGCCAAGGAAGATGATCGGCCCCTGCGACGAGATCAGCCGCAGGATCGCCAGCCCGAGCGTGGTCTTGCCGGAGCCGGACTCGCCGACGATGCCGAGCGTCTCGCCCTTGCGCACTTTGACGTCGACGCCGTCGACCGCCTTGATGTGACCGACGACTTTGCGCAGCACGCCACGCTTGATCGGAAACCAGACCTTGAGGTCCTTGGCCTCGACCACGACCGCCGCGCTCGGATGCAGCGGCGCCGGATCGGGCTTCGGCTCGGCCGCCAGCAGCGCGCGCGTGTAGGGATGCTGCGGAGCCGTGAATACGCCTTCGACCGGCCCTTGCTCGACGATCTTGCCGTCCTTCATCACGCAGACGGTCTCGGCGAGCCTTCGCACGATGCCGAGGTCATGCGTGATGAACAGCATCGCCATGCCGAGCCGCTTCTGCAAATCCTTGAGCAGCGCCAGGATCTGCGCCTGCACGGTGACGTCGAGCGCGGTCGTGGGCTCATCGGCGATCAGGAGGTCGGGCTCGTTGGCAAGCGCCATCGCGATCATCACGCGCTGGCGCTGGCCGCCGGAAAGTTGATGCGGATAGCTCGCCAGCCGCGTTGCCGGCTCGGGAATGCCGACCTGGGTGAGCAGCTCGAGCGTGCGTGCGCGCGCCGCCGGCCCCGTCAGCCCCTGATGCAACAGCAACGCCTCGCCGATCTGCTTCTCGATCGTGTGCAGCGGGTTCAGCGACGTCATCGGCTCCTGGAAGATGATCGAGATGCGATTGCCGCGAACCTGGCGAATCTGGCGCTCGGTGAGCAGGAGCATATCGCGCCCCTCAAAGTGGATGCTGCCGGACGGATGACTTGCGGACGGATACGGCAGGAGCTTCATCACCGACAGCGCGGTCACCGACTTGCCGGAGCCCGAACTCGCCGACCAGCGCGACCGTCTCGCCCTTCTTCACGCTGAACGAGATGCGATCGACGGCGAGCGTGGTGCGGCCGGCCTGATGAAAGGCGATCGAGAGATCGCGGACGTCGAGCAATTTGTCGGAGATGGCGTCCATGCTCTACCGGAAACTCTTGCGCGGGTCGAAGGCGTCGCGCACCGCCTCGCCGATGAAGATGAGGAGCGAGAGCATCACGGCGACCGTCATGAAGGCGGTGATGCCGAGCCACGGCGCCTGGATGTTGGCCTTGCCCTGCTTGAGCATCTCGCCGAGCGACGGCGAGCCGGGCGGCAAGCCGAGGCTCAGGAAGTCGAGCGCGGTCAGCGTCATCACCGACGATGACAGGATGAACGGCAGGAACGTCAGCGTCGCCACCATGGCGTTCGGCAGCAGGTGGCGGAACATGATCCTGGGGTTCGACACGCCGAGCGCGCGCGCGGCCTGGACGTATTCGAAATTGCGGGCGCGCAGGAACTCGGCGCGCACCAGTCCGACCAGCGCGACCCAGGAGAACAGCAATAGAATCCCGATCAGCACGAAGAATCCGGGCACCAGCACCGACGAGACGATGAGCAGCAGATAGAGCGACGGAATCGACGTCCAGATTTCGATGAAGCGCTGGAACACGAGGTCGGTCCAGCCGCCGAAATAGCCTTGCACCGCGCCCGCCGCGACGCCGATCACCGACGAGATCAACGACAGCGTCAGGCCGAACAGCACCGAGATGCGGAAGCCGTAAATGAGCCGCGCGACGACGTCGAAGCCCTGGTCGTCGGTGCCGAGCCAATTGTATTCGAGCCCACGGCAACCGCTGACACCTTTCTTTTGCGCCACCTCCTTGCACTGCGCTTCCGTCAGCATCCAGGTCGGCGGCGACGGCGCGGGCGTCGGCAGGTCGAGATTGTGGGTGTTGTAGGAATAGCGGATCAGCGGCCAGATCATGGTGCCGCCCTTCTCCGCGATCAGCTTGCGCAGATAGGGATCGCGATAGTCGGCCGCGGTCTCGAACTCGCCGCCGAACGCCGTCTCCGGATAGGTCACGAACACCGGGAAGTAGGTCCGGCCTTCCATCCGGATCATGAGCGGCTTGTCGTTGGCGATGAATTCCGCGCCGAGCGACAGCACGAACAGGACCAAGAAAACCCAGAGCGAGATGAAGCCGCGCCGGTTGGCCTTGAAGTTCTGCCAGCGGCGCTGGTTGATCGGCGACAGCCAGCCTCGCTTCAGCGGCAGAGCGTCGACCGGCGGTGGCACCGATGACGTGGTACGCGGCGGTTGGACCTGGATGGCCGTCCGATCGTCCACTCAGACCTCCCGGCTCTCGAAGTCGATGCGCGGGTCGACCCAGGTGTAAGTGAGGTCCGAGATCAAGGTGACGATCAAGCCGAGCAAGCCGAAGATATAAAGGTTGGCGAACACCACCGGATAGTCGCGGTTGATGATGCTTTCGAAGCCGAGCAAGCCCAACCCATCAAGCGAAAAGATCACCTCGATCAGCAACACGCCGGTGAAGAACGCGTGCACGAACGCGCCCGGAAATCCGGCAATGACGATCAGCATCGCGTTGCGAAACACGTGCCCGTAGAGGACCCGGCGCTCGCTGCAGCCCTTGGCGCGCGCGGTGAGAACGTATTGCTTGCGAATCTCGTCGAGGAACGAGTTCTTGGTCAGCAACGTCTTGGTGGCGAAGGCCGCCAACCCGAGCGAGATGATCGGCAGCACCATGTGCCAGAGATAGTCGAGGATCTGTTGCCACCACGGCATGAACGCGAAGTTCTCCGAGGTCAGTCCACGCAAGGGGAACCAGGCGAAGAACGATCCGCCGGCGAACAGCACGATCAACAGCACCGCGACCAGGAACCCCGGCAGCGCATAGGCGATGACGATGACGCCCGAGGTCCATACGTCGAAGGTGGAACCGTCATGCACCGCCTTGCGGATGCCGAGTGGGATCGAGATCAGGTAGCCCAGTATCATGAGCCAGACGCCAAGCGAGATCGAGACCGGTAACTTCTCCTTGATCAATTCCAGAACGGTCACGTCGCGGAAATAGCTGCGTCCGAAATCGAAGCGCAGATAGTTCCACAACATGATGAAGAAGCGCTCATGCGCCGGCTTGTCGAAGCCGAACTGCCGCTCCAGGCTCTCGATGAATTTCGGATCGAGGCCCTGCGCGCCGCGGTATTTCGGGGAACCGGTGTCGGCTTGTGGCCCGGTCTGGGTGCCGCGCGCGCCGAAATCGCCGCCTTGGCCGCCGCCGGGAATGCGCGATCCGGCCCCGCTATCGGCGCCGGACAGCACCGCGAGCACGCGCTCGACCGGCCCGCCCGGCGCGAACTGCACGACCACAAACGTCACCAGCATCATCCCGAAGATGGTCGGGATGATCAGCAGAAGGCGCCGGATGATATAGGCCGTCATGCGACCGTTCCTGTATTGCGAGTCATCGGCTCAGGTCGAGCTCAACCTAGCACGGGGCCGCTAGCAAGCGACATGAATACCGTCATCCCGCTCGCTGGTTCTTCGCCGCCCGCTCGCGGTCGAGCCACCAGGTCTCCGGGATGCCGCGCGCGTAGCGCGGCTTGGTCGACGGCCGTCCGAAAATATCCCAATAGGCGATCCAGTGCGATGCCTTGTACCAGTGTGGAACCCAGTAGCGGCCGGCGCGGATCACGCGGTCGAGCGCCTTGCAGGCGGTGACCAGCGCCGGCCGGCTGTCGGCGGCGATGATCTTGTCGACCAGCGCATCGATCACGGGATCGGACATACCGGCGAGATTGTACGAACCCGGAATCTTCGCCGCCTGCGACGTGAAGTAGTTCCGCAACGAGTCGCCCGGCAGGGTCGAAAAACTCATCCGCTGCACCGTGACGTCGAAATCGAATTCGTCCACGCGCCTGCGGAATTGCGCCGGATCGACGATACGCAGGCTGGCGTCGATGCCGAGCGTGCCGAGATTCTTGATGTAGGGCATGTGATGCGGCTGGAACGACGGCTCGTCGATCAGGAACTCGATCGCGATACGCTCGCCATTGGGCAGCACGCGGCGGCCGTCCTTGATCGGGAATCCGGCCTTCTGAAGGATGGCGCTGGCCTGGCGCAGCAAGTTGCGGTCCTGGCCGGAACCATCGGTGACCGGCGGCACGAACGGCTCGCCGAACACTTCGTCCGGCACCTTGCCGCGGAACGGCTCGAGCAGCGCCAACTCATCAGCGCCCGGCTTGCCGTTCGCCATCATGTTGGAATTCTGGAACACCGAATGGGTCCGATCGTACGACCCGTACATGATCGATTTGTTGGTCCACTCGAAATCGAACGCCAGGATCAACGCCTCGCGCAGCATCCGGTTCTTGAACTTCTCGCGACGCGTGTTGAAGAACCAGCCCTGCGCGCCGGATGGCGTGTCGTCGGGAAGGACATCCTGCTTGACGCGGCCGTCCTTGATCGCCGGGAAATTGTAGCGCGTTGCCCAGATGCGCGAGGTGAACTCCTCGCGGAAGAGATAGCTGCGGCCGGAAAACCCTTCGAACGCCACGTCGCGATCACGATAAAATTCGTAGCGGAGGGTGTCGAAGTTGTCGTGTCCGACCGATACCGGCAGCTTGGCGCCCCACCAATCTTGAACGCGATCGTATTCGATGAAGCGGCCGGCTTCGAGCTTGCCGACCTTATAGGCGCCGGACCCGAGCGGGATATCCATGGTGCTCTCGTCGAACGACCGCTTGGAGTAATAGGCGCGCGAGAAGATCGGCAACGTCGCCACGAACAGCGGCACGTCGCGGCCACGCCCCTGCGCGAACCGCACGACCACGGTTGCGTCATCGGTCGCCTCGGCGCCGGTCATGTCGCGCGTCAGCTGGACGATGATCGGATGCCCCTTCTCCTTGAGCAGGTTCAGGGTGAAGGCGACGTCATGCGCCGTCATTCGGCTGCCGTCGTGGAATTTCGCTTCCGGCCGCATCGAGAACCGGTAGGTCAGGCCGTCGCTTGATATCCGCACCGCGCGGGCCGCGAGCCCGTACATCGCGTCGGGCTCGTCGCCGGCCGGCTTCATCAGGGTCGCAAAGGTGAACTGCATGCCGAGCGCGGCATCGCCTCGGAAGATGTAGCTATTGAGCGAGTTGAAGGTGAGGAAATTCTGGTTGTACTGGCGGGTCGAGCCGATCTGCGAGAACAGCCCGCCCTTGGGCGCGTCCGGATTGACGTATTCGAACCGCTTGAAGTCGGCCGGATACTTCAGGTCGCCGAAGCCGGACATGCCGTGGCGTTCGCCATCCTGCGCCAGCGCTTCGGAGGTGAGAACGGGTGGAACCACGAGCGTTGCGGCTGCGCCCGCGCCGAGTGCCAAGGCGTTGCGGCGCGTGAGACCGGGGCCGGGGCGAGCCCTCACTGGCGCGATCCCGTCTTGGCGGCGCGCTGCGCGTCCCACCACCAGACGGTCGGGAACGCCGCTCCCCCGTAGCGCGGCATGTTCTCGGGATGGCCGAAGCGATCCCAGCGCGCGGTGCGGACCTTGCCGTAGGTCCATTGCGGCACGACGAAGTGGTGGTGCATTAGCACGCGGTCCAGCGCCTTGGTGGCAGCGACGAGATCGGCGCGGTTCTTGGCGAAGATCACCCGATCAATCAGCGCGTCGATCGCCGGATCCTTGATGCCGATGAGATTGCGCGAGCCAGGCTGGTCGGCGGCGGCCGAGCCCCAGTAGTTGCGCTGCTCGTTGCCCGGCGACAGCGACTGGCCCCAGGAGCCGATGACCGCGTCGTAGTCCCAGGAGCGCAAACGGTTCTCGTATTGCGCATCGTCGACGGTGCGCGCGGTGACGGTCACGCCGAGACGCTCGAGCCCCGGCTTGTAGAACAGAATCACGCGTTCGAAGCTCGGGCTCTCGGTCAGGAATTCCACCGTCATCGGCTCTTTAGTCTTCACCGACACCAGCCGGCGGTCGCGGATTTCCCAACCGGCGTCCTTCAAGAGCCGCACGCCCTCGCGCAGGTTGGCGCGAACGTTCTCCGGATTGCCGCCGGTCGGATTGGTGTAGGGCGTGGTGAACACGGTGTCCGGCACCTTGCCGCGCACGGTCTCAAGGATCGCGAGTTCCTCGCCTTCCGGCAAGCCGCGCGATGCGAGCTCGGTGCCTTCGAAATAGCTCGCGACGCGCGAATATTGCCCGAAGAAGAGTTGCTTGTTCATCTCCTCGAAATCGAACGCATAGTTGAACGCGCGGCGCACCCTGGGGTCGGCGAATTTGGCGCGGCGCGTGTTGAACACGAAGGCCTGCATTCCGCCCGAGTTGCGGATCGGAAATTCTTCCAGGATCACGCGCTTCTCGGTACGCGCTGGGAAGTCGTAGCGCGTCGCCCAGTTGAGCGCCGAATTCTCGGTACGCCAGTCAATACCGTCGCCGCGGAACGCTTCGAGCGCGACCGTAGTGTCACGGAAATACTCGAAGCGGACCTCCTCGAAATTGTCGCGGCCGACGTTCACGTTGAGGTCCTTGCCCCAATAGTCCTTCACGCGTTCGTAGACGACGTTGCGGCCAGCGGCGAAGCTCTTCACGCGATAGGGGCCGGAGCCTAGCGGCGGCTCAAGTCTGGTCTGACCGATATCGCGCTTGTTGCCGTTGGCGTCGGTGCCTTCCCACCAGTGCTTGGGCAGCACATAGAGCTGGCCAACGATCAGCGGCAGCTCGCGATTGCCGGGGCCGTCGAAGGTGAAGGTCACGTCGCGCTCGCCAGTCTTCTCGGCCTTGGTGACGTGGCGGTAGTACGCGGCATATTGCGGATGATGCTTCTTGAAGGATTCGATCGAGAAGATCACGTCCTCGACGGTGACCGGCTTGCCGTCGTGCCAGCGCGCATCGGCGCGCAGCCGATAGGTCGCGCTCGAAAAGTCCGGCGGATGTTTTACGGACTCGGCCAACAGGCCGTATTCGGTGGACACCTCGTCGAGCGCGTCCGCCATCAGCGTGCTGTAGAGGAGGTTCAGTCCTGCGGCTATCGAACCGCGCACGCCCGACACCGCCATGTTGAAATTGTCGAAGCCGCCGATCGTGCTCATCCGCGCCGTGCCGGCTTTCGGCGCCTGCGGATTGACGAAGTCGAAATGCTTGAAGCCCGCCGGATACTTGACCTCGCCGAACAGCGAGAGGGCGTGACGCCACTCGTCGGCTTGCTGAGCGGAAGCCGGCGCCGTGAGCGGCGTCAGGCCCAGCGTGTCGAGCGCGGGCGCGGCGAGCGCAACAGCGCTGCCACGGAGGACGGATCGGCGGGAAAGCTTCATGGATGCTCCAAACCAGCGGGTCGGGATTACCGTTTGCACGGATTATGTCCGAAATCCGGTGCCCCGCCCACAACGAGCGGGCGACACCGGACAGTCGCAGCATCACAAATATGTGGCTGGGAACCCGCCCGCCAAGCGCGCGGATGCGATCGTTTCCTTACGAAATCGTTAGGTTACTTGGCCTGCGCGGCCTTCAGGTTCTTCGGATTGTCCGACTTGCTGTTGAGGTAGAGGATCAAGTCGGCGCGCTCGCCCGCCCGGTTGATGCCGGGGAAGGACATGGTGGTGCCGGGAGCCATGGCCTTCGGATTCTTGACGAAGTCGCTGAGCTCCTGGGCGGTCCAGGGACCTTTCATCGCCTTCTTGAAGGCGGCCGAATAATTGAAGCCCGGCACGGTGCCCTTCTCGCGGCCGATCACACCGTAGAGGTTGGGGCCGACCAGGTTGCGGCCGCCCTTGTCGAAGGTGTGGCAGGCGATGCACTTGTTGTGGGACACCTCGCCGCGCGCGAGGTCGGCGCTGGCCAGGAGCTGCTCGACCGGCGGATCCTGCTGCGCCGGCGCGTCCTTCTGGTCACCTGCCGGTTTCTCGGGCACCGCGATGACGTAGCCCGGCTTGGCCGGCTGCGCCGGATGGAAGATCGCATTGGCCGCGATGTTCAAGGACAGGAGGCCCAGACAGGTGCCCAGGATGGCGCCCATGATCTTGTTGAGTTCAAACGAGTCCATCGCGTCGAGGCTCCAAACGCGGCAAAGGAAGGCCGCAGCGAGGGTGCGGCGGCGGATGGATAACCGGTTTGCCTAGGCTCTGGCAACCCGTATAAACGGCCAATCCATAGTGCATTTTGCTGGTTTCAGCCGTGCGACACGTTGATCGGACGGCCGATTCATAACCCATGGCCGAACACCACGTCCTCACCATCATTCCCGCCCGGATGGCCTCGACCCGGCTGCCGGGCAAGCCCTTGGCCGACATCGCCGGCACGCCGATGATCGTGCACGTGCTGCGGCGCGCCGAGGCCGCCCAGACCGGGCCGGTGGTGGTCGCGACCGATTCCGAGGCGATCTTCGCCTGCGTCGAGAAGGCCGGCGGGCGCGCCGTGATGACCCGCGCCGACCATGTCTCGGGCTCCGACCGCATTTTCGAGGCGCTGGCGGCCGCCGATCCGGAGGGGCGCTGCAATATCGTGCTGAACGTGCAGGGCGACCTGCCGACGATCGACGCCGCCGACATCCGCGCCGCGCTCGCGCCGCTCGCCGATCCGGCGGTCGACATCGCCACGCTGGCGGCGGAGATCGTGCGGGGCGACGAACGCACCAATCCGAACGTGGTGAAGGTGGTCGGCTCGCCCATTTCACCGAAGCGGCTGCGGGCGCTCTATTTCACGCGCGCGACGGCGCCCGCCGGGGACGGGCCGCTCTACCACCACATCGGGCTCTATGCCTATCGCCGCGCCGCGCTCAAGCGGTTCGTGGCGCTGCCGCCCTCACCGCTCGAACTGCGCGAGAAGCTCGAGCAGCTGCGCGCGCTGGAGGCCGGCATGCGGATCGACGTCGCCCTGGTCGGCGGCGTGCCGCTCGGCGTCGATACCGAGGAAGACCTCGAGCGGCGCGCGCGAGTTGCTCTCGCGGACCCGTTGACGGGGGTCCGCCACGCGGGTACCGGAACTGCCATGATCAATCCGAAGAAAGTCGCATTCCAGGGCGAGCGGGGGGCGAATTCGCACCTCGCGATCCGCGAAGTCTATCCGAAGGCGGAGGCCCTGCCCTGCGCCACGTTCGAGGACGCGTTCGCGGCGATCGCATCCGGCGAGGCCGACCTCGGCATGATCCCGATCGAGAACTCGGTCGCGGGGCGCGTGGCCGACATCCACCACCTGATGCCGGAGTCGGGGCTGCACATCATCGCCGAGCACTTCATGCCGGTGCGCCACCAGTTGCTGGCTGTGAAGGGCGCCACCCGCGATGGCATCAAGACCGTCGAGAGCCACGTGCATGCGCTCGGGCAGTGCCGCAAGGTGATCCGGCAACTCGGCATCAGGCCGATCGTCGCCGCCGACACCGCCGGCTCAGCACGCGAGATTGCCGAAGCTGGCGACAAGACGCGCGCGGCGATCGCCACGCGGCTGGCTGCAGAAATCTACAAGCTCGCAATCCTCGCCGAGGACATCGAGGACGAGTCCCACAACACCACGCGCTTCATCGTGCTCGCGCGCGAAGCCAATTGGGCGAAGAACGGCACCGGGCCGATGATCACGACGTTCCTGTTCCGGGTGCGCAACGTGCCGGCGGCGCTCTACAAGACGCTCGGCGGTTTCGCCACCAACGGCGTCAACATGACCAAGCTCGAAAGCTACATGGTCGAAGGCAATTTCTTCGCGACGCAGTTCTATGCCGACGTCGAAGGCCATCCCGAGGACAAGAACCTCGTGCTCGCGTTCGAGGAGCTGTCGTTCTATTCGAAGGAAATGAAGATCCTCGGCGTCTATCCGGCGCATGCGTTCCGCGCGACTTTTGAGGAAGCGGCGGACTGACCTGTCCCGGAATCAGCCGGTTTGTGACGGCCGTCACATCGCGCCTTTGCTGCGACCCTTTAGGTTCTCCCCATCCGAGATGAGGCTGCGCAACCGTTCGCGCCTCTCTTCAGACGGAACGGAGGAGACCATCATGATCCGCGCGGCAACCCCCAAAGGCATCCTCGACATCGTTGCTTGGCTGGTGGTGAGCCTGTTGATCGGCGCGCTCGCCATGAAAATCGCGAAGCGCATGGGCGCGCCAATGGAATTCCGACTGCTGGCCTTCGCCTTACTCACGGGCGTGACATTCGCGATCTGGCATGTCGGCCGCAGTTTTGGAACGAAGGCCGACTGAGCCTAGATCGTCTGATTGTATTCGCCGACGTCCGGATGCGTGCGCAGCACCGCATCCACCGCCTTGAACATGTCGCGCATCCGCGCCTCCGACACCGGGCTTTCGACCACCACCACCAGCTCGGGCTTGTTCGACGAGGCGCGCACCAGTCCCCAGGTGCCGTCCTCGACGGTGACGCGCACGCCGTTGACGGTGACCAGATCGCGGATGCCCTGCCCCGCGACCTTGTCGCCCTTTTTCTGCGCGCCTTCGAAATGCGCGACCACCTTGTCGACGATGCCGTATTTGATCTCGTCGGCGCAGTGCGGCGACATGGTCGGCGACGACCAGGTCTTCGGCAGCGCGTTCTTGAGATCGGCCATGCTCTTCGCGGGATTGCGGTCGAGCATGTCGCAGACCGCCAGCGCGAAGATCAGGCCGTCGTCGTAGCCGCGGCCGAGCGGCTTGTTGAAGAAGAAATGCCCCGATTTCTCGAAGCCCGCCACGGCGCCGATCTCGTTGACGCGGCGCTTCATGTAGGAATGCCCGGTCTTCCAGTAGTCGGTCTTGGCGCCCTGCTTCTGCAGCACCGGATCGGTCATGAACAGGCCGGTCGATTTCACGTCGACGACAAAGATCGCGCCCTTCTGTTGCGCCGAGATATCGCGCGCCAGCATCACACCGACCTTGTCGGCGAAAATCTCCTCGCCGTCGTTGTCGACGACGCCGCAACGGTCGCCGTCGCCGTCGAAACCGAGCGCCACGTCCGCCTTGTGCGCGCGCACCGCGTCGGCCATGGCATGCAGCATCTTCATGTCTTCGGTGTTGGGATTGTAGCGCGGGAAGGTGTGGTCGAGCTCGCAGTCGAGCGGGATCACCTCGCAGCCGACCGCCTCGAGCACGCGCGGCGCAAACGCGCCGGCGGTGCCGTTGCCGCAGGCGCACACGACCTTGAGGTGACGCTTGAGCTTCGGCCGCTTGATCAGGTCGGCGATGTAGCGCTCCGGGAAATTCTGGTGGAACACGAATTCGCCGCCGCCGCGCGCATCGAAGCGTGCGTTGAGCACGATGTCCTTCAGGCGCGTCATCTCGTCAGGGCCGAAGGTGAGCGGACGGTGCGCGCCCATCTTCACGCCGGTCCAGCCGTTGTCGTTGTGCGAGGCCGTGACCATCGCCACGCACGGCACGTCGAGATCGAACTGCGCGAAATAGGCCATCGGCGTCACGCAAAGGCCGATGTCGTGCACCTTGCAGCCGGCGGCGAGCAGGCCCGACACCAGCGAATTCTTCACCGAGGAGGAATAGCCGCGGAAATCGTGGCCGGTGACGATCTCGGGCTTCACGCCGAGCTCCCGGATCAGCGTGCCGAGGCCGAGGCCCAGCGCCTGCACGCCCATCAGGTTGATTTCGCTGCCGAGCAGCCAGCGCGCGTCATATTCGCGGAAGCCGGTGGGCTTCACCAGCGGCTCGGATTCATAGGCGTAGGTATTGGGGGTGAGCGACGGCTTGGGCTTGGGGAACATTCACGGCTCTCGGTTGGCACCGGCGCCGAGGACATAGCCTATGCGACGGACGCGGGGAAGTGGCGCGTGCGACCGACATCGAATTCGTCACCGCACCTCAGCCAGCAGCCGCTCGTAGAACACCGCCGCCTGGGCAATCGTGTCCTTCGGCAGTCCGACCACCTTGGCGACGCTCGCCGCCAGCGTCGCGCCGTCAAGCGGAGCGAGGCGGATATTGCCCTTGGCAATGGTGCGCTTGAACTCGGGATCGTCGAGCATCGTCTGGAACGCGGCGCGCCAGAGCGCGACGCGGTGCTGCGGGAACGCCGGGCGGAAACGCGAAGGCGCGGCCGATCTCGGCGCCGATGGTATAGATCTGCAGGAACGCCTTCTCGGCGTCGTTGCGGCCGAACTCGGTGATCGACGGAATGGCGGCGAGCTCCGGCGGCCGCGTCATGCCGTAGATGTAAAGCGGATGGATCGCCCCGGCGCGGTACTGGTCGCCGTAGCGTTCGATGATCCCGTCCCAGCTCGTGGTCACCACGTCGACCTCGCCGCGCTCCCAGGCGATGCGCGCCTCGCTGGTGCCCTTGTAGCCGGTGACGATCTTGAATTTCGTCCCGGCCACCGCATTGAGGATGCGCGGATTGAGGCCGGTCGGATTGGTCACGCCGGAAGCGCCGGCGATCAGCTCGCGACGCTTGGCGTCCTCGAGCGTGCGCGCCTTCGACTGGCTCGAGGCCACGCCGACCTGCACCACGCTCGCCATGCGGCCGATCCACTGGAAGCGGCCGGGATCGAACTGCGCCCGTGGATTGAGCAACCCGTCCTGCACGATGTTGGCATGCGGCAGCGACAGCACGGTGCCGTCCTGCGGGGCGATCTTGGCGAGATGATTGAGCGCCACCAGGCCACCGCCGCCCAGCATGGTCTGCACGATCACGGTGGGGCGTCCGGGGATGAAGCGGCCGATGTGCTGCGCCATCAACTGCGCGTAGGCGCCGTATTCGCCGGCGGTGGTGGTGCCGATGATGATCCGCACGGTCTTGCCGGCATAGAAATCGTCGTCCGCGGCCGCCGCGTGCGCGGACAACAGCAGCGCGGCGAAGGCGATGAGCGGCGCGCGCACCATCCGCCCGCTCAATCGAGCTTGATGTTGAGGCGACGGATGACGGGAGACCAATCGTCGCTGGTCTTGCGCATCGCCCGGATCATGTCCTCGGACGTGGTCGGCGTCGGATCGAAGCCGATCTTGGCGAAGCGCTCGTTCAACGACGGATCGCCGACGATCTTGCGCAGCTCGGCGCTCAACACCGATACCACGTCCTTCGGCGTCGCCGCCGGCGCGAACAGGAGGAATTGCACGCCGGCATCGAGTTCCGGCAGCCCCTGCTCGACCGTGGTCGGCACGTTCGGCACCAGCCCCGAGCGCGTGGCTTGGATCACCGCGATGCCCTTGAGCTTGCCCTCATTGACCAGCGGCAGCACCGAGCCGGCGGCGAAACTGCCGAAATCGACCCGCCCGGTGATCAGATCGGTCGAGGCTTGCGCACCGCCCTTGTAGGCAACGTGCACGACCTTGGTCTGCAGGCGCTGGCCCATTTCCTCGACGGCAAGATGCTGCAACAGGCCGTAGCCGGCGGTGCTGAATGTGAGACCGTCTGGCTTGCTCTTGGCCCATGCGATCAGGCCCTTGATGTCGTTCGGCGGGTTGGCGCTGGCGGTGATCAGCAGCGTCGGCGTCACGCCGATGCCGCCGATCGGGATCAGGTCCTTGATCGGATCGTATCCGAGCTTGGCGAAGCTCGCCGGAAAGGTAGCGATCACGGTCGCGTTGATCAGCAGCGTGCAGCCGTCCGGCGCCGCTGCAATGACGGCCATGGTCCCGACATTGCCCGTAGCTCCCGCCCGGTTTTCAATGATCACCGATTTCTTCAGCGCCGGCTCGAGCCGCTGCGCGACCAGCCGCGCGGCGACATCCGTCGCTCCACCTGCCGGATACGGAACGACCAGCCTGACTTGCGGGCATTGGATTTGGCCGAACGCGCTTGACGCAAGGCAGCTTGCCAACAGAGCCAAGACCCATCGCATCGCATCCCTCCCGGAGCCGCGACCTCGTGCAGATGCGGCATCAGGATGTCAGGAATAGCGGCACAGGAGAAGGGCTGCAGCGGGCGCCTGCCGCCCGGGTCAAACACAACGATCCGGAGTGGGAGGGGCGAGCCCTACTGCTCGATCACGAGCTTGCCGCGCTCGTGCGTCCAGCGCACGCGCGACAGGAACGACATGCCGAGCAGGTTGACGCCGAGCCCTTGATCGGAATGCACGATCGCCGGCACGTCACGGACGACGATGTCGCCGACCTCGACCGAGCGCAGTTGCACCAGCGCCGCCTTGGTGATGCCGTTGGCGGTCGAGACACGCACCGTGTAGTCGCTGGGCCGCGGATAGATACCGAGCCGCGCCGCCGCGCTCTCGCGCAGCGCGATGTGCGACGCGCCGGTGTCGACCAGGAACTCGATCCGGCGGCCGTCGACGCGGGCTTCGACCTCGAAATGTCCGTTGCGCGCTTTCGTCAGCACGACATTGCGCGCATACGGCGACGCCGACACCGGCGCGGGCGTCGGCTTCGCAGGCGTCGCGTTCATCGCGGTGGGCGTGGGCGAGCCCTGCTCGATCAGGCGGATGGTCACCACGCTGGCGACCATCAGGAGCACCGCGTAGCAGGCAATGCGGAGCATGAGCGATTGAAGCATGGCTGTTTACTAAAACACTGCGCCCCAACGCCCGATGAATACCGGTATGGAATTGCCGGCGATTTGGCTGCGCTGGTGAACGATCTCTGAACGCGATCGAAGAAAGTCTCGGCGATCAGGTGCCGCGCGGCTTGGCGCGCCGCGTCGCCGGCGCTTGGAGAGGGTTGTCCGGCCACGGATGGCGCGGATAGCGGCCCTTCATCTCGGCCTTCACCGCGGCGTAGCTGCCGCGCCAGAAGCCCGGCAGGTCGCGGGTGACCTGCACCGGCCGGTGCGCGGGCGAGAGCAGTTCCACCACCAGCGGCACCCGCCCGCCGGCAATCGTGGGATGCTTGTCGAGGCCGAACAGCTCCTGCACGCGGATGGCGAGCTTCGGCCCCTCCTCCGCCTCGTAGTCGATCGGCACCGACGAACCCGACGGCGCGGCGAAATGCGTCGGCGCCTCGGCGTCGAGCCGGCGGCGCAGGTTCCACGGCAGCAGGCCGTAGACGGCATCGGCGAACTCATCGGCGCCGAGCGCCGATAGCGCGGTCTTGCCCGCCAGCGCAGTCGCGAGCCACGCGCCGGCGGTTGCCGCAAGCGCGGCGTCGGAGAGGTCGGGCCACTCGTCGCCTTCCGCCCGCCGCAGGAACAGCACGCGGTCGCGCCATTGCGTGAGCGCCTTGCTCCAGGGCAGGCGGTCGAGGCCGAGCTTCGCAACGCCTTCTGCCAGCATGCGCGCGGTGTCGTCGTCCGGCTCGACCTTGCGGACCTGCTCGCCGAGCGTGACCGCGCCGAGCCGGCGCAGGCGGCGGGCGCGCACGCTCGCGGTCGTTGCGTCGAAGGCGATCTCGTCGCGCGCTTCGATGCGCTCACCGAAATGCGCCTCGATCTCGGCGGGCGTCAGCGGCGCGGCCAGCAGGATGCGGCCCTGCGCGGCGGTGCCCGCGATCTCGCCGACCGCGAGATAGGTCTCACGCGCCAGCGCCGAGGCCTGGTCGACATTGGCGCCGCGCCCATTGGCGAGCAGGAACGATCCGCCGGCGCCGCGGCTCCTGGCGATGCGGTCGGGATAGGCGAGCGCGAGCAGCACACCGGGCGACAGATCTGACGATTGGCTCTCTTCACCGCGCGACGGGTGCGCCCCCTCCCCCCGCGAAGCGGCGGGGAGGGCTGGGGTGGGGGGTCGTGCGGCCGAAGGCAACGCGCCCCCCACCCCCGACCCCTCCCCGCCACGCGCTGCGCGCGCGTGGGGAGGGGAGCGCGGAGACCCGTCGCCTTTCTCCGCGATCTGCGCCCAGCGCTTCGCCATGGCGCGCGCGTCTTGTGCACGCCTAGAACGGTCGCGCCGCAAGTTGTCGAGGCGATGGGTGAGATCGACGTCGTTGCCGCCGAGGCCGCGTTCGGTCAGCACCGCCGCGATATCGGCGGCGACGTCCGCCGCGCCGCGCGCCGCCGCGTCGACCACCATGCGCGCGATGCGCGGCGGCAGCGGCAGTTGCCGCAGCGCCCTGCCCTCGTCGGTGATGCGGCCGTCGGCGTCGATCGCGCCCAGCTCGGTGAGCAGCGCGCGCGCCTCCGACCAGGCCGCGCTGGGAGGCGGATCGAGGAAGTCGAGCTTCGTAGGATCGCTGACGCCCCAATGTGCAAGATCGAGCACCAGGCTCGACAGATCGGCGGCAAGGATTTCCGGCGTGCCGGAGGCGGCGAGCGAGGCGGTTTGCGGCTCGTCCCACAGCCGGTAGCAGACGCCGGGCTCGGTGCGGCCGGCGCGGCCGCGGCGCTGATCGGCGGAGGCGCGCGAGACACGAACGGTTTCCAGCCGCGTGAGGCCGACGTCGGGCTCGTAGCGCGGCACCCGCGACAAACCGCAATCGATCACGATGCGTACGCCTTCGATGGTGAGCGAGGTCTCGGCAATCGACGTCGCCAGCACGACCTTGCGCCGGCCCTGCGGCGATGGCGCGATGGCGCGGTCCTGCACGTCGGCCTCGAGCGCGCCGAACAGCGCGACCACGTCGACCGAGGGATCGTCGATGCGCTCGCGCAGCATCGTCTCGGCCCGGCGGATCTCCGCAGCGCCGGGCAGGAACGCCAGCACCGATCCCGGCTCGGCGCGCAGCGCCCGCGCCGCCGCATCCGCCACTTGGCGCTCAATCGGCGCGGATGCATCGCGGCCGAGATAGCGCGTCTCGACCGGGAAGATGCGGCCCTCGCTTTCGACGACGGGCGCATCGCCAAGGAGCTTCGCCACCCGCGCACCGTCGATGGTCGCGGACATCACCAATATCTTGAGATCGTCGCGCAACCCGCGCTGCACGTCGCGCGCCAGCGCCAAGCCCAGATCGGCATCGAGCGAGCGCTCATGAAATTCGTCGAACAGCAGCGCCGCGACGCCGTCGAGCGCGGGATCGTCGAGCACCATGCGCGTGAACACGCCTTCAGTGACGAGCTCAACGCGGGTCTTGCGCGACACCTTGGAGCTGAAGCGCACGCGGTAGCCGACGGTCTCGCCTACCGCTTCGCCGAGCGTCGCTGCCATCCGTGCAGCGGCGGCGCGCGCCGCGAGCCGGCGCGGCTCCAGCACGATGATCTTCTTAGCCTTAGCCCACGGCTCCTGCGCCAGCGCCAACGGAACGCGGGTGGTCTTGCCTGCGCCTGGAGGCGCCACAAGTACAGCAGCATTGGCAGTCTGCAGCGCGGCGGTCAGCGCCGGCAACGCGTCGTCGATGGGAAGCGGCGTGGCCATCAGAGTTAATAGCGTCCTAAGCAGGCCCCTGGCACTGTATTTGAATCGGTAAAGAAGAATGAAACACCCGGCGGCATATATGAGACAAATGAGAACCGATCTGGCACGCCCGATGTACGACAATGACGCAGCCGCCCGCCAGCGGATCGCGTGGGTCGATTACGCCAAGGGCTTCTGCATCGTCTTCGTCGTGATGATGCACTCGACCCTCGGCGTTGGAAACGCTGCCGGCAGCGAAGGCTGGCTGCACTATGTGGTCGCGTTCGCACAGCCGTTCCGGATGCCGGACTTCTTCCTGATCTCGGGCTTGTTCCTGGCGCAGGTCATCGACCGCGACTGGCGCACCTATCTCGACCGCAAGGTCGTGCACTTTTTCTACTTCTATCTGCTGTGGACCGCCATCCAGTTCGCGCTCAAGGCTCCCGGCCTGATGCAGGCGGACGGCGTCGCGGGCGTCGCCTGGCTCTACCTCGAAACCTTCTGGGAGCCGTTCGGCACGCTCTGGTTCATCTATCTGCTGCCGATCTTCTTCGTCGTGACCAAGCTCGCGCACGGCTGGCGCATCCCGGTGCTCGCGATCTGGCTGGTCGCCGCCGCGCTCGAGATCGCGCCGATCCATACCGGCTGGACCATCGTCGACGAGTTTGCCGGCCGCTTCGTCTATTTCTACAGCGGCTATATCTTCGCGCAGCGCATCTTCACGCTGGCGTCGCAGGTGCAGGCGCAGCCGGAAACCGCGCTCGCCGGGCTCGTGGTCTGGGGCCTGATCAACGGCATCCTGGTGTTCAACGGGTTCGCTGGCTATCCGCTCGTCTCGCTCGCGCTCGGTCTCGCCGGTGGCGCCGCGGTGGTCGCGGTCTCGGCGCTCCTGGCACAGATCCACCTGTTCAAGCCGCTGCGCTACTGCGGCGAGCAGTCGATCGTCATCTATCTTGCGTTCTTCCTCGGCATGGCGGCGAGCCGCACGGTCCTGCTCAAATACGGCTGGATCAGTGACATCGGCACCATCTCGGCGATCGTGACGCTCGCCGGCATCCTCGGCGCGCTGCTCCTGTTCTGGACCGTGCGCCACACGCCGCTGCGCTTCCTGTTCGAGCGGCCGGAATTGTTCTGGATCGCGCCCAAGAAGCTGAAGAAGCTGCCGAAGCTGCAGCACGCGCACTAGGACGTGCGGTGACGGCTATTGGGCGGGCTTCGATCCCGTTTCGCACCTGACAGCGCCGGGCTGGCACGCGATTCCAATGTTGGAGCAGCTTGGCGTACCGCTGGCGCGATCGCAGCGACGGCATCCGTCGGTCCACACCGCACAAGATGGGTTCTTGTCGCCGTACGCATGAATGCTGACGGGGCCCGCGGGCCTGATCTTCGGTGCCATGTCTGCGGCTCCCGCTGGGAAGGCCAACAGCGCAGCAGCAATCATCAACACGGTCGCTTTCATGCCTGTCACTCCACGCAGCTGTGCGCAGCGGCTCAGTTTACACGTCTGAGACAAGGTCGCCAGCAATCGCCATTTTGCTGCGCTCGGACGCGCTGTACACACCCCGGTACTTTGGCTGTGAAACGTGGGACCTAAAACGTTGCCATCCGGCGGCGGACAGCCCACATTCCGCCCATGTCCAAAGCCCCGCAAGCAGCCAAGCCCAAAAAGGGCGACCACGTCTTTCTGGTCGACGGATCCGGCTACATTTTCCGCGCCTACCACGCGCTGCCGCCGCTCAACCGCAAGTCGGACGGGCTGCAGGTCAACGCCGTGCTGGGCTTCTGCAACATGCTGTGGAAGCTGCTGCGCGACATGAAGGAGGGCGAACGCCCGACCCACCTCGCGGTGGTGTTCGACAAGTCCGAGCAGACCTTCCGCACCGAGTTCTATCCTGAGTACAAGGCCAACCGCTCGGCCCCGCCCGACGACCTGATCCCGCAGTTCGGCCTGATCCGCGAGGCGGTGCACGCCTTCGACATTCCCTGCCTGGAGCAAGGCGGCTTCGAGGCCGACGACCTGATCGCCACCTATGTGCGCGAGGCCTGCGAGCTCGGCGCCACCGCCACCATCGTGTCGTCCGACAAGGACCTCATGCAGCTCGTGAGCGATTGCGTGGTCATGTACGACACGATGAAGGACAAGAAGATCGGCATCCCCGAGGTGATCGAGAAATTCGGCGTGCCGCCGGACAAGGTGATCGAGGTGCAGTCGCTGATCGGCGACTCGACCGACAACGTGCCGGGCGTGCCGGGCATCGGCGTCAAGACCGCGGCCCAGCTGATCGGCGAATACGGCGATCTCGAAACGCTGCTCGCGCGCGCCGGTGAGATCAAGCAGGAGAAGCGCCGGCAGTCGCTGATCGACAATGCCGACAAGGCGCGGCTGTCCAAGCGTCTCGTCACGCTCGACGACAAGGTCAAGCTCGACGTCCCGCTCGCCGAGCTCGCGGTGCACGAGCCCGACTACAAGCTGCTGGTCGCGTTCCTCAAGGGCATGGAATTCAACACGCTGACGCGCCGCGTCGCCGAATTCTCCGGCGTCGAGGCGGCCGAGATCGAGGCGGCGCAGCCGTCGACCCGGCCGCCGCGCGACCATGAAGCTGGTGCCGCGAAACCTGTCACCGTGGCCGCGACCCAATCCATGGCTCCCGGCCTGCCGCTCTTCGGCGGCACGGTGGCGCCGAAGAAGCCGCCTCCCAGCAACGGCGCGGCCGCCAACATCGTGATCACGCCGCAGGCGCTGGAGGCCGAGCGCACCGAGGCCGCGCGCAAGGCGAAGTTCGATCGTTCGCGCTACGAGATCGTGAGCAAGCGCGACCGGCTCGAAGCCTTCGTCGCGCGCGCCCGTGATCTCGGCGTGGTCGCTCTCAACGCCGAGACCGTGGGCGAGGACCCGATGCAGGCGACGATCTGCGGCATCGCGCTCGCGATCGCGCCCAACGAAGCCTGCTACGTGCCGCTCGCACATCGCAAAGGCGGCAACGGCGGGGGCGGTTTGTTCGATGGCGAGCGCGCGCCCGACCAGTTGAGCGAGGACGATGCGCTGGCAGCGCTCAAGCCGCTGCTGGAAGACCCCGGCGTGCTCAAGATCGGGCAGAACCTGAAATTCGAATGGCAGCTGTTCGCCGTGCGTGGCATCGAGCTCGCCTCGCACGAGGACACCATGCTGATGTCCTATGTGCTCGACGCCGGCCGCTACGGCCACGGCATCGACGCCCTGGCGCCGCGCTACTTCAATCACAACACGATCGAGTACAACGACGTCATCGGCACCGGCAAGGCGAAGGTCGGCTTCGACTGCGTCGCCTTCGACAAGGCCGCGCCCTATGTCACGGAGGACGCCGACCTGGCGTTGCGGCTCACGCAGGTGCTGCGCCCGCGCATGGTCGCCGAGCACATGACCAACGTCTACGAGACGCTGGAGCGCCCGCTGCTGCCGGTGCTGGCGCGAATGGAACGCCGCGGCATCTCAGTTGATCGTCAAGTGCTGTCGCGGCTGTCGGGCGAGTTCGCGCAACGCGCCGCCGGCCTCGAAGCCGAGGTGCGCGAGCTCGCCGGCGATCCGTCGTTCAATCCGGGCTCCCCAAAGCAGCTCGGCGACATCCTGTTCGGCAAGATGGGACTGCCCGGCGGCACCAAGACCAAGACCGGCCAGTGGGCGACCGGCGCACGCGTGCTCGACGAACTCGCGGAGCTCGGCCATGTGCTGCCGCAGAAGATTTTGGAGTGGCGGCAGATCACCAAGCTGAAATCGACCTACACCGACGCGCTGCCGGGCTACATCAACCCGACCACCAAGCGCGTGCACACCAACTACGCGCTGGCGGCGACGCCGACCGGGCGGCTCTCGTCATCGGAGCCGAACCTGCAGAACATCCCCGTCCGCACCGAGGAAGGACGCAAGATCAGGCGCGCCTTCATCGCCGCGCCCGGCCACAAGCTCGCCTCCGCCGACTATTCGCAGATCGAGCTGCGACTGCTCGCCGAGATCGGCAATGTCGAATTGCTGCGGAAGGCGTTCCGCGACGGCCTCGACATTCACGCGATGACCGCGTCGGAGATGTTCGGCGTGCCGGTGAAGGGGATGCCCGGCGAGATCCGCCGCCGCGCCAAGGCGATCAATTTCGGTATCATCTACGGCATCTCCGCGTTCGGGCTCGCCAACCAGCTCGGCATCGAGCGCGAAGAGGCCGGCGCCTACATCAAGAAGTATTTCGAGCGCTTCCCCGGTATCCGCGACTACATGGAAGAGACCAAGACCTTCGCCAAGCAGCACGGCTATGTGACGACGCTGTTCGGCCGCAAGTGCCACTATCCGGAAATCAAGCACTCGAACGCGTCGATCCGCGCCTTCAACGAGCGCGCCGCCATCAACGCGCGCCTGCAGGGCTCCGCCGCCGACATCATCCGCCGCGCCATGACGCGCATGGATGCGGCGCTGGCGAAGAAGAAGCTCAACGCACGGATGCTGCTGCAAGTGCACGACGAGCTGGTGTTCGAGGTGCCGGAAGACGAGGTCGACAAGACCCTGCCGGTGGTGAAGGCGGTGATGGAGGACGCGCCGCATCCGGCGGTGTCGCTGTCGGTTCCGCTCGCGGTCGACGCGCGCGCGGCGGACAATTGGGACGAGGCGCATTGATCCAAGCTCGATCGTCATGGCCGGGCTTGTCCCGGCCATCCACGTCTTCTACTTGTCAAAACCCTCGAGACGTGGATGCCCGGCACAAGGCCGGGCATGACGGAGTCAAACAACGTCTGCTATGACTCGTTCGTCATGCAGCAAATCCGCGTTCCATTCCTGGTCTTCATCGCAACGATTGCACCAAGCGCCGCCCATGCCGCGGCGCTCGACGGCGCGGCGCTGCGCTGGCCGTGGGCGCTGCCGTTCATCGGTATCTTGCTGACGATCGCCGTTGGGCCGCTGCTGTTCCCACGGCTCTGGCATCACCACTACGGAAAATTCGCGTTCGTCTGGGGCGCGCTCGCGATCGTGCCGATCGCTGCGCTCTACGACGTGCCGACAGCGACGGCCGCGTTTGCGCACGCGCTGCTCGCCGAATACCTCAGCTTCATCGTGCTGCTGTTCACGCTCTACGTGGTGGCCGGCGGCATCCTGGTGACGGGCGACCTGCGCGGCACGCCGCTCATCAACACCGCGATCCTCGCCTTCGGCACGCTGATCGCCTCGATCGTCGGCACCACCGGCGCGGCCATGATCCTGATCCGGCCGCTGCTGCGCGCCAATGCCAACCGGCTGCACAACGCGCATGTGGTGGTGTTCTTCATCATCCTGGTCGCCAATGTCGGCGGGGCGCTGAGCCCGCTCGGCGATCCGCCGCTGTTCGTCGGCTTCCTGCGCGGCGTCGAGTTCTTCTGGACCGCGCAGCACCTGTGGCTACAGACAACGATCCTCGCCGCCACTGTCCTCGTCCTGTTCGTCGTCGTCGATGTCTGGTTCCACCGCCAGGACCAGCGTGTGACGCTGGTCGGCGAACCGCCGCCACCGCCCGCGCGGCTCGGCGTGCAGGGCAACGTCAATTTCCTGCTGCTGGGCGGCGTCATCGCCACGATCCTGCTCACGTCGCAATGGAAACCCGGAATCGCCTTCGACATCGCCGGCACCAAGGTCCAGTTGCAGGAGCTTCTGCGCGACGCCATGCTCATCACGATCGCGTTGCTTTCACTCGTGCTCACGCCCAACGAGCATCGCGAGAGCAACGGCTTCACCTGGGAGCCGATCCGCGAGGTCGCGATCCTGTTCGCCGGCATCTTCGCCTGCATCGTGCCGGTGCTGGCGATGCTGCAGGCGGGCCGCGCCGGCGCGTTCGGCTGGCTGCCGCAGCTGATCGACGACAGCGTGGTGCCCAATGAGGTCGCCTATTTCTGGATCACCGGGCTCCTGTCGGCCTTCCTCGACAATGCGCCGACCTATCTTGTGTTCTTCGAATTGGCCGGCGGCAATGCGCAGACGCTGATGACGTCGCTCGCGCCGACGCTGGCCGCGATTTCGATGGGCGCCGTTTACATGGGCGCGCTTACCTATATCGGCAACGCGCCGAACCTGATGATCTATGCGATCGCGGAGGAGCGCGGCGTCCGGATGCCGAGCTTCTTCGGCTACCTGCTGTGGGCGTCGCTGATCCTGCTGCCGGGGCTGCTGCTGATCACTTACGTCTTCCTCTGGTCTTAGTCTTGCGCGACGCGCGTTTGGCGCCGCGTGGTTTGGCGCTTGCGCGCGCAGCTTTCGCCGGCAGCGCCACCACCACCTCGACCTCGAGCAAGGCGCCCTCGCGCGCGAAGCTAGAGCCGCCGAGCGTGGTCGAGGCCGGCAGCGCGGCGGCGTTGAGATAGCCGGCGCGCACCTCCCGCAGCATCGGCAGCTGCGCGATGTCGGAGAGGTAGCTGTTGATCTTGACCACGTCCTTGAAGCTCGCGCCCACCGCCGCCAGCGCCGCCTTCAGGTTCTCGAACACCTGCAGCGCCTGGGCGCGAAAATCGCGGCTGACGAGATTGCCGTCGCGGCCGGTCGCGAGCTGGCCCGAGATGTAGACCGTCCGGCCGGGGCCGGTCACCTCCACCACCTGCGTGTAGGTCGGCGGTTTGGTCAGCGTGTCGGGATTGATGAAGCGGATATTGGCCACCGTGAACCTCCCCGTTTTTCGGTATGTGGTCTGCTTTGCATTTCCCGCCGGGGTTTTCCCCCCGGCGGCATAGTTAGCGGCCGTTTACCTTTGCCGCCTAGAGTGCCGCTTGTCGATTGGGGTCCGCGGGGGTCGTTTCAGCCTTCAATTTCGAACCAAAGGCCGCCTGCCGCCACCAAGCAGCAGCGGGAGGGTCGAAACTCTTTTGTCCGGCCTGCGTTAGATGATTAACGCAACGGACGAAAACGGCGTGTGGAATGGAGGCTTGCTTGATTGGCCGACCCCGTAGGGCCTTCGGAACACACGTTGTCGGGCTTCTGATCGCGGCGCTGACCGTGACCGCGGTCGTCGTGCCGTCCCCACCCGCCTCCGCCCAGGGCCTGTTCGATTTCCTGTTCCGCGGCCAGCGGCGTCCGGGCCCGCCGCCCAACGCCAATGCCTATGCCGACCCCACATACCCGGGTCACGAGGGCGACCGCCGCTCCGGGCAGCCGGGCATCGCCGGCAATTTCTGCGTCCGGCTGTGCGACGGGCGCTATTTCCCGATCCAGCGCAGCAGCGGCGACCAATCCGGCGCAGCTCTGCAGCTCGTTCTGCCCGGCGGCCGAGACGCGGATGTTCTCCGGCGCCGGCATCGACCATGCGGTCGCCAACGACGGCAGCCGCTACGCGTCGCTGCGCAACGCCTTCGCCTATCGCGAGCGCGTGGTCGACAACTGCACCTGCAACGGCCGCGACCCCTACGGGCTCGTGACGCTGAACGCGACCGACGATCCGTCGCTGCGCCCGGGCGACATCGTCGCCACCAATGAGGGCTTCGTCGCCTTTAATGGCAACGGCCGGCGCAACGCCGAGTTCACGCCGATCGAGTCCTATTCCGGATTGCCGGCGGAGTGGCGACAGCGGCTGGCGCAGACCCGCATCAGCCCGAACAACGCCACGCCGGTCCCGCCGGAGGCGATCCGCCGCGGCGCCGCCGCCGTGCAGGATGACCGCGGCCGCCGCGTTCGGCTCGACCGATAGCTAGTTCAAGTAACCCGCCACTTCCTCGCCGATCGACAGCGACGCCGTCAGTCCCGGCAACTCGATGCCGAACAGCATGACCAGCCGCGGCACGCCGTGGTCCTTGGGCGCGTCGATGATGAAGTCGAGCGCCGGCTCCCCCTTCCCGCTGATCTTCGGGCGGATGCCGGCATAGTCCGGGATCAGCGAGTTGTCCGGCAGCCCCGGCCAGAATTCGCGGATGCGCTGATAGAAGCTCGCCGCGCGGCCGGGATCGACGTCGTAGTTCTCCTGCTCGATCCACTCGACGTCCGGGCCGAAGCGCATGCGGCCGGCGAGATCAAGCACCACGTGGATGCCGAGCCCGCCCGGGATCGGCGTCGGATAGACCAGCCGCTTGAACACCGGCCGGCCCGAATAGCTGAAGTAGTTGCCCTTCGCGAGCGCGAGCTTCGGCACCCGCTCCTGCGGATAGCCCTCGGTGGCGCGGCCGAGCTTCTGGGCGCCGAGGCCGGCCGAGTTGACTACGGCATCGACGACGATCGTCTCGCCGGCGCCAAAATGGACTTCCCATCCGGCTGGCGTCTGCACCAGCCGCTCGATACGCGTGTTGAGCGCAATTGCGCCGCCGTGGTCTTCGATCTCGCCGCGTAGGGCGAGCATGTAGCGGTGGCTGTCGATGATGCCGGTCTCGGGCGAGTTCATCGCGGCGAGGCAGAACACCTCCGGCTCGAGCTTCTTCGCCGCCGCGGCGTCGATCAACGCGACGTTCTCGCAGCCATTGATCAGCGCCTGCTTGTAGATTTCGTCGAGCCGCTTGAGCTCCTTGTCGTTCGACGCCACCACGAGCTTGCCGATCTTGCGGTGCGGCACGCCGCGCTCGGCGCAATACGCATAGAGCATGCGGCGGCTGCGCGGGCAGTGCTGCGCCCGGATGGAGTTGGTGGTGTAGTAGAGCCCGGCGTGGATGACTTCGCTGTTGCGCGCCGAGGTGACGGTGCCGATCGCGGACTCCGCCTCCGCGACGATCACCTCATGTCCGGCCCGCGCGACCGCGCGCGCAATTCCCAGCCCGACCACGCCCGCTCCGACGACAAGCACCTGCATTGCAACTGACCAAGATGAACGAACGTTGAAGTATCCGACAATTTCATGATGCGCTGCGCCATTGCGTCGCGAGGCATCCGGCAACCTCTAGCAAGACGCACGACGGTTGCACAAATCGATTCTGAACAAGCAAGGCCGGCGAAGAAGCCGCAGCGAGAGGTATCGAACAAATCACCCGGCTTCCGCGTTGAACGGATGGAACCCGGGGCGATCTAACGGGACGTAGTGGAGTTCGCAGATGGTCGAAATTGTATTTCGCGTCGCAGCGTCGTCGCTTGCGATCGCGCTTGCGCTGACCAGCGGCGTCGGCGCTCAAGTCGATAGAAAGGGCGGTGGCGGCAGTGCGCCAGCCGTCCGTAGCGCGCCGGCTCCGGCGATGCGGTCGGCACCTGCTCCCATGGCGCGGCCGGCACCGGCGGCGCCTACTATGCGTTCAGCGCCGGTGGCTCCGCCGGCCATGCGCCAGGTTGCGCCTGCCCCGCGGCAAATGCAGGCGCCACCGCGGCAATTCCAGGCGCCATCGCGGCAGGTGGCGCCACGACAGCAGGTGACTCCACGACAGATGTCGCCTCGCCAGGCGGCACCCAGCCAGCGCGTTGCACCGCGCTTCGCCGGGCCGCGTGACGGCGGCCCCAAAGGCGCAGTTCGCAGGGATGTCAGTCCGCGCCAGGGCATTGTGGGTGACCGTGGCAAGGCCGGAAGCCGCGCGGCTGAACGGCGCGAGCTTCGGCAGCATCTTGATGTCAAGCAGCGTATCGATGCCAAGTCGAAGCTGAGCGGAGGTGAGAAAGCTCGCGAACGAGCAGCCGAGCGGCGCCAGCAGTTGATCGAGCGCAAGCAGGGCGCGGTCGAAGATCGCCGGCAACGCGCCATCGAGCGCCGCGAGGCGCTTGGGAAGCACCGCGAGAATCTCAAAGCCCGCGAGGCGCTCGGCAAGGATCGTGACAAGCTCAATGCCGGCAAGAAAGGCGTGGACCGCACGGTCGGCAGCCGCACCGACGGGCGGCCGGACCGTGACCTGGTCCGGCGCGGCAAGGGCGACCGGCAGTGGATGCTGCGCAACCGCAGCGTCGCCGAACGCTCGGCGCGCACGCCGGCGCAGCGCGCGCTGGCGCAGGCGACGTTCGGCGGCCGCTACGCCGAGCGCTTCCACCGCGGCGACCGGCGGCATTGGCGTCACCGCCACGTCCACGTGATCGGCTGGCTCGGCCCGTTGTTCTGGCCTTACGCCTACAACGACTTCGTCGACTACACGTTCTGGCCCTACGCCTACGACTCGTTCTGGCCCTACGCATATGACGACGTCTACGAAGGCTTCTTCGGTCCCTATGCGGTCGGCGGGCCGGCGTACTACGCTGAGGACGGCGGCTACGCAGGCGGCGGTTACGCCAGTGGCGGCGTGCGCACCGGCACACGGACAGGCGGCGGCACCAGAACCGCTGCTCGCGGGCCGGCCGGCGGCAGCGCGATGGCGCAAATCTGCACCGGCGAGACGTCGGGTCTCACGGATTGGCCGATCGAGCGGATCGCACAGACCGTCAATCCCGACGAGAACCAGCGCGCCGCGCTCAACGAGCTGCGCGACGCGGCGGGGCGCGCCGTCGAGCAGATGCGCTCGGCCTGCCCGGACGATCTGCCGTCGACCCCGGCCGGCCGGATGACGGCGATGCGGCAGCGGCTCGAAGCCATGCGCGCAGCGGTGCAGATCGTGCGGCCGGCACTCGAGAAGTTCTACAACGCGTTGAACGACGAGCAGAAAGCGCGCTTCGACGCGCTCGAGCCGGAGCAGGCTGCGCAGGTGAAGGCCGGCAAGGCCGAGCTGTCGCAGGTCTGCAGCACCGCGGTCACCAAGACCAACGCGGCCCCGACCGCGCGCATCCAGCAGGCGCTGCGGCTGTCGCCGGAGCAGCGGTCGGCGCTCGACAATCTCGACGCCGCGACCGCCAAGGCCGCCGAGATCCTTGCTGCAAACTGTCCGACCGAGGCGACCCTGACTCCGCCCGGGCGGCTCGCCGCCATGGAAGGCCGCCTCAACGCGATGCTGCAGGCGCTTGATGTCGTGCAGCCGGCGCTGGTCGACTTCTACGGCTCGCTGACCGACGAGCAGAAGGCGCGCTTCAACCAGCTCGGCGCTCGCCAGCAGGCCAGCCGCTGACGAAGCGTCAGAAACAAACGCAGAAATGAGAAAGGGCGGCCGCAGGGCCGCCCTTTCTAAATTGCAGACCGAGTGACGTTATTCCGCCGCGAGGCGCACCTCGGGAGCGGCCGCGCGGACGTCGGCGTCGACGAACTTCTCGTATTTCACGAAGTTCTCCTGGAACATGCGAACGAGCTTGCGCGCGGTCTCGTCGAACGCGGCTTTGTCCTTCCAGGTCTTCATCGGATAAAGCAGATGCGGCTCGATGCCCGGCACCGAGGTCGGCACCGAGAAGCCGAAATAGGGATCGGTGCGATAGCTCGCGTTCCTGAGCGAGCCGTCGAGCGCGCCGGTGACCAGCGCGCGCGTCACCTTGATCGGCATGCGGCGGCCGACGCCGTAGACGCCGCCGGTCCAGCCGGAGTTCACCAGCCAGCAGTCGACCTTGTACTTGGCGATCAGCTCACGCAGCAGGTTGCCGTATTCCTGCCGGCGGGCGCGGCAGGAACGGCGCCGCGAAGCAGGTCGAGAATTCGGGCTCGACGCCGACCAGGCCCTTCTCGGTGCCGGCGACCTTGGCGGTGTAGCCGGACAGGAAGTGATACATCGCCTGCGCCGGCGTCAGCTTGGCGATCGGCGGCATCACGCCGAAGGCGTCGGCGGCCAGGAAGATGATGTTCTTCGGCTGCCCGGCGCGGCCGGTCTTCGAAGCAAGCGGCATGAACTCGATCGGATAAGCCGAGCGGGTGTTCTCGGTCTTGCGATCGTCGTCCCAGTCGCAGACCCGCGTCTCCGGATCGAATACGACGTTTTCCAGCACCGCGCCGAAGCGATTGGTCGCGGCGTAGATCTCGGGCTCGGCCTCTTCCGAAAGCTTGATGCACTTCGCGTAGCAGCCGCCTTCGAAGTTGAACACGCCATCCGGGCCCCAGCCGTGCTCATCGTCGCCAATCAGCATGCGGTTGGGATCGGCCGAGAGCGTGGTCTTGCCGGTGCCGGAGAGACCGAAGAACAGCGCGACGTCGCCGTCCTTGCCGACATTGGCCGAGCAATGCATCGGCATCACGCCCTGCGCCGGCAGGTAGAAGTTGAGCGCGGTGAACACCGACTTCTTCATCTCGCCCGCATAGGACGAGCCGCAGATCAGCACGATCTTGCGGGTGAAATCGATCGCCACCATCGTGTCGGAGCCCTCGCGGCCGCCGTGACGCTTGGCGTCCGGCTTGAACGACGGCAGATCGACGATCGTCATCTCGGGCGCGAAGGACGCAAGCTCGGAACGGTCAGGACGGATCAGGAGCTGGCGGATGAACAGCGAGTGCCAGGCATATTCGGTGAAGACGCGCACCTTGATGCGGTATTTCGAATCGGCGCCGCCGTAGAGGTCCTGCGCGAACAGCTTCTTGCCGCGCACATGGGCCTGGAAATCCTGCAGCAGGTTCTCGAAGTGCTCCTTGCTCTGCTTGCGATTGCCGCCCCACCAGACGACGTTCTCGGTGGTCGCATCGACGACGGTGTGCTTGTCCTTGGGCGAGCGGCCGGTGTGATGTCCGGTCTCGGCGCAGAACGGACCGCCTTGGACGATGTAGCCTTCGCGCGCCGCGACCGCATGCTCATAGAGAATGGGTGCGTCGAGATTCCAGTGGACCTCTTTCAGATCCTTGAAGCCGAATTTGTCGGCGCCGAACGCGCCGTTCCTCAGACCAGTTTCCTGCACGAAAAAACCTCCAGATACGCCGGATTCCGGCCGTCGCCGGAATTCCTCCCTGCGCCGCTTAAGCGGTTCGGCTGGCCCCATTATAGCGCCTGCCCACAAGGCCGGCGACCTATAGTGCGGATAATGCCGCCTGCCAAGTCGTCCCGGCATTCCAAGCTTGCTGCGCTGCACACATGCGCGCCGCCTTGCGATTGTAACGTTACTACGGTGCGCCGTTAGGCGGCCCGTGCCTGATCTGCGAGCTGCTTGAGCACCTGCCGCAGCACGCCAGGCGAACGGATACGTTGCGGGAACGGCAGCCGCAGCGCGGTGCGCTCGAGCTGCAATTCCAATCCTTCCGGATCGCAGCCGACGCAGCGCCAGTCGCCATCGCCGGCGCCGAGAAGCTTGGTCGCGTAGAGCCGGCAGGTGTCGGCGTGGTCCGCGTTCATATGCGCGAGGATGTCCGGCTCGGCAGCCGTCAGCTCGGCGGCATCCTCGACCGGCGTGAGAATGTCCGCGGGCTTGAGGTCGACGATGCGGCCGAAGCCCGCGACCAGATGCGCGCCGGTCAGCGAGAGCCGGTAGAACGCGAAATCCGCGAAGCCGGCGAACATCTCGGCCTCGGGCTGGCGCTCGAGATAGCGGCGCCGCACCTCGGCGTCGTCGGTCGCCGCCGCCGTCCCCATCAGCATGACCCGCGCGCCCTGCAAGCGGATCGCCCGGCTTGCGCTCGTCGATCATCAGCGAGACCCGCGGATCGGCAAGCACGTTCTTGGTGTGGACCGCGAGCCGGGAGATCAGCAGCAGCGGCGCGCCGTCGGCGGCGGTCGCGACGTTAACCAAAGAACAGTAAGGATCGCCCGTCCCCGCCATCAGCGTCGCCAGCGCGGCGCTGCGGCCCTCGCGCAGGAGCTTCTTGGCCGCTGTTTTGGGGTCGAAATCCGGTGTCGGCTTCATCAGTTTTGGCCTCCCGACCAAGGAAACTCTTAACCTGGTCAAACGTCGCAACATTACGTGACGGCGGGCAATCTAGCCTTGCACTGCCCCGCCAAGTATGTTTCAGAAAGCCTTGAAAGCCTCGACGAATCACGGCTTTGCCGAGGATTAGTCACATTTCGGCCCAGCTTTGCGGGCTGCCTCAATTCGCTTGGGGGCGACAGCTACTGAACAGGGGCTCATGCCTACAATCGCTCTTGTCGACGACGACCGCAACATCTTGACGTCGGTATCCATCGCGCTTGAAGCCGAGGGCTACCGGATCATGACCTATACGGACGGTGCGTCGGCGCTCGACGGATTCAAGACCTCGCCGCCGGATCTCGCGATCCTCGACATCAAGATGCCGCGCATGGACGGCATGGAGACGCTGCGCCGCCTGCGGCAGAAGTCGGACATGCCGGTGATCTTCCTCACCTCCAAGGACGAGGAGATCGACGAGTTGTTCGGCCTCAAGATGGGCGCCGACGATTTCATCCGTAAGCCGTTCTCGCAGCGCCTCCTGGTCGAGCGCGTGAAGGCGGTGCTGCGGCGCGCGATACCGAAGGACGGCGTCGTGCAGAAGGAAGTCGATGCGCGCGCGCTCGAGCGCGGCCACCTGCGCATGGATCCGGAACGTCACACCTGCACCTGGAAGAACGATCCGGTGACGCTGACCGTCACCGAGTTCCTGATCCTGCAGGCGCTGGCGACGCGGCCCGGCGTGGTGAAGAGCCGCAACGCGCTGATGGATGCCGCCTACGACGACCAGGTCTATGTCGACGACCGCACCATCGACAGCCACATCAAGCGGCTGCGCAAGAAGTTCAAGGTCGCCGACAACGACTTCGACATGATCGAAACGCTTTACGGCGTCGGCTACCGTTTCAAGGAAATGGCGTAGTCGCCCACAGGCGTCCCGCGCTATACTTCCGAGGTCCGGCGGGGCCAGCCACTCAAGCGATGCTGCTGGTCGAGGCCGCAAGAGGGCGCGCTACCCGACAGATTGATCGTGCTCAACAGAACGCCAGACACGCTCCGGACCCAGGTCGAGGCGCCGCCGCCCGACGACGACCTGCCGCGCGAGGACAAGCTCCCGCGCAGCGGCCTGGTCCGGTCGACCTGGCAGTTCTTCACGCATCTGAGCCTGTCGAGCCTGACGCGGCGGATCATCTTCCTCAACGTCACCGGTCTGCGCGGTGATGATGATCGGCATTCTCTACCTGTCGCAGTTCCGCGCCGGCCTGATCGATGCCCGCATCCAGAGCCTGATGATCCAGGGCGAGATCATCGCCAACGCGGTCGCCGCGTCGGGAACGATCGATCCCGACGGCGCCATCATCGATCCGCAGCGGCTGCTCGAATTGCAGCTCGGCGAGACCTACGATCCGTCGGACACCGGCCCCGGGCTCGACTTCCCGATCAATCCGGTGCGGGTCGCGCCGGTGCTGCAGCGGCTCGTGTCGCCGACCAACACACGCGCGCGCATCTATGAGCGCGACGGCACGCTTCATCCTCGACAGCCTCGCGCTCTACGACGTGCTGCGCTTCGACCTGCCGCCGCCGGAAGCCTCGCAGCCGAACTACATCGAACGGCGGCTGATGGCGTTGCGGCGCTGGCTGACGCGCGGCGACCTGCCGACCTATCGCGAGCTCGGACAGGCGAACGGCAAGGCCTACGAGGAAGTCGCGATCGCGCTGACCGGCCTCAAGTCGAGCATGGTGCGGATCAACGAGCGCGCCGAGGTCATCGTCTCGGTCGCCGTGCCGGTGACGCGTTTCCGCGCGGTGCGCGGCGCGCTCATGCTCTCGACCCAGGGCGCCGAAATCGACGACATGGTCACCGCCGAGCGGCTCGCGGTGCTGCGCGTGTTCCTGTTCGCGGCCGCGCGTCATGGTGGTGCTGTCGTTCCTGCTCGCCGGCACGATCGCCGGCCCGATGCGCCGCCTTGCGGAATCCGCCGAGGTCGTGCGCCGGCGCATCAAGACGCGCGTCGAGATCCCCGACTTCACCCGTCGCGCGCGACGAGATCGGGCATCTGTCCGGCACGCTGCGCGACATGACCAACGCGCTCTACAGCCGCATCGAGGCGATCGAGAGCTTCGCCGCCGACGTCGCGCACGAATTGAAGAACCCCCTCACCTCGCTGCGCTCCGCGGTCGAGACGCTGCCGCTCGCCAAGACCGAGGACAGCCGCAACCGGCTGCTCGCGGTCATCCAGCACGACGTCAAACGGCTCGACCGGCTGATCTCCGACATCTCCGACGCCAGCCGCCTGGAAGCCGAAATGCAGCGCCAGGAGGCGAGCCCGGTCGATCTGATCAAGCTGCTCACCGCGGTGGTGAGCGTCGCCAACGAAGTGCCGCGCGAAGACGAGCGTCAAGGTCACGCTCAACTTCGAAGGCGGCAATGCGCAGTCGTTCGTCGTGCCCGGCCACAACTCGCGGCTCGGCCAGGTGATCAACAACCTGATCGACAATGCGCGCTCGTTCTCGCCGCCGGGCGGCACCGTGCGCGTCACCTGCCGCCGGCTGAAGAACGAAGTCGAGATCGTCGTCGACGACGACGGCCCCGGCATCGGCACCGACGCGCTCGAGAAGATCTTCGAGCGCTTCTACACCGACCGGCCGGAGCAGGGCTTCGGTCAGAATTCCGGGCTCGGCCTTTCGATCTCGAAGCAGATCGTCGAAGCGCATGCCGGCCGCATGTGGGCCGAGAACCGCATGAGCGTCCCGACGCCGAATGAGCCGTCCACGGTGCTGGGCGCGCGCTTCATCGTGCGCCTGCCGGCGAAGTAAGGGAGGCAGCGACGGCGACCGAGCACGCCTCGGCGGTGCTGATCGGCAGCCGCGCCGCGCTGATCCGCGGGCCGGCCGGCAGCGGAAAATCACGCCTCGCATTGGCTTTGATCGACGCCGCCGCCACCGGCCGCCTTCGCTTTGCGCGGCTGGTCGCCGACGACCGCGTCGAGCTCACCGCCAGCCATGGCCGGTTGCTGGTGCGGCCGCCGGCGGCGCTGGCCGGCCTGATCGAGGTGCGCGGCCTCGGCGTGCGGCGCATCGCCTTCGAGCCGGTCGCGGTCGTCGGCCTGGTGGTCGACCTCGCGGCGGCGGACGGCGAGCGAATCCCGGCTCCTTCCGCGCAGACTGCCGAAATTAACGGCATCCGCCTGCCGCGGCTCCCGGTCGCAGCGGGCGCCGACGCGCTTGCGATTGTGCTTGCAACGCTCAATTCCGAGGCTACATAGACGCCCGATTGCCGCGATGCAAAACCGCCCAAAAATGCAAAAATCAAGCCCTTGCGAAAGGGTTTTGGATGGTCAAGATGGTGGCCCTTTCGTGCGGTGCACCCTTCGCGCCCGCGAGGAGTTCTTCATGATCGGTCTCGTTCTGGTTACGCACGGGCGGCTCGCCGTCGAGTTTCGCTCGGCACTGGAACATGTCGTCGGCCCGCAGACGCAAATCGAAGCCGTGACCATCGGTCCCGACGACGACGTCGAGCAGCGGCGCAAGGACATCATCGAGGCGGTCAAGCGCGTCGATACCGGCGAAGGCGTCGCCATCCTCACCGACATGTTCGGCGGCACGCCGTCGAACCTCGCGATCTCGGTGATGAGCCGGCCGAAGGTCGAAGTGCTCGCCGGCATCAATCTTCCGATGCTGGTCAAGCTCGCCAAGGTGCGCGACGAATACCCGCTGCCGGACGCGGTGGCGGCGGCGCAGGACGCCGGCCGCAAATACGTCACCATCGCCAGCCGCGTGCTCGCCGGCAAATGAACGAACCGGAGTCCGCTCCCCGCGACGACGCATCCAGTCCCGATACCGGCGACAAGCCGGTCGTCCGCGTGCTCGAGATCTGCAACAAGAAGGGGCTGCACGCGCGCGCGTCCGCGAAATTCGTGCAGACCGTCGATCAGTTCGACGCCGTGGTGAAGGTGACGCGCGGCACCGAGACCGTCGGCGGCAATTCGATCATGGGCCTGATGATGCTCGCCGCCGGCCCCGGCACCTCGATCACGGTCGAGGCGACCGGCCCGCAGGCGGCCGAGGTGATCGAGGCGCTGGCGAAGCTGGTCAGCGGGCGATTCACCGAAGACGAGTGAGCGGATTCACGCCGCTTTCCGCGCCTAGATTCAGCGACATAAAGAAATCTTTATATCTTTATTGTCTGCTGGCGGCATGGCCTGCTATAGGCACGCCCCAAGGACACGCCCTCACCCATCGCCTCCAGCCAAGGACTGTTCATGACCGCGTCCGCCCAAGCGAAGACCAAAGCCGCCGCAACCGACTACATCGTCAAAGACATCGGCCTCGCCGAGTTCGGCCGCAAGGAAATCTCGCTCGCCGAAACCGAAATGCCCGGCCTGATGGCGACCCGCGAAGAGTACGGCCCGAAGCAGCCGCTGAAGGGCGCGCGCATCGCCGGCTCGCTGCACATGACGATCCAGACCGCGGTGCTGATCGAGACGCTGGTGGCGCTCGGCGCCGACGTGCGCTGGGTTTCGTGCAACATCTATTCGACGCAGGATCATGCGGCCGCCGCGGTCGCGGCGGCGGGCGTTCCGGTGTTCGCCGTGAAGGGCGAGACGCTGAAGGACTACTGGGACTACACCGCCAAGCTGTTCGACTGGCACGGCGGCGGCACGCCGAACATGATCCTCGACGACGGCGGCGACGCCACGATGTTCGTGCACCTCGGCGTGCGCGCCGAGAAGGGCGACACCGCGTTCCTCGACAAGCCGGGCTCCGAGGAAGAGGAAGTGTTCTTCGCGCTGCTCAAGCGCATCCTGAAGGAGAAGCCGAAGGGCTACTTCGCCGAGATCGCCAAGAACATCAAGGGCGTCTCGGAAGAGACCACCACCGGCGTGCATCGTCTCTACGACATGCAGAAGGCCGGCACGCTGCTGTGGCCCGCCATCAACGTCAACGACTCGGTCACCAAGTCGAAGTTCGACAACCTCTATGGCTGCCGCGAGTCGCTGGTCGACGGCATCCGCCGCGGCACCGACGTGATGATGTCCGGCAAGGTCGCGATGGTCGCGGGCTTCGGCGACGTCGGCAAAGGCTCGGCGGCTTCGCTGCGCCAGGCCGGCTGCCGCGTGATGGTGTCGGAGATCGATCCGATCTGCGCGCTGCAGGCCGCGATGGAAGGCTATCAGGTCGTCACGATGGAAGACGCGGCGCCGATGGCCGACATCTTCGTCACCGCGACCGGCAACAAGGACATCATCACGATCGAGCACATGCGCAAGATGAAAGACCGCGCGATCGTCTGCAACATCGGCCACTTCGACAACGAGATCCAGATTTCCTCGTTGCGGAACTTGAAGTGGAACAACATCAAGCCGCAGGTGGACGAGATCGAGTTTCCGGACGGCCACCGCATCATCATGCTGTCGGAAGGCCGCCTCGTGAACCTCGGCAACGCGATGGGTCACCCGAGCTTCGTGATGTCGGCCTCGTTCACCAACCAGACGCTGGCGCAGATCGAGCTGTTCGCGAACAACAAGGACGGCAAGTACAAGACGAGAAGTCTACGTGCTGCCGAAGTCGCTCGACGAGAAGGTCGCGCGGCTGCACCTCGCCAAGATCGGCGTGAAGCTGACCGAGCTGCGCCCCGACCAGGCCGCCTATATCGGCGTGAAGCAGGAAGGCCCGTTCAAGGCGGATCACTACCGGTATTGAGGTCTCGGCGGCCGACCAACCATCGTCCAATTCTGGGGCCGGGCACGTAATGCCCGGCCCTTTCGCATGTTAAATCTTCGTAATCCCAGTGGTCGCAGGGTGGCCGCGGCGGCAACTATAAAGGCCGATTCCAATGGAACTTTGCTTGCATTAGGATGGTCAAAGTAAAGGGAAAACGGCTACTGTGGAGAGCCACCCCATTACCAACTTGTAACTGAAATGACACACTTTCCGCCGGTTTATGGACGACCTACCGTGGATCAGGCAACACGTTCCCATAGGAGGGGCCACATGATCACGTCACTGCGCGCGGCGGCGCTGGGTTTGACGTTGACGGTTAGCGTTCTGGCGGTCGCAGTCGCCCAGGATCACCCGGCGGCTGGACTTTCGATCCCACAATCCTCGCTGACACCCGCGGAGCACGCGCGCGCGATCGCGCTGGCGGAGCCGCAGTCGACGGTCGCCACCGCGAACGCGCTGCATCCGGACTCGGCGCGGAATTCCGGCATCAACCGCGTCGTGGTCACCGACGTGCAAGCCGTCGGCGTCGACAAGACCAGCGAGCGGCTCGCGGTCGTCACCAGCTACCAGTACGAAGGCAATTTCACGATCAACCGGCTGGTCGACCTCAACAGCGGCCGCGTGATCGAGGAAGACCGCATCCAGAACGGCGGCGCGCGCTTCACCAATGTCGAGCAGCAATACGCGCGTGAGCTGCTGCTGGCGGACGACCGGGTTCGCGCGCTGATCGCGCCGCTGCAAGGCCAAGAGCAGTTCAACTTCCTGCTGACGACCACGCCCGACCCGAGCAGTCCGCTCTTTGGCAGACGCGTCGTGAACGTGCTGATCAGCACGCCGGAAGGCTACCTCGCCGAAGTGCCGAGAATCTCGATCAATCTCACGGACGCTACCGTCACCGTCGGACCGACGCCGTAAGGTGCTGCGTGGGGCGTAACAGGGGGTAACATGACGAACAAGCTACCGTGCCGCCTCCGGGCGGCACTGGTCGTTGCAGGGTGTCTGGTTCCTGCAATGGCAATGGCGCAGATCGACACGCACCACACGCCCAGTCGTACCCCCCAGCGTTCCGATATCGAATACGGCAGCCGCACCATCACGCTGCCGATGATGCAACGTCCGCCAACGCCTGCTGGTGCGCCGGGTACCCCGGCGCCCGAGAGTGGCCCGGGCGCACCTGGCCAAGGACCTGGTTCACAAGGGCCTGGGCCTGGTTCCCCGGGACCCAGCACAGGACCTGGTGGACCGCCGTCTCCGAAAGGCCCCGGCGGACCACCGACAGCAGGACCCGGCGGGCCTCCGTCACCAAAAGGCCCCGGCGGACCGCCGACAGCCGGACCCGGCGGGCCTCCGTCACCAAAAGGCCCCGGCGGACCGCCGACAGCCGGACCCGGCGGGCCTCCGTCACCAAAAGGCCCCGGCGGACCGCCGACAGCCGGACCCGGCGGGCCTCCGTCACCAAAAGGCCCCGGCGGACCGCCGACAGCCGGACCCGGCGGCGCCTCCCAAACCGACCCCACCCGGCACGGACCAGCCGCCTCCCGGCCAACAAGCCGGCGGCGGCTGCGAGCCGCATTCGCCCCTGCCCGGCGGACTGCCGAGCGGACCGGGTGCCGGCACCGCGGTCTATCAGCAGTTTCCGCCGACCGGACAGATGCGAACAGCATGGTTCGTGACGTTCGATCACGCGGTGCACCGCGGCCTGTTCATCACCAGCGCATTCTTCAAGCCCGCGCCCAACCGGGATTGGATCAAGGTGCTGTCGGATGCCGGACCGTCGGAAGTCTTCGTCCCCTACCAGTCGGGCCAACCGCGCTTTCTGGATCTTGCCCACCCCTCCCAAGGCGGCGCCGGCGAGTTCGGCCTGATCCCCGCGTCGCAGCGCGACGCCGGCCGTTGCGGCCAGGTGATCGGCCGCGGCAACTCCGTGGTGCGCGAAGTGACTGAAAAGGGCGTGCTGTGGAAATTGAACCAGTACATCTATCGCGGTCACAAGATGACGCTATGGGGAACGCTCGGCGCCGGAAACTACAACTACCTGCTGACGTATGCTTTCCATGACGACGGCATGATCGAATTCCGCTACGGCGCGACCGCCCTCAACCTGCCGTCGGCGCCGAAGGAAGCGCACGTCCACAACGTCATCTGGCGGGTCAACGTCGATCTCAACGGCGCACGCAATAACGTCAGTGTGGTGCGCCATATCGAAAATACCAACTCGCCGACCTGGCGGGATGTCATGGAGCCCTTCAACGGCGGCCGGGAAGGTTCGCTCGAATGGAACCCGCGCGAGTTCACGATGCTGCATGTGTCGTCGTCCACGCTGAAGAATGGGAACGGCTCGCAGAGCGGCTACATGATCATGCCGATGTATCGCGGCACCTCGCGGCACATGGAAAACTGGATGCGCAAGGACATCTGGGTCACGCGCTACAAGCCCCAGGAGATCGGCTTCCAGTTCATCGAGCGCTACGCCAACAACGAACCGATCGCCAATGAGGACGTCGTCTTGTGGATGGTGACATCCGCTCTGCACATCTTCCGAGACGAAGATGGTCAGATCATCCGACGACAGGGCCAACAACCGATTTTCCGAGGAGCCGCGATCACGATGTGGGCGGGTTTCGACATGAAGCCCCACAACATCTTCGACACCACGCCGTTCTTCCCGTAGCTCAGGGAACCGGCGGCACCAGGACGAAGACGAACCGCGCCGGCGGCCCGCGCCGTCCGAGAAACGTGGCGGCGTGCTCGAATTCTTCACGGATCACGCCGCGGAGCCTGCGCGGCCGCGCGCTTCACCAGCGTCGCGCAGAGTTGATCGTCGGCCGGACAGACCGCGGCCCAGCCGTTGCGCGGCGGCCGTTCCTCCGAGATCCACGGCGACAACTGCGGGTCGGCAAGATCCCAGGATCTCGGATGATCGCCGCTGTAGAACGCCGCCGCGTTCGCGAAATCGGTGCTGCTCGCGACCAGCGTCAAAGGCCCTTTGACGGCGCGCCGCCAAACGCGGGTCAGCTCCTGGCTCACCGCGGCGTAGTGGGCGCGCGGCTTCCCCTGCTCTTCGGCGAACCGCACCCAGGCGATCGCCGGCGACGCCGCGAGAACCACCAGGCTCACGCACAACACGACGAACGCGACGCGCACGGCGTCGAGCCGCTTCACTGCCGCCTGTGACGGCGCCAACAGGATGATCGGCAGCAGAAACCACGCCGGCAACGTCCACAACGCCGAGAACTTGATGCCGCTGAGCGGCGCTACCACGATCGGCAGCAGCAGCGGTAGCGCGAACAGCACGACCAGCATGCGCCGGTCGGGATCGGCCGGCCACAGCGTCGCGGCCAGCGTGCGGCGGTCCGGACGCACGACCAGGGCGTAAGCGGCAAGCAGGAGAAGAACGTAACCGGCTCCGCTCACGATCGAGGAGACGGCGGTCCCAAGCAGCACGGCCATCGATGCGCCGCCGTGCACCTGATGCGCATAGGACAGAGTCTTGCCGCCCGTGGTCAGGAACCAGTGCAGGTGCGGCGCCAGAACGATGAGCCCGACCAACGCCGCCAGCCACGGCGCCGGCGATCGCAGATACTCCCAGCGCCTGGGATGAACGAGCGCCGCGACCACGAAGGCGACCACCAGCAGGATCGAATAGTATTTTCCCAACACCGCGAGCGCCGCCGCGCCGCCGGCCGCCGCCGACCAGGCGAGCGAACGCGTTTCGAACGAGCGCAAGAAGCAATAGGTCGCGATCGGCCAGGTCGAGAGCAGGATCTGGTTGGTCGAGAATCGCTGGCCGTGAAACTGGTAGAGCGGCGTGAGCAGGAGCAGCAGCAGAACCATGAGCCGCTTGTCGCCGTCGAGGTAGCGACGCGCAATGAGATCGATCGCGAAGAACGCGACCGCCGCGTTGACCATCGCGAGCAGATGAAACGACCAGTCGGCGATCGGGAAAATGGAAAACCAGGCCGCCGCGACGAACCCCGCGAGCGGCGGGTGCTTGTATCCCGGCGCCGGATTCTGGCTCCAGGCGAACACTTCCAGGAGATCGGGATGCAGACCGATCGATGCGTATGAAACGATCTGAAAGCTGGTCCAGATCGCGACGAACAGCGCGAGGAAAATCCAGAGCGCCCGCCCGCTCGGCGCGGCATCGAACCAGCGGTTGATTCCGTCTCCGATCCTTGCCGGCGGATTCCAGGAGAAGGATGCGAAAGTCACGGAAAAATCCCCATCCACCGGCCAGCCGGCGGCCCGTGCGCGAGCCGCAAACCTATCGCAGGCCGCCTCCCGGGGGCTATCCACTACGCGCTAGAACGCCTTTATTTTCAGTCCTTGCCCTCGGTGCCAGGAATGTTAAATCCTTGTTTGGGGACCGGGGTACAGGATGCGCTATGTGCCGATGGATCGCCTATCGCGGGGAGACCATCCCGCTCGAACAATACGTGACCGCGCCGGCTCACTCGCTCGTCGTGCAGAGCGTCAGGGCGCTGGAATCGACCGCCTCCACCAACGGTGACGGCTTCGGGCTCGGCTGGTACGGCGAGCACCCGGAACCCGGCCTTTACCGCGAAGTGCGCCCGGCCTGGTCCGACGAGAACCTGCGCTACCTCTGCCGCCACATCCACTCGCACCTCTACTTCGCCCATGTGCGCGCCTCGACCGGTACGCCGGTCACGCGGCCGAACTGCCATCCGTTCGCGTGCGGCCGCTGGCTGTTCATGCACAACGGGCTGATCGGGAACTGGACGCGCATGCGGCGGCAGGTCGAGTGTCTGATCCCCGATGAATTTTACGGCTCGCGAGTCGGAACGACCGACTCCGAAGCGGTGTTCCTCGCCATTCTCGGCGCCGGCGGCGACAAGGATCCGGTCGGCGCGACCGGCAAGGTGCTCACCGAGCTGACCAAGATGGTGAGCGTGAACGGGCGCCAGGAAGCGTTGCGCTTCACCTCCGCGATCGCCAACGGGCGCGACCTCTACGCGTTCCGCTACGCCGCCAACGACAATGCCAACACGCTCTACTATCGCGAGTCCGCCGGCAACGTCGTCGTCGTTTCCGAGCCGCTCGATTCCGAGCACGCGCGCTGGAAGCCGGTGCCGAACAACCACATGCTGGTCGCGCTCGACGGTCAGCCGGTGGTGCTCGAGCCGTTCCTTAACGCGCAGCGTGTCGCAGCCGAGTGAATTGACAACCGCCCGTTGCCCGCGCTTCATGCCTCGCCTGAATAGGGAGAGAAAAATGGCGCGTGGAGTAACGCTTGTCGGCGTCGGCCTGTTGCTCGCGGCCGCCGCTACGCCGGCGCAAGCCCAATCGGTCGCCGACTTCTACAAAGGCAAGACCGTCAACGTCCTGATCGGCGTCGGAGTCGGCGGCGAATACGACCTGCAAGCGCGGCTGGTCGCGCGCCACATCGGCAAGCACATCCCCGGCAATCCGAACGTCGTGCCGCAAAACATGGTCGGGGCCGGCGGCATCAATATGGCCAACCATCTGTACAACACGGCGACGCGTGACGGCACTTTTATCGGCATGATGGGCAACAACTTCCCGGCGACGCAGGCGGTCGGTGGCAAGAGCGTGAAGTTCGACGCCGGGAAATTCCAGTGGCTCGGTACCATCGCGCCGGTCGTCGAGACAATGGCGGTGTGGCACACGGCCGGCGTCAAAACCATCGACGATCTTCGCAAGCAGGAAATCGTGGCGGGCGCCTCCGGGCGCGGCGCAATCACCTACTTCTATCCGATGATGATGAATGCGTTCCTCGGGACGAAATTCAAGATCGTGACCGGCTATCCCGGCGGCAACCAGATCAATCTCGCGATGGAGCGCGGCGAGGTGCAGGCGCGCAACAACACTTGGTCGAGTTGGAAGGCGACGCGGCCGCAGTGGATCAAGGACAAGCAAATCTTCGTCGTCGCGCAGGCCGGTCCGCGTGCGCCCGATCTCGACGCGCCGTCGGTCGAGGAGCTTGCGAAGACGCCGGACGATCGATTGACCATCGAGCTGATCGTTTCCGGCACGCAGCTTGGCCGGCCGTTCGCGACCACGCCCGACGTCCCCGCGGACCGGCTGGCCGCGCTACGTAACGCGTTCCGCGAAACCATGAAGGATCCCGAATTCCTCAAGGACGCGGCGCAGATGAACTTCGAGGTCAATCCGGTCTACGGCGAGCCGATGCAGAAGACCGTCGAAAAAATCTTGAGCACGCCCAAGAATCTTGCGATGCGCGCCAAGGAATTCCTCGAGTGAGCGAATCTGAGTTGACGTCGTGCGAACGCCAACGGCGATGATTGGCGCCACGAACAACGGGAGGATCATGATGACGAGACCGGCAAGCCTGCTGGCAGCGATGGTCGCCTGTGCCGTCGGCGCCTTCACCACCGCGTCCGCGCAGGAGTGGCAGCCGTCCCGTCCGGTCACCTTGGTGGTGCCGTTCCCGGCCGGCGGCGGCAACGATGCGCTGGCACGGATGGTCGCCGAGCGCATGAGCAAGACGCTCGGCCAGCAGGTCGTGGTCGAGAACCGCGGCGGCGCCGGCGGCACGGTCGCGACCCGCGCGATCGCCAAAAGCCCACCCGACGGCCACACCATCTTGCTCTCCTACACCGGCACCTTCGCGATCAATCCGACGCTCTATCCCAATGCCGGCTACGATCCGCGCAAGGATTTCGTCGCCATCGGCACCATCGGGACGCTGACCAGCGTGCTGGTGTCGCACCCGTCGCTGCCGGTGAAATCGACCGCCGACCTGATCGACTACGCCAGGAAAAATCCCGGCAAGATCAACTACGGCTTCGTGCCCGGCACCGTCGGCCATATCTCGACCGAGATGTTTGCGCGCAGCGCCAACATCAAGCTCACCAACATCCCCTACAAGGGCAACGGCAACGCCATCGCCGACCTGATGGGCGGCCACGTGTCGATGATGTTCCTGTCGATCCTGCCGGTGATCGGCCAGATCCAGGCCGGCACGCTCAATGCGCTCGCGGTCGCGAGCCCGGCGCGCTCGTCGCTCATCCCGAACGTGCCGACGATCGCGGAGTCGGGCGTCCCCGGCTTCTCCGCCGTCATCAGCTATGGGCTGGCGGCGCCGGCGGGAACGCCGCGCGCGATCGTCGATCGGCTGAACAAGGAGCTGCAGGTGGCACTCGCCGATACGACGCTGCGCAAGCGGCTCGATGCCGAAGGCGGTCAGGTGCTGCCGGGCACGCCCGCGGACTACGCCAAGACGATCGACGACGAGGAAAAGAAGTGGGGCCCGCTGGTGAAGAGCCTCAATCTCAGGGTCGAGTGAGGATGGCATCGATGCGCGCGGCCGCTCTTGGCATCGCTCTCATCTTGGCGAGCGCGGCTCCATGCGCCGCGCAGTCCGATCCGGTGGCGGATTTCTACCGCGGCAAGACCGTCAGCGTGTATATCGGCGTCGGCGCCGGCGGCGAATACGATTTGCTCGCGCGGCTGGTGGCGAAACATATCGGCCGCCACATCCCCGGCCGCCCCAATGTCGTGGCGCAGAACATGACCGGCGCCAGCGGCCTCAACATGCTGAACTTCTTCTACAACCAGGCGCCGCGCGACGGCACCACGATCGCCATGGTGCAGAACCTGTTCCCGGCGGCGCAGGCGATCGGCAAGCCCGGCATCAAGTTCGACTCCAACAAGATGCGATGGCTGGGCACGGTCGCGCCGGTGATCGAGACGATGGCGGTCTGGCACACCGCCGGCGTGAAGAGCATCGAGGACGCGCGCCAGAAGGAGATCGTCGCCGGCGCGACCGCCCGCGGCGTCATCATCTACTCCTACCCGGCGCTGATGAACGAGCTGCTCGGCACCAAGTTCAAGATCGTCACCGGCTATACCGGCGGCAACGAGATCAACATCGCGATGGAGCGCGGCGAGGTGCAGGCGCGCAACAACACCTGGTCGAGCTGGAAGGTGACCAAGCGCGGCGTGGCTCAAGGAGAAGAAGATCCATGTGATCGCGCAGGCGGGCGCCAAGGCCGCCGATCTCGACGCGCCCGCGATCGAGGACCTGGTCAAGACCGAAGCCGACCGTCAGCTCGTCAACATCATCATGTCGGGCGCCGCGCTCGGCCGTCCGATGGCGACCACGCCGGACGTGCCGGAGCCGCGGCTGCGCGCGTTGCGCGCCGCCTTCCTCGCGGTGATGAAGGATCCCGAGTTCGTGGCGGAGACGGCCAAGCTCAATATCGAGATCGATCCGGTGAGCGGCGAAGCGATGCAGAAGATCGTCGCCAACGTGCTGGCGACGCCGCAGGCGATCCTGGAGCGCGCCAAGCCGTTGATGGAGTAGGTACACTCGCGTGTCCCGGACGCGGTGCAGCACACGCGCAGACAAGTCTACGCAGTCTGCGCAAGCTTGACTGCGTGTGGTGCACCGCTGATCCGGGACCCCGGTTACTTCTTGTTTGCTGCTGAAAAGAAACCGGGGTCCCGGATCTGCAGCGCATCACTTCGCTAACGCTCGTGCTGCGCAGCGCCCGGGACACAAGCAGCTATGAATCGAAATCCCGCATGATCAGCCGCGCGCCGCGTTCGTAGGTGATGTAGGCCCACAGCCATTGCAGTGAGACGCGCAGCCGGTTGTCGAACCCGACCAGCAGATAGACGTGGATGAGCGCCCACATCAGCCACGCGAAGCGGCCCTTGAACTGCATCCAGCCGAAATCGAACACCGCCGCGTGGCGCCCGACGATCGCGGTGTTGCCGCGGTTGTGGAATTTGAACGGCGGCATCGGCTTGCCGTCTTCGAGATTCTTCGACGAGCGCGCGGCCGAGATAGGTGCCCTGCTGCGCCGCGACCTGCGCCAGCGCCGGCAGCGGCGTCCCATGCTCGTCGGGCGCGTTCGCCATATCCCCCAACGCATAGACGTCGGCGACGCCCTTCACCGACAGATCGGGATTGAGCGGCACGCGGCCGGCGCGGTCGAGCGGCACGCCGAGCATGCCGGCGGCCGGCGACGCCTTGATGCCGGCGCCCCAGATCACGGTGCCGGCGTCGATGCGCCGCCCGGCGACTACGACGCCCTTGGCGTCGATCGACTCCACCGCCTCCTTGGTGATGACGGTGACGCCGAGTTTTTCCAGCGCCGTCTTGGCGTAGTCCGAGAGCTTTTCCGGGAAGCCCGACAGAATCCGCGGGCCGGCCTCGATCAGGACAATCTTGGCGCGGCGCGGATCGATGGTGCGAAAATCGCGCGCCAGCGCGTAGCGCGCCAACTCGGCGACAGAACCCGCCATTTCCACGCCGGTCGGCCCGCCGCCGACGATCACCGTTGTCATCAACACGTTTTGCTGGGCCGGATCGCGCGACGCCTCGGCGCGCTCGAAGGCGATGAGGAGGTGCGCGCGGATACGGCGTGCGTCTTCCAGCGAGCGCGGTCCCGGCGCGAATTCCGCCCATTCCGGATGGCCGAAATAGGAGTAGTCCGAGCCGGCCGCGACCACGAGCTTGTCGTAGGGAAGCTCGGTGCCGTTCGACAGACGCACGCGCTTCGCTGCGGTGTCGACGCCGGTGACGGTGCCGAGAACCACCTCGATATTCTTGTAGCGGCTCAGGATGCGCCGGATCGGCCGTGCAATATCGGCCGGCGACAACGCGGCGGTCGCAACCTGATAGAGCAGCGGCACGAACAGGTGATAGTTCCGCCGGTCGACGATGGTGACATTGACCGGCTTGCCGCCCAGCGCCTGCGCGCAGGCGAGGCCGCCGAATCCGGCGCCGACAATCACGACACGGGGCAGATTCTCGGGGGAGGACGGCATGGCGGGCTCATTCGGTATTCACACAATAGATATGAGTTCGCCGCGTGGCGCCAGCAACCATGCGCGCTTGCTGGTCTGGCATGCCGGTGCGATCATTGCCTGCGCCGGGAGCAGACACGACATGCCGAAGCCGCTGGAACGAAGCTATGACGGCATCATCGTCGGCGCCGGCCATCATGGGTTGATCCTCGGCACGTATCTGGCGCGCGCCGGGCTCGACATCCTGCTGGTGGAACGCCGCCTCACCTATGGCGGAGGATTGGCGACCGAGGAGGTCACCGAACCGGGCTTCTACCACAACCTGCATTCGATCAATCATTTCCACATCAGCGAGACGCCGTGGTTCAAGGACCTCGGTCTCGACGACACCGTCACCTACATCACGCCGCGCTACGAATTCGGGCAGGCGCATCGCGACGGCACCGCGCTGGTGCTCGGCCGCGATCTCGAAGAGACCGTCGCCAACATCGCGCGCTTCTCGCCGCGCGATGCGGCGACCTTCCGCGAGTGGAACCGCAGCGCCGAAGCGATCACCGCGCAAGTCCTGCTGCCCGAGCGGTTCGCCGAGCCGCTGCCGCAGCACGAGCGCGAAGACTTGCTGTCGCGCACCGCCATGGGCCGCCACTTCCTGGCGGCGACGCGCCGCCAGCCGCTCGATCTGGTCGAGGAGCTGTTCGAGAACGAGCACGTGCGGCTGCTCATGCTGTTCAAGATCTCGCTGTTCGGCACCTGGCTCACCGACACGCTGTCGAAGACCAGCCCGATGGGCTCGGTGATCCGCGCCTTCGATCTGCAGACCGGCTACCAGCTCTGCCAGGGCGGCTCGTTCAACCTGGCGCGCGGCCTGATGGAAGCCTTCATCGCCGCCGGCGGCACCTACCAGCCGCAGGCGCATGTCGCGCGCATCGTCATCGAGGGCGGCCGCGCCACCGGCATCGCACTCGCCGACGAACACACGGTCCGGGCGCGGCAGTTCGTGGCGAGCACGCTCGACGTGCACCAGACGTTCGAAACGATGATCGGCCGCGCGCAATTGCCGGAGGATTTCCGCCGCAAGCTCGACGGTTTCAAGTACACGCCGTGGTCGCTCTACGGCCTGCATCTGGCGCTGCAACGAGAGCCCGCGCTTTGCGGCCGCCGATTTCGATCCGAACGTAAACCGCGCGCTCAAGTGGAGCATCGGCGCCGATACGATGGAGGAGCTGTTCGCCGCGCATCAGGACGTGCAGGCCGGACGCATCCCGAAGCTCGTGCAGTTCGGCGCCGGGCCGTTGAGCCTGATCGACCCGACGCAGGCGCCGCCCGGCAAGCACACCACCTATGCGTGGCACGTCATGCCGCTCGACGCTCGACATGGACGAGCGGCGCTACGAAGACTTCAAGGCGGAGTTCGCGGACAGGATCATCGAGACCTGGGCGCGTTACTGCCCCAACATGACGAAGCGCAACATCATCGGGAGCCACGTCTATACCGGGCGCGAATATGCGCGCGAGCTAGTCAATATGCGTAGCGGCGACATCTTCATGGGCGCGTTCAACGCCGAGCAGGTCATGTACAACCATTTCGGCTACCGCACGCCGGTGCCCGGCCTGTACATGGCCGGCTCGCCCTGTCATCCCGGCGGCGCGATCTCCGGCGGCGCCGGCTACATCGCCGCCGGGCTGATCGCGCGCGACCTCGGCATCAAGACCTGGTGGCAGCCGTGGGACGCGCGCGCCGCGCTTGAGACTCTCGCAGAGGCCGCATGAACGACATCACAGCATCGCTCAACGGCCGCGTGGCCATCATCACCGGCGCCGGTCAGGGCATCGGGCGCGTCTTCGCCAAGGCCTTCGCCGCCGCCGGCGCCATTCCGGTCATCGCCGAGCGCAACGCTGCGCGCGGCGATGCGGTCGCGGCCGAGATCGCCGCCGCCGGCGGTCGCGCGCGGGCGATCGCGACCGACGTAGCCGATGCGGACTCCGTCGCCGTCATGGCCAAAGCGGTCGAGCAGGAATTCGGCCGCATCGACATCCTGATCAACAACGCCGCGATCTTCTCCACGCTGGAGATGCGGCCGTTCGACCAGATCCCGCTGGCGGAATGGGACGAGGTGCTGCGGGTCAACGTCACCGGCGCGTTCCTCATCACCCGCGCCGTGGTCGGCGCGATGCGCCGCGCCAAATGGGGCCGCATCATCAACATGGCGTCGGGCGCGGTGACGCTCGGGCGGCCGAACTACCTGCACTACATCGCCTCGAAGGCGGCGCTCGACGGCATGACCCGGTCGCTGGCGCGCGAGCTCGGGGCGCACGGGATCACCGTCAACGCCATCCTGCCCGGCGCGACCTTCACCGAGATCGAGCGCAAAACCGTCACACCGGAGCAAAAAGAGCGCATCATCGCCATGCAATGCATCGCGCGGGCGGAGGAACCGCAGGACCTGGTCGGAACCGCCCTGTTCCTGGCCTCCGACGCCGCCGCTTTCTTGACCGGCCAGGCGGTCACGGTGGATGGCGGCGCCACGCATCCTTAGGGCAGGATCAGCCGGGACATCAGCTCGCCAATGTCGTCGAGCTGTTCCAGGCCGAGGCAGGTCTCCACCACGCGGTCGATCTGCTCGACCGGCATCAACGGCCCGGCGCATTCGATGAACTTGGCGCGCAGCTCGCCGTCCGACATGCGGTTCTCGGGCGTTCCGCGTGGATGGTCGACGCGCTTTTGCAGCACGCGGCCGTCAACGGTGCGGATCGTGACCAGCGCCGCCGGCGTGATGGCATCGTATTCGGGCCCGTGCTCGAGCGTCACCTTCTCGATCAAAGCAGTGAATGGTCGGATCGGCGTAGGCCGCGTTATTGAAGGAAGCGGGCGTCACGCGGCCGCGGGTGACGATGCCGAGCGCGGTCATGAAATAGGCGCTGTGGTCCGCGGCTTCCTTGTTGCGCGGATATTTCTTCACCGGGTCGCCGTTGTGAACGACGGTGCGCTTGCTCATCCGCAGAACGACCTCGGCGATATCTTCCGGCTTGAGGTCATGTTCGTTCACGAGCAGGGTCGTCGCCGCAAGATGCCCCTGGTTGGTCGACTCGGTCGGAAAGAATTTCATCTTGGTGCGCATCAGATAGTAGTCGTTCGGCAGCGGCTTCGTGATGTAGTTCTCGACGCCACGCAGAAGCGAGTGGGCAAAGCCCTTGTTGCCTTCGATGATGCGCTCCGGTCCTGTAAAGCCGCGTTGTGCGAGATAGCGCGGCGAACACGCCGCGCTCGGCCATCAGCCCATCGGCGATATTCTTGGTGTTGTTGTATTCCTCGCCTTCGGCGTCGTTGATCGCGAGCCCGATCGCGGCCGACGCGCCGATACCCATGGCGTGCGTCATCTGGGCGGCATCGAGCCCGATCAGCTTGCCCGCGATCACGGCGCCGGCGAACGACATCACCGAGCCGTGGTGGAAGCCCATCGGCGTCAGCCCCTCGGCGAAGGCGTCGACCATCCGGCCGATCGTCTCATAGGCGGCAACCGTCGCCTCGATCACCCGCTTCCCGGAGGCATGCTCGCGCTCGCCGACCGCGAGCGCGGCGGGCAAAGCATCGCTCGGATGCGCGCCGCCGATCTTGCCTGGGCTCTTGGGAAAATAGAGCACGTCGTTGTAGTCGAGATAGCGCACCATGGTTTCGTTGGCGATGATCGCGGACGAGACCGCGACCTTGCCGCGCTCGCCGATCAGCGTGGCTTCGCCCACACCGCCGTAGCGCGCGCGACGTCGCGGCAGGTTCGGCAGGGCTCGGCGTCGAAGGCGCCGATCGCGCAGGCGAGCGCGTCGAGGATCAGGCGCTTGGTCTCGCGAATGACCTCCGGCGGGATGTTCTCGTATTTGAAATTGAGAGCGGCCTCGGAGAGATCCCGCGCGATCGACATGAGCGCTTCCCTTTGTGTCTTTCTTCTAGTATCGTTCGGGCTGGAAACGCGCAATCGCCCGGGAGAGGCCGTGAATTCGACAACAAGAAAAAGCCGCGCTGCGGTCGCGGCGCTCCTGCTTGGACTGTCGGTCCAGGCCGCGCCCGCGCAAGACGTCGAGCGCTTCTATGCCGGCCGCAAACTGTCCGTGGTCGTCGGACACGAGGTTGGCACCGGCTTCGACCTCTATGGTCGTGCGCTGGCGCGGCATATGGGCCCTTCCTTAAAGCCTTGCCGGTGCGGCAAGCGGGTGTTATCTGCCCGCCATGACTGCGGTTCCCATCGACAATATCCGCAATTTTGCGATCATCGCGCATATCGACCATGGCAAGTCGACGCTCGCCGACCGGCTGATCCAGCTCACCGGCGGGCTCGAGGCGCGCGAAATGGTCGAGCAGGTGCTCAATTCGATGGATATCGAGCGCGAGCGCGGCATCACGATCAAGGCGCAGACCGTCCGGCTCAAATACCGCTCGCGCGACGGCAAGGACTACATCCTCAACCTGATCGACACGCCCGGCCACGTCGACTTCGCCTATGAGGTCAACCGCAGCCTCGCCGCCTGCGAAGGCGCGCTGCTGGTGGTCGACGCCTCGCAGGGCGTGGAGGCGCAGACGCTCGCCAACGTCTACCAGGCGATCGACAACAATCTCGAGATCGTGCCGGTCCTCAACAAGGTCGACCTGCCGGCGGCCGAGCCGGACAAGGTCAAGCAGCAGATCGAGGACGTGATCGGCCTCGACGCCTCCGACGCGATCGGGATTTCCGCCAAGACCGGGCTCAACGTCCCCGAGGTGCTGGAGGCGATCGTCAATCGCCTGCCACCGCCGAAAGGCGACCGCGACGCGCCGCTCAAGGCGCTGCTGGTGGACTCTTGGTACGACCTCTATCTCGGCGTGGTGGTGCTGGTGCGCATCGTCGACGGCGTGCTGCGCAAGGAGCAGCGCATCCGCATGATGGGCACCGACGCGGCCTACAATGTCGATCGCGTGGGCGTGTTCACGCCTAAGCTGACGCAGGCGGAAGAACTCGGCCCCGGCGAGATCGGATTTCTCACCGGCTCGATCAAGCAAGTGGCGGACACCCGCGTCGGCGACACCATCACCGACGACAGGAAACCGGTGGCGGCCGCCCTGCCCGGCTTCCGTCCCGCGATCCCGGTGGTGTTCTGCGGCCTGTTCCCAGTCGATGCCGCGCAGTTCGAAGACTTGCGCGCGGCGATGGGCAAGCTGCGCCTCAACGACGCGAGCTTCTCGTACGAGATGGAAACCAGCGCGGCGCTCGGTTTTGGCTTCCGCTGCGGTTTCCTTGGCCTGCTCCACCTCGAAATCATCCAGGAGCGGCTGGAACGCGAGTTCAACCTCGACCTGATCGCGACCGCGCCGTCGGTGATCTACAAGATCAAGCTGCGCAACGGCGAGACCATGGAGATCCACAATCCGGTCGACATGCCGGACCCGATGAAGATCCTGGAAATCGAAGAGCCGTGGATCGAGGCGACGATCCTGACGCCCGACGACTATCTCGGCTCGGTGTTGAAACTCTGCGAGGACCGGCGCGGCAAGCAGAAGGAACTCACCTACGTCGGCAACCGCGCGATGCTGAAATACGATCTGCCACTGAACGAGGTCGTGTTCGACTTCTACGACCGGCTCAAATCGGTGTCGAAGGGCTACGCCTCGTTCGACTATCACCTCACCGACTACAAGCCGTCCGAGCTGGTGAAGCTGCAGATGCTGGTCAACGGCGATCCGGTCGATGCGCTGTCGATGCTGGTGCATCGCACCCGCGCCGAGCAGCGCGGCCGCGCTATGGCCGAGAAGCTGAAGGAGCTGATCCCGCCGCACATGTTCCAGGTGCCGATCCAGGCCGCGATCGGCGGCAAGATCATCGCCCGCGAGACCGTGCGCGCCTTCCGCAAGGACGTGACCGCCAAGTGCTACGGCGGCGACGTCACGCGCAAACGGAAACTTCTGGAGAAGCAGAAGGAAGGCAAGAAGAAGATGCGGCAGTTCGGCAAGGTCGACATCCCGCAGGAAGCGTTTATCGCGGCGCTGAAGGTGGACGTCTGACGCGGAGCGTCAGACTAGGTACTGGATGCTATCGCCCCAACATTATCTTTTGCTGGCAAGCTTCCTGCCTCAGCACGAGCGGGTGATCTCTCCGTCGACCAGGCGGTAGTGTCTGCAAAGTCAGCCGATCGTCGTATCCCGGTTCGCAAGCCTTAATCTTTGCGCTGCGCTCGCGATATGCTTCCTCGCTTAGGCCCCACTTAACGGCCTCCTGGCAAAAGGCGATCTCTTTCACCGCCCTGGTTAGACATACTTCCGCATCTCGTTCTCGTTGACGCATCTGCTCGGCCGTCATGCCATAGCGGCGAGCACCGTATGTAAACTGGACCTCCAGGAATCCAGGATCAACTTCGGGAACGAGATTGGTGTAGCTATCCATTCTGTAGATCGCCGTCTCTGTATGTCCGGTATTCATCATTTGGTCGTAGAAATTTTCGGCGATCCCCATCTCTGCCACGTACTGCTTAATCAGCGCCAGCATGCGTGGAAGTTGCTTCTCATTGGTCTGCCGGTCTTGCAGCACCAATACTTGGTACGGACGGTGCAATCCTAACTCGCCCACATTGTGTCTCATCACGCCGGCAATAAAGATCAGCGCACAACCGCTGTGGCACCTGCTTGGCACCGAGATAACCGTTACACCATCGTGCTTCCTGATGAGCCGCCCAATGTGCATCGCCGCGAATACGTCGCCACCGGCGCTGTCGAGCCGCGCATATAACCGACGGCCTCCAAGATCCTGTATCGCGCTCTCAAATGTCTTTGAGTCCAGGCTGGTAATGGTGCCTGAGATATCGACGAATAAGGAGCTCTCCGTCCGGTCGTATACGACAACGTCCGCTCGCACGGGCGGCGTTGGCACAAGGATCAGAACGACAGATAGGATCGAAACTATCCAGCCCCTGTTCACAACTCACTTCCTGCGTTTCCAATCACGCTGCACGGATAGCGATCGAAATTAGCACAGACCGCCGTCTTTTGAATTGTCAGCTCCAGGCATAACCCATAAGCGCAATTTCTAAGCAGAAGGAATGCCGGAAGCGCATGCGCCAACTCGAGAAGGTAGACATCCCGCAGGAGGCGTTCATCGCGGCCTTGAAAGTGGACGTCTGACGCGGAGCGTCAGACGTAGGCTGAAGGTGGATGTATAAACAGCAGCGCCGTTAACCAGCTTCGTTGCTGCCGGACGTAGACAAATTCGATTGTGTCACGCCACCGCCGCACCGGTGAATTGCCAGCGCACGCGTTAACCGCCTTCCGCAATTCGCCGCTCCGCCGCGGCAACCCCGCCACACGACCGACTATGATACCGCCGCCGAGACCTGACGGGGTCTGCGCGCGGAGCTCTAGAGGAATGAACTACGACGACACGCTGACGGAAGCCGAGTTCGCCGGCTTCACGCCGAACGCCGAAGTCGTGCGCTATCTCGAGATGACGCGCCGGCGTCTCAGCCTTCAGAAGGCCGAAATGAAGGTGCTCGATTGGGGCAGCGGCCGCGGCGAATATGTCGCCTGGCTGCGCAAGGCCGGCTACGACGCCTATGGCGCCGAGACCCGTCTGGAGGCAGCCGACCGCGGCAAGGATCTGTTCCGCGCGCTCGGCTTCGACCACGACCATGTCATCCGTCCGATCTCGCCCGACTGCCGCACCGACCTGCGCGCGGGCTCGTTCCATTTCGTATTCACGCATTACGTGCTCGAGCACGTCGCCGACATCGATGCCGTGACGGCGGAGATCGCGCGCATCACTGCCCCCGGCGGCTGCGGCTTCCATGTCTATCCGGGCAAGCTGCGGCCGATCGAGCCGCATCTGTTCATGCCGTTCGTGCATTGGCTGCCCAAGAATATCGCACGCAAATGGCTGATCCGCGTCTGCCTCGCCTGCGGCCTCGATCCGAAGTGGGATTGGCTCACCACGGCGACGGTCGAGAAGAAGACCGAGGTGTATTGCGCCTTCTGCATGCAGGAAACCTTCTACCGGCCGTTCCGCCGCGTGCGCGGCAGCTTCAACCGGGTCGGCTTCGAGGTGACGCCGGTGTCGGTCGACCATCCGGCGCTCGCCCGGTTTCGCGTCATGCCGGCCGCGCTGCGGAAACTGTTGGTCGAATTGCCGGTGATGATGTTCCAGACGGTCGAAATCCTGGTGCGCAAGCCGATCCGCTAGCGTTTCTCGTCGAGCTCACCGTCGGGCAGTGCGACGAAGATCAGCACCGCCATGATCACCATGACGAAGCGGAAGGCGCTTGGCACGCCATCCCACGATTTCGACTGCCACATCCCGAACCATTCGCCGCCAATCGTCATGAAGCCGAGCTGCCAGAGCAGGAAGCCGAGCGTCAGGCCTAAGACCGCAAAGGCCTTGGCGCGGTTGAAGGCGCGCGCGTCGGCGCGAAGCTTGCGCCAGAGCGCGACGGCGCCGATCCAGCACAGCACCGCGGTGAGCGCCTCGGTCGCGATGATGATCGCATAGGCCAGATGGTGCAGCGCCGGGCTCTCGATGGCGCGGTAGCGGATGGTCGAGCGCTCGAAGATCGAGTCCATCGACAGCACATGCTGCACGAACGCGAGATTGGTCCCGTAGTCGGTGATGTTGCCGAACGCGACGATCGTGGCGAACAGCGCGATCGAGGCCACCATCACGATCTTGGCCAGCCGTACGACGATCATCGCTGTCTCTACCCGTTCACCGGCCAATTTTTTCGAACAGCGCCATCGCCTCGTCTGCCAGCACGCCGCCGGTGATCTCGATCGGCGCGAACTTCGCGGTGGCGGCGACGTCGGCGGCCGACAGCATGATCTGGTCGATCTTGGTGGCGAGTTGCGTGACCGACGCGGCGAACACCAGCCGGCCGATGTGACACCACAGGATCGCGCCCATGCACATCGCGCAGGGTTCGCCCGAGGTGTAGAGCGTGGTGCCGCGCAGCGCCGTGGCCGGATACTTGTCGAGGAAACGCCGGATCGCGACCATCTCGCCATGGGCGGTCGGGTCGCCGAACGTGCGCCCCATGTTGCGTCCGTGCGCAAGCACCGTGCCGTCGCGCACGATCACCGCGCCGAACGGAAAATCAGCCCGTCGCGCTTCCTCGATCGCCATGCGCATGAAGCGTTCGTCATCGGCGGTCGATTGCGCGGCGGTCGCGACGGCGAACAGTGGCGACGCGATCGCCGCGCACGCCAACGCAGTCACAACCGATCGCCGGCTCGGCAGGGTGGTGGCGCGGCCGCAGCCGCAGCATTCGTGCAGGCTCATCGTCCAACTCCCTCTAGCGCGCCCTAGCGCACCGCCTGCGGCTCCCGCACGCGGACGGATTGCCCACCCGCCAGCGGCGCAATCGAATAGAGCTCCTTCGGGCGCCAGATATGCACCACACCGAAGCGCTCAGGGTGGGCGCGATACTGCCGCGCGATCGCCTGAAGCGTCCGGTAACGAGTCTCGTGCTCCTTGCGCGCGAAGCGCGGGAATTCGGCGGGAAGGTTGAGCAGGCTCTGCTCCCACATCACCATCGCGCGCAAATGGCGTGCGCGGCGATCGCTGAGCTGTTCGTAGGTCAACGCGATCACGAAGCGGTATTCTTCCATCGGGCGCCCGAGCGCCAGATCGATCGAATCGTTACTGGTGCACTTCTCGCTGACCAGGCTGATCAGCGGACCATAGGTCGCCTTGTAGTCGTCCTCGCGCTGCAGGCGCACGCGCCGCGCCTTGCCGTCCTTGACCACCTTCACGCTCGCCAGCGTGTCGTGGAGCCAATCGTCGCAGCGGCGGCGAATGCGGCCGCTCCAGGAGTTCGACGGCGGCTTGGGCTCCGAGAACGCAACGACCGGATTGTCCTCGGTGGTGCGGCGCGCAGCGCCGCGGATCATCGCCTGCCGGTAAGCGTTCGGCCACACGAACCACATGCGCCGGTCGGCCACGATGGTGTCGAACTTGAGCTCGTTGTCGACGATGACGTTGAGCGTGACATTGATGATGTCGCGGTCGTCGCCGCGCAGATAGTAGAACCAGCCCTGCACGTAGCGCCCGGCGACGGTCAGGCCCTTGCTGCCGGCGCCGCCGAGCGAGCGGATCAGCGCGCCGGTGAAGACCGCACCCAGATAGACCGCGAGCACGCCAAGTCCGAACAGGAGCCCGTCGAGAATCTGGCTGGCATTGGCGCGAAGATATTCGAGCATGCGTAAGGCTCCGGATCGTGTAGCCCGGAGACCTTACCCCCCGATGACGGCGACGCCCTGGATTTCGATCACCATACCAGAGCGCGCAAAGTGCGACACCGTGATGAGCGCCGAGGCCGGAAAGTTCCCGTCCGGGAAGAAGCCCTTGCGCAGCTCGACGAAGCGGTCGCCGTTGCGCGGGTCGTTGATGAACACCGTCATGGTGACGAGGTTGGCGAGCGTGCCGCCAGTGCGGCGCAACGTCTTGTCGATGAGACCGAAGATCGCCTTCACCTGGGCATCGAAATTGGCGGAGATGTCGTTGCCGGCTTCGTCGCGGATCGCGGTCTGCCCGGCGAGCCAGACCGTGCGGCCGCCTTCGGTGATGACAGCCGGCGAATAGGCGCGTGACGCCTGCTGGTCGGATTTTTCGAGATATTGGACCATCGCTCGCTCCCCTTGCTTAAGGGGCGAGCATACGAAGCGATCGGCTAGCGCGCCATCAGTTAGCGCGCCATCAGTTCGGGCGTCAGACCGGCGTGGTGATTTTCAGGATAGCCGTGCGCACGACGGATCGTGGCGTCGGTGCGGTCATTGGGGCGCGTCTCAAGCCAGCGCGAGCGGCGCATGGTAGCGCCCATCGAGCCGAAGAAGCGGCGGGCCTGCTTGCGGGCAGCGATATTGGTCATGGGTCGTCTCCTTCGTCGCCAGTACCCGACCTCTGCTGATTCGTAGCTCCGGCGGCCTGGTGGGTTCAGCCTTACCGGACGAAATCCGGACCAGCCGCTGAGCGCCGTCACGTTGCGGAGGATTTCTCCGGATTCCCCTAGCCGGCCTAAGGCGGCGGATTACGGGGCTACCAGCAGACAGCCTTTTGTTGCGAATAAGTTGCAGTTGCAATAGTATGCCCTGCCATCTCATTGGGAGGAAAGTAATGCGTTCAGGACGGATCACGGCTGCAGCCTTTGCGGCCCTCGTTGCAACAGCCGCCATCGCCGGTGGCGCCGGCGCCGCCGGCGACCTGTCACGGCAAACGCCGATCGAGATCACGGTCGAGCTCGGCAAGCCCGGGAAGCATGTGTTCGTGCCGAACCGGCTGCGGTTCGAGACCGGCAAGCTCTACAAGCTCATCCTCACCAACCCGAGCAACGATCCGCACTACTTCACGTCGCACGCGTTCACGCAGCTCATCTTTACCCGCAAGGTGCAGGTGACGCAGATGCGCGACGGCAAGCTCGTGACGCTCGCCGAGTTCAAGGGCGCGATCCGCGAGATCGAGGTCTATCCCGGATACAGCGCGGAATGGTGGTTCGTGCCGGTCGCGACCGGGCGCGTCACCGATCTCGAATGCGGCATTCGCGGCGCCGACGGCAAAACCCACAAAGACCACGGCATGGTCGGCGAGATCGTCATCGAATAGGCAAGTCGGAACCTGCTTGTGCGCCCCGCGTTGAAATTTCGGGGACGATCACGCGCAGGAGTTCCTGATGCCCCGCGGCGACAAGTCGAGCTACACCAACAAGCAGAAGCGCAAGGCCCGACACATCGAAGAAGGCTACATGGAGCGCGGCGTCTCGCGCGACGAGGCCGAGCGGCGCGCCTGGGCCACCGTCAACAAGGAAACCGGCGGTGGCAACAAGAGCGGCTCCGGCCGCGGCGTGCCCGACAACAAGTCCGCCTCGCGCCGAGGCGGTCGGATCGGCGGTCGCGCGGCGGCGCGACGTCCGGCAGCGGCGCGTTCCCAATCGGCGAAAAAGGCCGCGGCCACGCGCAAGCGGCGCGCGGCGTCCCGCTAGTACAGTTCTTCAGAGCTAGCGTTGCGCGACGCGGGTCACCGAATCCTGGATCAGGATGCGGGTATTCGCCGGTCCGTGCTTCTGCACCAGGGCAAACAGCACCGCCGCATTGGACGGATGCAGCCGCACGCAACCCTTGGAAGCGCGCGAGCCAAGCTGCGCGACCGCCGTGGTGCCATGGATGGCGTAGTGGCCGCTGTAGAAGATCGCATATGGCATCGGCGCATTGTTGAAGATCGTGGAGCGATGATTGCGCGACAGTATTTGCGGCCGATACGAGCCGCTCGGCGTGCCGCCGAGGCCGGTCGACACCGGCCAAGTGTAGCGATGCTCGCCGTTCACCACGACAAACATGCGCTGCTTCGCCTTGTCGACGGTCACGACAATCTCGGCGGCGGCAGAACCGCATGCGAGCAAGGAGACAGCCAACATCGCAGCCGCAAACACGGCTGCTATTCCACTTTGGCGCATCATAGCTCCCCAGCCATGATCAATGCATCGTTACTGCCGCAGGATCGCCTCATAGGTCCGGTTTTGTAAAGCCGCCGTGTTAGCGCGGCCTTAATTCCCTCAGCGAGTGTGCTTTGCGTGCACCGGCGGTCCCGATGACAGGCTCTCTCGACCAGAATCTCTTCACCATCGGCCATTCGAACCTGCAGGCGGACCAATTCCTGGCTTTGCTGCGGGCGCACAATGTGACCGCGATTGCGGACGTCCGCTCGGTGCCTTTCTCGCGACGATTCCCATGGTTTTCGAGCCGCACGCTCGCGGATCGGCTGCACAGCAAGGGTATCGCCTACGTCATGGTGGGCGACACCTTGGGCGGCCGCCCGGCCAATCCGGCGCTCTATCGCGATGGGATCGCCGACTACGAGGCGATGTCCGGCACCCCAGAGTTCCGCGCCGGTCTCGATCGCGTCATCGCCGAGATGGGGCAGCATCGCCTGTGCCTGATGTGCTCGGAGCGCGAGCCGCTCGATTGCCACCGCTGCCTGCTGGTGGGCCGGGTACTGGCACGGCGCGGCTTTGCGATCGGCCACATTCTGGGCGACAGCTCGATCGAGCCCCATTCCGCCACTGAAGAGCGCCTCCTGGCCGGCCTACGGCCCGCGGGCGGCGGAGACCTGTTCGGGGACCGCGAATCGCGGCTGGCCGAGGCCTATCGGCGCCGCTCCCGCCGGATCGCCGCCCGGCTGTCCGACCGGGTCCGGCCCGGCCGTGTCCCCCGGGCTATGTCGTCATCGTCTTAAGGTCCATGTCGTCCTGGGCCCAAGATAGACCGTCACGGTAGCAACCTACCTGCTGACCGGCCGCGGCGCCGACCAGGGTCTCTGAACCGACGACACTATGTGGCTGGTGCAGGTCGCGGCCGGAACGCTGGTGCTGCTGTCGCGGCCGCGCCGGAAGGACTTGCAGCGGCGCTCGGCCGGGGCGAGATTTCCGAGGCACTCGGGCGCATTCCGCTCGATGGCACGGATTTGATGCGCGCTCCGGCGGCGGTAGTATTTCATTGAGTTTGGGCTGCGTAGTGTGGGGTGACTTTTTTTTCGAGGGACGGGCCAGAGGAACGTGCCATGACAGCGACGAATCCACGGCGCACGGCTTCAGCGCTTTCATTCTGGCGGGTTGCTCTGTCAGGCGTCGCCGTCGCGGCAGTCGCAACATCAGTCGCGACTGCGCAGGACAAAGGCACGGTCAATCCAAAGCCGCTGCCGCCGATCGCCAATCCCGACGATCCGAAGACGCCGGCCAAGGAATTGTTCGGCCGCCGCACCACCGCGGCGCCATTGCAGGCCCGCTCGATCGGCTTCTACGCCAAAGGCTGCCTCGCCGGCGCCGTCGCGGTGCCGATCAACGGCAAGACCTGGCAGGTGATGCGGCTGTCGCGCAACCGCAACTGGGGACATCCGGAGCTTGTCGCCTTCCTCGAACAGCTCTCGAAGAAAGCCCCGACGGTCGGGTGGCGCGGGCTCCTGATCGGCGACATCTCGCAGGCGCGCGGCGGCCCGATGCTGACCGGGCACGCAAGCCACCAGGTCGGCCTCGACGCCGACATCTGGCTGACGCCGATGCCCGCGCGTGAGCTGACGCGGCTGGAGCGCGAGGAAATGTCGGCGACCATGGTGGTCGCGAAGAGCCGCAAGGACGTCGACCCGGAGATCTGGACGCCGGCGCATGCCGCGATCATCAAGGCGGCCGCGGAAGACCCGAAGGTCGAGCGCATCTTCGTCAACGCCGCGATCAAGAAGGCGCTGTGCCGCTCGACCGATACCGACCGCACCTGGCTGCGGAAGGTGCGCCCGATGTGGGGCCACGACTATCACTTCCACATCCGCATGAGCTGCCCGGCGGGCAGCCCCGACTGCCGGGCGCAGGACGCGGTGCCGCCCGGCGACGGCTGCGGCAAGGAGCTCGATTGGTGGTTCCGCGACGCGGTCATCAAGCCCAGGCCGGAGCCGAAGCCGAAAGACCCGGACGCCAAGCCGGAGCCGAAACCCAGGGGGATGACGATGGCAGCGCTCCCGCCGGCGTGCCGTCAGGTGCTGCTGGCGCCGTAACCCATCGCCGCGATCAGCGCGAGCCGGACCGCGACGTCGAACGCGATCGCGCAGGCGGCGACCACCATGACGTAGAGCAAGGCCCGCTCGCGCGGCACCTGCATCAGCAGCGGCGCGCCGGTCCACATCAGGTAGAGTCCGTAGAGCCCGAGCAGGACGAGAAAGCTCGCACCGGGGACAAGCAGAAAAATTCCCGCGAGCCATACCGGCGTGAACGAATAGGCGGTCAGTCGCAGCGCGCGCGAATAGCCACGCTCCCCGCCGAATTTCGGCGCCAGGAGATCGACCGCCAACGCCACCACAAAGACCGTCACGAAGCTCAGCGCATAGGCGACGACGGCGCCGATCAGCGCGGCAAGGAGCGGCGTATAGCCGCCGATCAGCCAGCCGCCGATGAGGCGCGCCAGCACCGGGATCAGGGCCAGGATGGCGATGTATCGCAGCGCCAGGGTATCGCCGGATTCGGCGGTGACCGCAGGCCATTCGGCCTGCGGTGTCATCATCATCGCCCTGACGCGCTCAACCAGTCCCAGCACGGTGCCCCCCGCGGCTAATGTCGCCCACCCGCGCGGTCCGGGCAATGGCTGCGTGGGACAGCCGCATTGTCACCGTGGGAGCGCCCTGTTAGGTTGCTCGACGCGACCCAAAGGCACGCCGTAAGCGCGCTTTTGCCTGCCGGAACGGCGCTTCCGGCCTGGTCATTCACGAAACCACGAGCTCGCTGTCAGGGCATGCGCATGCATGTGCAGCCCGGTCGGCGACACATGGAGCGCCGTCATGCTCAAGCTTTTTGTTCGTACCGCGATCGCGGTCGCTGTTGTCATTGCCGCCGGGACGGTCTCGCCGCCGCTTGCGCAAGAAAAATCTCTCACGATCTTCGCCGCCGCGTCGATGAAGAACGCGCTCGACGACATCAACACCGCCTTCACCAAGAAGACCAGCGTCAAGACGGTCGCGAGCTATGCCGCGACCTCCGCGTTGATGCGGCAGATCGAGCAGGGGGCGCCGGCGGACGTCTTCGCCTCCGCCGACCTCGAATGGATGGACTACGGGCTCAAGAACAAGCTCATCAACCCGAACACGCGCGTGAACCTGTTGGGCAACCGGCTGGTGCTGATCGCGCCGAAGGATTCCAAGATCACGACGGTGAAGCTCGAGAAGGGCTTCGACTTGGCCAAGCTCGTCGGCGATGGCCGCATCGCCACCGGCGAGGTGAAATCGGTGCCGGTCGGCCGCTACGCCGTGGCGGCGATGCAGAAGCTTGGGATGTGGGCATCCGTCGAAAAGCGGATGGCGATGGTCGAGAACGTCCGCGTGGCGCTTACGCTCGTCGCCCGCGGCGAGGCCGTGCTCGGGATCGTCTATGAGACCGACGCCAAGGTGGAGCCCGGCGTCAAGATCGTCGCGCACTTTCCCCCCGACTCGCATCCCGAGATCGTCTATCCGGTCGGCGCGACCGTGAAAGCCAACGCCGAAGCGCCGCGCTACATCGACTTCCTGCAATCGGGAGCGTCGAAGTCGATATTCGAGAGATACGGCTTCAGCTTCCTGGTAAAGCCGACGTCATAACGTCGGCGCCCGGCGCAACACGTGTTCGATCTCACCCCCGACGAATGGGTCGCGATCCACCTCTCGATCCGGATCGCGGTCGTCGCGACCGTGGTGGCGCTGCCGTTCGGCATCGCGATCGCGTGGCTGCTCGCCCGCAAGAATTTCTGGGGCAAGTCGCTGCTCGACGGGATCGTGCACCTGCCGCTGGTGCTGCCGCCGGTCGTCACCGGCTATCTGCTGCTGATTTCCTTTGGGCGGCGCGGACCGATCGGCGCGTTCCTCGACCAGAATTTTGGCATCGTGTTCTCGTTCCGCTGGACCGGCGCGGTGCTCGCCTGCGGCGTGATGGCGTTCCCGCTGCTGGTGCGCGCAATCAGGCTGTCGTTCGAGGCGATCGACCGCCGGCTGGAAGATGCCGCCGGGACGCTGGGCGCGAGCCCGTTGCAGGCGTTCTTCACGGTAACCCTGCCGCTCGCCTTGCCCGGCGTGATCGCCGGCATGGTGCTCTGCTTCGCCAAGGCGCTCGGCGAGTTCGGCGCCACGATCACCTTTGTCTCCAACATCCCGGGCGAGACGCAGACCATCTCCGCCGCGATCTACACGCTCACACAAGTCCCCGGCGGCGACGCCGCGGCGTTCCGTCTGGTTGTCGTCGCCATCGTCATTTCGCTCGCCGCGCTGGTCGCGTCGGAGTGGTTCGCGCGCCGTGCCGGCATGCGCTACCACGGGGACTAACGATGCTCGCCGTCGACATCGAAAAGCGGCTCGGCGAGTTCGAGATCAAGGTGGCCTTCGAGAGCCAGGGCAGCGTCACCGCGCTGTTCGGGAGCTCGGGCTCCGGCAAGACCTCGATCGTCAACATGGTCGCCGGCCTGGTCAAACCGGACCGCGGCCGGATCGCGCTCGACGATACGGTGCTGTTCGACTCCACAACGCGCGTGAACGTGCCCATGCATCGCCGTCGCATCGGCTACGTGTTCCAGGAAGGCCGGCTGTTCCCGCACCTCTCGGTGGCCGCCAATCTCGACTACGGCCGACGCATGTCGCGCCTGCCGCGCGACGACGCCGAGCGGCGGCGGATCGTCGACCTGCTCGATGTCGGCCACCTGCTCGACCGCCGCCCCGGCAAGCTCTCCGGCGGTGAGCGCCAGCGCGTCGCGGTCGGCCGCGCATTGCTGATGCGCCCTCGCCTCCTCATCCTGGACGAGCCGCTGGCCTCGCTCGATGCCGCCCGCAAGCGCGAGATCCTGCCCTATCTCGTTCGGCTGCGCGATGAAGCCCACATGCCGATGGTCTATGTCAGCCATCAAGCCGGCGAGTTGCGCCGCATCGCGACCAACGTGGTCCGGCTCGATGGCGGGCGCGTCATGGAAACCGGCGGGCTGGAGCTGCTCGATCACGCCGACCTCGACGCGCTGTGAGCATGATCCCGAAAAGTGGGACCCGGTTTTTCGGAAAAGATCATGCTCAAACGCAACATGGTCTACACTCAGGCGCATGTTCCCGCCCGAGCGCATCGTCTGCCTGACCGAAGAGACCGTGGAGACGCTGTATCTCCTTGGCGAAGAGCGCCGCATCGTCGGCGTCTCCGGCTATGCGGTGCGGCCGGCACGCGTGCGCAAGGAGAAGCCGCGGGTCTCGGCCTTCATCTCCGCCGACTATGAAAAAATCCTGGCGCTCAAACCGGACCTGGTGCTTGCCTTCTCCGATCTGCAGGCCGATCTCGTCGCGGAGCTGATCCGCCGCAACGTCGCGGTGCATGCCTTCAACCAGCGCGACGTCGCCGGCATCCTCGACATGATCCGCACCGTCGGCGCGCTCACCGGCGTGCAATTGAAGGCCGACGCGCTGGCGGCGTCGCTACCAGGAGCGATTGCGCAAGGCTGCACGACGCGCGCCAACGTCAACTCCCGCACCATCCGCGCGTCTATTTCGAGGAATGGGACGACCCGATGATCTCCGGCATCAAATGGGTGTCGGAACTGATCGAAACCGCGGGCGGCATCGAGGTGTTTCCGGCGCTGGCGGCGCGCAAGAACGCCAAGGACCGTATCGTGTCGCCGCGCGACGTCATCGCCGCCGCGCCCGACATCATCGTCGGCTCCTGGTGCGGCAAGAAATTCGTGCCGTCGAAGGTCTGCGCGCGCGACGGCTTCGACGCCATCCCGGCGGTGCGCTCGGGCTGGCTGCGCGAGATCAAATCGCCGCTGATCCTGCAGCCCGGCCCGGCCGCGCTCACCGACGGGCTCGACGCGCTCGAAGCCATGTTTTCGGAATGGGCGGCACGGGCGGCGTAGCTACTTCTGCGCCGCAAGCTTGGTCAGAACATCCGTCAGATAATCGAACGCCGCGACCAGGCTCGGCCCCGCGCACAGCGTGAAGCGGCTCGGCAGCACGATGCGCTTTTCGCGCGGATAGAGCGCGCGCATCGCCGGATGCGTGAGATAGAGCGTGCCCTGCCCGTCCGGCGTCTCGACGATGCTCGCCATCACCAGGAAATCCGGGCGCAGCATGATGAGCTTCTCAAGCGGCACGTAGCCGCCGTAGCCTCCGGGCGCGCCCGGCGGCGGCGTCAGGGAGGCTTCGCGCATGAGCGCGGCGGCGAGGCTCTCGGGGCCGACGGTATAGCCGCTGTTGCCGACCAGCATCGCGCTCGACGATTTCGGCCGCGGCGCCGCCGCCAGCCGCCGCCGCGCCGCCTCGATGTCGGCGATCAGCGCCTCGCCGCGCTCCGGGATGGCCGAGCAGCTTGGCAAACTCGCGGATCTGCGCGTAGCCGGTGGTCAGGTCGTAGACCAGCGGCACGTTGACGATGCGGAATCCGAGGACGTGCAACAGCCGCTGCGTCAGCGGGCGGTCCCACGGGCCGACGAGCACGAGATCGGGCTTGAGCGGCACCATGGCCTCCGCCGTGCGGCCGAGCAGCGGATAGTTGGCCGCCTTGTCGACCACCACCGAGATCGCGGGGTCGCGCGCATTGGGCGACAGCGCGACGATCTGGTCAGGGTCGGCAAGCGCGATCACCAGCTGGTCGGCGCACACGTTGAACGACGCCACCCGCCGGGGTGGATCGGCCGCAGTCGCGGGCGTGCAGGCGAGCGCAAGCGCCGCCAGCGCAACAATGGTCCGTCCCGTGATCCTCAACAGCATCAGGCGATAAAGCCGCAATTCCATTGGAGGGCAAGCCGGAAGCCTGTAGGAAAGGCGCCGGAGGAACAATGACGCACGTAGAATCGAGCGGCCTTCGGCTCAACCTTGCGCTGGCGGCGCTGATCGTCGTGCTTGCCGTCGTCTCGCTGATGGTCGGCCCGGCCGGCTTGTCGCCGCGGCAAGCGCTCGAGGGTCTGTTCGGCGGCGGCGATGGCGCGGCGGCAATCGTCGTGCGCGACATCCGCCTGCCGCGCACCCTGCTCGCGATCCTGATCGGCGCGACCTTCGGACTGTCGGGTGCGGCGCTGCAAGGCCTGCTGCGCAATCCGCTGGCCGAGCCGGCCCTGTTCGGCGCGCCGCAGGCGGCGTCGGTCGGCGCCTCGTTCGTCATCGCCTATGGCCTCGCCGGCGCGACGTCGTTCGCGGTGCCGGTGGCCGGCATCGTCGGCGCGCTGGTCTCGATCGGCGGGCTCGTCGCGATTGCCGGACGCCGCGCAAGTCTTTCGGTCACCCTCCTGGCCGGGCTCGCGCTTGCGAGCCTCGCCGGCGCCGCCACCGCGCTGATCCTCAACCTCGCGCCCACGCCCTACGCGGCGCTCGAAATCGCGTTCTGGCTGCTCGGTTCGCTCGAGGACCGCAGCATGGATCATCTGATGATCGCGGCGCCGTTCTTCGTCGCGAGCTGGCTGCTGCTCACAATGAACGTGCGCGCGTTCCGCGCGCTGACACTCGGCGAGGACGCCGCGGCTTCGCTCGGCGTCGACGTCGGACGCACGCGGCTGATGGTGGTGATCGGCGTGGCGCTCGGCGTCGGTGCGTCGGTCGCAGTCGCCGGCTCGATCGGATTCATCGGGCTGGTGGCGCCACATCTGGTGCGGCGCTCGGTCAATTCCGATCCGGCGCGGGTGTGCCTGCCGGCGACGCTGATGGGCGCGGTTCTGCTCACCGCCGCCGACATCGCCGTGCGGCTGGTGCCCGCGAACCCGAACGCCACCGCGATCGAGATCAAGCTCGGCGTGATTACGGCCATCATCGGCGTGCCGTTCTTCCTGGCGATGATCTTCCGCGAGCGCAGGCTGCTCGATGGAGCGTCGTCGTGAGCGCCAAGGAGAGCACCAAGCCGAAATTGCACGCCGGCAATGTGGTGGTGCGCTTCGGCGATGCGCTGATCGTCGACGGCGCCGCGCTCGATCTGCGTGCGGGCGAGCTGACCGTGCTGATCGGGCCGAACGGCGCCGGCAAGACCACGCTGATGCGCGCGCTTGCCGGCCTGGTGCCGGCGGAAGGCCGCATCGACATCGAAGGCAAGCCGCTCGCCTCGCTGACGGTGCGCGAACGCGCGCGCCGCATCGCCTACTTGCCGCAGGGCCACGTGTTTCACTGGCCGATGCCGGTCGCCGCCGTGGTCGCGCTCGGACGTTACGCCTACGGCGATGCGTTCTCGGCGGTGACCGATGACGACCGGCGCGCCATCGCCAAGGCGCTCGCGGCAACCGACGCCGCACAATTCGCCCATCGCGCGGTTACCACGCTCTCAGGCGGCGAGCGCGCGCGCGTGGCGCTGGCGCGGGCGCTCGCCTGCGAGGCGCCGATCCTGCTCGCCGACGAGCCGACGGTATCGCTCGATCCGCGGCACCAGCTGGTGGTGATGCAACTCCTGGCGCGCGCCGCGCATGACGGCGGCGCGGTGCTCGCGATCGGGCACGATCTCGCGCTCGCCGCCCGCTTTGCCGATCGCATCGTGATGATGGACCGTGGGCGCCTGGTCGCCGACGGCCCGCCACGCGAGGTGCTGACGGTGGAACGGATCGCCGCCGTGTTCGGGGTCGAGGCTTTTATCGCCGATGACGCGACAGGCGCGCATCCGGTCCTGCTGCGGCCGCTCTAGTGCATGATCCCGAAAAGTGGGAACCGGTTTTCGGGCAAGATCATGCACCCACTAAACAGCGTCAGGACGCCTGCGACCACCAGCGGCGGATCGCCCGCTTCAAGCGTTCGACGATTGTTGCCGGCGGCGCCTCGGGCTCGAGCTCCTCCGCCAGCCGCAGGCCGATGGTCGCGACGCGACCCTTGGTGACCTTCTGCACGACCAGGGCGATAGCGCCGAGCGGTACAATGTCGCCCGCCTTCGGCGTGCGCACGGTCTTCTTCGCGATGAAATCGGCCAGCGGCATCGCGGACTCCTCGGGCGCGATCGAGAGGCCGTAGATTTCCGCGAGTTCGCCGAGCGTGTGGTCGCCGGTCACGAAGAAGTCGCCGAGCAGCAGCGGATCCGGCCGTGCCGGCGGCGGCAGGTCGACAAAGAAGCGGTCGAGCGCCTGCGCGCGTTCGGGCGGTGCCAGCAGATAGACGTAGTCGCCCTCGCGCAGCGGCTCGGCCTCCGCGGGGCTGAGGATGCGCTCGTCGCGGACCACCAGCGTCGGCCGCGCCCAGGTCGGCAGCACACCGCGCCGCAGATAAGGGCTGTTGGCGCTAAGCGGGTAACCCACGATCTCCTGCTCGAGCTGGCCCGGCAGATCGAGCTCGACGCGGCGCGGCATCGGGTTGCTGCGCGGGAACGAAACGTGCAGCGCCCGCGCCGCCGGCGCGATGGTCCAGCCCTGCACCAGGAGCGACACCAGCACGACGACGAAACCGATGTCGAAATAGATCTGCGGATTCGGCACGCCCACCAGCATCGGGATCGACGCGATGAAGATGCCGACCGCGCCGCGCAGGCCGACCCAGGACATGAAGGTCTTCTCGCGCCAATTGAAGGGATAGGGCGCCAGGCACAGGAACACCGCTGCCGGGCGCGCGATGAACATCAGCGTGGCCGCGACCGCCAGCGCCGGCAGGGCGTGCTGCGGCAGCCGGTCGGGCCACGCGAGCAGCCCCAGCACCACGAACATGCCGATCTGGGCGAGCCAGGTCGCGGCGTCGAGGAACGTCACCACCGCGTTGTGGGCGCGCACCGCGCTGTTGCCGACCACCAGCCCGGCGACATAGACCGCCAGGAAGCCCGAGCCATGCCCGACCTCGGCCAGCGCGAAGATCACCACCGCGCCGGTTGCCACGAACGGCGCGTGCAGACCCTGCGGCAGGTTGAGCCGGTTGAGCACCAGCACCACGCCGCGGCCGCCGACATAGCCGATCAGCGCCCCGACCAGCGTCTCGGTGACCAGGAACGACGCGATCTCGTGCCACGGCTTGGCGCCGTGCAGGATGATCTCGATCAGCACGATGGTGAGGAAGATCGCGAACGGATCGTTGATCCCGGATTCGACCTCGAGGGTCGCGCTGACCCGCGGCCGCAGCCGCAGCCCCTTGGCGTGCAGGAGGAAGAACACCGCCGCGGCGTCGGTCGAGGCCACCACCGCGCCGACCAGCAGCGCCTCGGTCCAGCCGATCCCGAGCGCCCACACCGCCGCCGGGGCGGTGAGTGCGGCGGTCACCAGGACGCCGATAGTCGCCAGCAGGCCCGCCGGGCCAATCACGTTGCGGAAGGTCTGGTAGCGGGTACGCAGGCCGCCGTCGAACAAGATCAGCGCCAGCGCCACCGACCCGATGGTGTAGGCGAGCCGCACGTCGTCGAATTTGATGCCGAGCGGACCCGCCTCCCCCGCCAGCATGCCCACCAGCAGGAACACCAGCAGCAACGGCGCGCCGAAGCGCAGCGCCACCAGGCTCGACAGGATGCCGGCCAGGATCAGAAGCGCCGCAAGCAAAATACCAAGGCTGACCGCGTCGAGCGCACCCATCGCGCGAGAATCTCCCCTCTTCGGGAGATTTGTTACAGGACGGATTGCGCTACGCCAACTCACGCATGGGCGAGCGCCGCGCCATTTGCCTGTTGGCTAGGCAGGCGCAACCGGCGGGCTCGGCTCCGGTGTGGTCGCGCCAGCTGGCGGCGCCGCCGGCGGGATCGCCGAGATCATCGCCTTGGCGATCTCGTGCTCACCCATGACGACTTGGGTGGCGCCGTGCTTCTTCAGATGCTCGATCTCGGCCTCGGAATGGGCCCGCGCCACGATCGGGAGCGATGCGTTGCGCTCGCGCGCCTGCGCCACGATCTGGCCGCCCTCGAACGCATCCGGCACCGCCACCAGGATGCAGCGCGCCGCCTCGACATTGGCCGCGCGCAGCACGTCCGGATCGGCGCCGTTGCCGGCAATCGTATCCGGTCCCTTGCCCTTGATCCGGTCCACCCGGTCGACGTCCTCCTCGATCACCAGCAGCGGCGTGCCGGTCTTGAGCAGTTGCTCGCTGACGAAGCTGCCGACGCGGCCATGGCCGACCAGCACGACATGGTCGGACAAGGTCGTCAGCGGAATTTCCTCCCGCGCAGGTTCGGGCGGCGGCGCGGGCGAAGCGTCCGGCGTCACCGCTGCCGGCTTGGCGGCGGCGGGCCGCGCCAGGATGCGGTCGAGCCAGGCGAAGAACAGCGGATTGAGCAGGATCGAGATGATGGCACCGGCCAGGATGAGATTGCGCCCGCGCTCCGGCAACAACGCGAGCGACACACCGAGGCCGGCAAGAATGAAGGAGAACTCGCCGATCTGCGCGAGACTGGCTGAAATGGTGAGCGCGGTCGAATGCGGATGACGGAACGCGCGCACGATAGCATAGGCGGCCACCGACTTGCCGAGCACGATGATGAGCACGGTCGCGAGCACGGCCACCGGCTCGCGCACCACGATCATCGGGTCGACCAGCATGCCGACCGAAACGAAGAACAATACCGCGAAGGCATCGCGTAGAGGCAGCGTCTCGTTTGCCGCGCGCTGGCTTAGCTCCGATTCGCTCATGATCATGCCGGCAAAGAACGCGCCGAGCGCGAAGGAGACGTCGAACAGCATCGCAGCGCCGAACGCGCAGCCGAGCGCGATCGCAAGCACGGCCAGGCGGAACAGCTCGCGCGAGCCGGTGTGGGCGACGTAGTGCAGGAGCCACGGGATCACGCGTTTGCCGACGATCAGCATGACGGCAACGAAGGCTGCAACCTTGGCGATGGTGATGAGCAGCGGGATGGCCAATATCGACCAGTCGAATGCACCGGCAGCGCTGCTTTTGAACACCGGCACCAGCGCCGGCAGCATCACGAGCGTGAGGACCATGGCGATGTCCTCGACGATCAGCCAGCCGACCGCGATGCGACCACGCTCGGTCTCGAGCAGGCGCCGCTCCTGCAGGGCGCGCAGCAACACGACCGTGCTCGCCACCGACAGCGCCAGACCGAAGACAATGCCGGCGCCCGCCGGCCAGCCGAGCCACCATGCCATCCCCATTCCCAGCAACGTGGCGGCCGTGATCTGAACGATCGCGCCGGGAATGGCGATCGCCCGTACCGACAACAGGTCATCGAGCGAGAAGTGCAGGCCCACGCCGAACATCAGCAGAATGACGCCGATCTCGGCCAACTGATTGGCCATGCCCTGGTCGGCGACAAAGCCCGGTGAGAACGGTCCGATCAGGACGCCGGCAAGCAGGTAGCCGACCAGCGGCGAGACCCGAAAGCGATGCGCCAATGCGCCGAGCGCGAAGGCCGACACAAGGCCGACGACGATCAGGGTAATGAGCGGGGCATGGTGTGACATCGGCGAAGCTCCGCGATCCCTCTCGTCCGGCGTTGAGCGATTGATCGCTTTCTTAACGGCTGCGCCGCACGGCTCGAAGCAATCATTTGCGGACATTTGGACGCGTGCGAAACCGTAAGGCAGTATTTGTCCGGTCTTGCGCGGGTGAAAGAAAATGCCAATGTATTGTGCATGAGCCACCCGCTCTCCCGCCTGGCCACGCGCGTTGCCTATGCGTCGACGCAACTGCCGCGCATGGCTTGGTATTCGGGTCATCTTTACGTCATGCGCCGGCTCGCAGAGCAGGTACGGCGGCAGGAGGACGGCGAGCGGGCGCCACCAAAGCCGCGACCCAATCCACACCTCGAGCAACGCCTGGAGGCCGACAGGGCGGCGCTGTTCGAGCAAGACCTCGCCAATGTCGAGGCCGGAATCTATCCCGTTCCCGCGGATCATGACGGCTCGGTCCTCACGCTGCTCCACCGCTCGCGGCTGTTCTTCCGCGATCTCCCCGAGGTCGCCGAGCGCCGCAAGCGCAACGCGACGCACGAGGTGCTCAACCCCGAAACGCGCGGACGGCGCCCCGACTACTACCTGCAGAATTTTCATTTCCAGTCGGGCGGCTGGCTGACCGAGGAATCCGCCGACCGCTACGACACCCAGGTCGAGGTACTGTTCAAGGGGACGGCCAACGCCATGCGGCGGCAGGCGCTGCCGCCGCTCGCGGAAGCTTTCGCCGGACGCGACCAGCGCACATTGCGGCTCATCGATATCGGCTGCGGCACCGGGCGCTTCCTCGATTTCGTCAAGCAGGCCTGGCCGCGACTGCCGGTCGACGGCCTCGACCTGTCGGAAGCCTATCTCAGCCATGCGCGGCGCCACCTCAAACGATGGTCGCGCGCCCGGCTCGTCGTCGCCAAGGCGGAAGCCATCCCTGCGCCCGACAACAGCTACGACGCGGCGACCAACATTTTCATGCTGCACGAATTGCCGCCGGAGATTCGTCACGCCGTGATCGCGGAAGCGGCGCGCGTGCTCAAGCCTGGCGGGCGGCTGGTCCTGGTGGATTCGCTCCAGCGCGGCGACCAACCCGATTACGACGGGATGTTGGAGCGCTTCCCGCACCTTTATCACGAGCCGTATTACCAGAGTTATCTGGGCGAGGATTTTCTCGCGATCGCACGCCGCTGTGGGCTCGTGCACCGGCGCGACGCCAACGCCTTCGTGTCGAAGGTGATGGTGTTCGACAAGGCGGCCGGCTAGGCCGCGCACGCCCCGATAGCACCAAGATAACGCGCCCCGCCGAACGTCTTACGTAATACTACGGAGGCGCGCGTAAACCACGGCGACGGCTCTTACGTGCAATATCCGAACGTGCAGCCGCCATCGCCGCTATCCGCGGATTGCGCAGTATCTGCTTGAATTGAGGTTGGACATGGCTCGGGTCTTTCTCCACTACGCAACGCCGCGGGGCGTCGTATTCAACCAAAGCCTGACCAAGGTGAAGAGTCTGACAGAGCTGCGCGAATATGCCGTGCAGTCCGTGCAATCATTCATTGCCGGCCCGAACCTTGTCGATTGGCGCCATTGGGTGCTGCATGTCCGCGACGACCTGGGCTCGGAGCTGTTTGCCGTGCCGTTCGCGTCGTTGCTGGGAGAGCCGCACTGACGGGCGCCGCCATGCCGGCAGGCAGACTAGACCGAAGCGGCCTATAGCCCCTGCGGCGAGGCGCCAAGCTTCTCGGCCACCCAATCGGTGATGTAGTCGACGATCAATCCGCCGTTGTCGGCGCCGCAATGCTCGGCGCCGCCGTCGGCGAGGTGGAAGATCTTCAGCTCGCGGTCCTTGCTGTTGACGGCGTGCGCGTAGGTCTTCTCGGCGTGCCAGAGCGGAATCTGCCGGTCGTTCTCGCCATGCACGATGAGGAGCGGACAGGTGATCTTGTCGGCGACGTTTTCGAGCGTCATCTGCCGGGTGACGGCACGCGTCTCGTCAAGGTTCTTGGTCCCGAACACCCACTGCGCGTGGTCGACGAAACCCGGCACCGACGGCTCGTTGGTGCCGCCGACCCGCGCCTCGAATGCCGCACCGAAGTCGAAGATCGCGCCCCAGGCGACGCAGCATTTGAAGCGCTTCTCGAAGGCGGCGGCGCGCGGCGCGTAGTAACCGCCGAGGCTGAGCGCGACGATTCCGATCCGGTCGGGATCGACGTCGGGACGGGTCGACAGATAGTCGACGCACGCCTTGGCGGGCCGCTCGGTGTGGGGCGAGGAGTGCAGGTTGGAAAGCCGCAGCGCCGCGCCGACGCCCGGATGATCGACGATCAGGAGCGATATGCCGCGGCGCCGGTACTCCTCGCCGACCGCGCTATAGATGATCTCCTTGGTGACGTCGAAACCGTCGAAATGCACCATGCATGGCGCCCGGCCGTTGACCGGCGCGCGCATGAAATAGGCCGGCAGCCGGTGCTCGCCATACGGCACCTCCACAAACTCGACCGGCTCGCGCCGCGCCTTGAGCCCCTTGGCGTAGACCTCGATGCCGCGCTTGTAGGCGATCAGCCGGCGCGGATCCTTGTGGCTCGGCATGCGCTCGGCGAGCAGATAGTAGAGGCCCGCGCGCAGGTATTTGCGGCCGGCGGAAAGCGGATGGTTCGCCTGGGTATCGACGTCGCCGAGGCGCTCGACCCGCTCGGCGAGCTTCATGAAACTCTGGAACCAAGCATCCTGCGCGGCGGGATCGTTCTTACGCGCGGCGATCTCCTTGAGCGGCCGGCACGCTTCGTCGATCTCGGAAATCTGTCCGCCCCGGTTGAGCCCGCCCATGACGGCGAGGTTCCAGGGATAGTTGTTGGGAAAATACTCGAACATCACTTACCCCTCCGCCCGCCTGCACGAACTACTGCGGCTGCAATCCGATCCGCTTGATGATATCGACCTGCCAGCGCATGTCGTCCTCGAGAAAGCGCTTGAATTCCTCGGGCGTCGAGCCGATCGCGCGGACGCCGCTGTCGGCGAGCACTTTCTTCAGCAGCGGCGTCTCCAGCGCCTTGATGGCTTCGCGGTGGATCAGTGCAATGCGCTCGCGCGGCGTCGCGGCCGGAAACCACAGGCCGAAATAGCCGGTCACGTCCATCTCCTTGAAGCCGAGCTCCTGAAAGGTCGGCACATCCGGCAAGGTCGGCGCGCGCTGTGAGCCACTGATGCCGAGCGCACGCAACTGGCCGCCTTGCAGATTCGGATGGGCAAGCAACGTCGACATGAAGCCGACATTGACGTGGCCGGACATGATGTCGGGCGCGAACGAGGCCGTGCCCCGGTACGGAATCTTGAGCAGCTCGATGCCGGCGAGCTTCTGGAACAGCTCCGCCGCGATGTATGTGACGTTGCCGATGCCGGCATGGCCGTAGCTGTACTTGCCCGGATATTTCCTGGCGAGCGCGACAAATTCCGTGAGCGTCTTGGCCGGAAAGTCCGGCCGCGTCATCAGCACGATGCCGTAGGACTGCGCCAGCAGCGTGATCGGCGCGAATTCGGTGATCGGATTGTAGATCGGATTGGCGCTGATCGCGACGTTGCCGGTGAACGAGCCGGTCGTCATCAGCAGCGTGTAGCCGTCGGGCGGCGACTTTGCCACGAACGCCGTGCCGATCGAGCCGGCCGCGCCGCCTTTGTTTTCGATCACGATCGGCTGGCCGAGCGCTTCCGACATCTTCTCCGCGAGCGGCCGACCGAGCAGATCGTTGGGTCCGCCGGCGGCGAAGGGAATGACGAGCCGGATCGGGCGCTCGGGATAGGATTGCGCGGCCGCGGGCGGCACGGATTGCATCGCAAGAACAAGTGCAACAACCGCGACGGCTTGCGACAACGCCCTGCCGTACCGAGGCATGAGATTTCCTCCCGGTTTTTCTTTTTTAGCGCCGCCTAGTTGATACGCTTTCTTTCCGCATTGCCATCGCCAAGTGCGACCATCACATACTCGGCCGCGCCTACGCCTCCGGCCCGGCATATTTGCCGGCGGTGTGCGGGAACAGCGCCTTCACGATCTTGAGGCGCGAGATGTCGGTGGTGCCGTCCATGTGCGGGAAGATCGCGGCGTCGCGGAACAGCTTCTCCACCCCGAAGTCGAGCATCATGCCGTTGCCGCCATGCAGCTCGACCGCATGCGTCGCGACCTTCAGGATTTCCTCCGAGGCAAACAGCTTCGCCATGTTGCAGAGCGCGTCGGCGTCCGGCGCCTTGGCGTCGACCGCCGCAGCGGCGCGCTCGAGCAGCGCGCGCGTCGCCTCGAGCTTGGTCGCCATGTCGGCGAGCCGCAGCGCCACCGCCTGATGCTTGATCAGGATGCGGCCGCCCTGCACGTAGTTCTGCACATAGTCCGACGTCACCTCGAAGGCGCGCACGCCGACGCCGAGGTTCTTCGCCGCCTGGATGATCTTGCCGGGCTGGAAATAGACGCCGGCGCGGCCGAGCGCGTCGTTCTCCGCGAGCAGATGATCCTCCGGCACGCGCATGTCCTCGAACACCAGCTCGCCGTTGTTCATGAAGCGGCAGCCGAGCGTCTCGTTGCAGCGCGCGACCGTCAGGCCGGGCGTGTCACGCGGGACCAGGAACGACGACGTCCCCTGCAGCATGCCGACCTTCGGATTGGTGTTGGCGTAGACCACGTACAGGCCGGCGTCGTAGCCGTTCGAGATGAACTGCTTGCGGCCGTTGATCACCCACTCCTTGCCCTGCTTCACGGCGCGCGTCTGCATCGACGCTTCCGGCACGTTGTAAGGGCAGCCAGCGGTCGGAGGCGCCGCGCGGCTCGGTCAGGCAATGCGCCAGCAGGAATTGCGGGTCGTCGGCGATGCGCGGGAACCAGCGCTCCTGCAGGTGCCGCGGCGCGAGGTTGCGCAGCAGCACCGAGACCTTCCAGATCTGCACCAGCTTGTCGGAGAGGCCGGAATCGCCGCGCGCGATCTCCTCGGCGATGATGGCGAAGGTCTGGGTTTCCGTCCCCTTCTCGAGCTCGACCCCGCCGAACTCCTCCGGCACGCCGAGCGTGCGGATACCGACGTTCTGCGCGCCCTCGAGGATCTCCGGCGGCAGCCGCGCCTCCGGGCGCATATCCCACTCGCGCTGCCAGTTGCCGCGGATGAACGGGATCACGACGTCGTCGACAAAATCGCGGCAGCTCTGCCGCATCATGCGTTGTTCTTCGGACAGGCCCGTCATCGCGTTCTCCCTGGCAATACCGTTCCAGGCACCATATCGCCCGCCGCCGGTTCCGCTCAACGTAGCGGATGCCAAGAGCCACCGAATCACATCTTATTCATCGCCAACCCGACGCGGCGCCCAGGATCGGGATCATGGAAGGTTTTGACGAAATCCTGGAGAGCTTGAAGAGCCAGCTCAACGCCATCCCCGGTGCGGTGGTGGTGGAGCGTGGCACCGACGGCCCGCCGGCGGCGGCCTAGACCATATCGACTTTAGCTCGCCTTGAGATTCGCAAACTTAACCACTTTGGCCCACTTATCCGTTTCTTCGGCAATGAATTTGCGGAACTCGGCGGGCGAACACGCAAACACCGTCGAGCCCAGGTCAGCAAGTTGTGCGTTCAGCTTCGGATCAGCGAGGCCGGCGTTAATCTCCTTGTTGAGCTTCTCAACGATCTCTGCAGGCGTGTTCCTTGGCGCACCGATACCGTTCCAGGTGCTTGCCTCGTAGCCTGGCAGCAAATCACTCAGGCTCGGCAAATCTGGGAGCGCCTGCGCGCGTGCCGCCGTGGTCACCGCCAACCCGCGCAGCTTGCCGGTTTTGATGTGTTCGAGCGACGAGATCGTCGGGCCAAAATAGACCTGGACCTGTCCGCCAAGCAGGTCGGTAAGCGCGGGCGCTGCGCCGCGATACGGTACGTGTACAATATCGACACCAGCCATCATCTTGAATAACTCACCCGCGACGTGGGACGGCGCCCCGTTGCCGCCCGACGCCATGTTGATCTTGCCTGGCCTGGATTTGGCATAGGCAATGAACTCGGGCACCGTCTTGGCTGGAACCGAAGGATGCACGACCATGACCAAGTGGTCACGGATCAAACCCGCCACCGGCGCTATATCGCGAATGAAATTGAAACTCATCTTTTCATGGAGTGTTGCGTTGATCGCACTCGCCGCGTTCACCACGAGCAATGTGTAGCCATCCGCCGGGGCACGCACGACAGCCTCGGTGGCGATATTGGTGCCGGCCCCCGGCCGGTTCTCGATAATGAATGGCTGATCGAGCCGTTCTGACAGCCACTGACCCATCAGACGCGCAAGGATGTCCGCACCGCCGCCAGCAGGCGTGGCGACGATCAAACGCACCGGCCGTGATGGATAGACCTGAGCCCGAGCGGTGCGCGCCACGAATGGAAGAGCGGAAACAGCTCCTGCTAGCCGAAGAAATTGGCGACGCGGAATTGTCATGGCGTCTTCCTCCGAATCGGACACGCGAGCGACAGGTCTTCGATCGTCGGCTGTTCCGAGAGCTTGGTTTCCAACGATAGCTGATGGCCACCATCAGCGGATAATGCTAATGTCTGATGGTATCATCTCAAATTCGAAATGGGTCACCGCATGCAGTTGAGCGATCGCATCGGACGCAGGCTGAAGCTGCAAGACCTGCACGTCCTCATGACCGTCGTGCAGGCCGGCAGCATGGGGAAGGCGGCGCGACGCCTCAATTCCACTCAGCCCAACGTTTCAAGATCAATCTCGGAGCTGGAGCATGCATTCGGCGTACGCCTGCTCGACCGCCACCGCCAGGGTATCGAGCCCACCGCCTACGGTCGCGCGTTGCTTGATGGCGGTGTGGCTGCGTTCGATGAACTGCGCCAAGCGGTGAAGAACATCGAGTTTCTCGCCGACCCGACCGCCGGCGAAGTGCGCATCGGAAGCGCGCCCCCTCTCGCGGCAAATTTCGTTTCCGCAGTCATCGATCGGGTCTCCCGGCGCCATCCACGCGTCGTGTTTCATCTCATGGCATCGCCATCCGAAACGCTGTACCGAGAGTTGATCGAGCGCAACGTCGACTTTGTGATCGCAGAACGATTCGGCCCATTTACAGACGAGAAACTGGGCTTCGAACGTCTTTATGACGAGTTCTATGCCGTTGTGGCCGGCGCTCAAAATCCCTGGACTTGGCGGCGCAAGATCGCGCTTGCCGAATTAGTGAATGAGCCATGGGTACTGCCAGCGGCGGAAAGCGGGCCTGGCTCCGTTGCAAAGAAAGCCTTCCATGCCAGCGGCCTTGACTATCCTCGCGTAGCCGTCGTCACCTTTCCACGCGAAGTTCGTTTGAACCTCGCGGCGACCGGCCGCTTTCTCACGGTTGCGCCGGCTTCCGTATCGAGCTTTCCAACACGGCGCCCGGAGCTCAAGGTCTTGCCTGTCGACCTGCCGACCGCTCTCGTGCCCCACGGAATCATCACGCTGAAGAACCGCACGCTCAGTCCAGTCGCCCGGCTTTTTATCGAATACGCCCGCGAAGTAGCGAAGCCGCTGGCAAAGGGAAATCGCAAGTAGGCCAACTCGTCCGCCCCGGCAGTTGTTGCCAACCCCGGCCCGTTGCACCATTTTAGGCCTGAGTTTTTCTCACGTTTTGAGGCCCCATGCCGCAGCGGAAATTTCCCTGGGAATCCTTGTCCGACAACGAGCTGCTTGAGCGCCGCCTCTCAGGCTTGAGGGTGACGGTCGAGGACACCTGGCTCGAGGATTGCCTCCATAACCTCCATCAGGAGATGGGAGAGCGGGGCCTCCGGCTGCGGCCGCATGCCTGGATCTCGAGCGAGTGGTTCAGCCCGGACAACACCCCCGGCATCGCGATCCCGTTCTACCTCGCCCATCCCCGCCTGATGAAGCTCGAGAACAAGATGATGCTCGACGTCGAGGGCGGCACCTGGTCCGAGTGCATGGCCATCCTCCGGCATGAGGCCGGCCACACCGTGCAGCACGCCTACCAGTTGCAACGCCGCCGGCGCTGGCAGCAGCTGTTCGGTCCTTCCTCCAAGCGCTACCCGCGCTGGTATCGGCCCAATCCCGGCAGCCGGCGCTACGTCCAGCATCTCCGGCTGTGGTATGCGCAGAGCCACCCCGACGAGGATTTCGCCGAGACGTTTGCGGTGTGGTTGCGGCCGCGCTCGAACTGGCGCACGCGTTACGCCGGTTGGCCGGCGCTCAAGAAGCTCGAATATGTCGACGAGCTGATGGACGAGATCGCCGGCAAGCGGCCGCTGCTCACTGCCCGGGAACGGGTCGATCCGCTGAACGAGCTCAGCCAGACGCTTGGCGAATACTACAAGAAGAAGCAGGCGCTCTACGCTTTCAATGCGCCGAAGACGTACGACCGCGACCTTTACCGGCTGTTCTCCGCCGAGCCGCGGCATGCCCGGTCGCAACCGGCTTCAATGTTTATTAGGCGCCACCGTGCCAGAATCAGACAGCTGGTCGCGAAGTGGACCGGCGAGAACCAGCTCACGCTCGATGCGGTGCTTGACGACATGATTATCCGCTGCCGCGAGCACAATCTGCGCGCGGTGGGCTCCGAGCGGAAATTGTTTATGGACTTTACCGTGCTGCTGACCGCCAAGACGATGCACGCGCTGTTCGGCCCGTCGAAGCGGAAATGGATCGCGCTATGAAACGCCTGCGCGTTTTGGTTCTCATGCACCCGGACCTGGTGCCCCCGGATTCGACCAAGGGTTACAGCGCGCTCGAAATCAACAAATGGAAAACCGAATACGACGTCGTGAGCACGTTGCGCGCCGCCGGGCATGAGGTCCGTCCGCTCGGCGTGCACGACGAGCTCAAGCCGATCCGCGACGAGGTCGAGGGCTGGAAGCCCCACGTCGTGTTCACGCTGCTCGAGCAGTTTCACGGCGAGGTCATCTACGACCAGAACGTCGTGAGCTATCTCGAGCTGATGCGCATCCCCTACACCGGCTGCGGCCCGCGTGGGCTGATGCTCGCGCGCGGCAAGGACCTGTCGAAGACGCTGGTGCACTACCACCGGATTCCGGTGCCGGCCTTTGCGGTGTTTCCGTTGCATCGCAAGGTCAAGCGGCCGAAGCGCCTGGCGCTGCCGCTGATCGTCAAGAGCCTGAGCGAGGACTCATCCTGGGGAATCTCACAAGCCTCCGTCGTCGACACCGACGAGAAACTTGCGGAACGCGTCGCCTTCATCCACGACAAGATCGGCACCGCCGCCATCGCCGAGCAGTTCATCGAAGGGCGTGAACTTTACGTTGGCGTGCTCGGCAACGACCGCCTGCGGGTGCTGCCGGTGTGGGAGCTGAAATTCGGCAACATGGCGGAAGGTTCGTATGCCATCGCCACCGAGAAGGTGAAGCACGATCCCAACTATCAGAAGCGCGTCGGCATCGAGGACGGGCCGGCCAAGGACCTGCCGCCGGAGCTATACGCCCGCATCCAGCGTTTGGCGAAACGGGTCTACCGGACGCTGCAGCTCGACGGCTATGCCCGTGTCGACTTCCGGCTGTCGCCCGACGGCACGCCCTACTTCCTCGAAGTGAATCCCAATCCCGAAATCGCGCAGAGCCAGGAATTCGCGACCGCCGCCAAGCACGACGGGCTCGCCTATCCGGACCTCCTGCATCGCATCGTGACGCTCGGCATCAGCCGGGCCAACGCGCCGGTGTCGGCGTAAAGCCCGCTTGCTCAGCCCCCACTGCCGACGCTTTGCTCGGCATGGCGCCGGATATGGGCCAGCACGCGCGCGTTGTTCTCCTGCACGATCCAGCGCGCCATTGGCAGCCAATAGAGAACCGGATCGAGCCGCAGCTCGTGTGACGTGCGCTCGATGACGTCGGTGCGGCCGTCAGCGCGCGCGACCAGCTCGAAGCTCGTGGAGGTCGTGCGGAAATAGCCGACGACGTGCGGCGCGTGCACATGCTCATACGGACTCATCTCGCGCATCGCCGGGATATCCTCGACCACGACGAAGGCGAATTTCCGGTTCGGCTCCCACGCGGTGATGCGCTCGATCGCGGTGCCGGTGGAGAACTCGCCGCGGCGGATGGCGCCGACGCCTTCGCCGACAATTTCGCTGCGGATCGGATAGGCGACGCCGAGGCGGAACGGCAGCGCGAGCGGTCCTTCGACCGGATCGGTGGACAGGATCGAGCGCCACACGGCTTCAGGCGGCGCGTGCACCTCGATGGTCTGCACGGTGTCGAAGCGGGTCGAGGCGGGCAGGACGTGCTCGACCGCAAACACCAGCGGCACGAGCGCGATGCACGAGACCATCTGCGAGCGCTTGCCACGCAAGGCCATCACGCGCCCCACTTCGCCGCCGAACCACGCAGCGGCGACCCCAAGCGGCGCCACCATGGCGATGCAGACGATACCTTCGAGCGCGACCAGCACGAGCCCGACGCTTCCGATAGCGAGGGCGACCATCACCGACACCAGCGTCCGCGTGCTGCCGATGTCGCCTTTGTAGTTCGCGATATAGGCCGTGATAATCCCGATGACAAACGGCGTGAGCAGGAAGAGCCCGTATCCGTAGACTCCGAAAATCAGCGTACCGACGGCGACCGCCGCGAGCATCAATCCGACGCCGACGACCACGCCCGGCACGGCCGCAATCAGCCAGAGGTTTTCCTTCAACGAGATGGGCATCGCTCTCTCCTCACCCGCTCAAGGGCACCAGATTGGGGCGATAGGGCAGCGTCTCGGGCGTCTTGACGTTCCAGACCAGACCGACGCTCCGCAGCACACACAACACCCACCAGCCGGGATCGATTTCGCCGTCACGCAGGCCGAGCCGCGCCGAGCCGGGGAACGCATGGTGATTGTTGTGCCAGGCCTCGCCCATGGTGATGAGCCCGCAATACGGCACGTTGTAACCCTGCACGCCGGCCCCTTCGACGTGCCAGGAGCGCGGCCCGCGGTTGTGCGCGAAATAGCCGACCAGCCAGTGCCCGGTCACGCAGGCGGCGACGCGCAGCGCGATGCCCCAGACGAGCCACGGCAGGCCGCCGAGCGCGAAGAACAGGATCGCCCACGGGATCTGCTGCGCCATGAAGGTGCGATCGATGAATTGATAGAAGCGGTCGTCGCGCACGCGCCGCTCCATCACCAGCGCCGGCGGATGCTTGAGCGCGAGTTCGCAGTGGAGCTGCCAGAATCCGTCGCGCAGCATCGACGAGCGGTGCGCCAGGTAGGGATGGCAGGCCGCCTTGCGCTGCGCCCAATCGCGGATGTCGTGCTGGCGGATCATGCCGTAGGGCCCGGCCATGCCGACCAGCGTGCCGCAATAGACGAAGAACCGTTCGAGCCAGAGCGGACAGTCGTAGGAGCGATGAATGAGCCGGCGATGCATGCCGAGCGAATGGCCGAGGCAGACGGTGACCGCGCTTGTCGCCATGAAGAGCGCGGCCGCGTCCCAGGTGAAGGTGAGCGGCGCGCCGACAACGCCGACCAGGGTCATGGCGGAAATCCACAACGACTTGCCGGGCTTCCAGCGCACGACCCCCTCGACCGCGCTGGTGTCGTCGGCATCGACCATGCGGGGCGAGCGGAACGTGCTCTCGGATCGCTGCAACGCCTCGTCGACGGGATCGGCGGCGCTGTCCCAGGCCGTGCTCGCTGCCGCGCTGGCTGACGGGGTCATGGTCTCGCTCCCTACGCACTTGCCATCCTAAACTCTATAACTATTTAGTTATATAATCAAGTGTGTTATCTCTTGCCTTGACGGCCCGGCGTCGCGGGCAGCAAGGTCCGCCCGAGTGGAGATTCGATGTCGATCGACAAGATTTTCGAGGCCCTGTCCTCGGCGCCACGGCGCCGCATCCTCGCCTACCTGTCGAAGACCGACATGACGGCAGGCGAGATCGCCACGCGCTTTTCGGACACCATGTCGCAGCCGGCGATCTCCAAGCATCTGTCGGTACTGGAAAACGCCGGCGTCGTCTGGCGCGAGAAGCGCGGCCAGAATGTCCATTACGGGCTCAAGGAGGACGCGCTGACGGGAACGCTGGTGCACTTCCTCGCCGAGGTCTGCCCGCGCTCGCGTCCCTTCCGCAAGGACAGCGCCGAGGCCGCGAAGCGCAAGCGCAGCCGAAGCTAGCGGCGCTGTATGACTTACGCCGCCTTGCGGCTCGCCAGGAAATTACCCATCCGGTCGAGCGCCTTCAGGATGTTCTCGGTCGAGTTGGCGTAGGAGAGCCGCACATAGCCTTCGCCGAGGATGCCGAAGTCCGGACCACCGATGATGGCGACGCCGGCGTCGTCGAGCAGCGCATTGGCGAGCGGCTTCGCCTGCCAGCCGGTGCGCTTGACGTTCGGGAACGCGTAGAACGCGCCCTTCGGCGTCGCGCAGGAGACGCCCGGCAACTTGTTCAGGCCTTCGGTCACCACCTTGCGCCGCTGGTCGAACGCCGCGACCATCTTCACCACTTCGTCCTGCGGCCCGGTGAGCGCCGCCAGCCCGGCATATTGCGCCGACGCGTTGACGCAGGAATGCAGGTTGACCGCGAGCTTGCGCGCATAGTCGTAGAGCTTGCCCGGCCACACCGCATAGCCGAGCCGCCAGCCGGTCATGGCGTAGGTCTTCGACCAGCCGTTGAGCAGGATCAGCCGGTCGCGGATCGACGGATAGGACAGCAGGCAGACGTGCTGCTCGCCGTCATAGACCATGTGGTCGTAGATCTCGTCCGAGAGCACGCAGACGTCGGGCCATTTCTCGAGCCCGGCGACGAGCTTGTCGATCTCGCTCTTGGGCGTGACGCCGCCGGTCGGGTTGGCCGGCGAGTTGATGATCAGGAGCCGCGTCTTCGGCGTGATCAGCTTGAGCGTCTCTTCGGCGGAGAACGCAAAGCCGTTCTCCTCGCGGATCGGCACCGGCACCGGGTTGGCGCCCATGAACTCGATCATCGAGCGGTAGATCGGGAAGCCGGGGTCGGGATAGAGGATGTCGACGCCCGGCTCGCCGAACATCATGATCGCCATGAACATGGTCGGCTTGCCGCCGGGCTGGATCATCACCTCGTCGGGCGACACGGTCACGCCGAAGCGCTTGTGCAAGTCGGCCGCCACCGCTTCGCGCAGCGGCGGGATGCCGGTCGCGGGCGTATAGCCGTGGTGGCCGTCGCGTAGCGCCTTCACCGCCGCCTCGACGATGAAATCGGGCGTGCGGAAGTCGGGCTGGCCGATGCCGAGATTGATGACGTCGCGGCCTTGCGCGATCAGCGCATTGGCGCGCGCGAGCACGGCGAAGGCATTCTCCTCGCCGATCCGATCGAAAGCCGCGATGGTGCGAAGCATGGTGGTTCCCTCGGCGTTCCCCGTTTCCGCTGTTGGCGGTATTTGCCCACTGGGCGGCCGGGCCGTCAATTGCTGCGCTTGGGGCGCTTTCCGACCTCGAACTCGGCCATGCGCATGACCTCGAAGATGACCGCGACCGACCAGCCGATCAGCAAGAGCCCGTTGAGCGCCATGACCGGACCGAGCAGCCGGTACCGCACGTCCTTCGGTAGCGCGTCGCCATAGCCGAGCGCGGTGTAGTTTTCGAACGCGAATTCGAACGCATCAATGTTGGCGATTCTGACACCCATGATGTCGAGCAAAGCCGCCCAGACCGCGATTTCAGCGACATGAGCGAACATCAGGATCGAGACGGAGACCGTGAGCAGCGCGGTCAGGCGCACAAAGATGCCGTGATGATGGGTGCGCGTTTCCGCGCGGCGGGTCGTGACCACGATCAGCGCGGTCATCACTGCATGGATTCCAAAATTGAGGAAGCTGACCCCGAGCCCGATGAACAGGTCGATCGTATTCGCCATCCGCTCAGGCTTTCATCCCGGCCGGCGCGACCTGCGACGTTTTCAGTCCCATCATGTCGAGCGCGCGCCGCACCAGGCCGGAGGCCTTCGCCTCCTCGATGAACGCGGTGGCGAAGGCGCGCGCCGCCGGCTTGTTCTGCGGTACCGCCACCGCGGTGGTGGAATTGAGGAAGGCTTCCTCGAGCACGCGCGAGCCTGGCAGCGCATCGACCAGCCCGCCGACCGACTCGCGCGACAGCGCGATGGCATCGAGCTTGCCGGCCTTCATCATCTCGACCGCTTCGTCGGGATTCTTGACCTTGACGGTCGTGGCGTTGGGCGATGCCGCGACGGAGGCGCGGCCGGTCGCCGTCCCATCGACGATCGCAATGCGCACGCCGGCGCGGTTGGCTTCGGCCAGCGTTTTGATCGCGGAGCCCGGCGCCACCAGATAAGTGCTCTGCAGCAGATGATACGGCGCGCCGAAATCGATCGCCTGCTTGCGGTCGTCGTCGACCGGCACGAAGGTGACGTCCCAGGCGCCCTTGTCACGCGACGAGACGATTTCGCCGGAGGAGGCGTACTCGACCAGCTCGACCGGCACGCCGAGCTTTTGCGCCAGCGCGGTGCCGAGCTCGACCGGCACGCCCTTGGGCTTGCCGGTTGAGGGATCGCGCACGGTCCAAAGCGCCGAAGCCGACGGCCCGACCGCGATCGCGACCCTGAGCTTTCCGGTGGGCGCGAGCTCGCGGCTCGCTGCGTCATCGGTGGCCATGGTGGGATACTCCTGATGCGGTCTTGAGCTGGCGGCGTACGGCCGGTGGGAATTTGCTATCGCGGCGCGCTCAGTCCTGCAACCCGGCGGCGCGCAGGTACTGTAGATCGACGAACCGCGCCGCCGGCGGCAACGGCGGCTTGACGATGCCGGCCTCGCCCAGGAAGGAGATCGCCGTCTCCATCCCCTTCATGCCGATCTCGCCGCGCATCGGCAGCACGTGCTGCTCGGGCTCGAAATAGAGCGACAACGTCAGCTGCGCATTGGCTTGGGCAAATCCGGTGGTGTCGGCGATGGTCTTGATCACGGTCTCGCGGTTCTTGGGATCGCGGATGAAGGCGAACGAAGCCGCCATGGCGCGCGCGTAGCGCACCACCGCTTCCTTGTTTTCGTTCGCCCAGGAGCGGCGCGCCGCCGTCACCGTGTAGACGAATTCCGGCACCGCTTCGGTGGAGAGCCCGAGCAGGCGATAGCCTTGCCGCATCGCCACGAAATCCTGCGGCTGCCCGAGCGGCACCGCGTCGCAGTCGCCCTTGGTCAGGCAGACCAGACGGTCGGGCGTGCCGTCGACGAAGCGCGAGCGGAAGTCGTCGCGGTTGATGCCCTTCATCGCGAGCAGCTTGCGGATCGAGATGGTGATCGAGCCGGTCTCGGCGGCAAGCCCGATCAGCTTGCCCTTGAGGTCGGCATAGGTCTTGATCTCGGGCTTCACGACCAGGCTGTAGATCGGATTGTTGAACTCGGTGACGACCGCGACGGCGTCGGAGCCCTTGAGCGCGGCCTGCACCAGGAACGGCGTCGCGACGTGGCTGATATGCGCGGTGCCGTCATGCAGCGCGTCGATCATCTTGGTGCCGCCGCCGGGCACCGGCACCATGTGGAAGTCGAGGCCCTCGCGCAGGAAGAATCCCTGCCGCTCCGCAAGCAGCATCGGCAGCGCGAAGATGCTGCGCTGCGCCGAATAGGCCTGGCCGTAGCGGAGATGAATGGGCTGGCTGAAGGCCGCGTGCGTCGTCCCGATGCACGCCAGGACAGAAGCAACAACGAACACCAAACGGCGGATCATCTGCGATCCTTCGGCGACCTAGGCTACCCGAACCGACGCCCCGTCATGCGCGAGGCGTCACGCCCGCTGCATCGTGCATTCGGTCTCGATCGGGACCTTCGGATCGGCGTCCTGCGCCGTGCGCCGGAGCACGCGCACCTGCTTGTAGCCCTGCTTTTCGCACGAGATCAGAACCTCGTTCGGATTGATCTCCTTGCCGAAGCCGGGAACGCGATAGGCGCCGAGCGCGTCGGTGCGGGTGATCACACCGCCGCGATCTTTGATCGCGACCGTCACCTTGGCGTCGGTGATCGTCGCGCCATTGGTGTCCTTGACGAAGCCGAAATAGGCCGGCCCCTCGTTCTCGTGATCATGATCGTCGTCGCCGAAACCGGAACCGCCCGCCCAGAGCGCCGTCGACAAGGCGCCGGTCATGCCAAGCGCCAAGACCACACGCCAACCAGTGCGCCGACCAAGGATTCCCATCAGTGACCTCCCGTGGCTCGCGGCCATTCGGTGACCGCTGGCTTTGGCGTCAAGTGTAGCGTGCCGACAAAGCGATTTCCACCGCGTCGATGGCACCCTTCCACCTCACTATTGCGGCGCGGGTATGAACGCCGGGCCGGCCGTTGCCCGCCAGCGCATGCCGGTTTCGGTGGCGCCCATCATGAAGGCGATGCAACTCGGGCTATACGGCCCCCGGTCATTGGTCGGACACGGAGCCGGCGCGGCGACGGAAGCAACCACTTGCAGGCGCGGCGCGGGTTCGGCCGGCACGTTGAGGTATTCCAAGCAGGCTGCGCTGTAGGGGACGTTGTCATTGTCGGGACACGCCGCGGCCGCGACCGCCGCGGTGTCGGCCACCGGAGCGTCGATGACGACCCGATGGCCCTCTTCGATCCAGAGCATGCCTCCGGCAATCGCAAGAAGGATCGCCGCAAGCTTCAGTCTCATCACCACTGGTGTCCTTTCCACGGCATGTCGAGCGAGATCATCCCTTGGTCCAGAACGGCATCAGCGCCCAGGCCAGCGGGATCATCGCCAGGATCGGCAGGATCCAGATCAACGCCAATGGAATCGCCTTGGTCAGGCGCTCGGGCAGCAATGTGGCGAGCCCGCCCAGCACCGTGCAGGCAATCAGCATCGTCGCGGTCCAGCCGTACCAGTACATGGCCGGCCCTTCGCCGCTGCGGCCGGGCGCCCAACCGAAATCGACACGGTTGGTCGCCGGATGGTAGGTGAACAGCGGCAGGCCCAGAAGCTCGCACGCCACGTACACGATCGGCGCGGCAACTGAGAACACGATCGCGAAAGTCTTGAACTTGGCCGACGCGGCCAGCGACGAGGTCGACGATTTCGATGATGACGTTGTCGTGGTCGTGCTCATGATCCAAACCCCCGGACGTTGTTAATGACGTGCCCAACGAGGAAGCCAAACCAGATAATGACGGCGAGCAGCACGGTCAGCCACTTGCGCGCGCTGTCGTATTGCGGATCGCGCGCGTTCTTCCAGAAGTACCAGTAGGCAGGCAAAACGCCCATGCCCATCGTGACTGCATGCTCCTTCAGCTCAAAAAATCCTTGCGTCTTCCAGTATCCGGCCTGCTCGATCGGGATGCGGATGTAGATCCGGAATTTGGTGTAGATCCACGCGCCCATGATGAAGGTCAGAACCCACAGGATGCACACCGCCGTCGCATAGCCGGCCGCCGGCACCGCGCGGAACCGGTCGACGAAGTTGCCCGCAGCCTGCCGCACCGGCATCGTGACCGCCATTGCCTGATGGGTCAGCGCACCCAGCAGCGCGACGGCGAGCAGGCCGTGGATGATCAAGAGTATCGTCCAGAACGTATTGACGGACATGACCTCCCCCAGTTTTCTTGTCGCCGGGAATTTCGCCCCGGCTGCATGTGTTAGTTACGCGAGCGATGTTCGCACGGAGGGCCAAGGTTGTGAAGGCTGCCGCCGTCCGAGCTATCCGCAGGTAGTCCCGTTGTGAGGCGGAACCGGATTGGATATGCTCGGTACCAACAGAAGACCAAATAAATCCATCATAAACGAGAGAGGGATCACGCAATGAGGATGACACGAGCGTTGTATTGCGGCGTAGCCGCCGTCGCGCTTGCTCTCGCGCTGAGCGGGACGCCGGCGCAGCTGCAGGCGCAGACCCCCACCCCCGCGGTGGCGATCGACAACGACGACATCGGCGGCGTTGTAACGGGGCCGAATGGTCCAGAAGCCGGCGTATGGGTGATCGCGGAAACCCGCGACCTTCCGACGCGGTACGCCAAGATGGTGGTCACCGACGACCAGGGCCGCTACGTGGTGCCCGACCTGCCGAAGGCCAAGTACAAGGTCTGGGTCCGCGGCTACGGCCTCGTCAACTCCGAGAAGGTCGATGCGCAGCCCGGCCAGCAGCTGAACCTGCGCGCCGTGCCGGCGAAGAACGACGCCGAAGCCGCAAAGTACTATCCCGCGATCTACTGGTACTCGATGCTGAAGATCCCGCCCAAGAGCGACTTCGGCGGATCGTCCGACATTCCAGCCAAGGTCACGTGGACCGACTGGATGAACAACATGAAGAACAACGGCTGCATCGGCTGCCATCAGCTCGGTCAGCTGTCGACACGCACGTTGCCGGAAGGGATCGGCAAGCATTCGTCCTCGGTCGAGGCCTGGGTGCGCCGCGTGTCATCCGGGCAGTCCGGCGAGCAGATGGTCACGCTCCTGGCCGGCCAACTGGGCGGCGTGCCGTTCAAATATTTCGCGGACTGGACCGATCGGGTCGCCAAGGGCGAGCTCCCGCACACCAAGCCGACACGCCCGCAAGGCGTGGAGCGCAATATCGTCGTCACGACCTGGGACTGGGGAACCGAGAAGCACTATCTCCACGACCTGATCGCGTCCGACCGGCGCTTCCCGACCGTCAACGCCTATGGTCCGGTGTTCGGCTCGCCCGAATATTCGACCGACGCCTGGCCGATCCTCGATCCGAAGACGCACACCGTGACGTATTTCAATGCGCCGGTGGCGGACAAGACGACCGGCATGGCGCTCGGCCCGGGTCACGCGGCGAGCGACCGCCAGGTCGCGCCGTCGCCCTATTGGGGCACCGAGCTGATCTGGGATACCGCGCACCAACAACCACAACGCGATGTTCGACCGCCACGGCCGGGTCTGGTTCGCGGCGCGCGGACGCGGCTCCAAGAACCCGGACTTCTGCAACAAGGGCTCGGACCATCCGTCGGCCAAGGCGTTCCCGGTGCCCTCTTCGCACCGGCAGCTCTCGATGCTGGATCCGAAGACGATGAAGTACACCTTCATCGACACCTGCTTCCAGACGCACCATCTGCAGTTCGGCTACGACAAGAACGACACGCTGTGGACCTCCAGCGGTGGCGGCACCGGCGTGGTCGGCTGGCTGAACCTGAAGATGTATGAGGAGACCGGTGATGCAGCCCGCTCGCAGGGCTGGACGCCGATGATCCTCGACACCAACGGCGACGGCAAGCGCGGCGAATACACCGAACCGAACCAGCCGCTCGACCCGAACAAGGACCGGCGTTACGCGCAGGTGTTCTACGCGGTGATGCCGAATCCGGCAGGACGGCTCGGTCTGGGGCACGATCCGCTTCAACCCGGGCGCCGTCGCGCGCATCAACCCGGGATCGAACCCGAGCGAGACCGCGCTGACCGAAATCTACAACGTGCCGATGCCGGGCTATGGCCCGCGCGGCGGCGATATCGACAGCAAGGGCGTGGTCTGGGTGTCGCTCGCGAGCGGTCACATGGGCGCATTCGACCGCAGCAAGTGCAAAGGTCCGCTCAACGGGCCGAAGGCGACCGGCGACCACTGCCCTGAAGGCTGGTCGTTCTACCAGTACCCGGGCCCGGGCTTCCAAGGCATCGGTGAGAACAGTGCCGAGTTCGAGCTATTACTCCTGGGTCGACCAGCACAACACGTTCGGCCTCGGCCGCGACGTGCCGATGTCGACCGCCAACCTGATGGACGGGCTGGTGGCCTATGCCGATGGCAAGATGGTCTCGCTGCGCGTTCCTTATCCGCTCGGCTTCTATGCCAAGGGATTTGACGGACGCATCGACGATCCGAACGCGGGCTGGAAAGGCCGTGGACTGTGGACGTCGAGCGGCGACCGCACCCCGTGGCTGATCGAGGGTGGCAAGGGCATGAAGCCGATGGCCATCCACTTCCAGCTGCGGCCCGATCCGCTGGCGAAGTAAGCGCGCCAAACTATCTGTGAGACGTGCGATGGCCGGGCTTGCCCGGCCATCGTCGTTTTGAGACTTGTCGTTGATGCAATTTCCCGCCGAGCTGATCCCCGCCACGCTGGTGAAGCGCTATAAGCGCTTCCTCGCCGACGTCTTGCTGCCCTCGGGCGAGACGATGACGGTGCATTGCGCCAACCCGGGATCGATGCTGGGGCTCAGCACGGCCGGCGCGCGGGTGTGGCTCTCGAAGTCCGCCAATCCGAAGCGCAAGCTCGCCCACAGCTGGGAACTGATCGAGGTCGACTTCGGCGGCGGCGCCGAGCTCGTCGGCATCAACACCAGCCACCCCAATGCGCTCGCCGCCGAGGCGATCGCAGCCGGCCGCATCGCCGAGCTTGCCGGCTACGCGACCGCGCGCCGCGAGGTGAAATACGGCAAAGCCTCGCGCGTGGATTTCCTGCTCGAAGCGCCCGATCGTCCGCCCTGCTATGTCGAGATCAAGAACGTGCACATGATGCGGAGGGCGGGGCTCGCCGAATTTCCCGACGCCGTCACCAAGCGCGGCGCCAAGCACCTCGGCGAATTGTCCGACATGGTCGCGGCCGGCGCCCGCGCGGTGATGCTCTACCTGGTGCAGATCGGCTCGGCGGAACGCTTCGCCCTCGCCCGCGACATCGACCCCGGCTACGGGCGCGCCTTCGATGCCGCCCGGACCGCGGGGGTCGAGGCCATCGCCTACCGCTGCCGCATCACCTGCGGCGGAATCGAGGTTACCGACCCCGTTCCACTGCTCGACTAACGGGCTGCTTGCTTCCGGCGCGTCCTTGCTTACATTGCATTGCAACACGTGACATTCAGGGCGGCCCGGGCCGCAGGGGCGCGGCTCCGCCGCGAAGCATTAATGAGCTACGTCGACGCGGCCTTGGCGCCGCAACGCAAGACCGGCCAGGTCAAGCTGCACGGGCCGGCCGCCTTCGAGGGCATGCGCAAGGCCGGCCAGCTCGCCGCGCAGTGCCTGGACATGCTCGAGGGCGAGGTGCGGCCGGGCGTGCCGACCGCGCGCATCGACCAGCTGGTGTTCGAATACGCCATGGACCACAAGGCGACGCCGGCGACCTTGATGTATCGCGGCTACCGCAAGTCGACCTGCACCTCGGTCAATCACGTGGTCTGCCACGGCATCCCCGGCGAGAAGCCGCTCAAGGACGGCGACATCGTCAATGTCGACGTGACGCTGATCCTCGACGGCTGGCACGGCGATTCCAGCCGCATGTATCCGGTCGGCGCGATCCCGCGCCGGGCCGAGCGCCTGATCGAAGTGACCTACGAGGCGATGATGCGCGGCATCGCCGCGATCCGTCCGGGCGCCACCACCGGCGACATCGGCCACGCCATCCAGACCTATGTCGAAGCGCAGCACATGAGCGTGGTGCGCGACTTCTGCGGCCACGGCCTCGGCCGCCTGTTCCACGACGAGCCCAACATCGTGCATGTCGGCCGGCCCGGCGAAGGCATCGTGCTGCGGCCCGGCATGTTCTTCACGGTCGAGCCGATGATCAATCTCGGCCGCCCGCATGTGAAGGTGCTCTCCGACGGCTGGACCGCGGTCACCCGCGACCGCTCGCTGTCGGCGCAGTTCGAGCACACGGTGGCGGTGACCGGCGACGGCGTCGAGATCTTCACGCTGTCGCCGAAGGGCCTCGACAAGCCGCATTTTGCTTCGGCGTGACAGCACGCCGCTGCCTTATGGCTTCTCCGCAATCCCGCGGCTGAGCGCGGCGCCGATCACGCCGGCGAGCGCAATCATCGTCAGCACGGCGACAAAGCCACCGAGCGCGAACGCGGTGGCGCCGCCGGCAACGCCCGCGCTGCCGCCCAGAAACGTGCAGGCGTTGACGATGCCCGACCCCTGCCCCACTTGCGCGGGCGGAAGCGCCGACAATGCGAGCCGCGGCGCCAACGCATAGGGCACCGCCAGTCCGGCGCCCATCACCAGAAATCCGGCCAGGAGGAGCGCCATCCAGCCCTGCGTGATGGCGACACCGATGATCGCACTGGCGATCGCGATCAGCGCCATGCCAACTGTCATGGCGTTGCGCAGCCCAAGCCTTGCCGCCACCGCCGACGCCGACAGCGCGAGCGCGAGCAACGCCGCGCTCAGCGGCAGCAGCAAGGCACCGGCCGAGAGCGCCGTGAGGCCCTCCCGGCTCTGCGCATAGAGATTGAAGTAGAGCAGCAGGCTCATGATGCTGAACATCGACAGCGAGCCGATCGCCACGCCCATCACGAACCGACGGCGCCTGAAGAAACCGAGGTCGACCAGCGGAGCCGCGGCCCGCGACTCGACGATCAGCAACAGGACGAACGCGGCCACCGCCAGCACGAACGGGCCGATCACGGGGAGCGGCGCCGCCTTCGCATGCGGCAATGCATGGAGGGCGAAGACCAGCGACACCATCATCGTCGCCAGCAGGACGAAGCCGACCCAATCCACGCGCCGGCTTGGCGTTTGGTGACCGCGGGCGGGCGCCGCGCCCGCGGAAGCCATTCCGGCGATGGCCGTCAACATCAGCGGGACGTCGAGCCAGAAGATCACGCGCCAGCCGACGGCGTGCGTGAGCGCCCCGCCGGCGAGCGGCCCGATGCTGAAGCCGAGCATCAGGAACCCGGTCCAGGCGCCGATCGCCCCTGCCCTGCGCTCGGGCCCCGCGCCGGTGTCGACCGCGGCCAGCGTGCTCGGCACCGCGAATGCCGCGGCGAGGCCCTGCAAGGCGCGTCCGGCCAGCAGCGCGGCTTCGGAGCCGGCGGTGGCAATGAGGCAGGACGCGAAGCCAAACAGCGCCAATCCGACGATCGACGCCAGCCGTGCGCCAAACCGATCTGCCGCCTGGCCGCCGAGCACGATGAAGGCGGCGGAGACGACCAGATAGGAATTGACCGCCCATTCGACGCCGGCCGGGCTGAGCGCAAGCTCGGTCCGCATGCTTGGCAACGCGGCCATGATCGCCGTGCTGTTGGCGCCGACCGCGAGCATCGCCAGGCACGACGACCACAGGACCGAGGTGAACCCTGCGCGCTGGGTCAATGTTGCTGCGTCCTCAATGCCGTTCGGGTGGCTCGCCGATAGAACAAGCTCCACGCATGGACCGCAACTGGCGGATTGCAAATTGCCGCAGTCCCGGCATGCTGGGCGCATGCCAGGCAGCAGGAAATCCAACGCGAAGTCGAAGCCCGCGGCGGGAGCGGCGGACGCGAAGCCGCACTATCACGGCCATCGCCAGCGGCTGCGCGAGCGGCTGTTGCAGGCCGGCACCGATGGCGTGCGCGACTACGAGCTGCTCGAGCTGATCCTGTTCCGCGCGATTCCGCAGCGCGACGTGAAGCCGCTCGCCAAGATGCCTGATCGAACGGTTCGGTTCGTTCGCCGAAGCGATCGCGGCGCCGGTCGAACGGCTGCGCGAAGTGAAGGGTCTCGGCGACGCCGCCATCACCGAGATCAAGATCGTGCAGGCGGCAGCCGGCGAGTTTGCGCGCGGGCAGACGCGTAAGCGCCCGGCGCTGTCGTCATGGTCGAGCGTGCTCGACTATTGCCGTACCGCGCAGGCGTTCGCCGACAAGGAGCAGTTCCGGATTCTCTTTCTCGACAAGCGCAATCAGCTCATCGCCGACGAGGTGCAGCAAACCGGCACCGTCGACCACACGCCGGTCTATCCGCGCGAGGTGGTCAAGCGCGCGCTCGAATTGTCGGCGACCGCGATCATCCTGGTGCACAATCATCCCGGGGCGATCCGACACCGTCACGTGCGGACATCGAGATGACGCAGGTGATCGTCGACGTTGCAAAGCCGCTCGGCATCGCCGTGCACGACCACATCATCGTTGGCAAGGACGGTCACGCGAGTTTGAAGGGGCTGAAGCTGATATAGCGACCTACCCACGAATCTTAGCAATTGAGGAGCTACCCCGGTGACGATCATCGATTCCCAGGTCCACGCCTACGAGGCGAACACGCCAAAGCGACCCTGGCACAGTGTGCCGAACTGGCCCGATCACGTCACGGGTGACGAGATGGTGGCGGCGATGGACAAGGTCGGCGTCGGCGGCGCGATCTTCATCTCGCCCTTCTCCATGTACCGCTATGACGCGAGCTATGCGGTGGAAGTGCAACGGGCGCATCCCGGTAAGTTCGCAATCGTCAAGCCGGTCGACCCGGACGACCCGGCCGTGGACGAGGTCGTCGCCGACTGGAAACAGACGCCCGGCGCGGTCGGCATCCGCATCATGCTGACGCCGGAAGCGAAGCGCGCGCCGGACGATCCGGGTCTCGACCGGATCGCGCGCGCGGCCGTCAAGCACGACCTCCCGGTCAACATCCTGTTCTGGGGCAACGTGGATGCGGGCACGGCGCTGATCGACCGCCACCCCGATACGCGCTTCATCATCGACCATCTGGCGATCCTGCAGCCCCGCACGCCAGGCGCCCCGCCGCAGCCGTGGGCCGACCTGCCGAAGGTGCTGGACCTTGCCAGGCGCAAGAACGCGGTGATCAAGGTGAGCGGCGCCTGCACGCTGTCCAAGGAACCGTATCCGTTCCCGGACATCTGGGATCCGCTCGCGCGGGTGTTCGATACCTGGGGTTTCGAGCGCTGCCTGTGGGGCACGGACTGGACCCGCGCCTACGCCGTCGTCAACTACGAGCACGCCGTCGAGCCGTTCCTCAAGACCGACCGCCTGAGCGAGAGTGAGCGAGCGATGCTGATGGGCGGCGCGTGCGCCAAAGCCTATCGCTGGTCGCCGAAATGAAATGAGAAGTTGATCGCGACGGAATTGCCCCTGCGCACACGGCGTCAATGGCCGGACAAGACCAGGGTCTTGACGGGCAACAGAAGCGCCTGCACGCGCAGCAGCATCGAGCATGCACGATTGCAACGGCGTCGATGCCGTGCAGGTAGAGGCGCCTCAGCGCCCCGATATCCTTAATTTGCCGGACTTTTGGTCGCTATCAGTTCGATACCGGATTCGTTATGCTACCGATGACTTGGAATAAGGTGCATCAACCGTCGCTGACAGGAACATCGGTATGACTAAGTCACTTCATCCGGCTGCTTCCGACCATCTGCCTATGTTCATAACCGCCCCCGGCGGGACAGATGTCCTGATGGTCGTCATGGCGATCGTTCTGCTCGTCATCGTCGTGGGGTTTGGCATCCTGTTCTTCCGGTTGCACAGTCTGCCGGAGCGCATGGCGCATAGGACGCACAAGGTCCAGTTCGAGATCGTCGCCGTGCTGTGCCTGCTTGCGCTCTTTACGCACATACACCTCTTTTGGGTGGCCGCTCTTCTGCTTGCGATGATCGAGTTTCCCGATATCGGCGGCTGGCTTAGCAGGATTGCGGGATCGGTCGAAAAGATCGCTGAGACGAGGACAGGCAAAGGCGCCGCCGAAGTGCCCGTCGAGGCCGCGGCTGGAACCAGCCGGAATGAAGACGCTGCGCAAGTACGTGAGCAAGTGCGGGAGGAGACTGTCGCTCGCAACAGAGCACCGGACGGTCCAGCTGCGGCGCCAGCCAAACCCGAGCGGCTCGCTCCAGCCAGCACGAGGAGATGATCCATGCTTGAGATTCTCCTCTGCTCTCTGGTGACCATCGTTCCCGACTATCTCTACCGCCGCTACTACCAGGGAAAACGGTTCGGCAAGGAAATCACTCTCTATTCCGTGTGGTTCGAGCTGAGGTGGGGCATCACGGGCTGCCTGGTTCTCGCCGTCGGCCTGATCACGGTGATCTTCTACAACCACCCGTCCACCACCAATGTCACGCTGTTCTATCGAACCATTCCGATCATCTCCGAGACGACCGGACGTGTTGCCGAGGTCTTTGTCGACTTTAGTGGCACCGTCGAAAAAGGCGCGCCGATCTTCAGGCTCGACAGCTCGACCCAGGAGGCGGCGGTGGAATCCGCGCGCCGCAGGATTGCGGAAGTCGAGGCGGACATGGAGGTGGCACAGGCCGACATCCTGAAGACAGAAGGACAGCTTCAGGAAGCCCAGGGTTCATACCAGATGGCTTTGGACGAGTTGGAGACCAAGATGGAGCTCCAGAAGAGAAATCCGGGGATCGTCGCGCAGCGCGAGATCGAAAAGCTCCAAGTCGCCGTCGAAGGCCGCAAGGGCGCGATCGCATCCGCCACGGCGGCAGGACAGACCGTCAAGGCCAGGATCGCGGCGCTGCTCCCGGCGCAAAAGGCCAGCGCGGTCGCGGCGCTCGCCCAGGCCGAGGCGGAACTGGCGAAGACCGTGGTCCGCGCCGGCGTCAGCGGACGCGTGGAGCAATTTGCGCTGCGCGTGGGCGATATCGTCACTCCGATCATGCGTCCGGCCGGAATCCTGATTCCGGAAGGCGCCGGTCAGCGGACCCTGCAGGCCGGCTTCGGGCAAATCGAAGCGCAGATCATGCGGCCTGGAATGATCGCCGAGGTCACGTGTGTATCCAAGCCGTGGACGATCATTCCGATGGTGGTGGTCGACGTGCAGGACTTCATCGCGGCCGGCCAGTTCCGCGGCGGTGAGCAACTGATCGACCCGCAGCAGATAACGCGACCCGGTACGCTTCTGGTCCATCTCGAGCCGCTCTACAAAGGCGGACTCACCGGCGTCACGCCGGGCAGCAGCTGCATTGCCAACGCCTATTCGAACAACCACGACATAATCGCCTCAAAAGAGACGGGCTTTATGCGAGGTCTGGCTCTTCATGCGGTCGATGCTCTTGGCGTCGTGCACGCGATGATTCTGCGGATCCAGGCGCTGCTGCTTCCGTTCAAGACGCTGGTGTTCAGCGGACATTGATGCAAGCCCGGGGACCAGTTTCCCGGCCAGCTTCAAACGCCTTGACATCGGTCAGGCCGGATAGCGGACGAAGAGCGAGTTCCGCACCATGCCGGTGATCAAAGCCGGGGCTTTCGACCTCGAATACTCGGACACAGGCGCCGGTCCTGCCGTGATTTTGATTCACAGCTCTGCAAGCGGGCTGCGTCAATGGCGGGCTCTCGTCGAGCGCCTGCGAGACCGCTACCGCGTGATCGCGGTCAACCTGTTCGGCTACGGCAACACCAGTCCCTGGCCAGGCATGCGGCCGCTGACCAACGCCGATCAGGCCGAGCTTGTCGCCGCAGCCGCCGCGCTGGCATCGGAGCCCGTCGCGCTCGTCGGCCATTCACTCGGAGGAGCGGTCGCGCTGGAAGCCGCCGCTCAGCTCGGCAATCGCGTCCGCGTTCTGGTCGCGTTCGAGCCGATCCTGTTCGGTCATTTGCAGACGCATGGTCCCGCAAGCGCCTATGACGAAATTGCCAAGCTGGCGCGCCGCTACGGCGAGTTGGCGCAGGCCGGCGACTGGAACGCCGCCGGCGAATTGTTTGTCGATTACTGGACCGGTGCCGGCACCTGGGCAGCCATGCCGGACGAGCGCAGGCAGAACACCATGGCGATGCTGCCGCCGGTCGTGCACGAATGGGACATGGCAACGACGGGGCTTCGCCCGCTCGAGGGCTGGCGTGCCATCACCGCCCCCGTTCATCTCATCCACGCGGCGGATACGCGCGCGCCCACACGCGCCATCGTCGAGCTGTTGGCAAAGGCCTATCCCGGTTGGCACGTGGACGAATGTGCCGTCCGGCGGTCACATGGCGCCGCTCACGCGTCCCGACCTGGTCAACCCGCTGATCGTTGCCGCGATCGACGGCGCCGTGCGCGCTACTCCGGCTTGATGCCGGCGTCCTTGACCACCTGCGGCCAGCGCTTGAGCTCGCCCTTGATAAAGGTGTCGAATTGCTGCGGCGTGCCAGCGACGATGTCGGCGGCCTGCGCTTCAGTGATGGCGGTGCGCACCGCCGGCACCTGCAGCACCTGCGCGAAGACGCCGTTGATGCGCGCAACCAGCGCCGGGTCCATGCCGGCCGGCCCGACGATGCCGTGCCAGACGCTGACGTCGAAGCCGGGGATCGTCTTGCCGACCGGCGGCGTGTCCGGCAATTGTCGCATCGGCCGCATCGCGGCGCCGGCGAGCGCGCGGATCTTGCCTTCCTTGATCTGGCCGAGCGAGGTCGAGACCGTGATGATCGCGGTGTCAGCGTCGTTGCGTAAAAGCGACGTCAGCATCTCGGCGCCCGAGCGGTAGACGACGTTGACGACGTCGATCCCGGCCTGGCTGTTGAGATAGGCCATGAACAGATGCGTCCAGTTGCCCATCCCGGCCGAGGCGTAGTTGAACTTGCCCGGCTGCTGCTTCGCGGCGGCAACGTATTCCGCCAGCGTCGCGTAGGGCAGCGTCGGGCGGATCAGCACGACCGCCGGCAGGTTGGCCACATGCATGATCGGCGTGAACGCCGTATGCGGGTCGTAGGGCAGCTTGCCGAGTGTGTGCGACACGGCGTTGGGCCCGACCTCGGCGAGGAACAGCGTGTAGCCGTCCGGCTTCTCACGCGCCACCGCCGCGGCGGCGAGCGTGCCGCCGGCGCCGACGCGGTTCTCGACGATCAGCGGCTGGCCATTGGCGAATTGCTGGAAACCGTTCGACAGGTTGCGCGAGAGGGAATCGGCGGCGCCGCCAGCCCCGACCGGCACCAGCAGCCGGACCGGACGATCCGGCCATTGCGCGGCTGATTGCGCAACAGCGGGGCCAACGGCAAGCGCCGTAGCCGCCAATGCCGCGGCCCCGATGATGTCGCGACGCGCAAGGGGAAATCGCATGGCCGTCCCTCTCCGTTACCAAGTCTTCTTTGCTGACTTGGTAGCGGACGGCGAGGATCGACACAACGGCACTCCCGCCCGTGGCTACTTCGGGCGGCCGTGTCCCTGAGTCGTCGTGTTCTGCCGGACGTTGGCGCGATTGCCCTGCTGGGTGGTGTTGGCCTTCTCCATGCGCTTGGCTTGCTCGCGCCGCCGCGCGTTGCCGGCCTTCGCCGCCTGCTTGTTGCCCACCGCCTGTGGTTTGGACTTCGCTCCGCCGGCCATCGTTGCCTCCTGACAATGCCGCGGTGCTAACGCCGCACGCTCATTTGCGTTCCGCACTGGCGCCATCAGAGCCAACGACACTGCCGGGTCCCGGGCGCGTTGCGTGCGCCGCCCGTACACGTGATGCGGCGACCGCACGGGTGCCTGCCGGTCACCGACATCCCGGACTTGATGCTGCCCGTCGGCCAGACCGCGACACTTGCCTCAACGGCATCCGGCGGGCACTGCTGTGCGGTGGCCGCGTCCGTGGTCCAAATGATGCCGACTGCAAGTATCGAAACAAGAGCCAGTGAGCGCACAGTCCACCTCCACATCAATCGATCAGCGCTGAAAACCAATCAATGGCAAAGGCTACATCACTCAGCGGCGCTTGTCCGGCACCTCCACATCGCCCAGCAATCCATCCACGATCCCGTGAAAGCGCTCCCACGGCGCTTCGCGGTCCGACTGATTGCGCACGATCAGCGAATTGCCGGCGTAGAATTTCTCGTACAGCATGTGGCGGCCGGCGAATTCCGAGCCGACGATATCCCAGGCAAGCTTGTAGAGCTTGTAACGATCGAGCGCCTCGATCGACGGCGTCTTCCACCAGCGCTCGAAGGTTGACCGCAGCGCGTCGTCGGTCATCACGTCGATCGAGGCCGGCATCAAAAGCGGAATGCCGCCGAGCAGCGTGCGCAGCATGTCGACGATTTCGGTGTGGTGCTCCTGGCACCAATTGAGCGCGGCATACATGATGCGGCGGTTGGGCGTGGCGTAGCCCGCCGGCCACTCCTCGAACGCCTCGATCTGGCCCTGCACCAGCCCGCCGATGGTCGCTTCGAGCGCGGCGAGCCGGCCGAGGGTCTCGCGCACCGCCGGCACCTTGTCGATGCCGTTGGCCTGGGTGATGCGGCTCGCAAGCCCGACGATCAGGCCCAGCTTCACCCAGAAGCGGATGTTGGAATGATGGTTCTGGTAGCAGTTCGCCGGCGTGTCGGTGTAGATGCGCCGCGACATCACCGCGTCGTTGTGCAGGAACACGCGCTCCCACGGGATCTTCACGCGGTCGCAGACCAGCACGCTGTCGGTCTCGTCGAACCGATAGGACAGCGGATAGTCGGCTTCGTGCCGGACCGGCTGCGCATAGGGCTGGCGCGACCACAGCGTGAGCCCGGGCGCGTTGAGCGGCAGCGCCGCGGTGATCGCCTCGCTTTTGAACTTCTCGGCAATCGGCGTGAGGTTGCCGATCAGGATCTCATCGGCATAGATCGCGCTGGTGGCGAGCATCTTCATGCCTGACACGGTGACGCCGGCATCGTCCTCGGCCACCACCTGCAGATTGGGATCGTCGCGCTCCTGCCCGGGAAACAATTCGGTCGCGCGCATGCCGGTCGGCGGCGTCACCGCAAAGCAGAGATAGAGATCGTCGCGGCGGGCGCGCTCATAAAAACGGATCAGGTTCTCGCCAAACCCCGTGCGCAGATTCTCCAGCACCGACGGATTCATCGCCAGCCCGGTGATCAGCCCCGCGACCTGCTCGGGCGAGCGGCCGATGAAGCCGTAGGTCGCCTCCGCGGTCGCGCGCAGCGCCCGCATGCGACGCCTGAGGTCGTCACGGTTGCGGCAGCGCAGCCATTGCAGCGCGTAGCGCTCGCCGTTCTCGTCATAGGAGAACAAGTCGGCCTTAGCGGGATCGGCCTTGAGATCGTAGAGCGCCGCGACGGTCTCGGCGCCGCGACGGAACGCTGGATGCGCGGTCACGTCGTCGACGCGCTCCGCGCCGATATAGACGATGCGGCCGTCGCGCATCCGCTCGAGTTTCTGCCGCCCCGTCGCCAGCATGGGGTCAGTCTAGCGCCCCATCGCGTCCTTGGCTTTCTCAAGAATCGCAGGCGAGAAGGCGGAAAACTGCTTGAGCAGCGCCATCACCTCGTCCGGCGGCACCGGGTCGATGTCGAGGCCGGCCTTGGTCGCCTCGGTGAGGAACTGCGGGTCCTTCATGGTCTCGAATAGCGCCTTGCGCAGCGCCGCCAGCCGGTCGGCCGGAATGCCGGGCGGGCCGGCGAGCGGACGACCCAACAGGAGCTGCCCGAAATGGAATTGCAGGATCGCGCGGTCCTCGTCGGTCTTGGCATAGTCGAACACGCTCGGGATCTTGCCGAGCGCGTCGGAGCGCTTGCTGCCCATCTGAATGAACAGCTTCATGCGGCCGTCCTTCACCTCGGCGCCGAACTGCGAATTCACCGACGAGGCGAACATGCCGCAGGTGCCGTCCACCTCGCCGCGCTGCATGGCGATGTTGATGTCACGCGTGCCCTTGTAGCCCTGGATCACCTTGAAGTTGGCCTTCAGCACGTTCTTCAGCACCATCGGGTGCTGATAGGTGATCGCGGCCGGCGCGCCGCCGCCGATGATCGTCTCCTTGGTGAGCATCTCGTCGAAGGTGGTGGCGCGGCCGGGCTGCGCCCAGACGCCGCAATAGGCGACGTCCTGCGACATCGAGCCGATCCAGGAGAATTTCGTGGGGTCGAACAGCGCCGCCTTGTTGCCGATCAACGGCTCCATCGCCGCCGACGATGCGAACATCGCGAGCGCGAGGCCATCCGGCGCGTATTTGGCGTAGACGGTGTTAGCCGCGGTCAGCGATCCCGCGCCCGGCATGTTGGAGGCGATCACGTTGGGTTGCCCCGGAATGAAGCGGCCATAGTGGCGCGCCAGCACCCGCACATAGGTGTCGTAGCCGCCGCCGGGCGGAAAGCCCGCGATCAACGTCAGGCTCTTGCCTTTGTAGAAATCGGCGGCGCTTTCGGCACTCACCGTGTTCGACGATGCTGCGGCAAGCAAAGCCGCAAGCGCAATGAGCGAGATGTGTCCACTGAGCCGCATCCGAGCCTCCCTGATCAGAAGCTTGTAGCCCGGATGGAGCGAAGCGAAATCCGGGAATCCGTCAACGTTGAACAACCCGCATTGCGCTACGCTCCATGCGGGCTACGAGCTGGGGACACTCAAAAAGCTGGCGCGGGCTAGGTCAACCGCCTCACTGTCGCACCAGCAGCAGCGGATCGACGCTCAGCGGCACCCGCTCCCAGACCGTGGCGTCGCTTTCGGAGAACCGCCAGAAGCCGTTGCGCCCGGTGAGGATGAGCTGGTCGCGGTCGAGCCGCCAGGTCGACGGGTTGAAGGTGGCGATCGCCTTGTCGCAGCCCGGCTTGACGATCACGCGGAAGGCGTCGCCGCTCGCGGTATTGGACAGGGTCAGCCGGCAGAGCGGCTTGTCGGCCTCGCGCAGCAGGCTCCAGTCGCCGACGATCTGCTCGGCGGTGCGGGTCTCGACCTTCAGCGACGCCTGGGTCTGCAGGAACAGCAACCCCTCCGCCCCGCGCTCGGATTCGAACATGCCGTTCTCGACCTCGGTGAATTCGAGCACCGCGGCGCCCTTGGCGTCGACCAGCCGCAGCACGTCCTTCGGGCCGAACGTCCAGGCCACGACATTGTCGAGCGACGGGAAGGCGGTCGGGCACGTGGCGTCGAAATCGATTTTGTAGCCGCCGGGCGCCGGCTCGACGCTGAAGCTCAGCGGGCAGCGGCGATCGCGATCCACATTGGACATCTCCCAGCCGCCGACCATGTTCTGCGCGGCCTCGCTGACGGCGCCCTCGGCGCGCGCAGCGCCGGATATCGCCGTCAGAATCAGAGCCGCGAGCAACGCAACGCTGCGCACCATGCACTCACCAGACGCTTTTTACCCGGCCCGCCAAAAGGCTAGCACGGTCCGTTACGTCCCGTCATGCCGGACGGCGTCATGAAGAACGGCGTGGCGGCCACGGCGTTTCCGGCACCGGCGTGAGCGGCCCCTTCCCTGCCGCCCAGGCGACGAGATTGTCGACCACGAGCTGGTCCATCTGCGTGCGCGTATAGACCGAGCCCGAGCCGAGATGCGGGAACAAGACGATGTTCTCCATCGCGATCAGCTCCGCCGGCACCTCGGGCTCACGCACGAACACGTCGAGCCCGGCCGACATGATGGTCTTGTCCTTCAGCGCCTGGATCAATGCCGGCTCGTCGACCACCGAGCCGCGCGCCATGTTGATGAAGATGCCGTTCGGCCCGAGCGCCTTCAGCACCTCGGCGTTGATGAGGTCCTTCGTCGCCGGCCCGCCCGGCGTCATGGCGACCAGGATGTCGACGTCGCGCGCCATCTCGACGAGGTTCGGATAGTGCTTGTTGCTGACGCCCGCCGCCGGCCGCCGCGAGTGATAGACCACCGGCACCTTCATCGCTTCGAGCCGCCGCGCGATCGCCTGACCGATGGCGCCCATGCCGACCATGCCGACGGTGCGGTCGCGCAGCGTCGCCCTGGTGAGCGGATAGGCGCGCTCGAGCCATTTGCCGGCGCGCAGATAGCGCTCGGCCTGCGGGAATTCGCGCACGGTGCAGAGGATCAGGCCGAGCGCGGTGTCGGCGACCTCCTCGTTGAGCACCTTCGGCGTGTTGGTGACGGTGATGCCGTGCTCGGCCGCCCATTTGACGTCGACGTGGTCGTAACCGACCGCGAAGGTGGAGACGATCTCGAGCTTCGGCAGCTTCGACATCAGCTCCGCGCCGATCCTGTCGGACGACACGCTCACCGCCATGGCGCGCACGCGCGGGGCGATCTCCTTGAGCAGCGCGTCGCGATCCTTGGCGTCGGCGAGCCGGTGCACCGTGAATGGCGCCAGCCCGTTGACGATCGTCGGCTTCGGCGGTCCTGACAGCAGGACCTCGATCTTCCCATCAGCCATGTCTGCTCGTTGCTCCACGGTTGAGCCAGGCCAGCGCGACGCCCATCAGCACGACACGGACGGTGTCGAAGATGATCTGCTTGAAGGCGACGCCGAGCGGCACTGGCGTGACCACGTGATAGATCAAATAGACCGGAATGATGGCGAGACACGCGACGGCGATGCCGTAGCGGATGCCTTGCGCCAGCCAGGGCTTGTCCTCGCGGCCCTGCAGGTAGACCCAGGTGAAACCGACGGCGAAGACGGCGTGGGCTAGGATCATCCACGGCATCAGCGAATGGGTGTCCTGCGGCTTACGCATCCCGGGGAGCGTCATATAGTCGGCGTACAGCAGGCCGCCGTGCACGCCCCAGCTCAGCGCGAACGTCAACACGAACATGACGGCGGCGGAAATCCAGAACTTGGCGGTCATGACTCCCTCCCCTGTTGTCCGGCAACGGAGCTGCTAAACCAGCGCCGTCACCGGCTGCTCGACAAATCCCCTGAACGCGGCCAGCAATTCGGCGCCGAGCGCGCCATCGACAACGCGGTGGTCGCATGACAGCGTCACCGTCATCATGCTGGCGAAGCCGACCGAGCCGTCGGCCTTCTCGACCGCCTGCCGCCGCGAGGCGCCGACTGCGAGGATGGTCGCTTGCGGCGGGTTGATGATCGCCGCGAACTCGCGCACGCCATACATGCCGAGGTTCGAGATTGCCGACGAGCCGCCCTGGTATTCGTTCGGCTTGAGCTTGCGCGCCCTTGCGCGCTCGGCAAGCTCGCGCATCTCGGCGGAAATCGCGGTGAGCGTCTTCAACTCGGCCTGCCGGATCACCGGCGTGATCAGCCCGCCCTCGATCGCGACCGCGATGCCGATGTCGGAATGCTTGAAGCGCAGGATGCGGTCTTCCGCCCACACCGCGTTGGCCGCGGGAATGCGCTGCAGCGCCGCCGCCCACATCTTGATGACGAGATCGTTGACCGACAGCCGGTAGGCCGGCGCGGCCCCCACATCGTCTTTTCTCTTGGGCGCGGCGGCGTTGGCGTCCTCGCGCAGCGCCAGCAGCCGCCCGATGTCGACATCGGCGGTGAGATAGAAATGCGGGATGGTCTGCTTGGCCTGCACCAGCCGCGTGGCGATGGTCTTGCGCATGCCGTCGAGCGGCACCTCCTCGAACGGCACGTCGCGATAGAGCGCCAGCACCTCGGACGCCGACGGACCGCGCGCCATGGCAGCGCCCGCGCGCGGCTGCGTGGCGGCCGCCGTCTCGACGTCGCGCGCGACGATGCGCCCATGCGGGCCCGATGGCGTGATGCGGCCGAGATCGATGCCGGCCTCGCTGGCGAGCCGTCGTGCGAGTGGCGTCACCGCGTTGCCGCCGATACGGGCCGGACCGAAATTGCGCTCGGGCGTGCGCACCTCGAAGAACGGATCGAGCGGGCCGCTGGGGGCCCGTGCGGTGGAAGCCGGACGCGCGGCCGGCGCGGCGGCCGCTGCAGCGGCGGGCGCTTTGGCTGGCGCCGGCGCAGGCGCGGCAACTTGCGGCTGGGCCGCCGCGCCGTCGCCCGCAATCACTGCAACCACGGCGCCGACCGGCGCCACCTCGCCCACGCCGACGCGGATTTCCGCGAGCGTGCCGGTGGTGGTCGACGGCACCTCCATCGACACCTTGTCGGTCTCGATCTCGAACAGGTTGTCGCCCGGCTTCACGGCGTCGCCGGCCGACTTGAACCACTTCGTGACCTTGCCCTCAGCCACGGTCTCGCCGAGCTGCGGCATCAGCACGTCCATCAGCAATTCCTCACTTCATGCGTTCCCAATACACGAAATAGTTCGTGTCGACCGTATTGAGCGTCAGTTTATCGCCTTCGATCGTAAACTTGCGCACGAGGTCCGCGGTGTCCCCAGGCTGCACGCTGCCGAGCCGATGATGCGTCACGGTCTGCGCGCGCTCATCGATCGAGAAGGTCCCGAAATAGGCGATATGGCCGTCGAGCGCCGCCAGCGCCTCATCCGGCGTCGGCTTGGCGCCGGCTCTCTTGATGTCGTTGCCGGGCGAGACCTGGCACATCATGGCGCCGGACGGCGCGTAATAGATCATGCCCTTGCCGTTCGGACGCGTGGACTTGCCGTCGAGCTTGGCGTCGACATAGCGCCAGGTGCCGACCAGCGGATGCGACGCGCTCACGTGATCCGCTCCCACATGATCTCCTGAGTCTTGCCGACCGGGCGCAGGATCAGCCGGTCGCCGACGAACTCGTATTGCCGCACGGCATCGACCTCCGCGTCCGGTCGCAGGTCGCCCTCGCGGTGATGCGTCACCGTGCCGGCACGCTCATCGAGCGACCAGGTGCCGAAATAGCAAATGAAGGTGGACGGCGGTGCGGTTGGGACTTGCTCCCGCCCCGGCATGATCTGTACGGCCATATGGCCGGACTGATCGTAGATAATGATGCCGCACGGGTTCGTGCGATCTGTACGCGGCTGGCCGTCGATCATCGAGCCGAGATAGCGCCAGGCGCCGATCAGGCGCCGGGCGACGTCGCTGTTGGGATCCGGCGCGCTCACCACGTCACCGAGATGTATTGCGTCTCGAGAAACTCCATCAGCCCTTCATGCGCGCCTTCGCGGCCGATGCCGGACTGCTTCATGCCGCCGAACGGCGCCGCCGGATCGGAGACGAGCCCGCGGTTCAAGCCGATCATGCCGAAGTCGAGCTGTTCGGACACGCGCAGCCCACGGCTCATGTCCTTCGTATAGAGATAGGCGACGAGGCCGTATTCGGTGTCGTTGGCGCGCTTGATCACTTCGTCGTCGGACTTGAAGGTCTGCAGCGACGCCACCGGGCCGAAGATCTCTTCATTCAGCATCTTGGCGTTGTCGGGGACGTTGGCGAGAACGGTCGCGGGATAGAAGAAGCCCTTGCCGCCCGGCGCCTTGCCGCCGGTCAGGACCTTGGCGCCCTTGCCGACCGCGTCCTCGACCAGCTCGACCACTTTGTCGAGACCTTCCTTGTTGACCAGCGGGCCGAGCGCGACGCCGTCGTCGAGGCCGTTGCCCATCTTGAGCGAGCCCATCTTGGCGGTGAGCTTCTTGGCGAACTCGTCGTGCACCTTCTCGTGGACGTAGAAGCGGTTGGCCGCCGTGCAGGCTTCGCCCATGTTGCGCATCTTGGCGATCATCGCGCCTTCGATCGCGGCGTCGATGTCGGCGTCCTCGAACACGATGAACGGCGCGTTGCCGCCGAGCTCCATCGCCGGCTTCACGACATTGTCGGCGGCCTCGTGCAGGAGCTTGCGGCCGACTTCCGTGGAGCCGGTGAAGGAGACGACGCGCACGCGCGGATCGTGCAGCATCGCGCTCACGACTTTGCCGGACGAACGCGACGGGATGACGTTGACGCAGCCGGCCGGCACGCCGGCCTCTTCGAGGATCGGCATCAGCGCCAGCATGGTGAGCGGCGTATCGGAGGCGGGCTTGAGCACGACCGTGCAGCCGGCCGCGAGCGCGGGGCCGATCTTGCGGGTCGCCATCGCGGCCGGGAAGTTCCACGGCGTCACCAGCACCGCGACGCCCGCCGGCTTGTGCTGCACGACAACGCGCGCACCGGAGGCCGGCGCGTTGTAGAGCTGACCGAGATTGCGCACCGCCTCTTCCGCGTTCCAACGGAAGAATTCGGCGGCATAGGCCACCTCGCCGCGCGAATCCGACAGCGCCTTGCCGTTCTCAATGGTGATGAGCTTCGCCAGCCGCTCGGCGTCGCGCATGATCAGCTCGAACGCCTTGCGCAGGATCTCGCCGCGCTCGCGCGGCTTCTTCGCGGCCCAGCCGGGCTGCGCGGCGGCGGCGGCATCGACCGCGGCCTTGGCGTCTTCCACCGTGGCGCTCGCCACCGACGCAACCGTGTTCTCGGTCGCAGGATCGATCACGTCGAAGCGCGCGCCGTCGGAGGCTTTGCGCCACTTGCCGCCGATCCACAGATCGGTCGGAACATTGGCGAGGAGATTTTCGTACATGTCTCACGTCCTATCGATTGAACTCACCTGTGCCGCGATCTCGGTCGGCTCCCTCTCCCATGGGGAGAGAGGTGGGGTGAGGGGATACGGTCTCTAGATAGGTTCGAACCCCCTCACCCTAACCCTCTCCCCTCCGGGGAGAGGGAACGCACCGAGTTCGTTGCATGAGGTTCGGAACACATCGTCAACTATTCATCGACCGCTTCACCCGATCCACGATCCGGTCCACGGTCGGCAGCGCGATGTCTTCCAGGATATCGGCGGCCGGCAACGGGATATGCGGCGTGGTGATCCGCACCGGCGGACCGTCGAGATCGTAGAACGCCTCGTCCGCGACGATCGACACCAGCTCGGCGCCCCAGCCGCACAACCGCGGATTTTCCTCGACCGTGAACAGCCGGTGCGTACGCGCCACCGAACCGAGGATCGTCTGGGTGTCGAGCGGCACCAGCGAGCGCACATCGACAACCTCGCAATCGATGCCGTGTTCCGCCTTGAGCTTCTCCGCAGCGGCAAGCGCGCGCGGCACCATCAGCGCCAGCGCCAGGATGGTCGCGTCCTTGCCGGGCCGCGCGATCGCCGCGGTGCCGAGCGTGTCGACGATCTCGCCGTCCGGCACCTCGCCCTTGGTCGCGTAGAGCGACTTGTGCTCGAAGAAGATCACCGGGTCGGGATCGCGCACCGCCGCCGCCATCAGGCCGATGACGTCGCGCGGATTCGACGGCGCAACGACCTTGAGGCCGGGAATCATCATGCACCAGTTCTCGACGCTCTGCGAATGCTGCGCGCCGAAGCGCGAGCCCGCGCCGTTGCCGGTGCGCACCACCAGCGGGCACTTGAGCTGGCCGTTCGACATATAGCGGCTCTTGGGGAACTCGTTGGCGATGTAATCGAAGCAGACCGCGAAGAAATCTGAGAACATGATCTCGGCGATCGGCTTGAGGCCCGTCATCGCCGCGCCCATGGCGGCGCCCATGATCGCCTGCTCGGAGATCGGAGTGTCGCGCACGCGGATCGGGCCGAATTTCTCGAGCAGGCCCACCGTCGCCTTGAACACGCCGCCGGCGCCGGCCACGTCCTCGCCGAGGAACACGACGTCCTCGTCGCGCTCCATCTCCTGCGCGATGCCGCGGGCGACGGCGTCGCGATAGGTCAGTTCCGCCATGCGAAGCCCCCGTCGGCATAGACGTCGGTGTGGAGGATATCGAGCGGCGGCATCGGCGCGGCCTTGCAGGCCTCGGTCGCGTCATCGACGATCTTGCGCACGTCGTTCTCGATGGCGACGATCGCCTTGTCGTCGACGCCGAACTGCTTGAGCCGCTCGCGGTAGATCTTCACCGGATCGCGCTCCTTCCATTTCTCGAGCTCGCCCTCCGGGCGATATTTGGCGGGATCGGCGCGTGAGTGGCCGCTGTGCCGGTAGGTCAGGCATTCGATCAGCGACGGGCCGGCGCCGGCGCGCGCCTTGGCAAAGGCGTCCTGCGCCGTGCGGTAGACGACGTCGGCGTCGTTACCATCGATCAGGATGCGCTCGAGCCCGTAAGCCGACGCGCGATCTGCCGCCGGCTGCGCCACCGCCGTCACCGAGGCGATCGGCGTGTACTCCATATAGAGATTGTTCTCGCAGACGAAGATCACCGGCAGCTTCCACACCGCCGCGAAATTGAGCGCCTCGTGGAACGCGCCGATATTGGTGGTGCCGTCCCCGAAGAAGCAGACCGACACGTCCTTCGCGCCCTTGTATTGCGCGCGCCAAGCGGCGCCGCAGGCGATCGGCAGATGCGCGCCAATGATGGCGTAGGAACCCATCACGCCATGCTCGGCCGACGTCAGATGCATCGACCCGCCCTTGCCGCGCATCAGCCCGTTGTCGCGTTGCATCAGCTCGCCCAGCACCTTCTCGACCGGCACGCCGCGCGCCAAGGTATGGGCATGTCCCCGATAAGTGCAGAACGAGAGGTCGCCCGGCTTCATGGCGGTCGCAAAACCCGCCGCCACCGCCTCCTGCCCCAGCGACAGGTGGCTGGTGCCCTTCACGAGGTTCTGCAGGAACAGGTCGAAGGCGCGCTGCTCGGCCTCGCGCAGCAGCACCTGCGAGCGATAGAGCTCGAGCCGCGTCGCCTCGCCGATGTCGTCGTTGATGCCCGCCGCCGGTTTCTGGGCGCGGTTTTCGACTGTGGCCATTAAGGGTCCTCGAAGGGTGGGATTGCTAGGTCCGGCGGGACCTTAGCGCCTGCGGCGAAGCAAGAGCAACCCGCACCATTGCGGCATTGTCCGCCGCTGAAATCCGCGATATTTGTTGGTTGTCGGGGCCTGCGGCGGTCGCCCCATTCCTAAGGCTTGCGAGCCCAAGCACCGCCTCCTTCGAGGCCGGAGGAGGCTTGAGCTTCGCCCGATGACCACCGAAACCACCACCACCACCACGACTCCCGGCGGCGCCGCGCTGCCGAGTTTCGGCGAAGCGTTCAAGGTCTGGCTCAAGATCGGCTGCCTGTCGTTCGGCGGGCCGGCCGGTCAGATCGCCATGATGCATCGCGTCCTGGTCGACGAGAAGAAATGGGTCGACGAGCCGCGCTTCCTGCACGCCTTGAACTTCTGCGTGCTGTCGCCGGGCCCGGAGGCGCAGAAGCTCGCGACCTATATCGGCTGGCTGATGCACGGCGTTCGCGGCGGGCTCGCAGCCGGCATCCTGTTCGTGCTGCCGGGCGCGTTCGTGATGCTGGGGCTGAGCCTGCTCTATGCGCTCGGGCGCGGCATCCCGATCATCGATGGCGCGCTGTTCGGCATCAAGGCCGCCGTGCTGGTCATCGTGGTCGAAGCGCTCATTCGTATCGGCAAGCGCGCGCTCAAGACCTCGCTGCTGCTCGCGATCGCAGGTGCGGCCTTCATCGGCATCTATTTCATGGCGATCCCGTTTCCAGTGATCGTGATCGCGGCGGCGCTCATCGGCTTCCTGGTCGCGCGCTCGTCGCCCGCTATGCTCGGTTTGAAGGACGATGTCGGCGCGCTGACACCCGCGGCGCCGGACCGCTGGCGACAGGCGGTGACGGCGTCGGTGATCGGGCTGGTAGCGTGGTGGGCGCCGGTCGCGCTGGTGGCGCTGGCGCTTGGTCCCAGCCACGTTCTCACCAATATCGGGTTGTTCTTCTCGAAACTTGCGGTGGTGAGCTTCGGCGGCGCCTATGCGCTGCTCGCCTACATGGCGCAGCAGGCGGTTGAGACCTACGGCTGGATGACCGCGCCGGAAATGGTTGACGGCCTTGGCCTCGCCGAGACCACGCCCGGCCCGCTGATCCTGGTGACGCAGTTCGTCGGTTTCCTGGCGGCGTTTCGCGACGCCGCGCCCTTCTCACCACTCACCGCCGGCATTCTCGGCGCGGCGCTGACCACCTGGGTCACCTTCACGCCGTCGATGCTCTGGATCTTCGCCGGCGCGCCGTTCGTCGAGCAGTTGCGTTCGAACCGGCGCCTGTCCGGCGCGCTCGCCGCCATCACCGCCGCGGTGGTCGGCGTGATCCTGAACCTCTCGGTCTGGTTCGCGCTGCACGTGCTGTTCGGTCACGTGACCGAGACGTGGTTCGGCCCGGTGCGTTGGTTTGCCTTCGATCCGCTGGCGCTCGATCTCAAGACCGCCGCGCTCGCCGGGATTGCGGCGGTGCTGGCGTTCCGCTTCCACCGCGGCTTGATCGAGGTCGTCGCCATCATGGCGGCGCTCGGCATCGCGGTGCGGCTCACGCTCGGCGCGTGAGCTCAGCGCCAACCGAATTTTCTCAGGATCGGAGCCAGGATGTTGGAGTAGTCGTCGGTCCAGGCTCGATCGGCCGGGTTCGGCACCACCCGGCGCCACCGCGCGGATGCGGCAATCGCCCCGAGGTCTTCGGCTTTGCGCGCGACGATGGCTACGAATGCCGGCAACCCGAGACTTCGCTTGAAGTCCACTTTGGTGCGGTCATCGATGGCCGCAAACGTGACCAGATCGTTGGCCGACGCCGACATGGCGACAACGGCGTCAAGATCCATGTGCCGATTCGAGATGTTGAAGATGATCGCCCCGCCCGGCGCAAGCTTGGCGACGTAGGTCGCCAGCGCCTCGCGAGTCAGCAGATGCACGGGCACGCTGTCCGACGAGAAGGCATCGAGAACGATGAGATCATAGCCACCTTCAGTATCCGCGAGTGTCAGCCGGCCGTCTCCGAGCACGACCTTTGCCTGCGGTCCGCACACTGAGAGTGACCGGAAATACTTGGTATCGCGCGCCAGTCGGACCACCTCGGGGTCGATCTCGAAAAAGTCCCAGCGTTCGCCGTCCCTGGCGTGACAGGCCAGCGAGCCCATGCCGAGACCGACCACGGCGACGCGCTCCAGCTTGCCGCTTCGGGCAGCGCGCACGCTGTCGATCGCTTGCGCATAGACACCACCGGGATGGAAATAGCTGGCCGGCACCGGGCGGGAGGTCAGCGGCTGTCCTGCTTCATCAAGGACCCATTCCGCGCCGTGAATCGTGCTTCCGTGTGCGAGCAGATGAGCGCGCCCGCTGCTGTCCGCGACGACCGCGTGCACCCCGAAGAAGCTCCGGACGCGCTCAATGGTGTCGGTGCCGGTCCGCGCGATCTCAATGACCGCAAGGGCGACCGCCGCAACGGCCACGAGGCGCGCGGGCGCCTCACGCGACAGCATCATCACCACCGCCAGCAGCCCGATGCATGAAAACCAGAACCACAACGGAAGGTGGGTCTGCACGCCACTGAAGACGACAAGGCCAAGCGCAAGCGCCACAATGATCACGCCGGCCGCGACCCGGATCGGGTTCAGCGATCGCACCGCTTCGACCAGTTTTGGCCGGCAAGCGAGCGCCGCAACGATCAGGATCGGGTACTCCAGCACGGAGCTGAAGAGAATTGGAGCGAGCAGGCTTGCAAAGACGCCGCCCAACAGCCCTCCGAGAGACAGGAAGCAGTAGAACGTCGACAGGTTGCGGGCTTCCGGACGAAGCCCGTAGAGCTGCGCATGACAGATCGTCGCCGACACGAAGAAGAACACGACGTGCAGCAGCAGAAACCAGTGCCCGGGCACCAGAGCGCAGAGTGGAATCAGGGCCGCGAGGAATGGCTGAATCGCCAGGAGCTTTTCCACAAGCCGCTGGCCGGCCGCACTGAATGCAATGACGAAACTCAGGAGATAAAGCGCGAGCGGGACGATCCAAAGCAGGGGAACCGCCGCGATGTCGGTCGCAATGTACGAAGTCACCGCCACCAGCAGCGCCGAGGGCACGAACCCAAGGGCGATCCATGCCATGGCCGCAGAGACTGCGACCGGCGCCGAGCCAGGGGTTTCGATGCTGAGCTTGTTGGATGGCGTCGACCTGCCGGTGGACAGGGTCACCAATCCACAGCCCGCGATACCAAGAGCCAACAGAACGAACCCGTAGCTCCAAAATTCACTCTGCGCGCGCAGCGTCAGGTAAGGCTCGATCACGAATGGATAGGACAGCAGCGCAAGAAAGCTGCCCAGGTTGGAGGCGCCATACAGGAAATAGGGGTCGTCTGCATCGGGCCGCCCCGTGGTTGCGTACCATGCTTGCAACAGCGGACCATTCGCAGAAACGACGAAGAAGGGCAGGCCCACCGACACGGCGAAAACCATGATCAGCCAAAGCGCCTGCCCTTGGTCGGGCGGCCGGCCCCAACCAGGATCGAACGCGATCGGAAGCCACGCGGCAGCGATGATGACCATCAGCCCCAGCTGAACGATCACGGCGCTGCGCAGGGAAAGCTTACGGCACAGGGCATGCGCGTACAGATAGCCGGCGAGCAGCACGGCCTGGAAGAAGACGATGGCAACCGACCAGACGGCGGGCGTGCCACCCAGCCTCGGGATCACCATCTTGGTGAACATCGGCTGGACACCGAACAGTAGAAACGCGGAGAGCGCGATCGTCACCGCAAAAACCGGCAGGGCGAGGCGCGCGGACCCAACCGAGATCACCGGCCGAGACGGGTGAACTTTGAGGGCTTGCAAGGGATCGTTCATACGCACGGCACCTTAGAAGGGCCGTGTTAACCGACCGTTTCGGCGCCACCCCCCAATTGCAGAAACCGCTGCAAATGGCTGCGTTTGCAGTGGCGCAGAGCCGGCGCCCGGCCGGCCGTCAGGTGTCGCGCGCCACAGCGCTTTCGTGCCAGCGCCGCAGCATCAGATGGGAGAACCACGCCAGCGCGAAATAGATCACGATGCCGGCGAGCGAGAGCAGCACCAGCGCGGCGAACATGCGCGGAATGTTGAGGCGATAACCGGATTCCATGATCCGGTAAGCGAGACCGGAGCCGGCGCCGGCGGAACTCGCCGCCATTTCGGCGACCACGGCGCCGATCAGCGAGAGACCGCCCGCGATCTTCAAGCCGCCGAGGATGTAGGGCAGCGCCGCCGGCAACTTCAGCCGGCCCAGCACTTGCAGCCGCGACGCGCCGTAGAGGCGGAACAGGTCGGCGAGGTTGTGATCGACCGAGTTGAGGCCGAGCGTCGTGTTGGCGAGCACCGGGAAGAACGCGACGATCCAGGCGCAGGCGAGCACCGCCGCCTCCTGCGGCAGCCACACCAGCAACAGCGGTGCGATCGCGACGATCGGCGTCACCTGCAGGATCACCGCATAGGGATAGAACGAATATTCGATCAGCCGCGACTGGTTGAACAGCACCGCCAGCCCAACGCCGCCGGCGACCGCCAGTATGAACCCCTTCAGTGTGGTGATGAGCGTGACCATCAGCGAGTCCGAGAGCAGCCCCCAATCCGCGACCAGCGTCTCGAATACGAGCGCAGGGCCCGGCAGCACGTAGGGCGGAATCCCTTTCAGCCGCACGACCAGCTCCCAGGCCAGCACGCCGAGCGCGAGCACCACGACCGGCAACACGAACCGCATCGCCGCCTCGACACGATTGCGCGCGGACACCGCGGGAGCGACGGGGTCGCCGTTCATGCGCCGCCTCCCCTGCTGCTCGCGTCGGCGAGCGCCTCGGAGGCCTGCCGGCACAGCGCCGCGTACTCCGGCGACGTGCGAAACTGCCGGTCGCGCGGATACGGGGCATCGATCTTGAGCTCGGCAAAGACGCGGCCGGGCCGTGACGTCATCACCACGATGCGCTCGGAGAGATAGACCAACTCGAACACCGAATGGGTGACAAACGCGACGGTCCGCCTGACCGCGCGCCAGAGCGCGATGAGATCGTCGTTGAGCTTGAAGCGAGTGACCTCGTCGAGCGCCGCGAACGGCTCGTCCATCAGCAGCAGCGCCGGCGCGGTAACCAGCGCGCGCGCGATCGACGCGCGCATCTTCATGCCGCCGGAGAGCTCGCGCGGATAGGCGTGCTCGAAGCCGTCGAGGCCGACCTGCTGGAGTGCGGCGGCGACACGCTCCGCCGATGCTTTGGTATCGACGTGGCGCAGCGACAGCGGCAGGCTGACGTTCCCCGCCACCGTGGCCCACGGCATCAGCGTCGGCTCCTGGAACACGAAACCGATCTGGCCATGCGCACCGCCGGGACGGACGCCGGGCGACGACACGGTGCCGCGCGTCGGCTCCATCAGGCCGGCGATCAGGCGGAGCGCCGTCGATTTCCCGCAGCCGGACGGCCCGAGCAGCGAGACGAATTCGCCGGGCTTGAGATCGAGATCGAAGCGATCGAGCGCGGTGACGCCGCTCGCAAACGTCTTGCCAACGCCCTTGAGCGAGACTGAAACGTCGCCGCCGGTTTGTGGATCAGCAACGGCCATGGGCTCAGTCGTAGACGGCCTTGAACCGCCGGACCAGCTCGGGCGATGCGGAATAGACGGTGTTGACGATCTTTTCGGACTCGGCGGCGCTGAAAAGCTCGATCGGCAATGATTGCTTCTTCGCATCGGCCAGCAGCGCGGGATCCTTCAAGGTCGCGGCGAGCGCTGCGCGCCAACACCTGCACCCGCTCGCGCGGCGCTTCCTTGGCGGCAATGAACGGCCTGCCCAGCTGGCCCGGTGCATTGAGGATGTCGAGAATGTCCTTCTGCTCCTGCGTCGTGGCGAGATCGTTGACGTAAGGGGTGCTGGCCGGCATGTCGGGCGGGCGCTGCGGCGCAAAGCGCGCCAGCGGAGCGATCTTGCCATTGGCGATCCAGTCTTGCGGGATCGCGCTCCACGAGGCGCACAGCGCCTTCGATCTCGCCGCGCTCCAGCGCCAGTCTTTGCTCGTTGCTGCCGGGATAGCCGGCGATCTGCCGGATCGGCGCATTGAAGATTCGCCGCAGCGACGCCGCATTCGCATAGACCGCCGAGCCCTTGGCGGTCAGGCCGAGCAGGAATTCCTTGCGGCCCATCATGTCGTTCCAAGTCTTGATGCCGGTCGCGTGCCACGCGTAACAGAACGTGACCTCGCGCGACATGCCGCCCAGCCACTGATAGTCGGAGAACTTCACGTTGAAGCGCTCCGGCGCGGAGAGCAACTCCAGGATCAGCCCCGGATCGAACATGGCGATCGCGGTACCGTCCTTCGGACCTGCGGTGGAGAGATAGCGCACCGCCGTGAAGCTCGCCGCGCCCGGCATGTTCTGCACCACGATCGTCGGATTGCCGGGGATATGGCGGCCGAAGTGGCGCGCCAGCAGGCGCGCATACTGGTCGTAGCCGCCGCCGGCCGAATAGCCGACGACCAGGGTCACCGTCTTGCCGCGATAGAAGTCGTTGTCCTGCGCACGCGCCGGCAACGACAACAGCGGCGCTGCGACAATTGCAACGGCGAGCAGCAGGGAGCGCGTGCTTTTCATGATCACGCCGATCGTACTATAGTTTTCGGATGATAGGTTTGGCTCTCCAAGCGGTCAATCAGCGGCGATTTGGCACCGCTTTCAAGTTCGTCGTGAAGGCCGCGCGGTGACGATCAAGGCGCTGCTCAATCCACGGTCGGTCGCGGTGCTCGGCGCATCGGAGCGCGCCTCGGTCGGCCGGGGCATGGTGGAAGCGCTGGAGCGCATCGGCTTTAGCGGCGCGATCTACCCGATCAATCCGAAATATACGTCGGTGGCCGGCCGCAACTGCTATGCAGGCCTGCGCGAGCTGCCGGAGCCGCCCGACGTCGTGTCGTTCTGCATCCGCAGCGACGGCATCCTGGAGAACCTCCGCGCCGCCGCCGAACATGGCGCGCGCGCCGCCGTCATCTACGACGGCGGGTTTGCCGAGATCGGGCACGAGGGCGAGGCGATGCAGCGCGAGATCGCGGGCATCTGCCGCGAAGCCGGCATGTCACTCTGTGGCCCGAACTGCATGGGCGTGCTCAATCCGCCGGCGCGCAGCACGACGTTCAAGCAGGAGGTGCGCGATCCGGAAGCGCTGATCGGCAATGTCGCACTGATTTCGCAGAGCGGCTCGGTCGCCGCGAGCCTGCTCGCGGACCTGCGCCGGTTCGGCTTCAGCCTCGTGGTGTCGTCTGGCAACGAAGCCGTGAACGACACCGCGAGCTATATCGAGTTTGCGATCGACGATCCCAACACCAAGGTGATCGCCACCTTTACCGAGAGCGTGCGCAACCCCGACCGCTACATCGCCGCGCTCGATCGCGCCGCGGACAAGGGCAAACCCGTGATCGTGCTGAAGGTCGGCCGCAGCGAGCGCGTGCGCGCGGCAATCACCGGCCATACCGGCGGCCTCGCCGGCGAGTTGCGCGTGTTCTCGGAAATCCTGAAAGCGCATCGCGCCATCGAGGTCGAGGACCTCGACGAATTCACGGAGGTGCTGGCGGTGTGCCAGGGCACGCGCTGGCCGGCCGGCAATGGCATCAATGTCGTGACCACGTCCGGCGGACAGGCCGAGCTCATCCTCGACGTCGCGACGTCGGCGGGCATCCCACTGCGGCCGCTGCCGGCGGCGATGCGCGAAGCGGTCGAGCGTGACGTCGGGCGCGTCACCGGCGACGGCAATCCGCTCGACGCCTGGGGGCGCGGCGATTTCCGCACCACCACGCCGGAGGCGCTGCGGCTGTTGAGCGAGAATCCGGCGACCGACGCCATCGTCTTCTGCAGCAGCGACTCCGTCGACAACCAGGCGCTCGGCCGCGCCGGCCGCGAGGAGGACTATGCGAGGCTGTTCGCGGCGAGCCGCCGCCAAGAGCAGCAAGCCGCATTACTTCATGTCGATGCGGCCGGGCGTTTTGCACTCAGGGCCAGATCCGCATCCTGGCGGAGGCCGGCGTCGCGGTCATCGGCGGCACGCGGCAGGGACTCGGCGCGATCGAGCGGCTGGCGCGCTGGAACACACCGCTGGCGCCTGTGCGGATGTCGAAGGCCGCGCCCTCCCCCGAACTGGCCACCGACCGCCGCACCATCAACGAATTCGACGCCAAGACGATCCTTGCCGGCCACGGCCTGCCGGTGACACGTGAGACTTTCATAAACTCGCTCGAACAGGCCATCGCCGCCGCATCGGCCATCAGCTACCCCGTTGTGCTGAAAGTCGTCGCCGACGACATACCGCACAAATCCGAGCACGGTTTCGTCGCTGTCGGCCTGCGCGATGAGCAAGCCCTCACCTCCGCCTTCGACGACATGCAGCGCCGCGTTGCCGCGCTCGGCACGCCGATCGCCGGCTACCTGGTGCAGGAAATGGTCACGGACGGCGTCGAGGTCTTCGCCGGCGTGTCGCGCGACCCGCATTTCGGGCTGACGCATCGCCTTCGGCATGGGCGGCGTCGGCGTCGAGGTGCTGCGCGACTTTGCGCTGCGGCCCATACCTTTGCGAGAGGGCGATGCCGAAGCGATGATCGAGGAGACGCGCGGCGCCGCGCTGCTTGGCGCCTTCCGCGGCCGCGCGGCGGCGGACAAGGCGGCGCTGGCGCGATGTCTCTACGCGTTGTCGGATTTCGCGGCCGCCAACAGCGACCGCATTCAGGAGATCGATCTCAATCCCATCAAGGCACGCGCGAAGGGATGCGTCATCGTCGATGCGCTGATCGTCCCGCGCAAGCCGTAAGGACAAGACCATGGCCGAGAAACAGGTTCTGTATGAGACCGACGGCAAAGTCGGCATCGTCACCTTGAACCGGCCGGAGAAGCTCAATGCGCTGAGCATGGACCTTCGACTCAATATGGAGCGCGTGCTGCGCGAAGCCGACGACGCGGCCGAGACGAGCGTCATCGTGCTGCGCTCGGAGGGCCGCAGCTTCTGCGTGGGCTTCGACGTCGGCGCCGACGGCTACGATCCCGGCAAGGTGCCGTGGCGCTACGATGCGCTGAAGCTGCATCAGCGGCTCGGCATCAGTGTGCGGACCTTGATGACGCCGTGGACGCTGCGCAAGCCCGTGATCGCCTCCGTGCAGGGGCATTGCCTCGGCGGCGGCTGCGAGCTCGCGATGTTCTGCGACCTCACGATCGCGGCCGACAATGCGGTGTTCGGCGAGCCGGAAATCCTGTTCTCGCATCTCGGCCCGGCGTTGCCGATGCCGATGATCATCGGCCACAAGCGCGCCCGCGAGCTGCTCTATTTCGGCGACACCATCGACGCCGAGACCGCGCTCGACTTCGGCATGATCAATCGCGTGGTGCCGCTGGACGAGCTGCGCACCGCGACCATGAAATACGCCAAGCGGCTGGCGCTGATCGCGCCCGAGGCGCTGGCGGCCGCCAAGCTCGCGGTCAACCGTGGCGCCGAGGCCGGCGGCTTCCGCAACGCGTTGAACGCCGGGCTCGACGTCTGCGCGCCGCTCTATGCGGCGACCACCGAGGTCGGCAAGGAATTCGAGGACATCCGCAGCCGCGACGGGCTCAAGGCCGCGCTCAACTGGCGGCGCGCGCAGTTCAAGGACGAATCATGATCACGTCGCGAACAAGCCGCGCTGCCCTGCTCGCTGCCGTCGGCGGTCTCGCACTCGGCGTCGCCGCACCATGTCACGCCGAGGAAGCGCCGTTCTTCGCCGGCAAGAGCATCCAGATGGTGGTCGGCTTCGACGTCGGCGGCGGCTACGACCTCTACGCCCGCACGGTGGCGCGGCACTGGTCGCGGCACATTCCCGGCAACCCGAATTTCGTGCCGCAGAACATGCCCGGCGCCGGCACCCGCACCGCCGCCAACTGGCTCTATAACGTCGCGCCCAAGGACGGCACCGCCGTCGGCACCATCGTGCAGAGCGCGGCGGTCGACCAGGCGCTCGGCGAGCCCGGCATCCGCTACGACGCCGCGCAGTTCAATTGGATCGGCAATCCGATCGTCGACAATCTGGTGACGCTGTCGTGGGCGGCCTCCGGGCTTGCAACGCTGGAAGACGTGAAGACGAAAGGCGGCCTGTTCTGCGGCAGCACCGGCGGCGGACCGACCACGGTTTTTCCGCGCGTGATCAATCAGCTCCTCGGCACGCGAGATCAAGGTGATCGCCGGCTATCGCGGCCAGAGCGCGGTCAACATCGCGATGGAGCGCAACGAAGTGAACTGCATCGGCGGCACCACCTGGTCGTCGGTCAAGGCGACGATGCAGCCGCTGCTGGAGGCGCGGAAGATCAATCTCCTGGTGCAGTGGGGCACCGCCGCGGACGCGGAGATTTCCGCCTATGCCAAGCGCAAGGTGCCGCTGATCCAGGACTACGGGCAGAACGAACTCGACCGGCGCGTGCTGGTGTTCATCGGCGCGGGCGCGGCGTTCGGACGCCCGATCCTGGCGCCGCCGGGAATTCCGCCCGAGCGCGTCGCAATCCTGCGGCAGGCCTTCGATCGCACCATGGCCGATCCGGCGTTCCTGGCCGAGGCCGCGAAGCTCAACATGGACATCAAGCCGCTCGGCGGCGCGGAAATGCAGAAGATCGCGGTCGAGATCGTTCGGTCTCCGGCGGGCGATCTGGCGCGTGCGAAAGAGCTGATCGGCGCGGTGAAATAGCGGCGCATATTTCGTTTGTGCATGATCTTGTCCGAAAACCGGTTCCCACTTTTCGGGATCATGCACCGGCCGGCTTGCGGCCCCACACCTGCGCGACGGTGTACATCGTGAAAACCGTGCCCGGGTCGCGCAAATGCGCGCGGCATTGCGCGAGCGCGGCCGTCAGCTCCGCCTCCGACAACAGCCCGAGCTTCAGCACCGTGCCGCGCAGCGATTCAACCGTCGACGGCAGATAGTCGACCATCGGATCGATCGACCGCACGCCGATCAGGAACGGCCGATACTGCACGTCGGCGAGGCCGGCCTGGCGTACCAGCCCATAGAGCCGGCGCGCCAGCGTCAGATCGGCGCCGACACCGGCGAAGGCGCCGAGCAGCGCCGCCTTTAGTTGATCCCAGGCCGGATGCGGCGGATCGCAATTGAGCGTCGAGCCGTCCGGCTCCTGCAGCGCGACCACGCCGCCGGAACGCGCCAGCCGTATCGCTTCGCGCAACAGCCGCTCGGGATCGCCGGCGGTGCTGGCGACAAAGCGCATGTGCACGAGATCGAACGAGCCGGCCGGCAGGTCGGAGCCGAAGGCGTCGCCGCGATGGAATTCGACATTGGCGGGCGCATGGGCGCGCGCATGGGCCAGATGCTGTTCGTCCATGTCGAGGCCGACGACGCGTCCATCGGGACCGACCAGATCGCTCATCAATCTGGTGATGCCCGCGGGGCCACAGCCGATGTCGAGGCAGCGCCAGCCCGGCGCGACGCCGATGCGGTTGAGCATGATCAGCGCGTCGGGCGCCATCCCCTCGCCCTGGATGCGCAGGCGCTCGATCTCGCCGGCGCGGTGTTCGAGCGGATAGTTGCCGGCGAAGGTCTCTGACATTGACGGCAAATTCAAAGAGCTACGCCGCCGCGGCCTTCTTGCGGTTCGCGGCCAGCCGCTCGTCGACCAGCGCCACCTGGGCGTCGATCGCCGGATTGCTGAGCCCCTTCTGCTTGGCGATGAGCTGCACCAGCTTGTCGGCGCGCTCGATGTTGGGCGCGCCGTTCTGCAGGGCGCGCGCGGCCGAGGCCGGACGCACCAGGCTCTGCGCCGCCGCGGCATATTTCTCGAACGGCACGAGGTCCTCGGGCTTGGCGCCGAGCTTCACGCAGAGATCGAACACGAAATTATAGACCGAGCGCGAGGTCTCGATATCGGAGTGCACGGCTTCCTGCGCGGTGCGCATGCCGTCCTTGGTGATGCAGCGATAGTTGCCGGCGAGCAGCATCGCCCACTTGGCGAGCGGCACGAAGATCGAGTCGTAGACCTTGAGCTTGACCGGCAGCTCGATCTTGCCTTCCGGCGTGTCGAAGCGCGCGGCATCGACGTCCTTCTCGAGCTGGCGCAGGATCGCCGTCGACTTGTCGTCGTCGAAGCGCGCGCATTTGAAGTTGGTCGGCAGCGTGACCATCAGCTCGTTCGCCTTGCCGTCCGGCGGACGGATCGCCTGCGGGTCCGGGCTGTTGAGCGTCATCGTCTTCGGATCGAACGAGTCCCAGACGGTCGGGTCGGTATAGGCGGGCTTCAGCGCCTCGTAGTCGAGGCCGGGGATGCGCTTCACGTAGGGCAGCGGCGGCATGTTCATGATCGACATGCAGGGCACGCGCGACTTCGCCACCGCGTCGAGCAGCTCGCGCACGCCGGGCGAGCGGTATTGCGGCTCCTGCATGCAGAGGCCGACGAGGTCGTAGCTCTTCGGGTCGACGCCGGCGGCGGGACCGGCGGTCACCTTGCCGGGCAGCTTGCGCGATTCCAGCAGCACCGGATCTTTGCGGCCGCGCACCGGCAGCTGCACCCTGAAGCCTTCGGCGTTGATGAGGTCGGCCTCGGCGGGCAGGCAGACGAGGTGGATCGAATGGCCGCCGAACAGGAGCTTGGAGGCCAGGAGCGAACCGTAGGACGCGCCCATGAGCAGGATGTTGTACGCCATAACGCACCTCGTGAGTGTCGGGGGTGGAAGGCCTTCGGCCCGCAGCCAGCCGTTCCGAATGGGGTCATGCTATTGGGGCCGCGACGGCGATGCAATTGCCCTCCGGCGGTGACTTCGCGGCCGCCATCCGTGCCGGTCAGACAAACAAAAAACCGCCCGCCGCATACGCGGCAGGCGGTTTTGTCGTCGCGACCAGCGATCGCGACTCTAGCCGTTGGTGCCGGTTCCGAGCGACGGCGCGCCCATGCCGGGCATCGGTTCCGGCGCAGGTGCCGGAGCCGGCGCGGGTGCCGCAGCCGCAGGCTTCGCCTTCCGCGGTGCTGACCGCTTCTTGGCCTTCTTCTTCGCGGCCGGCTTACGGGCCGCGGCCTTCTTCGCTGATTTCTTCTTCTTGCGCGCCGGGGCGGCCCGCTTCCCTTTCTTCGCCTTCGTCTTCGACTTCTTCCGCTTCTTCGCCATGATCGTCCTCCCGATCGTTGCGGCCTAAGTTTCGGTACAGTCCGGCCCGCCTACACCAGGGTGCACCGCATCAAGTTGCAAGGCGCGTGCCTGTTCCGTACCCCTCAAAGTGCCGCCTCGGCGGTCCGCGCCGTAGCGGCGGTAAGCACCATTCCACTCAGTGCCGCGGGCTGTGGACCACCCGTTGCCCAGTCGACCAGCTCGACTGGATGGACCACGGGGATAGTCGTGCCCGCCGCGATCTGCGTGATGCAGCCGATGTTGCCGGCGGCAATCACGTCAGGCTTGATCTTCTCGATATTCGCGACCTTGCGTGCACGCAACCTCTTCGCGATGTCATCCTCAAGGATGTTGTAGGTGCCTGCGGACCCACAGCACAAATGTCCCTCCGGCACATCTTTGACTACGAAGCCGGCTCTGGAAAGCAATTCTTTCGGTTCACGCGTGATTTTCTGTCCATGCTGTAGAGAACACGCACCGTGATAGGCCGTCACAAAGCCGCTTGCGACGCCGGTCGCGCGCATGTCGAGCCCGGCCAGGTACTCGCTGATATCCTTGGCCAGCGCTGAGATGCGCTTCGCTTTACCCGCATAGACAGCGTCCGATCGCAGCATGTAGCCGTAATCCTTGACCGTGGTTCCGCATCCGGATGCGGTGATGAGGACGGCGTCGAGCCCCCCGGCGTCGGCCTCGGCGAGCCAGGAATCGATGTTCCGGCGGACGGCCGCCAGCGCCTCGTGCTCACGGCCCATGTGGTGGATAACTCCGCCACAGCAGGCCTGTCCCACCGGCAAAACCACCTCGATACCGTGCCGGGTCAGCACGCGAATCGCTGCGTCATTGATCGAGGGCCCGATCACCGGGGTGACGCATCCCGTCATCAGGGCGACGCGACCCTTGCGCCTGCCTTCGGCGGGAAAGACCTGCCCCGCCGTCACCCCCGGCGGCGGCAGCCGCGCCGGCGCCAGCCGCAGCATCGCGGCGAGCGGCTTGAGGCCCAGGAACGCCATCAGCGGCGCCAGTGGCTTCGCCAGGCGGGCCAATGACAGCGCCATGCGGAACCGGCGATTGTCGGGCAGCACCGCCGCCAGCACCGCCCGCAGGGTGCGATTGAGCAAGGGGCGGCGATAGGTCGTTCTCGACGTGGACGCGGGCGTGATCGACCAGGTGCATGTAGTGCACACCGGACGGGCACGTCGTCATACAGGAGAGGCAGGACAGGCAGCGGTCGATATGCGTCACCACGTCGGCCGTTGCCGGCGCATCGTGCTCGAGCATCTCCTTGATCAGGTAGATGCGGCCGCGCGGTGAATCGAGCTCGTCCCCCAGCAGCACATAGGTCGGGCAGGTCGCGGTGCAGAACCCGCAATGGACGCAGGCGCGCAGGATCTTCTCCGACTCCGCGACGTTCGGATCGGCAAGCTGCGCGAGGGTGAAAGAGGTCTGCATGAGCTACACGCCCGCCCACATCCGGCCGGTATTGAACACCCCCTTCGGATCGAAGCCCTCCTTCACCCGCTTCGTCAATGCCGCGAGAGCGGCATCCTGCGGCTCGAACGGTTCCACCACCGCCCGCAACGCCGCCGGCGCGCGGATAAGCGTGGCGTGGCCGCCGCAAGCCGCCACCGCGCGGCGTATGACGGATGCGCCGGCGTCGTCGCCCGCCCCGTCGATCGACAGCCAGATGAGCCCGCCGGCCCAATCGTAGAGGCAGGTGGCGCCGGTCCCGGCGGCGGCCATGCGGGCGAGCTCGGCACCGCGCGTCGGTGCGGTGGAGACGCGCCAGAGCGGCGCTTCGGCGCCGGTCCGGCTGGCCGCGAACGGCAGCACGTCGCGGATCGCGCGCCACAGCGGCGACGACGACGCCTCGGCGATCAGCCCGACCTCGCCGAACGGTTTGACGATCTCGGTCAACGCCGCCTGCCGGTGCGCGACCGACGGCGCCACGCCTTCGAGCCGCAGCAGCGTGAGCGCGCGGCCCTGTGCTGTCGCTTCGGCAAGCGGGATTGCACCGGCCACCGGCGCCGGCAGATGCGCGGCGCCTGATACATCGCACGACGAGCCCATGGCGGCGGTCATCGCCTTCACGGCGGCTGCATCGTCGAGGCCGATCATCGCGACCGTCGCCTCCGTCTCCGGCCGCGGCAGCGTCTTGATGGTGACCTCGGTCAGCGCCGCGAGCGTGCCCCAGGAGCCGGCCATCAGCTTGCACAGGTCATAGCCGGTGACGTTCTTCACCACCCGGCCGCCGGACTTGAAGGTCTCCCCTCGCCCCGACACCGCCGTGAGCCCGAGGAAGTGGTCGCGCGCCGCGCCGGCCTTGATCCGGCGCGGGCCCGACAGGTTCGCCGCCAGCACGCCGCCGATGGTGCCGCTAGCAGCGGCGCCGCCAAGCAGCGGGCCGTAGTCCATGGGCTCGAAGGCGAGCTGCTGGCCCTTCGAGGCGACCAGCGCCTCGATCTCGGCGATCGGGGTCCCGGCCCGCGCCGTCAGCACCAGTTCCTCCGGCTCGTAGAGCGTGACGCCCGTGAGCGCCGACAGATCAAGCGTGAGGTCGGTTTGCGCCGGCCGGCCGATCGTACGCTTGGAGCCATGGCCGGCAATCTCCAATGACTTTCCTTCCGCCAGCGCCCATTGCACGGCGCTTTCGACATCCTTGCCGTCGCGCGGTTTGAGCGTGTCGGTCATCGTGCGCTGTGGCGAGCCTCAGGCGTGGAGGACGGCTTCCGCGTCATAGCCGTAGAGCCGCTCCTGTTCGGGCGGGAAGTTGGCTGACTCGGGGATCCGGTTGGTGCGCATGCGCGCGTTGCGTTCGGCGATCGTGGCCGCGTCGGTCATCTGGTAGAGCTCCTCCTCGCGGCGCGCGAGCCCCTGCATCCAGGCGGTGCGCGGCTGGCGCAGCTGAACATAGCGCGCCAGCGCGGCGACCGGGTCGTCCTGGCTCGCGGCAAGACATCCGGCGAGCACATAGGCATCTTCGATGCTTTGCGCGGCGCCTTGCGCGTAGAACGGCATCATCGGATGCGCGGCATCGCCCAGCAGGACGACGCGGCCGGCCTGCCAATCGGGCAGCGGCTCGCGGTCGTAGAGCGCCTGGCGCAGCAGCTTCGGCGTCTCCCTGATGATGGTGCGGATGGTGTCGTGCCAGCCGGAATATTCGGCGAGCGCATCCTCGACGCGGCCCTCGGCCAGCCAGGACTCGCGCGCCGGCTGCTCGGAGCGGCTGATGCCGATCCAGTTGAAGGTCCGTCCGGCCGCCACGTAGTACTGCACGATGCTGCGGTTCGGTCCCATCCACACGCCCGTCACCTTGGCCACATCGAGATGCGCGACCCGCTCGGCCGGCACCAGCCCGCGCCAGGCGACGTTGCCGGTGTAGCGCGGCAGCTCCTTGCCGAACATCTGTCCGCGCACCGTCGAATGGATTCCGTCGGCGCCGATCAGGATGTCGCCGGTCGCGGTGCTGCCATCGGCGAGTGTAAGGGTGACGAGGTCGGCGTCCTGATCGAAGCGCTCGATGCGCGAGCCCAGGTGGAAGCCTTCCCGGCCAAGACCGCCGAGCAGGACGTCGAGCAGGTCGGCGCGATGCGCGGTGTAGTACGGCGCACCGAAACGCGCCTCCGCCCGCTTGCCGAGCGGCGTGTAGTAGAGCCGGTCGCCGGTGTCCCAGGCGCGGTAGTCGCGCCCTTCCGGATAGTAGGCGACGCGCGCCAGCGCATCGCCGAGGCCGAGCGTCCGCAGCACCCGCGTTGCATTGCCGCTGACCTGGAGACCGGCGCCGACCTGCGTGAAGGCCGCGGCCTGCTCGAACAGCTCGGCCTCGATGCCGCGCTGCCGCAGCGCCAGCAGCGCCGTGATGCCGCCGATGCCGCCGCCCGCGATCAGGATCTTGAGTTTGTTGCGAGCCATGAGCCGCTCCTCGTCGAATACTAGAACCGCGGAATATCCGGGAACGCCACCCGCCCCGCATGCACATGCAAGCGGCCGAGCTCCGCGCAGCGATGCAGCTTGGGGAACACCTTGCCGGGATTGAGCAGGCCCTTGTCGTCGAAAGCGCATTTGAGCCGCTGCTGATGCGCGAGATCGGTCTCCGAGAACATCACCGGCATCAGGTCGCGTTTCTCGACGCCGACGCCGTGCTCGCCGGTCAGCACGCCGCCGACCTCGACGCAGAGCTTGAGAATTTCGCTGCCGAATTCTTCGGTCTTGTCGAGCTCGCCCGGCTTGTTGGCATCGTAGAGGATCAACGGATGCAGGTTGCCGTCGCCGGCGTGGAACACATTGGCGACGCGCAGGCCGTAGTGCTCCGACAGTTCGCGGATGCGCTTGAGCACCAGCGGGAGCTTGGCGCGCGGGATGGTGCCGTCCATGCAGTAGTAGTCGGGCGAGATGCGCCCGACCGCGGGGAACGCGGCCTTGCGGCCGGCCCAGAACAAGCAGCCGCTCCTGCTCGGACGTCGACACCTTGCAGGTGACGGCCTTGCAGTCGCGCGCGATGGATTCGACGCGCGCGATGAGATGATCGACCTCGGCCTGCGGGCCGTCGAGCTCGACGATCAGGAGCGCCTCGACGTCGAGCGGATAGCCGGCGTGCACGAATTCCTCGGTGGCGTGGATCGCGGGCTTGTCCATCATCTCCATGCCGCCGGGGATGATGCCGGCGCCGATGATGCGCGACACGCAATCGCCGGCGTCCTCCGACGCGCGTGAAGCCGACCAGCACGGCGCGCGCGGTCTCCGGCTTCTTCAGGATGCGCACGGTGATCTCGGTGACGACGCCGAGCAGCCCCTCCGAGCCGGTGATGATGCCCAAGAGGTCGTAACCGCCGGCGTCGAGATGCTTGCCGCCGATACGCACGACCTCGCCGGTCATCAGCACGATCTCGCAGCCGAGCACGTTGTTGGTGGTCATCCCGTATTTCAGGCAGTGCACGCCGCCGGAATTCTCCGCCACGTTGCCGCCGATGGTGCAGGCGATCTGCGATGACGGGTCCGGCGCGTAGTAAAGCCCGCGTGCTCCACCGCCTGGGTGACCGCGAGATTGGTCACGCCCGGCTCCGCCACCACCACGCGGTTGTCGAAGTCGATCTCGCGGATGCGGTTGAACTTGGCCATGCCGAGCAGCACGCCGTCGGTCAGCGGCAGCGCCCCGCCCGACAGCGAGGTTCCGGCGCCGCGCGGCACCACCTTGATGCCCTCGCGGTGGCAATAGGCGAGGATGCGGCTCACCTGCCCCGTGCTCTCCGGCAGCACCACCACCATCGGCAGCGCGCGGTAGGCGGTCAGGCCGTCGGATTCGTAGGGGCGCATCGCCCGCTCGGACGCGATCACCCCCTCGCCCGGCACGATGGCCGAGAGCGCCGCAACGATGCGGTCGCGGCGGGACAGCACCGCGGCATCCGGCTCCGGCATCACAACCGACATGAGCGCCACTCCCGAGTACGGCCTGTTATACCGGGAACGGCGCGCGAAATCGCCCATACCTTCGCCGCACAGAATCCGCACCGAAGCGGTTGACAGTCCCTGCGGCAATGGAACTAAGTCTAGGCGTCGGATTTGGCCCGTGGGGGGATCAGCCGAGCCAGGGTAGCGAGGTGACGCGGAGTGCGGCCTGCTATGGCCGCCTCGGCACAAGAGGAGACGAGAATGAGGAAATGTCTGTTGGCGGTAGCGTTTGTGATGGCGTCCACCGGAAGCGGGTTCACGCAGGACGTGGAAGCCGGTCAGGGTGTCTTTAAGCGGATGTGTTTCCCGTGTCACGACGCCGGCCCCGGCGCCAAGGTGAAGCTTGGTCCGCCGCTCAACGGCCTCGACGGCCGCGCGGCCGGCACCCTGCCGGGCTTCAACTATTCCGAGGCCAACAAGAGCTCCGGCATTACCTGGGGCGACGCGTCGTTCGCGGAATACATCAAGAATCCGATGCAGCGGATGCCGGGCACGCGCATGGCCTTCGCCGGCGTCCGGGACGAGAAGGACATCGCCAACCTGTGGGCGTTCCTGAAGCAGTTCAAAGAGAGCGGCGACAAGTAGTAAGCCCTGACGCTGCTTCTTGAACTGCTCCTGAACCCGGCCTGCCCCGCAAGCGTTATTTGCGGGCGAGGAGTCGGATGCGATGATCAAGGACCTGGTCGTCAATCTCGGCGGTGGCGGCACGCCGGACGTGACCGCCGACTATGCGATCTCCATGGGCCAGGTCCATGGCGCGCATGTCGTCGGCGTCGCCTTCGTCTATGAGCCGGTGATCCCGGGGAGCCTGCTCGGCGGCATCCCGACCGACCTGATCGAGGTCCAGCGCGAAGAGAACGCCAAGGCCGCCAAGACCGCCGTCGCCAATTTCGAGGCGGCGGCGAAGAACGCGGGCGTTTCCGCGGAGACCCGCCTGCTCGACGCCAGCATCGCCGGCGCGTCCGACCTGTTCGGCCGCATCGCGCGGCGCTTCGATATCGCCGTGGTCGGGCAGGCACCGCGCGACCAGGGCGTCTCGGAAGAGCTCCTGATCGAGGGCGCGCTGTTCGGGTCCGGCCGTCCGGTCATCGTCGTGCCGCAGATCCAGTCGCGGCCGCTCAAGCTCGACAAAGTGATGGTGTGCTGGGACGGCAGCCGCCCCGCCGCGCGCGCCATCGGTGATGCGGTGCCGCTGCTCGAGCGCGCCAAGGCGATCGAGATCGTGGTGGTGACCGGCGAGCGCGACAAGAGCGGCGAGATCACCGGCGCCAACATGAAGCGCCACCTTGCCCGGCACGGGATCAATGTGGAGATCAAACGGATCGCCGCCGGCAACGCCGACGTGCAGACCGCGATCCTCGCCCACGCTGCCGACAGCGGCGCTGATTTCATCGTGATGGGCGGCTACGGCCATTCACGGTTGCGCGAATTCATCCTCGGCGGGGTGACCCGCAGCATTCTCAAGTCGATGCCGGTGCCGGTTTTGATGTCGCATTGACCGGCGGTCAGGCTTTTGAAATTTCTAGCTTGCGATGGGAACCGGATACCGCGATTCGCGTTATTCCGCCGCCCTCCCAAAAAAATGACACGTGCGTCGTGCGTCTGGTTCAGGCTTGCGGTCGAGGCCACCAACCGAGGCAATGAATGGCCGGCAATTTCACCTTCGGCATCGAGGAAGAATATTTCCTGGTCGACGCGGAGACCAAATCGGTCGCGCGCGGCATGCCGCAGGCGTTCTTCGACGCCGCGCGCAAGGCGACCGGCGGCCATGTCGCCGGCGAATTCCTGCAGTCGCAGATCGAGGTCGTCTCGTCGCCGCATACCAGCATGGCCGAAGCGCGCCGAGAGCTTCGGGAATTGCGGCAGACCTTGGCCGCCGTTGCCGCCCAACACGGCCTCGCCTTTCTGGCCGCCGGCACGCATCCGACCGCGATTTGGGGCGATTCGCTGCAGACCCAGAAGGAACGCTACGACGCCGTGATGCACGATCTGCAGATGATCGGGCAGCGCAACATGCTGTGCGGGATGCACGTGCACATCGAGCTGCCCGACCCCGACGCGCGCGTCGACCTGATGTACCGCATGTTGCCGTACCTGCCGCTGTTCCTGGCGCTGTCGACCTCGTCGCCGTTCTGGCAGTCGCGCCGCACCGGCCTCAAGGGCTATCGGCTCGCGGCTTATGACGAGCTGCCGCGCACCGGCGTGCCGGAGCTGTTCCGCACCAAGGAGGAATTCGACGCCTATGTCGCCGCACTGGTGAAGGCCGGCGTGATGGAAGATTCAAGCTACGTGTGGTGGGCGATCCGGCCCTCGCTCAACCACCCGACGCTGGAGCTGCGCGCGCCCGACTGCTGCACGCTGCTCGACGATACGCTGGCGATCGCCGCGCTCTACCGCACGCTGGGGCGGCATCTCTACAACAACCCCTGGCGCAATGCCGACATGAACGCGGTCTCGCGCGCCATCGTGGTCGAGAACAAGTGGCGCGCGCAGCGCTACGGCGTGCACGGCACCTTCGTGGCCGAGGAAGGCGCCGTGACCGTCGCCGAGATGCTCGACCGCCTGATCGAGGAAACCGCGTCCGATATCGACGCGCTCGAATGCAGCACCGAGATCAGGCGCTGTCAGGCCATCGCCGCGGCCGGCACGTCGGCCGACGCTCAGCTTGCCGTCTACGAGGCGCATCGCAAGGACGAGAGCCGCGAATGCGCGCTGCGCGCGGTCACCGACTGGATCGCCAGCGCTACGCTGCAGTAGCTCCATCCCCCGCAGCTCCATCCCCCGCCGGCGCGGCGTTTCTTATGGTTTACCGGGTATTAACGGCTTCAACCGAAGATAGTAATCGCAATTCAAAATCTCATTGCCGGATTGCGACGCGATTATCATGAACGTTACGCCGCCGCAGCCCCAGGAGCTCAGAAAATACAAGCGTCAGGTGGTGCGCTATCCGGTGTGGATTGTCGTTGATCCGGGACAGCCACCCCATCGATGCATGCTCCTGAACGTGTCGCAGGGCGGCGCCAAAATCGCGATTGACGAGCAACTGGAGCCGCCGACGCAATTTACGTTGCTGCTGTCCGCCCTTAGTCCCGCGCATCGCTCGTGCCGCGTCGTGTGGCGCAATGGCACGAACATGGGTGTCGAATTCTTGCAGCCGCCACCGCCCACGCGAAAGTTTGCCCCGGGCCCAACGTCGGCTTAGCGCGCCGCAATCTGCGTCTGCACCACGAGCCCGCGCGCGCGCGCGTCCACCACGCCGAGCGCCCGCAGGGCAAACAACGTGAGCGCCTGCACCGCCGCGCGCTGCCGGGCCGGGTCATGGCCGCTCGCCGGAGCCAGCGGCCCGACCAGGCCCTCGATCAGCGCGCCGACCAGCGCCGGCGCGGCCGCCGCCGGGTCCTGGTCCGGCAGATGCCCGCCCGCGACCGCGACGCGGATGCGCGCCTCGAACGCGCCGGCGAGCGCCTTGCGATATTTCACCCGGGCGTCATCGAGGTCGGGGCCGACCGGCTCGGCGATCAACGCGAAAGCGAGCCGCCGGTCGGCGAGCGCCCGCGCGCCAAAGGTCGCGACCGCCGCTGCCAGCGCCGACAGCGGCCCCGGCGCCGCGTCGGCGGCTTTCGCGATCGCGGCGATCTCGGATTGTGCGAGTGATGCGACGAGCTCCGCGACCAGCTCGGTCTTCGACGGAAAATATCGGTAGACGGTGCCGGCCGCGATGCCGGCCCGCTCGGCCACCGGCGCGATCTGCACGGCCGCGATGCCGCCCTCCGACGCCAGCGCCCGCGCCGCCGCCAGGATCGCCTCGTGCCGGGCCGCCAGCTTGCGTCGGACGTTGTCGGTGCGCCGATAGGGCATGGCAAGGAGTGAGCCATGATTCACCCCAACAGCGCAATGCGAGTTCAACCCTGCGCGGCCTGCGCCTGCTTGCGGATGGCGCTGAGCGTTGCGCTCGGCGCGATCGCATCGGGATCGACTTTGACGTGGATGATCGCGGGCTTGCCGGCCTGCTGCGCCGCCTTGAAGGCAGCTGCGAAGTCGGCGGTCTTCTCCACCGTGAAGCCGACGCCGCCGAACGCCTTCGCATAGGCCGCGAAATCCGGATTGCGCAGCGTCGTCGCGATCACGCGACCGGGATGGTGGCGTTCCTGGTGCATGCGGATGGTGCCGTAGATGCCGTTGTCGACGACGACCGCGATCAGCGGCAGCTCGTATTGCACGGCGGTGGCGAATTCCTGGCCCGTCATCATGAAGTCGCCGTCGCCGCAGAACGCCACCACGGTGCGATCCGGCATCGTCCGCTTCATCGCGACCGCCGACGGCAGGCCGTAGCCCATCGAGCCGGACGCCGGTGCGTAGAGCGTGCCGTATTTGCGATAGCGGTAGAAGCGCTGCACCCAGATCGAGAAATTGCCGGCGCCGGTGGTCACGATGGCGTCGGCCGGCAGCGTCTCGCGCAGTCCCACGACGATCTCGCCGAGATTGACCGGGCCCGGCACGGCGGTCGGCTTTTCGGAAAACGCGAGATAGTCGGCATGCGCCGCCTTGGTCTCGTCGCGCCAGCGCACGTCGTTCGGCGCCGCTATCTCGTCGAGCGCGGCGGCGAACGCCGTCGGCGTGGCGTGGATCGGGAGGTGCGGACGGTAGACGCGGCCGAGCTCCTCGATGCCCGGATGCACGTGGATCAGCGTCTGCTTCGGCACCGGCACGTCGAGCAGCGTATAACCCTGTGTCGGCCATTCACCGAGGCGGCCGCCGATCAGCAGCACGAGGTCGGCCGCCTTCACGCGCGCGAGCAGCTTGGGATTGGGACCGCTGGCGAGGTCGCCGGCATAGCTCGGATGCAGCGGGTCCATCACATGGGTGCGGCGGAACGAGGTCGCGACCGGAATGTCGAAGCGCTCCGCGAACCGCATCAGCGCGGCGCTCGCGGCTTCCGACCAGCGGCTGCCGCCGGCGATGACGATCGGCCGCTGAGCTTCCGCAAGCAGTTGCCGCATGCGCTCGATCTCGGCGGCGCCCGGCGAGGTCTCGATCGCCTCGAACGCCGGCACGTCGGCCACCGTGGCGCGCTCTTCCAGCATGTCTTCCGGTAGCGCCACCACCACCGGACCGGGGCGGCCGTTGGTGGCGGTGTAGAACGCGCGCGAGACCAGCTCAGGAATGCGCACCGGGTCGTCGATTTCAGTGACCCATTTTGCGATCGAGCCGAACACCGCGCGGTAGTCGAGCTCCTGGAACGCCTCGCGGTCGCGCATGTCGCGCCCGATCTGGCCGACGAACAGGATCATCGGCGTGGAATCCTGCCGCGCAATATGCAGGCCCGCCGACGCATTGGTGGCGCCGGGGCCGCGGGTGACGAAGCAGATGCCGGGCCGGCCGGTCGCCTTGCCGACCGCCTCGGCCATCATCGACGCGCCGCCTTCCTGGCGGCACACCGTCAATTCGATCGGGCCGCCATACATGCCGTCGAGCGCGGCGATGTAGCTTTCACCGGGCACGCAGAACACATGGCGCACGCCATGGATGACGAGTTGATCGGCGAGGATTTCGCCGCCTGTCCGCATGCCGTCATTGCCACGCATTACGTTCTCCCTGCCGCTATCGACGGGGGTTATAGCAACCAGGGCCGTCCCCACGATAGCGGGGATGTGCCGGGCGGCAGCTACCGTTTGATCGGCGCGAACTTCGCCGGCACCATCAGGCTGGTGCGCTGGTCGACGATGTAGCCGTTCTCGGCGTTCTTGCGCACATATTCATGCCAGGCCGGCTCCTTGGTCATGGCGGCGCGCCGCTCGGCGCGGTCGCCGGCATTCTCGAACGCCCACAGATGCACCAGCGTGTTGAGATCGCCGCTCTCGGCCGAGAGATAGGCGATCGGCTCGCCGCAATACTTGATCTGGGTGGCGAAGCCATATTTCTCGTAGACGTCCATTTGGGCCTGGGCGAAGCCCGGTTTCACGCGATAGGTGCGAAGATCGACAAGCACGCTGTCCTCCATGTTATTGACGTGGCGATGGCGCCATCATTCGGCTCCGTCCCGCGCGGTCAATAGCCATCGCGATCAAAGCGACCGCGATGAACGAGGCTACAACCACCTCATGAAGCCCAGCTCATGAATGCCATCGCGCGCGGCACCGCCGTCGGTCTCGCCGGCTATTGCACCTTCATCAACCTCTATTCGCCGCAGGCGCTGCTGCCGTCATGGGCGGCGGAATTCTCCGTCAGCGCCGCCGTGATCAGCGCCACCATGACCGCCGGCACCCTGGCGGTGGCGCTCACCGCACCATTCAGCGGCGCGGTGGCCGACGTCATCGGGCGCAAGCGCGTCATCACCGCGTCGATCGTGGCGCTCGCGATCCCGACCTTGATGATCGCGACGGCGTCCGACGTGCAGTCGCTGATCGTGTGGCGCTTCATCCAGGGGCTGACGCTGCCGTCGATCTTCGCGGTGATCATCGCCTATATCGGCGACGAATGGCCGGCGGCGGAGGTCGCCGGCATGGCCGGCATCTATACGTCGGGCGCGACCCTCGGCGGCTTCAGCGGACGGTTCGTCACCGGCGTGCTGGCCGACCTGATCGGCTGGCGCGGCGCCTATGCCGTGCTGGCGCTGATCACGCTCGCGGCCGCCGCCGCGGTGGCGGCGCTGCTGCCGCGCGAGCGCCACTTCGTGCGCTCGGAAAGCCTCGCCGCGTCGCTTCGGCAGCTGCTGCAGCACCTGCGCAACCCGCAGCTGCTCGCGACCTATGCGGTCGGCTTCGGGACGCTGTTCAATTTCATCGCCACCTTCACCTACATCAATTTCGTGCTGGCGGCGCCGCCGTTCTCATTCTCGGCGACGCTGCTCGGGGCCGTATTCCTGGTCTACCTGCTCGGCGCCGCGGTCACGCCGATGACCGGCCGCTTCATCCACCGGTTCGGACAGCGGCCGTTCATGCTCGGCAACTGCGCGGTGTGGGTGTGCGGGATTCTGCTGACGCTGATCCCGTCACTCGCCGCGATCATCGTCGGGCTCGCGATCGCCGCGATCTGCGGCCTGATCTCGCAGGCGATCTCGACCGGCTATGTCGCGCTGACCGCGCAGGAAGGCCGCTCGTCGGCGGTCGGCCTCTACGTCACGATCTTCTATATCGGCGGCAGCTTCGGCGCATACCTGACCGGGCTGGCCTTCGAGAAGGCCGGCTGGCCGGCCTGCGTCGCGCTGGTGTGCGCGATGATCGGCGTGATCGCGGCGGTGGTCGCCGCGATGTGGCGGGGCAAGCCTACGCCCGCATCTTGAAGCGGGGCGGGCTGATGCGTTTCAGCTTTACTGGCTGTCGAGATACGAGACCTGCCGGACCGACTCCGGATCGGCGGACTGTAGAATGAAGCCCGAAGCGAGCAGTTCGTCACGCGGCGAGCGCAGGTCCGCGATCAGCGCACGCGAGGGCGCGCCATCGTGGTTGTAGATGTCGTCGCGGAAATGCACGACGTTATCGGCGGTCACCCAGCCGGTGAGATAGACCCAGGCGACCGGCACCTTGCGGGTCAGACGGATGTCCTGCCGCTGCCCGGTTGCGATCGCGGCATCGATCTGCGCCCGGCTCCCGTTCTGCTCCTGCAACAGCCAGACCGCGAGATCGCGCGGGTTCTCGATGCGCGCACAGCCCGACGACTGGAAGCGGTAGTCGGCGCTGAACAGTGCGCGGTTGTTGGTGTCGTGGAGATATACCGAGTGCGAATTCGGCATGTCGAAGCGCACGGCACCGAGCGCGTTCCAGGTGCCGGAATCCTGGCGCACCGTAAAGTTCGGCGCACCGTCGGAATTCCAGTTTACGGAAGCCGGACTGATCTCGCGCCCGGAGGCGTCAAGCACGCGCATGTGCATGCGCGCGATGTAGCCGGGGTCGCGGCGCATCTTGGTGCGGATGTCCTTCTTCAGGATGCCGAGCGGCACGGTCCAAGTCGGATTGAGGTTGACCGCCGTGAGCGAGGTGGTGAGCGTCGGCGACGGCCGGTCGGGCTTGCCGACAATGGCGGCGTGACGCCGCGCGACCTTGCCGTTCTCGACCGCTTCGGCGACCGCCGCCGGGATATTCACCACCACGTAGCGGTATCCGAACGTGAAATCCATGGCGGAGAGGCGCTCGCGCGAGGCGGCGAGCTGGCGCAGCCGCTGCGTCACCGGCACGTTGAGCGCGGCGAGCGTGCGCTGGCCGATCGTGCCGGTCTCTTCGAGCCCGTGGCGCGACTGGAAGCGCTTGATGGCGGCCGTGACATTGGCATCGAAGACGTCGCCGCTCGCATGCTCTGGGGCAAGATCGTCGGTGATGGCGAGGCGCTCGCGCAACCGCGCCACCTCGGGACCGGTCGCACCGGGGGCAAGCTTGGTGGTATCCGCCGGCAGCGTCGGCCAACCACCACGGACTTCGATCGTCGAATAGCTCAGCATCGCGGCCGAGATTCTCCGCGCGGTGTCGTTGTCATAGCTCGGATAAGGCGAATTCGAGACCCGGGTGGAGCCCACGCCCGCGAGCGACTTCTTGGGCTTGGGCGTATTGGCCTCGGTCTGGCTTTTTGCCTTCGCTTTGGGCGGGCTGGCGGTCTGGGCGAGGGTTGGGCTGGCCATGAGGCCGGCGGCGAGAACGGCCAGCGTCGCGGAGCGCATCAGGACGTTGGTGCGCAAAGAATTCAATTGCTGCATTCGATTTCCCCCGGACCACAATACACAATAGAGGCGCGGGGCGCCGGTACTGCCAATCATGTGATCGGAAGGCCCGCCAGCCCCTTGCAGGTATGATATTGGTCGGTTCAGGACCGGTTAAGGTTCACAGCCGTTGACGATACCTCCCGCAAAATCTTCCCCGCGACTGTGGCCGGCTGATGGAGAAACCCCTGCAAATCCCCTTGTTTGCCCGCGTTCTGGCCGTCACGGCGCTGGCCGCCTGGCCGACCGCCTCGGTCACCGAGACCCGCCCGACTATTTTCACCGCCGACCGGGACGCCTGCTTCGGCCGGGTCTATGACGCCGCCCACCTGAAAGCCCACCCCAAGCAGAAGGTCACGAGCCTCCATGTGCTGCGCTCGCTCGAGGCGCGGCGCGAGGCGGAGAACTGGACGCCCGACGCGCGCGCCGAGTCGATCCGGAATTTCCGCGAGGACGGACAGGCGACCGTCACCGCCTTCGTCAACTTCCGCGACCGCAAGAGCACCTTCCACAATTCGCTCACCTGCGACCAGGAAACGCGCGAGGGCGTGCGCTGCATGGTCGAGTGCGACGGCGGCAGCTTCCGCCTCGCGCGCTCGGGCGCGAACTCCGTGCTGCTGCACAACAACGGTTTCGTCCTGATCGGCGGCTGCGGCGAAGAGGTGGAGGAAGGCCAGCAACGCCATTTCGATCCGGGTGCGGACGATAAGGTGTTCCGGCTCGACAGCCAGCCGGTCGCGGCCTGCCGCGCCGAGGAGCAGAAGGCCACGCCGGTCCCGGCCGGGATGCCGCTGCGGGAGCGTTTCAAGGAGGACGAGCAGTTCTGCTTCGGGCGCGACTACGATGCCGCGCATCTCAAGAGCAACCCGAAACAGGTGGTGTCGCAGATCCGTGTCGGCCGCCTCACGCCCGGCAAGGAGCGCGACGACGACGCGGCCAGCAAGTTCTGGTGGTTCAACGTCAAGCTCGACGTGTCGGTGACGCTGCGCGCGAATCTCAAGACCACCACGGTGCGCTACGCCTGCACGCCGCGCGAAGGGGATTGGGATTGCCTCCGGCAGCATGAGGGCGACGGGCCGTCGGCCTGCCGCGACCGCAGCTTCCAGCTCGTGCGCGGTCCCGGCGACGAGATTCTGCTCGCCAATCGGCATTCCGGCCTGCCGATCGACAACGAATGCGTGAAGGCGCAAACCGGACAGCAGTTCGGGCACCGGCCGCTGACCCGCAGCGACGACCGAACCTTCCGCCTGACGCGGATGCCGATCCGGCAATGCCAGCTATGATCGGACTGACGGACCCTCTTCAGGAACCATGCCCATGACGACCGTGACCGCCAGCCAATTCGAATTCCTGCGCTCGATCGATACCCCGACCGTGTGCAATCTGATCGAGATGGTCGCGCCCGAGCGGCGCGGCCACGGCTACACCGTCAAGCATCTGCACTGCCCCTTCCCCGACCTGCCGCCGATCGTCGGCTTCGCCAAGACCGTGACCTTCAAGGCCAAGGACAAGGTGCCGCTCGGGGAAGCCGGCTACATGCAGAAGCGGCTCGACTATCTCGATTATGTCGCGGGCGCGCCGCAGCCCGCGATCATGGTGATGCACGATCTCGATGGCGAGCATGCCGGCTTCGGCGCGTTCTGGGGCGAGGTGCAGTCGAACGTGCACAAGGCGCTGGGCGCGCTCGGCGTGGTGACCGATGGCAGCATCCGGGACATCCCGATGATCGCGCCAGGCTTTCAGATGCTCGCCGCCATGATCGTGCCGTCGCATGCCTACGTGCATGTCGTCGACTACGGCATCGACATCAACGTCGCCGGCATGGCGACCAAGAGCGGCGACCTGATCCATGCCGACCGCCACGGCGCGGTGGTCGTGCCGGTCGACAAGATCGACGCGATGAAGGCGGCGAACGACAAGCTCGCCGCCACCGAAGCGCGGATCATCGCGGCGGCGAAATCCGGCGGCGGGGTCGAGGCGATCAAGGCCGCGCTCAAAGGTTAAGACGGCAGGTCACCATGCGCTATCTGGTGGTCTACGCACACCCGGTGGACGACAGCTTCGTCGCGGCGCTGCATCGATGCGTCGTGAAGACGTTGCGCGAGGCCGGCCACACCGTCGACGACTGCGACCTCAACGCGGAAGGCTTCCAGCCGGTGCTGTCGGAGGCCGAGCGCCGCGCCTATCACGACGTCGGCGCCAACCGCGCATCCGTCGCGAAGGAGATCGATCGGCTCACCAACTGCGAGGGCCTCGTCTTCGTCTATCCCACCTGGTGGTACGGCATGCCCGCGATCCTGAAGGGCTATATCGACCGCGTCTGGGTGCCGGGCGTCGCCTTCACGCTCCAGGGCGGAAGGACGCTGCCGCTGCTGCACAACATCACGCGCTTCGCCGTGGTGACGACCTACGGCTCGCCGTGGTGGCTCAACAAGCTGATCGGCGACCCCGGCCGCAGCGCGCTGATGCGCGGCATCCGCATGCTCTATGCGCCGAGCGCGCGCACGCTCTGGCTCGCGCAGTACGGGATGGATGACATCACCGCCGAGAAGCGCGCGCGATTCCTGAGGAAAGTCGAGCGGAAACTGCGGGAATTCTAGCGTGGCGCCCCGACCGAGACGGCAGGACGGCCGGCCGTTCCCTCCAGCACCGATCGTACGTGCCGGAGCGCGAACAGCGTCTCGGCGATCGTCCAATGCTCGTTGCGCAGGTCGGCGGGCGTCAGCGGCCGGCGCAGCGCTTCCTCGATCCACAAGGCGGCGCGCGCTTTTTGGGTCGCGCCGCCGTTGGCGTAGGCATCGATCGTCGTGGTCAGCATCCAGGGGAAGCGGTAGTGCCGCACGTCGTCCAGCGTGAACTGGGTCTTGCTGCGGAACACGTATCCTTTGGCCTGTTCGTTATCCAGCGGCGACGGCACCGCCTGCGGCAGCCGGTCCAGCCACCGCGCGTCGAATTGCGCCGATCCCGCCACCGTACGCAGGACGTGGATCACCAGCGCTGAAACCGCGAGATACTCATGATTGCGCTCGAAAGTCTGGTCGGGCGGATATTCCAGCCAGCGCGCCTCATTCGGAAGCGTGCGTTCGATGAGCCACGCGGCGGCGCTCTTCACCGCCCTGTCGACCTGCCATCGTTGCTCGGGAGCAATGAGACCTTTTTTCAGCTGGTGGTGCAGCGCCAAGGCTGTCCAGGCCGTAGCGGAGGTTGAGGCATTCCGCTCGTCGCTGTTCGACGGGAACATCGCCCACCACCCGTTTGCGGCTTGGCGATTCAGAATGGCGTCGATCTCCGCAGGCAAGGCAGGCTGGTCGTACTGCGCCAGCACGTAGATCACCCACGCCGACGCCACCGAATGCGGCAGCTTGTCTTCGGTCTCCCGCCAGCAGTGGCAGCCGATATCGCGGGTTTCGCTCATGATCGCGCGCAGTTGCTGCCCCGAAATAGGCGGTCCGGCGGCGAGCTGCGGCGAGGAAGAACCGATGTCGTGAAGCGCGAGCGAGAGTTGCGCGACCGCCCACGAATTCAACTCGGGGCGGCCGGCGACTTCCCGCAGCACACCATGCAAAAATCCACCAAGCAAATCGATGCTGGCTTTCAGATTGCCGACTGCCGCCGGCGAGACCGGAATGCGCTGGCTGTCATTCCAGACCGCCGGCAGTGTGCGCACAAACGACACGCCGTACGATATCTGCCCGACGCCGATGGTCGGGATCAGGATAGCGACCGCGACGGCTGCCGCCGCGGCCGCTCCCTGCTTGAACAACCGCCGCCGCCTGCGGCGATCGTGCGCTATCGACAGCTCGACGAACGAACGTTCCTCCGGCGCCACGATTTCCGGCGTCTCTTTGACGAGGCGCGTGGCATCCTTGAGCAGCGCGCCCGTGAGCAGCCGGCCGTCCTGGGAATTGTCGTTGCGCCACAACATCGCGGCCGCCGTGATGCCGGCGCGCAACCGCAGCAGTCCGCGGTTCTGCTCGATCCACTGCACCGCCGGCGGCCACTCGCGCAGCAGCGCCTCATGCGCCAGGCCGATCACCGCGGTGCCGTCGGGCGCCTGGTCGCTGACCAGGAGATGGGCGTCGACAAACGCGGCGATCAGCGCCAGGCAGTCCGGCGAGCCGGAGAACTGGTCGCGCGCAACCCGGTTCTGGAGGATGCGGTGGTCGTCGGTCGGGTCGGTATGAACCAGTCCGGCCAGCACCTTCGGCAACGAGGCCTGCACCTGCGCCGGCAGGCCGGCAAAGACCTCATCCGCCCGCAGCCGCAGCGCGCCGTGCAGCCCGCCGAGATTCTCGTAGTCGGAAAATCGCAACACGCCCGAGCCGGCGCTGCGCCGCCACAGCTCGTCCAACGTGAACTGCAGCAGCGGCAGAACGGTCGCGTTGCCCGAGGCGGCATCTCGCAACACGTCGTCGAGCCCCTCTTCCGGGTCGCCGCGCCGTTCGAAGGTGAGGCCCGCCATCATCGCCGGCCGGCGGATCATCTGGGAGATTTCCGCCGGGCGCGGCCCGCCGACGGCGTAGATGCCGCCCTGCTCGATGAACAGGTCGCGGAATCGCTCCGGCAGAACGGCGCAGCGGCTGAAGAAGTCCGCGCGCAGCGTGGCCATGACCCAGACGTCGCCGGTCAGGATCATGGTGCGCAGCGCTTCGCATAGCGCGGAGCGCTCCGCCGCCGTCACGGTCTCGTCGAAGATCGCCTCGAACTGATCGCAGACCACGACCAGCCTGACGTTGCCTTCCGGGTCGGGATCGGGACTGGCCTCGCGCGCCTTCTTGGTGGCGCGCTCGAGCGCGCGCTTGATCGCCAAGGTCAGCGCGGGAGGATCGGCGAGCAGCGCCTCCAGCGGCGTCGCATCGTCGGCCAATTCGGGCAGCGCGTTCTCGTGCGAGCAGCGCCGCCGCAAAGCCGGCGAGCGAGCTCTGCGAGCCGACGTCGGGCTTGAAGATCGCGCGCCGCCATCCGATCACATGCTCGACCACCCGCGGGCGCGTGAGGATCGGCAACACGCCGGCCTTGACGAGGGAGGATTTGCCCACGCCGCTCATGCCGGTGATCATCAGGAAGCCTTGACCCGCGGCCGCACGCCGGCGCAGGACGTCGATCACCTCGGAGACCAGGCCGGTGCGGCCGCAATAGATCAGCGCGTGCTCGAAATCGAATGCTTGCAGGCCGCGGAACGGCGAGCCTTTCCAGACCTGCTGCTGTGTCGACGGCTGTTCGACGCTCTTGAGCCGGTCGCGGATCCATTCGCGCAGATGGACTTCGATCAGCTCCTCGAACTGCGGGGTCTTCTCGAAATTGTAGAAGGCCGACCGGAACGTGCCGTCCGGATTGCGGAACCACCTGTCGACGAACTGGCTCACCGCGTCGAGCTCGGCGACTTGCTGGGCGCGCTGCTCGCGGTCCTTCATCGACAGCCGCACTTCGGCGGTCTTCAGGTAGCAGAAGATCTCCGGCGACTTGCGCTCCTCGAAGCCATGCAGCGCGCGCTCGAACTCGTATTCGGTGCCGGAGCTGTATCCGCTGCCGTCGGGCCGGCTGAACTGCTCGAGCGGCAGCGGCGTGCCGACCCGCGCCCACAGGATGAACAACGCGAGATCGGCCTGCTGGATGTCGAGGATCTGCGCCTGGAAGGTGTCGGTGGCGCGCAGCAGGCTGCGCTCCCACAGGTAGGTCTCGAACTGAACCTGGCCGCGGAATTCAAGCTGCAAGCGCTCGGCGACGGCGAGCGCGACGGCACGCTCGGCACCGACGTCTCCCGGCGAGGACACGAACATACGCAGCCGAAGCAATGGCCAACTCCCGCGTCGCCGAAGCTGATCTTACAGCGCAGGCGCGGGCCTGTAAGATGGCCGAAACACCAAAAATCCTGAATTCGATCAGTCCATTAGCGAAGAAATCTTACCGTCTTACAGGTCTTTCCGGCAGATCGACGAAATCGGTGGCGGCGCGTCCTCAGGGGCAACGACGCATCATATAGGAAATTAATCCAGAGCGCAAGCGCCGCGACCGGCTCGCTTCCGGTCGGCCGCGCGCGGCGAGGATCGCGCGCGACGTCACGCATAGGCTATTGCTCGCCTGAAGCAGAAGCTATTTGGTGCCCAGGCCGGCTCTCGAGCATTGCTCGTCCTGGTCGCCGGTGACGCCGCTCACGCCGACGGCGCCGGTGACTTTGCCGTCGACCATGATCGGCAGTCCGCCGGGCGAGGCGAACACGCCGGGCAGCGTGGCGGTTGCCGGTCCGCCCATGTTGATCACGTCCGCGAAAGCGCGGGTCGGACGCCGATAGGTCGCGGCAGCCTTGGCCTTGCCGATGGCGATTTCCAGGCTGGCGATCTGCGTGTCGTCCATGCGCTCGAAGTAAACCAGGCCGCCGTGGGTATCGACCACGGCGACGGCGACGTTCCAGCTGTTCTTCTGGCATTCGGCGATGACGCCGGCTGCGATCTTCTTGGCGGTGGCGACATTCACCGCCGGGCCGTAACCAGGGCGCTTATCCTGGGCCGACGCAGCGCCGGCAGCGAAAGCAACAAAAGCCGCACCAAGCAGAACCTTCCTCAGCATCACTTCCTCCCTTGTGTTTATGGACGCGAGTATACGCGAGGAGACGGAAACGTCGATGTCGATCAGACCTCGCCGCGGTGAGACGGCGCTATCTGCGGTCGCCCCGCCTCTCCGCGCTCGGATGCCATTGCGGCCGGTAGCCGGCCTTAAGCGCCGCGAGGATCGCGGGCGGGGTCAGGACATCCACTATGCCGCCGCGCGGGCGCCGCTTGGGCGCAGCGTAGCCCGCGGGCGCCCACTTCAGCAGCGCGTTGCCGCGGACCGCAAAGGCGCCCTCCTCCATGGCGATGACGGCGCCGTCCGGCAGATCGTCGAGCGCGCGCCGATGCCGGCGCTTGGCGCGGCCGTCGAGCCGCTCGCGATGCAGCACGTCGTCCATGTCGTCGGCGCGCGGAGGCGTGCGAAGCTTGAACGCCTGCTGCCACGCTTCGGCGAATGCTTTCGCATCCTTGCGGCGGCATTCGAAGCACGGCCGGTGACCGGCGGCGAGCGCGGTGACTTCATCGAGGAAGAACAGCTCGGTGTAGTAGCGTCCCCAGACGTCGCGCTGGCGGTTCTTGAACGCGAGCACGCAGCAGATCCAGGTCCGCGATACCCAGCGGCGCTTGGTCAGCGTCCGGTCGTCGGTATGGAAACGCCCGCCGCGATTGCCGAACCGCGTTCCGCGCGCCGGGCTCGCGAACAGTTCGCCGAAGGGATCGACGCGGTTCTGCAGCGGCATCGGTTTGGGCACCTACAACTGATGAGGTCGGAATCGTGTCGGGCGGCGAACTCGGTCTGCTCCCTCTCCAGTCGAAGTCGGATGTTTCCGACTTCGACAACTTAGTTGGTGCCGAACTCGGGTAAACCCGAGTTCGGATGGGAGAGGGGTGGGGTGAGGGGGTACGGTCTCGATAGGTTCGAACCCCCTCACCCCAACCCTCGCCCCTCCGGGGAGAGGGAGTCCACCCGGTGCGTCGCACGTTCGCGAGCCCACATCACTCTTGCTGGTTCACCAGCCCGCCGCGCGGGCGGCGACCGCAACCGCCATGCCGGCGACGACGGCGACGATATCGCGCCGCGTCAACAGCATCGCCGCAACCGCGGCGCCGATGGCGAGGATCGCGGTGATGCCGTCGCGCACGATGATGGGCAGCACGGCGGCGACGATCACCGATCCGGGCAGCGCGTTCAGCATCTTGCGCAGCCGCGGGCTCGGCGGCACGTGCTGCATCATCCAGAAGCCGCCGGCGCGCATGGCATAGGTCGCGACCGCCATCGCGGCGAACGCGGCCAGCACGCCGAAATCCGCGCTCTCAATCGGTGTCATCGAGGAAGCCTCCGACGACACTGCCGGCGATCGCGCCGGCGACGATGAACCACCAGCCGCCCGCGAGCTGGTGCACCGTGACCGCGACCACGCCGGCAACGATCCACGCGATCGCCGGCCGCGCGCCGCGCCAGAGCGGGATCAGCATGGCGGCGAAGAAGATCGGCATCACCAGATCGATGCCGTAGCGGCGCGGATCGGCGATCAGCGTGCCGCCGACATAGCCGACGCTGCTCGCGCCGATCCACGCCACCGCCAGCAGCACGCTCGACCCGAGCAGGATGCCGGCGTCGGAGCCGCCGTTCGCGCGGTAGCGCATGGCGATGATCCACGACGGATCGGCCAGCACATGCAGCGTCGGATAGATCTTCCAGGGCGACGACGAGCCGAGCCACGGATAGAGCGCCGCGCTCATCAGCAGCATGCGCGCATTGACGGTGACCATCAGCACCATGAGCGCCGCCATGGCGCCTACCGTCACGCGCTCCGGCCACGCTTCCATCGCGACGAGCTGCGACATGCCGGCATAGACGAAGACGTTCATCAGGAGACTCTCGACGAACGTGAACCCCTTGCGCGCGGCGGTGGCGCCGACTGCGAGCCCGAACGCGATCATGCCGGGCAGCACCGGCAGCGCGAGCCGCATGCCGAGGTTGAAGCCGGCGAGCGTCCAGGGCGGCGATGTCTGTTGTTCGACGTCGCTTGTCATCGATGAGCGTGAACGCTGTCGGGGCGCAGCTCGATCGCCCGCTCTTCCTGCGGAAGCGGGAGTCCAGTCTTGATCCGACCTAAGTCCCTCGCTTGCGAGGGGACGAGCGTGCAAAAATCCGATGCACGACCAAACGAAAACGCCCGCCTGAGGGCGGGCGCTTCGTACCACAGCAGGAGTTGAATCTTATGCCTGCGGCTGCGGCTCGAGCCCACCCGTTTCCGGGCGCGGACGCGGTTTGCCGGCCGGCGGAACGGCCGAGCCACGCGGCGTTGACGGCTCGATCACGGACTCGCGCACCGGCCGCTTGCCGGCCAGAAGGTCCGTGATCTCGTCGCCGGTCAGCGTCTCGAACTCGAGCAGGCCCTTGGCGAGGGTCTCGAGGTCGGCGCGCTTCTCGCGCAGGATGCGCTCGGCGTCCGAATAGCCGGCCTCGACCAGCTTCCTGATCTCGGCATCGATCTTGCGGCTGGTCTCTTCCGAGACGTTCTGCTGGCGCGCCACCTGGTAGCCGAGGAACACCTCGTCCTGGTTCTCGCCGTAAGCAACCGTGCCGAGCTCGGGCGAGAGGCCCCAGCGGGTCACCATCATGCGCGCAAGCTTGGTCGCCTGCTCGATGTCGGAGGACGCGCCGGACGTCACCTTCTCGTTGCCGAACACGAGCTCCTCGGCGACGCGCCCGCCCATCATGATGGCGAGGCGCGAGGTCATCTGCTCGCGGCTCATCGAGAGCTTGTCGCGCTCGGGAAGCTGCATGACCATGCCGAGCGCACGGCCGCGCGGAATGATCGTCGCCTTGTGCACCGGATCGGTCGCCTTGACGTTGAGCGCGACGATGGCGTGGCCGCCCTCGTGATAGGCGGTCAGCATCTTCTCTTCTTCGGTCATCACCAGCGACTTGCGCTCGGCGCCCATCATCACCTTGTCCTTGGCGTCCTCGAACTCGTGCTGCGTCACCATGCGCTTGTTGCGCCGGGCCGCCATCAGGGCGGCCTCGTTGACGAGGTTCATGAGGTCGGCGCCGGAGAAGCCGGGCGTTCCGCGGGCGATGGTCTTGAGGTTCACGTCCGGCGCCAGCGGCACCTTGCGCACGTGCACCTTCAGGATCTGCTCGCGGCCCACCACGTCCGGGTTCGGGACGATCACCTGCCGGTCGAAGCGGCCCGGGCGCAGCAGCGCCGGATCGAGCACGTCGGGCCGGTTGGTGGCGGCGATCAGGATGATGCCTTCGTTGGTCTCGAAGCCGTCCATCTCGACCAGCAACTGGTTGAGCGTCTGCTCGCGCTCGTCGTTGCCGCCGCCGAGGCCGGCGCCGCGATGGCGGCCGACCGCGTCGATTTCGTCGATGAAGATGATGCAGGGCGCGTTCTTCTTGGCCTGCTCGAACATGTCGCGCACGCGGCTCGCGCCGACGCCGACGAACATCTCGACGAAGTCGGAGCCGGAGATCGTGAAGAACGGCACGTTCGCCTCACCGGCAACGGCGCGCGCAATCAGCGTCTTGCCGGTGCCGGGCGGGCCGACCAGCAGCACGCCGCGCGGAATCTTGCCGCCGAGCCGCTGGAATTTTCCGGGATCGCGCAGGAACTCGACGATCTCCTGCAGGTCCTGCTTGGCCTCGTCGACGCCCGCGACGTCCTCGAAGGTGACGCGGCCGTGCGCCTCGGTCAGAAGCTTTGCCCGCGACTTGCCGAAGCCGAGCGCCTTGCCGCCGGCGCCTTGCATCTGCCGGGACAGGAAAATCCACACGCCGATCAGCGCGATGAACGGCAGCCACGACAGCAGCAGCGAGACGAACCACGGCACGTCGTTCTGCTGGGCGCGCGCGGTGATCGAGACGCCCTTGCCGTAGAGGCGCTGGATCAGGGACGGATCAGGCGGGGCATAGGTCTGGAAGCCGCGGCCGTCGGTGAAGTTGCCGTGGATCTCCGGGCCCTGGATCAGGACGTCGCGAACGCGGCCCTGCTCCACCTCGTTGAGGAGCTGCGAGAATGAGATTTCCTGCGACTGGGTCCGCTGGCTCGGGTTCTGGAACAGGGTGAACAACGCCAGCAGCAACAGGACGATGATGACCCAAAGGGCGAAGTTGCGCAGATTTGCGTTCATTCAACCTGATCCTTGTGGCCGACAAGCCTTGTTTCAGTAAGCCCGCCGGCGCGCCCTGCAGGGCCGGAAAGTCGATGGTGGTGGCCGGTCATGGCCAATTCACGTCCATCCCGGTACCCAATTTAGGTCTCGCACCGGCAAATGCCAAGGGAACCACCCGCTTTTGCCCATTCTACCGATGTTTAGGTCGCTTGCGGCGCTCAAATCGGCGCGTGGTTAAGCGGTTCTGCTACTTTCTTAGGCCCGCCTTGCGCGGCGGGGCCGGTTCGACGGTGATTTTGTCGCGGGCCACGGTGACGAGGGCGCCGGCCAGGGTGCGGCGAAACTTGGCGAATTTGAGCACGGGTTCGGCGCTCGGCGACAGCGCGTACGCGACCAGCGACTCGCGCATCGCCTCGTAGAACGCTTCGAGCTTGCCAAGCTCCACCCGGCCGCTACCAGCCTTCCGAATGGTCCAGCCGAGCACCCGGATCGCGATCTCAACCGGGAGGGCGGAGAACACGTCCTTGTCCAGGATCGTCACCGGGCCGCCGTCCGACGGTCCTTTGAGGACGACCCTCGCGTTGGCATGCTCCATCACATCGTACATCATTGCTTCAACACGCAGTACGCGGTCGGCAAATAACCCCAGCCGCGATGCGGTCAGCCCTTCGCGTGCGAGCATCGGCATGAGCTCCCGCAGGCGCGAGCGGGTGAAGCGCGGATCGCGGTTGGATGGATCGTCAGCGTAAGGGATTCTTGCGGCCTTCAGCGTCGCGATCAGCCGCGATTTTGGAACCCTGAGCAGCGGCCGGACTAGTCCGACATCGTCGCTGGCTTCCTTCAGCGGCATCCTCGAAATTGGATGCATGCCAGCGAGCCCGCTGATGCCGCTGCCGCGCGCCAATCGGAAGAGAATCGTTTCGGCCTGATCGTCGAGCGTGTGGCCGGTGAATACATAGCCGGCGTCGACCTCTCGGGCGACCTTGGCCAGCAGGCCGTAGCGCGCCAGCCGCGCGGCCTCCTGTAGGCCGGTCTTCGGCTTGCGGCCGGTCCATTGCAGCGTGCGATGCTCGATGCCGAGTTTCTGCGCGAGCTTTTCGACGGCTTTGGCCTCGTGCTTGGATTCCTTGCGCAGGCCATGATCGACCGTCACTGCGACCAGCCGCGGCGACGGCGCACGGCCACGCCAGCGCGCGGCGAGCACCATCAGCGCCGTGGAGTCGGGGCCGCCGGAGACGGCCAGAACCAATGCCGGAAAATTCTTGAAACCACCGAAGAGACGGCTCAATTCCGCCGCCGACGAGATCGGCGACGTGTCGTCAGCAGCGGACGCGTTTTTGCTCACGCTCGACGCCCTGCCTGACCGCGACCGAGGCGCGCGGATATTTGCGCAAGACTTCCGCCAGCGACGCGCAGGCGGCTTCGCGCTCGCCCATCTGCGCGAGCGATTGCCCCAGGCGCAGCAGGGCATCGGGCGCGCGGGCGTTGGTCTCGAACTTGGTCGAGACGCCGAGGAACTGCTCGGCGGCGTCGCGATAGCGCTGGCGCTGGAACATGCTCTCGCCGAGCCAGTACTGCGCCTCCGGCACCAGGCGGTCGCTCGGGAAGCGGCGCAGGAAATTGCGGAAGCCGTCTTCAGCCAGCGCGTAGTCTTTGCGCATGACGTAGCCGTAGGCCATGTCGTAGTTGTCGCGCGGGCTGTCGGACGGCGGCAACGTTGCCACCTGCGCCCCACCGCCACCACCCGGTGGGCGCGGCGCCGGCGTCTGCGTCGGCTCGCTGGTCACGCCCGCCTGCGACAGGGCACGATCGGTCGCCGCCGCGCCGGCGAGCGTCGAGAGATCGAGCGGCGCACCGGCCGCGCGTCCGCCGGGAACGCCGACTTCCTCGTCGCCGTAGCCCGGTTGCGACTGCGCCAGGCTGCCAGGAGCCGGCTGTTGCGCCGGAATGGTGCCGAGCACACGCGGCGCGCCGGGCGCATTCGGATTCTGCGCAGGGTCGAACGCGTCGCCGCGCCGTCCCGTGGGCGGCGCCGGCGGCGGCTGAACCTGCGGCTGCATCTGCGGCGGCTGCGGAGCGGCAGCCGGCGCGCGCGACGGCGCGGGAGCGACGCCACCGCCCTGCATGCGCTGCAACTGCGCTTCGAGCTGCTGGTTACGGTGCTGCAACTGCTCGACCGCGCCGGTGAGCTGGCGGATCTGCGCTTCGAGGCGAACGATCCGCTGCGAGATCTCGTCGCCGTATCCCTGCGCGACTGTGCCTTGCGGCCCCGGCGGCTGCTGCTGCCGCTCTTGCACCGGTGCCGGTGCTGGCGACGGCGACACACGATCGCTGTTGCCGAACAGGTCGTTGAGGAAACCCTGCGCCGACGCGGCGCAAGGTGCCAAAGCCATGGTTGTGGCGATCGCCGGGGCGGCGATCAGCCGAAGCGTGCTACGGAACATTGTCCCCAATCTACCGTGATTTGTGCGCGTTAGCATAAGACTTGCTGCGTCCAAATTGTGACTGATTGTGCGTCAAAAAGTTTTCAAATCCTTCACCGTACTCAAGGTCTTAACGCGGCCTCGAAGGCGCTGGCGATGGCCGGTCGGCTCTTGCCGGCGGTGAGCGCGTCCCCGATCACCACCACCTTTTGGCCGGGGCGGGCGAGGCCCAGGAAACCCGCGCCGGTTGGGGTCCGGGCCCGATGGTAGAACCAGTCGCGCAGCGCCGGCGCCGACAGCATGTTCCGGACCAGCGGCCAGCGGGCGACGCCGCGGTCGAGCAAGGACGTAGCCATCGGGCCAAGCCCGAAGCGGTAAGCGGCTCCGGTCGCGATCACGATCCGGTCGAATGGCCGCAGCAGCTCCGGCCACTGGGTGATATCGAGGTTGTAGCGAATGGTGACGCCGCGACGGGTACAGGCGCCGACCATCTGCGTAACATAGCGGTCGAAAGATTCCTGGTCGCGCGACGACGTCCTGGAACAGCGGCGCCTTGCCGGCATAGCGGAACGCGCCGCCGGCGCGCGCGGCGCGCTCGAACACGGTGACCTTGTTCGCCGGAGCCACCAATGACGCATAGGTGAGCCCCGCGGGACCAGCGCCGATCACGGCGATCCGCTCGCCCAGTGGGGGCTGCGTGGTTGGGAAGTGCCGCTCACGCCCTGCTACGCCATTGACCACGCAGTGCAGTTGCGCGCCGCCGCGCATCTCGTTGACGCAGGTGTTGCAGGCGAGGCAGCGCCGCGGCGGCTCGTTGCGTTGAAGTTTTACCACCCACTCCGGATCGGCGATCAGCGTGCGGCCGAGCGCGACGAAGTCCGCCTTGCCGCTCGCGACCGCATCGGTGGCACGCTCCGGATCGCCGAGCCGGCCGACCGCGATCACCGGCACGCCGACGCGCTGCTTCACGGCGGCGGCGTAGTCGAGGAAGGTCGCGTCGGGATAGGCCATCGGCGGGATCATGCGCTCGCCCGACGGCAGCGAACGGTAGTGCCCGGCGGCGATGTGCAGCGCATCCGCGCCGGCCTGCGCCGCCCAGACCGCGATCTGAGTCCCGTCTTCAGGAACGAGCCCTTCGGGAAAGTAGTCATCGACCGACACGCGGTAGATCACCGGCATGGTTCCGGCCGCGGCCTTGACCGCGCGCAGCACCTCGAGGCCGAAGCGCGCGCGGTTTGCGAGCGAGCCGCCATAGTCGTCGGTGCGCTGGTTCTCGAACGGCGTCGCGAATTGCGAGATCAGGTAGCCGTGCGCGGCGTGGATCTCGACGCAGTCGAAGCCCGCCGCACGCGCGCGCGACGCCGCACGCGCGAAGGCGGCAACAGTCTCGGCGATGCGTTCGCGGGTCATCGCCTCCGGCACGATGGTCTCGTTGGTCACCTCGTAGACCGCATGCGGGATCGCCGACGGCGCCACCGGCGTCTCGCCGCAGATGTCCCGCCGTGTGTGCCCGCCGCCATGGCCGAGCTGGATCGATGCCTTGGCGCCGCCGCCATGGATCGCGTCGACGAGGCGCGTAAGGCCGGGGAGAAACCGGTCGTCATAGATGCCGAGCTCGCGGCGCCGATGGCGCCCGGCCCGCTCCGGCGACGCCATCTCGACGGTGATCATACCGACGCCGCCGCGCACCCGCGCCATGTAATAGGCGATGGTGTCGTCGGTGACGTGGCCCTCGTCGTCCGCGAGCCGCGTCGTCATCGGCGGCATGATGATGCGGTTCTTGATCTCGACGCCGCCGATGCGCGCTGGAGTCAGCAGGATGGACATTGGATTGAACTATCTCGGTTCGGGCGCTCTATCCTCCGCTCGTCCCCGCGAAGGCGGGGACCCAGCCTAGCTCAAGACTGGATTCCCGCTTGCGCGGGAATGAGCGGTCGAGAGAGCCGTGACCTCTCCACTCGTCCCCGGCCCCAGTTCTTCAGCGCAAGATATCGTCGTAGAGATCACGCCACATTGGATTCATCTTCTCAATCAGTCTCAGCTTCCAAGCTCAATTCCATTTCTTGATCTGGCGCTCTCGCACAAAAGCAGACTCGCGGGATTCATGTTGCTCGTACCAGACCAACATCTTTATTCCGTACTGCTTTGTGAAGCCGGGAAGAGCGCCGATCCGATGCATCCAAATCCGCTTGGCGAGATCATCCGTCATTCCGACGTAGAGCGTGCCGTTTCGACGGTTAGCGAGCAGATACACGTAGAAGCTCATGGCCTGAACTCTGGTGCAACTGATCCCCGCGAAGAGCTGGCACCTAGTCTAGCTCAAGACTGGATTCCCGCTTGCGCGGGAATGAGCGGTGGATGGAGCCGTTCCTTACGAGAAGGCACACTAGAACGCCTTCACCTCGCCGCCGTCGAGATCGACGGTGGCGCCGTGCAGCCAGCGCCCGCGCGGCGACACGATGAAGGCGACGAGATTGGCGACGTCGTCGGTGGTGCCGAGCCGGATGGTGCCGATGTCCTGCGCGGTGCCATTCGCGCACCTCGGCCTCGCTCTTGCCGGTGCGCTCCATGTCGGCCTTGACGCGGCGCGCAAAGCGCTCGGTGTCGACATAGCTCGGGTGGATGCAGTTGACCTGCACGCCGTCGGTCTTGCCGAGATCGGCGAGCGCCTTGGAGAACGCCGCCACCGCCGCGTTCACCGAGCTGCCGATGGTGAAGCCGGCGGTCGGAACGCGCCCCGAGGTGCCGCCGATACTGACCAGCGACCCGCCGCTCGCCTTCAGCAGCGGCCAGGCGGTGCGCGAGAGCCGCACATGGGCGAAGAATTTCAGCGCATAGCCCTCGGTCCAGTCGGCGTCGGTGAGCGTGAGGAAGTCGCCGCGCTTGGTGGTGCCGGCATTGTTGACCAGGATGTCGAGCCGGCCGTAGGCGCGCTTTGCCGCGTCGGTCAGCGCCGTGGGCGCCTCGTCCTTGCGCAGGTCGATGGCGACGGTCTCCGCCTTGCGGCCGTGCTTGGTCACCGCCGCCGCCGCATCCTTGAGCGCGGCCGCGTCGGTGCCGGTCAGAACGAGATCGCAGCCTTCCTGCGCCAGCGCCACCGCAATGCCGCGCCCGATGCCCCGCGACGACCCGGTCACCAGTGCGACCTTGCCCGCCAGTCCAAGCTCCATAAGACCCCCGCTACGCTTTTTGTCGTTTGAGCATGATCTTGTCCGAAAACCGGTTCCCACCCCGGATCACGTCCGGGGCAGGCTTTTCGGGATCATGCTCTATTCTGCCGGCGCCGCCGCCTCGACCTTCTTGCCCTTGCGCGAGGCGCGCCATTCCTCGAACCGCTGCACGATGACGAAGAATGCGGGAACGAACAAGACCGCGAGGCAGGTCGACGCCAGCATGCCGGAGACCACCGTGATGCCGATCGAGATGCGCGAGTTGGCGCCGGCGCCGGTTGCAAGCACCAACGGCACCATGCCCAGGATGAAAGCGAACGAGGTCATCAGGATTGGGCGGAAGCGGGAGCGCGCCGCCTCGATCGCGGCCTCGACGATCTCCTTGCCGTGCTGGCGTAACTCGCGCGCCACCTCGACGATCAGGATCGCGTTCTTGGCCGACAGCGCGATCAGGAGCACGAGGCCGATCTGCACATAGAGGTTGTTGCCGAGCGGGACGACGTTCAGCACCGCGACCGGACCAAGCAAGGCGAGCGGCACCGACAGGATCACCGACAGCGGTGTGAACCAACTCTCGTACTGGCCCGCCAGCACGAGATAGACCAGCAGCATCGCGAGACCGAAGACGACGAACATCTGATTGCCGACGATCTTCTCCTGATAGGACATCGCGGTCCATTCGTAGCCGGTGCCGGGCGGCAGCGTCTTCGCCGCGACTTCTTCCATCAGGGTCATCGCCTGGCCGGTCGAGATGCCGCGCGCCGGCAACCCGATGACGGTTGCCGACGGATAGAGGTTGTAGAGACTGATCAGCGGCGAGCCGACCGTGGGCTTGATCGTCACCAGCGTGCCGAGCGGAATCATGTCGCCGTTGTTGTTGCGCACGGTCAGCAGGTTGATGTCCTGCGTGCGCAAGCGGAACTGCGAATCCGCCTGCACATAGATCTGGAACGTGCGGCCGAACTTGTTGAACTGATCGACATAGCTGGCGCCGAGATAGCCACTCAGCGCGTTGAACACCTGATTGATGGTCAGCCCCAGCGTCTGGGTCTTCACCCGGTCGACCTCGACGATGTACTGAGGAACCGTCGCCCGATAGGGCGCGATCACGGCTTGCAGACTCGACTGGCTTCCCGCGTTTGTCACCATCGCCTGGACGACGTTCTGCAGCTTGGCGAGGTCGAAGGTGCCGTCGCGCAACTGCACCTGCATGGTCGCGCCGGCGGCGTTGCCGACGCCCTGGATCGGCGGCGGCGGCAGCACCATCACCCGCGCGTCCTCGATCACACCGAGCGACTGGTTGAGCGCGGTGAACAGCGGCAGCAGGCTTTGCGCGCGGCCGCGCTTCTCCCAATCGTCCAGGATGATGTAGGCGACGCCGGCGCTGGAGAGCGACGACGAGCCGTCGAGCACGGAGATGCCGGCGATGGTGACGACCTGCTCGACGCCGGGGGTCTTGCGCGCGATCTGCTGGACGCGCTCGAGCGCCTTCTGCGTGCGCTCGAGCGAGGAGCCATCAGGCAATTGCACGGCGGCGATCAGGTAGCCCTGATCCTCGATCGGCAGGAAGGCGGTCGGAATTCGCGTGAACATGTACCCGATAACACCGATCAGGATCAGCACCGCCACGACCCACGCGCCTGAGCGCGCGACGATGCGCCGGATCAGCGAGATGTAGTGGCGCTCGCACCACTGGTAGACACGGTCGAAGCCGCGATAGACGATGTTGCGCTTTTCGAGCGGCACCGTTGGACGCAGCCACATCGCGCATTGCGTGGGCTTGAGCGTCGCCGCATTGACGGCGCTGAGCAGCGCGGTCGCGGCGATCACCAGCGCGAACTGCGCATACATGCGGCCGGTCAGGCCCGGCAGGAACGCGGCCGGGATGAACACCGCCATCAGCACCAGCGTGATGCCGATGATCGGTCCGAACAGCTGATCCATCGCGCGGATCGCGGCATCGTGCCCGGACATGCCTTGCTCGATGTTGTGGGCGGCACCTTCAACCACGACGATGGCGTCGTCGACGACGATACCGATCGCCAGCACCAGCGCGAACAGCGTCGACATGTTGACGGTGAAGCCCATCGCCGCCATGAGGGCGAACGCGCCGATGATGGTGACCGGCACCGTGGTTGCGGGCACCAGCGTGGCGCGCCAGTCCTGCAGGAAGAACAGGATGACGATCAGGACCAGGATGCCGGCCTCGAACAGGGTCTTGTAGACCTCGTTCACCGACGCGCGCACGAATTTCGTGGTGTCGAACGGGATGCCGTAGGTCAGGTCCTGCGGAAACTCGCGCGACAGCTCGCGCATCCGCTTGCCGACCTCGTTGCCGACGTTGAGCGCGTTCGCGCCCGGCGACTGGAAGATCGCAAGGCCCGCCGACGGGCGGCCGTCGAGCGTGAACACCTGGCCGTAGGTCTGTGCGCCGAGCTCGACACGGCCGACGTCGCTGACGCGCGTGATGTCGCCGGCGCTGCCGGTCTTGACGATCACGTTGGCGAATTCCTCGACGTCGTCGAGGCGGCCGTAGATGTTGAGCGTGTACTGGAACGACTGCCCGGCCGGTGCCGGTGGCGCGCCGATCTGGCCGGCGGTCACCTGCTGGCTCTGCTGCTGCAGCGAATTGACCACGTCGCTCGGCTGCAATCCGCGTGCCTGCAGCTTCTCGGGATCGAGCCAGATCCGCATGGAGTACTGGCCGGCGCCGAACACGTTGACGTTGCCGACGCCGGGCAGGCGCGAAAGCTCGTCCTTGAGCCGGATGGTCGCATAGTTGGCGAGATAAAGACTGTCGTAGCTGCCATTGGGCGAAGTCAGCGCGATGATCTGGAGGATCGCCGTGGATTTCTTCTGCGTGTTGACGCCCTGCACCTGCACCGCCTGCGGCAGCGCGGCGAGCGCGGTCGCGACCCGGTTCTGCACCAGCACCTGCGCGAAATCCAGGTTGGTGCCGATCTTGAACGTCACCGTGAGCGTGTAGCTGCCGTCGTCGGTGGAGTACGACTGCATGTAGATCATGTCTTCGACGCCGTTGACCTGCTGCTCGATCGGCAGCGCGACCGTGTCGATGACCGTGCGCGCACTGGCTCCCGGGTAGCGGGTCGTGACCTGCACGGTCGGCGGCGTGATATCGGGATATTGCGAGACCGGAAGGTTGATCAGCGCCACCAAGCCGATCACCACCATCAGGATGGCGATGACGTTCGCGAGAACCGGGCGCTCGATGAAGAATTTGGAGATCATGGCGCAGCCTGACGGTGTGTGTGAGGAAGCGCTAGCGAGCGGCGGTTTTCTCGGGAGCAGGAGCTTGCGGATCGACCTTCTGCCCAGGGATCGCGCGCAGCATGCCCGAGACCACGACGCGGTCGTTCTCGGTCAGGCCCTTGTCGATCACCCGCATGTTGCCGACCAGCGGCCCGATCTCGACCTTGCGCTGCTCGACCACGTTCTCGTTGCCGACCACCAGCACGTAGCGCCCGCCCTGGTCGCTGCCGAGCGCGACGTCGGGCACCAGCAGCGCGACCTCCTCGGTCGGCCGCGGCACGCGGATGCGCACGAAATATCCCGGCAGCAGCACGTTCTTCGGATTCTGCAGGACGCCGCGCACTGCCAGCGTACCGGTCGTCGTGCTCAAGGTCGGCGCGACGTAGTCGATGAGACCGACATGCGGATAGTCGGTCTCGTCCTGCAGCGCGACTTCGATCTTGTACTTCATGACGTCGTCGCGGGTGGCACCGCGCTCCGCCAGCGCCGCGCGCACACGGATGACATCCTGCTCGCTGATGTTGAAGTTCACCCAGATCGGATCGAGCTGCACGATGGTGGCGAGCACCGTGGGCGTGCCGCTGCCGCCGACATAGGTCCCGACCGAGACCTTGCGCGCCGTCACCACGCCGTCGAACGGCGCCCGCACCTGTGCATAGTCGTAGTTGATCTGGGCAAGCCGCGTGTTGGACCGCGCGTTGTCGAGCGTCGATTGCGCGGCGTCGCGGGTCGCCAGCGCCGAATCGTAGGACGCCTGGGTCGTAACCTTGTTCTTGAGCAGCTCGGCCGAGCGATCGAAGGCGGCCTGCGCCTGATTGAACGACGACACCGCCGACGTTTCCGAGGCCTTGGCCTGTTCGAGCTTCACCTTGTAGGGCTCGAGCTCGATCGTGAACAGGAGGTCGCCCTTCTTCACCGGCGCGCCGTCCTCGTAATTGATGGTCTCGATGAATCCGTTGACGCGCGCGACCAGGTCGGCGGAATTCACCGCCGCGGTGCTGCCGGTGGCTTCGAGGTAACGCGTGATCGGCTGCTTGGCCGGCTTCGCCACCCCCACCTTCGGCAACGGCGGCGCTACATACTGGTTGCCCTGGCCGCAGGCGGCCAGAATGACGGAGGCTGCGACAACACCCGCAGCGACGGTGCACCACGTCCGCATGGGATTTCGCTCCAAAGATTTCGTGGAGGTAGTGTTCCGCCGCGTGCACGGCTTGGCAAGCCGCTATGGAACTCTTTCTTCAATCGATTGAAAACACCCAACAAAAATTCAGCCGGCGCCCGAAGGCGCCGGCTGACCCTTCCCCCGTATTTCCCCCGCGAACTTTATGAGCTGGCGTTTAGCACCGTCACCGAACGACGGTTCTGCGACCAGCACGAGATGTCGTTACAGACCGCCACCGGGCGCTCCTTGCCATAGGAGATGGTGCGCATGCGGTGTGCCTGGATCCCGCGCGAAGCGAGATAGTCGCGCACGGCCTGGGCGCGGCGCGCCCCGAGCGCGATGTTGTATTCGCGCGTGCCGCGCTCGTCGGCGTGGCCTTCGAGCGTGAACGAATATTGCGGATAGGCGCGCAGCCACTGCGCCTGCTTCTCGAGCGTCGCGATCGACTGTTGCGTCAGCTCCGAGGAATCGGACTGGAACCACACGCGGTCGCCGACATTCACGACGAAGTCTTGCTGGCTGCCTGGTGTCGCTGCGCTGGCGTTCGCCAGCGAAGCAGTCTGATCAGCGGGATTCCTCGCGCAAGCGCCGATGCTCAGCGCCGCCACGAGGAGGCACGCGAACCGTGTCGATCGGAAGCGGTAAACTCCACTCAGCATTCCGGTGCCTCCAGTCTCACGTTGTTACCGGACGTGTGGTCTAGCAGGCGCCTGGTTAAACGAACGTTCCGTCAACCTTGATGGAGGCTTGCCCCGACCCTTCAAATGCGGTGAACCCCGTGAAACCGCTTGTGGAGGTTAATGGTCGGTGAATACGGCGCGATCAGGGCCGCGAAAAGTTCCACGTGCGCAAGCGGTTACCGCGAACAGTTCACATCCGCTCGTCCCCGCAAAAGCGGGGACCCAGGGCCAAAGAAAAGATTCTGGATGCCCGCTTTCGCGGGCATGAGCGGAGATAGAGCTAGCGCAACAGCGGCGACCACGCGGGATCGGAGCCGAAGGACGGCGTCGGGATGCGCTGCTCGTTGCGGCCGGTGACATCGACGGTGAAAAGCTGCGGGCCGGAGTTGCCGCCGGGATCGCGGAAGAACATCAGCACGCGCCCGTTCGGTGCCCAGGTCGGGCCTTCGTTGTGGAAGCCGTCGGTCAGCGTGCGCTCGCCGGAGCCGTCCGGCTTCATGATGCCGATCGCGAACCGGCCCTGCGCCTGCTTGGTGAAGGCGATGTGGTCGCCGCGCGGCGACCACACCGGCGTCGAATACGAACCGTCGCCGAAGCTGATGCGGGTGGCGGGCCCGCCGTTGCCGCCCATCACGTAGATCTGCTGGCGGCCGCCGCGATCCGACTCGAAGCAGATGCGCGTGCCGTCCGGCGAATAGGACGGCGCGGTGTCGATCGCCGCGGTGTCGGTGAGCTTCATCGTCGTGCGCGAGCGCAGATCCATCACGAAGATGTTGGCGTTGCCGCCCTGCTGCAAGCTCATGATGACGCGATGGCCGTCATGCGAGAAGCGCGGCGCGAACGTCATGCCCGGGAAATTGCCGACCACCTCGCGCTGGCCGGTCTCGATGTTGAGCAGGTAGACGCGCGGCTGTCCCTGCCCGTACGACATGTAGGTGATCTCCTGCGTCGACGGCGAGAACCGCGGCGTCAGCACGAGATCGTCGCCGCGCGTGAGGTAGCGCACATTGGCGCCGTCCTGATCCATGATCGCGAGCCGCTTGGTGCGCTGATTGCGCGCGCCGGACTCGTCGATGAAGACGACGCGGGTGTCGAAATAGCCCGTCTCGCCGGTGAGCCGCTGATAGATCCGGTCGGAGATGATGTGCGCGAGCCGGCGATAGTTGTCGGGACTGGTGGAGACCACCTGGCCATCAGCTTGCTGGCCGGCGATGACGTCCCACAGGCGGAACGGCGCCGCCACGTTGCCATTGCCCTGGCGCTCGATCCGCCCGGTCACCAGCGCATCGGCGCCGATCTGACGCCAGCTCGCGAATTGCGGCGTGCGGTTGAAGTCGGTGATCCGCTCGATGTAGGCCTTTTGATCAATGGGTGCGAACAAGCCGCTGCGCCGCAGATTGGAAGCGATGATCTGCGTGATGTTGCGGCCCATGCCGGCGTCGGGGACGCCGGGCTCGGTGGTGAAATCCGATAGCGCAATCGGTATCGGCCGGATGGTGCCCTCGGTCACAGTAAGTTTGGTTTGCGCGCCGGCTAGGCGCGGCGACAACCCCGCCAGCGTGCCGGCGGTGGCGGCTCCCAGCGCGAGCAAGCGGCGGCGACTTAAGAGAGGCGGTGGGGGCGAGTTCTGTTCGCTCATTTGTTTCTGACAGGGAAGTTTGCGTCACTCGCGGATCATTAGCTTCGGATCAAAGGTGACCTCGAGATCTCTCCACGCTTCGTAATTCTCGGGCCTGAGCATCTTGAACGGCTGGCCCTGCATGATTGCGTTCGCGGCCCTTTCCCGTGACAACATGAACAGCGCGCTGCGCCCGGACGTTAAGACCATAGGGTAGCCATCGACAGACCCATCCGGCCTCAGGCGGAATCGGATCGTAACAACGATTTCTTCGGGATTCTGCGCGCCGACAGGCGGATTCCAGAGCTGCGCAAGCCGCGCTATCAACGCGTCGAGTTCGTTCTGCGAAAGCTGCGCCGTCGCGGAGCGCGGTTTCTCTATGCCAAGTGGCGGGGCGTCGCTGATCGTGTCGCCTTTGGCCATCTTGCGCTGCGGATCGCGCTTGTCGAGCAGCGCCCGCATCTCGCGCGGATCGAACTTCGGCTGGTTCTGCGGCTGCGGCGGTTGCTTTGGCGGTGTAATTTTCGCGTCGGCTTTCTTCGCGTCCGCCTTCTTCTGCTCGGCCTTCTTGGCGGCGGCGTCCTTCTTGAGCGCTTCGGCGATCAGGTCGCGCTGCGGCTCCGGCTTGCTCTTGGCGGCCTGCTTGGGCTCCGGCGGCGACGGCGGCGGCGTCGCATCGGTCGACGCGGTGACTTCTTTCGGCGCGATCTTCGCGTTCGGATTGTCGACCGGGCTCGGGGTGTCGATTTTCTCCGCGAACGGATTTTTCGCTTCCTTCGCGTTGGTCTGTCCGCGCGGCACTTCGCTCTTGGCGGTGTCGGTGACGATGTTGACCGCAATGCTCTCGACATGCGTCGCCGGCAGCCGCGCCGGCGAAAAGCTCACCAGTGCCGCGCCGAGGACGACGACATGACAGCACGCGGATATGGTCCAGTCCGTCCGCAACGGCCTACCTTTTGTCCTGCTCCGGAATGACTTCGATATTGGCCCCGAATCCCGTGTCCTTGATGCGTCCCAACAGCCGCATCACGTCAGCATAGCAGATTTCCTTATCGCCCCGAAGGTTGACGTTGGGGTCGAGCTCTTTCTGCCCGGATTCCTTGATCGCTTTGATCTTGGCTTGCAGCTCCTCGAATTTGATCGGGCTGTCGCCGAGGTAGTATTCGACGACGCTGCTGCACGAGCCGCTCGCCTTGCGAGCGGTGACGGTCAATTGCTCGGTCTTGGCCTTGGTGACGACCGTCGCCTTGGCTTCCGGCAGATCGACCGGGATCGACACCGTCAACAGCGGCGCCGCGACCATGAAGATGATCAGCAACACCAGCATGACGTCGACCATCGGCGTCACGTTGATCTCGCTGATCACACCGCGACGCCGGCGACGGCGATGGCGGCCTGACTCAGCAGCGGCGTTCGCCCCGCCCATTGCCATGCGTAACCCCTAGAGCGCGTCCCGGTTCAAGCGAACCGGGAAGCGCTCCCATTTCTTGCGTTGGCGCATGTCCTGCTCGGAAAACCGGTATCCACTTTTCCGGGACATGCGCTAGGCCCGCTCGTCGATCTGTCGCGACAGGATCGCCGAGAATTCGTCCGCAAACCCCTCCAGGCGCTGGGCCTGTTTGTTCACTTCGGCCGCGAATTTGTTGTAAAAAATCGTCGCCGGTATGGCGGCGATAAGGCCGATTGCGGTTGCAAACAGCGCCTCCGCGATACCGGGCGCCACCACCGCCAGCGACGTGCTCTGCTGTCCCGCGATGGCACGGAAGCTGGTCATGATGCCCCACACGGTGCCGAGCAAGCCAATGAACGGACCGGCCGAGCCGACCGTCGCCAGCACCAGCAGCCGCCGTTCCAGCCGCTCGACCTCGCGCGCGATGGTGACGTCCATCACCTTCTCGATGCGCATCTGCAATCCTGCGAACGAGCGCGCCTGACTTTCGAGGCTGCGCTTCCACTCGCGCATGGCTGCGACAAACAGCGCGGCCATCGAATGCGCCGGGCGCGCCGACAACGACTTGTAGAGTTCCTCGAGCGATTGGCCGGACCAGAACGCCTGCTCGAAACGGTCCATCGAGCGGCGCATGCGCGCGAACAGCAGCCACTTGTCGATCGCGATCGCCCACACCCACACCGACGCGATGAGGAGGCCGATCATGACCAGTTTGACGATCAGGTCGGAGTTGTAGAACAGGGCCCAGAGCGAGAGATTTGAAGCGTCTGCGGGACTTCATGCGCGATCCTTTTCGGCGCTCCGAAAAATCAGCCGGGGCGGTGCGCCGTCGTGGGGACAAAATGGATGCGGCAAGCGGTCGGGCACGGAGCGCCGCCAAATCCCGAATTTCGCGATGAAATCGAGCCGTCCACCACCGGCACTGGTACGAATTCCCCGCGAAACGTGTCCAAACTAGGGCCTAGACTGGATACCCCGCTGCCTAGTGGCACCCATGGTGGTTAAGGCGACGTTACCGCCCTGGCAAGTCGCGCAGGTTAGAATAGGTCGCAAATATTGGATGAGTTCCCGGCAGATGATCCGCGCTGTCCGCACTGTCTCCGTCCTGGTGGGCCTGGTCGGGAACCTGATCCCGCTCTACGGGGTCCTGTATTGGCAGTGGGACGCCTTCCAGCTGCTGATGCTGTACTGGACGGAAACCGTCATCATCGCGTTTTGGACGATCCTCGGGATCAGGCGCATCCCCACCGACCGGCTCGGGACCATCAACGTGGGCGGCCGGGAGAAACCCGCCACCCACAATTTGCTGTGCGGCTATTTCACGCTGGTGGCCGCGATGTTCATCCTCGGGCACCTCGGGTTCCTGTGGTTCATGTTCTCCGGCGAGTGGCTCAAGAAAGTGCCGGCCTCGTCGAGCATCCTGAAAGAGCTGTACGTCACCGACGGCGTCTGGCTGGCGCTGATCTTCATGTTCGTCTCGGCGTGGATTTCTTATCTGACAATCCGGCCGGCGGACTATGCGCGCCCGATCGAGCGCGGGCGCGGCCGCGAGAAGGCGTCGGCACAGGCCGGTGAAGGCAGCGACGCGGTCGGCGAACATGTCGGCGGGCTCTTTGTGCGGATCGCCATCATGCAGATCGCCATCATCGTCGGCGGCATGCTCGCAAAGAGCTACGGCTCGATGGCGCCGCTCGTGATCGTCATCGGCTGCAAGACCTTGATCGACATGGGCGTGACAATCCGCGGGTCGCCGTCATTCCCGAGCATGGAGACGCGGTGACGCCACATACGAACGCCGCCGACGTCGGTTGGACATCGGCGGCGCAGATCTCAACGAGTGCTTGCGATCAGGACTGCGGTTGCGGCGACGGCGGCGAGTTCGTCGTCGGGCTGGAGCGGTCCCGGCGCTCGGCCATGAACTGGTCGAACTCGGTCTTGTCGCGCGCGAAGCGCAACCGCTCCAGGAATTCCTTGAACTCGCGCTGCTCGTCTTCGAGCCGCCGCAACGTCTCGGTGCGGTATTCGTCGAAGGCGTGATTGCCGCTCGACGGCCGCCACCAGTTGGCCGGATCCTGCATCGGATGACGGCCATGGCGACCTTCACCTCGTCTCCAACAGCTCATGCGTCCGCTCCATATGACATAGGCCAGGATCGCCAGACCCACCGGCCACCACAGGAAGAATCCGAGGACCATCAGCGCGATCCATGCGCCCATGCCCCATTGATCGAGTTTCACCTCAGCATTTGCGATCGTTGTCGTTGTCATGTCCCGTCCTCGGCTTGTCGCGCCGTGAATGTTAATAACATTTACATAGCTAGTAGAGGAGCCGCCGGCTGTCAAGATGCCCGTTTGCGTGCGGATAGGTGGGGTTGGCGGCCTGATTCGGAATGGCCGGGCGGGCCTTTTTTTGGACCGCGCGCACAAAAATATCAGGCGGCAGGCCCGCTCTTCACGAGGCCGCCGCCCCCTCGGCCACCGCATCGCCCCAGGGCGACATGATCTCGGTGCAGCCCATGTTGAGATCGCCCTCGCGCAGCACCGCGGCCGGACAGGCGAAGGCATAGGGGAAGTTGGTGCGCACCGCCGTCGTGGTCGGGAACGCCGCCGCCAATGCGTCGAGCACGTCCTGCGGCAGCGTGCGATCGGCGGTGGCCTTCGATGCGCCGCTCATGTCGATGCGCTGCTGGTGGAACGCCTCTTCCAGCGTCAGCCCGTGATCCAGGATGAAGGAGATGATCTGCAGCACCGCGCCGATGATCTTGCGCCCGCCCGAGGCGCCGAGCGCGAAGCGCCGTCCGTCGCCGCCTTCGCCGATGACCGGACAGAAATTGCCCAGGCAGCGCTTGCCGGGGCCGAGCGAGTTGGGCTTTCCCGGCTCCGGATCGAACCACATGATGCCGTTGTTGAGCAGCAGCCCGGTCGACGGCGACACCACGCGCGAGCCGAAGATCGAGAGCAGCGTCTGCGTGACCGAGCACAGGTTGCCGTGGCGGTCGACGACGCTGAAATGCGTGGTGCAGGACGGCGCGTGCGCGGCCTCGGCGAGGCCGGCGGCGTCGCCCATGCCCGCGAGGCGCGTGTTGAAGGCCTGGTCGAGCGCGCGCGCATAGGCGACGTAGCTCGCGCCGCCGGGCGTGCCGCGCGCAGGCGTCAGCTCGGCTTCGAGGATGCCGAGCGCCTGCGCCAGCGTCGGCCCGCCGGTCAGGCCCGGCGCGACATAGATGCGCCCATCGCGATACGGCACGGTCTGCGCATCGACGATGCGCGCCTGGTAGCCGGCGAGATCGGCCTCGGCCATGCGCGCTGCCCTTGGCGCGCAGGTCGCGCACCAGCGCGCGCGCCACCTCGCCTTCGTAGAATTCGCGCGGACCATTGCGCGCGATTTGCTCCAGCGTGACCGCCATCGCGCTCTGGTCGAGATGGCGGTCGCAGACCGCGGTCCAGCCGCCGCTGATCGGCCAGGTGCCGTCGTCGAGGAACATGCGCGCGGCGTCGGGATCGGCCGCGAGCGAGCGCGCCACCGACGTGGTGAGCAGCGTGGAGAACCAGTCGACCAGCAGGCCTTCCTTCGCGAGCGCCACGGCGGGCGCGACGAGGTCGCGCCAGGGCATGCGGCCGTATTCCGCATGGGCGAGGCCCATGCCGGAGACCACGCCCGGCACGGCGACGGCGGTGGCGCCCTCGACGTTGCGGTCGTCGAGCACCGCGGGCCAGGTGAACAGCTCCTTGGGCGACTCGCCGCCGGTGAGCGGATAGTCGGCCGGATCGAGCGCCAGCGGCGAGCGCATGCCGTAGTCGACCACGCGGGCGCGGCCTTCATCGGCGCGCCACAGCACCATGGCGCCGCCGGCGGCCGGCCCGCTCATCCAGGGCTCGACCACGCCGATCGCGAACGACACGGCGACGGCGGCATCGACCGCGTCGCCGCCGGCGTCGAGCACGCTCGCGCCGACCTCGGCCGCGCGGCGGTGCGCGGCCGCGACCACGCCGCCGCGCGTGGGGATCACGGCTTTGCGGATGATCTGGGTGCGGGAGAAGTTGTCCATGGCAGCGCGACGACTATTGCGCGTTGTCGCGCGCGAAGCGGGCGATGTCGGCGTGGGTGGCGAACCAGACGCTGCCCTTCGCCTTGGCGTGACGGATCAGCTCCTCGATGATCCAGACCCGCGAGCGATAGCCGGAATGGTGCGGGTGCATGGTGAGCTGGAACACCCCGCCCTCCTCCCAGGCCATGTCGAGCTCGCGCCGCCAGATGTCGAACACGTCCGACGGCCCCATGTGCGGCCGCAGCCCGGCGAAGCGGTTCATGTTGTAGTAGACCGCGTCGTCGCGGATCCACTCCACCGGCAGCTCGACCACGCCGGTCGGCTTGCCGTCGAGCAACAGCTCGTAGCAGTCGTCGTCGGCCATCATCGAGGAATCGTATTCGAGGCCCATGTCGCGCGTGATCGCGAGCGTGTTCGGGCTGAAGTCCCACGACGGCGTGCGGATGCCGACCGGACGCACGCCGGTGATCTTCTCGAGCGTGTCGCACGAGCGCATCTGCAAATCGCGCTCGGCGTCGAGCGGCAGCACCGCGTTGCGCTCGTGGATCCAGCCGTGGATGCCGACCTCGTGGCCTTCGGCCACGACGCGGCGCTGCTCGTCGGGATAGAGCAGCGCGACCACGGCCGGCACATAGAAGCTCGCCGGCACGCTCTGGCGTTTGAGCACGTCGAGGATGCGCGGCACGCCCTTGCGGTTGCCGTACTGGCCTTGCGACAGCTTGCTGATCGAGCCGCCGCCGTCGCGCAGCTCGTTGGTCTCGTGATCGGAGTCGAACGAGAAGGCGACGGCGCAACGCGCGCCGCCCTTCCAGGCCTTGGGCTTCAGCGCGCGGCCGGCGCGCACGTGATCGACGATGCCGCGCCACTGCGCCTCGTCCCACTGCCAGGGCTCCTTCCCGTCAGTGCCGCTCATTTCTTGCGTCCTTCGATCCGGCGCGCGATTTCCAGCGCGGCCGCGGTCTCCTTGGCGACGAACTTCGCGAAGTCTTCCGGTGCCGACCCCACGCTGCGCAGGCCCAGTGTATCGAATTCCTTCTGCACGTCCGGCTCCTTGAGAGCGCGCCCGATCTCGGTGTGCAGCCGCGCCACGATCTCCGGCGGCGCGCCCGCCGGCAGCCAGGCGCCGAACCAGTTGACCAGGTTATAGTCCTTGAAGCCCTGCTCCTGCATGGTCGGCACGTCGGGCATGCCCTTCCAGCGCTCCTTGCCGGTCACCGCGAGCGCGCGCAGCTTGCCCTCCTGCACCAGCGGCAGCGCGATCTGGGTGCCGATGAAGAACATGTCGATGTGGCCGCCCAGCAAGTCGGTGATGGCGGTCGGCGTGCCCTTGTAGGGCACTTGCAACAGGTCGATGTCGGCGGCGCCGACCATCACCTCCGCCGGGATGTGGCTCGCCGTTCCGAGCCCGGCCTGGCCGTAGCTGAGCTTGCCCGGCCGTTTGCGCGCCAGCGCGAGGAGTTCCTGCACGGATTTCACCGGCAGCGCGGGGTTCACAACGAGCACCTGCCCGAAGTTCTCCGCCAGCAGGGTGACGTGCGTGAAATCCCGCACCGCGTCGTAGGGCGTGTTGGGCGTGAACGCCGGAATGACGGTGTGCGACGCCGTGGTGATCAGCACGGTGTAGCCGTCCGGCGGCAACTTGGCGACATAGCCGGTGCCGACCATGCCGCCGACGCCGGCGCGGTTCTCGACGATCACCGTCTGCCCGAATGCGATCTGCAGCTTGTTGGCGATGATGCGGGCGATCTGGTCGGGCGGTCCGCCCGGCGGGGACGGCACGATGATCCGGACCAGCTTGTTGGGATAGCCGGTTGTCTGCGCCTGCGCGGATGGCGCAGCGCAGGCGATGAGCAGCGCGGTGACGAAACCGAGGCTGCGACGGGACAAACGCATGGTCTGTTCTTTTGCTTCAGGTTGGAATGGAAACGGGAGCGCCTTTGCGGGCCGATTCGACAATGGCATCAAGCACGGCGACGTTGTGCAGCTCGTCGCCGCCGGGCACCGCCAGCGCGTGACCGGCCTGGATCGCGCGCGCGAAGTGCTCGAGCTCGGCGCGCTCGGTGCTGATCGTCGTCGAACGTCATCAGTTGCGGCTTCTGTTTGACCATAGATGTTCGCGGGATCGAGGAAGCAGACCTTCATCTGCCAGGTGGTGAGGTGCTCCACGTCGCCCACCTCCACCCAGCCCTTGGAGCCGAACACCTGCATGCGCCAAGTCTCGGCCGAAGCAATGATCGTGCCCAGATAGCCGGTGGCGCCGCCTTTGAAGCGGAACAGCATCGAGGTGGTGTCGTCGATGCCGAAATCCTGCGCCAGCCGGAAGCTCTGCGCATACACCGAGTCGATCGCGCCCGCGAGATAGAGCATCGCATCGACCACATGCACGCCGCGTCCGGTCATGCCGCCGCCCGGCCCTTCGTCGCGGTCCTGCCGCCAGTGGTCGCGGCCGAAGCGGTAGACGCTCGGCCCGCAGAAATTGCCTTCGATGTGCAGGAGCTTGCCGAGCCGGCCGTCGGCGAGCATGCGGGCGATCTCCTGCAGCGCCGGCTGGAAGCGCCAGTTGTAGCCGACGGCGAGCGTGACCTTGTGCTCGGCACAGGCTTGCACCGCCGCCGCCGAATCCGCGGTCGTGAGGCCCAAGGGCTTCTCGGTGAAGACATGCTTGCCCGCGCGCGCGGCGGCGACGATCTGCTCCGTGTGCATGGAGTGCGGCGTCGCCAGCACCACCGCATCGATCGACGGATCGGCCAGCACCGCCTCGAAGCTCGCCTGAATGGGGATGCCGTGCTTGCGGCTGAATTCCTCGGCGCGGGCTGGCGTGCGCGTGGCGCCGGCGACGAACCGGATGACATCGCTCTTGCCCTGCACGTTGTTCACGAGGTTCAGGCCCCAGTTGCCCATGCCGATGATCGCGGCGCGCACCGTGCCGGACTGGCCCGCATGGATTTTCGTTCTTTGTTGTTCGTTCATGTCGCTCCTGAGGCTTGCCCCTGCCGGCGCCGCTGTGTGCTCTGAAAGTTTAGCGTTTCGGCGGCGGTCCGTCAGGCAGGCCGAGCCCGCGCAGATAGATCAGCGTCGCGGCCTCGAGCAGCTCTTCCGGCGTCATCGGCAGCGTGCGGCGCCCTGCATCGCCGCGGCCGAACAGCGACGCAATGCCGTGCGACGTCGCCCAGATGTGCAGCGCCATCATCAGCGACGGCGGACGGCTGCCGGCCGGCAAGGTCGCGACCAGTTTCTCGGTCGCATTGCGCAGCACCGCGAAGGCGCGGTCGCCGCTTTCGCGCAATTCCGGATTGGTATCGAGCGGAATGCCGGCCTCGAACATCGCCGAATAGTAAGCCGGCTCGGTGCGCGCAAACGCAAGATAGGCTTTGCCCAGACGATCGAACGCCGTCATCGGATCGGGACGGCCATCGTCCCAGGCTTTCGCGAGCGCCGCTTCGAACTGCTGGAAGCCGCGCAGCGCGACGCTCGCGATAAGCTCGTCGCGGTCGCGGAAATGCCGGTAGGGCGCGGCCGGGCTGACGCCGGCCCAGCGCGCCGCCTCCGCGAAGGTGAAGCCCGCCGGGCCCTTCTTCGCGATCAGCTCCAGCGCCGCGCGCAGCAACGCCTCTTTGAGGTTGCCGTGGTGGTAACCGCGCTGCCCGGATCGACCGCCGTCTTTGGACCAGCTCATGTGAATGGTCTTTACATGAGCCGTCGTGCGGCGTCGACAGCATCGATCCGCCCTCATCCTGAGGAGCGTCCGAAGGACGCGTCTCGAAGGATGGGGCGGCCCCATGCTTCGAGACGTTCGCTTCGCTCACTCCTCAGCATGAGGGCCGGGCAAGGGCGACGCGCGGGGCTGGTTAAGCTTGCTGCTAGCGTCCTGGTCGGCGCGCATGGCGATGCGCAGCGGCTTGGGGATCGGCCGGGCACGGCCGCCGGACACGAACGCCACCTTCACATGCGCGTCGATCAGGACGTCGTCGCCACGCATCACCTGCTGATGCAGCGTGACGGACGCACCGCGCACCTCCTCGGTTTGCGTCACCACCGCGAGCACGTCGTCCATGCGCGCGGGCTTGAGGAACTCGATCTGCATGGTGCGCACCACGAAGGCGAAGCCCGGCGCCTCGCGCTCGGTCTCCTCGAACAGCGCGCGCTGATCGGCGCCGAGCAGCCGCAGATAGTTGGTGCGGCCGCGCTCCATGAAACGCAGATAGCTCGCGTGATACACGCTCCCGCTAAAATCGGTGTCCTCGTAGTAGACCCGCACCGGCATGACGTGGCGCCCGTCACGGATCTCGCCGTCGAGCGCGTTCATCGGCAAAGTCATCGCCACGGCACCTTCTGCTCGATCGCGGTCTCCCAGTTCTTGCCGTCGAACTCTCTGATCGCCAGCGTGGCGACATCGACGCCGTCGAGGCAGCGCGCATTGACGTCGATCTTGTCCGGGTCGGAGCGCGGCACATAGAACGAATGGATGCCGCACACCTTGCAGAACGTGTGCTTGGCCGTGCCGGTGTTGAACTGGTAGGTCGCGAGATCGTCCTGGCCGCTGATCAATTCGAACTGCTCGGGCGGCACGATCAGATGCAGAAAGCCTTTCTTGCTGCAGACCGAACAATTGCAATAGGTCACGCCGTCGAGATCGGCGGTCACGCGAAAGCGCACCCGGCCGCAGTGACAGCCGCCTTCGAAGGTCTTCATCGCTCGGAGCTTGCAGCGTGTGCCCGCCGCAGGAAATCCGCGAGGTCCCATTCGCGCACGCGACCAACTCTGACGTCTTGCATGCCTAGTTCAATTTCCTGCTGAAGCGCGCGGAATTTCTTTGCGCGTTCCAGTGCGGCAGCGGCGTTTTCGGTCGGGCTTTCCATGCAGAGATTCTAACATCGGGCGCGCTCGACGACAACGCGTTGCACCCAACGACAACGCGCTACCCTGCCCGCGCGCCGGTGATCGATACCATAACGATCTCGGGCGGCATGCCGAAGCGCACCGGGAAGATGCTGCATCCGAGCCCGCCCGACACGATCAAGTCGCACTGCTCGCGGACGTGACCATAAGCGTAACGGTTGCCGTAACGCGAGGGAACGACCGGCGACCAGCCGAACAGCCGCACCTGCCCGCCATGGGTGTGGCCGCTCATCACCAGCGACACCCGCTCCGGCACCCGCGGCAGGATGTCGGGCTCATGCGCGAGCAGGATGACTGGCTCGCCGTCCGGCACCTTGCGTAGCGTTCCGTCGAGATCGTCGACGCCGATCCTGCGACCGGGAAAGCGGCGGCGCGTTCGCGTTATCTGGAACGCGAGCTGATCGCCGAGGCCAGCGAGCCAGAATGCGCGCCCCGACTTCGTCACGCGCACTGCGTCGTTCTCGTAGACCGGAATTCCAGCGCGCTCGAGCGCAAGCCGGGCGATGGTCGGGCCGTGGCCATTCTCCTGTGCAGCACGGTCTTCCCACCAGTCGTGGTTGCCAAGAATGGCATGAACGCCGAGCGGCGCCTTCAGCCCCGCCAGCGCCTTCGACCATTCCGTCGGAATGAACCTCGCCGGTGCGGTAGTAGCGCAGCCCCGCCACATAGTCGCCGAGCAGCACGATCACATCCGGCTTGAGCTCGTTGGTCTGCCGCACAATCGAATGGATGCGTTCGATCGTCATCCACGGCTTGCAGGCGTGCACGTCCGCAATCGCCGCGATCGTGAGCGGAAGATCGTCGGGCCAGCGGCGCAGCTTCACGTCGTATCGGGTCACGCGCTGGCGCAGCAGTGGCTCGACCACCACCCCATAGGCCGATGCGGCCGCGCCGACGACGCCGAGCGACAGCAACCATTGCAGGAAACGGCGGCGCGAAATCATGCGGCGGCGAGGATGCGAATGTTTAGAATCGGACCACGAGGTCAGATGATCTGGCCCGGCCCGAGGATCGCGTCCAGGCGGGCCTTCACCTCGTCGGGCTTGCGCGAATACCACACCCCGGCAAGAAGCGCGAGGAAACGCGGGTCGGCTGCAGCCTCCCGCTCGACCCGATCGATCACCGGCATGTCGATGACGTCCTCCAGCAATCCCGCCGCCAGCACCGACAGCAGGAACGGATTGGTCTCGATCTTGAGTACGGCAACAACAAGGTCGATTGCCAACTCCGGGTCGTACTCGATCAATTCGCGTTGATAGTCCTGAAAATCCTGCCAGTTGTGGTCGTGGTCCTTGAACGGCTTGTCGGTCTGCTCGATCCAGACGCGTGCGAGCTCATCGATCGACAGCGCGTCGAAATCGACCGGTTCGTTGCGTGTCTTGTGGGTTTCGTAGTCGGCGCGAAACGCATCGACGTCGGCGACCGCCTCGAGGCGCGCCTCCATCGCCTTATCCTGCGTCCACCAGCAGCCGCCGCCCAGAAGCCAGCGTAGCGCGGCATTGTCAGTGGTGTCGGCCACGATGCGATCGACCAGCAATGCGCCGTGCGCGTGGATCAACGTTGAGAATACGTCGTGGAGGCGCAGCCGCACCGACAGGTCGGTTTCCGCGGCCAGCACGGCAAGCACCATCTCATAGGCGCGCCGCGGCTGTTCGTGCGGAAGGCTGTCGAGATAGCGCGCCGCCGCCCAGGTTCCCTCGGTCTGCTGCTTGATGCCGACGAATTGCTGCATGCGCCAGCGCGCTGCCAATTCGGCCATCGGCATGGCGTCGAAGGCCGCCTGGGCGTCCTCCGGCGCGCCATGGCCGGGCACGGCCACAATCGCGGCCGCCTTGGCGTCGTCGATGAAGCTCATGGGACCCCGGACAGAGAGCAAGCTTATCCAGGTAGTCGCGCCACGCGGCGGCGCGGTTCATGGGGCGACGACGGAAGCAGTGGATGGTTACTCGTCCTCTTGCGCAAACAGCCCGAACTGCGACGGATCGCGGCTGGGCTCGGCAAGGCCGAGGTGGCGGAAGGCGTGGCCGGTCAGCAGCCGTCCACGCGGCGTGCGCTGCACGAAGCCCTTCTGGATCAGGAACGGCTCGATGATCTCCTCGATGGCGTCGCGCGGCTCGGAGAGCGCCGCCGCGATGGTCTCGATGCCGACCGGGCCGCCGCCGTAGTTCTCCGCGATCATCACCAGATACCGCCGGTCCATGGCGTCGAGCCCGGCGGCGTCGACCTCGAGCGCGCCGAGCGCGCGGTCGGCGACGGCGCGATCGATCGAGCTGGCGCCGCCGACCGCCGCGAAGTCGCGCACCCGGCGCAGCAGCCGCCCGGCGATGCGGGGCGTACCGCGGGCGCGCCGCGCGATCTCGTTGGCGCCGTCGGCGGTCATGCCGATGCCGAGCACGCGCGCGCCGCGGTTGACGATGTCCTCCAGCTCACCCTCGGTATAGAAATTGAGCCGGATCGGAATCCCGAAGCGGTCGCGCAGCGGATTGGTGAGCAGCCCCGCGCGCGTGGTGGCGCCGACCAGCGTGAACGGCGCCAGATCGATCTTGACCGAACGCGCCGCCGGCCCCTCGCCGATGATCAGGTCGAGCTGAAAATCCTCCATCGCCGGATAGAGGATCTCCTCGACCGCGGGATTGAGCCGGTGGATCTCGTCGATGAAGAGGACGTCGCGCTCTTCCAGATTGGTGAGCAGCGCCGCGAGGTCGCCGGCCTTGGCGATCACCGGCCCGGAGGTGGCGCGGAAGTTGACGCCAAGCTCACGCGACACGATTTGCGCCAGCGTGGTCTTGCCGAGCCCGGGCGGGCCGACGAACAACACGTGGTCGAGCGCTTCCTTGCGCTGGCGCGCCGCCTCGATGAAGACGCCAAGATTGGCGCGCGCCTGCTGCTGCCCGATGAATTCGGCGAGCCGCTGCGGACGCAGCGACGCATCCGCGGCATCGTCGTCGCGGCGTTCCGGGGTTACGAGCCGTGCTGGCGGGCTCATACGGCGATTCCGTTCATTCGACGATGATGGTCCTAGTTGCCCTTGGGTAGCAAGGCTTTGCCGAACAGCCGCAGAATGCCGTGAGCGATCAGCCAGCAGACGATGCCGGTCGCCACATGTACGCCCAGGGAAATGAACGACTGAACGCTCAGGAATGGCGTGTTCGAGTCCGACACCATCAACGACACAAAGCCGATCCCGGCGACAAGGCTGGCGACGACGACCGCGAGCAAGGACGCCCGGCTACCCCAGCGCAGGACCGTTGCGAGCAGCGCCACCAACGCCACGAACACGGCTTGCAGCCCACCGACGAAGTAGACGATTTTCACGAACAAGATGGCGGCTTTCTCAAATTCCTCCATTCCGCCCGCTAACAGCGGCCCGTCCGGCCCTTGCGACATTGCGATCAGCAGGACCGCAATGGTGAACACGCCGCCCACCAGCGGCCCCGCGATCGCGAACACCAGGAAGACGATCAGCGGTCGCGCGATGCCGACCCGCTCCGTGGCCGATGATTCATCGGGTGACGTCAAAAGCGTCGTCTCCATGGGACCGTACGCCGGCAACGCTCATCACGCCCGCGCCAGTTCCTTCAAGCCGAGCCGGATCAACCTGGCGGTATCCGTGCCTTCGCCCGCTTCGCGCGCAGCGGCAGCGATAGCGGCGGCGGCCTGCGGCTGGCCGTAGCCGAGATTGACCAGCGCGGAGACCGCATCGGCGACCGGTTGCGGCGCGCGCCGCTCGTCGACCTGTCCGGACAGCCGCACGACGGCCGGATCGAGATCGGCATAGGCCGGCGCCTTGTCCTTCAATTCGGTGACGATCCGCTCGGCGACCTTGGCGCCCACGCCGGGCGTACGCTGCACCGTCGCCCGGTCGCGCATCGCGATGGCCGAAGCGAGCTCGCCGGGCTTGAGCGTGCCCAGCACCGACAGCGCGACCTTGGCGCCGACGCCTTGCACCGTCTGCAGCAGGCGGAACCATTCGCGCTCGACGTCGCTGGTGAAGCCGAACAGCCTGATCTGATCCTCGCGCACATAGGTCTCGATCGAGAGCACCGCCGGCTGGCCGCTCGCCGGCAGCGCCTGCAACGTGCGCGCCGAGCACTGCACCTGATAACCGACCCCGCCGACGTCGAGGATCACGAAGTCCTCGCCATAGGAGTCGACGATGCCTTTGAGCTTGCCGATCATCGCATTGCTACCTTGAGCACGGCATTCTTCAGCACCACGCTCTGGCGGTGATGCGCATGGCAGATCGCGATCGCCAGCGCGTCGGCGGCGTCGTGGGTCTTGGGATCGGCCTTGGGCAACAGCACGCCGAGCATCATGCGGATCTGCGCCTTCTCGCCGTGGCCGGCGCCGACGATGGTCTTCTTCACCAGGTTGGGCGCGTATTCGGCGACCGGCAGTCCCGCGATCGCCGGCACCAGCAACGCGATGCCGCGCGCCTGCCCGAGCTTGAGCGTCGCGGCGGCGTCCTTGTTCACGAAAGTCATCTCGACCGCGGCCTCGTCGGGCGCGTGATCGGCGACCACGCGGCGCAGCCCGTCGTGGATGGTGACCAGCCGCTCGGCCAGCGTCGCCTTGTCGTCGGTCGCCAGCGACCCGCAGGCGAGGAAGCCGAGCCGGTTGCCCTCGATCGCAATCATGCCCCAGCCGGTGCGGCGGAGCCCCGGATCGATCCCCAGGATGCGAATCAGGCGATGCATGATCACCTGTTGATAGCTCCGGCGGCGATCCACGACTAGCGCGCCTTCGGGCCGTATGGCTATCTTTCCTGAAAGCTCCTGCCGGGGTCCAATGCCATCCTCCTCAAGCGGCAAAGCGCGGCGCGCCATCATCGTCGGCGGCTCGATGTCGGGGCTGTTCAGCGCCGCATTCCTGCGTCAGGTCGGCTGGCAGGCCGACGTCTACGAGCGCTCTCCGGTCGAACTGGTCGGGCGCGGCGCCGGTATCACGACGCATCCGGAACTGCTGGCGATGCTGGAGGCAAGCGGCGCCGGCACCCGCGAGCTCGGCATCGAGGTACCCAAACGGATCGCCATCGATCGCGAGGGGCGCGTCACCTGCGAGCGCCCGTTGCGGCAAATCCTGACATCCTGGGATCGGCTGCAGCGGCTGCTGCGCGAGACCATCGACCCGGCGCACTACCATCTCGGCTGGGCGTTCGAGCGCGTCGAACAGAACGGCGGCGGCGTGCGCGTGCATTTCAACGGCGGCCGTGTCGAAGACGCCGACATCCTGATCGGCGGCGACGGCATCCGCTCGACCGTGCGCGGACAGGTCGCGCCGGAGCTGCAGCCGATCTATGCCGGCTACTACATCTGGCGCGGATCGCCGAACGAAGTCCGACCTCGCGCCGCAGACGCTCAAGGAAATCTTCCCGTACTTCGTGTTCTATCTGCCGCCGCGCCAGGAGGTCATCACCTACCCGATCGCTGGCTTCAACAACGACCTGCGGCCCGGTCACCGCCGCTACAATTTCATCTGGTATCGCGCGGCCGACGCAGACCAACTGCGCGCGATGAACGTCGACGAGAACGGTGTGCAGCACGAGTTCTCGGTTCCGCCGCCGCTCATTCGCAAAGAGCTGATCGAACAGATGTATGCCGACGCGCGCGAGATCATGCCGCCGGTCATGCTCGATTGCGTGATGACGATGAAGCAGCCCTTCATCACGCCGATCTACGATTTCACCGCGCCGCGGATCGTGTTCGGCCGCGTCGCCATGGTCGGCGATGCCGCCGCCAATGCGCGGCCGCACATGGGCTTCGGTGTCGCCAAAGCTGGATGTGATGCGGAGGCGCTGGCGCGCGCGCTCGCCAACCACGACGACATCGACACCGCGCTCGAGGCGTACAACGCCGAGCGCCAGCCGATCGGCAACACCATCGTGATGCACAGCCGCAAGCTCGGGACCCACATGGGCGTCAACCTCAAGACCGAGGAAGACCGCCGCATGCATGCGCTGTTGCAGAGCGACGAAGCGATGATGGACTGGATCGCCGTTCCCAATTTCCTGGACGCCTACAAATGATCGACCTGCCGAAGCCGGACTACGCGCGCAACATGCGCCTGGTCGGCTATTCCGACCAGGGCGGGCGGCCGGACGGCGTGCAGGTCATGGTGCATCGCGGGCACGCCTATGTCGGGCACATGTTCTCCAAGGGCTTCTCGGTGATCGACGTGCGCGACGCGCGCAATCCTCGCGCGGTGAACTATCTCGCCGCGCCGCCCGGCACCTGGAACATCCATCTGCAGACGCACGACGACCTGCTCCTGGTCATCAATGCGAAGGACATGTTCGCGGCGGCGGAATTCGCCGACGAGCGGGCTTACTACAAGGGCCAGCTCGGTCAGGCGATCCGCACCGCCGGCGCGGAGCAGCAAACCGCCCGCGACTGGACCGCGGGGCTGGCGGTCTATGACATCTCCAAGCCGGCGGAGCCGCGCCGCATCGGTTTCATGCCGGTCGCCGGCGGCGGCATCCACCGCGTCTGGTACACCGGCGGACACTGGGCCTATGCGTCGGCGCTGATCGACGGCTTCACCGACTACATCTTCATCACCATCGACATGAGCGACCCGGCAAAGCCGCGCGAGGCCGGGCGCTGGTGGATCCCCGGCATGAACCAGGCCGCCGGCGAAACGCCGACGTGGCAGAGCAGCAGCCGGTTCGGATTGCACCATGCGATCATTCACGACGACACCGCTTACGCCGCCTGGCGCGACGCCGGCATGGTGGTGATCGACGTGGCCGATCGCGCCCAGCCGAAGCTGATCTTCCACCGCGACGGCGCGCCGCCGTTCGGCGGCGGCACGCACAACTGCCTGCCGCTGCCCGACCGCGATCTGCTGGTCGTCCTGGACGAGGCCGTGCTCGACCATCAGGAAGATGGCGTCAAGCACATCTGGCTATTCGACAACCGCGTGAAATCCAATCCAGCGAGCATCGCGACATTCCCGCAGCCCGCCGAAGCCGACTACAAGCGCAAAGGCGGCCACTTCGGTCCGCACAACATTCACGAGAACCGGCCGGGCAGCTTGGTGAGCTCCGAACTGATCTTCGCGACTTACCAAAATGCGGGCGTGCGGGTGTTCGACATCCGTGACCAACTCCGCCCGGCTGAAGTCGGCGTCTGGGTGCCGCCGGCGCCGACACGCATGATGGATCACCGCCCCAACCGCGCGCGCGTCATTCAATCGGCCGACGTGTTCGTGGATGCGGCCGGGCTGATCTATTCGACCGACTACAATGCCGGCCTGTTCATCCTTGAATATGGAGGATGAGCGCGCGCATGGTCGCGCAAGATTCGTAGGGTGGGCAAAGGCGCGGGCAACACGCCCAGAACGTGCAACAAGCAGGACGCAGCGCCGTGCCCACCATGATTGCCGAAGAGCTTGCGATGCCAATGGTGGGCACGGCGCTCCGCGCCTTTGCCCACCCTACGAACCACGGCCTTACTCACGCGCTCATCTTGGCGACCAGCGCGTCCGACACCTCGAAATTGGCGTAGACGTTCTGCACGTCGTCATTGTCGTTGAGCGTGTCGATCATCTTCAGGAGCTTCTCGCCCTGCAGGTCGTCGACCGCGATCGTGTTCTGCGGTTTCCACACCAGCGCCGCCTTGCGCGGCTCGCCGAACTTTCCTTCCAACGCCTTGGCGACGTCGCGCAGCGCATCCTGCGCGGTGTAGATCTCGTGGCCGCTCTCGCCCGAGGTGACGTCCTCGGCGCCGGCCTCGATCGCGGCGTCGAGCATGGCATCGGCGCTCGCCGCCTTGGCGTCGAACTCGACCACGCCGACATGGTCGAACATGAACGAGACCGCGCCGGTCTCCGCCAGGTTGCCGCCGTGCTTGGTGAAGGTCGCGCGCACCTCGCCGGCGGTGCGGTTGCGGTTGTCGGTCAGCACCTCGACGATGACGGCGACGCCGCCCGGGCCATAGCCCTCGTAGCGGATCTCGTCGTAGTTCTCGGCGTCGCCGCCGAGCGCCTTCTTGATCGCGCGCTCGATCGTGTCCTTGGTCATGTTCTCGGCGCGCGCCGCGATGATCGCCGCCCGCAGCCGCGGGTTCATCGCCGGGTCGGGCATGCCGAGCTTCGCCGCCACCGTGATTTCACGCGCCAGCTTGCCGAACAGCTTCGACCGGACGGCATCCTGCCGCCCCTTGCGGTGCATGATGTTCTTGAATTGGGAATGACCGGCCATGGCTTCGTCCGCGATACCGTCTGCGCAGTGCGTTTGATGCCGCGCGTTATATGACGCGACGGGGCGAAAATAAAGTTACCCCCAGAACGCCGGCTTGGCCTGCTCCAGCCGGCCGCCGAGCCGCACCGCGCCGATGCGGCGCGCGAGGCCCGTGGCGTCGTCGGTCTCGACCGCGACGCCGCACAGCGTCGCCGCGCCGAGCGCCGGCTCGAACCGCGTGATCGGGATCTTGCGCAGGAAACGATTGAGCGGCTCGTCCTTGACCATGCCGATGATGGAGTCGTAGTCGCCGGTCATGCCGACATCGGAGATGAAGGCGGTGCCGCCCGCAAGCACCTGATGGTCGGCGGTCGGCGCGTGGGTGTGGGTGCCGACCACGAGGCTCGCGCGGCCGTCGCAGAAATGCCCCATGCCCTGCTTCTCGCTGGTCGCCTCGCAATGGATGTCGACGACGATCGCGTCGGCGTCGCGCTTGAGCGCGCAGGCGCCAAGCTCGCGCTCGACCGCCGCGAACGGATCGTCGAGCGCATCCATGAACACGCGGCCCATGACGTTGACCACGAGCACGCGGGCGCCGTTCTTGGCGTCGATCAGCGCGACGCCGCGGCCGGGCGTCCCGGCCGGATAATTGATCGGACGCAGCAGCTTCGGTGCGCGCTCGATGAACACCAGCGCCTCGCGCTGGTCCCAGGAATGGTTGCCGCCGGTGATGACGTCGGCGCCGGCATCGACGAACTCGTGATAGATCGCCTCGGTGATGCCGAAGCCGCCGGCCGCGTTCTCGCCGTTGACGGCGACGAAGTCGAGCTTCCAGTCGCGGATCAGGCCGCCCAGGCGCTCGAGCAGCACATTGCGGCCGCTGCGGCCGACCACGTCGCCGATGAAGAGGATTCGCACGCTCTAGACACTCCGGAAGTCGATTATCTCCCGCTCGGTTAGCACGAGATCGAGGCGGGCGTCGCGGGGGGTGATCGGCACGGTATCGACTTCCTGCGCGGCGTAGGCGATGCCGACGGCGACGATCGGTTTCCTGGCGCGTAGCGCCGTCAACGTCATGTCGTAGTAGCCGGCGCCGTAGCCCAGCCGATGGCCGCGGCGGTCGAACGCGAGCAGCGGCACGATCAGGATATCGGGATCGACTTTAGGGGCGTCAGCCATCGGCTCGCGGATCCCCCAGACGCCGGAGGCGAGCGGCCCGCCGAAGGTCCAGCCTCGCATGATCAGCGGCTTGCCCTTGCCGTCGACGACGGGCAATGCGAGCTGCGCGCCCGCCGCCGCGAGCTTGCGCAGCAGCGGTAGCGGGTTGATCTCGCTCTTGAGCGGCATGAAGCCGGAGACGATGGCGCCGGGCGGGACCGCCACCGGAAAGGCACGCGCGGCGATGGTCTCGGCGGCCTGCTGGCGCTCCGCCGCCGGCAGCGCGTCGCGGCGGACGATCGCCGCGCGGCGCAGGATCGCTTTCACCACGGCAGGCTGGGCCGGTGTCACCATGCGATTTCCCGGATGTAAGTAGCCCGGATGAGCAAAGCGATATCCGGGATAGGACGTTCCCGCATGTCGCTGCGCTCATGCGGGCTACGCACTCAACACATGGATGGCGATGAGTGCGGAGCCGCAATGGCCGTTGGAGCGTCGATCCCGGGTTCCCTACGAAAGTAGGTGGGCGCCATGTAACCGGCCCACGGGCCGGCCAGGGACAGCTCCCTGAGAGATCGATAAGGCCCCGAGAATATTGCTCCTGACGAACCGTGCAGCCCCGCCTGGGCAATGTAGTGCGGATGGCCGGCGACCGCCACCGATCGTTAGCCCTTCCTTGCGAGCAGACAAGGGCTCAGCCCATCGCGACGAGGCTTTCGGCGGCGGTCTGGTTGAGCTGCCGGGTCAGGCCCTCGATGCGCTCGGCGGCGGCGTTGAGCGCGGCCGAGATGGCGGCCTGGGTGGCCCTGGCGTGCTCGGCGGACGCGGCGCGCGCGTCCTGCAGGGAGGCGAGCTCCTCCTCGACGCGCTTGAGGCGGGCGTTGCTGTCGGCCAGCTCGTCGGCGACCGTGAGCGCTGCCATGATGGTAAGCCGCGCATCGCCGATCTCGCCGAAATTGCCGCGCAGCTTGTCGATGCGCTCGTCGAGGTCCTGGGCAAGCTTGATGAGGTGACCCTCCTGGCCGTCCTCGCAGGCCATGCGAAACTGCCGTCCATTGATGGTGACGGTCACCTGCGACATGGTTCGCCCCTTCGCCAGCCCCTCTGCGCGTCCTTTGGCTTCGGCCCAGTCAACGGTCATTCGCTTCCAATACATTGCGCACCGACTCGATCGCATTGTCGAGCCGGCGCGCGATTTCGCGGTTGGTGGTCTCCAGCTTGCGGATGCGCGCCGCGGAGGTGTCGAGGTCCGACGCGAGCCGGGAGCGGTCGCTCCCCAGCGCATGCAGCTGGTCGGAGAGGTCCGATTGGCCGCGGTCCGCCTCTTGGCGGCGTTCGATCGCCGCCTCAAGCGCATCCATCGCAAGCGCAAGGCGCCTGCTGGCGGCATCAATCGCACTCGTATCCGACATTGCCCCTGTCCCCTAAGCCCGCTCTAGGCCGCGGATTCGGCATCTGTAAGGCAACGGAAAAAGTCCGCGGCAGCAAGCGCTTAGAAACCGACGCTGACCTAATGCGACCAATTTGCGTCATTTCGGCAGGAACAGCCACCGGCATTCGACACGTCAGCCGCTCTTTTCCACACCGTCCGCAGGCTGGGCGGCGGAAGCACGCGGTCGCCGCGGCGTGGTGAAGGGGACCGGCTTGGGCACATTTCCATGCAGCAGATCGCGGCCGGCCAGCAGGCCGCCGGTGGTTTCGAGCGCAAAACGCTCGGCATCGCGGCGGCGGATATCCTCCGCGGTCTCCGCCGCCTCGTCCTCGGGCACGCCGAGCTCGCGCAGCGCGATTTCACCGAATTTGAGCGCGGATTCGAAGGTCTCGCGGATCTGCACGTCGACGCCGGCCTCGACCAGCTTGAGCGCGTGCTCGCGGTCGAACGACCGCACCAGGAGCTTGGCGAGCGGGAACTCGGCCTTGACCAGCGCGACGATGCGGTCGGCGGCGTCGCGCTTGTCGACGCAGACCAGGATCGCCCTCGCCTCGCCGGCACCCGCGGCTTGCAGCACGTCGAGCCGGCAGCCGTCGCCGTAATAGACCTTGAAGCCGAACGGCTCGGCAGCGCGGATCATCTCGGTATCGATATCGATCATCGAGATATCGAAGCCGCGCGCCAGCAGCGACTGGCTCGCCACCTGGCCGAAGCGGCCGAAGCCGATGATGAGCGCGCTGCCGTGCAGGTCCTCGGCGGCGTCGACGCCGTCCATGGACTGCTGTTCGTCCGGCAGCAGCCAGCGCAGCGCGAACACGCCGAGCGGCGTGAGCGCCATCGAGATGATCACGATGGCGGTGAGCACCGCATTGGTGGTGGCGTCGAACACGCCGAACCTCGCCGCCGCGGCGTAGAGCACGAAGGCGAATTCGCCGCCCTGCGCCAGCAGGGTGGCGCGATAGATGCCCTCGCGATGGCTCGCCTTGAACAAGCGCGCGACCACGTAGATGCCGGCCGATTTGACCAGCATGAAGGCCGGCACGCCGGCGAGGATCAGCGGCCAGTGGCGCGCGATCACCGTGAGATCGAGCGACATGCCGACGCCGAGGAAGAACAGCCCGAGCAGGATGCCGCGGAACGGCTCGATGTCGGCCTCGAGCTGATGGCGGAAGGTCGATTCGGAGAGCAGCACGCCGGCGAGGAACGCGCCCATCGCCATCGACAGGCCGCTGAGCTGCATCACCAGCGCCGCGCCGAGCACGACCAGCAGCGCCGCCGCCGTCATCACCTCGCGCGCATGCGCGTCGGCAAGCACGCGGAACAGCGGATTGAGCAGCCACTTCCCGGCCGCCAGGATCGCCGCGATGGCGGCGAGCGCAATACCGACCGCAAGCCATTTGCCGCCGCCCGCGGCGTACGTCGCGCCCGGCGCCAGCAACGCCACCACCGCCAGCAGCGGAACGATGGCGAGGTCCTCGAGCAGCAGGATCGACACCACGCGCTGCCCCGCCGGCGTCGCGGTGTCGCCGCGCTCGTCCAGGATCTGCGCAACGATGGCGGTGGAGGACAGCACGAAGCCCATGGCGGCGATGAACGCCACCACCGGCGGAAATCCGGCGAGGACGCCGACGCCGGTCAACAGCGCGCCGCAGATGGCGACCTGCGCCACGCCCAGACCGAAAATCTCCCGCCGCAGGCTCCACAGCCGCGACGGCTGCATCTCGAGCCCGATGATGAACAGGAACATCACCACGCCGAGCTCGGCGACGTGCAAAATCGCCTGCGGGCTGGTGAAGAGCTTCAGCCCGAACGGCCCGATCACCAGGCCGGCGGCCAGGTAGCCAAGCACCGAGCCGAGCCCGGCCCGCTTGAACAGCGGGACGGCGACCACCGCCGCGCCCAGCAGCGCGACGACATGCAACAGATCGGTTCCCTGCTCCGCCGCCGCCACATTCAGCTCCCGCGCTCCGGCCACACTATCCGGCGAGGTTTATCCAAAGAGGCGGTGCACAGCCAGCTACCAACGGGCCCTTCGCATTGACTCGAAGGGCGCGCATGCTAAGCAATCCGCGCGTTTTGAGGGGCAAGCCCTCGGAATTCGGCAGGTTTCCGATGACGCCGCCGAAATCTTCCCTCGCCGCGGTTGAACCGCTGGCCGACTTCGCCGACCAAGGCAGGATGTCCGCAATTCCACGCACCCAGCACGACCGCATGGCGAACGCGATTCGCGCCCTCGCCATGGACGCCGTCGAACAGGCGAAATCCGGCCACCCCGGCCTGCCGATGGGCGCGGCCGACGTCGCGACCGTGCTGTTCACGCGGTTCCTGAAATTCGATCCGGCCGATCCGGCCTGGCCCGACCGCGACCGCTTCGTGCTCTCGGCCGGCCACGGCTCGATGCTGATCTATGCGCTGCTGCATCTCCTCGGCTACGAGGCGATGACGATCGACCAGATCAAGCGCTTCCGCCAGCTCGGCTCGCTGACGCCCGGGCATCCGGAAAATTTCGTCACGCCCGGCGTCGAGACCACCACCGGCCCGCTCGGCCAGGGGCTCGCCAACGCGGTCGGCATGGCGATCGCCGAAGCGCATCTCGCGGCGACCTTCGGCAAGGACGTCGTCGACCATCGCACCTATGTGCTCGCCTCCGACGGCGACCTGATGGAAGGCATCAGCCAGGAGGCGATCGCGCTCGCCGGCCATCTGAAGCTCAACAAGCTGATCGTGCTGTTCGACGACAACGGCATCTCGATCGACGGCCCGCTGTCGCTCGCCGACTCGGTCGATCAGGTGAAACGCTTCGAGGCCGCCGGCTGGAACGCGAGCCGCATCGACGGCCACGATCCCGATGCGATCGCCGCCGCGCTCGAAGCCGCGCAGACATCCGATCGCCCGTCGATGATCGCCTGCCGCACCACCATCGGCTTCGGCGCGCCGACCAAGGCCGGCAAGGCCTCGTCGCACGGCTCGCCGCTCGGCGCCGAAGAAATCACCGGCGCGCGCAAGGCGCTCGGCTGGTCGGAGGCGCCGTTCGAGGTGCCGGCCGACGCTCTCGGGTTCTGGCGCGCCGCCGGCAAGCGCGGACAGGCGGCACACGCCGCCTGGTCGCAGCGGGTGCAGGCGCTCGCCGCCGACAAACGCGCCGATTTCGAGCGCCGCCTCTCGGGCAAGCTGCCGGAAGCGCTTGGCGCCGCCGTGCAGTCGGTGAAGAAGTCACTCGCCGCGACGCCGAAGGAGATCGCGAGCCGCATCGCGTCCGAGCAGCGCGCTCGACGCGATCACTACCGCGGTCCCGGAAATGATCGGCGGCTCCGCCGACCTCACCGGCTCCAACAACACCCGCACCAAGGCGATGAAGGCGATGTCGGCGTCCGACTATGCCGCGCGCTTCATCCACTACGGCGTGCGCGAGCACGGCATGGCCGCCGCCATGAACGGCATGACGCTGCACGGCGGGATCATCCCCTACTCCGGCACGTTCCTGGCGTTCGCCGACTACTGCCGCCCGGCGATCCGGCTCGCCGCGCTGATGGAGCAGCGCGTCATCCATGTGATGACGCACGACTCGATCGGGCTCGGCGAAGACGGGCCGACACATCAGCCGGTCGAGCACGTCGCATCGCTGCGCGCGATCCCGAACCTCCTGGTGTTCCGTCCCTGCGACGCGGTCGAGACCGTGGAATGCTGGCAGCTTGCGCTCGAAGCGCAGGCGCGGCCGAGCGTGCTGGCGCTGACGCGCCAGAACCTGCCGCAGATTCGGCGCGAGATGGTCGAGAGCAACCTTTGCGCCGGCGGCGCCTACGAGATCGTCCCGGCAGACGGCCGCGCGCAGGTGTCGCTGTTCGCGTCAGGTTCCGAAGTGTCGATCGCGGTCGAGGCGCGCAAGCTGCTGTCGGAACGGGGCGTGCTGGCGCGCGTTGTCTCGGTGCCATGCCTCGATCTGCTCATGGAAGCGCCGGAGCGCACGCGCCGTGCCGTGATCGGCAGCGCGCCGGTGAATGTTGCCGTCGAAGCAGGCATCCGGCAGGGCTGGGACGCCATTATCGGGTCAGATGGCGCCTTTGTCGGCATGACGTCCTTCGGCGCCAGCGCGCCCTACAAGGACCTCTACAAGCACTTCGGGATCACGCCCCAGGCCGTCACGGATGCGGCATTGAGCAAGCTCTGAAAACCGCTATAACGACCGTCACGGCAGGTTTTTATCTGTCATGGCCGGGCATAGCCCGTCGAAGACGGGCGTAAACGCCCTTTCGCCCGGCCATCCACGTCTTAGCTTTCCCAAGAGAAAGACGTGGATGCCCGCGACAAGCGCGGGCATGACGCTGCAGATATGGAGACGAAAGACATGTCCATTCGGGTCGGCATCAACGGATTTGGCCGCATCGGCCGCAACGTCCTGCGCGCCATTGTCGAAGGCAAGCGCAAGGACATCACGGTCGTCGCCATCAACGACCTCGGCCCGGTCGAGACCAATGCGCACCTGCTGCGCTTCGACTCGGTGCACGGCCGCTTCCCCGGCGAGGTGACGGTGAAGGGCGACACCATCGATTGCGGCACCGGCCCGATCAAGGTGCTGGCGGTGCGCGATCCGGCGCAACTGCCGTGGAAGGACCTGGGCATCGACATCGTGCTCGAATGCACCGGCATCTTCACGTCGAAGGAAAAGGCGTCCGCGCATCTGAAGGCCGGCGCCAAGCGCGTGCTGGTGTCGGCGCCCGCCGACGACGTCGATCTCACGGTGGTCTACGGCGTCAACCACGACAAGCTCACCAAGGACCACCTGGTGGTGTCGAACGCGTCATGCACGACCAACTGCCTGGCGCCGGTCGCGAAGGTGCTCAACGATGCGGTCGGCATCGAAAAAGGCTTCATGACCACGATCCACTCCTACACCGGCGACCAGCCGACGCTCGACACCATGCACAAGGATCTCTATCGCGCCCGCGCGGCGGCCTTGAACATGATCCCGACCTCCACTGGTGCAGCAAAAGCCGTGGGCCTGGTGCTGCCGGAGCTCAACGGCAAGCTCGACGGCGTCGCGATCCGCGTTCCGACCCCGAACGTGTCGGTGGTCGACCTGAAATTCGTCGCCAAGCGCGCGACCACCAAGGACGAGATCAACGGCGCCATCAAGCGCGCCGCCGAGCAGCAGCTCAAGGGCATCCTCGGCTACACCGATCAGCCCAATGTTTCGGGCGACTTCAACCACGACCCGCACTCGTCGGTCTTCCACATGGACCAGACCAAGGTGATGGACGGCACGCTGGTGCGGATCATGTCCTGGTACGACAACGAGTGGGGCTTCTCCAACCGCATGGTCGACACCGCGGTGGCGATGGGAAAGCTGATCTAGCGTTTGTCTGAAGTCGCATGGCACGTTTCCGGACTCTCGATGACGTCGACGTGAAGAACAAGCGCGTGCTTGTGCGCGTCGACCTCAACGTGCCGACCGAAGGTGGCAAGGTCACCGACGCCACGCGTATTGAGCGGCAGGCGCCGACGATCAACGAGATCGCCGACAAGGGCGGCAAGGCGATCCTGCTGTCGCATTTCGGGCGGCCGAAGGGCGTCGATCCTTCGCAGTCGCTGCGGCCGGTGGCGCAGGAAGTGGCGCGCGTGCTCGGACGACCGGTCGCGTTCGCCGAGGATTGCATCGGCGAGAAGGCGGCCGAAGCCATCGCGCGGATGAGGCCGGGCGATATCCTCTGCCTCGAGAACACCCGCTTCCACAAAGGCGAGGAGAAGAACGACGCAGCATTCGTGGCAGAGCTGGCCAAGCTCGGCGACCTCTGGGTCAACGATGCGTTCTCCGCCGCGCACCGCGCGCATGCCTCGACCGAAGGCTTGGGCCACGTGCTGCCGGCCTATGCCGGGCGCAGCATGCAGGCCGAGCTCGATGCGCTCGGCAAGGCGCTCGATGCGCCGGAACGTCCGGTCGCCGCGATCGTCGGCGGCGCCAAGGTCTCCACCAAGCTCGATCTGCTCGGCAACCTGATCGCCAAGGTCAATGTGCTGATCATCGGCGGCGGCATGGCCAACACCTTCCTGGTGGCGCAGGGCAAGAATGTCGGGAAGTCGCTCGCCGAACGCGATCTCGCCGGCACCGCGCGCGACATCCTCGCCAAGGCGAAGACCCAAGGCTGCGAGATCGTGTTGCCGGTCGATGCGGTGGTGGCGAAGGAATTCAAGGCCAACGCGCCGTCGCGCGCCGTATCGGTCGATGCGGTCGGCGACGACGAGATGATCCTCGACATCGGCCCCAAGAGCATCGAGCACGCGGTGTCGGTGCTCGGACGGATCAAGACGCTGGTGTGGAACGGTCCGTTCGGCGCGTTCGAGATGGAACCCTTCGACACCGGAACCATCGAAGCCGCCGAAGCCGCGGCGGAACTGACCGCCGCCGGCAAGCTTGTCTCGGTAGCGGGGGGCGGCGACACCGTGGCGGCCCTCAACGCTGCGGGCGTGACCGAGCGGTTCACCTACGTTTCGACCGCCGGTGGCGCGTTTCTTGAATGGATGGAGGGCAAGGCCCTTCCCGGTGTCGAGGTGCTGCGGGTTTAGGCTATTCCGCGCTCCGCACCACACCGGCTGGCGCGGAGATCAGCATGGCACGCATAACTCTCAGGCAGCTTCTCGACCACGCCGCCGAGCGCGGCTACGGCGTTCCGGCCTTCAACATCAACAATATGGAGCAGGGTCTCGCCGCCATGGCGGCCGCCGACGCGGTCGACGCGCCGGCGATCATCCAGGCCAGCCGCGGCGCCCGCCAATACGCCAACGACATCATGCTCAAGCACATGATCGACGCGCTGGTGGAGATCTATCCGCACATCCCGGTGTGCATGCATCTCGACCACGGCAACGGGGCGACCACCTGCCTCACCGCGATGCAGGCGGGCTTCACCTCGGTGATGATGGACGGTTCGCTCAAAGCGGACGGCAAAACCCCGGCGAGCTACGACTACAATGTCGAGGTCACCGCCAAGGTCGCCGAGATGGCGCATCTCGGCGGCGTGTCGGTCGAAGGCGAGCTTGGCGTGCTCGGCTCGCTCGAACATGGCACCGGCGAACAGGAGGACGGCCATGGTGCGGAAGGCGTGCTCTCGCACGACCAGCTCCTCACCGATCCCGACCAGGCCGTCGATTTCGTGGCCAAGACCAAGGTCGATGCGCTTGCGATCGCCATGGGCACCTCGCACGGCGCCTACAAATTCTCGCGCAAGCCCGACGGCGCGATCCTCGCCATGGGCGTGATCGAGGAGATCCACCAGCGGCTGCCGAACACGCACCTGGTCATGCACGGGTCGTCGTCGGTCCCGCAGGACCTGCAGGACATCATCAACCGCTACGGGGGCAAGATGCCGCAAACCTGGGGCGTCCCGGTCGGGGAGATCCAGCGCGGCATCCGCCACGGCGTGCGCAAGATCAACATCGACACCGACAACCGGATGGCGATGACCGGCGAAATCCGCCGCGTGCTCACGGAAAATCCGGGCGAATTCGATCCGCGCAAGTACCTGAAGCCGGCCATGGAGGCGATGGTTAAGCTCTGCCGGGCGCGCTTCGAGGAGTTCGGGGCGGCCGGCCAGGCCTCGAAAATCAAGCCTCTGCCGCTCTCGGCCATGGCGCAGCGCTACGCCCGTGGCGACCTTGACCCCAAATTCCACACCCGCCGCGACGCTGCGGAGTAGACGGGCCACACGCCGTCCGGCTAGAAAATCCTCCGAACCGGGGCCGCTCCGCCCCGACCGAAATCTGGGAGGAAGCGATGAACCTTGCGGAACTCAACAAGGTTGCGAACGCCATGGTGGCCCCCGGCCGCGGCATCCTGGCGGCCGATGAATCCTCGGGAACCATCAAGAAGCGCTTCGACGCCATCGGCGCGGAATGCACCGAGGACAGCCGGCGCGACTATCGCGAGATGCTGTTCCGTTCGAACGACGCCATGTCGAAATGCATCTCCGGCGTGATCCTCTATGACGAGACCATCCGCCAGAAGGCCAAGGACGGCACGCCGCTGGTCAAGCTGATCGAGAAGGCCGGATCGATCCCCGGCATCAAGGTCGACAAGGGCGTGCAGCCGCTGCCGAACTGCCCGGGCGAGGTCGTCACCGAAGGTCTCGACGGCCTCGGCAAGCGGCTCGACGAGTACCGCGAGCTGGGCGCCAAATTCGCCAAGTGGCGCGCGGTGATCGACATCGGCGCCGGCATCCCGTCCTTCGCCTGCATCCGCACCAACACCCATGCGCTGGCGCGCTACGCCGCGCTCTGTCAGGAACACGGCATCGTGCCGATCGTCGAGCCGGAGGTGCTGATGGACGGCGACCACAGCATCGACCGCTGCTACGAGGTCACCGAATTCGTGCTCAAGGAGCAGTTCCAGGAGCTCTACTATCAGCGCGTCGCGCTCGAAGGCATGGTGCTCAAGCCCAACATGGCGATCTCCGGCAAGAAGGCGTCGAAGCGCGCCGGCGTCGAGGAAGTCGCCGAGAAGACCGTGAAGCTTCTCAAGGCCTGCGTGCCGGGCGCGGTGCCGGGCATCGCGTTCCTCTCCGGCGGCCAGTCGGACGAGGAAGCGACCGCGCATCTCGACGCCATGAACAAGATCGGCAACCTGCCCTGGTCGCTGACCTTCTCCTACGGCCGCGCGCTGCAGGCGGCGCCGCAGAAGGCGTGGAGCGGCAAGGCCGAGAACGTCGCCGCCGCGCAGCGCGCGTTCTCGCACCGCGCGGCGATGAACTCGCTCGCCGCCAAGGGCCAGTGGAAGCAGGATTTGGAGAAGAAGGCGGCGTAACGGAGCGCCGTCTCTTCCGCTCGTCCCCGCGAACGCGGGGACCCAGAATTCTGGATGCCCGCCTTCGCGGGCATGAGCGGAGGATGGATCGCGAAACGGTCTCTGGGAATCCGCGCAGGGGACGGGGCTCCGCTTGCCGGGCAGCGCATCCAAATTTGGGCGCACACGACCGAAGGGCAGGAGCACGAGCCGCAGAGTCATGGAGCGACGCTCACCGACGAGGAAGGTAAGTTCCGTCTTGAGATGCCGCAGATTATTCCCATCTTTGGCCAACCGCATGGTCACCTCGCCTATGACAGCGGTGAATTCAAAACCGTCTTTCTCCGTCCAGTGATGCGCAGCGCAAAGGACAAGAGCCTGGAAGCGCACTTCGTCCTTCAGCCGGTCTGACCGAGTTGGGAACAGAAATGAGATTGGCCCGGGTGACCCTGATCTGGGCCCTCCTTGCAGCCGCCATTTTCGTGCCGATCGCCGCCGCCGCGGCGAGCCCGCTGCTCGAATGGCGCGGTCCGGTCTACATCGTGGCCGGGTTCGCGGGGATTATCGCACTCGGCCTCATGCTCGTTCAGCCTTTGCTCATTGGCGGATACTTACCGGGACTGCCGGCTTATCGTGGACGGCGACGCATCATCACTGGATCGGAGGCGCTGCGCTGGTCGAAGATGGCGGTTCCACGTCGGGGGTCTGCAGTCGCCGGACATGATTGACGCGTCTTCTCTTCGTAATCGCCGACACCGTTCTCCCCCTTATTGCCATGTGGGCGCGATTGGGACTCTAGCGAACGTGGCGCATCGCTCTATGCCTCGCGGTGGTCATCGTCTTGTGGTTCCGGCATCTGTCGACGACGATGGAGACCATTCCAAGGCTGCGTGCTGGTCTCGGGCATAAAGGTCATGGCGACGCCCTATCCGACTACAGTAAGACCTAGTTCGCCGGCAGCGTCACCCGGAAGCAGCTCGGCCGCGACGGGCGCGGCGCCACCACGGCGTCGCCGCCGTGCAGGCGTGCGATCTGCCGCACCAGCGAGAGCCCAAGCCCGGTGCCCGCATTGTCTTCGCTCAGCCGGTGAAACGGCGAGAACACGCGCTCGCGCTCGGCTTCCGGGATGCCCGGCCCGGCGTCGATGACGTCGAGGATGAAACCGCCCCGCTCCCGCCCCAACTCGACCTCGATCGGCGGCGCGCCGTGGCGCCGCGCATTGTCGATGAGGTTGCGGATCAACCGCCGCAACAGCCGTGCATCGCCGCGCACAAGCGCCGGCGTGCCGTCGAGACTGCAGCCTTCCGCCCGCGCGCATTCCTCGGCGAGCAGCGCCAGCAGGTCGACCTCCTCGGCCGCCTGCAGCGCCGGCTGAGCACTCAGCCGGCTCGACAGCAGGATCTCGTCGACCAGCGCGTCGAGCTCGACGATGTCGTGCTCGATCTGATCCTTGAATTTCGCGTCGCCGGTTTTCGCGTAGAGCTCGACCGCGAGCCGCAAGCGCGACAGCGGCGTGCGCAGCTCGTGCGAGGCGTGCGCCAGCAGCATGCGATGGGCGTTCACCAGCTCTTCGATGCGCGCAGCCGAGCGGTTGAAGGCGTCCGCGACGCGTGCGACCTCGTCGCGGCCTTCGACCTTGACGCGGGTGGCGAGATTGCCGGCGCCGAGCGTCTCGACGCCGGTCTGCAGGCGCTCGAGCCGGCGCGTCAGCCCGCGCACCACCGGATAGGCGCCGACCGCGACGGCGAGCGCAATGCTCCCCAGCAGGAACAGAAGCCCGACGAACGGCGCGCGGTGGCGCGGCGACGCGCGCACCACGAACCAGCGGCCATCCGGCAGGTGCACGGCCCAGGCCGGCCCCTGCGGTCCGTAGATCCATCCGCCGGCATCGCGCAGCGGCCGCGGCAGCGGCGCTCCGGTGGACACGATGAGCTCGCGCGCCGGATCGAACAATGCGACGTCGACCTTGAGCCGCGACGCGACCCGATCGACCGCCGCCTGTTGCGCAGCCCGTGGTGCGTTTGGCGCCGGCAGCAGAACGGAGACGAGCTCTCCCGCCATTTCGAAGGCCTGCGCGGCCGGCGTGTTCTCGGCGCCGAGCCGCCAGAGCGCGCCCGCGACGATCACCACCAGCACCAGGCTCGCGACAATCGTGAGATAGATCTTCTGATAGAGCCGGCGCATATGGGCGTCAGTCCTGCGCCTTGGCGAAAACATAGCCGGCGCCGCGCACGGTGATGACGCGGCGCGGATTCTTCGGATCGTCCTCGATCGCGGCGCGGATGCGCGAGATGTGCACGTCGATCGAGCGGTCGAACGCTTCCAGCCGTTCGTTGGTGAGCAGGTCCATGATCACGTCGCGCGACAGCACGCGTCCGGCATGCTGCGCAAGCACCAGCAACAGCGCAAACTGGTGGCTGGTCAGCGTGCGGACGTCGCCGTCGAGCCGCACGATGCGCGCGCCGGTATCGATCTCGAGCCGGCCGAACCGCAGCATGTCCTGCCGCTCCCCCGCCTTCGAACGGCGCAGGATCGCCCGCAGCCGCGCCAGGAGCTCTCTTGGTTCAAAAGGTTTCGGCAGATAGTCGTCGGCGCCGAGCTCGAGCCCCACGACGCGGTCCATGGCCTCACCGCGCGCGGTCAGCATCAGGATCGGCGTCGGCGCCCGGGCGCGAATGCGGCGGCAGACCTCGAGCCCGTCCATGTCCGGCAGCATCAGGTCGAGGATGATCGAATCGAACGGCTCGCGCGTGGACATGGCGATGCCGGCATCGCCGCGTCCGGCAATGCTGACACGGAATCCGGCCTCGCCGAGATAGCTCTTCACCATCTCGGCGAGGCGCGGGTCGTCTTCGATCAGCAGGATGCGGTCGGTCACCACGGCATTGTAGCCCAAATCCGAGCTGGTGCTCGTTGCAGCCTCTCGGTCGTCATGCGCGGGCCTGACCCGCGCATCCATCTTCTTGCGAAGCGATGGATTGCCGGGTCTCGCCGCTACGCGGCGGCCCGGCAATGACGGCGGAGAGGACGTCAGCCGCGATGCCAGCCGTGCCTGAAGCTGCGCCAGCGGTCGACCCGCTCGGCGAGCTTGCGGCGTTGCTCCGGGTTCAGCACGCTGGCGGCGTCGGCGAGCGCCTGGGTAAAGCGGCGGGTGGCCTGATCGGCGAGCGCCATCTGCTCGGTGCGCAGCGTTTCGATCGCGGCGCGGTCGATGGTGGTCTGCGTCAGCAACTCGCGGCCGCGCTGGCGTGAGCTCATCGCCTTCTCTCGCAACGGCAAAAGGTCGCGGACCGCCGAGCGGACGATGCCGCGCAACCGCTCCTGCTGCTCCGCCGTCGCGTCCACCTCGATCGAGAGATGGCGCACCATCTTGTCGGCGCGATCTTCGATGGCGGCCGGATCGAACGTCTGGCCCCAAGGCCGTGACTGCCACGGCGGGCCGAAGCCCTGGCTGAACGCGCTGGTGGCGAAGGCCGCCATGCCGACGGCGGCGATGATGAAGAGGGCGAGAACGATCCGGCGTCCGCGTCGCGGCAGCGGCGGGTGATCGTCGCGGGGCGCTGGAACGCCAGCGGGTTGGGAGGCGGACATGGTTTGCTCCTTCGATTGCATGCCGGGCGGTACTGCCCGATCGCAGCAACATGAGGGGGCGCTGTTTCAGCGGCTTCTCCGCCACGTAAAGTTATGTAAAGGCGCCGCATGGCGCGCGGCATTCGGGCCGGTATAGTGGTGGGAACGGACAATCAATGACGGCCGCAAATCGGCCGACGGGGAGATAACGCATGGGTTGGACACCAGGGAGGCTGGCAGCCATTGCCGCGATCGTGTGCGCCGCGCTCGCGCCGATCTCGTCCGCGCAGGCCCAACCCTACCCGTCGCGCCCGATCACCATCGTGGTCGCGCTCGCCGCCGGCACCGGCATGGACATCGTCGTGCGCACCTATGCCGAGAAGCTGTCGCAGACGCTCGGCCGCCCGATCATCATCGAGAACCGGCCCGGCAATGCCGGGCTCGCCGCGGTCGACGGCGCGCTGAAGGCGCCGGCCGACGGCTACACGCTGCTCGCCGCGACCAGCTCCGCGATGGCGATCCGGCCGACCATGTTCAAGAAGCCGCCCTACGATCCCAACACCGACTTCGTGCCGCTCTCGCACTATCTCAAATCGCCGTTCGTGCTCGTCGTGAACCCGGACCTGCCGATCAAGTCGGTTCCCGACCTCATCGCCTATGTGAAGGCGCGGCCCGGCAAGATCGCGTTCAGCTCCACCTCGATCGGCGGCGCGCCGCATCTCTCCGGCGAATACATCAACCAGCGCTTCGGCGTGCAGATGACGCACGTGCCCTACAAGATCAGCCCGCAGGCGATCCAGGACGTCGCCGCCGGCCATGTGCAGCTCACATTTGCCGAGGCGGCCGCGTCGCTGGAGCTGATCCGCGGTGGGAAGCTGCGCGCGCTCGCGGTCACCTCGACCACGCGGCTCGGCACGCTGCCCGACGTGCCGCCGTTCGCGGAGGCCTCCGGCATCCCCGATTTCGAGGCGGTGTCGTGGCACATGCTGTTCGCCCGCGCCGGCACGCCGAAGGAGATCGTCGACCGCCTGCACACCGAGATGACGCGCATCATCGCGACGCCGGAGTTGCAGACCCGCATGACGAGCCTCGGCCTGATCCCGTATCCGCCGCCGCCGATCGCGGAGTCGCAGCGCTACATCAAGTCCGAGATCGACAAGTGGGGCGGCCTGGTGAAGAGCCTCGGCCTGGCGGGGACGATCTAGGGCCGGGCTGTTAGGGACCGGACTGTGCCCCGGCACGGGCCTTTACCCTCTCGTAGGGTTGCCCCTTTACAAACGCCCCCAAACCGCCCGATTGCGGGGGCAATCGACCATCATGGCGACCCGACAGCACCCACCCGAGCCGCGGCGGCCCGCCCCGCGCCTCTACCTCGTGACCCCGCCGACCGCCGATCCGGCGCGGCTGGCGGACGCCATCGTGCCGGCGCTCGCCGCGGCCGATGTGGCCGCCGTGCTGGTGCCGCTGACCGGCGACGACGAGCGCGCGCTGCTGAACGGCCTGAAGGCGCTGGCACCCGCGGTGCAGGGCGCCGGCGCGGCGCTGCTGCTCGAGGGGCGCGCGGACCTGGTCGCGCGTGCGGGCGCCGACGGCGCGCATCTTGCCGACACCGATGACTTCAGCGCCGCGGTGGGCTCGCTCAAGCCGGAGCGGATCGCAGGCTGCGGCGGCCTCGCCACCCGCCACGATGCGATGCTGCGCCGCCGAAGCGGGCGCCGACTACGTGATGTTCGGCGAGCCCGACGATGAGCGGACACCGGCCGTCGTTCGAAGCGATCCTCGAGCGCGTCGAATGGTGGGCCGAGGTGTTCGAGATTCCCTGCGTCGGTTTCGCTGCGTCTGCGGACGAGGTCGCCGCGCTCGCCGCCGCCGGCGCCGATTTCGTCGCGGTCGGCGCCTTCGTCTTCGACGATCCGCGCGGCCTCGCCACCGCGATGCAACACGCGCAAGCCCTGCTCACCATTGCGGAGGCGGTGGAATGATGCGGCTTCGGCATCGCATGCTGATCGTGCTGGCGGGCGCAGCAAGCATCGCGCTCGGTGCGTCCACGATCGCGCATGCGCAAGGTGCCCCGCCTCCGATCCCGCCGGGGAACATTCCCGGCGTGCCGAAGGAAGCGCCCAAGGCGTCTCCGGTCATCCCGGACAGCGTCGTCGGCGCGCCGCGCGAAACAACGCCTTCCAAATCCGAGCCGCGTCCCAAGCAGCCGAAGCCGAAGCCGGTTGCGCGCCCCAAGCAGCCACCTGCCGCACCGCAACCGGCGCCGCCGCCGGCAGTCGCCGTGCCGGTCATGCCCGTGGCTCCGCCACCCGCCACGCCGCCCGAGAAGTCCGCGCTGCCATCCGCCGTCGCAATACCGATCGAGCCGCCGGCCGCGTCGAACGGACGCGAGGATGCCGCTTACGCCGCATACCAGCGCGGCCACTACCGGACCGCGTTCACGATCGCGACGGAACGCGCCGAGAAGCACGACGACGTCAAGGCGATGGCGCTGCTCGGCGAGCTCTACGCCGCCGGCCTGGGCGTGAAGCAGGACGAGATCACGGCCGCCGAATGGTACCGGCGCGCCGCCGAGCGCGGCGACCGCGACGCGATGTTCGCGCTCGCGATGCTGCGCATGGCGGGCCGCGCCGGACCGGTCAATCGCGACGAGGCCGCAAAGCTGCTCGCCGCCGCGGCGCGGCTCAAGCATCCGATGGCGTCCTACAATCTCGCCATGCTTTATCTCGAAGGCCAGTTGTTCCCGCGCGATTTCGCGCGCGCCGCCGAGCTGTTCCGCGAGGCCGCGGAAGCCGGCAGCGCCGAGGCGCAATACGCGCTCGCCACCCTCTACAAGGAAGGCCGCGGCGTGAAGCGGGACATCGTCGAGTTCGACGCGGCTGCTCTATCTCGCGGCGATTGCCGACAACCCCGACGCGATGGTCGAGTATGGAATCGCGCTGTTCAACGGCTCGGGCGTCGCCAGGAACGAGGAAGAGGCCGCCCGCTTCATCTGCCGCGCGCGCGCATCGCGGCAGCCCGATCGCGCAGAACCGCCTCGCCCATATCCTGGCGGCCGGGCGCGGGATGCCCGCCGACCCGGTGGAGGCGATCAAGTGGCACCTGATCGCCAAGGAGGCCGGCCTCACCGACCACAAGCTCGATGCTTTCATGCGCACCCAGAACGCCGAGACCGTCGCTGCCGGGACCAAGGCGGCGCAGCCGTCGATCGAATCGATCAAGGCCGCCCGCGCGCCGCGCTCTTGACGCCGCCGCCTGACGGCGGGCAGACCGACGCGCACACTTCTTCTGTCGCTCGCCCACCGGTCGCCATGCTCCGCTCCGCCCTCCTCAATGTGATGATCAAGGCCGCCCGCAAGGCCGGGCGGACGCTCAAGCGCGACTTCGGCGAGGTCGAGCATCTGCAGGTGTCGCTCAAGGGACCGGCGAATTTCGTCACCGCCGCCGACCGCAAGGCGGAAGAGATCCTGCGCGAGGAATTGAGCACGGCGCGGCCCGGCTACGGCTTCCTCGGCGAGGAAAGCGGCCGCCACGAGGGCACCGACAAGACCCATACCTGGGTGGTCGATCCGCTCGACGGCACGTCGAACTTCGTGCACGGCATCCCGCATTTCGCGATCTCGATCGCGCTCGAGCGCGAGGGCACGGCCGTCGCCGGGGTGATCTACAATCCCGCCAACGACGACCTGTTCACCGCCGAGCGCGGCAAGGGCGCCTTCCTCAACGACACGCGGCTGCGGGTGGCGGCGCGTCGCCGTCTCGCCGACGCGGTGATCGGGTGCGGGCTGCCGCATCTCGGCCGCGGCGATCTGGCGCTCGGCGCCCTGGAGATCGCGGCGGTGCAGCCGCAGGTCGCGGGCTTGCGGCGGTTCGGCGCCGCCGCGATCGATCTGGCCTGGGTCGCCGCCGGGCGGCTCGACGCCTACTGGGAGCGCAATCTGTCGCCCTGGGATATCGCCGCCGGCGTGATCATGGTGCGCGAAGCCGGCGGCTACATCACCGACCTCGACGGCAAGGAGCCGACGCCGGCGACGGTCGACGTGCTCGCCGGCAACGAGACGATCCACCACGAGATGTTGAAGGTGCTGAAAGCGGCGGGGAAGGCGTAGCAGGCGAGCACTGCCCTCCCCGCAGTCATGCCCGGCCTTGTGCCGGGCATCCACGTCTTACGAGCACAGGGCTCCAAACCAAAGACGTGGATGGCCGGGACAAGCCCGGCCATGACGGTGATGATGTTACAGCTCAGAGCGCCTTCAGCAGCGCGTCGCCGCCGGAGACTTCGACCTTGCCGGGCGCTTCCTCGATGTTGAGGACCTTCACGGTGCCGTTATCGACCAGCATCGCGTAGCGCTTCGAGCGCGAGCCGAGCCCGCCGGCGGAGCCGTCGAACACAAGATCGATGGCCTTGGCGAACTCGCCGTTGCCGTCGGCAAAGAACTCGACGCCTTCCGCGGCCGTCGCCTTCTTCCACGCATCCATCACGAACACGTCGTTGACCGCGGTCACGGCGACGGTGTCCACGCCCTTGGCCTTGATCGCGGCGAGGTTCTGCACGATCGAAGGAACGTGCATCTTGTGGCAGGTGCCGGTGAAGGCGCCGGGCACCGCGAACAGCGCGACCTTCTTGCCCTTGAAAATCTCCTCGGTGGTTTTCCATGCCGGGCCTTCGCCGGTCATGACGCGGAACTTGGCGCTGGGCAGTGCTTCGCCGACCTTGATGGGCATGGTGCTCGTCCTCTCGTACAGGTTGGTCTTGATGTGCATTCCGCCCGCGGCGAGACCGCCACCGGCAGAAACTGTGGGGGCTTCAAATTAACGCCTTGGGCGAATTAGTCGAGACGGGTCGAGACCTCGACCGACCGGCCGGGCGCGACCGCGGTCAACGTCAGCTGCGCGCCCTGGTAGCTCTCGCCAGTGGGGGCGCCGTCGAGCTCGAACACGAAACGCCGCAGTCCGGGCGGTGCGCCGGTGACCGGCGTCGGCACCGGCAGCGCCCATTGCTGGTTTGGACCTTCCACGAACAGATCGACACCGGCGGGGCCGGCGACATCGACCACGGTGCGTTGCTTGTTGCCCGTGCCCGGCTCGCGCCGCACCGAACGGATCGACAGATCGCCGCCCTCGCCCAGGCTCTGCCGCTTCGGCACGCGGCCTTCGGCGGCGGTCAGCGCTGCGTCCTGCGAGGCGCGGCCGCTTGCCAGCGTCAGCTCGCTGCGACCTTCGGCAGGAACGCAGAGCTTCTCGCAGATCGCGTATTGCAGCTGCAGGCGCAGCGCCACCGGCTTGCCGGCTTCCTGCGGAACGATGCGCAGCGGAAAGATGATGCCGGCCGAATACCCGATCGACGTGCCGCCTGCGTCGACCATGCGCTCGGGTGCGGGCCAGAGCACCTCGACATGTTTCACATTGCGCGAGCCGGTAAAATTGAATTGTGGCGGCACGCCGGCGTCGCCAGGATAGCGCCAATAGGTATGCCAGCCGCGCATCAGCCGGATTTCGACACCGGCCCGCAGAAACGGCGCGCCGGCCTTTGTCGCACCAGCGATCATGCGCACGCCGCTACGGGCGTCGCCGTCCCACGACGTTACATCCTCGGTGGCTGAAGCCTGAACCACGCCAAACGCGACAGCGCCGGTGCAAATCGCGGTGGCAAGCCTCAATCCGTTAATTCTGGCCGTCATGCGCATCGCTTTAGCGGTCTGCCCAATGCTTCGCCATTGAAATCGTCGTGAAGCAAACGGGAATGGCCGATCGGTAAAGAAATGGCCCTGGAGAAAGACACATGAAAGACATACATGCTGCCTTGAATCGCGGCGTGGCCGCCGATTGCGGCGAAATGAACCAATCCAGGTGTCTCGTCGTTGCAATCGGCAGGCAATGGAGTAGCATTTCGCAATGAAATTCAGTCGCAAGACAGGCAAAGACGACGCGACCTCCGCCAAGCCCGATCCTGAAGCGGGCGAGCCGGCGTTCGACATCAGCGTGAGCCGGTCCGGACGCGGCAAAGGCCGGACGCGTGGTACCAGCCCCCGGCGCGGCTATCTCGACGGGCAGATGCTGATCGCCATGCCGTCCATGGGCGACGATCGCTTCTCACGCAGCGTGATCTATATCTGCGCCCACTCTTCCGACGGCGCCATGGGCATCGTCGTCAACCAGCCAGCGGCGAACATCAGTTTCGCCGACCTGCTGGTGAAGCTCGACGTGATCCCGGCGTCGGATCTGATCGAGCTGCCGTCGAGCGCGGGCGGCGTGAAGGTGCTCAAGGGCGGGCCGGTCGAAACCGAGCGCGGATTTGTCCTGCATTCGAGCGATTTCTTTATCGAGAATTCGACCCTGCCGATCGATGACGGCATCTGCCTCACCGCGACCCTCGACATCCTCAAGGCGATCGCGCGCGGCGACGGCCCGTCCAATGCGGTGCTCGCGCTCGGCTATGCCGGCTGGGCGCCGGGCCAGCTCGAGAGCGAGATTCACCAGAACGGCTGGCTGCATTGCTCCGCCGATCCCGAGCTCGTCTTCGGCAGGGACAACGACGCCAAGTACAACAAGGCGCTGAAGAAGATCGGCATCGACATCGGCATGCTCTCCGGCGAAGCCGGGCACGCGTAAGCATTTCTCAAACCAAGCCTCATCGTCGTCATGCCCGCGCTTGTCGCGGGCTCACGTTTGCCCGCGCAAGGCTGGATGGCTTGCACCGGCCTGCCGAGTTGCACGTTATGAAGCCAAGTCGGACATCCGACTTGCGGGACAAGCCCGGCCATGACGCTGTAGATTTCGTCGAAACGACTCAAGAATGACTTGGGGAGGTCTTCGATGAACCGCGCAACCGCGATTGTACTGCGCATCCATGGCATTCACCACACCCGCCACCGCCGCCGAAATCAAAGTCATCTCCGCCGGCGCCGTGCGTTCGGTGGTCGCGGGCATGATCGAGGACTATCGCACGCGCTCAGGCGACACCTTCGACTTCACCGTCGGCACCACCGGGCAACTGCGCGACGTGATCGCGTCCGGCACGCCGGCCGATCTGCTCATCACCTCGGCGCCGCTGATGGATGACCTCGAAAAGACCGGCAAGCTGACGGCGGGCAGCCGCACCGATCTCGGCCGCGTCGGCATCGGCGTCGCGATCCGCGAGGGCGCGCCGGTGCCGGATTTCTCGACGCCCGCGGCGTTCCGCAAGATGCTGCTCGACGCGAAATCGGTGACCTATACCGCGCCGGAACTGGGCGGCACCTCGGCCGTGCACCTGTTTGCGCTGCTGAAGAAGCTCGGCATCCACGACGAGATCACCAAGAAGGGGATCCACGCCAAGGGCGGCATCGACATCTCGCAGAAGGTGGCGCGCGGCGAGGCCGAGATCGGGGTCACGCTGATCTCAGAGATCGTGCCGGTCAAAGGCGCGCGGATGGCCGGTCCGCTGCCGGAAGAGCTGCAATTGTGGACCATCTACACGTCGGCGATCCCGATGAGCAGCAAGGAGCCCGCCGCCGCCCGCGCCTTCGTCAGCGCGCTGACCTCGCCGGCGATGGCGGCGCGCTGGACGGCGGGTGGTTTTCAGCCGCCCAAGTAGCAGGGGAAAAACTTAGCGCGCGAGCTCGAGCCGATCGGATTGCAGCAGGTGGCGGGCGTCGTCGGCGCTCATCGGCTCGCCGAACACGTAGCCCTGCGCATATTCGCAGCCGAGCTGATAGAGCTCCACGGCGTCGGAGTCGGTCTCGGCGCCCTCCGCCACCACCTCCATGCCGAGATCGTGCGCCATCGCGATGATCGAGCGCAGGATCACCGGGCGCTGGCCCTTGTTCGAGGCGCGCACGAACGACTGATCGATCTTGATGGTGTCGAACGGGAAGCGCTGCAGATAGGCGAGCGATGAGTGGCCGGTGCCGAAGTCGTCGAGCGCGAGGCCGGCGCCGAGCTCGCGGATACGCTGGAGCATCTGCGCCGCGTGCTCCGGATTCTCCATCACCAGCGATTCCGTCAGTTCGAGCTTGAGCGAGCCGCGCGCGAGGCCCGAGCGCGCAATCACGGTGCGCAGATCATGCACCAGATCCTGCCGCAGCAACTGCCGCGACGACACGTTGACGCTGCAGAATATCGGATCGCGCTGGCGCACCGTACGCTGCCACTGGCCGAGCTGGCGCGCCGCGCGTTCCAGCACGAACAGCCCGAGATCGACGATCAGGCCGATCTCCTCGGCGATGGTGATGAATTCCGCGGGCGACACGCGGCCCATCTTGGGATGGTCCCAGCGCGCCAAGCGCCTCGAAGCCCGCGACCGAGCGGTCCTCCAGCCGCACGATCGGCTGGTAGAGGATGGTGATCTCCTCGCGCTCCAGCGCGCGGCGCAATTCGGATTCGAGCGTGAGCCGGTCGGTCTTGCGGGCGCGCATCGACGGCTTGAACACCTCGATGCGGTCGCCGCCGATGCGCTTGCAGTGATACATCGCAAGCTCGGCGTCCTTGAGCACCTCCTCGGCCCGGTTCGGCTGGCCGTCGGCAAGCGCGATGCCGATCGAGGCGGTCAGGAAGATCTCGCGGTCGTTGAACGTGATCGGCGCGCGCAACGCCCGCCGCAGACGTCTCGGCAAACGCGATGATCCGCTCGGATTCCTTCTCCGACAGAAGGATCAGCGAGAACTGGTCGCCGGACAGGCGCGCCAGCGTATCCTGCGGCTTCAGCAGCCGCCCGAGCCGGCGCGCCAGCGTCAGCAGGATCGAATCGCCGACCGCGATCCCGACCGAGTCGTTGACCTGCTTGAAGCGGTCGAGGTCGATGACCACCACCGTCGGCTTGATCCCCGGATCGACCTTGGCGAGCGCCAGTATCGACTCGAGCCGGTCGACGAACAGCTCGCGGTTGGGCAGGCCGGTGAGATTGTCGTGCACGGCGTCGTGCAGCAGCCGCTCCTCGGCGTTCTTGAACTCGGTGACGTCGGTGATGGTGCCGACCAGCCGCACCACCTCGCCGTCGGAGCCGACCACCGGCCGCGCCTTGAGCGCGAACCACATGTAGTGGCCGTCGGGCGTGCGCAGGCGGAAGTCCTGCAGCAGCCGGCCGCGGCGCTGCTCCAGCACGCTGTCGAGCGCGGCGCGGAAGCGGTCGCGGTCGAGCGGATGCAGCACTTCGAGCCAGCGCGCCGCCGGCCCTTCGAGCGCGCCGCGCTTGAGCCCCAGCAGCGACTCGGTCTCCGGGCTGGTGAACACCTTGTCGGCGGATACGTCCCAGTCCCAGATCATGTCGCCGGCGCCGGTCAGCGCGAGCGCACGGCGTTCGACGTCGGACACGATGCCGTGGGTGATGCCGCCGGCGAAGGCGTGCTGCATCACCGTGAAGCCGATCAGCATCACGATCAGCACCAGGCCGCCGAGCAGCGCCGGGCCGACAATGTCGTTGGTGACGACGCCGGTCACCGCCGCGCCGGCGGCGATCGTCCACACCAGCATCAACAGCCAGGTCGGGATCAGCAGCACCGCGCGGTCGAAGCCATGGGTGGCGAGATAGATCACCAGGCAGAAGCCGAACAGCGACACCGCCAGCAGCGACAGCCGCGCAATGCCGGACGCGATCGAGGGATCGACCAGCGCGAGCGCGATCAGCAGGCCGAGGATCGCGAGCCAGCCGATGGTGATGTGGGAATAGCGCACATGCCAGCGGTTGAGGTTGAGATAGGCGAACAGGAACACCAGCAGCGTTCCCGCCAGCACCGCCTCGCCGGACGCGCGCCAGATCTGCTCGGCGCCCGCCGACATGTCGAACACCTTGCCCCAGAAACCGAAGTCGATGCCGATATAGACCAGCACCGCCCAGCTCAGCGCCGCGGCGGCCGGGAACATCACGCTGCCCTTCACCACGAACAGGATGGTGAGGAACAGCGCGAGCAGGCCGGAGATGCCGATCACGATGCCGTAGTAGAGCGTGATCGAGTTGATCTTGTCCTTGTAGGCGTCGGGCTCCCACAGATAGATCTGCGTGAGCTTGCTGGTGCGCAGCTCGACGACATAGGTCATCACCGCGCCGGGATCGAGCGTGATGCGGTAGACGTCGGCGCCGGTCGCGACCTGGCGCTCGGGGCGGTCGCCGCTCGACGTGATCGTCACCACGCGCGAGAGCCCGAGGTCGGGCCACAGCAGACCTGAGCCCACCAGCCGGTAGTGCGGGACGACGATCAGCCGGTCGATCTGCTCGTTGCCGGAATTGGCCAGCGCGAACACCGCCCAGTTGAGATTGCCCTCGCGCGCGCGCACGTCCATGCGCTGCACGATGCCGTCCGGTCCGGGCGCGGTCGACACCAGGATGCGGTCCTGCTCGGTGCGGTGGCGCTCGACCGCCGCGGTGAGGTCGATCGCGGCGGCGTCGAGCCGCACGCCGATGGCCTCGACGGCCACGGCCGGCGTGAGGCCACCCGCCAGGATCGCCAAAGCCGTAACCAAGGCCGCAAGGATCGCCAGGGGGCGCCGGCGACGCGGGTGGCAATCAAGCGGCGACCTCCAGGCCTTCGAAACCAAGCGGCGATTGCGGGAATGCGAATGGGGTCGGCTAACAATGCGTCGATTTCGCGGCCTTTTCCGCGCAGCGCCTGGACTACCGATACCCCTGGGCTCGTCATGGCCGGCGCATCATACCTCAAACCGTCAGGACGATCTTGCCGATATGGGCGCTGGCCTCCATCCGGGCATGGGCCGCGGCGGCCTGCGCCAGCGGGAAGGTCGAATCCATGACCGGCCTCACCCTCCCCGACGCGATCAGCGGCAGCACGTGCTGCTCGACGCCGCGCGCGATCGCGCCCTTGTCGGCGACCGGCCGCGAGCGCAGCACCGAGCCGGTGTGGGTCAGCCGCTTGAGCATGATGCGACGGAAATCCACGGTTGCCTTTGGCGAGCCCTGAAAGGCGATCTGCACGATCCGTCCTTCGACGGCGGCCGCTTCGTAGTTGCGCTCGATGTAGTCGCCACCCACCATGTCGAGGATAACATCGGCGCCCTTGCCGCCGGTCGCGGCCTTGGTCGCGGCGACGAAGTCTTCGGTCTTATAGTTAATCGCGAGGTCGGCGCCGAGCGTGCGGCAGGCTTCGCATTTCTCCGCCGATCCCGCGGTGGTGATCACGCGCGCGCCGGTCTCGTGCGCGAGCTGGATCGCCGCCGTGCCGATGCCGGACGAGCCGCCGTGCACCAGGAACGTCTCGCCGGCCTTGAGCCGGCCGCGCTCGAACAGGTTGTGGTAGACCGTGAAGAAGGTTTCCGGGATCGCCGCCGCTTCCGTCATCGACAGTCCCGGCGGCACCGGCAGGCAGGCGCTCTCGTGCGCGAGACAGTATTGCGCGTAGCCGCCGCCGACCACCAGCGCCATCACCCGGTCGCCGACCTTCCAGCGCGTGACGCCGGGACCGAGCGCGACCACCTCGCCGGCAATCTCGAGACCCGGAATGTCGGTCGCGCCTTTCGGCGGCGGATAAAGTCCCTGCCGCTGCATGACGTCCGGACGATTGACGCCGGCGGCCGCGACCTTCACCAGCACTTCGCCCTCGCCCGGCTGCGGAACGGGACGCTGCTCCGGCACCAGCACGTCGGGCCCGCCGGGCGCGCGGATGGCGATGGCGGTCATGGTCGACGGGATTGTGGTCGAGGAAGCTGACATGGGTTGTCCTAGCGCAGGGGGTCGCGACTGGTACAACGGCCGGCGCACCCATGCTAGCCTTCCCTTCCCCGAAACTTGAAATGTTCCAGGACTATCGATGGTCGATTCCACCTCTCCCGAACGCGCCGCCATGTACAGCTCCAACCGGCTGCAGATCGGCCTGTTCGGGCCGAACTGCTCGTCCGGCCGCGCGGTCACCATGGTGCCGGAGCGCTGGTCGGGAGCTGGCCGGACAATCTCAAGCTCGCGCGCATGGCGGACGAGGCCGGCATCGACTTCCTGCTGCCGATTGCGCGCTGGAAGGGCTATGGCGGCGACACCGACTACCAGGGCGCGACGCTCGAGACGCTGACCTGGGCGTCGGGCCTGCTCGCCTCGACCAAGCGCATCACCGTGTTCGGCACCGTGCACGCGCCGCTGTTCAATCCGGTGATCGCCGCCAAGGAGTGCGTCACCGCCGACCACATCGGCAACGGCCGCTTCGGGCTCAATCTCGTGGTCGGCTGGAACGAAGGCGAGTTCGAGATGTTCGGCGTCGAGCAGCGCGAGCACGAGAAGCGCTACGAGTACGCGCAGGAATGGATCGACGCCGTCAAGCTCACCTGGTCGCCGAAATCCGATTTCGACTTCGAAGGCCAGTATCTCAAGCTCAAGGGTATCCGCGCCAAGCCGAAGCCGGTCGGCGGCACCCGTCCGCTGATCATGAATGCCGGCGCGTCGCCGACCGGCCGCGCCTTCGCCGTGCGCAACTGCGACGCCTTCTTCCTGCAGGCGTCGCGCACGTCCGGCGAGGAGACCGCCGCCAGCATCAAGAAGGCGAAAGACCTCGCGCGCGAGCACGGCCGCGAGATCGGCTGCTACTCGGTCGGCGTCGTCACCTGCCGCCGCAACAAGAAGGAAGCCGAGGACTACTACCAGCACGCCATCCTCGAAAACGCCGACTTCTCGGCGATCGACAGGATCCTCGCGATGAAGGACATCACGCCCGAGACCAAGGGCCGGGAGGAGTTCGAGCGCCAGCGCCGCTTCTACGCCAACGGCATGGGCGGGCTGCCGCTCGTCGGCGATCCCGATCATGTCGCGAAGACGATGGCGGAGCTCAGCCACGCCGGCCTCACCGGCATGGGCATCTCGCTGGTCAACTATCTCGACGAGCTGCCGTTCTTCTGCGACGAGGTGCTGCCGCGGCTCGAACGGATGGGCGTGCGCGAGAAACGGCGCGCGAGCCAGGCGCTGTCGGCGTGACGGAGACGCCACCATGAAAGAAGATGACGACGATCGGCCGAAGAAGAAGATCACGCACGAGATCGGTCAGGACCTCTATCTGCTCTCGGTCAAGGAACTCGAGGAGCGCATCGCGCTGCTCACCGAAGAGATCGAGCGGCTGAGGGCGTCGATCGCGAGCAAGCAATCGTCGCGCGGCGTCGCGGATTCGTTTTTCAAGAAGTGAGCGATCGCTTTTCACACGAGCGATCACATCGCACACAACATGCACACACGTGCTTGTGCTCGCCGCAAGCATGACAAATCGCTCGTTACAAAATTATCCGCTTACTTAACGTGTTATTAAGCTTTCCCCTTCATTACTAGGCTCGTCCATCTTCTGGACATTGAGTGGCTCCTGTCCACTCTGTTTGACGCCTCCCTGTTTAACTTTCGAGCCGCCGGCAACGGCGGCTCTTTTTTTCGCTGTCCCATTTCGGGTCAGCGCGGCCGCCGGCGCGCGTTGCAGCGGACCGCAGAAGACCAGGGCCGCAAACTGTTCGCCGTCCGTGCTCAAATCCGTGGCCGCGCAGCAACTATGTCTGCAGCTTCGCGTTCGAGGTGCTGGACAGGGCGGCAGCTAAGGGCAATTCTGTTCCCGCGGTGGAGTGGCGCAAGATCAAGAACATCCGTTGTACCGTTGCGTGGGGCGTGTGACATGTCGGAAGTCTCGGCCAACGACGTCGCGACCGTTTCCTTCGGGGAGCGGTTGGCGAATTCGCAAGCGTTCAGCAATCTGTTTCGCGACGGCATGACGCTGGTCGAGGAGACCGCGACTTATCTCGACGGGCCCGGCCGGCTTGAATCCAAGAAGCTCGATCGCAATGCCGCGCTCGCTTACGCGACCGAGAGCATGCGGCTCACCACGCGGCTGATGCAGCTCGCGTCGTGGCTCTTGCTGCATCGTGCGGTCAAGGAAGGCGAGATGTCGCTCGCCCAGGCCAACAAGGAAAAGGCCAAGGTCAAGCTTACGGCGGCCGACAACGACGACAACAACTACAAGGTCCTGCCCGAGCGCCTGCGGCAGCTGATCGACCGCTCACGGCAACTTCATGGAGCCGTTCGCCGGCTCGACACGACCATGCATGCGCGGCCGGACCCGGCGAGCATCCGCCAGGACGACAATCCGGTCGAGCGCCAGCTCGGCCTGCTCAAGGCCGCGTTCGAGCGCGAATAGGTTCGGAGATCGGCATTGCCCAAAAACAAAAGCCCCGCTTGCGCGGGGCTTTGACGTTTCGGCCTGGCCGAAAGCTTACTTCTTGAGGCCCAGCCCCGCGAACTTCTTCTGGAAGCGGGAGAGCCGGCCGCCACGGTCGAGCAGCTGCTGCTGGCCGCCGGTCCAGGCCGGATGCGACTTGGGGTCGATATCGAGGTGCAGCACGTCGCCCGGCTTGCCCCAGGTGGTGCGGGTGGTGAACTCGGTGCCGTCGGTCATCACCACCTTGACGGTGTGATAGTCGGGATGAATGTCGGGTTTCATGGCTCTCTCGCAGGGCGCGTAAATTTGCGCGCTCTATATCGTGGGGGCCGCCCTGAGGCAAGCGGCGGCCCTGGAACCTCTCCTTGGAGCAGGCCTCGAGCGGCCGCAGCCAGATTGCCAGCGGCCCTCCCGGCGGGCATTGTCGCCACGAAATCGGCCTTTAAGGACGGACGCTAAGGACAGCTTGGGGACGGAAGCGTAAGGTTGCGTCGCGCATGAATGTGGTCGAACGAGCCCCTGCACAAGGGACGAGCCTGCCTACGGCGCCGCCGCAACCGGTGGCGGATGCAGCGGCGCCTGGGCAGCCCGCGGCGTCCCGCGGCCTGAAGCTCAAGCCGCTGCTCGCGCTCGTTCCCTATGTCCTGCGCTACCGCAGCCGGGCGCTGGCGGCGCTCGCCGCACTCCTGGTCGCGGCGCTGGCGACGCTGGCGGTGCCGCTCGCCGTGCGGCGCATGATCGACTTCGGGTTCACCCACCAGGGCATGAACCTGATCGACAGCTATTTCGCCGTGATGATCGCGGTCGCCGGCGTGCTCGCGGTGGCAAGCGCGGCGCGCTACTACCTCGTGATCACGCTCGGCGAGCGCATCGTCGCCGACCTGCGCAGCGCCGTGTTCGATCATCTCACGTCGCTCTCGGTCGCCTATTTCGACCAGACCAAGACCGGCGAGATCCTGTCGCGGCTCACCGCCGACACGACGCAGATCAAGTCCGCGGTCGGCTCGTCGGTGTCGGTCGCGCTGCGCAACATCGTGCTGTTCGTCGGCGCCACCGTCATGATGGTGATCACCAGCCCGCGGCTGTCACTGTTCGTGCTGATCGCGATCCCGGCGATCGTGCTGCCGCTGTACGGCTTCGGACGCGTGATCCGGCAGCGCGGCCGCGCCGCGCAGGACACGCTCGCCGACGCGTCGGCCTATGCCGGCGAATTGCTCGGCGGCGTGCGCACGCTGCAGGCCTTCACCAATGAAAACCTGGCGCGCAGCCGCTTCGCGGCGGCGGTCGAGCGCGCCTTCGAGGCCGCGAAAAGCGCGACCGGCGCCCGCGCGGTGCTGACCGCGATCGCGATCTTCCTGGTGTTCGGCAGCGTCGTGCTGGTGCTCTGGGTCGGCGCGCAGGACGTCATCGCCGGCGACATCACACCCGGGCGGCTGTCGCAGTTCGTGCTCTATGCGGTGTTCGCGGCGAGCGGCCTCGGCCAGCTCTCCGAAGTGTGGGGCGAGCTCTCGCAGGCGTCGGGGGCCGCCGAGCGGCTGTTCGAGATCATGAGCGTGAAGCCGACGGTCAAGGCGCCGGAGCGGCCGGTGGCGCTGCCGGAGCCTGCGCGCGGCGAGATCGCGTTCGATCGCGTGATCTTCACCTACCCGACGCGGCCGGAGACGCTGGTGCTCGACGGCGTGTCGCTCAAGGTGCGGCCGGGCGAGAAGGTCGCGATTGTCGGCCCCTCGGGCGCCGGCAAGAGCACGATCTTCCACCTGATCCTGCGCTTCTACGATCCCACCTCCGGCACCATCAGCTTCGACGGCGTGCCGATCACGAGCACCGACCCGCTGGCGCTGCGCCGGCACATCGCGCTGGTGCCGCAGGACACGATGATCTTCGCCGCCTCGATCATCGACAACATCCGCTTCGGCCGGCCGGAGGCGAGCGACGCCGACGTCGAGCGCGCGGCCGAGCTGGCGCTGGCATCCGAATTCATCAACCGCCTGCCGCAGGGCTTCGACACGCCGGTCGGCGAGCGCGGCGTCACGCTCTCGGGCGGGCAGCGCCAGCGTATCGCCATTGCGCGCGCGATCCTGCGCAACGCGCCGCTGCTGCTGCTCGACGAGGCGACGTCTTCGCTCGACGCGGAAAGCGAAACGCTGGTGCAGGCGGCGCTGGAGCGGCTGATGGCGGAGCGCACCACGCTCGTCATCGCGCACCGGCTCGCCACCGTGCTCTCCTGCGACCGCATCCTGGTGATGGACCAGGGCCGCATCGTCGAGGAGGGCACCCACGAGCGTCTCGCCGCCGCCGGAGGGCTCTATGCGCGGCTGGCGAAGCTGCAGTTCCAGAACGGAAACTAGGGCCGCCAGCGCATCAAGCGCACGGGCGCGCCGGAAGTTTCGTTAACCGTCGCGTCGGCATCGATAAAGCCCTGCTTCTCATAAAAACGAATGGCGCGCGCGTTGTCGGCGTTGACCTTCAGATCGAGGCCGTTGGGGGAAATACGGCGTGCCTCAGCCATCAGCAGGTTCGCGACCTCCGAACCCCAGACCTCGGGCGCGACCACGATCTGGTCGAGATAGCCGGTCTTCGGATCGACGGTGACGAAGCCGACCATGCTGGCCGTCCGACTTCCGCGACGCTGATGGTCGCCGTCGGCACCAGTTCGTTGCGCCAGCGCGCGCGCCACCAGTCCACGCGCTTCGCAAAGTCGATATGCGGATAGTGCTGCTGCCAGGTCCGCCGCCACAGCTCGATGGCGGCGTCTTCGTCGGCGGATGTGTAGTCGCGAACGCTGAAGTGATCGTCCACGCTACTTCACTCGTTTCCGATAGCGGCCGCCTGCGCAGCGTGGCGAACGTGCAGGACGACTACTTCATCCGCTTCCACGGCATAGAAAATCAACGAACGGATACGGATGTGACCGGCATGACGCCGCACGCCGGGTTCATCAGTCGGCCTGTGCCATCTCATGGAATATCAGCCAAGAGTTCTCGACGGCTCCGTTCGATACGCTCGCGTACATTGACGGCAGCAGACCGGCTGTGCGCGGACAATGTAAGAAAAGATCTGCGTCGATTTCGACGAGCGCTAGTTTCGGTGTAACGAGCCCGCATACACCGTGTAGCGGTCGAAAAACTGCTGCCACCTGCTCGTCAGTCGCAATCTTGCCCTCGCGCATCTGCTTGCAAGCACCATCGGCGCACAGCTGCACGTCTCATCCTCACTGAGGCGGTAGACGCCCGCATGACGAGACTCAATCTCGACAATACTCTGCATCAGTTCCGCCTGCGCCTCGTCAGGCCAAGTTGCAGACGTGCTCCAGCAACGTTTCGAGCTTCTTGTTCATACGCCGCTCAATATAGCAATTCTAACAGAAGATCGCGCACCCGCATCACCGCTCCGTCAGCTTCAGCTCGATGCGGCGGTTGCGGGCGTAGGCTTCTTCCGTGCGGTCGGCGTCGATCGGCTGGAACTCGCCGAAGCCCGCCGCCACCAGGCGCTGCGGCGAGACGCCCCGGGTGATAAGATATTGCACCACCGCGATGGCGCGCGCGGAGGACAGGTCCCAGTTGGTGCGGCCGCCCGCGATCGGGCGGATGTCGGTGTGGCCGTCGACCCGCATCACCCAGGCGATGTCGCCGGGGATTTGCCGTTCGATCTCCAGGAGCGCGCTGGCGATCTTGTCGAGCTCGACGCGGCCTTCCGGCTTGAGCACCGCCTGGCCGACGTCGAAGAACAGCTCCGACTGGAACACGAAACGGTCGCCGACGATGCGGATGTCGGGACGGTTGCCGAGGATCGCGCGCAGCCGGCCGAAGAAATCCGAGCGGTAGCGCGAGAGCTCCTGCACCCGCTGCGCCAGCGCCACGTTCAGCCGCTGGCCGAGATCGGCGATCCGCGTCTGCGAATCCTTCTCCTTCTTTTCCGCCTGCTCAAGCGCGCCTTCGAGCGCCGCAAGCTGGCGGCGCAGCGCGGCGATCTGCTGGTTGAGCACTTCGAGCTGCGCCAGCGTGCGCGCGGTCATCTTCTTCTCGGCGTCGAGCTGGGTCGACAGCTCGGCGGCCTTGGTCTGGGCATCGCTCGCGCCCGAGCCGATGCCTTCATAGAGCCCGCGGTAGCGGTCCCGTTCGCCTTCGGCGTTCGCGAGGCTGGCGCGCAATTGCGCAAGCGTCTCTTCGAGGCTGATCTTGCCGGTCTTCTCCAGCGAGAGCAGCTCGGTGAGCTGCATGATCTGGGCGTTGAGCCGGCTCAGCGCGGTGTCTTTGCCGGTCACTTCCTGCGTCAGGTAGAACTGGACGACGACGAAGACCGACAACAGGAAGATGATGCCGAGGACCAGCGTCGCGAGGGCGTCGACGAATCCGGGCCAATAGTTGATACCGACGTCGCGGCGGGCGCGTGCGAGGGCCATGGTGTACCTGCCTTGGCGTTCCTACTTGTTGGCGCTCTCGCGCACCAAAATCTCCAGCAGGCGGCGGATCTCGCGGTGCTGTTCGGCCTGCGAATCGACCCAGTCGCGGATCATCTGCTGCTCGGTGCGCATGTGGTGGACCAGCCCCTGAATGGCCTCGGCGAGATTGGCCATGGCGGTGGTGGCCGCCCGGCTCGAGCTGCTTTCCTGGATGGCCTCCTTCAGCCGGTCGATCGCTATTCTCAATTCATTTGATGGCGCTCCTGTGGCCACGGCGCCATCGGTGCCGACGCCGAGATCGCGCACCATGGTGGAGAGCCAGTCCTCGAGCTCGGTGTAGAAGCGGTTCTGCGCCTGGCCCGCCTGCAGATCGAGGAAGCCGAGCACCAGCGAGCCGGCGAGGCCGAACAGCGATGACGAGAACGCGATGCCCATGCCGCCGAGCGGCGCGGCGAGGCCTTCCTTGAGCGCATCGAACACGTTGCCGGCGTCGCCGCCGACATTGAGGCTCTCGATCACCTTGCCGACCGAGCCCACCGTGTCGATCAGGCCCCAGAACGTGCCGAGCAGGCCGAGGAAGACGAGCAAGCCTGTCATATAGCGGGAAATGTCGCGCGCCTCGTCGAGGCGGGTGGCGATCGAATCGAGCAGCCCGCGCATCACTGTCGACGAGATCGCCATCCGCCCGGCCCGGTCGCCGAGGATCGCCGCCATCGGCGCCAACAGCACCGGCGGCCGCTCGACCGCGAGACCGGGGTCGGCAAGGCGGAACCCGTTCACCCAATTGACCTCGGGGAACAGCCGGATGACCTGCCGGAATGCCAGGATGATGCCGATCAGCAGCACGCCGAGGATCAGCGCATTGAGACCGGGATTGGCGAGGAAGGCAGTCCAGATCTGGCGGTAGAGGACGACCACCAGCAGCGCCACCAGGATCACGAACACCAGCATCCGGACCAAAAAGATGCGGGGTGACGAGAGTTTAAGCGGGTCGAGGTCCTGCGCCATGGCTCGCCGTCACTGTTACAGGTGGATGGATTGGTCCGGTTCGATGGGCCGAGAGTTGCCGCACACTATGACATAGGCACGGCGGCGGGAAATAGCGCTTTGACGACAGGGAAACAGTAGCCGCCCGCGCGTCCGGAGCTAACGATCCCGCTGCTTGCGCGGCGTGCGCTTCGGCGCCGGCGGCTCGGACGATGTCAGGGCGCCGATCGCGCCCGCGCGGATGGCCGCGATCCCTTCGCGCGCCAGCTCGTCGGCGCGCTCGTTCTCGGCGTGGCCGGCATGGCCCTTCACCCAGTGCCAGTTGACCTGATGCTGGGCGAGCGCAGCGTCGAGCCGCTGCCACAGGTCGATGTTCTTGACCGGCTTCTTGTCGGCGGTGCGCCAGCCGTTGCGCTTCCAGCCGTGGATCCATTTCATGATTCCGTCACGCATGTACTGGCTGTCGGTATGGAGATCGACCCGGCACGGCCGCTTGAGCGCTTCCAGCGCCGAGATCGCGCCCATCAGCTCCATGCGGTTGTTGGTGGTGTGGGCCTCGCCGCCCTTCATCTCTTTGACATGATCCCCGAAGGCGAGGATCGCACCCCAGCCGCCCGGCCCCGGATTGCCGGAGCAGGCGCCGTCGGTGTGAATGACGACGTGCGGTTCGCTCATCCCTCGATCCCGTAGTCGCTGACGCTTTTGACTTGCTGGTGGAAGCGCAGCTTGCGGAAATATTCCATCGGGTCCTTCGGCCGCACCAGTGCGCCGGGCGGCACGTTGAACCAATCCACCAGCCGGGTGAGCAGGAAGCGCAACGCGGCGCCGCGGGCAAGCCGCGGCAGCGCCGCGCGCTCGTCCTCGCCGAGCGCCCGCACCCGCGCGTAGTTCTGCAGCAGCGCCCGGCCCTTGGTCACGTTGTAGGAATGATCGGCCTCGAAGCACCAGGCGTTGAGACAGATCGCGACGTCATAGGCGAGCGCATCGTTGCAGGCGAAGTAGAAGTCGATCATCCCCGACAGCGTCTCGCCGAGGAAGAACACGTTGTCGGGAAACAGGTCGGCATGGATCACGCCCTGCGGCAGGCCGCGCGGCCAGTCGCGCTCGAGCGCGGCGAGCTCCTTCTCGATCAGATCGCGGAGCGAGCGCTGCACCTCGTTGACGCGATCGCGGCAGTGCTCGAACAGCGGCCGCCAGCCGCCGACCGAGAGCGTGTTGCGGCGCTTGCCGTTAAAATCGAGGCCGGCGAGATGCAGCTTGGCCAGCGCCTCGCCAAGCGCCGCGCAGTGGACCGCGCTTGGCCGCCTGATCCACAGGCCGTCGAGGAAAGCTGATGATCGCGGCCGGCCGGCCGGCGACCTTGCCGAGCGCCTCGCCCTTCTTGTTCTTGATCGGCAGCGGGCAGGTGATGCCCCGGCTGGCCAGGTGCTGCATCAGGCCGAGGAAGAACGGCAGGTCCTTGGCCGCCACCCGCTTCTCGTAAAGGGTCAGGATGTAGGTCCCGGCCGAGGTATGGACCAGGAAGTTCGAGTTCTCGACCCCCTCCGCGATGCCCTTGTAGGACCGGAGTTCCCCCAGCTCGTAGCCGGCGAGAAAACCCGCCAGTTCCTCCGCGGTGACGTCGGTATAGACGGCCATGCAATGCTCCAGCCCCCTCAAGAACCACGATTCCGGCCGCATTGGCCATTGGACAGGCGGGGTCCGGATGCATATATTCCCCGCGATTTCCAGTCATCCCTGATGGCTTGGGGCTTCGCCGGTGGGGCGGGCGGAGCGCAGAGGAGAATTGCCATGGCACAAGCTGCACCCCTGATGCCCAAAGCGACCGCCGTCTGGCTGGTCGAGCACACCGCGCTGTCGTTCGACCAGGTCGCGGATTTCTGCAAGCTGCACCCGCTCGAGGTGAAGGCGATCGCTGATGGCGACGCCGCGCAGGGGATCAAGGGGCTCGATCCGATCCAGACCGGCCAATTGAGCCGCGAGGAGATCGATAAGGCCGAGGGCGAGCCGGACTACCGGCTCAAGCTGCTCGACCCGAAGGTCCGGCTGCCGGTGGCCAAGCGCAAGAAGGGCCCGCGCTACACGCCGGTGTCGCGCCGCCAGGACCGTCCGAATGCGATCCTCTGGCTGGTGCGCAACCATCCGGAGCTCAAGGACGCGCAGATCATGCGGCTCGTCGGCACCACCAAGTCGACGATCCAGTCGATCCGCGAGCGCACCCACTGGAACGCGCAGACCCTGCAGCCGATGGACCCGGTCACGCTCGGGCTCTGCTCGCAGATCGATCTCGATCTCGAAGTGCACCGCGCCGCCAAGGAGAAGCCGGTCGATGCCGCGGCGCAGGGCGCGACGCTGCTCCCCGCCTCGGAGACCACGGTCCGTCCGCGCGAGCCGGAAGAACCGACCGAGAAGGACCAGAAGCGTTCCGAGGAGCTCAACGTCGATGCGGTGTTCGCCAAGCTCAAGCAGATTGGCGGCGCGGGCGGCAAGAGCGACGAGTAGTTTTCGCCACTACTTCCGCCGCAGCAGCGCGTCGATGCTGTAGCGCCCGCCGGCCGTGACGAACAGCAGGACCTGGCCGCCCATCATCGAGATGTTCTTCCAGAAATGACTGCTCTGGTTCGCCTGCTGGGCTTCCGGGAAATTCCAGTAGCGGTGCGATGAGAACGTCGCGACGATCGTGAACAGGAGCACGAGCAGTGCCGCGTAGCGCGTGGCCGCTCCGAGCAGGATCAATACCCCGCACAGCACTTCGACCGGCGGCGCGATGTAGCCGAGAAATTCCGGCAGGTCGCGGCGCGGCATCGTCTTCGCGAAGCCCGGGATGTCCATCATCTTGCGCCAGCCGCTCTGCAGGAAAATCCATCCCATGAGGATGCGCCCGCACAGGATCAGGAAATCCTGCCAGGTGGCGGCAAGGCGGTCGGTACATGACAGCAATGGATGTGATGACGGCGTATCGTTCGGCATGGTTCCCCCCGGCAGCTGACCAACGATCTGTTGATCGTCGCCATCACCGACACCGGGGGCAAGCACCTTCGTCCGCGTTGCGGCGGCATGTCGCGATGCTTGCTGCACGCGAAACGCAGCGATCAACAGTTAGAATGCCTGTAAGGCTACGACTTCGGTTGCAACTCTGACGACGGGTTAGACCTGAGATAGGCGGTGATCTCGCGCTCGCGCCAGAACCGTTCCATCTCCTTCCAAAGCACCTTGGCTTGATCGTTCGCCGCCTTCTCTGCCCACTGCTGGCAGTCGCTGATGCGCCCGCGGTAGTCGAATGTGCCGATCATGATGCCCCCAATTCCAACGACGTCCGATCCTCTCCCACGGGCGGCCGATCTGAAACCCTATTTCTGCACCACGGATGCGACCTCGGCATCGTTGGCGATACGGATCCAGGAATCGCGCAGGCGTTCGAATTTCGCCCGCAGGATTTCGTCTGTGGTTTGCTTGGCGTGCGCTTCGCACGCTGCGGCCTTCTTCCAGGCCGCCTCACTGCTGAGTTCCATCGCGAAAGCTCCCTTTTCCCGCGCTTCCAATGCGCGGGCGGGCCGCTGGTTCCACGGCGTGAGCGAATTGCGGTGGACGCGCGCTTACCGGACGCGTTCGAGATCGCTCTTGACGGGCTGCGCCGGCACAAGCGGTGCCTCGGCACCGGCCGCGCGCTTGCGCCAATATTGTTCCATCTTGGCCCACACCTCGCGGGCGCGATCGTTGAGCGCGGTCGCTGCGTGCAAGGCGCACTCGTCGGCGCGCTTTTCGAAATCGATGCTTTCTTTCGTCGCCATGGTCCCGTCCTCCGGCGCCCATTGTGGACCGGCGGAGTTAACGGTTTTCTGACAAGTGGGAAGGCGGCGGCGCGGTGCCGGGCTACTCGATCGCCTTCATGACCTGGCTGACCAGCTCGGGCGACGCGCCGGTGATCTTTTCAAGCAGCGCGTGCGTCGCTGCGGCGTTGCGCGGGTTGATATCGAGCTTGCGCTTCTTGGCGACGGCCAGGAATTCCTGATCCTGCATCAGGTCGTCGAATGCCTTGCGCAGCGCGGCGACGCGGTCCTTCGGCACGCCGGGGCCGACCGCCAGTGCGCGCGCAAACGGCGTGCCGGAGGCGATGAACTCCGCCATCGCGCGCTTGTCGGGCGGCGAAATCTCCGCCAGCGTCGGCGTGTCGGGCAGTTCGCGCAGGCGCTCGACGGTGTACTGGATGAAGATCGTCACCCGCCGCTCGCGCAGCCATTCCGGCTTCACTGCGTAGAGATTCTCCCAGGAAATGGTCCAACCCGCGATCTCGCCGCGCTCCATCGCCAGGTTGAGATGATTGCCGGAGGGATAGCCGGTGGTCACCTTGTAGTTGGCGCCGAGGATGTTCTTGGTCAGCATCGCCCACTGGTAGCTGAGGTGGGTCTTGTTGAAGGAGCCGACCACGAAGTCGCCGCTGCGCAGCTCATTGAGCGTGCGCACCGGCACCGTGTGCCACAGCACCATCATCTGCGCGATCGCGTCATAGGCGCCGAGCCAGTGCATCTTCGCGGTCTCGAACTGCACGCCCTTCGGCGACATGCGTTCAACCAGCGGCAGTGCATGCGAGAGCAGGACCTTGCTGCCGTCCTGCGGGCCGGGGCCGTAGATGTGGTTGCCGGCGACGACGCCGCCGGCGCCCGGCATATGCTCGACCACGATGCTGGGACGGCCGGGAATGTGGCGGCCGAGATGCTCGGCGATGGTGCGGCCGTAGAGGTCGTAGCTGCCGCCGGGCCCGGTGCCCATCAGGATCGAGATGGTCTTGCCCTTGTAGAAGTCGGCGGGAGCTTGGGCCGCGGCCGGGACAGTCGATGACGCAGCAACAACTGCGAGCACGAACGCATGCGCGGCACGCGACATGTCCAGCCTCCCTGGCCGATGCGAAGCTTCCTAACTCATTCCTCCTGGCCGATCGACTTCTTCACCCGTGCGATCAGCTCCGGCGATGCGCCGACCATCTTCTTCACCAGCGACATGGTGTGCTGGTGGTCGCGCCAGTCGACGTCGACCTGCCGCTTCTGCGCCGAGGCGAGGAACGCCGGGTCCTTGATGGTAGCCTCGAACGCCGCCCGCATCGCGGCAACGCGCTCGGCGGGGACGCCGGGGCCCATCACCACGCCGCGCCCGAACGGCGTCGCCGCGCTCAGGAACTCCACCACGTCCTTCTTGTCGGGCGGCGCGAGCTCGAGCAGCGTCGGCACCTCGGGGATCTGGTGCTTGCGCTCGAGCATGAACTGCACCAGCAGGTTGACTTTCTTCTCCTTGATCCAGTGCGGCCGGGTGCCGATCAGGTTCTCCCATGACGCCGCCCAGCCGTCGATCTCGCCGCGCTCCATCGCGAGGTTGTTGTGATTGCCGGTCGGATAGCCGGTGATAAGCTTGAAATCGAGCCCGAGCACGTCCTTCATCATCGCCGGCCATTGATAGGTGAAGTGCGCCTTGGCGAACGAGCCGACGACGGTACCCGACTTCTTGAGATCGCCGATGGTCTTCGCCTTCGACTCGTGCCAGAGCGCGAGCGTGTGTGCGATCGCGTCGTAGGTGCCGATCCAGTTGAATTTCGCCGATTGGAAGCGCACGCCCGCCTTCGGGTCGAGCACCTCCGACATGATGATCGCGTGGCAGAGCAGGATTTTGGTGCCGTCCTGTGGGCCAGGACCGAACAGATGATTGCCGGCGGTGACGCCGCCCGCGCCCGGCATATTCTCGACGATGATCGACGGATTGCCAGGGATATGCTTGCCCAGATGCTCGGCGAAGATGCGGGCGTAGAGGTCGTAGCTGCCGCCGGGGCCGGTGCCGAGCAGCAGCGCGATGGTCTTGCCCTTGTAGAAATCGGCGACGCTCTGCTGCGCCGCGGCCGGGCTTGTGATCGTCGCGGCCAGAGCAGCGAAAACAAAGGCGCGGGCGAGCAGCCGCATGGTGGTCCTCCCTCGGGGAACAGGCAGTTTTCTTCCGTTCAGCGTCCCACAACGCCCCCGCCCGTTCAAGCGTGGCCCATCGCCGCGCTGCTGATTTCAGAAGCGATGGCAGACGGTTACGGGCCGCCGATAGGGCCCCATCCGTTCGTGTGCCGCGAGAACAGCCGGACGCTTTATTGTGACGGGAATCACAGCGCTGACCGGCGGTCTCCGGCACTTTCGGTGGCGACGGGGGGCATAGCGCCCTCTCGTCATTGGGAGCAGACGATGACCACCGCCCAGGCCGCAACGAACTTCGACGTATTCATCAGCTACTCGCACGTCGACAAGGCGACGGCCGACGCCACCTGCGCGACGCTGGAGCAGGCGGGCATCCGGTGCTGGATCGCGCCGCGCGACATCACACCCGGCGACGAATGGGGCGCCGCCATCGTCAAGGCCATCGACCAGTGCCGCGCCATGGTGCTGATCTTCTCGTCGAGCGCCAACAGCTCCAAGCAGATCCGCCGCGAAGTCGAGCGCGCCGTCAATGGCGGCGTGCCGATCATTCCGGTCCGCATCGAGAACGTCGTGCCGACGGAAGCGATGGCTTATTTCATGAGCACGGTGCACTGGCTCGACGCGATGACCGCGCCGCTGGAAAATCACCTGCAAAGGCTGACCCAATCGATCAAGGCGCTTCTGCAATCGGACGCGCCCGATGTCGATGCCCGCGACGCACACGACTCGACCGCCACGCCGGCCGGCTCCGCAACGCCTGGAACCACGGCGCGCACCGCAAAGCCGATGTTCGCGGAGATCATGAATTTCTCCTATCAACGAACGACGAAGCAGGCCATCGGCTGGTACCTGATGTATCTTGCCATCATCATCGTCGCAGGATTCGCGATCGGCCGGATCGCCAGCATGGGCAGCACGACGATCGAAGACGCCGCCAGGATCGGCCTGCTGGCCGGACAGCTATCGGCGATCCCGTATCACCTTGCGCTCGCCGTCCTGCTGCTCTGGCATCGCGCGAAGGATGCATCGAGCATCATGCTCGTGCTTGCAAGCATCGTGCTCTCGATCGTGCTCGGCGGCCTGGGCGGATTGATCCCGCTGGCGATCCTGTCGCGCCGTCCCGTCATGCCGCGCGCGCGCGTACATTCCACGCGCGTCGGCTTCGTCTCGACGGTGCACTGAGCAGGCCGAGCACGATCCGCAGGTCGGACGCGAGGCTCAGGTCCTCGACGCCAGTGCCGCCAGCACACGCTCGGGCGTCATCGGGTATTGCCGCAATCGCGCGCCGGTGGCGTCGAAGAAGGCGTTTGCGACCGCCGCGACGGTCGCACCCATGACTTCCTCGCCGGCGCCGGTCGCGGGCTCGTCGATGCGCTGCACCACCACCGGCGTCACCGCCGGATGCTCCGCGAAGCGCAGCACCGGGTAGGATTCCCAGTCGAGGCTGGTGACGCCGCGATTGTCGAACAGCACCTCTTCCTTGAGCACCCGGCTGACCGACTGGATCATCTGTCCGACGATCTGGGTCTCGACCAGTGCCGGATTGACCGCGAGGCCGCAATCGAGCGCGCCGTAGAGATGCGTGGCGACGATCACGCCGGTGCGCCGGTTGACCTCGATGTCGGCCACCGCCGCGCCATATGACACGTGGTGGGTGCCGAGCCCGATGCCGCGCCCGCGCACCACCTCGGCGTTCGACAGCGACGACGCCATCACCCGCGGCTTCCAATCGGCGGCCTTGGCGGCGGCTTCGAGGACGCCGAGCCAGCGCTTGTCGCCGATGTTGCGGCGCCGGAATTCGAACGGGTCCATCTTCAGCGCATGCGCCAGCTCGTCGATGGTCTGCTCGGACGCAAAGGCGAACGAGAGATCAAGCGGCGAGCGCAGCGCGGCGCCGCGCAGATAGCCTTCCATCGGCACCGCGTGACTGATGACGCGGCGGTTGGGCACGACATACATCGAGCCCGTGCTCATCGGGTTGACCGTGATCGAGGCGGAGCCCGAGGTCCGCTCGACGCCCGGCTTCTGCAAACTGATGTCCTGGATGGTGGACGTCACGGTCCAGCCGTGCTGCCAGCCGTGGTACTCGTAGGCCACGAGCTTGCCCTCGGCGTCGACGGCGGCGCGCACTTCGGCGAGATGCGCCGGGCCGTAGTTGTCCCAGCCGTGCTCGTCCCAGCGCATGTATTGCACGCGCACCGGCCGGCCGACCGCCTGCGACATGATCGCGGCGGCCTGCGCGGCGTCCTCGTAGCAGCTTCGCCCGAAGGTGCCGGAGCCTTCGTAGTATTGCACCCGCACCTTCTCGGGCGGCATGCCGAGCACGCGCGCCAGCATGTCGCGGGCGTTGTAGACGTCCTGCGTCGACGACTTCACCAGGGCGCCATCGGGACGGACATCGGCCAGCGCGCAGTTCGGCCCGAACGGCAGATGACCCTGGTACGGACAGAAATAGGCCGATGAGCGCTCGTGCGCCGCACCCGCAAAGCCCTTGGCGACGTCGCCGCGGCTGGCGATGACGGTGTCCGTCGTCTTCTGCGAACGCATCTGGGTGAAGAGATTGGCGTTACCCGGGAGTGCCGGGCCTTCCTGCCAGGTCACCTTGAGCGCCTGCGCGGCCTTGACCGCGTCCCACTCGTTCTCGGCGAGCACGCCGACGAAGTCGCCTTTGCGCACCACGCGGGCGGTCGCGATGTGCTTGATCGAGCCCTCGTCGATGCTCAGCGGCTTGGCGCCGGCGCCGAACGCGCGCTGTCCGCGCGGCAGCACCACGCGGCCATGCAGCATGTTGGGGACGCGCAGATGATGCACGAGCTCGTAGCGACCGCTCATCTTGTCCGGCAGGTCGACGCGCAACGCCCGCGTACCGACCAGCTTGTAGCGATGCGGCGGCTTCTGCGGCGCGGTGCCCGTGAACTTGATGTTGAACGGCTTGTCACCGAGAAGATCGCCGTACTTCACCGCGCGGAACGAGCCTTCGCCGTCGACCGACACGACGCCGTCGTTCACCACCAGGCTGTTGATCTGCACGCCGAGCCGGCGCGACGCCAGCAGCAGCAGCGCCCGGCGCGCTTCCGCCGCCGCCGCGCGCAATTGCGGCCCGCCGCGCTCGATCGAGGAGCTTGAGCTGGTGGCGCCCTGGTTCGGCGTCACATGGGTGTCGAGACGGGCGGCCGAAATCTGGCCCATCGCCAGATCAAGCTCTTCGGCTGCGATCTGCAGCATGCCCGTGGTGTTGCCCTGGCCGAGCTCGCACTTGCCGAAATAGACGGTGGCGGTGTTGTCGGCATGGACCGCGATCCAGGTATCGATCGCATTCGGATCGGGCGGACCGGCGACATCGCCGCGCGCGGCCGACGCGGCCAGCGGAACGCCGGCGAGGCTGAAGCCGACAATGAGCGCGCCGCCGCCCTTGAGCAGGTCGCGGCGGGAGAAGGTGTCGATCGCGAGCGCGGTCATCGCACGTCTCCCGCCATTCGGGTGGACGCAAGCTGGATCGCCTGAAGGATCAGCGGATAGGTGCCGCAGCGGCAGATATGCCCGTTCATGTGCGCGCGGATCTGCGCTTCGGTGGGCTTTGGATTCTGCGCCAGCAGCTCGGCCGCCTTCACCGTCATGCCGTTGTAGCAGTAGCCGCATTGCGGGGCCTGCTGGTCGAGGAACGCCTGCGCCACCGGATGCAGCGCCGGCGCCTGCGGCAGCCGCTTCTGCTGCGCATAGAGTGCGGGCAGCCCTTCGAGCGTCGTCACCGACTTGCCGGCGACCTTGGAAACCGGCGTGACGCAGGCGCGGACCTCCACGCCATCGAGGAGCACCGAGCAGGAGCCGCATTGCGCGAGGCCGCAGCCGAAGCGCGGCCCGCGCAGCTCGAGCTCGTTCATCAGCACATAGAGCAGCGGCGTATCGGGACTTGCCGACACCACCAACTCGCGTCCATTCACGTTGATCTTGAGGTCCGACATGCGCTGTCCTCCCGTCATGGCCGGATTGATCCGGCGCTTTTCTGCACGGCCACTTGGATCGCGTGTGTGGATGTTATCGCTTCCCTTCCGCCTGAGGGAGAGGGCGACCCGAAAATATCAGAACTTTATTGGGACCAGAGACTTTCGCTCGTAGCAGGTGAGCCGCTTGCAGAAGTTTGACAAGCAAGAAAACGATCGCTACTCTAATGAAACACTGTTTCATTAGATGAAACGAGCCGAATGACCACCAAATCTTCGTCTTCCAGGTCACGGAAGCTGAGCCTCGTGAATGATGGCCCGGCCACGGAAACCGTCGACCTGTCGCTGCGCTTGTTGGAGCGACTCGCGAGCTCAAGAGAGGCGATTGGCGTTTCGGACCTTGCCCGCGAATTCTCGTCGTCAAAGGCGACTGTATATCGCCATCTGCAAGCGCTCGTGCGGCACGGCTTCGTGCATCAGCAGGCACCTGCGATGCGTTATGCGGCAGGCATCAAGCTGTTCATTCTCGGCGAGCGTTTGCGCGAACGCTTCGACATCATCGCGGTCGCGCGAGAGGATATGGCGCGGCTTCGCGAAGAAACCGCGCAGCCGGTGACCTTATCTACTCTGGTGGAAAATCAGGTCGTGGTTCTAGAAGTCCTGCAGGGGCAGGCAATCGTAAATTTCGGGACCCAGCCCGGAACCGTGCTTGACCTTCACGCAAGCGCGCACGGGAACGTCGCGCTTGCGTTCGGTCCTGAAGGGCTCATCGAGCACTGCCTGGCGCGGCCGCTCAAAGCCTGGACCCCACACACGATCTGCTCGCCTAATGCTCTGCGGCGCGCTGTGGCGCAAGTGAAAGCCCGCGGCTGGGCCACCGCCCCCAATCGAGTCTTGCAGGGGGTGAACGGTCTCGCGGCGCCGCTCTTCAATCATACCGGTCAATATGCGGGCGCGATCGCCATTGCAGGTTCCATCCAATACATCCCTGCATCGCCGTCCCCAACCCAAATCAAGGCCGTGACACAAACGGCCGACCGAATTTCCCGCAAGCTCGGATGGAACGGGCGATGAACCAACACGAGCAATGGCACCTGGCGGCAGAGGCTGCTGAATTGTACGAGCGTTACGTCGCCCGCTACATCCTCGGACCATGGGCGCCCCTGCTTGCCGACGCAGCCTGTCTCGCGCCGGGGGAGCGCGTTTTGGATGTGGCCTGCGGAACCGGCGTCGTCACTCGCATTGCGTCGGAGCGTGTCGGTTCATCGGGACAGGTTGTCGGCATCGATCTGAATCCCGGGATGATCGCGGTCGCACGATCCCTGCCTGCACCGGAGGGTGCAACAATCGAATGGGATGCGCGTAGCGCGCTCGACCTAGGATTGGAGGACCAGAGCTTCGACGTGGTCCTCTGTCAGCAGGGGCTGCAGTTTTTTCCAGACAAGGCGCTCGCGCTGCGGGAGATGCGCCGTGTGCTCCGCCGCGGCGGCCGTATTGCGATCAGCGTGTGGAACAGCACCGGCCTCTACAACAGTGCCGTCGGCGATGCACTCGCCAAGCTGGTAGACGACGAAACCGCCATCCGGTTTTGCGCGTCCCGAAAAGCACCGGCGAAAGAGGAGTTGCGAAGTCTCTTAACGGAAGCGCGCTTTTCCGAGGTGGAGGTGCAGGTCAGCCGGATCAATGTCCACCTCCCGCGTCCGGACCAGTTCGCGTTGGATCACTTGGCCGCAACGCCGGTCGCATCCGTCATCGCTGCCGCGAATTCCGATCTGCGAAAGAAGATTGGAGCCAGCGTCATGCAGCGACTGCGAGGCTACGCCGACGGCGATGGCGTGACCTACCCGGAAGAAACCTATGTGCTAACCGCGCGAAGTTTGTGACCGCCCGACGGGCTCGAGGGTCAATGAGGAGCAACCATGCAAGACAATTTGGAAGCCGCTTCTATAGCGAAACGCCTATTTGGCTCGACGCAACGCATCAGCAGGGTCTGGCTATTCGCGACGCTGACTATCACGTCCGTGCCGGCGGCCTCGCAGCCAAGCCATGCCCAATCCTATCCCGAGCGGCCGATCAAGATCGTGGTGCCGTTCCCTGCCGGCGGTCCGACCGATGTTGCGGCGCGTTTGGCCGCACAATCTCTATCGTCGCGACTGGGGCAGAACGTCGTCATTGAGAATCTTGCAGGCGCCGGTGGCCGGCTCGGCGCCAAAGCAGTCGCGGACTCGGCTCCGAACGGCTACACGCTGTTGCTGGGCGGAACGAACGTCAATGCCATCAACGCGTCACTTAACAAAAACTTCGGCTTTGACCCGATCCAGTCCTTTACAGCGGTCGCTCCGCTCACTGTCGACTTCATGTCGCTGGCAGTATCGCCACGCGTGCCCGCAACCACGTTCCAACAATTCGTCCAGCATGCCAAGAACAACCCTGGGAAATTAAGCTACGGCGCTCCCCCCGGGATTTACATCCATTACGCTTCCGAATTCTTCAAGGTCAAAACGGGGACCGACATCCTGTTCGTTCCTTACAAGGGCGCTGCTCCGATGATCACGGACTTGCTCGGGGGGCACATCGACATGCTGTTCAACAACAAATCCACGCTGCTGACACACTTCAAGGAAAGCAAGCTGAGGCCGCTGGCGGTGACGAGCGAAGCCCGTTGGCCGGAGCTCCGTGACACCCCAACCATGAAGGAGCTCGGAATAGCGGGATTTCCACGAGAGGTCTTATTCGGATTACTCGCGCCGGCCGGCACACCGAAGGCGATCGTCGACAAGCTGAACCAGGCAGTCACCGAAGGCGTCCAGTCTGCTGAGGTGCGCGCCAACCTCGCGAAAATTGGTATGGAGACGCGGACCGGATCCGCATCGGACTTTGCTGCCGCTCTCGCCGAGCAAGTCCGCGAATGGAAAGCTGTCGTCGATGCGACCGGCGTCAAGTCCGAGTGAACCGACTATTGTTGTACTCAGGCAACGCTATTTCCCGCTCAACAAGGCGATCACGCGGTCACTGACCTCCTTCGGCTGGGTCAGGATCTGTTTGATCGCGGCGTCCATCTCGGCGCCGGGAACGTAAGTCGGTTCGATCTTGGCGACGCGGTTGGTCTCCGCCCTGAACGCCGGATCCTTGGCGAGGCTGCCGAAGGCGGTCCGCAGGATCCGGGCGCGCTCGGCCGGAACATTCGGATGCGCAAAGAACGGCCGCGCGAGATCGATGATCGGGTTCACCATCATGAACAGGTTCTTGTGCTTGTCCGGGATCACATCCATCGACCAGGGCACCTTGAGCTTGTCGAGCTCGGGATCGCGGCGGCCGGCGACCTGCAATGCAACCTTGACCTTGCCTTCCTGCAGAAGCTGGAACGGCCGCGCCCCCATGAAGCCGATGAGATCGCCGCCGGACGCATGCACCTCGCCGCGCTCGACCGCGATGTTGAGGTCGGCGTTCCGATAGCCGTAGATGATGTCCATGTTCAGGCCGAACGCTTCCTTGAGCAGCTCCGGCACCAGACCGAAGCCGGTGGAGCCACGCGCGGTCGCGCCGAATTTCATCGTCTGCGGGCAGCGGCTGATCGCCTCGAAGGTCTGGCACGGGAAATCCGTGCGCATCCAGAACACCACCGTCGCGCTGTAAAGATTGGCGATCCAGGTGAACTTGCCGAGATCGAAGCGGATATTGGGTTGCGATATCGCGCGGCTGAGCAGGCCGGACGATCCGGTGCCGATGGTCAGTCCGTCAGGCGCGGCGATGTTGTAGACGTAATTCGCGCCGGCAATCGACTCCGGCGCCGGAATATTCTGGACGATGACGGTGGGCTTGCCGGGGATGTGATTGGGCAGATGGCGGCCGACGATGCGCCCGAGGATGTCCACGCCGCTTCCTTCGCCGCTGCCGACGACGAGCCTGAGCGTCTTGTCCTTGTAGAAATCGTCCGCGTTCGCCGCGGCGGACAACCCGAAGGCGGCCACCCAGCCGACCGTCCATGCCAGCGCGCGCGTGCCGAACCCCATCGTTTCCTCCATTGCCTTTTTTCAAGCGTCAGCAATTTGAGGAACGATATCCGGTTTCCGCCGGCAGGCAAAAGCCAGCATGCGGCGCGCGTGACATCGCAGCGCACCGCCGCCCGATCTTGCTGCATGCTTTCCGAAGGAATCCGCCTTAGGCTGCGTTGTCCGGAGCGATGCGGCAACGGAGTACGCGATGACGCTTTCACGCCGAACATTCCTGCATCTGGCGGCCGGCGCGGCAGCGCTTCCAATAACCTCGCCCATCGCAAAGGCGCAGTCTTATCCGTCCCGCCCGGTCCGCATCATCGTCGGCTTCGCTCCCGCCGGCGCATCCGACATTGCAGCGCGGCTGATCGCGCAATGGCTCTCGGAGCGGATGGGCCAGCAATTCGTGGTCGAGAACCGCCCTGGCGCCGGCAGCAACATCGCGACCGAGGCGGTGGTGCGCTCGCCGCCGGACGGCTACACGCTGCTGCTGGTCGGCCCCCCCAACGCGATCAACGCTTCGCTCTACCAGAATCTCAGCTTCAACTTTCTCACCGACATCGTGCCGGTCGCCAGCGTCAACCGCGAGCCCAGTCTGGTGCAGATCAACCCGTCGTTGCCGGTGCATTCAATTCCGGAACTGATCGCCTATGCCAAATCCAATCCTGGCAAGATCAACCATGCATCGGCCGGCACCGGGACGGCCGGCCACATCGCGGGCGAGATGTTCAAGATGATGACCGGCGTCAATTTCGTGCACGTGCCCTATCGCGGCGGCGCGCCCGCCGTCACCGACCTTATCGGCGGCCGCATGCACATCATGTTCGGCAATGTGCTGACCTCGATCGAGCAGGTCAGGGCCGGCAAGTTGCGCGCGCTGGCGGTTACTTCAGCGACGCGCCACGATGCGCTGCCGGATGTTCCGACCGTGAGCCAGTTCGTGCCCGGCTACGAGGCGACGTCGGTCTACGGCATCGGCGCGCCCCGCGGCACGCCGAGAGAGATCGTCGAGCGGCTCAACCGGGAGATCAATGCAGGGCCTCGCTGATCCGAAGATCAAGGCGCGGCTCGCGGAGCTCGGCTCCTCGGCATTCGCCACCTCGCCCGCCGAATTCGCCAAATACTTTGCCAACGAGACCGAACGCCTGGGCAAGGTCGTGAAATTCGCTGGTGCCAAGGCGGAGTGATAAGCCGGAGTGATTGCGAGGCCCGCGATCCAGCACTATGCTTTGCGCAAGAACAGAAGGGCCGATGCCATGGACGTGGAACCCGTCATCGTCGTCAACCAGGGCTATGTCAGCAAGGCCGACGCGCCGAAGGTCAGCGCCACCGACCGGATCGACACCAAGGGCATCCTGCATTTCACCATCGGCGTGCGCGACCACGTCGCCGCGGCAAAATTCTATTCCGACCTCCTGAGTTGCCGGCTCATACGCACCAACGAGCGCTATGCATTCATGGAATGCGGCGGCACCTATTTCGTGCTCGCCAAGATTCCGCATCACGTCAATCCGAACTATCCGGACGAGGACGCGCACCACCATGCGTTCCTGGTCGAGAAGGACGAATTCGACCGCGCGATGGAGATCATCAAGGCGCGCGGCATCAGGCTGGTGAAATATTCCGACGAGAACCACCGCAGCTTCCCCGGCCGTCACGCCTATTTCCATGACGCCGACGGGAACTGCATCGAGATCTGCTACCTCTACGCGGACGGCGAAGGCCGGTAGGTAGCCGCCGCTTGGCAGCCAATTCCTCCACCATCATGACCGCGCATCCATCGCTCGCGGGACGGGCGGTCATCGTCACCGGCGGCAGCCGCGGCCTCGGGCGCGCCATGGTGCTCGGGCTCGCGCAAGCCGGCGCCCGCGTCGCGATCATCGCCCAGGGCGACAGCGCGCCGCTCACGGAAACATTGGCGCGCGTTGCGGCGATCGGCGCGCAGTCAAACGTTATCTGCGCGCTCGGCGACCTGCGCAATCCATCGGACTGCGAGCGCATGGCGGCGGACGTCATGGCGGCGTTCGGCCGGATCGACGTCCTGGTCAACAACGGCGGCGTTCCCAATGTCGGTCCCGGCGCGCCGTTCTGGCAGGTCGGCGTCGAACAATGGCAGCGCATGGTGCACACCAACACGGATGGCGTGTTCTTCCTCACGCGCGCGGTGGTGCCCGCGATGATTGCCCAGAGCTTCGGCAAGATCGTCAACGTCTCCACCGGCGCTCCCACCATGGTGCGCAAGAACTTCTCGCCCTATGGGCCGTCGAAGGCGTTTCTGGAGGCGGCCTCGCGCATCTGGGCGCAGGACCTCGCCGGCACCGGCGTGACCGTCAACGTGCTGCTGCCGGGCGGCGCGGTCGACACGGCGGCCGATGTGACCGGCGTGCCGACGCCGGGCCGAACCTTCCAGCCAGCGTCCGTGATGGTGCCGCCGATCCTGTGGCTCGCGTCGGATCAATCGAACGCGCACACCGGCGAGCGCTTCGTCGCCAGCCGCTGGGACGAGAGCCTGCCGCTGCCCGAGCGGATCGAAGCGGCGCGCGACAACGGCGATCGATGTGCCGCGGATCATGTAAGAGCGGGTACAATCCTGAAATGAGCTTCTGGCTTTACATCCTCGCTAGCCGGCCCGGCGGTACGCTCTACGTCGGTATCACGCGCGATCTCATCCGGCGTATCTTCGAGCACGGGAACAAGCTGATCGGCAGCTTTACGAAACGCTATGGCGTCACGCGGCTGGCATATTTCGAGGAACACAGCACGGCGTTGGCGGCGATTCAGCGGGAAAAGAACATCAAACATTGGCCGAGGGAATGGAAGATTGACCTTATCGTGTCGATAAATCCCGATTGGCGTGATTTGTACGACGAGATCGTTCAGTAGCGTTGGCGGCGCAGCAATTTCGCTCGTCATCACCGGGCCGGCGCGAAGCGCCGAGACCCGGTGATCCATCTTCTAAAGAAAGACCACTTGCGAAGATGATGGATGCGCGGGTCAAGCCCGCGCATGACGACGGTGATTGTTGCAGGCTCGGTACTACCCGCCCACGCCCCTGCCCTTCAGCACGGCGCCGATCTCATCGAGAACCGCCGGATCGTCGATGGTCGCCGGCATGGTCCAGGGCTGACCGTCCGCGATCTTCTTCATGGTGCCGCGCAGGATTTTGCCGGAGCGCGTCTTCGGCAGCCGCGCCACCACCATCGCGAGCTTGAACGAGGCCACCGGACCGATCTTCTCGCGGATGAGCCCGCAGCACTCCTGTTCGATCTCCGCCGCCGGGCGGTTGACCCCGGCCTTGAGCACGACGAAGCCGGCCGGCACCTCGCCCTTGAGCGAATCGGCGATGCCGACCACCGCGCATTCGGCAACGTCCCGGTGCGCCGCCAACACTTCTTCCATGCCGCCGGTGGAGAGCCGGTGGCCGGCGACATTGATGATGTCGTCGGTGCGGCCCATCACGTAGACGAGACCCTCGTCGTCGCGGAAGCCGGCGTCGGCGGTCTTGTAGTGGCCGGGAAACTCGCTGAGGTAGCTCTCCTTGAAGCGCTCGTCCTGCTGCCACAGCGTCGGCAGGCACGACGGCGGCAGCGGCAGCTTCACCACGATCGAGCCCATGGTGTTGGCGGGCACCTCTTTGCATTGCTCGTCGACGATGCGCAGGTCGTAGCCCGGCATCGGCACGCCGGCGGCGCCCGGCTTCGCCGGCACGAGACCGAGGCCGAGCGGATTGCCCGCAATCGCCCAGCCGGTCTCGGTCTGCCACCAGTGGTCGATGACCGGCACGCCGAGGAGATTCTGCGCCCACATCACGGTGTCGGGATCGGCGCGCTCGCCGGCCAGGAACAGCGCGCGGAAATGCTTGAGGTCGTATTGCGAAATGAACTTGCCCTGCGGGTCTTCCTTCTTGATGGCGCGGAACGCGGTCGGCGCGGTGAACAGCGTCGCGCAGTGATATTCGGAGATCACGCGCCAGAACGCGCCGGCGTCGGGCGTGCCGACCGGCTTGCCCTCGTAGAGGATCGACGAGCAGCCGTAGATCAGCGGCGCGTAGACGATGTAGCTGTGGCCGACCACCCAGCCGACGTCGGAGGCCGCCCAGTACACCTCGCCCGGCCGCATGGCGTAGATGTTCTTCATCGACCAGTTGAGCGCGACCATGTGGCCGCCGTTGTCGCGCACCACGCCTTTCGGCCGGCCGGTGGTGCCCGACGTGTAGAGGATGTAGAGCGGATCGGTGGCGGCAAGCGGCACGCAATCCCACACCGATTTCGCGAACACGATGGCGTGGTCGCGCAGCGCCTTCCAGTCGTGATCGCGGCCGGCGATCATCTGCGCCTCTTCCTGCGGCCGTTGCAGGATCAGGCAGGCGGCGGGCTTGTGCGCCGAAAGCGCGATCGCCTCGTCGAGCAGCGGCTTGTATTTCACGATCCGCCCGCCGGTCTCGATCCCGCAGCTCGCGGAGAGCATGACCTTCGGCTTGGCGTCGTCGATGCGGGTCGCGAGTTCGCGCGCCGCGAAGCCGCCGAACACCACCGAATGCACCGCGCCGATGCGCGCGCAGGCGAGCATGCCGATCACCGCCTCGGGAACCATCGGCATATAGAGGACGACGCGGTCGCCCTTCTCGACGCCGAAGTCGCGCAGCAGCGCCGCCAGCACCTGCACCTCGGTGAGCAGCAGGTCGTAGGTGAGGATGCGCTTGGTTCCCGCGAGCGGAGAATCGTAGATGATCGCCGGCTGCGCGCCGCGGCCGCGCATCACATGGCGATCGACCGCGTTCCAGCAGGTGTTGCAGACGGCGTCGGGGAACCAGCGGCCGTAGACGCCGGCCTGCGGATCGAAGATCCGTTTCGGCGGCTCGTACCAGTCGATGTCGCGCGCGGCGTCGGCCCAGAACTGCTCTGGATCGCGCCGCCAGCGCTCATACTCGTCATGGTAGTGGCTGGTGCGGGCATCCATGGATCGCTCCCTGTGCAGCAAGATGACGCGCCGCAATTTGTTCTTTCATTGCATGATCGGCATTGTCATTCTGCGATAATGCTTTTGCAAGCCGCGGCGGGGGAAGATAGCCGCGGTTCCAAAATCCAAGAAGAAACAATGCCAGATCGAAACTGTGTCGTCATTGTCGGGGCCGGCCCGGTCGGCCTGGTTGCAGCGGTCTGCCTGGCCCGCGCCGGAATCCCTTCGGTGCTGTTGGAAGCCTCGCCGGAGACGCCGCGCGACCTGCGCGCCTCCACCGTGCATCCGCCGACGCTCGACATGCTGGACGAGATCGGCGTCGCCGAGGACTACATCAAGCTCGGCGTCACCACCGACAGCTGGCAGGTGATCCATCTCGGCACCCGCGAACGCGTGACGTTCGATCTCTCCACCATCAAGGATCACACACGGCATCCCTACCGCCTGCAATGCGAGCAGTACAACCTCGCGCCTATCCTGCTCGAGCAGGCGCGCGCGTCCGGTCTGGTCGACATCCATCTCGGCGTGGAGGTGACCGAGGTTGCCCAGGACGACGACAAGGTGATCGCGCGCGCGACGGTGGACGGCGAGCCCAAGGAATTCGAAGGCCGCTACCTGATCGGCGCCGACGGCGCGCACAGCGTGGTGCGGCGCTCGCTCGGGCTTCCGCTCGAAGGCTTCACCTACGAGCATTCGACCACGCTGATCACCACGCCGTTCCGCTTCGAGGACGAGATCCCGGAACTGGTCGGCGCCAACTACACCTGGACCTGGCTCGATGCCGGCTCGATGTTCCGCCTGCGCGACGAATGGCGCTGCACCTTCTATCCGCGCCCCGGCGAAGCCGACGTCGAATTGACCGACGACGTGATCGAGTCGCGCATGCAGGGCATCCTCGAGCGCAGCGAGCCCTACGATGTGCGCGAGAAGCGCAACTACAAGATCCACCAGCGCATCGTGCCGGACTATCGCAAGGGCCGCATCGTGCTCGCCGGCGACGCCGCGCATGTCACGCCGCCGACCGGCGGGCTCGGCATGAACGGCGGCATCCACGACGCCGTCAACCTCGCCGACAAGCTCGCGCGCGTCTACGACGGCGAGAGCGAAGACCTGCTCGATCTCTACACGCGGCAGCGCCGGCCGGTGGCGGTCGCGGAAATCCTCGCGCAGTCGCACCAGAACCGCATCCGCATGCAGCTCTGGGACCCGGAGCAGCGCAAGGAGGTGATGGCGCACATGCGCGGCCTTGCCGCCGACCCGGAGCGGTCGAAGCAGATGTTGCTGCGCACCTCGATGATCGAGGGATTGCGGCAGGCGGCAGCGGTGCAGTGATCTCTGATTTTGGTCGGCACACGAGCGACAAACTCGGTGAGTCCCCTCCCCCGCTTGCGGGGGAGGGTTAGGGTGGGGGCATACACGCACCGCCCGTCGTAACCACCCTCTCCCACCCCTCTCCCGCAAGCGGGAGAGGGAGCAGACCGCCCGCGCAGCACGCCATGCGGTCAATCACAACGCCGCCATGCGTCGAATCGGGTGGCGCGGGCCGCCGCGTCCTCTATACATGCGCCCCGCCGGTCCCGCGCCTCCCGCCTCCCCTTCCCCAACAATGTCCGTCATCACCGATCCGCTGTTCTACCTGCTGGCGATCCCGGCCATCACCATCCTTGGCATCGGCAAGGGCGGGTTTTCCGGCATCGGCATGATCGCGACGCCGATGATCTCGCTGGTGATGCCACCGCTGCAGGCGGCGGCGATCGTGCAGCCGATTCTGATCGTGCAGGACGCGATCTCGGCGTATGTCTACCGCCGCCATTTCGACACCTGGAATTTGAAGGTGCTGATCGTCGGCGGCGTGCTCGGGGTCGGCCTGGCCTGGCTGGTCGCCGTGCATGTCAGCGACGCGCAGGTGCGGATCATGGTCGGCAGCATCGGCGTCGCGTTCGTGCTCTACACGTGGCTCGGCCGCATTCCGGCGCAGCCGAAGAAACCGAACGCGGTGGCCGGCGTGTTCTGGGCCACGTTGACGGGCATCACCTCGACGCTGGCGCAAGCGGGCGCGCCGCCCTACCAGATCTTCATGCTGCCGCAGAAGCTCGACAAGCTCACGCTGGTCGGCACCACGCTCATCTTCTTCGCCACGCTCAACTGGCTGAAGCTCGTTCCGTACTTCGCGCTCGGCCAGTTCACGGCGCAGAACCTCGCGACCTCGGCGTTGCTCCTCCCGCTCGCGATCGCGGCGAATTTCTTCGGCATCTGGCTGGTGCGGCGCGTGCCGCACGAGACGTTCTACAAGATCGCCTATGCGCTGATGTTCCTGATCTCGCTGGAACTGCTCCGCAGCGGTATCGTCGGGACGATGTCACGATAGCGACGCGCGGCTATCATAGGCTCGCTCTTCGTTGCAGGTCGGGAGCGTCGCATGGCAAGAACCACCGCAGCCGTCGCCGCCGTCATTGTCGTTGCAGCAAGCGCTGCCGCCGCGTTCGACCTCCAGGGTCACCGCGGTGCGCGCGGGCTGGCGCCGGAGAATACGCTGGAAGGATTTGGGCGGGCGCTCTCGATCGGCGTCTCAACGCTCGAATTCGACCTCGGCATGAGCAAGGACGGCGTGCTGGTGGTCCAGCACGACATCTGGCTCAATCCCGACACCACGCGCGCGCCCGACGGCGTGTTCCTGGCGCAGCGCGGGCCGGCGCTGCGCGCGCTCACGCTGGCGGAGCTGCAGCGCTACGACGTCGGGCGCTTGAAGCCCGGCACGTCTTACGCCGCAAGCTTTCCCGCGCAGCGCCAGGTCGACGGCGCCCGCATTCCGACGCTCGCCTCGGTGTTCGATCTCGCCAAGCGCAGCAAGGCCGACCACGTCCGCTTCAACGTCGAAACCAAGATGACGCCGACCGCGGGGGCTGACACGGCCGATCCGGAGACCTTCGCCGCCGCTGTGATAAAAGCCATCAGCGATGCCGGCATGGCGTCACGCGTGAGCGTGCAGTCATTCGACTGGCGCACGCTCGCGGTGTTCCGGCGTCTTGCTCCTGAGGTTCCACGCGTGTGCCTGACGGTCGAGCGCGGCGCCAACAACAATATCCAGCGCGGCCGGCCCGGTCCCTCGCCCTGGACTGCGGGCCTCGACGTCGACGATTTCGGCGGCTCGACGCCGCGGCTGGTCAACGCCGCCGGGTGTACGGGCTGGTCGCCGCTCTATCTCGATCTCACCGACGCCACGCTGAAGGAGGCGCAGGCGCTCGGCCTCAAGGTCATTCCCTGGACCGTCAACGAGCCCGCCGACATGGAGCGGCTGATCGCCGCCGGCGTTGACGGCCTGATCACGGACTATCCCGACCGCCTGCGCGCGGTGATGGCGGCGAGGAAGATGCCGCTGCCGCCGGCGGTTTCCGTCCCTTAGCTTTCAGTATATGATATTGGCCATGAGCAATTTCGCACGCATCACCCAGAACCCTGCGGTCATGGGCGGCAAGCCCTGCATTCGCGGGCTACGTGTCACTGTCGGGATGATCGTCGGGCAAATCGGAGCTGGCCGGACAGTTGACGATGTCCTGTCCGATTACCCTTATCTCGAGCGCGAAGACATACTCGAAGCATTGCGGTACGCGGCTTGGCGCGCACAGGAGCGCGAGGTTGAATTGGCCAATGAAAAATGAAAATTCTGGTCGACATGAATTTGTCGCCGGGATGGGTAAACTACCTCGCTGAGGCCGGCTTCGAGTCAGTCCACTGGAGTACGATTGGATCGCCTGATGCGGCGGACACGGAACTGATGCAGTGGGCTGCCGCACATGAATTTGTAGTCCTGACTGCAGATTTGGATTTCGGCGCCATTCTAGCGGCCAGTCAGGGTGCGCGACCAAGCGTCGTTCAGATACGCAGCGATATCCTTACCCCCGACGCGATAGGCGCAGCAGTCGTCTCCACTCTCCAGCAAGCTCGGCAGGAACTGCTGGAGGGTGCATTGGTATCGGTCGACGCCTCCCGGGCCAGACTACGTATCCTACCGTTAAAGTAGACCGTGGGCGACCCGCCGCCGCAGGCCGCGCCTGTTGTTCGGCGTCGCGGGATCACCTAGCCTTCCCGGAATACCAAGAACGCCCGGGGAGAAGGCTCCAATGCCGTCAATCTGCACCCGCCCGATCGCCCTGTCCGCCGCGCTCGCCGCCCTATTGACAGCGTTCGCGCCCCTCCCCGCCGCCGCGCAGGATTTCTACGCCGGTAGATCGATTGAACTGCTGATCGGCGCACCGCCCGGCGGCGGCTACGACATCTACGGCCGCGCGGTAGCGCGGCACATCGGCCGCCACATCCCCGGCAACCCGAACGTCGTGCCGAAGAACATGCCGGGCGCGGGCAGCGCCCGCGCGGCGGGCTTCATCAGCAACGTCGCTCCCAAGGACGGCACCGTCATCGCCAATATCATGCCGGGTGCCGTCATGGATCCGATGCTTGATCCCAAAGCGGAGCGACTGTTCGACCCGACGCAGGTCATGTTCATTGGCAATGTCAACAATGGCGTCCGCGTCTGTGTGTCGGGCAAGCACGCGAAGGTCAAAACCTTCGATGACGCGCGCACGATCAAGGCCGTGTTCGGCGGCGGACAGGCGAACGATTCCACCCGCGACTATGGCCATCTGCACCGGAAGACCACCGGCGCCAAGTGGGACATGGTCACTGGCTACAAGGGCACGGCCGACCTCTCGATCGCGCTGGAACGCGGCGAGATCGACGGCTTCTGTGGTTTCGACTGGGCGAGTCTCAAGTCGCAAAGGCCGACATGGGTACGCGACAAGACCGTGAACGTCCTGACCCAGGACGCGATCGAACCGATGGAGGAACTCACCAAGCTCGGTGTTCCCCATATCATGACGTTCGTGAAGGACGACACCACCCGCAAAGTCCTGCAGCTGATCCTCAGCCAAACCGTGTTCCACCGCTCCTTCATCGCGCCGCCAAAGACCACGCCGGCCAATCTTGCCATCCTGCGCAAGGCCTTCGACGCCACCATGAAAGACCCGCAGTTCCTGGCCGATGCCGACAAGCTACGCATCGACGTGGCGCCGCTGTCGGGCGAGCGGGTGCAGGAGGTGGTGCGCAATCTCTATGCATCCTCGCCGGAGGTCATCGACCTCGCGCGCGCCGCGATCAGTCCGTAACGAAAAGAACCGAGGAACGCCGCATGCTAAAAGATCGCCGGGCGCTGCTTGTCGCCTGCACCGCGTTCGGTGCCATTCTGGCCGCGCCGGCCGCGGCGCAGGACTACTACGCCGGCCGCAGCATCGACCTCATCATCGGCTCCGGCCCGGCCGGCGGCTACGACATCTACGGCCGCGCGCTGGCGCGCCACTTCAACCGTCACATCCCGGGCAAGCCCGGCATCGTGGTCAAGAACATGCCGGGCGCCGGCTCCGGCCGCGCCGCCGGCTTCCTCGCCAAGATCGCGCCCAAGGACGGCACCGTCATCGCCGGCATCATGCCGGGCGCAGTGATGGGGCCGCTGCTCGAGGAGAAGCCGGAGATCCTGTTCGATCCGGTGCGCGTGCAATATCTCGGCACCGCCAATAACGGCACCCGCGTCTGCGTCGGCTGGACGGCCGCCGGCGTGAAAAGCTTCGACGACGTGCGCGCCAAGGAGGTGCCGTTCGGCGCGGTGTCGCCGAACGAATCCACGCACGACTACGCCTATATGCTGCGAAAGACCGCCGGCGCGAAATACAAGATCGTCTCCGGCTACAACGGCACCACCGAGATCGGGCTCGCCATGGAGCGCGGCGAGGTGGTCGGCTCCTGCGGCTGGGACTGGGCGAGCGTCAAGGCGCAGCGCGGCGACTGGCTGCGCGACAAGAAGCTCAGCGTGCTCTTGCAGATCGGCCTCGATCGCAACGACGAGCTCGGCAAGATGGGCGTCCCGCATGTCTGGGACTACGTCAAGGACGGCGTCGACCGCGCGGTGGTCGAGCTCGTGATCGGCCAGCAGGTGTTCCAGCGCTCCTACATCGCGCCGCCGGAAATCCCGGCCGGCGCCGCTCGCCATCCTGCGCAGCGCCTTCGACGCGACCATGCAGGACGCGCAATTCCTCGCGGACGCCGACAAGCTCCGCATCGACATTGCGTCGCTCTCGGGCGCGAAAGTTCAGGAGATCGTGCAGAAGCTGCACGCGACGCCGAAAAATATCGTGCAGGCGGCGCGCGCGGCGATCCGGCCCTAGAGGGAGGCTTCGATGCAGCGAGGCGTACTTGCCGGTTTGGCCGCAGCCGCGCTGCTCTCGACGCCCGTGGCGGCGCAGGATTTCTACGCCGGCAAGACCATCGACTTCATCGTCGGCCACTATGTCGGCGGCGGCTACGACATCTATGCGCGCGCGGTGGCGCGGCATTGGGCGCGGCACATTCCCGGCAATCCGGCGATCGTCGTGCGCAACATGCCGGGCGCCGGCAGCGCCAAGGCCGGGCTGCACATCACCCACACCGCGGCGAAGGACGGCACCGCGATCGGCGCGGTGACGCCGGGCGCGATCATGTCGGCGCTGCTCGACGGCCGCTCCGACTCGACTTTCGACCCGACCCGCGTCAACTTCATCGGCACCGCCAATCACGGCACCCGCGTCTGCGTGACGCTGAAGGAAGCCGCGGCGCAGAGCTTCGCGGACATGCTCAAGACCAAGACGGTGATCGGCGCCGCGGCGGTCAACGATGCGACCCACGACTATGCCTACATGGTGAAGAACGTCACCGGCGCGCAGCTTTCGGTCGTCACCGGCTACAAGGGCACCAGCGACATCGGGCTGGCGATGGAGCGCCGCGAGGTCGACGGCTCCTGCGGCTGGGACTGGGCGAGCTTCAAGTCGCAGCGTGCGCGCTGGATCAAGGAAGGCCGGATCAACGTGCATACGCAGATCGGGCACGATCCCGACGAGGAGCTGACGCGGCTGGGCGCGCCGCCGATCTGGACGTTCATCGGCAATGACGACGACCGCAAGGCGGTCGAGCTGATCACCAGCCAGCAGGTGTTCCATCGCTCCTACATCGCGCCGCCCGGCGTGCCGGCGGCGCAGCTTGCCACGCTGCGCACATCGTTCATGGCGACGATGCAGGACCCGAAATTCCAGGCGGACGCGCAGAAGACCGGCATCGACGTGGCCGCGCTCGACGGCGGCAAGATCCAGGACTTGATCGCCCGGCTGGCCGCGACGCCGGATGCGGTCGTGCAGCGCGCCAGGCGCGCGATCCGGCCATGAGGGGAAACTGATGCATCGATTGCTACGCGCCGGCCCGATCGCTGTCGCCGGGCTTGTCATCACCGCCATCCCGGCCGCATCGCAGGACTATTACGCCGGCAAGACCATCGATCTCGTGGTCGGCAACTATCCGGGCGGCGGCTTCGACATCTACGCGCGCGCGGTGGCGCGGCATCTTGGCCGGAATATCCCCGGCAATCCAACGGTGGTGGTGAAGAACATGCCGGGCGCCGGCAGCGCCAAGGCCGGCGTGCACATCAGCACGGTCGCGCCGAAGGACGGCCTCTCGATCGGCGCGGTAACGCCGGGCGCCATCGTCGGCCCGCTGCTCGACGACAAGCCGCAATCGATGTTCGACCCGGCCAAAGTCACTTATCTCGGCACCGCCAACAGCGGCACGCGCATCTGCGTCACCTATGAAAAGTCAAAAGTGCGCTCGTTCAAGCAGGCGATGACGGAGAAGATCGTGCTGGGCGGCGTGGCGCCCGGCGACGCCGTGCACGACTTCGCCTACATGGTGCGCGCCACCACCGGCGCGCCGGTGAGCGTCGTGCCCGGCTACAAGGGCACGCTCGACGTGACGCTGGCGATGGAGCGCGGCGAGGTCGACGGCGCCTGCGGCTGGGAGTGGTCGAGCGCCAAGGCGCAGAAGCCGGAATGGATCCGCGACGGCAAGCTGAACCTCCTGGCGCAGATCGGCCCGAACGCCAACGACGAGCTTACCAAGCTGGGCGTGCCGCGGCTCGACGATTACATAAAGGACGACGACAGCCGCCGGGTCATGGCGCTGATCGTGAGCCAGCAGGCGTTCCAGCGGCCGTATTTCGTCGCCATGGGCACGCCCGAGGCTTACGTCGCGATCCTGCGCAAGGCGTTCGACGCCACCATGCAGGATGAGCAGTTCCTGGCCGACGCCAAGAAGCTGCGCATCGACGTCTCGCCGCTGCCGGGCGCGACCGTGCAGGAGCTGGTGCAGAAGTTCTACGCGACGCCGAAGCACATCGTCGAGCAAGGCCGGCGCGCGATCAGGCCGTAGCGCCTCGCGCCGCGCTGCACCGCATCGGGAACACCAAAAGCGACGCAACGCCGCAAGGCGCGGGCGGCGATTCGGTTGTCCCGTATCCTGGGATGCTCTAGCGTCCGGCGGTCGCATCGTGGAGCTCGAGATGCCGTTCCTTTCCGCCAGGTCCCTGCCCTGCCTTGCCGCCGGTGCGGTCGCCGCCGTGGTCGGCGCCGCGCCTGCCACAGCGCAGGACTACTATGCCGGGCGCACCATCGAGTTCATCGTTGGCGGCGATTCCGGCGGCGGCTACGACATCTATGCGCGCGCGGTGGCCCGCCATCTGGCGCGTCACATCCCCGGCAATCCGACCATCGTGGTCAAGAACATGCCCGGCGCCGGCTCGACGCGCGCCGGCATCTACATCTCGACCGTCGCGCCCAAGGATGGCGGCAGCGTCGGCGCGCTGATGCCAGGCGCCATCGTCGGCCCGCTGCTCGAAGACAAGCCGATGACGCAGTTCGATCCGACCAAGGTGATCTATATCGGCACCGCCGACACCGGCGTGCGGGTGTGCGCAACGTTCCAGAATTCCAAGATCAACAGCTTCGCTGCCGCGCAGAAGAACAAGGCCATTCTCGGCGCAAGCTCCGCTGGCGGCGCCACCCGCGACTACGCCTATCTGCACAATCACACCGCCGGCACCAAGTTCGACGTTGTCACTGGCTACAAAGGCACGGTCGACATCGCGCTGGCGATGGAGCGCGGCGAGGTCGACGGGCTGTGCGGCTGGGACTGGTCGAGCGTGAAGTCGCAGAAAGGCGAGTGGGTCAGGGACAAGAAGCTCAACATCCTGGTGCAGGTCGGCCTCGACCCGCAGCAGGAGCTGACCGATCTGGGCGTGCCGACGATCTGGACCTTCGTCAAGAACGAGAACGACCGCCGCGTCGCCGAGCTGGTCGTCAGCCAGCAGGTGTTCCAGCGCTCCTACATCGTGCCGCCGGGCACGCCGGGAGACCAGGTCAAGATCCTGCGCACGGCATTCGATGCGACGATGAAGGATCCGCAGTTCCTCGCCGACGCGGCGAAGATGAAGATCTCGATCACGCCGCTGTCGGGCCAGCAGGTGCAGGATATCGTGACCAAGCTCTACGCCACGCCGCGTGACCTCGTGGAGCGCGCACGGCGATCAAGCCGTAGAAAACTGATCGACTTCTCTCCGCCCTCCGAGGAGCGCCGAAGCGCGTCTCGAAGGATGGGGCGCCCAAGTTCGAGACGGCGCTTCGCGCCTCCTCACCATGGGCCGATTGAGAGCCGAACGCTGGCTCAATCGATCTTCAGCCCGAGCTTGCGGATCAGCGGGCCCCAGAGCTCGTCCTCGCGCACCATGTCGGCGGCGTATTCCTCGGGCGACGACACCACCGGATCGCTGCCCTCCTTGGCGAGACGATCGAGCATGTCGGCCGAGCCGACGATCTTGCGCAGCTCCGCATTGATGCGGTCGACGATCGGACGCGGCGTCCCCGCCGGCGCGAGCAGGCCATAGCGCAGCACCGCCGCGAAGCCGGGCAGCCCCGATTCCGCGACCGTCGGCGATTTCGGCAGCAGCGCCATGCGGGTCGGGGTCGTCACCGCGATCACACGCAGCTTGCCTTGCTGGATGTTGCCCAGCGCGGGCGGCATCACGCTGAAAATCACCGGGATGTGGTTGCCGAGCACGTCGGTGGTGAGCGCGGCGGCGCCCTTGTAGGGCACCAGCGTCACGTCGATGCCGGTCGTCGCCTTGAACAGCTCGGCCGCGAGATGCGAGCCGCTGCCCGGCGGCGAGGTGCCGAACGAAAGCTTGCCCGGCTGCTTCTTGGCGAGCGCGATCAATTCGCCGACCGACTTCGCCGGGAAGTCGGGATGCGAAACGATGCCGATCCCCATCTGCGCGATGTTGCCGATCGGCGCGAAGTCGCGGCGCATGTCGTAGCCGGGATTGGAATAGAGCGCGATGTTGATCGAGGTCGACGACGAATTCGCGAACACCAACGTATAGCCGTCGGGCGCGGCCTTCGCCGCCTGCCGCATGGCGATGACGCCGTTGGCGCCGCCGCGATTCTCGACGACGACCTGCTGGCCGAGCGCGTTGCTCAGCCCCTGCGCGACCAGCCGCGCGATGGTGTCGTTGCCGCCGCCGGGCGGGAACGGCACGATCAGCGTGATGACCCGCGACGGATAGGTCTGCGCGACGGCTTGACCGCCGACACAGGCGAGTATTGCCAGGGCAAGGAAAGCCGAAACGCGACGCATCGAACTAATCCACCCGCAGATTGAGCTTGCGGATCAGCGCCGACCACTTGGCCTCTTCCTTGTCGATGCTCTGCGTGTATTCCTCCGGGCTCGACGTGACGACGTCGCCACCCTCGGCCTGCACGCGCTGCTTGACCAGGTCGGTCGCCGCCATCGCGCGCAGTTCCTTGTTCAGCCGCTCGACGATGTCGCGCGGCATGCCCGGCGGTCCGATCAGGCCGTAGAGCAGCACGGAATCGAAGCCCGGCAGGCCGGACTCGGAGGCCGTCGGGACGTCCGGCAGCAGGCTGAAACGGCGCGGACCGGTGACCGCGATGGCGCGCAGCTTCCCGCCCTGGATGTTGCCCATGGCCGGCGGCAGCACGCCGAACGAGACCGGCACGTGGCCGCCGATCAGGTCGTTCATCAGCGGCGCGGTGCCGCGATACGGCACGATCTGCATCTGCAGGTCGGCGGCGGACTTGAAGTACTCGGCGGTGAGATAGCCGCCGGTGCCGATCGCCGAGGTGCCGAAATTGAGCTTGCCCGGCTCCTTCTTGGCGATCGCGATCACGTCGGCGACGGTTTTCGCCGGGAACGAGGGATGCGCGATCAAGGCAACCGGCATCGAGGCGATCATGCCGATGGCGGTGAAATCCTTGCGCGGATCGTAGCCGGCATTCGCATAGAGGCTCGGGTTGATGGCGATGGTGCCGGTGTGCGCCATCATCAGCGTGTAGCCGTCGGGCGCGGCCTTCGCGACCGCACGGGTGCCGACGGTGCCGCCGCCACCGGCGCGGTTCTCGACGACCACCGTGGCCTTCATGCTGGCAGAGAGCCGCTCCGCCGCGATGCGCGCGAGCACGTCGACGCCGCCGCCGGGCGGGAATGGAACGACGATGGTGACGGTGCGCGACGGCCACGCCTGCGCGTTAGCCGCGTTGGGCGCGCCGAGCGCAAGCGCAGCCAAAAGACCCACCGCAATGGCCAGCGTGCGCGTCATCGCTTCCTCCGTGATTTCTGGTTCAACGGCAACGACCAAACCACCTCAGCCGCGCGAGGCGGCTGAGCGGGCTTGGCCGGAACAAATTCTACGCTATTGGTGCGCGCTAATGGACGCTGGCATCCTGCCGCAGGCGCGCGATCTCGTCCTTCAATTTCAATTTTTGGCGTTTCAATTCCACCACTTTCAGGTCATCGGTGGAGGGATGAGTGAGCGCTTCGTTGATTTCTTCTTCCAGCGCCCGGTGCTTCTTTTCCAATTCCGCAAGATGCGATTGAATCGCCATGAGGGCTTTTCTCCTTGCGTCAGGTTGGCTGCCGACGGACAAACTGTACACCAAACCAGGTGGAACTTCGACGCTCGTTTGGGTTGTGCACCGCAGCAATCCCCGATGAGTTACCATCGTGCTAGTGACGCTCTACCGCCTTGAATCCATAGGGACAAATCGGGATAATTTCCCAGGTTGCCGCCCCCTCCGGGCGACCAGTTCGGCTCAGCGATGGCGATAACCCCAGAGGAAGAACGTGAGTTGCGCGAGCAACTGGCGCGGCTCCTTCAGGAGCACCGCGACCTGGATTCCGCCATCGAGGCGCTTCAGGACTCGCCGGGTTCCGACCTGTTGCAGGTGCAACGGCTGAAAAAGCGCAAGCTCTACCTGCGCGACCGCATCACCTTCATCGAGGATCAGCTCACGCCCGACATCATTGCGTGAGTTCCGCTCCTACTCGGCGGTGATCTTGGCCCGCTTGATCACCTCGCCCCAGCGCTGGATCTCTTCCTGGATCAGCTTGCGCATGTCGGCGGGGCTGCCGCCGACCTTGATGATCTCGAGATCGGTGAACCGCTTCTCGGTCTCAGGATCGTCCATGGCGTCGTTGATCGCCTTGTTGAGCTTGGCGACGATCGCCGCCGGCGTTCCGGGCGGCGCACTGATCGCTTGCCAGGTGTCGGAGACGAAGTTCGGGATACCGGCCTCGATCATGGTCGGGATATCCTTGAGGATGTCGAGGCGCTTCTCGGTCGTCATCGCGAGGATGCGCGCCCGCTTGCCCTCGTGCAGCTTCAGCGCCGACGAGAGCTGCATGAAGATCACATCGACATGGCCGGCGACGATATCGTTGAGCGCCGGAGCCGTGCCGCGATAGGGCACGTGCACCATCCTGGCGCCGGCCAGCGAATTGTAGAGCTCGGCGGTGAGATGCGAGGTGGTGCCGATGCCCTGCGAGGCGTAGTTGACCTTGCCGGGATTGGCTTTCACGTAGGCGATGAACTCCTGCACCGTCTTGGCCGGGAAATCGTTCCTCACCAGCAGCGTGTTCGGGTAGGTGCCGAGCACCGCCACCGGCTCGAACTTGGCCGGATCGAAGGGGAGCTTCTTGTACATGAAGATGTTGGTCGTCAGCGCCGCTGGCACCGAGGCGAGCAGCGTGTAGCCGTCGGGCGCCGCGGTATAGACCGCCTCGGCGCCGATATTGCCGCCGGCGCCGCCGCGGTTCTCGATCACCACCGGCTGGCCGAGCTTGACCGCCAGCCGGTCGCCCACGACGCGCGTGACGGTATCGATGCCGCCGCCGGCCGGATTGGAGACGATGATCCTGACCGGCCGGTTCGGAAAGTCGGCCGCCGGACCCTGTGCCAGGGCGGGCATGAGCGCCATGAGCGAGCCGGCGACCAGCGAGCCGGCGGCGGCGAGCAGCGCCAGGCGCCGGACATGGTGCTGTTTCAGCATGAGAACCTCCATCGTACGGAAAGCGTTTGGCCTTCCGATAGTCGATCACCGGCATCCTGCGAATGTGGCACATTGTGCCGGGGCGGCCAAAGTGCTCGAAAGATTAAGGTTTCCGCAACTAGGCGGCGCGGCGCGCGGCCTTGCGCGCATACATGGCGCGGTCGGCCCGCGCGATGGTCGCGGCCGGCTCATCGAGCGGCAGCAGCATGGCGGCCCCCACCGAGGCTCCGGCGCCCAACGCCACGCCGTCATGCACCGCGGTGGTGCGGCCGATCGAGGCTTCCAGCACCAGCGCCTTGGTGCGCGCGTTGTGTTCGTCGCAGTTCCACAGCAGCAGCGCGAATTCGTCGCCGCCAATACGGGCCACCACATCGGAGTCGCGCACGTGCCGGCCGAGCACGCTCGCCACCGCGCGCAGCATCGCATCGCCGGCCGCATGCCCGTGGCGGTCGTTGACGCGCTTGAAATCGTCGAGATCGAGATAGAGCAGCGCGGCGGTGGTGCCGTGGCGCTTCACATAGGCGAGCGAGCGGGCGAGCTCACGCTCGAACGCGCGCCGATTGGGCAAATCGGTCAGGGGATCGATGTCGGCGCGCACTTCGAGCGCGGCCAGTTGCTGGCGCGCCGCCACAAGTTGCTGCTCGAGGCGTTCGACCTCGGCGGCCAGCCGCGCGGCGTCGGAGCGGCTGGGACGTTTCGCGGCGGTCGCGTCCTCCGCGGGCGCACGCTGCCGCCGCGGTGGCATTGGCGTGCGCTCGCGCGCAGGTTTGACGGCAGCCTTGGCCTTGACGCTGCTGCCCGGCTTGCCTTTCGGCATCGGCTACCGCGCTCCCGAATTGTCCTGCGGGAAGGATAGCCGCGCCGAAAGTCAGGTCAATTCGCCAGTAAGATGGCGCATCTCTCGATCAGGTGGCGGCGCGGCGCCAGCGCGGCAGCCGCGCCAGCCAGCGGATGCGCCATTCGCGCATGTTCTCGACCGCCATCAGCATCGCCGGCGTCACGATCAGGGTGAGCACCGTCGCGAAGCCGAGACCGAACACGATGGCGGTGGAGAGGTTGATCCACCATTGCGTGGCCGGCGCGCCGACCGTGATCTCGCGCGTCAGGAACTCGATGTTCATGCCGAACGCGATCGGCAGCACGCCGAGGATCGCGGTCACCGCCGTGAGCACCACCGGCCGCGCGCGCTCGCGGCAGGTTTCCAGGATGGCGTCATAGGCGGCGACGCCCTCGCGCCGCAGCCGGTCGTAGGTGTCGATCAGCACGATGTTGTTGTTCACGATCACGCCGGCGTTTGCGATCACGCCGATGCCGGCCATCACCACGCCGAACGGCTGCCCCATGACCAGCATGCCGAGCATGACGCCGAAGGTGGAGAGCACCACCGCGGTCAGCACGATGCCCACCGAGGTCAGTCTGTTGAATTGCGCGAGCAGGATCGCGAAGATCAGGAAGATCGCGGTGCCGAACGCCTTGAGCAGGAACGCCGACGCCTTCTCGCGCTCCTCGTCCTCGCCCTTGAGCTTGAAGCGCACGCCAGGCCCGAGGTCGGCATTCGCCAGCTCCTGCTGAACCTCCTGCTGCACGCGCGCGGTCGGCACGCCCTCCGCCACGTTCGCCGACACCGTGGTCACCCGGTTGCCGTTGACGCGATGGATGAAGCCGACGCGCTGCGACGGCACACGCTGCACGAAATTGCCGATCGGAACGTGCCCGGACGGGGTCTGGATGTGCAGCTCGTCGATCTGGTCGAGGCTGCGCCGGTCGGGCGGGAAGCGCACCAGGATGTCGACCGCCTTGTCGCTGTCGGCCGGGCGGTATTCGGTCGCCTTGAGGCCGTTGGTGACGAGCTGCACCGCGGCGCCGACGGTGTTGACGCCGGCGCCATACTTCGCGGCTTCCGCCTTGTCGACCTGGATGGTCCAGTCGATGCCGGGCAGCGGCTGGCCGTCGTCGAGATCGCGGATATCGCCACGCGCCGCGAGCAGCGCCGCGACCTTGCGCGCCGCCGCCGGCAGCGCCGCCGGATCGAGCGCCGAGAGCTGCACCTGGATCGGCTTGCCGGTCGGCGGACCGGCGCGCGGCGCCGTCACCTCGACCTGGATGCCGGGAATGTCGGCGGTGCGGGCGCGGATCGCATCCATGATCTCGTGCCCCGGACGCCGCGTGGTCCAGTGCGCGAACTCGAACTGGATCACGCCGATGGTGTCCTCGGTGAGCTCGCCCATGCCGCGCGGCTGCTCGCCGATGCGCGCATAGACGGTGGCGAGGCCCGGGAACTCGAGCACGCGCCGCTCGACCTCGCCGATCAGCTTGTCCTTCTCTTCGAGCGAGAGGTTGCCGCGGCCGTGCACGACCACCTGGCCGTAGTCGGGCTCGACGTTCGGGAAGAATTCGACGCCCCGGCCGAACTTGCCATACGCCATCTGCACCGCGACCAGGATCAGCGCCGCGAGCGCCATGGTCATGCCGGGGCGGCGCAGCGCGAGCTTCACCGTGCGCATATAGGGCCCGGAATCCTTGCTGCGCTCGTCACGCGGGACCACAGCCGCCTTGCCGAGCAGCGCGCCCAGCGTCGGCGTGAAGAACAGCGCGACCACGAGCGACGCCGAGAGCGTGGCGATCAAGGTGATCGGCAGATATTTCATGAACTGGCCGACCACGCCCGGCCAGAACAGCAGCGGCGAGAACGCCGCGATGCGGGTGAGCGTCGCCGCGATCACCGGGCCCGACATGCGCTTGGCGGCGAGCGAATAGGCCTCCTTCGGCGGCATGCCTTCGGCCATGCGCCGCTCGGCGAATTCGGAGACGATGATGGCGTCGTCGACCAGCATGCCGACCGCAAGGATCAGCGAGAACAGCACCACGATGTTGACCGTGAGCCCGGCGAGCTGGAGGCCGAGCACGCCGGCCAGGAACGAGGCCGGGATCGCGATGCCGATGAACAGCGAGGCGCGGAAGCCGAGCGCGAACAGGATGATCACGGCGACCAGAGCACGCCGGTCGCGACCGAGTTCTGCAGGTCGCCGAGCATCTGGCGGATCACCTTCGACTTGTCCTGCGTGAAGGTGACGTGCACGGCCTCCGGCCACTGCCGCTGCATCTGGGTGACGATGTACTTCACGCGTGTCGACGACTTCGATCAGGTTGGCGCCGGTGCGCTTCGACACCTCGATGGTCATGGCGGGGCGGCCGTTGACCCGCGTGATCGAGATCGCGTCCTTGAAGGTCGGCTTGATCTGCGCGATGTCGGACAGCGTCACCGACGCATTCGACGAGGCGACCAGCGGAACCTTCAGAATGTCCTGCGGGCGCTCGAACAGCGACGGCACCTTGACCGAGAACCGTCCGGTCTGGCCTTCGAGCGCGCCGGCCGCGATCAGCGTGTTGAACGACTGCGTGACCTGCCCGAGCGTATCGAGGGAGATGCCGTAGCTGCGCATCTGCGTGGGGTCGATGATGATCTCGACCGCTTCGTCGCGCGCGCCGCGCAGCTCCGCCGCGAGGACGCCGGGCGCCTGCTCGATGGCGTTCTTGGCCGAGCGCGCGATGCGCAACAGCGTGCGCTCGGGCACGTCGCCGGACAGCCCGATCACCAGCACCGGGTAGAGCGAGAGATTGACCTCCTGCACCTGCGGCTCGTCGACGTCGCGCGGCAGATCGTGCTTGGCGGTGTCGACCTTGGCACGCACGTCGGCGAGCGCCGCCTTGGAATCGAAACCGGCCTCGAACTCGAGCAGCACATAGCCGCCGCCCTCATAGGCGGTGGAGCGCATCTCCTTGACGTGACCGACCGACTTGAGCTGGGTCTCGACCGGCCGCAGCAGCAGCCGCTCGGAATCCTCCGGGCTGATGCCGCGCTGGGAGAGCTGCACGAAGATGATCGGGATGCGGACGTCGGGTTCCGATTCCTTCGGGATCGTCACATAGGCGACGGCGCCCGCGACCAGCAGGAACACCAGCGTCGCAATCGTCAGCCGTGCATGGCTGATGGCGTAGTCGATGAAACGGAACATCTCGATCTCTCGTTCAGTCGCTCGTGCGTCAGCTCGATCCCGCCCCGATGCGGGCGACATCGAAATCCAATGGCTGTGAGTGGTGCTCGTGGACGACCACCCCTCCCCATCGCGTTTTTCCAGGCCGACCGTCAGCCTCAGGGTGAACGCGGCTCTTTTTCCATCCTCGGTCCCCGCGCATTCGAGCAGCGCGGTGGCGAAGGCGACGTCGGCACCCGCCGACACCTTGAGATCAACCAGGTCGAAGCGGCCGGTCCCGCCGTGCCACGGGAAGAATTGCTCGACCCATGTGCGCCGATACGCGTCCAGCCCTTGCAGACGGATGGGGCCGACAACGTCAAACATCAGCAGGTCCTGCGCGTGGTGGCTCAGGACCGCGTCGATGTCCCGCGCCCTGACGGCGCGAGCCCACCCCTCGACAATGTCGCGCACTTCATTCGCTGCCATGGCTAACTCACGGCGCTGCCGTGGCGGTGACCTCCGCCGCCGTGACGGCCTCGACGGTCTGGCCTTCGCGGACGAAATCCTGCCCCTGCACGATCACCCGCGTGCCGTCGCGGATGCCGGCCACCCACATGAAGTTTTGCTCGTCCTCGACGATGCTGACGCGGTTGAACGCGACAGTTCCATCTTCGCCGACCGTGCGCACGCCGATATCACCGGTCGAGGCGATGGTGAGCGCGGAGCGCGGCAGGCGCGTGGCCGCCATCGCTGCGACCGGAATGGCGACCTCGGCCGAGATGCCGTCGGGAATCGCGCCGTCGGCGTTGGGCAACTCGACCTCGACGCGATAGGTGCGCGTGTTCTGGCTCGCGGTCTTGGCGACAAAGCGGATCTTGCCCGACAGTTTCTCGCCGGTGATGAGCTTGACCTCGGCGGTGTCGCCCTGACGCAGGCCGGCGAGCCGGCGCTCCGACACCTCGACCACCGCCAGCATCGGATCGAGCGAGACCACGGTCGCGATCTCGCGGCCCATCATCGGCAGCGCGGCGCCGCCGACCTCGACCGTCACGTCATTCACGATGCCGCCGAACGGCGCGCGCACGAAACTGCGCTCGAGCTCGGCCTGGGCCGCGGCCAAGATCGCCTCGGCTGCCGCAAGCTGCGCCTCGAGATTGACGAGCTCGAGCTTCGGCACCGCGCCCGACACGATCAGCCTGCGCTTGGCTTCGAGCTCGGTCCGGCGCTGGATCACCAGCGACTCCGCCTGCGCCACCTGCGCCTTGCGGGCGTCGTCGGAGAGCATGGCGATGATGTCGCCTTCCTTCACCCGCGTGCCGCGGCGCACGCGCAATTCGGTGAGCACGCCGCCCGAGCGCGCGGACACGGTGACGCGCCGGTCGGCCTCGGTGCGGCCCGAAAGCACGAGCTTGCGGGCGTGATCGACCACCTTGGCCTCGATGACGGCGACGCGGAACGGCTTCTTCGCCACGGCGTCGCTGCGCACGGACGCTTTGCTGTGCGCGCTCTCGTGCGGCAGGAAGTGCCCGGACGCGATCCACAATCCCGCGGCGGCGACCATGCCGACCGCGGCGATACGACTTGCTTTCATCCCGCACCCTCCTTGGCGCGTACGCGATTGTGGGTACGGCTACCCAGCATGTGACGCGTGATATCCATGAAAATCGGCAGCAGCGCCTTGGCGTCGAAATTCGGATCGAGCGCGCGCCGCCACCACACACCGTCGGCGATCACCATCAGCATGGTCGCCACGGCGTCGAAATCGAGATCGCGCGCGATGTCGCCGCGGTCGGCGCCGGCGCGCATCAGATCGATGATCCATTTCTTCACGTCGGCGTCGAACGCCGCCGAGATGCGCGCGATCTCCGGATGGCGGCGCGCCTCCGACATGATCTCGGTGCAGAGCTTGACCTGCTCGTCCGGCCGCTCCGAGAAATGATGGTAGGCCATGCCTTCGAGCACGGCGAAGAAACCGCGCGACAGATCGGCGCTGGCGAATTCCTGCGCGACCTCGGCGCGGTCGCGCTCGGCGATGCCGGCGATCAGCGCCTCCTTCGACGGGAAGTAGCGGTAGAGATTGCCCGGGCTCATCCCGGCCTCGTTGCAGATGTCCTGCATCGACGCCCCGTGGAAGCCCGAGCGCACGAAGCAACGCTGGGCCGCGGCCAGGATTTCCGACCGGCGGTCGGATTTCGGCCGAGGTGGTTTGGCCCGGTCCTGCCGGACCGGAGCTTGGGCGCGTGGCATGGCGGCTGGCCCCCGATATTGCACAGCAAAAGATTGAGAATGAACGTTCATTCTCAGAGAATCGGGGTCACTGTCAACCCCAGCCCGATACCCCGCCGGCGACGCGTGGCCGCGGTCCGATGGCCTCCCGGAATTCGCCGCCGGGGCCCGGATGACTGCCTAGCCCGGCATGAATGGATCGCTAGAAATCCAATATTATTCGAGCACCTTTTCGACACACGACACGCGTTCAATAACCGCAAGCGAGAGTGTTAGCGCCATCCCCCCGATGGCGAATAGTGCTCGCGTATGGAGACGTCCATGAAGAAGGTTCTGTTGTCGCTTGCCGCGACCCTGATCATGGTTGCGGGCTTCGCTACCAGTGCCGATGCACAACGACGAGGTGTGGGATTCTATCGCGGCGGCGGTGTTGTCGCGGTCGGCGGTCCCGGATTCCGACGCGCCGGATTTGTCGGCGGTCCGCGTTGGGTCGGTGGCCCGCGCTGGGCCGGCGGCTACCGTTGGGCCGGCGGCTCGCGCTGGTGGGGACCGCGCCGCTTCGTCGGCGCTGGAATTGTTGGCGTTGGATTGGTCGGCGCCGGCGCCTACTACGGCGGCTATGGCGGCTACGGTGGCGGCTATGGTGGCGGCTGCCGGCAGTGGCAGGTCGTGCCCACACCGTGGGGACCGCAGTGGCGGCTGGTCAGCGTCTGCTACGCCCCGGTCGGCTATGGATATGGCTACGGCTACGGCTTCCGGCCCTATCCGGTCGGTTTCTACGGCGGCATTTACTAAGCGCGACACGCACCGCCACGCATGCGACCCGCCGGCCATTGCCCGGCGGGTTTTTTGAGTGTCATAAACCGGCCGCGCCCTGACAGCGGGCGCGCCGGGCGACATGCGATGGTGATGATCCTTGGATTCCTGATCTCGTTTGCGGCCGGCTGGTCGATCGCGGCCGCCGATGCGCTGTTCCGTGCCGAGCAGCGGCCCGGCATCTTCCGCGGCACGCCCGGGATGATCCTGCTGCTGACCATCGCGGGCGTCGGCGGCCTCACCATCGCCTATACGATGATCTGGTTCCTGCAATCGATGCTCTCGGCGGCGGTGATGGTCATCATCGCGGGCGGCCTGGTGCTCGGCGGCGCGGCGTCAAAGAAGCTGCATGTGACTGCCGCCGGGGACGCCAACCGAATGATTGTGGGGTTTGCCGTGCTGGTCGTGCTTTACGGCCTGGTTTGGACCTATTTCCCGCCGGAGCCGCCGCCCGTGCCGGCCCCGTCAACGACACCGGCGGTGCCGCCATCGAAATAGCGTGGCAGTGGACTTTCCGCGGTCTTTCTGGTATTTGCGCGCCCCAGTAGCCGGTGCTTCATGGGCTTGCCCACGCCACCGTCCTAAGAATTCAACCCGCTAATCCGAAAGGCACGCCGCGTGCAAGTTCTCGTCCGTGACAACAACGTCGACCAGGCCCTCAAGGCGCTCAAGAAAAAGATGCAGCGCGAGGGCATCTTCCGCGAGATGAAGCTCCGCGGCCACTACGAAAAGCCCTCCGAGAAGAAGGCCCGCGAACGGGCGGAAGCGATCCGCCGGGCCCGCAAGCTCGCCCGCAAGCGCCTGCAGCGCGAGGGCCTGTTGCCGATGAAGCCGAAGGTGGTCCCCGGCGCCGGTGGACCGGGCGGACGCGGCGCGCCGCGCCGGCCGAGCTTCTAAGCGGTTCACAGTTTTGCATTGTGACGCGCGGGCCTTCAGGCCCGCGCTTTCGTTTTGGGGTTCAGTTGAATTTCTCAGCCACGAATTTCCGCGCCTCCGCGACCGCCCCGAACGATCCCAGGTTCTCGTGCCCGCCGCCGGTGACCCGCACGAAGCGCTTCGGCGACATGATCAGCTTGTAGAGCAGTTGCCCGGACGCGATCGGCACGACGTTGTCGCGATCGCCGTGCAGGACCAGCACCGGCGCCGTCACCTTGGCGACGCGCAGGTCGGAGCGGAACTGGTCCTTCATCAGCCAGCGCACCGGCACGAACGGATAGACGCCGGCCGCGATATCGACAGCCGACAGGAACGGCGCTTCGAGCACGATGCGCGCGACCGGTTGCTCGGCGGCGAGCGCCAGCGCGACGCCGGAGCCGAGCGACTCGCCCCACAGCACGATGCGCTCGGCGCCGTAACGCTTGGCGGCGAAGTCATAAGCCGCGCGCGCGTCGGCGATCAGGCCGGCCTCGGTCGGGCTGCCGGTCGAGCCGGCATAGCCGCGGTAGCTCAGCGCCACGAGCCCCTCGCCCTGCGCGGTCAATTCGCGGAAGCGGTCGACGCGGTAGCGCAGCGCGCCGCCATTGCCGTGGAAGTAGAGCCAGACCGGGCGGTCGCCTTTCGGCGGGACATGCCAGACGATGACGCGCGCGCCGTCCGGTGTGTCGAGCACCACCTCCTCGGCCTCCGGCAGGCCGGCCTCGGCGGGCGCGGTACGGAAGCTCTCCGGGAAATACATGATGCCGCGCTGGGCGACATACATCAGCGCCACCAGCGCCAGGTAGCCGGTGCCGAAGAAAACCAGGAACCACTTCCATCCGGGCATGCGTCGCTGGTCCTGGGTGGCCGCCCGGGAACCCGCTCCGGCGCGGCGGCGTTAGCCTATTGGTTCTCGCTTCTGAAGAGGAAGATGCCATGGCGACGATGGTAAAGGGAACGGACGAGCAGCTGGCGCAGGCCCAATTGACGCAAGCGCTCGGCGCGGGCGTGGTGCAGATCTGGAGCTACCTGCCGCCGGACGTCCAGCACCAGCTGTTCGAGGAGGCGATCACCCAGCTCGGGGAGCGGATGCGGCACCAGCTCGCCCTGTACCTGCACGACCATCACGTCCGCACCGACTTGCGGACCCGCAACATGCTGGAGCCCGACAGCCTCGGGGGCTAGTTCACGCCTCTAATCGTCATGAATCCTTCGTGTGCCTGCGCTCCGACGATGGTGTATCGGTAGCCGCGATGGCTACCGATACACCGACGGCCGACATCCATCGCGCGATCGACGCGGTCTGGCGGATCGAGCAGGCGAAAGTCATCGCCGGCCTCGCCCGCATGGTGCGCGACGTCGGCCTCGCCGAGGAGCTCGCACAGGACGCGCTGCTCGCCGCGCTCGAGCAGTGGCCGGCGTCGGGCATTCCCGAAAAACCCGGCGCCTGGCTGACGGCCACCGCCAAGCGCCGCGCCATCGACCGGCTGCGCCGGCACAAGATGGCCGAGCGCAAACACGTGGAGATCGGCCGCGATCTCGATGCCGAGCAGGAAGCCGCACTCGAAAAAGTTGACGAGGCGATCGACGACGACATCGGCGACGATCTGCTTCGCCTCATGTTCACCGCCTGCCATCCGGTGCTCTCGACCGAGGCGCGCGTCGCGCTCACGCTCCGCCTGATCGGCGGCCTCACCACTGACGAGATCGCGCGCGCTTTTCTGGTGCCGGAGCCGACCATTGCGCAGCGCCTGGTCCGCGCCAAGCGCACACTGGCCGAGGAGCGCATCCCGTTCGAGGTGCCGCGCGGCGCCGACCGCGCCGAACGTCTCTCCTCGGTGCTCGGCGTGCTCTACCTCGTGTTCAACGAAGGCTACACCGCGACCGCTGGTGACGACTGGATGCGGCCGCAGCTTTGCCAGGAGGCGATGCGGCTCGGCCGCATCCTCGCCGGGCTCGCGCCGGACGAGCCGGAGGTGCACGGCCTGGTCGCGCTGATGGAGATCCAGGCCTCGCGCTTCGCCGCGCGCACAAGCCCGTCGGGCGAGCCGGTGCTGCTGCTCGAACAGAACCGGGCGCGCTGGGATCAATTGCTGATCCGCCGCGGCCTCGCCGCGCTCGATCAGGCGGAAACGAAGGCACGCGCGGCCGGACAGCCGCTGGGGAGTTACACGTTGCAGGCCGCGATCGCCGCCTGCCATGCGCGGGCGCGCACGGCGGAGGAAACCGACTGGCTGCGCATCGTCGGGCTCTACGGCGCGCTCGCCGAGCTTGCGCCCTCCCCCATCGTCGATCTCAATCGCGCGGTGGCGCTGTCGTTCGCGTTCGGTCCGGAAGCTGGTCTCAACCTGGTCGATGCGATCGGCCAGGAGCCGGCACTCAAGAACTATCACCTGCTGCCGGGCGTGCGCGGCGATCTGCTGGTGAAGCTCGGCCGCCACCAGGAGGCGCGCGCCGAGTTCGAGCGCGCGGCGTCACTGACGCGTAACGAGCGCGAACGCGCGCTGCTGCTCAAGCGCGCGGCCGAATGCGATGCGAAGGCCGAGGCGGCGCCGTAGCGCCGCCTCGTAACGATATCCAGCCGGCGGACATCCGCGGCTAGGCGAACAGGTAGTCGAAATCGCTGACTTGTGCATTGCGGATCGTGATCGAGCCGAGGGCGGCGTCGATCTTCACCACAACGTCGCTGCCGATTTGCGCGATGTCTCCGGTCAACACCCCGGTCATATTGGAAGAGCCGTACAGCAATTGGATCCTGTCAAAGCTCTCGTATTGCGTGATGACGTCGTTGCCGATGTTCGGCGCACCGCCGCCCTCATTGAACAGATCGATCGCATAAGTGTCCCGTGCTCCGTCGATGCCGCCGGCAAGAGTGTCGTCCCCGGCGCCGCCAAACAGCAGGTCCCGGCCGTTGCCTCCGTTCAGGATGTCGTTGCCGATGCCCCCGTCGAGACGATTACCAAAGTCGTCTCCGGTCAGCGTGTCATCGTACACCGAGCCTGCCAGATTCTCGATCCGGACCAAGGTATCGCCTTGCGCGTCGCCGCCCACGCCGACCTGGCCGGCAACCAGCGACACGGTCACACCGCTCGTCGAACCGCCATAGCGAGCGGTATCGATACCGTTGCCCCCGTCGAGCGTGTCAGCGTCGGCTCCTCCTTCCAGTTTGTCATCGTTGTCATCGCCGAACAGAAAGTCGCTCTCAGCGCCGCCAGAGAGCGTATCGTTGCCCGCGCCGCCGCGTAGCGTGTCCTTTCCGCCCTCGCCGTAGAGCTCATCGGCCGAGCCGTTGCCCAGGAATTCGTTGCCCTCGCCGTTGCCCCGCATCATGTCCGAGGCATCGGTTCCGATCACATTCTCGATGCTGATCAGCCGGTCCTGTTCGCCATTGGTAAAGTAGAAGGCCGATCCTTCGGCCGTGCCGTCCGCCAGGTCGACGGAGGTGCCAGCGGTGCCGTACGCATCAAGGCGAAGCCAGTCGCTGCCTTGGCCGCCGTCGATTCGATCGTTGTTGAGTCCTCCCTGGAACCTGTCGTTGCCGCCACCGCCCTGCAGCGTGTTGCTGGAGCTGTTGCCAAAGATGTTGTCATCGTAGGCCGAGCCAAGGACGTCATGGATGCCATAGAGCTGGTCGCCTGCCGCGTCGCCGCCGCTCTGGGTCACGATGCTCAAATTGATCTGCACCGCTGCGTTCGAGCCGGCATAGCTTGCCGTTCCCGAGCCTTGCCAGCCAACGATCGTGTCGGCGCCGCGACCGCCTTCGAGCAGTTTCGTGCCGTTGGTGGCGTGCAGGTAGTCGCTGTAGCGCGAGCCGACGATATTTTCGATATCGTAGAGCCGGTCGCCCTCGGCGTGACCGCCGGATTGGAGCTCCTGCCGCAGGTCGACCTGCACTGGCGCGTTCGATTCGGAATAGTTGACGGTATCGCCGATCGCATCCCCAAATACACCGGTCGGATCATCCTGGCCGCCATAGATGCGATCGGCGCCGGCCGATCCCATGATGAGGTCGACTCCCGCGTATGCCCTGATCTCGTCGGCCTCTGCCGTGCCACGAATCCGGTCGTTACCGCTGGTTCCTCGAATATTCGCCACTTTAATTCTCCCAATGTCCGGTTGACCCGCGTCCAGGGGCCGATGGCCCCCCGCAGGAGTTCGATCGAACGGTCAGACGGACACAGGGCGGATTTTCAGAGGGCGAGTGTCAGGCGGCGATTCGGAGGGAATTGATCAGAGTTCCTTGCCGATCAGACGGTCGACCGAATAGGGGCCGCCGCCGCGCAGCGCGATGGCGAACATCACGATGCCGAGGAACAGCACATATTCATAGCCACCGGCGCTGACCGAGAAGCCTCTGACCCAGTGCGCGGCGAACATGGCGATCAACAGCTCGATGGCGAGCGCTGCCGCGAAGAACCGCGTGAACAGACCGATGGCGATGCAGATGGCGCCGACGGTTTCGAGGAATACCGCCGAATAGGCCAGAAAAGTCGGCATCGGTAAGCCGTAGTTGGTGCCGAAATTGGCGGCCACCTTGGCCATGCCGAGGTTCGCTATCTTGGCGTAGCCGTGCATGAAAAGGATCGCGCCGATCGCGAAGCGGATCATCGGATACCAGAGATCGGAAACCGCCGCGTAAAATCCTGCCAAGCCCGGAAATATCAGCTTCGGTTCGTTCGTGCGATCCATGGCGTTGTCCCCCTTTTGCTAGTCCCCGTTGCTTCATCGCGTGCAACGCGCTGTCCGCGGCGCCGCAATTCTCACGTCGGATCGCGCCGCCGGCGCGAATACGTGAGCACAAGCACATGATAAACGATTTTAATCAGCGCCGTCCGGTCGCCTTCGCGATCTCGTCCGCCCATTTTTCCTCGACCGCCTTGCGGCGCTCGGGGCTCGCGGATGCGACCTCCGGGAATTCGTTGCGCCACGACCACGGCCGGCACGCATTGACGATCGCGCGCGTGCTCTCCCACGGCGGCTCGCGCAACATCGGATCGAGCGGCGTCGACCAGGCGCGCTTGATGGTCTCGATATCGACCACCGGATCGCAGCGCGTCGACATCGCCCAGATCACGTCGTCGAGATTGGTCGGGTCGATGTCGCTGTCGACCACCACGATCCAGCGTCCGGCATAGTTGCCGGAGTGGCAGGCGGCGACCAGCATGCCGGCCTGCTGCGCGTGGCCGGGATGCAGCTGCTCGATCGCGATGACCGTGAACATCCGGATCGCGCCGGCTTCATGGCACCACACGCCCTTCACGCCGGAGAGCCCTGCGCTCTCGATCTCGTCCCAGATCATGCCGGACTGCACGATGCATTTGGCGAACGACACGTCCGTGGGCGGCCGCATCGGCGACGCCATGGTGAGGATCGGATCGTTGCGGTGATAGACGCGCCGCACCCGCACGACCGGCTCGTCGCGCACATGGCTCGCGTAATAGCCGGTGAACTCGCCGAACGGGCCTTCGGCGCGGGTCTCGTCTGGACGGAATTCGCCTTCGAGCACGATCTCGGCGTTGGCGGGCATCGGCAGGCCGTAGAGCTCGCTCGCGATCGTCTCGTAGGGCCGGCCGCGATGGCCGCCGGCATAGGCGTATTCGCTGGTGCCGTGCTTGATCTCGTGGCTGCCGGCCAGGAACAGCACCGGATCGAGGCCGCAGCAGATCAGCACCGGGCACGGCTTGCCCTGCTTGAAATATTTCTCGCGGATCAGCCGGCCATGCTTGCCGGGCGAAATCCAGACGCCGGCGTTCTGCTTGTCATGCGCCACGGTGCGGTAGGTGCCGAGATTGACCCAGCCGGTGTCGGGGTCCTGCATGATCACGACGCAATAGGTGCCGATGTAGCGGCCGCCGTCCTTCTCGTGGATCATCGGCACCGGAAACTTGAACAGGTCGACGGCGTCGTCGCGATCGACGTTCTCCAAAATCGGCCCGCCCGACACCGCCACCGGCGGGATCAGCTTGAAGTCGTTCTTCATCCGGTCGCGATAGGCCTTCACGATCGTGGTCGGGTCGTCGCTGTCGGGAAAGCCGAACGAGTACGCGACGCGCCGGCAGGAATTGTGCAGGCCGGACACGATGCGCATGCCCGCCGGATAGCCCTTGATGCGGTCGAACAGCACCGCCGGCGAGCGGCCCGGGTTGGAATGTGCGAAGATTTCCGCCAGCACGCCGATCTCGAGATTCCAGTCGGCGCCGTCGATGCGCGCAAGCTGGCCGATGCGGTCGGCGTAGTCGACGATGTCGCGCACGTCCGGCAGCCGCTCGTTCGACCCAGACCGGGTCTTGGTGACATCGGGGTTCAACATGCGTCCAGTCTCTCGCTCGCCCGTTTCATACGCATTGACTTAATGCGGAGCATAACACAACGCGGCAATGTGCGCGTGCGTCAAGCCGGTTTGGCCCAGAGGACTCGTATTGTGCTAAAATGAGGCATGAGCCCTGCAACAAAACAAATCTTCGAGCAGGTCGCCTCCTGGCCGGAAGAGGACCAGGAAGAGCTGGCCGAACTGGCGCGCGAAATCCAAGCGCGCCGTAGCGGCGTCTATGTGGTGAGTGACGACGAGCGCAGGTCAATCGAAGAAGCTCTCGACGAGCTCAACCGCGGCGAGAGGGTGTCCGAGAGCGACATGGCCGCGTTCTGGAGGCGTGTCGGCGCGGCATGAGAGTTTATTTCTCTCCGCGCTGCAACACGCGACCTGACTTCTGTATTTCTTTATCTCGATGGCCGCAGCAAGAGGTGGAGCGCGCGCAATGTGCTGAGCATTGGTCATGGACGTGGCACGCAGGTCCAGCAAAAGGTCCCCAGCAACACGGCACCTCTGATACCATCGATGCAGCTAAGGCGAAGATCGAGGAGCAATGGCGCGCGCGGCTGGAGGCGGCGGGCCTGGAGGGAGAACATAACCATCCGCAGCACTCCCATAAAGGGCCGTTGACTTCAGCTTCTCGGTACGGTTGTACTGGTCCCGCGGCTGAGGTCTGGGGAGGGATTTTTGAATGCGTACTATTAAGTGGCTGATTGCTACGGTGGCAGTTCTGACTTTCACGTCTTCTGGCGTTCAGGCTGCCACATTGACAGGCGACACTATCATTGCGTCTTACCCCGGCTCCCCTGGCGCCGTTCTGGTAGGTTCTGGAGTGATTCTTCAGCTAGGTTTCATTCAGTTTGACTACGATGCAGGGGCCCTTGGTGATCACCTTGTCATCAGCACAAACTCAAGCCGCTTCCAAACATTTACGGGCATGTCTTGCATCAAGTGGGACCAGCACAGTGACGCTGTCGAGTTCTGAATTTCTCGGGTGGCGAAACGTTGATCGGGTTCACGGTGCTTAGTTCTATTTACCCGATCACCGGTCAATATCCTGAACTCAAGTTCGCTTCTCCTTGTCGTGGACCGAAGCGCCCTAGCTTTTCGGGCGGAGGCATTTTTCTGGATGGACAATTTATTACGTCCGCGTCACCTGTTCCGCTTCCCGCAGCACTCCCACTATTCGCTACCGTGCTCGCAGGCGGCGGTCTGATCGCGTGGCGTAGGAAGCGGAAGGCCGCGAAGCTCGCAACGCACTAGCGCGTCATCAGCTTGGGCGCTTGTCAGAGAGCAAAGGAGGGGCGAGCGCCGTATGGCCCCCCACCCCTCCTCGCTCGCTCACTTCTCCGGCAGCGCGAACACCACCACCGAGTTATGGCCGCGCACGGGCGCCGCCATCGACTTCCTGGTGATGCTGAGCGGGCCGGCGGTGACGGATTGGCCGTCGCCGGTGAGGATCGCGACATATTGCTTGCCGTTCACCGCGTAGGTGATGGTCGAGGTCATCACGATGCCGCCGACCACCGTCTCCCACAGCACCTTGCCGCTGTCGGCGTCGAAGGCGCGGAAGCGCCGGTTGGCGTCGCCCCAGAACACGAGGTCGCCGTCGGTGACCAGCGCCGACGCCTGGCTCGGCTGCGGCTGCGAGTAGAGTATCTTCATCTCGCCGGTCGCGAGATCGATCTTGGCGAGATTCATGAACTTGTTGGGATCGATGCCGGGACGCATGACGCCCACCCGCGGCCCCCAGCCGAGCTTGGCCTTCATGTTCGAGGTCATCGACAGGCACTGGTCCTGGAACGGAACGTAGAGCGCGTTCTTCTTGGGATGATAGGCGATCGACCACAGCCCGCGCGTGTTGTGGAAACAGCCGAGAATGGTCTGGCCGTCCTTCTTGAACAGCTTGTCGACGTTAACGTGCGTCTGCCCGGTCTCCGGGTTGATCTCGTTCATGTTGAGATCGGGATTGTCGTAGGGGAACGGGTGCGCCCACAGGAACTTTCCGGCGTCCCGCTCGACCATGAACAGCCCGCCGCCCTCACCGACCGTCACCACCACCTCGCGCTCCTGGTTGCGCGGCAGATCGGACGAGCGCCATTTCACGTGACGGGCGTCCGGATTGACGATCGTGCGCAGCAGGATGCGCTCCTGGTTGTGATCGGCATCCCAGTCGTCGCCCGGCAGTTCCTGGTAGTGCCAGACCAGCTTGCCGGTCGCGATGTCGAGCGCGACGGTGGAATTGCTGTAGAGGTTCGACGGCGCGGCGAACGGCACCGCGTCGTGGCTGCCGTGCCGGCTCAGCCGGGTATAGGGATCCGGGTTGGCGATGCCCCAATAGGTGACCCGGCGCTTCGGATCGTAGGAGCCAGGCAGGCCCCAGGGACTGGCGGCCCGCTTCTCGGTCGGCATGTCCGCCCAGCTGTCGCCGCCCGGCTCGCCGGCGGCCGCGGTGGTGTAGAACTTCCACAGCTCCTTGCCGGTGCGCGCGTCGTGCGCGGAGATGAAGCACATGTCCCGCGTCATGTGCATGCACATCCGATTGGTCAGCACCTTGCCGTCGGCGACCAGGATGCCGCCCGCGGTGATCCCGCCGGTGTCGGTCTTGGTTTCCCAGCGGACCTTGCCGGTCGCGATATCGAGCGCGACGATAACGCCGTCCGGCGCGGCGAAATAGATCATGTCCTCGTAGATGCCGAGATTCTTGTGCCGCGACGCCCGTGGGTTGATGTGCTTCGGATAGTCGCGCGCGTATTCCCAGATCAGATCGCCGTTGGTGGCGTTGACCGCCTGCACGGTGCCGCCTGGGACATTCATGTACATGACGCCGCGATATACGATCGGCGTGGATTCCTGCGAGCCGGCCGGCAGGCCGCGCGTCCAGGCCATGCGCAGCTGGCCGACATTGTCCTTGTTGATCTGATTGAGCGGGCTGTGGCGATGCTGGTCGAAGGTCCGGCTGATCATCAGCCAGTCGGCGGGATCGGGATTGGCCAGCATCTCCTCGGTGACCGGCTTGAAATCGGTGGTCTGCGCGGTGGCGTGCGTTGCGGCGATGCCCAGCAATGCGGTCGCAAGGCAGATCGAGACTCTGGCCATGAATACCTCCCCGTTTCGTGTGTTTGTTGGTTCTGTTTGGTTCCGGCCGCGCTTTGGTGCGCGGCCGGGATCATGAACTAGACCAAATGCCAATCGGGCTGACAAGGACGTCGCCTACCCGAGCGTCATGGCCGGGCTTGCCCGGCCATCCATGTCTTTACAAATGCAGGCGAGAAGTAAGACGGGGATGCCCGGCGACCGCAGACAAGTTTACGCAGTCTGCGCAAGCTAGACTGCGATGCCGGGCATGACGGTTGAGGTGCTCGCGAATGCAAAAATTGGTTCTTGTTGGACTGCTTGTCTTCGCATCTCCTGCATCCGCGCAGGACGCGGCCGCGATCGGCGAAGAGGTCTACGAGCAGCACTGCCAGTCCTGCCACGGCGAGAAGCTGCGCAGCACCGGCGCGCTTCCCGATCTGCGCGAGCTCGGCGAAAACGACCGGGAAAAATTCAACAAGATGGTGATGGAAGGCCGCGGGCAGATGCCGGCATGGCAGGGCATCGTGAGCCCGCAAGAGCTCGACCAGCTCTGGGCCTATGTGCGCAGCCGCGCGCGGTAGTGCACAAAATCCCACTCACAATCCGAGTGCCCCGCATGATGGCCTGGCTTTCCTCGCCCGTTGCCTTTGAACGGCGAGCCGTTCGGCTTTTGACCCAAGCAGACATTTCGTGCGTGGCCTTGTCTCGGCCGCGCTCATTTCCTGAAACCCCATAAACCATACACGATCAGGACGCCTGCGGTGATGAAGGCGGCCGCCAAGGCGACCGGTCCACCCGCTTCAAGGTTCCACGTCGCCAAGCTGCCAAGCGCGATAATCGCAATCCATGGCAGGACTGTCCAAGCCGAGGTTGGCTTCGTGTCCGGCCGGAGCGGATCCGATGGCTGCATGTGTTCGGGTTCTCAAGCTGACACCGTGCCGCGAATGACGGTCGGGTCAACGCAAACGGCGTTCATGGTTGGCCGCATGTCTGACAGTCGAGTTTTACGCGGAAGATCACCCCCGGAAATTGCGCGACCGTTGCTTCACCGGTGACACCCTGGCCCACCGGCACGATCCATTGTCCGATCGGGAGACGGGGCGTGTAGGTCATGTCCGGGACATCTTTCAGAAATAGAGTGAAAATCCCTCCCTGTTTTTTCCCGCCAATCGATAGCGCTCCCTCGGTCGCCGGCGCACGAAAGCCGCCATCACAAGTCCAACTGCTGTGACGCATCGTGCCGTTTCCCGAAACCTCGCCATCGCCGGCGATCTGGATCGTGAACTTCGCTTCGGATGTAACGGCAGAGCAAGGACCTCTCAGTTCGTCGCGTTCCAATCGATAGCTCCCTGCCCAGGTTTCCTGCGTCGGGAATTCCGCGACATCGCAGTCCTGATTGTTGGCGTGATCCCAAGCACAGGCGCGCAACCGCACGATCGGCGGCGGATTGTCCGGTACCTGGTAGGTCGCGACCACGCGCTTCTCGCGCGGATCGGAGCAGGGGCCGTAACGCATGGGTGTGGGCGCAACGTCGCGGCCGCCCTCGCTCTCGGCGATCAGCCGGATCGAACTCGACTCCGGTCTGGAAGCGGTCGGCGTCGTCGCGCGCGACCATCGTCACAACGATTTGTTGTTTGGGCTGCACCTTACTGCCCTTTTTCGGCTGCGAGGTGGTGGTCAAGGTCGGCGGCTTGTCGTCGTGCGCCGCGCTGTAGCCCACGTCGAACTTGCCGGCGCTGCCCCGCACTTCCCTGACGAACAGACGGCCGGCAACGCCAAGGCCCAGACCCTCCAGCGCCGCCAGAAGGCTATCGCGACGGGCGGCCGAAAGGGCCTCTTGAAAAATCTTGTCACCCTTCGGCGTGTAAATCGTCAACTCGCCCAGCGGACATTCGCGCGGCACCTTGGCCTGTCGGATCGCCCCCGCCAGCCGCGCCAGTTCCTTGGGCGCGGGATCCACCGAACCCGCGTCCGGGAACACATTGAACAGAGTCTCGGTCGTCTGCTGGGCGGCACTGGAGCCGGCAAGATGAAGCATTGCCAGCGCGCCCAATCCGAGCGCGCCGAACCTGAACCCGCACAAGAGACCGACCGGTTTTTCAATGTTGCGCATACCATCCTCCGCTGGCGGTTTGGACACGCATTCTATTGAGGCTTGATCTCACCGCGCCCAGCCAAGGTTAAGGCCAAGGATGAGACCAAAGATTGGGCGGCGCCGCCTCACTCATTTGAGTGAGGCGGTGCGATCCCGCACGGTGCTGCGATTCTCATGTCGGCACTTCGGGTGAACTCCCGATTGGAAGGACATACGATGCTGATGAAGAAGGCAACGATAACTACTGGTCGAGATGATTGGAAATATTTCGACGCATCGATGCGGTAACGACCTTAGTAGGCTGGTGCACCATCAACCAAAGCGAAGCACCGCGGCTCGGCCCTTGCGGGTCACGAACCGCGGCGCTGCGAGGCGTCGTACGACAGCCGCTTAGCGGCGCGGTCCCGGGCCGATGTACCACGGGTTCGGCTGGCACGAGCCGCCGGCACCGTGCGCGGTCGCGCGGCACTGGTTCATCGAGTAGTAGGTGCAGTCCCACGTGCCCGGGCCCAACGCGCCATCGCGCAGGCAGTAGGGGCGGTGCGGGTTCGCCGGCTGGGCAACGGCGGATTCGACATTGGCCGTCAGGATCGAAACCGAGGCGGCCAGGGCGGCAAGAATCAGGCGCATGTTATCCTCCATAGGAGCTAGGGTTCACGTCTTCCGACAATTCGCTCCCGCTTTAGTTTCGCCCGGCCGGAATTGGTTCAACCGCGAAACGGCCGCAGGCCGATTGTCTCCCTTCTTTGTATGCGCCCGGTTCCCGAAGGGCTGTGATGGCCGTCACATTTTGTACGGCCGGAAGATTGCGCCTCCTTAACAATTGGATAGGTTGCGGCCACATGACCGGGCAAACCCGCTGGGGTGCGGCATTCATCCTGATTTTCGCCGGCGTGATCTCGGCGCTGCAGATCGGCAAGGCCGCGATCGCGGTGCCGATCCTGCAACGCGAGCTCGCGCTTACGCTGGTGGCGGCCTCTTGGATCGTCGGCGCCTATGGCGTGCTCGGCGCCGCCGCCGGATTGCCGGCCGGCATCCTGAGCTCGATGCTCCGCGCCCGCACCACCTTGATCGCGGGCCTTGCGGTTGCGGGCATCGGCAGCATCGCCGGCGCGTTCGCAGAAAGCGCAGCGATCCTGATCGCCACACGCGTGCTGGAAGGTTGCGGATCGCTCGCCGCCTCGCTGGCGGTGCCGCGGCTGTTGCGCGCGGTCACCGCCCCGAGGGACCTCCCGCCGATGCTGGCGGTGTTTGCCGCCCATCTGCCGTTCGGCTCGGTGGTCATGATGCTCTTAGCCCCGCACGCGATGTGGTTCGGATGGCAGGGGCTCTGGCTCATCAACGGCGCGATCGTGCTCGGATACGCCGTGGCGATCGCCTGCATGCGGCTCGACGAACCGCCGGCCGCGCACGCCGCGCCGTCGGTGCTGAGCAATATCGGCGCGGTGCTCGGCACGCCGGGGCCGGTGCTGCTGGCGCTCGCGTTCGGCACCTACACGTTCCAATACCTGGCGCTGTCGGGATTGCTGCCGGCGCTGCTGGTCGATCGCATGGGGCTCTCGATCGCGGCGGCCGGAACGGTGAGCGCGATCGCCGTCGCCGCCAATGCCGTCGGCAACATGTCGGCGGGCGCGCTGTTGCGGCTCGGCGTGCCGGTGTGGAGCATCATGGCGGCCGCGTTTGCATCTGTCGGGCTGGCCGCGATCGGGATTTTCTCCGACGCGGCGCCGGTCGCGCTGGTCACCGTGCTGGCGGCGGCGAGCCTCGGCCTCACCGGCCTCATTCCGGGATCGATCTATGCGGCGGCGCCGCGCATCGCGCCGACGTCGGCGATGCTCGCCATTGCGCTCGGCCTGATCAACCAGGTGACCAATATCGGAAATCTCTCCGGTCCCGCCGCGATGGCGTTCACGGTGCAGTGGCTCGGCTGGGGCGGCGCGCCGCTGCTGTTTGCCGCTGTCGCGGTGACCGGCGTGACGATCGCGCTGCTGCTGCGCGGCGTCTTACGAAAGACGCCTCACTCCGGCTGAATGCCGACCTCTTTGATCAGGCCCGTCCACTTCACCAGCTCGGATTTGACGTAGGCGTCGAATTGCTTCGGCCCGGTGTAGAAGACCTCGACACCGGAATTGAGCAGGCGCTCCTTCACCTCGGGCTTCGACAGCATCTTCTGCAGCTCGCCGGAGATGCGCTCCGCGATCGGCGCCGGCAGGCCGGCGGGCGCGAACATCCCGGCCCAGGCCAGCAGGTCGTAGTCCGGCATCACCGTCTCATGCAGCGTCGGCACCTCCGGCAGTGTCGCGCTGCGCTCCTTGGTGAGCACGGCGAGCGGGCGGATCTTCTGCGCCTTGAGCTGCGGCAGGCCGGTGCCGAAGTCCGGCACCATCAGCGGGATGTGGCCGGCGATCAGGTCGGCCATCGCCGTCGGATTGCTGCGATAGGGCACGCGCGCGATGTCGATCCTGGCGCGCTGCTTGAGCGCCTCGATGGTGATGTGGCCGGTGCTGTTGCCGTGCGCGATCGAGAGCTTGCCGGGATTGGCCTTGGCGAACGCCACCAGCTCCTGCATCGATTTGAACGGCTGGCCGGGATTGGCCGCGACCAGCGACGGGAAGCTGCCGATCCGCGCCACCGGCGTGAAATCCTTGATCGGATCGTAGGGCACGCTCTTGAACAGGCCGGGCGCGGCCGAGTGCGTGGAATTGGTGGTGATCAGCAGCGTGTGGCCGTCCGCCGCGGCCTTCGCCACCGCGTTCGCCGCCGGCATGCCGCCCGCGCCGGCGCGGTTCTCGACGATGACCGGCCAGCGCAGCGCCTCCTGAAGATGAGCCGCGATCGAGCGCGCGGTCGCGTCGGTAACGCTGCCGGCCGCGAACGGCGTGATGATCGTCACCGGCCGCGCCGGCCCGATCGCGCGGATCGTGGGGTCGGTGTCGCTGCCTGCCGCAAACGGCGTGATGCTTTGCGCGTTCGCGGGCGACGAGAGCGCGAGCACAAGCGCCGTAAAGGCCGCTGCCTCGAACGGACATCATTAACCAACTCCCCTGACGATCGGCCTTTGGCCAGACTACTGTGTGCTGGAGTCATAGACAAACTTCAGAGCAGCTTCGACGGCGCCGTGCGCATCGAGATCATCGTGACCGCCATCGGGAAACCGCACGAAACGCTTTGGCTGATTGGCCAGTCCGTACAGCCGCTCGCCGAACTGAATCGCGATCGCGGGATCGCGCGCGCCGTGCATCACCAGGAGCGGCGCGGTCACCTTGCCGATCCGCTGGTCCGAGCGGAATTGGTCCCGCATCAGCCACCGGACCGGGATGATTGGCATCAGAGAGGCGGCAACATCGACCGTTGAGGTGTAGGGCGCTTCGAGGATGAGCTTGGCAATCGGATGCTCGGCTGCAATGGCGACGGCAGGACCGGTCCCGAGCGAAAATCCCCAGACGACGATCCTCTTCGCTTCGTACTTTGCGGCCGCAAAACGATAGGCAGCCTCGGCGTCGAGCAACAAGCCCTTCTCGCTCGGCACGCCGGACGATCCGCCGTAGCCGCGGTAAGACAGCGCAACCAACCCCGTTCCATCTGCGGTTACTGCGCGAAAGCGCGGCACGCGTCCGGCCAGGAAATCGCCGTTGCCATGAAAGAACAGAACGACGGGACGGTCGCCCTTAGGCGGCACGTGCCAGACGATGATCTTCTCGCCATCCGGCGTGTCGAGCACACGCTCCTGCGCCGCCGCAAACTTCGCCGCAGCGGGCGCGGTGCGCTCGGTTTGACGAGGATAGAGGAACTGGCCCTGCATGAAATAAAGCAAGGCCACCGCCCCGGCATAGCCGAGAACGACAACCGCAACGAGCCATTTCAATGCGGCGCGTGCTCGAACACGCATGCTCAAAATCTTAGGTTAGACCAAAAGTGTCTAGGCAGCCTTCGATGGCCTCGTGAACGTTCTTAAGAAGCTCGTCGAGTGTTTCGCCTTGTGTCACACAGCCGGGAATAGCGGAACTTCAGCCAAAAGCCGCCCTCCTCCGCCTCGTGGACGATGACGTTGATTTTCATGTGCCCCATCTCAGATTGTGATCGTGCTGAGCATCCATTCAAGCGGCGCCGGCAGATCGCTTGCAGCATAGTCTACATGCAAGACGCGGCGATGGCTGGGTGAATGCGCGCGCTTGGAGCTATGAATGGCAAGGGTTTTCATCACCAAAACGTCCCCGGCCCGGCCAGAGCAGACAAAAACCGTCGAACGCCGCACGACGTCCGCCATTTCCTTGCTAGGTAGGCGACCAAGCCGATGTGAACCGACTAGCACTTCCAATGGCCCGTCCTCATCTCCACAATCATCGACGAAAAGGCGCAAGGTCAGCATATTTTCCAGAAGCGAAATTGGCGGCTCGACATGGACAACTCCGTCTTTCACGGTCCATGGCCCGAACCCGGCAACCTCGTGTCGGGTCTTGACGGCAATAGTCCGATCCTGATGCCACGGGACGGCCCAGTTCGCCGTTGGCGTCTTGTCGAACAAAAGGACTCTAGCCGGGGTTACGCTTGCGCCGGCTTCCTCGACGGCCAGCGCCCCTAATGGAGCGCGCGGCCCGATCAAGTCACTGATGCCTTCCGGCAATTGAAAGCTGCGAGCGCCAGCACGCTCGGACGCGATGCCACCAAAATGACGATGCAGATTGCCAACAGCTTCGTGCGAAAGCACGTTTTGTCGAACGAGGACGCCGTCACGTTCGAGCAGGCGAGACACACCGATACATCGCCTTGACGATGCTCTCCGACATCTTCTTGGCGTCGCCGAGCAGCATCATGGTGTTGTCGCGATAGAACAGCGGATTGTCGATGCCGGCATAGCCGGACGCCAGCGAGCGCTTGATGAACATCACGGTGCCCGCCTTCCACACCTGCAGCACCGGCATGCCGTAGATCGGCGAGGACTTGTCGTCCTCGGCGGCGGGGTTGGTCACGTCGTTGGCGCCGATCACGAACGCGATGTCGGCCTGCGCGAACTCGGAATTGATGTCCTCGAGCTCGAACACCTCGTCGTAGGGCACGTTGGCTTCGGCGAGCAGCACGTTCATGTGGCCGGGCATGCGGCCCGCCACCGGATGGATGGCGTATTTGACCTCGACGCCTTCCTTCTTGAGGTGGTCGGCCATCTCACGCAGCGCATGCTGCGCCTGCGCCACCGCCATGCCGTAGCCGGGCACGACGATCACCTTCGACGCGTTCTTCATGATGTAGGCGGCGTCTTCGGCGGAGCCGATCTTGACCGGGCGCTGCTCGGCCGCCGCCGGCGGCGGCCGCCACTTCGCCGCCGAAGCCGCCGAGGATGACCGAGATGAAGCTCCGGTTCATGCCCTTGCACATGATGTAGCTGAGGATCGCGCCGGAGGAGCCGACCAGCGCGCCGGTGATGATCAGCGCCGAGTTGCCGAGCGTGAAGCCGATGCCGGCCGCCGCCCAGCCCGAATACGAGTTCAGCATCGAGATCACGACCGGCATGTCGGCGCCGCCGATCGGGATGATGATGAGGACGCCGAACGCGAACGACGCCAGCGCCAGCAGCCAGAACGCGAAGTAGCTCTCGGTGCGCGCGAACCACCAGACCAGCAGCACGATCGCGACCGCAAGACCGATATTGATGAGATGGCGGAACGGCAGGATGATCGGCGCGCCGCTCATGCGGCCGGAGAGCTTCAGGAACGCGATCACCGAGCCGGTGAAGGTGACGGCGCCGATCGCGGTGCCGAGCGACATCTCGATCAGGCTGGCGGTGTGGATGTGATTGACGGCGCCGATGCCGAACGCCGCGGGCGCATAGAGCGCGCCGGCCGCGACCAGCACCGCCGCCATGCCGACCAGCGAGTGGAAGGCCGCGACCAGTTCCGGCATCGACGTCATCGGCACCCGCCGCGCGATCACCGCGCCGATGCCGCCGCCGATGCCCATGCCGAGCGCCACCAGGATCCAGGCGCTGTTGCCGGCCGGCGGATGCGCCGCGAGCGTGGTGCCGATCGCGATCGCCATGCCGAGCATGCCGAACAGGTTGCCCTGGCGGCTGGTCGCCGGGCTCGACAGCCCGCGCAGCGCCAGGATGAACAGCACCCCGGCGACGAGATAGAGCAGCGCACTGATATTGGCGGTCATCGGCGCGTCCCTATTTCTTCTTCTGGTACATGGCGAGCATGCGCTGCGTCACCAGGAAGCCACCGAAGATGTTCACGGAAGCCATGATCAGGGCCAGGAAGCCGAGGATACGCGCGAACAGCGGGTAGCCCTCCCCGGCGGTGAGAGTCACGCCAACGGCAAGCAGCGCGCCGACCACGATCACCGAGGAGATCGCGTTGGTGACCGACATCAGCGGCGTGTGCAGCGCCGGCGTCACCGACCACACCACGTAGTAGCCGACGAACACCGCCATCACGAAGATCGAGAACTGGAACACGAACGGATCGATGGCGGCGGCTTCCGGGACCGCCTGCATGGCGCCGCCGGTCGCGACCTTGATGATATCGAGCTGCGCAAAGACGGCATCGCCGGCTGCTGCTTTGGCAAGGCCGGCGGGCGCGATCATCGTCATGGGTGAAGCTCCTCAGGCCGCGCTTTTGGGCATAAAATTCGGATGCACGATGGCGCCGTCGCGCGTGAGCACGGTCGCCTTGACGATCTCGTCGTCCCACGGCACCGCGAGCGATTTCGCGGATCTTGTCGATCATCAGGTCGAGGAACGTCAGCAGGTTCTTGGCGTAGAGCGCGGACGCGGTGGCGGCGAGCCGCCCCGCGCACGTTGAGGTGGCCGACGATCTTGACGCCGTCGACGGCGGCGACCTCGCCCGGCTTCGCGCCCTCGACATTGCCGCCGCGCTCGACCGCGAGATCGACGATGACCGAGCCCGGCCGCATCGACGCCACCATGTCCTTGCTGACCAGCCGCGGCGCCGGACGGCCCGGGATCAGCGCGGTGGTGATGACGATGTCCTGCTTCTTGATGTGGTCGGCGACCAGCGCGGCCTGCTTGGCCTGGTACTCCTTCGACATTTCCTTGGCGTAGCCGCCGGCGGTCTCGGCCTGCTTGAATTCGTCGTCCTCGACCGCGATGAACTTGGCGCCGAGGCTCTGCACCTGCTCCTTCACCGCCGGCCGCACATCGGTCGCGGTGACGATGGCGCCGAGGCGGCGCGCGGTGGCGATCGCCTGCAGGCCGGCGACGCCGACGCCCATCACGAACACCTTGGCCGCCGGTACGGTGCCGGCGGCGGTCATCATCATCGGCAGCGCGCGGCCGTATTCGGCCGACGCGTCGATGACGGCGCGATAGCCGGCGAGGTTGGCCTGGCTCGACAGCACGTCCATCGACTGCGCGCGCGTGATGCGCGGCATCAGCTCCATGGCGAAGGCGGTGACGCCGGCATCGGCCATCGCCTTGAGCGCGGTGTCGTTGCCGTACGGGTCCATGATGGCGATGACGATCGTGCCCTTCTTGTATTGCGCGAGCTCGATCGCGTTCGGGCGGCGCACCTTGAGCACGACGTCGGCGTCCTTCACCGCGTCGGCCGCGATGGTCGCGCCGGCGGCGGTGAACTCAGCGTCGGGAATGCCGGACTTGACGCCGGCGCCGGGCTCGACCGCGACGTCGGCGCCCAGGCTCTTCAATTTCTTGACGGTGTCGGGTGTGGCGGCGACCCGATCCTCGGCCGGATCGGATTCACGCGCGACGGCGATGCGCATACTCCCCGCCTCCTTGTTGGTTTGACGGCGAACGCAACGACAGGATTTGCGCTAGCCGGCGGCGGCGAGCGCGAGGCCGAGGAGCGAAATCAGGACCATGACGGCGCTGGGCGCCTTGGCCCCGGTGGCGAGACCGTGGATCGCCACGCCGCTCGCCAGGATCATCAGGCCGACGGCCATGAGCCAGTGCGAGGTGGTTCCGACGATCGCAAGGCCGATCACGATGCTCGCGACATGGCAGGAGCCGACATAGGCCAGCAGCAGGAAATTCTTGTAGGTCGATTCATGCGCGGGCAGGTCATTGCCCGTCGCAGTCGCGTATTCGACCTGGCCGTGGTCAGCCATCGCGTCCTCCGATCGTAGGTCCGGCGCGCGGGAATTAGCGCAAATGGGGCGCAAGGGCAACGGCCGGGGGCCGATTAACACGGGATCGCAGGCCTTTTATGCGGGCATTTGATCAAGCCCGGCCGCCGCCAGCGCCCTCGCCTGCTCCGCGGCCACCCGCTCGACCGAAAAATCCTCGATCGCCTCGTTGAACAGCCGGTAGAAGTTGAGCTCCGCGCGCAGATGCAGGAACACGGCGCCCAGCCCGATCGCGGCACGGTCCATCAGGACGAACTCGCGCGGCACCGTGACCGGCCCCTTTTCCCGCAGCGCCATGTGCACCTGATAGGCCTGGCGGCGGCCGTATTCGGACGGGTTTGACGCCGTCGGCGATGCTGCGCACCCGGTCGTCCATCAGCGGGCCGTAGATGAAGCGCGCCCAGATGTTGAGCGTGTCGATCAGGTCGCGGCTGAGCCGCTTGAACCCCCAGGTCTCATAGGCATGAACGATCCGGGCGTCATCGCCTTTCATCAGACCGTAATAAAGGTCGACCACGGCGGCGACGAAGGACGGCGGGAAGATGCGGATGCAGCCGTAGTCGAGCAGATTGATGCCGCCGCCCTCGCCGTCGCGCTGAAACACCGAATAATTGCCGAGATGCGGATCGCCGTGGATCACGCCGACGCGGCTGAACGGGAACCACCAGGCCGTGAACATCGCCTGCGCCAGCCGGTTGCGGATCTCGAGCGCATCGTCCTTGTGCGCCAGCATCGGGTCGCCCTCGAGCCAGTCGAGCGTGAGCAGCCGCCCGGTCGATAGGTCCGGCCATGGCTTCGGCACGCGAATGAGATCGCTGCCGGCAAGCATCGCGCGGTAGAGCGCGACGTGCTTGGCCTCGCGGTGATAGTCGAGCTCCTCGCGGATGCGCGCGCCGATCTCCTTGGCGATCTCGGTGGTGTCGATCGCCGGATCCATGCGGCGGTGGATCGCGAAGATCAGGTTGAGCTGCTTGAGATCGGCTTCGACCGCCGACTGCATGTCGGGATATTGCAGCTTGCAGGCCAGCGCGGTGCCGTCGTGCGCCCGCGCCCGATGCACCTGCCCGAGCGACGCCGCCGCGGCCGGATGATGCTCGAAGTCGGCAAATTTTTGCTGCCAGTCGGCGCCGAGCTCGGCGGTCATGCGGCGCTTGACGAAGGCCCAGCCCATCGGCGGCGCCTGGCTCTGCAGCTTGCTCAGCTCTTCGACATATTCCGGCGGCAGCGCATCCGGGATGGTGGCCATGAGCTGCGCCACCTTCATGATCGGCCCCTTGAGGCCGCCGAGCGCGGCCGCCAGCTCCATCGCATTGCGGCCGCGGTCGAGGGTGAGGCCGAAGAAGCGGGCGCCGGCGATGCGTGCCGCCACCCCGCCCACATTGGCGCCGACCCGCGCATAGCGGGCGGCGCGGGCCGAGAGGCGGTTGCGTTCGGTGTCGGTCATGCGTCAGAGATAATGCGGCGGCGCGGCCAAAGCGAGGCCGGTCCCACCGTCACAGAACCGCCGCGCCGTGACACGATGATGCGGCGCGCGGCAGGAGAGCTAGCCATGCGGATTGCGGCTGCCTTGATCGTGACCATGATCGTCGGTGCGGCCTATGCGCAGACGACGCCCAGCCGGGAATCCTTCATCACCGTGGCCGGCGAAGGCCATGTCAACGTGGCGCCGGAATTCGCCGAATTCTTCGCCGAGGTCGTGACCCGCGGCGAGAGCCTCGACGGCGCCACCAAGCAGCATACCGAGCGCACCACGAAGGCGACGGTCGTGCTGCGCGGATTGGCAAGGTACAATGTCAACGTCGAGCGCTCGTCGTTTCGCCTGGAGCAAAGCCGTACGACCCGGGAGAAGAAGCAGGCGTCCGACTATCGCGCGATCACGACGTTCGCGCTCAAGGCCAACCAGCTCGCCTCGCTCAACGAGGTCATCTCGTCGATTGCCGCCTCCGGCCTGTTCGAGGTGCGCACGATCCGCTACGGCATCAAGGACGAGGAGCGCGCGATCGACGACGCGCGCCGCGCGGCGGTGAAGAACGCGCGCCGGCAGGCCGAGGTCTATGCCGACGCCGCCGGCGTCAAGCTCGCCGAGATTCTCGAAATCTTCGACGGCGTCGGGCAGAACCTCGGCTCGGAAGCCTCGCTGCGCGCCGCGACGCCGAACGTGCAGGTCTCGCCACCCGCCACCATCCCGTTCCGCGCCGGAATCAATATCAAGTGGCGGATCGTCTCCAAGCCTTGACGCTGCCAGCCATCGACAACGTGCTGATACGCGTGACGTTGCCGCGTCGTCGTCGGGCCGGCACTCGGGTCCGATCACCGACCGGTCATCGTGGACCTTGTGCTCAGGTAGCGAGAGCCACGAAATTACCTCCGGGCGAGACCCGTGTGGAAACGCGCGCGCCATGGCATGATGGCGCGGCGTCACCGAATCTCTGCCACCGGGGGGAGGCTTTGCGATGCGCGCGCTATTCACGATCCTGCAGGCGATCCTTGGGCTTGTGATCATTGCTCTGGCGTGGTGGGCGGCCGCCGCTCTCATCCAGGATCCGAGCAAGCTTCCGTCGCTGGAGGCGGCGCTGAACCGGGCGCTGCAGCTCGCGACGTCGGACGACTACCGGCAACACATCAATGCCAGCGTGTTCGTCCTGCTATGGGGATTCCTGCCGGCCATGATCTTCGGCGTCCTGATCGGAATCCTCGCCGGCCTCTCGCCGGTCTTGCGATGGCTGTTCGGCCCCCTGCTGATGACGCTTGGCGCCGCGCCGTTGATCGCGCTTATGTCGATGCTGCTTCAGTGGTTCGGGCTTGGCCCGAACCTGACTGTGATCGCGGTCGGGCTCATCACGGTGTTCCCGGTCGCCAATGCGGTGATGGTGTCGCTGTCATCCCGGCAGGGAGACATCCCGCTCGCGGTCGTGCGCGGGTTGCGCTGGGGCGTGGTGCTCGGCGCCACCGCACTCGTGATCTGCGAAATGCTGACCGCGCGTTCCGGCGCCGGGACCTTCATCATGAATGCGGGGTCGCAGTTCCAGACCGTAGACGTCGCGGCCGGCATCATGCTGGTGTTCGTGCCGGTCATCGCCGTGGCGGCGATCCTGCAGGCGATCGAAGAGCAGCTGGCGGAGTGAGCGGCGTCAGGGTTTCGGCCAATTGTCGCGAATCCAGCGCGCGAGGCTTTCCTCGCTGACTTCGCCCGCGGCCAGCGCCATGATCACGGCCGTTGCATGAGCTTGATCCGGCGCAAACCTTATGCCGTTCTTTCTCAAGAAGACGATCATCGCCATGAAGGCGATGCGCTTGTTGCCGTCAATGAAAGCATGATTCTTCGCAAGGCCGAATGCATATGCGGCGGCGAGCTCAGCCAATTCGACCTGCTCATAGTGCCACTTGTTCAGAGGGCGCTCGAGTGCCGAGCGCAGCAGGCCTTCGTCCCGCAATCCCGGCGCACCTCCAAAGCGACGGAGTTGACGGCTATGGATCGCGATCACCTGATCGTAGGTGATCCACGCCGGCTCCTTGGCCTCGGTCATTGCGTGATCGATTATTTTGCGAGCGCGGAGAGCGTATCGCGATATTCGTCCATGATCTCGTCGGCGACGTCCATCGTCTTTTCGAAATCAGGATCATATGGAAGCACCTGAAACCCACCACCGGCGAGTTCAACGACATGGAGTTGCTGCCCTCGTTTCAGGTCGAGGCGCTGCATAAGCTCGCGCGGCAGAATAAGACCGTCGGAATTTCCAATCTTCTTGATTTCGATCTTCATGGCCGCATCTCTTCTTCAGATTTTGCAAGCGCCTTGTACGTGTCAGCGTATTTGCGGAACGAGCGGCGCGCGAATTCCATCGCCTCTGCGTGCTTCGGATTTTCAAGATCCCGGGGCTTCTCGTTCATGACTGCTTCGTCCCACGGCGTTTTACTCCAACGACGTTGTACAGATTGTATAACGCAGTCCGGCGAGGCGTTCAACAGTTGTTTTACGGACGATAAGCCGTTGAGGATACTACCCTAATCCCTCCAGCTCCGTGATCATCCGGTCGATCACGCCCAGCCCACCCTGCCAGAACGCCGGGTCGCGGGCGTCGAGCCCGAACGGCGCCAGCAGGTCCGAATAGTGCTTGGTGCCGCCGGCGGCGAGCATCTTCAGGTAGCGCTCGGCAAAGCCCTGGTTGGAGCGCTCGTAGACCGAATAGAGCGAGTTCACGAGGCAGTCGCCGAACGCATACGCGTAAACATAGAACGGCGAATGCACGAAGTGCGGGATGTAGACCCAGAACGTCTCGTAGCCGGGCTTCAGCTCGATCGCGGGGCCCAGGCTCTCCTGCTGCACCGACATCCAGAGCTCGTTGATCTTGTCGGAGGTCAGCTCGCCGGTGCGGCGCTCGGTGTGGAGCTTGTGCTCGAAGGTGTAGAACGCGATCTGCCGCACCACGGTGTTGATCATGTCCTCGACCTTGGCGGCGAGCATCGCCTTGCGCTGCTTGCGCTCGGTGATGCCGGCGAGGAGCTTGCGGAAGGTCAGCATCTCGCCGAACACGCTCGCGGTCTCCGCCAGCGTGAGCGGCGTCGGCGCCATCAGCGGGCCGTTCGGCGCCGCCAGCACCTGATGCACGCCGTGGCCGAGCTCGTGCGCGAGCGTCATCACGTCACGCGGCTTGCCCTGGTAGTTGAGCAGCACATACGGATGCGCCGACGGCACGGTCGGATGCGAAAAGGCGCCGGGCGACTTGCCCGGCCGCACCGGCGCGTCGATCCAGTTGTTCTTGAAGAATTGTTCCGCGATCTCCGCCATGTCGGTCGAGAACGCGCCATAGGCGGTGAGCACCGTCGATTGCGCCTCGGTCCAGGTGATGGTGCGGGTGGCGACCTTCGGCAGCGGCGCGTTGCGGTCCCAATGCGGCAGCTTCTTCTTGCCGAACCAGTGCGCCTTGAGCGCGTAGTAGCGATGCGAGAGCCGCGGATAGGCGGCGCGCACCGCCGTCACCAGCGCATCGACCACCTCGGGCTCGACACGATTTGAGAGGTGGCGCGAATCCGCGACATCGGCAAAACCGCGCCAGCGGTCGGAGATCTCCTTGTCCTTGGCGAGCGTATTGGTGATGTGGGTGAACTGGCGGATGTTCTCCTTGAACGTCACCGCCATCGCCTGCGCCGCCGCCTTGCGCTTGTCCTCGTGCGAATCCTGCAACAGCTTGAGCGTCGGCTCGATCGCCAGCGACTTGGTGCCGACCTTGAAGCGCAGCCGCGCGATGGTCTCGTCGAACAGCCGGTTCCAGGCCGAATAGGCGGTCACCGATTTCTCGTGGAAGAGCTGCTCGACGCGGTCCTCGAGCTGATAGGGCCTGTCCTTGCGGATGTCCTCGAGCCAGGGGCGGTAGTAGCCGAGCGCGGGATCGGCCATGGCCGCATCGAGCGTCTCGTCATCGAGGCGGTTGAGCTCGAGCACGAAGAACAGGAGATGTGTCGAGGCACCGGTCAGTCGCTCCTGCACGTCGCCGTAGAATTTGGCGCGCACCGTATCGACCGTGTCCTGCGCGTGCACGAGGCCCGCGTAGGACGCGAGCCGGCCGAGCAGATCGTCGAGCTGCTCGTAGCGCTTGACCGCTTCGGTTAGCTTGCGCCCGGCATCGGGGCCGTCCGCCAGGGCGGCGAGCTTGCCCTTGAAATCCTCCTCGAAGGCGATGCTGTAGCGGTCGGCGCGATCGAGGTCGCGCTTCACCGACGGATCGTCGATCCCGGCATAGAGCGCGGTCAAATCCCATTCCGGCAATTTGCCGAGGCCCTTCGTGGAGGCGGTGGCAGGCTTGCTGGCTTTGCGGGCAACGGCGCGGTTCGATCGTGCTGGCATTTTGGTCAATCGCTTCGACAACGGGGTGTGCACACAAGCCCGCGGCTGTGGCGAAGCCATGGCCGGGCGGCCATGGATCGTGCGCGGACAACATCACCATATCGTGTCGGTGGCGCGCCTTATCAACCGACACGCCGAACCTGTGGATGACGCCCCTACTTCCCGGACTTGAGGCCGAGCGTCTTCGCCACCGTTGCCATCTGCGCGGCCTGTTCCTTGAGCGTCTGCGCCAGTTCCGCGGGTCCGCCGGTGCGCACCATCTGTCCGGTGGCGACAAGCCGCTTGGTGATCTCGGGGTCGGCCACCACCGCGACCACGTCCGCGCCGATGCGCTCGCGCAGGTCCAGCGCCATGCCGCGCGGACCATAGAACCCGGCCGTGGTTTCGGTGTTGAGCGACGGGAAGCCGGCCTCATGGACGGTCGGGATATCCGGCGCCAGCGAAAATCGCTGGCGGCCGCCGATCGCGAGCACCTTGATCCGGCCTGATTCCTGGCCGCCGCGCAGGATCGCGTAGGACGACAGCAGGAACTGGATCTGCCCGGCGCTGAGGTCGGTGGCGGCGTGCACCACGTCCTTATAGGGCACGCGCGCGACGTCGAGCTTCTCGACGTTCAGGAAGTAGCCGAGGGTGAAGTCCGGCACGCCGGCGGCGCCGGCGGCGTTGAGCTTGCCGGGCTGCGCTTTGGCGAGCGCGACGAACTCCTTCACCGAATTGACCTTGATCGACGACGACGCGCTGACGCCGAGCACGGTGTCGGTCACGCGCGCGATCGGGGCGAGGTCGCGCTCCAGGCTGTAGGGAATTTTGTCGAGCGTATACGGATGCGCCATGAACGACGCGGTCGATGCGTAGAGCAGCACGTGGTCGTCATTGGCGGAGATGAAGGCGTTGATCGCGAGCAGCCCGTCGGCGCCGGGCCGGTTCTCGATCACGATCGGCTTGCCCCAGCGCGCCGACAGCTTCTCCCCCATCAGGCGGGCGGCGACGTCGGTCGCGCTGCCGGCGCCGAACGGCAGGACGAAGCGCACCGGCCGCTGCGGCCAAGCCTGTGTAGACGCCTGTGCCGACGTTGGCGCGGGCGCCTGCGCCGATGCGGACGGCACCAGAACGCCGAGCGACACCGTCACGGCGGCCGCGACTGCAGCAAGATGGGTGCGTGTCAGAGACGGCAGCATGCGTTTCCCCTGCTTGGCGTGGTGGTGGCCCCTCGCGGTTTTTGTGAGCCTGAGAACCGCAGGCGCTCGTTTGGTTGGGGAAACCTAACCAGATTACCGGGCCTCGCGTCCATGCTGCCGAGGATGCCGCGAGAGCGCCGCCAAACCGCCCTGAGATTGCCTTTGCATTCCAGGATACTTTGTATTACAAAGTACACTGGAATTCAAACCACGGAGCGCCCGCGCGGCGCGCCGGCATCCCGACTATTTCGGCGGAGAAAAATTTTCATGACCGACAGCAGCGCCGTGGCCGCAAGTCCTACGCTCGTCAGCAACGGCAATTGGTTCGAGCGGATCGTCATTGTGGCATTGCTGACGGCGCTCGCCGACTGGCTGTTCTTTCGACAACACGTCGGCGTCTCACTCGTGCTGTTCATCGTCGCGCTCGCCACCGCCGTGCTGGCGGCCAACCACACCCGGGCAGATGCCCGCGAGCCCACACCCTACGCCGTCGTTCTGGTCGCGGCCCTGCTGCCGAGTCTGGAAGACACCAATGTCATGTCGGTACTGGTCGCCGCGTTCGGCATCGGCTGCTTTGCGCTCGGCGTGAGCGGCGCGCTGAGAGGCGGCGTGACGGAGCGGTTCATGACGGTCGGATGGCTCTTGGTGAGCGGGCCGCTGCAGTTCATGCGCGATCTTCCGGTGCTGCGGCAATGGGCGAGCCGGCATGGCGGGCTGGCATCGTTCACCGCGTTGAAAGGCTGGGTCGTTCCGCTCGGTCTCGGTGCGGTGTTCGTCGCGCTGTTCGCCGCCGCCAATCCTGTGATCGCGAACTGGCTTGCGCAATGGAACACCGGCGGCACGCTCCAGCATCTCAACCTCGCGCGCGTCATGTTTTGGGGTTTCGTCGTCATCGCGGTGTGGGGACTCATCGGCGTGTCCGGCCGCTTCGCGCTCCCGCGGCTCGAAGAGCCTGCCAATCTCCCTCCTCACGACGTCGACCTCGGCCCGATCTTCACCACGACGGCGATCATGCGGTCGCTCGTGCTGTTCAATCTTTTGTTCGCCGTGCAGACGGTCATGGATATCAAGTATCTCTGGGGGAGCGCCGCGCTGCCGGCCGGCGTGACCTACGCGGCCTACGCCCATCGCGGCGCCTATCCGCTGATCGTCACCGCGCTCCTGGCGGCCGGCTTCGTGCTCGCGGCGATGCGTCCTGACAGCGTCGCCGAATATTCACCGCGGATACGCGCGCTCGTCTTCCTCTGGGTCGGGCAGAACGTGCTCCTAGTCGTGTCCGCGATCATGCGCCTCAATCTTTATGTCGAGATTTATCTCCTCACCTATTGGCGCGTCGCCGCCTTCGTCTGGATGGCGATCGTCGCTGTCGGCTTGATCCTGGTTGTGGCGCGGATCGTGCTGTATCGCTCGAATGCCTGGCTGGTCGGAGCCAATCTCATCGTACTGACGCTGACGATTTACGTTTGCAGCTTTGTCAACTTCGCGAACCTGGTCGCAAGCTACAACGTCGACCACGCGCGAAGCGTTGGAGCCCGCCAATACCGGAGTGATTTCAACTATCTCCTGAGCCTTGGCCCCCAAGCCATTCCCGCGCTCGACCGCCACTTCGCGGCCAACTCAACGGCGAACCTCGCCTATTTCCGCGACTACCGCGGCGCGCTCGCACGGCGGCACGCGATGGCGACCGCGGACTGGCGCGCCTTCACGTTCCGCGGCTGGCGGCTGTCGCGCTATCTCGACGAGGCAAAACGTGCGGGAGCCTTAACACCGCCTTAAGCCTCTCGCTGCACAGTGCCCCAAATCGGTACATTCAGTCAGTGAGTGAGTGGGGTGCGCACATGGTCGAGCGGATACTCATCGTCGACGACGATCCGGTGCAGCGCCGCCTCCTTCAAAGCATGCTCGCCCGCGCGGGCTACGACGTCGTCATCGCCGAAGGCGGCGATGCGGCCGCCGCGCTGCTGACCGGCGCCGATGCCGCCGAGATCGACGCCGTGGTGCTCGACCTGGTGATGCCCGATCTCGACGGCCTCGGCGTGCTCGCCCGCATCCGCGAGGCCGGGCTGACCACGCCGGTGATCGTGCAGACCGCGCATGGCGGCATCGACAACGTGGTGTCGGCGATGCGCGCGGGCGCCACCGATTTCGTGGTCAAGCCGGTCGGCGCCGAGCGGCTGGAAGTCAGCCTGCGCAACGCGCTCGCCACCAAGGCGTTGGCAAGCGAGATCCAGCGCATCAAGCGCAGCCATTCCGGCACGCTGACCTTCAAGGACATCATCACCCGCAGCCAGCGCATGCACGCGGTGCTGCGGCAGGCCGAGAAGGCGGCGGGCTCCGCCATCCCGGTGCTGATCGAAGGCCGCTCCGGCGTCGGCAAGGAATTGATCGCGCGCGCCATCCACGGCAGCGGCGAACGCCGCGCCAGGCCGTTCGTCGCGGTCAATTGCGGCGCGATCCCCGACAATCTGGTCGAGTCGCTCCTGTTCGGGCACGAGAAGGGCGCCTTCACCGGCGCGACCGATCGCCATACCGGCAAGTTCGTCGAGGCGCATGGCGGCACGCTGTTCCTCGACGAGGTCGGCGAGCTCCCGCCTGCGGCGCAGGTCAAGCTGCTGCGCGCGATCCAGGAAGGCGAAGTCGAGCCGGTCGGCGCGCGCAAGCCGGTCAAGGTCGACGTGCGGCTGATCTCCGCCACCAACCGCGATCTGATCGCCGACGTGAAGGACGGCCGCTTCCGCGAAGACCTGTTCTACCGCCTGCACGTCTATCCGATCGCCGTGCCGTCACTGGCGGAACGGCCGGAAGACATCCCCGAGCTGGCCCGGCATTTCCTCGCCCGCTTCGCCGCCGAGGAGGGCAAGCGCATCCGCCGGATCGACAACGACGCCATGACCCTGCTGTCCGGCTACCGCTGGCCCGGCAACGTCCGGCAGCTCGAGAATGCGGTGTTCCGGGCTGTGGTGCTCGCGGACGCAGACGAGGTCGGCGTCGCCGACTTCCCGCAGATCGCCGCGCTGGCGCAGCGCCAACCCATGATGGCCTCCACCGCATCATCGCCGATGGTCGCCTCGCCGGCGACGGCGCCGCTGCCAATGGAAGCTCGTGACCTGCCCACGCCGCTTCAGGAAATTGCAGCGCCCGTCGGTAGCATTGCACCGTACCAGCAGCCCGAAGCCGGCCTGACGCTGCCGCTCCTCGATGCGCAGGGCGAAGTCCGCGCGCTCGAGGAACTCGAAGCCGAGGTGATCCGGTTCGCGATTGCGCACTATCGCGGGCAGATGTCGGAGGTCGCGCGGCGGCTTCAGATCGGTCGCTCGACGCTCTACCGCAAGCTCGACGCGCTTGGATTGCAGCACCGCATGGCCGAAAACGACACAGACCCCGTCGTCACCGGATAACTACGCGTTGTTGCCGGGTCACACGCGGCAAAAAATCGACCTAAATCCGCGTGATCCTGTGCCGCTTCATGTTGCATGATCGGAAAAATTAGAGTCTGTTCGGACGCTCGCGTGGGGTGAATTATGACAGCGGAACCGCCGCTTGAGCGGCGATTCCTGGGAGACATCGGGAGACTTTTGCAATGCGCGGCCTTCGCTTTGACCGCTTGATGAGTGGCGCAGCTCTGGCACTACCACTCACGGTTGTACTAGCAATCCCAGCGTCCAACGCTCAAGCCAACACCCAGACCCCGGCGGCGCTCGAAATCGGCCGTCCCGATGCCGGAGGCGACGACGCTCGCGCCGCCGACCGCGACGGATGCCGGCCCCTCGGCGACCCAGGGAATCGGGACCCAGCCTGAGGGCACCATTGCCCCGGCCGAAACCGCCGCCCCGGCCCAGCCCGCGCCGGCCGAGACCACCGCGCCGCCCGAGACGACGGCGACTGTCACGCCTGCCGAGGCGGCGCCGCCGCCCGATCCGCTCGCGTCGCTCGATCCGGCCGACCGCCCGCTTGCCGAGAAGCTGCGCGACCTGCTGCCGAAATCCGACCGCACCTTCTCGAGCCGCAAGGAGCGGCAGGCGGTCGAGGCGTTCTACCAGAAGCGCAACTACCAGCCGGTGTGGTTCGAGCGCGGCGCCGTCAGCGCGCGCACCAATGCCGCGGTCACCCGCATCCATGCATCAGCTGCCGACGGCCTGATCCCGGCCGAGTACAAGATCCCCGAGATGGCATCGGCCGGTTCGCCCGAGGCGCAGGCGGACGCCGAACTGCGCCTCACCGCGACGCTGATCACCTTCACGCGCCACCTGCAGGCCGGGCGCTTCCCCTACGCCCGCATGGGCGGCGAAATCCTGCTGCCGCAGACGCCGCCGGACGTGGCGGCCGCGCTCACCACGCTCGCCGAGACGACCGACATGGCCGCCGCGATCGACACCTTCAGCCCGCCGCAGCCCGGCTACCGCGCGCTCAAGGCCAAGCTTGCGGAACTGCGCGGTGCGAAGGGCGAAGAGCCGAAGGTCGTGCGCATTCCGGAGGGCCCGACGCTGCGGCCCGGCATGGAAGACTCGCGCGTGCCGCTGCTGCGCCAGCGCCTCAACGTGGCGGGCGATGCGATAAGCCTGCGCTACGACGAGGCGCTCGCCACTGCGGTCAAGGCCTACCAGAAGTCCAACCGGATGAATCCGGACGGCATGATCGGGGCGGCGACGGTGCGCAGCCTCAATGCGGTTGCGGCCCCGGCCCGCAGCGACGTGATCGAGACCGTCATCTCCAATATGGAGCGCTGGCGCTGGGTTCCGCGCGACCTCGGCAGCGCCCATGTGATGCTCAACATCCCGAACTACACGCTGCGAGTGATGCACGACGGCAAGGAGGTCTGGCAGACCCGGGTCGTTGTCGGCAAGCCGACGACCGCCACGCCGCTGCTGACCGAGACGATGAAGTTCATCACCGTCAACCCGACCTGGAACGTGCCGCCGTCGATCGTGCAGAACGAATACCTGCCGGCGCTGGCGCAGGATCCGACCGTGCTGGCGCGGATGGGCCTCCGGGTCACCACCAACCGCGACGGCAGCGTGCATATCTCTCAGCCGCCGGGCGAGAAGAACGCGCTCGGGCGCATCCGCTTCAACTTCCCGAACCGCTTCCTGGTCTACCAGCACGACACGCCGGACAAGCACCTGTTCGCGCATGACAAGCGCGCCTACAGCCACGGATGCATGCGGGTGCAGGACCCCGACAAATACGCCGAGGTGCTGCTGTCGATCGCGCTGCCGAACGCCGGCTACACCGCGCAGCGCATCCGCTCGATGTACGGAACGGCCGAGCAGAACATCAACTTCCCGGCGCCGATTCCGGTGCACATCACCTACCAGACCGCCTTCGTCGATGCCGCGGGCGAGCTGCAGGTGCGCCCCGACATCTACAATATCGACGCCAAGACCCGGAACCTGATCCGCAGCGAGCGCGGCGTGGTCGAGCCGGCGCAGGAGCGTGGCCCGGCGATGGCGAGCACGACGCAACACAAACGCGCGCGTCCGAAGGACGGGCAGCAGCCGCGCACGGTCGGCTTCTTCGAGCAGCTGTTCGGTGGCGGCAGTGCCGCGGCCCCCGTGCGGCCCCCGGCGCGGGTGCGCTAAGGCGGGAACGGGGATTTGAAGACGGCGGTCCCTCGTCAAGGGGCCGCCCCTCCCAACCACCCTTTTCCACAGGCCGGTGCCGGTTAACCTCCGGCTAGCCATTAGGATTACCGTGGCCACTTTTCGCCACAGTCCCCCAGTAGCAATATCCCCATCGGGGGGGACGGGGGTCTCGCGCATAGTTACCGCGCATTAACCCATCCCCATTAAGTCTGCGTTCACCATGTTCGCTGCGCAATCCAGCGTGGCGGGCAGTGATGTGTGCAACTTTGGGCGGGGTGCTAGTGCCGGTCAGTCGCGGGCGCACGAACTCTACGCTATTGAAGGCCGTCCGGGCCGGACTCTGCGGCGGTGCAGCCGCGCTCGTCATTTTTGGCGCCGAATCGCTGCAAAACGCCACCGCCAACGGCGACACCCGCACCATCAGCTTCCACCATATCCACCTGAAGGAAGACACCACCGTCACCTTCAAGGTGAACGGCAAGTACGACCAGGCCGCCCTCAAGAAGGTCAATCACGCGCTCCGCGACTGGCGCACCGGCCAGCCCACCGACATGGACCCGCACCTGATCGACGCCCTGTGGGAGGTCTATCGGGCCACCGGCGCCAAGGAGCCGATCCACGTCATCGGCGGCTACCGCTCGCCGGCCACCAACGCCATGCTCCGCCGCCGCTCGTCCGGCGTCGCCAAGTTCAGCCAGCACATGCTCGGCAAGGCGATCGACTTCTACATCCCGGACGTCGAGCTTGAATCGATCCGCGACGCCGGCCTGCGCGTGCAGCGCGGCGGCGTCGGCTTCTACCCCTCCTCGGGCGCCCCCTTCATCCACATGGACGTCGGCAGCGTGCGGCACTGGCCGCGGGTGCCGGAGGCGCAGCTCGCGCGCATCATGTCGAAGGGTCCGGTGACCCGCGTGGCCTCCAACAACGCCCCGGCGGCGCAGAAGCAGAAGTCCAAGGCAGCCGTCATCGCCGCGCGTAACGTGCGCGACGAGGACGAGGATGCCGAGGTCGTCACGCGGCCTGCGCAGCGCTCGCGCGTCACCGCCTCGGTGGTTCCGGTTCCGCTGCAGGAGACCGCGGAACAGGTCGCGGCGGCCGTGCCGATGCCAAGGACGCGCCCCGGCGCCAGCGCCGGAGGCCGCACCGTCCAGTTTCAGCCTCGCTTCCGTCTCTTCGCAGCCGGCGCGCGCTCCCGCGCCGCAGGAGCCTGAAGCGGCCCCGGCCGGCGGTTTCGACCTCGCTTCCGCGAATTCGCGCATGGTGCCTGCGGCGACGCGCCCGGCGCAGGCCGCCAGCCTTGCCACGCAGCCGACGATGTCGGCGAACGACATCATCAACGAGCGCGGCTACTGGCAGGGCCTGACCGACACGCCCGAGCGCCCGGTCCCGCCAGCGGAAATCCCTGTGGCCCGCACCGCGGCCGTCGCCGAAGCGCCGATCACCGGCAGCGTCAGCGGCGCGGCGCCGTGGCCGCTGCCCGACCGCGCCGGCCGCGCCGCGATGGCCTATGCGCCCGCCAACACCGTGGTCGAGACCCGTCCGGGCCAGGCCGCGAAGGCCCGCGTCGTCGCCAAGCTTCCGGCCGCGCAGCAGCACGACGCCGGCACCGGCACCAACGGCACCACCAAGCAGGCCACCCGTTCGGCGCTGCCGGGCGTGAAGGTCGGCGAGCGCTTCAACAATCCGTGGATGCGCGCGATGATCGTGTCGCCGAGCGCGCTCGATTTCATGAGCACCTCGCTCTACGGCGCCCCGGACACCGCCTCGCTGCGGCCGCACCTGGCGAAGCCCGCCGCCACCGTGATGATGACGTTCTCCGACGATCCGTATCTCGGCATGTCGTCCGAGCAGTTCCGCGGCAATGCGGTGGTGTTCGTGGCGACCGTGACGTTCCGGCAGCGCACCGCGGCGCTGCGCTGATCCCAGCAACGATTTCCCTTCCGCTCGTCCCCGCGAAAGCGGGGACCCAGTTTTTTTTAAGCAAGGATTCTGGATTCCCGCTTGCGCGGGAATGAGCGGAGGAGAGAACCGATCAGATCAGGCCTGTCCTAAGACGTGGATGGCCGGGACAAGCCCGGCCATGACGACGCATGGCGCGACGACCGTCGCTCAGTTCAGCATGCCGAGCGCGTGCAGATAGGTCTCGAGGATCGCCTCGTGCTCCTTGCGCTCGTCGGTGTCCTCTTTGCGCATCTTGATGATCGTGCGCAACGCCTTGACGTCGAAGCCGGTGGCTTTGGCCTCGCCATAGACGTCGCGAATGTCGTCCGCGAGCGCCTTCTTTTCCTCTTCCAGCCGCTCGATCCGTTCCACGAAGGCCTTGAGGTGGTCCTTCGCGAACCTCGTCGCGGGCTGATCCGGTTCTTGTTCAGCGGCAGCGGTCGACATCGATAACTCCCCTCCTTCACGCATATTGCGAGAAACTAAGGACGGGGAGTTGGGCACTCGGGTCAAGGCCGGACGGTTTTGTCCACCCGGTCATCCACAAAGCGGGACAATAGTTTTGGACAATCAGTGTTTGTGGCTTGCCTTTTCGAACGCGGCCTTCTGGTCGGCCGAGGCTTCCTTCTGGAACTTCGCCTTCCATTCCTCGAACGGCATGCCGTAGATCGCCTCGCGGCTCTGATCCTTCGACATCGCCACGCCCTGGGCGTCGGCCGCTTCCTTCATCCAGTTGGAGAGGCAATTACGGCAGAAGCCGGCGAGATTCATCATGTCGATGTTCTGCACGTCGGTGCGCGTGCGCAGATGGTCGAGCAGGCGCCGGAACGCGGCGGCTTCGAGCTCGGTGCGGGTCTTGTCGTCCATGGCCTGGCTCCTCGCGAAATCGTTCCCCGCGAAGATAGCCATCACCGGGCCCGGATTGAAGGCCCGGCAAACCCGCCGCCATCATCATTCCTTGAACAGCGGGCCGAAGCGGGCGGCGTCCTTGCGGATTTCCGCGTCGAACGCCGCCGGGGTGGAAAGCCGCAGATCCATGCCCTGGCGCTCCAGGCGGAGCTTCATATCGGCGCTCTTCACCACCGCCGAGATATCGCGGTCGAGCGTCTCCACGGTGGCCCGCGGGGTCGCCGCCGGCACCAGCACGCCGAACCAGGCGTCGTAGTCGAAGTTCGGCAGGCCGGCTTCCGCCAGCGTCGGGATATCCGGGAACGCCGCGAGCCGCTCGCGCGTCGACACCGCCAGCGGCCGCACCTTGCCGGAATGGATGAGCTCGGCGGCCGCGCTCAGGTTCGAGAAGAAGATGTGGGCGTCGCCGCGCAGCACGCTGGTATGCGCCTCCGGCGCGCCCTTGTAGGGCACCGCGACGATATTGACGCCGGCCTCGCGCCGGAACAATTCGCTCGCGATCGAGGCGGCGGTGCCGCGGCCGGGAACGGCGATGTTGATCGTGCCCGGCTTCTCCTTCGCCAGCGCGATCAGGTCCTTCACGGTGTTCGCCGGCAGGCTCGGATTGGCGATCAGGATGAACGGCACCGAGCCGACCTTGGTGACGCCGGAAAAGTCGTTGACCGGATCGAAGTTGAGGTTGCGGTTGAGCGCGCTGAGGATCGTGAGGCCGTTCGAGAACAGCATCAGCGTGTGGCCGTCGGCCGGCGACTTCGCCGCGCTGGCGACGCCCGGCACGCCGGGACGGTTCTCGACGATCACCTGCTGGCGCCAGGTTTCGGCGAGCTTCTCGCCGACGGTGCGCGCCAGGATGTCGGTCACGCTGCCGGCCGAGATCGGCACGATGACGCGGACTTGCTGGCTGGGGAAGGTCTGCGCCTGCGTCTGCGCCTGCGCGGCGCCGGCGCCCAAGCCAATGCCGAGCGCAACCACGGCGACAATGAACGCCCTATCCGCTCGTCCCCGCGCAAGCGGGGACCCAGGGGCCACAAAGGAAGAGTTCGGATTCCCGCTTTCGCGGGAATGAGCGGGTGAGAGAGCCGACTCCAACATGCGCTACGCGACCGCCGCTGCGCGCTGGCCGGCGAGGAGGCCGGCGGCTTCGATCTCGTCGCGCATCGCGCGGCGCTCCTCAGCGCTCATCTGCAGCAGCGGCGTGCGCACCGGCCCGGCCGCCATGCCGAGCATCTCCGACCACGCCTTGATCGCGGCGATCGGCAGCACGTGGGTGTCGTGCCAGCGCCCATGCAGCCAGCGCTTGGCGACCGCGCGCGCATCGTTCAGCGTCTCCGAAACCTTGGCGGCCTCGGCGAAGCGGCCCGCCAGCGCCAACTCGGTGTAGTCGCGCATCGGCTGCCAGGCGGCGGTCTGGATCAGGTACGGCGAGGCCGAGGATTGATGCACCTTCTGGCCGTGGTCGCGCATCATCATCAGGAAATCGGTTTCCGACGGCGAGCTCATGACGATCTTGTCGCCGCAGAGCTTCTGCACCGCGAGATAGTGCTCGAGCGGGCGCGCGATCTTGGCGCCGCAGATGTTCTCGATCTGCGCCAGCCGCGCGGTCGTCGCCGGCGAGATCGCCGGACGGCCGGAATAGGGCGTGTCGAACAGCCAGATGCCGATATTGACGCGCGCGGCGACGAACGCGAACCAGTCGTAGACCATGGCCTCGTCGGTGTGCGGATAGAACGGCGTCATCATGATCACGAAATCGGCGCCGGCTTCCTCGGCATGCCGCGTCAGCTCGACGGTCTCGTGCGCGGAGGTGCTGCCGGTCTGGGCGATGACGCCGCATTTGCCGCGCGCCTCTTCGGCCACGATCTCGACGATGCGCTTGCGCTCTTCCTTGGTGAGCGACCAGAACTCGCCCATCACGCCGGTGCAGAACACGCCATCGACATGCAGCGTCCCGGTGAGGTAGCGCATGTTGGCGCGCAGGCCGGCCTCATCGAGCGCGAGGTCGCCCGTGAACGGCGTGGTGATGGCGGCCCAGATGCCGCGGAACTGCGCGCGCGATGCGTCCTTGGCCTGGGATTTCTTGTAGTTCACGCGAAACCTCCCGACGAAGTGCTGTTGACCGCAAGCGTATTACGAAGCGCCGCCTCAATCCACCTTGGCGCCGGAGAATTTCACCGCCCGGCCCCAGCGGTCGACCTCGGCCGCGAGAAAGGTAGCCATCTCCGCCGGCGACGCGACGAACGGCGCGCCGCCAAGGTCAGCAAGTCGCGCCTTGATCTTGGGATCGACAAGGGCGGCATTGGTCTCGCGGTTGAGCCGCTCGACGATCGCGGCCGGTGTCGCTTTCGGCGCGCCGATGCCGAACCAGGTGGTGACCTCGAAGCCCGGCACCGTCGCTGCGACCGTCGGAACGTTCGGCAGCACATCGGAAGGGGCCGCCGTCGTCACCGCCAGCGCCTTGAGCTTGCCGTCCTGCAGGTATTGCAGCGAGCCCACTGGCGACGTGAAGTAGACCTGCACCTGCCCGGTGAGCAGGTCGGGCCAAACGGCTCCTGTTCCTCGATAAGGCACGTGCTGCATCGACGTGCCGGTCATCGCCTTGAACAATTCCGCCGCCAGGTGGGACGAGGTGCCGTTGCCCGACGACGCGTAGCTGAGCTTGTCCGGGTTGCCTTTCAGATACGCGACGAATTCCGCCACCGACTTCGCCGGCACCGACGGATGAATCATCAGGATGTTCGGCGCCTGCGCCACACCGGCGACCGGCACGATGTCGCGCACGAAGTCGAACGGCAGCTTCTGATAGAGCGTCGCGTTGATGGCGTTGAAGTGGCCGATGCCGAGCAGCGTGTGGCCGTCCGGCGCCGCCGACGCCACGGCCCCGGTTGCGAGATTGCCGCCGGCGCCCGGCCGGGTCTCGATCACGAATGGCTGGCCGAGCTTCTCCGACAGGTGCTGGCCGATGATGCGCGCCAGGATGTCGTTCGGGCCGCCCGGCGCAAAACCGATCAACCAGCGCACCGGACGGGTGGGATAGTCCTGCGCCCACGCCCGGCCGGCGAGCGCGGGCGCGGCCGCGCAGGCGGCGGACAATCGAAGAAATTTGCGGCGCGAAGGCATGACGGCTCCATGAGTGGGCTCACAATGCGTGAACTCACGGAGCCGTCATTGCAACGGCTATGCCAGGGCAACAGCTATGCCAGCGCCGTCTTGACGCGGTTCGGCGTGAACGGCGCGTTGCGCAGCCGCCGGCCGGTGAGCGCGAACACCGCGTTCGACACCGCCGGCACCACGCCCGGCATGCCGAGCTCGCCGACCGGCAGCGGAATGTCGCCCGAGCGGATGACCTCCACGCGGATCTGCGGCGTCTCCGACAACCGCATGATCTCGTAGTCGTGGAAGTTGGTCTGCTGCACCACGCCGTTCTTGATCGTGATGCGTTCCTTGAGCGCGCTGCCGAGCGCAAAGATCAGCGAGCTCTCGAGCTGCGCCACCACGTTGCCGGGCTGCACCGGCAGGCCGACGTCGGCCGCGCACCACAGATTGTGGCAGCGGAGCTTGCCGCTGGCGCGGTCGAGCGACACCTCGGCGACCGTCCCGACCAGCGCGAAGCCGATCGGCGGCAGCCCGAGCTTGCCGAACGAGATGCCGAGCGCGCGTGCCGTCGCGCTTGCGGCTCCACTCGGCCATCTTCGCCGCGGTCTCGACCACGCGTTTTGCACGTGGATCTTTCAGCAGCGCAAGCCGGTATTCGAGCGGGCTCGCCCCGGCGAGCTGCGCCAGCTCGTCGATCACGACCTCGATCGCGAAGTTGGTCGCGCCCGCGCCGATGCCGCGCCAGGCGCCGGTCCGCACGCCGCGCTCCTCGTAGATGTGGTCCGCGACATGCGCGGGCACGTCGTAGTGCGGAACGTCGGCGCCGGCGAACACGATGTGGTCGACGCCCTTCTGCATCTCCATCCGCTTCTGGTCGTAGATATAGGGCACCACCGTGTCGGCGGCGATCCGGTGCCGCCAGCCGACGACCTTGCCACCGGCGTCGAGGCCGACCTCGATGCGCTGCGCATACATCGGCCGGAAGCGGCCGTGCACGACGTCGTCGCTGCGGCTCTGGATCATCTTCACCGGCTTGCCCGCCGCCTTCGACAGGTTCACCGCGTCGATCACGTATTCGACGAAGATGTTGCGGCCGAACGAGCCGCCCATCTGCATCTGATGCAGCGTCACCTTGTCCGGCGTGACGCCGGCGGCCTTGGCCGCCTCGGCCACCGCCTTGGTCGGCCATTGCGTGCCGGTCCACACCTCGACGCCGTTGGGCGTGACGGAAGCGACGCAGACATGCGGCTCCATCTGCGCGTGATAGACGTAGTCGCAGGTGAAATCCGAGGCATGCACCTTGGCCGCGCCGGCGATCGCCGCATTGGCGTCTCCGGTGGTGCGGCCGACCACGCCCTTGCGCGCGGGATCGCGCACATGGGCGACATATTCGTGCAGGTTCGCTTCGGAATCGACCTTCGAGCCCGGCGCTTCTTTCCATTCGGCCTTCAGCTTGCCGCGCGCGGCGAACACCGCCTCGACGGTGTTGCCGATGATGCCGACGCCGTTGTCGAGCGCGACCGCATCGATGATGCCGGGCTGCTTCTTGAGCTCGTCGCGGTTGAACGAGGTCGGGCCGGAGCCGCGCACCGGCGCGCGCGCCAGCGTGGCGTAGACCATGCCCGGCACCTGCACGTCCATGGCGTAGATCGGCTTGCCGGACGACTTGTCGACCACGTCGGGCCGCGGCACGTCCTTGCCGATCAGCCGGAACTCCTTCGCCGGCTTGAGCTGGTCGGGTTTGATCTCGGGCATCTTCTCCGGGACCTTGGCGAAGCTCGCGACCTCGCCGTAGCTCATCCGGCGCTTCGACGCCGCATGCACCACGGTGCTCGGCTCGGTGGTGAGCTCCGTCACCGGCACGTTCCAGCGCTCCGCCGCCGCATCGAGCAGCACGCGGCGCGCCTGCGCCGCCGCCGTGCGGCAGGGAATCCAGTAGCCGCGCGTGGTCAGGCTTCCGACCACCAGTTGCTGCTGCAGGATCGGATGGTTGTAGACCGCATTGATCGGCGCCTGCACGACCTTGACCTTCGACCAGTCGGCGTCGAGCTCTTCCGCGATGATCAGCGGCAGCGCGGTGTTGACCCCCTGCCCCATCTCGAGCGCCGGCGACATGATGGTGATGGTGCCGTCCTTGGCGATCGACACATAGGCGTTGAGCCGTCCGGGAGCCTGCGCGAGCGCATCGCTCTCGCCGAACAGCGACGGCGCGCCGAGCGCGAAGGCAAACGACAGGCCGGCCGAGCCGGCGAGCATCTCGCGGCGGCTGAGCGCGCGCGCTGACTTGTTACGTTTGCTGGTCATGTCACGCTCCCCCGCGGCGCGCTGGATGGCGCGGACGATGCGCGGATAGGTGCCGCAGCGACAGAGATTGCCGTCCATGTGCTCGACGATCTGCTCGCGCGTCGGCTTCTTGTTGCGCGCCAGCAATTCCGCCGCCTGCATGATCTGGCCGGACTGGCAGTAGCCGCATTGCGGCACCTGCTCCGCGATCCACGCGCGCTGCAGCGGATGATCGGCCTTGGGCGAAAGCCCCTCGATCGTGGTGACGCGCTTGCCCGCGACTTGCGATGCGGTGACCTGGCAGGAACGCGCCGCGCGGCCATCCACGTGAACGGTGCAGGCGCCGCACAGGCCGGTGCCGCACCCGAACTTGGTGCCGCTGAGCTTCAGGTGCTCACGCACGATCCACAGCAGCGGCGTGTCGGGTGCGACGTCGACGCTCGCTTTCTGCCCATTGATGACGAATGCGGTGACCGCCATCGAACTCCTCCCTCTGTTTGCTGATCCGGTGTGCAGCCCGGATTGGTTGGAAGAAGTCTATTTTACCTTGGCGGGCGTAACAATGTGCCATTGGCCTTTCGGATAACGAGGCGGGGCCGGTTTCCTAAATGGTGCGCCAGCGAGAGTTCAAAACTGGTGACAAAAGCGTTCCCGCCGTGGAGAGTGCCGCCCGTCGAAGCGCAAGGACTTCCGATCGTGGCCGGATCAAGCCGTGCCTTCCTGGAGGGGCTTTACAACACCGCGGTGGCGGCCGCGCACCCCAGCCATTGCCTGCCCCCCCATCTGCCGGAGCCGCCACGATCAGGCCGGCTTATCATCCTGGCCGCCGGCAAGGGCGCGGGCGCGATGGCCGAGGTTGCGGAGCGGCACTACCTCGACGGCCATGGCTTGCCCGCCAGCCGGATCGAGGGCCTCGCGGTCACCCGCCACGGCTACGGCCGCCCGACCCGGCATGTGCGCCTGATCGAGGCCGGGCACCCCGTGCCCGATGCGGCCGGCCTGGCCGGGACCTTGGAAACGCTGTCGCTCGCCGATACCGCCGGGCCGGACGATCTGGTCGTGGTGCTGATGTCGGGCGGCGCGTCGGCGAACTGGATCGCGCCGGCGGGAGGGCTCTCGCTCGCCGAGAAGCAGGCGCTCACCCGCGCGCTGCTGGCATCGGGCGCGTCGATTTCCGAGATCAACGGCGTGCGCAAGCACCTCTCGCGCATCAAAGGCGGCCGCCTCGCCGAGCGGATCAGCCCGGCGCGCCTGGTGACGATCGCGATCTCGGATGTGCCCGGCGACGATCCCGCGGTGATCGGTTCGGGCCCGACCGTGCCCGATCCCAGCACGCTCGAAGACGCGCGCGCGACGATCGAGCGCTATCGCATCGACGTCTCCGTCGCGGTGGCAACGGCGCTCGCCGATCCCGAAAACGAAACGCCGAAGCCCGGCGACGCCGTGTTCGCAAATTCTTCATTCGTGCTGGCGGCGCGACCATCCGACGTCTTCGACAAAGTCGAGGCCGCGGTGCGCGCCAGCGGATACGAGGCCGTCCTGCTCGGGACGCGCGTCGAGGGCGAGGCCCGCGCCGCGGCCGCCGAGCACGCGCGGCTGGCGCGTGAGCTGCGCGCACAGGGCAAGCGCGCCGTCATCATGACCGGCGGCGAACTGACCGTCACCTTGCGCGGCAAGGGCCGCGGCGGCCCGAATCAGGAATACATGCTGGCGCTCGCCATCGCGCTCGACGGCGCGGCCGGGATTGCGGCGCTTGCGGGCGACACCGACGGAATCGACGGCGGCGGCGGCAAATCCGAGGATCCGGCCGGGGCCTTCATTGATTCGACGACAATGAGCCGGGCACGGGCGCTCGGCCTCGATCCTGCCGCCTTTCTTGACGCCAATAATTCGACCGAATTCTTTGAAAAGCTTGGCGATCTTTTGAAACCGGGCCCGACATGCACCAACGTCAGCGACTTCCGCGCCATCCTCGTTGACAGCCCCTGAATCTTCACGCGATATCCCGGTATCGGGGACTGCAATGACCGAAAAACCAACCGCTGCGTGTGCGGGTCGCGACTGGCCGCGACGCATGCCTGGCGTGCGCTCCGGCATGCTTGGCTTGCTGATCGTCGGCGTCGCCGTATTGCAGGCCGATATCGCGGCCGCCGATTTCCGCATCTGCAACAATACCGGCAGCCGGGTCGGCGTCGCGCTCGGCTACAAGGACAGCGAACACTGGACCACCGAAGGCTGGTGGAACCTGTCGGCGCGGACCTGCGAGACTATTCTGCGCGGAACCCTCGCCGCACGTTATTATTACGTCTATGCGGTCGACTATGATCGCGCAGGCGAATGGGCCGGCAGGGCGTACATGTGCACGCGAGAAAAGGAATTCACGATCCGCGGCACCGAGGATTGCCTCGCGCGTGGCTATGACCGCACCGGCTTCTTCGAGGTCGACACCGGCGAGCAGCCGTCATGGACGGTGCAGCTCACCGACTCGGCCGATCAGGCGCCGCAGCAACCGCTGCAATCGCGCGTGCCGTTGACACCGGTTCCCTCGCCGGCTGGCGGCAAGAATGCGCCCTTCCCGGCGCGTAAGAACTAGCTGATGCGACGTCTGCGCCGTACCAAGATCGTCGCCACGCTCGGCCCGTCGTCTTCCGAGCGTTCCGTGATCGCGGCGCTGTTCCGCGCCGGCGCCGACGTCTTCCGCATCAATATGAGCCACACGTCGCATGACCGCATGCGCGAGCTGGTCGTCGACCATCCGCTCGATCGAGGAGGAATGCGAGCGGCCGATCGGCATCCTGGTCGATCTGCAGGGCCCGAAGCTGCGCGTCGGGCAGTTCGAAGGCGGCCCGGTGGCGCTGCCGAAGGGCGCCACGTTCACGCTCGATCTCGACAAGGCGCCGGGCAGCACCGCACGCGTGCACCTGCCGCATCCCGAGATCTTCGAAGCGATCGAGCCCGGCCATGCGCTGCTGCTCGACGACGGCAAGATCCGCCTGACCGCGACCGAGGTTGCCGAGGGCAAGATCGTCACGCGCGTCGAAGTCGGCGGCAACCTGTCGGACCGCAAGGGCGTGAGCTTGCCCGACACCACAATTCCGTTCTCGGCGCTGGCGCAGAAGGATCGCTCCGATCTCGAAGCCGCGCTCGACGCCAACGTCGACTGGATCGCGCTCTCCTTCATCCAGCGGCCGGAAGACATCGCGGAAGCCAAGAAGATCACCCGCGGCCGCGCCCAGGTGATGGCCAAGATCGAGAAGCCGCAGGCGGTGACCCGGCTCGAGGAGATCCTCGACATCACCGACGCGCTGATGGTCGCGCGCGGCGACCTTGGCGTCGAGATGCCGCTCGAGCGGGTGCCGGGCATCCAGAAATCGATGACGCGCGCGGCGCGGCGCGCCGGCAAGCCGGTCGTGGTCGCGACGCAGATGCTCGAGTCGATGATCAACAGCCCGGTGCCGACCCGCGCCGAAGTGTCGGACGTCGCCACCGCCATCTTCGAAGGCGCCGACGCGGTGATGCTGTCGGCGGAATCGGCGGCCGGCAAGTATCCGGTCGAGGCGGTCGCCACCATGAACCGGATCGCCGAGGAGGTGGAGAAGGATCAGCTCCATCACTCGATCATGCAGGCGCAGCGCGCCGATCCGGAGCCGACCGGCGCCGACGCGATCTCCGCCGCCGCGCGCCAGATCGCCGAAACGCTCGAACTCGCCGCGATCATCTGCTGGACGTTTTCCGGCTCGACCGCGTTGCGCGTCGCGCGCGAGCGGCCGCATTCGCCGATCGTCGCGATCTCACCCAATGTCGCGACCGCCCGCCGGCTGTCGGTGGCCTGGGGCGTGCACGCCATCGTGGCGGAGGACGCGCACGATCAGGACGACATGGTGGAGCGCGCCTGCCGGCTCGCGTTCAAGGACGGCTTCGCGCGCGCGGGACAGCGCGTGATCGTGGTCGCGGGCGTGCCGCTCGGCACGCCGGGCGCCACCAACATGCTGCGGATTGCGTTTGTCGGCGCCGAAGCCGGCCGGGATTTGTAACGATAGCCGCGAGCGCGGCTACAGATCGCGGCCGTCGACCGTCTCGGTCAGCCGCTTGATCAGGTCGGGGATCCGCTCCATGCGCGGATAGAGCTCGACCGCGCGGCGGAAGGCCGCCAGCGCGCGCCGCTCGTCGCCGACGTCGTTGAGGATCATGCCGAGGCCGGCCCAGGCGCCGAAGTGCCGGGGCTCGCGCGTCAGCACGGAGCGCAAGTCGCTCATCGCCGACACGTAGTCGCGCTTGTGGAAGTACAGCGTGGCGCGCCGGTTCCAGGCTTCGATGTAGTCGGGCTTGATGTCGATGATCGCGGTCAGGAGCTTGATCGCGAGGTCGTAGTCCTTGCCCTCGGTCGCGACCCGCACCCGGCTCATCAGCAGCGAGGCGGTGTCGCCACCCTGCGCCGCCCAGGCGGCCCAGATGTTGCCCTCGATGAATTTCGCGCTCTCGTTGGTCGGCGCGACCCGCAACGCTGCGAACAGCCGATCGAGGTTTTTCGTCGGATCGCCGCGCTGCGGCCGCGGCGTATTGGGCGGCGGCTCGACCGGCTGCGGCGGCTCGGCGCCGGGCGGCGCGAGCTCCGGCGTCTGCGCCTGCGACGGCGCGGCCAGCGTCACGGCCAAGGCCATGAACGCAAAGGCGAGCAGCGCGTGGAATCGGTTGCTCATGCGGCGGAGTCTAACGTTTCACCACCGCGCAGCAAAGCCTGGGATCAAGGCAGGGTGACGGCGAAAACGGCGCCGCGGCTCAACCCTGGCGGGCTTTGAAGCGCTTGTTGGTCTTGTTGATGACGTAGACCCGGCCCTTCCGGCGCACCAGCTGGTTGTTGCGGTGACGGCCGCGCAGCGACTTCAGCGAATTACGGACTTTCATAACGTGCTCCGGTTGTCCCGCGCGGCGGGGGCTCGGGTTGTTCTGAGGTGGGCGTTACTTAAGAGGGCCTCGCGGCCGCGTCAATTGCGCGATTCTCCCTCGCTTCCGGCGCCATCCCCAGCCAGGAGCCGGAACGCGCAGGCCCGACCCATCGACCGCCCCGTCCACAGAAATCGCGATTGACAGCCCCGCCCCTCTGCGCAATGTTATAACAAAATGTAATATTATAACATTTACAGGTTCGGGGTGTCATGGCGGACGGGTGGGGTCGGGGGATTGTTCTCGGCGGCGTAGCGGTCTCGATCGTGGCGGTGGGGATCGGCGATGGTCCGGCAGCGGCACAAACAGAGACCAGGCTGCCGGATATCGTGGTCCGCGCGCCGAGCCCCATCGTACGGGCGCGGCCGCGCCCCGCCGCCCGCCCGGCGGTGACAGCGCCCGCCCCGGCGACGCCCGAACCCGCCGCGCCGGCCGAACTGCCGCCCGGCTGGCTCCCGATCGTCGCCGACCAGTTCGCCACCGTGACGGTGGTCAGCCGCGAGGAGATTGAGCGCAACGGCGGCGCCACGCTCGGCGATCTCCTGTTCGGCAAGCCCGGCATCACCGGCTCGAGCTTCGCGCCCGGTGCCGCGAGCCGCCCGATCGTGCGCGGTCTCGACACCTACCGCGTGCGCATCCAGGAGAACGGCATCGGCTCGAGCGGCGTGTCGGAGCTCGGCGAAGATCACGCCGTGCCGCTCGATCCGCTGGCGGCCGAAAGGGTCGAGGTGGTGCGCGGCCCGGCGACCTTGCGCTGGGGCTCGCAGGCGATCGGCGGCGTGGTCAACGCGACCAACAACCGGATACCGGATGCGCTGCCCTGCCGGGCCGACGCCCCGACTGGCTTTCCAACCAAATCAGTTGCCCCCGGCGTGATGCCGGCGCCGTGCCTGAAATACGAGATGCGCGGCGCCGGCACCACAGTCGACGACGGCCTCGACGGCGCCGTCATCCTCGACGCCGCCGCCGGCAATTTCGCCTTTCACGCCGACGCGTTCGGCCGGCGAAACGACGACTACCGCATCCCGCGCTATCCCTATCTGCCGCCGCGCGACCAGACGCTGCCGTTCAACGGGCGGCAGCCGAATTCGTCGATGCGCGCGGACGGGCAATCGGTCGGCGGCTCCTACATCTTCGAGCAGGGCTTTGTCGGCGTCGCGGTGACGCGCAACGCGAGCCTCTATCGCGTGCCGGGTCTGGAATCGACCGAGACCAACACCCGCATCGACATGCACCAGACCAAGGTCGCGAGCCGCGGCGAATACCGCCCGCAGGCCTCCGGCATCGACGCGATCCGGTTCTGGCTCGGCCACACCGACTACAAGCACAACGAGCTCGCCAACGAAGGCGGCTTCGACGGCATCCAGCAGACCTTCACCAACAAGGAGCAGGAAGGCCGCGTCGAGGTGCAGCTCACGCCGTTCGATCTGCGGTTCGCGACGCTCACCACGGCGCTGGGCGTGCAGGGCATGCACCAGCGGCTGAACGCGCCCGGCGTCGAGGGCGGCCTGTTCGATCCCAACCGCACCACCAGCGTCGCCGGCTTCATGTTCAACGAATTCCGCTTCAACGAGACCCAGCGGGCGCAGGTCGCCGGCCGCATCGAGGAATCGCGTGTGACGGGCGCGGTGCCCGATCTGCTGGTCGATCCGTTCACCAATATCGCGCGCGACCGCCGCTTCACGCCGAAGAGCGGCGCCATCGGCTTCCTGCAGGATCTGCCGCTCGGCCTCGTCGGCAGCGTGACCGCGCAATATGTCGAGCGCGCGCCGCGGGCGCCGGAACTGCTCTCACGTGGCGTGCACGAGGCGACCGAGACCTTCGACATCGGCAATCCCAACCTCAAGATCGAGGCCGCCAAGACCGTCGAGATCGGGCTGCGGCGTCCGCGCGGGCAGTTCCGCTTCGAGGCGACCGCCTACTACACGCGCTACTCGAACTTCATCTTCCGCAACCTGACCGGCGAGACCTGCGACGCCACGGTCGACACCTGCACCGGCGCGCCGTTCTTCGGTCGCCGGCGGCGACCTCAACCAGGCGATCTATTCGCAGCGCGACGCGACCTTCCGCGGCGGCGAATTCCAGAGCCAGTTCGACGTCGCGCCGCTCGGAAGCGGCATTTTCGGGATCGAGAACCAGTTCGACGTGGTGCGCGCGACCTTCACCGACGGCACCAATGTGCCGCGCATCCCGCCGGTGCGCATCGGCGGCGGCGTCTACTGGCGCGATGCCAACTGGCTGGCGCGGGTCAACCTCCTGCACGCATTCAGCCAGAACAACGTCGCGACGGCGGGCGAGACGCCGACCGACGGCTATAACCTGCTCAAGGCCGAGCTCGTCTACACCACGCCGCTCGGCCGAACGATTTCGGCGCGCGCTTCCTCACGCTTGGCATCACCGGCAACAACCTGCTCAACGACGACATCCGCAACCATGTGTCGTTCAAGAAGGACGAGGTGCTGATGCCGGGCCGCGGCGTGCGCTTCTTCGCGACGCTGAGGAATTGATGCAAGCCTGGTAGGGTGGGCAAAGCGAAGCGTGCCCACCACTATCCTTTCCGCGGATCAAGACCATGGTGGGCACGGCGCGAAGACGCGCCTTTGCCCACCCTACGCAACAAACGCCGGTGTCGCGCCGAGCCAGGGCATGCCGTCGAGCGACAGCTCGACGGTGAGCACGAGGAAGCCGCCTGCGACCGGAGCGTCCGCAATCGCTGCCAGCGGATAGCTGCCGATGCAACTTTCCGCCATCCAACTGCGTAGGCTTGCATTGGGAAGCGCTTTCAGGTGTGCGGCAAGCTGCGCATCCAACGGCTTGCCGGGCTCGATCGACGACGCAATACGCGTGAGCCAGGCATCGGCGTCGGCATAGACCCGTCGCGCGGCCTCGTCGCGGGCGAAGCTCTTGATCCGCCGCACCCAGGCGCCCTTGTAGGCGACCGAGGCACGTACCGCGAAACGATTTGCGAGCGGCAGCGTCCCCGAGACGCGGATCAGGCGGCGGTCGGCATCGAGGTTTGCAGCCACCGCGATATAGGCTTCCTCGGCGCCGCCGAGCCGCGCGTGCTTCTCGACCAGCCCCGCGACTTCGCCCGCGTCGGTCGCCTTGCCCGCGTCGATGAGATCGAGCGCCGTTCGCGCGAGCGTATCGGCGCGGCCGATAAGCCCGCGCTCGGCGTCGTCGATACTCCGCCGCGCCCCGGCGAACACGTCCGACATGTCGGCTAGCTCGACATTTGCCGCAGCGCCGATGATCTCGTCGAACAGCCCGGCCGGCAGCGCGTCATATTCCAGCACGCCGACGCGCTTGCAGCCGGCCGTCGCGATGCGCGCCCCGACCGCGGCGCCCGGCTTCGGCGTGTTGACGATCTCGCTCAGCGTATTGGTGGTGCGGATCCAGTTGGCGACGCGCTTCGACAGCGCGGTCGCGAACACCGGCGCGCCATCCTTCGGCAGCAGCAGCATGCCGTCCGACCAGTACGGCGTGAAGCCGGTGAGCCAGGTCACCGCGCTCGGCTGCACCAGGTTGGTGTAGAACAGCGCGGCGTCGAAGCCGTTGCGCGCCATCGCCGCGCGCAGCCGCGCGATGCGCGCCTCCAGCGCCGCCTTCGGCAATTCCTCCGCATTCCATCCCATCAAGCCGCGGCGCATGTCTCTAATTCCTCACGCCGGCATGCCGAACAGCTCGCGCGGCGTCCCGGTGAACACCTCGCAGCCTTCTTTGGTCACCGCCACCACGTCGCCGAGCACCAGATAGCCGACCACCGGGTGGTAGGTGTTGGGGTGCACGATCAGCGTCATCCCGGCGTCGATCCGCGTGGTCACGTCTTCGAGGATGTGCGGCTTGGTATCGGCGAACAGCCCGACGCCATGCCCGCGCACGCGCGTGTATTGGTCGGTGACGTAGTCGCCGAGCCCTTCGCGGCGGAAGATGTCGTTCTCGGCGCGGGCGATGTCGGCGGCGGTGACGCCGTCGCGCACCGCGGCGATCCCCGCTTCCATCGCCTCGCGGTAGAGCGCAAACGCCTTGTTCTGCTCGGCATTGGGCTCGCCGACGACAAGCGTGCGGCAGATCTGCGCGTAGTAGCCGTCGACGCAGGGCGTCAGCTCGGTGGTGACCATGTCACCCGCTTTCAGCTTCTTGCCGCTCGGCGGCGCCATGCCGCGCACTTCCGGGCCGCCGACGCCGATGATCTGGAAATTGTCGTCGACGCCCTTGGAGCGGAAGAACGCCTCGGCCTCGGCGATCAGCTCGTAGTCGGCGCGGCCCGGCCGCGCGGCGTCGCGGAACACCGCATAGCCTTCATCCGCGACCTTGCAGGCGCGGCGGATGGCGTCGACCTCCGACGCAAGCTTCCCCATCAGCAGGCGGTCCAAGAAAGAAGTGCGGTCGCCGAGATTGAGGTCCTTGGCGCGCGCCGCGAGCTTGCGCGGGATCAGGCGCGCCGGCGCGGTGCCGATGCGGCGGTTGCTGAGCCGGTTGAGCGCCTTGTCGACCTCGGCGATGAGGTTTTGCGCATGCACGACCTCGATGCCGGTGCATTCGAGTGCGGCGCGGTCGGCCTCGAGCGCCAGTCGAGATAGAGCGTGACGCCGTCCTCGCGCACGATGACGAGCGCCTGCCCTTCGAGGATGCCGAAATCGGTGGCGTAGCGCAGATAATCGTTCTGCCAGGCATTGCCGTAGAGCAGGAGGACGTCGAGCCCCTCGCCCGCCATCTCCTGCAACAGCCGCGCCCGGCGGTCTGCGAACACGCTCACGGCAACCTCCGTCATTCCTTCCAGCGCGAGAAGCGCGCCTCGATCATGCGCACCAGCTCGTTGAGAATAATCGCGAGCAGCGCCAGCGTCAGGATCAGCGCGATCAGCGACGCCGGGTTGAAGGTCTCGGCATAGAGCAGCGTAAAGAAGCCGATGCCGCCCTGCGAGACGAACAGCTCCGCCAGCAGCACGCCGAGCAGCGTCAGCGTCATCGCCAGCCGCAAGCCGGTGAACACCGCCGTCACCATGTGCGGGAACATCACGTAGCGCAACTGCTCGAAACGGGTCGCGCCCATGGCGGCGGCGCCGCGCAGCAGCAGCGGGTTGACGTTGCGCATGCCGGCGATGGTGTTGACGATCACCGGGAAGATGCCGTGGCTGAAGCCGAAGGCGATCTTGCTGGCCGGGCCGAGGCCGAACACCAGCACGAACAGCGGCAAGAGAATCGCCTGCGGAATGCCGTAGAGCAGCAGCACGATCGGATAGAAGCTGCGCCGGCCGATGTCGGTGAGCCCGATCAGGACGCCGATCAGCATCCCGAACACCACCGACATCACGAACGCAACGACCAGCTCGATCAGCGTGACGGCGATGGCGGCGCGCACGCGCGGCTCGCCCAGGACTTTCGGCCAGAGCTGCGCCAACACCTCGCTTGGGGCGGCCGCAAGCGACGAGGTCGCGAACACCCGCGCGTAGAACTCCCACAGCAGCACGACGCCGAGGATCAGCAGCAGCCGGACCAGTCGGATCTTGCCTGGAGACATGCCGTTCACTCCCGCTCGCTGCGCGTCTCGACCGCGAGCGCGAGCAGGTTGAGCATCACCGACATGCAGACCACGAACGCGATCCAGGCGTAGAGCCTGGCGGTCTCCATCAATTCCGCCGCCAGCGCGGTGGCGCGGCCGACGCCGGCGGTGGCGGCGAGCGTCTCGCCGCCCAGCACCGAGGCGATGCAGATGAAGAAGCCGATGCGCATCCCGGTGAGCGTCACCGGCAGCGCCGCCGGCATGTAGACATAGCGGAACTGCTGCCAGGACGACGCGCCCATGGCGCGCGAGGCCTTGAGATAGAGCTCGTCGACATTGGAGAACGCGGCGATGGTGTTGAGCGCGATCGGGAAGAACGCGTAGGTCGCGCCATAGGCGACCTTCGAGTCCGGGCCGATGCCGAAGAACAGCACGAACAGCGGGAAGAACATGGTCAGCGGCACCGCGAACATGCCCGACAGCACCGGCTCGAACATGTGCACCAGCGTGCGCGAGCGCGCGACCGCAAAGCCGACCGCGATCCCGGCGACGACCGCGATCGCATAGGCCTTGGCGATCGAGGTGATGGTCACGTAGAGCGCCGACCAGAGCTGGCCGGACTGCAGCAGCACGCCCATCTCGCGCCAGACCAGCTCCGGCGCCGGCAGGAACAGCTTGAGCGGCGCGGCGCCGGATCGCGTCACGATGTACCAGGCGCCGAACAACGCGGCGAACAGGCCGAACTGGATGGTGCGGATGACGAGCGTGTCGTTCGCGATCATCGGAGCACCATCGATGCCGCGAGCGCGCTGGCTCGTTAATGTGCCCTCTCCCCTTGCGGGAGAGGGCAGCTCAGACATGTCAACGAACTCGACCGGGTGAGGGGTTTTCTTCGCCAGAATCATCTTGCGAAGCGGACCCCTCACCCACTTCATGATGTTGAGAGACCGGGCCGCCCTCTCCCGCAAGGGGAGAGGGCACAATAATTTCCGCCCCGCTCTTCGAAACGTAATGCAGTTCGTTCCCCACCATCTTCATCACGCCTGCGCGTCGCGCGCGACGCGCATCGCGGCGACCGTCTGCCTGATCTCGTCGCGCAGCAGGCCGTAGAGCTCCTTGCGGATGTCCTGGAACGCGTCGGTCAGCATGAAGTCGGGCGAGCGCGGGTGCGGCTCCGGCACCTGGATGCTCGCCTTCACCTTCCCCGGCCGCGCGGTCATCACGATGATGCGGTCGGCGAGGAACACCGCCTCGGCCAGCGAATGGGTGACGAACACGATGGTCTTGCCCCGGCGTGCAAGAAGGATCGAGAGGTCTTCGCCCAGCACCATGCGGGTCTGCTCGTCGAGCGCCGCGAACGGCTCGTCGAGCAGCAGCACCTCGGAGCCGACGCACAGCCCGCGCGCGAGATTGATGCGCTGCTTCATGCCGACCGAGAGCTGCTTGGGATAGTGGCTGGCGAACTGCTCCATGCCGACCGCGGAGAGCGACTGCATGGCGCGGTCGCGCCAGCTCGCCTCCTCGATGCCGCGGAATTTCAGCGCCAGCCGGAAATTCTCGAGCACCGTGAACCAGGGAAACAGCGTGCTCTCCTGGAACACATAGGCGATCTCGTTCGGGCGCGGGCTCGTCACCGGCGTGCCGTTGACGGTCGCGGTGCCGGAGGTCTGCGTGAGCATGCCGCCGATGATGTTGAGCAGCGTGCTCTTGCCACAGCCGGACGGGCCGAGCAGGCAGACGAATTCGCCCTTGCGGATATCGATCGAGACGTCGTCGAGCGCAAGCACGCGCTGGCTCGGATCGCGGCCCGGGAATTCCATCGACACGTGGTCGACGGCAATGACCGGTGCCTGCGCCACGTTTATCGATGCGGTTGTCGCCCCGCCGGCGGTCCCCCCCGTGCTCACGTCAGAGCTTCACCGGCACGAATTTGTCGTTGTAGATCGTGCGCGCATCCGGCAGCGAGTCGAGGATGCCGAGATCCTTGAGCGACTTCCGGATCACTTCGATCGCCACCGGGTCCCACGACCCATCGCCCGAGAAGCCGCCGACCTGCGCATCGTAGATGCGGTTCACGATGCTCTCGCGCACCTCGATCGCCTTGGACGTGATCTTCACGGTCTCGGCCTTGTTCGCCCGGATGAACGCGATGGTCTTGAACCAGCCGCGCAGGAACCGGCGCAGCGCGTCGGTCCGCTTCTCGACCATGTTGTCGGTCGCGAAGATGACGTGGGTGTAGAAATTCTTCTCGATGTCGCCGAAGTCGAGCACGATGCGGCCCTTCTTGAGCTCTTCGAGCTCGAAGCCCGAGGCGGATTCGATCACCATCGCATCGAGATCGCCGCGCTCCATGGCGGCGAGCCGCGCCTGCACCGAGCCGAGCGGCATCACCTGCATGCCGTCGCGGCCCCAGCCCTGCTGGCGCGCCAGCTCGCGGCTGAGCCAATCGGTGAGCGAGCCGCCGGTGGTGACGCCGATGCGCTTGCCCTTGAGGTCGGCGATGGTCTTGATCGGCGACTTCGCGAGCACGACAACGGCAAGATTCGACGGCGCGCCGTACATCGCCGCCACCCCGATCGCCGGGACGCCCTTGGCGCGGAAGCCCAGGCCCGGGCCGGAGCCGAGCGCGACGTCGACCGCGCCGGCGGTGAGGCCGGCCTGCATCTGCGCGTCGCCCTTGAAGCTCGAGATCGCAAGCTCGATCCCTTCCTGCTTGAAGATGCCGGTCTGCACGCCGACGTCGGTCGCGGAGAACGCCCAGGAGTTGGGGACCGACTTGCCGATGCGGAGCTTGTCCTGCGCCAGCGCGGAGCCGCTCGCCAGCAACGCAGCCGCCAGCGCGACCGCGGCAACCGACCTTGGATTGGGAATCGGGAGCATAATACGCCTCTCAAGGTGTGCGCGCCGCCGGCCGGCAAGCGCGTCGCGTTTCCTGAATTTTGCGCGATTATAGGGACGGCGCGATGAAGATCAAACCGCGGCGACCGGCGCGACGTTCTGCAATTTCGGCATAACCTCGCGTGCGAACAGCGCGATCGAGCGCTGCGTATCGGCAAGCGACAGGTCGCCAAACGCGAATTGCCCGACACAATAGTTGCTGCCGGTCGCGGCCAGCTGCTCGCGCAGGAATGCCGCCACGGTGCCGGGCGAGCCCGCGACACCCTGCCCCACCTCGGCGATGCCGTCGAACTGCGGCGGCCGCGGATGCGAGGCCGAATAGTTGTGCAGCCGGTGCAGGTAGGTGAAGTTGTCATGCCAGCGCGGATAGGCGCGGCGCGCGAGCGCCAGCGCCTCGGCGTCGGTCTCCGCCACCACGATGAAACGGCCAAGCCCCATCAGCGGCAGCGGCTTGGCGCCCCAGGCCTCGCGCCAGGCGGTGCGGAACGCGTCGAACGCGGCGCGCGTCGCGTCAACGGAATCGAGGCTGATCACGCGCAGGCCCTTGTGCGCGGCGCGCCTGGCGCTTTCCGGCGCATGCAGCCCGTACCACACCGGCGGATAGGGCTTCTGCAGCGGCGCAAGCTCCATCGGCACATTGTCGAAATTGAAGAACTTGCCGTGGAAGGTGAGCACCGGCTCGGTCAGCCCCTTCAGCACCAGCTCCAGCGCCTCGGCATAGACCTCCTGCGCGAGCTTCGGGTCCTCGCCGTAGTACGCGAGCTCGATGCCGACCGAGCCGCGGCCGAAACCCATTTCGAGCCGGCCGTGGCTCATCTGATCGAGCATGCAGATTTCTTCGATCATGCGGATCGGATGATAGAGCGGCAGCGCATAGACCATCGGCCCGAAGCGCAGGCGTTGCGTGCGCTGCGCGACCGCCGAAAGGAACACGCTCGGGCTTGGCGCCAGCCCGATCGGCGTCGAGTGATGCTCGGCGACGTGATAGGCGTAGAAGCCGGAGCGGTCGTAAGCCTCGATGATCTTCAGCCGCGCCTCGTAGTAGTCGGCGAGCGGCAGATCGTTGCGGTCGAGATGGTCGAAAACGCCGAATTTCATGTCGTGTTAACTTCGCCGCCCGTGCTCAGCCTCATGGTGAGGAGCGCGGCGCAGCCGCGCGTCTCGAACCATGGCCGTGAGGCTTGCGTGGCCATCCTTCGAGACGCGCACGTCGAAATAAGCGCTTCGCCTCAGGATGAGGGCGGAGCTTGATCATTCGTCGGTCACATCGATCCACACGCCGCCGGGATCGGCCATCTGGAATTTGCCGCCGGCCTCCTGGGCGAAGAACGCCTTGCGCGCGTCGGCTTCCTTGCTGCCGCCGAGCCGCATCGGCGCGACATAAGGGTTCATGCCCGAGGTGGTCTCGACGTGCTGCCTTGAACGCGTCGATGTTCTCGACCTTGAAGCCGATGTGATCGGGCCCGGGCCGCTTGATCGACATGTTCTCGAAGATCGCGATCGACCACGGCAGGATCGACAGCGTCACGCGGCCGTCGGTGAGGTGGTGGCCCGACGCGCCGCCGCCGCGGTTCACCGGCTTGAGCTCGAACACATATTGGTAGAAGTCGGCGCACTGCTCCGGGTTCATGGTGCGGATCGCGAACTTGGCGAGATAGCGGTCCTGGCTCCAGCCGGCCGCCGCCTGCTCGGCATAGACGCCGACTAGCTTGTCGCCCTCGTCCTTCTGCGCGAGGTCGAACACGTTGCCGTCGGGATCGTGCGCGCTGTAGTTCGCGAACGGCCGGGTCGAGGGCCGCTTCACGATATTCGCCTGCGGGAATTTTTCGCGCGCGCGCGTGAGCACGGTGTCGATGTCGTCCACCACCAGGCCGAAATGATCGAGCCCGCCGACATAGCCGTCGCGCAGCGGATTGATGTTCAAGCCCACATAGCCGTCGCCGACGGTAACCGCGTTGAGCGGCCGGCTGGTCTTGCCCGAACGCTTCAGCCCGAAATAGGCCTCGTAGAAATTGGCCAGCATCGGATAGATCGGGCTGATCATCGCCATGTGATTGATCTTGGCGAACATGATCGCCCCCTCAGCCCCTCGCCAGCGCGATCGCTCGCTCGATGACGGCGGGCGAGACGTCGAGCGTCTGCCCGATCAGCTTCTGCAGCTCGTCGCCCGACATCGGACCGAATTCGAGATTGCGCTTGTCCATCTCGGCCTTGAATGCGGGATCGGCAAGCATCGCGGCCACCGCGCGGCGCAGCACCGCCAGCCGCTCGGCGCGGCACGTCGGGCGGCGTCATCAGCGCGCGGCCGACCTCGGCGGTGCTGCCGAACAGGCTGAGCACCTGCTTGTCCTCGTCGGTCTTGCCGAACTCGACCATCGCCGGCACGTCCTTGAACAGCGGATGCCGCCGCTGCGCATATTGCACCAGCACGTTGATCAGTCTTCTCTTTCAGCCAGGTCGGCTTGCCGAACAGCGAGGTTTTCGAGCGTCGCGTGCGCGCCTTCGGTCTCGCCGCGCTCCATCGCCAGCACCGTGCCGGTGGTGCCGGGATAGCCCTTCACGATCTTGAAGCGCGTGCCGGCGAGCTTGTTCATCATGCTCGGCATGATCTCGGTGGTGGCGCCGGCGCTGGTCGCAGCCATCACGGTCTCGCGCTTCATCGCGTCGTTGATGGTCTTGGTCGGCGAGGTGTGCCAGGTCAGCGACACCTCGATGATCGGCGTGAAGCGCCCGAGCCAGCCGAACTTGCGCATCTCGTAGGCGACCGCCGGATCGCGCAGCGCCTGCGTCAACGCGAGCTGCTGGCCGACCATGCCGATGGTGAGCCCGTCCTTGGGCGCCTGCGCGAACAGGTAGTTGGCGGCCTTCACGCTGCCGACGCCGGGCATGTGCTTGACCGCGATCGTCGGATTGCCCGGCAGGTATTTCGGCAGCAGCTGCGCGGCGATGCGGGAATAGACGTCGTAGCTGCCGCCGGGATTGTACCCGACGATCAGCGACATCTGACTTGCCCTTGAAGAAATCCTCCGCGCTCTCGCCGCGCGCCTGCGGCGCGAGCGCAACGGCGGCGAGCGCGACGACGGCGAGTTTGCAGATCAGTGACAATCCTCTCCGCCGCTCATTCCCGCGCAAGCGGGAATCCAGGTTCTTCCTTTTTGACTCTGGGTCCCCGCTTTCGCGGGGACGAGCGGATAGATCTAGCATCGCCTCTACCGTCCGCGCGCGGCGCCGCCGCGGTTCCAGCCGCGCGCGCCTTCGCCATAGATGTCGTAGCCGGTGTCGGTCACGACGATGGTGTCCTCGAGCTTGATGAAGCCGCGCTTGGGATGCTGCAGCGTGGTCTCGACCGACACCACCATGCCGGTCTCGAGCGGCCGCGTCGCGTCGTAGGCGTCATACGGCACCGGGCCGGTCGCGGTCAGCCGCGGCGCCTCGTGGCTGACGAGCCCCATGCCGTGCGCCAGGAAGTGCATGTGGTTGTGGTGCTTCGACTTGCTGACCAGCGCATCCGCCGATGCATAGATCTCGCCGCCCATGACGCCGGCCTTCACCGGCTTCATCGAGGCGCGCTGGATGTCCTCGATCTCCGCCAAGCAGATCGACCAGCTCGGCATCGGGCTCGCCCAGGATCGCCATGCGCGCGAGATCGCCGATATAGCCGTGGTAGTTTCCGCCGGAGTCGACCGAGAGCACGTCGCCCTCCTCCCAGCGCTGCGGGGACGGCGCGCGGTTGTGGCTCGAACCGGCGGCGATCAGGCAATACTCGAACGTCAGCCCGCGGTTGGCTTCCTCGACCTTGAGCGCGTCGGCCAATCTCCTGCTTGGTCGATGCCGGGGCCGTGCTTGGCGATCACCGCCTGCATCAATTCGATCACGCGCTCGGAGGCGATCCTCAGCAGCTCGAGCTCGGCCGGCGATTTCACCGCGCGCAGCCGCTCCAGCACGAACAGCGCATCGACGATCTCGGCGTCCGGCAGGTTGCTCTTGCAGCGCGGCGGCGGAGTCCATCGGCAGGAACGCCATCTCGACGCCGACGCGTTTCACATTGCCGATCTTCTTGACGTGCTCGACCGCCTTCTTCACCACGTCGACCGAGCCCGACGACGTGCAATTCTGCTCCGGCGTCCAGAACGGCTTCACCTCGCGCTGGAAGTTTTCGAGCCGATGGCCGAAGAACGCGGCCTTCTCCGGCGCGCCTTTCGCATAGACGACGATCGGCAGGTAGCGGCTCAATCCCATCGCGTCCATGTAGTCGAAGAAGAACGCGCGATGGCCGCCGAGCAGGTATTGCACGTTGTGCTTCGAGGTCGCGAGCAGCACGTCAATGCCGGCGTCTTCCATCAGGCGGTCGAGCCGCGCGGTGTCGAACGGAATGGACGATGCAGCCGGCTTGACGGTGGTGAGCATATCGGCGCTCCTTGGGTGTTGTCCGGCGTGGATAGTCAGCCGGACAAGCGATCAAGACAAGCCCCGCCAAGGCACGGCTGGAATGCCACCTTTACTTGACGCTCACCGGTGTGGTTGGCAACGTCACGACAATCCCTGGGGAGGAACATCGATGCGCGCCCGTTGGCCCGCTCCTGCGCTCGTTGTGCCCATGCTGTCTGCGCTTGTCGCATTGGCGCCGATGCCGGCGGCCGCGCAGGCCGACTTCTACAAGGGCAAGACCGTCGAGGTGATCATCTCGACCGGCGCCGGCGGCGGCCTCGACGCCAATGGACGAATTGTCGCGCGCCATCTCGGCAATCACATCCCCGGCAATCCGACCATCGTCGCCAAGAACATGCCGGGCGCCGGCCACATCCGCGCGGCCAACTACGTCTTCAGCCAGGCGCCGAAGGACGGCACCACCATCGGCACCTTCATCCCGATCTTCGTGATGGCGCAGGTGCTGGAGCGCAGCAAGAGCATCCAGTTCAACCCCGCGAACTTCCAGTGGCTGGTGTCGACCTCGTCCAGCAATTCGACGGTGTATGTCTGGCACACCACCGGCGTGAAGACGATGGAAGACGCCATGCAGAAACAGGTGCTGATGGGCGGCACCGGCGTCGGCTCCTACAACGTGATCTATCCGACCGTGCTCAACAGCGTGGTCGGCACGAAATTCAAGCTTGGTGACCGGCTATCCGAGCACCACCGAGATCGCCATCGCGATGGAGCGCGGCGAGGTGCAGGGCCGCGCCGGCAACAATTTCAACAGCCTCACTCTCCGAGCATGGCGAGTGGCTCAAGACCGGCAAGATCAACCTGCTCGCCCAGGTCGGGACTTGAGCGCGACCCGGATTTTTCGGCTGTGCCGCTGATCACGGACTTCGCCAAGACCGACGAGGACCGTCAGATCCTGCGCTTCTTCTCGACCGACATCGTGATCGGCCGGCCGTTCGTGACCTCGCCGGGCGTGCCGGCGGAGCGCGTCGCCCTGTTGCGCGCGGCGTTCGACCGCCTGCTGAAGGACCCCGCGTTCCTCGATGACGCCAAGAAGGCCGGCATCGACATCTCGCCGGTCGGCGGCGTCGCGATCCAGAAGATCGTCGCCGATTTCATGAACACGCCCGCGAACATCGTTGCGAAGGCCAAGGCCGCGATGGAGCCGAAGGACACCACCGAGCGCAAAAAATGAAAAAGCTGCATCTCACCATCGCCACCCAGGACTACGACCACTTCCGCGATTTCCGCACCGGCGAGGTCCGCGCCGAAGGCATCGAGCACACCTGGCTGATGCCGGAGCTGCACGAGATCTTCGCGCGCTTCACCGCCAACCGCGAATGGGACGTGAGCGAACTCTCGTTCGCGAAATTCGCCGCGCAGGTGACGCGCAAGAACCCCGACATTCTCGCCCTGCCGGTGGTGTGCTCGCGCCACTTCCGGTTCTCGGCGTTCTTCGTCAACAAGAAGAGCAAGATCAAGAGCGCGAAGGACCTCAAGGGCAAGAAGGTCGGCTCGCCGGAATGGGCGCACACCGCCGCGGTCTATATGCGCGGCTGGCTCGGCGACGAGTGCGGCGTCGAAGCTGAAGGACGTGCACTGGTATCAGGCCGGCCTCAACCAGCCCGGCCGCGCCGAGAAGGTCGAGCTGTCGATCCCGAAGGGCGTCAAGCTCACCCGCGTCGAGGACAAGTCGCTCTCCGACATGCTGGCGAAAGGCGAGATCGATTGCGCGCTGGTGGCGCGGCCGCCGGATTGCTTCATGCGCGGGCATCCCGACGTCGAGCGGCTGTTTCCGAACTACCTCGAAATGGAGGAGAAGTATTACGCGCGCTCGAAGGTGTGGCCGATCATGCATGTGATCGCGATCAAGAAGTCGATCCTCGACCGCGATCCCTGGGTCGCCGGCAGCCTCTACAATGCGTTCGTGGAATCGAGGGACCGCAGCATCCGCCGGCTCACCGACGTCACCGTGTCACGCTATCCGCTGCCCTGGCTCTCGACCTACGCCAGGACGAAGCGCGACGCGTTCAATGGCGATCCCTTCCCTTACGGCATCGAGGAGAACCGCCCGACGCTCGAGCAGTTCATGCGCTACACGCACGAGCAGGGCATCGCGCACCGCCATGCCAAGGTCGACGAGATTTTCCCGAAGGGCATGATGGTCGAGCATTTGACTTAGGTCTCGACAGGACGCCGCGACGGCGTCTACTATCTACAAAGAACGAGCGCTATTTTCATTGCCTCGATTGCCGGCCGCATCCGCCGAAGAAGCGCCGGGGCACCAAACCAACTTCGCCATCTAGCAAGCAAGCTGCTCGGCATAACCGGAGAAGCGCTATCATGCTGTCCAGAATCCTGTTCCTGCGTGCGACACAAATCCTGCTGCTGGCCGTCATGGCGGTCGGCATCGCCAGCGAAGCGCTGGCTCAGAGCCAGGCCCAGATCAACGCCATCCGCCAATCGTGCCGCAACGACTACATGGCGCATTGCTCGAGCGTGACGCCCGGCGGCCCGGCGGCGCTCCAGTGTCTGCAACAGCACGCGTCGTCACTGTCCGCGTCCTGCCAGCAGGCGGTGAGCGCCATCAAGGCGCCGGCCGCCGCGAAGGCCAAAGCGCCGCCCGCGAAGACCGAGACCGCCGCCGCGCCGGCGAAAGCCGCCGCTCCGGCAGAGACGGCTCCACCCGCGGCGCCTGCCGCACCCGCGAAGGCGGCCAAGGCAGCGTCGAAGAAAGCGCAGCTCGCGGCCGTGGCCCGCGCCTGCGGCGCCGACTACCGCGTCCATTGCCACGGCATTCGGCCGGGCACCGGCGCTGCCGCCGACTGCCTGAAACGCAACGCGGCGACATTGTCGGCGGCGTGCCGGCACGCGCTCTCAGGCGTCGCCGCCGCCAAGTCGAAGCTGGCCGCCGCCCCCGCCGCGGCTCCGGCGGCCGCCCCTGCGGCGGCGCCAGCGCCAGCCGAGCCACCGCCGCTGCTGGTGTCGCCGCGCGAGGAAATGTTCATCCTGCGCACGTCGTGCCGCGGCGACTACGTCAGGTTCTGCCGTGGGCTGCGTTTCGGCGCCGGCCGGGTCGCGTCGTGCCTGCACTACAACGCCGCCAACCTGTCGCCGCCGTGCCAGGCCGCGCTCGCCGCGCTGCGCGAAGGCCGCTGAGGCATTGCCATGCCAAGCACGTGGCAATGCATTCGAGCCTAGAAAGCCGCAAAGAGAAAAGTAAGGAGACGCTATGCCGAAATATCTCGTGCAGGGCTCTTACACTGATCAGGGTCTCAAGGGCCTGCTGAAGGATGGCGGCTCGAAACGGCGCGCGATGGTCGAACAACTCGCCAAGGAGATGGGCGGCAAACTCGAAGCGTTCTATTACGCCTTTGGCAGCGATGACTTCGTTATTATTCTCGATCTGCCGAGCAACATGGACATGGCTGCCACCGCTATCGTCGCCCAGGCCAGCGGCACGGTGAAGTCTCGGGTCACGGTCCTCATGACTCCGGAGGATGTAGACCAGGCTGTGCGAAGGAAGGTCGATTTCCGCCCGCCAGAGTAGGCGTTCGTTCGAAGGCTACGAACGGGCTGGCACCTGCTAATTATTTGATTTGATGGTGGGCGCGACCGGGATCGAACGACGGCTTTTTCTGTTCATTCAATTCGCGTAGCAAAGCGAGGATAAAGGGGCTGAGTTTCCTGTAGATGTCCTCGATGCAATCTATTCGTATAGAACGGCTGAAAATCCTGCTCACGTCGGTTTTGATCGGCACGCCGACAATCTCGACTTTTTTCTCTGCTTCAATGAGAGCAACGACGTCACGAAAATGGCGCGCCGTAAAATAGCTGATCTCGTCACCTTTCTTGCTCATATATGTTCCGCTCGGGTCCCCATCGGTAACGACGAACATGACCCGGCGTTTGGCGCGGCTCTTCTTGAGCCGTTCGTAACACCATAGGGTGGCTTCACCGTCGTAGCCGAAATAGTGCATGCCTGTGTGCAGGATGGAGCACAGGCGGTGTACTGTCGATAAATTGTGAGGCTCCTCGCGCGTCTTGAAGACGATGTAGTGCATCGGACGATTGCGGCCGATGACGTTCGGGATGATCTCGCCTGTTGTCGTATGACCAATAATTTCTGTTGCGACGTCACCCTTGGTCAAAAAGTCACTCAAACGGTCGGCGATCATGTAGGTCAGTTTGTAGCGTTCATCGACTTGCATGGAGCAAGAGACATCGAGCAGAAGGGACGCGACCGTTTCCTGCTCTTCTTGCGCCTCTTCGATCAAGGTCACTTCGGGTGGGCTGCTGACCGGGTCAATGACCTTTTGCGTCAAATAGCCGAGCACGATTCCGCCTTCGTCCGATGGGACCCAACGCATGGTCGATTTCGTTGGCCAGGTTTCTTTGGCGTATTGCAGCCATGACCTTTGCGCCTTCGTCAGCTCTCGCCCGTGTTGCTCATACAGTTCTTTGATCGAGGCAGGTACGGCCCACACCCGAAAGTCCTGGGCTCTTGTGATGCGATCTGTGACGGCTGCCGAAGCAGCACGGTAATAATTAAGCGTGGGCCGCGCTCTAGGCTCTGTCTTGCGTTTCAGGCTAGGCGCACGTTGCTTGCGGTCTTTACGTGACTCTTTGCCTTCATCCTTGTTCGTTGCGTCCGGCTGTGTCCGTCGTGCGCTTCCATGGGCGGCGCGGATTTTTTCTTTCATCTCGCGATAACTCAAGACGGTTTCGTCCGGCTCCTCTTGGAGCAGCGGGAAAAATGCCGCCACGATTTCATTCAAATCACTTAGCTCGCCAAAGAATTTGGCGAACTGCTGTCTTTGGTGGTGAATGCGTCGAAGAAGCTTGCCATATTCAGGAGGCCTTCCAGACGTTCTAAAAATTCGCTCCTCTGTCAGCAGGGGCTCCAGCGCCGCGGTTGCGGCGGCCAATGCGGGCATGGCCTCGCGCGCCGCGCGTAGCGTCACGAGAAACGCCTGCAAATCATAATTGACGATGTCGGGTTCGGGTGTGTTGAGAAGATATTCGTGTAGCGCGCCGAGATTGTTCTGAATGCCGGCATACTCCTGGTATCGGCTTTGAACGAACGCGGCATAGCCGATGGCATCGATGCCGGCATCGAGCATATAGGCCGGCTCTGAATGGGATGGTCTTATGGCCGTGAGAAATTCCATATCCAGAAAATGCAAGGCGATCGCCCGCAAATCATATAAGGCGTGTTCAGCTTTCGGATTCGACGGAATAACCGGCAGAAACCCGACAGCGCTGTCACTCTTCAGCCCGGCCAGGCTTCTCAATACGTCGCGCGGATTTGCTAGCAGTCGTCTTTTTGGCATCGCCAAGCATAATACCTGAAACCTCCGCTTTCACTGAATGCTTGTCGGACTCGTGCGCTGCCATAAAACGTCGGCGTGCCCCTTCCGCCTGCTCGCAAAGCTGATGTAGCATCCTCGCCAAGCTGCCCGCGCGGGACGTGCCAAAGTCCCCTCATTGCAATGGCAGCATGGGGAGGTTCTATGCGCAGACAAAACCTGCAAATCATCGTGTCGCTGCTGGCAATCGTGGCCTCAGGCCCGGTAGCGGCGCAGATCACCAGCAACCCGATTCCGGCCCCAATCGAGAAACGTGGCCTGGCGGTCGAGGTCGTGGAACTGGCGCGCCTGCCTGACACCCGCGGGATTCGCCCCGCCGACCAGGACGTGAAGCCGGCCGGCTGGGCTCGGATCAACTACGTGCGGGACCTTCCCGACGGCCGTCGTTTTGCCAACGACTCGCGCGGGCTCCTGTATCGGATCGATTCGAACAATCAGCCGCACGTGTACGCGAACCTGGCGGAGACGTTTCCATTGGGCGTCTACAACCGGCTCTCGAGCGGATTCATCGCGTTCGTCTTTCATCCGGAGTTCGCGAAAAACGGCCAGTTCTACACCATCCATGCGGAGAGTGGACCGGGCAATCCGGCGACGCCTAACTTCATCCCGCCCGGGTATGGATTGAAGGATGTGACCCACCACACCATCGTCACGGAATGGCACGCGAAGGATCCGGCCGCCAACGTGTTTGCGGGCACCCGGCGTGAGCTCCTGCGCTCGGCCCACGTGGTCGCCAACCTGACGCATCCCCTGAGCGCGGTCGAGTTCAACCCGACGGCAAAGCCCGGGAGCGAAGACTACGGCCTGCTCTACATCAGCGGCAGCGATCATGGATTCAGCAATGGCGGCGGCCCGAACTCGAGCAATCCGGCCCAGACGCAGCGTCTCGATTCGATCATCACCGCCATGCTGCGCATCGATCCGCGCAGTCCGTCGGTCACGGGTGGGCGGAAGGGGTTGGGCGATTACACGATTCCGATGGCGAACAAGTTTGCCGCGGCCGGCCCGCCCGCGCTGGGCGAGATCTACGCCAACGGATTCCGCAACGCCCACCGGATTTCATGGGACACCGACGGAACCTTGTTCGCCAGCGACATCGGGATGAACCACATCGAAGAGATCAACATCGTCCACAACGGCGGCAACTACGGCTTTATGAGGCGCGAAGGACACTGGGAAAACGGCCGCTGGCGCGGTGGCGCGATGGGCGAACTCCCGGCGCTGGGCGAACTCTACCCGCTGCCCGACGAAATCCTGGACGGGCGCGTCAAGGACGGCTTCATCTATCCGGTCGCGATGTACGACCACGACGAAGGACGGGCGGTGACCGCCGGCTTCGCGTATCACGGCCGGATTGCCGCGCTCCGCGGCAAGTTTATCTTCGGCGACATTCATGGCGGCCGCGTCTTTGCGGCCGACCTCGCCGCGCTGAAGAAGGCCGACGATGGTATCCCCCGCACCGTGGCGCCCATCGAGGAAGTGCAGCTGTACGTGCGAGACGCCGCCGGCAACCGGGTGAATGTGTCGCTGCAGGAGCTCATCGATCGGAAAATGGGCTCCAAGATCGCCCGCGCCGATCTCTTCATCAGCCAGACCCGCGACGGCGAACTGCTCATCACGTCGCGACAGGATGGCACCATCCGAATGCTCGTTCCCGATTCGGTGGCGCCGCCCACGCGCTGATTGTATTCCCCGGCGTGCCATTGTTCGCCGGGTCATGGACGAGTCACACTTCGAGGCGTCGCCCCTGCCGCTCAGGTGCGGCGCCTCGCGCAACAAGGCCGCGCGCAGATCGAGGGCTGCGCGCGCGAGCGGCCCGTCTCGGCTTGATTTTGCTGGTGAAGATGGTGGGCGCGACAGGGATCGAACCTGTGACCCCTACCATGTCAAGGTAGTGCTCTTCCGCTGAGCTACGCGCCCTTTGATCGGCAACCTCTTATCGGCTCCCTCCGGGTGAGGCAAGCCGCCGCCCGGTCCCCCCTTTGGGTCATGGCCGGGCTTGTCCCGGCCATCCACGTCTTAGCGCTACTTCCGAATTAAGACGTGGATGCCCGCGACAAGCGCGGGCATGACGACCGGATTCGGACCGCGATCGTTGCAAACGGCGGGATCACGCCGCCAGCATCTTCTGGACTTCGTTGACCAGGTCGCGCAGGTGGACCGGCTTCGACAGCACCTTGGCGTTCTTGGGCGCTTGCGAATCCGAGTTCAGCGCGACCGCGGCGAAGCCGGTGATGAACATGATCTTGATGTCGGGGTCGAGCTCGGAGGCGCGGCGCGCCAGCTCGATGCCGTCCATCTCCGGCATCACGATGTCGGTGAGCAACAGCTCGAACGGCTCCTCGCGCAGGCGCTGATAGGCCGAGAGCCCGTTGTCGTAGGAGATCACTTCGTAGCCGGCGTTCTGCAGCGCCTTGACCAGGAATCGGCGCATGTCGGTATCGTCTTCCGCAAGGAGAATCTTCGACATTCGTTTCTGCTCGCTGAAGGCGCCGCCGCCCCAAGTTGGCTGTGCGCCACTGTCCCCTGACTGTCCCGGGACCCATAAGCCGGATACCGGGTAAATAACGAGTGAACCGGAACTATATATCGGCCCGCCCGGTCCGGCCATGGACAAGTGCCGGTTTCAAGGCATAGTGGTGAACTCGGGAAGGTTGGATCGGGGGCCTTCCGCCGCATCGAGGCGCCGCATCGAGGTACATGACTTTTCCATGCGCGTGATCAAGGACGAACTGGACCCCCCTTTCGAGATTCTCGAACCGGACAAGTGGCGCGGCCCGGTCCTGTTCAACTCCCCGCACTCGGGCAATGTCTATCCGCGGGAATTCCTCGCCGCCTCGCGGCTCGAGCTCGCGACACTGCGCCGGTCGGAGGATTCCTTCGTCGACGAGCTGGTCCTCGGCGTGCTCAAGCGCGGCCATCCGGTGATGCGGGCGCACTTCCCGCGCTGCTATGTCGACGTCAACCGCGAGCCCTATGAGCTCGACCCGCGCATGTTCGACGGCCGGCTGCCGTCGTTCGCCAACACCCGCTCGATGCGGGTCGCGGGCGGGCTCGGCACCATCGCCCGCGTGGTCGGCGACGCGCAGGAGATCTACAGCCAGCGCATCCCGATCGACGATGCGATCCGGCGGATCGAGAGCCTCTACAAGCCCTATCACCGGGCGCTGCGCCGCCTGTTCACCCGCATCCATCGCGATTTCGGCGCGGCGGTGCTGATCGACTGCCATTCCATGCCGTCGACCGCCGGCGCCAAGGACGAGCGGCCGCGCGCCGACGTGGTGCTGGGCGACCGCTACGGCACCAGCTGCGTGCCGGCGGTGGCCGAGACCATCGAAACCGACGTTCCGGGAGCTCGGCTACGTGGTCAGCCGCAACAAGCCCTATGCCGGCGGCTTCATCACCGAGCACTACGGCAACCCGACCGTCGGCCTGCATGCCATCCAGGTCGAGTTCAATCGGGCGCTCTACATGGACGAGCGGCGCTATGAGCGCACCGCTTCGTTCGCGACCCTGGCCGCCGACCTGGAGACGCTGGCCGACCGGCTGGCTGACATTCCCGTGCATGAGCTGCGGCCCTACCGGGCGGCGGCGGAGTAGGCATGACCCCGAAAAGTGGGAACCGGTTTTCGGATAAAGGTCATGCCCAAAGAGAAGCTCAAATAAGAAGCTCGCTTATTCGCGAGGCACCAAGCGCGCCTTGAAGAGAGAAGCGACGCTGAAAAGAAAAAAGGGCCGCGGTGTCCCGCGGCCCAAGTCTAGGGAGGAAACGCCCAAGGAGGGCAGCGGTAGCGCAGGCGCTACCGCACCGCAAAAAGATACACCGCGATGCACAAAATGCAAGGGCGGATTTGACGCCGAGGTGACGTTGATACCAAAGTACTTGTGATTAAAAGAAAAAGGGCCGCCTGCGTTAGCAAGCGGCCCAAGTCTAGGGAGGAAACGCCCAAGGAGGGCGACGGTAACGCCGAAGCGCTACCGCACCGCAAACAAATGAACGTTCTGGTCCACAAAAGCAAGTGATGCTGACCTAATTATCCATGCGAATATGCAATGCTGTGCTTCCGGTGCAACAGATCGGTTGCAGATGAAACCGATTTACCAATGCGAAATTATGCTTTGAAAACAGACGGTTGCTGCTATGGAACAGCGCCATCTTTTGCTTTGGTCGGAGCCACGCCCGATCTGGCGGCGATGCGTCGCAGTACGGAAGCACCATGACGGCGATCGACTTCTCCGCCTTTGTCGACGAACTGGCCTCGCTCTCGGGCGAGACCATCCTGCCGTTCTTCCGCACCGCGCTGACCGTCACCGACAAGGGCAAGGACCAGTTCGACCCGGTCACCGCCGCCGACCATGCCGCGGAGAACGCCATGCGCTCGATGATTCGGCGCACCTTCCCGGCCCATGGGGTGATCGGCGAGGAATTCGGCAGTGAGCGCCCCGACGCCGAATATGTCTGGGTGCTCGACCCGATCGACGGCACCAAATCCTTCATGGCGGGCATGCCGGCCTGGGGCACGCTGATCGCGCTGACGCGGTTCGGCGAGCCGGTGTTCGGCATGATGAACCAGCCCTTCATCGGCGAGCGCTTCTCAGGCGACGGCCGCGCGGCGCAGTATCAGGGGCCGGCCGGCGCGCGCGACCTGCGCGTGCGCCCTTGCGCAAAACTCTCCGACGCCGTGCTGTTCACCACCAGCCCGCTGCTGATGAACGAGGCCGACCGCAAGGCCTTCCAGAAGGTCGAGGCGGCGGTGCGGCTCTCGCGCTACGGCGGCGACTGCTACGCCTACTGCATGCTGGCGGCGGGCCACGTCGATCTCGTGATCGAGACCGGGCTCAAGCCCTACGACATCGTCGCGCTGGTGCCGATCATCGCCGGCGCCGGCGGCATCGTCACCACCTGGGAGAACGGCTCGCCGGTCAACGGCGGCCGCATCGTCGCCGCCAGCGACAAGCGCGTGCACGCGGCCGCGCTGGAGATGTTGAAGTCGTAGGCGCACCGTTGCGTCACGCGCAGCGTGCTCGCGTGTTAGTCGTGCTCCGGTCGCGGGTCCGCGTTGATGAAGTCGACCCACAGCCAATACAGACCTGCGACGCCCATCGTCGCCGCCCCCATGAGCACGACCCCTCGGAACTGATCCGCAAAGAACAGAAGATAGATCAGACCGCCGCATCCGACGGTCGCCAGCGTCACCGCGGCAACGAAGTTTATGATCCGACGAACCGGCCCCATGCGAGTTAGCTTTGGGCACGGCCAGGCAGGCGTCAAGGCCGGCCTGCCATAACTTCAAAACGCCGCGGTGCCCGGCACGAACGCGTCGAACGCCGCCAGCGCCTGGCCGCGGAAGCGATCCTGCTCCATCAACAGCTCATGCCGCGCGCCGGGAACGATCAGGCGCGAGCCGGCGCGCAGCCGCGCCGCGAACTCGTCGATCGCCGGCGTCGAGACGATCTGGTCGTGGCCGGCGGCGATCACCAGCATCGGCTGGCGGATCTTCGCCGGGTAGCTCCGCTCCGACAGCGTGCCGATCATCTTGAACGCGGAATCCGCCCACGCCACCGTCGGCCAGCCGATCGCGAGCGCCGGCTCGGCCTCGAGCACCGCGACGTTGCGCGCATAGCGCACCGGATCCGACGTGAGCAGATTGCCGATGAAGGGGCGCTGCTGCATCACCGAGGCGTCGCCGCCCGGCACATAGGAGCCGCCGAGCCCGATCATCCGCATCGCGCGCACCGCGAGCGCGCGTCGCGGCCGAGCGGCGCAGGCCCGGCAAGCCGATCAACGGCGCCAACAGCACCATGCGATCGAACCAGCGATGGCCCTGATACGCGGCGCGGATCAGCACGGTCGCGCCCATCGAATGCGCGAGGCCGAACACCGGCGGCGGGCAATCCGGCAGCACGACTTCCTGCATGAAGGTCGCGAGGTCGACGTCGTAATCGGCGAAGCGGCGCACATAGCCTTTGCGCGAGTTGCGCAACTGCCGCTGCGAGCCGCCCTGCCCGCGCCAGTCGAGCGCCGCCACGGCAAAACCCCGCGCGCGCAAATCGCGCACGGTCTCGAAATATTTTTCGATGAACTCGGCGCGGCCGGTGAACAGGCAGACGGTGCCTTTGCGTCCCGGCGGCGGCGCCCAGCGCGCAAAGCGCAGCGCGAGGCCGTCCGGCGTTTTCAGCATGCCGGTAACGACATCCTCAGGCACCGGATTGGCGGGAATCGAGATCAGGTTCATGACTGAAAGGAATCGCGGGAAGCATCCGCGTTATAGCAGGGTGCGGCTTGGCCTCAATGAAACCTGTGTTCCTCAACAGGAACCCAGTCCTGCTCCGGACGGACCGATTCATTACAATAAATCAATAACTTAAGGACACTTGCAGGTCCCAAAACCGCTCCCATATGGAGGGCGTGCAGGCCCATTGTGGATGCACATCAACCCGGTCTGGCCCTGCGGGGCGGACCCTCTGCATGTCGCTTTATGGAGGATATGCCATGCGAACTTTCGACCTTGCTCCCCTCTATCGTTCGACCGTCGGCTTCGACCGGCTGTTTGATCTCTTCGATCAAGCCGCCGGAGATGGCACGCCGGGTTACCCGCCCTACAATATCGAGCGGACCGGCGAGAACGACTACCGCATCTCGGTAGCCGTGGCCGGCTTCTCGGAAGCCGACCTCTCGATCGAGGCGAAAGAGAACACGCTGACGATCCGCGGTGAAAAGCAGGCCCAGACCGACGCGCACAAGGGCGAGACGCTCTATCAGGGCATCGCCGCGCGTGCGTTCGAGCGCGTGTTCCAGCTTGCCGACTTCGTCCAGGTGAAGGGCGCGGCGCTGGAGAACGGTCTCCTGCACGTCGATCTCGTCCGCGAAGTCCCCGAGGCCAAGAAGCCGCGCCAGATCAAGATCGGCAACGGCAACGGCACGGCCAAGGTGGTCGAGCAGAAGGCTGCGTAACGCAGTCGATCGGCTAACGATTAAACGCGAGCGCCCCGGCCAAGCCGGGGCGCTTTCATTTTCAAGTGTAGCGCGACGCACTCTCCTCCGCTCATTCCCGCGCAAGCGGGAATCCAGTCTTGAGCTAGCCTGGGTCCCCGCCTTCGCGGGGACGAGCGGAGCCTCAGCAGCGCACTATTCCAGCGGCGCGACCGGGACCATCTGCGTTTCGGACGGCGCCGGCGTAGCGGGCGCGGCGCTCGGCGCCGGTGCCGCCGGCTGATCGGCTTCCGGAGACGTCTCCCGCGCGGCCGCTTCGGCGCTGGCCGCGCGCGGCGTCGACGGCGCTTGTGGCGTGGGCGCCGCGGCGCCGGCGCCTGCCTCGTTGGCGGCGATCGCCGGCCGCGGGCGCGGCAGCGGCGTGCGCGCCGGTCGCGTCGGCACCGAGCCGGTGACATCAGGCGCGCCCGCGAGATTGCTCTTCTGCGAACCGCCTGCCGGCGGCGGTGTTTGCTGCGGCGGTGTGGTGCGCGCGGTGCGCGGCAGCGGCGGTGTCGGGGTGTTCAAGTCGGGCGGCGGTGCCGTGCCGTAGCCGGGCGGCGGCGCGGCCGCGTGCTGTGGCGGCGCGATCGGCACCAGCCCGCGCGGGCGCGACGGCGGCTCACCATAGGCAAAGCGCGGATCGTGGGCGGGCGCGGCGTGCACGATGCGTCCCGTCCTGGCGTTGATCACGACGCGCAACTGGCCGCCCATATTGTCGGAGGCGAGCAGCACCCAATTCGGTCCTTGCCGCGCCGGCTGCGTCAACGGCCGCAGCCCCGACGAGCGCGCAATCATCAACGCTTCGTTCGGCGGCAGCCCGTCATGAACCATCGGCTGCGGCGGCCCGCCGTAGCCGGGTGGCGGCTCGACATAGGCCTGCGCCTGTGCCGACGTCGCGGCAGCGGCGCTCAGCGCGGCGAGCGCCGCGCAGAGTGCGATCCTGTGCTTCAAGACACCTCTCCCGTCTTATTATGGGGCAAGCCTAGGCGGGGCAGATGCCGAAATTCAGGCAGTCGCGCCACCTGAGCGCCACAAACGCCGCCGTTTCACAAGGTTTCTTGTTACCGCTGGTAGACGTAGCGGATCACCGCATCGAGCGAGATCGCGCCCGGCCCGACCGACATCAGCACCATCAGGATCGCGAAGACGTAGACGTGCGCCGTCCAGAACGCTTCCGGCACGACATAAATCTGGATCAGCACGGTCATCGCCAACAGCACCAGCGCCGACAGCCGGGTGGCGAAGCCGAGCACCAGGCAGACCGGCAGCACGAACTCGGCATAGCTGAAAAGATAGGCGGCAACCGCCGGCGGCATCGGCAGCGCCGCATACTGCGTCTGAAACAGCTCGAAGGTCTCGGGTCTGATCTCGGCCGGCAGCACGATCGTGAACTCGGCGCCCTTGAACAGCGAGATCGGGATTTCCGGCCCGGAAATCTTCGGCTGCCCGGACAGGAAGAACACCCGCGCGATCAGGAGGCGCAACCCGAGCCCGACCAGGGCGTAGGGCACCACGCCGCAGAGCAGGACCAGCTTGTCGAGCGCGATCGCGATGAATGACGACGAGCGCGGCGCCCGCCTGAGCGGAATCTCGGAGCCTGAAGTCGCCATGTGGTTCTCCCCCACCAGAAAATCGGCTACCCCGGTCGGCGCGAGTATAGGCGAGAATGGCGGCGGCGCAGCGGCCGGCGGTTTTTTCGAGCGCCAAGACGTGCCGCCGCGGCACATAAGACGCGCCGCGGCGGAACATAACCGGCGTTGGCGCTCTAAACAGGTGAAGCCGCGCGAAAACCGAATTTAGAATTAGGCGAACCCTTGTATCCGTGGCTAAAATTTGTCATGGTGAGTTAGGACAGCATTGCTGTCCCACTTGGCGGCACGCCCCATGCATCGGCCGAAGGGGATCGGCTGGCAGCGGGTGAACGTCAAACAGGAACGGCCAGACGCTGACCGCTCGCGGCGGCGGGAAGGGCCGTCAAAGCGACCCGGAACGGCGGCGCCTTCGGCCGCAGCGCGGATTGGCGCTGCCGACCACGCCACCGGTCTGGCAGGACGCCGAGGGTCATCGGCAAAGCTGGGCGACAACACCGCCGGCGATGTGACCGACGGAGACATGATCGACGGACGATTTGGACGATGCGTAGCAGGGCGACATCAAAGCGCGAGACGAGCCGGCGGCGCGGCATGAAGCCCGCCGTGCGCCAAGCGTTTTCGTCGCATGCGCGTTTGAATGCGCCGCTCGGCGACACCGCCGATCCCGGGCTCCCGGCAGCGCAAGGCCTCTACGATCCGCGGCGCGACACCGACGCCTGCGGCGTCGGCTTCATCGCCGACATCAAGGGCCGCAAGTCGCACAAGCTGGTCGAGGACGCGCTCGCGATCCTTTGCAATCTCGAGCACCGCGGCGCGGTCGGCGCCGATCCGCGCGCCGGCGACGGTGCCGGCATCCTGGTGCAAATCCCGCATGCCTTCTTCGAGAAGGAGGCCGCGAACATCGGCTTCCAGCTTCCGCCCGTTGGCGAATACGCGATCGGGCAGCTGTTCATGCCGACCGATCCGGACTGGCGGCGGATCATCCGTGACATCTATGCGCAGACGATCCGGCGCGAGGGGCTGCAGCTGCTCGGCTGGCGCGACGTGCCGACCGACAACTCGACGCTCGGCGAAAGCGTGAAGCCGACCGAGCCGGTGCACCAGCAGGTGTTCATCGGGCGCGGCAAGAAGATCAAGGACGAAGCCGCGTTCGAGCGCCGGCTCTATATCCTGCGCAAGGCGATCTCGAGCCAGATTTATTCGCGGCGGGAGCGCCGGCTGTCGAACTATTATCCGGTGTCGATCTCCTGCCGCACCGTCGTCTACAAGGGCATGTTCCTCGCCGACCAGCTCGGCACCTATTACCCGGACCTGCGCGACAAGGATTTTGCGAGCGCGCTCGCGCTGGTGCACCAGCGCTTCTCCACCAACACGTTCCCGACCTGGTCGCTGGCGCATCCCTACCGGATGATCGCGCACAACGGCGAGATCAACACGCTGCGCGGCAACAACAACTGGATGGCGGCGCGGCAGGCGTCGGTGTCCTCGCCGCTGTTCGGCGACGACATCTCCAAGCTCTGGCCGATCTCCTACGAAGGCCAGTCCGACACCGCCTGCTTCGACAACGCGCTCGAATTCCTGGTGCAGGGCGGCTACCCGCTCGCGCACGCGATGATGATGATGATCCCCGAGGCCTGGGCGGGCAATCCGCTCATGGACGAGGAGCGGCGCTCTTTCTACGAATACAACGCCGCGCTGATGGAGCCGTGGGACGGCCCCGCCGCGATCGCCTTCACCAACGGCCGCCAGATCGGCGCCACGCTCGACCGCAACGGCCTGCGCCCCGCGCGCTACTTCGTCACCCGTGACGAGCGCATCATCATGGCGTCCGAGATGGGCGTGCTGCCCATTCCCGAGAAGGACATCGTCACCAAGTGGCGGCTGCAGCCCGGCAAGATGCTGCTGGTCGATCTCGACGAAGGCCGGCTCATTCCCGACGAGGAGCTCAAGGCCACGCTCGCCAAGAGCAATCCCTATCGGGAGTGGCTGGAGAAGACGCAGATCGTTCTGGAAGACCTGCCGCCGGCGGCCGGCAAGGCCGCGCTCTCCAACCTGTCGCTGCTCGATCGGCAGCAGGCCTTCGGCTACACCCAGGAGGACCTGAAGCTCCTGATGACGCCGATGGCGATCCAGGGCGAGGAAGCCGTCGGCTCGATGGGCACCGACACGCCGATCTCGGCGCTGTCGGACAAGGCGAAGCTCCTCTTCACCTATTTCAAGCAGAACTTCGCGCAGGTCACCAACCCGCCGATCGACCCGATCCGCGAGGAGCTGGTGATGAGCCTGGTCTCGATCATCGGGCCGCGGCCGAACCTGTTCGACCTCGAGGGCTCGTCGCACCTCAAGCGGCTCGAGACCCGCCAGCCGATCCTCACCAATGACGACCTCGAAAAGATCCGCACGATCTCCGAAGTCGGCGACGGCCATTTCAAGTCGCGCTTCATCGACACCACCTGGCCGGCCGAGCATGGCGCCGACGGCTTGCGCGACAAGATCGACCGGCTGTGCGCGCGCGCCGAAGCGGCGGTGCGCGAGGGCATCAACATCATCATCCTGACCGACCGCCGCGCCAGCCCCGAGCGGATTCCGATGCCGTCGCTGCTCGCCTGCGCGGCCGTGCATCATCATCTGATCCGGCAGGGCCTGCGCACCTCGGTCGGGCTCGTCGTCGAGTCCGGCGAGCCGCGCGAGGTGCACCACTTCTGCTGTCTCGCCGGCTACGGCGCCGAAGCGATCAATCCCTATCTCGCGTTCGAGACGCTGATCGCGATGGCGGACAAGCTGCCGCAGAAGATCGAGCCGAAAGAGATCGTCAAGCGCTACATCAAGGCGGTCGACAAGGGCATCCTCAAGGTGATGTCCAAGATGGGCATCTCGACCTACCAGTCGTACTGCGGCGCGCAGATTTTCGACGCGGTCGGCCTCAAGTCGGATTTCGTCGCCGAGTTCTTCGCCGGCACCGCCACCCGCATCGAAGGCGTCGGCCTCGCGCAGATTGCCGAGGAGACCGTGCGGCGGCACCGCGATGCCTTTGGCGACGCGCCGATCTATCGCAACGCGCTCGACGTCGGCGGCGAGTATCAGTTCCGGGTGCGCGGCGAGGACCATGTCTGGACCTCCGGCACGGTGTCCGCCCTGCAGCATGCGGTGCGCGCCAACCTGCCCGACCAGTACCGCGCCTATGCCAAGGTCTCGAACGAGCAGACCGAGCGGCTGCTCACCATCCGCGGCCTGTTCCGGCTCAAGTCGGCCGAGGACGACGGCCGCAAGCCGGTGCCGATCGAGGAGGTCGAGCCGGCGAAGGAGATCGTGAAGCGCTTCGCCACCGGCGCGATGTCGTTCGGCTCGATCTCGCGCGAGGCGCATACCACGCTGGCGATCGCCATGAACCGCATCGGCGGCAAGTCGAACACCGGCGAAGGCGGCGAGGAATCCGACCGCTTCAAGCCGCTGCCGAACGGCGACTCGATGCGCTCGGCGATCAAGCAGGTGGCGTCCGGCCGCTTCGGCGTCACCGCCGAGTATCTCGTCAACTCGGACATGATGCAGATCAAGATGGCGCAGGGCGCCAAGCCCGGCGAAGGCGGCCAGTTGCCCGGGCACAAGGTCGACAAGACCATCGCCAAGGTGCGGCACTCGACGCCCGGCGTCGGCCTGATCTCGCCGCCGCCGCATCACGACATCTATTCGATCGAGGACCTCGCACAGCTCATCTTCGACCTGAAGAACGTCAATCCCGCCGGCCAGGTGTCGGTGAAGCTCGTCTCCGAGGTCGGCGTCGGCACCGTCGCCGCCGGCGTGTCGAAGGCGCGCGCCGACCATGTGACGATTTCCGGCTTCGAGGGCGGCACCGGCGCGAGCCCCCTCACCTCGCTCAAGCATGCCGGCTCGCCGTGGGAGATCGGGCTCGCCGAAACCCACCAGACCCTGGTCGCCAACCGGCTGCGCAGCCGCATCTCGGTGCAGGTCGACGGCGGCATCCGCACCGGTCGCGACGTGGTGGTCGGCGCACTGCTCGGCGCCGACGAGTTCGGCTTCTCGACCGCGCCGCTGATCGCGGCCGGCTGCATCATGATGCGCAAGTGCCACCTCAACACTTGCCCGGTCGGCGTCGCCACCCAGGACCCGGTGCTGCGCGCGCGCTTCGTCGGCAAGCCCGAGCACGTCATCAATTTCTTCTTCTTCGTCGCCGAAGAGGTGCGCGAGATCATGGCGCAGCTCGGCTACCGCAAATTCAGCGACATGGTCGGGCAGATCCAGATGCTCGACAAGCGCCAGGTGGTCGAGCACTGGAAGGCCAAGGGCCTCGACTTCTCCAAGCTGTTCTACAAGCCCGTGGCGCCCAAGGGCGTCGGCATCTTCAAGAGCGAAGCGCAGGATCACAAGATCGACAAGGTCCTCGACCGCCGGTTGATCGCGGAATCGCAGACGGCGCTCGAGCGCGGCGCGCCGGTGCGCATCGTCACCACGATCGGCAACACCGACCGCACCGCCGGCGCGATGCTCTCCGGCGAGGTCGCCAAGCGTTACGGCCATGAAGGCCTGGCCGACAACACCATCCACGTGAAGTTCACCGGCACCGCCGGGCAGAGCTTCGGCGCCTTCCTCGCGCGCGGCGTGACCTTCGAGCTCGAGGGCGACGCCAACGACTATGTCGGCAAGGGACTGTCGGGCGGCCGCATCATCATCCGGCCGACGGCCGACGCCGGCATCGTGCCGGAGGAATCGATCATCGTCGGCAACACCGTGCTCTACGGCGCGATCGAAGGCGAATGCTACTTCCGCGGCGTCGCCGGCGAGCGCTTCGCGGTGCGCAACTCCGGCGCCATCGCCGTCATCGAAGGCGCCGGCGACCATTGCTGCGAATACATGACCGGCGGCGTGGTGGTCGTGCTCGGCAAGACCGGGCGCAACTTCGCGGCCGGAATGTCTGGTGGCATTGCTTACGTGCTCGACGAGGACGGCGCCTTCGAGCGGCTGTGCAATATGACGATGGTCGAGCTCGAGCCGCTGCCCGCCGAGGAGGAGATTTCGGCCCGCGAGTACCACCACGCCCAGGATCTCGAGACCTCCGGTTGGGTCGAGGTGCTGGACGACATGACGCGCTACGACGTGCAGCGCCTGCAGCTGCTCATCACGCGCCACCAGCGCCTGACCGGCTCCAAGCGCGCGGCCGAGATCCTCGCCGACTGGGACCGCTACTGCACCATGTTCCGCAAGGTGATGCCGGTCGAATACCGCCGCGCGCTCGCCGAGATGGAGAAGGCGCGCACCATGCAGGCGGCGGAGTGACGGCATGCAGCGACTGCTGACATTCCGCGCCATCAGCGCTCTCGTGATCGCGCTCGCCGTGCCGCTGGTGGTCTATCTGGTCAACGGCACCGTCGAACCGTGGGCTTTCGTGCTGGGCGCCGCGTTCGGCATCGGCTGGTACGTCCTTCCGTTTTTCCTGCCGTTGTAAGGCGCGCTCGTGGGCAAGATCACCGGTTTCCTCGAATACGAACGCACCGACCGCGACTACGAGCCGGTCGAGGAACGCGTCAAGCATTGGCGCGAGTTCGTGCTGCCGTTGCCCGAGGAAGAGAACAAGATACAGGCCGCGCGCTGCATGGATTGCGGCGTGCCGTATTGCCATGGCACCAACATCGTCACCGGCGCGCCCACCGGCTGCCCGGTCAACAACCAGATCCCGGACTGGAACGATCTCGTCTATCGCGGCGACTGGGACGAGGCCGCGCGCAACCTGCACTCCACCAATAATTTCCCGGAAGTGACCGGCCGCGTCTGTCCGGCGCCGTGCGAGGCGTCGTGCACGCTCAACATCGACGACAACCCCGTCACCATCAAGACCATCGAATGCGCGATCGCCGACCGCGCCATCGCGCAGGGGCTCAAGCCCGAGCCGCCCACGGAGAAGACCGGCAAGAAGGTCGCCGTCATCGGCTCAGGGCCGGCCGGCATGGCCTGCGCGCAGCAGCTCGCGCGCGCCGGACACGACGTGCACCTGTTCGAGAAATTCGCCAAGGCCGGCGGCCTGATGCGCTACGGCATTCCCGACTTCAAGATGGAGAAGCATCACGTCGAGCGCCGTGTCGTGCAGATGGAGGCGGAAGGCGTGACCTTCCACTACAACGCGCATGTCGGGGTGAACGTCGATGCCGGCAAGCTCGTCGCCGACTACGACGCGGTCGTGCTTTCGGGCGGCGCCGAGAAGGGCCGCGACCTGCCGATCCCCGGCCGCGAGTTCAAGGGCATCCACTACGCGATGGATTTCCTGCCGCAGCAGAACCGCCGCGTCTCCGGCGAGCCGCAAGTGCCCGGCGCCGAGCAAATCCTCGCCACCGGCAAGCATGTCGTCGTCATCGGCGGCGGCGACACCGGCTCCGACTGCATCGGCACGTCGTTCCGGCAGGGCGCGCTGTCGGTCACCAATTTCGAGATCATGCCGCAGCCGCCGGAGAAGGAGAACAAGCTCCTGACCTGGCCGGACTGGCCGTGGAAGCTGCGCACCTCGTCGAGCCACGAGGAAGGCGCCGAGCGCGACTTCGCCGTCGGCACGATCGCGTTCGAGGGCGAGAACGGCCAGGTCACTAAATTGAAGTGCGCGAAGGTCGACAACAAATTCCAGCCGGTCGCCGGCACCGAGTTCGACGTGAAGGCCGATCTCGTGCTCTTGGCGATGGGCTTCGTCTCGCCGGTGCACGAGGGCATGATCAAGGCGCTCGGCCTCGAGCTCGATCCGCGCGGCAACGTCAAGGCCGACACCGTCGCCTACCGCAGCTCGAACCCGAAGGTGTTCGCCTGCGGCGACATGCGGCGCGGCCAGTCGCTGGTGGTGTGGGCGATCCGCGAAGGCCGCCAGGCCGCGCATTCCGTCGACAAGTTTTTGATGGGCTCGACGACGCTGCCGCGGTGAGCGGTTATCCATTCCCGCCACCGTTTGAGGTGGAACTTTTTTGCATGCGACCGCTTTAGTGCGGGGCGCAGGCAAAAGAGAGAACGGCGATGGAACAGGCTGGCATTGGCTGGATCGCAGCCATCATCATAGGCGGAATCGCGGGCTGGCTGGCCGAGAAGGTCACCGGCAGCACCATGGGCCTCATCGCCAACATCATCCTGGGGATGATCGGCGCCGGCGTCGCGGCATGGCTGTTCGGCATGTTCGGCGTTCGCATGCAGGCCGGCTGGCTCGGCTATTTGATCGCCGGCTTTGTCGGCGCCTGTGTTCTGATTCTCGTGACGCGGCTGTTCTACCCGTCGCGATTCCGGGCGTGAATCTCCGACAGTTCAAGCGATTTCGGCATGGAACAAAAAGTTCCATTCGCCGTTATCTGCTGCACGGAACGGCATGGAGATGAAGATGCTTCCCTGGTCGGTGACCGAAAAGACGCTGCGGGACGCGGAGGAAATGCGCGCGTTCTACACCAGCGTGGGCCTGAGCGAGCAGACGATCGAGCGCGCGCTCGAAGCGAAGTTTGGGCCGCCGACCCCGGAACGCAGAGGAACCTGGGTCCGCAAGGGTCAGCCCAAGACGCGCGGCCGGCACGTGAAGAAGTCTAGCGCCGCCTAAGGCAAATTTTCCGACGAACCGCTGCGACCGCTCGGCGGCACGGGTGCGCTTGCTGAGCCCTCTACGTGCGCCCGCGCGTTGACGGTCGCAAAAATGCGATCCGGGATACGCTCGACCAGCAGTCGGTTATAGAAACTGCGGAGCAGGTGTCTGATCTTTTCTCGCATATCGCGGCTCAGACGCGTGTTTTCGTTCAGCGGCATTCGCGCCACTCCTTGAACTTCTGGCCTCCTCCCCTGCACTCCGCTCCGGTTGTGCGCTCAATGAACAACGCACGACAGTTGATGGTGTTCCGATCCTGACGACATCCATCCTGAATTGCTGTGCATGCCATCGCGCGACAACAATCGATCTTTGCTGCATCAAACGCTTCTTACGCATTCGCACATCAACAGCATGTCCCCCGTTGCGCTGGGCACAGCGCTCAAAATCTTTGACAGATGATTGTCCAGGCTTATCATCCTGACGATGCCGTTCAACGAAAGCGGCGCCGGAGATGAGCCGCCGTGAGCGGGCCGGCTGACTCAGCGGTGCAGGGAAAGACCTGTAAGACGGTAAGAAAAAAGAACCAAGGCGTTGGGCAGCAACTCAAATTCCGCGCCGTCCACAATCTTACTGCGCCTGCGAGCCGCTGTAAGATTGTGGCAGTTCGTAGCAAGTAGCCCGCATGAAGCGACTAGCGCGTTTACGCGCGTCTTCGACGCGCTATGGCGCAATGCGGGAGGGTCAGCCCCGGATTTCGCTGCGCTCCATCCGGGCTACATGCTGCAATGACAGCAGGAGCAAGGTGTCAGCCCATCAGCCGCTTGATCTCCGCACGCAGCGCCGGCGCGAGGTCGGGGCGATCGAGCGCATAGGCGACATTGGCGGCGAGGAAGCCGATCTTCGATCCGCAGTCGAAACTCTCGCCCGCGAATTTCAATCCGTAGAAGGTTTGCGTCTTCGAAAGCGCGATCATGGCGTCGGTGAGCTGGATCTCGTTGCCGGCGCCGCGGCTCTGGGTCGCGAGGATGTCGAAGATCTCCGGCTGCAGGATGTAGCGGCCGGTAATGATGAGGTTCGACGGCGCCTTCTCGCGCGGCGGCTTCTCGACCATTCCGGTGACCTCGAACATCTCGCCCTTGGTCTTGCCGACACCGACCACGCCGTAGCTCGAAATGCGCTCCATCGGCACTTCCTCGACCGCGATCACATTGGCGCGGTCTAGGCCCTGCGCAGCGTCGATCATCTGCGCGAGGCAACCGCGCTCGTGCTTCACCAGCACGTCGGGTAACAGCAGCGCGAACGGCTCGTTGCCGATCAGCTCGCGCGCGCACCACACCGCGTGGCCGAGGCCGAGCGGCTCCTGCTGGCGCGTGAAGCTCGTGCTGCCGGCGCCCGGCAGGTCCTGCGAGAGCAGCTCCAGGTCCTTGACGCGCTTGCGCTCCTGCAAGGTCATCTCGAGCTCGAACTGGCGGTCGAAATGGTCCTCGATCACGCCTTTGTTTCGCCCGGTGACGAAAATGAAATGCTCGATGCCGGCCTGACGCGCTTCATCGACGACGTGCTGAATCAGCGGCCGGTCGACGACCGGCAGCATTTCCTTCGGCATGGCCTTGGTGGCCGGCAGGAAGCGTGTCCCGAGACCGGCGACAGGGAATACGGCTTTGCGAATCGGCTTCGTCATGCGGTTGGTTCTACTCCGAAAGGAACGATCGGCGCGATTGTGCCTTGATGGCCGGGCGACCATATAACATGGCAACCGGCGCAATAGTTGCGATGCGCGGCGGCAAAGAGGCCTGATGGTGAATATGACAGGGTCGCGGATATTGCTTGGATTTGCGGCTGCGGCTCTCATCGCGGGCGCGCAAGGTGCGGCCGCGCAAGGCTTCGACATCCGCTCGCTGTTCTCGTCGCCGAACACCGCAACCCAGACACCGCCGCAACAGCCGCCGAGCCCAAATTCGATCCAGCCGCCGCGCGAATGGACCGGCGAAGACGGCGCCTCCGGTCATCCGCTGATGCGCGCGTCCGCCATCCGGGCGGCGGCGGCAAATTTCCGCAACTGCCTCGAAGCCATCTGGCCATTGGCGCAGCGCCGCAACGTGCCGCGGCCGCTGTTCGACCAACTGCTGGCGGGGGTCACGCCCGACCTGCGGATCATGGATCTGCTCGACTCGCAGCCCGAGTTCACCAAGGCGCCCTGGGAATATCTCGACATCCTGGTCACCGACGCGCGCATTGCCGACGGCCGCGTGATCTTGGCCAAGCACCGCGCGGCGTTCGATTCCATGGAGCGAGCCTACGGCGTCGACCGCCATGTCATCGCGGCGATCTGGGGCATCGAATCGAACTACGGCACGCAGATCGGCGACCGCTCGGTGATCCGCTCCACCGCCACGCTCGCCTGCGTCGGCCGCCGGCAGGAGTACTTCCGCGACGAGCTTCTCGCCGCGCTCGAGATCGTCGCGCGCGGCGACGTGCGCGAGCAGCATCTGCGCGGCTCGTGGGCGGGCGCGTTCGGGCCGACGCAATTCATGCCGACCACCTATCGCCGCTTCGCGATCGACGCCGACGGCGACGGCCGGCGCGACGTGGTCGAGTTCGGTGCCCGACCTCGTGGCGTCGACGGCGAACCATCTCAAGCGCGAGGGCTGGCAGACCGGACAGAGCTGGGGCTACGAAGTGATCGTCCCCAAGGGCTTCAACTACCTGCTCGCCGACCGCAGCGAGATGAAGACGATGAGCGAGTGGGAGAAGGCCGGCATCCGCCGCGCCGGCGGCAAGCAATTCCCGCGCGCCAGCGACCGCGCCTTCCTGCTGGTGCCGGCGGGCGCGCAGGGGCCGAGCTTCCTGATGCTGCAGAATTTCCGCTCGATCATGAAATACAATCCGTCGGAAGCCTACGCACTGGCGATCGGTCATCTCGCCGACCGCCTGCGCGGCGGCGATCCTTTCGTGCAGGCGTGGCCGCGCCAGGAGCGCATGCTGTCGCAGGCCGAGCGGCTGGAGCTGCAGCAGCATCTGGCACGCGGCGGCTACGACGTCGGCGAGCCCGACGGCCGTTTCGGGCCGCGCACCCGCAATGCCTTGCGCGCGTTCCAGCAGGCGGTCGGCGCGATGCCGGACGGCTTCGCCACGGTCGCCATCCTCGAGCGCCTGCGCAGCCGCTAGCCGTGCCGGTGGAACATTGAAAATACCTGTCAATTCTGCCCCTTAGAGGTAACCACCGCGTGATCTTCCAATTGACATTTTTGTCGTAGTATTGGCCGATGCTCTGCGCATCGAGGTGAGCCTGGTGCACCCGACACGATTCCGAGTCCGCAAGTCCGTCCGCGCCGTCGCCAAGGCGTCCGCCGCGGCGGTGATTACGTTTGCGCTGCTCGCGCCCGCTGCCGCGCAGTTCTGGCCGTTTGGCGGTTTCGGCGGCGGGCGCCCGCGCCCACCGCAACAGCAGCAGCAGCAGTACAATCCGTTCGGCAGCGGTGGCTGGTTCGGCGGTCCGGAGCAGAAGAAGGCGCAGCCGAAGGCCGACTATTCGTCGGCGCCGCCGGCCCCGCGCCGCACACCGGAGTCGTCGCAGGCGATCACCTCCCCGATCCTGGTGCTCGGCGACGCGATGGCCGACTGGCTCGCCTACGGGCTCGAAGACGCGTTCTCCGAGCGGCCCGAATTCGGCATCGTGCGCAAGCATCGCGCTTACGCGGGCCTGGTGCGCTACGATCCGCGCCGCGACGTGGAATGGCCGCAGATCATCCGCGAGGCGATCGCGGCGGACAAACCCAAATTCATCGTGATGATGGTCGGCTTCCACGACCGCCAGGCGATCCGCGAACGCGGACCGGCGACGCCGTCGCGCGGATCGGCGCAGCCCTCGCCGCAGGACGATGCCGAATACGGCGATCCGGATTCGCCGGAAAGCCGCGCGAAGGCGAGCGCCGCCGCGCAGAACGCGGAAATGGAAAAAGCCAAGCAGACCGCGAAAGGGGCTCCGGCCGCCACGCCCGAGCAGAAGAAAGCGCAGGCGCCGGCCGCGCCGGCGGAGTTCCAGTCCGAAGCCTGGCAGGCCGCCTACGTGCAGCGCATCGATGCGAGCATCGCCGCGCTCAAGGCCGCAAACGTGCCGGTGTTCTGGGTCGGCTTGCCGCCGCAGCGCGATGCCCGCCAATCCGCTGCCGCGGTCTATCTCAACGAGCTCTACCGCACCCGCGCCGAGCGCGCCGGCATCATCTTTGTCGACATCTGGGACGGCTTTGTCGACGAGGCCGGCCGCTACGTGCTGCAGGGTCCGGACTTCGAAGGCCAGATCCGGCGGCTGCGGTCCGGCGACGGCATCTATTTCACGCGTCCCGGCGCCCGCAAGCTCGCGCACTATGTCGAGCGCGAAATTCTGCGCAGCCTGGTTGCACGGCAGACGCCGATCGCGCTGCCGGCGCCGGAGCCGGCGGTGGTGACGCCGGGACGGGGCACGCGTCCGCTTGCTGGGCCTGTGGTCCCGCTTACGGCCTCGATCGGCGGCGGCAACGAGCTTCTCGGCGCAGCCCCGACGCGGCCGTCCGGCAGCGATCCGCTGGCGACGCGCGTGCTGGTGCGCGGCGAGCCGGTCACCGCGCCGGCCGGACGCGCCGACAATTTCGCCTGGCCGAAGAGCGGCGTCACGACCATCCGCGAAGGCGAGCCGGAGGAAACGCCGGCGCCAGCACAGCAGGCGACGCCAGCGCCGCAGGCTCCACCGCAAGCAGCGCCGCAGCAGCAGCCGCCACGGCCGCCGCTCCGCACATCGACACAGACGCCGCCGACGCAGCAACAGCCGGCGCAACCCCAGCAGCAGACGCCCGGCGCGCCGCGTCCCAAGGCGCAGCAGCAACAACAGCAGCCGCCGGGCGAGGCCAAGCAGCCGGCGCCGCAGCGCAAGGCGCCGCCGCGCGCAAACAACGACAATGCGCCGCGCCCGCCGCTGAACATCTTGCGTTAGAATTTGTCGGACGATCCGCTCAGCGTTGCGCGCGCAGCGTGAGCAGGATGACGTCGGCGTCGTAGTTCGCGCCGGCGACCGACGAGCGCAGCCAATCGTGGCGGTACTCGGTCTTCAGCCACAGCTCGCGCGTGAGCTTGTAGGTGAGCGCAGCCGAGGCCGAGTAGCGGTTATCGTCGCGATCGGCGAGCCGACATAATCGTCGTTGCCGTAGAGGAATTTTCCGGTCGCGATCAGCCAGCGGCGGAACGCGTGATCGACCTGCAGCGTGACTTCGCGGGTGAACTGGCCCGACACCCCGGGGACGGTCGATTCATCGGCGCGGGTGACGGCGGTGAGCTTGAAGGTGGTGAGTGCGCTCGCCACCCAGGTGAGCGAGCCGTCGACCGTCAGCCCGGCGATCCTCAGCAAATTCGGATCCTGATAGTGGCGCTCGAGCCAGCCGACGGCGATGTCGCCGGTGAGGATCCGGGTGAACTCGAAGGTGGAGCCGACCTTGCCATAGCCGCCGACGGAATTGCGCTGGAAGCCGAAGGAGTCGGTCTCGAGATCGTGCACGCGGCGGTCGGCGCCGACCTCGACGAACGGCTTGAGGCCGGGCATGACCTCGTAGTTGCCGCGCAGTTGGGTGTTGAAGCGGTTGTAGTCGCGGTCTGCGTTGCTCGCGACCGAGCCGTCGGTGAAGTGCGAATTCTGGTAGACGGTGCGCTCGGCGCCGCCTTTCGCCGAAATGTCGAAGCGGTTGAAGCGATGGCCGAGCGCCGACGGTGCCGCCGAAGGTCTGGAAGATCGGCAGCTTCGCGAGCCCGGCCTGGATGTTCGGGCTGCCGGGACTGTCGGTGCCGATCAGGTATTTGGTTTCGAGATCGATGCGGCTGTCGCGCGTCACGTCGATGCGGCCGGTGAGCTTGCTATCGACATTCGGCCGGTTCTGCGACGGCAGCTCTTCGTAGGTGTAGTAGCTGCCGCGCAGGTCGCCGGTGAATTCGTGGCGCGACCAATTCGAATTGAACTTCAATTCCGGCGCGACGATCGAGTACCACGACGGCGTGGCTTGCTGGGTGCGCGCCGGGTTGGTGTCGTAGCCGCCGGTGAGCTCGATCGCGGGCTTGAAGTTGAACGCGCCGACCTGGATGCCGATCGGATCGAACGGCGTCTCGTCCGGCGTCGGGCGGCGGCGCTGCAGCGGCGCGTCCGGCGGCGGATCGGGCGCAACGTAATAGGGCGAAGCGCCCCTGCGCGCGACGCCGCTCGCGACGCGCGGCACGGCGAGCCTGGTCGGTGCGTAAGGATTGGCGGCGGGCGATCCGTAGCGCGAGACCGGCGATGGCAGCGGTGGCGGCGGCGCTGGCGCCGGAGCCTGCGCCTTCGCATCGGCCTTGTCCTTTTCCTTGCCGCCAGCTTTGTCAGAAGCGGCTTTGCTCTTGCCCTTGCCTTTCGCCTTGCGCTTGCCGGAGGAGTCGAAGCCGGTGGTGCCGGCGCCCGATGCCGGCTGGAAGGTCGATGGCGACGAGAGCTCGGCGCGCGCGTCTTTGGCTTTGCCCGACTTCTGGAAGCGCGCGTTCTTCGGATCGCCGTCGAGCTGCGGACGCAACAGCGAAAAGCTGCTCTCGGCCAGTGCGCCCGCGATCGAGCCGGCCAGCAACGCTGCGAGCGCCCCGGCGCGGAGCGCGAGACGGAGAAGCGAAAGGCGAAGGCGCGGCACTCCGTTACCCCCGGTCCCGACCGTGCGCACTTCCCGTCTGGTCCTTGCCCCGCGCGTGCCGAGAAATGTGTGTCAAATCAACTCGTTCCACAGATATCCACAGCGCTCGGCGGCCCGTCCGGATGGGACGGTCCGTGGCTCCCGAGCGCTTTGGTTAATGAAGCTAAAACGGTTATGGTTAACGGGACGTTGAGCCGGAGACTTGAGCTAGTCCCGACCCAGCGAAGCCCCTACACTCCGCGCCCTTCCCACCTGGAGCCTGATGCAGCCGTCCATGGCAAAACCCACGCCCATCACGACCGCGCCGCAGAACGAGCGCGCCCGCACCCTGATCGCATCGGCGGTGCGCACGCTCGAAGTCGAGGCGTCGGGGGTGAGCGCGCTGTCGGCCGCGATCCATGACGGGCTCGGGCAGGCCTTCGTCGCCGCGGTCGAGCTGATCCGCAGCGTGCGCGGGCGGCTGATCGTCACCGGCATGGGCAAGTCCGGCCACGTCGGCCGCAAGATCGCAGCGACCTTCGCGTCGACCGGCACGCCCGCCTATTTCGTGCATCCGAGCGAAGCGAGCCACGGCGACCTCGGGATGATCACGGCGGACGACGTGATCATGGCGATCTCCTGGTCGGGCGAGACCGCCGAGCTCAAGGACCTCACCGATTATTCGCGCCGCTTCAAGATCGGGCTGATCGCGGTGACCTCCAATCGCGAGAGCACGCTCGCGGCCGCCGCCGACATCGTGCTGTCATTGCCGCTCGCGCGCGAAGCTTGCCCGCACAATCTCGCGCCGACGACCTCGACCTTGATGCAGCAGGCGCTCGGCGACGCGCTCGCGATCGCGCTCTTGGAAAGCCGCGGCTTCACCGCGCTGAAATTCGCCGAGCTGCATCCGGGCGGCAAGCTCGGCGCGATGCTCAAATTCGTGCGCGACATCATGCGAAGCGGCGACGACGTGCCGCTGGTCAAGGCTGGCACGCGGATGGCGGACGCGCTGGTGGTGATGACGGCCAAGAGCGTCGGCTGCGTCGTCATCGTCAACGCCGACGGGCGCCTGACCGGCATCATCACCGACGGCGACCTGCGCCGGCACATGAGCGCCAGCCTGGTCGACCAGCCGGTCGAGAAGATCATGACGCGGGAGCCGAAGACGGTGCGGCCCGATCAGCTCGCCAGCGAGGCGCTCGAAATCCTCAACGCCTCGAAGAAGACCCAGCTCATCGTCGCCGAGCAGGGCAAGCCGATCGGCATCGTGCACGTGCACGACCTGCTGCGCGCCGGCGTCGCTTAGCTCTCTTTCCCAGACAACAATCTCTCCCCGTCATCCTGAGGTGGCCCGGCTGTTGCAACACCATGGCCGTGCATCCTTCGAGGGCCGCTCACGCGGCCACCTCAGGATGACGGATTGAGGTTGGCCGATTGGATCGACGCGACGCCGGCTAAGCCGCCTCCACCGCCAGATCCGCCCCGTCGGCGCGCGCGACCTTGACGCGGCTGCCGGCCGGCAGGTTCGGGCCGCTCACGCGCCAGACCGTATCCTCGATCCGGATGGTGCCGACGCCGTCGACGATCGGCTTCTCCAGCGTGAACACGCGCCCGACATAGCCTTCGGCGCGGCGGTTGAGGAACGGTCGGTCGACCGGGCCCTCGACCTTGCGCGCGAAGTAGCGCCACATCGGGATGCAGATGATCGACAGCACTGCGAACGCAATGAGCTGCGCCTGCCACGACAGCACCATCGCGAGCGAGATGATGCCGGTCAGGATCGCCGCAAGCCCGAGCCACAGCATGAACACGCCGGGCGACATCAGTTCGAGCAGCAGGAACACCGCCGCCACCACGAACCAGATCCAGCCGCCCATCGCGGTGATCCAGGACCAGATGACGCTGTTATCCATCGTCAATCTCCCGTCAGCTCGTTATGCCCGGAACCGGGCCGGTCGGACGCCGCGCCGGCGGCGGCGCCTTGCCGTCGCCACCGCGTGGATCGCCGCCGAACGTCGCCTTGGCGATCTCGCCGATGCCGGCGAGCGAGCTGAGCACGCTGGTCGCCTCCATCGGCAGGATCAGCGTTTTCATGTTCGGCGATTCGGCGAGCAGCGAGAATGCCGTGAGATATTTCTCGGCGATGAAGTAGTTCAGCGCCGCGATATCGCCCGACGCGACGGCCGCGCTGACCACCTCGGTCGCCTTGGCCTCGGCCGTGGCGGTCCGCTCGCGCGCCTCGGCGTCGCGGAACGCCGCTTCCTTGCGGCCTTCGGCCTCGAGGATCTGCGACTGCTTCTGGCCTTCGGCCTTCAGGATCGCCGACTGGCGCTGGCCCTCGGCTTCGAGCACGACCGCGCGCTTCTCGCGCTCGGCCTTCATCTGGCGTCCCATCGCCGCGACCAGGTCGGCGGGCGGCACGATGTCCCTGATCTCGATGCGGTTGACCTTGACGCCCCACGGCGATACCGCGGCGTCGACCACGCGCAGCAGCTTCTCGTTGATCTCGTCGCGATGCGACAGCACCTGGTCGAGGTCCATCGAGCCCATGACCGACCGGATGTTGGTCATGTTGAGCGTGACGATCGCCTGATGCAGGTTGGACACCTCGTAGCTCGCCTTGGCGGCATCGAAGATCTGGAAGAAGGCGACACCGTCGACGGTGACGGTCGCGTTGTCCTTGGTGATGACCTCCTGCTGCGGGATGTCGATCACCTGCTCCATCATGTTTATCTTGCGCCCGATGCGATCGATGAACGGGATGATGATGTTGAGGCCGGGCGACAGCGTGCGCATGTAGCGCCCAAACCGCTCGACCGTCCAATTGTAGCCTTGCGACACGGTCTTGACGCCGGCAAACAGCGTCAGGATGACGAGCGCCACGAAGACGATCGCGAAGACATCAAATCCGAACATTGGGGTTTCCCTCGCTGGAAGCGTGCGCCTGAAATGTGGAGAGCGCCATGGGTGCACGCAAGGCCCACACGACTCGACACAAAACGTCAGCGGCGCTGAAACGCAGCCTATTCGATATTAGTCGCGCGCCGCCGCACGCCAGGTTCAACCGTCGCGTAAGTGTCGCTACGGTATCGTAAATACGATCAACTCGTTGGTGACGCCGCCCGAGCCCGGCCGCAGCGAACCGGCCGCGACGTAGACATTGTTGCCGCTGGCGGCGGCGCCGGTGCCATGACGGCCCGCCGGCATCGGCGCGAGTGCCTGCCAGCTCTTGGTCTTCGGGCTGTAGGCCTCGTTCTGCGCAAACGTATTCGGCGGCAGCTCGCCGCCGATCACCAGGATCATGTCCTTGTAGATCGTCGCGGCGAGACCCGAGCGCGCCGTCGGCAGCGGCGGGCCTGACGTCCAGGTGTTGCTCGCGGGATCGTAGATGTCGTGCTGATCAACCTTTTCGGTCGAGCCGCCGGTGCGTCCGCCAATGACGTGCAGCTTGCCGTCGATCGCCACCGTCGCGGTGTGATCGCGCGCGCGCGGCAATGGCGCGAGCTCCTTCCAGGCATTGGTCGCGGGGTCGAACATCTCGTGGGTGGCAACCACGTTGCCGTCCGCATTGCGCCCGCCGACGGCGTAGATACTTGACCACCGAGCGCGGCGACGCCGACCGAACCGCGGCCGGCTTTCATCAGCGGCAGGATGCGCCAGGTATCGCTCGCGGGGTCGTATTCATAAGCCGCGTTCTGGCCGTCGCGGTGCACCGACGCGATGAAGCCGCCGACGGTGTAGATCTTGCCGTTGAGCACGGTGACGCCGATGTGGTCGAGCCCCTTCGGCAGAAACGCGCGCGGGCGCCAGGTGTCCTTCGCGATATCGTATTCCTGGTGATACGGCCCGGCGACGCCGAGCACGCTGCCGCCGATCACGTGGATCTTTCCGCCCACCGCCGCCAGCGCCACCTCGTTGAGCGCAGCCGCCATCGGCGCCTTCTTCGACCAGCTTCCCCCCTGCGCGTTGGCCGCGGTGGCAACCGCGGCTGCGACGGCGCAGGCCGCCAGCACTCTCAATGACGAACTCAACATGACATCCTCCCTTTGCGTTCTCTATTTTTTGAGCGCAGCGAAACCCATCCTACAAATTCTCTAAACCCATCCCTTCAATTCACGCCGCGCCAGCTCCTCCAGCAGCAGCATACCCGGCGCGCTGTCGTTGAGACACGGGATCAATGCGAAATTCTCGCCGCCAGCCTTGCGGAAAATGTGCGCGTTCTCGACCGCGATCTCCTCCAGCGTCTCCAGGCAGTCGGCGGAGAAGCCGGGCGTGACCACGGCGAGCGATTTCACGCCGCGCTTGCCCAGCGCCTTGACGGTCTGGTCGGTCGCCGGCTCGAGCCACTTGGCGCGGCCGAAGCGCGACTGGAACGTCAGCATCAACTTGCTCTCGTCGTATCCGAGCGCCTCACGCAGCAGCCGCGTGGTCTCGATGCACTGGCGCTCATAAGGATCGCCCTTGCGGACGTACTCCTCCGGCATGCCGTGATACGAGGCGAGGATGATCTCGGGCTGGAACGAGAGCTTGCCGAGCTCTTCGCGCATCGAGGACGCCAGCGCCTGGATATAGACCTTGTCGTCATAGTAGGGCGCGGCCACGCGCAGCGTCGGCTGCCGCCGCAGCTCCATCAGCACGCGGAACACCTCGTCGCAGACCGTCGCGGTGGTGGCGGCGGAGTACTGCGGATAAAGCGGCATCACGAGGATGCGCTCGCAGCCGCGGGCAACGAGGTTCGCAAGCCGCGAGGCGATCGACGGATTGCCGTAGCGCATCGCCCAGTCGACCACGACGCGCCGGCCGAGCGATTCGAGCGCGGGGGCGAGCTTCTCCGCCTGTGCGCGCGTGATGGTCTTGAGCGGGGATTCGTTGCGCTCGACGTTCCAGATCTTCTGGTAGTCCTTGGCTTTGATGCGCGGCCGGATCGGCAGGATGATGCCGTTGAGCACGACCTGCCAGACCACGCCCTGGTTCTCGATCACCCGCGGGTCGGAGAGGAATTCCTTGAGATAGCGGCGCACCGCCGGCGCATCGGCCGCATCCGGGGTGCCGAGATTGACCAAGAGCACGCCGATTGCGCCGGTGGTCGGGCGCCGGCGTGACTTCAGTCGCGGTCGTCGGGTCGACAGGAGAGGCTTCGTTCATCCTTCCAAGCATACGCGATAGCGGCGCCCATTGCATGCATGGTAAGACCCCCGGCCGCCCGGCCTGTATCAGAAGGTCCGCCCATGCCCCTGCTTCGCCGCCTTGCCGCCCTCCTGATCCTGGCCGCGCTGTTCGCCGCCGACGCGGCGTCCGCGCAGACCACCAAGGTGACGTTCATCCTGGTCAACGACATCTACATCATGGGCGACCAGGCGATGCCGGACGGGCGGCGCCGCGGCGGCTTCGCGCGGCTCGCCGCCATCGTCAAAGCCGAGCGCGCCAAGGCCAAGGCCGACGGCGGGCACGTGATCCTCGCGCATGCCGGCGACACGCTGTCGCCCTCGCTGATGTCGGGTCTCGACCGCGGCGAGCACATCATCGCGCTCACCAACATGATCGCGCCCGAGATCTTCGCGCCGGGCAATCACGAGTTCGATTTCGGCAAGGAGATTTTCTTCAAGCGGATGGGCGAGGCGAAATTCCCGCTCTACGCCGCCAACCTGCGCATGCCGGACGGCAAGCCGCTGCCGGGCTTCCGCGACCGCGAGATCATCACGCTCGACGGCGTGCGCATCGGGCTCACCGGCACCACCTTCGACGGCACGCCGCGCGCGTCGAGCCCGGGCGACCTGCAATTCCTGCCGACCGTTTCCACCACCGTCGATCAGGCCGAGACTGCTGCGCAAGGAAGGCGCCGACTTCGTCGTGGCGGTGACGCACGCCGAGCGCAAGCAGGACTACGAGATGTTCGCGACCCGCACCATCGACCTGATCCTGACCGGGCACGACCACGACCTGTTCATCAACTACGACGAACGCAACGCCATGGTCGAGTCGAGCTACGACGCGCACTACGTCACCGCGATCGACGTGACCATCTCGGTGAAGGAGCAGGACGGCCGGCGCGTGACGACCTGGTGGCCGCAGTTCCGGCCGATCGACACCGCGACGGTGACGCCCGACCCCGAGGTGGCGGCGGTGGTCGCGAAGTACGAGGCCGAGTTCACCCGCGAGATGGACGTGCCGCTCGGCACCACCGCGGTCGAGCTCGACAGCCGCAACGCCACCGTGCGCACGCGCGAGGCCGCGATCGGCAACCTGATCGCCGACGCCATGCGCGCATCGACCAAGGCCGACGTCGCGATCACCAACGGCGGCGGCATCCGCTCCGGCAAGGTCTTTCCGCCGGGCTCGACCATCACCCGGCGCGACGTGCTGGCGGAGCTGCCGTTCGACAACCGCATCGTGGTGCTGGAGACCCCCGGCGCCGACATCAAGGCCGCGATCGAGAACGGGCTGTCGCAACTGCCCAATGCCGGCGGACGTTTTCCGCAGGTATCTGGTTTGACGATCCAGGCGAACATCAGCCGCCCGCCCGGCAGCCGCGTGACCTCGATCCGCGTCGGCGGCAAGCCGCTCGACGAGAAGAAGATCTACACGCGTCGCGACCAACGACTTCATGTCGCGCGGCGGCGACGGCTACACCATGTTCGTCAACGACGCGCGGCTGCTGCCCGATCCCGACGGGCCGCTGCTCGCCAACGAGGTGATGGTCTATGTCCGCAAACTCGGCACGGTGAAGACCGGTGTCGAAGGACGGATCGTGCTGAAGTGAGGTCTCGTGCCGGGTCTCATTCCGCTCGGCAAGCGCCTCGCTTCATTCGCCCGGGACACGCGGAGCGAGTCACCCCGTCGCCACCGCGCCCCTGATCCGCATATTGGTCCGCCCGCACGGCGAGCGGCCGCGCATCACCGCGGCGCGCTGGCCGGTGGCGAGGCGGATCATCGGATAGTCGGGATTGAACGCGGTGACGACGACTTCGCCGACCTCGCCGTCGGCGGCCGGCTCGCCGGTCGCCGGATCGACGATCTCGACGATCAGGCCTTCGTTGACGATCATCCCATCGTGCGCGTCGCTCTCATAGGCGATGATGCCGACGTCGGGATGCACCAGGCATTCCTGCACCGCGATGCCCGCCGACGCGAAATCGCGGCGCAGCTCCGGCGTCAGCGGCGCGCCGGCGACCAGCGCATGCTTGATCGTCGCCGCGCCGTCGCGCCCGCCCGACACATCGAGCAGCCGCTTGAGGAAGTCCGGCGCGCCGACAAAGCCGCGCGGCGAAAGCGTGCGCATCACGTCGGCGACCGCGATGGCGTCGTCCGATCCGGCGGCGATGACGGTGCAGCCGAGCGCCTGCGCGCCGGAGTCCATCAGGAAGCCGAACGGGCTCAGGTGATAGGAGAAGCAGTTGAGCACGACGTCGCCCGGGCGCATGCCGGCCGCAAACAGCACGCGCGCCGCGCCCCACCAGTCCTTGCCCTCGACGTTGGGATGGAACACCGGCCCCGGCGACATCAGCACGCGGCGCGTGCGTCCGCGTTGCGACAACGCGAAGCCGCCGAACGGCGGGTCATTGCCGCGCAGCGCCGGCCAGTCGTTGGCGTGCAGCAGCGGCACATGCGCCAGCGCTTCACGCGAGGTCACGCTGTTGGGATCGACGCCGCCGAGCTGGCGCGCCCAGCCCGTTCCGCTGAGCGCCAAGGCGATGAGATTGGGCAGCCGGCCGAACAGGCCGCCTTCGCGAACGTCGGGATTGTCGACCTCGGCCGAGTCGTAGAAGTCCTTACGCACGGCAAACTCCACGCTGCAACGCTGCCGTAGCGGTATTTCTAGCAAAAAACGACCCGCACTGCCTACTCTGCATTATTGCGGACGGGACCCGGCAATTCGGCAGTTCTGCCGCAAATTCGACCAGCATCGCCGTCACGATCGCCTATCGGGGGGCGTATCATGCAAGCCATCGGCCGTGCACGGGCAGTTGCTGCCGTGTCTGCCGTCATGCTCGTCATGGCGGCGGATGCGCGCGCGCAGGAGAACCTCGACCGCGACAAGTCCGGCCCGAAACTGTTCGCGGCTACCTGCGTGCAATGCCACAAGAGCGCGCGCGGGCTCGCCAAGGGACGGGTGAGCTTCATGCTCTCGTATTATCTGCGCCAGCACTACACCTCGAGTGCGCAGTCGGCGTCGGTCCTCACCGCCTATCTGCAGTCGGTCGACACGCCGCCCGCCAAGGCGAAGGCAAAGGGGGGCGCAGGCAAGGCGCAGGTGAGCAAGGCGGAGACGGGCAAGGCGCAACTCAAAGGCACGGCGAAGAACGTGGAGACGCGGCTGCCGACCGGCACGATCAGCGAGGATCCGCGCGTGCGACCGCCGGCGCGGATTCCGGAGCGGTAGGCGTCATATGTCGCGACGATAACTTGACTTGCATGCCCATGTTGATGTAGGAATATATTCTCGATTACGCCATCATTCGGGTCTAGGATCGGATCCCAATCCATCCCAACCCGAGGTGCGTCATGAGCTTTTCTCCGAAAATCGCTAACGAAATTGCACGACTGATGCGCGATCCCGACGCGCTGCGCTCCGAACGTGAAGGCATGCAGCGTCCCGGCGGGCGCGGTCACTACGATCCCAACCAGCCGCGCGTGCCGGCCGGCGATCCCAGAGGCGGCCAGTTTGCGTCGAAAAGACATCGCGGCGGAGATTCCGGCCGCGATGCGGGCGTGATGCGCGCCTCGCTCGATGGAACGCAGTTCGCTGAGCTTGGTTCGGGAAATCCGCGAGACGCGTTTGCGCAGGCGCAGCCGTTTAACGGGCTGTTCGGAGAAATCAGCACGCAGGAATCCCTGATCAGCCAAAATATCTTCCGCCAACTCGAGCGTGACCATGACTTCAATCCGCGGTCGCCAGTGACAGGATTCGAGGCCGGTCCATTCGAATTCTTGTCAATGCACGAATTCGCATATTTGCCGCTCCCCGAAGGCCACCGCTGGACGCTTACGGCAACGACCTATGCACGCGACAATGATACCGGAGCGTACGTCACAATTCGGGCTACTGTTGCGCGTCCAGTGGTGATCCAGGAAATCAATGGCATCATATCGATCGAGCGGCGATGAACGCCAACGTGGCGGGCATTCGAGTTCGAGCTCGCCCATTTTCAAAATTTTCATCAATGGAGCCGGCAATGAATGTTCCCCAGAACTTGCGCTGCTTTACATTCCCGATTTGCGCACTGTTGGCCGTGGCAGGTGTTCTGGTGATTTCGAGCCCCACGTTAGGCGAACCTAGCGCTCCGATGCCTTCGCAGGAAAATGGAGGAAAGTCGGTCAAAGCGATCGCGAAGCCCTTCAACAGGCCACCGGGGAGCGCTGGCTGGTCGCGCTTTTATCCGCCCAGCAATGATTGCGCGGAGGCAAAAGTGGACATTTGGCTGACACAGGGCGTCGCAAGCTATTCGATCTCCGTGCCTGGGGCCGGAGTCGGCGGCCAGCGCGCTATTGCTCGCGTGGGCGGCGGCGAGGAAACAACAACAATCCTTGTTGGCGCCAAGGATTGTCTCATTAGCATCCGCGTCGAACGGGCGCCGGCGGGCACTATTATCGACGGCAATTAGTCGGCGACCGCACATCAGCCACAGGCGCGTATGCCACAATTTCGGCAACGCCTGCGCGTCCAATCATCATCGACTTCTACTACGGCAAGCTGGTCGTCACGCCAGTCAACCCTGCAATTCGCGGGAGATGAGCGCGCCTGATCAGGGTGCCCGTCCCGATCCAATCATCAACGGAGTCCAGCCTATGGGTCATCCGCCAACATTGCGCTTCATCAGGTTGGCCATTCGAGGATTGCTGATCCTGCTGTGCGTATTCGCCATCCCAAAGCTTGCTTCGAGTGGAGCCGACACACCTACGGATCAAGATGTCGTCTCCAAAAAGGGGCCCAAGCGCATACCTCAGGGTAACGGCTTTGCGCGAAGCCTATCTATGCCCTTCTATCGGGAAAACAGTGACTGCGCAGTGGCGAAGCTCGACATCTGGCTTCTGCACGGCTGGGTGACCCATGCGGTTTCGCCGCCTGACGCAGGTTGGAGAACCCACACGGGCGAGAAGGGAACAACCATGATCTTTGGTGGAAAAGATTGGCTCGTCAGAGTCCGCATCGAACCAGTGCCGGCGGGCACGAGCATCTTCGAATAGGCGCCCGCAAGAATTGGCACAACGAAGGGTATCGAGCGACGTCTACGCGTCCATTCCTTTCTTGAGCGACAATGGAGCCGACAAATGTTCAAGCTGCGGAATTTGCGCGACATCGGCCTCGTTCTCGCGGGAGCGCTGGCGGGAGCAAGTCTATTTGGCGTTACGCAGCAAGCGTCGAGCGCGTTCCGGGAGAGCGAATCCATTCAGGGCGCGATCATCATCGAGAAGGACAAAACTGAACGATCGGAGGGCCAGCCGGACAATCCCGACGGGTGGGGACAAGTCATACGAAGCTCCAGTTACTACAAGCCTGCGAGCGTTTCGTCGCGATTGTTTCGCTATCACGAAGACTGTGGCGCGGCCAAGCTGGACGTTTGGATCGACAGCGGCCTGCTGATCTATTCGCTCTTCAATTCCGAAGCGGATGCTTCATCTACCGAGAGTACTGACGCCCCCGGCAAAACGACCATGCTGATCGGCCGGAAGGACTGCCAGGTCAAAATCGTCATAGAACGGGCGGACGGCCGGAGCGGCGGCCAATAGGCCGATCTCGGAGACAACGTAATGGCCCGAGACGTCAAAGAAGTTATCGGAATTCTCATGCGTGTCCTCGGCGGCGAGGAGATCACGCAGGCTGACGTCGAAGACCTCGGCTTCGAGGGCGAGGGCGAATTGCAGGCGGCGCTGAACGCCGCCTACATCAAGCTCCTGGAATTCGTGCACGATCGCGATGCGCGACAGCGCGATCGTGCGCTCGACCGCAGGATGCGGGAGAGCCTGCAGACGTGCCTCAACCACATCGCCATTGCCTGCGATCGCGAGGAGCAGCTTCGATCTTGAGATGCTTCGGCGGCTGCAATGGGGGAGCATAGCGCCGCGTGTGCGATTGGCGGATTGCGCTTCGCTTGTCCGCCCCTGCGGCTCTGCCGACCGGCTCGATCAGCGAGGATCCGCGCGTGCGCCCGCCGCGAAGATACGGGGCGATAGCGTCACAAGTCGCGATGCAGCTTGACTTGCACGCTGCGCTTGAATAGGAATATAATCCTTATTACGCCATCGTTTTGGGTCTAGGATCGGATTCCAATCCATCCCAACCCGAGGTGTGCCATGAGCTTTTCTCCGAAAATCGCCAACGAAATCGCACGACTGATGCGCGATCCCGACGCGCTACGCTCGAGCGTGACGGCATGCAGCGCCCCGGCGGGGGCGGTCACTACGATCCCAACCAGCCGCGCGTCCCGGCTGGCGATCCACGAGGCGGGCAGTTTGCGTCGAAGGGATATCGCGGTGGAGATTCCGGCCGCGATGCGGGCGTGATGCGCGCCTCGCTCGATGGAACGCAGTTCGCTGAGCTTGGTCAGGGCAATCGGGGAGACGCCCGGGAGCCGTTTGAGGGACAGTTCGGCTACATTGACGCCGGGCAGTATCTCGCGAGCGAGATCGCCTTTGAGCAAATCGACAGCGACCGCCGCCGCCGGAAAGACGAGAGCTACAACTTCCAAACCGGGCGGTACAAATTCCTGTCGACGGGACCCTACGCGCGCGAACCAATCCCGGGCGGCACGCGATGGGTTATCTCGTCAACCACCTATGCTCATGACAACACGACAGGCGCGTATGCCACAATTTCGGCAACTCCTGCGCGTCCAATCGTCATCCAGTTCCACTACGGCAAGCTGGTCGTCACGCCAGTCAATCTTGGAATTGGTGGGAGATGAGCGCGGACTGGAGACACTAGTCACGTCCCGACTAAGGAGCCGGCCCCATGAGTGATTTGTCGAGGCTGCATTGCATCCGGATAGCAAATGAGTGCGCCTGGTCAGGGTGCTCGTAAACGTCCCGATCCAATCATCAACGGAGTCCAACCTAATGGATCATCTGCCAAGATTGCGCGTCGTCAGGTTCGCCATTCGAGGATTGCTGATCCTGCTGTGCGTGTTCGCCGTTCCCAAGCTTGCGTCGAGTGAAGCCGATCTTACGGACCAAGATATCGCTTGGAGCCAGCGGCCCAAGGTCACCCATGAGGGCGTCGGCCATCCCGCAAGCACATCGTTGCGTTTGTTTGCGGAAAATAAAGACTGCGCTGTGGTGAAGCTCGACATCTGGCTTCAGCGCGGAACGGTGACCCATTCGGCCTCGCTGTCTGACGGCGGTGTAAATTTCAGAACTGCGGGCGGCGAGAAGGGAAGAACCATGATTATTGGTGGAAGGGATTGCCGCATCAGAGTCCGCATCGAAGCGGTACCAGCGGACACAAGCATCTTCGACTAGGCGCCCGCAAGAACTGCCGCGATTCGGTCGATCGAGATCGCGACGTCTTCCCCGTCCATGCTTCCCTTGAGCGACAATGGAGCCCGACAAATGTCCAAACTGCGGAATTTGCGTGACATCGGCCTCGTCCTCGCGGGAGTGCTGATTGGCGCATGTGTGTTCGGCGTTCCGAAACAAGCGTCGAGCGCGTATCGGGAGGGCGCCGCGATCGAGGGGGCGATCATCATCGAGAAGGACAGAAGGAATCGAATAGAGCGCCGGCCGGATAATCCCGAAGGGTGGGGAGGAATCACACGATATTCCAGTTACTACAGTCCCTCCCGCGTTTCGTCGCGATTGTTTCCGGACCACGACGACTGTGACGCGGTGAAACTGGATGTTTGGCTCAATAGCGGCCTGCTGACCTACTCGCTTTTCCCCGATACGGAAGCGCCAACTGCGGAGAGCACCGACATTCCCGGCAAGACGACCATGCTGATTGGCCGGAAGGACTGCCAGGTCAGAATCGTCATAGAACGGGCCGACGGCCGGAGCGGCGGCCAATAAGCCGCCCCTACTCCGCCGCCTTCAGCAGATGCGGCGGGCCCGAACGGAACTGGTCGAACAGCGCGGCCTCGTCGGCCTTGGCGGCGGCGAGATGGCGCGCCTTCACGTGGCCGAAGCCGCGGATTTTTTCCGGGATGGCGGCGAGGCCGACCGCGAGGTGATGGTTCTCGCGCGTGAGCTTCGGTAACACCTCGTCGAGCATCGCTTCGTATTCGGCGATGAGGCGGCGCTCGCTGCGGCGCTCCTCGCTGCGGCCGAACGGATCGAACGCGGTGCCGCGCAGGAATTTCAGCTTCGCCAGCCAGCCGAACACGCGCATCATCCACGGGCCGAACGTCATCTTCCTCGGCTCGCCGGTGGCGGGATTGATCTTCGCCAGCAACGGCGGTGCAAGATGGAACGTGAAGCGGAGCTTGCCGTCGAACTCGGCCGCGGCCTGGCGCAGGAACGCGCCGTCGGAATAGAGCCGCGCCACCTCGTATTCGTCCTTGTAGGCCATCAGCTTGAACAGGTTGCGCGCCACCGCCTCGGCGAGCCCGCATTTGCCGGGCGCCTTCGCCGCTTCCGCCGCCCGCGCCTGCTCCACGCGCGCGCGATAGCGCGCGGCATAGGCGGCGTCCTGATAGCCGGTGAGGAAGGCGACGCGGCGTGAAACCGTCTCGTCGAAATTCTGCGACAGCCGGCGCGCGTCGGTGGCGTCGCCGGGCGCCGGGATGTTGAGCGCGTCAATCGCCTTCGGATCGGCGGCGATGCGGCGGCCCCAGCGGAACGCGGTGGTGTTCATCGCCACCGCTTCGCCGTTGAGCGCGATCGCGCGCTCGATCGACGCGGCCGAGAGCGGCAGCGCGCCGACCTGATAGGCGTAGCCGAGCATCACCATGTTGGCGGCGATCGACTGGCCGGCGACCGCATTGGCGACCCGCGCGGCGTCGAAGAAGTAGAAATTCCCGTCGCCGGCGGCGGCCGCGATCGCGCGCTTGAGCCGCTCGGTCGGCAGCGAATAGTCGGCATTGCGGGTGAAGTCGCCGGGCAGCACCTCGGCGACGTTGACCACCACCCGGGTGCTGCCGGGCGTCATCGCGGCCAAGACCTTCTTGGTGCCGGCGACGACGATGTCGCCGCCCAGCACCAGGTCGGCGGTGCGCGCGGCGACGCGGATGGCGTGGATGTCCTCCGGGCGCTCGGCGATGCGCACATGGCTCTGCACCGCGCCGCCCTTCTGCGCGAGGCCTGCCATGTCGAGCACGCCGACGCCCTTGCCTTCGAGATGCGCGGCCATGCCGATCAGCGCGCCGACCGTGACGACGCCGGTGCCGCCGACGCCGGTGATGATGACATCGTAGGTGAGACCCATCGCGGGCCGCGGCATCGCCGGCTCCGGCAGCGACGGCATGTCATCCGGCAGTTGCACCTGCGCCGCCTTCTTCGGCGTCGCGCCGCTGACGTGACGAACGACGGGCAGAAACCCTTGAGGCAGGAGAAATCCTTGTTGCAGCTCGACTGGTCGATGGTGCGCTTGCGGCCCCATTCGGTCTCGAGCGGCTGCACCGACACGCAGTTCGATTTCACGCCGCAGTCGCCGCAGCCTTCGCAGACCAGCTCGTTGATGATCACGCGCTTGTCGGGATCGGGGAACATGCCGCGCTTCCGGCGGCGGCGCTTCTCGGCGGCGCAGGTCTGGTCGTAGATCATCACCGTGCAGCCCGGGATGGCGGCGAGCTCGCGTTGCACCGGGTCAAGCTCATCGCGATGATGGATGGTCACGCCTTCGGGCCATTGGGTGCCGGCGGGATATTTCTCCGGCTCGTCGCTGACGATGACGACGCGCTTGGCCCCTTCCGCCGCGACTTGGCGCGCGACCTGCGGCACCGTGAGGCCGCCGTCGTTCATCTGCCCGCCGGTCATCGCGACCGCGTCGTTGAACAGGATCTTGTAGGTGATGTTGGTGCCGGCCGCGATCGCGGCGCGGATCGCCATGTAGCCGGAGTGGTTGTAGGTGCCGTCGCCGAGGTTCTGGAACACGTGCGGGCGCTTGGAGAACGGCGCCTCGCCGATCCAGTTGGCGCCCTCGCCGCCCATCTGCGTGAAGCCGAGCGTGTCGCGGTCCATCCACTGCACCATGTAGTGGCAGCCGATGCCGGCATAGGCGCGCATGCCCTTGGGCACGACGGTCGACGAATTGTGCGGGCAGCCGGAGCAGAAGTACGGAATACGCGTGGCGATGTCGGTGGTCTCGGCGAGCACGCGCTGCGCTTCCTTGAGGCGCGCAACGTGTGCGGCGAGCTGCTCGTTCGGGCTGCGCGCCAGGAGCCGCTCGCCGATGCAGATCGCGATGTCGTTGGGATCGAGCGCGCCCTTCTGCGGGAACAGCCAGTTGCCGCGCTCGTCGCGCTTGCCGATGCAGGTCGGCTGGTTGAGGGTGCCGTAAAGCTCTTCGCGGACTTGCACCTCGACCAGCGAGCGCTTCTCCTCGACCACGATGATCAGCTCGAGCCCCTGCGCGAACTCGGCCAGCTCGCGCTGGGAGAGCGGATAGGGACAGGCGACCTTGTAGATGCGCAAGCCCCAGGTCGTTGGCGCGCACCTCGTCGATGCCAAGCTCGTCGAGCGCCTGCCGTACGTCGAGATAGGATTTGCCGAGCGTGATGATGCCGATCTTCGGATTGCGCCCGCCCGAGGTGATGACCTTGTTGAGCTTGTTGGCGCGCACGAACGCGATCATGGCGTCGCGCTTGTAGTCGGTGAGGCGCGCCTCCATGCCGAGGATGGTGTCGCCGAGGCGGATGTTGAGCCCGCCCTCCGGCATCGCGAAGTCGTCGGGGATGACGATCTTCACGCGGTCGAGGCTGCCGTCGACCACCGCCGTGGTCTCGACCGTCTCGTGCATGCATTTGAGCGCGGTCCAGGCGCCGGTGTAGCGCGACATCGCCCAGCCGTAGAGGCCGTAGTCGATGATCTCCTGGATGCCCGCCGGGTTGAGGATCGGGATCATCAGGTCGACGAAATGGAATTCCGACTGATGCGCGGTGGTGGACGACTCCGCGGTGTGGTCGTCGCCCATCAGCGCGAGCACGCCGCCGTGCTTCGAGGTGCCGGCGAAATTGGCGTGGCGGAACACGTCGCCGCAGCGGTCGACGCCGGGGCCCTTGCCGTACCACATGCCGAACACGCCGTCGTATTTGCCCTCGCCGCGGAGTTCCGCCTGCTGCGTGCCCCACACCGCGGTGGCGGCGAGCTCCTCGTTGATGCCGGCCTGGAAAACGACGTCGGATTGCTGGAGCCACTTGCTGGCGCGCTGGAACTGCTGGTCGAGGCCGCCAAGCGGCGAGCCGCGATAGCCGGTGACGTAGCCTGCGGTGTTGAGGCCGGCGCGGCGGTCGCGCTCCTTCTGCATGAGGCACAGCCGCACCAGCGCCTGGAAGCCGGTGACGAAGATCCGGCTCTTTTCCAGGTCGTATTTGTCGTCGAGCGTGACGTGATTGAGCGCCATCGCTTCCAAGGCCTCCGCCGGCAGTGTGCCCTCGCGGCGCGAATGCGGACAAGGGGGCCGCCGGCTCAACACACATAGTTGGGGGTTGGACGAACGGCAATGCTAACGGTTTGAGCAGGCTGGGCATTTCATGAACAGCGGGCGCGCCGCAAGGAAATGTCGGCGCCGCCGCTCGCGACGCATTTTGGCGCATCGCAGCAGGAACCGGAGGATGCCTGCGCCATACTGACCGCGAAAATCTGCTAGGGATCGTGGCATGGGTCGCTCGGCAATTTGCTGCATTGGAATTTGTTGCGTGCTCGCGTCCGGCGCCGCCGCACAGGAGCCGCGCGCGTTCGAGCACCAGGGCGTCAGCCGCAGCTATCTGATCCACAATGCGCAGGCTGCGAAGTCCGGCCCGAAGCCAGCGGTCATCGGGCTGCATGGATTCCGCGCCCCGAACCAGCAGATCACCGCGGAGGACCAGCTCGACCGCATCGTCTGGGGCAAGCTCGAACAGCTCGCGCCGAAGGAAGGTTTCATCACGGTCTATCCGGGCGCCATCGACGGCCAATGGAATTACATGCCTGGCTTGGCCAAGCCCGTTCGTGCCGGCGCGGAGATCGCTGACGATGTCGGTTTCATCTCGCGGCTGATCGATCGCCTGGTCGCGGAGAAGATCGTCGACCGCCATCGCATCTATATTGCGGGATTTTCCCGCGGCGCACTCATGACCTTCGAGATGCTGTGCCGCCAAGCGGACACTTTCGCTGCCGCCGTCGCCATGGCGAGCGCGATGATGGAAGCGCAGCGGGATGCCTGCAAGCCCTCGCGCGCCGTCCCGATCGCTGTGATCGCCGGGACGGTGGACCGCAGCATGCCTTACGACGGCTGGGTGTTTCCCAATGGCCGCCTGCTGTCGGTTCCGGAGACGATGGACTTCTGGCGCCGGCAACACGGCTGCACTGAGCAAACCGACAAATCCTTGCCGGCAAGCGCGCGCTCGGAGAGCAACGTCCGGCTGATCGTCTGGACCGGTTGCCGGCAGCCGGACAGTGTCATGCTTTATCGGATCGAAGGTGGCGGACATCAGGCGCCGAGCGACGAGCCTAGCCCGCCCCGATGGATCAAGAGCTTCGGCATCCGCAACCACGACATCGAGGCCGCCGAGGAAGTGTGGCGGTTCGTCCGCCGATTCACGAAGGATTCGCAATGACCGACATGGCCGAACGCCTGATCTCGCCGATCTCGACCGCCGAGCTGGAACGCCGGTGGGCGGCGGTGCGCGCGGCAATGGCGGCGCAGAAGATCGACGTCTTGGTCATGCAGAACTCGAACGAGTTCTCCGGCGGCTATGTCAAATGGTTCACCGACCTGCCCTCCGGCAACGGCACCATGACGACGGTGATCTTCCCGAAGGACGACCTGATGACCGTGGTCGCGCCGGGGCCGTTCGGCATCGACGTCAAGCCGCCGCCGGGCGATCCGGTGCGGCGCGGCGTGAAGCGGTTCCTGGCGTCGCCGAACTTCATGGGCGCGTCGTTCACCACCGCGCTCGATCTGGAAAACATCGACAAGGCGATGGCGGAGTATTCCGGCGCCACCATCGGGCTCGTCGCGCAGGGCTCGATGGGGCACGCGCTCGGCGAGCACTTGAAGCACGGCAAGCTCGGCAATGCGCGCTTTGTCGACGCGACCGAATTGGTCGACCAGATCATGGTCATCAAGAGTGACGAGGAGATCGCGCTGATCCGCGCCACCGCGCATCTGCAGGACCGCGCCATGCGCGCGGCCTTCGACGCCATCAAGCCCGGCATGCGCGATATCGAGGTGACGCAGGTCGCCGAGACCTACACCCGCAACGCCGGCGCGGAGTACGGCCTGCTCATGGGCGCGTCGTCGCCGATCGGCGTGTCGGTCATGATCCAGCCGCGGCACCTGCAGAACCGCACCGTGCGCGCCGGCGACCAGTTCGTGCTGCTCGTCGAGACCACAGGCCCCGGCGGCTTCTTCTGCGAGATCGGCCGCACCTGCGTGCTCGGCAAGGCGACGCAGTCGATGAAGGACGAGTTCGCGTTCGCGACCGAGGCGCAGGAATTCACGGCGCGGATGCTCAAGCCCGGCGCGTCATGCGCCGATGTCTGGAACGGCTACAACGACTTCATGGCCAAGAACGGCCGCCCGAAGGAGAACCGGCTCTATTGCCACGGCCAGGGCTATCACCTGGTCGAGCGGCCGCTGGTGCGCTTCGACGAGAAGATGCCGATCGCCGCCGGCATGAACATCGCGGTGCACCCGATGTACCACTCGAAGGACACTTACACCTGGATCTGCGACAACTTCCTGGTCACGGAAAACGGCGCCGAGCGGCTGCATGCGTTCCCGCGGGAGATCGTGGAGCTGGGGTAGAAAATTACGCCTCAGCCCGCACCGCTCTCAGGATGTGACGATGCAGCGCCCCAGCGTCCCCTCCCCCGCTTGCGGGGGAGGGATAGGGAGGGGGCATGCAATTACCGATCGGAGCAAGCTCACCCTCTCCCCACCCCTCTCCCGCAAGCGGGAGAGGGAGCAGACCGAGTCCGCAGGCGCTCCCGTGCCAAACACAAGCAGCGCTGCTATTAAATCTTGATGTTGCCCTTCGTCGCCACCTCGTTCCATTGCACGAGCTCGCGCGCGATCACCTTGGCGAATTCTTCGGAGGTGGTGCCTGCCGGGTAGGTGTGGTGCGACCTGAACTTCTCGACCACGTCGGGAAGCTTCACCACCGCCATGACCTCGTCTTGCAGGCGGCGCACGATCGCTCCCGGCGTCTTGGCGGGCGCCAACAGCCCGGTCCAGAATTCGATCTCCATGTCTTTGAATCCGGATTCCGCCATGGTGGGGACATCCGGGAATTCCGGCAGCCGCGTGGGCGACGTCACCGCGAGCGCGCGCACGCGGCCGTCCTGCAGCGGGCCGGTCGCCGGTCCGACATCCGAGAGCGACATCAGCGCGTCGCCGCGCATCAGCGCCATCATCGCCTCCGAATTGGCGCGGAAGGCGATGTATGCGAACGTCGTGCCGGTGCGCTGCTCGAACATCTTCTGTACGACCTGGAAGATCGGACCGGTCGCCGTCGCATTGGCTTTCTCCGGGTTGGCCTTCGCATAGGCGACAAGCTCCTGCACGCTACGCACCGGCGCCTTGGCGTTCACGGTCAGGATCAGCGGGAATTTTGCGATCATCGAGATCGGCGCAAAGTCGCGGCGGGTATCGTAGATGAGGTTCGAGACCACGGCCGGATTGACCGTGAGCATGCCGATCGATCCGAGCAGCAGCGTGTGCCCGTCCGGCTCGGCCTTCATCACCTGCCCGGCGGCCAGATTGCCATTGGCGCCGGCACGGTTCTCGACCACGACCGGCTTGCCGAGCCGGTCGGAGAGTTTCGCCCCGACCAGCCGCGCGAAGAAGTCGAGCCCGCCGCCGGCCGCGTTCGGGACGATGATATGGACGTTCCGTGAGGGGAACTGGCTCGCGTCCTGCGCCAGCGCGCTCGCGGCCATAAGACCTGCGATGCCCAGAGCAATGATGGCGCGACGACAATTCATGGCGGACGCTCCCTATCGCTTATGCGTTTTATCGACTCATCAGTCCCCGCGCATCGGCCGCCGTCAAGATCGCCGCCGTTGCTGCGTTGCCGCATGCGTTGGCGGTATTGCTTAAATTCGCCGCCGCGGCTGGTCGAACGTGAAGCGCTGCTCTAAGAAGCTCGCGGCTGCCTCCTCCCAACAAGAAATCAGCCGCCAAGGAAGGCCCTCAGCTCCCGTGGATGCCCGCACCACTCCCGCGCCGATGACCTCGCTCTCCCACAAGGAGGCGCGGGTGATCGTCATCGGGATGATGTTCCCGGTGTTCATGGGATCGCTCGACAACACCAATCTCGCCACCGCGCTGCCGACCATCGGACGCGACCTCGGCGATCCTCACCTGCTGCCCTGGCTGATCACCGCCTACCTGCTCGCCGCGACCGCGGTGGTGCCGCTCTACGGCAAGATCGCCGACATCTACGGCCGCCAGTTCACGCTGCGCATCGCCCTCACCATTTACATGGTGGGCTCGCTGCTCTGCGCGCTGGCGCCGAACATGCTGACGCTGATCCTCGCGCGGGCGCTGCACGGCCTCGGCGGCGGCGGGCTTTCGGTGATGGGCGCGATCGTGCTCGGCGACGTGGTCGCGCCCAAGGAGCGCGGCCGCTACTACGCCTATTTCGCGGTGGTCTACACCTCGGCCGGCGCGCTCGGGCCGGCGCTCGGCGGATTCCTCGCCGAGCATCTGCACTGGTCGGCGATCTTCTGGTTCAACGTCCTGCTCGGCGTCACGGCGCTGGCGGTCACCGGCGTGTTGCTGCGCCGCCTGCCCCGGCATGAGCGGCCGCACAAGCTCGACGTGGTCGGCGCAATGCTGATCGTCACCGCGAGTATCTCCTTCATGCTGGCGATCAATCTCGGCGGTGTGCGCTACCCCTGGACCTCGCCGCCGATCCTCGCGCTGTTTGTGCTTGCTGCCGCCGTCGGCTTCTTGTTCGTTCGGCGGCTGTTGACCGCGCCCGAGCCTCTGATCCCGATCGCGATCCTGAAGAACCGCCAGGTCCGCTTCGCTACCGGCGCGCACGCCTTCGGCTGGTCGTCGATCGTCGCACTCAACATCTTCATGCCGCAATACCTACAGAACGTCATCGGACTGACGCCGACCGCGGCCGGCCTCACGCTCGTCATCTTCATGATCGCGCTCAACATCAGCGCCGGCACGTCGGGCTACGTGCTCGGCCGCGTGACGCACTACAAGATGCTGCCGATGACCGGGCTCGCGGTCGCGATCTGCGCCATCCTGGTGCTCGCCTGGAACGTCGACCGCGTGAGTCTGATCTGGTTCGAGGTGTTGCTGGTGGTGATCGGACTCGGCTTCGGCGCCATGCCCGGCCTCACCCAGGTGGTGGTGCAGAACTCGGTCGAGCGCCATCAGCTCGGCATCTCGGTCGGCACCATGACCTTCACCCGCAATCTGCTCGCGACCTTCATGGTCGCAGTGTTCGGCGCGATCGTCGCCGGCTTCGCGATCAGGGCAGGTGGCACCGGCGAGCTCGGCGGCGCGCTGACGCAGGATGCCGCAATGGCTGCGGAGGCCTACCGGCGGGTGTTCTTCGCGATCGCGGCGACCCTGACCGTGGCGCTGATCTCGATCATCCTGATCGAGGAGAAGCCGCTGCAGTCGGGCGAGACGAAGTAAGCCGATGGACGCCCCGACCGTCGCGGCCAAGCCGCTCACCCACAAGGACCTTCGGCTGTTCGTTATCGGCGCGATGCTGCCGGTGTTCATGGGCGCGATGGACAACACCATCCTCGCGAGCGCGCTGCCGACCATCGGCCGCGACCTCAACGACATCCACAACCTACCTTGGCTGATCACGGTGTTCCTGCTGGCGTCGACCGCCTGCATGCCGCTCTACGGCAAGATCGCCGACATCCACGGCCGCCGCCCTGTACTCTGCGTCGCGATCGTCATTCACTTCGCCGGTTCGCTGATCTGCGCGCTGTCGCCGTCGATGGCGGTGCTGATCTTCGGCCGCATCGTGCAGGGGATCGGGGCCGCCGGCCTGACATCGATTCCGGTGGTGGTGCTCGGCGACGTGGCGGCGCCCAAGGACCGCGGCAAGTACGCGGGCTATTTTGCCATCGTCTACACCTCGGCCGGCGCCTGCGGCCCGGCGCTCGGCGGCTTCCTCTCCGACCACGTGCATTGGTCGGCGATTTTCTGGCTCAACATCCCGCTCGAGATCATCGCGTTGATCCTGGTGACACGGCTGTTGCGGCGGCTGCCCCGCTACGAGCGCCCGCACCGGCTCGACCTGCTGGGCGCCATGCTGATCGTGGCGGCCAGCGTGTCGTTCATGCTGGCGCTCAACCTCGCCGGCGCGCGTTACGCCTGGATCTCGGCGCCGATCGTCGGCCTGTTCGCGGCCGCCGTGCTGATCGCCGCCCTGTTCGTGTGGCGGTTGCTCACGGCGCCCGAGCCGCTGATCCCGCTCGCGGTGCTCAAGCATCCGATCGTGCGCTGGGCGACCATCGCCAATGCCTGCGGCTGGAGCGCCATCGTCGGGCTCAACATCTTCCTGCCGATCTACCTGCAGATCGTGGTCGGCCTGTCGCCGACCGACGCCGGCCTCGCGCTGATCGTGCTGATGGTGAGCCTCAATATCATGGCCGGAATCGGCGGCCAGGTGGTCGGCCGCGTCAAGCACTACAAGGTGCTGCCGATGATCGGCCAGGTGGTGGCCATCACATCGGTGGTCCTGCTGGCGCTGTGGGCGGACCAGCTGACCCTCTTCTCGTTCCAGGTGCTGCTGCTGCTGATCGGCGCGGGCTTCGGGCCGACGCCCACGATGGCCTCGGTAACGGTGCAGAACGTGGTCGAACGCCACCATTTCGGCATCGCCTCCGGCACCATGAACTTCTCGCGCAACCTCATCAGCACCATCCTCATCGCGATCCTGGGCGCGCTGGTGCTGGCGGCGACCTCCGCGCTCGGGCCGGGCAGCGGCGAGTTGGGTGGCGCGCTGCAGCCGGGCAGCGCCGAAGCCGTTGCCGCGTTCCGGCGAGTGTTCTTCGCGGTCGCCGCGTGCCTGTGCATTTCTTTCGTCGCTGTTGTTATGATCGAGCAGCGGCCGCTGCGGGCCGAGCAATAAGGCCTAACCTTTTGGCTTCAAGCTTTTGGAGGGAACCATGGCGAACTTCACGCCGCTCTCGGCCGCCATCGGCGGCGCGCTGATCGGGCTGGCGGCGGTGATGCTGATGCTCTTCGCCGGCCGCGTCGCCGGCATCTCAGGCATTTCCGCCGGCATCCTCGGCGTCGGCGCGATCGACCGCGGCTGGCGCATCGCCTTCATCGCCGGGCTGATCCTGGCGCCGATCGCCGCCATGCTCGCCGGCTATACGGTGCCGGTGCCCACGATGCCGGCGAGCTGGTTCGTGGTGATCACCGCCGGCTTCCTGGTCGGCTTCGGCGCGCGGCTCGGTGGCGGCTGCACCTCCGGCCACGGCGTCTGCGGCATGGCGCGGCTCTCCAAGCGCTCGATCGCCGCGACGATGATCTTCATGGGCACGGCGGTCGTCACCGTCGCGCTGATGCGCCATGTGATTGGGGGCTGAACCATGTTGATCGTGGCCTCTCTCGTTTGCGGATTCATCTTCGGCCTCGGCCTCCTCATCTCCGGCATGACGCAGCCGTCGAAGGTGCTCGGCTTCCTCGACATCTTCGGTAGCCTGGGATCCGAGCCTCGCGGTGGTGATGGCGGCCGCGCTCGCGGTGTCGGGCGTCGGGTACTGGCTGGTGCAGCAGCGCCCGCAACCGGTGCTGGCGCCGAAATTCGACATCCCGGCCAAGACCGCGATCGACACGCCGCTGGTCGCCGGATCGGCGCTGTTCGGCATCGGCTGGGGTCTCGTCGGCCTCTGCCCGGGTCCCGCGCTCGAAAATCTCGCGACGCTATCGCCGCCGCTGATCGTGTTCTGCGTCGCGATGGTCGTCGGCATGGTCGCGCACGATCAATGGTACGCGAAGCGGCCGGCGGCGCCGCCGAGCGGCGCGCTCGCGGGCGCGGACGGCTAACTACCGCGTTTCCCGGGCGCAGCGCAGCACGCAGTAAGCGCTGCGACCCGGCCCGGTTAAAGATCAAAGTACCGGGGTTCCGGATTGCGCGCGTTGCTTGAGCTGCAGCGACCGGGCACGGACTACCCCCGCACCGCCACCACCTGCCCGCCGTCGACGACGATCGTCTCGCCGGTGATGAAGCGGCCGGCGTCGGATGCGAGCAGCAACAGCGCGCCGTCGAGATCGCGCGCCTCGCCGAAACGGCCGGCCGGAATCTCGCGCTTGATCGCGGCGCCCTGCTCGCTCGCGAGATAGTCGCGGTTGAGATCGGTGACGATCCAGCCCGGCGCGATGGCGTTGACGCGGATGCCCTTGAACGCAAGCTCGAGCGCCAGCGCCTTGGTGAGCTGGATCACGCCCGCCTTCGCCACCGCATAGGGTGCGACGCCCTTCGCCACGCTGAGCCCCAGCATCGAGGCGATGTTGACGATCGCGCCGCCCTTGCCGGCGGCGAGCATGCGCCGCGCCGCCTCCTGCGCGGCGAAGAACACCGCATCGAGATTGGTGCCGATCACCCGCCGCCATTCTTCTTCGGTGACCTCGACGGCGCGGCCGGAGGTCACCACGCCGGCATTGTTGACCAGCACCGTGACGGTCCCGAACGCCTTCTCCGCGGCATCGAAGGCGCGCGCCATGGCGCCGCGGTCGGTGACGTCGGCGGCAATCGCGACCGCGCGGCCGCCGGCCTTCTCGATCTGCGCCTTCACGGTCGCCAGCCGGTCGGCCCGGCGCGCGACCAGCGCCACCGCGGCGCCCGCCTCCGCCAGCACCTGCGCAAACCGCACGCCAAGCCCGCTCGAAGCGCCGGTCACCAGCGCAACCTGCCCCGTCAGATCGAACAAATTCGCCGCGTTCATCGTCGCCCTCGACACTCCGGGACCCACGGGGGATAATGCCACAACAACAAGCCAGAGCGAGTTCAACAGCCATGGCCGGACACGATCACGACCACGATCATCACCACCATCACGATCATGACCACGAGCACGGCTCGGAGCTTTCCGAGACGCAGCTGCGCGTCCGCGCGCTCGAGACCATCCTGACCGAGAAGGGCTATGTCGATCCGAAGGCGCTCGACGCCATCATCGAGGCCTACGAGACCCGGATCGGGCCGCACAACGGCGCGCAAGGCCGTGGCCAAAGCCTGGGCCGATCCCGAGTACAAAAAGGCGCTGCTCGCCGACGCCACCAAGGCGGTCGGCTCGCTCGGCTTCGCCAGCCGTGTCGGCGATCATCTGGTGGCGGTCGAGAACACCCCGAAGCTGCACAACATGATCGTGTGCACGCTCTGCTCCTGCTATCCGTGGGAGGTGCTGGGCCTGCCGCCGACCTGGTACAAGTCCGCGCCCTATCGCTCGCGCACGGTGATCGATCCGCGCAGCGTGCTGAAGGATTTCGGCGTGACGCTGCCGGCCGAGACCGAGATCCGCGTCTGGGATTCGACGGCCGAGACGCGCTTCATCGTGCTGCCGATGCGCCCGGCCGGCACCGAGGGCTGGAGCGAGGACAAGCTTGCCGAACTGGTCACCCGCGACTCCATGATCGGGACCGGACTGCCGAAGGCGCCGGGCGCGGCGTCATGACGGCGGGGCTTGTCGCGTTCCTCGACGCGCAGATGGCGGATGCCGAGACGCAGTGGAGCGTCGGCACCTTCGGCGCCATCGCGGAGTTTGCGCGCGACGCCGCCGAGCCGGTCGCGCTGTCGCGCAGCGCCGCATCGCTGGCGGCGGTGACGGAGCGCGGCGGCATCCGCCTCACGCTGCGTGCCGACATGCGGCCGTTCGCCTTCGAGACCACGACCAAAGACAGCTGGAACCACCGCGTCGCGCTCTGCCTGCCCGAGCGTGATTGCGCCATGAACGCACGCACGGTCCTCACCGAGCTTGGCGCCGACAGCGATGCATTGCGTGAAGGCGACCGCGACGCCGTGCTGTTCGATCTCGGGCTCGGCGCGCTGCAGGTCGACTGCTGCGTGCGGATCGCCGATCCGGAGGTGGCCGCGCACCTGCGTGCGCATTGCGGGCATCCGGTGTTCGGCAGTTCGGCGATGGGCATCATCCTCGCGACCAATCCGCACCGGGTGTTCGTGAGCCGGCTCGGCCGTATCGAGGTGTTCCAGCCAATCCCGCCGCCCGACGGCAAGAGTCCGGACGGTCCGCACACCCATGTGCTGCCGGGCCTGCTGCGCCACGGTCGCACACATTCGGCCACCGAACCGATTCCGGACGGCTTGGTGCCGTGCGCGCATGTCTATCCGCCGCATCCCGCGAAGGACGGCATGGGCCGCCGCCGGCCGTTCGACCGCGCGCGCCACGACGCGTTCCAGGCGGTCCTGCACCGCTACGGCGATCCGGCATTCCTGGCGCTGAAGCAGCAGGTGACATACGCCGTCGCTGCCGGGGCGGATCCATCCACAATCGCCGTTCCGGAGCAGCGCTTTGCACGCACGAACATCCGCGTGGCGCTGCGGCAGCTCAAGGCGCAAGCCGAGACTGCGCCCTCGCTTGACGCCTGGTTGGCGGCGCACGAGCGTCACAGCGAGACCGTGGACGACCCGCACCACCACGAGGCTCAGCCATGAACGGCATCCACGACATGGGCGGCATGGAAGGTTTCGGCCCGGTGAAGCCGGAGCCGAACGAGCCTCCGTTCCACTCCAAGTGGGAAGGCCGCGCGCTGGCGATGAACCGCGCGCTCGGCTACGCCAGGATCTGGAACATCGACAAGTCGCGCGCCAAGATCGAGGAGATGCCGCCGCACGAGTATCTCACCAAGACCTATTACCAGAAGTGGGCGCAGCGGCTGGAGCAGCTTCTGATCGAATACGGCTATATCGGCGAAGACGAGGTGAAGGCCGGCCGCTCGCTGCGGCCGGGCAAGCCGGTACCGCGTTTCCTGCCGGCCGCCGAGGTGAACAAGGCACTCGCGCGCGGCACCTATTCGCGCGAACCGACCGGCCCGGCGCGCTTCAAGGCCGGCGATCGCGTGCGCACGCGGAACATCCATCCGCACACGCACACCCGGCTGCCGCGGTACGCGCGTGACAAGGTCGGCGTGATCGAATGCGTGCGCGGCTTCCACGTGTTCCCGGACTCGGTCGCGGTCGGCGCCGGCGAGAACCCGCAATGGCTCTATACAGTGCTCTTCGATGCGAGAGAGCTCTGGGGCGAGGCCGCCGATCCGAAGTCGAAAGTCTCAATCGAAGCATGGGACCCTTATCTTGAGCCCGCGTGACGCTATCGATCCCGCGGCCGCGCGGCGCGCCGCGCAAGCGGTGCCGAGCATTCCCTGCGACGCCGAAGGGACCGGTGTTCCGCGAGCCGTGGGAAGCGCAGGCGTTCGCGATGGCGCTCGCGCTGCATGAGCGTGGGCTGTTCACCTGGAGCGAATGGGCGGCGACGCTGTCGGACGAGATCAAGCGCGCGCAGGCAGCCGGCGATCCCGACACCGGCGAAACCTACTACCGGCATTGGCTCAATACGCTGGAGCGGCTGGTCACCGAAAAAGGCGCGACCGACGCGACGACGCTGTCGCGCTATCGCGACGCCTGGGACCACGCCGCCGACCGCACGCCGCACGGCGCGCCGATCGAGCTGAAGCCCGAAGATTTCCAGCGGTAGGTCTTAGGTGATGTCCGAGCCGCGAACCCGGTCGGCTCCCTCTCCCCTCCGGGGAGAGGGAATCCGTCGGTGCACGCCGGCACATCGGAATTCATCCGAGAGACTTTAGGCCAGCAGCCGCTCGCTCGCCATGTAACCCATCAGTAGCAGCGCGCCAAAGGCGGTAATCAACAGCGCAGCGGCAACCTCGATCCCGCGCATGAACAGCATGCCGTAGCCGCCGCGGGTGGAGGAGAAACGCTCGGCCCAATTGGTCGCCATGACGGAAAGCACCGCGATGGCGGCGACCATGATGGCGGTGCCGAGCCCCATCACGAAGGTCGCGACCACGCCGGCCCAGAACAGTCCCTGCGCCAGCGTGAACACCAGCACCAGGATCGCGCCCGAGCACGGCCTTAAGCCCACCGCGAAGATTGCGCCCAACCCGCGCTTCCAACCGCCGGGACCGGCAAGCTCGCTCGGCTCCGGCGCGTGCGCATGGCTCCAGGCCGATCCATGGTCGTGATCGCAATGCGCGTGGTCATGGCCATGCAAGTGCTGGGCATGGTCATGATGCGCGTGATCGTGGTGCGCGTGCGCGGCATGATCGTGGTGATGGTCATGGTGGTGATGATCTTGGGCATGCGCGTGGCCGTGATGGGCATGATCATGATGCGCATGATCGTGATGATCGTGCAGATGCGCCGGCGTCGCGGCGGCGCCGACGGTCTTCGGCTTGTGAATGTCGCGCCAGGTCGCGAACGCTGCGCGGCCCTTGGCCCAGACCAGCCGCAGCCCGATGGCGATGATGAGGAGGTAGCTGATGATCTCGATCCAGCGCACCGCCGTGCTCATGGTGGCGGCCGTCGCGTTCAGGAGCACCGCGGCGATGCCGACCACCGCGACCGCGACCGCCGCCTGCACCATCGCCGAGGCGAAGGAGAGGACGACGCCGCGCCACCAGGTCTCGCGGTTGGCAACCACGTAGGACGAGATCACCGCCTTGCCGTGGCCGGGACCGGCGGCATGGAAGATGCCGTAGGCGAACGACAGGCCGAACAGCACCCACAGCGCGCTTGAGTCGGTGCGCGCCGCGCGAATCGCGCCCGAGAGGCTTTTGTAGTACTCGGCCTGCTTGACCATGATCCAGCCGACGATGCCGCCCGACTGCGTCGGCGGTGCGCTCTTCGGCGTGCCGACGCCGAACGGCGAGCCCTGCGCCATCACGGCATCGATCGCGCCGGCCGCGAGCATTGCCGCGGCGATCGCGCCACCGGCGATCAGAAGATTGCGCGTGCTGCGTTCCATGTTGCGCCCCTCAGTGCGCTTTGGCGCCGCTCAGGAACATTTGACAAGAATGCGATTGGCGAACTGCGCGCCAAGCATTTCTGAAGGACTGAGCTTCTGGTCGGGCGACATCTGGAACAGCTTCGCCGCCATCGCCGCGTCCATCTCCTCCGGGCGCGCCACCAGCAGCTTGCATCCGGCCGGCGCGCCGACCAGCGCGACCGCATTGTCCTTCTCGAACGAGAAGTCGACGAAGTACGACGGGTCGTAGATCTCGATCTGCAGGTCCTGCACCTTGAGCGGCGTCTTGAACGGCAGGGTGAAATGCAGCGTCAGGATCTGGTCCTTGTAGTCGAGATAGTAGCCCTTCGGCGGATCGACGAAGTCGGCCTTCTTGCCGTTGACCCGGGCCATGGTGAAATAGTCGAAGTCCTTGAGCAACTCGATATTGGTCTTGGCGAGCGGCTCGAGCTCCTCGCGGGAGTAGACGCCGCGCTGCTTGCTGTCGATGCCCTGGGTCGCGAACGCCGAGAACATGTCGTCGAAGGTCCAGGCATGGCGGATGCCGGTGACCGATCCGTCCGGGCCGTAGACCAGCTCGCTCCGCATCGTCACCCAGACATGCGGATGGGCGGAAGCCACTTCGACGGTTGCGACCAGGCTGGCGAGCACGGCCGCGGCAACGCAGGAAAGCTGTTTGATCATGCAGGGAAGATAGCACGGAGTGCGGCGGAATGGAGGCCCCTTGCGGCAGGGTCCGCCCGGGACCGGCACGTGAACTTTATATCCCGGTTGCGCCGCCGTCGGCGCGCGGGTCGTGCGCCCCTTCGAGCGTTCCATTCGGATGCAGCACCACGGCACCGGCGTGGCCCATGTTGCCGGCATAGGGCGCCGCCATCACGTCGACGTCGTGTCCGGCCGCCATCAGGCGGTCGATCACGTTGCCGTCGAAGCGGCCTTCCAGCATCACGCTGCCGTGCGCGGAACCCCAGGTCCGGCCGATGAACCAGCGCGGCCGGTCGAGCGCCTGGTCGAGCGGCTGCCGGTAGAGCACGTGGCGGGTGAACAACGCCGCCTGGATCTGTGGCTGCGCGTCGCCGCCCATGGTTCCGTAGGCGATGATGCGCCCGTCCCGCAGCACCGCCAGCGCCGGATTGAGCGTGTGCGGCGGCAGCCTTCCGGGTTCGACGCGGTTGCGCGATGTCGGTTTGAGATTGAAGCCGGTGCCGCGGTTTTGCATCAGCACGCCGGTGCGCGGCAGCACCACGCCGGAGCCGAACTCCCAGTAGAGCGACTGGATGTAGGAGACGACCAGGCCGGAGGCGTCGGCCGCGCCCATCCAGATGGTGTCGCCCTGCCCTGGCGCCGCCGACCACATCCCCGCCTTGCGGCGGTCGATGGCAGCGGCTTCGGCATCGAGGAACGCATCGGCGAGGAAGCGCTCGGGCGGCTGTTGCATCCGCTCGGGATCGGCGATGGTGCGATCGCGCACGCGCAGCGCACGCTTCGCCGCTTCGATCAGCCCGTGCACATGGTCGAAGCTCTCCGCCTCCTTGACCCCGAGGCGCTCAAACAGCGCGAGGATCATCAGCGACGCGAGACCCTGCGTCGGCGGCGGCGTGTTGTAGAGCGTGCCGGCATCGATCGCGACCGAGAGCGGCTCGGCGAGCGTCGCCGTGTTGCGTTCGAGATCGACGCGCGTCACCGGCGAGCCGACGCGATCGAGATCGCCGGCAACCTCGCGCGCCACGTCGCCGCGATAGAAATCGGCGAGCCCGGCATGGGCAAGCTGTTCGAGCGTCGCGGCGAGCGCCGGTTGCCGCAGCATGTGGCCGGCCTCCGGCGGCTTGCCGTCGACCAGGAAGGTCTGCGCGAAGCCGGGAACGGCTTTCAGCTCGCCCGCCACCGCCGCCGTGAGATTGGCGAGGCTGCGCGCCATGGGCGTGCCCTCGCCGGCCTGGCGGATGGCATGGCCGAGCAGCACCTTGAGCGGCAGCGCGCCGCCGTGTGCCTTGGCGGCTTCGAGCGCCAGCATCCAGCCACTTATTGCTCCTGGTACTGTCAATGCCGCGAGCGGCCCGCGCGACGGGATCGTCTCGTATTCGCGGTAGAGCTCCGGCCGCGCGTGCTCGCCGGCGCGGCCCGCCGCCATCAGCGCGCGGATGCGGCCCGACGGCTCGCGGAGGAGCCAGAAGCCGTCGCCGCCGATGCCGTTCATGTGCGGATAGACCACCGCGATCGACGCCGCCATCGCGACCATCGCTTCGAGCGCATTGCCGCCCTCGGCGAGGATCGCGCGGCCGGCTTCGGCGGCGGCGCTATGCGGCGCGCAGACGACGCCGCGGCGATGTCCGGCGGTGTGGAGGTCCATCAGATCCTTCTCGTGTCGGGACGCAAGCGAGACGCCCATTAATGTGCCCTCTCCCCTTGCGGGAGAGGGCAAGACGATTTTGCCACCAACGGCGATTGGGTGAGGGGTTTCTTCGCTAGAAAGTTTTTCGAAGAAGCCCCCTCACCCATTCGAATGTGCTGATACGTCTGAGCTGCCCTCTCCCGCAAGGGGAGAGGGCACAATAACAACGGCCCGCGACGTCTTCGTCTAGGTCTAAGCCGGCGCAAAGCCGCGCTGCTTGAGCAGCGCGTCCGCTGTCGGCAGCCGGCCGCGGAACGCGGTGTAGAGCGCTTCCGGATCGCTCCTGCCGCCGGCGGAGTAGACGTGGTCGTAGAGCTTCTTCGCCATCGCCGGATCGAAAATGTCGCCGGTCTCCTGGAACGCCGCGAAGGCGTCGGCGTCGAGCACCTCGGACCACATATAGCTGTAATAGGCGGAGGCATAGCCGCCGCCGGAGAACACATGCGCGAAGTGCGTCGGCCGGTGGCGCATCACGATCTCCGCCGGCATGCCCATCTTGGCGAGCGCCGCGTCCTCGAAGGCGCCGACGTCGAAGCCGTTGGCGTCCTTGAGCAGATGCGCGTCAAGGTCGAACAGCGCGGAGGCGACGAACTCGACGGTGGCGAAGCCGCGATTGAAGTTGCGGGCGTCGAGCAGGCGCTTGAGCAGGTCGTCGGGGATCGAGCGGCCGCTGCGCGCGTGGATCGCAAACCGCCGCAGGATGTCGGGCTGCTCGAGCCAGTGCTCATAGAGCTGCGACGGCAGCTCGACCCAGTCGGTGAGCACGCTGGTGCCGGCGACCATCGGATAGGTGACGTCCGACAGGAGCCCGTGCAGCGCGTGGCCGAACTCGTGGAACAGCGTGCGCGCATCGTCGAACGAAAGCAGCGTCGGCTGCCCCTCGCCGCCCTTGTTGAAGTTCATGATGTTGATGACCAGCGGGCGCACATCGGGCCCGGTGAGCTTCTCCTGGTCGCGCAGCGTCGTCATCCAGGCGCCCGAGCGCTTTGACGGCCGCGCGAAATAGTCGCCAAAGAACAGGCCGAGATGGCGACCGTCGGGCCCCAGCACCTCCCACGTCATCACGTCGGGATGCCAGGTCGCGACGTCCTTGCGGCGCTCGAAGGTGAGGCCGAACAGCTTGTAGGCGGTGTAGAACGCCGCATCGATGATGTGGTGGAGCTGGAAGTAGGGCTTCACCGTCGCCTCGTCGATGTCGCAGCGGACCTTGCGCAGCTTCTCGGCGTAGTAACGCCAGTCCCACGGCGCGATGGTGAAGTTGCCGCCCTCCTCGCGCACCAGCTCCTGCATGGCGTCGCGGTCGGCAAGCGCGCCCGCGCGCGCCGGCGCCCACACGCGGTCGAGCAGGTCGCGCACCGCGTCCGGCGTCTTCGCCATGGCATCGTCGAGGCGATAGTGGGCGAAGGTCTCGAAGCCGAGCAGCTTGGCGCGCTCTGCGCGCAGCGCCACCGTCTCGGCGATCGCCGCCTTGTTGTCGGTCGCGCCGCCCTGGTCGCCGCGCGCGATCCAGGCGCGGAACGCCTTTTCGCGGAGATCCCGGCGCGAGGAGAATTGCAGGAACGGCTCGACGCTGGAGCGCGACAGCGTGATGACGTGCTTGCCCTCCATGCCGCGCTCGGCCGCCGCTGAACGCGCCGCCGCGCGCACGAAGTCCGGCAGGCCGGCGAGGTCTTCCTCCGTCTCGAGCGTCAGCGTGTAGCCCTGCTCGTCGGCGAGCACGTTCTGGCTGAAGCTCGTGCCCAGCACCGCGAGCCGCTCGGCGATCTCGGCCAGCCGCTTCTTGGTGGTGGCGTCGAGGCCGGCGCCGGCGCGCTTGTACATCTTGTGATAGCGGTCGAGCACGCGCTTCTGCTCGGCGGTGAGACCGGCGGTGTCGCGTGCGCGATGCAGCGCATCGATGCGCTGGAACAGCGCATCGTTCTGCAGGATGCGCTGGTTGTGGGCGGCGAGCTTGGGCCCGATCTCGCGCTCGATCGCGAGCAGCGCGTCGTTGGTGTCGGCGCTGGCGAGATTGAAGAACACGGCCGCGACGCGTTCGAGGAGCCTGCCGCTCGCCTCCAGCCGCTCGATCGTGTTGCCGAAGCTCGGCGCCTGCGCCTGCGCCGTCACCGCCGCGATCTCGGCGTCGTGCTCGGTAAAGGCGCGCTCGAACGCCGGCATGAAATGCCCGGGCGCGATGCGGCGCGAATGGCGGCACCTCGAACGCGGCGGTCCAGGTCTCGAAGAAGGGATTGGGCTCGGAAGGCGTCGGATGGTTCTGCTCGGTCATGGCGACAATCTGGTGTCCCGCGGCGGCCGACGCAACACCGGTCGCGTCCCTTATATCTTGAGCCTGTATACCCGGCGGGCATTGTCCTGGAACAGCTTTCGCCGGTCGGCCTCGCTCAGCCATGTGAACGTGTCGATCATACGCTTGGTATCGTCGTAATGATGCCCGGTTTCCGGATCGACGCCGCGCACCGCCCCAACCACTTCCGAGGCGAACAGGATGTTGTCGATCGGCACCGTCTTGAGCAGCAGCTCGAGACCCGGCCGGTAGTACACGCAGGTGTCGAAATAGACGTTCTTCAGGAGCTCGGTCAGCGGCGGGCGCTTCATGTCCTGCGCCAGCCCGCGATAACGGCTCCAGTGATAGGGAATTGCGCCGCCGCCGTGCGGGATGACGAAGCGCAGCGTCGGAAAGTCCTTGAACAGATCGCCGGTCACGAGCTGCATGAACACTGCGGTGTTGGCGTTGAGATAGTGCGAGCCGGTGCCGTGGAAATTCGGGTTGGCCGACGCGCTGGCATGGATCATCGCCGGCACGTCGAGCTCCACGAGCTTCTCGTACAGCGGATACCACCAGCGGTCCGTCATCGGCGGGTCGCGCCAATAGCCGCCGGACGGATCGGGATTGATGTTGCATCCGACGAAGCCGAGCTGCTTGACCATGCGTTCAAGCTCGGCGACGCAATTCTTCGGCGACACCCCGGGCGATTGCGGCAACTGCCCGACCCCGATGAAATTCTCGGGATAGAGCTTGCAGACGCGATGGATGAGGTCGTTGAAAAGCTGCGACCACTCGATGCTGGTCGCCTCGTTGCCGAGGTGGTGACCCATCGCCCCGGCGATCGGAGAGAAGATCGTGACGCTGGTGCCCCGCTCGCGCTGCAGCTTGAGCTGTTGCTGGACGCTGGCGCGGACTTCGTCATCGCTGAAATTCAGCATCGCTTTCGACGGGGCCTTCGATGGCTCCTTCACCGCGGCGAGCTGCAGGTCGCGGAATTCCCGCATCCCCTTCGGGACGGTGGTGTAGTGGCCGTGCACGTCGATGATGGTCAGCTTGGCGCCGGCACCCGAGGCGGCCGGCTGCGCCAGGCCGGCGCCGCCGCCCGCGGACAGCGCAACCGCTCCCGCGCTGAGACCCTTGAGCAAGTCGCGTCGTGTCGTGGACATGACGGTGGTGGACATGATGACCTCCCGAAGCTCTCCCATCGCGCGGGAGTTGGAGGGAGGCTAGCAACAGACATGTCTCTTCACCATGTCTACGGCCAACCCGGCCGGATGGTTTGTCATGGGTGCTATATGGGCCGGTTTCGCGCAGGCTAGCCGAGATTTCCAATGTCCCGCCGACGTCAATGGATCATCGTGATTGCTGCGCTGATAGGCGTCGCCTGGGTCGGGTATCAGTTCCTCCTTCGCGGTCATCGCCTGAGTTTTGTCCCCGAAGCCATGGGAGTCTCGAACATCCTCTATGCAGCCGAGGAATCCTCCTGGGGCTTTGGACCTGGCGGGAACGGAACCAGCATCATTGTCTATGAAATGCCGACGGCCATTGCCGCCCGGCTACAAGCGCAGGGGCTCAAGTATCTTGAAGACCTGCCGCAGCAGTCGACCGGCTGGCGCGGCCAATATTCGACCTGGCTGTCGACGCCAGTCACGTCAGACCCAAGATGGGAGTGGCCCCGATCGCTAGCGGGGCTGCACGGCGGTTGGAGTTCCCCCGGCATTGGCGACTATTTGTTCCGAAACGGCGATTTACTCCGACTCGATCAGGGCATCGAGCAGTTGGTGAATGACGCGATCCTGCGGCCCGGGAGTTACTATGCCTACGGGCGAATTGGCGTCATCATTCTCATCCCGGCGTCGAGGCGCATCGTCTTTGCCTACCGTGGTTAGCTCAAGCCCATCGTGAGGTGATGCGTGATCGCAGTCGCCACACCGGCGATCGCTCACGAAAACCCTTACGGCATGAAGCGCTCGCCGTCCGGGAACTTGGCGAACGTGCCCTCCGGCACCTTGAAATTGGTGGCGAGGAGAAGGTGCGGATTGGCCGCCATCCAGGCGGTGAGCGAGATCGAACTCGTAGGCGCCGCTGTTGAGCACGATCAGGAGCTCGACGTCGTCCTTGCCGGCATTCTCGATGTAGTGGCCGTACCCCTGCGGCACATAGCCGACGTCGCCGGCGCCGAACTCCTCGGTGCGGGTGCGGCCGTGCGAGCCGAACACACCCAGGCGGGCGCGACCCGAGATGTAGTACTGCCATTCGTCGGCATTCGGGTGCCAGTGCAGCTCACGCAGGCTGCCGGGCCTGATGCGCATCAGCGCGCCAGTCATGGTCGCGGAGATCGGAAACTCCCGCTGCGACACGAGACGGTTGGTGCCGCCGCGATAGACCTGCGGCTTTTGCGCCAGCAGGCGATAGCGGTGCGTGAGCGCATCGCTCCTCAGCGATCCGGGCTTGGGCTCGGCCGGCAAGGCCGGCGGCACCGGACCCTTGGCGATGTAGACCTCATCCTTCGGAAAGCGCGCGAAGGTTTCCGCCGGCACGCCGAAAGTCTTCGCCAGCACGTCGCGCGGCGTGTGACCGATCCAGTCGGTGATGCTGAAGGTGCCGAACTCCGAGAAATAGCCGTTGTCGAACACCAGCACGAATTGGCAGTTCTCGCGGCCGATGCCCTGGATCGAGTGGCCGTGGCCGCGCGGGAAGTACCAGACGTCGCCTGCGGCGAAGTCGGCCACCTCGGATTTGCCTTGCGGGTCGATCGTGGTGACGCGGCAGGCCCCGGTGATCACATAGGCCCACTCCGCCGCATTGGCGTGCCAATGCAACTCGCGAAGGGCGCCGGGCTCGAGTTGCATGAGCACGCCCGCGAGCTTCTCCGAAACCGGGAACTCGGCGACGGTCGCCTCCTTCGCCCAGCCGCCGTCCCACGTCTTCGGCTTCCTGGCGCCGAGCGGAAAGCGAAAGGACGGCAGCTCGTTTCCAGCGAGCACCTTGGGCGTGGGGCCGGACGGTGGCTGACCCTGGGCGGCTGCTTCGCTGGCAGCGACCGCCGCCAGCATCCCCCCGGCGGCGCCCCCCAGCACGTTTCGACGCGAAAAATCGGACATGGTTTGACCTCCGTCCTGCTGATCGCCTCCAGGGACCGTGATCCGCCCCGATCATTGGCCGAGGATAGTTAAAGAAAGGCGCCCCCCTGCGGGGCCTCCTGAGCCCCAACAGGGGGCGCCGGGCGGGCCGCCCGTGCTATGATGGCGCCGACCGCAAGGAGATGGAAAATGCCCCGTCACGCCAGCTACGTGCCCCACGGTGTCATCCCGGCCGTGCTGCTGCCGTTCCACGATGATCTCTCGATCGACGAGGCGAGCTTCCGCAGCCACCTGCGCGACGTGGCGGCGACCGAAGGGATTTCGGCGATCACCATCAACGCGCACTCCACCGAGGTCGCCTCCTGCACCTTCGAGGAGCAGAAGCGCGTGCTGGCGATCGCGCAGGACGAGATCGGCGCCAAGCTGCCGATCGTCAACGGCATCTGGGCCGACGGCAGCCTGGAGGCGGCGCGTATTGCACGCATGGCTGCTGATGGCGGCGCCTCGACGCTGCTGGTGTTCCCGCCGGCCCCGTTCACGCTGCAGCAGTCGCCGGAGATGGCGCTCGCCCACTTCAAGCGCATCGCCGACGCCACCGACCTGCCGATCATCGTGTTCCAGTATCCGCTGGCGACCGGCCAGGGCTATCCGCGCGACACGCTGCTCAAGATGTGCGAGCAGGTGCCGTCGATCCGCGCCATCAAGGACTGGGCCGGCAACGTGCCGCAGCACGAGATGCAGATCCGCACCCTGCAGAGCCTGCCGCGGCCGGTGAACGTGCTCACCACCCATTCGGCCTGGCTGTTCTCGTCGCTGGTGCTGGGCTGCAACGGGCTGCTCTCGGGCTCCGGCAGCGTGATCGCCGACCTGCAGGCGCAGCTCTACCGGGCGGTGCAGCGCAACGACCTCGCGGCGGCGAAGGCGCTCAACGACCGCATCTACCCGACCGCACGGGTGTTCTACGCCGAGCCCTGGGCCGACATGCACAACCGCATGAAGGAGGCGCTGGTGCTGCTCGGCCGCCTGCCGCGGGCGGTGGTGCGGCCGCCGCTGGTGAAGCTCGGCGCCGCCGAGATCGAGCGCATCCGCCAAGCGCTCGTTGAAGCAGGTCTGCTTGGCGCGAAAGGCCGCGAAAAGGCCCGCGACGCGGCGTGAGTTGTTAGCCGGCGTTGCCTCTTGCTGAACCCGCCGTGCCAACGGGACGCAATGACATGAAACGGCAGGTGCACCTCAATCTGTTCATCCACAGCCGTGGGCATCACGAGGCGTCATGGCGCCATCCGGCGGCCTCACCGCTGGCGCTGACCGACATCCGCTACTACCAGGACCTGGCGCAGCGCGCAGAGGCGACGCTGTTCGACTCGATCTTCCTGGCCGACCAGCTCGCGCTCGGCGGCGACGTGGCACAGGCAGCGCGCAGCTGGCTCGAGCCGATCACGACGCTGGCGGCGATCGCGGTGGCAACGAGCCGGATCGGGATGATCGCCACATGCTCGACCACCTACACCGAGCCGTTCAATCTGGCCCGGCAGTTCGGGTCGCTCGACCACATCAGCAATGGACGCATTGGCTGGAACATCGTCACCTCGTGGCTCGCCAGTGCAGCCGACAACTACGGCGACTCCGGCCAGGTGAGCCATAGCGAGCGCTATGCCCGCGGCGAGGAGTACATGGCCGTGGTCAAGGCGCTGTGGGACAGCTGGGCCGAGGATGCGGTGATCGACGACCGCGACGGCGGCCGCTACGCGAAGCTGGACCGCATCCGGCCGATCAATCACAAGGGCGAGTACTACCAGGTGGCCGGCCCGCTCAACATGCCGCGCTGTCCACAAGGCCGGCCGGTGCTGGTGCAGGCGGGATCGTCCGACACTGGCCGCGCCTTTGCGGCCCGGCATGCCGAGGCCGTGTTCACCGCCCATATGGAGAAGGCGACGGCGCAAGCGTTCTATACCGATCTCAAGGCGCTGGTGGCGGCCGAGGGACGCGCGCCCGAGCAGGTGCTGATCCTGCCCGGCCTGAGCCCGATGATTGCATCGACGGAGGCTGAGGCGCAGCGCCTCGCACGCGAGGTGAACGAGCTGTCCGATCCCGAAGTCGGGCGCAAGCGGCTGTCCGGCCGGTTCGGTGGGCACGACTTCTCGCACCTGCCGCTCGACCGCCCGCTGATGCCCGAGGATTTTCCGCCGCCCAATTCGGTCGAGGCCGCGCGCAGCCGCACCGAAGTCATCCTGAGTGTGGTCCGACGGGAAAAGCCGACGCTGCGGCAATTGCTGGCGAGCCTCGCCGGGGCCCGTGGCCACTTCACCGCCGCCGGCACGCCGGAGCAGATCGCCGACCTGATCGAGGACTGGTTCACCGATGGCGCCGCCGATGGCTTCAACATCATGCCGCCGCTGCTGCCGGCGATGCTTGATGTGTTCAGCGCGGAGGTGATTCCGCTCCTGCAGCGGCGCGGGCTGTTCCGCCGGAGCTACGAGGGCCAGACGCTGCGCGAGCACTATGGCCTCGCCTGGCCTAAGAGCGCCTTCGACGGGGCAATGCCCCAGCAAGCACCGCACTTCGCCTCGTCGGCAGGCATTTGAGGCGCCCGCGCTGGGCCCAGGGCCTTGATCCGGCCACCCATATTGTGGACATTGCGCCCGCCAACAGGACCTTAACGATGACCCATGCCCCCGACCTCGGCCAGCGCCGCAAGATCAACTGGCTGAACATCAACACCGTGCTGAGCGCCGCGATCCTGATCGGCGCCGAGGTGTTCGGCGCCGCCTACGCCGGCGGCTGGGCGGTGGAGAACCTGACCGGGCTCGGCAGCATCATCATCAGCATCGCGGGTTGGTTCGTCAGCTTTGTCGGCGTCACGCTGGAAGCTTCGCAGCGGGCCGGCGTGGTGCTGTTGCAGGTGATCTTCTTTGCCATCGGCGCCGGCGTCATGGTCGCGTTCGTCCGCCAGGCGTCGCGCGTCGAGCCGTTCACGTCGCGCCAGTAGAGCCACGCGAGCGAGCGCGCGACGGTCACGAGCGCGCGACGCTCAGAAATTTTTCACCCAAGTTGCAATTTTTTCTTGATTGTGACGGCACAATTCCTTATGTGCGCCCTCGCCCTATTTCGCACGTGCCTGTGGCCGCGTGCTGGTCGGTGGGCATCCGGACAAGAGGCCGGACAGCCGCCAAGGAAGCGATCTGGCTTTCTTACCATGCGACCAGCAGCCGGAGGCGAAACCGGCGCACCCCGTCCTCAGCGGGGGACGCGGCTTAAAGCAACGACGGAGCGGGCTTCTGTGGTCTCGTCGGCCCTCCAAAGGTCGACACCTAAGAGGCTTGTCCATCTTGCCGGCCGTGCGGACGGGATCTCCCGCTCCAAACCAAGGCAGCATCTCGGGTGACGAGCCCGGCGCGCCTGTTTCCGTGTCTCCATCGCACGGCAGGCAAACCGACCTCACCCGCTGACGCCGGGCGCGTTCGCGCGCGCCTGAACTGCAACCTGGGCCGTGCAAAAGGCCCGTGGCTTGGTGAGGAGAGCGCACATGACCCAGCGCATCCGTGACTTCCTGCGTAACCGCCGCGACACTGGCCGCGACGAAGGCCCGTGCCTTGTCGTCGACCTCGAGGTCGTGCGCGAGAACTACCTGACCTTCGCGAAGACGCTCCCCGACACGCGCGTGTTCTACGCCGTGAAGGCGAACCCGGCGCCGGAGGTGCTGTCGCTGCTGGCCTCGCTCGGCTCCTGCTTCGACACCGCCTCGATCCCCGAGATCGAGATGGTGCTGGCGGCTGGTGCAACGGCCGACCGCATCTCCTTCGGCAACACCATCAAGAAGGAGCGCGACGTCGCGCGCGCCTATGCGCTCGGCGTGCGGCTGTTCGCCGTCGACTGCAAGGCCGAGGTCGAGAAGGTCGCCCGCTCGGCGCCCGGCTCCAAGGTGTTCTGCCGCATCCTCTCCGACTGCGCCGGGGCGGAGTGGCCGCTGTCGCGCAAGTTCGGCTGCGAGCCCTCGATGGCCGCGGACGTGCTGGAGCACGCCCACCGGCTGGGGCTCGAGGCCCACGGCGTGTCGTTCCACGTCGGCTCGCAGCAGCGCAACACCAACGCCTGGGACCGCGCCTTGGCGCAGGCTGCCGCCGTTTTCCGCGAATGCGGCGAGCGCGGCATCAACCTCGCCATGGTCAATCTCGGTGGCGGGTTCCCGACCAAGTACCTGAAGAACGTGCCGACGGTGAAGTCCTACGGCTCGGCGATCTTCCGTGCGCTGCGGCGCCACTTCGGCAACCGCATCCCGGAGACCATCATCGAGCCGGGCCGCGGCATGGTCGGCAACGCCGGCGTGATCGAGTCCGAGGTCGTGCTCGTCTCCAAGAAGAGCGAGGACGACGACGTGCGCTGGGTCTATCTCGACATCGGCAAGTTCGGCGGCCTCGCCGAGACGATGGACGAGTCGATCCGCTACCCGATCCGCACCCCGCGGGACGGCGACGCGCTGGCGCCTTGCGTGCTGGCGGGGCCGACCTGCAACTCGGCGGACGTGCTGTACGAGAAGCAGCCCTACCCGCTCCCGGTCAGCCTGGAGATCGGCGACAAGGTGCTGATCGAAGGCACCGGCGCCTACACCGCGACCTACTCCGCGGTGGCCTTCAACGGCTTCCCGCCGTTGCAGACCTTCCACATCTGAGATCGCCGGGAGCCGGCCGAAAGCCGGCTCCCATGTCCCCTGAAGCTCTACGGGCGCCACTCGCGCCACGGGAGGACACGAGCATGATCACGATCAGGAAAGAATTTCACCGAGACGTCGAGGCACGCGAGGCGTTGCTCGACCAATGCTTCGGCGACGCCCGCTTCCAGAAGGCGGCCGAGCGGCTGCGCGAAGGCCGCCAGCCGGCGCCCAACCTCTCGTTCGTGGCGTCGGACCGCGGCCGTGTCGTCGGCACCGCGCGGCTGTGGAACGTCTCCGCCGGCCCGTCGCGGCCCGCGCTGCTGCTCGGGCCGATTGCCGTGCACCCGGACTTCCGGTGCCAGGGCCTGGGCGGCGCGCTGGTCGAGCGTTCGCTGGACGAGGCCAAGCGGCTGGGCCACCGGGCGGTGATGCTGGTCGGCGACGCGCCCTACTACGAGCGTTTCGGCTTCTCGGCCGATGCGACCGGCGGCCTGTGGCTGCCGGGGCGCTACGACGCGAACCGCTTCCTGGCGCGCGAGCTCGCGCCCGGCGCGCTGTTCGGCGCGCGCGGTCTCGTCAGCCCGACCGGCCGTATTGAACCGAAGCCGGCCCTCTCGACACTCATTGCGCGCTCTGCCCACAGCGAATCCGCGCGCGCGGCCTGACCCCTCTTGCCTGGGAGTACCCGATATGAATGCATTGACCCGCATGAACGACAATCATCTGCTGCACGCGCAGTTCGCCGGCCCGATCGTGATGATCGGCTTCGGCTCCATCGGCCGCGGCACCCTGCCGCTTCTGGAGCGTCACATCGGGTTCGATCGCTCGAAATTCGTGGTCATCGATCCCGTCGATACCGACCGCAAGCTGCTCGACGAGCGCAAGCTCCGCTACGAGCAGCTCGCGATCACCCGTGAGAACTACCGGCAGGTCCTGACCCCGCTGCTCACCGGCGGGCCGGGCCGCGGCATGATCATCAACCTGTCGGTCGACACCTCGTCGGCCGACCTGATGGCGTTCTGCCAGGAAATCGACTGCCACTATATCGACACGGTCTGCGAGCCCTGGCCCGGCCTTTACGGCAACGCCAAGGCCTCGCTCTCGGAGCGCTCGAACTACGCGCTACGCGAGGGCGTGCTCGAGGTACGCCGCCGTCGCCCCGGCGGGGTCACGATGGTGAGCTGCTGCGGGGCCAACCCGGGCATGGTGTCCTGGATGGTCAAGCAGGCCCTGCTCGACCTCGCCAAGGACCTCGGCCTCAAGGTCGCCGAGCCGAAGACCCGCGAGGAGTGGGGCCGGCTGATGCAGCGCGTCGGCGTCAAGGGCATCCATATCGCCGAGCGCGACACCCAGCGGGCGCGCGACCCGAAGCCGCGCCGCGTGTTCGTCAACACGTGGTCGGTCGAGGGCTTCGTCTCGGAGGGCCTGCAGCCCGCCGAGCTCGGTTGGGGCACCCATGAGAAGCACATGCCGGCCAACGGCCATCGGCACAATTTCGGCTCCGACGCCGCGATCTACCTCACGCAGCCGGGCGCCGGCACCCGCGTGCGCTCCTGGACCCCGACGGCGCAAGCCCAAAACGGCTTCCTGGTGACCCACAACGAGTCGATCTCGATCGCCGACTACTTCACGGTGCGCGAGAACGGCAAGGCGGTGTACCGGCCGACCTGCCACTACGCCTACCACCCGTGCGACGACGCCGTGCTGTCGCTGCACGAGATGGCCGGCGCCGCCTGGCAGCGGCAGCCGGAGTGGAAGATCCTGGACGAGCACGAGATCGTCGACGGCATCGACGAGCTCGGCGTCCTGCTCTACGGCCACGCCAAGAACGCCTACTGGTACGGCTCCCAGCTCTCGATCGAGGACACGCGCAAGCTCGCGCCCTACCAGAACGCCACCGGCCTGCAGGTCACCTCGGCGGTGCTGGCCGGCGTCGTGTGGATGCTGGAGAACCCGGACCGCGGCCTCACCGAGGTCGACGAGATGGACTTCCGCCGCTGCCTCGAGATCCAGATGCCTTATCTCGGGCCGGTCGGCGGCTTCTACACCGACTGGACGCCGCTCACCGGACGTCCCGGCCTGTTCCCGGAGGACGTGGACGCGAGCGATCCCTGGCAGTTCAAGAACGTGCTGGTCGGCTGACCAGCAAAGTTTTCAATGCGGCGAGACTTGGGCAGAGCGGCGGGCGCGCGAGCGTCCGCCGCTCGTATTTTGTCGGCACCGCCGCGCCTCACAGCAGGAGAAGCAACAGCGCCGACACCAACGTTCGAACTCGTGCGCGGTCACGCTTGTCGGCGCGACGAAACATTCGTTTCGAATTCGTAAACGCTGCACGTCGCTCGCTCGGCAATGCTCGAATGTCAAAAAAGGTTGACAGCGAGACTGATTCGACTATTGCGTTGAGTTGCCCAATTTCGCACGTGCCTGTGGCCGCGTGTCGATCGGTGGGGTCCGGACAAGAGGCCGGACAGCCGCCTACGGAAGCAGAGAGCTTCTTCTTCGGAGAGCCGCTCACTTCCTTGCTAGGTGTCCGCTGGGATGCCGACGTGATCGACAGCCGGAGGCGAAACCGGCGCACCCCGCGCTCAACGGGGGACGCGGCTTAAAGCAACGACGGAACGGGCTTTTTTGGAAACGCCGGCGTCAATGCCGGAACGACTAAAAAGGCTTGTCCTTCTTTGCCAGCAGTGCGGAACGGGTTCTTCCCTCATCCGGACCAAGGCAACCATCAACGTGATGCTGGCCCGCATTCATGGGCCGCGTGCATCACAGGAGGTTTCACCTTAGGGCGGCTGCGCCGCCGACGGATCAGGGGAGCTAGGTCAGGATGACCGCACGCATTCGCGAATTCTTGAAGCGCCGCACCGACGAAGGACCCTGCCTGGTGGTCGACCTCGACGTCGTCCGCGATAACTACAATTCCTTCGCCAAGGCGCTTCCCGACAGCAAAGTCTACTACGCCATCAAGGCCAACCCGGCCCCGGAGATCCTGAAGCTCCTGGTCGAGATGGGCGCCTGCTTCGACGTCGCCTCCGTGGGCGAGACCGAGGCGGTGCTCGCCGCCGGCGCCACCGCCGACCGCATCTCCTACGGCAACCCGATCAAGAAGGAGAGCGACATCGCCGCCGCCTTCAAGCTCGGCGTCCGGCTGTTCGCCATCGACTGCGAGGCCGAGGCCGAGAAGATCGCCCGCGCCGCGCCGGGCTCGTCGGTGATCTGCCGTATCCACTGCGACAATGCCGGGGCCGACTGGCCGCTGTCACGCAAGTTCGGCTGCGAGCCGGCCTTTGCCGCCGACATCCTGGAATTCGCCCACCGGCAGGGCCTTGTGGCCCACGGCATCTCGTTCCACGTCGGCTCCCAGCAGAACAATGTCGAGGCCTGGGACCGCGCCCTCGCCTCGACCGCGTCGATCTTCCGCACCTGCGCCGAGCGCGGCATCAACCTCGCCATGGTCAACCTGGGTGGCGGCTTCCCGGCCAAGTACATCCGCAAGACCCCGAAGCTCGAGTCCTACGGCAAGGCGATCTTCCGCTCGCTGCGTAAGCACTTCGGCAACGCGATCCCGAACACCATCATCGAGCCCGGCCGCGGGCTGGTCGGCAATGCCGGCGTGATCGAGGCCGAGGTCGTGCTCATTGCACGCCGCAATCCCGAGGACGAGCTGCGCTGGGTCTATCTCGACCTCGGCAAGTTCCACGGGCTGGCCGAGACCATCGACGAGTCGATCCGCTACCCGATCAAGACCCCGAAGGATCGCGACGAGATGGCGCCCTGCGTCGTCGCCGGGCCGACCTGCAACTCGGTCGACGTGCTCTATGAGAAGAACCCCTACCCGCTGCCGGTCTCGCTTGCGATCGGCGACAAGGTCCTGATCGAGGCGACCGGCGCCTACACCGCGATGTATTCGTCGGTCGGCTTCAACGGCTTCCCGCCGCTGCGGCAATACGTGATCTGACGGGGGCTGACGGACTCTACAGGCGGGCGGCGAAAGCCGCCCGCTTTCGTTTGGGAGCTACCCCACCCACTCCACATGGGCCTTGATGGCCGCCCGCGCGTCGTCGATCCAGCCGTGCGGCCGCGCCTTCTCGATCATGGCGGCGAAGGATTGCTGCCAAGTGGCGTCCGCGGCGACCTCCGGCCGGCCGCGCAGTGCGGCTTGCGCGATCCAGGCGGTGTCGGCATCGGGGAGCTCGGCGGTGCCCGTGAGCGCCCGGCGAACGGCGTCGATGTCACTCCGTTGGCCCTCGACCACGAGCTTGAAGGCGCGGAAATTGTCGCGGTCTTCCAAGGTGACGCGGCGATCCGCGGTTAGCTTCACGAACATCCTGTCCCCCTCATCTCAAGCAAGGTCCAGCACACCGGCCTCGCCGCTCTCGGTCCCGAACGCGAGGAGCTTGCCGCTCGCGCTCCAGGCCAGCGCCGTGACCGGTGCGTCGCCGGGCTTCTTGCCGAGAATCTCCGCGCCGTCGTCGGTGCGCACCAGCAGCACCAGCCCGTCGGTGAAGCCGACCGCCACCACGCCCTGCTTGGGATGGCAGGCCACCACTTCGGCCTGCTGCTCGGACGGCGCCCGCAGCTGCGGCTGCTTGCCCATGGGGCCGTCCTTGCCGCCGAACGGCCACAGCACGATCTGGGTCGAGCCCGAGGTGGCGAGCCATTTGCCGTCGGCGGTAAAGCCGAGCGAGCGCACGCGCGATGCATAGCCGGACATCCGCATGTCCTTGCGGTCGTCGAGCCGCCAGCCGTGCAGCATCGGCTCCTGCATCGAGGTCACGACGAAGCGGCCGTCCGGGCTGAACCGCACGCCGAGATGCGAGCCTTTCCACTCCAGCGTCTCGGGCGCGGCCTTGGCATTGGCAAACCAGAGCGTCGCGCCGTTGTAGTGCGCGATCGCGAGCCGCAACCCCTTCGGTGCGAACGCCAGCCCGCCGACCGTCGAGACGACCTCCAGCGATTTCTCCGTGCCCTTGCCGGCGTGGGCGAAGGCCTGCTTGCCGGCCGACCAGGCGACCGCATTGGAAGGCCCCACCGCCACATGGTCGATCCAGCGGCGCTTGGCGTCGGTGGCGACGGTCTCGCTGTTGCCCTTGGCGTAGGTCGCGACGACCTTGCCGTCGTCGCCGCCGGTGACCACGCGTCCGCCGTCGCTCGCCGACGACAGGATCGCGCCGCCATGCACCGCGATGCGCTCGGGCTCGCCATCGGGCGCCGCCATCAGCAGCGCCTCCTCGCCGAGCACGAAGACGGCGGTCTCCTTGATGAAATGAATGCCCACAATCGGCGCATCCGCCGGCACCGGCCGCACGCGCGCAACGACTGACGGGATACTCTCGCGATCAACGCCCATGGACAACTTGCTCTCGTGTCCCGGACGCGGTGCAGCGTGTAGCGCAGCGGAACGGTGCACCGCTGATCCGGGACCCCGGTTTCTAGAAGATGTCTCTTGAGGAAGTAAAGTAACCGGGGTCCCGGGTCTGCAGCGCACCACTTCGTGATGCGCTGCGCCCGGGACAAGAAAGGCTACGGAATCTTCTTCACCGGCTTGAGGTCGAGGTTGAACAGCCGCGCGGCGTTGCCGCCGAGGATGTTGCGCTTGGCCGTCTCCTTGAGGAACGGCAGGTCGTAGATGCAGCTCGGCAGGTCGAAGTCCCAGTGCGGGTAGTCCGACGACCACACCAGCTGGGTCTCGGCCTTGATCATCTTGAAGGTCGCCTCCAGCACCGAGAGGTCGTCCGGCACCTCCATCGGCTGCGACGAGTAGAACATCTCCTGCATGTACTCGCTCGGCTTGCGCTTGAGCTGCGGGCAGTCCGAGGTGCGCATCATGTAGGAGTGGTCGAGGCGCTGCATCAGGCAGTAGGCCCAGGTGAGGCCGAACTCGATCCACATCGTCTTGAGCTTGGGGAAGCGCTCCGGGATGCCGTTGACCACCCAGTTGGTCATATGGATCATGTTGAACCACATGAAGCCGAGCGAATGCACCGAGATGAAGCGGTTGGTGGTCGCGAGCGCGCGGTCGTCCCAGCTGTAGGCGGCGTGGAACGAGATCGGCTTGCCCATCTCCTCGAGCAGCGCATAGGTCTTCATGTAGGCGTTGTCGTGCACCGGCTTGTAGCGCGGCGACGTCACCATGAAGCCGACCACGCCTTTCTTGTCGCCGAAATCGCGGACCGTGCGGTAGGCCCATTCCGGATCGTTGAACGGCAGGTACAGCATCGAGACGATGCGCGGCTCCTGCGCCAGGATGCGCTCGCACAGCCAGGCGTTATAGGCGCGGCAGAGCGCGACCTCGATCTCGGTCTGCGGATGCAGGCCGAGGAACAGCATCGGGGTCGGGAACATGCAGGAATAGTCGACGCCCATGGCGTCCATCCAGTCGAGCGTCCAGTCGATGTCGCGATGGCGCTCGCCGCGGCCCTTGAAGAAGGCGCGGTTCTTGTGCCGGGTCATGCGGCCGCCGAGGCTCTGGTAGCCGACCTGGTTGTTGAGGAAGCCGGAACGGCCGGCGCGCGACATCGAGTCCATCGCCTCCATCTTGATGACGGGGTTCTCGATGTAGCTGAACACGTCCTTGTAGGACTCGCTCTCGTAGTGATGCGCGTCCACGTCGACGATCAGGAAGTCCTGGTAGTTGCGCTGCCGCGCCTGCTGGCTGGCGTGCTCGAGCGCCTTGGTTTCCGTGTACTGCTCGGGGTTGAGCTGGCGGACTTCGTTTCGCACCATGTCCATGAGCGTTGTCCTCGCCGTTGTTCTTTCAGATCACGACGAAAATTTCGTCGCCGCGCGTCACCACCTTGTACTTGCGGAGCTTGAGCTTGCGGTCGCCGACGCACTCGCCGGTCTTGAGATCGTATTCGTAGCCGTGCCAGGGGCAGGCGAAATGCACGTTCTCGCCGAAGGTCTGCCCCTCGTAGGTCTTGTCCGGATTGAGGATGTCGACGACGTTGTTAACCAGGATGCCCTCGCAGGCCGGCCCGCCGGCATGCACGCAATAGTTCGAATAGGCGTAGTAGGCGCCGTCCTTGAAGAACACGCCGACCTCATGCTGGCCGGAAACGACGATCCGGCGGTCTCCGTCCTTCAGGTCGGACGCCTTGGCAACAAAACACTCGGCCATGCAGGGTAACTCCTTGGGGCTCCTTTTGAACCGTTCTATAGCATCGAATTTCGCGCGTCGTCAGCCCTATCGGGATTGCCTAGTATGCGCGCCGACATGGCCGGCCGGCCCATCCGGCACCCAGGGGAGTAGTTATGACCACAGTCGTCACCGGCGCCGGGCTGATCGGCACCGCCTTTGCCCAGAACGCCATCGCCCGCGGCGAAAAGGTCGTGTTCGTCGATCCCGAGCCGCGCGCCGATTTCCTCAAGCTCAAGCTCGGCGACAAGGGGTATGCGCTCGCCCGCTACGACGTGCGCGACCTGCCCAACCTGATCGCAACCATCAAGGAGCATGGCGCCGAGACCGTGGTGCACACCGCCGGGCTGATCGGCAACCGCGTGCAGCAGTCGCTCTCTGCCGGCTTCGACATCAATCTCGGCGGCACCCGCAATGTCGCGGAGGCGGTACGGCTCACCGGCGTGCGGCGGCTGGTGCATATCTCGACCTTCGGCGTCTACGACCGCCGCCGCGAGGAAGGCAACGCGCCGGTCGCAGAGGATTTCACGCGCGGCGGTTCGCGCGCCTACGGCGCATTCAAGGCGGCGAAGGAGTTGATCCTCGAGGCCTATGCCGCCGCCTACAAGTTCGAGGTGATCATGCTGCGGCCGGCGAACGTGTTCGGGCTCGGCCATTTCTGGTCGGGATCGAGCGGCGGCCAGAAGATGCAGCAGCTGATCGAGGCCGGCCTCGACGGCGCGACCGCGCGCATCCCCTCCTCCGAGACCATGGCGAACGAATACATCTACGCCAAGGACGTCGGCCGCGCGGTCGACGCCGCCGCCACCGCCAAGCGGCCGCCGCAGATCCATTTCAACATCGGCAATGGCTATGTGTCGTCGTTCGACGACGTGCTGGCGGCGGTGAAGGCGCTGTGCCCCAACGTGCGCTACGAGGTCGAGGCCGGCGAGCCGCCGCATTCCAAGATCGCGCCGCTCGACATCTCCGCGGCAAAACAGCACCTCGGCTGGGAGCCGCGCTTCACGCTACAGTCCGCGTTCGAGGACTATCTCAAGGATTTGAAGGCGGCGCGCGCCAGTCGATGACGGCTCACCGATCGGGAGAATACATGCTGAGCTTGTGCGCACTGTTTCGTTTGCATTCGCGCTGATCGCCGTCACCGGCGCGGCGATGGCACAGTCCTATCCCGCAAAGCCGATCAAGATCATCGTTTCAACGACGCCCGGCGGTATCACCGACATCCTGGCGCGCTTCCTCGGCGCGCATATCACCGCCAAGACCGGACAGGCCGTGGTCATCGACAACCGCGCCGGCGGCTCCGGCAATATCGCGATGAGCGAAGTGTCGCGCGCGGCGCCCGACGGCTACACGCTGGGCTTCGCCAACACCGGCAACATCACCATCAATCCGTACCTGTTCAGCAAGCTCAACTACGATCCGCTCAATGACCTCATTCCGATCGGCCCGGTCGGAACGGTGCCGCTGTTCCTGACCGTGAACGCGAACCGCATGCCGGCGACGAACTTGCAGGAGTTCCTCGCTTACGCGAAGGCGAACATGGACAAGGTCAGCTACGCCGGCGCCGGCGCGGGCACGACGCCCGACCTCGCGCAGAGCGAATTCGCGCGCCGCTCGGGCCTCAAGCTCGTGGTGGTGCCGCATCGCGGCACCGGCCCGGCGACCCAGGCCGTCATCGTGGGCGACGTGCAGGTGACATTCGTCTCGATGGGCCCGCACATCGAGCTGGTGCGCAAGGGCGTGCTGCGGGTGCTGGCGGCGGCGACCCCCAAGCGCATGCCCTATGTGCCGGACGTGCCGACGTTCTCCGAGCAGGGCTTCCCGGGCTTCACGGCTGAGACCTGGTTCGCGCTGTTTGCGCCGCGCGGCACGCCGAAGGAGCTCCTCGAGCAGCTCAACGGCTACACCCGCGGCGTCCAGGCCGAGCCGGAGACCAGCCGGCGGCTGGCCGCGACCTTCGTCGATCCGCTGCCGCTCACGCAGAGCCGAATTCGCCGCGCAGGTGAAGGCCGACGCGGTGAAGTGGGAGCGGATCGTGCGCGAATCCGGCGCCAAGCTCGATTGAACTATTTGTCGATGCGGCCGTCGCTCTGCCGGAGCCACTGGACCGACTGGACCTTCTTCATCAGCTCCGCGTCGATGTGCGGCAAGATCGTCTTGGCGAAGGCCCGGCGGACCAGCTGATACTCCCGCGCACATCCTTGCGCACGCGCCTTCGGAAGCACACCGCTGTCGACATACTGCCGGAACGCCTCCGGCTCGCCGCCATACGCCAGACACACGTAGTTGAAGAAGCGCTGTGCCGACGTGCCGTGCTCGTCGGCATACTCGGCCCGGTTCCGTGGATTCTTCGCCACCAGGTAGGTGTAGGCGGCGCCCCTGATGGTGGTGCGCGCGACGTCCTTCCCGAACTGCAACATCAGGAAGGCCGACAATTGATCGGCGCCGTCCTCCTCGCGCCCGAACACCGGAATCTGCAGGATATCGAACAACGCGTGTCCGAGCTCGTGGAAGATCGCGTCGATAAAGCCGCCGACGATCACCTCGTCACGCGTATAGCCTTGCGGCGAGGTCCCTTGCGGCGCGATCGCTTCGAGGTTCTCGTAGTACTCGTAGCAGAGACTGACCGCCCACTCCGCGGGAGTGTAGAAGGCATTCACCTGCCCGCAGGACTTGGTCCGCACCCGCAACACGCGTGGCAGGCGCAGCGGCGACAGGAACATGCTCAGCTCTTCCAGCACTTGCCGCTTCCGTAGCCGATCCAATGTCGACTCCGACCGCGGCAGGCGCGGATCGATGTAGTCGATGATGACGCGGCTGTTGGCGGCGAGCTCCGGCGGCCGCGGCTGCGCCACGCCGTCCGACGGCTGAGCGACCAGTCCGGCGACCGCAACGGCCGCCACCGCGATAATTCTCAAGCAACGCATCTGCATCCTCGATGTCATGCGGCGAAACGGATGGGACGGAGTCGTTTCCATGGTTACGGCTCCGGTCATTTGGGCTCGTCCAGCATCAGCCAGGTGGCCGACTGGACCCGCTTGAGCAGTTGCAGGTCCACATGCGGCAGGATCTGCTGAGCGAAGGCGCGGCGCAGCGCATAGAATTCGCCGGTACATCGCTGCGCGCGGCGCACCGGGAGCAGGTTCCGGTCGATCAGGAACTTGAACGAGGTCGGATCGGAGCCGAAGGCGATGCAGAGATAGTTGAAGAAGCGCTGCGCTTCCGGCGCTTGCTCGCTCGCCATATCGGACTCGCTCCAGGTCCGATCGGAGGCGTCGAAGAACCAGGCGGCGCCAATCATGATCTTGAGCGCGACCTCCTTGCCGAACTGCACCATGATGAAGCCGGCGAGCTTGTCGGCGGCATCCGTTTCACGCCCCCAGATCGGCACCTCCAGGATGTCATAGGTCGCGAGCGCGACCTCGTGCAGCACGGCCTGGACGAATGCGCCAACGATCATCGTTTCGCGCGGCAGCCCGTCGGCAGGCTGTTCGCGCGGCGCGATGCGATCGACCTTGGCGACGTATTCGTAGCAGATCGTCACCGGCCCGCCGGACTGGTACGGCCGCCGCTCGGCGTTGCACTGATCGAGCTGCACCAGGAGCTTGCGCGGCAGCCGCAGCGGCGAGAGGAACAGGCGCAGCTGTTCGAGCACCTGCCGGCGCATCAGCCGCTCGCGGATCGGGCGGAATTGCGGGTCCTGCGGCTCGGTGTAGGCCACCTCGACCTGCGAGTTGCCCCAATCGGCGCCGCCCGTCGTCGGCGGTGGCGCTGGCGGCGGCGTGACGTCGGTTGTGGTTGGGCGGAACACCGTTCCAGGAACGGGAGCTGGCGCGGGCTTACCAGTATCGGGGCTCCCACCCGGCTTCGACGGGCCGAATGTCGGCTGCGCGTTGAGCGATATGGCGCCGAGCGCCACGATCAGCGCCAGCGCGAGGGCAAGACGGACGATGAAGGTCATCAATGGCTTCCCTGTTCGCGCGAAGGTAAGGACTACCACCCTCCCCTCGGCATGAAAAATCCGGCCGCGCCCCCGAACGTCCGCCGGATTCCCAATCCGATACTAGCGTGGGAAAATGCCAACTCACAATATGCGCGTACGACTGCCGATGAATTGTGGCAGACGGCTGTGACGCAGCGTTAACGCGTGACGCCAGTGGCGAGGCGGACGGTTTGCGTTATAGTCCGCGCCGCAGGAGAAACCTTCGTGAATATCGTCGAGAAAAACACCATCAGCGCGACGGCGGCCGGCGATCTCGACCGCTTTCGGCTGCGCCGGTTCATCGAAGAGCTTCCCGCGGACGAGCTCGAGGTCCGCAGCGGCGCGACCGAGCTCGCCGACGTGGCGCAGGCGCTGGAAGGAAATCCGCGCGCGGTGCTGTTCGAGGCGGCCGGGCCCGAGCGCCAGCAACTGGTCGGCAGCGTCACCGGCAGCCGTTCGCGGATCGCGCGCGCCTTCGGCGTCGCCCCGGGCGAGTTGCTGCGCGAGCTCCAGAAGCGGATGCGCAACAAGCCCGAGATCGTCGAAGTCTCGCGCGCCGAGGCGCCGGCGCAGCAGGTCGTGCTGACCGGCGCCGACGCCGATCTCACCGCGCTGCCCGTGCATCTTCAGCACGGCGCCGACGGCGCGCCCTATATCTCGTCGTCCACCGACTTCGTCGTCGACCCGAAGACCGGCTTCACCAATGTGGGCATCCGCCGCCTGATGCTGCGCGGCCGCACCGAGGCCGGCGTCGACCTCAACTCGCCGAGCGACCTGCGCGCGATCTATGAGGCGAGCGCCGCGGCGGGCAAGCCGGTGCCGGTCGCATTCGTGGTCGGCTCGCATCCGATCGATCACCTCGCCGCGGTGATGCGGCTGCCGAGCGACGATCTCGCGCTGATGTCGTCGCTGCGCGGCGCGCCGCTGCCGGTGGTGAAATGCGTGACCAACGACGTGCGGGTGCCGGCCGACGCCGAATGGGTGCTGGAGGGCGTGATCGACGAGCGCGGCCATGTGGAGCCGGAAGGGCCCGTACGGCGAATTCCTCGGCTACTACGGCGCGGTCAAGCGCAATCCGGTGTTCCACCTGACCGCGATCACGCGGCGGCGCGACGCGCTGTTCCAGACCTCGACCATCGGCGGCAAGTCGCTGTCGCGCACCGATACCGCGCAGCTCAACGGCGTGCGCACCGAGGCGATGGTCTGGCGCGCGCTGGAAACGGCCGTGCGCGAGCCGGTCGGCGTCTATGCGACGACGTCGAGCGGCGGCATGTACACGCTGCGGGTCGCGATCCGTCAGCGCGTGCCGGGCGAGGCGCGCAACGCCATCGCCGCCTGCTTCGGCGCGCTCACCAATGTGAAGCACGTGTTCGTGGTCGATCCCGACATCGACATCTTCTCCGACGAGGAGATGGACTGGGCGTTCGCGACCCGCTTCCAGGCCGACCGCGACCTCATGGTGATGACCAACATGCGCGCGGTGCCGATCGATCCTTCGCTGATGGGCCGCCGCACCGGCGCCAAGGCCGGCTTCGATCTCACCTGGCCGCCCGGCGCCGCAACCAAGCTTGAGTTCCAGGTGCCGGCGCCGCCGACCTTCAAGGGCAAGCGCTTCCCCTCGATCGAAGCCGCGCTCGCCGACGGGCCGAAATTCTTCGAGGAGCTGATGAGCGCCGTCGGCAGCCGCGACGGGCGCGAGGTGGTGCGCGCGCTGGAAGATTTAAGGGCGAAGACCGCGATCGAACGCGACAGCGAAGGGCGCTATGCCGTCAAGGGCAAGTAGCGGGCGCGCCTAGCGCTCGAGATCCTCCGGCTTCACCGGCGGCAGATCGGGATAGGACGGCGGGCCAATAGGACGCGGACTTGCACCCAGCCCGGTCGTTCCATGCGCGTCGGTCCGCGTCATGCATTGCTCGGGCCAGGTGGTCCGTCCCTTGGCGGCCTCGCACTCTCCCATCGTACTGAAGATGCACCGGGTACCCGTATTGGTCTGCAGACAGAACGGCGCGGTGCCGGTCTGCGCGACGGCGGTCTGCACGATTGCGCAGAGTGCGGCCATCGCGATCGTAGCGGCGAGTGGTTTCATGGCACAGCCTCGCGGTTTACCCCTATCTGACGAACGGCAGAGAGGGACCCTGGTTCCGGCGATGGCCCCGGTAGGGATCGATCTTGGTTAGCAAACGCGCAACACTGTCGCGGTCCGACAGGGTTAGATACCTGACAAGGCAGCAGCGGGATGATGTAGTGTCGCGGCAATCGTCCGGGGGAGGACAACAATGACCGCCGTCCTGCGTACCGCCGCCGCTTCGCTCGCGCTGCTGGCAGGTTTCTTGGCCAGTCTCGCCGCCGCATCGGCGCAGGAAACCACCATCAATATCGGACTGGTGCGGTCGATCTCGAACGGCGCCAACCTCTGGGGCGTCGAGAAGGGCTACTTCAAGGAAGCCGGCATCAACCTCAAGGTCGAAGAGCTCGACACCTCAGCCAACGTACTGGCGATGCTGGCGCAGAACCGGCTGCAGATCATCGAAGGCGGTGTCTCGGCCGGCTATTTCAACGGGCTGCAGAAGAATCTCCCGATCACCATCGTGATGGACCGGGTGTCGAGCCCGCTCGGCCACAACCTGATGCTGCGGCCCGATCTCAAGGGGCAGATCACGCGGCTCAATCAGTTGAAGGGCAAGGTCATCGCCACCAACGGCCACGGCGCGGTCTCGACCTACGAGGTCGGTCGCATGCTCGAGACCGACGGCATCACCATCGCCGACGTCGAGATCAAGGTGCTGCCGTTCCCGCAGATGTCGGTTGCGTTCCGCAACAAGGCGATCGACGCTGCCATCGTGATCCCGCCGTTCACTGCGCAGCTGATCGACGGCGGCTTCGCCGTGCTGTTCAAGGATCCCGACGACCTCGTCAAGCCGCATCCGATGTCGATCGCGGTCAGCATGATCAACACCGAATGGGCGAAGGCGAACGACCGCGCGGCGCGCAACTACTACGCCGCCTATCTGCGCGCGGTGCGCGACTATTGCCAGGCCTATCACGGCGGCTCGACCCGCGCCGCGATGATCGATCTCCTGATCAAAACCAAGACCGAGACGCGCGAGCCGCTGCTGCACAAATATCCGTGGCCGGCGCGCAGCCCGAACGGCACGATCAACACGGCAAGCGTCATGGACATGCAGAAGTGGTACGCCGAGAGCAAGATGACCACGGCCAACCTGCCGCTCGAGCGCATTATCGACACCAGCTATGCCCGTGAGGCGGCGGCAAAACTCCCGCCGTTCGTGCTGGAGAACAAGGACAGCAAGCTGCCGGGATGCCGGTGAGCTTTGCGCGAGTGATGCGGTGACCGCGTGGCGAACTCGGTGGGCTCCCTCTCCCCGGAGGGGAGAGGGTTGGGGTGAGGGGGTTACTGAACGACCGATGGAGCCAAACCCCCTCACCCCCGCCCTCTCCCCCATGGGGAGAGGGAGCCGACCCGCTCTGTCGCGCGATCACGACTCACCCCTCAACGATCGTGGATGCGCGTCATGACCGTCCAGCGCCGTGGCGCAGCGATCGAGATCGCGGGCCTGCGCAAGGAATATGTCAGCACGGCCGGGAGCGTGCTGGCGCTCGACCACATCGATCTGCATATCGCCGCCGGTGAGTTCCTCTGCATCGTCGGGCCGTCGGGCTGCGGGAAGTCGACGCTGCTGCGCATCCTCGCCGGCCTCGATCACCAGACGTCGGGCACCATCACCGTCCACGCTAAGGGCTGGGCGGTCCAGAATGCGATGGTGTTCCAGGAGAGCGGCCTGTTCCCCTGGATGAGTGTCGAGACCAATGTCGGCTTCGGCTTGATGACGCGCGGCGTTCCCTCCGCCGAAGCCGCGGAACGGGTCGACGCCGCGCTCAAGCTCGTCGGCCTCACCAAGTTCCGCCGCCACTTCCCGCACCAGCTTTCCGGCGGCATGCGACAGCGCAGCGCGATCGCGCGCGCCTTCGTGACCAACCCGGCGATGCTCCTGATGGACGAGCCGTTCGCGGCGCTCGACGCGCAGAACCGCGTGATCCTGCAAACGGAGCTGGTGCGGATCTGGGAGCAGACCGGCAAGACCGTGATCTACATCACGCATTCGATCGAGGAGGCGCTGCTGCTTGGCGACCGCTGCGTGGTGATGACAGCGCAGCCCGGCCGCATCAAGGAGATCGTCAACGTCCCCTTCCCGCACCCGCGCGATCTCATTGCGCTATCGGCGGCGCCCGACTTCGGCAAGATGAAACTCGACATCTGGCGCGTGCTCGAAGACGAGGTCATGCGCGCGCGCGCGGAGATGGACGCATGAGCGGCATCTCCGCCAAAATGTCCGCGAAGACCCGCGACCGGCTGCTCTACCTGATCTCGCCGATCGGGCTGTTGCTGCTGTGGGAGCTGCTGCTGCTCGCCGGCTTTGGCGACCGCCGCTTCATCCCGGCGCCGAGCGACATCGCCACGCGTTACTGGCAACTGCTCGCCAACGGCGAGCTCGCCTACCACACCGGCGTGACGCTGATGCGCGTATTCGCGGGCTTCTTCATCGGCGTGATCCCGGCGATTGCGCTCGGCCTCCTGATGGCGATGTTCGCGCCGGTGCGCATCTTCATCGATCCGCTGATCGCCTCGCTGTTCCCGATCCCGAAGATCGCGCTGATGCCGCTGCTGCTGCTGGCGTTCGGCTTCGGCGACGCCTCCAAGATCGCGCTGGTCGCGATCGCGGTGTTCTTCCCGGTGATCGTCAACACTTATGTCGGCGCGTCCAATATCGAGAAGATCTACTGGGACGTCGCCAGGAACTACGGCGCCAGCCAGACCGTGCTGTTCACCCGCATCGTGTTCTTCGGCGCGCTGCCGATGATCTTCGCGGGGCTGCGCATCGCGATCGCGGTGTCGTTCATCGTGCTGGTGGCGGCCGAATTCGTCGCCACCAAGAGCGGCCTCGGCTACCTGATCTGGAATTCGTGGGAGCTCCTGGAAGTGACCACGATGTTCTGTGGCATCGTCACCATCGGGATTCTCGGGCTCATCACCTCGGCGCTGTTCCAGGAGCTGGAGCGCAAGGTGATCCCATGGAAGGCGGAGTAGCTGTGTGTCCCGGACGCGGTGCAGCGTGAAGCGAAGCGGAACGGTGCACCGCTGATCCGGGACCCCGGTTGTTTTCGTACTGCAAAAAACCGGGTCCCGGGTCTGCGGCGCATCACTTCGTGCTGCGCCGCGCCCGGGACACGAGACTACCGTCCCGCGGCGTAGCCCTGCATGCCGCGCGGGTTGGCGGCGGCCTTGCGGCGCTTGCCCTCGCGCGACGCGGCGGTGAGACGGCCTTCCGACCAGTCCGGCCCGACCTCGACGTTGTGGCCGCGGCGGCGCAGCTCCTTGATCGTCTCCGGCGTCAGGCGGCCCTCGACCACCAGCACGCCGGGCCGCGCCTCGCGCGGCCAGAACGACGACGGGAAATGCTCCGAGTGCCAGGCCGGCGCGTCGATCGACTCCTGCAGGTTCATGCCGCAATGGACGTGGCGCAGGAACATCTGCAGCACCCACTGGTCCTGCTGGTCGCCGCCGGGCGAGCCCCAGGCGAGATACGGATCGCCGTCGCGCAGCGCCATGGTCGGCGAGAGCGTGATGCGCGGCCGCTTGCCGGGCCCGATCGCGTTCGGGTGGCCCTCGTCGAGCCAGAACTGCTGGGCGCGGCTGCCGAGACAGAAGCCGAGCTCCGGAATCGTCGGCGAGGATTGCAGCCAGCCGCCGGACGGCGTCGACGACACCATGTTGCCGTGCGCGGTCGATGATGTCGAGATGCACGGTGTCGCCGCGCATGACGCCGGTGCGTTCGAGCTTGCCGCCGTCGCCCACGGCGACGAGGTCCGGATCGTTGACGTCGTCGTGCGTCCACGTCTGACGGCCGACCGTCGGCTCGCCGACGCCGGGCGCGGCGAGGCGCTGGCCGCCCGGCACGCGGATGTCGAGCCGCATGCCGAAGCCCGGAATGTTGCCCGGCCGCTGCTCCATCGACGCTTCCTTGCCGACGAGCTTGCGGCGCGCGTCGGCGTAGGCGTCCGACAGCAGCACGTCGCCCGGCACCTTCACGAAATCCGGATCGCCGTAGAAGGTCTCGCGGTCGGCATAGGCGAGCTTCGAGCACTCGACCACGGTGTGGATGAAATCGGCGCTGGTCGGGTCGGCGCCGTCGAGATCGAAACCCTTGAGCAGCGCGAGCTGCTGCAGCACCGCCGGGCCCTGGCTCCAGAACCCGCCCTTGCAGACGGTGTAGCGGCCGTATTGGTACGTCACCGGCGCTTCGACGCGCGGCGCAAAGCGCGCCATGTCGTCGGCGGTGAGCACGCCGCGGTGGCGCTCGCCGCTCGAATCCATCAGCTCCTGGGTGCGGCAGAAGCGGTCGATCGCCTCGGCGACGAAGCCCTGCGACCACATCTTGCGCGCATGCTCGATCTGCTTGTCGCGATTGCCGCCGACGCTCTCGGCCTCGCGCAGGATGCGCGAATAGGTTTCGGCGAGCTGCTTGTTGGCGAACAGCGTGCCGGGCGCCGGCACCTTGCCGCCGGGCAGATAGACCGCCGCCGAAGTCGGCCAGTGCTCGCGGAACAGCTGCTCGACCGTGCCGATGGTGAAGCTCGCGCGTTCGACCAGCGGCTGGCCTTCGCCGGCGTAGTAGATCGCGGGCTTGAGCACGTCGGCGAGCGACACGGTGCCGTAGTCGCGCAGCAGCAGCATCCAGGTCTCGAACGTGCCGGGCACGCAGCAGGCCAGCAGCCCGGTGCCGGGCACGAGGTCGAGCCCGAGGCTCTTGTAGTGCGCGATGGTCGCGCCCATCGGCGCGGGCCCCTGCCCGCAGATGACTTCGATCTTGTCTTTGCCCTTGCGCGTGTCGTGCACGATCACCGGCACGTCGCCGCCGGGCCCGTTGAGATGCGGCTCGACCACCTGCAGCGTGAACGCCGTCGCCACCGCCGCGTCGAAGGCGTTGCCGCCGCGCTCCAGGATGCTCATGCCGACCGCGGTCGCGATCCAGTGCGTGGAGGTGCAGACGCCGAAGGTGCCGTCGATTTCGGGCCGGGTCGTGAAGGGATTGGGATTGATGTTGCTCATAGGGGGCGTTTTTTGGGGCCTGTGCGGTTTCGGGGCCACCTAACCACATCGAGGGCGGCCTGGGTAGGTTCGCCGCCGATAGCGGGGTTGCAGATGGCGCAATGAACCCACGCTCATTGCAGCGTGATCTTGGCGGCGCGGATGACCTTGGCCCATTTCTCAGTCTCCGCGACGATGAACTTCTCAAAATCGCCGGGAGACATTGGCGTGGGGGTGCTGCCGAGCTCGGCAAGACGCGCCTTGATGGCGGGATCGGCCAGCGCGGCGTTAACCTCACTGTTGAGCCTCGCGACGATTTCAGCCGGCGTGTTCCTGGGCGCCCCGATGCCTTGCCAGGAACTCGCCTCGAAGCCGGGCACGAAATCGCCCACGGTCGGCAGGTCCGGTAGCGCGGGCGAACGGGCTGCCGTGGTCACCGCGAGCGCGCGCACCTTGCCGGTCCTGACCGACTCGATCGATTCCGGCAGATAGCTGAAATAAACCTGCACCTGCCCGCCGATCAGGTCGGTGAGCGCCGGTGCGCCACCACGATAGGGCACGATGAGCATGTCGATGCCGGTGCTCAATTTGAACAGCTCGCCGCCGACATGGGACGTGCTGCCGAGTCCGCCCGACGCCATGCTGATCTTGCCGGGATTGGCCTTGGCATAGGCGATGAACTCGGGGACGGTCTTCGCCGGCACCGACAAGGCCACCTCCATGACGAGCGGAATGCTGCTGATCATCGCGATCGGAACGATGTCGCGCATGAAATTGAAATTGAGCTTCGGATGCAGCGTGGCGTTGACCGGCACCGAGCCGGGGATGAGAAGAAGCGTGTAGCCGTCAGCAGGCGCGCGCACCACCGCTTCGATGCCGATATTGGTCCCACCGCCTGCGCGGTTCTCGATGACGAACGGCTGTCCCAATCGCTCCGACAGCCATTGCCCGATCAGCCGCGCGAGGATGTCGAGCGCACCGCCGGGAGGCACCGGGACGATGATGCGCACCGGCCGTGACGGATAGTTTTGCGCCGTCGCGCGCCGCGGCACCACCGGGAACGCGGCGGCGCCCGCGGCGAGACGCAGGAAGCGGCGGCGCGGAAGTCGCATGCCGCGCTACTCCGCCCTGACGCCGGCGGCCTTGATGACCGGCGTCCAGCGCGCAATCTCGCTCTTGACCAATGCCTGTAGCGCCTGCTGCCCGCGGCGCGGCTTGGCAGGAATGTCGCTGGCGAGGGCGGCCATGCGCTTGCCGGTGACGTCGTCATCGAGCGCCTTGTCGAGCGCATCGGATAGCCGATCGAGCACCGGCTTTGGCGTGCCCTTGGGCGCGAACAGTGCGAACCAGGCCGAGGTCTGGAACTCCGGCAGCCCGCGCCTCCACCGTGGTCGGCACATTCGGCAGCATCGGATTTCGCCGCGGCGACGCGATCGCATAGGCCTTGATCTTGCCGCCGTCGAGCTGCGGCGCGGCGGTGGTCGCATCGGCGCAGAGATAATCGACCTGGCCGGATATCAGCGCATTCATCGCCGGCAAGCCGCCGTTGAACGGCACCATGGTCGGCCGCACCTTCAGGATCGAATCCAGCAGGATGTTGGTGATGAAGAACACCGAACCGACGCCGGCGTGGCCGACGTTGAGCTTGGCGTGGTTCGCCCGCACATAGGTGACGAACTCCTTGAGATCCTTCGGCGGGAAATCCGGCCGCGCGACGATCAGCATCGGGAATTCGCTGACCAGCCCGATCGGCTCGAAGTCGACATCGGGCTTGTAGGCGAGGTTCGGGTAGAGCGAGGGCGCGACCGCATGCGTGCCGACGTGACCCATCAGGATGGTGTAGCCGTCGGGCTCGGAACGCATCGCCCGGGTCGAGCCGGTGGTGCCACCGGCACCGGCGACGTTCTGGACCACGACCTGCTGGCCGAACGTGCGCGTCATGTGCTCGGCGACCAGCCGCGCGGAGACGTCGGTCGCTCCGCCGGGCGCGAACGGTACGATGAGGGTGACCGTGCGTGTCGGCCAGGCTTGCGCGAAGGCGACGCGCGGCAGCGCGGCGACGCCCGCCAATTGGACAAAGGTTCGGCGCGAGAATTTCATTCAGGTGTCTCCTGCGTCACTTCGCTTTGATGCCGGCAGCCTGAAGGATCGGCCACCACTTCTCGATCTCGGATTTGTGGAACGCGCCGAGCGCCTCGGGCGTGCGCTGATCGGCGGGCGGCAGGTCGAGCCCCTGCCCCGATAGCTGCTTGGCGAGTTCCGGATCGGCCAGCAACTCGACGACCGCGCGGTTGACGCGCACGACGATGTCCTTCGGCGTGCCTTTCGGCGCCCACAGGCCGTACCAGTTGGCGCTGTGGAAGCCTGCGAGCCCACCTTCGTCGGTCGTCGGCACGTCGGGCGCCGAGACCGTCCGTGTCTTCGAGGTGACGGCAAAGACCTTGATCGTGCCGGCGCGAAGATACGACAGCGAGTGCGAGGCCTGATCGAACAGGAGATCGAGCTCGCCCGAGGTCAGCGCCTTGATCGCGGTCTGCACGCTCTTGTGCGGCACGAACTGAAATTTGCCGCCGGTGATGTTCTGGAAGTAGATCGCGTTGACGTTGGTGCCGCTGGCCGGCCCGACATTGCCGACGCCGACCTTGCCAGGGTTGGCTTTCACCCAGGCGATCAGCTCCTTCAGGTTCGCCGCCGGGAAATCCTTGCGGGCGGAGATCATCAGCGGGTTGCTCGGCAACAGCGCGACCGGCTCGAGATCGCTGCGCAGGTCGTAGGACAGCGAATAGACCGCGCCGTTGACGACATGCGAGCCGTTGTGGCCGTAGCTCAGCGTGTAGCCGTCAGGGGCCGCCTTCACCGCACGTTCGACGCCGGGCACGCCCGACTGGCCGGGAATGTTCTCGACCACGACCGGCTGGCCGAGCGCCTTGCCCATGCGCTCGGCGAGCGGCCGCGCGAGCCCGTCCGCCGGGCCGCCGGCGAGATACGGCACGATCATCGTGACTGGCCGCGACGGATAGGCTTGCGCCGAGGCGACATGCGGCAACGCCGGAAGCGCAGCGGCGCCCGCCGCAAGGCGGAGAAATGTTCGGCGCGGAAATGTCATGACGTTGTCCCTTTCAGAATTGCTCAGTCCGCCTTGATGCCCGCGAACTTGACCACCTTGGCCCATTTCTCGGTTTCGTCGGCGAGGAGCTTGCCGAACTCCACCGGCGTCGCCGCGGTCACGACCCCGTTGAGCTGATCGAGCCGCGACTTAATCGCGGGATCGGCGAGACCAACATTGATCTCCCGGTTGAGCGTTGCAATCACCGCGGCCGGCGTGTTGCGCGGCGCGCCGATACCGAATTGCGCGCTGACGTCGAAGCCCGGCACGAATTCGCCGATGGTCGGCACCTCAGGCAACGCCGGAGCGCGTGCCGCGGTGGTGACGGCGAGCGCGCGCAGCCGGCCGGACCGCACGTGCTCGAGCGCCGTCGCCATGTTGTCGAACATGACCTGCACCTGGCCGCCGATGAGGTCGGTGAGCCCCGGGATCGATCCGCGATAGGGCACGTGCTGCATCTCAACGCCGGTCAACATCTTGAACAGCTCGGCCGACACGTGTTGCGGCGTTCCGGCGCCCGCCGAGGCGTAGCTGATCTTGCCGCGATTGGCCTTGGCATAGGCGATGAACTCGGGAACCGTTTTCGCAGCAAACGACGGATTGACCACCATGACATAGAACGTGCGCAGCATGCCCGCGACCGGCGCGATGTCGCGGATGAAGTTGAAGCTGAGGTTGTCGAACAGCGTCGCGTTGATGGTGTTCGCCGGCGCGATCATCAGCAGGCTGTGGCCGTCGGCGGGCGCGTTGACGATGCCTTCGGTCGCTAGATTGCCGTTGGCGCCGGTGCGGTTCTCGACAACGAATTGCTGGCCGAGCCGCGTGGTCAGCCACTGACCGGCGATCCGCGCCAGGATGTCGGTGGCGCCGCCGGGCGCGAAGCCGACGGCAATGCGCACCGGCCGCGACGGATAGGCCTGCGCCCGCGCCAGCCGCGCGAGCGCCGGCAGCGCGACGGCGGATGCGCTGAGGCGGAGGAACGTCCGGCGCGCAAATGTCATGATGTACCCTCCCCGCTTTGTTGCTCCACCTATTCCGGCTTCAGATTGGCGTCCTTGATGATCTGGAGAAATTTCGCGCTCTCTGATTTCGTGAACGCCGCGAATTCGTCGATCGAGATCGCGTTCACCTCGGCGCCGGCCTCCAAGAGCTTCGACTTCACTTCCGGCACCTGCAGCGCCTTGTTGATCTCCGCGTGCAGCCTGACGACGATCTCCTTCGGCGTGCCGCGCGGCGCGAAAAATCCCTGCCAGAGCGCGATGTTGAAATCCTTGACGCCGCTCGCTTCGGCGACCGTCGGCACATCCGGCGCAAAGCCCGAGCGTTTCGCCGTGGACACCGCGAGCAACTTGATCGTCCCGGCCTTCACATGCGGCACCGCCGCCGGCAGACCGGAGAAGAACAGATCGATGTGCCCGCCGAGGATGTCGTTCAGCGCCGGCCCCGCGCCGTTATAGGGCACGTGGTTCATGTTGCTCTTGGTTCTGAACTTGAGCAGTTCGCCGGAGAAATGTCCTGGCGTCGCCGCGCCCGCCGATGCGAACGCAAGCCCGCGCGACTTGGAGACTGCGAGCATCTCTTGGACCGAGGAATACGACGCCTTGCCCGGCACGACCAAAGCCAGCGGCACGACGGTCGCGAGTGCGATTGGCTGGAAATCGGCGACCGGATCGTAGCCAAGCCCCTTGGCCCAATGCTGGTTGATCGCCATCTCGCCGGTCTGGCCGACCAGGATGGTGTGTCCGTCCGGCGCCGCCGATAGCACCGCTTTCGATCCAATGGCTCCGGTCGCTCCCGGACGGTTCTCGACCACGACCGATTGCCCGAGCGACTGCGCCAGACGGTCCGACAACACGCGCGCGACGATGTCGCCGGTGCCACCCGCGGCGAACGGCACCACGAGGCGCACGGTGCGGCTTGGATATTGCTGCGCGGCTGCGGGCAGCGCCGCGCATATTGCCGCGGCGGCAATCGCAATGCCGCAGGATCGACGAAACATGCTCTCCTCCCAAGGCGTTTTTTCGAATTCTAGGGCGGCCGGCAGGCCGATGATATCCCCCTCGCCCGCTAGAATTCGTAGAACCGCGCGGCATTGTCGCGCATGATGCGGTCGGAGTAGCTTAGTGCCGATGCCAGCGTTGACGCAGGACCAGAAACTCGAAGGCGTGCGGGCGCTGCTCAATCCGAAGAGCGTCGCCATCGTGGGCGCCAGCGACCGCCCCGGCAACTGGTCGATGCGGGTGTTCCAGACGCTGCGCCGCTTCGCCTTCGCGGGCCCGATCTATCCGGTCAATCCCCGCAACAAGACGGTGTGGGACGGCGAGACCTGCTACCCCTCGCTCGCCGCATTGCCGGAAGCGCCCGACCATGTGGTGGTGATCGTGCCGGGCGTGGCGGCGATCGACACCATCGCGGAAGCCGGCAAGGTCAAGGCGCGCAGCGCCACCGTGTTCACCGGCGGCTTCGGCGAAGGCGGCGACGCACAAGGCCGCGAGCTCGCCGTGCGGCTGCGGCAGGCGATCGACAACGCCGGCCTGGCGGTGTCCGGTCCGAACTGCCTCGGCAATCTCGCGGCCCCTAATCGCTTCATGACCATCCCGGACGACCGCATCGTCGAGCTCGAGCTCGGCCCGGTCGCGATCGTCGGCCAGAGCGGCGGCATCGTGATGGCGATCCAGCGCGCGCTCGCCGCGCGCGGCGTCAAGACCAGCTACGCGATCACCAGCGGCAACGAGATCGGGCTCTATACGTCGGACTACATCCGCTATCTCGCCGACGATCCGCATGTGAAGGTGATCGTCTGCTTCATCGAGTCGATCCGGAACGCCGCCGAATTCCGCCGCGCCTGCGAGCACGCGCGCAACGCCGGCAAGCCCGTGGTCGCGATCAAGATCGGCGGCTCCGAGGAAAGCCGCCGCGCCGCGCTGGCGCATACCGGCTCGCTTGCGGGCTCGCTGCAATGTTTCGACGCCGTCGCCGAGACTGTGGGAGTCATTCGCGTCGACACCCTCGACGAGGCGGTCGAGGCCGCAGAGTATTTCTCGCACGCCCCGATTCCCAAGGGCCCGCGCCTCGGCGGCATGACCTTCTCCGGCGGCATGAAAGGCATGATGCTGGAGGCCGCCGAGCGCCACGGCCTGTCGTTCCCGGCTTTGGCGCCGGAAACGCTTGCCAAGGTCGGCGAGGTGCTCGGCGTCGGCACCTCGCTCGGCAATCCGCTCGATGCCGGCTTCGCGGCGCTGAGCAGCGCCGAAGCCTATTTCAAATGCATCGAGATCCTGCGCGCCGATCCGAACATCGACGTGCTGCTGCTGCAGGAGGAACTGCCGCCGCAGCCGCGCACCAACAACAAGGTCGACAATCTGCTGCAGGTCGACCGCATGGTGGCCGAGAGCCCGCTGCCGCCGGTCGCGATCGTGTCGATGATCTCCTACATGTTCACCGAGCACACCCGCGAATTCCGCGCCAGGCTCGAACACCTGCCGGTGCTGCAGGAGATCGACAAGGCGCTCAAGGCCGCCGGCGCGGCCGGCCGCTACGGCGCGCTGCGCGCACAGGCGGCGTCGATGGCGCCCGAGGCAACACGGACCTCCAAGCCGAACATCGCGGCCGTGCTCAAGCGCCGCAGCAAGGCGGCCGACGGCTTCTCCGTGCTCAACGAGGCGGATTCGAAGGAGCTGCTCCGCGCCTACGGCATCCGCACGCCGCGCGAGGTGATCGCCGGCAGCGCCGACACCGCCATCATGGCGGCGCAGGACATCGGCTATCCGGTGGTGCTGAAGCTTCTTGCCGCCGAGGTGCAGCACAAGTCCGACATCGGCGGCGTCATGCTCGGCATCCGCAGCGACAACGAGATGCGCGCGGCCTACACGCGGCTCGGGCAGAACTTCGCCAAGGCCAGGCCCGGCGCCAAGCTCGAACAGGTGATCGTGGCCGAGCAGGTGTCCGGCGGCGTCGAGCTGGTGCTCGGCGTGCAGCGCGACCCGGAGGTCGGCCCGGTGGTGATGTTCGGCTCCGGCGGCATCAATCTCGAACTGCACAAGGACGTCAGCCTTCGGCGCGGTGCCGCTGCCGCTCTGGCAGGCCAAGGCGATGATCGAGCGCACCACGGCGGGCAAGCTGCTCAAGGGCTATCGCGGCACGCCGCCGGGCGACGAAGGCAGCGTGCTGGCGGCGCTGATCGCGCTCGGGCGGCTTGCCAACGATCTCGGCGACCAGGTCGAGAGCATCGACATCAATCCGGTGGTCGCATTGCCGGACGGCCAGGGCGCGGTCGCGCTCGACGCGCTGGTGGTGCTGCGAGGCTAACTCTCGTGTCCCGGACGCGCGCAGCGCGAGCCGGGACCCAGAGAAAAAAGCTTTGGCGCTTCGCGATTCTTGCGCTGGTCCCGGGTCTCGTTCCGCTTCGCTTCACTCGCCCGGGACACGCGATATAGTGCCTCGATCGAAGGGGTGATCCATGGCCAGAAATTCAGTTGCACGTGTTTTGGTTGGCGCCGGCGCGTTGGTGCTCAGCGCCCTCGCCGCCCCGCGCCCGCCGCCGAGATCGATCCGCAACTGATCGCGCGCGCCAAGAAGGAAGGCCAGCTCACCTACTACACCGACCTGATCGTCGAGCAGGTGGTGCGGCCGCTGGTCGCGGCGTTCGAGAAGAAATACGCCATCAAGGTCTCGTTCACGCGCGGCGACAGCCAGGTCAATTCGGTCAAGGTGCTCAACGAGTATCGCGCCGGACGCGTGCAGTCCGACGTGTTCGGGCTGACGTCGGGCTTCCACGTGCTGGTCGACGCCGGCGCCGTGCGCCAATTCACCACCGCCAATGGCGACGAGCTGCCGCCGCACTATCGCGATCCCAACCGCTATTGGGTCGCGACCCATGTCTATGTGATGACGCCGGGACTGAACACCGGCCTGGTGCCTGCGGCGCAGCGGCCGAAGAGCTACGACGATCTGCTGCTGCCCTACTGGAAGGACAAGATGGTCTGGAAGCCGAACGACATGTCCGGCGCCACCGGCTTCGTCGGCAACATCCTGCTCAGCATGGGCGAGGAACGCGGCATGGATTACCTGCGGCGCCTGTCGAAGCAGAACATCAAGATGGTCAATGCCAGCGCGCGGGCAGTGCTCGACCAGGTGATCGGCGGCGAATACGCCATGAGCCTGCAGATCTTCAATCACCACGCCGCGATCAGCGCCAAGAAAGGCGCTCCGGTCGACTGGGTGCGGCTCAACCCGTCGACCGTCAATCCGAGCATGGTCGCGCTGACCAAGAACGCGCCGCATCCGAACGCCGGCGAGCTGTTCATCGAGTTTCTGACCTCGCCGGAAGGCCAGGCGATCTTCCAGAAGGCGGACTATCTGCCCGCGCGGCCGGACGTGCCGCCGACGATCCGCGAGCTCATTCCGGAACACGGCGGGTTCACGCCGAACGTCATCACGCCCGAACTGCAAGTGAAGCATCTCGACCGATGGGATAAGGTCGTCGCAGAGCTGTTCAAGTGACTGGGATGAGTGTCCCGGACGCGATGCAGCGTGGAGCCATAAGCGCGTTTACGCGCGTCTTCGACACGCTATGGCGGAACGGTGCGTCGCTGATCCGGGACCCCGGTTACTTCACTCGCGAAAACAACCGGGGTCCCGGGTCTGCAGCGCACCACTTCGTGCTGCGCTGCGCCCGGGACACGAGAATTGCATTCGTCGCGGCAATCTTGGCTCTAGTGGCCGCGCCGGCGTTCGCGCAGGGGCCGATCCCGGCGACGCGCACCGCGCTGGTGCCGTTCGACGTCTCGCCATTCCCCTTCAACGGCATCTCGCCGCGAACCGGAAAGTCGTTTCTGGATGTCGCCGAGGGCGAGCGGCGCGGGCGCACGGCGCGTGGCGGCGTGCTCTGGGAGGACACGACCTACAGCGATCGCCGCGTGCTGATGTCGATCCCGCGCGGCTTCGATCTCCGCAAGCCGTCGCTGATCGTGGTGTACTTCCACGGCAACGGCGCGACGCTCACCCGCGACGTGCGCAACCGCCAGCAAGTGCCGCGGCAGATCGTCGAGTCCGGGCTCAACGCCGTGCTGGTGGCGCCGCAATTTGCCGTCGATGCCGCCGATTCCAGCGCCGGCCGGTTCTGGGAGCCGGGCGTGTTCGCGCAGTTCATGAGCGAGGCGGCGAACCAGCTCACGCGCCTGCATGGCGATGCGCGGGCACGCGCGGTGTTCGAGCGGGCGCCGATCGTGATCGCGGCCTATAGCGGCGGCTACCATCCGCTGGCGTTCGTGCTGTCGGTCGGCGGCGCCACCGAACGCATCCGCGGCGCGCTGCTGCTCGATGCCCTGTACGGCGACCACGACAAATATCTCGACTGGCTTGGCCAGCGGCCGGAAGCATTCTTCGTCAGCACCTACGGGCCGCTGGTGAAGCCGCAGAACCTGGAATTCCAGAAACAGCTCACCGAGCGCGGCATCGGCTTCACCAGCAACTTCCCGCCGCACCTGGTGCCGGGCATCAACGTGTTCCTCGACGTCGGCGACGAGGTGAAACACAACGATTTCGTCACCCAGGCCTGGTCCGCCGACCCGCTCAAGGTGATGCTGTCGCGGGTGCCGGGCTACGCGGCGCTGATCCATTGCGCCGATACTTGGATCGCTAGCAGAGCGGCATACAGGTTTGCTCCCTCTCCCCATTGGGGAGAGGGGTGGGGTGAGGGGAGCAGGTTCGACCCCTCTACCTCTCTCCGAACTCGGTTACCCGAGTCGGCACTGATTTATGGGTCGAAGTCGGAATCCGCTTCGCCGGGAATCGCTAAGCGAAGACCACACGCACAAGAAGGAAAGCAGCCTTGCCCTGGACGAGCGCGAACGGCATCAGCATCCACTACGAACTCGAAGGCAAGGACGGCCCGGTCGTCGTGCTGCTGCATGAGATGGGCGGCACGCTCGAGAGCTGGGACGCGGTCGCGCCGGAGCTCGCCAAGAACTACCAGGTCGTGCGCTACGACCAGCGCGGGGCGGGCCTCACCGAGAAGGTGCGCAAGCAGTTCACCAACGATGACGCGGTCGGCGACCTCGAAGGCGTGCTGAACAACCTCGGCCTCAAGCCGCCCTACAATTTCGTCTGCGTCGCCGCGGCGAGCACGCAGGTGCTGCGCTTCCTCGAGAAGCATCCCGAGCAGGTGAAGTCGATCGTGCTGTGCAATCCCGCGCCCGGCGTCGATCCGAGCCGCGCCGGGGCGCTGAACGAGCGCGCCGACCTTGCCGAGAAGGAAGGCATGGCCGGCGTCATGGGCATCACCCTCGACAAATCCTATCCGCCGACGCTCGGCGAGCCCGCCGCCTACGAGGCCTATCGCGGGCGCTATCTCGCCAACGATCCGGTCGGCTTCGGGCTCGCGCACCGCATGCTGGCGATGACCAACATGCTGCACATGCTGCCGAAGGTAAACGTGCCGACCATGGTGGTCGCCGGCAAGCACGACACCGTGCGGCCGCCCGCCGGCACCGAGGAATTGTCGAAGAAGATTCCCGGCGCAAAATTCGCACTGATCGAAGAGGCCGGCCACTTCCTGCCGACCACCGGGCCGAAGACGCTGGTGAAGCTGCTCAAGGATTTCCTGCCGAAGTAGAACCAAATCTCGTGTCCCGGGCGCGGCGCAGCATGAGCGGAGCGAAATGATGCGCTGCAGACCCGGGACCCCGGTTTCTTATCGGTCCAAATCAACCGGGGTCCCGGATCAGCGGTGCACCACTGCGTGCTGCACCGCGTCCGGGACACGCTAAACTCCAACGCGGTCCAAGGACGAGGTGTCAAATGAAAGTCAACGCCAACGGCATCAACTTCAATTGTGAGATCGACGGCCCCGAGGGCGCGCCGGTTATCATCTTCTCGAATTCGCTGATCACCAATCTGTCGATGTGGGACGATCAGGCCGCGGCGCTGAAAAATGAATTCCGCGTGCTGCGCTACGACCAGCGCGGCCACGGCGGCACCGACGCGCCGTCGGGCAAGTATTCGTTCGCGACGCTGACCGACGACGTGATCGCAATCATGGATGCGCTGTCGATCAAGCGCGCGAACTTTGCCGGCATTTCCATGGGCGGCATGACCGCGCTGTTCCTGGCGGAGCGCTACGGCGACCGCTTCGACCGCATCTTCCCGTGCGACTGCGGGCCGGCCTCGACGCCGCAATCCGCGCAACAATGGAAAGAGCGTATCGACCTTGGCGCCGCGAAAGGGATGGAAGCGCTGGTCGATCAGACCATCAACCGCTGGTTCCCGCCGGAATTCCAGGCCGCCCAGGTGCCGAAGGTCGACAAGGTGCGCAACATGATCCGCACCACGAAATACGACGGCTTCGCCGGATGCGCCTGGGCGCTGTCGGACTACGACACCAAGCCCGGGCTTGGCAGCATCAAGAATCCGATCATGTGCATCTGCGGCACCAAGGACCAAGCCTATCCCGGCATCCAGGCGATCCATGCCGCGGTGCCGGGCTCGAAGCTGGTCAACATCGAAGGCGCCGGCCACATCTGCAATGTCGAGCAGCCCGACAATTTCACCAAGACGATCCGGGATTTCATCAAGGGCTAAGACGAGCGTTAAGCGATCATTCCGGAGCGCCCGCGAAAGCCGCGCTCCGGAATCCATATAAACTCAGGTTATGCGATCGCGGACGTTAGGGTTTCCCGCGCGGCACGCATTTCTGCGCTGCTTGGACGCTGCCTGGCCGCCGTTGCAAAGAAACCGGCGGCGTTATACGTCATTGCGGGAGCGGCCCGGCCCGTTTTGGGGCGAAAATGGCCCAGATTCCGGCGGCCTCGCGCCTGCCGATCAGGAGGACAAAATCATGACCCTGCAAGAACCGGAAATCCGCCCGGGCATCTCGAACAAGGCGCGCGAGTTGATGGAAGCCATCAATACCGACGCCGGCAAGGACAACATCTGGGTCCGCACCCAGATGAATGCGCCGTCTCAGCGGGCTTGGTTCGCCGACCCCAGCGGGACGGGCACCAAGGGAACGGGCCGCGTCGCCATCGGCCAGATGAAGAGCGCCCCCTACCGCTGGCGCTGGAAGGAATACAAAGGCTATCTCGACCGCCTCTCCCGCATCGCGGCGGAGGCCGACGTGCCGCCGATCGAGTTCGCCGACCGGCAGTCGATCCTGCTCACCAATCCCGGCCTCGGCGGCCGCCTGCAGGTGACCAACACCATCCGCTGTGCGATCTCGATCTACAATCCCGGCGACATCGCCCCCGCCCACGTGCATTCGCCGAACGCCAGCCGCACCATCCTGTCGGCCAAGGGCGGCTACACCAATGTCGAAGGCGAGCGCTGCGAGGCCAACCGCGGCGACATCATCCTGACGCCGAACGGCACCTGGCACGACCACGGCAACGAGGACAAGGAGCCGGTGATCTGGATCGACATGCTGGACTGGCCGCTGATGGAGTTCCTGGATTGCGCCTGGGTCGATCAGGAGTTCAAGCCGGGCATCGGCAGCAATCAGAAGAGCCAGGCCACGATCCAGACCAACGGCTACTCGGAGGCGCTTTACGGCAACGGCGGCCTGGTTCCGACCTTCGTCTCGCATCAGCGTGGCTGGGGCCACGAACCCGCGCCTTACATCCACTTCCGCGGCGATCAGATCCGCTCGGCGCTGGAGCGGCTGCGCAAGGAGGCCGGCGATCCGCACGAAGGCATCCAGATGCAGCTCGTGAACCCGGTGACCGGCAAGCCGGTGTTCCTGACGCTGAACTATCAGGCGCAGCTCCTGCGCCCCGGCGAGGAGACGCAGCCCAAGCGCGAGACCTGCGGCACCTTCCACGTGGTGATCGAGGGCAAGGGCAAGACCGAGATCGGCGGCCAGACCTTCGACTGGGAGCCGAACGACATCTTCGTCGTGCCCAACTTCGTGTGGCGCAAGCACATCAACACCGGCTCGAGCGACGCCATCATCTACACGGTGTCGGACTCGACGCTGCTGCGCTCGATCGGCCAGTACCGCGCCCAGGGCAAGGACAAGGCCGGCAAGGTGATCCAGCTGGTGCAGTAAGCCGCATCACGCATCGCAAATATGAAAGCGCCGCCCGAAGGGGCGGCGCTTTTTCTTTCGAGACATCGAAACGAACGTATCTGAGAGACGGGTCTATTTGCGATGCTCGAACGGACCTGGAAACGTGCCGGGTGGAATGTCCGGAACGGCAATCCATGGAATGCTTTTCGGAAGCACGCCGTCTTTGTCCATGAACTCCTTGACCGCTTTCCACGCTGCTTCAAACGGGATGAAGAATCCCATTGGCTCAAGATCGCCATGCTTGGTCTCAACGTACTCGCGCAATCTAAGAAGGTCTCCTTTCGAGTAGTGCCCTATCCCGTTGGGACCCCATTTCTGATGACAAAGCAGAACGCCGTGACGGATACAGCCCACGATGGTCGGGACGAGGTCAAATCGCCCGTTAGCTTCGGGCCGGGGTTCGGTTCCATCAAAGCCATCGATCCTCAGGCTCCAGCTATGGATACCGTAGGGAAGATCGAACGCTTGTCGGCGACCAGCATCTGTAAAAAATATGGGGACAAGCTAACTCGGATCCGGCCAATCTGGTCCGAATTAGTTGTCGAAGTAAGTACACTTTTTCATTCGTAGCCTTCAAGTCAGTCCACTCCCCATACGCATGGTTCGGCTTCTCCGCGGGGACCGATAAAAGTCACCGTTGGATTGCCAAGCTCCAAGCCCACTTTGGGCAACACCATCGGACAAGTACGGCACATGGGTTTATCGGTGACTACCTCAAGCCTGCGGCCAGCGAGCGTACCACCAAACTTTCTCGCTGCGCGAAGAAGGACGTTGGTCTCTGCATGATAGAGCGCGTCCAACGGCTTTTGGCCTACGTTGGTTCGTCTATAGTTCTGGATACTTGCGCAACAGAACTGTCTCTGAGGGCTTCCGCTTCTGCTGCGTCACGCGACGTATACAAAGGCAATCGAGAATTCGAACCGAAGAATCTCTCACCATCAATTTCGAGCATAGAGACGCTGCCCGTCGGATCGCCAAAAAGATCGTATAGTAGATTGTCCGACCGAAGCTTTTCGATGAGTTGCAAGGCCCTTCGCAGGATAAGCGGAATGCCGTCCTCCGAGTGGGCCAATCGGCGGAAGCTCACGAGAGGCTGCAAATCGCGCTCCGAATAGCGGATGACCAGCCCACCGCTCATCGTCGGTCCATTCTCCGCCATCGGGATGGCCGGCTGGTACGCGCGGTTGATTAGGGTCGTAGCCACCTCGGCGTTGACCATGCGCGCCACCGTGCGGAGGTCGCGCGCCATGACTGCCTCGCATCAGTTCGTCGATGGAGAGCCCTTGCAGACGCGCTTGGATCGCTTCGGCTCTGGCTTTCCACTGCGCTGGAGTGAGAGTTCTTCGTCCAACAAATGGATCAAACATCAATAGTAGCCTTCCAGGAGTGAAATGAGACTTACATCCTAGGCTCTTTTGGCTACTGATGCAAGGAATATTTACCTAGAACAACGAATGCGAGTTCGCAAGCAAAATTGGCGCGAGTCCGGAGCGTGCCGCCATGTTTCGGGATGCGCACGTCGTGCGCTCCTCAGCATGACGGCCCCGCAGATTTGCGGTGAAAACTATTTCTCGTCGGCGATCTTGTTACGCAGCGTGCCGATGCTGGAGATCTCGATCTCCAGCACGTCGCCGGCCTTCATCCAGACCGGCGGGTTCTGCTTGGCGCCGATGCCGTCGGGCGTGCCGGTGGCGATGATGTCGCCCGGCGCGAGCGGCGTGAACACCGAGCAGAACTCGATGATCGCCGGGATCGAATGGATCAGCATGTCGGTGCCGGAGCGCTGCATCTCCTTGCCGTTGAGGCGCGTCACCAGCGTGAGCTTGGTCGGGTCGGGGATCTCGTCCGAGGTCACCATCCAGGGGCCGAGCGGACTGCTGCCCAGGAAATTCTTGCTGGCGACCAGCGAGTACTTGGTGAAGTCGCGCACCGAGCCGTCGCAGAAGCAGGTATAGCCGGCGACATGCTTGAGCGCGTCGGCGGCCTTGATGTGGCGGCCGCCCTTCCCGATCACCAGCGCGAGCTCGCCCTCGAAGTCGAAGCTGGTCGACACCTTCGGCCGCAGCATCTCGCCTTCATGCGCCACCAGCGTGTTGACGAATTTAGTGAAGATGTTCGGCAGCTTCGGCGCCTCGGTGCCGTGCTCGGCGGCGTGGGACTTGTAGTTGATGCCGACGCAGAGGATTTTTTCCGGATTCGGGATGAGCGGCAGGAATTTCAGGCCCGCGAGCTTCTGATCGGGCGCGGCGCCGTTCGCCAGCGCGCTTCATCTCGTCGATGGCGCCGCCCGCGATCGCGTCGCGCAGCGTGGCGAAGCGGCCGCCGAGCTTGTCGTTCATGGTGACGACGCCGTCGCCGGCGACCACGCCGAAGCTCGGCTTTCCGTTGGCGATATAGCTTGCAAGTTTCATGACTTTAACCTCCTGCCAGTGTCCGCCCTCATGCTGAGGAGCGTTGCGAAGCAACGCGTCTCGAAGCGATGAGGCGGCCTCAATCCTTCGAGACGCGCCTTCGGCGCTCCTCAGGATGAGGCCGGGAGAGATCTACTTCTTATGGTCGTGCTTGTGGTCGTGCACGTGCACGGGGCCGCCGTCCGGGCGCGAGAGCATGTGGCCGCAGCCGGCCTTGTTCGCCCAGTACTCCCAGGCGCGCCAGGTCTCGTTCGAATAGGGGCTGTAGCCGCGGTTGCGGGCGTCGATCTCGCCCTGCTTGAGATACTTGATGTCGCCGCCGAGCTGCTTGGCGCGCATCAGCGCGCGGGCGTTGCGCGGCAGGTAGACCGAGACCCGCACCACCTCGATCAGCGAGCGCGGCGCAAGACGCGAACCCATGGCCGCGCATCAGCGCCACCGGGTTGCCGTCCATCGTCTTCGCGAGGTCGCGGCCCTGGTCCACGTTGGTGACGAGCAGGTTGGTGTCGCCGAACTTGTCGGCGATGTCCCACACCGGCACGTTCGGGCCGATGAAGCTGCCGGAGTGGATCACCGGCTTGAGCGGCGTGCCCGTGGCGATGCCGAACGGCAGGATGTCCTCGGCGTGCGCGTGCACGGTCGCGTTCACATCCGGATATTTCTCCATGATCGCCGCGTGGATGAAGCGCTCGAGATAGGGCGAGCGCTTCTCGTTCTTGTCCACCGGCTGGCCGTCCATGCCGAATTCCATGATGTCGTCCTTCTCGATCAGCTCGGGCGCGAGCGAACGCGAGAGGAAGAACGTCTTCGGATTGTTCGGGTTGCGGACGGTGACATGGCCATAGGCGTCGACCACGTCCTCCTTGGCGAGGATGCGGTTGGCGATGACGAGGTCTTTGATCAGGGCGTCGAGATTGCTCATGGTGCGAAAATCCTGGCGTTTCCAGTTTCAGCTTGTTGTTGCGCGCTCAGTAGTGGGTTGCGCCCCAGTTCGGCACGAACAGCTCTTCGAGCGTCGGCTTCCAGTCGGTGAGGTGCTGGTCCTGCAGGTACTGCACCAGCGCCTCGAGCGTCGGGCGGTTCGCCTCGACGCCGTAGGGCCAGGGATCGCCGCCGAAATATTCGTGGATCTCGTCGATGTCGCGCGGCAGCCATGGCAGCATGTAACGCAGCGCCCGCTCGTTATACATGCGCTCGAGCGCGATCTCCTTGGCGCGCTGGAAGGCGTTGAACAGGCTGGTCGCGACGAACGGATACTTCTCGTAGACCGACTTCTTGATCGCGACCAGATGCATGATCGGGAAGATTTTGGTGCGCTTGTAGTGGTCGCGCTCGCGTTCGACGAAGTCGGGGAACAGCCGCCCGATATTGGGATTGGTGCGGAACGACTCCGGCATGCTGGTGCCGATGGTGGCGTCGACCACGCCCTCCTGGAGCAGGTCGTCGAGCGACTTGTTGGCCGGCCCCTGCTCGATCTTGACCGGCTTGAGCAGCGGCAGCACGACCGGCGAGCCATGCGCGCCCTTGGCGTTGATCGCGCCCTGCACCCAGGTGACTTTCGAGAAATCGACACCGTGATCGTGCTGCAGGATGCCGCGGATGAAGATCGCTGCGGTCATGGTGTAGAGCGCAACGCCGATGCGCTTGCCCTCGAGGTCTTTCGGCTTGGTGATGATCTTCTTGTTGATGCCGATGTGGGAGTGGCGGAAGGTGCGCGAGGGGAACACCGGGATCGCGACGAAATTGCACTTCTTGTTGGCGTAGCGCTGGACGTATTCGGAGCTCGAATACTCCGCGACGTCGAACTCCTCGCCGCCGGACATGCGGTCGAAGATCGGACGCGGCTGCTCGATGCGGATGAAGTTGAGATCGATGCCGTCCGGCTTCACCTCGCCGGTGTAGATCGGCTGCATGCGGTCGTACAAAGCGGACGCAAACGTAAGCTGCAGATTGGCCATTGGACGCTGAAACCCCCGGGTCACGCACAGGACTAGGGGTGGGTTAGCATGCCGGTGCGAGGAAGGAAATAGCGTGGAAACGCGGCCCGCTGGCCTTATATATCATGTTACCAGGGTCAGGTAGATATGACTGAGTTTGGTGTGTGGCGCTGCGAAGCAGTCGGTGTCGATCTGGGTACCGATCTTGTGGGACATGATCGCCGCGCCTTGGTCAACGGCAACGAGGGACGGTAAGGACGCTCGGCGGAGAAGGCTGGATTATATAGCCGGTCGTGATGATGCGGATTTAGAGCGCGATCTCGAGAGCCCGCGAGCGGCGCGGATAGCGCTGACGTCGAGCGTTCGTGGTGGGCCCGGCGACTGGTGCGAGGTCCGTCGAATGCGGCGATGCGCGACAGGATCGTTCGGTATGCGCGGCATGCAACTACATCGCCGTCGCATTCCGCGGCGATAGAGCTTGCTGGGCTTGTCGAGGATGGTGTTGCTGACGCCGAGCTTGCCGATGTCGTGCAGCAGCGCCGCGCGCTAGAGCCAGCGGCGCTGCTCCGCGCGAAGCCGAGCTGCTCGGAGATCACGTCGCTGAACAGAGTCACGTGCTAGCTGTGAACGCTGGTATAGGGGCTCTTGGAGTAGACGACCTGCGCGAAGGCGGCCGCGATGTCGTAGAGATAGTTTTCGTCAAGACGATTGATTGCTGCGCTGGCTAGAGCGCGAAGATCGCGCGCTGCATTCGCGGCGAGCGCTAGCATGCTCCAGAACGACGGCAGCGCCGCGACGCGCTCGAAAGCGCTCGACCAGCCGCGGATCGAACCAGGTGCCCGAGCGGTGCTCGATCTCGCCGCTGCGCCGCGTCCTGCCTGGCGATCTGGAACACGTCGACGACCTGCGCCATCAGCGCGATCTGCGCATAGAGCGGGATGCGTCGCCGCGCAGGCCGCTGCGGCAGGCCGCGGCCGTCCCAATGCTCGTCGAGATTCTGGATGCCCTGCGCGACGGCTCGGAGAAGCGCATCTTGCGCGCGATCTCGGCGCCGCGATGGCAGCGCGTCTCGATCAGCTCGCGCGCGATGTCGCCACTGTTCCGGGACATCGCTGGACTGCGGGTGGAAGTTAGAAGAGCACGGCCGCTGCCGGTGTGGGACAGACGAAGCATAGCGGCGGCCGCGTGCCCTGGAATGCCATGAAGCGCGTTTGAGGTGAGATCGTCGGTCAGAGAGAGCTGGCAGATGCGCGCGGCTGCTGCTGCGCGAGATCCTTCAGCAGCAGCGTGTAGTAGAGTTCCTAGATCTCGGCTTCGCTCGAGACCGATGTAGCGGGCGAGATGGATGCCGATCCAGCAGCAGCGCACGCATGCCCGGCAGGCTGGCCTTCGGTCATGTCGAGCGCATGGCTGAGCGCGCTCAGGAGCTCGGCAAGCCGGATCTCCTGCAGGCTGGCGATTTTGGCGCGCGCGAGGGCACGGCGTGGTTCCTGGTTATATCAGCTCTGAGATAACTATGGCGAGCTTAAGATTGTATTACAGCGGCGGGAGCGTCCGCCGTTGCTTTTACGCCTCGTCTACGACCGTGTTGCGCAGCACGCCGATCTCCGGCACCGCGACCTCGACCACGTCGCCGGGCTTGAGCCAGGCCGGCGGCTTCTGGTGGCCGCCGGCGCCGGTCGGCGTGCCGGTCCAGATCAGGTCGCCGGGCTTCAGCGTCGCGAAGGTGGAGATGTAGTTGATCAGCCAGGCGAAGCCCCAGGTCAGGCGGTCGGTTGTGTCATCCTGTCGCAACGCGCCGTTCACCTTGGTGGTGACGCGCAGCGGCTTGGCCGGGTCGACATCGTCGGCCGGCACGATCCAGGGACCGAGGCTGCCGGAGTTGTCGAAGTTCTTGCCCTGGGTGACGTTGAGCGTGCCGTGGCGCAGCCAGTCGCGCACGCTGCCTTCGTTGCCGAGCGTGAGCCCGCCGATGAACGACAGCGCCTTGTCCTGCGGGATGTGGCGGCCTTCCTTGCCGATCACCAGGACGATCTCGCCTTCGTAGTCGAACTGCTCCGAGACCTTCGGCCGCACGATCGGCTGTTCATTGCCGACCAGCGAGGTCGGGAAGCGCAGGAACAGGTTCGGATATTGCTGCGGCGGCCGCACCGGGCCGTCTTTGTACTCGGCGCCGCGGTCCGGATAGTTGATGCCGACGCAGATGATCTTCTCCGGCGCCGGGATCGGCGGCAGCATGGTGACGTCCTTGAGCGGGTACGTCGGCCGCGCCGGACGCGGCCGCCCTCGCCTCGCCCACCGCCTGCGCGCGGAACACATCGAGCAGCGTCGGATATTTCGTGAGCTTCCTGCCGAGATCGACGATGCCCTGATCGGTCACCGCGCCGTAGCTCTCGCGGCCGCCAACCTTGAACGATGCCAAACGCAACGATGCCATGCCCACCCTCCGTCATAGCCGGCTTATCCCGGCCATCCACGTCTTGACTGCGCGCTTGTTATGAGACGTGGATGCCCGGCACAAGGCCGGGCATGACGACGGAAAGGGCACGCTCAACTACGCTTGCGCACGATCCCGGGCACGCTACAAAGGCTGCCGAGAGCAGTTCAGGGAGCCAGAAAAATGACCAAAGTCCGCGAGTTCATGACCGGCTGGGAAAGCCCGGACACCCACCAGATGATCCCGCTGGTCTGGAGCGACCGGAACAAGGAAGGCCTGCGCGGCGTCGCCAAAGGCAAGCGCTTCACCCCGAAGCTGCGGCCGTTCGACATGCTGAGCGAGCCGAACCAGCGGCTCAAGATGTTCGAGAGCGCCGACGTGCGCGTGATCGTCGAGAGCGTCACCGGCACGCAGCATTTCCGCCGCAACAGCGATTTCGACGAGGTGCTGATCCAGTTCTGCGGCACCAGCCATGTCGAAAGCGAGTTCGGCAAGTTCGACCTCGGCATGGGCGAGGTGCTGGTGATCCCGGGCGGCGTCTCCTACCGCTCGACCGGCGCCAACGACTGCCTGCGCATGGTGCTCAATCTGCACGAGCCGGTGTTCAAGGTGTTCGACGAGAAAGACCACACCAGCGAGACCACCTACACGATGAAACGCAGCAACGGCCCGAACTGGTCGGCGCCGTCGGCGCCGCCGTCGAACGCCAAGGTGATCGAGAAGCTCTACATCTGGGACGAAGACCCCGAGGACGCGACCATCATCGAGCGCGACTATAGCGATCTCGTCGGCGTCTCCAGCATCAAGTCGAAGGAAAACATCGTCAAGAAGGTGCGCGCCTTCGACATCTTCAACGAGATCACCGGCAAGGCCGCGGGACCCAAGATCGTCGAATCGCCGCACTGCCTGATCGACAGCTACAACACCGTCGGCGACCAGTGGGCGTTCCACCGCGCGCTGCGTTCCGAGGAATTCGCGCTGCAGTTCCAGGGCACCGGCGACAACATGTCGGAATACGAGCACAAGACGCCGACCCAGCCCGGCGACGTGATGCTGGTGCCGATCGGCATCGGCCACTGCATCGAGAACTGCAGCAAGGATTTCCGCCGCCTGGTGATCTACTCGAAGCAGCGGCTGAACGTGCTGGTCTCGCCGGCGATGCATCTCACCGAGTCGAAGTTCGAGACCAAGGAAACCGTGCACAAGCCGGCGAAGTGGCACGCCGAAGTCGCGGCGATGGCGTGAGTTTCGAACAACCTATCATCGTCATGCCCGGCGCGTTGTGCCGGGCGATCCACGTCGTTATCGGACCTTGAGAACAAGACGTGGATGCGCCGCGGACAAGCCCGGCCATGACGAGCTTTAAAAATACCGACGGAGTTACCGATGTCCGACGAACCCATCACCTTCACCTCCAAGGGCCTCAAGCTCGTCGGCAACATCCAGGTGCCGGCCGGCGTCGCGCGCGGCGAGAAGCGGCCGGCCTTCATCGTGCTGCACGGCTTCGGCTCGACCCGCCACGCCGGCAACGTCAAGCAGCCCTGCGCGCTGATGGAGAAGCTCGGCTACGTCACCATGCGCTTCGACATGCCGGGCTGCGGCGACAGCGAAGGCCCGCGCGGCCGGCTGATCTGCCTCGACCAGGTGCAGGCGACGTCGGACGCGCTCACGACGCTGGCGCAGCATCCGAATGTCGACGGCGCGCGCATCGCGGTGCTCGGCTCGAGCTTCGGCGCCGCGGTCGCGGTCTATTGCGGCGGCGTCGACAAGCGCGTGGCGGCGGTGGTCTCCGCCTCCGGCTGGGGCCATGGCGAGCGCAAATTCCAGAAGCAGCATCCGACGCCGGAAGGCTACGCCAAATTCACCGCCATGCTGGCGGAGGGCAAGGCGCATCGCGCGCGCACCGGCGAGCCGCTGATGGTGCCGCGCTACGACATCGTGCCGATCCCGGAGCACCTGCGCGGCCACGTGCTGCCGGGCTCGATCCAGATGTTCGAGGCCGACACCGCGCAGAGCATGTTCGACTTCCAGGCCAACACCGTGATCGGCAGGATCGCGCCGCGGCCGGTGCTGCTGCTGCATTCGTCGGACGACCACGTGACGCCGGTCGAGCAGTCGATCGAGCTGTTCGCGCACGCCAACCAGCCGGCGGAGATGCATCTGTTCGCCGACACCGACCACTTCATGTTCGCGGAGGGCAACACCCGCGTGCATCACGTGGTGCAGAACTGGCTGGCGAGCTATTTCCCGGTGAGCGCCAAGCAGGCGGCGGCGTAGGTCTCCGAAGCAGGCGAATCCCTCGCCCGGCTTGCGCAGGCGCCGAAGATCGCGCCTTGACGATTGATCTTGTCCTCTTTTGTTCTTATCTCGTCAAAACCGGCTGGGAGCCCAATGCCCTCGTTCTCTCCCGAGCAGGACGCCGCCCTGAAAGCGGTCGCAGACTGGCTGAAGGAGAAGCCGGGCCGGGGACGCGTCCCTCTCATCTTCCGGCTGTTCGGCTATGCCGGCACCGGCAAGACCACGCTCGCCAAGCACATCGCCGAGGGCGTCGACGGCAAGGTCCTGTTCGCGGCCTTCACCGGCAAGGCCGCGATGGTCATGCGCTCGAAGGGCTGCCAGGGCGCGACCACGATCCACAGCCTGATCTACCGGCCGATCGAGTCCGGCGCGCAGACGCCGAGCTTCGAACTGTTCGACGACGCGCCGGCATCGAAGGCGAAGCTCATCGTCATCGACGAGTGCTCGATGGTCGACGCCGATCTCGGGCGCGATCTCAAATCCTTCGCCGTGCCGCTGCTGGTGCTCGGCGATCCCGCGCAACTGCCGCCGATCCAGGGCGGCGGCTTCTTCACCGATGCGCCGCCCGACGCCATGCTCACCGAGGTGCACCGGCAGGCGCAGGACGATCCGATCGTGCGGCTGTCGATGGACATCCGCGCCGGCAACCGGCTGCTGCCGGGCATCTACGGCGAGACGCAGGTGGTGACGCGCGACGATCTCGACCCGCAGCGCGTGCTCGATGCCGACCAGGTGCTGGTCGGCCGCAACGCCACCCGCCGCGCCTACAACATGCGCATGCGCGCGCGCCGCGGCTTCGAGGGCGAGCTGCCGATCGCCGGCGACAAGCTGGTCTGCCTGCGCAACAACCGGCGCAAGGGCCTGTTCAACGGCGGGCTCTGGCTGATCAAGGAACGCCCGCGTCCGCGCAAGCAGATCCTGACCATGCATCTGAAACCGGACGATGGCGCCGGCGACCGCGTCGTGAAGGTGTCGGTGCGGCCGGAATGCTTCACCGGCGCGATCGAGGAGCTGCCGTGGGAGCAGCGCAAGAAGTTCGACGAGTTCGATTTCGGCTACGTGCTCACCGTGCACAAGGCGCAGGGCTCGCAATGGGACGACGTGGTGCTGTTCGACGAGAGCTTCGCGTTTCCCGACAGCCGCGACCGCTGGCTCTACACCGGCGTGACGCGCGCGGCGAAGCGGCTGACGGTGGTGGTTTCGTAGCCCGCATGGAGCGAAGCGCAATGCGGGACCGCCCTAACCCCGGATTTCGCTTCGCTCATCCGGGCTACGAAGAAGCTACTTCTTCTTCCCCTCGACATCGCGCACCGGGGTCTCCGGCGTGACGCCGCCGCGGCGGCGGGCGAAGGTTTCCTGGCCGCTCGACTTCCCACTCGCCCTTCACGGCGCGGCGGGCAAAGGTTTCCCAGTCGTCGGCCCACTCGCCGAGCGAATAGCCGTGCCAGGGCGGCTGCGGCGTGATGCGCGGGAAGCTTCAGCTCGTCCCAGATCGCCTTCGCCTTCTCCATGAACTCGCGCGTCGGCAGCGCGAGCGGCGGCGCCGTCGATTTCAGCGTCGCGTCGATGAGCAAGGTCGGAGTCGTCGTTGCGCGGTGCCGGTCTTCGGCCCATGGCCGAGCGAACGATACGGCAGCACGTGCAGGTCGTCGGTCGGGTTCATCCGGTAGGCCATCGACCAGAACACCGCATCGGCATTGGTCGGATCGATGTCCTCGCTCACCGCGACGCAGATCTTTCCGCAGTCGGCCAAGCAGCGTCGAGGCGCCGGACAGCGCGCGCCAGACCTCGCTGCGCGGCATGCCGTGCGCGCACTGCACGAAGATGATCTTGCGCAGGTTCGACAGCGGCTCATGCATGACGACGCGCCGCACGCCCTTGATCGAGAGCCGGTCGCGCAGGTGCGCGAGGAACATCGGCTCGTAGGCGACGCGCTTGACCACGCTCGATTCCGACGGCGTCACCTCGCTGATGATCGAGACGAACACCGGCTTCTTCTTGTGGGTGATCGCGGTGATCTGCATCGACATGTTGAAGTCTTCGAGCGCGATATGGCCGTGGCTCTCGCCGAACGGCCCTTCCGGCTCCAGCAGCTCCGGATCGATCAGGCCCTCGATCACGAGCTCGGCGTCGGCCGGCACGTCGAGATCGATGCTGACGCACTTCGCGATCCGCACCGGCGCGCCGGCGAGCCCGCCGGCCACCGCCATCTCGTCCAAGTCGATCGGCAGCTTCATCGGCCCGGTGAACATCACCGTCGGCGCCGCGCCGATGACGAAGGCGCACGGCATCGGCGTCTTCGCCTTGTTGTGCTTGCGCCAATGCTGATAGCCGCCGGCGCCGCCGATGCGCGCGGCCATGCGCACGCCGAGCCGGTCCGGCGCTTTCAGCTGGCCGCGATAGGTGCCCATGTTCTGGATGCCGGTCTCGGGATCGCGCGTCACCGCCAGCGTCGCGGTGAGATAGGGCGCGGCGTCGTAGCCCGGCGTCGAGATCGGCACCGGCAATGCGGCGAGACCCTTGCCGGCGCCGCGCAAGTCGTCGCCCTTGATCACGACCTCCTGGCACGGCGGCGACGCGACGCGCACCGGCGGGATCGGATTGGCGATGGCGTTCGTCCATGCCGCCTCGATCTCCTCGACCGGCTTGCCCATGCCGAGCGAATAGATGCGCGCGGAGGCGGCGAGCGCGCCGACCACCACCGGCATATCGAACTTGCGGCCGTCGGCGCCGACCACGTTGGTGAACAGGAAGGCGCGGCGCTGATCTTCCGGCAGCCCGCCCGCGAACTGCCAGCGCACCAGCGGATGCAGCTCGGTGTCCTTGTTGATCGGACGGTCGACGCGCACGAGGAGGCCCTGCGCCTCCAGCGTCGCGAGATGCTGCTGGAAGTCGGTCGGCGGGCCCGCCGTGATGCCGGTTGCGCCGGCCTTTTTGGGTGCGTCGAGCATGCGCATTCCTTGCGTGAATTCGGCGGCAAACTACGCCTTGTGGCGAGGCCAATGCAATGCATTATACCGCGCAGCGTTAGCGCGGGGGAAACCAATGAGCGAGCAGATCAAATCAAGCCGCGACGGTATGGTCGTAACCATCACCATCGACCGGCCGGCCGAGGGGAACGTACTCACCCTCGAAATGCTGCGGGCGCTGACCGCGCGCCTGAAGGACGCCGGCGCCAGCGACGCCAAGGTGATCGCGCTGCGCTCGACCGGCGCCGATTTCTGCAAGGGCCGCGACGGCAAGGGCGGCCCGCAGAACCCTACGGCGCTGGTGATGCGCGACCAGATCCTGCAGCCGATCCTCGACGTCTATGACGCGCTCAACAATGTGCCGCAGCCGGTGGTCTGCGCGGTGCAGGGCGCGGCGTTCGGCTTCGGCTGCGCGATGGCGACCGCCGCGGACATCACCATCGCGGCCGAGGGTGCGACCTTCAAGCTGCCGGAGATGACGCACAACCTGCCACCGACGCTCGCGATCTCGGCGCTGATGACCAAGGTGCCGCGCAAGGCGATCGCCTGGCTGGTTTATACGCTGGCGGAGATCGACGCCAAGACCGCGTTGTCGCTCGGGATCGTCAGCTCGGTCGTGCCGAAGGCGCAGCTCGACGGCGCGATGAACGACGCGCTCAACGCGATGACCTCGCGCTCGCCGGCCGCGCTCATTGCCGTGAAGGATTATCTGCGCTCGGCGCCGATGATGGAGCCGCGCGGCGCGGCCGCCTACGGCGCGGCGTTGCTCTCGGGCGTGCTCACGTCACAGGGGCATTAGGAGCATACGTGCCGAACGGCACGATCTTGTTGTCGGCGTCGTGCCCGATATCGGCGCGACCCAGCCAGGGAATCCCCGATCGCCGGCACCAGTGCCGGGCAACCTCCTCCTCGGTCATCCCGAAATCCGGCTCGTTCGGGGTGATGGCGCTGCAACGGCCCAGCATGATGCCTGCGACCCGCCGGATATCGGCGTTGCTGGTGATGTGAAAGAGCGAGCGGTCGATCCGGTACATCGCCTCCGCTCACTTCCTCCAGCATCAGCACATGCCCGGCGAGGTCGGGCTGCAGCGGCGTGCCGAGCAACTGGCTGAGCACCGTAATGTTGAATGCCGCGGTCTTGTTCGCGCCGTTGACGGTCGGCTCCAACGCCGCCGGCGCCCGCTCGACCATCCAGGCGAGCGCGCGCCCGACTGCGGCGTCGCCACCGTCGCGCAGGATGTCCTGCGCCACCGGACCGTGCGCCACCGCCGCGAACCCGGCCCGATACAAAGCGGCCAGCAGCGCGCCGGCATCGCTGTAGCCCAGGTAGGTTTTCCGTCGGGATGCCTCCGTCAACCGGCCGATGACCGCCTCGACCACGCGGCAGGACCCGTAACCGCCGCGCGCGAACCACACCGCGTCGAAGCTGTCGTCGTTGGCGATATCGAGAAACGCCTGCGCGCGCGCCTCGTCGTCGCCCGCGAAATGTCCGTGCGAAGCGAAGCACTGCGGATGGAAGACGATTTCGGGCGTCCAGTCGGGGTAGAGCCGCGCGGCGACCGCCGGCACGCGTTCGGCAACCTCCGGCGACATGCGCGAGGCCGGCGCGACGACGCCGATCCGCAATCTCTGTCTGCTCATCCGATTCGCCCGACCGAGTTGTCTGCCATCGGCAACGCTTGTAGGTTCCGCCGATGTCCCAAATTGAAGACTACTTTTTCTGCGGCATCGGCGGTAGCGGCATGCTCCCCTCGCGCTGATCGTCCAGGCGAGGGGCGGACGGGTGGAGGGCTCCGACCGCGCGCTCGACCAGGGACGCAACACCGAGCAATTCGAGTTCCTGCGCGGACGCGGGATCGTGCTGCATCCGCAGGACGGCAGCGGCATCCGCCGCAACGGCCAGATCCTGGTCACCTCCGCCGCGGTCGAGGAGACGGTGCCCGACGTGCAAGCCGCGCGCCGCGCCGGCGCCACCATCATCGCCCGCGCGAAGCTGCTCGCGGACCTGTTCAACCGCGCCACCGTGAGCGTCGGCGTCGCCGGCACCAGCGGCAAGTCCACGACCGTCGGCATGATCGGCTGGATCCTGCATCGCGCCGGCAAGCGCCCGACCATCATGAACGGCGCCGTGATGAAGAACTTCATCGGCGGTGGCGCGCCGTTCGCCAGCGCCAGAGTCGGCGACGGCGATGTCTTCGTCAGCGAGGTGGACGAGAGCGACGGCTCGATCGCCTATTTCGAGCCGCGCGTCGCGGTGGTGAACAACATCTCGCTCGATCACAAGTCGCTGGACGAGCTGCGCGCCCTGTTCCGCGACTTCATCGCCAAGGCGCAGACCGTGGTGCTCAATCTCGACAACGCGGAAACCGCGGCGCTCGCCGCCGACATGAAGTCCGGGCGGGCGCTAACCTACAGCCTCAATGGCGAGCACGCCGATCTCGTGGCGTCGGCGCCGGTTCCGGCGCCGACCGGGATCGCGTTCCAGGTGAAAGCGCGCGATAGCGGCGAGGCGGTCAAGGTGGCGTTGAAGGTGCCCGGGCTGCACAACGTCGCCAACGCGCTTGCCGCGCTGAGTGCCGCGAAGGCCTGCGGCGTCAGCCTCGCGGAGGCCGCGGCGTATCTCGGCGAGTTCAGCGGCATCCGCCGGCGGCTCGAAGTCGTCGGCGCCGCCAACGGGATCACCGTGATCGACGACTTCGCCCACAACCCCGATAAGATCGCGGCTACGCTTGAAACCCTGCACGCATTTCCCGGCCGCCTGCTGCTGATGTTTCAGCCGCATGGCTACGGTCCGATGCGTCTGATGAGAAACGAATTGGTGGACTGCTTTGCGCGTGGACTGCGCGGCGACGATGTCCTGGTGATGCCCGAGCCGGTCTATTTCGGCGGCACCGTCGACCGTAGCGTCGGCAGCCGCGACATCATCGGCGACATCGAACGGCATAGCCGCAAAGCCTTCGCCTTTCCAGACCGCGCCGCCTGCGGCGATGCGCTGGTCAGGCTGGCGCGTTCCGGCGACCGCATCGTGGTGATGGGCGCGCGCGACGATACGCTGTCGCAGTTCGCGCGCGAGCTGCTGCAGCGGCTTCGCTCGCGCGCCTGATTTTCCTTAACGGCCGGTAATACGCAGCGCGCCGTGGTCGACGGGTCGCCGACCAATCACGCGCGCGTGTCGCGCGGCATTGCTCCAAAACGACAAACTGTGACGGCGGTCACTTCGTGCGTGACCGGCTCGCCCTACAAACCCACGCAGGCCCGAACCCCTCATCGCAACCCGTGGCCTTTGGGAGCAAGACCATGACTATGACTTTGGAAAATCCGTCCGCGATCCGTGGCCACAAGGGCCTCGGGATTGCATCGTTCATCATCGGCGTCATCTGCCTCATCACCGTGATGGGATTGGTGGTGGTCGCCGGCGTGACGACCAATGCCGGCAGAGCGACGCCCGAGTTCAACATGATCATCGGCTTGGGCATGATCTCTACCTTGTTCGTCGACCTCATCGGCATCGTGATCGGCATCTTCGGCGCCGCGGACCGCTCGTCGAAGAAGGTCTATCCGGTGCTGGGTCTCATCATCAACGTCCTGGTCGTGGCGCTGTTCACTGCGCTGCTGATCGTCGGACTGTCGATGCGCCCTGCCTGATCCGTCCGTTCGCGCCGTCCGGTCCTTCGATGCCGGACGGCACGACTGAGGCGCTCACGCACGGCCAAGGATTTGACCCATGTCCACGATCGACGCTGCCTACAACCTGCCGCAGGCAGGCGCGTTGCCCACGCACACTCTCGTGCGCGACGTTCGCGCCAAGCTCGGACCCTGGGGTTTCTGGGGATCGCTGGGCTGGAGCCTTCTCGCCGCAGCAGCCGGCGTAGTCACTGTCTTCGTCTACACCATCATCTGGATGCTCACGCACGGGCTCCGCATCGCCACTCCTCAGGATGTGGCCTACGCCATGGCGACCGGCATTCTGATCCTCGCTGCGCCGATTGTCGTGCTCGTCATCGCAGCGAAGATCCGAAAACTTTCGCTGCGCAGCTATTTCGCCCTCGAAGGGTTCTCGCGTCGCAACCTTGCGCTCGGGCTCGGGTGCCTGATTGCATTGATCGTCGCGTTCAGCGCAATCCAAATCCTCCTGGGAATTAACGGCGGCTCCAAATATATGGCGGAGACGTATCTTGCGGCCAAAGCTGCCGGCGTGCTGCCGCTGTTGTGGCTGTTGGTGGTCGTCGTCGCGCCGGTGACCGAGGAATTGTTCTTCCGCGGCTTCCTGCACCGCGGCTGGGCCCCGTCGTGGCTCGGCGTCTCCGGCACGGTCGTCGTGACGTCGGCGCTGTGGGCCCTGCTGCATCAGCAGTACAACGTCCTCGGTATCCTGTTCATCTTCGTGATGGGACTGATCTATGGCTGGCTGCGCCAGCGCAGCAACAGCACGCTGCTGCCGATGGTCCTGCACACGGTCAACAACCTCTGGGCCACCGGCTTCGTCGCCATCCAGGTCGAGTGGCTGAGCTGACGCGATCGGTGGAGTGCCGGGTTACCCGGCGCTCCACCCGGCCCCCTTGCTGTGCTACAATCTCGGCCAAGCACAACGATAAGGGAGGCGCCGAATGGAAGAACAGACGCACCGTACTGACAACAGGCGCCGCCGCGGCGGCGTCGGCCGCAGCACCCCAGGTGTTTGCCCAGGCGCCGCAAGCAGGCGCGCCGCAGGGCATGCCGGCGGGCGCCAAGTTCGGCTTCTATGAAAGAGGAAACGTCCGCATCCGATACGCCGAGATCGGCACGGGATTTCCGCTGCTGGCCACGCCCGGCGGCGGGCTCAACTCGGCCATGGGAGTCTGGGCGCGCGCGGTGATCAATATTCCGGAGGAGCTCAGGAACGACTTCCGCGTCGTCAGCATGGACCAGCGCAATGCCACGGGCGGCGAATCCACCGGCCCGGTCCCGGTCGAGGATCCCTGGGGCGCCTTCGCCGACGACCAGCTCGGGCTGATGGACCACCTCGGCATCCGCCAGTTCTTTTTCTTCGGCAACTGCATCGGCGGGCCGTTCGGGATGAAGCTGATGCAGCGGGCGCCGCAGCGCGTGGTCGCGGCCGTGTTGAGCCAGCCGGTCGGGCACCGGCCGGACAATCCCGACTACATGTACAATTCCGGCAAGAACGCCTGGGCCAAGGAATTCCTGGAACGGCGGAAGGACGTCTCGATGGAGACGATCGAGAAATACCTGCACAACCTCTACCGCGTGCAGCCGGATTTCGTTTACAGCGTGTCGCGCGACTTTGCGCGTTCGTGCCAGACCCCGATTCTGGTGCTGCCGGACGACGTGATCGCGCACCCGCTGCAGACGTCCATCGACATCGCTTCGCTGGCGCCGAATGCCGAGATCACGGTGTACCCGTGGAAGGAGCCGCAGGACCTGAAGGCCCGCACCATCAACCGGGTGCGCACCTTCCTCAAATCGCGGCAGACGGCGTAAGCGGCCGCGCAACAACGAATGCGGACAAGTCGTCTCACACGTTTACACGTTTGCGCCTAGACAGAATTTGCGCGGCAGCCGTTGCTGCCGCGCTTCTGTTCGCAGCGCCATCGCATGCGGATGAGCGCGGCGACTATGCGAAGGCGCTCAGCGAATTCAAATCCATCCTGAGCCAGCGGCGCGCGCAGATCAATTCGGGCCAGAGCCTGCCGAACCTGCCGGGACAGGCGGTCTATCTGGCCCGCAACAAGATGATCAGCACGTACAAGGATCTCACCGACGCGGTTCCGGGAAAGATCGGAAGGCCCAACAAGTTCGCGCATTCCGCCGGCCTACTTCGACGCCGACAACGAGCCGCTGCTGGATGAGTACGTGAGGCTCTTCAGCGTCATGCAGGCGCCGCCTGCCAATGCGCAGAACTCGGCGACGCCATTCGAGGACGTCGTCGTGCTCGGAACGGTGATCGCTCGCGCGAAGGGACTCGATGCGGCGTCCGCCGAGGCGGCGGGCCGCATCAGCCTGGGCATGTTCTTTGCCGAGACCAACGGCAACCAGAACATCGGCAATGCGCGCTCGAACCGCTACAAGGGAAGTTTCCAGACGGGTGAATCCGAGGACCGCAACGGCCAGAAGAAATGGTCGGCGATCAAGGCCGAAGATCACGCGCCCTCGATCCCGCGGTCAGCGCCCGCGACGACAAGGAGCAGGCGCGGATTGGCAACAACGATCAGCGATTCAATCACTGGACCGCGGTGCGCAACGGCCTGATGAACGCCCATGCCGAGGTCTTCCTGCAGATACCGGCGATCCTGAAAGCGTTTCCGAACCCGATCGATCAGATGAAAATCTTCGAGCTCATCCAGATCGTTCCGAGCCCGACGCGGTCTGCGCTCAGGTCGGGTGACCTGGCCAACTATCGAATCTCCGATCCGAAGATCATGGGCTACTTGCGCAACAACAGCATGTTCACCTTCGGCCGGGCCGACCGGGCCAGAACCTCGGTGAACTACCGCGAGATCCTCGCCGCGATGTGGCTCTTCAACGAAAAGTTCGAGCGCGCGCAAGCCAGGTTCGACGAGATCAAGGCGCAGCGGAAGCGGTGACGATCTTAACCCTGCGCCTTCGCGTCCTGGATCGCCTTCCAGATCTCGTACGGCGTCGCCGGCATCGAGATGTTGCGGATGCCGTAGACCCAGAGCGCATCGACGATCGCTGACACCACCGCCGCCGGCGCGCCCGTCGTGCCGCCCTCGCCGCCGGCCTTGATGCCGAGCGGATTGGTCGGCGACAGCACCTCGGCGATCTCGCAGGTGAACGACGGCATGTTGTCGGCGCGCGGCATGCCGTAGTCCATCAGCGAGCCGCAGAACGGCTGGCCGGAATCCGGGTCGGTGTAGCACTGCTCCCACATCGCCTGGCCGACGCCCTGCGCAATCGCGCCATGGGTCTGGCCGTGCACGATCAGCGGATTGATGCAGCGGCCGACGTCGTCGATCGACGAATAGCGCGTGATGGCGACCACGCCGGTGTCGGGATCGACCTCGACCTCGCAGATCGCGGTGCCGTTGGGGAACACCGGATCGTGCATCTCGTTGTCGGTGATGATCGAGACGCCGCCCTTGAGGTCGTCCGGCAGCGTGAGATTGGCAGCTTCCTTGGCGAGCTCGAGGAAATCGAAGCTCCTGTTGGTGCTGCGCGACATGAAGCGGCCGTCGTCGGTAAAATCGATCGTGTCGGGCGGGACGTTCATCGCCAGCGCCGCGATCTTCTTGCCCTTGTCGATCAGCTCGACCGCCGCCTTCGAGAACACGGTGGCGGCATGGCGCATGGAGCGGCCGGAATGCGAGCCGCCGCCGACCTTCACCACGTCGGTGTCGCCGAGGATGATCTTCACCTTCTCGACCGGCACGAACAGCAGGTCGGAGACCACCTGCGCGAAGCTCGTCTCGTGCCCCTGCCCGCTCGGCTGGGTGCCGATCACGACGTCGACGCGGCCCTCCGGCCGCACGTAGATCTGCGCCTGCTCCTTCGGCGCGCCGATCGAGGACTCGACGTAGTTGGCGAGCCCAAGCCCGAGCAGCTTGCCGCGCTTCTTGGCCTCGCGGCGGCGCTTGGAGAAGCCCTTCCAGTCGGCGATGTCCATCGCCCAGTTCATGTTCTTTTCGTAGTCGCCGGAGTCGTAGAGCATGCCGACGGCGTTGCGATACGGCATCGCCTTCGGCTTGATCAGGTTCTTGCGCCGCAGCGCGACGCGGTCGAAGCCAAGCTCGGCCGCGGCGTTGTCGATCAGCCGCTCGATCGCATAGGTCACCTCCGGCCGGCCCGACGAGCGATAGGCCTGCGTCGGCATGGTGTTGGTGAAGGTCGCGACCGCGCGCAGCGTCACCGCCGGGATGTCGTAGGAGCCGGGGATCAGGCCCGAGCCTTTCGACAGCGGCGAGAACGACACCGCGCGCGCGCCGATATTGCTGATATTGGTCGCGCGCATGGCGAGGAATTTTCCGTCCTTGCGCAGCGCCAGCTCGACCTTGGTGACGAGGTCGCGGCCCTGGTAGTCGGAGAGGAACGCCTCGGAGCGCGTGGCGGTGTATTTCACCGGCCGGCCGACCTTCTTCGACGCCCACAGCACCAGCCCGAACTCGACGAACACGCGGTTGCGGGTGCCGAAATTGCCGCCGACGTCGTAGGAGAGCACGCGCAGATCGTCGGGCTTGATGCCGAGCACCTGCGTCAGCTCGTTCTTCTGCCGCACCGCGCCGCCGGAGCCGGCATAGAGCGTGTAGCGTCCGCTCGCCTTGTCGTAGTTCGCGACAGCGGCGCGCAGCTCGATCGGCACGCCGGTGACGCGGCCGATATGCATGTCGAGCTTCACGACGTGGTCGGCTTGCGCGAACGCCTTGTCGGTGGCGGCACGGTCGCCGAACCAGGTCTCGACCGGCATGTTGCTCGGCAGCTCGTCCCACACCGCCGGCGCGCCCGGCTTGATCGCCTCTTCGGAGTGGATGACGAACGGCAGCTCTTCGTAGTCGACCTCGACCGCCTCGGCGGCGTCCATCGCCTGGTTCTTGGTCTCGGCGACCACCATCGCCACCGCCTCGCCGACATGGCGCGCCTTGTCGGCCGGCAGCAGCATGTGCGGGCCGATGAAGACGGTGCCGCCGCCGGGCGCGTGGAGCTTCATGTCGTCGCTGGTCTTCGGCAGCGGATCGTGCGGGATCGGGGAGAGCTTGTCGGCAAGGCAATCGGCGCCGGTGAACACGCCGAGCACGCCCTTCATTTTTTTCGCGCGCGCAGCGTCGATGTTGACGGATGCGCGCATGCGGATAGGGCGAGCGCACGATCGCCGCGTAGGTCTGCCCCTCGAGCAGGAAGTCGTCGCTGAACTGGCCGCGCCCGGTGATCAGCCGCCCGTCTTCCGCCCGCCGGATCGGTTTTCCGATGAAGCGGTAGTCGGGCTTGTTCATTGTTGTTGCTTTCGTTGGACGGCGAAATTGGCGGGCGGGCCTGTGATGTAGCGCCGTGCAAGGCGGCCGTCACCCCTCCCCGGGGCGCTCTCTTTTGGCGTGCAGTGATAGCCTTGACTCCCGTCGCGGGGTTGGGAATCAATAGAACAAATCAGGAACAAGGATGGAGCCATGGCTTCAGCCGCACCCCGCGGCGCGCTTTGCCATCTCCGGCAGGCGCTCGCAACCCTCGATAATGACAAGGGTTTTTCCCTTGCCGAAGAGGAGTTGCTGCCGCTCGGCCTGCCGGCGATCGATGCCGCCCTCGGCGGCGGCCTGGCCTGCGCGGCGCTGCATGAGCTTGCCCCCGCCGCGCCGGCGCAATTCGGCGCCGCCGCCGGTTTTGCGCTGGCGCGTGGCCTGCGCTCCGCACCGCGGACGGCCGCTCCGCGCTCTTCATCCAGACCGACTTCGCGTCGCTCGAAGCCGGCGCGCCTTACGGCCCCGGGCTCGATGGCTTCGGCCTGCCGATGGAGCGGCTGATCATGCTGCGGGTGCCGCGTCCGGTCGATGCGCTGTGGGCCTGCGAGGAGGCGCTGAAATCCCGCGGCGTCGCCGTCGTGATCGCCGAGCTGCCGGAGGCCGGCGAAGCCGCCGACTTCACGGCGACGCGACGGCTGACGCTCGCGGCGCGCGCCGGCGGCGGGCTTGGGCTGCTGCTGCGGCACCGCCCTCTGCCGCTCGCGACCGCGGCCACCACCCGCTGGCAGGTCGCCGCCGCGCCGAGCACGCCCGACCGTTTCGGCGGGCTCGGGCGCACCGCCTTCGATCTTTCGCTGAACCGGAACCGGCGCGGCCACAGCGGCCGCTTCATCGTCGCGTTGGGATCACCATGCGTGCGCCTTCCTCCCGCAAGCGCTATCTGTCGGTATGGCTGCGGCGGCTGACGACGGATCGCTTGATCCGCAGCGGCCGTTCGCCCGCACCGGCTGATACGCACGTCGGCAGCAGCCGATTTGCGCAAAGCGAGACGCCGCTCGTCGTCGCCGAGCCGGTGAAGGGCGCGCTGCGGCTCGCCGCGCATGAACGACGCGGCGGACGCGGCTCGGGCTCAAGCCCGGCATGGCGCTCGCCGATGCGCGCGCGATGTATCCGCGCATCGCCGTCGCCGACGCCGATCCTGACGCCGACCGGCGCATGCTCGAACGCGATCGCCGACTGGTGCGACCGCTACACGCCGCTGGTCGGCCTCGATCCGCCGGACGGGCTTGCTGCTCGACATCACCGGCTGCGCGCATCTGTTCGGCGGCGAGGAGGCGCTACGCCGCGACATCGTGGCGCGGCTCGCATGCCCAAGGTTTTCAGGCGCGCGCAGCGGTCGCCGACACCGTGGGCTGCGCCTGGGCGGTGGCGCGTTACGGCACGGAGCTGCGCGTGCTCTCCGGATCAGACCCGCGACGCACTGCTTCCGCTGCCGCTCGCCGCGCTGCGGATCGCGCCGGAGACCGTCGCCGCGCTGGCGCAGGTCGGCCTCAAGCACATCGCCGACGTGATCGACCGCCCGCGCGCGCCGCTCGCCGCGCGCTTCGGCGAAGAATTTGTGCGCCGCCTCGACCAGGCGCTCGGGCGCGAGGACGAGCCGATCGCGCCGCGCCTGCCGGTGCCGCCTTATGTGACCGAGCGCCGCTTCGCCGAGCCGATCGCGCGCGAGGACGACGTGCTCGGCACCATCGAGCATCTCGCGCACGAACTGGTGAAGCTGATGGAGCGGCGCGGCGAAGGCGCGCGCCTGATCGAGGCCGCGCTGTTCCGCACCGACGGCAAGGTGCACCGCATCGCCGCCGGCACCGGCGCGCCGTTGCGCGACGCCGCGCGCATCCGCGCGCTGTTCGTCGAGCGGCTGGCGGCGATCGGCGACGAATGCGATCCCGGCTTCGGCTACGACGTGGTGCGGCTCGGCGCGCTCGCGACCGAGCGCTGCGATCCGGCGCAGACCGGGCTCGCCGCGCCCGACCATGCGGCGGAGCTGGCGCATCTCGTCGACCGGCTCGGCGCGCGTTTCGGGCTGCGCCGCGTGACGCGGCTCGTGCCGCAGGACACGCATATCCCGGAATTTGCGGTGGCGGCGGTGGCGGCGGCGGTAACTCTTCTTCTTACCCTCCCCCTTGTGGGGAGGGTCGCGAGCGGAGCGAGCGGGGTGGGGGTCGAGCGAAATGCATCAGCAATTCCGAACGCACCACCCCCCTCCCCACCCCTCCCCCACAAGGGGGGAGGGAAAGGTCGTGCTCCCCTCACACAGGTATCATCGCCCGAACAAGACTCCCTCGCCCCCACCCGCCCCATTCGCCTGTTCGAGCGGCCGGAGCGGATCGAAGCGATCGCCGAGGTGCCGGACGGACCGCCGGTGCAATTCACCTGGCGGCGCGTGCGCTACTCGTGGCGCATGCCGAAGGGCCCGAGCGCATCGCCATGGAATGGTGGCGCGACGAGCAAGGCCAAGCGCTACGCGCGATTATTTCCGGGTCGAGAGCCGCGAAGGCGTGCGCGTCTGGCTCTACCGCCAAGGCTTTTTCAACGCTCCGCAACGGGCGTTCGCCGCCAACCTGGTTCCTGCACGGGGTGTTCGCATGAGCAACGTCCATCCTTTTCCTGCGCCGAACGAGCAACCGCGCGCCGAAATCCGCGGATGCACCGGCGGCCGCCTATGCCGAACTCGCCGTCACCACGAATTTCTCCTTCCTGCGCGGCGGCTCGCATCCGGAGGAACTGGTCGAGCATGCCATCAAACTGGGATTGGCCGGCCTCGGCATTGCCGATCGAAACACGGTCGCCGGCGTGGTGCGCGCGCATACTGCCGCCCACGAGGAAGATGCCGACGGCATCAAGAGAGCAAAGCTCAGGATCGCGCCCGGCGCACGGCTCGTCTTCGCCGACGGCACGCCGGACATCCTCGCCTATCCGCAGGACCGATCCGCCTGGGGCCGGCTGACCCGGCTGCTCACCGTCGGGAAAAGCCGCGGCGACAAGGCCGAATGCATTCTCTATCGCGACGATCTGCTGGAGCACATCGAAGGCCTCAATCTCATTGTCCTGCCGCCGGAAAAGATCGACGCCGAGGCGGCTCTCAATCTGCTGGCGCAGTTGAAGGCCGCCTCCGAACTCCGTCTGGCTGGCAGCGAGCATGCTCTATCGCGGCGACGACGCCCGCCGCCTGACGCGGCTGATGCACGATCGCCGGCGACGCCGCCGTGCCGCTGATCGCCGTGAACGACGTGCTCTACCACGCGCCGGAGCGGCGGCCGCTGCAGGACGTCGTGACCTGCATCCGCGAGCACGTGACCATCGAGACCGCCGGCCGCCGCCTTGAAGCCAATGCCGAACGGCATCTGAAGTCGCCGCAGGAGATGGCGCGGCTCTTCCGCAAGGCGCCGGCGGCGATTGCGGAGACGCAGAATTTCCTGAGCCGTTGCAACTTCTCGCTCGACGAGTTGCGCAAGACCGAATATCCGGAAGAAACCCGCCAAGGGTTCGCCACGCCGCAGGACGCGCTTGGTCGCGCTGGTGAAGGAAGGCGTGCAACGCCGCTATCCCAACGGCATGCAGGAAGCGAAAGTCCGCGAAGCGCTCGACAAGGAGCTCGCCATCACCGCCGAGCTCAAATACGCGCCGTACTTCCTGACCGTCCACGACATCGTGCGCTTTGCGCGCTCGAAAGGCATCCTCTGCCAGGGGCGCGGATCGGCGGCGAATTCCGTCATCTGTTATTGCCTCGGCATCACCGAGGTCGATCCCGAGAAGGTCGATCTCCTGTTCGAGCGTTTCGTCTCCGCCGAACGTCGCGAGCCGCCCGACATCGACGTCGATTTCGAGCACGAGCGGCGCGAGGAGGTGATCCAGTACATCTACAGACGATACGGCCGCGAGCGCGCCGGGCTGGCCGCCACCGTCATCTGCTATCGCGGCCGCAGCGCCATCCGCGAGGTCGGCAAGGTCTTCGGCCTGTCCGACGACACCATCGGCGCGCTCGCCAGCACGCTCTGGGGCTGGTCGATGGCCGGCGTCACGGAGAAGGAAGCGCGGCGCGCCGGGCTCGATCCGTCCGATCCGCGGCTTGCAGCAGGTCATGGCGCTGGCGCAGGAGTTGATGGGATTTCCGCGCCATCTCTCCCAGCATGTCGGCGGCTTCGCCATCACGCGGTCGCGGCTCGACGAGGTCGTGCCGGTCGAGAATGCGGCGATGGACGAGCGCACCGTCATCGAATGGGACAAGGACGATCTCAACGACCTCGGCATTCTGAAGGTCGACGTGCTCGGCCTCGGCATGCTGTCGTGCCTGCGGCGGGCGTTCGATCTCCTGCGCTCCGAGTATGGGGAAGCGCTACGCGCTTTCGTCGTTCCAGGAGCCGGAAGACACCGCGATCTACCGGATGATCTCCCGCGCCGACACCATCGGCGTGTTCCAGATCGAAAGCCGGGCGCAGATGTCGATGCTGCCGCGGCTGCGGCCGCAGGAGTTCTACGATCTCGTGATCGAGGTCGCGATCGTGCGGCCGGGACCGATCCAGGGCAAGATGGTGCATCCCTATCTGCGCCGGCGCGAAGCGCTGCGCGATCAGGGCATCGAGCCGGACTATCCGTCACCATCACCCGAGCATGGCGACAAGGACGAGCTGAAAGACGTGCTCAAGAAGACGCTGGGCATTCCGCTGTTCCAGGAGCAGGCCATGCGGATCGCGATCGTCGCGGCGAAGTTCAAGCCGGAGGAAGCCGACCGGCTGCGGCGCGCCATGGCGACGTTCAAGCGCGTCGGCACCATCAAGCGGTTCGAGCAGAAATTCATCGATGGCATGAGCGACCGCGGCTACGAGCGCGAATTCGCCGCGCGCTGCTTCGAGCAGATCAAGGGCTTCGGCGGATACGGCTTTCCGGAAAGCCATGCCGCGAGCTTTGCGATCCTGGTCTATGTCTCGGCCTGGATCAAATGCCACTACCCGGATGTGTTCGCGGCCGCGCTGCTCAACAGCCAGCCGATGGGCTTCTATGCGCCGTCGCAGATCGTGCGCGACGCGCAGGAGCACGGCGTCGAGGTGCGCCCGGTGGACGTGAACCTCTCGGATTGGGATTGCTCGCTGGAGGAGGAAGGCCCGCGCGCCGCAGAGCGTATCCACCCTCGCCACGCCAGCATGCGAGACGAAATCCGCACTGAGCATGCCATGCGCCTCGGCTTCCGGCAGATCAGCGGCTTCTCCGAGGATGACGCCAAGATCATCGAAAGCGTCCGCGGCGCAGGGTTTCGATTCCGTCCGCGATCTCTGGCTGCGCACGCGGCTGAAGCCCGCCGCGCTGGAAAAGCTCGCGCGAGGCCGACGCCTTCCGTTCGCTGGGCCTGAGCCGCCGCGACGCGTTATGGGCGGTGCGCGCGCTGCAGCGCGCAGGCGACAAGGACGACCTGCCGCTGTTCAAGCGCGTCGCCATGCCGGAGCTCGAGCCTGACGTCGCGCTGCCGCCGATGCTGCCGGGCCAGCAGGTGATCGAGGACTACCGCCACCTGCATCTGTCGCTGAAGGCGCATCCGGTGTCGTTCCTGCGCGCCGATCTCGACGCGCGCGGCATCGTGCGGCACGAGCTGTTGCCCGAGATCCGCCCTGGCCGCATCGTCACGGTCGCCGGGCTCGTGCTGGTGCGCCAGCGTCCCGGCACCGGCAATGCCATCTTCATGACGCTGGAGGACGAGACCGGCATCGCCAACACGATCCTGTGGCCGCGGGTGTTCGAGCGCTTCCGCCCGATCATCATGGGCGCGCGGCTGATCAGCGTGACCGGCGAGCTGCAGAACGAGAAGGGCGTCATCCACATCGTCGCGCGCAGCTTCGAGGATCTGACGCCGCTGCTGCGCCGCCTGTCGGACGACAACTACCTCATCGATCCATCCGCGCCGAACGACGAAACCAAGCGGCCGGTGCAGGGCTCATGGCGGCATCCGCGCAAGACCCTGATGCCGATCGACGCGGCGCTCGCCGAAAACCACAACCGTCCGCGCCATCCGCGCAGCGGCGATTCATTCGTGCAGATGACGAAGGAAAAGCCCGCCGTCCTGCAGCAGGCCGAGGTCCAGCATGTCGCCAAGGTGCTGCCGAAGGGCCGGAATTTTCACTAAGCAGTCAATGCCCGGTCACGATCGCCGCAAGCTTCGCCGGCATCGTCCGGCAGGCGGTTGCCGCGCCAGGCGACATGCATGTCGGGCCGCAGCAGGATCAGATCGCAGCCATAGACCGCGCGCGGCTCATTGTCGGGAATATCGAGCACGCGGAACGGCGCGCGGTAGGCCGCAAAGGCCTTCGTCCAGCGCCGACACATCCGCCTGCGACTTGCCGAGCCGCAGCAGCGTAAAGCCACGGTCATAGCCGATGCGATCCTGCATCGCCGAGCCGTCGTCGAGCCAGGTATGCGGCAGCCGCACGCCCGGCCAGGTCGACGGGGTGTACTCGACGAAGTCGTAGGCGGGCCCCTCGCCCTCCTCCGGGGCGACCAGCGGCGAGCCGAAATAGTGATAGCCGAGCTCGGCGCCGGTCATCTCGTTCGACTTGCGCTGCTCGGTGTCGGCGACGCGCGCCAGCTCGGCGCGCGACGCCGCGCCCTCCGGCGTGTCGTCGCGGATGTTGGGCTTCCACATCGAGCGCCACTTGCGGCGCCCGAGCGTGGCATAGCGCGACGCCTGCACGTTGAGATCGCCGACCTTGCGGCGCTCGGTCGTATAGGCAGGCAGGAGCTTCGGCCCGCCCCAGCCTTCCAGCGTTGCGGCGAGCTTCCACGAAAGGTCGATGGCGTCGCCGACGCCGGAATTCATGCCGAGCCCGCCGGTCGGGATCACGAGATGCGCGGCGTCACCGGCGATGAACACGCGGCCCTCGCCGTAGCTGTCGGCGAGCAGCAGGTTCTGCTTCCACTCGCCGACATAGAGCGTGTCGAACTTCAGCGGCATGCCGATGGTCTCGGCGAACATCCGCACCATGTCCTCGTCGTTGTCGACGATCGAGTGCAGCGTGAAGTGCCTGGTCGAATCCTGCACGATCATCTGCGTCGCGTGGTTGTCGGCGACGTGATAGTGCCGACCCTTGCCGATCGGGATGCGGTCGAACAGGTCCTCGCAATAGTGCAGCGACTGCCGCAGTTGCAGCATCCGGTCTTCGTTGCCGGAGAGCTTGATGCCAAGCGATCTTGCGCACCACGCTCGCGCCGCCGTCGCAGCCGACGAGATAGGCCGCCGGATCTCCGACGTCTTGCCGGCGAGGTCCTTCACCGTCGCCGTCACGCCGTTCGCGTCCTGCTGAACGACAGAGTTCATGGCCGTAGCGCACGGAGACGCTCGGCAGCGTCTCCGCCACCGATTTGAGGAACGGCTCGAGCGTGTATTGCGAGATCAGCTGGTAGGGCTCGAGCGGCAGCGTGCCGTCGTGGGTCGCCGCGATCTCCGCCTTCGAGCGCCGTCACCGACGGATAGTTCTTGTGCAGCAGCGGCGGCTCGACGACGTTCCGCAGCACGATGAACACGTCCATCGGCACGTCGGCCGGAAGCCCGACCGCGCGGATGCGGTCCGCCAGCCCCATGCGCCGGTAGATTTCCATGCGAGCGCGCATTGGAGCGCTCCATCTTCGGCAGGAACAGCGGCGCTTCCTTCTGCTCGATCAGCACGCAGCGGATGCCGCGCATGCCGAGATCGACCGCGAGCGTCAGACCCGTCGGGCCGGCGCCGGCGATGAGAACCTGGGTTTCCATGTCGTTTCTTAAATCCCATAATATGGGATTTGTCAAACTTACGTTTTTCGGCCAGTTCCAGCGGTGCGCGCCGTCCCGGCCGGCTGCGAGATCGCTTTGGTGACAATCGCCGCACACGCGACCACGCGCTCCGCGATACTAACGATGCGCTTAGCGTTGGTGTTCCGCGCCGGGAAACTGATGCTCAAACTCCCGAGCACCTTGTCGCGTTCGCCGAAAATCGGCGCGGCGATGCCGGTGATGCCCTGCGTCACCTCGCCGGTGGTCTGGTCCCAGCCGGCTTTGCGGATGCGCTTCAGGTTGTCCTGGACTTTCGCCAGCGCGTCGCCGAGGCCGGCGGCGGCAAACTCGCGCGGCTGACGTTCGAACAAAGCCGCAATGGTGCGCGTCGGCATGTTGGCGAGGATGATGCGCGAGGCAGCGCCGCGCAGCAGCGGCATCGTCCGGCCGCGCTCGTAGGTGCTTTCGATCTCGGTGGTGCTGCGCTCCTGGTGCACGCACAGCACCTTGTTGCGGTAGCTGCGGCAGAGCAGCGCAATGCCGGGGATTTCCTGCACCAGTTCGAGCATCACCGGGCGGCTGGCACGGATGATCGGATCGTGCGCGCGAATCTCATGGTCGAGCTCGACGATGCGCGGCCCGAGCGTGTAGCCCGCCTCCGGCAGCGAGGTCAGCAACTCGGCGTCGGAGAGGATCTTGAGGTAGCGATAGAGCGTCGAGCGGGTATAGCCGAGCCGGCTATGGATGCGCTCGAAGGTCCAGCCCGACGGGCTTTCCTCGAACAGGTCGAGCAAGGCGATCATGCGCTCGAGGCTGTTGCCAGGCTTGGGCTTTGTGCTGCTCACCGCTCGCGATCGCCGAGCCACGGCCTTCCACCGTCCGGTTACTTGGAGCTGACGCGTCACAGTATCAATGCAAAGAACCGATCACGCCACGCAGCCTGCAAACCCCTGCGTGATCGTCTCCACCGGCAGGTTGCGGCCGATGAAGACCATGCGGCTGTTGCGCTTCTCGCCGTCTTTCCAGGGCCGCTGGTGGTCGCCGTCGAGGATCATGTGCACGCCCTGCAGCACGAAGCGATCGTCATCGTCCTTGAACGAGATGATGCCCTTGCAGCGCAGGATGTTCGGGCCTTCCTTCTGCACGAGGTCCTGCACCCAGGGGAAGAACTTGTCCGGGTTGAGCGGCTTGTCGAGGGTGATCGACACCGACTGCATCTCTTCGTCGTGATAATGCTTCAAGCCGCCATGGCTGTGGGCATGGCCGTCGTGATGGTGGTCGTGGTCATGACCGTGATCGTGGCCATGATGATGGTCATGATCATGGTCGTGATGATGATGCTCGCCGGTCTCCAGGAAATCCGGCTCGAGATCGAGGATGCGGTCGAGGTCGAAGGCGTTGCGGCCGAGCACCTCCGGCAGCGCGATGGCGCAACGCTCGGTCTTATGCACGCGCGCATAGGGATTGATGCCGCGGATGCGCGCCTCGACGTCGCTGAGCTCCTCGGGCGAAACGAGGTCGGCCTTGTTGATGAGGATCACGTCGGCGAAGGCGATCTGGTTCTTGGCCTCGGGCGCGTCCTTGAGCCGGTCCTTGAGCCACTTGGCGTCGGCGACCGTCACCACCGCGTCGAGCCTGGTCTTGCGGCCGACGTTCTCGTCCACGAAGAAGGTCTGCGCCACCGGCGCCGGGTCGGCCAAGCCGGTGGTCTCGACGATGATACCGTCGAACTTGCCCTTGCGCCGCATCAGCCCGTCGATGATGCGCACGAGGTCGCCGCGCACGGTGCAGCAGATGCAGCCGTTGTTCATCTCGAACACTTCCTCGTCGGCGCCGACGACGAGGTCGTTGTCGATGCCGATCTCGCCGAATTCATTGACGATGACGGCGAACTTCTGCCCGTGCGGCTCGGACAAAATGCGGTTCAGCAAAGTGGTCTTGCCGGCGCCGAGATAGCCGGTCAGCACGGTCACGGGTATTTTGTCGGACATTGATTACTCCATTCGGCCGCTAACATAGGGAAGCGACCCGGGAAGACCAAGCCTGAAAGTGGGCGGCGGCCATCCTTGAATCCGACAATGGAAGGTCCTAGGCTTCGCGACAACCCGCAGCAGCGTCGTTCGGACGACTAGCAGGCGGGAACAACGACGTACAGGGAGGCTGTCATGCTCACGAGATACTTCTCTCGCGTTGCCGCCTCGGTATTGGCGGTCCTGCTCATCCAGACCATCAGCGCAACCGATGCCCGGGCCCAAGCCGCGGCGTCGCTCGCGGGCCAGGTCACCTCCGCCGAGGAGGGGCCGATGGAAGGCGTCGTCGTCAGCGCCAAGAAGCAGGGATCGACCATCACCGTCAGCGTCATCACCGATGAGAACGGCCGCTACAGCTTCCCTGCGAACCGGCTCGAGCCGGGCGAATATGCGCTGAGCACCCGGGCGGTGGGGTATGATCTCGACGGGCAGCGGAAAGCCGAGATTACCGGCGGACAGGCCACGACCGCCGACCTCAAGCTTCGCAAGACCCGCAATCTCACCCGGCAGCTCACCAATGCCGAGTGGATGAATAGCGTCACCGGCACGGACGACCAGAAGCTCGAGCTCATCAACTGCGTGAGTTGCCACACGCTCGAGCGGGTCGTGAAGTCGACCTACGACGCCGACGAGCTCGTCGCCGTGATCGCGCGGATGAACAGCTATGCGCAGGTGAGCACGGTGCTACGGCCGCAGCGGCGCATCGACCTGACGCGGGCGTCGAACCCGGAACGCTTCCGCAGGGCGGCCGAATACATCGCCACCATCAATCTCAGCCAGTCGCCCAACTGGACCTATGATTTGAAGACGCTGCCGCGGATCAAAGGCCGCGGCACCAAGGCGATCATCACCGAATACGATCTGCCCCGCCAGACGATCGAGCCCCATGACGTGATCCTGGTCAACGGGACCATATGGTACTCGAATTTCGGCGAGCAGTATCTCGGCAGGCTCGATCCGAAGACCGGCAAGCACACCGAATATGCCATGACGGTGCCGAAGCCGAACTTCCCAGTCGGCAGTCTGGACATCGGAGCCGACAGGAACGGCAATCTCTGGCTTGGCATGATGTATCAGGCTGCGGTCGCGAAGTTCGACCCGAAGACGGAGCAATTCCAGTACTTCTCGCTTCCGAGCGACCGCAATCGTGACAACTCGCAGCTCAACATGGTGACGCCAGACCGTGTCCACATCGACGGAAAGCTGTGGGTGAACGACGCCGGGCCCTCGACCCTGTTACGGCTCGACGTTGCGACCGGCAAATTCGAGGAGTTCGATCCGCTGAGCATGCTGCCCGGCGGGCGAACCGGTCCCTATTCGATCTACGATGTTCGCGCCAATTCCGAGAACAACGCCTATGTCACGGATTTCCAGCGCAACTACGTCGTGCGGGTGGACGCCAAGACCGGAAAGTTCACCGCAATCCAAACCGGTTCGCCGATCACGCGTAACCGGCGCGGCCGCATCGACGATCAGGATCGATTCTGGTTCGCCCAGTATCGCGGCAACAGGATCTCGATGCTCGACACCAAGGAGTGGCGGATTCAGGAATATCCGCTCCCGACCAAGTTCACTTCGCCCTATGACGTCATCTGGGACAGAAACGGTGAAATCTGGACGTCGGGCATGTCCACCGACCGGGTGATCCGGCTCGATCCCAAGACCGGTGGGGTGACCGAATATCCGCTGCCGCGGCCGACCAACGTGCGGCGGGTGTTCATCGACAACACGACCGAGCGGCCGACCTTCTGGGTCGGGAGCAATCACGGCGCGTCGATCATCAAGCTCGAACCGCTGGATTGACCATCGCTGCAAGACGGCATCGCCCGCCTTCGCGGGCGATGCCAATGATATCGCGGGCCGGAACGAGGAGATCAGCTCGTGCCCAGCGCCGACGTCAACTGCTTGATATTGTGCCGGATCATGTCGATGTAGGTCGGCGCCGCGCCCTTCTCGTCGGTTAACGCATCCGAATAGAGCTGCCCGCCGATCTTTGCACCGGACTCCGCCGCGATGCGCTGGATCAACCGCGGGTCGGTGACGTTCTCCAGGAACACCGCCGGGATCTTCTGCCGTTTGATCTGGGTGATGATGCGGCCGACGTCGCGCGCGGACGCCTCCGATTCCGTCGACACGCCCTGCGGCGCGACGAATTCGATGCCGTAGGCGGCCTGGAAATAGCCGAAGGCATCGTGCGAGGTGATGATCCGGCGCCGCTCCTGCGGGATCGCGGCGACCGCCTCGCGGACCTCCTTGTCGAGCGCGTCGAGCTTCTCGAGATAGGCCGCGGCATTGGCCTCGTAGGCCGCCTTGCCGGCCGGATCGGCGGCGATCAGCGCGGCGCGGATATTGGCGACATAGATCTTGGCGTTCGCGACCGACTGCCAGGCATGGGGATCGGTATCGTCGTGGCCATGACCGTGACTGTGGCCGTGCGCCGCCTGCTTGCGCGGCTTGATGCCCTTGGTGGCGACCACCGGGCTTGCTTTCGAGCCGGACGCACGCACCAGCCGCGCCATCCAGCCCTCGAAGCCAAGCCCATTGACGATGACGACCTTAGCGGCGGCGACCTTCTTGGCGTCGGCCGGCGCCGGCGAATAGACGTGCGCGTCGCTGTTCGGACCAACAAGGGTCGTGACCTCGACGCGGTCGCCGCCGACGCTCTTCACGAAATCGCCGAGGATCGAGAAGCTGGCGAGGACGCGGATCTTCTCCTGCGCCAGCGCCGGCGCAGATGCGGACAGGACCGCAAGCGCTGCGGTGAGTGCGATGGCGTGCCAGCGGATACGCATGGTGCTCTCCCTTACGAAATCAGGCTTCGAGATGGCGTTGCGGCAGCAACTGGCGGACCAGGCCGCCGACATGGCCGAACAGCAGCGACACGATGTAGAGGACGCCGGCGACCAGGATCACCGCCGGGCCCGACGGCACGCCGGCGTGATACGAGATCAGCAGCCCGGCATAGCCGGAGAACACGCCGCAGACGGCGGCAATCACGATCATCAGCGTGATGTCGCGCGCCCAGAAGCGGCCGATCGCGGCCGGCAGCATCATGATCCCGACCGCAAGCAGCGTGCCGAGCGCATGAAAGCCGGAGACGAGATTGATCACGACCAGCGCCAGGAAAGCGAGATGCGCGGGCGCGCCGGCGCCGCTGACCGAGCGCAGGAAACCCGGATCGACGCATTCGATCACCAGCGGCCGGTAGATCAAAGCGAGCACGATCAGCGTGATGGTGGCGTTGCCGGCGATCAGCATCAGCGTCTGGTCGTCGAGCGCCAGCACCGAGCCGAACAGCACGTGCAGCAGATCGATATTGGTGCCCTTCATCGAGACGATGGTGACGCCGAGCGCCAGCGAGAGCAGGTAGAAGGTGGCGAGCGCAGCGTCCTCTTTCAGCTCGGTCATGCGCGCGACGATGCCGGTGAGCAGCGCCACCACGCAGCCCGCGATCAGGCCGCCCGCGGTCATGGCGAACAGGTTCAGCCCGGAGACCAGAAAGCCGACCGCCGCGCCGGGCAGGATCGCATGCGCCATGGCGTCGCCGACCAGGCTCATGCGGCGCAGCATCAGGAACACGCCGATCGGGCCGGCGCCCAGCGCCAGCGCGGTCGTGCCGGCGAGCGCCCGGCGCATGAACTCGAACTCGATGTAGGGGCCGAAGAGCCAGTCGTACATCGCTCGATCCCGATCAGGCCGCGGCCGTCGGCACGGCGCATTCCTCGGCGTGCTCGTCGAAGGCCTCGCACATGCGCCGCGCGGTAAGAAGATTCTCCGGCGTCAGCACGATCGCCGTGTTGCCCCAGGCCACCGGCTCGCGCGCGAGCAACAGCGTCTCGGGGAAATTCGCGCGCACGAAATCGATGTCGTGCAGCGCCGTGAGCACGGTGCGCTTCTCGCCATGCCAGCGCCGCACCAGGTCGAACAGGTCGGCGGAGGTCTTGGCGTCGACGGCGTTGAAGGGTTCGTCGAGCACGATCACGCGCGCGTCCTGCAGCAGGAGGCGCGCAAACAGCATGCGCTGCATCTGCCCGCCCGACAGCGTGCCGATGGCGCGGTCCTCGAAGCCGGTCAGGCCGACCGCGGCGATGGCCTCATCGACGCGATGACGCGCCTTGCGGTCGATGCCGCCGAACAAGCCGGTGTGGTGCCACAGCCCCATCGACACCATGTCGAAGACGTTGATCGGGAAGCTCCTGTCGATCTCCGCCGCCTGCGGCAGATAGGCGATGTCGCGTGCGGCCAGGCCCTCGCGCTCGATGCGGCCGGCGAGCGGCTTGATCATCCCGACGATGCCCTTGAACAGCGTCGACTTGCCGGCGCCGTTGGGGCCGACCACCGCCATCAGCGCGCCAGCATCGACGGCGCCGTCGAGGTGATGCACCGCCGGATGGCGGTCATAGCCAAGAGTCAGGTTCTTGAAGCGGAGCGCTGCGGTCATCGCGTCGTCGGACTTCGGTTCATGCCATGGCCCAGAGCACAGCCGCCCAGATCAGCACGATCAGCACGCTGGCCGCCGCCAGCCGTTCGACTGCGGACAGCCGCAGGATCGACGGCGAAATCGAAGCGGGCGGGTGGCCTTCACCGGGATGATGGTGGTGATGATGGCCGTGCTCGTGGTCATGGATTTGCGTGGGCATGGGTGCCTTTCTGTAATAATATAACATTTCGGGCCCGGCTGCCAAGACATTCTCGAAACCGCATTTGCCAAGCCAGCCGGGCTATGCTTCTCAGCGTTTCACTCGTTGCGTGCCGCGTAGGGGTCCCATGAGCAGCCAGAAAGCCCGTGTTCTCGCCATCGGCGAGGTCCTGATCGAGATGGCGCGCGGGGGCGACGGCCGCTTCGCGGTCGGCTGCGGCGGCGACACCTTCAACACCGCGGTCTATCTGGCGCGCGCCGGCATCCCGACCGCGTTCGCGACCGCGCTCGGCGACGACCCGTTCTCGGACCGGATCCTGGCGCTGGCCGCCGCCGAGGGCGTGCAGAGCGATCTGATGCTGCGCGTCCCCGGCCGGCTCCCCGGCATCTATGTCATCGACACCGACGCGGCGGGCAAGCGCACCTTCCACTACTGGCGCGACGGCGAACCGGCGCGCGAATTGTTCGAGTACGCGGACTGGGGCCGCATCGCCGAGAGCATGCTCAACGCCAAGCTCGTCTATTTCTCCGGCATCACGCTGTCGCTCTATTCCAACGCGGCGCTCGGCCGCTTCCTGGCGATCGTCGAGATGGCGCGCCAGCACGGCGCGAAGGTCGCCTTCGATGGGAATTTCCGGCCGCGCGGCTGGAAGGGCGACCTCACGCGCACGCGCACCGTGTTCATGGAGGCGCTCAAGCGCGTCGACATCGCGATGCCGGCCTATGACGACGAAGCGGTGCTGTGGGGCGACCCGTCACCGGAGGCGACGGTCGAGCGCCTGCAGGCGTTCGGAATCGGCGAGATCGTCGTGAAGAACGGACCCAACAGCGCGCTGGTCGCGTCCGGCGGCAAGAGCGAATTCGTGCCGGTGCCGGAGGTGGTGGTGCCGGTCGACACCATGGCGGCCGGCGACAGCTTCAACGCCGCTTATCTCGCCGCGCGCCTCGCTGGCGACGGCCCGAGCGCCGCCGCCAGCCTCGCCCATCGGCTCGCCGCCGAAGTGATCCGCCACCACGGCGCGATCATGCCGCGCACCGCGACGGCGATGCACTAGCGCAACTACGCAAACAAATTGGTCTTGAAGCCGGCGCGGGCGATCACGCCATCGCGCGCCTCCGCGACCAGCTTGAGCACGCGCGCCACATCGACCCCGACGAGGCCGCCGCGCCACTTCTTCACCTTGCCGGCGATGAAGACGGTGTCGACATTCATCGGGTTCATCAGGTTCACCACCGCGCCCGGCACGTTGTTGAGCGGCCAGACGTTGAGCCGGTCGGTCGCCAGCATGACGATGTCGGCCTCCTTGCCGGGCGTCAGCGTGCCGATCTTGCTGGCCAGGCCGAGGCAGCGCGCGCCGTCGACGGTCGCGAATTCGAGCACCTCGCGCGTGGTCAGGAGCGGCGGCAGGTTCTTCTCGCCGCGGCGCTCCCGCTGCAGCAGGTTGAGCCGCTGGAGCGTGAAGCACGCGCGCATCACCGTGAACGGGTCCTGCGCCATGGTCACGCCGACGTCGGAGCTGAGCGACGGGCGGATGCCGTGGTCGATCGCCTCCTGAATGGGCGGCATGCCGTGACCCATGGCCATCTCGATCGGCACCGCCAGCGAGACCTCGCCGCCGGTGTCCTTGAGCAGACGCCAGCCGTCGCCGCTCAGATGCGTGCAGTGGATGTATTCGTCGCCGGGGCGCAGCAGCTTGGCCTTGGCGAGCTCGAACAGAACCTTCTCGGTGTTGTCCCTGACGCCGTGGGACACCATGTGCACGCCGTGCTTGCGGGCGAACTCGAACTGCTGGGCGTCGAGGCTGCCACCGAGCGCAAGCGTCAGCAGCTGATCCTCGGACGAAAAATAGGCCTTCCGCAGCCGCACCAGATCCTGCGGATATTGCGCGCCGGGCCCGGCGCCGCGCGAATAGGCGTAGACCACGCGCAGCCCTGATTCCTGCAGCGCGCGCACGCCGGCGTCGCTGTGCTCGGGCGTGTGGTTGACCTGCGAGGTATCCACCGCCGCGGTGGTGCCCATGTCGATCATGCCGAGCGCGCTGACCAGCGTGCCGGCATAGACGTCGGCGGGCCGGTAGGGCGCGGTCAGCGCATTCGAGATGTCGCGGCTGTAGTCGGGATTGAGCAGGCCGTTGGACAGGATGTTGCGCAGGATGCCCTGGTAGAAGTGGTGGTGGGTGTCGATGAAGCCCGGCATCACGATCCGGTTCGTCGCATCGATCACCGCGGCGTCATCCGCGGCGATGTCGGGACGCACCGCACTGATCTTGCCGTTGTCGATCAGCACGTCGGCTTTGGCATGATCGCCGACGGCGCGGTCGAGCGCGAGCACGACGCCGCCCTTCAGCAAAATGCGGCGCGCGCCCTGCACGCGCGCAAGGTCGGCATCGCCTTGCGCGGCGGCGCGGCCGGCGAATGCGCCGGCAGCGGCAAGCGAAGCGCCGGCCGCGAGAATGGCGCGCCGGGTCGGAACGATTCCGTGGTCGCTCATGGTCAGTCCTCCCTCGTCGACGTTTGAGGTATCGACGTTGTTATGGTTTGCCGAGCAGCAGGGCGGCGAGCCCGGCCAGGATCGGCAGCGGGAACGATACCGCGGCGCGCAGCCACACGAAGCGCGGCGCCATCATGTGGATCTCCCAGTTGAGCAGCCGCTGGATGGTATAGAGCGACCAGGCCGTCGAATAGGCGATCACCTGCGGCGCGCCGGCGCCGCTCTTGAGCGCGGCCGCGCCGATCGCAAAGCCGACCACCGCGCCGCCCGGCGTCGCCGCGCCGATGATCGTCGCGATCAGGATGCCAAGGAGGCCGGAGCTCGGGCCGATCCAGGTGGCGATGAGGTCCTGCGGCATGACCGCGGCGATGTAGCCGGAGCCGACCACGCCGATCATCACGCGTGGGATCAGCACCAGGAAATCGCGGCCGCCCTCGAACGCGCCCTCGCGGAACAGCGCCTTGCTGCGCATCGCTGCGACAAAGGCGAGGACGGCCACCAGCAGCCACAGCAGGATGCCGATCACGACGCTGACGATGGCGGTCAGGTCCATTGATCGCTGCCCCCGCGCTTGACGATCAGACGCGCCGCCATGCGCGCCAACAGCCCGCCGATGATCGGCAGCGGCAGCGCCATGAGAATGCGCCAGCCGACGAATTCGGGCCCGAAGAACGGCAGCTCCCAGATCAGCGCGCGGTTGTAGCCCAAGAGGTTCCAGGCGGTGATGAAGGCGACCGCGGTGCCGACATCGGCGCCGAGCACCAGGAACGCCCCCGCCAGCGGATAGATCGTGAGCGGGCCGCCGGGCAATACGGCGCCCATCATCATCGCGACCAGGAGGCCGAGCAGCCCGGACTCGCTGCCGACCACGCGCGCCACCACTTCGCGCGGGAGCAGCCGCGTGACGAAGGCCGCGATCAGGCAGCCTGCCGCCATTTTCGGCAGCATGCCGGCGAGCAGCTCCAGGTCCTTGCTCAGGATCGCGATGACCTTGTCGGTTCCATCGCGCAGATAGACTGCGACGCCGGCGGCGATCGAAATCGATGCGATGATGGCCGTCGACCATTCGAATGATCGGATACGGCGGCGGCGTTCGGCCATGAATACGTGGGTGCTCGGATGATTTTGGGGCGTTCATCCTGAACGGCGCGACGCACGCATTCAAGCAGAATCGCTATACAGAATCGCGATAACATGCGACGTGGATGACCGTTGCATGGCTTGCAGTGCTTGAAGGCTGGACCATGACCTATCTGATCGTCTTTTTCGGCGGCGGGATCGGCGCCGCGCTCCGCCACGGCGTCAACATCGCGTCGGCGCGATGGTTCGGGACTGCGTTTCCTTACGCGACGATGATCGAGAATGTCTCGGGGTCGCTGGTCATGGGCCTGCTCGCGGGCTACTTCGCGTTCCGCGGCGGCGGTGGACACCAGCACTGGCAGCTGTTCCTCACCACCGGAATTCTCGGCGGCTACACCACGTTCTCGGCGTTCTCGCTCGACGCGGTCCTACTGTACGAGCGCGGCGCGCTGGGACTGGCGGCGCTCTACGTGTTCGGTTCGGTCATACTGTCGATTGCCGGACTGATGGCGGGGCTTGTGCTGGCGCGGCAAATCTTCTGAGCTACGCCATCCTCTGACTTACACCATGGGCTTGAGGCCGAGCCGGTCGAGCAGGCGCATATCGCGGTCGCGCCCGGGATTGGGCGTGGTCAAGAGCTTCGGCCCGTAGAAGATCGAGTTGGCGCCGGCGAGGAAACACAGCGCCTGCGTCTCGTCGCTCATATCCTCGCGCCCGGCCGAGAGCCGCACCACCGATTTCGGCATGGTGATGCGCGCGACCGCGATGGTGCGCACGAAGTCGAGCGGATCGAGCCCGATCGTGCCGGCGAGCGGCGTGCCTTCGACCTGGACCAGCATGTTGATCGGCACCGATTCCGGGTGCTGCGGCAAGCTAGCCAATGTCGCAATCAGTCCGGCGCGGTCCTCGTCGCTCTCGCCCATCCCAACGATGCCGCCGCAGCACACATGGATGCCGGCGTTGCGCACGGCGCTGAGCGTATCGAGGCGATCCCGATAAACACGCGTGGTGATGATCTCGCCGTAGAATTCCGGCGAGGTGTCGAGGTTGTGGTTGTAGTAGTCGAGGCCGGAGGCTTTCAGGCGCTTCGCCTGCGGCTCGGTCAGCATCCCGAGCGTGGCGCAGCTTTCGAGCCCGAGCGCCCGCACGCCCTCGACCATGGCGCAGACCTGCTCGAGATCGCGGTCCTTCGGCTCGCGCCAGGCGGCGCCCATGCAGAAGCGGCTCGCACCGGCGCTCTTGGCGGCGCGCGCTTCGGCGAGCACCGCATCGACGCTCATCAGCTTCTCGGCCTTGACGTCCGTGGCGTATTTCGCGCTCTGCGGACAATAGGCGCAGTCCTCCGGGCACCCGCCGGTCTTGATCGACAGCAGTGTCGAGATCTGCACCTCGGCCGGATCGAAATGGCGGCGATGGATGCTCTGCGCACGGAACATCAGCTCTGGAAACGGCAGCGCGAACAGCGCGCGCACGTCCTCGCGTGTCCAGTCGTGGCGGACCGTGCCGTTCGAATATCCTGTGCTCATGACCCCAGCTTTGAACTGCAATCTGTTGATTTATCGCAAGATGCGGACAGAAGCGCCTGAAATCAAGCGACCGTGACGCCCCGAAGCCGAGAATCAGGTGCGTTTGCACGCTCAATGGTGATATGGTCGCCTTGGGATTGGCTTTTTTCCGGCGGTGGAAAACGTTGATGGTTCAGCAGACCCCCAGTGCGGGCTTGTTTCATCTCGTGATGATCAAGCCGACGCACTATGACGATGATGGCTACCCGATCCAATGGGTCCGGTCGGCGATCCCGTCGAATACGCTCGCCTGTCTCAACGGCCTGGCGGAGGACGCGCAGCGGCGCGGCGTGCTGGGTGAAGGCGTCGAGATCCGCCTGCACACCTATGACGAAACCAACAGGCGCGTTCGGCCCGACCGCATCATCCGCATGATCCGGAAGGCAGGCGGCAAGGCGCTGATCAGCCTGGTCGGCGTGCAGTCGAATCAGTTTCCCCACGCGGTCGATATCGCGCGGCTGTTCATCGCGGCCGGCCTGCCGGTGGGCATCGGCGGCTTCCACGTCTCTGGATGCATCGCGATGCTGCCGGAGTTGCCGGCCGACATCCGCGAGGCGCAAACGCTCGGCATCTCGCTCTTTGCCGGAGAAGCCGAGGAGCATCGGCTCGACGAGGTCTTGCGCGACGCCTGGGATGGCGCACTCAAGCCGCTCTACAACTACATGGACAAGCTGCCCTCGCTGCAAGGCGAAGCGCCGCCGTTCCTGCCGCGCCAGCACGTGCGCCGCACCGCAGGTTCGCTGTCGAGCGTCGACCTCGGCCGCGGCTGCCCGTACCAGTGCTCGTTCTGCACCATCATCAACGTGCAAGGCCGCAAGAGCCGCTTCCGCTCGCCCGACGATCTCGAGAAGATCATCCGTGACAACTACGCGCAGAACATCAAGCGCTTCTTCATCACCGACGACAATTTCGCGCGCAACAAGGATTGGGAGATCCTGTTCGATCGCCTGATCGCGCTGCGCAAGAGCGAGTTCCCGGGCCTCGGCTTCACCATTCAGGTCGATACGCTCTGCCACAAGATCCCGAACTTCATCGAGAAGGCGGCGCAGGCCGGCGTGCGCCGCGTCTTCATCGGGCTCGAGAACATCAATCCCGACAATCTCATCGCGGCGAAGAAGCGGCAGAACAAGATCACCGAATACCGCGAGATGCTGCAGAAGTGGCGCAACCATGGCGCCATCACCTACGCAGGCTACATCCTCGGCTTCCCGGCCGACACCAAGGAATCGATCCTGCGCGACATCGAGATCATCAAACACGAGCTGCCGATCGACATCCTCGAGTTCTTCTTCCTGACGCCGCTGCCCGGCTCGGAAGACCACAAGGTGCTGTCGGCCAAAGGGGTCTGGATGGACCCCGACATGAACAAATACGACCTCAACCACCGCGTCTCGCATCATCCGAAAATGTCGGACCAGGAGTGGGAAGAGGCTTATCGGGCAGCATGGCTCACTTTCTACACGCCCGACCACATCCGCACGATCCTGCGGCGCTCCGCCGCCTGCCCGATCGGCCGGCCGAAGACCACGCTGTCGACCATCCTGTGGTTCTACCTGATGGTGCTGTTCGAGGGCGTGCATCCGCTCGAGGGCGGCGCGGTGCGGCTGAAATTCCGGCGCGACCGCCGTCATGGGTTGCCGCGCGAGAACCCGCTGATCTTCTATCCGCGCTTCGCGGGCGAGACCGTCTTGAAGCTGTGGCGCTACTATAAGGTCTACCGGACCTGCAAGAAGATCCTCGATGAGACGCTGGCGGCGCCCGATCGCATGACCTACACCGATCTTGCGATCACGCCACCCAAGGCCGACGAGTTCGACGCGCTCGACATCTATCATACCCGCGGCGGCGAGGACGCGGTCGCGCGCAAGCACCGCGACGACGCCATTCGCTCCGGCCAGCGGCCGATGCCGGCCGCCGCCGAATAGGCGTCACGCGCCTGAGCGCATCGCCGCCTTCACCCGGTCCGGCGTGTAAGGCACCGAGCGCAGCCGCACGCCGGTCGCGTCGAACACGGCGTTGGAAATCGCCGACGGCACCACTGCCGCTGCCGGCTCGCCGGCGCCCCAGGGCCGCTCGTTCGGCCGGTCGATCAGATCGAGCACAATCTCCGGCACGTCCGGGAAGCGGATCACCGGATAGCTCTCCCAGTCGAGGCTGGTGACGTGCGAGCGGTCGAACTTCAGCTCCTCGATCAGCGTGCGGCTGACCATCTGGATGACGTTGCCATCGAGTTGGTTGCGCAGCCCGTCCGGATTGATGATCTGCCCGCAATCATGCGCCATGTAGACCTTCGGCACCTTGATGGTGCCCGCGGCGCGGTCGACCTCGACCTCGGCGACCACCGCTACGTAGGTGCGCGACAGCTCGTACTTCACGTACGAGACGCCGCGCCCCCTCACGACGTTGCCGCTGACATTGCGTTGCGGCGACGGCCGCTTCTCCCATTTCGCCAGCGCCGCGACGCGGTTGAGCGTCTCGATGCCACGCTTGTCGGCGGGATCGAGATATTTCAGCCGGAACTCGATCGGATCGGCGTTGGCCGCCGCCGCGAGTTCGTCGAGGAAGCATTCGTTGGCGTAGGTATTCTGCATCCGGCCCGGCGTCCTGATCCAGGACGGCCGGAACGGCGTGGTCTCGAGCCGGTGGCAGACCGCTTTGACGTTGGCGAACTTGTAGGGGATGTTCGAATTCTGGAAGATGTTGCCCGGCGCGATGTCGGGCTTTGCCGGAAGCCCCGCGAGCGTCGCCGGCACCAGCGGCACCAGGAAGCTCTTGTCGGTCTGCTGCGGAATGAAGAATTCCGATTCCCAGGCCGTCACCGTGCCGGCGCCGTCGAGCGCCGCACGCAGATCAATGAGCGTGGGTGGTCCTTTCGGGTCCCAGCCGTGCTCATCGGCCCGCGACCATTGCACCCGCACGGGCCGCCCGACCGCCTTGGCGAGCATCGCAGCATCCGCCGCTGCGTCCTCGTGGCCGTTGCGGCCGTAGCAGCCGGAGCCTTCGAGATAGATGCAGCGCACGTTCTCGATCGGTAGCGCGAACATCTCTGCAAGCTGCCGGCGCAGCGTATGGGTCGCCTGCGAAGCCGACCACGACGTGAGCTTGCCGTCGCGGAATTCGGCGACCGCACAGGACGGGCCGGTCGAGCCGTGGGTGTGGATCGGAAAATCGTAGGTGGCGGCGAACTTCTTCACCCCCTCCTTGCCCATCGCCTCGGCGGTGTTGCCGACATTGCCGGTGGTCTCGTCGCGGAACACCTTGCTGGCACGCACGTGCTCGAAGAGCTTCGCCTGCTCCGGCAGCCCCTCCCATTTCGACCAGCTCGCTTTGAGCTGGCGCGCACCCTTGATCGCGCCCCACTCGCTCTGCGCCACCACGGCGAGGAAATTGCCCTCGCGCACGACCTGCACGATACCGGCGACGTCCTTGATCGAGCCTTCGTCGACGCTTTCGAGCTTCGCACCGACCGACGGCGGGCGGATCACACGGCCATGCAGCATGCCGCGTACGCGCAGATTGTTGATGTAGGGGAAGCGCCCCGTCACCTTCGCCGGGATGTCGACGCGCGGGATCGACTTGCCGACGATCTTGTAGTCCTTCGGATCCTTGAACTTCGCCGGCTTGGCGTGGTCGAGCTTGATCTCGAACATCTTGCCGCCGATCAGCTCACCATAGGCAACGCGGCGATTGCCGGCGCGGATCACGCCGTTCGCCACACTGAGCTCTTCCGGCTTGGCATCGAGCCGTTTGGCGGCCTGCTCGATCAGCGCAGCGCGTGCGGTCGCCGCCGCGTTGCGGATTTGAATGCCGCCGGCCTGGATGGTGAGGCTGCCCCAGGTCGTCCCCTGGTCCGGCGTGAGCGCCGTGTCACCCTCAACGACCCGCACCGCACTGAACGGCACGTCGAGCTCCTCGGCACACATCTGGGCGAGCGCCGTGCGCACGCCGGTGCCGAGATCGACCTTGCCCGAGTAGACCGTGACGCGGCCGCGCGCGTCGATGGCGAGGAACGCGTCGACCTCGGCGATCGACAGCGGCCGCTGCGCCGCCGCCTGCTCGGCCAGTGCTTCGCCGCCGAGCGAGAAACTGACGATCAGCGCACCGCCGCCCTTGAGGAGATCGCGCCGTGACGGAGTGAAATGTTTGGTCATGGCTCCCTCCCTCACGCTTGACCGGCTGCGCGCTTGACCGCGCGCACGATACGGGTGTGGGTGCCACAGCGACAGATGTTGTTGGCGAGCGCCTTCCTGATGTCCACCTCCGACGGGTTCTTGTTGCCGGCCAGGAACGCAACCAACTCCATGATCATGCCGTTGATGCAGTAGCCGCACTGCACGGCCTGCTCCTCGACGAAGGCGCGCTGCACCGGATGCAGCCGGTTGCCTTGCGCGAGACCTTCGATGGTCACGACCTTCTGCGCCGGACCGACCTTCGACAGCGGCAGCACGCACGAACGCACCGCCTTGCCGTCGACATGGACAGTGCAGGCGCCGCACTGGGCGAGCCCGCAGCCGAACAGCGGGCCGTTGAGATTGAGGTTCTCGCGGAGCGCGAGCAGCAGCGGCATGTCCGGATCGTCGACAGTGATCGTGCGCGACCGCCCGTTGACGTTGAGCGTCCTGCGTTCAGCCATGTGATGTCCTCCCGGCTGGTGGGCCTCGTTTGCGAGGCAATTTTTTTGAATGGTTCCAGTCTAGCAGCGGGCCCGGGAGCGCGCCATACAAGCCGACCGGGCAACCCCGTCCGGCGCGGACTAGGTACCGGCCGCTTGATGCGACCACCATCGATCCCGGGCAGCCGGGGTTCTATAATCTTGTTACAATCAACGTGCCGTCAGCGAGGACTGGCCCATGCTCCGTGTCGCATTCGTGACGGCCGTCTCTATGGTCCTGCATATCGCGACTCCCGCGACGGCGCAGACATCGGACCCCATGGACCGGACCATCACCGTCAACGGGCTGCGCCTGCACTATCTCGATCGCGGCGCGGCCGACAAACCGACGTTGATCCTCGTGCACAAGATCGAAGGCCACGCCCATACCTTCGATCACATCGTTTCCGAGTTCATCCGCGACTATCGTGTCATTGCACTCGACATGCGCGGACATGGCGACTCGGCCTGGAGTTCCGGAAGGCGCCTATCTGGTCGAGGACCACGTCAAAGACTTGACGGCCGTCATCCAGGAGCTCGGCCTGCGGCGGGTGACGCTGTGGGGCAACTCCACCGGCGGCCGGGTCGTGCAGGTCTACGCCGGCCTCAATCCCGGCAACGTCGAGCGCGTGATCTCGGAAGATGTCGGGCCTGAGCGGCCGCAAAACATTTCCGACAATTTCGCGCGGCGTGTCGCACGGGAGGCGAACGGATGGGCGTCGGAGGACGAACTCCTCGCGGAGCTTATCAAGCGGTCTCCCCGCACCCCCGAAGCGATCCTGCGCAACCACGTGCGCTTCGCCACCAAGCGCCGTGACGACGGACGTGTCGTCTGGAAACGCGACCCAAACCTCGTGAAAGGCTTCGTCGAGACCGAGCTGTGGCAATACGTCAGCAAGATCACGTCACCGATCATCTATGTCCTCGGCGGTGCCAGCCCGATCGTTCCGCCCGAGACGCAGCAGAAGCTGAGGACGACGCTGCCTCATGGCGAGGTCGTGGTGATGCCCGGGCTCGGGCATTATCCCAATGAGGAAGACACCAAGGGCTTCCTCACCATCGTGAACCGGTTTCTCAAGCGCGGGTGACGCGGGGGGTTCAACAGGCTACGAGATACAGGGGCGCGCCGGGTGACGGATATCGAGCACTGATGGCCGCCCACCTCGCGATCACACTGGAAGAGCCGCAATGACCGATACCCCGCCCGACCGGCTGTCGAACGACCCGGACAGCCCCTACCACGACGCCGCCCTGCTGGAGCGCGGCATCGGCATCCGCTTCAAGGGCGCCGAGAAGACCAATGTCGAGGAATATTGCGTGAGCGAGGGCTGGATCCGCGTGTCGGCGGGCAACGCCAAGGACCGGCACGGCAACCCGCTGACGATCAAGCTCAAGGGCGCGGTGGAGGCGTACTTCAAGGACAAGACGGAGAAGTAGCCCTACTCCGCCGCCACCCGCTCCATCGGATCGACCGCCTCGACCTTCGCCGCGCAGAACTTGAACTCGGGGATCTTCCCGAATGGATCGAGCTTCGGATTGGTGAGCAGGTTCGCCGCCGCCTCGACATAGGCGAACGGGATGAACACCACGCCATCCGGCACCGCGTCGTCCTGGCGCGCCGCCAGCTCCACCGTGCCGCGGCGCGTGGTGACGCGTACCATGTCGCCCGGCTCGATACCGAGCTTGGCGATGGTGCCGCGTGAGAGCTGCGCGCTCGCGTTCGGCTCGATCGCGTCGAGCACCTGCGCGCGCCGCGTCATCGAGCCGGTGTGCCAATGCTCGAGCTGGCGGCCGGTGGAGAGGATGAACGGATACTCCGCATCCGGCACTTCGTCCGGCGGCTGGATCTTGGTCGCGACCAGCTTGGCGAATCCGCCCGGGCGCGGGAAGCCCTGGTCGAACACCACGTCGCGGCCGGGCTGGTCCGGGCCGTCTGTCGGATAGGTAACGGCGTCCTCTCGCTCGACGCGATCCCAGGAGATGTTGGCGAGCGCCGGCATCATCGAGGCCATCTCGGTGAAGACCTCGCTGACGTGCTTGTAGTTCCAGCCGCAGCCCATGCGGTTGGCGATCTCCTGGATGATCCACAAGTCGTGGCGGGTATCGCCAGGCAGCGGCAACGCCTGGCGGCCCATCTGCACCTGGCGGTTGGTGTTGGTGACGGTGCCGTCCTTCTCCGGCCAGCCGGAGGCCGGCAGTACGACGTCGGCGTAGACGGCGGTCTCGGTGAGGAACAGGTCCTGCACGACGAGATGCTCGAGATGCGCCAACGCCTCGCGCGCGTGGTTGAGGTCCGGATCCGACATCGCCGGGTTCTCGCCCTCGATGTACATGCCCTTGATCTCGTCGGCGTGCACCGCGTCCATGATCTCGACCACGGTTTTGCCGCGCTTGGGATCGAGCTTGACGCCCCAGGCCTTCTCGTATTGCCCGCGGATTTCCGGGTTCTCGACCGACTTGTAGTCGGGGAAGAACATCGGGATCAGGCCGGCGTCGGACGCGCCCTGCACGTTGTTCTGGCCGCGCAGCGGATGCAGCCCGGTGCCGGGCCGGCCGATCTGACCGGTGATCAGCGACAGCGCGATCAGGCAGCGAGCATTGTCGGTGCCGTGGGTGTGCTGCGACACGCCCATGCCCCAGAAGATGATCGCGCTCTCGGCACGGGCATAGGCGCGCGCGACCTCGCGCAGCGTGTCGGCCTCGATGCCGCAGATCGGCGCCATCTCCTCCGGCGTGAAGTCCTTGATGTTCTCTTTCCAGGCGTCGAAGCCCTCGACATAGGTCTGGATGTATTGCTGATCGTAGAGCTTCTCTTCGACGATGACGTTGAGCATGGCGTTGAGCATCGCCACGTCGGCGCCGTTCTTGAACTGCATCATCTTCCAGGCGTGACGCTTGAGCGCCTGCCCGCGCGGGTCCATCACCACCAGCTTGGCGCCGCGCTTGGCCGCCTGCTTGAAGAAGGTCGCCGCCACCGGATGGTTCTCGGTCGGGTTGGCGCCGATCACGATGATCAGGTCGGAGTTCTTGCACTCGTTGAAGGTCGCCGTTACCGCAGCGGAGCCGACGCCTTCGAGCAGCGCCGCCACCGACGACGCGTGGCAGAGCCGCGTGCAGTGGTCGACATTGTTGGTGCCGAAGCCGGTGCGTACGAGCTTCTGGAACAGGTACGCCTCCTCGTTAGAGCCCTTGGCGGAGCCGAAGCCGGCGAGCGCCTTCGGCCCGTCGCGGTCGCGGATTTTCTTCAGGCCGCCGGCGGCGCGGTCGAGCGCCTCCTCCCAAGTCGCCGCGCGGAAATGCGTCCACGGATTCGACGGATCGATGAGCTCGTGCGGCACCTTGGGCACGCCGTCCTTGCGGATCATCGGCTTCAGCAGGCGCTGCTTGTTGTGCACGTAGTCGAAGCCGAAGCGGCCCTTCACGCACAGGCGATTTTGGTTGGCCGGCCCGTCACGGCCGGTGACGGCGACGATCTTGTCGTCCTTGATCTGGTAGGTGAGCTGGCAGCCGACGCCGCAATAAGGGCAGACACTGTCGACCTCGCGGTCGGGCTTGCCCTTGTAGACGTTGGCGTCATCGACCATCGTCGCCGGCATCAGCGCGCCGGTCGGGCAGGCCTGCACGCATTCGCCGCAGGCGACGCAGGTCGATGCGCCCATCGGATCGTTGAAGTCGAACACGATCTGTTCGAGATGGCCGCGCCCGGCCATGCCGATGACGTCGTTGACCTGCACCTCGCGGCAGGCGCGGACGCAGAGATTGCACTGGATGCAGGCGTCGAGATTGACCGCCATCGCGATGTGACTGCGGTCGGGCTGCGGCACCTTGATCGGCTCGCGCTTCGGGAAGCGGCCTACCTCGATCTTCTGGCGCTTGGCGATCTTCCAGAGCTCGGAATCCGGATCATGCGCGTGCGCCTGATCGGGCTGGTCGGTCATCAGCAACTCGGCGACCATCCGGCGCGCGGTCGACGCGCGCTCGGTCTCGGTCTTCACCTTCATGCCGGGCGTCGGCGTGCGGATGCAGCTTGCCGCCAGCACACGCTCGCCTTCGACCTCGACCATGCAGACGCGGCAATTGCCGTCCGGCCGGTAGCCGGGCTTGGGCGAGTAGCACAGATGCGGCAGCTTGATGTCGAGCCGGCGCGCCGCGCGGAAGATCGTCTCGCCCGGACGGATGTCGACCTCGCGATCGTCGATGAAGAAGGTGTTGGGCTTGGCCTGTCCGTTCGTGCTCATGGCGTCACCATTTGCCCAGCGGCTTCGACAATTCCTCGGGGAAATATTTCAGCACGCACAACAGCGGATTGGGCGCGGCCTGACCGAGACCGCAGATCGAAGCGTCGCGCATCAGCGTCGACAGCTCGGTGAGCAGCTCCGGGTTCCACGGGCCCTGTTCCATCAGCTTCACCGCCTTCTCGGTGCCAACGCGGCAAGGCGTGCATTGGCCGCAGCTTTCGTCCTCGAAGAACTTCACGAGGTTGAGCGCGACCGCCTTCATGTCGTCCTGCTCGGACAGGATCACGACCGCGTGCGACCCGACGAAGCAGCCATATTTCTCGAGCATGCCGAAATCGAGCGGCTCGTCCGCCATCGACGCCGGAAGAATGCCGCCGGAGGCGCCGCCGGGCAGATAGCCCTTGAAGGTCTGGCCGTCCTCCATGCCGCCGCAGTATTCCTCGATCAGCTCGCGCGCGGTGACGCCGGCCGGCGCCAGCACGACGCCGGGCTTCTTCACGCGGCCTGACACCGAGAAGCTGCGGAAACCCTTGCGCTCGCGGCGGCCATGCGACGTGAACCACGACGCGCCCTTCTCGACGATGTCGCGCACCCAGAACAGCGTCTCGACGTTCTGCTCCAATGTCGGACGGCCGAACAACCCGACCTGCGCGACGTAAGGCGGGCGATGGCGCGGCAGCCCGCGCTTGCCCTCGATCGATTCGATCATCGCGGACTCTTCGCCGCAGATGTAGGCGCCGGCGCCACGGCGCAGATGCAGCCGCGTGTGCGAGGCGAGCCCGGCCTCCTTGACCTTCTCGAATTCCTTTTCGAGCAGCAGCCGCACCTCGGGATATTCGTCGCGCACATACACGTAGGTGTCGGGCGCTTCGACCACCCAGGCCGCGATCAGCATGCCCTTCGATGAAACGATGCGGGTCCTGCTCGAGGTAGTAGCGATCCTTGAACGTGCCGGGCTCGCCTTCGTCGCAGTTGACCGCGAACAGCCGCGGCGCCGGCTCGGCGCGCACCAGCGACCACTTGCGGCCGGTCGGAAAGCCTGCGCCGCCAAGGCCGCGCAGGCCGGCGTCGCTCACGATCTTGATCAGGTCGTCGCGCGTGCGCTTGCCGGCGAGGCAATCGGCGAGCAGCGTGTAGCCGCCGTTCTTGCGGTAGTTCGCGAGATCGTTCGGCGTCGCGAATGCGTGCGGATGCGGCGGCGCCTTCGCGGTGGAGGCGATCTTCTCCGGCGTCGCGTTGAACACCTGCATGTGGCCGACCGCAACGACCGGCGCACGATCGCATGCGCCCATGCAGGGCGCGCGCACGACGCGCACATCGCGCCCGAGTTTCCCAGGAAGATCGCGCAGCAGATGCTCGGCGCCACGCATGGCGCAGGAGAGCGAATCACACACGCGCACCGTGACAGGCGCCGGTGCCGCCTCGTCTTCCTTCACCACGTCGAAATGCGCGTAGAAGGTCGCCACCTCGTAGACCTCGGTGAGCGCGAGCTTCATCTCGGCCGCAAGCGCGGCGAGATGCGCCGCGGAGAGATACCCGTAGCGGTCCTGGATCAGATGCAGATGCTCGATCAGCAGATCGCGTTGCCGCGAGCGCGCGCCGAGCAGCGCGCAGACCTCGGCGAGCGCGGTCGGATCGACCTGCCGGCCTTTCGGGGTACGCCGTGGGCGCCGGCGGCCGTCGCCGTTCGGCTTGCCGCCGTTTGTCTTGGGATTTGAAAGGGTTGTCGTGCTCATTCGAGCGTTTCCATCGGCCCTAAATGCCGATTTTGGCCCCTCGGCCTCAATCCCCTCGTCCCGATACAACGATTGAAAATTTCTATCGTTCGGAATAGCTTAGGTTTATCCAAGACTTAGAAAGCCGGAACGGTGCTCGACAAGCTCGAATATCTCATCGCGCTCTCGCGCGAACGGCATTTCGGCCGCGCCGCCGAGAGCTGCGGCGTGACCCAGCCGACGCTGTCGGCCGGCATCAAGCAGCTCGAGGAAATGCTCGGCGTGCTGCTGGTACAACGCGGCTCTCGCTTCATCGGTTTCACGCCCGAGGGCGAGCGCACGCTCGACTGGGCGCGCCGCATCGTCGGCGACTCGCGCGCCATGCGCGAGGAGATCAATGCGCTGCGCCACGGCCTCACCGGGCAGTTGCGCATCGCCGCGATCCCGACGGCGCTGGCGATGGTCGCGCAGCTCACCACGCCCTATCGCGCGCGCCATCCCGACGTGCGCTTCACGATCTGGTCACGCACCTCGATCGAGATCCTCACGCTGATGGAGAATCTCGAGATCGACGCCGGCCTCACCTATCTCGACAACGAGCCGCTCGGGCGCGTCAACGCGGTGCCGCTCTATCAGGAGCGCTACCAGCTGCTCACTGCCGCCGACGCGCCGCTCGGCAACCGCGAGCGCGTCACCTGGAAGGAGGTCGCGCAGGTGCCGCTCTGCCTGCTGACTCCCGACATGCAGAACCGCCGCATCATCGACGGGCTCTTGCGCGCCGCCGGCGGGGATCCGCACCCGACGCTCGAATCCGATTCCATGATCCTTTTGTTTGCGCATGTGCGCACCGGCCGCTGGGCGAGCGTGATGCCGGCGCGCCTCGCCGAAACCCTTGGACTGACAGCCACCATCCGCGCAATCCCGATCGTCGACCCGGAGGCCGTGCACACCATCGGCCTGGTGGTGCCGCCGCGCGAGCCGCTGACGCCGCTTGCCGCCGCCCTGGTGGCGGAAGCGAAGCGGCTGGCCGCGACGCTGAACGCGTGAAGTGCCGTTGGCACGGGCACCTTTACGGCATGTAGGCCTGCTTGACGCGCTCGATCACGGCCGGTGACGCGACCGACAGCCCGGCGATAAAGGTTTCAACCTCCGCCCCCGACATTGGTGAAACGTCCATTTGCGTTTTGGCAGCTTCGGCGACGAAAGCCGGGTCTTTCATGGTGGCTATCAGCGCGGCGCGCAGCGCGTCCCGGCGGACAGCGGGAATGTCAGGAGGTGCGGCGTAAAGTTTTCCAAGCGCCTGCGCGCCGAAAATCAGCCCATGCACCTGCCGGTCGTCTTCCGATTTCACAAAGTCGTTGACGTTCGCGATAGCCCCGACACGCATGCGGCCACTGAGTTGGATGATCGGCAGGAAATTGCCGGCCTCATAATCCTCACGCCACGTTGAGGTGATAGTCGACATCAACAGGCCGCACACGCCGTGCACCTCACCGCGAGCAATCGCGATCTTCATGCTGGCGGTGCCCTTGTAGCCGGCCACGACTTTTATCCTGGCGCCGAAGAGATTCTTCACCGCAAGCGCCGAGCGCGCCAGCGCTCCGTTGACGGAGGCGCCGCCGATAATCGTCTCGGTCGTACGCATCTGCTCGAAGGTGGCGACGCCGGCGGCCTTCGATAGGCCGCACACCGCAACGCCCTCCTCCATATTGCCGACCCAGTTGAACTTTGTCGGATCAAACCTGGCGGCGTTGTTCGCCATCAGCGGCTCGAACGGGACTGTGTAGACGAAGCTCGACAAGACGGTCCCGTCCTTCGGCGCCGCGTTGTAGAGCCAGTTTGCGGCAACAATCCCCCCGACGCCGGACATGTTTTGCACCACGACGCCGGGATTGCCCGGGATATGACGGCGCAGATGCCGCTGCAAGACGCGGGCATAGACGTCAAAGCCGGTGCCTGGCTCATGACCCACGACAATGGTGACGGTCTTTCCCTTGTAGAAATCGGCGACGTCATCGGCCGCAGCAGGCGAGGCGGCCGCGGCAAGCAATGCGACGGCGGCAATGATGTGTCGCTCCGTCGTCATGACCGTGACCTATTCCGGCTGCACGCCGATCTCGCGCACCACGCGGCCCCACGCCTTGTGCTGCAGGTTCACGTAGTCCTGCGCGTCCTTCAGCGTGCCGGCGCCGCTGGTCGAGAAGCCCATTTCGCGCAGCTTCTTCAACGTCTCCGGATTCTTGAAGGTCGCATCGGTCTCGCTGTTGACGCGGGTCAGCACGCCGCCCGGCGTTCCGGTCGGCGCCGCCAGCAGCATCCAGCCGGTGAAGTCGAAGTCGGCGAACGTCTCCGCGATCGATGGAACGTCGGGGTGGTCGGCCAGCCGCTTGAGTGAGGTCGTCGCGATCGGACGGAGCTGGCCGTTGGCGGCGAGCCCGCGCGCCACCGGCACGGCGAGGATGATGAGGTCGACGGTGCCGGAAACGGCGTCCTGCACGCCTTGCCGCTGCGCCGTGTAGGGCACCTGCAACGTCTCGATGCCGGCAAGCTTGTTGAGCCACGAGACCACCATGCCGGAGAAGCGGCGCGCGCCGTCGGTGGCGATGGTGAGCTTGCCGGGTTGCGACTTCGCGAGTGCGATCAGCTCCTGCAGGTTCTTCGCTGGCACCTTCGGGTTTGCCATGATCATGAACGAGACTTCCGCCACCTTCGCGACCGGCACGAAATCCTTCATCGGGTCGTAGGGCAGCGATTTGAAGGTGTAGGGGTCGGTCACCAGCGCCGCCGCGGTGGCCAGGAAGAACGTGTAGCCGTCGGGCGCCGAGCGGGCCGCCGCCTGGGTGCCGATCACATTGCCGCCGCCGGGCCGGTTCTCGACCACGACCGGCTGGCCGATCCGCGCAGAAAGCTGATCGGCAGTGATCCGGGCGATGATGTCGGTGGCGTTGCCCGCCGCCTGCGAGGTGATGAAGCGGACCGGCCGCTCCGGCCAAGTCTGGGCCAAGGCAATCTGGGCGAAAGCGGCCTGGGCGGCGGCCATCACCAGCAACAGCGCGGCACCGCGAAGCAGCATGTACATCTTGTTTTCTCCCCAATTCGCATGTTGTTGTTTTCTCGAACTGTACGCGAAGACGGGGCCGACTGTCATAGGACACGCCGTCCACCCTAGGCCGCCGTATCGCCCTTCCCGCCCCTTGCTGCCCCCTGCCGCCTGACGCACTATCCCGCCCGGTTCGCTACGAAGGTCCAGCCATGTATGTCGCGGATTCGAAACGCCTGACCCATCAGGGCGCGAAGATGATGGTCGACGTCGCGGTCACCAAAGCGCGGTCCGCCGGGATCGCGATCTCCTGCGCAGTGGTCGACGCCGGCGGGCATCTCATTGCGTTCGAGCGCATGGACGGCGGGCGTTTTCACACGCTGCATTCCTCGACCACCAAGGCGGTGTGTGCCGCCTCCAACAAGCGCGTCACCACCGCCAAGGGCGCGGTCGGGCAGGACCTCGACACCAACCACGCGCTCGGCCTCGCGCTCGCGGCAGGACCGGAACGCTGGACCGCGATGGAGGGCGGCGCGCCGGTGCTGATCAGCGGCGAATGCATCGGCGGCATCGGCGTCAGTGGCGGCGACTGGGCGACCGACGAGCGCATCGCGCGCGAGGCCGTTGAGGCGATCGGCGCGAGCTGGAAGTAACACGTCACAAGTCGGGAAGTATCAGGAGTGGCAATGGAACCGTTGCGCGTCGCGTGTATTGGCATGGGTTGGTGGTCGGACGTTCTGGCCGACGCCATGAAACGTTCGAATCAGATCGAGATCGCCGCCTGCTTCACCCGCTCGGCCGACAAGCGCGAAGCCTTCGCCGCGAAGTACAAGTGCCGGCCGGTGGCGAGCTACGACGAGGTGCTGGCCGACCGTTCTATTGACGCCGTGATCAACACCACGCCGAACGACGTGCATCTCGAGACCACGCGCGCCGCAGCGGCCGCCGGCAAGCACGTGTTCCTCGACAAGCCGATCGCCAACACCGTGACCGACGGCCGTGCGATCAGCGAGGTGTGCCGCAAGGCCGGCGTGGTGCTGGCGCTCGGCTATCAGCGTCGGCGCGAGAGCCATTTCCGCTGGGTCAGGCAGCAGATCGAGGCCGGCACGTTCGGGAAGCTGGTCAACGCGGAAGCCAACATCAGCCGCGACCGGCTGGGCAAGATCGATCTCTCGTCATGGCGCTATCAGGCCGCCGGCATGCCGGGCGGCGTGATGCTGCAGATCGGCATCCACTATACCGACGTGCTCGAATATCTCATGGGACCGGTCGTATCGGTGCGCGGACAGTTTGCGCAGCTCGTCCTGCCCGGCGACAATCCCGACGTCGCGAGCTTTATCCTCGAGCACGAGAACGGCGCGCTCTCCACACTGAACGCGAGCTATGCCTCGGCGTCCGAATATTACCTGATGAATATCTATGGCAAGGACGCCACCGCGTTCTACGACATGCACAATGGCTTGCGCCTGCTCAAGCGCGGCGAGGACAAATCCGCCGCCGTTGCGACCCGCAAGAACGACACATTCGTGGAGGAGCTTGAGGAGTTCGCCGCTGCCTGCCGCGGCGGCAAGGCGCCGGAAGTAGGCGGCGACTTTGCGACCCGTTCGCTCGCAGTGGTGCGCGCCGGCATCCTCTCCGCCCGCGAGGGCCGCCGGGTCGAGGTCGAGGAGATCCTCAAGACCGATTGAAGAGGGATACGCCATGAAACGCCTCACGGGATTACTGACCGCACTGGCTTTGACACTGGGCGCCACGATTCTCGGTGCCACCGGCTTGGCGTCGGCACAGCAGAATCCATTCGCGCACAAGCCCACGATCGAGATCACGGTGCTGTTCCCGGCCGGCTCTTCGGCGGACATCACGGCGCGGCTGCTGGCGGAAGGCATCAGCAAGGAGCTCGGCACCAATGTGATCGTGGTGAACCGGCCCGGCGCCGGTGGCGCGATCGGCTACCGCCACGTTGCCGCGCAGAAGCCGGACGGCACGTCGCTGGTCTGGAACTCGAATTCGATCTCGACGACTTTTCATTCCGGCACGCTGGCATTCAACTACAAGTCGTTCGTGGCGGTGGCGCAGGTGCTGACCGAGTCGCCGGTTGTCGCGGTCAAGAACGACGCGAAATGGAAAACGTTGAAGGACCTGATCGCCGACGGCAAGGCGCGGCCGAAGGCCATCACCATCGGCAATTCCGGCGTCGGCAGCCACACGCATATCTCATCGGTGGCGCTGTTCCGGCCGGCCGGGGTGCAGGCGGTGGACGTGCCGTTCGCGGCGGCCCAGGTGGTGCCCAGCCTGCTTGGCGGCCAGGTCGACGCGGTGGTGCAGCTTCCCGCCGCGCTCGCGCAATACGTCAAGGGCGGGCAGGTGCGCTTCCTCGCGGCGATGGTCGCGACCCGCGATCCGGCCTTCCCGGAGGTGCCGACGGCGCGCGAGCAGGGCTATAACGTCACGCTCGAAGCCTGGCGCGGCATCGCGGTGCCGGTCGGCACACCGGCGGCAACGGTCTCGGCGCTCGAACTAGCGATCCGCAATACGGTGGCGAGCAAGGAGTTCGTGCTGGCCTGCGAGCGGCTTGGCGCGCGTCCGGCGTTCCTGCCGTCCGGTCAGTTCGGCGCGCTGATCGCCAAGGAGGATACCTATCTCGGCAAGCTGATGGGCACGATCGGGCTGAAGAAGTAGATGTGTCTGATCAACGGCGGGTGAGCTCGGCCGGCCTCTTAACCACCCGTGCCGCACCGGCCCACTCGTCGTGACTCTTGGTGAGAACGAAGGTGTCGGACGCAATGATGCGGTCGCGGCCGGTCTTCTTGGCTTCATACATCGCCATATCGGCGCGGCGCAGCATCGTATCGATGGTGTCCTGCTCTTCCCATTCGGCGACACCGAAGCTGCAGGTGACGCTAAACGCCTGATTGCCGTGGTGGAAACGCAGCGCGCGGATCGACCGCTGCAATTCGCCCGCCACCTCCATGGCGTCGGTGACGCCGCCATGGATCAGCAAGCAGAATTCTTCTCCGCCGAGGCGGCCAGCCACGCCGTCGGTCAGCTTCGCTTGGCCACCGACCCCGGCGACGACCTTGTCGCCCATCTCATGCCCGTAGGTGTCGTTGATCCGCTTGAAGTGGTCGATGTCGAACATGATCGCCGACAGCGCCTGCTTGCCCACGCTGACGCGGCGCAGCTCGCCGGCGTTGTCGAAAAACGCCCGGCGGTTGAGCAGATTGGTGAGCGAATCCGTGGTCGCGTATTGAATGAGCTGCTGCTTCATCGCAGTGACCCGATCCGCGAGCCGCAGACGTGCGCGCAGCTCGTCCGGATTGGGCGGCTTATGGATGAAGTCGTCAGCACCGTTGTCGAGTGCGGTGACCGCGAGATAGTAGTCGTCGGTCGACGACATCAGGATCACGTGCAGCGCGCGGCGCGAGCCACTCAGCTTTCGCGCGGCGGCGCACAGATCAATGCCGGAAATATTGAGCGGCTGCGTGCTGGTGATGACGGTGCGGACGTCGCGATCCTGCGTGACGCAGGCAAGCGCCTCGAGCCCGTCGGCAAAGGGAATGACCTCATGGTCACCCTGCTCGATGAGCAGGGTCATGGCTCGCTGAACCGCGCGGCTTGGATCGACCAGCACAATGCGCATGGCGCTCTCTCAAGAGTCGCAGAGCCTAGGCCGCCGCGCTTAATTATTGCTTAACTTTTGGCGGTCGCGCATTCACGCCGACGCCGCCTTGGCGGGCTTATTGCTCGTTTCCTGCGGATCGGCGCCGACACCCAGCACGCCTTCCGCGATCAACGCACGGATCTCATCCGCGCTGCAGCCGAGCTCGGTGGCGATTGCGGCCGAGTGTTCCCCGGCCTGCGGGATGTCGAGCCGCATGCCGAACCGCTCGCCGTTCATCTCAAGCGGCAGCGCCGGGATCGGCATCGTGCGGCCATCCGCCAGCGTGACCTCGACCATGGCGCCGGGTCGCTTCAACTGCGGATCGCCGAACAGTTCCTCCGGCCGCGTGATCGGCGCGTATCCGACAGCGGCAGCCTCGCAGATGCGGCCGATCTCGTCGCGCATGAGCTTGCCGAAAACCTCGCGCAAGCGCGGCAGCAGGCGGTCGCGCGCCGCGACCCGCTGCGGATTGGTGGCAAGCGTCGCGTCGGCGGCAAGATCGCCGAGCTTGAACGCCTCGCAGAACGAGCGCCATTGCGTGTCGGTAACGCACGCAATGAAGATCTGGCTCGGGTCGGCGGTGTCGAACACGTCGTAGATGCCCCATGACGAGATGCGCGCCGGCATCGGCGCGGCGGCCTGCCCGGTGACCGCGAACTGCGCCATGTGCTGCGAGACCAGGAAGGCGTTGTTCTCGAACAGCGCGCTGCGGATGCGCTGTCCCCGACCGGTGTGCGCACGCTCCATCAGCGCGCCCATGATCCCGATCACGGCAAACATGCCGCCCATGATGTCGTTGACGGACGCACCGGCGCGCAACGGACGCCCGGGCGGACCGGTCATGTAGGCGAGCCCGCCCATCATCTGCACGGTCTCGTCGAGCGCCGGGCGATGCTCGTACGGGCCGGAGAGGAAGCCCTTGAGCGAGCAATAGATGAGGCCGGGATTGTCGATCTTGAGGGCGTCGTAGCCGAGGCCGAGCGCGTCGAGACCGCCGGGGCGGAAATTCTCGATCAGCGCGTCGGCGCGTGCGATCAGTTTCTTCGCGAAGGCAAGCCCCTTGGGTGTCTTGATGTCGAGCTGGAGACTTTGCTTGTTGCGGTTGAAGGCGGGGAAAAATCCGGCGCCGGAGCCCGGCAGCCGCCGCGTGTTGTCGCCCTCGCCCAGCGGCTCGACCTTGATCACGTCGGCACCGAGATCGCCGAGGATGAGTCCGCAGCTCGGGCCCATGATCATGTGCGAGAATTCGACGACGCGGATGCCGGCGAGCGGAAGCGTCATGCCGCTCTCCCGGCCGCGGCCGGCGTGAAGCCCTTGGGCAGCCCGGCGGCCGGCACATGGCCGTAGAGCGCCTCGCCCGGCAGCGCCTCGGCGAGGATCGCGCGCGCCGCGATCAGCGCATCGAGATCGATGCCGGTGTCGAGCCCCATCGATTCGAGCAGGAACACGAGGTCCTCGGTGACGATGTTGCCGGTGGCGCCGGGCGCATAGGGACAGCCGCCGATGCCGCCTTGCGAGGAGTCGAAGGTGGTGACGCCGGCATCGAGCGCCGCCACCACATTGGCGAGGCCTTGCCCGCGCGTGTTGTGGAGATGCGCGCCGCCGGTCTTGTCGCCAACCTCCGCGCGGACGAGCTTGAACAGCCGCCTGACCTGCGCCGGATTGGCGTAACCGACGGTGTCGGCAAGGTTGATGGTGTCGGAGCCGGCGTCCGCCATCGCCGCCGCCATGCGCAGCACGTCAGCCTCCGGCACGATCCCCTGGATGGTGCAGCCGAAGGCGGTGGAGAGCGAGGTCTCCACCTTGATCTCCGGGAAGCGCTCGTTGCGCAGCGCGACGATCGCGCGCACGTCAGCGATGATCTCGGCATGGGTCTTGCGGATATTGGCGATCGAATGCGGCTCGCTCACGGAGACGGGTATTGTGATCACATGCGTGCCGGCCTCGAACGCCATGGTCGCGTAGCGCAGGTTCGGCACCAGTGCCACGATACGCAGGTTGGGAATTGTACGCGCCTGCGCGACCACCTCGGCGCAGTCGGCCATCTGCGGCAGCACCTTCGGCGAGACGAACGAGCCGACCTCGATCTCGCGCAGGCCCGCTTGCGCCAGCGCCGCAATCCAGCGGTGCTTGGCCTCGGTCGGCAGCGTGCGCTTGATGCTCTGCAGCCCGTCGCGCGGCCCGACTTCGCTGATGGTCACGTCCATGGAAGGCTCCGTCCTATCGGACAACAAATGACGCGGTGTTCGATTGTACGAAAGGCTGCCGCGCCGCGCTTGTCAATTCGGAACCTGGATGGGCGCGCTCAATCGATCCGCGTGCCGCTCGCCTTCGCGATACCGGCGAACAAAGCCAGCTCCTGGCGCAAATAGGCCTTGAGCTCGTCGAGGGTGAGCGACTGCACCTCGCTGCCGGTATCGGTGATGATCTTGGTCACGTCGGGCGACGCCACGATCTTCTTCGTCTCCTCGTGCAGCTTGGCAACGATGTCGGCCGGCACGCCGCTCGGCGCGAACAGCATGGCCCAGCCATACATCACGAAGTTCTTGTAGCCGAGCTCGGTCATGGTCGGCGCATCGGGCGCCATCGACAGGCGCTGCGCCGACGTCACCGCGATCGGCTTGAGCTGCCCCGACCTGACATAGGACGAGGCCGAGACCACCGACGCCACCATCACCTGCACCTCCCCGGCCATCAACGCGGTGATGCCCTTGGGCACGCCGCCATAGTTGATCCGCACCATGTCGAGGCCGGCGCTGGCGCGCAGGTGCTCGCAGACGAGATGGTCGAGCGTGCCGTTGCCCGCGACGGCGTAGTTCATCGCGCCCGGCTTCTCCTTTACACGCGCGATCAGGTCGGCAAGGCTGTCGATGCCGGACTTCGGGCTGACCAGCACGATCATGGCGTTGCGGTTGACCAGCGCAATCGGCGTCAGGTCCTTGTCGAGATTGTAGGAGACCTTGCTGTAGACCGAAGGATTGACCGCGATGGCCGACGGCGTAGCCAGCAGCGTGTAGCCGTCCTGCGGCCCGCGCACGACCGCCTCGATGCCGATATTGCCGCCAGCGCCGGGACGGTTCTCGACAAAGACGCTCTGGCCGATGCTCCGCGACAGCCGGTCGGCGACCAGCCGCGCGATCGGATCGACCGAGCCGCCGGCCGCATAGGGCACGACGATGCGGACGGGCTTGTTGGGATAGGCGGATTCGGCGAGGGCGTTGGCGCCGAGGATCGGAAGGAGAGCGACGACGGCAAGACTGCGATGCAAATGCATAAATCCCTCCGGGAAGATCGTAGCCCGGATGGAGCCATAAGCGCGTTTACGCGCGTCTGCAACGCGCTATGGCGAAAATCCGGGATGGCCCGCCCCGCATTTCGCTGCGCTTCATGCGGGCTACAAAAACACGCGACTAATGGTGATGCTGGCCGGTCTCGTAGCTGGTGAGATTGATGAATTCGAGCACGGTGCCGTCGGGGTCGCGGAAATAGACGCGCGGACCGTTCACCACGCCGCCCTGGCGATCCTCCTCGCCGATCAGCTCGACGCCGTGCTTCTTCAGCCGATCGATCGCGTCCTGAAACTTGTCGGGCGCGATCGTGAACGAGTGATGCACACCTTCCGAATTGTGCAGCACCGGATTCACCGGCTCCGTCTGCTTCACCAGGATCAGGCACACGCCGCCGGCGTCGATGAAGGACATGTGCCCCTTCGGCGTCGAAAACAGGTGCTTGCAGCCGACGATGTCGACGTAAAAGTCGCGGCTGCGCTTCACGTCGGTCACGGGGATGCTGAAATGCGCGATGCCAACGATGTCCGACATGAAACCTCCTCCGCGTCAAAATCGCGCTGCTTTCTCGACCGCATTGCGCTGATCTCAACAGCGAATATGATGTTTTTCAACGAGAAGAGAGTCAAGAGGAACGCCGTTGGGGAGGCGCCACATGCGAATGTGCCCGATGCGAGCGCTTGGATTGGCGCTCGCTGTCGTTCTGTGGCCGCAATCGGACGCGGCGGCGAACGACGCCGTCGAGAAGTTCTACAAGGGCCGCACCATCACGTCGGTGGTCCCGTTCGGACCGGGCGGCGGCTACGCCATCTACAACCAGATCATGGCGCGCCATCTCGGCAAGTTCATTCCCGGCAACCCGCAGATCGTCCCGCAGTACCGGCCCGGCGCCGGCGGCATCGTCGCCAGCAACTACATCTACAACGTCGCGCCGCGCGACGGGTCGGTCATGGCGATGGTGTCGGATTCGGTTGCCTTGGCCTCGGTGATCGACGCTGACAAGGCCAAGTACAAAGTCAACGAATTCATCTGGCTGGGCGCCATCGAGCGTGTCAATAACGTTCTGGCGGTGCGCGCCGACACCGGCGTACGCACACTGAAGGATTTGCTGGAGAAGGAAGTCGCCATCGGCGGCTCCGGCCCGGGTTCGCCGACGTCGTTGTTGCCGTCCCTGCTGCGCTGGCTCGAACCGGTGAAAATCCGAACCATCGAGGGTTACGACGGCATCAATCCGATGTTCATCGCGATCGAGCGCAATGAGATCGCGGGCGCGACGGTGAGCTGGACGATCTTCAAGACGCTGCGCAAGCAATGGTTCGATTCGGGCTTCCTGCTCCCGATCGTCCAATTCGGCAGCGCAAAGGAAGACGACCTGCCGAAGGTGCCGCTTGCCATCGAGCTCGCGCGAACGCCGGAGCAGCGGGCGGTCGCGCGCTTCATGGCATCGAACGTCGACGTCGGGCGCTCGTTCATCCTGCCGCCGGAGGCGCCGGCGGAGCGCGTGGCAGCGCTGCGCGCCGCGTTCGACCGCATGGTCAAGGACGCGGCCTTCATCGACGAGATCACCAAGGCCGGCTTCCAGTTGAGCCCGGCGTCGGGAGCGGAGGTCCAGGAAGCCGTGGCACAGGCGACCAAGCTCGATGCCTCGCTCACCCGGATCGTCCAGGACACGATTTCACGAGGCAAATAAGCGAGCAGCAATGCCAGGACCGATCACCAACATCGCAACCGCGGATGCCACCAGCGTCACGGTTCGCGGACGCGACCTCGTCAACGACCTCATTGGCAAACACTCGTTCACCGAGGTGTTCTATTTCCTGGTCACCGGGCGGATGCCCGACGCGGCGCAGACGCGCGTCCTCGACGCCTGCCTGGTGACGCTGATGGAGCATGGCTTCACGCCCTCGGCCTTGATCGCGCGGCTGACCGCCGAAAGCGTGCCCGACCAGATCCAGGTGTCGATCGGCGCCGGGCTGCTGGCGATCGGCAGCGTGCATGCCGGCACCATGGAGGGCTGCGCCGCCCTCCTGGCAGCAGGTGTCAACGAGGCCGATGCCGACGCCTGGTGCCGGCGGATCGTCGCGGAGCATCGCCAGCGCAAGGAAGCGGTACCGGGTTTCGGCCATGTGCTGCACAAGCCCGACGATCCGCGTACGCCGCCGCTGCTGCGCGTGGCCAAGGAGAACGGGCTGGACGGGCGCTACGTCCAGCTTCTGCTCAAGCTCGCCGCCACCATCGACGAGACCGCCGGACGTCACGTCACCATCAACGCCACCGGTGCGCTGGCGGCGCTGTTGCTCGAGATCGGCATCCCGCCCGAGATCGTCCGAGCGATCGCGGTGGTGTCGCGCAGCGCCGGCCTGGTCGGGCACATCCTGGAGGAGCAGCAGACGGATTCAGCGCGACACTTGGTTAAGCTCGCGCGCGAGACCATCCCCTATCGGAATCCGCCGGGGTAGCTCTTTGTCAACGCACTCGGGAGATTATAGGGCGGGAAACCCGATCGAGGATGCCCGCTATGCAAGCCATCATTTATTGGATTGAAGAGCAATCGACGGCCGGTATCGCCGTCATTACCTTGCTGTTGACCTATACGTTTGCGGCGATCGTCTTTGGCGTGGCGACGCACCTGTCGCGGCGCAGCATCGCCGAAGAGCTCAAGTCGATCTCCCCGGTGACGCTCACTCCGCTCGCAGTCATCCTGGGCCTGATGCTCGCATTCCTCGCCGCGCGGGTCTGGGAGAACGTCGGCCATGCGCAGGAATACGTGGGGCGCGAGGTCGGCGCGATCAGCGAAGCCGCGCTGCTCGCCAATGCGTTTCCGGCGGATATCCGCGCCAAGCTCCGCGCCGATCTCAAGAAACATGTCGAATTCATCGAGACCGTGGATTGGCCGGCGATGGGAAGGTTTGAGGGCAGCTTGCGCACCGAGCCCGTCGGCCTGACAAGTGCGATGTCGACGATCTTGTCGTATATGACGGCGCACCCGCAGCACCAGCTCGCGCAACAGCGTGCGCTCGAAGCCATCGCAAGGGCCTACGACGCGCGCGTCAATCGCATCAGGATCAGCCACGCCGAGATCGCGCCGATCCAGTGGGCCGTCATCCTGATCCTGGCCGCGCTGATCATCGTGACAACGGGGCTCATTCACATCGGCCGGCCGCGCGCCAAGGCAACCACGCTTGTCATTTTCTCGACCGCGACCGCGGTCTGCCTGACGCTGCTGATGGCCTTCGATCGGCCGTTCGCGCCCGGGGGCATCACGTTGAACCCCGAGATCTACCGCGAGATCAATCTCGACTGAGCTAGAATAACCCCACGATCCTCCCGTCCGGGCCGACGTCGATCGAGTCGGCGGCCGGCACGCGCGGCAGTCCGGGCATGGTCATGATCTCACCGCAGATCGCCACCACGAACTCGGCGCCGGCCGAGAGCCGCACCTCACGCACATTGATGGTGTGGTCCGACGGCGCGCCCTTGAGGTCGCCGTTGGTCGAGAACGAGTACTGGGTCTTGGCGATGCAGACCGGTGCCTTGCCGTAGCCCATGGCCTCGAAGTTCGTGAGCTGGTCGCGTACCGCCTTGTCGGCGGTCGCGTCCTTGGCGCGATAGATTTCCTTGGCGATGGTGCGGATCTTCTCGAACAGCGGCATGTCGTCGGGATAAAGCAGCTTCAGCTTGGCCTTGCCGGCGTCGATGGTCTTGACCACCGCACGCGCCACGTCGGCGGCGCCCTCGCCACCCATCGCCCAGTGATCGGCCATCAGCGCCTCGACGCCGAGCGCCTTGCACTTCTCCTTCACCAGCGCGATCTCGGCGTCGGTGTCGGCGGAGAAACGGTTGATCGAGACCACCGCCGGGATGCCGAATTTCTGGATGTTCTCCACGTGGCGCTGAAGATTGGCCATGCCGGTTTCGAGCGCTTTGAGGTCTTCTTTCTTGAGGTCGTCCTTCTTGACGCCGCCGTGCATTTTTAACGCGCGAATTGTTGCAACAATCACCGCACAATCAGGCTGCAGACCGGTCTTGCGGCACTTGATGTCCAGGAATTTCTCGCCGCCGAGATCGGCGCCGAAGCCCGCTTCGGTCACGACGTAATCGGCCAGCTTCAATGCCGTCGCGGTGGCAAGCACGGAATTGCACCCATGCGCGATATTGGCGAACGGGCCGCCGTGGATGAAGGCGGGCGTGCCCTCGAGCGTCTGCACCAGATTGGGCGACAGCGCCTCCTTGAGCAGAACGGTCATCGCACCGTTCGCCTTGATGTCGCGCGCGCGCACCGGTTTGCGGTCGCGGGTGTACGCCACGATGATATTGCCGAGCCGCTCCTTGAGATCGTCGAGGTCCTTGGCGAGGCAGAAGATCGCCATGACTTCGGAGGCGACCGTGATGTCGAATCCCGCCTCGCGCGGGAATCCGTTGGCGACGCCGCCAAGCGAGCAGACAATCTCGCGCAGCGCGCGGTCATTCATGTCCATCACGCGCCGCCAGGCGACACGGCGGCTGTCAATGCCGAGCTCATTGCCCCAGTAGATGTGGTTGTCGATCAGCGCCGAGAGCAGATTGTGGGCCGACGTGATGGCGTGGAAATCACCGGTGAAGTGGAGATTGATGTCCTCCATCGGCACCACTTGCGCGTAGCCGCCGCCGGCGGCGCCGCCCTTCATTCCGAATGACGGCCCGAGCGACGGCTCACGCAGCGCCAGCATCGCCTTCTTGCCGATGTGGTTGAGCGCATCGGTCAGTCCTACGGTGGTGGTGGTCTTGCCCTCGCCCGCCGGCGTCGGCGTGATCGCCGTGACCAGAATCAGCTTGCCGTTCGGCTTGTCCTTGAGCGACTTGATGTAGTCCATCGACACCTTGGCCTTGTAGTGGCCGTAAGGTTCGAGATTCTCCGGCGCGATGCCGAGCTTCTCGCGGGCGATGTCCATGATCGGCCGCTTCTTGGCGGCCTGGGCGATTTCAATGTCGGACTTGGGATTTTGGTGCTGAGAAGCGGGCATGGTGATTTGATCCGGTAATGCGGGTGACTAGAGGTTCGTCATCGGTGGAAGAAAGCGCGCATCAAGAAAAGCGCGCGCCGGTGGAGAGATTGGCGGCCTTGGCCCATTCGCCGGCGCCGACTTTCGGGCCGTCGGCCTGTATGCGCGTGACCTTGATACGACCGTCGGCACAGACCACGGTGAAGCCGTCGGCGTCGACCGCGACCACCTCGCCGTATTTGCCGCCGATGCCTTTCGGGTCCTTCGCCGGAATAGGCGTGGCGTCGAAGATCTTCACGGTCTTGCCGTCGAGCGTGGTCCACGCGCCGGGCGCCGGATTGCAGCCGCGGATCAGCGGATCGATCTGCCGCCAGGATTTACCCCAGTCGATCTTGGCGATGTCGGCGGTGGCGCGGCCTTCGTAGGTGGCCTGGCTTTCGTCCTGCTTGATACGCGGCGCCTTGCCGGCCTTCACCAGATCGACCAACTCCATCATCGCCTCGACGCCCATCGGGAACAGGCGATCGAAATAGACCGTGCCGAGCGTGTCCTTGGGACCGACCGGTGTCTTTTTCTGCAAGAGCACGTCGCCGGTATCGAGGCCGTTGTCGGGCCAGAAGATCGAGAGCCCGGTTTCCTTCTCGCCGAGGATGATCGGCCAGTTGATGGCGCTGGCGCCGCGATAGGCCGGCAGCAGCGACGGGTGATACTGGATCGAGCCGTGGGTCGGGATATTGAGGAAGTCCTCCGGCACGAACAGCGTGACGAACGCCATCACCTGCAGGTCGGGCTTGAGCGCCTTGAACTCAGCCCACACCTCCGGCTTGCGGTAGGACTCGGGCTGATAGACCGGAAGATTGGCGGCGAGCGCCGCTTCCTTCAGCGGGTCGGCCTTCTGGCCCGGCTTCTCGGGGGCGACATAGACGGCGACGACATTCTCGCCGCGCTTGATGAGCGCCTCCAGCACGGCTTTTCCGAACGCCTGCTGGCCGTGGACCACGATACGCATCTCATTTCTCCTCGTCTCGGCGCCAGGGTCGGCTTGTCTGAACGGCCATGTTTCAGGCGACTTGGCTGGTGGTCGGTTGTCTCATCAGATCGGCAAGTGCACCGCCGCTGTTGAGGTGATGAACGACGCGTCGATGGGGCGCCTCTATGTTCGCGCGGTGCGCCTCGTGCCAAAAGCTCGCGCCGCCGACATGGAGGAGGCAATCGTCGATGAGCTCCACAACCAGTTCTTCGCCATCGCCCGGCAGGTGAAGCGTTGCCGGCCGGGTGGCCGCAAATCGCAGGCGCGCACGGTCAAGGTGACGATAGATTTGCGTCCAGTTGCGTCCGCCGGTGTCAAGGCGACGGGGCAGGTCATTGTTGAAGTCGGGAAAGAAGTCGGCGATTGCGGCGCGGTCGTAGACGCAGAATCCGGCCCACAGATTCCAGCCCCAGGGGCTGGTCTTGAACACTCCGTATATCGGCTCGTTCGCGACCAGCGCCGCAAGGTCGAAGCGCTCGATCGCAAAGAGATCGTGATCGAGGAAGCCGAAGACGCGCGGCCGCACTCGATCCACGACGTTGTAGTAGACCCAGTTGAGCGCGATGCCATGGTGCCGGCAAGGATGCCGTTCGAGATTGATCGGAAGCGGCAGGTAGGGGACGCCGCGCTCCTTGCATATCCGCTCGTTCTCGACGCGTGCCGCGCGGATCCTGGAATTGTCGCAGACGATCAGGGTGCCGACCAGATTTCGCCTGGTCAGCTGCGTCGTCACGTCGACCACCCACGGCGTGTTGTAGGCGACGCAAATGGCGAGCGTCTGCGGCTGCAAAGCGGCAAGCTCGGCCATGAACCGGTCATAGCCGCGCGCATGCATGCTCCGGAACGTCCGCTCGACGGCCACGTTACGAATGCGCTTGAAGCCGTGCACCAAAGGCTCGGCTTTGGCCCAGTCGGCAAGCTGGTACTCTGCCAAAGCGCGCACGAGGTTTGCCTTAGACCGTCATCATCCAGGTTGTGACCGGCAAGCAGCTCACGACGATCACGCCGCTTCCGCCTTGGCCGGCTTCTCCGGCGGCGTGATCGCGCCCGACGTCTTGATCGTATCGAGCTCTTTGGCGGAATAACCGAGCACCTTGGTGAGAATCTCCTCGGTGTGCTCGCCGAGCAGCGGCGAACGCGTGACCTCGGTGATCGAGTCCGACATCTTCACCGGATTGCCGACGGTGAGATATTTGCCGCGGCCGGGATGGTCGACCTCGACCACGGTGCCAGTCTCGCGCAGCGAGGGCTCCTCGGCGATCTCCTTCATCGACAGGATCGGCCCGACCGGGATGTCGTGCTCGTTGCAGATGTTCATGACATCGAACTTGGTCTTGGTCTTGGTCCACTCCTCGATCGTATCGAAGATATGCCGCAGCCGCGGCAGCCGCGCCGGCGGCGTGGCGTAGTCCGGATCGGCCTTCCATTCCGGCTTGCCGATCAGGTCGCAGATCGGACCCCACACCGGCGCCTGGGTGATGAAATAGATGTAGGCGTCGGGATCGTCCTCCCAGCCCTTGCACTTGAGGATCCAGCCCGGCTGTCCACCGCCGGAATCGTTGCCGGCGCGCGGCACCGCCTTGCCGAACGCAACGCCCTCGCCATACTGGCTGTATTCGCTGAGCGGGCCGTGCTTGAGGCGCTGCTGGTCGCGCAGCTTGACGCGCGCGAGGTTGAGGACGCCGTCCTGCATCGCGCAGAGCACCTTCTGGCCGCGGCCGGTGCGCTGGCGCTGATAGAGCGCACTCACGATGCCGAAGGCGAGATGCAAGCCGGTGCCGCTGTCGCCGATCTGCGCGCCAGTGACCAGCGGCGGGCCGTCGCGAAAGCCGGTGGTCGAAGCCGAACCGCCGGCGCACTGCGCGACGTTCTCATAGACCTTGCAGTCCTCGTACGGACCCGGGCCGAAACCCTTCACCGACGCCACGATCATGCGCGGGTTGGTCTTGTGGATGTAGTCCCAGGTCAGGCCCATGCGGTCGAGCGCGCCCGGCGCAAAATTCTCGACCAGCACGTCGCAATGCTTGATCAGGCGCTCGAGGATCTCCTTGCCCTTGGGATGCTTGGAATCGATCGTGATCGAGCGCTTGTTGCCGTTCAGCATCGTGAAATAGAGGCTGTCCTGGCCCTTCACGTCGCGCAGCTGCCCGCGGGTGATGTCGCCGACACCGGGGCGCTCCACCTTGATGCAGTCGGCGCCCATGTAGCCGAGGAGCTGCGTGCAGGTCGGACCCGACTGCACGTGCGTAAAGTCGAGCACCTTGACGCCGTCGAGCGCCTTGCCGGCCTGACCCCATGGCTTGGTCGAAGGCTTCGGCAGCCCGTTCGCCGGCGCCGCCTTCTTCGCGGAAGCCTTCGGCTTCAGCTTCACGACCTTCTTGGCGGATTTCTTCGCCGCCGCTCGGGTCTTGGATTTTGCCTTTTTGGCTTTACGGGTGGCCATTGTCGTCCCCTTGTCACTAAGCATTCAGTGGTGCCGGCGTAGGATCGATGAGCTATTTCTTGCGCAGCGCGCTTTGCGGATTGAGGTTGCCGATGCGCCCGCTCTCGCTGCCGGCCGCCGGGTCGATCACCGCGTTGATCAGCGTCGGCTTGCCCGAGTCCATCGCCTCGTTGACGGCGCGCTTGAGCTCGTCGGGCGACGTCGCATTGACGCCGACGCCGCCGAAGGCCTCCATCATCTTGTCGTAGCGGGCGCCCTTGACGAACACGGTCGGCGCCGGATCGGAGCCGACGTTGTTGACGTCGGTGCCGCGATAGATGCCGTCGTTATTGAAGATGACGACGCAGACCGGCAGCTTGTAGCGGCAGATCGTCTCCACCTCCATGCCGGAGAAGCCGAACGCCGAGTCGCCTTCAATGGCGAGCACCGGCTTGCCGGTCTCGATGGCGGCGGCGATGGCGGAGCCCATGCCGACGCCCATGATGCCCCAGGTGCCGACATCGAGCCGCTTGCGCGGCTTGTACATGTCGATGATGCCGCGCGCGAGATCGAGCGTGTTGGCGCCTTCGTTGACCAGGATCGCGTCCGGCCGCTCCTTGATGATGGTGCGCAGCACGCCGAGCGCGCCGTGGTAATCCATCGGCACGTTGTTGTTCATCAGCCGCGGCGCCATCTTGGCGACGTTCTCTTCGCGCTTAGACTTCACCGCATTAGTCCAGTCCGCCGGCGCCGCCGGCCAGCTGCCGCCCATGCCTTCGAGCAGGGCCGCGACGCAGGAGCCGATGTCACCGACGACAGGCGCGGCGATCTCGACGTTCGAATCCATCTCCTTGGGCTCGATATCGATTTGGATGAACTTCTTCGAGTGCGGCTCGCCCCAAGCCTTTCCTTTGCCGTGCGAGAGCAGCCAGTTGAGCCGCGCGCCGATCAGCATCACGACGTCGGAGTCCTTCAGCACGGTCGAGCGCGCGGCGCCGGCGCATTGCGGATGCAGGTCCGGCAGCAGACCCTTGGCCATGCTCATCGGCAGGAACGGAACGCCGGACTTCTCGACCAGGGCGCGGATGGCGTCGTCGGCCTGCGCATAGGCCGCGCCCTTGCCGAGGATGATCAATGGCCGCTTGGCGCTCTTGAGCACATCGAGCGCGCGCTTGACCGCGGCCGGCGCCGGAATCTGCGCCGGCGCCGCATCGATGACCTTGACCAGCGACTTGGCGCCAGCGGTCGCATCCATCACCTGCCCGAACAGCTTGGCCGGCAAATCGAGATAGACGCCGCCCGGACGCCCCGAGACCGCAGCGCGGATCGCGCGCGCCACGCCGATGCCGATGTCGGCGGCATGCAGCACGCGGAACGCCGCCTTGCAGAGCGGCTTGGCAATCGCGAGCTGGTCCATCTCCTCGTAGTCGCCCTGCTGCAGGTCGACGATCTCGCGCTCGGACGAGCCCGAGATCAGGATCATCGGGAAACAGTTGGTGGTGGCGTGGGCGAGCGCCGTGAGCCCGTTGAGGAAGCCGGGAGCCGACACGGTGAGGCAGACGCCGGGCATCTTGGTCAGGAAGCCCGCGATCGCCGCCGCGTAGCCGGCGTTCTGCTCGTGGCGGAACGAGAGCACGCGGATGCCCGCGGCCTGCGCCATGCGGCCGAAATCCGTGATCGGAATGCCGGGCACGCCGTAGATCGTGTTGAGGCCGTTGAGCTTGAGCGCATCGATGACGAGGTGGAAGCCGTCCGTCAGGTTCTGCGTTGCCTCGGCTGCCGCTTCCGGCGCCTTTGTTTTTACTGCTGCGTCAGCCATGGGAAGCCTCCCGTATTTTCTTAGTCGAGATAGTCAGCGTATTTGGCGACGTGCTCGGCCAGGCCGAGCGCATGGTCGCGCACCAGGGTCTCGGCGCGCGAGGTTTCGCGCGCTTCCAGTGCCTCGATGATGTGCATGTGATCGCGGATCGAACGGTCGGCGCGGTCCTTCTCGCCGATGGTCTTGCGACGAATCATGCGCATATGGGTGAACAGGTTCGCTGCCAGATCGATCAGCACGCTGTTGGCGCTCATGCGGATGATGGTCTGGTGGAACTCGATGTTGGCTTCCGAGTATTCGTCGAGATGGGCGCGCACCTGCCCGTTCTCGAAGTTGGTGAACATGCGCCGCAGCGAAGCGATCTCGTCGTCGTTCGCGTTTTCGGTGATGAGGCGGGCCGCCATGCTCTCGAGTGCGGCCCAGGCGGTGATCATCTCGATCACCTCGGTCTTGGTCTTGCGCACGACGTAGATGCCGCGGCGCGGCACCGCGCGTACGAAGCCTTCGCGCTCGAGCTGCGCCATCGCCTCGCGCACCGGCGTGCGGCTGATGCCGAAGTCGCGTGCGAGCCGGCGCTCGTCGAGTCGGATGTCGACGCGGCTGTGATAGACGTCCATCGAAACGATGACGTCCTTGAGCGCCGCGTAGGCTTTGTTCTTGAAGCTGGCTGGGGTATCGATCGGTGCTACGGCGACACGCAGGGCACCGTCAGCGGCATCGTCACGCTCGCGTCGTCGGGGACTATCGCTTGCACTCATGTCACCACCATCAATTTCTTGGTATACAGTATTCCAGATTTCTAACAGGCCGCAATCACAAAAGCGAGGCCAACCTTCCTCGTTGTCGCCGACGCTCAACGATCACGGTCGAGGCCAGCGTTCTGGTCAGACCGCCGGGCGCGGACGAAGCCGCGCAACACCGTTCTGAATGATCGGCCAGAACAGCGCAATCAGGCCAAGCAGCATGATTGAGCCGACCAGACCGTTCGACCAGAACACCGTGACGCTACCCTGCGATCCGAGCAGCGCCTGCCGGAACGCCTCTTCGGCCTTGTCGCCGAGCACCAAGGCCAATACGAGCGGTGCAAGAGGGTAGTCGCATTTCTTCAGCACATAGCCGAGCACCCCGAACACCATCATCATGACAACGTCGAACGGGTTATTGTGCACCGTGTAGGCGCCGATCGCGCACAGCACGAGGATGATCGGCGCAATCACCGGGAACGGAATGCGCAGCATCGCAGCCAGGATCGGCACGCAGGTCAGCACCAGGATCAGACCGACGATATTGCCGAGATACATCGAGGCGATCAGGCCCCACACGAATTCCTTCTGCTCCACGAACAGCAGCGGTCCGGGCTGCAGGCCCCAGATCAGTAGGCCGCCGAGCAGCACCGCCGCGGTCGGCGAACCGGGCACGCCGAGCGAGAGCATCGGCAGCAGCGCCGAGGTGCCGGCGGCGTGCGCCGCGGTCTCGGGCGCCACCACGCCCTCGATCTCGCCCTTGCCGAAGTTCTTACCGCGCGGCGACATGCGCTTGGCGATGCCGTAGCTCATGAACGAAGCCGGCGTCGCGCCGGCCGGCGTGATGCCCATCCAGCAGCCGATGATGCAGGAGCGGATCGAGGTCGCCCAATAACGCGGGAGTTCGAGCCAGGTCTGGAACACCACGCGCGGATTGATGTTGGCCGACTTGCCCTTGAACTGAAGCCCCTCCTCCATGGTCAGCAGGATCTCGCCGATGCCGAACAGCCCGATCACCGCGATCAGGAAGTCGAAGCCTGCCAGGAGCTCGGTGTAACCGAACGTAAGACGCAGCTGGCCGGTCATGTGGTCGAGGCCGACGGCGGCGAGCGCGAAGCCTACCATCATGGAGACGACGGTCTTCATCGGCGGTTCCTTGCTCAGGCCGACGAAGCTGCAGAACGCCAGAAAATAAACGCCGAATTTCTCGGCCGCGCCGAATTGCAGCGCGAAGCGGGCGACCAGCGGCGCCACCAGCGTGATGACGATCACCGCGAACAGCGCGCCGACGAAAGACGACGTGAACGCGGCGGTCAGCGCCTCGCCGGCCTTGCCGTTCTGCGCCATCGGATGACCGTCGAAGGTGGTGGCCACCGACCACGGCTCGCCTGGAATGTTGAACAGCACCGAGGTGATGGCGCCGCCGAACAGCGCGCCCCAGTAGATGCAGGACAGCATGATGATCGCCGAGGTCGGCGACATGGAGAAGGTGAGCGGCAACAGGATCGCGACGCCGTTGGCGCCGCCGAGACCGGGCAGCACGCCGATGATCACGCCGAGCAGGATACCGATGATCATCACACCGATATTGAACGGCTCCAGGACGGTCGCAAAGCCGTGCATCAAATTGGCGATTTCTTCCATCTCACTCCCGCCCGTGAACGCCTGTTCGTATTGTTACCAATTCGCGTGAATGCGCCGCTTCCCCGCTACTGCCAGAGACTACAGCCCGAGCCAGTACTCGACCGGGCCCTTGGGCAGCGCGATCTGGAAGTAGCGCTCGAACACGATGTAGACGACGGCCGGAACGCCGAAAGCGATCGGTAGCGTCTTCCAGGCGCTGTAGCGACCGAGCCACATCATGAAGACGGCGATCAGCAGGATCGACGACACGTACATGCCGAGGAATGGCACCAGCGCCACGTAGACCGAGGCCGGCACCACCACCGACATCACGCGCCGCAGCTGCTCCAGGCTCGAGAACAGGCCTTGCTTGATGCCGCCGAAGGTCGTTGCCTGCAGCAGGTTGTAGATGCTCGCCACGATGATGAAGAGCGAGACGTAGAAGGGGAAGAAGCCCGGTTTCGGACCCTCGACGCCCCAGTCGATGCCGACTTGCAAGCTGCCGAGCAGGATGATGATTCCAAAAGCGCAGGTGGCCAGCGCGACGGCGATTTCGACGATACGTTGCGATGGGCCGGTCTCGGCCATATGCGATTGCTCGGACATCAATCAACTCTCCGCCGTTGCGGTTACGCCGCCGGCGGGATCGCTCCGCCGGCGGATGGTCTGCGATCGGGTTACTTTGCGAGGAAACCGGCTTCCTTCATGAGCTCGCGGTGGCGCTCTTCTTCACCGCCGACCCATTTCACGTACTCGGCGCCGGTCATGAACGTCGTGTTGAAGGCGCCGTCGACCATCAGCTTCGTCCACTCCGGCGTTTCGCGCACCTTCTTGAACACCTCGACGTAGTAGTTGACCTGCTCGGGCGTTGCGCCGGGCGACATGAAGATGCCGCGCAGCATCAGGTACTCCATGGCAAGCCCTTGCGATTTGCAGGTCGGGATGCTGGCCCACGACGCCTTATCGACGACGGCCTCGGTGTAGGGCAGAGGCTTGGTGTCGAACACGCACAGCGGCCGCACCTTGCCGCCGCGCCACTGCGCCACCGCCTCGATCGGATTGTTGACGGTCGAATTGACGTGATTGCCGACAAGCTGGACCGCGACCTCGCCGCCGCCGCGGAACGGAATATAGGTGAACTTCACGTTCGCCGATTTCTCGATCGCAACCGTGATGATCTGGTCTTCCTGGCGGGAGCCGGTACCGCCCATCTTGTATTGGCCGGGCGGAGCTTTCTTGACCGCGCTGATATAGTCCTCGACCGATTTGTACGGCGTCTCAGCATTGACCCAGAGCACGAATTCATCGAGCGCCAGCATCGCGACCGGGGTTAGATCCTTCCAGCTGAAAGGAATGCCGGTCGCAAGCGGCGTCGTGAACAGGTTCGACAGGGTGATGATGATCTTGTGCGGGTTGTTGCGCGAGTTCTTGACGTCGAGGAAGCCCTCGCCGCCGGCGCCGCCGGCCTTGTTGATCACCACCAACGGCGTCTTCATCAGGCTGTACTTGGTCACGATCCCCTGGATCGTGCGCGCCATCAGATCGGCGCCGCCGCCGGTGCCGGCCGGGACGATGAATTCAACCGGCCGTGTCGGCTGCCATTGAGCTTGGGCTGGAAGTGGTGTCAGCGCACCGGCGATCCCAAGCCCGGTCAGGGCGCCGAATGCAATGCGTGTTGTCCGTGACGTCATGATGCCTGCTCCTTTTTCCCCCACCGGTTTCTTTGTTTTAATTGATGGCCTGCGGCTTCCCTCATCGGCATAACCGCGAGGCAAGCTGGCCGTTTCCTCGATCGCGCTGCTTGTGCAGACACCGTTTCTTGTAGGTCGGCATTTACACAAACTGTTATCCATAATGCCAGAGGGAATTCAATTGGGAAGCCTCCTACGACGCGCGTTGTGACGCAGACAAGCGATGCTGCAGCGCACCACGAAAACGAATTGTGATCGGACGGGGCGTTCGAAAAGCCCAATGAATCCCGGTGTCGCGCCGCACGTACACAGAATTTGGCGCCGCGCGCGAAATCCGCGCACGGCGCCCATTAATCATATCGTCTAAGAAGCTCAGACCGGATTTTGGCTCAACGGCGCGCGATGCCGGTCCCGCGCAACACCACGATCTGCGTGCGTCCGCCCGCGATCCCGTAGTCGTCGTCGTTGATGATAGCGAGCGAGCCGTCGCCGAGCAGCGCCATGCCTTCGGTCTTGCCGACAATGTCGGGGAAGTTGGCGGTGTCGAGCCGCAATGTCTTCGGCACCGCCGTGATCTTTGCATCCGCGACAGGCGTCTGTTCGAGCGACGGCGACGTCGCGGCGTCGTCCCAGCGGGTGCCGATGATGTTGGTCGCGCCGCCAAGCTCAATCTCGTAGAGCTTGGTGGTCTGGTCGGTGCGCTCAAGCACCACCAGCCGGTCAAGGCCGATCGCCATCAACTCGCTGATGCGCGGATCGTTCTGCCGCTTCGACGGATCGCGGCGGAACGTTGCCAGGATCGTCGAGCGTATAGACGTATTCGCCGACGACCTTCATCGAGGCGCGCTCGATCTTGAACAACCGCGTGTTCTTCGCCTGCTGGTAGGCCTTCACGTCCGGATTGGCGAGCGGGTTCTGCATGATGAAATAGAGGAAGTTCTCGTCCGGCGAGACCGCCATCGACTCGATGCCGCGGTTGATCGCGCGCTTGGCGAGGATCGCCGGCAGCGTGCCCTTGACGTCGTACTTCGCGCCGGCGAATTCGCCTTCGGTCCCTTGCGGCACGTAGCGCGCGATCATGCGGCCGTCCGCCGCGAAGTGGGCGATCGACGGGCCATTCTCATCGCCGATCCAGAAGGTGCCGTCGGCGAGACGCACGATGCCTTCGGCGTCGAAACCGTTGAGCTCGCGCGGTAAAGGCTTGCCGGTGCCGTCCATGGCGTTCTCGGTGGCCGCGGTCTTGAGCGGATTGAGCATGCCTGAGAGCGGCATGCCGTCGCGGTCCTTGAGCGTGATGACGTCGGTGACGCGGAACGTGCCGTTGTCGAGCAGCATCACGCGATAGATCGACGGCGCGTAGGAGGGCGTCGGATAGACACGGCCGTTCTGCACGCCTTTGCACGGCGCGAAGTCGATGCCGGCAATTTCTTTCATTTCGCTACATGCGATGTTCGGACCGCGGTCGCCGACGGTCCAGATCACGTTCGCCGGGTCCTTCGGGCCGCGCCAGGCGCCGGAGCCGATGCCGACCGTGAGGTTGAGCGTCTTGCCGCCCTCGAAGGTGAACGGGCCGATGCGCAGCAGCGTGTCGTCGCTCAGGTAGTAACGCGCCTGGATGTTGTCCGCCGCCCCGGGGCCAGCGACCAACGTTGCAAGGATGAGGGCGGCCAGGCCGCCAGCGCGCAGAGTCGACATCAATACCTCGTCCATTGATCGGTTTCCGGACGATAGGCGCGCGCAAATAACGCATCGATGACAGCCGCATGACGGTTTGGTGACAGGTGGACAAGGCATTGATGCGTCAGTAGCCTTTCGTCCACACCCTGCAAAAAGCGAGAAACAATGACGACGCCAGTGAAAATCGAGGACGGCAAGATGTACGGCCACCGCGCGCGGATCGGCTACACGTCGCCGCCGCTGACAACCGAGATATTCCCCTACGAATTCTACAAGATCGTGCCGGACGGCGTGTCGCTGGTGGTGACGTCACTCGCCATCGTGGTGCGCTCGAAGGACGAGGTCGACCAGTCCTACGACATCTCGATGCGCGCCGCGCGCGAGATGGCGGCGGCCGGCTGCAACATCGTCGTGCTCGGCGGCGTGCCGATCAACCTCTCGCGCGGCGCCAAGAACGCCGAGCAGATGATCGCCGACCTCGAAGCCGAGATCGGGATCAAAGTGTCGTCGAGCGCGGCCGCGCAGGAGAAGGCCGCCAAGGCGCTCGGCTGCAAGAAGGTGGTGCTGGCGCAGCCCTACGCCCATTCCGACACCGCCCGCATCGCCGGCTATGCCGAGCATTTCGGCTGCGAGCTTCTGGGCGCGACCGGCTGGGGCAGCGCGTTCAACCGCATCGGCGCGATCCCGCAGCACGCCGCGGTCGAGATGGGCCGCAAGCTGATGAAGGAGCATCCCGACGCCGACTCGATCTTCCTGCCCTCGCCGCACTGGCCGACCGCCGGCGCGATCGACGTGCTGGAGAAGGAGTTCGGCGTCAACGTGATGACCGCGCACCAGGCGATCGTCTGGGACGCGCTGCGGCGCTGCGGCGTGAACGACAAGATCCAGGGGTTCGGGAGGCTGTTCCGGGAGTTTTGAATGCAGACCTTGCTGCGCGCGCTTGCGCTCACGCTGACACTGCCGTGGTTGGCGTCGCCTGTTGCTGCCCAACAGCTCGTTCCGTTCCGGATCGGCATCACCGACGCCGTCAATACCGTGCTGCCGGTGTGGATGGCGCAGGAGGGCGGCTTCTATGCCGCCAACGGCCTCAAGGCCGAGATCATCAACATGGGCGGCGGCACCCGCGGCGCCAAGGAATTGCAGGCCGGCAACATCGACCTGATGCGGGTCGGCATGTCGTCGGTGGTGCAGGCCAACACGTCGGGCGGCGACCTGCGCCTGATCGGATCGATGAGCAACGTGATCCGCTTCGTGATCGCGACCGCGCCGGGCGTGAAGAGCGCCGCCGATCTCAAGGGCGGCGTGATCGGGGTGAGCAGCATCGGATCGGAAAGCGATTCCACCGTCACGCTGGCGCTGGAGCGCTTCGGCATGACGCGCGCCGACGTGACGGTGAAGGAATACGGCGGCGGCGCCAAGCGGCTTGCGGCGGTGCGCGCCGGCGAGATCAAGGCGACCGCGATCAACGAGCCGACCACCAGCCAGGCGCGCGAGCAGGGCGTCCACATCCTGATCGATCTCGCCGCCGAGAAGATCCCGTGGCTGTTCAGCGGCGTGGTGGTGCGGCGTGGCGACCTCAAGGAGCGCCGCGATCTTGCGCTGCGCTTCATGCGCGCCGTGATCGAGGGCAACTACCTCGCGCTCACCGACGCCGCGCGCGCCAAGGCGGTGCTGGCGCGCGAGCTCAATGTGAAGAACCCGAAGATCGTCGATATCAGCTACGAGGATTTCCGCGCGCAGTCGCCGCCCGACATGGACATCTCGATGGGCGGCGTCGAGAACGTGCTCAAGATCAGCGCCGGCAGCGGCAGCCGCAATCCCGCCGATTACATCGACGGCAGCGTGTTGGAAGAGCTGCGCAAGAGCGGCTTCTTCGCCGCGATGCAGAAGAAATACGGGAAGCTGTAGCCCGCATGGAGCGAAGCGCAATGCGGGACCGTCCTACCCGGATTTCGCTTCGCTCCATCCGGGCTACGGGTGTCGCCACTGGGAGAGAAACAACATGAAAACAAAATCATTCGCCGCAGGCTTGCTGACACTTGTCATGTTGCATTCCCCCGCGCTTGCGCAGGCGCCCGCCGAGGTGCGCGTCGGCACCTCCGGCACCGCCAACACCGTGCTGGCGATCTGGATGGCGGACGATGCGGGGCTCTACGCCAAGCACAATCTCAAGGTCACGCTGAGCAACATGGGCGGCGGCAGCCGCGGCGCCGCCGAAGTGCGCGCCGGCAAGCTCGAAGTGATGCATGTCGGCCTCTCCTCGGTGGTGCAGCTCAACCAGAAGGGCGCCGACCTGCGCACCATCGCATCGCTCGCCAACATCATCCGCTTCGGCTTCTTCACGGTGCCGGGCGGTGACGTCCGCCGCCGACCTCAAGGGCGGCACGGTGGCGATCAGCGCCGCCGGCTCGGAGAGCGACGCCGTCGCCACCATCGCCTTGGAACGGCTGAAGCTGACCCGCAAGGACGTCGAGATCAAGGAGCTCGGCGACAGCCTCAAGCGGCTCGAGGCGCTCAAGGCCGGCACGGTGAAAGCGACGATGCTCAACGAGCCGTTCGCCACCGCCGCGCGCGACATGGGTCTCAAGCCGATCGTCGACCTCGCCGCCGAGCGCATCCCCTGGCTGTTCTCGACCCTGGTGGTGAGCCAGAAATATCTGAATGCGAACCGCGACGTGATGGCGCGCTTCCTGCGCGCGACCGCCGAGGGAAATTACCTGGCGATGGCCGAGCCCGCGCGCGCCAAGCAGGTGCTGGCCAAGGGCACCCGCGTCACCGATCCCAAGATCGTTGAGATCACCTACACCGACTTCACCCAGATGACGCCGCTCGATCTCGCGGTGCCGCGCGCCGGTGCCGAGAACATCCTGGCGCATTTCCCGCCGGCGGTGAGCCGCAACCTCGACGACTACATCGACCTCTCGGTGCTCGAGGCGCTGCGCAAAGAGGGCCTATTTGCCGCACTCGAAAAGCAGTATGGCAAGCGATAGCCTCTTTGCCGACCCTCATGGTGAGGAGGCGCGAAGCGCCGTCTCGAACCATGGCCACGGATTCGGACTCGCAGCCATCCTTCGAGACGCCCTCACTTCGTTCGGGCTCCTCAGGATGAGGGCGGAGAGAGACGCGCTAGTGCAGCGGACCACCAACATGAACAATCGCAATAGATCGCTCTTTTTGTTCGCTGCCGTGCTTGTCGTCTCGCAATCCCTGCCTGCGCCCGCGCAGACCGTCGAGGATTTCTACAAAGGCCGGCAGATCAACCTGATCATCGGCGGCGGCGCGGGCGGCGGCTATGACGTCTATTTTCGCACGCTCGCCCGCCACATGGGCAGGCATATCCCGGGCAACCCACCTTCATCGCCAAGAACCAGCCGGCGGCCGGCGGGCTCGCCGCAGCGTCGGCGATCTACACGACAGCGGAAAAAGACGGCGGCACCATCGGCGCGTTCGCCAACAACGTCACCATGGATCCGCTGTTCGGCGCGATCGGCGCGCGTTACGACCCGCTGAAGCTCAACTGGCTCGGCTCGATCGGCAAGCAGCAGAGCGTTTGCGCGACCTGGCACGAGAGCCCGATCAGGAAGATCGAGCAGGCGCAGGAGCGCGAGGTCATCGTCGGTGCCGCCGGCGCGACCTCGAATACCGCGCTGATGCCGAAGGTGCTCAACGCGCTGCTCGACACCAAATTCCGCGTGATCGCCGGTTACGATCCCGCCGCCGGCCTGACGCTCTCGATCGAACGCCGCGAGGTCGAAGGCATCTGCGGGCTGTCATGGTCGACCATGAAGGCGTCGCGGCCGCACTGGATCAAGGACAAGCTGCTCAACGTGATCGTGCAACTCGCCTTGCAGAAGTTGCCCGAACTGGCGGACACGCCGGCCGCGCTCGACATCGTGAAGGACCCGCACAAGAAACGGGTATTGACCTTGATCCTGCTGCGGCAGGAGACCGGCCGCCCGGTCGCCGCGCCGCCCGGCGTGCCGGAGGATCGCCTTGCCGCGTTGCGGCGCGCCTTCGACGCCACCATGAAGGACCCCGCCTTCATCGCCGAGGCCGAGAAGCTGCAGCTCGAGATCGAGCCGATGACCGGTCTGGAGATCCACACGATGCTGGCGGACGCCTTCGCGACGCCGAAGAACATCGTGGCGGAAGCGGGCGAGCTGCTCACGCCGCCGGCGCAGAAGAAATAGTCGGGTCTCGTGTCCCGGACGCGCGCAGCGCGAGCCGGGACCTAGCGTAGGGAAAATGCGCTTCGCAGCTTTTGCGCTGGGTCCCGGGTCAAGCCCGGGACACGAGAGCCGCCCTAATCCCGATAGCTCGGATCGATCCCGTCGAGCATCGCGAGCAGCGACGGCCAGCCGTTGGCGCGGCCGTCGACACCGCCCTCGAACTGGTTGGCGGCATGCTCCATCAGGTTGGGCGAGAGCTTGATCAGCTTGCCGCCGCTCGACATCGCCGCGAGCTGGGTCTTGCAGCTCTTCTCGAGATTGCGCATCAGCAGGAACGCCTGCGCGACCGTCTTGCCGCAGGTGAGCAGGCCATGGTTGCGCAGGATCAGCGCATTGTTCTTGCCGAGCGAGGCGACCAGCCGCGTGCGCTCGTCGAGATCGTCGGCGACGCCTTCATAGTCGTGATAGCCGATGCGGTTGTAGAAACGCATCGACTTCTGCGTCAGCGGCAACAGGCCCTCCTCCAGGCTCGCCACCGCCATGCCGGCGACCGTGTGGGTGTGCAGCACGCATTTGGCGTCCGGCCGCGCCAGGTGCACGGCGGAATGGATCACGAAGCCCGCCGGATTGATCGAATATTCGGTGTCGCCGACGATGTTGCCGTCGAGATCGACCTTCACCAGGTTCGACGCGGTGATCTGGGTGTAGAGCAGCCCATACGGATTGAGCAGGAAGTGCTCCTCCGGCCCCGGCACCCGCGCCGAGATATGGGTCGCGAACAGATCGTCCATATCGTAGTGCGCGACCAGCCGATAGCAGGCGGCGAGGTCGACGCGCATCTGGCGTTCCTCCGCGCTCATCGCGGACGCTTCGCCCTTGCGGGAGATGACGACGGGTTTCAGCGCCATGGCGGTTTCCTCTCCTCAATTTTTCTTTAGCGATGTGTTCGCACGCTTATATCACACCCCGTAGAATTCCTCCGGCTCGACCACGCGGGCGATGTCGAGGCCGCGGATGGCGGCTTGCACCATGATCAGCCGCGTCTCGTCGGTCGAGGCGCCGATATGCGGCACCGCCAGCATGTTCGGATGGTTGAGCAGCTTGTCGCATTGCGCCGGCTCGATCGCGAACACGTCGAAGCAGGCCGCCATCAGCGCGTTGCTCTCGAGCCGCGCCAGCAGCGCGTCCTCGTCCACGATGCCGCCGCGGCAGGCGTTGACCAGCACCGCACCGGGCCGCATCTTTTTCAGCACCGCATCCGAATAAAGCCCGATCGTCTGCTTGGTCTTCGGCAGATGCAGCGTGAGCACCTCGGAGCGCGCGAGCAACTCGTCGAACGACACCGGCGTGACGTTCCACTGCTTGTAGAAATCGGAATAATCCTTGATGTCGCAGGCGATGATCTTGCAGTTGAACGGCTGCAGCAGCCGCACGACCTCCTTGCCGATATTGCCGCAGCCATGGATGCCGACGGTGCGGCCGGTGAGGAACAGGCCGTTGCGGATGCGCGGCCGTTCGCCGGCGCGCATCGCGAGGTTGAGCGGCATCACGTAGCGCAGCCCCATGATCATGAAGCCGAGGGTCAGCTCCGCGACCGCCAGCTTGTTGACGCCCCAGGTGTAGCCGAACTTCACGCCGTGGCGCTTCATCGCCGCAAAATCGATGGTCTCGCAGCCGTTGCCGTACTTGCCGATGACCTTGAGGTTCGGCAGCGCCGAAAGCGTGCGCTCGTTGATCGGTTCGAAGCCGATGATCGCCGCGTCGCAATCCTTCAGGAGCGTGATCGTCTCGTCCTCGCCGATCCGGTAGCCAGCCTCGTTGAATTTCGCGTTTGGATAGGCCTTCATCACCTCCTGGCGCATGACGGGATGGCGGCAGACGTGATCGGCGGCAACGCCCAACTGATTGATCGAAGACATTCTGGTGTTTCCACTCCCTATTGCGGATCTTTGGCGCCCTGGATGCGCTCGGCATAGAGCGCGGGCGTGAGGCCGAACAGCCCCCAGCGCGTGGTATGCGCGAGCAGGAACGGATGCGTGCCCCATTCGTAGAGCTTCTTGACGTCGCCTTCGAGCACCGCCTTGCGCTGTTCGTCGGTCAGCGGCCAGTCTTTGATGGCCTTCGCCGGATCGGCTTTGACGGCTTCGCGAAACGCGATGTCGTGATAGACCCGGTGGCAGAGCTTGTTGATCTGATACGCGCTCATATTTCCTGTCCCAGCCCTCGTCCTAATTCCACCGCCACACCGCATAGGCGTGCGCGTCTTTCTCGTCGTGGTCAGCGAGATAGACCGGCTTGTCCTTCCCGACCATGCCGAGCAGCACGATCCAGTTGAGCAGCTCGCCGCCGATATTGCCGGCCTTCCACATCTGCTGCGGCGTCGCTTCCGCGACGATCTCGTCGAACTCCGCCCGGCCGATCCGGCGATGCAGATGCTTCGACCATTCTATGTCGGGCACGCTGTTGCGCTTGCCGGGATCGATCTTCGGGCCGCCGATCTCGAGCGAGAAGCTGCCGGTCGCGATCACCGCCACGCGCAGCTTCTGCGGCAGGCTCCTGATCGCGCCCTGCATCATCTTGCCGAGCGCGTAGCAACGCTTCGCGGTCGGCAGCGGCGCGGAGAACGTATTGACCCAGATCGGCACCACCGGCGCCGTCACGCCGTCGGTCAGGTAGTGCAGCGGCACCAGCATGGCGTGGTCGACGCCGAATTCCTGCGCCACCGAGAAGTCGAAACCCTCGTCCATCGCGGTCTTGAGCATGTGCGAGGCGAGTGCCTCCTGTACCGCAAAATCGTAGTGCGGCATTTTGGTCTGGTCGTTCGGCCCGAAGGCCGCGTCCGTCAGCCCGATCGCGAAGGTCGGGAAATTGTTCATGAAGAACGTGTTGAAATGGTCGTTGGCGATCACGATGATCGCGTCGGCCTTGGCGCCGTCAAGCTGCGCCTTCACTTCGCGAAACAGGCGCGGCGTATCCTGCGGCCCGTCCTTCGGATACTGCGACGGGATAATGGGGCGAATGGGGGACGCCCACGGCGGCAACGAGTTCAGCCATTCCAAGCTCCGGTTTTTATGGGCGATAGAATGTGCCGAAATCCGCCCCGGAGACAAGCGGCCGCGGCATCGGCTATGCTGAAAGCCTAGGGATCGGAAACGCAGCAATGTTGAATAGCGTATCGACCGCAACAAGCGCCACCGACCAAGCGCGGCGCAGTGTGGAGCTCATCGAGGCGGCGCGCGGCCTGGTGCCGATGATCGCGGCGGCCGCCGGCCGGATCGAGAAGGAGCGGGAAATTCCCGCCGAGGTGATCGAGGCGATGCATGCGGCGCGGCTGTTCCGCATGCTGATCCCGGCCAGCATCGGCGGCGAGGAAGTCGAGCCCGCGACCTTCTTCCATGTGATGGAGGCGATCGCCAGCGCCGACGCCAGCCTCGCCTGGTGTCTCGGTCAGAACTCCGGCGTGTCGATGGGGGCCGCCTATCTCGACCCGAAAGTTGCCCGTGAAATGTTCGGCGACGCCCGCGCGGCGGTCGCGACCGGCGCGCCCTCGGCCGGCGCCAAGGCGATCGTCACCGACGGCGGCTATCGCGTGACCGGGCACTGGAAGTTCGCCAGCGGCAGCCGGCATTCGCAATGGCTGGGCGGCCACACCACCGTCTGCGAACCGGACGGCAAGCCACGACTCGGTCCGAACGGCAAACCGCTTGAACAGAGGACCATGTTCTTTGAAAAATCGAAGGCGAAGGTCACCGACACCTGGCAGGTGATCGGGCTGCGCGGCACCGGCAGCGACGACTACGAGGTCAATGACCTGTTCGTGCCGGAGGCCTACAGCTACACCCGCGAGTCCGACGCCGACCGGCGCGAGACCGGGCCGCTCTATCGCTTTTCGATCTTCAACATGTTCGGCATGGCGTTCTGCGCGGTGGCGCTTGGCATCGCGCGCAGCGTGCTCACCGATTTCATCGTGCTGGCGAAGGGCAAGACCCCGCACTCGCAGATCCAGCTGCTCGCCAACAACAACTTCATCCAGATCAATATCGGCCTGTCGGACGCGAGGCTGAACGCCGCGCGCACCTATGTGCTCGACTACTACGCGCAGCTCTACGAGCAGGCCGCCTCCGGCAAGATCATCTCGTATGCGCAGCGCATCGCCGGGCGCGGCGTGACCTGCTTTGCGATCCAGCAGGCGCGCGAGGTGGTGGATTTCGTCTATCACGCCGCCGGCGCGACCGCGGTGTTCGAATGCAACCCCTATGAACGGAGGTTCCGCGACCTGCACACGGTGACCCAGCAGAGCCAGGCGCACAACACGAACTTCGAGGCGCTCGGCCAGTGGCTGCTCGGCATCGAGCCGGTACGGAAGTTGTAAACACATGATCCGCGTGGCCTTCGTCATCGGCGACTATCCGCCCGCAGAGCGCAAGCTCCGCGAGGACACCGCCAAGAGCTTTTCGTCCGCCGAAGTCGAGGTCGGCATCATCTCGGTGACGCCTTCCCCGTTCGGCGGGCTCGGACCGGCCGAGATCCAATTGGTCGCGCCGTATTTCCACGACGCCTTCATCCGCGCCGAGCAGGAAGGCTACGACGCCGTCGTGCCGCTCGGCACCCTCGACCTCGGCGTCGATGGCGGCCGCTCGCTGGTCGACATCCCGGTGATCGGGCCGTGCGAAGCGATGTTCCACATTGCGGCGCAGCTCGGCGACCGCTTCGGCATCATCTGCTACCACGAGAGCACACTGCCCCGGCAGATTACGCAAACGCGTATGTACGGGATGGAGAATTGGATCGCCGGCCGGCGTGCGTCCGGCTTCAAGCTCAAGGACATCGGCGCCAACAAGGACGCGATGAAGGCGAATTTCATCGCCGCCGGTCGTTCCCTGATCGACCAGGATGGCGCCGACGTCATCGTCGTGCACGGCATCACGCAATGCCCGGTGCACATGAAGCCGGACGAATTGACCAAAGAATGGGGCGTGCCGGTGGTCGAAGGGATCGGCGCGCCGATCCGGATGGCGGCGATGCTCGCGGGCCTGGGCCTGCGGCACAGCCGCAAACGCTGGCCGAAGTCGAACGCGCGGCCGAAGCTCTAGCTTCCGTACCGATCTCTCCCGCACCCGCCTCAGGATGAGGGCGGAGTGGGTGCTGCGACATCAGCCCCGCTCGCGCGGCTTGGCGCACTGGACTATCCTCAAGGCCCAACAATTCAAGGGAGGATTCCTTGCTGCACGCATTCAAAGCGGCGACGCGCCCTGCTCTGCTGGCCCTGATCGGGTGTGCGCTGGCGGCGCCGGCCGCGGCCCAGTCCTGGCTCGACCAGAAGCTGCTCGCCGCGGCCAAGAAGGAAGGCGCGCCGGTCGTCTACGGCTCGATGAACGAGGAAGAGGCGCTGCCCTACTACAAGATCTTCACCGACGCGACCGGCATCAAGGTCAGCTATGTGCGCACCTCCGACACCGGCGTGATGGGCCGCATCGCGGTCGAGTTCCGCGCCAAGCAGAACGTGTGGGACGTGGTGATGACGACGCCGGTCAACCGGCTCCCCGACGCGGCGCTGGCGCAGATCGATCCGCCGGAAGCCAAGGGGCTGATCCCGCAGGCGCGCGATCCCAACCGGCGCTGGTACGGCGTCTACGCGAACTACAACTCGCCCGCCTACAACACCAAGTTCGTCAAGCGCGAACAGCTGCCGAAGACCTACGAAGACTTCCTCAAGATGAAGGAATGGCGCGGCAGGATCGCGATCGACAACGGCGACACCGAATGGCTGATGGCGATCTTCACGCATTATGGCGAGGAGAAGGGCCGCAAGCTGGTGCAGGACATCATCGCGAACCTGCAGCCGGTGGTGACCGAGGGACATCTCGCGCTCGCGCGTGCGGTCGGCTCCGGCGAGTATTGGGTCGCGCTCAACAACTACACGAACCTGACGGTCAACGTGAAGCTCGCGGGCGCGCCCACCGACTACTGGGCGATGGACCCGGTGGCGCTGATCTTCGGCTCGGTCGGTGTCGCCGCCATGGCGCCGAATCCGAACGCAGCGCGGCTGCTCGCCAACTACGTGCTCAGCCGCGAAGCGCAGGCCCAGCTCACCAAGCGCGGACGGATTCCGACCCGGCCCGACACGCCGAGCAATCCGCCGGAGGTGAACGAGACGCTGCTGAAGCAGAAGATCATCACCGCCGTGCTCTCGGCCGCGGAGCAGAAGCGCTGGCAGGCGGAGTTCCAGAAACTGTTCCGCTCGAAGTGAGCGCCAGCGGCCGATCGCTTCGGGCATGAAGCACGTCCCGACGATCGTCGCCGTCGTCGTACTCGTCGGCATGCTGGTGTGGCTCTATCTCTACGCGCCCTGCGGCGTGTTCTACTGGAACAACAGCAAGGACGTACCGGAGCGATGCCGCGCGGAGCTCGGGCGTGGCTAGCCCCGGCTGCGGATCACCGCTGGAATAGTAGCCGGCGACGTCCGCACCGCGCTCCAGCCCGTCATCGCGCCCGCCTCGACGCGCGGCACCATCTTGTCACCGTCTACCCGGCCGCGGAACAGCATCGGCTTGCCGCCATCGAGCGCGACCGTGAACTCGATCGTGTCGCCGCGCAGCGTCGCGTTCTGCAGCGGCACCGTGCGCCCGTTGACTGCGGCGGTGCCCTCGATCTTCTGGAACCGCTGTTGCAGTAAAATCGAGAGCCCCTGCGGGCCACCGGCGATCTCCCATTTGCCCGCCACCTGCGCGGGCACGTACCAGAGATAGACGGTGCGGTTCTCGATCTCCTCCTCGATGTCCGGCTTCCAGTCGTCGCCGATCGGAAAATCGTGCGCGACAATCCGGCTGCCGGGGCGCAGCTCGTTGATCAGGCGCGGTCGCAGTTTCTCGTTGGCCCAGACGAACAGATAGAGCCCGACCACCGTGGCGTCGCGCACCGAGGTCTTGAACAGGTCCTGCCGGCGGAACTCGACGCGGTCGGAGACGCCCGCGATCTTGGCGTTGGCGCGCGCCTCCGCGATCAGCTTGGGATTGATGTCGACGCCGAAGCCGCGCGCGCCATAGCGCGCCGCCGCCGTGATCGGAATCCGGCCGTCGCCGGAACCGAGATCGAACACGTAGTCGTCCTTGGTGACCTTGGCGACCTCGAGCATCTTGTCGACCACGCTCTGCGGCGTCGGCACATAGATGAGCGTCGGCTCGCTCTTCTTCATCCGCGGCTGCGCGGAAGTGCCGGACGGCAGCGCGCTCGCCAGAACCACCACGCCTGCGAGCGCAACCACGCTACACAGCACGCTACTCGATACTCGAACCATTAACTTCCCTCACCGTGACCGAGCCATGTTTCAGGCCCAGGGCGGCGATTGCAAGGCAGGGAGCGTGCTTAAAATCGCGATTGGTTAGCGGCGCGGAGGGCGCCCCAGCGGCAATGGTTACTGCAACGAGCACTGGCGGGGATGGCTCGGGCCGATGCTCGTGCAGGTCAGGACGCCATAGGGCGTGTTCGCACGCACGGTTTGCCCGCGCTGCAGGGCATTCCGCGGCCAGAAACGCAGCGAATAGGCGTTCAGATCCGTGGGACGCGATTTTGCGGCGGCGCCCGTTTGCGCGGCGGCCGGAGAGGCGGTGAAAGCGGTTGCCGACGCGACCACGCCTGCGATCGCGAAGAAGCCGCGCAAGGTGGTACTCGATACTGGTGCCATCCGATGTCCTCACCGTTCAGTCGCCATGTTTCCGGTCCAGGCCGGACATTGCAAGGCACCGGCAAGCACAACGCCGCGATTGGTTAGCGAGCGCGCACACAACGAAAGAGGGCCCGACCGGTGTCGAGCCCTCTTCAATTTGGTTGCGGGGGCAGGATTTGAACCTGCGACCTTCAGGTTATGAGCCTGACGAGCTACCGGGCTGCTCCACCCCGCGTCAATTCGTATCCGTGCGGCGATTGAAGGCGCGGGAGCGATATTCCGTCCCGTGCCGCCGCTTATGTAGCAACAGCGTCACACAATGGAAAGAGCGGAACGGCACCTTTTTTCCCTGCAATCCCGGGTATTTGATCGCGGTTACCGGCCGCTTTCCGCCGCAGCGGGCTTGACCCGGCAATCGGGCATTGATTGAGATTTCCCCGAGGGATGGGGCGCCGGACCAAAAGTCCGGGACGGCCGGGGCGCCACGCGTCCGGGCCAAAGGGATCGGACTGAAATCATGCTCGAGACCATGTTCAGCTCGCTCTACGCGATGCTGACGTCCCCCCACATGATGGGGCTGATGCTGCTCGCGGTGGCGATCGGCCTGGTCGTCGGGGTGACCCCCGGCATCGGCGGGCGGCTCTCGATCGCGCTGGCGATCCCGTTCGTGTTCGGGATGGAGATGATCCCGGGTGCGGTGTTCCTGCTCACCATGCATGCGGTGAACGGCACCAGCGGGCAGATCTCCTCGATCATGTTCGGCGTGCCCGGCGACGGCGACGACGCCGCCACCACCATCGACGGCTATCCGATGGCCAAGAAGGGCGAGGCCGGCCGCGCGCTCGGCGCCAGCGTCACCGCCTCCGGCGTCGGCGGCATTATCGGCGCGATCGTGTTCGCGGTGATGATCCCGGTGCTCGAGCCGGTGGTGATGGCGTTCAGCCCGGCGGAATTCTTCCTGCTGGCGCTGCTCGGCATCACCTTCATCGCCTTCCTCGCCGGCCGCGAGCAGATCTTCAAGGGCCTGATCGTCGGGCTGTTCGGCATGATGCTGGCGACCGTCGGCATGGACCCCTACACCGGTACGCCGCGCTTCGCCGGCGATTTCCTGTTTCTGTGGGACGGGCTCTCGCTGATCACCGCGGTGCTGGCGCTGTTCGCGATCCCGGAGATGATCGCGCTCGCGGTGAAGGGCGGATCGATCTCGACGGTGTCGATCGAGACCGCGAAATACTCCTACCGCCAGCTGTTCGAGGGCGTGATGGAGGTGCCGCGGCATTGGTGGCTGGCGCTGCGCACCTCGATCATCGGCGCCGTCGTCGGCATGATCCCGGGCCTCGGCTCCTCCGCCGCCGCCTGGTTCTGCTACGGCCACGCGGTACAGACCTCGAAGACGCCGGAGCGCTTCGGCAAGGGCGCGGTCGAAGGCGTGATCGCACCAGAGACCGGCAGCAACGCGCGCGAAGGCGGCGCCCTGCTCCCAACCTTGTTCTTCGGCATTCCGGCAAGCTCCGGCATGGCGGTGCTGATGGGCGCGTTCCTGATCCTCGGCATCCAGCCCGGCCCGACCATGATCACCGAGCGGCTCGACCTGGTGTGGACGCTGATCTGGGCGCTGGTGGTCGGCAACCTGATCGCGGTGACGTTCCTCCTTTTCATCATGCGCTGGGCGGTGCTGCTCACCTTCGTCAACGGCGCGGTGCTGGTGCCGTTCATCGTGGTGATGGCGGTGGTCGGCTCCTATGTGAGCGAGGGCCAGTGGCAGAATCTCGTGGTGCTGGTGGTGCTGAGCGTGATCGGCTACGGCCTCTTGCGCTTCAACTGGCCGCGCGCGCCGTTCGTGATCGGCATTGTGCTCGGCAAGATCGCTGAGGAATCGCTGCACAAGGCACTGGAGCTGTGGGGGCTGCGCTTCTTCACGCGGCCGCTGTCGCTGATCCTGATCGGCCTGATCGTGCTCACCATCGCCTATGCGGTCTATCGCAACGTCAAGCCGCGCACCGCCAAAGAACAGCAGCCGGTGGCGTCATGAAATCGATCCCCGCGCCCATGACGCTCTTGATGCTCGCGATCTTCACCGTGATGGTCGGCGTCGCCTCGACCTATCCGCCGGCAGCGCGCTTCATGCCGTTCACGGTCGGCATTCCGGCGATCGCGCTGTGCCTGCTTCAGCTCGCACTCGACCTCTACCGGCGCCGCCATCCGGAAGCCGAGGAAACCGGCGACGCGCTCAAGCAGGCGGAGGACCAGGTGGCGCGCATCGCTGGCCGCCGCGTGCAGTTCGACATGCCGTCGGAGAATGCGCTGTTCACCGAGAGCACCCACGACGAGCGGGAGCGCGTCCGCCGCGAGGTCATCGTCTGGGGCTACTTCCTCGGCCTGATCGCCGGCATCCTGCTGCTCGGCTTCCGCATCGCGGTACCGATCTTCCTGATCGCCTTCCTGCGGTTCCAGGCGGAAACCAGCTGGCGCAACGCGCTGATCTATGGCGGCCTTGGCGCGCTCGCCATGTACGTGCTGTTCGAAAAGGTGCTGAAGGTCTCGCTGCACACGGGCTTTCCTCACCGACTTCTTTGTCGCACGGCTTGTTTCTTAAGCGCGGTTGCGCGGCAGTTTCGGGTGAATTACCTAACTTGCCGGGGGGCGAAGTTCGTGTTGGAGGTAACCATGTCCAGTGCTGCATCAAGAACCGCAACGTGCCTGGCGCTTGCCGGTGGCTTGATGGCGGCCTCGATCGCGCAGCCGGCGCTGGCGCAGGGCGGCCCGGACTACTTCAAGGGCAAGACCGTCACCTATATCGTCGCAACCGCGGCCGGTGGCGGCTACGACCTCTACGGACGGCTGGTCGCGGAATATATGCAGCGCTACCTGCCGGGCTCGACCTTCGTGGTGCGGAACCTGCCGGGCGCCGGGCATCTGGTGGGAACCAACACGATCTTCGCCTCGCGCGCCGACGGCCTGACCATCGGCACCTTCAACACCGGCCTCATCTACAACCAGCTGGTCGGGCTGCCCGGCATCAAGTTCGACCTCACCAAGATGTCCTGGATCGGCAAGGCCACCACCGAGCCACGCGCGGTCGTGATCGCGCAGCAGTCGCCGATCAAGACCTTCGCCGAATTGCAGTCCAGCAAGGAGCCGCTCAACTTCGCGACCTCGGGCGTCGGCAGCGCCAACTATGTCGAGACCACGATGCTGGCCTCGGCACTCAAGCTGCCGGCGAAAATCCTCACCGGCTACAACGGCAATGACGATCAGCTGGCGATGCGCCGCGGCGAGATCGTCGGCACCATCGGCTCGCGCTCCTCGTTTGAACAGTTCGTGAAGAACGGCTACGGCCGCTTCGTCGCGCAGATCGGCGGCAAGGACACCGACGCGCCGCAGCTGCGCGACCTGGTCAAGGATCCGGCGGCGCTGTCGCTGATCGCGCTGGTGCAATCGCAGGGCGACATCGCGCGGCTCACCGCTGGCCCGCCCGGCATCCCGCCGGATGTGCTCGAAACGCTGCGCCAGGCCTATCGCAAAGCCCTTGACGACAAGGAGCTGCAGGAGAAAGCGGCGAAGCTCGAACGGCCGGTCGAGCCTGGCTACGGCGACGACGTGCTCAACGCCATCGTCACCGCGCTCAAGCAGCCGCCGGAGACCGTCGCGCTGCTGTCGCAGGCACTGAAGAAGAAGTAGCACCCGTCCGCCGGCAACCGGCGCGCGCGCTCCGCCCCGATCTGGGCCGGGACGGCGCCGAGATAAGCGAGTACCCTAAAGCTGACGCGCCCCCGTCCCACGGACGGGAGCGCGGCAGAGCAAGGGAGGTCGTGATGTCTTGGATATCGCGGTTGCTCACGCTGGCCGGCGCGCTCACTGCGTTCACGACATCGGCTGCACCGGCATCGGCCCAATCGGGCGCCGACTACTTCAAGGGCAAGACCATCACCTACATCGTCGCCACCTCGCCTGGCGGCGGCTACGACACCTATGGCCGGCTGGTCGCCGAATACATGCAGCGCTATCTGCCGGGCGCGACCGTGGTGGTGAAGAACATGCCCGGCGCCGGGCATCTGATCGGCACCAACGCGATCTACGGGTCGAAACCCGACGGCTTGACCATCGGCACCTTCAACACCGGGCTGATCTACAACCAGCTCATCCGCCATAGCGGCGTGCGTTTCGATCTCGAGAAGATGTCGTGGATCGGCAAAGCCGCCACCGAGGGCCGCGTCATGGCGATCGCCCAGCAGTCGCCGATCAAGACCTACCAGGACCTGGCCGCGCAGACGCAGCCGGTGAATTTCGCGGCCGCCGGCATCGGCAGCGCCGCCTACGTCGAGACCGTGATGCTGACCGCGGCGCTGAAGCTGCCGATCAAAATCTTGACCGGCTACAACGGCAACGACGACATGCTGGCGATGCGCCGCGGCGAAGTGATCGGCACCATCTCGGCGCGCTCGACCTGGGACCCGTTCGTGCGCAACGGCTATGCGCGCTACATCGCGCAGATCGGCGGCGACCAGAAGGACGTGCCGCAGCTCGCGCAGCTGGTCACCGATCCCGGCGCGAAGGCGCTGATCGCGCTGATCCAGACGCAATGTGATGTCTCTCGCCTTACCGCCGGCCCTCCCGACATTCCGCCCGACCGGCTCGCGGCGTTGCGCACCGCGTTCCGCATGGCGATGGAGGACAAGGAGCTGCTCGCCAAGACCGAGAAGCTCGGGCTTCCGATCGAGCCGGCCTATGGCGACACCGTGCTGCGAATGGTCAAAGAGGCGCTGAACCAGTCGCCGGAGACGATCGCTCTGTTGGCGGAGGCGCTGAAGAAGAAATAGGCGGCGCCCGCGCGCCAAACTCGGCAGATCGCCCTTGCAAAGCGATGCGGAGCGGGCTTTGGTCCGCTCCGGTGAGTTCCAGTCGTCGCGTTGTCATAAAATTGTCATATGAGCAAGAAGCCTGCCCTGCGCCCGGATTTGGCGGTCGGCGAAGCGTTACGCGAGCTCGCGCTGGCCATACTGGCCGATGCGCGCACGGCCATTGAAAGTCCTGAAAATTCCGACGCCGTCGCGGTGCACGAGTTCCGCCGGGAGATGAAGCATTGGCGCGCGCTGCTGCGGCTGCTCGATCCGTTCCTGGGTGAGGAATCCAAAGGCCTGCACACCGTCGCGCGCGACATCGCGCGCGACCTTGGTGGCGCGCGCGACCTGCAATCCGCGCTGGATGCGCTCGACGATCTCAAGGAACACGCCTTGCCGCTGTCCGGCCGTTCGCTCAAAACGGTCTGCAAGCGGATCGACCAACTGCGCGCCGCCGGCGAGAAGAATGCGCTCAACGCCGACATGCGGCTGCGGATCGCCGACGCGCTCGCTGACGCGGAGGTCGCCGTCGGCCGCTGGCCGCTGCGTGACCTCAAATTTACGGATATCGCCGAGCAACTGGCGGAGAGTTATCGCGCGTCGCGGCGCGCGGTTCCGGACAAATGGACGGATGCCAGCCCCGACGCATTGCACGAACTGCGCAAGCTGGTCGTCATTCACCGCTACCAGATGCAGATCGTGCAGCCGCTATGGAAGCGCTTCACCAAGATGTGGATCGCGGAGGCACAAAAACTGCGAGAGCGGCTCGGCCAGCATCAGGACCTCGAGATGCTGCGGACGCTCACCGAGCCGGACCATCCGCTTGCCTACTGGCACGCGCGGCTCGATCCGCCGATCACGGCACGCAAGCGCCGCCACGTCGCCGCCGCGACGAAGATCGCGACGCGCCTGTTCGTGGACAAGCCCGGCGCATTCCGCCGCCGGCTGAACGTGATGTGGAAGACCGGGTAAGCGACCCTCCGCCGTCCATCACGCCGTCCACTTCCGATAGTCGAGATCCTGAAGCACCTTCGACTGGCCATAGGCCTTGCCGGGAATGTTCGACCAGACCAGGCTTTCAGGCAGGTCGTAGAGCTGATCGCAGTTCTTGCAATAGTCGATGGCGTCGAAATCGGCGGCGTCATGCTTCCGGCGCAGGTCCTCGTAGGCAGGCGATGAGAGCACCTCATCGATCGACTGCGTATCGAGATGGCCGAGCACGGCGGCCTCGTCGCGCCCCAGCACAAAACAGCACGGCACGACTGCGGCCGTGTGACCGTCAAGCCCGCCGGCGCGCACGTTGAGATAGGGAGCGCGCGGCCGCCCGCAGCTGCGCTTGCGTTCGGCCTGGCGCGCATAGGGCATATCCGCGTAGCTGCCGGCCCAGTTGTGCATCATCCAGATCTCGGCCTCGGTTCCACAATACTCGACCCAGTTCTGCCGATAGAGCGACACCTCGCGCTCCATATCTTTCGGATCCAGGATCAGATGATAGAGGCGGATGCTGGACTTGCCGCCCATGGCCTCGTTGAGCTTGCGGTATTGCCGCACGTTGTCGCGCACCAGATCGAAGGCGTCCTTCTTCATCCAGTCCCGGTAGCTCTCGCGATCGTAGCCGATCCCGGAGACGCGAATGATGTCGAGCCCCGCCTCGATCAGCGAACGGCTCAAGCGCTCGTCGAGACGATAGCCGTTGGTGACCGTGATGCATTGCATGCCCGCGTCTTTGACCAGGCGGACAAAGCGCGGCATGTCGGGGTGCAGCGTCGCCTCGCCGGAGCCATGCAGGCTGACCATCGTGCAGCCGTGGCGCTTGCCGTCATCGATCACCTTGGCGAAGACGTCGAGCGGAATTTTCTTGAGAAAATTGCGATCGCGGCCGGTCGCTTGCGGACACATCACGCACTCGTAGTTACACCCGCCATAGATCTCGAGCGCGATCTGCCGAACCTCGTGCCTGGACTCGCCGTCGGACATCGTCACTCCGCACACGTATTCCGTCGATTAGCCTTCATGGCGGTGGCGATTGGCGACATGCGCCGCGACTTCGTCCGTGAACGACGCAACCAGGCCGGACCATTGTTGCGCGGGCTTTTGACGCCGCACATGGACGCGAGGATACCACGGGCTGTCTTCCCCCTGATGGAACCAGAACCACAGCCGGCCGCTTCCATGCGGAACCATGACCCAGGTCCGCTGGCCGACGGCACCGGCAAGATGCGCCGTCACGTTGCTGACCGCGACGACACAATCGCACGCGGCGATCAACGCCGCCAGCCCGTCAATGTCGTTCATGTTGTCGACATCGTCGAGATGTTCGATGCGGATACCGAGTTCCCGCTCCAGTGCCTCGCGTTCTGCACGAGTGTCGCCGTATTGCAGGTCGACAAAGCGGCATCCAGGCAGCCGCAGCAAAGTCTCGATCTCGCGCAGGGTCGTGCTCTTGGACTTTCCCGAAATCGCGCGGCTCTTCCACGTCAGCCCGATGAGCGCTTTGCCATCGGCCGCAAGCCGCGCGCGGTAGCCCTGCGCGCGCGCCTGATCGGCGACCAGATATCCGCGCTCACGCCGCGGGAAGTTGCTCCAGTCGGTCCGAAAGAAACGGCCCAAGCTGCCCATCGCGACCTGTGCACTGATCGGGCCGCGATAGAGCGCATCCGAAAATGGGATCACCTTCGCGCTCGGGAACGACCGCTTGAACAAGGTCTGCAGCCGCGGCTCGGCTTCGAGAACGATCTCGTCGGTGCGACCGAGCACGTCTTCGATCATGCACGAATGCAGGATCTCGTCGCCGATGCCCTGCTCGCTCCATATCAGCAGCGGACCGTCGACACGGCCGCCGGTCCAGCGCGGCTGATGGTAGGGACGCGGCAGCAGCCCCTTCTGGCCCTGCCAGCGATAGTCATAGAGCTCCCATCCTTCCTTGAAGCGGCCAAGGCCAAGGCAGAGCAGGCTCTTGTTCCATTTCGCCGGAACGCCGTGCGGGTCGAGCGCAATCATCCGGTCGCAGGCCGCGACCGCCTGGTCGAAACGCTCGAGATCGATCAGGGCATCGCTGCGTACCGTCAGCGCGTCGATGTCGTCGGGCGCGGCGGCAAGCGCCCGGTCGCAGCTCGCCAGCGCCTCTTCGGCACGGCCGAGCTTGCGCAGGATGATCGCGCGGGTCACGAGCGCGGCGCGATGCGCCGGCGCGAGCGCGAGCGCGCGGTCGGCGGCCGCCAGTGCGTCGGCATGCCGGCCGAGCTGGTCGAGCACATTGGCGCGGTTGTTGTGGGCGTCGGCAAAGCCCGGCTCGAGCGCGATCGCCCGGTCGAGGCTTGCGAGCGCCGGCTCATAGCGCTTGAGCGCCGCCAGCGCATTGCCGAGATTGTAGTGCGCCGGCGCGAAGTCGGGCGCGAGCGTAGCGGCGCGCTGAAAGCTTTCAGCGGCGTGCCCGTGGCGGCCGAGGTCCTGCAACACGGCGCCGCGATTGCACCAGTCGTTGACCGAATCCGGCTTGAGGGCGAGCGCGCGGTCGTAGCTCTCGACCGCCTCCTCGCGCCGGTTCAGCGCGACCAGGGCGTCGGCGCGGCTGCCGTGCAGGCCGGCGGTGGGCGAGCCGAGTGCGAGCGCGCGATCGAAGCTCGCCAGCGCCTCGTCGTTCCGCCCGAGATGGATGAGCGCCTTGCCGAGCAGACCGTGGATGCGCGGCTGATCCGGCGCCACCGCACGCGCCTTGTGAAGGATCGCGACGCCGTCCTCGATGCGGCCCTGCTCGCACGCCGCGAGCGCGTCGCGATAGAGCGCGTCGGCGTCCGCCATCGCGGTGCTCAAAGATTTCTTGCACGAAGCATATCGTTACGCTCCGCACACCAGAGGTCGCCGTAGTCGACATTCTGCCACTGCTCGAACCACGGCCCGCCGCGGGTGAAATGCACGGCGTTGGGCGTGCCGCTTGCCGGCTTCTCGTTCCAGCCTTCGAGCCAGTTCCATTCGACCGGCAGTTCGCCGATGTCCTCGTCCGCCACCCATTGCATGCGGTGCAGATAGGCGCCGCTCTCGCGGTTGACGACGTCGAGCGTGAGCGCGCGTACCGCGGGGTGATCACAATTGAACAGCATCAGCGACGACCAGTTCTTGCGCGGATAGACGGTCTGCACCGCGCCGTCCATCTTGGTCTTCTCCTTCGGCCGGTAGTCATGCTGCACGCAGTAGACCGCCTTGTCGCCCTTCGCATAGGCCGCCAGCCCGGCGATGTCGCCAAGCCAGAGGAAATCGCAATCGCAGAACAGCGCCCAGCCCTGGAAACCGGCCAGCGCCGGCGTCAGGAACCGCGAATAGGTGAACTCGGTGGAGGCGAGCGGGTCCACTTCCCGCTGGTAGAGCCCCCGCTCGCGCAAGTCGTCGAGCTTGATCGGCGCCACCGTGACCGGGATCGAGGCGCGCCGTTCGAGCGAGAATTTCGCGACGTCATAGGCGACGGGCTCGCGCTGGTCCCAGCCGATATAGACGCGAAAGGGGTCTGCCATTGCGATCAGAAAAGCCGTTGATTTCCGGGGGAGTAAATTACCAAAATCTGATAGTAGACATTGCCACAAAAGTCACGGGGACCGCATGCGCCAGCGCGCAGCTTCGACCATCGCCGGACGGATGCTCACCGCCACGTGCCTGGTTTGCGTGGGCATCCTCGCGGTCGCCTATGTCAACGCGCAGGGTCTCGACGTCGTCTATGTTCCGACCCCGCGGGAGACCGTCGACCGTATGTTGCAAGTCACCGAAGTCGGCGCTGCGGATTATGTGATCGACCTCGGCTCGGGCGACGGCCGCATCGCCATCGCCGCCGGCCGGCTCGGCGCGAAGGCGCTCGGCGTCGATCTCGACCCCGCCCGGATTCGCGACGCCGAGCTCAACGCGAAGCGCGCCGGGGTGACCGACCGGGTCACGTTCCGGCAACAGAACCTGTTCGAGACCGATCTCACGCCGGCCACCGTGCTGACCATGTATCTGCTGCCGGGCATCAACGTGAAGCTGCGGCCGAAGATCCTCGCCCTGCGCCCGGGCACGCGCGTGGTGTCGCACGACTTCACCATGGGCGACTGGAAGTCCGACCTCACCGAGACCACCAACTGGCGCATCCACATGTGGATCGTGCCGGCCCGCGTCGCCGGCAAGTGGCAGGTGCGCTCCGGCAACCGGAGCTTCGAGATTACGATCGACCAGACCTATCAGGAGTTCCGCGGCACCGCGAGCGTGGACGGCCGCGCGCAGATGCTGCGCAACACCAGGCTGCGCGCCGCCACCGTCGAGTTCACCGTCGATCTCGACGGACAGGCGGCAACGCTGCGCGGCGTCGTCAACGGCGACCGCATGCAGGGACGCAGCGGCGGCGGCGGCGAGTGGAGCGCCATCCGCTAGTGGAGTTTGGATTTGACATTCGCGTCGCGCACTTGCTGCCAGGTCGCGAATTTCCACTTGTGACGCGAAAGCAAGAATGGCCGGATCGCTCCGGCCATTCTTCGCAATGCGCCTAGCTGGCGATGCGGCGATTTTTCTATTCCTGCTTTTCCGGCGGCGCCGGCGCGCGATCGTCGGCCGCCATTCCGCCGCGCAGCGGCGGAGCCGCCTGTGCCGCCGGAACCGTCTGGGTCGTGGCCGGCGCGGTTTGGGTCGTCTGCGGCAAGCCAAGCTTGAGCTGTTCCTTGCGCACCGCCAGCAGCAGGTTGGAGTCGTGAACGCGATGGCGATAGCCGATGCCGAAATCGAGCGGCGGTGCCTTGGCCTTCTTGAACAGTTCGCCGAGCCGCGGCTGGTTGCGGCCCGGGAATATCGCGATCGGCCCGAGATAGGCGCCGAACGGCTGGAAGCTCCAGGCGTCCGGCCGGAACGCCGCCAACGGAATCCCGGAGTCGTCCTGCACGATCTGTTGCGAGTGCGACAGCACGAAGTCGCGCACCTGGGTGAAGTTGCCGCTGTGCATCAGATACGACGCGCTCTTGATCAGACCGTTGCCATTGCCCAACGTCGCCGCGAATTTCAGGAAGCCGCTGGCGTTGACGCCGCTGTTCGATACGTCGGTGCGGAAATAGTAGAGCGTCTGCGCCGGACCGTTGCCGGTCGCGAGCACGATCTTCACGCCGGGCACCATGTTGCGCGCTTCGCCTTTGGCTGGATGAACCGTGCCGTCCCGGTCGAGATTGACCAGGCTGACCTCGCGGATCGTCTTGCCGGAGCGCGCGATGTAGACGTAGAGGATCGGCAGCGTGCCGGAGAGATCGCCGCCGGTAAGCTGGTTGCGCATGTGCTGCGTGATGAAGAAGCTCAGCCGCAGCGACGTACCGATCGACTGTTGAATCCGCGGCAATGAGGCGATCGTGCGCTCGCTGGCGTTGGGGATCGAGCCGACCGGCTCGAGGCCGCTCATCAGATACGTGTTGGCCTGGGGATAGAACGCGTTGGCGTAGAGGAAGTCGGGACCGCTGAACATGTAGTAGAGCGTGTTCTGCCGGTCCTTGAGATGCCGCTCGGACCAGGCGCGGATCTTGGAGAGCTGACGCTTATCGAGCGTGTCCCAATTCGATTCGAACCATTTCGCGTGCCGCTGCCAGCCGGGGTTGCGCGTCAGCGGCGCGAGCGGCGAGCCGGCGGACGGCGGCATGCCGGCGAGGAACTTCGCGACATCGTCCGGGCTGACGCCCTGGGCAACGGCGACGCCCTGCGCGCCGACGACCAAGACCGCGCCTGCCACGAGCGCGGCAATCTTCTTGAATAGCGACATTAGACCCCTGCCTGGTGCCACATTTTGGAGGAATTCCGGGCCTACAGGCCCGCGGGCGGGTACCTGACGGCGCACGACTCATATCATGGCTGCGTCACGGCGGCACCAGCTTTAAGGTTCTGATTACCACGATCCGACCATGTTCCGCATTTACCGATTGTTCATCATGGTCTGATTCATACTTTGGTAACGTCGGCGGGCCCGCTTGCCGATAGGACGCGTCACGGAGTTTCGCCCAAAGTGACGGACAAGCTG
>CAVTZH010000001.1:897500-1545233 GCA_963739175.1 uncultured Alphaproteobacteria bacterium
AGCCACAACTCATCCGAGGCTTTTTCAACAGACACCGGTTCGGCCCTCCAGCAGGTGTTACCCTGCCTTCAGCCTGGTCATGGCTAGATCACTAGGTTTCGGGTCTAATCCGACGAACTGAACGCCCTGTTCAGACTCGCTTTCGCTGCGCCTCCGCCTATCGGCTTAAGCTTGCTCGTCAGATTAAGTCGCTGGCCCATTATACAAAAGGTACGATGTCACTCAGGACGAACCTTGAGCTCCATCTGTTTGTAGGCGTCCGGTTTCAGGTCTTTTTCACTCCCCTCGTCGGGGTGCTTTTCACCTTTCCCTCACGGTACTGGTTCGCTATCGGTCGCTGAGGAGTACTTAGGCTTGGAGGGTGGTCCCCCCACGTTCAGACAGGATTTCACGTGTCCCGCCTTACTCGAGGACGAATGCTTGCATTACTTGTACGGGGCTATCACCCTCTAAGGCACCGCTTTCCTGACGGTTTCCAATTGTCTCGCATTCGCCACTGGCCTGGTCCGCGTTCGCTCGCCACTACTAGCGGAGTGTCGGTTGATCTCCTTTCCTCCGGGTACTGAGATGTTTCAGTTCCCCGGGTTAGCTTGAAACCTCCTATTTTATTCGGAAGCTTCATACCTTCATTTGATAACGGAAGTCCGAAGCCTCGCGGCCTCGTTCCCAAACTCGACTTGTCTCCAAGTGAATGGATTGAAGTGATTTCGTTCCCGAGACTCAAGGTCTCGGAATTCCGTTATCGAAGGTGGGTTTCCCCATTCGGACATCCACGGATCAAAGCTTCTTCGCAGCTCCCCATGGCTTTTCGCAGCGTAGCACGTCCTTCATAGCCTCTCAGCGCCAAGGCATCCACCGAACGCCCTTAAGGCACTTGATCGCTCTCATCATCAATGCCCATCCGCTCGGCAGCGGACCGTCCGATCGTTGCGTTGAACTTGCGTTCTCAGCGAACAGTTCGGCCGGTTGGACATTGATTAGAAAGACCAGCTTGTCTTCGGACCGTTCCGACGGCAACTGCGGTCAAGCAATGCCGACATAGCAACGGCGCGACCTCGCCGCGTCGTGGTTTGCACCACGCACGGTTCGATCACGTTCGATGCTCGGAGTAGCGCAAACGTTCGCGACTTCTGGTCCTCAAGAACTCAAGTGAGTCACAAGGACTTCAAGCCACGAGCGATGCTCGGAGCGATCCTACCTCTTCACGATGTCAGATATCACGCGACCGCATGCTGCCTGTGGGGCATCACGACGGTTGCGGAATTGTTTTTCGACGGACGAGCTTCAAGACCCCGCGCTCCACGCGAGAATGGTGGAGCCAGACGGGATCGAACCGACGACCTCCTGCTTGCAAAGCAGGCGCTCTCCCAACTGAGCTATGGCCCCGGCGAGCGCACAAATCACGTGCAGCAGCGAAGGCTGGTGGGCCTGGGAAGATTTGAACTTCCGACCTCACGCTTATCAAGCGCGCGCTCTAACCAACTGAGCTACAAGCCCGGTCCAGGAGCCAGTTACCAGCAATCGGTAATCAGTTGATTACTGACCACTGATCTACCGGTCCCTGATCAAGGGCTCGTCCGCGAAGAAAGAGAAACGTAGACGGCGGGGTCCCGCCAAATGGGCTCTGACTGAGCCCTTGTGTTTCCAAGAGATCCGATAGCGACGAGCGGATGCTCGCCTCTGAAGGATCATCCTTAGAAAGGAGGTGATCCAGCCGCAGGTTCCCCTACGGCTACCTTGTTACGACTTCACCCCAGTCGCTGACCCTACCGTGGCCGGCTGCCTCCTTGCGGTTAGCGCACCGTCTTCAGGTAAAGCCAACTCCCATGGTGTGACGGGCGGTGTGTACAAGGCCCGGGAACGTATTCACCGCAGCGTGCTGATCTGCGATTACTAGCGATTCCAACTTCATGTGCTCGAGTTGCAGAGCACAATCCGAACTGAGACGGCTTTTTGAGATTTGCGCAGGATTGCTCCATTGCATCCCTCTGTCACCGCCATTGTAGCACGTGTGTAGCCCAACCTGTAAGGGCCATGAGGACTTGACGTCATCCCCACCTTCCTCCGGCTTATCACCGGCAGTCCCCTTAGAGTGCCCAACTGAATGATGGCAACTAAGGGCGAGGGTTGCGCTCGTTGCGGGACTTAACCCAACATCTCACGACACGAGCTGACGACAGCCATGCAGCACCTGTCTCCGATCCAGCCGAACTGAAAGGCTCCATCTCTGGTGCCCGCGATCGGGATGTCAAAGGTTGGTAAGGTTCTGCGCGTTGCTTCGAATTGAACCACATGCTCCACCGCTTGTGCGGGCCCCCGTCAATTCCTTTGAGTTTTAATCTTGCGACCGTACTCCCCAGGCGGGATGCTTAATGCGTTAGCTGCGCCACTGACAGGCAAGCCTGCCAACGGCTAGCATCCATCGTTTACGGCGTGGACTACCAGGGTATCTAATCCTGTTTGCTCCCCACGCTTTCGCACCTCAGCGTCAGTACCGGGCCAGTGAGCCGCCTTCGCCACTGGTGTTCTTGCGAATATCTACGAATTTCACCTCTACACTCGCAGTTCCACTCACCTCTCCCGGACTCAAGCTTCTCAGTATCAAAGGCAGTTCTGGAGTTGAGCTCCAGGATTTCACCCCTGACTTAAAAAGCCGCCTACGTGCGCTTTACGCCCAGTGATTCCGAGCAACGCTAGCCCCCTTCGTATTACCGCGGCTGCTGGCACGAAGTTAGCCGGGGCTTCTTCTGCGGGTACCGTCATTATCTTCCCCGCCGAAAGGACTTTACAACCCTAGGGCCTTCATCATCCACGCGGCATGGCTGGATCAGGCTTGCGCCCATTGTCCAATATTCCCCACTGCTGCCTCCCGTAGGAGTCTGGGCCGTGTCTCAGTCCCAGTGAGGCTGATCATCCTCTCAGACCAGCTACTGATCGTCGCCTTGGTGAGCCGTTACCTCACCAACAAGCTAATCAGACGCGGGCCGCTCCATCAGCGATAAATCTTTCCCCGTAAGGGCGTATCCGGTATTAGCCCAAGTTTCCCTGGGTTGTTCCGAACTGATGGGCACGTTCCCACGTGTTACTCTCCCGTCTGCCGGTGCCGTATTGCTACGGCCCCTCGACTTGCATGTGTTAGGCCTGCCGCCAGCGTTCGCTCTGAGCCAGGATCAAACTCTCAAGTTGTATGAGATCTGATCTCGGCTGGTCACTTCACGTTTGACGAGGTCCCACTCTTGTTGCGCGCGCTCAAGCCCGCACGTGATTGCTCACGCACGCGCCTGCCGCTTTCACGACAAGGGTGTTGACCTAAAACGTCGACCGCCGAAGTCTCGTCCACCGCACCTCTTTCGAAGATTGCTCCTCGATCGAGGACGCGGCGCGCAAGGACTCCGCCGTCCACGTTTCTCTTTCTTCCTATTCACTTGTCAAACAGCCCGGAACCATGGTGGTCCCGCTTTCCAGTGAACTGGAAAGCCGTCGAAGCCGCAGGCCTCCGACCGAGGTCGGATGCCTCTAAACGCTCATCAGTGAGGAGCTTCGAAGGCGCGCAGTCGCACCGTGTAAGCGGACGGCGCGCCGTATGGCCGGTATATAGTCGTGCTGACACACGAGTGTCAACACCTAACCCAACAAATCAGCCCACTTTCGCAGCGCAGCAGACCGCGCGCGTTCTGTGGGCATGATGTGGATATGGGCATCGCGGTGCACAACCTCAAGGGGTGGACGATGGACGCCTACCGCCCCTAGCGGTCGCACTTGGGCCACATTCCGAGGACCTACTTTGCGTCGGCGGGAGGTGTCAGTCGGGGGATTCGGCACCAAGGTCGCAGGCGCAGCGACCGCAAGGTGCTTCCCGGTATAGCGAGGACGGCAGGGCTCGGTCCGTTGACGGATCGCTCGAACGTAAGGCATCGTGCCTTAAGGGTTCGGGGTCTAAGGCCCGTTGTCGGCCGCGTTTTTGGCACTCATCGTCTGGGTTCGTGGCAAGCCACCCGCTGGTGCGAGTGGAGGGGTCGGTTTTGGATCACGGGAAACGTCGCGGCGCATACCGGACGAGTGGCGAGGCCGATCATATCGACCTCGGCCATGAGCCGCCGTTGTCCGTCGATGGCGAGACCAGCAATCTCATCGATCGCCGCCGCGTGTCGGTACAGTGGTTCAGCGGAACAATCCTGACCGGTCTGTGCGGCGCGGCCCTCATGGGCGGCGCCGTTTTTGCGTCACTCGACGGCCAGAGCAATTTCGCCACCGTGCCCGAGCGCGTGCAGCTTGCGCTGCGCGGCTCCGGCGACCGTGCCGCCGCCACCGCCCGCAAGGCCGACCGCCTGCCGCCGCCCAGTGAATCAAACGCCCAGCGCCGGGTCATTCGCGACACCCAGACCAGCCGTGTCGGCAATCGCGAGGTCGTGCGGGTGCGTGCCTTCGTGCGCGTCGCCAGCAATCTCGCGCTCTCGACCTCCGAACTCTCCGCCAACATCCCGGCCTTCAATCCGCTGCGCATGCAGGCGGCCGAAGCCACGCCAGGCGCGGCGACGGCCGACGAGTCGCCCGACTCCGAAGTCGACGCCGAGGTCTCCTTCGTCACCGCCGACCTCGCCACGGTGCTGCCGCGCGCCAAGATCGCGGCGGTGCTGTCGATCGACGATGTGCTCGTCCGCGTGCGCGAGGCCGCCAACTGGACCGGCAGCACGCCGCCGCGACAGCTGACACCCGAATTGCCGCGCGGCACCCGCCTCGCCTATGCGGCCGAAGGGATCACCGATCCCTATGCCGGCTTCGAGACCCGCATGGCGCCGGAAAACGTCACCCTGCTGCCCAAGACCCAGAAGGAAACCACCGGCGGCACGCCCTGGAGCGAACGCACGGTCGCCGTCCGCAAGGGCGAAACGGTCGCCAGCGTGCTGCGCGAACTCGGCGCGCGCCCGGACGACATCAAGGCCATCACCGCGGCGCTCGGTGCGCGCGGCCGCGACGGCGGCGTGCGTGAGAACCACAAGCTGCGGGTGCTGCTGGCGCCGACCGACGATCCGAAATTCGCGCAGCCGATCCGTGTCGTGATCGCGAACGATAGCGCCATCGAAGCGGTCGTCGCCTGGTCCGACCTCGGCCGCTACGTGCAGGTCGACATCCGCAACCTCGAGACCGAAGTCGCCCGCTCGCGTCAGCAGCAGCAGGACGAAGAGGAAGACGACGGCCGGGGCGTGCGGCTCTACCAGAGCATCTATGAGACCGCGCTCCGCAATCAGGTCCCGCGTCCGCTGATCGAAGATCTCATCCGCATCTATTCGTACGACGTCGACTTCCAGCGCCGCGTACAGCCGGGCGACTCGTTCGAGGTGCTGTTCACCGAGGACGAAGGCAGCAATGACAGCAAGGGCGAGGTGCTGATCGCGTCGCTCACGACCGGCGGCGAGACGCGCCGCTACTACCGCTTCCAGTCGGCCGACGACGGCCTCGTCGACTTCTATGACGACACCGGCAAGAGCGCGAAGAAGTTCCTGGTCCGCAAGCCGCTTGCCGACGGCATCATGCGATCCGGCTTTGGCATGCGGAATCACCCGCTGCTGCGACAATACCGGGCACACACCGGTGTGGACTGGGCGGCGCCGATGGGCACGCCGATCTACGCATCCGGCAATGGCACGGTCGAAAAGATGGGATGGGAAGGCGGCTATGGCCGCTACATCCGCGTCCGGCACGCCAACGGCTACCAGACCGCCTACGGCCACATGTCGGCCTTCGCCCGCAACATGACCGAGGGCAAGCGCGTTCGGCAGGGCCAGATCATCGGCTACGTCGGCTCCACCGGCCTGTCGACCGGCGCCCACCTGCACTACGAGATCATCGTCAACGGCCGCCACGTCGACCCGATGAAGTTCCGCCTGCCGCGCGGTCGCGTGCTCGAGGGCGCAACGCTCGCGAGCTTCGAGCAAGAGCGCGAGCGGCTCGACAACATGATCAGCCGCGCCGGCCCGACACGCGCGAACCCGCCGCGCGTCGCGCAGACGTCGACGACGACGCGCTGATCTTCAACCCAGAGAAGTCCGTAGGGTGGGAAAAAGGCGCGCCCCGGGTGCGCAAGCCTTGCAACTTGGACGGTGCAAGCGCCGTGCCCACCAGAGCGTGATATGATGCGCTCATGTCATGGTGGGCACGGCGCTGCGCGCCTTTGCCCACCCTACAGATCTCGTTTGAGACTGTGCTATTTCTTCTGGCCTTCCAGCACCTTGAGATCGGGCTTGGATTTCGTCGCCTCGGCGAGCCGCGCGATCAGCGGCTTGGGCGTGGCGTACACCTCCGCCAGCACCTTCTGCATGTCTTCGCCGGTGAAGGGATTGACCTCCTGATTGAGCTTGTCGGCATCCGCTAGCAGCGCCTTGTCCTTCATCGCCATGTCGAAGGCCCGCCGCAGCGCGGCGACGCGGTCGGCGGGAACGCCGTCCGACACGAAATAAGGCCGGCCAAGCTCGAAGGCGGTGAACTGCACCGTCAGCACCTTCTTGATTTCCGGGTCGTCGGTCAGCTCCATGACGAGCGGAATGTTCGGGATGTCCGGATGCTTCCGCAGGCCCTGCTGATACAGGACGATGAGCTCGCCCGGTTCGATCCATTCCTTGAGATGCGGCTTGATACTCGTCCACGAGAACGTACCGCGGCCGTCGACCTCGCCCCGCATCATCGCGAGGTTCATCTCGCTGCCGCCGGGATAGCCGGCGATGACGCGGTACTGGAAGCCGAGCAGGTTGCGCAGGATATAGGGCACGGTCACGCTCTCGGTGCCGATACCGGTGCCGGCGACGATCAGATCCTTGGCGCGGGTCTTGAGATCCTGCCAGGTCTTGACGCCGGTGCGCTTGTGCACGACCGCGACGCTGGTGTCGGTGTTGGCGCTACCGATCCAGTTGAGCTTCACCGCGTCGAACTTCGCATTCGAGTGGTCGCCGAGCAGCGGCTCAAACGGAATGCCGCGCTGGGGCGCGCCGATATGCAGGCCGTCCTTGTTCGCGACATTGGCGACGTAGTTGGTCATCACCAGGCCGCCGCCGCCCGGCATGTTGCGCACGATCACCTGCGGATTGCCGGGGATGTATCTGCCGATATGCCGCGCAACAAGCCGCGCATTGACGTCGTAGCCGCCGCCGGCGGAAAGGCCGACATAGAACGTGACGGTCTTGTCCTTGAAGAACTCGGCCGGGCTCTGGGCGAAAGCCGCCCCGGCGGTTGCCACCGCGAAAATACCGAGGACCGTGGCGACGCGCGCTGCGTGGTGCATGGTTTCGTTTCTCTCCCGGAACTGACGACCGTCTTATAAACGCAAAACCGCCGCCGGTCTGTGACCGGCGGCGGTCGGTAGCAGCGTCACGCTGTCGCTCAGGGCGGTTGGGCCCAAATCAATTATGCCGCCACGGCGAGTTTGCCGTTGAAGGCCAGGCCCTGCTTGCTGGCCGAGATCGTGACCTTGTCGCCGTCCTTCACCGTACCGGCGAGCACCAGCTCGGCGAGCGGATCCTGGATCGACTTCTGGATCACGCGCTTGAGCGGGCGCGCGCCATAGGCCGGGTCCCAGCCCTTTTCCGCCAGCCATTCGCGGGCCGCGGGCTCGAGCACGAGCTTGATCTTGCGATCCTCCAAGAGCCGCTCCAGGCGGCGCATCTGGATGTCGACGATGCGGGTCATCTCGTTGCGCTTGAGGCGGTGGAACAGGATGATCTCGTCGATGCGGTTGAGGAACTCCGGACGGAAGCTCGCCCGCACCACCGCCATCACCTGATCCTTGACCGCGTCGCTGTCCTGGCCTTCCGGCTGGTCGACCAGGAACTGCGAACCGAGGTTCGAGGTCATCACGATCAGCGTGTTGCGGAAGTCGACGGTGTGGCCCTGCCCGTCGGTGAGCCGGCCGTCGTCGAGCACCTGCAGCAGGACGTTGAACACGTCCGGATGCGCCTTCTCGATCTCGTCGAACAGGACGACCTGATACGGCCGGCGCCGCACCGCTTCGGTGAGCGCGCCGCCTTCCTCGTAGCCGACATATCCGGGCGGCGCGCCGATCAGTCGCGCGACCGAATGCTTCTCCATGTATTCCGACATGTCGATGCGGATCAGCGCGTTCTCGTCGTCGAACAGGAACTCCGCCAGCGCCTTGGTCAGCTCGGTCTTGCCGACGCCGGTGGGGCCGAGGAACATGAACGAGCCGATCGGGCGGTGCGGATCCTGCAAGCCGGCGCGGGCGCGGCGCACGGCGGTCGAGACCGCCTTCACCGCTTCGGCCTGGCCGATGACGCGCTTGCCGAGCTGCTCCTCCATGCGCAGGAGCTTCTCCTTCTCGCCTTCGAGCATCCTGTCGACCGGCACGCCGGTCCAGCGCGAGACCACCTGCGCGACGTGGTCGGCGGTCACCGCCTCCTCGACCATCGCGCCCTTGCCTTCGCTGCCCTCGACCGCCTTCAGCTTCTTCTCAAGGTCGGGAATGCGGCCATAGGCCAGTTCGCCGGCGCGCTGGTACTCGCCCTTGCGTTGCGCGTTGGCGAGCTCCACCCGCAACCCATCGAGCTCGGTCTTGAGCTTCTGCGCGTCGGAGAGCTTGTCCTTTTCCGCCTTCCAGCGCGAGGTGAGATCGGCCGACTGCTTTTCGAGCTGCTTCAGTTCGGATTCGAGATTCTTCAGGCGTGCCTTGGAGCCGGGGTCGCTCTCCTTCTTGAGCGCCTCCTGCTCGATCTTGCGCCGCACGATCTCGCGGTCGATGGTATCGAGCTCCTCGGGCTTGGAATCGACCTGCATCTTCAGCCGTGCCGCCGCCTCGTCGACGAGGTCGATCGCCTTGTCCGGGAGGAAGCGGTCGCTGATGTAGCGGTTGGACAAAGTCGCCGCCGCGACGATGGCCGAGTCGGTGATGCGGACGCCATGATGCGCCTCGTATTTCTCCTTCAGGCCGCGCAGGATCGAGATCGTATCCTCGACCGTCGGCTCGGGCACGAACACCGGCTGGAAGCGCCGCGCGAGCGCAGCGTCCTTCTCGACGTGCTTCTTGTATTCGTCGAGCGTGGTGGCGCCGATACAATGCAGTTCGCCGCGCGCCAGCGCGGGCTTGAGCAGGTTCGAGGCGTCCATCGCGCCGTCGGCCTTGCCGGCGCCAACCAGCGTGTGCATCTCGTCGATGAACAGGATGATGCCGCCGTCCGACGACGTCACCTCCTGCAGCACCGACTTGAGCCGTTCCTCGAACTCGCCGCGGTATTTCGCGCCGGCGATCAGCGCGCCCATGTCGAGCGCGAGCAGCTTCTTGTCCTGCAGGCTGTCCGGCACGTCGCCGTTGACGATGCGTTGCGCGAGCCCTTCGACGATGGCGGTCTTGCCGACGCCGGGCTCGCCGATCAGCACGGGATTGTTCTTGGTGCGCCGCGACAGCACCTGGATGGTGCGCCGGATCTCCTCGTCACGGCCGATGACGGGATCGATCTTGCCGTCGCGCGCCGCCTGCGTGAGATCGCGGGCGTATTTCTTCAGCGCGTCATAGGCGTTCTCGGCCGACGCGCTGTCGGCGGTGCGGCCCTTGCGCAGCGTCTCGATGGCGGCATTCAAATTCTGCGGCGTGACCCCGGCGCGGGCGAGGATCTTGCCGGCCTCGCTGTCCTTCTCGAGCGCCAGCGCGAGCAGGAGCCGTTCGACGGTGACAAAGCTGTCGCCCGCCTTCTCGGCGATCTTCTGCGCCTGGTCGAAAACGCGCGCGAGCGCCGGATCGAGATAGACCTGCCCGGCCCCGGCGCCCGAGACCTTCGGACGCTTGGCAAGCGCCGCTTCCACGGCGGCCAGCGCTTCGCGCGACCGGCCGCCGGAACGGTCGATCAAGCCTGCGGCGAGCCCTTCCGGGTCGTCGAGCAGGACCTTGAGCAGATGCTCGGTCGAGAATTGCTGGTGGCCCTCGCGCAGGGCCAGTGATTGTGCGGATTGCACGAAACCGCGGGCGCGGTCCGTGTATTTTTCAAAGTCCATATGTCGTTCTCCCTCAGCCTATCCCTCCGCCCGTTGCGGCGCGTGAGGAACATCGTCGATGGGTGGTCAAAGTTCGGCGGGCCCCGAAAGCACCCGCCACCGATAATTTAGGAATGGACTCGCAAATTCGGAAGAGCGGCCGGGCTTTTCCTGCGCGGATGGCAGATCGTTCGTTAATTCAAGGCTTTCGCTCGCCCTGGTACTCCGCGTCCCAGCGGCGGCGCGTCCGGCGCCTGGCGATCCAGCGATTCCCGGTATTTGAGGCACCCGCGCAGGAATTTTGGCCAGGGCGGGACCGCGATCGCGGGCTCGATCCGCTCGGGTAGCAGCCCCCACAGTTGCGGGTGGTGCCAGCAGAGGTCATGTCCGGTACTATCGCGGTGCGCGCGGATTCCCGCCCGCAGGCGCTTCACCTCCTCAACCAGCTGCTCGCGGTCCATCCGGGCCAGATCGTCGTCCATTGAAATACTCGCTGACAGGTGTGTTTTGGCTACGGCAACGCTGCAAAGCATCTATCGGTTTCCGGTAAAGGGCCTCTCCCCCGAGCCGCTTCCGCGGGTGGCGCTGACGCCGGGGCAGACCGTCCCGGGCGACCGGCTCTACGCCATCGAGAACGGCCCCTCCGGCTTCGACCCGGCGGCGCCGAAGCACCAGCCGAAGATGCGCTATCTCATGCTGATGCGGAACGAGCGGCTGGCGACGCTGCGCACCCGCTTTGACGACGCCACGCATACGCTCACCGTCGGCTACGACGGCCGCGAAGCCGCCCGCGGCGACCTCCGAACGGCCGACGGCCGCGCCGCGATCGAGCGATTCTTCGCGTCGTTCAGCGCCGCCGATCTGCGCGGACCGCCCAAGGTGCTGCATGCGCCGGGCTTCAGCTTCTCGGACGTCGCCGCCAAGGTCGTCTCGATCATCAATCTCGCGTCGGTCGCCGACCTCGAAAACTATGTCGGCGCGCCGATCGATCCGCTGCGCTTCCGCGCCAATCTCTACGTCACGGGCTGGCCGGCCTGGCAGGAGCTCGACATGGTCGGCCGCAAGCTTGCGATCGGCAACGGCGTTCACGTGAAGATCGTCAAGCGCATCGTGCGTTGCGCCGCCACCAATGTCGATCCAGCGACCGGCGCGCGCGATCTCGAAATCCCGAACACGCTGATGAAGACGTTCGGCCACGCCGACTGCGGCATCTATGCCGAGGTCGTTACCGGCGGCGAAATCGCGCTCGGCGACACCTTGAGCGGATAACATAACACCGCCGAAAATCCGTTCCGGCTGAGGCAGTTAGCGGCCCATTGAATCCGCGGCAGCGCGCCATACCTAAGAGTCCAGGCGTGCTGGGCGATCCCCATCCCCCCGATATCCCCCGTCGCCCAGCGGCGTAAGCCTGATGGACCCCAAGCGGCGAAAGCCGTCTTGGGGTCTTTTTTGCGGGACGTTTCTAGCTTGAGGCGCGGTGCGCCGCGGACGACGCGCCGTTGCGGCTGAGCAGAAACACCGCCTGCTCGCCGAACAGATTCCAGAACCACCACGGGACCTTCAGCCGGATCGGCGCGCCCCAGGCGTTGAGCGCCACCGAGCGGTCCATCTTGGCGCCGACCACTTCGCACAACTCGCGGAAGTCCTTGATGGTGCAGAAGTGGATGTTGGGCAAATCCCACCAGGCATAGGGCAGATTGTCGGTGCGCGGCATGTGCCCCCCGAACAGGATCTGCAGGCGGATGCGCCAATGGCCGAAATTCGGGAACGACACGATCGCGTGCCGGCCGATGCGCAGCATGTGCTCGAGCACCACGCGCGGCTGGCGCGTCGCCTGCAGCGTCTGCGAGAGGATCACGTAGTCGAAGGCGTCGTTCGGATAGTCCGACAGGTCGGTGTCGGCGTCGCCCTGGATCACCGCGAGGCCCTTGGCGACGCCTTCGTTCACGCCCTCGCGCGACAGCTCGATCCCGCGGCCGTCGACATTGCGCGTCTCCGCGAGCAGCCGCAGCAGTTCGCCGTCGCCGCAGCCGATGTCGAGCACCTTGGCGCCGCGCTCGACCATGTCGGCGACCACCAGCAAGTCGACGCGGGCGCCGCCGGGCATACGCGCGGCTTCGGCCATCGTGAGGTCGCGTTTGAGGCGGGACAGCATCATCGGCGCTGCGCGGTGGGAAGCCCGCGCGCCCTGGCTGCGCCCTCGAGGAAGCCGCGCACGATGGCGAACAGCTCCGGCTCTTCGAGCAGGAAGGCGTCGTGACCCTTGTCGGTGACGATCTCGGCGAACGACACCCGCGCGCCGCCGGCATTGAGCGCATGCACGATGGCGCGGGATTCCGACGTCGGGAACAGCCAGTCGGAGGTGAACGAGACCACGCAGAAGCGCGTCGGGCTTTGCTTCCACGCATTGGCGAGCACGCCCTCGTAGTCGGCGGCGAGATCGAAATAGTCCATCGCGCGCGTGAGATAGAGATAGGAATTGGCGTCGAAGCGCTCGACGAACGAGATGCCTTGGTGGCGCAAATAGCTTTCCACCTGAAAATCGGCATCGAACGAGAACGTCGGGTTGTCGCGATCCTGGAAGCGGCGGCCGAACTTCCGGTGCAGCGCCGCGTCCGAGAGATAGGTGATGTGCGCGCCCATGCGCGCGACCGCAAGCCCTTTGCGCGGATCCCTGCGTTCGGCGAAATAGCGCCCCTTGCACCATTCCGGATCGGCCATGATGGCCTGACGGCCGACCTCGTGGAACGCGATATTCTGCGCGGAGTGGCGCGTCGACGCCGCGAGCGGCAGCGCGGAGAACACGCGCTCGGGATAGCTCGCGGTCCATTGCAGCACCTGCATGCCGCCCATGGAGCCGCCGGCGACGGAGAACAGCGAAGCGATGCCGAGATGATCGAGCAGCATCGCCTGCGCGCGCACCATGTCGCGGATGGTGATGACCGGAAAATCCAGGCCCCACGGCGCGTCGGTCTGCGGATTCGTCGACGCCGGACCGGACGAGCCCATGCACGCGCCGATGACGTTCGGGCAGATCACAAAATAGCGCTCGGTGTCGATCGGGCGGCCGGGCCCGACCATCGTCTCCCACCAACCGGCTTTTCCGGTGACCGGGTGAACATTGGCGACGTGCTGGTCGCCGGTGAGCGCGTGGCAGATCAGCACCGCGTTGGTGCGGTCGGCATTCAGCGTGCCGTAGGTCTGGTAGGCGATCTGAAACGGCGCGAGGTCGACGCCGGCGTCGAGCCGCAGCGGCTTGTCCGGACCAAAACGAACGACGTGGGAATGCGGCTCATCGGCCTCACGCACACGATCCACGGGAGCAAGCACGGCCTCGACCATTCTCCGACACCTTGTCAGCCACCGCCTTGTAAGGCGGGCCGGTTAACCATCGGATATTAGCGCAACGCCCTCGCTCGACCGAAGCTTGTGGCGGACATCCATGCCGGACGGCTGGCATGGCAGTCGGGGTTAGATAGGGGTCTGCCCAAATCTGTCAATGTTTTCTTTGATTTCCGCCCCACCCGACCCTATCAATGTCCGCGCATTGATGACCGTTTGAACGGCGTAACCATGGCCAAAAAGCCCGATACCGCACCTCCGTCGCTCGCGGACCTGCGCCGCGAGATCGACCGTATCGACGAGTCCATGCATGGGCTCTTGATGGAGCGCGGCGACATCATCGACCGGCTGATTTCGGTGAAGCAGACGCAGGAAACGGGCTCGGCGTTCCGGCCCGCGCGCGAGGCCGACATGATGCGCCGGCTGGTCCAGCGCCACAAAGGCATCCTGCCGCTCGATACCGCCGAGGGCATCTGGCGCGTCATCATCTCGACCTTCACCTTTGTGCAGGCGCCGTTCGCCGTGCATGCCGATCTCTCCGCCGGTGACGCCCATATCCGCGACAGCGCGCGCTTCCACTTCGGGTTCACCGTGCCGTTCGTCGCCCATATGGGCGCGGCCAGCGTGGTCGAGGCGGTGTCGGAATCGAAAGGCGATCTCGGCCTGGTGCCGGCCTTTGCGGTGGCCGGCGCCGGCGCCTGGTGGAGCGCGCTCGAGTTCGATTCCGCGCCGAAGATCATCGCGCGGCTGCCGTTCGTCGATCGCGCCGACCATCCGGCGGCGATCCCGGTGTTCGTGATCTCGCGCGCGGCCCCCGACGCGATGGTGCGCGAGGTATCGATGTGGAGCGTGCGCGTCGCCGGCTGGAGCGCCAAGGCCGCCAAGGCGGTCGCGCCCATCGCGGAAGTGATCGCCGTGCCGGACAATGCCTTCGACGGCGCCGCGCTGCTGGTCTCGATCCCCCATGGCGGGGAGCTCGCAGCCGTCAACGACGCCCTTGTTAAGGCCGGAGCAACCGTGCGCGCCACGGCCCTCGTCGGGAGCCACGCGACCCGCTATAGGGTCCCGGCCAAGGGGGCCTGACCACCGCGTTGAACCTCCCAGGCACCTCCTCCTACTGAGGTAGGTTGAGACCACTGGAAGACTGGAAAATGACCGCCAACAGGCCACAACCGCGGCCCGAACCACGCCCTGGCGTGCTCGACCTGGAGCCTTACGTTCCCGGCAAGAGCGGCGCGCCTGGCGTCGCGCGCGTGTTCAAGCTGTCGGCCAATGAGACGCCGCTCGGGCCGAGCCCGAAGGCGATCGAGGCGTTCCGGTCGGTCGCCGGCCACCTCGAGGATTATCCCGAAGGCACCGCCCGGCTGCTGCGCGAAGCCATCGGCAAGCAATATGGGCTCGATCCTGCGCGCATCATCTGCGGCGCCGGCTCCGACGATCTCCTGAATCTGATTGGCGACGCCTACCTCAAGGACGGCGACGAAGCGATCTACCCCAAGCACGGCTTCCTGGTTTACCCGATCGCGACGCTCGGTTCCGGCGCGACACCAATCGTCGCCGAGGAAAAGGAGCATACCGCCGACGTCGATGCGATCCTCGCCAAGGTGAGCGATCGCACCAAGGTGGTGTGGATCGCCAACCCTAACAATCCGACCGGCACTTATATTCCGTACGACGAGTTGAAGCGCCTTCAGCGCTCGCTGCCGCCGCATGTGCTGCTGGTCGTCGACGCCGCCTACTCGGAATACGTCCGGCGCAACGACTACGACGCCGGCATCGAGCTGGTCGCGACCTGCAACAATGTCGTGATGACGCGCACGTTCTCGAAGATCTACGGGCTCGCGGCGCTGCGGGTCGGCTGGATGTACGGCCCCGCGCACGTCATCGACGTGATCAACCGCATCCGCGGGCCGTTCAATGTCAACACGCCGGCGATGATGGCCGCGATCGCGGCGATCAACGACACCGCGCATATGGAAATGGCGCGCGCCCACAACGAGCAATGGCTCGCCTGGCTGACCGACGAGGTGCGCAAGCTCGGCCTCAAGGTGACGCCGAGCGCCGCCAACTTCCTGCTGATCCACTTCCCGAAGACCAAGGGCAAGACGGCGGCGGAGGCCGATGACTTCCTCGCCAGCCGCGGCTTGATCCTGCGCCGCGTCTCCTCCTATCACCTGCCCGATTGCCTGCGCCTGACCGTGGGCCTCGAGGAGCCGAACCGGCTGGTGGTCAAGGCGCTCGCCGAGTTCATGGGACGCAAGTGATGGAGCTCGGGAGAGTTTTGTGCGAGATCGGGCGGCAAGCACGGTCTGCTCCCTCTCCCATGGGGAGAGGGGTGGGGTGAGGGGGTACGCCCTCTCGATAGGTTCGAACCCCCTCACCCTAACCCTCTCCCCTACGGGGAGAGGGGACATATCCGTCGCGTCGACAGGTTTGTGCATCTCATGACGAACAAGACAGTATTGTTCGACCGCCTGGCGCTGATCGGCGTCGGCCTGATCGGCTCTTCGATCGCGCGCGCCGCGCGCGAGCAGGGCGTCGTGAAGGAGATCGTCGCCACCGCGCGCTCGGAAGCGACACGCAAGCGCGTGGTCGAGCTCGGCTTCGCCGACAAGGTGGTCGCCACCAACGCCGAGGCGGCGAAGGGCGCCGACCTCGTGATCGTCTGCATTCCGGTCGGCGCGTGCGGCGCGGTGGCGGCCGAGATCGGTCCGCACCTCAAGGCCGGCGCCACCGTCTCCGACGTCGGCTCGGTGAAGGGCTCCATCGTTCGCGATATGGGGCCTCACCTGCCCGCCGGCGTGCACTTCGTGCCGGCGCATCCCGTGGCCGGCACCGAATACTCCGGCCCCGACGCCGGCTTCGCCGAGCTGTTCGTCAACCGCTGGTGCATCCTGACGCCGCCCGAGGGCACGAGCCCGGAAGCGACCGAGCGGCTCGCCGCGTTCTGGCGGTCGTTCGGCGCCAAGGTCGAAACCATGACCGCCGACCACCACGACCTGGTGCTGGCGGTGACCAGCCACCTGCCGCATCTGATCGCCTACACCATCGTCGGCACCGCCTTCGAGCTGCGCGAGGTCACGCAGAACGAGGTGCTGAAATTCTCCGCCGGCGGCTTCCGCGATTTCACCCGCATCGCCTCGTCCGATCCGACCATGTGGCGCGACATCTTCCTCGCCAACAAGGACGCGGTGCTGGAGATGCTCGGCCGCTTCAGCGAGGATGTCTCTGAATTGACGCGCGCCATAAGACGCGGCGACGGCGACGCGCTGTTCGAGATTTTCACGGAACGCCGCGCCATCCGCCGCAGCATCGTCGAGATGGGCCAGGATTCCCCCGCGCCGGATTTCGGGCGCCCGCATCCGGGATTGCCGGCGGACGCGCTGCCGCGGCCGTATGCGGACAAGGACTAGCGTAGCTAGTGTGGCCGCACACCTATAAACGCGCCGATTCCGAAAGGCCGCCTTCGGGGCGAAGGCGACATGGGAGCGGAAGACATGGGAGCGGCAAGATGGGCGATACCGGTCTTATGGAGAATCAGAGCGCGAGCCGACTATTCCACCTTGATGTTGGCCGTCCGGATCACCTTGGCCCACTTCTCGGTTTCTGCGGCGATGAACTTGCCGAAGTCAGCGGCTGAGCTTTCGAACACAATGGTTCCCAGATCGGCGATGCGCGCTTTGATCTTAGGATCGGCAAGCCCTGCATTGATCTCTCTGTTGAGTGTTTCGACGATCGCGGCGGGGGTGTTCTTTGGCACCCCAACTCCCTGCCAAGCGTAGGCATCATAGCCTGGGACGAATTCGCCAATCGACGGAACATCCGGCAGGAATGGTGAGCGCGTTGCGGAGGTCACGGCTAGCGCGCGAAGTTTGCCCGCCCGTATGTGCGGGAGCGAAGTCGATAGATTATCGAACATGACCGGGACCTGTCCGGCGAGAAGGTCGCTGAGCGCCGGCGGCCCGCCGCGGTACGGCACGTGCAGCATGTCCACGCCGGCCATCGCCTTGAACAGCTCGCCGTAAAGATGCTGCGCGCTTCCGACACCTCCCGACGCCATATTGATTTTTCCAGGGCTGGTCTTCACATAGGCGATGAATTCCGGGACCGTCTTCGCTGGGAACGACGGGTGCACGGCCAGAACTCCGATCCCGCGGGTGGCGCTTGCAACCGGCACGATATCGCGGAGGAAATCAAAATTGAGTTTGTCGTAGAGCGTCGCGTTGATCGCGTTGGATAGCGAGATTTGAAGAATTGTGTAGCCATCAGGAGGCGCCTTGGCGACGGCCTCGGTTCCGATATTACTGCCCGCGCCGGGTCGATTCTCGACGACGAACGGTTGGCCAAGTCGGCCCGACAACCATTGACCCATAAGGCGTGCTATGACGTCAGTCGAGCCGCCCGGCGGCCACGGATTGACATAGCGCACCGGCCGCGTCGGATAGGTCTGGGCACTTGCGACGCGCGAGGTTGTCGGCAGCACGACCGCACCTGCCATCAGATGCAAGAATGATCGACGTGGAAGTTTCATGGGTTCGTTCCTGCATCCTCGGACGCTGAAGTATTTAGCTGGCTTTGCGGGCTCGAAGGTTGCTGCGCCTTGATGCCGGAATTTTCACTACCTTGCCTCACATCTCGGTTTGATTTCACTCAGCCTTAATGTTCGCTGCTTTGATGATCGGCCACCATTTCGCGATCTCCGCCCTTTGCAAGGCGCCAAGCGCTTCCGCCGTTTGTTGCTCGCGTGGTGGAATTTCGAGCCCGAGTTCCGCGAAGCGATTGGTGACAGCCGGATTAGCCAGAGCATCCATGGCAGCGGCACTGAGCCTCGCAATGACATCTTTAGGCGTGCCCTTCGGTACCCACAGACCGTACCACATCGACATGTGAAAGCCTGGCAGGCCCGCCTCATCGACAGTGGGGATATCGGGCGCTGAGGGCAGTCGCGACTTGGCGGTGACGGCATAGGCCTTGATGCTGCCGGCGCGCACTTGGTTCATCGAATTCGACGCCTGATCAACAATAAGGTCGATCTGACCGGCCATCAGATCAGTCATAGCTGGGCCGGTGCCGCGATACGGCACCAATGGAAAGCGAGTCCCGGTCATCTTCTGGAAAAAGACGCCGCTGATGTGCGTTCCGGAGCCGGCTCCGGCGGTCCCGGCCGTCACCTTATCCGGGTTGCTCTTCACCCACGTTATCAACTCCTGGAGATTGCTTGCTGGCACCCCCGTTCTGGAGACGATCAGCATCGGATTGCTGGGCAACAGCGCGACCGGCTCCAGGTCTCTCAACAAGTCGTATGGCAGGTCGTAGACTGCACCGTTGGCGACATGCGTGTTCCAATGGCCAATGCTAACCGTATGGCCATCGGGCGCTGCCCGGGCGACGCGGCCCACGCCGACGGAGCCAGATGCGCCAGTGACGGTCTCGATCAACACGGGCTGTCCAAGTGCCCGCCTCATCGGCTCGCTCAGGACACGCGCCATTGCGTCGAGCGGCCCGCCCGCCGCGAAAGGCACAACGAAAGTGATCGGACGCGACGGATAGGTTTGTGCATTTGCGCTCGCGAAACTTCCCAAGATGGCAATTGATACGATCGCCAACTGGCAGTTTCCTCATGTTTCCCTCCTGCTTGGCAAAAGTGGCCGTGCCTTCATCTTGGGATCGGCTAAAGCAGCGTTGATCGTCTCATTGAGATTTGTCCCGGGAATCAATCTAGCGGGGTCATACCGCCGCCAGAACAGGTAGCCAGCGCACGATATTCATGCAAAAATACCACTAATCGAGGCTTCGGGGCGCCTGATGCATCCATCCATTCGCGCAATCAATATTTTCGTGAGCGTCGTCGAAACGAAAAGTTTCGCGGCGACAGCGCGGGCCGTGCTGACCGATCCGTCGGTGGTCAGTCGCGCGATCAAATCTCTGGAAGATGAATTGGGCATCGTGCTGTTCGCACGATCGACGCGAGCACTGAGGCTGACGGACGAGGGCGCGCGGTTCTACCGCGACTGCGTCCAAATCCTTCAGAAACTCGCTGAAGCGACGCAGCGCTTCCGCAACGACCGAGCGGAGCCACGTGGACGGATCAATGTCGGCATGGCGCCAGGATTGCCAAGGCGATTGCTGCTGCGAGCTATTCCTTCATTTCAGCAACGATACCCACAGATCGAAATCATTTTACTCGGTGTAGATGAGGCAGCTGAATTCGGAAACAGGGGCATCGATATTGTCGTTCGCCCAAGTGCTCTGCGGCAACGCGGCGGACTGCGGCAGCCGGGACCTCAGGGCCTGGTCGTGCGCAAGCTAGCTCAATCACGCTTTGTGCTGTGTGCATCGCCCGAATACCTCGATCGCAATGGCGTCCCCCGCGCGCCAACCGATCTTCATCACCACGCATGCGTGGCGTTCGTGACGCTGGACCGCGATCGTCAGAACGAATGGCAGTTCGCAAAATCGGGAGTGCGGCAGAAGGTAAAGTTCGCTCCCAAGCTGCTGGTCCAAGGCACAGAGGCCGTGCGCGAAGCCGGCGTTGCCGGATGCGGAATTATCCGGCTTGGCATATTTGCTGTGGAGGATGAAGTTCGTTCTGGGAAGCTTGTACCGGTCCTGACCGACTGGGACTGCACCGGCGCGCCGCCGTATGCAGCGATCTATCGCAAGACGCGGCCGATGCTCCGACACGTCAACCTATTTGTTCGGCATTTGGCGCAAGAATTCCAACGCTACAAGCTCTCGTCGATAGCCGATGGGCCTGGGGCTACTGCGAAGACGCTTTGACGGAATTGGTCGCCTGCAATGTCTCTTGTTGGCCCATCGCAACAGATGCCTGTGCAATGAATACTCGGCCTACTAGCGCCTAAAACAACACCCGTCCCTCGCGCACGCGTCGCTCGTCAGCCTCCGCCATCAGCCGCACGATTTCGGGAAACGGCGTGCGCGGTTTCCAGCCGAGCTCGCGGGCAGCCTTGCTCGCATCGCCGCACACGACGTCGACGTCGGCGGGCCGGAAGAATTGCGGATTGACCCGGATCACGACGCGGCCGCTGGCGCGGTCGAGGCCGTGCTCATCCGTTCCCGAGCCTTGCCAGACGATATCGAAACCCAGGTGGCGGCCCGCCTCCGTCACGAAGTCGCGGATCGAGCGCGTCTCCCCGGTTGCCAGCACATAGTCGGCGGCGGGCGCGTGCTGGACCATGCGCCACATGCCGTCCACATAGTCGCCGGCAAAGCCCCAATCGCGCCGTGCGTCGAGATTGCCGAGCTCCAGCACGTCGCGCTGCTTGTGCCGGATCTGCGCCAGGCCGAGCGTGATCTTGCGGGTCACGAAGCCCTGCGCGCGCAGCGGCGACTCGTGATTGAACAGGATGCCGCAGACCGCATGCATGCCGTAGCTCTCGCGGTAGTTCACGGTGATCCAGTGCGCGTAGGCCTTGGCGGCGGCATAGGGGCTGCGCGGATAGAACGGCGTGCGCTCGGTCTGCGGGGTCTCCAGCACCTTTCCAAACAATTCGGAGGTGGAGGCCTGGTAGAAGTGGATGCCCGCGCCGAGGGCCCGGATCGCTTCGAGGATGGCGGTGACGCCGATGGCGTTGACTTGGCCGGTGTGGACCGGTTTCTCGAACGAGGGGCCGACATAGCTCTGCCCGGCGAGATTGTAGACCTCGTCGACCTGCGCGCGCTCGATCACGCGCAGGACATTGCCGAACTCCTGCAGCTCGAAATCGATGAGGTCGACATCGCCGGCGATGCCGAGCTCCTGCAGCCGGCCGAGATTGGCGGTCGCCGCGTTGCGCACGGCGCCGACGACGGCATGGCCTTTCTCCAGCAGCAGCTTGGCCAGATAGGCGCCGTCCTGCCCGTTAACGCCTGTGATGAACGAACGCTTGGCCACGCGAACCCCGGCTCCACAATGGTCATCATCGTGGCATTATGCGGCGGCAAAGAGCAAGGCAAGCCATGAAACCGAGCCGACCAACGACACTATCGGCCCGCACCGCCGCGCGCATGGCGTGGCGCGCGGGATTGGTCGCGTTGCTACTGGCGGCGCCGCCGCAGGCCCTGGCGCAGGTTTGCAGCGATCCGGCGCTGATGCAGTTCGAGGTCGTGAGCAAGATCGTCCGCAGCCGGGTCGGGTTCACGCAGGGACTGGAGCTGCGCGACGGCGTGCTCTACGAGAGCACCGGCAATATCGGCGGCACCACCCAGCTCAACACCATCACGCTCGACGGCAAGGTGACCACGCTGGCGGACCGCGGCAGCAAGGTGTTCGGCGAGGGCCTCACCATCCTTGACGACGAGGTGTTTCAGCTGACATGGCAGGAGCGGCAGGTGTTCGTCTACGACACCGCCGGCAAGCTCAAGCGGCAGATGCGCAACCCGCGCGACGGCTGGGGGCTCTCGCACGACGGCACCAACCTCCTGTTCACCGACGGCGGACCGTCGCTCTACTACGCCGATCCGAAGACCTTCAAGATCGGCAAGTCGGTGACCATCCGCGCCGGCAAGGAAGCGGTCGCGGGCGTCAACGAGCTCGAGCGCGTCGACGGCAAGCTCTACGGCAACATCTTCACCACCCGCGCGATCGTGCGTTTTGATCCGCAGACGGGCTGTATCGACGCCGTCGCCGATCTCGGCGTGCTGTGGGAAGTGATGACGCCCGACGAGCGGGCCAGCACCAACTCGGCCGAGAACGTGCTCAACGGCATCGCCTATGATGCCAAGACCGGCCTGTTCTATCTCACCGGCAAGCGCTGGCGCACGATTTTCGTGGGCCGCTTCCGCGAGACCAAGCCGTAGATCGCAGATTGTCAGAACAACGGCGCGGTGCAGGTTGCTGTGCCCTCTCCCCTTGCGGGAGAGGGCTCAAGAAAGAATCCACAGGCGCAATTGGGTGAGGGGTCTTCTGCGTAAGAAGTTTTGCGAAGAAAACCCCTCACCCGCTTCCCTATGTTGCAAGTCCGAGTCGCCCTCTCCCGCAAGGGGAGAGGGCACAATAACTGCGGCTGCGACTGCTGCGAGATTGTCAGAACAGCGGCGGCGTGCGGCCGACCGGCAGCGGCCCGAGCATCACCCGGCCGTCGACGAAGCGCAGCGGCACCGTGACCGCGGGCTTGCCCTCGAGCGTGGTGCGCTTGCCGATCGCGTCGAGCCCGACCAGGATGCTCTGGCCCTGCCTGCTTGCGCGCGATGCCGCCGAGCCCGGGCAGCAGCTTGTCGAGCTTGTCGATGGCGGAGCCGACACGGCCCTGCGAGACGATGCGCCTCGAGGTCGAGCTGCTTGAGCACGTGCTCGAGGCCGACCACCGTCATCTGCAGCTGGCCGTCGAGATTGCCACGCTCAGTGAGGCCGAGCGAGCCGGAGCTCACCGCGATCACCTCGCCCTGCTGCACGCGCGCATTGACGATGTCGATGCGGCCACCGCGCGCCTGCAATTCCCGGAACCGCGCCGGCCAGGGTTTTGGCGCGAAGTCGGCGAGGCCGCGCAAGGTCGCGGAGACTTCGGCGTCGAGCGGAATGGCCGCGATCGGGTGCACCTCGGGCGCGCTGGCGGCGGTGGCGCGCAGGCCGACATCGAGCACCGGATTGTCGGCGGCCGAGCCTTCGGCCATGCGGCCATGCAGCTCGAACCGTTTGGCGCTGAGAACCGTCGCATCGCTGCCGGGCCGCTGCACTTTGAGATTGTCGAACACCAGCGAGCCGCGCTGCGGCGCGCGCGGCGTGCCGCGCACGCTCGATTGTCCGAGCGACCAGTTCACCACATAGGCCGGCGGCTGGCCCGGATCGGCGACCGTCATCGGGCTCTTGAACTCGCCGATCAGCAAAGTCGGCTGGTAGATCTGCGCCAGCATCACCAGGTCGGCGCCCCTGAGCACGACTTGCGCATTCTTGCCGCGCAGCTCCGCGACCGGTTCGGTGCAACGCACTTCGATGCGGAACGGAAATCCTGCAGATCGCTTGCGTGCCGCATTCATAGGTGCGGCCGGATTTCGCCTCGCGCGCACGCCAGCCGGCGATGGCGGTCTCCGCGCGCGACGCGGCATAGAACCAGAGCCCGGTCCAGATCACCGCGAGGGCGACCAGCAACGCAAATGGCACGAACAGCCATAGGCGGCGGCGCGTTGCGGGTTGTCGATCAAGCATGGTCACTACGCTCCTGGACCCAAGTCTACTGCGGCGGCGGGCCGCGCGGTCGCCTCTCAAGCCCTTGAATGAGGCGTTTGCAAGGAAAAAGTGCAACCGCCTCAGGCATAAAGCGCGGCGCGATCCTACAACAAGGCGCTATGAAGAATCCGAACAGCAGCATCGACACGGGCAATGTTGCGTAAGGCGTAACGATTTATAACTATGGAATTCATCTCGCCTGCCGGCGCCGAAAGGTCAGAACCCGTATTGGAACCACCGTTTTCATGGACCCGCTGACTGATCCTGCCGCCGGCGACCTCTGGGTTTTCGGTTATGGCTCGCTGATGTGGCGGCCGGGCTTCGACTATGTCGAACGTCTGGACGCGCGGTTGATCGGCGCGCATCGCGCGCTCTGCGTCTATTCCTTCGTGCATCGCGGCACGCCGGAACGCCCCGGCCTCGTGCTCGGTCTCGATCGCGGCGGCGCCTGCCGCGGCATCGCCTTCCGCGTCGTCGCGGCGAAGCGCGCGGACACCGTCGCCTATCTGCGCTCGCGCGAGCAGGTGACCATGGTCTACCGCGAGTTCGTGCGGCCGGTGCGGCTCAAGACCAATCCCGAGCGCGTGGTGCCTGCGCTCTGCTACATGGTCGACCGCAGCCATCCGCAATACGCCGGAAGGCTGACGCTCGATCAGCAGGTGCATCACGTGCGCCAGGGCCACGGACATTCCGGCCACAACCGCGACTATGTGCTCGCGACCGTGACCGCGCTCGAAGAGCTGGGCTACCGGGAGACCGAGCTGCATCTGCTCGCAGAGCGGCTCAAGGGCATCCACGAGACGCACGGCGGCGCGGCGGCGTCACCCTGAGGTGCGCGCGGCCGGCGCGCTTCTGATCCCGCTCTTCGCAAGCTCGCGTTCGCCTTCCGCAATCAGCCGCGCGGTCGCGGCCTCGACATCCTGCTGCAGCCGCGCCGCGAATTCGTCCTTGCTCAGTCCAGGCGCAATCGGATCGAGGATCTCGGCGACGATCGTTCCCGGATAGCGCAGGAACGACCGGCGCGGCCAGAACAGCCCGGAATTGAGCGCGATCGGCAGACACGTCATGCCGGTCTCGCCATAGAGATGCACGATGCCGAATTTGTAGCTCGGCTCGGCGCCGGGCGCGCGCCGCGTGCCTTCGGGAAAGATCACGATCTGGCGCCCACGAGCGAGCTCAACACGCGCGCGATCGGTCATGTCGGCCAGCGCCTGGCCGCGCCGGCCACGATCGACCGGGATCATACTGGCCTTCATGGCGTACCAGCCGAAAAACGGAATCCACTGCAGCTCGCGCTTGAGGATGAACGCCGGATCGGAGAACAGCCATAGCAACGCGAAGGTCTCCCACAGCGACTGATGCTTGGAGGCAACCAGCAGCGCGCCGGGAGGAATTTTCTCGACCCCGCGGTATTCGACCTTGATGCCGCAGATAGCGCGCAGCAGCCAGTTATTGGTGATGCCCCAGAACATCGCGACCTTGATGATCGCGATGCGCGGCATCACCAGCGTCGGGATCGCGACGATGAAGTGCACGAACAGATTGAGATAGAACAGGACGTTGAAGAGAGCCGAGCGAAGGATCAAGAGCACGAGCAAGTCCTGTGGGGCGGAAGAAGCGGCGCGCGCCGCGGCGATGTTGTCCGGATGTCGATATTACCCCGGCAGGCGGCGCTGCCGCCAGTGTGAGCTCAGCTTGAGACGTCTGCGCTCGGATTCACCAGCATGCGAACGTGCGAGAACAGGAACTTCAGATACTCGAGCAGGATCAGACGCGCGGTCGCGGGGCTCGACCACCACGGCTCCGCCCGCAGCTTCTCGGAAAACACCGGGAACGGGATCAGCGTCACGCCCGGGAGCTGGTGGGCGATCTCGGCCATGGCGCGCGGCATGTGGTAGCCCGAGGTCACCACGATCAGCGAGCGGACGTTGCGTTTCTGCGCCCACCGGCGCGTCTCGATCGCGTTGCCGAGCGTGTTCAGCGAGCGATCGAAGTCGACGCAGCAGGCCACGATCGATTCGAACTCCGGATGCAGGCGCACGATCTCCTTGGCATTGGTCGAGCGATTGGCGCCGCTGATCAGGAGGCGCTGGCCGCGCCTTGGCCGCCAACAACTCCATGGCGTCGACGATCCGCGAGGCGCCGCCGGTGAGCACGACGATGCCGTCGGCTTTGCGATCGAGCTTGACCTCTTCCGTCGGCAGCACCGAGACGAACCAGAAGAACCCGAGCGCAAGCAGCAGCGCCGCACCGACACAGAGCGCGACCGTCAGCCGGACGAGGCGACGTAACAATCGCCCTGGCCCGCGGCCCGTCTCGGCCGCGCCACCGTTGCGATCACCGGTGCGCGACCCGATTGTCGGCATCCTCTCCATCCAGTTGGACCATATGCATGATCCCGAAACGTGGGAACCGGTTTTCCAACCAAATTCCGGCCGCGCCATGGCGATGACGCGCGGCAGGACCGGACGAGGGCAAGGGTTATTGAATGGCTTCGAGCGTCCGGTTCACGGTGGCCCGTGACGTATACGCGGCCACCAGCGCAATCAGCACAACCTGGGCGACTACCGCGGCGTAGCCGATCCACCCGATCGAAAACGTACCGAACAGGGCTGTGAATTGCTGGGTCGCCGCCGCTCCCAGGAGCCAGCGGGTGGCGAACTCCGCCAGCGCAAACAACGCCAGCGCGCTGCCGCCGCCGATGGCGCCGCCCTGCAGGCCAAGCCGCAGGAAGCGGCGCCGGAAGTGACCGGCGATGAAGCCGTTCTTGGCGCCGATGAAGTGCAGCACCTCGATCACGGTGCGGTTGGCGACCATGGCGCCGCGGGTCGCGAACACCACCGACAGCACGGTTGCCAGCAGCATCAGGGCCAGCATCGCCAGTCCGCCGAACAGCGCCGCGTTCGACATCGCCCGCATGCGGTCGACGAAGTTGCGGTGGTCGTCGAGGCTCGCCGCCGGCACCTCGGCGGCGAGGAGCCGGCGCAACTCGGCAAGATCGGGCACCGGCTCGCTTTCGAGCCGCACCACCACGATGCGCGGCACCGGCAGGTCGTCGAGCTTGAGCCCGGCGCCCAGCCACGGCTCCAGCAGGCGGGCGGATTCGTCGCGCGAATACGCGCGCACATCGGCCACGCCGGGCAGCTTGCGCGCGAGCTCCGCGGCGCGCAGCACGTCGGCCTCGATGTCGCGGCCGGACGCGACCCGCACCTGGATCGTGACCTCGCGCGCCACCTCCGACTGCCAGTCGCCGGCGGCGGAGTGCACGAGGATCACGGCGCCGGTGGTCAGCGAGGCCAGGAACGTCATGATGGCGATGACCGCGATCAGCGCGCGGCCGCCGATCGTGTTGTCGGGAACGATCGGATTCTCGAAGCGCGGCATCTCCTGGGCCGGCGCTTCCGCCTGCGCCAGCGGTCGGTCGGCGTAGGCCTCCACGCCACGATTGTCGTCAATCGTAGACATGCAGCCGTCCTTCATGCAGCACGAGCCGGCGGGCGTCGTACTGATCCATCAGCGCGATGTCGTGGGTCGCGATGACCACCGAAGTCCCGGACTTGTTCAATTCGACGAACAGCCGCAGCAGGCGCTGCGCCAGGTTCGGATCGACGTTGCCGGTCGGCTCGTCGGCAAGCAGCAGCTGCGGACGCGCGATCACGGCGCGCGCGATCGCGGCGCGCTGCTTCTCGCCGCCCGAGAGCACCGGCGGCAGCGCCGACATGCGCTCGCCGAGCCCGACCCATTGCAGGAGCTCCACCACCTCCTCGCGGTAGGTGTCTTCCTTACGGCCGAGCACGCGCAGCGGCAGCGCCACGTTCTCGTAGGTGGTCATGTGGTCGAGCAGGCGGAAATCCTGGAACACGATGCCGATGCGCCGGCGCAGCGTCGCGAGCGCGTCCTTGCCGAGCGTGGCGATGTCGTGGCCGAACAGCGTGACCAGCCCGCGCGTCGGCCGCATCGACAGGAACAACAGCCGCAGCAGCGATGACTTGCCGGCGCCCGACGGCCCGGTGAGGAACTGGAACGAGTGCGGCTCGATGCGGAAACTGAGGTCGCGCAGGACCTCCGGCCCGAGGCCGTAGCGCAAACCCACGTTTTCGAATCGGACCACGTTCTGCTCCGAGCCCCACCCAAAGCCGGCGCCGATTCGCTTTATAGCAGCGCCCCGTCAGGTCGGCCCATCCCGGCGGCCGGCAGCGCCGGCGCCCTGCACAACGGAGCGTGTTCGGCGGCCCTTTCCAGGCCCGACATGGTTTCCGGTCCGTTAACGGTCGCTTGCTACCGTCCCGGCCGACCCCCGGGGTGTCCCTTGAGTTCGCCGATGCTGATCGTCTGCCCGAACTGCGCGACCTCCTATCAGGTTGAGGCGTCCTCGCTTGGCGCGACGGGGCGGTCGGTGCGCTGCGTCCGCTGCCAGAAGGTCTGGTTCGCCGCCAATACCGAGGCCATGGCGGCGATTTCCCTCTCCCATCAGCAGGATCTGGCGGCGCTCGGCCATGGCGGCGAGCCGCCTGCCGAGGGGGCGCTGGCAGAGGCGCCGGCCGACCCCCCGATGAGCCAGCCGCCGGCGCCCGAATTCGAGCGCGACGACCGCGGGCCGGGCCCGCTGCCAGGCCCGCGCGAGCACGACGTCCCCGACGCGCCGGTGAGGGTCGACGACGCCCCGGCACTGGTGCCGAGCCAAGAGGCGGCGCCGGAGCCACCGGCCGAGACCGTCCCCGAAAACATCGAATCGGTCGCCGCCCGCCGGATCCGGCGGCCGCCGCCAAAGCGCAAGTCGCGCTGGCCGGTGCCGGGCTGGGGCGCCGCGATCGTGCTGCTGATCGCCATCAATATCGGGCTCATCGCGTTTCGTGCCGACATCGTGCGGGTGCTGCCGCAGACGGCCGCGGTCTATGCCGCGGTCGGCCTCGAGGTGAACCTGCGCGGCCTTGCTTTCACCGAGCTGGTCACCCGCAAGGAAACCCAGGACGGCACGCCGATGCTGGTGGTCGAGGGCGTCGTCCGGAGCGCCAGCAAGCAGACGATCAACGTGCCGCGGCTGCGCTTCGCCGTGCGCAACGCCAAGGGTCACGAGATCTACAACTGGACCGCGGTGCCGGCGCGCAACACGATCGCACCCGGCGCCACCATCCCGTTCCGCTCGCGCCTCGCATCGCCGCCGCCCGAGGCACACGCGGTGCTGGTGCGATTCTTCAACCGGCGCGACCTGGTCGCCGGAGTGCAATGAGGTAGGCAATGGCCCGCATCCTGATCGCCGAGGACGAAGAAGGCATCCGCAGCCTGGTGGCGCGCGCGCTGGCGCAGGACGGCCACGCCGTCGTGACTGCCAATGACGGCGCCGAGGCGCTCGACGTGCTCGCGCGCGAGCAAGGCGGGTTCGAGCTGCTGCTGACCGACATCCGCATGCCGATCATGGACGGCATTGCGCTTGCGCTCGCGGCCGCGCGCGACCATCCCCATGTCGCGATCCTGTTGATGACCGGCTATGCCGATCAGCGCGAGCGCGCCTCAGGCCTCGATGCGCTGATCCACGACGTGATCGCGAAGCCGTTCTCGCTCGCGACCATCCGTGGCGCCGTGCGAGATGCGATCGCCGCCGCCGCGACGCGGCAGGTGCATTAGATATCCAGATATTCGCGTCTGCGGGAGGGGTGCCGGATCGTGAGGATTACGATCTCTTCAGCAGATTCATTGGCTTCGTAGTAGATCAAGTATCCGTATCGGCGAACAACGAGCCGCCTGACGTGCTCAATATTTTGCCTTCGGCCTATATGAGGAAATGACGCCAGATTTCGCAACAACTCCAATATCGCATCGCGGACGCGCCGTGCAGCGGTTGGATTTCGTTCATGGAGATAGTCGGCAATGTCAGCGAGGTCCCTCGCTGCCCGCGGCGTAAGCCGGACCTTCATCGATCAAAGCGACGCAGCGCCGCTTCAACCTCCTCATCGGTCGCAAACTCGCGGCGACGCGCCTGCGCAAGACCTTCCATGACCGCCGGGAGATCATCAGGCTGAACGATCTCAGGTTGGCCATCGTTGGCCGCAAGATTCAACATCGCGCGGGCGATTTCATCCTGGCTGTCCGCAGGCAGTTTGCGCACCGCTTCGAGCGCCTTCTCAAGCAGCTTGGTCATACGGACTACCGGATATCCCGCAGCAGCCGCTCGATATAGTCGAGCTCGAGCTGCGGGCGGAAACCTTCGCCGAAGCGGCGCCGCAGCTCGTTGAGGATTTCCTCGGCGCGGCGGCGCGCCGGGAAGCACTTGGGATCGTCGGTGTTGAGGCAGGTGTTGGGTAGCCCAGAATCTATGTCGGGCCCGCGCCGCGGCCGGCCGAGCGGATCGGTATCCCGTTGCGCACGTTCCTGACCTCGGCCGCCAGGCTGGCCGGGGCCTTGTCCCTGCCCGTTGCCCTGCTGCATCGACTGCGCGAGGTTCTGCATGCCGCGACGGAGCGCATCGAGCGCGCGGCCCTGTGAATCGACGGCGCTGTCGGAATCGCCGTCGCCGAGCTGGCTCTCTGCCTGACCCATGTCCTTGCCGGCGCGGCCGAGCTGCTGCATCTCGCTCTCGCCCGGCTGGCCGGGTTGCTGACCGAGGCCGCGCTTGCGCAATTCATCGAGCAGCTTATCGAGCTGCTCGCGCAGCGCCTGCTGCTGGTCGCGCAAGTCGCCCATGCCTTGCTGGCCCTGCTGCCCCGGCTGGCCCTCATTCTCCTGCTCGCCAGGCTGGTTCTGCTGCCCCCGTTGACCCTTCTGGCCTTTCTGACCGCGCTGGCCTTGCTGGCGGCGCTGGTCCTGGCCCTGCTCGAAGGTGCGGTCGCGCAGCTGCTGCTGCCGCCGGATCATGTCGCCGAGCTGGTCGAGCGCCTGGTTCATCTCGTCGTCGCCGTCGTCCCCCTGCTGGCCCGGCCGCGCCATCTGCAGGTTGTTGAGCATCTGTGCGAGCTCGTCGAGCATCTTGCGCGCGTCGTCGCGCGACCCGGAACGCGCCGCCTTCTCCATGCGGTCGAGCATGCTCTTGAGATCCTGCGGGCTGAGCTGGCGCGCATTCGGATCGAGCGGACGCTGCGCCTGATCCGGATTGCGCTTCATCTGTTCCGCGAGCGCCTGCAGGAAGCGATCGACCGCCGCCCGCAGCTGGTCCATCAGCTTCTTGATCTCTTCCTCGCTGGCGCCGCGCTCGAGCGCCTGCCGCAACGCTTCCTGCGCGGCCCGCAGCGCCTGCTCGGCATCCGACATGTTGCCGTCTTCGAGCGTGACGGCCATGTCCCACATGCGCGCGACCACGTCGCGCAGCTGGTCGTCGCTCTTGGCGCGCGCCAGCTGATAGAAGATCGAGCGCAGGCCGAGATAGACCTTGGATTCGATCTTGAATTTCTCCGGCGCCCAGGTGAGCGCATCGAGCGCGGTCAGCACCAGCGCCTGCGCGTCGCCGTCGAGCGCAAGATTCCTGCGCTGCTCAATCAGCGAGCGCGCAACCGGATTGGTGAACGCGCGCTCCGGCAGCCGGAAATCGATCGGATCGGTGGAGCCTTCGTTACCGCCTTCGTCGCGCGCGGTCAGCGTCATCGACACTTCGGCGCCGGCCCAGGGATGGTCGTTGATGTTCTTGGTGGTGCGCCCGACGCCGTTGCGGGTGCGCGCCTGCGGCAGTGAGAGCGTGAATTCCGGCGCCTCGTAGAGACTGCGCGGCGGGTGGCCGTTGGTGCCGCGGCGGGTCATCAGCTTGAAGGTCGCCTGCGCACCCACGACGCCATAGTCGTCCTCGAGCTTGTAGGACATCTGCAGCCCATTCGGCGTCGCCTGCGGCTCGCCGGTGAGCGCGATGGTCGGCGGACGGTCGGGAATGGCGGTGAACTGCCAGGCCAGATTGCTCGAAGCGCGCACCGTGGCGCTGCCGTCGCCGTCGATAACGAAGCGCCGCTCGGTGGCGCCGCGGTTGGCCGCCGGCTGTGCCGTCGGTTCCGACTCGGCGAGCCCGCCGGTGGTAGAGACGTCGAGATTGACCTGGCCGCTGGCGCGGATGACCAGCACGCTGCCGGCCGGCACCGCGATCGGCCCGCTCGCGGCCTGCACCGGCTCGCCCGGCCGCAGGCCTTGCAGGATCAGCGGCGGCTTTGCGGTATAGGGCGGCGGGCTGATCCAGGCGTCGATGCGGAAATTCGCCGGCGTGATCGCGCCCTGCCAATCGAAAGCCGCCTGCACGCGCTTGATGCGGTCGCCGCCAGCGACGAAGAACGTCGCGATCACCATCATCAGCACCAGCGCGCGCAGCGCCATCGGATCGCGCGCCGCGACGCGCGGCATCGGCACTCCGGCCCGCAGAGTCTTGGCCGAGCGCAGCGCGCGCTCGATATGCGCGCGCCAGAGCGCGACGGCATGACCATCATCGGTCTCACCGGCGATCTTGTCGGAGATCGTGGTGGCGGGCCGATGCGTCAGTCCGGAATTGCGGTCGAGACGGCGGAGCTTCTCGGTCCGGCTCGGGAAGCGCGTGCGCAACAGCGGCAGCAGCGCGGCCGCGCCGATGAGGCAGAACACGCCGAGACCGATGGCGCGGCCGACCGGCGGCAGCCACATCCACAGCCCGAGCCAGGACAGCGCCAGGAACAGCCCGAAAGCGGTCGCGATCGAGGCGAGCGCCGGCCACAGCCGCTCCCACAGGATCGACCAGCGGGCCCGGCTGAGCGCGCGGTCGAGCATCGCCTGGCCGCCTTCGGCGGGGCGTGGCTCGATCTTCGGGACGGTGCCGGAACCTTCGTTCAAGTCCAACTCCAGCAACGAGAATCTGTGCGAATGGTCATCATATCACGCATTAGGACCGCCGGCACGGGGCAAAAGGAGGGCAGTCACAGATCAAAACAACGGCATTGACCTTAAGTTCAGGTAATGCTCACAGCCACGGCGGCAAGCGGTCCAGCGCAATCAGCGCCTCGACCTCCATGCGCGGCCGCACCAGCGCCCATTCGCCTTCCTTCACAAGCACTTCTGGCACCAGGGCACGGGTGTTGTAGGTGCCGGCCTGGACCGCGCCATAGGCGCCGGCGGTCATGACCGCCAGGAGATCGCCGGGCTTCGGTTCCGGCAGTTCGCGGCCGAGGGCCAGGAAATCGCCTGATTCGCAGACAGGGCCGACCACGTCGGCCACCAGCCGCCAGTCGTCCTGCGCCGGCCGGCGCACCGGGCGGATCTCGTGATGCGCCTCGTAGAGCGTCGGGCGGATCAGGTCGTTCATGCCGGCGTCGACGATGATGAAGTTCTTGGCCTCGCCGCGCTTCAGGTAGAGCACGCGCGTCACGAGAATCCCGGCATTGCCGACCAGCAGCCGGCCAGGCTCGAAGATCAGCGTGCAGTCAAGATCGCGCGTGGCGTTCTTGACCATCGCGGCATAGGCATCGGGAAGCGGCGGCGGATCGTTGTCCTCGCGGTAAGGGATACCGAGACCGCCGCCGAGATCGACATGCGAAATGGCGTGGCCGTCGGCGCGCAGCGTGCGCACGAATTCGGAGAGCAGCGCGAAGGCATCGTTGAACGGTTGCAGCTCGGTGATCTGGCTGCCGATATGCATGTCGACGCCGGCGACCTTCACGCCGGGAAGCTTGGCGGCGCGCGCATAGACCTCGCGCGCGCGGCTGATCGGAATGCCAAACTTGTTCTCGGCCTTGCCGGTCGCGATCTTGGCGTGGGTCTTCGGATCGACGTCGGGGTTGACGCGCACCGAGACGTTGGCGACGCGCCCCTTGCCGGCCGCGATCGAGGCGAGCAATTCCAACTCCGCCTCGAACTCGACATTGACGCAGAGGATGCCCTCGTCGACCGCCAGCGCAAGCTCCTGCGCGGTCTTGCCGATGCCGGAGAACATGATCTTGTCGGGCGCGATGCCGGCGGCGCGGGCGCGCTTGAGCTCGCCGCCGGAGACGACGTCGGCGCCAGCGCCGAGCTTCGCCAGCGTGCGCACCACCGCCTGGTTGGAATTCGCCTTCATGGCGTAGCAAACGAGCGCCTTCACGTCGGCGAAGGCGCCGGCGAACACGCGGTAGTGCCGTTCGAGCGTCGCGGTGGAGTAGCAATAGAACGGCGTGCCCACCTGCTCGGCGAGCTTGGCGATATCGACCGCCTCGGCGTGCAGCACGCCGGACCGATAGTCGAAATGATGCATGGGAGCGCTCGGCGTTGGCTTATTCGACGAGCCAATCGAGGATGAACGGCCGATCCTCTTTGGAGCGCATCGGTGCGACCGCCTTGCCGTCGCGGCCGACGCCGACCTGTGCTTCCCGTGCGGCGAGTGCGGGATCCGCCGGGGCGGCCTGCAAGTTGTCCTGCTGCGCCGAGGCGTATGGGGGCGGGTCGAGCGGACCTTTTCGGCCGCAGGCCGACAGACCAAGCGCGGCGACGAGAGCGCCCACGGCCGCGAGACGGGCCCACTTCTGGCCTGAGAATTCGGTCACCCCACCCCTCCTGACGTGGCGCACCCTAGCACGGCCACCGCGGCAAGAGGATGGCGAATTGCGGGTTCCCAAAACCATCCTCAACCTTCGCGGGCTAGCGCCTTGAGCCACCGGTTGGCTTCCCGGCGCACGTTTCTCGGGGCGGTCCCGCCGTAGCTGACCCGGCTTTTCACCGAATTGTCGGCCGACAGTATCTGGAATACGTCCTTGGTGATGCGCGGCTCGATCGCCTGCATCTCGTGCAGCGGCAGGGCATCGAGCGCGACGCCGTCGGACGCCGCCTTGGCCACGATCCGGCCGGTAACGTGGTGCGCGTCGCGGAACGGTATCTTCAGCGCGCTCACCAGCCAGTCGGCGAGATCGGTCGCGGTCGCGTAGCCGCCGTCGGCGGCCGCGCGCATGCGCGCGGCGTCCGGCAGCATGTCGCGGACCATGCCGGTCATCGCCGCGATCGACAGCGAGAGCGCGCCGAGCGCGTCCATGGCGCCTTCCTTGTCCTCCTGCATGTCCTTCTGGTAGGCGAGCGGCAATCCCTTCATCACCGTCAGCAGCGCCAGCAATGCGCCGACGATGCGCCCGGTCTTGGCGCGCACCAGCTCGGCGGCATCCGGATTGCGCTTCTGCGGCATGATCGAAGAGCCGGTGGTGAAGCGGTCGGAGAGCAGCAGCAACCCCGCCAGCGGCGAGCACCACAGCACGATCTCTTCGGCGAAGCGCGACAGATGCACGGCGGTGATCGACGCCGCCGCCAGCGTCTCCAGCACGAAGTCGCGGTCGGAGACGGCGTCGAGCGAATTCGCCATCGGCCGGTCGAAGCCGAGCGCCTCCGCTGTCATGTCGCGGTCGACGGGGAACGCAGTGCCGGCGAGCGCGGCGGCGCCGAGCGGCAACTCGTTGAGCCGCTTGCGCGCATCCTTGAAGCGGCCGCGGTCGCGCGCCGCCATTTCGACGTAAGCAAGCAGATGATGCCCGAAGGTGACGGGCTGCGCGGTCTGCAAATGCGTAAAGCCCGGCATCACGGTTGACGCATGCGCGAGCGCCTTCTCGGCCAGCGCCTTCTGGTAGCCGGCGAGCGCATCGTCGATCGTGTCGATGGTGGCGCGCACCCAGAGCCGGAAATCGGTCGCGACCTGATCGTTGCGCGAGCGCGCGGTGTGCAACCGTCCCGCCGCCGGACCGATGAGTTCCGCAAGCCGGCTCTCGACATTCATATGAATGTCCTCGAGCGCGCGCTTGAAGGTAAACGAGCCGTTCTCGATCTCTGACAGGATCGTGTCTAGACCGTGAGTGATCTTGGCGGCATCGTCGGCCGTGATGATACCCTGTTTGCCGAGCATCGCCGCGTGGGCCTTGCTCGCGGCGATGTCCTGCCGGTAGAGGTGCCGGTCGAAATCGATGGAGGCGTTGATCTCCTCCATGATCGCGTCGGGGCTGTCGGCGAACCGGCCGCCCCACATCTTGTTGCTCATGACACGTCCACCTGACACGACCCGCGAGGTTCAACCGACGATGACCAGCGACGCAGCACAAAGCGGCGCCAAACGGCGGCTTTCGCTGATCCTGGCCGGCGGCATCGCCGGCGTCGCGGTCGGGCTCGCGGGGGTATACGGGATCAGCCTGTTCCTAGGCAAATCGGCCGTCGATCCGGCCTGCCGGCCGGCCATCGAGACCGCGCAGCGGATGGCGCCGTTCGCGCGCGGCGAGGTCGCCGCCATGGCTGCGGCGTCGCGGCCGATCCGGCTGCCGGACATGACCTTCCTCGACGGCAAAGGCGCCGAACGGCGTCTCTCCGACTGGCAAGGACGCACGGTGCTGTTCAATCTCTGGGCCACGTGGTGCGTGCCCTGTCGCAAGGAGATGCCGGCGCTCGACGAATTGCAGGCGAAGCTCGGCAGCGCCGATTTCGAGGTGGTGGCGGTGAACATCGACACCCGCGACGCCGCTAAACCGCGCGCTTGGCTCAAGGAGGTCGGCATCGAGCGCCTCGCCTACTACGCCGATCCCGCCGCGAAGGTGTTTCAGGATCTCAAGCAGGTCGGCAAGGCCTGGGGCATGCCGACCACGATCCTGGTCGACGGTGCGGGCTGCGAGATCGGCACGCTGGCCGGACCGGCGGAATGGGCGAGCGACGACGCGATCAAGCTGGTGAACGCGGCGCTCGGAAAGTAAGCATGATCCCGAAAAGTGGGAACCGGTTTTCGGAAAAGATCATGCTCCAAACACGTAATTAGGCCGAAATATCGAGGTTTTGGCCGATGCCGGCGGCGACGTTGGCGAGACGGTTCAGGTTTTCCTGCGCGGCCTCGATCACCTGCACGACCGACTTGGCGGCGTCCGCGTTCATCTTCAGCATCTTCGCTGCGAACGCCATCTGAACTTCCGCGGCCTTGGCGCCGATGAATGCGGTCGCAAGCGCAGTGACGTCCATGGACTACACTCTCCTACGCAACTCGCTCACGCTATCTTCTGCGCTTTTTTCAAACGATCGATCGCCGCCTGCTGCGTATTCGCGACGAACCCGGTGATGTTGTTGTACTGCGCTGTGGCAAAACTGTTGACGGCGACTTCGTTCTGTTCCCTGAACTTCGCCGCCATCTGCGCGCGCTGATTTTTCCACGCCTGCGCAAATTCCCAGGCGCTGGGGCGCTGCACCCAATTGAATTTCTTGCCGACGCTGATCGCCATCACACACGTCCGTCCCGCCGCGAACGATAGAGCGGCCGGGTTAACAGATTGTGATCCTTAAGGATCGCTTAGGGCCTGCGGCGGCGGCCCTTGACGGTGCGCCCGTCTGCGCATACACTTAACTACATGGTTAAGTATCAAGCCGCCGCGCTGGACCGCACGTTTGCAGCGCTGTCCGACCCGACCCGGCGAGCGTTGCTCGCTCGCCTGGGCGAGACCGACGGCCTGTCGATCAGCGAGTTAGCCAGGCCGTTCTCGATGTCGCTGCCGGCGGTGATGAAGCATCTCGACGTGCTGTCCGACGCCGGCCTCGTCACGCGGAACAAGATCGGGCGCACCGTGAGTTGTCAGCTCAAGGCGTCGCCAATGGAAGACGCCATGAACTGGCTTACCCGCTACCAGCGCTTCTGGACCGCACAACTCGATCGCCTTGCCGCATTCGTTGAGGAGAAGTCATGCCCGCCGTCGCCAACGCAAACCCCGACGCCCCCATCAAGCCCAGCCTCACCATCAAACGTCGTCTCAATGCGCCGCCGGAAGCGGTCTACGCCGCGTGGACCGACCCAAAAAAGCTAGTGCACTGGTTCGGCCCCGATCAGGGTCCCGTCACCAAGGCGGAGACCGACGTGCGCGTCGGCGGCCGCTTCCATGTCGTGTTCCATACCGAAGACGGCGAGGAGCAAGACGTCAGCGGCATCTATCAAGAAGTGATCCCAAACCAGAAGCTGCAGTTCACCTGGGCGTGGCGGACCATGCCGGAGCGCGAGTCGCTCGTCACCATTCTCGTCAAGCCCGACGGCGACGGCTCGATCCTGACCCTGATCCACGAGCAGTTCTTCGACGAGCCCGCGCGCGACCGCCACGAGTGGGGCTGGACCGGCGCGCTCAACAAGCTCGAAGCGGCGCTCGCCCGATAGCCCCAAAGCAGAACAACGGAGGAAGCCATGTTGAGTCCCAATCGCAACACGCACCAACACCCCGTGGTCTCACGCGAAGCGTGGATCGAAGCGCGCAAGGCGCATCTCAAGAACGAGAAAGCGCTGACGCGCATGCGCGACATGGTGAGCGCCGAACGGCGCGAGCTGCCCTGGGTGAAGATCGAAAAGGAATATGTGTTCGACACCCCGGCCGGAAAGAAGACGCTGGCCGAGCTGTTCGGCAACAACAGCCAGCTCATCGTCTACCACTTCATGTGGCGGTGGGACCTCGGCCAGGGCTGCAAGAGCTGCTCGTTGCTGGTCGACCATGTTGACGGCGCCAATGTGCACCTCGCCAATCACGACGTCTCGTTCGTCGCGATCTCGCGCGGCAAGCTTCCGGACCTCGAGGCCTACTGGAAGCGCATGGGCTGGAAGTTCGATTTCGCCTCGTCCCACGGAAGCGATTTCAACTTCGACTACCATGTGTCGTTTACCGACGAGCAGATAGCTTCGGGCAAGCTCTACTACAATTTTGAATGGATCGACGAGAAATACGGCCTCAACGAGCTGCCCGGCGCCAGCGTCTTCTACAAGGACGAAAACGGCGACATCTTTCACACCTATTCGTCGTACGCGCGCGGTCTCGACATCGTGCTCGGCGTCTACCACTATCTCGACCTCACGCCGAAAGGCCGCAACGAGACCCAGATCATGGAATGGGTGAAGCGTCACGACGAATACAAGCAGGCCGGCAACGTGCCATCCTGTTGCCATTCCTGACGGGCATCAGGTCTCGTCAATCGAATTTCAAGCCAACGATCGAAAGGGAGTATCCATGTCATACGTCGACGGATTTGTGGTGCCGGTGCCGAAGAAGAACCTCAAGAAATACATGGCCATCGCAAAGAAGGCCGGCCGGGTCTGGAAGGACCACGGCGCGCTCGACTACATCGAGGCGGTCGCCGACGACGTCAAGCCCGGCAAATGGACCTCGTTCCCGCAGAGCGTGAAGCTCAAGAAGAACGAGACCGTGATCTTCTCCTATATCGTCTACAAGTCGCGCGCGCACCGCGACAGCGTGATGAAGAAGGTCATGAGCGACAAGCGGCTGGCGAACATGATGGATCCGAAAAAGATGCCGTTCGACGGCAAGCGCATGATCTGGGGTGGTTTCAAGACCGCGATCGTGATGTAGGTTTCCGGCGTCGTCGCCCCCATAGGCGGGTGCGAGCATCGGAGGGCCTGACACATGGCGTCGCACGGTCACTTTCATTGGAACGAACTCCTGACCGGCGACGTCGAGCGCGCCAAGAAGTTCTATGCCGAGACCCTCGGCTGGACGTTCCTGCCGCTGCCCACGGACCACGGCGACATCTATTGGGTGGCGCGGCTCGGCGACACGCCGGTCGCCGGCTTCTTCCCGACCAACCGGACGGGATTCGAGGACGTTCCGGAGCGGTGGATGTCCTACATTGCCGTGGACGACGTCGATGCGCGCGTGAAAAAGGCGGTTGCCGCCGGCGCCAAGCTGATGCGCCCGATCTTCGACGTGAAGGGCGTCGGCCGCATCGCGATCCTGACCGAGCCCGGCGGCGCCGGTATCGGCTGGATCACGCCGGTGCAGTGAGCCGATACCGCTCAGCGGTCGACGATCGCAAAGGAATCGATGAACCGCTTGGCGTCGGCGCTGTCCTCGGCGCCCTTCGTCTGAGATACGAAGATGGCCTGGTTGAGCTGCGTGCCCACCAGGATGACCTGGGACACGAAGACGAACCCATCCTTGTCGTCGATGATCAAGCGCCGGGCCGGATGCCCTCCGACCGTCAATTGTTGCTCGGACCTCAGGGTTCTTCCCCTGACCGATCCGTCCCGTGCGCCATTCAGGATCCGTTCCGGCGAACGTCCGGCGAGCTGCTTTTCGGTGTAGTTGCTGTGCATGACGACGAACGCCATCGTCGTGTCGATCTCGACGACAGCCGTCGTCGTTGGCACCAGGCCGACGTCGGTCTTGATCTCCTCATTGCTCACCTGCGGCTCGCCCGGGACCTCGATGCGAAAGCCGGCTCCCGCCGGACGGTACTCCACCCAGGATTGGGCGAATGCCAGGCCGCAGAACGCGACCATAAGAGCCGCGACGAGACTTGCTGCGACGCGCATGAATCCCCACAGCAACGAATGATAACGTCAGCGCGTCGGGACCGGCTTCTGGCCGCGGTAGTCGTAGAAGCCGCGCTGGGTCTTGCGGCCGAGCCAGCCGGCCTCGACGTACTTCACCAGCAGTGGACACGGACGGTACTTTGAGTCCGCGAGCCCGTCGTGCAGCACCTGCATGACCGAGAGGCACGTATCGAGCCCGATGAAATCGGCGAGCTCCAGCGGTCCCATCGGATGGTGCGCGCCGAGCCGCATGGCGGTGTCGATCCCCTCGACGTTCCCGACGCCTTCGTAGAGCGTGTAGATCGCCTCGTTGATCATCGGCATCAGCACGCGGTTGACGATGAAGGCCGGGAAGTCCTCCGCCACCGCGATGGTCTTGCCGAGCTTGGTGATGAACTGCTTGGTCGCCTCGAAGGTCTGGTCGTCGGTGGCGATGCCGCGGATCACCTCCACCAGCTCCATCAGCGGCACCGGATTCATGAAGTGGATGCCGATGAAGCGCTCGGGCCGGTCGGTCGCGGACGCAAGCCGCGTGATCGAGATCGACGAGGTGTTCGAGCCGACGATGGCCTCGGGCTTCAGCGACGAGCAGAGATTGGTGAAGATGTTGCGCTTGACGTCTTCCTTCTCGGTCGCGGCCTCGATCACGAGGTCGCAATCGCCGAGCGCGTCGAAACTGTCCGCCGCCGCGATGCGCTTGAGTGCGGCTTGGCGCTCGTCGTCGCTGATGCGCTTGCGGCTGACCTGCCGCGCCATGTTGCCGTTGATGGTGGCCATGCCCGCCTTGATGCGGTCGGCCGACACGTCATTGAGCAGCACGTTGAGGCCGGCCAGCGCACAGACATGGGCGATGCCGCTGCCCATCTGACCGGCGCCGACGACACCGATCTTGCGAATGTTCAATGCCATCGTTTCTGTCCGTTCGGCGCTGCGCGCCTTCGGGCGATCCCTGACGTCGCTCATGACCTTGCCCTTCGCCCCATATTTACGCCGAACCCCCGTCCGGTGCCACCGCCGCCATCCTAAACCTTAAGTAAGGTCAACGCCGCACTTTGCCGAGTTCCTGGGCCAATTCCGGCAGGGCTTGGTAAAGATCCGCCACCAGGCCGTAATCGGCCACCTGGAAGATCGGGGCCTCCTCGTCCTTGTTGATGGCCACGATCACCTTGGAGTCCTTCATCCCGGCCAGGTGCTGGATCGCCCCCGAAATGCCGACCGCGATGTAGAGCTCCGGCGCCACCACCTTGCCGGTCTGGCCGACCTGCCAGTCGTTGGGCGCATAGCCGGCATCCACCGCTGCGCGCGAGGCGCCGACCGCAGCGCCGAGCTGGTCGGCGACCGGCTCGATATATTTGGTGAAATTCTCCCGGCTCTGCATCGCGCGGCCGCCGGAGATGATGATCTTCGCCGAGGTCAATTCCGGGCGGTCGGACTTCGACAGCTCCTCGCCGGCAAACGAGGAGATTGCCGGATCGGCGGCCGCTGCGGCGTCCTCGATCGGCGCGGAGCCGCCCTCGCCGGTCGCCTGGAACGTCGAGGTGCGCACGGTGATGACCTTGATCTTGTCCTTCGAGCGCACGGTCTGCACCGCGTTGCCGGCATAGATCAGCCGCTCGAAGGTGTCGGGCGCGATCACCTTGATGATGTCGGAGACCTGCATCACGTCGAGCAGCGCCGCGACGCGCGGCATGAAGTTCTTGCCGGTGGTGGTCGCTGCCGCAACGATCGCGTCGTAGGACGGCGCCAGCGACACGACGAGCGCCGCCAGCGGCTCCGCCAGCATGTGCTCGTAGGAGGCGTTGTCGGCGACGAGCACCTTGGCGACGCCGTCGAGCTTCGATGCCGCCTCGGCGACGGCGCGCGCGCCTTTGCCCGCCACCAGCACATGTACCGGCTGGCCGAGCGCCTTGGCGGCGGTAAGCGCCTTGTTGGTCGCGTCCTTGAGCGATTTGTTGTCGTGCTCGGCGATCAGAAGCGTCGTCATCAGATGACCCCCGCTTCGTTCTTGAGCTTGTCGACGAGCTCGGCGACGGTCTTCACCTTGGCGCCGGACTTGCGGCCGGGCGGCTCGGTCGTCTTCATCACTTCGATGCGCGGCGCGACGTCGACGCCATAGGCGTCCGGCGTCTTGTCCTCGATCGGCTTCTTCTTCGCCTTCATGATGTTGGGCAGGCTCGCGTAGCGCGGCTCGTTGAGCCGCAGATCGGTGGTGACGATCGCGGGCGCCTTGAGCTTGACGGTCTGCAGCCCGCCGTCGACCTCGCGGGTCACCAGCATGCTGTCGCCTTCGATCGCGAGCTTCGATGCGAACGTGCCCTGCGGCCAGCCGGTGAGCGCGGCGAGCATCTGGCCGGTCTGGTTGCAGTCGTCGTCGATCGCCTGCTTGCCGAGGATCACGAGCCCCGGCTTCTCCTGATCGACGATGGCTTTCAGAATCTTCGCGACCGCGAGCGGCTCGACGACCGCGTCGGCTTTCACCAGGATGCCGCGGTCGGCGCCCATCGCGAGCGCGGTGCGGATCGTCTCGGCGGCTTGCGCCGGCCCGATCGACACCACGACGATCTCGGTCGCCTGACCTTTTTCCTTCAGCCGGATCGCCTCCTCGACGGCGATCTCGTCGAAGGGATTCATCGACATCTTGACATTGGCGAGCTCGACGCCGGAACCGTCGCTCTTCACGCGGATCTTGACGTTGTAGTCGACGACCCGTTTGACGGGCACCAGGATTTTCATGGAGGCGGTTCTCGTTGGCGCTATTTCTTGCCCCGGCCATGACGGGGCGAATGGCCGCGCAAGCTAAAGGCGCCCCGGCCCGGGGTCAACGTGGCACGCGGCGGGGCAGATGCACGATCTGCGGTGGGGATTCGAGCTGAATGTCGCCGGGGCGGATGCATTCGAACAGCCTCACCCCGGGCAATTTCATGAGCGGGAACAACAGGCCGCCGGCCAGCATGCCGCCGATATGGCACCACCAGGCGACATCGCTCTTGGTGCCGATCCCAGATTGACAAACTGGATGGCGATGAACACCCCGATGATCCAATAGGCGCTGATGCGCAGTGGAATTCCCAGCACCAGCGCGGTCAGCTTGGCGCAGGGCCGCAGCATCAGATAGGCGATGACGACGCCAGAGACCGAACCGGATGCGCCGATCAACGGCACCTTCGATCCCGGATCGCTGAATACGAAGGCGAGCGCCCCGGCCGCGCCGACCATGAGATAGAACGCGAGGAAGCGCCAGCGGCCCAGCGCCTGCTCGACATTGTCGGCGAACACCCAGACGAAGATCAGATTGCCGATCAGATGCACGATGTCGGCATGCAGGAACTGGTAGCTGAACAAGGTCAGCCACGGGTTGAGCGCGCCGGGAAAACTGTAGGCGCCGGACACCGCCGCCGGGATCACGCCGAACTGGTTGGCGACCACCAGCGGATCGTCGTTGGCGCTGAACTCGAGAATGAACGCGACGATGGTGATGCCGATCAGGCTCCAGCTCACGACGGGCTTCTGCGGCAGCTTGAACGGGTTGTCGTCGTAGAGCGGCATCACCATGGCAGCGGCTCTACCGATTTTGGCCGGGCGCCCAGAGCACGTCGGTCTCGCCCTTGCCGTTCATGAAGCGGCTGGCGACGAACAAGAGATCGGACAGCCGGTTCACGTATTTGAGCGCGTCCGGCGACACTTCCTCGCCCGGCTGATCGCGAAGCTCGACCATGATGCGTTCCGCGCGCCGACAGATCGTGCGCGCGAGATGCAGATAGGCGGCGGCCGGGTTGCCGCCCGGCAGCACGAACGACTTCAGCGGCGCCAGCGTCTCATTGAGGCGATCGATCTCGCCTTCGAGCCACGCAACTTGCGCGCCGGTGACGGTGAGCGCGGCGCCGCCCGGCCCCTTGGTGGCGAGGCAAAGCTCCGCTTCGACGTCGAAGAGATCGTTCTGGATGCGGGCGAGCGCGGCGTCGAGCTGTTTGTCGGCCGCGGTGTGAAGACGCGCGACGCCGATCACCGCATTGACCTCATCCAGCGTGCCGTAGGCGGCAACGCGCAGGTCGTATTTCTTGCGCCGGTCGCCGGAGCCGAGCGCAGTGGTGCCGTCGTCGCCGGTGCGCGTGTAGATGCGATTGAGAACCACCATCAGCCGCCCCTTCAGCGCCTCGCCCTTAACGTCCCATGATCCAGATCGTCAGCAGGATAACAACGAGCGCGACGGCCTGCATCAGCACGCGCCAGCGCATGAGCTTCTGTGACAAATGGGGCGAGCCGCCCCGCGCGAAGTTGATGAACCCAAGCAGCAGGACGATCGCAACGACCACAAGCGCGAGCGGCACCAGAGCATAGATGAGGACGTCCGTCATCCGCGACCAATACCATTGCAAGTGCCGCGAGACCATGCGCGGCCGGGCGGAACCGGGTTCACATTGTCATGATAGATAGGCGTCATCTTGCGATTGTCCAATCGCCTGCATCGCCACGCCTGCGCTAGCAAGGCGCCACATCGCCTGCTACGTATTCGGCCGAATTCCTTCAGCTCGATCCCACCATCGCAGGACGCAATAGGCCCGCATGAAAGGTCAAATTCTGGTGCTTGGCGCCGCCGGGCGGCTGGGCTTCGCTGCGGCCGAAGCGTTCCGCGACGACGGCTGGAGCGTCAAAGGGCTCGTGCGCCCGGGCGCGGCGTGGCGCGCGCCGCAAGGCATCAACGTGATCGAGACCAACGACCGCACGGTGGCGGTGAAAGAAGCGCGCGGCACCGACATCGTCCTGCACGCGCTCAATGCGCCCTACACCGGCTGGGCACAGCACGCGCTGCCGCTTACCTATTCCGCGATCGAAGCAGCGGAGCAGTCCGGCGCGACGCTGATGTTCCCGGGCAATGTCTACAACTATGGCGCCGGCATGCCCGCTGTGCTCGACGAGGACACGCCGATGCAGCCGACCTCGCGCAAGGGCAAGCTGCGGAACGATGTCGAGCTGCGGCTGCGCGAAGCCGCCGATCGCGGCGTGCGCACGATCGTGCTGCGCGCCGGCGACTTTTTCGGGCGCGGGTCGCGGCTCGTGGTTCGACCTTGTCCTGATCAAGGAGCTCGCCAAGAACAAGATCACCTATCCGGGTCCGCTCGACGTCGTGCATGAATGGGCCTACCTGCCGGACTACATCGGCGCGCTGATCAAGCTCGCCGCGATCCGCGACCGGCTCGGACAATACGAAGCGTTCGGCTTTCCCGGCCATGCCGTCACCGGCCAGGAATTCGTCTCCGCCATCGCCAAGGCGTCCGGCCGCGCACTCAAGGTCGGCCACATCAACTGGTGGATGATGCGCACCGTCGGCAGCATCTGGAAGATGGGCCGCGAGCTCTCCGAGATCGGCTACCTCTGGCAAGTGCCGCACCGGATCGACGGCACGAAGCTTACCGCCGCGATCGGCGAGGTCCCGCACACGCCGCTCGCCACCGCAGTCACCCGTTCGCTGCGCGAATTGGGCGCAATTGCCTAGCGGCGGATTTCGTGACACTTCCTGCCGCGAGCTACTCTGTAAAGGACCGCGTCAATGATCATCGATTTCCAGCATCACTTCACGCCGCGCGAGCTGATCAAGGAGGATCCCGGCGACCGGCTGATCCTGCACTACGACGCGCAGGGCGCCCCGAGCTACACCATTCACAAGCTGCTCTACGATCTCGACGAGCACGTGAAGATGATGGACCTCGCCGGCATCGACGCGGCCTGGCTGACCAGCGCGCAGGGCATGTGCGCCGATCTCGATACCTCCCGCTTGGTCAACGACAAAGCCAAGAAGGCGGAGAAGGACTATCCCGGCCGTTTCATCGCCGCGGCGCATGCCAATCCGCTCGGCGGGCCCGACGCGCTGAAGGAGCTCAACCGCTGCCGGCACGAGCTCGGCTGCGAAGGCGTGGTCATCACCTCCGAGCACGACGGAAAATTCCTCGACAATCCCGCCTACGAGCCGTTCTGGGCCGAGGCCGCGAGGCTCGGGATGTTCGTGTTCGTGCATCCCGCGCTCAAGCTCAACTACTCGCAGCAGTTCGACGCCTTCGATACCGCGCGTTCGGTCGGCCGCGAATTTTCGCTGATCATGGCGACCATCCGGCTGGTCAATTCCGGCGTGTTCGACCGCCATCCGAACCTGACGATCCATATGGCGCATCTGTCCGGCGGCATGGCGTCCATGCTCGGCCGCATCCGCAGCTACCAGGACAAGGATTTCTGGGGCACCAAGGGCAACCCGCGCCACGGCGCCGGCCCGGCCAAGGATTTCGACTACTACATCAACAACAATCTGATCTTCGACACCGCGGGATTTGCGGGCGCGATCACGTCGGTGAAATCGTCGATGGTCGAAATCCCCGCGGCGCGCATCGTGTTCGCCACCGACTACCCGCAGGAAATCCGCGCGCGCGAAGCGGTGCGCGATTTCGTGCGCGATATCCGCGCGCTCGGCAAGGATGGCGACGCGATCCTGTCGGGCAATGTCAACAAGCTGCTGAAGAAGAAATAGTCACGCCGCCAGTCGCTTCTCGATCTCGTGCACCGGCAGGGATACCAGGTCCTTGTCGATCTCGGTGCTCAATACCCGGCGCAGATCGTGCGTGTAGGCCGGGCGCAGCACGCCAAGCGCGCGCGGCGGCGCGACGATCACGATCGACTTGGCACGGCCGGCTTTCACTTCCGCGTCGAGATGACCGGCGAGCGTCCGCAGGAAGCGCTCCTCTTCCTGGGTGTGCCAGTCGGTCTGCTCCACGGCGCTGCGTCCGTGGCCGACCGAGCTGAACGATCGGCCGGGCGCACCGGTGCCCAGCTCGGACGTCTTCTGGTCGGGATGATTGAAGACCTGCCGCGTCTTGAGATTGAGAAACTTCTCGTCGCCTGCATTTTCGAGCACGAGCGCCTTCTTGCCGTCGCACACGACGACCCAATCGCCCTGATGAATCTTCAGCTTGGCCATTCGAAACCTCCCAAGAAAACAAATGTGCGACGGCGTCAGAGCCAACGCCGCAACAGCCGATTTGTTGCAGGCGCCGGTTACTGAGCCGTTACGCCGACCTGCTTGACGACCGAGCGCCACAGCTGCCGCTCGCGCGTCACAAAGGCGTCGAGCTCCGCGGGCGACAGATGACGCGTGTAGCCGCCGAGCGCCGCGAACCGCTGCACCACCTCGCTCTGATCGACCACGGTGCGCAGGTCGGCCCGCACTTTGCCGACGATGGCGTCCGGGGTTTTCGCAGGCGCCATCAGCACGAACCAGCCGAGCGCCTCAAAGCCCGGCACTGTCTCCGCCACGGTCGGCACCTTCGGCAGCTGCGCCAGCCGTTTTTGCGACGCCACCGCGAGCGGCTTGATCGCGCCGCCGTCGATGGCGCCGGCGAGCGACGAGAGGCTCTGCACGATCATCCCGATGCGCCCGCCCATCATGTCGTGCAGCGCCGGTGGGATCGCGGGATACGGCACGAACGTCATCTGGATTCCGGTGCGGCTGCTGAGCAGCTCGGTGGCCAGATGCGGCAGCGAGCCGCGGGTGTTGCCGGCATAGAGCACGTCGCCGGGCTTGGCCTTCGCGAGCGCGATCAATTCCGGCAAGGTGTTGATGCCGAGCTTGGCGGCGGCCGCGAAGATCAGCGGCTGCTCGTTGACCAGGCCGATCTTCGTGAAGTCGCGATCGAGATCGAGGCCCGCCTTGGCTTCCTCTTCCGGCGACAACGTGAACACCGAGGTCGCCGCCATGTAGAGCGTGTGGCCGTCGGGTGCGGCGGTCGCGGCCGAGCGGGTGGCGATGATGCCGCCGCCGCTCGGGCGATTGACCACGACCACCTGCTGTCCCCAGATTTGCGACAGCCGTTCCGCAATCACCCGCGCGATCACATCCGGGCTGGTGCCGGCGCCGGCATTGGAGATGATCGTCACCGGCCGCGCCGGAAAGTTCTGCGCCGCCGCGCCGGCAGGAAGCGCCAGCGCCGCGAGCACAAGCGAAACGAAGCGTATGATCATGACGCGTCATCCAGCAGGCGGCGCGCGATCACATTGGCCTGGATTTCGGCGGCGCCCTCGAAGATCGACAGGATACGCGCATCGCACAGCAGCCGCGACACCGGAAATTCGAGCGCGAAGCCGTTGCCACCGTGGATCTGCACCGCGTTGTCGGCCGCCGACCAGGCGACGCGCGCGGCCAGCAGCTTCGCCATGCCGGCCTCGAGATCGCAGCGCTGGCCGGAATCCTTGCGGCGCGCCGCAAAATACGTGAGCTGGCGCACGATCAGGACTTCCGCCGCCATCATCGCGAGCTTGTCGGCGACCCGAGGGAAATTGACGATCGGCTCGCCGAACTGCTTGCGCTCGTGCGCGTATTGATGCGCCGTCTCCAGCGCGGCCTGCGCCACGCCGACGGCGCGCGCCGCGGTCTGGATGCGCGCCGCCTCGAAAGTCTGCATCAGTTGCTTAAAGCCGCGCCCTTCGACGCCGCCAAGCAGGTTCGCGGCCGGCACCTTGAAGCCGTCGAAGGCGAGCTCGTATTCCTTCATGCCGCGATAGCCGAGCACCTCGATCTCGGTGCCGGACAGGCCGGCGACGGGAAACGGATTGGCGTCGCCGCCGCGCGGCTTCTCGGCGAGCAGAAGCGAGAGACCCTGATACCCGCGTTCGGCCGGATTGGTGCGCACCAGGAGCACCATCAGGTCGGCGCGTGCGGCGTGGGTGATCCAGGTCTTGTTGCCATGCACGAGATAGAAGCCGTCGTGACGGGTTGCGCGCGTCTTCACCGACGCGATGTCGGAGCCGACGTCGGGCTCGGTGAACACCGCCGTCGGCAACACGTCGCCGGACGCGATCTTCGGCAGCCATCGGCGCTTCTGGTCCTCGGTGCCTGAAGCAGCGATCAGCTCGGCAGCGATCTCCGAGCGGGTGCCGAGCGATCCGACGCCGATATAGCCGCGCGACAATTCCTCGGTGACGACGCACATCGCCTCCTTGCCGAGGCCCATGCCGCCGTGATGCTCCGGTATCGTGAGGCCGAACACGCCGAGATCGGCCATCTGCGCAATGACATCGAGCGGGATCGATTGATTGGCGAGATGCCAGCCGTGGGCATGCGGCATCACCTCGCTTTCGGCAAACTTGCGCACCTCCTCGCGCATCGACATCAGCGCTTCGTCATCGGGCCCGCCCACGGTGAGGTCGTTGAGGTCGCGCAACAGGCTCACCAGCCGCGCGCGCCGCTCGTCGTTGCCGGCCATCAAGGTTTCGATCGGACCCGCGAGCCGCGCCGCCACGCTGGCGGCGCTCAGACCGAGATCGGCCGGGCGCACGATCTCGCCCTGACTCATCGGGATGCCGCCCGCGATCTGCGCCAGGAATTCGCCGATCCCGATCGCGACCATCAGCTCCTTCGCTTCGCCCAGCGCGCCGGCGTGATGGGCGCGCTCGGCAAAGGCGGTCACCTGACGGATGCCTTCGACATAGGTGGCGAGCCAGGCCAGCCCATGGGTGGCGCGCTGCTCGCGCTCAAACAACCGCTCGACGGTGTGGGTGTCGATTCGGACGCGCGCACGGACGGCCGCCGTCGCGTCCCGCAGGATCGTTTCCGCGGCCAGCGTCGCCTCGCGGGCAAGAGCCAGGAGTTTGATCCCGGCATCCCGCCGGGTTGCTTGCGGCAGCATCGCGATCCTCCGCACCGGTATTTCCGGCGACTATCGACTTCTCACGTCAACGGTATGCAACGCCCAAAAATGCACCACTCCCAAGACCGGATCGAACCGCGATGTGTCCTGGATTTCCATTATTTTACTGCGTCTTAGGGACTTTTTGCGACTTTATTAACCATTTGGATGTTTGCTGCGAAACCGTGCGGACTTGCGGCTGGCAGCGTCGCCGGCCAGACCCAACCGAACGACGTTTGATCATTTTGCATGCGCCCCCCATTGCCGATACGCAAATTTTCCCCGGCGCGCCTCATCTCTCGGATCTCGGTCCGCGCGCGCATCATCATCATCGCGATGGTTCCGGTCATTGGATTTCTTGCCAACGGCCTCGAATTCAGGTCTGCCCACTCGGAGGTCGAGGAATCCTTCCAGAGTGCGCATCAGGCCGCCGAGGTCGCGGAGGCAAGCCGCGAATTCAAGCTGGCGCTGACCGCCATGCGGATGAACGCCAAGGAATTCGCCGCCCGCCCCTCCTACGACCTGGTGACGGCCTTCGGTGCCGCCCATGACAGCGCGATGCGGTTCCTCGAAACGATGGCGGTCGCCAGCGAGAATCCTCAGCAGAAGGCTGAGATCGCCAGCATGCAGACCAAGGTCTCCGCGCTGAAGGACAACTTCAGCGGTCTCATTCGCACGCAGGAATGGGTTGGCTTTGCCGAGAAGGAAGGGCTGAACGCCAAGCTCGCCGCGGCCGGCAGCGAGGTCGAACGCCTGCTCATCGAGGATCTCACCGATTTGCCGCGGGTCGCCTTGCAGCGGTTCCGGACCCTGTTGGCGGCGATGCGTTTCTACGAAGCCCAGTACCGCTACACGCGCGATGAAAACTTCCGCCAGCACTTCGCCGATGGATTTCTGAACTTCAACACGTCGTCGGATGCCTTCGACATCGTCGCCGACGTGAAAGGGCAGCTCGACCGGCAGATGCAAATCTACATCGACACCTTCTCCGAATGGGCCTTGGCGGCGTCGCGCGTGCGGCCCTGGGTGGCGAGCATCGACGTGGCGAGCGAGGAGATGCTGCCCGAGGCCGACAAGATCATCTCGTCGGCGCGCGCCCGCGCCGACGACGCCTCGGTCTCGCTCACGGCGTCGCAAGACTGGACGCGTCGCGCGATCATCCTTGTCGGCTGCGGGGCGGTTCTGATCGGTCTGGCGTTCAGCTGGCTGATCGGGCGCAGCATCACGCGGCCGCTCAACGGCCTGGCGCAGGCGATGACACGGCTCGCCGCCGGCGATACCTCCGCCCACATCCCCGCCACCAAGGCCAAGGACGAGCTCGGCGCCATGGCGCGCACCGTCATCGTGTTCCGCGATACGATGCTGGAGCGCGAACGGCTGGCGCAGAGCCAGGCCGCCGCCAACCGCGAGCGCGAGAACCGCGGCGAGACCATCGCCGCCACCATCACCCGCTTCGAGATATCGGTCGACCAGGCGCTCTCGCGCGTGCGCGAGGCGGCCGAGCGGCTGGAGAGCACCTCCACCCAGCTCAACGGCGCCGCCGACACCGTCTCCGCCGAGGCCCGCACCGCCGAGCGGCGGGTCGGCTCCGCCTCCGGCAACGTCACCTCCGCCGCCTCCTCGGTCGAGGAGCTCGCCGCCTCGATCGGCGAGATCGCCGGCCAGGCGCACCGCTCCACCGAAGTGGCCTCGCGCGCCGTCAGCGAGGCGCGCCGCACCGTCGGCACCATGTCGAAGCTCGGCGACGCCGCCACCCGCATCGGCGAGGTGGTGGGCCTGATCCAGGCGATCGCCGGCCAGACCAATCTGTTGGCGCTCAACGCCACCATCGAGGCGGCGCGCGCCGGCGAGGCCGGCCGCGGCTTTGCGGTGGTCGCCTCCGAGGTGAAGTCGCTCGCCGGGCAGACCGCCAAGGCCACCGAGGAGATCGCCGGCCAGGTCGGCGCCATCCAGTCGGCGGTGGCCGACGCCGCCGAGGCGATCGAGCAGGTCAACGGCATCATCGACGAGATCTCGGCGATCGCCTCCACCGTCGCCGTCACCGTCGAGGAGCAGAACCGCGCCGTGGCGGAGATCACCGAGGGCGTCAACCGCGCCTCGACCGAGGCGCGCGGCGGCGCCGAGGCCATGAGCCGCGTCGCCGGTGCCTCCACCGACGCCCGCGCCACCGCCGCCAGCGTCAAGGACCTCGCCGACGCCCTCTCGATCGAGGCCGAACGCCTCAACACTCAGGTCAGGCAATTCCTCTCAGACGTCCAGGCCGCGTAGAACATGCTGCCGAGAGCACGATCATGATCCAGTCCCTTGCAAGAGCCATCGCATCGGTCTCGGTCCGGGCCCGTATCGTTGGCATCGCGCTCATTCCGGTCGTCGGCTTCCTCGCCAACGGCGTGTCGTTCACGACCGGGCAGAACGACGTGACCAATGCCTTCGACAAGGTCGAGGCCGCCGCCACGCTCTCGGACGCCAGCCGCGAATTCAAGATCGCGCTCGTGTCCATGCAGTTTGCCGCCGCCGATTTCGTTGCGATGCCGTCGGGCGAGCTGGTCCGCAATTTCGAGGCGAACCAAGTGCTCGCGGCCGCGAACTTCGAGAAGATCATCGCCGCGACCGGCGCACTCAACGAGGAAGACGTCAACCGGGTGCGCCAGAAGCTCGGCGAGCTCAAGCTCGCCTTCGGCTATCTCGCCGACGAGCAGGCCGAGCTCGGCTTCTCCGAGGACCAAGGCACCCGCAAGCGGCTCGACGAAGCCGCCGCCGGCATCGAGCAGGCTATCAACGACGGCATGACCTGGATCACCCAGGCCGATCGCGAGAAGCTGTTGCTGTCGCTGCTCACCATGCGCCGCCAGGAAGCGCAGTACCGGCTCAACCAGTCGAGCGCCACCTGGGAAGTGTTCTTCAAGGAATTCCGCGAATTCGAGGCGATCCTCCGCAGCCTGCCGGCGCAGACGGAACTCAAGCAGCAGCTGGCGCGGCGGGTGCAGGACTACGCGTCGACGCTGGCGCAGTGGAACCGCTACAACCAGAACATCCAGCGCTCGCTCAAGGAGATCGCCGACACCAGCCAGCAGCTGATCCCGCAGGCGCACGCGATCCTCGCAACCGCGCAGGACCGCGCCAACGCCGCCACCGCGGCGCTCGCCCGGTCGCAATCGCAGACGCGTTGGATCATGATCCTTGTCGGCTGCGGGGCGGTTCTGATCGGTCTGGCATTCAGCTGGCTGATCGGGCGCAGCATCACGCGGCCGCTCAACGGCCTGGCGCAGGCGATGACACGGCTCGCCGCCGGCGACACCTCCGCCCACATCCCCGCCACCAAGGCCAAGGACGAGCTCGGCGCCATGGCGCGCACCGTCATCGTGTTCCGCGATACGATGCTGGAACGCGAACGGCTGGCGCAGAGCCAGGCCGCCGCCAACCGCGAGCGCGAGAACCGCGGCGAGACCATCGCCGCCACCATCACCCGCTTCGAGATATCGGTCGACCAGGCGCTCTCGCGCGTGCGCGAGGCGGCCGAGCGGCTGGAGAGCACCTCCACCCAGCTCAACGGCGCCGCCGACACCGTCTCCGCCGAGGCCCGCACCGCCGAGCGGCGGGTCGGCTCCGCCTCCGGCAACGTCACCTCCGCCGCCTCCTCGGTCGAGGAGCTGGCGGCGTCCATCGGCGAGATTGCCGGCCAGGCGCACCGCTCCACCGAAGTGGCCTCGCGCGCCGTCAGCGAGGCGCGCCGCACCGTCGGCACCATGTCGAAGCTCGGCGACGCCGCCACCCGCATCGGCGAGGTGGTGGGCCTGATCCAGGCGATCGCCGGCCAGACCAATCTGTTGGCGCTCAACGCCACCATCGAGGCGGCACGCGCCGGCGAGGCCGGCCGCGGCTTTGCGGTGGTCGCCTCCGAGGTGAAGTCGCTCGCCGGGCAGACCGCCAAGGCCACCGAGGAGATCGCCGGCCAGGTCGGCGCCATCCAGTCGGCGGTGGCCGACGCCGCCGAGGCGATCGAGCAGGTCAACGGCATCATCGACGAGATCTCGGCAATCGCCTCCACCGTCGCCGTCACCGTCGAGGAGCAGAACCGCGCCGTGGCGGAGATCACCGAGGGCGTCAACCGCGCCTCGACCGAGGCGCGCGGCGGCGCCGAGGCCATGAGCCGCGTCGCCGGTGCCTCCACCGACGCCCGCGCCACCGCCGCCAGCGTCAAGGACCTCGCCGACGCCCTCTCGATCGAGGCCGAACGCCTCAACACTCAGGTCAGGCAATTCCTCTCAGACGTCCAGGCCGCGTGAGCTTCGGGTGACAGCCCGCGAGCATTGCCGCAAATGGCCTATGTAGCGCGGCACTGATATGGAAATATCAGGCGATGGTGATGCAGCAACTTCTGCATATTCTCCGTTTGTGCGTCCGCGTCGTGGCCGACGCCTATGACCATTTCAACTCGGCCGATGGCTGGGCGATCGCAAGCCATATCGCACTGTCGATTCTACTGGCGCTGTTCCCGTTCCTGATCCTGGTGACGTCGCTGGCGGCGTCGTTGTTCGGCTCGACCGAGCTCGCCGACGAGGTCGCTCGGCTTCTGCTCGACACTTGGCCGGCCGAGGTTGCCGGACCGATCGCGCAGGAGATCCGCGTGGTGCTGACCACGACACGCGGCGACCTGTTGACCATCAGCGTCGCGCTCGCGATTTTTTTCGCGTCGAGCGGCATCGAGAGCCTGCGCATCGGGCTCAATCGCGCCTACGGCATGGTCGAGACGCGCTACTGGTTCGTGCTGCGCCTGGAGTCGATCGCCTACGTGCTTCTGGGCGCGGTTGCGCTGCTCGCGATGGCGTTCCTGATCGTGCTCGGGCCGCTGCTGTTCGCGACCGCAAGCCGCTACGCTCCGGCGCTGTTGCCGTTCGAGTGGAATATCACGTTCGCGCGCTATGCGGTGGCGAGCGCGGCCCTGATCATCGCGCTGTTCGTCGCGCACAAATGGCTTCCGGCCGGACGGCGGAAATTCGCCGAGATCGCGCCGGGCATCCTCGCGACGCTCGCGCTGTGGCTCGCGGGCGGCATGGTGTTCGGCAGCTACCTTGCGGAGTTTCCCAACGTCTATGTCAGCTACTATGCCGGCCTCGCGTCGGTGATGATCGCGCTGGTGTTTCTCTATCTGACGGCGTCGATCTTCGTGTTCGGCGGCGAGCTGAACGCGGCAATCCTGCGCGCCCGTCTCAAACCGATCGAAGAGACCGCGCCGGCGCCCGCGCAATAGGCTGCGCGCCGTGTTCGCAACGAATGTTGCAGTGCAGTCCACGGCACGGCGCGCCGGTTTGTATCCACACACATCCCTGGCAGTGCCCATGACAGCAACTGTGGCGAGCGCTATGCTCGCCGATGTGGCGATGTCCATTGCGGGACTGGCCCATGATGGCGCGCCCAAGGGGGAGGCAGTCATGTCACTAGAAGCTCTGCTTATTTGGCTAATCGTCGGCGCAGTCGCAGGCTGGCTTGCCGGTCTTATCGTCAAGGGGTACGGCTTCGGACTGATCGGCAACATCGTCGTCGGTATCATTGGCGCCGTGATCGCAGGCTGGCTGTTGCCAAAACTAGGCATCTCACTCGGCGGGACTATTGTTCGTGACATCATCGCTGCCATGATCGGCGCCGTCATCTTGCTGGTGATTATCGGGCTGGTCAGACGTTAGACAGGCCGGCTGGACTCAATCGGCGCAGATACGGGATCGGGAGAATGGCTCCCGATCCTTGCCGCGCACCGCCTTGGCGAGTCGTGGGCGCCAGCCGGCTTTGCCGGTTGCACGACCGCCGGCCGGGGCCGCAGTTCGCCCCTGAGATGATGCCGCTGTTCACACTGAGACAACATTGGGGTTTTCCACCGTGGTTCCGCCGAATTAGGCGCACCGTCTCCTTCCAGCAACACCCCGTAATTTTCTAGCAGTCGCAAATACTTAAATCGCGCCAAGCATCGCCTTGGCCGCCGTCCGCGCGGGCCGCGTTGATTGACAATTTTGGCCCAAAAGATGACTTTTTGGACGTTGGGGCCGGCGATGGAATTACCCGTCGTCGGGGTTACCGGATCGATCGATCCGTTCGGGAAATCGGGGCAAGCCATGAAGACGACGCTCGTCGCAGCCGCGGCCATCATCGCCGCAGCGACCGTCCAGCCAGCCATCGCTGCAGACATACCGGTCAAGGCGCGACCGCCGGTCATCGAGGTATGGACCTGGGACGGCTACTACATCGGCGCCAACGGCGGCTATAGCTGGGGCCGGTCCAAGACGTCAGCGTCGTTCTACAACATGAACACGAACGTGCTCATTGCGATCGACCAGCAGAAGTTCAACCTCGACGGCCCGATCGCCGGCGGCCAGATCGGCATGCTCCGCCAGCATGGCAGCTGGGTATGGGGCGTGGAAGCGGACGCGCAGTGGTCCGGCCAGGACGGCAGCACAAACTTTACCTGTCCCGTTCCCGTGCTCGGCGGCCCCTGTAACGTCATCACCGGCGGTCCCGGCGTCGGCGTCGCGCCGACGGTAGCGTTCAATCAGAAGCTGGCGTGGTTTGTGACGGGGCGCGGCCGTCTTGGCCTTTTGGTGCAACCGGAATGGCTGGTTTATGGCACCGGCGGCGTCGCCATCGGCGGCATCGAGACCGACGGCGTGATCACGGGCGTCACCATTGCGGGCGTTCCCACGTCGAATGGGTTCAGCTACGACCGAGTCCAGTTCGGCTGGACTGCCGGCGGCGGCATCGAAGGCCGGGTCAGCGGAAATTGGACCGCCAAGCTCGAATACATCTACGCCGACTACGGCACGGTGCGCGGCTCGGGATCCCTGCCGACCGCCAGCACGCCGCTGCGCGTCGAGTTCGCCTCGCGCGTGACCGACCACGTCCTGCGCGTCGGCCTCAATTACAAGTGGGGTCGGCCTCCACAGTAAGTGCAGCCCGCGCGACGTGAACGTCGCGCGCAACTGATCGCTACGGGCTTCGACATGCAACAGCGCCGCTCCGAAAGGGGCGGCGCTTTGATTTTGTGGGTTGGGGTCGCGCGGAATTGGCGGCGGCAATTACCTTCCGTCCTGCTCCGTCTTTCCGCCCTGCTCCGTCGTCCGCTGGTCCTTGGGAGCTGCCTGCTGCGCGCTGGTGTCGGCTTGGGCAAGCACGGAATCGGCCAGCACCTCGTCGCCGGGATTGCCGCAGCCCTGCGCGCCGGTCGCGGCCAGCAACGTTACGGCAAGACAGATGATCGCGGCGAAAGACTTGGTCACGGTCGGCTCCTGGCACGAACGGCTCGTGTCACCGGTTTGTGGGAACCACCCGGACCTGCGTTCACGGGATTCGACCGCTTCGTGACGGCCATCACACTGCGGCGCGCAATGGCCTATTCCGGCAGCACCGCCGCCAGCGCGCTCGGGCTGAGCGGCTTGGCGAGATAGGCGTCCATGCCGGCAGCGCGGCCGCTCGCCTCGTCCGCCGCATTGGCGCGCCCGGAAATACCGACGATCCGCACCGCGCCGGCTGGACGCGGCAGCGCACGGATGCGGCGCGTGGCCTCGAAGCCGTCGATGCCCGGAAGCGTCACATCCATCAGCACGGCGTCGTAGCGGCCGTTGGCAACAGCATCGATCGCCGCCTCGCCGGCGCCGACGAAATCGGCGCGATGGCCGAGCTCGGTGAGGATGGTGTTGAGCACGATGCGGCCGTAGGGATTGTCCTCGACGCACAGCACCGCCAGCGACCGCGATGATGCAGAACGCCCGCCGGCGCGCTCACGGCCGGCGGCGCCATCGGCCGCCTTCACCTTGGTGACGACCGCACTGAACTCAAAACGGCTGCCACCGCCGGGATTGCCGGTCACGGCGAGGTCGCCGCCCATCGCGCGCGCAATCCGCTTGACGTAGCTCAGGCCGAGCCCGGCGCCGCCGAAGCGGCGTCCGATACTCCGGTTCGCCTGCGCGAACGGCTTGAACAGGCGCCTGACATCGGCGGCGCTGAGACCGATGCCGCTGTCGGTCACCCCAAAGACCAGCCGAGCGCGATCGCGCGCCACCTTCTCGCTGGTGACGTCGAGCCGCACGCTGCCGCGCTCGGTGAATTTCACCGCGTTGTCGATCAGGTTCTCGAGCGCGGCCCGCATGCGCATGGCGTCGCCGATCACCGCCTCCGGAAGGTCCGGCGCGATCGTGGCGGCGGATTCGATATCCTTGCGCTGGGCACGGGCGTCGAGCGAGGCCGCAAGCGATTGCGCGAACGCGCGCGGCCGGATCAGGTCGCGGCGCAGAACGAGGCCGCGGGCGTCGGCGCGCACCGCATCGACGATCAGCGAGGTGAGCATGGTGAGATGCTCGCCGGTGCTCTTGATCGCCATCGCCCATTCGCGTTCGCGCGGCGGGAGCCCCGCGGTGGCGAGCAGCTCGCCAAGCGCCAGGATGCCGGTCAGCGGCGTCCTGATCTCGTGCGCGAGCTCGGCGAGCGTGGTCTCGATGGCGCGGCGGGACAGTTGCGGCGCGCGCCTGCGGCGCGGCTGCGGGCGGCGCGTCCGTCGAGCCGCGGATGCTTTTCGTCGTGCCTTGGCCATTGCCCCTAACCGGGGCCAGATTGCCACGTTGGGTCAGGAAAGTCCCACCATTCGCCGGATGTCCGCTGGCGTTGCGCCCCGTCCACGCAACTCCCGCAGACCCGTCGCCCGCGTCGATTTCGACAGCTTTCTTGCCATCGTCATCCAGAACCAGGCGATGGTGGTGATAGGTCGGCGCCGGCAGGCCGAGCAGCGCCTGCAGCAGGCGGTGCACGCTGGTCGCGAAGAACAGGTCCTGCCCGCGCACGACGTCGGTCACGCCCTGGATCGCGTCGTCGACGACGACCGACAGGTGGTAGCTGGTCGGCGTCTCCTTGCGCGCCAGCACGACATCGCCCCATGCGGCCGGTGTCGCGGGCACGGTGCCGGTTTCGCCGCCCGGCCCCTGCCCTGTTTCCATCCACGCGAGTTCGCCGGCGCGCGCGATGGCCGGCGCCATATCGAGCCGCAAGGCATAGCGATCGCCGATGTCGATCCGGCGTTGGCGTTCGTTGGCGGATATGGAGCTTCGCATGGCCAGGATAAAGCGGCGCACCGTCAGGATCGCGCGGCCACGCGCCCGCTCGCTCGCGTTCGGCCACCAGCGCGGCGATCTCGGCACGGCTCTCGAAACTCGGGTACAGCAGCCGTTGCCGTTCGAGCACCGCCAGCGCGGCGCGATAGTCGTCGAGATGCTCGCTCTGCTGGCGCACCGGCTGCTCCCATTCGATGCCGAGCCAGGCGAGGTCCTCGAAGATCGCCTGCTCGTATTCGGGGCGGCAGCGCGTCTCGTCGATGTCCTCGATGCGCAGCAGCAGGCGCCCGCCCGCGGCTCGGGCCATGTCGAAATTCAGGAGTGCCGACAGTGCATGGCCGACATGCAGGTAGCCGTTCGGTGACGGCGCAAAGCGGAAAACGGGTGTCGCCATGCGCCTTTCTTTGACATCCGGAGCAGAATGACAAGCCGCCAAAAACCTGCAAGATAACGCCAACCAAAAAGGTGGCCGATGAACTATTCCCGCAACGACGCCAAGGCCTATGCCCGCCAGCATCTGAGCGGCATCTGGGCGGCGGCGCAGACGCCGTTCAAACCCGATCTCTCGATCGACGAAGCCGCGCTACGCCGCAATCTGCGGCACTGGGTCGACGACCTCGGCATCGACGGCGTGTTCGTCACCGGCAAGCAGGGCGAGTTCTTCTCGATGTCGCTCGCCGAGCGCAAGCGAACGTTCGAGATCGCGGTCGACGAGATCGGCGGCGCGCGCACCATCCTCTCGTGCTCCGACCAGAACCTGAACACGGTCATCGAGCTTGCCAAGCATGCGCAGGCGATCGGCTCCGACTTCATCGTCGTGCACGCGCCGGTGCTGCACTTCCTGAGCGCCCAGGACGAGACGTTGATGGCCTACTACCGCGCCGTCAGCGAGCAGGTCGACATCGGCATCGCGATGTGGAGCCATCCCGACAGCGGCTACCTGATGAGCCCCGAGTTGTGCGCGCGCGTGGCCGAGCTGCCGAATATCGTCGCCATCAAATACAGCGTGCCACGCGAGATGTACGCGAAGCTGACGCGGCTCGCCGGCGACCGGCTGATCGTCTCGACCGCGTCCGAAGACGAGTGGTTCGACAACATCGTCGAGCTCAACTGGCGGCTCTATCTCTGCTCGTCGCCACCCTACGTCTACCAGACCGCGGTCGACCGCCGCATGCGCGACTACACCGACCTCGCCTTCAAGGGCGACATCGCCCGCGCCAAGGCAATCCGCGACAGCCTCGATCCGGTGCGCGAGGCGTTCAGGCGCACGCGGCCGGCGGAAAAATTCCACGCGCATTCGAAATACTGGCAGGAGCTGCTCGGGCAAGCCGGCGGCGCCGTGCGACCGCCGTTGCTGGAGCTGACCGAGGCCGAGAAGAATGCGACACGGCACGCGTTCGAGAATTGCGGACTGAAGCTGCCGAACGTTCGTTCGTCAGCCGCGTAACTATTTCTCCGTCATGGCCGGGCTTGTCCCGGCCATCCACGTCTTCCTTGCAGTTGGCGAGCAAAGACGTGGATGCCCGGCACAAGGCCGGGCATGACGATCCTGAGAGTTGGGAGACAACGATGCAAACCGGACGGCTCCGCGCCTTCAACTTCCAGAAATGGATCGGCGAGAACCAGCACCTGCTGAAGCCGCCGGTCGGCAACAAGAAGGTGTTCGAGGACGGCGAGATGACCGTGCAGGTCGTCGGCGGGCCGAACGAGCGCACCGACTATCACGACGATCCGGTGGAAGAGTTCTTCTACCAGCTCAAGGGCGACATGGTGCTGAAGGTCTGCGACGACGGCAAATTCTACGACGTGCCGATCCGCGAGGGCGAAGTGTTCCTGCTGCCGCCGCACACGCCGCATTCGCCGCAGCGGCCGCAGGAAGGCTCGGTCGGTCTCGTCGTGGAAGCGGCGCGGCCCAACGAGCTCGACGCCTTCAACTGGTACTGCTTCGAGTGCGGCCACTTGGTCCATCGGATCGAAGTCAAGGTGCAGCATCTGGTGAAGGACCTGCCGCCGCTGTACGACGCGTTCTACGCCGACCAGAAGGCGCGCACCTGCAAGAACTGCGGCGCGATCCATCCCGGCAAGAAGCCGCCGGCGGGATGGGTGAAGCTCTAAGCATTGATGACGTCTCGCATCATCACCGAAGCCGATCTCGACGTCGCGCTCGCCGCGCTGGTCAAGGCCGACGAGCGCTTCAACCATGCGCTCACGCTCGCCGGGCGGCCGCCGCTGCGCAAGCGCGCCGACGGCTTCGCCGGGCTTGTCTCGATCGTGGTGTCGCAGCAGCTCTCGACCGCCAGCGCCCGTGCGATCCTGGGGCGTCTCCAAGCCGCGCTCGATCCGCTCGACCACGCCGCCGTGCTACGCGCGCGCACGCCGAAGCTCGCGCGCGCGGGCCTGTCGGCGCCGAAAATTCGCACGCTCAAGGCCATCGCCAAGGCGGTCGACCGCGGCGAGCTCGATCTGCCCGCGCTCGTCGAAATGCCTGCCGACGATGCGCATCGCCTGCTGACCGCGGTCCACGGCATCGGCCCCTGGACCGCCGACATCTATCTGCTCGCCTGCCTCGGCCATGCCGACGCCTGGCCTGCGGGCGACCTCGCGCTGCAGGAAGCGGCGCGGCTGCTGTTCAAGCTGAAAACGCGTCCGACCACGAAAGAGATGCAGCCGCTGGCGGAGCCGTGGCGTCCATGGCGCGCGGCCGCCGCCTACATGCTGTGGACCTACTATCGCGCCGCCAAGCAGCGCGACGGCGCGCCGATCCCGGTGGATGACAAAAATTTGAACGCCAAGAAGCCGAGTGGCAAAAAAGCCCGCGCCTGACATTCTGCGGTCATGATTTTGCATTGGGTTTGCGTCAATCGCGCAACAAGGAACGACAACAATGACTCATCCCGATCTTTCACAACTGTCACGGCGGCAGCTGCTCGCCGGCGCCGCGGCGGCCGGCCTCGCGAGCGCATGGAGCCCGGCGCTTGCCAAGGCGCCGATGACGAATACGCAGGCGCCGTCGTTCTATCGCTACAAGCTCGGCGCTTTCGAACTGACCGCGGTGTCGGACGGACCGCTGCAAATGGGTGCGCCGCAGCCGAATGTCTTCACCGACACCTCCAAGGAAGACATGGCCAAGGTGCTAGCCGACAACTTCCTGCCGACGGACAATGTGTCGATGGAGCAGAACGCGCTGGTGGTGAATACCGGCAATCAGCTGGTCCTGATCGACACCGGCCTCGGCGCGTTCAAGATGATGGGCAACGAAACCGGCCGGCTGGTGACGAACCTGAAGGCCGCCGGCATCAATCCCGCCGATATCGATGCGGTGCTGCTCACGCACGCGCACGGCGACCACTGCTTCGGGCTGCTCGCGGCCGATGGCTCCCGCGAATTCCCGAACGCGCAGGTCTACCTCACGCAGTCCGACTACGATTTCTGGACCGACGAGGCCAAGGTCTCGCATCCGCAGATCGGCCAGTTCGTCGCCGCCACGCGCAAGCATCTGATGCCCAACCGCGAGCGCATCGTCTTCATCAAGGACGGGCAAGAGGTGGTCACCGGCATCCAGGCGATCGCCTCGCCTGGCCACACCGTCGGCCATGTGGCCTTCATGATCACCTCGCAGGGGCGCTCGATCTGCAACATCGGCGACATCGCGCATCACCACGTCATCTCGGTCGAGACGCCGCGCAAGGCGTTCGCCTACGACACCGACGGCCAGCAGGGCGTCGCTTCGCGGCTGAAGGCGTTCGACATGCTCGCCGGCTTGCGGATTCAGCTGATCGCCTACCATTTCCCATGGCCCGGCGTCGGCCATATCGCGCGTCAAGGCGACGCCTATCGCTACGTCCCGTCACCACTGCGCACGGTGCTGTAAGTTGCCGCATCCCGCAGCCGCCCGGCCGGACCTATGATCGAAAGATCGGGACGCTGGTCGGCCGGCTTCGGGAGAACGAGATGCGAGCAACGGCGCGTGTGCTTGGATTGGCGCTGCTCGCGGCGTCCTTCCTGACCAGCGCGGCGCAAGCGGACGCGGTCGAGGATTTCTACAAGGGCAAGACCATCACGCTGTTCGTCGGCGCCGGCGTCGGCGGCAGCTACGACATGTATGCCCGCCTGCTGGCGCCGACGCTCTCGAAGCACATTCCCGGCAATCCGACCGTGGTGGTGAAGCTGATCCTCGGCGGCGGCGGCGGCTTGCCGGCGGCGATCCACATGCAGCGCACGCCGGTGCGCGACGGCACGTCGATCGGCATGACGCAGCAGACCATCGTGGTCGCGCAGCTGATCGAGTCGGTCGCGGCCGGCAAGTACGACGTCAACACCTGGGGCTGGCTCGGCCTGATGGCGCCGATCCGCAACATGCTCGCGGTCTGGCACACCGCGCCGGCGCAGACGCTTGCGGAAGCGCAGCAAAAAGAAGTCATCGTCGGCGCCAATGGCCGCACCTCGCCGACCACGATCGTGCCGCAGGTGCTCAACGAGATCCACGGCACCAAGTTCAAGATCGTGCAGGGCTACAACGGCATTTCCGGGCTGAACCTCGCGCTCGAGCGCGGCGAGATCCAGGGTCGCGGCGCATCGTGGCTCTCCGTCGTCACCGCGACGCCGCACTACATCACCGAGAAGAAGCTCAAGCCGCTGGTGTTCGAGGGCCTGTCGAAAGAGCCGGGCTTCCCCGACGTGCCGCTCTTGATCGAGCTCGCCAAGACCGATCGGCAGAAGCAGGCGGTGGCGCTGATCTCGTCGGCGGCGGAATTCGGCCGCGCCGTGTTCACCACTCCTGATGTGCCGGCCGACCGTCTGGCCGCGCTGCGCCGCGCGTTTGACGCCGCCGTCCGCGATCCCGAGCTGCTGGCCGAGGCGGCGAAGCGGCAGATGCCGATCGAGCCCCAGTCCGGCGAGGCCTTGCAGAAAATCGCGGCACAGGTCACCAAGGCATTCCCGGAGGCCGTCGCCTACGCGCGCGAGCTTCAGGGCAGCAAGTAGCGACCTCTTTCTCGCCGCAGGAGCTTCCCAGCATGGCTGCCGAACTCGACGGACCGCGGATCGAGCCGCGCGCAGGCGGCGCCGCGCGCCAGCTTGTGGTGTTCCTGCACGGCTACGGCGCCGACGGCAACGACCTGATCGAGATCGGCCGCGCCTGGCAGGGCGCGATGCCGCACGCCGCTTTCGTGTCGCCGCACGCACCGCATCCCTGCGGCCAAGCGCCGACGGGCCGCGAGTGGTTTCCGCTCACCGACCGCGCCCAGAACGAGCGCTGGCGCGGCGTCTGCGCCGCCGGGCCCGTGCTCGATCAGTTCCTCGATGCCGAGCTCAAGCGCCGCAACCTGCCGCCGACGGCGCTCGCGCTTGGTCGGCTTCAGCCAGGGCACCATGATGGCGCTGCATGTAGGGCTTGCGCCGCGCCACCGCGCCGCGCGCCATCGTCGGCTATTCCGGCCTGCTGGTGACCGAGCCCAACGCCACGCCCGAATCGATCGCGGCCCAAGATCACGTCGCGGCCTCCCGTTCTTTTGATCCACGGCGACAGCGACGACCTGATTCCCCCGCAGGCGCTGTTCCTGGCCGCCAACGGCCTCGCGGCGCTTGGCGTGCCGGTTGAATGGCACCTTTCCGCCGGGATCGGCCACGGAATCGACCAGGAAGGGCTGCGCCAGGGCGGCGAATTCATCGCACGCCGGCTCTGACCCGGCATTCCCCGGCACTGCGGAGCCTGCCGACAACCCCTCGCAGCGGCTTCACAATTCTGTCGCCCTATCCTATACACTGGCGCTCGTTGCAGTGCCGCAGCCGAAGGAGGTCGAGGTCGCTGCCGTGAACTCGCACGTGTCGCCTACCGGTTGGCCTGCCCTCGTCCTGAACGCGGACTTCCGTCCGCTGAGCTATTACCCGCTGTCGCTGTGGTGCTGGCAGGACACGATCAAGGCCGTGTTCCTCGATCGGGTGAACATCGTCGCGCACTACGATCGCGCCGTGCACTCGCCGAGCCTCGAGATCAAGCTCCCCAGCGTCGTCTCGCTGAAATCGTTCGTGAAGCCCGCGACGCAACCCGCGTTCACGCGGTTCAACGTATTCCTGCGCGACCGGTTCTCCTGCCAGTATTGCGGCGAGCGCGACGACCTCACGTTCGATCATCTCGTCCCGCGCTCGCGCGGCGGCCACACCACCTGGGGCAACGTCGTCGCCGCCTGCTCGCCGTGCAATCTGCGCAAGGGCAACAAGACGATGTCGGAAGCGTCGATGTATCCGTCGCAGATGCCGTACCAGCCGTCGGTGCATCACCTGCATCGCAACGGCCGGCTGTTCCCGCCGAACTATCTGCACGATAGCTGGCTCGACTATCTCTATTGGGACACCGAGCTCGATCCGTGATCAGTTCGCCGGTGGCGGCGGCAGCTTGAGCCCCATCAGGAATCCCCACGCCGCGACTGCCGACAGCGCCAGCGAGATCAGCACGTTGTAGCCGGCGAGCGACAGGCCGAGAAACCGCCACGCCGCCTCGTCGCAGCGCACGACATTGATCGACTGCAACTGCTTGAGCAGGTTGCCGCCGGTGCCAAGATCCGGTTCGCCGCCGCAGGTGTTCGGCCCCGGCCACCACTTCCATTCGACGCCGGCGTGATAGGCGCCGAGCCCGGCGTTCCAGAGCATCAGCCCCGCGATCACCGCCAGCGCCGCCAAGAGGACGCGCCGGCGGCTGCCGACCGTTTCGCCGAGGATGATGAACACCGCCAGCGGGATCGCGAAATAATACGGGTAGCGCTGCTCCAGGCAGAGCGGGCACGGCCGGTAGCCGAGGTACTGGAAGATCCACGCGCCGAGGATGGTCGCGGCGCCGCCGATCGCCACCACGGCCGCCGCCGCCACGATCGGCTGGCTGCGCGCCCAGTCGATCCACGTTTCCACGCGGCGGCTGCTGCAATCTCGCGTCCATATCCCTATTTACTCCCTGCCGGCGCCTTTCTCCATGGCGGCGCGCGCGGAGATTGACCCGTCCTAGGTCGTGGCTATTATCCCGGCCCACAAGCCCCTGTGGCGGAATTGGTAGACGCGGCAGACTCAAAATCTGTTGGTGGCAACATCGTGCTGGTTCGAGTCCGGCCAGGGGCACCAGAAAAATTCCGCAAATGCATCAGCAACTTGCAAGCGAGATTCAAGATTGACTCGGCACCGAACTCTCTCACGCTCATTGAAAACACACGCACAAAGCGCACGTCAAAAGCTCTCCCAATCCGTCATCGCAAAATTTGCGGGTGCAATGCCCGATTTCACCGTGGGCGTCACGACCGATTGGTCTTGGACCTCGATTTGATCACATAGAGGCCGATCGCCAGAGCCACAACCGCGACGCCCGCCAGAGCGCCGTAAAAGCTCTCCGCCAGCAGCGCGAAAACAACCACGCCGATTGTGCCGAGAACCGTGCCGACGACCTTCTGCGGGCTTGGTCGCCCCATGTACGACTGGTAGGCGCAGAAGGTTGCGAGCCCCAATATGGGAAAGAAGAACACAAGATCGACGCGAATGTTGCAGTTCGCATCGCACAGGACGCCGGTCGCCACCAGACGCTCGTAGACGGCGTAGAGCAGCCATAGGATACCCGACACGATCACGGCCAGACGCGGTCGCTGCCATCCTGCCACCAGGTGGATCACGGCCATCATTCCGGCGGCGATCGCGAATACGTTCATCGTGCTTCTCCCAATTGCTCCTTCGGTCCATATCGTCCATTGAGTGGAAGCAATGCGGCACCAAACTCTGTCTCGCCCATTGAAACCCCACGCATAAGTTCGCCTAACAAAGCAAAGTGAGGGTACGCTTTAGGGTACGCACGCATCCGCGCCGCGTGCTTTGTGCACCTTCGATGACGATCTCGTCGGGATGTCCGCTTAATCTCCAACAGCAGCGCCAAAGCGGACCTCGCGCGACTTCGCCTTGGGGCCGCAAGCGGTCAATCGTTACCCAAAACGTTGCAGCATGTGGGGTACACGCAACGGCCATAAACTGCGGACCGCGAGGATGCCCGGGACTAGCCAGTGCTGGTTACGACCAGTGCCTTGATTCGACCGCCCGCGCTGCACGCTTCAGCGAGCCACCAACCTCTTAAGCCTCTTATACTCCGCGATCGCCCGCTTGAGGTCGTCGTGCTCCTCGCAGCCGATCAGGCAGATGCCTTCCAGATGCGCAAGGTGCTGCTCGGCCGTGACCAGATCGCCAAGCGCCAGGTGGACTTCGCCGAGATGCTCGTGGCCACTGCGATGGCGCGGATTGAGTATCAGCGCCTGCTGGTAATGTTCGATCGCCGGCCCCATCTGGCGCAATCGCCGATAGGCATAGCCAATGTAGTTCTGGATGTCGGCGTTGCGCGGATCGCGTAACGCCGCGGAGTGCAGCAGCGCTATCGCACCATTCCAGTCCTCGGCGACCAACGCTTTTTTGCCGGCGGCGAACACGGGGTCGAGCTGAGCCCAGTCGGCATCCGACATCGCGACCGTCATGGTACAGATCGGCCATTCTTCGAGCGCGGGTTTGGCGTCTGCCGTTTGCTCCGGTCCGCCGGACCGCAACCCCATCGCGGTCTGCAACAGCGAGGGACTGATTGTGTAGGCGGCAACGCCGGCGACCAACGCGCCGAGGATCGCAGACACCGCTATCGTACGGATCATTCTCGTCTGCCTATTGTTGCCGCGTCAGGAACGCCTTGGCCTCCCGCACTTCCTGCCGCTCGACATCGGCGTTCCTGGCGAGGTTTACGAGCTTGCCAAAATACTCAGCCGCTTGCGTTTGGTTGCCCACCGCATCGGCCGCGCGCGCGGCACCCCAGAAAACGCGGTAGCGGTTGGGCGTCAGCCTGAGCGCGGTCTCATATTCCTTCAGCGCCGCCGCCGGCTGGCCGACTTCCAGCAGCAGTTCGGCCAGCATCTCGCGCATCGGATAGAGGCGGTTCTCCATGATCACGTTCTTGATGCTCCCATCCTCGCCTTCCGCGGCTGCGCGCGCGAACCGCATCGCCTGATCGCGCAGGCCTTCCTTCGCCGCGATCCAAGCGGAGATCGCCAGCATCTGCTCCTCGGTGCGATCGGCCCAGTAGGACTGATCGGCGCGTTGCAGCATCGTGCGCAAGCCCTTCATCTCCTCGATCTCCGCCTTGGCGCCGGCGAGGTTGCCCGTGCGCGCCATGCCGAGGCCCCGGGTGAACCGATAGAGCGAATCCGCGATCGGTACTCCCGTGGGCTTCATCGGCATCGCCGCAGCGCCCTGCCAATCGCCGCGGTCGAGCAGATAGCGCGTCTCCATCAGCGCCTGCGCCACGTAATTACCGAAGCCGGTCCGACGGTCGCCGCGCGGCGGCGTCGCATTCGCCTTTTCGATCAGGGCTTTCGCCTTGACGTCCTGCGCCAGTTGCAGGTGTGCATACACGGTGAAATCGGCGGCGTGGTAGTAGTCGGGTTGGATTTCCATCGCCGACATATTCGACGCGATCGACTCCTCCCACATCCCGACCATCGAATAGATGTGCGATGGCATGTGACGCGCGTGCGGCACCGCCGGCGCGATGCCCGCGTAGCGCTTGGCTGCGGCAATGCCGCGGTCTGCCATCGGCGGGTAGTCATAGGCGTGAATGATGAAGTGCGAAACGCCAGGATGCTGTGGGTTCTGCTCGAACAGCTTTTCCAGGATGGCGGCCGACTTGATCTGGTTTCGGTAGGTAATGTCGGTCTTCGAGGCCGACGCCTGCAAGGTCAGCGCATAGAAAACCTGCGCCTCGTAGTCGTCGGGGTAGCGCTCCGCCATCTGCCCCATCGCGCTGTTGTAGGCGCGCAGGCGAGTCTCGACGTCGACCTTGTCATGATCCCGGTAGTAAGCGCGGATCGCGTCGATCCAGCCGCGCTCGCGATCCGTCTTCGCGCCAATCTCGCGCGCCTTCTCCAGCGCAGCCCAGGCCGCGTTGGCATTCTCGCGCGACGGCGGCCCGCCCAGCGAGTTGCCGAGCAAATCCAACGCAATGCCCCAATAGGCGATGGCGCAACCCGGATCCTGCTTGAGGACACCCTCGAACACCCGGCGCGCGACCACGAACCAGTAGGAATGGATCATCGCGACGCCACGCTCGAACTCCGCCTGCACCTTCGGATCGCAGGAGGTCGGGAAGCTTAGCGTGCCAAGCTTCTCCTCCTGCGCTGCTGGGCGAAGGCGCCGGAGGTGAGCAACGCCGTGATCAGGGCTGCGGCGCACAGTGTCCGTCGAGATTGCCTCTTCATCGCGCGCTCCTTCGACCGGCCATAATGGCGAGCGTAGCGGCGACGTTGCGCCGACGCTCAACAATGGCGGGTGTGGCACCGTTTTGCGCCACACCCGTCAGTTCAAATCAGACCCCGCTGAATTAAGAGGGGCTAGTAGGGGTAACCCGGAAGCCTTGGCGAGTTGGGCTTCCAATCATGCCCGTCGGCGAAATCGGTGCCAATCGGCATCTTGACCTTCGGCAGACTCTGTCTGTCGAGTACCTGGTCCTCCGGGATCACCTCATTGAGGAAGAGCAGGTAGGCGGTCAGCGAATAGACCTCATCGGGGGTGAGCGTCCCCTCTTGCCCGGCAGGCATGCCGCGATTGATGTAATCCCACACGATCGTCGCATACGGGGCGCGCAGTGGCAGGATGCGCTCCCGTTCCCAGATGGGAAGCTTTGCGGATCTCTTCGATCGCAAGATGGGCGCCATGCCCTCGATGCCGGTTGCGCCGTGGCAGGCCGCGCAGCCCTTGTCCAGGTAGACCTGCGCGCCCTGCTTGGCGTTACCGCGGCCCGGCGGGAGTTCGTCTCCCTCCGGGCTGATCGCGATATCCATGCGGCGGATCTCTTCCGCGGTCGGAGTGCGTCCCACACCATAAGTGGGCGACTGCGCGAACGCGGAACTCCCCAGAAGGCTCCCCAGCAGCAACGAGATCGCGACGACCTTACGCGAACCCATTGGTCACCTTCCCGTCCTTGGCGATCTTCCAGGGCATGACGCTGTTGTCGAGCCCAGGCACCCGGTAGTTTCGCTCAAACGGCACCTTCCACCAGCCGGCGATCTGCTCGCGCGTCGCCTGCACCTGCCCGATCTCGTCGGTACAGCGCGACATAATCTCGGTCGGGTTTCCATCCCAAGTCCAGGGATAGGCGAACCGGACGTGCGCCATGCGGTATGCCGGCGTCTGCAGTTGGGCGAGGTTCCACTTCTTCCCGCCATCGGTGGATACTTCCACGGTCTTGACGGCGCCGCCGCCGGACCACGCCAGCCCGCTGATCTCGTAGAATCCCTTGCCGGCCAGCTGCTGTGCGCCGGACGGATATGTGATGACCGACTTGGGTCCGATCTGTTCGCTGAGCGCATGCTCTCTCGGATCCGGACGGAGATGCCCGAAGTCGTTGTAGTTCATGTAGTACCGGTCGACGACCTTGATGCGCCGCAGATATTTGGTGTGGAAGATTCCCTCGAAGCCGGGCGGAATGATGCGCACCGGGAACCCATTCTGCGGCCGTAAAGGCTCGCCGTTCATGCCGTAGGCGATGATGCAGTCGTCCATCGCTTTCGAGATCTGCATGCTCGAGGCGCCCTTCACTTCCTCGGCGCCTTCGGCGACGAACCATTTTGCGGTGCCTTTCAGGCCGCATTCCTTGAGCAGCGTCGAAAGCAGCACGCCGGTCCATTCGGCGCAGCTGGTCATCCCGTGCGTTTCCTGCACGTCCTTTTGTTTCTCGTTGTGCCGGTTTCCCGCACACTCGATGAAATGTATCCGGGTGACTGACGGGAAGCGCCGCAGGTCATCCATGGTGAGGGTCAGCGGGTTATCCACCAGGCCATGGATCGTCAGCGTGTGCTGCCTGGGATCGATATCCGGCATGTAGGAGCCGCGGGTCGTCGCCACATAGTGGAGCGACGATGGCGTGATCGTGCCAGTAGAATCCTGCAGCGGCGTGGCGATGTGGAACTGCTTGCCGAACACGTCGGGTGAAGGCCTGCCGCCCGGGGGATGCTGAATGCGCACCGACGTCACGTACTTGGAGCGCTGGCCGTATTCGGTCAACTCCTTGCTGCCGTGGACCATCGGAGTATTGGTTTTCGGGACCCGGGGTCGGCGGATGGTCGTGTGCTTGGGCCTGGCGCGCTGCGATGTCTCCCAGCGTCAACCCAGTGGCCAACGCTGCGCCGCTCTTGAGTAGCTCCCTGCGGCTAGTTCTTTTCGATTCCATCAGTCCCTCCTTGGACAGGATGACACGACGAAGAAATTATGTGTCCGCAGGCGAGAGCATATGCCGCATTGCCAAATCTGGCCAGTGGTCATGAGCAGGGGTTTGCGGATTTTGAACCGCCAATTGGTTCGCCGTCTTCCTGCCGCGTGGCGCGCCGGAGCCGATCAACAATCAACGGGAACTTCCTTGGAGAGGTCAGTCCGGATTTCGCTGCGATCTTACTCTGCCGGCGACCGGCGGTAAGATGCGAAAGAATCCGGGATTCGCGCGTTCAGCCAAGGGTTTCTGCGATTTTTCTTACCGTCTTACAGGTCTTACCAGTGGTTCGACATTTCGCTCGCGCTCTGTCCCGCATCTCGCTTCGTACAGGCTTGCAAGGTCGTGACGACATGACGATACGCGGAGCGAAGCCGCTGTCAAACGAAAGCAACACTTGTGCAACGCGCGCTGTTGGCGATCTGTTGATGCGCGCGGACGCCGTGGATCGAATTGCGCCGTGAAAACCGAGCGCTTGTCGCCGTAACGCATGTCCACAGTCTGTAGCCCGTATGAAGCCATAAGCGCGTTCACGCGCGTCCATAGCCTGTCGAAGACGGGCGTGAACGCCCTTGTCGACGCGCTATGGCGAAATGCGGGATTGGGCCTGATGAGACGTCAGCCCCGGATTTCGCTGCGCTCCATCCGGGCTACAAGCAGCAGAGACCTACAACGTCGACGTCTGATGCGGCGGCGTAGCGACAGGCGGCGGCACAATCGGTGCTGCTGCGGCAGGTGGGGCCGGCACATAGGGCGCCGCCGGCGCAGGCGCAGACGTCGCGAGCGCCGGCGCGCGGCGATCGCGCCACTCGCGCAGATCGCAAAGCCGCGATCGTCACCGTGAGGGGCCGAACCATCTCCGGCCCTCATTTCGTCTTTCGCAGGCATGTGCACAACTTGGCGGGTGTGTGCTTGGCCCGGGCGCGCTTGTGATAGTTTCTGACGAATCAAAGACCTGCACGGGGCGACGGTAAAGCAGTAGCGGTGGTGCTCGATCAACGCACCGGCGCCCGTAGCGGGATTCGACACGCCAAAACGGGGGCCAAAGTGTCTCGGGCAAACGTCGTTGCGCTGCATTCGTTCAGTGACGATGAAGCGCTCATGTGGCTGAGCGATCACGTCGACGGGCGCGTCGAGACGAGCCTCGGCGACCTCGCCCAGCAATTCGGCTGGACGCTGACGCGGCTGCGCCGGCGGCTGGCGGCGTGGGTCGAGGCTGGGCTGGTCATCAAGATCGGCGGCGGCAGCGGCAAGGTCATCCTGGCGCCGACGCGAACGTCGCGCGAAGCCGCCGTGCAACTGGTCGGGCGCGCCTTCAGCCCCTCGGCCGTGCCGCTGGCGCCGGCACAGAAATCGCCGCGCTCGGTCGTCGCCCTGATCAGCGCCGCCCTCCTGTTGCTGACCGCCGTCGGGCTGACCGCCGTCGGGCTGGTGATGAACGCGCGCTTCGCCGCCTCGTTCGGCCAGACCATGGAGGCGGCCGTGCTGCTCGCCGGCATCGGGCTGGCGATCGACCTGCTTGCGGTCGTGCTGCCGAGCGTCGGCGTTCAGTTCTGGCACCGGCGATCGATCGTGGCCTCCGCCGCGGCGTGGAGCATCTGGCTCGCGGTGCTGGCGATGACCTGGCTTGCCGCGACCGGCTTTGCGTCGACCAATATCGGCGATGCGGTCGCCGGCCGCGCCAAGATCGCCAACGAGCGCGTCGTGCTGACCGAGCACCTGGAGCGGCTGCGGCACGAGCGCTCGGGCGTCACCGAGATGCGCCCGGTGGCGGCGATCGACATCGAGCTGCAGAAGGCGCAGCCGGATGCGCAGTGGGTGTGGCGGGCGACCGACGGCTGCCGCGACGTGACGCGGCCGGCATCCGCGCGCGCCTGCGCCACCGTGCTCGAGCTACGCCAAGCGCAGGCCGCCGCAACACGGCGCGACGCGATCGACGTCGAGCTGCGCGAAATTCAATCGCGGCTGGCAGCACTGCCGGCGGTCGGCAACGCCGATCCGCAGGCGACGTCGGCCGCCGAGATCGTCGTCTGGCTCAGCGCCGGCACGTTCAACCCGGCGCCCGACGACGTGGCGCGGCTGCGCGCGCTCGGCCTCGCGCTCGCGCCCTCGCTCGCCGGCCTGATCGCCATGATGGCGCTGGCGCTGGTGCGGCGGGGGTGAACCTTACAGCCCCTTCAGCGCGCGGTCGTAATACGAGAGATCGAGATACTTGTCGGGCGCCGGCGGCTTGCCGCCCCAGGTGCCGAGCATGTCGGCGCGCAACTGCAGCACATTGCGGAAGCCTTCCGTGTCGAACCGCGCGTCGGTGGCGAAGCCCTTCTGCGCGTCGGCGACCTTCATCGAGTTCCGCGACCACCTCGGGCGGCAGCTTGAGACGGCCCGCCGTGACCTTGACCAGTTCGGCGCGGTTCTTGGGATCGAGCGCCCAGCGGATGCCTTCGACATTGGCCTGGATGTAGCGCGTGAGCGTGTCGGCGTTGGCCTTGCCCCAGGAACGCAGCACCCAGCCGCCGTCGGACTGATACGGCCCGACCACGCTGACCGCCGAGCCGAGATCCTTGAGGCCTTCCTTCTCCGCCTGGATCGAGCCGGGCGGCGACAGCATCGCCGCCGAATAGGTCTTGTCCTTCAGCATCGCGGCGAGCCGCAGATGCGTCGCGCCGACCGGCTGCACCTTGTAGTCGCTGCGCTTGATGCCCTTCACGTCGAGCATCTTGTAGAGCAGCAGCGCGAACGCGGTGTTCGGCGCATCGACCGCCATGGTGGTGCCGCGCAGCTGTTCGTATGACTTGATCTCCGGCTGCACGAACAGGCTGTTGAGGCCGGAGTTGCCGCCCATGAAGATGAACAGGTCGGTCTTGTCGTTCTCGACCTGCGCCACCGCGTTGTCGACGCCGCCATGCGCAATGTCGTACTTGCCTTGCGCAAGCCCGTTGCGCAGCTCGCCGGAATTCGGCGTGTAGATGATCTCGACCGCGAGATTGCGCTTCTTGTAGAAGCCCTGCGACTCGGCGGCGAACTGCGCGAGGTTCGACAGGCCGGGGAAGACGATGACCTTGAGCTTGTCCTGCGCGTGCACGCTGCTGCTCATCGCGATCGCCAATGCCGCCGCTGCGACCAGCGACTTACCAAAACTCGATACCATCCTCGCCTCCCGGCCGTTTCGTATGACGGCGGACGCTAGCATTTGCGCGTGCTGAGGTGGGAGTCGCAGCGGTGCGGCAAACTGGGTCTGTTCCCCTCCCCCTTAGCCCGTCAAAGACGGGCGTGAACGCCCTTATGGTGGGGAGGGGTTAGGGGTGGGGGTCGCTGTTGTTGGAAGCAGCGCGTGAATAACTACCACCCCCCTCCCCAACCCTCCCCCACAAGGGGGGAGGGAGCGCACCGAATTCGCGGCTCGCGCTTGTCTTCAATCGTATTGATCTGAAGTGACTAGCCGGTGGCGCTACTGGCAGACCGCGCGGGTCACGTAGGTCTCCATCCGGCAAAGGCCTTCTTTCGGCGTGCCCCCGGCAAGCAAGTTCTTGGCCGAACAACGCTGCGCCGACGTCACGTCGAGCGTCCGGCCGCCCTGGAAGCCTTTGGTGCGGCAGAGCGCGTCGACGCCCTGCTGGCAATCGGGCGCACCGTTCGGCGCCGGCGGACACAACTGGCGTCCGGTGATGATGCGCGTGCCCGGGATCGCGACCACGCTGCCGGCGGCGTCCCTGGCCTGATTGCCCAGCGTCCCGAGCGTCTCCTGGGTGCCGCGCACCGAGGAATCGATCGCCTCTTTAGAATTACCGAACCAGCGGCCGAGCGCATCGAGGAAGCCGGGCCGGGAGCTCGGCGCCGCCTCGGCGGCCGGCGGCTCCGCCTGCGTGTGGAGGCACCGGCGTGGTCCCGCCGCCGTGGAGCTCACGCTGCGGCTGCGGAGCCTGTTGCTGTGGTTGTTGTGCTTGCGCGGACGCCACGATCAGGCAGCACGCCAGCGACGTCAGCGCGCGCCGCATCCGGCGCATTGCCGAATGCAGATTGATGCCGCGTCGTTGTGCGTGTCGATCTAAGGACATTGGCTTGACGCCCGCCCGGCGCCACCTCTGTTCCGGGGCATTTACTAGGCCCCGCACGTGGCAAAAATGAGATTCCGACCTGTGAGAACCCGCGGAACCGGGCTCAAAACAGGTAGACCGCTGCGACAATTCCGACCACCAGCACGATCGCGAAGATGGTGGCCCACAGCTCCAGCCGCTTCTCGATGATCTCGCGCGCGCGATCGCCGTAGCGGTGGCACACGAACGCCACGGCGTAGAAGCGCACACCGCGCGTGAGGAGGGACAACAGGATGAACGGCAGGATCGGATATTTGGCGAAGCCCGACACGATGGTCACGAGCTTGTAGGGGATCGGCGTCAGGCCCTTGATCAGGATGAACCAGGCGCCCCATTCGAGGTACTGCTGCTGGAACCATTCGATCTTGGCGCCGTAGCCGTAAAGCTGCATCAGCCACAGCCCGAGCGACTCGTAGAGGAAATAGCCGATCGCATAACCGAGGATGCCGCCGGCGACCGACGCGAGCGTGCACACGAACGCGAAGTAGTAGGCCCGGTCGGGCCGCGCCAGCGACATCGGGAGCAGCATCGCATCGGGCGGAATCGGAAAGAACGAGCTCTCGACGAACGAGACGGTGCCCAGGGTCCACGTCGCATGCGGCTTGCCCGCCGCCGCGACGCACCAGTCGTACATTTTCCTCAGCATGCGGCGGGATGCTTAGCGGTGCAGGACGGGAATGTCTATGACGGCGCCGTGACGGCAGACGATGTGATTCTGAGAGCGCGCCGCGCGCTCGGTCTATTCCCTCTCCCCGGAGGGGAGAGGGTTAGGGTGAGGGGGTTCGATCCTATCGAGAGAGCGTACCCCCTCACCCCATCCCTCTCCCCATGGGAGAGGGAGCCGAGCGAGTTTATCGCTCCGGCAGAATTCTAACTTCAACGATTAGGAGTGCTAGCGCTTGCGGCCGCCGGTGAGCGCGACGACCTTGCGGCGGGCGAAGGCGGTGTTGCTGCGCTTGGGCAGCTTCTCGGCGATCCCGAACAGGCGCTCGCGCCGGGCCATCTCGGCCCACACGTCCTTCGGCTGAATGCCGGTGGCGACCCAGAGCACGGTGAGATTGTACAAGAGGTCGGCGCTCTCTTTGACCACCGCCTCGTTCTGTCCGCTGATAACGTCGATCACGACCTCGGCGGCTTCCTCGACCAGCTTCTTGGCCATCTTGCCGCGGCCGGCACGCAAGAGCTTCGCCGTCCGCGAGGCGGCGGGATCGGCGGTCTTGGCGGCGGTCACCGCCGCGTAGAGGCGATCGAGCGAATCACTCATGGCCGAGTACCATAGCGTCAACGTCCGGACAGAGTGTTAACGTCGGCTCAATCCGGCCAAGTAAGACCGGCGCCGCCTTGTTTGAGCATGATCTATTCCGAAAACCGGTTTCCACTTTTCGGGATCATGCTCCGGGCGGCGCCGGCTACGCAACGCAACATCACCTAACGATGATGGTGGCGGACGTCAGGGCCATGCCAATGGCCGCGATGGTGATGATGGTGCCCATGGTGATGTTGGTAACCGTGATGGCGGTGAGCGCGGCGCTGCTGGCTCGACGCGATGATGGCGGCCATCGTGCCGAACACCGCGACCACGGCGGCGGCGGCAGCCGCGTCATTGTTGCGGTGATAGTAGCCACCGCCGGCGCTGGCCGGCAGGGTCGCAGCAGTCAGTGCAATCGCGGCCGCAGCAGCAACAGCGATTGCGCGGCTGGTCATAACACGCATTTTGGTTTCCTCTCGTGTTGTCCCCTCATTGGGGAGCAACGTCGATCTAATCAAAAACGATCGGCGAGATAACGGCGCGGCAAATTATGTTTTTGCAATGTAGATCAACGAACGTTCAGCCGCAGATCAACAAACGTTCAGCGATTGCAATCGCAACGATCGGCGGCAAAGAAACTCCCAGCAATTGACGAATGCGCCGCCACGTTGTTCGCGCAACGTGGCGGCGTTGTTGTGTCGCTGGCGTAGGTTGGCGTTACGCAGCGACCCCATCGATCGAAAGGCCAAGTGCGGTGCGGCCGGCGAGGCGGCGCTGCGCGCTGTCCGTCAGCGGGTGAAAGCGCGCGCCCTGAACGTCGCGGAACAGCCGCTCGAGGCCGACCTTGCGGAAATAGGCGGCGCCGCCGGCGACATCCATCGCGAGGTCGACCGTCCGCAACGCGCTCCGTGCAACCAGCGACCGGTACATGAAGACCGTGTTGGTGGTCTCGGGAGACGGCGTTGCGGTCTCGCAGAACGCCACGAGCCGGTCGCAGGCCATGCGCGTCGACGCCAGCTCGGTCTCGAGCGCACCGACGGTGTCGACAGCGGGGTCGCGCCGCTTGGCCGCCTGCGCGACCGCGATGTCGCGCGCCGCTTCGGCGATGCCGGTATAGACCGAATAGACGATCGGAAACGCGATCATCGACACGAGGTGCAGCAGCGGATGCCAGACGCCGGGCTTGCGGCGCGCCGGCGATCGCCGCATCCGGCACGAACACGCCGTCGAGCACGACGTCATGCGAGCCGGTGCCGCGCATGCCGACCGTGTCCCAGGTCTCCACGATCGACACGCCCTTGGCATTCATCGGCACGCCGAATTGCAGCACCGTCGGCCCGTCCTTCGGATCGTGCTCGATCGCGCCGGTCATGAACAGCTGCGCCGACGGCGCGCCGCTCGCGAACGACTTGCGGGCGTGGATCTTGTAGCCGCCCTCGACCTTCTCGGCCTTGCCGGATCCTTCCAGCCAGTCCGATCCGCCCGACGTCAAAAGCTGGATGCGCTCGGAGGCGATGCGCTTGAGCAGGCCGTCGGTCGGCGCCTTCTGATGCGTCCAACGCCAGGCCGCGGCCGCCGTCGGGTGGGTGTGCATCGCCAGCGCCAGCGCGGTCGAAGGGCAATAGTGCGCCAGCGCGCGCAACACCGCGGCGGTCTCGGTGCGCGACAGTCCGGGCCCGCCGAGTTCGGCAGGAACCGCCAGCGCGAGGAATTCGCGCTCCCGCAGCAGCTCGAAATTGGCGGCGGCGAATTCGTTCGTCTCGTCGCAGCGGCGCCCTTCCTGGGCGAGCTGAGGGCCGATCTCGTCGAGCGTCGCCCGCCAGTCGAAGGCGGGCGTGTCGACGGTCCGGAAGGCAAGAGCGGCAGTCATGGGATCATCTCCTTGTTTTTGATATGCTCGACCCCTCGTGGTGATCGATCCCTCAGACCGCCCAAGTCTGACCACAAGGCTGGCGGACTTTTCGGCTGAACCAGCGCTCAGGACAATGACCGAAACACCGCCTTCCTTTGCCGGAACGCCGGACCGCGCCGCACCCGCGGCCGGACCCGATGTCTTGTCGGAAATGCTGCGGGCGGTCCGCCTGACCGGCTCGGTATTTTTCGGCGGCAACTTCACGGCCCCGTTCGGGGTCATCAGCCCGAAGAAATGGGACGAAAGCACTCCCCTGGCGCGGCTGCGCCACATCAGCATCTTCCACCTGGTGGCGTCGGGACGCTGCACCTTCGAACATGCCGACGGCAGCCGCCGCGAGATATCGACCGGCGACCTGCTGCTGCTGCCGTTCGCAGACGAGCACCGGTTCTGGAACGGCACGCCGCCGGAGTTTGCATTTGCGCCGGACATCGTCCGACCCGGTCCGATCGAAGGCGTGGCGACGCTCAACTACGGCGGCGGCGGCGAGGAGACGCGGCTGATCTGCGGCTATATCGAATCGTCGGAATTCCTGTTCACGCCGGTGTTCCGCACCCTGCCGCCGATGATGGTCGAGCAGACCGGCAACGAGAAGGTCGGCGCGCTGATGGCTTCGGCGGTAAAGGAAGTGATCGCGCTCGTCGACGCGGCAACGCCGGGCACGCAAGTGATGCTCGGACGGATGATGGAGCTTCTGTTCGTCGAGTTTCTCCGGCGCCACGCAAGCCGGCTGCCGGCCGACAGCAAGGGCTTGTTTTCCGCGCTCAAGGATCCGGTCGTCGGCCGCGCGCTGGCGCGCGTGCACGCCGACCCGGCGCGCAAATGGACGGCGGAAGAGCTCGCGCGCGAAGCCGGCTCATCGCGCACCGTGCTGGCCGAACGTTTCAATGCGCTGCTCGGGCGGCCGCCGATCGACTATGTCACCAGCTGGCGCATCCAGCTCGCCGCCGACCGGCTGCGCAACGGCAACGACAGCATCGCCGGCATCGCCGCCGACGTCGGCTATGAATCCGAGGCCGCGTTCAACCGCGCCTTCAAACGCGAGACCGGATTGACGCCGGGCCGCTGGCGCGACGGCGCCGAGCAAGTCGCGGGATAGAACCACCCCGTTCGTTCGTGATGGTTCAACGGCTGCGATGTCGTAGTGAAAACAACCTTATACTGGGAGGGCGCCGTGAAAGTTCCCCGTCGTCGTTTTCTGCACCTTGCGGCGAGCACCGTTGCAATGCCTGCGGTTTCGCGCGTTGCGTGGGCGCAAAACTATCCATCAAAGCCAGTGCGGGTCATCGTTCCGTTTCCGGCCGGCAATGCGACTGACGTCGTTGCGCGTCTTGTCGCTCAAAGCCTGTCGGAACGACTGGGACAACCGTTTGTCATCGACAATCGGCCTGGTGCTGGTGGAAATATCGGCACCGAAGCGGCCGCGAAATCTCAAGCGGATGGTTACACGATCGTCCTGCTCAGTCCCTCGGCCACCGTCAACCACGCGATGGGCGGCAAGCAAGGGTTCAATCTGATTCGCGATATCGCCCCGGTAGCGGGTGTCGGCGTTGCGCCCTATGTCATGACGCTCACTCCGTCGTTCCCGGCGAACACCGTTCCAGAATTTATTGCCTACGCCAAAACCAATCCCGGCAAGGTCAATATGGCGTCGGCCGGCAACGCGAGTGCCGGGCATATTGTCGGAGAACTTTTCAAGATGATGGCCGGGGTCGATATGGTTCACGTTCCATATCGCAGCAGCTTCCTGCCGGATCTGATCAGCGGACAAGTTGAAATCGCCTTTGCCCCAATCTCTCTGCCGATCGCGCAAATCCGATCCGGCGATCTGCGCGCGCTTGCCATCACCACCACGACGCGATCCGAGGCATTGCCGAACGTTCCGAGCGTAAGCGATTTCGTGCCGGGCTACGAGGCGAGTGCCTGGTATGGGTTCGCTGCACCCAGGAACACGCCTCCGGAGATTATCGACACACTCTATCGCGCGATCTCTGCGGGCCTGGCCGATCCCAAGTTGAAATCGCGTTTCTCGGATTTGGGCTCTGCGGTCAGTCTCGTTTCGCCCGCCGATTTCGGCAAACTCCTGGTCGATGAAACCGAAAAATGGACCAAGGTTATCAAGTTCGCGGGCATCAAGGCGGGATAGCAGAACCTGACTGGGCTGACGACCTGAACTCGACGATTCGGAACTTCAACTAGGGAACGAGCGACGCGCGTGTGATCACTCCTCCGCGGTCAGCAGGCTGGCGTTGCCGCCGGCCGCCGCGGTGTTGATCGTCACGGTCTGCTCGGTCGCGAAGCGGCGCAGGTAGTTCGGCCCGCCGGCCTTCGGCCCGGTGCCCGACAACAACGTGCCGCCGAATGGCTGGGTGCCGACCACCGCGCCGATCATGCTGCGGTTGACGTAGACATTGCCGTGCGGCACGCGCGCGACGATCTTCTCGACGGTGTCGTCGATACGCGAATGAATCCCGAAAGTGAGCGCGTAGCCGTTGGCGGCGATGTCGTCGAGCAGTTGGTCGAGCCTGTCGGCGCGCCAGCGCACCACATGCAGGACCGGCCCGAACACCTCCTCCTTGAGGTCGCGCGCGCGGTCGAGCGCGATGATAGTCGGCGGCACGAACAACCCGTCCGGCAGCGGGTTGACCGCGTCCCAGCGGAATTTGACGCGGCCCTGCTTTTCCATCGCCGCGATCCAGCGATCGAGCTTCTGTTTCGCCTCGGCGTCGATGACCGGACCGACATGGGTCGACGGATCGGCGGGATCGCCGAGCTTCAGCTCGCGCGCGGCGCCCGCGATCATCTCGATCACGCGGTCGGCGACGTCCTCCTGTACGCAGAGCAGCCGCAACGCCGAGCAGCGCTGCCCGGCCGAGCGGAATGCCGAGATGACAACATCGTCGGTGACCTGCTCCGGCAGCGCGGTGGCGTCGACGATCATCGGATTGATGCCGCCGGTCTCCGCAATGAGCGGGACGATGGGCTGATCCTTGCCGGCGAGCACGCGGTTGATCGCGCGCGCGACCTCGGTCGAGCCGGTGAACGCCACGCCTGAGGTGTGGCGGTCCGACACCAGCGCGGCGCCGATCTTGCCGTCGCCGATCACGAGCTTCAGCGCCTCCGCCGGCACGCCGGCCTCGTGCAGGATGCGCACGGCGGCGTCCGCTATGCGCGGCGTCTGCTCGGCGGGCTTGGCGGCGACCGTGTTGCCGGCGGCGAGCGCGGCCGCCACCTGCCCGACGAAAATCGACAGCGGAAAATTCCACGGGCTGATGCAGACGAAGACGCCGCGGCCGCGATAGCCGAGCGCGTTGCTCTCGCCGGTCGGGCCCGGCAGGCGCTGCGGCGCGAGCCCGCGGCGCGCTTCCACCGCGTAGTAGCGGCAGAAGTCGACCGCCTCGCGCACTTCCGAAACACAATCGTCGAGGGTCTTGCCACCCTCGCTCTGCATCAATGCGATGAGCGCGCCGCGGCGCTCCTGCATGAGATCGGCGGCGCGTTCGAGCACGGCGGCGCGCTTCTCGGCCGGTGTCGCCTGCCACGCGGGAAACGCCGCCTTCGCTTCCGCCATCGCCGCGTGCGCCGCCATGTCGTCTGCATCGGCGAGCTGCGTGGGCGGCAGGCGCCCCTCGCGCACCTCTTGCAGCAGCAGCGTCAGACTCAGCTCGTGGCCGAACTCGACGCCGAGGGAATTCTTCCGCTCCGGGGCGTAGAGATCGACCGGCAGCGGGATGTGCGGATGCCGCGCATGCGCGGCATCGCCGATCCAGCTCTGCGGGCGCTTGAGCAGCGCCGCGACCGGCACCGACGCATCGGCCGCGACCGCGACGAACGACGAGTTCGCGCCGTTCTCCAACAGCCGCCGCACCAGATAGGCGAGCAGGTCGCGATGGCTGCCGACCGGCGCATAGACCCGCACCGCGGCGCGCGGGAATTCCTCGCGCAGGTGCTCGTACAGCACCTCGCCCATGCCGTGCAGGCGCTGGAATTCGTAGCCGTCGACGCCGCCGGCATCCTCGATCACGCTCGCGACGGTGAGCGCGTTGTGGGTGGCGAACTGCGGATAGAGCCGCGCGCGGTTGGCCAGCAGCCGGCGCGTGCAGGCGTCGTAGCAGAGATCGGTCATCGCCTTGCGGGTGAACACCGGATAGCCGGGCAGCCCGCGCTCCTGCGCGCGCTTGACCTCGGTGTCCCAATAGGCGCCCTTGACCAGGCGCACCATCAGCCGCCGATGCAGGTCGCGCGCGACATCGTCGAGCCAGCCGATCACGGCTTCGGCGCGCTTCTGATAGGCCTGCACCGCAAGCCCGAAGCCTTCCCAGCCGCGCAGCGACGGATCGGCGAGCACCTTCGCGATCACGTCGAGGGTCAGCTCCAGCCGGTCCGCCTCCTCGGCGTCGATCGTGAAGTTGAGGTCGTGGTCGCGCGCCGCCCGCGCGAGCGCGATCACGTCCGGCACCAGCTCCTTGAGCACGCGATCGCGCGAGATCGCCTCGAAGCGCGGATGCAGCGCCGAGAGCTTGATCGAAATCCCGGGCCGGTCGGGCAACGCGCCGTCGCCCGCGCTCTTGCCGATCGCGGCGATGGCGTCAGCGTAGGCATCGAGATAGCGGCGCGCATCGGCGGCGGTGCGGGCGCCCTCGCCCAGCATGTCGAAGGAATAGCGCGCCTCCGGATGCGAGCCCGCGCGCCGCAGCGCCTCCTCGATGGTCTGCCCGAGCACGAAGTGCGAGCCGAGCAGCCGCATCGCCTGGCGCGTCGCGGTGCGCACCGCCGGCAGACCGAGGCGTTTCAACAGACCGTCGATGATGGTCTCCGGCGTCTCGCCGGGCTGGATGATCCGCGCGGTGATGCCGAGCGTCCAGGCCGAGGCCGACACCAGGAACGAGTTCGACTTCAGCTCGGCGGTGTCCCATTCGCCGGTGGCGAGCTTGTCCTCGATCAGGCGGTCGGTGGTGGCGTCGTCGGGCACGCGCAAGAGCGCCTCCGCCAGCACCATCAGCGCGAGCCCTTCCTTGGTCGACAATGAATAGGCGTGCAGGAAATCCTCGATGCCGCCGAGCCCGCCGGCGCGGCCGCGGATGCCCGCGATCAGCCGCGTGGCGCGCGCGTCGATCCGCCGCTCGGCCTCGGCGGTCCGCGGCGCCTCACCCAGCAGCAGCCGCGCGATCTCCTCATCGGAGCCTATATACGGCGCGCGGAACGGGGCGGGCGGCGGGGTGGTCATCGCATGCTCCGGGACAATCTCCGGAAAATATCACCCCGCGGGGACGATCCGGCACGCCGCGGTGTTCGCAATCGTGTGAACAGCAACGGGCCCGTCCATTCCCGCTTGCTCTTTGCGCCGTCATGTACTTTTCTGGGTGTTATCAGCATCGTGTACGGTTTCGGGGCGGGGGCCGACGAGATCATCGTAGGAGTGCTTCGTCCCATGAGCGTCCTCGACCACACCAGGCCCGGTCGAACCTCATGCCTGTGCGCGTGGATGGGCACGTGCCTATACGCCTTTGCGCTCGCACTCATCACGGCCGATCCGGTCAACGCACAGACCCCCGATCCGACGCCGGTCCGCTTCAGCCTGGACGGGCGGGTCGAGGGGCCTTCGGCCCTGTTTTTGTTGCCACTTGATCGGGGTTACTACAAGAACGAGTCGCTCAATGTGACCATGGACGATGCGGCCAACGCCTTCGAGCCGATCAGCCGCGTCGCTTCCGGCACCTATGACATGGCGCTGGCCGACATCAATGCCGTCATCCGTTTCCGGGACCAGAATCCCACCGCGCCGATCCGGCCGATCTTCATGGTCTACAACCGGCCGCCGTTCGCGATCGTCGGCCGCAAGAGCCGCGGCATCAGCGATCCCAAGAGCCTGGAGGGCAAGCGGGTCGGCGCCCCGCCGTTAACCGCGACGATCCAGCAGTGGCCGGTGTTTGCAAAGCTCAACGAGGTCGACGCCAGCAAAGTGACGCTCGAGCCCATCGCGCTGCCGGTGCGGATCCCGATGCTCGCCGCCGGCCAGCTCGACGCCGCGCTCGGCTACGCGTTCCGGCTCTATGTCGACCTCAAGGACCGCGGCGTGCCGGTCGGCGACATCATCCAGTTGCAGATGCCGGACTACAAGCTCAAGCTCTACGGCGCCGCGATCATCGTGAATTCGAAATTTGCCACCGAGCATCCCGAGGCGGTGCGCAAATTCCTGCGCGCGACGATCCGGGGATTCCGCGAGACGATCCGCAATCCGACTACCGCGGTCGAGCCGGTGCTCCGCCGCGACGAGCAGGCCAAGAAGGACGTCGAGGTCGAGCGGCTGCGGATGGCGATCCGCGACAACGTGGTGACGCCCGAGGTGCGCGCCAACGGCTTCGGCGCGGTCGATCCGGTGCGGATGGAAGAGGCGATCGCGCAGATGGCGCTCGGCTACAGCTTCAAGGCGCGGCCGAAGGCGGACGCGGCGTTCGACGCGTCGTTCCTGCCGCCGGCGACGGAGCGCCGCGCGAACTAGGCGCGGCTGGAATATCGATCAACGCTTCCTAAAAACATCATGGCCGGGACACCAGGACACGGGACATCCGGACATAAGCGCGTTCACGCCCGTCTTCGACGGGCTATGCCCTGCCATGACGCCTGTCATCGGTATCTGCTACGCGCCGGCGGCGGCGCGCAGCTCGGAGATCGTGGTGCCGGGCTCGTAGTTCGGCGGCTGCGGTTCCGCCCGCAAATCCGCATCGAGATAGTCCGCGAGCTCGTCAGCGGCACTCCGCGCTTCGCCGTCGCGCACATAGATGCCGCAGAACAGTTGCGGCAGCTGCGGCAGCGGCGCGTCGTCCCAGATGTAGAGGTTGTTGCGCAGCGCCCGTCCGCGCGGCATCACCAGCACGCCGAAGCCGGCACTGACCGCGGCCGCGAGACTCGTGAGGCTCACCGCCGTGAACACGAAATCGCACCGGCGCCCGGCCTGGGCCAGCGCCGCGACTGCGACGCGCTGGCAGGCGCAATCCTCGCCGTAGGACACCAGCGGGACCGGCCGGTCGGGATCGACCTTGGTGGCGTCGCTGCGCACCCACACCGCCTGGCGCATCCAGACGTGCCGGGGCTTCGTAACTGGAGGCGCGTCGGTCACCGCCATCACCACATCTAGCTCGCCCTGCTTGAGCGCGCGCAGCATGTCGTCGGCCGATCCGCTGGTGACGGTAAAGCCGATATCGGGCCAGCGCAGGCGGAACCGCGCGAGGGTCGCGGGAATTCTGGAACCGGAATAGTCGCCGGGAATTCCGACCCGCAGAGTCTGGATCGCGGAGTGACCGTTGGAAACCTGCAGGATCTCGTCGTTGATGGCCAACAGCCGCCGCGCCTGCGCAACAACGGTCATGCCGCGCTGCGTGAGGCTTACGCCGGGCGCGCTCTTGTCGAGCAGCTCGTACCCGATCAGGGATTGGAGCCGCTTGATCTGTGCGCTCACCGCAGGCTGGGTCACGCCCAGCATCAGCGCGGCCTTGGTGAAGCTGCGTAGATCTACCACTGCAATGAGAGTGCGCAGCAGATCGGTCGGAATATTTTGCATTTGCATCGTCACACCTGCCCACGTCCTGGTGTTGTCGTGGTCGAAGTGGGAACGACGTCTTAACGTCGTTGCACCGTTTTCCGGATTTGCCCGCTCCGACTCGCGCATTCTCAGCCACCACAGTCCCATAATTCAAGTAGGCGGTCATTATGGCGCATCAGCATTGCAAATTTGACCACTGTGTCCTGATACCTCCCATAAAAAATAGAATTCTTCCATTGCCCGACTTTTTAGAATGTTTATCTCCAACGCTGCGGTCGGCTGGGATCGTTGCGACGTCGTGGTATTACATTAGAGTGGGCGTCCCAGGGGTGGCTGTGTCGGCGTCATGAAATTTTTTCGGCTTTATTGGCGGGTGCTCGAACTGCTCGGGCCCGAGGCCCGGCTCGGCTGGGCGCTGGCGCTCGCCGGGGTGGCCCTCGCCTCCGCCGCTTTCGTGGAACCGATCCTGTTCGGCCGCATCGTCGACACGCTGGCGAACGCGCAGAGCGGCGCCCGGCAACTCGACTGGAACGTGCTGCTGCCGCTGGTCGGCGCCTGGGTCGGCTTCGGCCTCTTCACCATCGTTTGCAGCACAATCGTCTCGCTGCACGCCGACCGGCTCGCGCATCGCCACTGCCAGGCGGTGCGCGCCGACTATTTCGAGCACATCCTGCAATTGCCGCTGAGCTATCACACCGGCACCCATTCCGGCCGGCTGATGAAGGTGATGATCACCGGCACCAACACGCTGTGGGGCCTGTGGCTCTCGTTCTTCCGCGAGCATTTCACCAGCTTCGTCTCGCTGTTCATCCTGATGCCGCTGACGCTGTTCCTGAACTGGCGCTACGCGCTGGTGCTGATGCTGCTCTGCGCGGTCTTCGCCGTGCTGATCGTGTTCGTGCTGCGCCGGACCGAAAAGCTGCAGAGCACGGTCGAGACCTACTACACCGACCAGGCCGAGCGCACCTCCGACACGCTCGGCAATATCGCGCTGATCCAGAGCTTCGCGCGCATCGACATGGAAGTGAACGCGATGCGCAGCGTCGGCCGCCAGTTGCTCGGCGCGCAGATGCCGGTGCTGTGGTGGTGGGCGCTGGCGACGGTGCTGACCAAGGCATCGACCACCATCACCATGCTGGCGATCCTGATCATCGGCATCTTCTTCTACGTCCGCGGCGAGACCACGGTCGGCGAGATCGTGATGTTCATGAGCTTCGCCACCATGCTGATCGGCAAGCTCGAGCAGGTCGTGCACTTCTCCAACCACATGGTGATGGAAGGCCCCCGCCTGAAGGAATTCTTCGACGTGCTCGACACCATCCCGGCGGTGCGCGACCGCCCGGATGCGGTCGATCCGGGCCGGCTGCGCGGGCTGATCGAGTTCAACGACGTGAGCTTCTCCTACGACGGCAAGCGGTCGGCGGTGCTGGACGTCAACTTCACCGCATTGCCGGGCGAGACCATCGCGCTGGTCGGCGCCACCGGCGCCGGCAAGTCGACGGCGCTCGCGCTGCTGCATCGCGTCTACGATCCGCAATCGGGCGTGGTGAAGATCGACGGCATGGACATCCGCGGCCTCACGCTGGCGGGCCTGCGCAAGAACATCGGCGTGGTGTTCCAGGAGGCGCTGCTGTTCAACCGCTCGATCGCCGACAACCTGCGGGTCGGCAAACCCGATGCCAGCGAGGCCGAACTGCTCGACGCCTGCCGCCGCGCGCAGGCGCTCGACATCGTCGAGCGCAACCCGCAGGGGCTCGAAGCCAATGTCGGCGAGCGCGGCCGCATGCTCTCGGGCGGCGAGCGCCAGCGCGTCTCGATCGCGCGCGCGCTGTTGAAGGACCCGCCGATCCTGATCCTCGACGAGGCGACCAGTGCCCTCGATGCGCTCACCGAAGCGAAGGTTCAGGCGGCGCTGATCGAGGTGATGAAGGGCCGCACCACCTTCGTGATCGCGCATCGCCTGGCCACCATCCGCAACGCCACGCGCATCCTGGTGTTCGAAGGCGGCCGCATCATCGAATCCGGCAGCTTCGACGAGCTGGTGCGGTTCGGCGGGCACTTCGCAGAGCTCGCGCGCACGCAGTTCATGGTCAGCGAAGCAGGCAAGCCGCGCGCGGAAAGCGCGCATATGCCGGTCGAGACCTGAGCGTTCTGCTCGCAAATGTGAAATTGGAACTTTTCGTCCTGCGGCGGATTGGTGCGCCGGGGTCCCATCCGGGACTTGGGCGCGCATTCATCTATGACCGCTGCTGACGCCACCGAACCGCGCGCAAAAATCGACCTCAAGGCCGACAACGTCGTCCGCAAGCAGTTGATCCGTCGCTTCTGGCGCCTGTCGTCCGGATTCTGGAGACGCGACGGCGACCGCCGCGCCTGGATCCTGACCGGCGCGATCTTCGCGATCATCCTCGCGACGCTGTTCTTCCAATACCAGATGAACGTCTGGAACCGTTCGCTGTTCGATGCGCTCGAGCAGAAGAACGCGCCGGAAGTGCTGCGTCAGGCGATGATCTACGTCCCGCTGCTGCTCGGCAGCATCTTCTTCGCCGTCACCAACGTCTACGTGAAGATGACCATGCAGCGCCTGTGGCGCGAGTGGCTGACCAACGACGTGCTCGACCGCTGGCTCAACGACGGCCGCTACTACCATCTCAACCTGGTCGAGGGCGACCACGAGAACCCGGAGAGCCGGATCACCGACGACATCCGCTACGCCACCGAAGCGCCGGTCGACATCGTCGCCGGCATTCTGGCGGCGTTCCTCTCCGCGGTGACGTTCATCTTCGTGCTTTGGTCGGTCGGCGGCGCGCTCGATTTCCAGCTTGGCGGCACGCAGTTCCACATCCCGGGCTTTCTGGTCATCGCCGCCTTCCTCTACGCGATGTTCGGCACCGGCTCGATGCTGATCATCGGCCGGAGCTTCGTGCGCGTCTCCGAGGTGCAGAACCAGCGCGAGGCCGAGCTTCGCTATGCGCTGACGCGCCTGCGCGAGAACGGCGAGAGTATTGCCTTGCTTGGCGGCGAGAAGGAGGAGCGCGCGGGGCTCACCCGCAACGTCAAGGGTCTGCTCGAAAGCTGGCGCATGGTGATGGGCCAATGGATGCGCACGACCTTCGTGTCGTCAACCTCGGGCTTCGTCGCGGCGGTGCTGCCGATCCTGTTGTGTGCGCCGAAATTCCTCGCCGGCGAGATGTCGCTCGGCCAGGTCATGCAGGCGGCGTCCGCCTTCGTTATCGTGCAGACGGCTTTTGCGTGGCTGGTCGACAACTATCCGCGCTTCGCCAACTGGAACGCCAATGCGCGCCGCGTCGCGTCGCTGATCGCGTCGCTCGACGCGCTGCAGGAGGCGGAGAAGTCCGGCGGCATCAAGCAGATTTCGCGCGGTCAGCACGACGAGAACGCACTGCAGTTGCGCGGCCTGTCGGTGACGCTCGACGACGGCACCGGCATCGTGAACGAGACCGAGGTCGACATCGCGCCCGGCGAGAAGGTGCTGATCGTCGGCGACTCCGGCTCCGGCAAGAGCACGCTGGTGCGCGCGATCGCCGGGCTGTGGCCCTGGGGCGAAGGCCAGGTCGTGATGCAGCGCGACTCCAAGCTCTTGATGCTGCCGCAAAAGTCCTACGTTCCGCTGGGATCGCTACGCCGCGCCACCACCTATCCGATGGCGGCCGACGCGGTGCCGGACGAGAAGGTGCGCGAAGCGCTGGAGGCGGTCGGGCTCGGCCAGCTGCTGGACCGCATCGACGAGGAAGGCCCCTGGGAGCAGACGCTGTCGGGCGGCGAGAAGCAGCGCCTCGCCTTCGCGCGGCTGATCATCCACAAGCCCAACCTGATTGTGCTCGACGAGGCCACCTCGGCGCTCGATCCCGAGAGCCAGGAAAAATTGATGCAGCTTCTCAACGAGCAACTGCCCGAGGCGACGCTGATCAGCGTCGGCCACCGGCCCGAGCTCGAAGCCTTCCATGAGCGCAAGCTCGTGCTCAAGCACCAGACCGGCGGCGCGCGGCTGATCCGCGACGAGTACCTCACCTTCATCCCGGGCGCACATGTGCACCTCGTGCGTAAGTTCAAGGATTGGCGACAGCGCCGGCGCAAGCCGGAAAGCCGGGCGGAATCTGCTGCCATGGCGCGCGAAGAAAAGGCAGCCGCTCGACAAGAGAAGCAGGAGAAAAAAGCGCAGGAAGCCGAGATCTCAGCGGCGATCGTCGGGCACGAGGACACCAAGGACGTGTCCGGCAAGAAGGTCGACCCCTCGTCGCCGAAGAAATCGGAACGCGCGGACGTGTAGCAAATCTTCTGAACCTCAGCTTCGCTGCCGCGTTCGCGACAGGGCCAAAACGTATGGCGGAACCGATATCGAGCCTGCCGCAGCGTCAAGGCAATCCAGTTGCCGGGACAACGTTGACGGCCGTACTGCTCAGCGTTGTCGTGGTTGCGGCCCTCTATTTTGGCCGCGAGGTGTTGGTGCCGATAGCGCTTGCGGTACTGCTGAGCTTCGTTCTCGCCCCGTTCGTACGTTTTCTACAGAACTGGTTTATTCCTCGTTTTGTCGCCGTGATAGGCGTCACACTACTAGCATTGGCGATTGCCCTGGGGCTTGCTGCTTTGATGGTGGCGCAAGTCAATCAGCTTGCGAGCGAGCTGCCGCGCTACGAATCAACTTTGCGCGAAAAGATACAGAGTTTGAGGGGCGTGTTCGCAGGCACCGGGACGCTCGAACGCGCCTCCGAAATGCTGAAGGGCCTGCAGAAGGAAATCGAGCGATCCGAGAAATCGTTGCCCGGCCCCACACCCGGCGGGGAGCAACTTTCGCCAACCCGCCCCATTCCCGTCGAAGTCAGGCAGCCGGACCCCGGTGCACTACAGACACTGGGCGCGCTGTTAACCCCTTTGATTTTTCCCCTTACCACGACAGGCGTTGTATTCATCTTCGTAATTTTCATTCTTTTCCAACGACAGGACCTTCGGAATCGGCTGGTGCGTCTGGCGGGAGCGCACGATCTCCAGCGGACGACTGCCGCGCTCGATGACGCCGGCACGCAACTCAGCCGCCTGTTCCTGATGCAACTTGCTCTCAACGCAGCATTTGGCGTGGTGATCGGCGTCGGGCTCTGGCTCATCGGCGTCCCCAGCGCGCCACTGTGGGGGATGTTGTCGATGATATTGCGTTTCGTGCCGTATGTCGGCGCGCTGATCTCCGCGATTTTTCCGCTCCTTCTCGCCGCGGCGGTAGACCCGGGTTGGACTATGGTCATTTGGACCGCTGTCCTCTTTATCGTTCTCGAGCCCCTTGTCGGCCATGTCATCGAGCCCATGCTGTTTGGTCACAGCGCCGGCCTCTCGCCTGTCGCCGTCGTCGTCGCCGCCACGTTCTGGACTTGGCTATGGGGACCAATCGGACTGATCCTGGCTACTCCTTTGACGATCTGTCTCGTGGTGCTGGGCCGACATGTCGATCGCTTGAAATTTCTGGAGGTCATGCTCGGCGACCAACCGGCACTGACACCAGCTGAACTGATCTACCAGCGCATGCTGGCGCGCGACCCAGTCGAGGCGACTGAGCAAGCGCGACTGTTCCTGCGTCAGAGGCCGCTGGTCGCGTACTACGACGAGATCATGCTTGAAGGATTGAAGCTCGCCCAAGCCGATGCTGAGCGCAATCGGCTCGACGAGGACGGCATCCGACATATCCGAGACGCGGTAGCAGAGATCGTCGACGATCTCAATTCGCATAAGGACGCGCCGGACGAGCCGCAGGAGGATGATGCGGCGGCGGAACAATCGCCGCTTGCGCAACTCGAAAAGGCGGAGCTCGCACGCGACAAGCAACAGCTGCCCGAACGATGGCGGACTGGCAAACCGGTGTTGTGCGTGCCGGGAGGGGGATTGCTCGACGAAGCCGTTGCCATGGTCGTCGCACAACTCGTGAAAAGGCAGGGCATCGGGGCGCGCGCCGAGCAGGCGGACGCCTTATCGATGTCACGGTTATCCACCCTGGATACTACGGACCTTGCATTGATCTGCCTGTGTTATCTGGAGATCGCCAGTCCTGCCCAGATTCGCTACGCGGTGCGGAGGATCCGCCGGTCGGCGCCCGACGTGATCGTTCTCGTTGCATTGCTCCGGGAGGGCAGCGCAGAGGAGAATGCATTTGACAATATCGATATCATTCGAGGATCACTGCAAGCGATCGTTCAGAAGATAGTTGCTATCGCGCATGGCGCCCCGGGTGAAAAATCGGCTCCTATCGGACCTTCTCCAGGATGCTGACGTAGTTCGCGACGGCGGCGCCGCCCATGTTGAACAGGCCGGCCACCGTCGCGTCCTTCACCTGGAAATCTCCCGCCGTGCCGGTGAGCTGCATCGCGCAGAGCGCGTGCATCGAGACACCCGTGGCGCCGATCGGATGCCCTTTCGCCTTGAGCCCGCCGGACGGATTGACCGGCAGCCTGCCGCCGATCGCGGTCACGCCGTCCTTCAGCACGCTGGCGCCGCGGCCTTCGGCGGCGAGCCCCATCGCTTCATATTCGATCAGCTCGGCGATGGTGAAGCAGTCGTGGGTCTCGACCAGCGAAAGATCGCCGAGCGCAAGGCCGGCATCGCCGAGCGCGCGCCGCCACGCCAGCGCGCAGCCCTCGAACTTGAGGATGTCGCGCTTCGACATCGGCAGGAAATCCTGCACATGTGCGGCCGCGCGGAACCTAACGGCCTTACCCAGGCTCTGCGCCGTCTCCGCGTCAGCGAGCACGATCGCAGCGGCGCCGTCCGAGACCAGCGAGCAGTCGGTGCGCTTGAGCGGTCCTGCGACGAAGGGATTCTTCTCGCTCTCGCGCCGGCAGAACTCGAAGCCGAGATCCTTGCGCATCTGCGCAAACGGATTGCCGACGCCGTTCTTGTGGTTCTTGGCGGCGATCAGCGCCAGCGCGTCGGACTGGTCGCCGTATTTCTGGAAGTAGAGCGAAGCGATGCGGCCGAAGATGCCGGCGAAGCCGCCGTCGATGTCGGCCTCCTCTTGCACATAGGAGGCCTTGAGCAGGTTCTTGCCGATCTCGGCCGCCGGCGTCGTGGTCATTTGTTCCACGCCGACCACCAGCACGATCCGCGCGCTCCCTGCGGCAATTGTCTTGAGTCCCTGATGCACCGCTGCGGAACCGGTGGCGCAGGCATTCTCCACGCGGGTGGCGCGCTTGAAGCGGAGTTCCGGCGACGCCTGCAGCACCAGCGCGGCGGTAAAATCCTGCGCCGAGAAGCCTGCGTTGAAATGTCCGAGGATAATCTCGTCGACGTCGGCGGGCGCGACACCGGCATCGGCGAGCGCGCCGGCCGCCACGCGCACGATCAGGCTTTCGACGGTTTCGCCCTCGAGCTTCCCGAACGGCGTGTGGGCCCATCCGACGATTGAAGCGCTCATGAATACCTCTCCTGACGGTCGCCGATTCGCCTGATTCTCCCGCTGGTCAAATTTTGGACGTTTTCAACCGCGATTGGCAGCCCTTCCTGAAGCGAGGCCTCACGGTGGGCCGATTTCTTTGCTTTAGAGGCCTCTTCGGGTTAGATGGTGTCGAAATTGTCCTGTGGAACGGCTCGTTCCTGGGGGCTGAACGACCGGACCGCATTACCGCATGAAGCCACGCCAGCTCGTCTCTTGCCGGACCGCGATCTTCGCTGCTGCGACCTCCGCGGTCGCGGCGCTCTCGGTCGTGCCGGCCGCCGCCGAGGCCATGCTGGTGATCGAGGCCGACACCGGCAAGGTGTTGCATGCGGACCAGGCGGCCACGCCGTGGTACCCGGCGTCGATCACCAAGATCATGACGGCCTATGTCGCGCTGCGCGCGGTCAAGGAAGGCCGCATGACGCTCGAGTCGGTGCTCAAGGTGTCGGTGAACGCCTCCGCCGCGCCGCCGACCAAGATGGGCTTCCCGCCCGGCACCGTCGTCACGCTCGACAACGCGATCAAGATGCTGATGGTGAAATCGGCGAACGACATCGCGGTGGTGATCGCGGAAGGCGTCGGCGGCTCGGTCGAGGGTTTCGCCGATTTGATGAATGCGCAGGCGCGCCGCATCGGCATGACGCAGTCGAACTGGGTCAACCCGCACGGGCTGCCGGCCGACCAGCAGATTACGTCGGCACGCGACATGGCGATGCTCGCGCGCACCGTGCTGCGCGAGTTCCCGGAATACAATTACTACTGGAGCCTGCCCGGCATCCGCCTCGGCAAGCGCATCTACCGCAATCACAACAACCTGATGGGCCGCTACGAAGGCACCGACGGGATGAAGACCGGCTTCATCTGCGCGTCCGGCTTCAACGTGGTGGCGACCGCGACCCGCGGCGGCAAGCGGCTGATCGCGGTGGTGCTCGGCTCGCCCTCGCCGGCGGTGCGCGCGGTCAAGGCGGCGCAACTGTTCGAGCGCGGCTTCGCGGTGCGGCCGCTGTCGTGGCTGACGCCGGGCATGGGCCAGGTCGACGCGCTGCAGCCGGTCAATGTCGATCCGCCGAATCTGCGCGACAGCGTGTGCGGCAAGGGCCGCCGCCGTCCGCCGTCGGAAGAGGCGGAGAACGATCCGCTCGCGGACGTCGCGGCCGATTCGCCCTACGCGGTGTTCCTGTCGACGCTGCGCGGCACCGGCACCGCCAATGCCGGACCGCTGCTGACCGACGTCAAGCTCGGCGAGCCGGTGCGCGTCTATACCGGCCCGCCGAGTGCACCGGTCGACCAGGCGCCGGCTGAGGCGAAGGCCAAGGGCAAAGGCAAGGCCACCAAGGCCGCGAAGGGCAAGAAGTCGGGCGAAGGCAAAGCCACCGCCAGCGGCAATGCGACGAGCGCGCCGACGCTGGCGCACTCATCGACCGCGACGCCGGTCACGACCGACGCCGGCCGCGCGCCGGAGGCCAAGAAGAAGGCGGCGAAGAAAGCCGCCCCGAAGGACGCCACCAAAGAGGCGACGGCAAAGACCGACGCCAAGACCGACGCCAAGACTGACGCCAAGGCCAAGCCGAAGCCCAAAACCGCCGCCAGCAAGACGCCGGCCAAGAAATCCGAACCCGCCAAGCAATGACCGACGCCGGCGCAGGCCGTTTGCAGGGCCCGGCCGAACCCATTCCGCTCACGGTGCTGACCGGCTTCCTGGGCGCCGGCAAGACGACGCTGCTCAACCGCTGGTGCACGATCCCGCGCTGGCCGGCACCGCCGTCATCATCAACGAGTTCGGCGAGATCGGGCTCGACCATCTGCTGGTCAAGACCATCGACGACAACATGGTGCTGCTGCAGAGCGGGTGCCTGTGCTGCACGCTGCGCGGCGACCTCGTCACCGCGCTCGAGAACCTGCTGCGCGACCTCGACAACGGCCGCGTCAACTTTCATCGCGTCGTGTTGGAGACCACCGGCCTCGCCGATCCGGCGCCGCTGCTGCAGACCGCGATGGCGCATCCTTATCTGGTGATGCGCTACCGGCTCGACGGCGTCGTCACCGTGATCGACGCCATCAACGGCGGCGCCACGCTCGACCACGGCCATGGAATCGGTGAAGCAGGTCGCGGTCGCCGACCGCCTGGTGCTGACCAAGCGCGACCTCGTCGACACGCCGGCGCGCAAGCAGGCGCTCGACGAGCTGCTGTCGCGGCTCAAGGCGCTCAACCCGGGGGCGCCGGTGCTCGATGCCGCCGCCGGCGAGGCGACGCCCGACGCGCTGCTCAACTGCGGCCTCTACGATCCCGCCCGCAAGATCCCCGACGTCGGCCGCTGGCTCGCCGACGAGGCGGTGGCGCATCACCATCACGACCATCACCACCACGACGTCAACCGCCACGACGCGCGCATCCGCGCCTTCACCTTCGCCACCGACGCGCCGATCCCGGGCGCCACCTTCGAGATGTTCATCGACCTGGTGCGCTCGCTGCACGGGCCGAAGCTTTTGCGGCTCAAGGGCATCGTGAAGATCGCGGAGTTCCCCGACGAGCCGCTGGTGATCCACGGCGTGCAGCATGTGATGCATCCGCCGGCGCGGCTCGAGCGCTGGCCCGACGCCGACCGGCGCACGCGCATCGTGGTGATCGCCCGCGATCTCCAGCCGGAGGCGGTGACGCGGCTGTTTGACGCGTTCGTCAACCGCGCGGCGCCCGACCGCCCGGATATGACGGCATTGGTCGACAACCCGCTGATCCCGTTCGGCGGCGTGGATCGTTGATTAATCCACCCTTGCTACCATCTGCACAGTAACCGATCATTTCGGGCGGTGAGTCGCGTCCAGGGCGTCGGCACCCCCATCAGGAAACGTCATGGAATTCGTCGATCGGCTCAAGGCCGACCTGATTACCCTCGGCGGCTCGCTGCGCGCGCTCCGCTACACGACCCATATCGCCAAGAATCCGACCCGCGTGTTCCCGCAACTGGTCGAGGAGCTGGCGGAGAAATACGCCGACGCGCCGGCGCTGCTCTCCGACCGCGAGAGGCTCAGCTACCGCGAGCTCGGCGAGCGCTCGAACCGCTATGCGCGCTGGGCGCTGGCGCAGGGCGTCGCCAAGGGCGATACGATCTGCCTGTTGATGCCCAACCGGCCGGAGTTCCTGGCGATCTGGATCGGCATCACCCGCGCCGGCGGCGTGGTGGCGCTGCTCAACACCAATCTGGTGGGCATGGCGCTCGCGCACTGCATCAACGTGGTGACGCCGAAGCACATCATCGTCGACGTGGAGATGCTTCCCGCGTTGCAATCGGCGCAACCGCAGCTCAAGTCGAACGCCAAGATCTGGCAGCACGGCAACACCGCGCGCCAGTTTTCCGCGCGTCGAGCGTGAGATCGAGGACTTGTCCGGCGCGCCGCTCGCGGACAACGAACGCCGCGCGCTCACCATCGAAGACCGCGCGCTGTTCATCTACACGTCGGGCACCACCGGCCTGCCGAAGGCGGCGAACATCAACCACTACCGGCTGATGCTTGCGACCCATGCGTTCGCGGCGGTGATGAACACGCGCGCCTCCGACCGCATGTATAACTGCCTGCCGCTCTACCACACCTCCGGCGGCGTGCTGGCGACCGGAGCGCTGCTGCTCAAGGGCGGCTCGGTGGTGATCCGCGACCGCTTCTCCGCGCGCGAGTTCTGGGACGACGTGGTGCGCTGGGAGTGCACGCTGCTGCAATATATCGGCGAGTTCTGCCGCTATCTCGTCAACTCGCCGCCCAATCCGAAAGAACGCGAGCACAAGCTCCGCCTCGCCTGCGGCAACGGCCTGCGTCCCGACGTGTGGCCGGAGTTCAAAGCAGCGCTTCCGGATCCCGGAGATCATCGAGTTCTACGCCGCGACCGAAGGCAACGTGACGATCTTCAACTGGGACGGCAAGGAAGGCGCGGTCGGGCGCGTGCCGTGGTTCCTGGCGCATCGCTTCCCGATCAAGATCGTGCGCTTCGACGTCGAGCACCAGCAGCCGGTGCGCACCGCCGACGGCTTCTGCGTCGAATGCGATCCCGACGAGCCTGGCGAGGTGATCGGCAAGATTCTGCGCGACGCCTCGAAACCGGCGGCCCGGTTCGAGGGTTATGCCACCAAGGAAGAGACCGACAAGAAGATCCTGCGCAACGTGTTCGAGAAGGACGATGTCTGGTTCCGCACCGGCGACCTCATGCGCAAGGACACGCGCGGCTATTTCTATTTCGTCGACCGCATCGGCGACACCTTCCGCTGGAAGGGCGAGAACGTCTCGACCACCGAGGTGGCGGAGGCGATGGGCACCTTCGAGGGCGTGCAGGACGCCAATGTCTACGGCGTCGCGGTGCCGGGCCGTGACGGCCGCGCCGGCATGGCGGCGATCGTGGTGGCCGACAACGTCAACCTCACGGCGCTGCGCGATCATCTCGCCGCGCGGTTGCCCGACTACGCGCGGCCGGTGTTCCTGCGCATCCGCCAGGACATGGACATGACCGCGACCTTCAAGCAGAAGAAGGTCGACCTGGTGAAGCAGGGCTTCGATCCGGACGCGATCGGCGAGCCGATCTACTTCAACGATCCCGCCGCCAAGGCGTTCGTGCGGATCGACGCGCCGCTCTACAAGCGGATCTGTGCCGGAGAGATACGGTTGTGACGATTGCCACCGCCGCCGACGTGCTCGCGTTCTGGCGCGCCGCCGGCGAGAAGAAATGGTTCGCCAAGGACGACGCATTCGACGCCGAGATCAAGGCGCGCTTCCTTGCGACCTATGAGGCCGCCGCGCGCGGCGCTCTCTCCGATTGGGAGGCGACGCCGGAGGGCGCGCTGGCGCTGGTGATCGTGCTCGACCAGTTTCCGCGCAACATGTTCCGCCGCGACGCCCGCACCTTCGCCGCCGACGCCGACGCGCGTGCCGTCGCCGACCGGGCGCTGGCGCGCGGCTTCGACGCGCAGGTGCCGGGCGACGAGCCGATGTTCTTCTATCTGCCGTTCGAGCATTCCGAGGCCATGGCCGACCAGGAGCGCTGCTGCGCCCTGTTCCGCGCGCATGGGCAACGCCGACCTGCTGCGCTGGGCCGAGCTGCACGCCGACATCATCCGCCGCTTCGGCCGCTTCCCGCATCGCAACGCCGCGCTCGGCCGCACCACCACGCCGGACGAAAAAAGCTATCTCGACAACGACGGCTTCGCCGGTTGATTTGCCGATCTTTGGAAAAGCAGTGCGGCGAACTCGGTCGGCCCCCTCTCCCCATTAGGGAGAGGGATGGGGCGAGGGGGCTTAGGTCCCTCGATAGGTTCGAACCCCCTCACCCTAACCCTCTCCCCTCCGGGGAGAGGGGACACACCGCCTTCGCTGCACGTTTTGCGCATCATCTAATTTCAAGCGACATCAACTTTCAGCCCGGTTGACCCGCACCTGTGAAGGGCGCGAAAGTGGGCGTACGCGAAGCAATGCGCCAAGCCAATTCAAGGGAGGTTGCGTCATGTCAGTTGTGAAAACCGCGTGGTCCGGAGCGATCGCCGCCACATTGGCGACCGTCCTCGCCACCTCGGCGGCGGCCCAGATGGAGCTCAAGATCATCGCGCCGGCCGCGCCCGGCGGCGGCTGGGACCAGACCGCGCGCTCCCTGCAACAGGCGATGACCGCCGAGAAGCTGGTGAAGAGCGCGCAGGTGATCAACATCCCCGGCGCCGGCGGCACCGTCGGCCTCGCGCAGTTCGTCAACAACAAGGGCGACGCCAACACGCTGATGGTCAACGGCTTCGTGATGGTCGGCGCGATCCTGCTCAACAAGTCGCCGGTCAATCTCTACCCAGGTGACGCCGATTGCGCGGCTCACGGAAGAGACCCAGGTCATCGTGGTGCCGGCCAATTCGCCGATCAAGGACGCCAAGGACCTCGTGGCGGCGGTGAAGAAGGACGTCGCGCGCGTCACCTTCGCCGGCGGCTCGGCCGGCGGCGCCGACCACATCATGGCCGGCATGTTCGTCGGTGCATCCGGCGGCGACGCTTCGAAGGTCAACTACGTGCCGTTCTCGGGCGGCGGCGAGTCGCTCGCCGCGATCATGGGCGGCCGCGTGACCGCGGGCATTTCCGGCTACGGCGAGTATGAAGGCCAGATCAAAGCGGGACGGCTGCGCGCCATCGGCGTCTCGTCGCCGCAGCGCCTCCCCGGCATCAACGTGCCGACCTTCAAGGAGCAGGGCATCGACCTCGTGCTCACCAACTGGCGCTCGGTGGTGGCGGCGCCCGGCATCACCCCCGCGCAACGCACGACGTTCGACGAGCTCATGGAGCGCACCGTGAAGTCGAAGGCCTGGCAGGAGCAGCTCAAGCAGAAGGGCTGGGACAACGCCTTCCTGCCCTCCAAGGCATTCCAGACCTTCCTTCAGGAAGAGATCGTGCGCGTCGGCGGCGTGCTCAAATCGCTGGGACTGGTGAAGTCGTAACGCGCGAATGCAATCATTGACGCAAGGAGGCGCAGCGAACTCGGTGGGCTCCCTCTCCCCTTTGGGGAGAGGGGTGGGGTGAGGGGGTATAGGTCCCGCGATAGGTTCGACCCCCCTCACCCTAACCCTCTCCCCTCCGGGGAGAGGGAACGCACCGAGTTCGCCGGCCGAGCGGGGAAAGCACATGCAGTCGCAGGATCGGCGCGTCGACCCCGCCGGCATCGTCGTTGCCGCCCTCCTCGCCGTGCTCGCCGGCGTCATCATCTACGACATGACGACGCTGCAGATCACCCAGACCTACGGCGTCGGCCCGAAGGCGATGCCGATCGTGGTGGCGACCGGCCTCGGCCTGCTCGCCATCGGCAATCTGGTGATGGCGTTCCGCAATGAATTTCCCGAACGCGAGACGCCGGCGCATCTGCCGATCGTGTTGATACTCGGTGGCCTCGCCGTCGTGATCGTGCTGATCGGTGTCGGCGGCGGATTCATTCCGGCGATGACGATCCTGTTCGCCGCCACCTCCACCGCGTTCGGCCGCCGCGCGATCCTCACCGATCTCGCGATCGGCTTCGTGCTTGGCCTCGGCGCCTACCTGATGTTCGCGAAGCTCCTGTCGCTGTCGTTGCCGACGGGTCCGCTCGAGCGGCTGTTCTGAGGAGCGGCCCATGGATCCGATCACTGCACTGTATCAAGGTCTGACCGTCGCGCTGCAGCCGATGAACCTGCTGTTCGCGCTGATCGGCGTGCTGCTCGGCACCGCGGTCGGCGTGCTGCCCGGCATCGGCCCGGCGCTCACCGTCGCGCTGCTGCTGCCGGTCACGTTCAAGCTCGATCCGGCCGGCTCGCTCATCATGTTCGCCGGCATCTACTACGGCGGCATGTACGGCGGCTCGACCACCGCGATCCTGATCAACACGCCGGGCGAGAGCGCGTCGCTCGCGACCGCGCTCGAAGGCAACAAGATGGCGAAGGCCGGCCGCGGCGGTCCCGCGCTCGCCACCGCCGCCATCGGCTCGTTCGTCGCCGGCACCATCGCCACCGTCGGCATCGTGTTCCTGGCGCCGTGGCTGGTCGAAGTCGCGATCAAGTTCGGGCCCGAGGATTATTTCGCGCTGATGTGCGTCGCCTTCATCACGGTCTCGGCGACCTTCGGCAACTCGCCGATCCGCGGCCTCACCTCGCTGTTCGTCGGGCTCGCGCTCGGGCTCGTCGGCATCGACAAGCTCACCGGCCAGTCGCGCCTGCATTTCGGCGTGCCGGAACTGCTCGACGGCATCGAGATCACCACGCTCGCGGTCGGACTGTTTGCGGTCGGCGAGGCGCTCTACGTCGCGTCGCGGCGGCACCTGATCCAGGAGCAAGCTCGAGCCGGTGCGCGGCTCGCTGTGGATGACGGCGCAGGATTGGTCGCGCTCGTGGAAGCCGTGGCTGCGCGGCACGCTGTTCGGCTTCCCGATCGGCGCGCTGCCCGCGGGCGGCGCCGAGATCCCGACCTTCCTCTCCTATTCCACCGAGCGGCGGCTGACCAAATATCCGAAGGAGTTCGGCCACGGCGCGATCGAAGGCGTCGCCGGGCCGGAGGCCGCCAACAACGCGTCCGCCGCCGGCACGCTGGTGCCGCTGCTGACGTTCGGGCTGCCGACCTCCGCCACCGCCGCGATGATGCTCGCGGGCTTCCAGCAATACGGACTCAATCCGGGCCCGCTGCTGTTCGCGGAGCGGCCCGATCTGGTATGGGGCCTGATCGCCAGCCTGTTCATCGCCAACGTGATGCTGCTCATTCTCAATCTGCCGTTGGTCGGCTTGTGGGTGCGGCTTCTTTCGATCCCGCAACCGTGGCTCTACGCCGGCATCCTGGTGTTCGCGACCATGGGCACCATCGCCGCGAAGCCGTCGGTGGTCGAGCTGATCATGCTCGCGGTGTTCGGCGTGATGGGCTACCTGATGCGGCGCTACGACTATCCGATTGCGCCGGTGGTGATCGGATTGATCCTCGGCCCGGTTGCCGAGCAGCAGTTGCGCCGCGCGCTCGCGATCAGCCTCGGCGATCCGCTGGTGCTGGTGGAGTCGCCGATGTCGGCGACGCTGCTCGGCATCGCCTTCATCGCGCTGATCGCGCCGTTCGTGATGCGCGGGCTCGGCAAGTTCAAGTCGGACACGGATTAGCGTAGGCGCCGTAGGGTGGGCAAAATCGCCTGCCACTGCCGGTTCATGGTGGGCACGGCGCGTGCGCGATTTTGCCCACCATCAAAGGCGGTCACGCGCGCCTTTGCCCACCCTACTGAATGCCCGTGATCTATCGATTATCCCAAATCCCCCGAACTGAATCTTAACGGTTCCTTGCTACCGCTGGAGGCTCACCAGCGGAGGCAGATTTGGCGCTCACCGGCTCTGAGAACACGGCACCGCTGCCGGCGCGCACGTCGTTCGCCGGTCTGTGGGCGCGTCTCAAATCGCGCCTCGGCGACGCCGACCAGCAGGTCGTGCAACGCCTCGCCGGCACCGTCTTCATGATCCGCGTCATTGCGGCGGCGCTCGCCTATCTCTCCAACGTGCTGTTCGCGCGCTGGATGGGCACCTTCGAATTCGGCGTGTTCGTCTATGTTTGGACCTGGGTGCTGCTGATCGGACAGGCGCTCGACCTCGGGCTCTCCACCGCCGCGCAGCGCTTCATCCCCGAATACCGCGAGCGCGGCCTGATCGATCTCCTGCGCGGATACATTTCGCACAGCCGCTGGATCGCGGTCGGCGTCGCGATCCTGGTCGCGGCGCTGTGCGCCGGCCTCGTGCGCCTGCTGACGCCGCATCTCGACAGCTACAACGTCATTCCGCTCTACATCGCCTGCATCGCGCTGCCGGCCTATGCGCTGGCCAATGTGCAGGACGGCATCGCCCGCTCCTACGACTGGGTCGGGCTCGGCATCGTGCCGACCTATGTCGTGCGGCAACTGCTGCTCACCGTCTTCATGGCAGGCGCATACTTTGGTGGCCTGCCGGTCAACGCCGTCACCGCGATGGTGTTGTCGGTCGCCGCGATTTGGGGACCGGCGCTGCTGCAGATGTTCGTGCTCAACCGCCGGCTCTCGACGCGCGTCGAGCCCGGACCGAAGGCGCACGACGTCAAGCTCTGGATCTCGACCGCGCTGCCGATCCTCTTGGCGGAAGGCTTCTACCTGCTGCTGACGCACGCCGACCTGCTGATGCTGCAGCAGTTCCGCTCGCCCGAGGACGTCGCGATCTACTACGCCGCGGTGAAGACGCTGGCGCTGGTCGCCTTCATCTATTTCTCGATCGCGGCGACCACCGCTCATCGCGTCGCCGCCTATCACGCCGCCGGCGATCGCGAGGGCCTCGCCAATTTCATGCGCAAGGCGATCGCGCTGACATTCTGGCCGTCGGTGGTCGCGACCATCGTGCTGCTCGCCTTCGGCAAGCCGATCCTCTCGCTGTTCGGCCCGCAGTTCACCGAGGGCTATCATCTGATGTTCATCCTCGCCGTCGGCCTGCTGGCGCGCGCCGCCATCGGCCCGATGGAGCGCTTCCTCAACGTGATCGGCAAGCAGGGCATCAACGCGCTGATCTACGGCGGCGCGTTCGCGGTCAACATCGTGCTGTGCCTCGTGCTGATACCGCCGTTCGGCGCGGCCGGCGCGGCGATCGCGATCTCGACCGCGCTGATCGTCGAGACGATTGCGCTGGTGGTGCTGCTGAAGAAGCAGATGGGCCTCGACATCTTCGTCTGGAGGCGGCGCGCGTAGCGTTCGGAGACAGCCGTGCACGGCACGATCAAGTCCGGTTTCAGGGTGGAGTTACGGCGCCTCGACGAGCTGGCGGCGTTCGCGTCCGAGCTGCGCGATCTTACGGCACGCGCGATCGCGCCCAACGCATTCTACGAGCCGTCATTCATGGCGGCATCCGCGCCGGTGTTCGGCCGCGATGTCATGGCCGGCCTGGTGTGGCGCCGCTCGATGCCGAAGCAGCTCACCGGCTTCTTCCCGGTCGCGATCGAGCGCCGCCGCTACGGCCTGAAGATGCCGATGCTTATCGGCTGGACGCACCCCTACGGCCCGCTCGGCACGCCGCTGATCGACCGCGACGCCGGCGACGCAGCGGTCGTGGCCTGGCTCGACCACATCGCCGCCGATCCGGCGCTGCCGAAGCTGATGCTGATGCCGTATCTGCCGACCGAGGGCGATGTCGCGCACGCCTTCGACGCCGCCCTCGCCCATCGCGACGGCAGGAGCGAGCACTTTGCGCTGCACCGCCGCGCGCTGCTGGCGCCGACCGGCGACCGCGCCGACTATCTCGACCACACGATGCCGCACAAGAAGCGCAAGGAACTGCGCCGGCAACGCAGGCGGCTGTCAGACGCCGGCACGCTTACCTCCAGTGCCACATCCGATCCCGCCGAACTGACCGCGGCGCTCATCGATTTCCTCTCGCTCGAAGCCGCCGGCTGGAAGGGCCGCGCCGGCACCGCCGCGAAGGGCAACGACGCCGTCCGCTGCTTCGTCGTCGAGGCGGTGAGTGCGCTCGCCGCCGAAGGCAAGGCCTCGGTCGCGCGGCTCGCGCTCGACGGCCGCGCCATCGCCGCGATCGTAACGCTGCGCTCGGGCGACGCCGCCTGGTGCTGGAAGATCGCCTATGACGAATCTTATTCGCGTGCGTCGCCGGGCGTGCAGCTCTTGCTCGACGTGACCGAGACGCTGCTTGCCGACGCCAGCATCGCATGCGCCAACTCCTGCGCCACGGCGGACCATCCGATGATCGACCACATCTGGCGCGAGCGGCTGGCGCTCTCCGACCGGCTGATGTGCGTCGCCAAATGCGACCCCACGCTGTTCGCGCATCTGTGCCGGATGGAGTCGCTGCGCCGCTCGGCCGTCGACACGCTCAGGCGGCTGCGCAGTCTGCTGCGCCGGGCGTAAGTGCGTGTCTCGCGACGTAGACAACGCGTCACGGATTCGGCGCTTAGGACAATAATCTAGATTTACAGGACAAGAATTTCGCGACCCGCGCGTCCGCGCATGGCGTCCATGACTTTGCAACGGCAGCGCGGCGGATTAAGCAAGGCGCGATGCATGCGCCGACCGAACCCACTGATCACCGACGACCGCGATTTCGATTGGCGACTGCTGGCTCCGCTGATCGCCCACGTCATCTTCACCCACATCGTCGTCGCGGTGGTGCGCGTGAGCACCTCCTACCGCTCGGTGGAACTCGACCTCAATGTGATGTGGCTCGGCGCGGTTTCCGCCGCCTTCGCGATCCTGCCTGTTTTCGTGGCACTCAAGGTCGGCCGCTTCATCGACCGCGGCTACGACGCCCACGCTGCCTGGATCGGCGGCGTCATGATGCTCGTGGCCAGCATCTGTCTCTGGTTATGGCCCATTTCGGCCTGGCATCTGCTGTTCTTCACGATCCTGCTCGGCACCGGGCATATGTTCCTGATGGCCTCGCAGCAGATGCTGACGCTGCGCAGCGCGTCGCCGCGCAAGCGCGAGTCCGCGTTCGGCTATTTCATGGTGGCGATCTCGATCGGCCAGGGGCTCGGTCCGCTGATCGTCGGCTTGGTCGGGCGCGGCACCACCGTGCCGCCGACCAACGAGCTGTTCGTCATCGGCGTGGTGGCCGCCGCACTGTGTCTTGCGTTCGCGCTCGCGCTCAAGCCGCGGCCGCGCGCGGCGAGGCGCACCGACGACGGCCCGCTGATGCCGGTGATGGAGCTGCTGCGGGTGCCGGGGCTGTTCCCGATCCTGATCGCGAGCGTGGTGACGGTGACCGCCAGCGATCTGTTGATCATCTACCTGCCGCTGCTCGGCGCCGAGCGCCACATCGACGCCAGCCATATCGGCTTCCTGCTGCTGGCGAAGTCGGTGGCCGCGCTGGTCGCGCGCGCCTGCTACGCGCGGCTGATCTATGCGTTCGGCCGCATGCCGCTGACGCTCGGCAGCTCGCTGGTCGCCGCCGGCGCGTTCGTGCTGCTCGCGGTGCCGTCGCTGCCGGTGATGTATGTCGCGGCGATCGCGATCGGGCTCGGCCTCGGCATCGCCTCGACGCTGACGCTGTCGGGCGTCGCCGAATATTCGCCGCCGCAGGCGCGCGGCACCGCGATGTCGCTGCGCATCACCGGCAACCGCATCGGGCTCGTGCTGATGCCGTTCATCGCAGGCGTCGTCGCGGCCGGCGCCGGCGTGCTCGGCATCTTTATACTTAACGCGCTCACGCTCGCGACCATTGCGGTTGCGCTGCAGCGGGGACCGCAGCCGCGCGCGGGATTGCCGCCTCCTGCCTAGGGCTTGCTGTCGCTTCGCATGAGCACAAAAATTTAACCCGCTGCCGTTAGACCCCGCGCGGGACTTGAATACGCAGACATTGCGGTCTAAATCCTCGGCTGTCGGAGGCCTATATGACCCCCGGCGCGCCGTGTTCCTTTATTGATCGAGGAGGCGCAGATCGGCATGACCAGCCGTAAACGTAAGACATCGAGACGCGGCAACGACGGCCTCGATTTTGGCCGGCTGCTGCAACCTGCCAACGCCTTCGCCGGCCCGATGGCCGTGGTCGACGACCAGGACCTCACGCTGACCGAAAAGCGCGCGATCCTCTCGTCGTGGGCGTCCGACGCGCGCAGCGCGGAAAGCGTGTTGAACCGCGCCGAGGGTGCCATCCGTCTCGACGACGTGATGGACGCGCTCAAGGAGCTCGACCGCCGCTACGGCGACCTGAAATCGCGCCCGCGCTACCGGCGCATTCTCGAAAATCGCATCCCCGGCGTGTTCGGCCGCAAGGAAGACGATGCCGGCAAGCCGGAAGCCGCGTAGACGGCTGCCCGTTGCGAGTTCACCGCTTGCGGTCGTCCGGCGAGGCGAGCACCAGCGCCCAGAACACCTTGTATTTCGAGCGCGGCGAATAAGCCGCGGCGATGCCGATGTGGTTGACGTCGCGCCGTAGCATGTTGGCGCGGTGGCCGGGCGAGCCGCGCCAGCCGGAGAACGCTTCCGCCAGGGTGTGATAGCCGGCGCCGATATTCTCGTAGGCCGCCTTCGCGTCATAGCCCGAGCCCGCGATCCGCGCGTTGAAGCTGCGGCCGCCGAGGTCGTGATCGAGCCGGTCGCGCGACGCCATCGCATGCGCGTGCTCGGCCGCAATTTTCATCAGCGCCGGATCGACCGTCACGGTGCCGAGGCCGTTGTTCTTGCGATAGCCGGAGATCATGGAGGCGGCCGCGCCGGCATCGACCTGCGCGCCAGACGCCGCCATGCTGCGATAGAAGGTCGGCTCGCCGAGCGACGGCGGATCGCGGTCGCCGGCGCAGGCCACCACCAGACACGGCCGCGAGCACACTCAAACCGGCCCGCAAGGCGTTCGGAACCCCCAACCTCATATCGCTCGAAATCCCCCAGAAAGGCCACTTATCGTGGCGGCCGAGCATGGCCGAACGATGGTTAAAATATCGCGTGCCGAAACGCTAGCAGGATGGGCCTAGCCCCACTACGATCCCCGCGGGGAACAACGGTCAAGGAGAAGCGCCATGTCGGCACAGGCGGCGGCCGCGCGCACGCCCGGCGCCAAGCGCGCGGGACCCGGCGAATACGTGTTCGACCTCGGCAGGGTCAATCACATCAAGGGCGGTCCGGACTACTCGAGCGTCGAGGGCGGCGTGGTCGAGGGCGACCGCATGATCGTCGCGCTGATGCGCATGCCCGCCGGCACCGGCGCCGAGCCGCACTCGCATCCGAACGAGCAGTGGATCTACATCCTCGAAGGCACGTTCAAGGCCAAGATCGGCGACGACGAGGTCACGGCCAAGCCGGGCTCGGTCGTCTACGTGCCGTCGAACGTCGTGCATTCGGCGAACGCGACCGCGGACGGTGACGTGGTGTTCTTCACGGTGAAGGATGCCTCGCACAGTCTGCATGGCGTGAAAGCTGGATAAATCTCGGCATCGTTGCAGAAGCACGCGTCGGCCGCGGAGTATCGCATGAAGCACATGGCCTGGATCGTCGCCGCTACCGCACTCGCCGCCCACGCGCACGTCGCCTCGGCGCAAACCTGGCCTTCGAAGCCAATCCGCGCCGTCATCCCGTTTGCGGCCGGCAGCCTCACCGATGTGCTGCCGCGCGTCGTGTTCGATCACGTCGGCAAGCAGCTCGGGCAGACGATCGTGGTGGAGAACCGCACCGGCGCCGGCGGCACCATCGGCGTCGCCGCCGTCGCCAGGGCCGAGCCCGACGGACATACCATCCTCGCCAATTCGTCCGCCCACACCATCGCGCCCGCGATCTATCCCAATCTCTCCTACGACACGGCGCGCGATCTCACCGCGGTGGCCTCGCTCGGGCAGTCTCCGCTGGTGATGATCATGTCGCCCGCCAAGGGCCACAAGACGGTGCAGGACTTCGTCAAGGCCGCCAGGGCGAAGCCCGACTCGATCAACTTCACCTCGGCCGGCATCGGGACCGCGACGCATCTGGCGGCGGAGCGCTTCATCAGCGGCCGCCGGCATCAAGGCGGTGCACATTCCGCATCGCGGGGGCGCCGAAGCGCTGACCGACGTCATCGCGGGGCGGGTCGATTTCTATTTCTGTCCGATCGGGACTGCCGTGCCGCAAATCAGCGCCGGCCGCGTGTTGGCGCTGGCGGTGAGCAGCCCGACCCGTGCTGCGGCCCTGCCCGCAGTGCCGTCGACGCTGGAGGCCGGTTACGCCGATTCCGACTACACGTTCTGGGTCGGCGTGTTCGTTCCGGCCAAGACGCCAGGCGCCATCGTCGAGCGCCTGCACCAAGAAACGCAGAAGGCGATGCAGATCGCAGCGGTGAAGTCGCGACTCGCCGAGCTCGGCGCCGATCCGATGGACCTGTCCCCTGCCCAATTCCACGCACTGGTCGAGAAGGAGATCGTGACCAGCGCCGCGCTGGCCAAGGCGGCCGGCCTCAAGCCAAACTGACACCGATTACGGGAGGGACCTATGAAAAGACTGCGACTGATCGCTCTGGCGGCGCTCGGCACCTTCGCTGTCGCGATGGCGGCCTCGGCGCAGGACAAGTACCCGGTGAAGCCGGTGAAGATCGTGGTGCCTTACGGACCGGGCGGCGCGACCGATATCGTCACGCGCATCGTCGCCGAGCAGATGCGGCAAGCTCTCGGCCAGTCCTTCGTGGTCGAGAACAAGCCCGGCGCCTTCGGCATCGTCGCGATCCAGGAAATGATGAACGCGCGGCCGGACGGCTACACGCTGATGATCGGCAACGTCTCGACCAACGCGATCACGCCGGTGATCGTGCCGGAGCGGCTGAAGATCAACTACAGCCGCGACGTCGCGCCGGTGACCAACCTGATCGACATTCCGGCGTTCCTGGTGGTGACCAACACCAACTTCGCGGTGAAGGACGGTCAAGGAGCTGATCGCCTACGCCAAGAAGAATCCCGGCAAGACTGCGCTACGGCACCGTCGGCGCCGGCAGCTATCCGCATTACGACATGGCGTTCTTCGCCAAGCGCGCCGGCGACCTCGACATGGTCGCCGATCCACAACAAGCAGGGCGCCTCCGGCATCATCAACGACATGATCACCGGCGACGTGCAGGTCGCGTTCCTCAACGTCGCGTCGACCGCGTCGCAAATCAGGGCCGGCAAACTGCGCCCGATCGCGGTGGTCAATCCGACCCGCCTGCCGGATCATCCGGACGTGCCGACCATGAAAGAGATCGGCTTCCCCGACGTCGGCACCATCGCCTGGAACGGCATGTTCGCGCCGGCGGCGACGCCGCGCCCGGTGCTCGAGATCCTGCACCGCTCCGCGGTCGCGGCGCTCACCTCGGACGCCGCCAAGGCGGCGCTCGGCAAGCAGGGCTTCATCATCGCGCCGTCGAAGTCGCTCGACGACGCGCGCACCTGGCTCGCGAACGAGATCAAGGCCTGGCAGACGATCACCAAGGCGGTGAAGATCGAGACGGAGTGAGTCCTGGCGTACGCACTTGCTCGGGGCAGGTTTCCATCGTCCCGCTTACGCGGGGAGGGTCAGGGAGTGGGCATGAACGCGCCGATCTGCCAGCACCCCCTGACCACGCCCTCCGCCGCAAGCGGGGGAGGGCGCAGACCGTCCCGATAACAACCGACAATTCGCAGTCGCACCACGTCCGCTCCTGCGCATCCGGCGCAAGAACGTGCTGGCGGGCCTGATGTTCATCGCCATCGCGGCGATCGGGCTGTGGGCGTCGCGCAACTATCCGGTCGGCACCGCGCTGCGCATGAGCACCGGCTATGTGCCGCGGCTGTTGTGCTGGCTGCTGATGGGTCTCGGCGCGATCGTGCTGGTGCAGGGCTTGCGGGAGCACCGATGCCCCCGAACCGGCGCGCGAGCGCACGCCCGACGACGGCGTGATCGCGCAGCTGCGTCCGGTCGTGGTGGTGACGCTCGGCATCATTGCCTTCGCGCTGACGCTTGAAACGCTCGGGCTCGTGCTCTCGATTTTCGTGCTGGTGGTGATCGCGAGCTTCGCCACGCGCGAGCTGAAAATTTGGGAAACGCTTGCCGCCGCCGCCGGGCTCGCGCGTGCTGACCTGGGCGATCTTCGTGCTCGGGCTCTGGCTGCCGATCCCGGTGTGGCCGGACTGGTAGGCAAATGGAACAGCTGCTCGCCAATCTCGCCACCGGCTTTTCGGTCGCGCTCACGCCGGCCAATCTCGGCTTCGCGCTGATCGGCGCGCTGATCGGCACGCTGATCGGCGTGCTGCCCGGCATCGGGCCGATCGCCACCATCGCGATGCTGCTGCCGCTCACCTTCCATCTCGAGCCGGTGTCCGGCCTGATCATGCTCGCCGGCATCTTCTACGGCGCGCAGTACGGCGGCTCGACCTCGGCGATCCTGGTGAACCTGCCGGGCGAAACCTCATCGGTGGTGACCTGCATCGACGGCCACCAGATGGCGCGCAAAGGCCGCGCCGGCTCCGCGCTGGCGGTCGCGGCGCTGGCCTCGTTCTTCGCCGGCACGGTGGCGACCGCGATGATCGCGATGCTGGCGCCGCCGCTGGCCCGCATCGGACAATCGTTCGGCGCGCCGGAATATTTCGCGCTGATGGTGCTCGGCTTGATCGCGGCGGTGGTGCTGGCGCATGGCTCGGTGGTGAAGGCGATCGCCATGATCGTGCTCGGGCTGCTGCTCGGGCTGGTCGGCACCGACGGGCAGACCGCGGCGCAGCGCTTCACCTTCGACCTCACCAAGCTCTCCGACGGCATCGAGTTCGCGGTGCTGGCGATCGGCGTGTTCGGCGTCGGCGAGATCATCGCCAATCTCACGCGCGGCGGCGAAAGCCGCACGCTGCTGGCGAAGGGCATCACGCAGCTGATGCCGACGCGCGACGAGATCAAGCTGGCCTGGCCGGCAGCGCTGCGCGGCACCGGCGCTGGGCGGCTTGCTCGGCGTGCTGCCCGGCGGCGGCGCGACGCTCTCGTCGTTCGCGGCCTATGTGCTGGAGAAGAAGGTGGCGCGCGATCCGTCGCGCTTCGGCCATGGCGCGATCGAGGGCGTCGCCGGACCGGAAGCCGCCAACAATGCCGGCGCGCAGACCTCGTTCATCCCGATGCTCACGCTCGGGCTGCCCGGCAATGCGGTGATGGCGCTGATGATCGGCGCCATGATGATCCACGGCATCCAGCCCGGCCCGCAGGTGATGACCGAGCGCCCCACCCTGTTCTGGGGCATGGTCGCGTCGATGTGGATCGGCAACCTGATGCTGCTCGTCATCAACCTGCCGCTGATCGGAATCTGGGTGCAGCTGCTCAAGGTGCCGTATCGCTTCCTCTACCTTGCGGTTCTGCTGTTCTGCGCCATCGGCGTCTACACCATCTCCAACAGCGCCTTCGCGGTGATCCTCGCCGCCGTGTTCGGCGTGTTCGGCTACATCTTCGTGCGGCTCGATTGCGAGCCGGCGCCGATGATCCTCGGCTTCGTGCTCGGCCCGCTGATGGAGGACAATCTGCGCCGCGCCATGCGCATCTCCGGCGGCGATCCCATGATCTTCGTCGAGCGGCCGATCGCGTTCGGGCTGCTGATCGCGGCCGCGATCCTGCTGGTGATCGTCGCGCTGCCGTCGATCCGCAGCGGCCGCGAGCGCGCCTTCCAGGAAGGCTAGTGCCCTTCGTTGCCGAAATCCCGCGCGTTCCCGCCTTAACGGAACGTTAGGATATCCCGAGCCGATTGGCGCAAATGTTAACCAGCCGACAACGGGTCTGGTTTAGACCATCTTAACCCTGTGCGAGCACTCGAGCGGCGATGGATCGCGTTTTCTTGTCAGCGATGCTCAAGCGCAATTGGCGCAGGGCGATGCTTGCCATCACCCTGGGCGGCGGCATCGCGGTGCTCCTGCTCGGACTGATCGCTCCCGCGCGCGTGATGGCATGGATCACCGCTGCGCCGACGATGGCCGCGCTCGCGATCTGTGCGATCGCAGCACTGCTGATGTTCAGCCTCGCGGCTATGGTGGCGCTCATCGGGAGACTGCGCCGCAACCTGCGCGTCTCCGCCGCGCTCGACAACATGACGCAAGGCCTGTGCATGTTCGACAGCTCGGCGCGGCTGATCCTCTGCAACGAGCCCTACCTCGAGATGTACGGCCTCACGCGCAAGCAGGCCTATCCCGGCGTGCACCTGCGCGAGCTGCTCGAGATCCGCAAGGTGAACGGCACCTTCTTCGAGGACATCGATGAATACGTCGCCGGCGCCGAGCGCCGCGTCGTCGAAGGCAAGGTGTTCAACAATATCGTCGAGGTGCGCGGCCGGCTCTTCAAGATTTCGAATCGGCCAAGTCCCGGTGGCGGCTGGGTCTCAACCCATGAGGACATTACCGAACGACGGCGCGCCGATCAGGAGCGGGATAGAATAACCGCACAGGAGGAACGCCGCGCCGCCACGGAAGCGGCGATCGCGGTGTTCCGTCCGCGTGTCGAGACCATGCTGAAGACCGTCGGCGAGCACGCCATGGCAATGCGCGCCACCGCCTCGGCACTGTTTGCGGCCTCGAGCAAGGCTTCGCAGCGCGCCGACGGCGCCGTCGACACCTCCAACGAGGCGTCGATGAACGTCGAGATCGCCGCCGGCGCCGCCGAGGAGCTGTCGGCCTCGATCGCGGAGATCAGCCGGCAGCTCAGCCAGACCAACACCGTCGTCAGCACCGCCGTGACCGAGGTCGGATCGACCAACGAGCAGATCGGCTCGCTCGCGCAATCCGCGCAGAAGATCGGCGACGTGGTCAAGCTGATCCAGGACGTCGCCGGGCAGACCAATCTCTTGGCGCTCAACGCCACCATCGAAGCGGCCCGCGCCGGCGAGGCCGGCCGCGGCTTTGCGGTGGTGGCGTCGGAGGTGAAGTCGCTGGCGGTGCAGACCGCCAAGGCGACCGAGGAGATCTCCGGGCAGATCGCCGCGGTGCAGATCTCGACCGGCGCCGCGGTCGAAGCGATCGGACGGATCGCGCAGCGCATGAAGGAGATCAGCACCTACACCTCGGCCGCCGCGGCGTCGGTGCATCAGCAGCAGGCGGCGACCGGCGAGATTTCGCAGAACGTGATGAGCGCGGCGCAGAGCGCCAAGGAGATCGTCTCCGTGCTCGGCGACGTCACCGGCGCCGCCACCGAGACGCGCGGCTCGGCCGAGACCGTGCTCGCGGCCTCGCAGGCGGTCGAAACCGCCGCCGCCGATCTGCGCGAAGAGGTCGAAGGCTTTCTGCAGAAGGTGGCCGTTTAGCCACCAGCGCGACCATCCGCAATAGCGCCCACACGGCAGTCCGCTGCGCTCGCGGAGCCGTTCACCAAACCCGATCATGCCTTGACGATCCGCCTTCGCGCTCCGCGCTTCGGCGGGCTCAGACCCGCCGTAGCTCGACCGAGCGTAGGCGGGTCACCGAGCGTGAGGAACCGTCTGCGCGATTAGTCGGACGCGGTCGCCGGTAAGTTCATTTGCGGCATCCGACCGCGATTCGCCGCACCCGGACCGATTGCGCTTGCCCCGCGACGTTTCCTAAAGTGGCGCCGAAACGAGTAACAAGACCACCCGGGAGAAACGCATGCACCGACGGTCTCTCATCGCAGCCGGAATCCTCTTGGCCTCGCTCGGCCCGGCGGCGGCGCAAAGCTGGCCGACCAAGCCGGTGCGGGTGATCGTGCCGTTCACCGCCGGCAGCGCCGTCGACATCGTCGCGCGCGCGGTGATGGAGCAGGTGTCGACTCAGATCGGTCAGCCGATCGTCGTCGAGAACCGCGGCGGCGCCGGCGGCACGCTCGGCGTCGGCATGGTGGCAAAAGCCGATCCCGATGGCCACACCATCCTGGTGCATTCGAGCACCCATGCCGTGACCGCGACCACCTACGCCAATCCCGGCTATGACGCGCGCAAGGACTTCGCCGCGATCACCGCGCTCGCCAATGTGCCGAACGTGCTGGTGACGGCGCCGGGCAAATACAAATCGGTCAAGGACATGATCGAGGCCGGGAAGGCCAAGCAAGGCTCGCTCAACTACGCGTCGGCCGGGGCGGGCTCGAGCGCACATCTCAATGCCGAGCGGCTGATGCTCGCGGCCGGCACCAAGGCGCAGCACATCCCGTTCAAGGGTGGTCCGGAAGCGTTGACCGAAGTGATGGCCGGGCGCGTGGACTTCTACTTCGTGCCGCTGCCGCCGGCGCGCGGCCTGATCGCGGGCAAGAAGGTCGATGCTCTGGCGGTCTCGAGCGCGACGCGCGCGCAGTCGCTGCCGAACGTGCCGACCACGATCGAGGCCGGCTACCCCAATTCCGAATACAATTTCTGGATCGGGATGTTCCTGCCGGTGAAGACGCCGGCGGCGATCGCTACGCGGCTGCACGAGGAGACGGTCAAGGCGCTGAAGAACCCCGCGGTGATCGCGCGCCTCGACAAGGCCGGCGCCGAGCCGATGCCGATGTCGCCGGCGGCGTTCGACGGCTTCGTGCGCAAGGAGATCGATCTCAACGCCGTGCTGGTGAAAGCGGCGGGGATTCCGATCAACTAGCCCGTTCAAGCAGAGCCGGGGAAGGGTTGCGGAGGTCGCGGCAGTGCCGCGCCAGCGCTGCTGGTAGCCCCAGCGGCGAACTTCAACTTTTGATAACCAATTCACGCAATACTCCCGCGTTAAGCCACTTCGATGGGGGTGAGCCAATGAAGGCCCACTCGCGGGGATTCATACTCAGGGTGATTGTTGGTGGAGGCGTGATCTTTGCCTCCGCGATAGCGGGAGCCTTTTTCCTCACGCGGGGCCTCGGATCGAGCGACCAGTACGCGACCGGAACGATCCAGTTGATGCGGCAAGGCTCGACGTGTCAGCACCTCGTGATCGACAACAGCACCGGCGCCATCAAGTCTGCTCAGCAGGTCCCATGTGGAGATACGCGTGGTGACACGCGTGCGGATACGCCGGCAGCGCCGCCGCGATCCGCTGAAAGCGTTCCTTCCCGTTATTCGAGCGGGGGACGCGTCGATGCAGTTCGAGATTCGTTTAGAAGCCGCTGACGAACTTATGTTTCCGGAGGGCTACCATGTCAGACGCGCCGTTCAAGGATTTGGGAAGGGGTCGCCGAAAGAAGATGCGGCGCGACTTCCACTATTCGGCAAAACTGGTCGGACCCGATACGAAGTGGAATGCCTTCATCATCGACATTTCCAATTCGGGCGCACAGCTTGAGGTGCTCAACCCACAAGAGATCCCTGACCAGTTTTCGTTGCTGATCGGGGGGCAGAGCGCGGTCGCCCGCGTCTGTCATGTGATTTGGCGCTCCGACACCCGCGTGGGTGTGAAATTCGTGCGTCAGTCCGAGCAGGCGCCGACAATTCCCAACGGCAGCTTCTGGGCGGCACACAGCCGAAAGCAGTCCAGCTAGGACTACCCCTCACGCAGCTTCGGCGGATCCTTCCAGGCCGGCACGGCGATCGCGCGGCCGTCGAGGGTGAACTGCGAGCCAAGCTGGCGCAGCCGCTCGAGCTGGTCGTAGTAGACCGACTCCTCGGTCATCAGCCCGTCGCGGCAGCGGATCACCGCGCACAGATGCTGGATCACCTTCTTGCCGGTCGGCGCCATGCCGAGCCACGGCCCGAGATGCGTCGCGGTGACGAAATTCTCCGCGAACACCCACTCGCCGGTCGCGACGATGCGCTTGATCTCGATGTTGACGTCGGGGAACGCAGTCCACCAGACATCGTAGTACTTCGCCACCGCCTCCTTGCCGTAGACGACGTCGCCGGACGCCACCACGCGATACATCACGTCGTCGGATAGCGTCTTGAGCGTGCGCTCGGTATCGTGCGCGCTCTCGGCTTCGAAGTGCTCGTAGGCGAGTTCGAGATTGGCTTTTTCAGTCGGGGTCATGTGGAATCTTTCCTCGGTGCAATGCGGACAATCTCTGATCCGTCATCCTGAGGTGGCCGCGAAGCGGCCCTCGAAGGATGCACGGCCCGGGCCGTCGCCCTTCGAGGCTCGCTTCGCTCGCACCTCAGGGTGACGGGTCAGGGGTTGGGGCCTTGGCACTAATGTCCTGTGTAGATCGGGTCGGGCTGCGTGAACCAGCTCAGGAGGATGTGGTAGACGATCGCGTAGTTCTTCTGCTGGATCGACGCGTGCGCGATCCCCGGCATCACCGCGAACTGCTTGTCCGGGTTCGGCAGCTTCTCGAAGAACTTCGTGAGATCTTCAAAGCTCGCGATGCCGTCCCATTGGCCGCGCATGATGATGGTCGGCACCTTGATCTGCTCGGGATCGCAGACCGGCAGATTGGAGCACATGTCGACATAGGTGCCGGTCGGCACCGAATCGTCGAGCTTGAGGATGGCGTCGGCGAAGGCCTCGATGACATTGTCGTCGGCGGTGCCGGGGTGATCGCGGTTGAAGATCGAATGCACGAAGGCGCGGTCGATCGGGCGGCGGCTCTTGGCGCGGAATTCGGCAAGCCGCTTGCTGCGGTCGGCCAGCGTCGGCGAGCCCGCCCCGGTCCAGACATGGGCGTCGAGCGCCAGCCGCTTCACCATCTCGGGATGACGCTGCGCGAACAGCGCGGCGCGCAGCGCGCCCGAGGAAATCCCGTACACCAGCAGCGGCTTGTTGCCGCGCAGCTTCTGGATATAGCTCGCGGCGGCGAAACAGTCGTCGGCGCCGTAGGAGATCGGCGCATTGTTGTCGCGGGTCTTGGTCGATTTGCCGTAGCCCTCCATGTCGACGCACCAGGTATCGAAGCCGCGCGCGGCGAAGTAATCCATCGCCGATGAATCGCTGCGGCCCGGCACCTGCAGGTCGAAGGTCGGCGTCGAGGCCATCGACGAACCGTGCACGAACAGGATCGTGCCGGCCGGCCCGGACGGATCGGCGGCCTTGTTCCACATGTAGAGGCGCACGTCGTCGCCCTTGTTGGTCCAGTGCTCCTCGCCGCGGATCGGCGTCGTCATCGGTTTGTTCATCGGGGATCGCTCCTTGAAGTTTGCTACGCCGCTTTGGCCTCGCCCGTGCCGGCGCGGAAGACGGTGCAAAGCGTGGCGTCAACCTCGACCGCGCAGGCGTCGCCGACCTTGAAGTGCTGCGTCGGATGCGTCTGCACCCGCAGCGTCAGGCCGGACGGCAGCGTGGCGTAATATTCGCTGATATTGCCGAGGAAGACGTGGTTGCTGATAGTTGCCCGCGCGCCGCCCGGGGAGGGCGATGCCGCAAGCTGAATGCTTTCCGGCCGGATCGCGACCTCGACGGCGTCGCCGGGCGCGAACGCGTCGAGCTTGTCGACCCTGACCGCAAGCTCGGGAGCGATCTCGACCGTGCCGCCGGCGCCGCTCTTGTCGCGCACTTTGCCCGGCACAGATTCACCAGCCCCATGAAGTCCGCCACCATGCGGTTGGCGGGACGGGCGTAGACGTCGAACGGCGTGCCGTATTGCTGCACACGCCCGAGATTCATCACGGCGATCTGGTCCGAGAGCGCCAGCGCCTCGGCCTGATCGTGCGTCACGTAGACGAAGGTGATGCCGGTGCGGCGCTGCAATTCCTTCAACTCCGAGCGCATGCGTTCGCGCAGCTTGGCGTCGAGATTCGACAGCGGCTCGTCGAGCAGCAGGATGTCGGGCTCGACCACCAGCGAGCGGGCGAGCGCGACGCGCTGCTGCTGGCCGCCGGACAGCTCGCTCGGATAGCGGGTTTCGAGGCCGGAAAGATTCACCAGCGCCAGCGCCTCCTCGACCTTGCGGCGCGCCTCGGCAGTCGGGACCTTCCTGATCTTGAGGCCGAACACCACGTTCTCGAACACGTTCTTGTGCGGCCAGATCGCGTAGTTCTGGAACACCATGCCCATGCCGCGCGACTCCGGCGGCACCACCGAGCCCGGCGACGAGAGCAGCCTGCCATCGACCTCGATGGTGCCGCGATCGGGCGCCATGTAGCCCGCGATCAGCCGCAGCGTCGTGGTCTTGCCGCAACCGGAGGGCCCGAGCAGCGTGACGAAGGAATTGTCCTCGATCTCGATGTCGACGTCGGCCACCGCCGCGACATCAGAATCGCGCGATGAAAACGATTTCGACAATCCGCGAAGCGTGATTCCAGCCATTACGCCACTCTACCTAGCTCTTCGCTTTTGAGCATGATCTTATCCGAAAACCGGTACCCACTGTTCCGCCTTCGCGCGCGCGGCGCTTCGGCGGACACGGACCCGCCGTAGCTCGCACCGAGCGGAGGCGGGTCGGGATCATGCTCTACGTGTGCACCGGCGCGGCGCCGCTGCGCGAGGCGATGCTGCGGCCGCCGAGACGGTAGGCGAGCCAGATCGCGGCACCGATGATCAACATGTTGATCATCGCGAGCGCGGCCACCGGCTCGATATAGCCGGTCTCGTAGAGATTGTAGACCGCGACCGCCAGCGTGATCGACTGCGACGAGAACAGCAGGATCGACGCCGACAGCTCCTGGATAACAGGCACGAACACCAGGAGCCAGCCGGCGAACAGGCCGGGCCGGATCAGCGGCAGCGTGATCTCGCGCATCGTGGTGGTCCATTTGGCGCCGAGGATCTGCGCGCTTTCTTCCAGGGAGTTGTCGACCTGGCGCAGCGACGCGTTGGCGGCGCGCACGCCGAGCGGGATGTAGCGCCCGACATAGGCGAGCAGCAGGATCGTCAGCGTGCCGTAGAGCGCGAACGGCATCGCCAGCCAGAACTGGATCAGCGCCACCGCCATCACGATGCCGGGCAGCCCGAGCGGGATCAGCGAGGCATAGTCGAGCAGCTTGCGGCCGGGGATCTTTGTGCGCAGGTCGATCCAGCCGATGACGGCGCCGAGCAGCACCGCGAAGGTCGCCGCCACGAACGCCAGGAACAGGCTGTTCATGATCGCGCGCTGGGTGACGTTGTATTCGAACAGGATGAACTTGTAGTTCGCGAGCGTGAGGTTCTTCCAGAATTCGAGGCCCCAGTTCTTCGAGAGCGACACCGCGATCAGCGTCGCATAGGGCAGCACGATCGAGACGAAGAACACGACGCAGACGAAGCCGAACAGGATCCAACGGAACATGCCGAGCCGCATCATCTGCGGGCGCGAGCCCTTGCCGCTGAGCGTCACGTAGGAGCGCCGCTTGAGGAACGCATTCTGCAGATAGAGCGCGGCGACCGTGATGAGGATGAACACCAGCGACAGCGCCGACGCCAATGCGTATTCCGGCGGATAGTCGAACAGCGCGTAGATGCGCGTCGGCAAGGTCACGATGCGGCCGGGCAGCCCGATGATCGCCTGCGAGCCGAACAGCGCGATCGCATTGACGAACGCGAGCAGCGTGCCTGACAGGACCGCGGGCGCCACCAGCGGCGCGGTGATCGAGAACGCGGTGCGCAGCTTCGAGGCGCCGAGGATCTGCGCGGCTTCCTCGTAGGACGCATCGACCGATTGCAGCGCGCTCGATGCCAAGCAGATAAACGAACGGGAACGTATGCATCACCGTGACCAGCACCAGGCCGGGCATGGTGAAGATGTTGAAGGTCGCCCACGGCATGCCGAGCACGTCGCGCATCAGCACGTTGCTCAGCCCCGCGTTGGGGCTGAACAGATAGGTGAGCGCGATCGCGGTCAGGAACGGCGGCGACAGGTAGGAGAGCGTCGCGGTGATCTGGAACAGCGGCTTCGCCGGCACGTCGGTGCGCGCCACCGCCCAGGCCAGCGGCAGGCCGATCAGCAGGCTGAACAGCCCGCTCCAGGCGCCGAGGATGAGCGAATTCTTGAGCGCGTTGACGTAGAGGCGCCCGGTCAGCACCTCGGAATAGGCGTCGAGGCTGACACCGCTGGAACTCTTGAAGCTGCCGACCAGGAGGAACGCCAGCGGCAGCACCACCAGCACGATGAGCGATAAGATGGCGCCGCCCATCACGACATGTTCGAGCCGCAACCGCATGCGCGGTCGGCGCGGCGAGAGGCGCGGGCGCAGCGCCGTACTCATCACTTCGGTCGACATGCCGTGGTCTCGTTTCCCCCGCCGCCCTATAACACGCCGGCCGGGGCCAAACATCCCATATCGGGCCGGGGCGAGGGATGCGGCGCAGATGGCCGGTTGACGGTGTTGGTTGACTGTTACCGCACGCTCAAATCTCGATCCGTCATCCTGAGGTGCCCGGCCGAAGGCCGGGCCTCGAAGGACGACGGCCCCGGTGCTAAACTCAGCGCATGGGGGCGTTCGTGTACATGCTGCTTTGTCGAGATGGCTCGTACTACGTCGGCAGCGCGACCGGCGAAGACTTGGAACCTCGCATAGCGCAGCATCAGTCAGGCGCATTTCCGGGATACACGTTTACCCGCCGCCCGGTGAAACTGGTCTGGTCGGAATACTTCCCACAAATCACTGATGCGATCGCGACGGAGCGCAAGATCAAGGGTTGGAGCCGCGCGAAGAAGGAGGCACTCGTCAACAATGACTGGGATTCTATAGTGAAGCTGTCCAAGCGGCGCGCGGGCAAGCCGCGCTAGCCGGGCCGTCGTCCTTCGAGGGCCGCGCTACGCGCGGCCACCTCAGGATGACGGATCGAGAGTTGTGATCGCTGAAAGAAAGAGAGAGTAACCCATGCCACCCATGCTGCCGCGCGAGCGTTGCGACTATTCGGCGATCGTCGACCGTCCGCCGCTGAAGCTGCCGGGCGGCGCGCGGCTGGTGTTCTGGACCATCGTCAACTACGAGGTCTGGGACATCGCGCGCGCGATGCCGCGCCAGGTGCTGCCGGCGCCCGCCACCACCGCGCCGCTGCTGCCCGACGTGCCGAACTGGAGCTGGCACGAATACGGCATGCGGGTCGGCTGCTGGCGTTTCTTCGAGCTCTATGCGCGGCTCGGCATCAAGCCGACGCTCGCGATCAATGCGCGCGTCTGCGAGGACTATCCGCGCGTCGCCGAGCAGGCCAAGCGCGACGGCTGGGAGTTCATGGGTCACTCCTACCAGCAAGGACCGATCCATAACGAGCCCGACCAGAAGGCGATGATCACCCGCACGCTCGACATCCTCGAGCGCGCGTCGGGCACGCGCCCGATCGGATGGCTCGGGCCGGGACTGACGCAGACCTACGACACCCCCGACATTCTCGCCGAGGCGGGCATCAAATATATCGGCGACTGGGTGTTCGACGACGAGCCGGTGCCGATCAAGACCACCAAGGGCCCGCTGGTGACGCTGCCGTATTCCGTCGAGCTCAACGACATCCCGATGATGATCGTGCAGCACCACGAGAGCGACTATCTGCTCAAGCGCGCGGCCGACCAGTTCGACCGGCTCTACGCCGAGAGCGCCGACCGCGCCAAGATCATGGCGCTCGCGATCCACCCCTACATCTCGGGGCAGCCGCACCGGATCAAATATCTCGAAGCGATCTACGACTACGTCAGCAGCTTCGACGGCGTGGTGCACTGGAACGGCGTCGAGATCCTCGACTGGTACCGCTCGGTCACGAAGTAGTTCAGGTCTGGTGTCCCGGCCGAGCGAAGCGAGAGCCGGGATCCAGCGCGAATCGGCTGGCGCTCCGCGATTTTTTGCGCTGGGTCCACGCCAGTCGGGTTTACCCGACTTGCGCACGTATTGATTCGCTGATCTCGGGTAAACCCGAGATCAGATGTCTCGTTTCGCTTCGCTCCACTCGCCCGGGACACGCGGTGGATAACCCCGCGGGCACCAAAACCGGCAAAAGTTAACCCCTTGCCGCGCTTCATCAATTCAGCACGTCATAAACGCTGCCGGCACGCCACAGGATCGCCGGAAAACGCAAATCTGTCAGATATTTAATGGGCCCACCCGGGTCGGCCTGCTAGTTTGCGGCCAACGTCGCACGGGGCAGGCGCGGCACGTTCACGCTGCCCATCAATTTATCGCGTGGACGGCTGGAGCATCGGCGGGACGATCGTATGTTTGAGGGGTGGCGGGGGCGTCATTCAGGCGGAGCGGCCGCGGGTATCCGGCGGGCCGCTGTCGCTACCGTGGGGTTGTGCCTCGTGCCGATGCTCGCTGGCTGCCTTTTCAATGAGCGCTCGCTGCTTGGGGTCGAGATTCCCGAGCGCTACCAGACTGCGCACAACCTGGCGCCGACGCCGCCGCCCGCGCTCGACTGGTGGCGCGGCTTTCGTTCGAGCGAACTCACCGCCTTGATCGAGGAAGCACAGACCGCGAATTTCGACGTCGCGGCCGCAGTCGCAAAGATCATCCAGGCCGACGCGCAGAGCAAGATCGCCGGCGTGCCGCTGTTGCCCGGCGCCGAGTTCGACGCCAGCGTCACCCGCTCGCGGCCGGCGGGCGGGCCCGACCGCACCACCTGGCGCACCGCGATCACCGCCAGCTACGAGATCGATTTCTGGGGCAAGAACCGCGCGGCGTCGCGCGCCGCGCAGGAGAGCGCGATCGCGGCGCGTTTCGACCGCGACACGGTCGTGATCAGCACCGTGGTGAGCGTCGCGACCGCCTATTTCCTGGTGCTGGCCTCGCAGGATCGCCTGCGCATCGCAAACCAGAACGTCGAGGCCGCAAGCGGCGTGCTAACGTTGATCCAGCAGCGGCAGGAGGCCGGCACGGCCTCCGCGCTCGAAGTGGCGCAGCAGGAAACGCTGGTGGCGAGCCAGCGCGCGCAAGTTCCGGTGCTCGACGAAGTACTGCGGCAGAACAAAGCCACGCTCGCGCTGCTGATCGGCAGGCCGCCGGAATTCGTGCGGGTGCGCGGCGGCAGCCTCTATGCGCTCGGGATCCCGCGCGTCAGCCCCGGCCTGCCCTCCGAGCTGCTGTACCAGCGTCCTGACATCCGCTCGGCCGAGGCGACGGTCGCCGCGACCGACGCCAGCGTCGAGCGGGCACGCGCGGCGTTCTTCCCGAGCATCCAGCTCACCGGCCAGGGCGGCTTCACCAGCACGGCGCTGCGCGCGCTGTTCCGGCCGGAGTCGGCGTTCTACTCGCTCGCCGCCGGGCTGACGCAGCCGATCTTCGACGGCTTCCTGCTGGAGGGGCAACTGGAGCTGGCCCAGGGCCGGCAGCTCGAATCGCTCAGCCTCTACCGCAAGGCGGTGGTCTCGGGCTTCACCGACGTGGAGCGGGCGCTGATTTCCGTGCAGGATTCCGCGCAGCGCGAGCGGCTGCAGCAGCAGGTGGTGGATGCCTCCCGGCGCGCCTTCAATATCGCGGAGACCCGGCTGCGGGAGGGCACCGTGGACCTGGTGACGGTGCTGATCACGCAGCAGGCGCTGTTCACGGCCGAGGAAAATCGCGTTACAGCACGGCTAGCGCGTTTGCAGGCCGTGTTGAGCCTCTACCAGGCGCTTGGTGGCAGCTGGCTGCCGAAGCCGCCCGACGTGCGGGTCACCACCCAGCAATGAAACTCAAGCCGCTCGTCATCGTCCTGGTCGGCTTCGCGGTCGTGGCCGCGGCCGTGACCTATTGGCCGTCGGCGCCGTCGACCCAGCAGGGCAAAGGTGGCATGGGCGGCAAAGGCAAGCGCGCCGCGGGGCCGACCGGCACCGATCCGGTGCCGGTGCGCGCGACCGTGGCGCAGCTCGCCGACGTGCCGGTCTATCTCGACGGCGTCGGCACCGCGCGCGCGCTCAACACCGTGCTGGTGAAGCCGCAGGTCGAAGGCAAGCTGATCGCGGTCTCGTTCACCGAAGGCCAGGACGTGCCGCGCGGCTATGTCCTCGCCAAGATCGATCCCACCACCTATCAGGCGCAATACGATCAGGCAGGTGGCGACCAAGGCGCAGCACGAAGCGCAGCTTGCGAACGCCCAGCTCGACCTCGAACGCTACATGCGGCTGGCGGCAAGCAACGCCATCAACAAGCAGCAGGTCGACACCCAGCGCGCGCTGGTGGCGCAGCTCGAAGCGCAGGTGCGCACCGACCAGGCCTTGATCGACAACGCGCGCGCGATCCTCTCCTACACCGACATCACCGCGCCGATTGCCGGGCGCACCGGCATCCGGCAGGTGGACGTAGGCAATATCGTGCGGCCGTCCGACGCCACCGGGCTCGTCACCATCACGCGAGATCAAGCCGATCTCGGTGCTGTTCAATCTGCCGCAGCAGAAGCTGCCGGAGCTCCACCGGGGCATGGCTGAAGGCCCGCTGCCGGTCGATGCCATGGGACCCGACGGCCGCACTCCGGTCGACACCGGCAAGGTGCAGGTGATCGACAACCAGGTCGACCCCACCACCGGCACGGTGCGGATCAAGGCCGAATTCCCGAACGCGAACCTGCAGCTCTGGCCCGGCCAGTTCGTCAATGTGCGGCTGCTGATCGACACGTTGAGACAAGTGGTGGTGGTGCCGACCTCGGCGGTGCAGCGCGGCCCGACCGGCACGTTCGTCTTTATCATCGACGAGGATTTGACGGTCGCGATCCGGCGCGGTGACGGTGTCGCGGCAGGACGACGTCCGCGCGGTCGTCGCCGACGGGACTCAAGGCCGGCGAGCGGCTGGTGACCTCGGGCTTCTCGCGGCTCGCCGACAAGTCGCTGGTCGAGGTGACCGCGACCGAGGAGGTCGGGCAGCCGCCGGCGCTGCCGACCGTCGAACCGCAGCCGAAACGCAAGGGCCGCGGCGCCAAAGGCGCGGGCGGTGCCGACAAAGGCGGCGCTGACAAAGGCGGCGAAAAAGGCAAGACTCAAGGCGCCGGGACGCAAGGATCGGGGGCGAAGCCGAGCGCAACGCCATGAATACGGCCGCGAGCAGCACGACCGCGGGCGTGTCGTCGCCCTTCATCCACCGGCCGATCGCGACCTCGTTGCTCGGCATCGCGGTGATGCTCGGCGGGCTCCTCGGCTATCTGCTGGCTGCCGGTGTCGTCGCTGCCGCAGGTCGACTTCCCGACCATCCAGGTGACCACGCAGCTTCCCGGCGCGAGCCCCGACATGGTGGCCGTCGCTGGTGACGGCGCCGCTGGAGCGCCAGTTCGGCCAGATCCCGTCGCTTTCGAGCATGATCTCGTCGAGCTCGTTCGGGATCAGCCAGATCACGCTGCAGTTCGACCTCAACCGCAACATCGACGCCGCGGCGCAGGACGTGCAGGCCGCGATCAACGCGCGCCGGCTCGACGCTGCCGCGCAACCTCCCCTACCCGCCGATCTATTCCAAGGTGAACCCGGCCGACGCGCCGATCATCACGCTGGCGCTGACCTCGCCGACCATCTCGCTGCGGCAGCTCTCAGCGACCTCTCCGACACGGTGCTGGCGCAGCGGCTGAGCGAGGTGACCGGCGTCGGCAAGGTCACCGTGCAGGGCGGCTCAAGCCGGCGGTCCGCATCCAGGCCGATCTGGCGCGGCTCGCCAACTACGGCATCGCGCTCGAGGACCTGCGCGCCGTGATCGTCGCCGCCAATGTCGCCGGCCCCGCGGGCGCGCTCGACGGCGCGCACCAGTCCTACACCATCGCCGCCAACGAGCAGATCACCGCCGCCGAGGCCTATCGCAACATCGTCGTCGCCTATCGCAACGGCGCGCCGGTGCTGCTCAAGGACGTCGCCGAGGTCATCGACGGGCTGGAGAACAACAAGGTCGGCGCCTGGTACAACGGCACATCCTGCGGTCGTCGTCGACATCCAGCGCCAGCCCGGCGCCAACGTGGTCGAGACCGTGCAGCGCATCCAGCGCGAGCTGCCGCGGCTGCAGCGCGCGTTCCCGGCCGGCGTCGAGCTCACCGTCGTGCACGACGCCACCAACACCATCCGCGCCTCGATCCGCGACGTGCAGTTCACGCTGGTGCTCAGCGTCGCGCTGGTGATCCTGGTGGTGTTCATCTTCCTGCGCACCATCCGCGCCACCATCATCGCCGGCGTGGCGCTGCCGCTGTCGCTGGTCGCCACCTTCGGCGTCATGTGGTTCTGCGGCTTCTCGCTCGACAACCTGTCGCTGATGGCGCTCACCATCGGCACCGGCTTCGTGGTCGACGACGCCATCGTCATGATCGAGAACATCGTGCGCCACATGGAGGAGGGCGAGAAGCCCGTTCCAGGCGGCGCTGCAAGGGCGCGAGCGAGATCGGCTTCACCATCATTTCGCTGACGCTGTCGCTGATCGCGGTGTTCATCCCGCTGCTGTTCATGACCGGCCTGGTCGGCCGCATGTTCCGCGAGTTCGCGCTGACGCTGACCATCGCGGTGGTGGTCTCGGCGATCGTGTCGCTGACGCTGACGCCGATGATGTGCAGCCGCATGCTGCGGCCGCATGCGGAGACGGCCGGCAACGCGCGTCACGCGCTTCTTCAACCGCGGCGTCGAATGGACGATCGAGTACTACCGCCGCACGCCTCGAATGGGTGCTGCGGCACGAGAGCGCTGACGCTGCTCGTGACTGCTCGCCACCATGGTCGCGACCGTCTGGCTCTACATCATCATCCCGAAGGGCTTCCTGCCGCAGCAGGACACCGGCCTGATCTTCGCGGTGATGGAAGGCGGCGACGAGGTCTCGTTCGCCGAGATGCAGCGGCTGCAGCGCGACGGTCGAGGCGGCGATCCGCAAGGACCCCGACGTGGCGGGCGTCGTCTCGGTGGTCGGCGTCACCCCGATCAACGCCACGCCCAATGCCGGCGCGGCTTCGCGATCACGCTGCGCCCGCGCGACGTGCGCGCGCACGCCGGTCGATGACCGATCATCGAGCGGCTGCAGCAGCGAGGTCGCTGCGCATCCCCGGCGTGATCGTGTACTTCCAGCCGGTGCAGGACATCCAGATCGCGACGCGCATCAGCCGCGCGCAGTACCAGTACACGCTGACCGGCACCGACGCCGACGGAGGTCGCCGAGTGGGCGGAGCGGCTGGCCGAGCGGCTGCAGTCGTCGCCGATGCATGCGCGACGTCGCCTCCGAGGCGCAGGACGAGGGCCTGCGCCTGATGGTGCACGTCGACCGCGAGCTGGCCGGCCGGCTCGGCGTGTCGCTGCAGGCGGTCAACGACACGCTCAACACCGCCTTCGGCCAGCGGCAGATCTCGACGATCTACGCGCAGTCCAACCAGTACCGCGTGATCCTGGAGGCGATGCCGCAATACCAGAGCGATCCGCCAATTCGCTGTCGCGGCTCTACGTGCCCGGCACCGGCGGCGCGCAGGTGCCGCTCGTCGGCGTTCGCGCGCTTCGAGCACACCACCGCGCCGCTCGTGATCGCGCACCAGGAGCAGTTCCCGGCGGTGACCATCAGCTTCAACCTCGCGCCGCACGCCTCGCTCAGCGACGCGGTGGCGGCGATCGACGCCGCCGAGCGCGAGATCGGCATGCCGACCTCGGTGATCGGCAGCTATTCCGGCGACGCCGCCGAGTTCGCGCGCTCGCTGGCCGGCCAGCCGTGGCTGATCCTCGCCGCGGTCGATCACGATCTACATCGTGCTCGGCGTGCTCTACGAGAGCTTCATCCATCCGCTCACGATCCTCTCGACGCTGCCCTCGGCCGGCGTCGGCGCGCTGCTGGCGCTGATGCTGCTCGGCTACGACCTCTCGATCATCGCGCTGATCGGCATCGTGCTGCTGATGGGCATCGTGAAGAAGAACGCGATCATGATGATCGACTTCGCGCTCGAGGCGGAGCGCGCGCAGGGCATGTCGCCGCGCGACGCGATCGTGCAGGCGGCCTGCTGCGCTTCCGCCCGATCATGATGACGACGCTCGCGGCGCTGTTCGGCGCGATCCCGCTGGCGGTCGAGAGCGGCACCGGCTCGGAGCTGCGCAATCCGCTCGGCATCACCATCATCGGCGGCCTGCTGCTGAGCCAGCTGCTCACGCTCTACACCACGCCGGTGATCTATCTGCGATGGAGCGGCTGCGGGCGCGGCTGCAGCCGCACGCCGGCGCCGACGGCGAGCCGGAGCTCGCCCTGCCGGCGGCGCCGGAGCCCTCGCAGCGGCCGGCGGAGTGAGCGCGATGAACATCTGCGAGCCCGCCATCCGCCGGCCGGTCGGCACCACGCTGCTCGCGATCGGGCTGTTGCTGGTCGGCGCTGGTCGCCTACCACTTCCTGCCGGTCGCGAGCATGCCGACGGTCGACTTCCCGACCATCAGCGTCAGCGCCAGCCGGCCCGGCGCCGATCCCGAGACCATGGCGGCGACGGTCGCGGCGCCGCTCGAGCGGCGGCTCGGCGAGATCCCCGGCGTGACCGAGATGACGTCGCGCTCGCTCGCTCGGCATCGACCCGCATCACCGTGCAGTTCGACCTCAACCGCAACATCGACGGCGCCGCGCGCGACGTGCAGGCGGCGATCAACGCCGCGCTGACCGACCTGCCGGCCGACCTGCCGTCGCGGCCGACCTTCCGCAAGTCCAATCCGGCGGCGACGCCGATCATGATCCTGGCGCTGACCTCGCAGCACGATGCCGCCGAGCGCGATCTACGACGCCGCCGACACCGTGGTGGCGCAGCGCCTCGTCGCAGGTCGACGGCGTCGCCGAGGTCACGCGTCAGCGGCGCCGAGCAGCCGGCGATCCGCGTGCGCGTCAATCCGATCGCGCTCGCCTCCATGGGCCTGTCGATGGAGGACGTGCGCACCGCCGATCGCCAACGCCAACGCCGCCGGCCCGCTCGGCACCTTCGACGGCGACGAGCGCGCCGTGACCATCGCCACCAACGATCAGCTGCGCGCCGCCTCGCAATACGAGCCGCTGGTGGTCAGAGCCGCGAACGGCACCGTGGTGCGGCTCTCCGCCATCGCCTCGATCGAGCCGGGCATGCGCAACAGCCGCTCGTTCGGCTGGTTCAACCGCCAGCCGTCGGTGCTGCTGGTCATCACCAAGCCGGCCGACGCCAACGTGATCGAGACCGTCGACCGCGTCGCGCGAGCTGATCCCCGAGATCAAGCGCTGGATCCCGGCCGGCATCGACATCTACGGTGCTGTCCGACCGCACCCAGACCATCCGCGCCAGCGTGCTCGACATGCAGCTCACGCTGGTCGATCGCCATCGCGCTGGTGATGATGGTGGTGTTCGTGTTCCTGCGGCGCGGCGCGCGCCGACGATCGCCGCCGGCGTCACCGTGCCGCTGTCGCTCGCCGGCACCTGCGCGCTGATGTGGGTGGTGGGCTTCTCGATCAACAACCTGTCGCTGATGGCGCTGGCGGTCTCGGTCGGCTTCGTGGTCGACGACGCGATCGTGATGATCGAGAACTGCTTCCGCAATCTCGAAAAGGGCATGACGCCGATGCAGCGCGGCGATCGAAGGCGCGCGGCAGATCGGCTTCACCGTGGTCTCGATCAGCATCTCGCTGGTCGCCGCCTTCATCCCGCTGCTGTTCATGGGCGGCGTGGTCGGCCGCGTGTTCCGCGAATTCTCGGTGACGCTCGCCTTCGCGATCGCCGTCTCGACGGTGGTGTCGCTGACGGTGACGCCGATGATCTGCGCGCATTTCGTGCGCAAGCCGCCGAGCCCGGACGCGACCTGGTTCGACCGCGCCGTCGAAGCGCGTGCATGGCGCTGGATGGTCGCGCTCTACGGGCGCAGCCTCGCGCGTGGTGCTGCGGCACCGCGCGCTGACGCTGCTGGTGCTCGCTCGGCACCATCGCGCTCACCGTCGTGCTCTATGTCAAGACGCCGAAGGGCTATTTCCCGCAGGACGATACCGGCCTGATCTGCGGCGGCACCCACGCCTCGCCCGACATCTCGTTCGAGGCGATGTTCGAGCTGCAGCAGCAGGCGGCCGACATCGTGCTGGCCGATCCGGCGGTGGCCGGCGTCGGCTCGTCGATCGGCACCTCGGCGTGCAACGCCTCGGTCAACCGCGGCCAGCTGTTCATCAGCCTCAAGCCGCTGTCGGAGCGCGGCGAGACCGCCTGGGACGTGATCAACCGGCTGCGGCCGCAAGCTCAACGCCATTCCCGGGCTGCAGCGTGTTCATGTTCCCGGCGCAGGACGTGCGCGCCGGCGGCGCGGCAGGCGACTCCGACTACCAGTACACGCTCTGGGGCCCCGACTATCAGGAGATGCTCACGCTGGGCGCCGCGTCGTCGACGACCGGATGCAGCAGCGTGCCGGAGCTCGTCGACGTCTCCACCGACCGCGAGCAGGGCGGCCTGCAGGTCAACGTCATCGATCGACCGCGTCGGCGGCGGCGCGGCTCGGCGTGCGCATCCAGGACATCGACACCGCGCTCAACAACGCGTTCGCGCAGCGGCAGATCTCGACGATCTACACCCAGCGCAACCAGTACCGCGTCATCCTCGAGATCGATCCGCAGTTCCAGCGCGACCCGACCGACCTCGCGCGCATCTACGTGCCCGGCGCCAACGGCGCGCAGGTGCCGCTCTCCGCGGTCACGCAGGATCGAGCGCGCGCTTGCGCCGCTGGTGGTCAATCACCAGGGCCAGTTCCCGGCGGTGACCATCAGCTTCAGCCTCGCGCCGGACGTCACCATCGAGCGAGGCGACGCGGCGCGGTCGACCGCGCGGTCGCCGAGCTGCACATGCCCGACACGCATGCGCGCCGAATTCCGGGCGACGCCCGCGCCTATCGCGCAGTCGATCGGCGCGCAGCCGCTGCTGATCCTGGCGGCGCTGATCGCGGTCTATATCGTGCTCGGCGTGCTCTACGAGAGCCTCGCGCATCCGCTGACGATCATCTCGACGCTGCCGTCGGCCGGGCTCGGCGCGCTGCTCGCGCTGCAGATGTTCCGGCACCGAGCTGTCGCTGATCGCCTTCATCGGCATCATCCTGCTGATCGGCATCGTGAAGAAGAACGGCATCATGCATGGTCGACTTCGCGCTCGAGGCCGAGCGCAACCGCGGGCTCGACGCCCGAGCAGGCGATCTACGAGGCCTGCCTGGAGCGCTTCCGCCCGATCCTGATGACCACGCTGGCGGCGCTGCTCGGCGCGCTGCCGCTGGTGTTCGCCACCGGCCCCGGCTCGGAGCTGCGCCGGCCGCTCGGCATCACCATCGTCGGCGGCCTGCTGGTGTCGCAGATGCTCACGCTCTACACGACGCCGGTGATCTATCTGATGCTCGACCGGCTGCACCGCCGGCTGTGGGGCGCGCGCGGCACGCGAGCCCGGGCACGGCGTACGTGCGCAAGCGTCGCGGCTGCGGGCGCTGCAAGTCGTAGAGCGCGGCTCCCACCGCGTTCCGCTTCGCCCTGCTTCACGACGATCTCGTCGTAGAGCTTCATCCACTTGTCGCCCTGGTCGAGGATCTGCGCCGGATCGATGACGTTGAACGGCACGTCGAGCGGCCTCACCTTCATGTTGGTCGGCGTGAAGTCGCGCGTCGACCAGCAGCTGCTGCGCCTCGTACAGCATGAAGTCGAGGAACAGCACGGCGGCATGCGGATGCGGCGCGCGCTGCATCACGCCGGTGCCGAGGAAGCGCGCGAAGCCCGGCGGGATCACGTACCAGTCGAGCGGCGCGCCGGCGTTCTTCAGCTGCTCGGCCTTGTAGTGATAGAGCGTGAGCGCGAACGGCACCTCGCCCGAGACCACGAGATTGGCGAGCAGCGTGTGGCCCTTGCGCACCGAGACGCCGTTGATCCGCACCATGTCGCGGAACAGCTTGACGACCTTCTCCTCGCCCAGCGCATTGGCGAGCGCGCCGAACCAGACCGCGTCGTCGGCCTCGATGCCGAGCCGGCCCTTCCAGCGCGGATCGGCGAAGTCCTCATAGGTCTTCGGCACCTCGTCCTTGCGAACAGCTTGGTGTTGTAGCCGGCGGAGATGATGTTGAGCCGGTCGCCGACCCATTCGCGGTGCGGGCGCAGCGCCGCCGGCACGATGTCGGCGAGATGCGGCGAGCGCACCTCCTGCAGCATGCCCTCGCGATGCAGCGACTCCATCTCGGCGGCGCTGGTCTCGATGGCGTCGACCTCGTAGCGGCCGGCGCGATGCTCGATCAGGCGCGGCGCAGGATGCTCTCCGAGCTCGCGCGCCAGAACTGCAGCTTGACGCCGTATTTCTTCTCGAATGCGTCGACGAGCACGCGCTGGTCGTCGACTGGTCATGGACGAATAGACGGTGAGCACGCCCTCCTTCTTGGCGCCGGCGATCAGCCGCTCGGTGCGGTCGGGGCCGGAATACATCGCAAGCTCGGCAAGCGTGGGCGACTGCGCGGCGGCCGGGCCGCCCAGCGCCAGCGCGAGACATGCAAGCGCAATCGAAACGACGACGGACGATCGGCATGGCGTCCTCCCCGAAGCGACGGGCTTCGTGGCCCTGCGTCGTTGGTGGAAGGATGAGCCTGTTGATTGACTATTTCAACGGGCCCACGGCATGAATGGTCTGCGAGGAGATATGGCAGGCATCGACCGTCGTGCGTTTGTCACGGGCGCCCTCGGGAGCCCTCTGGTGTTTGGAGCGGCGCGCGCGCGTGATCCCGTTTTCATCGCCGACATGCATTTCCACTCGTTTTTCGGCGAGAGCAAATACCATTTCGCGCCCGGTGTCGCAGGCGTTGGCGGCCGGCAAAGCGACACTGGTCGCCTGGTCGCTCACCGGCGACCTCCTGTGGTTCGACTTCAAGGCCTTCAAGCAGAAGTCCGTGCCGACGTCGGGTGAAACGTTCGGCTGGGTCCAGCGCGAGCTCGGACGCATCAAGGCGCACATCGCCGCGGAGCGGCTAAAGACGGTACGGACAGCGTCCGATGTCGATCGTGCGCGGCGTGGAGAGCCGCACATCGTGCTCGCCGTGGAGGGCGCAAACTTCATCGAGAAGGACCCGCGACGCGTCAAAGCCGCCTACGACCTGGGCGTTCGTCATCTTCAGCTCGTGCACTACGTCGGCAATACGATTGGCGACATGCAAACAAATCCCTCCGAGCACGGCGGGTTGACAGATATCGGCAAGCAAGTCGTCAGGAGAATGCAATCGCCTCGGCATTCTCATCGATCTCGCCCATTGCAGCGAAGCGACCGCGCGCGACGCGCTGGCGCTGTCGCGCGCCCCGGTCGTCTGGTCGCACGGCTCAGTGACCAAAGCGCCGCTGGCGCCGCCGACGGCTCTGGTATGGCGCCGCCGTCAGCTCTCGCTCGAGACCGCCGGTGAAATTGCGCGCAAGGGCGGTGTTGTGGGGCTATGGACGCTGGCTCCCGACGTCGGCAGGACCGTTGAAGCTTATGGCGATCGCATGCATGGAGCTCGCCGATTGGCTTGGCGAAGACCACGTCGCCTTCGGCACCGACATCAACGGCTTGGGAACCTTCGGCGTGCTTCCGGGAGACGCCGAGCTCCGGCGGGTCGTGGAGTACTGGCAACGCCAGAACGTTGACGAGGCGCGTATCGAAAAGATCGCCTTTGGCAACTATGCGCGCGTGCTCAGGGCTGCGCTCAACCCTGCCCGGCAATGACGGCGCCGCTCTCCTTGCCGAGAGCGTGCATCCGATCGTGCGAGAAGCCCAAATGCGTGAGGGGCGAGAGTTTCAGCTCTCACCCCTCACCAATCGGAATACGGCTGAACTGTCTGAGCTGCCCTCTCCCAGTCGAAGTCGGGTTGACCCAAGTTCGGATGGGAGAGAGCACAATAACTGAGGTCGCTACGCCGCCGCGTCCGCTTCGGCGGCAGGTCGGCGAGCTCCTGCGCATAGGCCTCGTCCATCTTCGGCTGCAGGCCGTGCTTGGCCAGCTCGTCGGCGAAGATCTTGCGGACCTCCGGCCTCTCGTCGGCGTAGTCGATCTGGTCGCCGCCGACGCGGCGGCTGATCCAGGCCTTCGGCACGCCCTGCGCGTTGCGGATCGACACCACCTCGTGCTTGAGCGCGAGATAGCGCGACGGCGTGGTGCCGGAGTTGAAGTGCTGGTGGAACCACATGTTGGGCGGCACGATCAGCGTGCCGACCTCCCAGTCGTAGCGCTTGGGCTCCTCGCCCTCCGGCCACATCAGCGAATAGCCCTCGCCGGAGAGGATGATCACGTAGGCGCCCGGCCCGTGCGCGTGGCCCTTCTTGTAGGTGCCGATCGGGAACTGCGAGATGTGCGAGTTCATCGAGCCCTTGGCCATGGTGAAGCGGATGTGGCCGCCGCCGGCGCCGCGCTCCTTGGCGGTGATCAGCGGCAGGTTGATCGCGTCGGCCACGAAGTTGGTCTTGAGCAGGAGGCCCGTCCTGCTCGTTCTTGGCGGCGAAGTAGTCGGGCTCGCCGTCGAAGCGGTTCTTGAAGTCGTGGTCGCAGCCGAAGATGAAGTCGAGGTCCTCGTAGAGGTTGATCACCGGCGGCGCGTTGGTGACGCCGACATAGCGCGCCGCCTCCTTGCCGGAGCCGTTGAAGTGCTGGTGCCAGCAGTTGAGCGGGATGGCGAACAGCGAGCCCGCCTTCCACTCGAAGGTGATGCGCTTGCCTTCGTTGTTCCACACCGTGGTGGAGCCGCGGCCCTCGAGGATCAGGACCATCTCCTCGAAGAGCTGCCGGTGCGGCTCGAGCTTCTTGCCGGGCGGGATCTCCATGACGTAGCTGTCGTTGGAGACGCGCGAGGCGTCGTGATTGACGAACACCGCGTTGCCGCCGCGCCGCGCCCAGGGCTTCAGGTCGACGGTGCGCAGGTTGCGCACATAGAGCGCCGGGATGATGTCGAGGCCCTCGGCCTTGATCCAGCGGGTGTAGGGCGTCTCTTTTTCGGTCGCGAATTTTTTCGCCAGGTCTTCGGAGGCGAGGGCGTTCTTGGCCATGCAGTTGCTCCTTGCAGTCTCAATCGGTCTTGTCAGCGCTGTTAACGTTCGCGGTCTCTTACCGTTTCATCTCGCTCGCATCGGACCTCGCCGCGCGGGGCGGCATCGGACCGGATGGCGACGCATTTCTCCGCCTGCATGCGCACATAGATCGGGTCGCCGGTCGGGGTGCGCAGCGAGGGATGCGCCCGCGCCTGCAGCACAACATCGCCCACCTTGACGTGGAAATCCAGATATTCGCCGAGGAAATCCTTGGCATGGACGGTGGCCCGGATGACGTTGTCGCCCTCGCCGGCCGGTCTCCTGCTCGGACAGCTCCACGTCCTCCGGGCGCACCGAGACACCACGGCGGCGTCCCTGGCGACGCCCTCGCCGGCATGCGCCTTGAGCTCGCCGAGCGCGGTGTTGACCAGGCAGCGGCCGGCGCCGTCTCGACCGCCGTCACGGTGCCGCCGACGAAATTGGTCGTGGCCGACGAAATCGGCGACGAACTGGTTGGCCGGCTGCTCGTAGATCTGCCGCGGCGTGCCGATCTGCACGATGAAGCCGTCGTTCATCACCGCGATCTCGTGCGACAGCGCCAGCGCCTCGGTCTGGTCGTGGGTGACGTAGACGGTGGTGAGGTTGAGCTCGCGCTGCAGCCGCTTGAGCTCGGTGCGCATGCGCGTCGCGCAGCTTGGCGTCGAGGTTGGACAGCGGCTCGTCGAGCAGCAGAAGCTGCGGCTCCATCACCAGCGCGCGCGCGAGCGCGAGCCGCTGCTGCTGGCCGCCCGAGAGCTTGGTCGCGTCGCGATCGACCAGGTGATCGAGCTGCACCGCGGTGAGCACGCGCATCACCTTGTCGCTGGATCTCGCGCTTGCCGAGCTTGCGCACCTCCAGCGGGAACGCGACGTTCTGGAACACGTTCATGTGCGGCCAGATCGCGTAGGACTGGAACACCATGCCGAAATTGCGCTTGTTCGGCGCCACGAAGATGCCGCGGCTCGACGAATAGACCGCGCGGCCCGCGACCTCGATCTCGCCCGACGGTCGGCCGCTCGAGCCCGGCGATCGAGCGCAGCGTCGTGGTCTTGCCGCAGCCCGAGGGCCCGAGCAGCGTGAACAGCTTGCCCTCCGGCACCTCGAAGCGAGACGTCCTGCGCGGCCTTGACCACGGTGCCGTGCTCGCTCGCATATTCGGTGTAGAGCGATTTCACGCTCAGCACGGTCGTCCCCCTATCTTTCCGCGATGCCGAAGCGCTTGCCGATGAGCTGCGCGATCATCACCAGCAGAACAGCAGCAGGATCAGCATCACGCCGAGCGCGGACAGCTCGACATACTGCCCGTTCTGCCACAGCTCCCAGATCATGATCGACACCACCTCGGTGCCGGGGCTGTAGAGCAGGATCGAGCTCGACAGCTCGCGGATCGAGACGATCACCACATAGATGAAGCCCGCGAGCAGGCCCGGGCTTGAGCAGCGGCAGCACGATGCGGCGGAAATTCATGCTCCAGGACGCGCCGCTCATGGCGGCGGATTCCTCGAGCTCCTTGTGGATCTGCATCATCGAGGTCGACACGTAGCGCATGCCGTAGGGCAGGAAGCGCGTCACATAGGCGACCAGCATGATCCAGATCGTGCCGTAGATGCCGATGTCGATGTAGAGATAGCAGATCATGATCGACAGCCCGAGCACGAGGCCGGGGAACACCAGCGGCATCGAGGCCAGGCTGTCGAGCAGCCAGCGGCCGGGAATTTTGGTGCGCACCACCACCCAGGAGATCACCGCGCCGACAGCATGATGATCGTGGTGGCGCAGGTCAGCGAGAGGAACAGGCTGTTGCGCACCGTCGTCCAGAACTGCGGATAGTCGAGCACGGCGCGGTAGGTGTCGAGCGAAAGCCGCGCTGAACGCGGCCCAGGACGGCGCGCTGTAGAAGCTCTGCAGCGACGACCACACCAGCACCAGGAACGGCAGCAGCACGATGACGACGAAATAGAGGACGAACAGCGAGGCCGCGAGATAGCGCCAGCGGCCGAGATCGACGGTGCGCGGGCGGAAGCCCTTGCCGGTGACGGTCGAGAACCGCGAGCTATGATAGGCAGCCGCGACTGCAGATAGATGCCGACGCAGGCTGATCATCAGCAGCGTGATCGCGTAGGCGACGCAAGCCCGATCTGGCTCGGATACTGGTGGATCGCCTGATAGATCGCCGAGGTATAGACGTGGATGCCGACCGGCAGCCCAAGCAGCGCCGGCACCTCGAACGATTCGATGGCGCGCACGAACAGGATCAGCAGCGACCCGAGCGCCGCCGGCCAGGCGAGCTTGAAGGTGATCCTCCAGGCGATCTGCAGGATCGAGGCGCCGCTCATCAGCGCGGATTCCTCGAGCGAAGGGTCCATCGAGCGGAACGCCGCCGTCATCAGCAGGAACGCCATCGGCGAGTAATGCAGGCCGTCGACCCAGATCATCCCCGTCATGGTGTAGATGTTGAAGAACACGTAGTCGGTGCCGAACAGCCACTGCAGCCAGACGTTGAGGATGCCGATCTTCGGGCTCGCCAGCAGATCCACGACACCGTGAACAGGATGCCGGGGATCACCAGCGGAATGATCGAGAGCGCGAAGAACAGCTGCTTGAACGGCGTGTTGGTGCGCTCGTTCATCCAGGCGAGCGCGGTGCCGAGGAAGAGCGCGAACATCGCGGTGCCGGTCGCGAACAGCACCGAATTGAAGAACAGGCGGAAGGTCTCGGCGCTGAAATAGGCGGTGCGGAAATTCTCGAGCGTGAAGACCGCCGGCCGCGCCGCGGTCTGCGGCGTGAGGAAGCTCTGCCAGAGCAGGAACACCAGCGGCACAAGCGCGAGCCAGACGACCAGCGCGACCGGCACGCCGATCAGGACCCACCGGGAATCGAACCGCCAGCGCGCGTCGCGGCGCAGGCCGCAGGCGGCCGACGGCTTCGGTCATGCGAGCCCGGCGTTACCCTTCGCTTCGAGCCCATGCTCCTCTGCGGCGAGGGCGAGCTCGGCTCGCCGCGGTCTCACGTTCATCGACCCTCACCGCGTCGCTGCTCATGCCCTCACTCAGGTGCGAGGTCGCTTCGCGACCGTCGCGCCGTGGCTGATGCATCGATGCCGTCGATCCGTGGCTGGTGGCCATGATGGTGATGATCATGGCCGTGATGGTGATCATGCGCGTGGCTGTGCCATGATCGTGGTCGTCGTGATGGTGGATGCGCTGGGCCGGCCGGCCGCCCTGCGGGTCCTCGCTGAAGACCAGCGACTTGATGGTGACCGGCACGGTGTAGGACGGCATCCGGATGCGGCCGAGATCGATGTAGTCGAAGTCGCGCAGCATCACGCCGTCGATGCACAGGATCTCGCTCTCGACCAGCAACTCCTCGCGCAGGATCGCGCCCAGCGTCTGCGCGATGTCGCCGTCGAGCATGATGTAGACCGGCTTCCTGTGCTCGATGGTGTTCTTGCAGCCCGTGGCGGATGCCTTCCGCGAAGGCCGCGATGCGCTCGTAGGACGGCAGCGCCCTGCCAGCGCAGCGCCAGCGCCACCTCGCCCTCGCCTTCGATCAGGTCGAAGGCGGTGAAATGCGCGCGGATCGCCTTCGCGAGCTTCGCCGGCGTCGATCACCTCGTCGCACTCGAAGGGCGGCTGCAGCACCTGCAGGTTCCGCCGCGGCAGCAGCTCGCCCGGCTTGGAGATGTAGCTGGTGTTGCCGGAGAGCTGGACGCTGTATTCCGACGCACCGAGCGCGGTGGCGCGGATGCACTCGCCCGCCGCGCAGCATCGGCCACGGCAGCGCGCCGGCATCGACGCGGCGGCGGATCGCCGTGCCCGAGCCGCCGGCCCATGTCGCCGAAATCGCGGGTCTCGCGGCCGTAGACGTATTCGCCGACGCCGCCGGAGAACATCATGCCGTCGATCCTGCCGAAATCGAGGATCGGATCGGTGAGATAGAGATGCTCGACCGCGTGCGGCATCGGCCGCTGCGTCAGCGCGGCCACGAGTTCGTCGGCCATGGTCTCGGCGACGCGTGTCGAGCAGCTTCGGATCGATCACGTCGCCCTTGTGCCAGTCGAAGCCGGCCTGCCGCGCGTGATAGCGCCCGGCCGGATCGAGCCGCACGATGGTGCCCTTCTCGTCGACCACCTGCAGGCGGCCGCCGACATGGACCGCCGCGGTCGCGATCACGAGGCCCTTCTCGACGACCGCGAGCTTGGTGGTGCCGCCGCCGATGTCGATGTTGAGGATGCGCTTGTCGCCTTCGTGCGAGACCCTCGAGGCGCCGGAGCCGTAGGCCGCGAGCATCGATTCCATGTGATGGCCGGCGGTGGCGCAGACGAAATCGCCGCCCTGCTCCGACAGGAGCTTGGCGATGCCTTCGGCGTTCTCGCGGCGCAGCGCCTCGCCGGTGAGGATCACGGCGCCGGTGTCGATCTTGTCCGGATCGAGCCCGGCGGCCGCGTAGGCGTCGTCGATGATCGCTTCGAGGCCGGCGTCGTCGATGCGCTCCTCGCTCGGAATAGGGCGTCAGCGCCATCGGCGACTGATAGAGCGTCTCGCGCGAGACCACGTAGTAGCGGCTGGTCAGGTCCTCGCCGTAGCGGCGCAGGTTGATGCGCGAGAAGATCACCTGCGTGCCGGACGAGCCGATGTCGATGCCGACGCTCACCAGCGTGACATGGTCCTGCAGCCAGATCGGATTTTCTTCCAGCGGCCCGTCGTCGTCGAACTCGAAATGGTCGTGGTCGTGGTCGTATTCCGCGCCCGGTCGTGCTGGTGGACGACGTTGGTGCCGAGCAGGTGGTCGCTCAGTTGGTGCGGGTCTTTCTTGTCGTCGTCGGCATCGGCCATCGAACGTGCGCTCCTCGTCGGACGCAAAATCGGCCTCTTCTATAGGGTGACCGCGGCGACCGCGGCCCCGCAAATCGCCCTTCCGGCGAGCGCACGGCCCGCAACGCCGACGCGCCTACGCCGTCCGCACATTGACAGGGGTGCGGCGGCCGGTAGGGTCGGCGCCAACTCCAGAACAGGACTGGACAACACCCGTGAGCAGCACCGACACGTCCAAGGAAATGACCGCCGAAGCCTATCTCGCCCGGCTCGGCGAGCGCGGCATCGAGTATGTCTTCGCCAATGCGGGCACCGACTTCGCGCCGATCGTCGAGGCCTCTCCCGCAATACGGCAACGCCAAGTATCCGCGATTCATCACCGTGCCGCACGAGAACGTCGCGATGGCGATGGCGCACGGCTACTACCGCACCTGCGGCAAGCCGGCGGCGGTCATGGTGCACGTCACGGTCGGCACCGCCAACGCGATCTGCGGCCTGATGAACGCGGCGCGCGACAACATTCCGCTGCTGCTCGCGGCCGGCCGCACGCCGATCACCGAGACCGGCCACATCGCCTCGCGCAACCGCTCGATCCATTGGGGCCAGGAATCGTTCGACCAGGGCGGCATGGTGCGCGAGTTCGTCAAATGGGACTACGAGCTGCGCGACGGCCAGCCGGTCGACGCGGTGGTCGACCGCGCGCTCGACATCGCGATGAGCGAGCCGCGCGGGCCGGTCTATCTGACGCTGCCGCGCGAAGTTCTGGCCAATCCGGCGACGCACGCGCGCCGCGACACCATGCGCCCGCTCGGCGTCGCCGCGCCGGAGCCGGCGCGCCGCGTCATCGAGGAGGCGCGCGGCATGATCGCCAAGGCCGAGTTCCCGCTGATCGTGACCTCGACCATCGGGCGCGATCCCGCAGGCGGTGATCGAGCTCGGCGAGCTCGCCGAGGAATTTGCCATCCCGGTGGTGCAGGCCGAGGCGCGCGACTTCAATCTGCCGACCGACCATCCGATGCATCTCGGCTTCGAGGCCGGCCCCTGGGTCAAGAAGGCCGACGTGGTCATCGTGCTCGACAGCGTGGTGCCGTGGATCCCGGCGAGCGGCGGCCCGCGCCGCGACGCCAAGATCATCCACATCTCGGCCGATCCGCTGGCCACCCGCTATCCGTTCCGGGAGATCGAGGCCGACCTGCTGATCGCCGGGCGATCCCGTGCGCGGCGCTGCGGCTGCTGCGCGAGGCGCTCGGCGCGCATCGCGCAAGGCCAAGAACGGCGCCGCCGACGCGCCGCCGCAAGACCGTGGCGGCGGCGCGCGAGGAGAACGTCGGCCAAGCGCAAGAAGCTGATCGAGACCGTCAAGGACCAGTCGCCGGTCCACCTCGCCTGGCTCGCGCACTGCCTCAACGAGGTGAAGAGCGAAGGACGCGATCGTGATCAGCGAGCTCGGCGTGCCGCTGCCGGCGCTCGACCTGACCGAGCCGCGCTCCTACATGGGCAACCTGCTCTCGGGCGGGCTCGGCTTCGGCCTCGGCGCCGCGCTCGGCGCCAAGCTCGCGGCGCCCGAGCGCGAGGTGATCGCCACGGTCGGCGACGGCTCCTACATGTTCGGCAATCCGCTGCCGTATCACTACGTCGGCCGCGCCGAGAGCCTGCCGACGCTCACCATCATCGCCAACAACATGATGTGGGGCGCGGTGCGCCAGTCGACGCTCGACGTCTATCCCGACGGCAAGGCCGCCAAGGCCAACATCATGCCGCTCACCGAGCTGCGGCCGTCGCCCGACTTCGAGAAGGTGGTGGAGAGCTGCGGCGGCTACGGCGAGAAGGTCGAGACCGCCGACGCCGTGCTGCCGGCGCTCGAGCGCGCGCTCGACAAGGTGCGCTCCGGCACGCCGGCGACGCTCAACGTGATGACGCGGCCGCGGCATTAGCGCGTGATGATTTTTCCCCCGGGGGGGGGGGGGGGGGGGGGGGGGGGGGGGGGGGGGGGGGGGGGGGGGGGGGGGGGGGGGGGGGAAAAAAAAAAAAAAAAAACCCGTTAGTGAGGTTGGATGCGACGATTCCCTTTTTTTTTTTTCCCCCCCCCCCCCCCCCCCCCCCCCCCCCCCCCCCCCCCCCCCCCCCCCCCCCCCCCCCCCCGGGGGGGGGGGGGGGGGGGGGGGGGGGGGGGGGGGGGGGGGGGGGGGGGGGAAAAAAAAAAAAAAAAAAAAAAAAAAAAAAAAAAAAAAAAAAAAAAAAAAAAAAAAAAAAAAAAAAAAAAAAAAAAAAAAAAAAAAAAAAAAAAAAAAAAAAAAAAAAAAAAAAAAAAAAAAAAAAAAAAAAAAAAAAAAAAAAAAAAAAAAAAAAAAAAAAAAAAAAAAAAAAAAAAAAAAAAAAAAAAAAAAAAAAAAAAAAAAAAAAAAAAAAAAAAAAAAAAAAAAAAAAAAAAAAAAAAAAAAAAAAAAAAAAAAAAAAAAAAAAAAAAAAAAAAAAAAAAAAAAAAAAAAAAAAAAAAAAAAAAAAAAAAAAAAAAAAAAAAAAAAAAAAAAAAAAAAAAAAAAAAAAAAAAAAAAAAAAAAAAAAAAAAAAAAAAAAAAAAAAAAAAAAAAAAAAAAAAAAAAAAAAAAAAAAAAAAAAAAAAAAAAAAAAAAAAAAAAAAAAAAAAAAAAAAAAAAAAAAAAAAAAAAAAAAAAAAAAAAAAAAAAAAAAAAAAAAAAAAAAAAAAAAAAAAAAAAAAAAAAAAAAAAAAAAAAAAAAAAAAAAAAAAAAAAAAAAAAAAAAAAAAAAAAAAAAAAAAAAAAAAAAAAAAAAAAAAAAAAAAAAAAAAAAAAAAAAAAAAAAAAAAAAAAAAAAAAAAAAAAAAAAAAAAAAAAAAAAAAAAAAAAAAAAAAAAAAAAAAAAAAAAAAAAAAAAAAAAAAAAAAAAAAAAAAAAAAAAAAAAAAAAAAAAAAAAAAAAAAAAAAAAAAAAAAAAAAAAAAAAAAAAAAAAAAAAAAAATCCCCCCACTTTGTCCGCTCGCGTCCCCCGTGAAAGCGGGGACCCAGAGAGGGCTAAAAAAAAAACAATACCGAGATGCTATCGAAGTGGCCCCGGGCTCCCCGCTTCCCCATCGCGGGGACGAGCGGAAACGGTGGGGCCATCGCCAAGCGCTCAGAGGCGCTCGACAGACAGGACCTCGTCATCTGCTTCGAGGACGACCTGAAATACAGACGTTCGGTCCGACTTTGCAGGTGGACGTCTGTTCGCAAAAGCTCAGGCGGCGCCTTAAAGGCGCGGCGGTCTAGGAAAGGTCCTTGGCTTTGCTCGACTTTCTTTGCTTGCAGGTGACGGCCGCCAAAATATTCTGGCGCAATTTTTTTTTTTTTTTTTTTTTTTTTTTTTTTTTTTTTTTTTTTTTTTTTTTTTTTTTTTTTTTTTTTTTTTTTTTTTTTTTTTTTTTTTTTTTTTTTTTTTTTTTTAAAAAAAAAAAAATTTTTTTTTTTTTTTTTTTTTTTTTTTTTTTTTTTTTTTTTTTTTTTTTTTTTTTTTTTTTTTTTTTTTTTTTTTTTTTTTTTTTTTTTTTTTTTTTTTTTTTTTTTTTTTTTTTTTTTTTTTTTTTTTTTTTTTTTTTTTTTTTTTTTTTTTTTTTTTTTTTTTTTTTTTTTTTTTTTTTTTTTTTTTTTTTTTTTTTTTTTTTTTTTTTTTTTTTTTTTTTTTTAAAAAAAAAAAAAAAAAAAAAAAAAAAAAAAAAAAAAAAAAAAAAAAAAAAAAAAAAAAAATTTTCATCGACTTCTTTGCAGGCGCTGCTCTTTTGGGGGCGTCGACGCTTTTTTTTTTTTTTTTTTTTTTTTTTTTTTTTTTTTTTTTTTTTTTTTTTTTTTTTTTTTTTTTTTTTTTTTTTTTTTTTTTTTTTTTTTTTTTTTTTTTTTTTTTTTTTTTTTTTTTTTTTTTTTTTTTTTTTTTTTTTTTTTTTTTTTTTTTTTTTTTTTTTTTTTTTTTTTTTTTTTTTTTTTTTTTTTTTTTTTTTTTTTTTTTTTTTTTTTTTTTTTTTTTTTTTTTTTTTTTTTTTTTTTTTTTTTTTTTTTTTTTTTTTTTTTTTTTTTTTTTTTTTTTTTTTTTTTTTTTTTTTTTTTTTTTTTTTTTTTTTTTTTTTTTTTTTTTTTTTTTTTTTTTTTTTTTTTTTTTTTTTTTTTTTTTTTTTTTTTTTTTTTTTTTTTTTTTTTTTTTTTTTTTTTTTTTTTTTTTTTTTTTTTTTTTTTTTTTTTTTTTTTTTTTTTTTTTTTTTTTTTTTTTTTTTTTTTTTTTTTTTTTTTTTTTTTTTTTTTTTTTTTTTTTTTTTTTTTTTTTTTTTTTTTTTTTTTTTTTTTTTTTTTTTTTTTTTTTTTTTTTTTTTTTTTTTTTTTTTTTTTTTTTTTTTTTTTTTTTTTTTTTTTTTTTTTTTTTTTTTTTTTTTTTTTTTTTTTTTTTTTTTTTTTTTTTTTTTTTTTTTTTTTTTTTTTTTTTTTTTTTTTTTTTTTTTTTTTTTTTTTTTTTTTTTTTTTTTTTTTTTTTTTTTTTTTTTTTTTTTTTTTTTTTTTTTTTTTTTTTTTTTTTTTTTTTTTTTTTTTTTTTTTTTTTTTTTTTTTTTTTTTTTTTTTTTTTTTTTTTTTTTTTTTTTTTTTTTTTTTTTTTTTTTTTTTTTTTTTTTTTTTTTTTTTTTTTTTTTTTTTTTTTTTTTTTTTTTTTTTTTTTTTTTTTTTTTTTTTTTTTTTTTTTTTTTTTTTTTTTTTTTTTTTTTTTTTTTTTTTTTTTTTTTTTTTTTTTTTTTTTTTTTTTTTTTTTTTTTTTTTTTTTTTTTTTTTTTTTTTTTTTTTTTTTTTTTTTTTTTTTTTTTTTTTTTTTTTTTTTTTTTTTTTTTTTTTTTTTTTTTTTTTTTTTTTTTTTTTTTTTTTTTTTTTTTTTTTTTTTTTTTTTTTTTTTTTTTTTTTTTTTTTTTTTTTTTTTTTTTTTTTTTTTTTTTTTTTTTTTTTTTTTTTTTTTTTTTTTTTTTTTTTTTTTTTTTTTTTTTTTTTTTTTTTTTTTTTTTTTTTTTTTTTTTTTTTTTTTTTTTTTTTTTTTTTTTTTTTTTTTTTTTTTTTTTTTTTTTTTTTTTTTTTTTTTTTTTTTTTTTTTTTTTTTTTTTTTTTTTTTTTTTTTTTTTTTTTTTTTTTTTTTTTTTTTTTTTTTTTTTTTTTTTTTTTTTTTTTTTTTTTTTTTTTTTTTTTTTTTTTTTTTTTTTTTTTTTTTTTTTTTTTTTTTTTTTTTTTTTTTTTTTTTTTTTTTTTTTTTTTTTTTTTTTTTTTTTTTTTTTTTTTTTTTTTTTTTTTTTTTTTTTTTTTTTTTTTTTTTTTTTTTTTTTTTTTTTTTTTTTTTTTTTTTTTTTTTTTTTTTTTTTTTTTTTTTTTTTTTTTTTTTTTTTTTTTTTTTTTTTTTTTTTTTTTTTTTTTTTTTTTTTTTTTTTTTTTTTTTTTTTTTTTTTTTTTTTTTTTTTTTTTTTTTTTTTTTTTTTTTTTTTTTTTTTTTTTTTTTTTTTTTTTTTTTTTTTTTTTTTTTTTTTTTTTTTTTTTTTTTTTTTTTTTTTTTTTTTTTTTTTTTTTTTTTTTTTTTTTTTTTTTTTTTTTTTTTTTTTTTTTTTTTTTTTTTTTTTTTTTTTTTTTTTTTTTTTTTTTTTTTTTTTTTTTTTTTTTTTTTTTTTTTTTTTTTTTTGGGGGGTGTGTTTTTTGTTTGCGGGCGAGACGTCGTTGTCCCCGCCCTGTTCGAGCGCGACCGCTGCGCGCAAAAGATCAGCGACCGCATCGACGGCGGACTCCGTGATCAGCGCGCGGCGCTCGGCCGCGCGCAGCTCCAATTCCTCGCGCGCGATGGATGATCGAGCCGGCCTCCAGCAGCACCGCGGGCATACGCGTCTTCCGCAGCACCAAAGCTGGTCAAAGCGGTAGACGCCGGCGTCGTCGTCGACGAAGACACGCCGCCGATTGCCCATGAACGGCTCGACATAATGCGGGGTGTATTTCATGCCGCGCGCCTTCAGCTCGCGCCCGATGAGCTGGCCGAACAGAAAGCTGCCCGCGCGATCGCCATTGTCGTTCGAAATAAAGACGGAATGCCCCTGAAACCGATCGCTGAAGGTATGCGTCGCCCCCTCGAATTCCCATTTCTCGATAAACTGGTTCGGCACTGAATCGTGGTGGATCGACATAAAGAGGTCGGCCTCGATTCTGTTGGCGCGCTCGGCACGCTTCAGCAGGCCGGCGCGCTTCGAGATGTCGTGATCAGCAGGGTGGTCTTGGCGAAGCCCCGCTTCCGCACGCTCGGTGATCTGCGTCCCCAGCCGCAGGTTGAATTCGTATTCGGTGATCCGCGGGCGCTGCGCGCGCCGCAGGAGTTCCCGGTGTGCCCGACATCGACCACGAGATGAAAGTTCGCGCGGTCGCAGGTGGCGGCCTGAACCACGCTTCGCGACGCCGCGCGTCTCTGGCCCCATGCATCCGCGACGACGCCGCAAACGATCAGGGGCGGCAGAACGGCGAGTGCGGCTCCGAGCCACTGAACTGTCCCGCCTCCCAGACCACCCCTAACTCCCCCCTCCCCCCCCCTCCCTCCCCAAACGCCACCCCCCCCCCCACCCCCCAATCCCCCCCTCCCCCATCGAAGCGCATCTATCATGCGCCCGCAAGAAGGAAGGATTTCCGGCACGTATTCGATCTGGCGAGGACAAGGCATTGGTACGCCGTCGCCGATCAGCGACCCTCACCGCTTCGGCACGGCTTTCATGTAGTCGTTGACGAACTTGCGCATCTCCGGCGTCGCGACCAGCATCGCGCGGATCTTCTGCGCTCATGTCGGGCGCGGTCGGATACTCCGGCACGAACTGGATCACCTTCATCGCCTCGGCGGCGAACTCCTTGTCATTGTTCAAGGCCTCGATCGCCTGGCGCAGCGCGTCATAGGCGGCGCGCGGCGCGCCCGGCGGCAATGCGATCAACCGCTGCAGCGTCGAGTTGATCTCGAAGATCGTCTTGTAGGCATCCCAGAGCGGCCCGAGGGCTTGGCGCCTTTGATCTGGCGGTGGAGCTGCGGGAAGCGTCGGCACCGACAGGCCTTCCATCTGCTTCTGCGGCGCCGGATTGTCGCCTTCCTGGACGTCGTCCCACCACACCGGGATCACCTGCCCATTGTCGACCAGATGCCGGCACGACCATCGAGCGATAGCTCGGCGGCGATTTCGAGAACATGTTGATCTCGCCGCGCTGGAGCGCGACCCGCGCCGGCGCCGACGAGCGGTAGCCGGTGACGTATTTGAACGGCACGCCCAGCATGTCGAGGCCGAGCCGCAGCCGCAGGTCCTTCGAGGTGTCGATGCTCAGGCCGCCGGCGACCAGCCCCTGGCCTTCACGATGTCGGCCGGCGTCTTGCATGCCCCGGCGCCACGTCGGTGCGCACGAAATGCACGGTGGTGCCGGGCTGGTAGGCGATGAACTCATAGTTCTTGAAGTCGACGCGCCAGCGTTCCGGATCGCTGACATAGACCCAGGAGGTGCCGGCGAAATAGCCCATGACGGTGCCGTCCTTGGGCGCGACCTCGCCGACGATATTGCGCGCCGATCACGCCGCCGGCGCCGTCCATGTTCTGCACGATCACGGTCGGCTGGCCGGGGATGTGCTTGGCAAGATGCTTGGCGAACAGCCGGCCTTCGATGTCGGTCGGGCCGCCGGCCGCGAAGTTGATCAGCACCGTGAGCCGCTTGCCCTTGTAGTAGGGCTCCTGCGCGGCGGCACCGACGGCTGCGAACGCGACGCAGAGTCGCCAGCAAGCGCAGCGAGCGTTTCGCGTTTCATCGGCTCCTCCGTACTACTTCTTCGGGACGTTGCGGGTGTAGGCGTTGATGTAGTCGCGCATCTCGGGCGGCGCCACCACCATCACCTTGCGCACCTGCTCGGTCAGGTCGGGCGCGGTCTCGTATTCCGGCACGTATTCCAGCACCTTCTTCGACTCGGCCGCAAACTCCTTGTCGTGCGCGAGCCGTTCGACCGCCCGGCGCAACGCATCGATCGCCTCGCGCGGCGCGCCCGGCGGCAGCGCGACCAGCCGCAGCAGCGCATTGTTCATCTCGTAGAGCGTGCGATAGGCCTCCCAAAACTCGCCGGACGGCATCGTGCCCTTGATCTTCTTGTAGAGCTGCGGGAACGACGGGATCGTCAGTCCCTCGAGCTGCCCCGACGGCACCGGCGGATCGGCGATCTCGTCGTACCAGACCGGGATCGCGATGCCGGTCGTGACCAGCTGCGGCACCACGACCGAGCGATAGCTCGGCGGCGATTCCGCGAACATGTGGATCTCGCCGCGCTGCAAGGCGAGCCGCGCCGGCGGCGAGGAGCGATAGCCGGTGACGTACTGATACGGCACGCCGAGCATGTCGAGCCCGAGCCGCATGCGCAGGTCCTTCGAGGTGTCGGCGGAAAGCCCGCCGCCGATCAGGCCCTGCGCCTTGATCATGTCTTCCGGCGTCTTGATGCCGGGCGGCACGTCGGTGCGCACGAAATGGATGGTCGTCGACGGGCTGCGCGCGACGAATTCGTATTTGCGGAAGTCGATGCGCCAGCGCCCGGGATCGCTGGCATAGATCCAGGCGGTGCCGGTGAGCGCGCCGATCACGGTGCCGTCCTTGGCCGCGACCTCGCCGAGATATTGCGCGCCGATCAGGCCGCCGGCGCCGTCCATGTTCTGGATCACGAGGTTCGGCGCGCCGTCGATGTGCTTGACGAGATGCTTGGCGAAGATGCGGCTCTCGATGTCGGCCGGTCCGCCGGCGGCGAAATTGATCAGCACCGTGAGGCGCTTGCCCTTGTAGTAGGGCTGCTGCGCGGGCCGCGTCCGATGCACGTAGCGCAGACGGCGACGCAGGCAGCACAGCAGCGACGGCGTGCGCGCGAAGCGATCTCATGGGCGTCCTCCTCTGTTGTCGCGTCGATAGCCGCCATACGGTGGCATCGACAGGCCGTCGAAACGGCGCGGACCTAGTGTCGGCGCCGAACCGCACGCGGAGACGAACATGGGAACAGTGCTGGCGCTGGCTCACCGCACGCCGGTGCAGACCTTCATCCTGTGCCCGCTGGCGGTGTTCGCGTTCGACGGCCTGGCAGCGGCGGACGGCCGCGCATCGGGTGGGGCCGCCGCTGATGCTTGGGGCTATCTGCAATACAAGCTGGTCGGACGCTATCGCGGCCCGCGCGCCGGCGGCGGGCCCGGCATGGAGAACCATGCCCGACCGGATCCTCGATCACGGTCCCTACGCTGACCCGCAACCCGATGTATCTCGGGCATCTCATTTTCCTGGCCGGCCTCGCGATCGCCTTCTGGTCGTGGTTCGCGCTGATCCTGCTGGGCGGCGCGCGCCTACTGGTTTCACTGCCGCGTGCTGCACGACGAGAGCGCGGCTGCAGGCCGAGTTCGGCGCCGACTACGACGCCTATCGCGCCCGCGTGAAGCGCTGGATTCCCGTCATCATCTCTGCTAGCGTCGCCACCTGTTGCCCTTCTTCACATAGTCCGCGAGGAAGGCGCGCATCTGCGGCGACACCGTCAGCGGCGGTGCGGACCTCGTGACTGGTGTTCGGCCCGGTCGCGTATTCCGGCACGAAGCCGATCGTCTTCATCGCGTCGGCGGCATAGATCGGATCCGTGTTCATCCGCACCACCGCCGCCCGCAGCGCCTCGACCGCCTGCTGCGGCGCGCCCGGCGGCAGCGCAAGAATGCGGATCATGGTGCCGCTGATGGTCCGGACGGTCTTGAACGCCTCCCACAGCGGACCTTACGGCGGCTTTCCTTTTGCGGCCTTGAACACCTCGGTCGAACGGACGCGATCGGAGATCGGCGACCGGCTTCGCGGCCAATCGCGCCGCGCTCCGCCTCGTGCCAGACCGGGATCGCCAGCCCTTCCTTGACGATGCCGGGATGCACCACGGCGCGATAGCTCGGCGGCGATTCCGAATAGAAATTGATCTCGCCCTGCTGCAGCGCGAGCCGCGCATGCGCGCTCCTGCGATAGCTGGTGACGTGCCGGTACGGAATGCCGAGCATGTCGAGCGCCAGCCGGATCGCCAGGTCCTTGGCGTTGTCGGGCCCGAGCCCGCCGGAGATCAGGCCTCTGCACCTTGATGATGTCGGTCGCGACCTTGATGCCGGGCGGCACGTCGGTGCGCACGAAGGCGACCGTGCGTGCGGTCTGGTAGCCGAGGAACTCGTAGGTGTTGAAATCGACGCGGAAGCGCTCGGAGTCGTAGCGCCCAGCGCCAGGCGACGCCGGTGAGATGGCCCATCATGGTGCCGTCCTTGGGCGCGATCTCGCCGAGATAGGTGGTGCCGACGAGGCCGCCGGCGCCGTCGATGTTCTGCACGATGACGTTGGGCTGGCCGTCGATGAATCGGCCGAAATGACGTGCAAAGAGCCGGCCCTCGATGTCGGCGGGACCGCCGGCGCCGTAGTTGATCAGCACCGCGAGCCGCTTGCCCTTGTAGAACGGCTCATTCGCCGCGGCGCCGGTCGCCAGCATCGCGAGCACCGAATGCCGCACTCGCAGTCCTGACGCTGCATGGCGCGCATCCGTCCCGGATCAGCCCTCATCGTTCTTCTTGATGTAGTCGATGACGAATTCCCGGATCTCGGGCTACACCACCAGATTGCTGCGCACCTGCGCGATTGAGATCGCCGCTCGGTGACGTACTGCGGAACGAACTGCAGCGTCTTCAGCGCCTCCTGTGGCGAATTCCGGATCGTCGTTGAGCCGCTCGATCGCGCGGCGCAGCGCTTCAAGCGCCGCCGGCGGCGTGCCCGGCGGCAACACCACCGTGCGCAGCATCGCGGCATCGACCGCGAGGTTGGTGCGGTAGATGTCCCAGAGGGGCCCGTCGGCACCGTGCCTTTGACCTTGCGATAGAAGTCCTGACGAAGCCCGGGACGCCCTGGTTGTCCATCGGCTTGAACGGCGCGAAATTATGGCCGTCGTAGATCGGGTCGTACCAGACCGGGATCGCCTCGCCTTTCTTGACGATCGACGGCTCGATCCACGCCGAAATAGCTCGGCGAGGATTTCGAAAAGAAATTGATCTCGCCGCGCTGCAGCGCGAGCCGCGCCGGCGCGCTGGAGCGGAAGCCGGTGACGTATTTGTACGGCACGCCGAGCATGTCGAGCGTGAGCCGGATCAGCGAGGTCCTTGGAGGAATTCGCCGACGAGCCCGCCGGCGACGAGACGCGGTCGCGCTGCACGAGACTTGTAGCCGTCCTTCATGCCGGGCGGCGTGTCGGTGCGCATGTAATACGAACGACATTCGCGGGCTGATAGGCGACGAACTCGTAGCTCGAGAAATCGACGCGATAGGCGGCGGGATCGATGACGTAATTCCAGGCGACTGCCGGTGAGATGGCCATCGGATGGTGCCGTCGCGGGGCGCGATCTCGCCGAGATAGGTGATGCCGACGAGGCCGCCGGCGCCGTCGCAGATTCTGACACGATGAGGTTGGGCTGCCATCGATATGCCGAGCGATAGTGACGTGCAAAAAGGCGGCCTTCGATGTCGGCCGGGCCGCCGGCGCCGTAGTTGATCAGCACCGACAGCCGCTTGCCTTTGTAGAACGGCTCGTTCGCTTCGGCGCCGGTCGCCAGCAGGGCAGGCACGAGGGCAGCAACAACGGTTGCTCGTTGTGCATGCCGATCGAGCCTCCCGGAATGACTCCCCATTATTTCGGCGGGTTCTTGATGTAGTCGATCACGAAATTCCGCACCTCGGGCCTCACCACCAGTGTGCGGCGCACCCGCGCATTGAGATCGCCGCCGGTGACGTAGTGCGGCACGAACTGCAGCGACTTCTGTGCCTCCTTGGCGAACTCCGGGTCGCCGTTGAGCCGCTCGGTCGCGCGCGCAGCGCCTCGACCGCCGCCGCCGGCACGCCCGGCGGCAGCACCACCGTGCGCAGCATGGCGGAATCGACCGCGAGATTGGCGCGATAGGCGTCCCACAGCGGGCCCGACGGCAGCGTGCCCTTGAGCCTTGCGATAGAAATCCGGAAAGCCCGGCACGCCCTGGCTCGTCCATCGGCTTGAACGGCGCGAAGTTCGTCGCCGTCGTGGATCGGGTCGTAGAAGACCGCGATCGCCTGCCCGGTCTTCACCACGTGGGCTCGACCACGCCGAAATAGCTCGGCGAGGATTCCGAGAAGAAATTGATCTCGCCGCGCTGCAGCGCCAGCCGCGCCGGCGCGCTCGAGCGGAAGCCGGTGACGTATTTGTACGGCACGCCGAGCATGTCGAGCGTGAGCCGGATCAGCAGGTCCTTCGAGAATCCGCCGCCAGCCCGCCGGCGACCAGACCGGTCGCGCGCATGAGATCGGCGGCGCTTTTCATGCCGGGCGGCGTGTCGGCACGCATGAAATAGACGACGTTCACCGGCTGGATAGGCGACGAACTCGTAGGTCGAGAAATCGACGCGATAGGAGCCGGGATCGATCACGTAGTTCCAGGCCGCGGCGGTGAGATAGCCGGCCATGGTGCCGTCGCGCGGGCCGAGCTCGCCGAGATAGTTGGTGCCGACGAGACCGCCGGCGCCGTCGCGGTTCTGCACGATGATGTTGGGCGCGCCGTCGATGTGCTTGCCGAAATGCCGCGCAAACAGCCGGCCCTCGATGTCGGCGGGGCCGCCGGCCGCGAAGTTGATCAGCAGCGTCAGGCGCTTGCCCTTGTAGAACGGATCGGATTGCGCCGGGCACGTCGGCGCGGCGGCAAGCGCCGCACGAGCGAAAGCCCGAAACAGACGGCATGCCGGCGCATGGCTGTCTCCGCGAACGCGCTTCGGGACGCGCGAGCATAGCACGGGCTCCGACCGTGTCGGGCGCGAATGAGCTTTTCGGGGATTGCAGGTCGCACGGGACAGGAGTGTAATCGAGCGCACAAAAACAAAATCACGGGAGGATTCATGCGCCAAGGCCAGCATTCGCCGCCGTCGTGGCCGCCTGCCTCGCGACGCTCGCGCCGCAACCAACGTCAAAGCCGCCGACATCGATCTGATGACCACCGGCGCGGTCGAATACATCCTGCGCGATCTCATTCCGTCGTTCGAGAAGGCGACCGGCCACAAGGTCAACATGACCGTGTTCGGCACCGTGATCGCGGTCGACAAGCTCAAGGCGGGTGCGCCGGCCGATCTCGTGCTGCTCAATCCGGATGTGCTCGGCGACCTGAAGAAGGCCGGGAAGATCGCCCCCGGCAGCATCACGCCCGTCTTCCTTTCGCGCGCCGGCGTCGCGGTGCGCGCGGGCGCGCCGAAGCCCGACATCAGCACGGTCGAGGCGTTCAAGCAGGCGTTGCTCAAGGCCAAGACGATCGGCCACAGCCTCGGCGTCAGCGGCGTCCATTTCTCGACCAATGTCATCCCGCGGCTCGGCATCGCCGAGCAGATCAAGGCCAGGATCAGGATCAGCAAGGGCATGCCGGTCGGCGTGCTGGTGGCGAAGGGCGAGGCCGAGATCGGCGTTCACCAGATCGCCGAGCTGATGCCGATCAAGGGCATCGACATCGTCGGCGAGCTGCCGGCGGAAATACAGACCACGCTGATCTATGCGACCGGCATCCACGCCAGCGCCAAGCAACCGGAGGCCGCCCGGGCGCTGGCCCGGTTCCTGTTGTTGGCGACGTCGGTGCCGGCGATCAGGAAGAACGGCATGGAGCCCGCGCCGCGATGACCATCGTTGCCGCGTCTGCTGACGCTGCAGCGCTGGCCCGGCCGGTCTCCGCCGCGGCGCAGCCGACGGCGGCGCCGTTCCCGACCGGCAAGCCGGTCTCGATCCATGTCGGCGCGACGCCCGGCGGCGGCAACGACCACATCATGCGGATGGTGGCGCGCCACATCGGCAAGCATCTGCCGGGCCAGCCGACGTGGTGGCGACGAATACGCCGGGCGCCGGCGGACGGCGGGTCGCGGGCCTGATCGCCAACACGGCGCCGCGCGACGGCACCGAGCTTGCGCAGCTGCACCGCGGGCTGGTGACCGAGCAGCTCGTCGGCGACGTCACGCTGCCGTTCAAGCTGCAGGACCTGACCTGGCTCGGCAGCCCGACCAGCACCACCGACACCTGCATCGTCTGGCACACCGCCCGCGTGCAGAGCCTGGAGGACCTGCGGACCCACGAGCTGGTGATCGCCGGCACCGGCAACGAGGCGCCGCAGCTCTCGCTGCTGCAGCGCCTGGTCGGCGCGAAAATCCGCAGCGTCATCGGCTATCCGGGCGGCGCCGAGATGAACCTCGCGATCGAGCGCGGCGAGGCCGGCGGCCGCTGCTCCTACAGCTGGGAGGCGATGAGGTCGGCGATCCCCGACTGGATCCGCGACCGCAAGGTGAAGCCGATCGTCCAGTTCGCGATGGCGCGGCACCGGAACTGCCGGACGTGCCGCTGATCGCCGACTTCGCCAAGACCGATCTCGACCGGCGGCGCTGCGGGTGCTGATGACGCCGCAGGTGTTCGGTTTCCCGTTCGCGGCGCCGCCCGGCCTGCTGCCCGAGGTGCGCGACATGCTGCGCGCGCCTTCGATCGGACCATGCAGGACCCGCAGCTGCACGAGGACGCCGCAAGATCAAGTTCGAGCCTGATCCGGTGCGCGGCGAGACGCTGGAGCGCGCCGCGCGCGAGGCCTTCGGGCCTCGCCCGAGGCGATCGCGCGGGCGAAGGCGCTGATCGCGCCGAATTGAGGGCACATTGCAAGATCGCGGACGCCGCGACCACAATGCGGCACGACAAGGCATGACAAAGAGGACGACCCCCGTGCTGGAAAAAGGCCAACCGCAGCGCTTCAACGCCTACAACGCGCCGCACGAGGACCTGCGCGAGTTCATCAAGCGCGCCGAGGAGGCGGGCGAGATCCTGCGCATCAAGGGCGCCGACTGGAATCTCGAAATGGGCACGCTCGGCGAGATCGTGAACCACGCGCGGCCGGAGCCGCCGGCGCTGCTGTTCGAGGACGTGCCCGGCTATCCCAAGGGCATGCGGCTCATCTCGGGCGCGACCAACTCCTCGAAGCGGCTCGCGATCACGCTCGGCCTGCCGGTGCCGTCGTGCCCGCTCGACGTGGTGCGCGCCTATCGCGACCGCATGAAGGAGCATCGCCCGATCCCGCCCAAGACCGTCGGCAAGGGCCCGGTGTTCGAGAACATCGACCGCGACGACGAGGTCGACCTGCTGAAGTTCCCGGTGCCGTTCCTGCACGAGCTCGACGGCGGCCGCTACATCGGCACCGACGACATCGTGATCATGCGCGACCCGGAGGAGAACTGGGTGAACTGCGCCACCTATCGCTGCATGGTGCAGGACAAGAACCACGTCGCGATCTGGATCTCGCCCGGCAAGCACGGCCGGCAGATCCGCGAGAAGTACTTCAAGGCCGGCAAGCCCTGCCCGGTGCTGATCTCGTGCGGGCACGATCCGCTGCTGTTCCTGGCCGGCGGCAACGAGCTGCACTTCGGCCTCTCCGAATACGACTACGCCGGCGGCCACCGCGGCGAGCCCTACGAGGTCGTGCCGAGCGAGCTCTACGGCCTGCCGATGCCGGCGCACGCCGAGCTGGTGCTCGAGGGCGAGATGGTCGAGGGCGAGACCGCCAAGGAAGGCCCGTTCGGCGAGTTCACCGGCTACTACGCCTCGAGCGCCGAGCGAGCAGCCGGTCGTGCACGTCAAGCGCGTCTACTAGCGCAACGATCCGATCATCTCGATCGCCTCGCCGATGCGGCCGCCGTCCGACTTCTCGTTCCGCAAGTGCGTGATGAAGGCCGGCATGATCTGGGACGAGGTCGAGCGCGCCGGGCTCGTCGGGCGTCGACGGCGTGTGGGTGCACGAGTTCGGCGGCGCGCGCATGTTCAACGTGATCGCGATCAAGCAGGCCTATCCGGGGCACGCGCGGCAGGCCGGCTTCCTGGCGGCGAGCTGCCAGTCCGGCTCCTATCTCGGCCGCTTCGTGGTGGTGGTCGACGAGGACGTCGATCCGTCCGACCTGTTCGACGTGATGTGGGCGATGTGCACGCGCTGCGATCCGGCGCAGGACATCGAGACCTTCCGCCGCGCCTGGTCGGGCCCGCTCGATCCGATCCTCGACAAGGCGTCGTCGACCAACTCGCGCGCCGTGATCGACGCCTGCCGGCCGTTCGAACGGCTCAAGGATTTTCCGAAGGTCGCGCGCGCGAGCCCGGAGCTGCGCAAGCAGGTGGCGGAGAAGTTCGCGGATGTGTTGAAGAAGATCGGCGCGTAGCCCTGACCGGCGAAGCGGCACCGTCTTGCCAGTGTCGAAATCTGCATTCAAACTGAAGCAACTCCGAATGAAGCCACGGTGGTAAAGCCGTGCGCCGCCGCAGGAGGAAGGACGGGACAACACAAAAGGGCTAAAGAACATTACTTTCCCCAGGACCGCGGACATCCCTCATAACAACGCGAGAGACCTACGGACAGCAACACCGCCGCCAGATTTTCAAAACAAGACTTTCCACCTCACGAACCGCGGCAAAAAACGGGGCCCCGAATAGGGGGCCCTAGGGGGCCGAGAAGAACACTCCCAGGCGCGCCCCGAAAAAACGGGCGCCCGCGCGCGGACGTCGCGCGCATCTCTCCGTGGCGGGCAGGGCGCAACAAAAAGGCGAAACACCCCCGACCCCAGCGCCAAAACCCCACATGGGAAAATGCCTCCGGCCCCCATCGCGCCGCAAATGTCCCAGCCCTACCCCGAGGAAAAAAAGAACCAAGAAGAAACCGGGCAATCGGAAAGCCCCCGAGAGCTCGCGGGGAGGCCCCTTCTCAATCAATCCGCCCGACTTTCTCGACGGATAGCGGCCGAACGGGCTCGCGCAAGCACCCCGAACGGCGCTGACCGGACGCGAAGCGGCCAGGACCCCCGGGCGTCCGCGATCATCGGCCCTCCTGAACGCGCCAGAATGCGCGACCAAAGGCAATCGAAGTCACAGAACTCTTCCCCTCCTTCGCCCATCCCCACCATACGGCACCCTGGGCCGCCCCCGGCGCATCGCTGATCTCGTCGTTCACCGCGCGCACATCGGAATACGGACGACAATCGGCCTGCCGCCGGCCAGCTCGACCGCCGACCGGCGGCCACCCCGCGTCAGAACGGCTCGGCGTATTCCGTGACCGGAAGCGGCCGGCCGTGCGTGGCCATGAGCTCCATCGGCGAGATCGCGGCGCGGCGGCTTCCACGGGAGCGGCGACGCCGACCGTCGACGGCTTTGACGCAAGGACGCTCGACAACGCCCAGCCGCCAACGACCGAGACAATTATCAGCGCGGTCAGACGGAGGCTGAATGTCCGCCACGCGGATGCGGCGACTTCTTTCATGGCTGATCTCCTTGCCATCCCTGCGCCGGATTAGACCGCCGGGGGCGGCGCGCGAAATCAGCCAGAGGTCTTGCCTTAAGTCCCTCCCGACCCCCTCTCGACTTCTCCAATCCATCTCTCTCACCCTCCTACCCCATCACCTTTCCCTACCCTCTGTCTCTGCCTCCTCCACCCTTCCCTCTCAACCTCCTCCAACCACCTCAACACACAACAGACCCTCCACCCCCCTCCATTTCATACTCCTCAATCCCGATCCCCGACCCCCCCCCCCTCCCCCTCCCCTCTCCCTCCACCCACCCCCCCCCATCCCCCCTCCCCCCTCCCCTCCCCCCTCCCCCTAGACCACCCTGCCCCCCTCCCCCTGATCCTCCTCACGCCCCCCCCCCTTCCCCCCCTTAGCAGCAGGTGAGCGGATCGATCGCATCCGGCGCGCCCGCCAGAATGCGCGGCCGGCCGGCGCGCGCCTGTCAGGACTATCAAACCGTCGCGGCGAGCGTGCCCGGCCATGTGTTGGCGAGCCAATGGTTCCCGTGCGCGCGCTACGCGCAGTCCGCCAGCCCGAACTAAACCGCGACCGTGAGCCCGGTTTCGCCGGAGCGCGCGATGGCGTCGCGCACGATCCGACCCGTTTTGCTTGGCGTGCTCAGCGAAGCTCCGCGCAAAATCGATGACCGCCGGCGGGCGACCTTTGGCCACCCCGATCGCGATCGGCACGTTGAAGTAGCTGCCCGGGAAAATCCGCGAGCCCGGCAGCGCGCCCTGCACCCCCGCCAGCATCGGCGCGACGTGGCTGAAGGCGTCGGCCTCGCCGGCCTGCACCAGGTCGATCGCGCGCTGTGGGGTTTCGGCCGGCACCGGGATCAAGGTGGCCGCCTTGATGATCTTGGTCAGATGCGCCTCCTGCGCGCTCCTGGCCGGGACAGCGATGCGCACGCCGGCGCGGTCGATGTCCTCGATGCGCGCAATCGCCGACGCGGCCGGAACCAGATAGGTGGTCTGGATCTCAAACACGATCGGCCCGAAGTCGATCGCCTCGGCGCGGTCGGCGGTGATGCCGACAAAGGTGACGTCGAGCGCGCCGTCCCGGAACGCCGCAACGATTCTCGCCGGATTCTCGAACGGTACGAGCGCGGGCGGAGGCCGGCCGCGCTTGCCAGCGCCGCGGCGAATCGGGAATGATCCCGCTCAGGCTGCTGCCCTGCGCGCGCGCGAAATACGGCACCATCCATATGGCGACGCGCAGCGTGCCGGTAGGGGGCGAGTTGCGATTTCATTTCACCATAGCCGCGGCCTTGGCCGCGACTGCCGGCGGGGTCAGCGGTAGATCTCGGGCACCATGGCTTCTCGAGCTTCTCGCCCGGCACCGGCGTGAGCTCGAACTGCGCCTTCGCGACCTCGGCGAGGAAAGCCTTGTCGGCCATCGTCTCCATGAACGCCTTGCGCAGCACGTCGGCACGGTCCTGCGGCACGCCGGGCGGCGCCGCGATAGGACGGCCCATCACCTGCCGGCCGAAGATCAGCGTCAGGATTGCCTCTGCTCGACGTCTTGGCGAGGTCCATCACCAGCGGCACGTCCGGCAGCTCGGGATGCTTGCCGAGCGAGAACTGCATCAGCAGATTGAACTTCTTTTCTGATCCAAAGCTGACAGGTCGCCTTCACGGTCGACCATGGGAAACCGCAGCGGCCGAGCACCTCGCTGCGCTCCATCGCGAGATTGATCTCGTTACCACCTGGATAGCCGGTGACCATCTTGAACTTGGCGCCGTACATGTTGTTGAGGATCGCTGGAAATTGATAGGTGTCGTCGGCGATGCCGTGGCGCCCACGACGAGCTCGCGCGCCTGAGCGTCGTCGAACGTCGCAATTCCGGAAGTGTGCCAGGCCACGCAGACGCTGACCTCGTCGTTGGCGCTGCCGATATAAGTGACCGGTTGGCGTCGTATTGCGCAGCCTTGTTGCCGAGTAGTGGCTCGAACGCGATGGCGCGGCGGTGGCGCCGAACACGGTGCCGTCCCGCGCGCCGCGCTGTAGAGCCAGTTGGCGAGCCGCATGCCGCCGGCGCCTTCCATGTTCTTCGGCACGATCGGATTGCCCGGGATGTGCTTGCCGATGTGGCGGCGATCAGGCGGGCATAGATGTCGTAGCCGCCGCCGACGCTGTAGCCGATGACGACTCGACCGTCTTGCCGCGGTAGAATTGTTCCGGCGTCTGGGCCAAGGCCTGCCAAAGCCGGCCACCACCGCAACGGAGCATTGCCGCGGCCAGTACCTACCACCCTACCGCGCCGCAGTTGACGGCCCTCATCATCGCCTCCCAAGAACGTCCGTTTTCCGGACTTGCGCGATTGTAACCGGCGTTCCGCGGGCAGGAACCGCGCAATGCGCCGCCAGGGGGCGGCGATTGCGCACACAGCGGCAATCGCGTAAGACCCAGGAATAATCGACGATTTCGACGGATTCGCGCGACGGGCGGGCGCACCGCGGCGCGCGGACGGACCACAGGAGCGCTGCATGACAGACGTGATCGACTCCCCGGGCATCGGCCATAACCAGCCTGATCCCCTGGAGATGGAAAAGAAGCACCAGAAGTGGGATCGCTGGGCCAAGAAGCGGACGTTCGTTCGCGCGCTCGAAGGCACCTACAGCCATCTCTACAAGACGCTGGTTGACGAGAAGCGCGTCTACTCGGCCAGCGACGTGCCCTGGAAGGGCGGCCCACAGATGTTCGGCAAGAGCGTCGTCAGCCCGCAGGCGACGCAGATCATCCAGTCGATCGAATCCCACATCGAGGCCTATGCGCCGAAGACCGGCGGACAGAAGCACGGCCACCTCAACAGCGCGGTGTTCTACGTGCTCAAGGGCCACGGCTACGACATCCACGACGGCAGAAAATTCCGTGGAAGGCCGGCGACGTGATGCTGGTCGAGAACGGATGCGTGCACCAGCACTTCAACGACTCCGAGACCGAGGAGTGCATTCATCTGGTGTTCAAGGCGAAGCCGCTGTTCCTGTTCATGCACCTGTTGCTGCAGAAGATGGTGGAGTGGCCGCCCGAGCTGCGATCCGGCACTGGGTCCGTACTCGCCGCCCACCGATCTCTAAGAAAAAGGAGCACGACGCCATGAGCGCGATTGAAGACAAGGTCCAGGCCCTCTCCGGCAACCAGACGTGCAACTGGCGCGCCGAGGAGCTCATCAAGTCGGAAGAGTTCCGCAAGGAATATGCGAGCCGTCCGAACGTGGTCACCGCGGAAGAGATGCCGTGGGAGCGTTCGCCCGACGGGCTGATCAAGCATCTGATCCACCGCAACATGAACACGCCCGAGCTTTGCGTCGAGGCGTACATGCTGTTCCTCAAGGCCGGCGAGCGCTCCGGCAAGCACCGCCACATGTGGGAAGAGCTGGCCTTCGTGGTGGAAGGCAAAGGCTACGATCTGCACTGGGACATGCAGTTCGACTGCCAGGACAAGTTCATCTGGGAATGGGCCGCCGAGCCCAGGAAGTTCGAGTGGAAGAAGGGCGATTACGTCTACGTGCCGCCCTACACCAACCACCAGAGCTTCGCGACCAGCGAGGCCCGCGTCATCGTGATGAGCAACCGCATCATCAAGGACATGGGCTTCGACTGGATCGACCAGTTGGAGCGGGCGCCGGGCTTCTGAGGCGCCTTTCGCAAGCTTTCGTTGACGCGCCGTTACGCAACGCCAGATTAAGCCGTGCGCCGTTGGTGCGTCGAAATGCGCGACAAAGGTGAACTGGTCGCCGCATCGTGCATTGATATCGGTTTTCGAGGAGAACCGTTCCATGCGTGCCACCAAGGTTGCTCGTTGCGTCCGCCATCCTTGCCGTGCTGGTCGCCGCCGCGTCCGCGCAGTCGCCCGCCGAGTTCTACAAGGGCAAGACCGTCGAGATGATGATCGGCTACAGCGTCGGCGGCGGCTACGACATCTACGCGCGGCTGATCTCGCGCCACCTCGGCAAGCACATCCCCGGCAACCCGACGGTGACGCCGAAGAACATGGAAGGCGCCGGCAGCCTGCGGCTCGCCAACTGGCTCTACAACGTCGCCAACAAGAACGGCACGGTGATCGGCACCATCGGCCGCGGCACCGGCTTCGATCCGCTGTTCGGCCACAAGGCCGCGCAGTTCGACGGCAACCGGTTCAACTGGATCGGCAGCGCCAATGACGAGGTCAGCGTCTGCGTGGTGTGGAACGGCCGCACCAAGATCACCAAGTTCGACGACCTCCTGACCATGCCGCTGACTGTCGGCGGGACCGGCGCCGCCGCCGACACCGACCAGTTCCCGCGCATCATCAACGGCGTGCTCGGCACCAAGATGAAGATCGTCACCGGCTATCCCGGCGGCAACGACGTCAATCTCGCGCTCGAGCGCGGCGAGGTCGACGGCCGCTGCGGCTGGTCGTGGTCGAGCGTGATCTCGACCCGCGCGTCGTGGTTCAAGGAAAAGAAGATCACCGTGCTGATGCAGCTCTCGCTGGAGAAGCATCCCGACCTGCCTGACGTTCCGCTCATCACCGATCTCGCCAAGAACGACGAGCAACGCGCGATCCTGCGCCTGATCTTTGCGCGCCAGGCGCTGGGTCGTCCCTATCTCGCGCCGCCCGGCGTTCCGGCGGACCGCGTGGCTGCGTTGCGCAAGGCGTTCATGGCCACGATGAAGGACAAGGAGTTCCTGGCGGAAGCCGACAAGGCGCAGCTCGAGATCACGCCGGTGTCCGGCGATGCGGTGCAGAAGCTCGTCGGCGAGATCTACCAGACGCCGCCCGCGATCGTGAAGAAAGCGGCGGAACTCCTGAACTGTAGCAACGGCTCTCGAGGGCCACGCGCTGGGACGTCCTGGGCCGCCCGGGTGCCGGACGGCCGCGGCGGTCCGTTCAATCCAGTCGCCGCCTCGCCGTCCGCCGCGCGGCGTAGCGCCAGCTGCCGACACCGCCGGGTGGGCGGGTCCCTTGACGGGCCCTGTCCGGCCGTGACTTTTAGGACCATCATTTCGATAATCCCGCGCCCGGGCACTCCAAAAGACAAGGCATTCCGATGGACGCAAAGACCAAGAACTATACCGGCTGGCAGTCCGACATCATCGTCGACATGATCAAGCGGTACGACTTCCCCTACATCACGCTCAATCCCGGCGCGAGCTTCCGCGGCCTGCACAACTCGCTGGTCAACTACGGCAGCAACGAACCGCCGATGATGCTCTGCAACCACGAGGAAATCGCGGTGCAGATCGCGCACGGCTACGCCAAGGCGACCGGCAAGCCGATGGTCGTCATCCTGCACAACCTGGTCGGCCTGCTGCATGCCTGCATGGCGATCTACTACGCGTTCCTCGACCGGGTGCCGATCTTCATCATGGGCGCCACCGGCCCGATGGACGAGGCGCGCCGCCGCCCGCACATCGACTGGACCCACACCGCGCTGGTGCAGGGCAACGCGGTCCGCGACTACACCAAGTGGGACTACCAGCCGACCTCGATCCACGGCGTGCCGGAAAGCTTCGCGCGCGCCTACTCGATCATGATGACCGAGCCGAAGGGCCCGATCTACATGTGCTACGACGCGGCGCTGCAGGAAGATCCGCTGATCGACAAGGTCGAGCTGCCGCCGGCGGAAGCGGTGAAGCAGCCGTCGCCGATGGCGCCGGACCCGGCCGCGATCGAGGCGATCGCCGACAAGCTGATCAAGTCCGACAACCCGATGTTCCTGACCGAGTACACCGGCCGGCAGGAAGGCAATTTCGACAAGCTCGTGGCGCTGGCGGAGACCGCCGGCGCGGCGGTGTGGGACGTCAACAACGCGCTGAACTTCCCGAACAAGCATCCGCTCTGCCTGAGCATGGACAAGCCGTCGCTCAAGAAGCTCGACCTCATCGTCGGGCTCGACCTGAAGGACTGGGAAAAGCAGATCACCAACCTCAACCGGACCACGCGCACGCTCGAGGTGCTGCCGCCCAAGACCTGCGACTATGTCGAGATCGGCGTCGCCGAGATCGGCATCAGCAAATGGGCGATGGACTACTGCCGCTTCCAGCCCTGCTCGGTGCGCGCGCTCGGCGACACCTCGCTGGCGATGCCGGAGCTCACCCGCATCATCAAGGCCAAGGTCGACAGCAATTCGAACCTCAAGAAGAAGATCGAGGACCGCAAGATCGCGATCGGCAAGCGCCACGACGAGTTGTTTGCGCAATGGCAGAAGGATGCCCGCAAGGACTGGGACGCAGCGCCGCTGAGCTTCCCGCGCCTTGCGCTGGAAATCTGGGAAGCGATCAAGGACGAGGATTGGGTGCTCACCGCCAACGACCTCAAGCACGAGGTCCGCAAGTACTGGGACTTCGACAAGCCCTACCGCCACCCGGGCGTCGAGCTCGGCACCTCGACCCAGATCGGCATCTCGCTCGGCGTGGCGCTTGCCAACAAGGGCAAGGGCCGGCTCGTGGTCGACATCCAGCCCGACGGCGACCTGATGTTCGACGCCGGCGCGCTCTGGGTCGCGGCCAAGTACGAGATCCCGATGCTGGTCGTCATGCACAACAACCGCGCCTACTACAACGACTGGGCGCACCAGATCCGCATGGCGAAGCTGCGCGGCACCGACGAGGCCAGGGCGCATATCGGCATGGATCTGTTCGGTCCCGAGCCCGACTTCGGCGCGCTCGCACGCTCGCTCGGCTGTTACGGCGAAGGCCCGATCGACAAGCCGGAGGACGTGGGCCGGCGTTGCGCCGCGCCATCGCCGAGGTGAAGAAAGGCCGGCTCGCGCTGGTCGACACCATCACCCAGCACAAGGGCGGCTCGGTATTCCCCTCTGATTCTTACGGTACCACGTTTTCAGGAGGGCCCGGTGAGAAGCGCGCGCCGGAGCTCCAGCTCTATACGGCGGCGGTACGCTTCCACCCGGCCCCCATCTGCGGCATCCGTGGTGGCGATTTAGAGAGGCCCGCTCGCTTAGCGAGCTACCCCGGCTCCATGCCGAGCTTCTTGAACACCGGCAGCGCCGCTTCCGACGTCAGGTACTTCACCAGCGCAGCAGCGGCATTTCGCTCTTTGGCCGTCGCCGGCACGGCGAGCGAATAGACCAGCACCGTCTGCAGCTCGCCCGGGAGCGGGCCAACGAAGTCGATGCCGGGGATCGGCAACAGCTCGTTGATCTGCTGCACGCCGATTTCGGCTTCGCCATGTGCGACCATCGAACCGACGCGCACGCCGAGCGCGGGCTGGATCAACTTGGGTTTCACCTGATCGAAGATACCGAGCCGCTTCATCACGCCCTCGAGGTGGATGCCGCTCGGGCCCTTGCTGTAGCCGATCGACTTGGCTTTTAGGAGGGCATTGCGGAACCCATCCGGCGTGCTGATGTCGGGCTTCGGCGCGCCTGCCTTCACCGCCACGCCGACACGTGGGCGCGCGAAATCGACGCGGCTGCCGGCGACGACCTTGCCCTCCTTCGCAAGCTCCTCGAGCGCGGTGTCGGTCGAGACCACGATGTCGGCCTGGTCGCCGGCACGAAGCGCGGCCGAGACATCGACGCCTGACTTGAAGATGATCGTCACCTTGTGCCCACTCGCCTTCTCGAAAGCGGGAACAAGCTCCTCGAGCGACTCGCGCATCGCGGTCGACGAGAGCAGCGAAATCTCGGCGGCGTCGACAGGTGTCGCCAGCATCAGCGTGCCCGTGGTTACGGCAGCCGCGAGTATCTTCGTCCACGCGAACATCGCCTCCTCCCTGCATTCATTCTTGTTGGGAAAAGCGTAGTCGCCGGAGCGAACAGACACCAGGGCCTAGCCGTCAGAATGCGGGCTCAAGCCCCTTTGACGTATAGACCGACCGCGCGGCGTTGCTGGTGAGCTCTTCCACCAGCATGCGCGCGGCGCGCGGCTCGACCGCCGCCGCAAAAATCCCGGCGGAGAACACCGTCACCAGTTGCACCTCGGGCGGCAGCGGGCCGACCACCTTGATGCCCGGCACCGGCAGCAGTTCGCTGATCTGCTGCAGCGCGATCTCGGCTTCGCCGCGCGCCAGCGCCTCGCCGACGGTGCCCTGGGACGGATTCTTGGCCTTCGGCGCAATCAGGGTCGCGATGCCGAGCTTCTCCAGCATCTTCGGCATGTAGACGCCGGAAATCCCGGTCTTCGAATACATCACCGACTTCGCGGCGATCAGCGCCGCCTTCAGCGCATCGACCGAGCTGATATCGGGCGCCTCCGCGCCCCGGCGTATCGCAACGCCAATCGAGGACTTGGCGAGGTCGACGCGGCTGCCCTTCTGCAGCACGCCGGTCGCGATCAGGCCGTCGATCGCCTCGGCGGAGAGCACCGCGAGGTCGCCGGTCTCGCCGCCGACGATCTTGTCCATCAGCACGTTGGTCGATGCATAGTCGACGTCGACCGCGCGCCCGACCGTGCGCTCGATCGCCGGGATCAACTCGGAAGTCACGGCCTTCACGCCGTTGGTGCAAAGCACTTTCATCGCAGGCCCCCGGGCACGGTTGCGGTCAATCCGCCTCGATCACCACGCGGCCGTCCTCGACCGTGGTCTTGTAGGTCTTGATCGGCACCATGCAGGGCGGCGACACCACCTCGCCGGTCTTGATGTTGAACTGGCCGTTGTGGAAGTTGCATTCGACCACGTCGCCGTCGATGTAGCCGTCGGCGAGCGAGCCCGGCCCATGCGTGCAGAGGTCGTCGGTGACGAAGTACTCGCCGTCGATATTGTACACCGCGAGCGTCAGGCCGCCGGTCTCAACCCTGATCGCGGTACCCGGCGCGACCTCATCGGTGCTGCACAAATCAAGACGCGGCATGGGACTTGGAACCTCCTCATTGACCTTACGGCAAGACCATAATATTTTCTATGCGGAACGCTGTTCCGTATATCGGAACGGAGGATCGCACGCAACCGGCACCGCGATCTCGGCGTTGGAACCCCGAGGGACGGTGCGAATGTTGTGCCGAATCTTGGCGATTGTGACATCCTCTCGCGTATGACCCTTGGCGGAGTCTTCGGATGCTCAGGAAAGAACAAAACGACCTGTTGACGCAAACCGGCCCGGGCACGCCGTTCGGGCAGATGTTCCGCTGCTACTGGGTGCCGGCGCTGCTGGCCGAGGAGCTGCCGGAGAACGAGTGCCCGCCGGTGCGGGTGAAGCTGTTCTCGGAGCGGCTGCTGGCGTTCCGCGACACCGACGGCAAGTACGGTCTGATCGACGAGTTCTGCGCGCATCGCGGCGTCTCGCTGTGGTTCGGCCGCAATGAGGAGCACGGGCTGCGCTGCCCCTATCACGGATGGAAATACGACACGACCGGCCAGTGCATCGACGTGCCATCGGAACCGATGGAGTCGGGCTTCTGCAAGAAGATCAAGCTGAAGTCATATCCGCTGGTAAAGATAGGCCCGGTGCTGTGGACCTATATGGGTCCGCCTGAGAAGCAGCCGCCGCTGCCGGAGTGGGAGTTCTCGCTGGTTCCGCCGGAGCAGAGCTTCATCTCCAAGCGCCTGCAGGAGTCGAACTGGCTGCAGGCGATGGAAGGCGGCATCAACTCCAGCCACGTCTCGTTCCTGCATCGCGGCGATCTCGGCTCCGATCCCTTGTTCAAGGGCGCCAAGGGTAATCAGTACAACCTCTCCGACATGCAGCCGCATTTCGAGGTGGTGGAGCAGCCGGGCGGTCTCTACATCGGCGCGCGCCGCAATGCCGAGAACGGCAACTACTACTGGCGCATCACGCCCTGGGTGATGCCGAACTTCACGATGATCCCGCCGCGCGGCGACCATCCGATGCACGGCCACTTCTGGGTGCCGATCGACGACCACAATTGCTGGGCCTGGACCTACGACTTCCATCCGACCCGCGCGCTGACGAAGGAAGAGCGCGCCGCCATGGAGGCGGGCCAGGGCCTGCACTGCAAATACGTGCCGGGCAGCTATCGGCCGCTCGCCAACAAGGACAACGACTACCTGATGGACCGCGCCGCGCAGAAGGCCGGCAGGACCTACAGCGGCATCGAGGGCTTCGCGATCCAGGACTCGTCGCTGCAGGAAAGCATGGGCCCGGTCTGCGACCGCACCAAAGAGAACCTGGTCTCGACCGACAACGGCATCATCATGGCGCGCCATCGCATGCTGCGCGCCGCCAAGGCGTTCCAGGACAAGGGCACGATCCCGCCCGGCGTCGATCCCGAGCATCACAAGATCCGCTCGGTCTCGATCGTGCTGCCGCCGGACCAGGCGTTCAAGGACGGCGCCAAGGAAGCGCTGACCCGGCAGCGCGTGGGCGTGGCGCAGACCACGGTCTAGTTGGAACCGGCTGAAGCAAGTCTGGAGTAGCACCGATGCTGAGCGAAAGCGCCCGCATGACCACCGCCGAAGAGGCGCGGTACCGGATCGACTATCCGAACTCGAAGCCGCGCGCGACCAAGATCATCGCGCTCGACCCGCCGAGCGAGGCGGTCGTGAAGCGGCTGGCGCAGGGCAAGTGGCAGCAGGCGAGCTTCTTCACCTCGCTCGATTTCGACGGCGCGCCGCGCAGCGGCGAGAACTGGTCGATGAAGGCCTGGCTCTCCGACCTCGCCGGCCGCACCAAGGACCTCATCGACGAAGTAGCGTCCGCGGACCTCGTGGTGATGGTGGCGAGCGCCGGCACCAAGCCGAAGACCGCGGGCGTCATCGCCGAAGCCTGCGGCGTGCGCAAGGTGATGACCACCGCGCTGATCATCGGCAGCGAGCAGCACACCGACGAAGAGCTGTCGCGCACGCTGGCGGCACTGCGGCCTTATGCGGGTATGCTGGTGATCGCCAGCGACGACGACTATATCGAGCAGATGCTGGTGGCGCTGCGGGCGTAGCGTCAGCACCGAACGGCGGTCTTTCCCATTGCGATCTGAGGGTGCTGAACGTGCAGAATGCACTACTTCAGTCGCTTTCTAGATGGCCCGGACGGCGCGCGACAGAGTCCGCGATCGAGCAGAGGGGATTCTTTCTGCATCGCAGGTGGCAGGAAAGAATGACCGCTTCCTGCGGAAAGGATGGCGCCGAGCTCGATCGTTATTGGGACGAATTTGCAACTGAATGGATCTGCTGCGCTGGCCAGGGCAACCCTAACTCACGTTTTTTTAAGGTAGAACCAACCTACCGCTCTTCGTACCTCGATGGACTTGCGGCCAAGATGGATTTCGCGGAGCCTCCGTACAAGAGCCCTCCGCTGCTGAGGTGCCTCTATGAGTATCGCAGGAGGGCACAGAGTGATCGGGTATTTTGGGAGAGCGAGCGGGCGCATTTTGAAAATCTAAAAGAATTGGAGATCACAAAATACTCGATCTCTTCCGAAGGATTGACCGATCAAAAACGTTCAATACTGCCCTTTGTAGAGGAGTTTGCGACCCCAAGAGGCTTTTCTGTCCGGAAGCGCCGGTTTGTGAAGAGGTCGCCAGAACTGATTTTTGAGATCAAAACCGATTTCGGTTGGAATCCGCTCTTGGGGGCAGGTCTCCCGTTAGATTTTCGCATTTATCACAAAGCCGCGCCCGACTTTGCGTTCGTCATCAACAATACTTTCGATTTTATCGTGCCCGGGTTTTCCAGATACGAATATTGCCCAACTCCTAACGGCTGCGTACTGGCGGTCTTCGCTTGCGTTGAAATGTTCGACATACTGTTTCATTTGCTCGGAGGGGCGGGCGAGAAGGCTGCCTGAGCTCCAACTGCGATCACGAGAAAAGCATCTCGCGCTTACCCCACCGCCCTTGCCCGATAGCCAAGCCGCGCCGAGACCTGATCCGCCGTCGCGATCACGTGCGGGATGATGCCCGCCACCGCCTTCTTCGACAGCCGCGTCACCGGCCCGGCAAGGCCTAACGCCGCCACCACCGCGCCGGTGTCGTCGCGGATCGGCGCGGCGACGCAGACCATCCCGATCTCGCTCTCCTCGTCCTCGATCGCGCAGCCGCGCTGGCGCACCGCGGCGAGCGCTTTGAGGAAACGGTCCGGGCTGGTGACGGTCTTGGGCGTGTGCGCATTGAGGCCGCCCGCCACCACCAGGTCGATCACCTCCGGCGGCTGGAACGCGAGGATCGCCTGCCCTTCCGCGGTCGAATGCGCGGGCTTGCGCACGCCGAGGTCCGACCGCGAGCGGATCGCGTGCCGGCTTTCGAGATTGTAGACGTACATGATCTCGGTGCCGTCCAGGATCGCAAGGTGGACGCTCTCGTTGATGGTCTCGCGCAACGAATAGAGATACGGCCGCGCCTCGTTGGAGACCTCCATGCGGCGGCGCACCAGCGCGCCAAGCCGGAACAGCCCGACGCCGAGCCGGTATTTGCCGCTGTCGCGGTCCTGCTCGAGCATGCCTTCGGCGACCAGCGTCACCGCCAGGCGATGCGCGGTGCTCTTGGCGATGCCGAGCCGCTTCGCCAGCGCGCTGATGCCGATGTCGACTTCGTCCTCGGAGAATGCCTTCAGCAGCCGCATCGCGGTGGTGACCGACGAGAGCCGCTCGCGCCTGCGTGGCTCGGTCTTGCCGGTCGGTTTCCTCGCCATGGCACGGCCTCGGCAGGTTGGGCGGGTGCGCAAATGCTGGAATTTCGGCGCGCGACGCGCTAAACAAGGGCGTTCCGCAATGCGGACCGCTGTTCCAATCTAGGCGCGCGCTCGCCGCCGTGTCAATCTGGCCGCGCCAATCGTGAGTATGTCGGGGAGGGGTATGAGCCGCAGGATCGTCATTGTCGGCGGCGGACCGGCGGGCGTCGGCGCCGCGCTGGGGGCGCGGCAGCAGGATGCCGCGGCCGAGATCATCCTGATCAACGACGAGAGCGTCGAGCCCTACGAGAAGCCGCCGCTGTCGAAGGCGGTGCTCACCGGCAAGGCGATGCCGCAGGACGCGCCGATCGCCGGGCCGAAAGGTATCGCCGGCGCCAATGTCACGCTCAAGCCCGCGCGCGTGAAGGAGATCGACGTCGCCGGCCGCGCTGTCGTCACAGACTCCGGCGAGCGTATTCCCTACGACGCGCTGGTGCTCGCGACCGGCTCGCGCAACCGCACCCTGCCGATGTTCCCGGAGGGAACGCCCGGCATCTACTATCTGCGCACCGCCGACGAAGCGCTCGCGCTCAGGGCGCATCTCGGCCTCGCGAAGTCGCTTCTTCTCATTGGCGGCGGCGTGGTCGGGCTCGAGATCGCGGCCTCGGCTGCCGAGCTCGGCATCAAGGTCACCGTGATCGAGATCGCGCCACGCATCCTGGCGCGCGTCTGCGACGAGGAGACCTCGGCGATCATCCACCAGCGCCACCGCGATTTTGGCGTCGATATCCGCACCGACACGGTCTGCGCAGGCCTGCAGGCGCTGCCCGACGGCAGGCTTGCGGTGGTGACCAAGGCGAACGAGACGCTTGCCGCCGATCTCATCGTCGTCGGCGCCGGCGCGGTGCCCGACGATGCGCTGGCAAAATCAGCGGCGCTTGCGGTGCAGGACGGCATCCTGGTCGACGGTCGCGGGCGCACGTCGGACTCTGCGATCTTCGCCGCCGGCGATTGCACGCGCTTCACCGGCCCCAACGGGCCGGTGCGGTTGGAGAACTGGCGGCACGCGCAGGAGCACGGTGCGGTAGCCGGCCGCAACGCGGCGGGCGGCGACGCCGCCTACAATCCGGTGCCGTCATACTGGTCGGAGCAGTACGATCTCTACATCCAGGGCATGGGCTGGCCGGTGGCGCAGCCGGGCGCACGGGTGCGCCGCAATATCTCGGACAAGGCCACCATACTGTTCGAGCTCGACGGCGCCACCATCGCCTACGCGATCGGGATCAATGCGCAACGCGACATCGCGACCATTCGCCGGCTGATCGAGCGCAAGGTCGCTGTCGACGCGTCCGAGCTTGCCGATCCTGCGAAGCAATTGAATGCAATGCTGAAGCCTAAAAGTTGAGAGGAAACGTCATGGCGAATGAAAACAAAGAACGCGTCGGCATCGTCGGCTGCGGCCGCATGGGCTTCTCGATGCTCAAGCACCTGATCAAGAAGGGCTACAGCACCACCGTCTGCGACCTCAGTCCGGAGGCGCTCAAGCGCGCGGCCGACGCCGGCGCCAAGACCGCGGCATCGCCGGCGGAGCTCGCCAAACAATGCGACTTCGTGATCCTCGGCGTCGGCTATACCGACGAGGTCAATGCCGTGGTCTACGGCAAGGACGGGCTCCTCTACAATCTCGCCAAGGGTTCGATCATCGCGGTGTCGTCGACCACGTCGCCCTATGTGGTGCAGGAGATCGCGGCCGCCGGAAAGCTAAAAGGCATCGGCGTGCTCGACGCGCCGATCTGCCGCGGCCGCTTCGCGGCGGACGAAGGCACGCTATTGGCGCTGGTCGGCGGCGAGGCCGACGTGGTCGAGCGCGGCCGCGCCGTCTACGGCACGTTCTGCTCCGACTATGCGCATCTCGGCAATGTCGGCCACGGCCAGGTCGGCAAGACCATGAACAACCTGCTGCTGTGGGTGAACGCGGTCGGCCTGATCGAAGCGGGGCGGCTCGCGGAGACCACCGGCATCGATCTCGTGAAGCTGCGCGACGCGCTGATGATGAGCTCGGGCGCCTCCGACGCGCTCAAGGAATGGGACATGATCTCCTTCACCTGGGCGCTCAAGGACATGCAGGTCGTTGCCGAGATGACCGACAAGGCCGGGCTGTCGCTGCCGATCACCGGCGCGATCAAGGAGCTGGTGAAGGAAGCCCGCCGCATCAAAGCGTCAAATCCGCCGAACTGGACCGGCAAAGGCCCGACGAAATATTCGTGAGCACGGAAGCACGGCCTCTCCCGGCCTCATGCTGAGGAGGCGCGAAGCGCCGTCTCGAAGCACGAGGCCGTCCCATCCTTCGAGACGCGCCTTTCGGCGCTCCTCAGGATGAGGGCGGAGAGAGCGCGCTACGCTCTCAGCTTCCCGTCTGATCCATCGCCATAGTGCCGCCATCGACGAACAGGTTCTCGCCGATGATGAAGGACGAGTCGTCGCTCACCAGGAACAGGATCGCCTTCGCCGCTTCCATCGGCTGCCCGGGACGCCTGAGCATGTTCTCGACCGGACGGGTCGGGTCGAACTCGTCCTTGCCGACCGGCGAGCCGATCTTGTTCGGGACGATCGCGTTGACGCGGATGTTGTGGGGGGCGAGCTGCACCGCCAGCGCGCGGGTGAAATTGGCGATCGCCGCCTTGGCCGCCGAATAGGCGATCGCGCGCGGACGGCCCTGCCAGCCCGAGGTCGAGCCGACATTGACGATCTTGCCGCCGCCGCCCTGCGCGACCATCTGCTGCGCGACGTGCTTCGACATCAGGAACTGGCTCTTGAGCGTGATCGTCATCACGCGATCCCAGTCTTCTTCCGTGCACTCGAAGATGGTCTTGTTGTCGGAAACCGCGACGTTGTTCACCAAGATGTCCACGCGCCCGAAGCGGCCGACCACCGCCTTCACCATGGCGGCGACGTCGGCGCCCTTGGAGACATCCGTGACGTAGAGCTCGGCGTCGCCGCCCGGCGGCCTTGACCGCGTCGACCGTGCGCTGGCCGCGCGGCCGGTCGAGGTCGACCACCGCGATCTTCGCCCCCTCCGCCGCGAACAGCTTGGAGACGTCTTCGCCGATGTTGCGCCCGGCGCCGGTGACGATCGCGACCTGATCCTTGAGCTTCATTGCACGCCTATCCCTGCTGAATGCATGGCCGAGTGCTTACATGGCACCTGCAACGCCGGCAACTGAGCGAAAGGCCACGCCGTGCCGCAGGTCACCCACCCCCTGGTGGGGAGGGTCGCGAGCGAAGCGAGCGGGGGGGTCGAAGTTGTGGGTGAGGATGCGCCTCATTCTCCAACTCCGACCCCCACCCGACCGCCTTCGCTTCGCTCAGGCCGTCGACCCTCCCCACCTAAAAGGGGGAGGTGTTAAGCTGAGTTTGCCGCCCGGCTGCACACGACACCCGAACGTGTTAGGAAACCGCCATGACCGCGCCGCTGAAGACCGTGGAGGCCGATACCGCCGCCGTGATGCCCGAGATCGGGCAGCGGGCGCGCAAGGCCGCGCGCGTGCTGGCGCTGGCGCCGACCGCGCAGAAGGACAAGGCGCTCGCCGCCATTGCCGAGACCATCCGCAAGCGCAAGGCCGACATCCTCGCCGCCAATGCCGAGGACATGGCCGAAGCCAAACGCGGCGGCGCCAATGCGGCGTTCCTCGACCGGCTCGCGCTCGACGACAAGCGCGTCACCGCCATGGCTGAAGGCGTGGACGTTGTCCGCAAGCTCGCCGACCCCGTCGGCGAAGTCACCGAGAGCTGGACGCGGCCGAACGGCATGACGATCGAGCGCGTGCGCGTGCCGCTCGGCGTCGTCGGCATCATCTATGAGAGCCGCCCGAACGTGACGGCCGATGCCGCGGCGCTCTGCCTCAAGGCCGGCAATGCCGCGATCCTGCGCGGCGGCTCCGAGAGCCACCGCTCCAACCGCGCCATCCACGACGCCATCGCGGATGGGCTCACAGCAGCCGGATTGCCGGCGGACGCCATCCAGCTGGTGCCGACCCGCGACCGCGCCGCGGTCGGGATGATGCTCGCCGGCCTCGACGGCACGGTCGATGTGATCGTGCCGCGCGGCGGCAAGAGCCTGGTCGCGCGCGTGCAGCAGGAGGCGCGGGTGCCGGTGTTCGCGCATCTCGAAGGCATCTGTCACGTCTATGTCGACAAGGCCGCGTCGCTCGACATGGCGAAGTCGATCCTGCTCAATGCTAAAATGCGCCGCACCGGCGTCTGCGGCGCCGCCGAGACGCTGCTGGTCGATCGCGCGGTGGCGCCGACCCATCTCAAGCCGCTGGTGACGATGCTGCTCGATGCCGGCTGCGAAGTGCGCGGCGACGACGCCGCGCGCCAGGCCGATGTGCGCGTGAAGCCCGCCAGCGAGGAGGACTGGTCGACCGAATATCTCGAACTCGATCATCTCCGCCCGCGTGGTGAGCGGCGTCGACGACGCCATCGCCCACATCGAACGCTACGGCTCGCATCACACCGATTCCATCGTCACCGACGACAAGGCGGCGGCGGAGAAATTCCTGCGCGAGGTCGATTCCGCGATCGTGCTGCACAACGCTTCGACGCAATTCGCCGACGGCGGCGAGTTCGGCTTCGGCGCCGAGATCGGCATCGCCACCGGGCGCTTCCACGCGCGCGGCCCGGTCGGGGTCGAGCAGCTCACCAGCTTCAACTACCGCGTCCGCGGCTCGGGGCAGATCCGGCCGTGACCTCGTTTTTTGCCGTCCCGGCGACGCCGGGTTTGTGATTGATTGCTCGCCTGATGTCCGTGCTCCCCCCTCACCCTCCCGGCATGAAGATCGGCCTGTTCGGCGGAACCTTCGATCCGCCGCACGACGCCCACCGCGCCGCCTGCCTGATCGCCATGCGGCGGCTTGGCCTCGACCGGGTCTGGTGGCTGGTGACGCCCGGCAACCCGCTCAAGGACACACGCGGGCTGTCGCCGATCGCGGAGCGGATCGCGGCGGCGAAGGCGCTCGCCAATCATCCGCGCATCATCGTGACCGGTCTCGAGGCCGCGATCGCCACCCGCTACACCTTCGACACCATCGCTTACCTCAAGGCCCACTCCCCGGGGGTCGATTTCGTCTGGATCATGGGCGCCGACAATCTCCGCAGCTTCCATCGCTGGGAGAACTGGCGCGGGATCGCGTCCCTGGTGCCGTTCGCGGTGGTCGACCGGCTCGGCCCGAGCCTCTACGCCGCCGGCGGAACCGCGGCGCAGGCGCTGGCGCGCTACCGCATTCCCGAGCGGGCGGCACGGTCGCTGGCCGGCCGCAAGCCGCCGGCCTGGGTCTATCTGCACGGGCTGAAATCGCCGCTCTCATCGACGGCGCTGCGGGCGGCCCGGCGCCTGTCGCAAAACCGCCGTTGAAAATGCGCAAAATACTGCCGCCTCGGAACGGCTAGGTGGTTGAAACCATTAACCGACCATGCCTATCTTTGAGGTGCGCCGGAATCGGCGCGGTGATGTGCAGTGAAGGAAGCGAAAGGAAAGCGATCCCTGTCCACACTTGCAGTCTCTCGGGCCGGCGCGCGACGCGCCCCCGAACGGGTTTCCAAGGTGCGTCCTGACGCCGAGGAGACCCTTCGCCTTGTCCTCGCCAGCATCGATGACATGAAGGCTGAGGACACTGTCACCATCGATCTCGCCGGTAAATCTTCGATCGCCGACCACATGGTCGTCACCTCCGGACGTTCCAACCGGCAGGTGGGCGCGATCGCGGACCGCGTGATCCAAGACTTGCACAAAGCTGGGCTGAAGAACGTGCGGGTCGAGGGCATGCCGCATTGCGACTGGGTGCTGATCGATGCCGGTGACGTGATCGTCCATGTCTTCCGGCCGGAAGTGCGCGACTTCTATCAGCTCGAAAAGATGTGGGCGCGCGGACCGAAGGCACGGGCGAGCTAAAGCACCCTCCTCTCCAGCGGGGGGCGGACGTAGACTGGCGGTCATGCGAGTCGTGATCGCGGCGGTCGGACGTCTGAAGTCGGGTCCCGAGCGGGACCTCGCGGAGCGCTATCTCAAGCGCACGGCACAGGTCGGCCGCAGTCTCGGGCTCACCAGTTTCGACATCATCGAGATCCGCGAAAGCCGCGCCGACAACGCGGCGCGGCGCATGCTCGAAGAATCGATCGCCATCGCCAATGTGATCCCGCCGCGCGCCGTCACCGTGCTGATGGACGAGCGCGGCGAGAGCCTGCCGAGCGCGGCCTTCGCCGGCCGCCTGCAGGCGTGGCGCACGGAGGACAAGCCCGCGGTGGTGTTCGTGATCGGCGGCGCCGACGGGCTCGCGCCGGCCTTGAAGGACAAATCAAACCTGAAGCTGGGCTTTGGCGCGGCGACCTGGCCGCATCAGCTCGTGCGGGTGATGCTCTTGGAGCAGCTCTACCGCGCCGTCACGATCCTGTCCGGACACCCGTATCACAGGGCGTGAGGGCAAATTTCTTACGTCGACGCATGTCCTTTTCGGAAAACCGGTGTCCACTTTTCCGGGACATGCGCTGCCGCCGGCGGGCTCTGCAACGGCCGGCCGAGCCGCCGGCGGAGCGCCGTCGCGCGGCCGTCGCCGGTCGGCTGGTAGAACACGTCGAAGCGGCGGATGCTGTCCGCGAACGCCGTCGCATCGGCCTCCTTCGACACCTCGAAGGAATCGAAGCCGGCGCGCAGCAGGAACAGGAACTGGTCGCGCAGCACCTGGCCGGTGGCGCGCAATTCGCCGCCAAAACCATAACGCTCGCGCAGCATGCGCGCCTGGCTGTAGGCGCGCCCGTCGCGGAAGCCCGGGAATGCGAGCGCCACCAGCGCGACGCGCGAGAGATAGGGCGCCAGCTCGGAGATCGGCCGGTTGTTCGGCCACAGCACGCCGACGGCCTCCACGCGCTGGGTGAGCGCTTCGGCGTCGGCGAGGAAGCGCGCGCCTGATACGATCACCGCGACGCCATCCGGGATCGGCGCGTCGTCGGCGATGCGCACATACTGGTCTTCGACAATCCGTCCTGACTTAACGAGCGGCATAGACACGTTCCTTGAATGGCTCGACGCCGAGACGCTTCACGGTGTCGACGAACAGTTCCTCAGGCGCATTGCGCAGTTCCACATAGGCCGCGACCACGTCCTCGACGACGTCGGCGACTTCGCCGTAACGCACCGCCGGCCCGAGCAGCGTGCCGATCTTGGCGCCCTCGTCGGCGCGGCCGCCGAGCGTGATCTGGTAGAACTCCTCGCCGTTCTTCTCGACGCCGAGGATGCCGATGTGGCCGACATGGTGGTGGCCGCAGGCATTGATGCAGCCGGAAATATTAATGTGCAGCCGCCCGATGGTGCGCGCCAGCACGTGATCGCGGAAGCGTTGCGTCAGCTCCTGCGCGACCGGGATCGAGCGCGCATTGGCGAGGCTGCAATAGTCGAGGCCCGGGCAGGCGATGATGTCGGAGACAAGCCCGACATTCGGCGTCGCCAGTTCGTGCGCTTCGAGCTTCTGCCAGAGCGCGAGCAGGTCGCGCTGCGCAACATGCGGCAGCACCAGGTTCTGCTCATGGCCGACGCGGATCTCGCTGAAGCTGTAGCGGTCGGCGAGGTCGGCGATGGCGTCCATCTGATCGGCGGTGGCGTCGCCGGGCGGCGCGCCGGTCGGCTTCAGCGACAGCGTGACGATGGCGTAGCCCGGCTGCTTGTGGTTCGCGACGGAGTTGTCGAGCCACGCGGCGAAGGCGCGGTCTTCCTTGCGGGCGCGTGCCAGCGCCGGCGGATTGTCCTCCAGCCGCTCATAGTCCGGATAGGTGAAGCGCCCGGCGACGTCGGCGATCACGGCGGGATCGAGCGCCAGCGCGCCGTCTTTGATCGCATTCCACTCGGTCTCGACTTCGGCGGCGAATTTTTCCGCGCCGAGCTCGTGCACCAGGATCTTGATGCGCGCCTTGTAGATGTTGTCGCGCCGTCCGTACTGGTTGTAGACGCGCAGGATTGCCTCGATGTAGCTCAGGAAGTCGCGCTTGCGCAGGAACGGCTTGATCACCTTGCCGATGAACGGCGTGCGGCCGAGCCCGCCGCCGACCATCACTTCGAAACCGACCTCGCCCGCGGCGTTGCGGATCATGCGCAGGCCGATGTCATGGACCGCGATCGCGGCGCGATCATGCGAGGCGGCCGTGATCGCGATCTTGAACTTGCGCGGCAGGAACGTGAATTCCGGATGCATCGTCGAATGCTGACGCACGACTTCCGCCCAGATACGGGGATCCTCGATCTCGTCGGCCGCCACGCCCGCCCACTGGTCGGTGGTGACGTTGCGCACGCAATTGCCCGAGGTCTGCATCGCATGCATTTTCACGCTGGCGAGATCGGCGAGCGTATCCGGCATCTCCTCGAGCTTGATCCAGTTGAACTGGATGTTCTGCCGGGTGGTGAAATGGCCGTAGCCACGATCGTAGCGGCGCGCCACATGCGCCAGCATGCGCATCTGCTCGGACGACAGCGTGCCGTAGGGGATCGCGATCCGCAGCATGTAGGCGTGCAGCTGCAGATAGACGCCGTTCATCAGGCGCAGGATCTTGAATTCGTCCTCGGTCAGCGCGCCGGAGAGCCGGCGGCCCACCTGGTCGCGGAATTCGGAGACGCGCTGGTTGACCAGCGCCTGGTCGAAATCGTCGTAGCGGTACATTGCTTAGCGGTCTTCCTGCCGGTACACGACCGTTTCCGATAGCCGGCTCCCGCTTGTCGGGATCATGCGCGGCGCCGCGCCCGGCAGCGTGAAGGTCGGGCCGGCCAGCCGGATGCGCTCGCGCAGATTGCCCGGCAGCACGCGGTTGCCCGCCGCCAGCTCGACCGGCGCGATATAGGGGCCGACCGCACGCACGCCGTCGGCTTCCGCGCGTTGCAGCAGCACCGCCGCTGCCGGCGCCGCCACCACCGCGGCCGACGCGAGATCGGTCGTCCACTCGTCGTTGACGGTGCGATAGACCACCGCGCCGTCGCCGAGACGGTTGGCGGTGACGACCACGGAGCCGTTGACCTTGCGTTTCTTCTGTTCGTGCGGGGAGGTCATGCGGCCACCTGTGCATTCAGGAATTCGAGGGCTTCGCGCCAGGGCTTGGAGTGCGCGACGACCTCGCCGATCACCAGCAGCGCCGGGCCTTCGCCGGCAGCGGCGGCGAGCTTGGGAAGATCGTCGAGCCGCCCGACCGCGGCGCGCGAGTTGGGGCGCGTGCCGCGCGCCAGCACCGCCGCCGGCGTCGCCGGATCGCGCCCGGCCTTGGTGAGTCCGTCGCGGACGGCAGCCGCCGAGGCGAGGCCCATATAGACCACCACCGTCGTCTCCTTGCCGGCGAGACCGGACCAGTCGACCGCCGCGGCCTCGTCGGCGCGATGCGCGGTGACGAAGGAGAGCCGCGTCGCCTCGTTGCGGAAGGTGAGCGGCAATTCGACTTCCGCGGCGCAGCCGAGCGCCGCCGTGATCCCGGGAACGATGACGATCGGAATATTCTCTTCGCGCAGGCGCTCGATCTCTTCGCCGCCGCGTCCGAACACGAAGGCATCGCCGCCCTTCAAGCGAACCACCTTGCGGCCGGCTTTGGCGGCGTCGACCAGACGCTTGTTGATCTCGTCCTGTCCGATGCCGCCCTCGCCGCGGCGCTTGCCGACGAACACGCGCTTGGCGTCGCGCCGCACGCGGTCGAGCACCGCGTCGGTGACGAGCTCGTCGTGGAACACGATGTCGGCGTCCTGCAACACCTGCAGGGCGCGCAGCGTCAGCAGATCGGGATCGCCCGGGCCGGCGCCGACCAGGAACACGGTGCCGGTCGCGCCTTGCGCGGTCGCGGCCGTCGCCATTGTCGATGCTGCGCACGAGGTCGGCCTCGGCGCGCACCAGGCGGCCGGCAAGCACCGCCGCGCCGATCGGGCCGTCGACGACCTTCTGCCAGAACTGCCGCGGCGATTGCACGGCCTCGGCCACACGGCGGCGATAGCGGCCCATCAGCGCGGCGAGGTCGCCGATGCGCGCGGGCACGATCGCCTCGATGCGCTCGCGCAGGCGCCGCGCCAGCACCGGCGCATGACCGCCGGTGCCGATCGCCACGACCACGTCGCCGCGATCGACGATCGCCGGGAACACGAAGCTGGAAAGGTCCGCACGGTCGACCACGTTCACCGGAATGCCGGCCTCGCGGGCGCGGGCAGAAATCGTCTCGTCGCGCGCATCGCCGGTCGCGCTTACGACCGCAATGGCGCCGTCGAGATTGGCGGACAGGGGATCGTGAAAGTCGACCTCGAGATGCCCGGGCGAGGCCGCGGCCTGCACGATCTCGTCGGCGACGTCGGTGTGGCCGGGGAACCAGCGCACGGTCGCATGGGCGGCCAGCAGGAGCCGCAGCTTGTTGACCGCGTGCTCGCCCGCGCCGACAAGCGCGACGGGACCGCTGGTGACATCCATGAAAACCGGCAGAAAGCGCATTGCCAAACGTCCTGAGAACCTATGTCTTTGGAATGAAAATCTATAGCAAGGTTCAAATTCCGCAATGAAAAGAATATGATACTATTGATATGAGACAGACGAATGATTTCTTCTATTTTCGACCGCACCGGCAACGTGCCGCTTTTGCATTTTTGAGGCCGTCCCGGGCCGTCCAAACTCACCCCACCGGGGGCGGTATCCCGCCCCGGCGTTGACCACGTTTCCGTCCGGCCCCGGCTTAGTCTTAATGCCGTACCAATCGTGACGATTGGTCTCCGGGGCGGTATCGTTCTTGCTTAGACAGCCTTGATGATTCTCTTTCTGATGCAGCGGCGTGGCATCGCATCCGGCCCCTTGATTGCTGCAGCACTCGCAGTGCTGCCGCCATGGATTCTCGCGACGTCAGCGCAGACGCCGCCGCGGCCGGGCCAGGTCCCCTTTATCAATCTTCCGAACAGCGCTCCCCCGACCGACTCGACGCCGCCGCAGCAAGCGCCAGCGCCGGCCGCACCCGCCGCCAAAGGCTCGCCCAAGCTCGACGCGCTGAATCAGCGCGAGAAGGAACTGCAGATCCTCCGCGGCGAGCAGAAGAAGGCGCGCGAAGCGGAATCCAATCTGCGCCGCCAGGTCGATCAGATCGGCGACGACCGCCGCAAGCTCAACCGCCAGCTCATCGACATTGCCGCGCGCGTGCGTGTCGTCGAGCACCAGATCGCGACCGGCGAGCAGCGGCTGCCGGCGCTCGACGAGAAGGAGCGGACCCTGCGTGCGTCGTTCGACGCGCGCCGCCACCTCATCGGCAATGTGCTGGCGGCGCTGCAGCGTATCGGCCGCAATCCGCCGCCGGCGATGCTGGTGACGCCGGAGGACGCGCTGCAATCGGTGCGCTCCGCGATCCTGTTCGGCGCGGTGCTCCCGGAGATGCGCAAGGACGTCGATGCGCTGGCCAATGACCTTTCGGGGCTGGCGTCGGTGCGCAAGGAGACCGCGGCCGAGCGCGCCAATCTCGAAAGGAGCCGCACCACGCTCGCCAACGACATCGCGCAGCTCACCGCGTTGACCGAGCAGCGCCAGAAGCAGCAGGCCGAAGTCGAGAAGGCCCTGACCGCGGAGCGCGAGCGGGCGGCGCAGCTCGGGCGGCGGTCGGAGGACCTGCAGGAACTGATCGCCAAACTCGAGCAGGACCTCGATCGCCCAACCCGCGCGGCGCGCCTGGCGGCCCGCAGCGGCGAGGAAAAAAAGTCCACCGATGCCCGCACCGGCCTGGCGGCGCTCAAGGACCCGGGCCGGCTTGCGCCCGCGATCGCCTTCGCCCGGGCCAAGGGAACTTTACCGCTGCCTGTGAATGGCGTGCGAATCAGGGAATATGGAACCGCCGACGGGGTCGGCGGGCTGGAAAAAGGCCTTTCCATCTCGGCCCGGCCGGGGGCCCAGATCACAGCTCCGTGTGATGGTTGGGTTGTTTATGCGGGACCCTTCCGCAATTACGGCCAACTCTTGATCCTGAATGCGGGCGACGGGTATCATGTGTTGCTAGCGGGAATGGATCGGATTTCCGTTGATCTGGGGCAGTTTGTGGTGACGGGAGAGCCCGTCGCAGTGATGGGTGGGCGAATCGTAACGCCGGCCACCATTGCGACCGGTTCGGGGCAACCCATTTTGTATGTGGAGTTCCGGAAGGACGGAACTCCTGTGGACTCGAGCCCGTGGTGGGCGGCAAGCGACAGCGAGAAGGTTCGCGGATAATGCGCAAGACTTCACTCATTCTCCTCGGTGCAGCAGCAGGCGTAGCCCTGACGCTCATTGGTACCCAACCACGCATCGTGTTCGACGGTTCGAGCGCGCGGGCGGCGGCCTCCGACACTTACCGGCAGCTCTCGCTGTTCGGCGACGTGTTCGAGCGGGTCCGCTCCGACTACGTGGAGAAGCCCGACGACGCCAAGCTGGTCGAATCGGCGATCAACGGCATGCTGGCGGGTCTCGATCCGCATTCGAGCTACATGGACGCCAAGAGCTTCCGCGACATGCAGGTGCAGACCCGCGGCGAGTTCGGCGGCCTCGGCATCGAGGTCACCATGGAAGACGGCCTGATCAAGGTGGTGGCGCCGATCGACGAGACGCCCGCGGCGAAGGCCGGCGTCATGGCCAACGACATCATCACCCATCTCGACGGCGAGCCGGTGCAGGGCCTCACGCTCAACCAGGCGGTCGAGAAGATGCGCGGCCCGGTCAACACCAAGATCCAGCTCCGCATCAGCCGCAAGGGCATCGAGAAGCCGGTCGAGGTATCGATCACGCGCGACATCATCCGCGTGCGCTCGGTGCGTTCCAACATGGAGGGCGACGACGTCGCCTATATCCGCGTCAGCCAGTTCAACGAGCAGACCACCGACGGCGTCCGGCGCGCGATCAACGACCTGGTGAATCAGTCGGGCGACAAGCTCAAGGGCATCGTGCTCGACCTGCGCAACAATCCGGGCGGCCTGCTCGATCAGGCGATCTCGGTGGCGGACGCGTTCCTGGAGAAGGGCGAGATCGTCTCCACCCGCGGCCGCAACAACGACGAGACCCAGCGCTTCAATGCCCGGGCGGGCGACCTCACCAAGAACAAGCCGATCATCATCCTGATCAACGGCGGCTCGGCTTCGGCGTCTGAGATCGTCGCGGGCGCGTTGCAGGATCACAAGCGCGCGACCATCATTGGCACCCGCTCGTTCGGCAAGGGATCGGTGCAGACCATCATCCCGCTCGGTCAGGGCAACGGCGCGCTGCGGCTCACCACCGCGCGCTACTTCACCCCGTCCGGCCGCTCGATCCAGGCGCGCGGCATCACGCCCGACATCGAGATCCTGCAGGACGTTCCGGAAGAGCTGAAGACGCGTGACAGTGCGCGGGGCGAATCCTCGCTGCGCGGCCACCTCAAGGCCGATGGCCAGGAGGAGACCGGCTCGCAGTCCTACGTCCCGCCGGATCCGAAGAACGACAAGGCGCGCCAGCTTGCGCTGGAACTGATCCGCGGCGTGCAGAAGAACTCGGCCTATCCGGCCAATCCGCGCTCGACGCCGAACTAAGCCGCTACTGCGGAGACGCCATCAGACCCTGGTCCGAGCGATCGGATCAGGGTCTTTTTTTGCGTCAGGCCGCCCGCGCCGACCTCGGGTCGGTGGGGGTGCCGTCGAGGTGGAAGAAGTCGACCCGCTCGGTCATCTCGGCGGCCTGCTGGCTGAGCGCCTTGGCCGTGGCGGCATTCTCCTCGACCAGCGCCGAGTTCTGCTGCGTGACCTCGTCCATGCGCTCCAGCGCGTTGTTGACCTGATCGATACCGGCGGCCTGCTCGCCGCTGGCGTTGGCGATCTCGTTCACGATATCGACCACCTGCTTGATCGACTCGACGATGTCGTTCAGCGCCGATCCGGCGCGGTTGACGAACTCGACACCCTCATGAACCCGGGTGGAGCTGCTGGTGATCAGGCCGCGGATGCCTTTGGCGGCCTCGGACGAGCGCTGCGCCAGATTTCTGACCTCCGACGCGACCACGGCGAACCCGCGGCCGGCGTCGCCGGCGCGTGCCGCCTCGACCGCCGCGTTCAGCGCCAGCAGGTTGGTCTGGCGTGCAATCTCGTCGATCAGGTTGATGATGTCGGAGATCTCGCGCGAGGACTCTTCGATCCGCGACATGGCGCCCATGGCCTGGGTGACCACCTCGCCGCCGCGGTCGGCCACGGTGCGCGTCTTGGCGGCGAACTGGCTGGCCTGCTGCGCACGCTCCGCGTTCTTGCGCACGATCGTGGCGATCCGCTCCAGCGAGGACGACGTCTCCTCGAGATTGGCGGCCTGCTCTTCGGTGCGCTGCGACAGGTCGGTGGTGCTGGCGGATATCTCGGCGGAGGCGTTGGAGACCTCCTGCGCGGACGTCCTGATCGCGCTGATCGTCTCCTGCAGCGTCGTCAGCGCGGCGTTGAAGTCTTCCTTCACCTTGCTGTATTCCGGCGCACATTGATCGATCAGGCGCACCTGCAGATCGCCCTCGGCCATACCGGACAGCGCGCGGCCGAGCATGCCCACGACCATTTCGACCTGCTGGGCAGCGGCATCGCGGGCCTGCTCGTTGCGCACCCGCTCCTCGGCCGCGACGGCGTGCTGCTCTTGCGCCTCGCGCTCGAGCCGAAGCTTCTCGACGCCGGCATCGCGGAAGAATCTGACGGCCTTCGCCACCTCGCCGATCTCATCGGTGCCGTAATCACCGATCTTGGTATCGAGCTGGCCTTCGGCGATCGCCCGCGTCACCACCGACAGGTGCCGCAGCCGGACTACGATTTTCGGGCGCACGATGAAGAAGGCGATGCCGGCGGCCGCGAGCACGCTGGCCGCGGCGATCAGGATGAGCCACAGGCTGCTGCTCGACATCATCGTCAAGGTCGACTGGGTCGCGTCGTTGGCGGCGGATCGCGCCCCCATGACGATGCGGTCGATCTCCGCGTTGAGCTCATTCGCGACGTCGGTCAGCGCCGCCAGATTGTTCACGATCGACTGGCGGTTGCCGAATTCGCGTTCGCGCAAGGTGAACACATTGCCGTCGCCGATGCCGAAGGCCAGCACGGCCAGCGTCACGTTGCGGCGGTTCGGATCGGGATACCTGGCCTCGGTCTCCTGCAGCGTCTTGTCCACGCTTGTCGCCAGGTCCTGCAGCCGATCTTGGACGTACTTGATCACGTCGGCGCGATCGACCGCGAGCGCTTCACGCAAAAGGCCATAGGCCTGGTTGAGCTCGGCGAGCAGCGTCAGGCTGGTGCCGTAGCGGGCCAGTTCCTGGTCCGCGAGTTTCTTCAGCGTGGCCTTGAGCTGCTCCGCGTCGGTGATTTCGCCCGCGCTTTGCAGGCCGATTGTCAGGGCGAACTGCGTTTCGTCGACTGTATTCGACAGCACCTGATTGAACACCACGCGCGCCCTGCTCATGCGCTCCGCAACCTCGGCCTTCTGGACTTCGATCGCGATGCGCTGGCGGGCCGCGTTGTCCATCTGCTGAATGTTCGCGGCGAGCCGGTCGATCATCGTCGTCATGCGGGCACGATCGACGGCCTTGCGCTCGTCCAGGGCGGTGACAATGGAACGCATGCGCGCCGTGCCTTGCTCCAGGCGGCCGACCACCGCAGCGCGGTCGCTGTCGGTGACGACCTCGGCAAGCTTCGGGGCCATGGCGACGGTCGCGCTGGCGACCTGGGCAAGCTCGCGCGAGAGCTCGACCACCGGGTAATGCTCGTCAAAGAGGCTGCGAACCGTCTGTGTGACGCGACCGAAAGACAACGCGGCAACCGCGGAAGCCACGATGGTCAGGAGGACGATGGCCGCGATGGCCAGGTAGATTCGCGCGCCGACGCCGACACGTATCCGCTTGAAGATCGCAATCATTACGCCCACCCCGTCCTGGGTCGCCCACCGGCGCGCGAGGATTCAGCCACGCCGCTTCAGCCCGTGGAACGCGTGTTTCGAACGGATCCACCGGCAACCGCAGGTTGGCCGGGGCGCCTTAACATCCGCTAAAGATGGCTCTTAATTTGGATTATTGATTCGGCGGCGCGGCGGTACCGCGCGCCGACATCTTCATCGCCATTCTCGATTTCGGCGCGGTCGTCGCGCACGAACCATCTATGCAGGCGTCAACACGCCGCATCGCTGCGGCTCTCGCCGGAACGCGCCATGCCCAGCCATCGGCGAGCCCAGCACGGTAAACGAACGGTTAACGACTTCCGGTGCAGGTTTTGGGGTAACGATTTCGAGGCGCTGATTCGCGAAGGGTTTGGCCCGTGAGCACGGACGATCTGAGCACCCCGCTCGGACAAGGCAAGGTTCGCACCCGCCGCAAAGGCCTGACCATTCCGTGGCCGCCGGTCATTGCCGCGCTGCTGGCGATCCCGGCTGCGATGCTCGCCGGCGTCGCGATGTTCGGCAACGATCCGCTCGGCGGCGAGCCGATCGCAATCGCACCCGCCACCGTATCGACCGATGCGGCCGCGGCGATCGACGCACCGACCACCCCACCCGGAGCACCGCCGGCCGGCGCACCGGCCGTCAAAACCGGAGCGCCGACAACTCCCCCCGGCGCCAAGACCGTCACCATCATCGACGGCGGCACCGGCGAGCGGCGCGACATCGTAATCCCGACTTCACCCGAGGGCGGCCAAGGTGGTGGCACCCAAAGTGGCGCCGGCCAAGGTGGCCAAAATGGCCAACCCGGCGCCGCCAATGACCCGCGCCTCACCGAACCGTCGCGCCACGGCCCGTTGCCGAAGATCGCGCAGGACGGAACGCGGCCGTCGGAGGCCTTCGCGCGTCCGGCCAAGGCCAATGGCAGCAATGGCGCCAACGGCAAGAGCAATGGCCCGCGCGTCGCGATCGTGGTCGGCGGGCTGGGCATCGGCTCGAACACCACCGCCGACGCGTTGCACAAGCTGCCGGGTCCCATCACGTTTGCTTTCGCGCCCTATGGCAGTGAACTTGAACGCCAGGTCGCACGCGCGCGCGAGACCGGCCACGAGGTGATGCTGCAGATTCCAATGGAGCCGTTCGACTATCCCGACAACGACCCGGGCCCGCACACGCTGCTGACCTCGATCGACGGCGCGCAGAATCTCGACCGCCTGCATTGGCTGATGAGCCGCTTCCAGGGCTATGTCGGCATCGTCAACTACATGGGCGGCCGCTTCAGCGCCTCCGAGCAAGGGATGGCGCCGGTGCTGCGCGAGGCCGCAACGCGCGGGCTGATCTATCTCGACGACGGCTCCTCGGCGCGCAGCCTGGCGGGCCAGATCGCGGGCGCCAACAACCTCGCCTTCGCCAAGGCCGATCTCATCATCGACCAGGTGCCGACCCCGGCGGACGTCGACCGGGCGCTCGGCCGGCTCGAAACCGTCGCGCGCGCGCGCGGCACGGCGGTCGGCTTTGCCGGCGCGCTGCCGGTCTCCATCGACCGCATCTCGCGCTGGATCAAGGCCGCGGAAAGCCGCGGCATCCAGCTGGTTCCGATCACCACCGTGGTGGCGCGGGCGAAGTCCAGTTGATCGACGCGATCGCGAAGCGATCGTTTCGATCATCACCGGGCAGCGCCGAAAGGCGCGTGACCCGGTGATCTCGACAGGCAAACTCCGTCGTGCTCACCTAAGCCGTGGATGCCCGCCTTCGCGGGCATGACGGAACCTGCAATGCCCCGCTACGAATCCCTCCCCTATCGCCCCTGCGTCGGGATCATGGTGATCAACCGCAAGGGCCGCGTGTTCATCGGCAAGCGGCGCGGCGGGCCCGAGCACGTCGACGCCACGCATTCCTGGCAGATGCCGCAGGGCGGCGTCGACAAGGGCGAGGACACCTACAAGGCGGCGCTGCGCGAGCTGCATGAGGAAACCGGCATCCGCTCGGTCGAGAAGCTCGCCGAAGTGCCGGAATGGCTGAGCTACGACATTCCGCGCGAGATTGTCGGCGAGGCCTGGAAGGGCAAGTTCCGCGGGCAGACGCAGAAGTGGTACGCGCTGCGCTTCACCGGCAAGGATTCCGAGATCGACATCGGCCATCCGCCCGGCGGCCACAAGCCGGAGTTCGTGGACTGGCGCTGGGAGGCGATGGACAAGCTGCCGGCGCTGATCATTCCGTTCAAGCGGCCGGTGTACGACCGGGTGGTCGAAGAGTTCGCAAGGTTTGCGAAGGCGTAGATTAGAGTCGAGAACACTGAGGGTACCCGTGTCGAAACCCGACATCTTCACCGAACCGGACAACGTCGATCCGGACACGCTTGCCAATCTTGGCCCCCTGCGGCGCCTCGCCGGCTTGTGGCGGGCAGACAAGGGCGTGGACGTCAATCCGAAAGCCGAGGGCCCTGAGCGTCGCGTCTTCATCGAGACGGTGCGAATGGACCCGATCGATCCGCAGACCAATGGTCCGCAGCTTTTCTACGGTCTTCGCTATCACGTTCACATCAACACGCCGGAAGAGGACATCACCTTTCACGACCAGGTCGGCTATTGGCTCTGGGAGCCCGCGACCGGATTGATCATGCAAACCCTGGCCATCCCGCGCGGGCAGGTGCTGCTGGCGGGCGGTCATGCCGGCCCGGACGATCGCAAATTCTTCGTGGAGGCGAAACGCGGGGACACCCGCTACGGCATCTGCTCAACGGAATTCCTGGAGAAGGAATTTCGAACCGACAGCTATCGCATCGACATCACCTGCAACGACGACGGAAGCTGGACCTATCTGACCCACACCATGCTCGTGGTCGGCGGCGGCAACAGCTTCGACCACCATGACACGAACACGCTGAAGCTGGTGGAAGCTCCACAGCCGAACCCCCTTGCCCGCATTCTGAGTGAGCGCGCAAAGGCTCGTACGAACGCACCGTCCTGACGCCTTCGCGTGACGCAACTCTCGTGTCCCGGGCGAGCGCACGCGAGACCCGGGACCCAGAATTGTCGTTGTGAAGAAATATTGCGCTGCGCAAGCCTTACGCTGGGCCCCGGGTCAAGCCCGGGGCACCCGCGACCGTCAGTTCGGCAGCGACGCCTGCAATTGCCGCAACTGATCGGCGCGCAGCACGAGCTTGTCGCGTTGCGCGCCTTCCGGCGCCTTCGCCGCGGCGTCCTCGGCTTCCTTGACGAAGCCCGCGAAGGCGTCGCGGTTGACGTCCTCGACCGGCACCGCGACGTCGGCGAGCACGGTCAGTCCGGCGTCGCTCACCTCGGCGAAGCCGCCCGAGACCGCGACGCGCTGCGCACCGCCTTCGCGGTGAATGGTGAGGATGCCGGGCCGCATGGTGGTGACGAACGGCGCATGGCCGGCGAGCACGCCGAAATCGCCTTCCGCGCCGGGCACGTCGACCTGCGTCACCTCTCCGGTGAACAGGAGCTTTTCCGGCGAGACGAGATTGAACTGGAAGGTGGCCATCAAACGATCCGTTACGCCGCTTCCGCCGCCAGCTTCTTGCCCTGCTCGACCGCCTCTTCGATGGTGCCGACCATGTAGAAGGCTGCCTCCGGCAGGTGGTCGTATTTGCCTTCCACCAGGCCCTTGAAGCCGCGGATGGTGTCGGCGAGGTCGACGAGCTTGCCATCTACGCCGGTGAAGACCTGAGCGACGAAGAACGGCTGCGATAGGAAGCGCTCGATCTTGCGTGCGCGCGACACGGTGAGCTTGTCCTCTTCCGACAGCTCGTCCATGCCGAGGATGGCGATGATGTCCTGTAGCGACTTGTAGCGCTGCAGCACCTGCTGCACCTGCCGCGCCACCGCGTAGTGCTCCTCGCCGACGATCAGCGGCGACAGCATGCGCGAGGTGCTATCGAGCGGGTCCACCGCCGGATAGATGCCCTTGGCGGCGATGTCGCGCGACAGCACGGTGGTGGCGTCAAGGTGCGCGAACGAGGTCGCCGGCGCCGGGTCGGTCAGGTCGTCGGCCGGCACGTAGATCGCCTGCACCGAGGTGACCGAGCCCTTGGTCGTGGTGGTGATGCGCTCCTGCAGCGCGCCCATGTCGGTGGCGAGCGTCGGCTGATAGCCCACCGCCGAAGGAATGCGGCCGAGCAGCGCCGACACTTCCGAGCCCGCCTGGGTGAAGCGGAAGATGTTGTCGACGAAGAACAGCACGTCCTGGCCCTGGTCGCGGAAATATTCCGCGACGGTCAGGCCGGAGAGGCCGACGCGGGCGCGCGCGCCCGGCGGCTCGTTCATCTGGCCGTACACCAGCGCGCATTTCGAGCCGGCGGTCGAGCCGTTGTTCTTCTTCGGGTCCTTGTTGACGCCGGACTCGATCATCTCGTGATAGAGATCGTTGCCTTCGCGGGTGCGCTCGCCCACGCCGGCGAACACCGAGTAGCCGCCGTGCGCCCTCGCGACGTTGTTGATCAGCTCCATGATCAGCACGGTCTTGCCGACGCCGGCGCCGCCGAACAGGCCGATCTTTCCACCCTTGGCGTACGGGGCAAGCAGATCGACGACCTTGATGCCGGTGACGAGGATCTCCGCCTCGGTCGACTGCTCGGTATAGGGCGGCGCATCCTGGTGGATCGCGCGCTTGGCCTTGGTCTTGACCGGACCGGCTTCGTCGACCGGCTCGCCGACCACGTTGATGATGCGGCCGAGCGTTTCTTCGCCGACCGGAACCTCGATCGGCACGCCGGTGTCGGTGACCTCCTGGCCGCGCACCAGGCCTTCCGAGGTATCCATCGCGATGGTGCGCACCGTCGACTCGCCGAGGTGCTGCGCCACTTCGAGCACCAGGCGGTTGCCGCCGTTCTTGGTCTCGAGCGCGTTCAGGATCGCCGGCAGGTGGCCTTCGAACTGCACGTCGACGACGGCGCCGATGACCTGGGTGATCTTGCCGACCGCGTTGGTTTGGGGCGTTGCCATTGGTCTTCCTCTTAGGAAAGTGTCAGAGCGCCTCGGCGCCGGAGATGATCTCGATCAGTTCCTTGGTGATCATCGCCTGGCGCGTGCGGTTGTAGGTGAGCGTCTGCTTGCGGATCATTTCGCCGGCGTTGCGGGTGGCGTTGTCCATGGCGCTCATCTGCGCGCCGTAGAACGAGGCGCCGTTTTCGAGCAGCGCACGGAAAATCTGCACCGCGATGTTGCGCGGCAGCAGCTCGGTGAGGATTTCCTCCTCGTCCGGCTCGTATTCGTAGGATGCGGCGGCGCCCTCGCCCCTCCCTGACGCGCTTGCCGAGGAGGGGTGGGAGGGGGCGAACACCGGCGGGATGATCTGCTGCGCGGTCGGAAGCTGCGCGATCACCGACTTGAAGCGCGAGAAGAACAGCGTGCAGACGTCGAACGCGCCTTTCTCATAGAGCGACGATGACCTGCTGCGCGATCGCTTCGGCGTTGACGAAGCCGATGGTGCGGACCGAGCGCAGCTCGATGTGCTCGATGATGTTCTTCTCGTAATTGCGGCGAAGCTGCTCGTAGCCCTTCTTCCCGACACAGAAGATCTTCACTTCCTTGCCGTCAGCGAGGAGCCTGTTGGCATGCTCGCGCACCAGCCGCACGATCGCCGAATTGAACGGGCCGCAGAGCCCGCGCTCGGCGGTGCACACGAGCAAGAGATGCACGCGGTCGCTGCCGGTGCCGCGCATCAGCGCCGGCGCCGAATCGAGCCCGGCCACCGAGGCCGCGATGCTGCGCAGCACCTTGTCCATGTGCTCGGCATAGGGACGCGCGGCCTCCGCCGCCGCCTGCGCCCGCCGCAGCTTCGAGACGGCGACCATCTGCATGGCCTTGGTGATCTTCTGCGTCGCCTTGGTGGCGGCGATGCGGACCCGCATGTCCTTGAGGGAGGCCATTGCCGTCTATCCCCGCGTCGCGGTGTGCTCCCCTCCCCCAAAGCCCGTCAAAGACGGGCGTGAACGCCCTGACGGTGGGGAGGGGTTGGGGGTGGGGGTCGTGCGTGCGTGCGCGATCCCACCAAACGCACCACCCCCCTCCCTAGCCCTCCCCCACAAGGGGGGAGGGAACAGGGCGGAGTTCGTGGCTCGGATGAATATCGGCATCATCATGCGAAATTCTTGGCGAAACTGTCCACCGCCGACTTCAGCTTGGCGGCCGTAGCATCCGAGAGGTCGCCGGTCTTGCGGACGTCCTCGAGGATGTCGGCGTTCTGGCTGCGCACATGCGTCAGCAAGCCCTCCTCGAATGCCTTCACACGGTTGACCGCGAGCGGATCGAGATAGCCGTTGACGCCGGCATAGATGACGACGACCTGCTCTTCCATCTTGAGCGGCGAGAACTGCGGCTGCTTGAGCAGCTCGGTCAGCCGCGCGCCGCGGTTGAGCAGGCGCTGCGTGGTGGCGTCGAGGTCGGAGCCGAACTGCGCGAACGCGGCCATCTCACGGTACTGGGCGAGCTCGCCCTTGATGCGGCCGGCGACCTTCTTCATCGCCTTGGTCTGCGCCGCCGAGCCCACGCGCGACACCGAGAGGCCGACGTTCACCGCCGGGCGGATGCCCTGGTAGAACAGGTCGGTCTCCAGGAAGATCTGGCCGTCGGTGATCGAGATCACGTTGGTCGGGATGTAAGCCGAGACGTCGTTCGCCTGGGTCTCGATGATCGGCAGCGCCGTGAGCGAGCCGCCCTTGTTGGCATCGTTCATCTTGGCCGCGCGCTCGAGCAGGCGCGAGTGCAGATAGAACACGTCGCCGGGATAGGCTTCACGGCCCGGCGGGCGGCGCAGCAGCAGCGACATCTGGCGATAGCTGACGGCCTGCTTCGACAAGTCGTCATAGATGATGACCGCGTGCATGCCGTTATCGCGGAAATACTCGCCCATGGTGCAGCCGGCAAACGGCGCAAGATACTGCATCGGCGCCGGGTCGGAGGCGGTGGCGGCGACGATGATCGAATATTCGAGCGCGCCCTGCTCCTCCAGCACCTTCACGAACTGCGCGACGGTGGAGCGCTTCTGCCCGATCGCGACGTAGACGCAGTAGAGCTTGATCTTCTCGTCGTTCGAGGCGTTGAGCGGCTTCTGGTTGAGGATGGTGTCGAGCGCGATTGCGGTCTTGCCGGTCTGGCGGTCGCCGATGATCAGCTCGCGCTGGCCGCGGCCGATCGGGATCAGCGAGTCGACCGCCTTGAGGCCGGTCGCCATCGGCTCGTGCACCGACTTGCGCGGAATGATGCCGGGCGCCTTCACGTCGACCCGGCGGCGCTCCTTCGCGGTGATCGCGCCCTTGCCGTCGATCGGGTTGCCGAGCGCGTCGACCACGCGGCCGAGCATCTCCTTGCCGACCGGCACGTCCACGATCGCGCGCGTGCGCTTGACGGTCTGGCCTTCCTTGATCTCGCGGTCATTGCCGAAGATCACGATGCCGACGTTGTCGGTTTCGAGATTGAGCGCCATGCCGCGCACGCCGTTCTCGAACTCGACCATCTCGCCGGACTGCACGTTGTCGAGGCCGTAGGCGCGGGCGATGCCGTCGCCGACCGAGAGCACCTGTCCGACTTCGGACACCTCGGCTTCCTGGCCGAAGTTCTTGATCTGCTCCTTGAGGATCGCGGAGATTTCAGCGGCGCGGATGTCCATCAGGAGACCTCTTTCATCGCTAGCTTGATGGCGTTGAGCTTGGTGCGGAGTGACGTGTCGACCATGCGGCTGCCGAGCTTGACGATCAGCCCGCCGATGATCGACGGATCGACCTTCACCTCGATCTGCACGTCCTTCTTGGTGATGGCCTTGAGCGCGTCCTTGACCGCGGTGAGATGCGCGTCGGTCGGCTTCTCGGCCACGGTGACCGTCGCCGACGTCTCGCCCTTGTGATGGGCGACCAGCGTGCGAAAACCTCGGATCATGTCGGGCGCCGCAAACAGCCGGCGGTTCGACGCGACGAACTTAAGGAAGCGTGCCGCGAGTCCGTCGATGCCGGTCTTCTCGAGCACGGCCGACAGCGCCGTGGTCTGCTGCTTGGCGGTGAACACCGGGCTGCGCACCAGCCGCTGCAGGTCCGGGCTCTCGGCGATCATCGCTTCGAAACGGTCGAGATCGGCTTTCACGGAGTCGAGGGCGTGCTCTTCGAGCGCCAGTTCGAAGAGGGCGGTGGCATAGCGTCCAGCCATGCCAGATACCATCGGTTTGTCGCCTGCCACGTGGTTTGCTCGTCAGGGCAATTCCGCAGGCTCGGCGCCCCTCGCAGCGGGCGGCGCAAGCCCTTGAAATTAAAGTGGGACTTCGAATTTCCGGAAGGGGTCGCGAGAGCGACCGAACCCCACGAAAATCGCGCGTTCTGCTAACACACGCAGGACGGCGGTGCAACATCGCAAGGCCCGCCACACGCTGCAAATGGCGCCTCCGTTCAGCCGTTCCCGACGTCAATGCTGTCGTACCTCCGCGGTAGGTGAAACCGGAGCCGGTCATGTCGCATTGACCACACCGGACGCCGGTCACAAGCTCAAGCATCAATCAGGGGGATCTCATGCGCGTACCCACATCAATGATCGCGATCTCGGCCTTGCTGCTGCTGGCAGCGTGTGAGGGCCGCCAGGGCTCGACCGGGCCCGCCGGCCCGCAGGGTGCCGCCGGTCCGCAGGGTCCCACCGGTGCACAGGGCCCCGGCGGACCTCCGGGACCGGCCGGTGAGCAGGGCAAGGCCGGTGCGCAGGGCCCCGCCGGGCCGCAGGGCACGGCCGGACCGCCCGGCCCCGCCGGCAAGCCCGGGTCGCAAGGCGAGCGGGGGCCGCAGGGCGAACGCGGACCGGCCGGGCAAGCGGGTGGAGCCGCCGACGGCCTGCGCCGGGTGGAGGCCTCCGGCAAGCTCGCCTGCAACAACGACGAGGTGCTGGTCTTTGCCGCCTGCCGCGGTACCGGCGCGGCCGCCCCGCAGCAGGGCGGTGCGGCCACCTGCGACGGCGCCGTCACCGGCCTGTGCATGCGCCGTTAGGACGCCTCATCCGCGCGCGCTTGAACGCGGCGCGCGCGGCGCCATATCCCGGGTGCGAGGACGACCTCGCTTCCCCCCATCACATTCGGTAGGGACGACCCTCCGGCTCGGAGGTTCGTCATGGCTTGGCTCTATCTGCTGATCGCGGGACTGTTCGAAGTCGCCTGGGCGATCGGCCTCAAATACACGGAAGGCTTCACCCGCCTCGTGCCGTCGCTGTGGACGGTGGCAAGCATGGCGATCAGCTTGATGTTCCTCGGCCTGGCGTTGAAGTCGCTGCCGGTCGGCACCGCTTATGCGGTCTGGACCGGGATCGGTGCGGTCGGTGTCGCGATCCTCGGCATCGTCCTGTTCTCGGAGCCCGCCAACGCGCTGCGGCTCGGCTCGATCGCCATGATCGTCGGCGGGATCGTCGGTCTCAAGCTGGTGAGCTGAGCGCACGCGTCGCGGACTCGGGTCCGCCGGCCATGCGATAGTGGGCGCGCCGGTCCCCCTCGATTCGACCCCGCCCGCATGAACGCCTCCGCACCGTCGCCCCTGTCGGCCCCGCAGCCGACATTCGCCGAGCTCTACACCCCGAAGCTCGTCACCATTCTGCGCGAGGGTTACGGCCTCGAGGATCTGCGCGCCGACGCGATCGCCGGGCTCACCGTCGCGATCGTCGCATTGCCGCTCTCGATGGCGATCGCGGTGGCCTCCGGCGTCGGCCCCGAGCGCGGGCTCTACACCGCGATCGTCGGCGGATTCCTGATCTCGCTGCTCGGCGGCAGCCGCTTCCAGATCGGCGGCCCCGCCGGCGCCTTCATCGTGCTGGTGGCGTTGATCGTCCAGCGCGAAGGCTATGACGGGCTGGTGCTGGCGACGCTGATCGCCGGCGTGATCCTGATCGTGGTCGGCTTCCTGCGCGTCGGCACGTTTATCAAATACATCCCCTATCCGGTGACGATCGGCTTCACCTCCGGCATCGCCGTGATCATCGTCGTGAGCCAGGTGCGCGATCTCGCCGGCCTGCAACTGGCGCAAGAGCCGGCCGAATTCGTGCCCAAGCTGCGCGCGCTCTGGGACGCGGCGGCGACGTTCAGCCCCGCGACCGTCGCCGTCAGCGTGCTGTCGCTGGTGACGATCCTCGCGGTGCATCGCTGGCGGCCGACCTGGCCGGGGTTTCTGATCGCCCTCGTCGGCGCGGCGGCGGCGGCGGCGCTGCTGCAGCTCGACATCGCGACGCTCGGCACCCGTTTCGGCGCCATGCCGTCGAGCCTGCCGGCGCCGTCGCTGCCGGCCTTCACATGGGAGAAATTCGTCGCGGCCGTACCCAACGGCTGCGCCATCGCGCTGCTGGGCGCGATCGAGTCGCTTCTCTCCGCGGTGATCGCCGACGGCATGACCGGACGGCGGCACCGCTCCAATTGCGAGCTGGTGGCGCAAGGCGTCGCCAATATCGGCTCGGTGGCGTTTGGCGGTATCTGCGCGACCGGCACCATCGCGCGCACCGCCACCAATGTGCGCGCCGGCGCGCGCGGGCCGATCTCCGGGCTGTTTCATTCCGGCTACATCCTGCTGTTCATGCTGTTCGCCGCGCCGCTGGTCGCCTACATCCCGCTCGCCGCGCTCGGCGCCGTCTTGCTGGTCGTGGCCTGGAAGATGGCGGAGAAGTCTGAGTTCATTGCGCTGATCCGGGGATCGCGCGCCGACGCGCTCGTGCTGCTCTCGACGTTCCTGCTCACCGTCTTCGTCGACCTGACGACCGGCATCGCGGTCGGCGTCGTCCTTGGCGCCTTCCTGTTCCTGCACCGCATGGCGGAAGCGGTCGAGGTGGCGAACGGCATCGAGCTCGTCACCGAAGACAAAGCCGACGCCAACGGCGCACGCACCGCCTATGACGCCGCGCAAGCGACCGATCCCGAGGTGATGGTCTACCGGATCAGCGGCGCATTGTTCTTCGGCGCCACCGCCGCGGTCAGCACCGTGCTCGACCGGGTCGGTTCGCCGCCCAAAGCCTTCGTGCTCGACTTCGGCAACGTACCGCTGATCGACATCACCGCCGCCAACGCATTGCGCGGCTTCGTGCAGAAGCTCGAGCGCTCCGGGACGCATATCTATTTTGCCGGCGCGCGGCCGCCGGTCAGGCGGATGTTGAAGAACGCGGGCTTCAACCCGCCGGCCATCCGCTACGCCGCCAGCGCCGCCGCGGCGCTTGCGCAGATCAAGACCGGCGAGCCATGAGCGAGGATGGTCGCTCTCCCACCCGGCTGTTGACGCTTCTGTGCCTGCTCTGGCTCACCGGCGTGAGCATGCGCATCACCATCCTGGCGGTGCCGCCGGTGATCCCGCTGATCCATGCCGAGCTGCACCTCAGCGAAGCGCAGGTCGGGTTCCTGGTCAGCCTGCCGCTGCTGGTGTTCGCGCTCGCGGCGGTGCCGGGCTCGCTGCTGGTGCATCGGCTCGGCACGTTCCGCACCCTGCTGATCGGCATGGCGATCACCGCGGCGGCAGCGGCCGGCCGCGGCGGCGCCGTGAATGTCTGGACGCTGCTCGCCGCGACCTTCGTGATGGGCTTCGGCGTCGCCATCATGCAGCCGGCCTTGCCGGCGCTGGTGCGCGAATGGATGCCGCAGCGCGTTGCGCTCGGCGCCTCCACCTCGACCAATGGGCTGGTGATGGGCGGCGTGCTGGCGCCGGCACTCACTGCGCCGCTGGTGCTGCCGCTCACCGGCAACAGCTGGCGGCTCGACTTTGTCGTCTGGGCGGCGCCGGTGGTCGCGACCGCGCTGGTGTTCGTGCTGCTTGCGCCACGCAACATCGCGCCGCCGCCGTCAGACATCGCGACTGAGCGGCGCTGGTGGCCGGATTGGAAGCACCCACTGGTGTGGCTGCTCGGCCTCACGTTTGGCGCGAATAACTCAATGTATTTCGGCACCAACGCCTTCCTCCCCGACTATCTCGTCAACCACGGCCGCGCCGACCTGATCGGCGCCGCCCTGGTCGCGCTCAACGGCGCGCAACTCATCGCCACACTGCTCCTGATCCCGGTCGCCGGCCGGCTGCAGAACTGGCGCTCGCTGCCGTATCTCGTGTTTGGGCCGATCTCGTTCCTGTCGGCGCTCGGCTTGATCTGGTCGAGCGGCGTGTGGATCGTTGTCTTCGCCTTCACCATCGGCTTCTCAACTGCGATCACATTCGCGGTGATGCTGTCGCTGCCGCCGATGCTGAGCAAGCCCGGCGACGTGCATCGCGTCGCCGCCGGCATGTTCACGATCAGCTACAGTTGCGCCGTCGTCATCCCGACGTTGAGCGGCGCACTGTGGGATCTCACCAGACTTCCATGGATCGTGTTCGTCGTGCTCGCGGCTTGCGCGGTCGCGCAGACATTGTTGGGGGTTACGCTGAGCCGCTATCGCGCCGCGGACAATCCATCGGCTTGATGCTTGTTGGAATGCTCATTGGAAGCGATTGAAACTACATTTCTTTACACGCGCCGCGTAACGGCAGTAAGCATCGCATCGAACTGTCATCGAGGTGCGCGATGTCGGGTGTGTTCGTTCAAGCAGCCGTGATCCTGTTGCGCGAGGGATTGGAGGCGATGCTCGTCATCGCCGCGCTCGCGGCCTATCTGAAAAAAGCCGGCGCCGCTGACCGTCTGGTCGCGCTCTACACCGGCGCGGTGATCGCGATCCTCGCGAGTTTGGTGGCCGCCTATCTGTTTCAGACGTTGAACGACGGTCAGCACAACGACTTGATCGAAGCCTTCGTCATCCTCGCCGCCGCGGCGCTGATGCTCTATGTCAGCGGCTGGCTGCTGGTACGGCAGGACCCACGCGCATGGCAGGCATACCTGAAGGAGCGAGCTGAAGGCGCGCTCGCGCGAGGCACCGCCTGGGCCATCGCGCTGCTGGCGTTCCTCGCCGTGTTCCGCGAGGGCGCCGAGACCGTGCTGTTCGTCTACGCGCTCGCGAGCTCGTCCGGCGGCTGGTCACCGGCGTTGTTCGGCGGACTGGCAGCCGGCGGCGCCGGACTGGTCATCCTGTTCTTCGTCATCAACGCCGTGGCGTCGCGGCTGCCGCTGCGGGCGGTGTTCATCGTCACGTCGGCCATGCTGTTCGTGATGGCGATCAAGATGATCGGCGACGCCATCCTGGAGTTCCAGGAACAGCTCATCGTGCCGTCCAATCCGGTCGCCGCCTTGGGATGGATGCTGGAGCTCGGCCTCAATCCGACCCGCGAAGCGCTGATGGCGCAGGGCGCGGTGATCGTGCTGGCGATCGTGACCTTCCTGCTGTGGCGCCGCAATGCCAGCGGGACCACCAAGGCGATCAAGGCCTCCTGAGCCTACGAGCGCGGGCGGCAGGCCTGCACTAGCCGCCATTGCCATCGTCGTGGGCCGCGTGTCAGGCTTGTCGCGTTTGCGCATGATCTTATCCGAAAACCGGTTTCCACTTTTCGGGATCATGCTCTAAGCGAGCCGGATGCCTCCACACGCCAACACTCTTTCGGACGCCGCCAAGGCGCGCCTGCTCCTGGTCGTGCTCTGCATCGGCTGGGGCACGGCCTGGGTCACCATGCGGATGGCGCTGGAAGAGATTCCGCCGTTCAGCATGCGGCTCGGCACGTTGTCGCTCGGCACGCTCGTGTTGACCGGCTTCGCGCTGTTCCAGGGCCGCACGCTCGCGATCGCACACCGGCGCACGTGGATCCACATCTGCGTGGCGTCGGTGTTGAACATCGTGGCGTTCAGCGTGTTCACGCCGTTCGCACAGCTCTCGGCCGAGACGTCGCGGGTCGCGATCATGGTCTACACCATGCCGATCTGGGCGGCGATGCTGGCGCTGCCGATCCTGGGTGAGCGACTTACACCGATGCGCATCGCGGCGCTGGCACTCTGCATCGCCGGCATGTCGATTCTCATTGCGCCGTTGGCCGGTCTCGGAATCCCGGTCGGCATCATGCTCGCGATCGGCGCGGCCATGAGCTGGGCCGCCGGCACCGTCTATCTGAAATGGGCGAATCTCGAAGGCGATCCGATGGCGATCGCGATGTGGCAGCTCGCGTTCGGCCTGGTCGTGATCGCGGTCTGCGTGCCGCTGTTCGAAGGTGGGCTGCATCTCAATGCCGGCGCATGGTCGCTGTTCGGTCTGGTCTACTCTGGCATCATCGGATCGGGGCTTTGCTACTTCCTGTGGTTCGGCATCGTGCGGCGGCTGCCGGCCTCGACCGCAGCGCTCGGCATCCTGGCGTCGCCGGTGATCGGCGTCGTCACCGCGATGATCGTGCTGGGCGAGCGGCCGACCTGGCACGACGCCATCGGCTTCGCGCTGATGCTCGCGGCCTCCGGGATCGTGGTGCTGCGGCCGGACGGCGCGACCGAGATTGGGCGCTGAGTCGCGTCACAAAAAGCTCTGCGGATCGACGTCCACCTCGAGCTTGATGTTGCCTTTCTTCTTCGGCGCCCGCTCCATCCATTCGCGCAGATACGCGGAAAGATCGTAGCCGCGCGGCGCCTTCACCAGGATGCGGAAGCGGTAGCGGCCGCGCACCAGCGCGAGCGGCGCTTCGGCGGGGCCGAGCACGCGCACGGCTTCGTCATGCGGCGACGCCGCCGCGATGCGCCGTGCATGACCTTCCGTTGCATGCTTGTCGGAGCCTGACACCAAGAGACTCGCGAGCCGCCCGAACGGCGGATAGTGCGTCTTTTCGCGCAGCTCGATCTCCGTCGCGTAGAATGCCTCGCGGTCCGACGCGATCAGCGCCTTCATCACCGGATGCTCGGGCTGATGCGTCTGCAGAAGCCCGATGCCGCGGCCTTCCTCGCGGCCGGCGCGGCCGACCACCTGATGCAGCAGCTGGAACGTGCGCTCGGCGGCGCGCGGATCGCCGTTCGAGAGCCCGAGATCGGCATCGACGATGCCGACGAGGTTGAGCTTCGGGAAGTGATGCCCCTTGGCGACGAGCTGCGTGCCGATCACGATGTCGAAGCGGCCTTCCGCGACGTCGTCGAGCTCCTCGCGCAGCCGCTCCATCGATTCCACGAGATCGCTGGAGAGCACCAGGATGCGCGCATCCGGAAACAGCTCGGCCGCCTCCTGCTCCAGCCGTTCAACGCCGGGACCGACCGGCGCAAAGGATTCCGTCGCGTCGCATTTCGCGCACCGGTCGGGCAGCGGCATCGCGAAGCCGCAGTGATGGCAGACGAGCCGCCGCCGGAAGCGATGATCGACCAGCCAGGCGTCGCAGTTCGGGCAGGCGAGCCGGTGGCCGCAGCTGCGGCAGAGCGTGAGCGGGGCAAAGCCGCGGCGGTTCAGGAACAGCAGCGCCTGCTCGCCGCGTCCGATCGCGGTCTGCACGGCTTCTGCGAGTCTCGGCGCGATGAAGCGGCCGCGCGGCGGGCCCTCGCGCTTCAAGTCGATCGCCTCGATGCCCGGCAGATGCTGGCCGCCGAAGCGTTCCGGCAGCGAGAGCTTCTTGTAGCGGCCGCGCCGCGCGTTGACTTCGGTTTCGACCGACGGCGTCGCTGACGCCAGCACGATCGGGATACCGCCGACGCTCGCGCGCACCACCGCCATGTCGCGGGCATGGTAGCGCACGCCGTCCTCCTGCTTGTAGGCGGGGTCGTGCTCCTCATCGACCACGATCAGGCCGAGGTCGTTGTAAGGCAGGAACAGCGCCGAGCGCGCGCCGACCGTCACGGTTGCTTCGCCCGATGAAACGGCCGCCCAGGTGCGCTGACGCAGCCGCTGCGAGAGCTGCGAATGCCATTCCGCCGGCCGCACGCCGAAGCGTTCGGCGAAACGGTCGAGCACCTGCGAGGTGAGCGCGATCTCCGGCATCAGGATCAGCGCCTGCCGGCCGCGCCGGATGGTTTCCGCCACCGCCTCGAGATAGACCGCGGTCTTGCCGGAGCCGGTGACGCCGTCGAGCAGCGTCGCGGCATAGCCGCCGGTGGCGATCGTGGCGCGCAAGGCATCCGCCGCCACCTGCTGCGCCGGCGAAAATTCCGGCTGCGCGAAGTCCGGATCGGGCGCGGGCGCGACCGGATCGGGTGGCAGCACCAGCGTCTCCAGCGTGCCCTCGTCGATCAGCCCGTCGATGACGCCCGTCGATACGCCGGCCTCCTCCGCGATCTCGCCTTTCATGCGCACGAGCCCATCGGCGCAAACCGCCAGCACGCGGTTGCGCGCCGCGGTCATGCGCTTGGGATGCGGGCCGGCAAGCCGCACGCCGACGCGCTCGCGCGCCGGGCCGAGATGCTCGCCCATGCGCAACGCCATGCGCGCGATCATCCCGCGCGGCGACAGCGTGTAGTTCGACACCCAGTCCACGAACTTGCGCAGCTCCGCCTTCAGCGGCGGCACGTCGAGCTTGTCGGCGATGTCCTTGAGGCGGTTGTCGAGGCGCGGATTGGGATTGTCGTTCTCCGCCCACACCACGCCCAGCACCTCGCGCGGGCCGAGCGGAACCGCCACGACGTCGCCGGGCGCCACCTCCATCCCGGGCGGCACCACGTAGGAATAGGCCTGGTCGAGCGCGACCGGCACCAGCACATCGACGACACGGCGTGTTCATGAGCCGATCTCGCGCGATTCTCCGCGCTTAAGAAAGGGGTAGGAAGCGGGTGTGATTATGCCCGATGTGTCAAGCCATATAGAATCGCCGCAATGGCCGAATCGGCAGCCGAAGCCCTGAATCTTCCCTTCGCCGCCTCCGACGTGGTGGCGGAGGTGATCCGCTGGCGCGCCTTTTTGGCCAGCGAAAAGCGGATGTCGCCGAAGACGGTCGAGGCCTATGCCCGGGACGCCAGCCAGTTCCTCGCCTTCCTGGCGGAACATCTCGGCGGCAAGGTGACGCTCGCGCGGCTCGTCAAGCTCGCGCCGGCGGACGTGCGCGCGTTCCTCGCCTCGCGGCGCGCCGACGGTATCGGCAGCCGCTCACTGATGCGCGCTCTCGCAGGCATGCGCTCGTTCACGCGCTACCTCGAACGCGAGGGCAAGGGCCGCGTCAGCGCCCTCTCCGCCGTGCGCGCGCCGAAGATCGCCAAGACGCTGCCGAAGCCGATCGGCATTGGTGCAGCGAAACAGCTGGCCGACGTCGACCTGCGCGCCGGCGAGGAACGCGAGCCCTGGGTGTTCGCGCGTGACGCCGCCGTGCTCGCTCTGCTCTACGGCTCGGGGCTTCGCATCTCGGAAGCGCTCGGGCTCAAGCGCAAGGAGGTGCCGGCGCCCGGCAGGGGTGATGCCGTCACCGTGACCGGCAAGGGCAACAAGCAGCGCATGGTGCCGGTGCTGCAACAGGTGCTCGTTCTCATCGCAGACTATGTGAAGCTTTGTCCCTACGATTTGCCGGGCGACGGGCCGCTGTTCGTCGGCGCGCGCGGTGGTCCGCTCTCGCCGCGCATCGTGCAGCTGGCGATGGCGCGGCTGCGCGGCGCGCTCGGCCTGCCGGAGACCGCGACGCCGCATGCGCTGCGGCACTCGTTCGCGACGCATCTGCTGGCACGCGGCGGCGACTTGCGCGCCATCCAGGAGCTGCTCGGCCACGCCTCGCTCTCGACCACGCAGATCTATACCGCGATCGACGCCGAGCGGTTGATGGACGTCTACCGCAGCGCGCATCCGCGCGCCTGAGATACAACCGTCACAATCGCCAAAAGCGCCGCGCACCCCTCTTGCGGACGGCACGGCGTCGGCTACACCCTCCTCCCGCCTAACCAGGGAGGATTCGACCATGAGCCACGGCGTCCACGCAGTTCAGCACGAAGCTGAGCACAAGATGCAGCATGACAGCGGCCACGGCGACCACGGTGGCGGCGGAAAGGGCCTGCTCGACGCGCGCAACAAGAAAGTCGCGCTGCTGATCGCGGTGCTTGCGCTGGGCCTCGCCTTTTCGGAGACGCTCGGCAAGAGCGCGCAGACGGCCGGGATCAGCTACAACGTCGAGGCGTCGAACCTCTGGGCCTTCTTCCAGGCCAAGACCATCCGCCAGACCGTGCTCGAGGCGGCAACCGAAATGCTGAAGCTCGACGCGGCTCGGGACGGCGGCGATCCGGCTGCGACCAAGGCCGCGCTCGCCAAGCGCATCGACAACTGGGAGAAGACCGCCGCGCGCTACAACACCGAGCTGATGGACCCGCCGGTACGCAAGGCCGTCAACCTGAACCCGCCCTACGGCGAAGGCCGCCGCGAATTGATGGCGCGCGCGATCGCCGCCGAGGCGAAGCGCGACACCTCGTTGGAAAAGTACCACCACTACGAGGTGGCGTCCGCCGCGTTCCAGATCGGCATCGTGCTGGCGTCGGCGACGGTGATCACCGGCATGGTGGTGCTGAGCTATCTCGCGGGCGCCCTGGGGCTGCTCGGCCTGGCGTTCATGGCGATCGGCTTCTTCGCCCCGCACCTCGTGCATTTGTTCTAGGAGCATGATCCCGAAAAGTGGGAACCGGTTTTCGGACAAGATCATGCTCAACTAAACGAGCGCGCGAGCGCTAGGTGCGCAACAGCCCACCGCTCACGTGCAACGTCTGCCCGGTGATGAAGGCCGCGTCGTCGCTGGTGAGAAACGAAACGGTGCCGACCAGATCGGCCGGCACCTGACCACGCGGGATCGCCTGCCGCGAGGCGGCCACGGCAAATGATTTCTCCATGTCGGTCTCGCCCGGACGCGGCCCGCGCGCCATCGCGCCGGGCGTGCGCGTGAGCGCCGGCGCGATCGCGTTGACGGTGATGCCGTGCGGCCCGAGCTCGGTCGCCAGCACATGCGTCAGGCCGATCAGGCCGCCCTTGCTGGCGACGTAGTGCGAAAAGCCGGACGCGCCGGTAAAAAAAGTACTCGACGCCATGCTGACGATGCGGCCCCATCCGTGCTTCTTCATGCCGGGCACGAACGCCGCGCACATCAGGAACGCCGAATCGAGATTGATCGACAGCGTGCTCCGCCAGTCGGCGAACGTCATCTCCTCGAACAGCTGCAGCTTGAAGATGCCGGCATTGTTGATGAGGATGTCGCAGCGGCCGAAGGTCTTGTCGACCTCGACGGCTAGCGCGTTGACCGCGTCCTCCGACGCCACGTCGCAGCGCACGTAGAGCGCCTGCCGCCCCGCCTTCTCCACTTGCTTGATGGTCTCGTCCGCCGGCTGGAGATCGGCGATGACGACATGCGCGCCGTCCTCCGCCAGCCGCTGCGCATAGGCCTGCCCGATGCCTGAGGCAGCGCCGGTGATGACGGCGATCTTTGTCGTGATGGGATTTTGCCATTTCCTGCCCCCGCGAGATGCGGGCGGCAGGATATCACATATGGATCGCGCGCTTGCCCACCGCGAGCGCGGCTTCCTTCACCGCCTCGGGCAGGGTCGGGTGCGCGTGGCAGGTGCGCGCGATGTCCTCCGCCGCGGCGCCGAACTCCATCGCCACGGCGGCCTCGGCAATCATGTTGCCGGCGTCGGCGCCGAGGATGTGCACGCCCAGCACCCGGTCGGTCTTGGCGTCCGCCAATATTTTCACGAAGCCCTCGGTCTGCTGGTTGGCCTTGGCGCGGCCGTTCGCGGTGAACGGGAACTTGCCGGCGTTGTAGGCGACGCCCGCCTGCTTCAATTCCTCCTCGGATTTCCCGACCGAGGCGAGCTCCGGATAGGTGTAGATCACGTTCGGGATCACGTCGTAGTTCACGTGGCCGGCCTGCCCGGCGAGGATTTCCGCCACCGCCACGCCTTCGTCCTCGGCCTTGTGCGCCAGCATCGGCCCCGCGATCACGTCGCCGATGGCGTAGATGCCGGCAACGTTGGTGGCGAAGTGGTCGTCCACCATCACGCGGCCGCGGTTGTCCTTCTTCACGCCGGCTTCTTCGAGACCGAGCCCCTCGGTGTAGGGCACGCGGCCGATGGCGACGAGCACGACGTCGGCCTCGATCGTCTCGGCTGCGCCGCCGGCCGCCGGCTCGACCTTGGCCTTGAGCTTCTTGCCGTTGGCGTCGACGCCGGTCACCTTGGACGACAGCTTGAACGCGATGCCCTGCTTTTCCAGCAGGCGCTGGAAGTTCTTCGCGACGTCGAGGTCGATGCCGGGCACGATGCGGTCGAGGAATTCGACCACCGTCACCTGCGCGCCGAGCCGCCGCCACACCGAGCCGAGCTCGAGCCCGATCACGCCGGCGCCGACCACCAGCAGCTTCTCCGGCACCTTGCCGAGCACGAGCGCGCCGGTCGACGACACGATGCGCTTCTCGTCGATGTCGATGCCCTTGAGCCGCGTCACGTCCGAGCCGGTGGCGATGACGATGCTCTTGGTCTCGAGCGTCTGCGTCTTGCCGCCCTCGCCCTTCACCTCGACCTTGCCGGGCCCGGCGATGCGGCCCACGCCGCGCACGGCGTCGACCTTGTTCTTCTTGAGCAGGAAGTCGACGCCCTTGATATTGCCGTCGACGGCTTCGTCCTTGAATTTCATCATCGCGCCGAGATCGAGCGACGGCTTGCCGACCTTGATGCCCATCTTCGGGAACGCGTGCCCGGCTTCCTCGAACATCTCCGACGCGTGCAGCAGCGCCTTCGACGGGATGCAGCCGACATTGAGGCAGGTGCCGCCGAAGGTCTTGTCCTTCTCCACCACCGCGGTCTTGAGGCCGAGTTGTGCCGCGCGGATCGCGCAGACATAGCCGCCGGGGCCGGTGCCGATGACCACAACGTCGTATCTCGAATCGGCCATAGAGTTCTCTATATAGATTTGAATGTCATGTTCCGTCGTGCGCGATCAGCGGCGACATTGCCCGAAGCAAGGAAGGCAAGCAATCCTCTGATGACGCGCCTCAGCCATACATTGGTATCAGCACTGCTCACGGCAATCACGATCGCGCCAGCGACCGCGCCGGCTCGTTCGCAGGCGCAAGTTTCGGACGCTTACGCCGCGGCATTCGACGCCTGGACCGCAAAGCATCGTCCGGCGACGGCAATCGCGGCGGTGCGCCGGCAGGGCGAGACCGTGTTCCTCAAAGGGCACAACGCCGACCCGCGCGCGCCGTCGCTGATCGGCAGCATGTCGAAGCCGATCACCGGCGTCTGCATCGCGACGCTGATCCGCGACGGCAAGCTCACGTTCACGACGCCGCTGCGCGATGCACTCGCCGGCTTCTTCCGCCGCCATGGCGCGCCGGCGGATCGCCGCCTGCTGAGCGTGACGATCGAGCAACTCCTGATGCATCGCTCCGGCCTCGCCGGGAACGACGAAGACGACCCGATGCAGGAGATCTGGCGCCGCCGCGCCGCAGAGGGCCTGGCGCATGTCGCGTCGATCGAGCCGCTGCTGGCCGAGCATTTCAAGCATCCGCTGGCGCACGCGCCCGGCAGCCACAGCTCCTACAGCAACACCGGCTTCGTCGTGCTGAGCGCCGTCATCGAGGAGGCGACCGGCAAGTCCTACGAGAGCTATTGCCGGGAGGCGGTGTTCGCACCGCTCGGCATCGCGAGCGCGCGGTTGCATCCGGATTGGCGGCAGCTCTCGGGCGCGCGCGGCTGGATTGTCGCCCCCGCCGACTACCTCGCCTTTCTCGATGTGTTCGACCCGAAGCATCCGTTTCTCGGCGACCGGGTGAAGGCCTGGATCGTCGCGGCCGAGACGCGATGGGAGAAGGACTATCGCGGGCAGTTCGAAGGGCTCGGCATCGTGACCGCGATCACGCCCGCGGGCTGGCAGGTGATGCACAGCGGCATTCTCAATTTCCAAGGCAAGGGTGCCAAGGGTCAGCCGATCGAGGCCGCGATCCACAGCCACGCCTATCGGGAACCGAACGGCATCAGCGCGTTCCACGCGATGACGCCGGCGATCGAGGACAACCCGGCGCTCAGCGAGCTCGACCAGGCGCTGCATCGGGTGCACGACACGTTGCTGAAGCCGCGATAGCCTATCTCAACTCGGCCACTCTCAATCCGTCATCCTGAGGTGCTCGCGACAGCGAGCCTCGAAGGATGCACGGCCATGATGTTGCGTCAGCCGGGCCGTCGTCCTTCGAGGCCCGGCCTTCGGCCGAGCACCTCAGGATGACGGAGAAAGAGCGGAGCTCGCTTCGCGCATTACAGGTCCAGCACCAGCCGCGCCGGATCCTCCAGCATCTCCTTTACCCGCACCAGGAACGTCACGGCCTCGCGGCCGTCGACGATGCGGTGGTCGTAGGAGAGCGCGAGATACATCATCGGCCTGATCACGACCTGACCCTTCTCGGCCATCGGCCGCTCCTGGATCTTGTGCATGCCGAGGATGCCGGACTGCGGCGCGTTCAGGATCGGCGTCGACATCAGCGAGCCGTAGACGCCGCCATTGGTGATGGTGAAGGTGCCGCCCTGCATCTCCTCGATCTTGAGCGCGCCGTCGCGGGCGCGGCGGCCGAAATCGGCGATCTCCTTTTCGATCTGCGCCAGCGATTTCGTGTCGCAGTCGCGCACCACCGGGACGACCAGGCCGCGCTCGGTACCGACCGCGATGCCGACGTGGTAGTAGTTCTTGTAGATGATGTCGGCGCCGTCGATCTCGGCGTTGACGGCAGGGATCTCGTGCAGCGCCTGCACGCAGGCCTTCACGAAGAAGCCCATGAAGCCGAGCTTCACGCCGTGCTTCTTCTCGAACAGATCGCGATACTGCGTACGCATCGCCATCACATGGCTCATGTCGACCTCGTTGAAGGTCGTGAGCATGGCGGCGGTGTTCTGCGCGTCCTTCAGGCGGCGCGCGATGGTCTGCCGCAGCCGCGTCATCTTCACGCGCTCTTCGCGCGCGGCGTCGTCCTGCGGCAGCGGCGCGCGCACCTGAACGGCGGACGCCGGTTGGGCAACAGGTGTCGGCTGGGCGGCGGCGCGCTCGATCGCCGCCATCATGTCGCCCTTGGTGACGCGGCCGTCCTTGCCGGAACCCGGCACGGTCGCGGGATCCGTGCCGCTCTCGGCCGCCATCTTGCGCACCGAGGGCGCGACCGGCATGTCGGGCTTTGCTGCTTCAGGTTTGGGCGCCTGCGCCGCCGGCTTCGGCGGGGCGGCAGCCGGCTTTGACTCCGCGGCAGGCGCGGACTTGGCCGACGGCGCGGCGCCGGCGCCTTCCTTGATCTCACCGAGCAGCGCGCCGACCGCGACGGTGTCGCCGTCCTTGGCTGCGATGGCGGCAAGCGTGCCGGCGGCGGGCGCCGGCACCTCGATCGTCACCTTGTCGGTTTCGAGCTCGACCAGCGGCTCGTCGACCGCGACGGGATCGCCGGCCTTCTTGAACCATTTGCCGATGGTCGCCTCGGTGACGGATTCACCGAGGGTCGGGACGCGGATTTCAGCCATGACATTTGCCCTAGAAAGACGTGGATGGCATCGCAACTCGGGCTTGCCCGAGTTGCGACAACCTTATTTGAAACCCGCAAGTCGGGTAAACCCGACTTGCGGTGACAAGCCCGGCCATGACGCTTCAATAACTAACTCAGCACGTCGTCGAAGATGGTCTTGAGCTGCGCGAGGTGGCGCGACATCACGCCGACCGCGGTCGCCGCCGCCTGCGGACGCCCGGCATAGCGCGCGCGCTTCTGCGTGGTGCCGGCCTGGTTGAGCACCCATTCGAGATACGGCTCGATGAAGTGCCACGCGCCCATGTTGCGCGGCTCCTCCTGGCACCACACCATCTCGGCCTGCTTGAAGCGCGACAGCTCCGCCAGCAGCGCCTTCATCGGCACCGGATAGAGCTGCTCGACGCGCAGCAGGTAGACGTCGTTGACGCCGCGCTTCTCGCGCTCCTCATAGAGGTCGAAATAGACCTTGCCCGAGCACATCACGACGCGCCGGATCTTGTTGTCGGCCACCAGTTTGATCTTCTCGTCGGGCAGCAGTTGCGCGTCGTCCCACAGCAGGCGATGGAACGTCGTATCGGGCCCCATCTCGTCGAGCCGCGACACCGCGCGCTTGTGGCGCAACAGCGACTTCGGCGTCATCAGGATCAGCGGCTTGCGGATCTCGCGCTTCAACTGCCGGCGCAGGATGTGGAAGTAGTTCGCCGGCGTGGTGCAGTTCGCCACCTGCATATTGTCTTCGGCGCACATCTGCAGGAAGCGCTCGAGCCGCGCCGAGGAATGCTCCGGCCCCTGCCCTTCGTAGCCGTGCGGCAGCAGGCAGACGAGGCCGGACATGCGCAGCCACTTGCGCTCGCCCGACGAGATGAACTGGTCGAACACGACCTGCGCGCCGTTGGCGAAGTCGCCGAACTGCGCTTCCCACAGCGGTCAATGCGTTCGGCTCCGCCAGCGTGTAGCCGTACTCGAAGCCGAGCACCGCCTCTTCCGAGAGCATCGAGTTGACGACCTCGTAGCGCGCCTGCTTCTTGCCGAGCTCGTTGAACGGGATGTAGCGGTCCTCGTTCTCCTGGTCGATCAGCACCGAATGGCGCTGCGAGAAGGTGCCGCGCTCGACGTCCTGGCCGGACAGCCGCACCGGATGGCCGTCGAGCATCAGCGTGCAGAACGCCAGCGCCTCGCCGGTCGCCCAGTCGATATCCTGGCCGGTCTCGATCGCCTTGCGGCGGTTGTCGAGGAACCGCTGGATGGTGCGGTGAACGTGGAAGCCCGCCGGCACCGCCGTGATCTTCTCGCCGATCTCCTTGAGCGTCGCGATGTCGGCGCCGGTGATGCCGCGGCGCGGATCGTCCTGGTCGCGCGCCGCCTTGATGTCGGCCCAGCGGCCGTCGAGCCAGTCCGCGCTGTTGGCGTTGTAACCCTGGCTCGCCTCCTGCTCGATATCGAGCTTGGCGCGCCAGTCCGCGCGCATCTTCTCGACCTCGGCCTCGGTGACGACGCCTTCCTCGACCAGCTTCTTGGCGTAGATCTTCGACGTGGAGGGATGCGCCCGGATCGCCTTGTACATCAGCGGCTGGGTGAACGACGGCTCGTCGCCCTCGTTGTGGCCGAAGCGCCGGTAGCAGAACATGTCGATGACGACGGGCGTCTGGAACGTCTGCCGGAACTCGGTCGCGACCTTGGCGGCGTAGACCACCGCTTCGGGATCGTCGCCGTTCGCATGGAAGATCGGCGCCTCGATCATCTTCGCCACGTCGGACGGATACGGCGACGAGCGCGAGTAGCGCGGATAGGTGGTGAAGCCGATCTGGTTGTTGACGATGAAATGCACGGAGCCGCCGGTGCGGTGGCCGCGCAGGCCGGAGAGGCCGAAGCATTCCGCGATCACGCCCTGCCCCGCGAACGACGCGTCGCCATGGATCAAGAGCGGCATCACCATGGTGCGGTCCTCGCGGGTGGCGCCGTAATAGTCCTGCTTGGCGCGCACTTTGCCGAGCGCGACCGGCACCACGATCTCGAGATGCGACGGGTTCGCCGTCAGCGAGAGATGCACCTTGTTGCCGTCGAACTCGCGATCCGACGAGGCGCCGAGGTGATACTTCACGTCGCCGGAGCCTTCGACGTCGCTCGGCGTCGCCGAGCCGCCCTTGAACTCGTGGAAGATCACGCGGTGCGGCTTGGCCATCACCTGCGCCAGCACGTTGAGCCGGCCGCGATGCGCCATGCCGACGACGATCTCCTTCACGCCCATCGCGCCGCCGCGCTTGATGATCTGCTCGAGCGCCGGGATCATCGATTCGGCGCCGTCGAGCCCGAAGCGCTTGGTGCCGGTGAATTTCAGGTCGCAGAAATTCTCGAAGCCTTCGGCCTCGATCAGCTTGTTGAGGATCGCGCGCCGGCCCTCGCGGGTGAAGCTGATCTCCTTGTCCGGCCCTTCGATGCGCTCCTGGATCCAGGCTTTCTGCGCCGGGTTGGAGATGTGCATGAACTCGATGCCGAGCGTCTGGCAGTAGGTGCGGCGCAGGATCGCGAAGATCTCGCGCAGCGTGCCGAATTCGAGCCCGAGCACCTTGTCGAGGAAGATCGGGCGATCCATGTCGGCTTCGGTGAAGCCGTAGGAGCGCGGGTCGAGGTCTTCCTCGTTGTTGCGCGGCTCGAGCCCGAGCGGATCGAGGTTGGCGTGGAAGTGTCCGCGCGCGCGATAGGCGCGGATCAGCATCAGCGCGTGGATCGAATCGCGCGTCGCCTGCTGCACGTGTTCGGGCGAGAGCTCGACGCCGGTCGCCTGCGCCTTGGCCTTGATCTTGTTGCCGACCGCCTTCTCGACCTCATCCCAGTCGCCGGTGAGCGCTGCCACCAGCTCGCCCTGCGAGCGCTGCGGCCAGTTCGGACGCCGCCAGGACGGGCCGTTCGCGGCCTTGGCGACTTCGGCCTGGCCGTCCTTCAGGCTCCGGAAGAACGCCTGCCACTCGGCATCGACCGCATTGGGATTGGCGAGGTAGCGGGCGTAGAGATCCTCGATATAGGCGGCGTTGCCGCCATCCAGGAACGAAGTCAGGGCGAAGGCGGCGTTGGCGTCTTGGCGGGACATTCAGGGCATCCTCGATGGCAAGACCGGCCATGCAGGAAACGTGCAAGGAACGGCCCCGGAAGCGGTGATTTCAGGGGGCGAATCGCCCCAAAGAATTGCCCAGAGCCGGCGGATCACCTTTCCTACCCTATCTAATTAAGGATTGTGACTTGGGGAAGTGAAAGCGCTGAATCCGTTTTCAGATTTATTCCAAGGTGCGCCCGACAAAGCCAGCAGTCCCTGAAAAGCAAAAGGCCCCCGAAAAGCAAAGGCCCCGGCGATGCGCCGGGGCCTCCCAAATTCGGACGCCAAGTTTCGATCAGAATCTGCCGCCGCCGAAGCGGTAGTTCAGGCCGAGGCGGGTGATCCACACCTCGTCCTGGTTGCCAAAAGTGTAGCCGCGGCCCGGCACGCCAAAGTTGATCCCGTTGATGGTTGCGCCGGTAACGCTCACGTCGCTGTTGACGTAGCGCATGTAGAGGACTTCGCTCTTGATGCTCCAGTTGCCGCTCCAGGCCCACTCGGTACCGAAGCCGGCGGTCCAGCCCCAGCGCGTGTGATTTGAGCTGATCACGGCCGTGGTGGCCGGCGCATCCTCGAAGATCGTATAATCCCGATTGAACTTCGCGTAAGCGAAGCCGCCGGTGACGTAGAGCAGCAGGTTGTCGACGACGATACCGGCGCGGGTCCTGACCGTGCCGAACCAGCGCAGCTTGCTGGAAACGGTCAGCGCGTCCTGGGTGCCTGCGTCCCCGTCGAAGAAGTTTTCGCTCGCCTTCATGCCGGACCAGCTCCAGTCCGCCTCGACGCCAAACACGGTGCAGTTGCGCTGCCAGTTCCAGCCGATCTGAGCACCGCCGTGCCAATTGCCGTCGGCAATGTTGGCGCTGGTCGGAAGATCAGAGTCGATCGTTTGCACCAGGTTGCCACGATCAGCATAGTCATGGCGGTAGTAGCCGTAGCCGCCGTGACCGCCGAAGTAGAAGCCACCGAACTGCGCGCAGGCGGGCGCGACTGCGATCGGTGCCTTGACCGGCGCGCGCAAGTCAGCGGCATTGGCGGCGCCGAGCGTCAGCGCACCGATGGATAGCGTTGCAATCAGAAGCTTGTTCATGATGATCCCCCGGTCGACTCCAACAATCTGGGAGCATTCATAGCGCATCCCCCGCAATTTGGCTGTGCCCTGGCGGCCACACTCACCAGCAAAAAACCGTGGCTGTGGCACGACTTAGTCACAGTTCCGGAAATGGCCGATAAATCGGGCAAATAGGGCGACGCCCGTCACTGCGGGTGGGGCCAGGGCCGCTGGATCCATGATCCACAGCCCTCTGGCCCCGACAGCAGGGCGACGGGCCCATGCAACTGCCAACTGCGCCCATTTCTTTTCTGTCTGGCCTGGCCTGGCCTCAAACGCGAAAGGCCCCGGCAGTGCCGGGGCCTCGCAATCCTCGAAACGTTCCGAGTCGATCAGTAGCGCGCTACGACCGGGGCGCCGCCGAAGCGATAGTTCAGGCCGATGCGGGTGAGCCACACCTCGTCCTGCGAACCAATGTTATAGCCACGGCCCGGCACGCCGAAATTGATGCCGTTGAAGGTTGTGCCGGTGATGTTGCCGTCGTGGTTGACGAAGCGCATGTACATCACTTCGCTCTTGATGCTCCAGTTGCCGCTCCAGGCCCACTCGGTACCGAAGCCCGCGGTCCAGCCCCAGCGCGTGCTGCTGTTGTTGAACGTGAACGTGGTGGCCGGCGCATCCTCGAACAGCGTCAACGAACGCTTGAAGTTCGCGTAAGCAAAGCCGCCGGTGACGTACACCAGCAGGTTATCGACGACGATACCGGCGCGGGTCCTGGCCGTGCCGAACCAGCGCAGCTTGCTCTCGATGCTGAGGGTGTCCTGGGTGCCGGCGTCCCCGTCGAAGAAGGTTTCGCCCGCCTTCATGCCGGACCAGCTCCAGTCCGCTTCGAAGCCAAACACGGTACAGTTGCGCTGCCAGTTCCAGCCGATCTGACCGCCGGCGAGCCAGCTGCCGTCGGCAATGTTGGCACTGCTCGGAAGGTCAGCGTCGATCGTTTGCGCGATGTTGCCACGATCGGCGTAGTCATGCCGGTAGTAGCCGTAGCCACCATGAACGCCGACATAGAAGCCACCGAACTGTGCGCAGGCCGGCGCGATTGCGACCGGTGCCGGCGCCTTGACCGGTGCGCGCAGGTCTGCGGCATTGGCGGCGCCGAGTGAGAGCGCGCCGATGGACAGCGTAGCGATCAGAAGCTTGTTCATGATAATTCCCCCGACCAATCCCGATAAACTGGATTACTTTTAGCGCACTTACCGCTCCTTGGCTGTGCCCGGCGCGCCACACTCACCGGCAAAATGACAAACGACGACTGTCAAATAGGAGAGCTATGGCGACCACTCTCCTGTAAGTAACTGAAATAGAACGATAATTTTAACTGAGGCCGAGGCTATAGAGAATCGCCGCCAAGCGTTTTTCCACCGGCTGTGGCCGTGACGCCGTGTCCGCCTGGTGGCTGACAGTTATCCGCGTACCAGCTCAGCCAAGGTTTTCCCCAGCCGCGCAGGCGACGGCGACACCTTGATGCCGGCCGATTCCATGGCCTTGATCTTCGATTCGGCATCGCCCTTGCCGCCCGAGATGATCGCGCCGGCATGGCCCATGCGGCGGCCGGGCGGCGCGGTGCGGCCGGCGATGAAGCCGACCATCGGCTTCTTGCGGCCGCGCTTGGCCTCGTCCTTGAGGAATTGCGCCGCGTCCTCTTCCGACGAGCCGCCGATCTCGCCGATCATGATGATCGCCTCGGTCGCCTTGTCGCCGAGCAGAAGCTCGAGCCCGTCGATGAAGTCCATGCCCTTCACCGGATCGCCGCCGATGCCGAGCGCGGTGGTCTGGCCCAGGCCTTCGCGCGTGGTCTGGAACACCGCTTCGTAGGTGAGCGTGCCGGAGCGCGACACGATGCCGACCTTGCCGGGCTTGAAGATGTTGCCGGGCATGATGCCGATCTTGCATTCGCCGGCGGTGATGACGCCCGGACAGTTCGGACCGATCAGGCGCGACTTCGAGCCCGAGAGCGAACGCTTGACCTTCACCATGTCGGCGACGGGAATGCCTTCGGTGATGCAGACGATCAGCGGAATTTCCGCGTCGATCGATTCCGAGATCGCGTCGGCGGCGCCGGCCGGCGGCACATAGATCACGCTGGCGTCGCAGCCGGTTTTTTCCTTCGCCTCGGCGACGGTGTCGAACACCGGCAGCCCGAGATGGGTCGAGCCGCCTTTGCCGGGCGCGACGCCGCCGACCATCTTGGTGCCGTAGGCGATCGCCTGCTCGGAATGGAAGGTCCCGTTCTTGCCGGTGAAGCCCTGGCAGATGACCTTGGTGTTCTTGTCGACGAGGATGGGCATGGGTGCCTCAAGCTGAACGCTGCATACGGATGAATCGGATCGTGCCTCACGCGCCGCTCCAGATCAGCGGCAGCCATCGGCCGGTGAAGAACGAAGCAACGAATGCGACGGCACCGGCGACGGCGATCCACAGCCCCGTGCGCATGCGCGATTGCAGCGCACCGCGCACGACCGACACCGCGATTGCGCCGCCAGTCTTCACCAGATGATCCAAGACGAAACGGCGGACCAGAGGATTGCCGATCTTCATCGCCGCGCGCTCGACCTGTTCGCCGCCTTGCGCCGCGACGTCGCTTTTCAACGATCGATCGAACACGCGAATACCGATCCGGAACATGATAAAAATCGCGAGACCGACGACGATGGCGACGACGCCCAGCAATCCGATGAGGATGCCCACCGCGATTGTCATCGCTCAGGTCCCCTTTACCGCCTTGACGATCTTCTGCGCGGCGTCGTCGAGATCATCGGCCGACGTCACGTTGAGATTGGACTTGGCGATGATCTCCTTGCCCAAATCCACATTGGTGCCTTCGAGCCGCACCACCAGCGGCACGCGCAGGCCGACGTCGCGCACCGCGGCGACCACGCCTTCCGCGATGATGTCGCACTTCATGATGCCGCCGAAGATGTTGACCAGGATGCCCTTCACCTTCGGATCGGACGTGATGATCTTGAACGCCGCCGCCACCTTCTCGGTGGTGGCGCCGCCGCCGACGTCGAGGAAGTTCGCGGGCTCCTCGCCATAGAGCTTGATGATGTCCATGGTCGCCATCGCCAGACCGGCGCCGTTGACCATGCAGCCGATGGTGCCGTCGAGCGCCACGTAATTGAGATCGTATTTCGACGCCTCGATCTCCTTCTCGTCCTCTTCGGTGAGGTCGCGCAGCGCCATGATGTCGGGATGGCGGAACAGCGCGTTGTCGTCGAAGCTGATCTTGGCGTCGAGGCAGACCAGCTTGTCGTCCTTGGTGACGATCAGCGGATTGACCTCGAGCATGCTCATGTCCTTCTCGGTGAAGGCCTTGTAGAGCCTCGAGAGCAGGCCGCTCAGCTGCTTCTGCAGATCGCCGGTGAGATGCAGCGCCTGCGCGATGCGGCGCGCGTGGTGCGGACAGATGCCGGTCACCGGATCGACGCCGATCGTGACGATCTTGTCGGGCGTCTTGTGCGCGACCTCTTCGATGTCCATGCCGCCTTCGGTCGACACCACGAACGAGACGCGCGACGTTGCGCGGTCGACCAGCGCCGCGAGATAGAGCTCGCGGTCGATGGTGGAGCCTTCCTCGATGTAGAGGCGGTTGACCTGCTTGCCCTTCGGGCCGGTCTGCTTGGTCACCAGCACCGAGCCGAGGATGCGCTTCGACTCGTTGCGCACCTCGTCGATCGACTTGACGACCTTGACGCCGCCGGCCTTGCCGCGGCCGCCGGCATGGATCTGCGCCTTCACCACGACCACCGGCGTGCCGAGGTCCTGCGCCGCTTTCACCGCTTCATCGACCGAGAACGCGGCGTGTCCGCGCGGCACCACCACGCCGAATTCGCGCAGCACGGCTTTGGCTTGATACTCGTGGATATTCATGGTGCGTCGTCCCCCACCGCTCCAATCGGGATCAAGCCCGACCCGTTTGGGTATACATTATTCCAGCAACCGTCGGGGCGGGCAACCGGCTGCGGCACCAAAGCTGACAGATTTCTCAAGCCTTCAGAATTCGCAAGCGATGACAACGGGATCGGCAAGGCCTACTTGGCCTTGCCGAGATTCGGCGCGATGGTCATGCAGGCGTCGACCAGCGTCTTCACCGCCGCCGCCGACTTGTCGAACATCGAGCGCTCGGCGCTGTTGAGCTGGATCTCGACGATGCGCTCCACGCCCTTCGCGCCGATCACCACCGGCACGCCGACATACAGGTCCTTCACGTCGTATTCGCCGTTGAGCCAGGCCGCGCACGGCAGCACGCGCTTCTTGTCCTTGAGATAGCTCTCCGCCATCGCGACGGCGGACGCCGCCGGCGCATAGAACGCGGAGCCCGACTTGAGCAGGTTGACGATCTCGGCGCCGCCGTCGCGGGTGCGCTGCACGATCGCGTCGAGGCGCGCCTGCGTGGTCCATTTCATCTTCACGAGATCGGGCAGCGGAATGCCGGCGACGGTCGAGTAGCGCGTCAGCGGCACCATGCTGTCGCCGTGGCCGCCGAGCACGAAGGCGGTGACGTCCTCGACCGACACGTTGAACTCGTCGGCCAGGAAATAACGAAAGCGCGAGCTATCGAGCACGCCCGCCATGCCGACCACCATGTGCTTGGGCAGGCCGCAGGCCTTCTGCAGCGCCCACACCATGGCGTCGAGCGGGTTGGTGATGCAGATGACGAAGGCATTGGGCGCGTATTTCTTGATGCCGGAGCCGACCTGCTCCATCACCTTGAGGTTGATGCCGAGGAGATCGTCGCGGCTCATGCCCGGCTTGCGCGGCACGCCAGCGGTGACGATGACGACCGACGCGCCATCGATCGCCTCATACGAATTGGTGCCGACCAGTTTCACGTCAAAGCCGTCGACCGGCGAGGATTGCGCGAGGTCGAGCGACTTGCCCTGCGGGATGCCCTCCGCGATGTCGAACAGCGCGACATCGCCGAGCTCCTTGAGACCGATGAGGTGAGCGAGCGTGCCGCCGATCTGGCCGGCTCCGATCAATGCAATCTTGGGACGCGCCATGTGAACGAGAACCTCGTGTAGAAACCCCGGAATTCAGCGGTCGAACGGGGATCAAAAGGCAGGGCCGCTGCACTGCGTCATAGACCTTTTCCGGGGCCCCCTTCAAGGGACAGAGCGGCGGATTCGCGCAGCACGGCTGCGATGCTGGGAATGCCGATATCGGGGCGCTAACATCCATCGCAATGGCGCGGTGTTTGCGCGCTCGCTTGAGGAATAACGTATGGCACGGTGGCGGTCGATCGCGACAAGTTTGATGGTTGTCGGACTGAGCGCCACATCCGCCGCCGCGCAGAGCTTTCCGGCCAAGCCGATCAAGATGGTGGTGCCCTACACGCCGGGATCGCCGGTCGACGTGCTGGCGCGTCTGGCGACGCAACACGCGAGCACCCGGCTCGGCCAGACCATCGTCATCGACAATCGTCCCGGCGCCGGCACCACGCTCGGCACCAAGGCCGCGGCATCGGCCGATCCCGACGGCTATACGATCCTGATCGCCGCCACGAGCTTCATCATCTCATCGGTGATCTATCCGAACCCCGGCTACGATCTCGCCAAGAGCTTTGCGCCCGTGGCGATGCTCGCGCGCAGCCCGCAGGTCATGGTGATCGCGCCGGAAGTGCCGGCGAACACCGTCGCGGAATTCGTGGCGCATGCGAAGGCCAATCCGAACAAGCTGAATTTCGGTTTCGGGCTTGGCACGCTGCCGCAGATCCTCGGCGAGACCTTCAAGGCGGTGACCAAGACCGACATCGTCAGCATTCCCTACAAGGGCGGCGCGCAGGCGATCACCGACATGCTCGGCGGCCGCATCCAGATGAACTTCGGCACGCCGCCGACGCTGCTGCCGCTGATCCAGCAGGGCAAAATCCGCGCGCTCGCGGTCACCACCGACACGCGCTACCGCGACATGCCGGACGTGCCGACCATGATCGAGAGCGGCCTGCCGCAGCTCGCCCTCACCTTCTCGGCCGGCGTGCTGGCCCCGACCGGCACGCCCGAGCCGATCCTCGATACGCTCAACGCCGCATTCCGCGAAGCATTGAAATCGCCGGAGCTGACCGCGAGCATGGCGAAGCTCGGCTTCGCGCCGGAGCCGTGGACGCGGCAGCAATACGCCGCGTTCCTCGCCGAGGAGATGCAGAAGTGGCCGCCGATCGTGAAAGCATCCGGCGTGAAGGCGGAGTAACGATGATGCTACGCATCACGCTCGCGATTGTTGCCGTGTTTGCCGCCGGCTTCGGCGCGGCGCCCGCGCAGGCCCAGCAATATCCCGACAAGCCGATCAAGCTCGTCATTCCGCTGGTCGCCGGATCGCCGATCACGGCGCTGGCGCGCGTGATCGCGCAGCCCTTATCGGCGCGGCTCGGACAGCAGGTCATCATCGAGAACCGACCCGGCGCCGGCACTTCGATCGGCGTGAAGGCTGCCGCCGCGATGCCGCCAGACGGCTATAATCTTCTCATGTACGGGCAGAACATCGCGTACCTGCAGATGCTCTATCCCGATCTCGGCTTCGATCCGATCAAGGCGTTCGTGCCGATTGCGCCGCTCGCGGACTACTACCACGTCGTCGTGATCTCGCCGGCGCTGCCGGCGAAGACGCTGCAAGGAATTCGTCGCCTACGCGAAGGCCAATCCCGGCAAGCTCAATTTCGGCATCGGGCTCGGCACCATGCCGCAGATCATCGGCGAGTATTTCAACAAGGTCGCCGGCCTCGACATCACCACCATTCCGTATGCGGGCGGCGAGCAGGTGCGCGTCGATATCCTGGGTGGGCGCATTCACATGAATGTCGGTCCGCCGACCAACCTCATGGGCCTGATCAAGGAAGGTAAGCTGCGGCCGCTCGCGGTCACCAGCAAGCAGCGCATGAAGGAATTGCCGGACGTGCCGACCATGATCGAGAGCGGCTATCCGCAGGTTGGATTCCACCCCGACGTCTGGCAGGGCATCCTGGCGCCGGTGGGCACGCCGGCGCCGATCGTCGAGAAGCTCAATACCGAGATCAACGCGGTGCTGAAGACGCCCGAGGTGAGGACCAGCCTGATGCGGCTCGGCGTCGCCGACATCATGTCGATGACGCAGCATGAGTTCGCCGCCTTCATCACCAACGAAGGCAAGAAGTGGCCGCCGATCATCAAGACGATCGGCTTCAAGGCGCAATAGCGCACGATCCCGAAAGAGCGAACCATGCGCATTCTCGCACTGATCGCCGCCGCTACCTTGCTCAGCCTCACACCGGCACAGGCGCAACAATATCCCGACCGCGTGATCAAGCTCGTGGTGCCGTTCGTGCCGGGCTCGCCGGTCGACGTGCTGGCGCGCGTGGTGTCGCAGCAGATGACGACGCGGCTCGGCCAGAGCGTCGTGATCGAGAACCGGCCCGGTGCCGGCACCTCGACCGCCACCAAGCAGGTGCAGTCGTCGCCGGCAGACGGCTACACGCTGCTGATGATGGGGCAGAACCTCGTCTATGTCGGCCTGCTCTATCCCGACATCGGCTTCGATCCGGTGAAGTCGTTCGCGCCGGTCGCGACGCTCGCCGGCTGGTCGCATGTGATGCTGGTCGCCAACAACGTGCCGGCGAAATCGGTGAAAGAGCTCGTCGCCTACGCCAGGACCAATCCCGGCAAGGTGACGTTCGGCTACGGGCTCGGCACCTCGCCGCAGATCGTCGGCAAGTCGTTCGAGCTGGCCGCCGGCCTCGATCTCATCAACGTGCCCTACAAGGGCGGCGAGCAGGTGCGCGTCGATCTGCTCGGCGGCCGCATCCACATCAACTTCGCGCCGGTATCGAACGCGCTGCCGATGATCCAGGAAGGCAAGGTGCGCGCGCTGGCGGTGACGAGCGCGGCGCGCGACCCGGAGCTGCCCGACGTGCCGACCTTCAAGGAGGAAGGCTTCCCCGACGTCGGGTTCGATCCCGACGTCTGGCAGGCGATCGTGGCGCCGCTCGGCACGCCGGCGCCGGTCGTCAACAGGCTCAACGCCGAGATCAACGCGGCGCTGCGCTCCGACGAGGTGCAAGCCACGTTCAAGAAGCTGCGCTTCCAGCCGATGATCAGCACGCCCGAGCAGTTCGGTAAACTCATGGCGGTGCAGGCCGAGCGCTGGCCGCCGATCATCAAGGCCGCGGGCCTGAAGGCGCAGTAACAGCTAAGTTTCAACAATACCTTCCGCCAAGGTCGCGCGCGAGTCGCGGCGGCCGTGCGGCAGCGCCAGATACGATTCCGAGCGCATCTCGATCAGCCGCGAAGCCGTGCGCTTGAACTCCTGCGCCTCGTAGCCTTCGTCCGCCAGATAAAGCTGATCGGGCTCGGCGGCTGCGGAGGCCACGAGCTTCACCGCGTGATCGTAGAGCGTGTCGATCAGGATGATGAAGCGCTTGGCCTCGTTGCGCTTTGAGAAATCCATCACCGGAATCCGGTCGAGCACGATCGAATGAAAGTCGTGCGCGATGCGCAGATAGTCGGACGCCGCCAGCGCCTGCTCGCAGAGGTCATGAAATGAAAATCGCGCGACGCCCATCGCCGCGCATGGCACCCGCACGCGGCGGCCCTTCACGATCAGCTCGCATGACGCGCCGCGCAGCCCGCCGGTGAGCTTCTTCCAGGCGTCGTCGAGCGCGGCATCGGCCTTGCCGTCCGCCGGCACATGCCAGACCGGCGCCCCGGAAAGCTTCTCCAGCCGGAAGTCGGTGCGCGCCTCCAGCCGCGTCACCGTCATGTGCTGCTCGATCATCGCGATGAACGGCAGGAACAGCGCGCGATTGAGGCCGCCCTTGTAGAGCTCGTCGGGCTCGACGTTCGAGGTCGCGACCACGACCACGCCGAGCTCGAGCATCCGCTTGAACAGCCGCCCGAGGATCATGGCGTCGGCGATGTCGGTAACATGGAATTCGTCGAAGCAGAGGAGCCAGCTCTCCTCCGCCAGCGCCGCGGCGGTGAGCCCAATCGGATCCTCGCCATTGCCGTTTGTTTTATGCCGCTCGCGGAACTGCCGCACATGCTCGTGCACGTCGGCCATGAATTCGTGGAAATGCACGCGCCGCTTGCGCCGGACCGGCGAGGCCTCGAAGAACAGGTCCATCAGCATGGTCTTGCCGCGGCCGACGTCGCCGTGGATGTAGAGCCCCTTGATCGGCTCCTGCTTGCGGGCGCGGGCGCCGAACATCCAGCCGAGCGCGGACGATTTGCGCGCGAGCCGATGCTCGCGCAGCCGCTCTTCCAGGTCGCTCAGGAGATCGACGGCACGCGCCTGCGCGGCGTCGCGCTCGATGTCTCCGGCAGCGACCAGCGCCGCGTATTTGGCTTGGACGGTTGAGGACATTCAGTCGGCAATGCGGTTCCTACGACGGAATACCGCGTCATGGAAACGGCCGCAACGCTCGGGCGACCAGCTAGGCCGCCAGCGGATAGGCCGCTTCCACCACATAGGGCCCGCCGCCGACCGAGGCGCGCGAGGAAAACAGCACGAAGCGCGAGACCGTGAACGGCAGCGGCGCGATCAGCGCGCGCGTGGCGAGATAGTCGGCGACCTGCCGGCTCGACGAGTCGCGCAGCCGCGCCAGCGTCACGTGCGGCGTGTATTTGCGCCCTTCGGGCTCAAGCCCGACGCGCTGCATCAGCCGCTCGTGCTCGGCCTGCAACTCCATCAGCGCCGCGGTCTGCGCCAGGGTCGCGATCACGGCGCGGGGACGGTTGCCGCCGAACGAGGACAGCGTGTCGAACCGCAGCTCGAACGGCTTCCGCCGCACCCGCCCCAGCAGCGAGGCGACCTCAAGCTCGGTCTGGTCGTCGACGTCGCCGATGAAGCGCAGCGTCAGGTGGTAGTTCTCGGGATCGATCCAGCGCGCGCCGGGCAGCCCGCCACGCAGCATGGCGAGCGACTGGGCGACGTTTTCGGGGATTTCGAGACCTGTGAATATCCGTGGCATGGCGGGGCCTCACAAAACGAAAGGCCGAAGGCGAATCAACGATTTAGATTGTCATCATGCACAAAACGGAATGATGACAATATGGGCGGATCGGCCAGGTAGCATAGGTCCCGATCATGGCGGGCTCCTCTGGCGGATGCGCGCGATCAGCTCCTCCACCTTCGGCAGGATGCCGGCGACCATGCGGTCGACGCCGGCCGCGGTCGGATGGATGCCGTCGCGCTGGTTGAGCTTGGCGTCGGCGGCGACGCCGTCGAGCAGGAACGGATAGAGCAGCACGCCGTGCTGAGCGGCGAGCTCCGGATAGATCGCCTCGAAGCGCTTGCCGAAGTCCGCGCCGAAATTCGGCGCCGCGCGCATGCCGGCGAGCAGCACCGGCATCTTGCGCGCGCCGAGCCGGCGCAGGATCTCGTCGAGCGCCTTGCGCGTCACCGCCGGATCGAGCCCGCGCAGCATGTCGTTGCCGCCGAGCGCGACGATGACGCCGTCGGTCTTGTCCGGCACCGCCCAGTCGAGGCGGGCGAGGCCGTTGGCGGCGGTGTCGCCGGAGACGCCGGCGTCGGCCACCTCGGCCGCAATGCCCTTGGCCTTCAGCGCCGCCTGCAGCCGGACCGGAAACGCCTGGTTGGCCGGCAACCCAAACCCGGCGGTCAGCGAATCGCCCAGCGCCACGATCCGGACCGGCCGTTCCTGCGCCGCGGCCGAGGCGGAAAACCCGCAGACGGCCGCGGCGACGAGCAGTCCCTGGACCACGCGCCCGAAATGCCCATATGAGCGGACGCGCCGCCCTTGCGAGGGCGGCACCACAGGTGACCGGCGGATCCACGGCATGAACGGCAGCTCCCCCCGCGTGAACGGCGCGGCGATCGCGCTCAGCGGGGTCAACCTCTCGCTCGGCCGCGGCGCGGCACGGGTGCATATCCTGAAAGACATCGACCTCAATATAGGGCGCGGCGAGGCGATCGGAATGGTCGGCCCCTCGGGCTCCGGCAAGTCGACCCTGCTGATGGTGATGGCCGGGCTGGAGCGGCCGGACACCGGCTCGGTCACGATCGCGGGCGAGGCGCTCGACGCGCTCGGCGAGGACGATCTCGCGCGCTTCCGCGGCCGCAATGTCGGTATCGTGTTCCAGTCCTTCCATCTGATCCCGACCATGACCGCGCTCGAGAACGTCGCGGTGCCGCTCGAGCTTGCCGGCGCGAGCGACGCGCACGAACGCGCCGCGCAGGAGCTTGCCGCCGTCGGATTGTCCGACCGCGCGACCCACTATCCCGCAGAGCTGTCGGGTGGCGAGCAGCAGCGCGTCGCGCTCGCGCGTGCGCTCGCGCCCAATCCCGCGATCCTGATCGCCGACGAGCCGACCGGCAATCTCGATGAAGCGACCGGCGCCGAGATCGTCGATCTCATGTTCGCGGGCCACGACAAGCGCGGCACCACGCTGGTGCTGGTGACGCACGACGCGGCATTGGCAAAGCGTTGCGACCGCGTGGTGCGCATGCGCTCGGGGCGGGTCGAGACGCAATCATGAATCGCGTACAATTCAGCATTGACCATCGTCCGCGTGATTCCGGGAATCACCGAGGATATTCAACATGTCGGCCCTGAGCCTCGACACCACGGCGCCGCGCATCCCGCTGTGGCTCAAGCTTGTCTACACCGCGTTCATGGCGGTGATGGTTCCGGTCTATCTCTACTACTACGGCTGGACCAACTTTCTGTACTTCTGCGACGTCGCGGTGGTCCTGACCTTGATCGGCATCTGGAAAGAAAGCCCGCTGCTCGTCTCCATGTGCGCGATCGGCATCATGGTCCCGCAACTGATCTGGGTGATCGATTTCGTCGGCACCGCTTTCGGCTATCCCGTCGTCAGCATGACCACCTACATGTTCAACGCGTCGAGCTCGCTGCTGCTGCGCGGGCTTTCGCTGTTCCACGGCTGGCTGCCGTTCCTGCTGATCTATCTGGTGATGAAGATCGGCTACGACCGGCGCGCGCTCGTCTACTGGACGGTGCTGGCGTGGGTGCTGATCCTCGTCTGCTTCTTCTTCATGCCGCCGCCGAATCCGAACGCCGGCCTGACGCCGGTCAACATCAACTATGTCTGGGGCTTCAACGACGCCGCCGCGCAGACCTTGATGCCGGCCTGGGCGTGGGTGACCGGAATGATCGTGCTCATGCCGATCCTGTTCTTCCTGCCGGTGCACTACGTGTTCAGCCGATGGATGCCGAAGGCCCCTGTCGAAGCGACCAAGTGAGACCGACATACGGAGTGCAATGACCCTCGCCGCACGTGACAACAACGCCCCCACCCTTCCCTCTCCCGCAAGCGGGGGAGGGTTAGGAAGGGGACCATCCCGCTTCGCGATCCCGCTGCGCTTTGCGCTGCGCGATCTGCGCGGCGGGCTGCGCGGTTTCTACGTGTTCATCGCCTGCATCGCGCTCGGCGTGATGGCGATCGCCGGCGTCAACTCGTTCGCGTCGAGCCTCGGCGACGGCCTCGCGCGCGAAGGCCGCACCATCCTCGGCGGCGATCTTTCGTTCACGCTGATCCATCGCGAAGCCGACGCCGCGGAGCGCGCCTTCCTCGACCGCGCCGGCCGCGTCTCCGCCGCCGCCACCATGCGCGCGATGGCGCGCACGGGAGACGGCCGCACGGCGCTGGTCGAGGTCAAGGCGGTCGATGCCGCCTATCCGCTGTTCGGCGCGGCGCGGCTCGATCCCGCGATGCCGCTCGCCGATGCGCTCGCCGCGCGCGACGGCGTGTTCGGCGCCGCCGTCGATCCGCTGCTGCTGGCGCGGCTCGACCTCAAGCCCGGCGCGCGCATCACCATTGGCGCCGCGACCATCGAGATCCGCGCCGCGCTCACCGCCGAGCCCGACCGCCTGTCGGCCGGCGGCTTCGGTCTCGGACCGCGGCTGATGATCAGCCCGGACGCGCTGCGCGCCACCGGCCTGTTGCAGCCGGGCTCGCAGGTGCGCTGGCACTACCGTTTGCGGCTTGCCGACAACGACGCCAGCGATGCCGCCGTGCAGCGCACGATCAACGCCGCCAGCGCCCAGGTGCCGGATGCCGGCTGGGAGGTGCGCAGCCGCAACAACGCGTCGCCCGGGCTCGAGCGCAACATCGAGCGCTTCACGCAATATCTCACGCTGGTCGGCCTCACCGCGCTGCTGGTCGGCGGCGTCGGCGTGGCGAACGCGATCCGCGGCCATCTCGACCGCAAGCGCGACACCATCGCCACCATGAAAACGCTCGGCGCCACCGGCGGCAGCGTGTTCACGGTCTACCTCACGCAGACGATGGCGCTCGCGTTCATCGGCGCCATTCCCGGTCTCATCCTCGGCGCCGCGCTGCCGTTCCTGATCGCGTGGGGCTTTGGATCGATCCTTCCGCTGCCGCTGGCGCCGACGCTGCACCCTGAGGACCTCGCGCTCGCTTTGCTCTACGGCCTGCTCACCGCGCTTGCGTTCGCGATCTGGCCGCTCGGGCGCGCGCACGACGTGTCGGTCTCCGCGCTGTTCCGCGACGAGGTGGCGCCGGAACGGCACTGGCCGCGCACGATCTATGTGGTGCTGACCGTGGTCGCGGTCGCGACGCTGGCGGTGCTGGCGGTGAAGCTTGCCTACGACCAGCGCATCGCCGCGATCTTCGTGGTGGCGGCAGCCGGCGTGTTCGTCTCGCTGCGGCTGGTCGCGAGCCTGGTGATGGCGGTCGCGAAGCGCGTGCCGCGCCCGCGCTCGACCGCGCTGCGGCTCGCGATCGCCAACATCCACCGGCCCGGCGCGCTCACGACGAGCGTGGTGATGTCGCTGGGGCTCGGGCTCGCGCTGCTCGTCACCGTGATCGAGGTCGACGGCAATCTGCGGCGCCAGTTCATCGCCGCGCTGCCGGAGCAGGCGCCGTCGTTCTTCTTCCTCGACATCCAGTCGGCCGACGCCGAGCGCTTCGACGCCTTCATCCGCCAGCATGCGCCCGGCGCGACCTTCGAACGGGTGCCGATGCTGCGCGGGCGCATCGTGTCGGCAAACGGCGTGCGCGCCGAGGACATCCGCGTGCCCGCCAGCCAGAACTGGGTGCTGCAGAGCGACCGCGGCATCACCTATTCGGACACCATCCCGGCCGGCTCGCGCGTCGTCCAGGGCGCATGGTGGCCGGCGGATTATTCCGGGCCGCCGCTGGTGTCGTTCGAAAGCCGCGTCGCCGGCGCGCTCGGCCTGAAGCTCGGCGACACCATCGTGGTCAACGTGCTCGGCCGCAACATCGAGGCGCGCGTCGCCAATCTGCGCACGCTCGACTGGCAGAGCCTCGGCATCAACTTCGCGATGGTGTTCGCGCCCGCGAGCCTGCGCGGCGCGCCGCATACCTTCATCGCCACCCTGAGCTATCCCGGCGGCAGCACGGTTGCGCAGGAGACCGCCTTGCTGAAGGCCGCCGCCGACACCTTCCCGGCGATCACGACGGTGCGGGTGCGCGAGGCGGTCGACTCCGTCGGCGGCCTGATCGCCAACCTGGTGGCGGCGCTGCGCGGCGCCAGCGCGCTCACGCTGCTGATCGCCGTGCTGGTGCTCGGTGGCGCACTGGCAGCGGGACACCGCCATCGCGTCTACGACGCGGTCGTGCTCAAGACCGTGGGCGCCACGCGCGGCAAGCTGCTCGCCGCCTACGCCCTCGAATACCTGATGCTCGGCGTCGCCACCGCGGTGTTCGGCGTGGCGGCCGGCACCGCCGCTGCCGCGTTCGTGATCCGCCAGGTGATGAACCTGCCCTTCACTTGGTTACCGGGCCCCGACCTTGCCGCCGCCGCCGGCGCCATCGTCGTCACCGTGGCGCTCGGCCTGATCGGCACCTTCCACGCGCTCGGTCAGAAGCCGGCGCCGGTGCTGCGGAGCCTGTAAAAGCAGGCAAATTCTGCGGCAGTTACCGCCGTAACAGTCCGGGCTTTGCCGGCCGCGATGCCCGATTGCGCCGGCCGTCACAAAACAAACTTACGAAAATGCAATTAACCTCCGGCCTTCCGATGCTCTAACAATACCGCTTGTGGCATCTGGCGCGGAAACCAATCCCGCACTAGATTCCCGCCCATCAGGCGTTGCGCCGGGCGCTCCGGTGCGATGCCACATACCCGGCCGGCGGCCGGTACACGAGAGAGGGAACTTCCATGTCGAACTTCGACCCGAACTACGCCGCCCAGCGCGGCGTCGGTACGGACCGGACAGCGGCTGAGATCGATCAGGGCCTGCGGTCCTACATGCTGGCTGTCTACAACTACATGGCCATCGGCGTTGCGCTGACCGGCGTGGCGGCTTGGATTGCTTTCCAGCTTGCCGGCGGCGTCCGCAATCACGGTCACTGGCGGCCGCATCGGCGGGCTCACCGATTTCGGCCGGATGCTGTTCAGCATGCCCGGCATGATCGTGATGCTGGTCGCCACCTTCGGCCTGGTGCTGTTCATCAGCTTCCGCATCGACAAACTGCAGCCGGCCACGGCGCTGACGCTGTTCCTCGTCTACGCCTCGCTGCTCGGCGTGATGCTGTCGTCGATCTTGTTCACGTACACCCAAACGTCGATCGTCCGCGTGTTCTTCATTTCGGCGGCGTCGTTCGGTGCACTGAGCCTCTACGGCTACACGACCAAGCGCGACCTGTCGCCGATCGGCGCGTTCCTGATCATGGGCCTCATCGGCCTGTTCATCGCCATGATCGTGAACATGTTCTGGCAGAACGGCATGATGGCCTTCATCATCTCCGTCGTCGGCGTGCTGATCTTCGCCGGCCTGACCGCCTGGGACACCCAGAAGATCAAGGAGATGTATGACGTGAACGACGACGGCACCATCACCGCCCGCAAGGCGATCATGGGCGCGCTCACGCTCTACCTCGACTTCATCAACCTGTTCCTGTTCATGCTGCGGCTCCTCGGCGACCGCCGCTGATCGCAACGGAATAGACTGAACTGCGACGCCCCGGCCCAAAGCCGGGGCGTTTCGTTTTTGTGCGGGTTATTCACCATGCGTCATGGCCGGGCTTGTCATCGCAAGTCGGGTCTACCCGACTTGCGTTTTCAACAAAATTGCACGCAACTCGGACAAGCCGAGTTGCTTGTGCCATCCACGTCTTTGATACTCGGCAGCGACAACAGAAGACGTGGATGCCCGGCACAAGGCCGGGCATGACTCTGAAATGACTACTACCATCCGCCCCGCCGACCTCAGCGACATTGCCGCGATCACCCGCATCTACGCCCACGCCGTGGAGCACGGGACGGCGTCGTTCGAGCTCGAGCCGCCGGACGAGGCCGAGATCACCCGGCGCTACCACGCGCTGCGCAACGGGCGGTTTCCTTACATCGTCGCCGAGATCGACGGCGCGGTCGCCGGCTACGCCTATGCCGGACCCTACCGGGCGCGGCCGGCCTATCGTTTCACCATTGAGGATTCGATCTACATCGATCCCGCCATGCACCGGCGCGGCGTCGGTCGCGCGCTGCTGGAGCGGCTGCTGGTGGAGTCGGAGAAGGAAGGCTTCCGGCAGATGATCGCGGTGATCGGCGATTCCAACCAGGCGCCGTCGATCGAACTGCACAAGGCGCTCGGATTCCGGATGGTCGGCACCTTCGAGGCGGTCGGCTACAAATTCGGCCGCTGGCTCGACAGCGTGCTGATGCAGAAGGCACTCGGCAAAGGCGCAAGCGCCGCGCCGCTCTAGGCTACGCCACCACGCGCAGCGACTTGTCGATCGAGCGCAGCACGCGGTCGAGCTCGTGGCCGCGGCGCACGATCAGGCCGGTGGCGGAGATCACGCTGTAGGCGCCCTGGCGGCGCGCCAGCTTCGGCGATTTCTCGATCCGGTAAAGTGGAACCTCGCTGGAGCGGCGGAACACCGAGAACACGGCGCGGTCGCGCAGGAAGTCGATGGCGTAGTCGCGCCATTCGCCGGCGGCGACCATGCGTCCGTAGAGATTGAAGATGCGGTTAAGCTCGCGCCTGTCGAAGGTCACTCGGCTCGCGGGGGCGAAGTGTTGTGATTCGCCCCCGTGACTCTGGCTTGAGTCGGTATCTCCGGGTTCCAAGCTCATGGCACGGCCTCCTTCTGTGACGGAACGATGATCGCGCTGGAACCCGGCGGACACAAGGGGCAGATAATCACGTCGTGCCGCGGCGTTGCGCGCAATCGCCGCGCTCACGGATTCGTCAATGGAATCATATTACTGCCTAATTTCGGTCAATCGGGGGTCAAGCTGGAATGGGAAACGGAAGACTGTTGCCTCAGGGCCCGGTCTGCTTTCGAGCACCGGATTCCTCAGCCCCCCAGCCCCCCGGGGTTTGGAGCAGGTCGGGCCCAAGCGTTTTTGTAGGTAGCGTACAAGTTCAATCCCCCAACGCTTCTTCGGCCGGCACTCGCGTGCCGGCCGATTTTTTTGCGATGAGAGCCCACTCAATACACGCGATTGATCGGCGGTTCGTTTCGCAGGAGCACGCGCTCGACGTTCTGCCACGACGAGCGGAACAGGAACGCCGAGGACTGGCGCGTGACGCCGGCGATATGCGGCGTCAGCAGCAGCCGCGATGCGGCCTCGCCTGAGAGCGTCAGCAGCGGATTGTCGGCGGTTGGTGGCTCGGTGGAATAGACGTCGACTGCCGCGCCGCCGAGATGGCCGGACGACAGGCTCGCCGCCAACGCCGCCTCGTCGACGATACCGCCGCGCGCGGCCTGAACGAGGATCGCGCCCTTCTTCATGCGGGCGAGCTCGCCCGCGCCGATCAGATTCTGCGTCGCCGGGATCAGCGGCACATGCAGCGAGACCACGTCGCAAGTCGCCAGCAGCTCGTCGAGCGGCACCGGCCGCGCATCGAGCGAGGCCGCGACCGCGGCATCGACCGGGGCCGGATCGTAGAAGCAGAGCTTCGCGCCCATGCCCCGGAGCGCCTGCGCCACCGCGCGGCCGATGGTGCCGAAGCCGACAAGCCCGACCAGCAGCCCGTCGATGCCCGACAGATTGTCGGCGATCATGCGCGCGCGGTATTTCGCGTAGTTGCCGGCTTTGACCTCGGCGTCGGCCCAGGCGAACCGCCGCAGCAGCGCCGACGCCGTGGTGACGACGTATTCCGCCACCGCGCCGTTGCTGCCGCCCGCCACATTGGCGACCGGGATGCCGAGCTTCGTCATCGCCGCCTGGTCGAGGCGGTCGACGCCGGCGCCGGTGACCTGCACGAGCTTGAGCCTGGCGCCCTCGAACAGGTCGGGTGCGAGCTTCGCTCCGACCGCCGGGATCACCAGCGCGTCGCTGGATTTGATCAGGGCCGCAACCGGCGCATCCGTGGGAGCGTGATAGGCGACCGCAAGGCTCTTCGGCGCAGCCGCGCCGACGCGCAGGAAATCGTCTTCCGGGCGAAGACAGAGAACGCGATTGGACATGGATGCAGGCTTTCGGAAGGAGCTTTCGGAAGGGGCTTTCAGAAACTCTTGAATTCGGTGGTGCCCTTGCTGACGTCGGGCTCCGCGAAGAAGCACAACAGCACCAGCGGCTCGGCACCGGTGTTGCGGGTCATGTGCTTCTCGTTCGGGGGGATCAGCACGATGTCGCCCGGCTTGATCGGGATCTCGCCGCTCTCCGCCACCGTCGTGCCGGTGCCCTTGAGCACGTAGATGCATTCCTCGAAGCCGTCATGCATATGCGGGCCACGCGGCGGATCGCCGGGCTTCGGCACCGCCAGCTCGGCGATGCGGAACGTCAGCTTCGATCCGATCGCGCCCGAGACCGGCTCGAGCGACGTGCGGCCCGGCAGGCCGAGCTTCTTCGCCTCGGATTGCTTCAACAGCCGCGCCATCAGCTCACCTCTATCAGCTCACTCATCAGCTCACTTGCCGCAACTGCTTGATCTCGCGCGGCGCGCCCTGCACCGCATCGAGCTGCCGGAAGATATCGTGCGCCTCCTTGGCGATGGCGTCGGCGATGTCGGTCAGCATCTTGCCGCCCTTTTCGGCGGTGGCGTGCTGCGGGCTGCCGAACCAGCCGGTCGGCGCGATCGAGCGGATGTCGGTCAGCACCGGCTGATAGGCCCGCGTCCGCCGGAGCTTGTCCATCTTGTGGCCGTGGCCGTGCTCGGACGAATAGTCGATGCGGTCGAGATGCACGAGGTTGGGGCTGTGCGCCAGCACCGCCAGCGCCTCGATCTCGCCGCCGTGGGTGAGCCCGCCGCAGGAATGGCCGTAGAGCTCCTCGGCGACGTAGCAGGCCTGCACGGTCAAGACGCTCATGCCGTGCTCGCGGTGCAGCGCCTCGGCGGTGATGGCGAGCGAAGGGATATTGCCCTCGTGCCAGTTGATGATCATCAGCTGCTTGGCGCCGTGCTTCGCGGTCGAGACGCAGGTCTCGGTCTGCACCCGCATATAGGTGTCAGGCGTCAGCGTGATGGTGCCTTCATACGGCATGTGCATCGGCGTGACGCCGAACGGCGTCGCCGGCAGCACCAGGCCGTCCATCCGTTCCGCCACCGCGTGCGCGATGATGTTGGCGGCGAGCGTGTCGGTCCCGGTCGGCAGATGCGGGCCGTGCTGCTCGACGCTGCCGCACGGCAGGATCACCAGCGGGTTCTTCTTGAACTGCGCGGCGATCTCCGGCTGCGTCAGGTCGGCGAAAAAGCGGCTAGGCAACATTGCGGCTTCCTTCCGCGAGTTTCTTGTGCGATTCGGCGATGATGTCGGCGAGCTTGACCGCCTGGCTTTGCCGCTCGATCGAGCGCAGCGCCGCATAGACGACGGCGAGGGCGACATTGCCGTTGCGCGCGTTCAGCTCGTTCGGCTTGCCGGTGCGGCAGCTCTCGCCGAACATGTCGAGCTCGGCGCGGAACATGTCGCTCTCCGGCACCGGCAGCTCCTCGCGCTTGCCGTAGCCGTCCTTGCCGCGCTGGATGTAGAGCGTCGAGGTCTGGTGCAGCTGGTCGGGCGTATCCCAGGTGCCGAAATCGATCTCGTAGTGCATCAGGCCCTTGGCGCCGAACACCCGCACGCAGAACACGCCGGGCGAGGTCCACGAGCTTCCGACATAGCCGATCTTGCCGTCGGCGAATTTCAGGACCGTCATCGACTGGTCGTCGACCTCGGCGCCGACCGGCGACAGCTTCGATGCAGTGGAGCTGGCTTCCAGGATCTCGCCGCCGAGATAGTGCAGCACGTCGAACTGATGGATCGCGAGCTGCGACAGCGGCCCGCCGGGCGCGCGGTCCTTGTACCAGCGCCAGGCTTTCGGCGTCAGCTCGAGCGCGCGCTCGTTGGAGAAATTCGCTTCCATGAATCCGACGCGGCCGAGCTCGCCCGCCTCGATCGCCTTGCCCATGGCGCGGATGCCGGCCATCAGCCGCGCGCTGTGGCCGACCGTCACCGTCACGCCGTAGGTTTTTTCCAGCGCCTCGATCGCGAGCCCTTCTTCCAGCGTCGAGGCGATCGGCTTCTCGGTGTAGACGTGCTTGCCGGCTTTCGCGACCTCGCGCGCCAGCGGCAGATGCTGCTCGTTCGGCACCGTCAGGATCACGCCCTTGATGTTGGGATCGGCCGAGCAGCGACGCGAGATCGGGCGCGCTCTTCACGCCGAATTCGCTCTGAAACGCCGCGCGGCTCTCCTCCGAGCGGCTGAAGCCCGAGACGATCTCGATGGCGTCGGAGGTGCGGGCGGCGCGCGTGAGCACCTTGGCCCAGCGGCCGAGACCGACGATGCCGACTTTGACGCGATTTCCACTCATTATTGACGCCTCTTCCCTGGCTAAACCGCGGTATCCGTAACACCGCGCAGAGGCAAGCGCCACCACACCGCGGCATGGCGGATATCAGCCAGAGGCGGCGCAACAATCGCGATGAAACAGGAAGCGCGTTAACGGATCGAAGCGAGCGTCGCGCCGAGCATCATGCTCGGCTTCTCCGCGTTGCCGGTCTGCACCAGAACGGCGGCGCTCTCGATGCCGTCGCCGGCGATATCGCGCAGCGGCACGTTCCAACGATTGGTGGCGGCGTTCCAGTCGCCGAGATTGACGAAGCGCCGCGCCACGTTGTGGTAGGTGACCGTGCGGCCCTTGTTCTCGCCGCGCGTGATCATCACCGTCACCGCCTTGGCGAGCCCCCAGACCGACACCGTCGCGGCCGCGGCCGGCGCACCATCGGGCAGCGCGATCGTCAGGCGGTCGCCCGCGCGCGTCGCCGTCACCGGCACCGACATCACGGCTTCGTTCTGGCGGCTCTTTTCGATCGCCTTCTCGATCGCCGAGCGATCGCTGCCGAGCGCGTGCGCGACACCGTTCACGACCACCTGCGGCGTATAGCGCTCGCGGTCGCCGCGCGACTTGGCATAGCCCTGCCAGCGCGCGGTATTGCGCGGATCGGCGAGCGTGTCCTTCCAGCCGAGATAATCCCACACGTCGATAGACTGACTGATCGTGACCAGCGAAGGATCCTTCGCTAGCTCACCCAGCAGCTTGTCCGCCGCCGGACAGGACGAGCAGCCCTGGCTGGTGAACAGTTCGATGATGGCACGGGGGCCGGCAAGAACGGACGATGCGGCCGAGGTCGAGCAGACCGCAATCACAACCAAGGCAAGGCAACGACGTACCATGCGATCTCCGCGACTGCCCCGCCCCTTACGCTTACCGGACATCACCCTACTCGGGTCGAGGGTCACCCGCCACTCACTTTAGGTCACGTCGTGGTGAAGCGAATAAATAGACCGTCAGCTCGCGATGAGCTGACGGATCACATATTGCAGGATGCCGCCGTGCTTGAAGTAGTCGAGCTCGTCGAGCGTATCGATGCGGCAGATCAGCGGCACCCGCTTGAGGCCGCCGTCGGAAGCCACGATCTCGGCCATCATCTTCTGGCGCGGCTTGATCTCGCCGTGCAGGCCGCGGATGGTCACCTGCTCGTCGCCCTTCATGCCGAGCGACTGCCACGAGGTTCCTTCCTCGAAGCAGAGCGGCAGCACGCCCATGCCGATCAGGTTCGAGCGATGGATCCGCTCGAATGACTGGCAGACGACGGCGCGCACGCCCTGCAGGTTGACGCCCTTGGCCGCCCAGTCGCGCGACGAGCCGGAGCCGTATTCCTTGCCGGCGAAGATCACCAGCGGGACCTTGTCCTGCTGATACCGCATGGCGGCGTCATAGATCGTCATGCGCTGCTTCGACGGATAGTGGATGGTGAAGCCGCCTTCGACGCCCGGCACCATCTGGTTCTTGAGCCGGATGTTGGCGAAGGTGCCGCGCATCATCACCTCGTGATTGCCGCGGCGCGTGCCGTACTGGTTGAAGTCGGCCGGCTTGACCTTGTGGTCGATGAGATACTTGCCGGCCGGCAAATCGACCTTGATCGAGCCCGCCGGCGAGATGTGGTCGGTGGTGATCGAGTCGAGCAGCAGCGCCAGCACGCGCGCGTCGACGATGTCCGCCGGCGGCGTGGGATTGCGGCCCATCCCGACGAAATACGGCGGGTTCTGGATGTAGGTCGACTTCTTGTCCCACGAATAGCTGAGCCCGCCCTTGACGCTGATCTTGCGCCAGAGCGAGTCGCCCTTGAACACGTTGGCGTATTTCCTGGTGAACATCTGCTTGTTGATGGTCTTGCGCGTGATCGAGGCGATCTCGCGGTTCGACGGCCAGATGTCCCGGAGGAAGACCTTCTTGCCCTTCTTGTCGACGCCGAGCGGCTGCTTGGCGACGTCGGAATACATCGAGCCCGCCAGCGCATAGGCGACCACCAGCGGCGGCGACGCCAGGTAATTGGCGCGCACGTCGGCGTTGATGCGGCCTTCGAAGTTGCGGTTGCCGGAGAGCACCGCCGCCGCAACCAGGTCCTTCTCGTTGATGGTCTTGGAAATTTCAGGCGCCAGCGGTCCGGAATTGCCGATGCAGGTGGTGCAGCCGTAGCCGACCAGGTTGTAGCCGAGCTTGTCGAGATCCTTTTGCAGGCCGGACTTGTCCAGATACTCCGCCACCACCTGCGAGCCGGGCGCCAGCGAGGTCTTCACCCACGGCTTCACCGTGAGGCCCTTCGCCACCGCTTTGCGGGCGAGCAGGCCGGCGCCGATCATCACGCTCGGGTTGGAGGTGTTGGTGCACGAGGTGATCGCGGCGATCACCACGTCGCCATGGCCGAGGTCGTGATCGCGACCTTCGACCGCGTGCCGGCGGCCGCCCGGGCCGGCCTTGGCGAAATTCTTGTCGAGCGGCGCGGTGGCGATCGACGGATGCAGCGCGAACACGTCCTTGCCGCCGCCGTCGGAGCCCTTGTTGAACTCCTTCTCCATCGCCATGGTGAAGCTCGACTTCACGTCCTTGAGCGTGACGCGATCCTGCGGGCGCTTCGGTCCGGCGAGCGACGGCTCGACCTGCGACAGCTCGAGCTTGAGCACGTCGGTGAAGATCGGATCGGGCGTCGACTTGGTGCGGTACATGCCCTGCGCCTTGGCATAGGCGGCCACCAGCGCAATGCGCTCGGCCGAGCGGCCGGTGTCGCGCAGAAAGGCGATGGTCTCGTCGTCGATCGGGCTGAAGCCGCAGGTGGCGCCGTATTCCGGCGACATGTTGCCGAGCGTCGCGCGATCCGCGATCGACATCGTGGCGAGGCCGGGGCCGAAGAACTCGACGAACTTGCCGACCACGCCGCGCTTGCGCAGCATCTGCGTGACCGTGAGCACGAGGTCGGTGGCGGTGACGCCTTCCTTGAGCTTGCCGGTGAGTTTCATGCCGATCACTTCCGGGATCAGCATCGAATAGGGCTGGCCGAGCATCGCGGCTTCCGCCTCGATGCCGCCGACGCCCCAGCCGAGCACCGAGAGGCCGTTCACCATGGTGGTGTGCGAGTCGGTGCCGACCAGCGTGTCGGGATAGGCGACGTCCATCGTCGCCACCTTGCCGTCGACCTTGACCTTTTCCTTCTTGGTCCAGACCGTCTGCGACAGGTATTCGAGGTTGACCTGGTGGCAGATGCCGGTGCCGGGCGGCACCACGCGGAAATTGTCGAACGACTTCTGCGACCACTTCAGGAACTCGTAGCGCTCCTGGTTCTGCTTGTACTCGTCCTCGACGTTCTTCTTGAACGCGGTCGACGTCCCGAAATGATTCACCGCCACCGAGTGGTCGATGATCAGGTCGACCGGCACCAGCGGGTTGATCTTCTTGGGATCGCCGCCGAGGCTCTTCATCGCGTCGCGCATGGCGGCAAGATCGACCACCGCCGGAATGCCGGTGAAGTCCTGCATCAGCACGCGCGCCGGACGAAACGGAATTTCACGGTCGGAGGTCTTGGTCTTCAGCCACTGCGCGAACGCCTGCAGGTCCTGCTTGGTGACGCTGCGGCCGTCTTCGTTGCGCAGCAGGTTCTCCAGGAGCACCTTCATCGAGAACGGCAGCCGGGAAATTCCCTTGAGCCCGTTCTTCTCGGCGGCGACGAGGCTATAAATCGCGTAGGTCTTGCTGCCGACCTTGAGTGGCTTGCAGCAGCGGAAACTGTCGAGTGACGTCATGAGAGCCAATTCCATCCAACCGGGTGCTGAGGCAAAGCTTTGAAACGGTAATTCACTACCGGAGCGCCCCTGGTCGCCGGGTGGCGACACCCGGGCGCTCACGGTCGCGCGCCCGAATGGACGGGTTTATAAGGTCTTTTCTCGTGCGGTTCCAGAAAATCGATTCTCGTCAACAAGATGGGCCGGAAATGCCGGGGTTTCCAAGGTACCGGCCGGCGGGCTTTGGGGCGCCCCGGTGGGCCGCGGCCCGCGCCAATCCGGACGGCAAGAGGGCCTGATGCAGCCAAACCGGCGGCCGACCAGGCTTCTGGCCTCCGACCTCGCCTGCGTGCGGGGCGGCCGGGGGGTATTTTCGCGCTTAAGCTTTGCGGTCGGCGCTGGCGAGGCCCTCCTGGTGAGCGGACCGAACGGGGCCGGCAAGTCCTCGCTGCTGCGGGCGGTCGCCGGCCTGGTCCGGCTGACGGCCGGGCAGCTCACGCTTGAAGGCGGCGACGGCGAGGCCACGATCGGCGAGCAGGCGCATTACCTCGGCCACCAGGACGCGCTGAAACCGTCGCTGACGGTGGCCGAGAACCTCGACTTCTGGGCGCGCTATCTCGACGGCGGCGCCACGATCACGGCGGCGCTCGACGCGGTCGGGCTCGGCAGCATCGCGAGCCTGCCCGCCGCCTATCTCTCCGCCGGTCAGCGGCGGCGGCTGTCGATCGCGCGCCTGGCGGCGATCGAGCGCCCGCTCTGGCTGCTCGACGAGCCGACCTCCGCGCTCGATGCGGCGGCGCAGACGATGCTCGCCGGCCTGATGCGCAATCATCTCGGTGCCGGCGGCATGATCCTCGCCGCCACGCACGGACCGATCGGATTGGATGGTGCGAAGGAATTGCGATTGGGAGGCGCGGGATGATTGCGCTGCTCGACCTTCGCTGTTGCATGCTGACCTCGCCACGCGACGGGTCTGTTCCCCTCCCCCCGCGCAGCGGCGGGGAGGGGTTAGGGGTGGGGGGCGATTTTTTCAAACTCGCACCACCCCCCACCCCCGACCCCTCCCCGCCATGTGCTTCGCACATGGGTGGAGGGGAGCCGCCCGCGGCACGACCGAGTCCAACACGATCAGCGATTGCGGAGAGTCGAGCATGACCGCCCTCGCCGCCATCTTCCTGCGCGACATGCGGCTGTCGGTGCGGCTGGGCGGCGGCGCGCTGGTCGGCGTGCTGTTCTTCCTGATCGTCGTGACGCTGATGCCGTTCGCGATCGGCCCCGACCTCGCGCTGCTCGCGCGCATCGGGCCGGCGATCCTCTGGCTCGGCGCACTGCTGGCGAGCCTGCTCGCGCTCGACCGGCTGATCGCGGCGGACTACGACGACGGCTCGCTCGACCTGATCCTGATGGCGCGCCCGCCGCTCGAGCTTGCGCTCGCCGCCAAGGCCATCGCGCACTGGCTCACCACCGGCCTGCCGCTGGTGATTGCAGCGCCGCTGCTCGGCTTCCTGCTCAATCTCGACGCCGCCGCGACCGGCGCGGTGGCGCTGACGCTGCTCGCCGGCACCCCGGCGCTGACCTTCATCGGCCTGATCGGCGCCGCGCTCACCGTCGCGCTGCGGCGCGGCGGACTGCTCATCGCGGTGCTGGTGCTGCCGCTCACGGTTCCGGTGCTGATCTTCGGCGTCGCCGCCTCGAACGCCGCGATCGTCGGGCCGCTGCCGTTCGGAACCCCGTTCACGATCCTGTGCGCGCTCGCCCTGATGAGCGCCGTGATCGGGCCTTTCGCCGCTGCAGCGGCGCTGCGGCATGGACTGGAATGATGCTAGATTGCGCCATAGTTGACGGTAAACATGTGTAGTCCATGCCCCTGATCGACCTCGCCAACCCGACGCGATTCCTGGCGCTCTCCGGCCGCCTGCTGCCGTGGCTCGCCGGCGCGACGCTGATCGCGTTCGCATGCGGCTTCTGGCTCATCGCCAACGCGCCCGACGACTACCAGCAGGGCGCGACGGTGAAGATCATGTTCATCCACGTGCCGGCGGCGTGGCTCTCCATGGGGTGCTGGACCGTGATGACGATCGCCGCGCTCGGCACCCTGGTGTGGCGGCATCCGCTCGCCGACGTCGCCGCCCGCGCCGCCGCGCCGCTCGGCGCCGCCTTCACCGCGATGTGCCTGATCACCGGCATGCTGTGGGGACGGCCGATGTGGGGCGCCTACTGGGTCTGGGACGGACGGCTGACCTCGGTGCTGGTGCTGTTCCTGATGTATCTCGGCGTGCTGGCGCTGTGGCGCACGGTGGAAGATCCCTCGCGCGCGGCGCGCGCCGCTGCGGTGCTGACATTGGTCGGCGCCATCAACCTGCCGATCATCAAGTTCTCGGTCGACTGGTGGTCGACGCTGCACCAGCCGGCGGCGGTGCTGCGGCTCGGCGGCCCGACCATCCATCCAAGCCTGCTGACGCCGCTCCTGGTCATGGCGCTCGCGTTCCTGCTGCTGTTCGTGACCTTGCATCTCGCCGCCATGCGCAACGAGATCATGCGGCGGCGCGTGCGCACGATGCTGATGCTGCAGGCGGAAGCGGCCGGGCGCTGATCATGAACCTTGGTCCCTACGCCACGTTCATCCTCGGTGCCTACGGCGCGGCGGCGCTGATCGTCATCGCGATGGTCGCCTGGGTGGTGATCGACCACTGGCGGCAGGCGCGCGCGCTCGCCGAGCTCGAAGCGCGCGGCGTGACCCGGCGCTCGGAGCAACGCCCGGGACAAGCGACGTCCGGGGCGACGACGTGAGCGCGACCGAAACGCCGGATGCCGCCGCCGCGCGACGGCGCAAGCTCATCGCCTATGTGCCGCTCGCGATCTTCCTCGGGCTCGCGTTCCTGTTCCTGCTCCGCCTCGGCGCCGGCGATATTTCGCGCGTGCCGTCCGCGCTGATCGGACGGCCGGTGCCGCAGACGGTGCTGGCGCCGCTGCCGGGTTTGGAGCGCGACGGCAAGCCGGTGCCCGGCCTCAATCCGGCGGACTTCACCGGCACGGTGACCGTCCTGAATGTCTGGGCGTCGTGGTGCATCCCCTGCCACACCGAGGCGCCGCTGCTGCTCAAGCTCGCCGCCGACAAACGTATTCGTGTGGTTGGCATCAACCAGGCCGACCAGCCCGACAATGCGCGCCGCTTCCTCGGCCGCCACGGCAATCCGTTCGTGGCGGTCGGCGTCGATCCCAATCGCCGCGCCTCGATCGAATGGGGCGTCTACGGCGTGCCGGAGACCTTCGTGATCGGCCGCGACGGCCGCATCGCCTACAAGCTGATCGGCGAGATCACCGAGCGGAATCTCGAGACCGACGCTCAAGCCGCAGATCGAGAAAGCACTGGCCGCGGCGCCTTCCTCCTGACGATTTTCACAGGCTGCATCGGGCGCGCATCAATCGATGGGGAGCACGCAATGAAGAAGACGTACCACGGCAGCTGCCACTGCAAGAAAATCAGCTACGAGGCGGACATCGACCTCGCCGAGGGCACCGGCAAGTGCAACTGCACCTATTGCTGGAAGCTAGCGCTGGTGGGGCGCCAAGGTTCAGCCGAATGCGTTCCGCCTCATCGCCGGCCAGGAGGCAACCGGCTACGGCTTCCCCACCGACAAGTTCATCACGCGGGCGCTGTGCGTGCATTGCGCGGTCACATCATTCGGATGGGGCAACATCCCGCAGGTCGGCGGCGATTTCGTCTCGATCAATCTCGCCTGCCTCGACGACCTCGACCCGGCTGAATTGATCGCCGCACCGGTCACGTACATGGATGGCCGCGCCGACAACTGGTGGCATCCGCCGGCCGAGACGCGCCACCTCTGATTATTTATTCTCGCCGGTCTCCTGCACCGCATATTTCTGCAGCAGCGGAAACTGCGCCGCCGCGAAGATCATCGTGATCGGCAGGAAGCCGAACACCTTGAAGTTCACCCAGGCGTCGGTCGAGAAATTGCGCCAGACGATCTCGTTCAGCACAGCCAGCAGCAGGAAGAACACGCCCCAGCGCAGCGTCAGCTTGCGCCAGCCTTCGTCGGTGAGGTTGAAGACGGAATCGAACACCATGCCGAGCAGCGGCTTCTTGAACGCGAGCCCGCCGAGCAGCGTCGCAGCGAATAAGAGATAGACCAGCGTCGGCTTGAGCTTGATGAAGGTTTCGTTCTGCAAAGCGAGCGTCAGCCCGCCGAACACCACGACGATGACCGCGGTGACGACCGGCATCACCGCGATGTGCCGGGTCAGCGCATAGGAGATCGCGAGCGCCGCGAGGATCGCCGGGATGAACACCGCGGTCGCGACGAAGATGCCGGCATGCTCGCCGGTGGTGAGGTTGGCGGGCAGGAAGGGCGACAGCAACGGCGCGAAAAATTCCGGCCGCGAATTGGCGAAGAAGAACAAGAGCAGCGGCCCGAGATCGAGCAGCAGCTTCAGGCCGGGGCTGAGCTGGGGCTTTGCTTGCGTTTCGTCGGTCATGGGATGGATGTAGCGATCTATGCCTCGGTTGTCATTCATACAGCGCCACAAACTCGGTGTGTTCCCCTCCCCCTTGTGGGGAGGGGTTAGGGGTGGGGGTGATCCGAGTGTTCAGGCGTGCCACGCGCCACCCCCCTCCCCAACCCTCCCCCACAAGGGGGGAGGGAGACCACCGAGTTTGCCGCACGCGTATCCGTCCACTTCACGATTCAATCCCCGCGATTGCGTTGGCGAAATCCTTGGCGGCGAACGGCGCGAGGTCGTCGATCCCCTCGCCGACGCCGATGAAATGCACCGGGAGTTTAAACTTGGCGGCGATGGCAACAAGAATGCCGCCGCGCGCGGTGCCGTCGAGCTTGGTCATCACCAGCCCGGTGACGCCGGCGGTGCGCTGGAATTCGCCGACCTGCGACAGCGCGTTCTGCCCGACGGTGGCGTCGAGCACCAAGCAGCACCGCGTGCGGCGCCGACGGGTCGAGCTTCTTCATCACCCGCACCATCTTCTCGAGCTCGTCCATCAGCACCGCTTTGTTCTGCAAGCGGCCGGCGGTGTCGACCAGCAGCACGTCGATCTCCTCGCCCTTCGCCTCCGCCAGCGCGTCGTAGGCGAGGCCCGCGGCGTCGGCGCCGGGCTCGCGCGCCAGCACCGAGGCGCCCGAGCGTCCGGCCCAGATCTTGAGCTGATCGATCGCGGCGGCGCGGAACGTGTCGGCGGCGCACAGCATCACGCTCTTGCCCTCGGCATGGATCTTGGCCGCGAGCTTGCCGATGGTGGTGGTCTTGCCGGAACCGTTCACGCCCACCACCAGGATCACGAACGGCTTGCCGGCGCCGATCGCGAGCGGCTGCGCCACCGGCGCCATGACCTTCTCGATCTCGGCGGCCAGCACCTGCTGCACCTCCTTGAGATCGTGGTAGCGGCCCTCGCCCATCACGGTCGCGATCCGCGCCGCGACGTCGACGCCGAGGTCGGCGCGGATCAGCGTCTCCTCGATCTCCTCGATGCGCTCGGGCGTCAGCGGCCCGCGCATGACCAGGTCGGAGATGGTCGCGCCGATCGCGGTCGAGGTGCGTTTCAGGCCACCGGCAAGGCGCTGCCACCAGCTCGGCTTGGATGTGCTGTCATTCATGTGCTGTCATTCATGTCGGCGTCTGTGATAGCGGTTCCAGCATGACCCCGGAAGAGATAGTGGCTCGCCTGCTCTATCGCGATGGGCTGATGCTGATCATCGACAAGCCCGCGGGATATGCGGTCCATAAGGGGCCGAAAGGCGGCGAAAGCCTGGAGGACCATTTCGGCGCGCTGCGCTTCGGCCTGCCGCGGTCGCCGGCGCTGGCGCACCGGCTCGACCGCGACACCTCCGGCTGCCTGGTGCTCGGCCGCCACCGCAAGGCGCTGGCGACGCTCGGCAAGCTGTTCAAGGACGGCAAGGTCGGCAAGACCTATTGGGCGGTGGTCGAAGGCGGCCCGGCCGCGGACGAAGGCCGCATCGACTTGCCGCTCGGCAAGCGCGACGACAGCCGCGGCTGGTGGATGAAGGTCGATCCCGATGGGGCACCGTCGGTGACGACGTGGAAGGTGATGGGGCGCGCCGACGACAACGGCAAGCCGATCACCTGGCTCGCGCTCGAGCCGCTCACCGGCCGCACCCATCAGTTGCGCGTGCACTGCGCGGCGATGAACTGGCCGATCGTCGGCGACAGCATTTATGGGAATTCGCCGCGCGCGCGGCGGGCCGCCGCTGCATCTGCATGCGCGCGAGGTCGTCGTGCCGCTCTACAAGAACAAGGAGCCGGTGCGCGCGCTCGCGCCGCTGCCGCTGCCGCTGCAGGATCGGCTCTATGCCTGCGGCTGGCAGGGCGAGATTTTCCGGCTGGTGGACTGACGCGACGCCGCTATCGCCGCCCTACCGCGATTTAATGCGGTAATTAACCACCTGATTTTTCATGCGGATTTGAGGCGCTCGTCGGCGCTGCCAAAGACCGTTCGCGCCCCGCTGCAAAATTTTCAAAGCCGTCCGTCTGATGCGGGCAATCCAGTCAAGAAGGTCCACACGACACGCGCGTTCACGTGGAAATTCCGCACACCTCACCTCACTCACCCTCATCACTCGGGAGCTACGACCATGTTCAGCAAGACCATCAAAGCCTTTGCGATTGCCAGCGTCATTGCCGGCGCCACCGCAGCGACCGCCTACGCCTACCCGCACACGGGCTACCAGGTGCAGATCGACAACCAGATCAACAGCGTCATCCGCGGTGCGCGCGGTCAGGGCTTCAACCTGATCATCGCCAACCAGCGCGGCCAGATGTACACCGGCGGCGGCGACGCCTACTTCATGGTCCACCTGCAGGCCGGCGCCGACTATCGCTTCGATGCGCGCTGCGACACCGACTGCACCGACCTCGACCTGTCGCTGCGCGACGCGAACGGCCGCGAGCTGATCGCCGACCGCGACATGGACGACTTCCCCGGCTTCACCTTCCGCGCGCCCTACACCGGCACCTACCGGGTCAACATCGAGATGGCGCGCTGCCGCGCCTATCGCTGCCAGGTCGGCGCCGTGGTGCTCGCCCGCAGCATTTGATCCCCCGAAGGCGGGCTGCGCCTCCTCACCCCCTGCACAGCCCGCCTTCACCCTGGCGCGGGTCGCGCTCCCCCCGGGCGCGGCCCGCGTTTTCTCAACGACGACATCCGCAACCCAATCACATGGAGCTACGATAGCGGGCTGCGCCCCCCCAACCCTGGTGTGCCCGCTTCCGGCGCGGGTCGCGCTCCCTCCCGGGCGCGGCCCGCGTTCATTTCGTCGACGAATCTCTACTGACGCGACGCTTCTATGAAAGCGCGAATTTCCGCCACCAGTGCCGGCTGCGCCTGGAGACCCGTCGGCCCGGTGTGGGACACGCCCTCAAGCACGACGAGCTTCATGTCCGGCCGCAGCCGCTTCAGTGCCTGCAAGTCCCCCAGGGGGACGCTATCGAGCGAACCGACAATTCCGAGCGTGGGCACCTTCACCGCCTGCATCTGCGCCGGTGTCACCACTTGGTCACGGTATCCGCGGATGGACGCGGCGACAGCATACTGGTCGAAATTCCGGTTGGCACGACACTGCGCTTCGCGCTTGCGATAGTCCTCTTCGGTCGGCTTCGCGTTCGGCGGCGCCAGGCGATAGATCCGACTGCGGCTGATGCAGTCCTTCTCGATATCGCTGGCTTCCTGCTCGTAGAACGGATCGTCCAATATTCTTGGAGATCGGCCGGCGCTGGCCCCGAGTGTCGCGGTCAGGAAACGTTCAGGATGCAGCGTCAACAGTTGCGCCACAGTGCTGCCGCCGAGCGAATGGCCGGCGATGTGCGCGCGGTCCAGTTTCAGATGATCGAGCAAACGAGCGACGTCGAGCGCTTGCTGCCGACCATAGGCTTTGGGGTCGCGCGGTTTGTCGCTCTTGCCGGCGCCGCGAGCGTCAAACGCAATGACCCGGAAATCCTTCTGCAAATTCGCGACCGCGCCACTATCGATCCAGCTATCAAGACTGGATGTGCCGCCATGCAGAAGCACGATTGGTTCGCCTTGGCCGCGGTCGATGTAGTGAATCTTCACGCCGCCAAGGTTGGCGAATTTTCCGTCTTCCACTGCGTAGGCCGATCCGGTCGCAACGAAAATCAGCGCTGTTGCACATCGCAAAATCAGTTTCATTCATCCTCCCGAATTTGTTCGAACGTAACCCTTACCGCGCTCCCTACTCAGTCGCCTTCGCGCCGGACTCCTTGATCACCTTCGCCCACACCGGAATCTCGGTCCTGATGACCTCGGCGAATTGCGCCGGCGAGTTGCCGATCGTCTCCATGCCGAGATCGGCAAATCTCTTGCGCACGTCCGGCATCGCCAAAATCTTGGCAGTTTCCGCGTGCAGCCTGGCGACGATGGGCGCGGGCGTGCCGGACGGCGCGAGCACGCCGAACCATGCGGTCGCGTCGAAACCGGGGAAGCCCTGCTCGGCCATCGTCGGTATGTCGGGCAGGGACGGCGCGCGCTTGAGCGAGGTGACGGCCAGGGCGCGCACCTTGTTCTCGCGCGACAGCTGAAGCAACGCCGAAATGTTGCCGAACACCATGGTCAGGCGCCCGCCGAGCAGATCAGGCATGACCTGCGCAATGCCACGATAGGGAACGTGCTGGAGCTTGATGCCGGCCCGCACCTTGAACAATTCGCCGGCGAGATGCTGCGATGTGCCCACGCCCGCCGATCCGAACGTGAGCGCGCCGGGCTGCGCCTTCGCCAGCGCGACGAGCTCGGTCACGGACTTCACCGGCACGTTGTTGTTGAGGGCGAGAATGTTGGGCGTTACGCACAGTTGCGAGATCGGGACGAAGTCCTTGACCGGATCGAAGCCGAGCTTTTCGTACAGGCTGAGATTGGTGACGATGGTCGAGGAGGCGCCGAGCAGCAGCGTGTAGCCATCGGGCGCGGCCTTGGCGGCGCGCTCGGCCGAGACGTTGCCGGCGGCACCGGTCACATTCTCGATGACGACCGGCTTGCCCCATGCTTCGGTGAGCTTCTCACCGAGCACGCGTGCTGCGATGTCGGCGGGACCCGCAGGCGCAAAGCCGACCAGGATCCGGATCGGCTTGTCCGGGTAGCCTTGCGCCCAAGCGACGTGTGTCGCAGCCGGCAATGCGAGCGCGCTTCCCGCCAAGCGCAAGAATGAGCGACGAGGAAATTGCATAGGTTACTCCCGGCGTCGTAACGCATGCGCGCTTGGACGCTCAATTTGTGAAGCGATGAAGCTGGGACGCCTGCCGTTGGCACCCGTGCTGCCACTGTAATGGTTGGGATTTCGGCACGTCCCGCCGGCAGCTTGGGTCAATGCTACCTCAGCCCCGCGAGCATGCGAAAGGGGCGCCGTACGACGACACGAGTATGCCGGCCTAGTAGATCGTCGCCTTCATCCGCTCGGGCGCGGCGCGGTCGTGCTCGGGGCCGCCGAGCTTGCCGCCGGTGATCTCGGCGAGGATGGTGCCGGCGCTGGGCAAGGTCTTGCGGTCGACGTGGCGCGATGCGTCCCACAGCTTCGAGCGCACGATCGCCTTGGCGCACTGGAAGAACACCGTGTCGACCGCGATCACGAGCACGGTGGTCGGCGTCTTGCCTTCCATGACGAACTGCTGCGCCAGCGCCGGATCGGTGGAGATCGCGGCGCGGCCCATCACGCGCAGGGTCTCGCTGCAGCCGGGGATCAGGAACAGCAGCGCGACGCGCGGGTCGTGCACGAGATTACGCAGCGTATCGATGCGGTTGTTGCCGCGCCGGTCGGGCACCAGCAGCGTCTTCTCGTCGGCGACGCGCACGAAGCCGGCGGGATCGCCGCGCGGCGAACAGTCGAGCCCGCCGGGGCCGTTCGACGCCAGCGCGAAGAACGGCGCCGCCTCGATCAGCTTGCGGTAGGCCGGCGTGATGCGGCCGGTCTCCTTCGCCTTGGCGGGCGGGTAGACGTCGCCGTAGAGCTTCTCCAGGGCGTCGATGGTGGTGACGAGATGGTTGTTGTCGCTGGTCATCGGTTTCTCTTCTTCGTGGCTCGAGTCGTTGTAGCACAAATCGCCTTTGCCGGACCCCGGCGCGCCGGCTACACCCCGAACAGCTTGGCATAGCGCGTCTTGATGTCCTCGCTCTGCGCCTCGACCGCGGCGGGATCGTCCTTCATCAGCTTGATCTTGCTCAACGGCGTGCGCCCCGCCGGCTCCTTGATGTTGGCATGCACCGAACGCAGGCCGCCGACGTCGACGATGAGCTGCTGCGCCTCGAGGCTCGCCATGTAGTGCAGCATCAGCCGCGCGGCATTCGGGATTCGGCGCGCTCTTGAACACCGAGGCCGGGCCGATGATGAACGGCGTACCCTCGGTGGCGTAGACCACCTCGACCGGATGGCCCTCTTCGCGGAGCTGGATCGCGGTGTACTCGTTGCCGTCGGCCATGACCGCGCGCTCGCCGAGCTGGAGCTTCTTTGGCGGATCGTTGCCCGATTGCACCTGCATGATCTTCTGCTTCGCGAGCCTGGCGAAATAGTCCCAGCCGAGGTCGCGCGCGATCTGGAAGGTCGCGGTCATGGTCGAGCCGCTATAGGCGGGATGCGACTTGACCATCTTGCCCAGCCATTTGGGATCGAGCAGGTCGGCGAGACTCTTGGGCGCATCCTCCGTCTTCACGAGCTTGCTGTTGTAGCCGATGACCGACAGCGTGGTGCGGAAGCTGAAAAAGGTGCCGTCCGGATCGCGGTGCTCGGCCGGGAAATGCTTCGCCACGTCTTCCGGCAGATAGGCCGCGAGCAGGCCGGCGCGCTTCCAGGTGATCGAATGCGCGGCGTCCGAGCTGTTGACGACGTCGACAGCGTGGATGTTGCTCTTGACCTCCTGCCCGATGCGCTGGAACAGCCGCTCGGCGCCGGTGCGCTCGACCCGCACCGTGATGCCGGGATATTTGGCCTGGAACGCTTTGGCGAACCGTTCCGCCACCGGCAGATCGACCGCGGTGTAGAGCGCCACGCGGCCTTCCTTGCGTGCCGCCGCGATCAACTCCGGCGTGATGGCCGACGACGCGGGCGCCTGCGCGCGGGCCGGCGACGCATAGGCGATGCCGGCCGCCACCGATCCCTTGAGCACGTCACGACGCGAGAAGCGAAGCCTGGGCATGTCCGATCCTCCCTGCTGACGTTGTTTTGAGAATCAACATAGCAGCATCGCGCGCACGCGTCGCAGCCCTTGCGCGGCATTGTCTGCGCTATGGTAGGACCATCGGACAGCGCCATCCGGCGACCAAGAAACGTCCACGGGAGAAACGATGAGCAAATCAACGAGCCGGATGCGCCTCGCCGGCATTGCGGCGATCGCGGCTTGCACGATCGATGGCGCCGCCGCCGACAGCGTCGCCGATTTCTACAAGGGCAAGCAGCTCACCATGGTCGTCGGCTACGGCACCGGCGGCGGCTTCGACGTCTATGCGCGGCTGGTCGCGCGTCACATCGGCCGCTTCATCCCGGGCAACCCGACGGCGATCGTGCAGAACATGCCGGGCGCCGGGAGCCTGCGCGCCGTCAACCACCTCTACAATCTCGCGCCCAAGGACGGCACCGTCATGGCGCACTTCTCCCGCAACATGCCGTTGCTGGCGGTGCTCGGAAACAATCCGAACGCGCGCTTTGACGCCCACAAATTCACCTGGCTCGGCTCGTCGTCGAGCTTCGCCAACGACGCCTACATCCTGGTGGCGCGCACCGACGGTCCGGTGAAGACCATCGAGGACGCGCGACGGAGCGGCGGCACGCCGATCGTGCTCGGCGGATCGGCGGAAGGCTCGACCTCGAACGACGTGCCGGTGATCCTGCGCGACACCATCGGGCTCAACTACAAGCTGGTCGCCGGCTATCCCGACAGCGCGGCGCTGTTCCTCGCGACCGAGCGCGGCGAGGTGCACGGGCGCATGGTCGATCTCTCCGGCGTGAAGACGATCAAGCCGCACTGGCTCAAGCCGGACAGTGGCTACAAGGTGCTGGTGCAGTTCGGGCGCGAGACCCGCGTCGCCGAGCTTGCCGACGTGCCGACCGCGCGCGAGCTTGCGCTCAATCCGTCAGCGCGCGCGCTGATCGAGCTGACCGAGCTCCCTTACAAGCTGTCGCGGCCGTTCGCGGCGCCGCCCGGCGTGCCCGAGGACCGCGCCCGCGCCTTGCAGGCGGCGTTCCTCGCCACCCACAAGGATCCGCAATTCCTCGCCGAAGCGGACAAGGCGAATATCGACATCAGCCCGGTCGGGCCCGAGGCGGTGACGAGCGCCATCCGCCAGATCGAGAAGGCGCCGCCGGAATTGTTCGAGTATCTCAAGAAGCTGTTCGCGGCGAACAAGGGCTAGTACCGCCACGGCGTGTCCCGGACGCAGTGCAGCGCGAAGCGCTTGCGGAGCGGTGCACTGCTGATCCGGGACCCCGGTTGCTTTGATGAAAAAGAAACCGGGGTCCCGGGTCTGCGGCGCATCATTTCATGCTGCGCCGCGCCCGGGACACAAGCCACAGTCAATGCGTCGCGTGCGTCGGCACCGGGTTCTCCGGCTCCTTCGGCTGCCGCTCGGTCTGATCGGCGATGGTGTTGGCGAGACGTCCGAGATTCTCGACCTCGCAGATCACCACCTGTCCGTTATGCAGCCCCTTCTTCGTGCCGGGCGGCAACGGCAGCTCTTCCGGCGAGCCGGCCATGATCATGTCGCCCGGCTTGAGCTCCATGACGTGCGAGAGGTATTCGACCAGCTCGCCGAACTTCCACAGCATCGCGTTGGTGCGGGTGTCCTGCCGCAGCACGCCGTCGATCGTGGCCTTGACCCACAGATCGTGCGGGTTGCCGGCGAGATCGCGCGGCACGATCGTCCGGCTCACCGGCGTGTAGCCGGGAAAGTTCTTCATGCGGATCGAGTCGTTGATGCGGCGGCCCTCGCGCCACGGACTCCACCACGAGAAGTGCGTGGTGTAGTCGTTGGCGATCACATAGCCTGCGATGTACTCCTCCGCGCGCTCGGCCTTCACGCGATAGGCCGGCCGGCCGATGATCGCGGTGACCTCGAGCTCGAAGTCGAACTGGAACACGCCGTGCTCGCGGAGGATCTTGTCGCCGTAGCCGCCGAGCGCGGAACGCGAGCCCATGAACATGTCGGGGAAAACGCGCTCGTGCCGGGGCGGATCGGCCTTGCCCGAGATCCGGCTCGGCCGCTCGAAATTGTGGTAGGTCTGGAAGATGTTCCACGGCTCCGGCACCGGCGCCATGAACTTCACGGCATCGATCGGCTTCCAGCCTTCGTCCGGCGCCGGCTTGAGATCGAGGCCGCGCAGCCAGCCGTGCCAGCGATCCCAGTCCGGCATGAAGTCGCGCATCAGCGGCGCCACCGCGCCCGGCGTCGAGTGCCGCGCGACGATGTCCGCCAGCCTCGCGACCTGATCCTTGACCACGACCGCCGTCGCCGGCTTGCCGTTGTCGATCATCGTTCCAATGCCGAAAGCGATTTCGGCCTTTCCACCAGCCATGAATATCCAGCCCCGTTCCCTGTACGGTTTTCTTGATCTAGGCCGGTTCCGGCGAGGTCTGCAATAGGCCCGCGGGGCCGCGTCGGGATGCGCCGTTAGCGCGATCCCAGTCCGTCGGAGCCGACGACGGAATCGAGCTGAAGATAGGACGGGTCGAATTCCGCTTCCTTCTGCAGCTGCTGCCAATTCTTGATCGTCAGCACGCCGTCCTGCCAGGTGAACAGGCCTTTCTTGCGCAACCGGCCGAGCACGCGGCTGACATGGACGTTCGACAATCCGAGCGCATCGGCGATGTCGGCCTGGGTGAACGGCATGGCACACACATCTTTCTCCATCAGCCCCACCGCGTGCATGCGCATCGCGAACTCGCAGACGAGATGCGCGAAGCGCGCGTAGGCCGAGCGCCGGCCGATGCCGACGATCCATCTGCGGAAGATCGCAGCATCGACCAGCGAGTCGCGCCACAGCAGGTGCGCGACCCGATGATTGCGATCGATGAGGTTGCGCATGGCGTCGTGCGCGATCAGCGCCACCTTGGTCGGCACCAGGGTGGCGAGGTTGTGATCCATCACCTTGATGAAAAGACTCTGCAGATCGGGGATGTCGCCGGGGATATGAAGCGACAGTATCTGCCGCCGGCCCGACGGCACCGTGGTGTAACGGCAGGCAAAGCCTTCCAGAATGAGACAGACGATGCTCGGCCGGTCGCCTTCGCGCACGATGTCTTCCTGCGCGTCGAGCACCCTGATGGTTGGGCGCAGGTCCGCCAGCGCACGGTGCTCGGCCTCGGTCGGATCGGCGATGGATTGCAGCTTCCGCAGCAGCGGCAGCAGGTCTCCGCCCTCCATTGAATCTCCCTGAAGCAATGTGCTGGTCAAAACGGGCATAAAAGCCAATCGCGCGACCCGCCTGAAAACGGCGGCAAGTGACTAAAGTTCCATCTCGACTATCGCTCAGCCGGCGTTCGGAGACGGCCTGACTCCGCGGATAGCATGGTCGACCATCTTCTGCGGATCGCGCTCGCCGGTCGTGGCGATCTCGATGATCCGCTTCGCCAACGTCTCCAGAACGGGCGCAGGCTGACCTTTGCCGATGAGACGGACCGCGGTTTCATAGGCTTGGCTGAGCACGCGGACCGTTTCCGGGTCAAACGCCGCGCCCTGAATCAGCTTGTGTGGAGACATGCCCACCCTCTCATCGCCCCGGGCGATGATTAGAGGGAGAGCGGGAACTTATCGCCCACATAGGTTATGCGGGATCGCGTCAAGGTTGTGCGCGCGTCAGTCGACCAGCGCCGAATAGACCAGCGCGTTGATCATCTGCCGGTAGCGCCAACGGATGGTGCCGGGCGAATGCGCCATCCAGACCACCGTCAGCTCTTCGCGCGGATCGACCCACCAGTTGGTGCCGCTGGCGCCTGGCCAGGCGAAGGTGCCGACCGAGCTCATGGTGCGCGAAATGCCGGGCTGGGTGCGGACCGCGACGCCAAGCCCGAAGCCGTAGTCGGCGCGGGTCGGATCGCCGGTTTCGCCGATCCGGTTCACCACCTCCGGCCCGAGGTGGTTGGCGGTCATGTACTCGACCGTCCTGCGGCTAAGGATGCGCTGGTTGGCGTAGGTGCCCTTGTTCGCCAGCATGAGCGCGAAGCGCAGATAGTCGTTGGCGGTCGAGGCGGTGCAGCCGCCGCCGCATTCGTATTTGGTCGGCTGCGTGAACGAGCGCAGCGACTGCGGCTTGCCGGTGTCCGGATCGATCGGCAGCGCCTTGGCGTAGCGCGCAGCCTTGTCGGCGGGGATGAGGAAGTGCGTGTCGTTCATGCCGAGCGGCTTCCAGACGTTCTCCTGCAGGTAGCGGCCGAGCGACTGCTCGGTGAGCTGCTCGACGATCAGCCCGAGCACGTCGAGGCCGAAGCCGTAGTCCCACATCGCGCCCGGATGGTGCAGCAGCGGCGCCGCCGCCAGGCGGTCGATGAATTCGGCCGATGTCATGCTGTCGGAGGCCGGCGTGCTGCCGCTCGGATAGAATTTGTGCGCGGGGGTGGTGCCGCGACCGCCATAAACGAGCCCCGACGTGTGCCGGAACAAATCCTGGACCGTCATCGGACGCGCCGGCGCCACGCGCTCGACGATGTTTTCCTTCTTGGCGTCGAGGATCGCGACCTGCTGCTTGGCGAACTGCGGAAAATACTTCGACACCGGATCGTCGATCAAAAGCCTGCCCTGCTCGTAGAGCTGCAGCGCCGCGACCGCCGCCATCGGCTTGGTCATCGACGCGATGTTGAAGATCGCGTCGGCGCGCATCGGCACATTGCCGGCCTTGTCGAGGAAGCCGTAGGTCTCGAAATGCACGAGCCTGCCGCGCCGCACGATCGCGAGCACGCCGCCGGGGAGCTGGTCGCGCGCGATCTCGGCCTCGATCCGCTGCCGGATCAGCGCCAGCCGCTCGGACGACATGCCGACCGCTTCCGGCTTGGCGCGCGGCAACGCGTCCGTCGCGAACGCACTGAACGGCCAGCACAGCGCGCACGACGCAAAGATCGCAGCCTGCAATTTCCTCATGACGTCCTCCCTACCCTTGTCATTGTTGTGATCGAAGGATAGCGGCTTCGACGCGGGCGAGACAGTCTCTTGCCGCAGATCGACGCCGACGAATTGCATCGATGGGAACGTGCCCACTCGCAGGCGGCGCCGAAGTCCGCTACGCTGGTGCGCAAACGACGCCGCGTATGAAGGGAGGACGTCGATGCATGCTCTTGCCGGATCGATCGCGCTGGCCACGGCTGCGTTCGTGAGCGCCGCCAGCGCGCAGACCTATCCCTCGCGTCCGATCAACATGGTCGTGCCGTTTCCGGCCGGCGGCAACACCGACATCATGGCGCGTGCGCTGCAGGCCGAGATGTCGAAAGCGATGGGCCAGACCATCGTCATCATCAACAAAGGCGGCGCCGCCGGCACGCTCGGCCTGATCGACGTGGCGCGCTCGGCGCCCGACGGCTACACCATCGCGCTGACGCCGAACAATCCGCTGACCGCGCAGCCGCATCTGCAGAAGCTGCCCTACGGCATGGACAGCTTCCGCTACATCTGCCTGACCTACTATGCGCCTTATGTGCTGATCGCGGGACCGAAGGCGCCGTTCAAGACATTTGACGAGTTCGTCAAATTCGCCAAGGCGAAGCCGGAGAACCTGGTCTACGGCCACCCCGGTCTCGCGAGCCAGCCGCATCTCGGCATGCTGTCGGTGCTCAGGGCGATCGGCGCCGATGGGTTGGGCGTGCCGTTCACCGGCGCGGGTCCGATGGCGCAGGCGCTGCTCTCAGGCACCGTGATGGCGATCACCGAGACGCCGGCGGTCGCGGCCGCGAGCAACCTGCCGATCCTGGCGGCGTTGTCGGAGAGCCGGCTCGCCGCGCTCCCGGACGTGCCGACAATGGTCGAGCTCCGCTTCCCGGCGATGTCATTCACCGCCGGCGGGGTGATCGCGCCGGGCAACATTCCGCCGGCGGTGGCGGCGACGCTGGAGAAGGCCTGTGCCGAGGCAACTGCGCGCCCGGAATACAAAGCAATCGCCGCGCGGCTCAATGTCGAGGCGCGCCATCTGTCGGGCGCCGCTTTCCGAAAGCTGTTCGACGTGGATTCGCTGGACAACGCCGACGCGGTCAAACGGATGGCGCCGGCGGCCAAATAGCCGCGGAACTTGCAATCATCCGTAAGTCCCGGATGCAGCGTCTTTGACGATACCAAGCCATCGACTACGATAACGCCTCGCCGGTGCCGTATTCGGTAAAACGAGGGCGCGCCATGTGGAGATTGTTCCAGGCGATCGTCGCATTGTTGGCTGGCGGTGTGCTCGCACACAACTACTTGGCTGCAGCAACCGCCCAGACGAGTCCGTCGTCGCAACTCGATGCGATGAAATCGATGTACCGGCGCGAGCCGCCGCAGCCGATCGCCAATCAGCCGCTGGTCGATCTCGGCCGCGAGCTGTTCTTCGATCCGACGATCTCGGCATCGGGGAAAACCGCCTGCGTCACCTGCCATCTGCCGCAGCTCGGCTGGGCGGTCACCGACCAGAAGAGCCGGAATGATTCCGGCAAGCTCACCTCGCGCCGCTCGCAGCCGCTGATCGGCATGGGACATATCGGCAAGTCGCCGGTCGGCTGGGACGGCCGCAACCCGACGCTCGAGGCGCAAGCGAAGTCATCGATCGCGACCGGCTCGATGTCGATGAATGCGACACCGACGCCGGTGAAGGTCGAGGTGATCGAAGAGCGCATCCGCGCGAACGCCGCCTATGTGGCGAAGTTCAAGGCCGCGCTCGGCGATGCGCCGATCAACATCGACACCATCGCGCAGGCGATCGCCGCGTTCGAGCGCACGCTCGAGCCCGGCGTCGCGCCGTTCGATCGCTGGCTCGACGGCGACGAGAGCGCAATCTCGGACTCCGCCAAGCGCGGCTTCGCGCTCTACAACGACAAGGCGCTGTGCTTCACCTGCCATCGCGGCTGGCGCTTCACCGACGACCTGTTCCACGACATCGGCACCACCACCACCGATCGCGGCCGCGGCGCCGTGGTCAAGGACGACCCGTCCGTGCAGTTCGCGTTCAAGACGCCGACGCTGCGCGACGTCGCGCTGCGGCCGCCCTATATGCACCACGGCCTGCAGGTGACGCTCGACGAGGTGATGCGGCACTACGAGAAGGGCGGCATCGACCGGCCGAGCCGCTCGCCGCTGATGCAGCCGATTCAGCTGACCGATCAGGAGCGGCAGGACCTCATCGCCTTCATGGAAACGCTGAGCGGGAGCGGACGCTCGAGCGCGGTGGTGCCGAAGCCGTAGCGCCCGCCCGGCAAGCGCACGGGAACTATCTGGAGGCGACGGTCACACCAGTGCGTCGCATGCGAACCCGCCCTGGCTGCATGACCGAGAAATGGCCGGCCCAGTCGCTCCGCTCGTTGAGTCTGGAAGCAATCGTTGTTCCTACATCAACTGACCCCGGCATCGGCATGCGAATGAGCACAACGCCGCACGACGCCGGCAACCCCGATCGCCAAGCAAGCTCTCCAAAATCCTGGTCGAATGTCAAAAGCACGCGTGCTTCACGCATCGCCCAAGCCAATACATCTTCATCTCTGATGCCGGGCGCGGCGGTGCGAACCCAAACGATGTCGTGGCCCGCTGCCAGAAGCGCTTTGACCGCATCGCCAGGAAAGTTCTCATTCGCCAGAAAGCGCATCTCATGCGGCCGGATAGACCTTTTCCGACTTCAGGACATCGCGCGCATAGGCGAGACATGCTGCAATATCCTCGTGGGTCAATCCGGGGTAGTTGCGCAGAATGTCGGGCTCGCTCCAACCGTCGGCCATAAGCCCAATGATGAAGTCAACAGACAGCCGCGTACCCCGAATGACGGGTTTGCCGGCGAGGATCGCGGGGTCCAGTACGATGCGCGGGTTGTCGGTCATCGACGTCTCCTGAAGCGCCAGAGTACCGCAATTTCGGCCGATTGGCAGCCGGTCGACAAACGACCGACCGTCGCTCGTCGCTCACGCCAGCAGCTGCCGGCCGTCGTGGCCGGTAATCGTGGCGTCGACCATCGCGCCGGCCTGAGCAGCCACATGCACCGGCGTGAACTGCTCGGTGCGGCCGACATTGTCGGATTCCATCAGCACGCGGCGCTGCCTGCCGACTTCGCCGTCGAGATGGCGCACGAGCGCAGCGGCGCCCTTGTCGCGCAGCCGCTTGGCGCGCTCCTTCACCACCGCCCGCGCCACCTGCGGCATCTTCGCCGCCGGCGTGCCCGGGCGCGGCGAGAACGGAAAGACGTGGAGATGGGTCAAGCCGCACGCGTCCACGAGGTCGAGCGACTGCGCAAACATCGCCTCGGTCTCGGTCGGGAAGCCGGCGATGATGTCGGCGCCGAACACCACGTCCGGCCGCAGCCGCCGCAGATCAGTCGCAGAACGCAATGGCGTCGGCGCGCGAATGCCGGCGCTTCATGCGCTTGAGGATCATGTCGTCGCCGGCCTGCAGCGACAGATGCAGGTGCGGCATCAGCCGCGATTCAGTGGCGAAGGCGTCGATGAGGTCGGCGTCGGCTTCGACCGAGTCGATCGACGACAGCCGCAGCCGCGCGAGCTCCGGCACGTGCTTCAGGATCTGCTTCACCAGCGCGCCGAGCTTTGGCGCGCCCGGCAGATTCGCGCCGTAGCTGGTAAGATCGACGCCGGTCAACACGATCTCGCGATAGCCGCGCTCAGTGAGGCGCTGCACCTGCGCCACCACCTCGCCCATCGGCACCGAGCGCGAATTGCCGCGGCCGTAGGGGATGATGCAGAAGGTGCAGCGGTGGTCGCAGCCGTTCTGCACCTGCACGAAAGCGCGGGCGCGGCCTTCGAGCCCGTCGATGAGATGCGCGGCGGTCTCCGTCACCGACATGATGTCGTTGACCGCGACCTTCTCCTCGCGGCCGATGCCGAACGCGGCCGTGGCGAGCACGTCGCGGGTCGTCGCGCCAGGATTTGGCGTCGAGCTTCTCTTCATTGCCGATCACCCGGCCGACATTCGGCAGTTCGACGAACGCCTGCGGCTCGACCTGCGCCGCGCAGCCGGTGACCACGATGCGCGCATCCGGCCGCTCGCGCGCGATCCGGCGGATCGTCTGCTTGGCCTGCCGCACCGCTTCCGCCGTCACCGCGCAGGTGTTGACGACCACCGCGTCGCCAAGCCCGGCAGCGTCCGCGTTACGGCGGATCACTTCCGAACTCATAGGCGTTGAGCCGGCAGCCGAAGGTGATGACGTCGACGCTCATGACCCCCTCGCGTTGCCCTCGGCCCCCTCCCCTTCCCCTCCCCCGCTTGCGGGGGAGGGTTGGGTGAGGGCGAACAGCTTCGGATCGAAGCGGCCTTCGTATTCGTAAGCCACCGGGCCGGTCATCAGCACATGGTCGTCGCGCTCGCGCCAGTCGATCAGGAGATCGCCGCCCGGCAGGCTCGCGGTCGCCTTGCGGTTGACGCGCTTGAACCGCGCGGCGGCAACCACCACCGCGCAGGCGGCGGAGCCGCACGCCTTGGTCAGGCCGGCGCCACGCTCCCAGACGCGCACGACGATGCGCTCGCGCGAGACGATGTGCGCGAGCGAGATATTGGCGCGCTCCGGAAACATCGGATGATTTTCGAGCAGCGGCCCGATCTTGCCGAGGTCGTAGGCGTTCACGTCGTCGACCCAGAACACCGCATGCGGATTGCCCATGCTCACGACCGACGGCGAATGCAGGATCGGATTGTCGATCGGCCCGATCTGCAATTCGATCGCGCGGGTGTCCTCGAATTTCTCCGAGAGCGGAATCTCGTTCCAGGCGAAGCGCGGCGGCCCCATGTCGACGGTCGAGGTCAGCGGCGCGTCGCTCTTCCAGCAGTTGATCAGCCCGGCCTTGGTCTCGAAGGTCAGCGCCGCCTTGCCGCTTTCCTTGAACACGATGTCGGCGACGCAGCGCATGCCGTTGCCGCAGGCGCCCGCCTCCGAGCCGTCATTGTTGTAGATGCGCACGAACGCTTCGGTGCCCGCGACGCGCGGCGCATGCAGCACCATCATCTGGTCGTAGGGCGCGCCGGCAGGCTGCGCCGCCGCGCGGGCGTCTTCGGCGGTGATCGCGCCCTTCTCCGCGCGCATGTCGACGACCACGATCTCGTTGCCGAGACCGTTCATCTTCACGAAGGGATGGTTGGCGAGCGCGCTCATGTCGGGGACCTGAAACCTGCTGCCTTATATGGGCAAATGCAGCCTTCGCCCAAGCGGCGACGAAGCGACGATCTTACTGTGGACAGGCCGAGGTGTAAGATGCCTGAAAACGCCGAATTACTTTTAAAAATCAATCGCTTGGTCAAAAAATCTTACCGTCTTACGGGTCTTACAGGGAATCGCGCTTGGCAGGAGTGTTCGCCGCAAGAACGTCAACGTCGCGAATTCAAACACTATATAGGAATATTGTCCATAACGCAACCCACGGGCTATTCCATGACCTTCTTGCCGACCGCGCGCACATCGTCCGGCGCGTTGAACTTGCGGGCGACGACGTCCGCGATCTCCTCGCCGGTCAGCGGCTCGACATCGAGCCGCGCGCGGCGGGCGTCGTCGAGGAAGCCGGGATCCTTCATGGTCGCGGCGAACGCGGCTGCGGACGGCGGCGACCCGCTCCGCCGGCACGCCCGGCGGCATGAAGAACGGCCGGCCCATCGCCGGCACCAGACACAGGAACTCGAAGATCTCGCGATGCTTCGCATTGGTCGCGAGGTCTTGCAGCATGCGCACCTTCGGCAGCGCGGCGGTCTTGCGCAGGCCGAACTGCAGCATGACGATGGCCTTGCCGGCCGGAATCCAGTCGCTGGTGATCTTGAGCGAGGTCCAGCTCACGACGCGGCCGCCGACCTCTTCCTTCTCGATCGCGAAGTCCAGTTCGTTCGAGCCCGGATAGCCGGAGACGACCTTGAATTTGGTGCCGAGCAGCTCGTTCATGATGCGCGGATAGTAGGTCGTCGGCGAGCCCGGGCCGGTGGCGCCGACCACGAACTCGCGCTCGCGCGCGTCCTCGATCGTCTTCACCGGATTGGTGTGCCAGCCCCAGAACACGTTGTTGTCCTCGATCGGGCTGCCGATCCAGTTGAACTTGCGCGCGTCGAACTTCACGCCCTCGGTGCCGAGCGCCTGATCCATGGCGATGCCCTGGTTGGGCAGGCCGATCATGGTGCCGTCATGCGGCCCGACATTGGCGAGCGTATTGGCGAGCCGGCGGCTGCCGGCGCCCGGCATGTTCTGCACGATCACGGTGGGATTGCCCGGGATATGCTTGCCGATATGGCGCGACACCAGCCGCGCATAGAGATCGTAGTTGCCGCCGGGACTGAAGCCGACCGCGATCGTAACGGTGCGCTTGCCGTAGAATTCGGCGATCGCCTTGTCGTCGGCCGTGGCGGCCGACGGCAGAATGAGCGCAGCCGCGAACAGAATAAAACGACGCATGTTTCCTCGCCTGTTTTGACAAGCGTATTGGGCGGCACCTATCACTGCAAGCATCACAGGGAGAAAGCCATGCCCGCCTTCAACACCATCACCGTCACGCGCGACGGACAAATCGCCACCGTCACGATCCAGTCGAAGGACCGCAAGGCGCTGACCGGGCCGCATGTCGAGATCGGCGCGGCGATCTCGGAGCTGCGCTACGACAACGGCGTGCGCGTCGTGGTCATCACCGGCACCGACGATGCCTTCTTCCTGCCGCCGAAGGGTTCGCCGAAAGCGTCGGGCCACACGCCCGGGCACGACTGGGACCTCACCCAGGGCATGCACCGCACGTATCAGTCGATCATCGAGATCGAGAAGCCGGTGATCGCCAAAGTGAATGGCAATGCCATCGGCTTCGGCTCGAGCCTTGCGTTTGCCTGTGACCTCATCGTCGCCAGCGAGGACGCGGTCTTCTGCGACCACCATCTCGCCATGGGCAAGAGCATCCAGGGCGGGCGCACCGATTTCGGCACCGTGCCGGGCGACGGCGGCACCGTGTTCGTGCCGCTGCACATGTCGCCGTGCCTGGCGAAGGAATATCTCTGGCTGGCGCGCGAGATGACCGGCAAGGAGCTGGCGGCGGCGCGCATCATCAACGCGGCCGTTCCCCGCGCCGAGCTTGACGCAAAGGTCGATTCGATTGCGCAGGCATTGCTGGAACGCACGCCCTATTCGCTGGCGCTCGCCAAGCGCGCCGCCAACAAGGTCCATGCCGAGCGGTTCAACCTGACCTACGACTTGGCCTGGAGCTACGAGCTGCTCAACTTCTTCCAGCACGGCCAGCACGTGGACGAGCGCGGGGTGAGCAGTTTGTGATCCCTTAGCTTGCATCCCGCGAAACCGGGACGATCGCTGTGATAGTTTCCGGCTGAGGCTGATACGGAGAGCAAGGATGGCCGAACAACTCCGCTATGACGACGGCGCCGCCTATGAGCGGATGATGGGGATCTGGAGCCGGCTCGCCGGCGAGACCTTCCTGGACTGGCTGGCGCCGCGCCCGGGTTTGCGATGGATCGACATCGGCTGCGGAAACGGCGCCTTCACCGAGCTGCTGGTCGAACGCTGCAAGCCCGCCGAGGTTCAGGGAATTGATCCGTCCGAAGGCCAACTCGCATTCGCGCGCTCACGACCCGTGGGGCGCGTGGCGGAATTCCGCCAAGGCGACGCCATGGCGCTTCCCTTTCCACCGGAACGGTTCGACGCGGCCGTGATGGCGCTGGTGATCTTCTTCATTCCCGATCCGGCCAAGGGCGTCGCCGAGATGACGAGAGTGGTTGGTCCGGGCGGAACGGTCGCGACCTATGTGTGGGACATGCTGGCCGGCGGATTTCCTCAGGAACCGATTCACGCCGAGATACGCTCCATGGGGATTACCCCTTTGCGCCCGCCGAATTCCGACGCATCTCGGATGGAAGCGCTGCTGGACTTGTGGACACGAGCCGGCCTTGATGCCGTCGAGACGCGGGAGTTCACCGTGCAGCGGACGTTCGCCGACTTCGATGACTTCTGGGCGATAAATCTGTTGGGCACCACTGTTCGCCCAACCGTCGCCGCGATGACCCCCGGCGATGCCGAGCTGCTCAAGACTCGGGTGCGTGCGCGTCTGCCGCCAGCGGACGCGGCCGGACGCATCACCTGCGCTGCGCGCGCCAATGCGATTAAGGGCCGCGTACCAAAATAGCCGCACAAGCCGAACACTCAGCGGTCGCGCCGCCACAGCCCCTTCGCCCGCAGAAAATCCACCACCGCCTTGTCGAACGCCGCCGGGTCCTCGATGCAGCAGGCATGGCCGGTGCCGGGCAGCACCACGTGTGCGGCGCCCGGGATCATCGCGGCGGTCTCGCCGCCGCGCTGCAACGACACGTCATGCGCGCCGTTGATCACCAGCGTCGGCGGCTTCATCGCGGCAAGCCGGTCGCGCATGTCGCAGCCTTCGCGGGCGCGGAAGATCTGCGCGATGCATGCGCCGGAAAGCTCGTCCGCCTTTTCGGAAAAGAGATCGAGCATCCAGCCGCCGAGCTTGGTGTCGCAGAATCCCGGCGCGACCAGCTCGCGGATGTGCGAGCGCTGGTAGCCGCGCAGATCGGCCGACGTATAGCCTGTGACGCGCCCGGCGATGTCGGCGCCGCCCTTGCTCGATCCGCCGACCAGGATGACCGCGTCGCACATCTGCGGACGGTCGAGCCCGATCAGCAGCGACATGCCGGAGCCGACGCTGACGCCCATGAAGATCGCGCGCGCAATCTTTTCCTGCGCACAGACCGCCAGCACGTCGTCGGCCATGTCGTTGAGCGTGAACGGCGTCTCCGGCTTGTCGGAGCGGCCGTAGCCGCGGATATCCAGCGCGACCAGCCGGAAGTACGGCGCGAAGCTCGCGATCTGATAGGTGAACAGCCGGTGGTCGAACGGATTGGCGTGCACGAGCACCATCGGCGGCCCGTCGCCGTAGGTCTCGTAGTAGATTTTGACGCCGCGATTGCTGGCAAAGGGCATTGAGCGCTACTGCGTGGCGGCGACGCCGGCGCGCCGCACGACGTCGCCCCAACGCGCGATCTCGGATTTGACGAACGCCTGCAATTCCGCCGGCGTGCCGCTCGCGAGCGGGATCAGGCCGCGGCCGGAGAAGTCCTTCTGTACCGCCGGCTCCGCGACGATGGCGCGCATCTCCGTGCTGAGGCGATCGAGGATGGCGGGCGGGATCTTCGCGGGCGCGATCATCATCTGCCAGGACGACGCATCGAAGCCCTTCAGGCCGACCTCGGCCAGCGGCGGGATTTCCGGCGCGGGGCCGACGCGCTGCGCGGTCGAGACGCCGAGCGCGCGGAGCTTGCCGGCCTGCACCAATGGCAGCGCGGTCGCGAAGTCGCCGAACATCATCTGGACGTGGCCGCCCATGATGTCGTTGAGCGCCGGCGCGAGGCCCTTGTACGGAACGTGCACGAGCTTGATGCCGAGCTCGCCGCCCAGCAACTCGGCGAACAGATGCGCGGCGCCGCCGGCGCCGTTCGAGGCATAGGTCAGCCCCTCCGGCCGCGACTTCGCATAGGCCGCGAGATCGGCCAGCGATTTGACCGGCAGCGCCGGATTGATCACCAGGATGAAGGGCACGCCCGCGACCAGCGCGATCGGCACGAGGTCGCGCGTCGGATCGTAGGGCAGATTCTTGTAGACGCTGACGTTGATCGCCATCGTGGTCGAGGTGCCGATGAGGATCGTGTAGCCGTCGGGCACCGCGCGCGCGACGTGGGTTGCCCCGATCACCGATGCGGCGCCGGTGCGGATATCGATCACAACGGGCTGGCCCATGCGCTGCTCGAGCCGGTTGGCGAGCGTGCGCGCGATGGCGTCAGTGTTGCCGCCGGCCGCGTATGGCAGCACGAGGGTGACGGGTTTCGAGGGATAGGTTTGCGCTGCCGTGTGCGACGTCGCACCGGCCAGCATCGCGGCGGCGATCAACATCCGGCGCATCATCGCTTCCTCCCTATTGACCTCTCCCGGCCTCATGGTGAGGAGCGCCGCAGGCGCGTCTCGAACCATGTGGCCGCCCCATCCTTCGAGACGCTCGCTGCGCTCGCTCCTCAGGATGAGGGCGGAGAGAGGTTATTGCGAGCCGGCAATCCCCGCCTGCTGCACCACCTTGCCCCAGCGCGCGATCTCCGACTTCACGAACGCCTGCAGGTCGGCGACCGTCGTCGTCCCGATCGGCAGCATGCCGGTCTTGGCGACCGCGCCGGAGACCTCCGGACTGGCGAACTGGCTCTTCAATTCGGCATGCAGCCGCTCGACGATCGGACGCGGCGTCTTCGCCGGCGCGACCACCATCTGCCAGGACGCGACGTCAAAACCTTTGACCGTGTCGTTGATCGGCGGCACATCGGGAATGGCGGGCACGCGCGATGCGGTGGACACGCCGACGGCGCGCACTCTGCCTTCCTGAATGATCGCCAGCGCCGGACCGAGATCGACGAACATCAGCGGCACGTGGCCGGCGACGACGTCGGTGATGGCCGGCACGCTGCCCTTGTACGGCACCGGCGACATCTCGATGCCGGTCATGCTCTTGAGCAGCTCGGCGAACAGGTGATGCGGCACGCCGGGACCGGCGGTCGCGTAGGAGACCTTGCCCTTCTGCTCCTTCACCCACTTGATCAGGTCGGCGACCGACTTGATCGGCAGCGCCGGATTGACCACCAGCACGAACGGCGTCTGCGCCGCCATCGCCAGCGGCACGAAGTCGGCGGCCGGGTCGTAGGGCAATTTCTTGAACAGCGTGACGTTGACCGCCATGGTCGGTGACGGCGCGATCATGATGGTGTGGCCGTCCGGCTCCGCGCGCGCGGTCGCGACCGCGCCGATGACGCCGCCGGCGCCGGGCTTGTTCTCGACCACGAACGGCTTGCCGAACGCCTTTTCGAGGCGCGGGCTCAGGATGCGCGCGAGGATGTCGCCGGCGCCGCCCGCCGCGAACGGGATGACGATGGTGACGGGCTTGGTCGGATAGTCCTGCGCGGCGGCAGGCGTGGCGAGCAGCGACCGCCGACACAATCAACGCATGGATGTTGCAATCATGCACTGGGCGTCTCCTCCACTCGGTCGTCATGCGCGGGCTTGACCCGCGCATCCATCATTTTGCGAAGATGATGGATTGCCGGGTCAAGCCCGGCAATGACGTTCCCATCTATTGCGTTCCTTTGGCGCCGGCCGCCTCCACCACCTTCGCCCAGCGCACGATCTCGGACTGCACGAAGCGCTGCAGCTCCGCCACCGGCGGCGTGGCGACCGCGATGTGGCCGCGGCCGTTGATGTCGTTCATGACCGGCGGCTCGCGCACGATGGCGTTGAGCTCGGCGTTGAGCCGGTCGACGATCTCCTTCGGCGTCTTCGCCGGCGCGACCAGCATCTGCCAGGCCGACGCGTCGTAGTCTTTCACGCCGGCCTCCTGCAGCGTCGGCAGATCGGGCGCCGCCGGCGCGCGGTCTTTCGTGGTGACGCCGAGCACGCGCAGCTTGCCGGAGCGGATATGCGGCAGCGCGCCGAGCAGATCGGAGAACATCACCGACACATGCCCGGCGACGGTGTCTTGCAGGCCCGGCGCGTTGCCCTTGTAGGGTATGCCGGTCGCCTCGATGCCGAGCGCGTTCTGCAGCAGCACCATATAGAGATGCGCGGCGGAGCCGGCGCCGGTCGACGCGTAGGTGAGCCCGCCCGGCTTCGCCTTCGCCTCCTTGACCAGATCGGCAATCGATTTCACCGGCAGGCCGGCATTGACCACCAGCACGAACGGCACGCCCGAGACCAGCGCGACCGGCACGAAATCCTTGGCCGGGTCGTAGGCGAGATTCTTGAACACGCTGACGTTGATCGCCATCGTGGTCGACGTCGTCATCAAGAGCGTGTGGCCGTCGGGCGGCGCCTTCGCGACCGACACCGCCGCCACGACATTGGCGCCGCCAGGCCGGTTCTCGACCACGAAGGTCGCGCCCTTGAGGCGCTGCTCGAGCTTCTGCGACAGCATGCGGGCGAGCCAGTCGGTCGAGCCGCCGGCCGGGAACGGGACGATCACATTGACCGGCCGCGAGGGGTAGGTCTGCGCCTGTGCGCCGCCGGGGGCGCCCAACGCCAGCAAGGCGGCAGCGACGGCGCAAATGCGGACCAAACCCATGCTTCCCCCCGGTCTTTATCGAGGCGGGCGGCTCACGGCCGCCACCGCTTGAAATCGACAGTACCGTAAGGATTTGACCGCTGTCAGCGCGTTTCCTTGACACAGCGGGGCCCCATCGCCATAAACCCGCCAGCGCGCGGGCTGTTTCGGCCTGCGCGCGTTAGTTGCGGGCCTTAAGGCACCGCAAAAACCCCAAACGACTGGAAGAAGCCGGTCCGGCGACCAAGCCGCGCACCGGGATCGAACACGAAGGGAAGAACGATGTTCGCAGTCATCAAGACCGGCGGCAAGCAATACCGGGTCGCCGCCGACGACGTGCTCAAGATCGAGAAGATCAAGGGCGAGCCCGGTGAGATCATCCAGCTCGGCGACGTGCTGGTGGTGGGCGGCGACAGCGTCACGCTGGGCGCGCCGACCATTGCCGGTGCATCGGTCGCGGCCGAGGTGCTGGACCAGGGCCGCGGCCCGAAGGTCATCGCCTTCAAGAAGCGCCGCCGCAAGAACTCGCGGCGCAAGCGCGGCCACCGGCAGGAATTCACCCTGCTGCGGATCACCGAGATCCTGACCGACGGGGCGAAGCCGACCAAGACCGCGCGGCCCAAGGTCGAGCGCAAGCCGAAGCCGGCCGAGACCGCTGCCGCCGATGCGGCGACGACCGATGCCGACGAGGCGCCCGCCAAGGCGGCCCCGAAGGCGAAGGCCAAAGCCGGCCAAGAAGCCGGCCGCCAAGAAGCCCGCCGCGAAAGGTAAACCGGCGGCTAAGGGCAAGGCGAAATCAAAGAAGTGATGATTTGGACACAAAGTCGGGTTATATAGCCCCCGACTGAAGGATATTTGTCATGGCTCACAAGAAAGCAGGCGGTTCATCCCGCAACGGGCGCGACTCCAATAGTCAGCGCCTCGGCCTGAAGATTTTCGGCGGCCAGAGCGTGGTTGCCGGCAACATCATCGCGCGCCAACGCGGCACCAAGTGGCACCCGGGCCCCAATGTCGGCCTGGCCAAGGACCACACGCTGTTCGCACTGACCGACGGCCGCGTCGAGTTCCGCGCCAAAGCCAAAGGCCGCATCTTCGTGTCGGTCATTCCGATGACGCAGGTGGCGGCCGAGTAAACGGCGAACCAAAAATTCAGGTTCCGCCGGCATCCAATCGAACCGGCGGGACCCACACAGGGACCCAAGAGGGGAGACGGGATGCCGGCTCCCCTCTTCGCTTTGAGGAGCCCGTGTGATGACGTTGCTGGAACGAGAGCCCGCGGAAGGGTTGCAGGTTGCGCGCAAGGCGGTGCTCAAGACCGCCCGGCTGGTGCTGCGCGCCCCGCGTCCGGACGACGCCAAGGCGATCAAGGCGCTGATCAGCGACCGCCGTGTCTCCGAGAACATGGCGACCATCCCGCATCCCTATACGCTGAAGGACGCGCGCTCGTTCATCGCGAACGCCGCCGGCAAGCCGCTGTTCGTGATCACGCGCGACGACGGACGCCTGATCGGTGGCGGCGGCATCGGCCTGCGCCCGCGGGGTTACGAGATCGGCTACTGGATCGGCGTCCCGTATTGGGGCAACGGCTACGCCACCGAAGCCGCCCGCGCCCTCGTCGACCACGCCTTCCGCGATCTCGACCTCACCGAGCTGCTCGCCGGTGCGCGGGTGACCAATCCGGCGTCGCGGCGCGTGCTGGAGAAGTGCGGCTTCCAGTGGACCGGCGTGGTGCTCCAAAGGGTGGCCGCGCTCAACGCGTCGGCGCCCTCCGACCGGTTCCGGCTCGATCGCGGCCTGTGGGCATCGCTGCGGAATTGGGGCAAGGTCGAGCTGATCGACTGACAGGAGGAAGCCTCCATGGCGGCACCCTTCACGATTATCGGCCTCGATCACGTGGTGCTGCGCGCCCGCGATCCGGCGGCGCTCGAAAAATTCTACACCGAGGTGCTCGGCTGCAGCCTGGAGCTGCGGCAGGGCACGCTCGCGCAGCTGCGCGCCGGCCGCACGCTGATCGACATCGTGCCCGACGACGAGGCGGTCGCCTCCTCGCGCATGGTGGGCGCCAATCTCGATCACCTCTGCCTGCGGGTGGAACCGTTCGACGCGGCCGCGATCGCGCGCCATCTTGCGGCGCATGGCGTCGCATGCGGCGAGGAAGCGGCGCGCTACGGCGCCGAAGGCCGCGGTCCGTCGGTCTACCTTAACGATCCCGAAGGCAACGGCGTGGAACTCAAGGGGCCGGTGCAAGGTTGACGCGATCCGAATCGCGCCTGCGCAATGTGCGGGGAATGCGCGGCGTCAGCAATAACGCTTCCTTCCGCGCATGCAGCGACATTTCCCAACGCCGTTAAGTCCGCCCGCAACGCAAGGAGAACGCCGCCCGAACAAACCGGATGCGCCGCGAACAGGACGCGCACGCGGTCGCGCGCCGGTAGCATGCGCGTCGTCGGTTGACCGGAGCGATAGCTAATGTAGCGTTGCGCGTATCAGCATCATCGTCGCGATGGAGGCAGGAATGTCTTACGATCTCGATCAGTTCATTGCGGATTGCCGTACCTTCCTGCAGCGCGATCCCGGCCCCAAGGGCCGCGAGCAGGTCCGGCTGCATCTCGAGCAGCTCCTCAAGAATCCGGATTTCGTGCGCGTCCATTGCGCCGAGGATGCGCCGCGCGGCCTCAAGGTGCTGTACGAGGACCCCGAGCTCGGCTTCCAGGTCCTGGCGCACCTCAACGACAAGGCGCGGGTGTCGCCGCCGCACGACCATGGCGCGTCCTGGGCGATCTACGGCCAGGCCTCGAAATATACCGACATGATCGAATGGGAGCGCGAGGACGACGGCGCCGACCCCAAGCACGCCAAGCTCAAGCCGGCCACGAAGTACCGCCTCGAACCCGGCCACGCCGGAATCTACGAGGACGGCAAGATCCACTCGATCGACTACCCCGACCGCGCCGTGTTCGTGCGCGTGACCGGTACCAATCTCGACAAGATCAACCGCATCCGCGTGGATATGAAGACCGGCGAGGTGCACCAGATGACGCCGCAGCAGGCGACGTAGGTTGAATGTTGAACGTCAATGCGGAGCGCGCTTTATCCTCCGCTCATTCCCGCGCAAGCGGGAATCCAGTCTAGATTTAGCCTGGGTCCCCGCTTTCGCGGGGACGAGCGGGTGAGAGCTTTGCCATGCATCCTGTAACCGCCCAAGCCGTCCGCGCCATGCTCGCCGACGGCGAGGAGCTGGCGCTCATCGACGTGCGCGAGGAGCTGATCTACTCGCAGAACCATCTCTTGTGGGCGCGCTCGGTGCCGCTGAGCCGGCTGGAGCTGCGCTTCGCGCGGCTGGTCCCGCGCCTCGCGACGCGCATCGTGCTCATCGACGACGCCGACGGCCTGGCGCAGCGCGCCGCCGAGGTCCTCGCCCGCGCCGGCTATTCGAACCTCTTCTATCTCGACGGCGGCGTCGCGGCCTGGGCGGCGGCCGGCTTCGAGCTGTTCTCCGGCGTGCATGTGCCGAGCAAGGCGTTCGGCGAGTTCATCGAGCACGCCTGCGACACGCCGAACATCGGCGCCGAGGAGCTCAACCGGCTGATCGAGAGCCGCGCCGACATGGTCGTGCTCGACAGCCGGCCGTTCGACGAGTACCGCCGCGTCTCGATCCCGACATCGACCAACGTGCCGGGCGCCGAGCTGGTCCTGCGCGTGCGCGACATGGCGCCCTCGCCCGACACGCTGGTTGTCGTGAACTGCGCCGGCCGCACCCGCAGCATCATCGGCGCGCAGTCGCTGATCAACGCCGGCGTGCCCAACAAGGTGGTGGCGCTGCGCAACGGCACCATGGGTTTCACGCTGGCGGGTTTTGCCTGCGACGAGCGGCAAGGACAAGCGGCCGCCGGCGCCTATCCGAGCGAAAGCCATGCCTGGGCGAACGAGCCGCGGCCGCGCGGGTGGCGCAAACGCTACGGCATCGAGCGCATCGACGCGAAGACGCTCGATCGATGGTCGCGACGGACGAAGACCCGCACACTCTATCTCTTCGACGTGCGCGACACAGCACGAATACACGCTCGAGCACATGTCGAGGCGCCATCTCGGCGCCCGGCGGCCAACTCGTGCAGGCCACCGACCTATACGTCGGAACGCTCGGTGCGCGCATCGTGCTGGTCGACGATGACCGACGTACGCGCGGTGATGACGGCATCATGGCTCAAGCAGATGGGCTGGAAGGACGTCTTTGTCGCTCGGCCCGAGGCGGGAACTCGAAGACACGGCTGCCGAATGAGTTCATGGCTGTGGGCATGGCACCGCCCGCAAGCCGCGATCGTCGCTGTGAGGCCTGGCCACGCTTCTACGCATAGCGACGAAGCGACGGTCGTCGACCTGTCGCTCAGCCCGAACTACCGGAAAGGGCACATTCCCGGCGCCTGGTTCGCCATCCGCTCGCGCCTGGCACAGACGCTTTCGAAGATCCCGCTGCGCGGCGAACTCGTGCTGACCTCTGAAGACGGCGTGCTTGCCGGCTGTCGCGTTGACGGAGGCGTCATGCGCTTGACGCAGCGTTCCCGTGCGCTGGCTCGAAGGGCGGCAACACCGCGTGGCGGCGGCCGGGTATCCGGTCTCCACCGAGCCGCAGATGGCCGACGACCCCGTCGACGTCTGGCTCAAGCCCTACGAGCGCGCCGGCGACACCACCGGCGCGATGAACGAATATCTGTCGTGGGAAGTCGATCTCGTCACGCGCATCGAGCGCGACGGCACCTGCAATTTCACCACCCGTCCTCTCGACTAGAGCATTTCCCAGTTGAGTTGACTCGCTCTCTCCCGCTCGTCCCCGCGAAGGGCGGGGACCCAGTTCGCTCCAAAGACTGGATTCCCGCTTTCGCGGGAATGAGCGGGGAGAGACCCGTTGCAGGCGGGAAGCGCTCTAGCGCGCGGCGCCGGACTTGGCGGCGAACACCGGCGCCAGCTTCTCGATCAGCGCCGACCCGAAATGCGCCTGCGGATTGGACGGCGTCAGATTGTCCGCCAGCTCCCACCCGCTGATCGTGATGCGTGCGCCGTTGAAGGCGCGCTGCATGTCCACGCCCGGCCGCAGCGCCCGATTGAAGAAGGCATCGCCGAAATAGGTCCATTCGCGTCCGGGCGCGCAGCCGAACGAAGGATTCCTGGCATCCGCGGCGGTGATGACGATGGTGTTGTCGTTGGCGAGCGGCGGCACGAAGGTGCCGGAATAGCAGGCCGACACGATCACCATGCGGTTCTGGATGCCGGCGCTGTCGAGGATCTTCGCAAGCTCGCGCGGCGCGAATTCGACCGGCCGCTGTCCCGGCAATTGCAGGATGAAGCCGCCCCGCGTGCCGTGCGAGGTCATGAACAGGATCAGCACATCCTCGGCTTTGTCCATGACCTCTCCGACGGCGCGCATCGCCGCCGCGATATTGTCGCGGCTCGCCAGCGGTAGCGTCTTCATCGTGTCGGGACGATTGACCAGCCGCACGACGCGATCGTCGATCGGCAGCACCTTGGTCAGCGATGCCAGCGCGCCGTCGAGCTCCTTGATGAACACGTCCTCGTCGGCAAAGCCGGCGACGCCGATGGTGTAGAGATCGGTGACGCCCTTGCGTTGCGGCGCAAGCCGGCCGACCGCCGATTTGAGCAGCGCGCGCTGCGCGTCGGCCGGCTGCTTCTGCGGGCGCGGCTTCGCCTTTTCTTTGGACTTGTCTTTGCCTTTGTCCTTGGCCTGGCTGGCTTCGCAATAGCTCGCCGGCGCAACGCTGCAATCCGCGCGCACATCGTCGGCCAACGAAGGCGCCATCAACAACGTGAAGCAGACGCCAGCGATGCCGCCGCGTCGTATCCATGCGTACGCGCCCGATCCCGTCATGCGGCAATAATACTGACTCGTTTCGTCCCCGTCATTGGAACTCGAAACAATTGGTGACAACGCGATCATTGACAATTACGCGACCAATACACACGATCTCAGGGTCGGGATGCAGTTCGCCTGAAACTGAGAAGTGACAAGCGACTGCGCCATGAACAACGGAGGCGCGATGCCACCGGGGTACTCAAGCCGCGATAATCGCTGCGGCGATGTTCGGGTTGCGGCGTAGCGGCTAAATACGGACAAGCGCGTCGGGAGCGGCCGATCGGGCCGCATCAGTGAGGCATGGCCCACCCTGGCCCCTCCCGGCGAGAGCTTTCCCTCGATTTCCCCTTAACGATGTTTTGCGATAGACGCTGCCTTGAAGCGGCGAATCTGCGCGTGTGTCCGCCCTGTCGGACCGCGCGAAGCCACACCATATTGCACCTACAATGAAGTTCGTTTTGCACCTGCCATGAAATTCCTCGACGAAGCCAAGGTCTACATCCGCTCCGGCGACGGCGGGAACGGCTGCGTGGCGTTCCGCCGCGAGAAATACATCGAGTTCGGCGGACCGAGCGGCGGCGACGGCGGCAAGGGCGGCGACGTGATCGCGGAAGCGGTCGAGGGCCTCAACACCCTGATCGACTACCGCTACCAGCAGCACTTCAAGGCCAAGAGCGGCGTCGGCGGCATGGGCAAGGACCGCCATGGCGCCAACGGCGCCGACATCGTGCTCAAGGTGCCGGTCGGCACGCAGATCTACGAAGAGGACGGCGAGACGCTGCTGGCCGATCTCGACAAGGCCGGCGACCGCATCGTGCTGGCCAAGGGCGGCAACGGCGGCTTCGGCAACGCGCGCTTCAAGACTTCGACCAACCGCGCGCCGCGCAACGCCAATCCCGGACAGCCCGGCGAGGAGCGCGCCATCCGGCTGCGCATGAAGCTGATCGCCGATGCCGGCGTGGTCGGCCTGCCGAATGCCGGCAAGTCGACCTTCCTCGCGGCAGTGAGCGCGGCGCGGCCGAAGATCGCGGACTATCCCTTCACCACGCTGCATCCGCAGCTCGGCGTCGTCGCGGTCGACGACCAGTCGTTCGTGCTCGCCGACATCCCGGGCCTGATCGAAGGCGCGCATGAGGGCGCCGGGCTCGGCGACCGCTTCCTCGGTCACATCGAGCGCTGCCGGGTGCTGCTGCATCTGGTCGACGGCACCGGCGAACACGCCGGCGAGGCCTACAAGACCGTGCGCGCCGAGCTCGACGCCTATGGCGAGGGGCTCGCCGACAAGCCGGAGATCGTCGCGCTCAACAAGGCCGACGCGCTGACGCCGGAGCAATTGAAGCAGCAGGTCGCGCGGCTCAAGCGCGCCAGCAAGAAGACGCCGCTGGTCATTTCCGCCGCGACCCGGCAAGGCGTGCCGGAAGCCTTGCGGGCGCTGCTGAAGGTGATCGGCCAGCAGTCGTCGGGTCCGCGGCCGCGCGGCAAGGCGGAAGCGGCCTGGCAGCCGTAGACGGGCTTGCCGCAAACTGCCGCGCGCATGCTAAACAACGCGCGACGCGGCAATGGCTGCCGCGCGTTGCCGGTTAACCAATGTCCGCGAAGTCCGCCGCCAATAAGTCCCCCGCCCTCGCCGACTTCCGCCGCATCGTCGTGAAGGTCGGCTCCTCGCTCCTGGTCGATTCCACGGCCGGCCGGGTGAAGGAGGATTGGCTCGCGTCGCTCGCCGAGGACATCGCCGGCCTGCACAAGAACAAGCGCGACGTGCTGGTGGTCTCGTCAGGCGCGATCGCGCTCGGCCGCGCCGTGCTGAAACTTCCCAAGGGGCCGCTCAAGCTCGAGGACTCGCAGGGCGCCGCGGCGGTCGGCCAGATCGCGCTCGCGCGCACCTGGGCGGAGGCGCTGTCGCGCCACGACATCGCCGCCGGTCAGGTGCTGGTGACCTTGCAGGATACCGAAGAGCGGCGGCGCTATCTCAATGCGCGCTCGACCATCGAGCGGCTGCTGGCGTGGCGCTCGGTGCCGGTCATCAACGAGAACGACACCGTCGCCACCAACGAGATCCGCTACGGCGACAACGACCGGCTCGCGGCGCGCGTGGCGACGATGGCGAGCGCCGACCTGCTGGTGCTGCTCTCCGACGTCGACGGGCTCTACGACGCGCCGCCTGGCGCGAATTCCAAGGCGAAGCGGATTGCGCAGGTGGCGCGCATCACGCCCGACATCGAAGCGATGGCGGGCGCCGCCGGCTCCGAGCTGTCGCGCGGCGGCATGCAGACCAAGATCGAGGCCGGCAAGATCGCGACCCAGGCGGGCACCCACATGGTGATCGCCTCCGGCCGCATCGACCATCCGCTCAAGGCGATCGCCGACGGCGCGAACTGCACCTGGTTCCTGACCGCGGCGAACCCCGTCACCGCGCGCAAGAAGTGGATCGCGGGATCGCTCGAGCCGAAGGGCGCGCTGATCATCGACAAGGGCGCGGTGGCCGCGCTCAACAGCGGCAAGAGCCTGCTGCCGGCCGGCGTCATTAAGGTGGAGGGCGCGTTCGCGCGCGGCGATGCGGTGGTGATCCGCGGGCCGGACGGCGTCGAGGTCGGCGCGCGGGCTTGTCGCCTATGACGCCGAGGATGCCGACAAGATCAAGGGCCGCTCGTCGTCTGACATTGTCGTGATCCTGGGCTTCGGCGGCCGCGCCGAGATGGTGCACCGGGATCATCTGGTGGTCGGGCCGTCCTGAGGGCCGCCGAAGTTCCCGCCTGTCCCGAATTAGGTACACGGCCGCGATGAACTTTCTGCATCGTGGCGGCGACCAACCTGCATCGCACCGGCGGCCGGCAAGAGTCGCCGTTCAGTCCCTGGAAGAACGGAGCAATCAGATGCGCAAGATGTTGTCGTTCACACTTGGCGTCCTCGTCGGCACCGTCGTTGCCACGGCCTGGGCCCACTTCCCCAACTATCCGACCATGGACTCGCCGCGCGCTGCCGCGTCGATGAATCCACATGAGATGATGAGCAACGCGCGACCGCTGCCCGTTCAGCAGTACGACGCGTTCTGATCGAGACCCATCCGGCGTCCCCCGGACGGAACCCCTCTCCCACATAAAAGAAGACCCCGGCGCCCAAAAAAGGGAACCAGGGTCTATTTGCCGGATGGGTGAGGGGTTGGGGGGCTGGGGGCACTCCACCCGGCTTTGAATACACAATTCGCGAACCCCCAATCCGTTCCTTTAGCGGTACGAAATTATTTCCGGTCCGCGGCCCGGCGCGCGCTACGACGGCGGGAATTCGACCGCGCAGGCGCCTCGGCCGGCAGAATGACCTGACGGCCATCCGGAAACTCAAGATAGCGCAAGTGGATACGGCCACCCCGGCCCTCGATCACAAATCGGGTACCGACCGGGAAGCGGTTTGGCAGACGCACGCCAGACGAACGCGCGGTAGACGAACTTGCCGAAGACGAACTCATTGCACTCATGGGAACCCTCCTGGGGTCGAACCCCCCACAAGGCCGTAATGCCCGCCAACCGCGACCGTTCCGCGACGCCGCGGCGACACGCCCCGATTCCTGTGGGTTGGTGTGGACAGCTTTCTGAAAGCGCCGCGACCGCAGGCGCTTACAGCGAAAATCCGGCCGCCTCGGCGAGCGCCTTCAGCGACGTTTCCGGCCGCGCGCCCATGTGCTGGATCACTTCCGCGGCCGCAATCGCCCCGAGTCGGGCACAATTGCGGTGGTCGGCGCCGCGCGCGAGGCCGACCAGGAACCCGGCCGCGAACAGGTCGCCGGCGCCGGTCGCATCGACGATCTTTTCGATCGGCTCGGCCCGCACCGCCTCGGTCGCTTCGCGGGTGACGACCAGGCAGCCCTTTTCGCTGCGGGTGATCGCCGCGAGCTTGGCGTCGTTGCGCATGGCGTTCACCGCGGTGTCGAAATCCGCGGTCTGGTAGAGGCTGTGCAGCTCGCGCTCGTTCGCGAACACGATATCGACGGTGCCGTTGCGGATGAGATCGAGGAACTCGGCGCGGTAGCGATCGACGCAGAACGCATCGGACAGCGTGAGCGCAACGCGGCGCCCGGCGCCATGCGCGATCTTCGCCGCCTTGAGGAACGCCTCCTTGGCGTGCGGCGGATCCCACAGATAGCCTTCCAGATAGGTGATCTCCGCGGCGGCGATGGCATCCGGATCGATGTCGTTCGGATGCAGGTCCTGCGCGGCGCCGAGATAGGTGTTCATGGTGCGCTCGCCGTCGGGCGTCACCATGATGTAGCAGCGCGCGGTCGCCGGCCCGTCCGACGCCGGCGGCGTATCGAATGCCACGCCGGCCGCGCGGATGTCGTGCGCAAAGGCGCGGCCGAACTCGTCGTCCTTCACCTTGCCGACGAAGGCGCCGCGCCCGCCCAGGCTCGCGACGCCGACGATGGTGTTGGCGGCCGAGCCGCCGGAAATCTCCACCGCCGGACCCATGGCGTCGTAGATCGCTTCCGCGCGCGGCTGGTCGATCAGCGCCATGCCGCCCTTGGCCATGTTCTGTTTCGCCAGGAAATCGTCGTCGGCACGCGCGAGCACATCGACAATGGCGTTGCCGATGCCGAGGACGTCATAGCGAAGCGTGGGCATGGTGAACTCGACCGATTGTTGTGGGGAAGGCCGGCACTATACCTGCCGTTTCCGCCGAGGCAATTGCGGCCGCTGAACGTGCCCGACAATATGACCTAGAGCATGTTTGTTTCGGAATCGCGCTCTCATGTCCGCTCGTCCCCGACCCGCCTACGCTCGGTGAGCTAAGGCGGGTCGAGCGCCAAGCGCAAGGTGGAAAGCGGGGCTAAATCTAGACTGGATTCCCGCTTGCGCGGGAATGAGCGGTGGAGAGAGCCAATCTAAACAAGCGTGATTTTGGAGGCTTACGCGCATGTCCCTGGCGCGCGATGTCACGACCGTCGGCGGCGCGACCTTGCTGTCGCGCCTGCTCGGCTTCCTGCGCGACGTCGTGATCGCGGCGGTGCTGGGCGCGGGCGCGCTCGCCGACGCATTCTTCGTCGCGGTGCAGATCCCGAACCTGTTCCGCCGCCTGCTGGCGGAAGGCGCGCTCAATTCCGCGTTCGTCCCGCTCTGGCTTCGCCGCAGAGAAGAGAACGGCGAGCGCGCCGCGCGCCGCTTCAGCGAGGACGTGCTGGGCACGCTCGGCGCCGCGCTCGCCGCCATCGCGGTGCTGTGCGCGGTGTTGGCGCCGGCGCTGGTGCTGTTGCTGGCGCCGGGTTTTGCGGCCGAATCCGTATCTCTATGCCGTCTACTTCCTGCGGCTCGCCACGCCCTATCTCGCGATCGTCGGTCTCGTCGCCGTTATGGCAGCGACATTGAATGCGGCCGGGCGCGTCGGCGCCGCCGCCTACGGCCCGGTCGTGTTCAACGTGGTGATGATCACCGCGGCTGCGGGCATCGCGCTCGCGGGATTCGGAAACTCGCCGGTGGTCGGCGCGTTGCTCGCGGGCGCGGTCGTGGTCGCGGGAATTTTCCAGCTGCTGGTGGTCGCCGGTGCGGTGTTCCGCCTGCCCGATCCGCCAATTGCTCCGCAGCTCAGCGCGTCGCAGGACGTGCGCCGCTTCTTCCGGATGATGCTGCCGGGCGTGATCGCCGCCGGCATTCCGCAACTCACCTTGATCGCCGGCACCATCGTGGCGTCGTCGTCGCCGTCGGCGGTGTCGTGGCTCACTTACTCATACCGGCTCTACGAGCTGCCGCTCGGCGTCGTCTCGATCGCGATCGCCTCGGTGATGACGCCGGCGATTGCCGCGCATGTCCGCGCCGACGACCGCACCGCCTCGGCGGGCGCGCAATCGCGCGCCTTCGAGATCGCGCTCGGCCTCGCGCTGCCGGCCGCGGTCGGCCTGGCGCTCCTCGCCGCGCCGATCGTCGCCGGCCTGTTCGAGCGCGGCGCGTTCACGGCGCGCGACACCGCCGCCGTGGCCGGGGCACTCGCCGCGATCGCGCTCGGCATCCCCGGGCACGCGCTGGAAAAGGTCCTCGCCTCGGTGTCGTTCGCCCATGAAGACACCCGCACGCCGATGCTGACGGCGCTCGCGGGGCTGGCGGTATCCGCGGCCGGCGCCGTCCTTCTGTTCCCGCGCCACGGCCACGTCGGCATTGCCCTGGCGGTCGCGGCCTGCGGCTGGGTGAGCGCCGCCCTGCTCGGCCTCGCGCTGCTGCGCCGCCGGCTGCTGCACGTCGAGGCCGGTTTCTGGCGGCGGATGGCCTTGATCGTCCTCGCGACGGCGCTGATGGGTCTCGCGGTCGCCGGTATGCAGGCGTGGCTGACGATGTTTGCGGACGGCACGTCGTCGGTCCGATCGCTCACGATCATGGCGATCCTGGTCGTGTGCGGCGTGGCGGTCTATGCCGGGGCGCTGCGGCTGTTCGGGGTGGTCCGCATCGACGAGATCATCCGGCGCCCCTGAGCCGCTCCCCGCCGCTCCCCGCCGCTCCCCTTGCGCGGTCGCGCCACGGCGTGGCATGGGACTGCCGCACATCAAAAGGCCGCCGCCAAAGGGTCGCCGCAATGGCATCTAAGCAAATCGTCTTCTCCGGCGTGCAGCCGACCGGCTTTCTGCATCTCGGCAACTATCTCGGCGCCCTGGTGAAGTTCGTCGAGCTGCAGAATACGAGCGACTGCATCTATTGCGTCGTCGACATGCACGCCATCACGGTGTGGCAGGACCCGAAGGAATTGCCGCGCACGATCCGCGAAGTCACCGCGTCTTACATCGCCTGCGGCATCGATCCGAAGAAGAGCATCGTCTTCAACCAGAGCCAGGTCGCCGAGCACGCCGAGCTCGCCTGGATATTCAATTGCGTCGCGCGGCTCGGATGGCTCAACCGCATGACGCAGTTCAAGGAGAAGGCGGGCAAGGATCGCGAGAATGCATCGGTCGGGCTCTACGCCTATCCGAACCTGATGGCGGCCGACATCCTGGTCTATCGCGCGACCCATGTGCCGGTCGGCGACGACCAGAAGCAGCATCTCGAGCTGTCGCGCGACATCGCGCAGAAATTCAACAACGACTTCGGCGAGTCGATTGCGGCACACGGCTTTGGTGAAGCGTTCTTCCCGCAGCCCGAGCCGTTGATCCAGGGACCGGCGACGCGGGTGATGTCGCTGCGCGACGGCACCAAGAAAATGTCGAAGTCGGACCCGTCCGATCAGTCGCGCATCAACCTGAACGACGACGCCGATACCATCGCGCTGAAGGTGCGGCGCGCGAAAACCGATCCGGAACCGCTGCCGGGCGAGGTCAAGGGGCTGGAAGGACGGCCGGAGGCCGACAACCTGGTGGGCATCTATGCGGCGCTGGCGGGGAAAACCAAAGCCGACGTGCTGACGGAGTTCGGCGGCGCACAATTTTCGACGTTCAAAGGCGCGATGACCGATATTCTGGTCGCGAAGCTCAGCCCGATCACCGCCGAAATCCGCCGCCTCATGGCCGATCCCAGCCACATCGACGCGATTCTGGCGGACGGCTCGGCGCGCGCGGAGGCGCGCGCCGCCGAAACGATGAAGTCGGTCAAGGACATCGTCGGTTTCATCCGCAGGTAGTTCTGCTGCGACCGCCGACCGGCTTGTACCACCGCCGAGCGCCGTGCCAGATTCAGCCACCATGAGCATCAAGCGCCGAAGCTATGAGGCCGGCCACTCGCCGAAGTTCCTGGTGGTCATCGACGATACGCCGGAAGCCGATCGCGCCGTCTATTTCGCCAGCCGCCGGGCGCTGCGCACCGGCGCCAGCGTGATCATGCTGCGCGTCATCGAAACGCAAGACCGCAACCAGCAATGGCTGGGCGTCGCCGACATCATGCGCGCGGAAGCGCATGAGGAGGCCAACGCCGTGCTCGACCGCCACGCCGCGCGCGCTTCCAGCATCACCGGCGTCATGCCCGAGCGGGTGATCCGCGAAGGCGAGAAGGCCGAGGAGCTGCTCAAGCTGATCGAGGAGGACGAGGACATCGCGGTCCTGGTGCTCGCCGCCGCCACCGGCAAGGAGGGCCCCGGGCCGCTGGTCGCGAGCTTCGCGAAGTCCGCCGGCGAGTTCCCGATCGTGGTCGGCATCGTCCCGGGCCACCTGAGCGACGCCGATCTCGACACCATGTCGTAGGCTGCCGCATGTCGTAGGGCCTGCCGGCCGGCCGTATTCCCCCGTAAAGCCTTGAACTTCCTAAGTCCGGCGCCACCTAGTAGAATGACATTCGAAGCAGGCGGGGCCCTTCCGAAGCCCGGCCACGGAGCAGACCATGTTCATTCAGACCGAAGCGACACCGAATCCGGCGACGCTCAAGTTCCTGCCGGGCCGGACCGTCCTCTCCCATGGCACGCTCGACATGCGCGACGCTGCCGCGGCGGCACAGTCGCCGCTCGCCGAGCGCCTGTTCGGCATCGACGGCGTTTCCGGCGTCTTCCTCGGCTCGGACTTCATCGCCATCACCAAGTCGCAGGGCGAGTGGCAGCAGCTCAAGCCCGCGATCCTCGGCGCCGTCATGGAACACTTCATGTCCAACGCGCCGATCGTGCGCGATGACGCTGCGACGGCCACGGACGCGGCCGACGAGTTCTTCGACTCGAAGGACACCGAGACCGTCGCGACCATCAAGGAATTGATCGAGACCCGCGTGCGCCCCGCGGTCGCCAATGACGGCGGCGACATCACCTTCCGCGGCTTCAAAGAAGGTGTCGTCTATCTCGACATGAAGGGCGCCTGCGCCGGCTGCCCGTCGTCGACGGCGACGCTGCGCCACGGCATCCAGAACCTGCTGCGCCACTACCTTCCCGACGTGGTGGAAGTCCGGCCGATGTCCTGACGGGTATCCTCGTCAGTTCGTGATAGTCTCGGCCGCGTCGGGGTTCTTGTTGTCGTCCGCCGTGCGGATGACGGGGGCGGCGAATTAAGCCATGCGCGTTCTTGCCATCGACACCGCGCTTGCGGCCTGTTCGGCCGCCGTGCTCGACACGCGCCATGTCGCGGTGGTCGCAAGCGAGACGCTGCCGATGGTGCGCGGCCATGCCGAGGCGATCATGCCGCTGATCGCGCGTGTGATGGACCAGGCCGGCGTCGACTTCGCCGCGATCGACCGCATCGCCGTCACCACCGGGCCCGGCAGCTTCACCGGCCTGCGCGTCGGCATCTCGGCGGCGCGCGGCATCGCGCTCGCCGCCGGCAAGCCCGCGGTCGGATTGTCGACGCTGGCAGGCTTCGCGGCGCCCCACATCGCCGAGAACGACACCTCCGCCGTGATAGCGGTGATCGACGCGCGGCATGAGCACGTCTACATGCAGGTGTTCGGCCCCGGCGGGCGAAGTGTCGTGTCGCCGCGGATTGCGCCGCTCAAGGAAGCGGTGCGGGCGGCGACCAGCGGGCCGGCGCGCATCGTCGGCTCCGGCGCCGAGCTGATCGCGGCGCATTGGCCGGCGGGCGAGCCGCCGCCGCTGCTGGTCGAGCAATTGGGCGCTCCCGATATCGGCTGGATCGCGCGGCTCGGCGCCGCGGCCGTCGAGGGGCACGGGCCGCCGAAGCCGCTCTATCTGCGCGCGCCCGATGCGCAACCGCAGGACGCCGCGCGTCTGCCACGCCGATGATCGGACTCATCACGCGCCTGTTCTCGCGAAGCGAGCCCGTGCTGTCGGAGGCGACGTCGCGCGACGCCGCCGCAATCGCCACGCTGCACGCCGCGTCGTTTCACCGCGGCTGGAGCGAGGACGAGCTCGACCGGCTGCTGATCGAGCGCAACGTGCTCACGCATCGCGCCACCGTGAACGGCCGGCTGGTCGGCTTCATCATGTCGCGCCTCGCCGCCGGCGAAGCCGAGATCCTGTCGGTCGCGGTGTCGTCGTCCTATCGCGGCAAGGGACTGGCGCGGCGGATGCTCAATCTCCACATGGGACGCCTGTCGGGCATCGGCACGCGCGTCATCTTCCTGGAAGTGGACGAAAGTAATACGGCCGCGCGCAAGCTCTATCGCCGCGCCGGCTTCAGCGAGGCCGGACGCCGCGAAGGCTACTACGCCGCAGCCGACGGCAAGCGGGCGACCGCATTGGTGCTGCGCCGCGATTTGGTGTGATTAGGCAGCGGACCAATGCTTCCGCGCCCCACTGACTCAGCTCACGAGCTTGCAACTATGGTGATATTACCATATATTCAGTCCGATGCCGCAGCCGACACCTCCGCTCAAGCCTGTCTACTGGATGGGCTCAACCCTGAGGGACCTGCGCGACAGTCCTGAGGATGTGAAGGATGGTATCGGCTACGCACTTGAGCTGGTGCAGAAGGGCGAGAAGCCCGCAAACGCCAAGCCCCTGAAGGGTTTTGGCGGCGCCAGCGTGCTTGAGATCGTCGAGAATTTCGACAGCGACACATGGCGCGCGGTCTATACGGTAGCGGTCGCGAATGCAGTCTATGTGCTGCATGTATTCCAGAAGAAGGCGAAGAAGGGCATCGCGACGCCAAAGAAGGAAATCGACCTAGTCAAGCAGCGGCTCAGAGATGCGATCGCGCACGGAAAGGCAGGGAAGGCATGAGTACGAAGATCACCCAGAGCAGCGGCAATGTGTACGCCGACCTTGGCATCAAAAACCCTGACGAGCATGCACTGAAGGCGGAACTCGTGCGCCAAATCGCTGCCGTCATGAAAGATCAAGAGCTCACACAAACGGCTGCGGCGCGGCAGCTCGGCATCGATCAGCCCGACGTGTCCAAGCTGCTAAAGGGTCACTTTCGGCAATTCTCCGTGGAACGATTGATGCGGTTTTTGGTAGCGTTAGGTCAGGATGTGAAAATCGTCATTCGCCCGGTGCCGCCAACGCGCGCAAAAGACGCTCAGCTGACCGTCACCTCGAGAGGATAGTTGGAGGTGCCGGACCACAGGGGCCAACGCTCCTTTGACAAGCGCTGCGATGGATTCCCGCCCCCTGACCGTGATATGCGAAACCACGGAGAAGGCCCGTGATCGAGCAGAAATCGAGAAACAAGGATATCGAGGCTGTCTGCGCCGCCAAGGGCATGCGCATGACGGAGCAACGGCGCGTGATCGCCAAGGTGCTCGCGGCCGCCGAGGACCATCCCGACGTCGAGGAGCTTTACCGCCGCTGCTCCGCCATCGACGACCGCATCTCGATCTCGACCGTCTATCGCACCGTGAAGCTGTTCGAGGATGCCGGCATCATCGAGCGGCACGACTTCCGCGACGGCCGCGCGCGCTACGAGCAGATGCCGGAATTGCATCACGATCATCTGATCAATCTGCGCACCGGCGAGGTGATCGAGTTCCAGTCGGAAGAGATCGAGCGCCTGCAAGCCGAGGTGGCGCGGCGGCTCGGCTACAAACTGGTCGATCACCGGCTTGAGCTTTACGCCGTCCCGCTCGACGACAAGACCCGCCGCTGAAGGCTTGTCCCGGGCGAGTGTAGCGAGCACAGCGAGCGGACGCGAACCGGGACCCAGCGCAAAACTTGCGAAGCGCCGTTTCCTTTGCACTGGGCTGGATCCCGGCTCTCGCGGAGCCTGTCATCGGGCCGCGCTTTGCGCGGACCCGTTGGCTCGGCCGGGACACGCCGAGCGTTGTTCCAATTCGGCCGAAAACCCGCTAAACCCGCGCCGCCATGGCGGCTGCGCGCGGTCATGGCCAGAGGCCCACGTCTTTGATATTGTTATAAAAAGCTAGCCCGGGGCGGCGCCCGGGCGAAGGAAAGTCGACCAGACCGGCATGAGCGGAGCCCGCAAGGTCCATATCAAGTCATTCGGCTGTCAGATGAACGTCTACGATTCGCATCGTATGGCGGACACCCTTGCACCCGAAGGCTATGCCGAGACCGCGACGCCCGACGACGCCGACCTCGTCATCCTCAACACCTGCCACATCCGCGAGAAGGCGGCCGAGAAGATCTATTCCGAGCTCGGGCGCATCCGCGTCATGAAGCAAGAGGCGGCGCGCGCCGGCCGCAAGCTCACCATCGCGGTCGCGGGCTGCGTGGCGCAGGCCGAAGGCAAGGAGATCATTCGCCGCGCGCCGGCGGTCGACCTCGTGGTCGGGCCGCAGAGCTACCATCGCCTGCCCGATCTGCTGGCGCGCGTCGCGCAAGGTGAAGCGGTGGTCGACACCGAATTCCCGGTCGAGGACAAGTTCGACATCCTCAAAGCGCCGAGCCGCGAGGCGACGCGCGCGCGCGGCGTCTCCGCTTTCGTGACGGTGCAGGAAGGCTGCGACAAGTTCTGCACCTTCTGCGTCGTGCCCTATACGCGCGGCGCCGAAGTCTCGCGGCCTGTTGCCAAGATCGTCGCGGAGGTCGAGCGCCTCGCCGACGCCGGCGTGCGCGAAGTCTCGCTGATCGGCCAGAACGTCAATGCCTATCACGGCGAAGGCTCCGACGGCCGCGCCTGGACGCTCGGCCGGCTGCTCACGCGCATCGCCGATGTGCCGGGGATCGCGCGGTTGCGCTACACCACCAGCCATCCCTGCGACATGGAAGATAGCCTCTACGCCGCGCATCGCGATCTCGATGCGCTGATGCCGTACCTGCATCTGCCGGTGCAGTCGGGCTCGGATCGCATCCTCGACGCCATGAATCGGCGCCACACCCGCGCCGATTATCTCGCCGCCATCGCGCGCATGCGCGCGGCGCAGCCGGCGATCGCGTTCTCGACCGATTTCATCGTCGGCTTCCCCGGCGAGACCGAGGATGATTTCCGCGCCACGCTGTCGCTCGTCGACCAGGTCGCATTCGCGAGCGCGTTCTCGTTCAAATATTCGCCGCGGCCGGGAACGCCGGCGGCGGAGATGGCCGAGCAGGTGCCGGAGGAGGTCAAGACCGAGCGGCTCTACCGGCTGCAGGCCGCGCTCGACCGGCACCAGAAAGCGTTCAATGCCGGCTGCGTCGGCAAGAGCTTCGACGTGCTGTTCGAGAAGGCGGGACGCTATCCTGGCCAGGTCGTCGGCCGCTCCCCATATCTCCAGCCGGTTCAGGTCATGGCGCCGCAATCCATCATCGGTGAGGTTCATCGCGTGACGATGACGGAAGTGAGCGCGAACAGCCTGTTCGGCGAACTCACCGCGGCGCCGGCGCACAGGAGCGAACCGATGATAGCGGCAGCAGGAGCCTGAGACCGTTGCGCACGACAAAGTCGGACCCCGGAACGACGCTCACGGCCGCGGATGCCGTGACAACAGATGCCACCACCCATGTTGTGCTCACCTTCGACGACAACCGCCTCGCCTCGCAGCTGTTCGGGCAATACGGACAGAACCTGGCGCTGATCGAGCGCCGGCTCGGCGCCGCCGCCGACCAGCGCGGCAATCAGGTCACGCTCGAGGGCTCGCGCGACGCGGTCGAGCAGGCGCGCCGCGTGCTGCAAGGCCTCTACGAGCGGCTGGCGCGCGGCGACGAGGTCACCACCGGCGACGTCGAGGGCGCGATCCGGCTCGCGATCTCGCAAGGCTCGCTGTTCGACTACGATCCATCGACCACGCGGCCGAGCTTCGATGAGGTCAATCTGCGCAAGCGGCTGGTGCGCGCGCGCACGGCGGCGCAGGACGCCTATATCCGCGCGCTGCGGCGGCATGAGCTCGTGTTCGGCACCGGCCCCGCCGGCACCGGCAAGACCTGGCTCGCGGTCGCGCACGCGGTGCAGCTGTTCGAGCGCAAGGAGGTCGACCGCATCGTGCTCTCGCGGCCGGCGGTGGAAGCCGGCGAACGGCTCGGCTTCCTGCCCGGCGACATGCGCGAGAAGGTCGATCCCTATCTGCGGCCGATCTACGACGCGCTCTATGACCTGATGGACTCGCGCATCGTCGAGCGCGCGCTGCAAGGCGGCGAGATCGAAATCGCGCCGCTTGCATTCATGCGCGGCCGCACGCTGTCGAACGCGGTGGTGATCCTCGACGAAGCGCAGAACACCACGTCGATGCAGATGAAGATGTTCCTCACCCGGCTCGGCGAGAACAGCCGCATGATCGTCACCGGCGATCCGAGCCAGGTCGACCTGCCCTACGGCCAGGTGTCGGGCCTCGCCGAGGCGACGCGGCTGCTCGCCAATGTCGAAGGGATCGCGCAGGTCACCTTCACCGCGCAGGACGTGGTGCGCCACGAGCTGGTCGGGCGCATCGTCGAAGCCTACGACAAGGCGGCGCTCGCATCGTCGCGAGACGGCAGGCCGTGAACGACGGACCCGGAGCGTGACACGGTCTGCGTCGAGGCCGACGGCCTGAAGCTCGAGATCGACGTCGCGCCGAGCGCGGCATGGAGCTCGACGCCGGGCCTGCCGGGCGGCATCGCGATCGGCGATCTCCGCCGCCAACCAGGCCGCCGGGCCGGCGCAGGGTGCGGTCACCGTGGTGGTGGACGACGACGCCCGCATCCGCGAGCTCAACCGCCTCTGGCGTGGATTCGACAAGCCGACCAACGTGCTGTCGTTCCCCTCCCCTGATACCCAGCCCGGTCCCGCACGCACCCTCGGCGACATCGCGATTTCCTACGAGACCGCGGCCCGCGAGGCCGCCGCTGAGGATAAGTCGTTCGGCGACCATATCGCCCACCTGTCGGTCCATGGCTTTCTCCATCTCTTGGGCTACGATCACGAATCGGACGATGACGCCGAGGAAATGGAAGGGCTCGAGCGCGCCATTCTTGCGCGCATCGGCATTTCCGATCCTTACGTGGTGCGCGAGACCGAGGGCTGACATCTGATCTCGCCATGCCCGACAGCGATCCCCCAAGTCCGAGTTCGTCCAGCCCAAATTCTTCGGGCTCAAGCGATCAGCCCGCGGGCGGCAGCCGCAACCTGCCGGTGCCCGTGCCGGCGGCGAGAGTCGCCGCACGCGTCGAACGGCGAAAGCTGGTTCTGCGCGCGCGCTGCGGGCGCTGTTCGGCTGGAAGCCGGATTCGTTCCGCGCCGACCTTCGCAGCGTGCTCGAGGACGGCGCCGGCGATATCGGGTTGTCGCAGCGCGAAACCACGATGCTGCGGAACATCCTCAGCCTGCGCGAGCGGCGCGCGGTCGACGTGATGATTCCGCGCGCCGACATCATCGCGGTGCAAAAAGAGATTCCGCTCGGCGAGCTGATGAAGGTGTTCGAAAGCGCCGCGCATTCGCGGCTGGTCGTCTATGACGACACGCTCGACGATGCGATCGGCATGGTGCACATCCGCGACCTGATCGCTTACATGACCGCGCGCGCCGCGGAGAGCGCCAAGGCCAACACCAAGCGCAAGAAGCCGTTCCCCGCCGATCTCGACCTCAAGGCGATCGACCTGTCGACGCCGCTCGCTGTCGCCAAGATCATCCGCGAAATGCTGTTCGTGCCGCCGTCGATGCCGGTGATAGACCTGCTCGCGCGCATGCAGACCAGCCGCATCCACCTCGCGCTGGTGGTCGACGAGTATGGCGGCGCCGATGGCGTCGTCTCGATCGAGGATATCGTCGAGCAGATCGTCGGTGAAATCGCCGACGAGCACGACGAAGACGACACGCCGCGCATCTTCCGCCAACCCGACGGGTCGTACCTGGCCGACGCGCGCGCCAACCTCGAAGACGTCGCGCTGGTCGTCGGCCCCGAATTCGAAGTCGGCGACGAGGTGGCGAAGGAAGTCGACACGCTGGCCGGCTACATCGCAACCCGGATCGGCCGCGTGCCGGTACGCGGCGAGCTCGTGCCCGGCCCCGGCCGTCTCGAGATCGAGGTGCTCGACGCCGATCCGCGCCGCGTCAAGAAGCTGAAGATTTTCGTGAGCCACGACATCGCCAACCTGAACCGCGATCCGCAGCGGCGCGTGATGGCGCCCGGCCAGCCCCCTCCTCCCTCCTCCAGCGCACCGCCGGCGCAGTCCGATCTTCCCATCAATCGCGATCCGTCGGTGAAGCTCTCGCCCGACGACCCGCCCTCGAAAGCTCCGCGCAAACCGTGAAGCCCGCCCGCATCGCCCACTCGATCATGCTGGCCTGGGGCTGGCGCCGCGCGCTCATCGCCTTCCTGGCGGGCGCCGTCACAACCCTGGCCTTGCCGCCGTTCAACGTCTGGCCACTGCCGTTCCTCACCTTTCCGGTGCTGGTGTGGCTGATCGACGGATCCGCCGCCGGCCGGTTCGGCGGCATGATGGCGGCGGCCGGTGCCGGCTGGTGGTTCGGCTTCGGCTATTTCCTTGCCGGCATCTATTGGGTGGGGCACGCGTTCCTGGTCGACGCCAAGACGTTCGGATGGCTGCTGCCGTTCGCGGTCATCGCCTTGCCGGCGGGCCTCGCGCTGTTCACCGCATTCGGCACCGCCTTCGCGCGGCTGCTCTGGGGCCGCGGCGCAATGCGCGTGATCGCGCTGGCGGTGGCCCTCACGATTGCCGAATGGCTGCGCGGCCATCTGCTCACCGGATTTCCGTGGAACACGTTCGGCTACGCGCTGACCACGCAGCTCGCGCTCGCGCAGACGGCGTCGCTGATCGGAATCTGGGGGCTCACCTTCATCGCGGTCGCCGCCTATGCCGCGCCGGCGGTGCTCGCCGACGATCCCGCCGATACCCGGCGGCGCTGGCTCGCGCCCGCGCTCGCGGTCGTCGTGATCGCGGCGATGGCCGGCTACGGACTGTGGCGGCTCGACCGCACGCCGACCACGTTCGTCGATGGCGTGCGGCTACGGCTGATGCAGCCGAACATCCAGCAGGACCAGCGGTTCAATTATTCGCAGCGGCAGGTGGTGATGGACCGCTACGCGGCGCTGTCCGACCGCGCCAGCGGACCGAATGCATCCGGCCTGAGCGACGTCACGCACTTGATCTGGCCGGAATCGGCGTTCCCGTTCTTCCTCACGCGCGAAGCCGAGGCGCTCGCGCAGATCGCGAAGCTTCTGCCGGACGGCACGGTGCTGATCACCGGCGCCGTGCGCGCACCGGAAACCGTGCCGACCGAGGCCGTCAAGCGCGCCTACAATTCGATATACGTTCTCGATCACGACGCGTCGATCCTCTCGATCTACGACAAGGTGCATCTCGTTCCGTTTGGGGAATACCTGCCGTTCCAGGATTTCCTCGAACGCCTCGGCTTCACGCAGCTCGTCCGCGTGAGCGGCGGATTCATTCCGGGCGACCGCCGCCGCACCATCACCGCGCCCCGGGCGCCGTCCTTCCTTCCGCTGGTCTGCTACGAGGTCGTGTTTCCCGGCCAGGCAGTGCCGCGCGGCGAGCGTCCCGGCTGGCTGCTCAACCTCACCAACGACGGTTGGTTCGGACGCAGCCCGGGGCCCTATCAGCATCTCCAGCAGGCCCGCGTGCGCGCGATCGAGGAAGGCCTGCCGCTGGTGCGCGCCGCCAATACCGGAATTTCGGCGGTGGTCGACCCGGTCGGCCGGGTGGTGAGCTCGCTGCCGCTCGGCACCGAAGGTGTGCTCGACGCGTCGCTCCCGCAGGCGCTGCGACGGACCCCTTATTCGCGCTGGGGCGACGGCCCGGCCGGCCTGATGCTCGTAGCGGCGTTCATTCTGGTCCTGCAATGGCGCCGCCGCCGGACCTAGCCACCGTTGGACAAGTCCAACTGGAGGATAGCCGTGCCACAAACGGGCCACAGATTAGGCGACTAATCCCAAGGTTGACCGGGGGGTCATTATGACAGCGATACTATCGCATAAATTGTTGAATCTTAATATAAATCCTAAGATTGCAATGAAATTTCACGAATTTTTGTTCGGTGTTAGGGAATAGGCAAAAGAATCGGATTGCTTTCCTGACGATGGCATGACCATTAGCGGAACCCGCATCGGCATAGGAGAGCGTTATATGCAGGCGAAGAAGGCCCCAAATCCCATCGATAAGCACGTGGGAAGCCGGGTACGCATGCGCCGCATGATGCTGAGCATGAGCCAGGAAAAGCTCGGCGACGCTCTCGGACTGACCTTCCAGCAGGTGCAGAAATACGAGAAGGGAACCAACCGGATCGGCGCCAGCCGCCTCCAGCAGATTTCGCATATCCTGCAAGTTCCGGTTGCGTTCTTTTTCGAGGGTGCACCCAATCTGGGAGCCCACGTCGATGGCATGAAAGACGCTCCCTCCCCGGCCTATGTGTCGGACTTCCTCGCCACCTCCGAGGGCCTCGCCCTCACCAAGGCCTTCATGCGGATCAAGGAAGCGAAGCTGCGCCGCCGCATCGTCGACCTGGTCCAAGAGATCGCCGGCGACAAAGATTGATTGTTCGTTCCACGTCCCACCGCCCTGTCGTCCCACCTCCGCACTTCCAGTTCCCCGCCTTCTCCAAAAGCCCCGAAAGCTCTCATCCGAACGCGCATCTTGACCGCGCGGGGGTACGCTGCAACAAACACGCGCCCACGAACGGCCGGGACGGCCAAGGGTGGTGCTGTGAGGGGAGTTTCCTAAGGTGTCACGCTCGAATTATCTGTTCACCAGCGAGTCCGTTTCCGAAGGTCATCCCGACAAAGTTTGCGATCAGATCTCGGACGCGATCCTGGACGCGTTCATCGCGAACGACGTCAAGCTCGGCATCGCCGACGACAGTCTGGTGAACACACGGCTCGGCTGCGAGACCTTGTGCACCACGAACAAGATCGTCATCGCCGGTGAGGGTCGCGGACAGAACCCGCTGTTCCTCAAGCACGGCGACAAGGCGCAGATCAATCGCGAGATGATCGCGCAAATCGCGCGCGATGTGGTCAAGGACATCGGCTACGACCAGGACGGCTTCTCCTTCCACGGCGCCGACGTCGAGGTGTTGCTGCACGGCCAGTCGCCCGACATCGCGATGGGCGTCGACGCCAAGAAAAAGAAGAATGGCGAGCAGGAAGGCGCCGGCGACCAGGGCATGATGTTCGGCTTCGCGTGCAACGAAAGCGAGGTCTACGAGAAGGGCTCGTTACATGCCGGCCCCGATCTACTTCGCCCACAAGATCCTCAAGGTGCTCTCCGACAAGCGCCGCAGCGGGCAGATTTTCGACCTGCAGCCCGACGCCAAGAGCCAGGTCACCGTCAAATACGTCGACGGCAAGCCGGTCGGCTGCACCAAGGTCGTGGTCTCGACCCAGCACAATGCGCAGACGCGCAACGGCAAGAAGTACACGCCCGGCATGGTCAAGGACCTCATCGGCGACGCCGTCGCCTCCGCGCTGCCGAAGGGCTGGATGCCGGCGAAGAACGCCGACTTCCTCGTCAACCCGACCGGCAACTTCGTGGTCGGCGGCCCGGACGGCGACTGCGGCCTGACCGGGCGCAAGATCATCGTCGACACCTACGGCGGCTACGCCCCGCACGGCGGCGGCGCCTTCTCCGGCAAGGACCCGACCAAGGTCGATCGCTCCGCCGCCTACGCCGCGCGCTATCTCGCCAAGAACGTGGTGGCGGCCGGCTTCGCCGACAGCTGCACCATCCAGGTCGCCTATGCGATCGGCGTCGCCGACCCGATGTCGCTCTATGTCGACACCCACGGCACCGGCCAGGTCGACGAGCAGAAGCTCGCGAAGACCTTGCAGGAGATCTTTCCGCTGCGGCCGACCGCGATCCGCCGCAACCTCAAGCTCAACCGGCCGATCTATCGCCGCACCGCGTCCTACGGTCATTTCGGCCGCGCGCCGGAGAAGGACGGCGGCTTCTCCTGGGAACAGACCAACCTGGTGAGCCAGCTCAAGAGCGCGTTCAAGTAACCCGCTCGCCTGGATCAACTGATTCTGCGTCATGGCCGGGCTTGTCCCGGCCATCCACGTCTTTGATGATGCCAGGTAAGCAGAAAGACGTGGATGCCACCGCAACTCGGGCTTGCCCAAAGTTGCGCGCTTCATAACGTGCGCAAGTCGGGTAAACCCGACTTGCGATGACAAGCGCGGGCATGACTAAGATGGACCACAGTCACCGCCAGGGCGCGTTTTTCGGCCGGCGCAAGGGCCATGCGCTCAAACCGCGGCAAGCGGCGCTGTTCGACACGCTGCTGCCGAAGCTCGCGCTCGATCTTGATCGCCCGGCGCCGTCCGATCTGCGCGCGCTGTTCGAGCGCGCCGGCGACATCCGATTGGAAAGCGGCTTCGGCGGCGGCGAGCATCTCGTCGCCGAGGCGCAGCAACATCCGGCGACCGGCTTCATCGGCATCGAGCCGTTCATCAACGGCATGGCGAAGGCGCTCGCCGCCATCGACGATCGCGGCCTCACCAACATCCGCCTGCATCACGGCGACGCCACCGACGTGCTCGGCTGGCTGCCGGACGCGAGCTCTCGCGCGCTTCGATCTGCTCTATCCGGACCCGTGGCCGAAGCGGCGCCATTGGAAACGCCGGTTCGTGCGCGACGAAAGCATCGCGCAGATCGCGCGCATCGTACGGCCCGGCGGCGAATTCCGCTTCGTGACCGACTGGCCCGACTACGCCGCCTGGACGTTGCGGCACCTGGCGCAAGCGCCTCAATTCGAATGGAGCGCCGAACGCGCCGACGACTGGCGGCTGCCGTGGGAAGGCTTCACCTCGACGCGCTACGAGGCGAAGGCGAAGCGCGAGGGCCGCGTGCCCTGCTACTTGATCTTCCGGCGTTGTTGAAACTTTCTGAGCTACTTCCGCGCCCTACTTGTTGCTGTTGCCGGCGGGGCGCGCCTGCCAGAACCGCATCACGCGCTGTGCAGTCGCCGGCGACAGCCGCTCGAAATTAGAGAAGGCGGTGTCAAGACCGGCCGAGGACGAGCCCCTGTTGCCGGGCCGCCCCATGATCAGCGCCTTGACGGTCGGCCACTCCCAACCCGCCGACCTGCAGAGGATCAGGATCGGGTCCGGACGGTCGCCGCCCATCAGGCGGTCGACCACGTCGATCGGGACCACGCACAGCCGCGACAGTGCGGCGACCATCTCCTCGTATTGGCCCGCGTTGGCGAAACCAACGAGCGCCGCTTCGTTGAGCTGGCCACTCTTGCGGAGCGCTTCGATGGTACGCTCGGCGGTGGCAAAGTCGCGCGACGTGGCGGTCGCAACTTCGTTCGAAACCCGCGCCATCACGCGGCGGATTTCCGCCTGCGTGTCCGGCTTGGCGGCGGCGAGCAGACGCTGCTGCACGACCTCGGTCGCCTTCAGCAACAGGTCGCGGAACAGGTGCGGCGGAATGTCGGGACGCATGCCGACCTTCTCGGCCAGGATGCCATCTTCCTCCGACTGGTCCACCAGCGTCGTGAAGCTTCGGTCCGACAGCTGGGCCGCGCGGTTGTCGGCGACGCTGCGGACGACATGGCGGTCGCCGCGGCGGACCAGCTCGTCGGTGATGGCCTCGGCGATTGCGGTGCGGCCGGAGATCGCCAGGAGATGCGCCTGGCTCTTGGTGCGGGCGATGTCGACCAAGTCAGCCTCGGGCACGCGCGGCGACTGCTCGAGCACCGGGCCGGCCACGGTGATGTCGTCGTCCTTGGCGAGCCGCCGCACCGCTTCGATCGGCGCGTTGCTGACCGGCGCCAGGCGATTCGACAGCTCGGCGCGCGCCTTGATCTCGATCTCCGCGATCAGGCGCGTGAATACGCCGTCGAACAGCGCGACGTGGTCTTCGTTGAATTGATCGACGCCGTTCAGGAAGAGCGTCGTGATCCGCTGCAGGGTGCGCGCGCGGCGCTCGGCCGAGCCGTGTTGGAGCACTTCCTCCAATTCGGGGATCAGCGAAGCGGGGACGGCCATCTCTTTAAGCCTGCTGGGATCGACGGGAGAATCAAACCGGGAGCCCGCCGGGCGGGAACCAGAAATATGCGTGGAATTTGAAGGAAGGGTTAGCCAATTCCTACCCCTTACGGACTTGCGCCGGGGCTCCAAATCGCTATATTTCCGTTGTCCGCTAAGGACATCTCATAACGGTCGGATTGAAATCTGATCGGTTTTTGAGAGTGGGTTCCCCCCCGGGACCCGCTCTTTTTTGTTACCGCGTGGCGGTGGCTAACACTGGGCCCGCGAAAACCGGGGAACGTTCGCAGAGACTTGGTTCGTAGAGACTTGGTTCACAGAGCCTTGGACTGAATGACTGAAGCCTATCTGAGCCAGTCGGACTCCGAGCCGCGCCTGATTGTCGAACAGGGCGTGGCGGCTCGGGTTGCGGCCATCGCCGAACCGGTCCTGGCCGGGCTTGGTTACCGGCTGGTCCGGGTGAAGCTCTCCGGTCTCGCTGGCTGCACGGTCCAGATCATGGCCGAGCTGCCGGACGGCACCATGACGATCGAGGGCTGCGAGGCGATCTCGCGCGCGCTCTCGCCGTTGCTCGACGTCGCCGACCCCGTCGACCGCGCCTATCGGCTGGAGATTTCATCGCCCGGCATCGACCGCCCGCTGGTACGCCGCTCCGACTTCGAGCGCTACGCCGGCAACCGGGTGCGGATCGAGATGGCGGTCGCGGTCGAAGGGCGGCGCAGGTTTCGCGGCGTGCTCACCGGCGTCGAAGGCAACGCCGCCCGCGTCCATCGCGAGGACGCCGCGCCCGGCGAGCCGGCCGACGTGCTGCTGCCGATCGACGAGATGGCGGACGCCAAGATCATGCTGAGCGACGACATGATCGCGCAATCGCTCCGGCGCGGGAAGGATACCGAGCGCGCAGCGAGCGAAAGCGCCGACAACCAGATCCACCGGAAAGGGCCGGGCAAATACCGGCGTTCCAAAGGTTTCCAGCCGCAGCCGGCGAATGCCCGGCGCGCGGCTCATCAAGAGGGAGAGTGACCGATGGCCGTCAGCGCCAACCGGCTCGAATTGTTGCAGATCGCCGACGCGGTCGCCCGCGAGAAGTCGATCGACCGCCGCATCGTGATCGGCGCCATGGAGGACGCGATCGCGAAGGCAGCGCGCTCGCGCTACGGCATCGAGACCGACGTCCATGCCGAGATCGATCCGAAGAACGGCGAGCTCCGGTTGCTCCGCCACATGCTGGTGGTCGAGACGGTCGAGAACTCGTCCAACCAGATCAGCCAGGAGGATGCCCGGCGTCGCCATCCGGCCGCGCAGGTCGGCGACACCATCGCCGATCCGCTGCCGCCGCTCGAATACGGTCGCATCGCCGCGCAGTCCGCGAAGCAGGTCATCGTGCAGAAGGTGCGCGAGGCCGAACGCGACCGGCAGTATGAAGAGTACAAGGATCGCATCAGCGATATCGTCAACGGCATCGTCAAGCGCGTCGAATACGGCAACGTGATCGTCGATCTCGGCCGCGGCGAAGCGATCGTGCGGCGGGATGAAATGCTGCCGCGCGAGGTGTTCCGCAACGGCGACCGCATCCGCGCCTTCATCTACGACGTGCGGCGTGAGACGCGCGGTCCGCAGATCTTCCTGTCGCGCACGCATCCGCAGTTCATGGCCAAGCTGTTCGCGCAGGAAGTGCCGGAGATCTACGACGGCATCGTCGAGGTGCGCGCGGTCGCGCGCGACCCCGGCTCGCGCGCCAAGATCGCCGTGATTTCGCGGGATTCCTCGGTCGATCCGGTCGGCGCCTGCGTCGGCATGCGCGGCTCGCGCGTGCAGGCGGTGGTGAACGAATTGCAGGGCGAGAAGATCGACATCATCCCGTGGACGCACGATCCCGCGAACTTCGTGGTCAACGCGCTCGCGCCCGCGGAAGTCGCCAAGGTCGTGCTCGACGAAGACCGCCAGCGCATGGAAGTGGTGGTTCCCGACCAGCAATTGTCGCTGGCGATCGGCCGGCGCGGCCAGAACGTGCGGCTGGCGTCGCAGCTCACCGGCTGGGACATCGACATCGTCACCGAGCAGGAAGAGTTGGAGAACCGCCAGGCCGAGTTCGAGAAGCGCACCAAGCTGTTCATCGACTCGCTCAACGTCGACGAGGTGGTCGGGCAGTTGCTCGCGTCGGAAGGCTTCAAGTCGGTCGAAGAGCTCGCGATGGTCGACGAGAAGGAAATCGCCGGCATCGAAGGCTTCGACGAGGAGACCGCCGGCGAGCTGCAGAACCGCGCGCGCGAATATTTGGCGGCGCAGGAAGCGGAGCTCGACACCAAGCGCAAGGAGCTCGGCGTCGAGGACGCGGTGCGGGACGTCCCGGGCGTCACCGCCGCGATGATGGTCAAGTTCGGCGAGAACGAGATCAAGACGCTCGAAGACCTCGCCGGCTGCGCCACCGACGATCTCGCCGGCTGGAGCGAACGCAAGGACGGCGAGACCACGCGTCACGCCGGCATCCTCGACGGCTTCGAGCTGTCGCGCGACGAAGCCGAGGCGCTGATCATGCAGGCCCGCGTCAAGGCCGGCTGGGTCAAGGAAGAAGACCTCGCACCGCCGCCGGCGGCCGAGGAGCCCGCGGCGGAAACCGAACCGGCACAGGCGTAAGGAACCGATCAGACCGATGATGCTCGCACAGCCGATATATGCCGCACTCGACGCCGGGCCGCGCCAAGCCGCGCGCGGCGCCGAGCGGCTGTGCGCGTCGACCGGCACCGTGCGGCCGGTCGACGACATGATCCGGTTCGTGGTGTCGCCGGAGGGAACCGCGGTTCCCGATCTGAAGCGGCGGTTGCCGGGACGCGGTGTCTGGATCACGGCGACGCGCTCCGCGCTCGGCCACGCGATCGCGCGCAAGGCATTTGCGCGCAGCTTCAAGCGCGACGTGCGCGCCGCGCCCGATCTCATCGACGCGACCGAGCGCCTGCTGGAACGCGCCGCGCTCGACGCGCTCGCGATCGCCTACAAGGCGAGGCGGGTGGTGGCGGGTTTCGCCAAGGTCGAATCAGCATTGGTGGACGGCGGTGCAACCGCACTGCTGCATGCGTCGGATGCCGCCCCCGACGGGGTGCGTAAGCTTAATGCCACCCTGCGCCGGAACACCGACAGCGACCGGTCAATCGCGGTTCTCGACGTATTCACCTCGGCGCAATTGGATTTGGCATTGGGCCGGTCAAATGTGGTACATGCTGCGCTGCTTGCCGGTCCCGAAAGTAAGGCGGTTCTGACGCGCTTGAGGCGCCTGGAACGATTTCGGACCGGAACGGTCGGGAACGACCCGCTAAAGCCCGGGAAATGGAAACGGAATGGCTGAAACGACTGAAAAAACTGGCGATAAGAAGCTGAGTATCACCTCGTCCAAGACGCTGACGCTTAAGCCGCGTGGCAGCGAGACGGGGGTCGTGCGCCAGAGCTTCAGCCATGGCCGGACCAAGTCGGTCGTCGTCGAGAAGGTCCGCAGCCGGGGCGCCCCTGGCAAGCCGACCGCCAAGGCCGAGCCGGCGCCGGCCCCCACGCCGAACAAGCGCCAGGTACCCGGGAAGGGCGGCGCCGCGGCGACGGCCACTCCCGCACCGACCGCGACGCCCGCAACGCCGCCGAAGGCGTCCGGCGTGGTGCTGCACACGCTGACCGATGAAGAGCGGAACCGCCGCGCGCACGCGCTCGGCGACGCCCGTCTGCGCGAGGCGGAAGAGCGCAAGATCGCCGAAGAAGATGCCAAGATCCGCGAGCAGCGCGCCGCGGTCGAGCGCGCTGATCGTGTGGCGGCAGAGACTCGCAAACGCGACGAAGAACAGCGCCGCAAGCACGACGAAGAGGTCAAGCACAAGGCCGACGAGGTCGCCAAGAAGCGGCTCGGCGGCGAGGAAGTCACGACCGCAAGGCCGGGCGTGCGCCCGGTGGTGGTGGCCGAAGAGGACGACGAGGCGCCGCGCCCGCGCCGTCCCGGTGCCGGACGCCCCGTTCTCGCTCCCAAGCCCACGCGCACCGTCGTGCAGCAGAAGCCGCGCGGACGGCTCACGGTCGTCACCGCCTTCAAGGCCGACGAAGAGCCCGAGCATTCCGTCGCCGCCTTCAAACGCCGCAATCAGCGGCGCATGCGGGCGATGGTGGCGGAGCCGAAAGAGAAGCTCACCCGCGAAGTCACCATCCCCGAGGTGATCACCATCCAGGAGCTCGCCAACCGCATGGCCGAGCCCGCGCGCAGCGTCATCGCGATCCTGATGAAGCAGGGTCTGATGATGACGATCACCGACTCGATCGACGCCGACACGGCGCAGCTCATCGCCGAGGAACTCGGCCACACGGTGAAGCGCGTCGCCGAATCCGACGTCGAGGAAGGTCTGTTCGACGTCGCCGACGATCCCGAGGCGCTGACGCCGCGCCCGGCGGTCGTGACCGTCATGGGTCACGTCGACCACGGCAAGACCTCGCTGCTTGACGCCATCCGCACGACCGAAGTCGCGGCCGGCGAGGCCGGCGGCATCACGCAACACATCGGCGCCTATCAGGTCACGGCGCCGTCCGGCGCCAAGATCACATTCATCGATACGCCCGGCCACGCGGCGTTCACCGCCATGCGCGCGCGTGGCGCGCGGGTGACCGATATTGTCGTGCTGGTGGTCGCTGCCGACGACGGCGTCATGCCGCAGACGGTGGAGGCGATCAATCACGCCAAGGCGGCGAAGGCGCCGATGATCGTGGCGATCAACAAGATCGACAAAGCGGACTCCAAGCCCGAGCGCGTGCGCACCGAACTGCTGCAGCACGAGATCCAGGTGGAGGCGCTCGGCGGCGACGTGCTCGACGTCGAAGTCTCCGCCACCAAGAAGATCAACCTCGACAAGCTGCTCGAGGCCATCGGGCTGCAATCGGAAATCCTCGATCTGAAGGCCGACCCGGCGCGTCCTGCCGAGGGCACCGTGATCGAAGCGAAGCTCGATCGCGGCCGCGGCCCGGTCGCGACCGTGCTGGTGCAGCGCGGAACACTACGCCCCGGCGACCTCGTGGTGGCCGGCGCCGAATGGGGCCGCGTGCGCGCGCTCGTGTCCGATACCGGCGCGCCGGTCACCTCGGCCGGTCCCTCGACTCCGGTCGAGGTGCTGGGATTTTCTGGAACGCCTGATGCCGGCGACCGGCTCGCGGTGGTGGACAGCGAGTTCCGCGCCCGCGAGGTCACCGCCTATCGCGCGCGGCAGAAACGCGAGCGGACCGCCGCGCGGGAGAGCGGCATGCGCGGCTCGCTCGAGCAGATGATGGCGCAGGTCAAGACCTCGGGCCGCAAGGACTTCCCGCTGGTCATCAAGGCCGACGTGCAGGGCTCGAATGAAGCGATCGCAGGAGCGCTCGACAAGCTCGGCACCGACGAGGTGGCGGCGCGCATGCTGCATTCCGGCGTCGGTGGCATCACCGAGTCGGATGTCCGGCTGGCCGAAGCGTCGAATGCGGTGATCATCGGCTTCAACGTGCGCGCCAACAAGGAAGCGCGCGAGGCCGCCGAGCGCGCCGGGATCGAGATCCGCTACTACAATATCATCTACAACCTCGTCGACGACGTGAAGCAGGCGATGTCCGGCCTCTTGGCGCCATCGATCCGCGAGACGCTGCTCGGCAACGCGCAGATCCTCGAGATCTTCAAGGTGTCCAAGGTCGGCAATATCGCAGGCTGCCGCGTCACCGACGGCACCGTCGAGCGCGGCGCCAATGTGCGCTTGCTGCGCGACAACGTCGTGATCCACGAAGGCAAGCTCTCGCAGCTCAAGCGCTTCAAGGACGACGCCCGCGAAGTCTCCGCCGGACAGGAATGCGGCATGGCCTTCGAGAACTATCAGGACATGAAGGTCGGCGACGTCATCGAATGCTACCGGGTCGAGACGGTGCAGCGCTCGCTGTAGCTTCTATTTCTCGCGCGCTAACCGTGTGAGCCGCTACGGGCGGTTGACGCTTTCAGCGTTTGAACCTTTTCCGGCTTCAGGCCGTCACAGGGAAATGGCCGGCGCGATACGCGTTTCGCCGCCGCCGGCCGCATCCCGGAGCCCGACATGGACGACGTCAGCACCCCCTCGCCCTGGCAAGCGACGCGTTTCGAGGTTCGCACGAAGCTCGTGCCGCTCGACTATCTGCACTTGATGACCGTGCTGCGTTGGAGCGGCATCGAACGCGTCGTGTCATGGCTGGCGGCGGTCGGGATGTCCGGCATTGGCGCCATAGCCGCGCTCATCGCGTCGGAGCCGTTCGTCGGGCGGCTTCCGGTCTATCCGTATTGGGACTGGGGCCTCGTCGTCGCGATCGCCGGTGCGCTCGTGGCGTTCGTCATCTACAAGGTCTTCGTCATGGGCCCGTACGTGGATTCCATGTTCTATGGACAGCCGATCGGAATGGGCGATACCACCATCGTCGTCGACAGCAAGGGCGTGAGCTCGACGTCGGCCGGCGTCGAGTTGCGAATCCCCTGGGACAAAGTCCTGGACGTGATCGCCGCCAAGGAGCATCTGTTCCTGATGTTCTGCCGGCTGGGCGGCGTGATCGTTCCACGCCGCGCCTTCGCCAACGACGGCGAGGCGCAGCGTTTCGCCGAGTTCGTGCGCAGCAAGACCGAGAAAACGGCGTAGTATTAACGTGGTCGCATGATCTTGTCCGAAAAGTCTGCAACTTTTCGGGATCATGCTTTGAGGAACACCATGGCGCGCGGAACCCGCCGCGACAGCACATCCGGACCGTCGCAACGCGTGCTGCGCGTGGGCGAGCTGATTCGGCACGCATTGGCTGAGATGCTGACGCGCGGCGAGATTCACGATCCGACCATCGAAGGACACATGATCACGGTACCGGAGGTGCGCATGAGCCCGGACCTCAAGCTCGCAACCGTCTACGTGATGCCGCTCGGCGGACGCGACATTCAAGATGTTGTGGCCGCGCTCGAACGCAACAAGCGCTTCCTGCGCGGCGAGCTCGCGCGTCGCGTTAACCTGAAATTCGCACCTGAGATTCGATTTCGCGCCGACGAGCAATTCGACGAAGCGGAACGGATCGAGAAATTATTGCGAACACCTGAGGTCCAGCGCGACCTCACGCCGCGAAAGGACCGCGACGGCGATGAGTGACGAGCGAATCGCTGCAGAGAAGTCACGCCAGCAGCGTCCCAAGCGCATCAAGCGCGACGTCCACGGCTGGTGCATTCTCGACAAGCCGGTGGGCATGACGTCGACCCACGCGGTGAGCGTGATCAAGCGCCTGTTCCAGGCCAAGCGCGCCGGCCATGCCGGCACGCTCGATCCGCTGGCCTCCGGGCTCCTCCCGATCGCGCTCGGCGAAGCGACCAAGACCGTTCCGTTCGTGATGGACGGCCGCAAGACCTACAGCTTCACGGTGCGCTGGGGCGAGGAGCGCGATACCGACGACGGCGAAGGCCGCGCCACCGCCAGCAGCGACGAGCGGCCGACGCCGGATGCGATCCGCGCGCTGCTGCCGCGCTTCACCGGCACCATCGCGCAGATCCCGCCGCGCTACTCCGCGATCAAGATCGACGGCGAGCGCGCCTACGATCTTGCGCGCGACGGCGAGATCGTGGAGCTCGCGCCGCGCCCGGTCGACATCCACCGGCTTGCGCTCATCGAGACGCCCGACGCCGACCACAGCGTGCTCGCCGCCGAATGCGGCAAGGGAACCTATGTGCGGGCGATCGCGCGCGACCTCGGCCGCGCGCTCGGCTGCTACGGCCACGTGTCGGCGCTGCGGCGCACCGGCGTGGGGACGTTCCTGGAAACGGATTCCGTGAAGCTTGCGGACCTGCAGGCGGCGGCGCCGGCCGAAGGCGAAACCGGCGATCAAGCGTCGGGCGATCACAATTTGGCGGCGCTCACCGCGCTGCTGCAGCCGGTCGACGCCGGGCTGCGCTCGCTGCCGTCGCTCGGCGTCAGCCGCGCCGACGCCGCACGGCTTGCGCGCGGCCAGCCGGTGCTGCTGCGCGGCCGCGATGCCCCGATCATGCAGGGCGTCGTCGCGGTCTCGACCCATGGCGACCTGATCGCGCTGGCCGAGTTCGAGCAGGGTGAATTGCGGCCGCGGCGCATTTTCAATCTGGGCAGCAGTTGAATCCGGCGCGGAACACAAATTCTTGTTGTTTTTTCAATGCTTAATGCCGGGCGGCACCCGATCCGGCCTTGACTTTGTGGCGGGTTCCTATATCTCGCCGGGGCGCGGACCAGAGCACAATCCCTAAATGTGGAAATGCTCGAAAGTTGATTAACCCGCGCGCATGTGGCGACCACGCTGGACGACATCCCGGCCTGGCCGCAGACCGTAACCCTCAAACCATAAGGAAACCCGATGTCGGTCACGACCGCGCGTAAAGCGGAACTCATCAAGACTTATGCGACCAAAGCCGGCGACACCGGGTCGCCGGAAGTGCAGGTCGCGGTCCTCTCGGAACGCATCAACAATCTGACCGAGCACTTCAAGAGCCACGTCAAGGACAATCATTCCCGGCGTGGACTGCTCAAGCTTGTGTCCCAGCGGCGTCAGCTTCTCGACTACCTCGCTCGTACCGACGAGGGTCGTTACAAGTCCCTGATCGGAAAGTTGAACATCCGCCGCTAACGTTCGTGCGCGGCGTCGTCCGCGCGTTTCGGTGCGGATCGTTGCAATTGATCCGCGCTTCATCCGGCAGCGGGATTGCTGCCGACACTGCGACGGAGCGAATTGTTCGTCCGTCGATACCAGGAAGGCCCGGAGGCCATGGCAGGATCGCCAGACGCTGTACGCCCGCGGAATGTCGCCGCACGTGACAGCCTCTTGCCGTCTTGCTCATGGCTTTCGCCCCTTCGCGAAAACCATGAGAGACCATCGCAATGTTTAACGTTCATCGAGTTGAGCTCGATTGGGGTGGGCGCAAGCTCACGCTCGAAACCGGCAAGATAGCCCGCCAGGCCGACGGCGCCGTCATCGCGACCTACGGCGAAACCACCGTCATCGCGACGGTGGTGGCGGCGAAGCAGCCCAAGGCGGGCGTCGACTTCCTGCCGCTCACCGTCAACTACACCGAGAAATACTACGCCGCCGGCCGCATTCCGGGCGGCTACTTCAAGCGCGAGCGCGGTCCGACCGAAAAGGACACGCTAACCTCGCGCCTGATCGACCGCCCGATCCGTCCGCTGTTCGCCGACGGCTGGCGCTGCGACACCCAGGTGATCATCACCGTGCTCTCGCACGACATGGAGAACGATCCCGACATCGTCGCGATGGTGGCGGCCTCGGCCGCGCTCACGCTCTCCGGCGCCCCGTTCATGGGCCCGATCGGCGGCGCGCGCGTCGGCTTCTCCGCCGAGAGCGAATACGTCCTCAACCCCACGATCGACGAGATGAAGGAGAGCAAGCTCGATCTCGTCGTCGCCGGCACGCAGGACGCCGTGCTGATGGTGGAATCGGAGGCGGCGGAGCTGACCGAAGAGATCATGCTCGGCGCCGTCATGTTCGGCCATCGTCACATCCAGCCGGTGATCGACGCGATCATCAGCCTCGCGGAGAAGGCGGCGAAGGAGCCGCGCGACTTCGCGATCCCGGATACGTCGGCGATCGAAAAGGAGATGCTCGGCATCGTCGAGGCCGAGCTGCGCAAGGCCTATTCGATCCCCAAGAAGGCCGAGCGTCAGGACGCGGTCGCCGAGGTCAAGAAGAAGGCGATGGCGCACTTCTTCCCGGACGGCACCGACAACCCCGAGCGGCCGATGCAGCTCGTCGCCGGCGTGTTCAAGGACCTCGAAGCCAAGATCGTGCGCTGGAACATCCTGGATACCTCCAAGCGCATCGATGGCCGCGACCTCGTCACCGTGCGTCCGATCGTCTGCGAGGCGCCGTTCCTGCCGCGCACCCACGGCTCCGCACTGTTCACCCGCGGAGAGACCCAGGCGATCGTGGTCGCCACGCTCGGCACCAGCGAGGACGAGCAGTTCATCGACGCGCTGCAGGGCACCTACAAAGAGGCGTTCCTGCTGCACTACAACTTCCCGCCGTTCTCGGTCGGTGAGACCGGACGCATCGGTGCGCCGGGCCGCCGCGAGATCGGCCACGGCAAGCTCGCCTGGCGCGCAATACGCCCGACCCTGCCGTCGAAGGAGGAGTTCCCTTACACCATCCGCGTGGTCTCGGAGATCACCGAGTCGAACGGCTCGTCGTCGATGGCGACGGTGTGCGGCACCTCGCTCGCCCTGATGGACGCCGGCGTTCCGCTCAAGCGCGCCATCGCCGGCATCGCCATGGGGCTGATCAAGGAGGACGCGCGCTTTGCCGTTCTCTCCGACATCCTCGGCGACGAAGACCACCTCGGCGACATGGACTTCAAGGTTGCCGGCACCGAGGTCGGCGTGACCTCGCTGCAGATGGACATCAAGATCGCGGGCATCACCGAAGAGATCATGAAGGTCGCCCTCAACCAGGCCAAGGGCGGCCGCATGCACATCCTCGGCGAGATGGCGAAGGCGCTCGACCACGCCCGCGCCGAGCTCGGCGAGCACGCCCCGCGCATCGAGTCGTTCAAGATCCCGACCGACAAGATCCGCGAAGTCATCGGCACCGGCGGCAAGGTGATCCGCGAGATCGTCGAGAAGACCGGCGCCAAGATCAACATCGAGGACGACGGCTCGGTCAAGGTCGCGTCGGCGAACGGCGAATCGATCCGCGCCGCGATCAACTGGATCAAGTCGATCACCTCCGAGCCGGAGGTCGGCCACATCTACGAGGGCAAGGTCGTCAAGGTGATGGACTTCGGCGCGTTCGTGAACTTCTTCGGCGCCCGCGACGGCCTGGTGCACATCAGCCAGCTCGCCGCGCGCCGGGTGCAGAAGGTCAACGACGTGGTCAAGGAAGGCGACATCGTCAAGGTGAAGCTGCTCGGCTTCGACGACCGTGGCAAGACCCGGCTGTCGATGAAGGTCGTCGACCAGCAGACCGGCGAGGACCTCGAAGGCAAGCAGAAGGCCGAGGGCGAGCAGCGCGAAGCCGTCGGCGGCGAATAGCGCTCGCGCGTTTCGGAACGACAAAAGGCGGCCCGCGCGGCCGCCTTTTTTATTGCTGCACGAGAGCTCTCTCCTCCTTCGCTCATTCCCGCCGCAAGCGGGAATCCGAGAAGTCTTCTCTTGCACGCTGGGTCCCCTGCCTACGCGTGGGACGAGCGGGAGCTGATCTCGCCTTCTCGCGCAGCAGGAAATAGCTGCGCACGGTGCCGATGCCCTTCAGCTCCGCGGTGCCGCCGTCCTCGAACTCGAAACGGTCGAGCGTCAGCGCGCGGAAATTTTCGCTCACGTGGATCCTGCCGGGCTCGCCGTTCGATTCCATGCGCGCGGCCATGTTCACCGCGTCGCCCCACACGTCGTAGGAAAAGCGCGTGTCGCCGATGACCCCCGCGGTCGCCGGGCCGCAATGGATGCCGATGCGCAATCGCGGCGCGCGGCCGCCGAGCGGCGGCTGGCGGCCGATGGCATCGAGCATCGCCAGCGCGAGGCGGCCGGCCGCTACCGCGCCCTCGGCGCCGCGGCCGTCGAAGCCCGCCGCCGCCATGTAGCTGTCGCCGATGGTTTTGATCTTCTCGACGCCAAATTTCTCGCTCAGCCCGTCGAAGATGCGGACCAGTTGATCGAGAAAATCGACGACCTCCTCGGGCGGCAGGTGATGCACCGACTCGGTGAAGCCGACGAGATCCGCGAACATCACGCTCAACATCTCGATCCGGTCGGCGATGCGCTCCTCGCCCGACTTCAGGCGCTCCGCGATCGGCGCCGGCATGACCGCGGCGATGAGCCCATCGGAGCGGCTCAACTGGTATTGCGCACTGAGGTCGGCGCGCCGCAGCGCCGACAGCGCGTAGTAGATGACGATGGCATTGATCGTGATGGTGTTGACCATCGCGTGGGTCGACAACAGATCGCGCAACGCCCGATCCTCCGGCGAGACGAACCCGTCGAGCGGCGCATAGTTCAGCGCAAACAGCAGCGCGGCGAGGCTGAGCACGAAGATGACCAGGAAGAGCCGCCAGTGCTGAACGCCGATCAGCAGCAGAAAGGCGGGAGCCATCGTGTAGTAAACATGCAGGTCGCTGGCGATGCCCATCGACCACACCACGAACATGTGCGCGACCAGAATCAGGACCGCGAGCGCGATCGCCCCGACGTTTTCGCCATACCGATGCAGGCGCGGGATCAGCAGCGGCAGCACGATCATGAACACGTTGTAGACGTGGACAGGTATCAGGCCCTGGAAGTCGTAGACCGCGTTGAAGACCAGGTGTGACGCCGCGTTGGCCGACGTGGCGAAGGCGCCGACGTTCACGCAACGCTGGCGCCGCACGATGTCCGGATCGGTCGCCACGATGCCCGACCGACAACAGCCGCTCGAGCCAGGCGGGCAGCACCCCGACACGTTTCGGCTCCGGAAGGACGAGATCGCGTCGTTGCATGGCAGATTGGGCTGGCTCGCCGAGAGGAATCCTTGCCGCCGGCGGATACTAGACCGCCCCGCTCTGCCGAAAAACAGGCTTTCCGTCCAAAGGCTTGGCCGCCGGCCGCGGGACAAACCGCATTCTTGTGACGGCCATCACATCACTTTCGGGCGTCTCAGGGCACTAACCGAGCACACCCCCCAGGGCGACGGTCGCTCTGGGTCAACCCAGGAGAAGTCTGAAATGAAGCGTACTGTCCTCACCGCCACTGCCGCTGCCCTCGTGCTGACTGTTGCGTCCCTCGCCACCGCGAGCGACGCGTCGGCCCGCGGCCGGCACGGCGGCGGTCATGGCCATGGCCATCATGGTCATCACCACCACGGCCATCACCACCACGGCCATCACCACCATGGCCACCACCACCACCGTCACCACCACCACCACGGCCACCACCACCACCGTCACCACCGCCACTTCTACTTCCGTGGCTATTCGACGTGCTGGGTGTGGAGCCCGTACTACGCGCGGCACATCAACGTCTGCTACGTCCCGTACAGCTACATGTAAGCAGACCGCGATGGGGGACCCGCCCGGTCGTATCTCGCCCGGGTGGGTCTCTTCGCGCGTTAGCCCTCCCACTTCACGCCCCCTGCACGCCTCGTAAGTCCCATGACCGCCCCGCGCCCCTTCCTCACCGCTGCCGTCGCCGCCCTTGCGCTGGCCACCGTGCTCGCAAGCGCGAGCGACACGTCCGCCCGCCCCCGCCTTGGCGGCCATGCGGCCGGCCAGCATCTCGGCCACCACCAGCACCGCTTTCACCTCCAGCAGATCCGGCAGTATCGCCACCGCCAGCACCGGCACTTCTTCACCCGCTTCAAGCCCTGCCTGGTGTGGACCCGGCAGGGCTGGACCGATGTCTGCACCGTGACCCGGTAACCGTTCTTCGCCGTAGGTCATTTGGCCCGTGTTCCCCGGCGGAATGTTGCGTTACTCTGTCGGGATGACCACGCCGGAGCCCCGCCCGACCGACGTCTTATCCGCCTTGCCGGCGGAGCTGTCGGCGCGGCTGTTCACCAAGGCCCGGACGGTGGCGCTGTCGGCCGACGAGACCCTGTTCCTCGCCGGCGACGCCGGCGACGGCTGCTACCGGGTCGAAGAAGGCCTGCTCAAGGCCAGCATCCTGTCGCCCACCGGCAGCGAGCGCATCCTGGCGATCTTCGGCCCCGGCGCCGTGATCGGCGAATTGTCGATCATCGACGGCGCGCCGCGCTCGGCGACGGTGACGGCGCTGCGCGCCGCCAAGCTGCAATTCGTGAGCCGCCCCTCGTTCGACGCGTTCGGCACCGACAACCCGGACGTCTACAAGCATCTGGTCAGGCTGCTCGCCGGCCGGCTGCGCGACACCAACGGCGCGCTGATCGCCACCAGCTTCCTGTCGGTGAAAGGCCGCGTCGCGCGCGCGTTGCTCAGCCTGGCGGAAGCCTTCGGGCACGACGTCGGCAACGGCCGCACGCTGGTGCGCCAGAAGGTGACGCAAAGCGACCTCGCCGCCATGGCCGGGATCGCGCGCGAGAACGTCAGCCGCGTGCTGCAGGACTGGATGAAGCGCAAGGTGGTGAGCCGGCTCGCCGGCTACTACTGCATCGAGGACAGGCGCTCGCTGACCGGCGAAGTCGAAGTCTGACTACTCGTCATCAGTCATTGGACACGAGCATCGTTCAATCGATATCGCTCAATTCGTTCGCTCATTAACGCGTACAATCACGCGCTTGCTGAGTGCCGATGCTCGCAAGAAAGACTGATCACAAGTTCCTGTTGATCGCAGTTCGTTCGACTGGCTCAAAATAAGTGCGCTGAGCACGGTTCGCACGACGGGGCCTACTCCGCAGTCTTGTTGTATTGCCCACACTTGGTGCACTGGATCACCAGATTACTGACTTGATCTTCGTCAGCATGAAGTAAGACCGCGGCGCAATTGCCGCAGACATAGTCCACCGTGTGATCGCTCGCTTTAAGGATCGGCGGCGCGGACACCACCGGGCCAACGGCCGGCGGCCGAATTACTCTGAGCTTGGCCCGTTTCCTTTCCGCCACCACGACACCCCCAAGACTACGGCCGGCTAGCCGCCATTCTTGAGCATAGAGCCGGCGGGCGGTGCGCCGGCGGCTCCCTGCATAGCGCCGCCGTCCAGCAGTGGCGCGAGACCCGCCTCCTGTAAGATTCGGTCCCGCAGCAGCGTTGGGCTCCACCGACCTTGTCGGGCCAGCGCAATGATCCGCTCGGCGATAACCATCCTTGTGGGATGTTCGCCGTCAGGCAGTTTTAGAAGTTTGCAGATGTCATCCAGGGCGTCCGACATGGTCTTGATGTCGTCCGGCCCAAAGGCACCGCCGTTTTGCAGGAAAGGAATGATCGTGGCCATGGCGCACCCTAACGATACAGCACAAACGTGGTTTTCAGCCTGCTGACGCCCTTGCGTCGCTCCGCATCAGTCAAGTGAACTGACTCGTGTCCCTGATTTTCGGCGCGTGTTGCGTTTTGCTAACGACCTCCGCGGTCGTCATCCCGCACAGGACGCACTCGAACGTGTAGATGTCGTCGTTGCTCGTGGGCAGATGATGCGGCTCGATTCCGACGAGGCGCATCGCGGCCTTGCATGCCGGACAAGACCTGGTTTCGGCCGCGCCATCATGCCGTCCGAGCCCGAACTGCCCTACCACCGTCATCTCACTCATCTGTCCGCTTCCTTCATCGCGCATCGCAATTCGTGCGAGCCAGTTGAGCGCATTTGGGCTCGCTGCGCAATGGGGAAAATCGAAAAACATGTGCAATAACAATGAGTTAGTTGCTCAGACTGAGGCGATGATGCATTCCGCTGCACATGACCAAGTTGGGAACTTTAGGCAGGCGGGGCAGTTGATACGTTGTGGGTAGATTGAGTAAGTGGTGTTGTTGTCTCACTTGACTGTAAATGAAGACAAGGGTATGTTTGAGCCGGTTCCTCAGATGGAGGCAGCTATGGACGACGCGGGAAATGGCAATGGAAGCAACGCGGCTCGCGAAGAGCGCTTGCAAATCATGCTCAATCCCAATGAGTTAGAAGCCCTGGACAACTTCCGCTTCAAGCTCCGCATGCCAAGCCGGGCGGCGGCTGTACGCGAGCTCCTCAAACGCGGGCTGGCCGCCGAGGGATTCATCAACGCCCCACAAGGTGCAAGGTCGACCGATTACGGGGTCATCGCGAGTTCCGAGGCGTCAGAGAGTTCCAAGGCGTCAGAAACGCGCAAGAGGCGTTGAGCAAAGACCAGCCCTGTCGGGGACAATCTTGGTCCTCCAACCACTGGTTTGGCGCCGCCAATCGTGGGTGCCTTCGGTCAGCCGCGCGGCGCTTCGGCCGAGCGATATTCGCCCATGGCGACTCGCCCGCGCTCCCGCCGCTTGAAAAGAACCACCGCCTTGCCAATCCGCAGTTCACGCGGAAATCGAGTCTGGACGCCGTTCTAAAAAAATGGTCGATCAGGTCATGCCAAATGCGAGCTAGGTGGGGCTCAAAGGGCGTTACGGCTCGCCCAACCCTCGTATCCAGGTGAGCGCACTTCGGACATTCGAACGACCACAATTCGTAGCCGGGCCGCTCACGCTCTATGCCAAATAGTCTCATGGGCGCGCCGCATTTGAAGCAGGGTATTCGTTCAATCGCATCCGAGTGCGACGTTGCCGGTTGATATGTGGTCATAGACCAATATGGGCTTATCTCCCCCCGATTGATAGGTGCCGCAATAAGTCAACAAAGCTGACCCAGCTGCAGCCAGCGGCGTTGCCGTCACTAACGCCCATCCATACGGCTATGGTTGCGCACCAATGAGTACGTTCCCAGTTGCACGCGGCCGCAATGAACCGGCGAAACCGAGCGCTTCCGTCACCAACTGCCCGAGCGCGATGAAGTCGGCCTTGCGCGGCGATGTGCGCCGCCATGCGAGGCCCACCATGCGACCGGGCTGCGGCTGCGCGAAACGCAAGAGCTTCACGCGCTCGTCGCGCACCTCGACATCGACCGCGATCTGCGGCACCAGCGTGACGCCGTAGCCGCTGGCGACCATCTGCATCACCGTGGCGAGGCTGGTGGCGCCAAGCCCCATCGTTCCGCCGCCGCGGGAATTGGAGCAGAACGCCAGCGCCTGATCGCGCAGGCAGTGCCCCTCCTCGAGCAGGATCAGCCGGTCGTGCGCGATGTCGCGGGGCGATACCTGCGTCGTGCTCGAACGCGCGTCGGTTGACGGCACCGCCAGCAGGAACGGATCGCGGAACAGCTCCATCGTTTCGATGTCGGGATCGACCAGCGGCAAGGCGAGCATGACGGCGTCGAGCTCACCGCGCGCGAGCTCGTCGAGCAACACGCGGGTCTGGGTTTCGCGCAATTCGATCTGCAGGTCGGGATAGCTGCGCTGGATCGTCGCCAGCATGCGCGGCAGCACGTAGGGCGCCAAGGTCGGGATCACGCCGAGGATGAGCCGGCCGGTCAACACGCTGCTGCGGTGACGCGCGAAGTCGACGAGATCGCGGACCTCGGCCAAGACCTGGTGACCGCGGTCGGCGACCTCAATGCCGATATCGGTCAGCACCACGTCGCCCGGCCGGCGCTCGACGAGCTGGACGCCGAGCTGCCGCTCGAGATCGCGGATTTGCATGGACAGCGCCGGCTGGGTCACCGAGCAGGCTTCCGCCGCCCGGCCGAAGTGCCGATGGACGGCCAGCGCAGACAAATATCTCAATTGTTTCAACGTGATCACGCCGATAAGGTAGCCTTATCGATGCCCTTAGGCAATACGATTAGACCTGATCCTTGATCCATCGCAATTTGGAGCTAATCCAATCGCCCCAACAAATCTGGTTTCACGTCACGCTCAAGGAGAGAAGAAAATGGACGCAAAAACAGACGACAAGAGCGCGGGCAAATGCCCGTTCACAGGCGGACACAGGAATCGCGACTGGTGGCCGGACGCGCTGGACGTTTCGGTCCTCCACAACAACTCGTCCCTGTCCGATCCGATGGGCAAGGAGTTCAACTACGCCAAGGAATTCAAGACTCTCGATCTCAACGCCGTGATCAAGGACCTGACTGCCTTGATGACGGACTCGCAGGAGTGGTGGCCGGCCGACTTCGGTCACTACGGCGGTCTGATGATCCGCCTGGCGTGGCACGCCGCGGGCACCTACCGCACCACCGACGGCCGCGGCGGCGCTGGCGCCGGCCAGCAACGTTTTGCGCCGTTGAATAGCTGGCCGGACAACGCGAACCTCGACAAGGCGCGCCGGCTGTTGTGGCCGATCAAGCAGAAGTACGGCCGGAAACTCTCTTGGGCCGACCTGATGGTCCTCGCCGGCAACGTCGCCCTCGAACTCGATGGGCTTCAAGACCTTCGGTTTCGCGGGCGGCCGCGCCGACGTCTGGGAGCCCGAAGAACTCTTCTGGGGTCCCGAGGGTTCGTGGCTCGGCGACGAACGCTACAGCGGTGAACGCCAGCTCGCGGAGCCGCTCGGCGCCGTGCAGATGGGCCTGATCTACGTCAATCCGGAAGGGCCGAACGGCAAGCCGGACCCGGTCGCGGCGGCCAAGGACATCCGCGAGACGTTCTTCCGCATGGCGATGAACGACGAAGAGACCGTCGCGCTGATTGCCGGCGGCCACACCTTCGGCAAGACCCACGGCGCCGGCGATCCGTCGCTGGTCGGACCGGAGCCGGAAAGCGGCGCCCTTGAGGATCAGGGCCTCGGCTGGAAGAGCAAATACAACACCGGCATCGGCTGCGACGCCATCACCGGCGGCCCGGAAGTCACCTGGACGCAGACGCCGACCAGGTGGAGCAACCACTTCTTCAAGAACCTGTTCGAGAACGAATGGGAGCTGACCAAGAGCCCGGCCGGTGCGCAGCAGTGGAAGGCGAAAGGTGCGCAAGCCACCATCCCGGACGCCTTCGACAAGTCGAAGAAGCATGTGCCGACGATGCTGACGACGGACCTCTCGCTGCGGCTGGACCCGGCCTACGAAAAGATCTCGCGGCGCTTCTACGAGCATCCGGAGCAGTTCGCGGACGCGTTTGCCCGCGCCTGGTTCAAGCTCACGCACCGCGACATGGGCCCGATCCAGCGCTACCTCGGCCCACTCGTGCCGAAAGAGACGCTGATCTGGCAGGACCCGATCCCCGCTGTGGATCATCCGCTGATTGGCGAGCAGGACATCGCGGCGCTGAAGGCGAAGATCCTCGCTTCCGGCCTGTCGGTGTCGCAGCTCGTCTCGACCGCCTGGGCGTCGGCGTCGACGTTCCGCGGCTCCGACAAGCGCGGTGGCGCCAACGGCGCGCGCATCCGTCTCGCGCCGCAGAAGGACTGGGAGGTCAATCAGCCGGCCCAGCTCAAGACCGTCCTGCAGAAGCTCGAAGCGATCCAGAAGGAGTTCGGCAAGAAGGTTTCGCTTGCCGACCTGATCGTTCTCGGCGGTTCCGCTGCAGTCGAAAAGGCCGCGAAGGACGCCGGTATCGACGTGAAGGTTCCCTTCACGCCGGGGCGCATGGACGCGTCGCAGGAGCAGACCGACGTCGACTCGTTCGCCCCGCTCGAACCGAGGGCTGACGGCTTCCGCAACTACATCAGCGGCAAGCACCAGTTCATGACGCCTGAGGGGGCGTTGGTGGACCGCGCGCAGTTGCTGAGACTGACGGGGCCGGAGATGACGGCTCTCGTCGGCGGACTGCGCGTCCTCGGCGCGAACGCCGGCAACTCCAAGCACGGCGTCTTCACCAAGCAGCCGGAGAAGCTGACCAACGACTTCTTCGTCAACCTGCTCGACATGAGCACGCAGTGGCAGCCGGCCGGCGACGACGTGTACGAGGGCCGCGATCGGAAGACCAACGCCGTCAAGTGGACCGGCACCCGCGTCGACCTGATCTTCGGTTCGCACTCGCAGTTGCGCGCGTTTGCGGAAGTCTATGCCTGCACGGACTCGAAGGAGAAGTTCGTGAAGGACTTCGTGGCGGCCTGGACCAAGGTGATGAACGCGGACCGCTTCGATCACGCTTGATCTATCAGGTGTGAAGGCGGTCCCCTGGGCCGCAGCGCATCGGGTGGTGTCAGGGGCGGCCGTGCAGGGCCGCCCCTGATGCTTTTTTGGCGCCGGTACGGATGCTCAATACGGCCGCACGGTCCCCTGCACCGTGGTGCGCAGCATCAGCCGGCGCTGGTCGGACGGAAAATCGTCGCGCGCATGCGTCGAGCAGCGGTTGTCCCAGAGCAAGAGGTCGCCGACCTTCCAGACGTGGCGGTAGACGAACTCCGGCTTCTCGGAGTGATCGAACAATGCCTCGAGCAGCGCGTCGCTCTCCGCCTGCGGCAAGCCTTCGATCTCCTGCGTCATCAGCCGGTTGACATAGATCGCCTTGCGGCCGGTCTCCTCGTGGGTGCGGAACACCGGATGCGTCGCCTGCGCGGTGGCGCCGATGCCGCCTTTGCCGCGGATGGTCGAGCCGTAATTGTAGAAATGCAGCGCGCGGCGGCCTTCGAGCTTCGCCTTGATCGCGGGATCGAGGGTGTCGTAGGCGGCGGTGCCGCTCGCGAACAGCGTATCGCCGCCATAGCTCGGGATCTCGAGCGAATAGAGCAGCGTGCCGTTGTGCGGCAGCTCGTGGTGGATCATGTCGTGGTGGAAGTTCATCTCGCCGTCGGGCAGCGCGCCGATGGTCTCGCCGTTCTCGCGGATGTTCGAGATCATCATGATGTTCGGCAACAGCCGCGAATAGCCCTTCGGGAAGAATTTCGGCGGCCGCCCGAGCGCGCCGATCTGGCCGAAAAATTCGGTGACGCGCAGCAGGTCTTCCTGCTCCAGCGACTGGCCGCGGAACAGCAGCACCGCATGATCAAGCCAGGCCTGGCGGACGCGCCGGATCGTATCGGCGTCGGGCTTCTCGTGCAGGTCGAGCCCGCGGATCTCCGCGCCGATGTGCTTGGATAGGGGAACGATGTCGAAAGCGGTTTGCACCGCGACCGTCATGGCATGTCCTCCTTTTTGTGCTTGTCGTTATTGTCTGTAAGTCTGATCCCGTTTCGTGAAGCTGTAAAGCGCGACGCTTGATCGCGTTCCGCCGGCGCAGCAGGATGAGTAGATCAGAATGACCAAGGGACGGTCAGCGAGGGAGGTGCGTCATGTTCAAATTGCGCGCGTTAGAGGTTGCGGCGCTGGTCATTGCGCTCGCGGCGCCGGCCGCCGCGCAGCCGGACGCGAACTACCCGAACAAGCCGATCCGCATCGTCGTCTCGGTGCCCGCCGGCGGCGGCGTCGATCTGTCGGCGCGCATCATCGCCAACCAGTTGCAGACGCTGTGGGGCCAGCCGGTGACGGTCGAGAACCGCACCGGCGGCAGCGGCAACATCGCCGGCGAAGCGATCTGGCGATCGGCGCCGGACGGCTACACGCTGCTGGCGACGCCGCCCAACATCCTCACCGCCAATGCCGCGCTGTTCCAGAAGCTCAACTACGATGGCAGCACGCTGACGCCGGTGGCGATCATGGCGGTGGGCCCCAACGTGCTGGCGGTGAAGAAGGACTTGCCGGTCAAGACCGTCGCCGCGCTGATCGCCCACGCCAAGGCCAACGCCGGCAAGCTCTCCTACGCCTCGCAGGGCAACGGCTCGACCTCGCATCTCACCTTCGAGCTGTTCAAGAGCCGCACCGGCATCCAGGTCACGCACGTGCCGTACAAGGGCGCGGCGCCGGCGGTGAACGATCTCGCCGGCGGCCACGTCGACACCATGTTCTGCGACCTCGGCACGATCCTGTCGCTGCACCGCGCCGACCGGGTCCGCATCATCGCGGCGGTGACGCCCAAGCGGATCGGGCTGTTGCCGGACATCCCGACCATCGACGAAAGCGCCCTGCCCGGGTTCATCTCGACGACCTTCTTCTCCCTGATGGCCCCGCCCGGCACGCCGCTGGAGATTCGCGAGAAGCTCAACAAGGCGATCGTCGCCGCGATGCGCACGCCGGAGGCGCAGGAGAAGCTGAAGTCGATCTTCGTCGAATCGAGCGACCTCGGCGTCGCCGCGATGGAGCAGTACATCAAAGCCGAGGCGAAGCTCTGGGGCGGCGTCATCCGCGCCGCCAAGATCACCGTCGAGCAGTAGCTGTTACCACGACGGCAGCGCGCTCCCCTCCCCCCGCGAAGCGGCGGGGAGGGGTCGGGGGTGGGGGGGAGCCACCACGAGCGCGCTCTATCGAGAGCCCCCCTCACCCGACGCGCTTCGCGCGCGACCCTCCCCAGCGCAAAGGGCTCTACGCCCGTCTTCGACGGGCTATGCGGGGAGAGGTGACGGAGCCCGCGGCACCGCCTTACGACATCGCGAACTCAGCAATGATCAGAATTGCAGGCGCTACTGCGCGGCGTCCTTCACCGGCGCGGCGTTGTCGCCGTTGGCGCCCTCGGCCTCGTTGCCGTTGGTGAGCATCGACGGCTGCGGCATGGTGATGACGTTGTAACCGGAGTCGACGAAGTGGATGTCGCCGGTGACGCCGGTCGAGAGGTCGGAGAGCAGGTAGAGCGCGGCGCCGCCGATCTCGTCGAGCGTGACGCCACGGCGCAACGGCGAATGGCGCTGCTGGAATGAGAACATCTTGCGCGCATCGGCGATGCCGGCGCCGGCGAGCGTGCGGATCGGGCCGGCCGAGATCGCGTTGACGCGGATGGCCGAGGCGCCGAAATCGACCGCGAGATAACGCACCGACGCTTCGAGCGCGGCCTTGGCCACACCCATGACGTTGTAGTTCGGCATTGCCCGCTGGCCGCCATTGTAGGTGAGCGTCACCATCGCGCCGCCCGCCGGCATCAAGGGCGCGGCGCGCTTCGCCACCTCGGTGAACGAGAAGCAGGAGATCAGCATGGTGCGCAGGAAATTCGTGCGCGTGGTGTCGGCGTAGCGGCCCTTGAGCTCGTTCTTGTCGGAGAACGCGATGGCGTGGACCAGGAAATCGAGCGAGCCCCACTTCTCGGCGATGGTCGCAAAGGTGTTGTCGACCGAGGCGATGTCCTCGACGTCGCACGGCAGCAGCAGGTCGGCTTTGACGGATTCCGCCAACGGCTTCACGCGGCGGCCAAGCGCTTCGCCCTGATAGGTGAAGGCCAGCGTCGCGCCATGGGCAGCGAGCGTCTTTGCTATGCCCCAGGCGATCGAGTGGTCGTTGGCGACCCCCATGACCAACCCGCGCTTGCCCTGCATCAGCCCCGGCATTTGCATCACCACGCTCTACGCGTCACACTTTGTCACGGTCCTAAGCGTCGAGCCGCTTGAACAGGACCGAGGCGTTGGTGCCGCCGAACCCGAACGAGTTCGACAGCACGCATTGCAGCGTCACGTTGTCCTTCCGCTCACGCACGATCGGCATGTCGGCGAAGTTCGGATCGAGGTTCTCGATATTGGCGCTCTCGCACACGAATCCGTTGTTCATCATCAGCAGCGAATAGATCGCTTCCTGCGCGCCGGCGGCGCCGAGCGAATGGCCGGTCAGCGATTTGGTCGCTGATATCATCGGGCATTTGTCGCCGAACACGGCGCGGATCGCCTCGATCTCTTTGACGTCGCCGATCGGCGTCGAGGTCGCATGCGGATTGATGTAGTCGACCGGCGCCTTCACGGTCGCCAGCGCCTGCTTCATGCAGCGCATCGCCCCCTCCCCCGAGGGGGCCACCATATCTTCGCCGTCCGAGGTCGCGCCGTATCCCGCAACCTCCGCATAGATTTTTGCGCCGCGTGCTTTTGCGTGCTCAAGCTCCTCGAGCACCAGCACGCCGGCGCCGCCGGCGATCACAAAGCCGTCGCGGTCGACGTCATAGGCGCGCGAAGCCTTCTCCGGCGTGGCGTTGAATTTCGAGGACATCGCGCCCATGGCGTCGAACATGTTGGACAGCGTCCAGTCGAGCTCCTCGGAGCCGCCGGCGAACACCATGTCCTGCTTGCCCCACTGGATCATTTCGGCGGCGTTGCCGATGCAGTGGTTCGAGGTCGCGCAGGCCGACGAGATCGAATAGTTCACGCCCTTGATCTTGAACCAGGTTGCGAGCGTCGCCGACGCCGTCGACGACATCGCCTTGGGAACCGCAAACGGCCCGACCCGCTTCGGGCTGTTGTTCTTGCGCGTGATGTCGGCGGCGGCGACGATGGTCGACGTCGACGGACCGCCGGAGCCCATCACGATGCCGGTGCGCTCGTTGGAGATGTCGCTCGGCTCGACGCCGAAGTCACGGATCGCCTGCTCCATGGCGACGTGGTTCCAGGCCGAGCCGGGACCGAGGAAGCGCATGGCGCGACGGTCGACGCTGCCGGATGGATCGAGCGTCGGCGCGCCATAGACCTGGCAGCGGAAGCCGTTCTGCGCGAACGATTCGGAGCGTGAGATGCCGGATTTTGCCTCGCGCAGGCTCGCGAGCACTTCCTGCGTGTTATTGCCGATCGACGAGACGATACCCATCCCGGTGACGACGACACGTCTCATAACAAGCCTCGACTAGATCTTTAGGTGAGACGCGCGCGCGCCCGCTACCCGCCGTTTGGCTCTTCCTGTTTTGGCTCTTCCTGCTTGAACAGGCCGACCTTCAGGTCGCTCGCCCGGTAGATAACTGCTCCGTCGGCCGACAGCCAGCCGTCGGCGACGCCGAGCACGAGCTTCGAGCGCATCACCCGCTTGATCTCGACGCCGTAAACCACCTGTTTGACGGTGGGGAGCACCTGGTCGGAGAATTTCAGCTCGCCAAGCCCAAGCGCCCGTCCCTTCCCGGGAGAGCCAAGCCAGCCAAGGAAGAAGCCGAGGAGCTGCCACAGCGCATCGAGACCGAGACATCCCGGCATGACCGGATCGCCCTTGAAGTGGCAGGGGAAGAACCAGAGGTCGGGCTTCACGTCGAGCACGGCGCGCACCAGGCCCTTGCCGTACTCGCCGCCGGCTTCCGCGATATCGGAAATACGGTCGAACATGAGCATGGGCGGCAGCGGGAGCTGCGGCCCTTCGCCGAACAACTCGCCCCGGCCGCAGGCCAGAAGGTCCTCGTAAGTGAAGCTAGATTGCCGGTTCCCCATCCTCGTCCCGTCCTTGTCGCCGCCCCATACGCGAGCGGCATCAAAGTCCTAACATAGGCGCCGGGGCCGGCAAAACCCAGGGATACACGGCGCTGGGGGAACCCGGCGGCTGAGGACCGCCTGTGGCAATTGGGCCCGGAAGTCCCTATTTGCGAGCCAGTTGCATGTCCGGCAGAATATGTTACAAATGAAACGATCGTAGTGCCCGAGTGTGCCGATGACGACTTCGCGGACCATGGTTTTCACGAACTACGCCGAGGCGACCGCGCCGAATGCCGCGGAGCGCGCGGCGTTGACCGGCTGCCCCTGGCACGACGTCAAGGCCATGCTCCGGCAGGTCGGTCTGCGCCCCACCCGTCAGCGCATGGCGCTCGGCTGGATCCTGTTCGCCAAGGGCGACCGCCACATCACCGCCGAGATGCTCTACGAAGAGGCGACCAAGGCCAAGGTGCCGGTGTCGCTCGCGACCGTCTACAACACGCTGCACCAGTTCACCGACGTCGGCCTGCTGCGCCAGGTCGCGGTCGACGGCTCGAAGACCTATTTCGACACCAACGCGTCGCAGCACCACCACTTCTTCGTCGAAGGCGAGAACGCGCTGCTCGACATCCCGCACACCGACGTCGTGGTCGGCAAGACCCCGGTGCCGCCGGAAGGCTACGAGATCGCGCGCATCGACGTGGTCGTGCGGCTGCGCCGCAAGGGCCGCTGAGTTATCTGACAGTCGTTGGTTGCCATGCCCGGGTTAATCCCGGGCATTGTTGTTTTTGGCACCTAACAAACGCCTCTGCAGATTTAGCCTTGCGTTGTTTGGCGAACGACGCCGCGAGTCACCCTCCCCCTTGTGGGGAGGGTCGACCGGCTGAGCGAAGCGAAGGCGGTCGGGGTGGGGGTCAGCGCTGAAGAATGAGGAATCTCCTCATCACACAACATCGACCCCCACCCCGCTCGCTTTCGCGAGCGACCCTCCCCACAAGGGGGAGGGTAACCTGCGGCACGGCCCGTATTTCAATCGCAACCGATTTCGCGGCTGCGTCAGCAATCACAAGAATCTGCGTCGTTGGGCCGCTTGCGCCCTGCATCCCATTGTCATCAACTCGGATTAAGGATCGACAGTCCTGAAGTCCGGGAGACATCCAATGATGCAGAAATTCGCGCATCGCGCCGCACTCGCCGCCGCGCTCGCCCTGGTCGCCGGTGCGGTGAGCACTTCGCGCGCCCAGGACAAGGCACAAGACATCGAGGGCCGGCTGGTGATCGTCACCTCGTTCTCGAAGGACGTCACCGAGCCCTACCGCACGGCGTTCCAGAAGAAATATCCCGGCACCAAGGTCGAGGTGCAGAACCGCAACACCAACGCGGCGGTGACCTTCATTCGCGAGACCCGCTCGAACCCGCCCGACATCATGTGGGCGTCGGCGCCCGATGCCTTCGAGGTGCTGAAGAAGGACAAGCTGCTGCACAAGTATCAGCCGAAGGCGAAGGGTATCGCCACCAAGGTCGGCTCGTATCCGGTCAACGATCCGGACGGCAACTTCACCGGCTTCGCCGCGTCCGGCTACGGCATCATGTACAACACGCGCTATCTCAAGGCGAACAACATCCCCGCCCCGAAGGAGTGGGACGACCTCAAGAAGCCGATCTATTTCGGCCATGTCGGCATTTCGGCGCCGTCGCGCTCCGGCACCACGCATCTCACCGTCGAGACGATTTTGCAGGGCGAAGGCTGGGACAAAGGCTGGGCGACGCTGCTCGAGATCGGCGGCAACCTTGCGCAGGTGTCGGACCGTTCGTTCGGCGTTCCCGACGCGGTCAACAGCGGCCAGTACGGCGTCGGCATCGTCATCGACTTCTTCGGACTGTCGGCGAAGGCCTCGGGCTTCCCGGTCGACTTCGTCTACCCGACCGTGACCGCGATCGTTCCCGCCAATGTCGGCATCATCGCCAATTCCAAGAGTCCGCGCGCGGCGGAAGCCTTCGTCGAATTCCTGCTGTCGGAGGAAGGCCAGCAGATCCTGCTCGATCCGAAGATCCAGCGCCTGCCGGTGCGGCTCGACAGCTATGCCAAGGCGCCGGCCGGCTATCCCAATCCGTTCAAGGATGCGCGGCTCGCCAAGGGCATCACCTTCAATTCCGAATTGTCGGAGCAGCGCTATGAGCTGCTCAATTCGCTCTACGACCGCGTGGTGACGTTCCGCCTCAAGGAGCTCAATGCGGCGTGGAAGGCGATCCAGACCGCCGAAGCGAAGCTCGGTGGCAAGGCCAGCCCCGCCGCCAAGGATCTCATCGCGCAGGCGCGCAAGCTCGCGTCGAGCGTGCCGATCAGCGAGAAGGAATCGACCGATCCCGCGATCACCGGCGCGTTCCAGGCGCTCAAGCCGGAGCAGAAGGCGGCCGGCCGGCAGGCCGAGTTCGAGAGCCGCTGGGACGCGGCGGCGCTGAAGAACTACACCGAAGCGCGGACGTTGGCGGAACGGGCGCTGACGGCGAAGTAGACTCTCGTGTCCCGGACGCGGTGCAGCACGCAGTGATGCACCGCTGATCCGGGACCCCGGTTAAATCAAAGAAAGCTGGGTCCCGGGTCTGCAGCGCACCACTTCGTGCTGCGCTGCGCCCGGGACACGCACCAGCGACCACGCCGCAGGCGCCGCCGCTATCCCGCCCTCACTCCCAACGATATCATCGCCACGTGTCAGCCCTCTCGACGATAGCGGTCGCCCGGCCGTCGCTCGCGGTCCGCCTCGGCGGCAGCCCGGCGCAGATCGCGATCCTCGTCGGCGTCGCGCTGTTCCTGATCGCCTTCCTGATCGTCCCGATCCTGCGCGTGATCGTCGTCGCCTTCACCGCCCGCGACGGCGGCTTCACCCTCATCCATTTCAGCGATTTCCTCGACAACGCGCTGCTGCGCAACTCGTTCTGGAATTCGATCTACGTCGCCGCCATGACGGTCGTGGTCGCGAGCCTGATCGCGGTGCCGCTCGCCACCATCATCGCGCGCTTCAACTTCCGCGGCGCCGCGCTCATCCACACGCTGGGCGTGGTGCCGCTGGTGATGCCGCCGTTCGTCGGCGCGGTCGCGATGCAACTGATCTACGGCCGCAACGGCAGCATCAATCTCATCCTCAACGAATGGTTCGGCTTCCGCATCCCGTTCATGGAGGGCCTGAACGGCGTCATCTTCGTCGAGGCGCTGCACTACTTCCCGTTCATCCTGCTCAACCTCTCCGCCTCGCTCTCGAACATCGATTCCGCGATGGAGGAGTCGGCGCAGAACCTCGGCGCGCGCGGCTTCACGCTGTTCCGCCGCATCGTGTTCCCGCTCGCGCTGCCCGGCTATGTCGCCGGCGCGGCGCTGGTGTTCGTGAAGGTGTTCGACGATCTCGCGACGCCGCTGCTGCTCAACGTCACCAACATGCTGGCGCCGCAGGCGTACCTGAAGATCACCTCGGTCGGCATCACCGACCCGATGGGCTACGTGATCTCGGTGATCATGATCATCTGCTCGCTCGGCGCCATGGCGCTCGCGGGGCTCACGCTGCGCGGCCGCGATTTCTCGACCCAGCAGCGCGGTGGCGGCGGGCTCTCCCGCCGCAACATGAGCCGCGGCGGCAATCTCGCCGCCGGCGCCTTCATCGTGTTCATCCTGCTCTTGGTGCTGTCGCCGCACATCGGCATATTCCTGCTCTCGATCGCCACCGTGTGGTCGTTCGCGGTGCTGCCGGACGGCTTCACGCTGGCACACTACTATTCCGTGTTCCGTGAATCCGGGCCGCTGATCTCGAACACCATCCTGTATTGCGGCCTCGCCGGTCTCATTGACGTGGTGCTCGGCGCGGCGCTCGCCTATGTAGTGCTGCGCACGCGGCTCCCCGGCCGCAAGCTGGTCGAGCAGGTGGCGATGTCGGCGGTCGCGGTGCCCGGGCTGGTGCTCGGCATCGGGCTACTGCGCACCTATTACGACGTGCAACTGCCGTGGTCGGGTGAATCGTTCGCCACCTTCTGGTTCATGCTGGTGATCGCCTATGCGGTGCGCCGCCTGCCCTATGCGCTGTCGGCCGCCACCGCCGCGATCCAGCAGCTCCATGTCAGCCTGGAGGAGGCGGCCGAGAATCTCGGTGCCGGAAAATTGACGACGCTGACCCGCATCGTCGTGCCGCTGATGACCGGCGGGCTGCTGGCGGGATTCGTGACGAGCTTCGCCACCGCCGCGGTCGAGCTCTCCGCCACGCTGCTCCTGGTCGCGCGCGCGCCGGATGCGCCGCTCGCCTACGGCATCTACGTCTACATGCAGTCCGCCGCCGGCCGCGGGCCGGGCGCGGCGCTCGGCGTCATCGCCGTGGTCGTGGTCTCGATCGCCACCTACCTCGCCTATCGCGTCGCCGAGCGCGAGCGCGGCCTGAAATCGCGGGCGTTCTGATGGCGCGCGGCGTCACCATCGACCATGTGACCTTCGGCTACGGCGCGACGCCGGTGCTGGAGGACGTGTCGCTCGACGTCGCGCGCGGGCAGTTCTTCGCGTTCCTCGGGCCGTCGGGCTCCGGCAAGACCACGCTCTTGCGCCTCATCGCCGGCTTCGGCACGCCGACCGCCGGCCGCATCCTGATCGGCGAGCGCGACGTGACGCGGCTGCCGCCATGGAGCCGCAACGTCGGCATGGTGTTCCAGAGCTACGCGCTGTGGCCGCACATGAGCGTGCGCAAGAACGTCGCCTTCGGCCTGGAGCGCCGCAAGTTCAACCGCGCCGAGATCGAGCGCAAGGTCGCCGATGCGCTGGAGCTGGTCGGGCTCTCCGACTTCGCCGAGCGGCGGCCGGCACAGCTCTCCGGCGGCCAGCAGCAGCGCGTCGCGCTGGCGCGCACCATCGTGATCGAGCCGGAGGTGCTGCTGCTCGACGAGCCGCTTTCGAATCTCGACGCGCGGCTGCGGGTGGAGATGCGCGTCGAGCTGCGGCAACTCCAACGCAAGCTCGGCATCACCGCGATCTACGTCACCCACGACCAGGAGGACGCCAACTCGATCGCCGACAACATCGCGGTGCTCGACCAGGGCCGCATCCAGCAGATCGGCACGCCGATCGAGCTCTATGACCGCCCGGCCAACCGTTTCGTCGCGACTTTCCTCGGCACCGCCAACCTGATCGAGGGCACGATCGAAGCCAGCGGCCGCTTTATTGCCGGCGGGATTGCGCTTCCGAATGTCGCGGGCGCGGCAGGGCCGGCCTGCATCTCGATCCGCCCGCAGGATATTTCCGTCGGGCCGCCCGATAGCGGCATTGCCGCCCGCATCGCGGAGCGCGAGTTCCTCGGCAGCATCACGCGCTACCACACGCAGGCCGGCACGCAGTCGATCGTGGTCGATGTGCCGCACCGCCGCGGTTCGCCGGTGCACGACGTCGGCGAGACGATCGGCCTGATCATTCCGCCGTCGCAGGTTTCGGTGTTGCGGTAGCGCGCTCTCGTGTCCCGGACGCGCGAAGCGCGAGCCGGGACCCAGCAACCTTCGAAAAAAGGTCTATTGCGCTTCGCGAGTCTTGCGCTGGGTCCCGGGTCGCGTTCCGCTCGCTGCGCTCGCTTCATTTGCCCGGGACACGATATGATCAACTGGTCTGGCAGCCGGCATGAGCCACCGATGTCTGGAAGCTTTTTCGTCTACATCCTTGCGAGCAAGCGAAACGGGACCTTGTATGTCGGCGTCACGAACGATCTCGCGCGCCGAATGTCCGAGCACAAGGCAAAGCTCGTTCCCGGGTTCACGCGTCAGTACGGCGTCGACAAGCTGGTCTATTTCGAAGAGTACGGATCAATTCTGGAAGCGCGCGCTCGAGAGCGAACCCTGAAGCGATGGCTGCGGATATGGAAGCTTGAATTCATCGAGAAAATGAATCCGGAATGGCGCGATCTGACGGACGAACTGGCGTTCTAAGCCATCTCGTGTCCCGGACGCGCGAAGCGCGAGCCGGGACCCAGCAATCTTCGCAAGAAAATTGTTTGCGCTTCGCGAAGTTTTTGCGCTGGGTCCCGGGTCGCGTTCCGCTCGCTGCGCTCGCTTCACTTGCCCGGGACACGAAATCTACGGAACCAGCTCGTTGGGATACACGCCCCAGAGCCGCTCCTGCGCGATCCAGCCGTCGAAGCCGGCGCCGGCGATGTGGCACCACTTGCCGGTGCACTTGCGCACCGACGCCGAAACGCCGGGCTGCAGCCGCGCGACCACCGCGCCCTGATCGTCGGCGGAACCGAACAGTGGAACCAGCTCGTTCTTGTGCTTGGAGGTCACCATCGCGGTGCGGCGGCCCGACAGCAGCGAGTGATAGACCCAGCCCTCGGAACCTTCCCAGTCGCGGATGCGCCGCCAGTTGTCGGACTCGGCGGTGATCTCGACCGGCAGGCCGGAGCGCGTGAACTGCCAGGTCACGTCGTGGGTCCGGGTCGGGCCGGCCCGCACGTTAACCTTGTCCGGCTTTAGGCTGACGAAACGCGGTACCGGGAGGCCCGAGGAGGCGCCGGCCGGGAGTTCCGAGTTGGCCGCCGCCGGAAGCATCAGCACCATCAAGCCGGCCGCCGCCAGAGCCGCACGAAAGAAGCCAACCAGCGCGATGTTACGCATGTACACTTGTCCCCGCGTGGCTGCTTGTCAGGCCGCGGCTATCCGTTGCAGATAGGCCGAGGTGCAGCCCGCACGCCCCCGAAAAATGAGGGGTGCAGTGTTGAAGAACACCGGTTAAAGAGACCTGAACGCGCCGCGGAAACTCGCGCGGCGATGCCGGAATGCAACACTCCGGAGCAAGGCGATGGCGAGACCGAAACGGCCGCTCGTGGTGGTGACGCGCAAGCTGCCGGACACCATCGAAGTCCGCATGCGCGAGCTGTTCGACACGCGGCTGAACGCCGACGACAAGCCGATGTCACAGGCCGAGCTGGTCGAGGCGGTGAAGACCGCCGACGTGCTGGTTCCGACCGTCACCGACCGCATCGACGACGCCGTCATCGGCAAGGCCGGCGACCAGCTCAAGCTGATCGCGAATTTCGGCAACGGCGTCGACAATATCGACGTCGCGAACGCGATCGAGCACGGCATCACCGTGACCAATACGCCGAACGTCCTCACCGAGGACACCGCCGACATGACCATGGCGCTGATCGTGATGGTGCCGCGGCGGTTGGCCGAAGGCGCCACCGTGCTCACCAACGACCGCAAATGGACCGGATGGTCGCCGACCTGGATGCTCGGCCACCGCATCTGGGGCAAGCGGCTCGGCATCATCGGCATGGGCCGCATCGGCCAGGCGGTGGCGCGGCGCGCCCGCGCCTTCGGTCTGCAGATCCACTACCACAACCGCCGCCGCGTGCCGGCGAAGATCGAGGAGGAATTGTCGGCGACCTACTGGGAGAGCCTCGACCAGATGCTCGCGCGCATGGACATCATCTCGGTCAACTGCCCGCACACGCCGGCGACCTATCACCTATTGTCCGCGCGGCGGCTCAAGGTGATGCGGCCGGACGCCTATATCGTCAACACCGCGCGCGGCGAGGTGATCGACGAGAATGCGTTGGTGAAATTGATCACCGACGGCGAGATCGCCGGCGCCGGTCTCGATGTGTTCGAGCACGAGCCGGCGGTATCGCCGAAGCTGGTGCGGCTGGCGCGCGCCGGCAAGGTCGTGCTGCTGCCGCATCTCGGCTCGGCGACGCTGGAAGGCCGCGTCGACATGGGCGAGCGCGTGATCGTGAACATCAAGACGTTTCTCGATGGCCACAAGCCGCCGGATCGCGTGCTGCCGTCGATGCTCTAGCTGTGCATCGGCGATCTGTCGCGATCCGACGGGGGGTGCTACTTCGGCAGTTAGTAGTTCACCGTGGTGCCCTGCCACTTGCCGCCGTCAGTTTTCCAATGCACGGATACGCCGTAGTCGGTTTGGCTCATGGCAAGTTTAAAGCCGCCAAGGTCTAGAACGAAGGCAGCCGCGCCTGCGGTTGCGTCGATCTCATCGGCGTTCAGTTCACGCAGTTCAGTATTCGCAACGGTATTCATGGTTCCGGTTCCTTGATCAGTTTGTTAGCGAGCGGCCTATTCCGTCGCCGTAACGGGACCGTCGCACCGGGCGGCGCCGAAGGCAGTGACGGGCGTCACAATTTGGCAGATTCCGGAATTGCGCTTCTGACCTTTGCAGAGCGCCGCGCGTGCCCGGGCGTGCGCCTCGCTGAACTACAAGCGACCCTAGCGACAACGGGCTGCCGGGCCGGCTACTCCGCCGCCTGCGACGCCGTTTGGCGGCGCACCGCCGGCATCACTTCCCCGGCCAGGCGGCTCATCAACTCGCGGCCCCAGGCGGCGTTGCGGCCGCCCCAGTCGACGCCCGTAACCAAGAGCGTGCCGAACGGCCCGACGCGATTGCGAAATTCGATCAGGCGTGATGCGACAGTCTCCGGCGAGCCGTAGAGCACGCGGCCCTCGATGATCGCGTCCACGGTCAAATCCTCATCGCGCATGTCGCGGCGCGGCTTCAAATTGGCGAGGCGGCCGGAGCGCTTCAGCACCTCGTAGAGATAGCCGAAGGTGTAGCGGTAGGCGCTGTCCGGCGCATAGACGCGCTCGCGCGCCTCTGCGTCGGACCCGGCGACCAGGATGTAAGACGCGACCCGCCAGTCGTCGCCGCTCGCAACGCGCCCGGCGGCGGCGCAGCCGGCCGAATAGCTGTCCCAGTGCGAGGCGATCACGTCATAGCGGCGCAAGCGGTGACGAGATCGGGCCCCAGCCGCGCTGCGCGGCGACGCGCACCGTCGACGAGTTCGGGCTCGACACCGCGACCACCACCGGCGGGCCGCCGGGGCGCAAGGGCTTCGGCATGAAGCCGATGCCGAGCTCGCGGTTGATCGCCTTCTTGATGCCGAACTTCCAGAACTCGCCGTTAAATTCGTAAGGAGGGTCCTGCGCCCAGATGCGCGTGATCATGTCCATGGACTCGACCAGCATCCGGTTGCGCTTCTCGACGTCGGCGACGTCGAACAGCTCGTAGTCGGACGGGAGACTGCCGGTGCCGATCCCGAACAGGAAGCGGCCCTGGCTCATGTGGTCGAACTGCGCGACCTCGGCCGCGATCACCGCCGGATGCCGGTTCGGCAAGTTGATCACGCCGGTGCCGAAGACGATGCGGCTGGTCTGGTGGATCAGGCTCGCCATGAACATCAGCGGCGACGGGATCGGCTCGGTGGTGGCGGAAAAATGCTCGCCGACGAAGACCTCGTCGAAGCCGAGCCGCTCCGCCAACAGCACCTTCTCGGCGGTTTCCGCCATATAGTCCGTCAGCGTCCGCGTCGGCGGATGCAGCGGCATCATGAAAAGGCCAAGACGCATTGTGTCGATAAGCCCGGTTCTGCTTTGATCGGGGACGGATCATAAGTGGGCGGTACGGGCACGCAAGGGGAAGACAGATGACGCTGCAGACAATCACGGTCGACACGTCGGCCCGGCGCATCGCGACCGTGACGCTCAACCGGCCCGAGCGCGGCAACGCCTTCGACCAGACGATGCTCGACGAGCTCGGCGATCAGCTCAAGTCGCTGGCCGCGGACGACAATGTCCGCATCGTCGTGCTGCGCGGCGCCGGCAAGCATTTCTGCACCGGCGCCGACCTTTCGTCGCGCGGGAGCGGCCAGCCGCGGCAACCGGCGAAATACGCGCTGCGCGACGTGCTGGCGGCGCTCGACGGCCTCCCGAAACCGACCATCGCCGTCGTCGAAGGCGGCGCGATCGGCGGCGGCGCCGGCTTCGTGACCTGTTGCGACGTGGCGGTCGCCACCCGCGCGGCGTTCTTCTCGATCCCGGAGGTACGGGTCGGCATGGCGCCGATGGGCATCATGGCGTTCATGATCCGCGCCATCGGGCACCGCGCGTTCCGCCGCTACGGATTGTCGGGCGAGCGTATCCAGGCTGCGGATGCGCTGCGCCTCGGCCTCGTGCACGAAGTCTGCGAGCCGATGGTGCTCGACGCCACGCTGACGCAAATCATCGACGCGCTCCTGCTCGGCGCGCCGCATGCAACCAGCGCGCTCAAGGCTGCCGCCGCGCGCTATGCGTCGCCCAATCTCGCCGAGATCATGGCGAGCGTTCCGCCGGCGCACGATCCGAAATCGGCGGAAGCGCAGGAAGGCATCGCGGCCTTCCGTGAGAAGCGCAAGCCGAGCTGGTATCCGGAATGATGGCTCTCTCCTGCGTCATGCCCGGCCTTGTGCCGGGCATCCACGTCTTGATAACTGCATGCAAGAGAAGTCGTGGATGGCCGGGACAAGCCCGGCCATGACGAGAAAGGTGTTCGCTTGAATCTCGAAGAATCCAAGAAGAAAGTCGAAGCGCTGACGGCGCCGCGCAACGCCGTGCTGGTCGGCGCCAGCGATCGTCCCGGAAGCTGGGCCGCGCGGGTGTGGCGCAATCTGCATAAGTATCAATTCCCCGGCCCGGTCTATTCGATCAATCCGCGCCGCGACACGATCTGGGACAAGCCCTGCTATCCCGACTTCAAGTCGCTGCCGGAAGCGCCCGATCATCTGGTGGTGCTGGTGCCGGCGACCGGCGTCGCCGAAGCGCTGCGCGCCGGCGCGGCGGCGGGCGCGCGCAGCGCTACGGTATTCTCCTCCGGCTTCGGCGAGGCCTATGACACCGAGGCCGCTGGGCTCGGGCGCGAGCTGGCCGCCGTGATCGCCGAAACCGGCCTCGCGGTGTCGGGCCCGAACTGCATGGGCAATGTCTGCGCGAAAACCCGCTTCGTCACCTTCCCCGAAGATCGCATGCTGACGGTGAAGGAAGGCCCGGTCGCGATGGTGGGACAGAGCGGCGGCATGATGCTGTTCGCCAACGGCGCCTTGAATGAGCGCGGCGTCGTCGCGGAATATCTCATCACCAGCGGGAACGAGGCCGGCCTCTCGGTCGGCGATTACATCGCCTTCTTCGCCGACCAGCCGGAGCTGAAGGTAATCGTCATCTATGTCGAGGCCGTGTCCAACCTCGAGACGTTCAAGGCGGCTTGCCGCATGGCGCGCGCCGCCGGCAAGCACATCGTCGCGCTCAAGCTTGGCCAGTCGGAAGGCGGCCGGGAAGCAGCGCTGGCGCACACCGGCTCGCTCGCGGGATCGATTGAAGCGTTCGATGCGGTGGCGGGCGAGGCCGGCGTGGTGCGCGCCGATACGCTCGACGATGTCGTGGAGATGACGGAGCTGCTCGCCTATACCGGCGCGCCCAGCGGCCGCAATCTCGGCGCCATCACATTGTCGGGCGCATTCCGCGGCCTGCTGCTCGACGGCGCCGAGAGGAACAGCTTGCATTTCCGCCCGCTGGAAGCGGCGACGACGGAGAAGCTGAACGCGATCCTCGGCGTCGGCTCGCTGGTGGGAAATCCTACCGACGGCGGCTATGGCGTGCTGACCAGTGCCGACAACTACATCAATTCGATCGACGCCATGCAGGCCGACCCGAACGTCGACATCGTGCTGGTGCAGGAGCAGATCCCGCGCGAGGCCGGCTCCGGCCGCGCCGAGAGCTACGTCCGCTTGCTGGAGGACTACGCCGCCACCCGCGCGAAGAAACCGATCGCGTTCTGCGCGCCGACCTCGCACGGCCACACCGACTTCAGCCGCGCGTTGCGCGCCAATGCGCCGCACGTCTCGTTCCTGCAGGAGGCGAACAAGGCGTTGCGCGCGATCGCTGCGGTGGCGCGGCGCGATGAGATGGAGCGGCTGGCGCGCAGCGCCGAAGGCGCAAAGCCGTCGCCTACGATTGAGCAGTCAGCTCTCGTTGAACGGCTGCGCAAGCGCGCCAGCAAGGAAGCGGCCGCGTTGAACGAATTCGAATCGAAAGAGGTGCTGCGCGCCTACGGGATCGCGACGCCGAAAGAGGAACTCACCACATCGCTCGACGACGCGCTCGCCGCCGCCGGACGCATCGGCTATCCCGTCGTACTGAAAGCAGTGTCGCAGACGCTAACGCACAAGTCCGACGCCGGCGCGGTGGCGCTCAACCTCACGACGCCCGAGCAGTTGCGCGCCGCCTACGAGCGCATGACGGCGACGCTCGCGGGCGAGACGCTCGACGGCATGCTGGTCGGGCAATTCGTCACCGGCGGGCTCGAATTGGTGCTCGGCCTGCATCGCGACCGCGAGATGGGGCTGATCGTCATGGCCGGCGCCGGCGGCGTGCTGCTCGAATTGATGAAGGACGTCGCGTTCTGCGCCCCGCCGGTCAGCCGCGCGAAGGCGCTCGACCTGCTCGCACGCACACAGGCCGGGCAACTGATCGCGGCTATCGCGGCAGCGCGCCGCGCGATGGCGAGGCGGTCGTCAACGCGCTCATTAGCTTGGGCCGGCTCGCCGCCGATCTCGAAGACGTCATCGAGTCCGTCGACATCAATCCGTTCGTGGCGCTGCCGCAGGGCGGCCTCGCGCTCGACGCGCTGATCGTGTTGCGGCGAAGATAGATCAATCACGGTGGAACGGCTCTATCCTCCGCTCATTCCCGCGGAAGCGGGAATCCAGGAATCTTTTTTGAGCTGGGTCCCCGCTTTCGCGGGGACGAGCGGATGACAAGCGGGGATCAGTCCGGCTTCGCGCCCGAGAACTTGACCACCTTGCCCCACTTCTCGGTTTCGGCGGCGACGTATTTGCCGAAGTCCGCCGGCGAACTCACGATCAATGTGGCGCCCATGTCGGCGAACTTCTTCTTCACCGCGGGATCGGCAAGGATGTCGTTCACGGTCTTGTTAAGCTTCTCGATGATCTCCGGCGGCGTACCGCGCGGCGCGCCGAACCCGTACCACGCGCTCGCCTCGTAGCCGGGGAGATAGTCGGCAACCATCGGAATGTCCGGCAGCAGATCCGAACGGGTCGTGCCGGTGACAGCCAGCGGACGCAGCTTGCCCGCGCGGATGTGCTCGATCGACGAGGGGATGTTGTCGAACATCACCTGCACCTGCCCGGAGATCATGTCGGTCAGCGCCGGTGCGCTGCCGCGATAGGGCACGTGGGTCATTTGGATTCCCGTCATCATCTTGAACAGCTCGCCCGACATATGGATGGTCGAGCCCGCGCCCGACGACGCCATGCTGAGCTTGCCGGGATTGGCCTTGGCATAGGCGATGAACTCCGGAACCGTTTTCGCCGGCACCGCCGGGTTCACTTCCATGACATTGGCGAAGCGGTTGATGCCCGCCACCGGCGCGATGTCGCGCATGAAATTGTGGTTGAGCTTGTCGAACAGCGTGGCGTTGATTGCGTTCGCAGGCGCAACCAGCAGCAGCGTGTAGCCGTCCGCGGGCGCCCGCACGACCGACTCGGTCGCGAGATTGGTGCCGGCGCCCGGGCGGTTTTCGATCACGACGGTCTGGCCGAGCCGTTCCGACAGCCATTGGCCCATCAGGCGCGCGGTAATGTCGGCCGAGCCCGCCGGCGTATAGCCGATGATCACCCGGATCGGTCGCGACGGGTAGGCTTGTGCGCTGGCGATGCGGGAGACGGCGGGTAAAGCAACGGCCGCACCGGCCAGACGCAGGAATCCGCGGCGGGGAAGTCTCATGGCGTTTCCTCCGGGAATGCACCGCAGCAATGATACGCGCCTTGCCGTGCGTGCGTCTATGCGTCCCCGCGCCCACTGGCGGACCGATGGCCGCTCGACTAACATCGATACCAACCGGTTCGCTCGATCGGACCGGAGCGTCACAATAAAAGTCCCGGGAGGTCGGTCATGTCCAAGTACCGCAGGGTCCTCTATGCGCTGGCGTGCGGATCGGCGCTGTTCCTGATCGCGCCGGCAAGCGCGGAGCAGGCCAAGGACAGGCCAAGGAACAGGCCAAGCATCCCGGCCTCCAGTTGCTGCGGGACAAGTGCTTCCAGTGCCATACCGACTCGATGTGGCGTGATGCCCGTCAGGATGCTCGTTGGTGGGAGGCCGCGCTCTACCGCATGGTCGGCCGCGGCGGTATCTGGAGCACGGAAGAGATCAAGCTGATGGCCGATTATCTCGGCACCGATTTCGGGCCCAACGCCAAGCCGCCCGAGCCTGCCAAGTAAGTGGACAAGTAAGCGACAAGTCAGTGAGCGCGCGCGATCGCCAATGATCGCGTGGGGTTGAAACGAACTCACATATTCAGGGAGACCGACATGCGAGAGCTGGTCGTAAAATATCTCAACAAGCAGATGTCCCGCCGCAGTTTCGTCAGCAACCTCACCAAGGCCGGCATCACGATGACCGCCGCGCAAGGCGTGCTGGCGTCGGTCAGCTCCGTCAGCGTCGCGCAGACCGGCCCCGCACCGGCTGCCGCCGACGCCGCCGCGACGGCCGCGCCCGCGACGGCTGGACAAGGCACCACCGCGGTCGTGCGCGCGGTGCAGGGCACCGGCGGCTCCGCCTTTGCCGATCAGCTCATCGCCTCGGGCGTGAAATACGTGTTCGGCAATTCCGCCAGCGAGGACGCGCCGTTCTATGACGCGCTGGTTGACCGCCCGGAGCTCAAATACATCCTGACGCCGCATGAAGGGCCCGGCGCCGCAATGGCCGCCGGCTACATCAAGGCATCGGGCGAGCCCGCGATCGTGATGCAGGCCGCGGTGGTCGGCATGGCGAACGCCATCGGTCAGATGATCAACGCGTTCAAGGAGCAGACGCCGCTGGTGGTCTACTCCTATCGCTCCGACCAGACCGGCAGCGCCGGACGCGACGGCTTCGAGGAGGTCGCCAACCAGGAGCAGATCGTCCAGCCGTTCACCAAGCACACCTGGCTGGCGCGCCGCCCCGACATGATCCCGGAAACCGTCCGCCGCGCGTTCAAGGCGTCGTGGACGCCGCCCTACGGCCCGTCCTACATCTCGTGGCACAAAGACTACAACGGCGCGCGCATACGCACGGACATCGTTGCGCAGAACCAGATCGATCCGCGCATGCGCGTGCGGCCCAATCCGCAGGAGATCGAACGCGCCGCCAAGCTTCTGGTCGAAGCCAGGATGCCGCTGCTGATCGTCGGCGACGAAATCTACAAAGCCAAGGCGGTGCCGAAAGCGGTGAAGCTCGCCGAGCTGCTCGGCATGCCGGTGACGCAAGCGCGGCAGATGTACGCCAACTTCCCGGAGCCGCATCCACTGTGGGTCGGCGGCCTGCCGGCCGGCACGCTGAACTCGATCACCTGGCCGAAGGATTCCGACGTCGTCATCAACGTCGGCAACAAGATGCAGCACAACAGCCCGGCGCCGATCGTCCCGCGCAACAAGAAGTTCATCGATATGCGGATCGACCACTGGAGCATGGGCAACGTCATGCTCACCGAGGTGCCGCTGGTCGCCGACGTCGGCTACGGCCTCGACGACCTGATCGTCGCGGTCGAGCAACTGCTCACGCCGGCGCTCAAGCAGAAGTTCGCCGAGCGCGCCGAGACGGTGAAGAAGTTCACCACGCAGGCGCGCGCGCTGCGCGCCGGCATCGTCAACAATCCGGACTGGGACCAGGCGCCGATCATCGCCGACCGTCTCACTCACGAGATCTCACGCTTTGCCGATCCCGACGCCATCATCGTGCACGAAGCCGGCTCGGTCTCGCTGCACGGGTTCGGCTTCAATCCGATCGGCGGCCGCGAGCTGTTCTTCTACTACGGCGCCCACCTCGGCTCCGGCGTCGGCACCGCCGCGGGCGTGAAACTCGCGCGGCCCAATCAACAAGTGATCTGCCTGGTCGGCGACGGCTCGTTCGTGTTCGGCCCGACCGCGCTGTGGAACATGGCGCGGCTGGAGTTGCCGGTCATCACCGTCGTCTACAACAACCACGCCTATAGCGGACCGCACAGCCGCGCGATCGCCCTCGTTCCGAGCGGCCGCATGGTGCAGACCGGCCAGTACTATCACGACTATCTCGGCAGCCCGGACATGGACATGGCCGCGATCGCCAAGGGCTTCGGTGTCGACGGCGAGGTGGTGCAGAATCCAGCGCAGCTTCGCGAGGCGCTTGCACGCGCCCGCAAGCATACGGTGGAAGGCAAGCCCTACCTGCTCGACGTCCAGGTCGCCCGCAAAGGCATCGGCTGGGCCGAGAAACCCTGGGTCCCGCCGATCCAGATTGCGGGCCTGCGCACCAGAAGGGTGTGAGATCGGTGATACGCACTTGTCGTTTCGCATGGCCGGAGAAATTCCGGCCATGCGCTTTCTTGGGCATGGCGCTGGTGGCTTGCGTTGCGCTCTCGGCACCAGCGCACGCCGAAGCCGCGCCGACGCCGCAGCAGATCGACCAGGGCCGCGAGGTCTACGACGACTTCTGCCAGACCTGCCACGGCCGCGACATGATCAGTCCCGGCCTCGTCACCTTCGACCTGCGCAAATTCCCGAAGGACGATGCCGCCCGCTTCCGCGGCACGGTGCTCGACGGCAAGGGCGCCGCCATGCCCGCGTTCCGCGGCCGCATCAGCGACGAGGAGGTCAACCTGCTCTGGGCCTATGTGCGCGGCGGACCGTGAGGCGTACGGCACGATGCATAAGCCATGACATTCGCCGACGAATGGATCACATACGGACCGGCGGTCATCTGCCAGGTCTCGCTAGTCGTTCTTGTGGTCGGTGTGTTCGGCCTAGGCTTCAGGGTGCGGACCCTCGGGACGATCCTGGCAATCGCAACCCTCGTCCTGCCGGCACTTGTTTTTATCGTCCTGGAGCCCGCCTGGAGTTCCACGCCGCATGGCTCCGGCGGCATAGCGGTCATGATCGTGCTCTTCGAAAGCATCATTCCCACCCTCGCCTTTCTCTGCGGGGCGATCGTGATTTCCCTCCTGCGCCACTGGCGTTTGAAGCGGTTTGGGCCCCCGACCCGGCTGTACTAGCTAAGCCACCCAGCTAGCTTTTTTTCACAATACGAGAATTTTTGAAATCGGGCTGGACGGGGGCGCCGTCTTCTGGCTTGCTAGCTGGATCATTTCCAAGCTGGGCCAGGGAACGCATGACGGCGCCGTTCGAGCGCAAACCGAAAGGCAGCGGCGACCGCCTGCTCTCGGCGCTCGCGCTGTTCACCATCGAGCGCCCGCAATGGACCGTTGAAGAAGCCGCCGACGCGCTCGGCGTCTCCGCCACCACCGCCTATCGCTACTTCAAGCAGCTCACCGGCACCGGCCTGATCAGCCCGGTCGCCGGCGCCGGCTACACGCTCGGCCCCGCCATCATCCAGATGGACCGGCAGCTGCAGGCCACCGATCCGATGCTGATCGCCGCGCGCGCGGTGATGGTCGACCTGATCCAACACGCGCCGGAAGGCTCGACCGTGCTGCTCTGCCGGTTGTTCCACGATCGCGTCATGTGCATGCACCAGGTGATGGGGCGCGGGCCGCAGGCGCCGGTGAGCTACGAGCGCGGCCGCCTGATGCCGCTCTATCGCGGCGCCACCGCCAAGATCATCCTCGCGCACCTGCCGACGCGCACGCTGAAGTCCTTGTACGCGCACGACGCCGCCGAGATCACCGCCGCCGGCCTCGGCAAGAACGTCGATGATTTCCGCAACGCGCTTGCCGTCCTGCGGCGCGCCGGCGTCTGCATCACCCACGGCGAGATCGATCACGGCCGGGTCGGCATCGGCGCGCCGATCTTCGACCGCGAGCACGCGGTGCTCGGCAGCCTGAGCTTCGCGCTGCCGGCCGCACGCGCCGACGAGACGGTGATCGAGCGGCTCAAGCCGCTCACCGCCGCGGGCGCGCGCGAGATCGAGCGCATCATGTCGAAAGGATCGGGCACCAGCCAGCCAAGCCCGGCCCGAGTGAAGATCGCACGCTAAGCAACGCTAAACGGAGTCCCCAGGGAGGACGCCATGACGTTCCAGACCATCAAGCTCTCGGCCATCCTGTACGGCCTTTTCGTGATGCTGCGCTTCCAGCGCTGGCGGCACGAGTCGTTCCGCAAGCGGCTCAAGGAACGCAATTTCACCGCGCAGATCATGGCGCGCGACGAGGAATGCGGCCGCTGGTTCGAGTTCAAGGACGGCGTCATCCGCTCCGGCGCGGGGCTGCATCCGGCGCCCGACTGCAAGCTGATGTTCAAGAACGCGACCATCGGCGCGTCGCTCTTGATGCCGCCGATCAACTGGCTGCAGCAGATCAACGCGCAGAAGGATTTCGTGCTCTCGGTCGACGGGCCGGAAGACCTGACCAACTGGTTCGCGCAGACCGTGATGATGAGCCAGTCGGCCGGGCTGAAGTTCGGCACCCGCATGGAGGACGGCTCCATGCGCTACTGCAACATGACCAACGGCGGACCGGTCTTCATCTACGTCAAGGACGGCAAGATCATCCGCATGACGCCGATCGACCTCACGGAGGACGACGGCGCGTCGTTCACCATCGAGGCACGCGGCGTGAAGCTGACGCCGCCGCGCAAGACCACCCTGGCGCCGCACGGCCAGAACGCGAAGTCGATCGTCTATTCGCCCGACCGCCTGCTCTATCCGATGAAGCGGGTCGACTTCGACCCCAACGGCGAGCGCAATCCGCAGAACCGCGGCAAGTCCGGCTACGTGCGCATCTCCTGGGAGGAGGCGATCAAGATCGTCACCGACGAGATCAAGCGCCAGAAACGCGAGCACGGCCCCGGCGCGATCGCGACGTCGCACGGCTCGCACCACACCTGGGGCAATGTCGGCTACTACCTCTCGGCGCTGTTCCGCTTCGCCAATGCGATCGGCATGACGCGCGTGCACCACAATCCCGACTCGTGGGAAGGCTGGTACTGGGGCGCGGTGCATCACTGGGGCTACACGCTGCGCGTCGGCCAGTCGGAGACCTACGGCACGGTCGAGGACTGCCTGCAGAACTGCGACCTGATCGTGTCGTGGGCGGCCGACCCTGAGTTCGACCTCAGGCTCCTACGGCGCGCAGGAAGGCACCGTGCGCCGGCAGTGGCTGAAGGATCCGAAGCTCGCCATCAAGGTCGTGCACATCGACCCCTACTTCAACGCGACGGCGCAGTTCCTGCCCGGCAAGTGGTTCGCGCCGCGGCCGACCACCTCGGTCGCGATGGCGATGGCGATCGCGTACGTCTGGGCGAAGGAAGGCCTCTACCACAAGGAATACGTCGAGACCCACACTGTCGGCTTCGACAAGTGGAAGGACTACCTGCTCGGTGTCGAGGACGGCATTCCGAAGACGCCCGAGTGGCAGGAGAAGGAAACCGGCGTCCCGGCGAAGGACGTGCGCGCGCTGGCGCGCGAGTGGGGACGCAAGCGCGTCTATCTCGCGCCCGGTGGCTGGGGCAACGGCCACGGCGGCGCCTGCCGCAACCAGACCGGCATCCAGTGGGCGCGCGTGATGGTGTGCCTCTCGGCGATGCAGGGGCTCGGCAAGCCCGGCTGCAACATGGGCAACCTGCAATGGGGCTGCCCGCTCGACTTCAATTTCTATTTCCCCGGCTATTCCGAAGGCGGCATGTCGGGCGATCTCGAGAACACGGCGATGCCGGTCGAGCTCTACCAGCGCATGCCGCAGCTCCCGACCATGAACTCCAACGGCCAGACGATCCCGCGCATCTGGATGCCGGAAGCGATCACCGAAGGCAAAGCCGAAGGCTATCGCTGGGTCGGCAAATCGATCGAGCACCAGTTCGGCAAGTTCATGTATCCGGCCGCCGGCCATTCGCCGGTGCACATGCTCTACAAGTACGGCGGCTCGATCCTCTCGACGATGAACAACACCAATCGCTGGGTGAAGATGTATCAGTCGTCGAACCTCGAATTCGTCGTCAACCAGTCGATCTGGTTCGAGGGCGAGGCGAAGTTCGCCGACGTGATCCTGCCGGCCTGTACCAATTTCGAGCGCACCGACATCTGCGAATGGGCGGGCCTCGGCGGCTACGGCCACCACGGCCAGCAGCAGCTCAATCACCGCGTCATCGTGTTCCAGGCGCCGGCGATCGCGCCGATGGGCGAGTCGAAGTCCGACTTCTGGATCTTCAACGAGATGCTCAAGCCGCTCGGCCTCGCCAACTACTTCTCGGAAGGCTGCAACGAGCTCGACTGGGTCAAGCGCATCTATCTCGCCTCCGACCTGCCGAAGGTGATCTCGTTCAGGAAGCTCGTGAAGCGCGGCTACTACGTGGTTCCGGCCGAGAAGGAGAAGCTGCGCGCGCCGGTGTCGTTCCGCTGGTTCTGGGAGAACCGCAAGAAGGACGTGCCGGAGGCGCAGCCGCTGCCCTCGGACTACAAAGAATACCTGATGGGCCTGCAGACACAGTCGGGCAAGCTCGAGTTCGAGTGCAACAGCTTGAAGCGCGTCAACGATCCGGAGCGCCCGCCGATCGTCAAATACGAGCCGGCGGCGGACGGCGTCCACTCACCGGATTTCGCGCGCTATCCGCTGCAGATGCTGACGCCGCATTCCAAGTACTCGTTCCACACCCAGGGCGACGGCAAGGATTCGTTCCTGCTCAACATCGAGGACCATCGGGTGAAGGTCGAGGGCTATTACTACTGGATCATGCGGCTCAACGCCGAGGACGCGGCGGCGCGCGGCATCAAGAAGCATGATCTGGTGAAGGTGTTCAACGACCGCGGCGCTGTCATCTGCGCGGCGCTGCCGACGCAGCGGCTGCCGCGCGGCGTGTGTCACGGCTACGAGTCCTCGGCCGTATACGATCCGATGGGCGAGCCCGGCAAGTCGGTCGACCGCGGCGGCTGTCTCAACCTTTTGACGCCGCACAAGTCGCAGACCAAGTCGACCCATGCGCTCGCCGGCGCCAACGCGCTGGTGCAGGTCGAAGTATGGGACCGCCGCACCGAGCACATGTCGGAGACGTTTGCGGCGATGGAGAAGGATACGCAGATCAAGCGCTCGCTCAAGGAAGCGCAATTGGTCCCAGCCAAGTAACGCGGCCGTCATCACCGGGCCGCCGCGGAGCGGCGAGACCCGGTGATCCATCTTCTCTCAAGAAGATGGATGCGCGGGTCAAGCCCGCGCATGACAGCGGAGAGAGTTAGGAGCTACCGATGAAAAAATGGAACATGATCATCGACGTCGCCGAGTGCACCAACTGCAACCTGTGCACGCTCGCGACCATGGACGAATATGTCGGCAACGACTGGCCCGGCTACTCGAAGCCGATGCCGAAGCACGGCCACAAGTGGATCAACATCCTGCAGAAGGAACGCGGGCAAGTAACCGGCCAATCGCCGATGATCGACATCGCCTACGTCCCGACCCTATGCAACCAGTGCGACGACGCGCCCTGCGTCGCCAAGGGCGGCGGCGCCGTGACCAAGCGCGCCGACGGCATCGTGCTGATCGATCCGGACAAGGCGAAGGGCCGCAAGGACCTGGTCGACGCCTGTCCCTACGGCCATATCTGGTGGAACGAAGAGCATCACGTGCCGCAGGCGTTCAACTTCGACGCCCACCTGATCGACCAGGGCTGGCAGCAGACCCGCGGCCACCAGTCGTGCCCGACCGGCGCGATGCGCGCGATCCTGGTCGAAGACGAGGAGATGGCGCGCACGGCCAAGGACGAGAAGCTCGAGGTGATGCGGCCCGACCTCGGCACCAAGCCGCGCGTCTATTACCGCAACCTGTGGCGCTACTCGAAATGCTTCATCGGCGGCTCGGTGTCGGCGGAAGCGAACGGCGTCGTCGACTGCGTCGAAGGCGCGACCGTGCGCCTCATCCGCAACGGCCAGCCGGTCGCGCAAGTCACCAGCGACAACTACGGCGACTTCAAATTCGACCGGCTCGACGAGAATTCCGGCGCCTATGTCGTCGAGGTCGAGGCGCAGGGCCACAAGAAGAAGACGGTCGACGCGAAGCTCGGCGTCAGCATCAATCTCGGCGAGATCGGCTCTAGTTCTGTTCTGCAATTTGTCCCCAGTGTCATGGCCGGGCTTGTCCTGGCCATCCACGTCTTTGATACTCGGTTTCAGGGCAAGACGTGGATGCCCGGCACAAGGCCGGGCATGACGGCGTTAGGGGCACTGCCATGATCGATCCGTCACAGTCTTTCATCTTCCCCGCGCTCGGTCCGATCTACCAGTGCCTCGCGCCATGGGCGGAAGCCGCGCTACGCGCCGTCGTCGGCCTCTGGCTGGTGCCGCACGCGCTACGCAATACCTTCGGATTGTTTCCGACCACCGGCGTGCGCGCGAACAATCTCACGGCGCTGGCGGCGCAGCTCGACCGCGACGGCTACCGGCCGGGGAAAATATGGGCGCCGGCGATCTCGGTCGTGCAGCTCGTCGGCGGGCCGCTGCTGGCATTGGGCCTGTTCACGCGCCCGGCCGCGTTCGCGATCCTGATGTTCCTCCTGGTCACCAATATCGAGCGCTGGCGGGTCGGCAAATACTTCTGGAATCAGCTCGGCCTGGAGTACACCGTGATGTGGACGGTCGCGACGTTCTATTTTCTCGTGGTCGGCGGCGGCCGCATCTCGCTCGACCATCTCATCGGCCGCGCATTTTAGGACGGACCAGCATGACCAACGGCAGCGAACCGCTCACGGCGCAATCTCCGTCGCCTACGGCGCCCAAAATATGGGGTTACTTCGCGACCTTCGGCTGGGTGCTGCTCGCCTATCTCGCCGCAACGATCGTGACGATGGTGGTGCTGTATCTGTGGGACCCGTCGACGATTCCAGCCGATCTCGACTTCAGCGCGCTGATGAAGGACGCGCGCTACATCAGTCTATCCACCATCGTCACCAACGTGATCCTGGTCGCCTTTCTGATCGTGGTCGCGCGGATGGTGCCCTGGACGGCGAAAGACTACCTGGCGATGACGTGGCCGTCGCGACAGGAGGTCAGTATCGCGCTTGCCTCGCTGGTGATCCTGCTGCCGGGGCTCGACGCCCTCGCCTATCTCGTCGGCCAGCCGATCATTCCGTCGTTCGTGGTCGACGTCTACCAGAGCGCGCAATCGCAGGGATCGATGCTGCTGCTGTGGCTGGCCATCGTGATCGCCGCGCCGGTCGCGGAGGAGATCATTTTCCGCGGCTTCATCTTCCGCGGCTGGGTCCGGCCGACGCAACGGCCGATGCTCGGCATCCTCATCGTTACGCTGCTCTTCACGATCATCCATATTCAATACAACTGGTTCGGGTTGTTGCAGGTGTTCATGATCGGGCTGCTGCTGACCTGGACCCGTTGGCGCAGCGGCTCGACGCTGCTGCCCATGGTCATGCATGTCATCGCCAATTTTTATGCGATGCTGCAGGCGTACGCCTACTTCCGCTGGTTCGTCTGAAGCTCAACCAGCCGGCCCGGGCCGCGGCGCGCCGTGCTGCTCGAGCAGCGCGGCGCCATACTCGATGGCGCACGGCTCCCAGGCCACGCCACGATGCGCCGTCGCGCCGAGCAGGTTGCGGTATTGCCGCTGCATCGCGCCCTTCAGGTAGAGCGCGCGGCCGCCGCCGGCATTGAACAGGCGCGTGCCGGCCTTGAGCGCAAGCTGGCAGGCGAACGCGATGTTGCGCCGGCCGGTGAGGCGCTCGGCGCTGCTTTCGGTGCCGCCCTCCTCGAGCTTGCGCATGCCGCCGCGCACGGTCGACTGGTAGAGCGCATACGCGGCGTCGATCTCGGCGGCGGAGCGGGCGGCAAGGATCTGCGTGCCCTGCTGCGCGCCGACGGCGACGCCGCGCGAGGTGCGCGGTCCGGTCAGCGCGAGCCATTCCGCGAACACGCCGCGCGCCATGCCGACCGCGAGCGCCGAGAATCCCGGCCGCCGCCGTGCCGCCGAAACGCGGCGCGCGATAGACCGCCGCCTTGTTGACCGCCGTGCCCGGTCCGGTGCCGGAGCGCGACAGCCGGCCGTCGAGAAAGCGATGCGCCGGGATGAACTTGTCGGTGACGACAAAGCTCTTCGAGCCGGTGCCTTCGAGCGCCATGGTCTCCCAGTCGTCGAGCACCTCGACGTCGCTCTTTGGCACCAGGAAGAAATGCGGGCCGTCGAGGCCGTCCTTCTCCGCGATGAAGCCGCCGCAGATCAGCCAGCTCGCATAGTCGATACCGCTCGAGAATCCGTGCCGACCCGAATACAGGAAGCCGCCGTCGACGCGCGTCGCGCGGCCGACCGCGTCGAACGAGGCCGACGTGATGGTGCTGTGGTTCTTGCCCCAGACTTCGTCCTGCGCCTGCGCCGGGAAAGTCGCGACCAGCACGGTGTGGTCGGCATAGATGTGCTGCAGCCAGGCCTGCGAGCCGTCGGCAGCCGCCAGCACATCGGCAAGGTCGCACAACACGTCCCAGCCCATCTCGTAGCCGCCGAAGCGCACCGGCTGACACAGCCGCAGCAGTCCGGCACGCTCGAAATCCTGGACGGTCTCCTCGGGAACGCGGCGCTGATCCTCGCAACGTTGCGCGCGCTCCTGCAGCACCGGCACCAGCGCCCGCGCCCGCGCCATCAGCTCGTCGGCGGTCGGATGCCGTCCGAGCGGCACGACGTTTGAATCGGTCGTATCCATGATTGCGTTTCCTGCCCACGCGAATTCTACCAATCTCTTGCCGCCGCGGCTATGGTTGCAGCGTGCCGATCAGGACCGAGACCATCACACGTGGCGAACGCGTCGCCTATCTGGCGCGGCCCACGGACGCGCGGGCCGGCGTCTTGCTGCTGCCGTCGGTGCACGGCATCGATCAGTACGCCACCGCCTATGCGCATGCGCTGGCCGAAGCCGGCCTTGCGACCGTGATCTGGGAGCCGTTTCCCGGACAACCGCCGGCGGAAACCCGCGAGCAGCGCGCAGCGCGGCTTGCGCCGCTCACCGACGCCACCTCGCTGCGTGAGATGATGTTCTGGCTCGATCTGATGGCAAGCGAGCTTGCGCTGACGAAGATCGCCACGGCCGGTTTCTGTCTCGGCGGCCGTTACGGCTTGCTGCTCTCTGCGCATGACAAGCGCATCGCGGCCTGCGTGTCGTACTATCCGACCATCGAAACGCCGCCGTTGCCGGGCCAGGACGAGGATGTCGTGGCGCTGGCAACGCGCATTCCCTGCCCCGTCCACATGATCCGCGCCGGCAAGGATCACCTCACCAGCGATGAGGTGTTCCGGCGCCTGCAGGCAAACCTGCAGAGCCGCGCCGCACCGACGATCGTCCAGCACTACCCCGCCGGCGATCACGGCTTCATGCAGCGCACCGGCGCGGCGAACGAGGCGGCGATCCACCTCTCGACGCCGCAGACGATCGCGTTCCTGAAGGCGGCGTTGGCGTTTGATCGAGCCTTCGTGTCCGGACGCGGTGCGCGGTCCCGGAACGGCTGCACGGCCGGGCAGCTCGCGCGTGCTCGGCGTGCGCCCAGGACACGAGAGCTCAATCTTTGATCACCGCTTTCGCCGCCTCGACGATCTCCGGCGGGATCGCGTAGATGTCGTCGACAATCTTGCTGGCGGCCTCGCCCACGATCGGCGAGAGCGGCAGCCGCAGCTTCTGCGCCTCCGCGATGAAGGCTGGGTCTTTCATCGTCGCCGCGAATGCCTCGCGCAGGATCTTCACACGCTCGGCCGGCACCGCCGCCGATGCCATGAACGGCCGCCCGAGCTGGTTCGAGGCGAGCAGCAACTGCATGATCTGCCGCGCGCGCTCGTTCGGCGCGATGTCGATGCTGAACGGCACGTTCGGCGGCATGTCGGGCGCGGTCGCCGGCGACGAGCGGATCACCGGATTGATCTTGTTCTCCTTGATCCACTCGACCGGGATGCTGCTCCAGGCGCCGCAATCGCCGTCGAGCTCGCCGCGCTCGATCGCGATACGCTGCTCGGCGCTGCCGGGATAGCCGCCGACCTGCTGCAGCTTGACCCCGAAGATGTTCTTCATGATCCGCTGGTTGAGGTCGCTTGACGAGCCGGCGCCGGTCGAGCCGTAGTGCACCTTCGGCCGCGCCTTGAGCTCGTCGAGCGTCTTCACGCCAAGCGCGTGCCAGACGTAGCAGACGGTCAGGTCCTGGCTGATGCTGCCGATCCAGTTGAACTTGCGGAAATCGATCCTGATCTTGTCGGGCGAGAGCCGCGCCTCGCCGATGGCGCCGAAGTTGAAGGTGTTGAGCACCGTGCCGTCCTTCGCCGCGGTATTGTCGAGATAGTGCACGGCGTTGAGGCTGCCGGCGCCCGGCATGTTCTGCACCACCATCGACGGATTGCCGGGGATGTGGCGGCCCATGTGCCGCGCCAGGACGCGCGCATTGATGTCGTAGCCGCCGCCCGGCGAGAAGCCGGCCAGGATGTTGATGGTCTTGCCCTTGTAGAAATCCTGCGCGGAAACGGGCGCCGCCGCGGCGAGCATGGCAACGATGCCGAACAGCAGCAGCCGTAGCGCTTGCTCATGAGCCGGTTTCCTCCTTAACTTGGCGTGACTTCTTGTTTTCACGCTCCCACCGATCTTAGCGGCGGTTCCGCCGCGGGCAACTCGGAAGGCACTCCATGAAGGTCGTTTGCGTCGGAGCGGACCCGGCTGCGCTCTATCTCGGCATCCTGCTGAGACGGCAGGATCGCGCCCACAGCGTCCGCTTTGTCGAGGCCGAGAGCGACACCATGTCGCTTCCCTCCTCGATCGTCTGCAATCCGCTCAAGCGGCGGCTGAAGCTCGCCGACCGTGACGTCGCCGCCGCGGCCAATGCCGAGGTCGCCGGCTTCGATCGCGTCGAGGTCGACACCGGGGCGCGCCAGTTTGCGACCCAGGGGCTCGGCTATGCGTCCGTGCGCACCGCCGGACTGATCGATGCGCTCAAGCGCATCGCGACCGACGACGGTTGCGAGTTTCACTACTGCGCGCCGGATGCGATCGCCGCCGAGCTTGGCGGCGCCGACCTGATCGTCGTCGCCGACCCGGCCGCGGGGCGGCTTATGCCTGACACGCCTCCGACCGAGGCAACGCCCGGCGGCAATCTCTTTGTTGCTTTCGAGTCGACCAGACCGCGGAACGCGCTCGGCTACAGCTTCCGCAAGACATCCGGCGGCATCATGCAGGTCACCACGTGGCCGCAAACCGGTGGCTCGACCGTGGTGGTCGAAGCATCGCGCGAGACCATCCAGGCGAACCGCCTCGAACACGCGAACGCCGACGCCATCGTCGCGTTCTGCCGCACGCATTTTGCCGACGCCCTCGACGGCGTGTCGGCTCCTGCACAGACCACCTGGCGACCGTTCGTCACGGTGCGCGGCGGCCGCTGGCATGCGGGCAAGACCGTGCTGATGGGGCGGGCCGCTTACACGTCGCACTATTCCGTCGGCCTCGATATCCGCTCCTATTTCGAAGACGCCGAAGCGCTTGCCGGGCTCCTTAGCTCGCATGCGTCCGTCGAGGAGGCGCTGAAAGCCTTCGACGCCGCGCGCCGCCCGAAGGCCGAGAGCCTGCAGCGTGCTTCGAAGGCGAGCCAGAGCTGGTTCGAGCACGTCGGCGACCACATCGGCATGCCGTTCGAGCAGTTCGTGTTCGCGCTGCTCACCGCCAGCATGCGCATCACCTATGCGCGCATCGAGAAGGCGGCGCCGGAACTGGTGCGCGGCGTCGATGCGATCGTCGCGCCGCAGGCGGACGGGGCGAGCAACCGTCCGCCGCCGCCGATGTTCGCGCCGATCACGCTGCGCGGGCTCACCATCCCCAACCGCGTGGTGGTGTCGCCGATGTGCATGTATTCGTCCAAGGACGGCACCGTGACCGACTGGCACCTGGTGCATCTCGGCAGCCGCGCCGTCGGCGGCGCCGGCCTCGTGATCTCGGAGATGACCGACGTGCTGCCGGAAGGCCGCATCAGCCTGCATTGCGCCGGCATGTACGCGCCCGAGCATGTCGGCGCGTGGAAGCGCGTCACCGACTTCGTCCACGAGTTCAGCGCGTCGAAGGTCGCCGTGCAGCTCGCGCATGCCGGCCGCAAGGGCTCGCTCACGCGCTCCTGGGAGGGCCACAAGGATCTCGGCGAGGCCGCGAACTGGGAGATCCTGGCGCCCTCGGCGATCCCGTTCATGGAGGGCCGGCAGACGCCGCGCGCCATGAACCGCGCCGACATGGACAAGGTGCGCGACGCCTTCGCCCGCGCCGCGGAAATGTCGCACGAAGCGGGCTTCGACATGATCGAGCTGCACTTCGCGCACGGCTACCTGATCTCGTCGTTCATCTCACCGGCCTCCAACAAGCGCACCGACGAATATGGCGGCTCGATCGAGAACCGCATGCGGTTCCCGCTCGAAGTGTTCAAGGCGGTGCGCGCTGCCTGGCCGCAGGACAAGCCGATCTGCACGCGCATCTCGTCGGTCGACTGGGTCGACGGCGGCACCACCATCGAGGACGCGATCGAGATCGCACGCATGCTGCACGAGGCCGGCAACGATATCCTCGCGGTCTCGTCGGGCGGCGTCGTCAGCCGTCAGCGCCCGGTCGACGGCCGCACCTACCAGGCAAGTCTGAGCGACCGCATCCGCAACGCGCTCAATATCCCGACCATCTCGGTCGGCGGCATCGTCAGCCACGGCGATATCAACACCATCGTCGGCGCCGGCCGCGCCGACATGTGCGCGCTCGGCCGCGGCTATCTGGAGGATGCCTATTTCGTCCGCCATGCCGCCACCGAGCAGAATTTCACCGGGCTGAAATGGCCGAGCCAGTATCGCCGCGCCGGCGAAGTGCGGCTGCGCGGCTCGTGACAGAGTTAAGCCATTCTTCCGCTTGTCCCCGCGAAGGCGGGGACCCAGCAGAGCGAAAAAGCCCTGGATTCCCGCTTGCGCGGGAATGAGCGGAGGAGAGAGCCGGTTCGAGTGACGACGCAAGCTCGGACTTGTCGATAATTCTTTAGCGCAAGTTAAGGGCTTTTCGGGGACACTCCACGCCCCCGGAGACCTTCCCGAATATGCCCAACGACAATCTTGCCCGGCTGCAACTTCCGACTGACCGCCACCCATCGACCGCCGCCGAGCCGCTCGGCCGCGTTGTGTCGGTCGGCGGCTCGCAGGTGATGGTCGAATTCTCGACTGCCGTGCTGGCAGACAGCGAGACCGAGCTCACGGTCGGCGCGTTCCTCGGCATCTGGAACGGACGCACGCTGGTGGTCGGCTCGCTGTGCGATATCTCGCTGCACAAGCTCGCCGACGGACAGCAGAGCGGGCCCGCCACCGGCCGCGTCGATCTTCTCGGCGAGCTCATTCTCGATCAGCCCGGCGCCGGCTATTTCCAGCGCGGCGTCATGACCTATCCGCGCATCGGCAGCCCGATCATGCCGGTGAGCCATGACGCGCTCTGCATCATGTTCGACACCGCCGGCGAGAACACCATCAATGTCGGGCACCTGCAGCAGGACAGTTCGATCGGCGCCTATATCGACGTCGACGATATGGTGCGCAAGCACTTTGCGATCTTCGGATCGACCGGCGCCGGCAAGTCGAGCGCGGTGTCGGTGCTGCTGCACGAGATCATGACGGCGCGGGAGAACCTGCGCATCCTCTTGATCGATCCGCACAACGAATATGCCGCCTGCTTCGAGGACCGCGCCCACGTCGTGCGTCCCGGCAATCTTCGCCTGCCCTACTGGCTGTTCAATTTCGACGAGATGCAGGAGATCATCTTCGGTCGCCATCGCGACGTCGAGGACGAGGTCGGCCTGCTGGCGGAGCTGATCCCGCTCGCCAAGAACGAATACGCCAAGAAGGCCGTCGTGACCTCGAGCACTTACCGCAGCATGGGCGCGGAAGGCGGCCGCTACACCGTCGACACGCCGGTGCCCTACCGCATGGACGAGCTGATCACGATCGCCGAGACGCGCATGGGCAAGCTCGAGAACAGCGCGGTCGCCGGGCAATACCGCCGCCTGATCTCGCGCATCCAGTCGGTGCGCAAGAATCCGCGTTACTCCTTCATCTTCGACGACGACGCGGTCGGCAGCGACACCATGGTCGACATCCTCTGCGACCTGCTGCGGCTGCAAGGCGGCGGCCAGCCGATGACCATCGTGCAGCTCGCCGGCTTCCCGGCCGAGGTGTTCGACGCCATCGTCTCGGTGCTGTTTCGCGTCGCCTTCGAGTTCGGCCTGTGGAGCGACGGCGCGCTGCCGCTGCTGATCGTTTGCGAGGAAGCGCACAACTACGCCAATGCCGACCGCTCGGTCGGCTTCCGCCCGGCGCGCGAGGCGGTGTCGCGCATCGCCAAGGAGGGCCGCAAATACGGCGTGTTCCTCGGCCTCGTCACGCAGCGCCCGGCGCAGCTCGACCCGACGCTGATCTCGCAATGCTCGACCGTGTTCGCGATGCGGATGGCGAACGAGGACGACCAGCGCATCGTGCACGCCGCGGTGTCCGATCCGGCCAACCGCCTGCTCGGCTTCCTTGCGTCGCTCGGCACCCGCGAGGCGCTCGCGTTCGGCGCCGGCGTGCCGGTGGCGACGCGGCTGCGCTTCAAGGAATTGCCGCAGGCATCAATTCCGACCTCGGAAGCGGTGTGGGGCGGACGCATCGACAAGGGCACGCCGATCGATCGCAACCTCGTCGCCTCGGTGGTCGCGCGCTGGCGCGGCATCGCCATGAGCAACAAGCCGATGGCGGCGTCGGGGCTGAAATAGCGCTACAATGGTTGCCGCACGGAGCGGCAATCCCATGAATTTCGCAAAACTCTACACCTGGGTGGTCGGCGCGCTGTTCCTGGTCGCCGTCGGCTATACGCTGGCGGTCGAACTGATCACCAAAGGCGTGACGCTCGAGGCCGGGCACAAGGCGCTGCATGTCCTGATCGGCATCTGGGCCGTGGTGATCGTCGTCAGGAACCTCGAAGCGCAGTACCGAACCTTCGCACTCTTCAACGGCGTCCTGTGGGGCGCGGTCGCGATTTTCGGCTGGATCATGCCCGACTTCCACGGGCTCGACGCCTTCAACCGCCTCGACACCATCCTGCATACGATCGTGTCGGTGACGGGCCTGGCGAGCTTTGCGCTGACGAAGAAGTAGGTTGTAGCCCGGATGAGCGCAGCGAAATCCGGGACCGCCGGTCCCGCATATCGCTTCGCTCATGCGGGCTACTGAAACTATTTTGGCGTCTCAAACCCCGCCTCTTCCCACACCGCCCGATGCGCGCCGTCGGTGAGGAACGCAATGAACGCCCCCGCCGGCTCCGGCGCGGTGCTCGCGGCCGGCACGGCGACGCCGTAGACGATCAGGCTCTGCAACGCCGGCGGCAGCATCCCGACCAACGCGATGCCTTCGACCGAGATCACCTCGCTCACCGGATAGATGCCGATCTCCGCCTCGCCCGAGGTGATGCGCTGCACGCCGCCGTCGAGCGCGTTGCTCAAGGTCAGCTTCGGCTTGAGCGCCTCGGCGATGCCGAGTTGCTGCTCGACCTTGTCGAGATGCACGCCGCTCGGGGTCGCATTGGGATTGGCGTGCACGACCGAGCGCGCCTGGAGCAGCGCATTCTTGAACGCCTCCGGCGTCGAGATGTCGGGATGCGGCGCGCCCTCGCGCACGATCACGCCGATGCCGACGCTGCCGAGCACGCCGCGCGGCGCGGCCTTGAGCGTACCGGCCTTGACCAAGCCATCGATCGCCGGCACCGGCATGACCACCATGTCGGGGATGTCGCCGGCCGCGAGCTTCTTCTGCAGCTCTGAGATCACGGCATAGGTGTAGTGCACCTTGTGGCCGGTCGCGCGCCTCGAACTGCGGCGTCAGCACGTTGAGCGCCTCCTTCGGCGCCCCGCCGCTGTAGATCCTGATGTCACTCATTGGTTCTCGCTTTTCAAGCCGGCCACGGCGGTCAGAACGGCCGATCGCCCTTGATCGTCACGCGGCGGCCGGAGCGGGTCTGCGGGTAGTAGTCCCACAGCGCCTGATGCTGGACGCAGCGATTGTCCCAGAACGCGATCGAATGCGGCCGCCAGCGGAAGCGCACCTGGAATTCCTCGCGCGTGGCGAACTCGCACAGGAAGTCCAGGATCGCGCGGCTTTCCTCGCGCGGCAGGCCATCGATGTGCGTGGTGAAGTCGCCGTTGACGTAGAGCGCCTTGCGCTTGGTCACCGGATGGGTGCGCACCACCGGATGCGACGCGCGCGGATAGGTCTTGCCGGTTTCCTTGAGGCCCATGAGCGCATTGTTGCGGCGATAGACGTGGTCGCCGGAATGCGTCGCGGTCAATCCTTCCAGATACGCCTTCATGCGCGGCGATAATGCGTCATAAGCCGCGTACTGGCTGGCGAACAGCGTATCGCCGCCGACGGGCGGCACCGTGTGCAGATAGAGGATCGACGCCGCCGGCGGCTCCTCGTCGCAGGACACATCCGAATGCCAATACTCGCCGGCGATGCGCCTGGAATTGGCATCGGCGTGGATCGGCAGGATTTCCGGATGGCCTTCGGGCCCGGGCGTGCTGGGATGGATGTGCAAGTCGCCGAAATAGCGGCCGAACCGCTTGTGGGCGTCGACGTCCATCGGCTGATCGCGGAAGAACAGCACCTGGTGCTCGGCCAGCGCCAGATGCAGCTCCTCGACCTGACGGTTGCTCAGCGGATTGGCGAGCGTGATGCCGGCGACTTCGGCGCCGATGCGCGGCGTCATCGGCGTGACATCGATGGATTCATAGCCCATGGCTCGACCTTTCGATGGTGGCGGCGCGAGGTGCGCAAAGCGTAGCGCCAATCGGCAGACGGATTCAACACGCTTGCCAACGGCCGACGCCGGCGGCTGTTCAACGCGTCAGCGGCAGAACGTGAGCCCATTCATGTCGGCGGGAGGAGGCGCGCCTCGCCGATCGCGCGCAGGGCGCCGTCTACCACAGGACTTTCCTTGGCGTTGGAGAACACCGAAAAGAACACCAGCGCCTGGTCGATGCGCAGCGCGCCCATCCGCAGGTACTTCCATTCGTCCGGCCGGTCGGGCTTGCCCACCAGTTCCTTGTCCGTGACCAGGAAGTACAGACCCTCGCCGCCGGTCCCCTTGATCGGCAGCAACGGCGGGTCTGGTTCGAGCGCCTTCTCCTTCATTGCATTCCGCACGTTGTCCACGAAAGCGCGGGTCGTCGGTCGCCTTTCAATATCTTCCGCGGCGTCGGGAAAAAGCGTGAGCATCAGCCGGTGATCGCCTGCCGACTCCATGAACACGACATCGCGCGGCGTCGCTGGAGTCGGCTGGCTGGTACGGAAGCCCCATAAGGCGGGGACGGTCATCAGCAGCGTGCCGCGGCCAGGAATCACAAATGCCCGCTCGACCGACTCGGCGGCAGGGTCGAAGCGGACGCTGGCCAGGAGCGCGTCGAAACCGGCCTGGTCGCTGTCCGCGAACGGCGTCTTCGAGGCATGGACCTTGGCGCATACCCCGTCGCGCAGCCAGAAGCGGTGCACGTGGCGGCTCACGGCGCCGTCCGAGCCGAGCGGCACCAGCACTTCCAGGTCGACCTCCGATCCTTCCGACGGCCTTATCTGCGCGCGCGCGAACGCCTTGTGCTCGCGGATGTGCTTGTGCTCGGCGTCGCGGCAATCGCGCGCGGTCTTCGCCTCCTGCACTGGATTGATCTGGACCGAGACACGCATGCCGTTCGTCTCGCTCCGCGCCATGGTGTAGGTGCTGACGCCCGGCTGGTGGTTGTTGTACTCCTCGACGACGCCCGCGAGCTCGTAGCGCAGGTGCCAGGGCAGACCCGGGTAATACACCGCGACCGAAGGACGGTCGCCTTCGGCATGGAGCGAAGCCATCGACCATGAGGCAAGCAGCAACGTCGCAACGATCGCCTTCATTCCCATGCGCAGCATGGCATGACCTTTCGGTGGTGCAAACGCGACGCAGAAATCCGTACGCCTGACGCCGTGACAATTCAACACGCTTGCAAACGATGGAAGCGTGCCACACTGTCGAGCCATCGTTCCCGTACATTGATACCCATGCCCACACCAACAATCCCCACACTGCCCGCCGGCGCCGCCTTGATCCCCGCCATCGGGCTCGGCACCTCGAACCTCGGCGGCGGCAACGTCCGCGGGGAAAACGTCGCGACCGCGCTCAAGCTTGGCTATCGCCATATCGACACGGCGTGGAAATACGGCAGCGAGCGCGAAGTCGGCGAAGGCATCCGCGCGTCCGGCGTGCCGCGCGGCGAGATCTTCCTCTGCACCAAGGTGTCGCACGAATATCTGCGCGCCGCCGATTTCGCGCGCTCGGTCGACGAGAGCCTCGAAAATCTCGGCGTCGACTATGTCGACTTGCTGCTGGTGCATTGGCCGAACAAAGAGATCCCGCTCAAGGAGCCCATGGGCGCGCTCGCCAAGGCCAAGCGCGATGGCCTGGCACGCCACATCGGGGTGGCGAATTTCAACATCGCGCTGCTCGATGAGGCGATCGCGCTCTGCCCGGAGCCGCTGGTCAACCTGCAGGGCGAGGGCCATCCTTACATTGACACCACCAGGATCGTCGACGCCTGCCGCGCGCGCGGCATCGTGTTCACCGCCTATTGCCCGCTGGGGCGCGGTCGGCTGTTCGACGATCCGGTGCTGGGCGAGATCGCGAAGAGCAAAGGCCGAAGCCTGGCGCAGGTGGCGCTGCGCTGGCTGATCCAGCGCGGCAACATCGTGCCGATCCCGCGCTCGTCCAATCCCGGGCGGCTGGCCGAGAACCTCGACGTGTTCTCATTCACGCTGAGCGATGACGAGATGGCGCGCATCGGCGCGCTGAAGAAGGCGAACGGGCGGATTGCCAACCCGGCGGGGCGGGCGCCGACGTGGGATTGATATGGGATTGATATGGGATGAATTGCCCGCCGCTAGCTCGCCAGCGGGCACCGTTTCGCGCTATCTTTGATTGCAATACGCCCCAAGGAGAAGCCCGATGAATATGAGCGTCGGCGTGCTCGACCACTACAACGTCTCGACCCGCAAGCTTCCCGAGACCATCCAGTTCTATGAGGACGTGCTCGGATTCAAGAACGGCCCGCGCCCGCCGTTCAATTTTCCCGGCGCCTGGCTCTACTCCGGCGACCAGCCGGTGCTGCACCTCAACGACATCGCCGGCACCGACCGGCAACAGCGCCCGGATTCCGGCGTCATCGATCACGTCGCCTTTTTGAGCCGCGGTTTCGAGGCGACCAAGCAGCACCTCACCGGGAAGGGCATTCCGCATCGCGTGAACCAGGTGCCCAACTCGACGCGCTGGCAGATCTTCCTGCGCGATCCAAACAATGTCGAGATCGAGCTCAATTTCGAAACCAAGCACGAGATGGCGAGCTAGCAGCATGTCCGATGAAGCGATGAAGGCCGAGCTCGAACGGCTGCGCAAGGAGAACGAAGCCCTGAAGAAAGGCGCGTCGTCCGCCCTGCGCATGAAGGTCAGCGAGAAGGGCGCGGTGTCGATCTACGGCATGGGCCGTTTTCCGGTGACGCTGTACAAGGAGCAGTGGCTCAAGCTCCTGGACATGTCGGACGATATCCGCGCCTTCATCGCCGCGAACGAAGGCCAGTTGAAAGCAAAAGAGTAAGCGAGGACAGCATGACGAAATATCTCCTGGTCAGCTTCAAGACCTGCCCGTGGGTGCAGCGCTCGGCGATCGTGCTGCGCGAGAAGAAGATCGACTTCGAGTTCCGCCATATCGAGCGCGACAACCGGCCCGACTGGTTCCTGGCGATCTCGCCGCACAAGAAGGTGCCGGTGCTGCGCGTCGACGACACGGTGTCGCTGTTCGAGTCGAACGCGATCAACGAATATCTCGACGAGACGATTGCGCCGCGGCTGCATCCCGAGGATCCGGTGCAGCGCGCGATCAACCGCGCCTGGACCGACTACCTGCCGACGTTCACCGACCAGGTGACCGGCGTCGCCTATGCCGAACGACGAGGCGGAGGGCAAGAAATGCCTCGGCGAGGTTCCGCAGGCGTTCGACCGGCTCGAGCGCGCGCTGGAGAAGCAGGGCGCGGGGCCGTTCTTCAACGGCGCCAAATATTCGCTGGTCGACGCCGCCTATGCGCCGTTCCTGCAACGCTACTACTACCTCGACCGCATCCGGCCGATCGGCCAGATCGAGAAGTATCCGCGGCTGAAGGCCTGGGCCGACACGCTGATCAAGCGGCCGTCGACGCATTCGTTCCCGGAGGCGGAATTCGAGGCGATGTACCGGCTCAACGTGAAGCTGCGCAAGAAATGGCTGTCGCAGTTCATTGCGGAGGCGGCGGTCGCGGCGGAGTAGCACTTACCGCCGCGCTTGCCATCGCCCCCTCACGCGCCCAAAATAGCCCTACCCCATAAACAACAAGGCTCGTCCGCGAGCCTCAAGGGTAGGGTTCACCATGCCGAAAAACCTGTTCGAGAAAATCTGGGACGCCCATTTCGTGGCGCGCCGCATGGACGGCCGCGACCTGATCTATATCGACCGCCATGTGCTGCATGAGCTGCACGCGCCGCACGCGTTCGGCGAGCTCGCCAAGCAGGGCCGCACGGTGCCGCGCCCGGACCTCACCTTCTCGATGCAGGACCACACGGTCTCGACCCAGCCGGGCCGCACCGACGAGAGCAATCCCTCGGGCGCGGCGTTCCTGCGCGCCATGCGCGAGGGCTCAGCCCGGAATGGCATCCGCGTGTTCGACCTGGGCGATCCCGAGCAGGGCATTTCGCATGTGGTGGCGCCGGAGGTCGGCATGGTGCTGCCGGGCGCGACCCATGCGGTGCCCGACAGCCACGCCTCGACCGTGGGCGGGCTCGGCGCCATGGCGTTCGGCTGCGGCACCACCGAGCTGGCGCACATCCTCGCCACGCAGGTGATCGCGATGAAGCGGCCGAAGTCGATGCGCATCCGCCTCGACGGCACGCTGGCGCCGCACGTCACCGCGAAGGACGTGGCGTTGAAGATCATCGCGCAGCTCGGCATGGCCGGCGGCCGCGGGCACGTCGTCGAATATGCCGGCTCGGCGGTGCGGGCGATGGCGATGGAAAGCCGCATGACGCTTTGCAATCTCAATATCGAGATGGGCGGCCGCTCGGGCTTCGTGGCACCCGACGAAGGCACCTTCAACTGGATCGCAGGCCGGCCGTTTGCACCGCAGGGCGCGCAGTGGGATCAGGCGCTCGCGCATTGGCGCACGCTCCGGAGCGACGACGACGCCACCTTCGACACCGATCACGTGATCGACTGCGCGGGGCTCGAGCCGCAGATCACCTGGGGCACCGATCCGAGCCAGGTGGTCGGCATCTCCGGCCGCGTGCCCGATCCGGCCTCCGATCCGAACCGGCGCACCATCGCCGAAGGGGCGCTGGCCTATATGGGGCTGACGCCGGGCACGCCGCTCGCCGGCCTGCCGATCAACCGCGTGTTCATCGGCTCCTGCACCAATGCGCGGCTGCCTGACCTCGAAGCCGCCGCCGACGTCGTGCGCGGGCGGCACGTGGCGGAAGGCGTGGTGGCGCTGGTGGTGCCGGGCTCATCGTCGGTGAAGCGCGCCGCCGAGGCGAAAGGCCTCGACAAGGTGTTCCGCGACGCCGGCTTCGCCTGGGGCGAATCCGGCTGCTCGATGTGCGCCGGCGGCAACGGCGACCGCGGCGAGCCGGGCGAGCGCATCGTCTCCACCACCAACCGCAATTTCGAGAACCGGCAGGGCCCGAAGACCCGCACGCATCTCGCCAGCCCCGCGACCGCGGCCGCCAGCGCGATCGCCGGCCGCATCGCCGACGTGCGCAGCCTTTAGGAGCCAGAGATGTCCTGCCAAGGCTGCCACACACTCCGCTCATTCCCGCGCAAGCGGGAATCCAGTCGCCCCGCATTTGAGATCTTGCAGTTTGGCCCTGGGTCCCCGCTTTCGCGGGGACGAGCGGGAGGAAAGAGCTAGCCCATGCAGCCCTTCTCGAAGCACACCGGCGTCGCCGTTCCGCTGCTCAAGGACGACATCAACACCGACCAGGTCGCGCCGGTGCAGGCGATGCGCGCGCTCAAGCCGGACTACAAGGCCTTGCTGTTCATGCGCGCGAAGCAGCGCGACGACGGCAGCGAGGATCCCGACTTCGTGCTCAACAAGCCGCAGTTCCGCAATCCCGGCATCCTCGTCACCGGCAACAATTTCGGCGCCGGCTCGTCGCGCGAGGCGGCGGTGTGGGGCATGCTCGCCAACAACATCCGCGTGATCGTGGCGCGGAGCTTTGCCGACATCTATCGCGAGAATTGCCTGCAGAACGGCCTCTTGCCGGTGACGCTGGCACCGGGAGATGCGGAGGCGTTCGAGAGGCGCGTGATCGAAGCGAACGGTGCGGCGCCGTTCACGGTCGATCTCGATACCCAGACCATCAGCGGACCCGGCGGGCCGGACATCAAGTTCGATATCCCCGCCTCCGACCGCACGCGGCTGCTGGAGGGGCTCGACGATATCGGGATGACGCTCAAGCACACCGACGACATCAAGGCGTTTGAGAAACGCATGGCGGCGTCGCAGCCGTGGCTGCAAACCGCCACCGACAGCCGTCTGAACAGATAAACACCGAGGGAACGTCCAAAGGAAATCCCATGAGCGTGCGCAAGAAATTCCGGGCCATCATGTCCGGCAAGAAGCTGGTGCTGATGCCGGGCTGCTACGACGCGCTGTCGGCGCGCGTGATCGAGGCGGAAGGGTTCGAGGCGATCGTCGCCGGCGGCTATGCCGCGGTCGGAAGCCTCCTGGCGCAGCCCGACATGGGCCAGTCCAACATGCGCGACTACGCCGACCACTACGGCCGCGTCTGCGCGGCGGTGAGCGTGCCGGTCTATGTCGACGCCGACACCGGCTTCGGTGGCGTCAACAATGTGCGGCAGATGGTGCGCGCGTTCGAGGATGCCGGCGTCTCCGGCTTGTTCCTCTCCGACCAGGTGTTCCCGAACCGCTGCGGCTATCTGCCGGGCAAGCAGGTGATCACGACCGAGCAGATGCTCGCCAAGGTCAAGGCCGCGCTCGACGCGCGCCGCGACCCTGACCTGTTCATCGCCGCGCGCACCGACGCCGCCGGCGTAACGTCCATGGAAGATGCGTTCGAGCGCTGCCAGCTGTTCATGGAGGCGGGTGCCGACATGGCGAAGCCGATGGGCGTCGACACCATCGCCGACATCAAGCGCGCGATGCGGGATATCCCGGGGCCGCACATGGCGACGCTCTCGCAGGCGGCCGGGCCGAAGGCGCGCAGCCTCGAAGAGCTCGACGCCGCCGGCGTGGTGGCGGCGACGTTCCCGTCGCTGCCACTGTTCGCGGCGGCGCTCGGCGTGCGCAACGCGCTGCGTACCCTGAAAGGCAAGAATTCGCTCTCGGCCTGCAACGACCAGGTGCTGACGCTCGATGAGTATTACGATCTGGTCGGCCTGAAGCCGATGCTTCAACGCGAGGAGGCTTACGACAAGGCCGCCGCCGCGCTGACGCAGAAGCGGGCCGCGGAGTAGCGGGCTTTGCCCGACGTCGCTGTTGTTATTCGTAGTATTCGGGCGAGAGCCTGAGCTTGGCCCGCTGAGGCGCATCGTGATTGATCCAGAGCACCGCCCTGTGCTCCGCCATGATGGCGCCGATACGCTGATAGGACTTGATCGTCTGCTCACGGTCGATGTTGTTGGCCGGGATGTGCCACCTATCCCAGCTCTCCTGGACATGGACCGCATCGCCGGTGAGGATCACCGGGCCATGCTTCTTCAGCTTGACCAGCAGCACCTGGGAGCCAGGAGTATGGCCCGGTGTTGCGAAGATCATGACGCTTCCGTCGCCGAACACATCGTGGTCGCCATCGAGCTTCATGACCGGGTGGGAGGGCTTGAAGCGCGGGCCGAATGGCGACGGCCAGTCATATTCAGCCCTCTGAATCAGCAGCATGGATTGCGGAAAGAGATTCACGTTACCGATGTGGTCGGGATGGGCGTGGGATATCGCCAGGTATTTGATGTCGGACAGCTGCAGGCCAAGGCTTTTGATTTCGCCCTCGAGCGTCTTCGGACGCCACCAGTGCGGCGAGCCGTCCTTGCCGGGCTGGCCGTGAGGCATCTTCGCGATGGCGTCAGTGTGACCGGTGTCCCACACCAGCCAGCCCTGCGCGTGTTTGATCAAATAGCAATTACCAACCATCGGCAGCGGCGTACCGACGTTGACTCCCGGCGTCCAACGGGACTGGTCCGGACCGAGCGAGTGGCCGCAGTCGATGATGTAAAGGCGTTCCAGGCCGTTGGCTCGCGCGACGTCCGCCGCACCGGTCACAACGATGCTGGCGACAGTGGCGACCACGAACGTTCGGATATTCATGGCGGTCTCTCCCTGGTTTCGACGTTTCTTAAGTCGTTCTTTCTTGAGCCCTCTCCCATCGAAGTCGGATATTTCCGACTTCGACCAAATTTAGACGCTGAACTCGGGTAAACCCGAATTCAGACGGCAGAGCGCACGAGACGCGAGAGCCCGCGTCGCTGACCCAGCTACCGCACCAACTTCGCGCCCGCCGCCTTCAGAATCTCCCGCAGCGTGCCTTCGAAGCTGACCAGGAACGGCTTGAGCTCCTTGGAGCGGACAAACTCGCCGTCGAGCTGGCTTTCCTCGACGAACTTCTTCCACGCCGGCGCCTGGCTCGCCCGGAAGAACAGGTCCTCGTAATAGGCGACCGCCTCGGCCGACATGCCGGGCGCGCCGACGATGCCGCGCATCTGCGGGACGTTCGGGATGTCGAAGCCCGCTTCCTTGATGGTCGGGATGTCGGGGAAGCCCGGCAGGCGGCGCTCGCTCACCTGCGCGATCGCGCGGAACTTGCCGGCGCGGATCTGCTCGCCGGCTTCGCTCGGATCGACGATCATCATCTCGACGTGGCCGCCGAGCAGCGCGGCAAGCCGTTCGCCGCCGGACGGGAACGAGATGAACTGCCAGCGCGCGCCGGTTAGCTGCATCAGCAACTGGCGCACGGTGTTCTCGCGCGAGGTGATCGAGCCGCCGGACCAGCGCAGCTTGCCCGGGTTGGCCTTGGCTGCCTCGATGAATTGTCCGAGCGACTTGTACGGCGAGTCCGCCAGCACCACGACCAGCGCCGGCTCGACCACCAGCCGTGCGATCGGGCTCATGTCGTGCAGCCGGTTGGTCGCGGCCTGCTGCACCAGCGGATCGAGCAGCCAGATGTTCACCCAACATGCGATCGCGTGCGGGTCACCCTTCTTGCTGACCAGATAGGCCGCGGCGGTGGTGCTGCCGCCGCCCGGCTTGTTGACGACCTGGAAACGCACCGGCGCAAGCTTCTCCTGGTCGATGATGGTGGTGAGCTGGCGCGCGAACACGTCGTTGCCGGAGCCGGGACCGCCATGCACGATGAACTCCACCGTTCGCGTCGGCTTGAATTGTGCGTGGGCCGGAACGGCGCCGGCGACAACAAGCGCGAGCGCGGCGAGGGACGGAATCAAACGGGTGATCATGGATACCTCCAAACTCTTGAATTCCTGCGCGCTATAGCGTGCGCTGCGCAAGCGGTCTATCCGCCCTCGGCGATCGCCTGCAACCGAGCCTTGTTGAAGCGGCCCATCAACGGCAGCAGCAGGATCAGGACCGCGCAGGCCAGCATGGTGGCCGATATCCAGCCCCGCACCAAGATGGTGAGGTCGCCCTGCGACATCGTGAGCGACTGCCGCAATGCGCGTTCCATCGCGTCGCCGAGCACGAACCCGAGGATCAGCGGCGCCGTCGGATATTTCAGCTTCACCATGATGTAGCCGAGCAGGCCGAAGCCCACCAGCAGCCCGATATCGAACAGCCGGCCGGAGACGCCGTAGGCGCCGACCAGCGAGATGCCGAGGATGATCGGGAACAGGATGTGCACCGGCAGCCGCAGGATCTGCGCGAACAGCGGCACCAGCGGCAGGTTGAGGATCAGCAGCACCACGTTGCCGATATACATGCTGGCGACCAGACCCCAGAAGATGTCCGGGGACTCCGTCATCAGCAGCGGACCGGGCCGCACGCCCCACAGCACCAGCGCCGACAGCATGATCGCGGTGGTGCCGCCGCCGGGGATGCCGAGGGTCAAGAGCGGCACCAGCGCGCCGCCGGAGTCGGCATTGTTGGCGCCCTCCGGCGCGGCCACGCCTTCCGGCGCGCCATGGCCGAATTTTTCGGGATGCTTGGAGAATGCCTTCTCGATGCCGTAGGCGATGAACGAGGAGATCGCGGCGCCGGCGCCCGGCAGGACGCCGATGATGAAGCCGGTGATCGAGCCGTTGATGAAGGCGAAGCGGCAGGCTTTCAGCTCCTCCCAGCTCGGCAGCAGATTGCGCAAGCCCTTCGGCACCGGCAGCATGCGCGCCTTGTCGCCGGCATCGATGCTGGCCATCACCTCCGCGATCGCGAACACGCCGATCGCGACCACGACGAAGTCCATGCCGCCGAGCAGCTCGGACTGGCCGAAGATGAAGCGCGACTGCGCGGTGAAGAGATCAGTGCCGATCGACGTGAGCCACAACCCGACGAACAGCGACAGCAGGCCCTTGATCAACGAAGGGCCCGACAGCAGCACCACCAGCGCGAGGCCGAGGCACATCAGCGCGAAATATTCCGGCGACGAGAACTGCAGCGCGAAGAGCGCGACCGGCGGCGCCAGCACGGTGAGCAGGACGATGCCGACGCTGCCGGCGATGAACGACGCGATCGCGGCGATGCCGAGCGCGGGCCCGGCGCGTCCGTTCTTCGCCATGGCATGGCCGTCGATACAGGTGACGACCGACGACGACTCGCCCGGGATGTTGAGCAGGATCGAGGTGGTCGAGCCGCCATATTTGGCGCCGTAGTAGATGCCGGCCAGCATGATGATGCCGCCGGCGGGATCCATCTTGAAAGTCAGCGGCAGCAACAACGCGATGGTCGCGGCCGGACCGAGGCCGGGCAGGATGCCGACGACGGTGCCGAGGAAGCAGCCGACAAAGCACCAGAATAAGTTGGTCGGCTGCAGCGCGACCGAAAATCCGTGCAGCAGTCCGCCCAGCACGTCCATGTCAGAACCCGAACACGCCGGTAGGGAGCGTCACGCTCAAGGCGAACGGGAACACGAGATAGAAGCCGGCCGCGGCGACGACCGCCACGATGCCGGCGGTCACCGGCGGCTGCCGGAACACGAACGTGATCACGAAGAAGGTCAGGAGCGCGAACGCGACGAGGAATCCGAGCCAGCCCATCAGCACGGCACAGATCGCGAAGGCGGCCCAGGTGATCAGCGCGCGGCTGATGCCCTGCCAGTCCGGCGTCTTCGCCTTCGGTTCCCTGGCGACGATCGTCATCGCGATGAGCGCGAGCGAGAGCCCGATCATCACGATGCCGTACCAGATCGGGAAGAACGCTGGGCCCGGGCCGTCGTCGCTGTAATAGACCCAGTGGCGCGCCTCCATCACGATGTAGGCGCCAAGCGCCGCCAGCACGGCGGACGAAATGACGTCTCCATTGCGCAGGATGTCTTTGCTCACGTCTCGTTCCCCCACCGCGTTTTGGAGCCTGTACAAACACCACCGGGCTTCTCGCGGTCTTACGGGCAACTTACGCGCTCGGCCGGGGGATGTCCTGTCAATTCCTCCCCGCGGGACGCTTTGACGCCGCTTGTTCGAACTCTCGGTTACCGGCGGTCGCGCCGCGAGTCGCCCCTCCCCCATTCGCACAGCGAATGGCGGGGAGGGGTCGGGGGTGGGGGGCAATGCTGCAGATCACGAAACACCCCCCACCCCTGACCCCTCCCCGCCGCATAGCGCGTCAAGACGCGCGTGAACGCGCTGATGCTGCGGGGGGAGGGGAACGGAGAGACCACGCATGTGTCGAAAGAAGAAAAAACTTCTCAGCGCGGCCAGAGCCGGTTGGCGAAATCGATGAGCGCGGCGCTGATCGCCTCCGGCTGCTCCTCGATCGCGGCGTGGCTGGCGTTGTCGATCACGATCACGGTCACGCGGTCGCCGAGCGCGCGCTTGAACGCGTGCGCGTCCTCCACATGCGCCAGCGGATCGTGCCCCGGCTGGAGATAGAGGATCGGCGCCGAACCGCCGGCGTAGTCCATCTGGCGCGAGGTCTGATCGCCGGCGAAGCGCTGCGCCGCCAGCACCTCCGGATGCCAGCCCTCGAGCCAGGGCCGCGGATCGTTGCCGGGCGCGAAGAATGCGAACTTGCAGCGCCTTCAGCCGCTCCTCGTCGGGCAGCGCGTTGTTGGCGCTGTTGCGGATCGCCTCGCGGATCGGCGGCGTCGACGGCGCGTGGCCCACGTTGGCGGCGATCAGCGAGACGCCGCGCACCAGCTCGGGCCGGTCGGTCGCCAGCATGCGCGCGACGCGGTTGCCGAAGGCATGACCCGCGACCAGCGCCGCACCGCCGCCGTCGTGATCGATCACGGCGGCGATGTCGGCGGCGCAATCATGCAGGTCGGCATAGGGCGCGGGGCTCGTGCTGCGGCCGATGCCGCGCGGCTGCGGCCGCAGCACGCGATAGCCGGCGGCTGCGATCCGCGCCGCCATGACGTCGAAGTCGGAAGCGCCGCGGCCGAGCGACGGCAGCAGCACGACGCGATGGCCGGCCCCTTGCGCCAGCACCTCGATGCTGACGGGGCCGCGCTGAACGATGGTTGACGTGACGGAAGACGCTGCGCTCGTACTCATGGATCAAACGTTAGACTAACGGTCGCGCACCACGCCAGGGCTCTGCTGCGCGCCCAGCTCCGGCTGCTCGCAGATGCCGTCGCAGCAGTGGCCGATGCCCTGCCCGCCGCAATCGGGGCACGGGATCATCTCGCCGGCGCTCTCCTTGCCGGCGCGGCCGCGCGCCCGCACGAAGCCGGGTCGTTCGGTATATCGGCAAGTATCGCAAAGCATCAGGTGTCACAAAGCATGAGGTGCCCCTTTAGGGGGCACCTCACCTGATTCTGCGTGTGCAGGGAAGAGTCGGAAGCCTAGATCGCGTAGCGCTCGATGCCGCGGGCCGCCATCATCTCGCCGATCCGCTTGCGGGCGTAGAACATCCGGGTCTTCACGGTGTTCGCCGGCACGCCGATGATCTCGGAGACTTCCTCGATCGACCGCTCGTGGTAGTAGACGAGGTCGATGATCTCGCGGTGAGCCGGGGACAGCTCCGAGAGGCAAGCGCGGAGGATCTCGCCACGCTCCTGCTTCTGCATCACGACCTCCGGATTGTCGGCCGGATCTTCGATGAATTCCGCGACTTCGTCGTCGAGCTGCTCGTTCGAGCGGCGGCGCAGGCTGGACAGCGCCTTGTTGCGGGCGATCGCGAGCAGCCAGGTCGACACCTGGCAGCGGCGCTCGAACCGATCGGCCTGCCGCCACACGTCGATGAAAACCTCACTGACCATGTCTTCGGCGTAGGCCTCGTCGCGCACGAAGCGCAGCGCGAACCGATAAACCTTCACGTGGTGGCGCCCGTACAGCACTTGCAATGCGTGCTTGTCGCCGGCGGCAATGGCCTCGACCAGAGCCGCGTCAGAATTGTCTTGGGCGGACCACTGGGTGCCCCTGCCCGAGGTGACGGCCACTGCCTGACTGTACTGCATGTGTCGCTCCAACCACCGGCGCCTCGGCGCCGCCTGCCCCAAGTATCAACGGGGGGTTTCGCAAGGATTGCGCTGAGGCGGAAAATGGTTTCGTGAGTTCCAGGGAATGTTTCGTCGGTCGGGCGACGACGAAACAATCGGGGCCGCTCCCGCCCTGGATATGCATTTCATCCTACTAAAGCGCGGCGATTCCGGTGTTAATCGTCCCAATTCGATCCCTTTTTCTCCGATGGAACGGCCCCGACAACGATCCTATGATTGAGCGAGCTTTGAACCGCGTGCGCGGGAGACGCACCAATATGATCTGGTCCGACGCAGACGGCATGATCTCTTGCCGGCGGTGCCGTATCGCCGCGATTGCGTTCGCCGCGACGCTGGTCGCGACCGGCGTGGCGGCCGCGCGTGAATTCCGCGCCGCCGACATCCAGGAAGAGAACTATCCGACCGTGCAGGCGCTGCGGATGATGGACCAGCTGGTCACGCAACGGACGGAGCGGCGTCACAGCATCCGGGTCTTCCACTCCCGGCAGCTCGGTGAAGAGAGCCAGACGGTCGAGCAGACCCGGGTAGGCGCGATCGACATCAATCGCATCAATGTGGGCGCGATCGGTAATGTCGCGCCGGTGCTGAACGTTCTGGCGCTGCCGTTCCTGTTCCGCTCGGTCGATCACCTCTACAAGGTCATCGACGGTCCGATCGGCGAGGAAATCTTGGGCGCGCTCGAGCCCTACGGCTTCATCGGGCTGACCTTCTACAATTCCGGCGCGCGCTCGGTCTACACCGCCCGCCGTCCGGTGCGCACGCTCGACGACTTGCGCGGCCAGCGCATCCGTATCCAGCAATCCGAACTGATGGAGAAGATGATCAGGGGGCTCGGCGGCACGCCGATCAGCCTGCCCTACGGTCAGATCGGAACCGCACTCACGGCCAATCTCGTCGATGGCGCGGAGAACAACTGGCCATCCTATGTGAGCGCAAACCATTTCAAGGCCGCGCCGTTCTACACCGTTACCGAGCACACGATGGGCCCGGAGATCGTGATCATGTCGCGGCGCGCCTGGGAGGAGCTGGCGCCGGACGAACGCACGATCTTCCGCGGCGCGGCGCGCGAATCCTCGCGCTACATGCGCGAACAATGGCTGAGCTGGGAGCAGCAGTCGCGCCAGCGCGCCTTGAACATGGGCGTGACGGTCATCGACAAGATCGACCGCAAGGCGTTCGAAGCCGCCACCGCCCCGCTGCGCAACGAGATGCGCATGGACTCGCGATTTGGTCCGCTGATCAAACGGATCGAATCGCTGCAATGAATACCGAGGGATCGAGTTGCAATTGAAGGCGGTACCGCAACACACGACCGCAGCAGGCCCGCCCACGGCGAGCTCGCAGCAGGCGATGCGCCAGCTTCCCATCCGCTGGCGCATCCTCTCGCTGGCCGCGCTTAACGCCATTGCGGTGTTCGTGTTCGCGGCCGTCATCTGGGACGGCACCCGCGTGCTGACCGATGCGCGCAACGAGCTGCGGCAGACCCGCGATTCCGAACGGCTGCTGACCCAGCTCGAAAGCGATGCGGTGCGCCTGCAAGGCCTCATCCACCGCTATTTCACGCAGCCCAATGTCGATCTCCTGATGGAGATAACGGGATTGCGCGAAACCGTGATGACGGCGTTGAAGGTGCATGCCGCCGCCGATCCGATCCTCAAGGGCGCGGCGGAGCCGCTGGTGCACGCCACCGAGCGGTTCGTCGCCGGCTTCTCCGACCTGCGCAACGTGCAGAGCGCGATCGGCACGGCTTACGAGAACCAGGTGCTGCGCGCGGTGCAAGAGATGTCCGGCCTCTACGCCATCATGGAGAACGGCACCCGCGAGCAGGGATCGTTGATCTGGCCCTCGCTCTCGAAATCGCGGGAATCGTTCTCGACCACGCTGGTGCTGACCAATGCATACTACCTGACGCAGACCCGCGACATCGCCGAGGAAATCCTCAAGAACCTCGACGCGATCGAAGCCACCATCCCGGTCATGCTCGATCTCGCCGACAACGACCTACAGCGCGGCGCGCTCGGGGCGCTGGCCTACCGCATCGTGTCGTGGCGGCTCGGCGTCGCCAATCTGACCGAGCACTTCACCACCCGTTCGCATCTATTGAGCGAAGAGATCGACGGCAACCAGCAGATGATCGCGCGCATCATCGACACCTTGTCCGACGACATGCGCCGGCGCGAGCGCGTCGCCTACGACCGGTTCGAGAATGCGCTGTCCAACATGTACCTGCGCATCGCGATCGCCTCGGTCCTTGCCTTGTTCATCGCGGTGCTGATCGGGCTGGCGATCGCGCGCAGCATCGTCGGGCCGCTGCGCTCGCTGATGGGCGCGATGCACGCCATCGTGGCGGGACACTACGGCCAGGTCGTCCGCGACACCCACGCCCGCGACGAGATCGGCGAGATGGCGCGCGCGGTCGAGGTGTTCCGCGAGAACGCCATCGCCAAGCGCCAGGCCGAGATCGAGCTCAAGGCCGCCAAGGAAAACGCCGAAATGGCGCTGCGCGAATTGCAGGAGACGCAGCAGAGCCTGATCGAGGCGGAGAAGCTCGCCGCGCTCGGCGGCCTGGTGGCCGGCGTCGCCCACGAGGTCAACAATCCGATCGGCATCAGCCTGACGGTCGCGTCGAGCTTCGCGCGGCGCTGCGACCAGTTCTCAGCCGCGATCCGCGACGGCGCGGTGCGCAAGTCGACACTCGACGAGTTCATCACCGGCAGCCAGGAAGCGGCCAAGCAGCTCGTCGCCAACCTCAACCGCGCCGCCGATCTGATCCAGGCGTTCAAGCAGGTCGCGGTCGACCGCAGCCATGCCGAGCGCCGCGTGTTCGAGCTCGGCGAAGCCACCGAGCAGATCGTCGCGAGCCTGTTGCCGGCGCTCAAGCGCTCGGCGATCGCGTTCAGCGTCGATATCAGCGAAGAGATCAACATGGACAGCTATCCCGGCCCCTACGGCCAGGTGCTGACCAACCTGGTGCTGAATGCGCTGGTGCACGCGTTCCCGGACCGCCGCCCCGGCTCGATGCGGCTCGCGATCAAGCGCTCGGGCCCGGACCACGTGGAGATCGAGTTCGCCGACGACGGCGTCGGCATGAGCGAGGAGACCCAGCGCCGCGCCTTTGAGCCGTTCTTTACCACGCGCCGAAGCCACGGCGGCACCGGGCTTGGTTTGCATATTGTGTTCAATATTGTGACACGCCGCCTCGGTGGCCGTTTGCGGCTTGAACTCCGCCCTGGGACGTGGCACCACCCTGTGGATCAGGCTTCCATTGACGGCACCACGGGAAGAACCGGCAGAGCCCCCGCAGCCCGCTACGATGACGCAGTCGGCATGAGCAACGAAAACGACTTCATCCGGGTGATCGACGACGACGGCGCACCGCGGCCCGCCGCGCTGGAAATCGCGTGGAAGGTCGCGGTCATCGATGACGATCCGGCGGTGCACGAAGGTACGCGCTTCGCGCTCTACGACTACAATCTCAACGGCCAGGGCATCGAGATCATCTCCGCGCACTCCGCCGAGGAGGGTCGCGCGCTGATGCGCGACCACCCGAACATCGCCGTGATCCTGCTCGACGTGGTGATGGAGACCGACGACGCCGGCCTGCAGCTCGTCGATTACATCCGCACCGAGCTCAAGAACGAGACCGTCCGCATCATCCTGCGCACCGGCCAGCCCGGGCAGGCGCCGGAGCGCCGCGTCATCGTCGACTACGACATCAACGACTACAAGGCGAAGACCGAGCTCACCGCCGACAAGCTGTTCACCGCGCTGACCGCGGCGCTGCGCGGCTATCAGCAGCTCCAGCGCATGCTGGAGACCCGCCGCGGCCTCGAGATGATCATCGAGGGCGCCTCCACGCTGTTCGACTTCAAGTCGATGCAGCGGCTGGCGGAAGGCGTGCTCACACAGCTGGCGACACTGATCAATGTCGAGTGCGGCGGCATCCTGGTGCTGCGCGACAGCGCCACCGAGCAGGAGAAATACTCGATCCTCGCGGGCTCCGGCTGCTACCGGCATTTCGCCGGCACCTCCGGCGCCGCCGCGCTCGATCCGGCGCTGCGCAACGCCGTCAACGGTGCGTTCCAGCGCCACGCGCACGAATTCCATCCCAAGCTCTCGGTGCTGTACGTCAAGACCGGCAGCGGCCGCGAAGTCGTGGTGCTTCTGGAAACGCAGCGGCCGCTGTCACCGACCGACCGCTCGCTGGTCGAGGTGTTCTGCAGCCGCCTGTCGGTCGCATTCGACAACGTCATCCTGTACGAGCAACTGAACGACGCCACCGTGCGGTTGGAGGAGCGCGTGCGCGAGCGCACCCGCGCGCTGACCGCCGCCAATCACCGGCTGACCACGCAGTGGATAAGGCTGCGGCGCGCCAACGAGTTCAAGAACGAGGTGCTCGGCACCATCGCCCACGACCTCAAGAATCCGCTGGCGGTGATCCTGGGCCGCGCCGAGATGCTCAACGAGCTCGCCGAGATGGCGCCGCTTCCGCTCGACAAAATCCGCGAGCAGCTCGGCCATATCCGCGGCTCCGCCACGCAGCTCACCGGCATGGTCAACGACCTGGTCACCGACGCGATGATGGACGCGCTCGATATCTCGATCCGCAAGGAGTCGGTCGATATCGCCGCGATCATCACCGAGGTCGTCACCGCCAACAAAGGGCTGGCCGAACGCAAGCGCCAGACCATTCATCTGGTGACGCCGCCGGTGCGCTGGGCGACCTGCGATCCGGACCGGCTGCGCGAGGCGGTCGACAATCTCCTGAGCAACGCCATCAAATACAGCCCGGCCGGCGGCAAGATCGAGCTGTCGATGTCGGGCGACAACGAGTTCACGCTCATCCTGGTGAAGGATGAAGGCGCCGGCCTCTCGCAGGAGGACCTCGGCCGCCTGTTCGGCCGCTTCCAGCGCCTGTCGGCGAAGCCGACCGCCGGCGAAAGCTCGACCGGTCTCGGGCTCTCGATCGTGAAGCGCATCGTCGAGCTGCACGGCGGCACGATCGCGGCCGAAAGCCCCGGGCCGGGACAAGGCTCGACCTTCATGATCAAGCTGCCGATGGCGGCGGAAGCATCGTCATGAGCGCGACCCAGCACATCTATGTGGTGGACGACGAGGCGCCGGCGCGCGAGATGGTCGGCGACTATCTGAAGCTGCACGGCTTCGACGTGACGCTGTGCGACGGCGGCAAGTCGCTGCGCGAAGCCATCGCCAGGCAGGCGCCCGACCTGATCATCCTCGACCTCAACATGCCGGAAGAGGACGGCCTCTCGATCGTGCGCGCGCTCAAGCAGCACGGCTCGGTGCCGATCATCATGCTGACCGCGACCGCCTCGCCGATCGACCGCGTGGTCGGGCTCGAGCTCGGCGCCGACGACTATCTCGCCAAGCCCTGCGAGCTGCGCGAGCTTCTGGCGCGCGTACGTTCGGTGTTGCGCCGGAGCGTTGCGGCGCCGCCGGCGGCGGCGACGGGCGCCACCGCCGCGACCAGCGCGCCAATCCGCTTCGGCACCAAGTGGCTCGACGTCAATGCGCAGGTGCTGCGCGACGAGGAGGGCAACGAGCATCCGCTGGTGACCTCCGAATTCGCGCTGCTCAAGGCCTTTGCGGAGAACCCCAAACGCGTGCTCTCGCGTGAACGCCTGCTCGACCTGGCGGAGGCGCGCGACCGCGAAGCCTTCGACCGCGCCATCGACGTGCGCATCACCCGCATCCGGCGCAAGATCGAGCCCGACCCCGCGCACCCGACGGTGATCCGCACCGTCCGCGGCTCCGGCTACCTGTTCTCGCCCGACGGCAGCGGCGGCGAGCAGGCGTAGCGCGCTCCCGCCCCGGCACAAAACGCCCGATACCAGCACAATGGGACCCCAACGTCCGTGCAACCCGCCCTGTCCGTTGTCATCGCCGTCCGAAATCCCGGGCGCTTCCTGCAACCAACGTTGCAGAGCCTAGCCGACCAGAGCTTTCGGGACTACGAGGCCATCGTCGTCGACAACGGGAGCGAGGACGGCACCGACCGGATTCTCGCCGAATGGGCCGCAAGGGACGACCGGATCCGCTTGCATCAGTATCGATCGATCGGCCTGGCGCGGTGCCTGAACTATGCGGCATCCCTCGCCCGCGCGCCGCTGCTCGCGCGCCTCGACGGCGACGACATCCTGCTGCCGGATCGACTATCCGTACAACACGCGCGGATGTCGAGGGATGCCAATCTCGGCCTTCTGGGCGCATGCGTGGACCTGATCGACGGCGAGGACCGACCGCTCGGACGGCGCAGGCTGCCGCTGACGGATACCGAGCTGCGCCACTTCATGCGTACCGGAAATCCGTTCGTCCACTCCACGGTCATGATCCGCAAATCAGTCTTTGACGCGGTCGGCGGCTATCGCATCGGGCTCAGGCTTTGCGAGGACTTCGATCTCTGGTGCCGGATGGCGGCCGTCACCGAGATCGCCAACTGCGAAGAGGTGTTGGCGCGCTATCGCATCCACGAGAGTTCGATGTCGGCGGGACGTCCGATCCGGCTGGCGATCGCGGATACCTGCATCATCGCCGCCGCCCGCGCCCGCGAGGATGGGGAGCCGGAACCGTTTGTATCGGGGCGTCCACAGCTACGTCGCGCGCTGAAAATCCTCGATATCTCCCGCGATGAAATCAGATATCGCGTGTTGAAGACTGTTGTAGGTGTTGCACGCTTGGCGATGGCCCGTGGCGACGACCAATTGGCAAAGCGGTTGCGCGCGCGCGCGCATTCGGTCGCATGGGGATTGTCGTTTCGGAGTTACTTGCGCGGATTCGCCCGGTTGGTGGCTTGTTATTTCCCGGCGAACTCGCGCGCGCGACGAAAGGCTCTCATGGGCCGAATTTTCGGATCATCGGCATCGTCGTCGGAACAACGCTGATCGATTGCAGGCGGCGGCGCGTGTATGCGGAGCGCGTCCGCGTAAATTTCAGATGCTGTCCATCAACCTGCCGCGGGGCGGGGCGACAACGAAATCTTTGCGTCAGCATTGGGCTCCCAATGATACGACCCAAGCTGTGCCGGCCCCTCGTTGGCGATGACGCAGGTAAAATTGGAAACGAGCTCTTCTAGAAAAAGCGCGGTCAGGGACAAGGTCAGCTCGGCGCCAATGCACCGATGCTTGTCCAATCCGAACGGAGCAAATTGATCGACCTCGTACTGACGTTCCATGAAACGGTCCGGCCTGTAAGCGAACGGCTCCGAAAAGGTCTGACGATCCTTGTGGCCTTCCCACAGGCACACCCGAACGATGGTGTCTTTTGGCAAAAACATGCCGTCGAAGGCGACGGAGGATTTGGCTTCCCGGTAGAGAACCTCGCTCTGTTCGAGCCTCAGCGTTTCCAAGATCGCCGCGCGTACGAGGTTTTCCGCCTCGGCCTGGTTCGTTTTGAGCGCGACGGCAATGCGTTCAGCGACGCCCTGATGCCCTGCGATGTGCCACAACACCCAGTGCCACAGGCTGTAGACGTCAAAGTGCGCGGGCTCGAACATGTAGACCAGGTTGCCGAGCGCAGTCCGATCGTCCGATCCGCTCTCGACGATGTGCCGCAGGACGCTTGGCGCGTCCCGGCCGGCGGTGCCGCCTTTCATGGCATCCGCCAGCCGCTGAACGCGAACCATGATTTCGGCAAATGCCTCGCCGTTCTGCGCATCGATCCGGTCGACGGGATGCTCCGGGCCGAAACGCCGGTAAAGCTGCATCAGCTCGTCAAACTCCTTCGAGTTCTGTGGAAACCCCTAACAGCAGCCTCAACATGATGGATGAGGTCGTGTCGCGCAGCGCGGCGCGGACTTCCCGATGTGTCCGGTGCGGAACGCGCGCAAGACCCTCGAGGTTGTCGCGGACGATGCGGCGGACGTCGGCCGCATGGGCGGATACCGACACCGCTTGCAAGGCCCGGATGAACAAGCGGCGGTAGTGCCGATGGGCGTCCCCTCGCATCGAGCGGATCCAGCCCATGGGAATCAACCCGTTCAGATCGATCGAACGCGGAACCAGCACATCTTCGTTCGCTGCGAGCAGCCGCCGTCCGCGGGCGTGGCCGACCACGCATGTGGTGTAGCGGCCATGCCACCAAGTCTTGAACACCGCGCCAAATCTAGCGGCGGAGTTCATGACATAGCGCTGATCGACATCGACACTTCGGTCCGAAGGATCGAGCCGGCCGGGCGGCAGTTTCACGCCGCACGCGCGCGCATGCAGCGCATAGCGAAGTCCGGTCGCTGCGGCCGACAAGCGCATTCGAATTCGTCGCCAGGCGCTGGGCATCACGGAATGTCCGCCCGCATCAAAACAGCCGGTATCGGACCCGCGGCGGCGTCTTGGTGCGATCGAATGCGTTGGACCAACGGTCCCGCACCCAGGACTGGCGCCAGTATTTGTTGATCGCACGCCGCATCTTCAACTCGGTCCACAACGTTGCTCGATTGTCTGCGCCAGGCTTCAGGAGATCATATAGCAGGCTGCCGCGGGGCACATCGGCGTCGCGATCAATGCCGACTTCGTGCAAGGCATGCGCCCATAGATGCAGGAACATCGCATCCTTCGTCCGGCGAAGCACCTCGAGCTTGTACTCCGGCAGTAGAAGCAGCGGAGCTTCGAGCCAGTGAAGCGGATAGAATTGACGGGTCGTTCCCGCTCGATCGGGCGGATCGAACCCACGCAAGACCTTCGATATCAGATGGGGCCCGGTCACCCCCCATGCCGTGTCGCCCGAGGACGCGCGCGCGAGCGTGGCCAGTTGGGCGAGAATCGCATCCCCCTTTGGGAACTTGAGGATCGCGACGTTGACGACGCCGGGCTCCTGCTCCGCCCAGGCGTAGTTTGCCTGAGGCATTTTGTCGGTGAGGCAGACGACGTCGACATCGACCCACCATCCGCCCTCCTTCGACAACAGCTCGTATCGGAAGGCGTCCGCGAAAGCGGCGATGGTATGGTACCGCGGCAAATCGTCGGCACTCAGAATGCGCGCAGCATCGGCTTCTTCGACGCCCGGCGGAGGATCGAGCGAATGGTAGGAGTAAAGCCGCACCTGGTGACCGCGATCGAGGAACGACTGCATGCAGCATCGTGCGTAGGGTGGCAGCGGGTCGCCGTGCCAAAACATGTTTACGGTTGTTGCCACTGGACTCTCAAAGCCCCGCCCCTCGCGCCGGGCTATGTTAAGCACAAGTGACGAACCCACCCAGCCGTCGATTTCGCCGTTAACCGGCCGCAGGGCCAGGCGCCGGCAGAGCAAAACCCCCGAAAGCCCCGCAGGCTGTTAAAACACCCTTGTTTGTAATAGTTTGAAGCAACACCCCGCTGCCCGAAGGCGCGAAAAACGGACCATGGAACGCTCGTTCAAGAAGGAAGTGGAATCGCTGAAGCTGGGCGACGGCGACGTCTTCCGCGGCGAAGGCATCCTCGCGGTCACCAAGGCGCTGCTGCAGTCGGGCGTGAGCTATGTCGGCGGCTACCAGGGCGCGCCGGTGTCGCACCTGCTCGACGTGATGGTCGAGGCCGAGGACCTGCTCGCCGACCTCGGCGTGCATGTCGAGACCTGCACCAACGAGGCGGCGGCGGCGGCGATGCTCGGCGCCTCGATCAACTATCCGCTGCGTGGTGCCGTCACCTGGAAATCGATCGTCGGCACCAACGTGGCGGCCGACGCGCTCTCGAATCTCTCGTCGCCGGGCGTGGTCGGCGGCGTGATGATCATCCTCGGCGAGGACTACGGCGAAGGCGCGAGCGTGATCCAGGAGCGCTCGTATGCGTACGCGCTGAAGTCGTCGATGTGGCTGCTCGACCCGCGGCCCGACCTGCCGACCATCGTGCGCATGGTGGAGAAGGGCTTCGAGCTGTCGGAGGCGAGCCACGCGCCGGTGATGATGGAGCTGCGCATCCGCGCCTGTCACGTCACCGGCGAGTTCGCCACCAAGAACAACAAGCGCGCCGCCTTCTCCGGCCGCAACCGCATCCCCGGCCCGCCGCGTTTCGAGTATGCGCGGCTCGCGCATCCGCCGGCGCTGTTCGTGCACGAACGGCTCAAGGTCGAGGACCGCCTGCCCGCCGCGATCGATTTCATCCGCGCCCACAAGCTCAACGAATTCATCCCCGGCGATCTTTCCGACATCGGCATCATCGTCTGCGGCGGGCTGACCTCGGGCGTGCTGCGCGCGCTGGCGCGGCTCGATCTCGCGAAGATCGATGGCTCATCGCGGGTGCCGATCCATGTGCTCAACTGCGTCTATCCGCTGGTGGGCGAGGAAGTGCGCGAGTTCTGCGCCGGCAAGCGCGCGGTGCTGGTGGTCGAGGAAGGCTCGCCCGAATACATCGAGCAGCAGATCAACGTCGAACTGCGCCGCGCCGACATCCAGACCCGCATCTTCGGCAAGGGCGCGCTGCCGAAGACCGGCGATTATACCTCGGACGTCCTGCTCAACGGACTTGCGACCTTCGTGCGCGAAGCCCGTCCCGCCGGCATCGACGCCGACGCGATCAGCACGCGCGTGCAAGGGATGCTCGCGCACAAGCCGCTCGCCGCCGCGTCGCTCGGCGACATGCCGGTGCGCCCGCCGACCTTCTGCACCGGCTGCCCGGAGCGGCCGGTGTTCTCCGCCATCAAGCTGATGCAGCGCGAGCTCGGTCCGACCCACATCTCGGGCGACATCGGCTGCCATGCGTTCGCGACCTTCGCGCCGTTCAGCATGGGCAACTCGATTCTCGGCTACGGCATGTCGCTCGCCAGCGCCGCCGCGGTGACGCCCAATCTCGACCGCCGTCCGATCGCCGTGATGGGCGACGGCGGCTTCTGGCACAACGGCCTGATCACCGGCGTGACGTCGAACCTGTTCAACAAGGGCGACGGCGTCTTGATCATCATGCAGAACGGCTACGCCTCCGCCACCGGCCAGCAATATATCCCGTCGTCGGGCGCCAGCCGGCTCGGCGCCGCGCCCGGCATGGACATCGAGACCACGCTGCGTTCGCTCGGCGTCACCTGGATGCGTAAGGTGCGCACCTACGGCGTGGCCAAGATGACCGCCACGCTGAAGGAGGCGATGCGCACCGCCGAGCGCGGCCTCAAGGTGATCATCGCCGACGGCGAATGCCAGCTCGCGCGCCAGCGCCGCGTGCGCGCGGAGGACGCCGAGAAGCTCAAGCGCGGCGAACGCGTCACCAAGACGCGCTATGGCGTCGACGACGCGATCTGCACCGGCGACCATTCCTGCATTCGTTTGTCGGGTTGCCCGTCGCTGACGGTGAAGCCGAATCCCGACCCGCTGCGCACCGATCCGGTGGCGGCGGTGATCGAGAGCTGCGTCGGCTGCGGGTTGTGCGGCGAGGTCGCACACGCCGCGGTGCTGTGCCCATCGTTCTATCGGGCCGAGGTGGTGCGCAATCCGGGTGTGTGGGACCGGATGCTGCATGCTGTCCGCACGCGCGTGATTTCGATGTTTGGCGGGGCTAGCGCCACAGGGTCCCCTCCCCCGCTTGCGGGGGAGGGACAGGGAGGGGGGTCACACCGGGATCGGAGCAAGCTTGCCCTCTCCCCACCCCTCTCCCGCAAGCGGGAGAGGGAGCAGACCGAGTCCGGTCGCGGCGCCGTGGCTCAAACGAAAGCCAATGATCGTCCTATCACCCTACTCATCGCGGCGCTCGGCGGCGAAGGCGGCGGCGTGCTCACCAACTGGATCGTCAGCGCGGCGGAGCAACAGAACTTCCCGGTGCAGTCGACGTCGATCCCCGGCGTCGCGCAGCGCACCGGCGCCACCACCTACTACATCGAGATCCTGCCGGCGGCGGCGCGCGACGGCGCCGCCAAGCCGGTGCTGGCGCTGGCGCCCGGCGTCGGCGACGTCGACGTGATGATGGCGAGCGAGCTGATGGAAGCCGGCCGCGCCGTCGCCTCGGGCTTCGTTACCGCCGACCGCACGCTCTCGATCGCATCGACCTCACGCTTCTTGGTGATGGGCGAGAAGATCGCGATGGGCGACGGCCGCTATGACTTGGAAAAGCTCGCCAAGGCGATCGAGGAGAATTCGCGCGATCATATTCTGATCGACATGGAAGCGATCGCGCGCAAGAACGGCGTGTTCATCAATTCGGTGATGCTCGGCATCATCGCCGGCAGCGGCCGTCTGCCGATCCCGGTCGAGGCGTTCGAGGCCGCGATCCGCGCCGACGGCAAGGGGGTCGACGGCAACCTGCGCGGCTTCCGCGCCGGTTTGGATGCGGTGCAGAAGCCGGAGGTTTCCAAGACCGGCGCTCCTGACACCAAGCAGTCGCCCCCACCCTACGCTCCCCCGCAAGCGGGGGAGGGAAAGGGAGGGGGTGACGCCGACATCGAAAAATTCCCGGAGGCCGCACGCGACATCATCCGCGAGGGCGTGCGCCGGCTCGTCGACTATCAGAGCGGGGCCTATGCCCGCCTCTATCTCGACCGGCTTGCCGCGATCCGCGACGCCGACACGCGCGCTAATGCCAACGGGCGCCTCATCCGCGAAACCGCCCGCCATCTCGCGGTGCGCATGTCCTACGAGGACGTGATTCGCGTCGCGCAGGCGAAGACCGACCCGGCACGCTTCGCACGCATCGCATCGGAAGTCGGCGCCAAGCCCGGCGAGCCGGTGAAGGTCTTCGAGTTCCTGAAGCCCGGCGTTGACGAATTGTGCTCGGTGCTGCCGCCCTCGCTGGCACGGCGGATTCTCGCGTTCGCCGAGCACCGCGAAAAGCTCGCGCGCTTCCACTGGGGCATGGAGGTCAACACCACCTCGGTGTCGGGCTATCTGCGCTTCCGCACCCTCGCTGCGTTGCGCCGTTGGCGCCCGCGCACCTATCGCTATGCCGAGGAGCAGCATGCGATCGAGCGTTGGCTCGCGCTGATCGTCGAAGCCGCCGCGCAGTCCACCGAGCTCGCGCTCGAAATCGCGGAATGCGCGCGGCTGATCAAGGGCTATGGCGACACCCACAAGCGCGGCACCGGCAACTATGCCCTGATCGAGAGCCACGTGATCCGCCCGGCGCTGGCCGGACAGATCCCGCTGCGGCAGGCCGCCGATGCGGTCGCCTCCGCGCGCACCGCGGCGATGGTCGACCCCGACGGCGAGAGCCTCGGCAAGTGCCTCGACGCCGTCGGCTTGGCGGAGCCACGCCGCATCGCCGCCGAGTAGCAGGCGTCGGAACCAGGGCTGTTCCCGCCGCGTTCAATCCAGCGGCATGCCGACCAACGCGAAGACGGACGCAGACGAACGAACCGGCCACCGCCGGCCGGCGCTTCCGGTCGACGCCCGCTCCCGCCAGATCGTGCGGGCCGTGCTGGCGCTGGCGCTGGTCGCGCTCGCGGCCTGGATCGCGGCCGATTTCCTCCCGGCGCTGGGCTGGGCGATCGTCATCGCCATCACCACCTGGCCGCTCTATGTGCGCGTTGCGGCGCTGATCCCCGACTCGCTGCCGCGTTTCGTCGCGCCGCTCTTGTTCACCCTCTTCGTCGGCATTGTCCTCCTGATCCCGCTGATGCTGGCGCTGCATCAGCTCGCGCAGGCGAGCGACGCGGCCATGCGCTGGGTCGCCGAGCTGCAGAAGAGCGGCGTCCCGGTCCCGCCATGGATCGCGCAGCTTCCGTTCACCGGCGATCTCCTGGTCGCGTGGTGGCAGACGAACCTCAGCGACCCGCAGGCGGCGGCGCAATGGCTGCGCGGCGTGAACGTCGAGAGCGTCACCGCCTGGACCCGCGCGCTCGGCGGCGAAGCCTTGCACCGGCTGCTGCTGTTTCTCATCACGCTCCTCGCGCTGTTCTTCCTCTATCGCGACGGCGGCTGGCTTTCGGAGCGCGCGCTCGCCACCGCCGACCGCCTGCTGGGCGATCCCGGCGAGCGGCTGGCGACGAAGATCGTCGAGGCGGTGCGCGGCACCGTCAACGGCACGGTGGTGGTCGCGGTGGTCGAAGGCATCATCATCGGCTTCGGCTACTGGCTGATCGGCGCGCCCGACGCGTTGCTGCTCGCGCTCTTGACGATGGCGTTTGCCATGCTGCCGCTGGGCGCCGAGATTGCGGTGACGATCGTGTCGCTGCTGCTCCTGGTGCAGGGGTTCGGCGTGCTGCCGGTGCTGGCGTTGTGGGTCTTCGGCATGGCGGTCACCATCATCGGCGACAATTTTGTCTGGCCGGCGCTGGTCGGCCGCGCCGCGCGGCTGCCGTTCCTGCTGGCACTGATCGGCGTCCTCGGCGGCGTGCAGACCTTCGGCCTGATCGGCCTGTTCATCGGCCCCGTGATCATGGCGGTGCTGCTGGTGATCTGGCGCGAATGGATCGCCCCGCGCGACAGCGCGGCGTGACACTCCGATCCATTGCGTTGCCGCCCCCCATGCGGCAGTGATCGGCTGAATGGGAGCCGATCCAATGAAGAAACTTGCCGCCACGCTCGCCGCCGCCGGGGCAGCCACCCTCCTTGTCGTCGCCGCCGCGCACGCGCAGTCCTACCCGTCGAAACCGGTCAAGTTCCTGGTGCCGTTCGCTGCCGGCGGCCCCGCCGACACCATGGCGCGGCTGACCGCGCGGGCGCTGGAGCAGGGCCTCAACCAAGTGGTCGTGATCGACAACCGTCCCGGCGCCGGCGGCATCATCGGCGCGCGCGCCGCGGCGCAGGCCGATCCCGACGGCTATACGCTGATGTACGGCAACACCGCCTCGCTGGTGGTCGGACCCGCGGTCTACGCCAATCCCGGCTACGACCCGGTGAAGGCGTTCGCGCCGATCGCGCTGGTCGCGGTCTCCTTCAACGTGCTCGCGGTCAATCCGAAATTTCCCGCCAACACGGTGAAGGAGCTGATCGCCTATGCCAAGAAGAATCCGGGCAAGGTCAATTTCGCCTCGCCCGGCCACGGCACGCCGCCGCATATGGTCGGCGAGATGTTCAAGCAGCGCGCGGCGATCGACATCGTGCACATCCCCTACAAGGGCACGGCCGCCGCGCTCACCGACATCATGGGCGGACAGGTCGAGCTGACGTTTGAGAATCCCTCGGTGATCATTCCGCTGGTGCAGGCCGGCAAGCTCAAGGCGCTGGGCGTCACCGGCGAGACGCGCAATCCAACCATCCCCGACGTGCCGACCATGATCGAAGCCGGCCTCCCCGATTTCATGTCGATGTCGTTCACGGGGCTGGTCGCGCCGGCGGGCACGCCGCCGGCGATCATCAAACAGCTCGCCGACGTGCTCGGCCCCGGCCTCGCCTCAGCCGAGGTGCGCTCGATGATGGACAAGCTCGGCGTGATCCCGATGCCCGGCACGCCGGCCGACTTCGGCGCCTTCCTGGCGAGAGAAAGCACGAAGTGGCAGACGGTCGCCAAGAACGCGGGAATCCGGATCGCGAATTGATCCGGCCCCGGCGATAGGGCAAAGAAGCGGACATGAAAGCAGTGTTCAAGCGAGGCGTGGCCGCGGCGCTTCTGATCGCGGCGCAGGCGCCGGGCGTGCCCGCGCAGGCACAAGCGCTCGACGCGTTTTTCCAGGCACAGCCGTTCACGATCGTGGTCGGCTATCCGCCTGGCGCCGGCTACGACCTCTATGCGCGGCTGATCGCGACCCGCATGGGACAATACCTGCCGGGCAAGCCGAAGGTCGTCGTTCAGAGCATGCCCGGCGCCGGCAGCCTGACCTCGGCCAATCACCTCTACAATGTCGCCCGGCAGGACGGCTCCGTCATCGGCACGTTCTCGCGCGGCATCACCATGCTGCCGCTGATCGACAGCACGGGCGTGCGCTACGATTCGCTGAAGTTCAACTGGATCGGCAGCCCAAGCGGTGAAGTCAGTCTTGCGATCGCGTGGCACGAAAGCGGCGTCAACAAATTCGAGGACCTGCGCACGCGCGGAATGACCTCCGCCACCTCGGGCGCGGGCTCGGACGGCAATATCTATGGCCGCGTGCTGAACACCATTCTCGGGACCAAGATCAAAACCGTGACCGGCTATCAGGGCTCCGCGCAATCGATGCTGGCGATCGAGCGCCGGGAGGTCGACGGCGCGACCAGCGTATCCTACGCGGCGATCAAGACCGCGCAACGGGAGTGGCTCGTCAACAAGAAGGTCAATCTTCTGGCACAACACGCGCTGAAGGCTCACCCGGAGCTCAAGTCCGTTCCGGTGATCCTTGACTTCGCCACGTCTGACGACGACCGGCGCGTGCTCGAGATGGTCTTCGCGCGGCAGTCGATCGGCTATCCTTACGCCGCGCCGCCGAATGTCCCCGCCGACCGGCTCGAAGCGATCCGCAAGGCCTTCCAGGCGACATTACAGGACCCGGAGTTCCTGGCGGCCACGGCGAAGGCCGGCCTGCTGGTCGACGGCATGACCGGCCAGCAGCTTCAGGCTTTGCTGCAAAGCCTCTACTCCATACCGCCGGCGATCGCCGAGCGTGCGAAAGCGGCGATGCAGCCGCCGAAATAAACCGCCACACCATGTGCCATTCGGCTCGAATCTCCGCCGCTCATTCCCGCGAAAGCGGGAATCAAATTTCCTTTATGGCCCTGGGTCCCCGCTTTCGCGGGGACGAGCGGACAGAGCATGACGCGATGAAAATCACGATCCTGGACGACTACTTCGACACCGTGCGCGGGCTCCCTTGCTTCGCCATGCTCGAAGGCCATGACGTCACCATCTGGAACGACCATCTGCAGGACACCGATGGGCTGGCCGAGCGGCTCAAGGACACCGAGGTGCTGTGCCTCATCCGCGAGCGCACCAAAATCCATGCCGCCCTGCTCGACCAATTGAAGAACCTGCGGCTGATCAGCCAGCGCAGCGTCTATCCGCATATCGACGTCGCCGCCTGCACGCGCAACGGCGTCATCGTGTGTTCGGACCAGCGTGCCGAAACGCCGAGCTACGCCGCGGCGGAATTGACCTGGGCGCTGGTGCTTGCCGCCGCGCGCGATATTCCGCAGCAGATGAATTCGCTGAAGGCCGGCGCCTGGCAATGCGGCGTCGGCACGACGCTGCGCGGCAAGGTCTACGGCGTGCACGGCTATGGCCGCATCGGCGCCGAGGTTGCGCGCTACGCCAAGGCGTTCGGCATGGACGTCGTGGTCTGGGCGCGCGAGGCCACGCGCGAACGCGCGCGGGCGGACGGCTGGCGCACGGCCTCGTCGCAGGACGCGTTCTATGCCGAATGCGACGTCATCAGCCTGCACATGCGGCTTCTCGATGCGACGCGGCATATCGTCAAGGCGTCGCATCTGGCGCTGATGAAGCCGACCGCCATTCTGGTGAACACCGCGCGCGCGCCGCTGATCGAGCCGGGCGCGCTCGCCGACGCGCTCAAGTCCGGACGTCCCGGCAAGGCCGCCGTCGATGTGTTCGAGGACGAGCCGGTGCGCGATCCGGCGCATCCCCTGCTGCAGATGAGCAATGTCGTCGCGACGCCGCATATCGGCTATGTCAGCCGCGAGGCGTACGACCGCCAGTTCAACGAGATCTTCGACCAGATCCTGGCCTACGCGGCGGGCAATCCGATCAATGTGATCAACCCGGATGTGCTTGCGAGGGCGCGCCGCGCGCCATGACGCGCCGCTTGATCAAGGCTTCTGGAAGTTCGATGGCGCGTCGTTCTGCAATCGCTCGGCTTTCGACATGATCTCTTCGGCCGCGATTGCCGCCGCTTCAAGGTCGTCGCAGCCACGGGCTTCGATCAACGTCTGAGCGTCCTTCGCGTAGAGCTCCACCCGCAGATCGGGAGCATCGGCGCCGGCGGTAGGCTTCCTTTCAACCAGTCGAACCTCGTAGCTGCCGTACTTCGCCAGCGAGGTGGACCGCGATCCGCCCTCGTTCCACGCGACGCGAATGAGCTGGAAATAGGCCTGCATCACCAGCGCCTCGATGGACCGCCTGTTGAATGCGTCGGACAGCGGGAGCCTCGAGAATCTCTTTCTGCGTGGGACGCGAAATAGTCCGTACATAACGTTCGCGGTCGAGTGCATGGGATCACGCTTGACGACAGGTGGACCATCGGGGCCGACGCGCCTTTGCCGAGCTGCGCGTGGAATGCCGCGCCGGCCGTTCAAATAGTTGCCCCGGCCACGAGGGGTGTGGCCGGGGCACGCTGGTTCTCAAGCGATCAGCCAGATCTTACGCCGCACTGGATCTGGCCCGCCAACGTCCCGACCAAAGCCGAAGACGCCCAGAGGCCCGCACCCCCACCCCCGCCAGCCGACAAACGATAGTCAGCCCGCACTCGGCGCGTCTTGTTGCAATTTGCCAAAAACTTGATCGACGGCGACGCACGACCTCGTGTCGGCATCTTGCTACCATTTGGTAACGTCTGCCCGCCGTAGCATGCGTTGGCAGCAAGCGACCCGACCAGGCTGGAGGCCGCCACTGTGAGCGATCCTGAGGGCAAACGTTTCGGCGCGCTTCCAAGCGCCATCGGCACCATTACCCGGCTCGCCAGCGCGCAGACGGCAGCCGCAGGCGTTGACGTCGGTCCGCTGCTGAAAAAGGCCGGCTTCACGCCACAGCAAATTGACGACCCGACCGTGCGTCTCAACGTTCGGGATCAGATCAGCTTTCTCAATCTGGCGGCTGACGCTCTGCAGGACGACCTGCTCGGATTCCACCTTGCGCAACAGCCAGACCTTCGAGAAATCGGATTGCTCTACTACGTGTCGGCGTCGTCGGACACGTTGGCTCAGGCGTTGCGGCAAGCGGCACGCTACAGCTCGATCGTCAATGAAGGCGTGTGCCTGAAATATGCGAACGACAAGGACGTCGCAATTGTCTTCCGCTATGTCGGCGTCAGCCGGCATCTGGATCGACATCAAATGGAGTTCTTCGCGACCATCCTCGTCCGCGTATGCCGTAAGCTGACGGGCCAGCATGTGATCCCGACGCGGGTGAGACTCGCGCATCGCCGCCGCGAGGTCAGCCCCGAGATGCTTGAATTCTTCGGCGGCGATATCGAGTTCGGCGCCGCCGCCGATGACATTACGTTCACTGCACCGGTCGGCCTGTTGCCGGTCGTCAGCGCGGATCCCTATCTCAACAGGCTCCTGATCAAGTATTGCGACGAAGCGCTGTCCCGCCGGCCGGCAAACCTGGGCTCGTTCCGGTCGGCCGTCGAGAACGCCCTCGTCCCGTTGCTGCCGCACGGAAAAGCGCAGGCGGCCGAGATCGCAGGCCGACTCGGCCTGAGCCAACGGACCTTGGCGCGGCGGCTGGCGTCGGAAGGCGTGACCTTTTCCGAAGTGCTGGAAGGCCTGAGGGCGGACCTGGCCCGGCGCTACCTGGCCGACGATTCCCTGTCGATTTCCCAGATTGCATGGCTGCTCGGCTACCAGGAGGTGAGCGCGTTCACGCATGCGTTCAAACGCTGGAGCGGCATTACGCCACGAGAAGCCCGGTCCCGCAGCGTTTCTTGATGCAGCCGGCGCGGCGTTTTGTGGCGATCTGGCGACACGTGTGTTACAGCGTCGACTCGCCAAGGCTGGCGTCCCGATGCTAGTCTGGGCGATAGATGCGGCGGTTTTTGTTGCGGAAGTCAGTACATGCGTATCGCGTTTTTGCCTGTGAGCCCCTCATTCGCGCAAGATGAAATCGTCGACATGGCGCATGCCGTCGACGACATTTGCCAAGTTCTCGAAATCTCCCCGGAGGACGCGCCGACGCTCAAGTCGATCGCCGAGCGCGTGGTCGAGCATGCGAAGCGCGGCGAGCGCAACCCGGCGGTGCTGGCCGAGCTGGTGATCAGCGAGCTGCGCGCGAGTTCCGAGAGCTGAACTAGCGCGTCAGCCGCGGATCGGCGAGGATCAGCTCGCGCAAGGCCGCGTAGTACCGCACATAGCCGGTGCAACGGCAGATGTGGCCGTCCATCGCGTTGAGAATGGCGGCCTCCACCTGCGCGCGCGGAACCGGCGTACGCGCGAGCGTCTCGACCAGCACCTGCGCCTGGTTCACGAAGCCCGGGGTGCAATAGCCGCACTGGAAGGCGAAATGATCGAGGAACGCGGCCTGCACCGCGGTCGGCTTGCCGTCTTGCGCAATGCCCTCGATGGTGCGAACGCGCTTGCCCGCGAAGAAATCGGCGCCGGTGATGCAGGTGTGCATGGTGCTCGACGTCCCATCCGCATTGTCGAGGATGACGACACAGGCGCTGCAGGCGCCGACGCCGCAGCCGAACTTGGTGCCGGTCAGGTTGAGGTACTCGCGCAGGAAGTCGTTCATCGAAAGCCCGACGGGGATCTCGATCGGTCCGACCGCGCGCCCGTTGACCGTCATGCTGATGAGATGCGTCGTCATCGCAACGCCGCCATGACGTTCGCCGCCGTGACCGGCAGCTGGTAGAAGCGCCTGTCCGGTCGCGTCGGCGATCGCGTTCAGAATCGCCGGCACCACCGGGATCATGACGACCTCGCCCATGCCTTTCGGGATGTCGGCCGGACCAAGCGGCGGCAGCACGTCGACCTTCAGGTTCCAGACCGGGAGATCGGACGCGCGCGGCAGGCGATAGCGATTGAGATTCCAGGTGCCGTTGCCGGGCCCGTCCTCGTAGAGCGGCAGATCCTCGTAGAGCGCGTAGCCGGCCCCCATGGCGAAGCCGCCTTCGGCCTGTCCGGCAACCTGCTCCGGCACGAGCTGGCGGCCGCATTCCAGCACGGTCACGGCATCGACGATGGAGACGGCGCCGGTCGCGCGGTCGATCTCGACCGCCACGACGCTGCCGCACGCCGACGTGTAGCCGACGCCGATCCGCTCGTAGAGCGTGGGCGGAAACGTGACCGAGACACGATCGAACCGCTGATAGCCGCGCATCTTCATCGCGGCCTTGCGGGCGGGCGACGCGCCGGCGCCGTATCTCACCGCCAGCGCATCGATCGCGCCGGTGTAGCGGCCGCCGGGAAGATCGAACGCCGCCTGCGCCCAGGCCCAGCGATTGTACCCGTGCACCATGGCGGCAATGACGAGGCCCATCTCGTGGGCCTTGGCGGCGACGCGCGACAGCGCGAGCGGCTCCCTGCCGGGCGCCGTCAGCCTGCCGTCGACAAACCGCACGTCTTCGAAACGCAACGCCTTTTTTGCGGCCGGGCCCGTCGACCAGATCGCCTGCGCCGCCGGCCACAGGCCGAACCGCAACACGACATTCGCCGCCTCGGCCGCGACTGCCGTGTGCACGTGCGCCGAGATGGATGCGGTCGTATCCTGCGCGATATCGGGCACCCAACGGGGATTCTTCGCGCCCTCGTCCTGCTGCTCGCGGGTGAGCGTGAACGGATTGTCCGGTGCGGTGAGCCCGAGCACATCCCAACCGTCGAGCACGCCGAGGTTCACCTTGTGGGCGGCGACCCCAAGCCGGTCGGCCACGCGCACCGCAAGCGCGGTCGCAATCCCGGTCCCGATCTCGACCGCCTGCGAGGTGACGGTGATCTTCCCGGCCGGATCGATCTCGACCAAGGCGAAGGCCGGATCGGAGCCGCTGCCGAACACGGTGCTGACACAGGCGAGGCCGACCCCGTACGCTTTGCCGGGCGCCTTGGCGGTCCGCCGCGCCTTTTCGGCCGCGCGTCCGGTCCAGATCGGCTGCGCGGCGAGCCGGTCGAGCACCTCGCCGCTGCGCAGCGTGCCGGTGATGACATTGCCGACCATCGTCTTGCCGCCGGTCGCGAGCAGGTTCGCCTTGCGGAACGCGACCGGATCGCGGCCGAGGCTCGCGGCCGCTTCGTCGATCATCACCTCGAGCGCAGTCATGGTCTGCAGCGCGCCGAAGCCGCGCATCGAGCCGGCGGTGACGGCGTGCGAATGCCGCACCTCGGTGGTGACGTCGACCTTAGGAACGTCATAGATCCCGATCGAGGCGGTGGCGCCGACGAACGCGACGGCGGAGGAGAGATTGGCGAGGCCGCCGCCGTCGAGATCCTGGTCCGACACGAACGCCGTGATGCGGCCGCTTGCGCGGTCCACCGCCAAGCGGCTCTTCGCCGTCAGCGCATGACGCTTGATGCCGAACTGGAACTGGTCGTAGCGGTCGTTGGCGAGGCGCACCGGACGGTCCGGCGAGAACAGTCCGGCCAGTGCCACATAGAGCGGGTAGATGGTGTGGTCCTTGCCGCCGAAGGCGCCGCCGGTCTCGGTGAAATGCGCGACGATGTCCTCGACCGCCTGCGCGTCCGCATTCTTGGCGACGAGCTGAGCGATGTTGCCGGCCGCTTCCTGCGGCGACTGCACGCCGATAACGACCTCGAGCTTGCGCTTGCCGCTATCGTACCAGGCAAGGCCGGCCTCCGGCTCCATGAACACCTGGTCGATCGACTGCGTGCGGAACGTCCGTTCGAGAACGAAGGAGCCGCCGGCGTCAAGCTCGCTGCGGATCTGGTCGCCGTAATAGGACGCACGCTGCGCATCGGAGCCGCTTGCCGACGGCACCGCCCAGGCGGGGCGGTCGTCCTTCTGATAGAGGATCGGAAAGGTCCATCCGGCGCGCATCGCCGAGTAGACGTCGTCGGCCTTGGGCGTGGGACCGGCAACGCGCACGAAGCGCGCGGCCGCATAGGGCGGCGCCGCAACGGGTCCGGTCTTGGCGCCGAAGCGGATCATGCCGGGCGAGGACTTGATCGCTTGCCGCGCCAGCGCGAAGCGCGCGAAGTCGTTCCAGATCAGCAGCGCGAGCGGCTGGCCGAGATAAAGCGGCGTCTTGCCGGCCGGGCACAGCAGATCGCCGGCGTAAAACGGCGGCACCGTGATCGCGGCCGCCGCAAGGTCACCCGCCAGCACCACGCGATCGGGCGCCAGCTCCTTGTCGAGCACCGCAAGCTCGATGCCCTCGAACACATGCGTCGCATCGGGCGTCTTGATGAGCATCGCGTGGGCGGTCTGGCGCGGCCAGCCGGGCATGTCGGCGGCACGGAAATCGGCGGCATAGATCTTGGCGCCGGTGACCTTCTGCCAGCCATCGATGCGGCGCGCCGCGGTCGTCGCCGTCCGCTGCCACGCGTAGCCCGGGGCCGGCTCCGGACCCGGCACTTGTGCGATGGCCGCGAGCGGCCGGACGACAATGGAAATGCCGGCGGCGAGCGACGCTTTGACGAAGGCTCGTCGACCGATGGTGGCAGCCATTGTGGATTCGCTCGGCGCGTTTCGAACTCACCACACCATAGCGCAGTTCGCCGCGCCGCTGCACCAGGAGAAGACCCGCCCGCTCCGACACGGTAACCACATGGCAACCACAACGCCCTCACTTCTCTCCAATCAGTGCTGCGCCATGAACCCCGTCACCGTGCGGACGAACTCCGCCGGGTGTTCGCGGTAATGGAAGTGGCCGCGGTCGTTGGCGATCAGCATCTGCGCGCGCTTGTTCTTCTCCGCGATCATGTCGAACAGCTTCAGGCCGACCTCGACGATCGCCGACGGATCGTTCTTGCCCCAATAGAGCAGCGTCGGCGTCTGCAGCCGGCCGGCCGCGATCCATTCGCGCATCTCGCGCGCGCCAGCCTGGATGTTGGCCTCGTAGCGCTTGGCCTCCTCGCCCTTCATCGCGGCGTCGGTCTTCATGCCTGAAGGCTGACGCGCCATGAAGCCGGCGGCGGCGACGAACTCTTCGGTGACGTGCTGCTTGTTGTACGACAGCGCCTCCATGTTGTGGCGGAAGCCGTCCTCGATGGTGCCGTCGCGCTGCGCGCCGGCGCCCTGCCCAAGTCCGATCTTGGCGCGCCGCTCGGCGAGATTGCCGATCGGCGGCGACAGCGTCGCGCTGTCGACGATGATCAGCGAGCGCACCAGGTCGGGCTGCTCGAGCGCGAGCCGCGCGGCGTGCCACGCGCCGGTCGACTGGCCGATCACGTGCAGCCGCGTGACGTTCTTGGCTTTGAGGAATGCATAGATGTGCTCCATCTCGCCGGTGGCGGTGTAGATGCCGCTCACGTTCTCGCTCATGCCGTGGCCCTGGCGGTCCGGCGCCAGCACGCGGTAGCGCGCGGCAAGCCCGGCGACGATCGGCGTCCAGGTGTTGGCGCTCGAGGTGCCGCCCGGCCGCGCGCCGTGGATCAACAGCACGACGTCGGCGCCGCTGCCGGCTTCGTAGAAGCGCGTGCGCGCGCCGTCGATGGTGATGAACTGCGCCTTCTGCCCGCCGACGGATGCGTCGGGGGCTTGCGCGATGGCAAGCGAAGGAGACAGGACAGCGAGGAACGCGGCGAAGGCGACGGCGGCCACACGTGGCTGCGACGACGATAGCCGGTCGAAGATTGTTGTCATGATTTTCTCCCCGATAGCGGTTCCCTACCTGCCGGGAAGTCTACCGTAGGAGCGGCGGCCGGTGGCCAAGCCGAAAGCAAGAGATTTGACAAATGAGCGGCCCGAGACATAGGTGACATCCCGTACCGGACACATGGGTAACACTTTCTGCTTTTGGGCGGGAGGTGTGGATGCCATGGAAAGCGAGTTCGGTGATGGAAGAACGCCTTCGCTTTGTCGCCCGCCTGCTTGACGGGGAGGCCATGACGGACGTGTGCCGGGATTTCGGCGTATCCCGCAAGACCGGCTACAAGATTTTCGACCGCTACAAAGAGCACGGGCTCACGGCCCTGAGCGATCGGTCGCGCCGGCCGGTTCGCTACGCCAACCAGCTGCCGCAGCCGATCGAGAGCCTCATCGTCCGGCTCAAGGGCGAGAAGCCGCATTGGGGCGCGCGCAAGATCCGCGAGCTGCTGGTCCGACGGCTCGACGGTGACGTCAGGATTCCGGCCAAAAGCACCATCCATGCCGTCCTCGATCGCCATGGCCTGGTCAAGCGGGGCGGCCGGCCGCGCAACCGCGCACGCGGCACGCCGCTGTCCGAGGGCGCCGCGCCCAATGACCTGTGGTGCGCCGACTTCAAGGGTGAGTTCAAGCTCGGCAGCGGACGCTATTGCTACCCGCTGACGGTCACCGACCATGCCTCGCGCTTCCTGCTTCTGTGCGAAGCCCTCGAATCAACCCGCGAAGACCTCGCCTGCACCGCCTTCGAACGGCTGTTTGCCGAGCGCGGCCTGCCGCTCGCCATCCGTTCCGACAATGGCGTGCCCTTCGCCAGTCCCAATGCCCTGTTCAACCTCTCGAAGCTCTCGGTCTGGTGGCTGCGCATCGGCATCGCGATCGAGCGCATCAAACCGGGCCATCCGCAGCAGAACGGCCGCCATGAGCGTATGCATCTCACCCTCAAGAAGGAAGCAACCCGGCCGCCAGGCTTGAACTGCTTGCAACAACAGAATCGCTTCGACGCCTTCGTCCACGAGTTCAATACCGAAAGACCGCACGAGGCCCTCGCCATGAAATGTCCCGCGGAGTTCTACTCGGCCTCACCGCGCCGTTATGACGGGCTGCCAGAGCTGACCTATCCGTTCCACGACCGCGACATCCTCGTCACCGCCTGCGGAAGGCTCTGCCTGCATCGCAAGCGGATCAACATCTCAAGCGTGCTCGCGGGTCAAAGACTCGGCATCAAGGAAGTCGACGACGGCATTTGGCTCGTAAGCTTCATGCACTACGATCTTGGATACTTCGACCTGGAGCAGAAAACGCTGCAACCCCTCGACAACCCGTTCGGCCCGAGGTTGTCACCTATGTCTTAGGTACGTTCTGTTACCTATGTGTCCGGGCTGGACACAAAGAAGCCTGGTGCCGCAGGAGGGACTCGAACCCCCGACCCCATCATTACGAATGACGTGCTCTACCAGCTGAGCTACTGCGGCTTTCCGAGATATCTCAGGACGTTAGCGGCTTCGCGTGGCGTCGCGAGAATGATATAGGCACTCGGCAGGCGCCGGGAAGGCGGGCCGCCCCGGCGCGCGGCACTTAGAGCAAACCGCGGCCGTTTTTGCAACGTTCGCGAGGCGGCGTCCGAGCCGGAACCGATGCGCATCGACATCAATGCCGACCTGGGCGAGGGTTTTGGCCGCTACACCTGCGGCGACGACGACGCGCTGCTCGCGATCGTGACCTCGGCCAATGTCGCCTGCGGCTTCCATGCCGGCGACCCCGAGATCATGGCGCACACCTTCAAGGTGGCGAAGGCGAACGGCGTGGCGGTGGGCGCGCATTGCGGCTTCCCCGACCTCTGGGGGTTCGGGCGGCGGGCCATCCCGTTCTCCGCCGGCGAGATCGAGCGGCTGGTCGCCTACCAGATCGGCGCGGCGCAGGCGCTCGCGAGCTATGCCGGCCACCGCATCACCCACGTCAACGCCCACGGCACGCTCGGCAACCTCTCGGAGACCGACAAGGACGTCGCCGACGCGGTGGCGCGCGCGATCTTCGCGGTGGACCGGAACCTCGCCGCGCTGGCGATCGCGCGCTCGGAGCAGGTGCGCGCGGCGGAGCGCGCGGGGCTGCGCGTGTACGCGCAGATCTATGCCGACCGCGCCTATACCGAGGCGGGCACCCTGGTGCCGCGATCGCAGCCCGGCGCCGTGATCCATGATGCCACGCAGGCGGCGGCGCGCGTGGTCGCGATGGTCGAGGCCGGCGCGCTGATCACGGTGAGCGGCGCGAAGCTCAAGACGCCGATCGATTCCGTCTGCGTGCATGGCGATACGCCCGATGCGGTCGCGGCCGCGCGCACGGTGCGCGAGAAGCTTAAAGCCGCGGGCGCGACCGTCGCGCCGTTCGGATCGGCTTGAGGCGCGGGATTCGTGGCCAGCAACGCCGAGGCGATTTTCTTGGACGCCGGCGAAGCGGCGCTGGTGGTCGAGTTCGGCCGCAGCATCGAGCCTGACATCCACAACCGCGTGCTCGCGCTCGATGCGGCGCTCGGAAAGCGCGCGCTGCCGGGCGTCGTGGAGCTTGTTCCGACCATCCGCTCGCTGATGATCCACTACGATCCGCTGGTGATCGACCGCGCGGCGCTGATCGACGCCGTGCGCGGCATCGAGACCGGCGCGGCGGAAACGAAGCCCGCGCGGCGCTGGACCGTGCCCTGCTGCTACGATCCGCAATTCGGCGAGGACATCGCAACGATCGCCGAGCAGCTCCGCATGACGCCGGAACGCGTGGTCGCGCTGCATTCCGGCGCGACGTATCGCGCGTACATGTACGGCTTCCTGCCCGGCTTCTGCTATCTCGGCGGGCTGCCGAAGGAACTGACGGTCGCGCGCCGCCTTACGATCCGCCCGCCGCATCCGTCGGGCACGATCATGATCGGCGCCGGCATGGGACTGATCACGACCTTCGCGATGCCGACCGGCTGGTGGCTGGTCGGCCGCACGCCGGAGCGCATGTTCTCGCTCGAACGGAAAGAGACGTTCCTCGCCGCGGTCGGCGACGAGATCAAATTCGAGCCGATCGACCTCGATACGTTTCACGCGCTCGACCGCCGCGCTGCTGCCGGCGAGATCGTCGCCACGATGAAGAAGCTCGCATGAGCGCGGCGCTCAGCATCATCGCCGCGGGACCGGGCGTGACGCTGCAGGACGCCGGCCGCCACGGCTATCTGCGCTATGGCGTCACCGCGGCGGGGCCGATGGATCGCGCTGGCGATGGCGACCGCGAACCGCGCGGTCGGCGCCGCGGCGGGCGCGACCGCGATCGAGGTGTCGCTCGGCGGCATCGAGGTGACCGCGGAGGGCGCGACGCTGCCGGTCGCGATCGCCGGCGGAAATTTCGACGTATCGCTCGACGGACAGCGGCTGCCATCGGCCGTGCGGCTAACGCTCGCGCCCGGCGCAAAGCTGCGCATCCGCGCCGGCGCCGATGGCGCGTGGTGCTATCTTGCGGTCGGCGGCGCGATCGACGTGCCGCCGATGCTCGGCTCCAACGCGACGCATACGCGCTCGTCGCTCGGCGGCATCGACGGCCGCGCGCTGATGGCGGGCGACGTATTGCCGGTGCGGGATGTCAACGCGAGCGCAGGCGGCGCGGCGGCGCTCACGGCGCCGTGGCTCGAACGCAGCGACGAGCCGATCCGCGTGATCCTCGGTCCGCAGGACGATTACTTCTCACGCGCACAGATCGAGACGTTCTGCCGCGAGCCGTGGACGATCTCGAACCGCAGCGACCGCATGGCGTATTTCCTCGACGGCGCCAGCATCGCGCCGGAGAACGGCCTCGGCATCGTCTCCGACGGCATCGTCATGGGCGCGATCCAGGTGCTGGGCGACGGCCGCCCGATGGTGCTGATGGCCGACCGCCAGGTCACCGGCGGCTATCCGAAGATCGCGACCGTGATCGGGCCCGACCTCGGACGGCTGGCGCAGCTGCGGCCGGGCTCGCCGGTGCGGTTTGCGGTCACGACGATCGAGGCGGCGGTGGCGGCGCGCCGCGCCGAACGCGCGCTGTTGGAAGCGCCGATTGAAGCCGTGCCGCTGGTGCGGACGCCGAACGCCGAGCTGCTGCTCGGCAGCAATCTGATTTCCGGCGTGAGCGGCGGCGATTGAAGCCTGTAGCCCGGATGGAGCGCAGCGAAAGCCGGGGTGGTCTTTCGGATGAGAGGGCTGATCCCGGGTCTGCATTCATCGCTTCGCTCCATGCCGGGCTACGAGCTGCCTGCCTACTTGAACAGCCCGCGCAGCTTGCGCCAGCTGTCGCTCGACGGCGACGATGAGGTATCCGTGTCCGGCTCGAGCTGCGGCTGCGGGTCCGGGCCGGGATCGTCGGGCACATGGATCAGCGGAACGATCGGCGCGGCCGCGGGCGCGGTGCGCGCAAGGCCGCGCCCGGCGCTCAGTGCCGGCGGCGGAGCGGCGGGCGTGACGTCGACCGGCTTCGAGTCGAACGGCTTGAGCTCGGACACCGGTGACGGTTCCCGCGGCGGCGGCGGCGATGCCGGCGCCGGCGCATTGACCTCGCGCAGCTCGCGCTCGTGCTCGATCAGCGCCTCGTCGGCGTCGAGATCGGCGACCGGGTCCTTCCACTGGAACGCATCGAGCCGGCCGGTCACCGGCGACACCGGCATCCAGCGGTCGGACATCAGGCCGTCGGCGGTCCAGGTCGGATCGGGCGCGCGCGCGCGCGGCGCGCGTCATCCACTCGCGCGCCCGGCCCTCGTCGCCGTGCTCCTTCTGCTCGAGCTCGGCCATCAGCATCGACACGCGCCGGCTCGGCGCGATCGAGAGCGGCGTCAGCGCCCGCCGCGCCACTGCGAACTCCTGTGCATCCAATGCCGCGCGCGCCACCGCCAGCGCGCCTTCGATGTTGCCGGGCGAGCTCTTGGCCAGCGCTTCGACGCGCGCCAGCCGGTCGCGGGCGGAGCCGCCGGACTGCAGATGCGCATAGGCCTCGGCGAGATCGGGATGCGGGTTGGCGTTCCACGCGGTCTCGACGACGCGCGCCGCGCGGCGCCGTTCGCCGGCTTCGCCCAGCAGCCGCCCGGCCAGCGCCGCTGCCGGCACCAGCGTGGGCGCGAACTTCACCGCCTCGAGCGCGAGCGAGCGCGCGCCGTCGCGATCGTCATGCGCGTCGGATTCGAGCGCACGCGCGGTCAGCAGCACCGCGCGCAGGCGACGGTAGGATTCGCGATCGACCAGCCCGCTCTTCATGTTGCGGTCGAGCCGCTCCAGCGCGCCGACCCAATCGCTGGCGGCGCAGCGCGCATCGAACACCGCCAGCGCCGCCCAGGCCGGCGCGCGCGCCGCCGAGGCTGCCTCCTCGGCGTAGAGCTTGGCGGCGGCGCCGTCGCTCCTGCGCTGCGCCTCGATGTAGAGCCCGTGCAGGCCGAGCAGCCGCGTGTCGTCGCGCGACGCCATGGCGTGGAAGGTGCGCTCGGCGGCGTCGCGATCGCCTGACAGTTGCGACGCCTGCGCGCCGAGCAGCAGCGTCAGCGGCTCGTTGGGCGCAATGCGCGCCGCTTCCTCGGCGAAGCGCCGCGCCGAGCGCACGTCGCCGGAGCCGACCGCGATCAGGCCCTGCGACACCGCGTGATAGCCGCGCATGCCGCGCCGCATGCGCAGATAGAAGCGCAGCGTCTCGGGCGAGCGCCAGATCGTGCGGATGATCGACCAAAGCATCGTGGTGAGCACCGCGAGCGCCGCCACTGCGACCGCGAGCGCCATGACCGAGGTTTCGATCTTGCGGCCCAGCCACGTGATCAGCACATCGCCGGGCCGGTCGGCGAGCCAGACCGCAGCGGCCGCCAGCAGGCCGACGATCAGGAGATAGATGACGACGCGGATCATCGGGGTCCTAAAGCGAGGGCTTGGCGAGCGATGCCAGCGCCGCGGCGACGAACCGCCGGCCGGCCTCGACGGCGGCGTTGCGGGCTTCGACTTTTGCGACCCATTCCTTGGTCAGGGCGCGCGCGCCTTCCGGTAGCTTGGCGATTTCAGCCATCGCACCGTTAAGATTCCCCTGCTCCGCCCGCATTTCGATGCGCCGCACCACCGCCGCCGGATCGTCGCCGGTGGCTTCGTCGATCGGCCGGATGCGCACGACCTTCTCGGCGCTGGCCTTCAGCCGGTCGAGGATCGAGCTATCCCGCGGCGTCGTCCCGACCGCCTTGGCGACCGCCGGCATCAGCGCCGTAAGCTCGCGCGCCAGCGTGCTCGCGCTCGGCACGCCCGAGGACGCGAGCGGCTCCAGCGCCGCCAGCAGCTTCGGGTCGGGCGCGGCTGCCTTGGCTGCGGCAAGTTCGGCAACGAACGGCGCGCCGCGCTCGACCGCCGCATTCAGCGTGCTCGCGACCACCACCAGCCGCAGCGAACGGTCGGCGCCGTCGCCGGCGCGGCCGGCAAGCTGCGCCTCCATCGCCTTGGCGGCACGCTCGAGCGCGGCGATGCGGCTGGTCAAGGCTTCGATCTCGGCCGGCTTCACCGCGGAGCGCCGGCCGCCGGCACCTTCTTCAATTCGGCGACCGCCGCCGCGGCCGCATCGGCGCGCGTGCGCGCCTCGCCTGCGATCGAGGCGATCTCGTCGTTGCGCCGGCCGAGCACGCCGACGCGCTCGCCCAGCGCCTTGAGGTCGCCTTCGAGCGTCGCAATGCGATTCGCCAGCGCGGGGTCGGCGATCGGCGCCTTCGGCGTCGCGACGATGGTTTCGAGCCGCGCAAGACGCCCGGCGAGATCGTCCACCGCCTTGGCGTCGCCCGCGACCGGCAGCGGTTTTGCGGCGAGGTCACGCATCTGCTGCTCGACGCGCGCAAGCCGCGTATCGACCGCCATCACGCTATCGTCGCGGCTCGAAAACACGCCCGCGAGCGCCAGCACCGCCAAGATGAGCATCGCGCCGCCGGCGCCGGCCGCGACCAGCGGCCAGGGAAAATCCGGCGGCAGCCAGGCCAACGCCGCGCGCCAGTACGGCGGCTCGGAAGGCGCCGCAGCCGCCGCCGCGCCCGGCTCCGCTTGCGTGCCGGCCGCCGGGCCGCTCGCGACCTCGGTCGCCGTCAGGTCGATGGTCGGCGGGCGCCGCTTGCCCGGTCCCGCCGGCCCGCCCGGGGGCTCATTGGAACTGCTCATGTTGTTCCCATAGCGATTCAGTCGCCCGCATCGTCATACTATCAAATCGGGGGGCGTCCGAACGGTTCGAATCGACGCGTTCAACCGATGATGAGGCCGATCAGGGCGGCTTCGTTCGGGGCCGTGGCCACCCTCACAGCGCGGGCTCCGGCAGCTTCAAGCGGCTGCGCGACCTGTTGCGACAGGCAATAGTGCACCGGCGCCAGCGCCGGCTCGGTGATTCCCGCCGCCGCGGCGCAGTCCACATAGGTCGCGGCGCTGCGGCGGGAGAAATGCAGCACGCCCTCGAGCCATCCGGCGGTCAGCGCCTCGCCGACGTCGGACGGAAAGGTCGCGAGCGCGACCGCGCGATAGACGACGCGCGTGGCCACGTCGATCCCGGCGGCGGCAAGGTCGCCCGCGAGGTCGCCGGAGCGATCGTCGCCGGCAAGGTAGAGCACGCGCGCGCCGGCGGAGAGGTGCGTCTTCATCACCCGCGCAAGGTCGTTCACGTCGCCGTCCGCCGAGATGACGTTCTCGAAACCCTGCGCCAGCGCGGCATCGGCGGTGCGGCCGCCGACCGCATAGGCGGGACTTGCGAGCAAGGTCTTGAGCGCTGGATTGTCGGCAATGGCGCGCAATGCGTTGACGCTGGTGACAACCACCGCATGCCATTCGCCGCCAAGGTCGGCGGCGATATTTTCGATGCGCAACAGCGGCGCCAGCATCACCTCGCAGCCACGGGCGCGCAGCTTTGCCGCCGTGCGCTCGCCATCGGGCTCGGGTCGGGTGACGAGCAGATGCATGCGTCAGGCCGGAGCAGAAGAAATTCGGGCCAGCGCGCCGCTTCAGCTCGTCGCCGGCATCGGCGCCGAGCGCGGCGGCTTCGCTCACCGCGCCTTCGCGCTTGGCCTCGAAGGAAGCGCTGCCGTCCGGCTTCGCGATCAAGCCGGCGAAGCGCACGCGGCCGTTCGCAATGGTCGCATGACCCGCAATGGGCGTCCGGCAGGAGCCGTCGAGCACCTTCAGGAACGCGCGCTCCATCACCAGCGCCGTCATGCTGTCGGCATGGTCGATCGCGGCGAGGAGATTGCGCGTCGCCGTATCGTTCTCGCGCGCCTCGATGGCGATGATGCCCTGCCCGACCGCCGGAATGAATTCGTCGGCGTCGAGCGTCTCGGTCGCGGCGTCGGCGAGGCCGAGCCGCTTGAGGCCGGCGAGCGCGAGCAGCGTCGCATCGACCTCGCCGGCATCGAGCTTGCGCAGCCGCGTCTCCACATTGCCGCGGAACGATACGACGCTGAGGTCGGGCCGCAGCCGCTTCACCAGCGCCTGCCGCCGCAGCGAGGCGGTGCCGACCACCGCGCCCGCGGGCAGTTCCCGAAGCGACTTCGCCTTGCGGCTGATGAAGACGTCGCGGGGATCTTCGCGCGGCAGCACCGCCGCGATGATGAGACCATCCGGCAATACCGTCGGCATGTCCTTGGCGGAATGCACGGCGATGTCGACCTCGCCGGCCGCCAGCGCCTCCTCGATCTCCTTGGTGAAGAGCCCTTTGCCGCCGAGTTCCGACAGCGGACGGTCGCGGATGGCGTCGCCGGTGGTCGTTATGGTGCGGACCTCGACCCGTTCCGGCGCCCAGCCATGCGCGGCCGCCAGGCAGGACCGCACCATGGCGGCCTGGGCCAGCGCGAGCGGACTGCCGCGCGTCCCGATCCGCAGGGCGACCGAACCGGATTGCACCTTCGGACCTCGCAATGCTACGCCGAACAAGCCGGCTGGGAACGCGATCTTATAAGGGACAGGACCCCGGCCGGGAAATGGTAAGATCATCCAATGATCGTGCTCGGGATCGAAACCACCTGCGACGAGACCGCGGCGGCGGTGGTCGAACGGCAGGACAACGGCAAGGGCCGCATCCTCTCGAACATCGTGCTGTCGCAGACCACCGAGCATGCCGCCTTCGGTGGCGTGGTGCCGGAGATCGCTGCGCGCGCCCATGTCGAGATGCTCGACTTCATCATTGCCAAGGCGATGGCGGAGGCGGGCAAGAAATTCACCGAGATCGACGGCGTCGCCGCCGCGGCCGGCCCCGGCCTGATCGGCGGGGTAATCGTCGGGCTCACCACCGCCAAGGCGATCGCGCTGGTCAGCGAGAAGCCGCTGATTGCGGTCAACCACCTCGAAGCGCATGCGCTCACCGCGCGGCTCACCGACGGCACGCCGTTCCCCTATTGCCTGTTCCTCGCCTCCGGCGGGCATACGCAAATTCTCGCCGTGCTCGGCGTCGGCAATTTCGTGAAGCTCGGCACCACCGTCGACGACGCCATCGGCGAAGCCTTCGACAAGACCGCGAAGCTCCTCGGCCTCGGCTATCCCGGTGGGCCGCTCGTTGAGAAGGAAGCCGCGAGCGGCAACCCGCAGCGCTTCGCGCTGCCGCGGCCGATGGCCGGCAAGCCGAACGCCGATTTCTCGCTGTCGGGACTGAAGACCGCGCTGCGGCTGGAGGCTGAAAAGATCGCGCCGATCAGCGACGAGGACGTGCGCGATCTGTGCGCCTCGTTCCAGCAGGCGATCGTCGACGTGGTCGCAGACCGGCTGCGCACCGGCATGAAATTGTTCCGCGAGCGCTATGGCACGCCGAGCGCGCTGGTCGCGGCCGGTGGCGTCGCCGCCAACCAGACCATCCGCAAGACGCTGCATCGCATCGCGTTCGAGGTCGGCACCCTGCTGGTGGTGCCGCCGCCGGAGCTCTGCACCGACAACGGCGCGATGATCGCCTGGGCCGGCGCGGAGCGGCTGGCGCTCGGTCTCACCGACACGCTCGACTCGCCGCCGCATGCGCGCTGGCCGCTGTCCGAGACGACCGGACGCAAGCCGGCCGCCGCGCCCGCCGCCGCGCCGCGTCCACCAGCCGCAGGCCGCACCGGCTCATGACCTATCAGCACACATGACGTATCAGCACATCGGCGTCGTCGGAGGAGGAGCCTGGGGCACCGCGCTCGCGATTTCGGCCGCGCGCGCCGGCCGCCAGGTGACGCTGTGGGAGCACGACGCCGCCAACGCCGCGCAGCTCGCGACCAAACGCGAGAGCCTGTTCCTGCCCGGGGTGCGGATCGACGATGCCATCGCCGTGACCCGCGATGCCGCCGCGTTGGCCCGCGCCGAGGCGCTGCTGGTGGTAGTGCCGGCGCAGGCGATGCGCGCGGTCGTCACCGCGCTCGCGCCCGTGGTTGCGGCGCGGCACGCCGCTGATCGTCTGCGCCAAAGGCATCGAGGCCGGCACGCACGCCTTCATGTCCGACATCGTTGCCGCATGCGCGCCCAAGGCGGTGCCGGCGATCCTCTCAGGACCGAGCTTCGCGGCCGACGTCGCGCGCGGCCTGCCGACCGCAGTGACGCTCGCGGCGCGTGACGAAGCACCGCCGCCGCGCTGGCGCAGGCGCTCGGCTCGGCCACCTTCCGGCCCTACCATTCCACCGACGTGCGCGGCGCCGAGATCGGCGGCGCCGCCAAGAACGTGCTGGCGATCGGCGCCGGCATCGTCGCCGGGCGGGCGCTCGGCGCCAGCGCCGCGGCGGCACTGATCACGCGCGGATTTGCCGAGCTCACGCGCTTCGGCCGGGCGTTCGGCGCGCGGCCGGAGACATTGACCGGACTCTCCGGCCTCGGCGACCTGGTGCTGACCTGCTCGACGCCGCAGTCGCGCAATTTTTCGTTCGGGCATGCGCTCGGCAAGGGACAGACACCGGCCGAGGTGCGCGCCGGCGCCAAGCTGTCAGAGGGCGCCTTCACCGCGCCGGTGCTGGTCGAGATGGCCCGCGCCAAGGACGTCGAGATGCCGATTTCCGCCGCCGTTGCTGCTATTCTCGACGGCACGATCAGTGTGGGCGACGCCATCGAAGGATTGTTGACGCGCCCGTTCCGTGCGGAGGGTTGATCCGATGAACTATTGGCTGATGAAGACCGAGCCGGAGGAGTTTTCCTGGGACGACCTCGTCAAGAAAGGCGCCAAGGGCGAGGCCTGGACCGGCGTGCGCAATTTCATCGCGCGCGGGCACCTGAAGGAGCAGAAGAAGGGCGATCTCGTCTTCATCTATCACACCGGCAAGGAGAAGCAGATCGTCGGCGTCGGCGAAGTGGTCAAGGAGCACTACAAGGACCCGACCGACGAGAAGAAGATTTTCTACGCCACTGACGTGATCGCCAAGCACCCGCTGAAGACGCCGGTGACGCTCGCGGCCATCAAGGCCGACGCGCGCTTCAAGACCATGCCATTGGTGAAATACGCCAGGCTGTCCGTGCAACCGGTGACCGCCACCGAGTGGTCGCAGATCTGCAAGATGGGCGGCGTGAAGGGTTAGCGCCGAGGAGGCGACCATGACCTTCGCCGGTATCAACTATCTCGCGGTCCTCGTCGCCGCGGTGGCAGGGTGGCTGGCCGGGGCGGTCTGGTACATGGCGCTGGCGAAGCCCTGGATGACGGCCCTCGGCACCACGCGGGAGCAGATCGAAGCGTCGAAGTCGCAGCCCGGCGCCTGGCTGCCGTTCCTGTTCGCCTTCGCCGCCTGCGGGGTCATGGCCTGGGTGCTGGCCGGGCTGATCGGGCATCTGGGGCAAGTGACGGTGCGCAACGGCGTGATCTCGGGCGCGTTCTGCTGGTTCGGCTTCGTCATCACCACGATGCTGGTGAACTACAGCTTCGCCAGGCGCGGCTGGCGGCTGCTCCTCATCGACGGCTGCCACTGGCTGGTCGTGCTGGCGCTGATGGGCGCGATCATCGGCGCGATGGGCGTGTAGATCAGTTGTCCACCTTGATGCCGGTGTCCTTGATCACCTTGCCGTAGCGCACGTAGTCATCCGCGATCATCGCGGAAAACTCTTCGACCGAGATCAGCGACGGCTCGCCGGAGCCGGCATTGAGCAGCGTCTGCGCGACTGCCGGCAGCTTCAGCACCTCCTGCACCTCGGTCCGCAGCTTACTCACGACCTCCGGCGGAGTGCCGGCGGGCGCGAACAATCCCTGCCAGATCGTGACCGAATACCCGGGATAGGTCTCGGCGATGGTCGGCAGCTCCGGCAGCGTCGGCGAACGCTTGCTGCTGCTGACCGCGAGCGCGCGCAGCTTGCCTGAGCGCACCAGCGGCACCACCGCGCCGCCGCCGAACATCGCCACGGTTTCGCCGCCGACGGTCGCAATGCCGGCCGGTCCGCCGCCCTTGTAGGGCACGTGCGTGAGATCGATCTTGGCGGTGCGCTTGAGCAATTCCATCGCGATGTGGTGCTGGCTGCCGTTGCCGATCGACGCATAGAACAGCGGCGGATTGGCCTTGCGCGCGAACTCTATGAATTCGCCGAACGTCTTCGACGGAACCTTGTCCGGATTGACAGCGAGGATCACCATATTGGTGACGAGGTTGGCGACCGGCACGAACGCCTTGCGCAGGTCGACCGGCATCCTCGAATAGAGATGCGGATTGATGCCGAACAGGCTGTCGGAGCCGAGCAGCAGCGTGTGACCGTCCGGCCGCGCATTGGCGGCAAGCTCGGCGGAGATGTTGCCGTTCGATCCGGGCCGGTTGTCGACCACGACGTTCTGCCCGAGCCGTTGGCCGAGCGGCGCGCCGATGGTGCGCGCGATCACGTCGGTGGCGCCGCCGGGCGGGAACGACACGATGATCCGGACCGGGCGGTTAGGAAAGGATTGTGCGGCGGCGGCAGTTGCGACCGAACACAGCACAACGGCCGCAGCGGCTGATACCAGGACGCGCCTCGTCGTCATCGTTTCCTCCGGCGTATTGGTTCGAGGGAGCGGTCTCGCGCCGCTTTCCAGTTCACGCAGGCATCGTCAGTCGCCCTTCACCCCGCTCACCTTCACGATCTCGGCCCAGCGCGGAACCTCGTCGCGCACGAACTTGCCGAATTCCTCCGGCGTCTGGATCACCGGCTCGAGCCCGAGCTTGTCGAGGCTGACCTTCATCTCGGCGGATCCGAGGCTCTCGTTGATGGCCGCATTGAGCCGCTTCACGATCGCGTCGGGCGTGCCGGCCGGCGCCCACACTCCGGCCCAGAAACCGAGTGCGAGATTGGGATAGCCGCTCTCGATCATGGTGGGAACGTTTGGCAGGCCCGGATAGCGCTTCGGGCTCCAGACCGAAATCGCCTTGACGTTGCCGTCCCTGATGTGCGGCGTCCCGGTCGCGGTGGTGGTGATATGGAAATGGATGCGTCCGCCGATCAGGTCGATGACCGCCTGCGGGCCGCCCTTGTAGGGCACACTGGTGATGTCGACGCCTTCGCGCACCTTGAGCCACTCGCCGACGAGCTGCGGCGCCGTCCCCTGTCCGTAGCCGAACGCGAGCTTGCCGGGATTCTTCTTCGCATAGGCCATGAACTCCGGCACCGTGTTGGCGGGGATCGATTTCTCGATCACCGTCACCCAATGCCCGAAGATGGTGTTCGCGACCGGCACGAAATTCTTCTCCGGATCGTAGCCGGGATTTTTGTACATCGCCGGCGACACCACCATGCTCGAGCTGTTGAACAGCAGCGTGTAGCCGTTCGGCTCGGCCGAGGCCGCCGCCTTGGTTCCGGCATTGGTGCCGGAACCGGGGCGGTTGTCGATGATGACGTTCTGGCCGAGCCTTGTCGTAAGCTGTTGTGCAAGGAGCCGCGCGACCACGTCGTTGGGCGAGCCCGGCGTGAACGGCACGATCATCCGGATCGGCTGGCTGGGATAGGTCTGCGCCGAGGCCGCGGTCGCGACGACCGCCGCAAACACGCCGAGGATGACGCGGGCCGGCCAATGCATGGTGCGGAATCTCCTGTTTCTAGATCTTGTGTCCACGCTTGCGCAACTCCTCAACGATCCGCCCTTGCAGCTCGGTGGCGACAGCCTGGCCGAACTTCTGTCCGACGATGAGCGCTTCCTGCGTAACCGCCGGCAGCTTCTCCAACAACTTCTGTCCAACCGGCTGGCGATAGAATGCGGTGAGCTGTCGCATTTCATCGGCGGTGAAGTGGCGGGCGTAGACCGACGCGGTAGCTTCGATCATCTCGGCACTGCGTTTGTCCACGAGCTCCAGCATGATCGGCATCAGGGCGTTGAGGTCCCGCTCGACTTCCGGGCGACCCTGCACGATCGCGGGGCTCAGTTGCTTCATCAGCAACGGGAGGATGGCCTTGAGCTGGTCGGCCATGCGCATGGTCGTCAACAGTTCGCGTGCGGCCGCCGTGGCCTCGGGCGATGGCGCCTGGCTCGCCGCCGGCGCGGCGCCGAGAAGCGTCATCGCGAGCAGGGGGACGGCAACGAGGGTCGAACGCCTGAACATGGGAACCTCCATTGTTTTGTCGGCGGCATCATATCCCAGCGCCAGCCGCCGCGGCCGGTGATTTGCGGCTAGGGCCGCCCCGTCCGAAGGTCGCATGGCGGCGGCCCTTGTCGCTGCTTGGAGGCCCGTCGCATAATAGCCGCCGAGTGACGAGCGCTTGCGTGGAAAACCTTGCGCCGCGTGGGAGGATGCGATGTCCGAGAAGATGTACGACGTTCCGGCCGATTGGCAGAAGCGCGCCTACGTTGACGACGCCAAGTACCGTGAGATGTACCAGCGCTCGATCACGGACCCGAACGGCTTCTGGGAAGACCAGGCCAAGCGCATCCACTGGTACAGGACGCCGACCAAGATCAAGAACGTCAACTATTCCGGCAACGTCTCGATCAAGTGGTACGAGGACGGCGTCACCAACGTCGCCTACAACTGCATCGACCGCCATCTGCCCAAGCGCGCCAACCAGGTGGCGATCATCTGGGAAGGCGACGACCCCAAGGACGACAAGAAGATCACCTATCAGGAGCTGCACGACGAGGTGTGCCGGATGGCCAACATCCTGCGCAACCGCAACGTCGCCAAGGGCGACCGCGTCACCATCTACATGCCGATGATCCCGGAGGCGGCCTACGCCATGCTCGCCTGCGCGCGGATCGGCGCGATCCATTCGGTGGTGTTCGGCGGCTTCTCGCCGGACTCGCTCGCCGGCCGCATCGAGGACTGCAAGTCGAACGTCGTCATCACCGCCGACGAGGGCGTCCGCGGCGGCCGCAAGATTCCGCTCAAGGCCAATACCGACGCGGCGATCGCCAAGGTCGGCGGCGTCGATCATGTCATCGTCGTGCGCCGCACCGGCGCAAAAGTCGAGATGGATCCGGTGCGCGACGTCTATTACGACGATGCCGCCGCGGTCGTGACCTCGGAATGCCCGTGCGAGCACATGAGCGCGGAAGACCCGCTGTTCATCCTCTACACATCAGGCTCGACCGGCAAGCCGAAGGGCGTGCTGCACACCACCGGCGGCTATCATGTCTACGTGGCCATGACGCATCAATACGTCTTCGACTACCACGACGGCGACATCTACTGGTGCACCGCCGACGTCGGCTGGGTCACCGGCCACAGCTACATCGTCTACGGCCCGCTCGGGAACGGTGCCACCACGCTGATGTTCGAAGGCGTGCCGAACTACCCGACCATGTCGCGCTTCTGGGACGTCTGCGACAAGCACAAGGTCAACATCTTCTACACCGCGCCGACTGCGATCCGCGCGCTGATGCAGGCCGGCGACGACCCAGTGAAGAAAACGTCGCGCGCCTCGCTGCGGCTGCTCGGCACCGTCGGCGAGCCGATCAATCCGGAAGCCTGGGAGTGGTACTACCACGTGGTCGGCGACGGCCGCTGCCCGATCGTCGACACCTGGTGGCAGACCGAAACCGGCGGCATCCTGATCACACCGCTGCCGGGCGCGACCAGGCTCAAGCCGGGCTCGGCGACGCAGCCGTTCTTCGGCATCCAGCCACAGATCGTCGATGGCGAGGGCAAGGTGCTGGAGGGCGCCGTCAGCGGCAATCTCTGCATCACCAACTCGTGGCCGGGCCAGATGCGCACGGTGTATGGCGACCACCAGCGCTTCATCGACACCTATTTCAAGACCTATCCCGGCAAGTACTTCACCGGCGACGGCTGCCGACGCGACGCGGACGGCTACTACTGGATCACCGGGCGCGTCGACGACGTCATCAACGTCGCCGGCCACCGGCTCGGCACCGCCGAGGTCGAGAGCGCGCTCGTTGCCCACGAGAGCGTCTCCGAAGCCGCCGTCGTCGGCTATCCGCACGACATCAAGGGCCAGGGCATCTACGCCTATGTGACGCTGATGACCGGCAAGACGCCGACCGAAGAGCTGCGCAAGGAACTGGTGCAGTGGGTGCGCAAGGAGATCGGCCCTATTGCGTCCCCCGACCTGATTCAGTTCTCCCCCGGCCTGCCGAAGACGCGCTCGGGCAAGATCATGCGCCGCATCCTGCGCAAGATCGCGGAGGACGACTACGGCGCGCTTGGCGATACGTCGACGCTCGCCGATCCGACGGTGGTGGATGACCTGGTGAAGAACCGGCAGAACCGGAAGGGCGCGTGACAAACGAGCCGGCAAGCCAGCGACGCGTCGCGAGCAAATTGCTCGGCCGCCTCGCGGCTGCTCTCTGGATTTCAATTCTGTTCTTGGGCTCTGTTGCCGCTCAACAGTACCAGTCGCCAGGCGACCTGCTTCTGCATTTCTACGAGGACCCTCGCCCTGACCGCCTCGTCGGCTTTCTCGACGCGTATGAGAGAGAGCTCTCGCCAAAAAATTGGGAAGCCTACCCCCCTGTTGTTGGATTCTTTGCGGTCATCTTCCGGGAGCACCCAGACCGGATTGAACAGCTCATTCCAGCCAAGATAACGCCACGAGCCGCCGACGCGCTTGCGGCGGCCTTGCTGCTGTCTGGCAACCAAGCTATGGCCAAGAAGCTCCAGCCGAGATTCGATCAGGCAGGATCGGATGCGATCCTGAAAGCCCAGCTTGCGGGCCTGCCTCCTCGTCTAGAGAGCGTTCAAATTCAGATTCCAACACACCTGGACATCTTGTGGGGCGCGGCGTTCGCGAGCGGCGACGGCACCTTTGTTATTATGATCGCGGACTATTTTGCACAGACCGCAAACCTCTCGGAGGACATCGCCTTTGATGTGACGCAAGCAATGCCCGGATCAAAGAATCCGTTTGCATTGATCGACATGAAGAAAAAGTACGGCGATGGCGTTATCCGGATTGTTTTTGCAGCGACGGCCTTATGGGCGCTGCATGTCAACGCCCTGCGACACGAGTTCGTCGAGCAGGCGATTGCCAAATATATTGCCGATCACCCGAACTCCAATGCCGGAAAGCTGCTGGCGCTTCGCCCAAAATCGAAAAAGCCATAGGATCACTCGAAATACTTGTCCCACATCAGGTTGCGGAAACGCAGCTGAACCGCATTGAGTAGGCGTCGGCGAAGGATTTCCGCTTCGCCTTTAACCTTACTGGATTGCATTTTCGCAGCCGAATCGACCTTTTCCTTACGCGAGTAGGATACAGGGTTCCCGGAATGCGGGAGGCCCATCCGGTGAAATTTCCAGTCCTGATTGCGCTGTCCGTGCTGCTGGCCGGCTGCACTGACAATCCTCTGCTGCCCGAGTTGAATGGTCGCTGGGCACCCCTGAAGGGCGTCACCACGCGCCTCGTCCTGGCATCGAACAATTCGAGCGTGCCGATCCCGCCGCCGAACCTCGGCGACCTCTGCCGCTCGGAATACGTCACATTTCAGAAGTTCAACGCCTCGAGGGACTTCGCGGGCGCCGTCTTCCTGCATCGGAATGACCGGCGTGAGCCGACTCTGATGATCGCGGAAGTGAAGCGCCAAGGCGACCGCATCACCCTGATCGGACGGGAGCCGTTCAATCCGCTGGTCGGCACCGGCCCCGCCCGTCTCGAACTGATCCTGCGCAACGGCGAACTCGCGTTCGACGACATCATCGACCCGCGCGGGCGCAGCGTTCGTTACGACCGGATCAAATCGCCCGACCCTATTCGCACGTACCGCGCCGGAATCAACACCATCGGCGACATTTACCGCATGCTGTTCGATCTCAAGCGTTGCACTGCGTGAACACGGCGGCATGACCGTGAGCCATCCCAACCAGCCCATCACCCGTCCGCCGGCACCGCTCAATTCGATCATCCGGTTCCTGCTGTGGTCTGCCGTGATCGGCGCGATTGCCGTACCGGTGCTGTTGATCACCTATTTCAACAGCAGCCTGATCGCGGCAATGCCGATCTTCCGGGACGACGGCCGCGGCCGCGTGACTATCGTGGTGTCGCAGCCGGGTGGCATCGTGACGGGCCGCGGCGACCGGGCGGAGCAGGTCGCCCGTCTGCGGTCCTTCACCGCACGGCCGGAGATGGCTGCCGGTGCCGCGACGCGGGTCAATTTCGTCATCGTCGCATTCACTGAAAAGCCCGAGCCGAACGCCAAGAGCGGCGGCCGCCACGTCATCGACCGCGACGGCTACCGCCGCATGACCCTCGATCTCGCCGGGCTGCCGCGCCAGGCGCTGGTGGTGATCGCCGATGAGCCGATCCGCTGGACGGTGACGGGCGCCAACAGCACCTGGGGCCTGATCGGGTTCGAAGGGCTCGCGCCCTTCGACATCGCCAACGGCCGCCCCGGAATGCTGGCCGGATATCGCATCGCCGCGTTCGGCGCGCGCGACACCGCCAGCGCCGGCAGTCCGCTCCAAGCCGATCAGCGTCTGCGTTACAATCTGTGCAGGTCACTACTGGCCTGGACCGCGCATTTCGGCACCACCTTCAGCCAGACGGCGTTCGCTCTCATCACGGACCCGAGCAAGATTGGATCGAGCAACGGCTCGGTCACGACCGACGGGCAGGCCGGCGTGAGCTGGACTGGCGCGGCGATCGAATCGTACTGCAGACGTGGCCCGCCTCCCTCCAGTACCACCAGGAGAAGGTGATCGCGTGTCCGCCACTGGCAATGGGTTCGGCCGGCTCGGCGTCGCGCCCGAGCCGCTGCGCGATCTTGTCACCGCGCTGTCACCGTATGGCCTGCCGCTACAGTTCCTCGATCGCGCGCGCCATCTGATCCGGCGCGACGCGGCGCTGCACGCGCTCGCCCGCCGCCTCACGCGGCGGCCTACGGACGAGCCTGGGGGCGGGGTGATTCCGGCGGTTCCCCTCAAGATCTTCTCGAAAAAGCTCGCGGTATTCAAAGCTGTGGCTGCGACGTCACAGCCGCCGGAAAATTTGGGAAAAAGTAACGATACCAAACGGTTTCCGCTGAGGTTGCCGGGTATTTACCTTAATATTGTACGTGGGGGTTGGGGCTGAAGACGGCAGATCGCCGCTCGCAAGCCTGGCAACACGTAGACACAAAAAGAAGCGGTTCGATCATGTCGTATGTCCTTCGTAGCTTGGCGGTGATTGCCGCCGTGGTTGTGTCTTGCGGCCTTCAACTCGGCCCAACGTCCGGCGGAGGCGCAGGCCACCGTCGCATTCCGCGGCTATCCGGTCGGGACCGTCGTGGTCATGACCAACCAGCGCCGGCTCTATCTGGTCGTCAGCCAGGACCGCGCCATCAGCTATCCGGTCGGCGTCGGCCGCGCCGGCCAGCAATGGAGCGGCACCGCCTCCATCACCGGCAAGTACATCAAGCCGGCGTGGTCGCCGCCCGCCGACATCAAGCGCGCCAATCCCAAGCTCCCGAACGTCATCGAAGGCGGCTCGCCGCGCAATCCGATGGGCGCCGCGGCGATGACGCTCAGCGGCGGCGAATACGCGATCCACGGCACCAATGCGCCGGGCTCGATCGGCGGCTTCGTCTCCTACGGCTGCATCCGCATGCACAACAGCCACGTGCTCGACCTGTACGCGCGCGTCAGCGTCGGCACGCAAGTGATCGTCACCCGGTGATCGTCACGCGCTGACGCGGCGGCAGAATATAATCCTTACCGTAGAAACACCGCGGACCCGGCGCCATCTTGATGGGTGGCCACCGGGTTCCCATGTTTTTGCGCGGCGGGTTGCGTCAATTCTTCACCAAGACGCGTTACGCCTTGGCGATCGGACGGAAACGATCGGCCGCTGGGAGAGTGCGATGAACTATATGCGGACAGCCATCCTGCTTGCGGGCCTCACGGCCCTGTTCATGGGTGTCGGCTACCTGATCGGCGGACAGACCGGCGCGCTGATCGCGCTGGTGGTCGCGGCCGGCATGAACATCTTCAGCTACTGGAATTCCGACAAGATGGTGCTGTCGATGCACGGCGCCCGTCAGGTCGACGAAAGCTCGGCGCCCGATCTCTACCGCATGGTGCGCGACCTCGCCGGCCGCGCCGGGCTGCCGATGCCGAAGGTCTACATCATGGAGAACGAGCAGCCGAACGCGTTCGCCACCGGCCGCAACCCGGAGAACGCGGCGGTCGCCGTCACCACCGGCCTGCTCAACTACCTCAGCCGCGACGAAGTCGCCGGCGTCGTCGCGCACGAGCTCGCGCACATCAAGAACCGCGACACGCTGATCATGACGATCACCGCGACCATCGCCGGCGCGATCTCGATGCTGGCGCAGTTCGGCATGTTCTTCAGCGGCAACCGCAACAACAACAACGGCTTCGGAATCATCGGCACGCTCGCCATGGTGATCCTGGCGCCGATCGCCGCCATGCTGGTGCAGATGGCGATCTCGCGCACGCGCGAATACTGCCGCCGACCGGATGGGCGCGATGATCCAGGGCTCGCCCACGCCGTTGATCACGGGACTGGTGAAGATCTCCAACGCTGCGCACCAGATCGAGAACCCGAGCGCGGAGCAGAACCCCGCCACCGCGCATATGTTCATCATCAACCCGCTCACCGGCGCGCACGGCTGGGACAATTTCTTCTCAACGCATCCGAAGACCGAGAACCGGATCGCAGCGTTGCAGCAGCTTGGCGCCGAGATGGGCGTAAGGGGCGGTGGTTCCGGTGGTGGCGGCTTCACCAGCGCACCGCGCTCCGCCGTGCCGCCGGCCGGCAGTGGCAGCAGTCCCTGGGGCGCGCGCCGCGGCGGCCCGTGGGGGTAAAGCGAACGAGAGCTGGCGAGCCCAGTGCCGCCGGCTTTTGTGGCGAAGCGTTCGGTTATTGCCGCAGCAGTTCCAGCAGCACCGCGCCGTAGCGTTCCAGCTTGCGCGCGCCGATGCCGCTGATGCCGGCGAGCGCCTCGGCGGTCTGCGGGCGCGCCGCGGCGATGGCGGCAAGCGTGCTGTCGTGAAAGATCACGAACGCAGGCACCGACTGTTCCTGCGCCCGCGCCAAGCGCCAAGCCTTGAGCCGATCGAGCAGTTCGGCATCCGCACCGGATATCGCCAGACTGCCTGTTGATGCCGTCTTCTTCGCCTTGCGCGCGCTTGCCTTGTGCGCGGCCCCGCGGCGCACGGCCACACGCTCCTCTCCCTTGAGCACCGGACGGCTCGCCTCGGTGAGCTGCAACCCGCCGTACGCAGCGTGATCGGGGCGTGCATAGCCCAGCACGACCAATTGGCGGAACACGTTGCGCCATGTGGCGTCATCAAGATCGCCACCGATGCCGAACACGCTCAGCTTGTCATGCCCCCATTCTGCCACGCGCTCGGTATGGCGTCCGCGCAGGACGTCGATCAGATGCACGGCGCCGAAGCGCTGGCCGGTGCGGTAAATGCACGATAGCGCCTTGCGCACGGCTTCGGTCGCGTCCCACGTCTGCGGCGGCTCCAGGCAGTTGTCGCAATTGCCGCAGTTGCGGGAGGCCTCACTCGTCTCACCGAAATAATCGAGCAGCCGCACGCGCCGGCAACCTGCGGTTTCGCATAGGCCGAGCAGCGCATCGAGCTTGATCAGCGACACGCGCTTGAACGCCTCGTTGCCTTCGGACTGCTCGATCATGCGGCGCTGCTGCACCACGTCGCCCAAGCCGTAGGCCATCCAGGCATCGGCGGGTGCGCCGTCGCGGCCGGCACGGCCGGTCTCCTGGTAATAACCCTCGATGCTCTTGGGCAAATCGAGATGCGCGACAAAGCGCACGTCCGGTTTGTCGATGCCCATCCCAAAGGCGATGGTGGCGACGACGACGATGCCGTCTTCGCGCTGGAACCTCGCCTGATGCGCGGTGCGCGTGGCAGCGTCCATGCCGGCGTGGTAGGGCACAGCGTGTATGCCGTGCGCAGAAAGCCACGCGGCGGTTTCCTCGACCTTTTTGCGCGACAGGCAATAGACGATGCCCGCTTCATTCGCGTGATCTTCGCGGATGAAACGCAGCAGCTGGGCGCGGGCGTCGTGCTTGTCGACGATGGTGTAGCGGATGTTGGGGCGGTCGAAGCTGGAGACAAAGATACGCGCGTCATTTAGCGCGAGCCGGTCGATGATCTCCTGCCGCGTCTGTGGATCGGCGGTGGCAGTGAGCGCGATGCGTGGCACGCGGGGAAAGCGCTCGTGCAGCACCGACAGTTGAAGATAGTCGCGCCTGAAGTCGTGGCCCCATTGCGATACGCAATGCGCCTCGTCGATCGCGAACAGCGCCAGCTTCGACTGCGCGAGCAATTCCAGCATGCGCGGCATCATAAGCCGTTCTGGCGCGACGTAGAGCAGATCGAGTTCGTCGCCGCGCAGCGCGCGTTCCACCGCGTAGGCTGCGCCGCCGTCGAGCGTGGAGTTGAGGAATGCCGCGCGCACGCCAAGCTGCGTGAGCGCCGCCACCTGATCCTGCATCAGGGCGATTAGGGGCGAGACCACCAGCGCCGTGCCGTCGCGCAGCAGCGCGGGCAGCTGGTAGCACAGCGATTTTCCGCCGCCGGTGGGCATCAGCACCAGCGCGTCGCCCCCGCCGGCGACATGCGCGACGATTTCCTGCTGTGCGCCGCGGAACGCTACATGGCCGAAGACCGTGTTGAGCAGGCGTAGGGATGACGCGGCAAGGGCCGGCGATGCCGAAGGTGACGCCGGGGGTGGGCTGTCGGGCATGAACGAGGGAGTTCGGGTGATTCCAGCAAGCCGTTGTTGCCGACGGTTACGCCGCAAACGCCAAAGTTTTGCCCAGCCGGAATGGACAAACACGATGTCCGTATCACGGGATTCTTGCCATGGTCAAACAGGGAACAAGGGAGCGAAACGATTGCTATCAGCCTATGGAAATTCGTGCGACATGAGCGCATGAATTCCCGCATTCCATCGCCGGAACCGCAGGGCCTCGCGTCGCGCCGCGCCGCCGCCGATATCCTCGAAGGCGTGCTGCGGCGCGGCCGCTCGCTCGACGACCAGCTCGACGGGAGCGGCGCGCATCAAGGCCTCGCATCGCTGCCCGAACGCGACCGCGCGCTCACGCGCCGGCTGGTCGCGACCGTGCTGCGGCGGCTCGGCACGCTGCGCTATCTGCTCGGCCTCTATCTCGAGCGCGGCATCCCGAAGGATTCGCCGCGGGCCGAGACCGCGCTGCTGCATCGGCGCCGCCCAGATCCTGTGGCTCGACGTGCCCGACCACGCCGCGGTCGACCTGTCGGTCCGGCTGGTGCAGGCGGACCGGCGCGACGCGGGCTATGCGGGGCTGATCAACGCCGTGCTGCGGCGCGTGGCGCAGAACGCCGCGCAGCAGTTGCGCGGCAAGGACACCGTCGCGCTCGACACGCCCGGACTGGCTGATGGCGCGCTGGCGGCGCGCTTACGGCGACGAGCTGGCGCAGTCGATCGCCGCCGCCAACGGCCAGGAGCCGGCGCTCGACCTCACGGTGAAATCCGATCCGGCGCATTGGGCGAGCGCGCTCGGCGGGGCGGTGCTGCCGACCGGATCGGTGCGCGCGATCGTGCACGGGCCGGTGCCGCGATTGCCGGGCTACGCCGACGGCGCGTGGTGGGTGCAGGACGCGGCGGCGGCATTGCCGGCGCAGCTCCTCGGCGACGTCGCCGGCAAATCGGTCGCCGACCTCTGCGCGGCGCCGGGCGGCAAGACCGCACAGCTCGCGGCCGCCGGCGCACGCGTCACCGCGGTCGATCGTTCCGCGCCGCGGCTCGAGCGGCTGAAGCAGAACCTCGCGCGGCTCGGGCTCGAGGCCGACACCGTCACCGCCGACGTGACGGAGTGGCAGTCGGAGCCGTTCGACGCCGTGCTGCTCGATGCGCCCTGCTCCGCCACCGGCACCATCCGCCGGCATCCCGACATTCCCTGGCTCAAGCGCGAATTGGACATTGCATCGCTCGCCGTCTTGCAGCGCCGGCTGCTGGCGCGCGCGGTTGAGCTGACCAAGCCCGGCGGCCTCATCGTCTATTGCACCTGTTCGCTCGAGCCGGATGAGGGCGTCGATCCCGTCGCCGATTTGCTGGCGCGCGATTCCCGCGTGCGCCGACGACCGGTTGTGGCGAGCGAGGTGCATGGCCGCGCCGAGTTCCTCGACGGCAACGGCGACCTCCGCACGCTGCCCTGCCAACTCCCTGATTCCAATCCACAAATGGGCGGCCTCGACGGCTTCTACGGCTGCCGGATGGAGCGCGTCTGACCGAACCGTTGGTTGGCCGCGGTCATGCCGTTCGGGTATGGTCCGGCCGCGGGACGCATGGACGCCCGCAGTGAGGGGAGCCCACGCCTCGATGTCGCGCGCTTCGGTCGCGGAACGGACCCGATTGTCCGTCTTTCTCGCGCGGGGGATGGCTCGCAAGCTGCTCGGCCGGTTGACCGGGTTTTCGCTGGCGCAGCTGCCGTTCCTGCCCGGCGCGCCCGACCGGCTGCTCATTGCGCCACAGGATTTGCGTACCGCCGACTCGACGCGCGCGAGCGAGATCTATGCCGGCCGCTTCTCGTTCGGCGGCAAGGTGGTGGTGTGCGACGCGCGTTCGCCGTTCGAGGTGAAGGCGCCGTCCGACGATTGGTCGGTGGCGCTGCACGGCTTCAGCTGGCTGCGCCATCTGCGCGCCGCCGATTCCGGCATCAACCGCGCCAATGCACGCGCGCTGGTCGAGGAATGGATCTCGCTGCAAGGCTCGAGCGACGCCGCCGCCAAGCTCCCCGAGGTCACCGCGCGCCGGATCATCGCCTGGATCAGTCAGGCACCGCTGGTGCTCGACGATTTGGACGTGCGCTTCTACCGGCGCTTCCTGCGCAGCCTGACGCGCCAGGTGCGCCAGCTGCGCCACACCGCGGCCGATGCCCGCGATGGCATGCCGCGACTGCTGTCGATGATCGCACTGATGTACGCGACGCTGTGCATGGCCAACCAGGCGCGCCACATCAAGACCGCCACCAAGCGCCTGACCGACGAGCTCGACCGTCAGATCCTGCCCGACGGCGGCCATCTCAGCCGCAATCCGGGCGCGCTGATCGAAATACTGGTTGACCTGCTGCCGCTGCGCACCGTGTTCACCTCCCGCAACATCCCGCCGCCGGCGCCGCTGTTGGGCGCGATCGACCGCATGATGCCGATGCTGCGCTTCTTCCGGCACGGCGATGGCAACTTCGCGCTGTTCAACGGCATGGGCCCGACCCGTTCCGACATCCTCAGCACCATCCTCGCCTACGACGACGCGCGCGGCACGCCGGTGGCGAACGCCGCCCATTCCGGCTATCAGCGCCTGGAGGCGAACGGCACCGTCGTCGTCATGGACGCCGGGCCGCCGCCGCCGATGCCGGCGAGCCAGGAGGCGCACGCCGGCTGCCTGTCGTTCGAGCTGTCGGCGAAGCTCAACCGCATTGTGGTCAACTGCGGATTGCCGACAACCGGCCGCGACAGCTGGCGGCAGGTCGCCCGCGCCACCAGCGCGCACTCGACCGCGACCTTCAACGACGTGTCGTCGTGCCGCTTCATCGAGTCCGGCCCGATCCGGCGCATGCTGCAGGGCTCGCCGATCATCGGCGGGCCACGCAATATCGAGGTCAAGCGCGAGGAAGGCGAGGACGGCGCGCTGGTGCTGCGAACCTCGCACGACGGCTATGCCGACAATTTTGGCGTCATCCACAGCCGCGCCGTGGCGCTCTCGCCTGAAGGCAACCGGTTCGACGGCGAGGACGTGTTCAATCCCGTCGGCGGCGAGATCTCCGCCGAGCATGACCAGTTCGCGCTGCGGTTCCACCTGCATCCGTCGGTCAAGGCCAGCCGCCTGCAGGATTCCCACGGCGCCATGCTGATGCTGCCCAACAAGGAGGTGTGGACCTTCAACGCCTACGAGGACCGCATCGAGCTCGAGGAAAGCGTCTATCTCGCCGGCAACGACGGCCCGCGCCGTACGCTCCAGATCGTGATCTACGGCCGCGCCCGCAAAGTGGCGCGGGTGCAGTGGACGTTCTCGATGATCGCGGCGTCGCCGATGCCGCAACGCCGCGGCCGCGGCGAGGAGCCGAAGCTGCCGTAGTGACCGGAATTTGCCCAGTACTTTGGCATCGGTGCGCGCCTCGAACCGGGTCCACAGTTCAAATCACTAAGGCGTCGACGGTTGAGACAAGCCGGCCGTACCGGAGTACAAACTCTCATCCATCGTGCTAGTGCGTGGTGCCATGACCGAAAAAATCCGCCCCATCACCCGCGCCCTCATTTCGGTCTCCGATAAGGCCGGCCTCCTGGAATTTGCCCGCGCGCTCGCCGACCGCGGCGTCGAGCTGGTCTCCACCGGCGGCACCCGCAAGGCACTCGCCGACGCCGGGCTCAAGGTCACCGAGGTGTCGGAGATCACCGGCTTCCCGGAGATGATGGACGGCCGCGTGAAGACGCTGCATCCGAAGGTGCATGGCGGGCTGCTGGCGATCCGCGACAACAAGGAGCACGCCGGCGCCATGCAGGCGCACGGCATCCGGCCGATCGATCTGCTGGTGGTCAACCTCTATCCGTTCGAGGAGACCGTCGCGAAGGGCGCCGACCCTCGATCGGGGTCGAGGGCAAGCTTCGAGACCTGCATCGAGAACATCGACATCGGCGGTCCCGCGATGATCCGCGCCGCCGCCAAGAACCACGGCGACGTCGCGGTGGTGGTCGACGTCGCCGACTATGCGGCGGTGCTCGACGAGCTGAAACAGCACAACGGCACCACGGGCGCGCTGCGCAAGAAGCTCGCCGCCAAGGCCTATGCGCGCACCGCCGTCTACGACGCCGCGATCTCGAACTGGTTCGCGCAACAGCTCGGCGACGATGCGCCGGCGTTCCGCGCCTTCGGCGGCAAGCTCACGGAAGCATTGCGTTACGGCGAGAACCCGCACCAGCAGGCGGCGTTCTACCGTTCGCCCGAGCAGCGGCCCGGCGTCGCCACCGCGCGGCAGGTGCAGGGCAAGCAGCTTTCCTACAACAACCTCAACGACACCGACGCGGCCTATGAATGCGTCGCCGAGTTCGATCCCAAGCGCACCGCCGCGGTCGCGATCATCAAGCACGCCAATCCCTGCGGCGTCGCCGAGGGCGCCAGCATCCTCGACGCCTACACCAAGGCGCTGCGCTGCGATCCGGTGTCGGCCTTCGGCGGCATCGTCGCGCTCAACCGCACGCTCGACGCCGAGGCGGCGCGCGCGATCACCGAGATCTTCACCGAGGTGATCATCGCGCCGGATGCCACCGACGAGGCGATCGCCATCGTCGGCGCCAAGAAGAACCTGCGGCTGCTGCTCGCCGGCGGCCTGCCCGATCCGCGTGGTAACGGGCTGACGGTGAAGTCGCTGGCCGGCGGCCTGCTGGTGCAGTCGCGCGACAACGCGGTGGTCGACGACATGGACCTCAAGGTCGTCACCAAGCGCGCCCCTACGAACTCGGAACTTGCCGACCTGGCGTTCGCCTTCCGCATCGCCAAGCACGTCAAGTCGAACACCATCGTCTACGCCAAGGACCGCGCCACCGTCGGCATCGGCGCCGGTCAGATGAGCCGGGTCGACGCCGCCCGCATCGCCGCCCGCAAGGCGCAGGACGCCGCCAAGGAGGCCGGTCTGGCCGAGCCGCTGACCAAAGGTTCCGTCTGCGCGTCCGACGCCTTCTTCCCCTTCGCCGACGGGCTTCTGGTCACCATCGAAGCCGGCGCCACTGCCGTGATCCAGCCCGGCGGTTCCATGCGCGACAACGAAGTGATCAAAGCCGCCGACGACCACGGCGTCGCCATGGTGTTCACCGGCACCCGGCATTTCCGGCACTAGCGCCGGGCCCAGCGGCGACCAGTACTTAGGCACCTGTTAAGATTGCCGAATTTTCACCCGAGGAGACTTAATCTTCGCGGAACGGATCGGTCATGCCGGCGTTCTGCCCTACGTGTAGCGAACGAGTAGCGAACCCGCCTGAGACGGGGGGCAGAACAATGAACGAGACCGACATCAGCTTCCTGCGCCGACAGGCGGAACACTGCATCGCCCTATCGCGGGCGACCTTCGACCTCACCATCGCCAGCCGGCTACGTACCATGGCCGAGGAGTTCCGCGACCGCGCCGCCCAATGGGAGGACGAGATCGACCACATGCCCGCGCACGTGGTGACCCGGAACTGCGTACCTACCGGCAAGATCTAAGTAGCTACTGACGCAAGATCTAAGTAGCTACTGACGGACGAGATCGCCGAGCAGGCTGGCGGCGACCGTGACCTTCGACAGCGTCAATCCCGAATTCGCGATTTCGTGCACCGCCGAGCGGATACGTTCGACGTCCGCCGGCCGCATGCCGACCCAGGCCGCGACAGCGGCCGCACCGGCGGCGCCATCGCCCGTCATCGCCGCCGCCATCCGTCGCTCGGCGTCGCCGATCGCGTCGAGCGCGCGATCGAGCGCGAGCCGGTCGAAATAATCCGAAACCTTGATCTCCCGCGCCGCTCGCGTGATGCGGTCGAGCTGGAAGAAGGATTCCGCCGCAAAATAGGTGGCGGTCACGTCCGCGATGTCCTTTTTCGTCCGCTCGGCAACCAGCACGATGTCGGGCGCGGCCGTGAGCGCGGGCAGGCTGGCGAGCCGCCGCGCGAGATCGGCGGGAACGCCCGCCGCAACGAGTTCCGCCACGCGGGCGTCGCGCGCGGCAAGCGCCTCCTCCGTCAGCGCACGGTCGAGCGTCGCACCCACGGCAGCGATGCCATCACGGTAATGGGTCACCAGGACGGCGAGGCCCTTGGTCAGATCGACATTGCGCAGGAACCAGACCACGCGGTCGCGCAACAGCCGCTGCACCGCCGCGTAGAGATCGAGCTGGAGCGCGCCGGGGACCTTGTTGTCGAGCCCGTCGATCTCGGTGTTGAGCGCGACCATGCCGTAGCTCTCGCGCACCGCGGTGAATGCCGTGGCGATGCTCGCCGCCGATGCGCCGGTCTGGTCCTCGGTGCGCACCACGAACTGCGGCCCGCCGCGATTGATGATCGAATTGGCGAGTTGCGTGGTGATGATCTCGCGGCGCAGCCGGTGGTGGCTGAGCGCGTCGGGGAACTTCTCCGCGATCGGGCCGGGGAAATAGCGGCCGAGTTCGCGCGCCAGATAGGGATCGTCGGGAACCTCGGACTCCAGCAGATCGTCCTTGAGCGCGAGCTTGGCGTAGGCCAACAGCACGCAAAGCTCCGGCCGCGTCAGCGCCACCGAGCGCCGCCGCCGCTCGTCGAGCTCCTTGTCGTCGGGCAGGTACTCGACCGCGCGGTCGAGCATGCCCTTGGCTTCGAGCGACTGCATCAGCCGCTGGAAGAAGCCGAGATAGCCGACGCCCTGGCGCTCCGCGAGCGAGATCGACAGCGGCTGCTGGTAGTTGTTGCGCAGCACCAGCGCGGCGACGTCATCGGTCATCTCGGCGAGCAGCGCGTTGCGTGATGCTTCGTTGAGCCGGCCATCGCGCACCGGCCGCGTCAGCGCGATCTTGATATTGACCTCGATGTCCGAGGTGTTGACGCCGGCGGAATTGTCGATGGCGTCGGTGTTGAGCCGCACGCCGCGTAGCGCCGCTTCGATGCGGCCGCGCTGGGTCATGCCGAGATTGGCGCCCTCGCCCACCACCTTGCAGCGCAAATCCGCGCCGGTGACGCGGATCGCGTCATTGGCGCGATCGCCGACGGCGTCATCGGTTTCCGCCGCGGCGCGCACATAGGTGCCGATGCCGCCAAAGAACAGAAGATCGGCGGGCGCCTTGAGGATCGCGTGCATCACCTCCTGCGGCGTCGCCTTGGCCTTCGCGAAGCCGATCGCCGCCTGCGCCTCTTTCGACAGCGTGATCTCCTTGAGCGAACGCGAATAGATGCCGCCGCCGGCCGAGATCAGCGATTTGTCGTAGTCCTGCCAGCTCGAGCGCGGCAGCTCGAACAGCCGCTTGCGCTCGCGGAAGCTCTTTCCCGGATCGGGATTGGGATCGATGAAGATGTCGCGATGGTCGAACGCCGCCACCAGCTTGGTGGTCATCTCCCGCAACAGCCCGTTGCCGAACACGTCGCCGGACATGTCGCCGACGCCGACGCAGGTGAACACCGTGGTGCCGATATTGACGTCCATCTCGCGGAAGTGGCGCTTCACGGATTCCCAGGCGCCGCGGGCGGTGATGCCCATCTTCTTGTGGTCGTAGCCGGCCGAGCCGCCGGAAGCGAAGGCATCGCCCAGCCAGAAGCCGCGCTCGAGCGCGATGCCGTTGGCGATGTCGGAGAACGTCGCGGTGCCCTTGTCGGCGGCGACCACCAGATAGGGATCGTCGTCGTCATGGCGCACGACGTTCTCGGGCGGCACCACGCCGTCGTCACCGAGATTGTCGGTGACATCGAGCAGCGTCGAGATGAAGAGCTTGTAGGCGGCGGTGCCTTCAGCCTGAATCTGCTCGCGGGTGCCGCCGACCGGCATCTGCTTCGGCACGAAACCGCCCTTGGCGCCGACCGGCACGATCACCGCGTTCTTGACCTGCTGCGCCTTCACCAGGCCGAGGACTTCGGTGCGGAAATCCTGCGGCCGGTCCGACCAGCGGATGCCGCCACGCGCCACCTTGCCGAAGCGCAGATGCACGCCTTCGACCCGCGGCGAATAGACGAAGATCTCGTACAGCGGCTTCGGCAGCGGCAGGCCTTCGAGCTTGCGGCTCGAGAATTTGATCGCGATCTGCGCCTTCGGGCGGCCCTCGACATCGACCTGGTAGAAATTGGTGCGCAGCGCCGACTGCACCGCGTTCATGAAGTGGCGCAGGATGCGGTCCTCATCGAGGCTCTGCACCGCCGCCAGCGCCTGCTCGATCGCCGCGACGATCTCGTCCTGCTTCGTGCTGCGCGCATCCGGCAGCGCCTCGAGCCGCGGATCGAACCGCACGTGGAAGAGCTGCACGATCTGCGCCGCCAGCTGCGGATGCCGCCCGAGCGTGCCCCACATGTAGTCCTGCGAATAGGGCACGCGGATCTGCCGCAGGAAGCGCGAGATGGTGCGGATGAGCGCGACGTCGCGCCAGGCGAGGCCGGCCGACAGCACCAGCGCGTTGTAGCCGTCGTTCTCGGCGCCGCCGGTCATCACGACCAGGAAGCACGCTTCCAGCCGTTGCTTGGAATCGAGCAGGTCGATCTCGCCGGTGCCGGCATGCTCCAGCACCATGTCGTGCAGCCAGACATCGGGCCGGTTGTCGGCGTCGAGCCGGATGTGATGGGTCTGCTCGTCGACCACGCGGAAGCCCATGTTCTCGAGCACCGGCACGCGTTCCGACAGCGGGATCGGACGGCCGAAGCTCCACACCTTGAGGCCGATGCCGCCGTCGACGGTCTCGGTGCGCCGGTGGAAGTCCGCGCTCAGCGGCCGCGCCGTCGCCAGGCTTGCGATCACCTTGATGTCATCGACGGCGACCAGCGGCGAATAGCTGGCGCGATAGCCTTCCGAGAACGCGTCGCGGTAGCGCTGGAACAGCTCGCGGGCGCGGCCGGGGTCATGCACCACCGCCAGCGCGTCGGCGAGCCCGTCGGTCCAGGTGCGGATGATGTTGCCGATGGTTTCTTCCAGCGCCGCCCGCGCCGGCCGCGGCGTTTCGCCGGTGTCGCGGCCGATGATGAAGTGGACGCGCGCCAGCGGCCCCTCCGGGAGGAACGGATAGTAGGCGCTCATGCGGCCCTGATAGACCTCGGCGAGATACTGGCCGATGGCGGTGCGCACCGTGCTGTTGTAGCGGTCGCGCGGCACGAACACGAACACCGAGACGAAGCGGTCGAAGCGATCGTGCCGCGAGAGCACCCGCACGCGCGGGCGCTCCTCGAGCTGCAGGATCAGCATTGCGAACTGGTAGAGCGTGTCCTCGTCGATCTGGAACAGCTCGTCGCGCGAAAACGTATCGAGCACGTTGGCCAGCGACTTGCCGGAATGGCTGTCGGGATCGAAGCCGGCGCGGAGGATCACCGCGTCGACCTTGCGGCGCAGGTACGGAATGGTGCGGGTCGAGCGCGTGTAGACCGTCGACGTGAACAGCCCGACGATGCGGAATTCGCCGACGAGCTTGCCGGCGGCATCGAAGCGCTTGATCCCGATGTAGTCCATATGGGTGCGCCGATGCACCTTCGAGCGCACCGCCGACTTGGTGACGATCAGGAGCTTCGGCTCCATCATGAAGGCGCGCAGCTCCGGCGTGACCTGCACCAGCTGCGTGCCGGTGCGCAGCACGCGGCGGTCGGGCGAGCGCAAGAGCCCGAGCCCGGTCTCGTGCATCGGGACCAGCGCGCCGTCCTTGTCGAGGACGTAGTCGCGGGCCCCGAGGAAGGTGAAGTTGTCGCCCACCAGCCATTCCAGGAACGCAACGGCTTCCTCGATCTCTTCTTTGGGCAGCGGCGGCGGATTGACCTTGAGCTCGGCGGTAATTTCGCCGACGCGCGACGTCATCACCCGCCAGTCCTGCACGCCGAGGCGCACGTCCGCGAGCACGGTCTCGAGCGCGGCGAGCAGTTCGGCGCGCTGCGCCTCGTCGGCGATGTGGTCGAGGTGGATGTGGATGAAGCTTTCGCGCGATGCCTTTTTCTTGGGAGGCCTCAGTCCTTCGAAGCCGGTGAGCCGGCCCGACGCATCGCGCCTGACCGTGAACACCGGATGCACGACCAGCCGCACCTCGACGCCGCGCGCCGCCAGCTCGCCCATCACCGAGTCGAGCAGGAACGGCATGTCGTCGTTGACGATCTCGATCACCGACACCTGGCGCAGCAGCTCGCTGGCCCCGGCGATCGTCGCGACGCGTAGTTTCGGCTGTCCCGGGCTACGCTCGGCCAGGAACGCCCAGGCGGATTCGGCGAGCGCGGCAATATCGCGCCCGTCATAGCGGACGAGGTCTTCCGGCGCGGCGCGGTCGAACAGACCGGCGACGAAGTCGGACGGAACCTTGGGATTCTGGGCCGTCAACAGCGCCTCCGCGGCAGCGACGAGCAGGGCCGCGGAGTGCTCCTCGTCGGTTCCAACGGAATGCTGCATGGGTAGTCCCTGGCTCCATCCCGTGGCAGGCGGGAATCGGGGAGGCCACTGTAGACCAGGGAGTTATTATCATCCACGCGGCGGCGTCGAGAGCGCCCGGCCGGATTCTCGAAGGGCCAACACACGGCTAGGCACTCCCGGGGGCGAACGGATTGGGCGGACAGGGTGAGCCCGGCAAATTCAGGCGATTTTTCAAGGCTAGCGACGGCCTGTGACGTTTAGATTGCAGATGCTTGTTCACTTACGCCGCGCAGGCCATGATCCGCGTGGGTTTTTGAAAGAACGCAATGTTCCGCCTCATCTTTTCCCTGCTGATCGCCGTCCTGGCCTATTCGCCGCCACCCGCGCTTGCGCAAGGCGCGGTCGAGGCCCGCCACGGCATGGTCGTCGCGCAGGAGGCCCGCGCCGCCCGTATCGGCCTGGCGGTCCTGGAGCGCGGCGGCAATGCGGTCGACGCGGCGGTCGCCACCGGCTTCGCGATGGCGGTGACCTATCCCCGCGCCGGCAATATCGGCGGCGGCGGCTACATGGTCATCCGCCTCGCCGAGCGTCAGCGCGGCGGCGGCACGAGAATCGGCCCGCGAAACATCGCCATCGACTACCGCGAGACCGCGCCGGCCGCCGCCACGCGCGAGATGTTCCTCGACGAGAAAGGCAACGCCGACCCGAGGAAGTCGCGCGATTCCGCGCTGGCGATCGGCGTGCCCGGCACCGTCGCCGGGCTCGCGCTGGCGCATCAGCGCTACGGCTCCGGCCGGCTGACGCTGGCGGAGCTGATCGCGCCGGCAATCGCACTCGCGCGCGACGGCTTCGCGGTCGAGGACGATATCGCGGACTCGCTGCCGCGCGCACGGACGCGGATCGGGCGCTGGCCCGCGTCGGTGAAGATCTTCATGCGGCCCGACGGGAATGTGCTGGGGCCGGGCGACACGCTCATCCAGCGCGACCTCGCCGATACGCTCGAAGCGATCGCCAAGCACGGGCCGCGCGCGTTCTACGAGGGCCCGATCGCCGAGAAGCTTGCCGCCGCGGTGCAGGCCGCCGGCGGCATCATGACCGCGGACGACCTCAAAAATTATCAGCCGCACGTCCGGCGGCCGGTGCGCGGCCGCTATCGCGGGCACGAGATCATCTCGATGCCGCCGTCGTCGTCGGGCGGCGTCGTCTTGATCGAGATGCTCAACGTGCTCGAAGGCTACAAGCTGAATGAGCGGGACGACGCCTCGCGGACACATCTGATGATCGAGGCGATGCGGCGCGCCTATGCCGACCGCGCCGCCTATCTCGGCGATCCCGCGGTGGTGACCGCGCCGCTGTCGCGTCTGATGTCGAAGCGCTACGCCGCGCAGCTTCGCGCCGGCATCAACCCCGAGCGCGCCACGCCCTCGCACGAGATCCGCGACGACATCCTGTTGCCGCGCGAGGGCGACAACACCACGCATTTCTCGGTGATCGACCGCTACGGCAATGCGGTGGCCAACACCTATACGCTCAATTTCAGCTATGGCGTCGGACTGGTGGCCGACGGCACCGGCGTGCTGCTCAACAACGAGCTCGACGATTTTGCCGCCCGCCCCGCGACGCCCAACGCCTATGGGCTGATCGGCGGCGACGCCAACGCGCCCGGCCCGAACAAGCGGCCGCTGTCGTCGATGAGCCCGACCATCGTCACCAAGAACGGCCGGCCGGTGATCGTCACCGGCTCGCCCGGCGGCAGCCGCATCATCACCACGGTACTGCAGGTGCTCGTCAACGTGATCGACCGCAACATGGACGTGTTCGAGGCGGTGGCGGCGCCGCGCATTCACCATCAGTGGTCGCCGGACCGCGTGCTGGTGGAACAGGGCTTCTCGAATGAGCTGGTCGCCGCGCTCGAAGCGCGCGGCCACAAGACCGAGCGGCGCCCGTTCGGCGGCACCTCGGCGAACACGATCCTGGTGACGCCGCGCGGCCTGCTCGGCGCCGCCGACCCGCGCACGCGCGGATCATTGGCGGCGGGGTATTGATCTCTCGCTCACTCACAAGTACCGCGGGGACTCTCTCCCTACCCTCCCCCTTGTGGGGAGGCATAGGCGGCCTTCGGCCGCCGTTCTTGGCCCTAAGAACGCCGATGCGAAGCATCGGCTATGCGCTGAGCGAAGCGAGGCGGTCGGGGAGGGGGTCAGAGTTGGAGAACGAGGAGCCGCCTCACATCACAACTACGACCCCCACCCCGCTCGCTTCGCTCGCGACCCTCCCCACAAGGGGGAGGGTAACTCGCGGCACGACCTCGCACCCAATCGACCGCCTTACGGCCACTGCCAGTTCAGCAGCGTCACCAAGCTCTCCGGCAGCGGGATGACCGACTGCACGATATCGGCGCTGAGCGTCAGCAACACGGCGCCGGCGAGCGACACAAACGTCGCGAGCCACACCGCGCCGCCGAACACCTCGTGGTGCGGATTGAGCAGCCGGCTGAAGAACAGCCGGAACAGGATGGTCAGCCGGTTGATCGGCGACACCACCGTCACCGGCGCGATCGACATCGCCATGTAGAGGAACATCTGCGAGAAGAACACCAGGAAGCCGGAGAACGTGAACCACTTCGCGGCTTCGCGGTCGATCGCCCACACGTGCTTCCATTGCCCCGGCCACAGCAGCACCAGTAAGAACACCGCGGTCGCCGCAACATAGGCGACGAGCCCGCCGGCGAGGCTGACGCCGAGGCCCTGGTTCTCCAATCCCATGCGCACCAGCACCGGGCTCAGCCCATAGCCGATCGTGGAGAGCAGCGCGAAGGTGTAGCCCTCGGCATATTTCGGCTGGAACGCCGCCGGCTTCTCGGCATCGATCGGCGTGATCTTCTCATCGGAGACGGCACGCTCCGCGGCCGGCGCCTTCTTCTTCTGCATCGTGAAGGTCGGCCCGGCGAGGATCAGGCCGATGCCGAGGATCTTCAACGGCGTGAGATGCTCGCCGAGCAGCCAGATCGCCAGCGTCAGCGTGATCAGCAGATTGAACTGCTGGATCGGCGCCACCAGATTGGTGCCGATCGCGCGGGTGGCGCGGTAGTTGCAATAACGCCCCCAGACGAAATGCATGATGCCGGCGCCCGCCAGCGCGGCCAGCGCCGTTGGCGAGAAGCCCGCGACCGCGGCGAGATTGCCGGTGATCAACGCCGCGATGAAGAACAGCGGCACGCCGATCGGCACCGTGATCGCCATGCCCTGCACGATCGAGCCCGTGAGCACGGCGCGCCGCACGCTCGCATTGTTGAACGCGAACGAGGCGGCGGAGAGCAGCGCGAGGAAGGCTCCGAGCACTAAGGTCTCCCGGTCACGGCCAATGCCAGTTGAGGAACGTCTTGGCCCAATCCGGCAACGGCAGGACCGATTGCACCAGCTCGGTGCTGATCGAGAGCGCGAGCGCGCCCAGCAGCGACACGACGGTCGCGGCGACGATGCGGCCGCCGAACACCTCGTGCTGCGGATTGATGATGTGGCTGAAATAGAGCCGGAACAGCAGCGAGATGCGCTGGATCGGCGTCACCACCGACACCGGCGCCAGCACCAGCGCCATGTAGCGCAGCATCTGCGCGAAGCAGACGAACACACCAGAGATCGCAAACCATTTCGCCGCTTCGCGATCGAGCGAGCGCACGTGCTGCCATTGTCCGGGCAGCAGCAGGATTAGGGCGAATGCGAGCGTCGCGGCAATGTAGGAGATCAGCCCGCCGCCGAGGCTGGCATCGAGGTCGCGGTTCTCGAGCGCAAGCCGCACCAGCACCGGGCTGATGCCGTAGCCGGTCGAGGACAGAAGCGCAAAGGTGTAGCCTTCCGCATAATTGGGCTGAAATACTTTGTGCGGGACGCTCGCAGCGGGTGCGTCCGCAGCCGTGACGGATGTCTTCTTGTTGCGGCCGCGTTCGTAGGTGAGCGCGGGTCCCACGACGACCAGGACAATACCGAGCACGCGCAGCGGCGTCAGGTGCTCGCCCAGGATCCAGATCGCGAGCGCGAGCGTGACCAGGAGATTGCCCTGCTGCACCGGCGCCACGAGATTGGCGCCCATCGCCTTCGAGGCGCGGTAGTTGCAATAGCGGCCCCAGACGAAATGCAAGACGCCGGCGAGCGCGAGATAGACGATCGCTTGCGCCGAAAAGCCGAGGATGGTGCCGAGCGAGCCGAATGCGGCGGCAACCAAAAAGAAGATCGGGACCCCGAGCGGCACCGTGATCGACAGCGCCTGCGCCACCGATCCCGTGAGCACGCCGCGCCGCGCGGTGGCGGTCTCGAAGGCGAACATGGCCGCTGACAGTAGAGCGAGGAATCCCCCCAGCACTTAGTTTTCCTTTTCTTTTTCTCGTTCTCTATCCGCCCTCATCCTGAGGAGCGCCGAAGGCGCGTCTCGAAGGACGGGCGGCCATGGTTCGAGACGGCGCTTCGCGCCTCCTCACCATGAGGTTATCAGCTTACCGCTTGGCCAAGTGCGCCTTATCCGCGATCTCCGCCCATTTGACGATTTCACTCTTGAGCAGCGCGCCGAGCCGATCCGGCGGACCGCCGGCGAAGCGGTAGCCGAGCGTCGCGCCGCGCGCCTTGACGTCGGGCAGCGCCAGGACGGCATTCACGTCGCGGTTGACCTTCTCGACAATGTTCCGCGGCGTGCCCTTGGGCGCGAAGATGCCGTACCAGCTCGTCTCCGCGACGAACGGCACGCCGATCTCCTTGAAGGTCGGCACGTTGGGAAGCTGCTCGGCGCGGCTTTCGCCCGACACCGCGAGCGCGCGCACCTTGCCGGAGGTGATGTTGCCGAGATGGCCGCCGAGCGTGACGATCCACACCGAGATGCGTCCACTCATGATGTCCATCACGCCCTGGCTGAGCGAATTGTAGGGCACGTGCTGGAGCTGCACCCCGGTGAGCTCGCTGAACAGGACGGTGGCGAGATGACCGGAGGTGCCGGGACCGGCGGAGGCGTAGTTCAATTCGCCCGGGCGCTTCTTGGCGATGTCGATGAGCTCCTGCACGGTCTTCGCCGGAAACTCGGGCGGCACCATCAGCACGTCCTGCGCGGTGCCGACGAACACGACCGGCTCGAGATCGCGCACCGGATCGAAGCCCTTGTAGGGCGCGATGGTGACGTTCACCGCCAGCGTCTGCGCGCCGAAGTGCAGCGTGTAGCCGTCCGCCGCCGCCTGCGAGGCCTGCGCCGCGCCGATATTGCCGCCGGCGCCGGCGCGGTTCTCGACCACGACCTGCTGGCCCCACATCTCGCTGAGCTTCGACGAGACGATCCGCGCCAGGGTGTCGAGCGTGCCGCCGGCGCCGAACGCCACGACCATGCGGACGGATTTGTCGGGGAAGGTTTGGGCAAGACTGGCGCCGGGCGCGCCAATCAAGGCTGCGGCGGCCGCTGCCGCTATCAATGCCAATCTCATTGCATCCCTCCCGGTCGGGCCTGCGCGGACTACTTCGTAACAAGCCCTGCGCGCTTGGCAAGCGCGGCCCATTTGACGATCTCGCTCTTGATGAACGCGCCGAGCCGCTCGGGCGAGCCGCCTTCGAGTCGGAAGCCCATCTTCAGTTCCCGCGCTTTCATGTCGGGAGACGCGAGGATGCGGGTCATGTCGGCGTTGACCCGTGCGACGACGGACGCGGGTGTGCCCTTCGGGGCCACCAGCGCGTACCAGCTCGACTCCTCGATCGGCGAAAGCCCGGCCTCCTGATAGGTCGGAACCTCGGGAAGCTGCGCGGCGCGCATCCGTCCCGACACGGCAAGCGGTCGAACTTTGCCGGCCTGGATGTGACCGAGATAGCCGCCGAGCGCAGGAATAAGCAGCGACACGCGACCCGTCATCAGATCGGTCTGCACCGCTGAAGACGATGTGTAGGGAATGTGCTGAAGCTTGATGCCGGCCTCCATGCCGAACAGGATGGTCGCCAGCGTGGACGAGGTGCCCGGGCCCATGGTGCCGGTGTTGAGCTCGCCCGGATGAGACTTGGCGTACTCGACGAGCTCCTTGACTGAGCGGAACGGCGAGTCGGGCGGGACAATCAGCACATCTTGCGCCGTCGCGATCAGGATCACCGGCGCGAAGTCGGTCGCGGGGTCAAAGCCCTTCACGGGTGCAAGCGTTGCGTTGACGGCGATCGATTGCGCCGCGAGATGCAGCGTATAGCCGTCGGGCGCGGATTGCGCCGCCGCCACGGCGCCGATGTTGGCACCGCCGCCGGGCCGGTTTTCGACCACGACGTTCTGGCCCCAGGCTTCCGACAGCTTCTGCGCGATGATGCGCCCCAGCGTGTCGATGGAGCCGCCGGCGCTGAACGCAATGATGATGCGAACGGGACGGTCGGGATAGGTTTGCGCCGAGGCCGGTGAGCACACGCCGACCAGTAGCATTGCGCAGGCCATCGCCGCGCACGATCGAGCGGACCACGTCATATCGTCCTCCGAAGGAGACGATATCGTTGCAGCAAACGGCGAACCATCCCTCCTCGGCAGACGCGACGCACTGCCGCTGGCGAGCGCTCAGTCGGCCGAGAACCCGGAGGCCTTCACCGCCGGCGCCCAGCGCTCGGAGTCCGCCTTCTGGATCGCCGCAAACTCCGCCGCCGAGGTGCCAGTGGGTTGCAGGCCCCAGCCCAGGATCCGCTCTCGCACGTCCGGCATGCGGACCGCGCCGGCCATGATCGTGCTGTAACGGTCGACCGTCTCGCGCGGCGTCCGGGCCGGCGCAAAGGCGCCGAACCAACTGGTGCCCTCAATGTCGAAGCCGGCCTCGCGGAACGTCGGCACGTCAGGCACGAACGGCGAGCGCTTGGCGCCCGACGTCGCCAGAATGCGGATGCGCTTCGCCTTGTGCATCTCGACGAAATCGCTGAGCGTCGTAACCACCATCGGCACATGGCCGGCCGCGAGATCCGTCAGCGTCGCCGCCGAGCCCTTGTAGGGAACGTGGCGCAACTCCACGCCCGCGGCGCGCCCGAACAACAGGCCGAAGAAATGCGGCAGCGTGCCCGCGCCCGGCGAGCCGAACGACCCCCGCGACGGATCGGCCTTCACCCAGGCAATCAATTCCTTCAGCGACGCGGCCGGCGTCTGCGGCCCGACCGCGAGCGCGAAGTCGAAGGTCGCGAGCTGCGACACCGCCGCGAAGTCTCGGATCGGATCGTATTCCAGCTTCGTGTAGACGTGCTGGTAGACCGCCATCGGCGCGATCGGCGTGATCAGCAGCGTGTTGCCGTCGGGCGCGGCGTTCTTCACCGCCGCGACGCCGGGACGGCCGGCGGCGCCGGTTCGGTTCTCGACGATGACATTGCGATTGAGGGCGGCGCGCATCTTGTCGGCCATCAGCCGCGACACACCGTCGCCCGATCCGCCGGCCGCGAACGGAAAGATGATCCGCACCGGCTGCTCCTGCGCCCGCGCGCCGCTAGCAATCAATAACAATGCGAAAACAACGAGCGACAGCAGCCGGCACGCACGCATAGTCGCCTCCCTGCGGATGGGAGGCGCTTCCCGCGCCGCCGGCGATGCTAGCACGCCGTCGCTGAGGGCGATGGCCCACCCGCGGGAATGCGCGAGCCTCAGACCACGCGCCGCACCGCCGGCCGCTTGGCCGCGGCGGACTCGACCGGATTGCGGCCGATGTAGAATTCGCGATCGTGCAGCTCGGTCGGCTTGATGCCGGAGCGCGCGAGGCCGGTGCGCAGCGTCGCCATCGACGGGTCGGTCACGCGCATCGAGGGCTGGCGCATCGGCCCGCCGTTGAAGCCGTTGAGCCAGGCCTGGTACTTCCACTGCATGCGGTTGAGCACGCTCGTCTGCGCCATGTAGGCCGAGGTCGCCTGGTTGGCGCGCCGCGCCGGCTGGATCTGCCAGTAGAGCTTGGTCGCCTCGTCGAACTCGCCCTTCTGAAGGAGATCGAAAATGCGCGGGATCATCGGCCCGAAATATTCGGTGTTGCTGGTGCCTGAGAACTGCACCGGCACCATCTGCGCGAACGCGAGCATGTCCTTTTCGAGCGGACAGGAGATCACGATCTCCTTGCCGAACAGACGGTGGCATTCGACGAAGCCCATGATGCTCGGCATGCCGCCTTCGGCCTTCACCGCCGCGATGTTCGGGCAGTCGTCGATCAGCCGCCGGATCAGCGCCGGCTCGATGTCGGAGCCGTGCACGCGCTGGAAGCCCCAGTGCGGCACCTGGAACAGCATCACCGCGAGATTGGTGTTGTCGCAGAACGCCTTGGTGTAGTCGTAGATGTCCTGCGAGGTCTCGGCGTAGAAATTCACCGGATAGCAGAGCAGCACCAGCTCGGCGCCGTTGGCCTCGGCGATCTGCGCGGCCTCGATGTTCTCCTCCAGCGTGTTGAACATCGCGTGGTGGATGAGCTGGAGCTTGCCCTTCGCCTCGTCGTGCGACCACTCGAAGAACTGGCCGTATTCCTCCAGCGTGATCGCGACTTCCGACACCAGGAGCGTGCCGCCGAAGCCGAGCTCGATCTCCTTGCGGATGTCGTGGCGGATGCCGGCCTCGTTCAGGCCCTTGAGATCGCTGGTGTAGGACGGGATCACCACATTGGCGACGCCGCGGAGATTCTCGCGCGCCCATTCCCGCGCTTCGTTCTTCTTGTAGCTGGCCACGACGCTTCTCCCTTTCTATGTCACTTGCCGGCGCGGCGGATCTGGAACTCGATCGGCAGCGCGGTCGCAAGGCCCTGCTCGACCGCGCGCTCGAAGGCGAGCTCGGCGATCACGATATCCTGGATGCCGGCGCCGATCGACTTGAACATCGGGATGCGCGCCGACTTCACCTTGTCGGCCAATTTTCCCAGCATCAGGTCGTTGAGGCTGCCGATCTTGTGCTCGAACGCGATGCCGGCCTTCCTGGCCGCGATCATGTCGCCGGTCTCGTCGATGACTTCCTCCGGCATGTCGCACACGATCAGATCGCAGACGTCGACCACGCTGGCGTCGATCTCGCGCTGCTCCGGCAAGGTCGACCCGATCGAGACGACCACCGTGCCGGGCTTGAGCCAGTCCCCGTAGAGGATCGGCGTCTCGTCGCGCGATCGCGCACTGGCGACGACGATGTTGGCGCCAGCCACCGCCTCCTGCGGCGACGCGACCGCGACGCTCGGGATGCCGTGCTCGCTCTGCATGCGCGCCGCAAATGCCTCGCGGTTCGCTGCGGTCGGGCTGAACACGCGCAGCGCGGAGATTTTCCGGACTTCCTTGAGCGCCAGCGTGTGCGAATTCGCTTCCGATCCGCTGCCGAGCACGGCAACCGTTTTCGGCCCCGGGCTCGCGAGCCTGTCGACGGCAACCGCCGAGGTCGCGCCGGTGCGGAACGAGGTGACGTAGTAGGCGTCGAGCAGCCCGGCGAAGCCGCCGGATTGCTGATCCATCAGCGTGATCATGTAGCCGACGCGCTTGTTGCGCGACATGCCGAACACCTTGGCGCCCATGTAGCGGGTGCTCGGCGGCGCCGCGGCGAGGCCGCGGATCCAGGTGCGCTCGCCACGCGCCACCGTGCGCGGCGGGCTGACCTTGTCGCTCAGCGGCACCGAATAGGCCTGCCGCAGGCGATCGACCATCTCGTCCCACTTGAGCACGGCCTTGCACGCGTCCGACGACACGAACACCGGGCGCGTGATGGGCGCGCTCTCCGGAACCGGCGGCGCCGAGGTCTCAACCGATGTCATTCAAAAGCTCTCTCAAACATCTTTCGATTTAGCTCACTCTCTCCTCCGCTCAAATCCGCTCGATGTTCGCGGCCGCGACCACCTTGGTCCACTTGTCGATGTCGGATGCGACCCGGCTCCTGAACTCGTCGGGCGTCGAGGGCTTCGGATCATTGCCCAGCGCCTTGAGCCGCGCCACCACCGCCGGCTCGGCCAGCACCGCGGCGATCTCCTTGTTCAACCGCTTGACGATGTCGTCCGGCAAGCCCGCCGGGCCGATCACGCCCTGCCAGGAGCCGATGACGAAATCCTTGATGCCCTGCTCGGCGACGGTCGGCACCTCCGGCAGCGCGAAGAAGCGCGTGGCGCCGGTCGTCGCCAGCGCGCGCAGTTGGCCGCTCTTGATCGCTTCGAGATGCGCAGTCGGCGGATCGAGCATGAAGTCGAGGCGCTTGCCGAGCAGGTCGGCCACCGCCTGCGGACTGCCGCGATACGGCACCAGCTGCACGCGGATGTCCGCGGTGCGCGCGAACAGCTCGACCGAGAGATGCTGCAGCGTTCCGTTCGGGCCGCCGTAGAGCAACGGCTCCTTCTGCGCGCGCGCGGCGGCGACGAGATCCTTGAGCGACGTCGCCTTGTGCTCCGGGTGCGTCACCAGCACGAACGGATACTCGGTGACGGTGCTGATGAAGGAAAAATCCTCGACCGGCCGGTAGGCGAGCTTCCGGTACATCGCCGCGCTGACCGCATGCCCGGACGGAATGCCGAGCAGCGTGTAGCCGTCGGGCGCCGCGCGCGCGACCTGCCCGGCCGCCAGCGTCGCGCCGGCGCCGGGCCGCGCATCGACCACGACCTGCTGGCCGAGCCGCGTCGAAAGACCTTCCGAAATGATGCGGACGATGCCATCGACGGAGCCGCCCGGCGGCAGGCCGTGCACCATGGTGATCGGCCGGTTGGGCCAGGCGGTTTGCGCCGCGGCGGGCATCGACACCCAGAGCCGACAATCCCGCGAGCACCGCCCGGCGTGTGAGTGCGACCATGTTCTTGCTTCCTACGCTGTCACAAACCCGCGCCCTTCTTACTGGGCGGGCGGTTCGCGGGCAAACGGCTCATGCCGATTTGGTGCATGCCCCGGCCGCGCGGGATGACGCAGGCGGCGCTCATTTTGACGCCGCGGACGCGAGCGCCGCGACATTGCTGGCGGTGTTGCGCTGGATCAGCTTGATATAGGGGTCAATGCCCACGAACGCCGGCTTCCTGTCCACGACCAGCTCGATCGACTGCTTGCCGCCGACGATGCGGCGCTTTTCCAGGATGATGACGTCCTTGGCGGAGAATTCCCTCCGCCGCGGATCGGCGGTGAACAGGCCGATGTCGATCGCCTGATCGAGCGGCGCCTCTTTCTCGCCGCCGCTGGCGTCGGCGACCAGCTTGCGGGCCTCCACGTCGATGCGGACGCGCCATTTGCCGTCGTCCGTCGGCTGCGCCTCGAGATCCGACAACCTGCAGGTCCCAGAGCGTGATCCGCTCGAACAGGTCGGTCACCAGTTGCTGGTGCTCCTTGCCGACTTCCTTGCGCAGCAGGCGCATGAAATCTGAGGCCGTCGTATAGGGGTTGGTCTTGAGACCATGCTCGCGCACGAGCTGCGCCAGCACCCGATTGACCGTCGCTTCGCCGACCGCGTCCTTGAGCGCGTACATCGCAACCGCGCCCTTGTTGTAGCGGATGTGGCCCTGCCCCTCGGCGCGAACGAGCGGTGGCTCGCTGCGGCGCGCGAGGCCACGCTGCGATAGATATTTGTCGAGCTCGTAGCTCAGGAACCGCCGCATATGGGCGGCGCCGTAGCGGCGCTCCATCACCATCAGCGACGAGTACTGCGACAGCGTCTCGGAGAGGAAGCCTTCGCCCGGCAGCGACGCGCCGGCCACCTGGTGGCCCCACCATTGATGCGCGACCTCGTGCGCCGTCAGGTACCAGACATAGTCGATCAAATCGGGGTTTCGATTGTCCGCGATGAAACCGCTCGCCTCGGAATAAGGCACCGTGTTCGGGAACGACTGCGCGAACTCGAAGTATCCCGGGAATTCAACGATCCGCATCTGGCGGTGCTGGTAGGGTCCGAAGTTTTCCGAATAATACGCGAGCAATTCCTTCACGGCGTCCATCATCCGCTGCACGTTCACTTCGTGCCCGGGATGGAAATAGATGGCGATGTTGACGTCATTCCATTTGTCGCGCGCCACCACGTAGCGTGCCGACAGCACCGACCAGAAATTCAGGATCGGCGTGTCCATGGCGTAGCGGAAATAGCGCCGGCCATCTGCGCTCCACTCGCGCTCGATATAGCCAGGCGCGAGCGCGATCTGGTCGGCGCTGGTCGAGAGCGTAATGGCGAAACGAATGAAGTCGGAATCGGGAGCCCAGTGGCCCCGGTTGAGCAAGACCTTCTGGTCGAGCTTGGTCTCGGCGAACGGCACCAGGCCCTGCGCCTTGCGCTCCTTCTCGTCCTGCAGATATCGCCGCGACGACACGCCGATCGACGGCGCCAGTTCGTCGTTGCGCACGAAAGTTCCGTTGAACAGCACCGACGAGACGTCTGACTGGCTTTTGAAGCCTCTACGGTGCTTCGACACGGCGAACGTCAGCGTTCGCGCCTCGCCGGGCGCAAGTGGTGCGGAAGGACGGAAGATGAAGTGATTGAAGCGCCGCTGCGCATCGACGAGCGTGGAATCGGCGAGCTCGACCTTGTCGACGGAAACATCGTAGTCGAACCGCACGTGCACGGTTTCGATCGGCGCGCTGCTTCGATTCACCAGGACATGGCGGCCGCGCGATACAAAGCTGCGGGCTTGCGGATAGAGATCGACCTCCATCTCGACCTCGGTGATCCGCGGCTGCGGCAGCCCCTCGAATTGCCGGTAGGCCTTCTCGTAGTCGATGGCGCGCCGCCTCGCATCCGCGGCCGAGAGATCGGGGTTGAGGATGGATATATTCCAATAGATGTACGAGCCGGCGGCCGCCGTGCCGATGGCGGCAGCAACCGCAACCGCCGTCACCGCCGGCGTCATCGCCGATCGCATGCCGCGCAGCCGCGCCCGCGGCGATGCCGGGATACCGCGGATCCAAAGCGTGTGCGCGGCAACGCCGAGCAGCACGCTCACGCAACCCCAATAGGCCAGGAACCAGAATGCCGCCGGCAGAAAATGGCCAAACTGGTTCATGTCCGAGAGCGGCACGTGCGGATAGGTCGCGAAATGCAAGAGCGGCAGCCGGGCCTCGAGCACCGCGGCGGCGAGCGGAACCACGATCAACAGGATCACGACGACCATGACGCCGAGATATTTCTGGTTTACCAGCGCCTGCACGAAGGTCGCCAGGACGACGATCATCACTATCTGTAGGCCGAGCAGCGCGAATAGATCGACGAAGTAAAAATGCAGACCGATGCGGGTGACGCCTTTAGAGAGCTGATAGGCAATCCCGACGGCCGTTGCCACGCCAATAATGGCGAACACCATCAACGCAACCGCCACGAGTTTCGCAGCCAGAAAGACAAAGCTCGGTACCGGTGTCGCATCGACGATCTCGGCGATGCCGGCCTCCCGCTCGCGCCACACGATCTCGGCGCTGAACAGGACCGCCAGCACCAGCAGCACCGCAGCGGAAGCGTGCGTGAGCGTACCGACCACGATGTGCGTCATCGGCAGCAGCGGCGTGCCGTAACTTCGGCCGAGGTTCGCTAACACGAATATGTACCCGGCCGTTCCCAGCACCAGCAGGGCCAGGAATGTCCAACTGCGCAGGATGGCGCGGGTCTCTTGTCGTACGCACGAAGTGAATTGCGCCCACAGGCCCGCCCCGTCGGAGGACACAACGGGGACGCGGCGGGTGCGAACGGCCACCGCCCGTCTCGCTGCGGCTTCGACGGCGCGCGCAGGGCGGCCCGCGGGCAGGCGGCGGCGATAGAGCGCGATTGCCAGCGCCAGCAGTGACGCACTGATCCCGACGCACACCAGACAATTCAGCGCAAGCGTGCCGGTGAACGGGATCAGCCGCGTGCCGCGTTCTGACGGCGTCCAATAGCGGGTGACATCGTCGAACGCGAAGCGGCCGAGCGGATCGATCAGGCCGGCGAGCCAGCGCATCGCCGGATCGCCGATAGTCAAGGTGGCGAAATGGGCAACCAGAAGCGCGATGAGCACCACGTAGGTCGCCAGCATGCTCCGCGTCACGCTGGCGGCCGTGAAGAACAACGCACCGGCAAAAAACAGATTAGGCAGTACGATGATCGCCAGCCCGCTGAAATAAGCGTCGTACCGAAAGCTTCCGACGACGGCGGGATCAATCCACCACATCCTCGTTCCGACCGCCAAGCCGACGAACGCGCCGCAGAATACGACCACGGTAATGATGAATGCGCCGGCAAACCGGCCCAGCAGATAGGTGCCGATCGCCACCGGCGCCGCACGGATCATTTCGTCCATCTTCGTTCGCTGGTCGCGCAACGCCGCATGCGCGAGGATCGCAAGCGGGACGAACAGCCCGAAGATGCTGAGAGCATACATCGACAATGCAACCGTGACCGGTGCATTCAAGGTCACGCGCGCGGTCGAAATCTTGATGCCGCCAATGGCGACCAGCCAGCCGAGCAGCCCGAAAATGACGAAATACACGTAGGTGCTGGGCTGACGCAGGTGATATCGCAGCTCGAAGGCGACGATCTGTCCGAACGTTGCGGCCTGCCGGGCGAACATGTCAGGCGCCGGCTTTGTCGGCTTCGGCGGTCATGGCGAAATAGACGTCCTGGAGCTCGCCGCTCACGTGCTCGAAACCGGCACCGGGGTTCTCGCTGCCAAGCACATGCACAACCGCGGTCGCTTCGGTGTATCGGGTCGAGAGCACGTTGAAGTCGCGTCGATAGGTTTCGACCTCACCGCGCGGCACGGTCTTGCGCCAGACGCGTCCGTGCAGCGTCGCGACCAGCGACGACAACTCACCGTCCGCAACCACGCGGCCGCCGAACAGGATGGCGGCGCGGGAACACAGCCGCGACACGTCGTCGAGCAGATGGGTCGAGAGGATGACCGCGACCGTCGCGCCGATCTCGGACAGCACCTCGTGGAAGCGATGGCGCTCGGTCGGGTCCAAGCCCGCGGTAGGCTCATCGACGATGATGATCTGCGGGTTGCCGAGCAGCGCCTGCGCGATGCCGAAGCGCTGCCGCATGCCGCCGGAGTAGGTCGAGACCGCGCGCTTGCGCGCATCGTAGAGGTTGGTCTGTTCCAACAGGGCGTCGACCTGCTCGCGCCTCACTTTGGCGGGGCCGACGCCCTTGAGCACCGCGAGGTGATCGAGCAGGTCCGCCGCCGAGATGCGCGGGTAGACGCCGAACTCCTGCGGCAGATAGCCGAGCACGCGGCGGATCGCGAACGGGTCGGCAATGATGTCGGCGCCGTCGAAGGTGACGCTACCGGCAGTCGGCTGCTGCAAGGTGGCGACGATCCGCATCAGCGTCGATTTGCCGGCGCCGTTCGGCCCGAGCAAGCCGTACATGCCGCGCGGCACGTCGAGATCGACCCCCGCGAGCGCCTGAACGCCGTTCGCATAGGTGTGCCGGAGGTTTCGGATCTGCAGCCGCGGCGCTGAGCCGGCCGCGCTTGCTGGCGAAGGACTGCCCGGCTCCGGCGCGGCGTGCATGGCGCAACCCCCTCCCAATCGAGCGGAGGACATTATAGACCGCCTGAAGCGTGCGGATACAACTTCAGTGGCAATCTATTCGTCCGCCGCTTTGGACTATACTGTGGTGACGTCCTGGGGAGGACGCCCACATGGTGCAGCGACCGATCCTGTTCACAGCCGTCCTGGCCGCGCTGCTCTTTCAAACAAACCTCACCGCGCAGCCGCAAAGCTATCCGACCGGGCCGGTCACCGTCGTGGTGTCGTTTCCGCCCGGCGGCAGCATCGACTCGGTGCTGCGCGCGATGGCGCCGAAGCTGCAGGAACGCCTGGGCAAGCCGGTCGTGGTCGAGAACCGCGCCGGCGGCGGGGGCGTGATCGCGACGGCGGCAGTCGCGAAGTCGCCGCCGGACGGACACATGCTGCTCGCATCGGCCAGTTCGCTCGCGTCCAATCCCTCGCTGTTCAAAGCGTTGCCGTTCGACACGCTCAAAGATTTCCAGATGATCTCGCTGGTGTTTCACACGCCGCTGGTCCTGGTGGTCAATCCAGGCCTGCCGGCGAAATCGGTTGGCGAGCTGATCGCGCTCGCCAAGCAGCGGCCGGGCGAGATCTCGTTTGCGCAAAGCGGCCCGGGATCGGCGGTGCATCTTGCCGCCGAGCTGCTCCAGACCATGACCGGCACCAAGATGAACGGCGTCGCCTATCGCGGCGCACCGCCGGCGTTGAACGACGTGATGGCCGGCCACGTTGCGCTGATGTTCGCCGATGCCGGCTCGGTGGTCGGGTTGATCGCGGGCGGTAAGGTGCGGGCGCTGGGCGTCACCTCGACCACGCGCGTGCCGGCGTTGCCCGATATTCCAACGATTACGGAGGCCGGCGTCGCCGGCTTCGACGCGGTCGGATGGACCAGCGTCAGCGTGCCGGCGGCAACGCCCAAGCCGGTCATCGACCGGCTGCAGGCCGAGCTGGCGGCGGCCGCCGCGGCGCCGGACGTGCAGGCGCTGATTGTCCGGCTCGGATTGATCCCGGTCGCGAGTCCGCCGCCGGCGGCGCTGCAGAAATTCCTGGCGGCAGAGATCGATCGCTGGGGCGGCATCATCGAAAAGGCGGGCGTGGCGAAATCGCAATAACCCGCGCAGAAACATCTTACGGACAGGGACGCGTTTCCATGAGTGAAGAGGATTTGCTGCGTGAGAAGACCGCGACGCTGGCGCGGATGTTGAACATGCAAGGGACCATCGGCATGTTCGGACACGTTTCGATCCGCGTGCCGGGCACCGACCGCTGCTTCATCAGTCCCGGCGCGAGCACCGAGAAGGCCACGGTGCGGCCGGAGCAGATCTTCGTCTACAACATCGACGGCACCATCATCGAGCATCCCGGCGGATTGGTCCCGCTGGAGTGGCGCATCCACACCCAAATCCATCGCGACCGGCCCGATGCCATGTGCATCGCGCATCTGCACGCGCCGCATGCGCGCGCGCTCGGCGTTGCCGGCAAGGAGGTGGTCCCGGTGTTCCTGCATGGATCGTTCCTGCGCGGCGGCGTGCCGACCTGGAACAATCCGCGCCTGGTGGTCAATGACGAGCAGGCCGCCGACCTCTCGCGCGCGCTCGGCAAGGGCAACGTGGTGCAGATGCGCGGCCACGGCTGCGTGATCGTCGGCGCGACCGCGGAAGAGGCGTTCTTCGCCTGCACGTTCTTCGAGGAGAATGCGCAGATCCAGCTGCAGGCTGAGATCATGGGCGGCGCGATCCCGCTGACGGCGGACGAGGCGCGCGACTGCGCCGAAGGCACGTTCAATCCGCGGCTGTTTCCGCTGTTGTGGACCTACTACGAGCGCAAGGTCGCGCTGGAGACCTGATCGGGCGAGGCGGCCAGGCGCGCCGCCGCTGCGAGATGCTCGCTCCGGCCGTGCCGTTGCTATTTCGGAGAGAACTGGAGCGGGCGAAGGGATTCGAACCCTCGACCCCGACCTTGGCAAGGTCGTGCTCTACCCCTGAGCTACACCCGCATCCGTTGGGTATCGCGGCAGGCCCGAGGACCCGGCCGCTCTGGCGAAGCTATGCCAAATGGCACCCGGCAATGCAACCACCGCCGGACCCGGGCCGTTCTAGCCTCACCGTCTGAAGGATGTGTTAGCGCCGTTTCGGCTTTCCAAGGCCCCGGATCGTCCCGATTGCGGCCGAAATTTGCATTGCCGGCGCCGCCCGGCATAAGTCCCACCCGAAATCCGCCATGCCCCCAATGCCTGCGGCCATGCCTGCGACCCCCGACGATCTGTTCGCCTTTCTCGACCGGCTCGGCATCACCCATGCAACGGTGACGCACCCGCCCCTGTTCACGGTCGAGGAATCGCAGGCGCTGCGCGGCAAGATCCCGGGCGGGCACTCCAAGAACCTGTTCCTGCGCGACAAGAAGGGCGCGCTGTTTCTGGTGAGCGCGCTCGAGGACGCCGCCATCGAGCTGAAATCGCTGCACCGGACGCTGGGCGCAAGCGGCCGCTTCTCGTTCGGTTCCGCCGACCTCATGCGCGAGACCCTGGGCATCGAGCCCGGCGCGGTGACGCCGTTCGCCGCACTCAACGATACCGCGGGGCGGGTTATCGTGGTGCTCGACGCCGCGATGATGGATCATGCGCGGCTCAATTTTCATCCGCTGCGGAACACCATGACCACGACCATTGCGCGAGACGATCTGGTGCGGTTCCTTGCCGAAACCGGCCATCCCCCACGGATTGTGCCGGTCTCATCGGCGGTCTTGGGTCTCGCCGAGACGATTGCAATCGGTTCCACGGACACCATCTAATCGGGCATAATCCGACAATCCGGGCGTCGCGGGGGCGGGGCCCACTTAAGGGCAACAGGACCGGCAGGACGACATGTTTCAAGACTCGGCCAATATGAACGTGACAGTCACGACCGGCGCCGCCCCGGCCGCCGACGGGCTGATCAAGGACACCACCACCCAGACCTTCGTGAAGGACGTGATCGAGGAATCGAAGCGCCAGCCGGTGCTGATCGATTTCTGGGCGCCCTGGTGCGGCCCGTGCAAGCAGCTCACGCCGATCCTGGAAAAGGCCGTGAAGGCCGCCAAGGGCAAGGTCAAGCTGGTGAAGATGGACATCGACAAGGAGCCCGCGGTGGCGGGTCAGATGGGCATCCAGTCGATCCCAGCGGTGATCGCCTTCGTCAACGGCCAGCCGGCCGACGGCTTCATGGGCGCGCTGCCCGAGAGCCAGGTGATCCAGTTCCTGGAGCGGCTCACCAAGGGCAAGATCGGCGGCGAGGAGAAGGACGCGCTGGCCGCGGCCGACGCCGCGCTGGCACAGGGCGACGCCACCTCAGCCGCCAGTCTCTATGCTTCGCTCCTTGCACAGGACAATACCAACGTCGCGGCGCTCGCGGGCCTCGCGCGCAGCTATCGTGCAGACCGGCGCGGTCGAGCAGGCCAAGCAGACGCTCGCGATGGTGCCGGAGGCGAAGCGCAACGATGCCGCGGTCGCGGCCGCGCGCGCCGCGCTCGAAGTCGCCGAGCAGGCGCAGTCGGTCGGCCCGCTCGACGAGTTGAAGCAGAAGGTCGAGGCCAATCCGCTCGACCATCAGGCGCGCTTCGACCTCGCGGTCGCACTCAACAGCAAGGGCAAGCGGGCGGAAGCGGTCGACAACCTGATCGAGATCGTGCGCCGCGATCGCAAGTGGAACGACGACGGCGCGCGCAAGCAGCTGGTGCAGTTCTTCGAGGCCTGGGGTCCGACCGATGACGCGACCGTCGAGGGCCGCAAGCGGCTGTCGTCGATCCTGTTTGCATGAGTATGTAGCGGGCCGCGCCTGGCGGGCGGGCCGACGTGCGGTGGTGGCGATGAATGTGACCTATCACGGTCCCGGCGACCTACCCGACGTAATTCCGGTCTTTCCCCTTGCGGGCGCGCTGCTGCTGCCGCGCGGACAATTGCCGCTCAACATCTTCGAGCCGCGCTATCTGGCGATGATCGACGACGCGCTGCGCTCCGGGCTGCGGCTCGTCGGCATGATCCAGCCCGACCCGGCGCGCGGCGGCCCCGAGGACAAGCCCGTGCTCTACAAGATCGGCTGCGTCGGCCGGTTGACCCAGATCGCCGAATCCGGCGACGGCCGCTACCTGATCCAGCTCACCGGCATCGCGCGCTACCGGATCGAGGAGGAGCTCCCCGTCGCGACGCCCTACCGGCAATGCCGCGTGACCTTCGTGCCGTTCAAGAACGACTTCACCGCCCGCAAGGGTGAGGACGAGGTCGACCGCGAGAGCCTGCTCAAGGCGCTGAAGGACTTCCTGGAGGCGAACAATCTCAAGGCCGACTGGCAGGGCATCGAGAACGCGCCCAACGAGGCGCTGGTCAATGCGCTGGCGATGATGTCGCCCTACGGCGCCGCCGAGAAGCAGGCGCTGCTCGAAGCGCCCGACCTCAAGACCCGCGCCGAGCTTCTGGTCGCGGTCACCGAGATCGAGCTCGCCAAGAAGGTCTCCGGCAGCGACACCGCGCTGCAGTAAGCGTCATGCGTTGCAGCCGTGCGGAACAAGCGCGGCGCCAACCAAAGGGGGAGAGCTCCATGCAAAAACTTTTGCGATGTGTCGGTCTCTGCGCTGCATTGATCGTTTCAACTTCCGCGCTGGCGCAGCTCGCGCCGCCGCGCACGCTGGAAGAGCTGAAGCAGGAGATTCAGGCCGCGCCGACCGGCGCGCCTATCCGGTATCGCAGCTCGATCCCGCCGAAGTGCGCGAAGCGCTCGCCAATCTCAAGAGCCAGGAGCGTGACCATTGGGCGGCGGTCTGGAGCGCGATCGGCGACCGCCATCTTGCGAAAGCCAAGGCGCTCGAGGCCACCGACAAAGCGGCGGCGGCGAAGGCCTACGAGCATGCGATGGAGTACTACCTGTTCGCGCGCTTCCCCTTGGAGGATTCTCCGGGAACCGCAAAAGCCTACGAGAAGGTGCTGGAAAGCTCCGCCGGTTATCGGCGCAACGTCGATCCGCCGATCGAGGCGGTGACGTTCACCTATGACGGCAAGGAGATCGTCGGCTACCTGCGCAAGCCGAAGGGCGTCGCCAAGCCGCCGGTCGTCATGACCATCGGCGGCCTCGACGGCCGCAAGGAAAATGCCGTCATCCGCAACGCCGGCTATCTGCCGCACGGCGTGGCGTTCTTCGCGCTCGACATGCCCGGCACCGGACAGACGCGCATCACCATCCAGCCCGGCGCCGAGAAGGTCTACTCGGCCGCGCTCGATGCGCTCGCCAAGCGCGACGACATCGACGGCAAGCGCATCGTGGTCCACGGCGGAAGCTGGGGCGGCCACTGGTCGGCGCGGCTCGCCTATGCGGAAAAGGACCGTATCCGTGGCGCCGTCGTGCAAGGCGGGCCCGTGCACGGATATTTCCAACCCGACTGGCAGCGCAAGGCGCTCGGCACGCGGGAGTATCTGTTCGGGCTGTTCGAGGCCCGCTCGGCCGTGTACGGCGTCAAAACGCTGGACGAGTTCCTGGCCTATGGTCCGCGCATGTCGCTGAAGGACACCGGCTGGCTCGACAAGCCGTCCGCGCCGATGCTCGTCATCAACGGCCGCAACGACACCCAGGTGCCGATCGACGACCTCTATCTGCTGCTGACTGCGGGCGATCCCAAGGAGGCTTGGGTCAATCCACGCGGCGGTCACATGGGTCGTACGCCGCAGCTTACCGACCAGAAGATCTTCGAGACGGTGACGCTGCCGTGGGTCGTGCGGCGGCTGGGCGTGTCGATGTAGGGCGCGCCCGCTCGATTCCGACGTATCGGCCCCGGTACGTCGGCATCAGACACGAGTTGTTAGCCATTCCTACGGTTGGCCTTGAATTCTCCGCATTAAGGCGCTATGTGACCCCTCGTTGAGAGCGATTGGCCGTTATTGGCCGCTTATGGGTCGCGTGAACGAATTCCACGTCTTGGTTTTCGACCCTTCGCATCCAACCCCTTCATCGACAGCCCAGACACGCGGGATGTCCAGTAGCCGCCGCGATGGCGGCCGCGACGTCCTTTCCGATATCGGGTGAACCCGACATCGGCGGCCGCGGCTGATATCGCCATACGAAAGATTTGCAATTGACTGCTTTTCTCGACCTCGGCCTCGCCGAGACAATCACCAAAGCCCTCGCCGACGAGCAATACGCCGCTCCCACGCCGATCCAGGCACAGACCATCCCGCAAGTGATGCAAGGCCGCGACGTCGTCGGCATCGCGCAGACCGGAACCGGCAAGACCGCCGCCTTCGCGCTGCCGATCCTCAATCACCTCACCAACAACCGCCACAAGCCGCTGCCGAAGAGCTGCCGCGTGCTGGTGCTCTCGCCCGACGCGGGAGCTCTCGGCGCAGATCGTCGACAGCTTCAAGACCTACGGCCGCTACCTGCGCCCGTCGGTGGCGCTCGCGATCGGCGGCGTCAACATCAACCCGCAGATGCGGGCGCTTGCCCATGGCGTCGACGTGCTGGTGGCGACGCCCGGGCGGCTGCTCGACCTGATGTCGCACCGGGCCGTGAACTTCGACCGCGTCGAGGTCTTCGTGCTCGACGAAGCCGACCGCATGCTCGACATGGGCTTCATCCACGACATCCGCCGTATCGTGACGAAACTGCCGGCCAAGCGTCAGACGCTGTTCTTCTCAGCGACCATGCCGCGCGAGATCACCGAGCTTGCCAATTCCATGCTGAAGGACCCGGTCCGGGTCTCGGTGACACCGGCCGCGACCACCGTCGATCGCGTTGACCAGCGCGTCATCCTGGTCGACCGTGCGGCGAAGCCGGCGCTGCTCGCCAAGCTCCTGCGCAGCGAACCGATCGACCGCGTGCTGGTGTTCACCCGCACCAAGCACGGCGCCGACAAGGTCGTGCGCTCGCTCCAGAAGTCGCAGATCGCGGCCGAAGCGATCCACGGCAACAAGTCGCAGAACCAGCGCGAGCGCGTGCTCGCCGCCTTCCGCACCGGCAAGGTGCGCACGCTGGTGGCGACCGATATCGCGGCGCGCGGCATCGACGTCGAGGGCATCAGCCACGTCGTCAATTTCGATCTGCCCAACATCCCGGAGAGCTACGTCCACCGCATCGGCCGCACCGCGCGCGCCGGCGCCGACGGCATCGCGATCTCGTTCTGCGACGGCGAGGAGCGCGCCTATCTGCGCGACATCGAGAAGCTGATCCGCATCTCGATCCCTTCGACCGACCAGCGCGGCGCCCGCCATGCGGAGCCACGTACAGCGGAGCCACGCACACATGGGGCGGCTCATGGGTCGCCGCAGACGAACGGCGATACCGCTCCGTCGCCGGAGTGGACCTCGCACGATTCACGCCCGGCGAACGGCCACAAGAAGCAGCAGAACAGGCATCGGCAAAACAAGCCGCAGCAGGGCAAGCCGGCGCAGCCGCACAAGCAGCATGCGGCGCAATCGCCGCGCAGCGGCCAGCAGGCCCAGCCGCAGCGAAATGGCCAAAGCCATCAGCCCAAGCGCAATGGCCAGCACCATCAGCAGCCGAAGCGCGACGGCCACCAGCAGAACCACCAGCAACACCGCTCGCCGGCACAGAACGACAACGACGGCAGCATCGGCTCGGTCGGCTTCATGCGGCCGACGCAGCGGCAAAAACATCATGGGCATAAACATCATGCCGGCGGCCTTGCGGCGCGCCGCTCGGCGCGCTAACGGGATCGGAGGGAAGGAACCATGTCGAAAGAAGACCTGCTCGAATTCGATGGCACCGTGACCGAGGTCCTGCCGGACGGCAATTTCCGCGTCAAACTGGACAACGAGCACGAGCTGCTCGCCTACATGTCCGGCAAGATGCGCAAGTTCCGCATCCGCACCGGCGTCGGCGACCGCGTGGTGATCGAGGTATCGCCCTACGATCTCAACCGCGGCCGCATCAACTTCCGCCACAAGGACACCAACCGGCCGATGGGCTCGCCGCCGACCCGCCGGCAGCAGAGCGTCCGCCGGCGCTGAGTTGGCTATGACCGACACGCCTCCCGACCGGCCCGCCGGCAGCGTCGACCCGAAGCTCCTGGAGATCCTGGTCTGTCCCGTGACCAAGGGCCCGCTGGAATACGACAGCGCACGCCAGGAGCTGATCTCGCGCTCCGCCAAGCTCGCCTATCCGATCCGCGACGGCATTCCGATCATGCTGCCGGAGGAAGCGCGGCGGCTGGATTGACGCGGTTGCCGATGATCGTTTGCATATCATCGATGATGCCCGGGACCTTCCCGGGCATCTGTCTTTTGCGAGGAACGAGAATGCTGAAAATCTGGGGGCGGAATACGTCCATCAACGTGCAGAAGGTGATGTGGGCGATCGGCGAGCTCGACCTGCCGCACGAGCGCGTCGACGTCGGCGGGGCGTTCGGCCGCACCAAGGAGCCGTTCTACCTGGCGATGAACCCCAACTCGCTGGTGCCGACTCTGGAAGAGGACGACGGCTTCACGCTGTGGGAGTCGAACACCGTCGTGCGCTACCTCGCCGCCAAGCACGGCGCCGGCACGCTCGAGCCCGCGAATCCGCACGAGCGCGCCCGCGCCAGCCAATGGATGGACTGGATGCTGACGGTCTGCGCGCCCGCCATTCATCCGCTGTTCTGGGGCCTGATCCGGACGCCGCCGGAGAAACAGGACCACGCCAAGATCGCCGAAGCCCGCGACAAGACCGCCGACGCCCTGCGCATGCTCGACACCCAGCTCGGCAAGACCAAGTTCGCCGCCGGCGACACGTTCTCGATGGGCGACATTCCGGTCGGGCTGATCACCTACCGCTTCCGCAAGCTGGTGCCGGACCGCACGGGCATGGGCCTCGATAATCTGGAGCGCTGGTTCCTCGGCCTCGAACAGCGCAAGGCGTTCAAGGAGCAGATCCTGCCGGTGCCATTCACGTGAGCTAGCGATGGCAGCATCGCCCGCATCGAGTCACATCTGCCGACGCGATGCGCTGCGCGGCATCGCCGCGACTGCCGCAACGATCGCGGGGCCGCGGCTTGCCGCTGCGCAGGCCCCCCCAACGGTCGAGGAGCGCTGGTCGGCGGGCGGGCTGGTGGGCACCTTCGCGCGGCCGGTTGGCGAGCCAACGCGTGGCCCCGCGGCAGTGATCCTTGCAGGATCGGGACCCAATCTGCGCGACGGGACGCTCGGAACCTATCGCAGGATCGCTGAAGGTCTCGCCGCCGGCGGTATTCGGTCCGTGCGTTACGACAAGCGCGGCATCGGTGAGAGCCGCGCGCTCGTTGCGCGCGAAGACGATGTCGTCCTGCAGAATTTCGTCGATGACGCCGTGACGGCGGCGCGTGACCTGCAGGCACGTCCGGACGTGTCGGCGGTGGTCATCATCGGGCACAGCGAGGGCGCCCTGCTGGCCATCCTGGCCGCGGCGAAGGTCAAGGTCGCAGGCATCGTCCTGCTGGCCGGACCCGGCCGCCGCTTCGATGTGATCTTGCGCGAGCAGATCAAGAACCTCCCGTTGCCGCCGGCGCAGGAACACGTTCGCTCGGAGACACTTTCCATCCTGGAGACGCTGGCGAAGGGCGAGCGCATTGCCAACGTCTCGAAACAGAACATGATGTTGTTTCGGCCTTCGGTGCAGCCGTTCCTGATTTCGCTGATCCCTGTCGACCCCGCCGCAGAGTTCGGCCGATTGATCGTGCCCGCGCTTATTGTTCAGGGCGCGCGCGATGTTCAGATCAGGCAGGTAGACTTCGAAGCACTCAAGAAGGCGCGGCCCGACGCCAAGCCCTTGCTGCTTCCCGAAGCTAACCACATGCTCACACGCGCGCCGGCGGATTTGTCCGACCTTGCCGCACAAATCAAATCCTACGACCGCAACGCACCGCTGGTTCCCGAACTTGTGCCGGCACTGACTGCGTTCATCAAATCCGTTTCAGCAGCACCTTGATCGTTTCAGAGCGCCTCGCCCTTCAACAACTTCGGCACCTCGCCGACCAGGCCGGCGGCCTCGCGGATGAACAATTGCTTGAGCGCCGGCAGGCGATCGACCATGCCGAGCCCGACATCGCGCACGACCCGCAGCGCATCCGAGCGGTTGGAGAACAGCCGGTTCAATCCGTCGGTGGCGACGCCCATCGCCATGGTGTCGAAGCGCCGCCAGCGCTGATAGCGGTCGAGGGTGACCGGGGAGCCCGGATCGAGCCCGAGCCGCGCCGCATCGACGATCGTCTCCGCCAGCGCGGCGACGTCCTTGAGGCCCATGTTGAGCCCCTGCCCCGCGATCGGATGGATGACATGCGCGGCGTCGCCGACGAGCGCGATGCGATCCGCCACGAACGCGCGCGCGACCGAGAGCCCGAGCGGGAACGCGCGCCGCGGTCCGACCGCTGCGATCTCGCCGAGATGCAGCCCGAAGCGCTTTTCCAGCTCGGCATGAAAGCCGGCGTCGTCGAGCGCGACGATGCGCTCGGCCTCGCCGGCGGCTTCGGTCCACACGATCGACGAGCGGTGCCCAGTCGCGTCGCGCTTGAGCGGCAGGATCGCGAACGGCCCGGCCGGCAGGAAATGCTCCTCGGCGCGGCCGTTGTGGTCGCGCTCGTGCCGCACGGTGGTGGCGATGCTCGACTGGGCGTAGCCCCAGCCGTGGGTCGCGATGCCGGCGCGCTCGCGGATCGACGAGCGCGCGCCGTCGGCGGCGACCAGCAGGCGCGCGGCGAGCGTCGTGCCGTCACGCAACCGGACCTCGATGCGATCTCCCGCCACCGCGGAATCGGCGACGGCCGCGTTCAACAACGCGACGCCGTCCGCCCGCGCCTTCGCCAGCAGCGCCGCCAGCAGCGGCCCGTTCTCGATCATGTGCGCGAATGGCTCGCCGGGCGCGACCTCGCCGTCGAAGGTCAGGAATGTCGGCCGCACGGCATCGTCGAGGCGGCTGTCGGTGACCGCCATGTCGAGGATCGGCTGCGCGCCCGGCGCAATCGCCTCCCAGACGCCGATGGTCTCGAACAGCCGCCGCGCCGCGGCGACGATGGCCGACGCGCGCGGATCGCTGCCGCCGCGCTCCAGGGCGGGGTCGGCCACCACGACTTGAAAGGCGGCGCCGAGCGCCTGCCGGAGCGCGATCGCCAGCGACAGGCCGGCGAAGCCCGCGCCGGCGATGAGGATGTCGACTGGTCTGTTGCCCTGGCTGCTCATGGTCGCCTTGTCGCGCGCGTCACCTTGTCAGATAGTGACATCCAAGCCGTTAGCAAAGCACACCGACGGCGCCTACTCCCCCTTCCCGACCACCCGCCTGCCTGCAAGGAACCGGCGTTCCCACCCCCGTCCGGCTTCTGCGACGCGGGCATTGGCCTCTGTGATTTTCTTGGATAGTTTCCCGAAATGAGCAGGTTGAGCCGGTGGATCAGATCATTTTCGGAACAGAGAGTCAGGCGGTCTCGTATCAAGGCGTCGCGTCAGCTCGAGTTTTTCGAAACGGCGACAGGCCGGTGGTGGTTGCCGCCCCTCGACAGCGATCCCGTCATTTCGACAATGCGAGGCGGAGGCGTATTCGACGCTGACGTCGTCGCGGAGGCCGAACTGCATATCCGACCCGGATCGACCGTTCTCGATCTTGGATCAAACTTCGGTCAGATGGCGGTGCTGTTCTCTCGGATGACAGGGCCGACGGGTGTCGTTCACGCCTTCGAAGCCGATCCATTCATCTGTCAGGCACTGCGAAAAAACGTCGAAGCCAACGATGCGAAAAACGTGATCGTTCATGAGGCCGCGGTCTGGCACATGGATGGGCGATCGCTTTTCTATCCGGAGCAGGATCTTGTGCGTTTCGGAGCGCTCGGCTCGTATGGCATCGATCCCAACGCGACCGAGGGGCGGACAGTCCCATCGATCACGATCGACTCGCTCAACTTGCCTGCCGATATCAGCTTCATGAAAATCGACGTACAGGGAAGCGACCTGTATGCCATGATGGGAGCGGAAAGAACGATTTCGCAGAACAGAATGCCGATCTTGTTCGAGTTCGAATTGCTTTTGCAGGACGACTTTGGAACGACGTTTGCCGACTACGAAGCGCTGATCGAGAAAATGCGCTATCAAATATCCAAGAAGATCGGCGAATATGATTACCTGATTACGCCGATATCCGTTTGACGCCATCAAGCCGGCGGATGAGGTTCGGACGCCAACAGCGTCCGCGACCAAATGTTCTTTTGGCTGGCCGCGAAAATACGATGGCGCGATCTGATGAATTCGCTCAGCCTTTCAAGTTCGACCCGATTTCCGATAAGGCCGCAGGCAATATTGGCTGAAGTCTCCGGGTCCGACAGATCGATCTGTGGCAATCCCGCCAGATAGGGGACGCATTTTGCCGTTTCCGGAGAGGCGAGAAATGGCGTGGCGTAGGCTGAGGCCTCTGCCACCTTAAACTTCATGCCGAAATCGTTCTTGATCGGACAAAGCAGAAGATCGGCCGTTTGAAAGAGCTTGCGGACGGTCGCGGCGTCGCTCACGCCAAGATAGGACACGATCGGGTGTCGCCATTCCGCCGGAACGTCGCCCGCCCCCACGCCGATGATCTTGATGCGAACATCATCGCGACGGGCGGCAAGGCAAGGAGCAAGTTGCTTTGCAATGAATTCGATCGCCAGACGGTTTGGATAGTGAGCGAAGTTTCCGACAAAGAAGGCGGTTCTGGAATCGGTGTAGGTCCACGGCTCCGCCTCCTCGTCCAGATATGGCGTGATGCAGGAGGCTTGCGAAGATGGCAGATAGCGCGGCACGTCCGGCTGACCTATTGCGACAACCTTTGTGGATTGCGAATAGATTCGCCGCTCGAATCTCGTCAAGCGGGAACCAATAATGGCGGCGCGTATCGATCCGTGACGAAGAACTCTCAGCGCAACGCTATCGCGATAGAATTCGGCTTCTCTATTCATCGTAACGACGGCGGTCGAAAGTTTGAAATTATCGCCGTCGGGACAGAACAATGCCGTAAAGAGCAATTCCATGACCAAGTAGTCGGATTGCCAGCGATCAAGCGCATCAAGAACACATCGCCTAACTTGGGGGTTCATGGCGGCCAACTCTTCCCCAGGAAAGCCGGCAAGCTTGATCCACCCGCGTTCGATGCGCTCTCGAAAGCGACTTGGCCGCTTGCGCCCTTCAAAGGGAATGAAAAGAAATTTGTCGATCCCAATATCCGTCAGATACGACACAGTCGGGGCGCGCGCAGATTCTGAGCCGGCAATGACGACAGCAAGGTCTATATTGTCATCGTCCTTCAGGCGGCGAATGGTCGTGCGCGAACTGATAGCTCCGCCATTGGCAGTTCCGCTTTGAGCGACAATCGTAAAATAGAGCACCCGCAGCATGGGAGTATCCGACGGGGTTAAATCACCACATTTTCGAATTGGCCGTCATGTGACGTCGCTCTAGATTGCAATCGCAATTATTGCCCCGACGAGGGCGACGGACGCGACGATAAAGGCCGCGCACCATCGTGCCGCCCTGCGTTTAAGTTTAGCAACACGAGCCTGCAATGCGACTTCGCGGTAGGAAATGTAATTGTCAAAGACGCTCGGCGGATATCGCAGCAAAGCAAGCAGCTCTTTGGACTCCTTCGCTACGAAGAATTTGTTCAGCCCGTCCTCGTAGCCCAGCACGTAGTCATGACCTTCCAGAATCCGAGTAGATTGCTGTGAAGCATCAATTTGCTGAAACGGCTTCATCGCTTCGATGACAATCAATTTGGGACGATATTTGTCGAGCTGAGCACCGCGCAGGATTTCAGCCTCAGCGCCCTCGGCGTCGATCTTGAGCAGGTCGATCGGCTTCCCCTGGGCGTATTCGTCCAACACGTCAGCGAGGGTGCGGACGGGCACGCGTCGCTCCGACACTCGCGCGTTCATATCCTTCTGGAGTTGTTTTGCGATGCCCTCAACCATTGTCGAATGCCCGCCTCCTTCGTCGAGGATGTAGAAAGGTGCTTCACCTTTCTGCCCTCCCAGGGCGATGCAAAGGCTGATATCGCGGGGTCGAAGCTCCTTGAAGCGGACACACAGGTGCTCCATCGGTTCGATGACAATGCCGCTCCAACCTCGTTCATAGAGCGCCCACGTGACCGATCCTGACTTTGGCTCGTGCGCCCCAACGTCGACATAGAATCCGCCGGCCTGCGGAAGCACGCGATTGACGATGACATCTTCCAGATTCGCGCAGTAACTGACAAACGGCGGGTTCTTCTGACCGAATAGATGCGGCGCGCTCATACCGGCCTCTAGCTGCAGAGGGAAACAATCGCGTGTGGTCGGCCGTCCTTTGCGAAGGCAACGGGCGCACCGAGGCCTACCTTATTCATAGCGTGCCAGCACGTGAAGTCATCGCCGCGCACGCAGACGCCGTAGCTGCGTCAGGAACCGCTCGGCGTCGAAATGTCCGCTCGGCTTGGTGACGATCCAATCATCCGGAGGGTAGTGCCAGAACGGGTGGTAGAGAACGATGCCCGACACATTCAAAATCGCCGCCAGATAGCTGAAGGATGACTTGCTCATGACCAGGATGTCGGCGGTGGCGAGCCGCTCGATGCAGGTCATGGCCGGTTCGTTGATATATCGCTGCAGGCCCGGGAACACCGCGAAATCGGCGAACGGATCCTGTTCGGGACGCAGCTGGAGCAGCTCACTAATGCGTCCCTTGAAGGCCGGATCGTCGGGCCTGACCGCCGCGTCCTTCTGCAAGAGCTCCGAGTGGAGCTCGAGCTCAAACGGAATTTGCTCGCGTGCCAGCGCCGACGTCACTTCCTGGGCAATGCTGATGTAGTATCGATTGTCGATCAGGCGCTCCGAGTTGACAAACATGAGCTCGCCGCGGCGCACATGCAGCGCGATGCGAAGCGCTCCATTCCGCGCCTGCTGCTTGAACGGCGAGAGCGATTTGCAAACCTCGTAGCCCTGCGCGTAGCGATCCATCAGCGCGTGCGGTGCGCCGATGCGAACCACGGTTTCGGCGTTGGCTTTCGACCACTGGGCGACCAGGCGGCCGAATTTCGACAACCGGATCGGTGAAAGCTGTTTCCGCCGCCCGCCGTATCGAAGGCCAAGCGCCCGCTCCAATGAGCCGACCGGCAGCGAAGGCAGCAAGACGGAGGATGGCGCCGCGGTCGTGGTCCGATCGGACGGCAGCGCGAACTTTCGATTGAACGTGTCGATGAATGTCGGGTCCTTCTCCTGGTTCTGGAACGCCTCAAGACCCTGGTAGTAGACGTCGTTGAGCGGGGAATGCAGATATTTCGTCCCGAGCAGGCGCGAGAGGCAATAGATGCCGTAGATGCGATGCAGCTGGGCGCCGGCGCCGTCGGGCGTGATCTCGTTGGCGTAAGTCAGAAAGACATTGTCGAACTTCGGCATCGCCATCGATCTCGCGCTACAGCGGGCAAAACGTTGCTTAACGCCAGAGCATCAGGACAAGCCCCACCACCGATATCGCCCATGCAGCCAACGTGATCTGGAGCAGACGCAGCCGCCGGCGCGACTTGCGTTGCAAATCGAGTTGGTGCGCGGTGATGTAGTGATCAAAGATATTGGGCGGATAACGCAACGCGTCCAGAAGCTCGCCACGCTCCTTCGCGACGAAAAATTTGTTCAGGCCGTCTTCGTATCCCAGGACGTAGCCGTTCTGCTCCAAAAGCTTGCTGGCCTCCTCCGATGCATCGACCTGGACATTGGCGGCCATCGCCTCGATGACGATGAGCTTGGGCCGAAATTTGTCCAGTTGCGCGCCGCGCAGAATGGCGGCTTCCGCACCTTCCGCGTCGATTGAGACGACATCGATATCCCGATCCTTGGCATGCTCGGCAAAGATGCTGCCCAAGGTCCGAACCGGAACCTTGATCTCGGTCATTGCTGACCGAGCTCGCGCTGCAACGCCTCGGCGCGCGCGCGGTCGCATGTCGAATGCCCGGCGCCGCTGCCAAACGTGAAAAAGGAGATCTCGCCGTCCGTGTCGCCGACCGCAACATTCAGGCAGATATCGCGCGGACGCTTCTCGACAAACCTGGCGCATGCACCCGGCGTGGGCTCGATCGTGATCCCGCTCCAACCGCGCTCATAAAGCGCCCATGTGTTCGAAGCACCGACCGGATCGTTCGCTCCGACATCGACGAAAAATCCGCGCTCCTGCGGGAACGCGCGATTGATCATCACATCTTCGAGATTTCCGGCGTAGCTCACGAACAGACGATTGCGCTTGAGATACGACGGAGCACTCATACGATTTCGATCTCGGGAAACGGAAAGATCATTCGCCCGCCTTTTGCGAGGAAGGCGCTTTCGCGCTGAACGATGGCATCCTTGAAATGCCATGGCAAGACAAGGAAGTAGTCCGGGTTCATGGCGCGCGCTTCCGCCTCGGAAATGATTGGAATGTGCGTTCCCGGCGTGAAGGCGCCGAACTTGTCCGCATTGACTTCGGCGATCGCGATCACCTCCTTGTCGGTGATCCCGCAGAACTGCAGCACGACGTTGCCTTTGGTCGAAGCGCCATAGCCGACGATCTTCTTGCCGTCGGCGGTCAGCGCATGCAGCAACCGGCGAAAATCTTCGCGGTGCTTGAACACGCGCTCTTCGAAATCGCGGTAGGGCCTGGGCGTGCGAAGACCGAGCCGATCCTCCTGCTCGAGCACCCAGTCGGTCACGATGCGGTTGGCTGGCCGTGCGCTGCCGCGCTTTGCCGCCGTCACCGCGAAGCTGCCGCCGTTGACCGCGTTCATCTGCACGTCGATGACGGAAAAATCGGCGCGGTCGAGGATGTCGGCGACCACGCCGAGCGAATAGTACTCCAAGTGCTCGTGGCAAATGGTGTCGTAGGAGCACAGGCGCAGCATCGAGGGCATGTAGCTCTGCTCGAAATGCCATACGCCATCCTCGGCGAGCACATCGTGGATTTCGCGGGCGAACCGCACCGGGTCGTCGAGATCGTAGAACATCGCGATGGAGGTCACGATCTTCGCGGGCTTTGCCGCGACCCGCCGGTAGGCTGCCGCCGAGAAGAAGTCCGGCACCAGCGCGATGTCGTCGCCGTAGAATTGCCGGAACTTCGCGCCCGTCGGATCAATGCCGATGCGCTGCAAACCGGACGTCTTGTACGACTTCAGCAACGTCGCGTCGTTGCTGCCGATGTCGAGCACGACATCGCCGGCGCTCGGCGGATAGAGCCGCTCCAGGTGGTGCGTCTTCGTTGAAAGGTGGCGCACCATCGACTGATTGAGGCCGGAGCGATAGCCGTAGTTCTCGCCGTACATCTCGGCCGAGTCGTAGGAATGGGCGAGTTGCAGAAGTCCGCTGGACGGACACCAGACCAGCTCCAAGCGGACCCGACGTGATCCGTTGCTGCTTGGAGCGGGGGAACACGCCTGTGAGATCTTGCTCACCCAAGGAGAGAACCTTGACCAAGTGCGTGCTGCCGCTCACGCGGCATTTGTCGATCTGCTGTGGCAGCTTGCCCAACGTTCCCCCAATAAACTTGCTTGTCGTGGTCGCATTCATATTCTAGACGCCAGCACACAACAACTGGTGGAGTGGATTTGACATTCGCGACGTCCGTCAGGGTCGCCACCCAGATGCTGGGAGGCCTTGGCAATCAGCTTTTCCAGTACGCGGCGGGCCGCGCGCTGGCGCACCGCCTCGGCGCGCCGCTCGTACTCGACTGCACGGTGATTTCAGGAGCGGCGCGGCGGCTCGTGCTCGACCGCTATCCGATCGACGCGGAGATCGTGCGCGACGCGCCGGGGAAACCGCATCGGCGCTATTTCCGTCTTCCGGGGGCGCTCGGCCGGCGATTGACCGATGCGTTTCATGATCGCGTGCCGACCACGTATCGGATCGGCGGCCATCGCTTCAAGGTCTTCGGCGAGAAGCAGTGGTTCACCTATGATCCGTTTTTCGAAAGGCTCCGCGGCTCGATCTACCTGACCGGCTATTGGCAGTCCTATCGCTACTTCGAAGACGCCGCCGACTTGATCCGTGCCGAAATCCGTCCGGCCTGGCCGCTGTCGGACGCAAACCGCGCGTGGCTCGCCCGCATCGAAGCGGCAAACGCGGTCTGCCTGCATGTTCGCCGCGGCGACTACCTCGATCATCGGGGCGAGGCGCCGCTCCTCTGTGCGCGCAGCTATTACGACGCGGCCTTAGCGCACGTGCGCCGTTCGATGCAGGATGCGCAGATCTTCGTGTTCTCCGACGATATCGCGTGGTGCCGCGACACGTTTGCCGACGCCGGCTTTTCCTTCGTGGACAGCAACGGCGCCGACGATGCCGCCGACGACCTCCGCCTGATGGCGGCATGCCGGCATCACGTCATCGCCAATTCGTCGCTGAGCTGGTGGGGGGCGTGGCTCGCGCGGCATCCGGGGCAGGTCGTGATTGCGCCGCAGCCCTGGCTGCCGGACGTATCCTCCGACCAAGACCTCCTGCCCGCGCACTGGATCAAGCTGCCGCGCGCTTGAGACGAACTAGGCGAGCAGATGGGCGTAGCGGTCCTGCTGGATCGCGCGCGGCAAGTCGGCCAGCGGGCATTTTTTGAACGTCGCCATCTGGTTCTTGTAGGTGACTTCCGTCAGTTGCTCGACTTCGTGTGCGTGGGCATAGGTCGAGAACTTCAGATTGACCGCAGCGACATCGCCCATGTTGGTGAAATGCCACGCACCGTTCCAGAAGATCGTCGGCCACAGGAATTTTCCCAGCCGGCTGCGCACCCGCAACGCGGCCATTGGCGTCGCCACCGGCCGAAGGTAGCGCCGGCTGGAGAATCGAAATTGAACCGAGCGCACCGCGTTGGGCGACTTGAGATTGCTCATCGTCAGCAGCCGCGGCCCCAGGCGATGGTCGAACGTTTCGTTGAGCAGGTTGAGGCGATAGAAGTAATTCTCGCACCAGAACGCGACGATGCGATGCGAGAGGCCGCGAAACGCCAGCGCCTTCCGCAACAAATGAGGTTTTGGAATCTCGTCGCAGTCGGAAAACAGGATGCGATCGTCCGGCTGCGCGCCGCCGAGGCCGCGCAGGATCGCTTCACGCTGGTGGATGTCGCGGGCGAAATGGCTCGGATCGTCGAGCGGCAGATCATCGATGACGACATGGATGATCTTGTGGGCGTAGCGCTCGTAGCGCTTGCGGTTTTCGGTGAAGTGCAGCGGCTTGGGCTTGCCGGTGTGCGTGTGGGTGGCCTCGACCAGCACGAAGTGGTCGACGAGCGGGTCGAGCTCCGCGAGCCTGATCTCCAGCACGTCGAACTCGTTGTAGAACTGAAAGCAGTCGTATACGCGGGGCATGTCCGTCCTGTTGCTGCCGTGCAATTCGCGCCGCCCGTCGCCACGGGCCGCGCCCGCGACCTACGTGCAAACCGACCCGAGGGCAACGGCAAAATTCACGTTGCGATATCGGTGGGCCGGAATCGAGGCACCAAGCGCGGAAACATATTGAAATCTCTGTCGGTCTCCCGCACAAGCGAAGTTCTGGGCAGGCCGGCCGATGGCTTGCATCGGCGGAGATTGGACTTGGCCCGGCCGCCCGGCCTTTGGATCCCCCATGTCCGCCATCCAAACCCTTCTCGACATCCTCGACCTCGAACAGCTCGAAGTGAACGTGTTCCGCGGGCGTTCGCCGCAGGTGACCTGGCAGCGGGTGTTCGGCGGCCAGGTGATCGGCCAGGCGCTGGTCGCGGCCTGCCGCACCGTCGACGTCAAGGAGCGTCCGCCGCATTCACTGCACGCCTACTTCCTGCTCCCCGGCGATCCCAAGGTGCCGATCATCTACGACGTCGAGCGCGTGCGCGACGGCAAGAGCTTCACCACCCGCCGGGTGAAAGCGATCCAGCACGGGCAGCCGATCTTCATCATGTCGGTGTCGTTCCACCGCTACGAAGAGGGGCTCAGCCATCAGGCGAAGATGCCGGATGTCCCCTCGCCCGACGAGCTGCCGAGTGAAGCCGAAATCCGCGAGCGCGTGCTGCCGATGATGCCGGAGCCGGTGCGGCGCTACTACGAGCGCGAGCGGCCGATCGAGCTGCGCCCGGTCGAATACGGCCGCTATCTCGGAAAGAAGATCGAGGACGGGCGTTTCCACGTCTGGATCCGCGCCACCGGCAAGCTGCCGGACGAGCCGGCGATCCATCAATGCGTGCTCGCCTACGCCTCCGACATGACGCTGCTCGACTCCGCGCTCACCCCGCATGGCCGCAGCGTATTCGAGAAAACCATCATGGCGGCGAGCCTCGACCACGCGCTTTGGCTGCATCGCCCGTTCCGCGCCGACGACTGGCTGCTCTACGCGCAGGACTCGCCGAACATGGCGGGTGCGCGCGGCTTCTCGCGCGGGCTCATCTTCGCGCGCGACGGCACGCTGGTGGCGTCGGTGGCGCAGGAAGGCCTGGTGCGCGAGCGGCGAGCCGAAGGTTGAGCAGCTCGCTTGGGTCAATACTGTTGACCTAACCTGCTCAGAGAAGTTGGGCACAGCCGATAAAATCGGCAGCGACCCGCTTAATCTTTGTCCGCATTGCCGATATCGTGCTCATCGTGCCGGGCATGGGGACCTTCGCAGGGGCCGCCGGCATTGAGGTGTGTGTGTTCATTCCGCGGCTCCGCCGGGCCGCCCAGCGCGGGACGATCCATGAAACTGGTCATCGCCATCATCAAGCCGTTCAAGCTCGACGACGTTCGCGACGCTCTCACCGGGATCGGCGTGCAAGGCATGACGGTCGCCGAGGTCAAAGGTTACGGCCGGCAGAAGGGGCACAAGGAAATCTATCGCGGCGCCGAATACGCCGTGAATTTCCTGCCGAAGGTTCGCCTCGACGTCGCGGTCGACGACAACCAGGTCGAGAAGGTGGTGGAGGCGATCTCCAACTCCGCCAAGACCGGCCAGATCGGCGACGGCAAGATTTTCGTGCACGGGATCGAGCGGGCGGTGCGCATCCGCACCGGCGAGACCGATACCGACGCACTGTAGAGCATCAATTGAGGCGACACGCGCTCGGCCGGGGGGTCTAGCACTTGTCGAGGGGCTGTAACGCCAACGAAGGCGTCCTACCAAGGGGGGAATCGATGACGACGAAGGCATCACCTGTCCGCGCGCTTTGCGGCATGGTTGCTTTTTCCATTGCACTCGGCTGCGCCGTGCCGGCGTTGGCCGAAACCGCACCGCCGCCCAAGATCGACGCGGCCGACACCGCTTGGATGATCTCGGCGACCGCGCTGGTGCTGATGATGACCATCCCGGGCCTGGCGCTGTTCTATTGCGGCATGGTCCGCAAGAAGAACGTGCTGGCCACCATGGCGCAGAGCCTGTTGTGCGCCGCGCTCTGCTCGGTGCTCTGGATGGTCATCGGCTACTCGCTCGCCTTCGGCAGCGAGGGCACGATCCTCGGCAATCTCGACCGGCTGTTCCTGCGCGGCATCGGCCTGGAGACGATCCATTCCGCCGCCAAGACCATCCCGGAAATGCTGTTCATGATGTACCAGATGACCTTCGCGATCATCACGGTCGCGCTGGTCGCCGGCGCGGTCGCGGACCGGATGCGGTTCTCCGCCTTCGTGTGGTTCGCGACGCTGTGGATGCTGATCGTCTACGTGCCGATCGCGCACTGGGTGTGGGGTGGCGGTTTCCTGATGACGGCCGGCCTGCTCGACTTCGCGGGCGGCACCGTGGTGCATCTCAATGCCGGCATCGCCGGCCTCGTCGCGGCCTACGTGGTCGGCAACCGCTACGGCTACGGCAGCGACAACTTCTCGCCCTACAATCTGGCGCTCGCGGTGATCGGCACCGGCCTGCTCTGGGTCGGCTGGTTCGGTTTCAACGGCGGCTCGGCGCTCGGCGCGGGGTCACGCGCGGTGTTCGCGATCGTCGCAACCCACCTCGCCGCCGCGGTCGGTGCGCTTGACCTGGATGGCGATCGAGTGGTGGACGCGCGGCAAGCCGTCGGTGCTCGGCATGATCTCCGGCGCCGTGGCCGGCCTCGGCACCATCACGCCGGCCTCCGGTTTCATCCTGCCCTGGCATGCAATCATTGTCGGCCTGCTCGCCGGCTCGATCTGCTACTGGGCCTGCACCTGGCTCAAAAAGAAGCTCAACTACGACGACTCGCTCGACGTGTTCGGCATCCACGGCGTCGGCGGCGCGCTCGGCACCTTGCTGTGCGGCGTGTTCGCGGTCGCTGCGCTGTCGGATGCGCCGGGAACGCCGGGCACCGCCGGGCTGCTGGAAGGCAACAGCGGCCAAGTGCTGATCCAGCTCTATGGCATCGCCGTCACCGCGGTATGGTCCGGCGTCGCGACCTTCATCATCCTCAAGGTGATCGAGTTCATCGTTCCGCTGCGGGTGTCGCAGCAGAGCGAGATCGAAGGCCTCGACGTCACCCAGCACGGTGAATCGCTGCAGTAAATTCGAACGCGCGTTCGGACAAAACAAATCCCCGGCCGATGACGGCCGGGGATTTTTCTTGGGCCGGTCCTGGATGGCTCACCCTACCCAAGAATGAAGTCGCTCGTCTGCAGTTGCACGCCGTTTGAGAATGTCGCCAGCAGCGTGACATCCGCTTCGCGCGGATGATTCCATTCGCGCGAGACCACGTACAGCTGATGGTCGTCGGTGTCGAAGAACAACACGTCGCGGCCACCCGACATATGGGTCGGCACTTCCGTTCCGGTCCAGAGCTCGAGATCGGTGCCGAATGGCAAGGCCGAGAACGTCTCGTCGAGAACGATCTTGTCTACGCCGGACTCGAAGTCGGTGACGAGATCGGGACCCGCGTTCCGGCTGAAGCCGAAGTAATCGGCGCCGGCGCCGCCAGTCAGCACGTCGAGACCGAGGCCGCCCTCGAGCGAGTCGCTGCCCGCACCGCCGGTGAGCACGTCAAGGCCGGCGCCGCCCACGAGCAGGTCGTCTCCGGCGCCGCCGTCGAGCACCATGCCGCTGTCGTCCGCGAACAGGCCGTCGCTGAAGCTCGAGCCGATGACCTTGTCGATGCCGCTGAAGGTGTCGCCTTGCGCATCGCCATAGACGCCGGTGTTGGTGGCAATGTTGACATAGACGGACTGGAACGACGACGCGTAGCTCGCGGTGTCGAATCCTTCGCCGCCGATCAGCGCATCGGCGCCGGTGCCGCCGGTGAGCGTATCGTTGCCGCTGCCGCCGTCGAGCCGATCGTTGCCGGCGCCGCCGGACAGCGAGTCGTTGCCCTCTTCTCCAAACAGCCAGTCATCGCCGGCGCCGCCGGAAAGAAAATCGTTGCCGAACCGGCCGTGGATTTCGTCCGGGCCGCCTGATCCGAACAGGCTGTCGTTGAGGTTGGTGCCCTCGATGTAGAGGCCAAGATCGACCGAGACGATGTCGAGCCCAACAAGGGACTTCGCAACTGTAGGCATCGCAAGTGCTCCCACACTTCAAGCCCGCCATTCGGGCTGTCGCGGGAGGCTTACGCGGCAGGCAGGCCGCGCTCTGTGATGGCCATCACGATTTGTCGCTTTTCCGCGGCATGGGCGGCCGCCCGCCGACGCCCTCCGAACAACCGCGTCAGGGTGGCTACGGATATGACAACGGCCGCGCCGTGCGCACGCTCTAAGCAGTGCTGGGGATTGAGTACCGGGTTGCCCAAAAATCAGGCAGATTTGGCGTCCGATTGAGCGGCATGCCACGCCGCCACCATATTTTTGTCCCCCGGGCACAAAAATCGCTCGATCTGCCAATTGCTTAGACTCCTTCTCCCGAACTGGCACGGGGCTTGATTCGCAACTGACCGCATTGCCCGCGGGGGGATCACTTTCGTGCGGCGAGGCGATGGTGAGCCGCCCACACCTGCGTTCCGCAGGGCCGGGCCAAGCGGGGATTGCATCCATGAAAATCGTCATGGCCATTATCAAGCCTTTCAAGCTCGATGAGGTCCGCGACGCTCTGACCGCGATCGGCGTGCACGGGATGACCGTGACCGAAGTGAAGGGGTACGGGCGTCAGAAGGGTCACACTGAGATCTATCGCGGCGCGGAATATGCCGTGAGCTTCCTTCCCAAGGTCAAGATTGAGGTCGCGGTCGCATCCGATCAGGTCGACAAGACCATCGAGGCGATCACGGGTTCTGCCAAAACCGGCCAGATCGGCGACGGCAAGATCTTCATCCTTCCGCTCGAAGCCGCGGTTCGCATCCGCACCGGCGAGAGCGACGTTGCCGCTCTCTAAAACCCGCGCATCCAAGATCAAGGAGTTGACCACGATGCAGAAGACACTCATTCGCGCGGGACTGGCGGCACTTGCCCTCACCGGCGCCGCTTTCCTGTTCACGGTTCCCGGCTTCGCAGAAGGCGCAGCGCCTGCCACGCCGCCGGCCCCTCCGCCACCCAACTTCAACAAGGGTGACGCGGCCTGGATGATGACCTCGACCGTGCTCGTCCTCTTGATGACGATCCCGGGCCTCGCGCTGTTCTATGCCGGCCTGGTTCGGCCGAAGAACGCGTTGTCGGTGCTGACCCACGTCTTCTACACGGTCTGCATCGTGATGCTGATCTGGGTGATCTACGGCTACAGCCTCACCTTCACCGGCGGCACGTCCATCATCGGCGGCTTCGACAAGCTGTTCCTCAAGGGCGTTACCGGCGAATCGCCGGCGGCCACCTTCTCGGTCGGCGTGCCGCTCTCCGAGATCATCTACATCTGCTTCCAGATGACGTTCGCGGCCATCACGCCGGCCCTGATCGTCGGCGCGTTTGCCGAGCGCATGAAGTTCTCGGCGGTGGCGCTGTTCATTCCGCTGTGGGTGACCTTCGTCTACTTCCCGATCGCGCACATGGTCTGGTACTGGGCCGGCCCGGACGCGATCGCCGAAGCTGCCAAGGCGCTCGCCGCCGCGACCGACGCCAACAAGGCCGAGCTGCAAGCCAAGCTCGACGCAGTCAATGCCGACTCCGGACTGATCTTCTCCTGGGGCGCCATCGACTTCGCGGGCGGCACCGTGGTGCACATCAATGCCGGCATCGCCGGTCTCGTTGGCGCGATCATGGTCGGCAAGCGCACCGGCTACGGCAAGGACCTGATGCCTCCCCACTCGCTGGTCATGACCATGATCGGCGCGGCGCTGCTCTGGGTCGGCTGGTTCGGCTTCAACGCGGGTTCCGCGCTTGAAGCGACCGGCGCGTCCGCCGGCATCGCGATGATCAACACCTTCGTTGCAACCGCGGCGGCCGCGCTGTCGTGGATGTTCGTCGAGTGGCTGGTCAAGGGCAAAGCCTCGCTGCTCGGCGCATTGTCGGGCTGCATCGCCGGCCTCGTCGCCGTCACGCCGGCGGCGGGCTACGCGGGACCGATGGGCGCGATCGTGCTCGGCCTGATCGCCGGCGTGGTCTGCCTGTTCTTCTGCACCACCATCAAGAACATGCTCGGCTACGACGACGCGCTCGACGTGTTCGGCATCCACTGTATCGGCGGCATCATCGGCGCGATCCTCACCGGCATCCTGGTGAACCCCGCGCTCGGCGGCGCCGGCATCATGGACTACGCAGCCGGCAAGATCGCCGACTACGAGTTCGGGACGCAGCTCATCGCCCAGATCAAGGCCGTGCTGGTCACGCTGGTGTGGTCGGGCGTCGGCTCCTTCATCCTCTACAAGGTGGTGGACATCCTGGTCGGCCTGCGAGTCCCGGTCGAGCAGGAACGCGAAGGCCTCGATCTCACCGATCACGGCGAGCGTGCCTACACGATGTAGTCCAACACATACGCGATACGGTTAGGGCGGATACCCGGCACCGCCCTTGCCGTCGGGGGGCCCTGGCGCAATCCAGGGCCCCTCACTTTTTTGGGATGGGCAAGGAGCCGCGTCCGCACGATTTGTCTTGCCGCCGCAGTTCTGGAACACTCGCCGGCCTTTCGCTGGCCCCGCGTGACCACAACAATGACTTCGGCGCAACAAAGCACCTGGCACGACCTCGATCAGCAATATCGCGCCAGCGTCGCCTATGCGTTCGCCCGGTATGCGCTGGCGCTGAGATTCGAGGACCTTCCGGACGACGTCGTTCACCACGCTAGGCGCAGCCTGCTGGACGGCCTCGGCTGCGCCATTGGCGGGTACGTCGCGCCCGGCCGCACCGCGTGCGAGGCCGTTGCCCGCACCCTCGGAGGCCCGGCGGAAGCCACCGTCTTCGGCTCGGGGTTTCGAACCGGCGTCGCCAGCGCGACGCTGGTCAATTGCTTCATGATGCGCTTCCTCGAATACAACGATGTCGGCGGCGGCAATCACAACGAGGAAGCGATCCCGTCGCTGTTCGCAGTGTGCGAGCGCGACGGATTGTCCGGCCGCGATCTCATCACGGCGCTCGTGCTGTCATACGAGCTCGGCGCCCGCGTCGTGACCGCCGCGCCCGGCGGACCGTCTGCCTATGACAAGCACGGCTGGTCGACCGACGCCCGCGGTGGCCTGAGCATGCCGCCGGCGATCGGCAAGCTCATGGGCCTGACTGAAGAACAGATCGCGCATGCGACCGCAATCTGCGCCGGCCGTGGCGTGCCGCTCGGCATCCTCGACGCCGACAAGGAAGAGAACTCGATGGCCAAGAACCTCCGCTTCGGCCAGATCACCCGCGACGCCCTCGTCGCCTGCATGCTGGCCAAGGAGGGCTTGACCGGACCGCTCCGCGTTGTCGAGGGCGACGGAGGCTACCGCGATGGCATCCTGCGCGGCGATCTCGACCTTGCGGCGCTCACCAATTTCGATGGCTGGAAGATCCGCGACACCCGCTACAAGCGGCTCTGCGCCAATGGCAGCACGCAAGGTTACCTGCACGCCACCATCAACCTCGTCACCGAGCACGACCTGAAGCCGTCCGACATCGCATCGGTGAAGATTGGCGCGAGCGCGCGCGAGGCCCGGCACACGACCGCGATCGCCAAAAAATATCCGCGCAACGCCGAGACCGCCGACCACAGCGCGTTCTATGCGACCGCCTTCGCGATCAAGGAACGCCATTTCGGTCCGGATTCGTCCGACCCCCGTCACTTCAGCGATCCGGTCATCCTCGAGCTGATCGAGAAGATCGACGTGCGCCACGATCCGGAATTGCCGGCACGCGGCCGTGGCGGCATCAGCGAGATCACGACGACCGACGGCCGTATCTTCCGGATGTATTGCGACGCCCTGGTCGACTACCTCAGCGACAAAGAGCTCGAAGACAAGTTCCGCGGCATGGCGCAGAAGTACCTGACCGCGTCGCAGATCGAACATGCCTTCGAGGTCATCTGGACCATCGAAAAGGCCACCGATATGCGCGAGGTCGCAAAACTCATGAGCTTTGCCTGAACGAAGAGGTGGCGCCGCATGTCAACAACCAAGAAACTGTCGGCCTTCCTCGGTCTGCTCGCGTGTGCGCTGGTGACTGCGCAGTCGCAGGCGCAGGAGTTCTTCCGCGGCAAGCAGGTGACCATCGTGGTGGGGTTCACGGCGGGCGGCGGCTACGACCTGACTGCGCGCCTCTATGCGCGACATTACGGCCGGCACATCCCGGGCAATCCGAACGTCATCGTGCAGAACATGCCCGGCGCCGGCAGCGCGGTCGCCGCCGCAAGCCTCGCCAACGCTCCGCCACAGGACGGAACGCGACTCGGTTTTATCGCTGGCGGCGCGGTGATCGATCCGCTGCTCGGCGGCAAAGCGCGATACGACGCCAGGCAGTTTCACTGGATCGGCGGCCGCGCCAATGAGCCGAGCATTTGCGGCGTCTGGCACGAGGCGGGCGTCCCGACCATGAAAGATGCCATGACCAAGGAAGCAGTCATCGGCGCATCCGGCCCGGGCTCGCGCACGCTGACCTATCCGAAAATCCTGAATGAGCTTACGGGCACCCGTTTCAAGATCGTGACCGGCTATCCCGGCGGCAACGAGATCGCGATTGCGATGGAACGGCGCGAGGTCGACGGCTGGTGCGGTATTTCCTGGGGCAGCGCCAAAACCCGGCTGGCGCCGTGGCTGCGCGAAAAGAAGCTCGACATCCTCACGCAGTTCGCCCTAACGCGCGCACCCGACATGCCGACGGTGCCGCTCGCCGGCGAGTTCGCGAAGAACGAGCGCGATCGCAAAGCGATCGAATTCCTGGAGTCGGACGCCGTGTTCGCCTGGCCGATGTTCGCGCCGCCCGGTGTCCCCGCCGAACGCGTGCAGGAGCTGCGTAAGGCCTTCGAGGCGATGCTGAACGATCCGCTGTTCCTGGCCGATGCCGCCAAGCAGAACATGGACGTCGATCTCGTGCCCGGGACCGAGTTGCAACGGCTGGTCGGCGAGCTCTACGCTACGCCGCCGGAGGTCATCGAAATCGTGAAGCGGGCGATGTAAGGGCGCGCAGACTACACGAAGCCGCCCAGGGGCCAGAAACGCCCGTTATGTGACGGCGGTCACATTCCCCTCTTCTCCCACGCGCTAGGTCATGTTCAGGGAGCAAGACCATGAGCACGATCTTCATCAGCCATTCGTCCAAGGACCATGCAATGGCGCAAACGATTTGCGCCGCCCTGGAAAGCCGCGGCCTGACGTGCTGGATCGCCAGCCGCGACGTCGGCGCCGGCGACAATTTCCAGGAAGCGATCGTCTCGGCCATCCGCTCGGCCAAGGTGATGGTCCTGGTTTTCTCCGAGCACGCCAACAACTCGACTGAGATCAAGAAGGAGCTGGCGCTGGCCAGCCAGAACAAGGTCGCCGTCATCCCGGCCCGCGTGGAGGACGTCGTGCCGGCCGCCGCCCTCGCCTACGAGCTGGCGACGCGGCAGTGGATCAACCTGTTCAACGACTGGGAAAGCGAGATCGAGACGCTCTGCGAGCGGGTCAGACAAATCGTGCCGGTGCCGTCGCCGGCACCCGGCACCGAAGCGCCGCAACAGAAGGCCGCGCCGATCGCCGAGGCTGTTTCGCGACCGGTTGCCGCCCCCAAGCAGCAGTCTCTGGCAGCGCGCGCAGTCCCGTTATGGCTTGCTTTGGTCCTGACGAGCTTTGGCGTCCTGCGCCTGGGACTCTCTTCGATCTTGTTGTTCACCATGATGGGCCGGGAATGGCGGCTGACGTTCTACCTGCTGGCCGCGGATACGCTCATTGCCGGCGTCCTGATCGTCATCGCCGGCGTGCTGCTCATGGTGACGGCCCGGTGGGCGATCGCCACCGCGCTCGCCATCTGCACCGTGGCCCTCCTCCATGACGCGGTGTGGCTTGGTGTGTGGCGCCTGGTCTATCCGGACGCCCCCGCGGAGCCCGTGGTCTTCCACTTCGGTCCGATGGTCGCGTGCGCGATCGCCTACGTATCCGTTCTTGGCATTCAAATCTGGCGGCATACGGCGGAGTTCCGCCGTAGCCTCGGCCCTAAGCGCGATCTGGCCGCGTTCGGCTGAGATTGATCCGCGCCCGCCCGCCATTGGTTAATCGCGCCTTTACCCGGTCGCTCCTATGGTAGGAAATCCCCCTTGTGCGGCGGAGCGCGCGCCGCTTAGTCCATGTTCATGCCGGCCGCCGAACGTCAGTCACCGCCCTCGCCCAACCGGGCCCTCGCCATGCGCTCGCCGTTTGTGCGGCTGCGCGAGCTATTGGGCGACAAGCCGCCGGGACAGCCGGCGATCAGCCTCGCCGTCGGCGAGCCCCAGCACGGGGTACCGTCGTTCGTTGGCCCAGTGCTCGCCGCCTCGCTCGACGAGTTCGGCAAGTATCCCATGAACAAAGGGCTCGACGAGTTCTGCGAGGCCGCCGCGGCCTGGCTTGGACGGCGATTCGCCCTGCCCCGCCCGGTCGATCCGGCGACCGAGGTGCTGGTCCTCAACGGCTCCCGCGAGGGCCTCTTCTTGGCTGGGATCGCGGCCGAGCGCTGGGCCAACGGCCGACAAGGCCGGCCGGCAATCCTGATGCCCAATCCGTTCTACGGCGCCTATGAGGCCGGCGCGGTCGCCGCCCATGCCGAGCCGGTGTTCCTGCCAGCCACCGCCGCGACCGGCTTCCTGCCCGACCTCGATTCGCTGACCGACGAGCTGCTCTCGCGCACGGTGGCGTTCTACCTCGCCTCCCCGGCCAACCCGCAGGGCTCGGTCGCGAGCGGCGATTATTTCGCCCGGCTCTCCGCCCTCGCCCGCAAGCACGGGTTCATCGTGTTCAGCGACGAGTGCTACTCCGAGATCTACACCAAGGTACCGCCGCCCAGCATGCTCGAGCATTCCGGGCGCGACTTCGAGAACGTGGTGGTGTTCCAGTCGCTGTCGAAGCGCTCGAACCTGCCCGGCCTGCGCGTCGGCTTCGTCGCCGGCGACCGCAAGTTCCTCGCCCGCTTCCTGGAGCTGCGCAACGTCTCGTCGCCGCAGGTGCCGATCCCGGCGCAGCGCGTCGCGATCGCGGCCTATGCCGACGAAGCGCATGTCGATGAGAGCCGGGCACTCTACGCCCAGAAGTTCGATCTCGCCGACCAGATCCTCGGCAACCGCTACGGCTACAAGCGGCCGGCCGGCGGCTTCCTGCTGTGGCTCGACGTTTCCGCCTATGGCGGCGACGAAGCGGTGACGCTGCGGCTGTGGACCGAGGCGGGGCTGCGCGTCATCCCCGGCAGCTATCTCGCACGCGAACAGAACGACGGCTCCAATCCCGGCGCGGGCTATATCCGCGTCGCCATCGTGCAGGACCGCGACACCACGGCCGACGCATTGCATCGGCTGGTCGCGACGCTGGGTTGAGGATCGCATATGTCCGCCATCGACCGCGGTTTCGAAAGCCTCAGTCTCTCCGACAGCCTGCGTGAGGCGCTGCGGCGCCGCATGCGCGAGCTGATCGGCCTGTCGCTGATCATCTTTGCGATGCTGCTGGTGACGGCGCTCGGCTCGTGGTCGACGCAGGATCCGTCGCTCAGCCACGCCACCAATGCCCCGGTGCGCAATCTGCTCGGTTTTCCCGGCGCCATCGTCGCCGACCTGATGATGCAGTTGTTCGGTATTGCGTCGGTGGCGCTGGTGCTGCCGATCGCGGTCTGGGGCTGGCGGTTCGTCGGCCACCGCGCGCTCTACCGCGAGCGGCTGCGGCTCGTCACCTGGGTCGCAGCGGTGGTGCTGACCGCGAGCTTTGCGGCCTGCCTGCCGCGCACCGCGGCGTGGCCGCTGCCGGCCGGCCTCGGCGGCGTCACCGGCGACGCGCTGCTGCGCTTCGCGGTGTGGGTCGCCGGCAATGACGTGCTCGGCATCGCGCGGCTGATCGTCGGCATCGCGGCCGGCATTGGTGCCTCGCTCGCGCTCGCGCTGACGCTCGGCTTCGGCTGGCAGGCGCCGGAAGAAGTGGAAGCGCCGCGCAAGAGCCGCCGCAAGCTCAAGGTGGGCGACGAAGAGGTCGAAGAGGAGGAGCCGGAGGAGGAACCGCGGCGCCGCTGGATCTCGCTCGGCTTCTTCACGCACGGATTCCTCAGCCTCAAGGCGCGGCTGGCGCGCTGGCGCGAACGCCGCACGACCCAGCGCATCACCTTCCGCGGACAGTCGCCGGAACGCTCGAATGGACGGGTCGAGCCGCGCTTCGGCGACTACCAGACGGCGTTGCGCGAGCTCGAGATGGAGGACGGGTCGGAGGAGGACGAGGACGACGATGAGACGCCCCGCGCCCGCAAGCCGCGCGCGGCCGCGCCGAAACCGCAGCGCCGCGGCAAGTATGTGCTGCCGTCGCTCGACGTGCTGTCGACACCGAAGCGCGGCGAGCGCACCACGCTCTCGAGCGACCTCATCCAGGCCAACGCCACCGCGCTCGAAGGCGTGCTCGGCGACTTCGGCGTGCGCGGCGAGATCATCAATGCGCGCCCGGGTCCGGTGGTCACGCTCTACGAGCTGGAACCCGCGCCCGGCATCAAGTCGTCGCGCGTGATCGGGCTTTCCGACGACATCGCCCGCTCCATGAGCGCGCTGTCCGCGCGCGTCGCGGTGGTGTCCGGCCGCAACGCCATCGGCATCGAGCTGCCTAATCCGAACCGCGAGAAGGTCTATCTGCGCGAATTGCTCGCGGCCGACGACTACAACGAAACATCGGCCAAGCTGCCGCTCTGCCTCGGCAAGACCATCGGCGGCGAGTCCGTGATCGTCGATCTCACGCGCATGCCGCATCTGCTGATCGCCGGCACCACCGGCTCCGGCAAGTCGGTCGCCATCAACACCATGATCCTGAGCCTGCTCTACCGGCTCACGCCGGATCAGTGCCGGCTGATCATGGTCGATCCGAAGATGCTCGAACTCTCGGTCTACGATGCGATCCCGCATCTGCTGACGCCGGTTGTCACCGACCCCAAGAAGGCGATCGTCGCACTGAAGTGGGCCGTCCGTGAAATGGAAGAGCGCTACAAGAAGATGTCGAAGCTCGGCGTGCGCAACATCGACGGCTACAATGCGCGCGTGGTCGAGGCCAAGGGGAAGGGCGAGAAGCTCTCGCGCACCGTCCACACCGGCTACGACAAGGAATCGGGCGAGGCGATCTACGAGGCGGAGGAGCTCGATCTCGAGCCGCTGCCCTATATCGTCATCATCGTGGACGAAATGGCCGACCTGATGATGGTCGCCGGCAAGGACATCGAAGGCGCGGTGCAGCGGCTGGCGCAGATGGCGCGCGCCGCCGGCCTGCATGTGATCCTCGCCACGCAACGGCCGTCGGTCGACGTCATCACCGGCACCATCAAGGCGAATTTCCCGACCCGCATCTCGTTCCAGGTCACCTCCAAGATCGACAGCCGCACCATCCTGGGCGAGCAGGGCGCCGAGCAGCTGCTCGGCCAGGGCGACATGCTCTACATGGCCGGCGGCGGACGCATCAGCCGCGTGCACGGGCCGTTCGTGTCGGACGAGGAGGTCGAGAAGGTGGTGCGGCACCTGAAGTCGCAGGGCACGCCACAATACCTCGAAGCGGTCGTGACTCCCGACGAAGAGGTCGACGAAGACGGCAATCCGATCTTCGACGCCACCAGCATGGGCGCGACCGGCGACGCCACCGACCTCTATCAACAGGCGGTGCAGATCGTGCTGCGCGACAAAAAGGCCTCGACCAGCTACATCCAGCGCCGGCTGCAAATTGGTTACAATCGCGCGGCCTCGATTATGGAGCGAATGGAACAAGAAGGCGTGGTCGGGCAGGCCAACCATGCCGGAAAGCGCGAAATTTTGATGGGCAATGACGAACACTAGCGGTTTCGGTCCGGGTGTGAGATTCAGGTCACAAGGCGCACCGGAATCAGCTACAGTCCCCAAATAGCCGCGATCTCGCCACAGGCGGCGGCTAACGGAACAACGGGGCATCGGTGTCGACGGGGCTAAGGCGTAAGTCGGAGAGGGCAGCAATGACTGGCAGTCGCCAGACCGCATTCATTTCAACCGTGCTCGCAGGACTCATGGTCGTGGCCGTTCCGGCTGCGGCTCAGCAGGTGCCACTTCCCACGCCTGGTCCGCAGCCCCGCAGCGGTCAAGTGCCGCCACCGCCGGCCTCGGTCCCGAGCGCCCGGCCCGGCGCACAGGCGCAGCCGGCCGCGCCGAGCAGCCCGTCCTGGCTGCCGTCGTTCCTCGGCGGCGCGCCTTCGGCACCGCCACAGGCCCCTCGGACCACCGTGAACTTCACCGCCCAGCAGCGCGCGCTGGTTGACAAGGTGAGCGCCTACCTGTCCCGCGTCCACGTGATGACGGGCGCTTTCACGCAGATTGGCGCCGATGGCCGTCGCACCAGCGGCAATTTCTATGTGCAGAAGCCGGGCAAGGTCCGCTTCGAATACGATCCACCGAGCCCGATCGACATCATCGCCGACGGCTCCTCGGTGGTCGTGCGCGACCGCCGGCTCTCGACCCAGGATCTCTACCCGCTGTCGCAGACGCCGCTGCGCTTCCTTTTGGCCGACAAGATCGACCTCTTGCGCGACACCCACGTCACCGCGGTTACCTCCGACGAGCTGTTCGTGTCGATCGTGGTCGAAGAGAAGCAGGCGCTGATCGGCACCAGCCGGCTGATGATGATGTTCGACGCCAAGAACCTGGAACTGCGGCAATGGGTCGTCACCGACCCGCAGGGCTACGACACCACCATCGCGGTCTCCAATCTCGACAGCAACCGGCGGCCGGACCCGGCCATGTTCCGGATCGACTACACGGACTACCGCCGCGACCGCTGACGGCGCGTTGAAAGATAGTCACAGCTTCATATCTGCAATGGGCCCGCGCTTGTCGCGGGCTCGTTCGTTTTGATATTGCTCAGAGGGCTTGATTAGCCCCTGCTGCGGACTCGCGATGCGTCTGACGGTCACCACCTGGAACATCAATTCGGTGCGGCTGCGCATCGACCTCGTCGCCAAGTTCATCAAGGCGACGCGGCCGGACGTGATCTGCCTGCAGGAGACCAAGTGCCCGGACGACGCCTTCCCGCTCAAGCGCTTCCGGCGGCTCGGCTACGAGCACGTCGCGCTCAACGGCCAGAAGGGCTATCACGGCGTGGTCGTGGTTTCGCGGCTGCCGTTCGAAGGCACGACCAAGCAGGATTTCTGCGGCAAGTCCGACTGCCGGCATGTGTCGGTGACGCTCGGCGAGCGCGCCGGGCTGCGCGATCCGATCTCGCTGCATAATTTCTACGTGCCGGCCGGCGGCGACATTCCCGATCCGGCGGTCAATCCGAAATTCGAGCACAAGCTCTCGTTCCTGGACGAGATGCGCGACTGCGCGAACCTGCGCTGCAACGGCGCCGACCGGGCGATTCTCGTCGGCGACCTCAACGTCGCGCCGCTCGAGCACGACGTCTGGAGCCACAAGCAGATGCTGCGCGTGGTCTCGCACACGCCCGTCGAATGCGAGAAGCTCAACGCCGCGCAGAAGTCCGGCAATTGGGTCGACGTCATGCGCGTGCGCGTGCCGGAGCCCGCAAAGCTCTACACCTGGTGGAGCTACCGCGCGATCGACTGGGAGGCCGCCGACCGCGGTCGCCGCCTCGACCATATCTGGACGTCGCCCATGCTCGCCGATCGTGTCGCTGACATCACGATCGCCAAGAGCTATCGCGGCAGCACAAGGCCGTCCGACCACGTGCCGGTCACCGCGACGATAGAGGTTTGAGAAGGCCACCCTTTAAGCGCTCAGCCGAGCGCCGACGCTCTGGTGACTTACAAGTAAAGGGCCGATCGGACGGGGTCTTAAGTTGTCCGATCGGCCCTCCATTCTTGCAATGGTCCCCTGGAAGGGTTGCGGCCTGCCCCCAGGGGGCCGGTTGCGTTCAAACCCAAAGCACACGGCGAGCTGGCGGTCTCAGTATCCAAGTAGGGGTGCACACGTTATCTGCGAGCGTTGCTGATCTGCAACGTCACAAAGCTCAGCAGACAATCCTAAGTCGCGGAATTCGGTCAGCGAACCGACCGATCAATAGGAAGTGAAGGACAGCTAGTACCGACGCCCGTCGAGGATGGACCGCACGCCGTAGATCTCTTGCGTCGATTGGTCGGTGCGCGTGGCGATGATGTCGCGCAGCTTCTTGGCGGCGTCGGGATAGCCCTCGAGCATCTTCAGGAACAGCGTGCGTGGAATCCGCAGCACCGTCGACGGCTCGTTGGCCGTCGCGGTGACCGGACGCATGGTTTCGGTCAGCAGCGCGAGCTCGCCGAGCAACGTACCGCGCCCAACCGCAACACTGTCGCCGCCTTCGGCTTGCCGCGCCGTCAGGCTGAATGTGCCCTCCTGCACAACGAAGGCGGAGTCGGCGACGTCGCCGGCGCTGAACAAGACCTCGCCGGAATGCACGTAGCGGCTCTCGGCGCCGATCGCGAGAATGCGCAAAGCCGCGCGACCGAGCATGTTGAGCGTCGGAACCCGTTCGAAGAAGGCGATGTCGTCTTCAATCGTCATGAACCGGACTCTTGCGCATGATCTTGTCCGAAAACCGGTTCCCAGTTTTCCGCCGTCGCGCGCGGCGCTTCGGCGGACACGAACGCGCCGTAGCCCGCACCGAGCGGAGGCGGGTCGGGATCATGCGTCACGGCACCAATTTGTAGCCGCCCGCTTCGGTGATCAGGATCGCGGGCGTGGCAGCGTCTTTCTCGACCTTCTGCCGCAATCGGTAGATGTGGGTTTCGAGCGTATGAGTGGTGACCCCGGAATTGTAACCCCACACCTCCTGCAGCAAGGTCTCGCGCGACACCGGCCGCTGCCCGGCGCGATAGAGATAGCGCAGGATCGCGGTTTCCTTTTCGGTCAGGCGCACTTTGCTGCCCTTGGGATTGAGCAGCAGCTTGGCGCTCGGCCGGAACGAATAAGGCCCGATGGTGAAGACTGCGTCCTCGCTCGCCTCGTGCTGGCGCAACTGCGCGCGGATGCGCGCCAGCAGCACGGCGAAGCGGAACGGCTTGGTGACATAGTCGTTGGCGCCCGACTCCAGTCCCAGGATGGTGTCGGAATCGGTGTCGTGGCCGGTCAGCATGATGATCGGCGCCTTGAACCCGCTCTTGCGCAGGATGCGCACCGCCTCGCGGCCGTCGATATCCGGCAGGCCGACGTCCATGATCACGAGGTCGATCTGGCCGGCCTTGGCGGCCTGCACGCCCTTCGACCCAGAGTCGGCCGCGCTGGCCTCGAACTCCTCGTGCAGCGCAAGCTGCTCGACCAACGCGTCGCGCAGCTCCGCGTCGTCGTCCACGATCAGAATCTTACGGGCATTCGTCATTCAAGAGGCCCCTCGGAGGCTCTCGCGGGACCGGTGATGTTGGGCGAAATAGAGCATTCGGGCGTAAAAGAGCAAGCGGCAGTTGATACTTAATACGGATCATGGGGCTGGAAAGATGCGCCCCGCGTCGGGCCGGATCGCTTTGCGGGCCAACCGTTTAGCTTTAGACTTGGACCGCAGCCCGTCGTCGGGCGGGCGCTTTTTGACCTGAAATAGCGATGAATCCGGCCGTCCTTTTCAAAGCGACGCGGAACGTGCTGTCCGCGGTCGAGATCAACCTGAACCGGGCCGCCGGCCGGGAATTTATTCCGATCTCGCCCCACATCTTGAATATTGAGACGTCCGGGTATTGCAACCTCAAGTGCAAGTTCTGCGCCTACACCAAAAAGCAGAGCAGCAAGGTCTCGATGAAGGACGCGGTATTCGAGGACTGCATCCGGCAGGCGGTCGATATGGGGTATCGCGAGTTCGAGCTCACCCCCTGCACCGGCGACGTTTTCATGGACCGGCACATCCTCAACAAGCTCCGGTTTCTCGATCAGCACCCGTCGGTCGACGCCTATTACTTCTTCACCAATTTCACGATTCCGCGGAAGTCGGACATCCAGACCTTGTTCCGGCTTGCCAAGATGAAGCACCTGACGGTCAGCATCTACGGGCACGACCTGGCGAGCTTCATCGCCATCACCGGGTCGACCGAGACGGTCTACAAACGGCTGCTGTCAAATCTCGAGACGCTGCTCGCGCTGCACAGCGAGAAGCCGCTTCCGATCGAGATTGCGATCCGCTCGACGCGCGATGCGCCACGCCTGGCGACGAGCGATCTCACGCGGCTTTTGAAGAAGTTCGAGCGCGCCGGCGTGAAGGTGCGCAAGACCAACGTCTACAACAACTGGGGCGGCTACATCACGCAGGAGGATGTGCGCGGACTGGCGATCGACGTCACCAGCACCGAAGCGATGTACAAGAACGGCGCCTGCGTGAAGCTCTTCACGTCGGTGCAGGTGATGGCGACGGGCATCGTCAATGGTTGCGCCTGCCGCGACGTCGACGCGACCTTGCGCATCGGCGATCTCGGCGAGACGCCGCTGCGCGACATCATCTCGACGCGCAATCCAACCTACATGCAGCTGATCGAGGAACAGCAGCGCGGCGAATTCCGACCGGTGTGCCGCAGCTGCGATTTCTACAAGAGCATCTATCACATGCGCGTCGGCTATCTGCGGAACAGGATGCCGACGCAGTCCTTGGACCAGTTCAAGACCAGTCTGGACCAGCGTTGAGCAGCCGTCCCATGCGCCCCCGCCGTCCGGATTCCCGCACCGTGCGGCGCCAGACCCTGCCCGCGATCAGGGTTGCGCTTCGTCCCGGTCACCGCAGCCAGGGACTGCTCACGATCGGACACCGAACCATTCCGGTGGCGGTGGGCCGCGCCGGCATCCGGGTCAACAAGCGGGAGGGCGATGGCGCGACCCCGGCAGGGCGCTTTCGCCCGCTGCGGCTGTGGTGGCGCCCCGATCGGAGGCCACGGCCGCAGACGTTGTTGCCGGTCCGAGCGGATCGGGCCGGACCTCGCCTGGTGCGAGGATCCCGCCGACCGCCGCTATAACCGCCCGTTCCGGCGGTCGGCCAATGAACCAGGCGACCGGCTCTGGCGGGCCGACTGGCTCTACGACCTCATTGTCGAGATCGACCACAACACCCGGCCGCGGGTGGCGGGCCGGGGCAGTGCGGTGTTCCTGCACGTGGCAAGGCCGGATCGGGGCCCAACCGCCGGCTGCGTAGCGATGCGGGTGGAGGAGCTACAGCGCCTGCTGCGAGTGATTTCACCAAGAACGAGAATTGATATTCACTTATAGCCACGCTCGCCGAAAATCGCCGTCCCGATCCGCACATGAGTTGAACCCATGGCGATGGCGGCCGCAAAATCCGCGCTCATCCCCATTGAAAGCAGATTCATTTTATTGCGGCGAGCGATCTTGGCGGTCAGGGCGAAGTGGGGGGCGGGCGGCTCGTCGGCCGGCGGCAGGCACATCAGTCCGGAGACCCTCAGCCCGTATTTATCCTTGCAATCGTTGAGGAAGTCGTCGGCCTGCTCGGGCAGGATGCCGGCCTTCTGGGGCTCGCCGCCGGTGTTGATCTCGACAAAGAGCAAAGGCGCGCGGCCCTGCCGGGCGATCTCCTTGGCCAGCGCCTCGGCCAGGCTGGGCCGATCCAAGGAATAAATCGCCTCGAACAGCGCCACCGCCTCGCGCGCCTTGTTCGACTGTAGCGGGCCGATGAGATGGAGCGCGATGTCGGGATGACGCGCCTTGAGCGCCGGCCATTTGGCCTTGGCCTCCTGCACGCGATTCTCCCCGAACACCCGCTGCCCGGCGGCGATCACCGGTTCGATGGCCTCGGGACCGAAGGTCTTGGAGACCGCGACCAGGGCCACTGAACCAGTCGGCCGGCCGGCATCGCGGCAGGCGCGCGCGATGTCGTGGCGCACGGTGGCGAGGCGGCTATCGATCGTGACGACGGTCAAAGCAGGTCCATCCGTAAAACTTTAGCGGTCGCGCCAAAGGCCCTTTCAGGTGTCGCTGCTAGGGTAACCGAGGGTTGGTCGGGGGTTCCATGGACACGGTCGATCGTTCGCATAGCACGGTGCCGAGCCGCAAGCCGACCCTCAGTATCCGTGCCCGCCTGGTGATCCTGGCGCTGCTCGCGGTCGTCCCGCTGATGTTCGACCGCGTCCGCCTGCTGGAACAGAGCCGCCTCGAGCGCATCGAGGACGCCGCCACGGATGCGATCGAGCTGGCGCGGCGCAGCTCCGAGGGCCAGCGCGAGATCATCACCACGACCAAAGCCATGCTGCAGGTGATGGGGCGTGCCTATGTCGGCATGATCGCGACCGGCACGACCTGCAATTTCTATCTGTCCGATCTTGCCGCCGGCATGCCCTGGGTGAACGGCCTGTCGATCGTCGGTGACGACGGAAAGATCAAATGCTCGACCATTCCCAATGCCGTGGGCGTCGACATGTCGGATCGTCCGCATGTTCGGACGGCGCGGGAGACGGGCGAATTTGCAGTCGGCAACTACACCATCGGCCGCCTGACCCGCAGACCGATCTTCGCCGCCGCCTACCCGACGCGAGCCATTGACGCCAACGTCGATGCCGTCGTCGCCACGTCGATCGACTTGCAGTGGGTCGGTACGCTGATCTCGTCGCTTGAACGCCGGACCGGCTCAAGCGTGATGCTCATCGACAGCCAGGGCACGGTCATCGCCGGCGATCCGAGCCAAGCCGCATGGACCGGCGCGCGCATCGACAATACGGCGTTCTACAACAGCCTCGGCCAACGCGACGAGGGCACCATCCGCGGCGAAGGTCTCGACGGCGTGCGCCGCATCTTCGGTTTCGTGCGCGTGCCATCGAGCGATGCACGCCTGCTGGTCGGTCTCAACGAATCGGAGATTCTCCAGCGCACCGACCGCGAGATCCTGCTTTCCTATCTTCAGCTCTTCTTCTTCGGCCTGCTGGTCCTGCTGCTTGCATGGTTTGGCGGCGAGCGGCTGATCGTCGATCCGATCCGGTCGCTCGCGCGCACCGCCGAGCGCATCGGACGCGGCGACCTTCAGGCGCGCGCTTCGAGCAAGGCTTGGGCCAAGGAATTCGCGCCGCTGACCGCCGCGCTCAACGACATGGCGCGCAAGCTCGCCGATCGCGAGCAGGAATTGCGCGCGGCCAACAGTCACCTCGAGGAACTGGCGTCGAGCGATGCGCTGTCGGGCCTCGCCAACCGGCGCGGCTTCGATTCGCGGCTTGCCGCCGAATGGCAGCGGGCAGGCAAGCTGCATCGCCCGGTCGCGTTGCTGATGATCGACGTCGATCACTTCAAGCTGTTCAACGATCGCTACGGCCACGTCGAAGGCGACGTATGCCTGCGCCGGATCGGCAAGCTGCTCAAGGAAATCGCGACCGGCGACGACGACTTGCCGGCGCGCTACGGCGGCGAGGAATTCGCGCTGCTGTTGCCGGGCGCCAACATCGACGCGGCGCTCAAGGTCGGCGAACGGCTGCGCCGCGCGGTCGAAAATCTGTGCCTCGTGCACGCTTCATCGCCGGAAGGGCAGGTCACGATCAGCATCGGTTGTGCGTCGCTCGTACCCGGCGTCGCCGAAAATGCCGAGCATCTGGTCGAGGCCGCCGACATCGCGCTCTATGAGGCCAAGCGGCGCGGCCGCAACACCGTCGTCGCGCACGGCGCGGTGGTGCTGGCGGAAGCAAGCTGACCGCTTCAGGCCGACGGCGACGCGATCGAATCCTCGTCGGCAGCGGCAGCGCTCAGCGCAACGCCGGCGGCGATACCGGCGATGAAGAGCACCGCCGCGAGTGCGGCGCCGCCGCCCGAGACCGCGCCGAGCGCGGCGGTGGCGACGACCAGCGAGAGAACGACAAGAAAAGTCATCATGGCACGCTCCCTGGGAAGCGCGCCCCTGTTGGCCGGCCTCCAATGCCCCGTCAGACGGACAGCCTCGCAGGATTTCGCCCGCCCGGCGGCCATTCATTTTAACTAGATAATTCAATATTTTAGATCGGGCAGGCGACGCCCCGGCGCATTGCCGGTATATCAATCCGCCGGAATCAGTTCGGGACTTTCCGTCCATGGTCAGTAGCGCAGCGCGCCAAGGCGCAGCCGATCTTGAAATGTTGCGCGCCGTGTTCGCGCACCGGCCGGACGCCTGGGCGCTGTTCGTGCGGCAATGCCAGAACGACGTCTTTGCCGCCTGCCGGATGGCATTCCCGGACAACGAAGCGAAAGACGTCTTCGTCCAGGTGATGGCGCAGTTGCGCGCCGACGATTTTGCGCTGCTGCGCGCCTTCGACGGCCGCGCCACCATCGCCGGCTATCTGCGGCTGGTGCTGCGGGACGTGCTGTCGCAGCGCATTGCGCGGCTGCTGTCCGAGAATCCGGAGCGCGGCTGGCGCGCCTTCGAGCATTTCTTCAAGCGCGATCTCTTGCGCATCATCGCGCGCTATTTCCCGGCGGCGGGCGACGATGACGACGACATCTATCACGACGTGGTGTCGGCGCTGATCGAGAACGGCTACCGCCGCATCCTGGCCTATGACGGCCAGGGCAGTTTCGGCGGGTTCGTGCTGCGCATCGTCAACAATCTCTGCGTCGACCGGCTGCGCAAGGACGTGCCGCGGCGCCGGCTCCCGGCGGCGATCCAGCGCCTGCCGGAGACGGAGCAGGAGGTGTTCCGGCAGCTCTATTGGGAGGAGTGCCCGGAGCACCAGCTCGGCGCCGTGTTGCGGGCCCGCAAGATCGAGCTTGGCGCCGAGGCGATTGCGACGGCGGTCGCGGCGGTGCGGGCGGCACTGCCGCGCAATTTCGCCGCCGGCGAGGAAGACAGCCGGCCCCGTCTGGTGGCGCTGCCGGGCGCGGCCGATGGCCGTGCCGGCGAAGGCGACCTCCCGGACGACCGGCCGACGCCCGAGGACGCCGTCATTGCCGGCGAGGACGAGAACACGCTGGAACAGGCGACCGGCGCGCTCAAAGCGGCGATCGCCCGGCTGCCCCAGGAAATCCGCCTCTACCTGCAATATGTGATGTCAGGAGACCGCGACCTGGCGCCGCGCGACATTGCCCGGTTGATGGCACGGCCGGTGACCGACATCTACCGGTTGCGGCAGCAGGCCGAGCGGCTGCTGCGCCAGGCCCTGTCCGAAAATTCCGCGGTAAAAAATCTGCGCATGTCCGTCTAAGCCCTATGGAGAAAAACGCCCCGGTTCCCGGGGCACAAGTGATCGGAACACGATGTCGCTGGAACGGATCATAGCGCGCCTGGTCGGACCCGCCGAAGGCGCTGAAGTAGCACCGCTTTCGCCTGCGGAGGGCCGCGCCTTGTCGCAACGCCTGCGCGCCATCGTTAATGGCGACGCCACCGAGGCCCATGGCGGAACGCCCGATCGGGGTCCGGCCGCCGATGCGCTGCAGCTTGCCGCTTATCTTGACGGCAGCATGACCGCGAGCGAGCGCGACGCGTTCGAGGCGGAGCTCACCGCCTCGCCGGCGCGGCGCGACGAACTGATCGCGGCCGCGGCCTGGATCGACGCGCTGGCCGCCAGGCAGGATACGGCGCCAGTCGATGCGGCCGCGCTGGCGGTTGCACTCGAGACGCCGGCATCGTCCGCGCCTGCGACGCGCGGCGCCGGCTTTGCCGGCTTGATCGAATGGCTGCTGCCGCGCCCGCGACTGGCCATGGCAACCTCCGCGCTGGCGTCGTTCGCCATCCTCGCGGTCGGCGTCGACATCGCGCTGCATACCCATCCGCAATTCCGGCAGGTGATCCAAACGCAGTCCTCGCCGCCCGGCGGACCGGTGGTGGCGCCCGGCCACGACTCGGCCCCGCCCCGGGCGATGTTTCCCGCGAACACCAAGACCGACCGGCCGGGGGCGCCGGCGCCGCAGCTCGGCGACCCGATCGTGCTGACCGCCGAAACCATCAACGCGCTGATCGCCTATCGCAACGACGCGTCGCCGGCACGGCAGAAAGAACTGCTGGCGGCGCTGGCACGCGCCGGCTCGGCGCCGATTCCGGCCGATCGGGTGCGGGCAATCATGCTGCAGCCGCAGCTCTACGAGCGGCTCACGCAACAGCGCGGCGAGCTGCCGACCTCGATATCGGCGCGCTTCGCGGTCGGGGGCGAGCTGGTCATCGCGATCGCGAATTGATCACGCCGTACCGGCGTAGAGCCTTTCCCAGTTGAGTTGAATCGCTCTCTCCCGCTCGTCCCCGCGACCCGCCTACGCTCGGTCGAGCTACGGCGGGTTCGAGTCCGCCGAAGCGCCTCAGCGCGAAGGCGGAAGGCGGGGACCCAGCTCGCTCTAAAGACTGGATTCCCGCTTGCGCGGGAATGAGCGGGGAGAGACCCGTTGCAGGCGGGAAACGCCCTACTGCGCGACCCAGCCGCCATCGACCGGTAGCAGCGTGCCCGTCATCGACGCGGCGCCGTCGCTGCAAAGAAACATCGTGAGCGCCGCGACCTCCTCGATCGCGACAAAGCGCTTGGTCGGCTGCGCCGCCAACAGCACATCGCGAACGACGGCTTCTTCACTGATCCCGCGCGCCTTGGCGGTGTCCGGAATCTGCTTCTCGACCAGCGGCGTCAGCACATAGCCCGGGCAGATGGCATTCACGGTGATGCCGTTCTGCGCCACTTCCAGCGCCACCGTCTTGGTGAGGCCGGCGATGCCATGCTTGGCGGACACATAGGCGGACTTGAACGGGGAGGCGACCAGCGCATGCGCCGACGCGATGTTGACGATGCGGCCCCAGCCTTTTTTCTTCATGCCGGGAATGGCGAGCCGCATGGTGTGAAACGATCCCGACAGATTGATCGCGATGATGGCGTCCCACTTCTCGATCGGAAACTCGTCGACCGGCGCCACATGCTGGATGCCGGCGTTGTTGACCAGGATGTCGACGCCGCCGAACTCCTTCTCGGCGAGCGCGATCATCTCGGCGATCTGGGCCGGCTTCGAGACGTCGGCGTTGCTGTAGACGACCCCGACATTGTGCTGTCGCGCCAGTTCCGCGCGGATCTTCTCGATCGCCGCGGCGTCGCCGAAGCCGTTGAGCACGACGTTGGCGCCCTCGGCCGCGAGCGCGGTCGCGATGCCGAGACCGATACCGCTGGTCGAGCCCGTCACCAGCGCCGTCTTCCCTGAAAAGCCCATGGTACCTCGTTCTCAGCGTTGTCTCCGGCGCTGCTATAGCCGGTTTCTTGTCTGCCCAGGGACTGTGCCTAACCGTCATATGCGCCCGCCATGGAGCGACAGCAATACTGACTTTTCGGCTCGCTGGCTGACGTGCCACGCTTCCATCCGCCAGAACAAAAACCTTCGGGGATGGAACAGGTGAACATCATTGCATCGCTGATCATTGCGCTTGCCGCAGCGCTCGGATGCGCCGCCACCGCTCACGCGCAGCCCTATCCGTCGAAGCCGATCACGCTGGTGGTCGGCTTCGCGCCGGGCGGACCGACCGACACGGTGGCGCGGATCATCGCCGATCACATGAAGACGACGTTCGGACAGACCGTCGTGGTCGAGAACGTCGGCGGCGCCGCCGGAACGATCGGTGCCGCGCGGGTCGCGCGCGCGGCGCCGGACGGCTACACGCTCAATGTCGGGCAGTGGACCTCGAATGTCGGCGCGCCCGCGATCACGCCCACGCCGTACCATGTGCTCAACGACTTCGAGCCGGTGGCGCGCTTGACGACGTCCTATCTCTGGATCGTCGGTCGCAGCTCGCTGCCGGCGACCAACCTGAAAGAGCTGATCGCGTGGCTCAAGGCCAATCCCGACAAGGCCACCGGCGCGATCGTCGGCGCCGGCAGCGCCGCGCATATCTGCTTCATCGATTTCCAGAACAAGAGCGGCACGAAGTTCGCGCTCGTTCCCTACAAGGGCGGCACGCCGGCGCTGCAGGATCTCGTCGGCGGCCAGGTCGACATCAGTTGTCTCGAAGCCGCGCAGACCATGCAGCAGTTCCGCGCCGGCATGGTGAAGGTGTTCGGCGTGCTGGCGAACAAGCGCTGGACCGGTGCGCCGGATGTTCCGACACTCGCGGAGGGCGGATTGCCGGGCGACCAGATCGAGTTCTGGCACGGCCTGTGGGCGCCCAAGGGCACGCCGAAAGATATCGTCGCCAAGCTCAGCGACGCGGTGACGGCCGCGTTTGCCGATCCGGCGGTGCGCAAGCGCTTTGCCGATCTCGGCCACGAGATCCCCGTGCGCGAGCTGCAGTCGCCGCAGGCGCTGTTGGCGCATCACAAGGCCGAGCTCGACCGCTGGTGGCCGGTGATCAAGGGGGCGGGGATCAAGACGCAGTAGGCACCGGCTGATCTTACTGCGGCGGCCGGCAGTGGTAAGACGCCGGATGCGCGGCAATTATCGTTGAAAATCAAATGCTTGCCGGAAATTTCTTACCGTCTTACCGGTCTTACCGCCGTTGGCGTTTCGGGGAGGAAGGCACTGCGTGATGAGAAACCCGGCGCGCCCGCGGAATAGGACTATATACACATATCGCATGATGCGCAAGTCCCGCTATACGCAAGATAAATCAATGACTTAGATGGAAATACGCCCTGTCGAGCGTTGGCATCAGTCGGAAGCTGTTCATTCTCTCTGATGCGCTCGTTTTTTTCTTGCAGGCGAGGATCGGTGCGTTATCCTCGAAGCTTGCAGTCCTGTCAATTCGCAGAATGCAACGATAAGTCTTGAATTCATAGAGATTTCAGGCCGACATCAGCGTAGTTTACCAAAGAGCGTGAACTAATTGATGAGCGACGAAAACGCACCATCCCCGGAGGCCCTGAAGGAGGCGGCGAAGGCGCGCCTGCTCGAACAGTTCGAGCGGGACTGGGCCCAGGCACAACGTCTTGCGTCGATGTACCCCGAGCTTTTCAAGATCGCGCCCGGCGGCCAGGCGACTGTGCAGCAGCCCTCAGAAGATCCAGTGAGGAGGATCTGAACGTGGCGAGCCTTATCGCTCGCTACAAGAGTAACCCCGAAGCCTCTTACCAAAAGCTCAGGCACAAGACGCGAGAGACCTATGACAGCCTGACGCGCCGCATTGAGCGCGATCTTGGTTCAGAGCGAATTCGCAACTTGGACCCCGAGTGCGTCAAGCGCATCCACGAAGACTGGATGTCTACGAGCGGCGTCGCGATGGCTCACAGCTTGGTCACCATGCTGCGCGGACTCGCGACTTTCGGCTGGACGATTCTGAAGGACAAAGCCTGCCGCGATCTAAGGGTGGCCCTTTCTGATTTGAGCTTCCCGAATTCGAAGCCACGCACCGAACGAATGACTGCCGAACACGCCATTAATGCCCGCGCCAAGGCCCGCGAGATGGGGCTGCAATCGATTGCGCTTGCCCAAGCGTTCCAGTTCGATTGCAAACTCGCGCAAAAAGACGTGATCGGCGAGTGGGTACCGCGAACGGAGCCGGGCATTGAGTATTTCGTCAATCGCGACGAAAAATGGTTGCGCGGGCTTCGCTGGGAAGAGATCGACGAAAATCTGATCCTCCGTCACATCACGAGCTGGGGCCAGAAAAAGATAGAAATCGACCTGAAGCTCGCGCCGATGGTGTTGGAGGAGTTGGAGCACGCCTACCCGGGCTTTGCGGGCAACCGCGCCCGATTGCCAGCCAAGGGACCCATCATCAGGACTGAGCGCAAAGATTTGCCCTGGCAGTCGTATGAGTTTCGCCGCAAGTGGCGACAGGTGGCAACGAGGGCAGGCGTCCCGCCCAACGTCTACAACATGGATAGCCGAGCGAGCGAAGAGCCGCAGGCAGCGCAAAGGGAGAAAGGATCGGCGCGTTAGCGCCGCTAAGCCCCCGAGGGGGTCATGACCCCAAGGGAGCTACCCCGCCCGGTTAGGGGCCCGGCTGTCGACCGGAACGCGGGTGGCGGTGCTTTTTAGCATGGCCAATTCAGCCCATCAAATAAGGTGGACGGACGGCTGTCATGCACTGATCTTGCGCTGAACGGCCGCCGGCGGCTTCGCCGGAGCCTCACCGTCCGCCTCACCACCGAGCGCAATGCGCAGCATCCGCGCCAGCTCGGATTTCCGATAGGGCTTCGCCAGCAGCAGCACGCCCGGGATCGAGCCGCCCGTGGTGGATGATCGCGTTCTCGGTGTAGCCGGACGTGAACAGCACCTTGGTGCCGGGCCGGCGCCGCTCGATCTCGACCGCCAGGTGGCGGCCGTTCATCGACTTCGACAGGATCATGTCGGTGAACAGCAGGTCGAAAGGCTCGCCGCTTTCCTCGATCGCCAGCGCCTCCTCGCCGCTGCCCGCCGAGATCGTCTGGTAGCCGAGACTCTGCAGCTGCGTGATCACGGAGGTGCGGACCATCGCATCGTCCTCGACCACCAGGATCGTTTCGCTGCCGCTTTGCATCCCGGCAGCCGCATCGGTCGCCGCCGGCCTCGACCGGCTCCGCGCCGGCTTGCGGCAGATACATCCTGATCGTCGTGCCGTGGCCTTCTTCGCTGTAGGCCTTGATGTGCCCGCCCGATTGCTTGACGAAGCCGTACACCATGCTCAGCCCGAGCCCGGTGCCCTTGCCGACATCCTTGGTGGAGAAGAACGGCTCGAAGATCTTGTCGAGCAGCGATTTCGGAATGCCGTGGCCGGTGTCGCTGACCGCGATCATCACATAGTTGCCCGGCCGCACGTCGCCGTTGCTCTGGCAGTAGGCCTCGTCGAGCACGACGTTGCGGCTCTCGAGCGTAAGCTTGCCGCCGCCCGGCATGGCGTCGCGCGCATTCACCGAAAGATTGAGCAGCGCCGTGACCAGCTGGTTGGCGTCGACCAGGGCGGGCCAGACGTCCTCGCTCAGCCGCAGCTCGATCTCGACCTTCTCGCCGAGCGCCGGCTTGAGCAATTTCGCCGAATTCCACACCAGCGTGTTGACGTCGGTGTCGCGCGGCTGCAGCGGCTGCTTGCGCGCAAACGCCAGCAGGTGGCTGGTCAGCTCGGCGCCGCGATCCGCGGCCTCGCCGATCAGCCGGGCGATCGAAGCAAGCTCCGGCTTGTCGGCAACGGCGTCGGCCAGGATATCGATCGTGCCGGTGATGACGGTGAGCATGTTGTTGAAGTCATGCGCGATGCCGCCGGTGAGCTGGCCGACCGCTTCCATCTTCTGCGCTTGCCGTAGCTGCTCTTCGGCGGCGCGCTTCTGGGTGATGTCGCGCAGGAACAGGTTGAACACGTTGCCGTCGCGGCTGCGCACGCCGGTCATCGACACTTCCACCTTGATCGTTCGTCCGTCCTTGCAGCGGGCATCAAACTCGAAGCGGACGCCGATGATCGGCTGCTGCCGGCGCAGCTGCTCGTTCATCGCGACATAGCGCGGCGCATAGCCACTCGGCAGATAGAGGTCCGAGATCGGCTGGCCGACCGCTTCTTTCCGGGTCCAGCCGAGCATCGTCTCGGCCTGCGGATTCCATTCGATCACCTCACCCCACTCGTTGAGCTGGATGATCGCGTCGAGCGAGTGGGCGATGATGCCTTCCGCGATCCGCTCGCTGTCGAGCAGCGCTTCCTGCACCGCCTTGGCTTCGGTCATGTCGCGGCCGATCAGGAAGTGCTCCCGCGTTCCCTCCGACCAGGTGCCGTTCCAGGTGAGCGTGATGAGCGCTCCATTTTTGTGGACGAACCGGGTTTCGAAATTGCGCGTCGGCTTGTGGCGCGAAACGCGCATCTCGGCCCGCAGCGCGTCGATGTCCTGCGTATGCACGAAGCTGGCAAGGTTGCGGCCGATCAGCTCCTCGGGCGCATAGTCGAGGATGCCCCGGGAGCTCGGGCTGACCTGGACGAAATTGTCCTGCTCATCGAGCACGACGATCAGGTCGAGCGACGTGTTGAAGATCCGCCGGCGGTCTTCGATCTCGCGCGTGAGCGTGGCGGTCTGGGTGCGCATCTGGTCCGCCATGCGCGTGAACGACCGGGCGAGAACGCCGATCTCGCCGTCGGCGTTGACCGGCGAGGGCACCGTGATGCCGCGGGCGAATGCCTCGACCGCGCGCGTCATCTGCACCAGCGGCCGCGACAGCGAGCGCGCCAGGAAGAACACCACCGGCAGCGCGGCGAGCGCGACGACGAGCGCGCCCAATATGCTCGGCCACGCCGTCGAGCTGGCGAGAAGCTTTGCCGAGGGGACGGCCTCCACCACGGTGATGCGCGGGCCGCCGGCCAGCGCGACCGTGTTCCAGCCGATCCCGAAGGCGTTGCCGGCGCGATCCTTGATGAGGCGGGGCGCGGAGTCGTTGTCTGCCGAGCAGCGCCCCGAACTCCGGGAAGTCGTCCTGGATCCGGAACGGCGTGCCGAACTCGAACCCGAATTCTCGCCTGATATCGGGATGAACCAGATAGTCGCCCTGCTCGTTCACAACATAGAGATCGCCCTCCCGCCCCGCGTTGCGGATCTGGTCGAAGGCCGGCCGCATGTCGACATTGACGATCAGGATTCCGAACTTGTCGCCGTTCGCAGCGACGATCGGCGCGGCAACGCGCAGCGTCGGCACGTACGGCTTCTCGAAGGCGCCGTCTTCCTGATTGAAGTCGATCGGCGAGGCGTAGAGCTGCCCGGCAGGCAGCTGGATCGCGGCCTTGAAGTAGTCGCGGTCGCCTTTGCGCTGCAGCTCCGACTCGGGAACGGTGCGGATGGCGCCGCCCGGCCCCATGCGGTCGACCCGCACCAGCTCGCGCCCGCCGTCGGCGATGCCGATGATCCGGAACTGGGAATATTCCGGCTTGGCGCTGAGCTCGGCGACGAACCGCGAGGCGATCCGTTTCTTGAACACGTCGCTGGGCGTCCCGGTCACGGGATCGACATCGTCGGCGATCCTCGCCCGCACGACCCCTTCGATCGCCTGGCCTTGCACGCTGACATCGGCGCGGGCGCTGGCCACCGCCGCCTCGAGCTGCAGCGTGAGCAGATGGGCACGGGTATCAAGCCGGTCGAGCGCCCGCGGCAGCGCGTCGCTGCTTCGATGTTGCGATGGATCAGCGTGCTGACGGCGGCGGCGGTGAGCACCACCAGGGCGACCATCACCAGCATCAAGCGCGTCGACAGCCTCATGGCGTGGCCTCTCGAAATGGCTGGCTTTTAGACAACGCCGGAGCACGCCACGCCGACACCACGCACCGAATCAGCGGTAAACGCGGGGATAATAACAATGGGCGGGGGAGACGCCTGGCCGGGCCAGATGCACACAGTTTGTGCACCCACAAGATGTTGATTTTCAAACGTAATATTGAATGCGGCGGATATGTCGGCCGCTTTGCATGCAAAATATGCGTCGGGAGACCGAGCAATGACGATAGCGGCCGATGCGGCGGCCGCACCAGTGCAAGAAATCCCGTGCTATCAAACGGTTAGGCTTCGAGTTCGGGAATGGCATGGCCGTTGCACCGGGGTCCAGCAGGCCGGAAGGCCCAACGGCGACGCCGGAGCCCATCATCATGTCGGGAAGCAGGATCCTCACGCTGGCCGAGACCGTGCGCCAGCAATTGGCGGACGACATCCTGCGCGGCGTCCTCCCGCCGGGCGCGCGGCTCGACGAGATCGGCCTCGCCAAGCGCTTCAACCTCTCGCGCACGCCGGTGCGCGAGGCGTTGCGGCAGCTCACCGCCACCGGGCTGGTGGAGATGCGGCCGCGCCGCGGCGTCATCGTCTCGCTGCCGAGCGACTCGGCGCTCGCCGAGATGTTCGAGGTGATGGGCGAGCTCGAGGCCTCGTGTGCGCGGCTGGCGGCGCTGCGGATGTCGCCGGCCGAGCGTATCCGGCTGGAGCTGGTGCACAACCGCTCGCGCGACGCGGTGCGCAACAGCGACCGCGACAGCTACCGCAAGATCAACTTCGAATTCCACGACGCGATCTACCGCGGCGCCCACAACGACTACCTGTCATCGACGACGCTCGGCATGCGCCGGCGCATCGCCGCGTTCCGCCGCGCGCAGTTCACGATCCCGGACCGGCTGGCGAAGTCCTACCAGGAGCACGACGCGATCGTCACCGCGGTGCTGCGCGCCGACGCCGAGACCGCCAGCGAGCTGATGCGCGCGCACGTCAATGTGGTGCGGGCGGCGTCGCGCGACTACGTGCACGAGCTGGAGCGCGCGGCGGCGCAGTCGGATGCGCCGGCGACGGAAGAGCACGCGGAAGGCGCGAGCGGGTAGGGCGCGTCCGCAACCGCAGTCGCAGATTTGGGCGCGGGCGCGCACCCATGTTACCATCATCTTCGTCACTCATCCGGTGGAAGAGGCGGTGCTGATGGCGGATCATGTTTTGATTATGACTACGGAACCCAGCCACTTGGCGCCAACCCGAAAGCTTGCCGCCGCGGTGTGACGTGAGCGCCAATTCCGTCATCTACCGGGGCATGAACCGGGCCGAGCTCGACGCCGCCTACAACAACAGCGAGGCGGTGGCCGACAGCCCGCAATGGCTTGCCCGGTGGCGGGAAGCCAGCGAACGCGTGCGCGCCCGGCCGGACGCGCAGCTCGACATCGTCTATGGCGAACGGCCGCGCGCCCGCCTCGACTATTTCCCCTCGGGCACGATGGCGCCGGCGCTGTTCCTGTTCATCCATGGCGGCTACTGGCAGCGCAACGAGAAGGAGATGTTCGCGTTCGTCGCCGAAGGGCCGCTGCGGCACGGCATCGACGTCGCCGTGGTTGGCTACACGCTGGCGCCGGACGCAAGCCTCACCGAGATCGTCGGCGAGATTCATCAGGCGCTGAGCTATCTCTGCGCGCACGCCGACGACCTCGGCTTCGATTGCGACCGGCTGTTCGTCGGCGGCTGGTCGGCCGGCGGCCATCTGACCGCGGCGGCGGCCGCGCATCCGGCCTGTGCCGGCGGCCTGCCGATCAGCGGGATTTTCGATCTCGAGCCGATCGCGCTCAACTATCTCAACGAGAAACTTAAGCTGACTTCGGCCGAGATCGCCGCCTTGAGCCCGCTGCGGCATCTTTCGAATTGCCAGAAGCCGCTGCGGCTCGCGGTCGGCGGCGACGAGTTGCCCGAGCTGAAGCGGCAATCGGAGCTGTTTGCACGCGCGGCCGGCGCGCGGGATTTGGCCGTGCAGCTAACCGTGCTCGACGGCCACCACCATTTTTCGATTCTCGACGAGCTTGCGAGGCCCGACGGCGCGTTGACACGGGAGTTGCTGGCGCTGATCGGGCGGACGTGAGGCGCGCTCGTGTCCCGGGCGCAGCGCAGCATGCAATGATGCGCTGCAGACCCGGGACCCCGGTTGTTTTCGCTAACTAGAAACCGGGGTCCCGGATCAGCGGTGCATCGTTCCGCTTCGCTTCACGCTGCACCGCGTCCGGGACACAAGACCTACCTTGTCCCACCGGCATGCCCATCGAGCCCAATCCCGTTGCTCAGATGCCCGAACAGCGTCTTGAGCTTCGCCCGATCCGCCTCCGGCAGCGGCGGCTTGTTGATCGCCGCGATGTTCTCGCGCAGGTGCTCGGCGCTGCCGGTGCCGAACAGCACGACATCGACGCCGGGCTCGTGCCGCACATAGCGATACGCCGCCTCGGTCATGTTGGCCGCGCCGCCCGCGTGCACCAGGAAGCCGAGCGGGTCTTTCGTCTCGCCCAGCGACTTCTCGACCAGGCCCTGCTCCGCCAGCGCGCGCAGCTCGCGCGCGACCCGCGGCGGATCGGCGAAGATCGAGCGCACCGCGAACATCAACAGCGTGCCGATGCCGTTCGCCTGCGTGAGCGGAAACACGCGCGTGCGCGCGCCCTGGTGCAGCATGGAGAAGCCGACCATGACCACCTCCCACACCCCGTCGTTGAGCGCGCGCGCGAGCGTCACGTTGGTGTGGTCGGTGATCGGGTTCTCGGTGAGGCCGATGTGGCGGATCTTGCCCTTCTCCTTTTCGCGCAGCGAGCGCCGGCGCGATCGCCGAGAGCGCGTAGTCGTATTCCTGCGGCTCGATGCCGTGCAGGTTGAACACGTCGACATGGTCGATGCCCATGTCGGCGAGCGACTTGTCGAGGCTCGCGACCACGCGCTCCGCCGGCACGAAATTGCCGTTGCGGCCGATCTGCGCCTTGGTCGCGACCACGATTTTGTCGCGCGGCAGCGTCTTCAGCGCCTTGCCCACCACGCCCTCGGTGCCGTAGCTCGGCGCGGTGTCGATGAAATTGATGCCGAGGTCGAAGGCCTCATGGATCAGTCCGGCGGACTGCTCCTCGGTGAGGCCGGTCTTGAGGCCGAGCCGGCTGAAGCCGCCGGTGCCGAGCCCGGCGGCGCTGACCTTGAGGCCGGTGCGGCCGAGGGTGGTGTGGTGCATTTTTAAGGTGCTGAAAGAATGAGGGTGAATGGTTCGTGATCGGCAATACCGTACATTGGGCGCGCAAGCCAATACCGAGACGAAACCCTGTCATGCCAAACCCCTTCCCCATGCCCTCGCTGGGCCCTAAAACACCCCGCCAATGACTGCAGAATCACAGAAATCAGACCGCCACGACGCCGGCAAAGTGCCGCCGCGCAAGCGGTTTGAGAACGACCCGCGGTTCCTCAAGCGGATCGCGAAAGCCAGGAAGTCGCTGCGCGCGGGACGCGGCGTGCGGCTGGAGAATGTGAAGTAGACGATGGCCCAAGATCGCCAACCCGACCGCTACAACCCCCGCGTCGCCGAGCCGCGCTGGCAGAAAAAATGGGACGACGCCGGCATCTTCGCGACGTCGAACGCCGACCTCGCGCCCGCAAACGGCAAGGCCGCGAAGCCCACCTACTACGTCCTCGAGATGTTCCCCTATCCGTCGGGGCGCATCCACATGGGGCACGTGCGCAACTACACCATGGGCGACGTGGTCGCGCGCTACAAACGCGCGAAGGGCTTCACCGTGCTGCATCCGATGGGCTGGGACGCCTTCGGCATGCCGGCGGAGAACGCCGCCATGGAGCGCAAGGTGCATCCGGGCGCCTGGACGCGCCAGAACATCGCGGCGATGAAATCGCAGCTACAGTCGATGGGGCTCTCGCTCGACTGGGCGCGCGAGATCGCGACCTGCGACCCGTCTTACTACAAGCACCAGCAGAAGATGTTCCTCGACTTCCTTGAAGCGGGCCTGGTCGAGCGCAAGCAGTCGAAGGTGAACTGGGACCCGGTCGACATGACCGTGCTCGCCAACGAGCAGGTGATCGACGGCAAGGGCTGGCGCTCGGGCGCGCCGGTTGAGCAGCGCGAACTCACGCAGTGGTTCTTCAAGATCAGCGACTATGCGGAGGAGCTGCTGGCGGCGCTCGACACGCTCGAGCGCTGGCCGGAAAAAGTGCGGCTGATGCAGAAGAACTGGATCGGCCGCTCGGAGGGCCTGCTGGTCCGCTTCGCGCTCGATCCGAAGACCACGCCGGCCGGCGAGGATGAGCTGGAGATTTTCACGACGCGCGGCGACACGCTGTTCGGCGCGCGCTTCGTCGCGGTCGCGCCCGACCATCCGATCGCGCAGGCGGCGGCGAAGAAGAACAAGGCGCTCGCCGACTTCATCGCCGAGTGCAAGCGCATGGGCACCGCGCAGGAGGCGATCGAGACCGCCGAGAAGCAGGGTTTCGACACCGGCATCCGCGCCATCCATCCGTTCGACCCGGCGTGGCAGCTGCCGGTCTACGTGGCGAACTTCATCCTGATGGACTACGGCACCGGCGCGATCTTCGGCTGCCCGGCGCACGACCAGCGCGACCTCGACTTCGTCAACAAGTACGGCCTCGGCAATACGCCGGTGGTCTGCCCGCCGGGGCAGGACGCGAAGTCGTTCGTCATCACCGACACCGCCTATGACGGCGACGGCACGCTGATCAATTCGCGCTTCCTCGACGGCATGACCGTGCCGCAGGCGCAGGAGGAGGTGGCGAAGCGGCTGGAGCAGGAGACGCGCGGCGGTCGGCCAGTGGCCCAGCGCCAGGTCAATTACCGCCTGCGCGACTGGGGCATCTCGCGCCAGCGCTATTGGGGCTGCCCGATCCCGATCATCCACTGCGAAACCTGCGGCGTGGTGCCGGTGCCGGCCAGTGACCTACCCGTGAAGCTGCCGGAGGACGTCACCTTCGACCGCCCCGGCAATCCGCTCGACCGGCATCCGACCTGGAAGAACGTCGAGTGCCCGCAGTGCGGCAAGCCGGCGCGGCGCGAGACCGACACCATGGACACGTTCGTCGACTCGTCCTGGTACTTCGCGCGCTTCACCGACCCCTGGCTCGAGACCGCGCCGACCGACCGCGCGGTGGTCGACCGCTGGCTGCCGGTGGACCAGTACATCGGCGGCATCGAGCACGCGATTTTGCACCTGCTCTACTCGCGCTTCTTCACCCGCGCGATGAAGAAGACCGGCCACATCGGCCTCGACGAGCCGTTCGCCGGGCTGTTCACCCAGGGCATGGTCGTGCACGAGACCTATCGCGCCGGCGATGAATGGGTCGAGCCGGCGCAGGTCACGATCGAGAGCGAGGGCGACGCGCGGCGCGCCAAGATCACCGCGACCGGCGCGCCGGTCGAGATCGGGCCGATCGAGAAGATGTCGAAGTCGAAGAAGAACGTCATCGACCCCGACGACATCATGGGCAGCTACGGCGCCGACGTGGCGCGCTGGTTCATGCTGTCGGATTCGCCGCCCGAGCGCGACGTCGAATGGACCGAGCGCGGCGTGCAGGGCGCCTGGCGATTCACGCAGCGGCTCTGGCGGCTGGTCGGCGAGGCGGCCGAGGTGGCGGAGCAGGCGCCGAACGCAACGACCGGCGACGTTCGGGGAGGGGGCGCTGACGCTGCGCAAGGCCGCGCATGGCGCGCTTGGCCAAAGTGTCGGACGCGATCGAGAAGCTGCACTTCAACGTCGCGGTCGCGCATCTCTACGAGTTCGCCAACGCGTTCAGCGCGTCGATCGGCGAGCAGGAGCAGGCGCCGACGCCGGACTATGCGTGGGCCGTGCGCGAGGCGGCCGAGATCCTGGTGAAGCTGTTCCAGCCGATGATGCCGCACCTCGCCGAGGAATGCTGGGCCGCGCTCGGGCACAAGACGCTGCTTGGCGACGCAGCCGTGGCCGGCGCTGGAAGCCGGAGCTGCTGGTCGAGAACACCGTCACGCTGCCGGTGCAGGTCAACGGCAAGAAGCGCGCCGACGTCACGGTGCCGCGCGACGCGTCGAATGCCGAGATCGAAAAGACGGTGCTGGCGCTCGAAGCCGTGCAGCGCGCGCTCGAGGGCAGGGCGCCGAAGAAGGTGATCGTGGTGCCGGGCCGGATCGTCAACGTGGTGGCGTAAGGGGCTCGCGCCGCGAGTCACCTCGCCCCGCTTGCGGGGAGAGGTCGGCGAGCGAAGCTCGCCGGGTGAGGGGGGCTCTCCACGTCTCGCGCGCTCACGTTAGCCCCTCACCCCCACCCTCTCCCCGTAAGAACGGGGAGAGGGTGCCGCCGGTGCTCGCGGCAGCGGCCGAGTTCAACTACATAGATGCCATGACCGCGCTCAAAGCCGCCCAGGTCGATGCCTTCGTCGCCAAGCCCAACCCGGCGCAGCCCGTCGTGCTGGTCTACGGCGCCGACGCCGGGCTGGTGCGCGAGCGCGCCGAGGCGCTGGTGCGCGTCTCGGTCGACGACCTCAACGATCCGTTCTCGCTGGTGCGGCTCGAAGGCGATCTCGTCGCGTCGGAGCCGTCGCGGCTGGTCGAGGAGGCCAATACGATTCCGCTGTTCGGCGGCAAGCGCGCGGTCTGGGTAAAGGCCGGCGCGCGCAATCTCGCGCCGGCGGTCGAGATCCTGCTCAACGCCGCGCCGAAGGAATGCCGCGTCGTGATCGAGGCCGGCGAGCTGCGCAAGAACGCGCCGCTGCGTGCCATCTGCGAGAAGGCGAAGAACGCCGCCGTGCTCGCCTGCTATCCCGACAGCGAGAAGGATCTGCCGCGGCTGATCGATGCCGAGATGCAGGCCGCGGGCTTGACCATCGCGCCGGAGGCGCGCGCCGCGCTGGTGCCGCTGCTCGGCGGCGACCGGCTGGCGTCGCGCAGCGAGCTGCAGAAGCTCGCGCTCTATGCCCACGGCAAACAGCGGGTCGAGATCGAGGACGTCGCCGCGGTGGTGACCGACGCGTCGGCGCTGGCGCTCGATGCGCTGGTCGACGCCACCTTCGCCGGCAAGCTTGCCGAGGTCGAGTTCCAGTACACCAAGGCGCGCAACGCCGGCACCTCGGCCGGCTCGATCCTGTTCGGGGTCGCGCGCCACGCGAGCCAGCTGCACAAGGCGCGGCTCGCGGTCGACGACGGGCAGTCGGTCGATTCAGCGGTCGGCGGGCTGTGGCTGCACTTCAGCCGCGTGCCGCTGGCGCAAGCCGCGCTGCGCGCCTGGCCGGCCCCTCGCCTGCAAACCGCGATCACCCAGATCGCCGACGCGACGCTGCAGTCGCGCCTCAACGCCGATCTGTCGGAAGCGATCGTGCAGCGGCTGTTGCTCTCGATGGCGATGGCGGCAAGACGGACGTCGTAGCATCGTAGGGTGGGCAAAGGCGCGTCTTCGCGCCGTGCCCACGCCCGACCGTGCCTCGATTGAGATTGAGAAGACGTGGGCACGCTTCGCTTTGCCCACCCTACGACTACTGCTCTTGTCGATGGCGATGGCCGCAGACGAACGTCGTAGCCCGGATGAAGATTCGTAGGTGGGCAAAGGCGCGAAGCGCCGTGCCCACGCGAACCAAGGTAAGCTATCTCTGCAGCATGTCCTGGTATCGTCGCGCTAGAATCGGGGGCGGCACGTTCTTCTTTACGGTGACGCTTGCCGATCGGCCGAGCGAATTACTTGTCGAGCAAATCGACCTGCTACGACGTGCCTACGGCAACGTCCAAAGACGCCTGCCGTTTGAATCAGTAGCGATTTGCATTCTGCCTGATCATCTGCACGCGATCTGGACGCTGCCGGAGGGCGACGCCGATTTCTCGCTGCGCTGGAATCTCCTCAAAGGTGGCTTCTCGCGGGGACTGCCCAGTGCTCCGCAACGATCATCGAGCAAGCTCGCCAAACGTGAGAAGGGCATTTGGCAGCGGCGCTACTGGGAGCATGCGATCCGCGACGATGCCGATTTAGCTCGCCACGTCGACTACATTCATTTCAATCCGGTGAAGCACGGCCTGGTGACGCGCGTCGCCGATTGGCCGTACAGCAGCTTCCATCAATATGTTGCCCGGGGTGACTTGCCCGTCGATTGGGGTGGCGATACTGGCGACATTTCCGGCAAGTTCGGAGAGTGATTTCCGTAGGATGGGCAGAACGCGAGCGAAGCCCACGTCTCGCCAAGCGGATAGGCCCACGTGGGCACGGCGCTTCGCGCCTTTGCCCACCCTACGATGTCCGCGATGTCTGAGCGTATCGCCCTACTTCCGCTCGAGCTTCGCCAGCACCATTTCCATCTGCTCCAGATCGCCGTAGGCGACGTGCACCGTGCCGCCCTTGCCGCGGTGCTCGATGCTGACGTTGAGGCCGAGCGCGTCGGAGACGCGCCGCTCCAGCGCCAGGGTGTCGGCGTCCTTGCGCGACTTGCCCTTCCCCGCCCTCGCCGGCCCTTTGCCGTCCTTGGGCTGCATCAGCGCTTCGACCTGGCGCACGTTGAGCCCGCGGCTGACGATGTCGCGCGCCAGCTCGGCGGCATTCGGCTGACCGACCAGCGCGCGCGCGTGGCCGGCGGTGAGCTGGCCTTTATCGATCAAGGCCTTCACCGATTCCGGCAGCTGCAGCAGCCGCAGCGTGTTGGCGACGTGGCTGCGGCTCTTGCCGACGAACTTGGCGACGTCGTTCTGGTTGTGCTTGTACTGGTCGATCAGCGACTGGTAGCCCATCGCCTCTTCCAGCGGATTGAGATCGGCGCGCTGCACGTTCTCGATGATCGCCAACTCCAAGCGCCTCGGCGTCCGTCACCTCGACGGGATGATCGGCACCTCGTGCAGGCCGGCGCGCTGCGCCGCGCGCCAGCGGCGCTCGCCGGCGACGATCTCGAACTGATCGTTCGTGCCCTTGATCGCGCGCACCACGATCGGCTGGATGATGCCGCGCGCCTTGATCGAGTCCGCGAGCTCGTCAAGCTCCTCGTCGGCAAAGTTGCGGCGCGGGTTGCGCGGATTGGCCTTGACGAGCTCGATCGGCGCCTTGCGCGCGCCGCGCGCGCGCTCGACCACCTTGGTCTCATCGCCGACGTCGCCGATGAGCGCGGCAAGGCCGCGGCCCAATCGCGAACGCCCGTCTTCGGCCATGTCATTGTCTCCTGAAAGCAGTCTCAACGGCGATTTCACGCGGATACGTTGCTCCGGTTCTTGTCAGTGTTTGTTGTAGCCCGGATGGAGCGAAGCGAAATCCGGGACGCCGTCCCGCATTACGCCATAGCGCGTCGAAGACGCGCGTAAACGCGCTTATGGCTCCATGCGGGCTACACCGCGCGCAACTCCTTCTCGCGCTGGATCACCTCGGTGGCGAGCCGCAGATAGGCTTCGCTGCCGACGCATTTGAGGTCGTAGACCAGCACCGGCTTGCCGTAGGACGGCGCTTCCGACACGCGCACATTGCGCGGGATCACCGTGTCGTAGACCTTGTGACCCATGTGCGTGCGCACGTCTTCCGCCACCTGGTTGGAGAGATTGTTGCGGGCGTCGTGCATGGTGAGCACGATGCCGTGGATGGTCAGCCCGGGATTGAGCGCCTCCTTCACCTGGTCGACGGTCTTGAGCAGCTGCGACAATCCTTCGAGCGCGAAGAACTCGCATTGCAGCGGCACCAGGACCGCATTCGCCGCCGCCATCGCGTTGACGGTGAGCAGATTGAGCGAAGGCGGACAGTCGACCAGCACGTAGGTGAAGTCGGTCGCGCCGGCGCTCGCCTCATTCATCGGCACCAGCGCGTTGCGCAGCCGGTAGGCGCGGTCGCGCTCTTGACCGATTTCCAATTCCAGACCGGAGAGATCGAGCGTCGACGGCGCGATCGACAAGCCGCGGCACCACCGTCGGCATCACCGCGTCGCGCAGCGATGCTTCGCCGGTGAGCACGTCGTAGGTCGAGTGCTCGCGTGTCTTGCGGTCGATGCCGAGACCGGTCGATGCGTTGCCCTGCGGATCGAGGTCGACGATCAGCACGTGCTCGCCGATGGCGGCGAGCGCGGTGCCGAGATTGATCGCGGTCGTGGTCTTGCCGACGCCGCCTTTTTGATTGGCGATCGCGAGCACGCGCGCGGGACGCGACGGCGCGCGCGCCGATGCAAGTCCGGCCGGTGAATTGATCACCGATGGGTCCGTTGTGGTCATGGCCTTTGGCCTTTCACCTCGACCGTCGCGCCGCCCGCGACGTCACTGCGACGCTGCGCGTCGCTCCACTGTATGGACCACGACGACGCGGCCTTTGGCATCCGTGCGGCTTTGCGCGAGATTAACCTTAATGTTCCAGTATTTAGTGGCCTCGGTCAATTCAGCCTCGACATCTTGTCCCTTCGGAAACAGCCCCAGCGCGCCGGTTTTCAACAGGCTAACGCTTTGATCTAACAAGGATTTTAAAGACGACAGTGCACGGGCGGTGACGACGTCCACCGGCTCCCGGAATACCTCCACAAACCGCTCGATCCGCTCGGCATGGACCACCACCGGCGCCTGGGTGAGTTGCGCGGCCTCGCGCAGGAACGTCGCTTTTTTGCCCGTGCTCTCGACCAGATGGACTTTGGCGCCGGGGGTGTCGGCGAGCGCGCACGCGATCACCAGGCCGGGGAAGCCGGCGCCGCTGCCGAGGTCGACCCAGACGCGCGCGTCCGGGGCGAGGTCGAGGAGCTGGAGCGAGTTGGCGATGTGCCGGGTCCAGAGGTGAGGGACCGTGCTGGCGCCGATCAGATTCGTGTGCGCGTTCCAGGTGAGGAGCGTGTCGACGAAGACGTCGAGGCGGGCGAGTGTTTCACGTGAAACAGGGGTGAGCCGGAGCGCCGCGGCGCGGTCGGCGGTGAGGTCGGGGTGGGTTTCTGCCTTGGGCATCTGCGGTGAACTTGAACCCTGATCCGTCATCCTGAGGTGGCCGGCGCAGCCGGCCCTCGAAGGATGAACGGCCGAGGTCTTACCACACGGCTTGGGGCCGTCGCCCTTCGAGGCTCGCTTCGCGAGCACCTCAGGGTGACGGAGAAGGTGGGCTACGCGCGGGGCGATCGTAGCCCGCATGGAGCGCAGCGTAATGCGGGACGGTCCCCGGATTTCGCTTCGCTTCATCCGGGCTACGCAACCGCCGCCTTCCGCCCCCGCCGCATGTGACCCACCAGCAGCGTCAGCGCCGCCGGCGTCAGACCATCGATCCGGCCGGCCTGGCCGATGGTCCGGGGCCGGATCGCCGCGAGCCTGGCCCGCGCCTCATTCGAGAGACCCTTCACCGTGGCGTAGTCGATGTCGTCCGGCAGCGCGAGGCTCTCGTCGCGCCGGAACGCGGCGATGTCGGCGGCCTGGCGGGACAGGTAGACCTCGTACTTGGCGTCGATCTCGATCTGCGCGAGGTGTTTCACGTGAAACATTTCGAGGCGCGGCCAGACCCGCGCGACGTCGGCAATGCCGATGGTCGGGAAGGAGAGGAGCTCGAACGCGGTGCGGCGCTGGCCGTCCCGGTTCACCGTCAGCCCGTGCTTCGCCGCCCTCAGTTGGCGTCAGCGACACCGACTGCGCGAACGCCCGGATCTCGGCCAGGGCCGCCATCTTCTCGGCATGCGCCGTCCGGCGCTCCGGGCCCACGCAGCCGATCGCGATGCCCCGGGAGGTGAGCCGCTGGTCGGCATTGTCGGCCCGCAAGGTCAGCCGGTACTCGGCCCGCGAGGTGAACATCCGATAGGGCTCGGTGACCCCCTTGGTGACGAGGTCGTCGATCATCACGCCGAGATAGCCCTCGGCCCGGTCGAACACGATATCGGCGCCCTCGCCTGCCCGCGCCGCGGCGTTGAGCCCGGCCACCAGACCCTGGGCCGCCGCCTCTTCGTAGCCGGTCGTGCCGTTGATCTGCCCGGCCAGGAACAGCCCCGGCAGCCGCTTGGTCTCCAGCGTCGGCTTGAGCTCCCGCGGGTCGACATGGTCGTATTCGATGGCGTAGCCGGGCCGCACCACGCGGGCCTTCTCCAGCCCCGGAATGGTCGCGACCAGCGCCAGCTGGACCTCCTCCGGCAGCGAGGTCGAGATGCCGTTGGGATAGACCGTGGTGTCGTCGAGCCCTTCCGGCTCGAGGAAAATCTGGTGCCCGTCGCGCTCGCCGAAGCGCACGATCTTGTCCTCGATCGAGGGGCAATAGCGCGGCCCCCGGCTGGCGATCTGGCCGGAATACATCGGCGAGCGATGGACGTTGGCGCGGATGATCTGGTGGGTCGCCTCGGTGGTCCGGGTGATGCCGCACTGGATCTGCGGGTTCTCGATCCGCCCGGTCAGCACCGAGAACGGCTCCGGCGGCTCGTCGCCGGGCTGCATCTCGACGCGCCGCCCAGTCGATGGTGGCGCCGTCGATCCGCGGCGGCGTCCCGGTCTTGAGCCGGCCAAGCGCAAAGCCGAGCCGCTCCAGCGTCAGCGACAGTCCGACCGCCGGCGCCTCCCCGACCCGGCCGGCCGGCGTCTGCCGTTCGCCGATGTGGATCAGCCCACGCAGAAACGTCCCGGTGGTCAGCACCACCGCGGCGGCCGTCAGCTCCCGGCCGTCCTTGAGGCGCAGCCCCGCGACCTGGCCCGCCGCCACCACGAGATCGTCGGCCTCGCCTTCGACCACCGTCAGGTTTTCGGTCGCCGCGATCGCCGCCTGCATGGCGGCGGCATAGCGCTTGCGATCCGCCTGGGCGCGCGGCCCGCGCACCGCCGGACCCTTGCGCCGGTTGAGCACCCGGAACTGGATTCCGCCGCGGTCCGCGACGCGGCCCATCAGCCCGTCGAGCGCATCGATCTCGCGGACCAGGTGGCCCTTGCCCAAACCGCCGATCGCCGGATTGCACGACATCGCGCCGACGGTCGCGAACGTGTGCGTGACCAGCGCGGTCGAGGCGCCCATGCGCGCAGCCGCGGCCGCGGCTTCACAGCCGGCATGGCCGCCGCCCACGACGATGACGTCGAACCGCGTTTGCATTTTCAGAATCTCCGCACCAGCGCGTTCACGCGCGTCTTCAACGTGCAAGCGTCTTAGCGGCGGCGCGCTTCGCGAGTCAAAACTGTTTCGTGTGTTTCACGTGAAACACTGACGTCGCTGCTCCGCTCGTCCCCGCGAAGAGATGAACTCACTGAACGATCCGCCGTTGGACGATTCGATTTTTTCGACTCACTTCCCGATGCAGAAGTCGCGAAAGATCACGTCGAGGATGTCTTCGACATCGACACGGCCGGTGAGGCGGCCGAGGCCGGAGGCGGCGAGGCGGAGCTGTTCGGCGATCAATTCCTCGCCGGCGCCCTGCTCTGCCAGTTTCTGTGATTCAACCAGAGATTGCACAACCTCGCTTAGCGTCGTGCGCTGCCGCTCGCGGGTCACCAGCGCCGGCTCGAGCGTGAACGTGCGCTCCGCGAAATCGACCAGCGCGTCGATCAACCCATCGAGCCCGGCACCGGTCGTCGCCGACATCCGAAACGCGCGCTCCATCGGCCTTGAACTGCCATTCCAGCCGCGGAAGCTCCTGCGCGCGGACCAGGTCCACCTTGTTGAGCACGGTCCAGTGCGGGACCCCCGGCACCGGTGGCGGCGCCAGGTGATCGGCCTCGGTCGCCTCGACCACCCACAGCACCAGATTGGCGCGCGCCGCCTGCTCGCGCGCGCGGCGCATGCCCTCGCGCTCGACTGGGTCATCGGACGATTCGCGGATGCCGGCGGTGTCGATGAGATTGACCGGATAGCCGTTGAGATCGAGATGCACCTCGATCACGTCGCGCGTGGTGCCGGCGATCGGCGACACGATCGCGGCCTCACGCTGCGCAATGCGATTGAGCAGCGTCGACTTGCCGGCATTGGGCGGCCCGGCGATCACGACCCACAGGCCCTCGCGCAAGCGCTCGCCGCGCGCGGCGCCGGCAAGCGCCGCGTTGATCTCGTCGGCCAGCGGCCCAGCGAGCGCGAGCGCGCGGTCGATCAGATCCTTCGGCACGTCGCCTTCGTCGGCAAAGTCGATCGCGGCCTCGACCTGCGCCAGCGCCTCGATCGCGCGCGTGCGCCAGGCCTCGGCGCGATCGCCGAGCAGGCCGCGCATCTGCTGCAACGCCTGTCGCCGCTGCGCCTCGGTGTCGGCGCCGATCAGGTCGGCGAGCGCCTCGACCTGGGTGAGGTCGAGCTGGCCGTGCTCGAAGGCGCGGCGGGTGAACTCGCCGGGCTCCGCCATCCGCAGGCCCGGGATCCGGCCGAGCGCCGCCAGCGTGGCGGCGATCACGGCGCGGCCGCCGTGGAGCTGGAGCTCGGCCACGTCCTCGCCGGTCTCGCTGCGCGGGCCGGGAAACCACAGCACCAGCGCCTGATCGATCGGCTCGCCGGAAGCGGGGTCGCGGACGTTGGCCAGCGCCGCCTTGCGCGGCTCCGGCACGCGGCCGATCAGCGCCTCGAGCGCCGCGCGGGCGCGCGGGCCGGATACCCGGACCACGGCGATCGCGGCCGGCGGCCGGCCGGAGGAGAGGGCGAAGATGGTGTCGTTGGCGGCGGTCACGAGCGACCTATACCAGCAGCGGACCGGCCGGGCCCAAGGACATTACGCGCTAAATTTAAGTCGAGGCCACTCACGTTTACTTAAAGCCGTGCCGTCATTCTCGCGCGCGGTTGAGACCAGCAGCACGGGAGACCGGCAATGCGATATTTCATTCTTGCGATAGCGTTTCTTGGTTTCGCAGCTCCAGCAGTACGCGCGCAGGACGCGGCGGCGATCCCCGATCTCAGAGGCACCTGGACCGGCAAGGGCAAGGCGATCGTCTTCGGTACCAACGCCCATCACCCCGGCAAGCAGACCAAGGCCGGTCCACCGCGCGTGCGCGACGTCAGCGCGACGCACGTCGTCGAAGGCCAGGACGGCCGCGTCGCCTGGGGCCGCTCGTCGACCGCGGTCGCCGACCAGAAGGAGCCGTTCGTCTGGGCGCTGACCAACGACAACCGCTCGATCATCGGCGCCGACCTCGACGGCTATTTCCGCATCACCATGATCACGCCGGACCGCATGGAGAAATGCTACGTCCACAACGGCACCAGCCCGAGCCGCTCGATGGTCGCGACCTGCTATTTGATGGACCGCAGCAAGAAGTAGACACAATCGCCGTCGAAAAGGCGGCGATGGAAATCCGGATCGAAAGGCTCGATGCGCGGCGCTCGCAGGCGGTCGTGATGCGCGACGACAAGGTGACGCTGCGCGTTGCCGGCTACGGTCCGTCGCAGCCGCTGCCGCACGATCTCGCGCACTACGTGGTCGAGAAAGAGCTCGCGCTGCGGCGCGCGTTCTGGGGCAGCGTGGCCGACGGCGCGATCTTCCCGGGCATGGCGGTGCTGGCCGGCCGGCAGCGCCCGCATGCCCGCGAGCGCTCGCACGCGCTGTGCAAAGCCAACAGCCGAAGCCTGACCGAAGCCGAAGTCATTGTCGGCTTGATGGTCGAGCTGATGAAGAACAAGGTTCCCGCAACCTCGCAGTTTGCCGCGAAGGCTGTCGCCCGATGTTTGGCTCATGGCAAAGATTCTGGAGCTTCGCGCCGTCACCGCAGTCAACCTGCAACGGATCGACGAAGGCCTCGGCGCCATGGCGCGCCGCTGGGCGGACGTCAAAATCGGCGATGCGCTGGTCGTCCGGTGGTGAGCGCGCCTATCGAACACGTGATAGGCTTGAGTCATGAAAACCTTGACCGTCCGCCTGCCGGATTCTCTGGTTGCGCAAATCGAAGCCGAGGCGCGAGAGCGCAACCTTTCAAGGTCCGAGGTCGTGCGCGAACGCCTGATCCGAGGCGCACCGGCGAAGCAGCCGCGCCCCGCGACAGTCGAAGCAATCGCTGACCTGATCGGCTCAATCGATGGACTTCCGTCCGACCTGAGCGCCCGCAAGAAGCACTATCTCAGGATGACGGGATATGGCCGCAAGCGACATCAATGACACCTACGCGCTGGCCGCGCCCTTCGCGGCCTCCTGCCGTTCCTTGGTCTCGTAGTACTCCGCCGTGAACTTGACCGACCAGCGCTGGAAAAATCCGCGCGCCTTGTCGCTGAATTTGGCTGATGGCGCGCGGTTCGCTTCGTCGTAGTGCGCGGTGTAGCGCTGCACGACGCCGCCGAATATCGGGAACCGCGACAGCATCGCGACGATTCGGGCCATGATGTCCCAGGACGTCTTGCGCGCCCAGGCCGCGGCTGCATTGACGCCGGCGAGCACGGCGCTGCCGAGCCGGCTCAAGCCGGTCGCCGCCGCGGTGTGCCGCAACGCGTCGCCGATATGCGCGGCAGCCGTTTCGGTCTGCCGATAGCGGTAGGCGCTCTTGCGCGCGAGGTAGTGCGCCGCGAGGTAGTTCCAGAACCGGATCAGCGCCTGCATCGCCGGATGCTGCTTCGCCTGCGGCCAGGCCGCCGGATAGACCGGCAGCACGAGCAGCTTGGTCTTGGCGATCACGGTCGCGACCGGATGCAGGAGCTGCATCCAGGCGGGCAGGGACAGTGCCTTCGCGATCAGCACCGCGTGCATGACGGTCGCGATCGTGAACGAAATCGGCAGCCAGAGGACGGCGCCGATCAACACGATAAACGCGGTGCGTGGCGTCATCGCCCGGCAGGTCTTGAACACCCAGGCCATGCCGTTTTCGAAGGCGTGATGCAGCCACTGCTCGAAGGCCTTGTAGCTGAATTTTTGGCGCAGCCACGCCCAGTGCTGGCTGATGAATTCGCGCCAGGCCGCTGCGGCGGTCGCCGCCGACCGGCAGGAACCGCACGATGCCCTTGAGCAGCGCGGCGATGCCGTCGCCGAGGATGCGCAGCGTGAACAGCGGAAACCGCATCACCTGCAGCAGGATCGGAAACAGAAAATCGATGATGTCGATCAGGATGAAGAATATCCGCCGCAGGATGCGCCAGATCGCGAACGCAACCGCCACCAGCGGCACGATGACGAGGTCATCGACGCCGGGCCCGAAGCTCTCAGGCCCGACGGCCGGCCGATACTTTCGCATCCTGCGGGGTCATTTGAACGATCGGTCATCTAGCGTTGGCATTATCGCGTATTAGTTTGGCATCGATCCGCAGCAACGGCTCACCAAAACCGCCTGGCGCAGGAAACCTCGCCCTATCTCCTGCAGCATAAGCACAATCCGGTCGACTGGTGGCCCTGGAACCCGGCCGCGCTGGAAGCGGCCAAGGGCGCCAACAAGCCGATCCTGCTCTCGGTCGGCTATGCCGCCTGCCACTGGTGCCACGTGATGGCGCACGAGAGTTTCGAGGACGACGCCACCGCCGCGGTGATGAACGACCTGTTCGTCAACATCAAAGTCGACCGCGAGGAGCGGCCCGACATCGACCAGATCTACATGTCGGCGCTGCACCTGATGGGCGAGCATGGCGGCTGGCCGCTCACCATGTTCCTGACCCCGCAGGGCGAGCCGTTCTGGGGCGGCACGTATTTCCCGAAGCAGAGCCGCTACGGCAGGCCGGCCTTTGTCGACGTGCTGCGCGAGGTCTCGCGCGTGTTCCGCGAGGAGCCGCAGAGCGTCGAGCACAATCGCAGCGCGCTGATGAAGCGGCTAGCCGAGACGGCGACGCCAAAGGGCAAGGTCGTCATCGGGCCGATGGAGTTGAACCGCGCCGCCCAGCAGCTCGGCGGCCTGATCGATCCCGTGCATGGCGGCGTTCGCGGCGCGCCGAAATTCCCGAACTGCATGCTGCTCGAATTCCTGTGGCGGGCGGGGCAGCGCACCGGCGAGGAGCGCTACTTCGCGGCGGTCGAGATCACGCTCGAGCGCATCTGCCAGGGCGGCATCTACGATCATCTGGGCGGCGGGTTCTCGCGCTACGCGGTCGACGAGCGCTGGCTGGTGCCGCATTTCGAGAAGATGCTCTACGACAATGCGCAGCTCCTGGAGCTGCTGGCGCTGGCGCACGGCCGCTCCGGCAATCCGCTGTTCAAGACCCGCGCGCAGGAGACCGTCGGCTGGCTCGCGCGCGAGATGACGACCGAAGGCGGCGCGTTCTGCGCTTCGCTCGACGCCGATTCGGAAGGCGAGGAAGGCAAGTTCTACGTCTGGTCGCTCGACGAGATCGCGCACGTCATCGGGGCGGACGATGCGGCCTTCCTGGCGCAGCACTACGATGTCACTGCGGAAGGCAACTTCGAGGGCCACACCATCCTCAATCGCCTCGCGCGCGTTCCGGCCACGCCGGAGGAGGAAGCGCGGCTTGTCGATCTGCGGCGGCGGCTGCTCACCGTGCGCGACAAGCGCGTGCGCCCCGGGCTCGACGACAAGGTGCTGGCCGACTGGAACGGCATGATGATCGCGGCGCTGGTCAACGCCGGCGTCCACTTCGACGAGCCGTCCTGGCTGCAGATGGCGGCGCGCGCGTTCCTGTTCATCGACGGCAAGATGTCGAAGGGCGACCGCCTCGGCCATTCCTGGCGCGCAGAGCGCCTGCTGTTCCCCGGGCTTGCGTCCGACCATGCCAACATGATCCGCGCCGCGCTCGCGCTGCACGAGGCGACCGGCGAGCGCGACTATCTCCAGCGCGCGGTGGCGTGGCAGGCGGCGCTCGACCGCCACTACGCCAATGCGCAGACCGGCGGTTATTTCCTCACCGCCGACGACGCCGAAGGGCTGGTGGTGCGCCCGAGCTCGACCAGCGACGACGCCACGCCCAATCCCACCGCCGTCGCCGCACAGAACCTGGTGCGGCTCGCCGGCTACACCGGCCAACATGCCTGGCGCGACCAGGTCGACCGCCTGTTCGATGGCGTGCTGCCGCTGGCGGCGGAAAACCTGTTCATGCACGTCGCGCTGCTCGATGCGCTCGACCTGCGGCTGCGCGGCGCCGAGATCGTGGTCGCCGGCGCCGGCGAACGCGCCGCCGGCCTGGTCGAGGCGGCGCTGAAGCTGCCGTTCCTCGACCGCATCGTCGTCCGCGCCCCGTCGAAGGACGCGCTGCCGCCCGATGCATCCGGCGGCGGCGAAGCTTGCCTCGGTCAGCGAGCCGGCGGCGTTCATCTGCGCGGGCGAGACCTGCTCGCTGCCGGTGACGGCGCCGGCGCAAATTGCCGCAACCATGATGTCGATGCGCACATCGTCCGCAAACTGACGCGGGCGCGCGCCGTACCCGGTTACTCTTTACAACGGTTCAAGACTAGCGCGGCGCGCTTGCAATTGTGCGCGCACGCCTGCGCCGCTACTCTTTCCCGCGGCGTTGAGTCGGGAGATCGGGATGCGGATGATCGTGGCGTTGGCGCTCAGCCTGTTGGTGTCGCCTGCCGTGCAGGCCACCGAGCAGAACGTCCGCGTCGAGCTCAACACGCTCGAAAGCACCGAGACCCACTGCCGCATGACCTTCGTGGTCGAGAACAAATCGGCGGCGCTGGAGAGCCTGAAGCTCGACCTCGTGGTGTTCAACACCGAGAGCATCGTCTACCGCCGCCTGATCACCGAGCTGGGACCGGTGCGCGCCGGCCGCACCATCGTGAAGACCTACGCGATCGAGACCAAATGCGCGCAGGTCGGCGCCGTGCTGGTCAATGACGTCTCCGCCTGTATACCCGGCGACACCAATGCCTGCCTCGACGGGCTCAGCTTGAGCTCGCGCGTCAAGGACGTGCGGCTCTACAAGTAGCGGATACATCCTGCTACCGTCCTGCGATCAATCGCAGGGACATCAAGCAATGGCATTCACGAGTTGGCGCGGCGTGGTCGGCTGCATCAAGCCGACCTTGCGGCCGGGTGGCCTCGAAGAGCTGATCCGCATGCTGCCGGAGGGCATCGGCGTGCTGCCGCTGTTCCTCAACATCAGCAAGGGCACCACCGACGAGTTCAAGCGCGCGGTCGCGCCCTATGAGCCGCTGCTTGCGCAGCTCGCGGAGGCCGGCTGCGACCTGATCCATCCGGAGGGCGCGCCGCCGTTCATGCTGCTCGGCTACAAGGGCGAGGCCGAGCTGCTGAAGAAGTGGGAACGGCAGCACAAGATCCCGATGTTCACCTCGGGCTCGAACCATGTGCGGGCGCTGCGCGCGCTGAAAGCCAAGAAGATCGTCGGCGCCACCTACTTCACCGGCAAGATCAACGACGTGTTCGCGAAATATTTCGACGAGGCCGGCTTCGACGTGCTCGGCATGGAAGGCCTCGATGTCGCGTTCGGCGACGTCGGTCAGCTGTCGTCGCACCAGGTCTACGCGTTCGTGAAGCAGGCGTTCCTCAAGCACCGCAAGGCCGACGCGATCTATCTGCTCGGTTCCGGCTGGCGCGTGCTCGATGTCATCGACACGCTGGAGCAAGACCTCGGCGTGCCGGTGGTGCATCCGATCCCGGCGCGCTGCTGGGAGATTCAATTGCGGCTGGCGATCCGCCAGCCGGTGAAGGGATACGGGCGGTTGTTGGCGGAGATGATCCCGGAGTAGCCGCCGCTAGTTCTTGCCCGCCTGCATCAGCTTCAACCGCGCGACCTGCGCGCAGCCTTCCGTGACCTTGAAATAGCGCGCCACCGCATCAGCGCCGATGTCGAAGGGGTGAGGCTCGCCCGGCTGGCGCGCCGCGATGGTCCTGATTTTCGTCACCGCATTGTCGAACTCGGAATGGTTCGACATCAGGACGGTCGCCTTGGCGTTCGCGGCCGCGGCGGCCATCTTCCGCTGCGACGCGATGTAGGTGTCGAAATTGGGGACGGTGTTGACGAAATTGAACGCGGTGCCGCCGGAATAGGCCACGGTGAGCGGTTTGCCGCCGTCCTTGACCTCGAAGATCATCGACAGCGTGCCGGGCGTATGGCCGGGGGTGTGTATGAGCGTGACGCTGGCGTCGCCGAGCGCGATCTTCTGTCCGTCGGAGGCCACGATATCGCGGGTCGGCTTTCCTTGCGGATAGGCGTTCTGCATCTTGTCGAGCCCGTCCCAATCCGGCGCGCTGATGACGATGCGCGACTTGAAGCGATCCTGCATCAGCTTCGCCCCGCCGACGTGATCGCGGTGCCCGTGGCTGATGATGGTGTATTTCACGTTGGCCGGATCGAGCCCCAGCTTCTTCATGCCGCCGACGATCGCCTCCTCGGAATTGTAGTCGTAGAGCGTGTCGATCAGGACGATGCCCTCGTTCGTGGTGAGCGCCCAGGCCGAATGAATGCGCGATCCGACGAAGTAGAGATTGTCGAACGCCTTGCCCGGCTCCGTGTACCACTGCGCGCGCGGCGGCGCCGGCGGCGGTGCGACGTCGCGGCCGGGCGCGGTCTGCGGCGCGACGCAGAGCCGGACCAGCGTGCCGGTGAAGTCGAATCCCGCCGCTTCCTTGGCCGCCGCCAGATGCCCGTCGACCGTGTCAGCGGGCTGCGCCGCGGCCGGTGCGAGGCCAAGGCCGGCGATGACTGCAAGTGTTGCTCGTAGGCTGCCGTTCATTGTTCACTCCCTATTTCGCGCCCTCGGCCGGGATCAGCCGCTTGGCGAGCGGCGCCCATTTGGTGAGATCGTTCTTGATGAAGGCCGTGAGCTCGGCCGGCGACATCTTTTCAAGCTCGAAGCCTGACGCCACCAGCCGCCCGCCGGCCTTCGGATTGTCCAGCGATGCGCCGATCGCATTGTTCATCTGCTGCGTGATCGCCGCCGGCAGGCCTGCGGGCGCCGCGAAGCCGAACCAGGTCGTCACCGCCATGTCGGCATAGCCAAGCTCGCGCAGGGTCGGCACGCCCTCGAAGCCCGGCATCCGCCGCGCCGACGACACCGCGATCGGGATGACGGTGCCGCCCTTCATCTGGCCGAGCGCCGCGGTCCAGGTGAGCGAGCCGAGCTTCACATGGCCGGCGACGAGATCGTTCATCGCCTGGCCCGAGCCCTTGTAGGCGACGTGCGCGAGCCGGACTTTTTCCTTCTCGGCCCAATATTCTCCGACCAGATGGCCGAGCGTGCCAGGTCCGGGCGAGACGTAGGGCATCGGCTCGGACTGCTTCTTGAGCAGCGCGAGCAGCTCGGCAAGGCTCTTCACGCCGAGCGAAGGATGCACCACGATCACGATCGGCGGGCCGCCGACATAGGCCACATTGGTGAAGCTCGTCACCGGATCGTAGCCGGCCTTGGCGCTGGTCAGCGGCGCGATCACGTGGGTGCCGATGCTTGAAATCAAAAACGTGTAGCCGTCGGGCGGCGAACCCGCGACCTGCGCCGAGCCGATCAGCCCGCCGGCGCCGCCACGGTTCTCCAGCACGAATTGCTGGCCGAATTTTTCGCTCAGGCTTTCGCCGATGACGCGCCCGACCGTGTCGGACGAGCCGCCGGCGGCGAACGGCGACACGATGCGGACCGCGCGCGTCGGCCAGTCCTGCGCGGTTGCGGGCGCGCAGAACATCAGCAACGCACAGAAGACCCGTAGGGTGGGCAAAGGCGCGCATTTGAAAACTCTCCGCGTGGGCAAAATCGCGCGCGCGCCGTGCCCACCACATCGAGCCTGCTCAGAGATTTTGCCCACCCTACGTCTCCCGCTCACGGCCAGAAGCCGCGTTCCAGCAGCTGGTGATAGAACAGGTTGATGAAGGCGCGCTGGCGCTGCGGGCCGCGGTAGTGCGCGAATTCCTTCGGCGTCTGGAATTCCTTCTGGATCTCCTCGACGCTCTTGCCGGCCATGATCATCTTCGACACGGCGTCGCGCATGACGATGAAATAGCGGCGCTGCTCCTCGATATCGGCAATGCCACGCCCGAGATGCACGGGGCCATGCCCGGGGATGTAGGTGTCGACCGGCAACTGCTTCGCGATGATGCGGTCGAGCAGAGTGATCCAGTTCCGCGCATTGGAGAAGAACACCTGCGCCAACTCGCCGGGGCCGGGATGGATCTCGGTGTTGAGCAGGTCGCCCATCATCATCACGCGCCGCTGCGGCACGAACATCGTGACGTCGCTGGTCGAATGCGCGCTGCCTTCCTCGACGATCTGGAAGGTGAGCCCGCCGAACTGCAAGGTCAGCGCGCCGTCGAAGCCGACTTCGGGATGCACCATCTCGGTGTTCTTGTAGGCCGCGAACTGCGCCGCCGTGGAGCCGCGGCGTTCCAGAAACTCGGCGCGCTCCTGCTGATGGAGATCGCGCATCTGCTTGCGCGAGCCGATGACGATCGGCTTGTCCTCGCGGAAGTGCCAGCCGCCGGTGGCGTGATCGCCGGATGGATGCGAGATCACGACGTAACGCACCTTCTTGTCGGTGGTCTTGCGGATCGCGGCCATGGTCTGGTCGGCGGTGCGGATGTCGGCATCGAACACCAGCACGCCGTCGGGCGTCACCACGAAGCTGGCGTTGCTGGAGCCGAACGGATGCTGCATCGTGTAGACGTCGGGCGCGATCTTTCGCAGCTCCATCGTCTGCGGCACGAATTGCGCGGCCGCCGGCAGCGGCGCCAGCGCCAGCAGCCAAGCCACAAGGCCGATACGTGATTTGAATGGTGACATGAGCGCTCCCCGGACGACCGCCATTTGCATGGCTTGCGCGCATGCTAGCACAGCCGGGGGAACGAGCAGCTAGCGGGCCGACGCCCAAATGTCGCGGCCCAGGAAATCTTCGAGCGCGGCGATGCAGGCGCGGTCGCCATAGAGGCGATGCTTGTTGGCGGCCATGCGCGCCTTGACCGCCGCGCGCCACGCGCTGTCGCGGCCAAGCCGCGCCGCAATGGCGACATAGTCGTCGACCGTGGGCGCGATCGTCTCGGTCACGTCCATCATGGCGAGGATGGCGCTGCCGTGGCGGCCGCGCATCAGCGCGCCCGGCATGGTCACGACCGGGAGGTCGTGCGTTAGGCTCTCCAGCAGCGAGTTGCAGCCGGACCAGCCGAGGCTATCGAGGAAGATGTCGGCCTGGCCGACCGCGGCGACGAAGCGAGCCTGGTCGAGGCGGGGCAGCACGACGACATGCGCCTTGGCGTCCAACCCTTGCGCGGCAAAGGCTTTGGCGAGGCGATCGAGCAGCAGGTCGGTGACCTCGTCGCCACGGCGATAGCGGATGAAGGCGAACTGACTGTTCGGCACCTCGCGCGCAATGCGGGCAAAGACCTCGTCGTATTGCGGCAGGTATTTGTACATCGACTGCCCGCACCAATAGACCACCGCGTCGTCGCGCAGGCCGAGCTCGGCGCGGGCGACCGTTGCCGCAGCGACGTCGATCGGCTCGTAGTTGATCGACAGATTGGGCAAACGGACCAGCCGCTCGGTGTAGTGGCCGTCGGCGTCCGGCGGCTCCATCAGGTCGCTCGACAGATAATAGTCGAGCGTCGGGAAGCCGCTGGTGTCGGGATGGCCCCAGGAATTGCATTGCACCGGCGCGAGCCGCAGCGCCGCAAGCCGCGCCGCCATCGCGTTCATGCCCACTTCCGGATAGATCAGCACGTGCGGGCGGTCGGCTGCGATTTCGGCGCGCCAGCCGTCGACCGATAGCGGCCCGCGCACGAAACGTTGGCACAGGCTCGCCGCCTCTTCGGTCGCGGCGTCACGCTCCGGGCCGGTGTGATAGCCGAACAGGTGAAAGCGTTCGCGATCAATTCCAGACATCCAGCCCTTGATCGGGATCTTCCAATTGGAATGTTGCCGGAAGAAGCCGCTCACGATGCCAACGCGCACCGGCTCGCCCGCCTGCGGCGGCGCCGGCAATTCCGGCGGCGGATAGCGCTCAGCCATCAGGCGACAGACCAGGGCGCCGTAGCGCGCCTGCAGGTCGCGGTCGTTCATGCCTTGATACGCCAAATAGAACGGCTGGTTCGAGCCGACGCCTCTGGCGAGATTGGGCGCGCGGCCGTTGTCCGCGTCGTTGCAGAGCGTTTCGAGCTGCGCCGTGTAATCGGCGCGGCTTGCGGCGACCTCCGCCTCGTCCCGGTAGACCACCGCCAGCCGCGCCATGCATGCCGCGAACCGCGCCTCGGCGTGGTCGGGCGCGACCGCGAGCGCTTGCTGATAGCTTGCCTGCGCCTCCGGCAGCCGATTGAGGCTGCGCAGGCAGTTGCCGCGTAGATAGAGCGCCTCGGCATGATCGGGCTCGGCGGCGAGGGCACGCTCGTAAACAGCGAGCGCTTCGTCGGAACGGCCCATCTCCTCCAGCGCGCGGCCATAGCCGCAGAGGGTGTCGGCATGGTCAGCCTTGAGCGCCAGCGCACGCTGATAGCTCGCGAGCGCATCGTCGAGGCAGTACAGCGCAGCCAGGACATTGCCGCGGCCGCCAAGCGCTTCGACGTCATTGGGGCGCCGCGCCAGCGCGGTGTCATAGCGCGCCAGCGCTTCCTGATGCCGGCCCAGCGCCAGCAGCACGTGGCCGGCATTCGAGATCGCTTCCACATAGTCGGGACGCGACGCGAGCGCACGCTCATAGCTCGCCAGCGCCTCCTCCAACCGGCCGAGCTCCTTGAGCACGGCGCCGCGGTTGTTGTGGGCGTCGGCCTGGGACGGGTAGAGCGCCAGCACCCGGTCATAGCTCGCGAGCGCGTCGGCATGACGGCCGAGCCGCAACAGCGCGTTGCCGCGGTTCTGGTGCGCCTCGACATAGTCCGCAGCCAAAGCGAGCGCCTGATCGTAGTCCGCTACCGCGTCCTCGAACCGTCCGAGCTGGGAAAGGATGTTGCCGCGGTTATAGAACGCTTCGGCGTAGTCGGGCTTGGTCTTGAGCGCGGCGCCGATCAGTTCCAGCGCTTCGGCGTTACGGCCCTGCTGAAAGCGCAGGATGCCGAGGAAGTGGCGCGCCTCGGGATGGTCCCGGCGTGCGTTGAGGATCTGCCGATAGCTGCGCTCGGCGTCGGCGAGCTGCCCACGCTGATGAAAGTCGGTGGCCTTTTGGAGCAGTTCCGCGAGATCGAGTGTCTTTGATCCGGATGGGGACTTTGCCATCGCCCATCACAACGAGGTCGCTACGCGGACCAGGAAGTCCTCGAGCGCTGTAATGCATTCGCGGTCTCGATACACCCGATGTCGATTGGCGGCCATGCGGTCCTTGACCGCCGAGCGCCAGGCTTGATCGCACGCCAGCCGCACCGCGGTCGCGACGTAGTTGTCGCGCGTGCTGGCAATCGTGTCCTTCACGTCCATCATCGTCAGTAGCGCGGCTGTGTGGGCGCCGCGCATCAACGGTCCCTTCATCGTCACCACCGGCAGGGCGTGAACGAGGCCCTCGATCGTCGTATTGAACCCAGACCACCCAATGCTGTCCAGAACGATGTCGCAACACCCGACCGCCGCAGCGAAGGCATGTTCGTCGCATCGCGCCAGGATCACGCAATGATCGGCGGCTTTGAGATCGAACATCCGGAAGGCATCGTCGAGACGGCGCCGAAAGTCCTGCGTGGCGGCCGGGCCCTTCGGATGCTCGATGAAGACAAATTGGCAGCCCTTCACTTCGCGCGCGATGCGCGGGAACACGTCATCATCCTGCGGCAGATACTTGAACAACGACTGCCCGCACCAGAACACGATCGTATTGGTCTTGAGCCCAAGCTCCGCGCGCGTGGTCACCGATGGCTGCGTATCCGGCGGCTCGTAGTACACGCCGATATTGGGGAGGCGCACCAGCCGTTCGGTGTAGTGCTCCTCGGCGTTATCAGGCTCCATCAGATCGCTGCTGAGGAAGTAGTCGATGGTCGGGAAGCCACTGGTGTCGGGATGGCCCCATGAATTGCATTGCACGGGCGCGAGGCGCTGCGCAGCCAACGCCGCCGCCATCGGATCCATGCCGATATCGGGATAGAGCAGCACATGCGGCGCATCCTGGGCGATGATCTGCCGCCAGCGCGCGAGTGGCAGCGGTCCCGTGACGAAACGGTCGCAGACCTTCGACGCGACACGCGTTTCCTGATCCTGGGTTGAACCGGTGTGATAGCCCAAGACCTCGAAGCGGTTGCGGTCCAATTGTTCGACCCAACCCTTCACTAGAATCTTCCAGACCGTGTGCCTCCAGAAATAGCCGGTGACGATGCCAACCCTGATGCGCTCGCCTGTCTGCGGCGCGGGTGGCGAGGGCAGCGGCGGATACCGCTTCGACATCAGGCCACAGGCCATACCGCCGTACATCGACTGCAGGTCGCGGTCGTTGTATCCCTGATAGCCGAGGAAGAACGGCTGGTACGAGCCGATCGCATCGGCGAGGCTATCGAGAGCGCCGCGCTCGGCATCGGCGCACAGTGCGCCCAACTTTCGCTCATAAGCGGCGCGTTGCGCATTGACCTCCGCGTCGTTGCGATAGAGCACCGGAAGCTCGGCCATGCAGGCCGCGAGCCTGGCTTTTGCGAAGTCGGGCTTCGCGGCCAGCGCGCGCTCGTAACTTTCGAGTGCTGCCTCGCGACGGTTCATGAGGTGCAGCAAGTCAGCCCGCTCAAGCAACGCGTCGGAATCGTTCGGCCGGGTTGAAAGAGCCGCATCGTAGCTTGCCAGCGCTTCTTGCTGCCGAGACATACCCGCGAGCGCTTGCCCGCGGCTGACCAGCGTATCGGGGTCGCCGGGCCGCAGGGTCAACGCGTGATCCAGGCTCGCCAGCGCCTCGTCGAGCCGCCATAGCATCAGAAGAGCGACCCCGCGGGCATGCAGCGCAACGGGATCGCGGCTGTTCAACGCCAGGGCGGCGTCGTAACGCGCCAGCGCCTCGTGGTGGCGGCCAAGCGCCAGCAGCGCGTGTCCGCAATTCGTGATCGCCTCGACATAATCCGGACGCCGCGCGACGGCGCGCTCGTAGCTCGCCAGCGCCTCGTCTAACTGCCCAAGCTCCTCGAGCACGGCGCCGCGATTGTTGTGGGCGTCGGCCCGGCCTGGATCGTGCGCGAGCACCCGATCGTAACAGGCGAGCGCCTCGGCTCGACGGCCGAGCTGAAGCAACACGTTGCCACGGTTCTGATGCGTCTCGATGTTGTCCGGGCTCAGCGCCAGCGCCTGGTCATAGCTCGAGAGCGCATCTTCAAAGCGCCCGAGCTGGGAGAGGACGTTACCGCGATTGTGGAGCGCCTCCGGATAGTCCGGCTTGGTCTTCAGCGCGGCGGCGATCAGCTCCAGCGCCTCGGCACTGCGGCCTTGCTGAAACCGCAGGATCCCCAGGAAATGCCGCGCCTCGGCGTGGTCGGGTGCGAGGGCGAACACCTGCCGGTATGACGCTCGTGCCTCCGGCAGGCGATCAAGGTTGCGCAGGCAATTGCCGCGCAGATAGAACGCCTCGGCATGTTCGGGCTCGGCCGCGAGTGCGCGGTCGTAGGCCGCGAGCGCTTCGTCGGAGCGACTCAGCTCCTCCAATACCTGCCCATAGCCGCAAAGCGTGTCCGCATGGGCGCTCTTCAGCTCGAGCGCGCGCTCAAAGCTCGCGAGCGCGTCGTCGACATGATGGAGCGCGAACAAGACTTTGCCGCGTCCGCCGAGCGCTTCGACGTCGTCGGCGCGTAGCGCCAGCGCAGCGTCATAGCGCCCGAGCGCCTCCCGATGCCGGCCGAGTTCAAGCAATGCGTGCCCACAGTTCGTGATTGCCTCGACGTAGTCCGGACGTTGCGCGACGGCGCGCTCGTAGCTCGCCAGCGCCTCGTCCAGCCGTCCGAGCTCCTTGAGCGCGGCGCCGCGATTGTTGTGGGCGTCGGGCTGGTTTGGATAGCGCGCCAGCACGCGGTCGTAGCTCGCCAGCGCGTCGGCATGCCGGCGCAACCGCAGCAGCACGTTGCCGCGATTCTGGTGCGCCTCGACATAGTCCGCAGCCAAAGCGAGCGCCTGATCGTAGTCCGCTACCGCGTCCTCGAACCGTCCGAGCTGGGAAAGGATATTGCCGCGGTTATAGAACGCTTCGGCGTAGTCGGGCTTGGTCTTGAGCGCGGCCGCGATCAGCTCCAGCGCTTCGGCGCTGCGGCCTTGCTGGAATCGCAAAATGCCGAGGAAATGGCGCGCCTCGGCATGATCGCGTTTGACGTTGAGAAGCTGGCGATAGCAGCGCTCGGCGTCGGCGATTTGGCCACGCTGGTGGAACGTCGTGGCCTGATGAAGCAGTTGCGTGAGGTCGAGCGATGGAGATTTGGCCATGGGACTCGGCCATCGCCCGTCACGTGTTCATCGAACTCGAAGAATTCGCCGTTGTTCTTGGTGTTGCGCAGCTTGTCGAGCAGGAAGTCGATCGCATCCATGGTGCCCATCGGATTGAGGATGCGGCGCAGGACGTAGATCTTCTTGAGCTGGTCGGGCGGCGTGAGCAGCTCTTCCTTGCGGGTGCCGGAGCGCGTGATGTCCATGGCCGGGAAGGTGCGCTTGTCGGCCACCTTGCGGTCGAGGATCAGTTCCGAGTTGCCGGTGCCCTTGAACTCTTCGAAAATCACTTCGTCCATGCGGCTGCCGGTATCGATCAGCGCGGTGGCGATGATGGTGAGCGAGCCGCCTTCTTCGATGTTGCGGGCGGCGCCGAAGAAGCGCTTCGGCCGCTGCAACGCATTGGCGTCGACACCGCCGGTCAGCACCTTGCCGGACGACGGCACCACGGTGTTGTAGGCGCGGCCCAGGCGCGTGATCGAGTCGAGCAGGATCACGACGTCGCGGCCGTGCTCGACCAGGCGCTTGGCCTTCTCGATCACCATCTCGGCGACCTGCACGTGGCGCGAGGCCGGCTCGTCGAAGGTCGAGGAGACGACCTCGCCCTTCACCGAGCGCTGCATGTCGGTGACTTCTTCCGGCCGCTCGTCGATCAGGAGCACGATCAGGTAGCACTCGGGATGATTGCCGGTGATCGAGTGCGCGATGTTCTGCAACAGCACGGTCTTGCCGGTGCGCGGCGGCGAAACGATCAGCGCGCGCTGTCCCTTGCCGATCGGCGCGACGATGTCGATGACGCGCGCGGAGAGGTCCTTCTTGGTCGGATCGCCGAGCTCCATCTTCAGCCGCTCGTCGGGATAGAGCGGCGTCAGGTTGTCGAAGTTGATCTTGTGGCGCGCCTTCTCGGGCTCTTCGAAATTGATCGTGTTGACCTTGAGAAGGGCGAAGTAGCGCTCGCCGTCTTTCGGGGAGCGGATGTGGCCGTCGACGGTGTCGCCGGTGCGCAGGCCGAAGCGGCGGATTTGCGAGGGCGAGACGTAGATGTCGTCGGGGCCGGGCAGATAGTTGGCTTCCGGCGAGCGCAGGAAGCCGAAGCCGTCGGAGAGCACCTCGACCACGCCTTCGCCGATGATATCGACTTCTTGCTGGGCGAGTTGCTTGAGGATGCCGAACATCAGCTCCTGCTTGCGCATGGTCGAGGCGTTCTCGACCTGATGTTCTTCTGCAAAGGCGAGGAGCTCGGCCGGATTCTTGGCCTTGAGGTCTTGGAGTTTCATTTCCCGCATACGGGTATGCCTTGAAGTGGCGTCGCCGGGAACGAACGTTCGATCGACCGACGCGAGAGAGGAGGGGAAGTCGCAGGTCTGGGGCGAGGCTTCAGGGCGTTTGCCCGATGCAGCGACCGTCCGAATCCACGGGGCCGGTAATCCGCTGCATCAGCCTGCGTTCAGGGAGATAGCGCAAACATATGAAAACTGTGCGCTTTCCGCAAGAGCCGGTGCATGGGGACCGGTGCCGGCACGGCGGTCAGGGCCGGCAGTCGTCGTCGGCTCATCTAGTTTAAGATATTGATATTAAAAGGATATTTACGGAATATTCAATCGATTTACCGCTTGCCAGTGTTTGTTGTGGAGCCCGGCGCCACGTTCGCCCCGCACGGGCGCTAGAACGGCTTCACCACCACCAGGATGACGATGGCGATCATCAGGAGGGTCGGGACTTCGTTGATGATTCGGTAGAAACGCTGCGTGTGCCGGTTGCGATCCTGGGCAAAATCCCGGACGTAGCGCACGAACATGCCGTGCATGGCGGACATCGCGACCACCAGCGCAAACTTCGCGTGCAGCCAGCCGCTGCGAAACAATCCCGCGTCCCAGGCGAGCCACAGCCCGAGCACCCAGGTCGCGACCATCGCCGGATTGATGATGGCGCGCAGCAGCCGGCGCTCCATCACCTTGAAGGTCTCGGATTGCTGCGAGCCCGGCTCCGCATCGCAGTGATAGACGAACAGCCGCGGCAGGTAGAGCATCCCGGCCATCCAGGCGATCACCGCGATGATATGCAGCGCCTTGAGCCAGAGGTAGAGCGTGGTCGGGCGCCAGAGCATCAGCACGGCGAGCAGCGCCGCCGTGATCACGAGCGCGACCACGGCGCCGAGCCATGGCCGCGATGGCTGAACCTTCTGCTCCATAGGGCCGAGTGAACGCGCGAGACACCCGAGCGGTCAAGAGCCGCGGACGCGCTTGAGCATCTGCTCCACATGCGCGATCGGCGTCTCCGGCAGGATGCCGTGGCCGAGATTGAAGATGAACGGCCCGCCGGCGAACGCTTCGATGACCGCATCGACCGCACGATCCAACGCCGTGCCGCCGGCCAGCAGCGCCAACGGATCGAGATTGCCTTGCACCGGCACGGCGCTCTGCACGCGCTCGCGCGCAAAATCGCGATCGATCATCCAGTCGAGCCCGACGGCGTCGACACCGGTCTCCGTGACATAGCGCGGCAACTGGCTTCCGGCGCCGCGCGGAAAACCGATGATCTTCGCACCCGGCACCTGCAGCCGCACCATGGTGACGATGCGCCGGGTCGGGGCAATGCACCAGCGCGCGAATTGCTCCGGCGAGCAGCACGCCCGCCCAGGTATCGAAGATCTGCACCGCATCGGCGCCGGCCTGCAGCTGCCGCACCAGATAGCTCGCCGACGCCTCGACCAGCACGTCCATCAGTACGTCGAAAGCCGCGGCATCGCGGTAGGCGAACATCCGCGCCGGCGCCTGGTCCGGCGTACCACGGCCGGCGACCATGTAGGTCGCGACCGTCCAGGGCGCGCCGCAAAATCCCAGCAGCGTCACAGCCGGCGGCAAATCCGCCTTCACACGCCGGATGGTCTCGTAGACCGGCGCCAGCACGTTGTGATCGATCTCCGACGTCAGCCGCTCGAAACCGGTGCGGTCCTTGATCGGATCGAGCAGCGGACCTTCGCCGGCGGCAAATGTCACCGCCTGTCCGAGCGCATGCGGCACCACCAGGATGTCCGAAAACAGAATCGCCGCATCGAATCCGAATCGCCGCACCGGCTGCAACGTAACCTCGGCCGCGAGCTCCGGATTGAAAACGAGATCGAGAAAGCCTCCGGCCTTCTCGCGCAGCGCGCGATATTCCGGCAGATAGCGTCCTGCCTGGCGCATCATCCATACCGGCGGCGGCCTCCGCGACTCGCCATTGAGCACATCGAGAATGGGCTTGTTCACGCGCAGGACCTATCGAGTGTGCCTCACCAAGATAACTTAAAGATTCTTAGTGGTGGTTATAGTTAGAGCGTTGATTGGACTCATGAACTCGGTATCCACAATCGATCCACATCGTTTGCACATACCCAGGTCGTTTCCACATCAGGGTATCAAATTCCGTGATGCGAAATCCGCCCGGAAATAGGCCCGTTTCTCCGCAGTCGGGTCAAGTGATACAACGGCGGTCCACATGTCACCACAGTGTCGCTTGAACGGGCGCTAATTCATTCACTGCGGCAGCAATGTGGACGGCGTGACCGGCGCCTGCACGCCTTGCGCTTGCGTTCGCCCCCATGGCATGGCCTTCTCCCCACTGGCCCTCGATGAATTCACAGGCTTTCCCGTTCCATGCCCCATCGAACCGGCAGCTATTTCCATCTGCATCTCGTCTCCGATGCCACCGGCGAGACGTTGATGACGGTCGCGCGCGCGGCGACTGCGCAATACACCAAGATGCTGCCGGTCGAGCATGCCTATCCGTTGGTGCGGACCCAGAAGCAGCTCGACCGCGTGCTGGCGGAGATCGAGGAAGCGCCCGGCATCGTCCTCTACACGCTGGTGGAGGAGGACCTCGCCAAGCGGCTCGAGGATTATTGCCGCGAGCTCAGCGTGCCCTGCCTGTCGATCCTCGGTCCGGTGCTGGCGTTGCTGCAGTCCTATCTCGGCGCCGAGACCAGCCACCGTGTCGGCGCGCAGCACACCCTCAATGCGGAATATTTCAAGCGCATCGATGCGCTCAACTTCACTATGCTGCATGACGACGGGCAGCACATCGAGGATCTCGAGGATGCCGACGTGGTGCTGGTCGGCGTGTCGCGCACGTCGAAGACGCCGACGTCGATCTATCTCGCCAACCGCGGGGTGAAGACCGGCAACGTGCCGCTGGTGCCGGGGATTCCGGTCGCGCCGTCGGTGGAAGCGCTCGCGCGGCCGCTGGTGGTCGGGCTCTATGCGAGCCCCGAGCGCATCGTGCAGATCCGGCAGAACCGTCTGCTCGGGCTGAAGGCGCATCACGACGAGGACCAGTATATCGACCGCAAGGCGGTGGCCGAGGAGGTCGCATTCTCCCGCAAGCTCTGCGCCAAGCACAGCTGGCCGAGCATCGACGTGACGCGGCGCTCGATCGAGGAAACCGCCGCGGCGGTGCTGAGCCTGCTGACCGAGCGGCGCCGGCAGCCGGTGGCGTAGGTCTCATGGCGCTCTGGCTTGCCGATCAGCCGCTTGTGCTCGCGTCCAAGAGCGGGAGCCGGCGCGCGCTGCTGCAAGGCGCGGGCATTCCGATCGAGGTGCTCGCTGCAGATATCGACGAGCGCGGCATCGAAGCAAAAGCAGGGCTTGCCGATCCCGGCGCGGTGGCGGCGCTGCTGGCGCGGGAAAAGGCGATGGCCGTGTCGGTGCAACAGCGGGGCCGGCTGGTGCTCGGCGCCGATCAGACGCTGGCGCTCGGGCAGCGCCGGTTCTCCAAGCCGGCCGATCGCGCGGCTGCGCGCGACCAGCTCAAGATGTTGCGCGGACAATCGCACACGCTGCATTCCGCGGTCGCGATCATCCGCGACGGCAAGCCGGTCTTCGAGCATTGCGCGGTGGCGCGGCTGACCATGCGCGCGTTCTCGGACGAATTCCTGGAATCCTATCTCGATGCCGCCGGCGATGCCGTGACCGCCAGTGTCGGTGCCTACCAGGTGGAAGGATTCGGCGTGCAGCTGTTCGAGCGCATCGACGGCGACCATTCGACTATTCTCGGGCTCCCGCTGTTGCCGGTGCTCGATGCGCTCGCGGCGCGAAGGCGTGCTGAGCGGATGAGTGAGGGACCATGTTTTTGCTCGGCCTGACCGGCTCGGTTGCGATGGGCAAGTCGACCACCGCGCGCTTCTTCGCGGAGGAAGGCGTGCCGGTGCACGACGCCGACGCGGTCGTGCACCGTGCTCTATGAGGGCGAGGCGGTCCCGCTGATCGAGGCGGCGTTTCCGGGAACGACCGCCGACGGCAAAGTCGACCGCGTCAAGCTCGGCTCCCGCGTGATGGGCGACCTGGCGGCGCTGCGGCAGCTCGAAGCCATCGTCCATCCCCTGGTGCGGGACGCCGAGCAGCGGTTCCTGGCGGAGGCGGAGGCGAAGGGCGTACCAGTCGTGGTGCTCGATATCCCGCTGCTGTTCGAGACCGGCGGCGAGAGCGGAGTCGATGCGGTGGTGGTGGCCACCGCGCCGGCCGACGTGCAGCGCGCCCGCGTGCTGGAGCGGCCGGGCATGACCGAGCAGCGACTACAGGCGATGCTGGCGCGGCAGCTGCCGGATTCCGAGAAGCGCCGGCGCGCCGATTTCATCGTGGATACATCGCGCGGTTTCGACGATGCGCGCGCGCAGGTCCGGGAGATCTTGCGCAAGGTTGCTACAATGCCGAAACGGCGAAAGTGATTCGCCTGACGGATTGGCCATGCGCGAGATCGTGCTCGACACCGAAACCACCGGCCTCGACCCCTATCAGGGGCATCGCCTGGTCGAGATCGGCTGCATCGAGCTGATCAATCGCTTCCCGAGCGGCAAGGTCTTTCACAAATATCTCAACCCGGAACGCGACATGCCGGCCGAGGCGTTCAACGTCCACGGCCTGTCGGCGGAGTTCCTCCGGGACAAGCCGTTCTTCCACGAGGTCTGCGAGGAGCTGGTCGAGTTCATCGGCGATGCGCCGCTGGTCGCGCACAACGCCAATTTCGATCTCGGCTTCCTCAATGCCGAGCTCGAGCGTTGCAAGCAGGTGCTGATCGGCCGCGAGCGCCTGGTCGATACGCTGATGCTGGCGCGGCGCCGGCATCCGGCCGGCCCGAACGGGCTCGATCACCTGTGCCAGCGCTACGGCATCGACAATTCACGGCGCACCAAGCACGGCGCGCTGCTCGACGCCGAGCTGCTGGCCGAAGTCTATATCGAGATGATCGGCGGCCGGCAGGCGTCGCTCATTCTGGTCGAGGCCGGCCGCGCGACGGCAAGCATTGGCGGCAAGGCGATCGCCGGTGCAGCAGCGCCCGGTCGCGCTGCCGCCGCGGCTCTCCGATGCGGAGCTCGCGGCGCACGCGGCGTTCATCGCCACGCTGGGCGAAAAGGCGATCTGGCGGGAATACGACGCGCGCGGCATGCCGTGACGCGTCTGAGCGCCGTCAGGTCGGCATCGTGAATTGCGGCTGCTGCTGCTGCTGCTGCGCCAGCCGCTGGTGATACAGCGCGACGAAATCGACCGGATCGAGCAGGAACGGCGCGTAGCCGCCATTGCGCACCGCGGTCGCGACGATCTCGCGCGCGAACGGGAACAACAGCCGCGGGCACTCGATCATGACCATCGGCTGGAGGTGCTCCTGCGGGATGTTCTGGATGCGGAACATGCCGGCAGAAGGTCAGGTCGAAAGCGAACAGCACCATGCCCTGGGACTCGGCCTTGCCTTCGAGCTTGAGCGTCGACCTCGTAGTCGGTCGGTGCGAGCTGGCTGACGCCGACATTGATCTGGACGTTGAGCTGCGGCTGCTCCTGGCTCGGCGCCAGCGAGCGCGGCGCGTTCGGATTCTCGAACGAGAAATCCTTGACGTATTGGCCGAGCACGTTGAGCTGCGGGGCCTGAGCCTGATTGCTGAGTGCCGGCCGCCGGCGGCGGGCCGCCATTGTTGTTCTGGAACGTCATGAGATCGTTACCTCCGCCCACAGGCTCACTCGGTCACATTCGTCGGCGGCGTGGCTAACACAGCGGCTCTGGCCCGACAAGGATGCGGGCCTATTTCACGCGCTTGCGCGGCCGGCCGTCTTTGATCGGCTTCTCGGAGACCTGGTGCCACTCCTTCGGTGTCAGATCGACGACGGAGGGATCGCGTTGCCGCCGGCGTGCCTCGCGCGAGCGCGCGATCATGCCGCGCAATTGCGCGTCGAAACGCGGGGACGAGCAGCAGGGCGCCCACGACGTCGGTAATAAAGCCCGGAAATACCAGGAGAATCCCACCAAGCATGGGCCCAAGGCCGGGACTTTCGAGATGAATCGCGGCTGATTCCGTCGCGGCGGAAGGCGTCGCGGAAGCGATCGATGTCGCTGCGGCCGGACCGGCGCAGCACAGGAGGCCTAAAACAGTAGTGGCGAGAAAAAGGCAGATCGGCCGGAAACCACCCGATCGGCGAGCGCGACTGCGACAAAGACGCCGCGATCTCCGCGACGGGGAGCAGGAACAGCCCAATAAAGCCCCATTTGACCAATGACATCGCTGGAAATCTCATGCCGACGATGTTGGCGGCGCGACCGGGATCGTCTATGGTCCGCCCTTGAGCGACCTGCGCCGGCTGTTCGGCGCAAGCCACTGGATCAGTTCGGTCGCGTGCTTACATAATAGCGCGGGAACCGACTTCCGCTCCGCAGATTGTTCGTCTGCGGGCTGGCCGACGATCCCCGTGGTCCGGTCTCGGCAGCCGAAAGCTAGCGCGACGTGTTCGATATCTACACCATCATTTTCCTGGCGCTGGCGGTGTTCATCTTTCTCCGCCTGCGCAGCGTGCTGGGTCAGCGCACCGGCCGCGAGCGCCCGCCCTACGACCCTTATTCGGCCCGCGACGCCGTGCGCGGCTCCAACGACAATGTCGTCGCCTTGCCCGGCCGCGGTGGCGAGACACCGCCGGCGTCGGCGCCGCCCGCCGATCCGGAAGAGCGCTGGAAGGGCATCGCGGAGCCGGGCTCGGCCGATCGCCGCCGGCCTCGATGCGATCGCGCAGGGCGATCCGACCTTCGACGCCAAGCATTTCGTCGCCGGCGCGCGGCAGGCCTACGAGATGATCGTCACGGCCTATGCCGAAGGCGATCGCCGGTCGCTGCGGAATCTGCTCTCGCAGGAAGTCTATGAAGGCTTCGACACAGGCGATCCGCGAGCGCGAGACCAAGGGCGAGACCGCGGAGACCCGCTTCGTCTCGATCGACCGCTCCGACATCACCGGCGCCGAAGTGCGCGGCCCGACGGCGCAGGTCACCGTGCGGTTCGTCTCGCAGCTGGTATCGGTCACCCGCGACCGCAGCGGCAACGTGATCGACGGCAATCCCGACAAGGTCACCGACGTCACCGACGTCTGGACCTTCGCGCGCGACGTCTCCTCGCGCGATCCCAACTGGAAGCTCGTCGCGACCGAAGCCGGACAGTAACCGTGACCGGATGAGAAGCGATGTCGCGGCGGCTTCGCATCATCTCCAAGATCAGCCGTTGTCGTTTCGCTGGCGACTGCTCGCCGTGCCGCCGCTCGACGCGCGCGCGACGTCGATCCGCTGCAGGCGCCCGACACGCAGCTCGAGCCGGTCACCTGGTCCGAGGTCGATGGCTGGGCGGACGACGATCACGCCGCCGCCTTCGGCGCCTTCCGCACCAGCTGCAATCCATTCCTGGCGCGTCGCGCACGCAGTCGCGACAGCCGGCCGATCCACCGCGCCCTGCGCGAGGTCTGCCGGCGCGCCGCAGCGGCCGGCGCGCTCGCAAACGACAAGGACAAGGCGCGCGCGTTCTTCGAGGAGAACTTCCGGCCGGTGCGGATCGCCAAGCTCGGCGAAAGAACCGGCCTGCTGACCGGCTACTACGAGCCGATCGTCGACGGCTCGCGCTTCCCGAATCCGGAATTCTCGGCGCCGCTCTACCGGCGCCCGAGCGACATCCTGGTCGGCGGCAAGAAGGCGCCCAAGACGGCGCTTCCCAACCGGGCGAGCATCGGCCGCTTCAACGCCAAGAAGCAGGTCGAGCCCTATTTCGATCGCCTCGCCATCGAGAACGGCGCGCTCGACGGGCAGCGGCTCGAGATCGCCTGGATCAAGGATCACTGGGAGGCGATGACCATCCAGATCCAGGGCTCGGCGCGGGTGCGGCTCGAAGACGGCACCATGCTCCGGCATCAACTACGACGCCCACAACGGCCACTCCTACACGGCGGTCGGACGCATCCTGATCGAGCGCGGCCTGGTCCCGCGCGAAGAGATGTCGATGGACCGCATCAGCCAGTGGATGGCGAAGAATCCCGACCAGGCCAAGGACGTGCGCGGCACCAACAAGTCGTTCGTGTTCTTCCGCATCACCGGGCTCAATGTCGACACCGAGCCGCCGGGCGCGCAGGGCGTGCCGCTGACGCCGGGTCGCTCGATCGCGGTCGACCGCATCCATGTCTACGGCACGCCGTTCTTCATCGACGCCGAGCTGCCGATCGAGGGCGCGCGCACCAAGGATCGTTTCCGCCGGCTGATGGTGTCGCAGGACACCGGCTCGGCGATCATCGGGCCGGCGCGCGCCGATCTCTATTTCGGCGCCGGCAAGGACGCCGGCGCGATCGCCGGGCGCATCCGCCAGCAGGGCCGCTTCGTGATGCTGTTGCCGCGCGAGCTCGACATGATCGAGGCCGGCCGCGCGATGCCGTTGCCGCGGCCGAAGCCGGAGATCCCGGACGAGGACGAGAAGCAGGCCAAATCTAAAGGCGACAAGTCAAAAGGCGACAAGTCAAAATCGGATTCCAAAGCCGACAAGTCCAAGACCGACGCAAAGGCGAAGCAGAAATCCGACGGCAAGGACAAGGCGCCGCCCGCAAAGCAGCCCGAGGCGAAGGGCAAGTCCAAGCCGAAACGAACCTCCTGACATGTCCCGGCGACGACAGGTCAGCGAGGAGGAGCGGGCGCTGTGGCGCACTGTTACCCGCAACGTGTCGCCGCTGCGCGGCCGTCGCAAAAATGTCGAGCCGGAGACCGATCACGCCGCGCCAAAGTCGAAGCCAACGCCACCTCCCCGCACGTCATCGCCGCCGCATCCGGTCGCCGTCACCCAAAGGCCGGCGCCGAAGCCAAAGGAGCCCGCGCTGGCGCCGATCGATCGGCGCGCCAAGCAGAAGCTCGCGCGCGGCACGCAGGCGATCGATGCGCGCATCGACCTGCATGGCCGCACCCAAAGCGAGGCGCATGCCGCGCTGCTGCGATTCCTGCACAAGCGCAGGCCAACGGCGCCAAGACCGTGCTGGTGATCACCGGCAAAGGCGGCCATCGCGACAGCGAGCGCGGCGTGCTGAAGCGCCAGGTGCCGATGTGGCTCGCTTTGCCGGAATTCCGCGGACTGGTGGTCGGCTTCGGCGACGCCGCCATCGGCCATGGCGGCGCGGGCGCGCTCTATGTGCGGGTGCGGCGAGGCAAGTATTTGTAGGGTGGGCAAAGCTTGCCCCGCGACAGCGGGGAAAGCGTGCCCACGATCACACGACGTGCAGGTCCGCGTGGGCACGGCGCAAAGATGCGCCTTTGCCCACCCTACGCCGCCTTCGCGGGGACGAGCGGGAGAGAGCCCGCACTACAGGATAAACCGGCTCAAATCCGCGTTCTTCGCGAGATCGCCGATGTGCTGCTCGACGAAGGCGGCGTCGATCTTGATCGTCTCGCCGGAGCGGTCGGGCGCGGCGAACGAGATCTCCTCGAGCACGCGCTCCATCACGGTCTGCAGCCGCCGCGCGCCGATGTTCTCGACGCTGGCGTTCACCGCCACCGCGATGTCGGCGATGGCGTCGATGGAATCGGGCGTGAAGTCGAGCGTCACGCCCTCGGTCGCGAGCAGGGCGACGTATTGCTTGATCAGCGACGCCTCGGGTTCGGTGAGGATGCGTCGTAAGTCGTCGCGGGTGAGCGCCCGCAGCTCGACACGGATGGGCAGCCGGCCCTGCAACTCCGGCAGCAGGTCGGACGGTTTCGTCAGATGGAACGCGCCCGAGGCGATGAACAGGATGTGATCGGTTTTCACCGAGCCGTGCTTGGTCGCGACCGTGGTGCCCTCGATCAGCGGCAGCAGATCGCGCTGCACGCCCTCGCGCGAGACGTCGGCGCCGGTGCGGCCCTCGCGGCCGGCGATCTTGTCGATCTCGTCGAGGAACACGATGCCGTTCTGCTCGACCGCGCGGATCGCTTCCTGCACCAGCTGATCGCCGTCGAGCAGCTTGTCGGATTCCTCGTTGATCAGGATCTCGTGCGATTCCTCCACCGTGACGCGCCGCGTCTTGCTGCGGCCGCCGCCGAGCTTGCCGAAAATGTCGCCGATCGAGATCGCGCCCATCTGCGCGCCCGGCATGCCCGGAATCTCGAACATCGGCATGCCGCCGCCGGCCTGTTGCACCTCGATCTCGATTTCCTTGCCGTTGAGCTCGCCGGCCCGCAGCTTGCGGCGGAAGGAATCGCGCGTCGCCGGGCTGGCGCCGGGGCCGACCAGCGCGTCGAGCACCCGCTCCTCGGCGGCCAGCGCGGCGCGCGCATGCACGTCCTTGCGCTTGCGCTCGCGGGTCTGCGTGATCGCGATCTCGACCAGGTCGCGCACGATCTGCTCGACGTCGCGGCCGACATAGCCGACCTCGGTGAACTTGGTCGCCTCGATCTTGAGGAACGGCGCGCCCGCGAGCCTGGCGAGCCGGCGCGAAATCTCGGTCTTGCCGACGCCGGTCGGGCCGATCATCAGGATGTTCTTGGGCAGCACCTCCTCGCGCATCTTCTCGTCGAGCTGCAGCCGCCGCCAGCGGTTGCGCAGCGCGATCGCGACCGCGCGCTTGGCGTCGGCCTGGCCGATGATGAACCGGTCGAGCTCGGAGACGATTTCGCGGGGGGAGAAGTCGGTCACGGTTGGGAACTCGTACGCTACAGCGGTGGGGCGGTCTGCCAAGCACGGATGCGATAGATAAGCATGAGGACGTTCCGGGACAAATTGTCCGGAGTGCAACTCATGCGGCGGCGGGCTCGGGCGGCAGCCGGTTGCCGACCGTCGGCCGGCAGGATGCGCAGGAACAGCCGGCGCAACGGCCGCCAGCCGACGCCGAGCGAGATCACGAATGCGCCGAGGATGAGCAGCGTCGGGAAGAACACAGGCGGCCCGATTGCTTCGGCTCCGGCGCCGAGCCTGGCGGCGGGTCCTCCGATGCCATAGGCAATCACGCGCCGATATAGATCAGCGCCGACACCAGCAGCGCGCGGCGGTCGATCGCGATCGCGATGGCCGCGAGGACGGTCAAGATCGCAAGGATCGCGATCGCGGCTGCGTGGTGATGCTGGCGACAGTTGCGGCGCGACCAGCGAAACCAGCGAATGCACGATCAGCGGCGCTGCCAGAAGATGGAGCCAGAACGCGCAATCGGAGCGGCGCGTCACGCGCTCCGGTCGGACATGTCGAACGCCATCGCGCGAAGAATGTCAGAAGACCACGAGGCCGCAGAGCGAGGACCGATCAGCGGTGCGCGATACGCATCGGCGCTGAGCGGCCCGGCCGCATAGCACTGATCGACGAGGTAGCGACGATGACCAGACTGCCGGCGATCGGCAGCAGCGCAAACGGCAGCCGGAACCGCGCAATAGTAGCACCGCCGCGGCGGCGGCGCCGAGCAGGGCTTTGCTCGCGAGCCGCAAGATACGGTGCCGCCGATGATGCCCACGACGCGGTAGCAGAAAACCGATCCGTGACCGCGTGCCATGGCGACAAGGATGCGATATCCAGCTGGTCGGTGAACTACGACAGGTCGGTCGGAACGCATGAGGAAGACGAAGACGATGAAGATACAGCGCCAGCAGAATCCCGGGCAGCACGAGCCGCAGGCGGCCGCACCAGCAGCTCCGCCAATCCCCATACGACGATCACGCGCGACCAGGCTCGCGCACCGGCTCGCCGCCGGTGAAGAACGCCATGCCGAATCCGAGCAACAGGATGCCGACCGCGAAGAAGAAATCGTTGAAGCCGGCATGAAGCGGAAGCGTTCTTCCTCCGGCATCGCCGCTGCTTCGGCGCCGCGCTGCGGCGCTCGGCAACGAACTCGCGCAACGCGTCGGCCTGCGCCTGCGGCAACATCCCCGCGGCGACCGCGGCGTCGAGATCCTCGCTCTCGCATGCATCAAAGCTTTTCGATGCGTGACGTTGCGGTTGGTGTAGACGCAGATGTCGGCGGCGATGTCGAGCGACTTGCGCACGATCGTCTCGGCGTCGTGGGTCCGTCGATCAGCGCGCGAGCGGCGGCGAGCGCGTAGTTGCCGCCGGAGCCGATGCCCATGACGCCGGCCTCGGGCTCGAGCACGTCGCCGGTGCCGGTGAGCACCAGCGACACCTGCGCGTCGGCGACGATCATCATCGCTTCCAGCCGGCGCAGGTAGCGGTCGGTGCGCCAATCCTTGGCGAGCTCGACCGCTGCGCGCATCAGCTGGCCCGGATACTGGTCGAGCTTGGCTTCGAGGCGCTCGAACAACGTGAATGCATCCGCGGTCGCGCCGGCAAATCCGCCGATCACGTCGTTCTTGCCGAGACGGCGCACTTTCTTGGCGTTCGACTTGACGATGGTCTGTCCGATCGAGACCTGCCCGTCGCCGCCGATTACGACCTGACCGCCCTTGCGGACCGTGAGGATGGTAGTACCGTGCCAGGACGGGAGAACGGGCGACTGCATGGGCCGAAATCTCGCTTTGCGCCCAACAGATAAGACCTGAGACAACGCGACGCAATTCCAACTCGCCCTGACTGCGCAATCATCAGGGGCGTCGATCTGGGAGGATCGCTATGTCCAATAGCTTGCGGGGAATGCTTGCGGGGCTCGTTGCCACGCTGGTGCTAAGCGGAATCCTGATCCTCAAGGCCCAAATGGGCCTGTGGCCCGAGGTCAACATCATCCGCCTTCTGGTCAATCTCGGCAGCATCCAGACGGTGGCCGCCTGGATGGATCACTTCATCGTCGGCGTGGTGGTGTGGGGCCTGCTGTTCGGCGCCCTCGACGCGATGTGGGAGAGCCGCGCCTACTGGCTCAAGGGTCTCATCTTCGGCGTGTTCGCCTGGCTCTTGATGATGATCCTGTTCATGCCGCTGGCGAAAGCCGGATGGTTTGGCGTGCGGATCGGACCGGTCGCGGCGATCGTGACGCTGGGCTATCACCTGATCTACGGCCTGGTGCTCGGGGTGGCGTATGGCCTGCTGACGGCCTACTACCCGGCCAAGCAGCCTGAGGCCCCCGGGCCCAACCCGCCTGCTTCCGACGCTGACCGTAACCCGTGGTGAAATTTACCAGGATTTCGCCTGTTTCCGACTGATAGACTTCGTCCCCGTGCGCTGCTGCCAGCAGCGGCGCGGACGCCTGCCTGCCATGCTGCAGTGGCGAAGCCGCCCGGTCCCTGATAAAAGGCGGCGGCTTTCAGGGATTCTGCATGCGCAAGGCCAGCATCAAGCGCACCACCAAGGAAACCGACGTCGAGGTCGCGGTCGATCTCGACGGCACCGGCGCATCGTCGATCGCCACCGGTATCGGCTTTTTCGATCACATGCTCGATCTCCTGGCGCGGCATTCGCGCATCGACTTGACCGTGAAGGCCAAGGGCGATCTGCATATCGACCACCACCACACCACCGAGGACGTCGGCATCGCGCTCGGCCAGGCGGTGAAGCAGGCGCTCGGCGACATGCGCGGCATCACCCGCTATGCCGACGTGCACGTGCCGATGGACGAGGCGCTCACGCGCGTCGCGATCGATATCTCGGGGCGGCCGTTCCTGGTGTTCAAGGCCGAGTTCGTGCGCGACAAGGTCGGCACCTTCGACACCGAACTGGTGCAGGAGTGGTTCCAGGCCTTCGCCACCAATGCCGGCGTCACGCTGCATGTGCAGGTGCTCTACGGCACCAACGACCATCACATCGCCGAATCCTGCTTCAAGGGTCTGGCGCGGGCGCTGCGCGCCGCGATCTCGATCGATGCGCGCGCGGCCAATGAGATTCCATCGACCAAGGGCAGCCTGGGCGCATGAGCCCGGCTGCCGCGATCACTGGGGCGGCGTGAGCATGATCCCGAAAAGTGGAAACCGATTTTCGGAAAAGATCATGCTCAAAATGCAATAGCGTAGCAGCAACAAGTGAGTGGTAATCCATGGCCGTCTACACAGTGCATCAGCCGCCGTTGAAGAAATACGAAGCCGCGCCCGATCCCGTGCGCTTCGCCTTCGTGCGCGATGGCTTTTCGTTCTGGGCGTTCCTGCTGGGACCGCTGTGGATGCTGCGGCACCGGATGTGGCTGGTGCTGCTCGGCTACATCGCGGTCGCCGCCGCCATGCATATCGGCTTGCGACTGGTCGGCGCATCGAGCGGCGGCTCGCTGTTCGCGGGGTTCATGCTCGCGGTCCTGATCGGCATGGAGGCGGGAACGCTGCGGCGCTTCACGCTCGGGCGGCGGGGCTGGCGCAATGTCGGCACCATCGTCGGCAGCGATCGCGACACGGTCGAGCGGCGGTTCTTCAATTCGTGGGTGCGCGGCGAAACGCTGGCGCCGATCTCGCCGGTGACGCCGCACGCGGCCGCCCCGGCGGCGCCGGCGCATCGCGGCGCATCGCCCGCGACCGACGTCATCGGCTTGTTTCCGCAGCCCGGAGCGCATCGGTGACCGTTGCGATCGTCGATTACGGGTCGGGCAATCTGCATTCGGCCGCCAAGGCGTTCGAGCGCGCGGCGCGCGAATCCGGCGTCACGCAGCCGATCGTGGTGACCCGCAGCCCGGAAGCGGTCGCGCGCGCGGACCGCATCGTGCTGCCCGGCGTCGGCGCCTTTGCCGATTGCCGGCGCGGGCTCGATTCCATCGACGGCATGATCGAGGCGCTCAACGAGCGGGTGCACAAGCGCGGCCGGCCGTTCCTCGGCATCTGCGTCGGCATGCAGCTGATGGCGGAGCGCGGGCTCGAATACAAAGTCACCAACGGGCTGGGCTGGATCGCCGGCGAGGTCGACAAGATCGCGCCCGCCGATCCGACGCTCAAGATCCCGCACATGGGCTGGAACACGCTCAACGCCGTCAAGCCGCACCCGCTGCTCGACGGCATCGAGACCGGGCCGCAGGGCCTGCACGCCTATTTCGTGCACTCGTATCACCTCAAGGCCGCGGCGCGCTCCGATCTGGTCGCGCAGGCCGACTACGGCGGGCCTGTCACCGCCATTGTCGGACGCGACACCATCGCCGGCACGCAGTTCCATCCCGAGAAGAGCCAGCGGCTGGGGCTTCGCCTCATCGCCAATTTCCTGAAGTGGACGCCGTGATCATTTTTCCCGCGATCGATCTCAAGGAAGGCCAGGCCGTCCGCCTGCAACAGGGCGACATGGCGCGCGCCACCGTGTTCAATGCCGATCCGGCGGCGCAGGCGAAGGCCTTCGAGGACCAGGGCTTCGAATATCTCCACATCGTCGATCTCGACGGCGCCTTCGCCGGCAAGCCGGTGAACGGCGAGGCGGTCGACTTGATCCTCAAGACCATTTCGATGCCGGTGCAGCTCGGCGGCGGCATCCGCAACATGACCACGATCGAAGGCTGGCTCGGCCGCGGCGTCGACCGTGTCATCATCGGCACCGCGGCGGTGCGCGATCCGGAGCTGGTGAAAGCGGCGTCACGGCAGTTTCCCGGCCGCGTCGCGGTCGGGCTCGATGCCCGCGACGGCAAGGTCGCGGTCGACGGCTGGGCGGAGACGTCGGAAGTGACGGTGCTCGATATCGCGCAGCGCTTCGAGGACGCCGGCGTCGCCGCCATCATCTATACCGACATCGCCCGCGACGGGCTGCTGCAGGGACTGAACCTCGATGCCACCATCGCGCTCGCCGAAGCGATCAACACGCCGGTGATCGCATCCGGCGGCCTCGCTTCGATCGAGGACGTGAAGCAGATGCTGGAACCGCGCGCCAAGAAACTCGCCGGCGCGATTGCCGGCCGCGCGCTCTACGAGGCCGCCTCGATCCGGCTGAGGCGCTCAAGCTGATCCGGGCGGCGCGGGCGCGGCAATGAGTGCCGGCGATCAGGTCGGCACCCTGCTGCGGGCGCTGGTGGACGTGCTGGGGCCGGTCAATCCATGGCTGGCGGCGCTGTGGCTCACATCGACCATCGTGCTGGCCTGCCTGCTGGTCTTCGGCTGGCAGCGGCTGTTGCGGTCATGAGCTGTCGAACCCCATCTAAGTTGGATAAAGTCGCGGCGTCCGCGACCAGCAAGTGAGCGAGCAGCGATGTTCAAGGTGCGCGTCATCCCCTGCCTCGACGTCAAGGACGGCCGCGTCGTCAAGGGCGTGAACTTCGTCGATCTGCGCGACGCCGGCGATCCGGTCGAGGCCGCCATCGCCTATGACGCCGCCGGCGCCGACGAGCTGACGTTCCTGGACATCACCGCGAGCCACGAGAACCGCGACACCATCTTCGACGTGGTCACGCGCACCGCCGAAGCCTGCTTCATGCCGCTGACCGTCGGCGGCGGCGTGCGCACGGTCGACGACATCCGCAAGCTCCTGCAATGCGGGGCCGACAAGGTCTCGATCAACACCGCGGCGGTGACGCGCCGCGATTTCGTGAAGGAGGCGGCGGAGAAATTCGGCAACCAGTGCATCGTGGTCGCGGTCGACGCCAAGAAGGTGTCGAAGCCGGGCGAACCGGCGCGCTGGGAGATCTTCACCCATGGCGGGCGCAACCCGACCGGCCTCGAAGCCGTCGACTACGCGCGCGAGGTGGTCGCGCTCGGCGCCGGCGAAATCCTGCTCACCTCGATGGACCGTGACGGCACCAAGTCGGGCTTCGACATCGCGCTCACCCGCGCCATCGCCGACGCGGTGCCGGTGCCGGTGATCGCGTCCGGCGGCGTCGGCAATCTCGATCATCTGGTCGAGGGCATCCGCGACGGCCACGCCACCGCGGTGCTGGCGGCGTCGATCTTCCATTTCGGCGAATACACCATCCGCCAGGCCAAGGAGCACATGGCCAAGGCCGGGCTGCCGATGCGGCTGGATGCTTGATCTAGGGCGCGTCCTTATAAATCGTGATTGTTCGGCAAACGCTGGCTGATGTCCGATGGGCTTGCCTATCGCGCCAGAGGCCGCGCGGTCTTGCGGGCGCTGTCGATGAAGAGCTGCGTGACCGGGCTTAACGTCCGGTTTTTCAAGGTCACGATGCCGACGGGCGATGGCACGGCGGGCAGATTGACCGGCAGGACCTTAAGCGAGAGGCGTTTGGCGCCGAACCGCAACAGCGAGCCGGGAAACAGCGAAAGGAAGGGACCGGTTTCGAGCATAGCGGCATGCAACTGAATTGACGTGCTGGTGACGGCAATCCGCGGCACCTTGAGGTTCATCCTGCGAAACGTGTCAACGAAGAGGGCCCCAACCACGGCATTGGGATTTGGGATAACCCAAGGTTCGTCAATCAGTTCGGAGAGCTCAATCTTGCGACGGCGGCCCCATGGATTCTGCAACCCCGCCACGACAAACGTGCGTTCTCCAAACAGAACCTGTCCTTCCAGGTCTTCATCCAACGGTTGGAGCATTCGACCAAGAATGAGGTCTACGTTGCGTTCGCGCAGTTCGCGGTATTGCTGCGGACTCGTCGACAGTCCGGTCACGTGAAAGTCGATGCGCGGATATTGCCGATAGAGCGGGCCAATGATGGCCGGCAGCAGGCCGCTGAGCATGGGCTCCGCACATCCGATCCGCAGCTCGCCGGCGGCCGGATCGGCGAGAAACTCGATCTCCTTCACGCCCTGCCGCAGATCGTCGAAGACGGCATTGCCCCACTTGCGCAGCGCACTGCCGTAAGGCGTCGGCTCGACGCCCTGAGATGTGCGATCAAAGAGACGCACGCCAAGCGTATGCTCCATGTCGGCGATCGCTCGCGACACGCCTGATTGCGTGAGATTGAGCTGAGCGGCGGCTTTGGCCATGCTGCCCCATTGCACCACCGACAGCAGCAGACGCAGATCGCGCAGCTTGAGTCGCTGGCTGACACGCTCGTGCAGGTCCATGATCGCTCCCTATGACTGGAGGTCATATGGATAGCACAAACTGGCACTTCCCGTCATATCGGGATCGACTACGCTCGTTTTGGCCCCGACAGTCCTGACAAGGATTGCCTCGAACAAACGGAACCGCCCATGCGCGCACGCCTTCAACGGACCGGAATTGCGTCGGCCTGCCTGCTAACAGTGTCCGTTGCGATCGGATTGCCGGCACAGGCTGACATCTATCCGACCAAGCCAGTGAGGATCATCAATCCGGCTCCCGCTGGAAACGGGCCTGATGTGATCGGCCGCATCGTTGCCGAGCGTCTGACCCAGGCTTGGGGACAGCAAGTGTTGGTCATCAACCGTCCCGGCGCCGGCGGATTGCTTGCGGCTCAGGCAGCAGTCAGTGCAGAGCGCGACGGCTACACACTCTACCAGCCGAACGCGTCGAGCATGGTGGTATTGCCGGTGACGCAAAAGCTATCGTTCGATCTCGCGCGCGACTTCACGCCCATCGGCTTGGTGGGTCAGGAGCCATTCGTGATCGCCGTCGCTCCGTCGCTCGGCGTGAATACGTTGGCCGAGTTGATAACGCTGGCTAGGAAACGTCCCGGTGAAATCATGTATTCGGCAACGGTTCGCGGCTCGATGCCGAACCTGACGGGCGAGCTGTTTCGGACCAGCGCGGCAATCGATTTGACCTATGTTCCATATCCCAGCACGTCCCAGGCCCTTGCCGACATCATGGGTGGACGGATTTCGGTGATTGTCGACAGTTTTGTAAGCTTGCGGGGCGCAATCCAGGGCGGGACGGTCAAGATGTTGGCGATAACGTCCGTCGAGCGAGTGTCCAATCTCCCGGATGTGCCGACTGTTGCAGAAGTGATCCCTGGTTTTGCTGCGTCGGGTTGGTACGCATTGATGGCGCCGACCGGCACGCCGGATGAGATCGTGAAGAAGGTCAGCCGCGATTTGCGAGCGGTGCTCGGCCAGCGGGAGGTGCAAGAGAAAATCCGGCAGCTTGGTAACTACGAGCGCCTTCTGTCGCCGGCAGAGACTGCCGCATTCATCCGTAGCGAACAGCAATTGTGGATGCCGGTGGTCAAGCGGCTTCTTGCCGCGCAATGACGCGGCTCCGGGCCTCCCATTCACGCTGATCTCCTAATCCAAAGCGGACTGAACATCATGTTGACGGGACAGCCAAGCCGAACGCTGCTGCGCGCCGCCATCCGAAGGGCCGCGCACCAGCTCCTCGACAATCCCCGGATTTTCAATGATCCGATCGTCGTTGGTCTAGTGCCCGAGGCGTTCGACTCGGCGATCGTCGACACACTCGACGATCCCGGCGCGCCGGAGCCGAAACTGTTCCGTGTTTTGTTTGCGATGAGGAGCAGGTTCGCCGAGGATCGTCTGGCGCAGGCGTCCGCGCGCGGCGTCCGCCAATATGTGATGGTGGGCGCCGGGCTCGATACCTTTCCTTGGCGCCAGCCCGAATTCGCCCGCGACATGCAAGTCTTCGCTGCCGACCATCCCGCGAGCCTGGCCTGGACCCAGGAACGGCTTCGCGAGCGCGGGCTGGGGAAGCCCGCCAACCTGACCTACGTGCCGGTAGACCTCGAAGAGCGTCGGCTCCCGGAGCAATTGGCGGCGTGTGGATTTGAGGCCAAGACGGCAAGCTTCTGCTCGGTCCTCGGAGTGACTCAATATCTTGGTCGCGATGCGATCGATGCGCTGCTTGGTTTCGCGTCAGCGCTGTCATCAGGCAGTGAGATCGTGTTCTCGTTTGCCCCGCCCGATGACGAATTGGATGGCGATGGCGTCAACGCACTCATTCATTCCGCCAGGCGCACTGCGACGCTTGGCGAACCCTGGAAAAGCCGTTTGCGCGCGAGCGACCTGATCGAACAACTGACTGAGCTAGGCTTTAGCGATATCTTCCATCTGACGCCGCAACTCGCGCAGCGGCGCTATTTTTCGGAATGGGAGGACATGCCCAGGTCGCCGAGTTGGGAGCAGCTCATCGCGGCGATCGTTTGAGTGCGGCCGCTATTCCGGTGCATTGATGAGTACGCGCCCTACCTTCCATCACGCGCCCATTGCAGCGCGCGTTCGAGCCGATCGTTGCCCCAAAACAGCTCGCCGTCGCCGGCAACAAAGGTCGGCGCGCCGAAAATCCCGCGCCGTTGCGCTTCGTCGGTCTGCTGGCGCAGGCGCTGCTTGTTGCCGTCGGTTTGCGCGGCGGCGAGTGCCGACGTCGGGTCAAGCTTCAGACCCGTCAGGATACCGCCGATGACCGCCGCGTCGTCGATCCGGGCGCCATCGGCAAACTCGGCGCGGAACACCGCCCGGCAGAAATCCTCGCCCCAGCCGTCGGCGAGCCCGACCAGCGCGAGGCGCGCCGCCAGCAGGCCCGACTGTGGGAACGGCTGCGGGCGCCGGAACGGCAGCGCGAGATCGGCGCACAGCCGCTCGAGGTCGCGCCACATGTGGCGGCCCTTGGCCTCATAGACGTTGAACGGCGAGGTGTCCCAGCCCTGGGCCTTGAAGATCGGCCCCAGCAAAAACGGCCGATAGCGCACGGTCACGCCGGCCGCGGCCGCCAGCGGGGCGATCCGCATCGCCGCCGGATAGGAATAGGTCGAGGCGAAATCGAACCAGAAATCGAGGGTCGGCATTGGCTCGTGTGGCGGTTCAGGTTCGTCTTAAGGCTAGGGGTTGGTCCTCTCCCCCGTTGCGGAAAGAGATGCTAAGGAAGCCATTATGGCTGACTTCTCACTGCGAGACCTCGAAAAACGCGTCCAGGAACGTGCCCAGGCCGGCGCCGACGTCTCCTATACGCGCAAGCTCATCGATCGCGGCGTCGCCCATTGCGCCAAGAAGCTCGGCGAGGAGGCGGTCGAGACCGTGATCGCCGCCGTCCATGAGGACGACAAGCACCTGACCGGCGAGGCCGCCGACCTGCTCTACCATCTGCTCGTGGTGCTGCATGCGCGCGGCATCTCGCTGGCGCAGGTCGAGGCCGTGCTCGCCGAGCGCCAACGCCAATCCGGGCTCGAGGAAAAGGCCTCGCGTCCGCAAAGCTAGGGCCATGATCCCGAAAAGTGGGAACCGGTTTTCGGAAAAGATCATGGCCTAAAGAAACACTCGATGGAACAGCGCACCCCCGAAGGAGTCCTCTCGCCCTACCACACGTTCTCGCGTGCGGAATGGGCGGAGAAGCGCGCCGACCATCCGATGACCCTGACACCGGAAGAGGTGACGCGGCTGCGCTCGCTGCACGACCGGCTCGACATGAAAGAGGTCGAGGAGATCTATCTGCCGCTGTCGCGGTTGTTGTCGTTCTATGTTCAGGCGGCGCAGCGTCTGTTCAAAGCGCAGCAGGGCTTCCTCGGCACCGATGATGGCAAGATGCCGTACATCATCGGCGTCGCGGGCTCGGTGGCGGTGGGCAAGTCGACCACCGCGCGCGTGCTGCAGGCGCTGCTCAAGCGCTGGCCGAACGTGCCGAAGGTCGATCTCGTCACCACCGACGGCTTCCTCTATCCGAACGCGATTCTGGAACGCGAAGGCCTGATGGAGCGCAAGGGCTTTCCCGAAAGCTACGACCTGCCGGCGCTGCTGCGCTTCCTCTCCGACATCAAGGCCGGCCGGCGTCCCGCGCGCGCGCCGATCTATTCGCATCTGGTCTATGACGTGGTGCCGAACCAGTGGATCGAGATCGATCGCCCCGACATCCTGGTGGTCGAAGGCCTCAACGTGCTGCAGACCGGCCGACTGCCGCGCGACGGCAAGGCGATCCCGTTCGTGTCGGATTTCTTCGACTTCTCGATCTATCTCGACGCCGACGAGGACGTGCTGCTGCGCTGGTACGTCGACCGCTTCCTGACGCTGCGCGGCACCGCCTTCAGCGATCCGAAATCATACTTCCACCGTTACTCGAAACTCTCGGATATCGAGGCGGTGACGACCGCAACCGCGATCTGGAACCGGATCAACCTCATCAATCTGCACGAGAACATCCAGCCGACCCGCCATCGTGCCCATCTCATCCTCAAGAAGGGCGAGAGCCACCTGGTCGAGGAAGTGGCGCTGCGGAAATTGTGATCTAGGCAGGTCCCGCGCCCGCGCGCTCGGTCGCCGTCGCCGGCGGGTTGAGCGTGTGCAGCACGATGCCGACCGTCACCGCCCAGGCCACGATCCACAGCATCTGCAGCGGGAAGTCGATCACGAAGCGGATCACGGCCGCGCGGAAAGTCCAGGTGGTCGAGCTCGTCAGCGATCCGATCAGCCAGTCCGTCAGCGGTGCGACCAGCAGATCGATGCCCCTCAGCACGACGCTCAGCAACAGGAAGATCAGCGCCACCCGCAGCCAGTTGCCGCGCAGGATCTCCCGAACGCGGGCGAAGCTGAAAGTGCCGGTCTGCAGGACCAGCCCGGCCAGCGGGAAGCACCAGGTGAAGACGACGATCATCAAGCCGACGCGCACCGCGGTGAGCAACCCCGCCCACAGCGTCAACGCGCGGTCCGACGGATCGGACGCGGAAGCGATGGCATAGAGGATCTCAAACTGGGCCGATCGGGTCGCGCCCTCGAGCAGGTAGACGACCGCCAGAATGGCTGCTGCGATCAGCACCGTGCGGCCGAGCTCAAACCGGAGCCATCCAAGCTCACGGGCCCGCGTCTTGACGACGCCACGGCGCGCATCCTCCTCGAACATTTCGTTCAGGACAAAGGCCCATCCCATCGCCACCCACGGCGCCAGGAACAACGGCGTCAGCCAGGTCGGCGGGTCGAAATGCAGGGATTGCGTCCAGGCCGGGAGCAGGGGCGGCCACGAATAGACCAGCCAGTCCAGCACCACCCGGCTCACCGATGCGAGCGCGCAGGCGAACCAGGTGATGACAAACAACCGCCTGGCGTCCTTCCAGCAATATTGGAACGTCGCCGTGATGACCCGGAAGACGCGCAACAAACGAATCTTCCGCGGTTGCATTTCGGTCGTTGTCATTCCGCCACCAGTTCATGCAGTTGTGAACCGGCAGCGTACTATCAAGCCGACGCAAATGAAAATGCGGATTTGGGCGGTACGGTGAGTGCCTACGCCGCCATCGCCTTGGCCTCGGCGGCGGTCGCCAGCGCCGTCGCCAGCCGCTCGCGGTCGAGCGGCTTGGTCAGGAAGCCGTCCATGCCGGCGGCGATGCAGGCCTCGCGGTCTTCCTCGAACGCATTGGCGGTGAGCGCGACGATCGGCGTGCGCGCTCCGCCCGCCTCCGCCTCGCGGATGCGTCGCGTCGCCTCGATCCCGTCCACGCCCGGCATATGCACGTCCATCAGCACGATCGCATAGGGCTCGCCGGCCGCGCGCGCCGACAGCCAGGCATCGACCGCGGCCTCGCCGTTGGTCGCGATGGTCGGACGATGGCCGAGCCGCGTGAGCAGTGAACGCGCCAGCAGCGCGTTGATCTCGTTGTCCTCCGCGACCAGGATCGCAAGGCCCTTCGCCGTGTCCGTGGGCGCGGTGTCGATTGCAGCGTCCACGCTCTCGCCGGGCCGCTCGAACTCGCCGTCGCCGCCCGTCATCCGGGCCGCGAGCGACGCCACCCGTACCGGCTTGATCAGATAGCCGGTGAAGCCGGCCTCTTTCAGGGCGCCGCAGCTCGGTGCGCACCGCCGGCGTCACCAGCACGAAGCGCCGCGGCACCGCCGTCATCCGCGCCAGCGCGTCACACGCGGCGCGGCCGTTGGCATGATCGACGAAGATCGCGCCCCAGGCGCGCTCGGGCAGCAACGCGGCGGCGACCTTCTCGTCGGGGGCGACGCACACCCGCGCGCCCCAATGGGTCAGCCGGCGGGCGAGCAGCGAGCTTTCGACCGCCGACGCCGCGACGATCATCACGTCCATTCCGGCAAGGTCGGGCGCAGCGAACGGTGCATCGTCGCTGCCTGCCGCGCTCGCCAGCGGCAGCGAAACCCGAAAGGTTGCGCCGGAGCCGGGCATGCTCTCGACCGCGATGCGGCCGCCCATGCGCTCGACGATGCGCTGGGAAATCGAAAGGCCCAATCCGGTGCCACCGAACCTGCGGGCGATGCCGCCGTCGGCCTGCTCGAACTCCTTGAAGATGCGCTCGTGCTCGTCGGGCCCGATGCCGATGCCGGTGTCGCGCACCAGGACGTCGATCTCGCCCGGCCGGACACCGCGCTCGACGACGATGGCGACGCCACCGCGGTCGGTGAACTTCACCGCATTGCCGGCCAGATTGAGCAGCACCTGCCGCAGCCGCGCGGCGTCGCCGGTCACCCGGGAGGGCAATCCATCCTCCACATAGGAGGCGATCTCGAGCTCCTTGGCCTGCGCGCGGGGCGCGATCAGTTCGGCCGTCTCTTCGATCAGCGCGGTGAGGTCGAATGCGCGGGCGTCAAGGTCGATGCGGCCGGCTTCGATCTTGGAGAAATCGAGGATCTCGTCGATCAGCGAGAGCAGCGCGTCGCCCGAGGTCTTCACCGCCTTGACGTAGGTCGTCTGCTCCGGCGTGAGCGTCGTGTCGCGCAAGAGGTCGGCCATCCCGAGGATGCCGTTGAGCGGGGTGCGCACCTCGTGCGAGACCATCGCCAGGAAGCGCGACTTCGCGCGGTTGGCGGTCTCCGCCTGGTCGCGCGCATCGGCGAGCGCGCGTTCGGCCTGCACGCGGTCGGTGACGTCGCGGCCGACGCTCTGCAGCTCGGCGCCGGGCTCGCCGCCCGAGCGCACCATTACTTCGCGCCAGGCGATCCAGCGCGCGCCGGGCTCGGCGGCGATCTTCTGGTCGTGGATGCGGGTGCCGTCGGCGGCGTGCGCGGTGGCGCCCTGCTCGAGCACCGGCAACGTGAAGGCGGTTCCGAGCAGCGCCTCGCGCTGCCGGTTGGCGAGCACGCAGAACGCGTCGTTGACATAGGTGATGCGCCCGTCGGCGTCGCGGCGCGCGATCACGTCGCCTTGCGCGGCCAGAAAACTCTTGGCGCGCTCTTCCGATTCCTTGAGCTCCCAATGGCGGTCGGCCAGCTCCTCGGCGCGCTGTTGCAGCGCGCGCAGCTCGCTCCTGAGCGCACGCATGCGCGCGTACAGCAAGCCGAGGGCGCCGCAGGCCGCGCCGAACAGCCCGGCCACACCGACCGCGAACGCGTGCGGATCGTAGTTCACCGCGGGATTGCGGATCGTGGCCAGGAAGCCGAATGCGGCACCGAACGACATCGAGAGGATGACGGCGCCGCGAACGATGGCGGACAGAATCCGGCGGCCGTAAAATCCAGAGCCGTCGCACGGATTGATCCCGCATCACGCCACCCCGCCACGGGCTTTCGGCATGCGTCGCAGGCGCGCGCCGCCCGTGTTCTCTTTGTTTATGTGGGGATTTTGCGCCGGGACCGGTTGCGATTGCGTTCAACGCACGGCGCGGTGCGCGGAAAGCCGTCGGACAGGGTTGACGGTGGGGTAACCCGATCGCTCAAATTTTAGCGGATGCGACGCGCGCCGCGCGGCGTCTGCCGGACCAGCGCGGCAGGCGTCGAAGTGGCTGACGCGGGCGGAATGGACATAGAGCGCGCAAGGGATGATTAACGGTAATGCTTGGCTAAGCGCATAAGCCGGCGCCTTACGCCAGGCGGCCGGCGGTCACCTCAGCGTCAGGGAATAACGGCCGATCGCCTTGAGCACGACCACCACGCCGACGATGATGGCAACGGCGCCGCCCAACATCGACAACACCGCCTGATAGATCGTGGATGCGGTGGCGGTGTTGGCGAGCCGCGCTTCGATACCCGCGAATTTCACGTCCATCGAGGCGAATCGCCCGTCCATCGTTGTGAGACGAGAATCGATCGCAGTGAAGCGCTGATCCATATCGCCGCGGATCGCCGTGAACCGCTGATCCATGTCTCCGCGGAAGGCGATCAATTCCGTGTGCAGCGCTTCAAACTCACTCAGGGTCATGCGCCAGACATAATCCCTTTCACGCCGCTCGTCTCACCTCGTCGGCGAGCGCGCGATAGGACAGCGCTTCGGCGAGATGCACGCGGCCGACTTTGTCGGCGCCGTCGAGATCGGCGAGCGTGCGGGCGACCCGCAGCACGCGATGATAGCCGCGCGCGGAGAGCCGCATGGCGTCGGCGGCGTCGCGCAGGAGCGCGAGCCCGCTGGCGTCGGGCTTGGCGATGTCTTCGAGCACCGGCCCGGCGGCCGTGGCGTTGGTGCGGATGTGCGGCAGGCCGATCGCCGCGTAGCGCTCGATCTGCATGGCACGGGCGCGCGCGACGCGCGCGGCGACTTCGCGGCTGCCTTCGGCCGGCGGCGGCAGGATGAGATCGGCGGCGGTGACGGCGGGCACCTCGATGTGCAGGTCGATGCGATCCATCAGCGGGCCCGACAGCCGCGCCTGATAGTCGGCGGCGCAACGCACATTGGGGCCGCGCTTGCAGGTGAAGCCCGGCTCCGAGGCGCGGCCGCAGCGGCACGGGTTCATGGCGGCGACCAGCATGAAACGGGCCGGATAGGTGATGCGATGGTTGGCGCGTGCGATCGCGACCTCGCCGGTCTCCAAGGGCTGACGCAGCGAGTTCGAGCGCGCGCGGCTCGAACTCGGGAAACTCGTCGAGGAACAGCACGCCGTTGTGCGCGAGCGAGACTTCGCCCGGCCGCGCGCGCAAGCCCCCGCCGACCAGCGCCGGCATCGAGGCGGAATGATGCGGACTGCGGAACGGGCGCCGGTTGGTGAGCGCACCGCCTTCGATCACGCCGGCGACCGACGCGATCATCGACACTTCGAGCAATTCTGCGGGCGTGAGCGGCGGCAGGATCGTCGGCAGCCGCGCCGCCAGCATCGATTTGCCGGCGCCGGGCGGGCCGATCATCAACAGGTTATGCCCGCCGGCCGCGGCGACCTCGAGCGCGCGCTTGGCGCTCTCCTGGCCCTTGATGTCCTTGAGATCGAGCAAGCTGCCTTCGACCTCGCGCACCTTCGGCTGCGGGCGCGACAACACCTGCGTGCCGCGGAAATGATTGGCGAGCTGGATCAGCGACGCCGGCGCGATGATCTCCATCTCCGGGCTCGCCCAGGCCGCCTCCGCGCCGCAGGCGGCGGGACAGATCAGGCCGTCGCCGCGCGCATTGGCGCCGATCGCCGCCGGCAGCACGCCGGCCACCGCCGTGAGCGAGCCGTCGAGCCCGAGCTCGCCGAGCACGGTGAAGCCCGCGAGCGCATCCGCCGGCAGCGCGCCGATCGCCGCCATCAGGCCGAGCGCGATCGGCAGGTCGTAGTGGCTGCCTTCCTTCGGCAGGTCGGCGGGCGCGAGATTGACGGTGATGCGGCGCGCCGGCAGCGCCAGGCCGGATGCGACCAGGGCGGAGCGCACCCGCTCGCGCGCTTCCGACACCGCCTTGTCAGGCAGGCCGACACGTTGGTTAGATTTTATATTAACAACAATAACTGTTTGAAATTATTGAGATTTTTTGGTTGTCTCCAGGTGCCGGCGGGCACTACATTCCCCGCATCCCCAAGCACCGGGTCTGACCCCGGCCGCCGGGCTGTCCTGATTGGCCGAGCGCATCCGCGTCTCGGAACGAGGACTGCTGTTTGAAGCTCGGGATGGTCCCGGGCTGTGAATACGAACAAGAGGAACCCGCCCAGTAATGGTGCGGGCTATTCAGCATGCGTGAAATTCAACAACCCGGTCAGTCCGACAGTCAGTTCGAGGCTGTCGCTCTGACCATGAAATACGCCGACGAAGACATCACTGTTCCAAATGGAACACGGTGCCAGCAGTTGGTGGCGGACTATAAGAGCCACGCCAAGAAGAACTGCGAAAGCGTTCTTGGCATGGCGAAGGCGGTAGCCACAGCCGTCAAGGAATTCAAGGACGACGAACAGACGTTCAAGGATTTCTGCAATGGCGTTGGACTTGACCCCGAAGGTTCAACCTTTCGGAAGTTCAAGGTGATTGGTGAGAACGCAACACGGTTCGCACCTCATCTTGATAAACTGCCGGCGAGTTGGACGACGCTCTACGGCTTGGCGAACATCGAAACTTCTGACTTCGATAAGGTCGCCAAGCACAAGACTTTTGGACCTAAGATGACGGCCAAACAAATTCGGGCCATCACCAAAAAGTCCAAGGGCAAGAAGTTTGATACCTCGAAGGCGAAGTACAACTTCATCGTCAAGCTTCAGGGTGAGCCTGCAAAGCTCAAGGATCTTGTCGAACAGCTCCAGGCGGCCCTCAAGCCGCTTGGACTGGAAGGCGAGCCGTCTGAAAAGCTTCAGGGTGTTCTCGACGCCTACAAGCCGGAAGCGATGGCTGCCTAATGGGCAAGATGGAAATGCCCCTCTCCGAGTTGCTGCGTCCGCGGCAACTCGGGGACCTCACCCTTCCGCTGCAGGAAATCAAGCGCCTACAGCGGATGGTAGAGACGGGCAACATCATGAGCATGATGTTCCACGGTCAGCCGGGTCTCGGGAAAACGTCAGCGGCTCGCATTTTAATCTCGGAGCTGCATGGCAAAGACAACTGCCTTGAAGTGAACGGTTCGGCCTTTGCGAACGTGGACTTTGTCCGTGACCGCATTATGCCTTTCGTCACGTCAGTGCGGATGTTTTCGGGTGCAAAAATCTGCTTCATCGATGAGGCCGATTTTATGCCTGGCAAGGCCCAAGCCGCACTGCGCCATCTAATCGAGAAGTCATACGGAAAGTGTCAGTTCCTGTTCACAGCCAACAACATTGGCAAATTGGACGGAGCGATTAGGTCTCGGCTACTGCTGGTGGACTTCGACATCAGCTTCGCCGACCAGGACGAAGTGCTGGAACGGTTGTGCCAGCACTACGAACGCCGACTACCGGACTTTGGCATCAAGTTCGATAGCCAAAGGCTTCGCGAGATTGTCGCCATCTACTTCCCCGATTTGAGGACGGTGGCGAACAGGCTCGAAGCCGAATTTCGGTTTGGAGGTGTGTGATGCCGCGATCCAATGATCATCTCAGCGTTGTAATGCAGCAATTCTGGACGCTCGAAAAGCGAAGAAGGCTATCCAAGCCGGCGTGATCTTTGAGATAGGACGTCGAACTTCCGAATTGGCGGCGTCCAACTTCCTTTGCCAGGCTTTCCTCACCCGCCCCGTTCTTAGTGCGACTTCCTTGTTGGCCTGGGTTTGACTGGTGCCGGCATCTATCATCTTCGGCAGGTCATGATCATCAGGCGTATAGATTTTTTCATCGGCGGTTGTGACGATGGTCACGCCGGCAGTCAGAATGGTGAGAAATTGGAATTGCGCGGTGATGAATTTCTCGCGGCTGATGCGATCTAAAGATTTCCACCAGCAGCAAAGATCCTTCGGCGACTTTTCCGGCACGGATGGCTTCGAGGAATTTCCCGAATTTGCCGACGCTGACGTGCTTTCCGGAAAAAGCCGAATACCCAATGTCCTCGAACGGTGGGTCGATGCCGATGGCCCTTAGGTCGTCGTCGCTTGCCTGGATCAGGTTGTGTTCGTCGACATATGCCCGAGCAAGGCTGACCTGGCGTTCACGCCCGTGGCCTGACCGCTGCTCTTCCGAGGATAGGCGGACATAGACGTGAGCAAGCGGGCGGGGGGCTTTCTGGCTTGGCATAGCCCATTGATATAGCATAAAATTTAATATAATAGACCACGTTGAACGCCGGCAGGCCGGGCGCGACCTGCACCTGCACATCGACGGCCCGCGCCTCAATGCCTTCGAACGCAACAGTCGCCACGCGCTGGACCATGGGTGCCCCTGCCGTCGGGTGCAAAGACTAGCGCAACCCACGATAGGCATCAAGAACATTTAGGGAACAAAATTCGGGCCGGATTAGTCGCGCCCGTCGTCGCGCGCCAGGACCCCGGGCGCTTCGTCCCGCGCGGCCGCCTGCCGCGACTGCGCCAACGCCAATGCCTTCGTCAGCCGCTCGATGCCTGCGGCAAACGCCGCGACGTCGAAATTCTGCGGGTCGTCGTGGCCGCCGCGGATGCCGGAGTCGATCGCAACGTGAAAGGCCGGAATGAGCCAGCGGCCGGCGCGCACGCTGGCGATCGTATAGATCAGCGCCAGCCGGTCGTACTGGATGTCGGAGAACCCCGGCGTCGGCGCCAGCGCATCGTTGCGGTGGCCGCGGCCCGGCTGGCTCCGGCGCGGCTGCACCAGCTCGACATGCAGGAACAGCCCCTTGAGGTCGGTGCCGAAGCGGGTCGCGCGCTCGAACCGCATGGCGCGCCAGGGCTGGCCGAGCTCGTGCCCGAGCATCGTCCTGCCCATGCGGTTGATGATGACGTGCGCGATCTCCCAGCCGTCGCCACAGCGGAAACGCCCCAGGTTATTGATCGAGCGGTGCTCGTCGATGTTCTCGGGAAACGGGCGGCGGCCGAAATTCGGCCCGCTGGTGTCGTGGATCACGAAGTAGCGCGCCTGCGGCGCGTCGGGGTCGTTGTCGCGGGCGCGCGAGAGCGGCTGCCACAGGAACGGTGCGAAATCCCAGACGAGGCCGAGCTCGCCGAGCAGCGCGGCGAGTGTCTCGCGCTCCGGCAGTCCGGTCGGCCTGGCCGACACGGGCTGCAAGCGCCTCCGGCAAAGTCCCAAGGTACGGGCCGAGATTGCGCCGCGACGTCGCCGATCGCATCAGGCACATCGCCTGCCGGTCGGGCTCGCCGGCGAAGCTGAGCGTCTGCGGATTGAATTCGCAGGGACCGAGCGTGGTGAGCACAATCGCGGGCAGCTTGCGGCGCGGCTGGCAGCGCTGCGCGAAGGCGTCGATGGTCGTGCTGCAAAGGTAGGCAACGGCGAGCGCGACGATGACGCCGGCGCGCCGCAAAGCAACCCTGCGCGGCGCCGTCGCCGCCATCAGCCTGAAAGTAAGCATGCTCAGCCCTGCTCAAGGTAATCCAGGGTGTGCCGCGGTACAATTGCGAACCTGTGCAACGACTGAAACGGACGAGAATGTGTGGCGTCCGAACCACAACGGGGAACCCGCAGGTCCAATTTCAGCGCCGCTTCTTCTCGATTACGTCCCAGATCATCGCCGCGACGTCCGGCCCGCCGACATTCTTGACCGCACGGATGCCCGTCGGCGAGGTGACGTTGATCTCGGTCAGGAAGCCGTCGATCACGTCGATGCCGACGAAGATCAGGCCGCGCTCGCGCAACGGCTTCGCCAGCCGCGCACAGATCTCGCGCTCGCGCGGCGTCAGGTCGGTTTCCTTCGGGGTGCCGCCGCGCACCATGTTGGAGCGCAGGTCGTCCGGCGCCGGCACGCGGTTGACCGCGCCGCCGAACTCGCCGTCGACCAGGATGATGCGCTTGTCGCCCTGCTTCACCGCCGGCAGGAATTTCTGCACCACCCAGGCTTCGCGGAAGGTGGCGGCGAACAGATCGTAGAGCGAGCCGAAATTGAGGTCCTCCTGCGCGAGACGGAACACCGCTTCGCCGCCGCGGCCGTAGAGCGGCTTCATCACGATGTCGCCGTACTCGGCGCGGAACGCCTTGATCTCGGCGAGGTCGCGCGTGATCAGCGTCGGCGGCATCAGGTCGGCGAATTCCATCACATACATCTTCTCCGGCGCGTTGCGCACCGAGCGCGGGTCGTTGACCACCAGCGTGTTCGGATGGATGCGTTCGAGCAGATGCGTGGTGGTGATGTAGGCGAGGTCGAACGGCGGGTCCTGCCGCAGCAGGATGACGTCAAACGCCAAGAGGTCGGTCCGCTTCGCTTCGCCGAGCGTGAAGTGATCGCCCTCCTTGTCGCGCACGGTCAGCGGCTGCACCGTCGCGGTGACCGTGTTGCCGGCAAGCGCCAGCCGGTCGGGCGTGTAATACGAGATCGCATGACGCCGGCTCTGCGCCTCCAACAGCAGCGCGAAGGTCGAGTCGCCGCGGATGTTGATCCGCTCGATCGGGTCCATCTGAACAGCGATTTTCAGGCTCATCCGCTTCTCATGGGGCGCTCTCCGGCGAGACAAGCTCTACGCGATCTTGGCCGTGCTGGCCACGGTCAGTGTAGGCGCGTCTTCGCGCGCTGCGATCAACGCCGCGTATGTGGTTACCGCTTCTCGTGCATCCCCGCGGTCGCACGCTCGATCACGCTCTTCGGAAACGAAGCGAAGCGCGCCACCAGCGCCTCGACCTCCTGCCCGGACGACGGCCGCATCTCCAGCCCAAGCTTCGACGTCTCGGCCAGCAGTTCGGCGTCCTGCATGGTTCGCATGAACGCGGCGCGCAACGCGCTGGCGCGGTCGGCGGGCACGCCGGGCGGCGCGATGACCGGCCGGCCGAGCACATGCGGCCCGAAGGCGACGTCGAACACCTCGCGGTCCTCGCTCGACTTCGCGTAGTCGTAGATGTGCGCGGCGTCTTTGAGGTCGGCGAGCTTCTTGAGGCCGAATTGCACCAGCACGCGGATGCGGCCGCTGTCGATATCGTCCTTCCACTGCGTCTTCAGTGTCGAATGCGACGGCCCGCAGGCGCCCTCGATCTCGCCGCGGTTGAGCGCGATGCGCAGATCGTTCGAGCCCTTGTAGCCCTGCACCACTTTGATTTTGGCGCCGAGGAAGTTGACCAGCGCATAGGCGAATTTGCTGGTCGGCGCCGCGCTGCCGGTCGCGCCGAACACAGCTTCGCGGGCGAAGAGCTGCTCGAGCGAGGTGATGCCGGAGCGGGCGGACACCGTGCAGGTCGCGATGCTCTCGTCCATGTTGCCGATCCAGGTGAATTTCGCCGGCTCGTAGCTCGCCGCGGCATCGCCGAAGATCGGCTTCAGCGCGGTTTCCGGCGCCAGCACGCTGACGACGGTGCCGTCCTTGGGCGCGACGTTGTAGAGCCAGTTGGCGGCGCGCAGCCCGCCCGCGCCCGGCATGTTCTGCGGCACCGCGCCGGGGTTGCCCGGCAGATGCCGCGTGATATGGCGCGCCAGCGTGCGGCCGAAAAAGTCGTAGCCGGTGCCGGCCTCGTGGCCGACCACGATGCTGAGCGATTTGCCGCGATAGAAATCGGCGGCGCCGTCGTCGGCGGACTGCGCGAACGCACCGCCGGCAATGAAGATCAAGATCAGGCAGAGCCGCAGCCGCATGCGTCAGGTGCTCGCATCAAACGCGGCCGGGATGTGCCGCGGCATCCGCCCCGGCGCGACCAGCACGGCGTCGAAGCGGATGTCCTCTATGGCAGCATTGGAATTGGCGGCAAGCCACGCCTCCGCCGCTGCGACAATGCGCGCCCGCTGCCGCTCGGTGACCGACCAGGCGGCGTCATCGAATTTCTCGCGCGCCTTCACCTCGACGAAGATGAGGAGCTTGCGGCGGCCCGCCACGATGTCGATCTCGCCGACCGGCGTGCGATAGCGCCGCGCCAGAATGCGAAAGCCCTTGGCGATCAGGAGGGCCGCGGCGCGGCTTTCCGCCGAGATGCCGGTGCGGAACGCGACCTGCCGCTCGGGTTGTGGCCGCCGCGGCACCAGCGGCCGCGCGCGTGGGCGCTCGGGTGGTGGCTCGCGATCACGCATCATCGCCGCCATCCTTCGCGAGCTTCAGCGCGCGCTGATAGACCTCGCGCCGCGGCTGGCCGGTGACGGTCGCGACCTCCGCCACGGCTTCCTTCACCGACACGCGCGCGAGTGCGTTGCGCAGCAGCGCGTCGAGGTCGCGCGCGTCCGCGTGCTCGGCCGCGGGCGGCGCGATCACCAGCACGATCTCGCCGCGCGGCGCGCCCGCTTCCTCGTAGTGAGCGGCAAGCGCCGCGAGATCGCCGCGGCGGACTTCCTCGTGCAGCTTGGTGAGCTCGCGGCAGACCGCCGCCTCGCGCGCGCCGAGCCCGTCGGCCAGATCGGCGAGCGCGGCGGCGAGCCGCGGCCCGGTCTCGAACAACAGCAGCGTCGCCGGGATGCGCGCCAGCTCGGCGATGCGCGCCTGCCGCTGTCCGGCTTTCGCCGGCAGGAAGCCCTCGAAGAAAAACCGGTCGCTCGGCATGCCCGCAACCGCAAGCGCGGCGAGCGCCGCCGATGCGCCCGGCACCGCGATCACCGCGTGGCCCGCCTCATGCGCAGCGCGCACCAGCTTGAATCCCGGATCGGAGACGAGCGGCGTGCCGGCATCCGAGACCAGCGCCACCGCGTTGCCCCTGGCGAGCCGCGCGATCAGCTTCGGCCTCGCCTCGGCCGCGTTGTGATCATGGTAGGGCGTCAACGGCGTCGCGATGCCGTAGTGATCGAGGAGCTTGCGGGTGACGCGGGTGTCCTCGCAGGCGATCACGTCGGCGGCGGCCAGCACTTCGAGCGCGCGCAGCGTGGTGTCGCGCAGATTGCCGATCGGGGTTGCGACAATATGAAGCCCGGGCGCGAGCGCCGGGGCCTCGATGGCCTGGCCCTTGAGGACATAGCGCCGGCCGGACGACGGACGCTGGCCCGTATCCGCGGTCTGTTCGCGCGTGTGCATCCCACTAATCTAGAGGGATATTCGGCCGCGCAATATCGGTTTTGGCCGGCTGTCGGGCCGGGTTGAATAGCGGTGAATTCCGCCCGCGCGCGGCCCACGAGCGCTTGAAGCTCACGCCGCTTCGTGTTCCTATCCTGCTGGAAATCATTGCCTTTTTCTTTCATATCGTTAACCGACAAAAGCCGGATTGCCCGGGTTCTGTGCCGTCAGTTGACGTGGGTGCCGAGGGGAACGGCCGATGTGCCGAGTTGAGCTGGCGAGGATTTCCGCCGCGTTGCGCGCGCCGCTCAGTATTGCTCTCGCCATGGCCGCCGGACTTGCGCTTGTCGCGTGCGCGGGCGGAATGTCGGGCAACGATTTCTTCTCCTCGCAGCCCACCGGGCAGCCGCAAGCTGGCGCCCAGATCGGTCAAGGACAGGTCAAGATCGGGCTGATCCTGCCGCTTGGCGCGCCCGGCAATGCCGGCGTGACCGCGCAGTCGATGCGCAACGCGGCCGAGCTTGCGCTCAGTGAGTTCAACAGTCCCGACATCCAGCTCCTGGTGAAGGACGACGGCGGCACCGCGCCCGGCGCGCAGCAGGCGGCGCAGCAACTGCTCGACGAAGGCGCCGAGCTCATCCTCGGCCCGCTGTTCGCGCATTCGGTCGCGCCGGTCGGGCAGCTCGCGCGCTCGCGCGGGATTCCGGTGATCGCGTTCTCGACCGACTCCAACGTCGCGGCGGCGGGCGTCTATCTCCTGAGCTTCCTGCCGGAGTCCGACGTCGAGCGCCTTGTCAGCTACGCCGCGCAGCAGGGCAAGCGCAGTTATGCCGCGGCAATCCCGGACAATCCCTACGGCACCGTCGTGGAGGCCGCGTTCAAGCAATCGGTCGGGCGGCGCGGTGGCCGCATCGTCGCGCTCGAGCGTTACACCGCCGACCGCAATCAACTGCAGGCGGCCATCCGCAATCTGGCGCAGGCTGCGAGCGCCGCCGATGCGATCTTCATTCCGGACACCGCCGACACCGTTCCGGTGGTGGTGCAAACGCTCGCCGCCGGCGGCGTCGATACCCGCAAGGTGCAGATGCTCGGCAGCGGCTTGTGGGAGGATCCGCAGATCTTCTCCAGCGCCGTGCTGGAAGGCGCCTGGTATGCAGGCCCCGACTCCACCGGCTTCCGGAATTTTTCCGGCCGCTACCGCGCCAAGTACAATCAGGACCCGGTGCGCACCGCGACCCTGGTCTATGACGCGGTCGCGCTGGTGGCGGCGCTGGCCAAGACGCAGGGCCAGCGGCGCTTCACCGCCGAGGTGCTGACCAACAACTCCGGCTTCAACGGCATCGACGGCCTGTTCCGCTTCCGCCGCGACGGCATCAACCAGCGCGGCCTGGCGGTGATGAAGGTGTCGCCGACCGGCGGGCAGATCATCAGCCCGGCGCCGCGCTCGTTCACGGGGTCGGGAACTTAGGCTCGGTTATCGCTTCGAAGATGAGCCTGGACCCGTGCGTCGTCGATTGCTGCCACCAGACGCGTTGTGACGGCCATTTTTCTTCGACCGCGTCGGGTTGGGCGTTTGAGCGGGCGCTGACTTTGATTTGACGAACCGCTTTCGCGATTCTTCCAATCCACGAGTGATTCGATCAATGATCTCTTGCGGCGTTAGATCAGTCACGACTGGCCTCTAACAGACGGCTCCACCGGACATTGTCGCGGATGGTGAGTGGCATGTTGGGTTGACGCTCCGCAATCAGCACGCCACCGCGGTCCGAATTGTCATATATGTATGCCACATCGACTAGGGGAAGATAAAGGCGGCGCATGTTTTTGAGGCCCGCGTCATACCGCCTCCGGATGACTCCCTCTGGAATTTGGTGGCCGCCCTGGGCAACCCGCCGCGCTACCCGAGCGATCGCATCTTCAGGCGAAGGCAACCACAAATAGATAAGCGTCTGCCGATAGCCAGCGGCCCGACAAGATCGCAACGTTCGAACATGCCCTCGCCCTGAACAGGTCGTCTCAAAGGCGAAGTTTTTTCCGTCCTGTATCAGAGCATTGATTCGCTGGACCATCAGTCTGCCGGCTGCAACAGCGCTTTCGTCGGGATTGAAAGGCGAAAGACCACGCGCAATTTCATCGGCATTCACAAATTCTCGAATGCCGAGCATCGTCGGTAGCAGAATTGAAGCTGCAGTCGTCTTGCCGGCTCCATTTGGACCGCCAAGCATGACCACGTCCTTCATAGTTCTATCCGTTCACGCCGCGAGGTCGGCCACCACGGCGTCGAGCACCGGAAATCCCGTCTGCGTGACACGCAGCTTGCCGCCCGATGTCAGCTCGATCGCGCCTTCCTGCTCCAGGATCTTGATACGGCGCGGATCGAGCGTGCGGCCGGCGAGCCGCTCGTAACGCGCGGGTTCGATGCCTTCGGCCAGCCGCAGTCCCATCAGCAGGAACTCGTCCGCCATCTGCGAGCGCAACAGCGTGTCGTCGCCGACGACGCCATGGCCGATCGACTCGACCCGCATCAGCCATGCCTCCGGCCGGCGTTCCGTCACGGTGGCGTGGCGCTCGCCGTCGATATCGAGACGGCCGTGGGCACCAGGACCGATGCCGGCATACTCATGCCCCCGCCAATAGACGAGATTGTGCCGGCACTCGGCGCCGGGCCGGGCGTGGTTGGAGATTTCGTAAGCCGGAAGTCCGGCGGCGGCGCACACCTCTTGCGTCGTGTCGTAGAGCGCGCGCGCGGAGTCTTCATCGGGAACGGTGAGCTTGCCGGTCGCTTGCAGCGTATGAAACGGCGTGTCGGGCTCGACGGTGAGCTGGTAGAGCGAGAGATGCTCGCCGGCCTCGGCGATCGCGCGCTTGAGCTCGGCGGCCCAGGCCTGCGGCGCCTGTCCCGGCCGCGCGTAGATCAGGTCGAACGAATAGCGCTCGAAGGCGCCGCGCGCGATTGCGACCGCGGCCAGCGCTTCCTCGGCGGTGTGCGTGCGCCCGAGCGATTTCAGCACGTCGTCGTCGAGGGCTTGGACACCAAGCGACACCCGATTGACGCCGGCGGTGCGATAGCCCTTGAAGCGGGTGGCCTCGACGCTGGTGGGGTTGGCTTCCAGCGTCACCTCGACGTCGCGGGCCACCGGCCAATGCTTCCCGATCGCGTCGAGGATCGCGCCGACGGTCGCCGGCTGCATCAGCGAGGGCGTGCCGCCGCCGAAGAAGATCGTCGAGACCGTGCGCTGCGGAACCCGCGCCGCCGTCGTGGCGAGCTCGGCGGCAAAGGCGCGCACATAGCGCTGCTCGTCGATCTTGGCGTGGCGCACATGACTGTTGAAGTCGCAATACGGGCACTTCGACAGGCAGAACGGCCAGTGGATGTAGACGCCGAAGGCCGATTCGTCTGGGGTCGGTCATGATGCCATCATATGGCACCTTGGGGAGCTGCCGTCACCACACGACCGGTCTTAAGGATTGAGGCACGCCGCGGCGAGCTTGAGGAACGCCCGGGCGCGGTGCGAGAGGCCCTGGCCCTTGGGCGGCAGGCCGTGCTTCTCGTCGGCCGTCATCTCGCCGAAGGTGCGCGCATGGCCGTCGGGCAGGAACATCGGGTCATAGCCGAAACCCGCGGTTCCACGCGGCGGCCATACCAGCGTGCCTTCGACGGTCGCTTCGAACTCTTCGAGATGCCCGTCCGGCCAAGCGACGCAGAGCGCCGACACGAACTGCGCCTGGCGCAGCGCCGGGCGGTCGGCGCCATGGTCTTTCAGCATCGATTCGATCGTTTCCATCGCGCGGGCGAAATTCTTGTCCTCGCCGGCCCAGCGCGCGGAATGGATGCCGGGCGCGCCGCCGAGCGCATCGACCGCCAGTCCGGAATCGTCGGCGAACGCAGGAAGCGCGGCCGCGCGTGCCGCCGCCTGTGCCTTGATGCGCGCGTTGTCGCGAAAGCTCGCGCCGGTTTCCTCGGGCTCGCTGAGGCCGCGCTCGCCGGCGGAGACCGCATCGATGCCGTAGGGCGCGAGCAGCTCGCGCATCTCCTTGAGCTTGCCGGGATTGTGGGTCGCGATGACGATCCGGCCCGAAAGCTTTCGATGCGGGGCGCTCACATCACCGCCAGCTTCTGTAGATCGACGAGCTTGCCGATGCCCTTCTTGGCGAGCGCGAGCAGCGCCAGCAGCTGCTCCTCGGTGAACGGGATCTTCTCGGCGGTGCCCTGCACCTCGACGATCCGGCCGGCGCCGGTCATCACGAAATTGGCGTCGGTCTCGGCGTCGGAGTCTTCCGCATAGTCGAGATCGAGCACCGGCTCGCCTTTGCAGATGCCGCACGATACGGCGGCCACATGGTCGCGCAGCGGATTGCCCGGCATCATCTCGCGCGTCTTCATCCAGGCGATGCAGTCGTGCAGCGCGACCCAGGCGGCCGTGATCGCCGCGGTGCGGGTGCCGCCGTCGGCCTGGATGACGTCGCAGTCGACGGTGATCTGGCGTTCACCCAGCGCCGTCAGGTCGACGATCGAGCGCAGGCTGCGTCCGATCAGGCGCTGGATCTCGACCGTGCGGCCGCCCTGCTTGCCGGCGGAGGCTTCGCGTCGCGTGCGCTCCAGCGTCGCGCGCGGCAGCATGCCGTATTCGGCCGTGACCCAGCCGCGCGCCTGGCCCTTGAGCCAGGGCGGCAGCCGCTCTTCCAGCGTGGCGGTCACCAGCACATGGGTATCGCCGAATTTCACGAAACAGGAGCCCTCGGCATATTTCACCACGCCGCGCTCCAGCGATACGGCACGCAACTCGTCGGGGGCTCGGCGGCTCGGCCGCATGCTCACTCTCCACATTGGCGCTTGTCGGGCGGCAAGGCTTGTCGGGCGGCATGTGAGCCAAATTTCCGGGCGAGGCGCAAGCCTTTTGCGGCTTCTCCGATCCGGTGCGCCGAACTACAACGGTAGCCGATTATTTCGGGAGGATTTGCGTTGAACGCCGCCATTGCCAGCCTGGCCCGGCCGCTGCAGGCGCTCCGCCTGCATTACGTCCCGCTGCTGATGGTCTATTTCGCCTATGGCGCGCTTGGGCTGATCGACGTTACGCGCGACTTCTGGGTCAAGGAGAGCCTTCTGCTCAGCCCCGCCGAGCTCGCCAGCATCGGGGTCTGGCTGACGCTGCCGTGGACCGTCAAGATGGTGTTCGGCGAGCTCGTGGACTGCGTCCCGATCCTCGGCTCGCAGCGGCGCGCCTATATCCTGATCGGCGCGTGCTGCACCGCGACCGGGCTGGTCGTCCTCTCGGGCGCGGCGGGGCAATGGCTGTCGTTTCTGCCGCCGCATCAGCTCTACGTGCTGGGCTCGATGCTGATCGTGCTCGGCACGGTGATCCAGGACGTGGTCGCCGACGCGATGTCGACCGAGGTGGTCCCGCGCGTCGATGCCGACGGCAAGCCGCGGCCCGACGCCGACGTGCGCGCCGACCTCGGCATGGTGCAGGTGCTCGGCCGCATCTTTTTGTCGCTTGGAATTCTGGCCGTCGCGGGACTGTCGGGCGTGCTGGCGTTCATGCTGCCGCGCGGCACCGTGTTCCTGGCTGCGCTGGTGGTGCCGGCGATATCGGTTCTCGGCGTGTTGCTGATCCAGTCCGAAACGACCGAGCGCCGGCCGATCGACTGGCGCATCCTCGGCGGCGGGCTTGGCCTTCGGCACCGCGGTCGCGCTGCTCGGGCTCGGCGGCGTGCCGTTCGCGCAGGAGATCATCTTCGTCATCTCGATGGGCGTGGTCTGCGGGATGCTGGTGTTCGTCACCCGCGAGCTCGATCACAAGACGCGGATGACCATCCTCTACGCCGCCATCATCATCTTTGCATTTCGTTCGGCGCCGACGGTCGGCGACGGCTACTTCTGGTTCTCGATCGACGTGCTCAAGTTCGACGAGGCGTTCTACGGCATCCTGCGGCAGACCAGCGCGATCATCTCGATCATCGCGTTGTGGCTGCTCGCCAAGCAGATCACGGAATATTCCGTCGCCAAGACGCTGTTCTGGATCGCGATCGCCGGCACCATCCTGTCGCTGCCCGGCATCGGCCTGTACTACGGCCTGCATCACTGGACCGAAGAGATGTTCGGCTTCGGCGCCCGCGTCATCGCCTTCGCCGACACCGCGGCGTCGTCGCCGTTTGCGCAGCTCAGCATGATTCCGCTGTTGACGCTGACCGCCTACTACGCGCCGGCCGGGCACCGCGCGACCTGGTTCGCGCTGATGGCGTCGCTGATGAATCTTGCGTTGGTCGCGAGCCAATTGCAGACCAAATACCTGAACCAGATGTACGCGGTCGGACGCGGCGACTATGGCGAGCTCGGCGTGCTGCTGGTTACGGTGATGGTGATCGGCCTGGTCGTTCCCGTGGCCGCGATCGCAATTCTCGGCCGGCGCGTGTGACGCGCTCTTCTACGGCAGTTTAAATCCCGCCGCCTCCCAGGCGCCGCGCGCCGACGGCTGCGTCAGCGCGCCAATGAACGCTTGCCCGGCGTCCTGGGCGGCGCTGCCGCTGGTCACCGCGGCGGCATAGGTCGTGTCGTTGCCGAGCGGCGCGGGCAGGGGACCGATCACGCGCGCGCCCTGGATCGGCACGATCTCCGCGATCAGCGTCATGCCGATATCGGCCTCGCCGTTGGCGACGCGGTTCGCGACCTCGCCGCCGGACTGCTGCGGCATGCCCTTGCGCGCGATCGCGTCGGCAAGCCCCATCTCGACGAACAGCTTGGCGAGATGGATGCCGGCCGAGCCGCCGACCGCGGCATCGCTGAACGCGATCTTGCGGGCCGAAACCAGCGCCTGCTTGAATGCGGCGGGCGTCGAGATGTCCGGGGCGACGGTGCCGTCGCGCACGGCGATGCCGACGCTGGTGGTCGCGATCTTGGTGGCGCCACTGACGGCGCCGGCCTGGGCGAGCTTGTCGATCGCCGGGGCGCCGAGGACCAGCACATCGGCAGTCTCGCCGGCGTCGAGCCGCTTCTGCAGCGCCCCGACGGTGCCGAAGCTCAGCTCGACGTCATGCCCGCTGTCGCGCCGGAACGCGTCCGTCAACGCGCCCACCACCTGGTGCATCGAGCGCGCGCACATGACCTTGAGCTTTGCCACCTGTTTCCCCATGCTGCGATCCGAACCGATCAGTCGTAGGCAGGGGAGTTGGATTTGGCAACGCTCAAGGAGCTCATTCGCGGCAACGATCTCATCGTCGCGCCGGTCGTGTGCAACCCGATCATGGCGCTGCTCGCCCAGGAGGCGGGCTTCAAGGCGATCTATCTCTCGGGCGGGACGCTGGGCTGGGTGAAGAACGTCACCGAGGCCAATTTGACGCTGCCGGAAATGGCCGACGTCGCGGTCGATATCCGCGCGTCCTGCAAGCTGCCGCTGGTGCTCGACGCCGGCGGCGGCTGGGGCGACCCCGTGCACGTGCACCGCACTGTCGCGCTCGCCGAGGCCGCGGGCTTCGCGGCGATCGAGATCGAGGACCAGCTCCTGCCGCGGCGGGTCGAGCATCACGTCGGCATCGATCATCTGGTGCCGACCGCGTTCTTCGTGCAGAAGCTCAAGGAGGCGCTGGCCGCGCGCACCGATCCGAACCTCGTCATCATCGCCCGCACCAATGCGCGCCGCGCCGGCGGCATCGACGAAGCGATCCGCCGCGGCGAAGCCTTCGCCAAGGCCGGCGCCGACATGGTGTTCTGCTTCACGCGCGAGCCGGAAGAGGTGCGGATGGTCGGCGAGCGGGTGCCGCACCCGCTGATGACGTTCGCGCCGGTCGACGGCTTTTCGACGTCGAAGCTCTCGCGCGCCGACTATGCCAAGCTCGGCTTCCGGCTGGCGGCGTCCTCCGGCACCGCGTTTGCCGCGATGTACAAGGCGGCGCGGCAGTCCTACCAGTGCCTCGCCAACGACACGATGGACCCGTTCCTCGGCCCCGGCGGCGGCGACGCCATGATGAAGGCGGCGCAGAAGACCTGCGGGCTCGACCGCCTGCTCGAGATCGAACGCCGGACCATGAAGGGCTAAACGTTGCGCAAGCATCCCGACGTTCCGCGCGTCATCGACTTCCACACCCACATGCTGGATGCGGAGCTGGTGCGGCTCTGCGCCAGCAAGAACGCGATCACCGGCTTCGGCAAAAAGGAGCCGCCGCAGGGTGGCCGCTTCGCGAAGTTCTATGCGCCGGAGCTGCATATCGAGGAGATGGATGCGCGCGGCATCGACATGCATGTGATCTTCACCGGGCCGGTGTTCATGTCGACCTGGTGGGCGGATGCGCCGACCGCCGCGCAACTGACGCGGCGCATGAATGACACCGTAGCGGACTGGGCGCGGCGCTATCCGGCGCGCTTCGTCGGCACGGCCACGCTGCCGATGCAGGACGTTCCGCTGGCGATTGCGGAATTGCAGCGCGCAGTGACCGAGCTCGGCGCCAAGGCGGTGATGCTGCCGACCAATGTGGACGGCGCTTATGTCGGCGAGCGTCCGTTCTGGCCGCTGTGGGAAGCGATCCGGGCGCTCGACATTCCAGCCTTCATCCATCCGGAGGGCTTGCGCGATCCCTGGTACCACAAGTTCGCGCTCTGGAATTCGATCGGCCAGCAGATCGAGGAGGCGAAGGCGATGGCCTCGATCATCTACGAAGGCCTGCTCGATGCGATCCCGGGCCTGAAGATCGTGATCGCTCATGGCGGCGGCTATTTCCCGTATTGCGTCGGACGCGTCGACCGCAACGTCGAGAAGCCGGAAGCGCAGGTAAATATCGGCGACCGCAAGCCGAGCGATTATCTCCGTCATTTCTACTACGACACCTGCGTGTTCGATCCGCCGGCGCTGGCGGCGCTGTTCCAGCGTGTCGGCGCGGATCGCATCCTGCTCGGGGCCGACTATCCCGTGGGCGAGGACGATCCCGTCGGCGTGGTTAAGAATGCGGTGACGCTGTCGAATGCGGACTTGGCGAAGGTCGCGGGCGGCACCGCGGCACGTCTCCTAGGCATCGATGTCGCGCAAAAGTCGCAGGCTGCCCGTTTCGCTTGAATTTGCCCCGTAAAACGCCAATTGTGCTGAAGGTTGGAGCGGAGTTCCCCCTTGGCCTCGCACGACGTCCCGATCGGCTCGACCCAGGTGAGCCTCGCGCAGCTCAATGAGCGCTCGCGCGAGATTTTCCGTCAGGTGGTCGAGAGCTATCTCGCCACCGGCGAGCCCGTCGGCTCTCGCAACATTTCGCGTCTGATCACCACGCCGTTGTCGCCGGCGTCGGTGCGCAACGTGATGTCCGACCTCGAACAGCTCGGTCTCGTCTATGCGCCGCACACCTCGGCCGGCCGGCTGCCGACCGAGCTCGGCCTGCGCTTCTTTGTCGACGCGCTGATGGAGATCGGCGACCTCTCGGAGGACGACCGCCGCGGCATGGAGGCGAAGCTTGCCGCCCACGGCAAGCCGCTCGACGCGGTGCTGAGCGAAGCCTCCGGCATGCTCTCCGGCCTCACCCACGCCGCCGGCGTGGTGATGACCGCGAAGGCGAATGTGCGCCTCAAGCATATCGAGTTCGTCCGGCTCGAGCCTGAGCGGGCGCTGGTGGTGATGGTCGCCGACGACGGGCAGGTCGAGAACCGGATCATCGACGTTCCGATCGGCATGCCGACCTCGGCGCTGACCGAGGCCGGAAACTTCCTCAATGCGCATGTGCGCGGCCGCACGCTGGCGGAGGCGCGCGGCGAGCTCGAAAGCGCGCTCAAGCAAAGCCAGGCCGAGCTCGATCAGCTCACCCAGAAGATCATCGCCGCCGGCCTCGCGAGCTGGTCGGGCGGCGACAGCGACGATCGCAAGCTGATCGTGCGCGGGCACGCCAATCTGCTCGACGACCTCAGGGCGCTCGACGACCTCGAGCGCGTGCGGCTGCTGTTCGACGATCTCGAGACCAAGCGCGGCGTGATCGATCTGCTCGGCCGCGCCGAGGGCGCCGACGGCGCGCGCATCTTCATCGGCTCGGAGAACAAGCTGTTCTCGCTGTCGGGCTCGTCGACGATCATCGCGCCCTATCGCGACAGCACCGGCCGCATCATCGGCGTGATCGGGGTGATCGGCCCGACGCGCCTCAACTATGCCCGCGTGATTCCGATGGTGGACTACACAGCCAAGGTGGTGAGCAAGCTGATCGGCGCCTGAACCTATTTAGCTGAGCATGATCTTTTCCGAAAACCGGTGCCCACTTTTCGGGATCATGCTCTGAGGAGGTGACGATGTCGGTTGCCAGCCGACAGCAGTCGAAAGTCCTCGTGCCGTTGATGGTCGCTGCGCTGTCCGTCGCCGCGCCCGCCGCCTTTGCGCAGACCGATTTCCCCAACCGCCCGATCCGGATCGTCGTGCCGCTCGCGCCCGGCGGGACCTCGGACCTGCTGCCGCGCATGATCGGCGAGAAGCTGACGCTGCGCTGGGGCCAGCCCGTCATCATCGAGAACAAGCCGGGCGGCGCGCTGCACCTCGGCACCGAGGCGGTCGCGCGCTCGGCGCCCGACGGCTACACGCTGCTGCTGGCGCCACAGGGGCCGCTGGTGCTCAGCCCGAGCCTCTATCGCAAGCTCAGCTACGATCCCTCAGCCTTCGTGCCGGTCACCGTGCTGGCGCGGCTGCCCTATGTGTTCGTCGCCAATCCGAACGTGCCGGTGGCGAACATTGCTGAATTGATCGCCTTCGCGAAGGCCAATCCGGACAAGCTCAATTTCGGAACGCCCGGCACCGGCAGCGCGCAGCATCTCGCGGTCGAGTGGTTCAAGATCCTCACCGGCGTGCGGCTCACGCACGTGCCCTATCGTGGCACCGCGCCGGCCATCGCCGATCTCCTCGCCGGGCATGTGCAGTTGATGTTCGACAACGCGGCGAACGCCCTGCCACAGGTGCGGGAGGGAAAACTCCGCGCGCTCGCCATCGGCGCGCCGCCGCGTATCGCGGAGCTCCCCAACGTGCCGGCGATGGCAGAGCTCTTTCCGGGCTTCCTGGCGTCGAGCTGGTTCAGCCTGGTGGCGCCGCCGAAGACGCCGTCCGATGTCGTCACCAAGCTCTCGCAAGCCATCGCCGAGGCGCTTCGCATGCCTGAGGTGGCGAAGCGCCTGCAGGGTCTCGGCGCCACCCCCGGTGGCGAGGCACCTGAGCAAACCGCGACTTTCCTGCGGGAAGAGACCGAACGCTGGCGCAAGGTCATTATCGACGCCGGGATCAGGCTGGATTGACCGGCCCGGTGGAAATGGCGGCGTGAGCTTGATTTTTCGGCCCCAAGCCCTGATATCCGGGGCGAAACTTGAACGGACTAGTGCCGATGACGGATCACACCGCCCGCCGCCCGAACAACGCGCCCGCCGAGCCTGAGGCTCAAGACGCCGGGCCGGCCGACGTCGGAACTTCGCAGACCGAGGAGGCGAAGATCGCCGCCCTGGTGGAGACGCTGGCGAAGGAGAACGCCGAGAACAAGGACCGGCTGCTGCGGACGCTGGCCGAGATGGAGAACCTGCGCAAGCGCACCGAGCGCGAGGTCTCCGACATGCGCCAGTACGGCATCGCGTCGTTCGCCCGCGACGTGCTGGCGGTCGCCGACAACATGGAGCGCGCGCTCGAGGCGCTCGACGCCGAGCTGCGCGAGACCGCCAACCCGGCCACCAAGACGCTGCTCGACGGCGTCGAGCTGACCGAGCGCGAACTTGCTGAAGGTGCTCGAAAAGCACGGCGTGACAAAGTTCGAGCCGAAGAAGGGCGACAAGTTCGACCCCAACCTGCATCAGGCGATGTACGAGCTGCCGGATCCGACGCAGCCCGCGGGCACCGTCGCGCAGGTGGTGCAGCCCGGCTACATGATCGGCGAACGGATGCTGCGGCCGGCGCTGGTCGGTGTCGCCAAAGGTGGGCCCAAGCCCGCCCCCGCCAACGACAATCCCGATTCCCCGCCGGGCGCCGCCTGAACCTCGGTTGTCATCGCCCGCGAAGGCGGGCGATCCAGCACCACTGACCCGCCATCATACTCCCGCAATCTGGATGCCCCGCCTTCGCGGGGCATGACGGCCTCGTATTGTGGCCGGTATGATTGGCCAGCGAGGGGATCATGCGACGCAGCACCGAGCGCTTCCTGACCACCCACACCGGCAGCCTGCCGCGGCCGGACGACCTCATCCGCATGATGTACGCCAAGGAAGAGGGCGTGCCGGTCGATCGCGCCGCGCTCGACGCGCGCGTGCGCGAGGCGGTGGCGGAGGTGGTGAAGAAGCAGGCCGACGCCGGCATCGACTACGTCAACGACGGCGAAATGTCGAAGCCGAGCTACGCCACCTATGTGAAAGATCGCCTCGCGGGCTTCGGCGGCACCGGCAACACCTTCGTCTATCAGGACCTCGTCGATTTTCCGAACCTCGCCAAGCGCGTGTTCGGCGATCCCGGGCGCTCGCGCCGCAAGACCCCCGCCTGCAACGCGCCGATCTCGGTGCGCGATGCCGCGGCGGCGAGCGACGACGTCGCGGCGCTCAAGGGCGCGCTCGCGGCCGCCGGCCGCACCGACGCGTTCATGAGCGCGGCGTCGCCGGGCGTGATCTCGCTGTTCTTCCGCAACGAGCACTACAAGGACCACGAGACCTATCTCTTTGCCATCGCCGACGCGATGCGCCACGAATACGAGACCGTCGCCAAGGCCGGCTTCGTTCTTCAGATCGACTGTCCCGACCTCGCCATGGGCCGGCACATCCAATACGCCGACCTCGACCTCGCCGAATTCCGCAAGCGTGCCGGCATGCACATCGCCGCGCTCAACCACGCGCTCGCCAACATCCCGCCCGAGCAGCTGCGCATGCATCTGTGCTGGGGCAACTACGAGGGTCCGCACCATTGCGACGTGCCGATGGCCGATATCATCGACGTCATACTCACGGCGCGGCCGAGCGCGCTCTCGTTCGAGGCCGCCAATCCGCGCCACGGTCACGAGTGGACGGTGTTCGAGCGCGTCAAGCTGCCGGCCGGCAAGATCGTCATTCCGGGCGTGATCGAATCGAAGTCGAACTTCATCGAGCATCCGGAATTGATCGCGCAGCGGATCGGACGCTATGCGCGGCTGGTCGGCCGCGAGAACGTCATGGCCGGCTCGGATTGCGGCTATGGCACCTGGGTCGGCCAGGCCGCGGTCGATCCCGATGTGGTGTGGGCGAAGTTCGCGGCGATGGCCGAGGGCGCGCGCATCGCCTCGCGCGAATTCTGGAAATAGCGCAGCTCTCTCCTCCGCTCGTCCCCGGAAGCGGGGACCCAGGGGCCAAGAAAAATTCTGGATGCCCGCCTTCGCCTTCGCGGGCATGAGCGGAGAGAGCGGGCCTATCTCAGCTCAATCCCGTCGCGCACCTGCCGAAAGCGGGCATAGGCCTGCGTCCAGCCGTCCGAGCGCGCCACCCCGACCAGGTGCAGATAGGCGCTGCCGCCGAAGCGCAGCCACTGCACGATCGTGACCTCGTCGCCGGTCGCGCCGTCGCGTCCGCGCGCCATGATCTGGTGACCCTGCATGCCGCCGATGCGCAGCGTCTCCGACGAGTTGATGCGGATGTCCTTCAGGTTCGGCACGCCCTCGAACACCTCATGCGCAAAGCGGCCGCGATCGGCGGCCTGCGCCGGCGCGCCCACGGCAATGGCGACCAGGATGTGGGTGTCGATGCCCTTGGCGGGCGGCTCGAGCGCGCCGTCGGTCAGCATGACGGCGCGGCCGGCGATGACGCCGCCGATCTTGAAGCCGGCAAGCTCGCTCACCCGGAACGGCAGCAGGCTCAATTGCTCCTCGGTCGGCACGTTCGGCCGCACCGACGCCGTCATCAGCGCGGTGCGGATCGTTTCGTCGCCATAGGCCTGCCGCGCGGCCTCCGGCACCTGCGCGGTGATCAGCGCGGTGAGGTCGCCAGCCGACACCACCAGAATCCATTTGCGGATGCGCTGACCCTCGATCTGCTGATGCCCGACAATGAGGAACGCCTTGCCGAGCGGATGCGTGACGTCCTCGCGCGTTTCGAGGGTCACGCCCTGCTTCAACAGCGAGTCGGCCGTGGTTGACTGCTCGATCTCGGGATAAGCGGCCGCCGGCAGCGCGACGATCACCAGCGCGACGCGCTTGTCGCGATCCTCGAGGCCGGAAAAATTCTTGCTCACGGTCATTCCCGGCGGCGGCGCCAGCCCGATGCGGGAACCCGCGGGATAGACGACATCGGCCGCCTGCGCCGGGGTGGCGAGGAATGCGATCAACAAGAGCGAGCGGGCGAATGTCATCTGGGCGAATGTCATGGCGACCCCTATGGAACCGCGATTCAGGCGAAAACCAGCGCATTCGGGTGGGCAAAGTGCGGCATCACGGCCTCGTCACGCGCCGCATGGTGAGGTTGATGCGCCCGCCTTCCGGCAGCAGCGTCGATGTGCCCGGCATGATCCGGTCGACCCCGTGAAACGCGAGCCGCGCCGCGCCACCGAGCACGACCGCATCGCCTGATGCAAGACGCATCGAGTGCGTCGGATCGCTGCGCTTGGTTCCGCCGATGCGGAACAGGCAGGTGTCGCCGAGCGACAGCGACACCACTGGCGCGCTGAAGTCCACTTCGTCGCGGTCCTGGTGCAGGCCCATCTTCGCGTCCGGCCCGTAGACATTGATCAGGCAGGCTTCCGGCGCGGGATCGTAATCTGCGAGCTCGCGCCACGCGTCGAGCAGCGCCGCGGGCATCGGCGGCCACGGCTCGCCGGTCTCCGGATGGGTCGCCTGATAGCGATAGCCGCGCTCGGCGTCGGTTACCCAGCCGAGCGGCCCGCAATTGGTCATGCGCACCGACATCGGTTTGCCGGTCTTCGGCATGCGCGGCGTGTAGAGCGGCGCACGCGTGAACACGTCCTGCAACGTCTCCCGCATCGCCGCCTGCGCGGCGCGGTCAAGATATCCGGGCACGATCCGAAGGCCGTCCAACAACGCCAATACCCCTTCAAAAAGCCGTTGCGGGGAGTAAGATAGTCGCGATACCAAGAAAAACATCGTTGCTCGGGAGGGCATCCTATGAAGCTTCTGTCCGCTTCGGCAGTCGCATTGTCTGTACTCGGCTTCTCCGGCGCCGCGCAGGCGCAGCAGCCCGGCAAGCTGTTCTTCGAAGGCGATATCGTTCGCGGCAACCAGGCCGGCGCACCCGGCCCGTTCTGCGTGCTCGCCAATCAATTTCGGCGTCTCGAGAAGGTGGTGTGGCGCCTCCGCATCCTCGACCAGGCCGGCAACAATCTTGATGGCAAGGGGCTCAAGAGCGTCGTGATCGAACTGCCCGACGGGCAGAAGATGGACGCGCGCTTCGGTCCGCATCCGCCGCCTTCGCAGGGGCCGGCCACCGACCATTTCTGGACGGCGATCTGGATCATCCCGGAGAGCTATCCGTCCGGCACCTTCGCCTACAAGGTGACCGCAACCGACATGAATGGCCAGGCGCACACGTGGCAGCCGTTCATCCGGACGCCGTCGCAGCTCACGGTGGTCGCCGGCATGATCGAGATCAAGAAGCCGGAACCCAAGAAGTAAAGGCTATCCCATGATGCTCGGCGTCGCTTACGGGCGAACGATCGCGCTTGCCTGCGCGCTTGTTGCTCTCACTTATGCATCCGATGTCCGTGCCCAGACGGCGCCGCGCGCCGCGGCGCTCGGTCCCGAAGTTGTCATGGCGGAGCCGTCGGGCGGCTTTGTCGGGCAGCTTCGCGTTGCGCCCGAGAACGGCCCGGTCGGCACGCCGCTGACCGTGACCGGCGAGGGCTTCCCGCCCGAGCAGACCTTCGATCTGGTCTGGCGCACGGTGAAGGGGCAGTGGAAGGTCACGATCGCGGAATATTTCGGCCGCGAGTTCATCCCGGTGGCCTACCGGATCGCGACCGTGAAGAGCGACAAGTCCGGCCGCATCGCCGCGCGCTTCGTCGCGCCGGAGGATTTCGGCTTCATGCACGACATCGTCGTGCAGCAAGGCAATCGTCTGCTGACGCAGACCGCGTTCAATCTCGACATGACCGCGCGCATCGTCGGCGCCACCTCGGGCCCGATCGGCACGCCGATCGAGGTCGAGGTGCAGGGCATCGGCTGGCGCGAGCTCGAAGGCAGCTGGGTGCTGCTCTACGACAACAAGTACACCGGCTTCATGTCGGCGGTGACGACGAGCGGCACCGCGCGTTTCAACGTGCCGGCCACCGGCCATATCGGCCTGCACATCCTGGAGATCCTGCACACCGACTTCGGCTCGCCCTATCGCAACACCCAGCAGTCGCCGGTGCCGGACCGCCCGCAGTTCAAGCTCGAATTCACCGTCACGCCGGGCGCGCCGGTGCTGCCGCCGCCACCGGCCGCGCAGGCGCAGACGCAGGTGCGCTCGCTGCCGCCGCAAGGCGAGCTTGTCGCCACGCCGGCCTTCTCGGGGATCGATCAGCCGGTCGTGGTCGCGGGGGCGGGCTTCGAGCCCGGCAAGCGCTACACGCTCAACTGGAACACCGTGGTCGGCAACCGGATGACCGGCCGCGGCTGGGAGGAGGTCGCGCGTCCGATCGCAGAAGCCACGGCGGATGCCTCCGGCCGCGCCGAATTCCGCTTCAAGGTGCCGGACGATCTCGGCGGCGTGCACAACCTCTGGGTCGATATGGGCGGTGGGGCGAAGAAGCAGGGCGCCTACTGGATCATGCCGACCGCGCTGCCGCTCGACGTGGCGCGCGGGCCGGCCGGCACGACCTTCCGCATCCATCTCAAGGGGGTGGGCTGGTCGGAGACCGCCAACATCTACACGGTGGTCTACGACAACGCGATCTCGGGCTATGCCTGCGCCTTCAACAGCCAGGGCGACATCGAGGTCATCATGCAGGCCACCGGCGAGCCGGGCTGGCACTACATCGATCTCTACCCCGCGATCTACAAGGGCAAGGAAACGCGGCCCAATAACTACCGGCTCCCGCAGCTCACCTTCGCGGACGACCATCCGGGCGAGGACCTGCCGCGCTTCCGCTTCGCTTTCGAGATCACCCGCGAAGGGTCGGTCGGGCAGGCACCCCGCTAGAGCGTTTCCCAGTTGAGTTGACTCGCTCTCTCCCGCTCGTCCCCGCGAAGGCGGGGACCCAGTTCGCTCTGAAGACTGGATTCCCGCTTTCGCGGGAATGAGCGGGGAGAGACCCGTTGCAGGCGGGGCGCGCTCTAGCCATCGGGGTATCGGGCCGTTAACGGTTTGGCTGGCCTTCTGACCCCGCCGGACGCGGATTCGTCGGCCTTTCGACTTGCGGCCCTAAGCGGCCCTCCTATATGAGGCAGGACGCCGCGGGGGCGGCGTTTAACGTGTGATATCAGGGGGTCGGACGAGGTTTCGCGAAACGTCGTGAACCCTCCTTCGGGTGCCGACAGGGCCCGGCCGATCTGCCAGAAGAAAGAGGAAGAACCATGGGCAAAGTCATTGGTATCGATCTCGGCACCACCAACTCGTGCGTTGCCGTGATGGAGGGAGCGAATCCGAAAGTCATCGAGAACGCCGAAGGCATGCGCACCACGCCTTCGATCGTTGCCTTCACCGATGATGGCGAAAGACTCGTCGGACAGCCGGCCAAGCGCCAGGCGGTCACCAATCCCGAAAAGACCATCTTCGCGGTCAAGCGCCTGATCGGACGGCGCTACGACGACCCGATGGTGGAGAAGGACAAGAAGCTCGTCCCCTACAAGATCACGCGCGCCTCGAACGGCGACGCCTGGGTCGAGGCGGACGGCAAGACCTATTCGCCCTCGCAGATCTCCGCCTTCATCCTGCAGAAGATGAAGGAGACCGCGGAATCCTATCTCGGGCAGAAGGTCGAGCAGGCGGTCATCACGGTCCCGGCCTATTTCAACGACGCGCAGCGGCAGGCCACCAAGGACGCCGGCAAGATCGCCGGCCTCGAAGTGCTGCGCATCATCAACGAGCCGACCGCGGCTGCGCTCGCCTACGGTCTCGACAAGACGAAGACCGGCACCATCGCGGTCTATGACCTCGGCGGCGGCACCTTCGATATTTCAATTCTCGAAATCGGCGACGGCGTGTTCGAGGTGAAGTCCACGAACGGCGACACGTTCCTGGGCGGCGAAGACTTCGACATGCGGCTGGTCAACTATCTCGCCGACGAATTCCAGAAGGAGCAGGGCATCGACCTGCGCCGCGACAAGCTCGCGCTGCAGCGGCTGAAGGAATCCGCGGAGAAGGCGAAGATCGAGCTCTCGTCCACCACGCAGACCGAGATCAACCTGCCGTTCATCACGGCGGACCAGGCCGGTCCGAAGCATCTCACGATGAAGCTCACCCGCGCCAAGTTCGAGGCGCTGGTCGACGATCTCATCCAGAAGACCATCCAGCCGTGCCGGCAGGCGCTGAAGGACGCCGGCATTTCCCCGGCCGAGATCAACGAGGTCGTCCTGGTCGGCGGCATGACCCGCATGCCGAAGGTGCAGGAGGTCGTGAAGCAGTTGTTCGGCAAGGAGCCGCACAAGGGCGTCAATCCGGACGAGGTGGTCGCGATCGGCGCGGCGATCCAGGCCGGCGTGCTGCAGGGCGACGTCAAGGACGTGCTCCTGCTCGACGTGACGCCGCTGTCGCTCGGCATCGAGACGCTGGGCGGCGTGTTCACGCGGCTGATTGACCGCAACACCACGATCCCGACCAAGAAGAGCCAGGTGTTCTCGACCGCCGAGGACAATCAGAACGCGGTGACGATCCGCGTGTTCCAGGGCGAGCGTGAGATGGCGGCCGACAACAAGATCCTCGGCCAGTTCGATCTCATGGGTATCCCGCCGGCGCCGCGTGGCGTGCCGCAGATCGAGGTCACGTTCGACATCGACGCCAACGGCATCGTCAACGTCCAGGCCAAGGACAAGGGCACCGGCAAGGAGCAGCAGATCCGCATCCAGGCGTCGGGCGGCCTGTCCGAGACCGACATCGAGAAGATGGTCAAGGACGCCGAGGCGCACGCCGAGGAAGACAAGAAGCGCAAGGCCGAGGTCGAGGCGAAGAACCACGCCGAGGCGCTGGTGCATTCGACCGAGAAGGCGTTGGCCGAGCACGGCTCCAAGGTCGGCGATGCCGAGCGCACCGCGATCGAGAACGCGCTTGCCGATCTCAAGGAGGCGCTGAAAGGCACCGACGCCGAAGCGATCAAGACCAAGAGCAATACGCTGGCGCAGGCCTCGATGAAGCTCGGCGAGGCGATGTACCGCCAGCAGCAGGAGGCCGCCGCCGGTGGCGGCGCTGCCCCGGGCGGAGAAGCCGGTGGCGCCAAGAAGGACGATGTCGTCGACGCGGAATTCACCGAGGTCAACGACGACAAGAAGAACAAGAAATCGGCGTAGCAGATTGCACATGCAATCGCTGGCCGACGATATCTCCAGGCAAATTTCACCCACCCGGGCGCAAGCTCGGGTGGGTGTATTTTTTACAACCAGCGGTGACGGGTTATGATGCACGGCGGCGAGGCCGCCGCAGCGACGGGGTGGAACGAGGGGATGTCGAAGCGGTGTTACTACGAGGTGCTGGAGGTCGAGCGCTCCGTCAAGGACGGCGAGCTCAAGACCGCCTTCCGCAAGCTTGCCATGAAGTGGCACCCGGACCGCAATCCCGGCGACAAGGATAGCGAGCATCGCTTCAAGGAGATCAACGAGGCCTACGAGGTCCTCAAGGATCCGGACAAACGCGCGGCCTATGACCGCTTCGGCCATTCCGCCTTCGAGCAGAGCAGCGGCGGTCACGGCTTCAGCGCGGATTTCGGCTCCGCCTTCTCCGACCTGTTCGAGGGCATCTTCGGCATGGCCGGCGGCCGCGGCCGCCGCGACGGCCGCGAGCGCGGCGCCGATCTTCGCTACAACATGGAGATCAGCCTCGAAGAGGCGTTCAGCGGCAAGACCGCCCAGGTGCGGCTGCCGACCTCGGTCGCCTGCGAATCCTGCTCCGGCACCGGCGCCAAGGCCGGCTCGCGCCCGAAGACCTGTCCGCACTGCGGCGGCGCCGGACGCATCCGCCACGCGCAAGGCTTCTTCACGCTGGAACGCACCTGTCCGGGCTGTCAGGGCCGCGGCCAGGTGATCGACGATCCGTGCCCGTCCTGCACCGGCTCCGGCCGCGTCACCCGCGAGCGCACGCTGTCGGTGAGCATTCCGGCCGGCGTCGAGGACGGCACCCGCATCCGCCTGGCCGGCGAAGGCGAGGCCGGTGTTCGCGGCGGCCCCGCCGGCGATCTCTACATTTTCCTGTCACTCGGTGCGCATGACTTCTTCCAGCGCGACGGTGCCGATCTGCATTGCCGGGTGCCGATCTCGATGGTGCAGGCGGCGCTCGGCGGCGAGTTCGAGGCGCCGACCATCGACGGCGGCAAGACCCGCGTGAAGGTGCCGGAAGGCACCCAGTCCGGCCGCCGCTTCCGGCTGCAGGGCAAGGGCATGCCGGTGCTGCGATCGCGACAGGTCGGTGACATGTATGTGCAGATCGTGGTCGAGACGCCGCAGAAGCTCACCAAGAAGCAGCGTGAGCTGTTGGCCGAGTTCGAGCGGCTGTCGTCGCGCGAAACCCACCCGGAATCGACGGGATTCTTCGGCAAGGTGAAGGACCTGCTCAGCCGCGCCGGCTAGGGCATGATCCCGACCTGAGGTTCCCCCGCTTGACCCCCAAGGCCGCCCGCCTAATGATCCGAGACGGGTACGGGTTCCGGACATAGACCGCCATGCCGATGCGCGCCCTGGAAGACCTCGAGCGCCAGATCCAGCGGCAGCTCCGTTTCATCGAGCTCAAGCGGGGCGCGATCGGCCGCCGGATTCACTGGCGGCTGCGCGACTTCGAGCAGAAGAACCTCAACCGCGACGAATTCCGTTTCATCCGTTCCCTGATCGAGAAGCCGCTGTCCGTCGGCGCGGTCGCGCCGTCCGGCAAGGCGCTCGCGCGCGTGATGGCGAACTATGTCGATCCGGCCGCGCCCGGTCCGATCGTCGAGCTCGGCCCCGGCACCGGGCCGGTGACCGAGGCGCTGATCGAGCGCGGCATCGATCCGGCGCGCCTCATGCTGGTCGAATACGACCCGGAGTTCTGCCGCCTGCTCAGTCAAAAATTTCCCGGTGTCCATGTCGTGCAGGGCGACGCCTACAATCTCAAGCGGACGCTCGCCGGCGTGTTGCCGGAGCCGGCGGCCGCCTTCGTGTCGGGGCTGCCGCTGTTCAACAAGCCGCTCAAGATGCGGCTCGACCTGCTCGACCAGGCGTTCAATCTGATGAAGGCGAACGCGCCGTTCGTGCAATTCACCTACAACGCGATCTCGCCGATCCCGCGCTCGCATGGCGGCGTGCGATCGGAGGCGTCGGACCGCGTGTGGAGAAATTTCCCGCCCGCCCGGGTGTGGGTGTACCGGTCGAGCCGGCGCTGATATGACTAGCTCTAGCCAATTCCATTGGCTGGAATCGCGCCCTCTCATTAGTCATGGCCGGGCTTGTCCCGGCCATCCACGTCTTCCTATGTAGCCAAGACGTGGATGCCCGGCACAAGGCCGGGCATGACGGCGGAGAGGTCGTGCCAGTCTAACCCACGACGACACGAACGATGTCCGCTCCGAAAATTCTGGTGATCCCGGGCTCGCTGCGTACGGCGTCCTACAACATCCGCTTGGCCGCGGTCGCGACCAAGGAATTGACGCTGGCGGAAGCGGACGTCACCCGCATCTCGCTCGCCGACTATCCATTGCCGCTCTACGATGCGGATATGGTCGCCAATTCGGGACCGCCCGCCAACGCCGTCAAGCTCAAGCAGCTCTTGGCCGCGCATCGCGGTGTGTTCATCGCGAGCCCGGAATACAACGCCTCGATCACGCCGCTGCTGAAGAATACCATCGACTGGATCTCGGTCGTGCGCGAGCCCGGCGAGGTGCAGCTCGCCGTGTTCCAGAACCGCGCCTTTGCGATCGGCGGCGCCTCACCGGGCCGCTCCGGCGCGCTGAATTCGCTGCTGACGTTACGGCAGGTGCTCTCGATCGGCTGCCGCGCCTTCGTGGTGCCGGAGCAGGTCGCCATTCCGAACGCCGAGCAGGCGTTCAACGATCGCGACGAGCTGATCGACGCCCGCGCCGCCGGTCAGCTCAAGACGGTGTTGAACAAGCTTGTCAGCTACGCGCGATTGTTCGGAGGTTGAGAAATGCTCGATCCCCGTGAGCGCCTGATCGTCGCCCTCGATGTGTCATCCGTCGCCGAGGCGGAAGCGATGGTGGCGCGGCTCGGCGAGGCGGTCGTGTTCTACAAGATCGGCTATCAGCTCGGCTTTGCCGGCGGGCTGGATTTCGCGCGCGCGCTGACCGACACCGGCAAGCAGGTCTTCATCGACATGAAGCTGCACGACATCGGCAACACGGTCGCGCAGGGCGTGAAAAGCATTGCGCGCATGGGCGCGAGCTTCCTCACCGTGCACGCCTATCCGCAGACCATGCACGCCGCGGTCGACGCCCGCGCCGGGTCCAAGCTGCGCATCCTCGCGGTCACCGTGCTCACCTCGTATGACGACGCCGACCTGGCGGCGGCGGGCTACGACTTCACGGTGCCGGAGCTGGTCGCGGAGCGCGCGGCGCAGGCGCGCGACGTCGGCATCGACGGCCTGGTCTGCTCGGCGGCGGAGGCGGCGAATGTCCGCACCATCGTCGGCGGCGACATGGTGCTGGTGACGCCCGGCATCCGCCCGGCGGTCGCCGACGCCGACGACCAGAAGCGCATCATGACGCCGTCAGCCGCGATCAAGGCCGGCGCCGACTATCTCGTGGTCGGCCGGCCGGTGGTGGCGGCGCCGGATCCGAAGGCGGCGGCGGAGGCGATCGTTCAAGAGATCGCGGCGGCCAGTCAGTCGGGGTGACGCCATGCCCAAGGGCTACTGGATCGGACGCATCGATGTGCACGACGAGGAGGCCTACAAGCCCTACGCCGCTGCCAATCCCGCGATCTTCAAGAAATTCGGCGGGCGCTTTGTGGTGCGCGCCGGCAAGTTCGAGTGCCCGGAAGGCGCCAGCCGCTCGCGCAACGTGGTGATCGAATTTCCGGACTATGCCGCCGCGCTCGCCTGCTACCGCTCGGGCGAATATCAGGCCAACATCAAGGTGCGGCAGCCGCACGCGATTGTCGATATCATCATCATCGAGGGATACGACGGGCCGCAGCCCTGATCGGTGTCGTGGAAACCGGGTCAGGTAGCGCCAGCGACTTTCCTTCCCGCAACCACCCCGCTATACCCGCGCATCCGGGAGATCGATCCATGTCCGATATGCGGTTGATCGTGGCCGGCGCCGGCGGGCGCATGGGCCGCACGCTGATCCAGGCGATTACCGCCGCCGACGGCGCCGTGGTTGCAGGCGCGGTCGACGCGCCGGGCTCGGCCGCGGTCGGGCGCGATGCCGGCGAGCTCGCCGGTCTCGGCGCCAACGGCATCAAGGTCACGACCGATGCGGCGGCGCTGCTCGCCAACGCCGACGGCCTGGTCGACTTCACCATCCCGGCGGCGAGCGTGATCTATGCCGAGCTGGCCGCCAAGGCCGGCAAGGTGCATGTCCTCGGCACCACCGGCTTCTCCGGCGAGAACGAGAAGCTGATCGCGGAAGCGGCGAAGCGCGCCGTCATCGTGAAGTCCGGCAATATGAGCCTCGGCGTCAACCTGCTGGCGGCGCTCACCAAGCGGGTGGCGGCGACGCTCGGCGACGATTTCGACATCGAGATCTTCGAGATGCATCACAACAAGAAGATCGACGCGCCGTCCGGCACCGCGCTGATGTTCGGCCGCGCGGCGGCGGAGGGCCGCAAGGTCGATCTCGCGCAACGCTCGGCGCGCGGCCGCGATGGCGAGACCGGCGCGCGCAACAAGGGTGACATCGGTTTCGCGTCGCTGCGCGGCGGCACGGTCGTCGGCGAGCATCGCGTGATCTTCGCCGGCGCCGCCGAGCGCATCGAGCTGGTGCATCAGGCCGAGGACCGCATGGTGTTCGCGCGCGGCGCGGTGCACGCGGCGCTGTGGGCGCACGGCAAGAAGCCCGGCCTTTATTCGATGGCTGATGTGCTGGGGCTCGGTGACGTGTGAGAAGGCGATGCTGCCAGCGCCATCTCGTATGCATCGCGACCACTATTGTCCCGGCGCGGGGCAACAGGTGACGACATGAAAGTGACACGTAGCGAGATTGCCGCGCTCGTCTGTGCACTGCTTCCATTCGTTGTCAACATTGGCGATCGGTCCGTCCAGACGATCAACGGCGTCACGCATGTCCGTTGGGACTACAACTACGCCGGCGCCGTCCTCGGCGTCATCGCGCTGGTGGTGGTCTACGTGGGTCTGCGCGATCTCAAGGAGGACATCGGCGAACAAGCGCCTGCGCCCCACTATGCGTTTTTTGCGGCGATCGCACTCCTGGCGCTTTATCAGATCGCAAAAGGCGCTTTCCTGATCTGACGAAAGAGCCGAGCCTTCAGGCGCTCTTGGCGCGGAGCAGCGACGTGCCGCTCACCTCCTTCGGCTGCGAGGGCTCATGGGCTTTGTAGCGAAATAAATTTTCCATAACCGGATTCCCGCAATATTCACGGGAAGTTGCGCGCCGGTAGCCGCCCCGTCCGTCCTTCATCCACGACGCCGTGTTAAATCAGGCGCAGGGACGGCTTGCTCCAGAGGAACTGAACATGGCGAGCCAGGAAGAAAACGAGGCTAGCAACGAAAACAAGTACATGTGGATTGCGGTCGGCGTGATCGTGGTGGTCATTTTGGGAGGGATGGGCATCAACATGCTGGTACATCACGAGACCAGTGCCGACACGATCGAAATGGGCAGTCAGAAACAGAGTGCGCCGCAGCAGTAACGGATGAGTGGTGACGGCGTGTGGGAGCGCCGTCAGGCGTCGCCCCGCAGCAGCGATCGTCCGGTCATCTCCGCCGGCTTCGGCAGATCCATCAGCTCGAGCAGCGTCGGCGCGATGTCGGCGAGACGGCCTTCCGTCACCAGCGCGCGGTTGCGCGCGCCGAGCAGGAACAGCGGCACCGGATTGGTGGTGTGCGCGGTATGCGGTCCGCCGGTCTTAGGATCGCGCATCATTTCACAGTTGCCATGGTCGGCGGTGACGACCAGCGCGCCGCCGGCGCGCTCGATGGCGTCGGCGATGCGACCGAGCCCGGTATCGACCGTCTCCACCGCCTTGATCGCCGCCGGCAGGCTGCCGGTGTGGCCGACCATGTCGGGATTGGCGTAGTTCAGAACGATCAGGTCGTATTTGCCGGAGTCGATCGCGGCGACGACCTTGTCGGTCAGTTCCGGCGCCGACATCTCCGGCTGCAGATCGTAGGTCGCGACCTTGGGCGAGGGCACCATGATGCGGTCCTCGCCGGGAAACGGCTGCTCGCGGCCGCCGTTCAGGAAATACGTGACGTGCGGATATTTCTCGGTCTCGGCGGTGCGCAGTTGCGTGCGGCCGGCATTGGCGACCACCTCGCCGAGGATTTTCGTGAGCGACTGCGGCGGGAAGATCGACTGCATCAGCTTGTCGAGCTCGTCCGAATACTGCGTCATGCCGACGGCGCAAGCGATCTTCACCGCGCGCTTGCGTTCGAACCCTGAAAACGTCGGATCGAGGATCGCGCCGAGGATTTCGCGCACGCGGTCGGCGCGGAAATTGAAACAGAGGATGCCGTCGCCGTCGCGCATGCCGCGATAGTCGCCGACCACCGCCGGGATGATGAATTCGTCGAATTTCTTTTCCGCATAGGCGGCCTTCACGACGGCGGGCGCGTCGGGAAATCGCGGGGCGTCGGCGTCGACCATCGCGGCATAGGCTTTCGCGACGCGCTCCCAGCGCTTGTCGCGGTCCATCGCATAGTAGCGCCCGCACACCGTCGCGATCGGGATCGACTCCGGCAACGCCGCCTCAAGCCGCGCGATGTCGTCGCCGGCCGATTGCGGAGGCGTATCGCGGCCGTCGGTCCAGGCGTGCACCACCGTCGGCACGCCGGCGGCGGCGAGGATTTTGGCGAGGCCCGCCGCATGGTCCTGATGCGAATGCACGCCGCCGGGCGATACGAGGCCCATCAGATGGCAGGTGCCGCCGTTCGCCTTGAGGCACGCAATCAGGTCCTGCAACGCGGGCTGCTGCGCGATCTCGCCCGACGCGACCGCGTCGCCGATGCGGGGCAGATCCTGCATCACGACGCGGCCGGCGCCGATGTTGAGATGGCCGACCTCGGAATTGCCCATCTGCCCGTGCGGCAGGCCGACGTCCTTGCCGGAGGTGCGCAGCAGCACGTTCGGGCAACCTGCCCAGAGCCGGTCGAAATTCGGCGTGCGCGCCTGCTTGACGGCGTTGTCGGCAACGTCTTCGCGCCAACCCCAACCGTCCAGGATAGCCAGCATCACGGGACGCCGCCGCTGCATCCGCAAGTTCCTTCCGACACCAGTCCAGCACAAAAGAACTGCCCGCCTCACATAGGCAGAGGCAGGCAAATTTCGAGCCGGTTTTGCGCGATTGCGGCGGCATCGTCAATCAGCGCAGCCCGTGGGAAAGGGCTGCGCTGATGCAGAGGAACCAGCTTGCAGGCTATGTGGCGCCGACGCGCCCCGCTTCCCAGCCGAGCATCGCGCATTTGCGGGTGATGCCCCAGTGATAGCCGGTGAGCTTGCCGCTCTTGCCGAGCACGCGATGGCACGGCACCACGAACGAGATCGGGTTCTTGCCGACGGCGGCGCCGACCGCGCGCGAGGCCTTGGCGGTGCCGACCTTGCGCGCGATGTCGGAATAGGTGGTGGCCTGGCCGAGCGGAATGCGCAGCAGCGTCTCCCAGACCCGCACCTCCCAATCGGTGCCGATCAGGACGACGCGCAGCGGCTGGTCCTTACGCCACAGCGTGGGATCGAAAATGCGTTGCGCAAGCGGCGCCGTGCGCGTGGCGTCCTCGACATAGCGCGCCTTCGGCCAGCGGCGCTGCATGTCGGCGAGCGCCGCCTTCTCCTCGCCGGGATCGGCAAACGCGAGGCCGGCCAGCCCGCGCGGGGCCGCCACGATCAGCGCGATGCCGAACGGCGAGGGGTGGTAGCCGTAGTGCAGCGTCAGCCCTTCGCCGCCGGCCTTCCATTCGCCCGGCGACATCGCCTCGTGGGTGACGAACAGGTCGTGCAGCCGGCCCGGTCCGGACAGGCCGACCTCGTAGGCGGCGTCGAGCACGCTCGCGGAGTCGCGCAGCAGCGTGCGCGCGCGGTCGAGCGTGATCGCCTGCAGGAACGCCTTCGGCGTCAGTCCCGACCAGCGCCGGAACAGGTGATGCAGCTCGGTCGCGGTGACGCCGGAGGCGTGCGCGATCTCCTCGACCTCGGGCTGCTTGCGCCATTGCTCCGAAATGAAACCGATGGCGCGGCGCACGATGTCGTAGTCGCTCGCTGCGGTGTGCAGCGGCTCGAAGGGAATGCGGTCGGGCGAGAGCATGGTGGTCTCCATCATTTGCTCCCGATCTAGGGCCGCGGCGGGTCTGTTCCCACCCAATTCCTGTCTCTCCCGGCCTCATGGTGAGGAGCGCACGAAGTGCGCGTCTCGAACCATAGGCCGCCCCGGTCCGGGCCGCCCATCCTTCGAGACGGCTGCTTCGCAGCCTCCTCAGGATGAGGGCGGGTCGAGGTCATAACACCGTCCGCGTCGGCCCGCGCTTGGCCTCCGCCAGCGCGCCGGAAAGGGCGAGCGCGAAGCTCTCTTTCTCCTGCGGCGGCAGGAAACCGGCGATGCTCAGCCGCCGGCCCTGCGATTCCAGGAACAGCTGCTGCAGCCCGAATTCCTCGTGCACGTCGCGGTGCAGCCGCACCCAGACCGGATTGAGCGTCCATTCCCGCACGCCGCCGCGATGACTGACCTTGCGCACGGTCAGCTCCGACGGCGTCACCGTCACCTGCTCGTAGGCCTGCGCCGAGCGGTAGTTCAGCTTGAACGCCCAGTAGACCAGGAGCACGTCGAGCCCGAGGAAGCCGAACACCGGCCATGCGCCCGCCAGCAGGAACACCATGCCGGTGACGAAGCTGATGCCGCCCAGCACCGCCATGAAGATCAGAAAGCCCGTCGGGCTCAGCGAACGATGCGGCGTCAGCACCGCCGAAAAGATCGGGGGTTCCCGGTTGGAGTCGCGGTCGGGCGTGTTGTCGGCCGTCATGGGGCTCAATATAGGGAAAGCATGGCGCGGAAAACACCTCGGAAAAAACGCCCTGGCAAAAAGCGGCCGCGCAAGCCGGCGGTCCGCCAGTCGGTGCGGACGAGCCTCGACAAGGCGCGCAAAGGCAAGGCAGCGGCGCTCAAGCCGCCGGCCAAGCAATTGGCGGCCGACCGCAAGGCGATTGCCGGGGTGACGCCGCCATGGACGCCGGCCGAGGTCGAGGAGGCGTTCCGCCGCTTCCAGGCCGCGACTGACGTGCCGAAGGGCGAGTTGCTGCACAACGATCCCTACACGTTGCTGGTCGCGGTGGTGCTGTCGGCGCAGGCGACCGACGCCGGCGTCAACAAGGCGACGCCCGCGCTGTTCGCGGCGGGGCCGACGCCGGAAAAGATGGTTGAGCTCGGCGAGGACAAGGTGCGCGACCTGATCAAGACCATCGGCCTGTTTCGCACCAAGGCGAAGAACGTGATTGCGCTGTCACAAAAGCTGATCGCCGAACATGGCGGCGAGGTGCCGCGCTCGCGCGAAGCGCTCGAGGCGCTGCCCGGCGTCGGGCGCAAGACCGCGAATGTCGTGCTCAACATGGCGTTCGGCGAGCCGACCATCGCGGTCGATACCCACATCTTCCGGATCGGCAATCGCACCGGCCTGGCGCCGGGCAAAGACCCGTTCGAAGTCGAGCAGAAATTGCTCGACGTGATACCGGATAAATACAAATTGCATGCCCATCACTGGCTGATCCTGCATGGGCGCTACGTCTGTCTCGCGCGCCGGCCGCTGTGCGAAAAATGTCTGATCGCGGATCTCTGCAAATGGCCGGGCAAGACCGTGGCGACATGATGGCGCACGGTGCGCTGGCGAAACGAAGGTTCATCGACTACATTGGTGGGGCCAGGGGCTGTGCTTGCAGCGTGGTTGGGACTGCATGCGTCTTCGAACGATATTGATCGGCGTCGCCATCCTGGCGATGGCATTCGTCGGCGCGACGCTGCTCATGCAGCTGCTGTGGCCGGGGGCCGAGAGCAGCCGCCGTCCGGCGCTGGCCGAGGTTCCGCCGCTTCCGCCGGTCAGCCGCACCTCGACCATCGTCGCACCGACCGTGATCACGCTCGGCGCTCTGCGCGAGATGCTCGAAGCGCAGGCGCCGCGCGATCTCACCGGCAAGCGCGACAACATCGCGTCGAAGCTTCTCTCCAATGCCGAGATCGGCTGGACCGTGAATCGCGGTCCGCTCGGCGTGTTCGGCAAGCCGGATGTGATCGGCGTCTCGACCGTGCTCACCGGCACGCTGCGCGCGACCGGACAGATCGCCTCGACGGCCGCCGGCGGCCTCGGTGGCGCGCTCGGCGGGATCCTCGGCAAGGACGTCGGACGCAGCGTTGAGAAGCTCGCCGGCCGTACCCTCGACCAGCGCACCGATATCCGCGGCAATGTCGCGGTGGTCTCGCAGCCACAGCTCACGCCGGGCTGGCGGCTGGAGCCGAACCTGACCACGCATTTCTCGATCGCTGACGCCAACATGACCATCGTCGGCGTGCGGCTGAACGTGTCCAACGAAGTGCGGCCGCTGTTGGAGCGGCAGGTCAACGAGCAGGTCGCGCGGCTGCAGGAGCGGCTGCGCAACGATCCGTTCCTTGAACGGGTGGCGCGGCGGGAGTGGGCGAAACTCTGCCGCTCGCTGGCGATCAGCGCCACCGGCGCCGGCCTGCCGAATCTCTGGCTCGAGTTTCGGCCGACGCGCGCGATCGCGGCGCAGCCGCGCGTCGATGCCGAGGCGGTCACGCTCGTGGTCGGCGTCGAGGCCGAGACCCGCATCGTCCCGAAGGAGACCAAGCCGGAATGCCCGTTCCCGGCGACGCTGGAGATCGCGCCGCAAAGCGAGCAGGGCCGCGTCAGCATCGCGGTGCCGATCGACGTGCCGTTCACCGAGGTCAACCGCCTGATCGAGGCGCAGTTCGTGGGCAAGACGTTCGCGGACGACAACGCGTTCGCCGTCACCGTGCGCCGCGCCAGCGTCGCCGCCTCCGGCGACCAGCTCTTGATCTCGCTGCGGGTGAGCGCGACCGAACGCAAGAGCTGGTTCGGCCTCGGCACCGACGCGAACGTCTATGTCTGGGGACGGCCGGTGCTCGATCCCAAGACGCAGGTGCTGCGGCTGACCGACGTCAAGCTCGATGTCGAATCCGAGGGCATGCTGGGCAGCGCGGTGCGCGCGGCGGCGCCCTATCTCGAAGCCGCGGTCGCGGAGCGCACCGTGATCGACCTCAAGCCGTTCGCGGCCAATGCGCGCAAGAGCATCGAGGCGGCGCTCGCCGAGTTCCGCGGCGCCGGCGATGGCGTGCGCGTCGATGCCTCGGTCGCCGACCTGCGCGTGGTCGACATCGCGTTCGACGCGACCACCTTGCGCATCATCGCCGAGGCCGACGGCGCGGCGAAGGTTTCGGTGACATCGCTGCCGAAGTAACGGCTCTATCCTCCGCTCATTCCCGCGCAAGCGGGAATCCAAAGTCTTCCTCTGTAGCTCCTGGGTCCCCGCTTCCGCGGGGACGAGCGGAAGGCGCATCGTGCGCAACTACGAGCGTTCGCCTTCGATCAGCGGCGGTGACGATGGCCGGCCCGACAGCCGCTTGTGGATGTGCACCATGAATGCGGTGCCGAACAGCGGCGTTGCCAGGTTGAGAATCGGGATCGAGACGAACGCCGCCACGAACAGCCCGGCGAGGAACACCGTGCTCTGGTTGGCCTTGCGCAGTTTCTTCGCCTCGGCGGGCGGACGGAAGCGCATGGCGGCGAGCTGGAAATATTCGCGGCCGAGCAGGAACGCGGTCGCCAGGAAGAAGATCACGGCGCCGAAGCCCGCGAGCAGCAGCGACGGCATCGCGATCAAATAGACGAGGACGGCGAGCAGCGCGGTCTGAACGCCCTGCCACACCGCGGGCACCATCGGCAGCGCATGGCCGGGCGGGTCGCCGGGGTAATAGCGGCGCTCCACTTCCTCGGCGACTTCGTCGGCGAAGAAACCCGCCATCAGCCCACTCACCGCCGGCATCAGGAAGATCGAGCCTGCGATGATGCCGAGCGCGGCGGCGACCGAGAGCACCCAGGACAGCACCGTGAGCGGCGTGGTCGTGGTGAGGCCGAGCGTGCTCTGCAGCCAGACCTGGCCGCCCTCGGTGAACCAGACCAGCGCACGATGCAGGCCGATCGCCGCCACGACGATCAGCAGCAGCGCAATGCCCATCGATTTCAGCAGGACCTTGCGGAACGGCGGCGAGAACATCTGGGCGAGCGCTTTGATTGCGGCATCGAGCATGGTGGGGCCTCTCGTCGTGGCATTTTCTACCCGTCGCCGAGCGCGTTGTCGCGGCGGTTTGCGGGCGTGATCAGGATCGGGCAATGTCCGGCACAATTGTGCCGGGGACGCCGCCAACCATGTCCAAACTGACGCGCCGATCGTTCCTCGCCGCTGCCGGCGCCGTTGCCGCGGGCCCGGCGTTCGGCGCGACCCAGCAGAAAAAAGCGGTACCCGGCGACCCGCGGTCCGGCACCGACGTCGTGATTGTGGGCGCCGGCGCGGCCGGCATCGCGGCGGCGCGCCGGATCACGGCCGCGGGCCGCAAATGCGTGCTGCTGGAAGCGGCGGGCACGGTCGGCGGCCGCTGTCTCACCGACACGGCGCTGTTCGGCGTGCCCTACGACCGCGGCGCCCGCGCCTTCCATACGCCGGAAACCAATCCGGTCGCGCGGCTCGCCCTGCAAAATGGCTTCGACATCTATCCGGCGCCGCCCGGTCAGCGCATGCGCATCACGCGCCGCTACGCGCGCGAAAGCGAGACCGAGGACATGCTCTCCACGATGGCGCGCGCCAACGCGGCGATCGCCGACGCCGCCCGCAAGACCGACATCGTGGCCGCGCAGGCGCTGCCGAAGGACCTCGGCGAATGGCGCTCGACCGTCGAATTCCTGCTGGGCCCGTATTTCTGCGGCAAGGACGTGTCCGAGATCTCGGCGGCCGATCTCTCGCGCGCGGCCGAGCGCGACGTTCAGGCCTATTGCCGGCAAGGCCTCGGCGCGGTGCTCGCAAGGCTTGCCACCGACCTGCCGGTGCGGCTCTCGACGCCGGCCACGCGCATCAATTGGGGCGGCCGCGGTGTCGAGGTCGAGACCGCGCAGGGAACGATCGACGCGCGCGCCGCCATTGTCACGGCGTCGACCAATGTGCTCAGTGCCGGCAAGATCAGGTTCACGCCCGATCTGCCGAAGCGCCAGCTCGACGCGATCGAGCGGCTCAAGCTCGGCAGCTACGACCACGTGATGCTGGAGCTTGCCGGCAATCCGCTCGGGCTGCGCACCGACGAGCTGGTGTTCGAGAAATCCTCCGGCCCGCGCACCGCCGCGCTGCTCGCCAACATGTCGGGCAGCACGCTGTGCACCGTGGATATCGGCGGCCGCTTCGGGCGCGATCTCGCTGCCAAGGGCGCCAAGGAGATGGTCGCCTTCGCGCTCGACTGGCTCGACAATCTCTACGGCGCGGGCTTGAAGCGCGCATCCGGGCGGTCGCATGCGACCAACTGGAACGAGGAACCCTGGGTGCTCGGCGCGATGTCGGCGGCGTCTCCGGGCGGGCAGTTTGCGCGCCGCAGCCTCATGGAGTCGATCAACAACCGCATCTGGTTCGCGGGTGAGGCGGTGCACGAGCGGCTCTGGGGCACGGTCGCCGGCGCCTGGGAATCGGGCGACCGTGCCGCGCAGGCGGTGCTGCGCCTGATCGCGCCGCCGCCGCCGGAGCCGAAGCAGCAACCGAAATTCAAGCAGCAACCCAAGCAACCCCGCCCGGGATGAGGTGAGCGTGCCCGCAAAAGCACTAATTGCCTGGTCGAGCGGCAAGGATTCCGCCTGGGCGCTGCACGAGACACGCTGCAGCGGCGACTACGAGGTCGTCGGCGCGCTGACGACGGTCACCGAAACGTTCAGCCGCGTGAGCATGCATGGCGTGCGCGAGGAGCTGCTGGCGGCGCAGCTCGATGCGGCCGCGCTTGCGCCGATCCGCGTGCCGATTCCGTATCCGTGCCCGAACGAGGTCTATGAGGCGCGCATGGCGGCGGCGCTGGCGGACGCCAAGGCGGCCGGCGTTACGCATGTCATCTTCGGCGATCTCTTCCTGGAGGACGTACGGCGCTATCGCGAGGAGAAGCTTGCCGGCACCGGCATCGCGCCGGTGTTTCCGCTCTGGCTGCGGCCCACGGATGTCCTTGCACGCGAAATGATCGACGGCGGGGTCGAGACCTATCTCGCCTGCGTCGATCTCAAGCAGCTTCCGATCGCGTTTGCCGGCCGCCGCCTCGACCACGCCTTGCTGGCGGAGTTGCCGGCGAGCGCCGATCCCTGCGGCGAGAAGGGCGAGTTCCACACCTTCGTGGCGGCCGGGCCGATGCTGAAGCGGAAGATTCCGATTTCGGTCGGCGAGGTGGTCGAGCGTGAGGGATTTGCGTTCGCGGATCTGCTGCCGGCGCAGGCGTCCTAGAGCATTTCCAGTTGAGTTGACTTCGCTCTCTCCCGCTCGTCCCCGCGAAGGCGGGGACCCAGTTCGCTCTAAAGACTGGATTCCCGCTTTCGCGGGAATGAGCGGGGAGAGACCCGTTACAGGCGGGAAGCGTCCTAGCTGGATCCATCCACGTCGATCGGCTGTGGCTGCAATAGCTTCAGCTTGCCGTCGGCTCCAACCGCGATCGTGTGGATGTAGAAGCGGGTGGGGGCGTCGTCCGTTCCACCCATGACCGCCGAAGGCGCGGACAGGATCGGAAACGCGCCGCATCGTCCGAACCAGTCGAAGTGCCGATGGCCGTGCATGACGACGATCTTGTCGGCAAATCGCTGCAGCCGGCGGACGAACCACTGTCCGTTGATCAGCGCCGTGCCGATGCGCTCGGACAGCGCCACGCCGGCCCGCGGGTACTCCATGACGTGGTGATGGATGCACACGATCCAGCAAGCGCGCGGATATTGCGCAAAGACGGTTTCGACCGCCGAAAACTGGTCGGCTGAGACCATGCCGAGTGCATTGGTGAAAGAGAAATGCGAGTCGGCATTCGAGTTCAGCAGCACGATACCGATTCCGCCGTCCCGCTCCGGCGGCAGCACCATCGGGAATGCATTCGCCCAAAGCTCGTCGAGCTCATAAAAACCTCGCGGCTTCCCGGTATCGGCGAACGTCGCCATTCCCGCGACATAAGGATCGAGCGCGCGCTCCAGCGTCTCGTCCAACCGTTTGCTGCGCCGGTTGAGGACGCGAACGCGGGAGCCTTGAATCGCATTGAGCGCGGACAGGATGCGCAATTTGCGCAACTTCTTGTTCGGGCTCGTCGGCAGGTCGAATTGCGCCGGATTCGCGCGATTGACGATGTTGATGTCGTGATTGCCGGGGATCAAAAACATCCGCTGCGCAACGCGCGGGAACTGCGAAACCGCATCGAAGAACTCGGCCCATTCGGTCGCAAGCCCGGCATCGGTGATGTCGCCGGTCACCAGGATGGCATGCAGCGGCTGCTCGGCCTGGATGTCGTCCAGCCGCTTCAGGACTTTGATCAGCCGCTCGTTGCCGCGGGGACCCGACCGGCCGCACTCGATGCGAAATCCATATTTCTCGCCGACGACGTGAATGTCGGACAGATGGGCGACGCGCCAAATCTGTTCGTCACGCGCCGGCTCGCCGTCGGCCGGTGCCGCGAAGCCATCGAAATCGCCCGTTGCGGGCATCGTCGCGTCGGCGATCGACCAGACAAGAACCGCCACCGCCACATAGGCGGCAACAATGCCGATGCTGTTGGCAAGCGCCGCGGTCACCAGCGCGACCGGGTCCTTGAGAGCGGAGAATTCCACCACAAAACGGACATGCGGCCAGACCAGCAGCAGCACGCCAATCGAGACGAGGCAGATGATCAGGCCGGACAAGATCGCGGTGATGGCGCGCCACTTGGCCCGCCGTGCCATCGTCACGTCCGGTGGCAGCACCCGCTCGGCGATCTGGCTCAGCACCTCGCGGCACAGCGCATAGGCCGGTTGCACGGCCAGCGAGTTCAGCGCCCAGAAGCTGCGCTCCGCCAGCCGGAACAGCCGGCGAAACCCCAGCAGCGCCGTCGCGGCAAGGCCAATCAGCAGCAACAGCGGCACGAGGCCGTAGGAGAGGTCGACCAGCGTCAGCGTCGTGGCGTTGATCCAGATCGACGCAAAGATCGGCATTGCGCCGAGCAACAGCGCGGGCAGGCCAAGCAGCACAAACCAGGCGACGATCAGCTTCGGCAGGCTGATCTCGGCGAGCATGCTTCCGGCGATCGACCAGAGCGATCGGGATTGGGAGCTCGAGGCGTCGCTTTCAATGTCGCCCTTGCGAGGATCGATCAGCGGCCGCATGCGTGATGTCCTCAACGCACGGTCAGGCGCTGAAAGTCTGCTCCTGACGTGCAGCCGATGAATCTGCCACACGAGCCCAAGCCGAACAACGTCATGCCGCACGGACGCAAGTTGTCTCAAATGCCGGCCACGCTGGCGACAGCAGTGACGAGGCCGATCTGGCCTGACACGATGGCATCGGAGACGATCAGCGGATCACGCCAGCGCGCGGTCATCACGACCGCAGCACGTCGCCGGTGCGCTTGAAGCAAGCGAAACGCCCCGGCAAGGTGCTCGGCGGCCTGGAGGCTCGCTTTACCCAGGGGCCATGCAAAGGCGTGTCATGCTTGCTTCGTCTTGCCATTTTTTTGATCTCTTAGTGACCGCCACGCGCCTCATGCCAATTGGGGGAGCAGCGCCGTGCCGTTGATCTTTGCCTTCCTCGTCCTGGTTTTGGCACTCATCGTCTATTTCCACTTCTTCTATAACCGCATCCCGCGCCTGCCGCGCGCCAGCCAAGACTGGGGATCGGCCGGCAGCAACGACCCGCGCCTGGCCTTGGCTGCCATGATGTATGCGGTGGCGACCGAGGATGGCCCGCTGACCCCTGTGCAGGAGCAACGCATCCTTTCACAGCTTACCGCCAGGGTCGGGCTCGGCCCTGACCTCGCCCAGACATGCCTCGCGGGCGGCAAGCGCCTGGCCAGAGGCGTTCACGGCGACCTCAATTCACGCCTGCATCAGCTCGTCGCGCCGATCGAAGCCCAATGCAGCCTGGAGGAAAAGCGCGACGTCGTCGACATGCTGCACCTGATCGCCGGGCCGAATGCTCAGCGCATGGGGTCGGTGCGCGAAGGCCTCGGCCGCCTCTCTTCATCGCTGTTGCGTGGCTAGCTCGGCAACCGTGTGGGCGCAATCACGCCCGCAGCACGCCGCCGGTGCGCTTCGTCACTTCGGCGACGATCTTGGCGCCAAGCGCGTCGATCTCCGCGTCGGTCATGGTCTTTTCACGCGGCTGGATCGTGACGGCGATCGCAAGCGACTTCTTGCCGGGATCGATGCCCTTGCCTTCGTAGACGTCGAACACGGTGACGCCGGTGATCAGCGCGCGGTCGGCGCTCTGCGCGGCGCGCACGAGGTCGGCGGCCTTCACGGCGCGGTCGACCATGAACGCGAAGTCGCGCGACACCGGCTGGAACGGGGAGAGCTCCAGCACCGGCTTGGCGCGCGTCGGCTTCGCCTTCGGCTCCGGAATTTTTTCGAGGATCGCCTCGAATGCCATCAGCGGGCCTTCGGCGTCGAGCGCTTCCAGCACGCGCGGATGCACCTCGCCGAAGTGGCCGATCACGTTCTGCGGGCCGATCTGGATCGTCCCGGAGCGGCCGGGATGGAACCACGCCGGCCCACCCGGCACGATCTGCAGCGCCTGCGCCGGCGCGCCGGCGGCGGTCAGCAGCGCCAGCACGTCGCCCTTCACGTCGAACGCATCAGCCTCGCCTGAGCCTTGCCAATGCCGCCCGATGCCGGAGGCCTTGGCGAGCGCGCGCCGCACGCCTGACGCAGCCATGAATTGATCCTCCGGCCGGTCGCCGCGGAAGATCTGGCCCACCTCAAACAGCGCGACATCCGGGAAGCCGCGGTCGGCGTTCTTCTGCGCGCCGGCGATCAGGCCGGGCAGCAGGCTCGGCCGCATGTCGGAGAGATCGGCCGCGATCGGGTTGGCGATCGCGAGCTCGGCCTTGCCGCCGCCGAACAGCTCCGCCTGCGGCTTGGCGATGAACGACCAGGTCACCGCCTCGACCATGCCGCGCGCGGCGAGCGCGCGCTTGGCCTTGCGGGTGCGCACCTGCAGCGGAGTAAGGATCGGCTTGCGCGCATGGGGGCCGCGATCGAACGGCGTCGACGGCACGCGATCGACGCCGACGATGCGCATGACCTCTTCGACGATGTCGGCCTTGCCGTGCACGTCCGGCCGCCAGGACGGCGCCGCGATCTTCACGGCCTTGTCCTGCCCGGCGACCATGAAGCCGAGCCGGTTGAGCACGCCGCGCACTTCCGGGAACGGCACGTCGAGGCCGCCGAGGCGCTTCAATTCCGAAAGCGGGAAATCGATCACCAGCTCCGGCACCTGCGGATCGCCGGCGACCGTGATCTCCGACGCCGTGCCGCCGCAGAGGTCGAGCACCATCTGCGTCGCAAGCTCGAGCCCCGGCACCAGGAACGCCGGATCGACGCCGCGCTCGAAACGGTAGCGCGCGTCGGAATTGATGCCGAGCTTGCGGCCGGTCTGCGCGATGTTGAGCGGCTCCCACAGCGCCGACTTCGATCAGCACGTCGGTGGTGTTCTCGTCGCAGCCCGACGCCTCGCCGCCCATGATGCCGGCGAGCAATTCCGGACCGGCCTCGTCGGCGATCACGCACATGGTGTCGTCGAGGGTGTAGGTCTTGCCGTCGAGCGCCAGCAACTGCTCGCCCGGCTTGGCGCGCCGCACCACGAGATTGCCCTTCACCTTGGCGGCGTCGAACACGTGCAGCGGCCGGCCGCGGTCGTAGGTGATGAAGTTGGTGATGTCGACCAGCGCATTGATGGGCCGCAGCCCGATCGCGGTGAGGCGCTTCTGCAGCCAGGCCGGCGACGGGCCGTTCTTCACGCCGCGCACCAGCCGCAGCGCAAAGCCGCGGCAGAGCGAGGGCGTGGTGCCGAAGTCGAGCTTGACCGCGCGCGGGCAGGCGCCGGTGCCTTTCACCGGCTTGACCGTCTTGTCGATGAACTTGCCCATGTCGGCGGCGGCGAGGTCGCGCGCGACGCCGTGCACGCCGGTGCAGTCCGGCCGGTTGGGCGTCAGCTTGATCTCGATCACCGGATCGTCGAGCCCGGCCCATTTGGCATAGACCTCGCCGAGCGGCGCGTCGGCGGGCAGTTCGATGATGCCTTCGTGGTCCTCGGAGAGCTGCATCTCCATCTCGGAGACCAGCATGCCGTGGCTCTCGACGCCGCGGATTTTTCCGACGCTGAGCGTGATGTCCTTGCCGGGGATGTAGGCGCCGGGCGGCACGAACACGCCCATCATGCCGCTCTTGGCATTGGGCGCGCCGCACACGACCTGCACCGGATCGCCCTTGCCGGTATCGACCATGCACACCCGCAGGCGGTCGGCGTTGGGATGCTGCTTCGCTTCGATCACGCGCGCGATGGTGAAGGGCGCGAGCAGCGTCGCCTTGTCTTCGAGGTTTTCGACCTCGAGCCCGATCATGGTGAGCTTGTCCGCGATCGCCTTGACCGGCGCGTCGGTGTCGAGATGCTCCTTGAGCCAGGAGAAGGTGAATTTCATGGCCCGGTCTCCCGCCCGGTCGAACCGGCGGCCAAAACCCCGTCGATGAAGGCGTCCTTGGCGGCGCGATAGGCTTCCATGTCGCGGCCTTCCCATTGCCGCTTGAGCGCGTTGTAGTCCTCCCGGAGCGAAGGCGAAGCGCGCATGCGCTCCCAGAAAACGTGAAACTGGTCGTAGGTCGAGCCACGCACCACGAGCTGAACTCCGACCGGCAGCCGCCGGCCCTCGACCGCGTAGCTGGCGAAGCTATCGTCACGCACCGACCCGAGGTTCTTGCTGCAGCTGGCATCGAGAGCGTCGCGCGCGGCGGGAAAGTCGCCCCCGTCTATCCGGACAACGAGGTCGAGGTCGCCCTTGGTGAGACAATCCGGGATAGATGTGGCTCCGATGTGCAAAATCTCGGCGGATACCGGCAGCCGGCGGCGCAGTTGTTCGGTGATCGCTTCGGCTTCCCGGTTGGCCATCTCGGCCAGTGCCGGCGAGGACGTGAAGCGCACCCGTACGGTTTCGAGGTCGGCGGCGGCCATCAGCTCAGGCCTCCGGCCAGGGTCGGCAGGTCGAGCGGACGGAAGCCGTAATGCGAGAGCCAGCGCACGTCGGCGGCGAAGAAGTCGCGCAGGTCCGGCATGCCGTATTTGAGCATGGCGATGCGGTCGATCCCCATGCCCCAGGCGAAGCCCTGGTACTCCTCGGGATCGAGGCCGCAATTGCGCAACACATTGGGATGCACCATCCCGCAGCCGAGGATCTCCATCCAGTCGTTGCCCTCGCCGAAACGCACCTCGTTCTTGTCGATCCGGCACTGGATGTCGACCTCGAGTGACGGCTCGGTGAACGGGAAGTATGACGGCCGGAACCGCATCTTCACCTGATCGACCTCGAAGAACGCCTTCATGGATTCTTCGAGGATCCATTTCAGGTGGCCGAGATGCGAGCCCTTGTCGATCACCAGGCCCTCGACCTGGTGGAACATCGGCGTGTGGGTCTGGTCGCTGTCGATGCGGTAGACGCGGCCGGGGGTGATCACCCGGATCGGCGGCTTCTGCGCCAACATGGTGCGGATCTGCACCGGCGACGTGTGGGTGCGCAGCAAGAGCCGCGAGCCGTCCGGCTTCGGATTGAAAAAGAAGCTGTCTTGCATCTGGCGGGCCGGATGGCCCTCGGGGATGTTGAGCTTGGTGAAGTTGAGATCGTCGGTCTCGATGTCGGGACCTTCGGCGACCTTGAAGCCCATGTCGGCGAAGATCGCGGTCAGCTCGTCGATCACCTGGCTGATCGGATGGATGCGGCCCTGCTCGGTGGGCGGCTCGCGCACCGGCAGCGTGACGTCGACGGTCTCGGTGTTGAGGCGAGCGTCGAGCGCGGCGTTCTTGAGTGCGTCGCGGCGCGCGGTCAGCGCCTCCGTCACCTTGTCCTTGAGGCCGTTGATGAGCGGACCCTGCGTGCGGCGCTCGTCCGGCGTCATCGTGCCGAGCGTTTTCAGCAGCGCCGTGATCGTGCCGTTGCGGCCGAGCGCGGCGACGCGCACGGCTTCCAGCGCCGCCTCGTCGGCTGCCGCCGAAACGTCGGCGAGGATTTGCGGTTCGAGCTTTCCGATGTCGGACATGGCACGGCTCTTGGCGAGGTTTCCGTAGCCGTCACGGCCCGGCCTAATGCCGGGCATGACGCGGAGAGGCCTGACGCTACGTCAGAAGAGCTTACGCCGTCGCCGGCGCCGGCAACGATGCCTTCGCCTTCTCGACGATCGCCTGGAATGCTGCCGGCTCGGTGATGGCGAGGTCGGACAGCACCTTGCGATCGACCATCAGGCCGGACTTGTTCAGGCCGTCGATAAATCGGCTGTAGGTGAGGCCGAACGGACGCACGGCGGCGTTCAGGCGCTGGATCCACAAGCGCGCGGAAGGTGCGCTTGCGGCGCTTGCGGTCGCGATAGGCGTACTGGTTCGCCTTCTCAACCGCCTGCTTGGCGACACGGATCGTGTTCTTGCGCCGGCCGTAAAAGCCCTTGGCGGCCTTGAAGACTTTCTTGTGCTTAGCGTGCGAGGTGACGCCACGTTTGACGCGGGCCATGACAGATCTCCTTCAGAAATGCGCGGGGTCGCTGCGAGGGCTTTTAGCCGTTCGGCAGCCAGTATTTCTTGATGTTATCGCCGTCCGACTTGAACAGCGTGTTGGTGCCGCGCAGCTGGCGGATCTGCTTCTTGGTCCGCTTGATCATGCCGTGGCGCTTGCCGGCCTGGGTGTAAAGCACTTTGCCGGTGCCGGTGATCTTGAAGCGCTTTTTAGCGCCCGATTTGGTCTTGATCTTGGGCATTTGGCTCTCCTTTCCGGACGCAAACGGCAGGCCTCACGGCATGCCGCGCCGGTTGATTGCTCGAAATGAGCGTGCTGATTGAGCACTTCGCCGCCGCCACGGCAGCCCTTAATGGCCGGGCGACGGGAGGGCGGCGTTATGCCAGATGCGCCAGGGGTTCGCAACCACGGGACCGCCCGGGTCCGGCCGCCCGAGAGCCGGAATCGGGCCTAGAACTTGAAATTGCAGGTTTTGGCGGTCTCCGGGGAGAGGCGTCGTCGCCGCTGAGCCCTTCATGAACGCCCGCAGGAACTGCAGCAGCGGCTCCAGTTCGTCCTCGTTGAACTCCTCTCCAGGATCGGCGCGACGCAGGTGCACGGCGTCCCGGGCGGCATGTACTTCTTGCAGGGTTTTTGGGCCGATGGTTCTATCGTGGAGCCGGGCTTTGAACGAACGGAGAGAATGGGAATGAACTGGCGTCGCATGTTCGGTCTGTCCGCCGCGGCGGCCGTGGGCATGGCACTGTCGCCGCAAGGCGCGGTCGCGCAGAAATCGCTCAAGGAGCAGATCATCGGGAGCTGGTATCTGGTCACGCAGATCCAGGAACGTCCGGATGGCCGCAAGGAAGAATTCTACGGACCGAACCCGAAGGGGATCAACATCTTCAGCGCCGACGGCCGCTTCGCCGTGATCTTCACGCGTTCGGACCTTCCGAAGCTCACCGGCGGCGACCGCCGCACGGCAACCCCGGAGGAATCGCGCGCTATCTTGATGGGAACGATCGCGTATTTTGGAAGCTACGAGATCAACGAAGCCGATCGGACCATCCTCTACAAGTCCGAAGGCACTACGTTCCCGAATCAGGGTCCGACCGCGACGCGCCTGATCACCGTGCTGAATGCGGACGAACTGCGCTACCGCAACCCGAAGGTCACGTCGGGCGGCCAGCTCGAAGTGATCCTGCGGCGCGCGAAATAGCGCCGGCGACCGCTGGCGGATTACTGGCGTGGTGGTGGTTCGCGTCGTTGGCAGAAAGGCGCCGCTTAGCGCGGCGCCAGCACCATCACGACCTGACGGCCTTCGAAGCGCGGCTCCTGCTCGACCTTGGCGAACTTCGACGTGTCTTCCTTGACCCGGTTGAGCAGCGCGGTGCCGAGCTCCTGGTGCGCCATCTCACGGCCGCGGAAGCGCAGCGTGATCTTGACCTTGTCGCCTTCTTCGAAGAAGCGCTGCATCGAGCGCATTTTCACGTCGTAGTCATGATCGTCGATCATCGGCCGGAGCTTGATCTCCTTGACCTCGACGACCTTCTGCTTTTTGCGGGCTTCAGCCGCCTTCTTCTGCGCCTGGTACTTGTACTTGCCGTAGTCCAGGATCTTGCAGACGGGCGGGACCGAGTTCGGCGCGATCTCTACCAGATCGAGTCCAGCTTCCTGGGCTCTGGCCAAGGCAATCTGGATGTCAGTCGGTCCATGGTTGTGGCCGGTCTGATCGATCAATTGGACTTCGCGGACTCGGATCTCCTCGTTGACACGCGGACCGTCTTTCTGGACGGGCGGCGGAGCTCTCATCGGACGACGAATGGCCTGGCTCTCCTATGTTGTTGCACATGGCCCGCCGAAGGCGGGCCGCATCAAGGATCGTGACAAACCGGGCCCAAGTCAACGGCATTGCGAGCCGAATCGCGGTTTGGGCGCCGTTTGGATAACGAATGTTGCTCTCGTGCCGCTAGCGTCCCTCGGCTCGACGGGTTAACGGCGGCCGCTCAAATGGGTTGCAGTTCCAAGGGGTCAAGACCGGTTTAAGGCCGTCGGCGTTCCGCCATCTGCTCGTAGAGCCGAAGCGTCGGCTCGGCGGCGGCCTCGGCGTTGAAATTCGCCAGCACCCAGGCGCGCCCGCGCGCTCCGATCGCCGCGCGGGCGGGCTGCGGCAGCGAGAACAGCCGGACCAAAGCCGCTGCCAGCGCGACCGAATCGCCGGCCGAGAAGCGCAGCCCGGTCATGCGGTCCTCGGCCACCGCCGGCGGCGCCAGCACCGCGTCCGGCCCGGCGCCGAGATCGGACACCACCACCGGCTTCGCCATCGCCTGTGCTTCGAGGATCGCCCGTTGCAGGCCCTCCGGCTGGTTCGCGGCATTGACCACCACCGTCGACTGCCGCAAAGGCCGCCGGCAGGTCGTCGGTCGCCCCGGCCATGCGGATGACCTCGGTCGTGCCGGTGGCGAGCACCAGGTCCCAGAGCTCGCCGGAGTAGCGCGACTTGCCCTGGTCCTCGCCGACGAACACGCACATGAAATCCTTCAGCCCCATCTCCTTGAGCCGGCGCACCGCGTCGACCACGACGTGGTGACCTTTGCGGCGGAGCATGCGGCCGACGGCCAGGATAACTTTGGTGTCGCCCTGCACGCCCCAGGCGCTTCGCACGGCATCGATGCGGTCCTGCGACACGCGCGCGGGATCGAATCGCTCGAAGTCGATGCTGGCCGGGATGACGGTGATGCGGTCCCAGGGCGTCTTGTAGCGCTCGACCACCAGCTCGGCGATCTGATCGCTGATCGCGACCACGCAATCGCCGCGCGCCATCACGCCGTTATAGAGCCGCTTGAACAGGTTCTGCTGGCGAAATCCTTTGTACCAGCTGGTGAGGAACGGAACGCCGGCGCGCCTGGCTGCGTAGTAGGCGCTCCAGGCCGGCGCGCGCGCATGCGCATGGATCACGTCGCAGCGCTCATCGCGCACGATGCGCGCCAGCGCCAGCGCGTTGCGCACGATCGCGATCGGATTGGCGCGGTCGACATTCATCGGGATGAACGTCGCTCCCGCCGCGGTGACGTCGCCGACCAGGCGGCCGCCGCTCGACACCACGATCGGCCGGTGGCCGGCGGATGCGAGGATGCGCACGAGCTGAACGGTTCCCGAATCGGCGGCGCCGGCATGCAGGCTCGGCGTGACGATCAGCGTGGTGAGTTGTCTGCTGGGCGCGGCGACAGTGGCCTGCGATGCCGCGTCTTCGAGCGGCGCAAGCGTTGCAGCTCGATCCGCTCCATGCATGAGGCCGACTGCAGATGGCTGCGAACTCACGGACAACGCCCCGCCGATTCTGCGAACCGTCGTCGGTTCGCCCTTTATGTTTCCCCGCTAGAGATCGCGCGCCAGCAGCGACGTATAGACCGACCGCATCGCCTCGGCAACGCTCTCCGGCGAAAACATGTATTCGGCGAATTGCCGCGCGCGCGCGGACATCTGCCGATAGGCGCCGGCATTCATCGCGAGCGCGGCGCCCAAGCGCTTGCGCGAACTCGGCCGGATCGCCGGGATTTGCCACCCATCCGGTGCGCACATCCTCCGGCATGCGTGGCGGCGCGACGACATGCTCGGCGAGCATGCCGATGTCGCTCGTGATGACCGGCCGTCCCATCGCCTGCGCCTGCGCGACGACGCGCCCGAGCAGCGGCGCCTCGATTGCCGGAACCAGCGACGAAGTCGGCGGCCGCGAACGCGGCCGGCATGTCGTCGCAATGCCCGGTCATCCGGATCAAGTCGTCGACGTCCATGCTCTGCGCGCGCTTGAGAACGTCGCGCGCGTATTTGGCGTGGGTCGTGTCTTCGCCGATGACGGCGAACACGAATTCACGCGTGCCGCTGTCGACCAGCGCGCGCGCGATCTCAGGCAGCAGCGCCTGGCCGTTCCACGGGGCGACGCGTCCGGGAACCATGATGACGCGGTCATCGGGCGCGACGCGCCAGCGTTCGCGCTGCGCATCCGCGCGTTCGGTCGACACCGCGGTGGGATCATAGGTCGCGGTGTCGATCACGCGCGGCACGATGGTGATCTGCTCGGTGCGCAGGCCGAAACGCTCCACGATCGGCAGCGCCGAATAGTTCGACGGCGCGATCACGCGGTCGCCCTGGGCCAGCGCGCCGGCATAGCGGCCGCGCATGCCGGAATAGATCGGAACGTCGGGCAACGAGGTGACCAGCCAGCAGGCGACCTGCGACGTCGCGGTGCGGGCGCTCCACGCCGCGCCGGCATCATAGGCATGGATGATATCGATGCGCTCATGCCCGATCAGATGCTCGAGGTCGCGCGCATTGCGCCGCAGCCGCAACGGATTGGTGCTCGCGTTGACCATCGGGATCCATTCGCCGCCGGCGGTGGTCAATTCGTTCACCAGCGTCCCTCCTTCCGCCGCCACCAGCGCGCGGGCGCCGGCCAGCAGCAGCACATGCGCGATGTTGAGCGCGCTGCGGGCCGCGGGCTCTTCGTCGAGCTTGGGCACGATCTGGAGGATCGTCGCACCGGCAAGGGTGCGCCGCGGGGTCGCCCGCTCGTCAAATCCGTCGCTCACGCGATCCGTCACAGTCATGGTTCAGGAACCGCCTGCGGCTGTCAGCACTCGACGCGTTGACTCTACGCTTGCTTCGGCTGCGGCCTGCGGCGAAACACTCTTACCGGAAATCAAGCGAGGCCGAATGGACGATTCTTGCCTGAAAACGTTAAGTCTGGGAACTGGCCCGGCGGCGCGGCCGATTGCCGTCCGTGCGCGCGCCGGCGCCGCGCCCGGCCTGTTCTGGCTCGGCGGCTTCAAATCCGACATGCGGGGCACCAAGGCCGAGGCGCTCGACGCCTGGGCCGGCCGCAATGGCCGCGCCATGGTCCGCTTCGACTATTCCGGCCACGGCGAATCGGGCGGGACCTTCGCCGAGGGCACCATCGGGCGTTGGCTCGAGGAGAGCGTCGGCGGTGTTTCGCGCCTGCTGCACGGGTCCGCAGGTCGCGATCGGCTCGTCCATGGGCGGCTGGATGGCGCTGCTGCTGGCGCGCGAGCTGGCGCGGCAGGGCAATGGCGGCGGCCCCTCGCTCCGGGGCTGGTCCTGATCGCGCCGGCGGTCGACTTCACGGAAGAGCTGATGTGGAAGCGGATGCCGCCGGCGATCCAGCAGCAGATCACCGAGACCGGTGTCTGGACACGGCCGTCGGCCTACGACCCGGGCGGTTATCCGATCACGCGCACGCTGATCGAGGAGGGGCGCGACCATCTGCTGCTCGGCGGGATGATCGAGACCGGCTGCCCGGTTCGCATCCTGCAGGGCGTGCGCGATGAGGACGTGCCGTGGCAGCACGCGGTCGAACTGACCTCGCGCTTCGCCCGCGACGACGTCGTGCTCACGCTGGTGAAGGACGGCGACCACCGGCTGTCGCGCCCGGAGGACATCGAGCGGCTGATTTCGGCGGTGGCTGAGTTCTAGTCGGCATGACCCCGAAAAGTGGGAACCGGTTTTCGGATAAGGTCATGCCCAACTAAGTCGCGACTGGTGTAGGCTCATTTCTCCAGGCGATGCGCCGTCACGCAAGAACGGCCGTTATCGGGAGGAACCGATGCCGATCACGCGATGGCTCGCGGCGAGCGTGCTTGCGCTGTCACTGGCGCTTCCGGGCGCGGCCGGTGCGCAGGTCTCCGACTATCCGAACCGGAAGATCACCTTCATGGTCGGCTTCGCGCCCGGGCGGTGGCATCGACACGTTTGCGCGCGTGCTGGCGCAGGGCCTGACCGAGCAGTTCAACTATTCGATCGTGATCGAGAACCGCCCCGGCGCGGCGTCGAATATCGCCGCCCGCGCGGTCGCGAACGCGGCGGCGGACGGCTACACGTTCCTGGTCACCGGCAACAGCCTCGCGATCAATCAGACCTACTACAAGAATCCCGGCTACACGATCGCGAGCTCGCGCCGATCGCGTTCTCGGCGCGCGACAGCCTGGCGATCGCAGTCGCCGCCGGCAATCCGGCGCGCACGCTTGGCGAATTCTTGGCGGCGGCCAAGGCGAAGCCGATCAGCTACGGCTTCGGCGGATCGTCGGCGCGCATCGCGAGCGAATATGTATTCAAGGTGCTGGGCAAGCTGCCGGCGACGGCGGTGCCGTATCAGAGCGGCGCGCCGGCGCTGAACGCGTTGCTGGGCGGGCACGTCGACGTCGTGACGGGACCGATCGTGGAGATCTTCCCGCAGGTGCAGCAAGGGAAGCTCCGTGCGCTCGCGGTGACCGGCCCGAAACGCGCGCGGGTGCTGCCCGACGTGCCGACCTTGCGCGAAGCCGGGCTTGCCGGGATCGAGGTCTACGGCTGGAACGGCATTCTCGCGCCGGCGAAAATCCCGACCGAGATTGCGCTCAAGGTCAACACCGCGGTCAATGCGGTTGTTGCCACGCCGGGCGTCACCGAGCGCCTGCGCACGCTCGGCTACGAGCCGTATTCGCTTCCGCTCGCCGACGCGCCGGCGTTCCTGAAGGAGTCGATCGACGCCTGGGCGCAGATGATGCGCGAAGCCGGCATCACGGGCGAGTAGTAGCGAGCGGCTCGCGCGCTTCGTAGCCCTCGTCGAACAGCGCGCGCAGGCCTTCGCGGTAGGTCGGATAGCGCAGCGTCACACCGAGCGCGCTCTTGAGCTTGCTGTTCTTCACGCGCACGCAGCCGGCATAGAAGCTGAGCGCCATCGGCGTGAGGATTTTCTGCGCCTCTTCCATCGACAATTCTTGCGGCGGATCGATGCCGAGCAGCTTCGCCGCCATCAGCACCTGGTCGGAATAGGGCGCGGGCTCGTCGTCGGTGACGTTGAAGATGCCGTCGGCGCTTGCGCGCGAACGCGGCATCGATCGCCTGCGCGATGTCGGCGACGTGGATGCGGTTGAACACGTGCCCCGGCTTGGCGACACGGTGGGCACGGCCGGTCAGCAGCCGCGTGAACACGTTCTGCCCCGGTCCGTAGATGCCGGCGAGCCGCAGCACCGCGACCGGAACGCCGCGCTTGCTGCCCGAGCGCCTGCCAGGCCTGCTCGGCGCGTAGCCTCGCGCCGCCGCGCGCATGCGCCGGTATGGTCGTCGCGGTTTCGTCGACCCAGGCGCCGTCGTGGTCGCCATAGACGCCGAGCGAGGAGAGATAGACGATCGATTCGAGCTTCGGCGCCGCCGCGATGGCGCTTTCCAAAGCATTAAAGATCGGATCGCCGGTTTCATTGGGCGTGGCTGAAAGCAGCAGATGCGTCGCCGCCGCGACGGCGCTGCGCACCTCGTCCGAAGGAGAGGCGGCATCGAATGCCAGCATCTCGACGCGGCCGGCGGGCTTCGGCGTTCGCGACGTCCCGATGATGCGCTCGAAGCGCGCGCCGAACTCGGCGACGTAGAAGCGCGCGCAATAGCCGAGGCCGAGGCAGAGCAGCGTCGCCATTCAAGCCGTCGCGCCTGCGCGAACGTTGGCCCATTCCTCGCGCACGGCGGGATCGGTTTCCCTCTCGAACCTGCCGGCATGGGCGGCGAGCCGCGCCGGATCGAGCCGGGAAAGCGCCCACACCGCGGCGCCGCGCACCAGCGGCGAGGCGTCGTCGAGCAGCCGCTCGGCGTCGCTCGCCATTGCAACGTCGCCGGAATTGCCGATCGCGATCAGCACGTTTCGGATGAAGCGGTCGCGCCCGGTGCGCTTCACCGGCGATTTCGTGAACAGCGCGCGGAAGCTCGCATCGTCGAGCCGCGCCAGCTCCGAGAGCTGCGGCGCGCGCAGGCTCTCGCGCGCGGACAACTTCGCCTCGCGGCTCGCCTGCGCATATTTGTTCCACGGGCATACCGCGAGGCAATCGTCGCAGCCGTAGATGCGGTTGCCCATCAGCGCGCGCAGCTCGTGCGGGATCGGGCCCTTGTGCTCGATGGTGAGATAGGAGATGCAGCGCCGCGCATCCAGGCGGTACGGCGCGGGGAACGCCGCGGTCGGGCAGACGTCGAGGCAGGCGCGGCAGCTGCCGCAGTGGTCGGCCTCGCGTTCGTCCGCCGGCAGCGCGAGGGTGGTGAAGATCGCGCCCAGGAACAGCCACGAGCCGAACTCGCGCGACACGAGATTGGTGTGCTTGCCCTGCCAGCCGAGGCCGGCCTGCTCGGCGAGCGGCTTCTCCATCACAGCGGCGGTGTCGACGAACACTTTTACGTCTATTGGCGCATCACCGCCTGCCTCGGCCGTCAGCCAGCGCGCCACCGCCTTCAGCCGCGGCTTGATGATCTCGTGATAGTCGACGCCCTGCGCATAGACCGAGATCGCGCCGTGCGCGCGTTGCTTCAGGATCGCCAGCGGATCGGCGTCGGGGCCGTAGTTCATGCCGAGCATGATGACCGAGCGCACCTCCGGCCACAGCGCGCGCGGATCGCCGCGCCGCGTCGCCGTGGTCTCCATCCACTCCATGTCGCCGTGGCCGCCGTCGGCCAGGAACAGCCGCAGCCGGTCGAGCGCGAGCGGGATGGAATCGGGGCGCGTCACGCCGATGACGTCGAAACCCTGCGCGCGCGCCGCCTCGGCGAGCGCGGCCTTCAACGCGGCGGGATCGTTCAGAAGTCGAGGTCGGCGTAGGTCTTTGACGGCGGGATGCCGGCCATGGTCTCGATCAGCAGCGGACGGAACGACGGCCGCGACTTCAGCCGCGCGTACCAGTTCTTCGCTGTTTCGTCTTCGGTCCAAGGCACATCGCCCAGATAGTCGGCCGCCGACAGGTGCGCGGCGGCGGCCAGGTCGGCATAGGTCAGTTCGTTGCCGGCGAGCCAGTCGCGCGACCGTACCAGCCATCCAATATAAGCCAGATGATAGCGAATGTTATGGCGCGCCGCCCGGATCACCTCGGTGTCGGGCGAGCCGCCGCCCTGGTCCAGCGGCAAATGGCGCTTGTAGAAGCGCTCGACCGTTAACGGCCCGCTGACCTCGGCGAAGAACTTGTCGTTGAACCAGCTCATCAGCCGGCGGACTTCCACCCGGGGGCCGGCCTCCTGCGGCATCAGCCGGCGGTCGCCGGCGTTGGCGCCGTGCACCTCGTCGAGGAACTCGGCAATGATCGGCGCGGTCGGCACCGGCGGCTGGCCCTCGTCGACCAGCACCGGCGTGGTGCCGGCGGGGTTGATCACCAGGAAGTCGCGCCGCCGCTCCCAGGTCCGCTCCTCGATCAGGCGCGCCTCCATGCCGTACTCGTTGAGCACGAGCCGCACGAAGCGCGAATGCGGGCAGAATGGGTGGTGAAACAGCGTGGACATGAAAGGGTGTTAGCGAATCCGGGGGGCCAGTGCCATCGGCAATCGAAGGTCCTAGGATGTGCAATCGTTCGGCGGCAATTTTCGGGCTTTTTCATTGCCATCGGGTTGATGTTGGGGGAAAAGCGGCCCGGGACGGTTTCATGCTGAGAAGCGATCGGGCAAGCCGACAACGATCGGCCGGCTTCGCCCCGCGCTGGAGTTTTTCCGATGTCGCTCGATATCCTCAAAGCCTTCCTCCTCGGCGTGATCGAGGGTCTCACCGAATTCCTGCCGGTATCATCGACCGGGCACCTGCTGCTGCTGGAACGGTTCTTCGGCTTCGACGACGACCAGTTCGGCAAGACCTTCGTGGTGCTGATCCAGCTCGGCGCGATCCTGGCGATCCTCTCGATCTATTTCATGCGGCTCTGGAAGATTGCGCTCGGCTTCTTCACCGATCCCGCCGCGCGCCGCTTCGTCATCGGCGTGCTGATCGCATTCCTGCCGGCGGCGATCATCGGCGCGCTCGCGCACGGCTTCATCAAGGACGTATTGTTCAATGCCTGGGTGGTCTGCTTCACGCTGATCGTCGGCGGCGCGATCCTGCTGTGGGTCGATTCGCTCGATCTCAAGCCCGTGCATCATGACGCGACGCAGTTCCCGCTCGGCACCTATCTGATCATCGGGCTGGCGCAGTGCCTGGCGATGATCCCGGGCGTGTCGCGCTCGGGCACCACCATCGTGTCGGGGATGCTGCTCGGCGCCGACAAGCGCTCGGCGGCGGAATTCTCGTTCTTCCTCGCGATCCCGACCATGGCCGGCGCGTTCACCTACGATCTCTACAAGAACCATTCGCTGATGACCGCCGACAACATCATGCTGGTCGTGGTCGGCTTCGTCACGTCGTTCGTGGTGGCGTTCTTCGTGGTGAAGACGCTGCTCGACTATGTGACGCGCCACGGCTTCGCGCTGTTCGCGTGGTGGCGCGTGCTGGTCGGCTCGCTCGGGCTGATCGGTCTGGCCGCGGGCTACTAGCGCGCAATTGTGCTATTCGGCGTCGATCGCACTCATCAGCAGATGTGAGCCGTGAACAAACGTCGAGTAGCCGGAAATCGTATACGTATAGGAGCTCGGCGAGGCCACCGCTCTGGCAAACTTGACGACAGCTTCTGTGCGGTTGGTCGCGTTTAGCGCCTTGAGGATGGCGGTAACGTGATTTTTCACCGTCGGCTCTGCCAAGTTCAAGCTCCGGCAGATCGCCTTGTTGCACTTCCCTTGCATCATCACCGCCAGGACCTCACGCTGGCGCGGCGTGAGACGGCGGATCGCATCGAGCGTCGTACCGGTCGCACCGGCAGCGGACGAGGGCGGGTTTGACGCCGGTGCCGGTTTGTACACCGGAGCCGCACCATTAAAGGTTCCAAAATTCCGTTGATCTTCTAGAGGGCACATGACTCCGCTCCGCTTCTTCGCAGGATGAGGGCTCAGGTCACGCACTATCCAGTAGCGACGGTCGCGATAAATCAGCGAGATGTCCTAGGACCCCGCACCGCCAAGCTGTCTCGCTATAAGAAGTGCTCGACAACAAGGCATGTCACGGCGCGCACCGCGCTCGCGCAGGTACTAGGCCTGAAGTATGCCCACCGATCGCCGCTCGCGAGGCCTTAGGGCGGCACGGAGCGAATGGCCACTAGGGGCCAGCCTGCTTGCGATCCAATCGTCCCAAGACAACAAGCTGATTTTCCGCGCGATCCCCGGCGAGCAGAATGTGCGCACGACAACACATGAGATTCGCCATGGGAAACGTCTTACAGCCAACGCTGCACAGCAACGCCGAGGCGTCATGTTTGATCGCCGAGTTTGTCGACATCAGCCGCGCCTTGCGCGGACTGTTCGATCCGTACCGGCCGGAGCGCCACTACATGCGCGGCCCCGGGCCCAAGTGGCATGCAAAGCACAATCTGCGTGCCGTCGCTGCGGATCCTCGCGCTGCTGATTGTGTGCTGCAGGTCGGGTAGCCGACCCCACACCGGCTCCGCCGCCGTTTCGCACCCTTCATTAACTCGATCGCGAGGCCCAATGGCTCCCTAAGGAAGGGGTACGCCACGGTCTCCCTGTGGTACAATTCCCATCAAATCCATGGAATCCGGCGCGCGCCATGAGAGCGAGTGCTATGAAACTTCCGCGTAGAGCTTTCCTGCGTTTGGCCGCTGGCGCTGCCGCTCTGCCGGCTATCTCCTACGCTGCAAAGGCGCAAGCCTATCCGGCGCGGCCGGTCCGGCTCGTGGTGCCGTTCCCGCCCGGTGGTGCGTTCGACGCCGTCGGTCGCCCATGGGCGGATCGGATGAAAGCGCTGCTCGGGACGATCGTCGTCGAAAACATCGGCGGCGGCGGCTCTTCGTTGGGCGCCGCCGCGGTCGCACGCGCCCAGCCAGACGGCTACACAATCCTGCTCGGCGGGACGCAAACGCACGTCAACGAAGCTCTGCTCAAGAGCCGGCCGCTCTACGACCCGGTCAAAGACCTGGACCCGATTGCGAGCGTGGCCGCCTATTTTCTCGGCATCGCCGTGCATCCTGCGGTGCCGGTTCAGACCCTCAAGGAGCTCGTCGCCTACGCGAAAGCCAATCCCGGCAAGCTCTCCTACGGGCACGCCGGCGTCGGCACCATCCAGCATCTGACCGGCGAGTTGTTCAAATCGCTCACGCAAACGCCTGCGATCGTGCAGGTGCCATATCGTGGCACGGGGCCGGCGATCGCGGACCTGATCGGTGGTCAAGTTCCCGTCGGCATATTGGGTGTGACCGCGCAGGTGCTCGAATTGCATCGCAGCGGCAAGATGCGGGTTCTTGCCGTAACGAGTTCCACGCGTCTCACCGCCGCGCCTGAGCTTCCAACGGCGGCCGAACTGGGCTTTCCCGGTATGACCGTGACGGGCTCAATTGGGGTACTGGCACCGGCCGGGACGCCGACCGGGATCGTCGAACACATTGCGCAAGCGACGCGCAAGGCGGTCGCCGAACCGGCCTACCAGAAGATGTTGATCGACGCGGGCATGGAATCCACGCTCGATCCAAACCCCGAAAAACTCCGCCGGACGCTCGCAGCCGACATTGCTCTCTGGACGCCGGTCGTCAAAGCGCTCGGCCTGAAGGTCGACTAGGCGCCCCGATCGTTCGCAAACGAAAAACTAGCTCGCGATCACGTCCGGGCTGACCGCCTTCACGTCGCGCGTGCCGGTGAGCGCCATGCTCACCTCGAGCTCGGCGCGGATCAGGTCGAGCGCGCGCTTGACGCCCGCCTCGCCGCCGGAAGCAAGCCCGTAGAGGAACGCGCGGCCGATCAGGCAGCCGCGCGCGCCGCGCGCCAGCGCCTTCAGCACGTCCTGGCCGGAGCGCACGCCGCCGTCGAACAGCACCTCGATGCGGTCGCCGACCGCGCCGGCGATCGCCGGCAGCGACGCGATCGAGGAGCGCGCGCCGTCGAGCTGGCGGCCGCCGTGGTTCGAGACCACGATGCCGTCGACGCCGGCCGAGGCCGCGAGCTTGGCGTCCTCGACGTCGAGGATGCCTTTCAGCACGATCTTGCCCGGCCACAGGTTGCGCACCCAGTCGATGTCGCGCCAGTTCAGCGTGCGGTCGTAGTTGTTGTTGGCCCAGCCGCCCGACAGCACCGCGCCCTGCGCCTTGCCCTGGCTCGCGAGATAGAGATCGACATTGCCGAACGAGCGCCGCTTGGAGCGCAGCACGTCCGCGATCCAGCGCGGGCGGATCGCGAGGTCGAGGGCGTTGCGCATGGTCAGCCGCGGCGGCACGGTGAGGCCGTTCTTGATGTCCATGTGGCGCTGGCCGCGCATCGGCAGGTCGACGGTGACGAACAGCGCCGAGCAGTTCGCCGCCTTGGCGCGCTCGATCATCGATTTGCAGAAGCCGCGGTCGCGGAACATGTAGAGCTGGTACCAGAACGGCTGCGTGGTCGCTTCGCGCACGTCCTCGATGGTGCAGATCGACATGGTGGAGAGGCAGAGCCGCGTGCCGGCGGCCTGCGCGGCCCGCGCACCCTGCACCTCGCCGTCGCGTGCGAACAGTCCCGCCATGCCGGTCGGCGCGATCGCGACCGGCAGCGCGAGCTGCTCGCCGAGCAAGGTTGTCGCCACCGAAATCTGCGAGACGTCGACCAGCACGCGCTGGCGCAAGCGGATGGCGTCGAGATCGGCGCGGTTGGCGGCGAGCGTCAGCTCGTCATAGGAGCCGCGCTCGCAATAGTCGAACAGCGCGCGCGGCAAGCGCCGCCGCGCGATCTGGCGCAGGTCCTCGACATTGGTGATGGGGCTCACGTGGTGACGATGCTCACGTGACGCCGTTCTTGACCTTGAACTGGCCGGTCTTGCGGAACCGCCACAGGTAGGTGGGCGCGATCGCTTCGATCGCGGTCGGCGCGATGCCGAGCGCTTCGAGCGTGCGGCCTTCGCGCTTGGCGGCGTCGCTCACGACATTGTCGGTCTTGAGCAGCTCGACCTGGTCGACGGTCAGCAATGGCTTCGGCAGCAGTTGCAGGAACCAGGCCTGCACCTCGGCGAGCGCAAACGGCAGCGGCAGCAGCAAGCGATTGCGGCCGGTGACCTGGAGCACGTATTGCAGCACGTCCTTGAACGTCTTCACCTCGGGACCGCCGAGCTCGTAGATCGCGCCGTCCTTGGCGCGGCCCTCGACCGCCTCGACCACCGCCGCCGCGACGTCGCCCACATAGACCGGCTGGAACCGTGTATGCCCGCCGCCGATCAGCGGCAGCGCCGGCACGAAACGCGCCAGCGACGCAAAGCGGTTGAAGAAATCATCCTCCGGCCCGAACACGATCGACGGCCGTACCACCGTCGCCGACGGCTTGGCCGCGAACACTAGCTTCTCGCCCATGCCCTTGGAGCGGGCATAGGCCGACGCCGAATTCTCGTCGGCGCCGATGGCGGAGACATGCACGAGGCGCGCCCCGTAGGCCGAGGCCGCGAGCGCGACCAACTCGGCGCCGGCCGCCTGCACCGCGTCGAAGCGCTGGCGCCCGCGCTCGAACAGGATGCCGACCAGGTTGATCACCACGTTGGCGCCGCGCGCCGCCGCCTCGACCGAGCCCGGGTAGCGCAGGTTAGCCTGCACCGCGTGGATCTGGCCGACCCGGCCGAGCGGTTGCAGGTGGCCGGTGAGCTCCGGCCGCCGCACCGCGACGCGGATGCGATAGCCGCGCTTGCACAGCGCGCGGATCACATGCCGGCCGAGGAACCCCGAGCCGCCATAGACCGTGATCAGTTTGTCGACATTGGCCTGGGTGATGTCGGGCTGGATTTCCATGCGCGTTTGGCTCGACGGTCTGGCGCGTTGAGGCGGGTTCCGCGCTGCGAATACCGGATCGTTCGGAAGCTGTATAGGGGCCGCTTTACTCCTATTTGACAAGGGGAAGAGCCAACCTTACCTATCCGCTCCAGTGCCCAGGTGGCGGAATTGGTAGACGCACTAGTTTCAGGTACTAGCGGTGAGAGCCGTGCTGGTTCGAGTCCAGTCCTGGGCACCAAGCTTTCAGCAAAGCCAGCTTCGTTGATGCTTCGTGTGCGCCGCGGCGTTAACGGGGTCCAGGGCCGTAGGTCGGCGCCGGCCGCTCGACTAACTCCCGGTGGCGCCGCTGCTCGCGCACGTCGCGCGAGGCCGCGAGGCCCGTGACGCAGTCGTCGTGCTCCTTGGTCTGAGGCTTGTAACCGCGCGCCGTGCATCGCTCGTCGTCGCGTGCTGCCTGCTGCTCGGCCGTTACCGCGCAGGCCGCCACAAAGCCGGTCAGCACCGACACGAAGATCGCCCGGCAGAGAGTAGAGGTCATGTCCAAGGTGCGCCCCGTTTTCATCCCGCGGAATAGGCGGCAATTGCGCTGATTTTCGGGCGCGCGCATGGCCATTGACTACCAGCTCGACTTGTCCGGGTCGCGCATCAGCGCCACCACGATCAGCGCGAGTGTTCCCACCACGCTCATCGCGGCCATGGTCCAGAACAATGCCTCAAGCGGCGCAATCAGCAGCATGGCGCCGAGCAGCGCCGGCGCCGCCGATTTCGCGACCTGCTGGATGACGCGATCGACCGCGATCACGCCGCCGCGCAGCTCCGGCGGCGTGCGCCGCGTCATCAGGCTTTTCTGCAGCGGCGAGATCAGCCCGTTGCCGAGGCCGAACAGGAACATGCCGATCGCGATCAGCCAGACCGGCGCGCCCACCGCGGGAAGCCCGACGCCGATCGCGCTCGCGAAGAACGCGAGCGCGAGCAGCGTTTCGGTTGCAATGCGCCCGTAGACGCGCCCGATGCCGAGCGCGGTGATGATCGATCCCACCGCCGACACCGCGATCAAGAGGCCGATGACCGCCGGCGACGCGCCGTAGCGCAGCGCGACGATGATCGGCAGATAGGTGTAGAGGCCGTAGTCGAGGAAGAAGCGCAGGAAGCCGGTCGCGAAGGCGAGCGTCAGCCGCGGCTCGCGGATCGCGCGCGAGGTGCGCGCGAGATATTCCTTGAGCGAGTCGTGTCCACCCTTGTTTGTCTCCGGCATCCAGAGATACGCGGCCACGGCGAGCGGGACGATCAGCAGGAACGGAACGAACGCCGCGCGCCACGACAGGATCGCGAGCGCGCCGCCGAGCAGCGGCAGCACGATCATCGCCACGCGGTCGAGCGCGACCTTGATGCCCTGCCCGCGGATCTCGCGGTCGTCGGGCAGGATGTCGCTGATCAGCACGATGGTGAGCGGCAACAGCGCGCTCGCGCCGATGCCCTGGATGGCGCGCAGGATCAGCACCCACTCGTAGGTCGGTGCAAACGCGGCCGCGGCGCCGGCAAGCCCGAACAGCGTGAGGCCGAACACCAGCAGCCAGCGCCGCCCGTGCAGATCGGCCATGATGCCGAACAGCGGCGCCAGCACGATCGCCGGCGCGGTGAACGCGGCCATCACGAGCCCGATCTGCGCCTCGTCGACCTTGAGGTCGGCGGCCAGCACCGGCAGCACCGGGTAGAGCAGGGTGGCGCCCGAAACCGACGCGATGCTGGCGGCAAACGCGATCGCCAGCGGACCACGGTAAATGTCGCGGAAAGGAATGTGGTTAGCGAGGGTCCGTTGACGATCGGTCAATTGGTCCATGGCAGGATGCTACCCGCGTGAGGGTGCGCGAAACAGCGGCTTGGAGCATCGCAGCCATCGGGCAATTGCCGCATCGGCCCGCCACTGTTAGACAGACGCGACTGTTTCGAGAACCATCATGACCATCCGCCTGCACCGCGGCGATCTGCCGGACCTCGCCCGCTACAAGGTGGGCGCGGTCGCGATCGACACCGAGACCATGGGTCTCGATGTCCGCCGCGATCGGCTCTGCGTCGTGCAGCTTTCGCCCGGCGACGGCTCCGCCGACGTGGTGCAGATCGGGCCCGGCGCGGCGGGCGCGACCAACATCAAGGCGCTGCTCGCGGACGCCAATATCCTCAAGCTGTTCCATTTCGGCCGTTTCGATCTGGCGTCGCTCTATCAGGCCTTCGGCGTGATGGCCTCCCCGGTCTATTGCACCAAGATCGCGTCGCGGCTTGCCCGCACCTACACCGACAAGCACGGCCTCAAGGACCTGGTGCGCGAGCTGCTCGGGGTCGACCTGTCGAAGCAGCAGCAGCTCTCCGATTGGGGCTCCGGCGAGCTGACCGAGGCGCAGGTCGCCTACGCGGCCTCCGACGTGCTGCACCTGCACGCCCTGAAGGACAAGCTCGACGCCATGCTGGCCCGTGAGGGCCGAAGTGAGCTCGCCACCGCCTGCTTCCGGTTCCTGCCGGAGCGGGTCCGGCTGGACCTGGCGGGCTGGGCCGCCGAGGACATTTTTTCCCATAGTTAAGGGCCCCCGAAGGCTCCCGAAGTGCCGCGGGCGGGCCACATTTCTGGGCAACGATGCCCTGAACCACGGTAAAATGGCCGCCAACGCGCCTGATTCTTGAAGCGCGACCGGCCTGGGGTGAACGGTTTGACCATTACTTCGCAGATCGAAGGCGCCGGCTCGGGCGGCTTCCTGACGCCACCGCGCCGCGACAACCGGCGCGCGTTTCGTGCTGCGATGCGCCATAGCCGGCTGGTGCGGATCACCCGCGTCGGGCTTCCGCTCGTGATCGTGCTTTGCGTGGCGGCGTTCGGCACCTATCGCTGGTTCGATCCGATGCGCGCGCTGTCGCGGTTGCCGATCTCGACCGACGGGATGGTGATCTCGGGCACCAAGATCGTCATGCGGCAGCCGCGGCTCACCGGCTACACCAATGACGAACGCCCCTACACGGTGACGGCGCGCACCGCCGCCAAGGATTTGACCAATCCGGATGTGCTCGAGCTCGAGGACATCCAAACGACGATCCTCATGCAGGACGGCCGCAACGTGGAGCTGACCGCGACCGAAGGATTCTACGACGGCAAATCCGAGACACTTCGGTTGCACAAAGGCGTGGTCGTCACCTCGCCTGAATACGAGGTGCAACTGCGCGACGCGCTGGTGCACGTCCGCGCCGGCAACGTGGTTTCCGACAATCCGGTCGAGGTCAAGATGTTGCAGGGGACCATCACCGCCAATCGGCTGGTGGTGTCGGAATCGGGCGCCGTCATCCGGTTCGAGCGCGGGGTGACGCTGGTCTTCGATCGCGAGGATGCCTCCCAGAGCAGCACGTCGAAAAACCTCACGGGAGCGGTCCGGTGAAAACAGCCGCCTCCCAGCCTCGTCGGGTTCCGCTGCTGGTCGCGACACTCGCCGCCGCGATGCTGGTGGCAGTGGCGCAGGGCGGCGCACTGGCGGAGCGAACCTCGTCCGGCCTGTTCAAGGCGCACCCGCAAAAACGCGCTGAGCCGGTGCGGATCGCATCGCTGTCGCTCGATGTGCGCGACAAGGCCAAGCTCGCGACCTTCAGCGGCAACGTCCACATCATCCAGGGCGAACTCGCCCTGCGCAGCGATACGCTCCTCGTCTTCTACGATGACATGTCGGGTGCGAAGAAAGCGGCGGACGGTGGCCGCGACCAGCAGCAGATCCGGCGCATGGAAGCGCGCGGTGCGGTCATCATCACGCAAGGGGACCAGCGCGCCACCGGCGACCAGGCCGATTTTGACGTGCTCGGCAATAAGTTCACCTTGAACGGCAACGTCGTCGTGACCAAGTGCGAGGACGTGATGCGCGGCGAGCGGCTGTTCGTCGATATGACGACCGGCATCTACCGGATGGAAGGACGGGTCCAAGGCGTGCTCAGTCCGAAGTCTCGTGAGGGCTGTTAGATGACGAGAGGTACCACCCAGCCTCGTCGGATTCCGCTGCTGGTCGCGACGCTCGCGGCCGCCATGCTGGTCGCCGTGGCGCAGGGCGGCGCGCAGACCGAGAAGAAGCCCGGACTGTTCAAGACGTCGCCGCAGAAGCGCGAAGAGCCGGTCAAGATCACGTCGGCGACGCTGGAAGTGCGCGACAAGTCGAAGATGGCGACGTTCAAGGGCGACGTGCATGTCGTGCAGGGCGAAACCGACGTGCGCTGCAACGAGCTCGTGGTCTATTACGACGACGAAAAGGACAAGTCCGGTGCGAAGCCGAAGGCGCCGCCGCCGGACGCCGGCAAAGGCGGCCAGCAGCAGATCCGGCGCATGGAAGCCCGCGGCAATGTCGTCGTGACCCAGAAGGATCAACGCGCGGTCGGAGATCGTGCCGAGTTCGACATGCGCAGCAATACCGTCACGCTGATCGGCAATGTCATCGTGACCAATGCCGACAATGTGGTGCGCGGCTCGCGCATGGTCGTCGATTTGACCACCGGCGTCGCGCGCATGGGTGAACCCGGCGTCGGCACCCGGGTCGAGGGCATTTTCAATTCGAAAGGCCCGCCGCCCAAGCCGGGAAAGCAACAAGACGGGAAAACAAATTGATCCCGCGCGTTAGTCATGCACGCAGGCGCCGGACCGCCGGCCAGCCGGAACAGCCGTTGCGTCTCGCCGCGTTGGTCGCAGACCCGCGTCGTCTGAGCCGCTGATATCCGAGGCAGACGTGTTTGACTTTCTCTTCGGCCGCAAGTCGCAACGCCAGCAAAAGCCGGCGTCCGGCTTCTGGCGCATCGATCTGCGGTCGCTCGGCGGGCCGATGACCGCTCTGGCCAGGGAAGCTTTGAGACTGCCACAGAAATCGCAAAAGCCCCGTCGCGAGGACGCAGCAAGGCCGTTGCCTGCCGAGCAACGTCCGCGGCCGCCGCACGTGCCGCAGCCAGACGACCGATACGATCACCAGCAGCGCGGCTACCCGCAGCCCGATCCTCAGCAGCAGGATTATCCGCAGCAGAATTACCAGCAGCACGACTACCAAGAGCGCGGCTACCAACAGCCGGACCATCCGCGGCAGAGCCATCAGCCGCAACCCCGCCAGCCACAAGCCCACCAGCCACAAGCCCACCAGCCGCAAACCCACCAGCCACGCGACCGCCAGCCGTCCGACTATCGCCAGCCGCCGCGCGCGCAGCAGGGCGGCGAAGCCTTCCTCGCGGTGCAAGGCGTCGAGAAGAGCTTCGGCGGACGCAAGGTGGTGAAGGGCGTGAACCTCTACGTGCGCCGCGGCGAAGCGGTGGGCCTCTTGGGGCCGAACGGCGCCGGCAAGACCACGGTGTTCTACATGATCACCGGGCTGATCAAGGCCGATCGCGGCCGCGTCGACCTCGACGGCTACAATATCTCGGCGCTGCCGATGTATCAGCGCGCGCGGCTCGGCATCGGCTATCTGCCGCAGGAAGCGTCGATCTTCCGCGGGCTCACGGTCGAGGACAATATCCGCTCGGTGCTGGAGATCGTCGAGCCGAACCGGCGCAAGCGCGAGGCCGAGCTCACCAACCTGCTCGATGAGTTCCACATCACGCGGCTGCGCAAGACGCCGTCGATCGCGCTGTCGGGCGGCGAGCGCCGCCGCGTCGAGATTGCGCGCGCGCTGGCATCGCGACCGAACTACATGCTGCTCGACGAGCCGTTCGCCGGCATCGACCCGATCGCGGTGGGCGATATTCAGGCACTGGTGCGCCATCTCACCAGCCGCGGCATCGGCGTTCTCATCACCGACCACAACGTGCGCGAGACATTGGGCCTGACCGACCGCGCCTACATCATCTATTCCGGGCAGGTGCTGATGGAGGGCCGCACCGAGGACATCGTCAACGATCCGGAGGTGCGCCGGCTCTATCTGGGCGAGGAATTCCGTCTCTAGTTTCCGAAATTATCCCCCGCCTTATCCCCTACTTTGGTTTGTTAAGTCCGTCGGCAGGAACTGGTATACAGGGCCACCTGAACCGGATAAGCAAGAACCGGACCAGTTTTCCACCGGGACCCGATGGCGCTCAGTCAAAAGCTCGAAATTCGTCAAAGCCAAGCGCTGGTTATGACGCCGCAGCTGATGCAGGCCATCAAGCTGCTGCAGCTGTCGAATCTCGATCTGACCGCCTATGTGGACAACGAGCTCGAGCGCAACCCGCTGCTGGAGCGCACGGCCGAGACCGAGGCCGAAGCCGAGCGCCGCGCGACCGACGGCGCGGTGACCGAGGCGCCGGCCGAGGAATGGGCGGAGCGCCCGGTCGACGCGGTCGACAACGCCCCCGAGCTCCAGCGCGATGCCAACGAGCAGGCCGGCGACGACGACGGCGCCGGCAGCCAGCAAGCATCGAGCGAGGCGCCGCTCGGCTATTCGGAATGGGGAAGCACGCCGGCGGCCCGTAGCAGTGACGACGACTATAATCTCGAAGCCTTCGCATCGGCCGAGCGCACGCTCTCCGATCATCTCGCCGAACAGCTCGCGCTCGCGATCACCGATCCGGCGCAGCGCATGATCGGCCAGTATCTCATCGACATGGTCGACGAGGCCGGTTACCTCGCCGGCGACCTCGCCACGGTCGCCGAGAAGCTCGGCACGTCGGTCGCGGAAGTCGAAGCGGTGCTGACGGTGTTGCAGACCTTCGACCCGGCCGGCATCTGCGCGCGCAGCCTCACCGAATGCCTGGCGATCCAGCTCAAGGAACGCGATCGCTTCGATCCGGCCATGCGGGCGCTGATCGAGCACATCGATCTGTTGGCCAAGCGCGAGCTCGGCGCGCTCAGGAAAATCTGCGGCGTCAACGAGGAAGACCTCGTCGACATGATCGCCGAGATCCGCCAGCTCAATCCCAAGCCGGGGCTCGCTTTCGGCTCGACGCTGGTGCAGCCGATCGTGCCCGACGTGTTCGTGCGGCCGCTGCCCAACAGCTCCTTCCTGGTGGAGCTCAATTCCGAGACGCTGCCGAAAGTGCTGGTCAACCAGACCTACTACACGCAGGTCACCAAGTCGGTGAAGAACGACAAGGAGAAATCCTATCTCGCCGATTGCCTGCAGACCGCGACCTGGCTGATCCGCGCGCTCGACCAGCGCGCCAAGACCATCCTGAAAGTGTCCGAGGAGATCGTCCGCCAGCAGGATGGTTTCTTCGTGCACGGCGTGCAGCATTTGCGGCCGCTCAATCTCAAGACCGTCGCCGATGCGATCGGCATGCACGAGTCGACGGTGTCGCGCGTCACCGCCAACAAATACATGGCGACCAATCGCGGAATCTTCGAGCTGAAATATTTCTTCACCTCGGCGATCGCGTCGACCACCGGCGGCGATGCGCATTCGGCGGAGGCGGTGCGGCATCGCATCAAGCAGCTCATCGACGCCGAGAGCGGTGACGATGTGCTGTCGGACGACACCATTGTCGAGAAGCTCAATACCGCCGGCATCGACATCGCGCGGCGAACGGTCGCGAAGTATCGCGAGGCCATGCGCATTCCATCGTCGGTGCAACGCCGGCGCGAAAAGCAGCTCGCCAACGAGGGCGCAGCCACGTCCTAGACTGCCTGCTTTGGGTGCGGCCGCCGGAACGTCGCATTGACACGGCCCGCCCGCGTTCCTAGCTTTTTAGATACCGGTCATGTCGCGTTTGGCATGCCGGCCCCGCTGCGAAGAATGGAGGCATTCGATGCCTTTTCGCGTCTCGGGCAAGAACATCGCGATCGGCGACGCGTTGCGCGGTCGCGTGAATCAGCGGATCGCCGAAGCGACCGCAAAATATTTCGACGGCGGCTATTCGGGCCACGTGACCATCGGAAAAGACGGGTTCGGCTTCCGCACGGAATGCGTGGTGCATCTCGATTCCGGCATCGTGCTGGAAGCCGAGGCGATCGCCGGCGATGCCTATTCCAGCGCCGATCAGGCCGCGGGGCGGATCGAAAAGCGGCTGCGGCGTTACAAGGGGCGGTTGAAGGATCATCAAGCCGCGCGGATGGACGGGCAAGGCAATCGCATCAGGCGGCGCCAAGCTATGTCATCGCGGCGCCCGACGAAGATACCGACGAAGAGATCACCGAGTTCAATCCCGTCATCATCGCCGAATCGACGACGGCGCTGAAACGCATGTCGGTAAGCGATGCTGTCATGCAACTCGATCTGACCGGTACTGCGGTGGTCGTGTTTCGTCACGCTGGACACGGTCGCGTCAATCTGGTTTATCGCCGCGCCGATGGCCATATCGGCTGGATCGATCCGCCCGCCGTCGAGGCTTGAGATGGTCCAAAGGACGGCCATTGACGGCGCGAGTCCGGCTCCTTATGGTCCGCCGCCTTTGACAGGGCTGGAGCATCTCGACGAGCGTGGCGTTCGGATTTACCGAGGACCTCGTGCTGACGCTAAGTGAATCCACGTATCAAACCGGCTGAGCGATTCGTCATTCTGCCGTCGTGTTCGCGACCCACAAGGCTTCCGCATTCTGGAAAAGTTCCATGGCGCTCACCGACGTCGTCGCGCTCGATGCGATCATTCCGACGCTCAAGGTCAACGGCAAGAAGCAGGCGTTGCAGGAGCTCGCCGCCAAGGCGGCGCAAATCTGCGGCCATAGCGAGAAGACCATCTTCGAAACGCTGATGCAGCGCGAGAAGCTCGGCTCCACCGGCGTCGGCAACGGCGTCGCGATTCCGCACGGCAAGCTGCCGAAGCTCAACAAGCTGTTTGGATTGTTCGCTCGACTCGAGCGGCCTGTCGATTTCGAATCGCTCGACGGCCAGCCGGTCAGTCTGATCTTCCTGCTGCTGGCGCCGGAAGGTGCCGGCGCCGATCACCTCAAGGCGTTGGCCCGAGTTCGCGCGCGTGCTGCGTGACCCCGACACCGCGCGCAAGCTGCGCGAGTCGCGCGATGCCGAGGCCATCTACGCAGTGCTGGCGATGCCGTCCGCCAGCGCGGCTTGAGATTTTAAGAGATCACTCCGATCAGTGGACGCTGACCGTCTCGAGCTCCTGGCTCCAGGCGCTGGCCACCGCGGCTTCGCGGCTGTCGGTCAGCATCATCGGCGTGCCGTCGGCTGCGTGCAGCGCGAACAGTTGCATGCCGGGCTGAAGCGCAGGCGCCTGCGGGAACATCGAGGACACGTCCTCGGAGCGGATCGCTTTCACGTAGGCGATCTTGCCGCCGCCGAGCAGCGCGAGCGCTTCCGGCGAGATGTTCGGCGTGTGGGTAGTGAAGTCGTTACTCGTCGTGTTGCTGTTCATGGCCCTCGACTCCTTTCTGGTGTGACTGTCGAGTCCTGGTTTCACCAAACCTGGTTAGTCGTGCTCCGCGATCTTGATGTTCTTGACGACCCGCTCCGGGGTCGGACGCGCAAGATCGATGGAGAGCAGCCCGTTCTTCAAATCCGCGCCCAGCACCTCCATTCCGTCCGCGAGCACGAAGGTGCGCTGGAACTGGCGCGCCGCGATGCCGCGGTGGAGGAATTGCCGTGTTTTGTCGTCCTGCTGACGTCCCCGAATAAGGAGTTGGCTTTCCTCGATCGAAACGTCGAGTTGGTCGCGGGTGAACCCGGCGACCGCCAGCGTGATGCGCAGGCGCTCGGGGTACCCGTCCTCACGCGGGATCCGCTCGATGTTGTAGGGCGGATAGCCGTCGGCGGCTTTGGAGACGCGGTCGAGCGCACGCTCGATCTCGTCAAAGCCCAGCAGGAAGGGACTTGATAGCGACGGGAGTCTGGACATTCCTTCAAAGTCCTCTGTAAGCGACTTTGACGGGGCCCTTGCGGCGCCCCCAGGTTAACCGGTCGCGGCCCCGCATCATGCGGAACCGCTGTCCGATCGCTTCTCAATATGGGGTCTTGCGGTTAAGGCTTCAAGAATGGCCTAGAACGGGCGGATGCCCGGCGCGGCCGGGGGTTAATGGGCCGCAACGGCCCGGGAGGAAGCTGTGCGGATTGCGATCATGGGATCGGGCGGCGTCGGGGGCTATTTCGGCGCCAAGCTGGTGCTGGGCGGCGCCGATGTGAGCTTCGTGGCGCGCGGCAGCCACCTCGCGGCCATGCGCCGGGACGGCCTCACGATCGAAAGCGCGCACGATCCGATCCACCTGCCCAAGGTCAACGTCACCGACGATCCCTCGACCATCGGACCGGTCGACATGGTGATGTTCTGCGTCAAGCTCTGGGACACCGAGGACGCCGCGCGCCAGCTCATCCCGATCGTCGGACCCGAGACCGGGATCATCTCGTTCCAGAACGGCGTGCAGAAGGACGACATGCTGCGCCCGATCTTCGGCGACAAGGCGCTGATGGGCGGCGTCGCCTATGTCGGCACGACCATCGGCCGGCCCGGCGTGATCCTGCAGACCGGGCAGTTGCAGCGCCTGGTGTTCGGCGAATACGACGGCCGCCGCTCGGCGCGCGCCGAGACGTTTCTCGCCGCTTGCAAGAAGGGCGGCATCAATGCCGAGCTCTCAGACGACGTCCGGCGCTCGCTCTGGGAAAAATTCGTGGTGCTGGTCGCGATGTCGGGCGCGACCGCGTCCATGCGCCACACCATCGGTCCGATCCGCGCCCATCCGCTGACGCGCGAATTCCTGATCGACCTGGCGCGCGAGGTGGTCGCGGTCGGCCGCGCGCACGGCGTCAACCTGCCGGCGGACTATGCCGAGCAGCGGATTCCGTTCTTTGACGGCTGGCCGCCGGAGATGACCGCGTCGATGCATCACGACCTGAACGCCGGCAAGCCGCTCGAGCTGCGCTGGCTGTCGGGCGGCGTGGTCGACCTCGGCGCCAAGGTCGGCGTGCCGACGCCGATGAACCGTGCCGTGCGCGACATCCTCACCCTGCACACCGAGGGTAAATCCGCTTCGGCGCATTGACGGGTACGACGATGGCACCAAGCCTGACCGTCCGTGCGATCCGTTGTGTCGGCGTCGAGGTGCCGATGACCTACGCGCTCGGAACGAGCCGCGCCGTCATCACCAAGGCGCCGCTGCTGCTGATCGATCTCGAGACCGAGGAGGGCGTCACCGGCCGCTCGTATCTGTGGTGCTACATGCCCGGCGTCATGCCGGCGATCGCGGCGATGCTGGCGGTGGTGGAGGAGACCGTGAAAGGCGAGCCGGTCGAGCCGATCCATCTTTGGGGCCGGCTCGCGGCGCGCTTCGCGCTGATCGGCATGCAAGGCATCATCCGCATGGCGGTGGCGGGGTTCGACATGGCGGCGTGGGACGCGGTGGCGATCGCCGCCGGTGTGCCGCTTGCGACACTCGTCGGCGGGCGGCCGGAGCCGGTCACCGCCTACAACAGTTGCGGGCTCGGCCTGATGGCGCCGGACAAGGTCGCCGACGAGGCGGAGAAGCTCTTGGCCGGCGGCTTCTGCGCCGTGAAGCTTCGCCTTGGCTATGCGACGCTTGAGGAAGATCTCGCCGCGGTGCATGCGGTGCGGGCGCGCATCGGCGACGGCATCGCGCTGATGGTCGACTACAACCAGGCGCTCGACGTTCCCGACGCGCTCGCGCGCGGCCGCGCGCTCGACGGCGAAAACATCTATTGGCTCGAAGAGCCGATCCGCCACGACGACTACGCCGGCTACAAGCGGCTCAAGCGCGCGCTGAAGACGCCGATCCAGATCGGCGAGAACTTTTCGCTGCTGTTCGGGATGGAGGCGGCGCTCGACGCCGGCGCCGCCACCTATGTGATGCCGGACCTTGAGCGGATCGGCGGCGTCACCGGCTGGCTGCGCGCGGCCGCGCTCGCCGACGAGCGCGGCATCAAGATGTCGTCGCACCTGTTCCCGGAGATCAGCGCGCACCTGATGACGGCGACGCCGACCCGGCATTTCCTTGAGTATGTGGACTGGGCGGATCGCATCGTCTGCGAGCCGCTGAAAATCGAGGATGGCCAGGCTGTGGTGCCTGACCGTCCCGGCAACGGTCTGGTGTGGGATGCGGCGGCGGTCGCGCGCTACCGGGTCTGACCGTCCCGCGCGACCTTCGCTACTTCATGACTACTTGATCAGCGCCGCGACCTGATCGACGAGCTTCTTCGGCGTCGCGTAGATGCGCCGGATCAGCGCTTCCAGCTTCGCGCCATCCTCGGGATGCACGTCGAGCTTCATTTTCTTGGTGTCCGCGATGAACTCGGGATCCTTCATGGTTGCCATGAAGGCCTCGCGCACCATCTTGGTGACGGCGGGCGACATGTCGGGCGGCGCGACGAACGGCCGTCCGATGCCCTGGCCGGCGTAGAGGAACTCGAGCGCCTGCTTGTGCTCGGCGTTCTTGATCAGGTCGAACAGGAACGGCGCGTTCTTGACTTCGGGGTTCGGCTCCGAGCCGGCCTGGAACAGCACATTGACCACGCCCTTGTCGAACCAGTCCTGCCGCTTGCTGTAGGCGCTGTCGTAGCTCTCGCAGACGCCGTCGACCTCGCCGCGGTCGATCGCCAGGATCACGTCCGACGACGACGGGAAGCCGGAGACCAGCTTGAACTTCGCGCCAAGCAGGCCGTTGAGCGCCCGCGGATACGAATAGGTGCCCGTGCCGACGCCGGTATTGCCGATGATCGCCTCGTGCTGAAGCAGGTCGGCGAAGGTCTTCACCTTGGAGCGGCTGTGCATGAAGCAGACATTGGTCTCGGTGGTCGGCGTTCCGAGCCACGTCATCTTGAGCGGATCGAATCGCGCGCCCGCCATGCCGCCGATCGGTCCGAGCGGTGCGTCGCGCGCGATGATGCCCATCACGCTGCCGTCCTTCGGCGCCACGTTGTAGATGTGATTGGCGGCATTGAAACTGCCGCCGCCGGGCATGTTCTGCGGCACCACGTTGGGCTTGCCCGGCAGGTGCTTGCCGATATGGCGGGCGACGACGCGGCCCCAATGGTCGTAGCCGCCGCCGGGGCCAAACCCGATCACCATCGTTACGTTGCGGCCGGCGAAATTCGGCTCCTGCGCCACCGCCGGCGACAGGAACGTCGCCGAGGCGGCCAGCGCGGCCGCGCCCAGAATTACGAAAGTGCGGCTGCCGCCGACCGTGCGCGCGAACCGCTTGGGTTGATCGAACATTGTATTGTCTCCGCAATGCATTCCCGGCGCTTCGAGGCGGCCGGCTGACGCATCTTTCAACCTATGGCGCGTTGCAGGGCAAGGGCAGGGCGGCGCGTCGCTTCGCCACGCGCGGGCAAGGTTAAGGGAGAGGGTAGCTGACGTCGCGCCCCCGCTGGCGGCTATTCGTCAAAAGGCTCGCGAATATCCCGTGGCGCGCGGTCGACCGAGCCGCCAACACCGACGGTTTCGTCCTTGAGCGGCGGATTGGCCGGCGGGTCGTCGCCGCGTTCGGGGGCGCGGTTGTCAGGTCCGTGACGGGCATGATCTCCCGAGCCCGTGCCGGTGGTCGCGCTGTCCTGATTTGTCATTCTGTCCGGACTTGTCGGCGGCGCGGCCTGATCGGTCGGCATGGTTTGTGCAAGCGCGCTCGCTCCGATCAGCGTCAGCGCGGCGATCAATACGATTGCGCATCTGCTCACGTTTGATTCTCCGGGCGTATGCCGGAGAAGCCCGGCGTCAACCGAACGCCGAGCCCCTCCTTGGGTTTTCGGTTGCATTTGCGCAACCGTCCCTAACGACAAGTCACCGGGATAACTTGCGCGGGAGCCGATGGGTTCCTGAATAAGTCGCTGTTCCCGGCCGGCGCCGACTACGCCACCAGCTCCCACGGGTTCACATTGTTGACGCCCAGGAGCTGGATGACCGCGCTGTCGTCCAGCGTCAGAACAGTGTCGAGCACCAGATCGCCGTCGAGGTCGAATTCCGCCTGGTCCACAATCGAGAGCCCGTCGAACTGGAGGTAGTCCTCCCCGACCACGAAGTCGGTGATCGTGTCGACGTCGTCGGCCTGGCTCTGGATGGCCTGGAACACGAACGTATCCGCGCCCCAGCCGCCGGTCATCACCTCGGATCCGAGGCTGCTCACGATCGTCTCGTTGCCCGCGCCCTCGATGGGCTCCTCGGCCGCGCCGTCGATGGTGAGCGTCAAGGTCGACGAAGAGACCAGCACCCTGGGCATCGCTCATCGTGTAGGTCACGTCGACGGTCGCCGCTTCACCGGCGTCGAGCGGGTCGAACAACGCGCCCGGGTCGAACTGGATGCGTCCATCGACGATCGAGAACGCGCCGACCGCATCGATGCCATCCACGAACGGATTGCCGCTCCACACCACCGCCGCGTCGATGGAGATGAGGGTCCCAGTGTCGCCGAGGTCCGGGTCGGTGTCATTGGCGAGCACATCGAAGCTCATGATATCGTTCTCGCCGGCGACGCCGGTGTCCAGGGCCGCCGTCGGCGCATCGTTGGCGTCGACAACGTCGATCGCGAATGTCTTGTCGACGACATTGCCGACCGAGTTCGTGGCGCGCACCGTCACGACATGGGCGGCGGCTGTCTCGAAGTCGAGGGCGCCGGCCACGACGATGGTGTCTCCGGCGATCGCGAAGGTTCCGCCGGCATCATCCAGCAGCTCGTAGGTGAAGGTCTCGCCGGCGTCCGGGTCGAGCGCGGCGAGCGTTCCGACCACCGTATCGGCGGCGGCGTTCTCCTCGATCGTCCAATTCGACAGTTCGATATCAACGGGGGCTTGGTTGTCCGGGACCGGCGCGAACAGGAACAGATCGTCGGTCAGCGTATCGCTGGCGACGTTCCTGAGCACCACGCCTTCGCCGCTGGCCAGCATGATCGTCGTGTTGCCGCGATGCTCCGTGACCATGAGGTCGGCCAGGCTGTGGGCGCCGGCGATGCCGCTGAGGTCGATCTTGTCGCCCTCTTCCGCGTTGAAGTCGGTGATCAGGTCGATGCCGCCGCCGGAGCCGATGACAAACGTGTCGGCGCCGCTGCCGCCGGTGAGCCCGTCGTCGCCGGCACCGCCGTCGAGGGTGTCGTCGCCGGCTTCGCCGTTGAGGATGTCGCTGACGACCCCGGTCACGCCGGCCGCGAGCAGGTCATTGCCGGCCCCGCCGCGCAGCTCGACCGAGAAGCCCCAGCTGTTGGTGCGGATGACGTCGTCCCCGCTCGATCCCTGGATCGCTTCCCAGCCGGACCAGGAATCCCAGCCGATATCGGCGTCGACCACGCCCGATTGCCAGTCCGCCACCATCGTCTTGTGGAAGACCATGGTGTCGTAGCCGAGGCCGCCATTCATGACGTCGGCGCCGGCCCCGGTGTAGAGGAAGTCGTCGCCGCCCTGGCCGTAGAGGTAGTCGTTGCCATTGCCGAGCGAGATCGTCTCGCCGTAAGCGGCGCCGAAAACCGTGTCGCTGCCGCCGGTGCCCATGTAGGCCTCGAACTCGGCGATCCAGATCGACTGTCCGCCGACGGTGAAGGTATTGGTGCTGTAGTTGATGTAGATCGGGCCGCCCACGAAGCTCGCGGTGTCGTGACCCTGCCCGCCATACGCGGTGTCCGACGCGCCGATGAGGATGCTGTCATTGCCGGCGCCGCCGTACATGGTGTCGGCCGAGCCTTGCGGGCCGCCTTCGCGATCGCCGACGAGGGTGTCGTCGCCGCCGAGGCCCCAGAACGTGTTGGCGCGCTCGTCGCCGATCAGGTAGTCGCCGAACGCCGACCCCTCGACATTCTCGATGCTGACGAGCGTATCGGTGCCCCACTCGCCGGCCGTGATCTTGCCTTCGGTGTAGCCATGAGATGCCTCGCCGTCGAAGTACATCTCCGCGGTGATGCCGTAGGCCGCGTCGGCATACGACACCGTGTCGGAGCCGGCGCCGCCATTGATGTAGTCCGCGCCGCGGCCGCCCTGCAGCCAGTCGCCCTGGTTGCCGCCATAGAGGTAGTCGACACCGTCGCCACCGGCGAAGCGGGCGCCCTGCAGGTTGCTGGCGACCATGGTGTCGGAGTAGGCGCTGCCGTTGTACTGCTCGATGCTGACATAGGTGTCGCCGACCGCTTCGCCGGCACGGTAGCCGCTCTGCAGATTGATCGTCACCGCCGACTGGAAGGTCGCGATATCGAAACCGGAGCCGCCGCCGAGGGCGTCGGCGCCGAGGCCGCCGTGCAACGTGTCGTCGCCGGCGCCGCCGTTGAGAGTGTCCGCACCTTCACCGCCGTTGAGGGTGTCCGCGCCGGCGCCGCCGTCGATCGTATTCGCGCCGGATCCCATGATGATGTGGTCGTCATAGTCGGTGCCGATGATCTTTTCGATGTCGACCAGCGTGTCGCCGGTCGCCCAGCCGCCGTCGACCTTGCCGATGGTGGTGTCGATGATCACGCCGGTCGAGGAGCGCGAGTAGTCCGCGGTGTCGAAGCCGCTGCCGCCGTCGATGATGTCGGCGCCATCGCCCGCAATGATGGTGTCGGTGCCGTTGCCGCCATACATGGCGCCGCCGCCAAGACCCTGGTCGAGCACGTCGTTGCCGTCGAAGCCCTCCAGCAGGTCGTTGCCGTTATTGCCTTTGAGAATGTTGGCGGCGTTGTTGCCGCGGATGATGTCGTCGTTCGCGCCGCCGCTCGCGTTTTCGATCACGACGCCGTTGGCGATGGTGTAGCCGCCGTGGATGGCTTTTCCAGTCACCGCATCGGTCACATAGTTCAGCATGCCGCCGCCGGTCGCCGAATTGTCGAGCGTGGCGGCCCGCAGATCGATGGTCGCGCGCCCGTTTCCGCCATAGGCGATTGCGTCGACGCCGGACGTGTCCCAGATGCAGGTCCAATAGGTCCCGACGCCGTTGGTGTCGGGCAACCAATACGTATCGCTTCCGGTGTTGGCTGACTTGGCGCCGTAGAGGAACTGGATCGCGGCGATGTCGTAGGCCATCGGGCCGGCGACGTAGCCATAGGACGAGTCGCCGTTGACCTGGTCGTACTCGTTGTACGACATCACCGAATAGATGACCTGGTTCAGGTTGTTGTCGCCAAGGTCGTTCGTCTTGTCGAGAGTTACGCCGGGAAACAGGCCTGAGCCGTCTTCGGTGTCGTGCGGATGCAGCAATCCGAGCGCGTGCCCGAGCTCATGGACGAATGTCTCGTAACCGAACCCGCCCTTGACCAGTCCGGTCGCGTTGTATTCGGGAGTCTCCGTCGTCTGGATGCTGTAGCGCTGGTAGTTGAATCGGCCTTCAACAACATGGGTCTTGCGCGCGTCCATCGGCGTCGCGTGATCAGCGAGCGCGCCAGGGAGCGTGAAATCCGAGACGCTGTGCTCGACAAGATTGGCTTCCGATTCGACGAACACCTCCTGGAAGTTGAGATTGGCGACGTTGGCCCAGGACTGTAGCGCAGACCGATAAGCGGCTTTTTCGGCGGCGGTCCAAGCCGCCGTGTCGTCATCGAAGAAGTAGGTGATGGTCCCCGACCAATGCCATCCATCGCCGACAAGGGCGTCCATGTAGGCATTGCTGTGATCGGGCTTGTCGTCGACTGATTTCGCGGCCATGGGGCTCCCTCCCAAATGTGCTGCTAGGGTTGACGTTGCTCAGGCTCGGTTGGTGGTGGTCGAAGGCGATCGGCCGGTGTGCTATTCGCTTGCCTCAGACGTGAGCCGAGGACCCGGCGATGGCCGTGATCGTCAAGAAGCTTCCGGATCCTTGGATTGCGCTGGGCCTCGCCGCGCATTTCATCGGCGGGCGCGAGCCGTTCAGCCGTTTTCCGGCCGGCGATCTGGTCCGCACGCTCAACGGCCAGGTCCGCCGCGGCCACTATCTGTTTGCGCTCGACACCGCGGCGGAGCCCGCGCGCGTGGTCGGCTATCTCGGCTGGGCGCTGTACGACCATGCGGTCGCGGATCGATTCATCGCCAGCGGCGTGCCGCCGGCGGACGAGCGGGCAACGGAGGGCGACGTTGCCTGGATCCTGACCGCGGCCGCACTCGATCGCGCCGCGTTTTTCGCCATGACCAAGGCCGCGCGGAAGCTCTATCCGGATCACCGTGTGATCGCGATCCGTCACAAGGCCGGCGGCAAGCGCGTCCGGTTCGATCAGTCGCGCGCGCGGGTCAAGGCGAAGCGAAGCGGCGCCAAGGCGGGCTGACCGCCGCGTTATCCCGGCGCGCGCGCATGCGCGAAGAGCTCGGGTCATCCTTGCGCTGGTCATGACGCGTGGGCCTTGGCTGCATTGGTTGCGATGTCGACAGGATCGATGGCCCGACCGCGCTCCCGCATGCGGTCACCAACCCCGTCAGCTCCCGTTCACGGATTGTTGGTCGCATGCGCCGCCGTGAGCGGCTGTGATGGCGGTCACGCTTTGCGCGAATTGGCGGAGGGAGGGCCGAGCTGGAAACGCTCAGGCACAGAATGAAAACGGCCCGCCTTCGCCGGTTGGCTAGGACGGGCCGTTATGAATGCTGACTGTTGCGCCAATCTGATCTAGGCGGACTTGCCAACCGTAGCCGCGAAGCGGCGAAGGTTGGTGGAGCCAGTCGGAATCGAACCGACGACCTCTTGAATGCCATCCAAGCGCTCTCCCAACTGAGCTATGGCCCCATTCCGGTCGCGGCGTTGGGATTAGCCGCGCAGAGATTCACCAATTTAGTGCCATCCGCCGGCCGACGCCAGCGTGGCGAGGACCTCAGGGTTCCTCCTCCTTGTCCTCGCGCTCGCCGATGATGTCGGTGACGTCGTCATCCGATTCCTCGGTCTCCTCGATGAGGGCGGCATCGTCCATCGGCTCGTCATCGATCTCGATATCGTCGTCGTCCGCGATCGCCTCGTCGCCGGCAACCTTCTTGCCCTGCGCCTCGGCGTCGGCGTCCTCGAGCGAAACGAACTCGGCGTCCGGCGTCTCCGGCACCACCGCCTCGGCTTCCTTGACCGGCGCAACGGCGGCCGCGCGCGCAGGCTCAGGCCGCGGCCGCGTCGTGACGGCGGCGATCTCCATCACCGTGTGGCACTTCGGGCAGGTGATCGGCGTCTTGCTCAGGTCGTAAAACTTCGCGCTGCAATTTGCGCAAAGGCGCTTGGTGCCAAGCTCGGGTTTTGCCACGGTCCGGGTTCCTTGAGGCGCAGGTCGGAAATGAGGGCCTTCACTTGGACAGTGGAAATGCCGCTGTCAATAGGAGTTGTGGCCCGTTTGCGGCCTAGTGTGGTGACCCTTGCGGCGTTCCCGTGGTAGGAGGTCGCCTCACCTCGATGAGGGTCCCGTGAGCCACACCGCCGTCCAAACCCCGCTCGCCGCCCGCGCCGCTGGGCCGCTCAAGGGCCGCCTGCGGGTGCCCGGCGACAAGTCGATCTCCAATCGTGCGCTGATTTTCGGCGCGCTGGCGGTCGGGGAGACCCGGATTTCCGGGCTTCTCGAGGGCGAGGACGTGCTGAACACCGGCAAGGCCATGCAGGCGCTCGGGGCGCAGGTCGAGCGCACCGGCGAGGGCCAATGGCGCGTTAACGGCGTCGGGGTCGGGGGCTTCCGTGAGCCGCGGGGGGTGCTCGATTTCGGGAATTCCGCCACCGGCTGCCGGCTGGTGATGGGGGCGGCGGCAGGCTGCCCGATCCGGACCACCTTCGACGGCGACGCTTCGCTGCGCAAACGGCCGATGCAGCGCATCCTCGACCCGGTGACCTTGATGGGCGCCCGGACGGCCGACATGGCCGAGGGCGGGAGGCTGCCGATCACCATCGAAGGCGCGCGCGACCCGATCCCGATCGTCTACCGCACGCCGGTGCCGTCGGCGCAGATCAAGTCGGCGGTGCTGCTCGCGGCGCTGGCGGCCCCGGGCGAGACCACCGTCATCGAGACCGAAGCGAGCCGCGATCACACCGAGAAGCTGCTCGCCCATTTCGGCGCCGACGTCACCGTCACGCCGGACGGCCCCCACGGCCGCAAGATTTCGCTCAAGGGCGAGCCCGAGCTCCGTGCCGCGCCGGTGGTGGTGCCGGCCGATCCGTCCTCGGCCGCGTTCCCGATGGTGGCGGCGCTGATCGTGCCGGGCTCCGACGTCATGCTCACCGACATCATGACCAATCCGCTGCGCACGGGTTTGATCACCACGCTGCGGGAGATGGGCGCCCACATCGAGACGCTCAATCTGCGCAGCGACGTCGGCGAGGAGATGGCGGACTTCCGCGTGCGTGCGTCCGCGCTCAAGGGCGTCGATGTGCCGGCGGAGCGCGCGCCGTCGATGATCGACGAATATCCGATCCTGGCGGTGGCGGCGGCCTACGCGGAAGGCACCACGCGCATGCGCGGGCTCAAGGAATTGCGCGTGAAGGAATCCGATCGGCTCGCTGCCGTCGCCGACGGGCTCAAGGTCAACGGCGTCGCGGTCGAGATCGAGGGCGACGACCTGATCGTGCACGGCAAGGGCCGCGCGCCAAGGCGGCGGCGTTGTGACCACGCACATGGACCATCGCATCGCGATGGCGTTCCTGATGATGGGGCTCGCGAGCGAGAAGCCGGTCGGCATCGACGATTCGTCGTTCATCGCAACCAGCTTCCCGAGCTTTGTTCCCATGATGCGCTCGCTGGGTGCCGAGCTGAGCTAGGCACGATCGAAGGTAGTCCGATGGCAGCGGAATTTGATCGGGATCAGCTGCTAGACGCTCTCGATGAGATCGGTCACGCCGCCATCGCAGCCAAGATGCGTCTTGAGATCGCTGTTTTTGGTGGTTCGGCCCTCATGCTGGCTGGAAATTTTCGATATTCGACGGCGGATGTCGATATTGCCGAGATTAGCCGTCCATGGCCGCAATGGCTTGCCGATACAGCCGCTCGGATTGGCGCCAAGAACGGCTGGTCGGACAGTTGGCTCAACGATGCGGTCAACACCTTCTTCAGCCCCCTCGCAAACCCGGTTCGTGATCTTGTTGCCTTGGGCAGCTTTCCACGCGCGACCGAGGAGATCGGAGTCAAGGTATTCGTGCCGACCGCCGAATACATGCTGGCATTGAAGCTCAAGGCGCTGCGCGTGTCTGACTTTGACAAGGGATCGAAGGACCTCTCGGACGTGGCAAATCTCCTGCAAGTTCTTGACATCGCCGATGTCGAGCCGGCGATCGCGATCATGGCCGAATACTTTCCAAAGAGCGCGGCCGATGCAGACAAGCAGCGATTCGTGCTAAAACATGTGCTGTCGCAACCGAGTCCAACGCATGCGCCCCGCTACCCTCGCAAACGCGATTGAGCGAATTATTGCGGGCGAGCCGCGCGAAAAGGCGCTGCCCGAATTTCTCGATACATTTTATCTGGCTTCCACTCCCGAGACTCGGCAAGGGACTTTGGCCGATAGGCCGCCGCTGACCGGCGACGAGCGGCTGGATGCGCTCGCGGGCGCGATTGCAGACTATCTTGCGCGGCAATACCGGCTGCCGAAGGTGCCGGATTGGGCGTTCGAGCCTGAGCGCTTCCTCGACCGGCCTTGGCACGTCAGCCCGTTCGACAGTGACGAGATGCGCGAGTACCTCACATTCTCGAGCCCGGCAGAGTTTCGCTCTCGTAACATCTTCACCGAAGAGCGGCCGTTGCGGCGGGCGCGCGCGCCACTGGCAAAGTAGGGTCGGCGTTTTGCGCCGTAGCAAGCCGCTCGAATCGCTCCTATATTTGTGGGGTATCTGGTCGGTCTGATTCGACGGACAAAAAATGGGCAAGCTCGTCGTTCGCAAGATTGGCGTCAAAAACGGCAGGTCCGGAGTGAGGGCCGGCGTCAAGAAGACGCGTGCGCGTGATTCGGCCGGGCAGCCGATGCAGATCTACACCCTCGACGCCCGCAGCCCGACTTTCGGTGACGACCTGACCTACGTCTATCAGGCGAACGTTGCGACGGCTCGCCACGAGAACAGGAAGCTGTTCGGGTCGGCGGACGGTCCGAAATCCTCCGGCGCGCGACATGGTCGCCGAAAAAAGTAGCGTTCCTACTTTCTGGATCATCGCGGGACCCAACGGGTCCGGAAAAAGCACCCTCTACGGATCGAAGCGGGACGCGGTTTACGGCAATACGATCATCGCCGATGCGAGCCGACCGTTCTGGATCATCAATCCCGATCTGCTCGCGTCCCGCATTCGCGCGGTCGAGCGGCTGGCGCAGCAAGCGGCCAATCTGGCGGCGGTTCAGCGCATCGAGGCCTGGCTGCAGGCTTCAATCGAGGCCCATCAGTCGATCGGCGTGGAGACTGTCCTCTCCACCGACAAGTACCGGCGCCTGGTGCGCGCCGCCAAGGAGCGGGGCTACGAGGTCCGGCTGATCTACGTCATCCTGCAAACACCCGATCTCAATGTCGAGCGCGTGCGGCTGCGGGTGCAGAAGGGCGGTCACAACGTTCCGGCCGGCAAGGTCAGGGAGCGGTGGACACGATCGCTCACCCAACTACCCTGGTTCTTGAACCAGGCGGATTGGGCGCTGCTTTTTGACAACTCCAGAGAACTTCGGGTTATTGGCCGCAAGCAGCGCGGCGTTGTCGAGCTTGATCCGACCGCGCCCGCTGATGTGCGAAACGCAGTCGAAAAGATTCGGTCGGCCACATAGCCATGATCATTGCCATCGATGGACCGGCGGCGTCGGGCAAAGGGACGCTGGGGAAGCGGCTGGCCGGCCATTTCGGGCTCCGGCATCTCGATACCGGCCTGATCTACCGGGCGGTGGCGAAGGCGGTGCTCGATGCCGGTGAGCCGCTTGCCGACGCGGCCTGCGCCGGCCGCGCGGCGCGGTCGCTCGATCCGGCCGCCTTCGATGAAAAGGTGCTGAAAAGCCACGCGGTCGGCGAGGCCGCCTCGGTGGTGTCGGCGTTCCCGGAGGTGCGGTCCGCGTTGCTCGATTTTCAGCGCGAGTTCGGCCGCAAACCGCCCGGCGCGGTGCTCGACGGGCGCGACATCGGGACCGTCATCTTCCCCGACGCCGACGTTAAGATTTTCGTCACCGCGGCCCCCGAGGTGCGGGCCCGCCGGCGGGCGCTGGAGCTGCAAGGCGCCGGCGTGCCGGTCAAGGAGGCGGACGTCCTGGCCGATATCCTGCGCCGGGACGAGCGCGACACCGGGAGGGCCGCCGCCCCCCTGAAACGCGCGCCGGATGCGCACTTGCTCGATACCACCCATTTGGATATAGACGGCGCATTCCGGGCCGCCATCGACATTGTCGAAGCCGTCCGAGCAGGCCGGTAGCGCGCTGACCGCGCTATCGTCATGGAGGATGAGCCTGCTCCGACCGCATTCGTGACGGCGCGCCCGAACCTGAACCATCGTTTCGATCGCTCGGTTATGCCGGGCCGCCGCAATGTGCCGGTGGCGCCGAAGGCTCGTGAGGGCTTCGGCCCGCGCGCTCGAAACGCTCATTCATTCGAAACCGGCCGACCGTAGACCAGGAGAGTTCATGGCAACCGCCACCGCAAGTTCCGCCACGCCGTCGCGCGAAGATTTCGCTGCAATGCTCGAGGAGTCGTTCACCCAGGGCAGCCCTTCCGAAGGCACTGTCGTCAAGGGCAAAGTCGTCGGCATCGAGAAGGACCTTGCGGTCATCGACGTGGGCGCGAAGACCGAAGGCCGCGTCGCGCTGCGCGAGTTCGCCGGCCCCGGCCGGCAGGCCGAGATCAAGATCGGCGACACCGTCGAGGTTTATCTGGAGCGCATCGAGAACGCGCTCGGCGAGGCGGTGCTGTCGCGTGACAAGGCGCGCCGCGAGGAGAGCTGGGGCAAGCTCGAGAAGGCGTTCCAAGGCAACGAGAAGGTCTCCGGCATCATCTCGAGCCAGGTCAAGGGCGGCTTCACCGTCGATCTCGACGGCGCGGTGGCGTTCCTGCCGCGCTCGCAGGTCGACATCCGTCCGATCCGCGACGTCGGCCCGCTGATGAACGTGCCGCAGCCGTTCCAGATCCTGAAGATGGACCGCCGCCGCGGCAACATCGTCGTCTCCCGCCGCACCGTGCTGGAAGAGACCCGCGCCGAGCAGCGCCAGGAGCTGGTGCAGAACCTCGAAGAGGGTCAGGTCATCGACGGCGTGGTCAAGAACATCACCGACTACGGCGCGTTCGTGGATCTCGGCGGCATCGACGGCCTGCTGCATGTCACCGACATCGCGTGGCGGCGCGTCAATCACCCGACCGAGGTGCTCAACATCGGCCAGCAGGTGAAGGTCAAGATCATCAAGATCAACCACGAGACCCACCGCATCTCGCTCGGCATGAAGCAGCTGCTCGACGATCCGTGGCAGGGCATCGAAGGCAAGTATCCGGTCGGCGCGCGCTTCACCGGCCGCGTCACCAACATCACCGACTACGGCGCCTTCGTGGAGCTGGAGCCCGGCATCGAAGGGCTTATCCACGTGTCTGAAATGTCGTGGACCAAGAAGAACGTGCATCCCGGCAAGATCGTCTCCACCTCGCAAGAGGTCGAGGTGCAGATCCTCGAAGTCGATCCGGTCAAGCGCCGCATCTCGCTCGGCCTCAAGCAGACCATGCGCAATCCGTGGGAGGTGTTCGTCGAGAAGTATCCGTCGGGTACCGTCGTCGAAGGCGAGGTCAAGAACAAGACCGAGTTCGGCCTGTTCCTCGGCCTCGACGGCGACGTCGACGGCATGGTCCATCTCTCCGACCTCGACTGGAAGCGTCCCGGCGAGCAGGTGATCGAGGAGTACAAGAAGGGCGACAAGGTGCGCGCGCAGGTGCTCGACGTCGACGTCGAGAAGGAGCGCATCTCACTCGGCATCAAGCAGCTTGAAGGCGACCCGTTCGCCGCCGAGTCGGCGGGCGACATCAAGAAGGGCAGCGTCGTCACCTGCGAGGTGACGGGCGTGAAGGAGGGCGGCATCGACGTCAAGATCGTCGGCACCGATCTCGAAACCTTCATCCGCCGCGCCGATCTCGCGCGCGACCGTGGCGACCAGCGCGCCGACCGTTTCCAGGTCGGTCAGAAGGTCGACGCCCGCGTCACCCAGATCGACCGCCGCGCCCACAAGGTGTCGGTGTCGATCAAGGCGCTCGAAGTCGCCGAGGAGAAGGAAGCCATCGCGCAATACGGGTCCTCGGATTCCGGCGCGACGCTGGGCGACATTCTCGGCACCGCGCTCAAGCGCGCCGGTGAGAAGGCCGACAAGCCCGACGAAAGTTAAGTTATCCAGGCGCTCTGGATGACAATTTGATGAGAGTGTGAGCAACGGCGTCGTTTAGACGCCGTTTGCCACAATTGCGCCTAGTGGTCCGATTCTAAGACTAGGTTGCTGCGGCCATTGACCATTGTGACGGGCGGCGGCAGGGTCGCCGCTTGATCGTCAAGGGAGAGCAAGCATGTCGCTCGATGCCGATACCATTGTCGATCGACGCCGGATGCGGCGCAAACTCACGGTATGGCGGGTGTTCGCCGTGCTGCTCGCGGTCATCGCGGTGGTTGCCGTCGGCGTCGCGTTGCGCGTACCCGGCAGCGGGATGCTGAGCGGCGTCGCCGGCAGCGGCGCCATCGCGCGCGTCACCATCACCGGGCTGATCCGCACCGACCGGCAACGCGTCGAGGCGCTGGAGCGCCTTTCGAAGTCGTCGCAGGCGAAGGCGGTGATCGTGCACATCAACAGCCCCGGCGGCACGACGTCGGGCTCGGAGGAGCTTTACAATTCGCTGATGCGGCTGCGTGAGGCGAAACCGACGGTGGTCGTGGTCGACGGGCTCGCCGCCTCCGGCGGCTACATCGCCGCGCTCGGCGGCGATCACATCATCGCGGGCGAGACCGCGCTGGTCGGCTCGATCGGCGTGCTGTTCCAGTATCCGAACGTGTCCGATCTGCTCAAGACCATCGGCGTCCAGGTCGAAATCGATCAAGTCGTCGCCGCTCAAGGCGGCGCCCTCGGGCTTCGAGCCCACCAGCCCGGAGGCGCGCAAGGCGGTCGAGGAGATCGTGATGGACTCCTATGCCTGGTTCAAGGAGCTGGTGCAGAAGCGGCGCAGTCTCGACGACGCGACGCTTGCGAAGGTCTCCGACGGCCGGGTGTTCACCGGCCGCCAGGGCCTGGCGCTCAAGCTCGTCGACGAGCTCGGCGGCGAGCGGGCGGCGGTCGCCTGGCTGGTCAAGGAGAAGAAGGTCGCCCCGGACACGCCGGTCCGCGATTATCGGCTGCACGACCGCTTCCGCGACCTGCCGTTCCTGCACACCACGGCGATCAGCCTGCTCGACGGCGTCGGGCTTGGCTCGATCGCCCGCCGCTTCGAGGAGCTGGGCGCGGTCCAGGCCATGGAGCGGCTCAACCTTGACGGTCTACTGGCGCTTTGGCACCCTCCTGCCGCCAACTAGTGTGCTGGCGGCGGAGGGGGGACGGCATCCAATGATCAAGTCCGAACTTGTGCAGCGCATTGCATCGCAGAACCCACATCTCTATCAGCGCGACGTCGAGAACATCGTCAATGCGATCCTGGGCGAGATCATCGCCGCCATGGCGCGCGGCGACCGCGTTGAGCTGCGCGGCTTCGGGGCCTTCTCGGTCAAGAACCGGCCGGCGCGCACCGGCCGCAACCCGCGCACCGGCGCGCACGTCTCGGTCGGCAAGAAGGCGGTGCCGTTCTTCAAGACCGGCAAGGAAATGCGCGAGCGGCTCAATCGCTCGCCCTGAAGCGCGGGGCACTAGCGCGGGACGACGATCATGATGCGCAAGATCGTCAGAGCGCTCGTCCTGATCCCCTTGGCGATCATCCTGATCGCGTTTGCGGTCGCCAACCGGCAGGTCGTGACCGTCTCCTTCGATCCGTTCGATACGGTCGATCCGGCGTTCTCGCTGGCGCTGCCGCTCTATGTGCTGATCCTCGCCTTGGTCATCGCCGGCGTCATCCTCGGCGGCGCCGCGGCCTGGATGCGGCAGGGCAGATGGCGTGGGCGCGCCCGCCTGGCGGAGGGGCAGGCGCGCGAGTTGCGCCTCGAAAATGAGCAGCTCAAGCGGCGCGACGGCAGCGTGCCGGGAGGGACGCGACCGACGGCACTCGACCATGCGCCGCGGCTTCGCATCCCGCCGCCGGCGGCGTAGGGGAGTTGCCCGCCGGTCGGAACCGACGAGACAAGACAAACCCTTCACGGCGCGCTAAAAGCTCGAAAATGCCCGTAGAGATCAAGATTTGCGGCCTGATGACGCCCGACGCGGTCGATGTCGCGCTGGAGGCGGGCGCCGACTATGTCGGCTTCGTGTTCTTTCCGCCGTCGCCGCGGCACATCGGCTTCGAGGCGGCGCGGACGCTTTCCGCGCGCGTGCGCGGCCGCGCCAAGAAGGTCGCTTTGTCGGTCGATGCCGACAATGACTGGCTCGCCGCCAGCATCGAGGCGCTCAAGCCCGACATGCTGCAATTGCACGGGCGCGAGACGCCGGAGCGCGTCGCCAACGTCCGCAGCCTGTTCCGGCTGCCGGTGATGAAGGCGATCCCGATCAAGACCCGCTCCGACCTGTCGCCGATCCGGCTCTACGCCCACTCCGCCGACCGGCTGATCTTCGACGCTCGCGCGCCGCGCGAGGCGACGCGCCCCGGCGGGCTCGGCAAGCGCTTCGACTGGAACCTGCTCGCCGGCATCGATCCCGGCGTGCCGTTCATGCTCTCGGGCGGGCTCGATGCGGCGAACGTCGCAGAGGCGTTGCGTATCACCCGGGCGCCGGCGGTCGACGTATCGTCCGGCGTCGAGCGTTCGCCGGGCGTCAAGGACCCCGACAAGATCCGCGCCTTCGTGCGCGCCGCCCGTGCCGCCGGCGCCGGTTCACGCAAGGTCGCGAGGGGCGCATGAACGTCCCGGCGCAACCGAACTCGTTCCGCACCGGGCCCGACGAGCGCGGCCACTTCGGCATCTATGGCGGCCGCTTCGTCGCCGAGACGCTGATGCCGCTGATCCTCGATCTCGAGCAGGCCTACGCGGACGCCAAGGCCGATCCTGCGTTCAAGCGCGAGATGGACGGGCACCTGACGCATTATGTCGGCCGGCCATCGCCGCTCTATCTCGCTGAGCGGCTGACCGCGCATTTCGGCGGCGCGAAAATCTATTTCAAGCGCGAGGACCTCAACCACACCGGCGCGCACAAGGTGAACAACGTGCTCGGCCAGATCATGCTGGCGAAGCGCATGGGCAAGCCGCGCATCATCGCCGAGACCGGCGCCGGCATGCACGGCGTCGCCACCGCGACCATGTGCGCGAAGTTCGGCCTCGAATGCATCGTCTACATGGGCTCGGTCGACGTCGCGCGGCAGCAGCCGAACGTGCTGCGCATGAACGCGCTCGGCGCCAAGGTGGTGCCGGTCGAGTCGGGCTCGAAGACGCTGAAGGACGCGATGAACGAGGCGTTGCGCGACTGGGTCACCAACGTCGCCAACACGTTCTATTGCATCGGCACCGTCGCCGGCCCGCATCCCTATCCGATGATGGTGCGCGACTTCCAATGCGTGATCGGCAACGAGACCCGTGAGCAGATACATGCGCTCGAAGGCCGGCTGCCGAATTCGCTGATCGCCTGCATCGGCGGCGGCTCGAACGCCATGGGCCTGTTCCATCCGTTCCTCGACGACAAGGACATCGAGATCTACGGCGTCGAGGCCGCCGGCCACGGCCTCAACACGAGCATGCACGCAGCGTCGGTCGCCGGCGGCAAGCCCGGCGTGCTGCACGGCAACCGCACCTATCTGTTGATGAACGAGGACGGCCAGATCAACGAGGCGCACTCGATCTCTGCCGGCCTCGACTATCCCGGCATCGGTCCCGAGCACGCCTGGCTGAACGACATGGGCCGCGTGACGTTCCTGTCCGCCACGGATCAAGAGGCGCTCGCGGCGTTCCAGCTCTGCTGCAAGCTCGAAGGGATCATCCCGGCGCTCGAGCCGGCGCATGCGCTCGCGCGCGTGGCCGACATCGCGCCGAAGAAGCCGAAGGATCACCTGATGGTGGTGAACCTCTCCGGCCGCGGCGACAAGGATCTTGCTTCGGTGGCCGAGCACCTCGGGGGCAAGGTGTGATCTACAACCGCCAGAAGATCACCGGCTGGGTGCTGGTGATCGTGTCCACCGTGTATCTCGCTTATTTCTTTCGCATCAAGGTGATGACCCCGGGCCCGCTGCTCACCCGCAATGATTGGTTCAACCTGATCACCGCGGTCGTCGTGCTGATCATCGGCATCATCAATTTGCGGCTCGCTGCCATGCGCGAGCAGAACCGGCGCTGAGTTTGGAAACTGATGTCCACGACCCGTATCGACAACCGTTTTGCCGATCTGAAACGCCAGGGCCGCGCGGCGCTGGTGACGTTCCTGACCGCCGGCGATCCCGACACCGAGACCTCGCTCGCGATCCTCAAGGCGCTGCCCGATGCCGGCGCCGACGTGATCGAGATCGGCATGCCGTTCACCGATCCGATGGCGGACGGTCCCGCGATCCAGGCGTCCTCGCAGCGCGCGCTCAAGGCCGGGCAGGACATGAACAAGACGCTCGCCATGATCCGCAGCTTCCGCGCGGCCGACGACGCAACGCCGATCGTGCTGATGGGTTACTACAATCCGATCTACATCTACGGCGTCGAGAAGTTCCTCGCCGACGCCAAGGCGGCCGGCATCGACGGGCTCATCGTCGTGGACCTGCCGCCCGAGGAAGATGACGAGCTCTGCCTGCCGGCGCTCAAGGCCGGGCTGAACTTCATCCGGCTGGCGACGCCGACCACCGACGACAAGCGTTTGCCGGCCGTGCTCGCGAACACGTCGGGCTTCGTCTACTACGTGTCGATCACCGGCATCACCGGCATGGCAGCCCCCGACACCGGCGCAGTCACGTCGGCAGTCGGCCGCATCAAGCGCCACACCAAGCTGCCGGTCGCGGTCGGCTTCGGCGTGAAGACCGCCGACCAGGCGCGCGCGATCGCGCAGGCGGCCGACGGCGTCGTGGTGGGCTCCGCGCTGATCGACGCGCTCAAGGCGACGCTCGATGGCAACGGCAAGGCGCAGGAGACGTCGGTCGGCGCCGTGACCAAGCTGGTCGCAAGCCTCGCGGCCGGCGTGCGCTCGGCCAAGCGCAAGGCGGGATAACGCGGTTCCCCGACGTTGCGGGCACGCTTGCGGCCATCCATATTAGTCGGCGACCTGAAGCGCGATGCCAGGTTGCAGCCACGCTTATCGAAAGTGAACGGATGAACTGGATCTCCAACGTCGTCCGGCCGAAGATTCGCAGCTTCCTCAACCGGCGCGAATCGCCGGAGAACCTGTGGATCAAGTGCCCCGAGACCGGGCAGCTCGTCTTCTACAAGGACGTGGAGGCGAACCAGTTCGTCATTCCGGGCTCGAACTACCACATGCGCATGAGCGCGACCGCGCGCCTGAAGTCGGTCTTCGACAACGAGACCTGGTTCGACATCGCCGTGCCGGTGGCGCCTACCGACCCGCTCAAGTTCCGCGACGAGCGCCGCTACACCGACCGCCTCAAGGACGCGCGCAGCAAGACCGGCACCACCGACGCGATCAAGCTCGGCTACGGCAAGCTCGACGGGCTGCCGGTCGTGGTCGCCGTGCAGGATTTCGATTTCATGGGCGGCTCGCTCGGCATGGCGGCCGGCGAGGCGGTCATCAAGGGGCTCGAGACCGCGGTCGAGAAGGGCACGCCTTTCATCATGTTCGCGGCGTCGGGCGGCGCGCGCATGCAGGAGGGCATCCTCTCGCTGATGCAGCTGCCGCGCACGACGGTGGCGGTGCAGATGCTGCGCGAAGCCGGCAAGCCCTACATCGTGGTGCTGACCAATCCGACCACCGGCGGCGTTACGGCGTCCTATGCCATGCTCGGCGACGTCCACATCGCGGAGCCGGGCGCGCTCATCGGCTTCGCCGGTCCGCGCGTCATCGAGCAGACCATCCGCGAGAAGCTGCCCGAGGGCTTCCAGCGCGCGGAGTACCTGCAGGAGCACGGCATGGTCGACATGGTGGTGCCGCGCAACGATTTGCGCGCGACGCTGTCGAACGTCTGCCGGCTGCTCACCAAGGAGCCTGCCGCCGCGCCGGTGGCGCTGCTGCCGGCGGTTGCCACGTTGCCGCAAAGCGACGATCTGGCGACGCCGCCGAGCGCGTAAGCGTCATCCGCGCTTTTGGATGATGCGGTATACTCCGCGGCAATGTCGTCCATCGATTCCATCGTCGAGCGGCTGCTCGCGCTGCATCCCAAGCTGATCGACCTCTCGCTCGATCGCATGTGGCGGCTGCTGGCTGCGCTCGGGCATCCGGAACGCAGCCTGCCGCCGGTCATCCATGTCGCCGGCACCAATGGCAAGGGCTCGACCATCGCGTTCATGCGCGCGATCCTCGAGGCGGCCGGCCTGCGCGTGCATGTCTACACCTCGCCGCATCTCGTTCGTTTCAACGAGCGCTTCCGTCTCGGCCGGGCCGGCGAGGGCGTGCTGGTGTCGGACGCCGAGCTCGCCGCCGTGTTCGAGGAATGCGAGCGCGCCAATGCCGGCGCGCCGATCACGGTGTTCGAGATCACCACGGCGGCGGGCCTGCTGCTGTTCTCGCGCCACCCGGCGGACGTGATGCTGCTCGAAGTCGGGCTTGGCGGGCGGCTCGATGCCACTAACGTCGTCGACAACCCGCTCGCCACGGTCGTGACGCCGGTGTCGTTCGATCATGCCGACTATCTCGGCGACAGTGTCGCCAAGATCGCGGCCGAGAAGGCCGGCATCTTCAAGCGCGACGTGCCCGCGATCGTCGCGGCGCAGCCGCGCGAGGCGCTCACGGTGATCGAGCGGGCCGCGGCGCGCGCCGGCGCGCCGATCAGGATTGCCGGCGAAAACTGGACCGCGACCGAGGAACGCGGCCGGCTGGTCTATCAGGACGACGCCGGCCTGCTCGATCTGCCGGCGCCGCGGCTGCCGGGCCTGCATCAGTTCGAGAACGCCGGCGTCGCCATCGCGACGCTGCGCGCGATACCGTCACTGGCGCTGGCGCCGCCGGTATTCGAGGCGGTCGCGAAGGCGGAATGGCCGGCGCGCATGCAGCGGCTCTCGCAGGGCAAGCTCGCCGGACTGTTGCCGCCGGGCAGCGAGCTCTGGCTCGACGGCGGCCATAATGCCGACGGCGGCCGCGCGGTCGCCAATGCGCTCGCCGATCTCGAGGAGCGGGTGTCGCGGCCGCTGGTGCTCGTTGTCGGGATGCTGGCGAGCAAGGACGCCGGCGCGTTCCTGAAAAATTTCTCCGGGCTGGCGCGGCGGCTGTTTGCGGTGCCGATCCCCGATCAACAGAAGAGTCTGCCGGCGGAAACCATCGCCGATCTCGCGCGCGCCGCGAACATCCCCGCGCAGGCGAGCGGCAGCGTGGAGAGCGCGCTGGCGGAGATCGGGCGGCTCGGCCTCGACCCGCCGCGGGTGATGATTACGGGATCGCTTTATCTCGCGGGCGCGGTGCTCAAGGCCAACGGCACGCCGCCGACGTGATCTCTAGCCGATCGGAAAAATCTCGAACCGTCATCCTGAGGTGCCCGAGCGAAGCGAGGGCCTCGAAGGATGCACGGCCCCACTGTTGCAACACCCGGGCCGTCGTCCTTCGAGGGCCGGCTTCGCCGGCCGCCTCAGGATGACGGATTTAGATTTGTGCGTGAGGAAAAAGAAACAGTCGACTAAACCGCCGCCGTGATCCACTGCTCGAGCTTCTGCTTCGGCGCGGCGCCGATCTGGCGCGAGGACATGTCGCCGTTCTTGAAGATCATCAGCGTCGGAATCGACTGGATGTTGTACTTGGCCGCGGTCTGCGGATTCTCGTCGACGTTGAGCTTGACGATCTTGACCTTCTCGCCGAGCGAGCCGGCGATCTCCTCCAGCGCCGGCGCGATCATCCGGCAGGGGCCGCACCATTCCGCCCAGAAGTCCACGACCACAGGGCCGGTGGCCTTCAGGACTTCCGACTCGAAAGTGGCATCTGAAACTTTGCCGACGGCCATGGAGTACCTCGTTGTTCTTGCGGAAAGGGGGCGGCGTTTTGCGGAGTGCGAACCTATGAACGGCTCCCGAGCCCGTCAAGCAGGCTTCACGGCGAGGTGACGGTGGCCAGCGCCGCGTCCATGGCCTCGGCAGAAACCTCCATGAGATCAGGTACTTCGGTCCAGACCAGGGCGGCGCGGATGGCCTTGCCGGGATAGAGCTTGGCGAGCACGGCGCGGTAGAGGGCGAGCTGCGCCACGTAGCCCGCGGGCACTTTGTCGAGGGTCCGCGGTGGGTCGCGATTCGTTTTGTGGTCGGCGATCAGGATCGCGTCGGCGGTCACCACCAGCCGGTCGACGACGCCGGCGACGGAACGATTTCCGACGCGCCCGACGATCGGAACCTCGGCCCGGCTCTGCGGCGAGAACAGCGCGGCGAAGTCGGGGTGCTCGACCAGCGTCAGCGCCTTGCGCGCAAGCTCCTCGGCTTCCTCGGCGCAAAGTCGCGGCTCTTGCCGGCGAGGTAGCGGCGCGCGGCGTCCGCGCGATGCTCCGGCGCGACCGCCGGCAGCGATTGCAGCAGCCGGTGCATCACGACGCCGCGCGCCATCGCCCGCCGGCGCGCCGCGCCGGTCGCGCGCACGATCGGGGCGGTCTCGTCGTAGAGCTGCGACGGCGAGAGCGGGGCGAACCTCACGTCCTCGCGCGACGCCGGTCGCGTGAGCCAGCCGGGCCGGTCGCGCGCCGCCGGCTGCGCCGGCGGGAGGTCGAACAGCGACAGCGTCTCGGGCTTCGACGGCGTCTTGCGATAGCGCAGCACCGAACCTTCGCCAACGTCGGCCGGTTCCTCCGTGCAATGCGGCTTCAGCGCTTCGGCGATGAGATCGTACCAGCAGCCCTGCGGCCGCCGCCGCTCGCCGACCGAGCCGCAGATGACCAGCCGGTCGGCGGCGCGCGTCATCGCGACGTAGAGCAGCCGGCGATATTCGTCGACCGCATCGTCGACCGTGGTCGCGCGCGCGGCGGCGGTTGGCGGCGTGTCTTCCCGCTTGGCGGGAATCCAGACCAGCCGGTCGGGCGTATCGGGCGCGGCGTCTTGCGCCGGCAGCGGCAGCAAGCGCGGTTGATGCTGGATCGGGCCCTGCGGCTCGGTCGTGGTGTCGGCGAGGATGACGAGCGGCGCCTCCAGGCCCTTGGCGCCGTGCACGGTCATCACCCGCACTTCGTCGCGCGCGATCTCCATGTCGCGCTTGATCTCGGCCGATGCGGTGCGCAGCCACGCGGTGAAACCTTGCAGCGACGGCGTCTCGCGGCTCTCATAGGCGAGCGCGAGATTGAGGAATTCGTCGATCACGTCGTTGGCCTCGGGCCCGAGCCGCGACAGGAATCGTTTGCGCGCGCCGTCGGCGCCGAGCAGGTTGGCATAGAACGCGAATGGCGGCAGGCGCTGCGCGTCGCGCGCGATCGATTGAAGCCGTGCCGCGATCTCCGGCCTTCGCTCGTTAAGCACGGCGCGCAGCGTACCCTTGCGGTCCCACGCAAGCGCGAACAGCTCCTCTTCGGTCAGCTCGATCAGCGGCGACTTCAGCACGGTCGCGAGCGCGAGATCGTCCTCCGGCAACAGAATCGCGTCGGCGAGCGCCAGCAGGTCCATCACCGCGATATGCTCGGTCAGCACCAGGCGGTCGGCGCCGGCGACGTCGATGCCGTCGTTCTTCAAGGCGCGGATGATCGCCTCGAACAGCGGCCCGCGCTGGCGCACCAGCACCAGGATGTCGCCCGGCCGCACCGCATGGCGCTCCGCGCCCGAGCCGACCTGGTCCTTGCGGTCGATCCAGAGCTTCACCGCCTTGGCGATCGCTCGCGCAAGCTTGACGCGCGGGCTCGTCTCCGAGGTCTTGTCGAACGGCTGATCCCACGGCTTCGGCTGTTCTTTCTTCTCCGGCTCAACCAGCGGCCAGATCTCGACCAGCCCGGGCGCGGCATCGGGCAGTGCCAGATGAGCGGAAATTCCGCCTTCGTCGGTGGTGACGCTCTGGAATACGGCCGGCGTCGCGAACACGTGCTGCACGGCGGTGAGCACGCTGTCGTTCGAGCGGAACGAATAGGCGAGGCGGACGTCGCGCCAGCCGATCTTGGCGGCCTCGAAGGTGCGCTTGAAGCTGATCTGCTTCTCGTGGAATTCGCGCGGGTCGGCGCCCTGGAACGAGAAGATCGACTGCTTGTCGTCGCCGACCGCGAAGATCGAGCGCGCCAGCGACCCGCGCGCGCCGGCGCCGACGGCGAACTCGGCCACCAGCCGTTCGACGATGTCCCATTGGTCCGGGCTCGTATCCTGCGCCTCGTCGATCAAGAGGTGATCGATGCCGAGATCGAGCTTGTAGTGCACCCAGGCCGCGCTCACGCGTGAGAGGAGGTCGCGGGTCTTGGCGATCAGGTCGTCATAGTCGAGGAGGCCGCGCGCCTCCTTGTCGACGCGATAGCGCGCGATCACCGCATTGGCGAGCGTCAGCAGCGCGGCGGTGCGGGTGCGGGCGATGACGGCCAATCGCCGTTCGCGAAGCCGTCCGATGCGGACTTTCTCATCGATCAACGTTCTTGCTAGGGCGGGATTTGTCTTCGCAAGTCGCTGCGTGACGACGTTGTCACGCAACTGCTGCTTGGTGTCGAAGAAGACCTGGAAGTATTTTTCGATCCGTTCGGAGCCGCTTGCCTGCGCCGCGAGTGTTAGCCGCTCGCACTGCTCTTGATCTCTGGCCGAGCTGGCTTTGCAGATCGAAGCCGCCGCGGCCCACGCAGACATGGGAAAAATAGGTCCGTCGACGATCTGCTCGTCAATCTGCTCGATCGTATCTCCTGGCTCGATTCCAAGTGATCGTGACAATTCCGCCATCGCGCCGTCGATGCCGCCGGCCCGCGCGAGCCACGCCGTGATGTGATCGCGCTCCTGGATCGCTTCCGCGAGCGCGATCTGGAACGCATAATCGCTCGTGAGCGCAATGATGGTTGCGAGTGCGCGGCCCTCCGGACTGTCGGGCCTTGCCGCCGCAGCAAGCAGAATAGCCATCCGAATATCTTCGACCATCTGCTTCTGCTGCGTCTCGTCGAGCACCTGGAAGCGCGCGGCGACGTCGGCCTCGAACGGGAACTGCTGTAGGAGCCGCGTGCAGAAGGCGTGGATGGTCTGCACCTTCAAGCCGCCCGGCGTCTCCAGCGCCTCGGCGAACAGCTTGCGGGCGCGCGCGAGGCGCTTGGCGTCGACGCGCTTCAGCCCGGTCTTGCGGATTTCCTTTTCAAGCGACTCGTCGTCGAGCGTGGTCCAGCCCGCGAGCCGCTCGAACACGCGGTTCGCCATGTTGGCCGCGGCCGCCTTGGTGTAGGTGAGGCAGAGGATTTTCGCGGGATCGGTGCCGTCGAGCAGCAGGCGGATCACGCGCTGCGCCAGCACGTAGGTCTTGCCGGAGCCGGCATTGGCCGAGACCCAGGCCGAAACGTCGGGGTCGGCGGCCTCGATCTGCCGCGCGATCACCGCATCGGGGATCTTGCGGTCGCTCATTCGTGCGCGCCTTTCAGCGGCGACAGGCGTTCCAGTAGTGCAGCGGCCGTGCAGCGCGTGCTCCCTCTCCCCGCTTGCGGGGAGAGGGTCGGGGTGAGGGGGCTCTCAAGAATTCGAACGTGGTAACTCCCCCTCACCCGACCGCGCTTCGCGCGGTCGACCTCTCCCCGCAAGCGGGGAGAGGTAACCGAGCGTGTTGCCCGCGCCTGCCCCTGGCGCTTTCTCCTAGCTCGTTCTAAGAGAACGACATGACCAAGATGATCAGTAAGTTTGAGGATGCCGGTGCCGCTCGCCTCGTGCGCAAGGCACGTGCGGCAATTGCGTCTGGCCGGGAGGTTCTGATCCCGAAGGCTGCTGTTGATCGCTTGGCCCGCGCGAACCGCGGACGCATACCGCGTGAGTCGCAAATTCGATCGGCAACGTCCTTCTGGCGTCGTTCCCGCGAAAGCGGAAATCCATAGCCATCGAATTTTCGCGCTCATTCCTCGCCCCCGTCTTCGGCGGCGCCGCTGGTCAGCGACCACTCCTTGACGCGCGCAAGATGATCGTAGTCGCCGGGATTGCGGCGCATGAACATCACCCGTTCCCGCGACAGGTAGCCGATCTCTTCGTCCTCGAATTTCGTGACCAGCTTGGTCAGCTCCCGCAGCGCCTCGTCGGCTTTTTCGTCGGGCGTGCTGTCGCCGAGATCGACCGCCTTGTCGTTGCCGGGCGGCTCGCCACCGCGCAGCGCCACATAGATGAGCTCGGCGATCGACGCCCCTGCGGGAATGCCGTCGAAATTCCCGGCGCGCAGGATCGCGCCTTCGAGCGTCAGTTGCGGCGTCAGCCCCGACGACACCTGCGGGCCGGTCGGCGGCCGGCCGGTCTTGTAGTCGAGAATGGCGTAACTTCCGTCGCGCAGATGCTCGATGCGGTCGGCGCGCGTGCGCAGCGTGAAGGTCCTGCCGCCGAGCGGAATCTCGAGGCGCGCGTTCGCTTCCACGCTGATGCCGGTCATGCCGGCGCGGCGGCGCGTCTCGAAATCCACGAACCATCGCGCGATGCGCTGGAAGCGCGGCCACCAGAACGCGCGCGCCTCGGGAAAGTCCTCGAGCACGGCGAACTCGGTCTCGCCAAGCTTGATCAGTTCGCCGATGGCGTCCGCCGGCAGCGCATCCTTGTGCTGCTTGGTGAACTTCTCGATCGCGCCGTGGATCACGGTGCCGCGGTCGCGCGCGCCGGGCGGCGTGTCGATCGCGTCGAGCGGCTGCAGCCGCAAAACGTGCCGCGCATAGATCGAATAGGGATCGCGCAGCCAGGTCTCGATCTCGGTGACCGAGAGCGACATCGGCCGCGTGTCGCGTGCCGGCTTCGGCTCGGGACGCGCCACCGGAGAAGGCTTGGCGCGCGGGCGGTCGAGATCGCGCGCCCATGTGAGGTAAGTTTCGCCGCGCTTTAGCGCCGCTTCCCATCGCGCTTCGCCGGCGACCGCCGCCAGCCGCTGGATGAAGCGCGAGGGCACGGTCGGCGCGCCCGCGAGCTTCGCGGGATAGGCGAGCACGACCTCGCCGGCGCCGAGCATCTGCGCGAAGTCGTGCGCCGACAGCGAAATCCGTCGTTCCGGCAGGTCGAGCCCGAGCGCGCGCCGCATCGGACGGCTGAGCCAGGGATCGCTGCGCGTCTCCGGCGGCCACACGCTCTCGACCAGGCCGCCGAGCACGACGCGGTCGATCGATTGCAGGCGCGCTTCGAGCAGACCGTAGATGCGCACGCGCACGCCCGGCCGGTCGGGCCGGCGCACCGGCCTTTCGGCGACGATGGCGCGGAACAGGTCGGCATAGTCCGAGGCCGCAACCGCGACGGTGTCCTGCGCGTTGTCGGCGATCTCTTCGAAGGCGCGATCGAGCGCGGTGCCGTCGGGACCGGCGAAGGCGACACCGCTGCCGCGGCGCTCGCTCGACAGAGCGTCGATCACCTGACGGTGCGTCTCGGCGAGAAGCGCTAGCGGCTGCTTGGTCCGCGTCAGCGCTTCGAGCGGTTTCAGCGCGTCGGTGAACGCATCAATGAGATCGGCGGCGTTCTGGAGCTGACCCGGCGTCAGCCGTGTGCGTGGATCGGCGCGATGCAACTTGTCGCGATTGTCCCGGAACGTCTTGAGCGCATGCGCCAGGCCGGCGGTGCCAGGTTTCGGGCGCGGCCCGCGCAGCAGCGCCTGCTCGATCACCGAGATCGCGTGCGCATGCGCGCCGGCGCCAGCGCCCAGCCGCAGCAGCGGATGCTTGAGCAGCGCGAGCAGCGTGACCGGGTCGAGTCCTTCGAGCGCGGCTTCGGCAATGAGTCGCGCGAACACCCCGGCGGGCGTATCGGCGAGCGCGTCGCCGCCGGAATCATCGACCATGACGTTCCAGCGCTCCAGCGCCGCGAGCACGCGGCGCGCCAGCGCGCGGTCGGGCGTCACCAGCGCCGCCTTCTTGCCGGGCGTTTCGAGCGCCTCGCGCAGCGCGACCGCGATCGAGAGCGCTTCCTCCTCCGCGTTCGCCGCGGCAATCACCGATACATGCGCCAGCGCATCGTCGAGGTGGAGGCCGCGGCCGGCAAGCTCGCGCCACTTGTCGGTGGTCTCTGCCGGGCGCATCACCTCCGACACCACGGCCTCGCGGCCATGCACCGCCGGCTCGCCGAGACGGCGCACCTCGGCGCGGGTGAGGCCGATGCGCCGTAGCAATGCCTGCATGGCGAATTGCGGATGGCCGATCGCCGGTGCGACCACCACGCGCTGCTCGGCGTCGCGGCGGCCGGCGATGTCGTCCCAGGCCTCTTCCTCGAGGTCGGTATCGAGCCCCGGCAGCACCACCGCGCCATGCCGGAGCCTGGCGATGGTCTCGATCAACGCCGCGGTCGCCGGCATCGAGCCGGTGGAGCCCGCGGCGATCACCGGGCCGGCCGTGTGGGCGGCCAGCCGTTTGGCTTCGGCGGCGATCAAACGGTCGCGCCGCTCGGCCGGCTCGATCTTGCCGCGCTCGGCGAGGATCAGCGGCCACGCCTCGCGCACGATCCCGTTCAGGAAGCGCAGCGTGAGCTGCCAGTATTCGTCATGCTCGCCGGGCACCAGCGTGTCGAGCTTGTCCCACGGCACCTGCCGCGTGGTCATGTCGTCCATCAGCCGCGCCAGCGCGTCGGCGAGTGCCAGCGCGGAGGCCGGATTGTTGGCGACCAGCGGCGCATGGCCGCCGCGATGGACGGCCTGCGACGCCGCCCATTTGCTGACGAGCTGCGTCAGCAGCAGCCGCCGCTCAAGGCCGCCGAGCTCGTCGGCGAGATCGAGCGCGCCCGGATTGGCGGCGTCGGCGAACACGAGCTCGTCCTCGTCGATGTCGCCGATCGGCACGATGCGCGGCAGGATCGCGGCGTCGGCGCCGATCACGTCAAGGAAAGTGTCGCGCGCCAGCCGGCAGGCGCGCCGCGTCGGGAGGTAAAGCGTGGCGGAGGCGAGCGCCAGCGGATCGCCGGTGTCGGAAAAGCCTTCGACCAGGGTACCGTCGCGCAGCGCCGCAATCAGCGTCGGCACGAACGGGGCCGAAGCCGGAATGGTGAAGACGCGCGGCGGCGGAATCGTCATCGGACGAGTCTAGTACAGTTTACATGTTGAGGGACTCAACCCTCCGCTCATTCCCGCGCAAGCGGGAATCCAGGGTTGATTTAGACTGGGTCCCCGCTTTCGCGGGGACGAGCGGATGAATGCTTACGCCGCGCTCGCGATCAGCGCGGCTTCGGCGGCGGCCACGGCGTCCGGCGTGCCGACATGCATCCAGATGCCGTCGAGCCGCAGCCCGTGCAGCCGTCCGCTTTCCTGCGCACGGTCGAACAGCGGCGTCATCGACGACGGTCCCGCGCCGACGCCGGCGAAGAACGCCGGCGTGAGGATCGCGGCGCCGGCATAGACGAACGGCACCACGTCGCGCTCGGGACGGCGCTTGAGCCGCCCGTCCGCGGCCATCGAAAAATCGCCGCGGCCGGAATAGCCGGTGGCGGTCGCGGTCGGCGCCATCAGCAGCAGCGCGTCCATGCGCGCGGCGTCGAATGCGGACGCGAGCCGCTTGAGATTGGACATCACGCCGTCGATCCAGATGGTGTCGGAATTGACCAGATAGAACGGCCCGCCGCCGAGCTTCGGCATCGCGTTGACCGGACCGCCGGCGGTGCCGAGGAGCAGCGCGCGCTCGTCGGAGATCACGATCTCCGGCGTCTTGCGTCCCTTCAGGTGGCGCTCGATCTGGTCGGCGAGGTGGTGCACGTTCACCACGGCGCGCCTGACGCCGGCCTGCGCCAGGCGGTCAAGCACATGGTCGATCAGCGCCTTGCCGCCGACCGTCACCAGCGGTTTCGGAATCTGGCCGTTATAGGGCCGCATGCGCGTGCCAAGGCCGGCCGCCATCACCATGGCAGCGCGCGGCGCGGCGATACGATCTTGCTCCCCCATTGTCCGTCCCAAGATACCCCCACTCAAAGATGCTCGCGAATCATTAAGACTTTTTAGCCCCGGAACATGACCGTTTTTAAGCCGGTACAAGTGTCCCGCTTTACTTCAATCAGGTCCAGAACTACTGTTTTTCCGACAGTGCTCAAAGCGAGGTCGTCGTGACGATCACTCGACGAGCGATGATCCTATACACGGGCTGTTCCGGGCTTGGATGGTTCCTTGCCTCGCCGGCTATTGGGCAAGGCCCGCCGGCGGGCCGGCGGATCGCGTTGCGCGGCTACGATCCGGTTGCCTATTTCGCCGACGGCCAGCCCGCGAAGGGAGCGCCGGAGTTCTGGTACGCCTTTGACGACGTTGTGTATCTCTTCCGCTCGGCAGCACATCGCGAGAAATTTGCCGCCGATCCCGAGCGGTTTGCGCCTCAATACGACGGCTATTGCGCCGGAGGCATTTCAAAAGGCTACAAGGTCGAGCCGGACCCGGAAGCCTGGATCGTTGCGAACGGCAGGCTGTTCGTCTTCGAGTTCCAGGACCGCATTCCGATGTTCCGCAAGATCATCGACGATGTGGCTGCGAAGGCCAACGAAAACTGGCCTCGATTGAGGAA
>CAVTZH010000002.1:0-108334 GCA_963739175.1 uncultured Alphaproteobacteria bacterium
GAGCGGCCGGCTCTAACCATTGAGCTACGGGCCCCCGCGGCTGCGTGTCGGGGGCTCATCCCATACAATGCCGTGCTTCGGCGCGACAATGCGATCCGGAAGGCCGCTTGCAGTCCCGGCGCGGGACTCGCCCTGCTTGCATGGGACTCGCCATGCGTGTGCGGCTTTTGTTCGTCGCCCGGGCGCGACTCAGTTATGCATGCAAGTCGCTGCCCGCCCATCGGGATTCGCCGGACCGGGACCGGACACTGCACCCGATGGAGCCGGGCGCGCAGGGGGTGACCCGCATGCTGCCTGACCTCCGATTCGTCATCGGCGCGGTGCTCGCGACCGCGTTGCTCGGCGTCACGTTGTTCGGCCTCGCGGCGACGATGCATATCTCGCACCAGAGCAAGATCGGCCCGCTCGAAGCATCACGCATGCTCGCCTACACGCCCGAGGGCCGGCACCGCATCTTCGACATGCCAGCGCCGCGCTTCGACAGCCCGTTCGCCAACATACCGGCCGATCCGAACCCGGTGCCGCTGCAGCAACCGGCCGCGCCGCTCGCGCCGCCGGTGCAGACCGCCGCCGTGGCACAACCGGCGCCGATCGCGCAGCCGACCGCCACCACGGCGCAGCCCGAGCCCATGGCAACGGCGCAGCCCGCCCCCGCTGCCGAGCTCACGCCCGTTGCGCAGCCTGCAAACCTGCCGCCGCCGGCCGACGATGCCGACACGGTGGACGAGCGCGCGGTGATCGATCCGCCGTTGCCGCTCGACAACGAGCCGCCGGCGGCGCCCGCGGCTGCTGCGTCGGCGCCATTGCCGGAGCCCGTGGCCGCAACCGCCGCGCCGATCGAAACGACACCGGCTGCGCCCGCGCCCGTCGCCGAGCAGCCGGCCGTCACACCGGACGTGCAGCAGGTCGGCAGCATACCGACCACCAACGAGACCGCCGAAACGCGCAGCGAAGTCCCCGCGGTCGCGGATGAAGCCGAGGTGCAGGAACCGGTGAAGGCCAAACGCAAGCGCGGCCCGCAAGGCGAAGCGGGTGGTGCGCCGCGTACCGGCACCGAGCGACGCCTTTTCGACGCACGCGACGTCGAACGCCAACCGTCCCGCCCAGGGATTCTGGCCGTTCGACTGATCGCGCCGTTAGAGCCGCAACAGCCGCTTGGCGTTGCCGCTCAAGAGCTTGACCTTGTCCTCCTCGCACAGCGGGATGTGCGGGATCCAGTCGGTGCCGAGCTTGTTCGGCACGAACGGCCAGTCGATCGCGAACAGGATGCGGTCGATGCCCATCTCCTGCACGCAGCACAAGCAGCGCCGGATTGGAGAAGTTGCCGCTGGTCGTGATGTAGAAGTGGTTGCAGAAGATGTCGCGGAAGCTCATCGACTTGCCGCCCGGCCGCGCCAGCGCGTTGTCGACGCGCCAGACCAGGAACGGCAGCGTCTCGCCGAGATGCCCGATGATGATCTTGAGGTTCGGGTGCTTGTCGAACACGCCCGAGAGCACCATGCGCAGCGCCTGCGTCGCGGTCTCGACCGTGAAGCCCCAGGCGGCGCGGATCACCATCGGGAAGTCCTTCACGTAGTCCTTGTAGTAGGCCTCCATCACCGCCGGATGCGGCACCGACGGATGGAAATAGATCGGCACGTCGAGCTTTTCCGCGCGCTCGTAGATCGGCCAGAATTTCTGGCTGTCGAGAAACTCGCCGTTGGAGAGGCCGTGGATCATCGCGCCCTTGAAATTCTTCTTGGTGACGGCGCGCTCGAGCTCGTTCGCGGCGGCGACCGGATCGATGGTCGGCAGCGCACAGAAGGCGGCGAAGCGCTTGGGATTGGTGGCGCAGAAATCCGCCAGCCGGTCGTTGACGCGCGCGGTGATCTCGGCGGCGTCGGAGCCGGTGAGCCTTTGCGCCGACGGCGCGCCGTGCGAGATCACCTGCACGTCGACCCCGGCCTCGTCCATTTCCTTGATCCGCAGCGCGCCCATGTCGAACAGGCGGTCGGTAATGGAAGCGTTACGCTCGACGGTCGCGGCATGCGCGGCGAGTTCTTTGTCCCAGTAGTGCTCCTCGATCGCGATGACCGGACAGTTCGGCTTCAGCGGCATGTTCTCCCCCGATTGAAATTGGCCCCGTTTTCCTAGCAACCGCGGCGGGGGCTGTCACGGGAGGTATACGCGGCATAATGGTTCCATAACCGGCCACGCGAAGATAAGCGACGTCCGCAACCCTGCTGTGTCGCATTGTGCTTGGCGTGCATGCGACTCAGGCGTTAAATGAGCCTGCGTCCGGGGTTTGGTTTTCACATATTTGCAGGGTGACAGCAGTGGCACACCTGGTCGAGAAAGAGACCCTTCTGCGCGCCAATTCCGCAATGATGCTGACGCTCGTCGGCGGCGGACTCATCGTCTGCGCGCTTGGCGCCGTCATCTTCGATATCGGGCGGGCCGTGGGGGTCTGGTAAGCGCTGCCAGCACGCGCTGCATCTGCAGCAGCGTTCGAACGCGCCGAAAGAGTTTGCGCCTGATATCATGCACCCACTTGGCGCCGCGAACGCGGCACGCGCTCCGTCAACAATGCTGTCTTTTCTCGAACGCGACTCCGGCATATTCATGCGGCGCTTTCGCTGGGAGGAGACATCATGCGCGCGCTCATCGTTGCAGTCATTGCCGCCGTCGCGATTTCGCTGAGCTGGCAGGCGACCAAGGCCGCTCCGTCATCGAATCAGCAGCAGGCGCGAGCGCTGGGCGAGTGCGTCCGCCTCGCCAACGCCCGTGGCTGGTCGCGCCCCGGCGAGAAGGGCCGCCTGCCCTTCATCCGGCGCTGCATGCAGGGTAAGCCGGTTTAGGCGTTAGGAGCGTCCGCGCAGCGTGCGCCGCAGCGCATCGCTGAGATTGTCGAGCGAGAACGGCGCGTAGCGGAACACCACGCGGTGGCGGCCGGCCGGCACTTCGACGCCGCGGAACAGCACGTCGGCGCGCAGGATCGGCACGCGCCTGCCGTCGATCTCGGCGATCCAGCCCGGATACCAGGTCTCGTGCAGCGCCAGCACGCCGCCGAGCGCGGAGTCGACGTCGATCTCGATCCGCGCCGGCCGCCACGCCGCGATGCGCGCGCTGCCCGCCGACACCGCGCCGGCATAGCTCGCCGATGGCGGCGTATCGTCGTCGATCAGCACGCGGTCGGGCGCCGGGCTCGTCGGCAAGCCAGCCCGGGCCGCTCACCGCGTCGGCATCCGCCACCTGCACGCGGCGGGTGAAGTTCAGGCGCGGCGCCGGATCCTTCAGCCGGTACACCCAGACGTCGGGACCGGCGCGCAGCACGTCGGCGACCGGCCGGCGCGCGAGATGCGGCACCTCCTCGATCGGGCGGCCGAGCACGACGAATTCAAGGCCGAGCGTGCGGGCGAGCGCGCAGTCATAGCCGTCGAACGACGCCGGGAAGTCGCGCAGCTCCATCCGCCAGGTGGATTCGCCCGGCGCCACCAGCCGATCATAGATGCCGATGCGCAGCGGATTGTAGCCGTTGACCGCTTCGAGCGAGCGCACCATCGCCACGTTCTGCCAGGGCCCGCCGAGCCCCATGACCTCGACGCGCGGGCGCTCGCCACTGTTGCCGGCGCTCGCCGACGGAGCGCTCGACCAGCTCGAGCGCCGCGGCGGCGCTGCCGGACGGCCGTTCCAGCACGGCATAGTCGCGGTGCGGCTCGGCATTGAGCCGGAAGGCGGCGTTCCACCCGATCAGTTCGGCGACCGCGATCGCCGTCACCGCGACCGCGGCGACGCTGCGCATGCGCGCGCCGCGCGCAAGCGCGAGCATCAGGATCACGGCAGCAGCGATCGGCGACGCTCATCGAACGCGCTGTCGAGCGCATCGCCGGCATGGCCGGCGCGGCCGGAGAAGACGACGCCGGACGCGACCACCGCGAGCGCCGCGAAGCGCCACGGCGACGCTCGCCAGCAGCCGCCGGCGCGGGACGCCCTCGCGGATATAGTCGGCGAGCAGCGCGCCGCAGATCAGCGCAAGCATCGCGACGAAGACGAAGCTGCCGTCGACCGGGCGGCGGAAGCGGCTCACGCCCGGCACCCAGTCGAACGCCCAGGTGAACGCCGGCGTGTAGCGGCCGAGCGCATAGATCAGCGCCAGCGCCGCGGTCGCCGCGATCAGCATGCGGCCGCGCCGGAACGCGCCGCCGCCGGCGATGCCGAACCAGAGCAGCAGGATCACCGGCACCGCGCCGACGAACAGATAGTTGAAGCTGTCGTCGGTGAGCGCGACCAGCGGCTCGGTGCTGCCATTCGGGCCCCAGTAGTCGTCGCGGTGCGAGCCGAAGATGTTGGCGACCACCAGCTGTGCGAGGCCGGCCGGATGCAGCGAGCCGAGCATGCGCATGGTCGAGCGTGATCGCCGGACGGTTGGAGAGCGCCGCGAACTGCATGGTCAAGAGCATCGGCGCCGCGGTCAGCGCGAACCCCGGCCACGCCATCACGACCAGCACCGCGAGCGCGTTCGCGCAGATAGTCGAGCGGCCGCTCGGCGCTCACCACCTCGGCGATCGCCACCGCCGCCAGCACGAAGCAGAGCAGCATCGCCACCTGGTTGCGGCCGAGCGCGATCGAGGCGGCGACAAACGAAAACGCCGCGCCGAGCAGGAGCGAGCGGCGCGCGAGCGCCAGCTGCAACAGCAGCAGCGCCAGCGGGAACAGTCCGTAGCTCAGGATGATGCCGGTATGCTGCAGCCGTCCCGCGGCGGCGCCGCCGAACATGAACACCACCGCCGCCAGCACGCAGGCGACCACCGGCCAGCGCGCGCGCGCGCCGATCGCGGCGACCGACAATCCGCCGATCAACAGATGCGCGTGAACGAGGAGATCGAACGCGCGCAGCGACGGCGCCGGGTCGAACAGCGCATAGAGCACCATCAGCGGCGCAAAGATCAGCGACTGCGGATCGGCGACGCTCGGATGGCCGCCATAGTGATAGGGATTCCAGAACGGCGACGCGCCGGTTTCGAGCGCCGACGCAAGGAAGCGATAGAACGCGTAGAACTGGTTCTTGGAATCCCAGGGCACGACGCTGTCGGTCAGGATCCAGCGGCTCATCGCCACGAGCCAGATCGCGCCGATCACAAGACCGGCGACGATCAGCGTGCGCGCGAACGCGCTGCGCTTGCCCAATTGCCCAAAACTTTGTCCAACAAGCCTGTGCCAGCGGCGCGCTCTTCGCGCGCTCCAGGCTTCCTTCCATCCCGGTCATGCAGGGAACGCCCGTATAAATACCCTATAAACAATCCAGCATGGCGCGGGCCGTGGAGGTTGTCGAGTAAGGTCTCGCGTTTTTGGTGCAGCGCAAAATGCCGCGCGCATGTGACGTGGATGAGGCGTGGGTAAGCGCTAAATGTGCGGTTTCCCGCTCGCGAACCATTCGGTCGGAATGGTGCGGTTGGTGCCTTCGGCCAGGAGCTTCCTGTGCAGGATGGCGCCGCAGGCGGCGAACTGCATCGCGAGCCCGGTGTTGTTCTTGTAGTAGACGATGCCGCCGGGGTCGCGCTTGAGCGTCGCCTTGCCGGCAACGATGTCGCCGAGCTCGTGCACGTTCTCGCGCTTCACCAGGCCCTTGGCGATCGGCCCCGACAGCTCGACCTGACGGTTGGCCTCGACGCTCTCCCAGTCGTTGATGATGATCTCGCTCGCGCGCGCGAAGGTCGTCTCGTCGACCTCGTGGCGGGCGTTGATGACGTCCGAATTGGCGATGGTGACGACCATCTGCCCGGGCTCGAGCCACTCGCCGTTGAGCACCGGCACCTTCGAATTGGTGCATGCAGGCGACGACATGCGCGCCGCGCACCACCTCGCGCGGATCGTCGACCGCGACCGTCTCGAATTTCTCGCCCGCCATCTGCTTGACGAACGCGGCGCGATGCGCGGCGTTCGGGCTGTAGACCTTGACGCGCTTGATCGGCCGCACCGCGCAGATCGCCCGGCAGTTCGGCAGCGGCCTGCATGCCGGTGCCGAACAGGCCGAGCACCTCGGCGTCCTCGCGCGCGGCGAGCGACACCGCCAGCGCCGAGGTCGCGCCGACGCGCAGCCCCGAGAGATAGGTCTCGTGCATGAAGGCGAGCGGCTCGCCGGTGCGCAGGTCGTAGAGGATGATGATCGAGTAGTTGACGTCGTCGGCGACGGTGACCTTGCGGCCGCCGGGCGGACTGCACCGGCGTGAACGCCGAGCCCGCGCGCACGCAGGCGACGCCCGCGCTCTCGACCGCGCCGGCGTGGATGTTGGCGGTGTAGCGGCGCGCCGGGATCGGGCGTGCCGAGCGCTGTAGCGCAGCCGCGGCGGGTTGACCGCCCTGCCCGTCGGAGAGATCGCGGAAGGCGATGCGCATCGCCTCGATCGCTTCCGGGATCGAGAGCAGCCGCTCGGCATCGGCGTCGGTGATGATGATGGACATTGGAGCACCGTTCTCGTCATGCCCGGCCTTGTGCCGGGCATCCACGCGCTTACTTTCTCGACCATCCCGAAGACGTGGATGGCCGGGACACCAGGCGCGTTCACGCCCGTCTTCGACGGGCTATGCCCGGCCATGACGTTGTGGCTGATTGACTGATCACATCTGCTCCAGCTTCGGCATCACCTCGGTGCGCATCAGCTCGAGCGAGCGCAGCGCCTGTTCGAGCGTGAGGTTGCCGAAGAACAGATAGGTGAGCAGGTAGTTGAGCCCGAGCTTGTCGGCCTGGCGCTCGATCTCGGCCAGCACCGTCTTCGGGCTGCCGGCGATCGCCATGCCGTCCTTCTCCCACTCCTCGAAGGTCATGCCGCGCGGCACCAGTCCCCTCACCTGCGCCTCGTTCTGGGCGTGCTGCTTGCGCAGCCAGTTGAGGCTGCCGACGTGGTAGTCGACGTTCGGCTTGGCGAGCTTGCGCGCCTCCTCGTCGGTCTCCGCGACCACGATGTGGCGCAGCGCGCCGATCGCGGCGCCGTTCTTGAACTCGGGCTTCGGCTGCTCCGGCCCGCCGCGCTTGGCGAGCGCTTCGCGATAGGCGTCGATGTTGACCTTGGCGTAGTCGGTCGGGCCGTTGGCGACGAAGTGCATGCCGTGCTCGCCCGACCAGGCCGCGCCGGTCGTGTTCGACGAGCCGTACCAGAACGCCGGCGTCGGCTGCTGCAGCGGCCGCAGCGCCATCGGCACGTCCTTGTAGGAATAGTGCTTGCCCGCATAGCTGAACTTGTCGTTGGTCAGCGCCGCTGACAGCGCGTTGAAGGCGTCGATGAAGATGTCGCGCGATTCCGCGGCGTCGACCTTGTGATAGGCGAGCTCATAGGGCGACACGCCGCGCCCGACGCCGACCTCGAGCCGGCCGTTGCTGAGGTGGTCGAGGATGCAGATTTCTTCCGCCAGCCGCAGCGGCGACACCAAGCGTGAGCAGATAGACCAAGCGGCCCGATCCGCATCCGCTTGGTCGCGCGCGCGAGCGCGCCGAGATAGACGCCCGGCACCGGCACCAGGTTGAGCGGCGTCGCGTGGTGCTCGGCGACATGCAGGCAGTAGATGCCGGCCTCGTCGGCGGCGGCGGCGAATTTGAGGCGCTCGTCGAACGTCTGCGCGATCGGGCGGTCGGACGGTGCGCTCGACGTGGTCGAAGATACCGACTTTCATCTTTTTGAGCCTGCGATTTTCTTGATTGTGAGACGATGGCGGCCGCACATTGCACGATCCCGGCGGGCTCGGGAAGGTACGTGGGGACGCAGCCGGGTCGGGCCGTCAGGACCCTGCTGCCCGCTGCGCGCGGCGGCGCTTGATGAAAACAACCACGGCGATCGCAACTGCGATACCCATGCCGCCGAACGCTATCGCCATCGCGCCGAGAATGGTCATGATCAGGCCGCCGACGAAGCCGCGGTCGATGGCCAGCACCGTCTGCGGCTCCTTGCGTCCACCATCGTAGGTGGCGGAGATCTGATAGGTGCCCGGCGTGCGCGCCTCGAAATCGAACAGCGATCGGCCGGCGGTGGACGCGACGCTGTAGCGCGTGTTGGTCTTGCTCGCGACGAGCGGAACATTCGCGCCACCGGCGCGCACCGCGATGTTGAGTCCGGAAACGGACTCGCACGTCGATAGACGCGGCCTTCGAATGTGCTCTGGTATTCATGGAAGATCGTGTAGGTGCCGGGCTCCTTGAGCAGAAGGTCGGTTTGTCCCGGCACCAGCACGCGCATCATGCGTCCCGTGGAATCCCCGATCCGCGACACGAGGAAGAGCGCCATTGCCGTCCATGCCGGCGAGCGCGACGACCGCAGCAACAACGTACCAGCGCCGGCCGGGTGGGCGACTGATGGCGGAAGCGTTGGTATCTGCCATGCGACGGAGCATGCCATCCCCGGCGGAGCAGGCAACCCCCTGCTTTGTCGAAAGACGGCAGCGAGAGCCGGTGTATATTCGGCGCGGAGGTGACGCCATGCATGTCTTCAATCTCGAGCGCGAGCAGGCCTGGGACCCGAAGAAGCACGTCGAGCGGGTGCTGGGCAAAGTCGAGGACGGCGACATGACGGTCGCCTGCTGGGAGCCGGGGCAGATCAGCCCGAACCACTGCCATCCGGAGGCGACCGAGATCTATTTCTGCTTCACCGGCGGCGGGGTGATGCGGACCCCGACGCAGACGGTCGAGGTGGTGCCCGGCTCGTTCGTGGTGCACCCGCCGGGCGAGGTGCACGAATACGAGAACGGGCGCGAGCGCACCCTCCTCTTCCGCGTCCGCTACGGCGCCAGCATGCGCTCCCACTTCACCGACTGGCGCGGCCACGAGGGCTGGACCCAGTCGGCCGAGGACCAGGCCTATTTCAACGCCAATCCGGTAGGGTAAAGGCCGTCGGCAAGGACCGTTAACAATGCCTGGTATCCCAATTGCAAATTTGCGGCCTCCCGACTATATCCCCGGCGTTCGAGATTTTGCCTGACTTGTATTCCCCTACGGGGGCTTCCCCAAGACAACGCCAAATCCGGATATGCGGTCCGCGGAATGGTTTTGCGGGCCATCGACGCCTTTGAGCGTTTTCTGAAGGAGGCCATTCAATGGCAACAGGTACCGTGAAGTTCTTCAACACCACGAAAGGCTACGGCTTCATCCAGCTGGATGAGGGCGGTCCGGACGTGTTCGTCCACATCTCTGCGGTCGAGCGCGCCGGCATGCGTAGCCTGGTCGAGGGTCAGAAGGTCTCGTTCGAGGTCCAGCCCGATCGCAAGACCGGCAAGTCGGCAGCGACCAATATCCAGCCGGCCTGATCGACGGCTTGAACGATCCGAAGCCCGGCGCTAAACCCGCCGGGCTTCTTGCTTTTCGAGTCCCATCGCAACCAACGACAAGAAGGACCAGCAGCAATGGCCAGTAAACCCGGAACCCGGTCGGTCGGCGACTACGTGCTGTTCGACGTCGTCTATGAGGATGGAACCCAGCGCTCGAACCGCCGGGTGCCTGCCGATGCGCTCGGCGGCCTCGACGGCGACGACCCTGCCAAGGCGATCATCGAGGCACAGGACCGCGAGATCGCCGAGAAGTCCGGACTGCCGCCGTCACGCATCAAGAGCCTGCGCCGCAGCGGCGCCAAGCCGTCCAAGGAAGAGAAGCACGAGATGAAGAAGGCCGCCCGCGGCCGCGCGGTGATATCTCGTCCTACAACTTGATCCCGGCGCGCTTGATGATGTCGCCCCAGCGCTCACGCTCGGCGATGATGTGCTTGCCGAAATCCTCCGGGCTGCCGAGCGGCAGCACCACGCCGAGCGCCTCGAGCTTGGCGCGGATGCCGGGCTCCGCCATCGCCTTCCTGGTCTCGGCATTGAGCCAGTTGATGACCGGCCTCGGAGTCTTCGCCGGCGCGAGGAGACCGAACCACGGGCCGCCCTCGAGCTCGGGCATCCCCTGCTCCTTCATGGTCGGCACGTCCGGCACCACCGGTAGCCGCTGCGGCGACATCACGCCGAGCGCGCGCACCTTGCCGGCCAGCAGTTGCTCGCGCGCAAGCGGCACGATGTCGAACATCATCTGGATGTGTCCGCCGACCAGATCGATCACTGCCGGCCCCGCGCCCTTGTAAGGCACGTGCACGAGGTCGAGCTTGTTCATGATCTTGAACTGCTCGCCCACCATGTGTCCGGACGAGCCGTTGCCGGGCGAGCCGAACGAGATCTTGCCGGGGTTGGCGCGCGCGTAGTCGACGAGCTCTTTCGGCGTCTTCGCCGGCACGCCAGGATGCACGACCAGCATGTTGGGCGATGAGCCGACCAGGATGATCGGCTCGAAATCCTTGGCCGGATCGTAGGGCAGCTTCTGCAGGTGCTGCAGGATCGACTGCGTCGGATGGAAGCCCATGTAGATCGTGTAGCCGTCGGGCGCCGACTTCGCGACGAAGTCGGCGGCGATCACGCCGCCGGCGCCGGTGCGCTGCTCGGCGACGACGGTGACGCCGGGATTGTTGTTGGCGATGCCCTGCGCGACCGCGCGCGCGAGCAGGTCGGCGACGCCGCCGGGCGCCGTCGGAATGATGATGCGGATCGGCTGGTTCGGAAAATTCTGCGCCGTGGCGGACGCGGACCACAGTGCAACGCCCGCGATCAGCGCGGCGACAACGCGGAACAGCTTGGATGACAGCATGGCGTTTCCCAAGGAAGGTTCGTTGACCCGGCGGCACCATAGCCCAGGCAGCCCCCGTGCGCCATGCGGTGGATGCCCGCGTACCGCATAGTGATACAGCTTGCGACGAGCGCTTTCGTCGGCGGCGCCCTGGCAATCAAACCGCCCGGCTCCCCATATTTGCTGTTGCGGCCGGCTGATCGTTCGCGCCGCAATTCACCCACATTCCGGTAAGGACAAAAGGCGGGTCACCGTCATGAGCAGAGCGTTTGTTAAAGAAGCCGACGGCGTCGATGCGGTCGAGAACCTTCCAGAGCGGCCGGTCTCGGCCAATCCGAATTTCGTCACCGCGGAGGGGCTCGCGACCATCGAGGCCGCGCTTGAGAAGACCCATCGCGAGCACGCGCAGGCGCAGGCCGCGAACGATCGCGCTGCGCTCGCGCGCACCGCGCGCGACCTGCGTTACTGGACCTCGCGCCGCACCACCGCGCAGGTGATCGCCCCGCCGATCGCCGGCGGCGAGGTGCAATTCGGCTCGACGGTCACCATCGAGCGCGACGACGGCCGCCGCCAGACCTTCCGCATCGTCGGCGAGGACGAAGCCGATCCCGCCCGCGGCACGCTTTCGCATGCCGCGCCGCTGGCGCGTGCGCTGTTCGGCAAGTCGGTCGGCGACGTGGTCAAGGCCGGGCAGTCGGAGGCGGAGATCGTCGAGATCACTTAGTGCAACGCCGCTAACCTCGCGCCGTCATCCTGAGGTGCGAGCGAAGCTCGCCTCGAAGGATGCACGGCCACGGACCGAGCCGTCGCCCTTCGAGGCTCGGCCTTCGGCCTCGCACCTCAGGGTGACGGGGATGGAGCACGACGCGGCCACGGCTTGAAATCGGGCGTGCCCCAGGTTTCAAGCCACCGCACGACATCCGCGTTCTGCACCGTCTCTTCGCCTGCTTGGATCTTGGCCCAACGGCGATCAAGCTCAGCGATTTCCAGCTGCTCGTCCAATTTACGGTCCATACGGCCATGATACTCGCGTAAATTCGCCAGTCGAGATGAAAGAAAAGCGCTCGATCGTTCCTGTTCTTGAGTATCGCTTCCGCACCCAGTTTCCCTTACCTCCCCAGCCGCGCTAGTCTCCCGCCCGCCCGGACAAAAGGGGCGAACGGCCAACGAGGCGACGGAGACGGAAATGGCGAAGGCGTATTGGGTATCGTGCTATCGGTCGATCACAAATCCGGATGCAGTGGCGGAATACGCGAAGCTCGCGGGGCCGGCCATCCTGGCCGCCGGCGGCAAATTCCTCGCCCGCGGCAATGCCGATGTCGCTTTTGAGGCCGGGCTCAAGCAGCGCATCGTGATCGTCGAGTTTCCGAGCGTCGAGGCGGCGGTCGCCTGCCACGACGGGCCGGGCTACCAGGCCGCGCTCAAGGTGTTCAACCACGCCGGCGAGCGCGACTTCCGCATCGTCGCAGGGCTCGAGTAGCCGCGCGCGCACGTCCGCGAACCGGACACGGTTGGCGGAATTCTTGTTGGCGGAATTCCTGGGGCTGAGATGAGCAAGATCATCGTCTCGTACCGCCGCTCGGATTCCGCCGCCATCACCGGACGCATCTTCGACCGGCTCATCGACCGCTACGGCGAAGAGTCGGTGTTCATGGACATCGACCGGATCCCGTTCGGCACCGACTTCCGCCATCACATCCAGGACGCGCTGCGCGACGCCGACATCCTGCTGGCGGTGGTCGGGCCGACCTGGCTCGGCAAGACCGCGGACGGGCGCACGCGCATCCAGGACGAAGCCGATCCGGTCCGCGTCGAGATCGAGACCGCGCTCAAGCAGGGCCTCACCGTGATCCCGGTGCTGGTCGACAACGCGCCGATGCCCGGCGCCGCCGATCTGCCCGAGAGCATCCGCGACTTTGCCTACATCAACGCCGCGCCGATCGACGTCGGCCGCGACTTCCGTCAGCACATGGAGCGGCTCACGCGCTCGATCGACGGCATCGTCGGCACCGACAAGGCGGCGCACGAAGTGGTGCTGGCGCGCGGCTATCCGGATGCGCCGAAGACGCAGTGGAGCGCGCGGCGGCTGGCGGCGGTGGTCGGCTCGCTCGCCGTCGTGCTCGGCGGCGCGATCATCGCGATCAATCTCTCATCGGAGCGAATGGCGCAGAAGCAAGTGGCGCAGCAGCCGCAACCGCCGCGGCAAGAGGCGACCGTGCCACCGCCGGCGCCAACCCCCGCGCCGCCGCCGGCAGCAACGCCTGCTCCGCCGCCGGTGGTAACCCCCGCCCCGCCACCGCCGGCCGGTCCACCGCCAGGCGCTGGAACCGGAAGTCCCGAGCCCACCGCGCGTCCCAAGCCGCTGCCGATTCCAGTCACGACCTATCGCGTGCTCGTCGAACGTCTCCGGCGGCGTGCAGAACCTGCGGCGCGGCCCCGCCGTCAGATATCCGCTCGTCGTCGCCATCCCCGCCGGTGCGACCGGCATCGTGCTCGGCCGATGTCGTCCGGCGGAAGACAACACCCGGCCGTGGTGCGAGGCGACGTGGCGCGGCCAGTCCGGCTGGATCTCGACCTGCTGCATCGTCGACGAAAAAACCGGTGCATCGCCCCCCTATCCACCACCGTGAGGCTGCTCAGCCGCCGCCGCCGCCCGCGCCCGGCCCCGCCGCCTGCGCCGCCTTCTCGATGATCGCCGGCGGCCATTTGTAGAGCCGATCGATCAGCGCGTGGATCTCCTCGCCGGTCATCGGCTGGTTGAGGTCCATCTTGCGCTTCTCCGCTTCGGCGAGTAGCGCCGGATCGCGCATGGTGGCGTCGAAGGCGCGGCGCAGGATCTCGGCGATGCCGGGCGGCGTATCCGGCGGCAGCATGAACGGCCGGCCCATCTCCTGGCGCGCGAACACGAGCTCGATGATCGCGCGCTGCTCGTCGTTCTGCGCGAGCTCGCCCACCAGCGGCACATCCGGGAACAGCGGATGCTTGCGCAGGCTCAGCTGCAGCAGCACGTTCACCTGCTTCCTGGTCAGCCAGTCCGGATTGCGGCCGATGATCGAGGAGTAGTGATAGCTCGCGGTGCCGTGCAGCTCGCCGCGCTCGACCGCAAGCGCGATGTCGCCGGTGCCCTTGTAGCCGCCGATCACCTTGAAGCGCGTGCCGACCACCTGGTTGAGCACGATCGGGAAGACGACGTTGCCGGACGTCGGCCCGCCGCCGCCGACGATGAACTCCTGCTTCATCACGTCCTGGATGGTCTTGAACGGCGTCGGTCCCCACGACAGCACCAGCCCGACCTCCGAATTCATCGAGCCGATCCAGCCGAAGCGGCGCGCGTCGAAGCGCGCGTTCTTGGCGTCGAGCAGTCCCGCGGTCGCGGTGCCGCCGCCGACCGAGCCGAAAGTGGTGCCGTCCTTGGCCGCCACCTCCCAGATGAAATTGGTGGCGCGCAGCGTGCCGGCGCCCGGCATGTTCTGCACGACGAAGCGCGGGTTGCCGGCGATATGCCGGCCCATGTACTGCGCCAGCAGCCGCGAATAGATGTCGTAGCCGTCGCCCGAGCCCGCGCCGGCCACGATGTTGATGGTCTTGCCGCGGAAATAATCCGGCGGAATGGTCTGCGCCGTGGCGGTGCCGGCGGCGAGGATCGCCAGCATCGCGGCGGCGAAAAGCGTTCTAAACATGCGTGTCATCTCCCGCGTCAGCTTATGGCGCGGGAGATGGTGGGGCGCAAGCGAGGCGACGTGGTGCACTCCCGTCTCCCGGCGCTATGCGGCACGAGAGGGTCGGGGTGCAGAGCGGGATCCCAAGGTCACTCTTTATCGAGAGCTCCCCTCACCCGATGCACGCTATGCGCCGACCTACGCGCCGCAAGCGGCGTAGAGGTTACGGAGCTCGCTGCACGAGCGCACGTCACGGCGCCGCGCGGAACACGCCGTCCTTGAAGAAGAAGCGGAACGGCGTCGTGCCCTTGGCACCGCCTTCGAACGCGCGCCACTTGCCGTCGCGGCAGAGGATGCCGCCCTGCGCCGGCACCGCTTCGAACTCGGCGACGTTGGCGAACACCTGCGGGTTGTCGCCGGGCGGGATCGCCATGAAGGTGGTGATGCATTTGCCGCCGGTGATGACCGGATCGTAGCCCTTGATCACGAAACCGCCGCCGCCGGTCGAGGGGAAGGTCGAGCGCAGCACCGGCCAGCTCGCGTAGTCCTCCTGCGCCTGCGCCCTCGCCGGCGACGGCGCAATCGCGATCGCCAGGAACGCCCAGAGGACGACGGTCAGCGCCGCCAGCGTGAGGAAAATGGCGGCCATTCGCTTGTTCATGTGAATTCTCCCGTATGTCATGCGCCGCGGGCGGCGCGGTGTTCGGCGGAGATACGGGGGGATGGGGAGGAAGGATGCGGGTCACGAGAGCGTGAGGGTAATTCGGGGTTGCTTGGCTAGTCGAAGCACCTTCACCCTTTGAATCTACGCTCATTGTGCCAAGTCAATGCTGATCGATTGGGCCGTCTGGTGATGTCTTCTGGCAACTGAATGCGAGTCCCATGTAGTGCGTAGTAGTGGCGCCCGTTCTCATATTCCTCTCGAATTCTCTTGCTAACTTCGAAATTCATGTCTGGAGAGATCGTGACGTATCCCAAGTCAAATAGACTGTGAATATCGCGCCGCATCAATATCCCGTTTGAAACGTCATGTGATCCGCCATCGGCAAATGGCATGATGTGCGCTGCATCCAGCGCCGGAAGCGTGCGTTCGCCGGAAATGGCGCAGCGACGCCGATAGTTGTCTGTTACCAAGAATCGGAACGCGCCTTGACCAAGGCGAGGACGAATTAGCACTGGCTCGCCGTATCTAGCCTGAGGTTGATCAGTAACTCCGGGGGCCTGCGCTATCGTGCCAGCAAGCGATTCTTGTATCGCTTCCCAAAGTCCCCGGCCCTCTTGATCGGAAGTAGAATAACGCTTGAACTTAACGGTGGTGAGCGCAAAACTTTTCGGTATTGGCATCCATCGCGAGCGATCGAAGAAAAAAGGTTGCGTTAGGACACGACACCCAATTACGAAGTCCTCGCGGTCTTCTGGCTTGGTCTTTCGATATTTGGCGATGCGCGTTCGCATCTCGGTAAGTGAACGAGCTCCGTTTGCCTCCTTGAATGCTTCCCAAGCCAATGAACAAGGCATCGAGCTAGCGTGGGCAAATACACCCCCTCCGACAATGAAGTTATTTGGAGAATGCAATTTGAATAAGAAGAGCTCGCCCGGCTGCAATGCACGAAAGCTAGAATTGGACGGAGACCAGAAATTCACTTCTGACAAATCCGGCCGTTGGCGAAGCTGGTCAAACCAATCGCCATCCGTCACTGCCACGATGAGCTGGACCGTCATGCGCCTAGGCTATTTCTGATCAAGAAGCGCCGCAAGCAAGCGACCGCCCTTTGCTTCTGTCGGCACGGTGCGCTCGCTATCCGGTGATAGACCATCGCCATATCCCGGCATGGCCACGTTTCGACTGATCCGCGCCCCTGCCTGTATCGCATCGGAGGGAAGATCATGGTCCGCCGCCTCGCCTATCTCTGCTGCGCCCTCCTCATCATCGCCCTCGCCGCCCAATCCAGCGCCGAGCAATCCAGCGCGCAGGACACCCGCAGCATCGCGCTGATCCTCGACGCCTCCGGCAGCATGAACGCCAAGCTCGCCACCGGCGGCACCCGCATGGAGGCGGCGAAGGCCGCCGTGGTCGCGTTCCTCGGCAAGCTCGATCCCAACGTCCGCATCGCCTACCGCGTCTACGGCCATCAGTCGCCGACCAAGGCGCGCGACTGCAAGGACACCGACCTGCTGGTCGGCTTCGGCACGGTCGCGGCCAACCGCGACGCCATCCTGGCGCGCACCGCGTCGGTGAAGGCGCAGGGCTATACGCCGATCACCTATGTGCTCCAGCTTGCCGCCGCCGACATCGCCAAGGAGCCGGGCGCGCGCACCATCGTGCTGGTGAGCGACGGCAAGGAGACCTGCGCCGGCGATCCCTGCGCCGCCGCGCGGGCGCTCGCGGCCGCCGACGCGCGGCTGGTGATCCACACCATCGGCTTCAACGTCGACGCGGCGGCGCGCTTCGAGCTGCAATGCATCGCCCGCGTCGCGCGCGGCACTTACTCGGACGCGACCGGCGCCGGCGATCTCGGCGCGCGGCTCGGCGAGGTCGCAGCCGCCAAGGAGCCGCCGCAGGTTTCGACCACCAAGACCACGATCCAGCTCGCGCGCACCGGCAAGCTCGAGATCAAGCAGGCCGACCTGCGCGGCCACACCGTGACCGAAGCCGAGAGCGGCAAGCAGGTGGCGCGGCTCAACACCACCGGCCGGATCGCCGACCTGCCGCCGGGCCTCTACAACGTGACCTTCGGGCCGACGGTGTGGCGGAGCGTCGAGGTCAGGCCCGGCGAGACCACACTGATCGATCCCGGCGTGCTCGAAGTGCACACCGCCTGGATCCGCGGCCACAAGGTGCTCGACTGGGAGACCGAGGCGGAGATCGCTTCGTTCACGACCGCGATGCGCCGGATCAGCGTGGTGCCGTCGACCTTCACGGTGACGTTCGGCAACGCGCGCTGGGAAAACATCGACGTGAAGGCGGGCGAGCACAAGATCATCAATCCCGCCGTCATCGTCGTGAAGGGCCTCGATCACCGCGGCGGCAAGGTGAGCATGGAGGACGGCACGCTGGTCGCGACCGTCACCACCAGCGCTGCGCTGCTGCCGGTGCCGCCCGGCAAATACGTGCTCGAATTGCCCGGGCAGAAGCTTCCGCTCGACCTCAAGGAAGGTCAGCGGATGGAGATCAACCTGAAGTAACGGCGGCGATTCCGGCGCCGCCGATTCGCTCCGCTGCCGCCCAGCGATTGGGCAAGACCTTCGCACCAGGACCAAGGCAGGCCCGCAGGAATTTACCGCCGCGCGATTTCTCTTGGCGCGCTGCGCATTCCTGACGCGCACTCCTGGCCCGGCGCTTGCTTCATGACGTTCGACGCAAGACGCCTGGCTGATTCATTTCAGGCGCCGTTGCAAGCATGGTCGCGGCCGCGCGAGTCGTGGCGGCGTGTCGCCGGCCGTCGATGCCGCGAACTGGAAGGACGTTCATGCTCAAGCAAGCACTGCTCTGTACCGCGTTGCTGACCGCGGCCGTGCCCGCCGCCTTCATCTTCCAGGGCGCCGATGAGAGCGACACGCCGCCGCCGGTCGAGCTCGGCATGGCGAACCGGGGCGTGGCGACCGTTCCCGAGCGACCCTTCGTGTTTCCCAGAGCCGACAGCGACCCCGCGGCCACGATCACGCCGGCGTTGCTGCGCGACATCATCGGCTGGCTCGGGGAGAACTTCGAGCTGCCGGCGAACGCGCCGCTGCCGAACGTCGCGTTCACATCCCCCGAGCGCATGGCGGCGCTGCGCTATCCCGGCCTGCTCGACCGCCACGAGCGGCGCGTGGCCGGCAGCGACACCGTTGCCGTCTATGAGGCCGCGACCCGCACGATCCATCTGCCGCTCGGCTGGCGCGGCGCGACGCCCGCCGAGATGTCGGTGCTGGTGCACGAGGTCGTGCATCACCTCCAGCACGTGGCGAAGCTCCCGCACGCCTGCCCGCAGGAGCGCGAGCAGCTCGCCTACCGGGCGCAGGAGCGCTGGCTGCGGCGGTTCGACCGCTCGCTCGCCAGCGAATTCGGCACCGACGGCTTTACGCTGCTGGTGCGCACCAATTGCGGGTTCTGACGCCGCGCCCCCGGCGCGGCGGGCCTGGCTTCAATTTGCAACCAGCCGTGGTAGTCTCGCACCGTTGCAAGGTCCCGACTGATCGACGTCCCTGCCTTGTCATTGCGTGGAGGGAAGATCATGGTCCGCCGTCTCGCTTATCTTGCGGGTGCCGTGCTTGTTGTTGCTCTCGCCGCCCAGCCCGGCGCGCAGGAGTCGCGCAGCATCGCGCTTATTCTCGATGCCTCCGGCAGCATGAACGCGAAGCTCGCCACCGGCGGCACGCGCATCGATGCCGCCAAGGCCGCGGTCGCCGCTTTCGTCGCCAAGCTCGATCCGAATATACGGATCGGCTATCGCGTCTATGGCCACCAGTCGCCGACCAGCGCGCGCAATTGCAAGGACACCGAGCTGATGGTCGACTTCGGCCCGGCGTCCGCCAACCGCGACGCCATCCTCGCCAAGACGCAGACCGTGAAGGCGCAGGGCTACACGCCGATCACCTATGTGATCGAGCTCGCCGCGCGCGACATCGCCAAGGAGCCGGGCTCGCGCACGATCGTGCTGGTCAGCGACGGCAAGGAGACCTGTCCGGGCGATCCTTGCGCCACCGCCAAGGCGCTGGCCGAAGCCGACGCGAGCCTGGTCATTCACACCATCGGCTTCAACGTCGACGCCGCCGCGCGCTTCCAGCTCCAGTGCATGGCGCGCGTCGGCGCGCGGCACCTATTCGGATGCGACCGGCGCCGCCGATCTCGGCGCCCGCCTCGGCGCGGCCGCCGCCGCGAAACCGGCGCCGCCGCCCAAGCAGACCAAAACCGCGATCACCATCACCAAGCCGAAGCCCGGCCGGCTGCAGATCAAGAATCCAGATTTTCGCGGCCACCGGGTGACCGAGGCGGAGAGCGGCAAGGCGTTTGGCACCTTCCACAACATGACGTTCATGGACCTGCCTGCCGGCATCTACAACGTGGCGTTCGGCCCGACGGTGTGGCGCAGCGTCGAGATCCGCCCCGGCGAAACCACGACGCTCGAGCCCGGCGTGCTCGAGGTCCACGACGGATCGCCTACGGGTCACAGGGTGCTCGATTGGGAAACCGGCGTGGAGGTCGGCCAGGTCTCGGGCTCCATCCCCCGGCTCAGTGTCATGCCATCCACATTCACCGTGACGTTCGGCAACGCACGCTGGGAGAATGTCGAGGTCAAGGCCGGCGAGCACAAGGTGCTCAACCCGGCCGTCATCATCGTCAATGGCGCCAGCGGCGCCGGTCACGAGCTGCGCGCGGAGGACGGAACCGTGGTCGGCAAAATCTCGTCCTTCGTCTCGCGCATGCCGGTGCCGCCCGGCAAGTACACGATCGAGATCGAGGGCCAGAAGATCGCGCTCGACCTGGCTGAGGGCCAGCAGATGGAGATCAATGTGAAGTGAGTTTCCAAAGTGTCACAGGTGCGCGCGGATGAGCAGGAACGAGAACGGCTGCTGCGGCGGTGACATGCTTCGAGGAGAAGGACCATGAAACCACGTCACGCGATTCCGGTGCTGTTCGCCACGACGGTTTGCCTGTGGAGCGCGCTTGCTGGCCCTTCTGCCGCCAAGACCGAGGTTTCGATCAGGGGCCGCAACGTCACAATCACGGTGCCGATCGATGCGGTCGGCATCGATCGGAGCACTGCTCGCGAATGGAAGCGCAGCGCGGAGGCGATGTGGAACGACGCCTTCAACGCCGACGATAATCCGTTCAAGGGTTGCATCAATCTAAAGCTTGAGATTGATATCGATATCCGCGGCTGGAGCGATGCGGCCCGGCCCGGCCGCCACATGATCTTCGGCAGTCGCGGAGCGACCCCGAATCAGCCAGCGGGAGCGATCGCATACAACGGCAATCCGTATCAGACCGCAGCCGACGGAAACTTCGACGAAATGTTAGGAGATGGATCGCACTCAAATCATGTTGCGCACGAGGTCGGCCACCTGCTGGGTCTTCCAGACGAATACAAGGTTGTCAGCACATCACCGCGCAGAACCCAGCCGCTGGATGGTCGCAAGAACACCTTGATGGCGGATGGCGGGCGCATTGACCCGGCGCTCTTGAAACGCCTGGTCAGCCGCCTGCGCAACGAGACCCACAACATTCCCGATTGTTGGAAAGGCACATTCAAACAAGTCACCTTCACGGTCGGGCGGGACGTCTTCCGAAGTCAGGCCGACATCGTTCTCGATCCCGACGACAAGGGTAACTTGACCGGCACGATGACCGGTCAAAATGAGCATGTCGACTATTCGACTGGCGGCTGTTCGTTTCGGATGGTTCAGCCGGGCCGCTTCCGCGTTGGATTGGTTGGGTCATTCACGGAAAGAAGTTCGCCGAAGGAAGGACCCGGGCTGAAAGTATTCATCGGCAAAATCGACGAAACTGCACTGAGAGCGGAGGGCCGGTGCCAAGGTTCCGGGATCAAACCGATTGGTCCGCCTGGCGGATGGACATTCAAGGTGGGGGTATGGGGGGCCGACGTATTGCTGGGCTCGCCGAGCCCGCTGGGCGAGGCTGAAGTCCTCGCCGACGGCACGCGGCAATACACATGGAGGCATGAGACCGGCGGCGTGGGTACGGCCAGGACACCGTGACGCTGCACCGCACGCGCAATTGAGCGCCGTCATTTCAGCGAGATGTTGCCGCGGCGGATCACCTCGCCCCAGCGCTTCGATTCCGTGGCGATGTGCGCGGCGAAGGCTTCCGGCGTGCCGAGCGGCAGCGTAAAGCCCTGCGCGTCGAAACGATCCTGCACGTCCTTGGCGGTGAAGGCTTTGGCCGCCTCGCGGTTGAGCCAGTCGATGACCGGCCGCGGCGTGCCCGCGACCACCACCAGGCCGAACCACGGGCTGCCCTGCATCTCGGGCAGGCCCGCTTCCGCCATCGTCGGCACGTCGGGCAGCGACTTCACCCGCGCATCGGCGCCGACCGCGAGCGCGCGCAGCTTTCCGGCGGTCACCTGTTCCTGCGAGAACGCGACGGTGTCGAACATCAGCGAGACGTGGCCGGCGACGAGGTCGCGCACCGCCGGCGCCGCGCCCTTGTAGGGCACGTGCACGAGGTCGACGCCGGCGAGCTGCTTGAACTGCTCGGCGGTGACGTGGCCGGACGAGCCGTTGCCCTGCGACGCGTAGGTGTACTTGCCGGGATTGGCCTTGGTGAGCGCGATCAGCTCCTTCAGCGATTTCGCCGGCACCGACGGATGCATGACCAGCAGCGTCGGCGTGGTGGCGAGATAGATCACCGGCGCGAACGCCTTCACCGGGTCGAACGACAGCTTGGTGAGATGCGGGTGGATCGCCTGCGAGCCGTGCGAGGCGACATAGACGGTGTAGCCGTCGGCCGGCGAATTGATCACGTGCTCGGCGGCGATCAGCCCGCCGCCGCCGGTGCGGTTCTCGACCACGACGACGGCGCCGGTGTTCTCGGTGAGCTTCTGCCCAAAGGTGCGCGCGATCTGGTCGATCAGCCCGCCGGGCTGGGTCTGCACGATGATGCGGATCGGCCGGTTCGGATAGTCCTGCGCGATCGCGGGCGTTGCACAAAGCATGGCGGCGGCAAGGGCGACCAGCGGCACGCGGATCATGTTTCGCTCCCCTCTGCAATCGTTGGCAATCGTAGGGTGGGTTGAGCGCAAGCGAAACCCACCATCGTGCCGCACGCGCCCATAGTGTGATGGGTTTCGGCATAGCGCGTTGTTGACGCGCGTAAACGCGCTCTTGCGCTCAACCCATCCTACTCCTCACCCAGCGTCCGCTTCGCGCCCCACGACGCCAGCACCTCCCTGATCTCGTCGGCGACGAAATAGCGGGCGCTGTCCTGGTCGTAACCCTGCGCCAGGAGATCGTCGTATTCGGTCAAGGCATGCCGCACATAGGCGACCAGCGACAGCCAGGCCGCGGTCTCCGGCGTCGCGGTGCGCAGGCCAGGGCTGTCGAGCGCATGGTCGACCACCGCGCCGAATTCATGCCGCGGAATTTTTGGCGCCAGCCGCCGCAGCGCGTCCTCGATCACGGTTCGGTTCGACATATCGGCTGGAGAACTCTGGCTGATGATGACGAAAGCGGCAGCTCGGCAGGCATGTACTGGCGAATCCGCCGGGGGAGCGATTTTTTCCGAACCAACACGCCGCCTCGGGCATTGGTCAAAATACGCCGGAGGTATCCATGGGACAATTGCTGAAACCGACCGCCCTGGTCGTCGAAGACGATCACGATCAGCGCGCGCTGGTCGCCGCCCTGCTGGAGGAATGCGAGCTGAAGGTCGTCGAATGCGAGACCGCCGAGGCGGCGGCGGTCGCCATGGAACATTTGCGCGACACCCTGGTGATGATTTTTGTCGATGTGAACCTCGCGGGACACATGAATGGCGTAGAACTTGCAGCGCTGGCGCGCGAAAAGCTGCCGCACGTCAGCGTGGTGCTGACCTCCGGCAGCGACGTGCCGAAAATTCCGGCCGACACCGTGTTCATGCAGAAGCCGTGGCGCGCGCTCGACCTGCTGCGGGTCGCGGAGCGCGTGCGGCACTAGGCCGGGCGATCTGGCGAAGGCCTGCGCGGCTGGCTAGTCTCGCGCCGGCATGCACACGCCCGCCGCCGCCGAACGCGCCACTGACAAACCTGCCGCCGACGAACGCACGCACGATGTGTTCTTCACCACATCGGTGCGGGAGTCGCTCATGCACACCGCCAATCGCGGCGTGACGGTCGGGCCGGACCACATCGCCTGGACGTTCGACGGCAAGCCCGACAGCGCGCCGTTCAAGAACATCGTCGAGGTCTGCCTGCAGACGGCCCCGGGCGGCCACCGTCTCGTCCGGATATGTCAGATCACCTTCGCCGACCGCTACAAGCTGCTTGTGACCAACGGCAATGCGTTCGCGCTTCCCACCGAAGCCCAGCGGGCGGCTTACCGCGGCTTCATGCACGACCTGCATGCGCGCATCGCCGCGCACGCCGCCGTCCGCGAGGGGCCACCGATCGCATTCAGGCGGGATTTGCCGCAAGGCATATTTCTGGCTGATGGTCCGTGTCGTGTTTTGGGTCCTGATATTCGTCGGCGCCCCGCTGGCCCTATTCCTGATGACCGGCGAAACGAAGCCGTTCTTGCTGCTCGTCGGCGCCCTGTTTGTCGGCGTGCTGCTTTGGCGGATGGTCCACAGCAACACCCCGCGCACCTACGACCCGGCGAATCTGCCGAAGGAGCTGGTGGACTAATCAGAGAGCGCCTGCTTCGGCGCGCGCAGCAGCGCGGCGCGGCCATCGTGGTCGCCGGTGGTCACCTGCGCATCGTTGACGGCATTGCCGAGCGGCACAAAGCCGGCCGCCTTGAAGGCGGTGCGCTCGTCGAGGCCGCACGCGAAGCCGTCGCGCGCCGCATTGAACGACTCGTAACGATGCGCGGGCCAATGCAGGAGATTGACGCGCTCGCGGCTGAACGCGGCGATGAAGAGATAGCCGCCGTCGAAGCGATGCGGCCCGAACACGCGGCCGTGGTTGTTGCTCTCCTCGAAGATGCGGTTGGAGAACGCGTCGTCGCGGCCCTGCGGAAGCTGGCCGTAGAGCACGCCGCCGATGAAGCCGTGATAGCCGGTCGAATGCCCGATGCGGACCGGGAAACCGGCCGCCGTGGCGGCGGCGACGAGCCGCTGCTTGGCGTCGTCGGGGCTGGTTGCGCCTTCATCGATCAGGATCACGTTGATCGGCTCGTGCAGGCGCTTGCCGTCGACGGTCTCGCCCAGCCAATGCGCGATCGTGCCGTCACGCGCGATCATCCAGCGCCCGATCGCCGGCAGGCCCGGCGGATGCGCGACCGCTTCCGCCGCAAGCGGAATCGGCGGCGGGCCGGGCTCGTCCTGCGCGTCCTGTTGCGCGTTCATGGGCGCAGCTCCGATGACAACAACCGCGCAACGACGGCGATGTGGCGGGCGATCAGCATAGCACGGGCTGGGATTGGAGCGTGAACGCGTGGTTAAGCGTAACCCCTCTCCTTGCGGAATCCGATTGTAATTTCGGGTGAGACCCCCCATATAGCGGTCGTTCGCGATTGCATGCCTTGACTGATCTGCCCTTGCGAGGGCCTTCCCCAAGAACACGCAAACCCGGATATCGACCCGTGCAAATGGTTGTGCGGTCGGCAGACGCCTTTGTGCGTTCATGGAGACCAATATGGCTCAAGGTACCGTCAAGTTTTTCAATTCCCAAAAGGGCTTCGGCTTTATCGTCCAGGACAACGGCGGCCCCGATGTGTTCGTTCACATCTCGGCGGTCGAGCGCGCCGGGATGAGCAATCTGAACGAAGGCCAGAAGCTGACGTTCGAAGTCGAAGCGGACCGCCGTACCGGCAAGTCGGCTGCGACCAATCTGCAGACCGTCTAACGGCGGCTGGCATAAGCGCGTTCACGCGCGTCTTCAACGCGCGACGGCTAGGCCCGGCGCTTCGGCGCCGGGTTTTGTTTTTTGGAACTCGGAAAAAGGAGCAGCACATGGCAAGAAAACCAGGCACGCGGAATGCGGGTGAATTTGCGCTGTTCGACGTCGTCTACGAGGACGGCTCGCAGCGTTCCAACCGCCGGGTTCCCGCGGCGGTGCTGGGCGGCCTCGACGACGATGACGAAGCGGCACGCGCCGCCATCAGCGAGCAGGACAGCGCGATCGCGGAAAAATCCGGCGTAGCACCGATGCGCATCACGTCGGTGCGGCGCGCCGCGAAATAGCGCACGATCCGCAACCCAACGCTTGAAAACGAAACGGCCCGCCTGAAGCGGGCCGTTTGTATTTGAGCAGGACGCGCGGGCGTCGTCAGTTATCCAGGAAGCTCCGCAGCTTCCGCGACCGTGCTCGGATGCTTGAGCTTGCGCAGCGCCTTCGCCTCGATCTGGCGGATACGCTCGCGCGTCACCGAGAACTGCTGGCCGACCTCTTCCAGCGTGTGGTCGGTGTTCATGCCGATGCCGAAGCGCATGCGCAGCACGCGTTCCTCGCGCGGCGTGAGCGACGCCAGCACGCGGGTGGTGGTCTCGCGCAGGTTCGACTGGATCGCGGCGTCGATCGGCAGGATCGCGTTCTTGTCCTCGATGAAATCGCCGAGGTGCGAGTCCTCTTCATCACCGATCGGCGTCTCGAGCGAGAGCGGCTCCTTGGCGATCTTGAGGACCTTGCGCACCTTCTCCAGCGGCATGCCGAGCTTTTCGGCGAGCTCCTCGGGCGTCGGCTCGCGGCCGATCTCGTTGAGCATCTGCCGCGAGGTGCGCACGATCTTGTTGATCGTCTCGATCATGTGCACCGGGATGCGGATGGTGCGCGCCTGGTCGGCGATCGAGCGGGTGATCGCCTGCCGGATCCACCACGTCGCATAGGTCGAGAACTTGTAGCCGCGGCGGTACTCGAACTTGTCGACCGCCTTCATCAGGCCGATGTTGCCTTCCTGGATCAGGTCGAGGAACTGCAGGCCGCGGTTGGTGTACTTCTTGGCGATCGAGATCACGAGGCGCAGGTTGGCCTCGACCATCTCCTTCTTCGCCTGGCGGGCCTCGCGCTCGCCCTTCTGCACCATGTGCACGATCTTGCGGAACTCGCCGATCTCGAGACCGGTCTCGCCCGCGAGCGTCTGGATCGACTGGCGGAATTCCTTGATCTTGTCTTTGTCCTTGGCGACGAGGTTCTTCCAGCCCTTGGCCGAGAGCTTCGACACCCGGTTGAGCCAGCGCGGGTCGAGCTCGGAGCCCTGGTACTGCTTGAGGAAGTCCTCGCGCGTGCAGCCGTGGCTCTCGGCGAGCCGCATCAGCCGGCCTTCGTAGCCGACCAGCCGCTTGTTGATGTCGTAGAGTTGCTCGACCAGTGAATCGATACGCGCCTGGTTGAGCCGCAGCGACTTCACCGCGGTGATGATCTCTTCCTTGAGCTTCTTGTATTTGCGCTCCTGCGCCGGCGTCAGGTTGCCGCTCTTGAGCTTGAGCGCGATGTCCTGGTCCTGCAGGCGGCGCAGCCGCTTGTACTCGCTCGCCACGGTGTCGAAGGTCTCGAGCACCTTCGGCTTCAGCTCGGCCTCGATCGCGGCGAGCGAGAGCGAACCCTCCATATCGTCTTCATCGTAGTCGCCGTCGGCGGCACCTTCCGGCTTCTCCTCGCCGTCGCCGTCCCCGCCGTCGCCGGGCTTCACGACCTTGAACGGGGTCGCGCCGGCCGGCGCGGTGGCGGGCGCCTGCGCGTGCGGCGTTGCGCCGTTGCCATTGGCCTGGCCCGGAATGCCGGGCAGCGGCTGGCCGTCGGGACCGACCGGCGCCGGCATCGCCTTGGCGTCGGGGCCGGCATAGGTCGCTTCGAGATCGATGATGTCGCGCAGGAAGATCTTGTTGTCGTTGAGCTCGTCGCGCCAGATGATGACCGCCTGGAAGGTGAGCGGGCTCTCGCACAGGCCCGCGATCATCGCCTCGCGGCCGGCCTCGATGCGCTTGGCGATCGCGATTTCGCCCTCGCGCGAGAGCAGCTCCACCGAGCCCATCTCGCGGAGATACATGCGGACCGGGTCGTCGGTGCGCTCGGTCGGCTCCTTGGTCTCGGCCTTGGCCGGAACCTTGGGCTGGACCTCGACCAGCTCGTTCTCGGCCTCCGGCTCGTCGTCTTCTTCCTCCTTATCGTCGTCGTTGGCCTCTTCGGTCTCGACCACGTTGACGCCCATCTCGCTGAACATCGCGAGGACGTCCTCGATCTGCTCGGAATTGACCTCTTCCGAGGGCAGGACGGCGTTGATCTCGTCGTGGGTGACGTAGCCACGCTTCTTGGCGGTGCGGATGAGCTTCTTGACCGCGGCGTCCGACAGGTCGAGCAGCGGGAGCGGCTGATCCGGGGTCTCGGCGGCCTCCTTCTCGGGCGCCTCTTCCTTGACCGCGGCGGTCTCCTTGGTGCTCGAGGCCTTCTGCGTGGCCTTGGTCTTGCTCGCCATCAATTCTCTCCTCACGTCCCCACTGCCCTGGGGAACAAACGCCACGTCCCCCTATCCTTAGGAGAACGGCACTCGTGTCCAAACGAGTCCCCCTACCCTATGGGGACTGAATCGCACCCCCGGATGAACCCCGGGGCCGTCTATCCGCGTCCGCCCCCATCCGCCCCTTGCCCAGCACCCCGTAGCGGCGAATCACGGCGGCCGCCAGTGTTACCGGAGCCGGCTAAGCTCCGATTAACCCTATACCTGGCGGAACCCAAGCCCTTTCAGGCACAAGGCTTTTCGCCACGAACCAAAAGGCCGGGACCCCACCCCGGCCGATTTTCCACCACTTACAAGGTCTGTGCGGTACGGCCCGACGCCGCGCCGAACCCTTCAATCAGAGCTTCGGTGCCGTCAAGGACCGACATCCGAGCCTTCACGTCCTGCAACCAGGAATAGTTGGCCTCGGTCGTCTCGCGTCCCAGCGCCTGTTCGGCGTCTTTCAGCTCCCTAAGTAAGGAGTGCCATTGCCGATGCAAGGCGATGAGCTGATTCCAGGTCATCAGGACGTCCCCGGGCCCGGCCTCCGGCCGCGTGCCCCAGACCGAGGCGGTGGTGATCGCCCTCTCGACCCGGGAGATCTGGTCGGCGAACCCGCGGCGGATGAGTTCCGCACGCATGGCGGCGCCGTCGTGGTCGCCGCCTTGGTCGCTCCCATGCGCCGCGATATCGATCAGCGCGAGCTTGAGCTTCTCGGTCTCCGGGTGCCGGAATTCGATCCCGGAGATGTCCTCCAGGTGGTCGTGCAGCAGCCAGGGATGGTTGATCACAGACTGCAGGATCAGCGCCTCACGGACCGGCATGACGGCGCGATGGCCGCGATGCACCGCGCTGGCCGCCAGTTGCGGGCTCGCGACCACATAGGGCGTGCCGCTTACGAGCGGCAACGGTTGCGGCCGGCGTGCGAAGCCGCCGCGCCCTTGCGGCTTGCGATCGCTCCAACTGCGGCCGCCGCTCCAGCTGCGCTCGCCGCCCCATTGCCGTCCCCCGGGCGCGCTGCGCGGCGGACCCGCAGGCGCCAGCAGGTTCCGCAACCGCGCGGAAAAGTCCTGCCGGTAGTATTTGCGCACGGTGTCGTCGACGATCGTCATCGTGACCTCGCCGAGGCGCGCTTCCAGCGCGGCGCGGCGCTCCGGCGTGTCGAGCGGATTGGTTTCGGTCTCGCGCGTCCACAGCACGTCGGCGAGCGCGCGCGCACCGTCGATCAGCTCGACCGCCGCCTCGCGGCCACCCGAGCGCACGAGATCGTCGGGGTCGTTGCCTTCCGGCAGCGTCGCGAATTTCAGGCTCTTGCCGGGCTTGAGCAGCGGCAGCGCGATATCGACGGCCTTGTAGGCGGCGCGATGCCCGGCGGCGTCGCCGTCGAAGCAGAGCACCGGCTCGTCCGCCATCTTCCAGCAGAGCGCGAGCTGCTCGGCGGTCAGCGCGGTGCCGAGCGGCGCCACCGTCGCCTCGAAGCCCGCCGATGCCAACGCGATCACGTCGACATAGCCCTCGACCGCGATCACCTGGGCGCCGTTGTGTGCGGCGGTGCGTGCGTTGGCGATGTTGTAGAGCGTGGCGCCCTTGTGGAAGAGCGGCGTCTCCGGCGAGTTCAGGTATTTCGGCTGCCCGTCCTTCTCCAGCGTGCGGCCGCCGAAGGCGATGACGCGGCCGCGGAAGTCGCTGATCGGAAAGATCACGCGGTCGCGGAAGCGGTCGAACGGCACCGGGATGTCGTCGCCGCTGATCAGCAAACCCGCCGCCACCATGTCCTCGACCGACACGCCCTCCTTGCCGAGATGCTCCTTCAGCGCGAAGCGCTCCGACGGCGCATAGCCGATGCGGAATGTGACTTGCGTCGCCGGATCGATGCCGCGGTCGGCGAGATAGCCGCGCGCGCGGGCGCCGGCCCGCGATGCCAGCGTCGCCTCGAAGAATTTGGCCGCGAGCTCGACGACATCATGCAATGTCTTGCGGCGTTGCTCGCGCGCCTCGTCCTCGTGGGAGACCTTCGGCAGCGGCATGCCGGCCTCGTTCGCCAACCGCTCGACTGCCTCGGGGAACGAGAGCCCCTCGGTCTGCATCAGGAAGTCGAAGATGTTGCCGTTCTTGCCGGAGGAGAAGTCGAACCACGCCATCTTCTGGTCGTTGACGAAGAACGACGGCGTCTTCTCCTTGTTGAACGGCGAAAGCCCCTTCCACTCGCGGCCCGCCTTCTTCAATTTCACGCGGCGGCCCACGACTTCCGACACCGGAAGCCGCGCGCGCAGCTCGTCGAGGAATTGGGCCGAGAATCGCATGGTGATTCGCAAGGTTAGCCCGTAATCTGGGGCAAGATAGCGCGATCATTGAGGCCCCCGGCGGCAGGCGGGGTTGTCCCACTTATCCACAGGCCGACCGGCCCATGTGGATTTCTCAAGGAAAAACCATGGCGCGGCGACTTGCGGGTGTGTTTGCGGGCGTTCTCGTGGCCGTTGCGTGGCTCACCAGCGCGCCCGCCGGGCCAAATCAGGCCGATGCCCAGAAGATCGACGCTTGTCTCAAGGCTACGGCCGAAAAAGACGCCTCGGGTGCCGCCTGCATCGGGATCGTGGCCGATCCCTGCATCGCCGCCGCCAGCAAGACCGACAGCTTCATCAAGGATTCCGCCGCCTGCGCTGCGCGCGAGCTCGCGATCTGGACGGCGCGACTGCAGCGCGCGGTTGGAAGCGCCAGCAAGGGCGGCGGCAAGAATATCGCGAGCGCCGTCACCGCCTCGCAGAAAAGCTTCACGGATTCGCTCGCAAAACTCTGCCCGCTGTACGACAAGCTCGATCCCGGCATGTCGCTTGGCGGCGCCACCTATTGCCGGCTGCAGGAAACAGCGATGCGCGTGCTCCTGCTCGAACGGCTCGCCGACGCCGTCAATCCGCACTGAACGCCAGCGCACACGAGGCAAAACGCAAGAGGGAATGCTGATGGCCGAAACAACGCGCAAGACCTTCGTGCTCGTGCACGGCGCCTGGCACGGCGGCTGGTGCTGGCGGCGCGTCACCGATCGGCTGGAGGCGAAAGGCCACAGGGTGTTCACGCCGACGCTGACCGGGCTCGGCGAGCGCTCGCACCTGCTGAGCACGAGCATCAATCTCGACACCCACATCACCGACGTCGTCAACGTCTTCAAGTGGGAAGACCTCCGGGACGCCTGCCTGGTCGTGCACTCCTATGCCGGATGGCCGGGCTCGGGCGCCCTCGAACAGATCGGCGACCGCGTGTCGTCCATCGTCTGGCTCGATGCGTTCAAGCCGGAGAACGGTGAACGCGCCTTCGACACCGCGTCCTCGTTCGCGCGTGACGGCATCGAGGCCGCGGTCGCGCGTGGCGAGCCCGGGCGGCCGGCGCCGGACGTGCAGGCGTTCGGAGTCAACGAAGCCGACCGCGCCTGGGTCACGTCGAAACTGACGCCGCAGCCGACCGGCGTCTATCTGCCGACGATCAAGCTCACCGGCGCGCGCGAGAAGGTGGCGAAGAAGACCTATATCCGCGCGCCGCGATATCCGCAGCCGGGCTTCGACAAGGCCTACGCCGACTGCAAGGCCGACAAGTCCTGGCAGACGTTCGAGACCAGCGCGACGGGGCATGACGTGATGGTCGACGATCCGCAATGGCTGGTGGACATCCTGCTGAAGGTGTCGTGAGCGCCTAGCGCATCCGATCCGCCCCCCGAGCTTCTATCGCGTGACGACCGCGCGTGGGCCGCCGCCCAACGTCGACGTCACATCGCTTCGGCCATGCGGACGGTCGCGCACCTGCGCGTTAGACTATGTCAACAACAACACGACGATCAGGAGGAACGTTCATGTCCGCGTTCGACGATCTTTCATTGACCCGCCGCCGCGTGCTCGCAGCCGCAACAGCCGGCGCCAGCGCGGCCGTGCTCGGCACGGCTCCGGCGATAGCTCAGGCACGCAAGACCTTCGTGCTCATTCATGGTGCCTATCATGGCGGCTGGTGCTGGCGCCGGGTTGCAGACCGGCTCGAGCGCCAAGGCCACAAGGTCTTTGCGCCGTCATTGACCGGATGCGGCGACCGCACGCACCTGTTGAGCAAGGACGTGGACCTCGAAACGCACATCGCCGACATCGTCAACATTTTCAAGTTTGAAGACCTCAAAGACGCCTGCCTCGTTGTTCACTCCTATGGCGGATGGCCGGGCTCGGGCGCGCTCGAGCACATCGGCGACCGCGTTTCGTCGATCGTCTGGGTCGATGCGTTCAAGCCGGACAACGGCCAGCGCGGCACCGACTACATTTCCGAGTTCAGCCGTAAGGCGCTGGAAGCTGCGGTGGCCAAGGGCGAGCCGGGCCGGCCGGCGCCGAAGTCCGCGGCATTCGGCGTCAACGAGAAGGATCAGGCCTGGGTCGATTCCAAGCTCACCCCGCAACCGAACGGCGTCGTGCTGCACCCAATCAAGCTTACCGGCGCCATCGAGAAGGTCGCGAAGAAGACGTACATCCGCGCGCCGCGCTATGCGCAGAAAGCCTTCGACAAGGCCTATGCCGACTGCAAAGCAGACAAGACCTGGCAGACCTTCGAGACCACGACCGCCGGCCACGACATCATGGTCGACGAACCGGATTGGCTGACGGAAATCCTGCTCAAGGTCGCGTGACGCGCGCCTACTGCGGGAAACAGCCCCGACTCCCGCACGATGTGCTCCGACCGTACGCGGTCGGAGACGAGATACTCGGCATACTGCTCCGGCGTATTGAGCACCGGCTCGAGCCCACGATCGATGAAGTGGCGCTGCATGAACGCGGGCTCGTTGGCGATGGCGATGATCTCCTTGCGCAGGCGTTCGGTGATCGCCTTCGGCGTGCCGGCCGGCGCCAGCAGTCCGAAGAAGGCGCGGGTATGGTCGCGTGCGAAGCCCATCTCGGTCAACGTCGCGACCTGCGGGATGAATCCGACGCGCTTGTCGGCGTCGACCAGGATCGGCGTCACCTGCCCGGCGCGGATGTACGACAAGAAGTTGCCGAGCCCGAGGAAGCCGACCGGCGTCACGCCCGAGAGCATGTTGGTCACGGTATCGCCGCCGCCCTTGAACGGCACGCGCACCAGGTCGGCGCCGCTCTTCTTCTTCCAGTTCTCCATGAAATAGACCAGCGACGACGACGGCGCCGAATAGGACAGCGTGCCGGCCTTCGCCCGCGAATAGGCGGCGAGCTCGTCGAGCGTCTTCACGCCGAGCTTTGAGCTCACGCCGAGCGCCTGGGTGATGAAGAAGAAATTGGTGATCGGATCGAAGCTCTTCACCGGATCGTAAGGCAGGCTCTTCTGGGTATATTGGTTGTAGGTCAGCGGCTCGCCCGGCATGACGCAGAACGTGTAACCATCGGGCGGCGCTTCCGCGCAGGCGCGGGCGCCGAGAATCATAAAGCCGCCGGCGCGGTTCTCGACCACGATCGGCTGGCCGAGCCGCTTGTGCAGCGGCTCCGAGAGCGCCCGCACGAACACGTCGCTGATGCCGCCGGGGCTGGTGGTCACGATCACCCGGATCGGGCGGGTCGGATAGCTCTGCGCCGTAGCCGGCGCCGCGGAGAGCGCAACAAAGGCGGCAAGGCCGGCAATGGCGGCGCGGCGCATCATGAGCTGTCCTCCAAATATTTTGTGCAAGAGTAGATCAGGCGCGAACAGTTTGGCCAATTTATTGTAAGGCTTGCAGGTGCGGCTTGCTGATGCGGGCCGACGCAACTGCATTTGCTGGACGTGCGAAGGCTCGTGCCCCAGCGTCCCCTCCCCCGCTTGCGGGGGAGGGATAGGGAGGGGGCATCCACAACGATCGGCGCAAGTCCACCCTCTCCCCACCCCTCTCCCAGCAAAAGGGCGTTGACGCCCGTCTTCAACGGGCTATGCGGGAGAGGGAGCGATCGAGTCCGTGGCGCGCCCCTGCTCCAAGAAATGAAAATCAACCGATGAGAACCGAACGAACCATGGTGACGATGCGCGACGGCGTGCGCATCTCGGTGTGCGTTTACCGGCCGCACGGCGACGAGCGTGTCCCGGCGCTGTTCGCGGCCTCGCCGTACCAGCATGAGTTCGACAGCGTGCCCGCCTATCCGCTGTTCCTGTGGCGCGAGACCGGGCCGGTCGAGTGGTACGTCGAGAACGGCTACGCCTATGTGCACGCCGACGTGCGCGGCTCCGGCGGCTCCGAGGGCGAGTTCGGTTTCATGGATGCGGCCGAGCAGCAGGATTATGTCCAGCTCATCGCCTGGATCATCCGCCAGAGCTGGTGCAACGGAAAAGTCGGCGGCATCGGGCAATCCTACTACGCGATGGCGCAATGGCTGATGGCGACGCTGAATCCGCCCGGCCTCGCCTGCATCGCGCCCTATGACGGGCTCGTCGACCAGTACCGCTGCTCGAACTATCACGGCGGCATCTATTGCAGCTATCGCACCCACTGGTACGGCAACCTGCGGGTCGACAACATGCATCGCCCGGCGGGAAAGGAAGGCCGCGCACCGATGCGCTTCGACCTGGTCGGCGCGATCGCCGAGCATTCGCTCGACGATGCGTTCTGGCGCGAGCGCTCGCCGTTCTGGCGATTGCACGAGATCAAGGTGCCGGTGCTCTCGATCGGCCACTGGGGCAAGATGGGCTTGCACCTGCGCGGCAACATCCTCGGTTACGAAGGCGTGACCAACGCGCCGAAGAAGCTCGTCGTCACCGGCGCCAAGAACGTGCACGAGGCGCATCATCAATACGACCAGGTCGAATTCCACGAGAACGAGTTGCTGCCGTTCTACGACGCGCACCTCAAGGGAATCGACAACGGCGTCATGGATGAGCCGCCGGTGCGGCTCTATGTGCGCGGCGCCAATATGTGGCGCGACGAAGAGGAATGGCCGCTCAAGCGCGCGACCTACGTGCCGCTGCATCTGCGCCAGGGGCCGTCCGGCAGCGTCACCTCGCTCAACGATGGCAAGCTCTCGATCGATCCGCCGGGTGCCCACGAAGGCTCGACCAGCTACACCTATCCGGACTGGGAATGGGTGTCGGGCGTGGTCGCCAACGGCCCCAACGGGCGTCCCGACCCCACGCGGCGCGTGCTCACCTTCACCTCGGCGCCGCTCACCTCCGACATCGAGGTGACCGGCCCGATCGTGCTGAAGCTGTTCGCATCGTCGGACCAGATCGACACTCGTTTCATCGTCAAGCTTTCCGACCAGTATCCGCAGGACGAGGTTGCACGGGCGAAAGGCGAGCAGCCGGCCTTCACCAACGTCTCGAAAGGCTGGCTCAAGGCCTCGCACCGCGAAAAGGACGCCGAGCGCTCGACCGACATCCGGCCGTTCTACACCCACGCCAATCCGCAACCGCTCACGCCCGGCGAGATCTACGAGTTCGACGTCGAGGTGCTGCCGGTCTCATACGTGTTCCGCAAGGGCCACCGCATCCGGCTCGAGATCGCCAACGGCGATTCCCCCGTGACCGACGCGGTGTTCACGCATCCCTATCATCCGACGCTGATCGGCACCGACACGATCCATCACAACGCAGTGCATGCGTCGCGGATTTTGCTGCCGGTGGTGCCTCGCGAGTAGCGTGCTGAACGCAGTTATTGCGCCCTCGCCCCGCTTGCGGGGAGAGGGCTAGAAGATTTGTCGGCAACGGGAATTGGGTGAGGGGGACTCTCATAGAGACTGCTCGAACGAGAGTCCCCCTCACCCGATCATCACTCGTTCAACCACCTTCATGCCCTCTCCCCGCAAGCGGGGCGAGGGCACAACAATGCGCACCGCAATTGTTTACTGTAACTCAGCGCCTGATTCCTTTGTCTACTGCAGCTCGGCGCCGGATTCCTTCGCGATGCGCCGCGCGATCTCGCGGTCTTCGAGGATGAAGCGCGCGAAATTCTCCGGCGTATCGATCGCCCGCTCGACCGCGCGTTCGGTATACATCTTCTGGATGAAGGCCGGATCGCTGGTGATCGCAACCACCTCCTTGTGCAGCCTGGCGATGATCGGCTTCGGCGTTCCCGCCGGCGCGAACAGCCCGAACCACGACTGCGGATAGCTTTCGCCGGTCGCTTCCTTGAGCGTCGGCACCGCGGGGAACAGCGGCGAGCGCACGCCCGAATTTACCGCCAGCGCCGTGACCTTGCCGGCCTGCAAGGTCGAAACCATGTTGGACAGCCCGAGCAGCGTGATCGGCGTCGCGCCTGACAGCAGCGCGGTCATCACCTCGTTGCCGCTGCGGTAGGGCACCCGCACGATGTCGACGCCGAACTTCTTGTTCAGGCCGTCCATGTAGTGCACCAGCGGAAACGAGAACGTCGAGTATGAGAGCTTGCCGGGCTGCTTTTTGGCGAGCGCCATCAGCTCGGGCACGGTCTTCACGCCGAGCGAGTTGTTCACCGCAAAGGCGAGCGTGTTGAAAAACAGATTGGTGATCGGCTCGAAATCCTTCTCCGGATTGAACGGCAGCGACTTGAACAGGAACTGGCTGTAGACGATCGGCTCCGATGAGAGGACGCAGAGCGTGTAGCCGTCGGGCGCGCCCTCCGCGCAGGCGCGCGTGCCGATGTTGAGCCCGCCGCCGCCGCGGTTCTCGACCAGGAAGGTCTGCCCGAGCCGCTTCTGCAACTCGTCGCTGACCGCGCGGGTGAAGATATCGCCGCCGCCGCCGGGGCCGAGCGGAATGATCACGCGCACGGTCTTGTTCGGATAGTCCTGCGCCATGGCCGGCGCGACGCACGCGAGCGTGGCCGCTATGAACGCACCCGTGATCCTGCGCATGGGCATCTCCCCCAGTGTCGTTTTCTTTGAGGGGAAGCTTATCGGGCGCGGCGCGCGCCGCAAGCGGCCGAACTGTCGCAATATCTCCTGAACAGCGTCCTCAGGCGATGGCGTCGAGACCCTTCAATTTGACAATCGACAGAAGCTTCAACGAAGGGCCGCTCGGTTTCTTTTCTCCGCGCTCCCATTCGCTCACAAGCTTTGGCCGCACGTTCAGGTACCGCGCGAATACGCCTTGGCTGATCCGTTCGCGCCGGCGCAATGCCACAATCTCCTTGGGCGATAGCTGCTTCACGGCGGTGAGGCAGGAGGCGTCGAATTCCCGCATTGTCTCTTTGTTCAGCAGGCCTGCGCGATACAGCCCCGCCGCCGTCTCATGAATGGCCTCGGACAGCCGGCCGCGGTACTTTTTCGGACTAGCCTTCCGGTTGGTCCTGGCCTGCATAGTCCAATTCCCTCAGCTCACCTGCATTGAGCAGATTTCGAATTTCGACGTCGGTTAGCGACACGAAGCGCCTCGACAGGGACGCAGGATATCTATACCCCTGGGGGTTATAGTTCAAGGGCCGGTCTATTGCGGCTCGACCCCGGCGTCCTTGACGATACGGGCCGACAGCAAGCGATCCAGCGCCAGGAAGCGCGCGAATTCGTCAGGCGTGTTGGCGACCGGCTCGTGGCCGCGCGAGGTCATATGCTTCTCGCGAAAGCCCGGATCTCTGATCACCTCCGCTATCTCGTTGCGCAGGCGCTCGAGAATCGGCCTCGGCGAGCCGGCCGGCGCGACGATGCCGAAATAGACGCGGGTGAGATCGATCTTGTAGCCGAGCTCGCCAATCGTCGGCACGTCGGGGATCATCGGCAGCCGTCTCGGAGAATCCACCGCCAGTCCGACGACCGTCCCCGCCTGCAGGTACGACGCCCAGTTCGAGAGCCCGGAGAACGCCACCGGCGTCGTGCCCGAGAGCACGCCGTTGGTGGTCTCGCCGCCGCCGCGGAACGGCACCCGCACCATGTCGGCGCCGGTGCGCTTCTTGAAATTCTCCATGAATACCCAGAGCGGCAGCCCGGGCGCGATGTAGCTCAGGGTCTTCGGCTTCGCTTGCGACAGCGCCGCGAGCTCCGCGAGGCTGGTCACCTTGAGATCGGCATTCGCCACGATCGCCTGGGTCGAGAAGAACGGATTGGTGATCGGCGCGAAATCCTTCGCCGGATCGTAGGCAATCTTCTTGAACAGGAACTGGTTGTAGACCAGCGCCTCGTTCGGCAGCATGCAGATCGTGTAGCCGTCGGGCGGCGAGTCCGCGCAGGCGCGCGCGCCGATGTTGAAGTTGCCGCCCGGCCGGTTCTCGATCACCAGCGTGTGGCCAAACCGCTTGCGCAGATCCTCGCCTAGCGCGCGCATGAACACGTCCTGGGTGCCGCCCGCGCTCGCCGGGATGATCACCTTGATCGGACGCGACGGATTGTTCTGCGCCGCCGCCTGTGGCGCGAGGCCCAGCACACACGCAGCAGCCAGGACGGCCACAGTGCGCATCCGTCTCCTCCCCTGCCCGTTCACGGCCAGTTGTTCCGACCATTAGCGCATGTTTATGCCGGGCGCACTTGCCTTACCGTCGCACTCGGCGTACGGCCAGAGTCCCTCCCGTTGCTTCTGCCAATCAATGTCAACTCCCGCTCATCCGGTCTCCCTCTTCGCCATCTACAGGCTGTGCTTCGTCGTCGGCCTGTTCAGCTTCGGCGGTGGGCTCTCGGCCTGGTTTCACCGCGAGGTGGTGCAGGTGCGCGGCTGGATGACCGACGACGAGTTCTTCTCCGGCTACTCGCTGGCGCAGATCCTGCCGGGCGTGAACTCGACCAACATGGCGGTCTATATCGGCCAGCATCTGCGCGGCGCGCTCGGCGCGAGCACGGCGCTGCTCGGCCTGCTCACCGGCCCGTTCGTGATCGTGATCGCGGCCGCCGCCGTCTATCACCACCTCGTCGGCCTACCCGGCTTTACGTCCATCATGGGCGGCGTCGCCGCCGCCGCGGTCGGGATGGTGTTCCGGATGGGCATGACGTCGGCGCGCGGCGCGTACCGCCATATCCCTTCGCTCGTGGTATTGGTCGCGACCTTTGTCGCCATTGGCATCATGCAGTGGCCGCTGCTGCCGGTCCTGCTGGTGCTGGTACCACTCAGCATCGCGGCGGCCTGGCCACGCGGCGCTTCGCCGACGCCGGAGAAATCCGGCGATGCGTGACGATCCGCTGATCCAGCTCATCATCGTGATCGCGCCTTTGTCGCTGCTGGCGATCGGTGGCGCTTCGGCGATCTACGCGCCGCTGCAGCAGCAGACCGTCGACGTCTACCAATGGGTGAGCGCGCGCGAATATCTCGAGCTGTTCGCGATCGCGCGCGTCACGCCCGGCCCCGGCTCGATGCTTACGACGCTGATCGGCTGGAAGGTCGCGGGTTTCCTCGGCGCGCTGGTGGCAACCCTCGCGCTCTATGTGCCCTGCTCGATGCTGTGCTTCGGCGTGGCGCACACCTGGAAACGCTACCGCGGCACCAAATGGCACAGCGCGATCGAGAACGGGCTGCGGCCGATCGGTGCCGGGCTGATGATCGCGGGCGGCGTGATGATCCTGCGCATCGAAGCCAGCGGCTGGCTCGGCTGGGCGGTCGCCTTCGCCGTCGTCGGTGTGATGACCTGGCGGCCGGCGGCGCACCCGATGCTGCTCTTGGCGATCGGCGCCGCGATCTTCGTCGCGGTGCGTGCGGTCACGGGCTAGCCGGCGCGAACCCAAACAAGCGGGCCGGATTGTCAACCAGGATACGATCCCTGGTCGCTTGATCCGGTGCGATGACTGCCAGCAGGTCCAAGAGATCGCCTTCATTGGGCGTGCGTCCCGGCGTGAACGTATTTCCGTGCGGCCAATCGGTTCCCCAGATCACGCGGTCTGGCGCGGCTTCGATGACCGCCTGGGCGAAGGGGACCATGTCCATGAAAGGCAGGCTTCCCGCGACGTGAGCCTGCGGAACCGCACTGATCTTGTCGAAACTGCACAGCTTCACCCAGAAGCGGTCATCCTTCAGCAGGTCGAGAAGCAGCCGGAACGCCGGCTGGTCGAGACCGTCCTTACCCCGAACGCGCGCCATGTGGTCGATGACGGTCAATGTCGGGAGCTTGCGGATGAATCTTTCATGTTCGATGAAATCCGGGGGATCGACATGAAGAACGAGAACCCAGTCGAGCTTTTGCAACGCAGGGAGATGCTCGCTCAGATGCTCCTCGCTGCCTGGCCGGTCCTTCATCAGATGGAAGCGTGCGCCGCGAATTCCACCTTCGGCCAACGTCTGCAACGCCTTGCTGTCGAATGACGAGTCGATGTTTGCCACGCCACGCGCCGAATCCCCCATATTGGCGACGGCGTCCAGAATGACGCGGTTATCGTATCCGTGGGCGGTCGGGCAGACGAAAACGGCCCGGCTGAGGCCCGTGATCTTCTGCATGTTGCGATAGTGTTCGACCGGCGCGGCGGGCGGCGTGTACCGGCGCTTCTCATAGTAAGGAAAAATATCGGGCGGGCCGAACACATGGGCATGCGTGTCGCAAGCGCCTTTTGGAACGGTCCAGCTTGGCGTCCGCGTATTGGGATCCGGCGGCAAGCTGACAGGCACAGAACGCGTCATGCAGACCTCGCTGTTGCGTAAGCGCGGCAGCCTATCAAGGCGCGTGGTATGCGACCAGCGCCCGATCGGCGCCATGGTCTTTGTGGCGGTGCGCGCACTACGGGTGAGCCGGCTGGGGCGCCGGTATTGCGCCCTCTCCCCGTGGATGTATTTTCAAGTCGGGCCAGGACGCCCGAAAGTCAGGAAAGCAGCTCATGGCGCGCGTCGAGCATTGCGACATCATCGTCATCGGCGGCGGCAGCGCCGCGTTCGAGGCGGCCGTCGCCGCACGCGAGGCTGGTGCCGCGCGCGTCGTGATGCTGGAGAAAGCACCTGAGGCGGAATACGGCGGCAACGCCCGCTACTCTGGAACCGGGTTTCGCTTCGTGCATGCGGGGGCGGAAGAAATCCGCCAGTTCGTTCCGGATGTCGACGACGCACTGTTCGCGACCATGACCATTCCGCCCTACGGCGCGGACGACTTCATGGCCGACCTCGACCGCATGACGCAGGGTCGCATGAATCGCGAGCTGGCGCACACACTGGTCGAAGAATCGAATGCGGCGGTTCATTGGATGCGCAACATCGGCATCAAATGGGAGCCGCTGAAGGAGCACGCCAAGGTCGACGGCAAGCGCTATTTCGAACGCGGCATCGCCATTCACGTCGCCGGTGGCGGGATCGGCCAACTCACCCAATGGCGGCGCATTGCCGAAGGGCTCGGCATCGAGATCCGCTTCGAGTCGCCGGTCTGCGCCCTGCACGGCGACCTGCGCCGTGTCGAAGGCGTCACGGTCAGCGCAGCCGATGGCCACTACGACCTCATGGCCAAGGCAGTGATCGCCTGCGCCGGCGGATTTCAGGCCAATCCTGAAATGCGCGCGCGCTACCTTGCCGGAAACACCGATGCGATGAAGGTGCGCGGCTCGAAATACGACACCGGCGAGGTCCTGCGCCTGCTTCTCGATCTTGGTGTGCGGTCGGCCGGCCAATGGCAGTCGGGCCACATGTCGCCGATCGATGCCAACGCACCGGATTTCGAAACGCCGCAACACGAGGACGGCCGCGGCAATACCCAGAGCCGCTACGACTATCCGTTCGGGATCACAGTCAACGCGCTCGGCCTGCGGTTCTTCGACGAAGGCGAGGCGCAGCATTCCTACACGTATGCCAAGACCGGCCGCGCCGTGCTCGGCCAGCCGGGCGCGCGCGCCTTCCAGATCTACGATCAGAAGGGCCTGAGGTGCCTCCGCTATCCGCACCACAAGGCGACATTCGTCGAGGCCGACACGATCGCCGACCTGGCCGTGAAGGCCGGCCTCGAGCCTAAGGTGCTCATGCACACGGTCGAGGAATTCAATCGTGCGGTTTCGGACGACATTCCATTCGATCCGCGCCGTATGGACGGCAAGGCCGCCAAAGGTCTCGCCGTTCCGAAATCAAACTGGGCGATCCGCATCGACGAGCCGCCGTTCCGCGCCTATCCGGTCACCTGCGGGATCACCTTCACTTTCGGCGGCGTCGAGGTGAACCGCAACGCGCAGGTGATGAGCACGATCGACCAGCCGATCAAGGGGCTGTTCGCATCCGGCGATATCGTCGGCCTGTTCTTTCACAATTACCCGTCGTTTACGGGGCAGACCCGCAATGCCGTATTCGGACGGCTGGCCGGCAAGTCTGCGGTCGCGGAGAACTGACCTTCAATTGCCGACGGTGGCGCGGAGGAACTCGAACGTCTTCGCCCAGGAATCCGCCGCTGCCGCCTGCTCCCCTGCCGAGCCGGGCGTTCGATTCTGGAATCCATGGCCGGCATTGTCGTAGCGATGGAAGGTGTGTGCAATTCCGTGGCGCGTGAGCTCGGCGTCGATACGGTCGACCTGTTCGGGCGACGGGTTCTTGTCCAGGTTGCCAAAGAAGCCGATGACCGGAATGCGGATGTCGCGCAACGTGTCAAACGGGGTCTTGCCCTCCTCGCCCCACGCGACATGCACGCCGCCGCCGTAGTAGACGACGACCCCTGTGAAGTCTGGCAGCACGCCAGCGCCGAGCAGCGCCATGCGGCCGCCCATGCAATGGCCCATGATGATGAGCTTGTCCTTGTCCACGTCCGGCCGCGTGCGGAGATAGTCAGCGGCAGCGCGAATGTCGGCCACCACCTCGGAGTCCTTAAGGAATTTCTTGCGATCGGTCATCGGAATGTCGGGCGCGACCCGATGCGAGACGTCCGGTACGGCAACCAGGTAGCCCGCCGCCGAGAGTTTACCAGCAACGCGCTTGGTAAAGTCGTCGATACCGCCACGGTGGTACATCAGCACGATGGCAGGCCCGGGCGCATCGCGGTCGGGACCGTCGAGATAGATATCCATCGGACTTTGGGTCACCGGCACTGAGACCATCGTCGGCATGTTATCGATACTCTGCCGCTCGGCGCGCGCGCGCGATCAATTCGGACGAGACCGATCCGCTCCCGGCAATGCTGGTTTGCAGCGCCGCTCCGTCGAGCGGGTCGAGCTCGAGCTTCAGCTTCTGAACCTCGTCCAGCAGTGCGTGGTCCTGCATTGCCTTCATGAAGGCTTGTCGAAACGCTGCAACCCGCTCTGCTGGGACGCCCGGCGGCGCCGCCACCGAGCGGCCGATCGTCGACGGTGAAGAAAATAGCGCGAGCAATGTCCGGTCATCGTCGTTCTTCGCAAGATCGATCATTCGCGGCACGTCCGGCAGGTCGGCGTTCCTCTGCGCGCCGCTTTGCAGCAGCAGGTTGATCCGCTTCTCCTTCAACAGTTGTTCGCCTTCCAGCTTGAGCACGGACCAGGGCTGGCTCAATGCCTCAACCTCGCCGCGGATCATGGCCAGACGGCTGTCGGTCGTTCCCTTGTATCCTGTGATGATCTTGAATTTTGTGCCGACCACGTTGTTGAGCACGGTCCAGTTCAGCCGCGACGCGGTGCCGGACGTCGCCACGATCAGTTCGCGCGAGAAAACGTCTTCGATTTTTTGTACACGGGCGGCATGCCACGCATAGAGGACCGCACTGTTGCCCAGGAGTCGCCCGATCCAATTGAACTTGGCGGGATCGGCCGCGAGGCCGGGCGTCTCGAGGACGCGGTCGAGATAGACGGCCTGATCCAGCATCGCGATGACCGTGCCGTCCTTCGGCGCGACGTTGTAGAGATAGTTGGCGGCGCGGACACCGCCGGCGCCGGGCATGTTTTGCGTCACGACATTCGGCTGACCCGGCAGGAACCTGCCGATATGCCGTGCGATCAGACGGCTATAGGTGTCGTAGCCGCCGCCCGGCGCGGTCGGGACGATGAAGGTGACGGACTTGCCGCGCAGGAATTCATCATCCGCGCGTCCCCCACTGGCAAACCCCAATGCCAGCAGTACCGCCAAAACAACTGTCAGGAATCCCGCTCGCACGCGCGTTGGCATGGTGACCGATCTGCTTCGCTTCTTGCAGCTTGCGGGCGCGGCGTTCACGACGGGACCTCACTGGTGAACCAGTCGGTGTCGAGCCGACGGCCGATGCCGCGCTCCTGCGCACGCCGCCAGATGACGTGGCCCGTGGCCGCGAACTGGTATCCCAGCCCCATATAGTTGAGGAACAGGGTGACGTCCTTTGCCGAGCGCCGCCCCGGCGTCCGTTTGAGTACCAGTTCGGCGAGATCGGGCAGCTCATCCTGCTTCAGGGCTTTGCTGAGCGCTGCTTTTTCCATTTCGGTATCTAGCGCGAGGTCCGCACCCGCCGAGCGCACGATCTGCGCGGTGGCCTTGCGGACATGCGTGACGATGACATCGGCCGCGGCGGCGGTACAAGCATCAAGTTCAAGCCGCTTGAGGCTCGAAATGTGCATGCCGGGCTTGATCCACTCGGCCGACAGGACGGGCTGCATGCTGCTGGTCGCGCACATCACCACGTCGGCGCCTTCGACCGCGTCTCGCGCGCTTGCAACCGCCATCACCTCGATGCCGAGCCGCTTGGCCGTCTCGCCGGCAAACGCCCGGCATCGGGCGGGGTCGGGACTGTAGCAGCGGATAAGCTCGATCGGACGCACGGCCGCGATCGCGGCAGCCTGCCCTCCCGCCTGCCAACCGGTGCCGAGCAGCCCGACCACACGAGCATCCTCGCGCGCAAGGTATTGCGCCGCGAGCCCGCAAGTCGCGGCGACGCGCATGCGCTGGACGACGCCGTCGGGGTAGATCGCAAGCGGCTCGCCCGTCTCGACGCTGAAGAGAAGCACCAGCCCCACATAGCGCTCGCCGGGGGCCGCCGGGACTTTCACGCGCTTGATCCCGGCGGACGTGCGCGGCCAGGTGAGGATGTCGGAATTGATACGCACGGCGCCGATACCAAATTTCGGCGCCACGCCTGACATCGTCAGCAGCGAATAGAGGCCGTCGTCGCGGGTCGTCGGCGTCAGAATCTCCGAACGCACGCCGCTGACGCCCCGGTTCTCCCCGAGCTCGCGATAGGCGTCCTCCATCACCTCGATGCAGCTTTTCACATCGAGCACCGCCTCGATATCGTCATTCGACAACAACAACATTATCGGTGACCTGCCTCTTGCCCTGGAGCGGGCACGTCCCAAAGTCGGCGAAACTCGGTCATGTCGCGGCATCGCTCGACGGCACGGCATGCATTCACGAGTTCGGCGGCGCGCTCCGGCCCGAGCGTGCGCGCCATCAGGTCAAGCGCCTTGGCTTCAACTTCGTCCCGCGTCATCGGATTATCCGCCGTGCCCCGGACCGCAATCGTGCGATGCGACAGCCGGCGTCCGTCCCGCAGATCGATCTCAACGATGGCTTGCCGCCGCGGGCGCGCCTCCATCAGCTCCTGGCTGGGAACCAGCTCGATGTTCCGCCTGACGGCGAGAACGGCCGGATCCTTCATGCGGCCATGGTCGTGCACCGAATCGAATGTCAGCCGGCCGTCAACGAGCAGGAGCGCCATGAGATGCTGCACATTGACGTCCGGCATCGGCGCATTGTCTACCGTGCGCGCGGAACGGGCCGGCAGATGAACCCGTATCGCTGCAATCTCATCGAGTGCGGGCTTTTCGCTCTTCATCAGACAGGTCAGTGCATCGAGCGCCGACTGCGCCGGCGAGCCTACCGACCATTTCTTGATGTTCGTGGACAGAATCTCAAAACGCTCCCCGAGCTCTTCGGCAAGCTGTGAAGGATCGGGTTCGGGCGCATAGGCCATGAAGAAATTCCGCTCGCCGGCAAACACGTCGTCGATACCCGTGAAGCCGTGCGCAACCATGGTTGCCGCCGCGGCTCCGTTGCGGGCCGGCATGCCGCCGAAGTCGAACGCCTTCTCGATGTGCTCAGAATCACGCACGTTGCAGCCGATGCCCGACGCCTGCTGGGCGCAGTAGGACAGCAGATGGCGCACCTGTACGGCGTCGAAGCTGAGCAGTGCCCCGGCGGCGGCACCGGCGCCGAATACGCCACCCACGCTGTGGGTACTGCGCGAGGCGGCCGCAAACGCGTCGGCTCCGATCGAATAGTTGACGCGCGCCGCCACGTCGTAGCCGAGCACGACCGCACGCAGAAACGCCTCGCCGGAGGCGCGCGCACGCTCGGCGACAGCAAGCGCCGCTGGAATGACGGCACATCCGGGATGCGTGCGTGACGGCGCATGCGAGTCGTCGGTCTCGTCGGCATGCGCCAGCATACCATTGGCGAGCGCCGCGTTGACCGCCGAGGTGCGGATTGGCGTGCCGACGACCGACGCTTCGGGCAAGCCGCCAAGCGATGCGACATAGCCGATCGCCATCCGGCCCGGCCGCAGTTGAGAGCCGGACACCATCGCCGCGACCGTATCCAGAAAATGATGGCGCGCCTTCTCGACCACGGCGTCCGGAAGCGGCCGTGTCACTGCCTCTGCGATGTACTCACTCAACCGGCGCGTCGGCGCGCTGATCTCATCGAGAAGTGCAATCATGTCAAACGATCATACCCTACAATTACAATGCATGCTGCAGCCCCCGTGATCCGCCGCCCGCATCCACGCAAGTGGAAACAAACGGGCCTGAACTGCGAGCCTCGACGCCCATTCAGGGAATAATGCATCCGAGAACAAGGCAGACAGCAATGCGCACCGCGATGCCGCCGCTACTGCGGCGTCAGCCCGGCGTCGTAGACCACCTGCTTGGCCTGCGCGCGATCGCGCACGATATCGGCGGCGAACTCCTCCGGCGAGTTGAGCGCCGGCACCAGGCTGCGCGCCGTGAGGTGCTTGGCGGTGAACTCCGGCTTGCCGACGATGGTGCGCACCTCCTTGTTGATGCGATCGACGATCGTCCGCGGCGTTCCGGGCGGGGCAAACAGCCCGTACCAGCCGCGCGACGGCGCGCCGGAGTAGCCGGTCTCGGCGAGCAGCGGCACCTGCGGGAAGTTCGGCGAGCGCACATTGTTCATCATCGCGAGCGGCGTCATCGTGCCGCTGCGGATGTGAGCCACCACATTGCCTTCGCCGAACAAGCCGATCGGTGTGGTCCCGCTCATGATCGCGGTGACCGCCTCGCCGCCGCCGCGGAACGGCACCCGCACCCAATCGGCGCCGCGCTCCTTCCGCAGCGTCTCCATGTAGAGCACCATCGGCGCGCCCGGCGTGAGATAGTTGAGCGTGCCGGGCTTGTCTTTCGACAGCGCGACCAGGCTGTCGACGGTCTTCACCTTAAGGTCCGAGTTGACCACCAGGATGTGGATCAGGTGGTAGAGATTGACGATCGGCTGCAACGCGGTTTCCGGATTGAACGGCATGCTCTTGAGCAGCCATTGATTGTAGACCAGCGGATCCGCGTTGATGATGCAGATCGTGTAGCCGTCGGGCGGCGCCTCCGAGCAGGCGCGGGTGCCGAGGTTCTGCATCCCGCCGGGGCGATTCTCGATCACGAAGGTGGTGCCCATGCGTTTGCCCAGCTCGTCACCGAGCGCGCGCATGAAGATGTCGCTCAGCCCCCCGGCGCTGGTGGTGGTGAGCACGCGAATGGGACGATTTGGATAGTCTTGCGCCTGTGCAGTCGTCGGCGTTGCCGACGATATTGACGCAGCACATACCAACGCCAGCAAAGATTTGCGGATCACGAGCGTCTCCCCAGCCAAGCTTTTCTTATGGCGGGCTCGTCGGCCCGCCTCGGCTTAGGATTCCATCCTCCGCCCCGGCTCCGCAAGCCGGGTGGTGGATGGGTAGTCAAAATGTCTCGGATAACGATTGTGCGGCGCGGCGAGCCTCAGGCCTTCTTTTTTGCCTGCATCTTGCCGGCGGTGTTGCCGCATTTGACGCATTCGAGCGAGAGCCGCTCCATGGCCGGGTTGCCGGGCGCGGGCTCGCGCCGCGCCACCCGCATCGCACCGCCGCATTGCGGGCAGCTCTGCGCCACCGGCGGCGCCTTGGAGAAATCGGACCGGGCCATGGTGTCTCCTACTTGATCGCACAATCAATGCAACGGTTTGGACCGGTCGGCAACTAACGGTCCCAAAGCCGTTCAATAAACGGCGTGAGTTGGTGGCGCCGGAAGAACGCCCGCGCGTCCTTGTTGAACGACCAGACGTCCGCCGTCAGCAAGTCGATGCCCAATTCCTTGCCCGCGGCGCGCACCGCCGCCAGCAGCGCCGTGCCGGCGCCGTGCCGCCGATGGCTTGGGCTGACGCTGATGTGATGGAGATAGATCGAACTCATAGGCATGGTGAAATACGGTCGCCGGTCGGCGGATCACTTCCGCATAGGCGTAGCCCGCAGCCTCACCGTCGGCCTCGGCAATGAAGACGAGGTGTCCAGGGCGTGCGATGAGCGCGGCGGCTTCCGAGGGCGGAAACGTTCCCGGACCGGGTTGCTTGAAGCGCCAGGGCAGCGCCGCCGCATGGATCGCCTGGACATCGGCGTTGAGCGCCGAGACCAGCTCCGCGTCGGCCGCTGTGGCTCGCCTCACCGCAATCGCCATCGAATGTCCGATCAGCCGGACAGCTTGGCTTTCACCAGCCCGCTCGCCTTGCCGAAATCCATCTGCCCCGCGTATTTGCCGCGCAGCACGCCGATCACCTTGCCCATGTCCTTCATCGACGCCGCGCCGGTCTCGGTGATCGCGGCGGCGATCGCCGCCGTCATCTCGGTTTCCGACATCTGCTTGGGCAGGAAGCCGGCGATGACCGAAATCTCGCCGCGCTCCTGATCGGCGAGCTCCTTGCGGCCGCCCTTCTCGTAGAGATCGACCAATTCCTCGCGCTGCTTGATCATCTTCTGCATCAGCGCGAGCAGCGCGCCATCGTCGAGCGGCTCCTTGCCGGCGCCGCGCGCCTCGATGTCGGCGTTCTTGATCGCGGCATTGACCAGCCGCAGCGTCGAGAGCCGGAGCTTCTCGCCCGACTTCATCGCGCCCTTCATCCCGTCGTTGATTTTTTCGCGGAGCATTTTTGTCCTCTAACCAACCAATGTCAGAATATTGCCGTCCGGATCGCGGGGGAAGGCGAGCGTGCCGCCCCACCCCTGCCGCTCCGGCGGTTCGGGAAATGAAACGCCTTTCGCCACGAGCTTGCGATAGGTCGCGTCGATGTCGTCGACGTTGAACGACACGGCGAGGAAGCGGCCCACCAGGTCGTGCTCGGGATCGTCGGCCGCGACCTTCTCGACGATGACGTTCTTGCCGTCGAGATCGAACAGCACCCAGTCCGGCGTGGCGGATGTTTCGTTCAGTTCCAGGACGTCGCGATAGAAGTGTCGCGCGCGCTCGATGTCGTCGACAAAGATGCGGACCGCGTTCACCGATCGGAGAATACCGCTCATTGCTGCACCTCCTCTGCGCTCGTCCGTTTCCGCTCGCTCGATCTTTGGATTGGCGGGCAAGGCACCGAGCCATACGAACAGAATACGCAACAATCGCCGGTATGCGGCGCAAGTTCAATTCCGCATCCCGCGCAGGTGTATCGGATGTTGCAGGCGTTCTCCGGCATGCGCTCAGTCGCGCGATGGCCGCATGTCGGACACGTTATGGTCAATTCCAGCACGATCACGGCTTTGATTCCGTCAACTGCGTTGCCGTCCGTTTCCGCCAGCGCTGGACCGCGATCAGCGCCCAGATCGCCTCCACCACGCCGAACGGCCAGGCGCCCTGCAAAAACCCGTAGATCGAGGCCAATCCACAGGCCCCGGCGAACGCCAGAATATAGGCCGGATTGCGGTCTTCCAGCGCGTAGAAGACCAGCATCGCCGTCACGGCGGTCAATCCAAAGGTTGTGAGCCAATCCACAACTGACCTCTTTGACGGCGGCAGAATCGGCGACTATGTAGACGCGCGATGACTGCCAAACAAGACGAAACCGCCTGGCCCGAGCCCAAGGCAACGGCCCTGCTCGTGCTCGCCGACGGCACAATCCTGGAAGGATTCGGGCTCGGCGCCACCGGAACCGCGGTGGGCGAGGTCTGCTTCAACACCGCCATGACCGGCTACGAGGAGATCCTGACCGATCCCTCCTATGCCGGGCAGATCATCACCTTCACGTTCCCCCATATCGGCAATGTGGGCACCAACGAGGAGGACATCGAGACCGTCAACATGGCGGCGACGCCGGGCGCGCGCGGCGTGATCCTGCGCACCGACATCACCGAGCCCTCGAACTACCGGGCGACCCGCCATCTCGATCAGTGGTTGAAGGCGCGCGGCGTCGTCGGCCTCTCCGGCATCGACACCCGCGCGCTGACGAGCCTCATCCGCACCAAGGGCATGCCGAACGCGGTGATCGCGCACGCGCCGGACGGCAAGTTCGATCTCGAGGCGCTGAAGAAAGAAGCGCGCGAGTGGCCGGGCCTGGTCGGCATGGACCTGGTGCCGATGGTCACGTCGGGCCAGCGCTTCACCTGGGACGAGACGCCGTGGGAATGGGGCAAGGGCTACGGCCGCCTCGACGATCCGGAATTCCACGTGGTCGCGATCGACTACGGCATCAAGCGCAACATCCTGCGGCTGCTCGCCGCCAACCGCTGCAAGGTGACGGTGGTGCCGGCGACCACCGCGGCCGACGACATCGTCGCGCTGAAGCCTGATGGCGTCTTTCTATCAAATGGCCCCGGCGATCCGGCCGAGACCGGCAAATACGCGGTGCCGGTGATCAGGAGTCTCATCGACCAGGACATCCCGACCTTCGGCATCTGTCTCGGCCACCAGATGCTCGGCATCGCGGTCGGCGCCAAGACCATGAAGATGCACCAGGGCCATCACGGCGCCAACCATCCGGTGAAGGACCTCACCACCGGCAAGGTCGAGATCACCTCGATGAACCACGGCTTCGCGGTCGATCGCGAGACGCTGCCGGCGAACGCGGTCGAGACCCACGTGTCGCTGTTCGACGGCTCGAACTGCGGCATCGCGCTCAAGGACAAGCCGGTGTTCTCGGTGCAGTACCACCCCGAGGCCTCGCCCGGCCCGCGCGACAGCCGCTATCTGTTCGAGCGGTTCGTCGGGATGATGAAAGAGCGCAAGCGCGCTTAAAGCCCGCGCGCATGCGCTATCAGCTCGTCATCTTCGATTTCGACGGCACGCTTGCCAACTCGTTTCCCTGGTTCAGCCGCATCATCAATGACGTCGCCGACCGTTTCCGCTTCAAGCGGATGGCGCCACACGAAATGGATACGCTGCGGACCATGGATGCCCGCGCCTTGATGCGGCACCTGGGCGTTCCGCTGTGGAAGGTGCCATTTATTGCCCATCACATGCGCAAGCGGAAATCGCGCGAGCTCGACCAGACGCGCCCGTTCGACGGCGTCGAGGCGATGCTCCGTGAACTGTCCGACGCCGGCATCGCTCTGGCGCTGGTCACCTCGAACTCCGAGCCCAATGCCCGCGCCATTCTTGGTGCCGGGAACGCGAGCCTGATCCGCTATTACGAATGCGGCGCCTCGCTGTTCGGCAAGGCGGCGCGCTTCCGCCGGGTGCTGCGCCGGAGCGGCATTGCGGCGCGCGATGCGATCTGCATCGGGGACGAGATCCGCGACCTCGAAGCGGCGCAGAAGGAAGGCATCGCCTTCGGCGCCGTCACCTGGGGCTACGCGGCGGCGGAGGCGCTGATCGCGCGTTCGCCCGCGATGGTGTTCCGGACGATCGACGAGATTGTGGAGCGGCTCGCGCGCTAACCTCCTAAAAACCGTCGCACGCCGGACAACTTCCCATGGCAAGCGATTTACCGCACTATGGCGCGCGATTCAGTGGGACGAGACGATGGCCATCGTGACGCCGCAGGCGCTGATGTTTTCCGACGACGGGACGATCCCCAACAACCCGCGCCTGCCATTTCTCATCTATCGCAACGGCATCGATCTCTCCGGCACCCCCGACCCGGAAGCCGTCATCGAGCGGACATTTACCCAGCATGACTGGGGCGACATGTGGCGGAACGGCATCTACCCCTACGTGCACTATCATTCGATGATCCACGAGGTGCTCGCGGTGGCGCGCGGCCGTGCCCGTGTGCAGTTCGGCGGCCCACAGGGCGAGCAAATCGATCTCAGGCCCGGCGACGTTACGGTGCTGCCCGCCGGCACCGGCCACCAGTGCCTGTGGGCGGCGCCCGAGCTGATGGTGATCGGCGCCTATCCGAAGAGCGGCAAATATGATCTCTGCCGCGGCAGCAAGGCGGAGCACGCCCGTGCGGTCGAGACCATCGCCGACGTGCCGCTGCCCGCCACCGACCCCGTCTACGGTGCGGATGGTCCGCTCAAATCGCTCTGGCGTTGAGACTGAACGATGTCCGACTGGCGCTCGTTCTGGGACAGCGAACATTCGATCTACGTCAATGCACGCCACAAGGACGTGCACTACCGCGAGATCGCCGACCAGATCGCGGCGTTCGTGCCGGCGCCGTCGGCGCGCGTGCTCGACTACGGCAGCGGCGACGCCATCCACGCCGACCGGGTGGCAGCCGTCGCCGCCGAAGTGACGCTCTGCGACGCGGCGCCGAGCGTGCGGGCGGCGATGGCGGCGCGCTTTGCCGGCAATCCACGCATCAAGGTGATATCGCCGGAAGACGTCGCGGCGCTGCCGGACGGGCGGCTCGACCTCATCGTCACCAACTCGGTGGCGCAATACCTCACCGAGGACGAGCTGACGCGCCTGCTGGCGATGTTCCGCCGGTTGCTGGCGCCCAACGGGACGCTGATCTTCGCCGACGTGATCCCGCCCGACGTCGGCGCGCTGAGCGACGTCTCGGCGCTCATCCGCTATTCCGCCAAGCACGGTTTCCTGATCGCGGCGCTGGTCGGGCTTGTGAAGACCAGCGTGTCGCCCTACCGAAAAATCCGCAGCACGCTCGGCATCGCGCAGTACACGCAAGAGCAATTTATGCGCAAGCTTACCGACGCCGGATTTTCCGCCGAGCGGCTCGCGCGCAACATGGAGCACAATCCGGCGCGCATGACCTTCCGCGCGCGGCCGCTCTGATCAAAGCTAGCGCCGCCGGATGACCACGCGCGTGGAGCCCTGGTTGTTCTCGTAGAACTTTCCATAGAGTCCCGGGATTCCGATCACCGCGTCGTTGACGAACAGAAACAGTTCGCCATCGCGGGGCGCGCGGATGACCTCGTTGATCAGGTGTTTGTCGCTTGGATCGGGCACCAGGAATGTCTCCTCGCCGCCCTGCCCGCCGAATCTCGCGACGATGCGGAACCATGGCTGCATCAATTCACGCCGCAGCGGCATGGCCGCAAACATCGCCGCCGCCTGCAAGGGATTGTCCGGATCGCTGGAATAGAAGCCTTTCTCGGCTTTGATCCCGCCGTCCTCGAACGAGGTCGTGCTTTCCAACGTGATCAGGTATCGGGCGCCGCGCGTGAGATAGACGCCCATGCTCTGGCAAAGCTGGTTGGTGTGGAACACCGGGAGCTCCTCCTGCACGGTGCCGAACACATCCTGCTTCTGCTTCTCGCCCAGCATGTAGGATTTCCTGTTCGCCAGGATGATTTCGTCGGATCTGCCGAGCTCTTCGAGCTTACCCGGCGACTCCTTGCAGACCAGGCCGGCATAATCCTGGACGTTGTAGAGCGCGTGACTGATCAAGGTCAGCCCGAGATAGACGAAAAGGATCGCGAACAGCGCCGGCGCGATCGTCCTCCGCAACACATCGTGCGCCTTGATATAGGCCGCGCTGGTGCGCAGCCGGTAGAGCCAGTCGGTGGGCGGCGGCACCTTGCCGAGCCTGTTGTCCAGCGACGCGCGCCACGCGAGGCCCATGTTATTGCTGGTCCGACGCGCCATACGGCCGCTGTACAAAAGCATGGCGGCGAGCACCAGCGCGGTCAGAAGGAACTGGCCGGGCGCACGCGCCCAGCCGTTGATCCAAGGCGCCGCGAACGACGGCAACATCGATCCAAGCGTCCGCACGATGTCGGAAACCCAACGCAGCGGGCTCATATATTCGTCGACGGCTCGACTCGCTCCCATGAACGGAAATGCAAAAAGCCAGAGCGATACCGCGACCGTCGCGAAATAGAACAGCCGGCGCCACCAGATCAGGTTCCAGATCTTCGCCTGCTTGGCGACGCGCGAATCGGCCTGATCGAGCCGCTCGAATTTCGGTTGATCGATCACTTTCCCGGTGACGGTCACAACGTCGTAGCGGGCCGGCAATCCGATCGGCGCATAGAGATGCGCGTTGTTGACGATGCGGTGGAGCACGCTCTCGTGAATCTTGGGCGGCTGCGGTATCGGCGGCTTGCCCTTCTCCGGATTCTTGCGCGCGAGCAGGTTCTTGCCGAGGGCATTAAGGTCGCGCGGCCCGAAGCGGTAATATCCGCCAAGCCCCGAGCGGGGATTGTAGATGCGGCCGTCCTTGTCTTGCGCGGTGATGGGATGGCCGAGTGTCAGCGGATTGGAATCGGGCGAGGACTTGAACCTGAGGCCTTTGCCCTGGTCGTGCGCCTCGCTCATCATCCAGACCAGAGGAATTTGCGCAAGCGAGTCATCCGGATAGCCGCCGCCGACATTGGAATGAACGCCCGCAAACCAGACCTGGCTGATCCGCTCCTTGGCAAGGAGCCTTTCGCCGTTCGGCTCCGGCGTAAGCGGCGGCTCGTCGCGCTCGTCCCACAGGATCGGATGGAACGTCGTCCGCTCGTCGTCGATCGACACCGCATGACAGGCGCGCTGCACGCGGTCGTTCAAGACGCAGTTCGGCAGCTGCCAAGGCCAGATCCACTGGCTGACGCCGCGGGTCATCTCGTCGATCGGAAGGCCATAGGCCGCGACCGAATCCCACAGGCCGACGAACCGGATGTTTTTGACTTGGCGATTGTCGTGCTTTGAATAGCCGTTGGGGATGAGCAGGTCCCGGATTCCCCGCGCCCACACTTCCGGCCGCAGATAGTAGGGCCACTTGGTGTGGAAGTTCTCGCGCCGGAACTCCCGATAGGCCTGCCGCGCCTTGTGATCGAGCTCTTGTTCGGTGGCGGCCCGGATCAGGCCCTGTTCGAGGATAAGACCGGTGAGAATGCGGATCGTGAAGGCGCCGCGACTGAAGCCGAAGGCGTAAATCTCGTCGGTGTCATGGCGGACATTCCGCGACGCGAACTTGTAGAGATCGAGGACGTTGCGCTTCAGGCCCCAGCCAAAGGCGCCGCCGATCACGGCGAGCGGCTTGAACTCCGAAGTGCCGACGCCATCGTCGTAGTACGCGACCTGATCGGAGTTGGAGAGGTCGATGCGTTCAAAAATACGCCAGACGTTGGTCCGCCAGACCTTGGCGGACGAATTGCCGGTACCATCGGACAGCAGGATAATTCGCCAACTCATGACCGCCTCCAGGCGCTGAGCAAGCAATGTCGGGACAAGCACCTCGCAACGCGTAGGGCGAGGTGGATGCAGCCGATGCCGGGCGAGTGTCCAGCCGATCTCTTAAATTCGCAAGTAGGACCTACGTACTGGCGACGTCCCGGGTCCTGAAGCGTTTCGCGTTACTTGGCTTTTCCGAGGATGTCCAAGACGCGCTGCTTCTGCGCCGGCGTCACGCTCGCGACGACGGCCTGCGCGTTCGCGAGCGAACCGGGCGGATCGAGATATTCGATGATGCGCTCGGCCTTCTCGCCGTCGGCGATCAGCTGCGGATTGGCCAGCGTGACCCGCACCGCCTCCTGCAGATAGGCAAGCCGCGCCTGCGGGATGCCGGGCGGCGCCACCAGGATGCGGCCGAGCTTCTCGACATTGGCGAGGAAGTCCATCACCCAGGTCTGGTCGGCATCCATCTTGGCCGCCTGGAAGATGGTCGGACGGTCCTGGAAGAAGCGCGACTTCTCGCGCGAGATCGTCGCCAGCGCCCAGTTCTGGCCGGCGCGCACGAAATTGTTGGCGGAGGATTCAGGGACGTAGAGCGCGTCCATCTCGCCGCGCGTAACCGCGAGGCCGGCGTCGGCGCTGCCTTTGTAGCCCTGCACCACATGGCAATCGAGCTTGAGCGCCTCGCAGGTGAAGGCGGCGCCGATGCCGAGCCCGGAGGTCGCGCCCGACGACGCCCAGCGCCACTTCATCTTGGTGTCGACCGCCTGCTGCACTTCCCGAACGGGCGATTTCGGGCCGACCAGCCACAGACCGGGCGGCGCGCCCACGGTCGCGAGGTAGCTGAACTTCGCGAGGTCGAAGCGCGCGGCTTGATCGCCGGTGAGCTGCGCGAAGGCGGCGCTGGTCCCGTTCGACAGCGAAATCTGCAAGCCGTCGGGCGTCGCGGTGTAGAGGCGATTGAGCGCGACCAGGCCGCCGGCGCCGGGCTGGTTCTCCACGATGACGTGGGTGCCGAGCGTCTTCGCGAGATAGGGCGCGATCATGCGCGAGAACACATCATAGCCGCCGCCGGTGCCGGAGCCGACGATCATCCGCACGGTCTTGCCGGCGTAGAACGCCTTTTCCGCCTCGTTCGCCGATGCCGGCGCGAACAACGCCGCCAGCGCGATCATCGACGACAGGACTGCCCGTAGCGCGAAACGCATCACCGCCATGATTACCGCCTCCCCGCTTTCGCGTTCTTGTTTTCGACGCCGAGTCTAAGCGAAACGAACTCCCGTCACCAGCCGCCGCCGCCGCCGCCACCCCCTCCGCCGCCGGACGAGCCGCCGCCGCCCGAGCCGCCGCCGCCATCGCCGCTGGAGCCCGGCGCCGTCGATGACGACGAGATGGTCGACGACAGGTCGCCGCCGAGATGGTCGGCGAACGACACCGGGTCGCTCGACCAGTCGCGGCTGCCCACATACCAGGCAGCGGCGGCGGCCGTGCCCGCCGCAGCGAGCACGCCGGCGAATTTCGCCGCCCAGGCGTTCTGGCAATCGAGCGCGACCGCGTAGGGCAGGAATTTCTCGAACAGCTCCGGCGTCTTCGCCGGCGGATTGAGCGCGTTGAGGCGGTCTTCCTCCGCGACGCTGAGATATTCACGGAAGCCCTCGATGCTGTCCATGATCCTGCGGCCGGAGCGGCTCGGCGCCTTGAGCAGCGGGAAGCCGATGGCGGCGAGCGCGCCCATCGCCAGGATCGCGCCGGTCAACACCAGGTTGGCGACGCCCGGCCGTCCGCCCCAGGTGGAGGCCAACGCGACGGCTGCCACCAGCGCGGCCAGGATGACGCCGGAAATGAACAGCCACTTCCCGCGCTGAACGCGCTGCCATCCGATGAACGCCATGCCGGCGCCGGCCATCATCAGCGGCACGCCGAATATCGCGATCATCAGCAGCACGAACTGATGGCCATCGGGCGCGATGAACAGCACCGCAATGACGATCAGCAACGCCAGGACCAGACCGGTCGTCGACCATCCATAATTGTTGGCGAACAGCTTGCCGAGATAGCTTCTTTCAAGCGCCTCGCCCAAGCCGTTCTTGGCCTTGCCGAGCGGCTCGTGATTGGTCTGGCTGAGCAGCAGGCTGCTCCTGCTTCCCCGCGAACAGCTTCGACATCAACGTCTCTTCCTCGGGCGCGACCGCAGCCGTGCCGCCGCGCTTTTGCAGCGTCGACTTGCCGTCCTCTTCGACAATGCGCAATCGGCCCTTCACACCGAGATTGATGATGGCGGCCGTGAAACACCCGTTGTCGAACGACATGCGGTCGACATAGCGCGTGGCCGCGGGCGACATCCCGTCGGGCGGTCCGAACATCGGGATGATGGTGCCGGCCGGCGGATCGCGGCCGACGCGCAGCCACGCGAAGCCGTAGTAGAGGATGAGGAAGGCAAGCCCCGCCACCGCAACCACCAGGGCGCGATTGTCCGAGAGCCAATACGAGGCGAGCTTCGCCGCAGTCGGCGGCTCGATGACGCCCTTCTCCCAGGCGGCGGCGACGGTGAGACCGTTGTGGGGCGGCAACGAACGCGTGGTGCGAAACACGATGCGGCCGGGCTCCTGCGAGACGACGGTCGCGTCCTTGCCGCGCGCATCCTGCGGGCCGGTGTAGACCGCGGTCTGCCGGAACGACACCTTCTCCGGCAGCGTGATCCTGCGCCTCCGCCATGTCGATGCGAAACGCCCAGCCGGTGCCGGTGACGTTCCAGTAGAGCTCGTCGTAGTCGCCAAAGAAACCGATCTGCCGCGTGGTGACGTAGCGGATCACGTAGGTGTGCTGGCCGCGCGGGATCAGGCGGTCGCCGCTGCCGATGCGGACGCGGATGCCATTCGAAAGGCTTTCGAGCGAATAGTTCTCGGTCGTGCCGTTGCGCGTGACCAACTCGACACGGAAGCCCACCACCACCCGCGTCCCGTCCTGGCGCCGATAGGTGGTCGGGAAGTCGCGGAAGATGCCGCGCCGGATGACGTTGCCCTCGGCCTCGACCCGGATGGTCTCGACCACGATCAGGTCGCCGTTGCGCTGGACCGCAACGTCGCTGATGAACTGGATGATGCGTTCGACCGCGGCCGCCGGCTCGGCCGCCAGGAGCAGCAGGCCGAGCGCGAGCGCACAGCGCCGAAACGCCGTCATGCCTTCCCTCCCGGGAAGCCGATCTGCGGCGCGGCGGCTTCGGCGCGGCTTTCGAGCTCGAAGAACGGCTCCTCGCGGAAACCTAGCGTGCGCGCCACGATCACGTCGGGGAACGACTGGACGCTGATGTTCAGGTTGCGCACGGCGCCGTTGTAGTAGCGGCGCGCCATCTGGATATGGTCTTCGATGTCCGCGAGCTGGTTCTGCAGTTCGAGGAAATTCTGGTTGGCCTTGAGATCGGGATAGGCTTCGGCCACCGCCATCAGCTTGCCGAGCGAGCCCGAGAGCGCGCGCTCGGCATTGGCCTGTCCGCCGACGTCGCTCGCCGCGACGCTCGCGGCACGCCGCGATGCGATCTCCTCGAACAGCGAGCGTTCGTGCGAGGCGTAGGCTTTGACGGTCTCGACCAGATTGGGCACGAGGTCGGTGCGGCGCTTCAGTTGCACGTCGATGCCGCTCCAGCCTTCGCGCACGACGTTGCGCTGGCGGACCAGCCGGTTGAACACCACGATCAGGTACACCACGATCACGGCGGCGATCGCGGCCAGAATCCATCCCGTCGTCATGTGATCTTCGGCTCCCGAGGGTCGCGGAACGGCAACGGGAGCACTATCCCCAATCAAGCGGCGTCAGGCCAGCCCCCGAGGAACGTGTCGGGCGCGTCTACTGGACGAGCTTTGAAACTTTGCCGAGCAGCTGCTGCAGATCTCGCCGCGCCTTCTCCAGATGGGCGGCGACGGTCGACGGCTTTTCCTGGGTCGACCTGGCTTCAGCGACGATCCGCGGCGCATCGCCCGCCAGCGCGACCCGGTATTCGATCGTCGAGGTGCCACGGATCCTGTTCGCGGTCTTGGCATCATGGAGCTTCCAGCTCATGACCCCCTTCACCCGGCAGGTCGCGCCGGTGCGGGCGCACGTGGCCGACAGCGAGCCCGGTTGAATGGTGTAGGAGCGCTCGCTCCAACGCTCGGCAACGCGGCGCTTGCTGGACAGAACCTCATGCTTCGGCGTCGACTTGCCCTGGAAGACAACGGTCTCCGCATAGAGGCCCTCGATCATCGGCAGCGCTTCGTCGCTCGGCTTCGACCAATGCGCCAACAGCGACCGCACGAAATCGGTGGCGCGGCGCTCCGGGCTCTCGGCGCGCTGTTCCGCGATCGCGACCGCGGTGGAAGGCGCGACGCCCTGCTGTGGCGACAACATCGCCGCGGCGATCCCCTGCTCATTGGCATCGTGCAGGTTCATCCATTGGATGGATGTCGGCGCGGTCTTGGTAATGTAGAGGATGGCTTCTTCCGACAAGCCAAGCTGATTGAGGTAGGCGCCGAGGATCGCGTTGCCGGAGCCGCTTTCGACCGGCCCGTAGGACTTGAGAACATAGGCGGCGTGAAATCCGACGCTGGCGCCCTGCCCCATGAAGCGCTTCGCGCCGCCGAGCCAGGCGAGCGCGCAGGCTGACGCGCATGACGCCGCATCGGGTATCACGGTCGCGAACTTCTTCTCGCGGATCACGGTACCGATGCGGATGCCGGCAACAAGACTGCCGCCGTCGCTGCGGAACGCCACGGTCACCCGGGACGTGGACAGCGTCGCTACCTTGCTTCGAAACCTCTCGACATCGTCGAGCTCGAAATCCCCTTCGACGAGGATCAGCACCGATTTGTTGTCGAGCTGCTTCACGTCGATGTCGGCGGCGTTGGCCGCGGTCATCGAGAACAGCAAAAGGATGACGACCCAGATGCTTTGCATGACGGGCTGCGACTTCCGTATTGGGCCAACGCGAACGATTCTAGCCTGCGCGAAGTCACGGCAGACTGTCAGGTTTCGGGACAAGTCTATTGGAGCTGGCGGTAAAAGGAATGGCCGCCTTCATTCCGCCCTGTGGATAATTGCAAAAAGCCGCAAAGCACGGCTGCATAGTACCGCCAGCGGTAACGTTCCACTATCTGCCATTACGCACAGGCATGGCTAGGCGGCCTTCGCCGGGCCAACGGTGTCGGCAACCACCGCCCCGCGGGCGCCGAGCGGCCGCGGCAAGCCGGCCGTCGAGTCGATTGCGGTCTGCCGTTCGATCTCGGAATTGAGCTCGGCCCCGACCAGCACCACGATGGTCGAGAGCCACATCCACATCATCAGGCCGACCACGGCGCCGAGCGCGCCGTAGGTGGCGTTGTAGTTGGCGAAATTGCCGAGGTACCACGAGAACAGCACCGACACCGCGAGCCAGGACACCGCCGCGAACACGCTGCCGACGCTGAGCCAGCGCCACTTGGCGATGCGGCGGCTCGGTCCGTAGCGGTAGAGGACCGCGAGCGCCGCGATCACCATCACGAACATCGCCGGCCAGCGCAGAATGCCGATCATCAACGGCGCATCGAGCGCCGTCCATCCAAAGGCCGCGAGCACCAGCGGGAATACCACCACGGCACCGAGCGCGAACAGCATGCCGCCGATAGCGCAGAGCGTGAAGAACAGCGACACCATGTTCAGCCAGACGATGCCGCGCTTCTCCTCCTCATCGTAGATGATGTTGAGCGCGTCGAAGATCGCCTTCATTCCGGCATTGGCGCTCCACAGCGCGATGCTTAGTCCCAGCAGGAAGCCGAAGGTGAGCTTGCCGTCGCTGCGGCCGGCCATGCGCGTGATCTCCTCGCGCAGAAGGTCGAGCGAGGCGCCGGGGACGACATCGGCGGCGAGCGACAAATGGTTGGCGATGGACGATGCATTGGAGAAGAACGCGTAGACCGACACGCCCGCCGCGATCGCCGGGAACAGCGCGACCAGCGAATAGAACACGACGCCGGCGGCGAGCGACATGAGCCGGTCTTCCTGGATCTCGTGGTAGGTGCGGATCAGGATGTCCTTCCAGCCGCGCCAGGGGATGTGGATCGGCGTCCTCGCCTTGCGGCCGCGGCCGCGCTCGCGGGCGCGCGTCTCCTGCAGGGAGAGCGGCTCCATGGCGGGGTTTTCAGATCCGAACGCGGCCTCTGCCTTGTGGCGGTCGTCGTCGCGCTTCATGGCGTAGATCACCGCGGTCGCGGTCAGGACCGCGGCGGCGAACCAGGCAATCAGGCTTTCGACACGGGATTCGGGGGCGGGACTAGTCATTCGGCTGTCGGTCGGGCGAGGCTTCGTGGGAACAACAGCCAGTGTCCGGAATCCGACGTTCGCGTGATTTTGCGGCACGTTCGGAAGCGAACTTCGGATTCAAAGGGACACTGGCACTTAATAACTTGCCCGTGTGGCTTTGGTTCAGAAGTTCGCTCAGCCCAGCCGCGCGTTATGGCGAACTTCTGAACCGCCACGGGGCGCAGGAATCGGTTGCAATCAGCGAAAATCACGCAAATTCCAGCGGTTACTGCGGCTGGATATCCAGTTCCCGCGCCAGCTCCCGCCAGACCCCTTGGATGTCTCGGATGAGCTGCCCGGTGGCTGCGGGCGTCCCCGCACCGCTGGTGGCCAGTCCGAACGAAATGAGCCGCTGCTGGATTTCCGGGTTTTTGAGGAATACTTCGATCTCGCGATTGATCCGCGCGACGATGTCGGGCGGCGTGCCGGCGGGCGCGACCACGCCAAACCAGCCGTCGACGACGACCCCGGGCAGCGTCTCGTTCAGCGCCGGCAAGTCCGGCAAGCCGACAAAGCGCGTCGCGGAGGTGACCGCGAGCCGTCGCAACTTGCCCGCTTGCACGACGGCAGCCGCCGCGGCGATCGAGCTCATCAGCACCGGATTGACGCCGGCCGCGGCGTCCTGCGCCATCTGGGCAGCCGACCGATACGGCACCTCGACCATGCCGAGGTCGGCGCGCCGGTTGAACAGGCGGGCGGCGACCACGGCGGCGCCGGCGGTGGTGTCGAACGCGATCGACAGCTTGCCGCGATTCCCTTTGCCGTAAGCGATGAGCTCGGGCACGGATTGCACCGGCAGGGCACTGTTGACCGACAGCATCTGCGGCCCCTGGCTGCACACCGAAGCAACCGGCGTGAAGTCGCGCAGCGGATCGTAAGGAAGCTGCTTGAACGAGACGAGATTGATGGCCATGCCCGACGTGTTGGTGAACAAGAAGGTGTAGCCGTCGGGCGCCGCGCGCGCGGCCGCCTGGTGCGCCACAATGCCGGAGGCGCCAGGCATATTCTCGACCACCATGGTCTGACCGAGGGCACGCGACACGCCATCGCTCAACAGCCGCGCCATCACGTCGGTGGCGGCGCCGGGGCCGGTGGGCACGATCAGCTTGATCGGCCGGTTCGGCCAAGTCTGGGCGGACGCCTCGGCGGCAAGCGCCAGCAGCAGGCAGCAACAGACCAGTGCGCGATGGAAGGGTCGCACGGCACCTCCAGCGTTTTCCGGGCCGGGCCACAGTGTATTATCGCGCGCAACGGAGGCAAGCGGCGGAGGGCAATATGGGCGCGGCGCTACATCTGGTCGGCAGCATTCCGCTCGATACGCCGCAGGAGGTGTTTCAAACGTTCGGCGCTCCGCTCGGCAAGTACCTGTCGACGATGCCGGACGGCGAAGTCGGACCGCGGCGGCACTGGATCAGCCGGGTACATTATCAGGTGCTGGCCGCCCATCCCGAGCTCGAAGTCGTGCAGCGCCCGGCGCCAGACGAGAACGGCGTCGAGCGGCAGTTTCCGCGCAACGCCGCGGATTCCTGGCTGTTCAAGGTGAAGGACGGCGTCAAGGAAGTGCGCTTCGGCGACCCCGGCTGGCGCCTGGGCTTCGCACGCGACGCCATCAATTCCTATTTCGTGTTCAGCGTGATGAAAGAGAAGGGCGTGTTGCCGCCGCACGTGCGCTTTCAGGTCTCGGTCCCGATGGTCAACAGCGTGCTGCCGCCGCGCATCTTTCCCGATCCGCGCGACCTGGCGCGGATCAGGCCCGGATACGAGGCCGCCACCCGCGCCGAGATCGCCAAGATCGTCGAGAAAATTCCCGCGCGCGAGCTCGCGATCCAGTGGGACTGCTCGACCGAGATCCAGGATTCCTACGGCGGCATCCCCGGGTTTCCGCTTGCGGGCGCGATCGAGCGCAGCCTCACGCAGGTGCGTAACCTGTCGCCCCACATCCCCTCCGGGGTCGCGCTCGGCTACCACTTCTGCTTCGGCACGCTTGGCGGCTGGCCGCGCTTCCAGCCCGACGACCTCGGCCAGGCGGTCAAGCTCGCCAACGAAGTCATCGCCGCCTCCGCGCGGCGGGTGGACTGGGTGCATATCCCGGTGCTCGACCGCAGCGACGACGCTTTCTTTGCGCCGCTGGCGGAGCTCAAGCCCAGGGAGCGCGGGTCTATCTCGGCGCCGTGCACAACATGGCGCGCTTTGCCGAGCGAATCGCGACCGCCCGCAAATATCTGCCGGAGTTCGGTCTCGGGGCCTATTGCGGCTTCGGGCGGCTGCCGGCCTCCGAGCTGCCGGTTGTCCTTGCCGATCACCTCAAAGCCGTTGAGATCGCGGGCTTGAGCTGACGCCCAACCGGTGCACAGTTCCACCGGTTCCCCTTCCCTGCCCTGCCGGAATGGTTTACACAGCGCCCGCGCGCCGGGCCCTATCGGCGCTGACCGGAAGGACGCGCGGCAAGCGCGCCCTTTTTTTGTGCCCAGAGAATGCCGAGATACCACCGAGCCTCATGCCCAAGCGAACCGACATCAAATCGATCCTGATCATCGGCGCCGGTCCGATCGTCATCGGCCAGGCCTGCGAATTCGACTATTCCGGCACCCAGGCCTGCAAGGCGCTCAAGGAGGAGGGCTACCGGATCGTCCTGGTCAACTCGAACCCGGCGACGATCATGACCGACCCGGACCTCGCCGACGCGACCTATATCGAGCCGATCACGCCGGAGATCGTCGCCAAGATCATCGAGAAGGAGCGGCCCGACGCGCTGCTGCCGACCATGGGCGGGCAGACCGCGCTCAACACCGCGCTGTCGCTGCGCCGCATGGGCGTGCTCGAAAAATTCGGCGTGAAGATGATCGGCGCCGATGCCGACGCCATCGACAAGGCCGAGGACCGCGAGCTGTTCCGCGAGGCGATGAAGAAGATCGGCCTGGAGACGCCGAAGTCGGCGCTCTCCAGCGCCACCGGCCTGAAGCGGCAGGACCGCGCGCAGCACGCCGCCGAGATCGAGAAGATCAAGGCCAGCGGCCTTGCCAAGGACGCCGAGCGCGACGCGCTCGCGGCGCTCGAAGCGCAATGGCTGGCGCGCGAGGCCGACCGCAAGAAGCGCTACATCGAGCAGGGACTGATCGAGGCGCTGCAGGCGCTGCAGGAGATCGGCCTGCCGGCGATCATCCGGCCCTCGTTCACGCTCGCCGGCACCGGCGGCGGCATCGCCTACACACGCGAGGAGTTTCTCGACATCGTCGAGCGCGGGCTCGACGCCTCCCCCACCACCGAAGTGCTGATCGAGGAATCGGTGCTCGGCTGGAAGGAATTCGAGATGGAGGTCGTTCGCGACAAGAACGACAACTGCATCATCATCTGCTCGATCGAGAATCTCGATCCGATGGGCGTCCACACCGGCGACTCGATCACCATCGCGCCGGCGCTGACGCTCACCGACAAGGAATACCAGATCATGCGCGACGCCTCGATCGCGGTGCTGCGCGAGATCGGGGTCGAGACCGGCGGCTCGAACGTGCAGTTCGCGGTCAATCCGGCGGACGGCCGCCTCGTCATCATCGAGATGAACCCGCGGGTGTCGCGCTCCTCGGCGCTGGCCTCGAAGGCGACCGGCTTCCCGATCGCCAAGGTCGCGGCCAAGCTCGCGGTCGGCTACACGCTCGACGAGATCGCCAACGACATCACCGGCGGCGCGACGCCGGCGTCGTTCGAGCCGACCATCGACTACGTCGTCACCAAGATCCCGCGCTTCGCGTTCGAGAAATTCCCCGGCGCCGAGCCAGACGCTGACCACCTCGATGAAATCGGTCGGCGAGGCGATGGCGATCGGCCGCACCTTCCAGGAGAGCATGCAGAAGGCGCTGCGCTCGCTGGAAACCGGCCTCACCGGCTTCGACGAGATCGCGATCGAAGGCATCGGCCCGGACGAAGCCGAGAACCGCAGCGCGATCCGCGCCGCGCTCGGCACGCCGACGCCCGACCGCCTCCTCAAGGTCGCGCAGGCGATGCGCCACGGCTTGGCCGACGACCAGATCTTCGCCGCCTGCAAGATCGATCCGTGGTTCCTCGCGCAGATCCGCGGCATCGTCGACAAGGAGGCCGAGATCAAGGCCAAGGGCCTGCCGCAGAGCGCGCCCGCGATGCGGCGGCTCAAGGCGATGGGCTTCTCCGACGCCCGGCTCGGCAAGCTCGCCGGGCATGTCGACCGACGCGGTCACGACGCGCCGCCGCAAGCTCGGCGTGCGGCCGGTGTTCAAGCGCATCGACACCTGCGCGGCCGAGTTCGCCTCGCCCACCGCCTACATGTATTCGACCTACGAGACGCCGTTCGCCGGCGCCGCCGCCTGCGAGGCCGCGCCGTCCGACAAGAAGAAGGTCGTCATCCTCGGCGGCGGGCCGAACCGCATCGGCCAGGGCATCGAGTTCGACTACTGCTGCTGCCACGCGGCGTTCGCGCTGCACGACGTCGGCTACGAGACCATCATGATCAACTGCAATCCGGAGACGGTGTCGACCGACTACGACACCTCGGATCGCCTCTATTTCGAGCCGCTCACCGCCGAGGACGTGCTGGAGATCATCGACACCGAGCGCACGAACGGCACGCTGCACGGCGTGATCGTGCAGTTCGGCGGCCAGACGCCGCTCAAGCTCGCCGAAGCGCTGGAGAAGGCGAACGTGCCGATCCTCGGCACCTCGCCCGATGCCATCGACCTCGCCGAGGATCGCGACCGCTTCAAGCAGCTGCTCGACAAGCTCGGGCTGCGGCAGGCGCAGAGCGGCATCGCCAAGTCGCCGAAAGAGGCGCGCGCGATCGCCGAGCAGATCGGCTATCCGATCGTGATCCGGCCGTCCTATGTGCTGGGCGGCCGCGCCATGGAGATCGTGCACGACGGCGCGCAGCTCGACCGCTACATCGCGCGGCTCGCCGGCGACCTCGACCGTCCGTCGGAGCTCGTCGTCTCCGCCAAGCGGCCGCTGCTGCTCGACCGCTATCTCTCCGACGCCATCGAGGTCGACGTCGACTGCCTCGCCGACGGCAAGGACACCGTGATCGCCGGCATCATGGAGCACATCGAGGAGGCCGGCATCCATTCCGGCGACTCGGCCTGCTCGCTGCCGCCGCATTCGCTCGACAAGAAGACCATCGACGAGCTCGGCCGCCAGACCCGCGAGCTGGCGCTCGCGCTCAATGTCGGCGGGCTGATGAACGTGCAATACGCCATCAAGAACGGCGACATCTACGTGCTCGAGGTCAATCCGCGCGCGTCGCGCACGGTGCCGTTCGTCGCCAAGGTGATCGGGCTGCCGGTCGCCAAGATCGCGTCGCGCATCATGGCCGGCGAGACGCTCAAGAGCGTCGGCTTCAAGCCGCCGCGCTTCGACCATGTCGGCGTGAAGGAGGCGGTGTTCCCGTTCGCCCGCTTCCCGGGCGTCGATACCGTGCTCGGGCCGGAGATGAAATCGACCGGCGAGGTCATGGGTATCGACCATTCCTTCGAGGTCGCCTTCGCCAAGAGCCAGATCGGCGGCGGTGCGCGGCTGCCGCGCGCCGGCACCGTGTTCGTCTCGGTGAAGGACGTCGACAAGCCGCGCATCCTCGAGGCGGTGCGGCTCCTTGCCTCGCTCGGCTTCAAGGTGATCGCGACCGGCGGCACCCAGCGCTACCTGGTCGAGCAAGGGGTACCGGCGGAAAAGATTAACAAGGTGGCCGAAGGACGCCCGCATATCGTCGACGCCATCAGGAACGGGGACGTCGCGCTGGTGTTCAATACCACCGAAGGGGCCCTGGCCCTGGCCGACAGCCGGTCGCTGCGGCGGGCTGCCCTCTTGCATAAAGTCCCCTACTACACCACTCTTTCAGGGGCCGTCGCCGCGGCGCAGGGAATCAAGGCCTATCTCGCGGGAGACCTCGAGGTGCGTGCGCTGCAGAGCTATTTCGGCGGCAAGGGCTGAGAGTCGGGGGGCGCCCCAGGGGCCTCGCCGCCTAAAGACGGTACGGGTTTGGGACAGAGTTCCGCGGTCGCGGGGTCGGAAGCAAGCTTCGGCCCGCGATCAAAATTTTGTCCCGAGGCTTATTCGATTCGCAGGCCAAGTGTTCGATTCGCAGGCTAGTGTTCGGTTCGGAGGCTAAGAGAGACTGATGGATAAGATCCCGATGACGGCAGCGGGCTATGCTGTGCTCGAGGAAGAGCTCAAGCATCGCCAGCAGAACGAGCGGCCGCGCATTATCCAGCAGATCACCGATGCCCGCACGCACGGCGACCTGTCGGAGAACGCCGAGTATCACGCGGCCAAGGAAATGCAGGCGCACAACGAGGGCGCGATCGCGGAGCTGGAGGACAAGCTCGCGCGCGCGGAAGTCATCGACGTGTCCAAGCTGTCCGGGGATACCATCAAGTTCGGCGCCACCGTCACGCTGGTGGACGAGGATACCGACGAGAAGAAGGTCTGGCAGATCGTCGGCGAGCCCGAGGCCGACGCCAAGAAGGGCAAGATCTCGATCACCTCGCCGCTCGCGCGCGCGCTGATCGGCAAGACCAAGGGCACCAGCGTCGAGGTGGTGACGCCCGGCGGCGCCAAGGCCTATGAGGTGAAGAAGGTCGAGTGGCGCTGACGCGTCTCACTTCGGTTTCGCATGCAATCGCCGGGCTCTGCCCGGCGATTTTTGCCGGGCATCCACGTCTTCGTCCGCTCATGCGAAGCGTGCATCCAGTCGATGGGCTTCAGCCGTCTGAGTCGCGCTTGCGCGGGGACGAGCGGCAGCTGCCTGCCCCTACTTGATCATCCGGTCCGGGATGAAGGTCGCGATCTCCGGGAACACGATCAGGATCGCGATGCACACCATCATCGCGAACCAGAACGGCACGATGCCGGCGAAGATCTCGCTCATCGGCACGTCGGGCACCAAGTCCCTTGACGATGAACACGTTGATGCCGACCGGCGGATCGATCAGCCCCATCTCCAGCACGATCACCATGATGACGCCGAACCAGATCGGGTCGTAGCCGAGCGCCTTGATGATCGGGAACACGATCGGCAGCGTCAGCACCAGCATCGAGAACCCTTCCAGGAAGGTGCCGAGCAGGATGTAGACCGCGAGGATCATGATCAGGATCACCACGCGCGGCACGTCGAGGCCGGCGAGCGACTGCGCGATCTTTTCCGGCAGGCCGGAAAGCGCCAGGAACGGGCCGAACACCAGCGCGCCGATCAGGATCAGGAACACCAGCGCGGTGGTGTTGACGGTCTCGATCAGGATCTTCGACAGGTTGCCGTTGCCGAGCGAGCGCCGCCACAGCGCATAGAGGAAGGCGAGCGCGGCGCCGACCGCCGCCGCCTCCGACGGGCGTGAACGCGCCCGACATAGATGCCGCCGATGCTCACCAGCACGATGAACAGCATCGGCCCGGCGCCGATGAGGCTCCATCCGCGCTCGCTCCAGGTCGCGCGCGGACCGGGCGGGCCGTAGTGCGGCTTGAAGCGCATCCAGATCGCGACCGTGGCCATGAAGATCGCGGTCAGCAGCAGGCCCGGCAGGATGCCCGCGAGCAGGAGCTTGCCGATCGACTGCTCGGTGAGCAGCCCGTAGATCACGAAGGCGGTGCTCGGCGGGATCAGGATGCCGAGCGTGCCGCCGGCCGCGATCACGCCGGTGGCGAGGCGATGGCTGTAGTTGTAGCGGCGCATCTCCGGCAGGCAGACCTTGCCCATGGTCACCGCCGAGGCCACGCTCGATCCCGACACCGCGGCAAATCCGGCGCAGCCGAGGATGGTGGCGTGCGCGAGCCCGCCGCGCACATGGCCGATCCAGGAATAGGCGGCGGCATAGAGCGACGCGCGCCATGCCCGACACCGAGCCGAGATTGCCCATCAGCACGAACAGCGGAATGACCGCGAAGTCGTAGACCGCGGCGTATTGATAAGGATAGCTGCCGAGCGCGGCGAGCGCGGCCGTGCCAGCCGTTGAGGATCGCAAAGCCGACGATGCCGACCAGCAGCATGGCGATGCCGATCGGCATGCGCAGCGCCATCAGCAGCAGCAGCACGCCGATGCCGATCAGGCCGATCGCGTCACTGCGCGACATTCTGCGAGCCCCCCTCGCCGCTTGGGCTCTTGCGCAGCATCCGCGCGCACTGCACGAACAGCACGACGGCATACATCGCCGAGCCCAGCGCGACGATGAACTGGAACGGATAGTGCGGCCAGCGCATCATGTTGCTGACGCGGCGCATGGTCGACGAGCGCTTCGTCGACGGTGAGCCAGGCGATCGCGAGGAACAGCACGCCGCTGATGAAAGTCAGGATGACCGGCACGAACCGCAGCCGCGGGTTTTCAAGCGGCCGCTCCAGGATATCGACGGCGACGTGCCCGCCGAGCCAGCCGCACCAGGCGATGCCGAGGAACACGATCGCCGACATCGCGAATTCGGTGACTTCGATCGAGCCGCTGAACGGCCGGTTGAAGATGTAGCGCAGGATGACGTCGGCGACGGTGTAGACCATCAGCGCCACGATGACCCAGCCGCCCGCCAGCGCGAGCAGGCGCAGGAACGAGCCGAAGGCTCCCTGCGGAGCTTCCTCGGCCCCCGTCGCTTTCTCCAAGTCCACCCCCGCGCCCCCGCCGGTCAGACCTGATGCATCAGCTCAGCAGGCCGTAAGCCGAGACCAGCCCGCGTGCCGGCAGCCCGGCCTTCTCGCCGGCAGCGACCTGCTGCTGGATCATCGGCTTGAACGCCGCCACCCAGCGCTGCCGCTCCTGCGGCGTCAGCGCGATCATCTCGCGGGTCTTCTTCGCCGCCGCGATCGCCTCGTCGTTCTTCTTGTCGTAGGTCTCGGCGCCCTTGAGGCTGAGCTTGAGGCCGGTGGTGTCGTCGATGACCTTCTTCAGGTCGGCCGGCAGCTTCTCGTAGCGCGCCCGGTTCATCGCGACCAGGAACGGCGAACGCCCGAGCGGCGCGTTGATGGTGAAATACTTCGCGACCTCGATCAGCTTGAAGTCGAGCGCCGCCGACATCGGGATCATGCTGGCATCGATCACGCCACGGTCGAGGTTGTTGTAGATCTGGTTCGCCGGCATATCGATCGGGATCGCGCCGAGCGCTTCGAGCTGCGCCGACTGCGCGGCCGACGGCGTGCGGATGCGCATGCCCTTGAGGTCTTCGAGCGTGCGGATCGGCTTGGCGCGGCTCATCAGGCTCGCCGAGTCCGAATTCCACAGCATCAGCACCTTGGTGTCCTTGAAGTCGCGCGCGAGATACTTGTCGAACAGCTTCCAGATCTTGTTGGTGCCGTCCTCGGCGCTCTCGGCGGTGCCGGGAAGTTCGGTCAGCGCCATCATCGGGAAGTCGCCCGACGTGTAGCCGGGCAGCGTGAAGGTGATGTCGGAAATCCCCTGCACCACCTGGCGATAGAGATCCGGCGGCCGGCCGCCGAGCTGCATCGCCGGAAACAGCCGGACGGTCAGCTGATTGTTGCTGAGCTTGGCGACCTCGCGCGTCCACGGCGTGATCACGTCGGTCCAGATGACGTGGGTCGGCGGGACGAAGCTCGCGAGCTTGAGCTCCTGCTGCGCGAGCGCGCTGCGCAACGGCAAGGCGGTGGCGGCGGTCGCGGCAAGCGACCCGGCCATGAAGGTCCGGCGAGTGGTCGTCACATGTTCCTCCCTGGGCATGGCGCCCATTGTTTGTTGGGGCGGATGTTAGAGCATGACCCGGGCCAGGGGAAACCGGTATCGAACGCCCGGGGTGGGCCGCTGCCCGCGTCAAATGGCGCCTACTCGCCTGTCCATCGGCACCATGGCCGCGTCCTTGGAGGTGCGCAGCGTCAGCGAGGTCTTGACGTTGCGCACATTGGGCGCGCCGGTCAGCTCGTTGACGAACGCCTGGAAGGTCTTGAGGTCGGGCGCGACGCATTTGAGGATGAAGTCGATCTCGCCCGACAGCATCCAGCACTCGCGCACCAGCGGCGCCTTGCGCACGAAGGCCTCGAACGCCTTGAGGTCGGCCTCGGCCTGGCTGGTGAGATGCACCATCGCGAACACCGTCACCTCGTAGCCGAGCATCTTCTCGTCGAGCAGCGCGCGGTAGCCCTTGATGTAGCCGGCCTCCTCGAGCGCGCGCACCCGCCGCAGGCAGGGCGGCGCCGAAATCCCGACCCGCTGGGCGAGGTCCACATTGGTCATGCGGCCGTCGTCCTGCAGCTCCTTGAGGATCTTGCGGTCGATGGCGTCGAGGCGGGCGGGCACGGCGGTTCCCCTGGTGGCCAGGGAGCCGATTTACCCCGGCCTGGCGGCGTCGCGAAACATTATTGCGCAAGGCCGGTATCGGATGCGGGAAAGCAGTGGATGCGGCCACATGGCTGTGGGCCTTCCGCCCTGCGTGTATTGCATAGCTCGGCGAAAGTCCTACATTAATGGGAACAAGTTGCAGCCTCGGCTGCCAAACAATCACCGTTCCAGGGACGCTATTTCCATGGGTGCGACGACCCACGCCAAGGTCGTGATTATCGGCTCGGGACCGGCCGGCTATACGGCTGCGATCTATGCCGCCCGCGCCATGCTGGAGCCGATCCTGATCCAGGGCATCCAGCCCGGCGGCCAGCTCACCATCACCACCGACGTCGAGAACTATCCGGGCTTCGCGGACGTCATCCAGGGCCCCTGGCTGATGGAGCAGATGCAGAAGCAGGCCGAGCATGTCGGCACCCGGATCGTCACCGACCATGTGATGAAGGTGTATCTCTCAAGCAGCGGCCGTTCCGGCTCGAATGCGATTCCGGCGACGTCTATCTCGCCGATGCGCTGATCATCGCGACCGGCGCGCAGGCGCGCTGGCTCGATCTGCCGTCGGAGCAGAAGTTCAAGGGCTACGGCGTCTCCGCCTGCGCCACCTGCGACGGCTTCTTCTATCGCAACAAGGAAGTGCTTGTGATCGGCGGCGGCAACACCGCGGTCGAGGAAGCGCTGTTCCTCACCAATTTCGCGACCAAGGTCACCGTCGTGCACCGGCGCGACAGCTTCCGTGCCGAGAAGATCTTGCAGGACCGCCTGTTCAAGAATCCGAAGATTTCCGTGGTCTGGGACAGCGTGCTCGACGACGTCACCGGCGACGCCAGCCCGCTCAAGGTTCGCGGCGCGGTGCTGCGCAACGCGAAGACCGGCGCGCGTACCGAGGTGGCGGCCGACGGCGTGTTTATCGCAATCGGCCACACGCCGGCATCGGCGCTGTTCGAAGGCCAGGTCGAGATGAAAGGCGGCGGCTATATCAAGACCGCGCCGTACTCGACCGCAACGTCGGTCGCCGGCGTGTTCGCCGCCGGCGACGTGACCGACGACATTTACCGGCAGGCGGTGACCGCCGCCGGCCAGGGCTGCATGGCGGCGCTGGAATCGGAAAAATTTCTCGCCGCGCATGGCGAAGCCGAGCCGCGGGTTGCGGCGGAGTGAATCCCTTCCCCTGGGTTGGGGCTCTCCTGACCGGGAGAGGGAAGGCTTGAAGAGATGGATTGGGATAAGCTGAAGGTCTTCCACGCCGCCGCCGAGGCCGGAAGCTTCACGCATGCCGGCGAGCAACTCGGGCTGTCGCAATCGGCGGTGTCGCGGCAGGTGTCGGCGCTCGAGCAGGAGCTCAGCGTCTCGCTCTTCCATCGTCACGCGCGCGGGCTGATCCTCACCGAACAGGGCGAGCTGCTGCACCGCACCGCGCATGAAGTGTTCATGAAGCTCGAGGCGGCGCGCGCCAAGCTCACCGACACGCGCGAGCGCCCGAACGGCGAGCTGAAGGTGACGACGACGCCCGGCATCGGCGTGCATTGGCTCACGCCGCGGCTGGGCGAGTTCATCGACCTCTACCCGGACATCCGGATCACGCTGCTCACCACCGAGGAGGAGCTCGATCTCGCGATGCGCGAGGCCGACGTCGCGATCCGGCTGCGGCAGCCGGTCCAGCCCGACCTGATCCAGCGCAAGCTGTTCTCGCTGCACTTCCACGCCTGCGCGTCGCCGGAATACCTCAAGCGCTTCGGCACGCCACGCTCGGTCGACGAGCTCGACAAGCATCGCCTCGTCATTCTCGGCGGCACCGTGCCGCCCTGGCTGCAACAGACCGGCAACTGGCTGCTGACCCAGGGGCATGACGGCGGAGCCCCGCGCAAGGCATGGCTCACCATCAACAACGTGCTCGGCGTGCTGCGCGCCTGCCAGCGCGGCATCGGTATCGCGATGCTGCCCGACTATCTGGTCGAAGAGAGCAGCGGCCTCGTGCAGCTGTTCGGCGAGAGCTCAAGCTCGCTCGCCTACGACTGCTATTTCGTCTACCCGGAAGAGCTGAAGTCGGTCGCGCGCGTGCAGGTGTTCCGCGACTTCCTTGTCAGCAAGGCGCAACGTTGGCATTTTTAGGCGACGTTTAGGCGCCACTAAGCCCTGCAATCATTGGCATTTCAGGCTGCGCAGGGTCCGCATGGCTGGCATGCGGCTCTCCGTGTTGTCCGACTCGCTCTGAGCGTCATACTAAGCACTGTTACTGCCGATGAACTGTCGCCCATCCTCCCAGATCGCGACGGAATTATCGGTAGTTGTTCCCCTCTGGAAGGTGATGTCGGCCCCCGCGCCGACAAACTGAACCGGGCCCGCAAGGGTCCGGTTTTTTCTTGCGCGATTTCCTGTCGCGATTTGTCGTCGGCGTCCCCCATTGCGCCGCGGGTGACATCTGTCGGACACTCAACGTAACAACGCTGGCCCGGCTGCATGCCAAGGCCGAGGATTCCACATCCCAGGGAGGAATTACATGACAAGCCACCAGCATTTGCGCGTGGGCATCAGCCTTGCTGCGAGCGCAGCCATCCTGTGGGCGGTGATGCCGGGCCTCGCCCAGGAAGCCGGCAAGGATGCCAAGCCCAAGCAGATCCCGCACGAGATCAAGCAGAAGAGCTCGGTGCCGGGACGCGCCGACATCCCCAATGCCGAGGTCGCCAAGCAGTTGCGCGGCGAGGCGCCGCCGCCGATCGCCACGCCGGTCGACAAGCTGCCGCTCGCACAGATGCAGTTGCCGAAGGGCTTCCGCGCCGAGGTCTATGCCAGCGGCATTGCCAATGCGCGCACGCTGCGGCTGACCGAGCGCGGCACGCTGTTCGTCAGCAACCGCGTGCTCGACAAGGTCTATGCGGTGGTCGACCGCAACGGCAAGCGCGAGGTGAAGGTGATCGCGTCCGGCCTCGACCGGCCGAACGGCATCGTCTTCCACAACGGCACGCTCTACATCGCGGAAGGCACCCGCATCACCAAGCTCGAGAAGATCGAGGACAATCTCGACAAGCCGCCGCAGCCGGTCGTGGTCTACAGCGACCTGCCCAACACCTCGTCGCACGGCTGGCGCTATATGGGCCTCGGGCCCGACGGCAAGCTCTACATAAACGTCGGCGCGCCCTGCAACATCTGCGATCCGGTGCAGGGCACCGCGCAGATTCGCCGGCTCAATCTCGACGGCAGCGGCGCCGAGCCCTATGCGCTCGGCGTGCGCAACTCGGTCGGCTTCGACTGGCATCCGGTGACCAAGCATCTCTACTTCACCGACAACGGCCGCGACTGGCTCTCGGAGGACCTGCCGGAGGACGAATTGAACCGCGCCACCGCGGCCGGGCAGCATTTCGGCTTCCCGTATTGTCACCAGGGCGACTTCACCGATCGCGAGATGGGCTGGGGCCGCTCCTGCGACGAGTTCGTGAAGCCGGTCGCCAAGCTCGGCCCGCATTCGGCCGCGCTCGGCATGCGCTTCTACACCGGCCGCATGTTCCCGCAGCAGTATCGCGGCGGCATCTTCATTGCCCGGCACGGCTCGTGGAACCGCACCAAGAAGATCGGCGGCGACGTGGTGTTCGCCGCGCTCAACCGCGACGGCACCGTGCGCTCGGTGACGCCGTTCCTGACCGGCTTCCTGCAGAACAACGGCTGGATCGGACGGCCGGTCGACGTCGAGGTGATGCGCGACGGCTCGCTCCTGGTGTCGGACGACTACGCCGGCGCGGTCTACCGCATCAGCTACGGCCAGCCGCGGACGGCGGGACGGTGAGGAGTTAGACCGACGGAATGCGTTGGACTGACAACCTCCTCAAGCGCGGCCTCGTCATTGCGGCCGCGCTTGTTTGTCTCGCGGCCCCTGCCCGCGCGCAGACGATCGCGGAGCGGCTCGCGCCCTGCCTCGCCTGCCATGGCGAGAGCGGCACGTCGGCGACGCCGGACGTGCCGTCGCTCGGCGCCCAGCCGGCCTATTTCCTGCTGATCCAGCTGTTCATGTTCCGCGAGCGATTGCGGCCCATTGAACCCATGACCAGCATGCTCAAAGGCGTCAGCGACGACGATCTGCGCCGCATGGCCGACGCGCTCGCCAAGCTGCCGCCGCCGAAGCCGGACGCAAGCCCGGCCGATCCCGAACGCGTGACGCGCGCGCAGGAGCTGGTCGCGCAGCATCGCTGCAACTTCTGCCACAGCGGCGACTACGAGGGCCAGGAGAACGTGCCGCGGATCGCCGGCCAGCGCGAGGACTACCTGCATGAAGGCGCTGCGCGGCTACAAGGACAACACCCGCCGCGGCTACGATGCGCAGATGTCGGACGTGGTCGAGCCGCTCACCGACGCCGAGTTCGCCGACTTCGCGCACTTCCTGGCGCGGCTGAAGTGAGCCCGTAGGATCTACGGCGCCAAGGAAGCAGCATAGGCGGAGATCGCCAGCATGTCGTCGACGGTGAGCTTGTCGACGACCTGCTTCATCAGCGCGGCAGAGGTCCCGACGCGATCGCCGTTCTGCATGTTCCAGAGCTGGCGCACGATGTAGTTGGGATGCCGCCCTGCGAGCCCCGGCACGTCGCCAAGCCCGCGCTGGGTCGGCCCGTGACAGATTCCACACGGCAGCGTCTTGCCGCCGCCTGTCGTCACCAGTTCCCTGCCCCGCTGCGATGCTGCCCTTCGGCACATAGGCGACGAAGCCCGAGATCGGATCGCGATGGACGGCTACCTCCTCGTCCTCGGGGACCTCGACGATGCGGTTGCCGATCGGCTCGGTGCCGCCGTCCGGATGGACGAGGCGCCGGGTGGTCATGCCGGTGTAGGTCTTCGGCACGGTGTCGGTCTCGACCACCCTGATCCACGGCGTCGGCTTGAGCGCGGCGAAATATTCGGCCGCTTCCCTGATCTCGGCATCGCTGATGATCTTGAGCATCGCGATCATCGTACCGCCGTACTTGCGGTCGCCGGTCTTCCAGTCGTTCATCGTGCGAATGAAGTAGTTGACCGGCAGGCCGGCCATGTAGGCGGATTCGTCGTGGCCGGTGCCGGTCGGCAGATGGCAGGAGCCGCAGGCGCGCACCTGCGTGTCCTTGTTGCCGTGCTGGACGACCTTCGACATCTGCGGATGCATTTGCGGACGCCAGACCGGAACGTTGTAGAAATCGTCGACGGCGGCGCGGGTGTACGACACGCCATTGACCGTCCGCACGCGGTCGGGCGCAAAGCGCGGTTCGACCTTCACCTTGTCGGGGACGGGAAACGCCCAGTCCGGCTTCTGCTGCTGCGCCGACGCCAGCGTCGGGACAAGCACGATCGTCAGAATGCAGACGATCCGTTGCATGAGCGAAACCTCCCCCCTTTTTCCGGCACGCTTCGTGGCGGCGGCCGGCTTTGCGACGGAAGGCTATAAAGATTGCGGCCCGTCCACAAGCTGGGCGGGCCGCTGGAAACCGTGGTGCCGGAATTTAATGTCCGCTGCGCCGCTTCAGGTTCACGTGGATGTTCTTCTCGCGCGTGAAGCGGATCAGCTCCTCGATGCATTCCTCGCGGCCGACGCCGGACTGCTTGTAGCCGCCGAACGGCGCGCCGAGGAAATGCTTCGACACCTCGTTGATCCAGACATAGCCGGCCTCGACCGCCGCCGCGGTGCGGTGCGCGGTGGTGAGATCGTTGGTCCAGATCGAGCAGGTGAGCCCGTATTCGACCTGGTTGACCTGCGCCAGCATCTCCGCCTCGTCCTTCCATTTGAACACCGAGAGCACCGGCCCGAAGATCTCCTCCTTGCCGATGCGCATGCCCATGTTCACGTCGGCGAAGATGGTCGGCTCGATGAACAGGCCCTTGGCGAGCTTCGGATCGTCCGGCCGCTTGCCGCCCGAGACGAGGCGCGCGCCGTCCTCCTTGCCCGCCGCGATGTATTTCAGCACCCGGTCGTACTGCACCTGGTTGATGATCGAGCCCATGGTGGTCGCGGGATCGGTCGGATCGCCGGGCTTGTAGCGCTTGATCGATTGCGCCGCGCGCTCGAGCACCGCGTCGTAGATTTTCTCATGGACGAAGGCGCGGCTGGTCGAGCCGCAGGACTGCCCGCACCAGGTGAAGTTCATGCCGTCGACCACCGCCGCCGACACCGCTTCGAGATCGGCGTCGGGATAGGCGATCAGCGCGTTCTTGCCGCCAAGCTCCAGCAGCACCGGCTTGAGCGTGTCGGAGGCGGCCTTCATCACCGCGCGGCCGGTCGGCACGCTGCCGATCAGCGCCACCATCGGCGACGTCGGGATGGCTGGAGAGCACCTGCCCCACTTCGCGGCCGCCCGGCACCACGTTCCACACGCCGGGCGGCAGGATGCCGTCGATCAGCTCGGCGAGCCGCAGCGCCGAGAGCGGCGCCTGTTCCGGCGGCTTGAGCACGACGGTGTTGCCGGCGGCGAGCGGCGCGCCCGACTTGCCGGCCGCGAACATGAACGGATGGTTGAACGGGATGATGCGCCCGACCACGCCGAGCGGCTCGCGCACCGAGAAGTTCACCGACGTCCGGGCCCATCGGGATCGAGGCGCCCTTCATCTCGGTGACGAGGCCGGCGTAGAAATCGAGCTGCGCCGCGCCGGCGTTGGCATCGCGCACCATCTCGGCATAGGGATTGCCGCAGTCGGCGGCGTCGAGCATCGCCAGCTCGTCGCCGTTCTTGCGCAGCACGTCGGCGATGGCGCGCAGCATCTTGGCGCGCTCCAGCGGCGGCACCCGCCGCCATTCCTTGAACGCGGCCTTGGCGGCGGCGATCGCGGCTTCGGCATCGGCGACCGTGCCGTCGACGACCTTGCCGAGCGACTCGCCGGAGCCGGGCGCGGTCACGTCGGCATAGCGCGCGGTCGCGGGCTTCTGCCATTTGCCGGCGTAGTAGGGATCGCGGTGGGTCGGCAGCTTCAGCGGCTGCTCAGGCTTGGTGGCGGTTGCAACGGACATGGTGTCACCTCCCTACAGAAACGCTACGAACGCTTGATGGTGTCGAGGCCGCCGAGGCGGCCGATCAGCGCATTGGCGCCGATCGCGATCACGAACAGCACGATCAGGAGCGAATACATCAGCGGCATGTCGAACAGGGTGTAGGCCTGGATCACCAGGAAGCCGACGCCGCGGTTCGACAGCTTGGTTTCGGCGAGCAGCGTGCCGATCAGGCAGACGCCCAAGCCCAGCCGCATGCCGTTGATGATCGGGTGGCGCATCGCCGGCATGTAGATCTTGGTCACCATCTGCCAGGTGTTGGCGCGGAAGCTCCGGCCGACGCGGATCAGCACCTTGTCGATCTCGCGCATGCCGCCGGCGACATTGAGCGCGACCGGGAAGAAGCAGGAGATCGCGCCCATCGCGACCTTGGAGCCGGGGCCGACGCCGAACCACATGATCATGACCGGGAAGAAGATGATCTTCGGGCACGGCCCGAGATAGTAGAGGAACGGCTCGTAGGCGCGCTGCATCAGCTTCGAGCCGCCGAGCAGCGATGCCGACCGCAAGCCCGCGCAGACGCCGCCGATCACCATGCCCGAGCGACGATCTCGTAGAACGTCGCGTAGAGATGCAAGTAGAAGGTCGGATCGCGCAGCAGCTCGTAGAGCGCGCGGCCGATCGCAACGAGCGACGGCACCACGTCGCGGTAGAGCCAGCCCGATTGCGCGAGCGCTTCCCACACCAACAGCACGGTGACGATGATGAAGATGCGCAGCGCCGTGACCGGGTGCTCGCGCACCCAAAGCGGCGCCCAACTTGGCGCAAAGCGCGGGGCGCTCAACCTGCCGGTCTCAGCCATCGCTCAAGCCTTTCGGTCAGCGCAAACACGATGATGCTGACCAGGATCACGAAGCAGATCGCCGCATAGGTGCCGGCGAGGTCGAAGCGCTCCGCCAGCTCGTTGATGAGCTGGCCGAGCCCGCCGAAATTGATCAGGTACTCGACGCCGACGATGTTGATCAGCGCGAAGATCAGCCCGAGCCGCATGCCGACGAAGATCGTCGGCAGCGCCGCCGGGAACAGGATCTTCCAGAACTGCTGCGAGCGCGTGAGGTTGAAGCTCCTGCCCACGTTGATCAGCACGCGCCGGGTGCCGGCGAGGCCTTCGAGCGTCTTGAGGATGATCGGCGCGAGCCCGGCGGTGAAGCCCATCATCACGATGGTGGTGGCGTTGCGGCCGAAGATCACGAGATAGAGCGGATACATCAGCACCAGCGGCGCGGCCGCGATGGCCGCCACCCAGGTCTCGGTCGCGAGCCGCAGCAGGTTGAACTGGTAGAGCAGCACGCCGCCGGCGACGCCGAAGATCGTGACCAGGACGCTCGCCGCCAGCGCCTCCCCCGCGGTCAGGAAGAAGCGCGACAGCACGTCCTCCTCCATGATGACGCGCGGGAACGCGGCGATCACGTCGCTCGGCGGCGGGATGATGAAGCGGTTGAGGACGTCGACATAGATCAGCAGCTCGACCAAGAGGACGATCGCCACGAACGAGCCGAGCCCGAGCACCGCCGGGAAATAGCGGCTCCTGCTGAACGGCACCGGCGCGGTCATGGCGCCCCGCCGCGGCGCTTCTCGTCGTCGACCATCCCGCGCGTCGCCTCCTCGCGCAGGTCGCTCCAGATCTGCGCGACATAGCGGCCGAACGCCTCGCTCGACACGATCTCGGAGGTGCGCGGCCGCGGCAGGTCGATGTCGACGATCCGCTTCACCTTCCCGGGCCGGTAGGTCATCACCATGATGCGGTCGGAGAGCTGCACCGCCTCGGTGATGTTGTGGGTGATGAGCAGCGTCGTCTGCTTGAGCTCCTGCTGGATCTGCAGCACCTTGTCGCCGAGCAGGAGCCGCGTCTGCTCGTCGAGCGAGGCGAACGGCTCGTCCATCAGCATGATCTTGGGCTGCGCCGCCAGCGTGCGCGCCATCGACACGCGCTGGCGCATGCCGCCGGACAGCTCCGCCGGAAACCGCCGCTCGAAACCGTCGAGCCCGACCAGCGACACGAAGTGGCGCGCGCGCTCGTAGCGCTCGGTCTTCGGCAGGCCTGCGATCTCGAGCGGGAACGCGACGTTGTCGATCACCGAGCGCCAGGGAAAGGTCGACTCCTCCTGGAAGATCATGCCGATCGACGCATGCGGGCCGTTGACCAGTTCACCGCCGACCCGCACGGTGCCGTCATAGCCGTCAAGCAGGCCGCCGATGATGTTGAACAGCGTCGACTTGCCGCAACCGGACGGGCCGATCACGCCGAAGAACTCGCCGGGCTTGACCGCCAGCGAGACGTTGTCGACGGCGGTGAGCACGCCGTCCGGGGTCTCGAACTGCTTGACGATGTTGTCGACGGTGAGGATCGGCTCCGCCGCTTTGGCGCCAGGCACGCGTCCGGACGGCATCGCGACCACGGTCATGGATGGCGTCACTCCCCACAGGTGGCTTTTCGCGCCCGCCACATTCGCCCAATCATAGCAGGAAGACGGCGGAGCTGGCACGTGACCGATGCGCGCTCGGTCTCTCCGCTCCCCTCCCCCCGCGAAGCGGCGGGGAGGGGTCGGGGGTGGGGGGAAGCGATCCTCGATAGGTTCGAACCCCCTCACCCCAACCCTCTCCCCTCCGGGGAGAGGGAGCACGCCGAGTCCGCCGCACTACTGCGGCGTCACCGGCCGGTTGGCGCGGCGGCACCAGTTCTCCCAGGCGCGGTTGAGCGTGTAGGGCCCGGTGCGCTCGATGATCTTGTCGACCTCGCCGGCGGTGAGGAACTTGATGTCGCCCATCGCCATCGCCTGCATCTGCAGCTTGGCGTTGACCTCGAGATAGACCGAGATGAACACGCAGTGGCGGACGTTCGGCGCCACCACGGTGGCGCCGTGCCCGCGCATCAGGATGGTGCGGCCCGAGCCCATCGCCTTGGCGAGGTCGCGGCCCATGGCGACGTTCTCGACCAGCAGCGCGGTGTCGCCGAACTTGTCGTGCGAATCCCAGGTCGGCACCTCGTGGCCGATATTGGCGCACATGTGCAGCAGCGGCTGGAGCTTGCTGGTTGGTCACGCCGAACGGGATCACGCTCGGCGAATGGTTGTGCACGACCGAATGCACGTCGGGCCGCGCCTCGTAGAGGCCGCCATGGATGAAGCGCTCGAGATAGGGCGCCTTGCTGCCCGGGTTGATCGGCTCGCCCTCGAGCGTGAACTCCATGATGTCGTCCTTCTCGATGCAGTCCGGCGCCCGCGCCCGCGACAGGAAGAAGCGCTGCGGATTGTCGGGGTGCCGCGCGCTGACATGGCCGAACGAGTCGACCACGCCTTCGGTCGCCAGGATGCGGTTGGCGGTGACGAGTTCTTCGAACAGAGCATCGAGCTTGGACATTGGGTTTCCTTAGGTACGTCGTTTCGTGGCGTCATGCCCGGCCTTGTGCCGGGCATCCACGTCTTGCCTGTGATTGAAGACGTGGATGGCCGGGACAAGCCCGGCCATGACTGTGTGGTGAGCACTACAAAATAAAACTCACCGATCCCAGCGAACCAAGCTCGTGCGCGTCGATGAACACGCGCCGCTCCTGGATACGGAAGCTGTCGCCGGCGATCTTCAGGATGAAGCGATAGCCGCCGACATATTCGCGGATGCGCTCGTTGCGGCGGAAGCGGTAGCAGACGAAGTTCGCGGTGACGGTGACGAGATCGCCCTCCACGCTCGCGATCCGCACGTTCGAGATCATCCGCCGCGTGCGCGACTTCGGATATTCGGCGTGGCAGTTCGGGTCGTTGATGCGGATGATGCGCTGGCGGATACGCTCGCGGTCGTCGGCGATGATGAACAGCGTCGAGCGGTGGTCGCCGTCGAGCTTGTCGTTGGGCGGCACGTAATAGGTGGCGTCGTCGGTGAGCAGCGTCTGCCACTCGTCGAGCTTCCACTCATCGAGCAGCGCGGCCTCGTGGTAGAGGAAATCCTCGACCTGCGCCCGGGTGACGACCTTTTGTGCTGCGACCGTCACGCCCGCGCTCCCATCAGCTCGTTCCAGCGCCGCCAGAAGATGCGCAGGTGGTGCTCGTCGCTGTTGAGCTGCTCGCCCTCCTTGCCCATGCCGCGCGACATCTCCGACCAGCGGTCGTCCTGCCAGTTGGCGAGGCCCTGCTGCACCAGCTCCAGCGCCTCGACGTCGTCGGGCGTGGCGAAGCCGCCGGGGCCGTAGAAGGTGAGGAACGCATCGAGCCGCCGCGCGCGGGCGCTCTCGCTCTCCTCGACCGGGCCGAGCGCCCAGGCGGTGACGTGCATCTTGTTGGCGCCTTCCGGATAGAAGGTGCGCACCGTCACCGACGAGCCGTCGTTGATCACGAGGTTCGGGAAGATCACGAGGTTGCGGTTGGTGTCGGCGACGCGGGCGGCGCGCTGCGGCCCGAGCCGCTGCACCAGCTCGGCGCGGATCGCGTCCATCTCCGGCCTTGCCGCCTCGCCATAGAGCGGGATCCACTTGGCGACCGGCCGGCCGCGGAAATTGATGTTGTCGGTGGTGAAGTGGCCGTTGCCGAGCTCGACCGCGAGGCCCTTGGTCGGCAGCACCTGGCCGGAGTCCTTCGGCGGCGGCTCGAGCTTCACGCCCGAGTTGGCCATGAAGTTGAGCCAGGTCGAATGCGTCGACGGCAGGTGATAGTCGTCGACCGAGTTCTCGACCATCAGCTTCCAGTTGGCGGCGACGTCGTATTCCTGCACGCCGGCGATGATCTCCATCTGCCCCGACGGCGACTGGTCGATCACGAGATCGATGTAGTCCTTGGCGCCGGCGAGATAGTCGGTGAGCGCGGGCGCGTCCTTGTCGAGGTTCATGAACCAGAAGCCGCGATATTCCTCGAACCGCGCCGGACGCGCGCAGCCCGAATTCCTGCGGATCGAACGGCCTCGGCATAGGCGTCGTCGCCCGGCACGCGCGCGAGCGAGCCGTCATTGGCGTAGGTCCAGCCGTGATAGATGCACATGAAGCGCCGCGCATTGCCCTCGCGCTGGGTGCAGACGATGGCGCCGCGGTGCCGGCAGGTGTTGAACAGGCAGTGGTAGACGTTCTTGGCGTCGCGCACGAAGATCACCGGCCGGCCGGCGACCTTGCGGGAGACGAAATCGCCCGGCTTCTTCAGCTCGGAAGCGTGACCGACATAGATCCAGCAGCGGCTGAAGATGTTGCGCCATCTCCTTGCGCAGGATGTCCTCCGAGACCAGCACCTCGCGGTCCAGCAGGAAGGTTTTCTTTTCGCGGTCGTCGATGATGTAGGAAGCGGACATGGTTTTAGGACCTTGGCCTCGCGCTTGCTGGGACGTCCCGTGGGTTGGGCGCTAGGTTATAAGGCCGGCGGAAAGGCGGTCAAATGCGTCGCAAACGCCGCAGGGATGCGCTCTCCCCCTTGCACTTTTTCGAGGTGCCGCTAAAGCACGGGCATCATTCAACACCAACCAAGACGACCATGGCCGAAACCCAAGTCTGTGCCGCTACGGATGTGCCGGAAAACGGCGTGATCAGCCGCGAGGTCGGCGACGAGCTGGTCGCGATCTACAACATCAATGGCGCCTATTATGCCACCGAGGCGCGCTGCACCCACGGCATGGCCGATCTCGCCGACGGCACGCTCGACGGCGACGTGATCGAGTGCAGTTTCCACTTCGGCGCGTTCCACGTGCCGAGCGGCAAGGCGGTGCAGCCGCCCTGCTTCATCGCGCTCAAGACCTTCAAGACCGAGGTGCGCGACGGCCAGGTGTTTGTCGACCTCGACACGCCGGCACCGACCGCGGAGGCGTAGGACCAGTGCCGGGCACGGTGCTCGCTACCGCGCCCGTTGCTCTGCCGCGGATCGCTACATCTGCAAATAGCTGCTCTTGGGCGGCGGCGCCTTGGCCGGAGCCTTCGCTGGCGCCTTCTTTTTCTTGCTCGGCCGGCGGCAGCCGTCGGCCTGGTAATTCCAAGTCGGGATGTGATGGCGCTTGCCCGGCGTACAGTGAATGGCCTCCATCCCGCCAAGCTGCTCAACGGCCGATGTCATGCCACCCGGCACAACCGGGGACGCTTGCACCGACGCGAGACCCAGTGATCCTAAAGCGATCGTTGCTGCTGCGAGGAAGGTGCGCATGGGTTGCCCTTTGCTGGTTGCCTCGCCAGCATGACTCGCAAGCTTGAAACTTTGTTCCGCTCGCCGTGTAATTTCACGGCACCATGCGCGGCTCACGTGCCCGCGATGAACGTCCGTACATGCTTGATCAGCGCCTCCGGCGCCTGGCCGGCGACGTCGTGCTCGGAATCGACCACGGCCTGCGGGATGTGCGGATAGTTCTTGGTGAGCCGCTCGACCGTCGCCGCCGGATAGCGCGACGAACGGTTGCCGCGGATGACGATCATCGGCACCTTGACCATCGCCGAGCTCCTCCCACATCTCGCGCACCGGTCGGCGCGGCAGCGCGGCGCCCTCCCCGATCGGCTGGCGGTTGCCGCCGTCCGGATCGCGCTTGAGCATGAGGCCCTTCTCGACCTTCACCAGTGACTGCTCGGCGCGCTTGCGGTCCCACGAGAAGCGCGGCGGATTGGAGAACTTGTGCTTCTCCATCGCCGCCTCGACCGACTCGTAGACGTAAGGCGGATTGCCGACCGACTTGCCGGTGCGCGCGCTTTCCTCGCGGTTCATCTGGCTGTCGACCAGCACGAGCTTCTCGGTCATCTGCGGGAAGTTGACCGCGAACGAGATGATGGTCGGACCGGCGCCGGAATGGCCCATGACGATCGCCTTCGGCCACTTCATCACGCCCATCACCGCCAGCATGTCGTCGAGCAGCGCGTCGAGCGAATTGTCCTTGCTCGGGCTCCAGGTGGAATCGCCCCAGCCGCGGCGGTCGGGCACCGCCACCTCGCGGTCGTTGGCGAGCGCGGAGGCGACTTCGATCCAGTCGACCGAGTCGTAGTAGTTGGAGCCGTGCAGGATCAGGATCGGCGTGGCGCCGGCCTTGCCGAAGACGCGATAAAACAGTGTCACGTCACCGGAGTTGACGCGCCCGGTGCGGTGTTCGTACGCCATCACAACCTCCCCGAAATTTTTCTTTCACTTGGATTGGCTCTATCCTCCGCTCATTCCCGCGCACGCGGGAATCCAGTCTTGATTTAAACTGGGTCCCCGCTTCCGCGGGGACGAGCGGATGATAGAACGAGTTGATCCAATCAGAACCGTTCTCGTCGCATAAATCAATGCAGGCGCGGCGCCTTCAGGAAGCGCCGCCGGTCGGCGGACGGGACGCGCAGCTCGAAAGTCTTGCCGTCGCGATAGACGGTGAGCGGCACGTCGACGCCGGCATCGCCTTGCGCCCAGATGCGGCGGAACAGGCCGGCGAGATCGCTGACCTCGGTGCCGCCGACCGCAAGCACGACGTCGCCGGTGCGCAGATCGGCCTTGCGCGCCGGACCGCGGTTCGACATGCCGACCACCACGACGCGGTCGTTGACCTCGGTCGCATAGAGCCCGAGCCACGGCCGCGGCGGCTGGTTGCGGCGGCCGAGCGTCAGCAGGTCATCGTAGATCGGTTTCAGCAGGTCGATCGGCACCACCATGTTGAGATGCTCGGTGCCCTGCTCGCGCGGCTGCTCGAGCTGCAGCGAGCCGATGCCTTGGAGATCGCCGCGCGCGCCGATCAGCGCGGTGCCGCCCCAATTGGGATGCGCCGGCGCGGTGAAGATCGCCTCGTCGAGCACGTATTCCCAGTAGCCGGCGAATTCCTGCCGTGCGGCGACGCGCGCCGCCACCGAATGGTGCCGCCCGCCGGCGCCGCCGACCACCACGCGCTCGCCGACCTGCAGCGCGCCCGACTGCCCCATCGGGATCGGTTCGAGGTCGATGCGCGCGAGCGCCTGCACCAGGCCGAAGCCGGTTTCCTGGTCGTAGCCGAGCACGTGCCCGGGCGCGACGCGGCCGTCGCTGAAGGTGAGCCAGATCTGCTCGGCTTCGGTGATGAGATAGCCGATGGTGAGGACGACGCCGCCTTCGCGGATCAAGACGCCGTTGCCGGCGCGCTCGGTGCCGAGCGTCTCGGCGGAGAATGCGTCGGGCGGCACGATCGAGCGAATGCCGACGACGGCGCCCAGCGCACGATCAAGATCGTAGTCGTAGTCCTCCGGTTTCGGCTGCGCACCGGCCGGCACCGTCCAGTCAGGCAGTCGTGACATGATCCGAAACTCCTCAAGCCGCCGAGCCCGGCGCTCACCGTTACGATCGCTCTGTGCAGGCGAGCAGACGCTGCGAAGCTAACACCTCCGAAGGGTCAATTCGACCCCTGGGCCAAGGGTGCTCCAACGGAAATACGATGAACAATTTGAAAGGTTTCGAGACCGAGGCTGGCGGTCCATGGGAGCGGGTAGACAAGCAGACAAGTTGCCTAATTGTAGAATTGGGGATGCAGGAGAATGGTACAGCTGGGTGGACTCGAACCACCGGCCTCCGGTTCCACAGACCGGCGCTCTAACCAACTGAGCTACAGCTGCACAGATACGTGCGATATTGCTCGCAGAGCGGTCCGAACCTAGGAGCCAGCCTCACGTTTGGCAAGCCCGGTGCGCGCCACCCACTGCTTGGTAGCACCGCCATGTCTTTTCGTTCAAATGCAAAAAAGCCCGGGTGGTGAACCCGGGCTTTCTGTGACGGCGATCACACGATCGGGGGTCGTCAGCCGACCTTGGAGAAGGCCTTGGTGACGCTGTCCTTGATCGGCTCGGCGGTCTCGGTCGCCATTTTCTGGGCCAGGGCCGCGAGGTCCTTGGTCTGCGCGGTGACCGCCTCGAACTGCTTGCGCGCATGCGCAGTCGAGAGCTCGATCACCTCCGAATAGGACTTCACCGACATCAGCTCGGTGTAGAAGTCGAACGCGGCATTGGTGTTGGCGCGGGTGGCCTCGATCAGCTTTTGACCGTAGTCGGCGGCGCCCTTGGCGGCGTTGGCGTAGGTGTCCTCGAGCACGTCGGTCGCCTCTTCGGCGGCGGCCTTCATCTTCTCGTAGGTCTCTTTCGCCTGCGAAGCGCCCTTTTCCGCGAATTCGCGGAACGCGGCGGGGACTTCCATCTTGGGCATCTCAAAGTTCGGGATTTCGAACTTCGGAAACTCAAACGCGGACGCGGCGGGGCCGGGAATTGCGGGCTTCGCTTTGCTGCGCGGGTTGCTGTGAGTGGCCTCAGACATACAATCGATCCTTCCCTTCGACCGTTAATGGGCGGCGCTGGGACACTTTTTGTGGACCCTGCCGCCCGGCGTCGGTCCGTGTCGTATTCCGCATTCCAATGGCCGGCCTGCTACCCGTTGCGATGCCTAATCAGGCAGCAGCCTCTGAATTAGAATATGGCACAAGTTTTGGTGCAATGCAATATAAAATATTGCGATGCACAATAAGCTATTTTGATGGGCAGGTGGTGACCGGCAGCACGCGGCGGCCCGGATGCTGCCGCCAAGCCCTTGGAAAAGTTAAGGTTATCACCGCTTTACCAGCGCCACCCGGGGCCCCGGCGTGGACGCTGCGGAAGCCCCCGACTAGTAAGAAACCATTAAGGACGCTGCATGCCGGCCCCTTCGCCGGCGCAACGGTGGGCGATGATTGGCTGGCTGCACGACCCGCGCCTGAAGCCGCTTGGCGCTCCGCCCATCGCCGGCATGGCTGTGGTCGCCCGACGCCACGCACGTGCTGTGGTCCAATCCGACCGGCGCCGCGATCTTCGGCGCGCCGACGCCGGCCGCGCTTTCCGTCCGCACCTTCGACCGCACGCAACGCGCCGCCGCCGAGGTCGCGCGCATCGCCGACACGCTGCGCAGCGATGGTGCGGTGCGGCTTGAGCGGCTGCGCGGCTTCGGCGCGGCGATGGGCCGCCCGCTGACCTGCGCGTGCGCACGGATCACCCTCGCCGACGGCGCAACGGGCGTGCTGATCGCCGCGGTCGAGCGCGTCGGGCCGGAGCTTTCGCTTGCGGAGCGCGTGGCGCGATTGCTCGCGGCGAACGTCGAGCCGGTTGCGGTGTTCGACGACGACGGCGCGCTCATCGGCGCGACCGCGGCGGCGCGGCGATCGATCGACGAGAACGTGTCGCTCGACGCGGTCGGCGAGATGATCCAGATCGATCGTATCCAGGAGCCCGCGGTGTGGGTCGCAACGCTCCGCAAGAATTCCGTCCCGCGCGCAGCGGCAACACCGGTTGCAGCAACGACCGCGCCCGCACCCGTGCCGGCTCCGATGCCCCTGCCCGTCCCTGAACCGCTGCCGCCTGAGCCGGCGCCCGCGATCGCGGCTACGCCGGACGACACGCCGCCTGCCGCGCAACCGGAGCTGTTTCCCGAATTGCCGCCGCCACCTCCGCCGCCGGCGTCTGCCGCCGCCATGGAGGAGCACCGCCGTCCGCTGCGCTTCGTCTGGCAGATGGATCCGGAGGGCCGCTTCGCCATCGACTCCGCCGAGTTCCTCACGATCATGGGACCGCGGACCGCGGCGCTGATCGGCCAGCCCTGGCCGTTCATCGCGTCGGTGACCCATCTCGATCCCGCAGGCGAGGTCGCGCGCGCGATCGCCACGCGCGCCACCTGGAGCGGCGTGTCGGTCGCCTGGCGCGTCGACGGCAGCAACGAGCGGCTTGCGGTCGAACTGTCGGGCCTGCCGGTGTTCGACCGCGAGCGCGCCTATCGCGGCTATCGCGGTTTTGGCGTGTGCCGCGACGTCGCACATCTGAACGTGATTGCGCGCGAACGCCAGGGCGCGGTCGTCGAAGTGCTGCCGGTCGTGACGGCGCCGCCCACCATCACATCGTCGGACGTCCGGCCGGAGGACGCGCCGGGCCTGACGCCGGTCGAACGCTACGCCTTCAACGAGCTCTCGCGCCAGCTCACGCAACGCATCAATGAAGCCGATGCGCGCGCGCAGCTGACCGCCAACACCAATGTGCCGCCGGCGGCGCAGGGCACACCCGCCATCGACGGGCCGCGCGACACCGAGCCGGCGACCGCGGATCAGACGCGGCCGTTCCTCGACCGGCTGCCGATCGGCGTGCTGGTCTATCGGCTGAGCGACTTGCTGTACGCCAACAAGCCGTTCCTGGACTGGGCCGGCAGCGACAGCCTGGACGCGCTGGCGGAAGCGGGCGGGCTCGACAGCCTGATGATCGAATCCGGCGACATCGATATCGAGGAGGGCGGCCGCAAAGCGTTCTCGATCGCGAGCCTCAACGACGAGAACAACGTCGCCGAGGCGCGGCTGCTGCAGGTGCCGTGGGACGGCGAGTTGGCGTTCGCGCTCCTGACCATGCCGCCAAGCGAGGATGCCGCCACCAGAGCATTGCTCGACGCGGCGCGCGCGCAGGCGAGCGAGCTCAGCGCGATCCTCGATACGGCGACCGACGGCGTGATCGTGCTCGACCGCGCGGCGCGCATCGTGTCGGGAAACCGCAGCGCGCAGGCGCTGTTCGGCTACGACGCGGCCGAGCTCGAGGGAAAAATCTTCGCCGAACTGTTCGCGCCGGAAAGCATCGGCACCGCCGTCGATTATCTTGAGCGGCTGCAAGGGACGGGCGGCGCGGCGCCGATCAACGACGGCAGCGAGATCATCGGACGCGAACGGCGCGGCGGCCTGATCCCGCTGTTCATGACCATGGGCCGGCTCGGCGACGACGGCGGCAGATACTGCGCGGTGTTCCGCGACATCACGCCGTGGAAGAAGGCGGAGGAGGAGCTGATCGCGGCGCGGCGCGACGCCGAGCGCGCGTCGTCGGCGAAGTCGGATTTCCTCGCCAAGGTCAGCCACGAGATCCGCACGCCGCTCAACGCCATCATCGGCTTCTCGGAGGTGATGACGGAGGAGCGCTTCGGCCCGATCGGCAACGAGCGCTATCGGCAATATCTCAAAGACATCCACGCCTCGGGCAGCCATCTGATCTCGCTGATCAACGACCTGCTCGATCTCTCCAAGATCGAGGCCGGCAAGCTCGAGCTCACCTTCGCCAGCGTCTCGCTCAACGAGCTGACGCAGCAATGCGTCGCGATCATGCAGCCGCAGGCCAACCGCGAGCGCGTCATCATCCGCACCTCGCTGTCGCCGCGGCTGCCGCCGGTGATGGCAGATGCGCGCTCGGTGCGCCAGATCGTGCTCAATCTGGTTTCGAACTCGATCAAGTTCACGGCCGCGGGCGGGCAGGTGATCGTCTCGACCGCGATGTCCGACGCCGGCGAGGTGGTGCTGCGCGTGCGCGACACCGGCATCGGCATGAACGAGCAGGACCTCGCGACCGCGCTCGAACCGTTCCGTCAGGTCGCGACCACGACGCGCGGGCGCGCCGGCGGCACCGGCCTCGGGCTGCCGCTGACCAAGGCGCTGGCCGAAGCCAACCAGGCGACGTTCCAGATCAAGAGCAAGCCGAGCGAGGGGACGCTGATCGAAATCGCGTTCCCGGGCGCGCGATTGCTGGCGGCACAGTAGTCGGAGACGAGGGGCGCGTGACGATCGTCCGATGGCGCAGCCGGCGCTGATTCGCGCGGATGCGTGGGTTACTTCTTGCTCTTGGCGTCGAGAGCGCGGGCATCGCGCCGCATTTCAAGGCAGGTCAGCAGCTCCGTATAGGTGCCGGGCGTGCCGGTGGTCGTCAGCTGGTAGCAGCCCGTGCGGTCACCTGCGGGGAAGCTGGTCCACTGCTTCACCAGCGATTCGCGCGCCGCCTGCTCGCTCCTGCGGCAACTGTCGACATCCTGGGCGCCTGTGGTACCGGCCGCCGCCGCCTTACAGCTCGGTCCGACGTCGATCGTGGGAACGCCGCCCTGCGCGGTCGCGGTGTCGACCGAGCCGAGCGAGAGAATGAGAAGAAGCGACTTCATGGTTGTTTCCGATCGTTCGACTCGATCCGCTCCAATGCGCGGTAGCTGGCACGCGTGACCAAAGATACTCCCGATTCCTGCCCATTGTAAGAGCAGCAAGCAGCCCCGGCGCATCGCCGGGGCTTCTGCATCGTGTCGGAGACAACTGCCCTCAGCCGAGCGCGGCCTTCACCCGCTCGGGCGTGAACGGCGCGTGCCGCAGCCGCACGCCGGCAAGCCGCGCCAGCGCATTGCCGATCGCGGGCGCCACCAGCGGCGTGGCCATCTGGCCGACGCCGGTCGGCACATTGTCGCTCGCGATCAGCTCGATGTGCATCGCCGGCACCTCGTTCAGGCGCGGCACGCGGTAGTCGTAGAAGTTCGACTGCTGCACCACGCCGTCCTTGATGGTGACGCGCTCGCTCAATGCAACGCCGAGGCCGTAGACAATGCTGCTCTCGGTCTGCGCCACCACATTGTCGGGCTGGACCGCGATGCCGCAGTCGATCGTGCACCAAAAGTCGTGCACCGCGATCTGGCCGCTCGTCCGGTCGACCGAGATCTCCGCGATGCCCGCCACCTGCGTGCCGGAGTAGTCAATGTAGGTAATCCCGAGCGCGCGGCCGGCCGGGCGTGCGCGCCCCCAGTCCGCCATCTGCGCCACCCGCTCGACGATCTTCGTTGCGCGTGGGTTCTTGGCCAGCATGTCGAGCCGGAACTTCAGCGGATCGATGCCGCGTCCGCCCGCGACTTCGTCCATGAAGGACTCGGTCGCAAACTTGTTGGCGATGAAGCCGATGCCGCGCAACGGCGCGGTGCGCACGCCGGTGTCCTGATAGAGCTGCTCGACCAGCTGGTTGGGCACGTCGTAGCCGGCAAGCTCGGTGCCGGCCATCAGGATGCCGTCGCGGCGCTTGTTGGCTTCGTAGCGCACCGGATCGAAGAACGGCGTCACCCGGTCGCCGACATGGCGATGATGCCAGGCGATGAGCCGGCTCGAACTATCGATGCCGGCGCGCAGATAGTGCGCCGACAGCGGCCGGAAGCGCCCGTTGTGGAGGTCGTCTTCGCGCGTCCACATCACCTTCACCGGCCGGCCGGCGTCTTTCGCCAGCAGCACCGCATCGACGGTGAAGTCGGAATCGCGCGGGCCGCGCCGGCCGAAGCCGCCACCCATCAGGAAGTAGTTGAGCTTGACCCGATCGCGGCTGATGCCGAGCACCTTGGCGGTCGCTTCCTGCGCCGTGGTCGGGCTCTGCGTGCCGGTCCAGATCTCGGCGGCGTCGCCCGATGCCGACACCGATGCCACCGCGTTCAGCGGCTCCATCTGCGCGTGATAGGCGTAGTCGCTGAGATAGGTCGCATCCATCGTGGAATTGGCCTGGCTCAGCGCCGCGCGAACGTCGCCGGCCTTGAACCAGTCGGTGCTTGGCTCCTTGAGATCGCGCGCGGCCGCGGCGAAGGCCGCGAGGCCCTTGTCGCTGTCGAAGCCCCAGGCCTTGGCGGTCTTGGTCCAGGTCACCGCGCCGGTGAGCGCGCGCTTGGCATCGAACGCCGCCCACGGCGTTTCGGCGACCACGCCGACGCCGTACGGCAGCCGCACCACCTTGATCACACCGGCGACGGCACGGGCTTTCGCGTCATTGATCTGCTCGGGTCCGGCGCCCTCGACCGGCGCGCGCAACACCGCGCCGTAGAGCATGCCGGGCAGTTGCACGTCGATCGAATATTGCGCGCGGCCGTTGACCTTGTCCGGGACGTCGACGCGCACGACGTCCTTGCCGATCAGGCGGAACTGGCTCGGGCGTTTGAGCTGATCCGGCTTGATCTCCGGCGCCTGCGCCGGGATCTCCGCGAACGCGGCGATCTCGCCGTAGCTCAGGCGCTGGCCCGACTTGGCGTGCACGACCACGCTCGGCTCGGTGGTCAGCTCTTCGACCGGGACGCCAAGCTTCTTGGCGGCATTGTCGAGCAGCACGCGGCGCGCCTGCGCGCCGAAGATGCGCAGCGGCTGGAAATACACCCGCACCGCATTGCTGCCGGCGGTGTAGATCATGCCGTAGGCGGGATTGGCATAGAGCTTGTCGATCGGCGGCACCGGCACGATGCGCACCTTCGACCAGTCGGCGTCGAGCTCTTCGGCGAGCACGAGCGGCAGCGAGGTCATCGAGCCCTGGCCCATCTCGGTCGCCGCCGACATGATGGTGATGGTGCCGTCGGGCGCGATCGAGAGCCACGGATTGATCGCCTTGCCGACGCGTTCGCTCGCCTGCGCGGCGGCATGCGCGGCCTTGCCCGGCAGCGCGAGCGCAAACGTGAGCCCGGCGGCGCCGACCATCATCTGACGGCGGGAGATTTTGCGCGACGGGCGTATGTTACGAGCGGAGGTTTCGAGGATGGTCATGGCTCAGCCCTCCCGCGCGGCGCGTTCGACCGCGCCGACGATGCGCTGATAGGTGCCGCAGCGGCAGATATTGGCGCTCATGTGCTCGACGATCTGCGCGCGGCTCGGCTTCGGCGTTTCCTTCAACAGCGCGGCCGCACTCATGATCTGGCCGGACTGGCAGTAGCCGCATTGCGGCACCTGCGCCGCCAGCCAGGCCTTCTGCAGCGGGTGGCTGGAGTCGGGCGAGAGCCCTTCGATGGTGGTCACCGATTTGCCGGCGATCTCGGACACCTGCACCTGGCACGAGAACGCGCGCTTACCGTCGACATGGATCGTGCAGGCGCCGCACAGCCCGGTGCCGCAGCCGAACTTGGTACCGGTGAGTTGCAACTGCTCGCGGATCACCCACAGCAGCGGTGTCGCCGGCGGCGCATCGCTCGATGCCGGCCGGCCATTCACGACAAAGTTTGTCGCCATTGTTTTTCCTCCCTGCGCCCGCGGCGGTGCAGGGCCGCCGCTCGGGGCCTGTTTAATACTGTTCTAAATTGATGGCAGGAACAAGAAGCCTCAGGTCACCGCATTGGCGGTTTGCAGGCTGTCGAGCAGCGCGGCGCGCCGCATATAGCGTCGGGCGGCCTCGGGGTCGTCGGCGGTGCGGCGCAACTCGTCGAAATTGGCGGCGCGCACCGCCGGGTCGCGTTCTTCCATCAGCCGCTTGTTGGCGATGGTCTGCGCCTGGATGTAAGTCACGGCGGCATGCCGGCGCTGGCGATCGTAGCGGTCGAGCAGGTCCTCGCCGGCCTCGCCCTTGATCACCGCCGCGAGCTTCTCGGCGAGGTTGATCGCGTCGTGGATGCCGCCGTTCATGCCCATGCCGCCAATCGGATTGTTGACATGCGCGGCATCGCCCGCGAGCAGGATGCGGCCGCGGCGAAAGGTTTCCGCCACCCGCTGGCTGACGCCATAGACATTGACGTATTCGACCGGGTAGCGGCCGGATTTCGGGAAGAATTTCTGCAGCCGCTCCTCGATCCGGTCGGCGGCCAGTGCCACCGCGTCGTCCTCGTCGCTCTTGATCGGGAAGATCGCGCGCCAGAGCCCGCCTGGATGCTCGCCGCGCACCTTGAACAGGTTGCACCATTCGTCCGGGTCGGAGAAGAAGTTGCGATAAACCAGACCGGGATTGACGGTGCCGAAGTCGAACGGGGTCGCGATCTTGATGAATTTTTCCGGGTAGGTGAATCCCGCAAAGTCGATGCCGGCAAGCCTGCGGACGGTGCTGCGGCCACCGTCGCAGCCGATCACATAGCCGGCCTTCAGCCGCTTGGTGCCGGATCGCGAGGCAACCTCGACATCGACGCCGTCCGCATGCGGCGTGATGTCGGTGACGCAGTGGGCGAACCGGACGTCGAAGTCGGCGGCATTGGCGTATTCGGCGGTGATCGAAGCGGTGAGCTTGTATTGCTCATATTGCAGCACGAACGGAAACCTGAACTCGTCCCGCATGCGGTCGAGATCAAACTCGGCGACGACCGAATGGGTCACCCGGTCATGAAAGCGGTACGCCTTGGAGACGAGCCCAAGCGGAAGGATCTTCTCGGTGACCCCGATCGCGTCGAGCAATTCGAGCGTTGGCGGGTGGATCGAAGCGGCGCGCTGATCCGTGACCGGCGCCGGCTCCTGCTCGAACACTGTGACCGGGATGCCGCGCTTGTTGAGCGCGAGCGCGCATACCATGCCGACCGGTCCGGCGCCGACCACAACGACCTGCGGTGGCGTTTCTTGTCCTGGCATCGCCTCTCTTGGCATCGCCTCGAATGCTGAGTTCACACCGGTTGGAAATTCGCGAGCTTCAGCAGCTCGGCATTGCGCGCGAGGTCGGCATCGATGAAGCGGGCGAAGTCATCGCGCGTCTCGATCACGGGCTCCTGGCCGAGCTCGGCGAAGCGCCCGGTGCGCGCAAGCTCGCGCGTCGCCCCATTGAAGGAGATGTTGAGCCAGGCAGCCACCTCGTGTGGCACGCTGCGGGGCGCCCACACCCCGTACCAGGACGCAAACTCCAGCCCCTTCATGCCGCTCTCGGCGGCGGTCGGGACTTCGGGGGCGAGCGTGCTGCGGTTTGGCGTGGTGATGGCGAGCGCCTTGACCTTGCCGCTGCGCGCCTGCGGCAGCAGCGCGAGCATCGCATCGATCATGAGCTGCACATGGCCGCCGATGACGTCGGTGAGCGCCGGCGCCGTGCCGCGGTACGACGTGATCGTGAGGTTCAGTCCCGCCAGCCGATTGAATGCGACGGTCGCCAGATGCCCCATCGAGCCGAGCGATGGCACGGCCATGGTGTAGCGCTCGGGCGCAAGCTTGGCGGCAGCCACCAGCTCGGCGATCGATTTGTGCGGCAAGCCGGCCGTCATCACGACCAGCAGCGGCGCTTCACCGAGCCGCGCGATCGGCGCGAAATCGGCGACCGGATCGAACGGGACATTGCGCATGATCTGGCGCGCCATGATGTGGGTCGAGGCCGAGAACAGCAGCGTGTAACCATCGGCGGCAGACTGCAGCACGGCGCCCGCGCCAACCGAACCATTGCCGCCGGCGCGGTTCTCGATCACCGCCGTGATGCCGCGCAATTCCTTGAGCTTCTCGGCGTAGTGACGCGCGAGCACGTCGACACCGCCGCCGGGAGCGAACGGGACGATGATGCGCACGGGCCGTTCCGGATAGCTTTGCGCCTTCACGACGCGCGACAGGGCCGGCAGCGCGGCCGCGCCGGCGGCCGCTCGCAGGAATTGACGACGGCGAAGTTTCATCATGCTTGCTCCGCCCGGCAGTTGACGGCTCACCGAGACTACAGCGTCAATGCAGGCGAGCGGTAGAGGGCGGCACGCGAAAAAGCGGACTGGAAAAGCGCGGTATTACGGCTTGAGCATCGGCACAATGGTCGAGCGCCCGGATGCGACCGGGCGCTCGTCTCCCGCCTGAAGCGAGAATGCCGACAGGAGTTTAAGGCGCGGACACCAAAATCGCTGAGGCCCCTCTAGCCGCTCAAGGCCGTCCGCCGCATCGAGAGCATCATAGCACATTCCGATTTCAGCGCGACGCAAACCTTGCGAATTGGTAAATCGCGGTGAGCGGCTACCGATGAGATGTCGTTCGCAAATGCGAGATAACTCGTCGCTAGTCCTCGCCCGCCTTCGCGATTTTCGGATTGCGCCACAGATAGATCGCGATGCCGATCATCACCACGCTGACCAGCGCGCCGATCACATAGAACGAGCGCTCGAGCCCGACCGCTTCGGCGATCGCGCCCATCGCCAGCGGCGACGCGATCGAGGCGACGCGGTTGGCGGTGCCGCGCAAGCCGATCGCCTTGCCCTGGTTCTCGCGGCCGGCGCCGCGCAGCACCAGCGTGATGACCAGCGGCTGCGCGAGCCCGTTGGCGCCCGAGCGCAGGAACATCGCCATCTGCAGCAGGAAATAGCTGCCGAACAGCGGCGTCGCGCACACCAGCAGGATGCCTGACCAGAGCGAGAGAAGCGCGATCCACAAGCCGCCGACGTAGCGCATGAGCTTCGAGGTCAAGAGCGAGAACAGCGCCGCGCCGATCGCGGCGGCGGGGCCGAGCAGGCCGATGGCGGTGCCGGTCAGCCCCATGTCGTTGAGCCACGCCACATAGAACGAGCCTTGCACCGCATTGCCGACATGCATCAGCGCGCCGAGCAGCACGATGATCGTCACCGCCGGCACGCCGAGCAGCCGGAACGCGGTGAGATAGTCCGACGCCTTGGGCAAGAGCGCGCGTGCCTTGGCGCGGCGTCCTTCGGGCACCGGCGCGTCCGGATCGAGCGGCTGTTTCGGCAGCAGCAGCGCGCACACCACCGAGCCGCCGCCCCACAACGACATCAACAGGAAGCCGCCCCATGGTCCGGCGAGGTCCCAGCTGATGCCCGCAAGCGGCGCGCAGACGAGATGCCCGATGCGGATGATGAAGCTCATGCGGCCGGCATAGACGGTCTTGCCGTACATATACTGGCCGATCATGGTCTGGGCGCCGAGCCAGCCCATGGATTCCGACAAGCCGAAGAACATCTGCAGGAACACCAGCGCCCAGATCCACGGGAATGCCGGATAGAGCAGCGGCGTGATCGCGCCGACGGCGGTGCAGACCAGCATCACGCGCCGCGCGCCGAGCCGGTCCATCAACGCGCCGGTGTGTATCGACAGAAACAGCGGCAGGAAGTGCGCGGCGCTGAACACCAGGCCGAACATCAGCGGCGACGAGGTCATGGTCGCCGCATAGAGCGGCACGATCACCGCGGCGATGTGGAAGATCGAGGTCGAGAACAGGCCGATGCCGTAGACGGCGCCCTGGATGCGCCAGGGAACTTCTTCGCTGGTGGGGCTGGTGGTGGGCGTGGCGGCGGGCGAGGACACATAAGTCCATAGCCGCATCAGTGGGCATCGCTCAAGCGTGCTGTGGAAGTGCCGCAGCGCATAACGTTTCCGTATAGCTTAGTTGCCAGTCAGACTTCAGTCCTCTCGCACCGCCCGCGTGAAGGTGTCGGTCAGCGGCTTGAGCAGGTAGCCGAGCGGCGTGCGCGCGCCGGTGCGGATGAACACCTCCGCCGGCATGCCCGGCACCAGGACGAGGCCCTGGAGCCGCCCGGCCTCGCGCGGCGGCACCTCGATGATGGCCTGATAGCCGGCCTGGCCGGCGGCATCCGACACCAAATCCGCGGCAACGCGCTGCACCTCGCCGAGCGATGGGATCGCCGCGCGCAAACGTTTCGATATTTCAGTTGTCGTGTGTAGCGCGTCGTATAGCGCGTCATGTGTCAGCGTAGGAGCCGGCCCCTACCGCCTGCCCACTCGCATCGATTATTGGAAATTTTGTGGCGGCGGGCACCGCCGTACCATTTCAGCGATTCGTTTTCCGAGATTGTCGTTCGCTTCGATCACATCACTGCAGCAGATACCGTTGCTTCGAAGCGCGCCCAGGACTACCGACTGAAGTAAACGCGCATGCGCAGCTGAACTAGTTTCCCTTCAATCCCGCCGCGCGGATGATCTTGCCCCAGCGCTCGCGGCCGTCGTTGATCGAACGCGCGAACACATCGGGCGCGATGATGTTGGGCTCGAGCATGTTCGGCTCGAGGAAGCCCTTGCGGAACGCCTCGTTCTCAAAACTCTTGGCGACGTCGGTGTGAATCTTGGCGATGATCTCGGGCGGCGTGCCGCGCGGCGCGAACAAGCCGAACCACGAGGTGCCGTCGAAACCCGGTAGGCCGGCTTCGGCGATGGTCGGCAGGTCCGGCAGGCCGGCGACGCGGGTGCGACTCGACACCGCCAATATCTTCAACGTGCCGGCGCGGTATTGATCGGCCACGATGCCCGACGCCGCAAAGATCATGTCGATGTGGCCGCCGTGCATGTCGATCAGCGCCTGGGAGGCGCCGCGGTAGTGCACGGCGGTGAGCTTCACCTGCGCCATGCTCTGCAGCATCTCCATGTTGAGATGCGACGACGACCCGAGCCCCGTCGTTCCGTAGGTCAGCTTGCCGGGCTCTTTGCGCGCAAGCGCGATCAGCTCCTTGATGTTGCTGACCGGCACCTTCGGGCTGACGATCAGCACCTGCTTGAGCTCGACCAGCGTGGTGATCGGGATGAAGTCCTTGGCCGCGTCGTACGGCAGCTTCTCGTAGAGGCTCGGGTTCATCACGAAGGTGCCTTCCGAGGTCACCATCAGCGTGTAGCCGTCTCCCGCCGATTTCGCGACGTGCTCGGCGCCGATCTGGGTGTTGGCGCCGGCGCGGTTCTCGACCACGACCTGCTGGCCCCAGATTTCCGAGAGCTGCCGCGCGACGCCGCGCGCCAGCACGTCGGTGGTGCCGCCGGCCGCGAAGGTGCAGATGATGCGCACCGGCTTTGAGGGATAGCTTTGCGCCTGCGCAGACGTCAGTCCCGCGAGCAGGATGCCCGCCGCGCACGCGCCCAGCGCTATCAGTCGCGCCGCGCAGAAATGTGAATCGAAATCCGACCAGCCCATCGGCGCCTCCCGGTTCGCCGGGCGATGCCAGCGATTGTTTTGCCGGGAGTGTAGCCCGCGGTCTTGCCTGCGCAAAGTTGCGCAGGCGCGCGTCACGACGACGCGATCTTGCGTCTCATCATTTTGGCTTCGCCGGCGGCTTCGCGACTTGGCGGGCATGCTCGATGAACAGCCGGGCGACCGGGCCCAGCGTGCGGTTCTTCAAAGTGAAAATGCCGATCGGTACCGGCCGAACCGGTATCTTGACGGGCAAGATCTTTATCTCCGGGCGGCCGGTCGGAAATTTCAAGACGGAATCTGGGAAAATCGAGAGGAAGCGCCCGGTCGCCAGCAGGCTTATCCGCATATCCGGGGCAGAGGTGATTACACTTGCGGGCGGATAGTTGAGGCCGCTGGCGCGAAACGCCTCGATTGCGACCACGCCAAGTGCATTTGAGGGCGGCGGCAGCGTCCAAGGCTCATTGACCAGTTCGGCAAGTTCGATCCTGCGTCGCCGCACCAAAGGATTTTGCGCGCCTGCGGCGATCACGTAGGTTTCCTCAAAGAGAAATTCGAAGTCGAGCCGCTCGTCTTCAAGGTCGCCGAACCGCCGCGCGACCAGGAGATCGACATTGCGTTCGCTCAGGTCGCGATGCAGCGCCTCCGCCTGTTTGACCTGCACATGAAACGCGATGCGCGGATGGCGCCGGGATATCCGGTCGACGACAGCGGCAAGGAAACTCGTGGCAAGGATGGGGTTGCATGCAATCCGCACTTCGCCGGCTGTAGGGTCAGCCAGATACTCGATGTTCCTCACTGCCAGCCGCAACTCATCGAACATCGCTGTTCCGCCGTCGAGCAAAGCACGACCGAATTCGGTCGGCTCGACGCCCCGCGGATTCCGATCGAGCAGGCGCACGCCCATCGTGCGCTCCAATTCGGTAATCGATCGGGAAACCGCCGGCTGCGTCGTATGAAGGAACGCAGCCGCCTTGTTCATGCTGCCAGCTTGAACGACAGCCATGAGCACGTGGAGGTCGTGCAGCTTGATCCTGCGTCCGATGCGATCGCTTGCTTGCATGCGGTCCACCTATTGCAGGCCGGATATAGGATTATCAAAACTTAGCATTATCCGCGCATAGGACAAACAGCTATTCACGGCGCTGCAGGCCGCCGAGAGCCCGCTTTCGCAAGCCCAATCAGGACCGAGGAGGACGCCATGACTTTCCGGCGCCGAGAGTTTCTACGTCTGGCAGCGGGCGCTGTCGCACTTCCCGCCCTGCCGCGCTTCGCCTGGTCGCTAACCTATCCGACACGCCCGGTGCGCATCGTGGTCCCGCTGGCCGCCGGCGGCGGCGTCGACATCGTTGCGCGCCTGATGGGACATTGGTTGTCGGAACGCCTCGGTCAGCAATTCATTGTCGAGAACCGACCGGGCGCCGGCACCAATATCGGCACGGAAGCGGTCGTGAAAGCAGCCCCCGACGGGCACACGTTGCTGCTCGTCAATGCGGCCAACGCCATCAATGCCACGCTTTACGAGAAACTTGGCTTCAATTTCATCCGCGACATTGCTCCGGTCGCCAGCATCATGCGCCAGCCGCAGGTGATGCTTGTGAACTTGTCGGTGCCGGCTAGGACGCTTCCGGAGTTCATTGACCATGCCAATGCCAGCCGCGGCAAGATCAGCTTGGCGTCGGCCGGCAGTGGGACGCCAAGCCACTTGGCGGGCGAATTGTTCAAGATGATGACCGGCGTCGACATGACTCACGTGCCTTATCGCGGCGTCGGGCCGGCACTGACTGACCTGCTTGGTGGTCAAGTGCAGGTCATATTCACGTCGACGGCCTCGGCGATCGAGTACGTCAGATCCAATAGGCTGCGCGCGCTGGCAGTGACGCCGGTGACACGCTTGGACGTCATGCCTGACGTCCCGACCGTAGCCGAGTTCGTGCCCGGCTATGAAGCCACGCAGTGGTACGGTGTCGGCGCCCCCCGGAACACCCCCGCCGAGATTGTTGAAACGCTGAACAGGGAAATCAACGTCGGCCTCGCTGATCCCAAGATGAAAGCCCGCCTTGCCGACCTCGGCGGCACGGTGCTTGCGGGTTCGCCTGCTGATTTCGGGCGGCTCGTCGCCGACGAAACCGAAAAATGGGGCAAGGTAATTCGCACGGCTAGCATCAAGCCGGCATAGGTCCTACGACGCGCGGTCATTTACCCGCAATGAAAACGCGAGCCCCGGTGTCCGGGGCCCGCGCCGTTCGTTGATCCGTCTAGCCGCGCTGCGGCTGCTTTGTCGATCAGACGTCGCCGAGCGGATTGATGTCGTCCACGAAGCGCAGCAGGTCGACCATGGTGAAGTCGCCGGGCGTGGCGGACGGCAGCGTCGGCTTCCAGTTCTTCACCTTCCAGAGGAAGGAGTTGATAGGCGGCCGCCGAGAACTCGACCGGGGCACCTTCTTGAAGCAATAGAACTTGCGCCTGTCGTGCAGGATCTTCGCCCTTACCGGCGAGCCGCTCGACCACTTGCTGCAAGAAAGAAATGGCGCATCCAGGCGAGCGCGTTGTTATCTGCCGGCAACTGCCGTCAGCCCTGGGTGATGTTCAAATTCGGCGACGAAGGCGGCCACATCCGTGCTTTTCATCGGCCGCGCGAACAAGTAGCCCTGCAGCGCATGCACGCCGGCGGTTGCGACGAACTTCTGTTGTTCGACGGTTTCGACGCCTTCGGCAACGACTTTCAATCCCAACGCGCGGCCTATGCTCACGACGGCATGGACAATTGTCGCGTCGACGGCCGAGCCTCCATTCGACACGAAACTTCGATCGATCTTGATCTTGTCGAATGGAAAGCGGCGCAGCGATCCGAGGCTTGAAAATCCGATACCAAAGTCATCGAGTGCAAAAGACACGCCGCGGCGATGCAACTGCTCCATCGTCCTCAGCACGGCAGTTTCGGCATCCAGCAAGGCCGTCTCGGTGATCTCAAGCTCGATACGGGCAGGATCGATGGCCAACTCGGACAAAATTTGCTCGATGCGATCCGCCAGTCCGGACTGCCGAAATTGGATTGCCGATATGTTCACAGCAACCGTTAGATTGGGCCAGGCGAGTGCGTCCTCGCAGGCGCGCCGCAACATCCATTCGCCCAATTGATCGATGCATCCGGTTCGTTCGGCGATCGGCACGAATACCGAGGGTGGGACATTGTCCGTGCCACCTCTCCTCCAGCGGGCGAGAGCTTCGACGCCGAGCACCTGCTTGCAAGTGCGGTCCACAAACGGCTGGTACGCGACCTCGAGCCCTCCGCGTTGGATAGCGAGATGCAAGTCCCTTTCGATGCTGTCCGCCGGCACAACCAGCGCCGGCGTCCCGAGCAATCGTCGATCGGCGTATGTCTCGCCTATTTCACCGGCCAAGGCCGCGAGCGTCCGCTCCATCGCGTTCGACAGCGCGGCGAGCTCGTTCCGATCGGGGACTTTGCCGTCCCCCCTCGCCGCTTGCTCGAAAGCGGCTGCAATCTTGGCGACCTCGACCGCTCCGATATTGAGGCTCATCGATTTCAAGGAGTGAGCCACTGAGCCGCACGCCTCGGCTTCGCCGTCCGTCGCGTGTTGCCTCAACTGGTCGCAGGCCTTGGGCGCATGCTCGCAATAGAGGTCCACCACGCGCTTGAGGAAGTTGCCCTTCTTCGCTGCATTGAACGACTTCAATTGACCCAGGGTGACAGGGTCGAGAAGCCGCACGCCGGCGTCGGCGGCGCGCGATCCTGTCGCAACCTCGCGCTTGCTCGCGCCCGCATTGTCCTCGCGGGCAGGCTCGCCACCCGCAGACTGGAATCGCGGCATGAGTGCGGACAAGCAGTCGGCGAGCTGCGCGATCGTGAATGGCTTGTGAACGACGGCGTCCATGCCGGCGAGCTTCCACTCTTCGGCCGCTGCGCCGACAACATGCGCGGTCAGCGCGACAATCGGAACTCTGTCACGATGCTCCAATTGCTCCGCCTGCCGAATGGTGCGGGCCGCCGTAAAACCGTCCATGTGCGGCATGCTGCCGTCCATCAGGATGATGTCATGCGAACGACGCGCGGCGGCGCTGACGGCCGCGAGGCCGTCTTCGACCGTCTCGACTTGCGCGCCCAATCGGGACAATGCTTCGATCGCGACCTCGCGATTGACCGCGCTGTCGTCCGCGACCAGGACTCTAAGATTCGGAAATTGCGGTAGTGCGCCGACGCGGCGTTGCCCGGCGGCGCGGCTGTGCAGGTGTGCTTCACCGGCGGCGACACGGCGCAACAGCTCTTCGATCTCCGAGCGCAGCAGCGGGCGGCTGATCGCGGCATCGGCCCTTCCATCCGCGATGACAGCATCAGCTGCGGCATCCCCGAACCGCGTCAGCGCCACGACGACGGGACCCTCGCCCGACGGTTGCCTGGCCGGATGCTTGCCGAGTCGGTCGGCGTCCGCGCATACGATTGCAGCCGGTCCGGCAGCCGCCGTCCGCTCCCCGGCGCGGATCACCGAATAGCCGAAGCAACCGAAGTAGTCCGACAACGCCGAAGCCGTCGCCTCCCCGAATACGTCAATGATGCAAACGGGGCGCTCCGACGATTGTACGAGGAGTGTCGGCCATGCCCGGCTGGTCGTCTCGCCGGCCGGAATCCGGACCACGAACTTCGAGCCAACCCCCACGGTGCTGGAGACCGCTATCTCGCCTCCCATGGCGGCGACGATGCGCCGGCAGATGGCGAGCCCCAATCCGGTGCCGCCAAATTTCCGGGTCGTGGACTGGTCGGCCTGCGAAAATGCGTCGAAGATCGTTGCAAGCTTGTCCTCGGCAATCCCAATTCCGCTGTCTTCGACCGACAGTTCGATAGATCGCGGATCGTCCGCGCACGTGCCGACCGCGATCCTGACAAATCCGTTTTCCGTGAACTTCAGCGCGTTATTGACGAGGTTGCCAGCGATCTGACTGAGGCGCACCGGGTCGCCGGACACCGTTCGTGGCGCATCCGGAGCGACGACGGCGGCAAGATCGATGTTCTTGGAGCTCGCGCGCTCAGCGAACAGGCTGGTCACGTTCTCCACGATTTCGTCGAGGCAAATGGTCCCGCTTTCCAGCTCAAGCTTGCCGGCTTCGATCTTCGAGAAATCCAGGATGTCATTGATGATCGACAGCAGGCTTCGACCGGACGTGGCGATAACCTCCGCATATCGGTGCAGGCGCGGCGGCATATCCGCATTCGCCAGCAGATCCGCCATGACCATGATCCCATTCATCGGCGTGCGGATTTCGTAACTCATGGTGGCGACAAAGTCGGATTTGGCGTGGTTCGCCTTCTCTGCGGCGTCGCGGGCGCTGGCCAGTTCGCGGGTGCGATCGATGACCTTCTGCTCGAGCGTTTCCCGGTGCGCAGTCAGGCGTTCGTCGCGATTGCAAATCTCCCTCAGCATCTCGTTGAAGCCGTCGACCAGGAGTCCGATCTCGCGGTCGCTGGCATCCTCGACGCGCACGTCGTAGCGATGGTCCTTTTGAACCTCCCGCATGGCTCCCAGCAAACGATGCAAGGGATGCGTGATCGCCCGCTGAAACCGCAATGCGATGACCAAGCCGACCGCAAGCGCCGCGAGCGAAGCGAGCAAGGTCAACCACAACGCCGAAAGCAGACGGGGCCAGAGATCCGCCGTGTCGCCGATCATATTGATCTGGCCGACCTCCGTGCCGCCGTTGATGACGGGCACGGAAACGAACACCGTGCCGCTGCGCAGCAGGTCAATTACGGACGGCGTCCTCTCGGCGTCCAACGAAGGATCGGTCAATAGACGCGACGCGGCGCCGAATGCCGCCAGCACGCGGCCGTCCGGCGTTCTTACCTGCACGAACAGAAAACCGGGCACGCGCGCAATGGCGCGGATGGCTTCCAGCGTTTCCTGCTGTTTGAGCTCCGCGACGGGGCCCGCCGCCGCGGCCGCAAAGACCTGCGCCGTCGCAAGCATCAGCTGGCGGCGCGCGTCCGCGTAGCGCTCGACCTCATGCCAGGTGGATAGAAACGCCGAGACGGCCATTCCGGCCGTCACGGCGGTCACGACGAGCAAGACGAGCTTTCGAACCAGCGACTGGCGGCGCACTGGCAAATGTCCATGATGATCGCGCAACCTATCCGTAAATAAATCACTAAAGTCCTAACCCATCATTTACGCGTGGATTTCAGGCAACTTTAGACAATTTTACATAGCGTCGATGGTGAAGGGTTAGCATCATGGCCGTGGTAGAAAACCGCTCGACGCCGTGGACGTTCGTTCTGGACGAGCCCACACGCATTCTTGTCGCCGACGACGATCCCATTTTGCGTGAGTTCGCGAGCGTCCATCTCGCCACCCCATACACATCGATCGACACGGCTTGCGATGGCGCTGCGGCGCGGACCCGGCTCGGTCAGGCGCCCTACGACGTCCTGCTGCTCGATATTGAAATGCCGCAGCTCGATGGACTTTCGCTTCTCAATGAAATCCGGTCCGACGAAAGGCTGCGGCATCTGCCGGTCATCATGCTGACCGGGCATGACGACATTGCGTCGATCGATCGGGCCTACCACATCGGCGCCGATGCGTTCGCCACGAAACCCGTAAACTGGCGCCAACTCAGCTACCAGATTCGATACGTCCTCCGCACCAGCCGGCTTGAGCGCCTGCAAAACGAACAGCCCGACTGCGCAAGCGCTGCCGTCCAAGGTCGCCTGTTCACGGCCGCAGCCGAAAGCGATGTCCGCGGTTTTCTGGAGACCATCATTCAGCAGGCGAGTTCGATCGAGGAGACCCTGTCGGTCCTCGAACGCGCGCAGTGGTCGGAAACCCTCGAGAGCATCCGCTCGTGCGCGACACAAGCTCTTGCCGAAAGTTCCGGACACGCGCCGATGTCCTCGGGCAACGACGCGCCAAGGACAACTGCTTCGCCGTAGTAGACACAGATGTTCACAGACAGAAGTCTGACGATGTCGAGGATCTGCAACTATCGGACTGTAAGTGCTCTGGCCGGCGCGGTGAGGCGGCATGCCGGACGTCTGGCTGCCAGCGAAGCAGGAAGTACGCTCACGGTTTTCACACTGGCCTTGCCGGTTCTCGTGGCGGCAGCGGGAGCGGCGGTCGACTACAGCATGGCCGCGGCAACCCGCAGCAAGATGCAGGCGGTCGCCGATTCGGCGGCGCTGGCGTCAGCCCGAGAGCTTCAGCTCGCTCGCACCAATTCGAACAGGATCACGGTGGTCGCCAACAATATCGTCAAGAGTGCGATCGAAAACGTGACGACGGAAGTCAAAGTCAATTCCAAGGCGATGACGGTTCAGGTCGCCATCGAGAAGCAATACGACCGCTTCATCCGCATATCGCCTGAAACGAAATTGCGCGTCACCGCCAAGGCCAAAATGAGCGGCTCGATGCCGCTGTGTTTGCTCGCGCTCGATCCCAAGGCTCCGGAAACAATTGGTCTGGAGAAGGATGCACTGCTCACGGCGCCTGGTTGTTTGGTGCAGTCAAACTCCACGAGCCCCCGCGGTCTAAAGTCGAAGGCGCGTGCCGTCATGAAGGCCGGAATGATCTGCTCGGCCGGCGGAAAAGTTCAAACCGGCAGTGCCAACTATTCGCCGGCGCCGACCACGGATTGCCCGGCGTTGCCGGACCCCCTGAGCTCGCGCCCGCCGCCGACCGTCGGCGCCTGCGACTACAACAATAAGGTTGTCGACGGAACCTACGCGACACTCCCGCCCGGCGTCTATTGCGGTGGGCTGAAGGTGACCAACGGTGCCGTCGTCAAACTCTCCGGTGGCATTTTCATTATCAAGGACGGACCGCTGACGGTCGACCGCGGCGCGTCCATGTCCGGGACCGGGGTCGGCATCTTCCTCAAGGGCCGCGGAGCAAACCTCACGTTCGATGCCAACTCCACCATCAGCCTTTCCGCCGCCAAAGACGGTCCGCTTGCGGGCATATTGATTTTCGACGATCCCTCGGGTGCCAGTGCACCGGCCTTGGCCCCGCTGAGCGGTCGAGGACTCCTCGGCCGCCTGCTGAAGACAGGCGCGCCGCGGCAGCACCAGATTCTCAGTGACAACGCTCGCGATTTGCTCGGCACGATCTACATGCCGCAGGGCGAGATCATCGTCGACGCAACGAAGCCGATCGCAGACAAATCCGCCTATACCGTCCTCGTGGTGAGACAGCTCCACCTCTATTCGGGTCCAAACCTGATCTTGAACACCGACTACAGCGCGACTGACGTGCCCGTGCCGATGGGCGTCGGTCCCTTCGGCGCCAAGATATTCCTCACCAACTAGACGCGACGACGAGCGCCGCGCCGGGTCGTCGGCGCCGCTACGTGCCGATCTTGCCGCCGCGCATATGATCGACCAGGTCCAGTGGGTCGCCAGGCTGTTCGTCGCCGCGCCATGCCACGTGCTGGTCGGGACGGACGAGCACGAGCTTCCGATCGTAGAGCGTCCGCACATCCGGCCCGTCGACGTCGAGGACAGCAAGCGGAACGCCCCGCCGCTTGGCAGCTTCGATCATCCCTGAGATGTCCACAGTCGGCTCAAGACGCATGAGCGTGTATCCCGCGCCGAGAGCATCATAGAGCGAGCGGCCGTCAGCGAGCCATACATGGGGTGCGCGGCAACCGGGGACCGTTGACGACGTGAAATGGACGCATTGTGTATGTCGGGTGGAGCTCGCCATCGTAAGCGATGATCGGCGAGCGTTCGTAGAAATACCCGAAATTGAGCCCGCCGCAGCATTGCCGCTCGATGTCGAGTTCATAAGCCTCCCTACCGATGCGCGCGCGCACGGCCTCACCGCCCGGCCCCGGCCACTCGACCTCGGCTGGGATTTCGCGCCGCTGCTTCATGATCCTGGAGCCGCTATCCATCGTGAAGTGCGACACTTGATCGGTGACCGGCTGCCGTTCCGCTTCGTAGGC
>CAVTZH010000003.1:0-177415 GCA_963739175.1 uncultured Alphaproteobacteria bacterium
GCCGCCAATTTGGCGACCCAGGAATTGGCCTTGGCAGCGGTGCGGTTATAGACCGTGAGCTCGTGGCTGCCCTTGGTCTTGAGGTGCCCGGCCATGGGAAAGCCCATCACGCCCAGTCCGATAAACGCTACCTTCGCCATCGTTTCCTCCTGCCAATCGGCCCATTCGCAGCATATCTGCATTGTGATTGCGACGGGGCGCGTCGCCCGTCAACAGGACGTTGACCCGGTTTATGACGCCCGTATGGTGGCCGCCATGACGCCAACCAAGCAAGAAATTCTCGACAGCCTCGCCCAGGTTCCTGCCCCGGACGGGACGCCGCTGACCAAGACCGATGCACTGTCCGATGTGGTGGTGACCGACGGCAAGGTGTTCTTCTCGATCGCCGTCGATGCTGCCGTGGTCAAAGCCTGGGAGCCGGTGCGTGAGCGCGCCGAGAAGGCCGTGCGCGCCGTGCCCGGGGTCACCTCGGCGCTGGTCGCTCTGACCGCCGAGCGCAAGGCCGGCGGCGCCGCGGCCCGCGGCCGGCGGCCGCGGTGCCGCAGCGCCGCGCGCGGGGCAGGGCGGTGGCGGCGCGCAGGCCGGCGTGCCCGGCGTCGAGGCGATCATCGCGGTCGCGTCCGGCAAGGGCGGCGTCGGCAAGTCGACCACCGCGGTCAATCTGGCGCTCGGACTGGCCGCGCATGGCCTGAAGGTCGGCATCCTCGACGCCGACATCTACGGGCCGTCGTGCCGAAGCTGCTCGCCATCAAGGAGCGGCCGCAGACGCTCGGCGGCACGCGGCTCAAGCCGATCTCGCGCTACGGCCTCACCGTCATGTCGATCGGATTCCTCATCGACGAGGAGACGCCGATGATCTGGCGCGGGCCGATGGTGATCTCGGCGCTCACGCAGATGCTGCGCGAGGTCGAGTGGGGCGAGCTCGACGTGATGGTGGTCGACATGCCGCCCGGCACCGGCGACGCGCAGCTCACGATGGCGCAGCAGGTGCCGCTCAAGGGCGCCGTCATCGTGTCGACGCCGCAGGACCTCGCGCTGATCGACGCCCGCCGCGGCATCGCCATGTTCCGCCGCGTCAACGTGCCGGTGCTCGGCATCGTCGAGAACATGAGCTACTTCCTTTGCCCGCAATGCGGCGCGCGCACCGACATCTTCGGTCACGGCGGCGCGCGGCAGGAAGCCGAGCGGCTCGGCGTGCCGTTCCTCGGCGAGGTGCCGCTGCATGCGTCGATCCGCGAGAAGTCGGATGCTGGCTTGCCGGTGGTCGCGACCGAGCCCGACGGTCCGCACGCCGCGATCTATCGCGACATCGCCGCACGCGTGCGCGATCAGCTCAAGGGACGGGGCGGCAGCGGCGCCGAGGATCGTGATCGAGCGCTAGGCTACTATCGGCGTTGCTCGCGTCCGTGCCAAAGGCGGGTGATCACGATAGTATTTCGCCGTTGGTCAACACGATAGCGGACAACGTAAGCGCCGCGCCCGAAGGGCACGATCAATTCGCGATAGCCGGGGCGCGCGGCAGGGCGGCCGCGTTCTGGCTGGTCGGTAAGCGAGTGGGCTGCTGCGAACAATGTGTCGACGGCGCGCTCCGCGAGGGAATCACCATGAGGTGTCAGGAATTGTCGGAGCCGATTGATGTCGGCCCTCGCGCGGGTCAGGAAGACGATTTGCACGGTGCGGGCGGCGGCAGTTCGTTGTCCTTGCCCCAGCTCCTAACCCACTGTTCGACCGCCGCAATGGGAATGGCTTCGCCGGTGCGCTCATACTCGGCGTAAGCCGCATCCTCTTCCGCCCAGGCCTCCACATCCGTGATTGCCCGTGCCACCGCCTTGGCTGCGAAGCCCTCAATGGAGGTCTGTGATCGCTTCGCGGCGGCTTCCAGGCCGGCTGCGAGCGCGTCATCGAGTTCGATAACGAGGCGAGTCTTCGACATGCTGCCAATAATATCGTAATTGCTGAGTGGAATGAAACAGGATTCATTGAACAGTCGTTTGGGGGAACTGGATCGACGCAGGAAATTAGGGCGGCGTCATTGACCGCTTGCCAGGCGGCGCCCAGGATCGTGATCGGGGCTGAAGGCGGTTACGCGTCAGCCAGGCCGCTCTTGCCGCTTTCGACGACGAAGCTCTTGCGTGTCGTCATGCGCCCGTCGGGCACCGACACTTTGTCCAGCACCTGGAAGTCGGCCTGCCAGCGGGAGGGCGTGACCACGTTGCGGACATAGCCGCGCTGGCTGTTGAAGAATTTGACGTAAGGCTGCTGCTGGAGCAGGGCCTTGTAGGTGTTGTTGATGTCGAAGCCGTCGCCGACCGATGAGATCGACGTCGCCACGAACTCGACGCCGAGCGTAGCCGACTTCTCGTCCAAAAAATCTTTCTTGAGTTCGCCCGCCCAGTTCTGGTGAATGTCGCCCGCCAGCGCCACCACGTTGTTGAGCTTGGCCGCTTCGATCGCGGCAAACAGGCGGTCGCGCGCCGCCACTGCGCCGTCCCATTTGTCCAGGCTCGGCGCGAACACCTTAGGATCGGGATCGCGGTCGTTGCGCATCATCGTGACCTGCTGGGCGAGCACGGTCCAGCGCGTCTTGGCGGCCTTGAAGCTGTCGTAGAGCCATCGCTCCTGCGTCTCGCCGAGCATGGTGCGGTTCGGCTCGTTCGCTTCGGCGCAATTGGCCACCACGCGCGGACCCTTGGGGCACGCTTGCGGTGAGCGGAACGTGCGCGTGTCGAGCACGTTCATCGCGAGCAGGTCGCCGACGTTGAGGCGCCGATAAGCGAGGATATCGGGTCCGCGCGGCAGTTGCGCCTTGCGCACCGGCAGGTGCTCGTACCAGGCCTGGAAGGCGGCGGCGCGCCGCAGCAGGAACAGCTCCGGCGGCGCGTACTCCTCGGTGGTGTCGCCGGCCCAGTCGTTGTCGACCTCGTGATCGTCGAAGCTCATGATGAACGGCGCCGAGGCGTGCGCGATCTGCAGGTCCGGGTCGGACTGATAAAGGCTGTAGCGCTGGCGGTAGTCGTCGAGGGTGTAGCATTCGTCCGGCTCGCCCGGCATCACGCGCACGACGGGCAGATTGGCTTGGCCCGGCCGCAGCACGCGATATTCGTAGATGTAGTCGCCGTAGTGGAAGACGAAATCGAACCGCTCGGACGCAATGTTGCGATATGCGGTGAAGTAGCCGTCCTCGTATTTCTGGCAGCCGGCGACGCCGAAGCGGACCTGCGCCACCGACACACCCGCTCCCGGCAGTGTGCGCGAGCGGCCCACGCGGCTGCGCTCCTTGCCGATCGTGAACTGGTAGAAATAGTCGCGCGCCGGCTCGAGCCCGGCGACCTCGACATGCACCGCGTGGCCGAGCTCGGGATGCGCGATCGCGGTGCCCTTGCGCACGACCTGGCGCATGCGCTCGTCGCCGGCCACCGACCATTCGACCTCGACCGGACGCTTCGGCATCCCGCCGCCGCGCTCCAAAGGCTTCGGCGCGATCTTGGTCCAGATCACGAATCCGTCCGGCGCCGGATCCCCCGACGCGACGCCAAGCGAAAATGGATAGGCCGCGAAAACGGGACTGCCCCACACCGGGCGCGCGAACAGTCCGCCGGTTGCCGTGACCAGTGCCGAGGCACCGAGGCTTTGCAGCAGGAGGCGACGATTGACGGTGGCGAAACGGTCCACGTCAAGGCGAGATGGAAAGCGAATGGACATTTAGAACCCCCCTTATTCGGCTCTAATGTAACATCCTGGCGATGACCCGCGGGTGACAATTGGGGCGCCCGCGTCCTTGCGGATAGGGGGAAAAATTCGCATTGTTGGCCATCGCTTGCACGCGTGGGGATCAAATGAGTGCCTTGCAATCCAGGACAATAGGGTGTCTTACGATCGCGTTTGCCGCGATAGTCGGCATCTTGCTCGCGGCCTCGCCGGCGTTCGCGCAGAAGCCGCCGGATGCATTCACCCAGGAAGTTCTGATCAAGGCGAGCCTGCTGACCTTCAACGACGCCAACGTCACCGGCAACTACACCGTCCTGCACGCCAAGCTCTCGAAGCCGTTCCGCGACAAGTTCTCCGCGGAGCGCCTCAAGGAGGTGTTCAAGGTCTTTCACGAGAAGCGGATCGATTTCGACCTGATCGCCGCCAAGCAGCCGATCGCGAGCAAGCCCGCAACCGTCAACGACAGCGGCGTGCTGATGCTGCATGGCCACTTCGACGCGACGCACAGCAGCGTCAACTACGAGCTCGACTTCATCATGTCCGATGGCGAGTGGAAGCTGATCCGGATCAATGTTCAGCTTAAATAGCGCGACAAAACGCCGGTTTTGTTGCCTTATTTGGTGCACATGATCCGCGTGAATTGAGCCTTATCCGCCCTTAGGAGGCCGACATGAAACGCCGCCAGTTCCTGCAGGGAGCCGGCCTTGCCGCCGCCAGCACCGCCGTTGCCGCGCCGGCCATCGCGCAGTCGATGCCGGAGCTCAAATGGCGCCTGACCTCGAGTTTTCCGAAGAATCTCGACACCATCTACGGCGCGGCGGAAGAGTTCGCCAAAGCCGTCTCCGAGATGACCGACAAGCGATTCCAGATCCAGGTCTTTGCCGCCAACGAAATCGTGCCGCCGCTCGCCGCCGCGGACGCGGTGCAGAAGGGCACCGTCGAAATGGCGCAGACCGCGTCCTACTACTATTTCGGCAAGGACCCGACCTTCGCCTTCGGCACCGCGGTGCCGTTCGGTCTCAACGCACGCATGCAGAACGCCTGGTGGTATCAAGGCGGCGGCAGCGAGGTGCTGAACGAGTTCTACAAGAAGTTCAACATCTACGGACTGCCGTGCGGCAACACCGGCTGCCAGATGGGCGGCTGGTTTCGGCGCGAGGTGAAGGCGCCATCCGATCTGCGCGGCCTCAAGATGCGCATCGGCGGATTTGCCGGCACGGTGATGACAAAGCTCGGTGTGGTGCCGCAGCAGATTCCGGGCGGCGAAGTCTATTCGTCGCTGGAGAAGGGCACCATCGACGCCGCCGAATGGGTCGGACCCTACGACGACGAGAAGCTCGGCTTCGCGAAGATCGCGCCGTACTACTACTACCCGGGCTGGTGGGAGGGCGGCGCGATGCTCCACCACTTCTTCAACCTCGACAAATGGAACGCGCTGCCTGCGAACTACAAGGCGGTGGTGCGAGCGGCCTCGTCCGTATCCAATGAATGGATGCTCTCGAAATACGACGCGCTCAATCCGGTGGCGCTGAAGTCGCTGCTCGGCGCCGGGCAGGCGCGGCTGCAGGCGTTCTCACCCTCGATCATGGACGCGAGCCTGAAGGCCGCGCTCGAGGTCTACAACGAAGTCTCCGCGAAGAACGCCGACTTCAAGAAGGTCTGGGAGCACATGCTGGCGTTCCGCAACGACCAGTATCTGTGGTGGCGCGTCGCCGAATACACCTACGACGACTTCATGATCCGCAATCGCACGCGGACGTGACGCTTGGGGAATTTTCGCAGCGGACGACATCCTCCGCTTATCCCCCCAAGGGGAATTTAGGAAAAATACGTATTTGAACTACCGTTCTGGATCCGCTTCCGCGTGAGCGGAGAAGATCGCACCAGGGCGTTTTTTCGGGATTGCCTGTGTTCACTTCAAGGCTGAACCGCGGGGAAGTACCTGTCGCATATGTTCGCCCAGCGACTTTGAAAAACACGCCGCATAGCGCGGGAGAGTGCGCCGTTTGTCCCAGATCGCCGCCATCGGCAGTTGGATCGGCTTGCCGCGGTGCTTGATGCGGACGATCCTCAGCTTGTATCGATCGAGGGGAACGGCGGTTTGCACAATGGCAACGCCGTGGCCGGCTTCGGCCAGCGCCAGCAGCGTATGCGGCGCGCGGCTCTCGACCGCAATATTCGGTTCGATCCCCGCAAGGCGGCAGGCGGCGTCAAACGACTTGCGAAAGGCGTAGGATGAATTGAGGACAAGCAGCGGGTATCGCGTGAGCTGGGTGATGTCGGCCGAGCGGCGGGCGCCGAGCGGATGCGACCGCAGGCAGGCCGCCAGAATCTCGACCGCCGGCAGTTGCAGACTTGCAAAATGTTGTTCCGCCTGAACGGCGCCCAGCAAACCGATACTGATGTCCGCGTCGCCGTGCTCCAACATGGTCAACTGGTCGCGGCCGACCGCTTCGATCAACTTCACCTGTACGTTTGGAAACATTTTCGCGAAGCAGGGCAGGAACGATGGAAGTACTCTCTCCATGATCTGGGGCGAGGCTGCGATCTTGAGCGTACCCGAGTTGCCGCCGCGGAGAAGGTGCGCCTGTTCGGTCAGCGATGCGACGTTGCCCAGCACCGTGCGACAGTTGCCAAGAAACTGCTCGCCTTCCTTGGTGAGCAACATTCGGCGTCCGGCACGATCGAAAAGCTTGAAGCCGATACTTGTTTCGAGGTCGATGATCTGTCGCGACAGCGCCGGCTGGGCAACCCGCAGGCGCAGTGCTGCCTTCGAGACCGAACCTTGCTCAGCAATGGCGACGAAGGTCCGCAGGTGCCGTAGATCCATGTCGTCTTTCTATAGCAGGTCGGCATCGAAATCTAGAAAAACTATGTATTGGACATATAGGAAGGCGACGGCCCATCCTCGAAGCAACCACGGTGATCCCAGCGCTCGCATCTGCGGCGCGCGCATCCAAGGCGCATATCGAGGAGATGCACATGATTTCGCACAGAATCGTATCCGTTGCGGCCCTCACGCTGGCGATGTCGGTATCGACAGGTCATAGCTTGGCGCAGGGTTATCCGGCCAAGCCGGTTCGAATGGTCGTGCCGTTCGCGCCGGGCGGCCCGACGGAGCTTGCGCGCGCCTCATCGCACAGATGCTATCGGAACGTACCGGGCAACGCTTCTACACCGAGAACGTGACCGGCGCCGGCGGCAATATCGGGACCGGCCAAGCCGCCAAGGCACAGCCGGACGGTTACACAGCGTTGATCACCGTCAATTCGCACGTCATGAATCCGATGCTCTACGACCGGGTCCCCTACGATCCTTTCCGGGACTTCGCTCCGGTGGCGCTGGCCGCCACGTTTGGATCGGTCCTTGCGGTCAACCCCTCGGTGCCCGCGTCGACCGTCAACGAACTGGTCGCACTGATCAAATCCGGCTCGGTCAAATACAGTTTCGGCTCGCCCGGGGCCGGCACTCCGTCTCATCTTGTCGGAGAGCAGTTTCGGCTATCGCTCGGACTGGACCTCGTGCACGTGCCCTATAGCGGCGGCGGTCCGGCCATTACCTCGGTCGTGGCGGGTCATACGCCGATCGCATTCGCGGCGTTGTCGGCCGCTGTGCCGCAGGCGAAGGCAGGCAAGCTACGTGTCCTTGCGCTCATGAGCAGGACCCGCTCGCCATTGCTTCCGGACGTGCCTACGATCGCCGAAGCCGGCTATCAGGGCCTCGACGGCGACGGCTGGGTTGGCATTCTCGTCCCGGCCGGCACGCCGAAACAGATCGTCGACATGCTTCATCGCGAGATCGTCGAGATCGTCGCCATGCCGGAGGTCAAGACGCGTCTCACGGCGCTCGGGTTCAATTTGATCGGCGCGGCGCCCGACGAATTCACGGCGCTCATGAAGCTCGAGACTGGGAAGTGGGGCAAGGTGATCCGATCGGCTGGCATCAAGCCTGAGTGATACGACGATCAAGAATCCGAGGGCCCTTGCATGCTGATCAACATGCTTTGTTTGGATGCTATCGGTCCATGTTCGACACTTCTGACCATCGCACAACAGCAGGGCTTCTTTACGAGACGAGGAGTTGACCTTCGGCCTGTTCGGGTAACGGGCACGGACATTCCCGAGCCAACGCCCGACAACCCCGTTGGCCACATCGGCGTGCCGGCGGCGCTGATACGGGCGTCCAATGGCGCCGGCCTCAAGATAGTTGCCTGCTTCGACGCGTCGCGGCTTTCAAGCTGCCTTGTCGTCAGTTCGGAGATTCGGGCGGCGGAGCAATTGCGCGGCAAGCGGCTGGGCGCCAGGGTCGAAGGTGCGGCGATGTGGATACACACTGTGCTCGCGCTTGGAAGGCTCGGTCTCCAGCCCGAGCGGGATCAGATCAGCATCGTGGAGATTGGCGATCCGCTTGACATCGTCGAGGCCTTGGGACGCCGACTGATTGCCGGAGCAGTGCTACCCCGCGCGCTATGTGAGCAGTTGACCAGGAAAGGATATTCAATCCTCCTTGATCTGTACCCCTGCAATGTGCGCGGTGCCCCGGACGCTGTTGTTGCGACAACAAGTTTCCTGCGCGACCATCCCGACATCGTCGAATCGATTGTCGCAGCTTTGATCGAGGCGGCTGCTTTAGCCCTCTCACCACGTCAGCGTCCGGTCGCGCTGGAGACGATCAAAGCAGAACTGAGGCTAACCGATAGCACAGCGGCCGAAGCTGGATTGTTGGAGCTGATGAGCTCCATTGTCCGGAGGCCTTACCCTTCGGCCGAACGGTTACGCGAGATGCAGCGCATCATGTCAGCGAGCCATCCGAAGGTGCGATCGGTGTCGATCAAAGAACTGGTCCATGACCAGGTCGTGCGCAAGCTGGATCAAGATGGATTCATCGATCGAACTTACGCTGCTTACGGCGTGACATGATATCAAATCCATAGAGCCAGGTCGCGGGATAAGCTTGCCCCGAAAGCCGAGATTCGTGCGTTTTATGAGTACACGCCCTAATTGACCTTGATGCCGGCGGCCTTCACTAGGGCGATATTCTCCGCGACCTCTTTCTTGATCAGCGCGTCGAATGCCTGCGGTGTGATCGGCATGGGATCGATGCCGTTCTGCGCCAGCCGCTTGTCCATGCCGGGCGCCTGCAACACCTTCTGCACCTCTTGATGCAAACGGTCGACAATGTCGCGCGGAGTCTTCACCGGCAGGAACATGCCCAGCCAGAACGTGTAGTCGGAGTTGGGGTAGCCGACTTCGATCGACGTCGGCACCTCGGGCAGGGCGGGGCTGCGTTTGGGCGTGGTGACGGCAAGCGCGATCAGCTTGCCGCTGCGAATAAGCGGAATGGCGGGCGCAATGCTTGAGCACGTGAAGTCCACGCGCCCGGTCATCACCTCGGTAAGCGCTTCCGGCATTCCTTTGAACGGCACATGGACGGCTTCGAACCCGGCGGAGACGCGGAAGCGCTCGGTGCTCAGATGCGTCGCCGAGCCGACGCCGGCGGTGGCATAGGTCAGGCCGCCCGGCCGGGACTTGGCGGCGGCAACCAGCTCCTTCAGCGTCTTGATCCCCTTGTCGGGCGAGACCACCGTCACGTTCGGCGAACTGCCGAGCGACGCCACCGCTGCGAAATCGCGCGTCGCGTCATAGGGAACGTTCGGATAGATCGCCGGGATCGCCGAGTGCGCCGATGAGTTGATCAGGATCGTGTAACCATCGGGATCGGCGCGCGCGACCATGGTTGCGCCGGTCATGCCGCCGGCACCGACCCGATTTTCCAGCACCCAGGTCTGGCCGAGCTGCTGCGACAGGGGTTCGGTCAGCAGGCGTCCGACGACGTCGACAGTGCTGCCGGCGGAAAACGGTGCGATCAGGCGGATGGTCTTGTTCGGCCAGGCTTGTGCCCGGACGACGTTCGGGGCGAACGGCAGCGCGGCGGCGGCGCCTGCAAGGCGCAGGAATTGACGGCGTCGAAGTGTCATGAGGCGAAGTCTCCAGTCGGCCGAATGGTAGCCTGATCCGGGGCGACGATAACGGATCAGCGCGGCCGCGAGAAATAAGTCTTTCGGTGAACGGCTGATCGGCGTTAACGGGGCGGGTCGAGCTCGATCGGGGGCAGGGGCAGGTCGGGCATCGGCAGGTCGATGTTGATCCTGGAGGGATCGATCTTCGGCCCGCGGTCGATCCAGTAGGTCACCGACTGCGGCCAGAAGATCAGGATCGCCACCAGGATGACCTGCAGCATCACCCACGGTATCGCGCCCCAATAGATGTCGGCGGTGCGCACCGTCGGCGGCGCTACCCCGCGCAGGTAGAACAGCGCGAAGCCGAACGGCGGATGCATGAAGCTCGTCTGGATGTTGGCGCAGATCATCAGGCCGAACCAGACCAGATCGATCCCGAGCTTGGCGGCGACCGGCGCCAACAGCGGCACCACGATGAAGGCGATCTCGAAGAAATCGAGGAAGAACGCCAGCACGAAGATGAAGATGTTGACGAAGATCAGAAAGCCGATCACGCCGCCGGGCAGCGAGGTCAGCCAGTCCTCGATCCAGACCTTGCCGCCGACGCCCTGGAACACCAGGCTGAACACGCGCGCGCCGATCAGGATGAAGACGACCATCGCGGTGATGCGCATGGTGGTCGCCATCGCCTGATAGGTGAGCGGCCAGGTCAGCCGGCCGTTGACCATCGCAAGCAGCAGCGATCCGACGGCGCCCGCCGCGCCGGCTTCGGTCGGCGTCGCGAGCCCGAAATAGATGGTGCCGAGCACCAGGAACATCAGCGCGAGCGACGGCACGATCCCGCGCAGGCATTTGCCCCACAGCGCCCAGCCGCGCAGCGTGCGTGCCTCGGGCGGCAGCGCCGGCACGTCCTTCGGCCAGATCAGGCTCACGATCAGCACCCAGGCGCAGAACAAGCCGATCTGGATCAGACTCGGCCCGATCGCGCCGGCATACATGGCGCCGACCGATTGCTGAAGCTGGGCTGCGAGCACGATCAGCACCAGCGACGGCGGAATGAGCTGCGTGATGGTGCCGGATGCGGCGATCACGCCAGTGGCGTGGCGCGTGGAGTAGCCGTAGCGCAGCATCAGCGGCAGCGCGATCACCGCCATGGCGATCACCGACGCAGCGATCGTTCCGGTGATGGCGCCGAGGATCGCGCCGACGAAGATCACCGCATAGGACAGGCCGCCGCGCACCGGCCCGAACAATTGTCCGATCGAATCCAGAAGGTCTTCGGCAAGACCGCTGCGCTCGAGGATCGCGCCCATGAAGGTGAAGAACGGGATCGAAAGCAGCAGCGCGCCTTGCTCTTCCGAGACGATCGAGAACACCTGGTAGACGAGATTGCCGAGGAAGCTCGGCTCGATCAGCCCGAGCTCCACGGCGATGAAGCCGAACAGCAAGCCAACCGCCGCGACCGAAAACGCCGCCGGGTAGCCGAACAACATGAAAACGATCAGCCCCGCGAACATCAGGGGCGCCATGTTGCTGCGCACGAATTCGATCATTGCAGCGGCGTCTCGTATTGATATTCGAGCCGGTAACTGTCGTTGAGCGCGGCGATACGCTTGATCAGCTCGGAGATGCCCTGCAGCGCCAGCAGCGCAAAGCCGAGCGGCAGCACCAGCTTCACCGGCCAGCGGATCAGGCCGCCGGCGTTCGACGACATCTCACTGATGCGCCAGGACTCCACGAACCACGGCCAGGTGAAATAGAGCAGCACGGCGCAGAACGGCAGCAGGAAGAAGATGCTGCCGAGGATGTCGATCCAGATGCGCGCGCGCTCCGAGAGCGCCGAATAGAACACGTCGACCCGCACGTGCTCGTTGAGCTTGAGCGTGTAGGGCGCGCCGAAGAACACCATCGCCGCGAACATGTACCACTGCACTTCGAGCCAGGCGTTCGAGCTGGTGTTGAAGGCGTAGCGGGCGATGGCGTTGCCGGTGGAGATCAGGCAGGCGAACAGCACGAGCCAGTTTGCCAGCGTCCCGAACTGATCGTTGACCGCGTCGATGACGCGGCTCACTTTCAAGAGCCCGCGCACGGCCTTGTTCCCCTTGGCTCCGCGCCGGTGCGTCCGGCATCGGCTCCCCCGCACGCCTGTTATCGCCGAATTGGCCGAGGCGGCCAAGCGTCTTAGAAGGGTCTTGGAAGCGCCTTGGCGGCGGCGGATCGTCGCCAGACGAGGCCTACTAGCCTCCGGTCACGCTCATGTGCCGCGCCACCGCCGGCCGCTGGTGGCGGCGGTCGATGATGAAGTCGTGGCCCTTGGGTTTGCGCGCGATCGCTTCTTCGATGGCGGCGTCGAGCAGGCCGTTGGCTTCCGATGCGCGCAGCGGCGTGCGCAGGTCGGCGGCGTCCTCCTGGCCGAGGCACATGTAGAGCGTGCCGGTGCAGGTGATCCGCACGCGGTTGCAGGATTCGCAGAAATTGTGGGTGAGGGGGGTGATGAAGCCGAGCGTGCCGCCGGTCTCCGCGACGCGCACGTAACGCGCCGGCCCGCCGGTGCGGTAGGGGATGTCCTCGAGCGTGTAGCGCTCGGCAAGGCGCGCGCGCACGATCGACAGCGGCAGGTATTGATCGAGCCGGCCTTCGCCGACGTCGCCGAGCGGCATCACCTCGATCAAGGTGAGCTCCATGCCGCGGCCATGCGCCCATTCGATCAGGGCGGGGATCTCGTCCTCGTTGACGCCCTTGAGCGCGACCGCGTTGATCTTGACCCGCAGGCCAGCCTCCTGCGCGGCGTCGATGCCGGCGAGCACCTTGTCGAGCTCGCCCCAGCGCGTGATGGCGCGGAACTTTTCCGCATCGAGCGTATCGAGCGAAACATTGATGCGCTTGACGCCGTGATCGGCGAGCTCGCGCGCGTATTTCGGAAGCTGCGAGCCGTTGGTGGTCAGCGTCAGCTCGTCGAGATCGCCCGACGCCAGGTGGCGCGACAGGGAACCGACGAGCGTCATGATGCCGCGCCGCACCAGCGGCTCGCCGCCGGTGAGCCGCAGCTTGCGCACGCCGCGCGCGACGAAGGCGCTGCACAGCCGGTCGAGCTCCTCGAGCGTGAGCAGGTCCGCCTTCGGCAGGAAGTTCATGTTCTCGGACATGCAGTAGACGCAGCGGAAGTCGCAGCGGTCGGTCACCGACACGCGCAAATAGGTGATCGCGCGCGCGAACGGATCGATCAGCGGACGCCGAACCTCGAACTCGGACACTGTCTGCGTCATCCAGAAACCTTCCCCGATCTTGCCCGGGGAACCCTTGCAGCCCGCGTTGCCTTGGCCCGCTGCTGCGGAACGGGCCGTGTTTGCCGCTATATTTGGGGACTCTGACGGATATCGGCCAGAGCGTCCATAGCGTGTCCGCCGCGGAACATCCCGGCTGTTCGACTTGGCCCGTTCGATTTGGCCGATGCGCTATTGCGCGGGCGGGGGCGGCGGCCAGGGATAGTTCGACGGATAGGCGCCCGCCGGGTCCTGCTTCGCTAGCGGGGGAGCGGTCGTGGTCCCTGTCTCGTCGGCGTCGCCTCGCTTGGCAGCCACTTTTTTCTTGGGCGGCGTCGCGCCTTTCTTCTTCTGGCGCGGCGGGGCCGACGGCGTCAGTTCCGCATAGACCGGATTCGGCTGCATGCGGGCCGGTGGTGCCGCTTCTGCATAGCTGGCCGCAGCCGGCGCTTCGGCGCGGACATTGATGGTCTGCGGGTTGTAGCCTTGCAGCGCGAACGAGATCGCGACTTCGCCGGTCGAGGGTACCGTCAGTTCGCAGGGTGTGCGGCAGGATTGTCCTTCGGCGGTTCGTGCATCGGCGCCCGGCGGCTCGGATTCAATCCGCAGCACCTCGGTGGCCGGTCCCGACCGGAAGAAATCCATGCTCGGCATCGACATCGAACACGCGGCGAGGACGAGGCCACATGCCGCAATGGCAATTACTCGGCTCATGGTCGTACCCACCAATGAGACGGCGAAACAGCCGTCTGTCCCCAGGCAACCATCTGATAACCATACGAGCGGGGCCGCAGGTGCGCAACAGCGGCACCGGCGCCGCAAGCTAATGGCCGCTGCTACTATTCCCCGCTAAGTGTGGCGTCGGCAAGGACAATTTCAAGGTTAACTTTCTGCGGTGAATTTACCGTCGCGGCTCCCGACCAAGGCGAAAACCGCCTCCGGGAGGTCGGCGAACCGGCTGATGATGCGGTCGGGTGCCAGCGTTGCGACGGGGGTATCTGTATACCCAAAATCGACGGCAATCACCGGAATCTTGGCCGCCCGGGCGGTGGCGATGTCGGTGAGGGAGTCGCCGACCATCACCGCCGCGCCACCGGCTGCGCCAGCCTTCGCGATCGTGCGGTGCAGTATCTCAGGGTCCGGCTTGCTGATGCCAAACGTGTCGGCGCCGCAGATGACCGCAAACCGCTTCGACAAGCCGAGCGCGTCGAGCAGCCGCACCGAGAGCCATTCGAGCTTGTTGGTGCAGACCGCAAGCCGGTAGCCGCGCTCGGCCAGCGTATCGAGCGCGCCCTCGGCCCCTTCGAATGGTTCGGAGCTGTCGGCGATGTGCGCCGCATAGTGCTCGACGAAGTCGCGCGTCAGCCCGTCAACCGCGGCGGCCGGGAGGATGCGCCCGGCGGCCGCCAGCCCGCGCTCGAGCATCACGCGCGCGCCGCCGCCGACCATGTTGCGCGCCGCGTCGTAGTCGACCGGCGGCAGGCCCTCGCGCGCGAGGATGGCGTTGAGGGTCGCGACCAGATCGGGCGCGGTGTCGACCAGCGTCCCGTCAAGATCGAAGACGACGAGGGGGGAAGTCATGATGGGGGATCGCTATCGGGCGGCGCGCGGCGAATGGCAAGCGCCGCGCAATCAACTGCCCGAAACTGGGCTATGCCTGCCCATCGGATCAACGCTAGATAAACGGGCCTTTTGTACGTGACCTCAAACGCAGAGCCGGCCGACTTCGCAATGGACTCTGACGCGCAGAAACGTGCCGCGGCCGCTCGTGCGATCGAATTCGTCCGCCCGGGCATGCGGCTCGGTCTGGGGACCGGCTCGACCGCCAAGCATTTCGTGGAGCTGCTCGGCGAGCGCGTGCGCGACGGCCTCACGGTCGTCGGCGTTCCGACCTCCGACGTGACCCGGCGCGACGCCGAGCGGGTCGGCGTGCCGCTGTCGACATTGGACGAAACGCCGGAGCTTGACCTGACCGTCGACGGCGCCGACGAGATCGCGCCCGACTTGAGCCTGATCAAGGGCGGCGGCGGCGCACTGTTCCGGGAGAAGATCGTCGCTGCCGCGTCGGCGCGCATGATCGTCATCGCCGATGAATCGAAATGGGTCCCCATGCTCGGCCGCTTCCCGTTGCCGGTCGAGGTCGAGCCGTTCGGCATGGAGTCGACCCGCCGCGCCATCGAAAAGGCCTGTGCCGATTTGGGCTCGCCCGCGCCCGCGGTCCTGCGGCGGACCAAGGAAGGCCACGCTTTCGTCACGGATGGCGGGCACTGGATTCTCGACGGCGCGCTGCAGCGGATCGCCGATCCGAAGGCGCTGGCGGCGCGGCTGTGCGCGATCCCGGGCGTCATCGAGCACGGATTGTTCATTGGGCTTGCGACCGTCGCTATTCTTGCCGGCAGCGCGGGCATCCGCGTGGTCGAGCGATCGTGAAAGCCAGTATCCCTCGGAGGAGTATCGCCATGTTTGCCAGGATCAACGTCGCCAACGTTACGGCCGGAGCGGTGCGCGCAGCGTTGTTTGCGCTCGCGCTGATCGCCGTGGCGATGCCGGCGCATGCGCAGCAGAAGCCGTCGCCGGCCGCCGTCAAGCTCGCCCAGGAAATTCTCGATCTGAAGAATGCGGCGGCGCTGTTCAAGCCGATGGTTCCGGGCGTGGTCGAGCGGGTCAAAGGCATGCTGTTGCAGACCAATCCGGCGCTGCGCAAGGATCTGGATGCCGTCGCGGCGAATCTGAACAAGGTATACGCGCCACGGACAGCCGAGATGCTGAACGAGTTTGCCCTCGCCTATGCTTCGAGCTTCTCGGAAGCCGAGCTCAAGGAGCTTGTTACCTTCTATCGTTCGACGACCGGCAAGAAGTCGATTGTAGTCGAGCCGCGAATTTTCGAAGCTGTAATCAGCGGACTGCAGAAATGGCAGGACAAGTTCGCGGAGGAGGTGATCGCCAGCTTCCGCGCCGAAATGAAGAAGCGGGGGCATGATCTCTAGGCTTTGCAGGCGCATGAAGAGCGGCCGCTCGCATGGCTGATCACGAGGTCGATCTGTTCGTCATCGGCGCCGGCTCCGGCGGCGTGCGCGCGGCGCGGATCGCGTCCGGCTATGGCGCGCGCGTGATGGTGGCCGAGGAATATCGCGTCGGCGGCACCTGCGTGATCCGCGGCTGCGTGCCGAAGAAGCTTCTGGTCTATGCGTCGCGCTTTGCCGACGAGTTCGAGGACGCCGCCGGCTTTGGATGGACCGTGGGCGAGCCCACGTTCGATTGGGCGACGCTGATCGCCAACAAGGACCGCGAGATTGCGCGGCTTGAAGCCGCCTACACGACCAATCTGGAGCGCGCCAAGGTCGCGATCGTGAAAAGCCGCGCGGTGCTGGAGGATGCCCACACCGTGCGCCTGCTCGCGACCGGCAAGACGGTGCGCGCCGAAACGATCCTGATCGCCACCGGCGCGGCGCCGCATCTCGGCGCCGACATCGCCGGTCTCGAGCACGTCATCTCCTCGAACGAAGCGTTCCATCTGCCAGCGCTTCCGAAGCGCGTCCTGATCCAGGGCGGCGGCTACATCGCCGTCGAGTTCGCCAACATCTTCCACGGTCTCGGCTCCGAGGTGACGCTGGTCTACCGCGGCGAACAGATCCTGCGCGGCTTCGACAACGACGTGCGCGAGCATCTCGCGACCGAAATGGGCAAGCGCGGCATCAAGATCGTGTGCAAGCAGACGGTCGACGCCATCGAGAAGGTCGACCACGGCCTCGACGTCGAATTGTCTGACCGCGAATCCTTCATGGTCGACTGCGTGATGTTCGCCACCGGCCGCAAGCCGAACGTGCAGGGCCTGGGGCTCGAGAAGGCGGGCGTGACGCTCGCGAAAGGCGCGATCGCGGTCGACGAGTTCTCGCGCACCTCGGTGCCGAACATCTATGCGATCGGCGATGTGACCGACCGGATCAATCTCACCCCGGTCGCGATCCGCGAGGGTCACGCGTTTGCCGACACCGTGTTCGGCGGCAAGCCGGTCAAGGTCGATCACACCGACGTTCCGACCGCGGTGTTTTCCGAGCCGGAGGTCGGCGTCATCGGCCTGACCGAGACGCAGGCCGCCGAACGCTATCCGCGCATCGACGTCTACAAGACGTCGTTCCGGCCGATGAAGATGACGCTCGCCGGCCGCGACATCCGCTCGTTCTTCAAGCTGATCGTCGATGCCGCCTCCGACCGGGTGCTGGGCTGCCATATCGTCGGGCCGGATGCCGGCGAGATGATCCAGCTGGTCGGCATCGCGGTGAAGATGAACGCCACCAAGGCCGATTTCGACGCCGTCATGGCGGTGCACCCGACTGCCGCCGAGGAGCTCGTGACGCTCCGCACCAAGGCCTACACGGTCGAGCGGCAGGCGGCGGAATAGGTATTACTCGGGCAGCTTGTCGAGCATCGATGTCAGAGCTTTCCTCAACGGAATAATGTGTGTTGTTGCAATTTCCCACACCACTTCGGGATCAACGTGGAAGTAAGCATGCCTGAGCACGTTGCCAAAATCAGCGACTTCCCGCCATGGAATTTCGGAATGGGCATCTTTGAATTCGGGGGGAAGTCGACGACTCCCTTCGGAAACGATCTCAAGGGATCGCTCGACGATCTGACGAACATCCCGATCGGCGCGAAAATCCTCCAGTGTTTTGTTTCCAATTTTTCCGGACAGGTAGTCGATGTGATCAATCATATCGTCGATGATCGATCCAAGATTGCGCGGACGTTTCATATGACGCGGACAGCTTCCGAGAGTATTTGATCTTTGATCGGTGGCTTAAGCGATGATCGTGTTGTGATGTCCACCTCTCGTCCAATCTCATCCATGATGATGAGGCGGATTCCTGACATATTGAGAAGGGAGAAATGGCTCCCTGGAACAAAGTCCACGAAGACGTCGATATCGCTTTCCACGCCCATCTCGTCGCGCGCTGCTGAGCCAAACAGGTAAAGCTCGGTCGCGCCCTCGGCCCTGATGGCGTCGGCGTGCTTTCGGATGCCGGCAATGATCTCGTCTCGGCGCATAACCGCAATATACCAGACCTGTGCCCTTCGTTCGACCGGGCCCTGGGGGCGGTTTCCGCACGAATAGGGCCGATCCGGGATTATTCTGGCTTTGGCCGCCCGGCCTCGTATATAAGGCGCTGAAATCCGCCGATTTAGCGTATTGGAGCCGCGTGATGGCCGAGCGTTGGACGCCCGAGAGCTGGCGCAACAAGCCCGCTTTGCAGATGCCCGACTACCCCGACAAGCCCGGGCTTGCCGAGGTGGAGCGGCAGCTTGCGACGTTCCCGCCGCTGGTTTTTGCCGGTGAGGCGCGCAACCTGATGAAAGCGCTCGGCCGAGTCGCCAAGGGCGAGGCTTTCCTGCTGCAGGGCGGCGATTGCGCCGAGAGCTTCGCCGAGCACGGCGCCAACAACATCCGCGACTTCTTCCGCGTGTTCCTGCAGATGGCGGTGGTGCTCACCTATGCCGGCTCTCTGCCGGTGGTGAAGGTCGGCCGCATCGCCGGCCAGTTCGCGAAGCCGCGCACCTCGCCGACGGAAAAGAAGAACGGCGTCGAGCTGCCGATCTATCGCGGCGACATCGTCAACGGCACCGAGTTCACGACGGAGTCGCGCACCCCCGATGCGCGCCGGCAGTTGCAGGCCTATCGTCAGTCGGCGGCGACGCTGAACCTGCTGCGCGCCTTCGCGCAGGGCGGCTACGCCAATCTCGCCAGCGTCCAGCAGTGGATGCTGAGCGCGATCAAGGATTCGCCGCAGGCGCGCCGCTACCAGGAGCTCGCCGAGCGCATCAACGAGGCGCTCAACTTCATGCAGGCCTGCGGGCTCGATCTCGAGAGCCATCCGGAGCTGCGCACCACCGATTTCTACACCAGCCACGAGGCGCTGCTGCTCGGCTACGAGCAGGCGCTCACGCGCGAGGATTCGACCCGGCCCGGCAACTGGTACGCGACCTCCGGCCACATGGTCTGGATCGGCGACCGCACCCGGCAGCCGGACCACGGCCATATCGAGTACTGCCGCGGCATCAAGAATCCGCTCGGCCTCAAGACCGGTCCGTCGCAGAAGCCGGACGAGCTGCTGCGCCTGATCGACATCCTCAATCCGGAGAACGAGCCGGGCCGCCTCACGCTGATCTGCCGCGTCGGCGCCGACAAGGCCGGCGATCTGTTGCCGCCGCTGATCCGCGCGGTGAAGAAGGAAGGCCGCATCGTGGTGTGGTCGACCGATCCGATGCACGGCAACACCATCACCTCGACCACCGGCTACAAGACGCGGCCGTTCGACCTGATCCTGAAAGAGACCCGCACCTTCTTCCAGGTCTGCGCGGCCGAAGGCGTCTATGCCGGCGGCGTGCACCTGGAGATGACCGGGCAGAACGTCACCGAATGCACCGGCGGCGTGCGCGAGATCTCGGACCAGGATCTCAACGACCGCTATCACACGGTCTGCGATCCGCGGCTCAATGCCGAGCAGGCGATCGACCTCGCCTTTCTTGCTGGCGGACCTGCTGAAGAAGGAGCGCGCCGCCAAGGTGCCCGCGCAGCCGCTGCCGGCCGCGGCGGGACTGTAAGCACTCCGATGGCGCTGCCCGCGCTCTATATCTCGCACGGGTCGCCGCGGCTGATCATCGAGGATTCCGCCGCGCGCGATTTCCTCCAAGGCTTCGCCAAGAGCCTGCCGAAGCCGCGCGCGATCGTGATCGCGACCGCGCATTTCGGCACCAGCCGACCCGCCGTGGTCGGCGATGCCAAGCCCGGCATGATCTACGACTTCGGCGGCATGCCGGAACTGCGCAAGCTCGTCTATCCGGCGCCCGGCGATCCGCAGGTCGCGGTCAAGGTCGCGGGCCTCTGGCAGGCGGCGGGCTTCGCACCGGCCGTCGTCACCGGCTACGGCTACGATCACGGCACCTGGGTGCCGCTGATGCTGCTCTATCCCGAGGCCGACGTGCCGGTGGTGCAGATCGCGGTGCAGCCGCATCTCGGACCGGCGCATCACATCGCGCTCGGCAAGGCGCTCGCCTCGATGCGTGAGGAAGATTTCCTCCTGATCGGCTCGGGCTCGCTGACCCACAACCTGCATGAATTCTATTCGAGCGGCCTGCCGGGTGACGCGCCGGCGCTGCCCTGGGTCGCCGACTTCACCGACTGGGTGCATGACAAGATCGAGGCCGGCGCCAACGACGACCTCGTGAACTATCGCACGCTCGCGCCGCATGCGGTCGACAACCATCCGACCGACGAGCACCTGATGCCGCTGTTCATCGCGATCGGCGCCGGCGAAACCAAAGGCCGGCGCATCCATTCCTCAACGCGCAGCGGCGTGATCTCGATGGACACCTACACGTTCGGGTGACTAAATCTCGTTTCCGCCCTCATCCTGAGGAGCCCGAACGAAGTGAGGGCGTCTCGAAGGATGGCCACACGTTCGAATTCGCAGCCATGGTTCGAGACGGCGCGCTGACGCGCGCCTCCTCACCATGAGGGCGTGTCTTGCGTGGCGCACCCGATCTTCACTCTCCGTGAAGGTAAACGATTTCGTGCTCAGTCCCCATTAACACTACAAACGCTTCCCTGACGCGATCGCTACAATTGTAAGGATTGCAAAACCGGCTGCGCCAAGAATGCCCCCCGGAAAACTGGGCGGGGGCCGGTCGTGACGACAACAAAAAGAATCGCGGTGGCGTTGGTGCGCGCGGCGGCGGCGTTCGCGCTCAGCCTGTCGACCGCGGCGCCGGTCGCGGCAACCGATTGGGCGCGCAGCGTCGCGGTGCCGGCGAGCTATGTCGGCGACCTCGGGGTGCGGTTCTGGTTCGGCCGCGCCCAGACCAAGAAGGATCTGTTCGATACCAGCGGCTCGGTCCTCGTCTCGCGCCTCGACTACTACGACATGAACATCTTCACCGGCGAGGCCTACTCGCGGCTCGACTTCAACAACGGCTGGTTCATCAAGGGCTACGCCGGCGGCGGCGGCCTGTTCGGCGGCCAGCTCAAGGACGAGGATTTTCCGCCGGTCGTGACGCCTTATTCGGCGACGCTGAGCGACAACAAGAGCGGTTCGCTGATCTACGGCAGCGTCGACGCCGGCATCAAGCTGCTCCGCGGGCCGGATTTCCATGTCGGCGCGTTCGTCGGCTACCATTTCCTGCGCGACTATGTCGACGCCATGGGCTGCACCCAGGTCGCGGCGCATGCCGGCATCTGCGTGCCGGCGATCCCGGACACCGTGCGCGGCATCTCGCAGACCAACAACTGGCACTCGCTGCGCCTCGGCCTGGAAGCGTCGGTGGAGTTCGACCGGCGCTGGAAGTTCACGGTCGACGCCGCCTGGCTGCCCTATGCGGCGCTCTACGGCTCCGACTCGCATCTCTTGCGGATCGGCACCAATCCCGGCGACTTCACCGGCCCGATCCCAGAGGACGGCAAGGGCTGGGGCTACCAGTTCGACGCCATCGTCTCCTACCGCTTCAACGAGTGGATCAGCGTGGGCGCCGGCGGCCGCTACTGGCACGTGGAGGCCAAGGGCCACACCCATTTCGAGGGGCAGGTGGTCGGCGTCAACGCCCAGCCGCAGGTGGTGCACTGGCGCGCCGATCACTTCGGCGGCTTCATCCAGGCCAACATCAAGTTCGGTCCTTACCCGGTGTTCTTCAACTAACCCACTTGCCTGCGCGCGGCGCCTGGGAGAAAAAACACCCGAGATTCGCCATGGACCGGCTTTATCGCGCGACCATCAACACCTGGAACGGGCTCAAGGCCGCGATCCGGACCGAGGCCGCATTCCGGCAGGAGATCGCCGTTCTCCTGGTCGCGATCCCGCTCGCCTTCGTGATCGGGCAGACCGCCTGGACGCGCCTGGCGCTGGTCGGCGTCGTCGTCTTCGTCATGGTGGTCGAGCTGCTCAACACCGCGATCGAGAAGCTCGCCGACCGGGTCACCCGCGCGATCGACGTGCAGATCGGCACCGTCAAGGACATCGGCTCGGCCGCGGTCGGCCTGGCGCTGCTGCTCGCCGGCGCGGTGTGGCTGCTCGCGATCGCGCAGCGGCTGGGGTTGCTATAAAAAAAGATGCCCCGCATAAGCAGGGCACCTTCTCGTCGATCAAATGATCGGTGCTTATTTCGCGCTGTCCTTGGTCGCCGGCGCGGATGATGGTGCGGCCGGGTTCGACGGAGCGCTTTGGCCGGTGGTCGCCGTCGGCATCTTGCGCTCGACGCCAGGACGATTGTTGGCCGCCTCCCGCATATCGCCGCTCTGGTACGCCCAAAACGCAACGCCCGCGAACAGCACCGCAATGAAGCCGAGGCTGATCCAGGTTGCGCCGCCGAAGCTGCTCCCTTCGGCTTCCTGTGGAAATTCACGCCGCAAATTTGGGTCGTTCGGGTTCGTCATGATGGGTCCCTCCGTTGCTTGGGGACAACGCGAAGGGGCCCGCCTGCGTTCCCTCTCATCGTTTACCGTTACGGCACCCAGCATTCCAATCGTACCGCCGCCACGCTACATCTAGCCCATGAACGCCCGCCCCACCGACACCCTCGCGATCGCGGTCGCGCAGCTCAATCCGACCGTCGGCGACATCGACGGCAATGCCGGCAAGGCGCGCGCGGCGCGCGCGCAGGCCGCGCGCGACGGCGCCGATCTGGTCGCCTTTTCCGAGCTCTTCATCTGCGGCTATCCGCCGGAGGACCTCGTGCTCAAGCCGGCGCTGCAGGCGGCCTGCCGCGCCAAGGTCGAGGAGCTGGCGCGCGAGACCGCCGACGGCGGCCCGGCCATGCTGATCGGCACGCCCTGGGTCGAGGACGGCAAGCTCTACAACGCCTATTGCCTGCTCGACGGCGGCGCCATCGCCGCCGTGCGGCGCAAGGTCGACCTGCCGAACTACGGCGTGTTCGACGAGAAGCGCGTGTTCGCGCCGGGGCCGATGCCGGGGCCGGTGAATTTCCGCGGCGTGCGGCTCGGCGTGCCGATCTGCGAGGACATCTGGGGCGCCGACGTGGTCGAGACGCTGGCGGAGACCGGCACCGAATTGATGATCGTGCCGAACGGCTCGCCCTACCATCGCGACAAGGACGACGTCCGGCTCAACATCGCGGTCGCGCGCGTCACCGAAAGCGATCTGCCGATGGTCTACGTCAACCAGGTCGGCGCGCAGGACGAGCTGGTCTTCGACGGTGCGTCGTTCGGCCTGCATGCCGACCGCTCGCTCGCGTTCCAGCTTCCGGCCTTCACCGAGCAGGTGACGACGGTGCGCTGGCAGCGCAGCGGCAATAGCTGGCGCTGCGTCGGCGGGCCGGTGGCGAAGCTGATCGAACGACGGCGATCGCGAGGACTACATCGCCTGCGTGCTCGGCTTGCGCGACTACGTCGCCAAGAACGGCTTCAAGGGCGTGGTGCTCGGCCTGTCCGGCGGCATCGATTCCGCGCTGGTGGCGGCGATGTCGGTCGACGCGCTCGGCGCCGAGCGCGTGCGCTGCGTGATGCTGCCGTATCGCTTCACCTCGCAGGCGTCGCTCGACGATGCGGCCGCGGTCGCCAAGGCGCTGCGGCGTCAAGTACGACGTGGTGCCGATCGAGAAAGCCGTGCAGGGGCTCGAAGCAGACGCTGGCGCCGCTGTTCAAGGATCTGCCGCGCGACGTGACCGAGGAGAACCTGCAGGCGCGCGCGCGCGGCACCATCCTGATGGCGGTCTCCAACAAGTTCGGCCTGATGGTGGTGACGACCGGCAACAAGTCGGAGATGTCGGTCGGCTACGCCACGCTCTATGGCGACATGAACGGCGGCTTCAATCCGGTGAAGGACCTCTACAAGACCGAGGTCTATCGGCTGGCGCGGCTGCGCAACCTTTGGAAGCCCGACGGCGCGCTGGGGCCGGACGGGCCTGGTCATCCCCGAGCAACATCATCACCCGCGCGCCGACCGCGGAGCTGCGCGAGAACCAGACCGACCAGGATTCGCTGCCGCCCTACGACACGCTCGACGCGATCCTCGAACGGCTGGTCGAGCGCGAGGAGCCGATCGCGGCGATCGTCGCGGCGGGCTTCGACCAGGAGACGGTGGCCAAGGTCGCGCGCATGCTCGACCTCGCCGAATACAAGCGCCGCCAGTCGGCGCCGGGCGTGAAGGTGACGCTGCGCAATTTCGGCCGCGACCGCCGCTATCCGATCGTCAACCGCTTCCGCGATTCCGGCGCGCGCGCTGCCGGCGCCCGACCACGCGCTGCTCAAGGACAACAGCGGGAGCGGGAAGGGCGACGCGTTCGATTATTGAGCGTGCGCGCTACTTCTTCACATATTTCATCAGCCGTTTCGGGCCGACCTCGGCGCCGAAGATGTTGCCGTTGCGGTCGGCGGCGACGCCTTCCGCGGCGCTGGTGCCGGTGATCTTCTCGACCGGGTCTGGAATCAGCGCCGTGACTTCGCCGGTGCGCGCGTTGCCGACGCGGATGCCGCGCTTCCAGCCCGGATTGCTGTTGCGGACCGACTCCGATTCCGAGTCGGCGACATAGATCGTGTCGTTGCGGTCGATGAAGAGGCCGCTCGGCCGGCTGAACTGCTTCCACTCGGCGATGAATTTGCCCTCCTGGTCGAAGATCTGGATGCGGTTGTTGTTGCGGTCGCCGACGAACAGCCGGCCTTGCGAATCCATTGCCAGCGCGTGCGGGATGTCGAGCTCGCCCGGGCCGGAGCCCTTCTTGCCCCAGCTCTTGATGAACTTGCCGTTCCGGTCAAATTTCACGATGCGCGCGTTGGTATTGCCGCCATGGCCGTCCGCAACGAAGACGTCGCCGTTGGGCGCAACGAAGACCGCCGACGGCGCGTTGAACTCGTCATTGCCGGCGCCCGCGACGCCGGCCTTGCCGAGCGTCAGCAAGAGCTTGCCGTCGCCGCTGAACTTGAACACCTGATGACCTTTGCCGTCCTTGCCGAGGCCATCGGCGAGCCAGACATTGCCGTCACGATCGACATGGATGCCGTGCGGAAAGATGGTGAGGCCGGCGCCGAAACTCTTCACTAGCTTGCCGGATGCGTCGAACTTGAGGATCGGATCGAGCTTCGAGCCTTCGCAGGCAAACGGGACGCCGGCTTTCAATTGACTGGGCGGCGCGAAGGCGCCGCAGCGCTCGCCGACCCACACACTCGTGCCATCGGGATCGATGTCGACGGCGCTGGTCGAGCCCCAGGTCCGGCCTTCCGGCAATTGCGCCCAGTTGTCGACCGCGCGGTAAGGGTTCGGCAGCGCGTTGGTCGGCGCCACGGCCTGGGTGTGGCCCTCGTTGGCCAAGACTCCAATCAAGACCGCAATGACGACCGTGGTGACGGCGGCGGCGAGCACGAACGCATGGCGTTCTTGATGCGGCATTTGAAGTCCTCCCTTGGCGGCACGCGCATTTGACCGCTGTTACGTCTATCGGCTTTGCGTCTGCACCAGACTGCGCCCTACCGATGGTCGCCGCAAGGACCGGCGCACATGGCAATGATCGTCCACAGATGATAGGCTCGCGCTTGCAATTCGATCGTCACAACAAGTTCGAATGCACGGGAGGGCGCCATGGTGCGCAAGACGTCACAGTCATCGCTGGGCGAACAGGAATTCGTTGCCGGTAACGGGCTTTTGCATCGCCGCGTGTTTCTCGCCGGCGGTGCGTCGCTGGCGCTGTCGGGCTACGCGCTGAGCGGGAATGCCGACGCTGCGGCGGGGCTGCCGGTCGAGCCGTGGATGCGCTTTCCGACCACCGACGGTTTTGCCGGCTACGGATCGCCGTCGCGGTTCGAGAAGCATGTTATCCGCACCGGCGTGCAACAGCAGGCGAACGCGCCGCCCGGACTCGGCTCCATCCGCACCCCGCTGCACCGGCTCGACGGCACCATCACGCCGAACGGCTTGCACTTCGTGCGGCTGCACTCGGGTGTCCCGGACATCGATCCCGACAAGCACAAGCTGCTGATCCACGGCCTGGTCGACCGGCCGGTGATCTTCACGCTCGATACGCTGGCCAAATATCCGATGGAGTCGCGCATCTATTTCCTCGAATGCGGGGGCAACAGCCAGCTGCTGTATCAGCGCAAGCCGGTGCAGGCCGGCGTGCAGCGCCTGCACGGGCAGATCTGTTGCTCGGACTGGACCGGCGTTCGGCTCTCCACATTGCTCGAGGAGACCGGCGTCAAGCCGAATGCGAAATGGATCGTGGCGGAAGGCGCCGACGCTTCCGGCATGGCGCGCAGCGTGCCGCTCTCCAAGATCATGGACGACGCCTTCGTCGCGCTCTACCAGAACGGCGAGCGGCTGCGGCCGGAGAACGGCTATCCGATGCGGTTGTTCCTGCCCGGCTACCAGGGCAACGCGCAGGTGAAGTATCTGCGCCGCATCAAGGTCACCGAAGGTCCGACCCATACGCGTGACGAGACCTCGCGTTACTCGATCGCGCGCCACGACGGCACCACGTTGCAATTCTTCCTGGTGATGGAAGCAAAGTCGGTGATCACGCAGCCGGCGCCCGAACTGAAGCTGCAAGGACCCGGCTACTACAAGATTTCAGGCCTCGCTTGGTCGGGCCGCGGCCGCGGCATCGTGCGCAAGGTCGAAGTCTCCGCCGACGGCGGCAAGAGCTGGGCGGAGGCGGCGATCCAGTCGCAGATCCTGCCGAAGGCGGTGGTGCGTTTCCACATGCCGTGGCGCTGGGACGGGCGGCCCGCGATCCTGCAAAGCCGCTGCACCGACGATACCGGCTACGTGCAATGGACGCGCGACGCCATGATCGCGGAGCGCGGCCATACCGGGAACTATCACACCAACTGCATCTCAAGCTGGGCCGTGAACGAGAAGGGGGAGGTGAACCATGTCTATGCGTAGCCTGCTCCTCGGTTCGCTGGTCGCAACCGTCGCTGCCGCGGCGGTCGCGCAGGACAAGCCCCGGCTCGGGCGCATCGCAACGCCGGAGGAGATCGCGTCCTGGGACATCACGATCGCGCCCGACGGCGTGGGCCTGCCGCACGGCAGTGGCACGGCGAAGCAGGGCGAGCCCATCTATGTGGCGAAGTGCCAGGGCTGTCATGGCGTGAAAGGCCGCGGCGGGCCCAATCTCGATCTCGCCGGCGGCAAGGGCACGATCGGCCAGCCGAACCAGCTCAAGACCATCGGCAGCTTCTGGCCCTATGCGACGACGATCTTCGACTACGTGTTCACGTCGATGCCGTACCAGGAGACGAAGTCGCTGACCCACGACGAGACCTACGCGTTGACCGCGTATCTGCTCTACATCAACGGGATCGTCGGCGAGGCCGACGTCATCGACGCCAACACCTTGCCCAAGGTGAAGATGCCGAACCGCGACAAATTCATCATGCACATCAAGGAGTAATGCGCGTCACTACGCCTGCGTGATGCATCGAGGCTGTCGCGGTCTGCGGATATTGCGTCAGTTCGACGGAATGAAGGGCGGGCCGACGGTGCGCACCTTGGGCTTGCCTTCGCCGTTCTGCTTCGGCGGCGCCGAAGCTTTCGGCGCCTGCGGCGGCGCCTCCTTCGGCTGCGCGCCCTTGCCCTTGGCGGCAGGGCCCTTGCCGCGCTGATCCGCCGGCTGCGAGAGCAGCTTCGCCTGCTCCTCGGTCACGACGATGTCGCCTTGCTCGAGGGTGTTGTCTTCCAGGTGCTTGAGCGCCTGCTGCCAGGTCTGTCCCGGCGGGCGGCAACTGCACGACGGGTTGAACGCCTTGCGGAACGCGAACGCGTTCGGCAACTCGCTATAGTTCCGCCCGCCAGTCGAGATCGCCTGGGCGATATCCTCGCCCGGATTGCGATAGCTGTAGAGCGCCACTTCCGCCGCCGGACACATCCGCTGGCAGACCTGCTCGTCATTCGGGAAGCTTGCCGGCGTCGTCGAATACGAGATCGGGAAATAGTAGCCGTCGCAGGTGCGCACGCACACCGTACGATAGGTGTCGCCGCCGGCGCCGGGCGGCGGACCGCCCGGGGTGATGATGGTGCCGCCGCCGAACAGGTTCTCGAAGAACCCGCCACCGCCGCGATTGGCGTACTGCTTGTATTGCGGACCGCAATCGTTCTGTCCGAGCGACGCCAGGATCGTGCGGCGCTCGCCCTCGCGATCGGCGGTGTTGCCTTGCAGGCGCTGGAGATCGGCGAGCACGCGGTCGAGGTTCGCGCGCATCTGCTGGATCCGGTTGTTGAGCGGACCGCACTGCTGCGGCTGGCCGCCGAACAGCGAGAAGAAGCCACGGCCTTCACAGCCCATGCGCCGGCCTTGCGCGGTGAGCTTGTCGAGCTCGGCCTGCTGGTTCTGGGCGGTCTCTTCGTAACGCTTGATCTGCTCGGCGCGTTGCGGATCGACCTGGGCACCGCGGTCGACCATCTGGAGCTGGCTTTCGAGCCGCACACAGACCGGATTGCGTTGTGGGGCACCGGGGGGCGGCGGCAGCGGCGCCTGTGCGTCGGCCGCGGTCGCGCAAGCGGCTACCGCGAGCACGGCTGGGATCATCCGGCGCAATAGTGTCCGCATCACTGTCTCATCCATGGAGCAGAGCCGCACCCGACGCATGACTTCTGGAAAGCATGATGAAGCGCCGGAATGGTGTCTAAAGTGTGAAAGTTAGTTGGAAGTTGTCTTGGAGGTTCTAGACGTTAGCGGCTATCGGAGCCAGCGCCGCCGGCCGACGTGGTGTTGACAACTGCCACCGGCCGACGGGTTTCGGCGCGCAAGTTCCATAGGATACCGGTGATGATCAAGCCAGCGCCCGCGAACACGAATGCGTCGAGCGGTTCCGAATAAAGCCACCAGCCGACCACGGCAATCAGCGGGATGCGCATGAAGTCGAGTGGGATCACCACGCTCGCGTCGCCGGCCCGGAACGCGTTGGTCATGCAGTAGTGCGCGAACAATCCGGCGGTGCCGATGCCAAGAATCCAGGGCACGAGTTCCCAGCCGATCTTGCCGACGAACGTCACGCCGGCAAAGGCCACGCCCAGCACAAGCTGCATCACGTTCATCCAGAACACGATCGCAAAGGTCGAGTCGGTGGCGGTCAGCTTCTTGGTCGCGATGATGTTGATCGCATAGCCGAGCGCCGCCACCAGCACCATCAGGGCCGCCGGCTGGAAGGTGTCCAGCCCCGGCCGCAGGATCACCAGCACGCCGGCGATACCAAAGATGACCGCGCCGATGCGGCTCGGGGTCATGCGCTCGCCGAGGAAGAACGGCGCCAGCAGGATCGTCCAGGCCGGCATCGTGAATTCGAGCGCGAATACCGTGGCCAGCGGCAACAGCAGCAGGCTCCACGCCCACAGATATTGCGAGCAGTAGTGGACGCCGTTGCGCAGCAGGTGCAGGCCGAAGCGGTGGGTTTTGACGGTGTGCCGCAGCTCGGGCCGCACCGCCATGATCGCAAGTATGATCGTGAGGCTGACGGCAGCGCGGACGGCGAGGATCTCAAGGATGCTCAGCGATCCCGCCAGGCCGCGGACCGCGATCGCCATGACCGAGAACGACAGCAGCGTGCCGGTCATCCAGCCGATGACGATCAGGAGCTGTCGCGGCGATGTCACTCCGCGTCCGGCTGGTTTTCGGGCCGCGCCTTCTCGAAGGCCGGTAGCTTGGCGCAGGCGGCATCGACGGCGATGATCTTGGGATACTTGTCGAGCGGCACTTTCAGCCGCCGCGCATTGGCCACTTGCGGGACGAGGCAGATGTCGGCGAGCGTCACCTCGGCGCCGTAGGAGTAGGGGCCGGGACCGAGCATGGTTTCCAGCGCGTCGAAGCCGGTGATCACCCAGTGGCGATACCAGGCGTCGATCTTCGCCTGGTCCTGACCCATCTCATTCTTGAGGTAGCGCAGCGGCGACGTGTTGTTGAGCGGATGGATATCGCAGGCGATCAGCTGCGAAAGCGCCCGCACCCTGGCGCGGCCGATGGGGTCGCTCGGCAACAGCGGCGGCTGCGGATGGGTCTCGTCGAGATATTCGATGATCGCCAGCGATTGCGTGAGCAGCTCGCCGGAATTGAGCTTGAGCGCCGGCACCCGCATCTGCGGATTGATCGCCCGGAAGTCGGGCTTGAGATTTTGTCCGCCTTCCTTTTGCAGATGGACGGAAATGGTCTCGAAGGCGAGGTCCTTGAGATTGAGCGCGATGCGAACGCGGTAAGCCGCCGACGAGCGGAAATACGAATAAAGCTTCACAGGGACCCCCCATCCTAATCAAGGGGCTGTTGGTGACAGGCCCGCAGCCGATGTTCAAGCCTGGTATAACGATTTGCCGCCAAGCCATGCGTCGGTGTCAGGGCATTAGGCCATGGTCATGGCCTAGCTTTTGTTTGAGCATGATCTTCTCCGAAAACCGGTTCCCACTTTTCGGGATCATGCTCTAGCTTTCGTCTTTGGCGACAAGCTCGGCGGAGCGTTGCGTCAGCAGTGCGACGGCGCGGTCGAAGGCGGCGCGGTCGGACGCGCTCACGGCTTCGGACAATTTCTCGGTGAAGTCGCGGGCGCGCGGCGCCAGCTCCTCGTAGACCGAACGGCCGGTCGGGGTCAGCGAGATGAAGGCCTCCCGCAAATCGGCACGGTTGGCTTTGCGGGCGACGAACTTGCGGGCCTCGAGCTGCGCCACCGCGCGCGAAACCTTGGTCTTGTGCATATGGGTACGGGCGCCAATGGCCTTGCCGGTCAGCAACCCAAACTGGCCAAGGGTGACCAGGACCCGCCACTCGGGTATTCCAATACCGTATTTCGAATAGACCTGGGTCAGCGCCTGGGACACCAGGCTGGACAGCACGTTCAGGCGGTGGGGCAGGAAGCCTTCGAGCTGGAGAAGCGACTTTTCGGCCGGTTCGGTGCCGTCGGCCTTGCCGCTGTCAGCCTTGGTATTGTCAGTTTTGGCGCTCTGGACCGGACTGGAACTGGTCATCGTCTGCCGCCCCCGGGCGCAGTGCCAGCCCGGATGCGTTGGCGGCCGCTACGCGCGGTTCGGAAAGATGACGGAAGACTGAGCGATGTGCAACGGCGGTGGCAATTGCGTCCGCCAGGCGGATCAGCGCAGCGGCGCTACCGCGAGCACTCGATCGCGACGAACTCGTTGCAGGTGGCGCCTTTGCAGCCGCCGCCCGCCGGCACCGCGCCGGTGATCTCGTCGCGATCAAGCCGCCGGAAGGAGGCCGCCTGATTGTAGTCGCGCGAGCGGCAATAGGCCGTGGCCGCGGCTGTACCGCAGGCGTCGCCGGTCGCGAGGCAACGGTCGATGCCGTAGCCGTCGGCATTGTTGGCAACAATGAAAGTGCGCTTCTCGGCCTGCGCCGAGACGTTGAAATAAAGCGCAATGCAAAAGGTGAGCGCGGCAAGCACGTAGCGCATCGGTTCTTCTCGCTGTGGCGTGGGCGCACCGTGGTTCGGTAGCAATTTGAGAATGCGCGCGAGGCCTTAACACTTGGTCAACCTGGCCGCGCCGCGCACGGGTCGCCCTGATACCGCCTCGCGCGGGCGGCGGCTATGGCGCCAGGGCCACACCGCGCAAAACTCTGACATGGCCCCGCCTTTCAACAGGACGTTGCCGTTGGCATGATGCCGGCGCGATCGCCGGGTTCGGGGGGTGTCGTATGGCCAGAGGTATCGGCGTAATCACGAAATCGCTGCTGCTGATCGGCTGCGCCATTGTGAGCGCCCTTCCAGCGCGCGCGGATGTGGCGGCGATCGCCCGCCAGCAGCAAAGCGCGGTCGCGGCGGTGCTGAGCAAGTGGCATCTGTCTGCTTTGACGCAGACTGACGACGCCTTGCCGAGTTCAGCGGCCGCCGAGGCCTACGGTCATGCCCTGCTGATGCGGCGCCACCTCGCGCCGGCGGCATGGATGTATGCCTTTGCGGTCCACCGCGAGCCCACGCGCGTGAGCGCCATCACGGCGCTGGGCGTCACGCTGGTGGAGGGTGCGAACACCGGCGGCAAGTCGGGCGCGTCGGAAGCCGACCTCGAGGCGGCAGTCGAGCTGCAGCGCGAGGCGGTGCGGCGGATGCCGGAGGAGGGCGTCGTGCACCACAATCTCGGCACCGCGCTGCTGCGGCTGGCGCAGGCGCGCGGCAACGACCGCGCGCTCTTGGAGGAGGCGGCGAAGTCACTGCTCCAGGCAGCGGCGCTGGGCGGCCGCCGCGCACCGCATTTCTATGTGCGTCTCGCCGAGGCGCTCAACGCGCTCGGCGATCGCGCCGGCGCCGAAGCCGCGCTGCGGGAAGCCTTTGCCGCCAATCCCGTCGACCCGATCCTGATGATGGCGCGGATGTCGTCGCTCGCCGACGTTCCGGTGCAAGGAGACCCGCCCGCCTGCAAGGCGGTCGACTTCGGCTGCAAGAAGAATTGCCCGCAGGGGATCACCGGCCGGATGATGATGGTCGCCTGCGAGATCGCCAATGCCGATGCCGTGAGCGCCTGCCGCGACGGCAAGCCTTATCCCAAGGGCTACACGTGCGAGAGCAAGCTGCCGCGCTTTGGAATCTCCATCCCCGGTCTCGATCCAGGATTTTCGATCAAGACGCCCTGGGGTTCGATCGATGTCACCGTACAGGGCAACGGCCGGGTAGACTGGCGGGCGAGCTTCAATACCCCGCCGGTGGCGGGGCTCAAGGGGTTCATGGGCGCCCAAGGGAGCTATCAACCCTCGACCGGCGCGGCCAACTTCAGCTTCGACAAGGGCGACGTGCAGCTTAGCCTCAACAACAGCAATTTCCTGATGAAGAAGGCCAGTGCCTACAACATCGGGCCGCTTAGCGCGCTGCGCCATGGCGGATCGTCCGATCGGACCGAAGTGGGGCCGGAGATGATGCTTACGCACTGATCGTTCCGGCGGCATTGGCGGTCCGTTCACCGCGTCCGAAAATGCCCACGAAACTTCCGAGGAACGTACTTGACGGCGCGCGCGCGCTTCACCATTGTCCGGCCCATGTTCGGCCTTAACCAAATCTGCGGCATTTGCCGAGAGATTATTCGCTAGCGAACCTCGCTGGCTGCGGCCGTCTTTTCTCCATTCGAGACATAGGGACGCCCGGCCAGCGGTCGGGAAACGTCCTATGGAATTGAAACTCTACGATACGCTTACCCGCGAGAAGCGGCCGTTCACGCCGCTCGATCCCGCGCGCGTGCGCATGTATGCCTGCGGGCCGACGGTCTACGACTTCGCGCATATCGGCAACGGACGCGCGGCGATCGTGTTCGATGTGCTGTTCCGGCTCTTGCGCCACGTCTACGGCGCCGAGCACGTCATCTACGTGCGCAACATCACCGACGTCGATGATAAGATCAACGCGCGCGCGGCGGAGGAATATCCGAACTTGCCGCTCAACGAGGCGATCCGCGTCGTCACCGAGAAAACCGAGAAGCAATACCACGAGGACACCGATGCGCTCGGTTGCCTGCGTCCGACGGTCGAGCCGCGCGCGACCGAGCACATCGCGGAGATGCGGGCGCTGATCGAGAAGCTCGTCGCGGCCGGTCACGCCTATGTCGCGGAAGACCATGTGCTGTTTTCGGTGCCGTCGATGCCGGACTATGGCAAGCTCGCCAAGCGCTCGCTCGACGAGATGGAGGCGGGCGCCCGCATCGAGGTCGCGCCCTACAAGAAGGACGCCAAGGACTTCGTGCTGTGGAAGCCGTCGAAGCCGGGCGAGCCGGCATGGCCGTCGCCGTCGGGCATCAAGGCGCCGGGACGTCCGGGCTGGCACATCGAGTGCTCGGCGATGTCGTGGAAGCATCTCGGCGAGACCTTCGACATCCATGGCGGCGGCATCGATCTCGTGTTTCCGCATCACGAGAACGAGATCGCGCAGTCGCGTTGCAGCTTCCATACGCCGGTGATGGCGAATTTCTGGATGCACAACGGATTCCTGCAGGTCGAGGGCGAGAAGATGTCGAAGAGCCTCGGCAACTTCTTCACCATCCGCGAGCTCTTGGCGGATTGGCCGGGCGAGGTCCTGCGCTTCAATATGCTGCGCACGCACTATCGCCAGCCGATCGATTGGACGCTGAAGGGTGTCGCCGAGAGCTTCAACACGCTTGAATCGCTCACCAGCGATCCGACATTTACCTCGGGCAAAGATGCAACGATCGCGCAGGGCGTACTTGAGGCGCTATCGGACGACCTGAATACGCCGAGGGCGATTGCCGAGCTGCATGCGCTGCACGGCAAAGGCGAGATGGCGGCCGTCGGCTCGACGTTGCGGGCGCTTGGATTCACGCAGCGGCCGCAAAGTCTGCGCCAGGTCGACGAGCAGAAGGTTAATGCGTTGATCGAAGCCCGCAACGCGGCGCGCAGGACTAAGAACTTCAAGGAGGCCGACCGCATCCGCGACGAGCTCAAGTCCATGGGTGTTGAGATAGAAGACACGAAAGACGGTACGAAGTGGAAGGTGAAGGCATGAGTGCCACCGCCCACCCGACCATTGCGCTGCGGCCGATGCTGCCGGCCGACGTGCCGCTGCTCGCGGAAATCTTCCGCTCCAGCATCGAGGAGCTGGCCGCGGAGGACTACAGCGAAACCCAGCGCGAAGCCTGGGCCTCGGTCGCGGACGATGAAGCGGCGTTCGGCGCGCGGCTCGCCGAGCAGTTGACGCTCATTGGCACGATGGAGGGCTCGCCCGTTGGCTTCGCGTCGCTCAAGGCGCCGGACGTGCTCGACATGCTCTACGTCCATCCGGCGGCGGGAGCGAACGGCGTCGCGACCATGCTGGTCAACGCGCTGGAGAAGCTCGCGTCGGCGCGCGGCGCCGGCAAGCTGACGGCGGACGTCAGCGACAGCGCAGTCGATTTCTTCCAGAAACGCGGTTTCGTGCCGCAGACGCGGAACACAAGAACGGTCGGCGGCGAATGGCTCGCCAACACCACGATGGAAAAGAAGCTCGCCGCGAAGGAGAAGGCGCCATGACCAAGCCCGACACGCCGTTCCCTAGGCACTGGCTCTACTACATCATCCTCAAATACGGCGTCATCGCCGCGGCCGTGCTCATCACCCTCTACACGATCTATCGGCTGGTCTAGCGCATGTCCCGGAAAAGTGGACACCGGTTTTCCGAATAGGACATGCGCCAACGCAAAAGTTAGACGAGAAATCAATCATGACGCAGCAACCGTTTCCGAGCCGGACCCATAAGATCGCGATCGCCGTGGTCGCGATCGTGACGGCTGTTGCGCTGATGTCGAACTATTATCTCTGGTAACGACTATGGCCCGCGAACGCCTCTATCTTTTCGACACCACGCTGCGCGACGGCGCGCAGACGAACGGCGTCGACTTCACGCTGCATGACAAGCTCGCGCTGGCAAGCATGCTCGACGAGATCGGCATCGACTATGTCGAGGGCGGCTATCCGGGCGCCAATCCGCTCGATACCGAGCTGTTCTCCAAGGACCGCAAGCTCGACACCACGTTCACCGCCTTCGGCATGACGCGGCGGCCTGGCCGCTCGACCTCGAACGATCCCGGCCTCGCGTCGCTGCTCGACGCCAAGGCCGACGCCATCTGCTTCGTCGCCAAATCGTGGGACTACCACGTGCGCGTCGCGCTGGAGACGACGGAGGAAGAAAACCTCGCCTCCATCCGCGACAGCGTGCAGGCCGCCAAGGCGAAAGGCCGCGAGGTGCTGCTCGATTGCGAGCACTTCTTTGACGGTTACAAGGCCAATCCGGACTATGCGCTCGCCTGCGCCAAGGCCGCCTATGACGCCGGCGCGCGCTGGGTCGTGCTGTGCGACACCAATGGCGGCGCGCTGCCGCATGAGGTGGAAGAGATCGTCGCCGACGTGGTCAAGCACATCCCCGGCGACCATGTCGGTATCCACGCCCACAACGACACCGAGCAGGCGGTGGCGAATTCGCTCGCTGCGGTGCGCGCCGGCGCGCGCCAGATCCAGGGCACGCTCAACGGGCTCGGCGAGCGTTGCGGCAACGCCAATCTCGTCTCGATCATCCCGACGCTGAAGCTCAAGCCGGAGTTTGCGGATCGATTCGACATCGGCGTGTCGGACGAGAAGCTCAAGGGCCTGGTTCACATCGCGCGCGCGCTCGACGAGATCCTCAACCGCGCGCCCAACCGCTATGCGCCTTATGTCGGCGAGAACGCGTTCGCGACCAAGGCCGGCATCCATGCCTCCGCGATCCTGAAGGATCCCGCGACCTACGAGCACATCGCGCCCGACGCGGTCGGCAACAAGCGCAAGGTGACAGTGTCGGATCAGGCCGGGCGGGCCAACGTGCTGTCCGAGCTCGACCGCATCGGCCTCAAGGTCGACAAGAACGATCCGCGCATCATGACGCTGCTCGAGGAGGTGAAGCGACGCGAGGCGGCCGGCTATGCCTACGAGTCGGCCGACGCCTCGTTCGACCTGCTCGCGCGCCGCACGCTCGGCAAGGTGCCGGACTTCTTCGAGGTGCTGCAGTTCGACGTCAATATCGAGCAGCGCAACAACGCGCTCGGCCAGCGCGTGACGGTGTCGATGGCGGTGGTGAAGGTCAAGGTCGACGATCAGACCCTGATCTCGGCCGCCGAAGGCAACGGCCCGGTCAATGCGCTCGACGTGGCGCTGCGCAAGGATCTCGGCAAGTACCAGAAATACATCGATGGACTGAAGCTCACCGACTACCGCGTGCGTATCCTCAATGCCGGCACCGAGGCGGTCACGCGCGTGCTGATCGAGAGCGAGGACGAGACCGGCGAGCGCTGGGCGACCATCGGCGTGTCGCCGAACATCATCGACGCCTCGTTCCAGGCGCTGATGGATTCGATCATCTACAAGCTGGTGAAAAGCGGCGCGCCGGCGTAGCGACTACAGCAAGCGGCGAACCGCCGGCCCGCCAACATTTTTTTACGGATCGCCATCGTCAGTGGTGTCCGCTTGCCGCAAATGCAACCGCTCTGTGCCGAATTGAAACATGCGCGCCACCGCGCACGTTTGCGCGTGGCGAAAGGATGCGCGAGACTTTGCGCGGGAGGCTGGTGGCACTGCAGGGAGAGTCAAAAATGTACACAACAATAAATCGATCCATTGCGCTGGCGGTTGCGGCGCTGTGGTCGTTGCCGGCTTCTGCCGGCGATCTATCGCCGGGATCGGTCTACGTTGCGCCGGGCGGCGTCTACATCGGAACGGCGCAAGTCTATGTGGGGCCGGGCAACGGAAACGGGAACGGCCAAGCGCCGTATGTGGTGCCTGGTCGGGCCTACGTGCCCGGGCCAGCCTACGTGCCCGGCTACGGTCCGCCGGCGCCGGCCTACGCGCCGGAAGCCTACGGTCCGGAATACGGTGTGCCCGGCGGAGCTTATGCGCCAGCCTACGCACCCGCACCCGTGTACCGAGCGCCGCCGGTCGCGGTCTATGGCGCACGGCCGCCCGTCGGGGCACGGGCCTATGTGTCCCCTTATCCCGCGGAATACGCACCGCGGCCGCCGGTAGCCGTGCCTTACAATGGCGGCAGCCGTTGTGTGGTCGCCTACGGCCGCATGATCTGCGAATGAACATGGCATGAGTTCCGCTGGCGCCTCTGTGCGCCAGCGCCTCCACGCAACAGGCCATGCGACCTAAAGACTGAGTCCCAAAAATCGCGCCGCGTTGGCGCCGAGCATGGCTTCGCGCACCGCTTCAGGAATTCGCCGCGCGTTCTGGATCAGCTCGACCGGTTTCCACTCGCCGAACGGATAGTCGGTGCCGAGCATGATCTGGCTCGGCTTCACCTTCTCGGAGAGTCGCTCCAGCACTTCCGGATCGAACACCACGCTCTCGTAGTGGAACGCGCGCAGATAGCTCGAGAAGTCCGATTTGATGTGCTTGGTGGTGCCGCGCCAGTACATCCAGTCGAAACGGCCGGAATAGTAGGGGATGAAACCGCCGCCATGGGCGAACGCGATCTTGAGGTTGGGGCACTCGTCCATCACCCCGTCATAGATCAGCGAGCACTGCGCATAGGCTTCCTCCAGCGGCTGCCCGAGCGAGATCAGCATCGAGTGCTTGCGCAGCCGCGGATCGGGATTGCCGGCGGGGTGGACGAAGATCGGCACGCCAAGCACCTCGGCGCGGCGCCAGAACGGCCGCAGGCTCGCGTCCCCGAGATCGGTTTCGTTTGCGCGTGACGCGATGACGAGGCCCTTGAGGCCGAGGTCGCGGGTCGCGCGCTCCATCTCCTTGATCGCAAGCTCGGCCGATTGCAGCGGCACCGAGCCGAGGCCGGCCAGCCGGTCGGGATTTTTGGCGACGGTTTCGGCGATGTGGTCGTTGCCGATCCGCTCCAGGCGGTGCGCCTCTTCAGGCGGCAGCGAATACGTGCAGTTGTGCAGGATGTTCGGGCTGATCACCTGGATGTCGACGCCCATGGCGTCCATGTCGGCGAGCCGGGTCGGCAGGTCGGTCATCCGCTTCCAATGCGCTTCCGGCATCGCATGGATGGCGGAGCCTTCGCCGGCGGCGCGAAGCTGCCCGAGCACCGACCGGCTGTAGGTCGCCGCATTGACCTCCTCGTTCGCGATGTGGGCGTGGAAATCGATCACCACCGGTTTGTGGCGCGGCCCGCGGGGCGCTTCAGGGTCGGCCATTCGGGAAGCTCCTTCGGCGGCGAACTGTAGCATTGACGGAGTGTGCCGCTCGCCGCAAGCATGCAACGGTCGCACCCGCAGAGACGTTCCCATGAAGCTTGCGAGCATCGCCGCCGTACTTGTCGTCTTGTCCTCGGCGGCGTCCGCCCAATCGCTGCCGAAGGTGACGGTCGGCGACAATCCGTCGCTCTCAGGCGCGCCGCTCTACATCGCGTTGGAGAAGGGCTACTACCGCGACGCCGGCGTCGACGTGCAGCTCGAGATGAGCGGCACGTCGAGCGACATGGCGGTGATGCTCGCCACCAACCGGCTCAATGTCATCGGCGGAGCGATCTCGGCCGGCTTCTTCAATTCGATCGCCAAGGACCTGCCGGTCGCGCTGATGTTCTCGCGCGCGGTCTCGCCCTTTGCCCATCATCTGATGATCCGGCCCGACCTGAAGGACACGCTGAAGTCACCCGCCGACCTGAAGGGCCGCACCATCGCGATCGCCGCGCGCGGCGCGATTCTGATCTACGAGCTGGTGAAGGTCCTGGAAGCGGGCGGGCTCACGCTCAACGACGTCGACATCAAATACATCCCGTTCGGCCAGCAGCCGACCGCGCTGACGAACAAGGCGGTCGATGCGGCGCTGATGATCTCGCCGTTGCAGGACTCCGTGGCGGCCAAGGGCATCGGCATCAAGTGGATCAATGTCGACGATTTCATCAAGGTGCAGCCGGTGGTGATCTCGGTCTGGATGATGAACACCGACTGGGCCAAGTCCAACGAAGACGCGGCCAAGAAATTCGTCCGCGCCACGCTGCGCGGCGTGCGGGACTATTGCAATGCCTATCATCGCGGGCCGAACCGTGGCGAGGTCACGCAGATCCTGGCGAAATATTCGAACGTGAAGGACGCCGCGCTGATCGACCGCATCGACTGGGGCGCCGCCGATCCGCAGGGCCGCATCGCGCAGGCGAGCGTGATGGACGTGCAGGAGACGTTCCTCAAGGAGAAGCTGACGCGCGATAAGGTCGCGTTCGCGCGCATTGCTCCTGCGGGCTGGATCGCCGACGTTGCGGCGAGTCTCGGGCCGTTCGCGCCCGCGCACGACGGCGGCGCGAAGGGCTGCCGCTACGGGAGCTTTCTGTTTTTGCTGGGCCTTTGCGGAAGGAGATTGACGAAATCTACGACCGCGCAAAGGCGATAAGTGGTGCAAAGTCATGATTGTCGGCGGCATGGAGTGCGTCGATGTATTTTTTGCGGACATCACCAGACGCCTGAAGGTCGGCTCCGCCCCAACTAAATCGCGTGCCGTCTTGTGCCGTTACCAACATATCGGCCGCCAAACGCGACCAGCGCCCATTGCCGTTCGGAAATGGATGGATCTGAACAATCTTGTGATGAAAGCGAACCGCTAATTCATCCGGCTTGTATGATTTGTGTTTGACCCAATAGCGAGCATCCTCGATGGCTTGGATTAAGTCAGGCTGAATCAGATGAGGTTGGACCCCGAGATTGCGTTCTGTCTTGCGGTATTCACCGGCCCAACGCCATACCTTGTTGAACATGCGGCGGTGCAGCCCGCGCACGAAGCCTTCGTCCAGAACATTCCGTTTGCGCTCAAATGCCCAACCGTTCGCTTCCGCGATGTTCTGTTGTTCGAGTTCGTTTAGTTCGCCTCGCAAGGTGACATGCGTAGGAATGAGTTCGGCTCGCTCTGCTGGCGTAAGTGGCGTCGCTGCGTTGTCAGTTTCGAATAGGCCCGTCATTTTTCATCCCAAAGGCGAGCAGGGCGGCGAAGCAGTTGCTCTACCTGCCGGCGATGCAATTCCTTTGAGACTTCCTTGCTCTTCACCTCTTGATCCTCCAGCCGCATGCTCTGTTCGACGGCGCCTATTTGGCGCAAAGCGACAAGGTTAGCCCGTTCGCGGACGATGTCAGCGAGCGGCCGTTCGGGTACCAAGGCGTAAACCAGACGACAGCCCATTGCCTCGGCAGCGCGTTGCAGCGTGTTCAGAGTTACACTTCCGCTGATTTCCGATTGCTCCAACTCTACAATTCGTGGCTGTGACACGCCGAGACGCCGCGCGAGTTGGGCGGTCGTTATCCCTAGAGCGTCCCGGATGGCCCGTAGCCAGCCCTTGGGGGGGCGCGGATTCTTGCGGAGGGGGCGCAAACCCTCAAAACGCTTGTCTAAATGGCGGATGGCATCCTTCATACTATAAGATATATCCTATAATCTATGAAGAAATCAATAAGGTATATGTTATCGTATGCTACTTACTCTATAAGATATATCTTATCGTAATCGGATATCTCTATAAGATATATGTTATCGGATGCTGGACTAAGAGGAGCGCAGAAGTCTTGCTGAATGCCTGCGTACTTCACGCCTCGTTGTAGTACAAGATTTTGCAACTTGCCTAGTCCGACAAACCTTCCAAACTCCCTTGCGAATCAGGAAGACAGAATCATGGACGAACAAGCGCGGCAGGCGCTGTTCATCAGCCATGCCAATCCGGAGGACAATGCCTTCACCCTTTGGCTCGGGGCGAAGCTCACTGCCCTAGGCTATCAGGTTTTTGCCGATGTCCTGCGGCTCCGGGGCGGTGATGATTGGGAACGCGTTCTTGAAGATGCTATCCGCAACAAGGCCGCCAAATTCTTGCTCGTCGCCACACCGTATGGCGTTCAAAAGCAAGGCGTGCGTAACGAAATAACGATTGCCACAGAAACTTCCAAACGCATTGACGAGAAAGCATTTATCGTTCCTCTCCGCCTGGCATCCTTTTGATGCGCCATTGCAGATCGCGCACGCGCAATACATCGACTTTTCAAGAAGCTGGGCGCGAGGACTCAGCGAGCTTCTTGCACTCTTGTCTGAAACAGCCATTCCGCAACCCATCGAAGGGGCTAACGCGGAGATGTGGCGAAGCGTGCAATTGAAGGACGCTCGTTCCATATCTAGTGTATCAGAACGTCTCGTCTCGAATTGGTTGCCAGTAAAGTTGTTACCGGAACGCACGATCTTTTACGACTTCAAGAGCGGCATCTCGCTCGGCAGAGCCCAGAAGGCGATTCAGGAGTCACCGATACCTATCGTTCCGTTCAATCGCGGTTTCTTGTCCTTCGCACCCATTCATCAACTGCAAGAATGGTTTGGCCCTGACCTCCCGCTGGAACGCGTTACCGACACGCCCACCGACGACTTCCTTAAAGATGGATGGCCCGACCAACGCATGCTGACACGCGATGCTCGTTCTAAATTTACAGATTTGGCACGGCGGGGGATGGATGCTTTCTTTCAAGCAAAAGGGCTTCATTCCTTTGAACTTGCTTCTGAGCGCTTGGCATGGTGGCCCACCGCCAACCGCGCATCTCTCAAGAGGCTGAGTTTCAGTTGGCCGGATGGTGGCCCATCTGGCCTCCGTCAAATCGTGGGGCGTTCCAACAAACGCGGCTTCTATTGGCACTATGGCGTTAGCTGCTGGGCTCGCACAGCGCCCATCCGGCACATTCGCGTCGCCGGGCGCGTAGTGTTTACTTCCGATGGAGTGAATGCGATCGGCGACGCACGGCGACTGCATCGGCTCCGCCGCTCGTTTTGCAAAAGTTGGCGCAACGACAAATGGCGTGGCTTGCTGCTGGCGTATTGGCACTGGCTCGCGGAAGGCGCCTCATTCATCGACATCCCCATGGGCGAGGACTCCCTGATGCGGCTTCGGCTTCCGCCCCTTATTCTAGATGCGCCATTTGGGGTCGACACACCGGACGATGGCACCGAACCCGCGGACGAGGAGGGAGAAGAAGGTCCCGAGAGCGGGGACGATGAAGGGAGCGAAGATGATCCGGAAGATTTGGACGGTGGCCTATGACCGCCCTCAATCTCATTCACGTCGAGGAACCGCTGCTCGAATTCCGTTACGGGCAGAAGCTTGTCTATCCAAGGGATGGTCTCTTTTTATATGGGCCCGTTGATGACGGACGCCCGGAAATCAACTACGGCGTCATTGGCACGCCGGCGGGCATCGCCCGGTTTGAACGCTGGACGCAGTTGGTTTCCAGCTTCATCTCGCCGCCGCCGCCACGACGTGGCGCAAAGCTCATTGAGGCGCAGCATGTACCGTTTCCGGGCTTCGCTGCGGCTTATAATTCGGCCTGGCCTACCAAACCGCGCACTGTGGTAACGACGATTGATGGCGAGGCCCTGTCGAAGGCCCTACACATCGCCAATCGCAATGAAGCCGTGAAAGCGGCGGTCGATATGTACGTTGACCCGCTTATTGCTGCCGCGTCGCGCGTGGAAGACCCGCCTACCTTTTGGTTCGTTGTTATTCCGGAGGAGGTCTACGAACTCGGTCGCCCTCTTTCGAAGGTAGCAGTACCGGAACGCATTCAAGGCTCCGTACGCATGACTAAGGACGAAGCGCTTCGTCTAGAAGAACAGCATACCTTGTTCGGTTTTGAGGAAGCCGAAGCAGAGGTCTACAAGTACGCCACGCACTTCCGGCGCCAGCTGAAAGCGCGCTTGCTCAACGACAAGATCGTTACTCAAATCGTGCGTGAGACTACGCTTGCACCAATGGACTTCCTGAAGAGCAATGGACAACCAAAGCGTCGGGTGGAAGATCCTGCGACCATTGCCTGGAAGCTCTCGACTGGCGCTTACTACAAGGATGGCGGACGCCCTTGGCAGCTCGCTGATGTACGGCCCGGTGTCTGTTACGTGGGCCTAGCTTACAAACGCCGCAACTCAACGAGTGATGATCGCTTTGCGGTGTGCGCCGCCCAGATGTTTCTATCAAGCGGGGAAGGCGTTGTTTTCAGGGGCGCCCTTGGGCCGTGGTATCGCGCTGAACTCGAAGCAGTTTCATTTAGACAAGCCAGCGGCCCGCAATTTAGTTGCCATGGTCGTCAATGAATATCGCAGCCAGCATGAAAACCAGCCCCCGAAAGAGCTGTTTCTCCATGCCAAGTCGTCGTTCACGGACGAGGAATGGGAGGGCTTTCGAAGTGGCGCGCCACCAGAGACCAACGTTGTCGGCGTTCAGATTGCCGACGCAAAAGACAACATGAAACTTTTTAGGCCAGGAAAATACCCTGTAGTGCGTGGTACTGCGATGTTGTTTGACGAGGCGCAAGCGTTTCTATGGACCTCCGGTTACGCGCCAAGGCTTGACACCTATCTTGGTCCCGAGACGCCCAATCCCGTTCTCGTTCGCCTTCAGCGGGGCAAGTGCTCCTTTGACGCGATCCTCCGCGACGTGATGGGGCTAACAAAGATCAACTTCAACTCTTGTTTGCACAACGACCGCTTGCCGGTAACTATCCGATTTGCGGATGCGGTCGGTGAAATCATGCTTGCTGCTCCGCAGGTTGGTGAGCCCAGACTTCCGTTCAAATTCTACATTTGAAGACTAGAGCCGCTCCGGCTCGACCGTCTTCATTTCCTTCTCGCCTTCGGAGATGTGGCGCGTCGCGTCGCGCAGTGCAGGCAGGATCTCCTCCACGCTGTTCACCACCAGCGGCGAGACGGTGAGGCCGGCGCGGATGAACTGCATGTCGCGCATGTGATCAAGCAGCGCGCAGAGCGGATCCCAGAAGTTATCGACATTGACCATGAGGATCGGCTTCTTGTGCCGGCCGAGTTGCGCCCAGGTCATTTGCTCAACCAGCTCCTCCAGCGTTCCAATGCCGCCGGGCAGCGCCACGAAGGCGTCGGCGCGCTCGAACATCAACCGCTTGCGCTCATGCATGTCGCGCGTGACGATGATCTCCTGCGCGTCGCGGAACATCATCTCGCGGGCCTTCAGGAAGTCCGGGATGATGCCCGTCACCTGGCCGCCGTGGTCGATGACCGATTTGGCGATGGCGCCCATCAGGCCGATCGAGCCGCCGCCATAGACCAGGCCGATGTTGTTCTCGGCCAATATCCGGCCAAAGGCGCGGGCGGATTCAACGAATTTGGGGTTACTACCGGGGCCGGAGCCGCAGTAGACGCAAATAGCTTTGAGTGTGCTCATTTAGTTCCATGTGGCCCGCGTAAGGGGGACCGTCAAGCCGCTTGCCGAGGGCCCGGCGTGGCAAAAGCGGCTGCAAAACACGTAGAGGGATGCAACGTTCGTCCCTGGGGCTGGTTGCAAACTGGAAAAATTCTATATGAATAGGGCATGACGGTGCTCTTCCTGCGGCCCGTCCTGAGCAGCCGGGCCCTATGAGCGATGGTACCTTCCGATCTGTCCGCGCCATGAAGCGCGAGCTTTCCGCCGACCCGGGCGGCTCGCTGCTCAAGATCCTGGCCGGGCTGTGGCCCTATATCTGGCCGTCCGAGCGCCGCGACCTGAAGATCCGCGTGCTGATCGCGATGGTGCTGCTGCTGTTGGCGAAGCTCGCCACCATTGCGGTTCCCTTCACCTTCAAATGGGCGGTCGACGCGTTGACCGGGCAGGGCACCGCGCCGGTCGCCCCCTCGTCGTGGCTCGTTTGGGCAGTGGCGGCGCCGATCATGATGACGATCGCCTATGGCGGCTCGCGCGTCCTGATGGCGGTGCTCACGCAGATGCGCGACGGCGTGTTCGCCAAGGTGTCGATGCACGCGGTGCGCCGGCTCGCCTATCTCGTGTTCGAGCACATGCACCAGCTCTCCTTGCGCTACCATCTGGAGCGCAAGACCGGCGGCCTCACCCGCGTGCTCGAGCGCGGCCGCACCGCGATCGAGACCATCGTGCGCATGGTGATCATGCAGGCGGTGCCGACGGTCATCGAGCTTGCGCTGATCATCGGCGTGCTGCTCTACCAGTTCGACTGGCGGTATGTCGCCGTGATCATCCTCACGGTGATCGCGTACACGGTGTTCACCTATGTCGCGACCGAGTGGCGTATCGGCATCCGCCGCCGCATGAACGACAGCGACACCGAAGCCAACGTGAAGGCGGTCAACTCGCTGCTCAACTACGAGACGGTGAAATATTTCAGCGCCGAGGAGCGCGAGGCGCGGCGCTACGACCGTTCCATGGAGCGCTACGAGGAGGCGAGCGTCCAGGCCTACGTCTCGCTCGCGGTGCTCAATGCCGGGCAGGCGACCATCTTCACCATCGGGCTCGCGGTCTGCATGGTGATGTGCGCCTACGGCATCCAGGAAGGCCGCAACACCGTCGGCGATTTCGTGATGATCAATGCGATGATGATCCAGCTCTACCAGCCCCTGAACTTCATGGGCATGGTCTATCGCGAGATCAAGCAGGCGGTGATCGACATCGAGACCATGTTCTCGATCCTCGCGCGCAAGCCCGAGATCGAGGACAAGCCGAACGCGCAGCCGCTGAAAGTCTCCGACGGCGCGATCCGCTTCGACGACGTCCATTTTTCCTACGATCCCGACCGGCCGATCCTCAAGGGCCTGAGCTTCGCCGTGCCGGCCGGCCACACGGTGGCGATCGTCGGTCCTTCCGGCGCCGGCAAATCGACGGTGTCGCGGCTGCTCTATCGTTTCTACGAGCTGAGCAGCGGCCGTATCGAGATCGACGGCCAGGACATCCGCGACGTGACGCAGACATCGCTGCGCGCCGTCATCGGCATGGTTCCGCAGGACACCGTCTTGTTCAACGACACCATCCGCTACAACATCCGCTACGGCCGCTGGAATGCGACCGACGAGGAGGTCGAGGAGGCGGCGCGGCTGGCGCAGATCGACGGCTTTATCCGACTCTCGCCGAAAGGCTACGAGACCGAGGTCGGCGAGCGCGGGCTGAAGCTTTCCGGCGGCGAGAAGCAGCGGGTGGCGATCGCGCGCACCATCCTGAAGGCGCCGCCGATCCTGCTGCTCGACGAAGCGACCTCGGCGCTCGACAGCCACACCGAGAGGGAGATCCAGGACGCGCTCGAACGGGTGTCGAAGAACCGCACCACCCTGGTGATCGCGCACCGGCTCTCCACGATTACCGGCGCCGACGAGATCATCGTCCTCAGCGAGGGCGCGATCGCCGAGCGCGGCACGCATTACGAGTTGCTCGCCAAGGGCGCCCTCTACGCCAGCATGTGGAACCGGCAGCGCGAGGCCGAGGCCGCGCGCGAGAAGCTTGCGCTGGTTGACGACGAGCCGGCGGCGCCGAACCGCAACCCGCCGGTGGTCGAAGTGCCGGTTGCCGAGCCTCCCACGGAGCCGCCGCCTGAGTCTCCGGTGGTGCGGGTGGACGCGGCAGAATAAGCTCCGCCATCCGCCGTCCCAGGAATTCCAATGTCCGTCGTCGCCTCGATCCGCTCCCAGCTTGCGCCCATCAACCGCGAAGGGTTCCCGTTCGTCGGCGCGTTCGCGCTGGTGAGCCTGATCCTGTTCTGGATCTGGACGCCGCTTGGCTGGATCGGGACCGTGCTGACGGTCTGGTGCGCCTATTTCTTCCGCGATCCGCCGCGTGTCACGCCGATGCGGGAAGGGCTGGTGGTCGCGCCCGCGGACGGCAGCGTCAGCAAGATCATCAACGCCGTGCCGCCGGTCGAACTCGGGCTCGGCGACCGCCCGCTGCCGCGCGTCTCGATTTTCATGAGCGTGTTCAACTGCCACGTCAATCGCAGCCCGGTCAGCGGCCGGATCGAGAAGATCGTCTACAAGAAGGGCGCCTTCGTCAGCGCCGACCTCGACAAGGCGAGCGAGGACAACGAGCGCAACTCCTTCGTCATCGCATCGGGCAACGTGCGCATCGGCGTGATCCAGATCGCCGGGCTGGTGGCGCGGCGCATCGTCTGCTTCACGCGCCAGGGCGCGAGCGTCGCCGCCGGCGAGCGCATCGGCATGATCCGGTTCGGATCGCGCGTGGACGTCTATCTCCCCGAGGGTACCCGGCCGCTGGTGGCGGAAGGGCAGACCGCGATCGCCGGCGAGACGGTGGTCGCGGAGCTCAAGGGCGGCGTTCGGGAACTGACGTTCCGCGTGGGCTAGTGCATCGCGAAAAGATTAACGTCATTTTCCGACCGCCATGGCGGCAGCGCGCCTGAACTCGCTATATTGGTTGAATGGCCACTTCGCCCTTCGAGCCCGACCGTCCAGGAGAACGCCTGCGCGAGCGCCTGCGTGAGCGGCGGCGCCGCTTCAAGGGCATCCCGGTGCGCACGCTGCTGCCGAATCTGATCACGCTGCTCGCGCTCTGCGCCGGCCTGACCGGCGTTCGCCTCGCGATCGAGGGCAAGCTCGAATGGGCGGTGGCGGCGATCGTGTTCGCCGCCATGCTGGATGGCATCGACGGCCGCGTCGCGCGCATGCTCAAGGGCACGTCGCGCTTCGGCGCCGAGCTCGACAGCCTTGCGGACTTCTTCAATTTCGGCGTCGCGCCGGCGTTGATCCTCTACTTCTGGGGGCTGCACGAGCTCGGCAATGCCGGCTGGATCGCCGCCATGGTGTTTGCGATCTGCGCGGGGCTGCGGCTCGCCCGCTTCAACGTGATGATCGACGATCCGAACCGGCCGGCCTGGGCCGCAAACTTCTTTGTCGGGATGCCGGCGCCCGGCGGCGCCATCGCCGTGCTGCTGCCGATCTATCTGTTCTTCCTCGGCATGCCGAAGTTCGCCGGGCTGCAGCCGATCGTGTTCCTCTATACGCTCGCGCTCGCGATCCTGATGGTGTCGCGGCTGCCGGTGTTCTCCGGCAAGCGGGTCGGCAAGCGGGTGGCGCCGGAGATGGTGCTGCCGGTGTTCGTGCTGGTGGTGGCGGGTTTCGCGCTGCTCATCGCCTATCCGTGGTTCGTGCTGGCGATCGGTACGGTGGCCTATCTCGCGAGTCTGCCGTTCGGCGTGGTCGCCTACCGCAAGCACCAAGAGGCCGAAGCCGCGGCCAAGCAGCCGCCGGCAACCGTGGTTCCATCGCCTGCTACGGCCGAAGCTGCCTCGACACCGCCGGGTGCGCCGGCTGACGACGCCGACCGTCCGGCGCGGCTCAACTAGTCAATCATCCATCAGTCTTGGAAGGTGGCCGGGCTTTCCGAGTTCGGTTTCCTTGCGCCTGCTAATCGCGTGTTGCACCATTCAGCCGCGAGCACGGAGGCTTCCATGGTTGTCATCAAGATGCCTGGCGGCGATATCGAAGTCGTGTCGTCCGCAGAGCTGCAGTGGATGCGCGAGGCATTCGAGCACGAATTTGCGGGAACCGTCATGCTCCGCGTTGGCGGCAACCGCATCTTCTCGATCGAGAGCCTCGCCGAACTGCGCCAGAAGTTCAGCACCGACGGTGCAGGGCTTGCGGATTTCACGCCACCGGACGGCGATCTCATCAGTGTCGTCAATGCGAAGAATGTGCGGGAGGTGGAGCCCGCCAATGCCGCCCAGCACCACGAGCGTGCCCGTGCCGTGCTCAAGTTCGGGGCTAGGCTGAGCCTTGCCGTCCGAGAGACCGTGGGTGAAGCGCGGGCGATCTTGGCGGCAGCGGGCGGCGCTGCAGGATCGCTTGAAGCGGCGGCTGGCCGCCGCCGCACCTCCCGGGGCAAGCCGCGCAAGACCACTGCGAAGCGAAAAACGCGCTCGAAGCGAAAATGAAGGGGCGGCCCGAGCCGGTCGGCTGCTACCAAACCGCGCATTCAAACGCCCCGCCGCCGCACGCGCCGCACTTCCGTCATAGTGTAAGCACGTATTGATCGCGCGGGCGGGGGCCTATTCGCGGGAGGTCGTGATGTCTCGATCAGCCTTCGGCCGTCACCATTGGAAGCCGGTCGGGTTGCTTGCCGCTGCTGCGTTCATGCTGTGGTCGGCGCTGCCATCGTCGGCGCAGACGCAACCACCGGCACCGTCTGCAACGCCCGACGCGATCACGCCGGTCGAGGAATTCTCCCGGCAGCTCGAGCAGTTCAAGAACAGCATCCCTCAACTCAATAAACGGATTGAGGATTCGGCCAATGCGGTCGACCGCTGGACCAATGTCGAGCGGGCGCGCAAGGAGATCGAAGAGTTGCGCGCGCTGGTCGGCACGGCGCTCGGCGCGGTGTCCGACAACGGCACGGTCTCGCAGCTTGGGGCGCGTGCGCTCGCGCATTCCCGCGAGAAGTTGCGGGCGTTGGAGCAGGACACGCGCTTCCGCCCGGAGGAGCGGCAGTTCCTGATCGAGCAGTGGCGGCGGCTGCGCGCCGACACCGAGCGTGCGACCGAGGAGCTTGCCGCGGCACGCAAGGAGTTCGCCGATCTCCTGCGTACGCTGCAGGCCAACGAGGACTTCGTCGACGAATTGGTCCAGATCCGGCAGGCGCAGAAGGCGCTCGAAGTGATCCAGCGTCTGACCCAGGATATCCGCCAAGCCAATGATCAGCTCAAACGTCTGATCGGCGGGATCAAGCCGCCGGGCGCGTGACCATGCGCGCCTTTGGGATCGGTGCCGTCGCGGCGGGCTTGGCGCTCGCCGCCTGCAATCCCACGGGTGACACCGGCTATGTGGAAATCAGAACCGTTCCGGCGACGATACAGCGTTCCCCGGCGCTCTATCTCGACAAGACGAAGCTCGAGCCGGTGCAGAAGGGCATCGCGGTGCTCAAGCAGCGCGCCGGCACCACCAAGCTCTCGGCTGAGAACCTCGGCGGCCAGGTGGCTTTATGCGACATCGTTGTGCGCAAGAACCGGATCACCACGGTGACGGTGTCGGTGCTGGAGCGGCCGCCGCGCTGCCAGTGTCGCAACAGCGCCAGCAAAGGCGCCTGCGTCAGTTAGCCGGCCTGCTGCTGCCGGCCGCGCCCCCATTGCAGGCTGCTGCAACGCAGTATCCACACGGAAAGACGCGGCGCGACCAGCGGTTTCATCCCCGATCTTTTCCACCACTTTTCACAGGCCTGGGGAACGCGTGCCTATACACTCTGGTGCCACCAACCTAGACTAAAATGAGGGAAATCGCGGGATTCCGCGCTCGAGAGGCAATGGGCTGAGCCGATGAGTAAGCTTGCCGCAGTGGCTGAACGGCTTGCGGAAACCAGGCGCTGGCTTGACCAGGAGGCGGACCGGCTCGCGGCGCGACTCGATCAGTTGGAAAAACGGGCGCCAGCCGCGATCCAGACTGCGCACCGGCTGCTGGACGAACAGCAGCGAGGGTTGGAAGAGACCGAGCGGATGGTCCAGCAGTGGCTGAGTGCCACCGCGGACCTTGCGAACGCAGCCAAGGGCGCGCCTGCGCACGCTGTTGCAAGCCCGGCAGTACCGAAGCCGCCAAAATCCCAGGAAAGCATAGCGGCCGCCCCCGACGCCGTGAATGTAATGTTGGATGAGCAGCAGAAATACGTGGGGAAGCTCGAACGCGCATTGCAGACGCTGGCGAGCGCGCCGCCCGAGCCACTGGCTGAGGCTGCCAGCCCGTTGAAGCAGTCCGGCGAGGATGAGCCGGCGCTCGACTCGCGCCAGCTCCTGGACGAGCAGCAGAAGACCGTGCGTCCCCGGGACGAAGGCGGGCTGGAGCGCGCGTTGCAGACCCTGGCCAACATGCCGCGCCCACGGCTCACGCCGTTCGTCAGTGAGGCGCCAACCCCGGTGGAGTCGGCACTCCGTGTGCTGGATGAGCCGCAGAAGGCCGAGGACGCGTCCAAGCAACAGCCACGTAAGCTTGGCGTCGTGCGCGTCGCATAACTCGTCCATCGCACGAACGCTCGGACCTGAGCCGTTGCGCGCAACGAACTATCTGCCGGGCAGGGGGTGCCCCGGCATCAGCTCATAGGGATGCTTCCAGCCGGGCAACGCTTTGATGCGGTCGAGCCAGGCCGCGATGTTCTTGTGCTCGGCGGCGATGTCGAAACCGAACTCTTCCGCCGGATAGTAGAGGTAGGCCACCAGCGACAGGTCGGCGATCGTCGGGCGCTCACCCAACATGTAAGGACGCGACGCCAGCCGCTTGTTGACGATCGCGAGATTGTTGTCGATCCGCCCCTTGAGGAAGGCGAGCACGGCCGGATCGCCCGGCGGCCGCGCCAGCGTGCGCAGGAAGCGGTAGGGGCCGAGGAAGCCGTTGACCTTCTGGTTGTCGAAGATGATCCAGCGCAGCGCTTCGAGCTTCTCGTCTTCGGTCGCGGGGCGAAACTTGCCGGAGCGGTCGGCGAGATAAGTCAGGCACACGCCGGACTGGCTGAGCTTCCTGTCGCCATGGACGAGCACGGGTACCTCGCCCATCTCGTTGATGGTCTCGCGGTACTCCGGCGTGCGCGGCACACCTTTGCCGAAGAAGTCGACGAAGACCGGCTCCCAGTCGGCGCCGATGAGATTGAGCATCAAGGCGACGCGATAGGCGTTGCCGGACTGGGCAAAGCAGTGGAGCTGATATTCGGCCATTGAGGGCTGCCTGCGCAACGCGAACTGGACTTTCTGCTAGTTTGCCTTGATCTTGGCTGCGCGGATGATGGGCCACCAGCGCTCGATCTCTGCCCGCTGCAAATTCCCCAGTGCCTCCGGTGTCAGCTGATCCGCTGGCAGAAGCTCTTGCCCGAGTTCGCCGAGCCGCTTTTGGACGGCCGGATCGGTCAGCGCACTGCGGACTGCGCCGTTGAGCTTGGCGATGATGTCTGCAGGCGTGCCTTTTGGCGCCCACAGGCCGCGCCAATTCGACATGAAAAAACCTGGCAGTCCCGCCTCGTCCGCGGTCGGCAGGTTTGGCGCGACGGCCAAGCGCGTCTTTGCAGTCACCGCGAAACCTTTAACGTTGCCGGCGCGAATCTGCGGCACCGAATTGGCCGCGGTGTCGAACATGATGTCGATCTGTCCCGCAATCATGTCCTGCATGGCGGGCGCGAGCCCCCGATACGGAACGAACTCGAACTGCGTTTGTGTCTCTTTCTGAAAGAAGACGCCGACGACATGCCCGACCCCGCCGGGCCCGGTGGTTCCGGCCGAGGCTTTGCCGGGGTTGGCCTTGAGCCAGCCGATCAACCCTTTCAGGTCATTGGCCGGTAGGGACTTCTTGCCGACAATGGCAATCGACTCGGTCGAGACCAGCGAGATCGGCTCGAAGTCCTTCAATACGTCATAGTTGAGCGAATAGACGGCGCCGTTCAGGACATGCGTCGGCCAGTTGCCGTAGCTGAGCGTATAGCCATCGGGAGCGGCCCGTGCGACACGAGCGACGCCGATGCTGCCCGCGGCCCCGCCGACGTTTTCAATCACGATCGTCTGGCCAAGCGTACTGCGCATGTGATCGGCCACAATACGCATGATGGTGTCTCCCGACCCTCCGGCCGCGAACGCCACCACCACGGTGATCGGCCGCGACGGATAGACCTGCGCGGATGCGCCGCTCACGCCGCCGATGACTGCTGCGACGGCAAGTGCCAGCGAGAACCTTTTCATAAACCTCATCTCCAACTGATCCGACCCGGCCAGCTATCGATACGGCCGCCGAGAAAGCAGCGCAACACCCGCGCTCCTGTCGATTCTTGAGCAACAGGCGTTTCCCGCCGCAAGGCCGGCGAGCCGCGCCCAATTGGGCAGCAGGTTGAACAATCGGCATTCATGTTGCCGCCATCACGGTGGCGGAACGCGCGTCCCGGTAGTCCACGGGCCCGTCACTTCATCGTCGGGATGACGAACTCGGTCCCGCCCTTGGTGCCGGAGGGCCAGCGCGCGGTCACGGTCTTGGTCCGCGTGTAGAAGCGGATCGAATCCGGGCCGTGCTGGTTGAGATCGCCGAAGCCGGAGCGCTTCCAGCCGCCGAAGGTGAAATAGGAGAGCGGCACCGGGATCGCGAAATTCACGCCCACCATGCCGACATTCACGCGGCTGGTGAAATCGCGCGCGGCGTCGCCGTCGCGCGTGAAGATCGCGACGCCGTTGCCGTATTCGTGCTCGGAGGGAAGCCGCACTGCCTCTTCGTAGTCGTTCGCGCGCACCACCGAGAGCACCGGCCCGAAAATCTCTTCCTTGTAGATGCGCATGTCGGGCGTCACCTCGTCGAACAGGCAGCCGCCCATGAAGAAGCCGTTCTCGTAGCCCTGAAGCTTGAAATTGCGCCCGTCGACGCGGAGCTTGGCGCCTTCCTTGATGCCGAGCTCGACATAGCTCTTCACCTTGTCGAGATGCGCGCGCGTGACCATCGGGCCGTAGTCGGCGGCGGTGTCGGTCGATGGGCCGATCTTGAGGCTCTCGACCCGCGGGATGAGCTTTTCGAACAGGGCGTCGGCGGTCTTCTTGCCGACCGGCACGGCGACCGAGATCGCCATGCAGCGCTCGCCGGCCGAGCCGTAGCCGGCGCCGATCAGCGCATCGACCGCCTGGTCCATGTCGGCGTCCGGCATCACGATCATGTGGTTTTTGGCGCCGCCGAAGCACTGCACGCGCTTCCCGTGCGCCGAGCCGGTCGCGAAAATGTATTCCGCGATCGAAGACGAGCCGACGAAGCCGATCGCCTTCACGCGCGGATCGGTCAAGAGCGTGTCGACCGCCTCCTTGTCGCCGTTGACGACGTTGAGCACGCCGGCCGGCAGGCCTGCCTCGACCAGCAGCTCGGCGAGCCGCATCGGCACCGACGGGTCGCGCTCCGACGGCTTGAGGATGAACGCGTTGCCGCAGGCCAGCGCCGGCGCGAATTTCCACATCGGGATCATCGCCGGAAAATTGAACGGCGTGATGCCGGCGACGACGCCGAGCGGTTGCCGCATCGAGTAGAGATCGATCCCGGGCCCCGCGCCCTCGGTGTATTCGCCCTTCATCAGGTGCGGGATGCCGCAGGCGAACTCGACCACCTCGACGCCGCGCTGAATGTCGCCCTTGGAGTCGGCGAAGGTCTTGCCGTGCTCCGAGGAGAGCAGCTTCGCCAGGTTGTCGACGTCCTTCTGGATCAGCTCCAGGAATTTGAACATGACCCGCGCGCGCCGCTGCGGGTTGGTCGCGGCCCAGGCCGGCTGTGCCGCATCGGCATTCGCGATCGCCTGCTCGACCTCGGACTTGGCCGCAAAGGCCACCTTGGCCTGCACCTCGCCGGTATTGGGGTTGAACACGTCGCCCGACCGCCCGGACGTGCCCTTGACCTCCTTGCCGCCGACGAAATGGCCGATCTCACGCATGGCGTCTGTCTCCCTGGTCCTTGAGGCCATTTAGGAGCATGGCCGGGCCGTGATGGCAAATCCGCCTCTGGAGGCGAAAAGGAGCCTAAACGCTGGAAATAGCTGCCCGAACCGACCGTTTGCCGAACAGTTAGTATTCGGTAACCGTCCCTTAAAGCGTGCGCGCTAGCTTCGTTCCCAGCGCTTCCAGTACGGCGGGGGCGCGCGTTGCGTGCGGGTGGGTTCCAGGATGGATATTGCTACGAGTCTCGGCCTTGTGGCCGGAATGTTCGTGATGGCCGCCTTGATCCTGATGGGCGGCGACCTTCGGATGTTCGTCGACTATCATGCCGCCATCGTGATCTTCGGTGGCTCGTTCGCAGCGACGCTGATCCGCTTTCCGTTGTCATCGATCTTTCACGGCCTGCCGCTCGGCGCGAAATACGCGTTCACGATGCGGCGCATGACGCAGCGCGAGCTGGTCGACGAGATCGCCGGGCTCGCCGAGGTCGCCCGCAAGCAGGGCCCGGTCGGACTCGAAAAGGTCGAGATCGAGGATCCGTTCCTCGCCAAGGGCATCCGCTTCATCGCCGACGGCTACGACAACACCTTCATCCGCGACAATCTCGAGCGCGATCGCGACAACTTCCTGACCCATCTTGACGAGGGACAGAAGATCTATCGCGCGATCGGCGACTGCGCGCCAGCCTTCGGCATGATCGGAACGCTGATCGGCATGGTGCAGATGTTCGCCAATATGACCGACCCATCCAAGCTCGGGCCGCTCATGGCGGTCGCGCTGCTCGCGACCTTCTATGGCGCGGCGCTAGCAAATCTCATTTGTCTGCCGCTCGCCGACAAGCTGCACCTGAAGCTGGTCGACGAGGAGGTCAATCGCACCCTCATCATCGACGGCATCATGATGATCCGCGAGGCCAAGAGCCCGACACTGGTACGCGAGATGCTGCTGGCCTACCTGCCTGAGAAGCATCGCCACCAGGAAGAGCCGGAGGCCGTGCCAGCATAGCGTCGAACGCGACGCTCGGCAGCGGACATTGCAATGGCACGGCGAAAGGACGGAAACCACGGCGGACACGGGTGGTTCGTCACCTTTGCCGACCTGATGGCGCTCCTGGTCAGCTTCTTCGTGATGCTGGTGGCGTTCTCGACCCAGGATGCCGCGAAGCTGCAGATCGTCGCCGGCTCCATGCGCGACGCGTTCGGCGTACAGGATCGTGTCCGCTATTCCGGCATTATCGAAACGCCCGGTCTCCCGACGCGGCCCAAGCTGAAGAGCGCGGCGCCGATCCCGCCCGAGGAGGCGTCCGCCAATCCGACCGAAGATCAGCGCGGCAGCCAGCAATCCCACGGCGGCAAATTCGACAACGACCGCAACTTCGCGCTGGCCGCCGCCTCGTTGCGGCAGGCGCTGCAGGACATGCCGGAGATCAGCGAGGTCTCCAAGAACATCATCATCGAGGAGACCAAGCAGGGTCTCAATATCGAGATCGTCGATCAGAACGGGCGCTCGATGTTCCCGGAAGGCTCCAAGGAGCCCTACGAGCGCACCCGGCTGCTGATCCGCCGCCTCGCCGGAACGCTGCGGGCGATGCCGTTCCGCATTTCGATTTCGGGACACACGTCGGCGTCCAAGCTGCCGGCGCGGCCGGGCTATGGCCCGTGGGAGCTGTCGGCCGACCGCGCCAATGTGGTCCGCAAGCAGCTCGAGATCGAGGGCGTTCCGAGCGGGCATTTTTTCATGGTGGCGGGGCGTGCCGACACCCAGCCGTTGTTTCCGGATGACCCCTATATTGCCGCCAATCGCCGCGTGACCATCACGCTGATGCGCGAAGAGCCGCCGATTCCCCAGAATATGCAGCCATAGCGCCTCGCAGCGCTGCAACGATGGCCGGGCGTCCGTCAAGGCCGGCGGAACCAAGCCCGCATTGATCGTATTGCTTCTGCTGGAGCCGTGATGTAATGCGCCGTCTCTGCGTTTGGCGGAACAGCCCCAAGGCCCCATGGACAGCACAGCCAACGGTACGGCCGCCTCGTCGGGGGCACAAACGCCTGCCGGGGCGACAAGCGCCTGCCGAAACGGCGTCGCATAACGCGAGCTTCTGGGCGCTGACGCTGGGCAGCGTCGGGGTCGTCTACGGCGACATCGGCACCAGCCCGCTCTACGCCTTCCGCGAAGCGGTGGTTGCCGCGCAGGCGGGCGGGCCGGTGACGCGCGAGATCGTGCTCGGCGTGCTTTCGCTGATCGTCTGGTCGCTGATCGTCGTCGTCACCCTGAAATATATCGTCCTGCTGCTGCGGATGGACAACAACGGCGAGGGCGGGACGCTCTCGCTCACAGCGCTGGCGTTCCGCGCGGTCGGGCGGCGCGCCCTGATGGTGCTGATGCTCGGCGTCATCGGGGCGGCGATGTTCTACGGCTCCTCGCTGATCACGCCGGCGCTGTCGGTGCTTGTCGGCGGTCGAGGGTTGAAGGTCGTGGACACCGGCGTTCGAACCCTACGTGCTGCCGATCACGATCGTGCTGCTGGTCGCGCTGTTTGCAGTGCAGTCGCGCGGTACCGGGCAAGTTGCGGTGCTGTTCGGCCCGATCACGGTCGCATCTGGTTCATCGCCATCGACGATATGCGGCGCACTGCATATTGCCGACGATCCCGGCGTGCTGGCCGCGATCAATCCGTATTATGCGATCACGTTTGTCGCCGAGCAACGGCATCGATCGGCCTGATCACGCTCGGCGCGGTGTTCCTGGTCGTCACCGGCAGCGAGGCGCTCTATGCCGATCTCGGACATTTCGGGCGCAAGCCGATCCAGACGGCATGGTTCTATCTCGTGTTGCCGGCTTTGCTGATCAACTATTTCGGGCAGGGCGCGCTGGTGCTCTACCGAACCCGGAGACGATCGACAATCCGTTCTATCGTCTCGTGCCCGGATATGTTGCTGCTGCCGATGGTCGTGCTTGGCGACGGTCGGCGACCGTCATCGCGAGCCAGGCGGTCATCACCGGCGCCTATTCGATCACCCATCAGGCGATCCAGCTCGGGCTGCTGCCGCGGTTCGAGATTCGCCACACTTCGGCGGCGCTGTACGGCCAGATCTACATGCCGCGCGTGAACATCCTGCTGCTGGTCGGCGTGCTGCTGCTGGTCGGATTGTTCCGGACGTCAAGCGACCTCGCCGGCGCCTATGTCCTTGCGGTGGCGGCGACCAGCCTGATGGCGACGCTCCTGGCTTTCATCGTGATCTGGAAGATGTGGCGTTGGAAGCGTGTGGTCGGCGGCTCTGCTGATGAGCCCGTTCGTTATCGACCGACGGTGACGTATCCTGGTCGCCGCACTGACCAAGCTGCGACGAGGGCGCCTGGCTGCCGGTGGCGTTCGGCGGCTTCATCGTGCTGGTGATGATGACCTGGCGCCGCGGCACCGGCATCCTCATGCAGAAGACCCGTCGCACCGAAGTGCCGCTCGAATCGCTGGTGCACAGCCTGGAAAAGAAGCCGCCGCACATCGTGCCCGGCACCGCGGTGTTCCTGACCAGCGATCCCGATTTCGCGCCGACCGCGCTGTTGCACAACCTCAAGCACAACAAGGTTCTGCACGAGCACAACGTCATTCTCACCATCATCTTTGCCGACACGCCGCGCGTCCCGCAAAGCGAGCGCGTGACGATCACGCCGGTCTCCAAGCTCTTCAGCCGGGTAGCGCTCAGATATGGCTTCATGGACGAGCCCAACGTGCCGAAGGCGCTCGCGATCGCGCGCAAGCACGGCTGGACCTTCGACATCATGTCGACGTCGTTCTTTCTCTCGCGGCGCTCCATCAAGGCGGCTGCCCATTCGGGCATGCCGAAATGGCAGGACCAGATGTTCATCGGCCTCGCCAAGTCGGCGACCGACGCGACCGACTTTTTCCAGATCCCGACCGGGCGGGTGATGGAGGTCGGCACCCAGGTGACGGTATAGGTCCGGCTGCCCAGCTCGGGGCTTGTCACCTAGCGTTATGTTTCTATTGCGTAATTTATCGCCTGCCGAGCGCCCCCAATGCGCCGTGGCATGGCTGGCTGCGCGTTCTCGCATGGCCTTTGCGAGACAACCGGTCGGGAACGGGATTATATCCGCGGCCTCGTGTTGCGATGCAACAAAGGAGCGGGCTGCGGCCCGACCCACAATCCCATGACAACCACGACGGTGGCTCCCAACGGGAGCGAAATGCCGCTCGCCGGCAACGGCGAAGCGCGCCCAAAGGCCAGCTTCTGGGCGCTGATGCTCGGCAGCATCGGTGTCGTTTACGGCGATATCGGCACCAGCCCGCTCTATGCGTTGCGCGAATCCGTGCATGCCGCCGTCGGCTCTGGCAACCCGGCGACCGAGCCGGCGGTGTTCGGCATCCTGTCGCTGATCATCTGGGCGTTGATCGTGATCGTCACGATCAAATACGTCGCGATCCTGCTGCGCGCCGACAACAAGGGCGAGGGCGGTACGCTCGCGCTGATGGCGCTCGCGCAACGCGCGGTGTCGCGTGGCGGCGGCGCGATCGTCCTGCTCGGCATCATCAGCGGTGCGCTGTTCTACGGCGACGCGATCCTCACGCCGGCGCTGTCGGTGTTATCCGCCGTCGAAGGCTTAAAGGTGGTGACGCCGGCGTTCGAGCCGTATGTCGTGCCGCTGACCGTGGTGATCCTGGTGGCGCTGTTTGCGGTGCAGTCGCGGGGCACGGCGAGCGTTGCGACGTTCTTCGGGCCGCTTTGTCTGCTCTGGTTCGTTGTGCTCGCTGCGGCCGGACTGTGGCACATCGGACAGAATCCGACGGTGCTGTGGGCGTTCAATCCGGCCTACGGCGTCGAATTCCTGCTCAGCCACGGCATGGTCGGGCTCGTCACGCTGGGCGCGGTGTTTCTGGTCGTGACCGGCGCCGAAGCGCTCTACGCGGATCTCGGACATTTCGGCCGCGCGCCGATCCGGATGGCATGGCTGACCGTCGTGCTGCCGGCGCTGACGATCAACTATCTCGGCCAGGGCTCGCTGGTGCTGGCCGATCCCAAGGCGATCGAAAATCCGTTCTTCCTGCTCTATCCGGAATGGGCGCTGCTGCCGATGGTGTTACTCGCCACCGCCGCGACCGTGATCGCCAGCCAGGCGGTGATCACCGGCGCCTATTCGCTGACCCAGCAGGCGATCCAGCTCGGGTTGCTGCCGCGGTTCGAGATCAAGCACACGTCGGAGACGCTGGTCGGCCAGATCTACATGCCGCGCGTCAATCTGCTGCTGCTGATCGGCGTCGTCCTGCTGGTGGTGCTGTTCCGGTCGTCGAGCGCCCTGGCGTCGGCTTACGGCATCGCCGTCACCGGAACCATGGTTGTTACCGCCACCATGGCCTTGGTCGTGATGTGGAAGGTGTGGCGATGGCCGATCGCGCTTGCGGCGGCGGTCATGGTGCCGCTGATCGTCATCGACGTGACGTTCCTGAGCGCGAACCTCCTCAAGGTGATGGAGGGTGGCTATGTGCCGCTCGCGCTGGGCGGCCTGGTCATGACGGTCATGTACACGTGGCGGCGCGGCAGCAGGATGCTGTTCGCGAAGACCAGGCGCCAGGAGATGCCGCTCGATACGCTGGTAGCGATGCTGGAGAAGAAGCCGCCGCACCGCGTACCGGGCACCGCGGTCTTTCTAACCAGCGATCCCGCGAGCGCGCCGACCGCGCTCCTGCACAGCCTCAAGCACTACAAGGTGCTGCACGAGAAGAACGTCATCTTGACCGTCGAGGTGGCGCCGATGCCGCGGGTCGACGTCAGCGAGCGGGTGCGGATCGAACCGGTGGGAGAGACATTCTCCCGGGTCATCCTGCGGTTTGGCTTCATGGAGACGCCGAACGTGCCGAAGGCGCTCGCGATCGCGCGCAAGCTTGGCTGGACCTTCGACATCATGTCGACGTCGTTCTTCCTGTCGCGCCGTACGCTGCGGCCGTCGGCGGATTCTGGCATGCCAATTTGGCAGGACCGGCTGTTCATTGCGCTGGCGCGCAGCTCCAACGATGCCACCGACTATTTCCAGATCCCGACCGGCCGGGTGGTGGAGGTCGGTACGCAGGTGACGATCTAGATTTTCCGCCGTTCGCGCCGGTTTGGCGTAAGATGCTGCGGGGAAGCGGCGGCGGTATCTGGGGAATGTCCGAACGGGCCTATCGGGAGCGGCTGGAGGCCGATCTGGCGCGGTGGCAAGCCGAAGGTTTGCTGCCGCCGAAGTCCGCTGACGCCATTCGCGCTACGCTGCGCCCGGTGCCGGAAGGCATCACCATCGCGACCGTCGTCGGTATCGTCGGCGGTTTGTTGATTGCCGCGGCTTTTCTCGCCTTCATCGCGGCCAATTGGACGGCGATCGCGCGGCCTTTGCGGTTCGCGATCCTGCTCGCGGGCATCGTCGGCGCTTACGGGGTGGCGGCGCTGTTCGATCGCGCCGAGCGCGATCATCTCGCCGACCTGTCCGTCGGCGTCGGCTCGATCATCTTCGGCGCGGCCATCGCCCTGGTCGGGCAGATGTATCACCTCGGCGACGATTTCGCCGGCGGGTTGCTGGCGTGGGCATCGGGCGCGCTCGCCGCCGCGGCGCTGACCGGTTCGCACAGCGCGCTGGCGGTTGCGCTCGCCGCCGGCTGCGTCTGGAGCGGCATGCGGGTCGACGAGATGTCCGATATGCATCCGCAGTTCGGCATCTTCTGGCTGATCGCCGCTACCTTGGCGCTGAGCTGGCGCACGACTGCGGCACGCCACCTGGTGGCAGTGGCGGCGATTGTCGGGGCCTTCCTCGCGGGCGTGGGCGTCGCGCAGGCGCGCATTGGCAGTCCGAACTTCACCTTCGTCGCGCTGGTATCGTTCATGATCGGCGCCGGGCTGTTCCTGACGACGCGGCCCAGCGAAGCAACGCGCGCGTTCGGGCTCACGTTCTCGACCTACGGCGCCTTCGGCCTTGCTATCGGGCTGGCCGGCACCATCGCGGGGGTCTATCGGCCGGCAAGCGGCAATGTGTTGTTCCCGATCCTGGGGATCGCCGTCGCAGCGACGGCGTTGGCCTTCACCGCTGCGGTGATGGCGCAGCGTGCCGGGGCCGCGCTCGCGGGCATCGCGGTCGCGCTGGCGCTGATCGCGGCATCCGGTTTCATCACGACCGCCGCCGATGAGGAGCCCTGGTTGTCCTATGCGCTCGCTTTGAGCGCGATGCTGTGTCTGGTGGTGTCGGGCATGCTCGACGACGTGCGTCCGCGCATCGTCGCGGGTTGGCTCGGTCTTGCCGCCTCCATCGCGGCCATCACCTGGGCCGTGAAGGGCTCGCTGTTGCGCCGGGCGATGTTCCTGGCCGTCTCCGGCCTGGTAGCGGTGGCGCTGGCAAGCCTGCTCGGGCGCCTGATCGGCCGGGGGCGCCGATGAACCTGTTCGCGGCCCTGCTCGGATCGATACCGCGCGTACTCCTGTTCGCGCTGGCGGCCCTGATTCAGACCGCGCTGATCGTGGTGATGGTCTACGACCGCGTCCGCGTGCTGCGCGCGGGGAGCGAGGTGACGCTGCAGACCCGCCCGGTCGATCCGCGCGATTTCCTCCGCGGCGACTACGTCGTGCTGAACTATGAGATCAGCAACCTGCCGGCCGGCGAACTCAAGGATGCGCCGAGCCAAGGCCGCGGCACGCCGGTCTTCGTCAAGCTGGCGCGCAAGGACGATGGCGTCTATCAGGCGGTATCGGTTCACAGCGAGCCGGTCCCGGTCGCCGGCGGTGAGGTGCTGATCCGGGGCCGGGTGGCCTCCGGGGCGACCTGCGGTTCCAACCACCGCGTCTTCTGCGATCGGTTGCGTATCACCTACGGCATCGAGCGCTATTTCGTGCCGCAGGACGAAGGCAAGGAGATCGAGCGCTCCCGCAACCAGGGCAAGGTGTCGATCGTGGCGGCGGTGACGCCGGCCGGCCGCGCCGCCATCAAACGGTTGTTGCTGGACGGCAAGCCGGTCTACGATGAGCCGATGTTTTGAGGCGGACGCCGGCGGTTTCGCCGCGCCATGGATGTAGGAGTTTCGACATGCCCGATCCGTCGGGAGGCGATCCGCGGGTCGCCAATCTCACCGTAGAGGAGGTTGCGCGCGGTCTCACCGAGGGGCGCATGCTGCTCGTCGATGTCCGCGAGCCAAATGAGGTGGCGGTGGAGCGCTACCCCGACGCCGTGGTGGTGCCGCTGTCGAGTTTCGACCCGGCGGCGATCCCCGATCCGAAAGGCAAGCAGGTCGTGTTCGCCTGCCGGTCCGGCCGCCGCTCGGTGACCGCGTCGCTCGCTGCCCAAGAAAAAGGCTATGCCTATTCGTCCCATCTGGCCGGCGGCATTTTGGCGTGGAAGGCCGCGGGACTGCCTACCGAAAGCTAGCGAGCCAGGCTGCGGTGCTTTTCTCGCGATGCTAAGAATCCGGACATCCGCCGCGGCGGCGTTGTCGACGCCGCCCTATGTTCGAAAGGGATTTTCGATGCGCCGCGCGCTTTCGGTTCTCGCCTCACTGGTCGTTGCGGCTGCGTTCGCCGTTGCTCCATCCGCCGCGCAGCAGAAGGGCAAGGGCCAGCGCATCCTCAACGTCTATAATTGGTCCGACTATGTCGATCCGGCGGTGCTGGAGGAGTTCACCAAGACGACCGGCATCAAGCTCCGCTACGACACCTTCGACACCAACGACATGCTCGAGGCCAAGCTCCTGGCTGGCCGTTCCGGCTACGACGTCGTGGCGCCGACCGGATATTTCCTCCAGCGGCAGATCAAGGCGAAGATTTTCCAGCCGCTCGACAAATCGAAACTGCCGAACCTCGTCCATCTCTGGCCGGACGTGTCGAAACGCCTCGCCCAATACGATCCCGGCAACGCCTATGCCGTAAACTACATGTGGGGCACGACCGGCATCGGCTACAACGTCGCAAAAGCGCGCGAACTGCTTGGTCCCAACGCCAAGATCGACAGCTGGGACATTGTCTTCAAGCCGGAGAATCTCGCCAAGTTCAAGGATTGCGGCATCCATATGCTGGATTCTGCCGACGACATCCTGCCGGCGGCGCTGCGCTATCTCGGCCTTGATCCCAATTCAACGCGCGAGGCGGACCTTCAGAAGGCCGCCGATCTGGTGATGACGATCAGGCCGCTGGTGCGCAAATTCCATTCGTCCGAATATCTCAACGCTCTCGCGACCGGCGAGATTTGCTTCGCGGTCGGTTTCTCCGGCGACATCAAGCAGGCGCAGAAGCGCGCAGCCGAGGCGAAGAGCGGTGTGCAGATCGCCTATTCGATCCCGAACGAGGGCGCGCAGCTCTGGTTCGACAATCTCGCGATCCCGCGCGATGCGAAGAACGTCGCCGAGGCGCACGAGTTCATCAACTTCCTGCAGACGCCCGAGGTCGCCGCCCGCAACTCGAATTTCATCTCTTACGCCAACGGCAATCTCGCGAGTCAGAAGTTCATCGACAAGGAAATCCTCGAGGATCGCACCATTTATCCCGACGCGGCGATGACGAGTAAGCTCTACACCGTCAACGCGCACGATGCCGCGACGGTGCGGACCCTCAACCGGCTGTGGACGCGGATCAAGACGGGGAGGTAAGTCGGGGCAGCCTGGAAGGTGGGCGGCCCATCCGGCGTCATTGCGAGGAGCGAAGCGACGAAGCAATCCAGGGGCTTGGCCCAGTCCTACCTTTACGCCGCTGCTGGATTGCTTCGGCCCTGCGGGCCTCGCAATGACGGGAGAGAGCCGAGTGGCCATCACCGCCAGCGGCGGTGCTGCCATAGCCACTGGTCGGGATGCTCGCGCACCCAGGATTCGACCACATTGGCGATCGCCTGGGTCGTGCCGACGACATCGATCTTGCCTTCGGCGTCGCGTACCGGCGCGATCTCGCCGGTGACCTCGGCCCAGAATTTGTTGCGGTCGGCGGCCTGGCGGATCACGCGCACGCCGTGGATCGGGCAATCGATGTGATGGGCCAGTTGTGCGATCAGCGGCGACGCTTTGCAGGTGCGGCCGAAGAAAGTTATGTCGACGCCGCGGATATCATACTGATCGACCAACATGCCGACTTTGCCGCCGCGCTCGAGTGCCCGCGCCATGCGGATCGGCGCGTCGAACTGGGATGGCACCAGCGTGCCCATGCAGCCGGCGCGCAGGTCGGTGATGGCGTCGGCGATCGGGCGAATGCTCGGCGGGCGGAATAGGACCGTGCTGTCGAGACCGTAGTAGTGGGCGAAGCGCGCCGGCAGCTCCCAGTTTCCAAGATGGGTGCCGAAGACCAATCGCGGTCCCGCCTGCCGGAACAATTGCATACGATCCGCCGAAACAGGGTCGTAGATGACGTCGACGTCGCCCGGCTTCTCCGGGTCGAGGATCGTGATCCGCTCGAGATGCAGGAACTCCGCGGTCACGCGGCCGAGATTGTCCCATGTGCCCGCCAGGATCGTTTCGATCTCCTGCGGCGATTTTTCCGGAAAGGCCGCGGTGAGATTGGCGCGTGCGACCTGGTGCTCCCGCAGCCATGGACCGACGCGGCGCATGCCTGCGGCCAGGAAGTTCGCGGTGCGCGTGCGATCGCCGCGGCGCAACAGCCGCATCAAGACGACCGCGATCTGGCCGACGAAGGCATGGAAGATCGCGCGCAGGCGCCGCAACAGGCTATGCGGACGGCTTGACTTGTTCAAAGCGTGACCACGATTTTTCCGAACACCTGCCGGCTTTCAAGGCGCGCGAGGCCGTGCTCGAAGTTTTCGATCGTTACCTCGGTGTCGATGACCGGCAGCATGCCGGCGGCCATCTTGTCGAGGCTTTCGCGGATGTTGCGCATGGAGGCGCCGAACGAGCCGATGATCCGATACTGCTGCTGGAATAGCTGCATCAGATTGAACGTCGTCGAGGCGCCCGAGGTCGCGCCGCAGGTCACCAGCCGGCCGCCGCGCTTGAGGCACAACAGCGAGCCGTTGAAGGTGTCCGCGCCCACGTGCTCGAACACGACGTCGACGCCCTTCTTGGCGGTGAGCTTGCGCACGGCGCCTTCGAAGCGGTCGGTGCGATAGTTGATGACGTGATCGGCGCCGAGCGCACGCGCCTTCTCGGACTTGGCGTCGTCGCCGACTGTCGTGATCACCGTGCAGCCGATGGCCTTGGCCATCTTGATCGCGACGCTGCCGATGCCGGAGCCGCCGGCGTGCACCAGCACGGTCTCGCCGGGCTCCAGCTTGGCATTGTCGAACAGCATGTGCTGCACGGTCGAGAACGCGATCGGCGCGCAGGCGGCGTCGCGGAAGGCGACTCCGGCGGGTACCGGGATGACCAGGCGCTCCGGCATGGTGATGAGGTCGCGCGCGAAGCCGTCGATATGGAAGCCCATGATACCGGCGACGTTCTCGCACAGATTGTCGCGGCCCTCGCGGCACGCCTTGCAGTGTCCGCAGGTGATCGCCCCGTACATCACGACCTGATCCCCGGGCTTGAACGCGGTCGTGCCCGGTCCGACCGCGGCGATTTCGCCGGCAGCCTCCGCGGCGACGACCAGCGGCATCTGCCGCTTGGCGAAGGCCATGCCGCGCCAGCCCCAGACGTCGATGTGATTGAGCGCGACCGCCTTGACGCGCACCTGTACCTCGCCGGCTCCCGGCGGCGGGGGAGGCGGGACGTCTCGCAGTTCGAGCTTGCGGTCGGCGACGAGGGTGAGGGCGCGCATCGACAGACTTGTGGTGCCAGCTTGCTGAACGGTCAAGCCGGCTCGCGCGCCATGACCAGCGAGACGTTCTGGCCGCCGAATCCGAAGGAATTCGAGATCGCGTGGCGGACCTTGGCGTCGCGGGCGGTATTCGGGACCACATCGAGCGGGATGGTCGGGTCCGGCACCGAATAGTTGATCGTCGGCGGAATGCGCTGGTGCTCGAGCGTCATCAGCGTGAACACCGCCTCGACCGCGCCGGCGGCCGACAGCGTGTGTCCGATCATCGATTTGTTGGACGACATCGGGATGCTGGTGGCGCGCTCGCCGAACACCGCGGTCACGCCCATGGCCTCCATCTTGTCGTTTTCCGGCGTGCCGGTGCCGTGCGGGTTGATGTAGTCGATATCGTCGGGGGAGAGCCCGGCGTCGGCGATGGCGTTGCGGATGCAGCCGATGATCGGCTTGCCGTCGGGGCTCGAACGGGTGCGGTGGAACGAATCCGCCATCTCGCCGCAGCCCTCGATGACGCCGAGGATCTTGGCGCCGCGCGCCTTCGCATGCTGCAGGCTCTCGAGCACGAGTGCGCCGGCGCCTTCGGCCATGACGAAACCGTCGCGGTTTTTCGAGAACGGCTTGGCCGCGCCCTGGGGCGGATCGTTCGCCGTCGAGAGCGCCGACAAGAGCGAGAAGCGGATCAGCGCCTCGGGATTGATCGACCCGTCGGTCGCGACGCAAAGGGCGGCGTCGGTTTCGCCGCGCCGGATCGCCTCGACGCCCAATTGAATGGCGCTGGCGCCGGATGCGCAGGCGGTCGACAGCGAAATAGGCGAGCCTTTGGTGCCGAAGCGTTCGGCCAGATGATCGGCGACCGAGAGCATCAGGCAGCGCTCATGGATGCTGCGAAACCGGCCGCCGGCGGCCGCGCGCAGGAGATCGTCGTAGGTCACGGCATCGTTGGCGCCTGACGCGGCCGCCATCGATTCGCGGTGTGGCCATTCCATTTCGACCGGCGCCACGGCGAGGAACAGCGGACCGGGGAAATCGCCCTTCGAGCCAATGGCGGACTCGGCGATCGCTTCCTCGACGACAATGCCGGCCATGCGCTCGCCGAGATCGGTCGAGCAAAACGGCTCGACCGGGACGAAGTCAACCGTTCCCGCGATCCTGGTCTTGAGCCCTTCGGTCGGGAAGCGGCGGATCGCGCGAATGCCGGATTGCCCGGCCGTCAGCCTGCTCCAATTGTCGGCCTTGCCGATACCCAGTGAGGTGAGGACGCCGATCCCGGTTACGGCGACAGGCGTACGGGAGGCGGATGCCATCGTGTCTTCTCCTTCACCAGATCGCTTCACTTGACTCACTTGGCGTTCACTTGGCAGCTTCGACCAGCGCCATGCCTTCTCCGCGCCAATGCCCGACGCCGGTCACCACCACCTGGGCGAGGGGGCCGTCCATGGCCAGTTCTGGACCGGACGACGATGCCGGCGCAAACAACTTTTCGTGTCCCAGCGCGACCGCTGCAAGCGCAATATTCATGGCGAATTGCGGCTCGAGCCCATGACCCAGATGCGTCCCGGTGGCGCGCACGGGGACATCGGGAAGGGTGGCCAGCCAGGCGCGCTCCTCGGCGGTCGCGGTCTCCGCTCCGGTCGCGCCGGAGATCACCGCCGTACGGCCCGCAGCGCGTTGCGGAGAGAGGCCCTTCCACATCCGCTCGAGCGCACCCGTCACGGCGCCCGGCTGGCGTCGCGTGCGGTCGGATTGCACGCTCACGAGGCGCGCGAGTGGCTTGGCATTGCGCGCGGCCGCATGGTCGCGCGCTTCCAGCACCAGGAACGCCCCCAGCGATCCGAGCGCCATGCCGCCGCCGCGCGACGCACGCTCCCACACCGGCGCGAACGGGAGCTGTGTGAGGTGGCCGCCGGCCTCGTATACCAGCAGCAGGTCCTTGCGTTCGGCATTGAACGCGCCGCCGACCAGGCAGATATCGCCCTGTCCGGACTGGATGCGCGACAGCGCGATGCGCACCGCGTCCGTCCCCGCCGCTTCCTCGCCCATGAAGGTTCGCGACATGCCGGTCACGCCGTGCACGATCGAGATGTTGCCGGCCATCAGGTTTGACAGCTGCGCCAGGAATAGCGTCGGCCGTAGATCGCTCATCAGCCGTTCATTGAGGAAGGCGTCCCTGTTTTCCGCCTTGCGCAAGCCGGAGAGGATCGCGGCATCGACTGTCTCATCGCGCTCGCCGCCGCCGGCGGCGACGATCATATCCATGCGTCCGAGCAGCTCGGCATTGCCTTTGGCGCCGGCGCTGTCGAGCGCAAGACCCGCCGCATAGGTTCCGATCCGCTGCCACGCCTCCATCTGGCGCTGATCGCCTTTCTTCGGGATTTGCTTGTCGAGCTCGAGCGGCGCGAGCCGGTGGACGGGGTAGGGCGCGAACGCTTCGGTGTCGGGAGCAGGCGGCGCTTCGTTGAGGCGCTGCCAATGCATATCCGCGCCCTCGCCAAGGCAGGAGACGATGCCAATCCCGGTGATCCACGTTTCGCGGGCCGCGTCAGCCATTGGCGGCCAGCTCCATCGGGAACGAGATGGCGGCTGCGACTGCTTTCATGTTGGCGCGGAAATTGGGGGTCGGGAACGGAGTCAGGCGGAAGGTGAGGTCCGCGTTGCAGACCAGCTTGTCCTGTTTGCGGATCTCCGCGTGCGCGACCGCGTATCCCGAACCCTCATGTTCGAGCGTGGCGTTCACGGTCAGCGCCATTCCCGGCGTTACGAACGACCGGAATTTCGCTTCTTTGACCGCTGCAAAAAATGGCATCCAGGCGAATTTTGTGACGCCGACGACGAGCCAGCCGGACGCCTGTGCCATGGTCTCGAGCAGCAACACGCCGGGCATCAGCGGATGCTCGGGAAAGTGCCCTTCGAAGATCGTGGACTCAGTCGGGACGTTGGCTTCGGCCTGGATCGTTCGTGCCACAGGATCGAGTGCGATGATCCGGTCGATGAACCTGAAATACTCGATCTGCATGAGGCACTAACAACTCTTTGGATCTAGTGTGGCTTGGGTTCAGAAGTCCGCATGTGGGACTCGCTGCGAGGGTGATGCGGACTTCTGAGCCGCCACACTACTTCTGAGCCGCCACACCAGCCGTCACGCCTTCTTGGCAGCGACGAGCTCGTCGATGCGCGTGCTCAAATTCTCCAGCACGAAATACTGCTCCGTGGTCGCACGGCCCTCGTTGACCTCCTGCGTCCATTGTTCGAGCGGCATCTTGATCCCAAAGGTCTTGTCGATCGCGAATGCGATGTCGAGAAAGTCGAGACTGTCAATTCCGAGGTCGTTGATCGCGTGGCTCTCCAGCTTGATCTTGTCGCGCGGGATGTCACACGTTTCGGAAATGATATTGGCGACCGTTTCGAACGTTGCTGACATCTATAAGCCCATGATTCCTAAAGCGTTTTCGGGAGCGCCAGATCGGATGCATGTGTGGGAGGGGTCGCCCGTCGCCCGTCCTCCCCAGCGGTGGACCCGTATACCGAACGGGGGCTTCAAGTTCAATGCCGCCGCAATGACGCGGGGTCGCGAGCTGCCGTGACGCTTGGCCGATCGTTCCTTATGAGCGGCAGCGCATTCCCGCGGATCGCGGCCATGACCGGCATGGGCAATATTCTCTGCCGGTACTATCATGCGAGCGTGAAAAGAGGATGCGACCGGCAAGTGTCGCGAATTTGGGGAGGACTGACCATGTGGATTCGGCGAGGTCTTTGCGCCGCCGCCGCGGCGTGCATGTTTTCGAGCAGTTCCGACGCGCAGGTGCTGATGCAGCGCGACGTCTCGCTGGCGATGGCGTTGACCATCGCGACCACGGCATCGTCGGAGTGCGGCGCCATCGCCTCGATTGCGGTGATCGATCGTGCCGGCCGCATCAAGGTCCTGCTACAGGGCGACGGCGGCTCGCCGCACAATCTGGAGCTCGCACGCCGCAAGGCCTACACCGCCCGCACGTTCCGGATGCCGTCGGCGGCGTGGGCGAAGCGGACCGAGACGACCAACGCAGGCCAGCGGATGCTCACCGACGTCATTCCGCTCGGCGGCGGCGTTCCGATCATGGTTGGCGACGACACCATCGGCGGCATCGGCTTGAGCGGCGCGCCCGGCGGCCAGCCCAAGGAGGAAGCCTGCGCCATGGCCGGCATCGAGAAGGTCAAGGATCAGCTGAAGTGAGATCAAGGAGCTGCATCAGATGATGCGGCTCCTGATCCAGGCGGTCGCGATCTCGGCGACGATCACGATCGCAAAGATCACCACGAGGACCAGCCCCACCTGGTCCCAGTAGAGATTGTTGAGCGCAGTATCGAGCGCCATGCCGAGTCCGCCGCCGCCCACGAGGCCGAGCACGGCGAACTCGCGCACGTTGATGTCCCATCGAAACGTTGCGATGGCGAGGAAGGCCGGCTTCACCTGCGGCCAATAGCCTTTGATCAGGATGGCAAGCGGAGAGGCGCCGGCGGCGACCAGCGCCTCGATCGGGCCCGGCTTCGCATCCTCGATCGCTTCCGCCAGGAATTTTCCGGTGAAGCCGATCGAATGCACCGCGATCGCGAGCATGCCGGCGAGCGCGCCCGGCCCGAACAGCGCCACGAAGAACAGCGCCCACACCATGGCGTGCACCGAGCGGGTAGCGACCAGGATGAAGCGGCCGATGGCGTTGAGGATGAACGATCGCGTGATATTGCGCGCCACCATCAGCGAGACCGGCGCCGCCAAAGCGACCGCGAGAATGGTCCCCAACGTCGCCGTATGCAGGGTCTCCATCAATGCCGCGTGTACGACCTTCGGATACCAGCCCCAGTCGATCGGCCACATGCGCACGAACAGATCGGCCGTCTGTTGCGGCGCGTCGTAGAGGAACTCCGGAATGATCTCGATGGTGCGCAGCGACCAGATCACCGCGAGGACGACCACCAGATAGAACGCCGAGCGCATGATGCGCTCCGGCAGCGAGAAGCGCTGCCATTGCCGCGGCCGTCCGGCAACGTCGGCGGTCGTCATTGAAACATCCTGCGCATCCAGCCCGACAGGATCTCGCCGACCATGACGATGGCAATGATCGCCAGCACGATGGTGAGCACGAAGTCATAGTCGAAGCGCTGGAACGCGGTGAGCAAGGTCGCGCCGATGCCGCCGCCGCCGACGATGCCGACCAGCGCCGAATTGCGCAGGTTGGAATCGAGCTGGTAGGCGGAGAACCCAATGAACCGCGCGAACACCTGCGGCAGCACGCCCATGATGACGACGGAGAGAAACGGCGAGCCGGTAGCGCGCACCGCCTCCACCGGCTTCATCGACATTTCCTCGACTGCTTCCGCCACCAGCTTCGACAGAAAGCCAAGCGACGCGACGATGAGTGCGAGAATGCCGGCGAGCGCTCCGAAGCCGACCGATTTGACGAACAGGATCGCCACGATCACCGGATGCAGGCTGCGGAACAGCGCGATCAGCGCACGCGCAGCCCACGCCAGTGGAGCCGGCGCCAGATTGCGCGCCGCTGCGAGCCCGAGCGGGAGCGACAGGAAAACCCCCACCACCGTGGCGATGATCGCGATCTGCAGGCTTTCGGTCATGCCGATGTAGAGCAGGGCCATCTTGTCGGCGGCGAAGTCCGGCGGGAACATCCGCGCCAGCAGGTTCGCGCCCTGGCCGAGGCCGCGCACGAAGCGGTCCCAGGTGACGTCGAGAATGGTGCTGGCATAGGCGACGTAGGCGATCAGCACGATCCAGCCGATGCGCACCGGCCAATTGGGCGGGAAGGCGACGCGCTGCGCACGGGGCACGGCGGCATCGCTCATTCGAGCCACCCTTCGCCGCCGTAGATTTCGAGCAGATGGGAATCCTTGAGCGCCTGCGGCGGCCCGTCGAAGACGATCGCGCCCTTCGACATGCCGACGATGCGGTCGGCGAAGCGGCGAGCGAGGTCGACATTGTGCATGTTGACGATCGCCGGAATGTTGCGCTCGGCGGCGCGGCTCGCGATCAGCTCCATGATCTCGACCGAGGTCTTCGGATCGAGCGAGGAGGTCGGCTCGTCGGCGAGCACCAGATCAGGCTCCTGCATCAACGCGCGCGCGATGCCGACGCGCTGGCGCTGGCCGCCCGACAACTGGTCGGCGCGCTGATTGGCAAAATCGGCGAGGCCGACCGCGTCGAGAAGCGCAAAGGCGCGCTCGATATCGGCGGCGGGAAACCTGCGCAGCCACGCACGCCAGACCGGCACGTAGCCGAGCCGGCCGCACAAGACGTTTTCAATCACGGAAAGCCGTTCGACCAGGTTGTATTCCTGGAAGATCATGCCGATGTGGCGCCGCATCTCGCGCAGTTCAGAACTGCTAAGCTGGACGATGTCGCGGCCGCGGAACATGATCTCGCCCGAAGTCGGCTCGACCAGGCGGTTGATGCAGCGGATCAGCGTCGACTTGCCGGTGCCTGACGGCCCGATGATCGCGGTCAGCCCCAGATTCGCGACCTCAAGCGAGACGTCGCGCAGCACCGGCTGGCCGGCGCGGTACTCCTTGCGGAGCTTGTTGATGAAAAGCGACCGCTCCCGCTTGCGGGCGTCGTCCGCCTGCGCCGCCGTTGCCGATACACTCATGGGACACGCTGGTGAATTTACTTCTTGGCCTTGGCGCGCGCTTCGGCCTCGCGTTTCATTTCCGCATCATAGGCCGCTTTGTTGAACGGCGTGCCGGTTTTTTCCGCGATATCCCGCACCACCTTCCAGTGCTCCAGATAGTTGATCGGGAAGAACCGGTCGTTGCCGTCGAATTCCTTCACCATCTCCGGCGTGAAGCGGAAGCTGAAGAAGCACTCTTTGATCTTGGCGGCGAGCTCAGGCTTGAGATCGTGCGCATAAGTGAACGACGACGTCGGGAACAGCGGGCTCTTGTAGATGATGCGCATGTCAGCGCCGCGGATCGTGCCGCGCGTGACCATGCGATTGTAGACGTCGGACGCGACCGGAGCCATGTCGTAGTCGCCGGAGGCGACGCCGAGCGCAGACTTGTCGTGACCGCCCGACATCAGCGGGCGATAGTCCGTGTCGGGCGTCAGCCCTTCCGGCGGGAACAGCACGCGCGGCGCGAGGTTGCCGGAGTTCGATGACGGCGATGTGTGCGCAACGCGCTTGCCTTTAAGGTCGGAAAGCTTCTGGAACGGGCTCGACGCGCGCACGACCGCGACCAGGTGGTAGCCCTGCAACTCCTTCTCGGTGCCCTTGATCGCGAACGGGACGGCGCCTGCGAGATTGACGGCGAAGCCGGTCGGGCCGGTCGAGAAGCCTGCGATGTGCAGGCGGCCGGAGCGCATCGCCTCGATCTGCGCCGAGTTCGATTGCACCGGATAGTAGACCACGCGCTTGCCGGTGCACTTCGAGAGATGATCGGTGAAGGGGCGGAACACGTTGAGATAGACGGCCGGATCCTCGACCGGCGTGTAGGCGAACACCAGCGTCGAAGGGTCTTTCCACTTGCGCGGATCGGTCGGGACGTCGGCGACGAGATCGCTGTTGTCGTCGCAATAGAGCGTGTCGAGCTGACCGCGATTCTTGCAGTCCTGCGCATTCGCCGGCGACGTGGAACCCGCAAATCCGATCGTTGCGGCCACGCTCGCGCATAGCAGCCACCGAAGCTCGACTCTCATTGTGTCCCTCCCTGTGGCGCCGTCGCACGCCTTTGCGGTGACGATACGCGGTGCTGCGGTAGCCAGCAACCCGCGCTGGCGCTGCGTTTGTCGCATGTATCTCAAGCTCTTATTCGACTTTGGAACTAGGCCGAATGCTCAGCGTTTTTGCCCGCAACGGTCGGAATTTAACATTCATGAACGCCACGTCACCACATTAACTCAAAATGACAGCATTGCTGCCGCACTGAGGTCCCATTGCGCCAGCAATGGCGCGCTCGGCCCTAAGGGCCACCACGCTGGGCCTATGGCCACACGGCGGAAACCCTCACATGAAAAACATGGAGACGCGTAGTGAAGTTCAACTTCATTCTTGCCGTCATATTTGCGACGGCGCTGTTTACGGGGACGACCACACACTCTGAAGCACAAACGCAATCGGGGATCGCGTCGGTCTACACCACCAAGCACGGACTCAAGACTGCGAGCGGCAAGCGGCTCAACGATGGGGCGCTGACTGCGGCGCATCGCACGCTGCCGTTCGGCACCCAGGTGCGTGTCACCAACAAGCGTAACGGTCGGTCGGTCGTCGTGACCATCACCGATCGGGGGCCGTTCATTCGGGGACGGGTTATCGATCTCACGATGGCGGGCGCCAATGCCATTGGCATGGGTTACGGGATCGCGCCGGTCACGCTCAGCCGCATGTAGCATTGACTTGCTGCAGAGGGCTCAGCGCTCCGTCTGCGGGATCGCAAGTTGATTGCAGTTGCGGCCGCCTTGCAGATAGCAATCTTGTTTCTTGCGCATGTCTGCGATGCTGACCGCAAGCCAAATGCCGACCACCACGAGAACGGTCGTGGCTACCAGGGCGAGGGCGTTCATCGTCATGCGATGGCGATAGTCGTCCTCGCCCTTGGTGCTTTCATACTTGGCGAGATCGGCGACCGGCGTCTCGCCCGGGCCCGGGCGTTGCAACGGCCAGCGCCAGCCGCTCCGCGAGGCGCCACGCGGCCGGAAGCGGATGACGCGTCCGCTATCTTTTGACGGCATTGACTGATCTGGCATCGGACTTGTCGGGACGGAGCGGTCCAGCTTTGACCTAGGCACGGCTTGCAGCGACGCTAGCACGATCGAGCGAGCCTTGAATTTACAACTTTAGATTGATTCACGGCGTTCGATGCGATTGTAGATGGCTAGCCCAAACCGGAACTAACCAAGACGTCTCAGATTTACGTACAAGATTCTTGTAGGGAGGGCTGGAATAGGTCAAAATCCGTTATGAGCTATTTGTCGGGGAACTGGTTCGCCGTTCGGGTTCCCTGATTCTCCTGCTGAACGGCTCAAAGCCGCCTTCGGGCGGAAACAAGTCAGCCACCAAGGCTGCCATAAGTGCCCGGCGTAAAAGTCGCCGGTGCGGGGAAACGTTGAACCGAGGTCGGCGCGTGAGCCACCGTCTACTTGAGTTATTCTACGTCGCCGACATCGATTACTCGTGGTTGGCGAAGTTCCTGTCGTTGCTGGTGCTGCCGGCGGCGCACGAAGACATCGCGATTGTCCTGGGCGGATACCTGGTCGTTAATCAGCTGATGCCGGTCGGCATCGTGGTCGCGACGATCTATTTCGGCATGGTGGCGAGCGACCTGGCCCTGTACGGCATCGGATTGGGTGCGCGCCGCGTGCCGTGGCTGAGCCGTATTGCTGTGAACGAGCGGGTCGCCAATTTCGGTGGGACGCTGCAGCGCAATCTGTTCGGTCTTACAGCGCTCGGCCGTGTGGTGCCGGGCGCGATATTCGTGATCATGATCGCCTGCGGCTGGACGCGCGTGCCGTGGACGCGGGTGGCGCTCGCCAGCCTGTTCTCGTCGGCGCTCTATCTGCCGCTGATGCTCTATCTCGTCATCGTCTTTGGCGACGCGCTCGACGATAGGGTTGGCCTGTGGACCTGGCCGTTCCTGCTCGGTCTGATCGTGGCGCTGGCGTTCATGCGCTATCGCGTCTTCACATTCCGCGAACGGTCGAAGGCGGCCGAGCCGAACGGAGCGCATCCGCGCTGGCAGCGCCGGCCCGCGATCGCCGCCCGCTATCGCACGCGGATGGTGCAGCTTCCGGAATTCATGCGGCTGAACGCGTTGGAGCGCACGGCGCGCCGGCCGCGGCTGCAGTAGACGCCCCTCAGGCTGGACGCTCTCATCCCCACTCCCTAGATTGAATGCCATGAGACACATGGCAGCGATTCTACGCGCCGGCCTGGTCGGCGCGGTTGTTCTGATCGGCGGCATCGCGGCGGCCGAGACTTATTCCGCGGGCGGTCTGCAGATCGGCAATCCCTGGGCGCGCGCGACGCCGAAGGGATCGACCGTCACGGCCGGCTACCTGACCATCACCAACAAGGGAACCGAGGCGGACCGCCTGATCGGCGGCTCCGCCGCGCCGGCGTCACGCTTCGAGGTGCACGACACCGTCACCGAGAAGGGCGTGGCGCGGATGCGGCAGGTCACCAGCCTCGAGATCAAGCCGGGCCAAACCGTCGAGCTCAAGCCCGGCGGCATGCATGTGATGCTCATGGGGCTCAAGCAGCCGCTGTCCAAGGGACAGACGGTGAAGGGCACGCTGGTGTTCGAAAAGGCCGGCACGCTGGCGGTCGAGTTCACCGTGCAGGCCGTCGGCGCGCCGGCGCCCGGGCAGGGCGCGGGCGGCCACAAGCATCACTGATCGGGCGCTCCGAACCATTGACGGATGTCGGGCGCGTCGCCACAGATGCGTCCATGAACCTGCGCCAGTTGAAGTATTTCGTCAGCGTCGTCGAAGCCGGCAACATGACGCGGGCGGCCGAACAGCTTCACGTCGCGCAAACCGCGCTGGGCATGCAAATCCGCCAGCTCGAGGAGGATTTGGGCGTCGCCCTGCTGGTCCGTCATTCCCGCGGGGTTGAGCCGACCAAGGCCGGCGCGCTCCTGCTCGCGCGCGCGACCGCCATCCTGAAATCGGTTGAAGACGCCCGCCAGGAAGTTTCGACATGCGAACGCGAGGAGAACGAGGCGATCCGTCTCGGCACGACACCGGCGCTGATGCCGGTGATCGGCTCCGAGATCGCGTTGATTGTCCGCGAGCAGCTTCCGCAGGTCTCGCTCAGCATTGTGGAGGCGATGAGCCACGTGCTGGTCGATACGCTGGCGCGTGGCGAGGTCGATTTCATCCTCTGCTATGACGTTCCGGACCTTCCGCATTTGTCGCGCGTCGCGATGTTGCAGGACGATCTGGTGCTGGTGACATTGCCGGGTCCTCGCAAGGGCGAGCCCATCGCCCTGGTCGAGGCGCTCGAAGACAGCCTTGCGATGCCGGAGGAGGGCGACACCGTCCGTACGCTGGTGACCCGGACCGCGCGCGATCTTGGACTGGACGTGAAGATCGCCCATGAGGTGCGCTCCGTCACGGCGATGAAAAGTCTGGTCAGCCGCGGCGCCGCCTCCAGTATTCTCCCTTATTTCGCGGTGCTCGATGAGATTCGCGCCGGCACGCTCGACGCGCGACCCATCACCATGCCGGCGCTGCGACGGACTTTGTTTCTCGCCCACGCGAAGCAACGCGGCCCTTTTCGGAGCGAGGCCGGCCTGACCGGCGCCATCCGTACTTCGCTCGGCGGCCTGATCGAAGCGCTCGGACCGCTGGTCCATCCGCTTTGGGTGCGCACCGCCTGAGCGCGCAGAATTTCTGCGTGCTGGCCTCAGCCGATCATGTTGGACCTGGCGCTGCCGGGTGCCTATCCCCGCTCTGGCCACGGCTTGCACGCGCAGGCGTGGAGCAACGGAGGAGAGAACAATGATCGGCAAGATGGCCTGCTCTATGATTGCTTTGCTTGCCCTGACGGTGGTCGTTGACCGTGCGTCGGCCCAGGCGGTTGACGTCAATCAGGCAACGCTTGCGGAGCCGAACCAGAAGACGCCGGAGGTCAGCACCGAACAGCTGCGCCGCATCCTCGCCGACCGCAGCGCCATCGTGGTCGACACGCGCTCGCGCGACGAATTCGAAGCCGGCCACATTCCTGGCGCGCGGATGCTGGACGCGCCCCCCAGCGACCATGTGAAGGCGGTCGAGCGGCTGGTGGGAGGCGACAAGAGCGCCGCGCTGGTCCTCTACTGCAACGGCCCATACTGCCAGGCGAGCCGGCGGCTCGCGGAGCAATTGGTGGCTGCCGGCTTCACCAACGTGCGTCGCTATCAGCTCGGAATTCCAGTATGGCGCGCGCTGGGTGGTCCGACCGCGATCGAGCTCGGCGGCTTCCTGCGGGTCTACAAGGTCGACCTGACCGCGGTGATCTTCGACGGCCGGTCGTCCGCCGAGTTCGCGCGGGGAAGCCTTGCCGGTACCGTCAACGTGCCGGTCGATGACGTGGTCGCGGGGACACTGAAGAAGCTTCCGCTACCGGAAGATGATTTCAACCGTCGCATCGTCTTGCTCGGTCGTGATGGGGCTCAGGCTCGCACGTTTGCGGACATGCTCCGCACGCGGCCTTGGCACAACGTGTCTTATCTTTCGGCCACCTATGATGCGCTGGCTGCGGCGGTGCAGACCCGGTGACCTGACGGAAGAAGTGCTCAGCGCGCGCGGCCGGACACAAGATCCGCGATCGCGCGCGCGTATCCGAACAGGTCGGCGTCGCGCTGCTCGAACCCGAGCGCCTGCAGCCCGAGCGGCAGGCTTTCGTCCTCGAGCAGCGGCAGCGACAATGCCGGAACGCCGAGCAACGACGATGGGGCTGCGAACGCCGGGTTGCCCGTCGATTCGATGCCGATCGGCGCGGCGCCGCTGGCCGCCAGCGTGATGCACAGATCGGCGATGCCGGACAGCGCCTCGTAGGTTCGCCGCACCTCGGCGCGGCGGTGCAGTGCATCGCGATAGTCGTCGATGGTCATGCCTTCGGCCTCTTTCAGGCGCTGATGCATGTGCTGCGACAGCTTGGCCGCGTCGCGCTCGCGATAGATGTTGGTGGGCCAGCGCGACTCCCAGGTGTTGATAACGCGCGTGAGCCGCTGCGTTTCGGCTATGGCCCGTTCCACGGCCTCAATTTCGGGCCGGTCGAAACGGTGCAGCACAGACACGCCGCCCGCGGCGAGCGCTGTGCACGCCTCATGCAATGCCGCCTTCGCGGCTTCGCTCGCATCGCTCCAGCCAGGGGTCTCGAGCACAGCGACGGTGCGCGGCGTCCGGCGCGACGGCAGCGAGGTCGGCCCGGCAAGCCCCGGCCATCCCGGATCGCCGCCGGCACGCGCGACAATCTCGGTCAGTACCTGCCAGGCATCCGCAAGCGTCGCTGCCAGCACGCCCTGGACGCTCTGGCTGCAGAAGTCGTGGCTGCCGCCGCGGTTCACGGCGCCGACTGACGGCTTGAAACCGACGCAGCCGCAATAGCTCGCCGGCCGCAGGATCGAGCCGACGACCTGCGTTCCCAGCGCTGCGCTCACCATGCCGGCGGCGACGGCGGCGGCCGAGCCGCTGCTCGATCCGCCGGGCGTGCGCGCGAAATCGCCGGGATTGCGCGTCGGTCCCGGATGAACGGTGGCAAACTCGGTCGTCACGGTCTTCCCGAGGATGATGGCGCCGGCCTCGCGCAGCGCCTTCACGCTGGCGGAGTCGCGGCCGGAGCGCCACCCGGCGAACAGCGGCGAGCCCATGCCTGTCGGCATGTCGGCGGTCTCGATCACGTCCTTGACGCCGATGGGCATCCCGTCAATCGGCGACAGCGGCCGGCCCTCTTTCCAACGCCGGCTTGCGGCGTCCGCCAGCGCCCGCGCGTTGTGCGCGTCATGGCAGACGAAAGCCTGGACCTGCGGCTCGCGCGCATCCAGGTCCGTCAGGCACCGCTCAAGGAATGCGGCGGGTGAATCCTTGCCGGCGGCAAAGTCCGGCGTGGCCGCCAGATAGCTGCGCGGCGCGGGACGGGACGTGCTGCCCATCGCGTCAGGGGCCCTTCAACGCATCGCCTGCGCGTTTGATAATGTGCGCCGGCGTTGCGTAGAGCTTGGTCACGAGCGCCTGCAACTCATCGCCGGACACCGGATTGACGTCGAGCCGCAGCTTTGCGGCATCGGCCAGCAGATCCTTGTCCTTAAGCGCCGCAAGGAACGCGCCGCGCATGATTTTCAAACGCGCGGCCGGGACGCCCTGCGCCATCACGAACGGGCGCCCGAATTCCTGCTGGCTGTAGATCAGTTGCAGCACCTGGCGGTCCTCATCCGAGCGCGCCAGATCGACGGCCAGCATCACGCCGTTCCTGGTCAGCTCGGGATTGCCCGTCATGTGGTTCTGCGACAACGGCATGATGAAGCCGCTCTCCAGCCATTGCGGGCGCTGCAGCTTCATCGCCGAGAAGCTCATGCCACAGACGCCGCTGACCTCATTCCGTTCGATGGCGATGATGATCTCACGCGTCCCGGGATATCCCGACACGACCTTGAACCGCGTGCCGGCAATTGCGTTGAGCACGGCCGGCTGCTCTCGCGTCGCGCCGCCCTCGGCGCTGCCGCCGAGGATGACCTCTTTCTCCCGGACATCGGCGAGCGTCTTCACGCCGGCATCGGAGCGCACGAAGCACATGTCGATTTCGCTGTTGGCGCTGCCGAGGTGTGACAGCCGCGACGGGTCGTATTGCAGCTTGGCCTTGTCGAGGTACAGGCCGCCGGTGACGGTGCCGGGCAGCACCAGCGCGATGTAGGTGCCGTCCTTCGGCGCGGCGTTGCTCAAGTAACGTGCCACGACGTTGCCGCCGGCGCCGCTCATATTGGTCACGACGATTGTGGGATTGCCCGGCACATGCTTGCCGAGGTGCCGCGCGACCATCCGCGCGTAGCTGTCGTAGCCGCCGCCGGCGGTGCTGGCGACCGCCATGGTGATCTGCGCGCCTTGATAGGTGGCGCCGTCCTGCGCGTTCGCAACGCCCGCGAGCGCAAGGGCAGTGGCCGCTACACCAGCCTGCATCATTCTGATTTGTCGAAGCATGGTTGCTACGGCACGCTAGCGAGTTGTCGGCTCCTTGAACGGCAGCGGCGTTCCTTCCGCGACCGGCATCCGGAATACGTTGAGCGTCATCGCCACCATGGCGTAGTAGCCGAGCAGGCCGACCAGCTCGACCATGCCGGCATCGCCGACCACCGCATGCGCGGCCTTGTAGGCGCGATCGCCGGCGCGGCGCGTGGCATAGAGCTGCTTGATGAACGCATAGATCGCGCGCTCGTCCTTCGGCGCCGAGGTCGGCTCGCGCCCGGCGCGCAACGCCTGGATGGTCGCTGGCTTCACGCCGGCCTTGAGCGCCTGCGGCTCGTGCGCGGCCCATTCGTAATGCGCCTTCCAGAACTGCGCGGTGGCGAGGATCGCGAATTCGGTCAGGCGCGGCGCGATCGACGTGCCGAAGCGGCAATAGGCGCCGAGCTTCTGCGCCAGCTCGCCGAAGCCCGGCGCATGCAGGTAGCAGAAGAACGGCCCGCTCATCTTGAAGGTGCCGCGCGGGCCCGACGCTATGGCGCTCATCAACGAGCGCTGCTCGGGCGTCAGTTGGTCCTCGGGGATGGCTGGAAGGCGGATCGGCCCCATTTTGTCGGCAGCCTTCTTTTGCGGCGCTTTCTTGGCGGACTTTTTCTTCGCTGGCATGAGACTCCTCGGGCGGCTTGTCTTGTTGAATGGCGAACCCATACACTCTCGCATTCGCCGCGGCGATGGCCAACTAGGCGAATGTGGATAGGCGGGCGGCGGCGGGCGGCAGATTGGATTGCAATGAAACAAGGCGACGAGGAGTTGAAGGCAGCACGGCCGCTCTGCTTCGTCCTGATGCCGTTCGGCCGCAAGACTGACGCGGCCGGTCGCACCACCGATTTCGACGCGGTCTATCGTGAGATCATCGCGCCGGCCGTGAACGCGGCCGAGCTCGATCCCATCCGCGCCGACGAGGAGAAGATCGGCGGCGCCATCCACAAGCCGATGTTCGAGCGGCTGATGCTCTGCAACTACGCGATCGCCGACATCACCGGCGCCAATCCCAACGTCTATTACGAGCTCGGTATCCGGCATGCGATGCGGCCGCGCTCGACCGTGATCCTGTTCGCGGCCGGCACGACCCTGCCGTTCGACATCGCGCTCCTGCGCGGCATTCCCTATCAGACCAACGAGCAGGGCATCCCGTCCAATCCCGCTTCCTGCGCCGCCGCGATCGCCAAGCAGCTTGGTGCGGCGAAGGAGAATCCACACGACGACAGTCCGCTGTTTCAAATGCTCGACTACATGCCGCGTCATGAGGTCGATCACACCAAGACCGACACGTTCCGCGACCGCTTCAACTATTCCAAGCAATTCAAGGACCGCTTGGCCAATGCGCTGCAGCAGGGCGAGCAGGCGGTGAAGGAAACGGTTGCCGATCCCGCCTTCAAGAACCTGCACGACCTCGAGACCGGCGTCGTGGTCGACATGTTCCTGACCTTGCGCGACGTGAAGGCGCACAAGGAGATGATCGATCTCTACCAGCGCATGCCGGAGCCGCTGCAGCGTGCCCGCATCGTGCGTGAGCAGTATGGTTTCGCGCTCAACCGCGAGGGCAGGGCGCAGGATGCGACCGCGGTGCTGAAGGCGGTGATCGAGGAGTTCGGGCCGTCGAGCGAGACCAACGGCCTGCTCGGCCGTGTCTACAAGGATCAGTGGGACAATGCGAAGAAAACCGGCGCCGGCGCGCTGCAGGTGCGCGGCCTGCTCAAGCTCGCGGCCGAGACCTATCTTGCCGGCTTCCAGGCCGACTGGCGCGACGCGTATCCTGGCGTCAACGCGGTGACGCTGATGGAGCTGATGGACACGCCGCCGCCGATCCAGGCCGAGATCCTGCCGGTGGTGCGCTTCTCGGCCGCGCAGAAGGCGAAGGCGAGCGGCGACTACTGGGACTATGCGACGCTGATGGAGCTTGCGGTGCTGGCGCGCGACGAGAATGGCGCCATGGAGCAGGCTGAGGTCGCGCTGACCAAGGCGCAGTTCGGCTGGCATCTCGAAACCACCGAACGGCAATTGCGCCTGATCCGCGAAACGCGCGCCGCCCGCGGCGAGCAGATTCCATGGATCAAGGATCTGGAGGACGCACTGGCGGAGAAGCGCGCACAGATGGCGGCGCAGAAGGCATCCTAGACACGGAGTTGATCATGACGATCATGTATCACGATGGGAATCGGCGCTTGCAGGATGAATTCGAGAGCCGGCGCATTGCGGATCGTCTGGAAGAGAAGCTCACCCGCACGAAATTCACCGACGACGACAAGGCCTTTATCGAAGGCGCGGTCTATTTCTTCGTTGCCACCGCCGACGCTGATGGTCGGCCCGACTGTTCGTTCAAGGGCGGGATGCCCGGTTTCGTTCGCGTGACCGGCCCGTCGGAGCTCGCGTTCCCGGATTATGACGGCAACGGCATGTTCAAGAGTCTCGGCAATCTCGCGGTGAATCCGAACGTCGGCTTGCTGTTCATCGCGCTGCACGACAAGCCGAAGCGGTTGCGGATCAATGGCAGCGCGGTCGTGCGGCGCGACGATCCGCTGCTGGCGCAAACCGTCGGTGCGCAACTGATCGTGCGGGTCACGGCGCGTGCGATCTTTCCGAATTGCCCGCGCTACATTCCGACCATGCAGCTTGTCGAGCCGTCGAGCTATGCACCGCGACCGGCGGTCGAGCCAGTCGAGCCGGCCTGGAAAGGCTTTGCCGATTTCAAGGACTACGTGCATCCGCGCCAGGAGACGGCGCGCTGATGCCGGAGGATTCGGCAAAGCCGCGCCGATTGCTGGTTCGTGGCGGCGAGGTTTACGACCACGACGGCGACGTCCACCGGCCAAAGACGCAAGACATTCTCGTCGTTGGAGGCGACATCGTCGCCGTCGGAGCGCAGCTCGACGCCGGCGATGCGGAGGTGATCGACGCGCGCGGTAAGCTCGTCATCCCCGGTCTCATCAACGCGCACTACCATTCCCATGACACGCTCTGCCGCGGCCTGTTCGAGGAGTTGCCGCTGGAAATGTGGCTGCTCTACACGCTGCCGTTGGGCGCCAATCGCAGCCGTGAGGAGGTGAGGGCACGCACGCTCGTCGGCGCATTGGAGTCGATCCGCTGCGGTATCACCTGCGTGCAGGACATGCTGGGGCTGATCCCGCTCGACGACGCCAACACCGACGTCGTCATCGATGCGTACCGGGAGATCGGGCTGCGCGTGGTGTTCTCGCCCATGGTATGGGACGTGCCGCCGATCGCGATGGTGCGCCACAAGGACGACCTGCCGGCCGACGTGCAGGAGATGCTCGGCACCACCGGCCGTCCGATCCGCGATCAACTTGACTACCTCGAACACCAGTTCAGGCGGCATCCCGCCGGCGGTACGCTGCACTGGGCGCTGGCGCCGTTTGCGCCGCAGCGCTGCACGCCCGCGATGCTGCAGGGCTGCGCCGAGCTTGCCGCCAAGCACGACCTGCCAATCTACACGCACGTCTACGAGACGCGAGGTCAGGTGCTGATCGCGCGCGAGCAATTCACCGCCCATGGCGGCTCGCTCATCTCCTATATGGAAGACAATGGCCTGCTCGGACCGCGGCTCAATATCGTACACAGCGTCTGGATATCGCGCGCGGAAATGGACCGCATGGCCGCCGCCGATGCTGGTATCGTGCTCAATCACCTGTCCAACATGAAGCTCAAGAGCGGTGTTGCGCCGGTCTGCGACCTGCACGACGCCGGCGTGCGCCTTGGCCTCGGCTGCGACAATTGCAGTGGCTCGGACGTCCAGAGCGTGTTCCAGTCGATGAAGATGTTTTGCCTCCTCTCGGCGGTGAGCGAGCCCGAGCCCGGACCTCCGCTCGCGCACCGGGCGTTGCGGCACGCCACGCTTGGCAATGCCCGCACCGCCGGGCTCGCCGGCAAGCTTGGGGCAGTCAAACCTGGCCACAAGGCCGACCTGGTGCTGATCGACCTGAACGATACGGCCTATCTGCCCTACAACAGCGCGGCGCGTCAGCTCGTCTACACCGAGAGCGGACGCGGCGTGGCGAGCGTGATCATCGACGGACGCGTGGTGATGACAGGGGGTAAAGTCACGACGATCGACGAGGAGGCGCTTCGCCGCGAGGTCGAAAGTCTCATGCGCCATTTCATCGCCGATTACGACGCGGTTGTGGAGTCGCGCAAGCGCGCGCTGCCGTTCATGCTGGATGCGCATCGCAAGGTCTGGGCGGCCGATATCGGCATGAATCGCTTCATCGGACGGACTCGGACATAGAGCGCATGCTCAAACGCACGATGCGCCTGTGATGGACTTCAGCTAGGTTCGTCATGCCGGACTTTCCATTCGACCAAGGAGTTCCCCGGAGATGTTGCGATTGCTGACCGCCGCGCTTGCCGCCACGATCTTTGCTGTGGCGCAGGCCCCTGCGCAGGACTGGCCGACCAAGCCCGTGCGCATCATCGTCCCGTTCGGCGCGGGCGGCACCGGTGACGCGCTGGCGCGCATTGTCGCCGAGCATCTGTCGGCGTCGCTCAAGCAGCAGTTCGTGGTGGAGAACAGGACTGGCGCCGGCGGCATGATCGGCGTGCAGGCGCTCGCCTCGTCGGCGCCCGATGGCTACACGGTCGGGATCACCAACGTCTCGACGCTCTCGCTCATCCCGGTGATCAATCCCAAGAACGCCTACCACCCGCTCAACGATTTCTCGCACGTCGCGTTCGTCGCCGGCGCGCCGGTGTCGCTCGCGGTGTTTCCCGAAGCTCGGCGTCAAGACGCTGCCGGAGTTCATTGCCCACGCCAACAAGAGCGCGCAGCCGCTGACCTTCGCGTCGTCCGGTCTGGGCTCGGACGGTCACCTGATCGGGGAGGCAATCGCCGGCTCGACCAAGATCAAAGTCGAGCACGTGCCCTACAAGAGCACGGCGCAGGCGCTGGCCGACGTGGTCGGCGGCCATGTCGCGTTCTCGACCTTCACGTTGTCGTCGTCATCGGCGTTCATCCGCGCCGGCACGCTGACCGGCATCGCGGTCACGTCGGCCGAGCGGATGTCGGATTATCCGGATCTGCCGACCTTCAAGGAGCTCGGCTATTCCGATCTCGTCTCGTCAACCTGGTTCTCGATCTCGGGTCCGGCGAAGCTGCCGAAAGCGATCGTCGAGAAGCTCAACCGCGAAATCACCGCCGTGATGGCAAAGCCGGAGGTGCAGGCGCGCATGCGCCGTGACGGCCTCCTGACCGAGGCCATGAGCCCCGAGGCCTTTACCGCATTCGTGGCGGCCGAAGGCGCGCGCTGGACGCCATTGATCCAGCGCACGGGGTTGGCGGGAAAAGGGCTGTAACCGCTTGTTTTCTGCGGGTGGCGGAACCGCCTCGGAATCCCCATATATTGGGGCATGAGGATGAAGATGTACCCGAACGGGGCTCCGCGCTCCGAAGACCCCAAACCCAAGCCGCCCCCCAGCCGAGAAGAGCTCGCCGCCCGCAAGGCCCGACAAGCGCAGGAGGGCATCGCCGCCATGGCGGAATACGAGCGGCAGCAGCGGGCAACGCTTGAACGGACGGCACGGCTGCGTGCCGCGCGCCTCGCCCGTGAAGCCAAGAAGAGCGACGCTGCCTAATTGAAAAGGGGCACCCTTGTCGGGTGCCCTTCCGCACAGTTGGCCGTGCGCGCAATTGCCGGCTACTTCAACTGATCCTTGATCTTGTCGAGCGCAGCGTTGCCGCATTCCTCATCGAACTGGCCGCCCGGCGCGCCGCTGACGCCGAGCCCGCCGATGATCTTGCCGCCGGCCCTGATGGCCATTCCGCCGCGCGCGTAGGTGATGTTGGGTAGCTGCGTGTTCGGGATGTTCGACGGCGGCGCCTTCGCCATGCGCTGCGCGACCTCGTGGGTCGAGCTTTCATTGCGTCCGAGCGTCAACGACGCTGCGGCGTAGGCCTTGTAGTAGGCGTTGTCCTGGGAATGGATCGGCGCGCCATTGCCACGCAGCACGGCCTGCCGCACGCCTTCGAGATCGACGATGACCGCCCATACGTTGTATTTCTTTCTGCGCGCAGAATCGCGACGGTGTCGCCGACCACCTGGTTGGCGAGGTGTGCCGACAGCCTTGGCTGGTTGATGACGCCCTGGGCGTAAGCCGCCGAAGCGGCCGCGGCGACGGCGGAGCCGACTGCGATGGCGATAGCGGTACTCGAAACACGCGACATGATGTCCTCCCGGGATGTTGTGTATCGGTAGCCGCAGGACGATAGGCAAAAAGCGCAAGCCGCGAAAGCCGGGTTCGTGCTAGGTTGCCGCCCGAGGAAACGACGCCCGGTTCGAGAAAATGTGCGCGAATGCGCACGCGGTCCGGGGCAAGGGAGGGCCACAATGGCCTCGGTTTGGGCTTCGCTCGCGCGCTCGAGCCTGTTGGCGCTTGTGCTCGTTGCATCGTGCATGGTCGGCGCCGGCGCGCAGGTATCGGACTATCCGAACAAGGCGATCACGCTGGTGGTGCCGCTGGCGCCGGGCGGCTCCAACGACATCCTGGCGCGGCTTGTCGGCCAGCGGCTGGAACGGAAATTCGGCAAGCCGGTGATCATCGAGAACCGCCCCGGCGCCGGCGGCATCACGGCTGCGCTCGGCGTCGTGCGCGGCGCCCCCGACGGTTACACGCTGATCACGGCGTCGAGCACGATGATGTCGCTGAACATCACCATCCGCAAGCAGATGCCCTACGATCCGCGCAAGGACCTGACGCCGATCGCCATGACCGTGCGCACGCCGTTCGTGCTGGTCGTCAATCCGGCGCTGCCGGTCCACTCGGTCGCCGATCTCGTGAAGCTCGCCCGCGAGAAGAAAGGGGGGCTCTCCTACGGCACGCCGGGTCCGGCGACGTTTCATCGGCTGAGCACGGAAATCCTGCGAACGATGTTCGATCTCGAATTCATCCACGTTCCCTACAAGGGGACGGTGCCGGCGCTGAACGATCTCATGGGCGGGCACATTGCCTTCATGTTCGCCGACATCCCGCCGGCGCTGGCGCTGATCAAGGCCGGGAAGCTGCGCGCGCTCGGCGTCACGACCGGCGAACGCGTTCCGGCGCTGAACGAGGTGCCGCCGCTCAAGGACGTGGGGATGCCCGGCTTCGACGCGTCGTCGTGGCACACGATCGCGATCCATTCCGGCGTGCCGCGCGACATCATCGAGAAGCTCGCCGCGGCGATCCGCGAAGGCATGGCCGAGCCGGCGGTGGCGGAAATGCTGGCGCGCGACGGTGCGATCCCGGTGGTGTCGCCGCCGATCGACGAGCTGCGCCGCTTTGTCGACAGCGAAACGGTGCGCTGGGGCAAGGTGATCGAGCAGGCCGGCCTGGCGGGCTCGGAATAGCCGCGCAACCTATTTGAACAGCAGCGACTTGATGATAACCGGCACCGCGTTGGTCAGTTCGATCACGCGGCCGATGTCGACATAGTCGAATTGCTTGAGCTGCACGCCGTCGAGCGCGATCACATGCGCGCCCGGCGCCACCTCGTTGCAGATGATGCGGCCGAGGCTCTTGCCGACGTCGCCGTCGATCAGCAGCACGACCGGGATGCCGGCGGCGATGGTCGCCGGCAGCGCCGCGACGATCCCGCTGGCGACTGCGAAGAGCCGCGCATGCGACGGATCGCCGTGCCAGGGGAAGGCGAGGGCGAGCGGGGCGGCGCCTTCTTCGATGTCGGAGCGGCGCAGCCCCTTGCGCACCGCGTCGGTCACCGCCGCCGGATCGACGGCCGCCGGCAGATCGAACGCGCAGGCAACCACCGGCAGGTTCTGCACCGGCAGGTCGTCCGGCTTGGTGATCAGGATGGTGTTGCCTGAGACCTGCACCGAGAACTGCGCGGCGCCGATCACGGTGGCGCGGATGCCCTGGCCCGGGTCCCAGACCGGCGGCAGGTCCTTGCGGCGGGCGAGCATGTGCCGCAGCCCCTCCGACAGGTCGGAGCCGAGGTCGCCGAAATTCCGGTTCTCGCGCTTGTAGAGATATTCGGCGACGCCGCCGGAGAAGGTGATGGCGTCGAGCGTCTTGTTGGCGAGCTCGGGCGGCCACGGGTCGGTGACCAGGAGCCGCTGCGACAGCTCGTCCGGCGGTCGCCGGTCGATCATGCGCATCACCTGGCGCACCATGCGCTCGACGATGCGCTCGCGGTCCTGCGGTGGGAGCGGCTTGCCCAGTGTGAGATCGATGCCGAGACTCTTGGCGACCTCCTGCACCGGTTCCTCGATGCGGGTCATCCCGGTCTTGTCTTCGACGATAAGGCGGCCGCCGACCGCGATCGCGATGGTGGCGAGGATCTCGCCCTTCTCGATCCAGGCGAGCTTGGTGGTGCCGCCGCCGATATCGACATTGAGCACGGTCGAGCCATTGCCGCGCGACATGGCGACGGCGCCGGAGCCGTGCGCCGCCATCTGGCACTCCATGTGGTGGCCGGCGGAGGCGCAGACGAAGGTTCCCGACACTTCCGAGAACAGCTCGGCGATGGCGCGGGCGTTGTGCCGCTTGATCGCCTCGCCGGTCAGGATCACGGCGCCGGAATCGACGTCGTCGGGATCGACCTGCGCGAGGTGGTAGCAGCCGCCGAAGAACTCGGCGAGGTCGTCGGTGTCGATGGTGTAGTCGGGCAGGTAGGGCGTCAGCTTGATCGGCGACTGCCACATGATCTGCCGCTTGATCACCACGAAGCGGCTCGACAGTGCCGTGCCGAGCCGCTGCAGGTGCACCAGCGAGAACATCAGGTGCGACGTCGAGGAGCCGATATCGATGCCGACGGTCCTCAGCTCGACGTTATCGGTGGCCCAGGCGACCTCGTTGACCTCGTCATCGGGAACGTAGTGCAGGTGGTCGAATTCGAGGTCGTGCATCGCGCTCCTTCGGCGATCAATTCCAGGGCCAGTGATGGCCTCTGTTTCCGATATAGCGTGCGAGCTCTGCTTCCGAAGAACGTGATTCGAAAAGCTTGAGGAGTTCCAAATAGGACTCCCGGCTCCCATCGATTTCCCACATCATGTACATCGTGTACCGCCGTACATCGACGCTTGAAATAGACTTGTTATTCTCGAAAAACTCGGTTGCCTCCTCGAGGGTAATTCTCTTCTGAAGGGCATCGCGCATGACGGCGCTCGCCGTTTCGCAGAATTGCTCCCATTCACTCTGTTCAGCCGCCATCCTAGCTGTAGACCGACTCGTCGATGAACTGGCTCATCTTCGACTTGGCGCCGGTCTTGGCCAGTTCCTTGAGGAAGATCTCATGGATGCGCCGGTCCTGGTCCTCGTATTCGACCTGGCAGCCGCCGTCCTGCACGTTCACGTCCATGCCCATGAAGACGTGCTTCTTGGAGGCGGTGAACGGATAGCGTAGCCCGCCGAACGCCACCGCGAGATAGCGCGCCGGATCGGGCGAGGTGTTGAAGTGCTGGTGGAACATCTGGTCGGGCGGCGCGAATACCACGCCGTGCTGCCAGTCGATCCGCACCAGATCCTTGGCGACGTCGTACCAGAGCAGGGAATAGCCTTGCCCGGTGACCGCGAAGACGTGGAAGTCGGAGCCGTGGCGGTGGCCCTTCTTGTAGGTGCCGACCGGCATCTGCGAGATGTGCGCGTGCATGGTGCCGTCGGCCAGCACGAACATCATGTTGGAGCCGCCGGCGCCGCGCGCCTTCCATTCCTTGAGCTCGAACGCGGCGAGGTCGGGAACGAAATTCGTCTCCCACATGTTGCGGCCGGGCCGCACCGGGATGAAGTCGCCTTCGCCGCTGAACGATTTCTGCGAGCCCTGCCGCTCGGGGAATTCATACGGATTGTTGAAGACGAACGCGTCGTTGTGGAAGAGGTTGAGCATCATGCAGAAGTTGTTGGTCGAGGCGAGCCGCGCATGCTCCTGGCCGCTGGCGTTGAAATGCTGGTAGCGGGCGTTGAGCGGCAGCGCGAACAGGCTCTTCGGTCCCCATTCGAACGAATGCTTGCGGCCGTCGCTCGATTCCACGGTGGTCGAGCCGTGGCCGGACAGCACGTAGACCACTTCCTCGAAAAGATGTTTCTGCGGCGCAGTTTGCGCGCCCGGCTTGAGGTCGAGCACGAAGATCGAGACGAAGTCGCCGCGGCCCTTGAGGTTGACGATGCCGCCCTCGACCCCGAAGCGCGGCCAATGCGCGATGGGACACTTGAGCAGGTCGACGCCGAAATCCTCGGTGACCGGCACGCCTTCCTTCTCGGTCCAGGCGATGTAGGGATCGAGCAGGAGCTTCGGGTGTTCTGTGAGCGGCTTGTTCATCGTTGCCTCGGGCTCTCCGGCAGATACTTAGGTCTCTAAGCAACAATCCTACCAATTTTAGGCGCGGCTGTCGACTATTTGGCCTTTGCGGTGCATGCGGCGTTCGCTGCCGCCAGCGCGGCCATCACACCGGCAACGCTTGGAGCGCGATCGAGTGCCATCACGCTCTCGACAAGGCGGTCGCGCACGGCCTGGGGGAGGCGATTGGCCGTGATGGCGTGGAATTTCGCGGTGACGGCGTCGGCATCGAGCCCGCGTCGCGAGAAGCCGGGCGGATCGAGCACCTCCGCGACATAGTCCTTGCCGTCGGTGCCCTTGGCGCGGATGGCACAGGGGAAGCCGCCGGGCGAGCGCGGGTTGAGCGACGCGTCGCAGACGATCTCCAGCCGGGCCATGACATCGCGCACGTCCGCGGCATTCCAGCGCTCATTGTCGAACTGGGCGAGGCCGAAGGCGCCGTCGACGATCGCCGCCGCGGCGAGGAAGTTGAAGCTGTGGTCGGCGGCCTCGCGCGAGGTCGGGTCGATGCGGCCGGGATCGTCCTTCTGGCGGTGCAGCGACGGCGTGTCGGCGATGGCGACGGTGATGTGGCGTAGCTGGCCGGGTTCGCCGCCGACCTGGCGGTGGATGTCGAGGCCTGCATGCACGATCGACTGCCCCGTCGCCAAGCATGGATAGGCTTTGACATGGCAGCCCATCAGGAAGCACTCGCGCGCGAGCGGCGCCGTCAACGAGCTGTCGAGGTGCGGGAACAGCGATCCCAGCCCATGCGAGTTCTCGAACAGGTCGAGCGGGCCCGTCATCCCATGGCGCGCAAGCAGCGTCGCCTGCATGCCGTTCTGCGCGATCAGCGCATTGGCGACCGACTTCGCCGCCGAGATCGCGCCGTGGCGCACCACCAGCGGTGTCGGCGCCCGCGCGCCGCTGAGCGCCAGCGCATTCGCAAGCGTCACGCGGTCGAGGCGCATGAGGCGCGCGGCCATGGCCGGCCCCGCGAAGCCCGACACCATGACGCCGTCCCAGTCGCCGGCGTCGTCCGTGGCGTTCTTGAGCCGGCCATAGATCTCGTAGCCGACGACGATCGCCGCCAGCACGTCGCGGCCGGACGCGCCGGAGAGCTCGGCCGCGGCGAGCGCCACCGGGATGTTGTCGCTCGGGTGCCCGCCGATCTGGCCGCTCTTGGTGTTGGCGTAGTCATTGAGGTCGAGAATGCGGACCAGCGCGCCGTTGAGCAGCACCGCGCCAGGCGCGTTGGTCTTCGCAGCGCCGCCGATCACCGTGCATTGCGGCGCGCCGCCGGCGTCCGCCATCGCCGCGATCACCGCGCGCGACGCGTCCTCATCGAGTGCGGCATAGCCGCAGCCGATGGTGTCGAGCAGCAAGAGCTTCGCCTGTTGGAGCGTCGATTGGGGAATGTCTTCGGTGCGGATACTCAGCGACCAATCGGCCAGTTTTTCGACCGTGCCGGGTCCCTGTAGCGCTTGTTTCTTGGCCATCGTCGCTTCTTGTTATCACGCCGGCTTGACGAAATCGTCGTAGCTCAGCTTGGCGCGCGGGTAGGTGAGGTTGCTCTGGGTCATGCCGAAGGCGACGCACATCTCCGCGAAGCGGATGCCGATCGCCTTGGTGTTGAGCACCTGCACGCCGGTCGCTTTCGCGAGGTCGTTGGGATCGACCACGTAGGGGATCAGCGCGCCGCCGAGCGGCAGGATGATCTCGGCGCGGGTTTCGTCGACCAGGCCGCGGATCAGCTTCTCGGTGATGCCGAAAATCTCGTCTTTGCGCTGGTCGACGTCCTTGCCGTAAACCCCGATCGGCCGGATGTCGCTGACGAAGCGGTCGAGGCCGTAGGTGCGTAGAATCCGCCACGTGTAGGGGACATGCGGGGCCAGCGGCACGGTGATGCCCACGCGGTCCGCCAGCATGCAGGCGGCGTGCATGGAGGTGCGCAACAGCCCGATCACCGGGATTTCCACCGCCAGCCGCCCACCGTCGACGCCTGGGTCGAAGGTGTTGGACGAGATCACCGCGTTGTAGCCGTTCTGCTCGGCCCAGAAGATCTTCCGCACCAGGGCGGGCGTCTCCATCATGTGGTGCAGGCCGTTGAGATGCGCCTGCGCGCCGATCGACTCGAAGAGCTGCGCGCCCTCGTAGTCGTCGGGGAAGCCGATTTCGACCTTGGTGCCGGCCGAGGCGTAGGAGTTGAGCTGCGCTTCGATCGCGGCCGGATCGTAATGCGCGGATTTCCGCGGCGCCTGATTGAGAAACAGGATGCGCATGACTACCGCTACTCCTTGACGTTCAGAATCCACTTCAACGGAAGATGTCCTGGAAGATCGTGGCCCAACGCCTGGCATTGGCGTCGATTTCCTCGGGACTGTAGACGACCGCCTTATAGCCGCCGGTCTCGGGCTTGAGCTGTGGAATCTTGGCAGTGACCTCCGGATGCACGGGGATGTAGTCGCGATCGCGGAACACCTCCTGGCCGGCGCGCGAGATCATGAAATCGATGAACAGCCGCGCCGCATTCGGGTTCGGTGCCTTGGCGTTGACGCCGGCCACTTGCAGCATCAGGCTGACCGGATCGAGCGGCACCCAGGCGACCGGCGCGCCCATGCCGGCGCTGATGTAGGCGTGCGAGCCGTTCATCTCGAGGCCGATCGCATATTCGCCGGCGATCACCCGATCGAGCACCGCGCGGATCGCCATCGGCACCGGCGTGATGTCCTGCTTCGCCAGCGCGCGCAGATAGGCGAGGCCTTTCTCCTCGCCCATGTGCTTGAGCACGGTGCCGATGAAGCCGTAGGCGCCGGACACCGAGTTCGGGTTCCAGACGAACTTGCCCTTGAAGCGCGGCTCGATCAGGTCGGCATAGCTCTTTGGCGCCTGTGCCGGCGGAACGAGCGTGGTGTTGTAGGCGAGCGAGCGCAGCGCCACGTTGGTCGTGACCCAGCGCCGGTTGGGATCGGTATAGGCCGCCGGCAGTCCCTTGGCGCTTGGCAGGTCGAGCGGCGCGGCGATCCCGGCCTCGATCAAGGGACCGACGCCCTCGACCATGTGCCAGATGTCGGCCTGTGGCCGGTTGGCGCGCGCCTCGTTGGTGAGCCGCACCACCAGCGCCGTGCTGTCGGCGCGGACATATTTCACGTCGATGCCGGGAACCTGCGACTGGAACGTCTTGATCAGCGGCCGCACGATCTGCTCGACGATCAAGCTCGTATAGATGAGGACCTGGCCCTCTTTCTTGGCGGCGGCAACCAGCGCCGGATCGGGGCGGTAGGTCTCGGCGGTGGCGGGCGAAATCGCCAATACGCCGGGAACGAGCAACGGCACCAAGCATCGCAGTAAGCGCCAGCCGGCTACCATCTCGCTACCTCCCGGCGCCACCTTTTGAAAAGCACGTGGCCGTGCTTCCATATAGCCCGTCGCACCCTGTCCGCGAAGCCGGGGGATATGCCATGAATCCGCAAACGCTTGACAGCTACGTGTCGGGACGCTGGACGCGCGGGGAGGGTGTCGAAACCTCGCTGGTCGATCCGGTGAGCGGCGAGATGATCGCCACCGCGTCCGCCAAGGGGGTCGATCTCAAACGTGGGCTCGCCTTCGCGCGCCGGCACGGCCACGCCGCGCTCGCCGCACTGAACTACGCCGAGCGGGCGAAACTGCTCGGCGCCGTCGCCGATGTGCTCACCGCCAACCGCGCCAAGTATGAAGGCATCGCGATCGCGAATTCCGGCAACACCAAGATCGACGCCGCGATCGACATCGACGGCGGCATCGGCACGCTGAAATACTACGCGCGGCTCGGCGCCGGGCTCGGCGAAGCAAAGATGCTGCTCGACGAGAAGCCGGTGCGGCTGGCCAAGGCGGAGAACTATCAGGCGATCCATCTGATGGTGCCGCGGCGCGGCGTCGCCGTGCACATCAACGCGTTCAACTTCCCGAGCTGGGGCCTGTGGGAGAAGGCGGCGGTGTCGCTGCTCGCCGGCATGCCGGTGTTCGCCAAGCCGGCCTCGGCCACCGCGCTGCTCGCGCACGAGATGGTGCGCGACGTGGTTGCGGCGAAGGCGTTGCCCGACGGGGCGCTGAGCCTCTTGGTCGGCGGCGCAAACGATCTGCTCGACCATCTCACGTCAGACGACGTGATCGCCTTCACCGGCTCGGCCGATACTGCGGCGCGCGTGCGCGGGCACCGCAATGTGGTCGACGCGCAGCGTGCCGGTGAACATCGAGGCCGACAGTATCAATGCGGCGCTGCTGGCGCCCGACGCGGCGGGCGGCGGCGCGGCGTTCGATGCCTTCGTCCGCGAAGTGGTCCGGGAAATGACGGTGAAGGCCGGGCAGAAATGCACGGCGATCCGCCGTATCTTCGTGCCGGAGGAGAAGGCCGGCGATATCGCGGAGGCGCTGTTCGCCAAGCTCAAGAACACCAAGGTCGGCGACCCGCGCAACGAAGACACGCGCATGGGCCCGCTGGTGACGCGCGCGCAGCAGCAGGCCGCGTTCGATGGCATCCGCAAGCTCGCGAGCGAGGCCGAATTTGTCATCGGCGACGACCAACCGCCCGCGCTCGACGGCATCGACGCGGAGAAGGCCGCCTTCGTCGCGCCGACGCTGCTGCGGGTCAAGGATTCGAGAGATGCCGACGCGGTGCACGAGGTCGAGGTGTTCGGGCCGGCGGCGACGATCGTGCCCTACAGCGACGAGAAGGACGCCTGCGCACAGGTGGGCCGTGGCGGCGGCTCGCTGGTGGCGTCGATCTACGGCGAGGACAAGGATTTTCTGACGCGGATGGTGGCCGGCATCGGCGCGAGCCACGGGCGCCTGCTGGTGATCGACCCTGCGATCGCGCAGTGCGCATACCGGGCACGGCATCGTCATGCCCCAGTGCAATCACGGCGGTCCCGGCCGCGCCGGCGCCGGCGAGGAGCTCGGCGGCCTCTATGGGCTGCGCTTCTACCACCAGCGCCTGGCGGTGCAGGGCTCGACCGAGTTGCTCGCAAGCCTGCAGGCGCAGGCCGCGGCGCTGCATTGATCGGCGGCATGACGAAATACATTGCCCTGTTGCGCGCGATCAATGTCGGCGGCACCGGCAAGCTGCCGATGGCCGATCTCAAGGCCATGTGCGAGGACGCCGGCTTCGCGCACGGTGCAGACCTACATCGCCAGCGGCAATGTCGTGTTCGAGAGCAAGGCGTCGGAAGCCAAGGTGAAGGCCGCGCTCGAGGAACGCCTGCAGGCCTATGCCGGCAAACCGATCGGCGTGGTGGTGCGCTCCGCCGCCGAAATGGCCGCCGTCGTGAAGGCTAATCCGTTTCCAAAGGCGTCGCCGAGCCAGGCGGTTGCGATCTTCCTCGACTAGCCGCCGCCGGCCGACGCGTTGAAGCACGCGGTCAACGTCAACGACGAGAAGATGCGGCTCGGCAAGCGCGAGATTTTCGTTCACTACGCGAGCGGCATCGGCAAATCCAAGCTGCGCATCCCGGCCGCGAAGGCCGGCACCATGCGCAACATGAACACGATTGCGAAGCTCGCGGAGCTGGCGTCGAAGATCGGCACGAAGAAATAGGCAAGAGGCTTAGCTCGCCTTCTTCATCGCCTTGTATTTCTCCGCCGCGTCTTCGACCGCCTTGTGCGCGCGCTTCACCGCGGGGCGGCCGTCGATGGCGGTGAACCAGCGCTTCACGTTCGGATAGTCGTCGAGGTTCTGGCCCTGGTTCTTCGGATTGCGCAGCCAGACATAGGTCGCCATGTCGGCGATGGTGTAGTCGTCGCCGGCGAGATAGGGCACTTCGCCCAGCCGCCCATCCATCACTTTCCAGAGCCGCGTCGCCTCGTCGGTGTAACGCTTGACGCCGTATTCGACCTGGGGCGCCTTCGCGCGGAAGTGATGGGTCTGGCCGAGCAGCGGGCCGATATTGGCCATCTGGAACATCACCCATTCGATGGTGTGGTAGCGGCCGGCGGGATCCTTCGGGATGAACTGCCCGATCTTGTCGGCCAGGTAGATCAGGATCGCCCCCAACTCGAACAGCGTGATCGGCTTTCCGCCGGGCCGTCCTGGTCGACGATCGCCGGGATCTTCCGGTTGGGATTGAGCTTGATGAACTCCGGCGTGTGTTGCCCGCCGTTGTGGATGTCGACCATGTGCAGCCGGTAGGGCGTGCCGGTTTCCTCCAGGAAGATCGGAACCTTGCGGCCGTTGCCGGTGGTCCAGGTGTAGACGTCGATCACGGGTTTCTCCTTTGCGTTTCGTTCAGCGATAGCGGTCGTTCATCCACTTCGCGATGTAGTCGAAGAGGTTCTTGACCGAATTGGAATACTGACCGGGCGTCTTTTCGCAAGTCGTGCACGGCGTGAAGCCGTGAACGGCGCCCTCGATGGTGATGAAGTCCTTGTCCTTGCTGGCGGACAGTTCGTAGCATGTGCTCGTTGTCGCGGATGAAATAGTGCGCGCCCATCGCTGCGAACAGCACCGGCACGGTGATCGACTGCACCGCGCACACCGTCGAGTTGTTGGTCGAGCAGAAGTCGATGTCGTCAATGGCATGTTTGGCGCGGATGGCGTTGGCGCTCAGGAACGAGCGCAGCGTGTAGATCTTCGTGCCGGTGCCGAAGCGCAGGTTGTCGCGCGAGAGTTTCGGATCGGCGACATAGACGCTCTTGATCACCTCGGAGACGATGCTGCCGTCGTTACGCAGGAGCCGCGCCGGCTTCGCCGTGCTATTGACGGCGGCGATGCTCGGCATCGCGATGAACAGGGCCGCCGAGGCGCCCGGTCCCGAGCCCGGATTGCCGCCGCGCGGGATCACGATCACGTCGTCGTCGGGGTAGGGGTAGTCGTTGCGCTTCATGCGATCGAGCTTGCCGCGCGCGCTGTCGATCAGCCGGTTCATGCGCCCGGCCTGCGCCCGGAAATAGCGGTCCTGGAATTCGGTGGAATAGCTAGACGGTCCGTTGGGGTTGAAGCCGTTCGCGGGACTGAACGGGTCGAGCGCGGCGACCGGCGGCGCGTCGGGCGGGTTGTTCTCGTTGGCGACCGAGGGATTGATGCCGCGCAGCAGGTTGATCGCATTACCGGGATGCGCGTCGGTGAACACGATGCCGTCGACCGGCGGCAGGCCGGCGAGCTGGTCGGTGCATTGCGTCAGCTTGGCCTCGCCTTTGCAGTAGGCGACGCCCTTTTCGGCCACCGCCTGGTAGAGCGCCATGATCGGCCCGCCGCCGCTGTGGGCGAACAGCACGACCTTGCTGATGCCGGGCTGCTTGCGCAGGAACTCGACGCCTTGTTTGACGTCGAGCGGCAACTGCTCGAAGTCGACCGCCGGCTCGTTGTTCTCGAAGCGCGAATTCATGCACAGCATGAGGAAGCCGCGCCGCGACAGCTCGGTGCAGGCGCGGTGGGTGAGGTAGTTCGAGGTCCGGTGCATCACGATGATGCCGACCGTAGGCGCGGGGCCGCTGTCCGGCCGGTAGAGCGCCATCTTGATGCGGCCCGGCACCGGGATCAGCTCGGGGCGGCTTTGCGCGACGGCAATCTCAGGAACCAGCGTCAGCGCGAGGGCCGCGGCTAAGGCCGCGCGTATCGGAAATCTCCCCATCGTTGTTCTCCTTCGTTTGGTGGGGAATCTTGGCCGTGCCGGCCGGATCGCGCAAGGCGTTTACTGAAGATGGGCTATGCGGTGGCCCCGGTGGTGGAGATGGAATAACCTCGCGTACATGTCGTCATCGCAGGAACGCTCCGCCAAGACCTTCGTCGAGCGCCACGGCTTGTGGAGCGAGGAGCAGTTCGAGGCCGCTACGCGGGCCGAACGGCTGATCGAGGAGAAGAGCCTCGAGGTGGTGCGGCTCTCGTTTCCCGACCAGCACGGCATCCTGCGCGGCAAGACCATCGTCGCCGGCGACGCCGCCAAGGTGATGCGCAACGGCTGCTCGATCACTACCACGCTGCTCGCCAAGGACACCTCGCACAAGACCGTGTTCCCGGTGTTCACCGCCGGCGGCGGCTTCGGCATGCCGGAGATGGAAGGCGGCGGCGATTTCCTGATGATCGCCGACCCGACCACGTTCCGCGTGCTGCCATGGGCGCCGCAGACCGGCTGGGTGCTGTGCGACATCTATTTCCAGAACGGCAAGCCGGTGCCGTTCTCGACGCGCCATCTCTATCGTCAGGTGCTCAACCGGCTCGGCGATGCGGGCTTCGACTACGTCGCCGGCCTCGAAGTCGAATTCCATGTGTTCAAGATCGAGAATCCGCGGCTCGATCCTGCCGACGCCGGCTGGCCGAGCGAGCCGCCGGAGGTGAGCGTGCTGTCGTCGGGCTATCAGTATCTCACCGAGACGCGCTTCGATCAGTTGGAGCCGGTGCTCGAAACGATCCGCCGCGACGTGGTGGCGCTCGGTCTGCCGCTGCGCTCGGTCGAGATCGAGCTCGGGCCGAGCCAGTGCGAGTTCACCTTCCAGACCGAGATCGGCCTCGCGCCCGCCGACACCATGATGCTGTTCCGCAGCGCGGTGAAGCAGATCTGCCGCCGGCAGGGCTATCACGCGAGCTTCATGTGCCGGCCGAAGCTGCCCAACGTGATGTCGAGCGGCTGGCATCTGCATCAGTCGCTGCGCAACAAGAAGACCGGCGCGAACGCCTTCGTTCCCGAGGGCGATGCGCTGCTGTCGCCGCTCGGCCGCCACTACCTCGCGGGCCTCTTGGCGCATGGGCGCGGCGCGGCGGCATTCACCACGCCGACGATCAACGGCTACAAGCGCTACCGGCAATACACGCTGGCGCCCGACCGGGTGATCTGGGGCCGCGACAATCGCGGCGTGATGCTGCGCGTTATCGGCGGCGCGGGCGACGCCGCGACGCGGATCGAGAACCGGGTAGGGGAGCCGTCCGCCAATCCCTATCTCTACATGGCGTCGCAGATCGTCTGCGGGCTCGACGGCGTCGAGCAGAAGCTCGAGCCCGGGCCGTCGGCCGACCGGCCCTACGAGATGGAGGCGCCGTTCCTGCCCAAGAGTCTCGAGGAGGCGTTGATCGCATTGCGCGAGGATCCATGCCTCGCCGCCGGGCTGGGCAAGGGCTTCGTCGACTATTTCATCCGCATCAAGCAGGGCGAGCTCGCGCGCTACCAGACCGAGGTCACGGACTGGGAGCAGCGCGAGTATTTCGAATTGTTCTGACGCGTCGTCTAACGCGTGAGGAACGGCACCGCCAGCGTGTGGAACAGGTCGGCCGCGTCCCACGGCACCAGGTGCTTGCAGCCCTCCGCGATGTGCAGATTGAGCTGCGGATAGCGCTGCTTGAGCAGCTCCACGCGCTCGGCGGCGCGGCCGCGATCCTCGCGGCCGTAGATCAGCAGCAGCGGCATCTTGAGCTCATCGTAGCGCTGCCACAGCGGCACCGACTGCTTGCCGCCACCGCCGCCTTCGTTTGAAGCCGCGTGGCGGCGCGCGAACTCGACAAAGCAGGGCCCGATGCTGTTCTGGTGCCGGAGCTGCAACTCGTCGTCGGTGATCAGCTCGCGGTGGAACAGGTTGGCTTCGAGCAGCGCGCGGGTATCGTCGAGCGACGGCTCCTGCTTCACCATGCGCTCTTCCAGCCGCGCCTGCGCTGCGCCTTCGCGCCCGCCGACTTTGGCGCCGCCGGTCTCGAGCGGCGGCAACAGGCTGCCGGTGCCGAGGATCATCAGATGCGAGACGCGATCGGGATTTTCGAGCGCGATGCCGACGGCGGCGTTGCCGGAGGCCGAATGCGCGATCAGCGCGGCCTTGTCGAGCTTGAGCGCATCCATGAACTTGAGCACGATCTTCTTCTTGTAGCTCGCACTGAGGTCGTCGGTGGCGTCGCTCTTGCCGAAGCCCGGCAGGTCGAAGGCGATGGCGCGGACGCCGTTGGCGCCGAGCGCCTTCAGGTTGCGGCGGAACACGTCGGCCGAAGAGCCGAGCGACGCGCCATGCAGCAGGATCGCCGGCACGCCCGCGCCTTCTTCGAGATAGCGGATGTTCAGTCCGTCGACCGTGACGAACCGGTCGTCGCTTCGCACCGCGATGTTCATCATGGCACGCTCCCTCAAGAATCTTGGATCAGCTGCCGGCGATCTTCTGCCAGGGCATCAGCTTCAGTCGGCGCACGCCGTTGGCGATATAGGGCTCGCTGTTGGCGATCTTCTCGGCTTCCGCGCGGGTCGCGCAACGGAAGATGATCATGCCGGTGCCGAAGCGCGCGCCGGTGTCGTCGAGGAAGGGGCCGGCGCCGACCAGCATGCCCTTGGCTTCGAGATCGTGGATGAAGGCGTGATGCTTCTCGACGAGCACTTCCTGCGGCGGCGCTGAGGCCGGCCGCGGCTCGACGACCTCGTTGTTGATGACCCAGCATTGTTCGCGCGCCCGCTCGCTCATGATCTGCTCCCCATAAGTCTGTGGGGGCGAGGATAGAGCGATGCGGCGGCGCTTGGAAGGTCAGCGTGTCGCGGTAAGCGCCGGTGCCGTCAGCGGCTTGGTCGCAGAGCAAATATACCAGGAGCCGAACATGAACTGTTCCATCTCGATGGTGCCGGCCAGCCGCGCGACGTCCTCCCAAGGCTTGACCAGCGGATTGCCGAGCATCGTGCGCTTCATCAGCCACAGGCTGAACGGCAGGATCAGCCGGCCGCCGAGGCCGGGCGGGAGCTTCGCATCCATCACCACCAGCCGGCCGCCGGGGCGGAGCAAATTCCAGGCGTGGTGCAGCACCGCAAGGTGATGCGGCATGGTGTTGTAGGACAGGCCGAACATCACGCCATCGAGCGGTTCAGCCGCCGCGAATTCAGCGGCGTCCTGCTGGAGAAGATTGACGTTCGACCAGCCGTTCTGCGCGCACAGCGCGCGGGCCTGCTCCAGCATTCCGGTCGATATATCGACGCCGTAAACGCTGCCGGACGGTCCGACGGCGGCCCGCAGCGGCGGGAGATTGCGCCCGGTGCCGCACCCGATCTCGAGGACACGGCTGCCCGGCTTTAGCTGGAGCCGGTCCGCAGCCTTCTGCCGGAATCCCGGCGGCATGAAGAAAAGCCAGTCAAACAGCGGGATGATGCGGGCGAAGCGGTCGTACCGGCGGGTGATCGAGCCGCGGTCGAGATCGACCCACTCACGCGAGGCACTGTTGTCCTTGCCCCAGAGCCTGCTACGGCTCGGAGATCCCGAAGGCGTCAAAGTCACTGGCGCTTCCTCTGGCGGCGTTTATGTACACTTTATCCTAATATCGATTTCAGATGTGCCCAACCAGCTTTCGAAATGACGAAGGGTCAATTCGACGCATCGCGCAAGCTTTCCCGGCTATGGTGAGGTTTTTGCAGGCACTTCTGGAACCGTTGCGCAGGCATTCAGCAGAGGTTGTGGCGCGTTTGGCGGCAACCGAACCAGCCGAAGACATGCAACAACGCTTCTGGGCGTTTACGCCTTCTCGGCCGACGGACGGAACATCGATATAATTTCGTCCCCTGTCCAATTATTACCAGAAAGCTCTTCCAGGTTTGGGCGGTTAAGCTTAGTTCCGGAACCGGGGCCGGGGGACACCATCCGAACTGGAGGGCACCATGCGCCTAGCGATCGTCACCCTATTCGCTGCAACCACCATCAGCGGAGCGGCGATGGCTGCGGAACCCACCGGCGACTGGCGGACTGAGGATGGCAGCGCCATCATCCGCGTCGACAATTGCCGCGGCGCGCTTTGGGGGGTCGTGGCCTGGGAGAAGGAACCCGGGCGCGACAAACGCAGCGGCCGGCCGACGCTTGGGAGCCCGGTGCTGATCAACATGCGGGCGTCCGCGCAGGCCCGCTGGGACGGCCAGATCTACAACGCCACGAATGGGCAGACCTACCAAGCCCACGTCACCATGGCCGGCGAGAACACGCTGCGCGTCGAAGGGTGCATCCTGGGCGGCGTGTTCTGCGGCGGCCAGCGCTGGACGCGCGTCGGCGAGGCAAACGGCTCGAGCCGCGGCGCCAAGAGCGAGGTCTGCTCGCGGGTCTCGCAGCTGTCGCGGCCTAATTAATCGCCGATCTCGCGCGGCGGGCCCATCAGCACCGGCTGGAACAGCACCGCGGCGGCGAGCGTCGTCACCAGCGAGAGCGCGAGCAGCTTGCCCATGCTCGACGTGCCGGGATGGCTCGACAGCCAGAGGCTGCCGAACGCCGTCGCCGTCGCCAGCGCGCTGTACATGACCGCGCGGGTGAGGGGGGACTGCAACAGCTGCGTCTGTCCCGCCCGCCATGCGGTGATGTAGTAGATCTTGAACGCAACGCCGACGCCGAGCAGCAGCGGCAGCGCGATGATATTGGCGAAGTTGAGCTCGAGCCCGATCAGCACGCAAATTTCGAGCGTCACCACGCCGGCGAGCGCCAGCGGGATCAAGGTCAGGCAGACGTCGGTGAAGCGGCGCAGCACGATCCAGAGCAGGATCGCGATCGACAGGAAAGCCCAGGCACCGGCCTCGATGAACGCGCGCACGACGGCGTGTCCGGACTCGAGGATCGCGATCGGTCCGCCGCTGGCGCGCGGCTCGACCGCAAGTACCGAGCGCGCGAACTGACGCAGCACTTCGTTGTCGTTGGTGTCGCCCTTGGGATGGGCTTCGACGCGGGCGCGGCCGTCGGACGTGATCCAGCTCGCTTTGATGTCCGCCGGCAGGTTGTCGGCCGTGATCGGTTGCGCCTCGAGCGACAGGCGCATGCCACTGATGGCGGTCTTGAGCGGCACCACCAGCGCCGCGGTCGCGCGTTCGCGCAGCGCCTCGTCGCCGCTCGCGAGCTTCGACAGGACATTGGCAAGGCGCGTGGCGGCTTCGGCGCCCGGGCCGGTCTGGCCCGCGGCCGCCTTCTTCAGCGCGTCCACGCCGCGATTGAGCGCCGCGACGTTGTCGGCATCGGACGGGGCAGGGCGCGCCGGCGCCTTGAATGCGGGTTCCAGCGCTTTTGCGAGCGCGCGGATATAGGTCAGCTTTTGCTCCTGGTCGCCCGGAACGAAGGTGTCGAGCGTCATGATGCCGTTGACTTCGGGTACCTTGCGCAATCGTTCGGCGGTCGCCCGGGCATCTTCGAGATTGGGCGCCAGCACGTCGATCGCGTTCGCTCCGGCGTTCGGATCGGTTCTGAGCTCCAGGAAGGTCGCAACCGATTCGACCTTGGGGCTGCGCAGGTTCATCGGATTGAAGTCGAACTGCAGATAGTAGAGCAGCGGCAGTCCGCCGAGCGAGATCACCGCCGTGCCGACGATGATCGGAATCCGATGCCGCTCCATGAAGGAATCGACCGGCGCCAGCGAGGCATAGCCGAGCGGCTCCTTTTCGCCGGGGGGATTGAACAACTTCAGCAGCGCGGGCAGCAGCGTGATGCTGACGAGGAAGGCGATGATCATGCCGAGGCCGGCGATCAGGCCGAGCTCGGAGAGCCCCCGGTAGTGGGTCGGCAGGAACGACATGAAGCCGGCGGCGGTCGCGGTCGCCGCGAGCGTCAGCGGAATGCCGACGTGGCGTGCCGCATTCAACAGCGACTTGCGCAGGTCGGGTTCTTCATGTCGTTCGGCGCGGTAGCGCACGCCGAACTGGATGCCGAAGTCGATGCCGATGCCGACGAACAGCACGGCGAACGCGACCGAGATCGGATTGAGCGAGCCGACCAGCCAAAGTCCCATGGCGGCGGTCATCGCCAAGCCGCAGAAGATGCTGATCAGCACCGCCACGATGATTCGCGCGGAGCCGAGCGCGAGCCAAAGGATGCCGATCAGGAATCCGAGCGAGACAGCGGCATTGAGCTCCCAATGCTCCTTGAGCGTGCCGAACTCCTCGTCCTGGATCGGGATCGAGCCGGTCAATCGCACGCGGGCGCGGTAGTCGGACTCGAGCTTGAGATCGGATACAGCCTGGCGGATCGCCTTGGTCGCCACAGCACCCGGTTCAAGCTGGGTGAAGTCGAGCACCGGCTTGATCAGGATGAATCGCCGCAGTTCGCCGGGCGTCGGCGCTTTGCGATTCACCAGTTCGCGCCACGAGAAGCTCGCCGGCCGTCCGGCAACGACGTCTTCCAGCGTCGTCGCGAACATCGTCAGCGGCCGGGCCATGTCGTCGAGCGTGTACATTTTGCGCTGTAGCCCGGCGAGGCCGAACGTCAGCGCCTGCACCAGGCCGCGCAGCGTCGGGTCGGTGTTCAACACCTGAAACAGCGCCTGTGCCTGCGCGAATTGGGTGGCGAAGCCCTTTACGTCCTCGGTCGATGCGAACAGCAGCGCATGGCGCTGGAAGAACTCGCTCTCATTGAGCGATTGCACGGATTGGAAGAGTGCCGACTGCCCTTGCAACCGCTTCAGGAGGGCGGCATTGGCCTCGGTCGCCTGCTCGGACGTGGGGGCCTCGACCACCACCAAAATAGTATCGTTGCGGTGGGGGAAAGACCGGTCGACGGCAAGTTCTCGTTGGCGCCAATCGAGGTCTTGAGAGATTAACCGATTAACATTTGTGTTGATTGAAAAATTACGGACTGAATAGGCAGCAGTAACAACGGTTAATATCGCCGTAATGGCAATAATCGCCCATGGAAAACGCGTGCAAATATCAACAATCGACACAATCTTTGATCTAAGCATGTGGTTTCTTTCCGCGCGGGCGCCCGTCAAATCGTAAGATTGACTATTGAATGGGGCGAACCATCCAGCTATTCAGGGCGTTCGTTAAGAACAATCAGTGGTCCCGACGGGGCAAGCCTTACCCGATGAACTGTGCAATACCGCGCCGATCTGCATGGTTCCGTAGCCCTAGCCAATTACTCGTCCTGTGCCCCGTCGTCGACTGCTAGGGACAATGATGTTGCGATCATGACCATGACGACTCCGCTTCTCGACACCATCAAATCTCCCGCCGATCTGCGGCACTTGAGCGAGCGTCAGCTCAGGCAGGTGGCCGACGAACTGCGGGCCGAAACGATCAGTGCTGTTGCGGTGACCGGCGGTCACCTCGGAGCCGGCCTTGGCGTTGTCGAACTGACCGTGGCATTGCACCACGTGTTCGATACGCCGCGTGACCGATTGATCTGGGATGTAGGCCATCAGGCTTATCCGCACAAGATACTGACGTCGCGGCGCGACAAGATCCGCACGCTGCGGACGGGCGGTGGGCTGTCGGGATTCACCAAGCGCGCCGAGAGCGAATATGACTGCTTTGGCGCAGCGCATTCGTCGACGTCGATCTCCGCCGGGCTCGGCATGGCCGTGGCCCGCGATCTGTCCGGACTGTCGCACAATGTCGTCGCCGTCATCGGTGACGGCGCGATGTCGGCGGGCATGGCCTACGAGGCGATGAACAACGCCGGCGCGATGGATTCGCGTCTGATCGTGATTCTCAACGACAACAACATGTCGATCGCGCCGCCGGTGGGCGCGCTGTCGGCCTATCTCGCGCGCCTCGTGTCGGGCCGGCCGTATCGCTCGCTGCGTCACATCGTGCATCAGCTCGCGAAGAAGCTGCCGAAATTCCTCGAGCAACGCGCCCGCGCGATGGAAGAGTATGCGCGCGGTCTGGTCACCGGCGGCACGCTGTTTGAGGAGATGGGATTCTTCTATGTCGGGCCGATCGACGGCCACAATCTCGATCACCTGCTGCCCGTCCTCAAGAACGTGCGCGACGCCAAGGAAGGCCCGATTCTCGTCCACGTGGTGACGCAGAAGGGCAAGGGCTACGCCCCGGCCGAGGCCTCCGCCGACAAGTATCACGGTGTTGTGAAGTTCGACGTCGCCACCGGCAAGCAAGTCAAGGCCAAGGCGAACGCGCCCTCTTACACTAAAGTATTCGGCGAGAGCCTCGTGAAGGAGGCGCAGAAGGACGACAAGATCGTCGCGATCACCGCCGCGATGCCGGGCGGCACCGGCATCGATATCTTCGGCAAGGCGTTCCCGCATCGCACCTTCGACGTCGGCATCGCCGAGCAGCACGCGATCACCTTCGCGGCCGGTCTTGCGACCGAAGGCTACAAGCCGTTCGCGGCGATCTACTCGACCTTCCTGCAGCGCGCCTACGATCAGATCGTGCATGACGTCGCGATCCAGCGGCTGCCGGTGCGTTTCGCGCTCGATCGCGCAGGCCTGGTCGGCGCCGACGGTCCGACGCATGCGGGATCGTTCGACACGGCTTATCTCGGTTGCCTGCCCGGCTTCGTGCTGATGGCGGCGGCCGACGAGGCCGAGCTTGTTCACATGGTGGCGACCGCGGTCGCGATCGACGATCGCCCGTCGGCACTGCGCTATCCGCGCGGCGACGGTGTCGGCGTCGACATGCCGGAATTCGGCGTGCCGCTCGAGATCGGCAAGGGCCGCATCCTCAAGGAAGGCAGCTCAGTTGCGCTGCTGTCCTACGGCACGCGGCTGCAGGAATGCCTGCTGGCGGCCGAGACGCTCGCCTCGCATGGCCTGACCACGACGGTCGCCGACGCGCGCTTCGCGAAGCCGCTGGACACCGATCTGGTGCTGCGCCTGGCGCGCGAGCATGAGGTTCTCATCACGGTGGAGGAGGGCGCTATCGGCGGCTTCGGCTCCTACGTGATCCAGACCCTGGCCGAGCACGCGGGCTTGGAGAGCGGGACCAAGGTCCGGTGCATGGTGCTGCCGGACGTGTTCATCGATCAGGACAGCCCGGCGGCGATGTACGCCCAGGCCGGCCTCGATGCCAAAGGCATCGTTGCCAAGGTGTTCGAAGCGCTCGGGAAGGACATCCGGCGCGATGCCCTGCATTTAGCGTGAAGGTGGACGGCGCGTCTGAGGGGTTGTCCCAGGCGCGCAATTGCCTATGTTTGCCGGAACTTCCGGCGCGTTGGGCCCGATTACGGCCTAAATCTTGCCAGTTGGAACGATATGAAAGTGATCACGCGATGAAAGTGATCTTGGCTCAGCCTCGGGGATTTTGCGCTGGCGTCGTGCGCGCCATCGAGATCGTCGAGCGTGCGCTCAAGAAGTACGGCCCGCCGGTCTACGTCCGTCACGAAATCGTGCACAACAAGCACGTCGTCGAAAGCCTCAAGGCCAAGGGCGCCGTGTTCGTGGAGGACGTGTCGGAGGTTCCCGACAACGCCGTCACGATCTTCAGCGCCCATGGCGTTGCCAAGAGCGTCGAGGACGAGGCATCGCAGCGCAGCCTGCCGGTGCTCAACGCGACCTGTCCGCTGGTGACCAAGGTCCACAATCAGGGCAAGCGCTATGTCGGGCAGGGCCGCAAGCTGATCCTGATCGGGCACGCCGGCCATCCCGAGGTCGAGGGCACCATGGGCCAGATCCCGAGCCCGGTGATTCTCGTCCAGAACGAAGCCGACGTCGATAAGCTCGACCTGCCGATCGACACGCCGGTCGCCTACGTCACGCAGACCACGCTCAGCGTCGACGACACCTCGGGCATCATCCAGGCGCTGCAGCGCAAGTTCACCAACATCGTCGGCCCCGAGACGCGCGACATCTGCTACGCGACGCAGAATCGTCAGTCGGCGGTTCGCGATCTCAGCAAGCTCGTCGACGTGATCCTGGTGGTCGGCGCGACCAACAGCTCGAACTCGAATCGCCTGCGCGAGATCGGCGAGGAGTTCGGCTTGCCGAGCTACCTCATCGCCGACGGCAGCGAGCTCAATCCGAAATGGCTCGAAGGCGTGAAGGTCATCGGTCTCACCGCCGGCGCTTCAGCGCCGGAAGTGCTGGTCGAGGATGTGATCGATAGGCTGCGGCGTCTGGGGCCGGTCGAGGTGTCGATCATGGACGGCCGCCAGGAGAAGATCGAATTCAGGCTGCCCGCGGAGCTCGCGGTAGCATCCTAGCAATCTGCGCCCCGGCTTCGGGCAGCAACAGCAAGAAAGTGAGCGAATGGGGGTTCCATTTTTAAAGGAGATGCGCATCGGCGCGTATCTGTTCAAGCAGAAGCTCCTGGGTCGCAAGCGCTATCCGCTGGTGCTGATGCTTGAGCCGTTGTTCCGCTGCAATCTCGCCTGCTTCGGCTGCGGCAAGATCGACTATCCGGACGCGATCCTGAACCGGCGGCTGTCGGTGAAGGAATGCCTCGACGCGGTCGACGAGTGCGGCGCGCCGATGGTCGCGATTCCCGGCGGCGAGCCGCTGATCCACAAGGAGATCGGCGAGATCGTCAAAGGCATCGTCGCGCGCAAGAAGTTCGTCTCGCTGTGCACGAACGCGCTGCTGCTCGAGAAGAAGCTGCATCTGTTCGAGCCGTCGCCGTATCTGTTCTTCTCGGTCCATCTCGACGGCATCAAGAAGCACCACGACAAGTCCGTCTGCATGGAAGGCGGCTTCGAGAAGGCGATCGCCGGCATCAAGGCCGCCAAGGCCAAGGGCTTCATCGTCAACGTCAACTGCACGGTCTTCGAAGGTCATCCGGCCGAGGACATCGCGGCGTTCCTCGATCTCTGCAAGGAGCTCGGCGTCGGCGTGTCGATCTCGCCCGGCTACGCCTACGAGCGCGCGCCCGACCAGGAGCACTTCCTCAACCGGCGCAAGACCAAGGAACTGTTCCGCGACGTGTTCGCGCGCGGCAAGGGCAAGAACTGGAAGTTCATCCACTCGCCGCTGTTCCTCGACTTCCTCGCCGGCAACCAGACCTATCACTGCACGCCCTGGGGCATGCCGACCCGCAACGTCTTCGGCTGGCAGAAGCCCTGCTATCTGCTCGGCGAAGGCTACGTGAAGACCTTCAAGGAACTGATGGAGACGACCGACTGGGACGCCTACGGCACCGGCCGGTACGAGAAGTGCGCGAACTGCATGGCGCATTGCGGCTACGAGCCGACCGCCGCCGAGGCGGTGTTGCGCAATCCGATCCGCACGCTTGCCGTCGCGATGCGCGGGCCGCGCGTCGAGGGCGCGTTCGCCGCCGAGATCCCGCTCGAGGACCAGCGTCCGGCGCAATACGTGTTCTCGGAGCAGGTGCAGCAGAAGCTCTCAGAGATCCGCAAGGACGAGGCGCAGGAGAAGGCGGCCAAGAAAGTCAGCCCGACCGGAGCGGCCGCTCAGCCGGCGTAAATAATGCGATAGAAAAGAAAATGGCCGGGCATCGTCCCGGCCATTTTCTTTTTCGAATGCGAAGCGCGCACTACATCCCGTACGCCACCGAGGGGCTGTTGGCGCGCTTGAGGTTGCGATAGCGCGCCATCGCCCAGACCGGGAAGTATTTCGCATAGCCGTGGTAGCGCAGATAGAAGATGCGCGGGAAGCCGACCGCGGTGAAGCGCTCCTCCGGCCACAGGCCGTCGGCGCCCTGCGTCTGCGATAGATAGTCGATGCCGCGCTTGACGGCGGGATGGTCGATCTCGCCCGCGGCCATCAGGCCGAGCACGCGCCCAGGCGGTCTGCGACGGCGTCGAGGGCGCCGGCTCGTAGCCCTTGTAGTCGAGCTTGTAGCTCGATCCGTCCTCGCCCCAGCCGCCGTCGGTGTTCTGGATCTTCACCAGCCAGTCGACCGCCTTGCGGACCTCGCGGCGCCTGGTGATCGACGCCGGCGGCGTTGAGCGCGCACAGCACCGACCAGGTGCCGTAGATGTAGTTCATGCCCCAGCGGCCGTACCAGCTTCCTTCCGGGTGCTGCGACTTGAGCAGGTAGTCGACCGCCTGCGCCATGCGTGGATCGTTCTTCGCGCATGTCGCCGAGCTGCGCCAGCATCGACACGCAGCGCGCGCTGACGTCCTCGGTCGGAGGATCGAGCAGCGCGCCATGGTCGGCGAACGGAATGTGGTTGAGATAGTAGTGGTCGTTGTCGGCGTCGAACGCGCCCCAGCCGCCGTTCTTGCTCTGCATGCCGAAGATCCATTCGCGCGCCCGCGCGATCGGCTCGCGGTAGGTGGTCTGGCCCTGCAGGTTCTGCGCGCGATCCATCGCCATCGCCACCACCGCGGTGTCGTCGACGTCGGGATAGTGCGCGTTGTTGTACTGGAACGCCCAGCCGCCCGGCCGCACGTCGGGCCGCGCCGCCGCCCAGTCGCCTTTGACGTCGAGGATCTGCTTGCGTCTTGAGCCATTCGAGGCCCTTGTTGACCTGCGCCACCGCGCGCTCGCCGCCGACCTCGAGCATCGCATGGCAGGCGAGGCCGGTGTCCCACACCGGCGACACGCACGGCTGGCAATAGGCCTCGTGCTCGTTCACCACCAGGAGCTTCTCGACCGAAAGCCGCGCGATGGTCACATGCGGATGGTCGGCCGGATAGCCGAGCACGTCGAACATCAGCACGCTGTTGACCATCGCCGGGAAGATCGCGCCGATGCCGTCCTCGCCGTTGAGGTGCTCGATGGTGAAGGCCTCGGCGGCCTTGATCGCGCGCTGGCGCGTCGGCAGGCGCTTGAGCAGCGGCTCGATCGCGCGCAGCAGCATGGTCGACCCCGCGGAAGAACGCGAACCAGAAGTTGTTCTGGTGCGGCGCGCGCGGCGTGAGCCGCGCCTGGTCCGGCGGCGCGAGGAACAGCTCGTCGATGCGCACGCCCTTGGCGTTCTTCGCCCGCGGCTTGAGCGCCAGCAGCACCAGCAGCGGCACGATGACGGTGCGGCTCCAATACGAGATCTTGTCGAGATGGAACGGAAACCATTTCGGCAGCAGCATCACCTCGGCCGGCATCATCGGCACCGCGCGCCAGGAGATCTGGCCATAGAGCGCCAGCAGCGTGCGCGTGAACACATTGGCGCGGGCGGCGCCGCCGCGCGCGCGGATCGCTTCGCGGGCGCGGCGCATGTGCTCGGCGTCGACTGAATCGCCGATCATCTTGAGCGCGAAATAGGCCTTCACGCTCGCGCTCATGTCGAAGGCGCCTTCGTGGAACAGCGGCCAGCCGCCGTGCGTGCCCTGGATGCGGCGCAGATAGACCGCGATCTTGCGCTCGAGCTCGGCGTCGACCGGCTCGCCGCGGAAGTGGCGCATCAGCACGTATTCGGCCGGGATGGTGGCGTCGGCCTCGAGCTCGAACACCCAATGGCCGTCCGGCTTGCTGGCGGTCGATCAGCGCGCGGGCGGCCCGGCCAATGCGGTCCTCCAAAGCGAAATCGCTTTTGTCGGTCGTCAGCACGGATATTGCGTCCTGGAGCTAGTGAGGCACGACCAGATCGGCGGCGCGGCGCCCGGATCGAATGGCACTTTCGATCGTGGCGGGCAAGCCTGTATTTGTCCAATCGCCGGCCAGTAACAGGTTGGTGAATCGCGTGTTCGGCCCGGGCCTTAGCGCGTCCTGTTCAGGTGTTGCGGCAAAGGTCGCGCGCCGCTCGCGCACGATCTGCCAGGGCGGCAGCTCGCCCGGCAGTCCGGTGGCGGCGGCGACCTCGCTCCAGATCGTCCGCGCGAGCGCGTCGCGCGGCGTGTCGATCAGGCGGTCGCCGGCACTGATGGTGGTCGCGACCCGGCCGGGGAAGGCGAACACCCATTCGGTCGTGCCGTTGATCAGCCCGAGGATCGCCGGCTGATACGGCGCCGGCTCGATGCGGAAATGCGCGTTGACGATGGCGCGGAATTCGGTCGGCACCGTGAGGCCCGGGACCAGCGCGGACGCCGCGTAGGGCGGGACCGCCAGGATCACCACGTCGTCGCTTTCGAGCGTGATGCTGTCGCCGCCGAAATCGAGCGCTTCGACCCGCGTGCCGGACGCGCGCAGGCGATGGAGCTGATGGCCGAGCCGGACCGGGCGGTTGCGCTCGCGCAGGAAGGCGAGCGCGGGCTCGATCAGCGCGCTGCCGAGGCCCTCGCGCGCGACCAGCGGGCGGCACGCCTCGCCGCCGATGGCGAGCGTCTCGCGGATGATGGCGCCGGCCAGCGCTGCCGAGCCCGCCGACGGCTCGATGTTGAGCGCCGCCAGCAGCAGCGGCCGCATCAGCCGCTCATAGAGCGGCCCGGTGAAGCGCACGACTTCGCCGACCGCGCGATCCTTCTGCGCCCACAGCAGGCGCGCCATCGGGAGGTAGTCGAGAGCGCGCGTGCCGGGCACGCGCTTGCCCGCGTTGAAGATCCACCACGGAAAGCGGCCGTCGTTGATCCGCAGCGTCCATTGCTCGCGGCTGGCAAGATCGAAGAACGGGAACTCGGCCTTCGGCGGGCCGACCAGACGGTTCTCGCGCGCCCAGGAGCTCGCAGATAGCGCAGCGCGGCGTGATTGCCCGACAGCAGCAGATGGTTGCCGTTGTCGATGGTCATGCCGAGCGATTGAATCGTGATAGGAGCGGCAGCGACCGCCGGCGAAGGCGGTCGCTTCGTGCACGACCACGGTTTCGCCGCGCAGCGTGAGCTCGACCGCGGCGGAAAGGCCGGCGAGGCCGGCGCCGATGATGTGGACGGTGCGCGGCATCAAATGAACGCGTAGCGCAGGATGATCCAGGCGAGCCGGGCGCGGGACACGCTGACGCGTTTGCGCGGCGCGCTCCAGCCGCGCGCGACCATGCCTTCCAGGATCGACCGATAGACCTCGCCCATGATCCGCGGCGCCTTCACCGTGCGGCGCGGGCAGCGCGCCATGATCGCGGTCGGCCTCGACGAAATGCGTGCGCGCGCGCTCGACCAGCGGCGCGCAGGCCTGGCTGAGGTTCGGGCTGCGCAACGCCGTCAATGGATCGCTCGGTGGCGATGCCGGCCTGGTCGAGCGCCTCGCGCGGCAGATAGAGCCGTCCGATGCCGGCGTCCTCGTCGAGGTCGCGCAGGATGTTGGTGAGCTGCAGCGCGCGCCCGAGATGATGCGAGAGCAAGCATGCCGTCGTCTTCGGCGATGCCGAACACGCGGACCGAGAGCCGCCCGACCGCGCTCGCCACGCGGTCGCAATAGAGGTCGAGCGTGGCGAAGCTCGGCGCGCGGATGTCCTCGCGCGCGTCCATCTCCATGCCGTCGATGACGGCGAGGAAATCCTCGCGCTTGAGGCCGAATTTGCGCACGGGCTCGGCGAGGCCGGCGACCTTCGATCCGATCTTGCCCTCATAGAGGTCGTTGATCTCGTCGCGCCATTCGCCGAGCTGGGCGATCCGCACCGGCCGCGGGCCGCCGGAATCGGCGATGTCGTCGACCTCGCGGCAGAAGCGATAGATCTCGAACATGGCGTCGCGCTGCGCCGCCGGCAGGATGCGCATCGCCGTGTAGAACGAGCTGCCGGAGGCGCTATGCGATGCGGTTGGGGGCGGTGCAGGTCGCGTCCACGGCTTGCCTCATGCATTGCGGGTTGCATGGGACGCGGTGAAGGCGCGGCTGAAGCGGCCCGCCGTCCCGGCGACGATCCCGAGCAGGCCGACGCCGGCGACGGCGCCTTTGCCGAGATGCACGCGCTCGCTCAAGGGATCGCGCTGCAGCAGCAGCGCGACCAGGCGGCGCGCCAGCGACTGGATCACGGCGACCTCCATGGCGAGGCGGAAATCCTTGATCTGCGGCGAGAACGCCGCGCTCTCGTCGAGCAGCTTGCCGGTGCGGTCGGCCAATGTAACGAGGCAACGGCGCAGCGCCGGCGTCGCGGCCTCGCGGCCGATGTCCTCGACCGTGGCGCCGGCCGCCGCCAGCGCGTCCTCCGGAACATAGACGCGGTTGAGCGCCTGATAGTCCTTCTTGCAGTCCTGCAGGTGGTTGATCACCTGCAGCGCCGCGCACAGCGCGTCGTTGGCCGGCCAGGTCGAGCGATCCTCGCCGTGCACGTCGAGCACATAGCGGCCGACCGGCATGGCCGAGTAGCTGCAATAGCCCATCAGGTCGTCCCAATCGCGATAGCGCAGCTTGGTCACATCCATCCGGAAGGCCGTCAAGAGGTCCTGGGCGTGGCGGGGCGAGAGGTTACGCTCGCGCAATACCGTCCGCAGCGCCACCGCTTCCCGTTGCTCGTCGCTGCGGCCGAGCAGGCCGGCTTCGAGGCGGTCGAGCAGATCGAGCTTCTCGCGCGCGGCAAGCGAGGCGTGGTCGGCGATGTCGTCGGCGATCCGCACGAATTCATAGAACGCGAGGATGGCGCCGCGATGGCGCGGATGGATGAGCCGCGACGCGACCGGAAAGTTCTCGTCCCGGTGGCCCTTGCCGGAGCGCAATGCGGCGGGATCTTCAGTCATGGTCTTGGGTCATGGGACTTGGGTCATGGTTCCAGGGCCTGTACGCGGCCCTTCCACAGTCCGCCCTTGCCGCGGGCGAATTGCAGGGCGGAATCGAGCGTGAACAGCATGTAGCACAGCGCGATGGCGGGAAGCGCCAATCCCCACAGGACCGAGCGTCCGTAGAGCCGCAGCGTCGGCACGAAGGCGACCGCCATCAGGCCCCAGGCCAGCAAGCCGAGCCAGCGCGCCGGCCCGCTGGCGAAGAGCGCGAGCAACGGCGGGGCGAGGTAGGTGAGTGCCATCCCGACGACGGTGCCGGCGAGGAGGAGCGGCGAGTAGCGCAGCTGCGCATAGGCCGAGCGCGACACCATCCGGCGGATGTCCTCGAAGTCCGGATAGGGGCGGGCGCTGAACACCCGCTCGGTGAGGCCGAGCCAGATCGGGCCCTGCGCCTTCAGGAGCTTCGCCAGCGAGCAGTCGTCGATCAGCGCATTGCGGATGGCGTCGATGCCGCCCGCGGCCTTGAGCGCGTCGCTGCGCACCAGCATGCAGCCGCCGGCGGCGGCCGCGGTCGCGCCGCCCGGCTTGTTCACCCACGGGAACGGATAGAGCATCTGGAAGAAGAAGATGAATGCCGGAATGAGGCAGCGCTCGGCGAGGCTCTCGCAGCGCAGCTTCACCATCAGCGAGGTGAGCACGAGCTTGTTGGCCACCGCCCGCGCCACCAGGGCGGTCAGCACGTCCGGCGCGTAGACGATGTCGGCATCGGACAGGAGGATGTAGTCGGATGGTTGGGCCGCCGACTGCGCCGCCGCGACGCCTTGCTTCACCGCCCACAGCTTGCCGGTCCAGCCGCGCGGCAGCGGCGCTCCGTCGATGATCTCGAGCCGCGCGCCGGCGTTCAGTGCCGCGGCGCTTCGGCGCGCGACGTCGGCGGTGCCGTCGCTGGAGTTGTCGTCGACCAGGATGATCTTGAGCGCGCCCGCATAGTCCTGGCGCAGCAGCGAGCCGATGGTTTCGGCAATGCCGTCGGCCTCGTTGCGGGCCGGGATCACCACGGTGACCGGCGGCCAAGCGGGCGTCTGCGCCGGCAGCGTCGTCGGCCCGCCCTCGTGGCGCTCCGAGCACAGCCAGAAGCCGCCGCGCGCGAGCACGAGGTAGAGCCAGATGGCGGCCGCCAGCGCTGCGATAGCCTCCAGAATCATGCCGGTCGGTGATCCTTTGTTGCGGTAACTATAGGCCCCGGAAGGCTCGCAGGTCGGCCTCGCAGGGGCCGAAGCTGTGTAAAATACCGGCCGCAGATGCAAGGCCCAAATGCGCCGTTGGCAGGGCGGTTCCGGCCTGGTTGTTATCGCGGCGCGCCTCGCATAGACAGGCGGCCCGAAGGGCCCTTTAACCATGAGGATGAAGTGAACGCGACGGCGCAATTCCAGGACCGTCTCAATCAGGTCGCGAAGGATACCGAGGCGCTGCTCGACCGGCTGCTCGGCGGCTCGCTGCTGAGCGAGGAGATCGGCCGGCCGGCCCGGCTGCTCGACTCCATGCGCTACGCCAGCCTGGGCGCCGGCAAGCGTTTCCGTCCGTTCCTGGTGGTGGAGATGCGCGTCGCTGTTCGGCGTCGATAGGAAGCATGCGCTGATGGCCGGCGCCGCGCTCGAATGCGTGCACTGCTATTCGCTGGTGCATGACGACCTGCCGGCGATGGACAATGACGATCTCCGCCGCGGCCAGCCGACGGTGCACAAGGCGTTCGACGATGCGACCGCGATCCTCGCCGGCGACGGGCTGCTGACCTTGGCGTTCGACATTGCGGCGCGTCCGGAGACCCATCCCGATCCGGCGGTGCGGGTCGAGCTGGTGCAGGCGCTGGCGCGCGCCTCCGGTCTCGGCGGCATGGTCGGCGGGCAGATGCTCGATCTCGCCGCCGAAGGCCGCTTCGACGGCGGCACCGTGCAGCGACTGGGGGAGAAGGAGATCCTGACGCTGCAGGCGATGAAGACCGGCGCGCTGCTCAAGTTCGCCTGCCGCGCCGGCGGCATTCTGGGGAAAGCCGATGCCGACGCAGCGCGATGCGCTCGACCGCTACGGCGCGGCGGTCGGACAGGCGTTCCAGATCGCCGACGATCTGCTCGACGTCGAAGGCGATCCGGCGCTGGTGGGCAAGCAGACCGGCAAGGATGCGGAAGCCGGCAAGGCGACGATCGTCGGCATCCTCGGCGTCGATGGCGCCAAGGCGCGGCTGCGCACCATCGTCAGCGACGCCGAGGCGGCGCTGAAGCCGTTCGGCACGTCGGCCGATGTGCTGATTGCCGGCGCGAAATTCGTCGCCGATCGCAACGTTTGATCCAAGTCTCTACAAGCTGAAAAGCTGCTCGGCATTGCCGTGCGCGATGCGCTCCTTGTCCGCGCTGGTGACCGGAAGCTGCTCCAGGAACGCTCGCGCTTCCGCCATGTTGCCGTAAGGATAGTCGACCGAGAACATAATTCTCCCGACGCCGACCTCCAGCAGCAGGTCAAGGAACGTCGCCGGGAAATTGAAGCCACCAAAGGTGTAGTGAACATTCTCGCGCAGATAAGCGCCGAGCGGACGCTTAAGCTTTGTCAGCTGCGTGGGAAAGTTCCTCTGGAGCCTCGGCAGCATGAACGGAATGCCTTCGCCCAGGTGGCCTACGACGATCTGCAGCTTCGGATGGCGGTCGAAGACGCCACCGAGGATCATGCGAATGAGATGCACGGCCGTCTCGATGTGCCAGCCCCAACCTGGACCTGCGAACATCGCCGACACGGCGGGAGCAAAACCTCCGAACGACGCCTCGACCACCGCCTTCGGCGGTATGGTCGGGTGGAGATAGATTGGGACATTCAGCGCGTCGGCGCGCTCCAAGATCGGCGAGAAGAACTTGTCGTCCAGATAGCGGCCGCGCGTGTGGCCGTTGATGAGCGTTCCCTTGAAGCCCTGTTGACGAACCCGGACCTCCAGCTCTTCGGCTGCCTTGTCGGGCGCCGCGATCGGCAAGGATGCCAGGCCGGCGAAGCGCGTCGGATATTTTTTTACCGTCTCGGCGAGAAAATCATTGGATTCGCGGGAGATCGAAATCTGCTCCGCCACTTCGGCTTGCTCCACCCCGGGAGAGTTCAACGAGAGCACCTGCACATCGATGCCGGCCGCGTCCATCTCCGCAACGCGTTTGTCGCCGACCTCCTGAAGCAGCTCGCAAATCCTGGCGCCGTGGGGCCCCGAATTGCGCAGCCTCTCGGTGAACTCCTTGCCTGGACCGGCCAGAAATCCCGGGCTGATGAAATGTTCTTCAAGGGTGATGGTTCGCATCTTCGCGCTCTCATGTGACAAATGCGGAATAAGCTTGCGGGCGGGCTATACCGGTAGCCCTGCTTTTCGCAGGCCATCCACCCATTTGTCAAAATGCTGTTGGCGCCGAACTGGACTTCGGTCTCCGAGAATTGAAATAGGGGGGCGGTTCAGAAGAATTGGGACGCTAGCGGATGGCCGAGTTGAAGCGCCGGCGCTGCTGGTCGGTCAGCGACGCATAGAACTCACCCAGCATCGGCTCGATATTCATCGCGGCGTGCAGCAGCGACATCACGCGGTCGCTGGCCGCGCCGAGGCGCGCCATCGGCGTCGTCGGCGTTTCGGCCGGGCAGGTCGTGCTCAGGAACTGCGCCATCTCCATGGAAGCGCCGTACAGCATTTGCAGGCTCTTGCGCTGCTCGTCGGTGGGCCGCAGGACGCGCTGGATCGGCTCGAACGGGTTGGCGTTACCGGTCACCGCCTCGCCGCAGATGGAGGCCGGGGTTGCGGCCGTCGCCGTTTCGCTGCCGCCGACGGTCTGCGGCTCTTCCGCCAGTTGCGCCTTCTGCGCGTCGGTCAGCGAGCCGTAGAACGTCTCGAGCGCGGGGCGGATGCGGAATTCCGCGTAGCGCATCGCCCACAGCCCGTCGATCATGGCGCGCAACCGCTCCGGTTGGGTGGCGGGAAGGTCGCCGCGACAGGCGGCGGCTTCGCCGTCGATCGCGGTGCGCACGGTGTTGCGCAGCGCTTTCAATCCCTGCTGCTGCTCGGGGGTGAGGCGGATCGTCTCTTCGATGCGATCGAACGGCCGCATCGCCTGGTCCTTCACCCGCGCAATGCAAATGGCGCGATCGGACGGCGCGGCATTGGCCGTGCTCACGAGCGCCGGCAGGCGCCGTCCCGACGGTTCGTCATCGGCTTGCGAGGCGAACGCCGCCGTCGGTGCGGTCATCGCCCGCATGATGTCGCTCGGGCCGTGCGACCAGAACTGCCGGCCGTATTCCCGCGGCCAGAACGCATAGCCGAGCATGTCCTCGAACGCGTCCGGCGCGGCGGTCGGCCAGAACGCTGCCATACCTCCGGCCGCCGCGGCGCCAGCGCCCAGCGCAGCCTGCCGGCGGGTGGCGGCCCGCGACCGTTCGCCGGCAACATTGCGGTTGGCACGCGGCGTGCGATACGCGCGCGGCGCGCGGGCGCGCGGGACGCCGCGCAGGATCATTCGAAAGGGAGTGGCGAGCGGCCCCAGGATGCGCCCGGGGTTCTGTGCCTGTGCCGGTTCGCTCGTAAGGGGAGACGCAAAAACAAATGCGAGCGCCGAAACGATGACGGTCTTGCCGTACCGCATGACTGCCTCCACCAACGCATAACGGTCTCACCTGCGACAAAGTTCCGGCCGCTCAGCGGCGAGAGGTCGCATTTGCGTCAGCTGCCGAAGGTCCGAGCCTGTCGTAGTGCACGCGCCGACGACTCGGGATGCTGCGGTGTAGTGTAAGCACGCGCGCCGGCGGCGGCGGAGGTAAGGCGGGGGAACGATGTTGCCGATAGTTCGGACCATGCTTGCGCTTGTCGCGCTTTGCGCCGGGGCCACTGCGGCATCGGCGCAATTCAAGTCGCCGACGGTCGCCGTCTACATCCCGGCTGGCATCGGTGGCGGCTACGACGCTTACGCCCGGCTGGCGTCGCGGCATCTCGGCCGCTTCCTGCCGGGAAACCCGGCGATCGTTCCGCGCAACATGCCTGGAGCGGGCGGCGTGGTAGTCGCAAACTATCTCTACAACGTCGCGCCCAAGGATGGCAGCGCGATCGCGCTGTTCATGGCCGGCGCGCCGTTCGAGCCATTGTTCGGCAATACGCAGGCGAAATACGACACGTTACAATTCAACTGGATCATGAGCCTCAACCGGCTCGTCAATATCGGCATCTTCTGGCACCAGAGTCCGGTGCACACGACGCAGGATTTTCTCAAGCAGGAGATTCTAGTCGGCTCGTCGGGCGGCGGAGACTCCTCGACCGAGGCCTATCCCAATCTGCTCAACCTTCTGGCCGGGACTAAATTCAAGGTTGTTACGGGCTACAAGGGCAACGGCGAAGCGATGCTCGCCATGGAGCGCAACGAGGTGCACGGGATCGTTGGCACCGAGCTGAGCAGCCTGCGGGCGACCAAGCCGGACTGGATCCGCGACAAGAAGGTGCGGATCGTCGTGCAGATCGGGCTTTCGAAGTCCGAGGAGCTGCCCGATGTGCCGTCGGGCCTCGATCTCATCAAGGACGAGGAGGGGCGCCGCGTCTTCGAGCTGCTGCTGGCGCGCCAGGAATTCGGGCGACCGTTCGCGCTGCCGCCGGGCGCGCCGCAGGATGTGGTCGCGACGTTCCGTGAGGCTTTCGCGGCCATGGCCAAGGATGGGGCGTTCTTGAAGGATGCCGAAAAAATGCGCGCGGATATCATCGTCGGCAGCGGCCCGGAGGTTACCGCGCTGTTTGCCAGGACCTATGGCAGCCCCAAGCCGCTGATCGACCGCGCCATCGCGACGTTCAGGAGTGCTTCCGGCAAGCGCTAGTTTGCGCACCTCGCGTGAGGCAGCATTTTTGCGTTGCAGTATCGCGCAATGCGACGTTGTGGCGGCCGCGGTTGCGACTCAGAATGCTGCGGATAGCTATGGCTGATTGAGGGAGGGGAGCGCATGTTGGGGCGCATTGTCTCGTTGCTGGTGGTGATGGTCGGACTGTGTGCGACGGCTCCGGATATCGCCGCACAAACGAAAATCCCCCCGGTTATCACGCTCTATATTCCGTCGGGTGTCGGCGGTGGCTACGACACCTACGGGCGGCTCACCTCGCGCCATCTCGGGCGCTTTCTGCCAGGCAATCCGACGATCGTTCCGAAGTACATGCCAGGCGCGGGCGGCGTGGTGCTGGCCAACTACCTCTACAATGTCGCGCCCAAGGACGGCAGCGCCGTTGCGCAGTTGGCGGGCGGCACGGCGCTTGAGCCCTTGCTCGGATTCGCGCAGGCGAAGTACGACGTGACCCAGTTCAAGTGGCTGGTCAGCCTGAACGGCCTGGTGAGCATCGGAGTGTTCTGGAACACCTCGCCGGTCCGTACCGTCGACGACCTGTTCACGCGGGACGTGCTGGTCGGATCCTCAGGCGGCGGGACCGAAATCACGCCGCGCCTGGTCAATCGCTTCGCCGGAACACGCTTCAAGATCGTCTCCGGTTACAAAGGCACCGGCGACTCAATGCTCGCCATGGAGCGCGGCGAGGTCGACGGTATCGTCGGCCATGAGCTCTCCGCGCTGCGGGCCGCTCGGCCGGACTGGCTGAGCGACAACAAGGCGCGGATCGTGATCCAGGTCGGGTTGACCCGTTCACCCGATCTTGCGGATGTGCCGAATGCCCTCGATCTGGCCAAAGATGACGAAGAGCGCAAGATATTCGCGCTGCTGCTGACCCGGCAGGTCTACGGCCGCCCCTTCACAGCGCCGCCCGGGACGCCGCCCGACGTCGTCGCGGTGCTGAAGCAGGCGTTCCTGGCGATGGGGAAGGACCCGCAGTTCCTGCAGGACGCCGCCAAGATCAAGGCCGACATCGTGCTCGCTGACGGTGACGAGATCGCCGCGCTCTATGCGCGGACCTATGCCACGCCGCGGCCGCTGGTCGAGCGCGCCATCGAGGAATTCAAGCGCGCCGGCGGGCGGTGAGGGCGGCTTTCGGCGCCGCCCAAGCTCGGCTACACTCCCTGCAACAAAAGGGAGCGACTCGGCCATGGGAATTCAGATCATCGATCCGAAAGAAGTTGCGTTGCGCGAGAAGAAGCGCACGGTCGTGATGAACACGCGCAAGATGCATGCCTGGGTGCACTACTATCCGAATCCCGGCGACCATGACGAGCTGCATTGCCACAACGAAGACCAGGTGTTCACCTGCTTCGAAGGCGAGTGCACCATGCGCTTTCCCGACGGCACCTCGTCCGTGTTGAAGCCCGGCATGGCCGCGCTGATCACCGGCGGATCGTTCTATCAGCTCGAGAACACCGGCACCGGCCACATGATCCTGATGGGGCACCGCTCCGGCAATCAGGACAACGTCATGATCATCGACTACGTGACGCGCCAGGACATCCGCAAGACCGGCGGTCCGCAGGTCCGCAACCGCGCCGAGGCCGAGCAGAAGCCGGCGTAGCGCCGCAGCGTCTCGCTGTCGCATAGACCCCGCCGGCAACAACACCAGAGTCCGGAAAGGACCGGTGGCCGGACGTGGGGAGGAGTCAAAATGTCCGTCTTTGAATCGAAGCGCGTGCTTGCCGCTCTCGCGGTCGCTGGCGCCATTGCCGTCGCCGCGACGACGGCGCACGCCGACGCCTCGTTCTACCAGGGTAAGCAGGGCCGCCTGTTCACGATGGGAAGTCCCGGCGGCGGCTACGACACCTATACCCGCGCGGTAAGCGCTTTCTTGGAGAAGCGGATCGGCGTCAAGCTGATCCCGACCAACGAGACCGCGGCCGGCGGCATGATCGCGATGAACCGCACCATGAACGCCACGCCCGACGGCCTCACGCTGTTGCTGACTGGCGGCGAGGGGCTGGTGACCGCGCAACTCTACGGCCTCTCCGGCGTCAACTACGACGTCCGCAAGCAGGTCTTCCTGGCGCGGGTGTCGGGCGAGGACAAGGTCGCGATCGTCGGCCCGCAGTCGCCCTATAAGAGCGTCGCCGATATGCAAAGGCTCGACCGGCAGGCGCTGTGGGCCGGCTCCGGCAAGGCCGACAACAACTCCGATTTCTCCGCCATCATGTGCTACGCGCTCGGGATAAAATGCAAGATGATCCTCGGCTACAAAGGCACCGGCGACATGAACATGGCGATCCAACGCGCCGAGGTCGACGGTCGCGTGATCTCCGACGAGGCGGCGGCGCTCTACGGTCCGAGCTCGGGCATGCGCATCTTGACGATCCTGGCGCGCAAACGCTCGGAGAAATTTCCCGACGTGCCGACAATCTTTGAGGCCGCGAAGCTCTCGCCCGCCGCCGAGCGGCTGCTCGACTGGCGCGCCAATATAGCGAGCCTCGGCCGCGTGATCCTCACGACGCCCGGCACGCCGAAGGAGCGTGTCGACTATTTGCGCGCCGCGCTCGCCGAGGTGTTGCGTGACCCAGCCTTCATCGCCGAGATGAAAAAGGTCAATCTCGCGGCCGGCTATCTGAGCGCCGATGAGGTGCAGGCCTCGGTCGAGAAGGCGATGACCACGCTCGACGCCAAAGGGCTCGTCGATATGAAAGACATCGCGCTCAACCGCTATTACAATTGATACGGAAATCCGAGGAGAGGGAAGAAGATGTCCGGCAAGCTCAACCATCTCGCCATCACCACCGACCACTACGCGACCATCGGCATGTTCTACCGCGCAGTGTTCGGCATGAAGGTGTCGGGCGACACGTCGCGTGAAATGTCGGCGATCTCGGTCGGCGACGGCTATGTCGGCATGACCATCATTCCCCGCCGCGGCGGCCGCAAGGCCGGCCTCGACCATTTCGGCATCGAGGTCGAGGATCTCGACAAGGTGCGCGAGAAGATGGCGAAGAAATATCCCGACATCGAGATCGTCAAGCGCCCGGGTAACCGGCCTTTTGCCAGCTTCTCGCGCCCACGATCCCGCCGGCAATTACTTCGATCTGTCGCAGCAGGGGCACGAGAACCGCGCCGAGGTCTATGCCAAGGGCGAGTGGAAACAGGACAACACCATCAGCCACTTTGCGCTGCGCGCGCGCCATGCCGGCAAGATGGCGGAATTCTATTCGGACATGTTCGATCTCGAGGCGCGCAACGTGTCGGGCGAGCCCGACAGCTATCATCTCACCGACGGCCGCGTGACGCTCACGATCCTGCCGTGGACGATTTCGGCATTCAATGGCGCGGGGATCGAGCAGCCGGCGATGGATCACATCGGCTTCCGGGTGCCGAGCATCGACGCCTTCAAGAAGAATCTCGCCGAGGTCGAGAAGCAGAACCTTCAGCTTCGTCCGAAGCCGATCGATTACGATTCCGAGGGCGTCGCGCGGCTGAAGCTGCTGGCCAAATGCCCGCACGGCAGCTTCCACCTCGCTGATCCCGACGGCACGCTGATCGACGTGGCGGAGGATCACTAACCGCCGCGGACACGGTCGGCGAGCGCCAGCGGATCGGCCGGCGGCGCGTCGGCGCGCCAGGCGACGTGGCCGTCCGGACGCACCAGTACGAGTTGGCGTTCGTAGAGGGCGGCGACGTCCGGCTTGTCGACGGTTTCGATGCTCAGCGGCACGCCGCGCTGCGCGAACGCGCGTTCGATCGGCGACACGTCTTCCGAACCAAATCGCATCAGCACAAAACCCTTGCCGAACAAATCGATTGTCGAATGCCCGGGCGCGATGAAGGCATGCGGCGCGCGGCTGCCCGGCCGCGCGGTCGGGTGATACTCGCTGACGGTGTCCGCAGGCGGCGGCGTGCCGTCGTCCCAGATGATCGGCGAGGGATCGTAGCGATAGCCGAGCGCGAGCCCGTCGGTGATCACCTTGCGGGTCTGTGATGGCAGGATGGCGTCGGTGAGCCTCTGGCGGACGCGCGCGCCTTCCGCCGTATCGTCGCCGACGGCCGGCCCGGGCTTCTGCTCGCGGTCGTTGGCGTGGCTTAAGTCGGCATGGCCGACATTGCGCCGGCCGACCGGGCGGCGCTCGATCTCGTAGCTGTCGAGCAGGGTGGACGGTGCCCATCCCGCGTGCACGGCGGCGAGCTTCCAGCCAAGGTCGATCGCGTCGCCGAGGCCGGTGTTGAGGCCGAGCCCGGCAGCCGGATGGTTGAGATGCGCGGCGTCGCCGGCGAGGAAAATGCGCCCGGCGCGGTAGCGGTCGGCCACAACGTTGCGCGCGGCCCAGCGCCGGACCGAGATGATCTCGTGCGGCACCGGCTTGCCGACCACCTCGTTGAACAGGCGCTCGGCGTCGACCTTTTCCGGGCGCGTCGTAATAGGCTTTGCCGCGCACGCCGAAACCGGTAAAGGTCGCGGCCGTTGAGGCTGATCAGGTTGCGCCACAGGCCGTCCGGCTCGACGAAATTGATCAGCGCCGCCTTGCCCATCTTGTGGTGTGTCCACAGTTCCGGCGCGCGCACGAAGATGCTGAGGAAATAGCCGAGATAGTCCGAGCCGCTCATGCCGATGTCGAGCGCGCGGCGGATCGGCGAGTGCCCGCCGCTGCAATCGACGACGTAACGCGCTGTGATGGTGATGCGCTCGTCGCTTGCGAGATCGTGCACGGTCGCGAGTACATGGTCGGCTTGCTCGGTGGCGCTCTCGAACCGGCATCGGTAGCGCAGGGTCACGTTGTCATGGCTTGACGCCAGCCCGCGCAGGATCGGGTCGGACCAGATCTGGTTGCAGCGCTGCGCCCGCTCCGGACTGCCGGCCGACGAGCCGCTGCCGCCGTGGTGCGGCCGCTCGATGCGTGCGATCTCGTAAGCCGTTGAGGGTCGTGCAATAGAGCGCGGTGTGGGGGAAGTCGTCGGGCGCGCCGGCGCGGCGAATGGCGTCGGCCACGCCAAAGCGCCGCATGAACTCCATCGAGCGCGCATTCAGCACGGAGGCGCGCGGATGGTCGGCCGGTCCTTCGCCCTGCTCGACCACCAGGCAGGGCACGCCGCGGCCGCCGAGGTCGGCGGCAAGCGCGAGCCCCACCGGGCCGGCGCCGACGATCAGGATCGGCGTTTCAAGCGTCGCCATGTAGGTCCGTCATTTGAGTCCGTGACGGTGCGGCACATTCGGTGGACTCCCTCTCCCGGATGGGGAGAGGGAGCAGATCGAGCTTGCCGCACCATAAGACCCACACCGAACGGTCCATATCACTTCGGCTCGAGGATCGCCTTCGACTTGGCGACGAGCTCAGCCGGCACATTGATCGTGCTGTTGACGATCGCGGCGGCGCGCTCGCCGCCGAACGGGTTCATCTCGAGATTGAGCTGCCGCGCTTCCTTCAGGAACGTCTCGTCCTTCATGGTCGCCTCGAATGCGCGCCGCAGCGCGGCGGCGCGGTCGGCGGGTACGTCAGGGGTGGTGAAGAACGGCCGCCCGAGCGCCGGCGGCAGCGACAGCAGCGACAGGATCTGCCGCTGCTCGGTGGTCTTCGCCAGCTCGTGCATCAGCGGCACCTGCGGGAAAGCCTTGTCGCGCTCGTCGCCGATCTGGTTGAGCACCACCACGCGATTGCCTTCGATCCAGGTCGGGCGTTCTTGCAAAATGCCGGCGAGGCTCGCGCCGGCGCGGGCGGAGACTTCGCCACGCTCCATGGCGAGATCGAGCTCGGCGGTGCTCTTGTAGCCCATCACGATCTTGAACTTGGTGCCGAGCACGATGTTCATCGCGTTCGGATAGATGAAGGTGCCGGAGCCGGTACCGGTGGCGCCGATGATCAGCTCGCGCGCCATCACGTCGTCCATGGTCTTGAAGCCGGACGTGTGCCACGCCACCGTCATCAGGTTACTGGTGCCCGTGGACCCCAGCCAAAAGAACCGCCGCGCGTCGTAGCGCACGCCTTGGCCGCCGAGCACCTGGTGCAGCGGGACGCTGTTGTTGACGGTGGCGATGACGGTGCCATCCTTCTCGGCCTGCTGGAACATGTAGTTGGTCGCCAGCACATGGCCGCCGCCCGGCATGTTGCGCACGATCATCCCCGGCCGGCCCGGGATGTAGCGCCCCATATGCTTGGCGAGCGCGCGGGCGGTGAGGTCGAACGGACCGCCCACGCCGGTCGAGGTCACGATCGTGATGGTCTTGCCTTTGTAGAAATCCTCGACTGCATCGGCGTTGGCGGCGGAGACGCCGACACCGAGGGTCAGGAGAGCGACAAGTGCTGACTTGAGCATGACTTCAGATATCACAGTCGAAGGCACACCAGGACAGGCGGCCATTGGTCGCGGAATTGTCGCAAGAGCTGCAGCGAGTCCGGTGGACTCCCTCTCCCCAGAGGGGAGAGGGTAGGGGTGAGGGGGGTCGAACCTATCGAGGGAACTACACCCCCTCACCCCACCCCTCTCCCCAACGGGGAGAGGGAGCACCCAGTCCGCCGCGCTATTACCGCTCACAATCTAACAATCGTGGATATCAGGTCTTGCTGAACTGATGCTTCCACAGCGACCACGAGCGCGGCACGTTGCGGCCGCGGCTCGACTTCTCGGCTTCCTCGTCGTTGAGGAACTCGACTTCGCCGGTATCCGACAACAGATGCGCCTGCATCTGGATCGACGCGTTCTCCATCGAATAGACCGACCGGAAGACCGATTCCTGGATCGAGTTGCCGATCATGGTGGCGCCGTGGCCGCGCATCAGCACCACGTTCTTGTCGCCTAGCGACTCGGCGAGCGCCCTGCCGAGTTCCGCGGTGCGGATCAGCATGTCGGTGTTGCCTCCGGTCTTGCGGATTTCGAAGATCGGGACGCCGCAGCCCAGAAAGCCGCACATGTGGAACATCGGCCGCAGTCGCGCGCCCTTGGCGGCGCCAAAGGGAATGAGCGAGTAGGCGTGGCAATGCACCACCGACATCACGTCGGGGCGCAGCTTGTAGATCTCGCTGTGGATGAAGCGCTCGGAATATTGCGGCTTGTCCGAGTGGGTCAGCGGCGTCGAGTCCATGTCGAACAGCACGATGTCTTTCGCCGTCACCATGCCCGGCGGCAGATGGCGCGCCATCAGGTAGTGGTTGGGGTCGTTCGGGTGCCGCACGCTGATATGCCCGAAGGCATCGACCACGTTGAGGCCAAACAGAATCTTGTTTGCGAGCACGAGGTCGGCAAGCAATTCCTTGGGTGGGGTGAGTTTCTTGGCAAGTTTTTTGGCGGCCTTCATCAAAGCAGGTCCTTTTTTGAGCGTGACGGGGAGGTGAGACTATTTGCGCAGCCGCTGGATCTGCATCTGCGCGAGGAACGGCACCAGCGGGTGCGCGCCCATCTTCACGATGGTGGGCATGTCGAGCTTGATCAGCGCCTCGCGCTGATCGGCCGGCAGCTTGAACTGGTCGGCGAAGGCCGGCGCGTCCGCGACATATTGCGTCCGTTTGTCGGCATCATGCGCAAGCGCGTGCAGCGCGGCGGTCAGCTCCACCAGCTCCGGCCTGATCGAAGGGTAGTGCGCGGCGTGCTCGCCGATCTTGGCGTCGATCCAGCCGAGCGACGCGTAGTCGTGGTGCCAGCTCGGGTCCATCGAAACGACGTCGGGCTTGCGCTCGCCAAGCGCGCCGGCGGCACAGGCCCAGCAGCGCAGCTCGATATTGCCGGTCTCGTCGAGCTCGGCCTCGTCGAAGCCAATCAGCGATTTGAGATTTCCCGACGCGAGCTTGTCGAGCAGGCTCTTGTCCCAGTTTAATTCCGGGTTCGAATAACGGTCGGTGCCGGGGAAATGCGACATGCCGCCGCTCGCGAGGATGACGGTGCGCAGCCCCATCTGCGTCACGGTGCGCGCCACCGCCTGGCCGAATTGATAGCAGCGCTCCATGGTCGGCTGCGGCGGCAGGTAGGCGTTCACGTAAATCGGCAGCACCGGGTCGGTGTGGCCCATGTGCGTGAGCGGGATGCCGATCGCGTAGTCGATCTTGGCGGTCGAGGAGAAGGCCGGGTCGAAATTCTGCCGGTAGAGCTGACGCACCAGCTCGAAGCCAACCTCGCTCGGCACCTGCCAGTGGAATTTGCGGCCGGCGAAGTCCCCCGTCGCCTCGCCGCCGACATGGACGGTGAAGGGCGGGCAGGTAGTGTGGAAGAACTGCTCAACGTGGTCGTTGGAAAAGATGATCCAGAGGTCGGGCTTGAGCGCCCGCAGCCGCTGACCGATGTCGGCCGCAACCTCGCGCACCTTCGCCACCACGGCCTTGTCCTCGGTGTCGGGCAGGGTGAAGAACTGGGGCGCATGCGGCAGCATTGCGCCGCCGATAACGGTCGATTGCATGGCGGCTCCTTGGGTCGGTCGAACGTACCGCCCAAAGCGCGCAGCGACAAGCTGACCCGCCATTCCCGGGGTGCGCTTCACACCCGCAGGAGAAGCCATTACCCTCCGGATGAACCTGCCCTTGCTGCTCAGCAGCACCCAGACATTGACCAGGAGAATCCATGGCCGACCTGCCGATTACGATCGCCTGCGGCAACTACGATCGCACCAAGGCGATCATCGACGGCCGGGTAAAGGTCGAAGGGTGCGACATCAACTACCTGCCGCTCTATCCGGAGGAGATCTTCCACCGGCTGTTCAAGTTCCAGGAATTCGACGTCGCCGAGATGTCGTTCTCGAGCTACATCCGCACGGTTGCCGCCGGCACGTCCGAGTACATCGGCATCCCGGCGTTCGTGTCCCGGCTGTTCCGGCACTCCGGCATCTATGTGCGGGCCGGCGCCGGCATCGAGAAGCCGGAGGACTTGCGCGGCAAGCGCATCGGCCTGCCGGAATACCAAATCACCGCGGTGGTCTGGATGCGCGGCATGCTGCAGCACGAATACGGCGTGAAGCCATCCGAGATCCATTGGCGCAACGGTGGCCAGGAGGAGGCGGGCCGGCATGAGCGCACGCCGCTCAAGCCGATCCCGGGCCTCGACCTCAAGCCGCTCGAGCCGCACCAGACGCTGGTCAACATGCTGCGCGACGGCGAACTCGATGCGCTATTCACCGCGCGCGGGCCGTCGTCGTTCCTCAAGCGGCGAGCCGCACATCAAGCGGCTGTTCCCCGACATCCGCGCCACCGAGATGGCGTACTACAAGAAGACCAAGTTATTTCCGATCATGCATCTCGTCAGCATCCGCAAGTCGCTGGTCGCGCAGCATCCCTGGCTGGCGACGAGCCTCTACAAGGCGTTCCTGGAGGCGAAGGCGCTGGCGATGATCGACCTGCTCGACGTCAATGCGCTGATGGTGACGCTGCCCTGGCTCTCGGCCGAGACGCATGCGACCCAGGCGGTGATGGGCAACGACTTCTGGCGCTATGGCGTCGACGAGAGCCGCCACGAGATCGAGGCGCTGTGCCAGTACCTGCACGAACAGGGGCTGACCGACCGCAAGGTCTCAGTCGAGGAATTGTTCGTGCCGGCGACCATGGACATGTCGAAGGTGTGAGGCGTCGGCGCGGCCAACGTCGTCAACTCATTCAAGGTCAGATCTCGACGACACGATCAGGCAATTCATTGGGATTGGTTGCGGTGGGCGGAAAGTGCGTGCCGAGCAGCTTTCCGGCATTGTTGACCGCCGTCACCAGTCCCTGCGCGAGCGTGCCTGATCGAGCAGCGGCAACGACGTTTTCCGCGAGATGGTCGAGCTCGGACTGCGCGACCTTGCGATTGATGCCGTCATCGGCAACGATCTCGACGCGCCGATCCGCCAAGGCGACATAAATCAGAATGCCCGTCCGCTCCGCGGTGAGGTGTACGCCGTGCGCCATGAACTGGGCTTGCGCCGCCTTGCGCGCGGCTGCCGCCGCGATGCTCGGCGGCACGAGGCGATGGCGTATATCGTTATGGGATGCGGCGGTAGCGATCACGACAAAGGTGAGCGCTTGCAACAGCAGGATGGTGCCCGATGCCAGATCCGTCAGCATGTAAAGCGGCCATGGGACAATGAGCGCAATGATCGCGGCCCAGAGCACCGGAATAGATCGGAACTCGGCCGCCTCATTCGCCACCACGACATAGATCTCGCCGGCGGTGGTCGCCTCGGCGGTGCGAATGGCGTCTCTAATTCGCGCCCGGTCGGCTTCGGTGAGTCTTGCTCCTGTCGACATCACCAGCTCCCGGACGACCCGCCGCCGCCGAACGATCCGCCACCACCGGAAAATCCGCCGCTGTCGGAATAGCCGCCACCGGATCCGCCCGACCATCCTCCGCCTGACCATCCGCCGGGCAGACCGCCGCCCGCGATCGGGCCCCAGCGCGATCGTCGGCGCCCGGACATCTGCTGCCGTTGCGCGCGCTGCAGGTAGATGAAGAGCCAGATGACGAGGATGATGAGCACAATCGTGAACAGGCCGATTCCCTCGCCGCCGCGCGGCCGGGAATCGCGCTCGGCCGCTCGCCGCTTGAAGTCGTCGGCGTCGCCAGACAGAACCTGAACGATGTCGTCGACGCCGCGCTCGATGCCCCCCGCGAAATCTTTGGCGCGAAAGCGCGGCAAGATGGCGTGATCGACAATCAGCCGTGAGACGGCATCGGTCAGCGTTCCTTCGAGGCCGTAGCCCACTTCAATCCGCACCTTGCGCTCGGTCGGCGCGACGATGAGCAGGGCGCCGTTGTTCGTGCCCTTTTGTCCGATGCCCCAATGCCGCCCGAGCTGGTAGCCGTAGTCGGCGATGTCGTACCCTCCCAAGGCGGGTAACGTCACCACAACGAGCTGGGTCGTTGTCTTTGCTTCCAGCTCTTTCAATTTTGCTTCGAGGCGCGATCGCGCAGCGGCATCGAGTAAGCCGGCCTGATCGACAACGCGGCCCGTCAATGCGGGGAAGGTCGGCTGCGCTTGCAGCGCGCAGACGAATGCGAGAGCTGCGACCGCGGCAAGGACGAAGGCCCGAAGGCGCCAACGCGCCATAGGATTCTCGTTTTTCAGAATTTGACCTGAGGCGGCTTCTGCTGCTCTTCGGGCGCCGCGAAGGTTGCCATCGGCTTCGCGCCATACACCATCGCCCACAGCCGGCCGGGGAATGTCCGAACCTCGGTGTTGTAGGCTTGCACTGCCTGGATGTAGTCGCGGCGGGCGACTGCAATCCGGTTTTCAGTGCCCTCAAGCTGCGATTGAAGCGCCAGGAAGTTCTGGTTTGATTTCAGTTCAGGATAGTTCTCGCTCACCGCGATCAGCCGTCCCAATGCGCCGGATAGCTGCTGCTGTGCTTCCTGGAAGCGGCGAAGCGCCTCCGGGTCGGTGAGTTGGTCGGCCTTGACCTGCACCTGCGTTGCCTTGGCGCGGGCCTCGATCACCTGGGTCAGCACCTCGCGCTCCTGCTTGGCGAAGCCTTTGACCGTCTCCACCAAATTCGGAATGAGCTCCGCGCGGCGCTGGTATTGGTTCTGGACTTGGCTCCACGCGCTCTTGGCCTGCTCCTCGAGGGTCGGAATAGTGTTGATCCCACAACCCGATACCGTCAGTGCGATGACCATTGCGCAGATCGCGCGCAATCCGGCCGACAGCTTTTGTGAATCAAAGCCGAAAGTCGAAATTGTCGTTCCGTAAAGCATGCGAGTCATGGCTCTCTCCAATAGAAGCGACTGCGCGCGACCTCGATTGGTCATCTATGTGCCGTGCCTGGGCGCTGACAAGCCATTCGGAATGCAAAGTGACTCGCGGCCGTCACTCAACGCCAAACTGGACGGATGGTTCACGTCGGACGATCATCGATAGGGTTGGGGATGTAGGAGGCCGGCTGGCGCGGTCGCGACGTTCGGCGTACTCTTTGGCAGACAGGCTTTTCTGGGGAGAAGTCATGCGCCAAAGCAACACGAAGAATTAGCCGGCGATCTGTACTTACGGGTGTGTCGGCCGCTGGATTGTCAGCCATTGGATTATCAGCCACTGGCTCACCATCGTTCGCGCAGGCCGCGCCCGCCGTTCACAGCAAAACCAAGATCACGGTGACGGGCTTCTATCGCACGCCCGCATTCCACATCGCGCAGCGCCGCGGCCTGTTCGCCAAGGAAGGGCTCGATGTCGAGTTCCTGCTGGTGCGGCTCGCCCCCGACCACAACGAAGGGCTGGCGCACGGCCGCTGGCCGCTGACGATGTCGTCGGCCGACACCATGCTGGCGCGCGCCACCCAGGACGGCGTCGATTTCGTGCTGTTCCTGGAGGCCGAGGAGGGGCTCGACGTTCAGCTCATCGCGCAGTCTAAGTACAAGTCATTGCAGGAGCTGCGCGGAAAACTGTTCGCGGCCGATCCGGTCGATTCCAACTACGATCTCGTGCGCAACAAGATCATGCGCGACAACGGCATTCCCGAGAGCGATTACCGCTACGAGGTGATCGGCAATTCGAGCATGCGGCTCACCGCCTTCCTGGACGGCAAGGTCGATGCCGCGATGCTGCAGCGGCCGTTCTCCGACCGCGCGCTCGACAAGGGCGGCGTGCTGCTGGGCAAGGGCTCCGACTACATCCCGAATTGGCCGATCTGCTGCGGCTGGGGCCTGCGCAAATGGATGGAAGCGAACCGCTCCACCGTCGTCGGCTTCACGCGCGCGATGGCACTGGCCGCCGACTGGCTCCTCCTGCCCGAGAACAAGGAGGAGATGATCCAGATCCTGATGAAGGAGGAGAAGCTCACGCGCGCCTGGGCGGAGAGCAACTACTCCTATGTGCTGCCGAAATGCATGCTCAAGCCGGAGTCGATCCGCAAGGACCTCGAGCTTCGCATCGAGCTTGGCTATTACAAGCCGCCGCACAAGCCGACCGAAGCGTTCTACGACATGAGCTACTGGACCGAGGCCACCGGACTGGCGGCGCCGCCGGCGGTCGGGCTGCCGCGCAACGCGGTGGCGGGGTGACGGATGGCTCGCATGCATCGGATCACGCGTCGCGCGGCGCTCAAGAGTGCCGCCGCGACTGGCCTCGCTGTGCTGGCGCCGTCGGTTGCGCGCCCGCAGGCGCCGGCCGTGCACGGCACCACCAAGCTGCCGGTGTCGGGCTATTTCCGCCGTCCGCCCTATGTGGTCGCCGTCCACAAAGGCTTCTTCGCCAAGGAGCGGCTCGAGATCGACTATCACGTCGTCGAGTTCGCGCCCGATCACAATCGCGAGCTGGCCGAAGGCAAGTGGCCGCTGACGCTGTCGTCGGCCGACACCATGCTGGCGCGCACCACCCAGGACAAGGTCGATTTCCTCCTGGTGATGCAGACCGAGGAGGGGCTCGACGTCCAGCTGGTCGTGCAGCCGAAATACAAATCATTGCAGGAGTTGCGTGGAAAACTGTTCGCGGCCGATCCGATCGATTCCAACTACGACCTCGTCCGCAACAAGATCATGCGCGACCATGGCATCAGCGAAAGCGACTACCGGATCGACGTGCTGGGCCCGTCGCGCACCCGCGCCAACGCCTTCACGCAGGGCAAGGTCGACGCCGCCATGCTGGCGCCGCCCTGGAATGCGCGGGCGATCGCGGCGGGCGGCACGGTGCTGGCGGAAGGCGCCGACTACATCCCGAACTGGCCGCTGAGCTGCGGCTGGGGACTGCGCAGCTGGATCGAGGCCAACCGCTCGACCGTGGTGCGGTTCGTGCGCGCCATGGCGCAGGCGTCGGATTGGCTGCTCAAGCCGGAAAACCGCGAGGAGACGGTCGCGCTGATGATGCGGGAGGAGAAGCTGCCGCGCGACCGCGCGGAGAGCAGCTACCAGCGCGTGGTCCCGAAGAGCATGATCAGCCCGGAGGCGATCCGCAAGAACATCGAGGTGCGCATCGAGCTCGGCTATTACAAGCCGCCGCACAAGCCGACCGAGGCGTTCTACGACCTCAGCTACTGGAGCGAGGCGACCGGCGAGCCGGTGCCGCCGCCGGTCGGGCTGGCGCGCAACGCCGTGGCGGGGTGATTTCGGGTTCTTTGGGGCGCCTTAACGCGGCAATAACGATACAATTTCAATTCAATTCGATTTCGTATTGATTATTCGCTGATTGTTTATGTGGGACGTCTAGAATCTCATAGGCGGGAGGCGGCGTGCTCACAAAAGGATTGTGGGCGAGCCTCGGCCACGACGACGCGGGTGCCGGCAGCGTCGGGATGCTCGTGCCATGCGATCTGACTACGCGATACCGACGATTGTTGCAGGTGCCGGTGCGGTCGTCGCCACGGCGCTCGCGGCTGTGCTGGTGGCGCTGCAGGCTGCGACCGGCGGGCAGTCGGCACATCTCACGGGCAGGGTGCAGATCGGTGCGGATAGCTGCCAAAGCTTTGTCATCGACCACAAGACCGACTTTATCAGTCACGATCAGCGCGCCGCTTGTACCGAAGCGGCCAAAGAATCCAAACGCAAGATCGCGAAAGAGCCAGTCGTCGTTCCTGTCCCCGGCGCCCGGCTCGATGCCGTTCGCGAACTCTTTCTACAAGCGTTGAAGAAAATGAAGAACGATCGCCCACCATGAACGACGCGCACTTCCAAAATCTCGGCTGGGGCCGCCGCAAGAATCTTCGCCGCCATTTCGGCTATCCGGCGCAGATGCATTTCGAAGAGGGTGTGCCCTCGCGGGCGTGCGTCATCATCGACATGTCGGAAACGGGCGCCCAGCTGCAGGTCGCTGCGGATTCCGAGGTTCCGATCGAATTTTCGCTGCTGATCGGCGGCAATTCCCATGTGCGGCGGCAATGCCGCCTGGTGTGGCGCTCGCGCAACCGGATCGGCGTTCAATTCCGGGTCGGCGTCAAGGACGCCAGCGCCCAGACGGCCCGGCGGCCGGTGCAGCCGGCCTAGGCGCCTGCCGATCACCGCTCCACGAAGAAATTCTTGTCCTTGATCGGGAGCGTGACTGCGCCGCCGGTCGCCATCGAGTATTCGATCGCCAGCGTCGCCTCGAGCGTCGCGCGCGCCTCCTGCGGCGTCGCCAGCACGCAGGGCTTGCCGAGCGCCAGGTGGTCGAGCCAGGCGCGGGTCTCGTTGGGGATCGGGCCCCATAACTCGCCGAGCGCCCAGTCGCCCGGCGTGCCGCTCTGCAGGAACACCATGTTGACGGTGTGGTCCGGCAGGTAGACGTGCGGGACGCCTTTTTCCGAGTACATCAACTGATCGGTGTGGTCGTCGTCGAGCAGTATGACGCCTTCGGTGCCGAGGATCTCGACGCGCGCGGCATGCCCGAGCGCGGGATACTTTTCCGGCAACGCATAGCAGTGTCCGAGATTGACGACCGAGCCGTCGTCATAGGTAAACACCGCAAAGCCGACGTCGGGAACGTCGTGGCCGGCCGCTTTCAGCACGCCGGTCTGGCCGCGCGCATAGACTTCGACGATGCGCCGGCCCTCGAAGAACCAGTTCATCAGGTCGACGTAATAGGTGAGGGCGTCGACCACCGGCGTCGCGTGCGGATCGCGCTTGAGGATCGCAAACGCCTGCGAGCGTGAATTGTAGAGCCGCGCCGCGCCGCCGGTGACGGTGCCGATGCGGCCTTGCAGGATCTGCTCCTTGGCGATCAGGTAGCGTTCCTTGTAGCGACGGCTGTAGGCAACGCGCACGTTGGCGGCGCGTTTCTCGATTGCCCGCAGCACCTCGTCCGCATCGCCGAGCGAGAGCGCGAGCGGCTTCTCGACCAGCACCGGCAGGCCGCGCTCAAGCGCGGCCAGGATCGGCGCCACGTGCTGGCCTTCGCTGGTCGAGACGATGACGGCGTTGACCTCCGGCCGCGCAATCATCGCTTCGTTGTCGGCGGAGTGGACCTTGGCGCCGACGGCTTCGGCAAGCTTCTTCGCCTTGGCGGGATCGGAATCCGACACCGCAATGAAGCGCACCGCCGGATGGCCGGCGGCGAGTTTCGCGCGCAGCGTCCCGATCCGGCCGGAGCCGATGATGGCGAGGCCAATTTCGTTCGCCATGGCGGTTATTGCACCTTGCCGATGGCGCGCACGGCTTCCTCGGTCTTGCGGCTGTCGGCGTCCCACCAGGGACGGAATTCGTCACGGTCGAGATAGTCGATGCCGCTGCCGACCTTCGCCATCGCCTTGATGAAGTCCGGATCCTTCACCGCCTTGGCCACCGCTTCTCGCCAGATCTTGATGATCGGCTCCGGCACCTTGGCCTGGGTGAACAGGCCGTTCCATTGATAGTACTGGGCGTCGTAGCCGAGCTCCTTCAGGGTCGGGATGTCGGGGAAGGCGGCGACCCGATTGGTCCCCATGGTGCCGATCGGGCGCAGCACGCCGGCGCGCGCCTGCGGGCCGCCGACGGCGGGATGTGCGGCCAGAAGTTGCGCGTGATTGCCGAGCACCGCGGTCAGCGACGGCCCGCCGCCGGCGGTCGGCAGGTGGCGCATGCGGGTGCCGGTCGCCTTCAGCACGATCTCGACCGCGAGATGCGTGGTGCCGTAGAGCCCGCCCGACGCATAGACGATCTGGCCCGGACGCTTCTTGGCGTCGGCGACCAGCTCGCCGAAATTCTTCCAGGGTTGGGTCGCGTTCACGAACAGCATCGAGGGATCGGCCGAAACCAGCGCGATCGGCGCGAACTGCTCGCGCGTGAAGCTCGGCGGGCGCCCGAACACCTGATCGACCGCGGGCAGCAGCGAGAGCTGCGTGGTCGCGACCGTGACGGTGTAGCCATCAGGTGTGGCATTGGCGACCTGCATGGTGCCGATCAGCGCCGCCGCGCCGGGACGATTCTGGATCACCACCGGCTGGCCGAGGATGCGTTCAAGCACGGGCGCAATCGCCCGCGCGGTGGTGTCGGTCGAGCCGCCGGGCGGATAACCGAGCAGGATGGTGATGGGCTTGCTCGGGAATTTATCCTGTGCCTGGGCCGGGCTGCCGGCGAAACCGATGAGGATCAGGAGTCCTAAGGTCACCAGACGCATGCGCATCTCCCTTCGCGCTTCATTCCGCTGCTTCTTTTATGCGTGTACGCCGCCGCATGATTGCCGGCATCAAGCCGGCCGCCAGCAGCAGCGCGCCGACGACCAGCAATGCGACCGTGATCGGCCGTTGCAGGAAGATTGTATAGTCTCCGCCCGACATCGCCAGCGATTGCCGGAACGCCATCTCGAGCATCGGCGCGAGAATGAAGCCAAGCACGATCGGCGCGACGTCATAGCGTAGCTTGCGCAGGCCATAGCCTGCGGCGCCGGCCAGCCCCATGATCAGTACCTCGACCATGCTGTGATTGACCGTGTAGACGCCGACGATGCAGCACACCAGGATCGCCGGGTAGAGATAGGTATAGGGAATTCGCAGTAGCGACACGAACAGGCCGACCAATGGCAGGTTGAGAATCAAGAGCACCAGATTCCCAATGTACATGCTGGCGATGAATCCCCAGAATAACTGCGGTTGCTGAGTGATAAGCAGCGGCCCCGGGGCGATGCCGTGCACCACCAGCACAGCAATCAGGATCGCCTGCACCGGTCCGAGCGGTACGCCGAGCGCGAGCATCGGCACGAACGCGCCGCAGGCGGCTGCGTTGTTCGCCGATTCCGGACCGGCCACGCCTTCCACCGCGCCCTTGCCGAACCGCTCGGGATGATCCGACAGCTTCTTCTCGATCGCGTAGGACACGAACGAGGAGAGGATATGCGCCGAGCCTGGGATGATTCCGATCAGGAAACCGATGACGGTGCCGCGTCCGATCGGGCCGATCGATGCGCGCGCTTCGGCGCGTGACGGCAACAGCTCCGCAAACCGTGGCCTCATCGGCTGCATCGCCCGCGTGCCATAGGCGAGCATGATCTCGGACACGCCGAACAGCCCGACCGCCAGCGGCAGCACGCCGAGCCCGTCGGAGAGCTCGTGCACGCCGCCGGAGAAACGGTTGTAGCCGCTCATCGGGTCGATGCCGATCATCCCGAGCAGGAGCCCGAGCACCGCCATGGTCAGTGTCTTGGGCATCGGCCCGCTGCTCATGTAGGAGAGCACCAGGAGACCCATCATCAGCAGCGCGAAATATTCCGGCGGCCCGAATGCCAAGGCAAAGCGTGCCAACGGCGGGGCGAGCAACATCAGCGCCACGACGCTCAGCGTGCCGGCGACGAACGAGCCGATCGCCGCGATCGCGAGCGCCGGCCCGGCGCGACCCTGACGCGTCATCTCGTAGCCGTCGATGCAGGTGACGACCGACGCCGCTTCGCCGGGAATGCGCATCAGGATCGACGTGGTCGAGCCGCCATACATCGCGCCGTAGTAGATGCCGCCGAGCAGCACGATCGCGGTGGTCGGCGGCAGGCCGAAGCTGATCGGGAGCAGGATGCTGATGCCGGCGAGGGGACCGAGCCCCGGCAGCACGCCCACCACCGTGCCGATGATGCAGCCGAGGAACGCATAGACGAGCACGGAAGGGTCGAGCACCACCTGAAAGCCGAGCAGCAGATTTTGCAGGGTCTCGGCCATGGGCGCGCCGTCACAGCCCCCACGGTCCGCTGGGGAGCGAGACCTTCAACACATGCACGAACAGGGCGTGGCTTCCGAACGCGATGCCGAAGCTCACCAGCAATGTTGCGATGAGCGGCTTGCGCTCGACTCCGCCGAGGTAGAACAGGAGCAGCCCGAGCACGGTCAGGCGATAGCCGATCACGCCGAAGGCGAGGGCGCTGACCAGGATTCCCAGGATGATGAAGACGGCGTGGCGTGTTGCGCCGGTGTCGGTGGCGGGTTCTTCGGCGTCGCGGGCTTCGGATTCGTCGACCGCGCTCGACGCGCCGGCCGTGCTCCAGAGCGCGCAGACGATCAGCAGGATCGCGAGCGCGAGCGGCGTGATCCCCGGGCCGGGATTGTCGATGGTGCCGAACGGCAGGTCGGCAAGGCTGCGCCAGATGAAGAACAGACCGACCGCCACGAGCGCCAGCACGCCAATCCGCTGGCGTCGTCCTTCGCTGCCGGTCGGCCGGAGCACGCTCATCGCGCGACCTTTCCCCCGTTCGGACGTCTTCTCCCCCGTAGGAACTGTACTCCTAAATCGTCGGGCGAGACCACCGCGCAAACCGGATGCAGCCGGTTCGGCCGATGCTATGGTGGAAGTCGCAAAAAGAACTGTGGGAGAACGATTCCAATGAGTGAGCCGAACCAGCCGCGTTTCTCAAAATTCGCGATGGAAGATTTGAACGAGCAGCAGAAGCGCGTCGCCGAGCGGATCATGAAGGTGTCGAGCGCCGGCCTGGGCGGGCCCTACAGCATCCTGCTGCGCAGCCCGGTGCTGGCCGAGCGCTATCTCGGCATGACCGACTATCTGCGGTTCGAGACCTCGCTGCCGCATCGGCTCAACGAGCTTGCGATCCTGATCGAGGCGCGGTTGTGGGACGCGCAATACGAATGGTGGGCGCATTACCCGATCGCAATGCGCGCGGGCGTCTCGCCGGAGGTGGCGGAGGCGATCCGCAACGGCCTGCGCCCGGCGTCCATGAAAGAAGACGAAGAGGTCGTCTACGACGTCTGCATCGAATTGTTGCGCGACCGCAATCTCACCGACGCCACCTTCGAGCGGGCCAAGAAAGTGCTTGGCGAGCAGCCGAGCATCGACCTGATCGCGGTCGCGGGCTTCTACGTGATGGTGTCGTCGGTGCTGATCGCCGGCCGGGTCGGCATCCCGGACGGCAGCCCGCCGCCACTGCCGGTGCTGGTAAAGAAGTAAGGGGGCCTGCCCGCCACGATTTCGGCTTCAACGGCAGCCTGCCACGTACCGATTCAGTGTCGTCGTAGAGCAGGCGGATATCTCTCGCTGCAATCCGACGGCAATTAGGAATGCGACAGCGTCCGCTTCGATGCGACAGGCCTTTACGGCGGCTTCATATAAATGCAATCATAAATGTATGTGGTAGGGCGCTGCCATCATCCCGCGTGGGAGGAAAAGATGAACGGGGCGAAGCGCAGAAACGAGCTGGTCGCATTCATCAAACGAGTTCTCAAGCGCAATCCCGAACTAGAGCGGCAGTACGCGCAATATCTGGCAGGTGCTGGCGCGGCGGCAGGGCTCGAGGCGGTGGCACCACGCGCGGACGATTTGCCGACGCTGCTGCAAAGGAGCCCGCTTGCCGCCCTTGAGACGATCGTCTCCGAAGAACGGCCCGTGCTCTTCATCGAAAAGGACGGGCTGAATTTCCAGGACGCCGCGGTGATCGGCGCCGAAGCCCGGCGGCTCATGGCGTTGTCGGAGACGCACCGCGACGTCGCCGAGCGCATGCTGGACAGGGTCGGTCGCATCGACCTCATCGACTTTCCCGGCGGCGCGCCATTTGCCGGAACGGGTTGGTTGATCGATGCCGGGATTATCGTCACCAACCGCCACGTGGCTGACGCCTTCGCGCGGCAGCAGGGGCGCGCTTTCGTTTTCCGCCAGGGCAGCACTGGCGGGCCGATGGGCGCGGCGTGGGACACTGGGCATCTTCGTGACAAAGCCGTAACCGGCCTCCGCAGACAGATCGCCGAAGTGCTCTATATAGAGCCGGAGGACGGTCCCAACGACATCGCATTCTTGAAGCTGGCGTCGACCGGCGCTGGCGACGAGCTGCCACCCTTCGAGATCGCGCCGTCCGATGCCAAGGAAGAGGCACTCGTATTCACGCTCGGGTATCCGGCAAAAGCATCCAGGACACGGATTCCCGATCAGGCCCTGATGGAGAAACTTTATCGCGGCGAATACGACGTGAAGCGCTTCGCGCCCGGTTTCGTCACCGAGCCCCGCTCCGGCCGGACCACACACGACTGCACGACCTTGGGCGGCAATTCCGGCTCCGTCGTCGTCGACATGCAGAATGGAAAGGTCGTCGGCCTGCATTACGCCGGCATCTACAAGGAAGCCAATCTTGCCGTCCCGGCAAGCGAGCTCCAGCTCTACGTCAAGCAGAAACGGTGGACGCGACCGTTGGTCATCGAGACGGCGCGACCAGCCACGCCGACGCTGCAAGGCGCGGCAAGAGCCGATGGCACGGTCAGTGTGACGGTTCCGGTCACCGTTACGATCAGCCTGGGCGGCATTGCGGGCGCTGCTGCGGTGCAAGGCCAAGCCACATCGGTCGAGGCGGCCGTCGAGGCGTTCTGGACGCAGCGGCAGGACGGCGTCGTCGCTGCGCGGGTTGGCTACTTCGATGACAATGGCGAGATCGGCGACACGCCATGCATCGCGGTTTCCGTCCTTCCGCGCGCGCTGGAGGTGCTGCGCACGAGCGGACCGCAGGTCTTCCAGGGGTATCAGGTGAACTACACGCCGGCCACGGTGGAAGAGCAGCTCGACGCGTTGATGGATCTGGAGGCCGTGCGCGAACCCAACGCCTATGACGATGATGCGCGAACCGGGGCAGAGTTCGAGCTCAAGCCGGTGCGAGAGCAGATGACGGTCCGCGCGCATCTCAGCCCTGAATTTGGCTTTGACGAACTGTCGGCGTTCATGAGCGAGGACAGCAGGTCCTGGGTGTCGGCTATCTACGAATTCCGCGGATCCGCAATTAGTGACCTCATGGAAGCGCGTATCGGGGCGGGAACCAAGGTGAGGCTTGCGGCCGACTTCAAGACGTTTGCGGAGCCCGACGCAGCGAAGAACGAATTCGATGCCGAGAAAACATTTAAGTCTTGGGCAAGAAGATTTCCGGGAAAGTTCGAGCGCATCGCAGTCCCGCTCGGAGCCACCGGCTTGGTTCAGATGTCCTACCACATCAAGGTAACGGTGCGTGACGACGATCAATTCTGGCTCTCGTCGGGCAATTGGAAGACTTCCTCAAGCCAGCCGGTCATCGATCAGGATCAGCGCGACAAGGCGACCGAGGAGGATCTGCCGGGTAATCGCGAATGGCACGTCATCGTCACCAGTCCGACTCTGGCCGAGCGCTTCCGCAACCACATCATCCAGGACATGAAACGTTCGCATGATCTCGGCGGCAAGGAAGTGCCGGTTCTCGCCGCCGATCGCGAACCGCTGGTCGAGGTTCCGGAGGAACTGCTGGAGCTCTTGGAGGCGCCAAGAGAGCGGCGGCCGCCCTCACGCCTGAAGGAGCCGCTCGAGGTCTCCGGCCAGATACGCGCCACGCCTCTTCTGACGCCCGACGAAGAGGGCGCGATCTATTGCGAAGCCGTGTTGAAACTGATCCGCTCGGCGACAGACAGTCTGCTATTTCAAATCCCCTACATCGGGATGCCGAGCAATCCCAAGAAGCATCGCGGCTTCATCGATGATCTCATCGGCGCTCTCACCGACAAGCTGGTCTCGCTGCGCGACGCGCGCGTCATATTGCGCGGTGAGAGCGGCAGGGAATTCTCCCATCCGGCCCACGCTGCCTGGTTCTTCAAGTCCAAGGGTGTCGATATCGACCGGCGCCTTAAATCGATCGTCGACCATCACACCAAGGGCATGGTCGTTGATGGCAAACGCGTATTGGTCGGCAGCCATAACTGGAGTGGCATGGGCGTCACCACCAACCGCGACGCTTCGCTGATCTTCGAGAACAACAAACTGGCCGGCTATTTCGCGGACGCGTTCCAAATCGACTGGGAGCGGGCCGACCGGATCAGACCCAGGCAATTCGTCAAAAAGCCGAAGGACGAGGAGAGCGCCGTGCTTCTGGTGGCCGATACCGAGGCGCCGGAACGGCCGGGCTATCGGCGCATGCGGCTCTCCGACTACCTGGCGATGATCGACGACTGACGCGCGCAGCCATGGCGGGCTCGCCCGCGGTTGCGCCGTTGGCTCTTACATCTTCCATGGCGGCTTCGTGCTGAAGCGGGCGCGAAGGAATCTCACCAGCGCGGATGTCTCCGCTTCCGACAGCTCGCCAAAGGCCGGCATAGACCGGCCAAGAGCGCCCGTCGGAGGCCGGATCCCATGCCGGATCGCCTGTACGACGCTGTCAGGCACCGGCGCGTGGATCGAGGTTTGCAGCGCCAGCGGCACCGTGGCGCCATTGCTGCGGTGGCATTGCGCGCAGCGTGCTTCGAACACCTTGGCGCCCGCGGTCAATTCCTTCGGTATTGGCGGTGCGTCCGGATGGCCCCATTCGAGCTTGAGAGCGGCACTCCTGACGGCATCGGCGTCAATCGGCTTTTCTCCGTCGCGCAGGGTCAGGGCGTAAGCGGCGATCGCAAACACGTCGATCTCGTTCTGCTTGTGCAGGGCATCGACCACTGGCGTCATCGATCCCGCCGCCATGCCGTGCCGCGCGTGCCAGCCGTCCATCAGGTAGACGACGAGCTCAACCTTGGTCCACGGTTGCTGCGAGAGATTGTCCTTGTTGAGCGGTGGCGCAAACCAACCTTCGGCGCTGCCGCCACCATAGGCTGGCGTCGTTCGTGCGCCCATGAAGTTGCGCGGGCTGTGGCAGGCGCCGCAATGGCCGAGCCCCTCGACGAGATAGGCACCCTCGTTCCATTCCGCGTCCTTCGACGGATCGGGACGGAACGGGGTCTTATCGAGGAACAACAGCTTCCAGACCCCCAGCGTGGCGCGGATGTTATAGGGGAAGCCAAAATCGTTGCCGCGCGTTGTCTCTCGCACCGGCGCGACCGCCGACATCAGGTACGCATAGATCGCGTCAATGTCGGCATCTTTGACCTTCGTGAAATGATCGTAGGGGAAAGCGGGATAAAGGTGACGGCCATTGCGGTCGACGCCGCTTTTCATGGAGCGACGGAAGGCTTCCTTGGACCATGTCCCGATGCCGGTTTCTGGATCCGGCGTGATGTTGGTTGTGTAAATGGTTCCGAACGGAGTCTTGAGCGGAAGGTTGCCGGCAAAGGGCGGTCCGTCCGGGCGCGTGTGGCACGCAGAGCAGTCACCATAGTTGGCCAGCACACGACCGCGCTCGACCAGCGCCTTGTCGAATGAAGCGGGGTCGGGCCGCGCGATCGGTGGGATTTCACGCTCGTAGGCGAGGAAGGCAAAGCCAGCCGCCCCGATCACGACCACACCGAAGATTGTCCACAAAGCGATTCGACGGATTCCCATTGATCCCCCCGTATGCCTTGGGTTCCGATTTTTGCGCTAGCTCAGGAGTTTTGAATCCTGCCGCCCCCAGTATTGGCGTTATTTACGCCTGGGAGTAGTATCACTGATGCGTCGAAAGGCACCTTGGCAAGGTGCCGCGTGGGGCACAAGAACCCTCGGTGCTGGCGAAAGGAAACGCTCATGCAATTCACCCTGAACGTCAACGGCAAGCCCGAGACGGTGGATGTCGAACCGGAGACCCCGTTGCTCTGGGTCCTTCGCGATAACATCGGGCTCACCGGCACCAAATACGGCTGTGGGATCGCGCGTTGCGGCGTCTGCACGATCCATGTCGACGGTCAGCCGATGAAAGCCTGCCAACTGCCGGCATCGGCCGCGGTCGGCAAGCAGATCACGACCATCGAAGGGCTATCCGCCAACAGCTCGCACCCGGTCCAGCAGGCATGGGTCGAGATCGGCGTTCCGCAGTGCGGCTATTGCCAGAGCGGCCAGATCATGGCGGCCGCTGCCCTCATCGCCAAACGTAAGAATCCGACCCTGGTCGAGATCGAGGCCGCGATGGCCGATAATCTTTGCCGGTGCGGCACATATCAACGGATCGTCCAGGCAATTCGCCGCGCCTCCGAACTCGCGCAGGCATAGGGAGGCTGACATGACGAAGCAGATCCTTTCGCGTCGTTCATTCATCCGCACCTCCGTTGCTGCCGGCGGCGGTCTGATGCTGGGCTTCCACATGCCGGTTGCGTTGGCCGCGAGCATCGGTCCGCGCACGCAGTCGACGACGACCGCCGTCGGCACCGAGATCAACGCCTGGATCGTGATCGACAAGGACGGCACGGTCACGCTGCGCATCCCGCACACGGAGCAGGGCCAAGGCGGCATTACATCCGTTGCGATGCTGATCGCCGAGGAGCTGAACGTCGACTGGGCGAAGATCAAGACCGAGTTCGCCGACGCTAACCGGCACCTGCGCAACAAAAACGAATACGTGACGATGTTCACGGCCGGCTCACAGCTCGTGCGCTTTCAGCATCGTCACCTGATGGGCGCTGGTGCATCTGCGCGCGAGCGCCTGAAGCAGGCTGCTGCCGAGGCGTGGGGGGTCGAACGCTCCCAGGTTGAAGCGCGCCTCGGCGTGCTCACGTCAGGCAATCGGACCGGCACCTACGGCGAGTTCGCTGAAGCCGCGGCGAGGGTGAAGCTCGACAAGGAGCCGGAGATCAACATCGATCCGGCCAAGTGGTGGCTGCTCGGCAAGTCGAAGCAGCGCGTTGACATCCCGAACAAGGTCAACGGCAGCGCGCAGTATGCCATCGACACCCGCATTCCCGGCATGGTTTACGCCGCGGTGAAGGCATCGCCGGTTCCGTGGGGGACGCTGAAGAGCTACAACTTCGATGCGATTAAGAGCCGTCCCGGCGTGATCGCTGTGGTTCCGCTTCGAGCAGTGCCCAAAAGACGCGGCCAGTCCGACCTGCAGGATGCGGTCGCGGTGGTCGCGGACACCTGGTACCGCGCCAAGACGGCGCTCGACCTTCTTCCCGTCGAGTGGGATTTCGGCGACAGCGTCAAGGCCAGCACCGCCAGCTACTACGCGGAAGGCCACCGTGCGCTGGAGCAGACGGGCCAGGTCAGCGGAAAGCCCAATCCGCAGGCCGCCGAGATCATCGCAGCTTCCAACAAGGTCGTGACCGCGTCATTCGAACGCCCGTTCGAGACCCATGCCCGCATGGAACCGATCAACGCGACGGTGCATGTGCAGGCCGATCGCGTCGACGTCTGGTCACCGACGCAGGATCAGTCGGTGGCAATCACTCTGGTTGCCGACCAGCTCAAGGTCGATCCGAAGATCGTCTTTGCCCACACCATGTTCCTCGGTGGAGGCTTCGGCGGCAATGGTGCCGGCGGGACCGGCGTCACCCGTCAGGCGGCCGAGATCTCCAAGCAGGTCGGCAGGCCCGTGAAGGTGATCTGGTCGCGCGAGGAGGACCTGGCGCAGGATAAGCAGCGTCCGCTCGCGGTCGCGAAGCTCCGCGCCGCCATCGGCGACGACGGCTTGCCCACGGCGCTGTTCACCCGCGCGGCGTGGTTCATCCAGGACGGCAACGCGCGTGTCGGCAGCGCGAGCGGCGACTATGGCATCTACAACATGCCGTACAAAATCCCGCACCGGCACCACGAGCGGCATGACTTGAAGACTCACATCCCGAGCTCGACGCATCGCGCCCCCGGCGCTAACCAGCTCGGCTTCATGGCCGAGAGCTTCGTAGACGAGATGGCGATTGCGGGCGGATGGGATCCGCTCGAATGGCGCATCAAGTTGACGGAAGGGCTGGACGACTGGCAGCTCGTGCTGAAGACGCTCAAGCAGCACGCAGGCTTCCGGACCGACCTCCCGAAGGGCGAGGGCATGGGTGTGGCGGTGGTCGAATCGCACGGCACCATTGCAGCGGCTTGCGCCACCGTGACGGTCAGCCGCCGCGGCCGGCTCAACATCGAGAAGGTCCTCGTGGTGCTGGACGCGGGCCGCGTCATCAATCCGAATGCGGCCACCGAGCAGTGCGAAGGCTCGGTCTGCTGGGAGCTCTCCCATGCCTGGACCGGTGGGTTGGAGTTGGAAGGCGGTCGTTTCGTCAACACCAACTTCGATACCTACAACCTGTTGCGCATCGACCAGAACCCACATGTCGAGACAGTCTTCGCGTCTTCCGGTGGCAAGAAATGGGGCGGTCTCGGCGAGCCCGCCGGCCCACCTGCGCCCCCGGCTGTCGCCAACGCCATCTACTATGCGACCGGCAAGCGTATCCGTTCGACGCCGTTCCGCATCCACGATCTGACCTGGACTTGAATTGGTCGCCGCTCGGCGGCGTGTTCTCGATCACAGTCCCCTGTTGCCGATGGCGTCGGCAATGGATGCAAGTTGGGTGTTGAGGCTCTCGAGACTGACCGGCAGCCGCCGTCGCCAGTTAGGATGCTCGTGAATAGTGCCCGGCACATTGACTTGCTCCACCAGCCCCAGCACGTCTTCCGTCGTCACTACCAGAAGTCTTGACGGCGTCTTGGCGAGAAATCGCGTGATCGATGGATAGTCGAGCGACGGCAGTCCCTGCCATTTCATCGCGCGCTGCAAGGCGTCGAGCGCGGTGGTGCGATCATCGTTGCTTTCGCCGGGATCGATGCCGAGGCCGCGCTTGACATCGAGATCATGCCGCGTGAGCCAGCCGGCGAACGTCGGAAGGTCATGCGTTGCGAACGTTACCAGCGCGTTCTCGCGATAGAGATCGGGCGCGATGAAACCGCCGTCGGCGGCACGCTCGAACAGCATCACGTGGTACGACCAGAGGCCCCATTCGGCGAGCGTCTCGCGAAAGCCCGGCGGCACCGTCCCGAGGTCCTCGCCGATGACGATGCACTTGTTGTGTATGCTTTCGTCGGCAGCCGCGGCCAGCAATGGCTCGAACGGAAACTGGATATAGGCGCCCTGATCGGCCGGCACGCCGCTTGGGACTAGATAGAGCCGTTTCAATCCCAGAACATGATCGAGCCGGATCGCGCCGGCATATTGCATCGATGCGCGCAGGACCTCGCGGAACGGCGCGCAACCGGATTCGATCAGCTTGAGCGGATTGACGCCGGCCAGGCCCCAGCGCTGGCCTTGCGTGTTGAGCGCGTCCGGCGGTGCGCCGATCTCGATCTTCGGCAGGTAGAAATCCTGCTCGTACCAGGCGTCGAAGCCGTCCGGCCGGACGCCGACCGCGAGGTCGAGATAGAGCCCGATCGGAAGCCCGGCGTCACGCGCGCGGTCGCGGCAGGCGGCGAGCTGCTGATCGGCGATCCATTGCATGTACTCGACAAAGGCAAGCTCGTCGGCGTACTCGGTTCGCAAACGGGCAAGTGCGTCCTGATCGGGCTTGCGCCATTCATCGGGCCATTCCCACCAGGGACGTTTGAAGCGCCGGCGCAACAATTCGAATGCAGCGTACGCCGCAAGCCGCGGTCCGCGCTCGCGCCGGAACGCATCGAACCGCTGCCGGCGCGCGTCGCTGCCGTGCGAATAGAAGTTGTCGTAGGCCAGTGCCAGCGTCGCGGCCTTGATGCTCGCGACAGTTACATAGTCGACGAGGTCCTTTTCCCTGAGCGCTTCGATGTCGCTCTGGAATTTCGCCCGCGCTGCTTGCGGAAATTCGGGAACGGCCTCGACATCGACGTAGAGCGGATTGAGGAAATGCCGGCTGTTGGGAAAATACGGGCTGGCTTCCTCGGGCCGGTCGTCGAACAGGGCATGCAGCGGATTGAGTCCGATCGCCGCAGCGCCTTGCGCGGCGGCGATGTCGATCAAGTTTGCCAAGTCCGTGAAGTCACCGTGGCCCCAGTTGCGGCGCGAGCGGATGCCGTAGAGCTGCACGGCGACCGCCCATGCGCGCTGACCGAGGCTGTCGTCTCCCTGATAGGCGCGCTGGTGGTTAACGATTGACGGCGCCGGCGGTCTGACCGTGCCGTCACGGGCGCCGATCGCATCGAGAAGGCGCGCCAGCACAGCCTGATCGACCGTCCAATGGCGGCCGAGGCCGTCATGATGCTCGGTCTCAACGCCCCATTGCGCCGCCCGCTCGAAAATACGGTCCATAGTCAGGAAAGCTCCGGTCGGCGCTCTGCACGCTTATTGAGCACCACAACCCCCTGCGATACTGCTATCTCCAGGGTGTGTTGTTCGTGTTGTCCCGGGCTCGCAAATCTTGCGCCGCACGTTGAAGCTTTTCAATCGAATTCGATGCGGCGCGAGGATCGCCGCATGACGGCGCTTACGACAGAGGCGGTGGCCGTGATCGAAGGCCGCCACGCCGACCCGTTCCGCTACCTCGGCCCGCACGTGGAAGCCGGCGCCCCGGTCGTTCGCGTCCTTCTTCCCGGCGCACGTGAGGTCACGGCTTTCGGGAACCGTGGTGACGATTATCCGCTCACGCGCATCCACGAGGCGGGACTGTTCGTCGGCCGGCGTCCGGACGATGCCGGCGCCTATCGCCTGCGCGTCCGCTTCGGCGAGAGCGATTGTAGAGCTGGAGGACCCGTATCGTTTCCCGCCGGTGCTGTCCGATCTCGATCTCCATCTTCTGGGCGAGGGCACGCATCTTCAGCTCCACGATAAGCTCGGCGCGCACCCGCTTGTCCACGGGGGCGTCCCGGGTGTCGTCTTCGCGGTGTTTGCGCCCAATGCTAAACGCGTGAGCGTCGTCGGCGACTTCAACAATTGGGACGGGCGCCGCCATGCCATGCGCGTGCGCGGCAACGGCTTTTGGGAGATTTTTGCGCCCGCGGTCGCGGCCGGCGACAAATACAAGTTCGAGATTTTGGGTGCCGACGGAAAGCTCCTCCCGCTCAAATCCGATCCGATGGCGTTTGCCGCCGAGCTGCGCCCACAGACGGCATCGATCGTCGTCGAAGCGCCGGCGATCGATCGTCCGTCGTCGGCGCCTGCCGGCTGCAACGCGCGCGAAGCTCCGATCTCGATCTATGAAATTCATCTCGGCTCGTGGCGGCGGCGACCCGACGCGGGCCATCGCTGGCTGACCTATCGCGAGCTCGCCGACGCGCTGCCGGCCTATGTGCGCGATCTCAATTTCACCCATGTCGAGTTCATGCCGGTCACCGAGCATCCGTTTGACGGCTCCTGGGGCTATCAGCCGACCGGCATGTTCGCGCCGACCAGCCGTTTCGGAAGCCCCGCCGATTTCGCAGCGCTGGTCGAGGCCTGTCATCGCGCCGGGCTTGGCGTCATCCTCGACTGGGTGCCCGGCCATTTTCCGGACGACGCTCACGGCCTCGCGCGCTTCGACGGCACCGCGCTCTACGAGCACGCCGATGCCAAGCAGGCGCGGCACGTCGATTGGGATACTCTGATCTACAATCATGGGCGCACCGAGGTCGCCAACTTCCTGCTCGCGAGCGCGCTGTTCTGGTTCGATCGCTACAAGGTCGACGGCCTGCGCGTCGATGCGGTCGCATCGATGCTTTACCTCGACTACAGCCGGCCCGACGGCGGCTGGATTCCGAACAAGTACGGCGGCCGCGAAAATCTCGAAGCGCTGGCGTTCCTGCGCCGCTTCAATATGGAAGTGTTCGGACGCTTCCCGCACGCGACCACGGCGGCCGAGGAATCGACGGCGTGGCCGATGGTGTCGCGGCCCGGTGCACGATGGCGGCCTCGGCTTCGGCTACAAGTGGAACATGGGGTGGATGAACGACACCCTCGACTACATGTCGAAGGATCCGATCCACCGGAAGTATCACCACAATCAGATCACGTTCGGGCTGCTTTACGCCTTTACCGAGAATTTCATTCTGCCGCTGTCGCACGACGAGGTCGTGCACGGCAAGCGCTCGATCCTCGGCCGCATGCCGGGCGACGAATGGCAGCGCTTCGCGAACGTGCGCGCCTATTACGGCTTCATGTTCGGTCATCCCGGCAAGAAGCTGATGTTCATGGGCGGCGAGTTCGCGCAGGAGCGGGAATGGCAGCACGACCATTCGCTCGACTGGCATCTCGTCGACAAGCCGCCGCATGCGGGCGTTCAAGCGCTGGTGCGCGATCTCAATCGCGTCTATCGCAGCATGCCGGCCTTGCATGAGCTTGATTGCGAGGGCGCCGGCTTCGAATGGCTTATCCTCGACGACGTCGACAACAGCGTGTTCGCGTGGCTGCGCAAGGGCAGGGACGAGCGCGCGCGCTGCCTGGTGGTCGTCAACTTCACGCCGCAAACCCATCACGGCTATCGCGTCCCGGTGCCGTTCGCCGGCGCGTGGCGCGAAGTGCTCAACACCGACGCTGCGATCTACGGTGGCAGCAATGCCGGCAATGCGGGACACGTGAACGCGACGGCGGGTGCGGGCGGCGCCGAGCTACGCCTTACCGTTCCGCCGCTGGCGACGATCTACCTGGTTCCGGAGCGCTAGGCATGCGCCTTTCGGCTGGGACGCCGCACGCACTCGGTGCGACCGTCGACGATAGCGGGACGAACTTCGCCCTGTTCTCGGCGCATGCGGAGAAGGTCGAGCTGTGCCTGTTCGACGCAAGCCGCGAGGTTGCGCGCATCGCGCTGCCGGAGCGAACCGGCGATATCTGGCACGGGCATGTTGCCGGCATCGGCGCCGGGCAACTGTATGGCTATCGCGTGCACGGGCCGTATGAGCCTGAGCATGGACACCGCTTCAATCCCAACAAGCTGCTGCTCGATCCCTATGCCAGGCAGCTCGCGGGAGAATTGACCCCGAGCGATTTGCACTACGGCTTTCAATACGACAGCGCCCGCGAAGACCTTTCGTTCGACCGCCGCGACAACGCCGCCGTGATGCCGAAGGCGGTGGTGACGGCCAAGGCCGTTCCACAGGCAAGACGATCGCGGCCGCTGGTCGCCTGGGAAGACACCATCATCTACGAGGCGCATGTCAAAGGCCTGACCAAGCTGCGGCAGGACGTTCCCGCGGAGTTGCGGGGCACGTTCGGCGCGCTGTGCGCGCCCGCCATGATCGATCATCTCAGGCGGCTTGGTGTGACCACCGTCGAGCTGCTTCCGATCCAAACGTTCATCGACGAGCCGTTCCTGACGGCGCGCGGCTTGAGCAACTATTGGGGCTACAACACGCTGAATTTCTTCACGGCGGATCCGCGCTTCGGAACGCTCGATGCGTTCGCGCACGACGATCCGGCGACTGCACGACGCCGGGATCGAGGTGATCCTCGACGTCGTCTACAACCACACCGCCGAGGGCGATCATCTCGGGCGGACGCTGAGCTTCCGCGGCATCGACAACAAGTCGTACTACTGGCTCAAAGACGGCGAGCCGCGCCTCTACGAGAACTTCACCGGCTGCGGCAACGCGCTCAATCTCTCGCATCCGATGGTCCGCGCGATGGTCGTGGATTCGCTGCGTCATTGGGTCGGAGGCCTGCGACGTCGACGGCTTCCGGTTCGACCTCGCGACCACGCTCGCGCGCGGGCCGGACGGCTTCGACGGCCATTCGGCGTTCTTCCAGGCGATCTGGGCCGAGCCCGCGCTCGCCAACGTCAAGCTGATCGCCGAGCCGTGGGACATCGGGCCCGGCGGCTACCGCGTCGGCGCGTTCCCGCCGGAATGGTCGGAATGGAACGATGCCTTCCGCCGCACGCTGCGGCGCTATTGGGCCGGCGAGGGCGACCTGATCGGCGAGGTGGCGACGCGGATGACCGGCTCCGCCGACATCTTCGAGCACCATCGCCGCACGCCGCGCGCGAGCATCAATCACGTCACGGTGCACGACGGCTTCACGCTCGCCGATCTCGTCAGCTACGAGCGCAAGCACAACGAGGCCAACCGCGAGGACAATCGCGACGGGGCGGAGTTCAACCTGAGCACGAATGGCGGCGTCGAAGGCCCGACCGGCAACGCCGACATCATCGCCACGCGGCAGAAACTTCGGCGCAATTTCCTGGCCACGCTGCTGCTGGCGCAAGGCGTGCCGCTCCTGCTCGCCGGCGATGAAGTCGGCAACAGCCAGGGCGGCAACAACAACGCCTATTGCCAGGACAATGAGATCGGCTGGGTCGACTGGTCGGGCCTCGGCCGCACGGGCGAGGATATGACCGCGCTTGTCGGGAAGCTCACGGAATTGCGCCGGCGCTTCCCGCAGCTGCAGGGGCGGCGCTGGCTCGACGGCCGCCGCGCTGACGGGACGCACGATGTGCTGTGGCTGACACCGGATGCCACCGAGATGACGGAACAGGACTGGCGATTTCCGAACAGCCGCTTCCTGTCATATGTGCTGGCGGCCGACGAGCGCGGGCAATCTCCGCTGTTTCTGGTGTTCAACGCCGCGCCGGAGGACATTGCATTCACGCTGCCGAAGGTGCCCGGCGGCGATCATTGGATGAAGGTCCTTGATACCTCGTCGGAGGCACCGAAAAGCGAAACCCACGCTGCGGGCACGCGCCTGATTGCGCGGGGACGATCCGTCCTCGTCTTCAGCGGCGCAGCGCCGCCGGCCGCGTGACCTTGGCCTCGCTCCAGGCGTCCGACACGACCTCGAGCTCGACCGGGCTCGTGCGCCGTATATCGAACCGCGCCGCGGTCTCGTTGATCTGCGCGAGCGTCGGCAGGCTCGCCTCGTTGCCGAGATGCTGGATCGCGTAAGACGACGCGGCGCGCGCGAACTTGAAGTGCTGCTCCCAGCCGACATCCGGATCGACCAGATACGAATACATGTAGGCGCCGTGGAAGATGTCGCCCGCTCCGTTGGTGTCGATGACTTTGTCGTCGGGGATGCTCAGCGCCGGCATGAAGCGCTCGGTCTTGCTCTCGTCGTACCAGAGCATGCCGCGCGACCCCATGGTGACGGCGCCGACCTTGCAGCCGCGCGAGCGCAGATAGGTGAGCATCTCGCCGGGGGTGAGCTTCATCTGCTCGCACAGCCGTTCCGCCACCACGGCGGTGCTGATGAAGCCGAGGAGGTCATGGGTGTTGGACCGGATGCCGCCGCCGTCGAGCGACGTCAGGATGCCGGCCTCATGGCAGATCTTCGCGTAGTGGATGGCGGCGTCGGCGAGATGTCCGTCGACATGCAGCGCGCGGCAGCCGGCGAGGTTGAGCACCGGAAACGGATGCCGGAAGTTGTCGTCGCGGCAGCGCACGATCGCGCGCTGGCCGCCCTTCGGCATGATGAAGGAGAGCGACGACTGCGCAACCTTTCGGTGATGAATGGAGATCGAATACTTAGCCGCCATGTCGACGAACATGCGGCCGAGCCAGTCGTCCGCCACCGAGGCCATCAGGTCGGGGGCGATTCCGAGCTTGGCGCAGCAGAACGCGGCGGTGACGGCGTTGCCGCCGAACGCCACGGCGTAGTCGCGCGCCACCGTCTTGGCGTCGCCGGTCGGCAACTCGTCCGCGAGGAAGGTGATGTCGATGTAGCTCTGGCCGATGAAGAGTGCCTTCATTTTCCTTATCCGCTGTTCCGCAAGCCGGCGGCGATGCCGTTGATAGTGAGATGGATGGCCTGGACGACCCGCTCGTCGGTGTCGCCGGCGCGGTAGCGCTTCAACAGCTCGAGCTGCACGTGATTGAGCGGATCGATATAGGGGAAGCGGTCGCGGATGGTGCGGGCGAGCGCCGGGTTGCGCTCCAACAGCGAATTCTGCTTGAGGATCGTCAAGAGCGACTGCCGCGAACGCTCATACTCGTCGCAGATGCGCGCGAAGATCGCCTCGCGCAGTTGTGCGTCGGCGACCAGCTCCTTGTAGCGCGCGGCGATCCCGATGTCGCTCTTCGCCAGCACCATGTCCATGTTCGAGAGCAGCGTCTGGAAGAACGGCCATTCGCGCGCCATGGTCTGCAGCAGCGCCATGCCGCTGTCGGGATGCTTCTCGATCCAGGCGGCGATCGCCGAGCCGAAGCCGTACCAGGCCGGCAGCATCAGCCGGCATTGCGCCCAGCCGAACACCCACGGGATCGCCCGCAGATCCTCGACGCGGGTCGACTTCTTGCGCGAGGCCGGACGGCTGCCGATGTGCAGGTTGGCGATTTCGCTGATCACCGTCGATTCCCAGAAATATCGCTCGAAGCCCTCGGTCTCGTAGACCAAGGCCCGATAGGCGCGATACGCGTGCGCAGAGAGCTCCTCCATCGCCTCGATGAATTCCGGGCGCGGCGCCGCCTCCTGCGGATGCAGCAGCGCGACCTCCAGCATCGCCGCGACCAGGTGGTCGAGGTTCTGCCGGCCGAGCTCGGGATTGAGATACTTGCCGGCGATGACCTCACCCTGCTCGGTGACACGGATGCCGGCCCCAACGGCGCCAGCGGGCTGCGCCAGGATGGCCTCGTAGCTCGGGCCGCCGCCGCGGCCGACCGATCCGCCGCGGCCGTGGAACAGCCGCAGCCCGACCTTGCGGCGCTGGAACACGTCGATCAGCGCCATCTCCGCCTTCTGAAGCTCCCATCCGGAGGTCAGGAAGCCGCCATCCTTGTTGCTGTCGGAATAGCCGATCATCACCTCCTGCACGCGGCCGCGGCCGTCGAGCAGGCGTGTGTAGTCGGAGATGGACAAAAGCGAGTCCATGACCTTGCCGCAGTTGCGCAGGTCGTCGATGGTCTCGAACAGCGGCACGATATTGAGGTCGAGCTTCTGATCGCGCACGCGCAGCAGCCCAACTTCTTTCAGCAGCAGCGCCACCTCGAGCACGTCGGAGACGGTGGTGGCTTTCGAGATCACGTAATTCGGGACGGCATCCTTGCCGTAGCGGCGGTGGATGTCGGCGGCCGTGCGCAGGATCGCGAGTTCGCCCGCGGTCTCTTCCGAATAGGTCACGAACGGCGAAATCAGCGGCCGCGCAGTCGAAAGCTCGGCCAACAGGACCGCGATGCGCGACTGTTCCGGCATCTGGCGATAGTCCTCACCCGAACCGGTCTCGAACAGTTCGCTCAGGACGCGCTCGTGCACATCCGAGTTCTGCCGCAGGTCGATGCTGGCGAGGTGGAATCCGAACACCTCCACCGCGCGCCGCAGCATGCGCAACCGTCCGCGCGCGATCATCGCCGAGCCGTTGGCGACCAGCGACCGATAGAGGATGTCGAGATCGCCGCGCAATTCGGCGGCGGTCGCGTAAGGCTTGGCATCCGCCACTTCGTGGCGCGGCAGCACGTGCTGCCCAAACCCGCGCGCCGAGGCGACGAGCCGCGCGTAGATGCCAACGATGGCCTGCCGATACGGCTCGGACGCGCGACGGGGGGAATCGTCCGGGTTGCGGCTGACCAATTCCTCGAGTTGCGACGATACGCTGACGCGGGCGCGGTTGAGCGACAGCTCGGCGCCGAGCAGATGCAACTCGTCGAGATAGAAATCGAGCACCCGCTTGCTCTGCATCTCGATCGCCTGCCGCAGCACGTCCGCGTTCACGAACGGGTTGCCGTCGCGATCGCCGCCGATCCAGCTTCCCATGCGGATGAAGGAGGGCAGCTCGGTGTTGCTCCAGGCCGGATCGTTGGCGGCGAGGCCGTCCTCCAGGTCAGCATAAAGCGCGGGCACTTCGCCGAAGAATGTGTGGTCGTAATACGAAAGCCCGTTGGAGACTTCATCCACGACGGTCGGGCGTCCACGCCGCAGCAGGCTCGTCTGCCAAAGCGTCAGGATCGCGCGCGCCAAGGCGCTGTCGGCGGCCGCGGCCTCCCGCGGGGTCAGCGGCATCCGATCGCGGTCCGCGAGCAGTTGCGCCACTTCCATCTCGCGATCGAGCACGCTCTTCCTGCGCACTTCGGTCGGATGTGCGGTGAGCACGGGGCTGACAAGGATCGTGTCGAACAGCGCCTGCAAGGTTGCGCGCGACACGCCCGCCGTCTTGAGCGACGCCAGCGTGTTGTGGATGGTGCCGCGCAGCGCCGGTCCCTCATCTTGCTGCGCGCGCATGCAGCGGATCTGATGCTGGTCCTCGGCGATGTTGGCGAGATGCGAGAAATAGCTGAAGGCGCGCACCACCTCGATGGTGCTGTCATGCGACAGGCTGTCGAGCAGGGCTTCGAGCTCGCGCCGGGCCGCTGCGTCACCCTCGCGCCGGAACGCGATCGAGATCTGCCGGATGCGTTCGACGGTCGCGAAGACCGCTTCGCCCTGTTGTTGCCGGACGGTGTCGCCGAGGACGCGCCCGACCAGCCGGACGTCGTCCCGCAGTGCCCGTTCGCGATCGGGAAGTTCGAGAATGTTCATGCTGCGCCCCGTCCAGTCGCTCCGCGTCGGACCAAGCCCTTGAAGCCTTGGCTTGCAAGAAGTGCGCCTGAAGGGAGGGGGCTGAAGTGCCCTGAAACCCGGCAATGCCTAGTTTTTGGCCGTCAGCAGCTGGGTATAGAGCTTGAAGAACGCGTTTGCGGGCTCGGCCCAGGAGACGTCGGCTTTCATGCCGTTCGCCTGGAGGGTCAGCCATGCGGCGCGGTCAGACCAGAGGTCGGCGGCGCGATGCAGTGTCGCTTCGAGCGCCTCGTACGTGACCGGGGAGAATTGCAGGCCAGTCGCTTTCGCGGGCCCAGCGGCAAGATCGATGACCGTGTCCGCTAGTCCGCCGACCTTGGCCACGACCGGGATCGCGCCATAGCGCATGGCGCAAAGCTGCGTCAGTCCGCACGGCTCGAACCGCGAAGGGACGAGGACGGCGTCGGCGCCAGCCTGGATCAGGTGCGCCAAGTCCTCGTCGTAGCCGACAATGCAGCCGACCTGTCCGCGGTGGGCCTGGGCCAATCCGGTGAGTCGCTGCTCAAGCTCAGGATCGCCGGTGCCGAGCACAGCAAGCTGCGCGCCACGGGCGACCAAAGCCGGCACGGCATCGCCTAGAAGGTCGAGCCCTTTCTGCCAGGCCATCCGGCTGATCACGGCGAAGAGGAGCGCGTCGGCATCGGGCACAAGGCCGAAGCGCTTCTGCAGCGCGGCCTTGTTCGGTGCCCGGCCGGACACGGTCGAGCGGCCGAACTTGGCGGCGATCCTTGAATCGGTTTCCGGATTCCAGACGTCGGTGTCGATGCCGTTGCGGATGCCGCTCAACACGGACGACCGCAGCCGCAACAATCCGTCGAGGCCGCAGCCGTTGGCGGAGGTCTGGATTTCCTGCGCGTAGGTCGGCGACACCGTGGTGATGCGGTCGGCGAATTGCAGGCCGGCCTTCAAAAAACCGATCATGCCGTAGCTCTCGACGCCGTCGATCGCGAACGCCTGGGAAGGCAGCCGCAGCCGGCCGAGCAGGTCGGGCGGGAATTGTCCCTGGTAAGCGAGGTTGTGGACCGTGAGCACGGTCGCGGGCCGCCGCTCACTCTGATAGGCGAGGTAGGCCATGGCGAGGCCAGCCTGCCAATCGTGACCGTGTACGACGTCGGGCGCAAAGCCCGCGATGTCGCCCAGCGCAATGCGCGCCGCGACGAACGACAGCGCGCCGAAGCGCAACGCATTGTCCGGCCAGTCGCCGCCGTCGGGTCCCGTGTAGGGATTGCCGGGCCGGTCGAACAGGTGCGGCGCGTCGAGCACGAGGAGATCGAGCCCGGCGCTGCGCGCGTGCAGGACCTGCGCGGTGCCGCCGAATAGATCGTCGAGGCTGAGGACCCGGTCGGAGCGGGCGATCGCCGCCATGACCGCGGGATAGCCTGGAACCAGCGTCGTCGTATCGACGCCGTGCCGGCGCAAGGCCAGCGGCAACGCGCCGGTGACGTCGGCCAGACCGCCGGTTTTGACGAAGGGATAGATTTCCGAGGTAACGGCGAGGGCGGTGAGGGCGGTCATCCGCCCAATTTGTCGATCATGGCCTGGGTGATCAAGCAGATGCCGCCTTCGCTACGACGGAACCGGGCCTCGTCGAACTCGGGATCTTCGCCAACGACCAGACCATTGGGAATGCGCACGCCGCGATCGACAATGACATTCTTGAGGCGGACCTCGCGTCCCACCACCACCTCCGGCAGCACGACCGCGTTCTCCACCTCCGAGAAGGAGTGAAGGTGGACGTTGGTGAACAGCAGCGACTGGCGGACCGAGGCGCCTGAAATGATGCAGCCGCCGGAGATCAGCGATGATACCGCCTGGCCGCGGCGCCCATCCTGGTCGTGCACGAATTTCGCCGGCGGTGAGATTTCGGCAAACGTCCAGATCGGCCAGTTGCGGTCGTAAAGATCGAGCTGCGGCACGATGTCGGTCAAGTCCATGTTGGCCGCCCAATAGGCGTCGAGCGTTCCGACGTCGCGCCAATAAGAGGCCGCCTGGCCGCTGGTGCGCACGCATGACCGCGAGAAGTGGTGCGCCACCGCGCTGCCGTGCTTCACGATGTAGGGGATGATGTCCTTGCCGAAGTCATGACTCGAATGCGGGTCGGCGGCGTCGCGGCGAAGCTGCTGGAACAGGAACGAGGTGTCGAACACATAGATGCCCATGCTGGCGAGCGCCATGGACGGCTTGCCCGGCATGGTCGGCGGATCCTTCGGCTTCTCGACAAACGAGCGGATGTAGTTGTTGTCGTCGACATGCATGACGCCGAAGGCCGAGGCTTCGTTCAGGCCGACTTCCAGGCATCCCACTGTCACGTCGGCGTTCTGCTCGACGTGCTGCACCAGCATCGGCTCATAGTCCATCTTGTAGATGTGATCGCCGGCCAGGATGACGAGGTATTTGGGCGCGTAGCTCTCGATGATGTCGATGTTCTGGTAGACCGCGTCGGCCGTGCCCGCGTACCAGGCCTCGTCGGTGACGCGTTGGCTGGCGGGAAGGATGTCGAAGCTCTCGTTGCGCTCCAGCCGGAAGAAATTCCAGCCGCGCTGGAGATGGCGGATCAGGCTATGCGCCTTGTATTGGGTCGCAACCCCGATGCGCCGAATTCCGGAGTTCAGGGCGTTGGAGAGGGCGAAGTCGACGATGCGGGACTTGCCCCCGAAATAGACCGCGGGCTTGGCCCGCCAGTCGGTCAGCTCCAGCAGGCGGCTCCCTTTGCCGCCGGCGAGCACATAGGCCATTGCCGAACGGGCAAACGGGGCGCCTGCGGTCAGGAACGGCATGACGTTGCCCTGGGCCCGGTGCACCGCGGCATGCCCGGTCCGTGGGCGGAACTGCCTAGATTTTCACCACAGACCCATCCCGCGAGCGACATGCCCACAGATGAGCAAGTTGCATACCAATTCGGCAATCGGCGCCGGGCCGACGGTCAGGGGCGACCTAGCGCATCGGCCGGCGTGGCCACTGGCACGTTCCAGATCTCCTGCGCGTATTCGCTGATGGCGCGGTCGGAGGAGAACCAGGCCATGTTCGCGATGTTGGTCATGCACATGCGCGTCCAGTCGGAGGACGACTGCCAGAGCTTGTCGACGCGGCGCTGGGTGGCGGCGTAGTCGTCGAAATCGGCGCAGACCATGTAGTAGTCATGGTGCCGCAGCGCGTGCATCAGCGGTGTAAACCGCCCACCTTCGCCGGGCCAGAAGATGCCGGCGTCGATCGCGTCGATAACGCGCCCGAGCATCGGGGACGCCGCGATCGCTGCGCTGGCGTCGAGCCCCTGGCGCCGCCGTTCCTCGACCTCATGCGTTTTCAGTCCGAAGATGAAGATGTTGTCGGGCCCGACATGCTCGCGGATTTCGACATTGGCGCCGTCGAGCGTGCCGATGGTCAGCGCGCCATTGAGCGCGAGCTTCATGTTGCCGGTGCCGGAGGCCTCCATGCCGGCGGTCGAGATCTGCTCCGACAGGTCCGCGGCGGGGATGATCGTTTCCGCCAGGCTCACATTGTAGTCGGGCAGGAACACCACCCGCAGCAGATCGCGCGTGACCGGATCGCTGTTGACCACCTTGGCGACGTCGTTGATCAACTTGATAGTTAGCTTTGCCTGTGCGTAGCTCGCCGCGGCCTTGCCGGCGAAGATTTTCACCCGCGGCACCCAGTGCCGGGACGGTTCGTCGCGGATGGCGAGATAGATCGCGACCGTCTCCAGAATGTTGAGGAGCTGGCGCTTGTATTCGTGGATGCGTTTGATCTGCACGTCGAACAGCGCGTCGGGATTGAGGCGGATGCCCATGCGGTCGCCGACCAGGCGGGCGAGCGCCACTTTATTCGCGCGCTTGGCGGCCGCGATGCGTTCCTGAACGGCGGCATCGTCGGCCATCCCGGCGAGCCGCGCCATCAAAGAGGGATCGTCCGTCACCGCATCGCCGCAGACGTCGCGTAGCACCTTCGTCAGCGCCGGATTGGCCTGCAACAGCCAGCGACGGAAGGTGACCCCGTTGGTCTTGTTGACGATGCGATCGGGATAGAGCGCGTGCAGATCCCGGAACACGGTCTCGCGCATCAGGCCGGTGTGGAGCGCGGAGACGCCATTCACCCGGTGCGAGCCGATGAAGGCGAGGTGGCCCATGCGCAGCTTGCGGTCGCCGTGCTCGTCGATCAGCGAAATGGCTGCAAGACGATCCGAGAAGCCCTCTGGATCCTTGTGTTTCGCGGCTTCGATGTGCTCGGCATTGATCCGGTAGATGATCTGCAGATGCCGCGGCAGTACCCGCTCGAACAGGTGCACCGGCCAGGTTTCGAGCGCCTCCGGCAGCAGGGTGTGGTTGGTGTAGGAGAACGTGCCGACCGTGATCTTCCAGGCGTCGCTCCACGGCAAGCCGTGCACGTCGACCAGCAATCGCATCAGCTCGGCGATCGCGATGCTCGGATGCGTGTCGTTGAGCTGGATCGCCGCCCGCTGCGGCAGGAAATGCAGATCGCCGTCAGTGCGCAGATGTCGCGCGACCAGGTCCTGCAGCGAGGCGGAGACGAACAGATATTCCTGGCGCAGGCGCAGTTCACGGCCGGCGGCGGTCTCGTCGCTGGGATAGAGCACCTTCGAGATCGCCTCCGCGCGCGCCTGCTCGACCAGCGCGCCGATATGGTCGCCGCGGTTGAAGGCGTCGAGCCGCACAGGGTCTACTGCGCGCGCGGTCCATAGCCGCAACGGATTCACGTTGCGGCCGCGCCACCCGACGACTGGCGTGTCGTAGGCGACAGCCTCGATGGTCTCGTCGGGCAGCCATATGTGTCGCGGCGCGCGCCCGGGATCGTGGATCGTTTCGACTCGGCCGCCGAAATGGATGTCGTAGATGACTTCGGGCCGCGCGAACTCCCACGGGTTGCCGAACGACAGCCAGTCCTCGGGATACTCCTGCTGCCAGCCGTCCTTGATCACCTGGCGGAACAGCCCGTGGTCGTAGCGGATGCCGTAGCCATAAGCGGGTATGCCGAGGCTCGCCATGCTTTCCATGAAGCAGGCGGCGAGGCGGCCGAGACCGCCATTGCCGAGCGCCGCGTCGGGCTCGGCCGAGCGCAGGCGATTGGGATCGACGCCAAGGTCGCCAAGCGCGGCACGCGCAACGTCGGTGAGGCCGAGATTGCAGAGCACGTCGGAAAGCAGGCGGCCGATCAAGAACTCGAGCGAGAGATAGTAGACGCGCTTGCGTCCTTGCGCGTTGCTCGCGCGTTCGGCCGAGAGCCAGCGATGGATGATACGGTCGCGGATGGCGTGCGCGGTCGCCACGAACCAGTCGCGGTCGGTGGCAGAGGCGGGATCCTTGCCGACCGCCAGCGCCAGCTTGGCGAGTACGGCACTCTTGAATTCGGCGAGTTCCTCCTCGGCCGGAGCAGCTTGCGAAAGGTCTTCGGATGTGAGTTCGCGAGCAGGACTCGGTTTTGCCATGACTCGAACGCTCATACCCTCTCTTTTGCCTAGACGCCGGTTCGCGCCACGCGAAAGGCGGCTCCGATAGCCCGACTATTGCAAAACATATGCCGGGGAGCGTGTTTATCGGCGCCGTGCCCGACGGTGGGCGGCCGCGATACGGAAGCTCGAACGGAGAACCAAATCGCCCAACTGAGCGGGCAACTGTTCAACCTGTACTGTGGAGCAATCGAGAAAAGCGTCGGCTTTTCAGTGGCTGGGGAACTAGGATTCGAACCTAGATTAACGGAGTCAGAGTCCGCTGTTCTACCGTTGAACTATTCCCCAACACGTTTTTGGCCCAAAAGCCTTTAGGTCCAAGCGCTTGGACGAGGTGCTTGTAGCCTTAGCTGCGCCCGCCCTTCAACTTAATTTTCGGCCTCCCCGCAATGGCTTGGAAACCGGTCGGTTCCCATATAACGGGCTCACTGTTGCTTCGCTACCCTGCCGATGCCGTTCGGCAAGTCGGGCTGTTTGGAAGGCGTTCTCCTCACGCGAATTTGGTGGAGGCGTCCGGAACGGCATGGGAGCGGGGATGTTGCTCGTTCACATCGATAAGGAGCGAAAAATGCGTCGCATCGTTCTTGCAGGTCTCGCCCTGGTGGCGGCAGCCACCGTGTTCGACGTTCCGACTGCAGACGCCCAGTTCAGCAGCCCGCGCAATCCGTGGTGCATCCGCGACGGCGTGAGCGGTCCGGGCACCTGGGATTGCACCTACCACAACCGGGCGCAGTGCGAGGCCAGCCAGCTCGGCAACGGCGGCTTCTGCACCACGAACCCGAACTACCAGGGTGGGCGCCAGTCGACCAACCCGCGCCGGGACAATCCCCGGGACGGGGGCACCTGGGGCTGGGGCGGCGGCCGCTGGTAGCCGCTCGCGCCTGCGACCTCTGCTGTTGACGAGGGCGCGCGTTCCGCAAAGGGACGGCTGCGAAACGCGTTTGCGCGCGCCTTCGAGCCGCATTGCACCATCAAGAGTCAGGCATTTTGCGACGGCGCGATGACAAACGCCGCGCTGACAGGACACCTGAGTATCGATTGTTTCGTATCGCTGGTCGGCGCGCCGGCAAATAGGATTGCCATCACTACCATCTTACTGTTGACATACGCCATTACCGCCGCAAGGCATTGTAGTGCAGAATTCAACGGTTTGGCCCCCGTTATGGATGAGAAACTTAAGAGCAAAGTAACGCGGGTGGGACTAAAGCGCGCACCAGATGGCTGAAGCCCAATTCGATGCTGAGCGACGCGACGACATGGCGTCGAAGGACCTGGAGCTCGTCGTGCGCGCGCTCCTGGAGGCTTTCGCCGTCGTCGACGATCATGATCCCGATCGCAATCCGGCGCGCTGCATGCGGCAGCTGCGGCGCCTGCTCGACAACATCAGCGTGCGCGCGGCGACGCGGCGGCTGGCGGCCGAGCTGCCACTCCCGCCCGACCCTCGGGACCCGAGCTAGTGGTCCGATTTTAACATTCGCATCCCGTTTCAGCCGGTGATGTCAAATCCACTCCACTAGCGCGCGGCGCGCTCAGCTCGCGGGCTTGCGCGTGGTCGAGTAGGTCACCGTCGCGATCGAGAGCAGCGCACAGAACGCCATGAAGAAGAAGATCTCGCGCGGATAGCCGCGGTCGAGCATCTGCCCGAAGATGATCGGCGACACGATGCCGGCCAGATGGAAGCCGGTGGTCACGAAGCCGAACACCCGGCCATAGGCGCTGCGCGGCGCTGCCGCCCGCACGATCATGTCGCGCGACGGCATGGTCAGGCCATTGAAGAAGCCGACGCTCGACATCAATAGGATCAGCGCCAGCGCCGGGAAGTCGATCATCCCGACCAGCACGCAGACGGTGGCGGTGCTTATCAGGCCGATCGCCGTGACCAATCCGTAGCGCGAGGTGAAGCCGGTGAGCTGGCCGCCGACCAGCACGCCGACCGCGCTCATTGCCAGCAGCCCGGTGAGCGCGGTGTTGGCGACCGTCGCCGGCGTTCCGTGCAGCGCGCCAAGCGTCGCCACGAGATAATTGTAGAGCCCGCCGCCCGACATCGAGAGCAGGATGAAGAACACGAGATTGGCGAGGATCGGCGCCGAGAGCAGGAGCTTCCATCCGTCAGCCGGTGTGTCGGTCGGCTCTTCGATTTTCTTGGCGGGCTTCGCCACCTCCGGCGGCTCCTGCGTCAGGAACACGACGAGCGCGGCCACGACGCCAAGCGCGGCGGCGCACAGGAACGCGCCGCGCCAGCCCACGACGGCGTAGAGATAGACCAGTGTCGCCGGCGCGGCTGCATTGCCGAGCATGCCCGCGAAGGTGTGGTACGAGAACACGCGTCCGGTGCGCTCGACCGGAACGTGCCGTCCGAGCAGCGCATAGTCGGCCGGGTGATAGACGGTGTTGCCGAGGCCCAGCACCGCGAACATCGCGAGGAACACCCAGAACGAGTTCACCAGACCCGCGACGGCCAAAGCGCCGGCTCCGACCAGGAGGCCCGCGACCAGCATCAAGCGCGCGTTCCAGCGGTCGACCAGGAACCCGACCGGCGTCTGCCCGACGGTCGAGACGATGTTGAACAACGTGAGCGCAAGGCCGAGCTCGGTGTAGGTCACGCCGAAGTCATCCTTGATGAAGATGAACAGCGGCGCGAGCAGCAGCATGAAGTAGTGGCTGACGAAATGCGCGAAGCAGACGCTATAGACAAAGCGCGTTTCCGCGGCGCGTGGCGCGGCGGGCAGGGGCAGTTCGGCAACCTGGGTCATTTTTCTTCGTCTCTTCTGTTCTTCTTCGTAGGGTGGGCAAAGGCGCGTCTTCGCGCCGTGCCCACCAAGGTCTTGCATCACCAGGCGGCCGATGGTGGGCACGCCATAGCGCGTCGAAGACGCGCGTGAACGCACTTATGGCTTTGCCCACCCTACAATTCGAACATCACCTCACGATGGCCGCGTCGCGCCCGCCGCCTGGATCGCCTGCCAGACCCGATAGGGCGTCGCCGGCATGTCGATGTGGCGGATGCCGTACTCGGACAGTGCATCCGCGACCGCGTTCATGATCGAGGTGAGCGAGCCGGCGCAGCCGGCTTCGCCGCAGCCCTTCACGCCGAGCGGATTGGTCTTGGCCGGCACCGGATGGCTCGCCACGTCGAACATCGGCGCGTCGACCGCGCGCGGCAACGCGTAGTCCATGTAGGAGCCGGTGAGCAGCTGGCCCTCGCTGTCGTAGACCGTGCATTCCATCAGCGCCTGGCCGATGCCTTGCACCACGCCGCCGTGCAACTGGCCCTCGACGATCAGTGGATTGACCACGGTGCCGAAGTCATTGACGGCGGAGTATTTGACGACCTCGATCACGCCGGTCTCGGGATCGATCTCGACCTCGCAGACGTGGCAGCCATTGGGATAGGCGGAGGCGCTCGGACCGTCGCTCACATGGTTCACGTCGAGCGAGGTCGGCACGCCGTCGGGAAGATTGATGCCGGAGCGGAGCTTGGCGGCCAGCTCCATGATGCCGATCGCCCGGTCGGTGCCGGCGATGACAAAGCGCCCGTTCTTGAACTCGATGTCGCCGGCGGATGCCTCCAGCACGTGCGAGGCGATCAGCTTGCCCTGGTCGATCACCTTGGCGGAGGCCTCGAGCAACGCCGTGCCGGTGTGCATCAGTGACTTCGAGCCGCCGGAGCCGCCGCCGGTGGAAAGCCGGTCGCTGTCGGTCTGCATCAGGTGGATCTTGTCGAAGGGGACGCCTAGCTTCTCGTGCAGCACCTGCGCGAACGGCGTGGCATGGCCCATGCCGAAATCGAGCGTGCCGGTCAGGATCGTCACGCCGCCGTCGGCCTCGAACACGATGCCGCCGAGCTCCTTGGACGGCGGCGCGGTGACCTCGAGATAGCTGCCGATGCCAAGCCCGCGCAGCTTGCCGCGCCGGCGACTCTCGCGCTTGCGCTGGCGGAAGCCTTTGGTGTCGGCCGCGTCGATCGCCTTCTTCATCACCGCCGGGAATTCGCCGCTGTCGTAGCTGCCGTTCATCACCGCCTTGAACGGAATTTCGCGCGGACGGATATGGTTGCGGCGGCGCAGCTCCAGCCGGTCGATCTCCATCTCGGCCGCGGCGGTGTCGATCAGCCGCTCCATGTAGTAGTTGCCTTCCGGCCGTCCGGCGCCGCGATAGGCCGACACATGCGTCGAGTTGGTGAAGACGCATTTGGTCGACACCTCGATCAGCGGCGTGCGGTAGACGCTCTGCACGTTCTTGACCGCGTTCTGGGTCGAGGGCATCGGCCCGACATTGGCGAGGAAGCCGCCCATGTTGCCGACGATCGTCAGCCGCACCGCAAGGAAGTGGCCTTCGGCATCGAGCGCAAGCTCGGCGTTGACGCGATGGTCGCGGCCGTGGCTGTCGGAGACGAAGCTGCCGGAGCGCTCGTCGGTCCACTTGACCGGACGGCCGAGCGCACGCGCGGCATGCAGCACGCAGACATATTCGGGGTAGGGGGCGGCCTTCATGCCGAACGAGCCACCGACATTGCCGCTGACGACGCGCACCTGCTTGGGCTCGACATTCATCAGCGCGGCAATGTTGCCTTTCATGCCGACCACGCCCTGCGAGCAGCTGTGCAGCGTGAAGCGTCCGTCTTTGAATTCGCCGACCGCCGCGCGCGGCTCCATCGCGTTCACCACCACGCGGTTGTTCACGATCTTGAGGCGCGTGACATGGGCGGCCTTGGCGAAGGCGGCGTTCACCGCCTCCGTATCGCCGTGGTGATAGTCGAGCGCGACGTTGCCGGGGACGTCGTCATAGAGCTGCGGCGCATTCGGCTTGCGCGGCCTGTTCCGGATCGGTGACCGCCGGCAGCGGCTCGATGTCGATCTCGACCGCTTCGGCGGCGTCCTTCGCCTGGTTGACCGTCTCGGCCACCACGAAGGCGACCGGGTCGCCCACGAAGCGCACCCGGTCGGTCGCGAGCGCGTGGCGCGGCGGCTTCTTCATCTCCGAGCCGTCGCGGTTCTTGAACGGCACGATGCATTTGAGTGTGCCGTAGCCGGCGGCGGCGAGATCGGCGCCGGTGTAAACCCCGAGCACGCCTTTCATCTTGCGGGCGGCTTCGGTGTCGATCTTCTTGATGATCCCGTGGGCGTGGCGGCTGCGCACGATCACCGCATAGGCCTGGCCTTGGACGCTGACGTCGTCGGTGAAGCGGCCTTCGCCGCGCACCAGGACCGGGTCCTCGCTGCGCGGGACCGGCTGGCCGATGGCGTATTTGGTGTCGTATTCCATGGTCATCGGACGTCCTCGACCGGCAAAGCGCACATGAACGGCGGGGAGAAAAGGGTTTGCGAGTTCCGCCCTCAAATAGAGGACAAAGCCCGCGCTCACAAGGACTTACGGCCTAGCTATGCAGCTTTAGTACATCTGTTGCGCGAGGGCGGTCGGCTGTTACACTCGATCGATTTTGGCTTTGAACACAAGCCGCCACATCGAGCGGAGCTCTGGGCGGCAGGAAGGCTTTGATGGGTGACGAGGTCCGGGGAACCGGGGGCCTCGACTCCACGCATGACCGGAAACCGCCGCGGCGGTCTCCGTGGGGTCGGCGGGCACCTTATGGCTCTGGGTATCGCGACGGTCCTCCCGGCGGGGGCCGGGCGACCTATGCCGCGCTCGATCTCGGCACCAACAATTGCCGGCTCCTGGTCGCGCGCCCGACCGGCGATTCGTTCCGGGTCATCGACGCGTTCTCCCGCATCATCCGCCTGGGCGAGGGCATCTCGGCGTCCGGCCGCATCAGCGACGCCGCGATCGCGCGGGCGGTCGAGGCGCTGGCGATCTGCCGCGACAAGATGACGAACCGCGGCGTCACCCGCGCACGGCTGATCGCCACCGAAGCCTGCCGCGCCGCGGTGAACGGCGGCGAATTCCAGGCTCGCGTCACCGAGGAGGTCGGGCTCGATCTCGAGATCATCGACCGCGAGACCGAGGCCGAGCTCGCCGCCACCGGCTGCACGCCGCTGCTCGACCCCGACGCCGAAGGCGCGATCCTGTTCGACATCGGCGGCGGTTCTTCGGAACTGGTGCGGCTCGGCCGCTCGGCGCCGTGCCGGCGCGGCCCGCCGCTGCCGGAGATCAAGGCCTGGGCGTCGATGCCGGTGGGCGTGGTGACGCTCGCCGAACGCCACGGCGGGCATGACGTCACGCGCGAGGTCTACGAAGCGATGGTGCAGGAAGTCGCCGGGTACCTGGCGCCGTTTATTGCCGGAAACGACTTCCCGGCGGTCGACCGCATGCATCTCCTCGGCACCTCGGGCACGGTCACGACCATCGCCGGCGTGCATCTCGAATTGAAGCGCTACGACCGCCGCCGTGTCGACGGCTGCTGGATGACCGATGATCAGGCGACGGAGGTGGTCGAGCGGCTGATCGACATGAGCTACGAGGAGCGCGTCGCCAATCCCTGCATCGGTTCCGAGCGCGCCGACCTGGTGCTCGCCGGCTGCGCCATCCTCGAAGCGATCCGGCGCGAATTCCCGTGCCGCCGCGTGCGCGTCGCCGACCGCGGCCTGCGCGAGGGCATGCTGGTGCAGATGATGCGCGCCGACGGGGTGTGGGGCTATTCCTCCGGCGCTAGCGGAGCGCACGCGCCGTGACGACGCCCGGCCGCCGCGATTTGAAGACCCGGGTGAAAACCGGGAAGAACCGCTCGCTGTCGTCGAAGCTCTGGCTCGAGCGCCAGCTCAACGATCCCTATGTGGCGGATGCCAAGCGCGAAGGTTACCGCTCGCGCGCCGCCTACAAGCTGATCGAGATCGACGGCAAGCAGCGCCTGTTCAAGCCCGGCATGCGTGTCGTCGATCTCGGCGCCGCGCCCGGCGGCTGGAGCCAGGTCGCAGCCAAGCGGGTCGGCGCCGGCGGGGGAAGTGGTCGCGTGGCGGCGATCGACCTGCTCGAGATGCCGGCAATCCCCGGCGTCGATTTCGTGCAGCTCGATTTTCTCGACAGCGCTGCGCCCGAGAAACTCAAGGCGATGCTTGGTGGCCCGGCCGACGTCGTGCTCTCCGACATGGCGGCGAATGCGACCGGCCATCGCAAGACCGATCATCTGCGCATCATGGGGCTGGCCGAAACGGCGGCCGATTTCGCATGCGAGGTGCTGGCGCCCGGCGGCGCGTTCCTCTGCAAGGTGCTGCAGGGCGGCACCGAGACGGCGCTGCTGGCGAAGCTCAAGCGCGATTTCAGGAGCGTGAAGCACGTCAAGCCGGCGGCGAGCCGCGCCGACTCGGCCGAGCTCTATCTGCTCGCGACCGGATATCGGGGCGGACAGTCTGGACAGATCGATCGAACAACAACGGGACGGCAGTAATGGCGAAGAAGCGCATGGTGCTTGAAATCGGCATGGGCACCGACATCCGCGGAGCAGACCCGACGAAGGCGGCCTGCAGGGCGTTGCGAGATGCTCTCTGGCATAACTCCTTATCGATCGCTCCCGCGCTTGGTCATTCGCTGGATGCGATGATCGTCGACATTCACATCGGCGTGCCGCGCCCCGAATTGGTGGACAAGGCAGAAGTGATGGCCGTCCTCCCTTACGGGAAGGGTACCGTGACGGTGACCGAAGGCGGCCTTGAGATCCATAACGATGCGGGCACCAACAGCACGTTGATCGCCAATGCTTGCGTCGTCGTCAGCCTTGATATCGCTTGAGGGAGGGGTTGATGCCAAAGACGCGCGTCATTTTGGAATTAGGCTCCGGCAACGATTTGCATGGCTCCGACTACACCAAGGCCGCGCTGCGCGCCGTGCAAGATGCGCTCCACCACAGCTCGCTTTCATTCGTTCGGTCGTTGAAGGTCGACAAGACCAGGCTCGATGTGGACGTCACAGTCGGTGTCCAGCGACCAGAGCAGGTCGATCTCGACAAGATCAAGAAATCGCTGCCGCTCGGCAACGTCACCGTGAAAGCCGTCAAGGGCGGCCTCGATGTTGCTGACCCTGAGAACAACGATTCCGCGGTCATCGCCAGCGCGGCCATCGCGGTTCGCATCGAGGTGGGATGACGTCAGTACGCACGAATTCTCCACCAGCCCCCGCCGCCTTTATGACCTTGCCCCTCGACTAGGCGGGTTGCGGCCTGACGACGGCTCTCACCAGCGGTGATAGACTGCTGCCGGGATAACGGCGGTCGCCACACAAAAGAACCGCCTGGGAGGAGGCAACATGAGCGAACAGCGCAAGCGTCGCATCACGCGCCGTGCCGCCATTGGCGGCCTCGCGGCAGCACCGATGCTGTTCTCGCCGGCGTTCGCGAACCGGCATCCGGCGCCGCGCCCGACGAGTTCAAATATCTCGACCGCAACATGTACCGAAAGGACGCCGATGTGCGGGCGATTTTCGAGCTGGGCCGGCATCGCGGCAACAAGATCCAGATGATGGCGATCGGCGACCGGCGGTTCCTGTTCCAGGCCGGCGACGTGATCGAGGTTACCGACGCGCTCAAGCCGGTGATGTTCAACCGGCAAGGATTTGCCGGCGGCCAGCTCCAGCTCGCCTACAACGACAAGCTCAAGAAATGGATCCTGATGACCGGGGCCGGCGTCGCCGGCACGTTCTCGACGCCGAAATGGCCGAACGGGAAGTACGACAATCCCGACCTGATCAAGCGCAACCTCGAGCAGAAGGGCCTGCGCGGCGTGCGCTTCTATGATGCCACCGATCCCGCGAAGATCGTGCCGCTCTCGGAATGGAGCTGCGACCAGGGCGATCCCAGGCGCCCGATCCAGACCGGGTCCGGGACGCACCGCAGCTACTACGACGGCGGCCGCTACGCCTATCTCGACACCGCGCCCGACAACAGCTTCACCCGCATGGAAAGCTCGGTGCGCCACTACTCGAACGGCATCCAGATCATCGACGTGGCGGACCCGTCGCAGCCGAAGTTCGTCGCCAACTGGTGGCTGCCGGGCCAGCGCGAGGGCGAGGAGGAGGCCTACAAGCAGTGGCGCGAATACGGCGACCGCAAGTCGTTCACCACGCTGCACGGCCCGATGTATGTCCCGCGCAAGGTCGAGGACGGCGGCCGCTACGGATTTAGCGCCTACAGCGCGCTCGGCATGATGGTGCACGATCTCAGCGACATCGCGAACCCGAAGCTCGTCGGCCGCTTCTATCCGAAGGTGGAGCTCGGCGCGATCCCGTTCCACACCATCGACGTGGCGCGGCTCGACCGCGGCTTCGTGATCTCGAATCCGGAAGTGCTCAACCCCGACTGCAACGAGCCGTATCAGCCGTCATGGATCATCGACGTGCGCGATCCGACCAAGCCGCAGCCGATGTCGCAATTGCCGGTGCCGCTGCCGCCGCAGGACGCGCCCTACCGTGACTTCTGCGACAAGCGCGGGCGCTTCGGGCCGCACAATCCGCCGCACCTGAAGGCGCCGGGCAAGCCGAATCCGAACTTCACGGCCTACACGTTCTTCAACGCGGGCGTGCAGTTCTACGACATCAAGGATCCGGCGAAGCCGCGCAACACCGGCTACTTCATCCCGCCGCAGGCCGGCGGGCTCGACGACTACCTCAGCTATCCGCGCGACACCGACAACGTCTTCATCGAATGGGATCGCAACCTGATGTGGGTCGGCACCGGCACCGGGAATTTATCTGGTAACGTCACCGGCGCTCGGCGAGCCCGTGCTCGATCGCATGCCGGTGAAGGAGTGGGCGCTGCCGGGGCTCAACGCCGGTCACGCGTGACGGATTCGTATCGCGCGTGTCCCGGGCGCAGCGCAGCATGTCAATGATGCGCTGCTGACCCGGGACCCCGGTTTCTTCTCATCAGCAAAGTAACCGGGGTCCCGGATCAGCGGTGCACCACTTCGTAGTGCACCGCGTCCGGGACACAGAAAGTCGTAGTACTAGTTCGCGACCAGCTTTGCCGCTTTCGCGACCTTGCCCCACTTCTCGATCTCGCTGCGGATATAGGCGGTGAATTCGTCCGGCGAGTTGCCGATGAGGTTGAGCCCCTGGCTCGAGAGCTTCTCGCGCACGCCCGGGTCTTTGAGTGCTTCGATCGTCGCCTGATGCAGGCGTGCGACCACGGCCTGCGGCGTCGCAACCGGCGCCACCATGCCGTACCAGTTGTCGGCCTCGACCTGCGGGAAGCCCGCTTCGGCGGTGGTGGGCACGTCCTTGAGGCTCGGCGCGCGCTGCTTGCTGCCGACCACGATGGCCTTGAGCTTGCCGGCCTGCACCTGCGGCAGCAGCACCGGCAGATCGAAGAACGCCATCTGCACCTGCTGCCCGACGAGATCGTTCACCGCCGGTGCGGCGCCCTTGTAGGGGACGTGGACGATGTCGACCTTGGCGGCCACCTTGAGCAGCTCGCCGGCCAGATGCGGCATGCTGCCGGGTCCGGACGACGCGTAGTTGAGCGAGCCCGGCTTGGCGCGGGCGAGTGCAACGAGCTCGGCCAGGTTGCCGGCGGGAACGTTCGTCGCTGCCACCAGAAGCTCCGGCACCGACGCCACCAACGTGACCGGCTTGAGGTGCTTGAGCGTGTCGTAGGGCAGCTTCTCCTGCAGCGCGATGCTGATCGCGAGCGCGCCGGCTGAGGTGATCGCGATCGTGTAGCCATCGGGCGCGGCCTTCGCCACAGCGTCGGTGCCGGTGACGCCGCCGGCGCCGCCGCGGTTGTCGATGACGACCTGCTGCTTGAGCAGCTCGGACATCTTCTGCCCCACCACGCGGGCGATGAGGTCGTTCGGCCCGCCGGGCGGGAACGGAACGATCAGCCGGATCGGCTTCGACGGGAAGTCCTGCGCGGACGCGGCGGCCGGACTCAAGACGACGGCGGCGATACAGATGAGACGCAGCACGGCTTTGATCATTTGAAACGCTCCTTGAGCTCCCACGGCTTTTCCAGGCTATTTATGAAAGTCGAACTCATGAAGCGCGATCCGGGTCTCCCGGACGAGATTCACGAGGGCGGTGGCAAAGAAAGTCAGCGAGATCATGAAAAGCAGCGCGACACCGCGTTCGTGCTGCACGTTCATGAAAGCGCTTACAAACGCGACGAACATCAGCGCCGTCACGACGATTGCGGAGATGGCGGCGTATTCCACGGCCCTGTTCAAGAGCCCGGCGCGGCGGTGAAGGCGCGGGATATCGGCCTTGAGCGGCGCGCGCGTCTTGTCGTCGTCGTTGATCTGATTGAGCTCCTGCGTCCGATCGATGACTTGCCGCAGTCGTGCCAGCAGGAGCGCAATGAAGGCGGCAACGGCGCCGAGCAAAAAGGCCGGCGCGGTGATTTGCCCGATGATCCGCGATAGTTCGGTCGGCGAGGGGGTATCGAAAATCATGATGTCACCAATTGACCTTGCTCTATTTACGACGCGCAGGCGACCCGCAAAAGCCGCCTGTCTCGAAACTATCGCGTCAGGCCGGACCACTAGCCTTGCTTCTGGTCGCCGGCGGCGGTCGCCCCGGTGCTTGCGGCGGTCTGCCGGCGCGAGACCTCCGCGCCGGCGTCGGGCGGCAGCCGCCAGAAGATCACGCACGTCACCGCCGAGATCAGCGCGACGATGATGAAGGCCGGCTGGAAGTCGTAGGCGGTGATCTTCTCCGCGCCGCGCCAATCGAGCGTCAGCTCGACCAGCGAGGCACCGATCGCAACCGATACCGACAATGACAATTGCTGCGACACCGCGACCAGCGAGGTGGCGCGGCTCATATAGCGGGGATCGATGTCGGCATAGGCGATGGTGTTGAGGCTCGTATATTGCAGCGAGCGGAAGAAACCGCCGACCAGCAGCACGCCGAGGATCCAGGCGAGCGGCGCCCCGGGCACGAAGGTCGCGCACAAGGCGACCATCGCGGCGCTGATGACCGCGTTCACCATCAGCGCCGACCGAAAACCGAAAGTGCGCAGCACGATCGGGATGATGGTCTTCATCCCGAGTGCGCCGAACACATTGGCGATTGTGATCAGCCCCGATTGGAACGCCGTCAGCCCGAAGCCGAGCTGGAGGGCGAGCGGCAGCAGGAACGGCAGGCAGCCGATCCCGCTGCGATAGAAGAAGCCGCCGACCACGGCGGCATGCAGGGTCGGAAACCGCAGCAGCGCGAGATCGAGGATCGGCGCCGGCGTGCGGCGGGCATGGACCACATAGCCGACGGCCGCCGCCGCCCCAGCGACCATCATGGCGATGACGATGCTGGTCGGAAGGAAGTTCACGCCGAGCGACGAGCCGCCAAACGTCAGCCCGGCGATGGCGATGCCGGCGAGCGCCGCACCGCGGGCGTCGAACGGATCGGTGTTCTCCGCTTTGACGTCTTCGATATAGATCGTCGCCAGCACGATGCCGGCAAGACCGATCGGCACGTTGATGATGAAGATCCAGTGCCAGGAGACATAGGTGGTGAGGAAGCCGCCGAGCACCGGGCCGATCATCGGCCCGAACAGGGCGGGGATGGTGACCCAGATCATCGCCACCACCAGCTCGCGCTTGTCGACGGTGCGCACCAGGATCAGCCGTGCCACCGGCGTCATCATGGCGCCGCCGGCGCCTTCGACCATGCGCGCGATCACGAACTGGGTCAGCGATTGCGACAGCGCGCAGCCGATCGAGCCGGAGATGAACACCAGGATGGCGAGGCGGAACACGTTGCGCGCGCCGAAGCGGTCGGCGGTCCAGCCCGACACCGGCAGGAACACCGCCAGCGAGATCAGGTAGCTGGTGATCGCGAGCTTGAGCGCCAGCGGGTCGGTGCCGATATCGGCCGCGATCGCCGGCAGCGAGGTGGCGATCACCGTCGAATCCATGTTCTCCATGAACAAGGCGACCGCCACGATCAGCGGCACGATTTTGTTGGAGAGCATGGGCGGGCTTCGGCAGGAGGAGCGGGAGGGGGACCGTAACAGACTTCTCGCTGAGCATGATCCCGAAAAGCGGATACCGGTTTCCGACCAGATCATGCTCGAAGAAGCCCGGGCATTGTCCCGGCGCAAAGCGCACCTATTTATGGGCCGCGTGCCCCTGGTGCGGCCGTTCGGGAGGTCTTTCGATGATCTATATCCTCGCGTTCTTCCTGCCGCCGCTGGCCCTGCTGCTGAACGGCCAGCCGTTCTCGGCCATCTTCAATCTGGCCATGATCGTGCCCTGCATCATCCTGGGATTCTTCTTCCCGTTGTTCTGGCTGGTGCCGTCCCTGCACGGCATCATCGCCATCTCGATGAAGCGGGACAACCGCAGGCACCGCGAGATCGTCGACGCCATCGAGAAGCATGGGCCCCCGCCGGAGTGGCGGCGGTAGCTGATCAGCTCGCTCGTGTCGCGGGCGCAGCGCAGTACGAAGTAGTGCGCTGCAGACCCGGGACCCGGCTTCTTCAAGAAGCTCGAAGCGAGAAGCGGGGTCCCGGATCAGCGGTGCACCACTGCGTGCTGCACCCGTCCGGGACACAAGAGTTGAGTACCGCGCTTACGCCGTGACGGCCTCTTTCCGCAGCCCCACATATTGCAGCCCGGCAAAGCCCGCGACCACGACAGCCTGGAAGATCACGAACGCGTAGCCGAGTGCAGCCGGCGCAACGTATCCGCTCACCAGCAGCACGATGCTGTCGATCGACCACAACGCGTTGAAGGCGATGACCGCCCACGCCGCCGCATGCGACACGTTCGGCCGGGTCCCGACATAGGCGACGATCGCCGCATACGGGATGAGGCTCAAGCCGGCGTAGCGCAGGAGTTCCGCCGGCAGGCCGAGCAGTCCGTCCAGGAAGCCGGCGCCGGCGAAGGCGAGGAGGCCGGTGGCGCCGCTAACCAGGGCATCGGCGAGCAGGGCGAGGCGCAGGAAAGAGCGTTGCATGAATGTCTCCTTTCAGTTCGTATTTTCGATGGCGCAACATGGCGCCCGCGCCGCCCTGGTCGATTACCTCTGAGGTAATGGAACCAAAGTGCGTTCGCGCGCTATCTCCGACCATGGCCACCGCTGCAACCACCGTCGGCGATCATCTGCGCGAATGGCGCCGCCGCCGGCGCATGAGCCAGCTCGACCTTGCGGTCGACGCCGAGATCTCCACCCGGCATCTGAGCTTCGTCGAGAG
>CAVTZH010000004.1:0-171400 GCA_963739175.1 uncultured Alphaproteobacteria bacterium
CTCACGCCGGCCTCGGATTTCTGCACCGGGCAGATCATGTATGTCGACGGCGGATACACGGCCGGATGAGCACGATCGGCATTGTCGGCGCGGGCCTGATGGGCCATGGCATCGCCTATCTGCTGGCGGCCGCGGGCCACACCGTGCGCATCTACGATCCGTCGGCGGAGTGGCGGAATTCGCTGCCGCAGCGGCTTGAGGTGGCTCGCGCGCTGCTCGACGGCGACCCGGCGCTGCTCGGCCGCGTTACGGCGCACGATCAGATGGCGGCGGCGATGAAGGACGTCGCCTTCGTGTTCGAGGCGGCGCCGGAGAAGCTGCCGCTCAAGCAGCAGATCTTCGCCGAGCTCGAAAGCGTCACCGCGCCGACCACCATCCTTGCCAGCAACAGCTCGGCGATTCCCTCGACCGACATCGGCGCCAAGCTCAAACATCGCGACCGCGTGGTCGGCACGCATTTCTGGAACCCGCCGCATCTTGTGCCGCTGGTCGAGGTGATCCAGAACGACGCCACCAGCGACGAGACCGTGCGCAAGACCATCGATCTGCTGCGCGACGCCGGCCGCGAGCCGGTGCACGTCAAGAAGGACATCCCGGGCTTCGTCGGCAACCGGCTGCAACATGCGCTGAAGCGCGAGGCGATCGCGCTGGTCGCCGCCGGCGTCTGCGACGCCGAGACCATCGACATCGTGGTCAAGTCGGGTTTCGGTGCGCGCATGGCGGTGCTCGGGCCGATGGAGCAGTCCGATCTGGTCGGCCTCGACCTCACGCTCGACATCCAGAACGTGCTGATCGCCGATCTCGACAACTCGACCGAGCCGACCAAATTCCTCAAGGAGAAGGTCGCGTCCGGCAAGCTCGGCATGCGAACCGGGGAGGGCTTCCGGCGCTGGACCAAGGAAAGCGCCGACGCCGTGCGCGAGCGGCTGCGCTATTATTTGGCCGAGCAGGCGAAGGCGGGGAAGAAGAAATAGCCGCTTCGCGTCCCGGCCAAGCGAGCGTAGCGAGCGCGAGCCGGGATCCAGGCTACAGCTTCGTGGTTCTTGCGCTGGGTCCCGGGTCTCGCTTCGCTCGCCCGGGACACGGGAGATCACTCCGCCGCCGCAGCCGCCTGCCGCGTATAGCCGTGTAACGGCGCGATGAGCTCGTCGCGGATTTCGTGCACCGCGTCGACCGTCGGCACGAACTTCAGCAGAAACAGCTCCACGCCCATATCGGTGTATTTCATCAGCTGGTCGCGCACCTTCTGCGGCCGGCCGATGCAGCCTGACTTCATCGCCGGGCCGACGCGCGACATCATCTTGCGCACATCGGCATCGGGCTCGTCGGGCGTGAGCAGTTTCTTGGCATGTTCGAGCGCCGCCTCGTCGGTCTCGCCGAAGGCGACGAACGGATTGAATGCGAAGCGCACCTTGCGTCCGTATTTCGCCGCGCGGCGGTTCATGCCATCCATGGCGCGGCGCAGGCTGTCCTCGACGCCGGCGAGATCGGCCGCGCCCTTGTCGTAGTCGAGGAACCACCAGTCGGCGTATTTCGCCACCATCTCCAACCCGCGCTCGCTGCGGCTCGCGGTGAAGATTTCCGGTACGGTCGCGGGTTTCAAGAGAAGCTGCAACTCCTTCACCTGGTAGAACCGTCCATCGAACGAGAACGGCGTCTCGTTCCACATGCCGCGCAGCACGGTCACGAATTCCTCCGCCCGCACATAGCGGTCGTCCTCGTGCAGGAGGATGTCGCCGCCGTACATCCGCGCTTCGACCTCGTTCCAGCCGGTGACGAGGTTGATGGCGCTGCGGCCGGTGGTGAGGCGGTCGAGGCAGGCCGCCATCTTGGCGATCAGCGTCGGATGCCACAGCCCCGGATGCACCGCCGGCATGGCGCGGATGTTCTTCGTCCACGAGCTGATGGCGGCGGCGAGGATCCAGGCCTCGAAGTCGGCGCCGAGATGTCGCTCGGCATAGAGGCAGAGGTCGAAGTCCAATTCGTCGGCGGCGCAAAGCACATCCTTGGCGAGTGTAAACGCCGGATCAATTTCGCCGTCGGGCAACGGCTTCAACGCGCCCTTCACCGAGCGGGTGATCTCCTTGGACCCCACCGTGACGTGGGGCACGGGCGCATACATGCCGAAGAGCATGAGATCGCTCCTGATTCCCGGCGCTGGTGCGGACCGGGGCCTGCCGTTGACGCACCGTAGCCAAGGAATAATGTAGCGCCAAATTCCGCTCGAAGGGACCTCGTGATGGCCAAAAATCCCACCGTTTCGGACGAACTCGCCAAGAAATTCGCGACCGAGAAGGACACACCCTATCTCGCCTGGGTGCGCGCGGAAGGCCTCGACGTCATCGGCGCGCAATATGTTCCGAACCTGCGCACCGTGGACCTCAAGCCCTGGGCCCGGCGCGGCGGCGCGGGCGTCTTCATCAACCACGACGCCTCGCGCACGTCGAACGACTGCTACGTCTGCGCCATCCCGCCCGGCAAGAAGCTCGCGCCGCAGCGCCAGCTCTACGAGGAGATGATCCTGATCCTCGACGGCCGCGGCGCCACCACGGTGTGGAACGATGCCGGCAAGCGCATCACCTTCGAGTGGAAGGCGGGCGCGATGTTCGCGATCCCGCTCAACTGCTGGCACCAGCATTTCAACGGCTCCGGGCAGGAGGCGGCGCGCTATGTCGGCGTCACCAATGCGCCGTCGGTGATGAACCTCTATGACGACACGGATTTCATCTTCAACACGTCCTACGACTTCAAGGGCCGCTTCAACGGCGAGCCGGACTACTTCACGCCCAAGGCCGAGAAGAAGGGCTTCCTGCTCGCCACCAATTTCGTCGCCGACGCGGTCAATCTGCCGCTGATCAGCGCGAAGGAGCGCGGCGCCGGCGGCGGGCACATCCGCTTCAACATGTCGGGCGGCATGCCGAGCCACATCTCCCAGTTCCCGGTCGGCACCTACAAGAAGGCGCACTGCCACGGGCCGAGCGCGCACGTCATCATCCTCTCCGGCGAGGGCTTCTCGCTGATGTGGCACGAAGGCCAGGAGCCGCAGCGCTTCGACTGGCAGGTCGGCACTTTGATCGTGCCGCCGAACCGCATGTTCCATCAGCACTTCAACACCGGCGCATCGCCGGCGCGCTATCTCGCCTTCAAGCACGAGGTCGCAAGCTTGCGGAACTCGCAGGGCGTGCCGGTGGCCTGGATCAGCCAGCGCATCGGGGGCGATCAGATTGACTATGCCGACGAAAAGCCGGAAATCCGCGCCATGTTCGCCGACGCGCTGGCGAGGCACGGCGTGGCGCCGAAGATGGACGACGCCTACCAGGCCGAGCTTGCGGACCTGCCGCCAAAGCTGGCACAGAGTGAAGCAGCCGAATAACCCGGAGACAGTCATTGAGACGACGCCACCGACGCCATCGCCCCAAAAATCGACGGGCCGCCCGGCCCGGGCCACAACATCAAGGGCGAGGAGGTGGTGTGGGAGCGGTGGACCAAGAAGCGCGTGTTCGTGCGCGCGCTCGAAGGCACCTACGGCAACCTGGTCAAGGAGCTGTTCGGCCAGCCGCGGGTCTATAAGAGCCGCGACCTGCAGTGGAAGGGTGGTCCGTCCTTCTACGGCAAGAAGGTGATCAATCCGCAGTCGGCCAAGATCGCGCAGTCGATCGAGACCCACATCGAGGTGTTCGCGCCCGGCGGCTACGGCCAGAAGCACGGCCACATGAACTCGGCGGTGTTCTACGTGCTCAAGGGCAAGGGCCACGACGTACATGACGGCCGCCGCATGGACTGGGAGGCGGGCGACGCGCTGCTGGTCGAGAACGCCTGCGTGCACCAGCATTTCAGCGACGAGCCGGACGACGAGTCGATCGTGCTGGTGATGAAGGCGAAGCCGCTGTTCCTGTTCATGCACATGATATTCCAGAAGGTCGCGGAATTTCCGCCCAAGGACGCGACGCCGAAACAACTGGCGTACACGCCGCCGACCGGGCTGTGAGGAGATAGAGAATGAGCGTCATCGATCCGCGCGAGCGCGCGAAAGCCCACGCCCAGACCCAGAACGTCGACTTCTATGCCGAGGCGCTGAAGGCGTCCGAGGAATTCCGCAAGGAATACCAGGGCCGCATGAACGTGGTGAAGGGCTCGGAGATGCCGTTCGAGCGCTCGCCCGACGGTCTCATCAAGCACATCATCAACGAGAAGATGAATACCAAGGAGTGCTGCCTCGACATCTACATGCAGTTCCTTGCCGCCCGGGAAGGCGTCGGGCAAGCACCGGCATCTCTCGGAAGAAGTGTTCTACGTGGTCGAGGGCAGGGGCTACGACCTGCACTGGGACGTGAAGTTCGACGTCAAGGAAGTGATGGAGTTCGAGTGGGACGCCGAACCCAAGCGCTTCGAGTGGGAGCAGGGCGATTTCGTCTACATCCCGCCCTATTGCATCCACAAGCACTTCAACGCCGACGCCAGCAACGAGGCGCGTATCATCGTGATCAACAGCCGGATCATCAAGCCGATGGGCTTTGACTGGTTCGAGCAGCTGGAGAACGCGGAAGGGTATTAGGGCTCCGAGCGCAACCCCTGACCCGTCACCCTGAGGTGCGAGCCGCGTAGCGGCGAGCCTCGAAGGGCGACGGCCCGGCTGTTGCAGCGCCATGGCCGTGCATCCTTCGAGGCTCGCTTCGCTCGCACCTCAGGATGACGGAGATAGGTTTGAGACAAGGCAGAGAGAAACATGTGCGGTGATCTGGAAGAAGAAGACGAAGGCGACAGCAAGCTCGAGGAGATGCTGTATGCGCGCTTCGTCGCCCATGCCCGCGCGCTGCTGGCGAATGCGCCCGCGCCGCAGGACGCGCCCGCCGACAACACCGGCTACATGGAGAAGCTGTTCACCGATGCGCTCAGCCGCGCGGTGAAGGATTGCGAACAGGCGACGGCCGACAAGCGCTACGAGCGCATGATTGCCCAGCCGGTGGTGTTCGCGCGGCTCGCCGGCTTCCTCGCCGCGCACATGTCATTGGGCGAGGACCCGCTGCGCCGGGTGATGGAGGCGCTGATGCTTGGCTACTCCGAGGCCGAGGCGCTCGACCGCGAGCAGCGCGCCTACGACCACGGCGACGTGCCAGCGCGCAACTAGCGGAAGCGCAATCGTGAAATAGCGGGATTGAGTAACCGGCCGTGCCGTATCTAGCGGATTCGGCGGTACACGATGTCGGCGCTACCACCAACGCCGGGAGCCGGGTTGATCACCCTCAGTTGATCTCCCGCCAAGCGGATAGGACGTTTCGAATCGGTCCCTTCCAAATTCCGGAACAAGTTGCCCTCGAAACGCATCGTGAGCGAATTGTTTGCTTCGTCGACCGACCATGTGCCGAAACTTGCATTGGTGCCCTGTACTGCGGACTGGTTTTCTTCCGATGTGCCTTGCAAACGATTATTGGATTTGAACATCAAGCGCTCCGAGCTCACACTGATGGTAGCGAAGCGCCCATTGGCGAGAAGGATTAGGGTGCCTTTTGGATCGGAACCGTAAAGCTGCCGCTTGGTGCCGTCCGGACGTGTGTGCTCATTCGACACAAGAGCCCACGCGCCGATGAGTTGATCCTTTAGTGGTCGTTGTTGGCTGACTGCGCTGCCCGGCGGCAGCGCCGCTCCCAATGTCGCCGCTGCAAACAAAATAAACCGGGATGCTTGCGCGACATTCCCATGAACTGCCATCATCCCCTCCTGATCGCAGGCGCTTCCTGAAAATTGTTGGGTCTGAAAAGACCTATTCGATCGGCAAGTCAGGGGAATCGCGAATCTGCTCTAACCCTATCGGTAATTCCGATGACCGGTGCGACCTGGGACTGGGAACGTCGCATCGGCGGGCGCGTACGCCTGCGCGATCTGCACATTCTGTCCGCAGTGGTGCGCTGGGGAAGCATGGCCAAGGCGGCTCCGCATCTGGCGATGTCCCAATCGGCGGTGTCTGAGGCAATCGCCAGCCTTGAGGGCGCACTTCGCGTTCGCCTCCTCGACCGGAATTCGCACGGCATCGAACCTACGATCTACGCCGTTGCACTCCTAAAGCGCGGTGACGTGGTTTTCGACGAGTTGAAACAGGGCATCAAGGATATTGAGTTCCTCTCGAACCACGCTGCAGGTGAAGTGCGGATCGCCAGTCAGGATTTTTTGTCAGCTTGGCTGTTGCCAACGGTCATCGACCGGATGTCGCGTCACCATCCGCAAATCGTGATTCGGGTATCCCAGCTCGACATCTCAGCCTTGGAGTTTCACGAATTGCGCGCGCGCAATGTCGACCTCATGCTCGCAAGGACGCCAAGGGGATTCGTGGACGATGACCTGGATGTCGAGGTGCTGTTCGACGACCCGCATTTCGTCGTCGCAGGCGCGCAAAGCCGTTGGGCGCGTCGCCGCGCGCTTACCTTGGCCGATCTGGTGAACGAGCCTTGGACCGTCCCTCCCAACCCCGTGGTCAATGCAATCCTTAAGGAGGCATTCGAAGCCGAAGGGTTACTCATTCCGTCCGAGAGGGTGACTGCGTCGTCCGTCCTCTTGCGAACTCACCTCATTGCGACTGGACGCTTTCTGTCCATTCTGTCGGAATCGGTACTGAGAGGTGACGCCAAGCATTTGTCGTTCAAAGTCTTGCCGATCAAGCTAAGCATCAAGCCGCGGCCCATCGCCATCCTGACCTTGAAGAATCGAACGATGGGGCCGGCAGTCCAGCGCTTTGTCGAACATCTGCGGGCGGTGGCGAAACCAATATCCGCCGTCGCAAAGGGCGCCAAGAATTAGTTGCTGTGAGCCAACAGTTCCGCGGCCTACAAATCGCCCGGCGGGATGTAGTTGAGCTGCTTCTCGGTGCCGGTCTTGGGCGGCATTTCCGCGATCTTCTGAAACAGCATGTGCATGAACAGGAACAGCGGCTTCGCCTTCATGACAAGGACGATGGTCTCGTCCTCATCCTCCTCGGAAAAATGCTGGTGCACGCAGGCGTTCTCGACGATCAGCGCGTCGCCGGCTTCCCAGTCGTAGCGGCGGCCGTCGTGCACGTCGTGGCCGCGGCCCTTGAGGCAGTAGAACACCGCGGAGTTCATGTGGCCGTGCTTTGAGGTGCGGGCGCCCGGCGTATAGACCTCCATGTGGGTCTCGATCGACTGCGCGATCTTCACCGCCTGCGGATTGACGATCTTCTTGCCGTAGCTCTGCGGCCCGCCCTTCCACTGCAGGTCGCGGGTCTTGTAGACGCGCGGCTGCTCGAACAGCTCCTTGACCAGGTTGCCGTAGGTGCCTTCGAGCGCGCGCACGAAGATGCGGTGCTTGGTCTTGCGCTCCCACACCACGTCCGCGAACCGGTTGTGGCCGGGCGCGGCGGCCTCGGCGGTCGAAGCGGGAATGGCGGTGCGGTCTTCCGACAAGGGCGATGCCTCCGAAAAGTCTTGCGACGGCAAATCGGCGAAATGCAGGAAAGGCTTGGCATATCTGCCAAATTTGTCAACGCGCCGGCCTTAACGGTCACGCAAGCGGCTTGGGATAAGCGCTTATTCGATATTGATATTTGGCCCGGGCGCGGTCACATCCGGGTAGACAATAAACGCCAACAGCGGATTGTACGCGCATGACCGCCGCAGGGTTCCCCGACCGCCAGGTGATGGCCGAGCTGACGGCCAAGATGCTGCTCGAAGTCGAGGCGGTGCGCTTCATGGGCGACCGGCCCTTCATCTTCACCTCGGGTCGGGCGAGCCCGGTCTACACCGACTGCCGGCGGCTGATCTCGTTCCCGCGCGTGCGGCAGACCCTGATCGATTTCGGGGTCGCGACCATGCAGCGCAATGTCGGCTTCGAGCAGTTCGACGCGGTGGCGGGCGGCGAGACCGCGGGTATCCCGTTCGCGGCCTGGTTCGCCGACCGCCTGGCGCTGCCGATGCTCTACGTGCGCAAGAAGGCCAAGGGGTTCGGCCGCGGCGCCCAGATCGAGGGGCATCTCACCGACGGCCAGCGCGTGCTCCTGGTCGAGGACATGACCTCGGACGGCGGCAGCAAGGTCAATTTCTGCAAGGCGCTGCGCGACGCCGGCGGCAGCTGCGACCACGTGTTCGTGTTCTTCTATTACGACATCTTCCCCGAGAGCCAGAAGATCCTCAGCGACCTCGGCGTCACCATGCACTGGCTCGCCACCTGGTGGGACGTGCTGGAGGTCGCCAAGGCCAGCAAGAAATTCGACGCCGGCAAGCTCGCCGAGGTGGAAAGCTTCATGCGCGACCCGGCCGGCTGGTCGAAGGCGCATGGCGGCGTTGCGCAGGCGGTCAACGAGTAGATTTGCCCGGCCGCCATCCACGGCATAGTCTCCCCGCGCCCCGGAAAGCCCAAGCGTTTGAGGAGAGTAGCGCGTGGAGTTCGACAATTCCTTTGAAGTGCCGCTGAAGCCGGCGGAAGCCTGGACCGTGCTGATGGATATCCGGCGCATCGCGCCGTGCATGCCGGGCGCCGAGCTTACCGAGATCGTCGACGAGAAGAACTACAAGGGCAAGGTCGCGGTGCGGCTCGGCCCGGTGGCGCTCGCTTTCGCCGGGCTGGTAACGTTCGAGGAGATCGACAACGCCAACCGCACCGCACGGGTGAAGGCGCAGGGCACCGACTCCAAGGGTCGCGGCGGCGCCAATGCGACGGCATCTTTCCGCGTCGAGGACGGGGCGGCCGGCGGCTCGAAGGTGCTGGTGCACACCGATCTCACGCTGTCGGGCTCGGTCGCGCAATACGGCCGCGGCGTCGGCATGATCCAGACCACCGCCGCGCAGATCATAAATCAGTTCGCCAGCAACCTGAAAGCGAAGATTGCGCGCGAGGGTGCTGCGACGCCTGCGCAACAGGCGCCGGGACAAGCGCAACCGCCGTCTTCCGCGTCGCCAGCCGCGCCACCACCGGCGGCCAAGCCGATCTCCGGCTTTTCGCTGATGGCGAAAGTGCTGTGGGCGTCGATCCTGAAGCTGTTCGGCCGCAGCCCGTCCTGACATGACGACAGCCGGTATCGAGATCAGTGTTGCGACGGCGAACGACGTCGCCGGCATTCTCGATTTGCAGGAGCGCAATCTGCGCAAGAACGGCGGCGCGCTTTCGGTGCCGATGTCGCGGGAATGGCTGCATGCCGCGATCAACGGGATGCCGATCATCGTGGCCCGCCGCGATGGAGAAGTGGTCGGTTATGTCGTGTCGTCGGCGCTTGCCGATCAATCGGCCGATCCGATCCTTGACGGGATGCTGCAAGCCCATCCGGGCGCGCCGGGGTCTTATGTCTACGGACCGATTTGCGTGGCCGAGAGCGATCGCGGGCAGGGGGTTGCCCGCGCGATATTCGAGGCGCTGAAGGCGCAGCTCCCGGGTCGCGAGGGCTTTACCTTCATCCGCGCCGACAACGCGGTGTCGCGCAAGGTCCACGCCGGCATGGGTATGCGCGAGGCGGCGACGTTTACCGTCGCCGGCGTAGGCTACGTCGTCGTCGCCTATGTCGGCTGACGCAAGCGCTTGTAGCCCGGATGGAGCCATAAAGCGCGTTCACGCGCGTCTTTGACACGCTATGGCGAAATCCGGGGCGTCCGTCCCGCATTGCGCTCCGCTCCATGCGGGCTAAAAGCTGTATCTATACAGGCGCGGCGTCGATCAGCACGAACGCCACATAGCAGGGATCGTCGGTGCGGTTGCTCCAGGCGTGGTTGGTGCCGCGCTGGATCAGCACGTCGCCGGCCTTGAGCAGCACCTCGCCTTCGTCCATCAGCGCGTAGATCTCGCCCGACAGCACGATCGCATAGTCGACCGAGCTGGTCTTGTGGAAGCCGAGATGACGCGCGCCGCTGCTCTTGTCGGCGGCCGCCACCCGGCCGGAGCCGTCGTCCGGCGCGGCAAGCTCGGCGGCGAGCGACTTGAGCCGTTCCTTGTCCGGCGGATATGCGATGATGCGGAAGACGCTGCCGTCCTTGGGTGGCGGCAGGCGAAAGCCGCGCGCGATGGCGTCGTCATTGCTGCGGTTGTCGGCAGGCGTGGACGTCGTCTCCCACAACTCCATCACGATGGCGCTGCCGGTGCTGCGCTGGAACACGTGCGGCGTCGGCGCGTCCGCGATGAAGATCGACTTGCCCTCGGCGTTGTGGCCGGTGACGACGCGGCGGGGGACTCTCGGCATGTATGCTCCAGGAAATTCGTAGACGCGCGAATGCGCAAATAGATGAGACCGCGCCGCGAAGGATGGCGGAGCGGCGTCGTCACTATAACAGTCTGCCGGAAATCAGAATGTGGATTTCAGCCGCAGGTGATCGAGGCGGTTCATCGACTTGATGTCGATCCGCTTGATGCCGCTGTCCTGCAACAGGTCGAGCGGCACCGAGGCGCCGGCGCCGCCTAGCGACCAGACTTTGCGATAGAAGTCGGCGAGCGAGCGTGGCGTCTCGCCGTTGACGGCGATGACGATGTCGCCGGCATGAACGCCGGCTCGCTCGGCCGGACCATCACCGGTGACGCGGCTCACAAAGATGCGGCCACGAATTTCCTCCGCATTGAGGCCGAGCCACGGCCGGCCGGGGCCGGTGACGCGGCCGCTCGAAAGCAGGTCGGCCATGATCGGCGGCAACAGGTCGATCGGCACATACATGTTGCCGGGAAGGTTCTTGCCCTGGCCGGTGGCATCGCCAACCACCAGCGAGCCGACGCCGACGAGCTTGCCGTCGCGCGATACCAGCGCGGCGCCGCTCCATTCCGAATGGGCAGGGGCAGTGAAGATCGCGCCCGGGATGAGGTATTCCCAGCCGGCGGCAAATTCGCGCCGTGACATGACATAAGCCGGTGCGATGCCGGCGCGGCCGCCGAAGCTCGCCGCCAGCACCTGATCCTGCTCCTTGAGGTCGCCGGATTTGCCAAGCGCGAGCGGCTTGACCTTGAGCGGCTCGGCGGCGCGCAGCAGGCCGAAGCCGGTGTCGTGGTCGTAGCCGACCACATCGGCGGCGGTCTTGCGGCCGGAATTGGTGAGAACTTCGGCGGAATGCGCCTCGACCATCAGATAGCCGATGGTGAGGATCAGGCCCTTGTCGTCGATAACGATGCCGGAGCCGGCGCGCTGCTGGCCGAGCCCTTTGACCGTGCGCCCCTCGGGATTGATGTAGGTCTTGATCTGCACCACCGCCGAAAGCAACTCATCGGCGGCAATGTTCGGCGCCGTGTTCTGCGCAGCAGCCTGCGCGCCCGCGACCAGCGCGAGCGCAGCGGCGACAAAAATCCTGCGGCCCCAGGACGAGGGGCGATGATTTTCGCAACGAATGATTCGCATCAAGGGAAGCCTTGTCTCAGGGCGAATCCCAGCAAGCCCCATCTTAACGCCGAGGGGTGGTTGCCGCCAGCGGCGCTGCGGCCGCCGGCGGTCAACTTGTGGAGAGAATGAGTTCCAGCTACGGCTCGAGCGAGGCCGAATACGCCGAAAGCGCGATCATGTCGTCGATCGTGAGCTTCTCGACCACGGCCTTCATCAGCGCCATCGCGTCGCCTTTGCGGCGGCCCTGCTGCATGTCGTAGAGCTGCCGGAACAGGTAAGTCGGATCGCGACCGGCGACGCCGGGGACCTCGCCGAGGCCCTTGAGGCCCGCTCCGTGGCAGATTCCGCAGGCGATCGTCTTGCCGTTGCCGCCGGCGGCGAGCGCCTTGCCGTTCGCGACGCTGCCCGGCGGCACGTAGGCGACGAAATTGGATTTCGGGTTGCGGCGCTGCGCACCTTCGGCGCTATCCGGAATGATGATGATGCGGGCGCCGATCGGCTCGTCGCCACCCTCCGGGCTCGCGTAACGCATGCCGCCGCCGCCGACGAAGCTCTTCGGCGCGGTTGGGCTTTCGACGACCTTCTGTCGCGAATGCGGCTTCAGCGACGCGTAATATTCGCTCGACGTGCGGATCTCCTCGTCGTTCATCGCCTTGGCGATGTCGATCATGGTGGCGGCGCGCAGGCCGACGCGGTTGCCGTTCTTGTACTCCTCCATCGAGCGGATGATGTAGCGCACCGGGAGGCCGGCCATGTTGGCGGATTCAGGATGACCGCCGCCGGTCGGCAGATGGCAGAGCGCGCAGGCGCGGACGCCCGGCTGCCGGCCGGTCGAGACCGCCGCCGGCATGGGCGGATGCTCGTCGGGGAACCAGTCCGGCGGGCTGAAGTTGTCGCCAATTTGCGCCGCCGTGTATTGCTTCTTGCTGCCCGGCACGCTGAGCATCTTTTCCTTGTCGGGCGGGCCTTTGCCCTTCGGCGTCACCGGATAGGCCCAGTCCATCCCCTCGACCGCCAACGCGAAACTGGCGGCGCAGGCGAGCACCATTGCGGTGGACAGAATCCTCCTCATCGCTTCCCTCCCGTATTTTTTGTTTCGTCGAGGGATTGTGCGACCCGGAGAAGCCCACAAGCAAGTGGGTTGGATACGATTCCTGGCGTGGCCTTGTTTGGGGCGCGCGACTTGCCTACGATTGAAACTATTGCAGCAGATCAAGAATGGAGGAACTCCATGCCCAAGATCCGTCACCTCGCCATCAAGACCAAGGACCCGGAGCGGCTGGCAAAATTCTACGAAGAAGTGTTCGGGATGAAGTGCATCCATTCCGAGAAGAGCGGCGCCCGCTACATGAGCGACGGCTATCTCACGCTCGCGATCCTGCGCAACCGCGGTGACGCGACCCCGAGCGGCATCAATCATTTCGGCTTCCAGGTCGACGATCTCGCCGACATCGAAGCCAAGCTCGCCAAGTGGGACGAGCCCGTGACCGAGCGGCCGTCGACGCGGCCGTTCGCCGAGCATCGCGCCATGGATCCGGACGGCAATCTGTTCGACATTTCCGTTCACGGTTTTGACGACGTGGAATACGCGGCCGACCGGCAGGGCAAGGCGAAGAAGGCTCCCGAGAAGCAGCCGGCCTGACGGCTTGTGCGCTTTGCACGCGCCGCCAGTGTGAGCGTCGTTGCGCTGCTCGCGGTTGCGGGCGGCGCACGCGGCGCAGGATTTCTATGCCGGCAAGACGCTGACCGTGATCGCCGGATTTCCGCCCGGCGGCGGCGTCGACGGCGAGATGCGGGTGCTGACGAGGTATCTCGCCAAATACATTCCGGGACAGCCGGCCATCGTCTCGCGCAACATGCCGGGCGCCGGCGGCATCGTGCTCGCCAACCATCTCTACAATGCCGCCGCCGCGGACGGGCTTATCATCGGCTTCCCGGGGCGCAGCGGTTTCCTGTTGAGCAACGTCGTGCCGCAGGGCGGCATCAGCTACGACCTCACGCGCTTCTCCTATGTCGGCGGTGCCGGCAGCGCCGCGAACGCGCTATGGCTGCATCGCCGCACCGGCGTGACCTCGCTCGCCGAGCTCAAGCGCACCAAGAAGGAGATCGTGATCGGCGCTCTCCATGCACGCTCCGAGAACGCCATCGCGCCGCGGGTTCTTGCCTCCTACGAAGGCTGGCCGCTCAAAGTCGTCACCGGCTATCCCGGCTTCAACGAGGTGCTGATCGCGCTCGAGCGCGGAGAGGTTGACGGGCTGTTCTCACACGAAGGGAGCGTCGCGAATTCGCGTCCCGATCTGCTTGCGAGCGGCGCGGTGAAGGCGATCGTGCAATCCTTCGAGGCGTTTCCGGGCGTGCCGGTGCTTTCCGAGGTGGTGGCCGATCCGAATGCGCGGGCGCTGCTCGGCCTCGTCACCACGCCGAGCCAGATCGGACTGCCGCTGCTTGGGCCGCCGGGCGTTCCGCTTGAGCGGCTTGAAATCCTGCGTGCGGCCTATCAGCGGCTGATGGATGACAAGGACTATCGGGCCGAAGCCGACAAGCGCGGCCTGCCGGTCGGGCGCGCACTGTCCGGTGCCGAGCTGCACAAGTTGATCGTGACGAGCCTGTCCGTCGTGCCCGACCGTGTCGCCAAGGAATATATGGCGTTTGCCGGCATCAAGGCCGAGTGACGTTCGTGGTGCGCGTGGAGCGCGGCGTTCGAAGCGGTCGCGGAAAACTGAATCGCGCGGCGACCGTTTCCGATGCCGCGCGATCGCTTTCAAGATATCCGATGCAACGCGTTCAGCGTTGCCCGTCAGTCCCCATTATTGAGGAGCCGGCACACCTTGGGGCGGCTGGCCGTCTTCCGTCGGGCAGTATTGCACGCAGACCGACGCAGTGCCGCCGCCGTCCATCGGAACGTCCGCCAACCGGAGCTCGCAGCCTTCCGCGGTCACGCCCGTGCACACGTTGGGCGTCGCGGCCACCGCCGGATATCCGGTGGCGTAGTAGCGGCGTCCAGAAATCGCGATCGCTCCGAGCGTCACCGGGAGCGCGCTGATGGCGACGATGCGCCGCGTGCGCCCGCCCCATCGTACGTAACGTGGACCGGAGACAACGACCACCGACCGGCCGCCGATGACGGCTACGCCCGGACCACCCATTCCGCCCATTCCACCAGCGCCGCCCATTCCGCCGCCACCGCCACCGCCACCCATACCGCCGCCGCCGCCGCCACCACCGCCACCCATTCCGCCGCCGCCACCGCCGCCACCCATTCCGCCGCCGCCACCGCCACCACCCATTCCGCCACCGCCACCGCCACCACCACCCATTCCGCCGCCGCCACCGCCGCCGCCCATTCCGCCACCACCGCCGCCGCCCATTCCGCCGCCGCCACCGCCGCCCATTCCGCCACCACCGCCGCCGCCCATTCCGCCGCCGCCACCGCCGCCCATTCCGCCGCCGCCACCGCCGCCCATTCCGCCACCGCCACCGCCGCCCATTCCACCACCGCCGCCGCCCATTCCACCGCCACCACCGCCGCCCATACCGCCCCACCCATGCCGCCCATGCCAGCTTCGGCAACGACGATGTTTTCAGGCGATTGGGCTGGTGCTCTGGTCGCGGCCTCGGTCGACGACTGGCCGGCGTATGCGCCCGGCGCCGTAGCCATCCCGGCGATGCCAATTCCCGCGAGGGCGCCGATAACGATGCGGTTCATAAAATTCTCCGTTGTGATGAGATGTAAAGTTTTCCGGCCAAGTACATGCCTCATAACACACGTGCCTGTCGGAGAATACGAGAATACCGCACGAAACGGTGGCACGCGCCAGGCGAGCGCAATCACGGGCGCAGCGCCGGCATCACCTCGCGCACGAACAGGTCGATCGAGCCCAACGCCTCCGCGAGGCTCATGTCGCCGAACACGAACTGCCCGACCGAATAATTGACGCCGGCTTCGGCCAGCTGCGCCCGCAGCATCTTGATGCAGGTGGCGGGCGTGCCGGCGACGCCGCGCCCACCGTCCATGATCTCGTCGAACTCGCGCGCACGTTCGCCCTGCGTCGGCACCGTGCCGTGCTTGCGCCAGAGATGATGGAAGCTGTCGTGCCACACCTTGTAGGCGCGGCGTGCCAGCGCCAACGCCGCCGCGTCGCTCTCGCCGACGACGATGAAGCGGCCGAGGCCGAGTTTCGGCAACGGCTTGTCGCCGTGCGCATCCTTCCAGGCGGCGCGATAGCTGTCAGTGAGCTTGCGCGTATCGGAGCTGGTGCTCAGCGAAACAAAATTGTGGCCGTTGCGCGCGGCGCGGGCCGCGCTGTCGGCGCTCGACGCGCCAATCCATATCGGCGGGTGCGGCTTCTGCAACGGTTCGAGCTCCATCGGCACCTTATCGAATGAGAAGAACTTGCCTTTGAAGGTCACCGCCTTCTGCGTGAGGCCCTGCATCATCACCTGCCGGATGTCTTCATAACGCTCCAGCCGCTCGGCGGGATCGACGCCGAACCCTTTGGTTTCGAGCGGCGAGATACCGCGCCCGATGCCGACCTGCATGCGCCCCTGGCTCATCTGGTCGAGCATGCAGATCTCTTCCGTGATCCGCAGCGGATGATAGAGCGGCAGCGTGTAGACCAGCGGTCCGAAGCGGAGGTGTTTGGTACGCTGCGCGACGCCGGCGAGGTAGACCGCCGGCGATGCGGCGAGGCCGAGCGGCGTCTGGTGGTGCTCGGCGACGTGATAGCAGTAGAAGCCGCCGCGATCGTAGGCTTCGACGATCTTGAAACGGCTGTCGTAGAATTCCTGCAACGGCACGCCGCTCGCGTCGACGTGGTCGAAAATGCCGAATTCCATGCTAGCTCCCCGATCCGGCCGACTGTCTCAGGGCGGCGAGGGGCGCGTCAAGCTTGCGCGCGCATCCTCGCATTGCTCGCAGCCGGCCCCGGCGGGATGCAGGAACATCACTGGGTCGCGCTTGAGATGTTCGACGGCAATGCGGACGATGTCCTGCGCCCGGGCGAGCCGCGCATGGGCGTAGCCGACGCGCCCCTCGCTCTGAAGGTTGCGCGAACGCAGCCAGTCGTCCGCCAACGCAAAGCGCTCGCAGCAGTGATCGTTCTCGCCGTAGTCGATGCGGACTGGACGCCCATCCTTGAGCACCGTGCAGTGTCGCGGAACGCGGTAGGGGACGCCGGCGAGGATTTCGGCCAGGTGCAAAGTTGTGTTCTCGCCATGGCTGCAGCCGAGCAGCAGCACCTGGCCGTCGAGATCGTGGACGCGCCCGACCGGACTTGCGGCGCCGTGTGGTGGCAGCGGGAGTGGGTCGGCGGTGATTGCGTCAGCCTGCGGCCCTACCGCTGCAAAGGCGAACGGATGATTGCTGCGCATAACGCCAGGAAGCCGCCAGAACATTTGCGCGACGGCGCCAAGGTCTGTTGCAGATGGCGACGTTGCCGGATCGAACGGCGCGTCGTCGTTGTCCGACATTGACGGCATCACCAAAGTGCCGTCCGGCCCGAGCGCGTCGCGCAGCGCCGCGATCAGGCCGAGCGGCCCGGATTCGATGGGGCGCACCGCACGGAAGGAGGTGTGCACCAGCAGCACGCCGCCGGATTGGACGCCGAGCGCGCGCAGCTGATCTACGACAGCGGTCTTCGACAGTTCGGGCGGTGCGATCAAGGACAATCTATCTGTGCGGCTCGCGCGGCGCCGAGGCCGACACCGCCGCGTTGAGCGTCGCCGAGTAGGCCGATGCGCTCGCGGGGTCCATGCGGCTACCGAACTTCAGGAATTCCTTGATGCCTTGCAGCGAGGTCGCGGCGCGGCTGAGCAGGTTCTGCGAGAATGCCTCGGCCTCGCTCGCGAGTTGCGCGGCCGGGAACACCTTGGTGACGACGCCGAGGAATTCCGCGCGCTCGGCCGTGATGCGCTCGCGCGAATAGACGAGATAAGCGGCGGTCTTGTACGGCACGCGGTTGATCAGCGCCCACATCACCAGCGTCGGCGCGATGTTGTGGTTGAGCTCCGGCACCTGGAACACAGCGTCGTCGGCGGCGAGCGTCATGTCGCAGACCGCGGCGAGCGCGCAGCCGACGCCGATCGCCTCGCCTTGAACGATCGCGAGCGTCGGCGCACGCGCCTCCTTGATCGCGGCGTAAAGGGTGAGCGGCACCTCGGCGATCGGATGGCGCATCTGCAACGGAGTCATGGTGTCGCGGTCGATCTTCGGCGCCTGGCGGCCCTTGCAGAAATTCGCGCCGTTGCCGCGCAGTCGGATCAGCTTGATCTCGGGGCCGACCTCGCGCAGCACGCGCGCGATCTCGCCGCCCATCTCGTTGGTGATGAGGTTGCCCTCGTCGGGACGGTTGAGAACGACGTCGAGGCAATCGTTCTTGGTCTCAAACAGCACCGGTGATGTCACGCCGTCCCCCTTATTGCTTTGCTTTACCGCTTATTGCGCTTTGATGCGGCCTTTCTCAATCACAGTCTTCCACTTCGGCACCTCCTCGACGATCCGCTTGCGGAAATCGTCGGGCCCGCGGCCGGTGGCATGGAAGCCGGCCTTGAGCAGCCGCTCGCGCACATCCTGCCGTCGCACCACCTCGATCGTCGCCTTGGCGAGCCGGTCGACGATGTCCTTCGGCGTGCCGGCCGGCACCATCAGGCCCTGCCAGGTGTCGGCCAGCGCGGCGGGGAAGCCGGCCTCGACGATAGTCGGCACGTTCGGCAGCTCCGGCCAGCGCTCGCCGCCGCTCACCGCGAGCCCGATGAAGTTGCCGGCATCGATCTGCGGCTTCGCGACCGAGATCGAGATCGACGCCACGTCGACGGTCTTGCTAAGCAGCGCTTGCGCCGCCGGCGCCGCGCCCGGATACGGAATGTGCACCATCTCGATGCCGGCGTTGAGTTTGAGCAGTTCGGCCGCGAGATGGGGCAGGGTGCCCGCGCCGGGCGTCGAATAGTTGAGCCCGCCGGCGCGCGTCTTGGCATAGGCGATCAGCTCTTTCATCGTCTTCACGCCGATGTCGGGACGCACGGCATAGATAACCGGAAAGGTCGTAACCTCGGCGATCGGTTCGAAGTCCTTGAGCGGATCGTAGTGGACCTTGTCATAGAGCGAAGGGTTCACCACGTAGCCGGTCGCCGCCATCAGGATGGTGTAGCCGTCGGGCTTCTGGCGCGCCGCATGGGCGGTGCCGAGGCTGCCGCCGGCGCCGCCACGGTTCTCCACCACGATTGGCTGGCCGAGCGCGTCCGCCAGCGGCTGCTGAATCGCGCGCACCACCACGTCGTTGGCGCCGCCCGGCGCGAACGGGACGAGGATGGTCACCGGCCGCTCGGGATAGGCGGCGAGGACGGTTGGCAGCGCGAGACCGATCGCAGTGGCAAGAAGTCCGAAGCGGAGAGGCGTCATGGGGGGTCAGTCGACCAGGCCGTAGCGGCCTTCGGCCGGATCGCGCTTGAGCCGGCCCTGTTGGCGCAGTGCGTCGAGTGCGAGCACGATCTCACGGCCGTCGCCCGTGCCCAGCGCGGTCATCAGGTCCTCGTAATATTTCGGGCCGTCGCGCAGCGCCGCTTCGACCGACGGGAAGCGCGCGCCCTGGTAATGCGGCGGGGCGGGGATCTCGGCTTCGAGCTTCTTCGCGCTGCCGATCGGCATGGTGAGGTCGTAGCCAGCCTTGGCGCCGAGGCTGCCGTGGCTCGCGAGCGACGGATCGAGCGGAATGGTGCGGAACGCGCTCGCCACCACGAAGTCGCGGTCGGGCTGGAAGCGCGTCGCCAGCGCCCATTCCATCTGCTCGTCGGAGAAGATGTCGATGTCGGGATCGACTACGAACACGTTCTTGACATTGGCGAGCGAGCCGAACGCAGCCGCGATGGCGTTGCGTGCCTCGCCCGGCACGCGCTGGCGGATGGCGATACGCACGTTGTAGACGCCGCCGGTTGCCGGCGGCGCATAGACCGCGACCGGCTCGCGCACCGCGCTTTCGAGCGCGCGCCAGATCAGCACCTCGGTGCGCAGCGTGCAGAGCTGCGCGGTGTCGGTGCGGCTCATGGTCGGGCCGCCGATGGTCAGCGTCTGGAATAGCGCGTCTTCGCGCCGCGTGATGGCGGTGACGTAGAAGATCGGATTGGTCTTCACGCCGCCGTAGTAGCCGAGGAATTCGCCGTAGGGGCCTTCCGGCTCCTTGTAGCCTTCCTCGCCAAGATAGCCTTCGATCACCCATTCGGCGTCGGCGGGTACGCGCAGGTCGTTGGTGATGCTCTTCACCAGCGGCATCGGCGCGGCGCGCAGCGAACCGAGCAGCTCCATCTCGTCGCCCGGCATGCGCATGGTGGCGCCGAAATAGTCGACCGGATGGCCGCCGACCACGACGCTCATCGGCAGCCGTTCGCCGCGCGCGAGCGTCGCGAGATAAATGTTACGCAGGTCGCTTGGCGCAACGAGGTCGATGCCGGTGGTGTTGCGCGAGCGCACCATGAAGCGGCGCAGGCCGACATTGATGAGACCCGTTGCCGGGTCGCGCGCGAAGTCCATGCCGGCGGAGATGTAGGGACCGCCGTCCTTGCCGTGCTGCAGATGCACCGGCAGCTTGGTGAGGTCGATGTCGGCGCCGGTCATCACCATCTGCTGCACCGGCGCTTCCTTGCGCGTCACCTCGACGAATTCCGGCTTGGTGCGCAGTCGGCGGAGGATTTCCGGCAGCAGTTCTTGCGGTGTCGTGCCGAACGCCTTGGCGAAACGCGCGCGGCTCGCAAGTGCATTGCCGATCAGCGCGTGGCCGCCGGCGTGCTCGAACAGCACCGCCTTGGGATTGCCTTCGAGCGTGGCGGCGACTTCGGAGAGCTTGCTCTGGCCACCGCGGCGCTCGATTTCGGCAGGGTCGAGCTCTTCGACGAAGCGGCGCAGCCGGTAGCGGTCGTAGTCGACCGCCGTCGCCGCCGTTGTTCCTACTTGCTCCAGGCCCATCGTCGCCCTCAATGCATGATGCCGCGGGGACAGTAGCACCGCCCTTGGCGCCGCGCGATATCCCGGTTAGCGCAGCGCCTTGTCGACCGGCACGAACACGTCCTCGAGCGGGATCGGCCGTGCAATGAAGTGCTGCTCGACCATGTATTGCATCAGAGCCTCGAGGCTTGGGCGATTGGCCTCGATGCCGCAGGGGTAGGGATCGCCGCCGAACACCTCGTCGAGCTCATGGATGTCCTGGTGCAGCCACGGCAGCATCAGCGGATGGCCGCGCTTGAGCCGCGCCAGCGCGAGGTTCTTGGCGTCGACGAAGCCCTTGTAGAGCCGGGGTGCGATCGAGGGATCGCGCTCATGCACGTCGCGGCGGATCACCACCAGATGCATCATCGGGAAGATGCGTGTCGTCTTGGCGAATTCACGCTCGACCGCGCGCGCGTCCGGGAACAGTGGCGCGATGTCGGGATGCGGGATCGGGTGCTGCGTGCCCATGATGACGTCGATCTCGCCCTTCGCAAGGAGTTCGCTCAGCGAGCGCCCCTGCGGATCGCGCTCGACCGTGATCGGCTTCAACAGCGGCGGCGCGCTCGGCTCGCCGTGCGAGCCGGCATGATTGATCGCGCCTTCGAGCCAGCGGCAGCCGGAGAGATCGACCCCGTATTGATGCATGAGGTGGCCGCGGATCCAGACCGCGGCGGTCATGGTGTAGACCGGCACGCCGACGCGCTTGCCGGCGATGTCCTTGGGTTCGCGGATGCCCGCCTTGCGGTTGACATAGATATAGCCGTGCCGGAACACGCGAGAGGGAAACACCGGCAGGGCGACGAAGGTGTTGTCGCCGCGGCCGAGCCGGCTGATGAACTCAGAAGAGGAGAATTCCGAGACGTCGAATTCCTGCTTGCCGCCCATGCGGTCGAAGATTTCGCGCGGGTTCGAGATAGCGATGAAGTCGATATCGATGCCGTCGACTTTGACGTCGCCGGTGCGCAGCGCGTCGGTGCGGTCATAGAGGCCGCAGGCCAGGGACAATTTTGGGCGGGACACGTCAAACCTCACAAGATGAAGGAGGCCTGCTCTAGCACAGAGCCCGCACCGTAAAAATGCAATCGGTGGCCGCAGGGCGGCCGCCGACGATGTCCATCAATCGAACGTTGTTTAGGCGAACAGCAGCCGGGCCGAAGCGGCCGCCGCCACGGCCGCGCCGCCGATCAGCGCCAGCAGCGATTGCAGGAAGGTCGGCGTCGGCACGCCCGGCGCCGGCTCGGCCGCCAGGTCGATTTCGTTCACCTCGTCGGCATCGGCGACCTCGATCGCCTCGTCCAACGGAGCGGGGCGGCCGGCGGTGTCGGTCTGCGCCCCGCCAGCGTTGGCGGCGAGCCACACCGCGGCCGCCTCGAGCACCTTGCTCTCGGCTTCGGTGCTTCCGTAGTTGACGGCTTGCATGCGGTCGTTGCGCCACCAGGGCAACATCCCGACCAGCGAAACGGAATCGCGGCCGCGCATCACCCGATCTTCGGGCGCATTGACGTTGGGGCCGCGCGCGATGACCGGCGGCTCCTGCGTGCCACGGCGCAGCACCGGACGCGTGGCGGTCAAATACGGCACCGCGGCCGTGCGGGTCGCCCGCTGGGAGGTTGGGCGGCGAGCGCGCTGTGCATTGGTCGCGACCTGGTCTCGGCGGCTGCTGGCGACTGAATTGGCTGCCGGGCGCGAATTGGTTCGCGCGGCTTTCGGCGCCGGTTGGGCAGCCACCGTGTTCTGACGCGCCGGCGTTCGAGCCGCCGCCTTTGTCGTTGCCTTGCCGGGCGCCTTGGCGACGGGCGTCGCGGCTTTCTTGCTATTGATGGCAGGGCGCGGCATCGACTTGGCCTGGTTGGGCCCCGGTACGAGCTGCAGCGGTGCTCCGGGACCTTGCGCCTGCGATATCGTGGGGGCGATTGCCATCAAGGCAATAAGCGCCGCGCCCGCAGACGCGGCCATGTGGATGATCGCCATGAATTAATTTTCCCTCTGCCATGTCGGGAAGCGTGCATTCGCCCTTGCGTCGATGGCCGCAACTTGACTGAATTAAGGAATTGTTAGGCTAGCGCACCGGAGAGCGGCAAAACCTTGCAACGATCCCCAGGTTCCATCGGCCGATGCTCCAAAACGGAAGCAGGCAAGAGGAAACAGCGATGAACGAGGACGTCTTCAACACAAGTATCCGCAAGTTCCTCAAGACGCTCGGCGTGACCGGCCAGCGCGAGATCGAGAAAGCGGTCCGGCAGGCGGTCGCGGACGGCAAGCTCAAGGGCAACGAGAAGCTTTCGGCGCAGGCGGTGATCACCATCGGGTCCTTGCAGTTCCGCCACGAGATCAGCGAGCCGATTGAACTCGCCTAAAGAAAATGGCCGGGGGGCATAACCCGTCAAAGACGGGCGTGAACGCCCTTTTGCCCGGCCATGGACTTTGCAGATCGCCGCCGCGATCACTCGATGATGACGCCCGACGCCTTGATCGGGACCGCCCACTTCGCGACCTCGCTCTTCACCAGGTCGGCGAGATATTGCGGCGTCATCTCGTTCGGGGTGGCGATCTTGGCGCCGAGGCCGCTGAGCTTGTCCTTCACTTGCGGCGACTTCATCGCCTCGACTGCCGCTGAATTGAGCCGGCTGACGATCTCGGGCGGCGTTTTGCGCGGCAGGAAGATCGCGTTCCAGGTATAGGCGATCAGGTCCTTGGGACCGCCTTGCTCGATCGCGGTCGCCAGGTTCGGCAGAGCAGGGGAGCGCTCCTTGTCGAAGATCGCCATCGCCCGGACCGTGTCCTGATCGACGTGCGGCTTGGCGGTGGTGATGATCTCGCACAGGAAGTCGATGCGTCCCGCGGCCAGATCGATCATCGCCGGGCCCGTGCCTTTATAGGGAATGTGGTTGATGTTGGTTTTGAGCAGGTAATTGAGCAGCACGCAGCCGAGATGGGTCGCCGAGCCGGCGCCGGCCGAGCCGAACTGCATCTTGTTCTGGTTCTTGGTCGCGTATTCGACGAATTCCTTGAAGTCCTTGACCGGCAGGTCCTTGCGCACGGTCAGGATGATCGGGACTTCGGCGAGCAGGGCGACCGGCGTGAAGTCGGTCATCGAATTGTAGAGCGGCTTCTTATAGAGGGTCTGCCCTTGCGCATGGGTGCCGACGGTGCCGAGGACGAAGGTGTAGCCATCCGGCCTGGCGTCGGCGACGCGGCGCGAGCCGGTCTGGCCGCCGCCGCCACCGACGTTCTCGATGACGACCTGCTGGCCGAGGATTTCGCTCATGCGCGCACCGACCACACGGCCGAGCACGTCGGTCGGCCCGCCGGCTGCGAACGGGATCACCATGGTCACCGGGCGGGTGGGATAGTTCTGCGCGGACGCGCCGGCCGTCAAGGCGAGCAGGGCGCCTACGGTTGCGGCGGAAAGCTTGCTGATCATCTTGATCTCCCTGGAAAGTGTGATGACTTGGGCCGATTGTCGGCCTGCGGTCAAGGCGGCGCTGCACCGCATCGCCCGCAGCTTGTCGAGGTTAACGGCCCCGCGTATGACCGGTTTCAGATCGAAGGATGAGCCATGCCGGGTGTTGAGACACGTGTTGCCATAGCCGGCCTCGGTGCCATCGGGCGGGTGCTGGCGCGCCGGCTGCATGATGGGATTCCCGGGCTGTCGCTTGCCTGCGCGTCGGTGGGCGACCGCGCCAAGGCCCAGGCCTGGCTGGACCGTGAAGGCATTGTCTGTCCGCTGGTCGAGCTCGACGCCATGCCCGATCACGCCGACCTGGCGGTCGAGTGCGCACCGGCTGCCGCGATCGAAAGCATTTGCCGGCCGATGCTGGAGGCCGGAAAGGCGGTCATGGTGCTCAGCGCCGGGGCGCTGCTGGCACGGCCGCATCTCATGGAACTCGCACGGGAGAAGGGTGGCCAGATCATCGTACCGACCGGGGCCCTGCTCGGGCTCGACGCGGTGACGGCGGCGGCCGAGGGTCGGATCGCCTCGGTCCGCATGACCACCCGTAAGCCCCCGAACGGCCTTGCCGGAGCCCCCTACCTGACCGCGAACGGCATCTCGGTCGACGGGCTCAACGCCCCGAAACGGGTGTTCGCCGGCAATGCGCGTGAGGCGGCGGCCGGGTTCCCGGCCAACGTGAATGTGGCGGCCGCCCTGTCACTCGCCGGGATCGGGCCGGAACAAACCACGATCGAAATCTGGGCCGACCCCTCGGTCGACCGGAATTGCCACACCATCGAGGTCGAGGCGGATTCCGCCCGATTCTCGTTAACTATCGAAAATGTTCCCTCGGAGAATCCAAAAACCGGAAAGATTACCGCATTATCGGTTTTGGCAGCCCTGAGGAAGCTTCACGCCCCCCTCCGGGTTGGGACTTGAGCAGGATAGGCGGGCGCCCATGAGTCCTGTTAGGGTCATGAATTTACAGCTTTTTTCGCAAATCCGCGTCGGCGAGCGAATTTTGCGTTATCATGCCCTTGCCTGGACTGATCGGTCTGGGTTCCACGCGCGGGAAGCCTCGGGGTGGGGGTTTCTACGTAAACGGTTTCCTTCCCAGACCTTTGAACCAGGTCGCACCCCCCTGCGACTAACCTAACGAGTTGGCCGTCAGGCAATGCAATCCACTTCGGACGATGTCCTCATCGGACGCATTGCAACCGGCGATCGGCTTGCCATGCAGGTGCTGTTCGCGCGGCATCATGTACGGGTCTACCGGTTTGTGTTGCGTCTGGTGCGTGACGAGTCGGTTGCGGAAGATCTGATCAGCGAAGTGTTTCTTGACGTGTGGCGTCAGGCTGGTCGGTTCGAGGGGCGGTCGCAGGTTTCCACCTGGTTGCTGGCGATCGCACGGTTCAAAGCCCTGTCGGCGCTACGGCGTCGTCCGGACGAAGAACTGGATGATGAGACGGCCGAGGCGATCGAGGATCCTTCAGACGATCCGGAAGTTGCTCTCGACAAGAAGGACAAAAGTGCGGCGATCCGGAAGTGTCTTGAGAAGCTTTCGGCAGAACATCGGGAGATCATCGATCTGGTCTACTACCACGAAAAATCAGTGGAAGAAGTCGCCCAGATCGTCGGAATCCCAGAAAATACCGTGAAGACGCGCATGTTCTATGCGCGCAAACGACTAGCAGAGCTGCTTAAGGCAGCAGGAATTGAAAGAGGTTGGCCATGATGAACTTGAACCGAGAGGCGCCAGAGCGCCAGGACATCGAGGCCCTCCTTCCGTGGCACGCTGCCGGCACGCTGAGCCGCCGCGACTCCGATCGGGTCGAGCAGGCGCTCGCGAGCGACCGTGAACTCGCCCGCCGTTACGCGCTGGTGCGCGAAGAGCTCAACGAGACGATCCATCTCAACGAAACGCTCGGCGCTCCGTCGGCGCGGGCGATGGAAAAGCTGTTCGCCGCAATCGACGCCGAGGCGCCGGTGGCGAAGAAAGCCTCCTTCAATTTCACCAGCCGCGTCGTGGAGTTCATGTCGAACTTCAGCCCGCGCACGCTGGCTTATGCCGGCACCGCCGCTGCGATCGCGTTGATGGTGCAGGCCGCGGTCCTGACTGCCGTCGTCGTCCGCAACCAGGACACGCCGGCCAGCCACACCTTGGCCAGCGATCCCGCTCTGTCGAACCAGCGAGCGGTGGTGCGCTTCACCGCCAATGCCACCCTTGGCGACGTCACGCGTTTCCTGGACGTCAACAAGGCGTCCGTGGTGCACGGTCCGAACCGCGGCGGTATGTACGAGATCCAGCTCGCCACCTCGCCGATGTCGGACCCGGAGTTCACCAGCGCGATCCAGCGCATGCGGGCCGAGACCAATATCGTCGCGTTCATCGCGCCAAAGAACTAACTGCTTAGTCGACGGCGTCAGCACAACTGACGCCGCTGCCTTGTGGCCGCTGCGGGGCCGGTCACTTCGGGAGTAAAGGCCATGGCCATCCGCGCCGCTTTCACATCAGCCATTCGCGCCGCTTTGCGGCCTTCTCTGATCGTGCCGGCCGCGTTCATTGCGGTGATCGCGCTCATGTCGCCGCCGGCGATCGAGGACGCGTCCGCGCAGGGCTTTAGGATGCCAACCTCCCGCGGAAGCTTCTCCGGCGGAGGTCCTGGCCGCGTCCAGATGCCCGGCGGGATGGGCGGCATGATGTCCGCCGGCACGATGTCGAAATCCGGCTTGCCCACCGGCATGTCCGGATCGCGCCGTCCCGGCAGTGTCGCAACTCTTCCAGGCACCGGTGGCATGGGCGGCATGGGCATGGGTGGTGGTCGTCCGCCAGGCACGAACACCGGGGACACCCGGCCCCCGAAGGGCGATCACCGTCCGCCGCGTCCGCCGCGCTATCCGGTCCCGCCGATCTATGTGCCGCCCGAGGTCGTCACCTTGCCCGGTGGGCCGACGTCGCCCCCGCCCAACGTCAGTGGCGGTGGTGGCGGTGGCGGTGGTGGTGGCGGCGGTCAGCCGCCGTCCGGCAACCAGCCGCCGCCCACCAACTGGGGCCGCTATGTGCCGAACGAGGTGGTGATCGAGGTCGCGTCCAATGTCTCGCCGCAGACCATCGCGGCGATGTTGCGCCGGCACGGCCTCACACAGCTCGAAGCGATCAACCTCCAGTCCAGCAACACGTTGATCCTGCGCCTGCGCATCAACGGCCGGCGTTCGGTGCCGACCGTGGTGCGCGCGCTGGCGGCCGAAGGATACTTGAGTCAGCCGAACATTATCGCGACGCTGCAGGAAGCCTCCGCGGCGCCGGCAGCGTCGGTGTCCGATCTTGAGCAATATGCGCTGGTGCGGATGCGGATGCCGGAGGCGCATACGCTCGCCAACGGTCACCGCGTGCTGATCGCCGTCATCGACGGTGGTGTCGATACGGAGCATCCGGAGCTGGCGGGGTTGATCCTCGACACATTCGACGCCATCGGTACCGGCGACCGCGTTCATCCGCACGGCACGTCGATCGTCGGCGCGATCGCCGCGCGCGCCCGGCTGCGCGGGACTGCGCCCGGCGCCCACATCCTGGTCGCGCGCGCGTTCGGCACCCAGCGCACCAGCATGGACGGAACGACCACCGATATTCTCAAGGCGATCGACTGGGCGATGCAGCGCGGTGCCCGCGTCATCAATATGAGCTTTGCCGGTGGGCGCGATCCGGCGATCGAGCGCCGTCTCAATGTGGCGCGCGGGCGCGGCATCATCCTGGTCGCCGCCGCCGGCAACGCCGGCCCGACGTCGCCCGCGCTCTATCCAGCCGCCATCCCCGGCGTGATCGCAGTCACCGCCACCGACGAAGACGACCGCATCTACCGCTCGGCCGTTCGCGGCAACCACATCACGATCGCGGCCCCGGGCGTGAACCTGATGCTGCCGACGGTCGGTGGCGACTACCGGGTGGCCTCAGGGACGTCGTTCTCGGCGGCCGAAATCACCGGCGTGATCGCCCTGATGCTCGAGCGCAATCCCGGCCTCAACCCGGAGGCGGTGCGCCGCGCGCTGATCAGCACGGCCCGCGATCTGGGCGCCCCCGGCATCGACCCCCTGTTCGGGGCCGGGCTGGTGGACGCCTACCGGGCGGTGATGTCGGTCATGCCGGCCGGCCCGTCGGTCGATGCCGCCCCGCCCGGGCCCTCGACCGCTGGCGTCTCGCAATAAAAATACGATATTTCAAAGGGTTAGGAGAAAATCGCCGGCCCCGTGAAAATTCTTAATTTTTTCTGCCGACGGGATGAACCTTTCCGGGGGTGCCAGCGACCAACGTATGTAGGCCATGCCCGGCCTCTCCAAGTTTCACAGCCCCCGATCGGCGCTCCCGCCCCCCGATCCCCTGCGCCGATCAAATGACCCTCCCGGACCACCCCTCCGGGAGGGTTTTTCTTTTTGCATTGGTCCGAAAGCACCCGTTGTGAACAGTCCCGCGGGCAGGTCGCTGCCTGTGCCAAGGCGACGTTCCAACTTCGCGTCAAGCTGACATTGCGACGAATGATCCCGGGGCCCGATTGATTGCGAAATCAATCATTGCGCACGAGAATCCTTATCTCGCAGTCTGTTCGCAAAGACAATTCAGGATGAAGCGGAGGAACGCCATGATGATCCAACAGATCGGAAGCCTGTTGGCTGTGATGTTCCTCATCTTGCCTACCACGGCGATGGCTCAGGCGTGGCCGAGCCGGCCGATCGAATGGATCGTGCCATTCGCGCCTGGAGGCAGCACCGACGTGCTCGCCCGCCTGCTGTCGGACAAGCTGAAGGACCGGCTTGGCCAGCCAATCGTGATCGTCAATCGGGGCGGTGCCAACGCGGACATCGGATACAAGGCGGCAGCGGCCGCTGCCCCCGACGGTCACACGATCGTCTTGACGGTTCCCTCGCTCGTGACGAATCCGTTTCAGCTCAAGTCGGCGATCGAGCCGGGTCGTCTCGCTCCCGTCGTCTACCTCGCCGAAGGTCCCTATGTTCTGCTTGCCTCCGAAAAATTCCCTGCAGCGACGATCGAAGATGCCGTCGCGCGCATCCGGTCAAAGCCAAAGGTCGTGAGCTGCGGCATGACCGGCGGAATGGGCTCGTTGGCGTGCCAGATGCTGCAGTCATATGCCAAGAGCGAACTGTTGCAGGTGCCATATCGTGGTGTCGAACCGGCGACAGTTGCCGTCATGGCGGGCGATATCGATCTGGTTTTCAGCTTTGGAAACACTGCGACACGACCATTGGAATCGGGTCGCGTGAAAGCATTGGCGAGCACCGCATCGAAGCGTGGGTCGCTGCCTGTCCCCAAGCTGCCAACCGTCAGCGAAGTACTACCGGACTTTGAGATTCTGGGCTGGAGCGCGGTCTCGGTCCCGGCGGCGACACCTGCCGAAATCATCGCTCGTCTCAATCGCGAACTGAACGCAGTGCTCAAGATGCCTGAGATCAGCGCGCGATTGGAAGCAGATGGTTTGACTCCGGTCGGGGGCACCTCGGAGGAATTTTCTCGACGTCTGAAGGTTGCGGAGACGGTGTTTGGGAAAGTGCTCAAGGACTCAGGTGTGACGCCGCAATGATATCGGGACGTGGCTCTAACGACCTGTCGGTTGCAGTTATCGGCGCCGGCATCGGCGGCTTGGCGGCGGCTGCCGCGCTTCGCCGTGTCGGGATCGATGTGCAGATCTATGAGCAGGCCGAGCCGGTTCGCGCGGGTCGGGGCCGGCATCCAGATGGCGCCGAATGCAATGAAGGTTCTGCGCGGCTTGGGCTTGGAGGAGCAGCTGCGCGAGATCGCTTTCGAGCCCGAATTCGGGCTCAATCGCGATTTCGATACCGGAGCGACGACCAACAGGCTTGTGATCGGACAGCTCATGCGGGAGCGCTATGGCGCGCCGTATTTGCTTCTACACCGCGCCGACTTGCATGCAGCGCTGGTGTCACTTGTGCCGAGCTCCATCCTTCATCTGAACAAGCAACTTGTCGACTTGCAGCAAGATCCCGACCGTGTCGCCCTAAAATTTGCGGATGGCTCGCATGCGACTGCCGATCTGCTGATTGGAGCGGATGGTGTGCACTCGCGCGTTCGGGAGATTCTCCTCGGCGCGGAAAGTCCGCATTTCACCGGAAAGGTCGCCTACCGGACCACGTTTCCCGCCAGCCTTCTTGGAGACGCAGAGATTTCGACCGCACGAACCAAGTGGTGGGGCGCTGATCGTCACATCGTGATCTACTACGTGACCCGCGCGCGGGACGAGGTCTATTTCGTCACCAGCCAGCCGGAAGATGCGTCATGGATGACCCCGGAGTCATGGTCCGCAAAGGGCAGTCTGGATGCGCTGCGATCGGCCTTCAGCGCATTTCATCCGGAGGTGAGGGCGGTGCTTGATGCCTGCCCGGACGTTCACAAGTGGGCGCTGCTGGAAAGAGAGCCGTTTCCCGCCTGGCGGAGTGGACGGGTGGTCCTGCTTGGCGACGCCTGCCATCCGATGACGCCTTATATGGCGCAGGGCGCGGCGGCGGCGCTTGAAGATGCCGTTGTTCTTGCGCGTTGTCTCGATGCGGCCGATGGTATCGACGTTGCCCTCGGCAGGTACGAAGCGACTCGCAAGCCGAGGGCTTCCGAGATTCAGGGGACCTCCCGCAACAATACCTGGATGCGCCAGAGCACGGACCCGGACTGGGTGTATGGGTACGACGCCTGGAACGAAACGCTGGCGTCATAGGCGACGAAGCAGGAGGCATCAGGTGCTCTCACGAAACGACAGGTGGTGAAACATGGCTCGTATTCAACTGCCAAGCCTGGAGTCCATGACGCCTGAGCAACGCCAGGTCTACGATGCGATCGGCAGTCTCCGCGGTGGTCACATCCCGATGCCGTACCGGGCGGCGCTTCACAACCCGGAGCTTGCCGACAAATGGCAGCAGATTGGCGAGTTGCTGCGGTATCGGACGAGTTTGCCGCAGCGCTTGTCCGAGCTTGCTGTTCTCCTGGTCGCGCACCATCACAACTGTCAGTACATTTGGAACGCTCACCAACCGGTGGCGCTCAAGGCCGGCGTGGCCAACGAAACGGTTGACGCGATCAAGGCCGGAAACCGGCCGCAGCTTCCGAGAGCTGATGAGAAAGCAGTCTATGACTACTGTGCCGAGCTCCTCGAAACGAAGTTCGTCACCGATGCTAGTCATGCCCAGGCGCTCGCCGCACTCGGTGTCACTGGTGTGGTCGAGCTGACGGCGCTGCTTGGCTACTATGTCATGGTCGCAATGACGCTGAATGCCCATGACTTGCGTTGATGTTGAGCTGCGACGAATGATCCTGCGGCAGGATTGATTCCGGAATCAATGATTGATTACGAAAGCCTTTTTCCGCAGTCTGATTTGAAAGAAAAAGATGATGTGAGGATGCGCCTATGCGTTGCACGGCTCTATTGGCCTTCGTTTGTATCGCACTTGGTGCAACGTCCTCTCTCGCCGACCCGGTCGAAGATTTCTACAAGGGCAAGCAGCTCCGCTTTGTCATTCGCGCGGCTCCGGGTGGCAACTACGACCTCTATATGCGTCTGCTGGCGCGCTACATGGTGCGCTACATGCCGGGGCACCCGGAAGCCGTTCCAGTGAACATGCCCGGGGGCGGGGGCCTGACCGCACTCAACTATACGCTCAACGTCGCGCCGCACGACGGGACGGTGCTGACGATGGTGACGTCGACGGCGCCCATGGAGCAGGCGCTGGGTCTGCTCAAGACTCCGAATATCGATCTGCGGTCGCTGCAGTGGATCGGCAACATGAGCGACGAAAACTACTTCCTGGTCACGAGCCGCGAATCCGGAATTAGTACGCTTGACGATGCCACCAAACGCGAAGTTCGGCTTGCCGGCGCCGGGGCGGGGGACACCCAGCAAATCCTGATTGCGGTATGCAACAGCATGCTCGGAACGAAGTTCAGGAGCATCATCGGGTACCGCACCGGCGCCGAAATGAATCTCGCGGTCGAGCGCCGCGAGGTCGACGGCCGCTCGACGACGAATCTTCCGGCGCTGTTCGCCACGCGTCCCGACGGCGCCGCCGCCTTTTATCCTCTTCTGCAGGCTGGACTCGATAAATCGTCCGAATTCCTGGATGTCCCGCTGCTGCGCGAACTCGCGCGCAGTCCCGAGCAGAAGGTCGTCTTTGAATTCCTGTCGCGTGCCGTGAGCCCGGGCCGCCCGGTCGCCACCAACAACAAGGTGCCGCCGGATCGCCTTGCCGCGCTGCGCCGGGCCTTCGACCTGGCGATGAAGGATCCGCAACTGCTCGAGGATGCCAAGCGCCAGAATTTGGATATCAGTCCTTGGACCGGCGGCAGATTGCAGCAGGTGGCCACGGAAATTCTGGGCACCCCGGCAGCCGATATTGCGCAGATTCGGCAAGCGATCAGCGCGGGCGGAGCCGAGGATAGCCGCGCGAAAAAATGATCCGGCGAAGCCAAGGGTTGAGTTTCTTCCTGGTCGAAATAGGGCTAGAGTCTGCGCCACATGCTCGATGAAGTAGAGATGGTGTTGCTGGCCGGGTCGCAGGGAACGGAAAGCGTTGTGGTCGTTGCGGGCGACGACTACGTCTCGAGTCGCGACGCGCTGCGCATTCTCCAGGTCAAGCCGCAGACGCTCTATTCCTATGTCAGCCGGGGCTTGATCCGCCGGCGGGTGAAGCCGGGTCATCGCACCAGCTACTACAATCGCGAAGACATCAATCGGCTCAAATCGCGCAGCGTCGCGCGTTCCGGCCATGGGCCGGCGGCGGCGAGTGCGATGTATTGGGGCGAGCCGGTGCTCGAGACCGCCATTACCGAGATCACGCCGGACGGGCCGCGTTATCGCGAATGTCTTGCGACCGATCTGGCGAGGGACAATCGGTCCTTTGAATCGGTGGCGGAATATCTTTGGACCGGGCAATGGCCCGCGGCGGACAAGAAATGGACCGACGTCGTCGTGCCCGCGGCACTGGCGTCGGAGCTCGGAAAGATTTATCCATCCGACTTCCGCCATGTCCTGACGCAGTCGATCGTCTTGCTCGCCAAGACATGGAGTTCCGACCCCGACCTGCGGGAGCGGCCGTGCCCTGCCACCACCGTTCTGGGCGTCATGGCGGGGGCGTTTGGATTCCTCGGCCCCAAAAAGGAATACGAAAGTGTCGCCACCGGTGAGACCGTGGCGCACGGGCTTGCGCGTGTGCTCGGAATTAAGACGTCGCCGAAGAACGTCCAGGCGCTCAACGCAGCGCTTGTGCTGATGGCGGACCACGAACTGACGACGCCGACATTCGTCGCGCGAATTTCCGCGTCGGCGGGTTGCGATCTGCCGTCGTGTATCCTGGCTGCCTTGCAGATCCATTTCGGGTCCGAATTCGATCTCTGTTGCGACCGTCTGGAGACGCTGCTTGATCAGAGTGCCAAAGGCGCAAAGCCGGCGGCCGCCGTGCGGGCTTCCACGTTGCGGCGGACGACCCCGGGATTTGACAATCCGCTCTATGTGCATGGCGATCCTCGTGCCAATTTCCTGTTGGAACTCGCCTTAGAACTGGAAGAGCGTCCTGGTCGTGCGTCACAAGCGCTGCAGATGATCAAGACCCATTTCCCAACCGTGCAAACGCGGATCAATTTGTGCGAAGCGCTTGTCGTGCTTTGCCGAACCTTGGGCCTGCCGCATCAGGCAGCGGGCGGATTGCTTGGATTGTCGCGGGCGGCGGGATGCATCGCGCATGTGTTCGAGCAGCGGGCGCAAAACACCATCATCCGGCCGCGCGGAAAATTCGTCCGCTCGTCAAGCCATCCTTGAACACAAGCCACCCTTGAACGATCGCATGCCGCGGCCCGCGTCGCGGCCATATTGAATCTGCAATCAACCTGGGTTGCAGGTTGACCACGGCGGCGTGGGATTGCAGTTTACGCATCAACGGTTTGTTTCTGCTGCAAGGAGACGTTTCGTGCGCATGAAGCCGGCGTTGACGCTTGAAGACGCGATCAAGATGGCGGCAGCAAGCAAAGCCGCCGGCGCGAAGATCAAGCGCGAACCGACCATTGCGGTCGTGGATGCCAGCGGGCACTTGCTCTATCTTGAGCGACCGGACCACAACGGCGTGAACACCGTCGAGTTGGCGACGCTCAAGGCGCGGACAGCAGCGGTGCGCGGTCGTCCGAGCGCCGCGTTCGCCGCGCGCGTGCAGGAAAAAGCCGGCTTCCTGATGATGCCGGACTTGATCGGCGTCGAGGGGGGCATTCCGATCCACCACGACAAGGAATGCATCGGTGCGATCGCGGTTTCCGGAATCGATCAGGACGACGAGCCGGTCGCAAAAGCCGGCGCCGCGGCGTTCGGCAGCTAGAGGCCCATGAACGGTTGATTTCACAATCGATCTTGAGGGTAGGCGGGCGTTTCCCTAGGCGTAGGTCGATGCAATGCGCAACAGCTATTCAGCCCGAGGCTTGTATGAACGCGCAACGCATTGAGGATCTCGTGACGGCTTACAAGATCCTCCTGAACGAGGACGTGCTGGACAGTTTCGGTCATGTCAGCGTCCGGTCGGCAACCGATCCCGACCGCTTTCTCATGCCTTACGCCCTGCCGCCGTCCCTGGTCAGGGCCGACGACGTCATCGAATACACGGTCGCCGACAGCCAGCCCGTCGATCCGGCCGGGCGTAAAGTGAACGGCGAACGCTACATCCACGGTGAGATCTACAAGGCGCGCCCCGATGTGCAGGCCGTGATCCATTCCCATTCGCAAGCGGTCATTCCCTTCAGCGTCGCCGGCGTGGCCTTGCGCCCCGTCATCGCCCAGGCCGGCTTTCTGCCGCTGGAGACGCCGAACTTCGAGATTCGCGATGCCCGCGGCAATGAACGTGGCATGCAGATCACAACGATGGCCCGCGGCGCCGCGCTCGCGAAGACGCTCGGCAATGCGCCGGTCGCGCTCATGCGCGGCCATGGCAACGTCGTGGTCGGAAGCTCGGTGAAGCAAGCGACCGTCTATGCGGTCTACGCAGATATCAACGCCCGCATGCAAGCAGCCGCGCTCGCGCTCAAGACGCCGATCGTCGTCATGAATGAGCCGGAGCTTTTCGATCCGTCCGAATTCGACATCAACCGGCCGTGGGAGCACTTCCGGCAGAAGCTCGATGCCGAGGTACGGAAAAATGCAGATCGCACGCAGTTTGGCCTCGCGCAGACCCAGCAGCTTGCCTAAGGCCGTCAGGGAGAAATCTTATGGTTCGAGTAGCATTCATCGTCGGTGACTATCCCTCCGAAGAGAGCACGCGGCGCGAGCAGGTCGCGCTGTCGTATTCAAACTCTGAAGTGCAGGTCGGCATCGTGCGGGCGCCGATCACGCCGTATTTCTATGGCATGACCCAGTGCGAGATGACTCTGGTCGCTCCCACGGTGATCGAGGCGTTCCACCGCGCGCAAAAAGAGGGTTATCAGGCGGCGGTGCCGCTCGGCTTCCTGGATCTCGGGCTCGACGGCGGGCGCGCCGCGGTCGATATTCCGGTGATCGCGCCGTTCGAGTGTTCGCTGCATCTGGCGTCGCTGCTCGGCGACCGCTTCGGTCTCGTCTGCTACCACGAGAACCAGTTCGGCAATCTTTCGATGCTGCTCAACCGCTACGGGATGGCACACAAGGTGGTCGGGATGGAGGCGTCCGGCTTTGATCTGCCGGACATCGCCGCCAACAAGGACGCCATGATTGCGAATTTCATCAAATCGGCGCGCAAGCTGATCGACGAGAATCGCGCCGAGGTGATCATCCCGACCGGCATTACCCAGTGCCCGGTGACGATGGATCCGAAATGGCTGCGCGATCAGCTCGGGGTTCCGGTTGTGGAGGGGATCGGCGCGCCGTTGCGGCTCGCGGCGATGTTCGCCGACCTTGGCATGACGCATAGCCGCAAGCGTTGGGGAAAATCTCCGACTTACGCCAACAAGTGACCGGCCGCGATGTTGGGCAACCTCATCGTACGAAACGCGAAATTGCGGCGTGACGAGCCGGCGATCATTTTCGAGGGACGTACGGTTACGCACGGGGAATTTGCCCGGAGGTCATTCCAGCTCGCGCGCGCGCTACAGCGCCTCGGCCTTCGGGTGGGCGATCGCCTCGCGATCCTGGCGCAGAATTGCCCGGAATACATGGAAGTCTACGCGGCCGGCGAACTGGGCGGATGGACGACCGTCACGATCAACTACCGACTGGCCGAGCCCGAAGTCGCCTACATCCTGGCGGACAGCAAGCCGAAGGTGGTCGTCTGCGAGGCCGCCTTGCTCGACCGTCTCGGCGAAACGTCGCGGCGGGCGCTCAATCATATCGTCACGTTCGGCGGGGAGGGACCCGACGTCGACTATGAGACGGCGTTGGCGGAGGAAGACCCGGTCGCGCCGGTCGTGGACATTGCGCCCGAGACGATTGCCTATCTGATCTACACCAGCGGCACCACGGGGCGGCCGAAAGGCGTGATGCTCTCCCACCGCGGCCAGCTCTGGTCCGCCTATGTTTCGGCGATCGACATGGGTGTGCGTCCGACCGACCGCGTCGCTGTTGCGATGCCGCTCTATCACATCGGCGCCAAGAACGTCTGCCTGACCCGATCGGTGCACGGCTGCACCGTCGTTCTGCATCGCGCCTTCCGCGTCGAGCCGTTCTTCAAGAGCATGCAGGACCACCGCGTGACCGAGACGCTGCTGGCGCCGACCATGCTGAATGACGTGCTCGATGCCTATCCGGATGCGCGCCAGGCGCTGCCGTCGCTGGCGAAGGTGTTCTACTCGGCGGCGCCGATGCCCGAAGCCATCCTGCGGCGGGGCATGAAGGCGCTGGGGCCCATCTTCGCCCAGGTCTATGGCATGACGGAGTCGGGCGGACCGGGCTGCATCCTCCACCAGCACCAGCACATCCTGGATGGGCCGCCCGAAGTCGTGCGCCGGCTCAATTCCGCCGGCCAGCCGATGACGGGCTGCGACGTGCGGGTGCGGCGCCCCGATGGCAGTGACTGCACGGCAGGCGAGCGCGGCGAGATCGTCATCAAGAGCGAAGGGCTCATGCAGGGCTATTGGCAGAACGACGCCGCAACGCGCGAGACCGTCCGCGACGGCTTCCTGCATACCGGCGACATGGGCGAAGTCGACGATGCCGGTTTCGTGTATGTCGTCGACCGCCTCAAGGACATGATCGTCTCGGGCGGGGAGAACATCTATTCCCGCGAAGTCGAGAATGCGCTCGCGAGTCATCCGGCCGTGCTGGAAGCGGCGGTGGTCGGCGGGCCGGACGAGCGTTGGGGCGAGACGGTCGTGGCGTTCGTCGTGCGGCGGCCGGGCGAAATCGTCAGTGCCGAAGATATCACCGCGCATTGCGTCAAGACGGTCGCCTCCTACAAGCGTCCGCGTGAGATCAAATTCGTCGAGAGCCTGCCGAAGCTGCCGAACGGGAAGATCGAGAAATACAAGCTGCGCGAGCCGCTCTGGGCGGGGAAGGCGCGCGCGATATGAACAGGCATCGGTCCGAGCAACCGGCTTGGAGCGCACATGACTCTTGGAGCGCACATGACTTATGAGACCCTGCAGATCGAGAAGACCGGCGGCGTCGCGTTGGTGACGTTCAATCGTCCCGACAAGAAGAACGCCATGAATCCGCAGCTGCACGAGGACATGACCAATGCCCTCGAAGAGTTGCGCTACGACGACGGCACGCGCGTGCTGGTGATCACCGGCGCGGGTGATTCCTTCTGTGCCGGCATGGACCTCAAGGAGGTGTTCCATGCGCTCAAGGATCAGCCGGCGCGCTACGACAAGGTGATCCGTGCCGCCACCGAGTGGCGCGGACGGACGCTGCGCTACTTTCCGAAGCCGACCATCGCGATGATCAATGGCTATTGCTTCGGCGGGGCGTTCTCGATCGTCGAGGGCTGTGACCTCGCGATTGCAGCCGATGAAGCCACGTTCGGCTTGTCGGAGATCAACTTCAAGGGCTTTCCCGGCGGGGCGGTCAGCAAGTCGCTCGCCAATCTGTTGCGCCCGCGGGATGCGCTGTTCTACGCGCTCACCGGCCGCCGATTTGGCGGAAAGGTCGCGGCGCAGATCGGGCTCGTCAATTTCTCAGTGCCGCTCGCGCAGCTCAAATCCGAGACCATGGCCGTCGCCCAGGAAATCGCAGGCAAGGATCCGAGCGCGCTGAAAGCGACGAAGGACAGCTACCGCTTCTCCCTGGAGATGACCTGGGAAGCATCCATGAACTACACCGACGCCAAGGAAGACGAGCTCGCCGCTCACCAGGCCGCCAAGAACTGGAAGGACGAGGGCGTCGGCGATTTCGTAGCGGGCAAGTTCAAGCCCGGATTGGGCGGACACGAGAATATCAAGAAGTAACCCGGCACAGAGTGGAACTTTCCCGATGACCCGAGCGACCTATGGTGTTGACGAGACCATCCGAGCCTACCTGCTCGCAAATTCGCCGCCTGAACATCCGCTGTTAGCGGAGCTGCGCGAGATCACCGCGACCATGACGCGGTCGCGGATGCAGATCTCGCCGGAGCAGGGGCATTTTCTCGCGTTCCTGGTCCGCCTCATCGGAGCGCGCCGTGTGCTCGAGGTCGGCACCTACACCGGCTACAGCTCGCTCTGCATGGCGCTCGCGATGCCGTCCGATGGTCGAATCGTGGCCTGCGACAAGAGCGCGGAGTGGACCGACGTCGCGCAGCAGTTTTGGAAGAAGGCCGGGCTCGCCGACCGGATCGAGCTTCGGCTTGGCAGCGCGGTCGATACGCTGGAAGCCCTGGTCAAGGAGCGGCAGCAATTCGATTTCGTCTTCATCGACGCCAACAAGGAGGACTACGACGCCTACTATGAGTCGTCGTTGCGGCTGGTGCGCCCGAACGGCCTCATCGCCATCGACAACATGTTGCGCGAAGGTCGCGTTGCCGATCCGAGCATCACGCAGCTGAGCATCAGCGCCGTGCGCGACCTCAATGCCAAGATCGCCAAGGATGAGCGCGGCGACCGCGTACTCATCACGGTCGGAGATGGAATCATGCTGGTGCGGCCCCGTTAGCGCCGCGAGCTAGGTTGCGGTATAAAATCCCATAAAATATATCCAGATATATCTTGACGTCAGATATATCTCGATCTATATCGGGCTGATGAAACACAGACACATGGGCGGCAGAGGCCGTCATTTCACCAATCCCGACAATCTCTCGGAGCATCATCACCGCCACCGGCATCATCATGGCGGTCGCCGCGGTGGCAGGCTCTTCGACTACGGCGATCTTCGCCTCCTGCTCCTTGCCATGATCGCGGAGCGGCCGCGCCACGGCTACGAGCTCATCAAGGCGATCGAAGAACGCTTCGGCGGCGGCTACACCCCGAGCCCCGGCGTGATCTACCCGACGCTGTCCTGGCTCGACGACATGGGGTACGCCGCGATCGAAGCCGAGGAGGCTGGCCGCAAGCGCTATCGCATCACGACCGAGGGAGAGGCGTTCCTCGTTGCCAATCGTGCGGAAGCGGATGAGTTGCTGTCACGCGCCGGTTCAGAAGGCGCCACCGGCGGCGGCCGCGTGCCGGCGCCTGTGGTGCGCGCCATGGAAAATCTAAAGCTCGCGATGCGCCTGCGTCTGCGGCAAGGGCCGCTCGATCAAGCGGCGGCGGAAAGCATCGCCACCGCGCTCGACGCGGCGGCACAGACGGTAGAGCGCAGTTAGTGCGGCTGCACGCCGGCCTCTTCCACGATGACCTTCCAGCGCGGGAGTTCCTTGCGCAGGAATTCGGCGAATTCGTCGGGGGGCATGCCGATCGGGTCGATACCCATGTCGACGAGGCGCTTGCGGAAGCTTTCCTCCTTGAGCGCGCGCGAGACCGCTTCATGGAGCTTGAGGGTGATGTCTTTCGGCGTTCCCGCCGGCGCCACGAAGGCCACCCAGGCCACGATGTTGAAGCCCGGCAGGCCGGCCTCGCTCATGGTCGGGATGTCGGGCGAGATCCCGGCGCGCCGCGGCCCGGTCGTTGCCAGGCCGCGCAGCTTGCCGGCGCGAATGAGCGGCATCGCCGGAACGATGTCGCTGAACGTCATCGGGACTTCGTTGGCTAACGCCGCGGTGAGGCTTGGCACGCCGCCGCGATACGGCACATGCGTGACCTCGACGCCGGCGCGCTTGTTGAACTGCGCCAACGAGAGGTGGGCCGTGGTGCCCTGGCCGGAAGTCCCGGCCGACAGCTCGCCGGGCTTCTTGGTCTTCACATAAGCGACCAGTTCCTTGATGTTCGTGGCGGGCACCGAAGGATGGGTGACGAGGACGATCGAATTTTCGCCGGCCACCGTGATCGGTGCAAAATCCCGCACCGGATCGTAGTTCACCTTCTGCAGCCAGACGTTGGTGGTCAGCGGCGAGTTGGTCGACATGTAAAGCGTATAGCCGTCGGGCGTAGCCCTGGCCGCGGCCTCGGCGCCGACGCTGCCACCGGCACCAGGCCGGTTTTCGATGACCACGGGCTGTTTCCAGGCTGCGGTCAGTCGTTCGCCGAGCGCGCGGGCCAGAATATCGACCGTGCCTCCCGCCGTATAAGGAACGATGATGCGGATCGTTCTTTCCGGATATTGGGCAGACGCATCGGAAGTCAGGAAGAAGACAGCAAGCGCGCTGCTAATCCATCCAAGCCATTTCTTCATTCAACCCTCCCCATGGCTCGCAACCCAGGCCTTGGCTTCTCCAACCAGGCGCTCGATCGCGGCGTCAGTCGTGCTTGTTGGCGTGAGCTTCTCTTCTTCGGCGCGGAGCCGCCGGTCGAACGCGCTCCACGTCTCGTTCAGCATCTCGAAATCGAAAGTCGTCGGCGATAGCTTCTTGCCGAGAATGATGTCCATGATCTCGGTCTGGTCGATCGCGACATCGAGCCCTGTCTCCGCCTTGATCAGTTTGTTGAGATCGGGCGCCGGCTCGCCGAGATGATGGCTTCTGACCAGCGCGCCCAGGAGCTTGTGTCCGGTGCGGAACGGCACGCCGAAGTCGTACACCAGCCGGTCGTGCGCCTCGCTCGATCCGGCGTAGTCGAGCGTCGATTTTCGCCTCATCTCCTCGAGATTGAATTTTCCGCCACGCACGACATCGGACATGTACGTCGTCCACGCCACGACGTCGGCGGCCGTGCTGTATAGGCTTGCCGACTGGTAGATCGGCTCCGAGCCCTCGGAGGGATTGATCGAAGCCGCCATCTCGCCAGCGAGGCGCGTCGCCGCAATCGTTGCGCCGCCGATCACCGACTGCAGGCCAAAGGGCACCTTGGCATGCGGCAGCGCGCTGCTGCCGCCGGCGTGCTCGTCGGCAAGCGCGAACAGCGAAAATTCTGGCGTCATCCAGGTCCGCATGTCTTGCGCCAGCCGCGCGACATCGACGGCGATCATCGACAGCAGAAAGAACGGCTCGGTGAACTGGCTGTGAAGCCAGATCCCGTCGCGGCGCAGCTTGGCGCGGCGTGAAAACCCAAGGCGCTTGGCAACCTGATCGTAAAGCTCTCGCACGACCTTGCGGCCGCCGAACACCGACGGACCGTTGTCGAGCCGCTCATCGACCTGATCGATCCGTTGCAGGTGCGGTTCGAACACCGCCGCCCATGACAGCAGATATTCGCCGAGCGTCGTGAATCCGGAGTGTTGCAGGTGGTGATAGTTGGGCGCGATGGCTTCGAGCGCGGGCTTTGCCTGCGTCAACAGGCTGCGCAACATGCCGATAACGGCGCGCCGTTCGTCGAACAGCGTCTGGCGGAAATACATGCGCGGCAGATAGCAGCGCAGGCTCTCGCCGCGATTGCGGCCCAGGTGCAGCCAGGCGGCATCCGCGCTTCCGACCTTTTGCGCAATCCATGCCTCGCGCTGCGCAACGATATCCGACGGAGGTTTGGTGGTGTCGAGATCGGGCAGTTGGCCGAGCAGCTCGATCAGGGCCTGCAGAAGATTGCGCGCGTGGCCGGCCGGCGTGCATTTGAGTTCCGCCGCCGACAACACATACGCAATGTCGCCCGCCAGCATGTAGCGCGCGGTATAGCGGCTCGCCCGCGATTCCGGTTCGTTGACCGCACGGACATAGCTTGGCGACTTGCTGCCGGAGAGGCGACCGCTCGATGGCGTAGGCGGGTTCGACACGATTGAGGGTCCACTTGTTTGCGGAACGCTTTGGGTCGCGCGTCTCGGGGGCAGTCTAGCGGCGCTATGCCTGGCGACCAACGACGGCTCGGACTTCTAGGTCAGCGGCATCCGGCCGCTCAAGGTTGATTGCCGAATCGATGATTGCAACTCCTTCCGGCGTCTTGCAAATTCGCCGCGGCATGGGAGCGCAGATGACGGCTCAACGACCAAATTTCCGCGCTGATACGGTCGGCAGTCTGCTCCGTCCGCCATCGGTGCATGCGGCGCGCGCGAACTTCCAAGCCGGGAAGATCGATGCGGCCGCGCTGCGTGAAATCGAAGATGCCGCCATCCGCGACGTCGTGCGGATGCAGGAGGACGTCGGGCTTCCCGTCGTCACCGACGGCGAGTTCCGGCGTGAGAACTGGTACGCAGACTTCATCGGCAAGCTGCGCGGCGTTGTGATCGCCGCCGGCTCCGGACAGGGATTTGCCGAGCACGGCGGTCAACCCAAGCACGTGCCGAAGCGCGTGCAGACGACCGGCAAGGTTTCGGCGCCGGAGCCGATCGTGCTCGAAGACTATCAGTTCCTGGCTTCCGCGACCTCACGTGCGGCAAAAGTCACGATCCCGTCGCCCACGCGGTTGCATTTCCATGGCGGCCGGCACGCGGTCTCGGAGACGGCCTACCCTGACATCGAGGAGTTCTTTGCCGACGTTGCCGCCGTCTACCGCCAGGAAATCGCCGCGCTGGAAAAAGCCGGCTGCCGCTATATCCAGATCGACGATCCGTTGCTGAGCTACTTCCTCAGCCCGGCGCTGCGGCAGGAGGTTGTCGACGAAGGCGACGACCCCGACCGTCGGCTTGCGCGCTATGTGCGCCTGGTCAACGACTGTATCCGGGGCAGGGGTCCCGGCACGACAATCGGAATCCATATCTGCCGTGGCAATGCCCGCAGCTCCTGGATTGCGCAGGGCGCCTATGACGGCATTGCGGAGGCTTGCTTCGCGGGATTGGAGGTCGATCGATTCTTGCTGGAGTTTGACGACGAGCGCTCCGGGAAATTCGATCCGCTGCGATTTGTGCCCAAGAACAAGCAGGTCGTGCTAGGCCTGATCACGACGAAGCATCCGCAGTTGGAGAGCAAACCGGATGTAATGCGGAGATTCGAAGAGGCGACACGCTTCATCGATGCCGATCAGCTGGCAATCAGTCCGCAATGCGGGTTTGCGAGCGTCGTCGAAGGCAATCTGATTACGCCGGAGCATCAACTGGCCAAGCTTCGCCTGGTCGTTGAGATCGCGGGGGAGATTTGGGGCCGCTGACCCCGTTTACACCTTCAACTTGAATTCGTCATACGTGCTGTAGCGGCGCGAATTGCTGATGTCGTGGCTGAGACTGATGCTGTGCGTCGGGCAGTCGTCCTCGCAGAGATAGCAAACCTGGCAGTCGCGCGGATAGGCGATGACCGGTTTGGCGGTCGCCGCATCCATGCGGATGACGTCGACCGGGCAGGCGAGGACGCACAGGCTGCAGCCGGTGCAGGTGTCGAGATTGATGGCAAGCTTGCCGGCGGCCGGTTCGCTCATGCGTGCACCAGCGCTGCGTGCTCGCCGCGGATGATGGCGCCGATCGGGCCGAGGCCGCCCGCATCGGGCACCTGCGGCGTGAAGCGCACGCCTTCGGTCGGAAAGCTCTGCCCGGTCGAAGACGATCTTGCCGTCGGGTGCCAGCGTTGCGCCGTGCCAGCAGAACCAGGTCGGGTCGGTCAGTGGAAAGTCCTCGCGGAAGAACTGCTCCCGGCTTTCGGTGCGGTCGAGCGCGGAGCGATAGACGACACCGGAGCAGGTCGCGACGTTGCGCGCTTCGTGCAGCTTGACGAGGTCGTGCAGGTCGTCCGCCCGGCAGCTGCGGTCTGCGTCCAACACGTCTTCGGTCGTGCGCAGCATGCGCGTGAGCTTGTCGGCATTCAGGATCATGCCGTTGACGACGCTCGCCTCGAGCCGCGCCAGATCGTCGTGCAGGTCATCGGCGGTCTTGCGCGTCGGCGCGCGGTGCAGCGGCGCCAGCGCTTGCTCCTGCAACTGCATCAGGACATCGCGCGAGATCACCGGATGCTGGCTTTGCCGGCTTTCGGTCGCCGCCGTCGTGCCGGCATGCCAACCGGAAACCTTGCAGAACGCCGTCGGCGAGCCGGCGCTGGCGTGCGTGCCGGTGGCGTCGTTCTTCGCGACCGAGCCCGCAGCCAGCAGGCCATAGAGATTGGTGCGGGCGCCGAGGTCGATCTGCAGCCCGCTGCGGCCGCTCGCCCACAGACCCCAGGTCGGCTCGATCGGCAGCGGGTTGGTCTTGGGATCGGGCACGTGATCGGTCAGCAGGATCGACCCGCCGCGGTGCAGCTTGGCGATGTCGGTCCAATAGGACTCGTCGACGTGGCGCAGATCGACATAGACCGGCCCGCGCCCGTCCACGATCTCCTTGGCGAACGCCGCCACCACATGGGAGAGCTCGCTGCGCTCGAGCCGCTGCGGATCGTATTGCTGCATGAAGCGCTCGCCGCGCGCATTGATCAGGCGCGCGCCGTGCGCGACCGCGACGTTGTAGCTCGGGAAGTCGAACTTCTTCATCAGCACGTTGAAGGTGCCGCCGAACGTGAACTCCATGTCGACCAGGCGGCCGCCGGCGCGGAACGCCATCGCGGCGCCGTCGCCGCAGTCGTTGTCGACGCGATGCGTGCCCTTCATCGCGATCATGCCGGTCGATACGATCGTCCGCTTGGCTTTGATGACCACAAACCGGCCGGTGTAGACGTCGAAGCCAACCGCGCCGGCAATGCCGGTGCGCGTCGGCCATTCGCCGTCGGCGGTCAACAGCTCGGTGATGAACAGGCGGTCGAGAATCCGCCCGCCCCGCGCCGTGATCTGGCGGCGAAGCTCGCGCATCGCGACCTTCGGCTGATATTGCATGCCGCGGACATTGACCATGCCGCGGCTGGCGAAACGGCGGATCTCGCCGTCGGCGTTCCGCGAGATCGGAACGTTCCAGCGGATGTAGTCCTTGATGCGCTCGCGCTGGCCTTCGAGCAGCTGGTAGGTCCAGCGCTGGTCGCACATGTAGCTGCCGCGGACGATGAACTCCTCCGCCCAGGTATCGAGATCGTCGCTATCGAGCGGGCAGGTGGTGATGCCGCCCGACATCGTCGACGCGCCGCTGCGGCTGACATAGGCTTTGTCAACCAGCGTGACGGTCGCCTTCAGGTCGGCCGCCCGCAGCGCCGCCCAGCATCCGGCAAAGCCGCCGCCGATGATCAGGACATCCGTTTCGAGGATGTCCATGCCCGCCGGTCCTTCCATCAACCCGTCCTCCTGGCGCGCCGCTCGCTCAGTGCTTGGGAACGCCGACGGCCTCGACCATCGTCGACCAGTTCTTGATGTCGGCGCTGAACAGCTTCGCGGATTCGGACCGGCTGCGAACCGTGGTTTGCAGGCCGGACGTCTCGATCCGCTTGGCGATCTCCGGCTCCTGCAGCAGTGCGTTGATCTCGCTGTTGAGCTTCGTCAGCACGGCTTCCGGCGTGCCGGCCGGCGCGAAGAACCCGACCCATGACGCCGCGGACATTCCGGGATAGCCGGATTCGGCGAAGGTCGGAACCTTGGGCAGGATCGGGGACCTCTCGGCCGCCGCGATGGCCAGGCCGATGGTGTCGCCGCTGTTGACGGCGCGTGAGATATTTCCGGTGGCGGTGGCCGCCAGCACGTTCACGTCGCCGGTCAGCAGACCCATCATCGCCGGAGCGCCACCCGGGAACGGGATGTGCTTCACCGGCGCCTTCACCAGCACCTTGAAGAAGTACTCGGCGGCGATGTGCGAGCCGCTGCCGATGCCGGCCGAGCCCATGTAGACCTTGCCGGCTTTGGCTTCGGTCACGAGCTCGGCGATGTTTTTGATCGACCCTTTCGTGCTGGCGGAGAGCGATTCCGGCGCCGAGATCGGCAGCGACACCGCCTCGAACTGGTTCGCGGTATATCCGCGATCCGGCACCAGGGATTCGTTGATCGCGAGCGAGGTGGTGGTGACCAGGATGGTGTAGCCATCGGGAGGCGCGCCCGCGACCCGCCGCGCCGCCCGGATGCCGCCGCCGCCTTCCATGTTCTGGACCACGACGGTCTGTCCCGTGCGCTCACCTAGTCTTGCAGCAACCCAGCGTCCGATCGTGTCGGCGAACCCGCCGGCTGCAAATCCGATGATGAAATTGATGCGTTGGTTTGGGTAGGGCGCGCCTTGCGCCGTTGCAACGGTCGGCGCCGCAACTGCGGCGGCAAGGCTTCCCACCAGGGCGGTCACCGCCCATCGCTTCGCGATACTTCTCATGGCGTTTCCCTCAAGCAGTTTTTGTCTCGATAGCATTGCTATTGCCGTCGGGCTTTCTGCGACGACTTTGTTGCGTAAGAGACCGATGCCGGTGATCTCGATCTCCAGCACGTCGCCGATTTTCAGGTTGTGCGGCTTGTCGTCGGTGCCGAGCCAGACCACGTCGCCGGGACTGAGCGTGTTGTATTTCGAGATTTCGCTGACCACTGCGGCCGCATCGAAGATCATGTTGCCGGTATCGAACGAATGCACCTGACGGCCGTTGAGGCGGACCTCGGTGCGCATGCCGCGCATGTCCCGGCCTTGCAGAATGAAGGGGCCCATCGGCTTGAAGGTGTCGCAGTTCTTGGCGCGGATATTGGTGGGATCCGACCGCTGCCAGGTCCGCTCGCTGACGTCGTTGCCGATCGTCCATCCGAAGATCAGGTCCCAGGCCTGCTCCGGCGTGACGTTGCGGCCCGGCTTGCCGATGACGGCGACCAGCTCGGCCTCGTACTGAAACTCCTCGGTGGAGTCGGCGGGCTTCACGATATCCTCGCCGTGCGCGATGAGCGCGCTGTTGGCGCGATAGCCCACGCGCGGCCGGTCGTAGTAGATCGGCTTGCGTCCCGCCGCCTGCGCCATCTTCTCGATGTGATCGCGATAGTTCGAGCCGATGGCGTAGAACGTGCCCGGGACGACCGGCACCAGCAGCTCGGCCTGCGCGAGCGGCAAGGTCTTTCCGGTCTTCGCGCCGCCATCGAAGGGCGTGCCGTCGATGAGCGCGATCGTCTCGCCCTCGACCGTCCCGAAGCGCGGACCCTCCGGTGTCCGAACGCGGCACCACTTCATGGTTGCTGTTCCATCTTTCGCTGATGCTGCCGCTAGCGGCGCAGCAGGCTCTTGTCCTTGAGACGGGTGTCCTGGCCGCGCACCGGGTTGTCGATGGCTTCCTCGAGCGAGCGCGCCGGCCGCCATTCCGAGCGCGGCCGCACGATGTCGTCGCTGCCGACCTTGTCGAGACCCCAGAACAGCTCGAGCTGATGGCCGTCGGGGTCCTCGAACTCGACCGCGATCTGCGCGCCCGCCCGCCGCCGGCCGTGAAAGTCGATGGTGACGTTGTTCTTCTCGAGATGCTCGCGCACCCGTAGCAACTCGTCGAGGCTCGCCACCTCGAACGCCAGGTGATGCAGCTCGATGTTCTTGGCCTTGTCGGGCATCGCGCCGACCAGGCCCACGCCGTGGTGGTCGGCGCCGAAGCGCATGAACACCATTCCTCCGGGCACCATGTCGGGCTCGTAGATGTCCGAGATCTTGAAGCCGAGGATTTGCGTGTAGAATTTCACGGAGCGCTCAAGATCGCGACAGCCGAGGACGATGTGTCCGATCTTCGTGATCGCGAATGGCGTCGGCCCAGGGGAAACTCCTTCGAGTCTTTCCGTGATCGTCTTGTGGCTCATGCGATCCTCCCAGCGTTCAAGCTGTCACTTTAGGTTGACCGGCCAGATTGCTGCGCAGGCGCTTCAACGTTGCGAGCACCTGCTCGATCTCATCATGTTTGACTCCGCGCAACGCGCGAGCGTCGACCTGAAGGGCAAGCGCGGTGGCCTTGGTGCGGAGCTTGCGCCCCGCGCTTGTCAAAAACACGTTGTAGATGCGCCGGTCCTTCCGCGTGCGCCGGCGCACGACCAGTCCGGCGGCTTCCAGCGCCTTCAGCACGGCGACCACGGCCGCGGGATTGAGCTCGATGCGCCGCCCAAGCTCGGCCTGACCGAGGCCGTCGGCCTCCCACAGGCTGCGGAGCGCAAACCACATGCTTAACGTCAACCCGAGCGGAGCGAGGTTCTGCGACACCGCGCGCGCGAACGCGCGATAGGTTTCCCGCAGCGCGGTTCCGATGTGTCGCTCGGCGGAAAATGTCGGCGTGAAGCCCGGACGGCTCCGGATGCCACGCGGTCCGCTTGCGCTGCGGCGCGCGGCCGTTCCTGTCAGCCGGGTCGGACCGACGGTACGCGCGGGGCGCCAATACGGAACTCTGTGCCATCGGCGAAGCTTCGCTTTAGACCCATAATTAAAGGCTTTCCGAGCATTACGTTATTAAATAAACGAGTCAAGGCAACGCATGCATTGATTCAACAATCAACCCATCAGCATCGTCGCTTACATCGCGATGCCTGCCGATTTGATGATCGGCCCCCATTTCGCAACTTCGCTGGCAATGAACCGTTGCAGGTCTTCCGGCGTCCCGCCGGCCGCTTGCATGTCGCCCGCGTCGAGGTGCTGCTTGCCGATGTCGCTATTGATGTAGTCGTTGATGAGCTTGTTGAGCGTCAGGATGATCTCCCGTGGCGTGCCGGCCGGCGCCACGACGCTATAGGACGCCACCGCCTCAAATCCGGGAAATCCGGATTCGCTCACCGTCGGGATGTCCGGCAACTGCTTGGACCGCTGCAGTGTCGTTACGGCCAGGCCGCGCAACGATCCATCCCGAAGCGGCCCAATCATGGCAGGGGTGAAATTCACGCTTAGCTCGATCTGGCCGGCGATAACATCGGTACTGGATCCCGCGGCACCGCGGTAAGGAACGTAGTTCATTTTGGTGCCGCTGCTCTTCTGCAGCAGTTCCATCGTCAGATGTCCCTGAGAGCCGATGCCGGGCGTTCCGATGGAGAGCTTTCCCGGATTGGCCTTTGCATACGCGATCACGTCTTGAAGATTGTTGACCGGCACCTTCGGGTGCGTCACCAGGACCAACGGCGATTTCGCCAGCAGAATGATGGGAGCAAACGCCCGATCCGAATCGAACGGCATGTTCTTGTACATGAAACGATTGGTCGTCAGCGGGCCGGGTGGCGAAAACATCAGCGTGTAGCCATCCGGGTTGGACTTCGCGACATGCGCGCTGCCGATATTGCCGTTGGCGCCGGAGCGGTTCTCGACAATGACTTGCTGCCCGAGCTTCTGCGTCAGGTCGGCCGCCAGCCGTCGCGCTGGAATATCGACCGATCCGCCGGCTCCGAACGGGAACAACCATGGTGATGGGGCGTGACGGCCAGGCCTGCGCTGCGGCCGGCGATGGCACAACAGCGGCCACCATCGCCGCAAGCGCATAGGCGCGGATCCGGTTCGCCAGCGCGCCAAGCAAGGCTGCCATCGGTCAGGCAGCCTGCAGCTGCTCGCGGCCCCGCTGCAGCGCCTCCGCCGGATCGACGCCGAGGAGGAAGCACGGGTTCGCCATGCACAAGGTTTCGATCTCCTCCCGCGTGATGCCGAATGCCTGCATGTACCCGCTGATCTGTCGCATGGACTTCGACGGAATTCGGGAACACGGTATCGCCGGCGTCGCTGGAGAGCGTGAAGTGCTCGACACCCACCGTCCGGATGGCTTCGTACATCTTGCCGGGGTCCACGCCCAGCATGGGAGACAGCTCGTCGTAGGTGAAGTTGAAATGAATGCCGACCTTCGAGAGCTGCTTCATCTGCTCGATCGAGATGTTCACGAATGGGCTGAACGGATGGTCGATGAAGGCGCGCTTGAAGTTCAGCTTGTCGACGAGCTCCGCGAGCGCGGAGATTTCCTGGTGGGTCGAGTGCCCGAATGAAAGCGCGCGATCGTTGTCCGCAACGATGCGGATGGCTTCTTCATACTCAGGCTTCAAGCGGCCCTTCTCGTCGAGCGCATAGTGGCCGTATTTGAGCGCGAGGTCCCACGGAAGCGGATCCGAGTGCTCCTTGGGGCTGGCGTTCGGGTCCCAACGCCGGGTCTTGCCGCCGACAATGAAATACGTGTTGGCGTGATTGGCCAATGCAAGCCAGAACGACGAGACGCCGGCCTTGACCTGCGTCTCCACTTTCTCGCGGCTCGGCGGCCGGTTGTCACGGCAGAGCGCGTAGCCGCCCCAGGCCTTGATCGGCGCAATGCCGGTTTCCTGCGACCAGCGATCGAGCTCTTCAAGCAGGAGCTTCACGTCTTCCATCGGGCCGGCGAAGCGCTTGTCTTCCCGGCCGATCGATTTGTAGAGGATGCCGTACATGCCGTTGGCGGATGCAAGCTTTGCGACCTCCACGGCATCCTGCTGCCCATGCTCGGCGTGACAGTGGATATCGATCATGCCCCTGACGCCCTCGATCCGTAGCGGCGTCTGGATGTACGGCTTGTAGCCGCGGCGCGCGGGATAGGCGGAGACGGCGCGTTCCCGCGTCGAGGTCGCCTTGTCGTTGGGCAGGCGGCCGATATAGGTCGCGTCGATTGTGCCACGCTCCGACGGTTCGCGTTCGTTCGGCTCGCTCATGGGGGTCCCTCCGCTGCTTGGTTTATTCTCGAAGCTGTGAACCTACCGATTGGATCAATAATAAGGAAATATCGACTTGTCCGTGGGTCATAACCAAAGGCTAAGGGCAAGCCGGCCGAGGGCGTACGACCGCCGCTTAAACGCAAATCCAATCAACGGTGGCTTCCGCTTCCAGCTTTAGCAGCCGATCGAACATCGCCGTCACGGACGCCGCATCGTGGTCGCGCGGTCAAGAGCAAGACCTTGTCGCGCAGCTCGCTGGCATTGAGCGGATTGTCCGGCGTGCCCTTGAAGTCGGCGACCACGGCGCTGAGGACCTTGCCGTCGCGCATCGTCACGGTGACGGTACTGGCGATCGGCGAGGGCGCTGGCGTGTCCCATGGCACGAGCCGAATCCGCTCCATGACCGACTGCAGCTCGGGATTGTTGACATCGGCGTCGCGGAACGTCCTCGGATCACGGGCATCGGCTACGATCGCCAGCGCGACACAGAACGGCACGCTGTACTGGCCGATCATGATGTCGGTCGGATCACGGATGTCGTGCCGCCTCAGCTCCTTCTGCCCGACTTTGATTTCTATCGATTGAATGTCCCGGCTCTCGATGGGGCCGCTGGCCTTCATGTCCACGATCGCCTGGACCGGCGTGTGGCCGGCGGTGTGACAGGCGTAACGTTTCATCGAGATGCGCGAGGTGAGCCATGTATTCCAGAGACCGCGGGTGAGCTCGTCGTCGTCCCGCTCGTCGCAGAACGCCTTCAGGAATCCGCAATCACCTTCGAGCACGGTCGAGGGGCCGGTAAAGCCGTCGGCCGCCAGGCTTGCTGCGAGCAATCCGCCCTCGGCGGCGCGTCCGAAATGCAGCCGCTTGACCATGGCGCCGGTCGCCGGACCGTGCGAACTCGACCAGCCCGCTCGACAGCGATCCCGCGATGCCAAGCGCGTTGGTCATCCGTTCCACGTCGAAACCAAGCAGATGCCCGCAAGCGATGGCGGCTCCGAACGGACCGGTGGTGCCCGGCGCATGGAAGCCGCGCGTCTCGTTGCTGTGCTTGGTCGCCCTCCCAATGCGGATCATCACTTCGGCGCCGGCGACGAACGCGGCGATCAACTCGCGGCCACTGAACCCGCGCTCTTGTGCCAGTGCGAGTGCGGCCGTGAAGATCGTTGCACCGGGGTGCGCGCCGGCGCTCGGCCGGGTCGCGCCATCGAGCTCAAACGCGTGGGCGAGGGCGCCATTGGCAAGCGCAGCGTATGGCGCCGTGACCGGCCTTTCGCCATCGCCGAGGATTCGGCTTCGGCCGCCGCTGCCGACGCGGCGTGCATGGGTGACGATGATGTTGCTCCACGGCAGGCTGCGGCCAAACACGATGGTGGCGATCGTGTCGGCAATGGAGTCCTTGGCTCGCTGGACGACGGGCGCGGGCAGGTCCTCAAACCGCAGTTGGGAGGCGAACTCAGCCAGCCGGATCGTCTCGCCGCTCATCGTCTCACTTGTCGCCCCCGTCTTTCTGCCATCAAGCTCAATCGCGGATGTCCTGCAGGAACCATTCGGTCGGGATTTTCCGCCCGAGGCCCTGCGCCTTGGCGAGCTCGTAGATACGACCCGCGAGCGGCCAAAACTGGTTGCCCTGCAAGTTGCCGCGCTCGGAGTAGGAGATCTGGTCGTCGGAGGTGCGGCCCTTGCCGTTGCCCGCAACGATGTCGGCAAAGGTGATGGTTCGCTCGGGCGAGGAAGATGGCGCCATTCCCGCGGCTGCCTTTGGTCTTGCGCTTGAAACCGGTCTCGATATCGGGGCGCGCAGCATAGGTGAAGTACTCGTCGTCGACCCCGGGTTGGGCGCCCCACGGCGTCGTGGCGTTGCCAAACCGCAGGTAGACGTCGATGCGGTCGAGGACCCGCGTGTCCTTGATGCCGCCGCCGGTTCCCGGAGCGACGATGTGGGCGCCTTTCTCGATCCGCGTGCCGTCGATCACGGAGACCGCGGAGTCGGTGAGCGCCGCGACGATATCGGCATCGCGATAGATCTCATCGGCACTGTCGCAGACCTTCACCTCGAGGGCGTATTTGTCGGCCATCTCCCGCCCGAAGCGCTCGCGGTTGGCTTTGGTCGGGCTATAGACCTGCAGGCGCTTGAGTGCGGGGCGCACATGCATGAAGGCTTCCATGTGGGTATGCGACATGCCGCCGGAGCCCAGCATGCCGATCACCTCGGCGTTCTTCTTCGCCAGGTATCTGACACCGATGCCGCCGTCAGCGCCTACACGCGTGAGCTGGGTCAGTCCGTCATTGAGGATCGCGAGCGGCTCACCGCTCTCAGTGTCGGTGAGCAGGATGAGGCCGCAATAGGTCCCGGGCCTGATGCAGTATTTCTCCTGCGTCCGGGCGCCGTTGTATTCCTGCTCGTAGATGATGTCCGACTTGATGCGGATGGCGAAGTAGCCGCTGGTCGAGCCGCCTTCCACGCTGCTCCATTGATAGACCTTGCCGGGCTTGCTTGGTCGGGATCTGGATATCCGTGCGCGGCTTGCACACGGCCTCGGTGGTGACGAGCTGGCGGTAGGCCTGGTCGAGCGCGTCGATCGCAACGCCCATCGTGAGCAGCTTCGCGACGTCCGCATTGCTGATGATCAGCATGAAATCCCTGCGTGCAATTCTAGTGCCCCGTTTCCGAAGTTCGTAATACGTCGCAGCACATTCTGACACGAACTTCGGAAACAAGGGGCACTAGCAACTCTATGCTGCCAGTGCCGCTTTTCGAATGTTCAGGCGCTGGGCGGCTTTCCCAATGCTGCCTTCCTCTATGATTGCCAACATGTTGCGCAGATGGCGGATGTCCATAGGGTGGGCCGATCAAACGGAGCGTCGCAGGCAAACGCGTTTCAACCTAGTGAGGCGCTCTCCGGCGTGTCAAGCACGCGCGCCAAGCACGTTCCGTCGGCAACCATGTTTGGGAACAATTGTTTTTCCAAAAACCAGGCTACCAAAGCGTGATGCGGAGCCTGACAAAGCTTGGTCTCTTGCTAGGATGATCGGACATGAATGCGGGTCCTGAAAAGCCATTTCCTCATTTGTTTTCGCCGCTTCGCATCGGCCGCCGGCAGGCGCGCAACCGCGTGTTTCGGGCTGCGACGGCGACGAACCTTGCCGAAAAGCGCGATATCTCCGAGCGATTGCTGGCTCACTACACAACGCTTGCCCGCGGCGGAGCGGGTGTCATCGTCACCGAAGCGATGCGGCTTCACCCATCGGCAGTGGTGCGGAGCAGCAATATTCCGGGTTTCGATCCGAAAATCATCCCTGGGCTGACGCGCTGGGCCGAAGCCGTGCACGCCGCCGGCGCGCTCCTGATCGGCCAGATCAATCACAGCGGCCGCGAGCACAACAGCACAACGGTTCCGCCTTGCTTGATCGGCCCCTCGGCGATCGCGTGTCCGCGCTCCGGCGGTGTGCCGCGCGCCATGGCCGCGGAAGAAATCGAAGATTTCATCAAGTATGCCGTGCTGGCCGGCAAGAACATGGCGCAGGCCGGATTGGACGGCATCGAGGTGCATTGCGCGCAGGGCCACCTGCTCCAGCAGTTCGTGTCGCCGTTTTCGAACAAGCGCACCGACCGATGGGGTGGGAGCTGGGACAACCGCATCCGTTTCGTGCGGGAGACACTGAGCGGCATTCGCGCATCGACGCAGTCGGATTTCGTCGTCGGCTTACGGCTCGGCGTTGATGAATTCACCGATGGCGGCTGGACACTCGACATGAGCGTGCGGCTGGTTCAGCAGTTCATCGACGAAGGGCTGATCGACTACGTCTCGCTGTCGCAAGGCAATTTCAACACCATCGACACGCACCTGCCGGATCGCCACTACGCGCAGGTGCCGTTTCACGACCTGCATGCGAAGTTCAAGGCCGCGGTGCCGGCGGCAACGACGATCGCGGCGACGCGGATCGTTACGCCCGAGCAGGCAGAATCGCTGATCGCTCAAGGCAATGCCGACGGGGTGGCGCTTGGGCGGGCGCTCACGGTGGATCCAGACTGGCCGCGCAAGGCAGAGCAGGGGGAGGCGGGCCGTATCAGGCTGTGCATCGGCTGCAATCACTGCTGGGACGGGCTGCATGAGGGCAGCGCCGCGCTGACCTGCGTGCACAATCCGGTGGTCGGTCGAGAGACTGAATTGTTGGCGGTCGAGCCGGCCAAGGAGCCCGCCACCATCGTCGTGCTGGGCGGCGGCCCGGCGGGTATGGAAGCGGCACGCCTGGCGGCTGCGCGCGGTCATCACGTCGTTCTGTTTGAGAAAGAGCCAGTGCTTGGCGGCAAGGTCGTCACGGGCGCGAAAGTCGGCGGTCATGCCGAATACGCCAATGTTGCTTCGTACCTTGAAGGGGAGGTGCGCCGTTCGAACAATATCGTGTTGCGCATTGGCGAGACCGCATCTTTTGAGGCCGTCGCCGCGCTCGCGCCCAAGACAGTCGTCGTCGCAACTGGTGCCACGCCGGTGGCGCCCGAGGTTGCGGGCGACGGTTCGATACCCTTGGTCGCGGGGTTCGAAACGGTTCCGCCAACGCTCTCCGGAAAACATGTGATCCTGTTAGACGAAGACGGCTATTGGTGGGGAGCGCAAGCGGCTGAAGAGGTGATCAGCCGCGGCGCGCGGCTCACTTTCGTGACGCGCTTTTTCGAACCGTTCCGGGAGCTGCCCACGGTTTCGCGCATAGCGGCTTTGCGTCAGCTCGATGGGCTGGGTGCGACCATCCTCGCCCTGCATCAACTCACGCACGTGTCGTCAGGCACGGCGATCGTCCAGCACTACGCGAGCGGGCGCGAGACACGCATCGAGAATGTCGATTTGATCATCAGCATCGGCCCGCAGGTGCCCAATGACGGCTGTGTTGCCGAACTGCGCCGCGCCGGGATTTCCGACATTCGCATCATCGGCGACGCTTTCACGCCGCGCCGGTTGCGCCACGCCATCAATGAGGCGCATGCGGTGGCGCGCAGCCTCTAGATTCGCGGCACCCCGTCGTCAGCAACGCCGGTGCCAACGCTACTGATCGATCTGAATATTGGCGGCCTTCGCGACCGCGGCCCAGGTCTTGAAGTCGTTGGCAATCATGCCCGCGAACCGTTCCGAGTTGCTGCCGACCGGATCGAGGTTGGCGGCGACGAGCTTCTCCCGCACTTCAGGCATCTTCACGGCCGCAGCAATCTCCGACGAAAGCTTGTTGACGATCGCGGGCGGGGTCCGCGCGGGCGCAAGGAACCCGGCCCAGCTCAGGGCGATGAAGCCGTCGACGCCGGCTTCCGCGGTCGTCGGCACGTTCGGAAAGCGCGGATCGCGCGTGGCGGAAGTGACCGCAAGCGCCCGGACCGCCCCGCTGTTGATCTGGCCGGCATTCGACGCCGTGAGGAATGACATCATCAACTGGCCGCCGGCCAGCGCCGCCGACACCTCGTTCATGCCCTTGTAGGGAATGTACTGCACCGGCGCGCCGGTCTTTTCCCGGAACAGGGCGGTCATCAGCTGGTGGCCTGCGGTCGAGCCGCCGGCATTGGCCTTGCCGGGGTTCTTCTTGATGTAGTCGACCAGCTCACGCAGGTTTTGCGCCGGCACGTCCTTCGCGACTGAAAGGATGAAAGGAAAGGACGCCGCGTTCGACAGCGGTGCGAAGTCGGCGATGGAATAGCGCAATCTCGAATAGATCGCCGGATTGATCACGATCGACGCCGCCGCGGCGCACAGGATGGTGTAACCGTCGGGCTGCGCCTTGGCGACGAATTCGGTGCCGAGGATGGTATTGGCGCCCGCTCTGTTCTCGATGACCACCGGCTGGCCGAGCCGCTCCGTGAGCCTCTGGCCGATCAGGCGCGCCACCACGTCGAGCGTGCCGCCGGCGGCTGCGGGGATCACGACGCGAATGGGCTGGCTCGGATAGGCGGAAGCGCTTTCCTGCGCTCGCGCAACGCTGACGGCGTGCAAAGACAGCACCAGAATTCCGACCGCAACAATCGAGCTTTTCTTTACGGGCATCGAGCGTTCCTCTCCTCGTCAATCCATTTTTTGTTGAGCGCCACGTGGGGCCGCGCTGGCATGGCCAGGGCGATTTGCCCTAGCTTGCAGCACCTTGTTCGACGTAGTTGGCGAGCCACCACTTGCGCACTTCGTCGTGCGTGGTGAAAACGACACCTTCGTGCTGTTTGGCGTAAGCGATGAAGTCGTCGAATGCCTTCGCGCGCGAAGGCCGGCCGGTGATGAAGTCGTGCACGGTCATCGGCATCAGCACCGCTTGCTCGGCGCCGCGTTCGTACAAAGCATCAAACTGGTCCTTCATGATCTGCAACACGGTATCCGGCGTGTTCATCTCCCAGGTATTGAACGGGTTGACCGGCTGCTGATTGCCGGCGTTCTTCGAATACGCCGCATCGCTGTAGACCGAGAAACGGAATCTCCATGAAGCTCTTGCCGTGCCCTTCGACGATGTAGGGCAGGTCGTCGTTCCAGATGCTGGCGTCCCATTCGAAATCGAAATTCTTGAGCAACAGGTCCATCGTGCTGTGGCTTGCGGCGCAGGTCCGCCATCCGCGCAGGTGCTGACCCATCTTGTCCTCAAACACGCGGACCGTCTTGCGGATGACCTCGAGCTCCTCGTGCGGCGGAAGATCGCTCAGCGCCTCGTGCGCGTAGCCATGGCCGGCGATCGAATGCCCGAGCTTGATCACCTCGCGCGACACCTCGGGATATTTTTCGCAGGTGGCGCCGCAGATGATCCAGGTGCCGAGCACCCCGTGCTTGGACATGATCTCCAGCAGGCGCCAGGCGCCGCGGCGGCCGCCATATTGGCGTTCGTAGTAGTCGCGCGGGTCAGGCTGGCCGTCCGCGAACATCACGCAGGCTTCTTCCGATTGATGGTGCACGCTGATGATGATCGGCAGCCTGACGCCGGGGGGCCACGTGCCGGCTTTCTTCAGCGCGACTTCCTTCCACATGGCTTGCCTCAATTCTTCGTCTGAGCCGGACGGTCGCACCAGCCGGCGATTTCGCTGCAGCGTGCAAATTGAATGTCGTTGTGGGCGGTGACGCGTTCCAGGAACTGCTTCAGCGTGCGCAAAGGTGCCGGCCGCCCGGTGGCCCAGGTTTGCAGGCTGAGGATCATGAACCGGGGGCCGGTGTCGGTTTCCCGATACAGGACGTCGAATTCGTTCTTCCAGGTATGGGCGAGCCCGGCGGGGCCACCCCGCATCGGGTAGGGAAACGCCACGCACGCTTTGTCTTGCGTGGTGGTCGTGAAGGGGATCTCGACCAGCGGTCCGGCCTCGCAGTCCAGGAGATAGGGCAGGTCGTCGTTGAGCATGCTGCTGTCCCAGTCGAAGCCTTCGGCCGACAGGACATCGAAGGTTTGCGCGCTGATGCGATAGTCGGGACAGCGCCAGCCCTTGATCGCCACGCCGCAGGTGTCGGCCAGCGCCTTGACCGTGCGGCGCACGATGGTCTGCTCGCGCTCGCGGCTCGCCGTGCGAACCTTTTCGAAACCGTAGCTCATGCCCGCGATTTCGTGACCCGCCGCGTGCGCCGCGCGCGCCGCATCCGGAAATTTCTCCGCGGCCATGCCGGTCATGAAGAACGTGGCCTTCACGCCAAACTGGTCGAGCAATTCGAGGATGTTCCAGATTCCGCGCCGCGCGCCGTATTCGATCTGCCCGAAGCTGTTGGCGTTGGGACGCTCGCCCGGCCGCAGCGGCGCGCCTTCGCCCGCCTGATGCTCGAACGTGAGCACGACCGGCAGCCTCACACCTACAGGCCAGCGCGTTTCCAACCGGGATTCCTTGATCATCACCAACCCGTGCTTCGTTCGGTCGCTGCGGTGTTCTCTTGACCCGCTATCGATAAGACGGCAGATTTTCGAAATTAACAATCATTTCGACATAGCGGTCAAGGAGATCAGGCGCTCATGAGACGAGATATCGCGGGAGCGATCTGTATCCTGCTTGCGTCGGCCTCCGTTGCGCAGGCGGACCCGGTCGCCGACTTCTTCAAGGGCAAGCAGCTGCGGATGATCGTCGGCTCGGCCGTCGGCGGTGGCTACGATCTCTATGCGCGGGCGCTTGCGCGCGAGCTCGGCAAGCACATTCCGGGCGAGCCCTCGATCATCGTTCAGAACCAGCCCGGCGCTGCCGGCATGGTGATGGTGAACCAGATCTACAATCAGGGTCCGCACGACGGGACGGTGATCGGCGCGTCGCTGAACGGAATTCCCACTGCATCGATGCTTCAAACCGGCGCGAAATTCGACCCGGTGAAATTGAACTGGCTCGGCAGCCTCAACCGCGAAGCCTATGTGGGCTATTTCTGGCACACGGCGCCGATCTCCCACATCAATGATTTGAAAACCAAGGAAATCCTGGTCGGCGCGACCACGGCCGGCACCACAATGGTCGACTATCCACTGCTGCTCAACGATCTCCTGGGCTACAAATTCAAGGTCGTGCGCGGCTACCAAGGCCCGCCGCAGATCAACCTCGCGATCGAGCGCGGCGAAGTCCAGGGCAATGGCGGTCTTGGCTATGCGGTGGTCCAGGCGCTGACGCAGCGATGGCTCGACGAGAAAAAGATCAAGATCCTCGTGCAATACAACTTGCAGGGCGTTCCCGAGCTCAAGGGCGTTCCGCTGGCGACCGAGCTCGCGACCAGTGAACGCGAACGCCAGGCAATGCGGCTGGTGTTTGCGCGTTCCGAATTTTCCCGGCCGTTCGTTGTTTCACAGGAGGTGCCGATGGAACGTGTGACGGCTTTGCGGCGCGCCTTCGAGGCGGCGGCAAAGGACCCGGCGTTCCTCGCCGAGGCCAAGAAGCTGCAGCTCGATATTTCGGTCATGCCGGGTGAAGAGATGCAGAGCCTGGTCGCCGAGCTTGCCAAGACCTCCCCCGAGGTGATTGCACGCGTGAAGGAAGCTCTCAACGCTCCAGCGGCAAAATAGCTCCTGCCGGAACAACGCAAGGAAAACGAATATGCGGCGATCGGTTTCATCGGCTCAATCCGAGAGAGATTTGGAGCTACAGCCGGCAGGGCAGGCGGGCGCATCCAAAACCTTGGCCGGCACGGTGCTGGCGTCGATGCGGAGCGACATTCTCGAGCTGCGATTGATCCCCGGTTCAAAGCTGCCGTTTGAATCGCTGCGCGAACGCTACGATGCCGGCTTCAGCCCGCTCCGGGAATCGCTCTCGCGCCTGGTCGTGGAGGGGCTCGTTATCGGAGAGGACCAGCGCGGCTTTCGCGTCGCGCCGCTCACGGTCGAGGACTTCGTCGATCTGACAACGCTGCGGCGGGAGATCGAGGTGATGGCGATCACCCGCTCGGTCGAACGGGGCGGCGATACCTGGGAGGCGGATCTCGTCCGCGCCTTCCACCACATGCTGCTGGCGTCGTCACCCGTCCGCCGCGGCTATCCGACCGAATGGGCGCGGCGGCACAAGGCCTTCCACGAAGCCTTGGTCGCCGCCTGCGGCTCGCCGCGGCTGTTGCTGCTGAGGCGGCAGCTCTTCGATCATTTCATGCGCTACCAGCGCGTGGCGCCGCGTCACGTCTGGAAGAACAGCATCCGCGATACCGAACACAAAAAGATCGTGGACGCGGCGCTGTCGCGGAATGTCGACAAGGCCGCGGCATTGATCCGCGCCCACATCCGGATACTCGATGAGATCGTGGATGGCGTGAAGGCCTATCAATCCAAGATCAGCTAGTGCGGCAAACGGCGATCGGCGTTTGCAGCGGGGGGAGAACCGAATGAACCTGCTTTGCGTCCTGGGCATCGGAGCTTTGCTCCTTGGCGCGCCGTCCTTGGCGATGGCGCAGCAGCTCCCGATCGACCGCGTCAATAAGGCGATCGACGCAATCGGACGGAGCGGTCTCGAACAACTGAAGACCATCACCATCAAAGGGCGCGGCCAGTTCTGGGAGCCCGACGAATCCGTCGTCGCCGGCGGCGTTGCCGTGCACGTGGCGGACGTGACCTATGAGATCCGGCGCGACTTCGCGCGCGATGCGGCCAACATCACCTGGGTGCGCGACTACCTGGAGCTGCCTTGGCCGCGGATGAACAAATACGTCGAGGTGATTGCGGACGGCGTCGGCTTCGCGATCGGGAATGACGGCGGGCCGCGTACCGCAAGCCTGCAGGCGCAGGGGCCGGAACGCGTCATGACCGGCAATCGCCTGGCCACGACCAAGCGCGAGTTGCAGCGACGTTCGCCGATCCTGCTGCTTGAGATGGCGCGTAACGCGTCGCGGCTCGGCGCACACACCGACGTATCACTCGGCGGCCGTCCGCATCCCGCCGTCGCCTACCGGTCCGACCTGGCGACATTCATCGTGGTGTTCGATTCCGACACATCGTTGCCGGTTCGCATTCGCACGATGGACTTCGATCCGCTGCACGGCGATTCCGAATTCGACTGGATCGTCTCCGACTGGCGCTCGATCGATGGCGGGATGAAATTTCCGTTCCGTCAGCAATATGACGTCGGGGGCAGGAAGCTGATGGAGTTCGAGGTCGAAGAGGTCGCCGTCAATCCCGCGTTGAATGCATCGCTCTTCAGCGTTCCGGAATCCGTCCGTTCCAGTGCGCCGACGATGGCAACGGCCAATATCCCCTATCTATGGATTCTGCGCCGCCAGCTGATTGGCTCCTATTACGACGTGGACAACCTCACGCATGATCCGTCGCGGGTGAAGCTGAATTTTGTGGAGCGCGCGTCCGGCGTCGTTCAGGTGCAGGGCACGATCCATCACACGCTGATCGTCGAGATGGACACGTTCCTGGTCGTATTCGACGCGCCATACATGGACGGCTACTCGAAATGGGTGATCGACGCGGCTCGACAACGATTCAAGAACAAGCCGATCAGGTACCTCGTTCTCACCCACCATCATATCGATCACGTTGCTGGTTACCGCAGCTTCGTCGCTGAGGGCGCCACGCTGGTGGTCGGCCGCGGCACGACGGGCTTCTGGCGCAAGGTGCTGGCGTCTTCGGACGCGCTCGGGACCGACACGCCCAGGAAATCCCTTGCCAATGCCGAGATCATTGAGGTCGGCGCCAATCACGCCATCACCGACGGAAGCCGGCGCGTCGAGCTCTACGAGCTGCGCAGCCGCCACTCCGAGGGGATGCTGGTCGGCTACGTTCCTCACGCCAAGCTCGGCTACCAGACCGACATTTGGACCGGTCCGGGCGTCGATCCGCTCGGCGCCCAAGCGATGCCGCGCCAGCGCGCCCTCGTGGAGTTGGTGGAGAAGCTGAAGCTCGACGTGACGCACTTTATCGGCGGGCACGGTCGCATCGGCCTCTATGCGGATTTGCGCAAGACCGCCGACGGTTCGGTGCCGGCGGACGCCAGCATCTATCTGATCAACAACACAAAGGAAGCCGTCGATTTCAACGTGAGCCCGAACGGCTCGTATTGGATTCCGTTCGTGCTGGAGCCGGGCCGCGATGCGAAGCTGACCAACGGCGCGGCCGAATGGCCGATTACCTCGCTTGTCTTCGTCAACATCATCACCGGCCAGTTGCGCAGCGGAAACCGGGTCGAGGTGACGGACAAAGTCGAGAAGGGAAAGCGCTACCAGATCGTGGATGATGCCGACTGCAAGTGCCGCAAGCTTAGGCCACTGTAGGAAATGAAGAATTTATAAGTCGTTTCAAAGCTTTCCGCGGGCTGCCTCTCCCAGCCGGCTTTTTGCGCGCCCGGCCGGCAGCCCACACCGGGGTAGGCGAATCACGGCAGCCTGTGCATAGGTACAAACGTGAGTAGTGCACAGGTTTTGGTGAGCGACGCGTCCGTCGATGTCGATTGAACCCATTCGTCGTGACCCTGCGCCGCCCATGCGCGGCACGTTTGCGCTACCTGATGACCGACCGGCCTGCATTCCGCAAATTGGGCAAGCTTGCCGCGAAGTGGCGCGACTTCGCTGAGAAGCGTCGTGATTGCTTTGCCGAGCTTCACCGCAGCGGCCGCTGGAAGCTCTACTACGACGAGCAGACGTTTCTCACGCAGAAACACGACGTCAATGAGATTTGCGACCGCTGGGCGATAATCCTAGAACAGCACCGGCGGGTTCTGCGGGCTCTGCCGCAGCCTGACGCGCCGGCGATTGATCGCGACGCGGCCTGATATCTGCGCCCTCGGAACTTGCGTTTTCCATGGACTCCTTCGTCTTCGCTGCCGTGCTGTTTGCCGCGTTCTGCCACGCCGGCTGGAACGCCGCAGTCAAGCGCGGGCTCGATCCGTTGGTGACGACCATCCTGATGTCGATCGGCGCGGCGCTGGTCGGCGTCGCCATGCTGCCGTTCACCGGATGGCCGCAGGCGGTGGCCTGGCCCTTCGTCATCGCCTCGGTGCTGATCCACATCGTCTATTTCGCGGCGCTGATCGAAAGCTATGCCGCCGGCGACATGGGCCTGGTCTATCCGCTGGCACGCGGCTCGGCGCCGCTGATGACGGCGATCGGGGCAGCCGTGCTGCTCAAAGAGCATATCGGGCTGCTCGGATGGCTCGGCATCGCGGTGCTGGCCGTCGGCGTGCTGCTGCTCTCGCTGCGCGGCAGCCGCGATCTGGCGAAACTCGATCGCCGTGCCATCGGCTTCGCGCTGCTGACCGCGGTGACGATCTGCGTCTACACGCTGGTCGACGGCGTCGGCGCGCGCGCGGCCGGCAATGCGCATGCCTATACCGCCGCGATGTTCGTTGGCATCGGCATCGCGATGGCGATCTATGCGCTGGCGCGGCGCGGTACCGGCGTGTTTGCGCTGATGGCCCAGCACTGGAAGCTCGGCGTCGGCGGCGGCGTGATGCAGGTGACGTCGTACGGTATCGCGATCTGGGCAATGACGGTGGCGCCGATCGCGCTCGTCGGTGCGCTGCGCGAAACCAGCGTACTGTTCGGGACCATCCTCGCCGTCGTGTTCCTGAAGGAGCCGCTGCTGATGCCGCGCGTGGCCGCCGCGCTGATGATCGTCTGCGGGCTGGTGCTGATCCGGCTAAGCTAAATTCCGCGAAAATTCGTCCAGCAGGCCGAGGCCGCGCAGCCGCGGCAGGTCCTCCGGCACGTCCACGTCCCAAAGCGTCGCCGGCTCCTGCCAGGTCAGCCGGTGAAACCGCAGCCGCCGGCGCGTTTCCTCCATCACACCGCTCGTGCTCCAGCTCATGCCGGCAAACAGCGCGGGGAGGGGCTTGTGCATGCCGATCAAGACATAGCCGCCGTCCTCGGCCGGGCAGACCACCGCGTCGGCGCCGCCACGCAGCACGTCGGCCGCCTTGCGCAGATGCGCCGGCATCATGGCGGGGCAGTCGGTGCCGATGACGAGGGTCGCCCCGCCCGACCCCTTGAGCCCCGCCAAGATGCGCGCGCCGAGATCGCCGTCGGGCTGGCGCGCAAGCGCCACGTTGCGATGGGTGCGCAGCATCTGGAACGTCGCGTGGGTCTCGTCCGGCGTCGCCCACACCGTGACCGGCCCGGTCGCGGCGGCACAGGCGGTTTCGACCGTTCGGTCGGTCAGGCGCGCCTGCAGGCGCGCGGCGCGGCCGGCACCCAGTGCCGGAATGAGCCGCGTCTTGGCGAAGCCCGCGACCGGGGCCTTCGCCAGGATCGCAATCGAGACCGGTTCAGCTGCCGCCATAGCGATAGCGCCCCGCCAGTGCCGCCGGATCGGCACCCAAGAAATAAGCGAGTCGCAGCCGCCACATCAGCAAAATGGTGCGGAATACACCGTGGGTTTCCCAGCGCCGCCCCGACGTGGTCGCGCGCTCGCGCAGGCAGAGCGGCCGGCCCCCGCGTTTCAGCCGCTTCGACAGCGCGATGTCTTCCATCAGCGGGATTTCCGGAAAGCCGCCGGCCGCCTGAAACGCGTCGCGCTTGACGAAGATCGCCTGGTCGCCGGTCGCGATGCCGGTGAGGCGCGAGCGCAGGTTCATCATGGCGGCGACCAGCCTGAGCATCGGGTGCCGCCCTTCGATGACGACGTCGAAGCGGCCCCAGGCGTGTCCCGAGCGGGCGAGCCCGTCGAGCACCAGCCGCTCGGCTTCGCCCGGCAGCCGGGTGTCGGCGTGCAGGAACAACAGCACGTCGCCGTTGGCCTTGGCGGCGCCCACGTTCATCTGCAGCGCGCGTCCGCGCGGCGCCGACAGCACCTGATCGGCCCGCAGCCGCGCGCGCTGCACGGTGGCGTCATGGCTGCCGCCGTCGACCACGATGACCTCGACGCCGAGGGCGCGCAGCTCGGCGAGCGCATCGAGCGCGCCGGCGATGCCTTCGCCTTCGTCGAGCACCGGCATGATGATGGAGAGGCGGGCCATGATTCTGCGCCCGGTGAATCACTCCGCAGCGGCGAGGGCGCCGCCGCAGCTCGATCCTTGCCCGGCGGTGCAGCCATAGCAATGGCCGGCGACGCGGATCGGGTTGTCGGCGAGATCGCTGTCGAGCAGGTCGGAGAGGTGGACGTGTTTGCGCCCGCCATGGCTCAGCGGCAGGTCGAGCATCTGATTGAAGTCGCAGTCGTAGACGAAGCCGCGCCAGTCGACCGAGATCAGGTTGCGGCACATCACGTGATCGAGATTGGCATCGGCATGCGCGCCGCGCAGCACGCCGAGATAGCGGTCGAACTCGCCCTTGATCGCGAGCATCGATCCGAAGCGCTTGATCGGCATGTTGGCGAGCGTGAACAGTTGGTTGAATGCGATGCCGTAGCGTCCGAGCTCGCGCCTATAGTCGGCCTCGAGCGCCGCCTGCGGCGGCGGCAGCGACGGACCCTGCGGATTGTAGACGAGGTTGAGCACGAGACACGAGCCGTCGCGGCCGTAGCCGAGCGCATTGAGCTTTTGCAAGCCGCGGATCGATTGCTCGAACACGCCCTTGCCACGCTGGCGGTCGACATTGTCCTTAAGATAGCAGGGCATCGACGCGACCACCTCGACCTGCTCGGCCGCGAGAAACGCCGCGAGGTCTTCCTGGCCCGGCTCTTCCAGGATCGTGAGGTTGCAACGGTCCATGACGTGGACGCCGAGCGCGCGGGCGCTTGTCACCAGCCGCCGGAACTGCGGATTGAGCTCAGGCGCGCCGCCGGTGATGTCGAGGGTCGCGATCTTCCGCCGTTCAAGAAATGTCAGCGCGACGTCGGCGACGTCCGCGCCCATCTCCTCGGTGCGGTGCGGGCTTGCATCGACGTGGCAGTGCACGCAGCTCTGGTTGCAGCGATAGCCGACATTGAGCTGCAGCGTGTCGAGCCGTCCGCGCCGGATCGGCGGGAACGGGATCTGCTCCAGCAGCGGCAGGGTCTCGCGCATGAGTTTAAGCGTGGCACGCTGGTCGGCTCACGTCAGCCGTTCGAGGGATGGCCTTCCGACACATTGTCGTGACAGGGCTATCCCGGGTTGGCGCCCATCGCCTTGAAGGTCGGTTCGGCGGCTGGCGACCTCAAGAATTTGACCAACGCGCGCGCAGGATCGCCCTGTTGCGCATAGGTCGTGATGCCGGCAACAAATTCGGTATAGATCTGCAGGTCGGCAGGCAACACCCCGGCGAGATCGACGTCAGATGATTGGGCGATAAACGTGGCCGGCGAGATCGCAATGTCGATTTCTCCCTTTGCCACGCTCTGCAACAGCGTGGCGGTATCCTTCACCACCCTGGTTCTTGCTTTCATCTCGTCCGTGATGCCCAGCCGCTCAAAGACAATCAGAGCAGCATTGCCGGTCGTGCCGCCGCCGCTCGGACTGCTGATGCCGACCGCGTTGACGCTCAGAAACGTTTTCCTGACATCGTCGTTCGATCCAACGGCGAGCCGTTTGGCGCCCTTCTTGACCGCAAGCCCGACCGCGACATGAGCAATCCGAACCTGCACGTCGGGGCTGAACAGTTCCGCCTTGCGCAGCGACTCCCATTGCTGCGGAGACACCACCGCCATATCGGCGGCTTCGCGCTTGCGCACGCGCTCGGTGAGCGTACCGATATTGGCGTAGCTCAGGCTCACCTTGTGGCCGGTTGATTTTTCGAACTGCGGAACCAGGACATCCGTCACGGCCTTAAGGCCGGCCGGAAACAAGACCCGGATTTCCGCCGCGCAAAGGGAATCTCCAGCGGCAAGCGCAAGCAATGCCGCTGTCAACGCCAGCTTCTTGACGCCAAGGCTCGCGCTCATCTGCGTTCTCCTCACCTGATCGGCCAGAGTTTGCCCGATGGCGATTGCAGATTGCCACAAAAGCGGAGCGCGCGACATCGCCGGTCTGCCGGCGATGTGAAGGGCAGGTCAAGGCATGCGCTGCGTGAGCGGTGCGGCGATCGCGGTTCCGTTATCAATGCCGATGCGGCCGAAGCCAGGCAGCTTCACGGCGGGATGCCGCAGGTCGAGCCCAGCCACCAGGCCGAGCAGGTTCAGCTCGACGCCTTCGACCCATCCAGCTTTGACGCCAAGAAGGCCGAACATCGACAATTCGACGCCGGTACGGCTGTCGGTGAGGCCGGCGTAGAAGCCGTCGCGGAAATCCTTGCCGACGGCGTTCGGCGGCAGCGTGGTCGCAAGCTCGGGCACCGCGCGCAGCACCGCCGCGATGAAGGTGTTGCTGTTCGGGCCCGGCCACATGCGGTAGTCGCCGTCGTTGCGATAGCGGTAGTCCTCGATGGCGCCGCGGACCTTCGGGATCATCGCCTCCGCGGCGGCGCCCTTGAGGTCGACCAGCACGCGCGGCACGTCGCCGTACCAGCGGCCGTCCGGCGCCCAGCCGTTCATGCGCACCGGATTGCCCCAGCCGACCACGTCGTAGCGGCTCCAGGCGGTCGCGCCTTCGGGCTTGTAAACGACCCAGCTATGGACGGAGAAAATGCCCTTCCAGCGCCCGGTACGGCCGGTGAAGATCAAGAGCCGCGCCTCGCGATCGGCGCTTGCCTCCGGCAGCATCCCGACGCTTCCCCAGTTGGCGGACCGCCAACCCGTCGGATGGTCTTCCAGCGAGTGGACGACAGCATGGCCGGCGAGGGGAACCAGGAAGAGGGCGGTCAGGCCGATCAAGAAACGGCGAAGCGTAATGATGCGCATGGCTCGATGAAGCGTGGCGGTTCGCCGGAAATATGGCGTCGCTACCCACGCATCCGCAAATGACAATGTCGTAATGTCGCGGTGATAATTGCGGGAGGTTACCGAACCCGATTTCCGCTCACCGTCAGGTTGGCATAGCGCTCGGCGCCGCCGCGCATCAGGTCGCCGGTGACGATCCGCTTGCGGTCCATGCCCATGATCGCGCCGCGCTTGACGTCGGCGATCATGTTGTTCGCGATCAGCGCGGTGCCGGCGCCGGTCGAGACCGAGACGCCGATGCCGATGTCGGCCTGCCGCACCACGTTGCCGGTGGCGGCGACGTCGCGCAGGTGATGGCCCCAGCCCAGGATCATGCCGGCGGTCGGCGCGCTCTCGATCACGTTGCCGGTGACGGCGGTGTCGGCCTCGACCGCGATGCCGATGCCGGCGCCGTCGCCCGGGTCGGTACCGGCCGGCCGCTTCGGCAGCAGGTTGCGGATGATGTTGCCGGTCACGCTCGCGAGCCGGCCACCCTCATTGAAATTGGTGATCGAGACGCCGATCGCGGCGCGGTCGATCGTGTTGTTGGCGACCAGCGCGCCCTCGAAGCCGAACTCGGCGTAGATCGCGACCTCGCGCACGTCGCTGATGCTGTTGCCGGCAACCTGGAGGTTCGAGGCGGCGTTGCCGCGCACCGCCGTGAACGCGCAATTGCGGATACGGTTGCCGCGCACGATCACATTGGCGGCGCGGAACACGTTCACCGCGTTGCCGTACTGGCCGGAACCACCGGAGCGATTCTCGATCGCCTCGATGCGGTTGTCGGTGACGATGGTGCCGTCGTCGCCGGCCTTGCCGCGCCAGACCTGGATGCCGTTGTTGCCGGCGCCGGTGATGGTGTTGCGCGCGATCAGGAGCGCGCGCGCATCGAAGGAATGGATCGCGACGTCGGCGCTGTCGGTGACGAGCGTGTCGACGATCTCACCATCGACCGCGGTGCAGGTAATCGCGGTGCCGCCGGCGCCGAGGATCTCGCAGTCCGCGATCTTGATGCGGCGTACGTTATCGAGATGGAGCAGCCCGCGGCGGTCGGGCAGGCGGCGGCGCTGGCCATCGACCACCAGACCGGTGAGCGTGATGTGCTCGGCACCGGCGGCGCTGAGCAGCGACGCGCTGTCGCTGAGGATGAGCTTGGTGGCGCCGCGCACGCCGACGAGCTGGGCATTGGCGGGGAGCCGCAGGTTGCCGACGCGATAGCTGCCAGGCGCGATCGCGAGCGGCGTGCGGTTGCGCGCGGTCTCATCGATGGCGCGCTGGAACGCGCGGCTCTGGTCCTCGGCGCTGCCCGGGGTCAGCCCGAAGTGGGAGCCTTCGACACCGAACGTGCCCAGCGGAGAGGGCGCCGCAAGCGCCGGCGAGACGGTTGCCGCGGCGGCGGTTCCCAGAATGAGAAATCGGCGACGATCCATGGTCATGGCACCACACATGTGCACAACACGGGCCACGTGCCATGTGCCGAAACGCGACGGCACGACATCCTTGGGCTTGGTAACGCAATGGGGTTAACGGGTGGTGCGCGCGGCGGCGACCGCCGCCAGCACGATCGCTTCGCCGGCGCGCAGCAACTGGTCGAAGGTTAACGGTGCGCGGCGCGAACCCTTCCCGCGGACCTTCGGCACATGGACAAAGGCCGCGACCTTCGGGCCGTTCGGACGCGCCGCCGCCTCGGTCGCGCGCCAGCAGAGATAATTGCAGAGGTAACGTCCGGCGTCGCGCGACAGCGCGGCTTTCACGCCGGTCGAGCGCGCCGCCTTCACCAGCCGTTGCGCCGGGATGCGCAGCGCCAACGTTGCTGCCGCTCCCGGTGCGATCGTACCGGCGCGCGGGCGTTGGCCTGTGGCATCTGGAACAATACGGCTCGATGTATTGCGGGCACGGGTCTCGATGCGAATGTGACGGGTGCGTGCGGCGAGCCCGAACATGACCAGCACATCGGGCTTGGTGCGCTTGATTAAATCCGGCAGTTCGCGATCGACTGCCTCATAACTGGTGCGAAAGGTATGTGATGTGCGCCGCATACCAGCGAGGGCGAGGTGACGGCTGCGCGCTAGTTTCTCGACCAGGCGTTCTGTAGGATTGAATGGCGCGCCCGGAAAAGGTCCAAATCCGGTGAGGAGGATGTTCATGGGGGCGTCGTGGGGCTGCTAGTGGTGAACGTCACGCAAGCTTTTGTGTAAATCGTCGGAAAGGTTCTGCTCGCATCGCAATCTCGGCCGCTACACCGCGGCCGCTTCGGAGCGACCGCGGACAGATAGTGCATCGCACCGGCGATTTCGCAAGCGGGGGCCTGATGTTGCCACAGGATCCGAAGCGCGAACTCATTGGTCGCACCATCGCCGCCATGCTGATGGCGCAGCAGATCAAGCGCACCGGCGAGGTTCACCCCGAAACCCTGCTCACCGAGCTCGGCGCGCTCGCCGGCTTCGCCGTGCAGATATCGATCCGCAAATCCGTGATCGAGCGCCAGAAGCTCGATCCGGAGACGATCCTGGTCGAGGTCGCGACCAAGAACGACGAGATCTACTATTTCAGCGATCTCCTGAACTGGATGCTGTTCGAGAACACCGAGCATCCGCCTTTTTGCGTCTGGTCCTATGTCGCGGCGGCCGTGCCGAGCGAGCTCCAGCTCCTTTTGCCGGACATCCCCGAAATCGTCAGCAACACCGCGCGCTCGATCGGCACCAGTCGCTACGGCGTGCCGCGGCTGCCGCGCGAGCACATGCCGCAAAAGCTGCCGCGTGCCGCGCTCGAAGAGCACTGGCGCTTCATCCGTGCGGAGCTTGAGTCATCCGGCCGCGATCCGTCGGAATGGCCCTACGATGTGGCCGCCGCCGCGCAATGGCAGATGCTGACCGGCCGCGAGAGCATCGACCCCTCGCTTGCCGCGCGCATCATCATGGAGGCGGCGATCCCGATGTCGAAAGTCGATCCGCGCACGATTGTGGGCGCTTGATCACGGTCCCTTTGCCGGCGAGTCGACGACCACGATGCCGGCGTCCGGGTCCTCCTTCTCGGCCGCGGCGCGCGCGAACGCGAACAGCTGCTCGGGCGTGGAAATGCGGCAGGTCGCTTCCGGCGACTTGATGCAGAAGCGCTTGCGCGTGGCCTCGTCGACGTCGTCCTCGGTCACCGGCAGCATCAGGAAGGCGCCTTCGGCGACCTTGCGCAGCAGGAAATAGGTGACCGGCCGGCTTCCCCGCTGCTTCTGTTTCGGCGACCAGGCCAGGGCGCTTTTCCACTGCACCACCAGGTCGCGGCCCTCGAAGGCGTGGGCGGTGAATTCGACCGGCGCCGCGCGGCGCCCGGGCGTGGTCACATAGCGGTCGCGCCGCCATTGAAAATCATAGCGAAGCACGTTGCGGGCGCCGTCCTTGGGGGCGCTGAAGATATGCAGCTGGCCGCGCTCGCCCAGGATCGCCCGGGCGTCACTGAGGATCGGCTCCGTGGAGCTGACGCACGCGGCGGTTGCAAGGGCGAGGCAGAGGGCGAGCGCCAATCGGGGCGCGCGGCGTTTTCCAGGCCGGGCTTGAGTCATTTTTTCGAGAAAATTCAGGCGCATGCGTCGTCCAAGCGAAATTTTCTGGCGGGATCATGTCCGGATTTGAACTTTCCGGATGTACCGCCCGTCTAAATATGTATCATGCCTCCCGGTGGGGGCGGCGGAGGGACTCATGGGTCGGCATTCGCTGGCGGCGGCCTTTTCGGCCGTCACCATCCTCGCTGCATTTAGCACCACGCCAACACAAGCTCAGGACCTGCAGTGGCAGGTCGAAAACCCGTTCCGGTTCTTCAAGAGCACGCGCTCGTTCGCGCTGCACGAGGCGGCCTATAACGCCGTCCGCGGTAAAGGCGACATGCCGCGCGACGTGGTCTGGCGCACCGAGCGTCGGCTCAACGATCCGGATTGCCGGGACTCCTCGTCGCCCGACCGTTGCGCGGCGACGGCGGGCAAGCGCTATCAGCAGAGCCGGCTCGGCTGGGCCGCGCAGACGCTGGGCGACGTCTGCTACGACCGCAATTCGCGGCCGCGCCGGTACACCGCGCAGTGCGAACGGACCTATTCCTGGGGCAGGGCGCGCGAAGACTACGTGCTGCCCGAGGCGCACACGGTCACCGTCTGGATTCCGGCCGAGAAGCTCGAAGGCGTGACCGGCGAGTGCAGCTGGACGTGGCGTCCGCGCCGCGACGGCGGCAAGGCCGAGTCCAAGAAGCAGGCCTGCAACAACCGGCTCACCATCGGCCGCGTTCCGTATTCGCGCGACGCTGCGACGTCGGGCGTTTCGGTTGCGGTCACGCTCCCGAACGGTACCCAGCTCTCCGAACGCAACGTCGTGGTCGAGGACATCTTTGTCGTCGCACTCGGCGACAGCTTCGCCTCCGGCGAAAGCAATCCCGACAAGCCGGTCCAGTTCAGTCCGTCGCGGGAAATGGTCTACGACCCGACCTTGTTGAACGACGAGGTCGCAACCGGCCCGCAGCAAGAGATCCCGCACGTGAAGGGGTTTGGGCTGTCGTCGAGCGATCCGCAGGTCAATCCGAAGGTTCTGCCGCGCCGGCTGATGGAAGATGAGCTCGCCGAGCGCTTCCTGCGGCTGTCGTCGCCGGAATTCCGCACTTACTTCGACCGTGCGCAGGCGCAGTGGCTGAGCAACGACTGCCACCGCTCGCAATACGGCTATCCGGTGCGAGTCGGCCTCCAGCTCGCGTTGGAGAACCGCCATCGATCGATCACGTTCGCGACCTTCACCTGCTCCGGCGCCGAGGTTGCCAACGGCCTGTTCCTGGAAATGGATCCCCGCCAGGGCTTCAGCGAGCCGAACGGCAAGAAGGTCCGCGCGCAGCTCGATCAGCTCACCGATCTGCTCTGCCGCGGCAATGCGCGCCAGCAGGCGGCTTATACGTTGCCGATGTACGCCACCGGCAGCACCTCGATCTCGCAGCAGCGCGTCACCATGAACTGGTGCCCGCCCAACCAGCGCAAGCGCCCGATCGACGTCGTGCTGATGTCGATCGGCGGCAACGACGTCGGCTTCGGCGGCCTTGTCGCCTATGCCATGACCGAGAGCGCCGCCGACTTCGCGCCGATCGCGACCTGGATGGGCTCATCGATCCGGTTCAGCCCGCAGGTATCGCGCGTCTATCTCAACGTGCTCGACGAGCGCATGAAGGCGCTGAAGGACGCGCTGAACCAGGGCTTCGGCATCGAGCCTTCGCGCGTGCTGCAGACCACCTATGAGCCGATCCAGTATGACGAGAACGGCCAGCTGTGCGGCGCGCAGCCGACGCTGGGGATGGACGTGCATCCGCGCCTGCTGCTGCATCGCGGGCGCCTGAAGGAGACCGCCGACTTCCTCGACGAGTTCCTCGGACGGCTCGAGTGCATCGCCGGCAAGGGCCGCAACTGCCCCGGCAATCTCGCGACCGGCGCGTCCGGCACCGGCTTCCGCCTGATCACCGACCACGTGCCTGAGTTCACGAAGCGGGGCATGTGCGCGCGCGATCCGAAGCGCGCGCTCGCGGACGGCGTCAACATGCGCGTGCCGCGCCGCGCGCCGGGCGGCGAGGCGTTCCGGCCCTACTCGCCGGCGGCGACGCTGCCCTATGCGCGCCACTGGCGGCTGTTCCGCACCCCCAATGATGCGTTCCTGACCGCGCATACCCATCGTGAAGGCGTGTCAGCGTTCGACATCCTGCAGCCGGCCTATGCCGGCCTCTACAGCGGTGCGATCCATCCGAGCGCGGAAGCGCATGCGATCGTCGCCGACTATGTCGTGCGGCATGTGCGCGGTATCGTCGACAAACAGCCAGCGGCGCCGCGGGCCGCCGCGGCGCAGTAGCGCCGCCGTTACGAACTGATCTGCATCATGCCCCGCTTTTGCGGGGCATGATCATTCCGGGGCCAGCTTCATGCTCGGCTCGCCCGGGGTGAGCGCGGCGAACAGCTTGGCGGGCTCGCTCACTTTCTCGATCGAGCATTCCCACTTGTCGCGGTGGATGACGCCATTTGCCGTCAGCACCCCGGGATCCTGCTTGTCACACTGCGGCAGGTGCAGGAACAGCTCGTTGCCCTTGCGGGTCAGAAACAGATAGCCGTAGGCGTGCTTGTTGTTGTCGCCCGGCTTGGCCTGGCCGACGATCATGCCGTTGCCGACATCGTGGAACGAGATCGGCACGGTCGTCTTCTCGCCAATGAAATCGTACGACCCATCAAGCGTCTGCTTCACCATCAACGTCCGCTGCTTGCGGAACTTGCCTTTGCCGACATGCTCGAACGCCACATAACGCCCGCCGCTGCCGAAGGCCGCGACGGCGGAAGAAGCCGGGAACTTCGGGGTTTCCGATGTGAAGCAGGCGGAGAGCAGCACACTGAGCGCTGCGACTACCAGCAGCGGCACGAATTTGCGCATGATTGAACCGTCCCCCGTGATCGGCCTGCGACCGCAAGCCAAGCCCCCAGGTTGGGATCAGTTCACGGAATGTTGTCGCTTTCGGGACGCTGGCCGCCGAAGATCGCGGCGCCCGGCTGCGACAGATGCGACCGGAACGCGGTCCACGGCACGAACACGGTATAGGGACCTTCCGCATAGGCGCCGACCGCATAAGGCGAATAGTGGAAGGTGAGGCCGGAGCTTTTGCCGGCCTCGGTCGAGGGCGCGAGCGAGATCGGACCGATCTTGAGCAGCGAGGGCTGGATGCCATCGGATATGAAGGTGTCGAGCTTGGCGAGTTGTTCCGGCGTGAGCTTTTCTTTCGGAACGTCGACATTGATGGCGTCGCGCGAGAGTTTCTCGGCCGCGACCGCGACGCGCGCGAGCTGGGCGAGCGCGGTCATGGTGGGTCCGTTGTCTGCTGTCTCCCGGAAAAACGGACGGACGTTCGTGCGCTTGCGCGTGTCGCGATCCCACAGGATGGTATCGGCATACGAATTGGGATGCGCGCCACCGGTAAAGGTGCCGTCGTCACGCAACACGCTGATGTAGCGGTCGACCACGGAGCGAAGTGCGTAAGCGCGCTCGAAGGTCCAGCGCCGGCCGCCGCGGAAGAATAGCGGCTCGTCGCGCGATGCCTTCGCCGCCTCGGTGCGGTTGCGTTCGGCCCAGCGTTTGCCTTCGGCGAGGCTGTCCTCGAACAGGCCGGGAAATTTGCGCAGCGCCGGATCGACCGTCACGGTGACCTCGACCGATTTCGTGGTGATCGAGATCTGCGGCTTGGTTTTGGTCTCGGCATGGACGAAGGTTGCGCCGGCAATCGCAAAGACAATAGCAAGCACGCCATTTCGCACGTTCATCGACGCTCCTTTCTTACTCTGCGGCCTGCGCGTGCCCCAGCCGCTTGTTGAGCGACTTCAGCAGACCCTGCGCCGCGTCCGCGATCACCGTGCCAGGCGGAAAGATCGCCTCGACGCCAGCGCGCTTGAGCGTGTCGTAATCCTGCGGCGGCACCACGCCGCCGACCACGATCATGATGTCGCCGCGGCCGAGGCGTTCGAGCTCGGCCTTCAGCTCCGGGATGTGGGTGAGGTGGGAGGCGGCGAGGGTCGAGATGCCGACGATGTGCACGTCGCTCTTGACCGCCTGTTGCGCGGCCTCCTGCGGCGTCGCGAACAGCGGGCCGATCACGACGTCGAAGCCGAGATCCTCGAACGCCGAGGCGATCACCTTCTGGCCGCGGTCGTGGCCGTCCTGTCCGGTCTTGGCGACCAGGATGCGTGGCGGACGGCCTTCGGCTCCGGCAAAGGCGGACGTGAGCTTGCGCATGCGCTCAACCGCCGCCGATACGCCGGCTTCCTGGCGATAGATGCCGGAGATCGCCTTGGCCTCGGCCGCATGGCGGCCGTAGACCTGCTCCAGCGCGGCGGAAATTTCGCCGACCGTGGCGCGGGCGCGGACGGCGTCGATCGCCAGTGCCATCAGGTTCTCGTTGCCGCCGCCGGCAGTGCGGGTGAGCGCGGCGAGCGTCTGCGCCACCGCCTCGGGGTCGCGCTCGCGGCGGAGCTTTTCGAGCTTGGCGATCTGCAACTGCCGCACCGCTGCGTTGTCGACTTTCAGCAGCTCGACCGCCTTGTCGTGCTCCGGACGCAGGCGGTTCACGCCGATCACCGCCTGCTCGCCGGCGTCGATGCGCGCCTGCGTGCGGGTGGCGGCCTCCTCGATGTGCATCTTCGGCACGCCGGCTTCGATCGCCTTGGCCATGCCGCCCAAATCCTCGACCTCGCGGATGTGGGCCCAGGCGCGCTTCGCGAGCTCGGCGGTGAGGCGCTCGACGGTGAACGAGCCGCCCCAGGGATCGATAGTTCGCGTGGTGCCGGATTCGCGCTGCAGCAAGATCTGCGTGTTGCGGGCGATGCGCGCGGAGAAATCGCTCGGCAAAGCGAGCGCCTCGTCGAGCGCATTGGTGTGAAGCGATTGCGTGCCGCCTTGCGTCGCCGCCATCGCCTCGATCATGGTGCGCACGACATTATTGAAAACATCATGCGAAGCCAGCGACCAGCCCGAGGTCTGGGTGTGCGCGCGCAGCATCAGCGAGCGCTCCGACTTCGGCTCGAACGGCTTCATCAGCTTCGCCCACAGCATGCGCGCGGCGCGCTGCTTCGCCACCTCCATGAAGAAATTCATGCCGGCGTTCCAGAAGAACGACAGCCGTGGCGCGAAGCGGTCGACGTCGAGACCGGCGGCAAGCCCGGCGCGCACATATTCGACGCCGTCGGCGAGCGTATAGGCGAGCTCGAGGTCGCAGGTCGCGCCGGCTTCCTGCATATGATAGCCGGAGATCGAGATCGAGTTGAACTTCGGCATCCGCTCCGCCGTGTAGGCGAAGATGTCGGAGACGATGCGCAGCGACGCCTTCGGTGGATAGATGTAGGTGTTGCGCACCATGAATTCTTTGAGGATGTCGTTCTGGATGGTGCCGGTGAGCTTGTCCTGCGGCACGCCCTGTTCCTCGGCGGCGACCACATAGCTCGCCAGCACCGGCAGCACCGCGCCGTTCATGGTCATCGACACGCTCATCTCGTCGAGCGGGATGCCGTCGAACAGCGTCTTCATGTCGTGCACGGAATCGATCGCGACGCCGGCCATGCCGACGTCGCCGGCGACGCGCGGATTGTCCGAGTCGTAGCCGCGGTGCGTCGGCAGATCGAACGCGACCGACAGGCCCTTCTGTCCGGCCGCGAGGTTGCGCCGGTAGAAGGCGTTGGAATCCTCCGCCGTGGAGAAGCCGGCATATTGCCGGATGGTCCACGGCTGGGTGACGTACATGGTGGGGTAGGGGCCGCGCAGGAACGGCGCGAGGCCGGGATAGGTGTCGAGGAAATCGAGGCCGGCGAGGTCAGCCGGGCCATAGGCCGGCTTCACCGCGATGCCTTCGGGCGTGAGCCAGGGGGCAGCGGCCGGCGTCGGAACCGCGATGTGCGAGTCGGCGTAGGCAATGCCAGCGAAATCAGGAATGCGACTCACGATGTTCGTCCATGCATTTCGGTCACCGTTTGGCCGGAGATGATACCAGATGGCGAGGCGGGTGAGGCCGGTTCCATCGGCATCCGGCCGAAACTGTTGTACAGTCACGCTCGGCATCCCATCTGATTCAGGCGATGAACGAAACCTTGCCGCCCGATAAGCAATTCGCCGCGGCCAATGCGGACCCGGACGAATTCGTCAGCCTGCCGGGCTGGCTCTATCACGACGAGGAATTCTTCGCGCACGAGGTCGAGCGGGTGTTCCGGCCGTCGTGGCAGGTGGTCTGCCATGTCAACGACATCCCGCAGCCGGGCGACTATCACACCTTCGATTTCCTCAACGAGGCGATCATCGTCATCCGCGGCGACGACGGCGTCGTGCGCGCGTTCCACAATGTCTGCCGGCATCGCGCCTCGCGGCTGGTCGACGGGCCGTCCGGGCATTGCAATGTGCGGCTGACCTGCCGCTACCATGCCTGGAGCTATGACCTCACCGGCAAGCTCGCCGGCATTCCGTTCCGCGACACCTTCGTGGGGCTCGATCCGGCCGAGCGCGGCCTCAAGCCGGTCGCGCACGAGATCTATCACGGCTTCATCTTCGTGCGCCTTGCCGGCGACGGCCCGTCGGTCGCCGAGATGATGGCGCCGTACGAGCACGAGATCGCCGCCTACCGTATGGAAGAGCTGGTGCCGCTCGGCCGCGTCACGCTGCGTCCGCGCGATGTGAACTGGAAGCAGATCGCCGACAATTATTCCGATTCACTGCACATCAATGTCGCGCATCCGGGACTGACGCGGCTGTTCGGCCGCGGCTACGGCATCGAGGCGCGCGAATGGGTCGACAAGATGTGGGGCTATCTGCGCGAGCAGCCCTCGGCCAACCGATCCGAGCGCATGTACCAGCAATATCTGCCGAAGGTCGCGCATCTGCCACAGGACCGGCAGCGGCTGTGGATCTATTTCAAGCTCTGGCCCAACGTCGCCTTCGATATCTATCCCGACCAGGTCGACTTCATGCAGTTCCTGCCGCTGAGCGCGACCACGACGATGATCCGCGAGATCGCCTATGTGCACCCGGATGCGCGCCGGGAGATGAAGGCGGCGCGCTATCTCAACTGGCGCATCAACCGGCAGGTCAACAAGGAAGACACCGCGCTGATCAACGGCGTGCAGCAGGGCATGACGTCGTCGAGCTACGACGTCGGGCCGCTCGGCTCGACCGAAGTCTGCCTGCGCAGCTTCGCGCGCAAATACCGTGCGCTGATGCCGGTGGTGCGCAACCGGCAGGCCCCGCCGCCGGGCTGGAGCAAGCGTTAGTCGTTCACGCCGCCTGCAAGCGCGGGAACAGCCGCAGCGCGTTGTCGCGCGTGACCGCGCGCAGCTCGGCCTCGCTCATGCCGAGCTTGAGCAGCGCATCGACCGTGTCCGAGACCTGGATGAACGGATAATCGCTGCCGAGCAGCAGCTGCGTGATCGGCATGAAGCTGCGCGCCGCTCCGAAATTCCACGGGTCGGACGCCTGCGCGGTATCGAAATAGAGCTTCTTGATCTCCGCCCACGGCCCGTTCGGCAGCTTCGCCGCGATCTTCTTGCTTTCGGTCGCGTGGCGCACGACCCGGCCGACCTGCGGGATCAGCGCGCCGCCGGAATGGCAGAAGATGTATTTGATGTCGGGGAAGCGCGTCAGCGTGCCGGTGTAGAGCAGGTTCGTCACCGCGCGCGCGGTGTTGAACTGGTATTCGATGGTCGGCCCCGGCACGTCCGGCAGGATGCCGACGCAGCAGGCCGGCATGTTCGGATGGAAGAACACCGTCGCCTTGCGGCGGTTCAATTCCTCGAACACCGGATCGAAATGCGGATTGCCGGGATAGCGGTTGCCGTAGCTGGTGAGGAGGTTGACGCCGTCGGCCTTGAGCGTGTCGAGGGCGTATTCCATCTCGCGCAGGCTGCCATCGATGTCGGCGAGCGGCAGCGTCGCCATCAGTCCGAAGCGGCCCTTGTGGTCGCGCACCAAGCCGGCGCCGTATTCGTTGGTGTAGCGCAGCATGCTGCGCGTGCCTTCGATGTCGTCGAACTTCAGCCCCGGCTGCGAGATCGAGAGCATCGCGGTCTGGATGCCGTTCTTGTCAAGCTGCTCGAGCGAGCGTTGCGGCGTCCATTGGCGCGATGCCGGCCGAGCCGGCGGTGACGCCGGCGGCGAGGCGCTCGCCGACATACTTTGGTGGCAGCATGTGGTGGTGGACGTCGATGCGCTGCGGTTTGGCCTGCGCCGAGACTTTGCCGGAGGTGACGGCGGCGGCGCCGACGGCCGCCGCGCCGGAGAGGAACTTGCGACGCGAGAGGCCGCACAGGCAGCCCACCGTGTGCATGGCATGCGACGTAGCGGCGCTTGCCGGCTCGGCGGCGAATGGGTTGCCGTTCATTGTTTCCTCCCGCGATTTTCGGGATGCTATCACACCGCCTTCTCGAACGGTGCCGCCAGCCGCACTGGCGTGAGCGGCTCGCAGGCCACCGCGGCGGGGAGGGGCGGGAGCGCCACGCGCGGCACGTCGAGCACCGGCACGTCCGCAAGGGCGTGATACTCGCTGGCGCCGATCAGCGCTTCCTTCTTCTCGGCCAGCGCGTGCTCGCGCGCAGCCCGTGCCGCCGCCACCTTCGTCTGGATCAGGTTCCGTTCGAGCGCGGCGGCGAGGCCGCCGGCCGCTTCGACCTCCTGGAACAAGCTCCACGCCGCGCGGCAGAGCTTGCCGGTCAGGTCCTCGCTCCAGCCGGCGCCAGCGGTCGGATCGGCGACATGCGCGATGCCGGCTTCGTCGAGCAGCACGAGCTGCGTGTTGCGCGCAACACGGCGCGCGAAGCGGTCGCCCAGCCCGCGCGCGGCGGTGAACGGCAGCACCGTGATGGCGTCGGCGCCGCCGACGCCGGCCGAGAACACGGCAATGGTCGCGCGCAGGATGTTCACATAGGCGTCGTCGCGGGTCATCGAGCGCCACGCGGTCTCCGCCTCGATGAAGGCGGGCGCCGGCGTGAGGCCGCAGCTTTCCTCGACGCGCTGCCAGAGCTTTCGCAGGGCGCGGAATTTCGTGATGGTCAGGAACTGGTCGGCGTCGGCGGCGAGCCGGAACGCGATCATGCGCCGCGCGGCGTCGAGCGCGATGCCGCCATCCTCGAAGGCGCGCAGATAGGCGACCGCGGCTGCCAGCGCGAACGCAAGCTCCTGCGCCTCGGTGCCGCCGGCATCGTGCACGACACGCCCGTCGGCGGAGGCGAACGGGCCCTTGAAGCCGCGCTTCGCAAGATCGGCGGCGATCGCTGCGACGCGCGGCGCAGCCTCGCGCCAGGGTGCGGACATCGCACCGTGCAATGCGAACGCGCCGAGCGGATCGAGGCCGAAACGGGCGCCGACCGTCGCCGGCGATAGTCCTTGCCGCTTGACCAGGCCCGCAAGCGTCAAGGGAAGCTCGGGGACGTGCGGGCTATATTCGAGAGCGATCGCAATCCCGGCGTCGAGATGGACGCCGGCGAGTGCGCGCTCGACTGCGTTCGCGCCCGGTGCAAGCCCGTAGCCATGCGCGCCGATCGCGCCGGCGGGGATCAGCACCAGCCCGTCGGCGCCGTTGTCGAGCTCGTGCAGCACTTCGGCGTTGCAGGCGTCCGGGTCGGGATGATCGATGCGCTGCATGACCTGCCAGCGCGTGCCGGGAGCGCGTCCGGCAATCGGCGCCGCGCCAGCCGCGCGCGGATAGAGCGGCTCGATCGTCAGGGCGTCGGCGTTCCGGCTCCGCAAGGTGTCGAAGCTTGCGCCCTTGAGCACGCCGTCAACGAGCTTGCGCCATTGGGCGTGGGTCGCTGAGGGAAATTCCGCGGCCAGGGAGAGGTGGTCGGTGGTTTCGGCCATGGTTTGAAGATGGCACGTCAAAGGATGCGGGCCAACGACTAACGCGGCGGCAACCTCTCGATCCCGCTTGCGTCGACTTGGGCCAGTGCATCCTTCACGCGAACGCCGGCGATCAGGCGGTCCGCGGCGATGTCGGCCAGCGGCACCAAGACGAACGCGCGTTCGAACAGCCGCGGATGCGGCAAGATCAGGTCAGGATCGTTCATGGCGACGTCGTCATAGGCGATGATGTCGATGTCGAGCTTGCGCGGGCCCCAGTGGCGCTCGTTGACGCGGTCGCGGCCGAAGGCGCGTTCGACCTCCTGCACGCGCCGCAGCAAGTCATGCGGGCTCAGCGTGGTGTCGATCGCCGCGCAACAATTGATGAACGGCGGCTGATCCTTCACGCCCCAGGGCGGGGTCAAATAGGAACGTGAGCGGGCGATCAAACTCACCTCGGCGCCGGTGCAGAGCATGGCCAATGCATTGCGGAATGTGTCGCGCACATCGCCGACATTGCCGCCGAGCGCGATCAGCGCCTCAGCCATGAGCTTCCCGCTTGCGGACGATCGTCACGCCGACGTCGGAGAAGGTGGCGGCGACCGGGGCGTGCGGCTTGTGCACCGTCACCCGCACCGAGGTGACCGCCGAAAACGTCGCGAGCACGGCATCGGCGATCGCGCCGGCGGCGGCTTCCACCAGCCGGTAGCGCTGCGTGCAAAATGTCCGGCTGGCGACGTCGACGACCTCATCGTAGCCGACGGTGTCGGCGATCCGGTCCGAGCGCGAGGCCTGGGTGAGATCGATGTCGAGAACCAGGTCGATATAAAAAGTCTGCCCGACCGTGGCCTCATGCTCCATCACGCCGTGGAACGCATGCAGCGCCAAGCCGGTGATATAGACGAAGTCCGTCATTTCGCTCCCTCGATGGCGGCGGCGACCTTGAGCGCCTGCACGGTCTCGGCGACGTCGTGGACGCGGACGATGGCAGCGCCGTTCGCAACGGCAAACAGATGGCTGGCGATCGATCCGCCGATCCGGCGGTCGGGCGGGGCAGGGGAAACGCTGTCGATGAAGCGCTTGCGCGAGGCGCCGAGCAGGAGCGGCAGCCCGAACGACTTCAGCTCCGCCAGCCGTGCCAGCGCGATGATGCTCTGTTCCGGCGTCTTGCCGAATCCGATGCCGGGATCGAGCACGATCTTGTCGCGCGCGATGCCGGCGCGGTCGGCGATCGCCAGCGAACGGGAGAAGAACGCCGCGATGTCGGCCATGATATCGATCGCCGGGTCGGCGGCCTCGCGGTTGTGCATGGCGATCACCGGCACACCGCGCGCGGCGACCACGCGGGCCATGTCGGCGTCGCGCTGCAGCCCCCAGACGTCATTGGCGATGGTGGCGCCGGCATCGAGCGCCCACGCCGCGACCGTGGCCTTCATGGTGTCGATCGAGACCGGGACGCCGAGGGTGAGGACCGTCGGCAGGATCGGTTCAAGCCGGCGCAGTTCCTCCTCGGCCGAGACCGCGACCGCGCCGCCATAGGGGCGGGTCGATTCAGCGCCGATGTCGAGGATATCGGCGCCTTCGGCCACCAGTTGGCGGGCATGGTCGATGGCGCGCTCGGGCTCGAAGAAGTGCCCGCCATCGGAGAACGAGTTCGGCGTCACATTAAGCACGCCCATCACGATCGGGCGCCCGAGCGCCAGCAGCCGCCCAAGCGGCTGCGACGCGCTGTCGCCGGTGCGCGCTGCTTTGGAACTCGGTGGTCGGACCTGGCTCATGCGGTCGCATTGAGCCGTCGCGGGGAGGGGTGTCAAGGCAGGCGCGCCGCTCGGCAGCCCGTAGCCCGAAGCATGGACTGCAACGTCAAAGATGCCAGCGGCCTATTTCTTGTAGGTGATCTTGAGCGCGAGCTTCTTGGCGTGGTCGATCCAGCGCACGACCAGCTTTTGCGACGGCAGCAGGCGGACCAGCTTCTTTCGCCGGTTGGCCTCGGCCATGGCGCTGACCAGGTTCTCCGGCTTGCGATAGCGTAGCTCCCGCACGGTGTCGACGCCGACCTCGCGCAGCAGCACGACGTAGCCTGGGCCCATGCCCTTGATGCGCAGGTGGTCGCAGGCATTGGCGTACATCAGGAGACGCTTCTCGCTGATTTCGGTCTTGGCGGCGAGGAGCGCGCGGCCCCTCGGGCTCTTTGCGTCCTCGAGCAGCCGCTCGGTGGTGCGGATGCCAATCGCTTTGAGCGACTTGATCTCGTCCACATCGAGCCCCTCGATGTGGGTGAGCGGGTACGACATCGATTTCTCCTCGACTCCCCCCAACCGTCCGCCCTGCTGCCCCCCAGGCTTCAGACGAACTGGCCGAGTCCAGGGATCGCGCCGACGATTTCGCCGACTGCGTCCTCCCCGAGCTTTTCTCTTGCGTAGTTGATGGTCTCACGGGTGACGGCCTGGACCTGTCCCATGCTCAGTCCGGCCGCCATCATGCGGGTCCCGGCGGCCATGACGCCGCCGCCGAACATCCCGCCTGAACTGGAATCTTCTGGTGCACTTTGCATAGCCGCTGCTGCGCCGGGCAATGCGTCGATCAACTGCTGGACCTTGTCCGCAGGACCTTCCTTGGCAAGGAATTGCAAGATAATGCCGACCGCGGTTGTCGCGGCCGCTTTGTCGACGCCGACATTGGCGACAAGGCGCCCTATCAGTTCGTCCATCTGCCCCTCACCAGCCCCACGCCCGTGGCAGGTTAACCATATATTGTCTTGCGACGATTGGTAAAACAAGCACGCCAGATGTTCGAAGTCGAAATGCGTTGCATCTTTGCATCACTTCTCGAAGTTCACCGCTAACGACAATGCTTTAGCACGCACCGACGTGACGCGTTTGCGAGCGCGCGCGCTAACCAGACTGATAACGAAACGCGAACATGCGCGGCACACTACGGGCCTACCAACATCGTTCGCGTATTCGTGCCTATGATCGACGATCAGAGACTTTGGATGATGGTGGTTGCGTTGAGCCGCGGTTTGCCGGTTCGCTTCAAGTCTGCACGCGTCGTTCTCGTCGCGGGTGAGCACCGTGCGTTGGCCGACACGCTCAATCGCATGGGCATCGAGGATGTTTGCTGCGTCAGCGAAATGTTAGCGGCGCGAACATTGTGCGACGCAGGCGGCATCGATGTGTGTCTGGTCGTCTTGCCGCGGGCCTTGCCCGACGACAAACCGGATTGGGACGCCAAGACCGATGCGCCGGGACGGGGCCGTGTCCCGGCGTTGCTGTTCGCGGAGGCGGCAACGCCCTATGTCCGGCGGTCCGCCGCTGACGCCGGCTATCATGCGGTGGTCCCGATCGCGGTGTCGTCCCGGATGCTCTATCGTTGCATCGGCGCGTTGCTGCAGGCCGGGCGCCGGCAAGGCGGCGCGAGCGGACCGGGGCGCAGGCTGCGTGCGCGTCCCCGCGGCATTGGTAGCCTCCGTGTGCTGAGCGGGGAAACCTTCGGTCCCGGCAAGCTCAAGCTTCAGTAGAACGTCAACAAGGTGCCGCTTCTGTCCGCAGGCGAGCAAAATCCTGCCCGTTGCCATCGTCTTGTCGCAGGGTTTCGACAGTGCAAGCGGCGATTGACCGCGTCGACGGACCGGTGACAATGGTCCCGAAGATACCCGCGCGGCGGAAGGAACGATCCATGGCGAAATCCGCAAAATCGAAGTCGACGGCGAAACCAGCCGCAAAACCGGCAGCCAAGCCGGCTGCGCCGGCTGTGGTCCTCGACGACGGCAAGACCATTTTCGTCGGCAAGGGCGAGAAGCCCGAATATTTGACTTTGGCGCTCGCCAATCGGCATGGGCTGGTCACCGGCGCCACCGGCACCGGCAAGACGGTCACGCTGCAGGTTTTGGCCGAGGGCTTTTCGAAGGCGGGTGTCCCGGTCTTTGCCGCCGACATCAAAGGCGATCTGTCCGGCGTTGCGGCGGTCGGCGAGGCCAAGGAGGCGTTCGTCCAGCGCGCCAAGGACCTCGGGATCGAATACCAGCCGGACGAATTCCCGGCTGTGTTCTGGGACCTCTATGGCGAGCAGGGCCACCCGATCCGCGCCACCGTCGCGGAAATGGGACCGCTGCTGCTGTCGCGTCTGCTTGGTCTCAACGAAACGCAGGAAGGCGTGCTCAATATCGCCTTCCGGATCGCCGACGATCAGGGGCTTGCGCTTCTCGATCTCAAGGACCTGCGGGCAATACTGGCTTTCGTCTCGGAACAGGCCGCGGAAATCCAGAAGACCTACGGCAACGTATCCGGCGCTTCGGTCGGCAGCATCCAGAGGCAGCTCCTGGTCCTCGAGAACCAGGGCGCCGACAAGTTCTTCGGCGAACCGGCGCTCAACATCGAAGACTTCATGCGTACCGACCGTGACGGGCGCGGCGTGATCAATCTGCTCGCCGCCGACAAGCTGATGGAGAACCCACGGCTCTACTCGACGTTCCTGCTCTGGATGCTGTCCGAATTGTTCGAGGAGATGCCGGAGATCGGCGATCCGCAAAAGCCGAAGCTCGTGTTCTTCTTCGACGAGGCGCATCTCCTGTTCGCCGACGCGCCCAAGGCGCTGCTCGATAAGATCGAGCAGGTGGTGCGGCTGGTCCGCTCCAAGGGAGTCGGCGTTTATTTCGTCACCCAGAATCCGCTCGACGTGCCGGACAAAGTGGCCGCGCAACTCGGAAACCGCGTGCAACATGCGTTGCGCGCCTTCACGCCGCGCGATCAGAAAGCGGTGCGGGCTGCGGCCGAGACGTTCCGGCAGAATCCCAACCTCGATACCGCCACGGTGATCACCGAACTGGGGAAGGGCGAGGCGCTGGTGTCCTTCCTCGAAGGCAACGGCACGCCGTCGATGGTGGAACGATGCCTGGTGTGCCCGCCGTCGGCGCGAGTCGGTCCGGTCTCGCCGGAGGAGCGCAAGGCGATCATCAACAAGAGTCCGCTCAAGGGTACGTACGACACGGCGGTCGACCGCGAGTCGGCCTTCGAGATTCTGCAGAAGCGCACCCAGGACGCCAACGCCCCGGGCGGCACCGCGCAGGGCGAGCCCGTCCCGAGCGGCGGCATTCTGGGCGGCATCGGCGACATGCTCGGCGGTTTGTTCGGCACCAGCCGTCCGCGCGGTCAGGTGTTATCCCCGACCCAGCGGGTGGCGCGCGAAGTCACGAGGTCCGTCACCAATCGCGTGATCGGTGGGGTGGCCGGCAGCGTCGGCAAGTCGATCGGCGGCTCCATGGGCAACACCATCGCCCGCGCCATCGTGCGCGGTACGCTCGGCGGGATCTTGCGCCGGTAGGACATCCTCTCTCATCCACAGGCGCGGCGGTGCCGTCCCAAGGCAGAGCCGCGCTCGTGTTCACCTTCAATTTCAACCAGTTTGATAACGGACCCTGATCATGCCGCTGAATGTCATCGCCCTTGAAGAGCATTTCTGGACGCCCGAGCTCAAAGGCCTGCGGCCCGCGGGCCTGATCCGCGATCCCGAGCATGCCAAGCGGCTCGACGACATCGGGGCGTTGCGGATCGCCGAGATGGATGCCGCTGGCATCGACATGCAGGTGCTGTCCGAGACCGCGCCGGCGGTGCACGAGCTCGATCCCGACAAGGCGATCCCGCTCGCCAAGCGCTCCAACGATTATCTCTACGGCGAGATCAGCAAGAACCCGACCCGCTTCGCCGGCTTCGCGGCGCTGCCGGTGTCGGACCCGAAGGCCGCCGCCGACGAGCTCGAGCGCGCGGTGACCAAGCTCGGCTTCAAGGGCGCGATGTTCATGGGGCTGTGCAAGGGCCGTTTCCTCGACGAGAAGTTCTTCTGGCCGATTTTCGAGCGCGCCGAGAAGCTCGACGTTCCGGTCTATCTGCACCCTTCGAAGCCGCACCAGGCAGTGATCGACGCCTATTTCAAGGACCACCCGAGCTTGATCGGGCCGTCGCTTGGCTTCGGCAACGAGGTGCTGACCATGGCGGCGCGGCTGGTGGTTGGCGGCGTGCTCGACGCCTATCCGAAACTCAAGGTGATCATCGGCCATCTCGGCGAGGGCCTGCCGTTCCTGCAATGGCGTATGGACCGCTCGCTCGCGCGCGACGCGAAGCTCCCCAAGAGCTTCACCGACTATGTGAAGCAGCATTTCTGGATCACCACCAGCGGCGCCTTTTCCGACAATGCGCTACAGTGCTCGATTGCCGAGCTGGGCATCGACAAGGTGATGTTCTCGGTCGACTACCCCTATGTGAAGAACGAGCCCGGCCGCAAATGGCTCGATGCGCTGCCGATCAGCGATGGGCAGCGGGCGCAGATCGCGTCCGGGAATGTGAAGAAGCTGCTCAAGCTATAGTTTGAAGTTGCGGGCAGACTTAGGATTTTGCGTCATGGCCGGGCATAGCCCGTCAAAGACGGGCGTGAACGCCCTTTTGCCCGGCCATCCACGTCTTTAGATTCAAACCATCATAAGAAAGTCGTGGATGTCCGGCACAAGGCCGGGCATGACGCCTTGGAAGGATTTTCCCATGCCAACGCCATCCGCCGCGCTGCCTGACGTCCTCGCCTGCATCGACGCCGAACTCGACAACAGCGTGGGACGGCTGTTCGATTTCCTCAGGATCCAGTCGGTCTCGACCGACCCGGCCTATGCCGCGCAGTGCAAAGCGGCGGCGGAATTCGTGGTGAAGGACTTGGCGAGCCTCGGCTTCGACGCGTCGCTGCGCCCGACCGGCGGGCATCCCGCGGTGGTCGCCAAGGCGAATGGCGCCGGCAACGGCAAGGCGCCGCATGTGCTGTTCTACGGCCACTACGACGTACAGCCGGTCGACCCGCTTTCGCTGTGGGAGACGCCGCCGTTTGAGCCGCGCATGGCGACGACGCCCGACGGCCGCAAGATCATCGTGGCGCGCGGCGCCTGCGACGACAAAGGCCAGGTGATGACCTTCGTGGAGGCGCTGCGCGCCTTCAAGGCGGTCACTGGTGAGCTGCCGCTCTCGGTCACCATGCTGATCGAAGGCGAGGAGGAGTGCGGTTCGGCGCATCTCTTCGACTTCGTCAAGAAGAACGCTGCCGAGCTGAAGCAGGACTTTGCGCTCGTCTGCGACACCAGCATGTGGGACGGCAAGACGCCGGCGATCACGACGTCGCTGCGCGGCCTGGTCTACGAAGAGGTCAAGGTCACCTGCGCCGACCGCGACCTGCATTCCGGCCTGTTCGGCGGCGCCGCGCAGAATCCGCTGCGTGTGCTGTCGCAGATCCTCGGCGCCATGCACGACAAGAACGGCAAGGTCACGATCCCCGGCTTCTACGACGGCGTGAAGGAATTGCCGAAGCATATCAAGGCGGAGCTCAAGAAGCTCAAACTGACGCCGAAGGAGTTTCTCGGCGGCGTGGGCTTGAAGATTCCGGCCGGCGAGAAGAACCGCATGCTGCTCGAGCAGATATCCACGCGGCCGACCGCCGAGATCAACGGCATGATCGGCGGCTACACCGGCGAGGGCGCCAAGACGGTGCTGCCGGCACAAGCCACGGCAAAAGTGTCGTTCCGTCTGGTCGGCGACCAGAACCCGAAGAAGATCCAAGACGCGTTCCGTAAATTCGTGCGCGCGCGGCTGCCGAAGGACGCCAAGGTCGAGTTCACCAATTTCGGCCTCGCGCCCGCGATCCAGCTTCCGTTCGACAACCCGGCGCTGGTGAAGGCGCGCGCGGCGCTCAAGGCGGAGTGGGGAAAGACCGCGGTGACGGTGGGCGAGGGCGGCTCGATCCCGATCGTCGGCGACTTCAAGCGCGTGCTCGGCATGGACACCATCATGGTCGGCTTCGCGCTCGACGACGACCGGGTGCATTCGCCGAACGAGAAATACGACCTCACCTCGTTCCACAAGGGCACGCGCAGCTGGGCGCGGATTTTGGCGGCACTGGCGGGGTGAGGCCTAACGAATGCCAACAATCGCGATCTTCTACGGCATCGTGATCCAGATGTACTGGCGGGATCACGGTCCGCCGCACCTCCATGCATTTTACCAAGGCTTTGAGGCGCTGATTGCAATCGAATCAGGGGAGGTTATCGGTGGCAGGCTTCCGCCCGGCGCCCTGCGGCTGGTGCGCGATTGGGTCGCTCAACGCCGGGTTCCGCTCATGGAAAATTGGCAGCGGGCGCGGGATCGTATACCCTTAGAACGTATTCCCGGACCGGACGACGAAGAATGATCGACATCGTGAAGATCACAAAGGTGGAAAAATTGGACGGCTTTCGTCTTCGCTTGCGCTTTTCCGATGGGACGGAAGGCGTGCGCGATTTATCGGACATTGTCGCAGAGGGCGGTCCGATGGTGGAGCCTTTGAAGGATCCGCCGTTTTTTGCTCGCGTCTTTCTTGAATATGGCACCCTCGCTTGGCCGAACGGATTCGATCTCGATTCGATTGCTTTGCACGACGAGATGAAAAAGACTGGTTTGTTGCAACGGAGCGCCGCATAAGCGTTCAAGCCGCTCGCGGCCGGATCGCCTTGAGCTTGTCGCCGATCTGCCGCCGCCGCTGCATCAGTTCGTAGTCCGTCTGCAGCCCGAGGAAAAACCCTTCCGACATCCGAAAGTAGCGCGCGAGCCGCAGGTCGGTGTCAGCGGTGATCGCGCGCTTGCACAGCACGATCTCGTTGATGCGGCGCGCCGGCACGCCGATCGCGCGCGCCAGCGCGGTCTGCGACAGCTTCATTCGGGACAGGAACTCCTCCAGGAGGATTTCGCCCGGGTGCGGATTGGGGAGCGATTTGGTGGCCTTGATCGATGATTTCTTGGTGCGCATGTTCCGTCTCGCGACGTGCTCTATAGCAGGTCGTCCCGGCCGGCTCACGCTATTGCCGGCGACCTACCGTCGAAAATTTCGTTATGCTAATTTGGCGGCGGTCATTTCGGCTGTGGGGACAATCATGTTGCACAGGTTGTTACTGCTGGCGTGCGGGCTGAATTGTTTCGCGATCGCTCCCGCGCTCGCGCAGGATACGCCGCTGTGGCGCACCGTCGGGCAGTGGCAGATCCGCGTCGACGCGAGCCTCGGCTACGGCTGCTTCCTGGTCGGCAGCTATACGCGCGGCACCGTGCTGCGGATCGGCATCGATCAGCAGAGCGGCAACGGCTACGTCATGGTCGGCAACGAGGCCTGGCGCTCGCTGCAGGTCGGCAATCAATACGATCTCGCGCTGCGCTTCGACAACAATTCGCCGTGGCGCGGACGCGCGACCGCACGGCGGATCGGCTCCGGCGACATGGTGTTCCTCTATCTCTCGTTCGACCGCGCGCGCTTCCTGGTCGAGCTGGCGCGCCGGCTCAACATGACGATCTACTACCAGGGCGAGTTCGTGACCGCGCTGCCGCTGCATGGAACGAGCGCCGCCGTCCAGGAGATGATCAATTGCCAACGCGCCGCCGACATCGCCCGCAAGCGTGGCCGGCCGCAGGGCGATCCGTTCGCCGGCTCGCCGCCAGGCCCGGCCTCCGGCCCGAGCGGTCCGTCGTCCGCGCCGGGCGGTCCGACGTCGACGCCGCTCGGTCCGTCATCCGGACCTGGCGGTCCGTCGGGTGCACCAGGCGGCCCGTCGTTTGGACCTGGCGGTCCGTCGGGCGCACCAGGCGGCCCGTCATCCGGGCCCGGCGGTCCCTCGGGCGCACCCGGCGGCGGCCCGGTCTTTCGTCCAAACTAGCGCGGCCGCTAGCCCCGATCTCGCTACAGCGGCTTGTACCAGCGCTGATCGTAGAGCGCGCCGGTGATCGGCGTCAGCGCGTTGCGGAACGCGCGGGTGTGCGGCGCAAGCTCGTGGGCGTCGTTGGAACGTTGATCCTTCCAGACCTCGACCACCGTGAAATGATTGGTGCGGTTCTTCTGATGCACCACGTCGAAACGCAAATTGCCGGCGTCCTTGCGGCTCGGTCCGGCGAGCGCCGTGAGCGCGGCCATGGCCTTGTCGCGCGCGGGCCCGGGCACGTCGACATGGGTGACGACATAGACCACGCCGCCGCGCCCGGCCTGCGACGGGCCGAGCAAGGTCGGCAGTGAGAAACGGTCGTCGAACGGTGCAATCAGGTGCGGTGTGACCTTCTCGCGGAATTGCTTGTGATGCGCGCTCGCGACATGGGCGTCGAAGGACTGTTGGTCCTTCCAGCTCTCCAGGATCACGAACTCGCGCGCGGGCGCGGTGCGTTGCAGGATCTCGAAACGCGTGAGGCCGGCATCCTTGCGGCTCGCGTTTGCAAGCTGCCGCAGCAGCGTCACGACTTGGCCCTGGGTCGCCGGCACGACCTCGATGTAGGTGACCATGTGGATCGATGGATCGTCCTGCGCGCTTGCCGGGGTTGCCAGCGGCGCAAGCGCCATCGCAAGAACGAAGACATATTCGCGCATCATCAATCCTCCCCAAATTGTCTTGTTGTGGAACGGATCGTAGCCTTGCGCCGTGCAGGCCGTCAAAGGCGGGAACCACTGTCGCGGGCTCAACGTTATCCTCCAAAGCAAACGGAGGATCATCAATGGTCGCACCCCACACCATCAAGGAACACATGGAGGTCGTGGGTTCCGACGGCGTTCATGTCGGAACCGTCGATCACATGGAAGGGGCCAACGAAATGAAGTTGACCAAGGGCGACGAAGAGGCGGGCGACGAGCACCACTTCATTCCGCTCGCCTGGGTCGATCACGTCGACCAGAAGGTGCACCTCAAACAGTCAGGAGCCGAGGCCAAGGCGCGCTGGAAAACGCACTAGAACAATTGGCCCTCAATCTCGCCGCCGTCCGGCCGATCGCCGGGCGGCGGATTATTTTGCCGTCAGTCCCGGTTGCGTGAGCAGGGTGTCGTAGGAGCGGCCACGGATATCGTAGACGCGCGCATAGACGACGCCGTCGCGCACGACCTCGAGCAACACCGGCGCGTCGAATTTCCGGCAATAGAACTCGCCGAGCATCATCGCGAAGTCGGCGCCCTTCGGATCCCAGGTGGTTTCGAAATCCGGGCCGAGCTCGACCTGCGGCGAACGGTGATGACCGCAGACCGCTAGCTTCCAGCGGCGGTCCTTCGGCTTCTGCAACTTGAGCTCGGCAATCTTTGCTGCGAGCCCCTGCGACGCCTGTTTCAGCGACAGCCCCCAATAGTCGAGCATGTAGCGCTCGCGCGCGCCGCGGACGCCGCCGGCGATCCGGTTAAACGACGTGTATTCGTAAGGGTGTACGCGCACGATATCGACGACCGGCAACGCGAGGCCGATGACGAAGACAACGGCCGCGGCCATCGCCGCCAGATGGCCGCGACGGCGCAGCGCATCGAACAACCAGGCGCCGGCGAGACCGCCGGCGACCGCGAGCGGCGGCACCACGAACAGAAAATGCCGCACGCCATTGTACATCGCCGGCCGCATCGCCACGGCGACCGCGATCGGCAGCGCGGCGGCCAGCGCCACGAGCAACAGCACCGCGCGGCGGTTTGGCTCATTGCCGCCGCGGAATGCGCCGATCAGCGCGCCAATGACGCCGCCGAGCGCGAGCGCGGTAAACATCTCGGGCAGCTTCAGCGCCAGCAGCGTCGGCAGGTAGCTGCGCGGCATCTGCGTGACCTTGACAAGTGCGCCGCCGAACAGCTCTTCCCATGGCTCCTCGAAGAAACGCGAGAAATATTGCAGCGCGCGAAACGGATTGAGCGGCTCCGCCGCGCCCCAGGGCCACACCAGGGCCATTGCCGCATAGCCGACGAGCAATCCGGGCAGCAGCCGCAGCAGGAAGCGCCCGCACGAGGCGGCCACCGAGCGCAGGCCGTCGCGGCGCGTCTCGATCGCGACGATCAGCATGAGCGCGCCCAGCGCATAGAGCGCGCCGAAGCCGCCCAGGATGCGGGTGCCGATCGCAAGTCCTGCTCCCAGACCGACCAGCACCACTGTCACGGCACCTGGCCGCGGATATTCCTCGAACGCGCGCATCAGGCCGAGCAGCAGGAACGCCATCGCCACTGCGAACGGCGCGTCCTTGGCATTCATGAAGGCGTGGCCGACGAACAGCGGACAGGTCGCCAGCAGCGCGAGCGCGATGAAGCCGGCGAGCGGCCCGCCAACGCGCCGCCCGGTGCGCCAGACGATCACAAGGCCAAGCAGCCCGACGATCGCGCCGGTCAGCCGGCGCGTCTCGTAAACGCTAAACGGCAACACTTTCGCGAGCAGCGCGGCCGCGAGGTCGAAACCGCCGCCGTATTCGTAGAGGTTGACCCACGACAGCGCGCGCCGGTCGGTGAAGCCCGAGGCGTAGAGCTTCAGCAGCAGGTCGCCGTATTCGGCGTGGGTGTAGTCGTCCCAGCCGAGCCCATAATCACGGAACGTCGCGAGCGCGACGACGGCCGCTATCGCCAAGAGCGCGAGCGCCAGGCGATCGGCAACATGCGCGGCGTGTGATTCTTGAGGCGCCATCGGCGGAGTATGCCCGCCGCGCCGGGCAAAACAAAAGCGGGGTCTATTGCCCCGCTTCCGCTTGTGGCCTCTTTCGGAGCGGCTATTTCATCGCCGCGTCGTACATCTTCGCGACGTATTCCCAATTGACCAGCTGGTCGAGGAACGCCTTGAGGTAGTCGGGCCGGCGGTTGCGATAGTCGATGTAATACGAGTGCTCCCAGACGTCGCAGCCGAGGATCGGTTTGCCGCCATGCACCAGCGGTGACTCGCCGTTCGCCGTCTTGGTCACCTGGATCTTGCCGTCGACCACCGCGAGCCAGCACCAGCCGGAGCCGAACTGGCCGACGCCGGCGGCGACGAAGTCCTCTTTCATCTTTGCCACCGAGCCGATATCGGAGACGATCTTCTTCTCGAGGTTGGCGGGCAGCTTGTCGCCGCCGCCGTTCGGCTTCATCCACTGCCAGAAGTGCAGGTGGTTGTAGTGCTGCCCGGCATTGTTGAAGAGCCCGGCATTCTTGCCGAACGACCCTTTGACGATGTCCTCGAGCGATTTGCCGTCCCACTCGGTGCCCTTGAGCAGGTTGTTGCCGTTGTTGACGTAGGCGAGGTGGTGCTTGTCGTGGTGGTACTCGAGCGTCTCGCGCGACATGTAGGGGGCGAGCGCATCGTGGGAGTAAGGCAGATCAGGCAGCTTGAACGACATCAGTTTCTCCTCAGTGATTGCAAGTCGGTATCTACTATGTGGGTCCGCCGCTGGCGAGCCGTCATCCCCATTCCCCCGAATTCACGCCGTGCATCCGTTGAGCAGGTCCGTACTTGTGCTATCGTACCTGCCGCTTCGAACTGGACAAATTCGAAACTTGGGGGGCTTCCATGGTTGCATTCTTCCAATCGCTTCATAAGACGCTCGCTGCGGGCGTCGGTCTGCTGATCGTCCTCATCATCCTCGTCGGCTTGATCAGCGGCAGCTTCGTCAAGTTCGACTCGGGATATTGGCTGTTCTTCTGGCGCTGGCTGCACATCATGGCCGGCATCATGTGGATGGGCCTACTCTGGTATCTCAACTTCGTGCAGACGCCGACCGTTCCCAAGATCGAGCCCGCCGAGCATCGCGCTGCGATCACCAAGTTCATCGCGCCGAACGTGCTGTTCTGGTTCCGCTATGCCGCGCTCGCGACCGTGGTGTTTGGCCTCCTCCTGGCGTTGCATCAGGGCTACTTGATCCAAGCGCTGACCTTCCAGAAAGGCGTCTATGTCATCGGCATCGGCATGTGGCTGGCGCTGATCATGGCCTTCAACGTCTGGTTCATCATCTGGCCGAACCAGCAGAAGGTGCTGGGGCTGGTCGAGGCGTCCGCCGACGCGAAGGCGGCGGCCGCGCGCCTCGCCGGCATGACCTCGCGCATCAACACCATGCTGTCGATCCCGATGCTCTATTGTATGGTGGCGCAGCGTCACGCCGGGTTCTGATCGCGCGCCATAAATTCACGGCGCCCACAAGGACGACTCCGGTCGCGCCGGCTTTGCCCGTGACGGGCCGGAGTTGAAAAGCTAACAGCCCGTCGCCACGGTGGTTCCATGCCGGCGGGCTGCTTGAGTCCCGTTTCTCCGGCCGCCAGCGCTCCCCAGGGCCGTTAATCAAGATTAAGAGTTGCGGCCGTGGGTATTCACAATAAGGATTGCGTGTTCTCAAGAACAGGATCAAAATTCTTTGCTAACCATAGCGGCCGGGGCTGCTTGGGTTATGGGGCGTGGGGCGGGGCGTTAGTGGTATGTCCGTTATCCTGCTAGTGCTGGGTATACTGCTGGCTGCCGCCGGCGGGGCGTTGATCGGTTTTGGTATACCGATCAACGAGTTAAACCTTGGCGCTACACTTATTTTGGCAGGCGCTTTTGCCGTCGTCGGCGGGCTGTTGCTGGTTGGTCTGTCAGCAGTGGTGACCGAATTGGGGCGCGTCACCGCCGCGCTGAAAGCATCCCAGCCGCAAGCCCAAACCGCCGCCGCGCGTCCCGCGCGGATCGAAGTGCTGGCGCCGCCGGCCGAGACCGTTGCCCGCGAGCCCGTTAAGGAAGTCGTTAACGAGCCGGAGCCGCCACCGGTCCCGGTGCCCGCCGCCCCACCGCCGACCCTGGCCGTCGAGGTCTCGTCCTCGGCCATCGAGCGCCTGCGTTCGACCATTCCGCGGTCGGACAAGGCCGTGCCGGAACCCGCGGACAGCGTGCCGCTGTCGCCCAACGGCCAGCAGGCTGCCCATCATGTCGAGCCGCCGACCCAGGTCGAGCCGGTGCCGCGATCGGCCGGCGCGGCGGCGGTCGAGACCCGCGAGCCGAAGCTCGACTTCCTGTTCCGTCCGCGCCAGGCGCGGCAGGCGTCGCCACCGCAGCAGCAGGAGCCTTTCGATTCACTTTGGCCGAAGCGGCCTGCCCACGCCGGGCAAGCCGATCCCCGGCTCGAAGTGGCACGTGCGCCCGCTGCGACCGGCGCGTCGTATGCGCCACCCGCGGCCCAGCCGGAGCCATCTCCGGCGCCCGCTCCGCAGGAGCGTACGGTGGCGATCCTCAAGTCCGGCGTGGTCGATGGCATGGCCTATACGCTCTATGCCGACGGCTCGATCGAGGCACAGCTCCCGCAGGGCACGGTGCGCTTCGGATCGATCGCCGAGTTGCGCGCGCACATCGAGAACAACGCGTAGAGAACAACGCGTAGCGCGTTCACCTGTGTTCGGTGGTTGCACCGCGTCGCTCGTTCGCCGAGCCGCGCGCACAGTATTTGTGCCCTGACTATTGGCGGCGCCTTTCCCAATACAGAATTCACAACGGCTCAGGGCCTGCGATCATTGTTTTTGCGGGAATTTGGCCGATCCCAAGCCATGGCGATGGCCTCCGATGGGAGAGTTTGACCTGTAACTTTGAGAACAGCGCAATAATTCCAGGGATTTACTTGTCGCAGCGCGTATTCTCATCTTGCGCCGAATAAAGAAGTCGCTAAGAATGCCAAGCATAACTGGCTCCCCGATTCTTGCCATTGAAGACGTTGAGGCGCCTTTATCGACCCGCGTCGGTCGAAATACTAAAGCGCGATGGCGATCGGCAGGCATAACAGACCAATCGGGCAACAGGATCAGTATGCAATGAACGACAATGGCTCAGGCGGATCATACATCGGGCTGACGGCGACGATCGTCTCGGCCTATGTGAGCAACAATTCGGTGCCGGCACAGGAGCTGTCGAACCTGATCAATCAGGTGCATTCGGCCCTGACGCGGGTATCGAGCGGCCAGGGCGATTTGCCGAGTGAGCCGCTGCGGCCTGCGGTGTCGGTCAAGAAGTCGATCACGCCCGAGCACATCGTCTGCCTGGAAGACGGCAAGAAGTTCAAGTCGCTCAAGCGCCACCTCCGCACCCAGTACGGCATGACGCCCGAGCAGTACCGCGAGAAATGGGGACTGCCGGCGGACTATCCGATGGTCGCGCCCAACTATGCGCAGGCCCGCTCGCAGCTTGCCAAACAGATGGGTCTCGGCCAGCAGCGCCGCCGCCGCAAATAGCGGTTGAGCTACTGCGCCATCGCGCTGCGGGCGTCGCTCTTGATGCGCTCGACCATGGAGCGGAATCCGTTCGAGCGCTGCGGCGTCAAGTGCTCGCGCAGGCCGAGCTGATTGAACAGCGCGACCGCATCGGTGGCGAGGATTTCCTTGGCGTTACGGCCGGAATAGGTCGCGAGCAGGATGGCGATCAGGCCTTTCACGATGTGCGCGTCGCTATCGCCCACGAACGACAGGACCGGCCCCTGCGTGCCGTCCGGTTGCACCGTGGTCGCGAGCCAGACCTGGCTGGCGCAGCCCTGCACCTTGTTCCGCTCGTTGCGGTCGCCCTCGTCGAGCGGGCGAAGCTTGCGGCCGAGCTCGATTACATAGCGGTAGCGATCGTCCCAATCGTCGAGCAACGAGAAGTCGTCGACGATGGCGTCGATATTGGCGGCAGCCGCGTGAGTATCCGTCATGTCGACTATATAGGCGAGAAGTGCCGCCGAAACTACGGTGCTGGCAGTCGAATTCGGTCGGTTATCGCGTGGGTTTCCAGGCCGCGGCCGCGCCAATGTGGTTGGCGAAATACGACGCCAGACCCCACACGTCGGCCTTGATGCTGTCCACGGTCGCCCCAAAATCCGCAAACCGATGGGTCCGATCGGCCTCGGCCATCGCCGCCTGCAATTTCGTCTCCGCTTCTGCGACCAATTGCCCAACGATCTCGACGGATCCTGGGATCGGCCCGCCGGGATGGACCGGAAGATCCATGAACTGTGCGGTGCGCTCGTCCTCGGGCAGAAACACCACGTTCCAATCGTCGTACGGGAACAGCTGCAGCCGCATCATAAGGAAGCTGCCCAACTCTCCGTTCCAGCACGGTTCGCCGAAAAGATAGTAAGGTCGCACGCGGCCGCCGGTCGTCTGTCTCTCGACGTCGCGATTGATCTCGGCAAGCTTGGCCTCGAGCCGCGCACGGTCGCGCTCGACGCGCGCATCGACCAACTCTTGCGTGGGAACCAAATTCGCGTCGTCATCGGGGTTCATCCCCATCTGACGAAGAAGATTGCCGGTCTCGCCCTGCCAGAGCTCGGCGGGAATCACGCTTCGTTGCGAAACCTGCGTGTCGCTGGTCGGCGCGGCAGCTGGCCTGTTGCGCTTGCCGAACATGAAGGTCCAACCAAATGGAAAAAATACGGGGTGCTAGCCGCGGGCGTCGTCGCGCGGCTGCGGACCGCGCCACGGCGGCGTGAGATCGGCCGGACGCAGCGTGTGCTGCGACGGCTTCGCCGGAACCGATCCGGTCGACTGCACGGCTGTCGGCTCGTCGTTGCCGAACCGCTCGTGCAGGAATTCGTAAAGCATCTTGGCGCCGACCTGCGCGCGCTGCCCGAGCGTCACCGCGGTCTGCGAGCCGACCTCGCAAACAGTCGGTTGCCGCTCGCAGAAATGCTGCATGTCGGACATGGCGGCCTTCGCCGCCGTGAACGCCTCGCCGGCGCTGACCTGCGACTTCGGCAGCGGCTGCGAGCCGCCACTCGGCAACAGGACCAGAACGACGCCCAACCAGAAAGCCACCCGCAACAGGAACCGCATTGGATTTTAGCCCTGCTTCCCCGCGGCCTTTGTGCCGCTTTGGAAGCGACCCTAGCAAAGAGCCTTGAAAGCGCGGTTCGCCGCAGAGCGCATATTCGACGCAAATTTTCAGACAATTTGAATGATTTGATATCGATGGCATTTAAATCAATGCGCAGCGGTTCGACTTGGCGCGAAAATCAGCCCTGGTACCGCCGCAAATCGGACACCGGAGCGGCTCCAGCTGGAAACCGATCATTCACCATCCGGGTAAAATCGGGAGCCTATGCTCATCGAATGACCGCGCCGCGCCGACGCGCAACTGCACGTGCCTCCATCCTTAGCGTTCGCTTAAGCGGGTTCTGACACGATCCGCCCACTCAACCTCAGGGGAGCGCGTCTGCAACGTCGGACGTGCCAGGACGCGTGGGTTCTTTCGCACCGGTTCGCGAGTATATCGACTCGCTGATCCATCCGTCTGTGCAACAGGACGCCTTGGCGTCGTCGCGCCATCGCGCGTTCATTGCGCCGCGGCTGCTGGGCAGCCTGGTGGCGCTGGCCGCGTTCCCGCTCTATGTCAGCCTGCGCGGCGTGCCGAGCATGCTCGAAGTGATCGTGTTCGCGTGGCTGATCGCGCCGATCCTGATCGCCTACTACCTTTCACGCACCGGCCGATATGAGAGTGCGCATGTGCTCTCGTCGCTCGCGCTGACCGGGCTCGTCACCGCCGTTGCGGTCGAAACTGGCGGCATTGGCTCGTTCGCCGCTATCTGGCTGGTGATCGTTCCGCTGGAAGCCGCGCTGTCGGCCTCGCGGCGCGTGGTGGCGCTGGCGTCGACGTTTGCGATCTGCGCCGCCGGCTTCCTGTTGCTGATGAGCCATCTCGGCGCGCTGCCGCCGGTGGTGCCGGTCGAGCAGGAGCGCGCCGCGCTCGCCGCACTTGGCATCATTTCCGCCTCGCTCTACGCCACCGGTCTGGCGCTCGGCGCCGAGTTGCTCGCGCGCACGAGCTTCTGGCTGCTCTATGCCGAAGAAGATCGTTATCGCCTGCTCGCCCGCAACATGACCGACGTCATCACGCGCCACGCCAAGAACGGCACGGTGCAGTTCGTGTCGCCGGCGGCCGAGCCGCTGTTCGGCGCCAAGGTGAAGGATCTGCTCGGGTTCGGGTTGTTCGAGCGCGTGCATGTCTCGGATCGTCCGGCCTATCTCAACGCGCTCGCCGATTCCGCTTCGCGGGGCGAAAGCCAATCGGTCGAATTCCGCGTGCGCCGGGCAACATCGGATGCTCGATCCGCGCAATTCGTCTGGGTTGAGATGCGCTGCCGCGCGGTCGATCAGGCCGTCGTCGATCGCGCCGGCGAACGCGAGGTGGTTGCCGTCATGCGTGACATCACCAAGCGCAAGGAACAGGAGGCGGCGCTCGAGGAAGCGCGCGCCGAGGCCGAGCGTGCCAATGCCGCCAAGAGCCGCTTCCTCGCGACCATGAGCCACGAGCTGCGCACGCCACTCAACGCAATCATCGGCTTCTCCGAGATGCTGACCAAGGAAGGCGCGATGATGCTCGACGCCAAGCGGCGTCACGACTACGCGCATCTGATCAACGATTCCGGCCATCATCTCCTGTCGGTGGTGAACGGCATCCTCGACATGTCGAAAATCGAGTCCGGCAATTTCGAGATCACGCCCGAGCCGTTTGCGCCGCGCCAGGTGATTGGAGAATGCTGCGCGCTGCTCGGCTACAAGGCGCGCGAGATGGGAATCGACTTGGTCGTCGACCTTCCCGAGAGCCTGCCGGACATGGTCGCCGACAAGCGTTCGCTGCATCAGATCATGCTCAATCTGGTTTCGAACGCGATCAAGTTCACCAAGCGCGGCGGCAAGATCACCGTCAGCGCGCGCGTTAATGCGGCGAATGTCACGGTCGCGGTCGAGGACACCGGCGTCGGCATCGGCTCCGAGGATCTGCCACGCATTGGCGATCCGTTCTTCCAGGCGCGTTCCTCCTACGACCGCCACCACGACGGCACCGGCCTCGGCCTGTCGATCGTCAAAGGTCTTCTGGGCTTGCACGGCGGCGACATCGAGATCGTGAGCAAGCTGGGTGAGGGGACCCGGGTCACCATTCGCCTGCCGCTGGATTGCGAGGCGGCACGCAATCGCTCCGAGACCGCGTCGGTCCGGCTGCGCGAACAAGATACCGACGAAGCATCAGACCATCGCGTGAGGATCAGTGCGTAACAAAGGACGTATGGACGCAGCCGCCGTTGAACGGCCAAGCATTCTGCAGGGGCTCGGCTGGAGCGGCCGCGACGCCGTGGCGTTTGTCGTCGCGATTTCCGCCGCAATCTTGATTCTCATCAACACCTTGTTCCTGCAGCCGGGCCCGCATCCGGCGCCGATGGTCAGGAGCAGCGTCGCCGCGATCACGCCGCCAAGTTCAACGCCTCCTGCGCCGAGCCCGACACACGGCCGTGGCGTCGCCACCAGTGTCAATCTGCCGAGCCCGCGTCCGCAAGAGGCGCCGAAGGCCGAGCAGGCCAAGGCCGCGCCGACACCGACCACGACGGCAGCGCTGCCCCCGGCACCGGCCGCTGCGGCGCGTCCGAACACCGCGGTGGTGGCCGACATCCAGCGCGAGCTCTCGCGCCGCGGCTTCTACGATGGCGTGGTCGATGGCCGCTACGGTCCGCGGACCGACGCATCGATCCGCGACTTCGAGCAGGTTTCGGGCCTCAAGCCGAGCATCGCGCCCGACGAGGCGCTGCTACGCGCGATCCAGCGTTCGGTCGTCCGCTCGCGGCCGGCCGTGCGTCCGCCGGCGCCGATCCCGCAGGCCAAGCCCGATCCGATCGCCGACATGATTGCGCCGTCGAAACAAGTGATCGCGGTGCAACGGGCATTGTCGGAATTCGGCTACGGCCAGATCAAGCCGACCGGGATCGTCGATCCGGAGACGCAGTCGGCGATCCAGAAATTCGAGCGCGAACGCAAGCTCCCGGTCACCGGGCAGCTGTCGCACCGCGTCGTGCGCGAGCTTGCCTCCATCACCGGCCGGCCGCTGGAATAACCTCGCGCGACTCGGTATCCCTTAGGGATGCGTCTGAAATCCGCGATCTGGGTGGCGGCCTATATCCGCCGTTGCAACGGCGAGGGCGCCTTTGCGGCGGTGCGCCGGCGCGGCGCCGAAGATGCCGGCGCGATCTTCATCAAGCTCAACCGGCTCGACGGTACCGCCGAGCTGTTCGCGCCGGCACCGCAGACGGCGTTCGACGACGCGCGGCCGGCCGACCGGGCCTTCAGCCGCTCGTTCGGCAACGACCCGGTGCCGGAAGCCAGGGTCGAGGACAAGCTCGCGAAGGAGGCCCGCTTCGATCCCGACGTGTGGATCGTGGAGGTCGAGGACCGCAACGGGCGTCATTTCATCGACAACGTGGTGGCCTGACAGCCGAGCCACTGTCTGGCAAACGTCAGTCGTCGCCGGCGCCGGCCGCCCGGCGCAGCACCACCTCGGGCCTCTTTGCGGTGGTGTGCGGCGACGTCGGACAGCGCCCGGCGCGCGGTTTCCGCCGTGCCGTAGATCGCGCGCGTGTCGCCGGCCTTCTGCGGCTCGCCGGCCGGTGCGGCGGCGCGCAGGATCGAGACCAGGCGGCGCGCCGCCTCGACGCTGATCTCGTTGTAAAGCGAGGTCAGCTCGTAGACCCGGTCGACCGATTGGCCGACGCGCGGGTTCATGAACAGCACGATGCGCTGCAGGACGTCGGCCGGAAGGCTCATCGCCTTGCCGGCGACGATGATCGGCTCGCCGAGCTCGTCTTCCACGATGCGGCGCGACTGTTGATAGGAGATGCCGAGCGCGCGCTCGAGCTCGCGCATCAGCGCGCCGGTGTGGTGCCGCAGCGCCGCGGTCTCCAGCCGCCACACATCGGCGCGTTGCAGCGTCGCCGGCGGCTCGCCTTCCGGCCATTCCGCATAGTCGAGATTCATGAGGATCAGCCGGCGCTCGGCGCTGCCGGCCGCGAAGAACAGTTCGCAAAGCTCTTGTGCGGCGGTGCCTTTGTTGGCGGCCTCCGCATCGTCTTGCACGGCGGCTTCGTCGCTTGAGCTTTCCTCGATGACCGGAAGCGGCGGCGGACTTGCCGGCGGCGTTATCAGCACGACCGGCGCGGCAACGGCTGGGGCCGGCGCTGGCGCCGGCGCGGGTTCCGGCGCCGCGGCTACCGTCGGCTGGCCGCGCCGCGCCAGGATGTCGGCATAGCAGACGCCGCGCTCGACGATGATCGCCTGGCAATCCGCGGGCGTCAGCACCGGCGAATGCAGCAGCACCGGCTCGGCGACCTCGAGCACGTCGCGGGCGAGCTGCAGCATGATCGGGCGCGGCGCGCAGGCGTGCGGCGCTAGCCGCACCGAGACCGCCGCCCGCGTGCCGATGTCGGTCTCGTCGATCAGCCGCATCGCGAGCTCGGTGTAGGTGCGCTGCTCCTCCGGCGTGTGCACCGGCGTGCGCAGGTATTGGTCGGTGAGCACCCGCAGCAGCGTCGGGCGGATGTCGACACCCTTGCGGTCGAGGTCGAACAGGCCTTCGAGGCCCGGTGGTGTCGAAAATTTTACCATCGCGCGACGCCCGGCAATGCCGCTCCCGTTTTCTCGAAAACTAGGGGCGCCGCGTTAGCAGACCGTTAACCTTGCGAGGTTTCTAATTCGATTGTCGGAGACTGTGCGGGCCAGGAGGGCCCGGTGGGGGACTTCGTAATGGGGACTGTGGTTGAATTTCCCGAGCTTGGGCGCAGTACGCGCGACGGCAGGGTGATCGGGATGCGTTCCGAGTCGGCGACCGTGATCATCCTTCCGGTCATTCGTATCGAGCGTTACAGCGATGACGAGCCGGCCGAGGGCTCGGCGAGCCGCAGCCAGCGCCGCCGCCGTCGCCGCCGGGCATCGCGCAGCAAGGCCAGCGCCTGAAGGCTTTTCCAATGATCCGCCGGCTGCGCTCGCTTTTCGTGTCGCGCGGCCATGGGCGGCGGCCGACCTCGTTTGCCGTGCTGTTTGCCGCCGCCTTCCTGTCCGGCGGCTGCGTGCTCAACGGCGATTTCGGCCGCATCCGGCCCGAGCTGGTCGGCGACAACATGCACGACTGGGTCGGTCGCGATGCTACGACCGCCGCCGGCGGGCCGATCTCCGAATTCCGCACCACCGATCAGGAACGCGAGCTGCGCGACCGCGCCTATGCGCTGATCGAGCCGCCCTACAACCGCGGCCGCTGGGACAGCGTGCTGCGCGAATACGGCTTCTTCAACGATCCGCTGAACCCGCAGCCGTTCAACCGCACCGAATATCTCTACAAGTTGCACAAGGTCTATCGCCGCTCGGAGGCGTCGGCCTATGCGCAGATCGTCACCGATTCACGCAACGACGTCGAGCAGCTGCAGCCGTTCTTCGCGGTCGCCACCCGCGTCACCGACATCGACCGGCGGCGCAAGGAGAGCCTGGTGCACGTGTCGAACCTCGATCCGCGCGAACAAGGCAACGCCATCGCGCGCAACAAGGAGAACGCCGCGATCATCGCGTGGGTGTGCGTCGCGCTGAAGCAGCGCGTGATGTCCTATCGCTATGCGCTCGAGCGGCTGGTGGTTGCGGTGCCGGCGTCGAGCGCGGCCGACGCCGACCGCGCCATCGCGCTGCTCCAGACCCGGCGCGACCAGTATTGCGGCGTGCGCGGCGGCACGGTGGCCGTGCGCGGGTGAGGGCACGCCTGCTCTACGATCCCTGCTTTACGATCCTTGCTTACGATCCTTGCACGCATTTCGCCGCGGTGAGCGCGGTCTGCGCGGCGGCCATCAGGCCCGGCTCCGGCGCCAGCGCCTTGATCACGATCAGGCCGGTCAGCGTCGGCGATTCGACGATCAGGCGGTCGGCGGCGGTGACTTCCTCGTCGCCCGGCAGCTCGCCGCGCTGCTCCGTGGTCATCAGCTCGAGCTCGATCACGCGGCGGCCGGCGGCGCGATCGTTGATGGCGTAGTAGGCGACGTCGTTGCGGGTATAGAACGACACCGAGGTATAGGCCGGGCTCACCGGCACGGAAAATTTCAGCGGCCCGCCGGCGAGGTCGTAGCGGCACACCGCCATCGCAAACGCCGGATCGAGGAACGGCACCACCGACTTGTCCGGCGTCGGTGCCGCCACCGCGCTCACGGCATTCACCGGCGCGCCCGGCGCGAGCCGCGAATAGGCGTCCTGGGTGGCGAGCTCGGGCAGCCACAGCACCGTGGTGAGATGCACGATGCCGCCGAGCAGCACGCCGCCAAGCAGCCAGAGCGCGATCCGGATCACGGGCAGTGCCTCCGCGCAATCGCCGGCATCGTCACCTCGCGGCCGCGGGTGGCGACGCCGATCGGCGTATCGTAGAGCCGCAGCACCAGCACGTAGCGCTCGATGCCGCCGGTCGGCAGCCAGTTGCCCGGACGCGAGCGCGGCGAGACCGTGATCTCGAACGAGCCGTTGGCGCGCCGCACGACCTCGTGGCTGGTGAAGCCGTGGCGCTGCACGCCGTTGCGCACCAGGCCGCCCTCGGGATCGTAGAGCGTGAGCGTCCAGTAGCGCGCCTGCGGCGTCATGCCCGAGAGCACCACGTCGCAGCGGCCGTCGAGCGCGTTGCCCTGGTCGTCGCTGCGCGCCTGGAAGGCGAGGCCGTCGCCGGAGCCGACCGGCAGCTGGCCGGAGCGGGCGACCATGGCGCGTGCATACGGGTCGATGGCGGCGGTGCCGTGCCGCGGCCACGCGGTCCAGGCGCCGACGCTCAGCCCGCCGAAGGCTTGGCCCTGCGTCAGCGCGAGCCAAGTCGAGCCGAGGCCGACCAGCGCCGCGACGCCAAGCGCAAACAATGTTCCGAGCAGCAGTCTCACGGTGCGACGCGTTTGTTAGTGCGGAGGGGCACAATAAGTCCCGCCGCGGCTCGCGGCTAGATTCGCGTGCGCGATATTAGCGGACTGCGGGCGCCGCGCCGCCCCGGTCGGAGGCGGAGGCGACGCTGCCTTGCGGCAGCGCCTGCGGCGGCAGGTCGGCGCGGCTCGCGGGGGTATCGCGGGCGGCAAGCGCGCGGTTGACGTCGTCCATGGTCCGTTCCACGCGGGTCAGGATCTCGGCGCCGCGCCGCGTCAGCACGTATTGCCGGGCGGCCGGATCGACCGGACCACGGACCGCGACGGGGGCCGGCCGGGCCGCGCCGGACGGCGGCTTGATGCCGGGCAGGGGACGCAGCTCGATGCCCTCATGCGCATGCACCATGATCTGCTGCCAGGTCATCGCCGGCAGCGAGCCGCCGGTCATGCGGTTGGTCACCTGGTAGTCGTCGTTGCCGAACCAGACGCCGGCGATGTAATTGCCGGTGAAGCCGACGAACCACGCATCGCGATACGCGTTGGTGGTGCCGGTCTTGCCGGCGATCGGGATGCCGGGAAGCATGGCGCGCCGCCCGGTGCCCTGTTCCGCCGCCGAGTGCAGCATCATGCTCATGTCGAGCGCAACCTGCTCGCTGATCACCTGCACCGGCTTGCGGGCGTCGCGGTCGAAGCGCCAGATCAGGTCGCCGGTGCCGGAGCGCACCTCGAGCAGCGCGTGCGGCGTGATCGACTTGCCGCCGTTGACGAACATGCCGAAGCCGCCGGTGTGGTCGAGCACCGTCACCTCGTTGGCGCCGATCGGCATCGAGGGCGTGTCGATCAGCGGCGTGCGCAGCCCGGCCTTCCGGGCGATGTCGCGGATGACGGCGCGGCCTTTTTTGGGATTGCCGTTGCCGAGCGCGATCGAGATCTTCACCGGGACCACGTTGATCGAGCGCGTCAGCGCCATGATCACCGTCATCGAGCCGGAATAGCCGCCGGAATAATTCTTCGGGCACCAGTTGCCGATACAGACCGGCGAGTCGACCACCACCGAGGTCGGCTTGAAGCCGCCCGACTGCAGCGCCGCCGCGTAGACGTAGGGCTTGAACGAGGAGCCGGGCTGGCGCAGCGCGTCGGTCGCGCGGTTGAACTGGCTTTCGCCGTAGTCGCGGCCGCCGACCATGGCGCGCACCGCGCCGTCGTGCTCCATCAGCACCGCGGCGGCCTGCCGCGCCTTATATTCGCGGCCGTGCTGGCGCAGCGAATTCTCCACCGCCACTTCCGCCTGCCGCTGCAGGTTCAAGTCGATCGCGAGCCGCGCCACGAACACGCGGTCGGTCACGGTGCGCGGCAGCGTGGCGGCGAGCTTCTTCATCTCGTCGAACGCCCAGTCGAGATAGTAGTTGGGCGAGCGCTCGTCGCGGCGGTCGACGACCGCTGAAGGGTTGCGCCGCGCGCCGAACACCTGGCCTTCGGTCATGAACCCGGCCTCGACCAGGTTGTCGAGCACGACGTTGGCGCGGGCGCGCGCCGCCGGCAGGTTGATGTGCGGCGCGAATTTCGACGGCGCCTTGAACAGGCCGGCGAGCATCGCGGACTCGGCGAGGTTCACGTCGCGCGCCGACTTGTTGAAGTAGTACTGCGCGGCGGCGTCGACGCCGAAGGTGCCGCCGCCGAGATAGGCGCGGTCGAGATAGAGCTTGAGGATGTCGTTCTTGGAGAGCCGCACTTCCAGCCAGACCGCGAGGAACGCCTCTTTCACCTTGCGCTCGAGGGTGCGCTCGTTCGACAGGAACAGGTTCTTGGCGAGCTGCTGCGAGATCGAGGAGCCGCCCTGCACCACGCCGCCGGCGCGCGTATTGGCGACCATCGCGCGCATGGTGCCCGGCAAGTCGATGCCGAAATGCTCGTAGAAGCGCCGGTCTTCGGTGGCGAGCACCGCCTTGATCAGGTGATCGGGAAACTCGTCGAGCGGGATCGCGTCGTTGTGGCGGATGCCGCGCGAGCCGATTTCGTTGCCGTAGCGATCGAGAAACGTAACGGCGAGCTGCGAGGCTTTCAGCCAATCCTCGTCCGAGGTTTCGCGGAAGGCGGGGATCGCGAGCGCGAGTGCGAGCACCAGCCCGCCGGCGCCGAGCGTCATTCCTTCCGAGATCGGCTCGATCAGGCACCAGCGCCGTGCGCCGGAGACGTGGAAGCGGTCCATGAAAACGGTGAAGCGCTCGTAGAGCTCGCGGCCCCAGCGGCGCGCGTGATAGAGGCCGGAATCGATGCGCGCGTCGAGGTCGAGGAAGAAGCGCGACAGCTTCGTCCTCCAGCCGTTCGGCCGCGGGTCATCGTTCAACAGGTCGCGCAAGGAAGCGTCCGCCTCTGAAGGTCCGTCGAAAACCTACGATAGCAAACTTAGGTTCCGATGAACGCTCGTTCACTGATGCTCGCCATTACCGGCGCAATTACGGCTGAGCCGGGCCGATTTCTTCAAGTTCCGGGCCGATTCTTAGCGGAAATGGGGCCTCCCCACTATTGCACCGGGGATACAGGGTGAACGGAAACGTACGGCGCCTGTGGACGGCGGTGATGGAACAGCGGGGCGCCTGATCGCCCGCGGGGTACCGGCGGCGGGTGATCTTACTGGCGGGAGGAGGGCGAGTAAGATCGGGAAAATCGTGAATTCGTATTGTCAAACAGCGCCTTAGATCGATTGTCTTACCGTCTTACTGGTCTTGCCCTGCATCTCGCATTCTTCGTAGCCCGGATGAAGCGAAGCGAAATCCGGGGCAACCGAGCTTCGGGGCATAAACCCCGCATTCCGCCATAGCGCGTCGAAGACGCGCGTAAACGCGCTAATGGCTCCATGCGGGCTACGCACTGAACTATCCCCGTCATCCTGAGGTGCCCGCCGCAGGCGGGCCTCGAAGGACGACGGCCACCGACCCCGCCGCGCCGTAACAAGCCGCGCACGCATCATCCTTCTCGCGAGGCACCACCCCTCCGAGGTTTGCCAAATCCCCTCACCACAAAGTGAGGGGGCGGAGCGCCGACAGGCGCTCGGGTGCAGCGGCACCCGTCGGCGGGCGAGTGACGTAGGCCCGCAGGCGCGATCGCGCGCCTCGCATCCCCGCGCAGACCAGCTTTCGCAGTCCGCGCGCCGGGGGACGCTCGCCTCTCGGCGCTCCACCGCGGCGGTTTGTTGGCCCCGAGCCCGCCTTGGCGAAACCTCCGGACGTTGCACATGAGCGGTGCCCGTCGATTTCGCATTGGCGCATTCACGCGTCCCGCTCGTAGTGGCGGAAGGGCGGTGTTGCCGGGCGCCTCCCGGGCGTCTGTTTGCATGGACAGACTCGCGGGACGCCGCATCCCGGCCTGGGCGCGACGACGCGGGCCCAATGCGATGCCTCGCGACGAGCACCCTCGGCGGCCGGGAAGAAGGAATATAGTCATTTGAATATAATCCTGTCAAGAGCGCTGTTGATGTTCTCTATATGTTCTTGACCATTCAGCAACTCAACGCCTAATGTAGTTCGCCCTCGCACTCGGCTTCCGAATCTCGCAGGGGTGTGTTTGTCCGTCGAGCCGAGCGTCATGTCCGACCGAGTCGAACGACCGAAAGCCTGACCGCATCGGCGCGCAATCTCTGGATCTGCGCGACGACCTGCGCACTCGCCTGCGCGAATCTCGCACCCGAGGCCTTCTCGGAAGGCAAGCTCGACGCTGACAAGCTGAAAGCCCTGCTCGGTGAGAACGGCGACGTGAGCGCGGCAGCGTTACAGCTTCTCGTGGGCGGGCAAGCGCGACGCCATCGCTATGCTGCAACTGCCGACACGCGCGACGCTGGTGCCGGACCGCGACAATAGCGTCAACTTCGACGAGGCGCAGCACGTCTTCGTTGAGGGCGAGAACCTGGAGGTCTTGAAAGTCCTCTACCGTTCCTATTTCGGGCGGGTGAAGATGATCTATATCGACCCACCCTATAACACCGGCAACGATTTCATCTATTCCGACGATTTTGCGATCCGCTCGACCACTATCTTGGTTCACCGGGCAGAAGAACGGCGATGAGCGACGTATACCACCTCGCAGGTGGAGAAGAGCGGCCGTATCCATTCCGCGTGGCTGAGCATGATGTATCCGAGGTTGGTGCTAGCGCGCCAGTTTCTGCGCGAGGATGGGGTTAATTTTGTAAGCGGAGACGATCATGAGTTTGTGAACCTAAGAGACTCTGATGAATGAAATATTTGGCGAAGAGAATTTCCTTGCAACGATCAATATGGCAGAAGGTGTTTTCGCCAAAAAACACCGCGAGACATTTCTCCGACGACATCATGACTATATCCTGGCATACGCCAGGAACGCTGACACTTCGGCTTCCACAACTTTTGCCGAGAAGTGAAGAGGCTACCTCTCGATATACGAATCGGACAATGATTCCCGAGGAGATTGGAGTTCAAGCGATCTCACTGCTTGGAACTCACTATTCGGAAGGGCTCTATGAAGTGGAAGAGCCCTGGCGGAAAGAAGTTCAAGCCAACGATCGGTACTTATTGGCGCATAAAGAAATCAAAGTTTGATCAGCTTCGAGAAAGACGGTCGCATTTCGGTGGGGCGAGGATGAGTCGAATATGCCGCGTCTAAAGCGGTTCGTCTCTGAGGTTAAGGCCGGTGTCGTTCGCAGACGCTCTGGTTTCACAGGACGTTGGACATAGCTCGAAGACGCCAGAGATTGCGCTACGCGAAGGTCATGGCCTCACGGCGCGTATGAAAAAATCTTCAGATGCCGGCAACCAGAATTGTTCGCATGTCACTGATCCTGACCGCGAGCAATCATTCGTCATATGCCTAAGACGACACGCTTACACTCGATGCCGTGCGGGCGCTCAAACTCCCACGAATTCGTTATTCGTCTGTCGCGACACGGCGCTCGCAACGACACGCTGTCGGCGAATTTGGCGCTGCAATGCCGACTGAAGGTGTTGTGAGGCGTGTCGCTGGGTCAAGCCCGGCTGTGACAATCGATAGGGCGCCTATGGAATTCAAATTCGATTCCGCTCGAGAGCATCAACTCGACGCCATCACCGCGGCGTGCGGATTGCTCGAAGGCCAGCCTTATGTGCGCAGCCAGCCGTCGTTGTGCCCAGCGGCGCATCGTTTCAGGTCATCGCGAACCGGCTCGATCTGGACGAGGGCACGATCTGTCGAACCTGCACAAAACGCAGTGTGATCGCGGCATCAAACCGGACGCCAAGCTCGAAACCATCGAGACTGAGATCGAGATCGTCTCCGGCCCGAAGCAGAGCGCGGTTTGCCGAATTTCTCGGTGGAGATGGAGACTGGCACCGGCAAGACCTACGTCTATCTGCGCGACGGCGCTCGACCTGTTTCCCGCTTCGGGCTGCGCAAGTTCATCGTCGTCGTGCCTTCAGTTGCGGTCCGCGAGGGCGTGCTGAAGACGCTGCGCATCACCGAGAAGCATTTGAAGCGAGCTTTCGCAAGTCCGCCTTACCGGTTCAGCGTTTACGACTCGGCGAACCTATCGCCAGGTGCGCAATTTCGCGCTGTCCGACGGGCGTCGAACTGATGGTCATGACCATCGACGCCTTTGCCCGCGCCGAGAACGTCATCAACGCCAGACCACCGACCGCCTGCAAGGGCGAGAAGCCCGATTCACCTGATCCAGGCGGTGCGGCCGATGTCTGATCCTGGACGAGCCGCAGAACATGGAGAGCGAGATCCGGGTGCGCGCGCTCGCGGCGCTCGATCCGCTGTTCGCGCTACGCTACAGCGCCACCCACCGCAATCCCTACAATGTCATCGATCGCCTGACGCCATTTGACGCCTATCGGCAGGGCTTGGTGAAACGCATCGAGGTCGCCTCAGTCACGGAGGACGACAACGCCAACCTGCCTTTCATTCGCGTCGATGACATCACGACTGCGAAAGAGGACGCTACGTGCGCGGTTATCGTTGCATGTCCTCAGAAGGACCGGGGCGATCGCCGAAGCAGCCCTGACCATCAAACCTGGCGACGATCTCGCTGATAAAACCGGCCGTGCCGGACTACCAGGGTTATGTCGTGGACGAGATCAATTGGGGCGCCGGCTTCGTTCGATTTTCCAACAACGTGGAAGTCAGAAGAAGGCCAGGCCATTGGTACTGAAAAGGACGCAATCTTCGAAGCGCAGATTCGCTATACCGTCGAGGAGCATTTTCGAAAACAGGCGCGCTATCGCGAGCGCGGCATCAAAGATTCTGTCGCTGTTCTTCATCGACAAGGTGGAGAATTACGCGAACGCGGACGGGCTGATCCGCAAGCTGTTCATCAAGGCGTTCGACGACGTGAAAACGGCTTATCCGGATGGCGCAACATCAATCCGATGGCGGGTGCAGGCTTCCTACTTCGCCAGCAGACGACGCGCAAGGGTGGGGAGGTGGAATTCCTCGATACGTCGTGGCGAACCAAGGAGGACGAGGCCGCCTTTGATCTCATCATGCGGGACAAGGAGCGGCTGCTTTCATTCGACGAACCGGTGTCGTTCATCTTTTCACATTCGGCTTTGCGCGAAGGCTGGGACAATCCCAACGTCTTTCAGATTTGCACGCTTCGCGAAGTCGGCTCGGAGACCGAGCGCCGGCAACAGGTGGGGCGCGGCATCCGGCTGCCGGTCGATCAGGCTGGCGACCGCGTGCGCGATGAAGCAGTGAATGTGCTGACGGTGGTCGCGAGCGAGAGCTATGAGCTCTATCGTCACCGGTTTGCAAAGCGAAATCGAGGAGGCCTACGGCATCGAAGGTGTGCCGCCGAAACCGGCCGATGCACGCAAGCGCAAGACGCTCAAGCTTCGCAAACACTACCTGCTGAAGCCGGAGTTCAAGGCGCTATGGGATCAGATCAAGCACAAGACACAGTATGCGGTGAAAGTAGACACCGAGAAGCTGATTGCAGATGTAACTCCGGAACTCGACAAGGCGACGATCCGCAAGCCGCGCGTCACGATCGCCAAGGCTGAATTGCGTGCTGCCAAAAAAGAGGACCTGTTCGAGGCGATCGTGCAAAGCGGGGCGCGCACAGCCATTGACCTGACCGGGCGTTACCCGCTGCCGAACCTCGTCGAGATCATGGAAAGCTTGATGGAGAACACGTCGCCGCCCATGCGGGTATCGCGCAAGACGCTATTGGAGGTATTCAAGCGGAGCGCAAATCGGCAGGCAGCGCTCGGACAATCCGCACGAATTCGCGACCGTCGCTGTTTGGCATTGTCAAAGCCAAACTCGCAGACCAGCTCGTCGACGGCATCAAGTACGAGAAGATCGACGAGTGGTACGACCAGACGCTGTTCAAGAGCGAAATTGAGAACGTTTGGGCGGACTACCTTGAGCCGAGCGAAGCAAGCGCTGGCGTTGGCGGCACGCATATCTACGATGGGGGACCCTTTGATTCCGAGGTCGAGAAGACCTTTGCCGAAGACCTCGAAAAGCGAAAGGATGTTAAGCTCTACATCAAATTACCGAACTGGTTCGAGGTCGCGACACCGATCGGCGCTTACAATCCCGATTGGGCGATAGTGATGGAAAATCCGGAAGGCGGGGCGGACCTTCTCTATCTTGTACGCGAAACCAAGCACACGCTCGACCTCAATAAGCTGCGACCGGACGAGAAGCGGAAAATCATCTGTGGCCGCAGTCATTTTCGGGGGGCATTGAATGTGAACTACAAGCTTGTAACCAAAGCCTCGGAGCTGCCGAACGAGGGCGTCTGAAGCGCGTTGAATGAGGCGAACGCACGACGACGTCCCTTCTGGAAACGCAAATCCCTCTCGGAGATGACCGATCGGGAGTGGGAATCGCTGTGCGACGGCTGCGGCAAGTGCTGCCTGGTCAAGCTCGAGGACGCCGACGATTCCTCCAAGACCTATTTCACCGATGTCGGCTGCAAGCTGCTCGACGGCGAGAGCTGCCGTTGCACCGACTACAAGCACCGCACCGACAAGGTGAAGGATTGCGTGCGGCTGACGCCGCGCAACATCCGCCGCATCGTCTGGCTGCCGCCGTCCTGCGGCTACCGGCTGGTCGCCGACGGCAAGGATCTCTACTGGTGGCATCCGCTGGTGTCGGGCGATCCGGAGACCGTGCACATCGCCGGCGTCTCGGTGCGCGGGCGCGTCGGCGCGTCGGAGGAGGCGGTGCGCGACGAGGAGCTGGAGGATCGGATTGTGGATTGGCCGCTGCGGCTGTCGCGGATGGCGAGAAAGAAGGCGGGGTAGGGCGGCTTGCTCGTGTCCCGGACGCGGTGCAGTGTGAAGCGAAGCGCAATGGTGCACCGCAGATCCGGGACCCCGGTTGCTTGCTTTTGCCTTTGACAAGAAACCGGGGTCCCGGGTCAGCAGCGCATCATTTCATGCTGCGCTGCGCCCGGGACACGAGATCGTGCCGCGCGCGTACATATTGCGTATTGTGAAGCGTTGCGACGGTGGCCCTACGCCACCCGATGCCCGAGCACGAATTCCGCCGGGCCGAGCGGCGGCTGGAACGCCACCACCGTGAACAGCGCGGCCGGGTCGTCCTCCGCCACGATGATGTGGATGAGCTTGACCCGCACCGGCCCGCCGGGCGTGCGATAGAGGCCGATCTCCTTGGGGCAGCCGAGCTCGCCCCACGTGATCTGCGGCGCAATCATCTGCGCCTCTCGTTGCGCCGTCGCTACCCGCCGCGCCGTCATCCGCCGATCCCCCCGAGCCGTGCGCGGACGCTAAGGCGATTCCCGTTTAACGGGATACCCGGAATGAGCGGCAACGCACGTTGTGCACAATTTCAACAGGCAACCGAGGCTATCCGGGGCATATGTCGGGTGTGTGTCGGACCGGCACGGTGATACGCGAATGAAGAGATGGCTCTGTGAAAGTGCCGCGAGCTCGGTCGGATTCCCTCTCCAGTCGAAGTCGGATGTTTCCGACTTCGACCACGTAATTAAGTGCCGAACTCGGGTAAACCCGAGTTCGGATGGGGAGAGGGTTAGGGTGAGGGGGTTCGAACCTATCGAGAGATCTATCCCCCCTCACCCCACCCCTCTCCCCAATGGGGAGAGGGAGCCGACCGAGCCTGCCGCATGATCATGATGCAGCTTCAACGACCGACGAACCATTCGTATAAGGTGCCGCCGGTATGACCTCCGCCCCCGCCGAACCACCGCACCAAACACCCCCGCCGCTCGACCACGCCGCCATCCGCCCGATCATCGCCGGGCTGATGCTCGCGATGTTCCTCTCGGCGCTGGAGCAGACCATCGTCGCGCCGGCGCTCGCCGCCATCGGGCGCAGCCTCGACGACTTCGAGAACCTGTCCTGGGTGGTGACCGCCTATCTGCTCTCGGCGACGGTGGCGACGCCGCTGTTCGGCAAGCTCTCCGACATCTACGGCCGCCGCGCCATGATGCTGATCGCGGTCGCGATCTTCCTCCTCGGCTCGCTCGCCTGCGCGCTGGCGCCGACCATGGGCATGCTGATCCTCGCCCGCGCGCTGCAGGGTTTTGGCGGCGGCGGCATATTGCCGTTGGCGCAGACCGTGATCGCCGACATCCTGACCCCGCGCGAGCGCCCGATCTTCCAGAGCTATTCGTCGGTCATGTTCATGACCGCGTCGATCCTCGGCCCGCTCGCCGGCGGCTTCCTCACCGACTACCTGCACTGGTCGTTCATCTTCTGGATCATGCTGCCGATGGGCGTGGTCGCGCTGGCGATGACCGACCGCGCGCTCAAGCTGATCCCGCGCAACGACCGCCCGCACAAGCTCGACGTGATCGGCGCCGCGGTGATGGTGGTGGCGTCGGTGCTTTTACTGCTCGCGCTGTCCTGGGGCGGCGTGCGCTATCCCTGGCGCTCGTTCGAGGTGATCGCGCTGCTCGTCGCGTCGGCGCTGCTGTGGCTCGCGTTCGCGTGGCGGCTGGCGACCGCGCCGGAGCCGTTCATCCCGCTCACGCTGATCCGCGAGCCGCTGATCGCGTGGATGGTCGCGGCCGGCTTCTTTTCGATCGGCACCATCATCGGGCTCTCGATCATGGTGCCGCTCTATCTCGAATTGGTGCTCGGCTTCTCGGCCTTGGGCGGCGGCATCGCGCTGATCGCCTATGTGGTCGGCACCTCGTTCGGCTCGCTGTCGTCGGGGCGGCTGATGACGCGCTACACGCACTACAAGCGCGTGCCGCTGTGGTCGCTGCCGGTCTCGATCGCGACGTTCCTGCTGCTGGCGTGGATGCCGGCGGGCTGGTCGCTCTCGAGCGTGTGCGCGATCCTCGCGGTCAACGGCTTCGGCGTCGGCACCATGTATCCGTTCACCACGGTGGTGATCCAGAACGCGGTCGCGCCGCACCAGTTCGGGATCGCCACCGGCACGCTCAACTTCTTCCGCCAGCTCGGCGGCGCGATCATCGTCGCGGTGTTCGTCGCGATCGTGCTCGGCGGCTTCGAAGGCGGCGAGGGCGCGCGGCTGATGGAGATGCTGACGCGGCACGGCGCCGGTGGCGCGGCCCGCGCGGCGCGCCCGGAATTCGCGCCGCTGTTCTCTTATGTGTTCGTGGCGGCGGCTCTCTGCATCGCCGCGGCGATGCTCGCGGTGCTCGCGGTCGAGGAGCGGCCGCTGCGCGGGCCGGCGACACGGGTGAAGGTGAAGGAATAGGCACCGCCTTGCAACGCATTCGGTGTGTTCCCTCTCCCCGGAGGGGAGAGGGTTAGGGTGAGGGGGTTCGAACCTATCGAGAGACTTATTCCCCCTCACCCCAGCCCTCTCCCCAACGGGGAGAGGGAGCAGACCGAGTCCGCTGCTCCTTTGTCGTCTACTTCTGCTCCTCCGGCGGCTTCACGTGCCGGAACGAGTACAACAGCGCGAGGTCGTAGACGATCTTGAGCACGCCGCACATGATGAGCGGCAAGCTTAGGAACGGCGTCGCCAGCAGGTAGCCGGCGACCGATGGGCCGAGCGAAGAGGCGAGTGAGCGCGGCACCGCGGTCACGCTCGCGGCGGCGGTGCGCTCCGCCGGCGTCACCACCGCCATCACGTAGGACGAGCGCGCCGGCACGTCCATCTGCGACAGCGCGGCGCGGATCAAGAGCAGCGTCAGCGCGACATAGAGGTTGGTCGAGAACGCCGCCAGGATGAGAAAGAGGCTGGCCGGGATGTGGGTGAACACCATGGTGTTGATGAGGCCGATTCGTTTCGAGAGCCACGCCGCCACCGGATAGGAGAAGGCGGTGAACACGCCGCTCCAGAAGAAGAACAGGCTCGCGGTCGCAAGCGACAGCTCGAAGCGTTCGAACAGCCAGAGCGCGAGCAGTGACTGCACGAGCAGTCCGCCGGCGAACAAGTCGAGGCTGAACAGCGCCGCGAGCTTGTAGACGGTCCAGCGCGAAGGCCCGAGCGGCGTGCTCACGGCGCGGTCCTCGGCCTGCGTGTGCGGCAGCTGCCGGTAGATCACTGCGCCGACGAGGCCGAGCGCGGCATAGGCGTAGAACATCGCCTGGAACGAGGCGATGCGCGTGAACCCCAGCGTCACCAGCAGGTCGGGCGTGGCGGCGGCGAGCGAGCCGGCGGCGGTCGCGAGCGCGCCGATGAGGCTGTAGCGCGCGAAGGCGCGGGTGCGGTCGGCGTCGGCGACGCCGCGCGCCAGCATCGCGTGCTCGAGCGGCACCAGCACGCCGGCGTCGCCGGACTGCGGGTTGATGGTGCCGACAAACGCCACCAGCAGCACGAAGGCGATATGCTCGGCCTGCGGGAACACGATCCCGGTCGCGACCATCAGCGCGGCGCCGAGGATCAGCATATTGCGCAGATCATGCCGCGGCGCGACGAAGCCGACCGCGAGCGTGAGCAGCGACGAGCCGAGCAGCGCCGCGGTCGCGACGAAGCCGATCTCGACCGGCGTAAAGCCGATCGCCGAGAGATAGACCGGCAGGATGATGACGGCGAAGCCGTCGCCGAAGCCGCGCACGCCGCGCGCGGCATAGAGCAGAAGCAATTCGGAGCGGAAGGTCATCGCGGTCGTCCCGGCAAACATCGGCCTCCTCCGCAACGGAAGGAGACGGTGCTTGGGCTTATAGCCTTTTGGGCTTGTAGCCTTTTGGGCTTGTAGCCTTTTGGCTTTTCAGGCCTTGAAGGAAACGGGGCGACCGCCGAAAGCCCCGTCGATTGCTGACTATCGCAAAATACCCGATCGTGCAATCGGTGATCAAAGCCTGACGCGCAGCAGCCGCATCAACCCGCCGACGATGCCGCGGCGGAAGAGAAGCACGCAGCCGACGAAGATCATGCCCTGCACGACCAGCACCCACTGGCCGATGTGGGTGAGGTAGTTCTCGACCGTGACGATGAAGAAGGCGCCCACCACCGGCCCGAAGATGGTGCCGAGCCCGCCGACCAGCGTCATCAGGATCACCTCGCCCGACATCGGCCAGTCGACGTCGGTGAGCGAGGCGAGCTGGAACACGATCGCCTTGGTGGCGCCGGCGACGCCGGCAAAGGTCGCCGACAGCACGAAGGCGGCGAGCTTGTATTGATGGGTGCGATAGCCGAGCGAGACCGCGCGCGGCTCGTTCTCGCGGATCGCCTTGAGCACCTCGCCGAACGGCGAGTTGATGATGCGGTAGATGATCAGGAACGAGCCGAGGAAGATCACGAGCACGGTGAAATACATATTGGTCTGGTTGGCGAGGTCGATCAGGCCGAACAGTTTTCCGCGCGGCACTGCCTGGATACCGTCCTCGCCGCCGGTGAACGGCGCCTGCACCGCGAAGAAGAACATCATCTGCGCCAGCGCCAGCGTGATCATGGCGAAATAGATGCCCTGGCGGCGGATCGCGAGCGCGCCGACGATCAGGCCGAAGCCGGCGGCGACAAGAGCGCCAAAGAGGATCGCGAGCTCCGGCGGCAGGCCCCAGACCTTGGCGGCGTGCGCTGAGGCATAGCTCGCCCAGCCGAAGAAGAGGGCATGGCCGAATGACAGGAGCCCGACATAGCCGAGCAGCAGATTGAAGGCGCAGGCGAACAGCGCGAAGCACAAGGCCTTCATCAGGAACAGCGGATAGACCACGAGCGGCGCGACCAGAAGCACGGCGACCATCAGCACGAACGCGATCCGCTCGCTCCAGGATGTTGTGGACGGCGACGTCGCCGGCGGCTCGATCGCGGCTTCGGCGGGGCGGTCCGCGAGACGTTCCGTCATGTCACGCGCTCCGTCCGAACAGGCCGGCGGGGCGGATCAAGCAGCACGATCGCCATGATGACGAAGATCACGGTGTTCGAGGCTTCCGGGAAGAACACCTTGGTGAGGCCCTCGATGACGCCGAGGCCGAAGCCGGTCACGATCGCGCCCATGATCGAGCCCATGCCGCCGATCACCACCACCGCGAACACCACGATGATGAGATTGGCGCCCATCTGCGGGCTGACGCTGTAGATCGGCGCTGCCATCACGCCGGCGAGCGCTGCGAGCGCGACGCCGAAGCCGTAGGTCAGCGTGATCATGCGCGGCACGTTGATGCCGAAGGCGCGCACCAGCGTCGGGTTCTCGGTGGCGGCGCGCAGATAGGAGCCGAGCTTGGTACGCTCGATCACGAACCAAGTGGTGAGGCAGACCGCGAGCGAGAGCACGATCACCCAGCCGCGGTAGTTCGGCAGGAACATGAAGCCGAGATTCTGGCCGCCCTGCAGCGCGGCCGGCATCGGGTAGGGGAGGCCGGAGGAACCGAACTGATTGCGGAACGTGCCTTCGATGATCAGCGCGAGGCCGAAGGTGAGGAGGAGGCCGTAGAGATGATCGAGCTTGTAGAGCCATTGCAGGAACAGCCGCTCGACGATGATGCCTGAGATGCCGACGATGATCGGCGCGATCACGAGCGCCCACCAGTAGCCGAGCCCGGCATATTGGAGGAGGAAGATCGCGACGAAGGCGCCCATCATGTACTGGGCGCCGTGCGCGAAATTGATGATGTTGAGCATGCCGAAGATCACGGCCAGCCCGAGGCTGAGCAGCGCGTAGAACGAGCCGTTGATCAGGCCGATCAGCAGTTGCCCGAACAGCGCCTGCGAGCTGATGCCGAGGATTTCGAACATGGGTTGCCGCGAACTCGGTGGGCTCCCGCTCCAGTCGAAGTCGGATGTTTCCGACTCTCGACCACTTGATCGAGTGCCGAACTCGGGTAAACCCGAGTTCGGACGGGGAAATGGGTGAGGGGGTTCTTCGTCGAAGCATTTCGAAGATCACCCGTTGATTACCCCTCACCCCAACCCTCTCCCCAAGGGGAGAGGGCGCGCACCAAGCCGTTGCCGCCTCCAGCAGTATGCATGCTCAGCTCTTCACCAGCGGGCAGCCGCCTTCGCTGAGCGGCCGGAACGCCTGCTCCGCGGGAATCGTGGCGCGCACCTTGTAGTAGTCCCACGGTCCCTTGGATTCCTTCGGCGTCTTCACCTCGAACAGATACATCGGATGGATCTTGCGGCCGTCGGCGCGCACGGTGCCGTCTCCGAACAGCGGGTCTTGCGTGGGCAGCTCCTTCATCTTGGCGACCACCGCCTTGCCGTCGGCGTCGCTCTTGAGCGCTTCGACCGCCTTCAGATAATGCGTGACCGCCGAATAGACGCCGGCATGCACCATGGTCGGGTGCAGCCCCTTGAACTGCGGCGCAAAGCGCTTGGCGAAGGCGCGGTTGTTGTCGTTGAGATCCCAGTACCATGACTCCGTCATGATCAGGCCCTGCGCGGTCTGCAGGCCGAGCGCGTGCACGTCGGTGATGAAGGCGAGCAGCGCGGCGAGGTTCTGCCCGCCCTTGACGATGCCGAACTCGGCCGCCTGCTTGATCGAGTTGATGGTGTCGCTGCCGGCATTGGCGAGGCCGATGATCTTGGCGCGCGAGGTTTGCGCCTGCAGCAGGAACGACGAGAAGTCGGTGCCGGGGAAGGGGTGGCGCACCTGGCCGAGCACCTTGCCGCCGTTCTTCACCACCACCGCCGCGGTGTCGCGCTCGAGCGCGAGGCCGAAGGCGTAGTTGGCGGTGAGGAAGAACCAGGTGTTGCCGCCGGTCTTCACGATCGCCTGGCCGGTGCCGTTGGCGAGCGCCCAGGTGTCGTAGGTCCAGTGGATGGTGTTGGGCGTGCAGGCCGCGCCGGTGAGATCGGAGGCGGCCGCGCCCGATACCAGGAACACTTTATTCTTTTCGCGCACGATCTGGTTCACCGCGAGCGCAACCGACGAGGTCGGCACGTCGACCACGACGTCGACGCGGTCGACGTCGAGCCAGGTGCGCACCACGTTCGATCCGACGTCCGGCTTGTTCTGGTGGTCGGCGCCGACGATCTCGACCTTCATGCCCTTCTTGGCGGCGCCGAAATCCTCGACTGCCATGCGCGCGGCGACCACCGAGCCCTGCCCGGAGAGGTCGGAATAGGTGCCCGACATGTCGTTCATCACGCCGATGCGGATGACGCCGTCGGTGTATTGCGCCTGCGCGACGCCGGTGGCGAGGACCAGCGCGAGCGCGGTCAGGGTGCTCAGTCGTTTCATCCTCATCCTCCCGTTCTGGGCGTCTCCCGGCGTTACACGCCGAGATAGTCGTGGAGCTTCGCCATGTTGGCGCCGAGTTCCGAATTGGCGAGTTGATCGATGATCTTGCCATTCTCCATCACGTAGTGGCGGTCCGCAACCGTCGCGGCGAAGCGGAAATTCTGCTCAACCAAAAGGATGGTGAAGCCTTGCTCCTTGAGCATGCCGATGGTTCGCCCGATCTGCTGGATGATCACCGGCGCGAGCCCTTCGGTCGGCTCGTCGAGCAGCAGGAGGCGCGCACCGGTGCGCAGGATGCGGCCGATCGCCAGCATCTGCTGCTCGCCACCGGAGAGTTTGGTGCCTTGGCTGCGCAGGCGCTCCTTGAGGTTCGGGAATAATTCGAAGATGCGCGCAAGCTCAAGCCCGCCGGGACGCACGACGGGCGGCAACAGCAGGTTCTCCTCGACATTGAGGCTCGCAAAGATGCCGCGCTCTTCCGGACAGAACGCGAGCCCCGCCCGCGCAATGCGGTCGCTGGTGAGCGCGATCAGCTCGTTGCCCTCGTAGCGCACCGAGCCGGTGCGCTTGGTCACGATGCCCATGATCGCCTTCAGCGTCGTGGTCTTGCCGGCGCCGTTGCGGCCAAGCAGGGTGACGACCTCGCCGCTGCGGACGTTGAAATTGACGCCGTGCAGCACATGCAACTCGCCGTACCAGGCCTGCAGGTCTTCGACCGTGAGCAGCGGTGTGGGGCTAAGCATAACTCATCCGTGCGTTTGACTCCGACCGCGCAACGGACTCGGTGGATTCCCTCTCCAGCCGAAGTCGGATGTTTCCGACTTCGGCCACGTAATTTGGTGCCGAACTCGGGTAAACCCGAGTTCGGATGGGGAGAGGGTTAGGGTGAGGGGGTTCGAACCTATCGAGGGAGCTACACCCCCTCACCCCACCCCTCTCCCCAACGGGGAGAGGGAGCCGACCCAGCCCGCGGCCCGGCTTCCTCACGACCTGACAACGGAGGGGGCTACGCATGGCCCACCCCGAGATAGGCTTCGCGCACCGCCGGGTTGGCCGAGACCGTGTCGTAGTCGCCTTCGGCAAGCACGCGGCCGCGCGTGAGCACCGTGATGGTGTCGGAGAGGTCGGCGACCACGCTCAGATTGTGCTCGACCATCAGCACGGTGCGGTCGGCGGCGACGCGCTTGATCAGCGCGCTGATGCGGTCGATATCCTCGTGGCCCATGCCTGCCATCGGCTCGTCGAGCAGCAGCATGTCGGGATCGAGCGCCAGCGTCGTCGCGATCTCGAGCGCGCGCTTGCGGCCGTAGGGCAGCTCGACCGCGGTGGCGTAGGCGAAGCGTCCGAGCCCGACGTCGTCGATCAGCGCCAGCGCGCGCTGGTTGAGCGCATCGAGCACGCGCTTGGACTTCCAGAAGTCGAACAAGTCGCCGCGCTTGCGCTGGAGCGCGACGCGCACGTTCTCGAGCACGGTGAGGTGAGGGAACACCGCCGAGATCTGGAACGAGCGCACCATCCCGATCCGCGCCACGTCGGGCGCCGCCAGCGCCGTGATGTCGCGGCCGTTGTAGACGATGCGGCCGTTCGTCGGCCGCAGGAATTTGGTGAGCAGGTTGAAAACGGTGGTCTTGCCGGCGCCGTTCGGCCCAATCAGCGCGTGGATCGAGCCGCGCGCCACTTTCAGGTCGACCCCGCCGACTGCCACAAAGCCGGCGAATTCCATTCTGAGATCGTGGGTTTCCAGGATAAAGTCGCCACGCACGACGCCACGGCCCCTGTCTGGACGAGCATATTGGTAGCACGTTCGGCACAGAGTGGGCCAAAATGTTGGCCCGGCCCGGCAATCGTTGGGCACGACGGCGGGTTGGGTACGGAATGAACGTTCTCTTGCGCGGCGATCTCCTGCAACGGTTGCGGCTCGCCAGCGGGCTAGTCCTCTTTGCATTTGCCGGCGCGCACTTCCTCAACCACGGTTTGGGGCTGGTGAGCCTCGAGGCCATGCACCAGATGCAGGATATCCGCACGTCGATCACGCGCTCGACGGTCGGAACCATCGTGCTGCTGGCCGCTCTCGTCACCCATATTTCGCTCGGCCTGTACAAGCTTGCGATGCGCCGCACGCTGCGGATGCCATTGTGGGAGGCGCTGCAAATCCTGATTGCGCTTGCGATTCCCTTTCTGTTGTTTCCCCACATCGTCAATACGCGGATCGCGCACGTCTTTTTCAACGTCAACGACAGCTACCTCTACGAGCTCGCCAGACTTTGGCCCGACCGTGCCGTGCTCCAGAGCCTGCTGCTGGCTCTGGTGTGGGCGCATGGCTGCATCGGACTGCACTACTGGCTCAGACTGCACGGTCGCTATGCCGCCGCCCGGCCCACGCTATGGACCATCGCCGCGCTGGTGCCGATCGCGGGAATCGCCGGGTTTGCGGTGTCCGGGCAATTGACCGCGGACGTCATGCGCGATCCGGACGCGCTCGCGCAGCTCAAGCAGCGGTCGAACTGGCCGAATGCCGCGGACGGCGCCGTCATGGCGCAGATGCGCGATTGGACCCAGTACTTTTTTGGGGCGGTGCTGGCCGGTTTATTCGGGTACCATGTTTTCAGAGCGTACCGATCGCGCGCACGGGCAGATTTAGAGGTCACCTATCAGGATGGTCCCACTGTCGCCGCCACGAGGGGCATGACCTTGTTGGAGATAAGCCGTGCTTCAGGAGTGCCGCACGCCTCGGTGTGCGGTGGGCGGGCGCGTTGCTTCACCTGCCGGGTCAAAGTCGACCAGGGACTGGAAGACCTGCCGGCGCCCAATCGCGCGGAGACCGTTGCGCTGCGCGCCTTGGAGGCGTCCGCGAACATACGGCTGGCGTGTCAAACCCGGCCCACCGCCTCGCTGACAGTGACCGTTCTCCACAAGCCGCGCGTGCCGGGTCCCTTGCAGGTCGAGTTCGTTGAAATCAAATCGGTCACCGCCGCCCATGCCAGGGCAATTCTCAGCGACGACGTGACCGAAATCGAGAACGCCGATCCCGCGGCAATCACGCGCTGGTTCTCCGACAAATTTGCCTATCCCGTGATCGCGCCGATCTTGTCTTTGCAAGGCTTTTTGTTGCGCGGAGCCCGCATCGACTATCTGCACGACCGTCCGGCACCGGCGCTCGTCTATTCACGGGGCGGCCACCTCATTTCTCTTTATTTGATGCCGTCCACCGATTCCGAAAGCTTCGCGGTTCGCGGCAATCGGGGCGGCTACAGCGTCGTCGGATGGGCGGATTCGAATTTCGCCTACTTCGCGGCCTCCGACATCGATCGGAACGTGCTGGACGCCTTGCAGGACAGTCTGAGTGAGGCAGTCGGGTCCCGCGTGGTGACGGCGGAGGAGCTGTCGTGACGCCATTGGATCGTATCGCACGCGTTTGCAGGTTGCGTGGAATGGGCGCTATCCCCGACGCGCAATGGCTTCATTTCAATCGGAGAGCGTTCCATGGCTGAATTGTTTCGACGCGAAGCCGTTCGTCATGCGACCCGTCGTCTGGAGGGGGAGGTGATTCTTGCAACGCCCCTCTCGGTGAAGACCTTGGGACTTTTTCTGGTCGCGGTCATATTTGCGGCGGTCGTGTTTCTCACCACAGCCACCTACGCCCGCAAGGCGACCGTTACGGGTCTGATCGTTCCTGATCAGGGAATGATTCGTGCGTCGATCCTCGCGGCCGGCTCCTTGCAAAGCGTGATGGTGAAGGAGGGCGACATCGTCGCCGCCGGCGATCGGCTTGCGGTCGTCAATCTTGCGGCAGAATCCGCGGCCGGTAATGTCGGCGATGTAATTTCAAAAAGCCTGACAACGGAGGCCCTGGCGGCGCGGGCCAAGGCGGAGTCGGCGCTGGCGCGGCTGCAGGTCGAGTTCGAACAAGCGAAAATCCGCCTGTCCAGAAGCCTTGCCGAGCAGGAACAGATCGCGGTGCAAATCAAGTTGCAGGAAGAACGGGTGGGACTCGGCGAAGCCGACCTGGCACGCGCGCTCGAGATCGCCGCCAAGGGTTTCATGGCGCGGCGCGATGTCGACGCGCGGCGCTCCAGCCTGCTGCTCTTGCAACAAGAGCTCGCGACACAGCGCCGGATGCTGGCGACCAGCGAGCGCGAGGTTGCGGATCTGAGGGCGCGTCTCGCGGGAATTCCACTGGAGATCGACGCGGCGAAGGCGGAGGCAGCCGGTGCTGCCGCGGCCCTGGAGCAGCGCACCGTGGACGCCGAGTCCCGTCGATTGCAGTTCGTCACCGCACCGATCGGCGGCCGTATCGCAGCGCTACCGGTGGTGACCGGCCAGACCGTCAGTGCCGGCGCGACCGTGGCGGTCATTGTGCCGGAAGGCGGGCAACTGGAGGCGGAGCTGCTGGCGCCGTCACGCGCCATTGGGTTTGTGCGTGCTGGCCAACAGGTGCAGATCAGCCTGCAGGCGTTCCCGTACCAGCGCTTCGGCACAGTGTCGGGACGGATTCGCCTGGTGTCCAGCACCGTGTTGTCACCCAATGAAGTTGCAATTCAGGGGCTGAATATCCAGGAGCCGACGTTCCGCATCCGCGTGAGCTTGGGGCAGGAGTTGATGCAGGCGTATGGCGAAAGCTATCCCCTGCAGCCTGGCATGCTGGTGTCCGGTGATATCGTGTTCGACCGCCGCACGCTCATCCAATGGCTGTTCGATCCCATCTATGCCGTGGCGGGGCGTCTATGAGCGTTCTCGAACACCTTCATATCGGGCGCCGGCATCGACTTCCGACGATGCTGGCCGCCGAAGCGGCGGAATGCGGGCTGGCCTGCATGGCCATGATTGCCCGCTACCACGGCCATGACGTCGATCTGAACGGCTTGCGTCAACGTTTCTCGCTCTCGCTCGCCGGTGCGTCGCTCCGCAGCCTGATGGGGATCGCCGATCAGCTCGGCTTTTCGACACGCGCGCTGCGGGCCGAAGTTGGCGCGCTCGGCAAGGTCAGTCTGCCGGCCATTATTCACTGGGACCTCAATCATTTCGTTGTGCTCAAATCGATCAGCCGCAAGAGCGCGGTGGTTCACGACCCGGCGGTCGGCATCCGGACGCTGAGCATCGACCAGTTCTCCAAGCACTTCACCGGCGTCGTGCTCGAGCTGGCGCGCGCGGAAGGCTTCGAGCCGATCAGCGCGAAAGCGCCGATCAAGCTGTCGTTCCTTTGGTCGCGTCTGCGCGGATTTCCGGTCGCGTTGACGCAAATCCTTATCTTGTCGGTTGCGCTGCAGATCGCGACATTCGCCGCGCCATTTCAGTTGCAACTCGTGGTCGACGAGGCGCTGGCTCAGTCCGACCGGGATCTGCTCACGGTCATTGCGTTCGCCTTCGGCGGCCTGGTCATCGTGCAGGCGGCGATCGAGGCGCTGCGGGGCTGGGCGCTACGGGTTTTCGGGCATCTGCTGAGCTTTCAAATCACCGGGAATCTTGTCCGCCACCTGCTGCGGCTCCCCAGCGATTATTTCGAGAAGCGGCACGTCGGCGATATCTTCTCGCGCTTGCAATCGGTGCAGCCGATCCAGACAGCGATCAGCCAGGGCGTCATCAGCAGCATCATCGACGGCGTGATGGCGTTCATCGCCGCCTTCATTCTGTTCTTTTACTCCACGACCCTTGCGCTGATCGTGATCTTCGCCGTCCTGCTCAATCTGTCGATTTCATTGGCCCTGTTCCCCAGCATGCGGCGGCGGATGGAGGAGGAAATCCTCGCCGGCGCCAAGGAGCAAACCCACCTGATGGAGACGGTGCGGGCTGCCACGACGCTGAAATTGATGGGCCGGGAATCCGAGCGTGAAGGCGCGTGGCGCAATCTTCATGCCGAAACGACCAATGCCAGCATTTCAGTGGGCCGGTTCGAGATCACCCAGAGCTTTGCACAAACCCTCATTACCGGTCTGCAAACCGTCGCCGTTATCTACGTGGGCGCCCGGCTGGTGATCGATGGCGCGGGCTTTTCAGTGGGAATGCTGTTTGCGTTCATGTCGTTCCGGCAGACCTTCACGGACCGCGCCATCGGCCTCGTGAACCAGATCATTCAATTCCGGTTCCTTCGCCTTTATCTCGATCGGCTCGCCGACATCGTCACGACGCCGGCCGAAAGCAGCGTGGGAGCGCCCGCCGTCGGGGGGGAGGTCGCCGGCCATATTCGCCTGAAGGACGTTTCATTCCGCTACGGCGTGACCGACCCGCTCGTGCTCGAGGACATCAACCTGGAGATCGCGCCCGGCGATTTCATCGCGCTGACCGGCGCCTCCGGCAGCGGCAAGACCACGCTGCTCAAATTGATGCTCGGCCTCAATCGGCCGAGCGACGGCGCCATCGAACTTGACGGCTATAACGCCAGTCCCGAACGCTGGCGGTCGTGGCGCGAATTCATCGGCGTGGTGGCGCAGGACGACCGGCTGCTTTCGGGCACGATCGCCGACAACATCGCCTGCTTCGATCCCGACCTGGATATGGCGCGGGTGCAGCAAGCCGCGTTCGCAGCGCAAGTGCACGACGACATCCTGCGTTCGCCGATGCAGTACCTGACGCTGGTCGGCGACATGGGATCGACGCTCTCCGGCGGGCAGCGTCAGCGGGTCTTGCTGGCGCGCGCGCTCTACCGGAATCCCAAGCTGCTGTTTCTGGATGAGGGAACAGCCAATCTCGATGAGGCGAACGAGGAACTGATCGCCGACCTGATTGCGCAAATGCCGATCACAAGGATTGTCGTGGCGCATCGGCCGGCCCTGATCCGCCGGGCCCACCACGTGTATGAGGTCGGGAACCGTAAGATCGTCAGGCACGCCGGCTGGCAGCGGCCCGCACTGCAGCCGACAATTTCGGCGGAGTGATATCAAAGCCGCAATTGCGAGGCCGCCATGAACGGACGGCCTCGCATCTTTGGTGATTAGCGAGGAAGCGTGCCGGTCTTGCCGACCTGGACCCACATCGGGTCGAACCAGGGTGTCGTCGGCGGCAGCGGGTTGAACGGCGTGATGATCGGCATTCTGATGCAGCCATCGATGACGCCACCCACAACGAGGTCGATCTCGCTGTCGTCCAGGGCACGCACGGCGGAGTTCAGTTCAGAGGTCTTGGTCATGGTCATTGCTCCCAATTGATGTCTAGGTTGGTTTGGCGCGGCTCATCCCGTCGCCTTGGGTGCAAGATGGCAGAGGGCTGTTTCCGAGCGATGTGATCGCGGTCACGGATTGGTCGAATGCCCGGCGCAAGCTGGGTTTGGGCGCGCCCTCGCGTGGTGAAGGCTGCATAGCAGCCTCCCGCAATGCAGCATTGTGTCGGCGCGTGCGTCGGCGCACATCTAGCGCATGCTCCAATTCACTGTTCTCCGATTGACCCTTGCGTCTGCCGCACTGGCAGCCGCTCGCCGTTAAGGCGGCTGAGTATGAGTTCCCTGCAGAAGCGCGCCGAAGCCGCCGCCGATCCGGAAACGGTCGCGGCGGAGCCGCCGCGCCTGACCCATCCCGAGATCCGCTTCGTATTCTACGGGCTGATGCTCGGCGGCTTCCTGCAGGCGCTGAACCAGACCATCGTCGCGAGCGCGCTGCCCACCATCGGGCGCGACCTCAACGACTTCCAGAATCTCTCCTGGGTGGTCATCGCTTATCTCTTGTCGTCGACCATCGTCGCGCCGCTCTACGGCAAGCTCGCCGACATCCACGGCCGCCGCGGCATGATGATGACGGCGCTCGGCCTGTTCATCGCCGGCTCGGTGCTGTGCGCGGTGGCGCCCGACATGGCGACGCTGATCGCCGGCCGCACGCTGCAGGGCATCGGCGGCGGCGGCATCGTGCCGATGGTGCAGATCACCGTCGCCGACATGGTGACCCCGCGCGAGCGCGGCCGCTACCAGGCTTATATGGGCACCGCCTGGATCACCGCCGGCACGGTCGGTCCCGCGCTCGGCGGCATCATCGCGCAGAACTGGCACTGGTCGCTGATCTTCTGGCTGAACGTGCCGCTTGGTTTGCTCACCGCCGCGCTGCTCAATCAGTCGATGAAGCGGCTGCCGCCGGCGGGACGCCGCCACAAGCTCGATTTCCTCGGCGTGGCGCTGGTGATGGCGGCGGCGACACTCTTTCTGCTGGCGCTCACCACCGGCGGCACCCGCGTGCCGTGGCTCTCGCCGACGATCTTCGCGCTGATCGGCGCCTCGATCCTGCTCACTGTCGTTGTCGCATGGTGGCTCAAGCGCGCGCCCGAGCCGTTCCTGCCGCTCAACGTGCTCGCCAATCCGGTGATGAAGCTCGGCACCGCGGCGACGAGCTTCGCGATGGCGGTGATGACCGGATTCATGATCTATATGCCGCTCTACTTCCAGACCGTGCACAAGCTCACGCCGACGTGGGCCGGGCTGTGTCTCATCCCGGTGATCGTGATGACCACGCCGGGCTCGATGGCGTCCGGCCGCGCCATGATGCACATGAACCGCTATAAGCTCTCGCCCTATGTCGGCATGGTGGTGGCGACGCTCGCGGTTGCGACGCTGGTGGTGTGGCCCGACATGCCGGTGTTGTGGGCGGTGATCGCCACCGCCGTGGTCGGCTATGGCGTCGGCACGGTGTTCCCGACCGCCACCGTCTGCGTGCAGAACGCGGTGTGGCGGCACGAGGTCGGCATCGCCACTGGCGCGATGAACTTCTTCCGTGCGCTGACCTCGGCGCTCGCGGTCGCGATCATGGGCGCGATCCTGCTGGCGGGGCTCGGCTTCGCGCCGGAGCGCGGCGGGGCCGGGGTCGAGGTGCTGGCGGCCAACGCCGGCGCCAACGGTCTCGACGTCGCGGGCGTGTTCCGGTGGGTGTTTGTCGCCGCGCTGGTGTTCTCCGTGATCGCGCTGCTCGCGGTTCTCTTCATGGAGGAGCGGCCGCTGCACGGCGCCAAGGAAATGCCGCCGTCCGAGCCGGCAGAGTAGTTCCGCAGCCGGACCTTTCTCGCGTCCGCAACGTTATCTCCCTGCATCCTCGCACCAGCTTGATGAAAGGAGGTAGCTCATGACCTATCGCGTTTACAGCGGTCCGCGCGGCGCCGAGGCGATCTCTCCGCTCGAGAAGGATCGCATGCTGTTCAAGGAATGCGCCACGCTCGATCAGGCGATGAGCTGGGCGCGTCACGTCAACGACAATGGGCGCACCACGCTGCTGATCGAAGGCGATGACGGCACGCATCTCACGCGCTCCGAGGTCGCCGCCGCGCTTATGCATCCCGAGCGCCCGCCGCTGCACGCCAATTCGTAAACCATGCCAACGAAAAAGGCCCGGCGATGAGCCGGGCCTTTTTTCCAAGTGTCGGCGTCGAGAAACGCGCGGGTGGACTACCGGATCCCTTGTCCGATCGTGGTGTCGGGGAGCTTGCGCGCGTCGCGCTTCATCTCGAGGCAGGTCAGCAGTTCGGTGTAGGTGCCGGGCGTGCCGGTGGTCGTCAGCCGGAAGCAGCTGCCGCGGTCGGCGGCGAGGAAGCTGTTCCATTGCTTCACCAGGAGATCGCGCGCCGAATTCTCGCTGTTCATGCAGCTCTCGTAGTCCTGCTGCATGCCGGCGGTGCTGACCTTGGCGGCGGCGCGGCAACTCGGTGCGATATCGATAGTAGGGACGCCCTGCGCCGCGGCGATACCGGCCGAGGCAAGCAAGAGGGCGGCGAGCAGAGATTTCATGGTGTGCTCCCATGATCGTTCATTCGGCTGGGGCACGTATATAACGCCGGCAATGAAGGAAAGGTTGCGGGCCGTTTGCGACGGTAAACCAACCGTTTAACGCGCTCGTCAGCCGTCCTGAGTATCGAGCAATGTCAAGTCGTTGTGAAAGGTGAGCCAGCGGTGGCGGCGCGAGGCCCAATAGAGCCGCAGCGGCGGCGCGAAGTCGGGATCGGCAAAGCAGCCGACCGGCATTCCGGTCATGCCCGGCATGCCTTCAGAGAGGAAGCCCACCGTGATGCCGCAGGTCGGGCAGAACATGTTCTCGATCCAGCGTCCGGAATCGCCGGTGTGCCGCCAGGCCTTGCGCTCGCCCGTGAAGGTCACCGCGGCGCTCGGGAACACGGCAGCATAGGTGAAGACGCTGCCGCTCTTGCGCTGGCAGTTGACGCAGCTGCAGGTATAGACGGTGACGGGGTCGCCGCTGACGGTCGCGGTGAGGGCGCCGCAGCCGCATTGCGCGATGCGTTTGCCGCTTGCCGCGGTCACGCCTGATCTCCGGAGCCTGTCATTTCTTGAGCCGGTAACCGGTCTTGAAGATCCACCACACCGTGGCGAGGCATAGTACCAGGAACGCGAGCGTCATCGCCAGGCTGATGCCGACGCTGACGTCGGAAATGCCGTAGAAGCTCCAACGGAATCCGGACACGAGATAAACAATCGGATTGAACAGCGCGACGGTCTGCCAGACCGGCGGCAGCACGTCGATCGAGTAGAACGTGCCGCCGAGGAAGGCCAGCGGCGTGATGACCAGCAGCGGAATGAGTTGAAGCTGCTCGAAGCCGTCCGCCCAGATGCCGATGATGAATCCGAGCAGGCTGAAGGTGACGGCGGTGAGCACCAGGAACAGCAGCATGAACACCGGATGGTCGATGCGCACGGGTACGAACAGCCACGCGGTCGCAAGGATGATCAGCCCGAGGATGATCGATTTGGTGGCGGCGGCGCCGACATAGCCGATCACGATCTCGATGAACGAGACCGGCGCGGAGAGTATTTCGAAGATCGTGCCGGTGAATTTCGGGAAGTAGATGCCGAACGACGCGTTGGCGGTGCTCTGGGTGAGGATCATCAGCATGATCAGCCCCGGCACGATGAACGCGCCGTAGCTGACGCCCTCGATCTCCTGGATGCGGGTGCCGATGGCGGCGCCGAACACGATGAAATAGAGCGAGGTCGAGACCACCGGTGACACGATGCTCTGGAACAGCGTGCGGCCGGTGCGCGCCATTTCGAACATATAGATCGAGCGGATGGCGCGCACGTTCATTGCTTCCTCACCAGCCCGACGAAGATGTCCTCCAGCGAGCTTTGCGTGGTTTGCAGGTCGCGGAACCGGATATTGCAGCGGGCGAGGTCGTCGAGCAGGGCGGTGATGCCGGTGCGCTCGCCCTGGGTATCGTAGGTGTAGACGAGCTCCTTGCGGTTCGGCGCCAGCGTGAGCTTGTGGCGCGCGAGGTCCTCGGGAAGCGCGTCGAGCTCCTTCTGCAGTTGCAGCGTGAGCTCCTTCTTGCCGAGCTTCCGCATCAGCTCGGCCTTGCGCTCGACCAGGATGATCTCGCCTTTGTTGATGACGCCGATGCGGTCGGCCATCTCCTCGGCTTCTTCGATGTAGTGCGTGGTCAGGATGATGGTGACGCCGGAGGCGCGCAGCGCACGCACCACGTTCCACATGTCCTTGCGCAACTCGACGTCGACGCCGGCGGTGGGCTCGTCGAGGAACAGCACCTGCGGCTCGTGCGCGAGCGCCTTGGCGATCAGCACGCGCCGCTTCATGCCGCCTGACAGCGTCATGATCTTGTCGTCCTTCTTGTCCCACAGCGATAGCGAGCGCAGCACCTTCTCGATGTGGCCGGGATCGGCCGGCAGTCCGAACAACCCGCGGCTGAACGAGACCGTCGCCCACGCCGACTCGAACGCATCGGTATGGAGCTCCTGCGGCACCAGCCCGATCAAGGCGCGGGCGGCGCGAAAGTCGCTGAGGATGTCGTGGCCGCCGACGGTGACCGTGCCGGTCGACGGCGTCACGATCCCGCAGACGATGCTGATCAGCGTGGTCTTGCCGGCCCCGTTCGGCCCGAGCAGCGCGAAAATCTCACCCTTGTCGATGGCGAGGTCGATCCGCTTGAGTGCCTGGAACCCGGAAGCATATGTTTTGGTAAGGCTCGAAATTGAAATGATCGGCGCCATGGCAAGAGACATTGCAAGACTGGTCGGTGGGGAACGGCAGCAGAAGTCAGGCCGTGGACAGAAGAGATTAGATAGGTCGTGCGGCTTCAAAGTCCAGTCGAAACTCGCGTCCAACACATTGCCGTGATCATCCAGAAGTACCGCCCGCAATGCGGTGGCATCGCGGGCAGCAATTGAAAGGTAGTTCCGCTTATCTAATAGCGGACGACTATCGTTGCGCTTGCTTGCGCAAAGCCTCGATGTCGGCCTCGCTGCGCAACGTCATCACTGCGATCTTGGAGGTGCGGGCATAGGGCAGGACCACGTTGATCCGGCCGTCGCGTTCGTCGACTGAGATGTAGCGCGCTTCGGTGCCGCGCGACGGCAGATCGAAGATCGTCCACTGGCCGGTGGTCGGGCTGTAGCGCGCCACACGGTCGGTGGTCCACATGTTGGTCCAGGCCGCGTGCGTGGAATCGACCGCGATCTGGTAGGGCTGCTGCGAGTTCGGATCGGGCATCGGCACGTAGCTCACCGCACCGGTCTTGGTGTCGATGCGCGCGAGGTTGCCGCCCCAGGAATTGCCGACCCACAACACGTCGGCGTTCTTGTCGGTGCCCATGCGGCGCGGGCCCTGCTGCCACGGGATCGGCGTGTTGTAGTCGGGCTGAACCATGTTGGCGTAGTAGGCACGCTCGTCCGGCGTGAGCCGCTCCATCTCGGCCTGCACCGGTGCCAGGCGGATTTCCCGCGACTGGCCGGTAGCGGCGTCACCCATGCCGATCGTGTCGGTCTGCATCTGCGCCCACCAGCCATTGCCGTTGCGGTCGGCGGCGAGGCCATAGGTGCGGCCGAAGGTGCCGTTGGCGAGCTTCGGCGTCGGCGACTTGAACTCGGCGAAGCGCTCGTTCACGGGATCGAAACGCAAGGCGCCGACGTCGGTCGTCACCCAGATGAAGCCCTTGCCGTCGATGTCGACGGTGGTGGCGCCGCCGGTGCGCGACATGCCCTGCGGCGGCATATGAACCGCGATTTTCTCGGTGCGCGGATCGATGCTGGCGAGGCCGCCATTGACGTTGAACCAGATCAGGCCGGCCTTGTCGCGCCACATGCCGTGGCTGTTGCCGGCGAAGCCGCCGCGGCCCGGCACCACGAACGGCTTGTAGGCGCCGGTCTTGGTGTCGACGCGCGCGATCGTGAGCTTGCGGTTGGGCGCGTTGGAATTGACCCAGATATGGCCGTCGAGGTCCATCCAGGCGTCGTGCACGATCGAGCCGCGCCGCGCCGGCGTGCCGCGCGACCAGTCGCTGCCGTCGCCGGTGATGATCTTGTCGTCGCCGATCTCGGGATCGACCGGCACGTCGTATTCACGGAACACCGCGCGCGCCGCTTCGCCCGACGGGCGCGCACGCATGGTGGCGAAATTCATCGAGCTGTCGCCCGGGCCCCGCGCGCGGGCGAGGTAACGGGCAAGCGCGGCTTCGTTGGCGTCGAGCACGCCGTTGGGCGCGCGCTTGGCGGCGCGCTGGTCGACGCCGGCGCCGTTGATGTTCTTCATGGTGGCGATGACCTTGCGCCAGCCGTCTTCGTCGAAGCGGTGCTGCAGCACGTAGCTTGCGCTATGGCAGCCAGTGCAATTGTTGCGCACGATGCGATGCATGCGCGCATCCTCGGGTGCGGTCTGCGGCAAGGCCGCGAGCAGCACGTCGCCCGGCAATTGCTTCACGAAATTCGCCATCGGGCGCAGCGTGAAATCCTGCCGGCCGTTGGCATTGAGCGCGACCTCGGCGCGCGCGGTATCGAAGGTCAGCGCCTGCGCCCACACCCGGTAGGTGCCGGCCGGCAGCGGCGGGAAGTAGTAGGCGCCGCTCGCGTCGGTGAAGACGGCGGTGGTGATGGTTGTACCTTCGGCCTTGGCGGACACGGTGACACCGCCCATGGCCTCGCCGGACTGCGATTTGATCACGCCCGACAGCAGCGCATCGGCTGCCAACGCGGCCGGTGCAATCATCGTGACGGCGAACGCGGCGGCGAGACGCACCAGTGTAAGCTTGCCCATGGCGTCTTCTCCTCAATGTTTTTCTGGTTTCGCCGCTTGCGGCGGCACGGTCTTGAGATACGCAACGATGGCATCGATCTGCGCCGGCTCGAACTGATGCTTGAAGCCCGGCATGTTGGGCGTGCCGTCCGCGATCACCTGGCGCAGCACGTCTTCGCGGCCTCCGCCGCTGTCACGCGACAGGATCGGGCCGATGGTCGTGGTGGAATGCAGGTTGGTGCGGGTGTGGCAGAGCGCGCAATATTGCAGCGTGAGCAGCCAGCCTTCGCGTTGCTGGGCATTGAGGCTGGCGCTGCCCGGTGCTGCACCCTGGGCGGACACGGGTTGGCTCGGCACCGCCTGCGTCAACGCAAGCAGCGCCGCAGCCAGCATGGCGCGGCTTGTCATCTTGGACGACCTCCCGACTTCGTATTTTGCGGGAAGCCTACGCCCGGCCCGATGCGAAAGGAAGCAGGGTAGGGATAGCCGGCAGCGATTGCATTCCAGCGCAGCGTCAGGCGCATGCGGACACACGACGCGGACTTAGCGAGCGGATTTAGCGATCAGCGATGGACAGATTTTCACGCGCGCCGGTCGTGATGCCGTCGCGCGCAGATCGGAATTGGCGTCGACTTGCGGCCTAGCTCTGGGCGGCGACCTTCGGCTCGGTGATCTTCACCGCGCCGAGCCACGAGAGCCACAGCACCATGAAGAACATCAGGAGAAAGGCCGGCAGGCTGGCGATCGGCCACATCCGCTCAATGCCGAGCCCGATGAAGTAGATGATGGCGTTGCCGATCACCGCCAGCACAATATAGGTCAGCAGCAGCCACATGGTCGTTCGCCCCTCTCGTAGAAGTATTGCCGTACTTGTACGGAGGATAGCAGCACCGGGGTGCTGGCGCCATGGCGCCGTCTGTCAATGAATTCCTAGGGCTGCACAAAGGCGGGACGCGCCGAGCCCGGACGCGTCTTGGCCCCGACCGATATGTTGATGCGACCAGCCGTGGCCGCTATTTCACGCCGAAATTGTAGCTCGCGCGCACAAACGGGCCGTGCTCGATCACGTTGCTGTTGCCGCCGCCGATGCCGGTGGCTGCCGAGAATCCCATCTGATTGCTGAGCATCCCGTGCCAGGCATCGAGCTTGTAGCCGGCCGCGAGCGTCATCAGCGGCGTGACCTGCCAACCGAGGGCGATATGAGCCCCGGCCTGGAAGACGGTCCGGTCTCTTTTGCTGGCGCCTACGAGCGCGCCCGCGGGCACCGTCGTGACGTTGTCTTCCACGTCGGCAAACAGGATCGAGCCATTGCCGCCCATGATCATGCTTGTGGTCGCACCAAGCTTGAACGAGTGGTCGAACCCGATCCGCGGACCAACGGCAGTCGTCTCCGCGTCGTTCTGCCTTCCGTTACAGGTGTCGTTCAGATGATGCTTCCATTGTGCATAGCGGACACCAGCATAAAACCGCGTCTCCGACGTGCCGGTCGAGATGTTGTACCCAATGCTTCCATCGGCAGAGGTGATGCGAGGGTCGGTCATTTGCGTGAAATTGGGGGCGCAACCCGGGAAGGGCTCGCGAGCGCCGCTCTGGAACCGGGTGTGGTGCATCCCGAACGCGACGTCCCAGGGGCCCGCGAAGCGATAACCGACCAGGAAGGCGCCGCCGAACCCGTGGCCCGGGCTGGCCCGGGGCGAAGTACCGGGCAGCGTATTCGGAAACTGACCGGCGCTGTCGCCCGGATCGACGACGTACATCCCTTCGATATAGCCAAAGAAACCCGTCGTGACGGCGAGCGGTACGGCTGGGACCGCCTTGACCGGGATGTCCGCGGCAGCGGCCGGCTGCATCGCAAGCGCTGTTGCGGTTGAAATCATCAATGCGGCGATGAGCTTCCCAGTCACTATTGCCCCCCATTTCCACGTCGTTGTGGGGCAATTGTGCGGGAATCACTACGGTGGCACCAGTGCGCAAAAGCCACAGTAGAAAACATTCTGGGGGGCAGGAGCTTAGCCCTGCCGTTGGGCCTTCGGGCTGCCGGGGGCGGTGCGGCGTGGATTGTGCTGCGCCGCCGACGGGCCGCGGCCACTCATCTAGGTCACGGATTGCACCATCCGTGCGATGTAGTGCGGCAATTGCGAGCTGTAGTAGCCGCGGAATTTGAACTGGTCGACGATGACCAGGGTGGCGAGCACCAGGATGACCATCAAGAGGCGCATGAACAGCTTCCTCAGGCGGATTCAGGCGCTGCGTGGGAGCGGGACTAGCCTCCGCTTGTGCCGAAAAGCCGCAGCGCGGTCTTGTCGGCCTCGGCGGCCAGCGAGAGCGACGTTGCGGCGAGGTCACGGCGCGTCTGCAGCGCGAGCAACATGGCGACTTCCGCGTTGGTGTCGGCGGCGACCAGGCTCTCGGCGCCGGCCGTCATCAGGCTGGACATGCCCTTGGTGAAATCCTCGCGCACCGAAACCGCCGAAAGCTGCGCGTTGAAGGTCGACGACATCTGCCGGACCGACGTGGATGCGACGTCGAGATCGGCGATGACGGCCTCGAGATCGCCGTCGAACTGGAAGTTGCCGCCGCTGCCGCTGACAGGGCCGATGCCGAGGTTCGACGCGCTGACCAGTGAACCGGCCACCGTCACGGCCGCGCTGCCGTTCTCGTTCAGCGCGATCGACAGCGTGTTGCCGGCGAGCAAGTTCTGGCCGTTGAGGCCGGCGTCGGCCGCGAGCTGGTCGATCTGGGTGCGAACCTGGTCGAATTGCTGGGCCAGCGCGTGCCGCAGGCTGTTGCTGGTGCTGGTCGTGGTGCCCGCCGCAAGGCCCAGCGCGCCCAACTCGCCCACGGAAGCCGAGCCGCCGATGGTGACGTTGTTGACGCCGGTGGCCTTGAGCTGAATGCGACCATCGGAGGTGAGGCTGGCCTCGACGTTGAGATTGGCGGTGTTGTTCACCGCGTCGATGAAGTCTTGCACGTCCTGGCCGGGGGTGTGCGAGTAGGTCGCGGTGGTGGTGCCGTCGCTCACCGTGATGGTGTCGCCGTTGTCCATTGTGACCGCGGTCGCGCCGGTCAGTCCGGTGACATTGCCGGTGACTTCGGCGAGCGTGCTGGGGGACGTGAGCGCCTGGTTGGCGAGGCTGCGCATGTTCTTGATCAGCGACTCGATGGCCTCGATGCCGGCACTGCCCGCCTCGATCACTTTCTTGCCGGTGCTGATGCCGTCGAGCACGGTGTTGAGCGCGGCGGCGCGGGCGTTGAGCGCCGACGCGGTGAAATAAGCGGCCGGATCGTCGGCCGGGGAGTTGACGCGCTTGCCGGTCGCAAGCCGATGCTGCACGCGTCCGATGTCGCTGGAGATCCGTTGCAGCGCGATCAGGTTCGTGCGCACGGCGGCCGTGAGGCCGTCAGCCATGGTTCGTTGCCTCCGAAGCCAATTCCTCGGATAGCCGCACTACGCGGAAAGCTTCGATTTTTCGCTGCGGAATTGGCTCGAATTCGAGATTCAATTGGCTTTAATTCTATCGATCGGCGGCAATGCGCGGATCTGCAACGACTTGCGGGCGTAGACGGAATAGCAACGCTGCCCGCGCGATCGGCGCGGGCAGCGGGCAGCAGGACGGAAAGACGCTTGTGCAGGGCGTCCGTGTCAGTCCAGCAAGATCAATCGAGCACGCCGTACTCGCAGCCCGCTGCGCCGTAGCTGTAGCGCGGCATGCCGTGGCGGTCCTGGCGGATCACCGGCTGACAGCGCTCGACCCAGCGGCGGTCGCGCGCTTCCGCTGCTTCGCGCGCTGCTTCGCGTTCCTCCGGAGTTTGCGGTCCAGCGACCGAAATCACGTACGGATTGAAGGGACCCCTGCGACGCGTGTGGACGCAGGACACCATGTTACGGGCGCCGTAGCAGTTGGAGGTGTAAACGCGGTCCGGCGGCGCGGACCGCGCCGGCGCGCTCATCATACTTAACGCCAGCAGCGCAAGCGCAGCGAGCCAGGCGGTCGGTGAAAATCGACGCATCGGTTTCCTCAACAGTTCCAAAACGGCGCGCGTTCATCGTCGGCGGCGCGCATGCGAGGACCGTTGCAAGGTCGAGACCAGCCGATGCTGTGCCGCGTCGGCACGCAGCTGTGCCGAACATGGATGAAGTCGTTAATGCACGACCGGAAGCGTCTCGCAGAGCGCCAGCGCGCAGGAGGCGCGTTAGGGTTTACGGCGCGAGCGGCGAACCCATCCGCTTCGCCTGTTCGACGATCCACGACTGGTAGCGCGTCAGCGGCGTCACGCCGGTGAGCCCGCCGCAACCGTCCGAGTTCTTCGGACCGGTCGACCAGCTCACGACGCCGATCACCGCCAGCGCGCCGCCGGCATTGGCGAACACCGGGGCGCCGGAATCACCGACGCAGGCGCCGAGCCCGGCGCGCTCGTTCCGGGTCGCCGGATCGACCAGGCGGATTTGCAGCGAGCCGGGCTGACCGGTCGCGACCAGTGTCGCGGTTCGCACCGTGCCGCCGCTCTTGCCATCGCCCGGCGTCGCGAGGCCGTAGCCCGCGACCAGGAAGGGATCACCGGGCGCGACCTTGAGGTCGGCGGGACCGAGCGGCACCGGCGCGCTCGAGACCGTTTGCGCAAATTTCAAGAGTGCGACGTCGGCGGTGGTGCGGTGGCGTCGCACCGCTTCGGCGTCGAATTGCGGATGCCGTGCGATGCTCGCAATCGATTTCAGCGACGGCTGGCCGCTCGCCTCGAACACGACGAGCTTGTAGTCGGTGCCGGACTGGACGCAATGCGCGGCGGTGAGCACGAGGTCGCGCGCAATGGCCGCGCCGCTGCAAAAGCCGCGCTGGCCCGCCAGCATCACCACCGCATGCGCGAATTTCGGCGCGGTCTGCGCCCCGCCGACCATCGCGGCGGCGGGACCACACAAGGACAGGACGATGAGGGAAATAACCGCGCGCGCCATCGCGGCGTGATCAGCCCATTTTGGCGGAGCCTGTCAATATCGATCCGCGCGGGGACCACGGACGAAAGGTCTGGTTCGTTAGTATCGCTGCGTCCGTGCCCGTGATGAGGTACCGTCAGGCTTGATCTTGGTCGCGGAGACAAGACCATGCTGACAAGGATGATCGCCGTTGCACTGGTGCTGTTCCTGGCGTTCAAGGTGGCGCCGTCACCGCGGGCCGAAATCATCATGCGCCCGCCACCGCCGGTCGAGGTCGAGGTGCGGCCGGGCGTGACGGTCAAATATCTCGCCTTGAGTCCGAAGATGAGGCCGCACAACGCGGTCATCCTGTTCGCCGGTGGCAATGGGTTGCTCGATCTGCAAGCCAACGGCTCGATCGGCACCAATCTCTCCGGCAATTTCCTGGTGCGCTCACGCGAGAGATTCGTTCAACGGGATTTGTTCGTTGCCGTCGTCGACACGCCGAACCAGGTCGCGATCGACGGCAATGTGCGGCTCTCGGCCCAATATGCGGAAGACATGTCCCGTGTGATCGCGGATGTCCGCACCCGGGCCGGGGGGCGGGTTTGGCTCGTGGGCACGAGTTCGGGCACGATTTCGGCGGCGAGCATCGCCGCCCGCCTGCCGCGGCTGGCGCCGCCGACCACCGACAATCTGCGCCGGCCGGACGGCATCGTGGTCACAGCGACGCAGACGACCCTGGTCAAGGGATTGTGCGGCCGGACGGTCTTCAACGCGCAACTTGCGGCCGTGAACGTGCCGGCGTTCCTCGCGCATCACGTGAACGACGGCTGCAAGTGCAGCCCGATGACTTCTGCCGGCAAGGTACTCGCCGCGCTCACCGGCGCGCCCGCCAAGGACAGCAGGAAATTCTCCGGTGGCCTGCCGCCCAAGTCGAAGGACCCGTGCATGGCGTTCACGCCGCACGGCTTCTTCGGCATCGAAGACAAGGTCGTCGAAGCGATCGCCGACTTTATCCGGAAGCACTGAGCGGCGGCGGCAACTACGCCCGGTCGCGCAGCTCCTTCACGCCTTCATGCTCGGCGCAGTGGACGCAGCAGAAGATCGCGTCGTCCTTCTCGACGCCATGTCCGACCACGCGGCAGCCGCAATGGTCGCAGACCGGCGCAAGCGCGTGGATCGCGCATTCAAAGCTGTCGAAGGTGTGCATGCTTCCGTTCATCTTCACCTGGAACGCCTTGTCGTAGTCGTTGCCGCAGGTTTCGCATTGGGCCATGGCTTACCTCATTGGGCTGTTGCCAAAGGTCAACCCGCCGCTAGCAGGCCAGTTCCGCCTGCCGGACGGAACCGCGGGAGGCGGGGCTACGTCTTCGGCTTCGCAAAGATGATGCAGCCTTCCATCGCGAGGTCGGTCAGCATCTGCGGCGAGAACGCCTCGCGGTCGTAGCGATCGAAAATCTCCGCCGCCCAGGCCGGCAGATCGGTGGCGGCGAGGCCGCCGTAGGCTTGCATCATATAGATGAACTGTCGCTGGAATTGGCCTTGGTTGTCGTGGATCGGGTAGACCGTCAGGTTGGCGCCGGCTTGGCGCGCGAGCTCGTCGACAACGACGCGCGGAAACATCCATTTGTCGTTGCGCGCTTGCCAGCCGGGCAGGGCGTCGCGGAAAATCTGTGGCGCGAGCCCGATTGCGACCCGGCGCGCGAGATCGACCGCGGGACTGTTGTCGTTGCGGCGGCCGGCCTCGCGCACGATCTCCTGACAGATCAGCCGCAGAATCGCATAACCGCCCTCGAACGGCTCGAAGAAGATCGCGGCGCCGCCGGGCCGCAGGATGCGCATCGCCTGCTCGACAAAGGGCGCCGGCTCGACGAGATGATGCAGGATCGCAGAACCGACGACGAGGTCGGCGGACCCTGGCCGCACATAGTCCTTCTGCGCATCCATCGCGACCGCGATGCAGCGCTCGGTCAGTCCGCGCGCCGTCAAGAGCCGGTTGAGGATCGCCAGCAGGTTGGGGCTGATATCGGTCGCGACCACCCGTGCGCGCGGGAACAGATCGAGCAGCGGCAGCGTGCTGTTGCCGAAGCCGCAGCCGAATTCGACGATTGCGTCGGCGTCCGCGATGCCGGCGCGTTGCGTCGCTTGCGCGAGGAGGGAACGCCAGTATTCGAAGCTCTGGTATTTGCGGTAGTACGCTTCCGCGTCATCCAGGAAGACATGGTCGACGCCCTCGCGCGCTGCCCCCACTTCGCCGCTGGGCGTGAGCACGCCGGCAAATTCCGCGCGCTCGATGGCGAGGTCGACCAGCGGCTGCTGCATGAGCGGGTGGTGCGTCCGAGCGAGCTGTGTCCCGCGCTTGCGCAGGCGTCGCCGGAGCAGGGTCTGATGGACGGAGTAACGGGCCGATGAAACCAGGCCCCGCAGTGTCAGCACCAAGCGTCTCCGTCCAATCCTTTGCCGGAAAGATAGCCTTGCCGCGCCATCGAAGCCAGCCGAGGTGGTCACGAGCCCCGGCCGGCTTGCAGTCTGGTACCTCTTGCCGCAACCCTCAATTGTGAACCGTTCATGAGCGGTTCAGCCCCGCCGAGTACCATTCCAGCCATGGTGGTTCTGAAGCTTGCGCCGGTCGCCCTCGTGCTCACGCTGCTCGCCCCGCTGTCGGTCGTTCCGGCCGACGCGGAGCCGCGTCTGCGCTGCCTCACGCGCGACCAGCAGCGCACGGCACTTACCGAGCGTCGCGCCGTCCCGCTGGCCGCGGCCCAGAAAGCGGCCCGCGCCCGGGTGCCCGGCGAGATCGTGCGCGCACGGCTCTGCCAGGAGCCAGACCGGCTGATCTACCTGCTGACAGTGCTTCCCCGTGATGGCAAAGTACGCCGCATAACAGTCGACGCGAAGAGCGGCGCCGTGGTGAACGTGCGCTAGCCCAAGCGTCCGTTTAGCGGAGAAAGCCCGTGCGGCTCCTCGTCATCGAGGACGATCCCGATCTCAACCGGCAGCTGGCGACGGCCTTGACCGACGCCGGCTATGTCGTCGACCGCGCCTTCGACGGCGAGGAGGGGCATTTTCTCGGCGAAAGCGAGCCCTACGACGCGGTGATCCTCGATATCGGCCTGCCCAAGATGGACGGCATCTCGGTGCTGGAGGCCTGGCGGCGCGCCGGCCGCGCCATGCCGGTGCTGATCCTCACCGCCCGCGATCGCTGGAGCGACAAGGTGCAGGGCTTTGACGCCGGCGCCGACGACTATGTCGCCAAGCCCTTTCATCTCGAGGAGGTGCTGGCGCGCATCCGCGCGCTGCTGCGCCGCTCCGCCGGCCACGCCAAGAGCGAGCTCAATTGCGGGCCGGTGCGGCTCGATACCCGGACCGGCCGCGTGACCGTCGAAGGCAATCCGGTCAAGCTCACCTCGCATGAGTACCGGCTGTTGTCCTACCTGATGCATCACACCGGCCGGGTGGTATCGCGCACCGAGCTGGTCGAGCATCTCTACGACCAGGACTTCGACCGCGACTCCAACACCATCGAAGTGTTCGTCGGCCGCATCCGCAAGAAGCTCGGAATCGACGTGATCCAGACCGTACGCGGCCTCGGCTACCTGCTTTCACCGCCCGATGCGCGCTAATTCGCTCGCGCTGCGACTGTTCTTTTCGGCGACCACCTGGATCGTCGTGATCCTGGTGGTTGCCGGCATCGTCCTGTCCGGCGTCTACCGCTCTGCGGTCGAGCGCGCCTTCGACCGCCGGCTGCAGGTCTATCTGCGCACGCTGGTCGCCGACGTCGCGACCCCCGACGAGACCGTGGAGCGCTTCCCGCAGTCGCTCTCGGAGCCGTTGTTCGAGCTGCCGCTGTCGGGCTGGTACTGGCAGGTGACGCGGCTCGATACCGCGCGGCCGGAGCTGCGCTCCTCGCGCTCGCTGTGGGATTCGACGCTCGCGCATCTCGACGATCGCGCCGCTACCACGTCGGCGAGCGGCGCGCGCCAGGGCTATGTCGACGGTCCCGAGGACCAGCGCCTGCGCGTGGTCGAGCGCACCATCGACCTCGGCGACGAGGGTCGCTTCGTCGTGACGGTGGCCGGCGACGCCGCCGAGATCGACGAGGAGATGCGCACCTTCGACCGTGCGCTGATCGCCACCTTCACGGTGCTGGCGGTCGTCCTGCTTCTGACCACGACCTTCCAGGTGCGCTACGGCCTGGCGCCGCTCAAGAGCATCTCGGACGGCCTCGCCAAGATCCGCTCCGGCGCGGCGGAACGGCTCGAAGGCGGATTCCCGGTCGAGGTCGCACCGCTGGTGCGCGAGACCAACGCGCTGATCGACGCCAACCGCGAGATCGTCAATCGCGCGCGCACCCATGTCGGCAATCTCGCGCATGCGCTGAAGACGCCGATCTCGGTGATGATGAACGAGGCGGCCTCCCACGCGTCCGATCCGATGGCCGACAAGGTGCGCGAGCAGACCGAGATCATGCGCGACCAGGTCGCGCGCCATCTCGAACGCGCCCGCCTGGCAGCGCGGGTCGCCACCATCGGGACCGTGGTCGAAGTGCGCCCGGTGGTCAATTCGCTCGCCCGCACCATGGAGAAAATCCACCACGGCCGCGGCGTCGCAATCGAGATCGATGCGCCAGAAGAGGCGCGCTTCCGCGGCGAGCAGCAGGATCTGGAGGAGATGGTCGGCAACCTGGTCGACAACGCCTGCAAGTGGGCGCAGTCGCGGGTGTCGATCGAGTCGTTTCCGGAGCAGCCCGACGCTTCGAGCGAGCGCCGCTTCGTGCGCATCGTGGTCGATGACGACGGCCCGGGACTGACGCCGTCGCAGCGCGAGCAGGTGGCGCGGCGCGGCCGCCGCCTCGATGAGACCAAGCCCGGCTCGGGCTTGGGGCTTTCGATCGTGATGGAGCTCGCCACGCTCTACGGTGGCCGCCTCACGCTCGGCACCGCGCCGATCGGCGGCTTGCGCGCGGAGCTCGTTCTGCCGGGCGCGTAGCGCGGTGACGGCCGACGCTTCCTTTGATAGACTTATCCGCTAGTGTGCGGAGGGAGTGATGGTCAAGATGGTGCGCGCTTCGCAGGTGCTGCTGCTCGCGGTCGTTGCGTTTTTTAGCTCGGGAAGTCACGCCGGCGCCGACACGGTGCGCGACGCCATCGAGCGGGAGGCAAAAGCCATCGAGGCCAGGATGATCGCGTGGCGGCGCGATATCCATCAGAACCCCGAGTTGGGAAATCGCGAATTCCGTACCGCCGCGCTGGTCGCTGAGCACCTCAAGCGGCTCGGCTACGATGTGCGGGAGAAGGTCGCGCACACCGGCGTGGTCGCGGTGCTCAAGGGCGGCAAGCCGGGTCCGGTCGTCGCGCTGCGCGCCGACATGGACGCGCTGCCGGTGGCAGAGGAAGTCGACCTGCCGTTCGCGTCGAAAGTGAAGGCGATGTGGCGCGGGCAGCAGGTCGGCGTGATGCACGCCTGCGGCCACGATGCCCATGTCGCCATCCTGATGGCAGCCGCCGAGATCTTCGCCAAAATGCGCAACGAGCTTCCGGGCACGGTGAAGCTCATCTTCCAGCCGGCCGAGGAAGGGTTGCCGCCGGGTGAAGAAGGCGGGGCGCGGATGATGATCAAGGAGGGGGCGTTTGAGAATCCGAAACCGGAAGCTGTGTTCGGCCTCCACGTCACGGCGCTCGGTCGAATCGGAACCATTGGTTTTCGTGCCGGCGCGCGCTCGGCCGGTGCTGACACCTTCCACATCACGGTGAAGGGCCGGCAAACCCACGGTGCGCGGCCGTGGGCGGGCGTCGATCCGATCGTGATTGCCGCGCAGATCGTGCTCGGCCTGCAAACCATCCAGAGCCGGCAGGTGGATGTGACCAGCGATCCGTCGGTGCTGACGGTGGGCATCTTCAACGCCGGCAACCGCACCAACATCATTCCCGACAAGGCCGAGCTGGAGGGGACGCTGCGCACCTACAATCTGGAAATGCGCGACTTCATCAAGCGACGGGTGAAGGAGACGGCCGAAGCGATCGCGCTGAGCGGCGGCGGGGAGGCGGTCGTCGTTTGGAATGACGACTATGTCATTCCGCTCATCAACAACGTGGCGTTGACGAAGCGCATGCTGCCCACGCTCCAGCGCGTGGCCGGTGCCGACAAGGTCTTCGAACAGCCGCGTGCCGCGACCTATGATGACTTTTCGTTTTTCGCGCACGAGGTGCCTGGATTGTATTTCAATATTGGCGTTGCGCCCGCCGGCGTGGCGGCCGCGACGATCGCGCCCAATCACTCGCCCCGCTTCCGGCTCGACGAGACGGGGTTGTTGACCGGGCTGCGCGCGTTGCTGCACGTCTCGTTCGACTATCTCAACGGCAACGCGAAGTAGGTGTGTACTGTGATCGCAACAAAGATAGCTCCCGGTGTGACGGGAGCTATCTGGATAGTGGCTGAATAGCCCAGGGAGGCTCCCATGACCGCCAGATGGCATGTCGCCGTGACCGCGCTCGCGATCAGTTGCGCTCCTGCCGCGGCCTGGGAGCTGCCTCCCGACAACGGCACCATGGGCAAGGAGACGATCGCGGCCATCCTCGCCGGCAACGACTATCCCGAGACCAGCGGCTACCGGCAGAGCATCGATTTCATCGACTTCACCTTCTACGGCCAGAAGTTCACGCAGACCGTGGTGACGCTGACGCCCGACCGGCCGCTCCTTCGCAACGGCAAGAAAGTCGTGGTCGTGGGCGGCGAGCCCGGCAGCGAATATGCGATGGATTTCGTGCGCACCGTCGAGGACAAAGACGGGGCCGCGGTCTGGCTCGCCAAGCGCGGCATCACCTTCGTGGCGCCGACGCGGGTGGGACGCTGGAATTTCCTCGCTTCGACCAAGGACGGCTCATGGGAATCGGTGCCGCTCGGCCAGCGCATGCCGATCTTCGAGCGCGGCCAGACCGCGCACTGGACGGAGAAGGATTACATCGTCCGGCGCGTGCAGACGGCGGGCTCCGGCGGCTCCTCGCCGGAGCAGATCACGCGGGTGGGGCGCCCCGGCACGCTGCTGGAGAAGCAGCTCCTGGCGGCGACCGGCAACACCTTCGTCGAGGGCTACCGGCTCGCGCTCGTCAAGGCGATCCCGGACCGGCAGAACGCGATCGTGCTGTTCTGGGGCATGTCGACCGGCGGCTCGACGCTCTATCCGCTGGCGAAATACTACACGCCCGACGGCTACCTCGGTTGGGGCACCAGCACGACCGGACTCGGCTCCGCCGGCGGCCGATCGGTCACCGGCAATTTCAACGCCGTCTATGAGCGCACCGCCGCGCGCGTGCGCGAGCGCGGCATCGACGATTTCAATCTCTACACCAAAGAGATCGATCCGCAGACCAAAGCCAAATGGTGGCAGGCCGCGCAGCGCAATCCGCGCTTCAAGAGCACGGAAGACCCGCCGATGCAGTTCGGCCTCAGCGCCATCGCCGAGACGGCGATGCGGCTGTGGAATTCCGATTTCCTCCCCGACGAAAAGCGCCGAGGCGGACTCGCGGCCTTCATGCAGGAAATGCTCGAGCCGGCCTTTCCGCCCGCCGAGCTCAAGAAGGTGCCGATACTCGAACTCAACGGCACCAGGGACGAGGTGCTGTCGCCGGCCACCGTCGACGCCAATCGCAAGGCGATGGAGCCTTACGCGAAGAAATACCGCGTCGGCCGCATCGAGGGCCTGCATCACTATCTGTTCACGCAGGAGAGCATCAAGACGGTGGTGACCAGCTGGATGCGCTACATCGAGTCGGGCTATTTCGACTGAGGCCCGGCAAGCATCGGTCAGTTCTGATGAGTAGGAGCGCGGGCGACTTCCGGTGTTGGCCCAAAGCGGACGTGCCGGCTGGTCCCGTCACCATGTCTGAATAGGACGCTAGAGCAGATGCGCGGGTCGACGTGCCGGTTAGTAGTGGGCAAAACGACCCTTGATCCCCATATACCGGGGATGACCTCACCAAAAATAGATGATCGCGAGGCAAGGGAGCGTAAGGCGGCCTTGCTCAAGCGGAAGATTGCGCAAGCTGACGAAGCCCGCGTTGCGATGGCGGACTACCATCGAGAGAACCAAGCGACGCTAGACCGTACAACCAAATTAAAGGCGATGCGCCTGGCGCAGGAGGTAAGGGTCGAGCCGCTCAAGCCTAAGCGCGCCAGCAAGAAGAAGCTTGTCCAGAAAGTGTGAACTATTGGGTGTCGCTTACACCCAGCGCCACAGCCGGCCGTCCCCTCAGTCCGATACTTGGTTCAAATTGCAAATCGAGCGAATGATATAGGATTGGGGTACTCCTGCTCGGTCAAATATTTCGCCGTTCGGGCACCAAATGCGAGTTCTTGAGCCGACCACCTCGCACGTCCCGAAACGAGGTCCCAATGTCCTGAGAGGGCCGAGGCACCCAGTGCCAAATTTAACGTCTTTGATAGTTTCGGTTGTCTGTGCAAATGCCGATGGTCCCAATAGCAGCAGTGCCGCAATTGCCGACATTCGCAACATGACTGCACCTCCCGATAAAGGTCCGTAAGTGGTGCATGTCCGAGGTAGGGCCTTTAGGGACGAACATGCCATCTTGGCGATCGAGCCACGAGGTGGTTGCAAATCACTCCGTTTCGTCGGTCATCTAGTTCCCTCGATGTTTTGCGCGAGATCGAGTTGATTGAGGAGCCCAAGCAACTTGCCGCGCGCCGCCCGAGCCCTCTGCATGTGGTCGGTGCGGGCGAGTTTCGCCGCAAGTTCCTGCTGCCGGAGAATGAGGACTTTGAGTTCGGTTACGGAGTTCATTCGGTTTCCTATCTTTCATCTCATAATGCGGCCAAGGGCCGATGAATGTAGCAAGCAAAGGCGTGGCGGCATGTGCAAATCGCCGCCGCGCTGGACAGGTACTTAGCCTGCAAAGGCTGTCATCGGTTCAGGATATATGTCGATGAGAGCGCCTTTCCCGACCCTCACCATTTCGATCGCCGTCTTGGCGTCCTTGGTCCGAACGTCATAGATCGCCGCCTCAACCAAGTGGCCATCAAGCACCTTGATACGACCGCCGAGGAAACGGGCAACTGCCCCGCCACGCGCCTCGAAAGCTCTATAACTAGGGCCCTGTTCGTGGCTCTGCAGTCGCACTACGAACAAACGAATTCTCCCGAATGACTTTGTTTGAAGCCTCGTCTGCTGCCCGCGCGGCAATCCTTCCTGAAACGGTCGGCAGGCGCAATCGACGCTACGGAATGGACGCCTTGCAGTCTCGGTCCTGCGCCGCGTCAAGGTCCTGCGGATCGATGACTACCATTTCGATCGACGAGCCATGCTCGGTCGCGGGCAAATAGATCGCGGTCAAAACTCGCCGGTAGGCCAGAAATGACAATCCATCGATGAGTTCCTCATCAGTTACAACGCGGTAGTCTCCCGCCGGCATCATACGCTCGGCGCCCTTCAACAAGAATGGCTGCCGGAATGTCACGGTCGTCCTGGTTGTTCGGATCGTCATCGTCGTCGTTGATGAACGATGCGCCTCCAGCTCGCCGATGTCGAGCAATATCGGTGCCACGAAGCAGAAACGCACTACTCCGCACTGGTTATTCGGAGGTGTCGTGCATACCTGCTAAGTAGTCGCCACAAGAGCCGTCAGCAGCGGTCGCCGAGAGATCAGCTGCCGAGAGGGAAATGTCGGCCACTGGTCGACTGGCATGGAAAAACTGCCAAAAACGAAAGAAGAGATCGCGCAGTTGATCATCGCCGAACTGCGCTGCTTCGATTGCATGAATGTCTTGGGTGTCGTCATCGTTCCCATCGTCGATCATGCAGACGCTACAGCATGGACGGTCTCGTGCTTCAATGTTGGCAAGTCGGACGGAGAGGCTTGCGACCGTGCATTGCAGCACATCGTTCCTCGTTTCCAGCGGGTCTACGGCCTGGTTCAGAAACATTAGACGACGGAGCCACGGGCCGCGCCTTCCAAGTATCTCCTTCCAAGTATCTTATGAGGCCGTGATCTTGTCCCCGCTATCCTTGTGGCTGTGCAGGAAGCGTGCGATCTGGCCCCTCAAAGTAACCGTGTCCAGCACTTCCCCCATGGAGCTCGCATTGTCGAAAAGCTCCCGCTGCAGCTTTTGCGGTAGTGTGTTCCACTGCATGATGAGTGCGGCCCCCAGACATCGGAGCACATGCTCCTCTTGCGCAGCCAGATCTATTGCGCCAACAGGGATATCATCCGTTTTGGAGTGAACCGTCTTGCTATGATTTTCAGCAAGCCACTGCTCGTTGTCAGCAAGGGTCGTGAAACTTTGCTCCAACATTTTAAATTCATGAGCTTCTTTGGGACTGATCGTTGCTTTCGCCCATTCGGCGTATTCTCTCGCTTTCGCGCGATATTGCTCGGGCGTGAACATGAATAGCCTTTCGGAGGGAGTCTCCCTCTCAATCGCTCAATTTTTGTGAAGCATTGCAAATATGGCTACGCGACGGCCATTCCGCCAGTTGAGGAACGACGATAATAATGTCCGTAGCCGCGCCAGGCAGGCCCGCGCCAAACTGTTCAATATGAGCTTATGTCGGTTTCTGGCCCGAAGTGACCGAGCGATGCACTACCCAACAGTAGGAGCCCGCTGAACGCCGTGTACAGCGGGCTCCGTCACGTTGGGTCGCACAACGAATTGACGTGACGGCGCGACCGTACCTGCGGCTGCATTAGGTCATTCGTATTGACATACCAATGTACAGATTTTTCGAGAATTGCCGATACGCACTTTGAGAATGGCCGATTCAATCAGTTCGCGAAATAACGCCATGTCTGCTTGTGGCCCAAAGCGGAAATGGCGGCTCGGTCACGCGCATGTCTGCTTCTGACTCGTGGCGGACATGAGTTAGGTCCGCTTCTAACCGAAGCCAACCCTCGCTCGCCAGCGAGACCTGATGTCCATCCCCTCAAGGGCATTACCAAAATTTATTGCTCGTGGGCTTTCCCAACGGGAGAAAGCGCCACAATCGGCACTCTGATAGACTTGGCTTTGGGAGGCACTGGTGGAGGGTTTGCGATGGCGGTCTACGACGCCTTCGTCTCGTATAGCCATGCCAAGGACAAGCCGATTGCGGCGGCGCTGCAGTCGGTGATGCAGCGGCTCGGCAAGCCGTGGTACCGGCGGCGCGCGTTGCGGGTGTTTCGCGACGACACGAGCTTGTCGGCATCGCCGAGCTTGTGGCCGTCGATCGAACAGGCGCTGGGCAATTCCCGCTTTCTGGTCCTTCTCGCCTCGCCGGAGGCGGCGGCGTCGCCCTGGGTCAACAAGGAGGTCGCGTACTGGCTCGACAATAAGGGCGCCGACACGCTCCTGATCGCGCTCACCGACGGCGAGCTCGCCTGGGACAATGCGGTCGGCGATTTCGTCTGGCGCGAAGTCATGCCGCTGCCGCCGGTGCTGACCGGGCGCTTTGCGAGCGAGCCGAAATGGGTTGATCTGCGTGCCTATCGCGACGGCGCCGATGCGGGCGATACCCGCTTCCTTGAAGCCGGCGCCGACTTCGCCGCCGCCATCCACGGCTTGCCGAAGGAGGATCTCCTCTCGCAGGAGGTGCACCAGCAGCGCCGCGCGCTACGGCTGGCTTGGGGCGCGGCGGCCTCGCTACTGTTGCTTGCAGGCCTCGCGGGCTGGCAAGCGAAAGTCGCGCTCGACAACGAGCGCGCCGCGATCGAGCAACGCAATATCGCTGAGCAGCAGCGCAAGCTGGCACAGGAGCAGCGCGACCGTGCGGAGCGGACGCTGGCGGCGGCGACCAAGACCGCGAATTCGTTGGTCTTTGATCTTGCGCGCGAGTTCCGCGACCGCGCCGGCATGCCCGCCGATCTGGTGCGCCGGATTCTCGAGCGGGCGCAGGGATTGCAGCGGCAGCTTACTGAGTCCGGCGAGAGTACGCCTGACCTTCGGCATAGCGAAGCCGCGGCGCTATCGGACCTCGTCGGTACCCTGCTGGCCCTGGGCGATACCAAGGGGGCGCTGGCAGCAGCCGAGCGCGCGCGCTCCATCATGGAAGACCTTGCCGCGTCTGATCCGGGCAATGTCCAATGGCAGGCCGACGTGAGCGAGAGCCTCGACAGGGTCGGCGACGTTCGGCGGGCGGCGGGCGACCGCGCGGGGGCGCTGTCGGCCTACGAGGAGAGCCTCGCGATCAGGCGCAAGCTCACCGCTTCCGATCCTGGCAATGCTGGATGGCAGCGTGAGGTGAGCGTCAGCCTCAACAACGTCGGCGACCTTCGGGGGACGGCGGGCGACCGCGCGGGAGCACTGTCGGCCTACGAGGAGAGCCTCGCGATCAGGCGCAAGCTCACCGCTTCCGATCCCGGCAATGCTATCTGGCAGCGCGACGTGAGCGTGAGCCTCAACAAGGTCGGCGACGTTCGGCTGGCGGCGGGCGACCGGGCGGGGGCGCTGTCGGCCTATGAGGAAAGCCTCGCGATCAGACGCAAGCTCGCCGCGTCCGATCCGGGCGATGTCCGATGGCAGGCCGACGTGAGCGTGAGCCTCGACAGGGTCGGCGACGTTCGGCGGGCGGCGGGCGACCGCGCGGGGGCGCTCTCGGCCTACGAGGAGAGCCTCGCGATCATGCGCAAGCTCGCTGCGTCCGATCCGGCCAATGCTCGCTGGCAGCGCGACGTGAGCGTCAGCCTCGACAACGTCGGCAACCTTCGGGGGACGGCGGGCGACCGCACGGGGGCGCTGTTGGCCTACGAGGAGGGCCTCGCGATCAGGCGCAAGCTCACCGCTTCCGATCCCGGCAATGCTATCTGGCAGCGCGACGTGAGCGTGAGCCTCAACAAGGTAGGCGACGTTCGGCTGGCGGCGGGCGACCGCGCGGGGGCGCTGTCGGCCTACGAGGAGAGCCTGGCCGTCGTCCGCAAGCTCGCCGCGTCCGATCCGGGCAACGCCGAATGGCAGACCGACGTCGTCGTCAGCCTCTACAAGGTGAGCACCGTGTCCGACCCGCCGCACGCCCGCGCTGCCCTGCACGAGGCGCTCGCGATCGCGGAAGCGCTCGCGCACGACAACAGACTGACCGCCGCGCAGAAAAACTGGCCGCAACTGCTCCGCGACGCGCTCGCGGAGCTGCCGCCGGAAACCGCCGGCGCGCAGTGATAGAAAAGTGACGAATACGGGATGTCGCTATTTGGCCCAAAGCTGACGTGCCGCAAGGCGACTTCGATGTCTGCTTTCGCTTGGTAAGCGGACTCGCTGTGCTCGCTTTGAGGATTTCCGTTGTGACCCACAGCAGACGTTCCGAGTGTTGATCGGCTGCGACGATGGGAGATCGCTGCCAGGCCGCCTGGCGTGATACGCCAAGCGGCCTGCCAATAATCGCCCAACGTACTCCCAAGGCAATCGCTCGCCTGCCCGGTTCACCCATGGCCCTGCACCGGTCGACGATCAGGTCACAGGTTGAACCAGCTGGAGTCGACCGTGTGCTGGCCGACTACGCAGATCACCGCCTCGGGGTCGAGGTCGCCGTCGGTGTTGAGCAGGATGTAGGTATCGCTGCCACGCTCAGCGAAATAACTGATCTGCCCGGGAGCCGTGAACGGGTTCTTGCCGATGAACTCGAACGGGTCGTCGCTCGTGCCGTTCGTCTCATTGGCATCGATCCCAATGACGATGAGAACGTCGACGCCAGCTTCGAAGTCCTTAACCACATCCGCACCGGCGAAGTTATCGGCGGTCTCCGCGATCGAGTTCCAAAAGAAGGCGTCGTTGCCGCCATTGCCGGTCATGACATCGAGACCCATGCCGCCGACCAGAGAATTTGCTCCGGCGTTGCCGATGATGGTGTTGCCGAATTCGTTGCCGAAGAGGTCGATCGCGGTCGAGCCCGCCTTATCGGTGGTTTCCAGCACCTCGATCTCTGACTCGGCCGCCAGCCAATAGGTAACGCTGGTCTGCACCCGGTCGAGCGCGCCTTCGCCGGCCGCCTCGATCGCCGCATCGACCTGATGATCGACGATGTAGGTGTCGTCGCCGGCGCCGCCGTGCATCTTGTCGATGCCCTTGCCACCGTCGAGGATGTCGTGGCCGTTTCCGCCATCGAGTTCGTCGTCGTCATTGAGGCCAAGGAGCGTGTCGTCGCCCCCGCCTCCGGTCAGCGTGTTGGCGCCGTCGTCGCCGGTGAGTTCGTCGTCGTGAGCCGAGCCGATGAGGTTCTCGATGCTGTAGAGGGCATCGCCCGCGGCGTCGCCGGACGTGCCGGAGTGGGTCATGAGCGAGGCAACGACGCCTTGCAGCGACGCCTGATAAATCGCGGTGTCATTGCCGTTGCCGCCTTGCAGGGTGTCGGCGCCGTCGCCGCCGTCGAGGGTGTCGGCGCCGCCGCCGCCATGCAACTCGTTCGCGAACTGGTCGCCGGTGAGGTGATCGTCCTGTTCCGATCCCATCACGTTCTCGATGTTCACGAGCGCGTCGCCTTCCGCCGTGCCGCCTGTCCCCATCCCCTTAAGCAAATTCACCGTGACGCCGGAGTCGGAGTCGCCGTAGTGCGCGGTGTCTTCGCCGTCGCCGCCGTCGAGGGCGTCGTTGCCCGAGCCGCCGAAGAGGGTGTCGTCGCCGTCCTCGCCATAGAGGACGTCGTCGTCGGAGCCGCCCAGGAGTTGATCGTCGCCCCAACTGCCATAGAGGTAGTCGTTGCCGTCGTCGCCATAGAGGATGTCCATGTCGGCGCCGCCGTCAAGGACGTCCTTGCCGTCGCCGCCAAAGATGACATCGTTGCCCCACTGGCCGCAGAGCAAATCGTCTCCGCCATAGCCGTAGATCTCGTTGTCCTCCATGATTCCCTCTGGCCACGCATCGTCATCGTCGTAGTTCAATGTGCCGATGCGGTCGTCGTCGCCGGTTCCTTCGATCTTGATGCCCATGGTACTGTCCTTTCCTGCTGGGGGCCGGGTTCCGCGTGGTCCATGATTGGACACGAAGGGCCGAGCCCGTGATCAAATGCCGTAGCGGCATCTGTCCGTTGGTCGCGGAGGCGGCCCTGGTGGCTGCTGGGAAAGGCCTGGGATTTCCCCGGGGAAAGCCTTGATTTTCGCTGGGGTCAATGCAATTGGGGCCTGCACTGACCGTTCCTCCGGCACGGGAGGGCAAGTTTGCGCTATTTGTTCGAGGACGTTGCGCTCGACACCGACCGGCGCGAGATACGGCGGGGAGGTAGATCCCTGTCAGTCGAGCCTCTGGTCTTCGACCTCATCACGCATCTGATCCGAAACCGCCAGCGCGTGGTCAGCAAGGAGGATTTGCGCGCGGCCATCTGGGGGGGACGTACCGTCTCGGAGTCGACGCTGAGTTCCTGCATCACTGCCGTTCGGGCGGCGGTTGGCGACAATGGCGAGGATCAGCACGTCGTCCGAACTTTGCCGCGCAAGGGATTCCGCTTTGTCGCCCCGGTACGGGAAGAAGCGGAACCCGCGGCGCCGGAGGCCTTCGCGCACGGGCCGACGCCGGTTGCCACCTCACAGCGTAGCAGGAGGCTGGCTCGCGCGGCCGTCGTCCTGGCGGCTGCTGCCGGGCTTGGGACCATCGCGGCCACTCTTCTGGTCCTTCTTTGGCCGGAGTCGGGCGCATCGCGGCGCACGTCCCCATTGCGTGCAATACAGAAATTCGATGCTGCAACCGTTCCGCTTGTCAGCGACGAGATGCGGGGAGTCTTGGCCGCCTATCCCCGCCGGCCCGACGTCAAGGCATTGGCCCTGGCTAGCGATGGCGTCGGCGTGGCGGATGGTGCGCCTAATAGTGACAGCGCGAAACAAGAGGCTCTGCGGCAATGCAGCATCGTGGCCAAGCGACTGTGCCGAATCTATGCCGTGGGCATGGATGTCGTATGGTCGAAGGAAGCGCTTCCTTTGCCTGTACCGACCGATCTTCATGTAGAGCCGTTGGACATTCCCCTGGTTCCCGACGAGATCCCGATATTCTCAAGCCGTGGAAGACAAGACGTCGCGGAGCGATATATGAAATCGGCCAACCCTAGAGCGTTGGCATTTACCGCCGGAGTAGCTTGGTTTCAGGTCCAAAGGGCAAGTCGAGAAGAAGCGGTTCGGATGGCGGTCGAACATTGCTCGGTAAATTTGCTGCGGCCCTGCTTAATCCTGTCCGTCGACGGGTTCCTCACAATACAAATTCCAAAAACCCGTCGAGTCGTTCGGACGTTCCTGCCGTCGACGGAAGCGGAGATTCCCGAGTTGGATCGAGAGCGCATCGCTCAGATCTATCAAGGCCGTGAATGGCGTGCGCTGGCACGCGGCAAGAAAGGGACTTGGCACCCGGTCGCCGCGGCGGCCTCAGAGGCTGCGGCGATCGATGCTGCAATCAACGCCTGCTCGCAGGCCGATGGCGAATGTCGACTTTACGCGATTGGAAACTTTCGCGTTGCCGACGATTGACGCCTCCCCAAAGCAGACGTTTGACCCGAAGCAGACACGGACGTGCAAGGACCTATTGGCTTAATCAGCGTTGAAGCCCGCGGCCTTGACCAGCCGCGCCCAGCGCTCGGCCTGCACTCTGATGTCTGCCTCGAAGTCCGGGCCGGACTGACCCGACAGTTCCAAGCCTTGCCCTTCGAGATTGGCTTTCACGTTCGGATCGGCGTGGGCCGCTTTGGCCGCATTCAGTAGGCTCTCCACCACCGCAGGCGGCGTACCGGCCCGCACCATAAGTCCAAACCAGACGCTTGCCGTGAACTCATCGTGGCCTGCCTCTGCGAAGGTCGGGACGCTCGGTAGGAAGCGAGACTTTGCCGCGCTCGTGATCGCGATCGCCTTGAGCTTGCCGTCCAGGATCAACGGCCGTGACGCGTGCAACTGCGCGAAGCCAAAGAGCACATGGCCGGCCATGAGGTCGGTCGCCTGAAAGGCCGATCCCTTGGAAGGCACATGGACCAGATCGAGACCGAAGCGCTGGTTCAGCTGGAAGCCGAGGAAATGAGATGGCGTGCCGACGGTGTACGACGAGTAGTTAAGCTTGCCCGGATTTTTCCTGATCCAGGCTATAAGGTCCGGAAGCGTTTGGGCCGGCACGCTGGGATGCGCGACCAGCACCAGCGGTGGCGTAGGGCCCCGAATGAGCGGAAGAAAATCCCTCAACGACCACTTCAGATTACTGTAGGCGCTTGGATTGATCTCGGCGACCGACTGGGTGGTGACCAGGATCAACTCGCCGTCTGCTGGCGCCTGGGCAACGAACTGAGTGCCGGTGTTGCCGCTGCCGCCGGGCCTGTGTTCGACGATGATGACGCGGCCGAGCGTTTTCGCCATGTGATCCGCAAGCAGGCGAGCATAAGGGTCGGTTCCTCCCCCTGGCGCAAATGGGACGATGATGCGGACGGGCCGCGATGAAACCGGCTGCGCAAAGGCCGCACTGGAGGTGCCAAGGCTGCTCGCGAACGCTGTCGCCGTGGCCAAAAAGCTGCGCCTGTTCATGGCTGAAGGCTCCATCCGTTGCTATCGATGCGAGACCGCTCAATGCGGATGTAGCCCTGCCGATCATAACCGGATAATAATGATATTAGATGGGGTCATCGCGATCTCGGATGGGTGCCGGCCATGCCGTGGGACGATCGCGTCAAGCGCCGCCTCAAATTGCGCGACCTCGATATCCTGATCGCGGTGGTTCAGGCGAAAGGCATGAGCAAGGCGGCACGCCGCCTCAACATGTCCCAGCCGGCCGTCTCGAAGGCAATCGCCGACCTCGAACATGCACTCGGCGTGCGCCTACTCGACCGTTCGCATCAGGGAATCGAGCCGACGTCCTTTGGCATCGCTCTTATCAAGCGCGGTGTTGTGCTGTTCAACGAATTGCGCCAGGGCGTCCAGGATATCGATTTCCTCGCTGATCCCACCGCGGGAGAGCTGCGGATCGGTGCGACCGAGGCAATCGCTGGTGCAATCGTTGCGCCCGTGATTGAGCGCCTCACGCACGAATATCCGCGGATGGCGTTTCATATCGTCACCGGCGATCAGATGGGTACGCTCTACCGGAACGTGGCGGAGCGAAACGCCGAATTAGCAATCACGCGGATCGCCGGCTCCATGCCGAAGGAGTTTTCCACCGAAACGTTGTTCCACGATCCGATGGTTGTGATCGCCGGGACGAGCAATCCCTTAACGCGCCGGCGCAAGATCGCGCTTGCCGATCTGGTGGACGAATTCTGGATTCAGCAGCCGCCCGAAAATTCCTTTGGCTCGCTTGTGGCGAACGCATTTCGCGCGAGCGGGCTCCCCCCGCCACGCCTGACGGCGTCGTCCAATTCTTCCATGCTGCGCAGCGAACTTCTTGCAACCGGACGCTTTCTCACGGTGGTAGCCGGCTTCTCGCTCCGGCTACCGCGCCGGCACCCTTTTCTCCGACCGCTGCCGGTCGAACTGCCCAATTCACGACACCCGGTCGCGATCATTACTTTGAAGGATCGCGAACTAAGCCCGCTCGCGCAGCTGTTCATCGAACGCGTGCGCGCACTCACGAAGCCGCTGGCGAAGTCCTGCTGACCATGACCCAGGCTCATTCTATGAATGTCCGGAAATGGGCGCTAAGCGGACTTCAGCGGGCGCAAGCTTCCGACGTCTGCTTGGGCCAAAAGCGAGCATCGAGCTCTGGCCACAGTATCTGGCCATCGCCCGCGCTGCCTGTGGGTAGGTGACAACCGGCGCCCGTTCGATAATCTTTTTGACGTACTCTGAAGGTGTTGACCTTATTTGAAAGGGCCGAAGATGAACAGTCAGCTAATTGCTTTGATAGCCACCACCGCGATCGTGATTGGGTCTGGTGGCGGATCACGTTCCGAGGTGTCGTACTCCGTCGTGACAGGAGAGACGCATGACTGCGACAAGGGGCCAAATGCGTCGATCGGCAACAACAATGCAGTATTCAAACTGACCGGAACATGTGAGCGGGTCCTCGTTAAGGGCGGCGGCAACAAGGTTACGATCGGGGCCGCAAAAAGAGTCGACGTAGACGGCGGGAAAAACGTCGTCGACATTGGCGCCGCCGACATCATCAGAGTCAATGGTCACGGCAACACGATCAATTTCAAGAAAAGAGGAGTCACCAAGAAAACTCAGGATGTCGTGTCAAGCGGCGACAACAACACCCTGAATCAGACAGAGTGATTTTCGAAGCTTGGCATGATAGGCGCACCACCAATAGGCGGCATACGAGTTCATGCCTCCGCGCTTGGCAGACGGGCGCTCAGACTGCTGGCTCGGCTCATTGCAGCTCCTTCGGCCGGCGCTCGTAGCCGCCCTGCGGACCCCGGAATCGAAGCCGCCCCGGCCACAGAGCTTCGATGCGATCGATCAGATCCTTGGTCACCGCCTGCCAATTGGACCCCGGCTCAAGTTCGAAGATCGCGATCTGAGAAGGCGATGCCTGGATGGTCAGGCGGTCATTGCACATGGTCATGAACCATCGATGGCCACTATGGTCGGCGTCCCGGAACTGTAGTTTGTATGTTGCTGCAAAACCCTGCAGTGCGCGGGCCATCTGTGGCGCCTCTTCGCTCGCGAGGTCCAAAACCATGCTCGCCCGCGGTGAGATACTGTTTCGATCGCGCAGCACATTATGGCAGGATTGGTCTCGCGCAAGGCGCTCGAGCCGGTCCCAAGCCGTGTTCGGCACGCTTACCAGAATTGCGGTCACCAGAAACGCGGCAATCCCGAAGATGATCCCGCGACGTTGCTCCGCGCGGTCGATGTCACCGCTGGCCGGTGCTTGCGCGCCGGTCGCGTACAGAATGAAATAGAACACCACGCCGGCGGCTGCTCCAGAGATTCCCGAAAAGATCGCAACGATCAGCAAGCCGTATCTTTCGAGCAATGCCGGCTGTGAAAAACCCGCCGAGACGACAGCGATCAGAATGCCTGCGCACATGCATCTGAGAACAGTAACCGATCGCTTCCACCAAAGAATCAGAAAGATTGGCAGGCCGAGCGCAGCAGCGTACGCCAGCACCCCTGTGTAGCTCAAAGAGGGATTTACAAAGAATACGAGAAGGACGGTGCTGAAAGCCAAGACGAGAAGGAAAGTCCACGCTGCAAGAAGAAAAGCGGCAACCAAGCCCATGAGTTGATGGAAACGCATCGGTCCTGCCTATGGTCGCGAACTGGCGCGCGTCCCGCGCGGTCCTGAATGGTGGGAGAAAGCGGTGCGCGTATCCCCCTGATGCCTAGTCAGACGGATGGCCTCGGAAATTTTGCAGCAGCGGCCAAAATCAATTCATTCTCCAAGTTTTGCAGAAAAACTAAAAGCTTACCGGCCCATATTATCCAACCCATGTACTGGCTTACCGTCGAAACCTCCGGCGATATCCGAGTTCACATTGTCCAGGCCAATCACCTCATGCTGGCGCGCATTGAGTCAGAAGCTGCAAGCCAGGCTGAGCAAATCTCGCCTCCTCTTTTCGAGCGGGCAACTCTGGTCGAACGTCATACACGTTACGTGATGTTGGCTAAGGTGGCAGGTAAGGACACACAGACAGTAGTCTCCGCTCTCATCAAGCAGGCGAAGAAGCTACCAACACAGCTGTATAAGTCCCTGACCTGGGACCGGGGAAAGGAACTTACGGATCATCATCGCTTTACGTTGGCGACTAAAATCGACGTATATTTTTGCGATCCGCAAAGCCCGTGGCAGCGCGGGTCCAACGAGAACACCAATGGCCTGCTGAGACAGTACTTTCCGAAGGGCACCGACTTGTCGGTGCATTCGCAAGCCTATCTGAACAAAGTGGCTCGTCAGCTAAACGAACGACCACGTGAGACCTTGCAATTTGAAACCCCAGCAGAGAGATTTAACGCCTGTGTTGCGTCGACCGGTTGAGCCGACAGGGACAAAGCGGACATGCCGAACCATCACGACTTGTGAGTACACCCTTGATCGCTGCTCTCAAGGCCAGCTGTGGGCGGGGGCGGGCCGCCCACAATGTGTGCGGGCTCGCGCGTGTCCCGGGTGCGCTACACATCGGGATACGCATCGAAGCGGCGACCTATGATCCCGGCAGGTAGATTTCTCGCTGATACCAAGGCACCGACGTGATGCTGATCAATTGTTCAGTTCCGTCGAACAGCGGTGCAAATCTTTCACCCGATGCCTTGAACGTGAACTTTTGCAACCGGTCGGATCCGCTGCTGGGCACGACATCAACTCCCTGCTCGTAGCGGTAGATGCGGTAGAAGTCGGGCTTGGGCTGCGCAAAGACCAAGAGTTCGGCCTTGCTGCGCGTGGCCAGCCCGCGAACAAAGTACAATTCCAGGGCAACCGATGAGCCGTTCTCGGCCTTGTACTCCCAGGACTCTGCCACGATCGAGCCCTTGGCCGTGTGGAGGACCTTGCGCTCCACGGCGTTGGCGGCCTTCATGTTGGCGCCGTAGGGTCCGGGCACGCCAATTGAAAGGCCCGCGAAAATCATGAGCCCGCCGGTGGTGGCGCCCTTCTTTTTCGCTGGGATGCCGAAGACCAAGTTGCGGACCGGTGTCGTCGGTTTGCCGGTGGCGTCCCATGCCGCCATCTGGTCGATGAAGGTCACCCGCAAGTTGGCGCCCGCGGACGGGCCCGATGCCGCCGCATCCACTTCCCAACCTGTGGGCACGAGCTTTTGGATTGCAGCGTCCGGCGCCTTGAAGTTCAGGATGGTCCGCACGTCCATGTTGCTGCTTACGAATTTTTCCTGCGCCAGAGCGGGGCCGGCGCACAGGCATAGCAATGTCAGCAGGATTGCGCGCATGATGGTCCTCCCATGGTGACGACCCGGGATTATTGGAGTGTCTTCCCACAGCGGCCCGGTACCACCGCAGATAGGAGAGAAGCTAGCAGCAAGGTGAGGCCTTGTCCGATGCGATCACTCCGGCTTGATGTTGGCCGCGCGGATCACCTTTGCCCACTTGGCGGTATCCGTCTTGATGACGGCAGCAAACTCCTCCGGCGACTTGAGGGACACTTCAAGACCGAGCTCCACAATCCGCTCGCGCATGTCGGCTTGCTCCGCGATCTGCACGATGTCTGCATGCACCTTGCCAACGACAACTCCCGGCGTGCCAGCCGGCGCCAACAGCCCGAACCAGGAGATGGCCTCGAAGTCCGGAAAGCCCGATTCCGCGAGCGTTGGCAGTTCGGAAATGATCGGCGAGCGCTTGAGCGACGTGACCGCAAGCCCGCGCAGCTTGCCACCGCGAACGACCGGAAGGATTACGCCCATATTCTGCAACGTCATGGTCACCCGCCCGCCGATCACGTCGGTGAAGACCGCGCCGCGATAGGGAACGTGGACGATGTCGACGCCGGCGAGACTCTTGAGCAGCTCGCCAGCAATGTGTTGGGGGGTGCCGACGCCGGGAGAGGCAAACGACAGCTTTCCGGGCTGGGCCTTGGCGAGCGCAAACAGATCCGCGACGCTCTTCGCCGGCACCTCGTTGTTGACCGCAAGGATGCTCGGCATTACCAAAACGCGGGCAATCGGCGCGAGATCGCGCACCGGATCGAAGGCGGGACTCGATTGCAGAGACGGGTTGATAGTCATTGCGCCGTTGGCCCCCCAATAGAGGGTGCTGCCGTCTGGGACCGATTTTGCCACCCGCTCGGCCCCGACACTCCCGCCGGCACCCGGAATATTCTCGACGGTTACCGGCACTTTCCACGCCTCATTGAGCTTTTGCGCGAACAAACGGGCTGTGATGTCGGTTGCGCTGCCGGCGGTGAAGCCGACGACGATGCGGACCGGCCTCAATGGATAACCTTGCGCCGATGCCATCAGTGACGCGGCCGGCAGCGCGGCAACGCCTGCCGCCAGATGCAGAAATTGTCGGCGGGGAAGTTTCATGTTGCCCTCCCAAAGTATTTGTAAAGCCGCAGATTAGCAGCGCGTTACTCGCACCGCGAGAGAGCCTTGTCGTGCACCGCCAAAGCCTGGGATGTCCGGTCATGGCCGCATGACACGCGCCGGCTTCGTGCTATTCTCCAACAAAACTAAAACGATGTCGGGAGGATTTCATGCGCGAGGTGCGGCGGCGCGGCTCCATTCTCAACGCGACATTCAACACAGCGTTCGCGATCGCGCTGACCGGATTTGCGAGCGCCGCGTACGCCGACCCGATCCCGCAGGGCTTCGAAGCCAGCAACATGACGCCGATCGGCTACTCGGCGCTCGAGAACCGGCGCGGCGCCTTCAAGATGACGCTGAAGAAGACACCGGACGGCCGCTGGTACATGTATCTCGGCCATCTCTGGCACCGCGGCTGGACCATCGTCGACGTCACCGATCCGAAAAATCCGACCTTCGTGAAGCATATTCCCGGGCCGCCCAACACCTGGACCATCCAGGTGACGTCGCACGGCAATATCCTGGTGACGGCGTTGCAGAAGGCGGCGATCGGGTGGGGCCTCGATGAGAAAGGGCCATACGATCAAGGCGTGCTGATCTGGGACATCAGCGATCCGGTCAACCCGAAGATGATCTCGCACTGGCGGACCGATTCCGACGGCACCCACCGCAATTCCTATCCCGGCGGCCGCTACGCTTATCTCTCCGCGTCAGCCAAAGGCTTCGACGGCCGCATCTTCGTGATCCTCGACATCGAGAATCCGGCGCAGCCGAAGGAAGCCGGCCGCTGGTGGATGCCGGGCCAGAAGGCGGGCGAGCCGCGGCCCGACAAAGCGCCGCGCGCGTTCCACGGTCCGGCCATGATCAGCCCGGACGGCAAGATGGCGACGCTCGCCTACGCACCGTCGCTGGTCAATCTCGACATCAGCGATCCGGCGTCGCCGAAGCTCATCGGCTCGCTGCAATTCACGCCGCCGTTCTTCGGCAGTGGCGGGCAGGCGCTGCACACGGCGTTCCCGCTCTGGGATCGCAACCTCGTGCACGTGAATTCGGAAGCGCAGAACGAGCGCTGCAAGGAGCCGTTGCACTTCGCGGGGCTGGTCGACAACAGCAATCCGGCGGATCCGCGCTTCATCTCGATGTATCCGATGCCGGTGCCGCCGAAGGGCGCGCCGTACCGGAACTTCTGCGAGAAGGGCGGGCGTTTCGGGCCGCACAACGTCAACCAGGAAATCCATCTGCCGGACGTCGAGAAGCCCGGCAATTTGATCTATCTCACCTACTTCAACGCCGGCTTGCGCGTGTACAACATCCGCGACCCCAGGCTGCCGGTAGAGACCGGCTGGTTCATTCCACCGGCGCCCGCGAGCAATGCCGGGGTGCGGCCGCGCGACGGGGTCTCGACCCAGACCGAGGACGTCCTGGTCGACACCCGCGGCAACATCTTCGTCACCGACAAGAACTGGGGCTTGTGGGTGCTGCGCTATTCCGGGCCCGACCAGCCGGCGCCAACGGATCGCTAACCAGCAGCCACAAACGTGAACCTGGATTCCCGTTGGGGAACAGAGTTTTGCCCTATTTTCCCCATCTAGGTTCAGCGCTTTTGCCGTTTCGGGGGAACTTGATGCGTCTTCTCAGGCCGGTTGCCGTTGTGCTCGCGGTTGCGACTGTCGCGGGCTGCGCCAGCGATCCGTATTCGCCGACGCCGAAGCAGGATTCCGGCGCCATGACCGGCGCGCTGATGGGCGGCATTTTGGGTGCGGCGGTCGGTGGCCGCGGCGCCGGCAACCGCATCGCGGGCGCCGCCGTTGGCGCCATCGCCGGCGGTCTGGTCGGCAGCGCCATTGGCGCGTCGATGGACGAGGAAGATCGCCAGATGGCCTACGCCGCCGAGATGCAGGCGCTCGAACACGGCGCGCCTGGCGTTGCGGTCGGCTGGCGCAGCGAGCGCACGCGTTACTACGGCAGCGTCATTCCCGGGCCGTACTATGAGAACGGCGGCCGCCGCTGCCGCGGCTATACCCATACGATCTACATCAACGGACGGCCGGAAGCGGCCCGGGGCACCGCATGCCGGGCTCCCGATGGCCGCTGGGTTGCGGTAAGCTGATCCGGGATGGGCTCACCGAGGATATGAGGACACAATCACAATGACAGGACTAGTTTCGAACCTTGCACGCGGCGCGTTGGGCGCCATCGCGCTCACGGCGGTGTCTGCCAGCCTGGCCAATGCCGCGCCCGCGACGGTCGCCTCCAACACCAACCTGCGCCAGGGACCGGGCACCGGCTTCGGCGTCATCATGACGGTGCCGGGCGGGAGCGTCGTTGAGGTCATCCGCTGCGGTGGCGAGTGGTGCAATGTGATGGCCGATGGTCGTCCCGGCTACATGATCGCCCGCAATCTCGGGTTGGGCGGTCCGGCTCCCGTTGCTGTCGCGCGCCCGCCGGTGGTGGTCGTCGCACCCGGACCCTATTACGGCTACGGCCCGTATTATGGGCCGCGCTATTACGGGCCCGGCTTCTACTATGGCCCGCGCCGTTACTGGCGCCGTTGGTAATCGGTAATCGGATTCCAACGCCTTGATGTTGCAGGGCTATCACCGCTTTCTTGCTTAACGCGTTCTTAAGCCGGCGACGCTAAGGTCGTCGCCGGATATCCTGTAACGCGTGGTGTGCGGCATGGCCTCGGGCGCCTTGCCCCTCGATCGGCTGCGGCAGTTTTTGCGGGAGCTTCCGTCCGGAGCACGCTCTTTGCTCATGACGGAGCTCGAGCGCGCCGTGCTGCGTGGCGACGACATCCCCGGCGGCAACATGCTGCTGCAGGAGGTGCGCGCCGCGGTGCGCGACTCTGGCGAGCAGGCGAATGCGCCGCGCATCGGCGCTCCCGCGCGCGCGTTCTTCCGTCCGCTCGAACCGTTCCTGATCGACACGCAGGGCGAGCGCAAGGCGCCCGGGCGCATCGCGCGCGCAACGCTCGATCCGATCTGGACCTGGATCGCGCGCGACCTCGTGCCGGCGGAAGCGCAGGCCTATTGCGATGACGTGAGCCGCGCGCTTGCCGCCGGCGACACCGAGCCGCCGGACCCGCTGGTGCATTCGTTCCAGGCCTTGGCGACCGCGCGCATGCGCTCCACGCTCGATGCCGCGCAATCGGACGAGAAGCTGCGGCGGAAAATGTCGCACCTGATTGCAATGCCGGATGCGCTCGACGCCCTCAGGGACGTGCAGGCCATCGTGGCATCGCGCGACGCGCTCGACGTGGTCGCCGGCCGGCTGCCCGGGCACATCCGCAATCTCAGCGAAGGCACGCTCAACAACGTGATGGGCCTGCTCAAGTCTCCGCTCTGTCCGCCGGGCCTGCAGCCCTACACGCTGATCATGGTGGCGGACCGCCTCGCGGTGCCGTGGCACTTGATCCGCCTGGCGGTGAAGGCGGCGGACAGCGACGACGTCGCACGCATCGCGGCTTCGCCCTATGGCGTCGCGGTGACCATCACGCTCGGCGACATCGAGCGCATGGTCGCCGAGCTCAAGGCCGATCTGAAGCGCGGGCGCACCGTCGCGGTGACGTCGCTGCTCAAATGCATCCATGACGGGTGCGCGGGGTGCGCACCGAGCTCGACCTGTCCGGGGATTCGCCGTGGGCGCGTCAGCTCGCTTCCATCCGCAGCGACATTTCGAGCGTGCTGAGGGCCGAGATCGAGTTGGTGCCGGGCCGGGTGCGGCGCCTGGTGCGGCCGCGGCTGCTCAAGGACATTGCGCGCGGTTCCGTGCTCAATGCCGACGAGGTGACCGAGACCGAGGCGATGATCGAGTTCGTCGGCGCCTGCCGCAACTTTGCGAGCGAGCTCGCCATCAGCGAAGTGACGCTGCGCACGTTTCAGGAGATCCAGCAATATCTCGATAGCAGCACCCGCGCGCTGCTCGACGCGCTGCGCGGGGCGGGCGAGCAGGATCTTCCGTTCCGCAAGTCGCAGATGGACGCCGCGGTGAGATTCTGCGGCAAGGTGTTCGGCCAGGACTATGCCTCGCTGCTGGCCAAGGCGGCCGAAATGGCCGATAGCCGCGAGCGCAAGCTGGCGGCGAAGGCCTGAGGATTGGCGCCGGCGCCCCTGTTGCGGCGGTGCGGCGGCCATGATGTAACTCCCGCGGCGACCCCAGAATCCGCGCCTCCGGAAAGCCCAATTCGGGCCGATGAAATGACGCCATGACGCTCTGGTTCGTGCTCGCGCTGATGACGGCGGCGGCGATCTTCGCCGTGCTCTGGCCGTTCTCGCGGCGCGAGTCGACGCTGCGTTCCGGCAGCGACGTCGCCGTCTATCGCGATCAGCTCGAAGAGATCCGCCGCGACCAGGCCGCCGGCCTGATCGGCGAGAGCGAGGCCGCGGCCGCGCAGGTCGAGGTGTCGCGCCGGCTGATCGCGGCGGCCGATGCCGAGGCGGCGGCTGCGCAAGCGCGCCCGCCGCCGCGACGACGCGGCGGCGGATCGTGGCCGTTGCGGCGCTGGTGCTGCTGCCGGTCGGCGCGATCGCGCTCTATCTCGCGGTCGGCTCGCCGACGCTGCCCGGCCAGCCGCTGGCGTCGCGCGCGCCGGCGGAGCGGCAGACGATCGAGCAGATGGTCGCGCAGGTCGAAGCGCACCTCGCGAAAAATCCGAACGAGGGCCGCGGCTGGGAAGTGGTCGCGCCGATCTATCTGCGCATGGGCCGCTTCGAGGATGCGGTAAAGGCGCGGCGCAACGCGCTTGCGCTCAACGGTCCGAGCGCCGAACGCCATGCCGGACTGGGCGAGGCGCTGACGGCGGCGGCGGACGGCGTCGTGACGGCGGAGGCGCTCGCGGCGTTCAAGGCCGCGGTCGCGCTCGACGCCGAGCACGTCAAGGCGCGTTTCTTCCTCGGCCTCGCCGCCGAGCAGGACGGGCGCGCGAATGACGCGGTCGCGATCTGGCGCGCGCTGCTGGCGAGCGCGCCGCCGGATGCGCCCTGGGCGGAGTTCGTCCGCGGCGAGCTGGCCGGATCGCAGGCGGTGCGCGGCGGGCCGGCCGGGCCCGAGCGAGGAGCAGATCGCGGCCGCCAAGGACCTGCCGCCGGAGCAGCGGATGGCCATGATCAAGGGCATGGTCGAGCGGCTTGCCGAGCGGCTCGGCAAGGACGGTTCCGATATCGAAGGATGGCTGCGCCTGGTGCGCTCCTATATGGTACTGGGCGAGCGCGAGCAGGCGCTGGCGGCGGCCGGCGAGGCGCGCCGCGCGCTCGCCGCGCGAGCCGGACAAGCTCAAGCGGATCGACGAACTGGTCAAAGGTCTCGGCCTCGAAGGCTGACCGAACGCGACGGCAACAACGATGACCCGCAAGCAACGACGCCTCGTCCTGATCGGCTCGGCGCTGGCGGTGCTGGTGCTGGCGGTCGGGCTGGTGCTGATCGCGCTCAGGGATTCGATCGTCTTCTTCAATTCGCCGACCGACGTGGTCGAGAAGCAGGTCGCGCCCGGCGCGCGCATCCGTCTCGGCGGGCTGGTGAAGGAAGGCAGCGTCGCGCGCGGCGAGAACCTGCAGGTGCGCTTCGCCGTGACCGACGGCCGCCACACCATCCCGGTGGCTTACAGGGCCTGCTGCCCGACCTGTTCCGCGAAGGGCAGGGCGTGGTGACCGAAGGCGCGCTCGACAGGCCGGCACGTTCAAGGCCGACAGCGTGCTCGCCAAGCACGACGAGAACTACATGCCGCGCGAGGTCGCCGACCGGCTCAAGCAGCAGGGCCACTGGAAGGACGAGACCGGCAAGAAGACCGGCACGCCGGGAAGGAGTCACGCAGTGATCCCGAGCTCGGCCATTACGCGCTGGTGCTCGCCTTCGCGCTCGGCATCATCCAGGGCTGCGTGCCGTTCTACGGCGCGCAGCGCAACGATCCGGTGCTGATGGCCACCGCCGGTGCCGACCGCGGTGGCGCAGTTCGTCTTCATCGGGATGTCGTTCGCCGCGCTCACCGCCTCCTACGTCGGCTCGGATTTCTCCGTCGTCAACGTGTTCGAGAATTCGCATTCGCTCGAAGCCGCTGATCTACAAGATCACCGGCGTGTGGGGGAACCACGAAGGCTCGATGCTGCTGTGGGTCCTGATCCTCGCGCTGTTCGGCGCGCTGGTCGCGGTGTTCGGCGGCAATCTGCCGCCCAAGCTGAAGGCCAACGTGCTGGCGGTGCAGGCCTGGATCGCGGTCGCCTTCATCCTGTTCATCCTCGCCACCTCGAATCCGTTCCTGCGCCTCGTGCCGGCGCCGGCCGAGGGCCGCGACCTCAATCCGCTGCTGCAGGATCCCGGCCTCGCGATCCATCCGCCGCTCTTTACGTCGGCTATGTCGGGCTCTCGATCTCGTTCTCGTTTGCGATCGCGGCGCTGATCGAAGGCCGCATCGACGCCGCCTGGGCGCGCTGGGTGCGGCCGTGGACGCTGCTGGCCTGGATGTTCCTCACGCTCGGCATCGCGATGGGCTCGTACTGGGCCTACTACACGCTCGGCTGGGGCGGCTGGTGGTTCTGGGACCCGGTCGAGAACGCCTCGTTCATGCCGTGGCTGGTCGCGACCGCGCTGCTTGCATTCCGCCGTGGTGATGGAGAAGCGCAACGCGCTCAAGGTCTGGACCATCCTGCTGGCGATCCTCGCGTTCTCGCTGTCGCTGATCGGCACCTTCCTGGTGCGCTCGGGCGTGCTCACCTCGGTGCATGCGTTTGCGACCGATCCGACCCGCGGCGTCTTCATCCTTGTGCTGCTGGTGCTGTTCATCGGCGGCGCGCTCGCGCTGTTCGCCTGGCGCGCGCCGCTGCTGAAGCAGGGCGGGCTGTTCGCGCCGGTGTCGCGCGAGGGCGCGCTGGTGCTCAACAATCTGTTCCTGGTGACGGCCTGCGCGACGGTGTTCATCGGCACGCTCTATCCGCTCGCGCTCGAGGCGCTCACCGGCGAGAAGATTTCGGTCGGCGCGCCGTTCTTCAACGCCACCTTCGGGCCGCTGTTCCTCTCGCTGCTGCTCGCGGTGCCGTTCGGCCCGCTGCTCGCCTGGAAGCGCGGCGACCTGCCGGGCGTGGCGCAGCGGCTGATGGCCGCCGCCGGCGTCGCGCTGGTCGTCATGGCGGCACCTTCGCGGTCCTGCGCGGCGGCCCGGTGCTGGCGCCGTTCGTGATCGGCATTGCGGTGTTTGTGATCGTCGGCGCGCTGACCGATTTCGCCGAGCGCACCGCGCTGCGCAAGGTGCCGCTGAAGACCGCGTTCTGGCGCGCGGCCGGTCTGCCGCGCTCGGCCTGGGGCACGATGCTCGCGCATCTCGGGCTCGGCGTCACGCTCATCGGCATCGTCGGCGAGACCCAATTCGGCTCCGAACGCATCGCCGAGATGAAGCCCGGGCAGACCATCTCGCTCGCCGGCTACGATCTTCACTTCGACGGCATGACCACCCAGCCAGGGCCCGAACTATCGCGACTCGTCGCGCGATTCACGGTGCGCCGCGGCGGCGAGTCGTCGGCGTGATGGAGCCGTCGAAGCGAAAGTTTCCTTCGCGCTCGACCACCCGCACCGAAGCCGCGTTGATGGCGCGCGGCTTCAGCCAGCTCTATCTGTCGCTCGGCGACTCCGCCGGACGGCACGATCGCCGTGCGGCTCTATCACAAGCCGCTGGTGCTGCTGATCTGGCTCGGCACCATCGTGATGGTGATCGGTGGCACGCTGTCGCTGACCGACCGGCGGCTGCGCGTCGGCGCGCCAAAGCCGGCCAGGGGCAAAGCTGCGATGCAGCCGGCGGAGTAGGGCGCATGCGCTGGCTGCGGCTCCTCGCGATGTTCGTCTCTCTGGCGGCGTCACCCGCTTTCGCCGTACAGCCCGACGAGGTGTTGACCGACCCGGCGCTGGAGGCGCGCGCACGCGTGCTTTCGCGCAGCTGCGCTGCATGGTCTGCCAGAACCAGTCGATCGACGATTTCGGATGCGCCGCTGGCGCGCGACCTGCGCATCCTGGTACGCGAGCGGCTGCAGGCCGGCGACAGCGAACCGCAGGTGCTCGATTTCCTGGTCGACCGCTACGGCGAGTTCGTGCTGCTGCGCCCGCGCCTGCACTGGCGCACGTCGCTGCTGTGGCTCGCCCCGCCGGTACTGCTGATTGGGGGCGCCATTGCGCTGTTTGTAATCGCGCGGCGCCGCGCCCGCGGCGCCACCGATGCGGCGGTAACGGAGGGAGGGGCGCTTACCGCCGCTGAACAGGGCTGGCCGGCCTGGTCAGGGTCGAAGAGCGCTGAGCATATTTACGTTAAGGTTGATATATTGAGTTTATTGAAAGCCGCGACCTTACCAAGTTTTAATTTTGCCGACAGGCCCCGGTAAGGCGGCGGCCCCCATCTTCGCCTCGAACGACGCAAACAAACTCGCTCGGCCCGGGCGGGACGAGCCTCCGAACAAGATGGAGACCGATTTAATGTCCGAATATCAACCCATCAAGTCGCGCGGCGTCCTCTCGCTCGCCGTTTCGCCCTGCTCGCCACCGCTGTCGCGGGACTCGGCGCGGCTGCGTGTTGCTCGCGCCCACCCTCGACCCTTCGATGTTCCAGCCGGCGCTCGCGCAGAACGTGTCGCAGCAGGCACAGCAGGTGCAGCGCCCGGTCGGCTTTGCCGACATCGTGGAGCGAGTGAAGCCCGCTGTGATTTCCGTGCGGGTGCGCGTCGACGGCCCGCGCTGAGCGTGCAGAGCTCGCCGTTCCCGCAGGGCTCGCCGATGGACCGGTTCTTCCGCCGCTGGGGCCCTGAGGGCGAAAAGTTCGGTCAGGCACCGGA
>CAVTZH010000005.1:0-395907 GCA_963739175.1 uncultured Alphaproteobacteria bacterium
TCATCAAGGACGGCTACTGGGTCTACTCATGGGGCAACGCCACGACCAGGGGCGACTGGGGCCTCGTCGATGAAGCCGGTCATGTCGACCATGCTGTTCTACGCGATCAACGAGGGGCGCACGACGGCGTCAACGACCGCGTGTACCGGTTCGGCTGGCCCACGACCGTGGCCGACCAGTCGATCACCTGGATGCACCTCGGCTCGATGACAGCGGCTACGGGCTGGCCGGACAACCCGGGGCCCGGTGGGCTTACAACGACAATGCGATCGCGCTGTACTGCCGGACGCTGTTCACCCAGGCTGGCAATTCGGTCGGCGTGTTCGGACAGACGATGGCGCAGGTGGTGGCCAACCGGTTCTCCCGGCTGCAATTCCAGGACGGTGGCGTGATCGGCGGCGGCCGCCTGGGCTGCCAGCTGTTCGCCTCGACGCGCGACTTCGCCCGGGTCGGCTGGTGGTGGCTGAACAAAGGGTTGTGGCGCGGCGTGCAGATGCTGCCGGCCGCTCTTACTTCGACAACTACATGAAAAACCAAGTGTCATCGAGCCTGCCGCGCACGGCGGGCGGCGCGCTCAACGACTACCTGCACGTCGGCACCGTCGGTGGAACCGGCGAAGCTGGCGCGAACCAGAACATCCTCGGGCAGGGCAGCTATGGCTTCAACTGGACGTTCAACCGAGCCTACGGTGCGCTGGCCGAATGCGCCGGCCGACACGTTCCAGGCGCGCGGCCACCACAATGCCGAGATGATGCTCGTCATTCCGAGCCAGCGCATGCTGCTGGTGTGCGGCAAGTGCAGGCAGTCGACCGATGCGGCAACCGCGCAATTCTCGGACGCCGACAATTACCTGCGTCTCCTGGTCGAGGCGCACGTCGGCAGCTGACCAGCGAACGGGTCGATGACCTCTCTTCCTTTGAAGCTCCCCGGTCGGCGTCTGGCTCGTCTAGAACAGGCTTGTCGGCGATATCATCGGCCTCGGCGCTCGCGCGCTCCGGGAGGAGAACGGTGGGCATCGACATTAAGCGCTCGGCAGCGGCAGGCTCCAGGGAACACAGAGCGTCCAGAAGATCGCCTTTGCCGTTCATCGCCGCCCGGGACGCTGATCGGGCGGCCAAGGAAATGGCGGGCCATTTCGATCACATCGAGGAGACGACACCGCGCGCCATGAAGGCGGAAATGACGGCGCTTGCCCGCCTCACCGCCCTTGACCACCGATCCCGCCCCTGCCGGGCTTGCGCATCGCTGTGACGACCGGCGGCTGGCCTGCTTCCGCGATGCTCCGCAACGAGCCTGAGCTCGGTACGCGCCCACAGCGCGCGCAGGCGGCGCAGGATCAGCGTGTCGCTCGCGACCGCGAGCAGAATGAGCAGGCCGAGCAGGCCGTCGAGCCAGAACTGGCTGATCTGCAGGCGGAACAGGCTCTGCTCCAACGTGCCGATCATCACGGCGCCGAGCATCGCGCCGATCACGGTGCCCGAGCCGCCGAAGATGTTGACCCCGCCGACCACGACGGCGGCAACGACCTGCAGCTCCAGTCCGATCGCGTTCTCGACCGTGATCGTGCCGAATCGGGCCAACGTCATGGAGCCGGCGAGGCCGGACAGCGCACCGGAGATCAGGAACGCGGCAAAGACGATGCGCCGGGCCGGCAGGCCGACCAGCTCCGCCGCGTCGGGTTGGAGCCGATCGCGTAGAAGCGCCGGCCGAAGTTCAGATATCCGGTCGCGAAGTGAGCGGCGCAGACGATCACGAGCGCCAGCGCGACCATCGCCCGGATCTCCAGGCCGCCGAGCGTGAACAGCGTGAGGCGCGGCAGCTCGACGATCCAGGCGGGCAGGCTGGCGGTGGTCACGGTCTTGGCGCCGGAATACTCGATGAGCAGCCCGCGGTAGATCGCGAGCGTGCCGAGCGTGACGATGATCGAAGGCACTCGCCCCCAGGCGACGATGACGCCGTTGATCACGCCCATGGCGGCGCCAAGCGCCACTGCGATGAGCACGGCAAGGCCGGCGACAGTTCCGGGTGGCGGCGATCTGGGTGCCGACGAAATAGGCCGTGCAGCCCACGATCGAGCCGACCGAAAGATCGATGTTGCGCGTGAGCACGACGAGCGTCTGGCCGACAGCCACCACCGTGATGATCGCCACGCTCGAGGCGATGCGATTGAACGTCCGCGAGGTGTAATAGCCGTCGATCAGGGAGCCGAAGACCAGGATCGCGACCAGGATCAGGAAGAGGAGGCTCAGCTCGCGGATCTGCTCCGGCCGAACATGGTGCTGCAGCCACCTCACGCCGCCGCCCCGCTTGCTTCCTGGGTCATGGCCTGTCCCATCGCTGCCGCCATGATCGTTTCCTCGTTCGCCTCCTCGCGGCTGAAGATCGCCATCTGACGCCCTTCGCGCATGACCAGGATGCGATCGCTGAGCGTCAGCACCTCCGGAAGCTCGGACGAGATCAGCATGATGCCGATGCCCTCGGCGACGAGCTCGGCGATCATGGCATGGACCTCCGCCTTGGCGCCGACGTCGACGCCGCGCGTCGGTTCGTCGAGGATCAGCAGCGAGGGATGGGTATTGAGCCACTTGCCCAGCATGACCTTCTGCTGGTTGCCGCCGGAGAGCTTGCTGACCGCAAGATCGACCGACGGCGCGCGTATCGCCAGGCGGCGGCGATAGAGCTCGGCGGTCGTTCGCTCCTCGGCTGTGCGCACGAGGCCGAGCCTGTTGAGATACCGTCGCAGCACCGGCAGCGAGATGTTGGCGGAAATGGCCATGGGCAGCGACAGGCCAAGCTGGCGCCGGTCTTCCGAGAGATAGGCGATGCCGAGCGCCATCGCCTGATTGGGCGAGCGGATCGTCACCGGCCGGCCGCCGAGCGCGATGGTGCCGGCGGTTGCCGGCTCGATCCCGAAGAGAGCCAGCCCGACGTCGGTCCGCCCGGCGCCGATCAGCCCGGCGAAGCCGAGCACCTCACCGCGGTGCACGTCAAAACTGACGTCCTGGAACGCACCCTCGCGCGCAAGTCCGCGCACCGAGATGACCAGGTCGCCGTGCGGCTCGAGCGGCCGCGGCATCATCAGCCCCATCTCCCGGCCGACCATGTCCGCGATCGCGCCTTGCGGCGTCACTTCCGCACGCGGCCTGGTCGAGATCCGCCGGCCATCCCGGAACACGGTCACCCTGTCCGCGATCTCGAAGACTTCCTCGAGGCGGTGGCTGACGAACAGGATCGCAACGCCCTTGTCGCGCAGGTCTCGCACAAGCCTGAACAGCATGGCCGCTTCATGGGCCGACAGCGATGCGGTCGGCTCGTCCATGATCAGCACCCGGACGTTCAGCGAGATCGCCTTGGCGATTTCCACCGACTGCTGCGCGGCCAGCGTCAGGCCGCGCGCCGGGCTGCGCACGTCGAGCACGATGCCCAACGTGCGGAGGATGTCCTCGGCCTGGCGGAACATCCGGCGCCAGTTGGTGAAGGCGCCGCGATCCTGGTGTCCGATGAATATGTTCTCGGCGACGTTGAGGTCGGGAAAGAGCAGCGGCTCCTGATAGATGGCGGCGATGCCGTGGCGCTGCGCTTCCGCCGCGCTCGCCATCAGGATCGGCGCCCCGGAAAGGAGGATCTCGCCGCGATCCGGCTGGTAGACGCCCGTCATGATCTTGATCAGCGTCGACTTGCCGGCGCCGTTCTCGCCGAGCAGCGCGTGGATCTCGCCGGGATGGAGCGCAACGAGACATCATCCAGCGCCTGGGTGGCGCCGAAGCGCTTGTCGATCCCGCGCAGCTCAAGAACAGGCGACGATGCCACTGGATCCTGCCCCCTGCCCTCGGCTTCCAACACCCGCTCCCCTGACCTTGCCACCGTGGAAAGATCTTTCGGCTGCAGGAGCCTAACCGTGGAACGCCGGAATTGCCATTGGGCTCCGATCCGCCTTCGACCATCCAGATCGCTGTACCCAGACCGGACCGGACGATGCGGGGTTGCCCGATCTTCCCGCCCGATCCCCCGTCTTGACTCGCGTGGTTCTTGGCCGGAATATCGACAAGTGGTCTGTCTACTTCCAGACCTAAAATAGCCAGGGAGGAGCGTCGAAGTCATGACGCTTGGCCACTTCCGGGTTTGGGAGCTTCTTCTGCTGGCGGTCCTCGTCGCGATCGTCGCGATGAACATTGCGCGCTCCCCCTACTATCTCGGGGTCGGCAACATCGTGAACCTGTTCCAGCTCTCGATCGAGAAGATCATCGTGGCGCTGATGCTGACGCTGATCATCGTCAACGCCGAGATCGATCTGTCGGTCGCCTCGATCATGGGTCTTGCAGCGGCCGTCATGGCCTGGCTGTTCCAGCTCGGCGTGCCGCTGCCGCTGGCCATCCTGGCGGCCATGGTCGCAGGGGCGCTGGCGGGCCTGAACAACGGCTTCTGGATCGCCTATCTCGGGTTGCCCTCGCTTGCCGTGACGCTCGCCGGGCTGATCGGCTACCGCGGGATCGCCCGCATCCTCCTCGAGGACCGGGCGATCGGCAACTATCCGGAATGGTTCAATGCGCTGGGCCAGCAGCCGCTGCTCGGCCCGCTCACCCTGTCGATCATCATCTTTCTCGTTCTCTTCGTGGTGATCGCGGTCGTGCTGCATCGCTCGGCGCTCGGCCGATTGGTCTACGTGATGGGCAACAGCCTCGAGACCGCCCGCTATTCGGGCGTGCGGGTGCAGCCGGCCAAGCTTTTCCTGTTCGTCGCGTCCGGCGTCGTCGCCGCGCTCGCAGGCCTGCTCTACGCGGCCCGGCTCGGGTCCGTGCGCGGCGACATCGCGCAAGGCTTCGAGCTCGACATCATCACCATCGTTCTGCTCGGCGGCGTCAGCATTTTCGGCGGCTCGGGCAACCTGATCGGGGTCGGCCTTTCGATCCTGGTCATCCTCAATCTTCGCAACGGCATGGGTTTGGCTAACATCACGGGCAACACCCAGACGAGCGTGATCGAGCGCTGCTGATCCTGTCGGTGTTCGCTCCGAACCTGGTGCAGATGGTCCACGGCGCATGGAAAGGGAGGGCAGCATGAAGAAGTCCTTGTTGACGAGCGCCGCGCTGGCGGCGCTGGCGTTCTCTGGGAACGCCTATGGGCAGGCGACCGCCACGCCGGGGCAGGAGGTGAGCATGGTGCTCCTGCCGAAATTCCTGGGCATCGCGGTGTTCGACCAGGCGCACGAGGGCGCGCTCGAGGCGCAGAAGGAGCTGCAGAACCCGACCGAGCTGCAGTTCCTCTGGGCCAACGCCCGAAAACAGCGTGGCCGGCCAGATCGAAATCGTCACCAACGCCACGACCCAGGGCGTCGACGCGATCATGATTTCCAACAATTCGGGCGACCAGATCGTGCCCGCGGTCAAAGCCGCTCACGCCAAAGGGCTCAAGGTGGTGACCTGGGATTCCCCGATCCCGTCGGCCGAGGGCGAAGATGAGGGCCTCGGCGACGAGGAACACGTAGGCGGGCCCGGAGCCCGACAGCCCGGTGACGGCGTCGAGCAGGTGCTCGGGCACCCGCACGACGGTGCCGACGGCGCCGAGGATCGCCTCGGCCCAGGCGAGGTCGTCGTCGGCCGCGCCGGCCCGCCGGCGATGGCGGCGGCGCCGGCGCCGACGAGCGCGGGCGTGTTCGGCATGGCCCGCACGACGGCGACGCCGGGCGCCGGCGGCCGCTCGAGGCGGGCGATGGTGACGCCGGCGGCGATCGACAGCACCGGCCGGCGCCCGGCGGCGACCGCAGCGGCGCACGTCGACGTCGGCGCGGCTTCACCGCGATCACGGCGCCGTCGGCCGCCGACCGGGTCGGCCGACGACGGCGACGCCGGGGAAGCGCCTCGGCGAGCTCGGCGCGGCGGGCGGCGACCGGCTCGACGACGGCGAGGTCGCCGCGCCGGCCCAGCCGCCGGCGAGCAGGCCGCCGAGCAGCGCCTCGCCCATGCGCCCGCCGCCGACGACCACCAGACGCCGATGCATGGAGCTGGGACACGCTCACGAGCCGTCAGCCCTTGAAGCGGGACGCGAAGCCGATGCGCATGGCCGGGCGGAAGCACTGCTCGACGTAGGCGTAGATCGAGCCGAGGATCCGGTCGAGCTCGGCCTCGTCGACGGCGCGCGACCGGGAGCTGGCCGGCGAGGAAGACGGCGTCCTCGGCGCCGATGGCGAACGCGCATGCCGTAGAGCTCGTGGTTGCGGCGCAGCAGGTGCTCGTAGAACGCGGCGTGCGTTCTCCTCGGGCGCCGGCATCAAGTAGGTCTCGTAGTGCAGCGTGCGCTGGCCGAGCGTGAGCCAGACGGTGAAGATGTCCTTCTCCTCGCCCCGCAGGCGCACGTACCAGCGGCGCTCGCTCGGGCTCGCCGCGGTCGACGGCGGCGACGACCGGGTTCTCGGCGAGCTGCGCCGTCGAGCCACGCGTCGATGACGCGCCTCGAGCGCGTCGAGCTCGGCGTCGGGCGTCGGCGGCGCTCGTCGGCCATCAACGGCACGTCGACGCAGCGACGCGCGGCGGTGAGGTCGGCGTAGAGCCGGCGCAGGCGGGCGGCGGTGGTCGACCACGTGTAGCCGCGGCGCGCGTCGGCGGCGCCGCGCCGCCATGCGCCGCGGCCAGCGCGCGGGTCGCCGAGGATCTCGTCGACGTGCGGCGGCGAAGCGCGCGGGGTCGCGGCCGTCGACGAGGAAGCCGGTGCGGCCGTGGTCGACGAGCGTGCGCAGCCCGCCGACGGCGGCGGCGACCACCGGCGTGCCGCACGCGGCGGCCTCGAGCGCGACGAGCCCGAACGACTCGGAGCGGCTCGGCACGAGCACGACGTCGGCGGCGCGGTAGTAGGTCGACAGCAGGTGGTGGGGCTGCGGCGTCGACGAAGCGCACCCGGTCGTCGAGGCCGAGCTCGTCGACCAGCGCGTGCACCCGCGCCAGCTCGGCCGGCGCCGTCGGGCCCGCTCGGCCCGCCGACGACGAGCAGCACGGCGTCGGGTCGCGTCGAGCTGCGGCCAGCGCGCGCGACGGCGACGTCGAGGCCCTTGAGCGGCTGGATGCGGCCGACGAACAGCAGCACCGGGTCGGTCGCCGAGGCCCGAGCGCCGGCGCGGGCGCCGCGCCGGTCGCCGGGCGAGAAGAAGGCGTGGTCGACGCCGGGCGGCACGATCTCGATGCGGTCCGGGTCGGCGCCGTAGAGCGCGATCGAGCTGCGTCGGCCTCGGCGGTGCACGAGGCGAGGATGGCGTCGGAGCAGCCGATGACCTCGGCCTCGGCGTCGACCCGGCGCTCGCGGCTCGGCGTCGCCGGTCTCGGCCTTGACCCGGGCGAGCGTGTGGAACGTCGACACCAGCGGCAGGTCGAGCTCGTGCTTGAGCGCGGTGGCCGGCGACGCCCGACAGCCAGTAGTTGGCGTGGATGCGCGTCGACGTCGCCGTCGGCGCGCAGGTGCGCTCGAGCACCCCGGCGGTGAACTCGTCGACGACGTCGGGCAGCTCCTCCTTGGCCAGGTCGAGCGGGCCCGGCGGCGACGTGCACGACCCGGAAGCCCGGGCTCGACGTCGACGACGTCGGGCAGGTCGTCGTCGCCAGCGCCGGACGTAGACGTCGACGGCACACCGGCCTGGGCCAGCGACGACGACCAGCTCGCGGACGTAGACGTTCATGCCGCCGCTGTCGCCGGCGCCCGGCTGGGCCAGCGGCGACGTGTGCAGCGAGAGGACGGCGAGCGTGCGCACGGCGGGCGCGCAACGCTACCGGGTCGGCCGCCGCTCACGGTTCGCCTCGGCCGCGGGTCGGTGCCGACCGGCGACGTCGTCGTTCTCGTGCGCGGAACGACTGGTAGATCTGGACCAGCGTCTGCTTCTGCTCCTCGGTGAGGTACGGGTCGCGGCAGGATCTCGCCGACGAGGTCGGCGTCGCCGTCGCGCTCCTCGAGGATGCCGGCCCGGACGTAGAGCGTCTCGGCCGAGATCTGCGAGCGCCTGGGCGATCTGCTGGAGGATCTCGGCCGACGGCTTGCGCAGGCCCCGCTCGATCTGGCTGAGGTAGGGGTTCGAGATGCCGGCCATGCTCGGAGAGCTTGCGCAGCGAGAGGTGGCCGACCCGGCGCTGCTCGCGGATGAACTCGCCGAGGTCGCGCCAGCGCTGCTCGAGCTCGTCCTCACAGCGGATCTGCGACGGTCGCGAGCAGATCGTTCACGTCGAGCAAGCGTACCGCTCGCCGAGTTGGTCAGCCCTCGTCGAGCAGCGACTCGACCGACGCCTCGCCCGTCCGGTAGCGGCGGGTGAGCTCGCTCTGGAGGGCGTCGATGCGCTCGAACAGCGCGCGGCGGCGGGCCGAGACGTCGTGCTCGAACGCCTCGAGCTCGCGGCCACCGCGGTCGAGCTCGGCCGTCGTCGACGTCGGGGAGCGCGCTGAGCTCGGCTGGCGCGCGCGATGGCGTCGAGGCGGCTCGAGCGAGCTCGGGGTCGGGCTCGGGCGGCTCGATGGACTGCGGGAGGCGGCCGATGCCCGGCGGGCGGGCGTGCTCGCCGAGGATCTCGGGCAGGCGGCCGATGAGCTCGCCCAGGTCGGGGGCTCGCCGCCGTCGGCCCGTCGGCGCTGCTCGGCCCGCACGATGTCGAGGCGACCCTGGACCAGTGCGGCGCACGAAGGACACCGACGTCTCGACCGCCACGCACTCGGCCCGCATGGCGCGGACGTCGTCGACCGGCAGCTGCTCGACGTCGTCGAGGTAGCCCGGCGCGAGCACGGTCTCGAGGGACGGGGCCACGACGGAGAGCGTAGCCGTCGACCTGCCGGGTTGGGAGGGCGACAGGCGCACCGCTACGTTCCCTCGCATGCACAACCGTTCGCTCCGCGCCGCAGCAGTCGCGCTCATCCTCGTCCTGTTCGTCGGCTGCGGCAGTGGCGGTGATAGCAGCTCCGGGCCGCCGGTCGTGGGCGCTGTGGTCGTGAAGGCCAAGGACTCGCTCAAGTTCGACAAGAAGACCTACACGGCGAAGGCCGGGAGGTCACGTTCGTGTACGAGAACGACGGCACCGTCACCCACACGCTGCTCGTCGACGGCGTCGACGGGTTCAAGCTCAAGGTCGGCAAGGAGGACGAGGGCTCGGTGCCGCTCGACGCCGGCACCTACCGGCTCTACTGCGACATCGCCGGCCACGAGCAAGCTGGCATGGAGGCCGAGCTGAAGGTCTCCTAACCGTTCGACGAGGATCCGGGATTTCGGGCGGCCCCAGGAAGGGGCGGCCGAAAACCTGCTCGGCCATGAGGAACTCCAGACCCGGCGCTGCTCGTCGGTCTTCACCCACTTCCAGATCATCGGGACGCCCATCTTCTCCAGCGCCGGATAGGGCTCCATCGCGATCTGAACCAGGATGTTGATCTTGTTCTCCGTCACCCATTGCGGCTGCTGGCTCATCAGGCTCGTCCAGCCGAAGCCGCAGATGCCGCCGACCTCGCCACGACTGACAGCGAGCGCGATCTCCTGGGTCCCGGGATAGCCGGCGACCAGCTTGAACTTCGTTCCCAGAATGTTGTTCAGCATGATCGGCGTATCGTGCGGCGCGCCGCCCGGCGCGTTGCCGCCCATGACCATTTCGGTCGTCAGCGCGTCGTCCATGGTTTTCACGGGCTGGTTCTTCATCGCCAGGCAGGTGCGGGTCTCCTGGTTCGCGCTGCCGATGAAGGAGAACGCCGTCGGCAGATAGTCGTCGCGCTTGTCCATCAGCGGCTTCAGGATCGCCAGCGGAAAACTCGTGCCGACCACCAGGCCATTGCGCGGCGCGACCCTGGATGTGTGGCGCAGCATCGTCATGCCCGCGGCGCCCGGCATGTTGCGCACGACCACGGCCGGATTGCCCGGGATGTGCTTGCCCCAGTAGCGCGCCACGGCGCGGCCATAGATGTCGTAGCCACCGCCCGGAGAGGCACCGACGATCAGATCGACGGTCTTGCCTTTGTAGAACTGCTCGACGGTTTCCGCCGCGACAGGGGCGGCGCACACGATTGTCAGGGCAGCCAGTGAGAGCGTTGCAACCGAAGTCTTCATGTTCGCTTCTTCCATCGGATCGGGCTGACGCTCAGCAATCGTAGCAACCATCATGCCAGCCGCGTCACCGCCCGTCTCGCCGCGCCATAAACGCCAGCCGCTCGAACAGGTGCACGTCCTGCTCGTTCTTGAGCAGCGCGCCGTGCAGCGGCGGGATCAGCTTCTTGGGATCGCGCTCGCGCAGCGTCTCCGGGCCGATGTCCTCGACCATCAGGAGCTTCAGCCAATCGAGCAGCTCCGAGGTCGACGGCTTCTTCTTCAGTCCCGGCACGTCGCGGATCTCGTAGAACAGCCGCAGCGCCTCGGCGACCAGCCGCTGCTTGATGCCGGGGAAGTGCACCTCGACGATCGCGGTCATGGTGTCGTGATCGGGGAAGCGGATGTAGTGGAAGAAGCAGCGGCGCAGGAACGCGTCCGGCAATTCCTTCTCGTTGTTCGAGGTGATGACCACGATCGGGCGCCGGCGCGCCTTCACGGTCTCGCCGGTCTCGTAGACGAAGAACTCCATGCGGTCGAGCTCGAGCAGCAGGTCGTTGGGGAATTCGATGTCGGCCTTGTCGATCTCGTCGATCAGGAGCACCGGCCGCGCGTCGGCGACGAAGGCGTCCCACAGCTTGCCGCGCTTGATGTAGTTGCGGATGTCCTTGACGCGCTCGTCGCCGAGCTGGCTGTCGCGCAGCCGCGACACCGCGTCGTATTCGTAGAGACCTTGCAGCGCCTTGGTGGTCGACTTGACGTGCCATTCAAGCAGGGGCGCGCCGAGGCTCTTGGCGATCTCCAGCGCCAGCACGGTCTTGCCGGTGCCGGGCTCGCCTTTGACCAGCAGCGGCCGCTCCAGCGTGATGGCGGCATTGACCGCGACCTTCAGATCGTCGGTCGCGACATAGGCGCTGGTGCCTTCAAAACGCATGCGATTTTCCTTAATTCCAGCTTGGTCACGCAGGCTTCGCATGAACGTGACCGGAATTGAAGGGCAGGGCGCCGCAAAATCGGATATTGTCGGCGCAATCCAGCCCTGCCGTGAAAGGGGAGCCCCATGCGATTTCCGGCCGGCATCATCCTCAGCCTCGCGCTCACCATTGCCGCCCTGGCCGGCGCCGCCGCGCAGACATCGGCGCCAACGACCGCCACCGCAACCTTCGCCGGCGGCTGCTTCTGGTGCACGGAAGCCGATTTCGACAAGGTTAAAGGCGTCATCAGCACGACCTCGGGCTATATCGGCGGCATGGCGGTCAATCCGACCTACGAACAGGTGGTAACCGGCCGTACCGGCCATACCGAGGCGGTCGAAGTCGTCTATGACCCGGCGGTGGTGAGCTACGACCGGCTGCTCGACGTGTTCTGGAAGAACCACGATCCGCTCGCGAAGGATCGCCAGTTCTGCGACCGCGGCAACCAGTATCGCCCCGGCATCTTCTATCACAGCGAGGAGCAACGCGCGCTCGCCGAGGCGACCAAGAAGACGCATCAGGCGCGCTTCAAGCAGCCGATCCAGACCGAGATCACCGCCGCGACGACGTTCTACAAGGCCGAGGACTATCACCAGGACTACTACAAGAAGAATCCGACGCGCTATCAGTTCTACCGCTTCAATTGCGGACGCGACGCCCGGCTCGAAGAGCTGTGGGGCAAGCCCGGATCGTGACCATGCTGACGCGGCGCAACCTGGTCCTCGGCAGCACCGCGCTCGCGTCCACCGCAGGCCTGTGGTGGCTCTACGGCAGCAGCGAGGCGATGGGACGCTTCGAGATCGAGCGCAGCAACGACGAGTGGCGCACCCTTCTGACGCGGGCGCAGTTCGACGTGCTGCGCCTGCATCGCACCGAGGCGCCGGGATCGAGCCCGCTCAACAACGAGAAGCGCAAGGGTACCTACGCCTGCGCCGGCTGCGCGCTGCCGTTGTTTTCGTCGGATACCAAATATGACAGCCGCACCGGCTGGCCGAGTTTTTATCAGCCGCTCGCCAGCGCGCTCGGCACCAAGCGGGACTATGCGTTGCTCATTCCGCGCACCGAGGTGCACTGCCGGCGCTGCGGCGGGCATCTCGGGCATGTGTTCGAGGACGGCCCGCCGCCGACCGGGCTGCGCTATTGCATCAACGGCGTCGCACTGACGTTTGAGGCGGCACTCGCATGATCCCGAAAAGTTGCAGACTTTTCGGACGAGACATGCGCCAAGGAAAGAGCCGCCGCTTAGCGATCAGAGCTTCAGCTCGCGCTCGGCGCGCGCCATCTCGGGCAGCGTCAGCCCGAGCCGGCGGAAGGTCGCGAAGTCGTCGCGAATCTCGTTGCCGTAGGTCCGCTTTCCGTCCTTGCTGCGGGCGCGTTCCCGCACCGAAGCGTAGGACTGGATCGCTTCCGCGTAGCGCCCCAAGAACAGATAGACGTGCCCGAGACTGAGCGTACTCAAAGGCGCATCGGGGTTGAGCGACCGCGCCGCCTCGAGGTGCGGCAGCGCCGCGTTGGCGCGGCCGGCGAACAAGGCGCTCCTGCCGGCGTCGTCATAGGCCTGCACGAGGTCGTTGCGGTTGGCGTCGTTCGACGTCTTCATAAAGTTATTGCGCGCAATGCCGAGCCAGCGCTCCACCGCCACCTGGGCTTCGCCATAGGTGTCGCGCGCGGACACCGGTTCATTAAGGTCGAGCAACAGATTGGCGAGCCTCGTCAGGTCGTCCTTGAGCCGGCGGTGGCGATCCTTGCTGTTCGGTTCGCGCTCGACGAGGCGGCGATCGATCCCGATCATCTCCTCGATGTATCTGCGCGCGGCCACCCGGTCGCCCAGGCGGTCCCGCAGGAAGTCGGTGAGCTTGTTGAGCGTCCATTGCAGGTCGCCGAGAGCGGTGAGGTTGTTGGGCGCACGCTCCACAAAGCGCCGGTCGATCGTGAGCTCTTCCTCGAAATATTTCAGCGCACCGCGGAAGTCGCTCATATCACGCAGCACGTTACCCACCCGGTCGAGCGCGAGCGACAGGTCGCGCAAGGCGTCGTTGTCGTCGTCGGCCGCGCGCGCGAACAGCTTGCGGCGCAGGTCGAGCTCTTCCTGATGCAGCGCCAGCGCGGTGGCGTTGTCGCTGACGCGCGACCGTGCCGATCCGAGTTTGCTCACGATCGAGGCGAGCGCGCGCATGCGCACCACATTATCGGCATCGCGGGCGATCAGCTTGCGCTGGATCCCCAACGCCTCTTCGTAATGCTGCGCCGCCTCGTTGAACTTGGACGTGTCGCGGTCGAGATCGCCGAGCCGGTTCAGGCTCCAGGCCAGGTCGGTGAGGCTCGTGATGTTGTTGGGGTCGGCCTTGGCGATGGCGCGATCGAGCTCGAGCTGCTCGTTGAAGGCGGTGCGGGCGCCCGGCAAGTCGTTGTCTTCGCGCAGCGTGTTGCCGAGATAGTCGAGCGCGCTGGAGACGTTGCGCTGCGCGGCGAGGCTGTTGGGTTCGCGCGCCAGCAGCCGGCGGCGGATCTCCAGCTCCTCGCGATGTGAGGCGATGGCCGCCCGAAAATCCTTCAGGCGGCGCTTGACGTCGCCGATCTTGCCGAGCAGCGAGGCCAGCGTCTGCTGTGTCGCGATGACGGTGACGTCGGAGGCGAGACCGCGCTGGTGCCCGAGCGCCTCCTCATAAGGCGTCAGCGCCGCGCGCTGGCGTCCGAGCTGGCGCTCGAGGTCGCCGATCCGGGTCAGGCTGAAGACCAGGTTCTCCTGCCAGTCACGCCTTGTCGGCGTGCGCTTGTGTAGCGCGCGGTCGATCTCGAGCGCTTCCTCGAAATAGGTCCGGCTGCCGTTGAGATCGCCTTGCTCGCGGATCAGCTGGCCGACGCGATCGAGCGCAACCGATACGTCGGTCAAGCGCGTCGCGTCGCCGGGCATCGCGGCGCGCCGCCGGCGGCGGATCTGCAGCCGCTCCTCGAAGGCCTTGAGCGCCGCATTGCGGTCGCCGAGCCTGATGTGTATGTCGCCAAGCTCTCCAAGATGGCGTTGCAGGTTGATAAGTTGCCGGTCCGGTGGGCGGCCCTTGGCAAACTCGAGCTCGATGTCGATGGTCTCCTGAAAAAATACCCGCGCCTGCGTGTGGTTGTCGCGGCGCACGTAAACGCGCGCGAGTCCGGCGAGCGCCAAAGCGAGATCGTCCCGCCACAGCGACAGGTTCTTGTGCCCCGAATTGCTGCGCAACAGCTCACGCACGATTCCGGTGCTTTCGGTGAACGCCTGCTCCGCGCCGTCCAGGTCCTTGTCGCTCTGCCTAGCCTCGGCGATCTTGCGGAGGCTGACACCAAGGAGTCTGAGGAAATCGATGTCGTTGGGGTCGGTTCGCAGCAGGTTTCGCGTCCGCTCGACGGCAACTGTCAGGGTGACCAGTGTCGGATTCAGGCGAGGTGCAGCCGGCGCCTCGGAGACCGGGCGGTCGGTCAATGCCGACGACTCAGGCCCGCCGGGCAGGTCCTGCCCGCCGCCGTCGGGACGCTGGTCGGGGGTCTGCGCGCTGTCCCTGACGTCTCTTGCGGCCACGTCCGTGGCGCCCGGGGAATCCAGCGTGAAGATGACTTCTTCCAGGAGATCGCGGAATTGCAACCTGTTGGTCTCCGCGCGGCTTTGCATCGTCTGCGTGGCGGCCAATTGTTGCTTCAGCTCGCTACTTTGCTTGGCGATGGTGTTGCGCTGCAGAGTCGCATCGATGCCGAAGCCCGCGACCAGCACGAAGGCCGCGACGGTGGACGCAATGACCGCCACGCGCTTGGTGTTCTGCGCGCGCTGGCTCTTGTCGAGGAAGGCGATGACGGCGGGATAGTCGCCGCCGTAGCGCCTGGCCCAGGCCGCGTTCGGCTTGGTCTCGCTGCGCCAGGCGACCAGGTTGGCGAGCTCGCGGCCGCGCAGCATCTCGCCGGTGCCGAAGCGGTCGACCAGCCGCCGCCACTGCTGCGCGGCGCGGCCTTCGGCGCCGAGCCACTCGGAGAGCTTCTTCCACTGCCGGATCAGGCTCTCGTGGCTGATGTCGATATAGGTGTCGAGCGCGAGCTTCGGATCGTGCGGATCGAATTCGGGCAGCAGGAAGTTGACGCCGGGAGCACGGAACGCGTCGACCACCGCGCGCACACCGGCCTCGTCGCCGCCGCAGGCCGAGATCAGGTCGTCAAGCCGGGTCGGACGGCGCACCGCGTCGGCAAGGGTCGAGCCCGCGGTCAGCGCACGGAACACCCACTCGGCGACCTGTGCACGCTGCTTGCCGAGATCGTCGAAGATCTGGTTGGCATGCGCGTTGAGCGCGCCGCTCAGGCCCTCGATGGCCTCGTAGTCTGCGACGGTCAGCTTGACCTGCTTGCCGGGCGTACGGTCGTGCGCCCGCTGCCACATGCGGTTGAGCGTGTATTGCAGGAGCGGGAGCTGGTCAGCCCGCCGCATCAGCCGGTCGAGCTGGTCGTTGGCGTCGCGGTCGTCCCAGGGCGCGAAATTGACGAGGTCGTTGAGCAGGCGGTTGACCAGCGCGGGCTCGATGTCGATGTTGCAGACCTCGGCGGGCCCGGTGATCGCGTCGCGGCAGTGCTCGCGGGTCATGCGCGGCGTCAGGAACATGCCGGCATTGATGGCGTCGGACAGTCCCTCGATCAGCGCGCAGGCTCCGAGATATTCGGAGCGCATGGTGATCGTCACATAGATCCGGGCGTCCTTCTCACGCGCGCTTTCGAGCAGCAGTGCGACGAACGCCTCGGCCTCTTCGCGACCCTCGTAGTCCTGGTAGCGGAACAATTCCTCGAACTGGTCGACCAGGAGCAGGAGGCTGCCGCCTTCCGGCAGGTGGCCGGAGCGGCACCATTCGATGACCGCGCGCGGCCCGCGCGCGAGAAACGCGCGCAGCAGATCGACGTCCTTGGCCTCGATGTACGGATTGTCCGCGTCGTGCTCGGTTTCGAGCAGCCGCCGCGCGAGATTCTTCAGCGGTGAGCCGCCGGGGCGGAAGTCGACGATCTTCCAGCGCGAGCCGGCCTTGGCCATGAGGCCGAGCTCGAGCGCGTCGAGCAGGCCGGTGCGCACCAGCGACGACTTGCCGGTGCCCGAGGAGCCCAGCACCGCCAGGAAGCGGGTCGCCGCCAGCCGGTCGACCATCGCATTGGTGCAGTCCTCGCGGCCGAAGAACAGATCGGTTTCCTCGCGCCGGAAGGCGCGCAGGCCCGGGTAGGGCGGACGCTGCGACTGCTCGCCGGTCACCGCCGCAGCTCCGCGACGATCTGCTCGACGTTGTCCCCCGTAAGGCCGCTCTGGCGATCGATCTTGGCGAAACCGCCCGACATGGCAATTTCAGGTTTAGGCGCAGGAGGAGCGAACAGGATGGTTTTCACCCGCGGCGGCAGCTCGCGCAGCCGCTCGATCTTGCTGTAGCGGCGCAATTGCGCGCGCACCCACGGCGCATCCGCCTTGCCGTAGACCAAGAGCAGCGTGTCGCAATCGACCAGGTTGGCGTCGAGGTCCTTGGTGATGTCCTCCGCCGATCCTTCGAACAGCGGGCCGGCGGCGATCCAGTCGCGCCTGTCCTCGAATGCCTTGAGCAGCTGGTTGGTCAATTCCTTGTCGCTCTGGTCCGCATTGATGAACAGGAACTGGGTCTTGGCCGCGCCGTCGCCGGTCTTTTCCTTGACGGCCTCCTTCTCGGCCCTGGCCTTTTCCTTTTCCGCGGCGGCGTTCTTGCGTTCGACGACCTTCTTGATCTCCTTCATGAACTCCTGGAGGCCCATGACCAGGACTTCCGGCCCGTCGAGCAGCCGCTTGTCCCAATGCGTGATGGTCGTGGGGTTGATGTCGGGGCGCCGCCACTGCAGCACCGGCTTTCCGGCGGCCTTGGCGGTGTCGTACTGGAATTGGGCGTAGCTTCGGGGCTCGCTCGAACCCGCGGCGAGCAAGTCGGGCGGGCGGTTCGAGCGGTAGGGCCCGAGCAGCTGCACGAACAGGCCGCCCTGCGCCAGGTCGGCGTTGAACGCCTCGGCGAATTCCGGTCCGCCCTGCTTGTAGTCGCCCTCCGGCAGGATCTTCGCGCCGAACTGGCTGAGATAGGCGACGACCTGGTCGCGCTCGTCGTAGAGATCGTTGGTGACCTGGGCGAGCAGGATGGTCTCGCCGGTGAGTGGACCCTTGACGTCGACCGGCTTCGGCGAGCGGTCGCGGATGGAGCGCAACAGCCCTTCCATCCGGTGCGCCAGCCCCTGCAGGCGCTGCTCGTATTTGTCCGGATTGAATTTCGGCGTGAGCTTGAGCGCGATGTCCTCTTCCAGCGGGTCCTTCCAGTAGAACGGCGCGCGCTTCACCTGCAGCAGGCGGGGGTGGCACTCGCTTTCGAGCACCGGCAGCAGCTCGACCGGGACCAGGCGGTTCTGGTCGGGGTTCGACGAATCGAACGCCTCCAGCTCCTTGATGGTCCATTCGCGCTTCATGTAGCTCGGCGACATGATCGCGATGAAGGCCGCCGCGCCGCGGGCGTTTTGCGTCAGTTCGTCAAGGAATTGGTTCTGGAGGCTGCGATTGTCGAAGAAGAGGTCGGGGTCGACGCCCAGCCGCTGCCGCAACGCGACCTTCAGGTCGGCCTGGAAGCGGCTGACCCAACGGATTTCCTGCGTGTCCGGCTCGTTATCGAAATGAGCATAGCTGACGAAAACGTCGTGCTCGAAGCCGGGAACGAAAGCCATGGCGCTACCGCCGCTTCCCCTTACTGAAACCGCCCCTCGATCAATCTAGTCTAACCGGCGGAAACGACAAAGCAAAAGGCGGCTCCGACGGCCCGCCGGCGGGCCGTATCCGTGAGTTCCTGTGGACGAAACGATCGACTGCGCGCCCCGCGTCGCAAGCTCGGCGGCAATCGCGGCGCCAGCGAGGCGGGTCGACAAGCGCGCAGTTTGCGAGAAATTGCGCGCCTTTGCCCGGCAGGAATTGCCGGTGAGCGGCGAGCCTTGCCGGGTGGCGGGCGCCGCCGTCCATCATAAGCAATTGAAATAACAACAATTTCCATTGGCATGCGGCTTGCGATGGTGGCCGTGATGCGCGGGCCTGGGGGGCCCGCCGGTTCGCAGTTGGAGAAAACGTCATGGGTATCTTCGGTGCTCTTACGACCGCAGTCACGGGCATGCGGGCGCAGTCCTTCGCACTCGAAAACATTTCCGGAAACATCGCCAATTCGCAGACCACCGCGTTCAAGCGGATGGACACGAGCTTCGTCGACCTGATCCCGGACGCAACGCCGTCCAAGCAGCTCGCCGGCAGCGTGGTCGCCAATGCGCGCATGACCAACACGATCCAGGGCGACGTGCAGGCCGCCTCGATCGGCACCTATATGGCGATCAACGGCGACGGCTTTTTTGTCGTGCAGAAGCCGTCGGCCTTCGCCGACAACCGGCCGGTGTTCGACGGCATCGACCGCTACACCCGCCGCGGCGACTTCCAGCCCGACAAGAACGGCTACCTGGTCAACGGCGCCGGCTACTACCTGATGGGCATTCCGGTCGACCCGTCGACTGGCAATCTTGTCGGCAGCGTTCCGACGCTGCTGCAGTTCCAGAACGACTTCCTGCCGGCGCAGGCGACCACGCAGATCGAGTATCGCGCCAACCTCGCGGCCTATCCGCTGACGCCGAATGCGGATGCCGACATTCCGCGCTCGGAGCTGATCGATCCGACGACGTTCTCCTCCAACCCGATCGCCGGCGCGCCGACCGCGGCGCGCATCACCGGCTCGGGCGCGCAGCTCGCCGACGTGATCGCCGGCGTGACGGGCACGGGAACGTTCGCCACGGCGGCCACCGCACTAGGCGCCGGCAATGGCGGCACGCTGCGCGTCACGGTCACGCCGGCGGGCGGCGTCGCCACCAACTACGACATTGTGTACGCCGACACCGACACGCTCACCGACGTGATGAATGACATCAACGGCCTCGCCGGCCTCAATGCCGCCGTCACGGCATCGATCGACACCTCCGGCGGCACCAACAGGCTGCGGATCGATGCGGACACAGCCGACTACGATTTCGAGATCAATGCGTTCTCGACCGACACGCTGACCACGCGGCTGGGTCTCAGTGAAGGCGTTCCGTACCTGTCGGAAAACCTGTTCGACCAGGGCGTCTCCGTGGGCGAACAGCTCAACGTCACCGTCGGTGCGGGCACCTTCAACATCCTGTTCGGCACCGGCGGCGGTCTTGAAGTGTCCACCGTCGCGGAACTGCAGGCGCGGCTCGCCGCATATCCCGGCGCCATGGGCACCGCCTCGGTCGATACCAACGGAAACCTCACGTTTGTCGCCGCCGGCAGCAACGACGTCGACGTCGATCCCCCGACCACCGCCGTCAAGTTCGGCATGAACGTGTTCCACGCGGTCGAGGCCAACGGCACGGTACGGGCCCAGGACCTGACGGTGTTCCTCGATCAATCGATCGGCGGCGGCGCGGTCACCGCCTTCGACATCTCCGGATCGCCGGTGAACATCCAGCTGCGCTGGGCCAAGGTCGACTCGGCTGACTACGCCGGCGGCACCGACGCCTGGAACCTGTTCTATCAGGTCGACTCCGGCGCGACCGGCGAAGAGTCCGCCTGGCAGAACGTCGGCGTGAACTACCGGTTCGGCGCCAACGGCCAGATGGATCCGACCATCGGCAGCCTGACACTGACGAACGTGACCGTGAACGGCATCGCGCTCGGCGACATCCAGCTTGTGCACGGCTCCGGCGGCGTCACCCAGTTCGCCGACGCCAACGGCAACGCGCAAGTCAACATCCTGCAGCAGAACGGCTTCCCGGCCGGCGAGTTGCAGCAGGTTTCGGTCAGCGACAAGGGACGCATCGTCGGCAGCTACTCGAACGGCCGCACCATCGACCTGGCCGAGATCACGCTCGCCAACTTCAACGGCGCCAACTACCTCAAGCGCATCGATGGCGGCGCCTTCGAGGTGACGGACGAATCCGGCCCCGCCATCTACGGTGCGCCCGGCAAGATCGTCGGCTCCTCGCTCGAAGGCTCCAACACCGACATCGCCGACGAGTTCACCAAGCTGATCGTCACGCAACAGGCCTACTCGGCCAATACGCGGGTCATCTCCAGCGCCAACCAGATGGTTCAGGACCTCCTGAACATGCTGCGGTAGCGATCATGCTCAAACGCCCGGCGCATGTGCGCGTCCGGTCAAGGAAGTAGGGTGCCATGAGTTTCTCGCAGGCGCTCGCCACCGCCGTCAGCGGCATGCGGGTGAACCAGGCCGGGCTCTCGATCGTCGCCGCCAATGTGGCGAACGCCGAAACGCCCGGCTGGGTCCGCAAGACCGCCACCCAGGTGCCGATCGTCGCCGGGGCGGCCGGCACCGGCGTCCGCATCGCCGCGATCAATCGCGAGCTCGACCAGTACATCCAGCGCCAGATGCGGGTGGAAAGCTCGGGCGCGTCCTACGCCGGCTTGCGCGCGGAATTCTTCGACCGGCTGCAATCGATCTACGGCCAGCCGGGCGCCGCCAGCACGCTCGAGACCGCCTACAACGAGTTCATGAGCTCGCTCCAGGTGCTGACGACGAACCCGGAAATGGCATCGGCGCGTACGGGGGTCATCAACGCCGCCAAGGTGCTGGCGCAGCAGCTCAACGGCATGACCTCCGACATCCAGTCGTTGCGGGGCGATGCCGAGCTCGGGCTTGCCGACGCGGTGACGCGGGCGAACGATGCGATGCAGCGGATCACGCAGATCAACCGCCAACTGGCGACGTCCAGTGCCGGCGATGCCACCACCGCGAACCTGCTCGATCAGCGCGACGTCTATATCGACGAGCTCGCGCAGATTATGGACATCAACGTCGTTCGCAACGACTTCAATCAGGTGTCGGTCTTCACCAATTCCGGCATCCAGCTGGTCGGAATCAATGCGTCGACGCTGGCGTTCGACCCGCAGGGCGCGATGAACCCGTCCGCGCATTGGAGCAACGATCCATCGCTGCGCGCGGTCGGCACCATCGTCCTGAAGGGGCCGAACGGCAGCGACGTCGACCTCCTGGCCAGCAATGCGATCCGCTCGGGCGAAATCGCGGCCTATCTCGAGATGCGCGACGAGGTGCTGGTCCAGGCGCAGACCCAGCTCGACGAGATCGCGACGGCGGTGGCGCGCGCCTTGTCCGATCGGACCATCGACGGCACGGCGGTCACCGCCGGTCCGCAAGCCGGCTTCGACATCGACCTCGGCAATCTGATCGACGGCAATTCGGTGCGCGTGACCTATACCGACAATGCGTCGGGCCAGCAGCGCACCCTCACGCTGATGCGCGTGGACGATCCCGACGCGCTGCCGCTGTCGGCTTCGGTGACCACCGATCCGAACGACCAGGTGATCGGGCTCGATTTCTCCGGCGGCATGGCGTCGGTCGTCAGCCAGCTCTCGGCGGCGCTCGCAACCAGCGGGCTGCAGTTCTCCAATCCGGCCGGCAATACGCTGCGCATCCTCGACGACGGCGCCGCCAACAAGGTCAACGTCGATGCGGTTTCGGCGACCTATACCGTCACCAGCCTGACCGGCGGGGTGCCGCAACTGCCGTTCTTTGTCGACGGCAACGCGCCCTACACCGGCGCAATCGGTGCGATCGGCTCGCAGTCGGTCGGCTTCGCCGGGCGCATTGCGGTCAATGGGAACCTGGCCGGTGACCCGTCGCGACTGTTCGTGTTCCAGACCGTGCCGATGACCCCGTCCGGCGATGCGACACGCCCGAACTTCCTCTACGACCAGCTCAACAACGCCGTGCTGTCGTTTTCGCCGCAGACCGGCATCGGCGCGCCGACGGTTCCGTTCAGCGGCTCGATCCATGCGTTCATGCGCCAGGTCATCAGCCAGCAGGGCGCGGCGGCGGAAGCGGCCACGAACCTCGCACAGGGCCAGGACGTCGTGTTCAACGCGCTGGAGCAGCGCTTCAACGACACCGCCGCGGTCAATATCGACCAGGAGATGGCGCATCTGCTCGCGCTGCAGAATGCCTACGCCGCCAACGCCCGCGTGCTGACGACGGTGAAGGAAATGCTCGACCAGCTCCTGAGGATATGAGGTCGTCATGAGTATTAGCGGCATCGGTACCCGTTCGGCGCTGAATGTTCAGACGCTGGTCGAGATGCGCCGACAACTCGACGACCTGCAACGCCGGCTTGGGACCGGCAAGAAATCGGATACTTATGCCGGCCTCGGGCTCGAGCGTGGCCTCGCGGTCGGCCTGCGCAGCCGGCTCTCCGCGATCGAAGCGTTCCAGAGCTCGATCATCCACGTCGATGTGCGCCTCAATCTCGCGCAGACTTCGCTCAGCCGGCTGGTCGATGTCGGGAGGACGGTCAAATCGGCCGCGTTCCAGTCCTCGACGATCGCCAGCAATGGCTCGACCATTCCGCAGTCGACCGCCTATGCCAGCCTCAACGAGATGCTCGGCCTGCTGAACACGCAGGCCGGCGACCGCTACATCTTTTCGGGCCGCGAAGCCGAAAAGCCTTCGGTCGCAAGCTTCGACGACATCATGGACGGCGATGGCGTCCGCGCCGGCTTCAAGCAGATCGTGTCTGAGCGCAAGCTTGCGGATCTCGGCACGCTCGGCCGCGGCCGCATGGTGATCTCGGCGCCGACGGCGACGTCGGTACAGGTGGCAGAAGAAGCGCCGCCCACGGTGTTCGGCTTCAAGCTCGCGAGCATTAGCACGACGCTCACGAATTCCACGGTCACCGGGCCGGCCGGCGCGCCGCCGGCGATGTCGATCGATTTCACCGGGGTGCCCAATGCCGGTGAGACCGTGCAGTTCCGCTTCACGCTCCCGGATGGGACGAGCGAGGTCATCAAGCTGACCGCAACGACGTCGACGACACCGGGGCCGAACGAGTTCACGATTGGTGTCGACGCGGCCACCACAGCCGCCAATCTGCAGACCGCCGTGACCGGTTCGATCGAGACGCTGGCCAACACGGCGCTGGTTGCGGCCTCGGCGGTGGTCGCCGCCGACAACTTCTTCAACGGCACGCCGCAGCGCGTCAGCGGGCCGCCCGCGACCGCGACCGCATTGGTGGCCGGCACGCCGGCCAACACGGTGACCTGGTACACCGGCGAGGTCGGCACCGATCCGGCGCGCGCCACCGCGACCGCGCGGGTCGATACCTCGATCAGCATCTCCTATGGCCTGCGCGCCAACGAGGAAGGCATCCGCTGGATGGTGCAGAACGTCGCGGCATTGGCCGCGGTGACGTTCTCGTCAAGCGATCCCGATGCGGTCGCCCGCAACGCCGCGCTCAACGCCAGGGTCGGCACCAATCTCAGCGTGCCGGTCGGCACCCAGCGGATCGAGGACATCTCCACCGAGCTTGCCGGCGCGCAGCAAACGCTGCGGAGCGCCGCCGAACGGCATCGCCACACCGAGAGCACGCTCGCCGGGATGCTGGAAGGGATCGAGGGCGTGTCGAACGAGGAGGTCGCGGCGCAGATCCTCGCGCTGCAGACGCGGCTGCAGGCCTCGCTGCAGACGACCTCGCTGCTCTACCAGACCAGTCTCGTGAACTATCTGTGAGCTACGCGCCCATCCAGCTATAGGCCCAGCTAAGCCTGCTTTTGCACGATGAACTGATACATGCGCCTGAATGTTCGCGGATTCTGCTGCTCGTAGGCATGCCAGTGATCAAGGTTGGTACAGGCGGGATCGCCCGGGAATTGCGTACGATATTGTTGCAACACATCGGCGTCGTGCTCGAATCCGAGCAGCTCGAGTCCGTTGTCGGCGAGGAAGTTTTTGATTTGCGGAAGCGTGAAGCGATGTTCTTGAACGTGGAACAAGAGGTCGCGGCAATCGCTGGAGGCGTAGAAATCGGCTCGCCATGCGATGGCTCTGGCCGGTGACGCCTCGTCGAGGGCAAGGACGTCCTGCCGGTAGCGCCGGATGTCGTCGATCGTCGCTTGATAGCCGCGCGTGGCGGCGAAATCCCGCGCCGCCACGACATCGGCCCGCGCCAGCTCGCTGTAGAGGGCAACGTGCATGATGCCCTTGGGACGCAGGATCGACAGCAAGACCCGCCAGCCTTCCAGCGGATCAGCAAGATGGTGCAGAACGCCGCTGCAGGCGATGAGATCAAAATGACGGCCGAGCGACCCAAGCTTGAGGATGTCGGCTTGGCCGTATTCAATATTATTGAGGCCGAGGGCGTCGGTGCGGTATTTCGCATAGCAGAGGCTGGCGCGGCTGAGATCGACTGCCAGGACGCGCGCGCCTGCATAGCGTCGAGCCGTCATGACAGCCTGTTGGCCGGTGCCGCAACCGGCGATCAGCACATCGAGGCCGTCCGTTCGTTCGATCGGGCAATAACGGGCGTGCGGAAAGTCGTTGCGCAGTCTCTTGTCGATGGACTGCGTGATTTCATCCGGAGCGCACTTCACCCAGCGCGGATAGGGGCTTTCCTCGTATTGGTTCTGCACCAGAAGGGAAACATCATTTTCAATCGGGGTGAGTTGCGGAATTTTGCTACGCAGCTCACGTTCGGCCAGCGGTTCGCGAACCTGCTGGGCCAGAAGATCGGCAATCTCGCCCGGCCATGATCGCGCCAGCAAGGCTTCAGATCCGGGAATTGAATAGAGCGGCTCGTAGGCCGCAATGACGGCAAGCGGCAAGGCCGCCACCGCATCGCCGGAACGCAGGGCGGCTACCACCTGGTCCCGCAGCATGGCAACTTTTGCCTGCTCATCCGTCGCGTAGGCAAAGACGTACTCGTTGATGAAGCATTGTCGCGCCAGCGTGCAGGCAAATGCCAGAATGGCATCGTCGATATTGCCGGTCGCGGGTGTTGCTGCGGCGGCTTCGAGCAGAGCCGAGCGGGCCAGGGTCAGAAACCGCTCCAGCGCGATATCGTTGACATAGGCGTTTAGCAGCAGAGCCCGCATCACGGGATCGCCGCCGGCGGCGCGCAAGCCATCGGACAATTCTTCGCACGACAATCGTTGCGGCCAAGCGGCCGCTGCACGATCAATGCTGCGCTTGATGCGCAGGTCGCATTTAACGAGGGTGATACATGCCGTGACGATCGCGCCGGGACGGCCCCACGGCTCCGACATGGCGCGCACGACGTACTGGCGAAACGCGCTGCTGTCGGGAATCGAGGGTGCGTGGCGCAGGTAGTTGAAAAACATGGTCCTGAGGAGCGGCGTCTCCTCGATCTGCAAGCCTTGCATGATGACGTTCAGAGCATGCGGGGCGTCGCCAGCCAAAAAATAGATCGTGGCGAGGTTGTTATAGGCAGTGACAAGATCGGGCTTGAGCCGTAGCGCCTCTTTGAAGGACTGTGCGGCTTCGTTCAGATGTCCCTGCGCAAACAGCGCTTCGGCAAGATTGTTGTACGCTTCGGCGTGGGCTGGATCGAGCGCAAGCCCCCGTCGGTAGATGGCAATCGCCTCATCCAGTTTCCGCAGCTTCAGGAACGCGTCGCCGAGCAGCAGATAGGCATTGGCATGGTCAGGCTTGAGCGCAATGGCGCGCTGGGCATGGCGCACCGCATCCGCGTGCCGGTCGAGCGCGATCAGCGCAAAGCTGATGTCGTGGTGCAGCGTTGCGTTCGTCTCATTCAAAGCAATCGCTTGCCCAATCATGTCGACGGCGACTTCGGGGCGGCCGATCTTGATGGCGATGAGACCAAGATGATGGAGGCTGCCGGAATGGCGCGGATCGGCGATCAGCGCCTGTTGATAGAGGTCCATCGCCTCGATCAGCCGGCCTGCCTGGAAGTGTCGAAAAGCTTTGGCGAACAGGTCCGCCGCCAGCCCAGCGCTCGGCCTTGATGCGTTGCGAGTCGCGGCGACCGGTTCGATCCGGGCCATCTGACGACGCTGCTTTCGATTCATGAGCGAATCACCTGGATTGAATGATCCAAGATGCCACGCAAGAAAGGCCGGGAGCGAGCGCTTCCGGCCTCACGCTGTCTGATTCTTTGCGGAAACGCCTAGGCGCGGCCGAGCAGGCCTGCCGCTAATTCGCGATTGATGTTGATCAGCGAGTGCAGCTGCTCGCGCTTCGGATTTTTCAACATCGAGACGGTCTGGTTCATGACGAACAGGCCGAGATTGGCGACGTTCTGGCGGATCGCCGTCGGCAGTGCGTGCTCGGGGCTGGTCACCGCCGAAAGAAAGATCGACCAGAGCTTGCGATTGTAACGCAGCGCGATGTCGAGCTCGGACTGCTTGCCGTCCCAGCGGTCGTAGACCGCTTGCAATTGCGCGGCGGCGCGCAGAAGCAGATCGGCTTCGAGCTCACGCGGATTTGCGATTTGTCGCGCTACCGCGCCGTATGCTTGAGCCGCGTTTTGCATCGTCAAGAAGCTCCTGCTCGTAGTCGATCAATTTCTTTGCGTCCTTTAGAGCCTTATACATCTGGCCCGTTAAGATATGATTGTTGATACTCTCTATGTATGGCCAGACGCTGGGCGCCGCGCCTGTGATGTCGCGCACCAGCGAGAAGTAGTGCTCGTGATAGGTGCGCGGTTCTTTCGACGTGTACATCAGTTGGATCGCGAGATAGATGCGCTTCGCCGGTGTGTCCGCGCGCTGCGGCGTCAGGATGTCTTTCTCGCGCAAGATCGGCGCCTGGCCGTCGATCATCAATCTGGTGCGCTGGTCGTGATTGGTCACCACGCAATCGCCGATGATGATCTTCTCGCCCGGTTTCAACTCAACCTTGAGAGCCATGGTGGTCTCCCGATTCCGGATACGTTTCGAGCCATCGTGACGACCCATGGTTAACCGATCGTAAAGAAAGCGGCGGGACTTGCGTCCCGCCGCCTCCCACCCCCGAATTTTTTTTGGCGTTAGCCGAACAGGCGCAGAACCGCTTGGTCGGCTTGCGAGGCCAGCGACAGCGCGGTGGTAGAAAGCTGCTGCCGGGTCTGCAGCGCCAGCATGTTGGCGCCTTCCTCGTTGGTGTCGGCGAGCACGAGATTGTCGGCGCCGACCTGCAAGCGTGTTGATCATCTGCTTGGTGAATTCGGTGCGGATTTCCACCAGCGACAGGTGCGACCCGAAGCTCGAGGCCTGCGAGCGCAGCATATTGAGGCCTGCGGTGAGGCCGTCCAGGAAGGTGTCGATCGAGGCGTCGGCGTCGACATCCGCGTTCAGGAGCACGGTGATGCCGAGCGTGATCGTATTGATCGCCCGCGGCGTGCCGAATTCGTCCTGCGCCTGAACGTTAATCGAGCTGGTGCCGAGCTCGTTGAAGTTGATCCGCAGCTTGTCGCCGCGCAGCAGGTTGATGCCGTTGTACGAGGAATCGTCGGCCAGCTTGTTCAATTGGTCGCGCAGGTCGTTGTACTGCTTGACCAGGTTGCGGCGCACGACGTTGCCGCCGATGGTCGTGGTGTTGGCGACGCCAATGTCGCCGTTGACGACGCCGCCCGCGGTGGCGCCGACCAGCGTCAGGTCGCCGGTCGAGAGGTTCGAGATCCGCAGCCTGCCGCTGTCGTTCGAGGCCGTGACTTTATCGGTGAGCAAGGCGTTGGCATTGATACTCGCGACGATCTCGTCGACGGTCTGCGCGACGACGCCAGTCTTGGTGAGCGCGCCGGCGGTGTAGAAGCTGGCCGCAACCGCCGGGGCGGTGACCGCACCGGTGGTGACCACGACGTCGGCCGTGCTGTTGCTGACGGCGGTGTTCGACGTGAACACGAGCGGCGAGCCCGTGGCACCGGAAACCGTGACCGCCACGTTGTTGGCGGCAAAACCGGCATTCAGGGCGCCCACCATATCGGCCCCGGTCACGACGTCGGCATCCGCGATGATGTAGTTCGTCACCGGGCCGCCGTCGACCGAAACGGTCATGTTCGTGTCGCTGGTGATTGCCACCTGGACGGCACGCGCGGTACCGCCGTTGACCGCAATGGTGAAGTTCAGCACGCCGTCGAAGGTGTTGGCGGCGCTGCTGAAGTCCATGTTCGCGTAGTTGGAGCCCGAGGTGCGAACGCCGCGCGAGTTCGCGAGGTCGACGTTGACCGTGCCGGTCACCGAGCCGCCCGACAACGCCAGGACGTCGGTGGCGGCCGGAGTGGTGAGCGCGACGCTGTAGGCCGTGCTCTTGAACGACTTGTCCTGCCGCGCCTGCAGCAGCGTCGACTTCATCGATTCGATCGTCGTCTTGATGCTGGTGATGCCGTTGTCGGCGGCCTCGATGGTCTTGATGCCGTTCTCCATGGCGTCGAGCAGCGCGCTCAGGTCCTTGGCGCGGGTCGTCAGGCCCGACGACGTGAAGAAATTGACCGGGTTGTCGAGCGCCGAGTTGACCTTCTTGCCCGTCGCCAGCCGGTTTTGCGTGATGCTCATCAGCTGGGCGGTGGACTGCAGGGACAGAAGGTTCTGGCGGACGCCCGCCGACAACACGACATCGCTACCCATGACCGCACCCCTCGTCTCGTAGCTGTGCAATTCGACGCCGCTCGTGGGAGCGGGTTGGGCGTGATAATGATCTGGTAACCCTAATGCCTGGTAAAAAAGAAGCTAACGGCGGGTTAATGGGCGCCGGCGAGTTCTGCCGGACCGGCTTAATCGGCAAATGCGCAAAGAAAAACGGCGGGGCCAGGGGCCCCGCCGTCTCCATTTCGGTTGTCGTCGGTCGGCTTAGAACAGCCGCAGCACGCCTTGGTCGGCCTGCGAGGCCAGCGACAGCGCCGTGGTGGACAGCTGCTGGCGGGTCTGCAGGGCGAGCAGGTTCGCGGCTTCTTCGTTGCCGTCGGCGAGGACGAGGGTGTCCGAACCGGTCTGCAGCGTGTTGATCATCGCCTTGGTGAACTCCTGGCGATTCTGCACGATCGACAGGTTCGAACCGAAGGCCGACGCCTGCGACCGCAGCTGGGTCAACGCGTTGGACAGCGCGTCGAGCCGGCTGTCGAGCGAGGTGTTGCTCGAGAACTCGACTCCCGTCGCTGTGCCGATGCCGAGCACCGTGGTGTTGATGCCGTTGGCGTTCTGCGAGACGATGCTGATCGAGCTCGTGTTGATCTCGTTGAAGACCAGCTTCAGCGTGTCGCCCTTGAGCAGGTTGACGCCGTTGAAGCTCGAAGTCGTCAGCGAGCTTATCGAGCTGGCTGCGCAGATCGTTGAACTGCGTGATCAGGTTCGTGCGGACGGTGTTGCCGCCGACCGTCGTGGTGTTCGCCGCGCCGGTGTCGCCATTGATGACGCCGCCGGCGGTGGCGCCGACCACGGACAAGGCGGTGGTCGAGAGGTTCTGGATCGAGACCTTGCCGTTGTCGTTGGACGCCTTGATCCTGCCGGTGAGCGAGGTGTTGGCGTTGATGCCGCTGACGATTTCATCGACGGTCTGCGCCGTGGCGTTGGTCTTGGTGAGCGCGCCGTTGGTGTAGAAGCTCGCCGCAACCGCGGGAGCGACGACCGCACCAGTGGTGACCACGACGTTGGCGGTGCTGTTGCTGGTGGAAGTGCCCGTGAAGGTGAGCGCAGCGCCCGTTGAACCGGCGACCGTGACACCAACGTTGTTGGCGGCAAAGCCGGCGTTCAGGGCGCCCACCATGTCGGCGCCGGTCACGATGTCGGCATCCGCGATGGCGTAGTTCGTCACCGCGCCGCCGTCGACCGCGACGGTCATGTTCGTGTCGCTTGTGATCGCGACCTGGACTGCACGCGCGGTGGCGCCGTTAACGGCGATCGTGAAGTTCAGCACGCCGTCGAAGGTGTTGGCGGCGCTGCTGAAGTCCATGTTCGCGTAGTTGGAGGCCGAGGTGCGGACCGCCTGCGAGTTGGCGACGTCGACGTTGACGTTGCCGGTCACTTCGCCACCCGAGATGGTGAGGACGTCGGTTGCCGCCACCGAGGTGAGGGAGACGGAGAACGACGAGGCCTTCCAGGACGCGTCCTGACGGGCCTGGGTGACGGTCGCCTTCAAGCTCTCAACCGCGGTGGTGATCGCGGTCAGGCCGTTGTCGGCGGCTTTCACGGTGTTGATGCCGTTCGCCATCGAGTTCGAGGAGCTTCGAGAGGTCCGACGCGCGCGAGCCGAGGGCCGACGAGGTGAAGAAGTTGGTCGGGTTGTCGAGGGCCGAGTTGACCTTCTTGCCCGTGGCGAGGCGGTTCTGCGTGGTGCTCAACAGCGACGCAGTGTTCTGCAGAGCGAGCAGGTTCTGCCGGACGCCAGCCGACAGGGTGATGTTAGAAGCCATGGTATTCGAACCTTTCTGGTCTTTTGCCGTACTGGCAGTTGCAACGTCGATCACTCAGGATCGACGGGCAGGAGTGCCATGGCTCGCCGTAATTCTAAGTGAAAAAACGTGGTTAATGCGTGTATAATATGCAAATGCGCATGTATTCACCGTTGAATATCAAGTAATAATGCATTAACCATAGATAATTACTTGCCATTAACCATGGTGATTCCTATGAAATCTATGGAAATGGCTTTGGGGCACGCCAAATCGCCGGCGCGCGGCAGGGCGATCCTGCGCACAACCTGGAAGCATAAAATGGATTAAGGCCGCCGCGGCGCGCCGCGGCCTTGACCGGCAATTCTTAAGGACTGTGAAAAAAGGCGGGCAGAGCTTTGCTCGGGCGTCAAAGCACCCGGCTGACCGCGAGCGGCGTCGCGCTGCGCGGGGCGGGCGTATTGGCGCGGCCGCTGGCGCCATAGGTCGACGGCGCCGCCTTGCGGGTGAGCTCGCCCGATACGCCCCGCACGATGCCCTCCGACACCGCGTGTGCGGTCGCCAGCACCGTGAGGTTCATCTGGAGCAGGGAGCGGAAGTCGTGATGGCGGCTGATCAGTTCCGGCATCGTGTGCGGCGTGATCCGCTCGATGTTCGTCCGGTTGGCGCGCAGCCGCAGCGTGTCGGCGATATAGTGCCGCGACAGCTCGGTCTTGCTCTGCTCGAGCGTGGCCGCCTGCGCCAGGTGGCCGGCGCGCACCCATTCGGTTTCCTGCTCGATCACCTTGAGCAGCGAGTCCATCACGCTGATGTAGTGCGCGGCGAGCTCGTCGGCCTCCGCCGTCGTCATCACCGGTCTCGGCTGGGCATTTTGCGTTTGCGCTGCCTGACGGTCATCGGCGCGTCTCCTGCGAGAGTAGGCGGTGAACCTCTCCACCGCTCATTCCCGCGCAAGCGGGAATCCAGTCTTGTTCTTGAGCTGGGTCCCGCTTTCGCGGGGACGAGCGGAGGTATCCATTATCGGGCGCGTGCTTCTTGCTGCTGGATCAGCGAGCGATAGACGTGATCGGCGATGCCGATGCCGCCCGCCTTGGCGAACGACTTCGAATATTCCTCGGTCAGGAACGAGCGCCACACGCCGGCCTTGCCGCCGCCGCCGAACGGGCCGTCGCCGTCGATGCCGGTGAACATCTGGCTGAACATGCTGTTGAGGAACACCGCTTCGAACTCGACCGCCTGTTCGCGCGCCCGCGCACGCACGTCGATCGGTGGCTTCGCGCCGAGCGCGGCGTAGCTCGCAATGGCCGGGGCGGCGAGGGCGGCGGAGGAGGCGACGGCGCTCATCACATCACCTCGATGTCGGCCTGGATCGCGCCGGCGGCCTTGATCGCCTGCAGGATCGAGATCAGATCGCGCGGGCCGATGCCGAGAGCATTGAGCCCATCGACCAGCTGCTGCAGCGACACGCCTTCGCGCACCAGCGCGAGCCGCCTGCCGTCTTCCTGCACGCCGACGCGGGTGCGCGGGACGACGCGTGTCGTTCCGCGCGAGAACGGCTGCGGCTGCGACACCTGCGGCGCTTCCGAGATCGTCACGGTGAGATTGCCTTGCGCCACCGCCACGGTGGAGACGCGCACGTCGCGTCCCATCACGATGATGCCGGAGCGTTCGTCGATCACCACCTTGGCGGAAAGATCGGGCTCGACCTGCAACTGCTCGATCTCGGTGAGCAGCGCCACCACGTTGCCCTGGAATTTCTGCGGGATGGTGAGCTGCACGGTCGACGGATCGAGCGGCTCCGCGGTCGGCGTGCCGATGAAGTCGTTGACCGCCGACGCGATGCGCCGCGCGGTGGTGAAGTCGGGGTTGCGCAGCGAGAGCCGAACCTGGCCGAGGCGGTTCAGCGCGAACTCGATCTCGCGCTCGATGATGGCGCCGTTCGAGATGCGCCCGACCGTCGGCACGCCGCGCACGATCTTCGCCGCTTCGCCTTCGGCCTGGAAGCCGGAGATCGCGAGCGAGCCCTGTGCAACGGCATAGACGTTGCCGTCGGCGCCGAGCAGCGGCGTGACGAGCAGCGTGCCGCCTTGCAGGCTCTTGGAATCGCCGAGCGCCGACACCGTGACGTCGATGCGCGTGCCCTGCGTGCCGAACGCCGGCAGGTTCGCGGTCACCATCACTGCCGCGACGTTGCCGGTGCGGATCTGCTGGCCGCGGATGTTGACGCCCAGCCGTTCCAGCATCGCTTGCAGCGACTGGCGGGTGAACGGGATGTTGTTGAGGGTGTCGCCGGTGCCGTTGAGGCCGACCACCAGGCCGTAACCGATGAGCTGGTTCTGGCGCACGCCCTCGATATTGGCGAGGTCCTTGATGCGGGACGTCGCATGCGCGGGCGAGATAAGGGCGGGCGACGCAGCGCCAGCCAATATGAGCGTTGCCGCGATTGCGGCTTGAAGCGTCCTCGTCATCTTGCTCCCCAAGAAGTTCGGACCACAGATCACCTAGCGAAAGCCGTGCCAGCCGCGGCGCCCGCGCAACGCGCTGAAAAGACGATCGTTTTTTGTGGGAGGGTGATTCGGGCGCGGCGCGCCGCCGGGGCGGACTTGCCGGGCGCGGCAGATTTTGCCGGGCCATTTACCGACCGTTAACCATAACCCTGTGAGGTTGGGGTAGCCGGGAACCACTCCGGCACGGAGCTTCGCCATGCGAATCTACGGATCGAACGGAACCGCGGCGGTCGCGACCCCGGCGACGGCGCGGCGCGGCGCGACCACCGGGGGCTTCAGCGTCAGCGAAGGCGACAACGCGCCGGCGGCGGCCGCATCGTCCTCGCTGCGGACGGTCGGCGGCATCGACGCTCTTATTGCGCTGCAAGGTGTGGACGACGCCACCGAACGGCGGCGCCATGCGGTCAAGCGGGGGAGGGTGGCGCTCGACGCCCTCGACGAGCTCAAGCTCGGGCTGTTGGGCGGCGACCTGACCCCGGCGACCCTTCAGAAGCTCAAGGCGGTGGCCGCCCACCTCAAGAACGGCTCCGGGGACGCCGCCCTCGACGGCGTCCTGGCCGAGATCGAGCTTCGGGTCGAGGTCGAAATCGCCAAGATGGCGACCCCGTTGGCGACCCCTTAAGACCCGCTACAGCCCTGGAATAACAGTCATTACCCCCGTCCGGCCGGTCCCGGGGGCCAGGCGGGGAGGGCTCGCTATTCCTTATTGTCCATGTCACACGGCCGCTATATAAGCTCGCCGCGCAAGCAGGGGGGCGCCCAAGAAGCGCACCAGAGAGCGCACCTAGTCAGTGCAGGGACATCGATGCCTTCGGAGAAGAAGAAGAACGGAGTGGCTTTGGCGGAAAAAAAGAACGGCCATAGCGTGGCCGCCGTAACCGTGGACAAGAAGAACTATCGTCCAACCGACAAGGAGCCGTTCATGAGCGAGCGGCAGCGCGAATACTTTCGCGAGAAGCTGCTCGCCTGGAAAGAGGATATCCTCAAGGAGGCCAAGGAGACGCTGGCGCATCTCCAGGCCGAGAACGAGAACCATCCCGACCTTGCCGACCGCGCATCGTCCGAAACGGATCGCGCGATCGAGCTGCGGGCACGTGACCGCCAGCGCAAGTTGATCGCCAAGATCGACGCCGCGCTTTCGCGCATCGACGACGGCACCTACGGTTACTGCGAGGAGACCGGCGAGCCGATCTCGCTGCGCCGGCTCGAGGCCCGTCCGATCGCGACGCTGTCGATCGAGGCGCAGGAGCGTCACGAGCGGCGCGAGCGCGTCTATCGCGACGACTAGTTTTCGTTCGCTTGAGCCGTCATTCCGGCCGAGCCGCTTCAGCGGGCTTGCGCGTTCCCGCGCGCGGATGCGCGGAGATGACGGTCCGATAACGCGCGCATAAACAAGCGCGGCCCTGCGACCTTTCATTCCGCGACCGCGCGCCACACCGCCGCCCATGTTGTGCGTGAGGTAAGGCTAACCGGTCCGTTAGACCCGCGTTGTTGGGGGAGTATTTGTGATGCGTACCATGAACCTGCCGATCATCTCGCGCCGCGCGCTGCTGACATCCGGCGCGGCCTTCGCGGCGTCGCTCGCCGCGCCATCCGCCTTTGCGCAGGGTTGGCCGCAGAAGCCGGTGCGCGTGCTGGTCGGCTTCGCCGCCGGCGGCAATATCGACAATCTCGCGCGCGTCACCTGCGCGCGGCTGTCCGAGGTGTTCAATCACCAGTTCGTGGTCGAGAATCGCGTCGGCGCCATGGGCACGATTGCCGCCGCCGACGTCGTGCGCTCCGCCGCTGACGGCCACACCTTTTTCTGGGCCGGCACCGGCACGATCTCGATCTTCCCGGCGCTCGGCAAGCCACCCTACACGATGAAGGATCTCGCGCCGGTCAGCCTGATCGGCACCAGCCCGCAGGTGCTCATCGTCAACGGCAAGCTGCCGATCAAGACGCTGCAGGACTTCGTCGCGTATGTGAAGCCGAACCCCAAGAAGTTTGCCTACGCCGGCGGCGGCGGACCCGGCAGCGTGTCCAACCTCTTGATGGCGCTGTTCCTCAAGCGCGCCGGGTTGGAGATGAACGCAGTGAGCTATCGCGGCACCGCGCCGGCGCTCACCGACATCATCGGCGGTCACGTGCCCGCGATGTTCATTCCGTTGCCGGAGGCGTTGCCGCAGGCCGCGACCGGCGCCGTGCGCATGCTCGCGCTGTCGGACGATCGGCGCGCGCCGCAGGCGAAGGACGTTCCGACCATCGCCGAGTCGGGTTTCCCGGGTTTCCGCGGCGTGAGCTGGAACGGCATGATGGCGCCGGCGAAGACGCCGACGCGAGATCATCGACCGCATCGCCAGCGAGTTCATCAAGGCCTCGAAGGATCCGCAGTTCATCGCGCAGCTCGACAAGTACGGCGCGTCGCCGGTCGGCCTGACGCCCGAGGATTTCGCCAAGTTCCTGCAGGAGGACATGGCGCTGTGGGCGGATGCGGTGAAGATCGCCGGCGTGACGCTGGACAAAGCGAACTAGAGACGTCTCTCAGCAACGAAAGATCAAAACAGGAAGGCCGCCGCTGATGGCGGCCTTTTTTGTTGGCGTACGACGTGGGATGTCCGTTGCTGCGGCGGAAGTTCTTCGGCAGTGCCCTACATATCGGCAGGCCGGCCCAGGAAGCTCGCAATGTTCGCGAGGAACGTTGGCCACTCCGGCTCGTCTTCCATCAGGATGTGATTGTCGGATTCTAGTGGCGCGAATTTTGCGCGAGGAATGGACGCTGCGACGCGGCGGCCCTCCTCGAACGGAACGACGCTGTCGTTGCGAGAGTGCAGTACCAGCGTCGGGCACCGAACCTTTTCCAGCAGAGCCAGAACGTCGATATCGTCACATGCCGTGCGCAGTCTTACTGCATTTGCGGGACTCGTCGCCATGCGTTGCAGCTCGGCAAACGAGGTAATCTGCTCGCGCGTGCCATTGGGCAGGTACAGCGAACTGAAGGCGCGCATGAAAGCGGACCGCTCGTTACCCCAGCCCTGTCGCATGATGGACAACAGAGCTTGTGCGGTCTCCAGTTCGCCGGGCCCGGCACGTCTGTTGCGACCCTGTGCGTAAGCGCCGTGCAGGACGAGCTTGGTCACGCGCTCCGGGTGCCGTGCTGCATGCGCAATTGCGATAGCGGCCCCTTGTGAAACGCCCATCAAGGCGTAACGGCTCAGTCCAAGCGCGGCAACGACCGCATCAAGATCTTTCAGAAATCCCTCGAAAGAGATGTCTTCAATTTCCCAGTCCGACAAGCCATTGCCGCGGCCGTCGTAGCGAACGAGGCGAAACCGATCCGCCAAGAAGCTCAAGAGCGGCAGCCGGACCGGGCTGCGCCATTCGTAGTCGATATGATTGAGCCATGTCGCGGCCCGCACCAGCACTTCGCCATCGCCGGTGATCGAAGCCGCGATGTTCACACCGTCGGTGGTGCGGCAAAACATGAAATCTTGCCGGCGGTCGACCGTCGAAGCTTGGAGCGTTTCCTGCTCGACATCGCTGACAAAGCGGAAGCCTTTGCCCCGCAAGGTCCGCACGAGCCGCTGTGCCTGGCCCGTATCGCCAAGCGCTCGCCGCGCAGCGTTGATGCGGGTCGTCATTGCCGAATCGGAGACGGCTCGGCCGGCCCAGATCGCATCGATCAGATCACCCTTGCTGACGACGCGATGCCGATGCTGGATGAGAAAATGCAGGAGGTCGAACACCTGAGGTTCGACTGCCACAAGCGATCCCTTGCGCCGCAACTCACGACGAGAGGTGTCGAGGCTGCAATCGTCGAAACGGTAGATCATGCGTTCCTGATGAGAAAAACGCGGGTTTAAGCGCTCACCATAACGGGCAGGACGGAGGAAGGCAAAAAATGAAGCTGCCCTGAAGGAAAATGAAGGCGGCTCTTAAAGAAAGTTTCCCGGGGCTCTGACACAAAAGGCTGTCGCTGCAGGTGGAGAACAGCATGGCCGAAGCTATTGCCCGTGTCGGTATCGTCACGTTCAAACAACTGGGCGCGAAAGTCGCGAGCATCATCGTCGTGGTGATGGCAACCATGCGCAGCTTTCGCCCAGCACGACCATGCTGGACATGCGCCCGCCAAGGCACTGGGGGAGGTGCAGTTCGAGACGTCATGTAGGCCCGAAGCCCACAAACGCTTCAATCAAGGGATGCTGTACCAGCATTCGTTCTGGTACAGCGCCGCAAAGCAGGCTTTCGAGCACGCGCTCCACGCCGATCCAGCCTGTGCCATTGCCTATTGGGGTATCGCCCACAGCCTGCTGTTGAACCCGTTCGGTCCGCCGCCGGTAAAGAGCCTCGCGGACGGTCTCGCAGCGCTCGAAAAGGGGGAGGGGATTGCGGCAACGGAGCGGGAGAAGGATTTCATCCGGGCGTTGAAGACCTTCTACGCAGAGCACGACAAGCGCGATCATCGCACGCGCCTGCAACTCTATTTGAAAGCGATGGAGGAGGTTGCAGCGCGGTACCCGCAAGACGATGAAGCGCAGATATTTTATGCGCTTGCGCTCAATGTAGCGGCTTCGCCCTCCGACAAGACCTACGCCTTGCCGCTCAAGGCGGCTGCAATCCTCGAGTCGATCTTCAAGCGCAGGCCCCAGCATCCGGGCGTCGCCCACTACCTGGTGCACAGCTACGACTACCCCGCCATCGCCGAAAGAGGGATCGAAGCCGCAAAGCGCTATGCTGCCATCGCGGGATCATCGCCGCACGCTCTGCACATGCCGTCCCATATTTTCACCCGCGTCGGGCACTGGCGGGAATCGATCGCCTCAAACCTGGCTTCGGCCACGGTGGCGAAGGAAGACAAGGAGCCGGACGATCAGCTCCACGCCATGGACTATCTCGTGTACGCCTATTTGCAACTCGCTCAAGACGACAAGGCGCGCGACGTCCTTGAGGACATGCGCAAGGTCACCGGCGTGAACGCGGCTCGTCATACGGGTCCGTTCGCGCTTGCGGCGAGCGCGGCGCGGCATGCGGTGGAGCGCGCCGATTGGAAAGCCGCGGCGGGCCTGCGGCTGTCGCCATCGCGCTTTGCCCACGTCGACGCGATTACGCATTTTGCACGCGCGCTGGGGGCCGCCCGCTCAGGCGCTGCCGACGCTGCCAGGTCGGAGATCACCAGAACTCCGCGAGTTGGCCGAGAAGCTGAGGGCCGCCAAGGACGCGTACTGGGCCGAGCAGGTCGATATCCACCGACAGATTGCGGAGGCATGGGTTCTCTATGCGGAGGGCAAGCACGACGCGGCTTTGCAGGCGATGCGTGTTGCCGCTGATGCGGAGGATCGTACCGACAAGCATGTGGTGACCCCTGGGCCGATCGTTCCGGCGCGCGAGCTTTTGGGTGAGATGTTCCTGTTGCAGAGCAATTTCCGCGATGCAGTCGTGGCGTTCGAGGCCACCTTGCTGAAAGAGCCAAACCGGCTCGGGGCGACGCTGGGTGCCGGAAAAGCGGCGGAGCGGATGGGCGACAGGGTGCGCGCCGATCGTCACTATCGCAACGCGCTCGGACTGGCCGAGGGCGTGCGGCCCGATATCATCCATGCCAAGACGTTTATTTCAAGCAACACCGACATCGGACCGCGTCAATGATCGTCACCATCGTCACCTTCCATCTGCCGCAACCGGCAAGCATCGCGGAGATGACCGAGGTCTTTCGATCGACGGCGCCCAAGTATCTGAATTTGCCGGGGCTGCTTCGAAAGAACTATTGGGTCAGCGAGGACGGACGGCGTGCCGGAGGAATCTATTTCTGGTCCACGCGAGCGGATGCCGAGCGACTCTATACGTCCGAATGGAAACGAACAGTGGAAGCCAAGTACGGCAGTGCTGCTGAGATCGTCTATCTGCAATCGCCCGTCATGGTCGATAAGGGCAACGGTCAAGATTAGCGCCACCGCCTGATCCTTCCCATTGCAAGGGTGCATAAGGCGATTACCGCCCCCACAATTCCTTGCTGGCGAGCCGCGCGCCTTCGGCCAGCGCTTCGAGCTTTGCCCACATCACCTGCGGGTGCACGCGCTGCATGTCCTGCGCCTGCGCGAAGCCGCAATCGGTGCCGGCGATCACGTTCTCGCGGCCGACGAGCTTGGCAAACGTAGCGATGCGCTCGGCCACCAGCCGCGGATGCTCGACCGTCGTGGTGTGATGCGTGACCACGCCGGGGATCAGCATCTTTCCTGCCGGCAGCTTGATCTTCTCCCACACATACCACTCGTGCTCGTGCCGCACATTGGCGGCCTCGATCGAATAGGCGCCGGCGTTGACCTTGAGGATCAGGTCGACGATGTCCTCGAGCTGCGCGTCGGCGACGTGCGGCACGTGCCAGCTGCCGAAGCAGACGTGATAGCGGATGCGATCCTGCGGGATGCCTTCGAGCGCGTGGTTGAGCGCGTCGATCCGCAGCTCCGCCCATGCGCGATATTTCTGCGGACTCTGCTCGACCAGATGGTCGTACATGTTGGCGAGCACGGCGTCGTCGACCTGCAGCACCAGCCCGGCCTTGATCACCTCGAGATATTCCTCGCGCATCGCGCTGGCGATCGCGAACACGTAGTCGCGCTCGCTGGCGTAGTGCTCGTTGGCGGCGTCATAGCCGACGCTCGCCGGCGCGACCGCGGTGAAGAACACGTCCTCGGTCGGCGCCGCCGCGGCGGCGGCTTTGAGGTTGTCGAGATCGCGGCGCACGGCGGCATGACCGCGATAGACGATCGGCTTGGTGCAGGCATGTCCCGGCGTGCCGACGGTGCCGCGCGGAAACTCCGCCTTCATGAACTCCGCGAAGCGGTGGCGGTCGCGGCCGAGCCAGACCGCTTCATAGAGCGTGTCGGGCCGTGGCTCGAACCCACTCAGCCGCTCGAGGCTGTAGTTCGCCCAGCCGGATTTGCCGTATTCGCCGTCGTTGACGACGTCGATGCCGGCCTTGGCCTGCCGCGCGACCACGTCCGCCACCGCATGCTTGAGCTCGCGCTCATGCACATCGCGGTGGGCGGTGTCGGGATCGCGCGCGGCGTCGAGCAGCGCCTTCGGGCGGATCAGGCTGCCGACATGGGTGGTGAGGATGCGGTGCTCGCTGCGTTTCATGAGCGCAACGCTACATGACTTGCCGGCGGCGCGGGAAGGGGGAAGCGAACGCGGCCTCCGGAGGGGAGCTTCCGGAGGCCGCGTCTTTGACGCCATCCCTTTGTGCACGAAGGAACAGCGGGGAGCTTGTTCAAGTCGCTGTCATTCCAGTCAGGCGACGCGAGAACGAAAAACTCACGCGGACGGAACGCGACGACGCACTAGAACGGCAGCAACACGTCGAGCACCTGCTGGCCGTAACGCGGCTGCTGCACGTCGGTGATCTGGCCGCGGCCGCCATAGGCGATACGCGCCTCGGCGATCTTGGTGGACTCGACCGTGTTGTCGCTCTGGATGTCTTCCGGACGGACGATGCCGGCGACGAGGAGCTCGCGCACTTCGAAGTTGACGCGGATCTCCTGCTTGCCCTCGATCACCAGATTTCCGTTCGGCAGCACCTGCGTCACCACCGCGGCGAGGTTGGTGAGCAGCTCTTCCTTGCGGTCGATCGAGCCTTTGCCTTCGCTCGACGCATTCGAGTCGGCGGTCAGGATGCGGCCCGGCATGTACTTGGCCGCGCCCGGGTTGAGCGCCCTGGCGCCGACGAAGTCGTCGACGCCGGAGTTCTCCTTGTTGACGCGGCTGCGCTGGGTCTCGTTCTCGAATTGCGCGCGGTCGGTGATCTTCACCAGCACGGTCAGGATGTCGCCGACCTGCATGGCGCGCTGATCCTTGAAGAAGGCGCGCGAGCCTGTGCGCCAGAGCGAATTCGGCTGGTAGATCGCCGGCTGCGGCGCCGGCATCGGCATCTGCACCGGCTTGTAGCCCGCGCGGGTGGTCGGATTCTGGATCGCGTCGAGCGTCGGCTGCTCGCCGATATTGCGGATCCGCTCGAGCGACGAGCAGTTGGTCAACAGCACGACCATCGTGCACGCGACGAACACCTGCTCCGTCACCGTCGGCTTGCGCGGGGCGGGATCGGATCGACCGGTATGCAACTTCGATTCAACTGTCATGACGCTCACTCGGCGCTGGCGCGCGTTTGCAGGGTAGGAGTGGGACGGCCGGCGGTCTGGGCGGCGAGACGCGGCGCCGTCGTCGCCGCGGAGACGCTCACCAGCGTGGTCGCGGTCACGACCACATGGCCGGGTCCGGCGATCGTCGCCTGGATCGAGCGCTTCGATTGCACGTTGAGCACATTGATGGTGTCGCCGTGCGCGCCGCCTTCGAGCGCCTTGCCGCGCATGGTGAGCGTGATGCCGGGCACCTGGAAGGTGATGGTGACGTTGTCGTTGCGGGCGACCACCTCGGCCTTGGCGAGATCGGTCTGGCGCAGCACGTCGCCCGGCCGCATCGCGCGCCGCGCTGCGAGGCCGGTGGCCTGTTCCGCCGTGGTGATGACGTTGGCGGCGAAGTCCGTCTTCGGGCGCCGCGCGATGGTGACGTCGCTCGCGCGCACGATCTCGCCGACGGCGAGCGGGCGCGCCAGCACGGCGGCTTCGAAGGTCTCGGCATAGGTGCCGGTGTAGCGCAGGAAGTTGCGCGTGCCCGGCCGCTCGAACAGCACGTCGAAGCGGCCGCTGCGCGGATCGAACGCGACGCGCGCCAGCCGCAGATCGCTGCTCGGCTCGAGATAGATGCTGCGGGCTTCGGAATCGAAGGTGAGCGTGAGATTGTTCGCATCGGTGTTGCGCTGCCGGCCGGCGAGCGCCTGCGTGATGCGGGTCTCGATATCTTTCACCGTGATGGTGGTGCTGGCGCGCGTGACCACCACCTCCATGAGACCGCGGGTTTCGAGGTCGACGATCTCGTGCGGGATGACCGCCGCGACAACGCGCTCGACCGCGACGCGGCCGGTCTGGCCGAGATCGGGCGCGCGGAAGATCGCGATATTGGCGGCGGCGCCGGCGTTCTCGACGAGATCGCCGATGCGCACGATCTCGCCGACCACCGTGACCGCCGGCTTGAGCGCCGGGCCGGTGGCGCGCTTCGACAGCGGCGCGTAGGCGGAGAAGCGTTCGACGAACGATCCGTCGGCGCCGGCCCCTTGCGCGCCGGCGATTTGCACGGAAGCGGGGAGGGTGAGGGCGACGGCGAGGAGTGAGAGCGCGGCCAATCGGATCATGGTTTCTCTCCTCAGCGGATCATCGCTGACGTCGACTGCAGCATCTGATCGGCCGACGAGATGACCTTGGCGTTCATCTCATAGGCGCGCTGTGCGGCGATCAGGTCGGAGATCTCGGTCACGGCTTCGACATTGGCCTGCTCGAGATTGCCCTGCTGCAGGTCGCCGTAGCCGTCGGCATTGGCCTGGCCGTCCTGCGGCGTGCCGGATGCCGGCGTCTCGAGGTACAAGTTGTCGCCGATCGGCAGCAGGCCGGCCTTGTTGACGAAGCGCGTCATCGTGAGCTGGCCGAGCACGGTCGGCGTGGTGGAGCCGGCCACGATGGCCGACACCTGGCCCTGCGAATTGATCGTCACCGAGGTCGAATTCTGCGGGATGGTGATGCCGGGCTGCACGACATTGCCCTTGGCGGTCACGATCCGGCCCTGCGCGTCCATCTGGAACGAGCCGTCGCGGGTATAGGCGAAGGTGCCGTCCGGCCGCTGGATCTTGAAGAAGCCTTCGCCACGGATCGCGACGTCGAAATCCTTGCCGGTCGGCAGCAGCGTGCCTTGCGTCATGATGCGCGGCGTGCCGACGGTCTTGACGCCGCCGCCGAGATCGATGCCCACCGGCAGGATGTTGCCCTGCGTCGAGGTCTGGGTGCCGACGCGGCTGACGTGCTCGTAGAGCAGGTCCTGGAATTCCGCACGCTGGCGCTTGTAGCCGGTCGTGCGCATGTTGGCGATGTTGTTGGAGATGACCTGGACGTTGAGCTCCTGGGCCACCATTCCGGTCGCTGCGGTATGAAGTGCGCGCATGGATGTCTCCGTTGGCTCAGGCCGGTACTTCGGCGAGCTTGTCGATCGCGTTGCGACGATGCTCGCCCATCTGCTGCAACATGTTCGAGATCGTGGTGTAGGTGCGCGTGATCTCGATCATGCGCGCCATCTCGACCACCGGGCGTACGTTGGATTGCTCGATCGCGCCCTGGACGACGCGCACATTGGTGTCGGCCGGCTGCGGCGCGGTTCCGTCCGGCGCGCGGAACGTGCTGGCGCCGTCCTTCAGCAGGGTCGCCGTCCGCTCGAAGCGCACCAGCCGCAGCTTGCCGCGCGCCGAGTTGGTGGCGGCGTTGCCGGATTCGCGCACGGTGATGGTGCCGTCCGGATTGATCGAGATGTTGCTGTCGCTCTGCTGGAACTGGATCGCCCCGCCGTCACCGAGCACGAGGTCGCCGCCTTGGGTCACCAGCTGGCCGTTGGCGTTGATCTGCATCGAGCCGTTGCGGGTGTAGCGCTCGCCGCGCGGCGTCTGCACCACCAGGAAGGCGTCGCCGTCGATCGAGACGTCGAGCGGATTGCCGGTGTTGCGGGTCGCGCCGATGCTGAAATTGTGCCAGGTCGCGCGGTCGTGCACGAAGCTCAGCCGCTGGTCGGTGCCCTGGAAGGCGCCATGGCGGGCGACCGGCATCAAAAACTCGTGGAACACCGAGCCGTCGGCCTTGTAGCCGGTGGTGTCGATGTTCGCGATGTTGTTGGCGACGACCTCAAGCTCGCGATGCAGCGAGATCTGCCGCGACAGCTTGATAAGAGCCAAGTTTTCCATTCGGCATGCTCCCCTGCCGACCGAATGCCCGCACTCCCATGCGGCCGCCCGGTCGGTTGCGCCACCCGCTCTCCCAAGCCGGCGGCCCGCGACAGCCATTGCAGGCCGCGTGCCAAACGGAAAATTTCGTTAAATCAACTGGTTAGAGAAATGCGCGGACAGCCGGCCCGGCAAATTCAGTCCTGCGAAACCATGCACCCGGCAAATCTTTCCGCCCGCAAGCGGCGTGGCAACAATCCGTTAACCATTCGGAACCTAACGTTACCACCAAGGGCAACAAGGGCTCGCGCAGCGCCGGTTTTTCGGGACTTGGCGCGATTCGCGCAGACACACAGGGGGTATTAGGGGATGGCATCCAAGCCTAAAAAGGTGGAAGCCGAGGACATCGACGACGAAGCGGAAGAAGGCGCTGAAGCGGCACCATCCAAAGGCTGGCTCTCGCGCAAGATGATCATGATCGCGGGCGCCGGCCTGCTGGTCGTGATCGGCGGCGGGACCGCGGCTTATTTCATGATGAGCGGGCCGAAGGACGCGAAGCCGGTCGCCGCGCAGGCGAAGCCGGCGGTGTTCCTCGACGTCCCCGAGGTGCTGGTCAATCTTTCGACCACCGGCAACGAGCGCACCCAATATCTCAAGGTCAAGGTCGTGCTCGAGCTGCCGGACGCGGCGCTCACCCCGCAGATCCAGACCACGATGCCGCGGGTGATGGACGCCTTCCAAACCTATCTGCGTGAGCTGCGGCCGACCGACCTCGACGGTTCCGCCGGTCTTTATCGCCTGAAGGAAGAGCTGACCCGGCGCGTGAACGCTGCGATCGCGCCAAACCGCATCAACGCCGTCCTGTTCAAGGAAATCGTCGTCCAGTGAGCCTCGGGAAAGACCAGATCGATCAGGACGCGCTCGCCGCCGAGTGGGGGCTGGCGCTCGAGGCCGACGGTGCCGCGGCTGGAAAAGGCGAGCTCAAGGGCGGCGTTTCGGAAGGCGGCGAAGGTTCGGAAGACGCGAGCCCGCAATGGGCCAATGTGGGCGGCGACGGCTCGGACTTCATGCACGGCTCGAAGGGCGGGGCCGAGCGCGTTCTCAATCAAGAAGAAATCGACAGCCTCCTCGGCTTCAGTCTCGCCGACATCTCGCTCAACGACAATTCCGGCATTCGCGCGATCATCAACTCGGCGATGGTCTCCTACGAGCGTCTGCCGATGCTCGAAATCGTCTTTGACCGGCTGGTCCGGCTGATGACGACGTCGCTGCGCAATTTCACCTCCGACAACGTCGAAGTCTCGCTCGACCGCATCACGTCGGTGCGCTTCGGCGACTATCTCAACTCGATCCCGCTGCCGGCGATCCTCGGCGTGTTCAAGGCCGAGGAGTGGGACAATTTCGGGATGATCACGGTCAATTCGAGCCTGATCTATTCGATCATCGACGTGCTGCTCGGCGGTCGCCGCGGCCAGACCGCGATCCGGATCGAGGGCCGGCCCTACACCACGATCGAATCCAATCTGGTGAAGCGGATGATCGAGGTCGTGCTCGCCGACGCCGAGCTCGCCTTCAAGCCGTTGTCGCCGGTCAAGTTCAACATCGACCGGCTCGAGACCAATCCGCGTTTCGCAGCGATCTCGCGGCCGGCGAACGCCGCGATCCTGGTGCGGCTGCGCATCGACATGGAAGACCGCGGCGGCACCGTCGAGCTGCTGTTGCCCTATGCGACCATCGAGCCCATCCGCGACGTGCTGTTGCAGATGTTCATGGGCGAGAAATTCGGCCGCGACCCGATCTGGGAAAACCATCTCGCGACCGAAATCGGTCAGGCCGAGATTGCCGTCGAGGCCGTGCTCTATGAGGCGAAGCTGCCGCTGCGGGAGCTGATGCGGCTCGAAGTCGGCGACACGCTGACGCTCGAGATGAAGCCCGACGCCAACGTGGCGGTGCGCTGCGGCGACATCGTCCTGACCGAAGGCCGCATGGGCCGCGTCGGCGACCGCGTCGCGGTGCGCGTCGGCAAGCCGCTGCGCCGCTCCAGAACCACCATGGCCATGTTCGAAGGCACGGACACGGCAACCAACAATACGCCGCCAAACAGGAGAGAAGTCACGTGAGCTTCGGATTGATGATCGAGCTGCTGGTCGCTGTCCTGCTGATGGTGACAATCGGCTATTGCTACACGCTCAACCGGAGGCTCGAGCGGCTGCGTGCCGACGAGCAATCCTTGAAGGGGACCATCGCCGAGTTGATCACCGCAACCGAGATCGCGGAGCGCGCGGTGAGCGAGCTCAAGCGCGCGGCCCTTGAAAACGACGCGACCCTCGGCGAACGGGTGCGGGCGGCCGAGCGGCTCACCGTCGAGCTCGAGCGTCAGGCCACCGCCGGCGACATCGTGCTGACGCGGCTGTCGCGCGTGGTGGTGGCGGCCCGCTCGCTGCAAGACGTGCCGACGGCGGCGAGCGCGCCCAATGCCAACGCGGTGGCGGCGGCGGCGCGGTCGTTCGCGGACCGTCAGCGCGAGCGCGTGGGCACGAAGGCCGCATGACCCGCCTCATCCGCGATTTCCGGATCATCCCGGTCGTGCTGATCGCGATCAGCGCGCTGTTCGTCCTGAAATCGACCGGACTGATCTTCAACGGCGGCTATACGCTTGCCGGCAGCGACGACAACCTCGTCACCGGCACGGTGCAGCGGCCCCCGCAGACGACCGCCGTTGCGCCGGCGAAGGAAGCGCCGGTGCCGCTACCGTCACGGTCACCGCCGTCACAGTCGTGGGCCCAGCAGGTATTCAATTTCCCGGCCGTCACCGGATCGGTCGGCGAGACCCCGCCCAAGCAGGAGCAGAAGGCGAAGGCCAAGCCGGCGCCCAAGGATCCGCCGCCGACGCCGGCCGGCACGCAGATCCCGCTCGATGGCGGGCGCATGTTGTCGCCGGCCGAACGCGCCGTGCTGGAACGGCTCGGAGAGCGGCGCGGCGAGCTTGAAGCGCGCGCCAAGGAGCTCGATGCGCGCGAGAGCGTCGTGCTCGCGGCCGAGAAGCGGCTCGAAGCCCGCATCGCCCATCTCAAGCAGCTCGAGGCGCAGATCAACGAGCTGGTGCGCGCCAAGGACGAGGGCGAGGCCACGCGCATCAAGAATCTCGTCACGATGTACGAGAACATGAAGCCGAAGGACGCGGCCCGCGTCTTCGACCGGCTCGACATGCGCATCCTGCTCGAGGTGGCGACCCAGATTAATCCGCGCCGGATGTCCGACATCATGGCCCAGATGTCGCCGGAGGCGGCCGAACGGCTCACCGTGGAGCTGGCGAGCCGGGCGAAGGACAAGCCGCCGGCCGAATTGCCCAAGATCAACGGCCAGCCGACGACGAATTAAGGCGCTGAGGCGTCCCCCCTGGCGGACCCGCGTTTTGTGCCGTCCGTGCAATTCATTGCACCTTATTTCTCACGGTTAAGGCCGCGTTAAACGCCGCCGCCTAGTCTGGCAGTCCACCGGGCGTGCGGCTGGTGTTTCGACCAGAAGGTTGTGTGGCGTGTGTAACGTGTCGCGTACGGCGTGGCGGGCTGGCAGATCCGCCGTGCTCCATCTCATCGCTCTCCTGATCGTGTTGCCGTTGGGCCTCGCGTGCCCCGCGGCCGCGCAGCCGTTGAAGGGCGAGGTGAGCACCACGATCGAGAACGGCTACGCCCGCCTGCTGTTCAAATTTGCCGACGAGATCGAGGCGCAGGTCCGCCTTGCCAACAACGTCCTCACCATCAATTTCCCCCGTCCGATCGATGTCTCGATCGAGCGCATCGCCCAGCACGCTCCCGGCTATGTGAGCGCGGCGCGCCGCGATCCCGACGGCAAGGGCATCCGGATTGCGCTTGCCCGCAAGGTGACGTTGAGCTCGATGGCGGCCGGCGAGCGGCTGTTCGTCGATCTCTTGCCCGACACCTGGGTCGGGCTGGCGCCCGGGCTGCCGCGCGACGTCATCGAGGAGCTCGCCCGCCGCGCCCGCGATGGCGAGCGCAAAGCGCGGGCGCAGCGCGCGCTGGCGCAGCAGCAGAAGCTGGCGCCGATCCGCGTGCGCGCGATCACCCAGCCGACCTTCACGCGTTACGTGTTCGACCTGCCGGAGCTGATCGGCGTGTCGGCGGACAACAGCCGCGAGCGCTTGTCGCTGACGTTCGACGCGGCGCTGCGCTTCGACCTGGCGGACGCCAGGGCGACGCTGCCGCCGATGGTCGAATCGATCGAAAGCGAAGCCGACCAAGACGCCGCGGTGGTCCGCTTCAATTTCGGCGCGCGCGTCGATGTGCGCACCTTCCGCGAGGACAACAGTTTTGTTGTCGACGTCGAGACCGCCGACCGCAAGACCGCACGGCAGGAAGGCTCGGTGCCGTCGGACGAATTGTCCACGCTGGCGGCGGAGCTGGCCGATCGCGCCAACGCGACACCGCCGGCATCGGCGCCACAGACGAAGCCGCAGCCGCCACAGGCGAAGCCGCCGCCGCCGCAAGCGCCACAGGCGAAGCCGCAGCCGCCGCAAGCGCAGCCGCAACCACCGGCGGCGCAGCAGCCACCTCCGCAACAGCAAGCGGCAGCGCCGCCGGCGGTGGCCGAGCCGCCAAATCCGCCGCCCGCGCAGCCGGAGGCCACGTCACCGCCGGCCGCCCCGCCGCAGGCCACGCCACAGCAGTCCGCACCGCCGCCAAGCGCGCCCGCTGCTGCTCCGGCGCCGACCGCGCCGCAGGCGGCGCCCGCCCCGGTGCGTCCGCCGCGCGACACCACCGCGCAGGAGACAGCGCCGCCCGCAGCAGGCACTGGCGGTGCCATCCGTGCCGTGCTCAAGCGCGTCGGCGAGAATCTCAGCATCACGCTCCCGTTCACGGCGCCGACGCCGGCCGCCGTCTTCCGGCGCGCGGATTCGGTGTGGATGGTATTTGATACCGACGCGGCGATCGGGATTTCCGCGCTGATGCCGGATGGCAAGATCATCCGCAACGTATCGACGACGCGCGTGCGCAACGTCGCGGTTATGCGCGTTCAGCTCGAACGGCCACAGCTCATCAGCGTCGCCGCCGACGGCGACGGCTGGGTGGTGACGCTTGGCAACGAGGTGGTCGAGCCGACGCGCCCGCTCCAGATCAGCCGCCATATCATTCCGTCGGCGCGCTCGAGCGTCACCATCGCGATCGATGACCCGCGCAGCCTGCACCGCCTCGAGGATCCCGACGTCGGCGACCTGCTTTACGTGATCACGGCCGCCGCGCCCGCGCGCGGCTTCCTCAAGTCCCAGGATTTCGTCGAGTTCCGCACGCTGGCGTCCGCGCACGGCATCGCGATGCAGCCGGTGGCCGACGACGTCAGTGCCGACCTGTCGGCCGACAAGGTCGTGGTGTCGCGGCCGGCGGGACTATCGCTGTCGGCGGTGGCGAGAACGACGATGCAGGCGCTCTACGAGCGCCACGTGCTCGACGTGCAGTCGTGGGGGTTCGACCGGCAGGCCGATTTCACCCAACGCAAGATGGACCTCATCCTCGCCGCCGCGGCTGCGCCGGAAGCAAAGCGCCTGCCGGCGCGCTGCGACCTGGCGCGCTTCTTTCTCGCCCGCGACATGTTCGCCGAGGCGAAGGCGGTGCTCGACGTCGCGGTCGCCGACAATCCGCCGTCGGCCGAGGACTCGACGTCGATGGTGCTGCGCGCCATCGCCAACATCATGATCGGCCGCTCCGACGCCGCGATAAAGGATCTGTCGAATCCCTTCGTCGGCAACCAGCATGACGCGCCGCTGTGGCGGGCGCTCGCCAGTGCGCGCCTCGGCAAATGGGCGGAAGCGCGCGACGGCTTCCGCAACGCCGAGGCGGCGATGACGACGCTGCCGCTCGAATTCCAGCGCATGATCTTGCAGGACATGGTGCGAGCCTCGCTCGAGGTCGGCGACTTCACCGGGGCGGCGAGCCGTCTCAACGAATTCGAGGTGGTGGGCATTCCGCGCGAGCTCGAGCCGACGGTTTCCGTGCTCACCGGGCGCGTGGCCGAAGCACTTGGCAAGGTGGAGGACGCGCTGCGCGCCTACCGCACGGCCAACAACTCCTGGGATCGTCCGGCGGCGGCGCAGGGCCGGCTGCGCGAATTGCTGCTGCAATACGGGCGCGGAGAGCTGGACCGCCGCGCCGTCGTCTCCTCGCTCGAGACCCTGACCACGGTCTGGCGCGGCGACGCAACCGAGATCGAGGCGCTGCAACTGCTCGGGCGTCTCTATACCGAAGAAAGCCGCTACCGCGACGCCTTCAACGTCATGCGCACGGCGTTGCGCGCGCATCCGAACTCGGACATGACCCGCCGCATCCAGGAAGAGGCGGTGTCGACCTTCGACAGCCTGTTCCTGGCCGGGAAGGGCGATGCGCTGCCGGCGATCGACGCGCTCGCGCTGTTCTACGATTTCCGCGAGCTGACCCCGATCGGCCGGCGCGGCGACGAGATGATCCGGCGGCTTGCCGACCGGCTGGTCTCGGTCGATCTGCTCTACCAGGCCGGCGAGCTGTTGCAGCACCAGATCGACCACCGCCTGCAGGGCGCGGCGCGCGCGCAGGTCGCTTCGCGGCTCGCGGTGATCTACATGATGGACCGCAAGCCCAAGAATGCGCTGGCGGCGTTGCGCACGACACGCATCTCCGACCTCAACAACGATCTCCGCAACCAGCGCCTCCTGCTTGAAGCGCGGGCGCTTTCCGACCTCGGCCGGAACGACGTCGCCTACGAGGTCGTCGCCAATATCGAGGGCCGCGAGGCGACCCGCCTGCGCTCCGATATCCTCTGGGCGGCGAAGAAGTGGGCGCCGGCGGCGGAACAGCTCGAGGCGCTGCATGGCGATCGCTGGCAGGAATTCGCGCCGCTCACCGACGCAGAGCGCGCCGACATCATGCGCGCCGCGGTCGGCTACGCGCTCGGCGAGGAAGCGATGGGTCTCGCCCGGTTCCGCGAGCGCTATCTCAGCAAGCTGGACGGGCCCGATGCGCGCGCCTTCGAGGTCATCACCGCGCCGATCGAGGCCCAGGGCACGGAATTCACCAAGATCGCGCGTTCGATTGCCGCGGTCGACACGTTGGAAGCGTTCCTGCGCGACCTGCGCGCGCGCTATCCTGAAACCGGTTCGGCGCCGTCCGCGCAGCGCGCGAACCCGCCGCCGGCGCCGCCGGCGGCACCGACCGCGGGTTAGCAACCGGCGAGGGGTGGGCAGCGGCCCCACCGGCGATCACCCACGACCAAAAACAACGGCGAGCCATGCGTCATGCCGCAGGGCCGCACCCTTGCGCCGGCGATTGCCGGCAATGCACATTCAAGCCATTGCCGTCCGGGGAGAGGACCTTGAAGGTGCAAGCAATGTCGCGCGCGTTCCTGGGGAAGGCCTTCATCGCTCTCGCGATCGGCGGAGCGGCGGTTGCGACCGCGAGCGCGCAGGATGGCTGGAGCTACAGGAACCGCACCGTCACGATTTATTCGGCGGGAACCGCAGGCGGCGGCTACGATTTCTATGCCCGGTTGCTGGCGCGACATATCGGCCGGCATTTGCCGGGAAACCCGGCCGTCGTGGTCAAGAACATGCCGGGCGCGGGCGGCGTTGTGCTCGCGAACCATCTCCAGACGCGGGCGTCGCGCGACGGCACCGAATTCGCGGCGCTCGAGCACGGCACGGCATTCACGCCGCTGCTCACGCACGCGCGGGTCGATTTCGATCCGGCAAGGTTCGGCTGGCTCGGCAGCATGGAGCAGTTCACGCCGATCGTCGCGGTCTGGCACACGGTGCCGATCTATTCGGCCGACGACCTGATGGTGAGGTCCATGAATGTCGGCACATCGGGCGCCGGGTCGACCACCTCGGGCTATCCGCATTCGCTGAACGCCATCCTCGGCACCAGGATGAAGGTGATCGCCGGCTACCCCGGCAGCGCGGAGATCAACCTCGCGATCGAGCGCGGCGAGCTCGACGGGGTCGCGAGTTGGTGCTGGACCTGCCTGAAAGGACAGAAGCCGCATTGGGTCGCGGACAAGAAGTTGCGCGTCGTCATGCAGCTTGCGCCGGTCGGCGACGCCGAATTGACCAAGATGAACGTTTCGACGGCGTTCGAGCGCGCCAAGACCGACGAGCAGCGCCAGATGCTCAACATCGTATTCGGCAGCGTCGCGCTGTCGCGGCCGTTCGTCGCGCCGCCCGACCTTCCGCCCGAGCGTCTTGCATTGCTGCGAAAGGGGTTCGAGGCGGCCGTGAAAGACCCGGCGCTGATCGCCGACGCGACGTCGAAGGGGTTCATCGTCGAATTCATCACGCCGGAATTCATCGAAGGCATCATCAAGAAGGCATTCGCCGCCAATCCGGCGCTGATCGAGAAGGTGCGCGCTGCCTATTCCGGGAAATGACCGCAGCAATAAAGAAATAAGAAAAGGAATGGACCTCATGGACTTTCGTAAGATCCGCGTCGATCAGATCGGCAGCTTGAGCGGGCCGCCGGCACTCTACGAGGTGTTCGACCGCTACAAGCGGGGCGCGGCCGCCGAACGGGAACTCGATCGTGCCAAGGACGCTGCCGTCCGCCATGTCGTCGCGAAGCAGATGGCGCTCGGCCTCCCGTTGGTGACCGATGGCGAGCTGCGCCGGCGCAATTTTCAGGAAAGTTTTGGCTCCTCGGTGAGCGGATTTGAGGTTGCGGCCGAGGATAGGGCGATGGAAGGCGTGAATACCGCGCCGCTCGCGCGCGCCGAACAGAACTTCAGTGCGCCGGGACCGGCGATCGTCACCCGCCGCAAGGCCGTGGAACGCCTCGCCCTCGTGCGCAACGTGCCACTCTCGGAATACAAGTTCGCAAGCTCGCTCACCGATAGGCCGGTCAAGATGACCGTGCTCAGTCCGGATCGCATCTCGCAACGTTTCGACTGGCAGAACTCGCTCGCGGTTTACCGCGACATGGACGAATTCGTCACCGACGTGGTCGCAATCACGCGCTGCATCATCCGCGAACTGGTCGGTGCCGGCTGCCGCTACATCCAGGTCGATGCGCCGGGCTACACCGCCTATGTCGACGAAGTCTCGCTCGATCGCATGCGCTCACGCGGCGAGGACCCCAAGCGCAATCTCGAGCGCTCGATCGCCGCCGATAATGCCATGATCGAAGGCTTCGACGGCGTGACCTTCGGCATCCATCTCTGCAAGGGTAACGCTAGGACCATCGATCCCGCCACCGGCAAGGTCACGCCGCAGTGGCATCGCGAAGGGCACTATGACGGCATCGCCGAACAGGTGTTCTCGCAGCTCAAGCACCATCGCTTCCTCCTCGAATACGACGACGAGCGCTCGGGAGGTTTCGCGCCGCTCAAACATGTTCGGAACGGAGCCGTCGCGGTCCTGGGCCTGGTCACCACCAAGCGGCCGGACCTGGAGCCGTCGGATCTGCTCAGGCGGCGCATCGACGAGGCGAGCCGTCATCTTCCGATCGAGCAGCTGGCGCTGAGCCCACAATGCGGCTTCGGCGGCCTTGATCACGTGGTGATCCCGGAAGAGGATCAATGGCGCAAATTCGAGCGCATCATCGACGTTGCGGGCGCCGTGTGGGGTCGGCAATGAAACGGCGCGAGAATAGGGAGACAGCGCACATGCGGTGGGCAGCGGCAATCGTCGGGTTCGCGTTGGCATTCGCTGTCCCGTCCGTCCTGGTCGCGCAGGACGAGCCCTATCCCGCTCGCGCGGTGCGCTTGATCGCTGCGGCAGGCCCGGGCGGCAACCCGGACGTTCTGGCGCGATTGCTGGCGCAGAAGCTGACGGACGCCTTGGGCAAGCCCTTCGTGGTCGAAAATATGCCTGGCGCCGGCGGCGTCGTCGCCGCCAATCTCGTCGCCAAAGCGCGGCCCGACGGCCATGTGCTGATGCTGGGCGACTCGGGCGCGCTGGCGATCAACCTCGCGCTCAATCCGAACCTCTCCTACCATCCGGTCAGGGACTTCACGCCGATCACGGCGCTGGCGACCGTTCCCACGGTTTTGGTGGTCAACCCGTCGGTGCCGGCCAAGACACTTGCGGAGTTCATCGCGCTAGCCAAATCGAGGCCCGATCAGATGAGCTACGGCTCGGCCGGTCCCGGCTCAATCCATCACCTCACGATGGCGATCTTCGCCGAGCGCGCCGGCATCGGCTTGCAGCACGTGCCGTATCGTGGCGGGTCGGCCATGGTGAACGGGCTGCTCACGGGGGAGATCCAGGCCGGCTGGTCGGGTTTTCCCAACGTCATTCCGTTGATCGACGGCGGAAAGCTGCGCGCCTTTTGCGTCAGCATTCCGGAACGTTCCAAATCAATGCCGACCGTACCGACCTGCGCGGAGCTGGGCTTTCCCGGCTTCGACATCGCCACCATGATCGGGCTGCAAGGGCCCGCCGGCGTATCGGAGAAGGTGGCGGCACGCCTTCAAGCCGAGGCCGCAAAGGCAATGCGCGATCCGGGCATGGTCGAGCGCATGACTCAGCTCGGCATGGTCGTTCAGGAGAACGGCACCGCTCACTATCGCAAGTTCATGCGGGACGATATCGAGCTCTATGGCAACGCGGTCCGAAAACTGAACTTGTAGAGCAGGAAAAACAGGATCGTCGCCGGCGATGTCGGCGGAGGGTCATGTCTCAACCGATCAGTACGCCAACCGCATTGCTGCCGGGCAAGCAAACGAGGACTCTGTCGATGACCAATCTCAAGACCATCCGCACCGACGTCGTCGGCAGCCTGCTGCGCCCGCCGGGCCTGCGGGAGGAGCGCATCCGCTTCGACGAGGGCGAGCTCAGCGCCGAGGCGATGCGCGCGCGCGAGGACGAGGCGGTGCGTGGCGCGGTGCGCCTGCAGGAAAGCGTCGGCCTCGACGTGATCAGCGACGGCGAAATCCGCCGGCTCAACTTCCAGGATAGTTTCGGCGCCGCGGTCGAAGGCTTCGACGCCAACCGCTCGACCATCAAGAGCAACGAGCAGCGCGTGGCGGGCGCGGAGCCCGGGCAGCGCTGGGAAATCAAGGGGATGCACAACACCGGCACGGCGGTGTCCCATCGCCGGCCGGCCAAGGAACGGCTCAGGCTCGCGCGCAACGTTCCGCTCGAAGAATATCAGTTCGTCGCCAAGGTCGCGAAGACGCCGGCCAAGGTCGCGCTGATCGGGCCGGATCGCATCTCGCAGCGCTTCGACTACGAAAACTCAAAGGGGGTCTACAAAGGGCTCGACGATTTCGTGGACGATGTCGTGCGGATCGAGCGCGAGATCGTGGAGAGCCTGGTGAAGGCCGGCTGCCGCTACATCCACATCGACGCACCGGGCTTCACCGCCTATGTCGACAAGCCGACGATGGAGCAGATGAGGGCGCGCGGCGAGGACCCGATGCAGAATTTCTCCCGCTCGCTCAAGGCCGAATCCAAGGTTGTTGAGAATCTGGGCGACGTGGCGACCGGCATTCATCTCTGCCGCGGCAACCAGCGCAGCATGTGGCACCGCGAGGGCACCTACGACGCCATCGCCGAGCGGCTGTTCAACGAGCTCGCCCATGACCGCTTCATGCTCGAATACGACACCCCGCGCGCCGGCAGCTTCGAGCCGCTGCGCTTCGTGCCGAAAGGCAAGGTGGTGGTGCTCGGCCTCGTCAGCACGAAAACCTCCGAGATGGAGACCGTCGACGGCCTGAAGCGACGGATCGACGAGGCCGCGAAGTTCGTCCCGCTCGATCAGCTCGCGATCAGCCCGCAATGCGGCTTCGCCTCGGACGTGGTCGGCAACCTGATCAGCGCCGACGACCAGAAGCGCAAACTCGAACTGGTGGTGGAGACCGCCCGGCAGGTGTGGGGCTAACGTTCGCCGGTCACGCCGTCCTGCACACCGTCCGCGCGCCGCGCCTCCGCCAGCGCATGCCGCAGCGCCGCGTTCTCGCTTTCGAGCGCTTCGTTTCGCTGCCGCCATTCATCGAGCGCCTTCGCCACGTCGGCGGCGTCGAGCTTCTGCGGGATGTGCTGCGGACAGTTCACGTCCCAGGCGTCGATCGAAAAGACGAGGACCTGCTCGGGTTTCGCCTGGTAGCCGGCCGGCATCAGGCGGCCCGTGAGTTCCGGGTCGTCCTCGACCACCCGAGCGTGCCCCCACAATTTGATGCGGCGGCCGGTGGCGTAGTCGATCAAGAGCAGGAACGCGCGTGGATTCTCCGCCAGATTGCCGAGCGTGATGTACTGCCGGTTACCGCGATAGTCTGCAAAGGCGAGTGTCCTGTCGTCGATGACCTTGATGAAGCCTTTCGGACCGCCGCGGTGCTGGGCGTAGGGTTGCCCGGCGGCGTTGGTGGTCGAGAGCACCGCGCTGTCGACCTGCGCCAGGAAGGCGGCGAGGTCGGCGGTGACCGCCGTCTTGAAGCCGCCGCGCATTTCCATCTTGGCGTAGCTCGCCCGGGAGCCGCGGCGTTCCTGGATCGCTTTAACGGACGGCGTGAAAGCGACGTCGCTGGAGACTTTTTCCAAATCGGCCTGCATCTCGGATCCTCCGCTGGAGAGACGCTGGGAGGATAATTGCTCGCCCATTCGGTTATAATGGCCCTTGTTTGCAAGATATTATTGCTGATACAGCAATAATATGGATCGGCTCGACGCCATGGCGGCCTTCATCGCCGTTTGCGACGCCAACGGATTCGCGGCCGCCGCGCGGCGATTGCGCGTGTCGCCATCGGTGGTGACGCGCCAGGTCGCGAGCCTCGAGCAGCGCCTCGGCGCCCGGCTGTTGCAGCGGACCACGCGCTCGATCGGATTGACCGAAACCGGGCAGCGCTTTCTCGAACGCGCCCGCAAGATCATGGCCGATCTCGGCGAGGCCGAGCGCGCCGCGCAGGATGAGCGGGCGGCGCCGTCGGGCACGCTCGCGGTCGCGGCGCCGGTCCTGTTCGGGCGCATGCATGTGGCGCCGGCGTTGTCACGTTTCATGCAGAAGTTTCCGCACGTGAACGCCGACCTGCAATTGTCGGATCGCATCGTCAACCTGATCGAGGACGGGATCGACGTCGCGGTCCGGATCGGGCATTTGCCGGACTCAGCCCTGATCGTGCGACGGCTCGGCGAGACGCGCAGCGTGGTGGTGGCGAGCCCGGTCTATCTGCGCAAGCGCGGCCGTCCGAAACATCCGGACGACCTGGCGCGGTTCGACACCATCGCCTTCAGGGGTATCGTTCCGACCGCCGACTGGCGCTTCGTCGCCGAGGGCAGGGAGCTGAGCGTGCGTGTCGCACCTCGGCTCGTCACCAATAGCGGCGATGCGGCGGTCGGCTATGCGATCGAAGGCGGCGGTCTCGCGCTTGCCCTGAGCTATCAGGTCCGCGACGCCATCGCGCAGGGCGCGCTGATCGAGGTCCTGGCGCCGTTCTCGCCGCCGCCGCTGCCGATCCAGGCGGTCTACCCGTCGTCGCGGCTGCTTTCGAACAAGGTGCGTGCTTTTGTCGACCTGCTGGACAAGACCGCTTCCTGGCAGTTCAGTTAGCTGGCCGTCCAGTCGACGGGGTGGCGAAACTCACGTCGCACGTCAGGGAGCAAGGGTAGGGTGATGCGCATCAAGACATTTCTCGTCGTCGCCGGCTGTTTCATCGCCGTCACGCCCGCGTCCGCGCAGTCGGTCGCCGAGTTCTATGCCGGCAAGCAGATCACGATGATCGTCGGCTCGACGCCGGGCGGCGGCTACGACAACCAGGCGCGGCTGGTGGCCCGACACATCGGCCGCCACATCCCGGGCCATCCCACCGTGATCGTGCAGAACATGCCGGCGGCCGGGAGCCTCGCCGCCACCAACCACATGTTCAACATCGCGCCCAAGGACGGCTCCACCATCGCGTTAGTCCAGCGCGGCATGCTGCTGATCAAGAACTGGAATCCTTCTGCCGTCCGGTTCGAGCTCGGCAAGTTCAACTTCCTCGGCAGCATCAACCGCGAGGTGGCGCTCTCGGTCGCGCGCGCCGACGCGCCGGTGAAGACCACCGAGCAACTGTTCACCACCGAGCTGATCACCGGCGCGACCTCCGGCATCGACCCGGAGACCACGCCGCGGCTGCTCAACGCGCTGATCGGAACCAAATTCAAGCTGGTGATGGGTTATCCCGGCGTCACCGAGATCGTGCTGGCGATGGAACGCAACGAGGTGCAGGCGCTCGGTGACTGGTCGGTGTCGAGCCTGAAGGCGGCACGGCCGGCGTGGCTCGCCGAGAAGAAGATCAACGTGCTGATGCAGATCGCGCTGCAGAAGGATCCGGAGTTCGCGCATGTCCCGTTCGCGCTGGATTTCGTGAAAACCGATGCCGATCGCGCGGTGATGGAGCTCTACCTCACCCAGAAGACGGTGGCGCGGCCGGTGCTGGCGCCGCCCGGCGTACCGGCCGACCGCATCGCGGCCTTGCGCACCGCCTTTGCGGCGCTCGCGACCGATCAGCAGTTCCGCGCCGACGGGGCGAAGGCCAAGCTCGACGTCGCGCCGGTCACCGGGCCGGAGGTCGACAAGGTGATTGCCACGATCACCGCGGCCTCGCCCGAGACCGCGGCGCGGCTGCAGAAGGCGATCGCGTCGGAGCGGTGAGGGGATTCGGTTTGCGTAGGGTGGGCACAATCGCCCGGGTCTACGCGTGGGCACGGCGCGCGCACGATTTTGCCCACGCGATTAAGTATTGCCAGGCGCGCCCATAGCCCGTCGAAAGACGGGCGTAAACGCCCTAATGGCCCACCCTACTTGGTCGTCAGCCATTTGCGCGCGCGCACCTTCGCCACCAGCGCCATGTCGAGATGCGGCACAATGGTCTCGCGGAAGGCGTGCTGGATCTGCTTGTACTCGGTCGCGCAGTTCTCGGCGCGCTGCTTCGGCAGCCAGCGGAATTTGGTCACGAAATCCTCGAATCCTGCCGGGTCGCTGCCATAGGCGAGGCAGAGGAACGTGTGCTGGCGCTGCAGCGCGGTCGAATGCGGGCCCCAGAAGCGCGACTGGGTGCGCTGGCGCTGGTTCCAGCCGTAGGTCTCGCCCTTGATCAGCGTGCGCGCGACCTCGCGGCCGAATTGCAGCATGATGAACGCGGCGATCTGGTCGGCGGTGTCCTCCTCGCGCCCGAGCACCGGCAGCCGCAACAGGTTGCTGACGGCGTGGCCGCCCTCGTGCAGCAGCGTGCCGACGATCTGGCCGATGATGACCTCCTCGCGCGTGATCCCTTCCGGCGTGGTCGCGCGCGGCGCGCGATCCTCGATGTCGGCGACGAACTCGTAGCAGAGGCTGATCGAGGAATCGGCGGGATCGTAGAAGGCGTTGACCTCGCCGCACTGCTGGGTGCGCAGCCGCAGCGTGATCGGCAGCTTCAGCGGCGCCAGGAACTGGCTGAACTCCTCCATCACGCGCCGCGACTTGAGCCGCTCCATGATGGCGGTGTAGCGCTGGTAGGTCTTGACGTTGGTCTCATGGTCCTTCGCCTGCGCCGGGTCGTCCGGGTCGGTGTAGTAGGCGAACAGCGGATGCCGCGGCTCCAGATATTCGATGATGATGCGCTCGTTGCGCACCAGCGGCGCCGTCTCGGAACGTGCCGGCTGCGCCAAAAGCGCCGCTACCAGCAGTACTGCCACAGACAGAGCACCCACTCTCCGCTCATTCCCGCGCAAGCGGGAATCCAGTCTTGCTGTTAGACTGGGTCCCCGCTTTCGCGGGGACGAGCGGCAGGTGTGCTGGTCGCGTCTGCTCATGTGCATGCTCATAGCGGCAGCCAGCTCCTGCGCTTCTTCACCCGCTCGAGCAGCTGCACGTCGACATGGCGCATGAAGGTCGCGCGGAAGGTGCGGCGCAGCTTGAACAATTCCTCGCGGCAGAGCCTGGCGCGCGCGGGCGGCAGATTGAAGCCGTTGACCAGGAACTCGTAGGTTTTCGCCTGCGCGCCATAGGCGAAACACAGGTAGTTGTAGAAGCGCTGCGCCTCCAGCGGCCGCGCCGCGTCGCTGAAGAAGCCGGTGCCGAGCATGCCGCGCTGCGCCAGATACCAGGCGCTGCCGAGGATCGTGGTCCAGGCGAGCTCCTCGCCGAAGTCGAGCATGATCAGCGCGGTGACGTTGTCGGCGGCTTCCTCGATGCGGCCCCAGACCGGGATCTTGAGCACGTCGAAAACCGCGAACGACGTTTCGTAGAGCACGAGCCGCGCGATGCCGCCGGCCACCGCCTGGTCGGCGGTCAATTCGCGGCCCGCCCCGAACGAAACGAAGCCGTCCTGTGGCGCGGTGTCCCGGATCGCCGTGAGGTGTTCGTAGCAGACCGTCACCACGCGCGCGTCTGGCTGGTAGGGGGCGGTCAGCGCGCCGGCGCACTGGTCCATCTTCACGACGATCTTGCTGGGAAGCCTGAGCGGGGAGAGGAACTCCTGAAGCGTCTCAAGCACTTCCAACTGCCGCATGCGGTCGTGGATGAGATTGAAGCGGACGTCGGTCGGCCGCACATAGGCGATGTCGATATTGGGATTGCGCGGGAACGGCGCGGCGCTTGGCGTGTCTTGGGCGGGGACGGGTGATGCCGCCAAGGTCAGTGCGGCAACCAGCACAAACGGCTTCATCGACATTCTTCAATACCAGCCCGATAGCGCCACCCCTCAACGGGAAAACTACCATCCCGGACCGGGCTTGGCCATCAGCGCCTCGGTTGCCAGCGAGGTTATGGTCAAAAGCCTCGCTACAATCCGTAGCTTTGCACGAGGCTCCCGGCCACCAGCGACCAGCCGTCCACCAGGACGAAGAAGATCAGCTTGAACGGCAGCGAGACCACCACCGGCGGCAGCATCATCATGCCCATCGACATCAGCACCGACGCCACCACGAGGTCGATGATCAGGAACGGCAGGAACAGCAGGAATCCGATCTCGAAGGCGCGCTTGAGCTCGGAGATCATGAACGCCGGCACCAGGATGCGCAGCGACAGGTCCTCGGGCGAATCCGGGCGCGGCTCGCGCGAGAGGTCAGAGAACAGAGCCAAGTCCTTCTCGCGCACGTTCTTCTGCATGAACAGCTTGAGCGGCTGCGACGCGCGATCGAACGCCTGCTCGACGCTGATCTCGTTGTTGATGAGCGGCTTGATGCCGGCGTCGTAGGAGTTCTGCAGGGCAGGGCCCATCACGAAGGCGGTGAGGAACAGCGCGAGCGCCATGATCACCGCGTTGGGCGGCGCGGTCGCGGTGCCGAGCGCGGTGCGCAGCAGCGAGAGCACCACCACGATGCGCGTGAACGAGGTCATCATGATCAGGATCGACGGTGCCAGCGAAAGCACCGTGATGAAGGCGATCAGCTGGATCACGCGTTCCGTGAGCCCGCCGCCCTGACCGAGATTGATGCTGATGTCTTGCGCAACGGCCGGAGACACAGCCGAGGCAAGGGCAGTCCCTACACCGGCCGCCACCGTCGCTAGACGGACGCAGCGGCCGATCTTTGATGTTTTCAAGTCTTGCTGTTTGGGCGGCCGAGCAAGCTCGCCATCTCCTGTTCGAGGCTGTCGTAAACGGATTTCTGTGGTGCGGGCTTGGCTGCGGCGGCGCGCGCGGGCGCGGGTTGCTGCGGCGCGGGCGCAGGCTCGTCACGCTGTGCAATCGGTTCGGCGGTCGGGAACGGGACCGGCTCCGCCATCGGGATCATCGGTTCCGCCGCCGGCGGTGCCATCTTCACCGCCCTCGGTGCGGCTTCCGGCGCCCGCGGTTCGCCCGCCTTGGGACGGCGCAAAGCCGCTTCCAGGCGTTGCGCCATCTCCGCGAGATTCTGGTCGGCATTGGCGGCGGTCGGCTCGTCCACCGCCGCGGCGGGCGGGGGCGGCGGTGCCGGGCGCACGCGCTCGGGCTGCGGCGCGCGGGCGCGCGCGATCTCGCGTTCACGCAGTTGCGGCCGCGGCTTCGGCGCCGGCGCTTCCGGCTGCACGCGCGAGAGTTCGGCGGCAAGGCCGGCGAGCGGATCGGCTGGACGCGGCTCGGGACGCGGCTCCGGACGCATTTCCGGACGCGGCTCGGGGCGTATGTCCGGACGCGGCTCGGAACGCGACTCCGCCCGCGGCTCCGGGCGTACTTCCGCGCGCCGCGGCGGCAGCGGCGGCGCTTCCGGCTCGTTGTGCCACGGCGGTTCTTCCATGGCCGGCTGCTGGCGCGGCGGTGCACGCATCGGGGCCGGCGCCGGCGCGGGTTCGGGCTGCAGCGGCCACATATTGCCGTCGTTCGCCGGCGCGGCGCGCGGCAACAGCGCTTCGGGCTGGGCCGTCCGTCCGGCGGCGTCGCGTGTGCCCTGCTGCGCGGCGCGCACGATATTGGCTTCGACCACGACGTCGCTCGGGCCGCCAATCATCAGGAGATGCTCGACATTGTCGCGGCGGATCAGGATCAGCCGGCGTCGGCCGTCGACGGCCGCGGCATCGATCACCGCAAGGCGGGGCTGGCGGCCGCGCGACGAGGACGCGCCCACGCCGCCGGAGCCGAATCGGCGCATCAGGAAGGCGGTCAGGCCGATCAAGGCGAGCACGATGATGAATGCGAAGATGAATCGCACCCACAGCGTGTCCGCGCCAAATAGGAAATCCATTATTCCTCCCTGCGCCCAAGGGGACGGCGTGTCGAATCCGAATAGTTAACGCCGACGGCAATATTTGCCGCCGTGAATACTAACAGATCGTTAACGGGGTGGGTGAGATAGCCCCCTCCCTCCACCTCGGGAAAGGTATCCCGCTGTAAACGGCCATTTGAAGGCAGGTGGTGACATACCGCATTTTAACCGCCCATTAACCATACGATCGGCAAAGTCTGCCTACCGGTTCCCGATCGCGGGGCCGCGAAACCCGGGTGGCGGACCCATGACGATCTCCAACATCCCCCTGTTTTCCATGCTGCGGACCCGGATGCACTGGCATCAGGAGCGCCAGCGCATCCTGGCCGAGAACGTCTCCAACGCGGACACGCCCCGGTTTCAGCCGCGCGACCTCACGCCGCCGCAGTTCGACCCGCGCCGGCCCGCCACGACCGAATTGAGCCTCGCCCGCACCAGCACCAACCACATTGCGGGGGCGAACGGCGGCACGCGCTTCCAGCTTGATCGCGCCGGCGGCTTCGAGGCGCGGCCCTCCGGCAACGCGGTCAGCCTCGAAGACGAGATGATGAAGGTCGCCAACAACCAGATGGACTACCAGGCCGCGACCTCGCTCTACACCCGCGGGCTCGGAATGCTGAAGACCGCGATCGGTCGCCGCTAATTCAATTTCACCTAGCAGGCGAGGGGGACCATGGACTTCCTGAAATCGATCTCGATCGCGGCGTCGGGGCTGCGCGCCCAGGCCGGACGCATGCGCGTCATCTCCGAGAACCTCGCCAATGCCGATTCGACCGCACAGGCGCCCGGCAGCGATCCCTACCGGCGCAAGATCCCGACCTTCCGCGCCGAGGTCGACCGCACGGTCGACGCCCGCGTGATCGCGATGGGACGCGTGCGCAACGATCCGTCCGACTTCCGGCTGAAACACGAACCCGGGCATCCGGCCGCCGACGCCAACGGCAATGTCCGCTATCCCAACGTCAATCCGATGATCGAGATGACCGACCTGCGCGAGGCCCAGCGCTCCTACGAGGCCAATATCAACGTCATCGGCGCGACCCGCCGCATGATCCAGCGCACGCTCGAAATCCTCAAAATCTGACGGGACCTGAACGATGACCACGCCCTCCGCTGCCGCCGGTGCCTATGCCAGCCTCGCACGCCTTGCCAATCCGTCCGCCAATCTCGGGCGCGCCGTCGGCGAGGCGAGCGCCGGCCCGAGCTTCGGCGAATTGCTGCGCAACGCCGCGAGTCACGTGCTCGACTCCGGCCGCAGGACCGACAACCAGGCGCATGCGATGGCTTCCGGCAAGGGCAACGTGGTCGACGTCGTGACCGCCGTGGCGGAAACCGAGGTCGCGGTCGAGACGATGGTGGCGGTGCGCGACCGCGTCATCTCGGCCTACGAAGAAATCATGCGCATGCCGATCTGACGAGCGCTCGGTGGTGCAGGCAAGGGAAGGCAAACAAAAATGTCCGGTGCGGAAATTCTCGACGTGGCGCGCGACGCGGTGCTCACGCTGGTCCTGGTCGCAAGCCCGCTGATGCTGATCGGGCTGATCGTCGGCGTCGTCATTTCTCTGTTCCAAGCCCTCACGCAGATCCAGGAAATGACGCTGGTGTTCGTGCCGAAGATCCTCGCGATCTTCCTGGCGATGCTGATCGCGCTCCCGTTCATGGCCGACGTGTTGCAGGGACAGATGGCCCGGATCGCCGCGCGCATCATCTCGATGGGGAGTTGAAGGTGGCGTCATGGCCGGGCATAGCCCGTCGAAGACGGGCGTGAACGCCCTTATGTCCCGGCCATCCACGTCTTTGGCGCGAAGACGTGGATGCCCGGCATAAAGCCGGGCATGACGAAATCGAAGATCGCCGCATGAAAATCGACATCTCCTTCCTTCCCGCCTATGCCGCCGCCTTCATGCTGGTGTTCGCGCGCATCGGCACCATGGTGATGCTGCTGCCCGGGATGGGCGAGATGAGCGTGCCGCGCCGGGTGCGGTTGACGCTGGCGCTGGTGCTCACCGCGGTGCTGCTGCCGCTGCATCGCAGCGCCTATCAAGTCGATCTCACCACCTTCGGTCCGGTGCTCACGCTGCTCGCGCAGGAGATCTTCATCGGCGTGGTGCTCGGTATCACCGCGCGGCTGATGATCTCGGCGCTGCAGGTCGCCGGCTTCGTGATCGCCCAGCAGCTCGGCCTCGGCTTCGTCACCGCGGTTGATCCCACGCAAGGCGGCCAGCAACAGGTGCTGATCGCCAATTTCCTCACCATCCTCGGGGTCACGCTGATCTTCGCGACCGACATGCATCATCTGATCATCGCCGCGCTCAACGACAGCTATCGGCTGTTCCGGCCGGGCGAGATGCCGGTGATGGGCGACGTGGCGGCGCTGACCACGCAGACCATCGCGATCGCGTTCAAGATCGGCATTCAGCTCGCGGCGCCGTTCCTGATCTTCGGGCTGTTGTTCAATCTCGGGCTCGGCGTCCTTTCGCGGCTGATGCCGCAGATGCAGGTGTTCTTCGTCGGCCTGCCGCTGTCGATCCTGATCGGCCTCTTGATCCTGTTCCTGGTGCTCGGCGCGGTGATGGCGGTGTTCCTCGGTTCGATGGAGACCATCCTGCGCCAGCTCGCGCCCTATTCGTGAGGGCTCATGGCTGAAGGCACCGACGAACAAGATAAATCAGAAGACCCGACACAGAAACGCCTCGACGACGCACTCCAGCGCGGCGATGTCGCCAAGAGCCAGGAGGTCAACACCTGGTTCGTGATCGCGGGCGGCACGCTGGTGCTATTGGCGTTCGCCGGCTCGATGAGCCACAGCCTCTCGACCTCGATGCGCGGGCTGCTGGCGAATTCCTATGCCATTCGCGTCGAGGGCAGGGGCTTCTTGCCCGTCGTCCAGAAGATCGGCATCGAGATCATCGCGGCCGCCGCGATCCCGATGCTGCTGCTGGTGCTGGCGGCGATCTTCGGCAACATGATCCAGCACCGCTTGGTGTGGACGGCCGAGGCGCTCAAGCCCAAGCTCTCGAAGATTTCGCCGCTCGCCGGTTTCAAGCGCCTGTTCTCGAAGCAGGCGCTGATGAATTTCGTCAAAGGCCTGCTCAAGCTCGCGCTCATCGGCGCGGTCATGACCGCGCTCTTGTGGCCCGAGCGCACGCGACTCCAGACGCTGGTGACGCTCGATCCGGCGGCGATCCTGCCGATGACGCAGAGCCTCTCGCTGCAGCTCCTCGGCGCGGTGGTGGCGATCCTCGCCATCATCGCGGCGGCGGATTTTCTGTTCCAGTACCGGACGTGGTTCGAGCGCCAGAAGATGTCGTTCCACGAGTTGAAGGAGGAATTCAAGAACACCGACGGCGATCCGCATGTGAAGGCGAAAATCCGCCAGATCCGCGAGGGCCGCATGCGCAAGCGCATGATGGCGTCGGTGCCGCAAGCCACCGTCGTGATCGCCAACCCGACCCACTACGCCGTGGCGCTGAAATACGAGCGCGGCATGAACGCGCCGGTCTGCTTGGCCAAGGGCTTGGATGCGATCGCGCTCAAGATCCGCGAGGTCGCCGAGGCGAGCGGCGTGCCGGTGGTCGAGAACCCGCCGCTTGCCCGCGCGCTGCACGGCACCGTCGAGATCGACGCCGAAATCCCGGCCGAGCACTACCAGGCGGTGGCCGAGGTGATCGGCTACGTCATGCGGCTGAACCGGGCGGCCGGCGCGGCGAGGGCGGCCCGCTAGGGCGTTTCCCGCCTGCAACGGGTCTCTCCCCGCTCATTCCCGCGAAAGCGGGAATCCAGTCTTTAGAGTGACCTGGGTCCCCGCCTTCGCGGGGACGAGCGGGTGAGTGCGAGCCAACTCAACTGGGAAATGCTCTAGGGCGCGTACCGACAAAGCGCGGGCACGGACTTGACTTGACGCCGACAAGTTGGCGACATCGCTTGCGATAGCCATTCACGATGATCGTTGGAGATTCACAATGAAACTTGTGCGTTACGGTTCAGTGGGCCGCGAGAAGCCCGGTATCGTCGATGCCGACGGAAAAATCCGCGATTTGTCGCGCGTGGTATCCGATATCGACGGCGCCATGCTCGCATCCGGCGGGCTCGCCAAGATCAAGAAGGCAAACGTGAAGAAGTTGAAACTGGTGCCGGGCAAGCCGAGGCTCGGGCCCTGCGTCGGCCATGTGCGCAACTTCATTGCGATCGGATTGAATTATTCCGACCACGCCGCCGAAGCCGGCATGCCGATCCCGAAGGAGCCGATCATCTTCAACAAGGCCCCGACCTCGATCTGCGGCCCGAACGACAGCACGATCACCCCGAAAGAATCGACCAAGCTCGACTACGAGGTCGAGCTCGGCATCGTGATCGGCAAGCGCGCGCGGTATCTCGATCGCGACAAGGCGATGAGCGCGGTCGCGGGCTATTTCCTGTCGAACGATGTGTCCGAGCGCTCCTTCCAGATCGACCGTTCGGGCGGGCAATGGAACAAGGGCAAGGGCTGCGAGACCTTCGGGCCGATCGGACCCTGGTTCGTCACCAAGGACGAGATCAAGGATCCTCAGAACCTCGATATGTGGCTCGACGTCAATGGTGAGAAGCGTCAACGCGGCAACACCAGCACGATGATTTTCGGGGTCGAGCACCTGGTCTGGTATTGCTCGCAATTCTTCATCATGGAGCCGGGCGACATCATTATTACCGGCACGCCGCCGGGCGTGGCGCTCGGCATGAAGCCCGCGCCGAAATTTCTCCAGGCGGGCGACGTGGTCACGCTCGGCATGTCCGGCCTCGGCGAGCAGACGCAGAAGATCAAACCGTTTTCGGGCTAGCGGGTGTCCCGTCTGTGACAGGGCAATTTTATTTCGAAATTCTCTTTAGGCCCGCCGGAAGTTCAAGCACAGAGGCCGTTCTTCAAGGGCAAGCACGGCGCTGGATATCCAGTTTTAGCGCGATATACTTAGCAGGCGAAAGAAAGCGCGCCATGGCAAACACGGCAGGCGCGCCACCTCGCTATTGCTCTACACCGCGATTTTTTCGAGATCGAGGATACAATGAGCAACGAACCGGCTGACGCAGGTAGTGCCAGCAAGGACTTCCGCTACCGGGCATTCATCACTTACAGCCAGCGCGACCGCATTGTCGCAGAACGACTTCATAGGCAGATCGAAAACTATCGCGTGCCCAAGGATCTGGTGGGCCGCGAGGGACGTGACGGGCCGATTCCGCGCCGAATATTTCCCGTATTCCGCGACCGAGACGAACTCGCATCGGCCGCCGACTTGACGGTCGCCATTTGCCAAGCGCTGCGAGAATCCGCGTATTTGATCGCGCTTTGCACGCCCGCGGCGGCCAAAAGTCGCTGGGTTAATAGCGAGATCCTCGAATTCAAGAAGCTTGGGCGCGCCGACCGGATCCATGCACTCATTGCCGACGGGGAGCCTAACGCCAAGCTGCCCGAATGGGAGTGCTACCCACCTGCGCTGCGTTACCAGCTCGGCGCCGATGGCACACTCGATACCAGCCAGCCTTCTGAGCCACTCGCCGCCGACCTCCGTCCGGAAGGCGACGGCTACAAGAATGCGAAGCTCAAGCTAATCGCAGGTTTGCTCGGTGTCCCGTACAACACGCTGCGGCAGCGCGAAGTGGCTGCTGCACGGCGGCGCCTGATGATCGCGCAGGGCGTGGCCGCGCTGTTCTTACTCATAGCGGCTTTCGGCGTTATCGCCGCGTGGCGAGCTACGATCCATTACGACACATCGGTGGCCCGACAAATTCCGGGCATACGCGTTGACAGACGCGAGACCACGCTCGACCTCTCTGGCTGGCAGGAGACGACAGAGGCCGAGATTGCCAACGTCAAGAAATCACTTGCGGTATCGCGCAACAAGTTCTCGGTCGTTCGCACCCATCTGCACGCGACCACATTCATCCACGTCGCCGGCACGTCCAGCGCGCTCACGCCCGAGGTGCGTTGCTCAAATTGCCGCCAGGTACCGCGCGCCTCCGGCAGCGGAGGCCGCGCACCCAATGAGTGGAACATCGAGTTCGACATTACCAAGGTTCCTCTCGACGAAAAGGTAGACGTTGAGTTCGATTTTCTTTTCTGGAACGCATTTCAGAATAAGCAAGAATGGGGCGGATTCCGAGTGTTGCACGCGACCCGCGTTGCTATCTATTCGATCATATTTCCAGACATCAGACGTCCGCTGCCGCCGTCACTCTCCTACTACTACGTCGAGTCAAAGCAGCATCCTTATGACGAGGACCTGCGGACATCGCTCGTATTGGACAAGGGAGGCCGTGTGCAGAAGGTGACCTGGGAAGTGCCGTATCCGAGTGCTGACCGGAGCTATCGGATAAGATGGGACTGGAGTGAATGAGCGAGGGTTCGCCGCCACGGGACTTCCTGACCGACTACCTTGGCTATGATGCGCTAACGCGCACGCTGAAGCACTGGGCACAAGAGCATAAAGATTTCGTCCGCCTTTCGTCCCTGGCGAAAACCGAGCATGGCCGCGACGTCTGGATGTTGGAGATCGGCACCCAACCGGACCATCCCCGGCCGGCGATCTGCATTGATGGCAACATGCATGCAGCCGAGCTGCTTGGCAGCAACGCGGCACTCGCCGTTGCGCAATCCCTAATTGATCTCCACCTCGGTGTCCCGGAGATGCGTGATCGGTTCGCTCCGCCAATCACCCAGGCGGTTTTGCGCACCCTCTATTACATTATTCCGCGCGTCTCTCCGGACGGCGCTGAGGATGTCCTTGCCGCGGGCCAACTCTCGCGCTCAGCGCCGCGTAAGCGCGCATCACACAGCCGAGCTGCTTACTGGGTGCGCAGCGATGTCGACGGCGACGGACGTATTCGCCAAATGCGACTAAAACATCCGGCGGGAGAGTTCGTTCAGCATCGTGAATTTTCCCATGTGCTGGTGCCGCGGACGTTTCGGGATGAAGGCCCTTTCTTCAAGGTTTTTCCCGAAGGATATATCGAAGGGTTCAACGGTCACGGCATCCCCTTTCCCCACGCGCTTTCGGACAATGATACGGACTTCAACCGAAACTTCCCTTTCGAGTGGAGCAGTGGCCACGATGGGGCCGGGCACTTTCCTGGGTGGGAGCCGGAAACGCGCGCGCTCATTGAGTTTGCGACTCGATCGCCGCACATTTTCGCCTGGCTCAATCTTCACACCTTCGGAGGCATTTTTATTCGACCCCCGTTTTCATTATCAGGCCAGCAGGTCGAAAGGCGCGACCTGCTCGTCTACGACCATGTCGCGGAAATGATGGCCAAAGAAACCGGAATGCCGACGGTTAGCGCGTTCGAAGACATGACCCCGGTCGCGTCCCGCCCCATGACCGGGACCTTGGCAGCATGGGCATACGGCGAACGTGCCTGTTTCGCCTGGGCTGTCGAACTTTGGGACCTCTTCACCGCTGCTCGGCTCACGAAGCGGCGCCCGTATTATCGTAACTATGCAATTCAGGATCTCGAGGAGATCACAAAACTCGTCAATTGGGATCAGAGCGACAACAGCGGCCGAATTTTTGCGCCGTGGCGTCCGTTCAATCACCCCCAACTCGGCGAAGTCGAAATTGGCGGCATCGACCCGGTTCGCGGTCTGATCAATCCTCCGGAGAAGGAGATTCCGGGGATCGCCCAGAGCCTCTCTGCTGTTGCGATCACGCTGGCATCGTTGGCGCCACGCGTTGCAGCACAGATAACGACCGAGCGCATCGGACAGTCGGTCACCAAAATCAGCTTGATCGCGAGCAACAGCGGGTACCTGCCGACATCCGTCACAGCTGTCGGTCAGTCGCTGCCATGGAATTGGGGTTTGCAAATGCGCTTTCGATGCTCCGGCTGTTCCCTTGTGTCAGGCCCGGTAGCGGCCGAAGTCGCCCATCTCGCCGGCTGGGGCCGCGGTGCCGAAGATGAGGGCAATGCCCCATTCTTCCAAAAGAGCGAAGCCGCCTTCGATGTCACGCAATCCTGGGTCGTCAAGGGCTCCGGTGACGTCGAGATCGAAATTGGGGGCCCACGTATAGGCTGGACCGTCCACAAGCTACGGATTGATTGCTGATACCGCGGTGCGTTCGCCTATTTGCAAGATCATCCCTGCGCACCGGCCCCGTGATCTGTCATTCCGCGAATCCGTATCGCGAAGCTCGTGAAGGGAGGAACTCGCAATGATGATCGGCCGCACCCGTGCCGAGCCTTAACATTTTGGCGAGGGTCGCCGAGGCGAATGGCGTGCCGGTGGTCGAGAACAGGCTGTGGCCGAAGTGATCGGCTACGTCATGTGGTCCTGAGTTCGCTCAAAATACAAACCCCGGGTGTTTGCCCCGGGGTTTCGCTTTTTCTGTGCGGTGTCGCGGGCGATCAGTATCTTGCGACAACCGGGCCGCCCCAATTGAACCTGTAGTTCAGGCCGGCGCGCACGATGTGGGAGTCAAGGAACACATTTTCCGCAATGATGCCAACAGCCGTATAATTGGCCTTGGTTCCGAAATTCACGTAGAGATATTCAAGCTTTACGGACCAATTCGTACTGAACGCGGTTTCGAACCCGCCGCCCACGGCATAGCCCACCCGCGTATGGGTTTCGCTGTTACAGCAAGCCGAATTGGTAACGGTAGCTCGCACGTTTCCGTACGCTACGCCGCCAGTTCCATACACAAGGCTCTGACCCCAGGCGTAGCCGAGGCGCGCGCGCCCCGTACCGAGCCAACGCAGGTCCGTTACGCAGGCCAACGGCGCGGCGCAGAACCCGGTGCCGGTATCGTTAAATGTGGCTCTGATCCCGCTCCACGAAATATCACCCTCTAGCCCGAAGACCCAAGATCCTGACTGCCAGTTGTAACCATAGGTGCCGCCGAATAGGCCGCCGTTGATGTCGACGGTACCCGAGGTGGCTCCGTTGAACGAGTTCGTGTGGCGAGTATCACCCCAACCACCGCCGCCCGCTATACCAAGGTAGAAACCGGTCCAAGTGAACACGGACGCAGGCGCCCGAGCGATCGGCGCCTTCGTCGGCATGTCGGCCGCGAGAGCGGTCGCGCCACAAAATGCAGCGGCAGCGATGACCGCAACGAGAAGTCTTTTCATCGTTGGTGACCCCCCAAATCGAAGCAGCGGCGATAATATCCTGCCCATTGTTTGCCGGTTCAGTGATTTCCCCAGCATTGGGCCCTCGCGGCCGGCTTTTCCGAATACCGTGACAATAATACCACGCGAGAATTTCGATTTGCCCGGCAGCGGCCCCTCCAATCGGCCAATAAGCTGATGGGTGCACGCCCTGGCAACCTCCCGTAGTTGCGGGGATTTTGCCCGCCGCAGGTCCCTTTTCAGGGGCGCCCTGGACGCCAACAACGGCCTTCGGAGCCGGCGCGGAATCGGATAGACCGCAAGCACCATGGCGCATGAGCAGGCACGCGAGATCGGAAAGGTGTCGGTCGACCGCACCCGGAGCGGCCAGAACGGCGGCTCGATCGGCCTTGTCCTGTTGATCGCGGTGGTGCTGGTCGGCGCCGGCGTGGCGCTGATGCTGATCGGCCGCACCCATGCCGAGCCTTACATTCTGGCGCTGCTCGCCCTGCTGGCGATGGTCGGCGTGTTTCTGTTGTTCGCGCTCGCGGCCGGCATGCTGCGCGTGCCCGGCAAGGACGCCGCGAGCCCGCTGATCAAGAGCCTGGTGGACTCTGGCAGCAACGCGATCCTGGTCACCGACGCGGCCGGGCGCGTCGTCTACGCCAACGCCGCCTATCTCAAGCTGGTCGAAGCCAACGGCACCGACGACGTGCGGCCGGTCGAGCGCGTGTTCGTCGGCGATCCCGGCGTGTCGGAGGCGGTGTTCCGCCTGCTCAAGGCCGCGCGCGAGGGCCGACGCCTGCAGGAAGAGGTGCGCGTCGAAACGCTCCACGGCGAGACCGGACGCTGGCTGCGCATGCGCGTGCGCCCGCTCGGTGAAGGCAAGCGCGAGGCGAAGCTCACGGTGTGGTCGATCGCCGACGTCACCCGCGAGCTCGAGCGGCAGGAAAACGTGTTCCAGGAGCTGCAGCACGCGGTCGATTATCTCGACCACGCGCCGGCCGGCTTCTTCTCGGTCGATGCCGCCGGCAACATCTCCTATCTCAACGCGACGCTGGCCGAATGGCTGGAGCAGGATCTGGCCGAGGTCGGCTCCGGCGGGCTGAAGCTTCGCGACATCATCGCCGGCGAAGGCGGCGCGCTGGTCACCACGCTGTCGGCCGCGCCCGGCGATGTGAAGACCGAGCTGTTCGACATCGATCTCAAGACCAAGGGCGGCCGCAACCTTCCGGCACGGCTCTATCACAAGGTCGCGTTTGGCGCCGACGGCACGCCGGGCTCATCGCGTACCCTCGTCATCAATCGCGCCGGCGACCACGGCAGCGACCCGTTGCGCGCCGCGGAAGTGCGCTTCATGCGCTTCTTCCAGAACACGCCGATGGCGATCGCCACCGTCGACAAGCAGGGCACGATCGTGCGCTCGAACGCGCTGTTTGCCCGCCTGTTCAAACCGCCCCCTCCCAACCCTCCCCCGCATAGCCCGTCGAAGACGGGCGTGGACGCCCTTTCGCTGGGGGAGGGCAAGGGAGGGGGGCAAGGCTCGGGCGGCCGTTCGATCCTCGCCGTCGTCGCCGAGCGCGACCGCTCCGGGCTCGAGGCGGCGATCAAACGCGCCGCCGACAAGCAGGGCGAGATCGATCCGGTCGACGCGACCCTTGAAGGCCGGGGCGACCGCTCGGCGCGCTTCTACGTCACCGCGGTCGAAGAGCAGGACCAGGAAGCCGCGATCGTCTATGGGATCGAGACCACCGCGCAGAAGGACCTCGAGAACAAGTTCACCCAGGCGCAGAAGATGGAGCTGGTCGGCCAGCTCGCCGGCGGCATCGCGCACGACTTCAACAACGTGCTCGGCGCCATCATGATGGCGTCGGATTTCCTGGTGAACGCCCACAAGCCGACCGATCCGTCGTTCCAGGACATCATCCAGATCCGGCAGAACGCCAACCGCGCCGCGGCGATGGTGCGCCACCTGCTCGCGTTCTCGCGCAAGCAGACGCTGCGTCCGCAGGTCATCGACCTCGGCGACGTGGTCTATGACCTGACCATGCTGATGCGCCGCCTGATCGGCGAGCGCATCACGCTCAATGTGGTGCCGCAGCGCGACCTCTGGCCGGTGAAGGCCGACCTCGCGCAGTTCGAGCAGGTGCTGGTCAACCTCGTGGTCAATGCGCGCGACGCCATGACCGAAGGCGGCAAGCTCACGCTGCGCACCGCCAATGTCGGCCCGGACGCGAGCGTCAAGTACCAGTACAAGGGCATGCCGATCGGCGAATACGTCCTGGTCGAGGTCGAGGACACCGGCACCGGCATTCCCGCCGAGATCATCGACAAGATCTTCGACCCGTTCTTCACCACCAAGGACGTCGGCAAGGGCACCGGGCTCGGACTGTCGACCGTGTACGGCATCATCAAGCAGACCGGCGGCTTCGTCTATGTCGAGTCGCGACTCGGGCAAGATACGGAAAATCACGGCACGACCTTCCGCATCTTCATCCCGCGCTACATCCCGGCCGCCGACGACATACAGCCGCCGCAGCTGCCGGAGACGACCGCGCCCGCGCTCGCCGGCGCGCTCACCGCCGCCGAAGACGCGATGAAGACCGCCGCCGACCTGACCGGGCAGGGCGTCATCCTGCTGGTCGAGGATGAGGAGGGGTTGCGCGCGCTGAACGCGCGTGGGCTCACGTCACGCGGCTACACCGTGATCGAGGCCGGCAACGGCGTCGAGGCAATGGAGATGCTGGAGCGGCAGGGTGGCAAGGTCGATCTCGTGGTGTCCGACGTGGTGATGCCGGAGATGGACGGGCCGACGCTGCTCAAGGAGCTGCGCAAGAAGAATCCCGAGACCAAGATCATCTTCGTCTCCGGCTATGCCGAGGAGGCGTTCCAGAAGAGCCTGCCCGATCCCGATGCTTACAATTTCCTGGCGAAGCCGTTTACGCTCAAGCAACTGGTCGCCAAGGTGAAGGAGACCATGGCGAGGGTCTGAGAGCGAATGCTCCCACGCTGTCATGCCCGGCCTTGTGCCGGGCATCCACGTCTTGCTTCCTTTTTGGACCTAAGGCGTGGATGGCACCGCACCTCGGGCTTGCCCGAGTTGCGCACGTCATGTAGCGCGCAAGTCGGGTAGACCCGACTTGCGATGACAAGCCCGGCCATGACGACCTCGATGTTATAGTCATTACATGGACGATCAAACAAAGCAGAGCGACGAACGCTCCGCGGCCCGCAAGCTGGAGGACCGCGAGCGCACCGTCACCAATATCGTGCTGCTCGTGATTTTCGCGGCGCTGGTCGGCATCGGCGTCTGGCTTTCGAACGCCCTGCTCGACGCGCGGCGCGCCGACGAATGCATCTCGTCGGGCCGCCGCAACTGCAATCCGATCGAGGTCCCGCCGCGCTAGGCGCCATATCGTCGCCCGCCACCCCCACTAAAGCACTGCCCCGATCATCCACTCGGATGATGTGCCCGCGCCGTGCGCTGATCTAGACATGCCGGCATCGATCCGGAGTGTCGATATGCGCGACAGGGTAATGCTCGGCCTGATGGCCGCTCTAACAGCCGCAATCCTTGCGGCACCGGTTTCCCGCCTGCACGCCGGCGAGACCTCGGGTGCACTCGCACAGCCGCCGCCCGCCGCCTCGATCTGCGCGCCGTGGAAAGAGGCCGCGAGCCGGACGATCGCGCAACTCGCGCAAGCCGGGCCCGATGTCGATGTCCTGCGGATCAGCGAATCGATCGCTGGCATGCGGCGTGCCGATCGGCTGTGCGCGCTGAACTTCCTGGTGTCGGCCTGCCGCGAGTACGACGCCATCATTCGCGGGATTCCGAGCCGCTTGCATGCCGGAGCGATGCCTGAGATGTGCCAGTCGGTTCCGCGCGAGGCGCCTGCATCATAGCTGGGGTGCCGAAAGCGGCGTCCGCTAGGCTGCGCTTGCGACCCGCTTGCCGCGCCGAGCGGGTTCGGCGGGCTTCTGTTCGGCGGGCGTCTGATGCGCGGCGAGTTGATCCTTGATTTCCTGGGCCGGTTTCGGCCGACTGAACAGATAACCCTGCATCTCGACGCAGCCCATCGCGCGCAGCGCCTGCGCCTGCTGCTCGGTCTCGACGCCTTCCGCCGTGGTGGTCATCTTGAGGCTGTTGGCGAGCGTGATGATCGCCTGCACGATCGCGACCGCGTCGCTGCCGTTCGAGAGATCGTTGATGAACGATTGATCGATCTTGATCTTGTCGAACGGGAAGCTGCGGAGGTAGCTCAGCGACGAGTAGCCGGTGCCGAAATCGTCCATCGAGATGCGCACGCCGAGCTCGCGCAGCTGATGAAGCCGGCGCAACGTCGTTTCGTTGCTCTGCAACACCACCAATTCCGTGATCTCCAGCTCCAGCCGGTGCGGCGCCAGGTTCGCCGTCGCCAACGCGTTGATGACCGCCTGCGGTAGCCCCTGGCTCCGGAATTGCACCGGCGAGACGTTGACCGCGACCTTGAGGTCGTTCGGCCAGGTCGCTGCTTCGGCGCAGGCCTGCCGCAGCACCCACTCGCCGATCGCGTTGATGAGGCCGGTCTCCTCCGCCACCGGGATGAAGTCGGCCGGCGAGATCAGCCCGCGTTGCGGGTGGAACCAGCGCAACAGCGCCTCGCATCCGCTGATCTGGTTGTCGGCGAGCCGCACCAGCGGCTGGTAGTGCAGCGCGAATTCGTTGTTGATCAGCGCCTTGCGCAGGTCGACTTCGAGCGAGCGCCGCATCTTCATGCGCGCGTCCATCTCCGCCTCGAAATAGCGGTAGGTGCCGCGCCCCTCGGACTTCGCGCCATAGAGCGCCATGTCGGCGCACTTGAGCAGCTCGTCGACTTCGGTTCCGTCGTCAGGCGCGAGCGCAATGCCGATCGAGATGTCGACCACGACCTGGTGGCCGTGCAGTTCATAGGAGGTCTGGTTGACCGCATCGCGAAGCTTCTGCGCCAGCACGGCGGCGTCGGTCGGGTGCTCGATGCCGGTCTGCACGATCGCGAACTCGTCGCCGCCGAGCCGCGCCAGGATGTCGGCCTCGTGCAGGCAGCCTCGCATCCGCTCCGTCACCGCCTTGAGCAGCTCGTCGCCGGCCGAATGACCGAGCGTGTCGTTGACGCTCTTGAAATGGTCGAGGTCGAGATAGAGGACGGCGAGCTGTCCACCGCGGCGCACCAATGACAGCTCCTGCTCGAGCTTTTCACGCAGCAAGACACGATTGGGCAGATTGGTCAGTGCATCGAAATGGGCAAGATGCGCGATGCGCTGCTCCGCGTTCTTGCGCTCGGTGACGTCCTCGACCACGCCGAGCAGATACCGTGGGTTTCCCTGGTTGTCCTGAATGGGGAGGCGGCGCGAGAAGATGGTGCGTTCGTCCCCCGAGGCGGGCCTGACCTGACGCTCGTCGAACACCGGCTCCTTGCGCTGCAAAAGCTGGTCGTCGCGCAGCGTGAGCCGTTCGGCTTCCTCCTTCGAGAAAACGTCGTAACAGGTCTTGCCCAGCACGTCGGTGCGGGATTTGCCCCAGAAGCGTTCCGCGGCTCGATTCCACAGGACATAGCGGCGGTCGCTCGCATTCTTCACGTAGATCACCGACGGCACGTTCTCGATGATCTGGTCCAGGAAGTCGCGATTGCGGTTGCGCTCTTTCTCGAGCTCGTGACGTTCGGTCACGTCCTCGATGACGGTGACGATGTATTTCGGCTGCTTGTCCTGACCGCGGATGCAGAGCCGCTTCGAGGTGAGGACCCGCCCGACATCCACGCCGGCCAGGTTGCGGTGCGCGCCAAAGAAGATCGGACCGTCGGCGTGCAAGACTTTGTTGTCATGCTCGGTCATTGAGTCGGCTTGCGCCTTCGGGAACAGGTCGTGCGGCGTTTTGCCGATGGCGTCGTGACGGTCGAAGCTCCACAGGATTTCGGCGGCCCGATTGGCGAGCACGAACTTGCGCGTGTCCGCATCCTTCACGACGATGGTCACGGGCACGTTTTCGATGATCTGGTCCAGGAATTCGCGGTTGCGGTCGCGCTCCTGCTCGGTCTGCCGCTGCTCGGTGATGTCCTCGAAGGTCGCCACCCAGCCGCCGTTCGGCATCGGATGATCCACCACGCGCAGGGCGCGCCCTTGGCGGTTCTCCATGATCGTGGTCGTGGTCTCGCCCGTGCGCACGCTGGCAAGCACCGACGCAAAGAATTCTTCTGGAACGCGGGTGAAGTCGCCGGTCGATTTGCGGTACTTCATCAGGTCGAGCAGATTGAGGCCCAGCAGCAACTCGGTGGGCAGCCCCATCATCTCGCGGTAGCGCTCATTGAACAGGACGACGGTCCCTTGCGCATCGAACATGCAGAGGCCGTGCACCATGTTGTTGAGCGCAGTGTCCAACTGGACTTTCTGTTCGCGCATCAGTCTTTCGGCCTCGGCGTGTGCGCGCAGGAGATTCTGCCGCTCGGTGATGTCCTCATGCGTGGCCACCCAGCGGCCGTCGGCCAGGGGCTGGTTCACGATGTGGATCGAGCGGCCACCGGGTATTTCCACGACAAAGCTCGCGGGGTTGCCTTGCGCGAGCGCCGCATCGACGTCGGCGCAATATTCGTCGACGTCGCCGAAGAAGCTGCCGCGCGCCTTGCGATGACGGATCAGGTCGGCAAACTGGACGCCCGGCTTCACCACCTCCGCCGACAGGCCGTACATCTCGATGTACTTGCGGTTCACGACAACGATCCGCTTATTGGCGTCGAACAGCAGCAGGCCTTGCGCCATGTTGTTGAGCGCAGCGTCGAATTGGCTGTTGGTGCTGGCGAGCGCGCCGAGCATCCGGTCGAGCATGCGCAGAGGGAGCGTCCTGACGGCGATGAACACGCCAAGGCCAAGCAGGAAGCTCGCGACCAGAAGAGTGATCATATCGACATGGCCGACCGCGAAATAGCCGATCGGCAACGAGGCGGCCGCCATCGCCGCCACGAACAGGGCAATTCCACTCACCAATGTTCGAAGCGAAATCGATTTCACGATGTCACGGCCCGTTCTTCCGCGCACGGAGGGCGATGACACCGTATCTTGATCTTGCTTAAGCGTGCGGCAAGTTCCCGATTTGTACAAATACCTGGCGGGGCCGTATCGTCCGCGTGGTAAAGAATCGATTACGCGGAACCAACACCGCAATCCAGATTACGGATGGCCCTCACTCGATCTTGATTCCCACCGCCTGGATCACCTTGCTGCGCGTGTCGGCCTGCGCGCGCACGAAAGCCGCGAACGCTTCGGGACTCTCGCTGCCGGAAGGCTGGATGCCGACCTTGATGAGCCGCTCGCGCACGTCCGGCATCGCCAGCACCTTGTTGATCGCGGCGTGCAGCCTCGTCACGATCTCCTTCGGCGTGCCGGCGGGTACCACCACGCTCTGCCAGATCCCCATGTCGAAGCCCGGATAGGTTTCCGAAATCGTCGGGATTTCGGGCGCGAGCTCCAGTCGCGTCTGGCCGGTGAGCGCGATGATCTTGATCTTCTTCTCGCGATGGAGCGGCAGCGAGACGTTGACGCTCTCATGCCCGATCGGAATGTCGCCGGCGAGCATGCTGGTGATCTGCGTGGTGCCGCCGCGATAGGGGATCATCGTGAGCTTGATGCCGGCGCGCATGTTCAACAGCCCGATCGCGACCTGCGAGGTCGGCGTGCTCACGCCGATCTGCAGCGTGCCGGGCTTCGCCTTCTCGATGTCGACGATGTCCTTGATCGTGTTCACTGGCGTCGTGATCGCGGCGGTGATGGCGGAGGGCACCGCGGCGACCAGGGTGATCGGCTCGAAATCCTTGAACGGGTCGTAGGGCAGCTTGCTGTAGAGGAACGGGTTCATCACCAGCGTGCCGTCGATGGCGAGCAGCAGTGTGTAGCCGTCGGGCTTGGCGCGCGCGGCCGCCTGCGCGCCGACGATGGTGTTGGCGCCCGAGCGGTTGTCGACGACCACCTGCTGGCCGAATTCTTCGCTGAGCTTCTGGCCGATCACGCGGCCGAGCACGTCGGCCGGCCCGCCCGGCGCGAACGGCACAATGAGGGTGATCGAGCGATGAGGATAGGTTTGCGCGGCGGCGGGCGGAGCGAACGCGACGAGCGCAAGCACGGCGGCCGCGATGCGGCTGAGAGCAGTGGTCATGAAATCCTCCCCAAGAAATTCTACCAGTCGTCTTTTCGCTCAGTCCTTCAGATGTGTTGCATCAGCCGCCCGAGCGCCGGCATCGCCGGCAGCGGGGCGAGCGCGGCGCCGAGCCGGCGCAGGCAACCCCACAGCACGGCCTGGTTCGAGTTGACCACCGGCTTGCCGAGCCGGCGCTCGATATCGGCGATGGCCTCGATCTGCGTGGTGTTGGTGCAGGACAGGAACACGCCGTCGACGTCCGGCCCGTCGTTCTCCTGCGCCAGCGCCGCCCATTGCGCCGGCGTGACGTTGCCGAAGTCGAGCGGCTCGAGCTTCAGCGCGACGTCGCGCACGACCTCGACACCGGAGGCGTTCAGATAGTCGATGATCGGCTTGTTGCTCTGGTAGGGCGTGAGCAGCGTCACGCGCTTCACAGCCAGCACCTGCAGCGCCTCCAGCACCAGGCGGCTGGTGGCGACCGCGTCGATGCCGGTGGCGTCGCGCACGATATCGAGGATCTTGCCTTCGCCCTGCGGCCCCTGCGACATCGAGGTGTCGGTGCAGTGGAACACGATCAGGTCGGGCGCGCAGTCGGCCAGCAGCTGTGCCGAGGTCGCGATCTCGGGAGCCATCTCCGGCAGCGGCCGCTTCCAGGGGCCGGCGACGCGCGCCCGCGCCACGTGGATGCCCAGGCCTTTGGGTGCGAACCGGTTGAACTGCGGTTCGCTGAAGGTGTTGACCGACGGGATGATCAGCCCGATGCGGCGCTTGGGCAGCGTGTCGGCGTCGGCCTTGACGACGGTGGCGACGTCCATGGCGAGTTTTCCCCGGTTCAGAACGGCAATCCTAATACGGCTTTCCGAAACAGGTACAGTCGTTACGTCACAGACGGAGGCTTAATCCATGCGCTACGAGCTCTATTACTGGCCGGAGATCCAAGGACGCGGCGAATATGTCCGCCTGGCGCTGGAGGAGGCGGGGGCGCCCTATGTCGACGTCGCGCGGCGCAAGGGCGGCGAGGACCGGCTGATCGCGCTCATGGAAAGCGCGCGCGAACAATATCCGCCGTTTGCGCCGCCGTTCCTCAAGGCCGGGCGGCTGATGATCGCGCAGACCGCGAACATCCTGCAATATCTCGGGCCGCGGCACGGACTGGCGCCGAAGAACGAGCAGGGGCGGCTGTGGGTGCATCAGCTCCAGCTCACCATCGCGGACTTCGTCGAGGAGGTGCACCAGACGCACCACCCGATCGCTTCGGCACTCTATTACGAAGACCAGCGCAAGGAGGCGAAGCGCACCTCCCAAGAATTCTGGAAGCGGCGGCCGCAGAAATATCTCGGCTATTTCGAGCGCGTGCTCGCGAGCAGCGGCGGTCCTTGGCTCAGCGGACGACGCCTGAGCTATGCCGACTTGTCATTGTTCCAAGTCGTGGAAGGCTTGCGCTATGCCTTTCCCAAGGCGATGCGGCGTTTCGAATCAAAAGTTCCCGCCGTGGTCGCGGTGCGCGATGCGGTAGCGGAGCGGCCGCGGATCGCGGCCTATCTGGCGTCGCCGCGGCGGATTGCATTCAACGAGTATGGGATTTTCCGCCGATACAAGGAGCTCGATGTTTGAAATTACCAATCTGGTTTATCTCGACATTCTAACCTATCGCGAGCGCTACGAGGATTTGCTCGCCGAGACGCGCAAGAGGGGCGCGTCGTGAGCCGAGGTGAAATACCTTCCGCTCGTCCCCGCGCAAGCGGGGACCCAGGCTAAAAGCAAGTTCTGGATTCCCGCTTTCCGCCTTCGCGCTCCGCGCTTCGGCGGACTCGAACCCGCCGTAGCTCGAACCGAGCGTAGGCGGGTCGCGGGAATGAGCGGAGAGAATTGTTCCGTGGCGTTCACTGTCACTTGCCGCGACAACTCGTGCATCGGCAGCCGTCCTTGAAGAACAGCATCACGTATTCGCGGCCGTAGTCGTAGGTGATCTCCTCGCCGGGCAGGATGCGCCGGATCGCCTTGAGGAAGACCTTGCCGCGGATCAGCACCAATTCCGCATTCGGCCGGCAGGCATGATTGGCGTAGCGGCCCATGTTGTCGCGGCCGGCGCCGTCGATCGACCAGCGGCGACTGATCTCGAACATGTACTTGCTGCGGCCGGCGCGCTCGCGCGCATGCGCTTCCGGCGTCGGAATGCGCGGGCCGGAATATTCGACGATCAGCGTGTGCTTCTTGATCGGCTGCGTCGCGAACAGGCCGAGCCCGGTATGCGAGCGGCCGACGCGGTGGGGCTTGGTGTCCATGGCGCGCTCTAGCTGGTGTCCCGGCTCCGAACTTCGTACTATTTCGCGGCGAATTTCGCCAATCGTGAAATCGCAGCAACGGTGGGATGACGGGCAGCATGGACGATACCATTTCCGCGATCGATACGATCGCGCTGCGCATTCCGCTGGACATCTGGGCGCCCGCACCGATGTCGCAGGGCGTGCCACGCACCCATGTCGAATGCCTCTACGTGCGCGTCACGACCACTTCCGGCGTCGTGGGCTGGGGCGAGTCGTTCGGCACTGCCCGTGCCATGGTGATCGCGGCGTTCGACCACTGGGTCCGGCGCCTCGCTATCGGCCAGAGCGCCACGGACGGCAAGCTTGTTCCGCGCCTCGAACGCATGCTGCTCTCGATGAGCCGCGCCGGACCGATGCTCAATGCGCTCGCAGGCCTGGACATTGCGCTCTGGGACATCCGCGGCAAGTGCGAGGGCGTTCCGGTATCGACGCTGCTGGGCGGCGCCAAGCGGACGCATGTCGAATGCTACGCCTCGCTGCTGCAATATTATGGCAACGCCGAGCATCTGAAGCGCAACACGGCGCGTGCGCTCGAACGCGGCTACAAGCACATCAAGCTGCATGAGCGGACGGCCGAGGCGGTGGCGATCGCGCGCGCGGCCGTGGGGCCGGGCATTCCGCTGATGGTGGACACCAACTGCGCCTGGACGCCAGCCGAAGCCGAGGCCGCGGTGACGGCGATGGCGCCGTCGAAGCCCTATTGGGTCGAGGAGCCGATCTATCCGCCCGAGGATCTTGAAGCGCTCGCGCGATTGCGGCGGGCGACCGGCGTTCCCATGGGCGTGGGGGAGAACACGAGCAGCCTGATCGACTTTTGCAACACGGTCACCATTGGCAAGGCCGACTACGTGCAGCCCAGTCTCGTCAAGATCGGCATCACCGCGATGGCGCGCGTGGCGGCCGAGGTCGAGCGATTGGGCGCGACCTGCACGCCGAACGCTTTTTATATCGGGCCAGCTTATCTGGCGGCGCTGCATTGCGTTGCGGCGAAGGAGAAAGACTCGCCGCTTGAGCGCATGTTCGCCGACTTCGGCTTCACGCCGTTCGCAAAGACGGTGCCCGTGATCAACGGGGGAATTGAGGTGCCGCAACGCCCGGGCCTCGGCGCCGATCCGGAGGACGAGTTGATTGAACAGTTCAGGGTGTGAGGCTACGCGACATCTGGCGGCTCGTACCGCAAGGTTGGGGGGCTGCTTGCAAGCTTGAATTCAAGGCCGGCTGTGTTGCCCGCTTCGGGCGCCGTCACTAGGATGATGCCGCGCGCCGGCACAGTCGGGCGACATCAACCCAGCCTCGAAGGAGGATCGATCCAATGGCGAAGAAAAAGCAATCGGATAGCGTTTACCGCGTTCTTGATGTGGTCGGCGTTAGCGACAAATCGTGGGAAGACGCCGGTCGGCGTGCGGTCGAGACGGCTGCTGGTTCGCTGCGTGATTTACGAGTAGCTGAAGTCACAAAAATGGACATGAGGGTGAAGGACGGAAAGGTCTTGGCATTTCGCACGCGCGTTGCGCTCTCGTTCAAATACGAGGCTTGATCCAACTTCGGTAGCCTTGCCTCTCCCTCGGCGCCTCTTAGGCATAGGCCCTATCGGCCCCGTCGCGAACAGCCCGAGCCCGGTGTGCGAGCGGCCGACGCGGTAGGGCTTGGTGTCCATTGGTGCGGGGCGGGTCGTCGTTGCATTGGCGATTTTCATGTAAGGGCAGGCGAGCGTGATCTGAAACGGCGCAGTTCAGGGTATGAATTTGCCCTCTCTCTGTATGGCCTCGATATCGGTGAAATTGGTGTCGAGGATCAACACGGAGGCCGCTGCTGCCTCACGCAGGCTCGACTGGATTTGCGTCACCGGCATCATTGTCCGTGGGGCATTGGCGACGTCGGCGAGACCGCCAACTTTAGTGTCCCGCGTCAGGAGGAAATTGGAGCCTCGTTCGTAGCCGCCGATACCGGCAAAGAAGAATAGTGCAAGCGTGTTCGGCAGAGCGTTTTTCTGCATGGGTTCAAGAGCGACTCGTCGGATGAGCCGATCGCGATCGCTTCGGCGGGTCGCGAGCCTGTCACGCAGCTGCCTGAGCGCGTCGCGGTAGCCTTCGAGCGTCGGGTTCTCCAGCATGATGGTTTCGAACTGGCCGTGGCGCTCAAGGAACTCCCGCCACGCCTCCGCATCGCGCTTGACGTTCGGGAGTATACCGCCGTCCCAGTACCTGTTTTCCGAAGCCAGGACCGCAACACGGCGCTGCGCTGTCAGGTTCCGCTGCAGATAGATATGACCGTTCATGTCGGAGGACAGAAAAGGTCTTTGGTTGGTCCGCGATTCATTGAGAACCCGCACATGCGCGTGCATCAGCGCGTCGTGGAGTGCGACCTTGCGGTTCGACAATTCCTCCAGAACGCGTGTCGTATAGGGAGAGTTCGTTCCCACACCGTCGTCGGCATGTTGCCCCGGCGAAGCGGCGTACGCACTCAACTGACCCTGGATGTCCGTGCGCGAGGCTTCCCGGCGGATCGCTTCATCGACCGACGCTTCATGGGCCTCGTCGGCACGTTTGCGCTGCTGGCGAAACCGTTCCTCCGCCTGCAGCCCCCAATAGGTAAGCCCGGCGGCGGCGACCGTGAGGCTGCCGGCGCCGATCAGGCCCATCAAGGTCCGGCGGGACAGTTGCTTGAGCGCAGTCTCGCGTTCGACGAGGGCCTCGGCGCGCGCAGATTGGGCACGGGCCATTTCCTCGATCTGCGCGCGTTCATGGTTGCTGCGTAGCTCCTCGGCGTCGGCGCTGGCGCCGATGAATGCGCGCTGCGGATCGGTGATCTCAGGCGCCTCCGGCGCGCGACCGGCCATCCAGGCCTGCGCGGCGGCGAGCTCGTCGCTGCGCAGCAGAAGCGCGTCCGGTCGCTTGCGTTCGAGCCAGCGCGCCGCAATCTCTGCAAGGCGCGTATGCTCGCGAATCCAATCGAGGTCGACGCGCAACGCGTCCGTCAGCTGGCTGAGCGCGCGCGCGAACGATCGTCCCTCGGTGAAATAGATGTAGTTAAGTCGCGTGAGCGTACTGGGTACGTCCGCGTCGGGTACGGCATGCCCAAGCACCGGGATCAGCCGCTTGGATAATTCAACCGACTTGTCGACTTCCCATTGGCATCGCTCCGACCGCACCGCCTTCGGCGAGATGATAAAGACCACCGTGTCGGCGGCCTGGATGAGCTTGGCGAGGCGAGCCTCCCAATCCTCGCCGGCGGCGATGTCGTGGCGATCGAGGAAAGGCTCGAAGCCGAGCAGTTCCAGCCCGGTGACGAGCTCGTCGGCCAGCACGGAGCTGTCCTGGCGCGAGTAGGAGATGAAGACCTTCAGCTTTCGGCCCGCGCTTTCAACCATGGTTATGCAGCTTACATCGCCAGCCGCTGCGCAAACAACCGCCGCGCGTTGCCCCCGAAAATCTTGTCCTTGTCGCCCGCCGGCAAATCCAGCGCCGCGATATAGGACGGATCGGAGATGATGTAGGGATAGTCGGTCCCGAACATGAAGCGGTCGATGCCGATCTCGCCGACCGCCATCTCGATGAACGATTTCGAGAACGCGCAGGTGTCGTAATAGAGATTCTTGCGCGCGAACACGCTCGGCGGCTGCGTGATGTGCTCGCGGCATTCGTGGAACAGCTGGAAGCCGTGGTCGAGCCGCTCCAGGAGGCCGATGAAGGCCGAGCCGGTGTGCGCGACGATGAACGCGAGCTTGGGATGCCGCTCGAACACGCCGCCATAGATCATGCGGGTGACGCAGAGCGTGGTGTCGAACGGAAAGCCGACGCGGATCGGCAGCGCGTAGTCCGGCAGATGCTCGGCGAAGGTCGGCAGCATCGGATGCTCGGAGACGGGCAGGCCGAGCTCGGCGATGCGCGCCCACACCGGCTCGAGCCGGCGGTCGTCGAGCGCGACGCCGTCGAAATTCGAGCCGACGCCGATGCCGACGACGCCGGGCGCGTCCTTGATACGCTCCAATTCGATGAGCGACGCCTCGACGTCCGGTAGCGGCAGCGTGGCGAAGCCGCGCACGCGATCCGGATTGCGCTTGGTGCGCGCGACGATCGAATCGTTGAGGCGGCGCGCCAGATCGATGCGCGTCTGCGGCTCGAACACATAGACGCTCGGCGTGTTCATCGACAGGATCGAGATGTCGATGCCCTTCCTGTCCATCTCGCGGATCAGGTGGTCGGGGTCGAACATCTCCGGGCGGAACGGCAGCCAGGTCTTGCCGTCCTTGAGCAGGTAGCTGAAGCGGTCCGGGTTGGTCTTGATCGTCACGCCGGGCAGCGCGCGCAGCGCGTCGAAGAATATCTCCTCGATCTGATGCGAATGGACGTCAATTTTCATGGGGCTTTTATGGGGGCGGTTAACGATCGCGCCTGATTGGGGCGGAGGGTTGCGGGGAAAGCGTGCGTAACACGCCTGTGTAGCATTTTTCCGCCATGATTGCGCCCGCCGACTGGCCGGGCCAGCCTTACGCGCCGATTCGATCGATGCGAACAGAGGACGTGCGGAGTAGAGCGATGGATCATGGCCTGCTGAATCGTCGCTTCATGAATCGCGCCTTGGCGATGCAGGCGGTGCTGGTCGCGGCCGCCGCCATGGCGTTCGCCGCGAGCGCCGAGACCGCGCCGCCGCAGGCCTTCGTCGATGCGATCTACAAGCACTATCTCGGCAAGGATTCGAAGGGCCTTGCGCTCTCCAGCGCCGCCGTCATCCGCCGCTATTTCGCGCCGCCGCTCTCCGACGCCATCGTCAAGGATTTCGCCGCGGCGCATAAGGCCGGCGAAGTGCCCTTGCTCAACGGCGATCCGTTCATCGACGCGCAGGATTGGGAGATCTCCAATCTCAAGACCGCGGTGAAATCGACGGGCAGCAACACCGCGGTCGCGATCGTGACGTTCGTCATGTTCATGGAGCCGCGCACCATCACGCTCGATCTCGTCAACACGCCGGCCGGCTGGCGGATCACCGACATCCGCTGGGCGAAAGGCTCGCTGCGCGCGGTCTACAAGCTGAAATAGGAAAGCCGACGTCAGCCGCCGAGGGCGGCCGCCTTCCGCGACTCCCGCCACAGCAGGAACAGGCCGGAGCCGGCGACGATCGCGCCGCCGATCAGCAGGCTGACGGTCGGCACGTCGCCCCAGATCGCGAAGCCGAGCATCATCGCCCAGATCAGCGAGAAATACTGGAACGGCGATACGACAGACGTGGGCGCAAGGTGGATCGCGCGCGTCCACCAATATTGCGCAAGCCCGTTGCCGACGCCATTGAGCACGAGCCAGCCGGCGTCGGTCCAGGTCGGCATGATGAAGCCGAACGGCAGCATCAGCGAGAACGCCGCCGACATGATCAGCATCTGATACATGGTCAGCGTCTGCGTCGACTCGGTCGCGGTCAGCCCGCGCACGCCTGCCGTCAGGGTGCCGTACATCACGGCGTTGGCGAGCGCGAACAGCGCGCCGATGGTGAAGGTCTCGGTGCCCGGGCTGGTCACGATCAGGACGCCGAAGAATCCGACCAGGATCGCCGCCCAGCGCGCAAACCCCACATGTTCGCGCAGGAAGATCATCGAGGCGAGCGTCGCGAAGATCGGCGCCGAGAAATTGATCGCGACCGCGCTCGCGAGCGGCATCAGCGAGAACGCGATCATCAGGAACGTCTGCGACGTCGACTGCGAGGCGCCGCGCAGGAGATGGCCGTTAAGGCGCTTGGTGTGGAACACCGCGAGCCCGCGCTGCGGCAGGATGATGATCGAAAGCCCGATCAGCGGAATGAATACGCGCGAGAACAGGACCTCGCCGATCGGATAGGTCTCGATCAGCCATTTCGACAGCGCGCTGGTGCAGGTGAAGACGAAGGTCGCCGCGAGCATCAGCCCGATCGCGGCCGTCACATGCTCGGGGCGGTCCGGCCGCGCGGGAGCGGGCGGCGGCGCGGTGCCGTTGGCGCTCTGGTCGATGCTCAAAGGGAGGAGACTCCGGCGAGGGACGTGCGCGGTTAGTAGAGGCAGCGGCGCCGAGCCGCGCAAGCCGTCCCTGCGCATGGCTCGAAGCGGCGGCGCGCATGGCGTGAGCCAGGTTGGTCGTGTTCCACACCGGGCGTGGCTCCATTGTGCCGGCCGTAACGGCGTAGATGGCGCTTGTGGCGAATCGGCCGCCGGCTTATCCGGGGTTCAATCAACAAGTGGGAGCGACTTTATGAAGCTGACTTCAATCCTGATGCTGACGGCCGGCATCATCGTCACCGGCGCCTTCATGAATAGCCGGGGCTATGCCCAGCTCAGCAAGGACGACGTGAAGTGGATCAATCAGTGCATTGCCGACAACAAGGGCCAGCCGGGCGGCACGCCGGATATCGTCCGCAAATATTGCATGTGCATGAACGAAGAGATGGACGACAACGAGACCCGGTCCGTCACCCAGTTCGAGAAAGCCAATCCGAAGATCCGCGCCAAGTGCGACAAGCAATCGGGCTGGAAGTAAACACGGCATCACATTCCGTCTCGGAGAGCGGCAGGCGCGTCCTGCCGCTCGCTTTTTTGCGCTTGCGCCGGCCGCGGATTGAGGATGAGTTAGTACGGGGCTCCAATGGAGGGTGCTGATCGAGGAGACGTCATGCCTCCGTCGTCGGATCGCTGGCCCGAGCTGCCCTACGCGGCGTGGAAGGACACCTGCCAGACGCTGCAACTGTGGACGCAGATCGTCGGCAAGGTCCGCCTCGCGCGCACGCCCTGGCTCAATCATTCCTGGCACGTCGCGCTCTATGTCACCGCGCGCGGGCTCACGACGTCGCCGATCCCCGACGGCGCACGCACCTTCCAGATCGATTTCGATTTCGTCGACCATGTGCTGTGGGTGCGCACCAGCGACGGCCACTTCCGGCAGGTCGTGCTCAAGCCGATGACGGTCGCGGAATTCTATGGCGACGTGCTGCATGCGCTGTCGGCGCTCGGCATTGCGGTCAAGATCAACGGCAAGCCGAACGAGATTCCCGATGCGGTCCCGTTCGCCGAGGATCGCGTGCACGCGTCGTACGATCGCGATTACGCCAACCGCTTCTGGCGCGTGCTCAGCGCCTCGAACGAGGTGTTCGCGCAGTTCCGCACCGGCTTCCTCGGCAAGGCGAGCCCGGTGCATTTCTTCTGGGGCAGCTTCGACCTCGCGGTGACGCGGTTCTCCGGCCGCAGCGCGCCGCGTCATCCCGGCGGCGTGCCGAACCTGCCCGACGACGTGGCGCAGGAGGCCTACTCGCACGAAGTGTCGAGCGCGGGCTTCTGGCCGGGCGGCGGCGCGATCGACTATCCGGCTTATTACTCTTATGCCTATCCGGCGCCGGAGGGTTTCGCGGCGGCGTCCGGTGCGGCCGGCTGACGCCTTCTTCTCCAAGGAGCTTGGCGAGTTCATCCTGCCCTATGACGCGGTGCGCACCGCCGCCGATCCGCGCGCGGCTTTGATGGCGTTCCTGCAGTCGACCTATGACGCGGCCGCCGACCTCGGCAAATGGGACCGCGCCGCGCTCGAATGCGCCATCGGCGAGCCGAGGGTGGTGCGGCGCTTTTCGTAGGGTGGGCAAAGGCGCGACTTCGCGCCGTGCCCACCATCGGCCATGACGTGTTACAAGGACAGGTGGTGGGCACGCTTCGCTTTGCCCACCCTACGAAGGCGTCTTGATGGGAGGATGACGGATGCTGGTCCGTTCCATGCTGGCGGCGCTGGTTGCGCTCGCGGTCAGCGGCGCACGCGCCGATCCGGTCGCGGAGTTCTACGCCAAACGTCAGGTGACGATCGTTGCCGGAACGGCTACGGGAGGCACATACGATCTCTACGCCAGGACGATCGCGCGTCACATCGGGAAATATATCCCCGGTTCGCCGAAAGTGGTCGTCCAGAATACGCCCGGCGCCGGGGGCTATCTCGGCGCCATGCGCGTCCTTGAGGTCGGTCCGCATGACGGCACGATCGTCGGCGCGCTGGGTTCGTCGGCGCTGCCGTTTCAACCGCTCCTGGACCCGAATTCCCCGAAATTCGACGCGCTCCACATCAATTGGTTGGGCGCGGTTGCAGGCTACAACGTTCTCATGCTCGTGCGCTCGGACGTGCCTGTTTATTCGGTCGACGACCTGCGCAAGCGCGAGACGGTGATGGCGACCATCGCGGCGGGCCAGTTCAACTCGGTTGTCGTGGCGGCCGCTAACGCCGCACTCGGCACCAGGATCAAAGGTGTCCGTGGGCATAAAGGCATGAACCCGGCGATGCTTGCTCTCGAGAGCGGGGAGGTCGAAGGCTATCCGACTGCGCCGGTCGACGCTCTCAAGAGGCTGTATTCGAAGCAACTCGCAGAGGGGGCATTCCGTCTGCTGCTGCAATTTGGGCCGTCGCCATCCAAGGAATTTCCGGACGTTCCGTATGCGCTCGACCTCGCCAAGACTGCAGCCGACCGAAGCCTGCTGGAAGTCGCGCAAGGGCCGTTGGGCGTGGGCTACGCCTATATGCTGGGTCCGGGAGTCCCGCAGGATCGGTCGACGGCACTGCGCGCGGCCTTCGAAGCCACGCTTCGGGACAAGGATTTTCTCGCTGAAGCGAATAAGCAGGTCCTGACCATCGCACCGATCAGCAGGCAGGACATCCAAGCGCGTCTCGTAAAGGCTTACGACACGTCGCCGGCAATCCTCGCACCTATTCGCGAGGCCTTCGGAAAATGAATGAAGGCTTCTGGAACCGGACCGCGCCGCTTTTGCGGTCAGCGGGATACAGTCGCCTGCAACTCACGGGAGGAGTACGGATGCTGATCCGTTCGATGCTGGCGGCACTGATCGCCGTCGGCAGCGCAAGCGCCGCGCAGGCGCAAGATGCCATCAAGGACTATCCCAACAAGCCGCTCCGCCTGATCGTCGGCTTTGCCGCCGGGGGCATTGCCGATCTCGCCGCGCGGCTTCTGGCCGATCAGATCACGCGCGAGACCTCCCAGGCGGTCGTGGTCGAGAACCGCTCGGCCGCCGCCGGCACGGTCGCGGTGCAGGGTGTCGCCAAGGCGCCGCCGGATGGCTACACGCTCGGCGTCGTGCTCTCCGGGCAGCTCGTGATCAATCCGTTCGTGCAGAAGGCGTTTCCGCTCGACGCGCTCAAGGACCTGCTGCCGGTGGCGGCGATCGGCGAGGCGCCGCAGATGATCGCGATCAACGCCGGCGTTCCGGCCAAGACGCTGAAGGAGTTTGTCGCGCTCGCCAAGGCCAAGCCCGGCACCATGAGCTATGCGTCGGCGGGCTTCGGCTCGCTGCCGCATCTGTCGGCGGCCGAATTCCTGCGGCAGGCCGGCATCAGCCTCGTGCATGTGCCGTACAAGGGCAACCAGCCGGCGACCGACCGATCTGCTCGCGGGACAGGTGCAACTGCTGTCGAGCTCGATCGGCGGGCTGCGCGCCGGTCTGGAAGCCGGCAAGATCAGGCTGCTGCTGGTCGCTGCCAAGAACCGATTGCCCTACATCGCGGACGTGCCGACCTCGGCCGAGGCCGGCATTCCCGACTACCTGATGACGGTGTGGATCGGCGTGGTCGCGCCGCCCGGCACGCCGCAGCCGATCGTCGACCGCGTGCACGGCTTCGTGCAGGGCATGCTCAAGGACGAGACCATGGTGAAGCGCATGGCCGGCGCCGCGATCGACGTGATGCCGATGAGCCAGCGCGACTTCTCCGCCTTCGTGAAGGACGAATACGGCCGCTGGGACAAGATCGTGAAGGCCGCCGGCGTCGAGCCGCAGTGATTGGCCGTTCTCCACCGCGTCCATCTCTGTCATAGAAATGACCAGTGCAGTCGGCTAGTCTGACAACCTCGGGTTGGCTTGGGTACGTTGGGCCTGGGGAGGTTCATGACACGCTGGTTCGCTATGCTCGCGGCGGCAGCGACGCTTGCCTACGCGATGGATGCCGGAGCGCAAACGCGCGCGCAGAGGGCGCCAACACAAAAGGCGCCAACGCAGAAGGCGCCCGCGCAAAAGGCGCCGGCGGCGCAAGACCTTCCGATGCACGCCTATCTGGCGAAAGGCGAGGCCAACGCCTGCGGCGAAGGCTGCAGTGAATGGATCGCCGTCGAGGGCCGCTTCGATTCCGATTCCGCCCGTCGCGTGATCGCCGTCCTCCAGCGCCATAGCGCGCGCAAGCCGCCGGTGTTCTTCTATTCGCCGGGCGGCGACGGGCGGAACGCGATCGCGATCGGCCGCTTCCTGCGGGCGCGCGGAATGACCGCCGGCGTCGGCAAGACCGTGCCGAGCGGCTGTGCGTCGGCCAGCGACATGGCGGCCGCGTGCCGCGCCGCAAAGCGATCGGCCCAGGCGGTCGCTGCGGAATGGCAGCCGGACGGTATTTGCAACTCCGCCTGCGTCTACGCGGTGATCGGCGGCAAGGCCCGGCAGGTACCGCCATCCGCGCGCCTCGGCGTCCATTCCGTGAAACTGACGATGTTCCGCAAGCATGCCGACGGCCGTGTGTATACGTTGTCGGCGAGCGAGGCGCCGTCACTGCACAAGACCAGGGTCTCCCTGTTCAATGCCGAGTTGCGGCGCTACATCGTGGAGATGGGCATCGATGCAAAGCTGTTCGATGCCGCCGCGAGGATCCCGCACGAGGACGTCCACTATCTCAGCCGCGACGAAATCGCCGGTTACGGCATCGACCGCCGCGAGTTTGCGGAGACGCCCTGGTTCACCGTCCAGACCTCCAACAATACGACCTATCTCAACAAATGGATCGCCGAAGCGCGCGGGCCCGAGCGCAAGGATCATCGTATTAGTCTGGTCATGATGGGATGCGGACAGCGGGAGCGCGTGCGCGTGCAATATATCCGCGGCCTGGCGAGCGGCGAAGTTTCCGGACCCGTCAGCGTGACGGTTTTGATCGGCGGCCGAAAGATCAGTCTGAGCATGAGCGGATATCCGAGCAAGCACGACCCGATCGACACCGGGGCCTTGTTTGCATCAGCCGGCGGCTCGCTGCCGTTGGCTGCATTCGAGTCGCTGGCGGCGGCAGAAGCCGCCGAGATCGTGGAATCCGATCCGGTTTCCAAGAATCCGCCGCGCGTGATCAAGTTGTCGACCGAGCGGCTCGGCGAGGGCATCAAGACGCTGGCGGCGAAATGCGCACCGTCCGCGCAACCGGCCAGTTGGGTTGACGGCACGCAAATCCCTTACGTCCCCGGGCAGAAGGGCGGCCCGGCCGTTCCCGCCGCGCCCTACGGAGCCTACCCGGTACCGGAGCTTGGGCTGGGCACGGGCGGAGCAAAGAAGAAGTGAGGCTGGCCGCTTGCATGGCGGCGGCACCCGATAGGTCACCCCCCGATTGCGCCGGGCGCGGACGGCGTTAGGCTAGGCGCAACAATAAAGGGAGGTTGTCCATGCGCCGTCGCCTGCTTGCCGCTGCCGTCTTGTGCCTCGCGCTCATGCCCGCGTCCGCGCAGGAATGGCCGACGCGCACCATCCGCGTGATCATTCCGCTCACCGCCGGCGCGGCGACCGACATCATGGCGCGCGCGGTGTTCGATCAGGTGTCGCAGCAGCTCGGCCAGGCGATCATCGTGGAGAACCGCCCGGGCGCCGGCAACACCATCGGCATGGCGGCGGTCGCGCAGGCCGAGGGCGACGGCTACACCATCCTCGCCAATTCCTCGACCCACACCGTCTCGCCGGCGACGCGCTCGAAGCTGCCGTTCAACGTGCTCACCGATCTCTCCGGCGTGATCCCGCTCGGCAACATGCCGGTGGTGATGGCGGTCAATCCGAAGAAGGGCTACAAGACGCTCGCCGATTTCGTGAACTACGCGCGCAAGAATCCCGGCGCGGTCAACTACGCCTCCGCCGGCGCCGGCAACTCCTCCCATCTCAACGGCGAGCGCTTCCGGCTCGCGGCCAAGTTCGAGGCCGTGCACGTGCCGCAGCGCGGCGCGCCCGAGGCGCTGACCGAGGTGATCGCGGGACGGCTCGATTTCTACTTCGCGCCGCTGCTCAACTCGATCACCTTCCTGCGCGAGGGCACGTTGCAGGCGCTGGCGGTGTCGGGATCGCAGCGCGCCTCGGCGCTGCCCGACGTGCCGACCACGGTCGAGGCCGGCTATCCCAACTCCGAGTACAATTTCTGGGCCGGCGTGTTCGTGCCGGCGAAGACGCCGCCGGCGATCCGCAACAAGCTGCATGCCGAGATCGTCAAGGCGCTCAAGAGCCCGGTGCTGAGCGACCGGCTCAAGAAGCTCGGCGCCGACCCGTTCATGATCACGCCCGCGCAGTTCGACGAACTGGTCACGCAGGAGATCGAGGTCAACACCCAGCTGGTGAAGGCCGCCGGCATCGTGGTGAATTGACGAGCGCTTGCTCGTCATGGCCGGGCTTGACCCGGCCATCCATCTCCTTGCGAAAAACGATGGATGCGCGGGTCACCAGGGCGTTTACGCCCGTCTTCGACGGGCTATGCCCGCGCATGACGAAGCCGTCACTTCGCCCGCAGCGCCTCCGCCGTGCGCCGCACGATCTCCGGCGGCGTCGCCGCGATCTTCTTGGCGAGATCCTCAAGGTATTCGCCCGGCGCCGGGTCGAATTCCGACTGCGACTTCTTGATCTCGACCAGGAAATCCGGGTCGCGGGTCACCGCCTGGAACGCGTCGCGCAGCGCCTTCAGCCGGTCGGCGGGAATGCCGGGCGTGCCGATCAGCGAGCGGCTCACCTCCGCCGCGCTGGTATAGAACGCGAGCGCCGCCTTGGCTTCCGGCGTCTCGCCCATCTCGACAAGCGTCGGCGTGTTCGGCAGTTCCTTGCTGCGCTCCATCACCGCCTGGATCAGCACGTTGATCTTCTTGGTCTCGAGCCATTCGCGCTTGGTGCGCACGATCGAGTTCCAGGAATTTTCCAGTGCGTCGACCTCGCGCCGCTCCATCGCCAGCATGATCTCGGCGGTGCCGCCGAAGCCCGACACGATGCGGAATTTGGTGCCGGCGAACGCATTCAACAGCCGCGGATAGCCTTCGGTCGGCGAGGTCGGCCCGGTGCCGCCGGCGACCAGTCTCGAACTTGCGCGCCTCCTGGATGTTCTTCGCCGGCGCTTCGTGCCAGCTGATCATGGTCTCGAGCACGCCGGTCATGCGGCCGATATAGGTGAAATCGACCGCGTTGTACTTCACGCCCGGCGTGCCGAGCGGCGCTTCGAGCATCACGGTCTGCGTCACCACGCCGAGCGCGGTGCCGTCCTTGGGCGCGACGTTGTAGAGGAAGTTCGCGGCGCGCAGCGATCCGGCGCCCGGCATGTTCTGGATGACGACCGTCGGATTCCCCGGGATGTATTTGCCGAGATAGCGCGCGAACACCCGCGGATAGAAATCGTAGCTGCCGCCCGGCGAATAGCCGACCGAGATGGTGATGGTCTTGCCGCTGTAGAATTCCGCGATCGACTGCGCGGCGGCGGGGGAAGCGAGAAGTACCGACACAAAAAGCGCTGCGGAAACGTTCATCCGCAAGCGGCGTCGAAGGATGTGCATGGGCCTGATCCTTGTTGACCGGCGTAACGATATCGCATGCGCGCTATCGCCGCCGATGGGTGACAATGTCTCAGGCGTGACCATCCCGACGCGTTGCGTCCCGGCAGGAGCAACGCGCCAAGGGAAGGTTAGGGCAGCAGCTTGAACGAGTTCAGGAAGCGGCGGACCGACGGGTTTGCCGAGATGCTGCCAGCGCCCGTAGCCGCCGCCGAGATCGTGCGCTTCTCCCTGATGACAATCCGCATCGCCATCGAGAAGGAGTTCGGACTCGCCGACGAAGTCGAGGGCCGGGAAGCCGTTCATCGTGATCGTGGTCTCGCGCGGTGCTTCCACCCCGAGCTGGCGCGCCGCCATGCGCTGGGCAGCGGCCAGCTGTGCCATCGACACTGCTTCCGTGAACTCGTTGTAGCTGACGCCGAAATACAATGGGTCGAAGTCGACCTCGGCAGTGATCGATCTCACCCAGGGGTCGTCCCGCTCGCCCTTTTCGACCGTAACCTTGGGCTTGCCGGGCATCTCGACTTCGAAACCGAGACCCTCGGGGCGGTAGATCTGCCAGTTGGCGCCCTGTGTGCGCGCTGATTGCACGAGTAAGGCAGGCGACAACGCGACGCCGGCAACGAGCGGCAGGAATGTCCGCCGCGACATCGAACGAAGAGTGGTCATCACACTGGCTCCCATCGTGTGTTGCGTTCGCGGCGCCGCATGCGCCGCCATGCCGGTCTGTCGTTGCCGATAGTAGCCGGGTTTCGTGCTTGCGGTCTCAGCCGTGTTCGATCGCAATTTTTGTGATGCCAATCACAGCGGCGCGCCATGCGCTGCGGCAGGCTGCGATCGCTCGTCGGTGCGGTACCGACGTGACAGGTGGGAGCCTTGTCATGCTGAATGCTATTCGTCCGCGCGGGCTTATTGTGCGCCTCTGCTCGATCGCTGCGATCGCCCTGGCGCTGTTCGTGGCCGCGATGTCGCGGGCGCCGTCCGGCGAGACCGCGAGCGGTCCTGACGTCCTCTCGTCGGTGACCGTCGGTCCCTGGCAGGTGATCGCCACGCGCGACACCGGTAGCGGGCCCCACTGCGTCGCGCGCCGCCAACTCGGCGCCTCCGGCACCGACCGGCCCCACACCATCGAATTCCTGCGCGGCCGGGGGCAGGAGACGCTGCGTCTGACGGCCGATGCCTGGACGCTGCCGCGCGACACCATCCTGCCGGTCACGCTCGCGGCCGGCGAACGCGTGCGCGGCCGCTCAGAGGCGATGCTGTTCACGCCGACGCAGCTATCCATCGCCGCCGGCGATCTCCTGACGGTCCTCGAGCGGATCGCCGCCGAGCCCGCGATCGAGGTGCGCATCTCCGGTCACACGCTTACGCTGTCGCTGTCGGACGTCACCGCGATGCGGTCCGCGCTCGAAGCATGCATCGTCGAACGGCTCGGCTCGCAATTCGGCTCGCTCACGGTGCAGCTGCCGGTCTGGCCGCCGGACGCGGATCTCGTCGAGGAACACCGTTTCCTCACCGTGCGCATCGGCGGTGAGGACTATCGACTCGACACGCTCGTGGTGCGGCCCGCCGGCGCCCGCGGGCGCCTTCCGATCGCGCTGATCGGGCACGGGCAGGACCCTCGCCGCGAAATGTCGGTTCTATCGATGGTGCATCTCCAGCGGCAGGCGCGCGACCTCGCGCATCGCGGCTATCTCGCAGTCGCGGTGATCCGGCGCGGCTTCGGCCAATCCGATGGCGTCCCCGGGCTGCCGGGTGGCGGCGCCTACGGTCGTTGCGGGACGCTTGCCGAGAGCCTGTTCGACGCCGCCGCCGACGATCTTGCCGCGACGCTCGCGGTGATCGCCGAACGCCCCGACGCCGACGCCAGCCAAGTCGTCCTCTTCGGCCAGTCCGCCGCCGGTCCCGCCGTGCTCGCGCTCGCGGCGCGCGGGCTTCCCGGGCTGCGCGCCGTGGTGCTCATTTCAGGCGGGCTGATGTGCTGGACCGGAAACGATCCGTTCCCCGACCCGCGCACGACGCCGGACTGGCTCGCGTCTTTGCTGGCGTCCTACGGCGGACGTGTCACGGTGCCGTCGCTGTGGATCTATGCCGACAACGACGGCTTGTTCTTTGAGCCGATGGCGCGCGAGATGCATGCGATCTATGCCGGCGGTGGCGCGCCGGCGAATCTGGAGATGCTGCCGCCGATCGGCCACAACGGGCACTTCATCTTCGGCGACATCAACGGGCGCGAGCGCTGGCTTTTTTCGCTCGACCTGTTTTTGCGCCGTCACGACCTGCCGACCTGGCGGGAGGATCTGGTTGAAACCGTGATGCAGCAGGCCGGCATTGCGCCCGCCTATCGCTGGCGCGTCACGGTCTATCTGTCATCGGTCGCGCCGCGGGTTTTGGTCGTCGATCGCGCGACCGGGATACCTTATTACGCCGCGGCGGACTTTGGCCTGCCGCTGGCGCGCGACGTTGCAATGAGGTTTTGCCGGCAGAACGGCGGCACCGAAGCGAGCTGCGTGCCGGTGATGGAGAATTTCCGGTTGCTGACCGATGACGGGCCGCCGGTGCGGTAAGGGCGGTCATGGTCGTTCTCCAATAACGCGGGACAATCGGGACCAACCGTTTGGCGAACGCGTTCGGATTTTTGCGCGGGTTTGCAATCGCTTAACCATGTTGGAGGCAGCGGTGCACCGCCGGGCATAACGACGACGCCGTTGCATTGCGGCTTGCGCCGCGGTCATGCGCGGGAGGACAATGGGCTGCCGACTGAGTGATTTATTTCGCAACTCAAGGAGGCCTGCCATGTCCACAGCTCAAGCTCCGCATGCTCCCGGCTCGCTGGCGCCGGGCGCGTCGCTGGTCCACGCACTCGCCCGCAACTGGTGGCTCGAAGTCCTGCGCGGCGTCGCCGCCATCATCTTCGGCGTGCTGGCGTTCGCCTGGCCCGGCATCACGCTGCTGACGCTCGTGTTTTTCTGGGGCGCGTTCGCGATGGTCGACGGCGTGCTGGCGATCATCGCCGCGGTGAAAGGTGGCAATCCGATGCCGCGCTGGTGGCTCGTCATCGTCGGCATCGCCGGCATCCTCGCCGGCGCGCTCACCTTCCTGATGCCGGGGCTCACCGCGCTGGTGCTGGTGACCTTCATCGCGGTGTGGGCGATCGTGCTCGGCGTGATGGAGGTCTACGGCGCCATCAAGCTGCGCAAGGAGATCGAGGGCGAGTGGTTCCTGATCCTCAACGGCGTGCTCTCGGTCGTGTTCGGCATCCTGATCTTGTGGCGGCCGGGCATCGGTGCGCTGACGCTGGTCTGGATCATCGGCGCCTACGCGATCATCCTCGGCATCATCTACGTGTTCTTCGGGCTGAAGCTCAGGAAGCACGCGCCGGCGTAGGTTTGGTGCGACCCGCCGGGGCAGAGTCCCGGCGGGTGCTCACAAGATGGAAGCGGCGTACGGCAACTGCCGATCACACGCAGCCGCCGCCGAGGCCGGCGATACGGCCGCAAACGCCGCCGTCGTTGAACACCGTAACGTTGGCCACGCCCTTGATTCCGAAGGTCAGGGCCATGTCGCCCTCGCCAACGCCGATGTAGATCGGGCCGATCGTGATGCGGGCTGCGCCCGCGACGTCACCGATTTCGTCCGCCGTCAGCTCGCGGATTCCGCTGCTGCCGGTAGTAAGACTTGCATTCATCGTCATGCTCCACTGATATCGGACGGGACAATCCCGTCACTGTGGCGCACGGTTGCCAATCGGGCCAGTGATGCGCTGTGATGGCGATCACATTTTCTCGGTTTCCAGCTGGCCGGCGTAGGGTGGGCAAAGCGCGCACCCGCGAAGCGGGGGCGGGCGTGCCCACCATCATCCTCTCCGAGGTATCATCGTTGCGGTGGGCACGGCGCTTTCGCGCCTTTGCCCACCCTACGACTCCATCAAAGGATGAAATCCGACGCGACGAAATTGATCTTGCCGGCGGCGTTGATCTGGAAATCGGCGACGCCGTCGCCGTCCAGGTCGCCGAGGATCGCGGTGTAGTGATAGCCGGGCTTGACGTCGTGGATCTCGTAGCGGAGCTGCCCGGCGACGCCGGTGAAATCGCCGGCGCCGATGAAGCTGAAGCTCTGGTTGCCGGACATGTTCTCGTTGGCGTCGATCAGCGACACGTCGATCTTGTCGCCCTGGGCGTGGCTGAAATCCTTGATGTAGTCCGGGTCGCGCAGGCTTGAGTCCGGCGCAGTGGGCGAGAAGTGGTACGTGCCGATGACGAAGGTGTCGGCGCCGAGCCCGCCGGTCATGGTGTCCTGGCCGACGCCGCCGTAGAGCAGATCGTTGCCGGCGCCGCCGAACAACTTGTCGTCACCGGTCGAGCCCCAGAGCTGGTCGTTGTCGTTGCCGCCGTAAAGCTCGTCGTTGCCGCCGCCACCCCACAGCACGTCGTCGCCGTCGCCGCCGTCGACATAGTCGTCGCCGTCGTCGGCGTTGACATAATCCTTGCCGCCATAGGCAAAGATCGTGTCGCCGGTCGACGTGCCGGTGATGTCGTTATCCAGATTGTTGCCGTGCTTGATGGCCATGGTTGCGTCTCCCTCGCAATTGCCAATGTCCACCGTGTCCTTAGTCGGGCGGGCGGAGAGGGAGGTTCATGGGGGTAGCGCGTGGCAGTGAACCGGCGACGTTACAATTTCGTCATTGGACAGCCGGTTGAGTAGCCGGCCGCAATTGATCGATATACAAAAAAACGTATATTGGTATGACGCACGATGGGAGCTGATATGGGCAAGAAAACAAAAGCTGGTGTCAGGAAAAGCAGCAGGAATGTCTTTGCCGACCTGGGTCTGCCAAATCCAGAGCAGGAACGGCTCAAAGCGCAGTTGACGCTACAGATCTACAAGATCGTCAAGGCGCGCGGGCTGACGCAAGTGCAGGCCGGCGACATCCTCGGCATCAAACAGCCACATGTTTCCACCCTGATGCGCAACCGTGCCGGCAATTTTTCGGTCGGACGGCTGATGGAATTCCTGACGGCACTCGGCCAGGACGTAGAAATCACCGTGAAGCCGACGCGGAAGGCGCGAGGTGAGATGGAAGTCGTGGTGAGGTGAAGGAATGCGCTACGCAGTCGTGATCGAAAAGGCGGACGGCAACTATTCGGCCTATGTCCCCGACTTGCCGGGCTGCGTCGCGACCGGCGAGACCGTGGCGGATGTCGAGCGCGAAATCCGCGACGCGATCCGGTTTCATATCGACGGCTTGAAGACGGACGGCCTGCCGGTACCGCAGCCCACCAGCATTGCGGAATATGTGGAGACTTAGTTCGTAGCCCGGATGAAGCCGTCGCGCGTCCATAGCCCGTCGAAGACGGGCGTCAACCCCCTTATGGACGCGCGATGGCGAAACCCATCATCGGCGCGATGTTGCGATGGGTTTCGCTGCGCTCAACCCATCCTACAAACCCTCGAATGCTTGTGGATGTCGTTGCGTGCCGATAACGACGGCCTCCGCACCGCTTAGCCCGATCGACACGCCGCGCTGTCGACAGGATGCGAACAGGCAATCGTTGGATAACGGCACAAACGTTTGACAGCGACGCGCTTGCGCCTATCCTCTTGTCGTGGCGCCGCGCCGAGTTCGTAGCCCGCATGGAGCGAAGCGCAATGCGGGAAATCAGCGCGCGGGGGAATACCGTTCCCGGATTGCGCCATAGCGCGTCGACGACGCGCGTAACCGCGCTTATGGCTCCGTCCGGGCTACAGCAGGTTCCGGCGTCGCGACGGACCTCCGCAACGCAAGCAAGACCTGTAAGACGGTAAGAAAATTCGCGTAAGCCATTGTTTCAGTTTGCTAATGCGGCAATTTCGGCGATCTTACAGCCCGCCGCCGCCAGAGTAAGATGCAAGACGGTGGCGGCACTTCGCGCGGTGTGTCAAAGCACGCGCGCAGCCACTATCTTTTGCTAATGAGTGGCCGACCAAGCGAAGCCACCCGGATTGGAAGCAGACGCAACCCATGAACGCCCCCGCCCAGATCGTCCCGCCCTATAAGCACACCCCGCTGTTCCCGCTCGGCAAGGACAAGACGCCGTACCGCAAGCTCACCAGCGCCGGCGTGCGGATTGAAAAGATCATGGGCCGCGACATGCTGGTGGTCGAGCGCGAGGCGATCCGCGCGCTTTCGGAAGCGGCCTTCACCGACATCAACCATCTGCTGCGGCCGGGGCACCTGAAGCAGCTGCGCTCGATCCTCGACGACACGGAGGCGAGCGCGAACGACAAGTTCGTCGCCTACGATTTCCTGAAGAACGCCAACATCGCGGCCGGCGGCGTGCTGCCGATGTGCCAGGACACCGGCACCGCGATCATCATGGGCAAGAAGGGCGGCGAGGTGTTCACCGCAGGCGATGACGAGGCGGCGCTCGCCGAGGGCGCGCGCGACGCTTACCTCAAGCGCAATCTGCGCTACTCGCAGCTCGCGCCGATCACGATGTTCGAGGAGAAGAACACCGCGTCGAACATGCCGGCGCAGGTCGAGATCTACGCCGACAACGATCACGCCGACGAATACAAATTCCTGTTCATGGCGAAGGGCGGCGGCTCCGCCAACAAATCGTTCCTCTTTCAAGCGACGCCGTCGATCCTCACCCACGACCGCATGATCGCGTTCCTGAAGGAGAAGATCCTCACGCTCGGCACCGCCGCGTGCCCGCCCTATCACCTGGCGATCGTCATCGGCGGCACCTCGGCCGAGATGACCATGAAGACCGTGAAGCTCGCCTCCGCGCGCTACTACGACGAGCTGCCCACGAAAGGCTCGGAGGACGGCCACGCCTTCCGCGATCTCGAGATGGAAAAGGAAGTGCACAAGCTGACGCAGTCGCTCGGCGTCGGCGCGCAGTTCGGCGGCAAATATTTCTGCCACGACGTGCGCGTGATCCGGCTGCCGCGCCATGGCGCGTCGCTGCCGATCGGGCTTGGCGTGTCGTGCTCGGCCGACCGGCAGGCGCTCGGCAAGATCAACAAGGACGGCGTGTTCCTCGAGCAGCTCGAAGGCAACCCGGCGCAGTATCTGCCTGACGTGGACCAGGAGGCGCTCGGCGGCGACGTGGTGAAGATCGACCTCACGCGACCGATGAAGGAAATCCTCGCCACGCTTTCGAAGTATCCGGTGAAGACCAGGCTCTCGCTCACCGGGCCGATGGTCGTCGCGCGCGACCTCGCGCACGCGAAGCTGCGCGAGCGGCTCGAGAAAGGGCAGGGGCTGCCCGACTATTTCAAGAACCATCCGGTCTACTACGCGGGACCGGCGAAGACGCCGGAGGGCTACGCGTCGGGCTCGTTCGGTCCGACCACCGCGGGGCGCATGGATTCATTCGTCGCCGATTTCCAGGCCGCGGGTGGCTCGATGGTGATGCTGGCGAAGGGCAACCGCTCGCCGGTGGTGCGCGAGGCCTGCCACAAGCACGGCGGCTTCTATCTCGCCTCGATCGGCGGCGCGGCCGCGAACCTCGCCGAGCACTGCATCAAGAAGGTCGAGGTGCACGAATATCCCGAGCTCGGCATGGAAGCGATCTGGCGCATCGAGGTCGAGAATTTCCCGGCCTTCATCGTGGTCGACGACAAGGGCAACGACTTCTTCAAGGAATTGAATTTGGGTTGAACGCTTCCGCGCTCGCGTCGCTCTCTCGGCTTACTTCTGCATCGCGACCAGGCGCTTCTTGATCTCCGCTGGAATCGCGTAGGCCGATCGGAGATGGGCGTCCATCTGCGCGCCGGTGCGGCTGTCGTCGCATTCGACGCCCTGCTTCTTGCAATCGGCGAGGAATTGCGGGTCCTGGAAGGTCGCCGCGAAGGCTGCGCGCAGCGTGGCGATGCGATCGGGCGGCACGCCGGGCGGTGCGGCATAAGGTCGGCCAAAACCCAACGGCGCCGAGGCCGCGGTGAGCAGAAGCTTGTCGTCGGCGTTGTCGACCAGATCCATCGCGAACGGCACATCCTTGAGCTCCGGATGCGGCGCCGCGCCATACTGCAAGATGATGCTGACGATCTTCTGCGGATACCAGGTCGGGCGCTGCACCTTCAGGCTCGACCAGAACGGCGAGGTCATCGCGTTGGTCTCGCCCTGTTCCATCGACAGCAGAAGCTCGAGCTGTCCGGGATAGCCGCCGATCAGCTTGGTCTTCGTCTGCAGGATCTGGTTGAACAGCCGTCCATAGAATGCCGGCGTCGAGGCCGTGCCGGTGGTGCCGGCGATGGTCTCGTGCATCTGCGCGTCCCGCAGCGTCTTCACTTTTGATGTGTGGTAGACGATGTAAAGCCCGACTTCGGTCGCCGGCGTGCCGAGCCAGTTCATCTTCATGGGATCGAAACGGGCGGCCGGATTTTCAAACAACGGCTCGAACGGAACGGTGTTCTGAATCATGCCGAACACGGTGCCGTCGGGCGGGGCGACCGAATAGATGTAGTTCGCTGCCGTAAGACCACCGGCGCCCGGCATGTTCTGAACGATGATCGAGGGATTGCCCGGCATGTGGCGCGGCAGGTGGCGGGCGACCGCGCGCGCATAGGTGTCGTAGCCGGTGCCTGCGGTGGTGGACACGATCATCCGCAGGTCCTTGCCTTTATAGAAGTCGGCGACGGCCTCTGCGTGGGATCGTGTTGCAGCAGCAGCTGCGAGCGCCGCAAGCATCAACGAGGCGCGACCGATGCGTCCGAGATGCGGCATGGCGCTCTCTTTTCCTGTCGCTACTGCATCGGCGGTTTTGGCTGCTGCTGCGGCGGTTGCGCCTGCTGCTGCTGCTGTGGCGGTCCCTGCCCACGCAACGGCCGTCCGCTCATGCCCTTGCCGAAGGCGCCGACCGTGATCGCGCTGGCGAGATACTGCGCCAGGCAATTGTAGCCGGCCTCGGTGCGCTCGAACTCGTCGGAGCCGTAGCCGCCGCCGGCCTGCGCGGCGGCGATGAACTGCATCGCCTCGTAGCGGCGGATGATCATCACGTGCTCTTTGGCCGCGACGTCGCGCAGCATCTCGCGCATGCGGTAGTAGTTGTCGTCCTGCGCGACGCGATCGACATATTGCAGGCCGGCGAGCACGACGTCGACATTGTGCTCCTTGAGCCAGCGGATGGTCGACTCGACGGTCTCCCTGACTTCGTCGAGCGGCACGAAGGCGAGCGCATCGTCGGTGCCGACCTGCCAGATCACCAGGTCGGGACTGGTCATCGCCACTTCGTTCTTGATCCGCAGCGCGGCGTTGGCGGCGAGCTCGCCCGACACGCCGCGATTGATGATCACGACGTCGGCGCCTTTGACCACTTGCTTGAGGATACGCTCGATCTGGCGCGTGAAGCCGCCTTGGCGGCGGCCGGTGGAATTGCCGATCGCGAGGATGCGAACGGTGCGGCGCTTCTGCAGCGCGGCGGCGACGTGCGGCAACGGCGACTCGGTGACGATCTCGGTCGAGCCGCCCTGGCACTCCGGCGAAAACGGTGCCGGCGTGACGACAGGCGGCATCGGCGCGGCGGGAGCCGCGGGCGACGTGCCTTCGCCGAAGACGGCGCCGGCGATCAATGAAATCGTCAGGACGCCGGCGACGGCCGCGCCGAGCCTCTTGACCTGACCTGTTCGCGCCATTCCGGAAGCCATGCGGCAAACGCCATGATTGCGACACCCAATATTACCACGACCGTGTCGACCACGATATCGCCACGGTAAACGAAACGTGTGATCTGTCCGGCGAGACTGAGCAGCGAGCCGACGCAGAACACGATCAGCGAGTTGCGCCCGAGCATCGAGCCGAACTCGGGCAGCCAGGACGCCCAACGCCTGATATAGGGATAAGTAGCTGAAAACAAAGCGACCACGGCCAGAAACTGGATCAGCCGCAAGGGTGTCACATAGGTCTTGTCGACGATGAACAGGAGCCGCGGCTGCGGCATCAGCGTCGGATCCGGCCACATCCGCTGCCATACAATATACGCGCTCACTGCGACGATTGGCAGCGAGAGCCAGCGCAGCATCACGATGTGGCGGCGCACAAATCCGCCGACGCCGTCTTCCCGCGCCAGCACGAAGCCGAGCACGAACACCAGCTGCCAGGCGAGCGGGTTGAAGAACCATTGTCCTTCGACCGGCCAGGTCGGGATCGGAAGCGGCACGCTCAGCGCGACGAGATAGATCGCGACCGACAACGGCAGCACCCAATTGGGCGCGTAGCGGTCGACGATCGCGAAGATCGGCGCCATCGCCATCAGCACCACGTAGAGCGGCAGGATGTCGAAATAGCCGAGGTGATGGGTGAGGGAGGCGAGCCCGATATGGGTGAGGATCGGATCGTAGAACACCGCCGCCGCGTTGTGCCACTCGAGCAGCAGCGGGTTGTCGAGAATGGTCGCGGTCGTCGCCAGCATGGCGATCGCGATCATGGTGATCAGGATCTGCGCGGCATAAAGTTCCACTGCGCGTCCGCCGAGCCGCAGCACGAGATATCCGGTCGGCTGTTGCGGACGGTTCGGCGAGCCGACGATGTAACGCAGCGACCAGCCGGCCAGGAACACGAACAGGTCGGCGGAATCCGAGAATGAATAGTTCGCGTGCGTGAAGCGGGCGTAGTAGATGCCCGGCACATGATTGATGAAGATCGTGATGAGCGCGATCCCACGCCAGAAATCGACGGCATTGGCTTCGCGGGGCATTCCCTCAACTCCGGGCCAGCAACCTTTTGCACCCTATCAGCGCCGTCCCCTGGCGCCGTCTGACCGGCGCATCCAGCTATGGCGGAGTCTGCGGCCGGGTCAAGACTTTCTGCGGTTCCGCGCGTAGATGACGGGCGGGACACATCTATACTATGCTCGTTTAGCGAGCGGATATGGAAGACAAGCATTGGTGATGAGATGGCGCTGATCAAGGCAAAGGACATGGCCTATGGGCGGATGCGGTCGCCCGACCTCGACCGGATGGAGGAGTTCCTCACCCGGTTCGGCATGACGCGGGCCGCGCGCACGCCGACCGCGCTCTATATGCGCGGCACCGATCCGGCGCACCACATCCACGTCACCGAGAAGGGCGATCCGAAATTCTTAGGGTTCGCCTACTACGCCGAGAGCGAGGACGACCTCAAGCGCATTGCGAGCGCGCCCGGCGCTAGCGGCATCGAAACGATCGACGAGCCCGGCGGCGGCAAGCGCGTGCGGCTGACCGAGCCCAACGGCTACCAGATCGAGGTGGTCTACGGGATCGAGACGCTGGCGCCGATTCCGCTGCTGCCGCGGCAGAAGCTCAATTCCGGCGAAGACCCGCTGGCGCGCGCCGGCGAACTGATGCGGCTGCCGAAGGGGCCGTCGCAGGTGAAGCGCATCGGCCACGGCGTGCTCAACACGCCGAAATTCCGCGAGACCGTGGCCTGGTATCGCGACACGCTCGGCTTCATCTGCTCCGACGACGTCTATGCCGGCGACAAGTCGAACCTGATCGGCTCATTCAATCGCCTCGACCGCGGCGACGACTATGTCGATCACCACGTCTTCTTCTGCCTGGTGCATGAGAAGACCGGGCTGAACCATCTCTCGTTCGAGGTGCAGGACATCGACGACGTCGCGATGGGCCACAACTATCTCAAAGCTTTCGGCACCTACGAGCACATGTGGGGGCTCGGCCGGCATCTGCTCGGCAGCCAGGTCTACGACTATTGGGCCGACCCCTGGGGCCGCGTGCACGAGCACTGGGCCGACAGCGATCGCCTCAACGTCAAGAACGGCTCGCACCTGCTGCCGGCGGAGGAAGCGCTGGTGTCGCAATGGGGCGAGGGGCCGCCGGAAAAATTCATCAAGCACGCGAGCCCGTGAGCGCGCTCAAGGCATCGCGAGCTCGATGGCGCGGCCGCGTTTGCCGATGACCATCGGCGGCTGCTTGCAATCGAAGCCGCGCGCGTGTTCGTCGGCAGCTTGACGCGCGACCACGTTGGCGTCGGCGCCGCCATTCGCCGCGACGTCGACATAGGCGACGTGGCAGGCGGGATTGAGCCGCGTCACGACCATCATCCCGACCGGCGTCGGCCGCCCGTCCTTGCTGGGATTGGCCGAGTCCGACAGGAACCAGCGCTGGATGGTCGCGAACGGCGCGCCCTTCGATGTGCGCCATTCGAGCGTATCGTGGATGCGGTTGAACGGTGAGAATCCCTGTGTCGATGCCGGTTGACCGGCAGCGGATTTGCGATCGCGACCGATCGACACAGTCATGCGCAGGTCGTCCTCCGACACCAGCACCACGCGGCCGCCGATGCCGGCGCACAGCCAGACCGTCCAGTCGCCTTCGCCGTTCTTGGCAGCATCGACCTTCTTGCATTTGCGGGTGTCGGTCGAGCTGTAGACGCTCGCGAAATCCTGCGCGAACGCAGTGCTGGTCGCGAGAGCGAGGGCAACAGTGGTGATGATCCTCACAATCGGCGGCATGCCTAATCCTTTGTCGAGCCGCTGGCTGTAGCCGTGGCCGGTGCTAAGCTTGATAGCATCAGATCGGATGCCTGACATCCGGCGCAAGGGAGGGAAGCATGAACAAGGGACAAGCCCGCACGAATCTGAGCCGCCGCACGATCATCGCCGGCGCCGCCGCCGGCACCGTTGCGCTCGCGAGCGCGCCGGCATCGGCGCAGCGCTGTCCGGCGGCGCCGGCGCGCACCAAGGGTCCGCTGGTCTGGATGAATCTCGACCAGCAGGACCTCGACGAGGCCTACGACCAGTCGGTCTACGCGTTCAACCAGCGCTTCATCCAGGAGCGGCGCGACGAGCGCAACGAGCTCATGGCCACGGTTCTCGGCAAGCCCGAGCGCGTCGCCTACGGACCGGCGGAGATCGAGAAGGTCGACATCTACAAGACCAAGCGGCCGAATGCGCCGACGATGATCTTCCTGCACGGTGGCGCCTGGCGCGGCGGCCGCTCGGCGCAGGGCGCCTACCACGCCGAGCCGTTCGTCAACGCCGGCGCGCATTTCATCAATGTCGAGTTCAACAACGTGCCGGAGACCAACGGCGACCTCACCCCGATGGTCGACCAGTGCCGGCGCGCGGTGGCGTGGGTCTACAAGAACGCCGCAAGCTTCGGCGGCGATCCCAACACGCTCTATCTCAGCGGGTTCTCGTCCGGCAGCCATCTCGGCGGCTGCGTCGTCATCACCGAATGGGAGAAGCAAGGTCTGCCACGCAATATCCTCAAGGGCGCGCTGCTCGGCAGCGGCATGTACGATCTCAAGCCGGTGCGGATGTCGGCGCGCTCGAGCTACGTCAAGTTCACCGACGAGATGGAGCAGTCGCTCTCCGCCATGCGCCACCTCGACAAGGTGCACACGCCGCTGGTGCTCACCATCGGCCTGCTCGAGACGCCGGAATTCCAGCGCCAGTCGCGCGACTTCGCCGCCGCCCTCAGCAAGGCCGGCAAGCCGGTGCAGCTCATCGCCGCCAAGGGCCACAATCATTTCGAGATGGGCGAGTCGCTCAGCAACCCCTACGGGATCATGGGCCGTGCCGCGCTGGCGATGATGAAATTGAGCAACGCCTGACAAAAATCACGGGAGGATTTCATGCAGACGAAAAAGGCACGCACGATCACGCGCCGTACATTGGTCGCCGGCGCCGCGGCAGGGACGCTGGCGCTCGCCGCCGATCCGGCGTCGGCGCAGCGCTGCCCGGCGACGCCACCAGCGCGCGCCAAGGGTCCTGCGATCTGGCTCGACTACGACCAGCACGACATGGACGAGATGTATGACCAGTCGGTCTACGCGTTCAACCAGAAGGCAGTCCTCGCACGCAGCGACGCCAACAACGTCATCGCGACCGCGACCATCGGGAAGTCCGAGCGCTTCGCCTATGGATCGGATCCGATCGAGGGCGTCGACGTGTGGAGGACCAAGCGGCCGAACGCGCCGGTCCTGATCTACCTTCACGGCGGGAGCTGGCAGAGCGGCCGCTCGGCCGATTTCGCGCTCTACGCCGAGCCCTATGTCAATGCCGGCGCGCATTTCGTCTCGGTGGATTTCACCAATGTACGCGAGACCAAGGGCGACCTGTTCCCGCTGGTCGATCAATGCCGCCGTGCGGTCGCCTGGACCTATCGTAACGCCGCCAAGTTCGGCGGCGATCCCGAGCGGCTCTATCTGTGCAGCCGTTCGTCCGGCAGCCATCTCGCCGGCTGCGTGGTTGTCACCGATTGGGACAAGCTGGGCGTGCCGCGCACCGTTCTAAAAGGCGCGGTCATGGGCTCGGGCATGTATGACCTCAAGCCGGTGCGCATGTCGGCGCGCTCGAAATTCGTGAAATTCACCGACGAGATGGAGCACGAGTTGTCGGCCATGCGCCATATCGACCGGGTGCATACGCCGCTGGTGCTCGCCATCGGCACGCTGGAGACGCCCGAATTCCAGCGCCAGTCGCGCGACTTTGCGGCGGCGCTGACCAAGGCCGGCAAGCCGGTCGAGGTCATCGTCGGCCAGCACTACAATCACTTCGAAGTCGGCGACACCATTGGCCACCCGTATCAACTTGTCGGCCGCGCGCTGATGAAGATGATGAACCTGTCAACGGCCGCGTAGGGAGGGGAGAAACAACATGAAGAACGATACGTATTCGCGCGGAAAGATCAGCCGCCGGACATTGGTCGCCGGCGCCGCGGCAGGAACGCTGGCGCTCGCCGCCGACCCCGCCTCGGCGCAGCGCTGCCCGCCGGCGGCGCCGCGCACCAAGGGGCCAGCGGTGTTCCGCGATCTCGATCAACTCGACATCGACGAGGGCTACGACAACGATGTCTATGCCTTCAACTCGAAGACCATCGGCGAGCGCCGCGTCTACAACAACCGCATCGCGCTTTCGGTCATCGGCAAGCCCGAGCGCGTAAAATACGGGCCGGCCGAGATCGAGCGCGTCGACATCTACAAGACCAAGCGGCCGAACGCGCCGGTGATTATCTTCATCCATGGTGGCAGCTGGCGCGGCGGCCGCGCCGAGCAGTTCACCGTCTACGCCGAGCCGTTCGTGAAGGCGGGCGCGAACTTCGTGGTGGTCGATTTCACCAATGTCGGGGAGACCGGCGGCGACATCTTCCCGATGGTCGACCAGGTCCGCCGCGCAGTCGCATGGACCTTCCGCAACGCCAAGAGCTTTGGCGGCAATGCCGACGCGCTCTATCTGATCAGCCGCTCGTCCGGCAGCCATTTGGCAAGTTGCGTCCTCATTACCGAATGGGAGAAGCAGGGGTTGCCGCGCAATATTCTCAAAGGCGCGGTGATGGGGTCGGGCATGTACGATCTCGCGCCGGTGCGGCTCTCCAAGCGCTCGTCGTTCGTGAAGTTCACCGACGCGATGGTGCAGGACCTTTCGGCCATGCGCCACATCGACAAGATCCACACGCCGGTGGTGATCGGGGTCGGCGCGCTCGAGACGCCCGAGTTCCAGCGCCAGGCGAGGGAGTTCGCCGCCGCGCTCAAGGCCGCCGGCAAGCCGCACGAGCTGATCGTCGCGCCCGGCTACAATCACTACGAGACCGGCGAGACGATCGGGCAGCCCTACGCGGTGCTCGGCCGCGCCGCGATGGACATGATGGGGCTCAACAAGGCGTGAAACCTTGACGGCGTGGGATTTTAACGAAGCGTTAACCTAGGGAAGTGCGAGCGTTAACGAAGCGTTAACCTTTACCGCGCGTTAAGGAAGAGTGCGCCACTGGCGGACTCGGCCAATGGCCTATTCCGTCAGTGATGCAGAGGCCCACTAAGCCACTGCGCTGACGCCCGCTTGCGCGACCTGCTCGTCCTCGTGCGAGGCGACACCGGACACGCCAATCGCGCCGACGCATTCGCCGCGCACCATGATCGGCAGGCCGCCTTGAATCAGGATACCGGCCGGGAAGTTGGCGAAGGCGGGTCGCTCCTTCACGCGTTCCTCGAAGAATTTGCTCGGACGCCTTGTCAGGGCAGAGGTATGCGCCTTGCCGACCGCGACTTCGGCGGTGATTGCCGACGCGCCGTCCATACGGTCGAACGAAAGGAGGTAGCCGCCGTCGTCGACGATGGCGATCGAGACGTTCCACTTGTTCTTCTCGGCCTCCGCGCGGCAGGCGGCCATCGCTTTTTGCAGATCGGATGAGGTGAGGCAGGGCTTGTCACGCATCGTTTCACTCCCCTTTGGCTTTGCGTTTGAGCATGATCTTTTCCGAAAACCGGTCCCCACTTTTCGGGAACATGTCTTAGTTGGATTTCGGCGCGGCCTTTTTGGCCGGCTTGCTGCCGCCCATGCCCTTCGACTTCGCCTTCTTGCCTTTGCGGGGCGGCGGCGCGCAGGGCTTGCGGGTGCAGGTCGAGGCGATCTGCGACGAGACCTCGCGGCATTGCGCGGTCTCTTTGATGTTGGTGCCGCTCGGGCAGGCGGCCGCGAGCTTCTCGGCCAGCACCTGGCATTGCTCGTCCTGCTGCTTGAGTTGGGCGCGGCAATCGGCGGTCTCGGCGGCAGCGTTGCCGGCGCCGATCAGGAGGCCACCGGTTAGAAGGAAGACAATACGGATGGCTGTCATGACTTCGGGCGGCACTTGGCCGCCCGCTCCCCTTGGATGCTCGGCCGTTGTAGGGCCTGAAGCCCGGGCCGCCAAGGGGAGCCTATATCACGCCGCCCGCCGCTTGTGCTGGCCCTCGAACGCGGGGGCGACCTCGCGCATGAATCGGTCCATTTCCTCTTTCACTTGCGCGTGCGGCTTCAAGCCCACGTTGAAGTAGAGGATGACCTCCGAAAAGCCGGCGGCCTCGACCTTTTTCAGGGTGTCGGTGATCTGCGCCGGCGAGCCCACCAGCACCGAATTCTCGGTCAGGTCCTCGGCCTTGATCTTCTGCAGGCGCTCGACGATCTCGATGAAGTAGCGGTAGCTCGGCGGCGCGGTTTTCGGGTCGCCCGGGAAGGCGGGGATCACGCACTCCTTGTAGTAGCGGATCTGGCGCGCGCGCTGCGCCGCCTCCTGCTGCTTGTTGTCGGCGAAGTGGGTGAAGTAGCTGCACATCAGCCGGCCGGGCTGGTTGCCGTACTTGATGCAGGTCTCGTTGTAGAGGTCGGCGACCTGCTTCAGCCCGCCGAAGCTCATCGCCGCCGCGAACGGCGCGACGATCAGGCCGCAGCCGAGCCGGGCCGCGAGCTCGATCGAGAGCTTCGAGAACGAGGCGACATAGGTCGGGATCGGCTTCTGCACCGGCTTCGGCGTGATGCGCACGTCCTCGAACGAATAGTGCTGGCCTTTGTGCGAGATGCGGCCGTCGGTCGACCACAGCCGGCGCACCAGCTCGAGGCCCTCCTCGAAGATGCCCTGGTTGTCGGCGAACGAGACGTGGAACGGATCGTATTCGCGCTTGTCGTAGCCGCGCCCGGCGGCGAAATCGACGCGGCCGTTGGAGAGGAGATCGAGCGTCGCCCATTGCTCGGCGACGCGGATCGGATGGTGCAGCGGCAGCACGGTCACCGCCGGCGCCAGCCGGATGTGCCTGGTGCGCGCCGCGATATAGGCGAGCACCAGGTCGGGGCAGGAGAGCACGCCGAGCGAATTGAAATGATGCTCGCCGATCCAGGCCGAGTTCATGCCGAGCGTGTCGGCATAGAGCGCCTCGGCGGTGATGTCGGCGACAAACTGGTTCGGCGTGCGCGGATTGTTGTCGTAGTGGTTGTCGCTGAGCGTGAAGTACCCGAATTCCATGACACTTCCCTCCTGTCCGCAGCCGTCTTCAGGGCGGCATGCCTAGGAGCTTGAATGCAGTCACAATTGTTGTCAATGCAATTGTTGTGATCGCAACAGTATAGGCGTAAAGTCCGGTCAAACCCGCTGACATAAGGACCGCCGGTCGTGACCGATCGCCCGCAACTCGACCTCGCCAACTACCTGCCATACCTCGTCAATCGGCTGGGCGGCGCGCTGGTCGCCGCCATGACCGACAAGGCGCTGGCGCCGTCCGATCTCACCATCGACATGTGGCGATTGCTGGCCGTGCTGTCCTACCGGGGCGCCCAGCGCCAGGTCGACCTCGTCGACATGACCAGCATCGAGGCCTCGACCGTCTCGCGGCTGGTGACCCGGCTGGCGCGCATGAGCCTGCTCACGCGCAAGCGATCCGAGACCTCCAATCGCGAGGTGGTCATCGAGCTGACCGCCAAGGGGCGCACCCAGGTCGAGCGTGTCATTCCATTCGCCCACAAGCTCGAGCAGTTGGCCGCGGCCGGCGTGCCGGCGAAGGACATGGCGGTGGTCAAGCGTTCGCTGCGGCGGATGTATGAGAATATCGCGCGGCAGGCGCGCTAAAGCACGGCCCCTTTGCCGCGCGTCGCATGATAGGATTCCGGGATGACCGATGACATCTCCGGGAGGAACCGATGGCTTGGCTCGTTCGCTGCGCGTTCGTCGCGCTGCTTGCATTCGTGCCGGTGACGGCGATGGCAGGTTCTGAGGAAGACGGCGCGGCGGCGATCGACCGCTGGGTCGCGGCGTATAACGCCAACGATCTCGACGCGCTGATGAAGGCCTACGCGCCGGACGCGATTCTGCAAGGCACCTCGGAGCCGCAGATCAATGTCGGAACCGCGGACCTGCGCAAGTATTTCCGGAACCTCCCGAAAGGCGGCAGCAGCAACAGCATCCAGGAACGCCGGATGTTCGTGATCAACGACAGCACTGTGCTGGGAGTCGGCATCTATACATTCAAAGGCGGCCCGGCGCGGTTCTCGTTCCTGGTGGTGAAACGCGGGAACGACTGGCTGATCCAGCACCACCACTCGTCGTCGATTCCAAAAGGCCGCAATTGAGCGGCGTGATATAGATAGCTCGTAGGGCGGAATAGCGAAGCGTATTCCGCCGTCTTCAGCAGTACGACCGGATCATGCCTTCGGCGAAGCCGCTCCTACGCGCTATTCCGCGAGCGGGGTCGGATTCGCGGACGGCGGCTCGATGGCGAACGTGTTGGCGGTCATGCAGGTCATCGAAAAACTCCCGGTCGTTGCGACCAGCGCCACGAGGCTCTCCAGCCCCAGCACCTTTTCCGCGGCGGCGTAGGTTTCGTCGCTCAGGCCCTTGTTGGCGAGGAGCTCGCGCGCGACGACGAAGCACGTTCGCTCGCGCGCATCTGGGAGGTTTGGGGGCTTACGTGCGTTGATCGCGTCGATCACCGCCTGCGCGATGCCGACCGCGAGCGAGGCGCGCGTCTGGGCGAACCAAGGATATCGCGCGCCCCAGTGCCGGGCGACGGTCAGGTTCACGATCTGCTGCTCGCGGCGCGACAACGGCCCGGACGCCATCGAGGCCCGGAGCGTGTGGATGGCGTCGAACAGTTTCGGCAGCCGGATATAGGCATAGAACGGTCCGCCCACGGGCCCGCCAGAGTCCTTGGCTGCGTCGTAGACACGCGCCTGTTCGGCGTTCATGTCGGCGCGGTCGACGATTGCAATGCGTGCCATGCGAATGATTCCCCCGACGGATGTCGTTTGCGCGGGCGAGGGTATCATCGCCTTGCGGGGCGTGCGAGCCGCAGGGTAGGTTGTTAGTCACTTTGCCGCGCACTTATATTGAAAAATGGTCGGTTCCGAAAAAGTACTCCGTACAACACGGACCAGTATTCAACTTAGAAGGAAATCTATTCAGCGGACAGTTGGCCGGAATACGTGCTAGGGCCAGTGAATCCATTAACGTTCTCATCTCCCGACATGCCTTGCACTTTCTTTGGCGTGTAAGGGAATGTCAGTGTCCAATCAGATGGACAACTCGAGTAGTTCACATCTGTGCTACAACGAGGCCAACAGGGCAGGAGACCAGTGCCATGGCTATGACCGAAGTGCGCCCCGACGACCGCAAAACCAAGGGCCCGATCGTCTGGATGGGCATGGACCAGACCGAGCTCGACAACGCCTATGACCAGGCGGTCTATGCGCCGAACCAGCCGCTGGTGGCGGCACGCAACGCGGCCGCCAATGCACGCGCCAAGGCACGGCTCGGGGCGTCGCAGCGCTTCCAATACGGCGCGAGCGAGATCGAGAGCGTCGATGTCTATCGCTGCAAAAACGCGAACGCGCCGATCAACGTCTATGTCCACGGCGGCGCCTGGCGGAACGGCCGTTCGGCCGATTTCGCGGTGCTCGCCGAGATGATCGTCAATGCCGGCGCGCACAGCGTCATCGTCGACTTCAACAATATCGACGACGTCGGCGGCAACCTGATGACCATGGCCCAGCAGGTGCGCTCGGCCGTTGCCTGGGTCTACAACAACGCTAAAGAATTCGGCGGCGACAAGGACCGGCTCTACGTCACCGGCCATTCGTCGGGCGCGCATCTGTCGGGCTGCATCGTGACCTGCGACTGGGGCAAGGATTTCGGCCTACCGAAGGACATCGTGAAAGGCGCGACGCTCGTCTCCGGCATGTATGACTTGAAGCCGGTGCGGCTTTCCAAGCGCTCGAAATACGTCAATTTCACCGACGAGATCGAACAGGAGCTCTCCGCGATCCGCCACCTCGACCGGCTCAACTGCCCGATCGTGGTCGCGCACGGCACCCAGGAGACGCCCGAATTCCAGCGCCAGGCGCGCGACTTCGCCGCCGCCGTGAAAGCCGCCGGCAAGCCGATCACGTTTATCGTCGCCGAAGGCTTCAACCATTTCGAGATCCGGGAGACGCTGGCGTCGCCCTATGGGCTGCTCGGCCACGAGGTGCTCAAGCTGATGCAGCTCGACTGATCGGCCATGACAGCGCTGGCGCGTTGCTGTCTGGCGCTGCTGCTTGCTGCAGCGCTCGCTTGGCCGGCGCACGCGCAGGACTATCCGAGCCGTCCGGTGAAGATCGTCATCTCGATCACCGCCGGGGCAGGGCCCGACGTGATCACCCGCGTCGTCGCTGAGCATCTCGGCAAGCTCTGGGGCCAGCAGGTGGTGATCGAGAACCGGCCCGGCGCCGGCGGCGCCATCGCCGTGCGCGCCGCTGGAACGTCGACGCCTGACGGCTACACGCTCTATGTCGCGGTGGCGTCGAACTTCCTGGCACCGCCGGAAATGCTGGCGAAGCTGCCGTTCGACGTTGCGCGCGATTTCGTGCCGATCGGATTTGTCGGCGCGCATCCGATGGTGATCGGCGCGAGCACCGAGCTTGGCGCCCAGACATTGCCCGAATTGATTGCGCTCGCGAAGAGACGGCCGGGCGAACTGAATATCGGCATATCGACGCGCGGGTCGCTGCCGCATCTCACCGCCGAATGGCTGCGCATGGCCGCCGGCATCGACGTCACCATCGTGCACTATCCGGGCGCGCCGCAGGCGCTCGCTGATCTGATGGGCGGCCGCGTGCACGTGGTGATCGAGAGCCTGTCGACATTTGCGCCGGCGATCTCATCCGGCAAGCTGAAGGCGCTGGCGGTCGCGACCGCGCAACGCCTGAAGACCGCGCCGGACTTGCCCGCCGTGGCGGAAACGCTGCCGGGCTTCCTGGCGATGGGCTGGTTCGCGCTGATGGCGCCGCCGGGGACGCCGGAGCCGATCGCGCGCAAGGTCTCCGCCGATCTGCGCACCGTGCTGGCACGGCCCGCAGCGGTCGCGCGGCTCACCGAGCTCGGAACTTACCTCGAGCCGATGTCGCCGGGAGAGCTCGTGAGCTTCATTCGCAGCCAGCAGCAGGCCTGGAAGCCGGTGCTGACCGAGATCGCAGAAAAGACTCCGAAATAGCGCGCACTTGTTGGCGCATGATCTTTTCCGAAAACCGGTGCCCACTTTTCCGCCTTCGCGCGCGGCGCTTCGGCGGACACGGACCCGCCGTAGCTCGCACCGAGCGGAGGCGGGTCGGGATCATGCGCTACAGCGCGACGGCGAGCACCATCAACAGCGAGATCACGACATAGGTGGTGGTGGCGGAGAGCGAGCCGAATTGCGCCCATAGGCCGGCAAACCACAGCACGGAGCCGAACGCGATCAAAGCGTGGCGCACGATCTTCGGCACGGGACGTCCCGCAAGCAACGCGATGGCCCCGCCCGAACCGTTCGCTCGATCAACCCCAGCTGCCATGTTTGGTTCCGCGCGCACGAAGGTGCAAGCGCCGATGTGCGCACCACGTGCCTTGTCGCGGATTATGGTTTCCGCCGCGCTCGCCTAAGCGCAGCTCGCCTGGGCAGTGGTATGGGGCGGGGAGGTGAAGTCCCGGCCGGACAGCCACTGTACGGCCGGGACTTCTGCTTGTTCGGTTGCGTGTCCACACATGAACCGATGGTGTCACGTTACGGGCGAGATGTTGCCGGCACGGCAATACCGGCGCGGAAAGAGCCCTAATCCGCATTAACGCTTCCGATCTGTTGATTGGTCGCGACGCCAGCGGCACGTCTGTTGTTGCATTTTTATGCAGATTATACGCCAGTATCGCTGACATGAGCCCGGCACAGTGCCTGAAAGCACGCACCCTGCTGAACTGGACACCTGCCGACCTCGCGCGCGCGGCTGGCGTGAGCGTCATCACCGTGCGGAATTTCGAGGCCGGAAAGGTCGGGAATGGGCGCCTCGCACCCATCCTGATGAAGCGCGCGCTGGAAGGAGCGGGAATCCAATTCTTGGCCGGTGAAAGCGAGGAATTGGTCCGGCTTGCCAACCGGGCGCCTTGAAGGCCTGTGGGCATATCGGCTGTGGCATTCCAGCGCATTGCGCGGTCGAATAAATTTCGTATAAACACGATCTATCCCTTTCGGGATATACCTCCCACTTCCAACTTCAAAGCCTCGCCCCGCGCGGGGCTTTTATTTTGTTGGTCAAAGGGGATGGGGCCGGGCGCCACGACCACCGTGAGGTGTGTGGCAGGCCCGGCGGAAGCTATCGCAGTCGGTCTGAATAGATGCATACGAACAGCCAGGCGACGGCGCAGAACGTCAGAAAGATTGCGGTCCATTGGGCTAATTCGTTCATTCCCTCCTCCCACACCTTTTAATAAACACAACCGGGGGCACGTTGGCACTTCAAATTTCAACTGTAGAACATATTGCGAACAGAGAACAGATCGTGTACATTAAATCTTCAGTCGGACGGGCTGGGGCGGAGGGGTGGTCCCTTCGTTGCAGGGTGTTCCGAAACAAGTCTTTCAAATTCCGGTCTTCCGAATCCCGGTCACCGGTCATAAGGAGTGGGAGCGATGGCCCAATCGAATTTGCGTTTGGTCGAAGGTAACTCCATGGACAAATCCAAGGCCCTGGACGCTGCGCTCTCGCAGATCGAGCGCAATTTCGGCAAGGGCTCGATCATGCGGCTCGGCAAGAACAACAAGTCGATGGACGTGGAGACCGTCCCCTCGGGATCGATCGGCCTCGACATCGCGCTCGGCGTCGGCGGGCTGCCGCGCGGGCGGGTGGTCGAGATCTACGGGCCGGAATCCTCCGGCAAGACCACGCTCGCACTCCACACCGTGGCGGAAGCCCAGAAGAAGGGCGGCATCTGCGCCTTCATCGACGCCGAGCACGCGCTCGACCCGATCTATGCGCGCAAGCTCGGCTGCAATGTCGACGAGCTTCTGATTTCGCAGCCCGACCATGGCGAGCAGGCGCTGGAAATCGCCGACACGCTGGTGCGCTCGGGCTCGATCGACATCCTGGTGATCAATTCGGTCGCCGCGCTGGTGCCGCGCTCCGAGCTCGAGGGCGAGATGGGCGACGTGCAGCCGGGCAGTCAGGCCCGCCTGATGAGCCAGGCGCTGCGCAAGCTCACCGCCTCGATCAACAAGTCCAACACCATGGTGATCTTCATCAACCAGATCCGCATGAAGATCGGCGTGATGTACGGCTCGCCGGAAACGACGACCGGCGGCAATGCGCTGAAATTCTACGCCTCCGTGCGCCTCGATATCCGCCGCATCGGCGCCATCAAGGACCGCGACGAGGTGATCGGCAACCAGACCCGCGTCAAGGTGGTCAAGAACAAGCTGGCGCCGCCGTTCAAGCAGGTCGAGTTCGACATCATGTACGGCGAAGGCGTCTCCAAGATGGGCGAGCTCATCGACCTCGGGGTCAAGGCCGGCGTGGTGGAGAAATCCGGCGCCTGGTTCTCCTACAACTCGCAGCGCATCGGCCAGGGCCGCGAGAACTCAAAAACTTTCCTCAAGCAGAACCCCGACATCGCCTCCCGGATCGAAGCCGCGATCCGCCAGAACGCCGGCCTGATCGCCGAGAAGATCCTGGTCGGCGAGGAGGGCGAAGCCGCCGACGACAAGGACGACGAGGCCGCGGAGGGATAGACCCCCCGAATCCCTCCTAGCCTCCGTCGTATTGGCCCAAGTCGGCAGTCGCCGACTTGGGCATTTTGACGTGCCGATGTCGGGTAAACCCGACATCGGGTGTGGCCCCGCCCGGCCATTTTCATGCTGTCCGCACGTTCCGCGGCGCGACAAACCCCGCCAAAATCGCTTTTCTGGACACACCGGCACCGCGTCGTTACATATCCCCTGCAAAAACCGGCATTTAGCGGTGGGATTCCAGAGCGAATATGAGCGGCGTCAACGAGATCAGGCGAAAATTCCTCGATTATTTCGGGACCCACGGCCACACCGTGGTGCCGTCGTCGCCGCTCGTCCCGCGCAACGACCCGACGCTTATGTTCACCAATGCCGGGATGGTGCAGTTCAAGAACGTCTTCACCGGCCTCGAGAAGCGCCCCTATTCGCAGGCGGCGACCGCGCAGAAATGCGTGCGCGCCGGCGGCAAGCACAACGACCTCGACAATGTCGGCTACACCGCGCGCCACCACACCTTCTTCGAGATGCTCGGCAACTTCTCGTTCGGCGACTATTTCAAGGACCGCGCCATCGAGCTCGCCTGGAATCTCGTCACCAAGGATTTCGGCCTGCCCAAGGATCGCCTGACCGTCACCGTCTATGTCGACGACGACCAGGCGTTCAAGCTCTGGAAGAAGATCGCCGGGCTGCCCGACGAGAAGATCATCCGCATCGCCGGCTCCGACAATTTCTGGCAGATGGGCGACTTGGGCCCCTGCGGCCCGTGCTCGGAAATCTTCTACGACCACGGCCCGCATATCCCGGGCGGGCCGCCCGGCTCACCCGACGCCGATGGCGACCGCTTCATCGAGATCTGGAATCTCGTGTTCATGCAGTACGAGCAGCTTGCCGGCGGCAAGCGCGTCGACCTGCCGAAGCCCTCGATCGACACCGGCATGGGGCTCGAGCGCATCGCCGCGGTGCTGCAGGGCACGCACGACAACTACAAGATCGATCTTTTTAGCGCGATCATCGGGCAGGTCGCCGACCTGACCGGCATCGATCCCGACGGGCCGCAGAAAGCGTCGCATCGTGTCATCGCCGACCATCTGCGCGCGTCGTCGTTCCTGATCGCCGACGGCGTGCTGCCTTCGAACGAGGGCCGCGGCTACGTACTTCGCCGCATCATGCGCCGCGCCATGCGCCACGCCGAGCTGCTCGGTGCGCGCGAGCCCTTGATGTTCAAGCTTGTCCCCACGCTTACCCGCGAAATGGGGCAGGCCTATCCCGAGCTGACCCGCGCCGAGGCGCTGATCTCCGAGACGCTGAAGCTGGAAGAGACCCGCTTCCGCAAGACCTTGGAGCGCGGGCTTTCGATCCTCGATGAGGAATCGAAGGGCCTCAAGAAGGGCGACCGGCTCAAGGGTGAGACCGCGTTCACGCTCTACGACACCTACGGCTTTCCTTTGGACCTGACGCAGGACGCGCTGCGCGCGCGCGGCATCGAGGTCGACGTCGACGCCTTCAACAAGGCGATGGACCTGCAGAAGGAGAAGGCGCGCGAGTCCTGGAAGGGCTCGGGCGACGCCGCTACCGAGGCGGTGTGGTTTGCGCTGCGCGAGAAACTCGGCGCCACCGAGTTTCTCGGCTATGAGACCGAAACCGCCGAGGGCGTGGTCGCCGCGTTGGTGAAGGACGGCAAGGAGGTCGCCGCGCTCGGTAAGGGCGAAACGGGCGTGGTGGTCGTCAACCAGACCCCGTTCTATGGCGAATCCGGCGGCCAAGTCGGCGACACCGGCGTGATGGTCGCCGACGGCGTGCGCTTCCGCGTCACCGATACGCAGAAGAAGGCGGGCGATCTCTTCGTCCACACCGGCACGGTGGAGGAGGGCACGCTCAAGGGCGGCGCCGCGCTTGCGCTCGAGGTCGACCGCGCTCGGCGCGGTTCCATCCGCCAGAACCATTCCGCCACGCATCTGCTGCATGAGGCGCTGCGCCAGGTGCTCGGCGATCATGTCGCGCAGAAGGGCTCGCTGGTGGCGCCCGACCGGCTGCGCTTCGACTTCTCGCATCCCAAGCCGATGACGGCCGAGGAGATCGAGAAGGTCGAAGACATCGCCAACGACTTCGTGATCCAGAATTCGCCGGTGACCACGCGGCTGATGGCGCTCGACGACGCCCGCGCCTCCGGCGCGCGTGCGCTGTTCGGCGAGAAATACGGCGACGAGGTGCGCGTCGTCGCGATGGGCGAGGGCTCCGGCAACACCATGGGCTGGTCGGTGGAGCTGTGCGGCGGTACCCACGTTCGCCGCACCGGCGATATCGGCCTGATCGCGGGCGTTTCCGACTCCGGCGTGGCGGCGGGCGTGCGCCGCATCGAGGCCTTCACCGGCGCGACCGCACGCAAGGCCGTGCGGCATCTCGGCGACCTCGCGAAATCGGCGGCCGCCGAGCTTAAGGCGCCACTTGAAGAACTGCCGGCCCGCATTGCTCACGTGATGGATGAGCGGCGGAAACTGGAGCGCGAGTTGTCCGAGGCCAAGAAGAAGCTCGCGATGGGCGGCGGCGGCAAGGTCGACGCCGCCGACGGCGTGCGCACCGTCGGCGACGTCAAATTCCTCGCCCGCGCGGTCGAGGGCATCGACCTCAAGGATCTGCGCAGCCTCGCCGACGAGGGCAAGAAGCAGGTCGGCTCCGGCATCGTCGCCATCGTCGGCAAGTCGGACGACGGCAAGGCCGGCATCGTGGTCGGCGTCACCGCCGACCTCACCGCGCGCTTCTCCGCGGTCGATCTGGTGCGCAAGGGCGCGGAAGCGCTCGGTGGCAAGGGTGGCGGCGGCCGTCCCGACATGGCGCAGGCCGGCGGTCCCGACGGCTCCAAGGCCGATGCGGCTCTCGCCGCGGTCGAGGCTGCCATCAGCGCCTGAACGCGCGAGCGCGACAGCGCGTGGGGAGGGGGCGTGGAGTACCACGAATTCTACGCAAAATTCGGCGGCTCGGCGCGCACCAAGAACATCGCCAAGACACCGCCGTCCGATGCGCCCGCCGGCGCGCCCGCGCGCAATCTGCGCAGCTTCTCGCTGACCGAGCATTCCGGGCTGCCGAAGGAATTCATCCGGCTCGATCCGTGGGAGATGGAATACCTGTTTGCGGTGGCGCGGCGCGCCCGGCGCGGCATCATCGAGACCGGCCGCTACAACGGCGGCTCCTGCTTCCTGTTGGCTTGCGCCGCGCCGGATGTCCCGATCTACAGCATCGATCTGGCGCCGAAGAACGACGCGTTGCTGCGCCAGAAATTTGCCGAGCATGGCGTCGGCGCCAAAGTCGAGCTGATCGTCGGCGATTTCACAGAAACAGAAATATCCGCAGATCGGCACGGTCGACGTGCTGTTCGTCGACGGCGACCACACCTACGACGGCTGCATGAACGACATGGTGAACTGGTACGGCAATCTCGCCGTCAACGGACACCTGATCCTGCACGATTCCTATCTCGGCCACTGGGGCGTGCAGGACGCCATCGCCGATTTCATGGATCGGCATCCGGAGCTGCAGGTCGTCCAATCGCCGTTCATCGGGCCGCACTACTGGCACTACCCGGCGGGATCGATGGCGCACCTGATCAAGCGCGCGCCCGGCCGCCGCTGGTGGTGGTCGAAGCGCGCCTGACGGCCGCCGGACATCAACGCGCCGCTCGCACCAGCGGCGCGATGCGGTCGATCCGGTTGGTCCAGATGCCGGCGCGCGGCCACCCTGCCAGCAGCCTGAGATCGTCGGCGCTGTCGATGCCGGTCGAGAAATCGCGCCCGTCGTAGCGGCCGACCACGAATACCTCGGTCGAGACGCGCTTCATCCGATTGATGAAACCGTCAGGCCAACTCCACAGCCAGGCGGCATAGTTCACCGGAACCAGGATGAGGCTGTTACGGCAGGCATCTGGGACATAGCCGGTCCAGCCGATCGCAATATAGCGAAGTCCACATTGCTTGAGCGTCGTGCGGGACATCGCCGGAAGCTCGGGCAATTCCCGGCGCATCACCGCGATGGGTGCATCGCCGCCGTAGACCATGAGCGCCGCCCGGCGCTCCGCCGGCAGTTGCCGCAGGCGCTTGGCCAACGCGACGCCTTCGTCAGGGTCGTTGCTCTTGATGTTGATGAGGAAGCGCCGTTCGGGAAACGCGGCGAGCACTTCGTCGAGCGACGGCATCATGCCGATGCCGAGCCGCGGCCGCGGAACGGAAAGGTCTTGCCGCCGTCGGCGGTATAGCCGTGGCCGGCGTCGAGCGCCTTCAACTGGGCGAGCGTGTGCTCACGCGTGACGCCGCGGCCCTCGGTGCGGCAGTCGACCGTCCAATCGTGAAACACCGCGAAGTGGCCGTCGGTGGTGGGATGGACGTCGAACTCTACGATATCGGCGCCGGCCTCGAACGCCGCCCGCATCGAGGGCAGGGTGTTTTCCAGGAACGGATGCTCCGGCGGATGGATGCGCGTTGCGGTGCAGGTATCGCGCTCGAGGCCCGCGGCATCGTAGGTCTGCGCCAGGCCGCGATGGGCGAGCAGCGCCGGCCCGGCCGGGCGCTCAAACACCAGCCATGTGGTGTTGTTGAGAAAAATGAACGCCGCGAGCAAACCGATGCCCGCGGCGGTGTACCGCAGTGTTTTCTTCATGCGCTCCCCGAACGACCAGCGTTGAATGCCCAATCAGGCAAGAACGCGGCAGGGAGGTATGGAGCCTTACTTCCGCAGGAACACGTAGTCGGTGGCATAGGGCACGCTGTTGAACGTGCCCACCGTGCTGCAGGCACCTTCGAGCTGGCCGCCTTCGGTGTTGATGCGCTGGATGGTGGTGACGTCCGAGAACATGCCCTTGCCGCGATGCGATGTCGCCGCGAGCTTGAGCCACGGGATGTCCTTCGCCGTCTTGCCGGGCGCGCGGCCGGCGACCTTGGCGACCACCGCGCTGCCGTCCATGTATTCCCAGTTCGGGCCGGCATAGTGGCGGCCGACGGTCTTGCCTTTGAGCAGCAGCGTCGCGATCGGCTCGCGGAAGCTCCAGGCGAACTTGCCGTCCTTGGTGGCCGCGCATTCGTAGAGCTGTGCGCCCTGCGCGTGCAGGGTGATGACCTCTTTTTCACCCGGCGCGGCGATGTCGGCCGGCAATTGCTGCGCCCCTGCGGATGTCGACAATGCAAAGAGCGCGGCGCCTGCGGCAATATGACGAAAAGCAATATGACGAAATAGGCAACTCATGAGTTGCTCCTCTGGTTGTTTTGGCCGTGATGCCGCCTCGGGAGAGAGGCGAGTAAAGAAAGCTCCCCGCAGAATCCAAGCGGTATGGTTAGTGTCGGCTGGGGGTATCTTGGTTCAATGGGATGGCGAAAACTTGTTTCATGGGCATGATGCCAAACAATGCATCATGAAGCCTGGCTCAAGGACGTCCTCGTTTTCCTGGTGGCGGCCGGGCTGATCGTGCCGCTGTTTCACCGCGCGCGGGTCGGCGCGGTGCTGGGCTTCCTGCTGATCGGCGTCGCCGTCGGCCCCTATGGCTTCGGCGCGCTGGCTGCCGATTATCCGTGGCTGCGCTACCTCACCATCGAGGACCGCGCCCGCGCCGAGCCGTTCGCCGAGCTCGGCGTCATGTTCCTGCTGTTCATGATCGGCATCGAGATGTCGATCGAGCGGCTGTGGTCGCTGCGCCGCTTCGTGGCCGGCATCGGCAGCGTGCAATTCCTGTTGTCGGCGGTCGCATTCGCTGCGGCGCTGTGGTTCCTGGGCGCGTCGACAAGCGCGGCGATCATCCTCGGCCTCGGCCTCGCGATGTCGTCGACCGCGGTGGTCATGCAACTCCTGGAAGAGCAGGGGCGCACCGCGACGCCGCTCGGGCAGGTCGCGATCGCCGTCCTGCTGTTCCAGGACCTCATGGTCGCGCCGGTCCTGTTCGGCGTGGAGATCCTGGGCCGTGGCGGGGATGTGGTGCCCGGGCTTATCAGGGCGCTGCTGATTGCTGCCGCCGTCGTCGCCTTGATCCTGATCGCCGGCCGTTTCCTGCTGCGGCCGCTGTTCAGCATCGCCGGCAGGACCGGCAGCCGCGAACTGATCATGGCGATGACACTGCTGCTGGTGATCGGCTTTGCCTCGTTCACCGGCTATGCCGGGCTGTCGACCGCGCTCGGCGCCTTCCTCGCCGGCGTGCTGCTGTCGGAGACCGAATACCGCCATCAGATCGAGATCGACGTCGCGCCGTTCAAAGGGCTGCTGGTCGGCCTGTTCTTCATCACCGTCGGCATGTCGATCGACGTCCGCGTGGTATGGGGCGCGATCGGTCCGATCCTCCTGATGGTCGCGGTGCTGCTGGTGGTCAAGGCGGTGATCCTGTTCGCCGCCTGCCGCCTGTTCGGCGTGGCGCTGGGGGTGACGGCCGAGGCCGCGATCCTGCTGGCGCAGGCCGGCGAGTTCGCCTTCATCGTGATCGCGCTCGGCCGCGTCACCTGCCTCGTTCCCGCCGAATTTGCCCAGGCCGCGACCGCGGTGGTCGGCATCAGCATGATGCTCACGCCGCTCTTGGCGATCGGCGCGCGCATGCTCGCTGCTCGTATCCACCCGATCGAGCATCGCGATCACATGCCGACGGCCGATCAGGCCGAGCACACCGATCACGTCATCATCGGTGGTTACGGGCGGGTCGGGCAGGTCATTGCCCGCCTGCTCAAGGCGGAGAACGTGCCGTTCGTCGCGCTCGACACCAATGGCGAGCTCGCGAGCGAGGGCGCCAAGCGCGGGGAAGCGGTGTTTTTCGGCGACGCCGCCCGCCGCGAATTCCTGCGCCGCGCCGGCGCCGCCGGGGCGCGCGCCTTTGTGGTGACGGTGAACTCGCCGCGCGCCGCGGAGCGCATGGTAGCGGCGGCCCGTGAGGAGCGGCCGGACGCCCCGGTGTTCGCGCGGGCGCGCGATCCAGACCATGCGTCGCGGCTGCTCAAGCTCGGCGCCGTCGAGGTGACACCGGAAGCGGTGGAGGCGAGCCTTCAGCTCGGCGCGCGCGTGCTTGAGGGGATTGGGGTATCGGACGACGCGATCGCGCGCCGGCTCGACGCCATGCGCGAGGAAGCGCTTGCGCATATTTCTGCCGGGGATGGGGGGAAGAGCGGCCGGCCGGCCCGCGGCGACTGAAAATCGCGGCGCGGACCGGCGTGTTGTTGCCGTGTTCAGGTCAGTCGGGCGGGACGAGATCGCCGCCCTTATTTCTTTTCTTCCTCTTCTTCCTCTTCGTCCTCGTCGTCGTCTTCGTCCTCGTCGTCTTCATCCCCGTCGTCGTCGTCGTCTTCTTCGTCCTCCTCCTCGTCTTCCTCGCCGTCTTCCTCCTCTTCTTCGTCTCGTCCTCGTCGTCTTCGTCCTCATCTTCGTCGTCATCGTCGGCGGGGTCGTGCGGCCCGTCTTCCTCCTCTTCGTCGGACAGCGGCGGCCGCGCGGGCGCAAAGCCCAGCACGGTTGCGGCGGCGTGAGGCGCCGGCTGTTCGTGGGGTAACCCCGCCGTCAGGACAGGATCGTCGAGATGAATGCCGATGCAGGGCAGGGCGGTCATAGCGGAATCGAGCTGGGTCATCACAGGTCTCCTCGGTGAAATGTTCGACGATCGGTAGATTGTCGCGGCCGGGACGAAATCCGCGACCGGGTAAGTAGGCACTCTCGTGCGATGGTTCCAGATGGGTAGCAACACGAAATCAAACGGCGCGGATGGCCGCGCCGTTCGATGACAAAATTGTGGTAGCGCGACGAATTTACGTCAGGCTTTCATGGCCTTCTTCAGGTTTTCGTCGATCTTGTCGAGGAAGCCGGTTGTGGATAGCCATTTCTGGTCGGGACCGACCAGGATCGCGAGATCCTTGGTCATGTCGCCGGCTTCGACGGTCGCGACCGTCACCTTTTCCAAGGTATCGGCGAATTTCGCCAACTCAGGATTGTTGTCGAGCTTGGCGCGGTGCGCGAGCCCGCGCGCCCAGGCGTAGATCGAGGCCACTGAATTGGTCGAGGTCTGCTCGCCCCTCTGGTGCTGCCGGAAGTGGCGGGTCACCGTGCCGTGCGCGGCCTCGGCCTCGACCACTTTGCCGTCCGGCGTGGTGAGCACCGAGGTCATCAGGCCGAGCGAGCCGTAGCCCTGCGCGACGGTGTCGGACTGCACGTCGCCGTCGTAGTTCTTGCAGGCCCAGACATACCCGCCCGACCACTTCAGCGCCGACGCCACCATGTCATCGATCAGGCGGTGCTCGTAGGTGATCTTCTTCTCCGCGAACTTGTCCTTGAATTCCTTGTCGAAGATCTCCTGGAAAATGTCGGAGAAGCGGCCGTCATAGACTTTAATGATCGTGTTCTTGGTCGAGAGGTAGAGCGGGTAGCCGCGGTTGTAGGCATAGTTCATCGAGGCACGCGCGAAATCGCGGATCGAGTCCTCGAGGTTGTACATCGCCAGCGCGATGCCCGCGCCCGGGAACTGGTACACCTCGCGCTCGATCTTCTGGCCGTCGTCGCCGACAAAGGTGAGGGTCAGCTTGCCTTTGCCCGGCACCCTGAAGTCGGTGGCGCGGTACTGGTCGCCAAAGGCATGGCGGCCGATGATGATCGGCTTGGTCCAGCCCGGCACCAGCTTCGGCACGTTCTTGCAGATGATCGGCTCGCGGAAGATCACTCCGCCGAGGATGTTGCGGATCGTGCCGTTGGGCGAGCGCCACATTTCCTTGAGGTTGAATTCCTTCACCCGGCCGGCATCGGGGGTGATGGTGGCGCACTTGACCGCGACGCCGACCTCGCGGGTCTTGTTGGCAGCGTCGATGGTGATCTGGTCGTTGCTGGCGTCCCGGCTCTCCATACCGAGGTCGTAGTAGAGCAGGTCGATGTCGAGGTAGGGATGGATCAGCTTGTCCTTGATCAATTTCCAGATGATCCGGGTCATCTCGTCGCCGTCCATCTCGACGACGGGATTCTTCACCTTGATCTTCGCCATTTTAGGGAGTCACCTCTTGAGAGCGGGCATTGGCAACGGTCGTCGAACCGACGGAAATTGGGCGCGCGCTCATTGAAGGCGCCGCGGCTGCAGCGCGCTCTATAGCATTGACTTTCGTGCCGTGAAAGCCGCGTCAGCTCGCGGACTTGATCCGCATCCATGCGAAACCGCTCGATGAGTTCGTCATCGAGCGAGTCATGGCCGCCGCCGGACTCCGCGTCAGAGCGCGGCGAGCGCGGCGTTCAGCGTAGCGCTCGGCCGCATCGCGGCCGACGTCTTGGCGGCATCGGGCAGGTAGTAACCGCCCGTGTCGACCGGCTTGCCTTGCGCGCCGATCAACTCGCCATTGATCTTGGCCTCGTTCTTGCTGAGCGTCTCGGCCAGCGGTTTGAAGCGGGCTTGCAGCTCCGCGTCCTTGGTCTGCGCGGCCAGCGCCTGTGCCCAGTACAGGGCGAGGTAGAAATGGGTGCCGCGATTGTCGAGCTCGCCGACCCTGCGCGCGGGAGCGCGGTTGAACTCGAGGACCTTGCCGATGGCGATGTCGAGCGCATCGGCGAGAACCTGCGCCTTGGCGTTCTTGTAGGTCTGCGCCAGATGTTCGAGCGACGCGCCGAGGGCGAGAAACTCGCCGAGCGAATCCCAGCGCAGATATCCCTCTTGCTGGAACTGCTCCACGTGCTTGGGCGCCGAGCCGCCGGCGCCGGTCTCGAACATGCCGCCGCCCGCCATCAGTGGAACGATCGACAGCATCTTGGCCGAGGTGCCGAGCTCCATGATCGGGAACAGGTCGGTCAGATAGTCGCGCAGCACGTTGCCGGTGACGGAGATCGTGTCCTGCCCCTTGCGGATGCGCTCGAGCGAAAACTTGATCGCTTCGACCGGCGGCAGAATGCGGATGTCGAGCCCCGTGGTGTCTTGATCCTTCAGGTACTTCTCGACCTTGGCGATCACCAGGGCATCGTGCGCGCGCTTGGCATCAAGCCAGAACACCGCCGGGGCGCCGGTGAGGCGCGCGCGGCGCACCCCGAGCTTGACCCAGTCCTGGACCGGCGCGTCCTTGAGCTGGCACATGCGGAAGAGGTCGCCGGTCTCGACCGGACGCTCCAGCAGCACCTTGCCGTCATCGGCGACGACGCGAACCGTCCCGTTTGCCGGAACTTCAAATGTCTTGTCGTGCGAGCCGTACTCTTCGGCCGCCTGCGCCATCAAGCCCACGTTGGGAACCGAGCCCATGGTTTTGGGATCGAATGCACCATGGGCCTTACAGTCGTCGATGACCGCCTGATACATCCTCGCGTAGCTACGGTCCGGGATCGCGGCTATGGCTTCGTGCAGCTTGCCATCGGCGCCCCACATGCGGCCGGATTCGCGGATCATCGCCGGAATCGAAGCGTCGATGATCACGTCGCTGGGGACGTGCAGGTTGGTGATCCCTTTGTCGGAATTCACCATGGCGAGGCCCGGCCGTTTTGCGTACTCGGCCTTGATGTCGGCCTTGATCGCTTCTTTTTCGGCTGCCGGCAGCGTCTCGATCTTCGTCAGCAGCTCGCCGAGGCCGTTGTTCGGATCGACGCCGAGACGCTTCAGCGTAGCGGCGTGCTTCTCGATCACATCGGCAAAGAAGACGGAAACGGCATGGCCGAAGATGATGGGATCGGCGATCTTCATCATGGTCGCCTTCACGTGCAGTGAGAACAGCAGGCCTTCCTTTTTCGCGGCCTCGATCTGTTCGGCAAAGAAGGTGCGTAGCGCCTTGCGGCTCATCACCGCCGCGTCGATGATCTCGCCTGCCTGAAGCGGAGTCTTAGCCTTCAGCACCGTGACCTTGCCGTCGGCGCCCACAAGCTCGATGCGGGCGTTGGTCGCCGCCGCGACGGTGGTCGAGATTTCCGAACCGTAGTAATCGCCGCCCGACATGTATGCCACGTGCGATCTGGTGTCAGGACTCCAGGCGCCCATCTTGTGCGGATTGTTGCGGGCGTATTGCTTGACGGCGCCGGCCGCGCGGCGGTCGGAATTGCCCTCGCGCAATATCGGGTTGACGACGCTGCCGAACACCTTGCCGTAGCGAGACTTGATGTCCTTCTCGGCGTCCGTCGTCGGATTGTCCGGATAGTCCGGAACGGCGTAGCCCTTGCCTTGCAACTCCTTGATCGCGGCCTTGAGCTGCGGGATCGAGGCGGAGATGTTGGGCAGCTTCATGATGTTGGCTTCGGGCTTCAACGTGAGCTTACCGAGTTCGGTGAGTTCGTCGTTGATCCGTTGCGCCGGGGTGAGCTTCTCGGGGAAACTGGCGATGATACGGCCGGCCAGCGAGATGTCCTTCAGTTTCACGGACACACCCGCCGCGCCCACGAAGGCTTCGACGATCGGCAGCAGGGAAAAGGTCGCGAGCGCCGGGGCTTCATCGACCTTTGTCCACATGATTTCGAGATTTGGCATGGGCCCTCAAATGAATTGTTCTCGGCGCGGACATCGCCAACCGGGAATTCGACTGACGGGAGTTCGGCGCGCGCCCTATAGCATCCGCCCTCCGCTGGTAAAAGCCTTGTTGGTAGGCGCGACATAGGCGCCGGCCGGCGCCGGGAGGAAAGGGCGGCGGGCGGGGAGCTATGGCGCTTTTTCCGGCGGGCCCTGGCCGCTAGAAGAGGCGCTGCGGAGAACATGAGAATGCCCGGATCCGGGACCGACAAGACCAAACGCTGGATCGAGGCGCCGGCGCCAGTGGTGATCCTGGTCGAGCCGCAGCTCGGCGACAACATCGGCGCGGCGGCGCGCGCCATGGCGAATTTCGGCCTGTCGCGGCTGCGCCTGGTGAAGCCGCGCGACGGCTGGCCCAATGAGCGCGCCTGGGTCGCCGCCTCCGGCGCCGACCGGGTGCTCGACAATGCCGAGCTGTTCGACACCGTCGAGGCGGCGATCGCCGATCTGACGTTTGTGCTCGCCACCACGGCACGGGCGCACGATCAAGCCAAGCCGGTCGTGTCCCCACAAGAGGCCGCCGCGCTGATGGCGCCGAAGATCGCGGCCGGCGAGAGCGTCGGCGTGGTGTTCGGGCGCGAGCGCTACGGGCTCGAGAACCACGAGGTCGCCCTTGCCGACCGCATCGTCACGCTGCCGGTCAATCCGGCCTTCGCATCGCTCAACCTGGCGCAGGCGGTGCTGATCGTCGGCTACGAGTGGTGCAAGCTCATGTCCGGCGGTGCGCTGCCGTTCGCGATGCCGCAGAAATCCGCGCCCGCGACGCGCGAGCAGTTGCTCGCCTTCTTCGCCAATCTCGAACGCGAATTGGAGCGGGTCGAATATTTCCGGCCCGCCGACAAGCGCGACACGATGGTGATCAACCTGCGCAACATCTTCCACCGCATGGGGCCGTCGCGGCAGGACATCCAGACCCTGCAGGGCGTGATCATGGCGATCGCCGAAGGCCGCAAAGGCCCGGCGCGCGGCGGCGTCCTCGACGGCACCGAAGCGGAGATGCTGCGCACGCTCATCGCCGAGCACGCCGCGGGGCAGGTGCCCAGCGACCGCGCGCCGGTGCGCGGGCTCGCGCGGCTGCTCCGGCGCAATCCGACCGAAGCCGAGCGCGCGCTATGGGATGCGCTCACCAAGGACCGCCGCTTCGCCGGCCGCGGCTTCAAGCGGCAGACGCCGATCGGCCGTCACATGGCCGATCTCGTGTCGTTTCCGCTGCGCGTGGTGGTCGACCTGGTGCCGGAGGAGGAGGGCGAGGCGGCGGGCAAGGAGCGCGTCGACCGGCGCCAATGGCTCATCGAGCGCGGCTATCGCGTGGTGTTGGTGGCGGCCGCCGATGTCGAGCGCGACGCAGCCGCGGTGCTCGACGATCTCGACACGCGGATTGCCGTGCTCGAAGCTGGTTCGTGATTGGTAAATCCGGCCGCAGCTTCGGTCGGCCGTCAGCCAGCCAGTGTAGCTTCCCCTTGTCTCCGTCGACCAAAAGCTGAAAACTTCAGCGATCGAGACCGTCCCAGCGGAACAGCGTTACATGGCGGGACAGGGGGACAGGGGAGAGCCGGTCATGAACACGCCAGCGGAGCCGACGGCGCGGCCCAGGTCGAAGAGCGGCCTCGTTCGACGCATCGCCGTCTCGGCAATCCTGAGCGGACTTGTCTTTCTCGCGCTGTGGATCATGGCGTTCAGCTTCGTCACGTCGCTTCTGATCGGAGCAGGTTTCGGCGTTGTCATCATTGTGGCAAGCGAAACGTTGGAACTGATTGCAACAGTGCTGGACGTCGTCGCCAGCGTCATCTTTGCTGTGTTGGCAGCCGTCGCGGCCGTCGTTGGCGCAATACTCGGCCTGTTCGGAAACTAGGCTACTTCAGCTTGTCGAGCTGGGTGCGCGCGCCGGCGCGCAGGAACGCCATGTCGCTCGCGATCGCGCAGAAGCGCATCCCGCGCTTGGCCACGGCGAGCGCGCGCTCGGCGCTCGCGCAATAGGCGCCCGCGATCTTGCCGGCCTTCTGTGCCGCGGCGACGATGCGATCGAGCTCGGCTTCGACCACCTGCAACTCCGGGTCGAGCGTGCGCCCGTCCGACAGCGCGATCGAGAGATCGGACGGCCCGAGGAACAGGCCGTCGATGCCCGGCGTCGATGCAATGGCGTCGATATTGGCGAGGGCGGTGCGGGTCTCGATCATCGCCAGGGTGATGATGTTGTCGTTGCCGTTCGCGAGATAGTCCCTCTGGTCGGCGATGCCGGCCAGCATGGTGGCGCGGTGCGGGCCCCAGCTACGCTCCCCAATCGGCGGGAATTTTGCCGCCGCCGCAAAGGCGCGCGCATCGGCGGCGGTGTTGATCATCGGGGCGATGATGCCTTCCGCGCCGAAATCGAGCACCCGGCTCACCATCGCGAAATCGCCGAGCGGCACGCGCACGATCGGCGCCGATCCGGCTTGCCGCACGGCGGCGATGCCGACCGCGAGGCCGGCGAGGTCCCACATGCCGTGTTGCGAGTCGAGCGTGACGGCGGAGAACCCCTCACGCGCGACGACCTCCGCCACCATCGGTGCGGGCAGCCCACACCAGCCGGTATGCACGGTCTTGCCCGCGCGCAATTGCGCGGCGAGGGAGAAGCCGGGGAGCGCTGCCATCGCGTGATGTCCTGACTTGTGGCCGACTTGTATTTTTGCCGCGCCGTTACTGACCGGCTTTGATCTGCTCGACCGCGCGCGCCATCAGCTCGAGCATGATGCCGCGGATCTCGTCATCGGTCGCCGCGACGCCGCCGGCGTCCAGGTCTTTGCGAACTTTGCGGAATACGTCGTCATCGCCGGCCTCCTCGAAGTCGGCCATCACGACCTCTTTGGCGTATGTCTCCGCATCGGGGCCCTTGCGCCCGAGTTTCTCGGCGGCCCAAAGCCCGAGCAGCTTGTTGCGCCGGGACGTTGCCTTGAACTTCAGCTCCTCGTTGTGCGCGAACTGCTTCTCAAAACCTTCTTCACGCTTGTCGAACGTGGTCATGACTGCCTCGCGATGCTGCTGCCGCTGTTGAAGGTGTATCCTGCCGCCTTGCATAGCGAGGCACGATGGTCAAGGCAACATCGTGGCAACGTAATTCGTGGTGCGATGGCATGTGGAACATGTCTATCCGTTTGCATTGTGCTGGGGGTCGCGATCGGATAGGTTGGCTGTTCTGGACGCGTGGCCTAGTCAGGCCCTTCAGTAGCCGCCAGCGTTCTCCAAGCCGCGGAACAACAAATTGTCAACGGAGCCACGGCAATCAATATGGATTTTCTCAAACCACGGTACACGCCGATGAGCCGCCGCCGTCGAATCTATGAAGGCAAGGCGAAGGTCCTCTATGAAGGACCAGAGCCGGGAACATTGATCCAGCATTTCAAGGACGACGCGACCGCCTTCAATGCCAAGAAGCACCAGGTGATCGAGGGCAAGGGCGTCCTCAACAACCGCATCTCCGAATACGTCTTCCAGCATCTCAACGACATCGGGGTGCCGACGCACTTCATCAAGCGGCTCAACATGCGCGAGCAGCTGATCCGCGAGGTCGAGATCATTCCGCTCGAGGTGGTCGTGCGCAACGTCGCGGCCGGCTCGCTGTCGCAGCGGCTCGGGATCGAGGAGGGCACGCAGCTGCCACGCTCGATCATCGAGTTCTATTACAAGAACGACCAGCTCAACGACCCGATGGTGTCGGAGGAGCACATCACCGCCTTCGGCTGGGCGACGCCGCAGGAGATCGACGACATCATGGCGCTCGCCATCCGCGTCAACGACTTCCTCTCCGGCGTCTTCCTCGGCGTCGGCATCCGGCTGGTCGACTTCAAGATGGAGACCGGGCGGCTGTGGGAGAACGACCTGATGCGGATCGTGGTCGCCGACGAGATCTCGCCGGATTCGTGCCGGCTGTGGGATATCAAGTCGAACGAGAAGCTCGACAAGGATCGCTTCCGCAAGGACCTCGGCGGTCTGCTCGAAGCCTATACCGAGGTCGCCAAGCGCCTCGGCATCATGAATGAGGGCGAGCGCCCGCAAGGCACCGGCCCGGTGCTGGTGAAGGGCTGACGTCCACCGCGAAGATCATTTCGTCGCACGTTGATGCGTTGTGGCCGGGCTTGTCCCGGCCATTCGCGTCTTTAGACTGCTTTCGCAATGCTGGACGCCGGCGCTAGAGCGGGCGCACGATCGGGAGAGCGACGTGTCGAGGACGCACAAGATCGCCATCGTTGCCGGCATCTGGCTTGCACTTGCCGGCGTCGCGGCGGCGCAGACCTATCCCACGCAGCCGGTCCGGTTCGTCGTCCCCTATGCCGCCGGCGGCGGCACCGACGCGATGGCGCGCTTCTTCTCCAAAGGGCTCGAGGCGCGCTTCGGGCAGCCGTTCATCGTCGAGAACCGGCCGGGATCGGGCACCACCATCGGCGCCAACTTCGTCGCCAAGGCGCCGCCGGACGGCTACACCATCCTGCTCGGCACCTCATCGACCTTCGCCATCGCGGTCGGCCTCTACAAGAAGCTGCCCTACGATCCCACCAGGGACTTCGCGCCGATCGCGCTAGTCGCGGCCGCGCCATTCGTGCTGATCGTGCATCCGTCCCTGCCGGTGCATTCGGTCGCGGACCTGGTGAAATTCCTCAAGGCCAATCCGGGCTTCAACTATGCCTCCGGCGGCGTCGGGTCGCAGCACCACGTCAACGCCGAGCTGTTTCGCTCCATGGCCGGCCTCGACATCAAGAATGTGAGCTACCGCGGCGGCGGTCCGGCGGTCGCCGACGTGGTCGCGGGCCACGTCAAGATGATGTTCGCCGACGTCGGCGGCTCAGCGCACGAATTGATTCGTGACGGCCGGCTGCGCGCGCTGGCGGTCACCACATCGTTCCGTGTCAACTCCATGCCCGACGTCCCGACCATGCACGAGGCCGGCATCACCGGCTATGAGGCCAATGCCTGGATCGCGATCGTCGCGCCGGCCAAGACACCGGCGCCGATCGTCACGCGGCTCAACGGCGCGTTCAACGAGATACTCTCGTCCGCTGAGGCCAAGGCGTATTTCTCGAGGCTCGGCTGGCAGCCGCTCTACACCAAGCCGGAAGAGCTTGCGGAGCACATCAAGGTTGAGATCGTGCGCTGGGGCAAGGTGATGCAGGCAGCCGGTGCCGAGGGCGTGGAATGACAAAGTTATTTCAAATCGTCACCACCGCGGCGGCCGTCGTCCTGAGCACACTGCTCCCGGCTGGTGCGCAGGACTATCCGAACCAACCCGTGAAGCTGGTCGTGCCGTTCCCGGCCGGCGGCGGCACCGATGCGCTGGCGCGCTGGTTCGCGAAGGGGCTGGAGGCGAAATTCGGCCAGCCGTTCGTGGTCGAGAACCGCGCCGGCTCCGGCACCACGCTCGGCGCCGGCTTCGTCGCGCGCGCGGCGGCGGACGGCTACACCATCATGCTGGGCACAAGCTCGACCTACGCGATCGCGCCCAACGTCTACAAGAAGGTGCCGTTCGATACCGCGAAGGATTTTGCGCCGATCGCACTGGTGGCCGAAGTGCCGTTTGTCCTGGTGGTGAATCCGTCGCTGCCGGTGAAGTCGGTGGCGGAGCTGGTCGCGCTGGTGAAGAGCAAGCCCGGCGCGATGAGCTACGCCTCCGCCGGCATCGGCACCCAGCATCACGTCAATGCCGAGCTGCTCAAGACCCTGACCGGCATCCAGATGACGCACGTTCCCTATCGCGGCGGCGGGCCGGCGCTGCAGGACGTCATCGCCGGCCACGTGCCGATCTATTTCGGCGACGTCAGCACCGTCATGCCGCTGGCGCGCGCCGGCAAGGTGAGGGCGCTGGCGCTCACCATCTCGCAGCGGCTCGACGCGTTCCCCGAGGTGCCGACCATGCACGAGGCCGGGATCACGAACTACAACGCGAGCGCCTGGCAGGCCTTCGTGGCGCCGGCCGGCACGCCGCCGGCGATCGTCGCGCGGCTGAACCAGGCTCTGCTGGAGGTCGTGAAGTCGCAGGAGACGCAGAAGCGGTTCTTGGAGCTCGGCTTGCGGCCGCTTACCAGCACGCCCGACGAACTCGGCGCATTCATGAGGAGCGAGCTGGTGCGCTGGGGCAAGGTGGTGGAAGCCGCGGGCGCCAAAGGTATCGAGTGAGTTGAGGGCATTGAGTGGGCCGTAGCGCCATGCGACGCTCACGCTAGAGAGCACGGGAAGAGATCACCCATGAGCAAGAACACAACCATCGGCCTCGTCGTCCCGCATGCCGAGGACAAGGTCCCCGCCGAAGGCCATCAGATGTATCCGGGCCAGCGCTTCATCCCGAAGGGGGTCGGCGTGCGCTCGCTGACGCCGGAGGGCTACGCCGCGGCGTTCGACGCGATCATGCCGGCGGCCGAGCATCTGGTGAAGCAGAACGTCGATGCCATCATGGTGATCGGCACGTCGCTCACCTTCTATCGCGGGCCGGAGGCGCACGACCGGCTGCTCGAAAAGCTGCGCGCCACCACCGGGCTCCCCGTGAGCACCATGAGCCAGGCGATCCTCGACGGCTTTAAAGAGGTGGGCGCCAAGCGCGTCGCGGTCACGACCGCTTACACCGACGTGGTGAACCAGCGGCTCAAGGAGCTGCTGGTCGCGGGCGGCTACGAGGTGCTCTCGCTCGAAGCCTTCCACATCCTCGAGTTTGGCGGCCCCTCGCGCATGAGCGAGACCGACATCATCGACCTCAGCGGCAAGTCGGTGGCGAACGCGCCCGGCGCCGACGGCGTGGTCATCTCCTGCGGCGGCCTGCGCACGCTCGGCGTCCACAAGCCGCTCGAGCAGCGCCACGGCCTGCCGGTCGTCTCTTCGACGCCGGCCGCGTTCTGGGCGGCGATGCGGCTCGTCGGCGAAAGCGGCCACGTCGCCGGCCACGGCCGGCTGCTGGAACAGGCGGCGGCCCCTGTGCATTAGGGGCGATTGCGCGTGGACTTCCGCGCGCCCACATGCATTTTGACCGGGAATCGCGTCCAATCGGGCGTGTTGCAGCATTGAGGCCGAGCCGTCGTCATGAAAGCCCGCGTCACCGTCACCTTGAAATCCGGCATCCTCGACCCCCAGGGCAAGGCGATCGAAGGGGCGCTTCGGACATTGGGTGTCAAAGGGGTCGCAAGCGTCCGTCAGGGCAAGGTTTTCGACATCGAGCTCAAGGGCAAGGACCGCAAGGCCGCCACCGCCGCGCTGAAGGCGGCGGCCGACAAGCTCCTCGCCAATACGGTGATCGAGAACTATGATGTGAAGCTGCTGAAGTAGGGCCGCAGGCGTGCTGCCGCTGGGCCCATGGCAAGGGTCGTGATGACCAAACTTCGCACCGCCATTCTCGTTCTTGCGCTGGCCGCCGGCCTCGTGGGCCTGCTGGCGAGTGACGCGGTCACGGTCGGCATCGGGCTACGCGCGCCGGAGCGCGCCACCGCCCCGGCGCAATCCAACTTCGTCGAGATCAAATGGCCGTTCCCGCGCGATATGTGGGGCGACGGGCGGGCGTTCCGCTGCGCCGCCGCCGATTGCGGCGTCGAGGTGAGCCTCTATCTGCGTCCCAAGATCGGCTTCTGCAATTGCGACACCGGCGTCGCCGACGAGGCCGAGCTTGACCGCGTCGCCGATCTCGAATTGTTCAGCCCGAAATTCTTCGGTCTGACCCACGGCGACGACATCAAGGTCGGCTGGATGCGGGGTTTGAGCCGCGTCTACCAGGTCGATATTCCCTACGACAGGTCGCGCCCGATCATGGCGATGGCGTTCAACCAGAACTGCGACGTGATGGTCGCCACCATCGTCGCCCCGCTCGACCACTATCCCAGCGCCGAACGGCACGTGCTCGCGTTCCTCAACGGCGAGCCGATCCTGAAATGGGCGCGGGCGCAGTTCGGAATCTGATGCAGGCTAGCCCGACGGCTCGCAGGAACATGTGCATAGCGGCATCCTCATGGGCGAGAAGGGGGCGGTCACTCTGATAAGCTCGTCACGCGACGAAAAGACCGCCGGCGCAAGCTATACCCAATACGGGATTGGGCTGCTGTTGCTCATTCAGAAGCCGCGAGACACTGGAAAATGAAAGCTGCGGTCGTCGTCTTCCCCGGGATCAATCGCGAGCGCGACATGGCGCGCACGCTCAAGCTCGTGTCGGGCCGCGATCCGGCCATCGTGTGGCACGCCGATACGGCGCTGCCCGGCGGCACCGACCTTGTGGTGATCCCCGGCGGCTTCTCCTACGGCGATTATCTGCGCTGCGGCGCGATCGCGGCGCGCGCGCCGATCATGGATGCGGTGCGCGCCCACGCCGCAAAAGGCGGTCTGGTGCTCGGCGTCTGCAACGGCTTCCAGATCGTCTGCGAGGCCGGGCTGTTGCCGGGCGTGTTGATGCGCAACCAGAACCTGAAATTCATTTGCCGCGACGTTCATCTGCGGGTCGAGCGCTCCGACACGCCGTTCACGCGCGGCTATAATGCAGGGCAGGTGATCCGGGTGCCGGTCGCGCACGGCGAGGGCAACTACATCGCCGACGGCAAGACCATCGCGCGGCTGGAAGGCGAGGGGCGGGTGTTGTTCCGCTATGCGTCGCCCGACGGCATGATCGATCCTAATTGGAACCACAACGGCGCCATCAACGCGATCGCCGGCATCCTCAACGCCAAGGGCAACGTGCTCGGCATGATGCCGCATCCGGAAAATCACGTGGAGCCGTCGATGGGCTGCACCGACGGGCGCGGGCTTTTCGCGGGACTGGCCGATCATCTCAAGGCTGCGGCTTGAGCGAACAAGGGGGCAATCCATGAGCGAGCCACCGAAGCGGGCACCGGTGTGGAAACGCGTGATCGCGTCCATCCTCGATTTCTTCACCGCCTTTTTCGTGTTCGGGATGGCGATCGCCTATGCCACCGGTGACACCACCTCCACGGGATTCAAGCTGGACGGACTGCCCGCCTTGGTTCTGTTCGCGCTGATCGTCGTCTATTTCTTCGTCGGCCGCCGCTATCTGGGCGGGACGCTCTGGGACCGGATCTTAGGAATCAGCCGGCCGCAGCCGGCAGCCTGACCGGGTGACCATGTCCGACGATATCGCCGGCTGGGAGGTGGTGTCCGAGCACGTCAACCGGCATGGCTTCTGGGAAATAGTGATCGGCCTGTTCGCCGGCCTGCGCCCGCCGCCGACGATTACGTATACGGTCCGCCTGAAGTCGACTGGCGCCACCCGAACCATCACCTGCTTTGGCGCCGGCGAATTGCCGGAGCGCATCGCCAAGGGCCAGTTCGACTACGAGTCGATCATCCCCGACGATGATGCCGAACGGGTGCTCGCCGGGTTCCGCGTCGGCGGCGAAGCCGGCAAGATCGCGCTCGAGCACATCGAGCTGCTGTTCCGGCGTCGGCTGCAAAAGGGCGATATCGATCCCAAGGATTTGTTCACGAGCCTGCAGGGCTTCGCCCAGCGCGGCGGCGACCACTTCGTGCGGCAGTTCTCCAAGCGCTGTTTCCCGCTGCTGTCCAAGGAGACGCAGGCGGAGATCAGGGGATTGCAGAAATTCCACCGCCGCCGAGATCGGCGGCAATGGCGCGACCGTGCCGGCCGGCCTTCGTAGCGGTCGCTACGGACCGACCACATTGAAGTTCTCCATAATGACGCGGCACGGCATCTTCGCCGCCTTCTCGCACCCCGCCAGGGCGCCCTTCTGCGCCTGCTCCAGTCCCGCGGTGGCGGCCGAGTAGCTCGGCACCCCATTCGAGGCTTGCGCCAGGACCTTCGGGGTGTAGAGCGAGAAATATCCTTCCAGCCACGGACCACTGGCCGCCGCGATCTTGAAGCGCTGCATGACGGTTTTCATCTGCTGCGCGCTCCAGGTCGGCAGCTTGTGGGTGCGCAGGAACGGATCGAGTGCGGCGAGCCAGCGCTGCCGCCCCGCGGGCAGCTCGAAAACGTTGTGGCCATCGGCCGGATGCAGCGACGGCACGACCTTCAGCTCGGCGACGCCGCCCTGGGCGACATAGGTGGCGTGCGCCTTGCGCGCGGCGTCCGGTCCGAAATTGCTGTCGTTCTCGGAATAGATCCACAGCGTCGGCGTTTTGGTCTGGCTGCCGAATGACGCGAGCGCCTCGATCGGCATGGCCTGCGGACAGGCGAGTTTGCCCTCCGCGTCCGTGATCCGCATGGCGCCCGCAAGATTGACCGCCGCCTTCAATCCCGGCGGCTTGCGCGCGGCGAGCGCGAGCACCGCGCCGCCGCCGACCGATGCGCCGACCGCGATCACCTGCGTGCCGTCGGCGTCGGGGCGTTCGGCGACGGCTCGCAACGCGCCCTCGAGATCGTCGGACTCGACTGCAAAATACTGGCGCAGGCTGGCCCGATCGCACTTGGCATAGGGCGCATTCGTCGCCTGGCCCGGTGTGCCGCCCGACTGCCCGTAACCCCGACGTATCACGACGACCGCGAGATAGCCGCGATAGGCGAGGTCGCGCGCTTGCGGCGCCATCACCTGGCCACGCATCTTTGCCATCTCCGCGGGCAGGCGCGGCTTGCCGTGGGTCAGGATGGCGATCGGCAGGCGCCCCTTGGCGGTGGCGCTGCGCACAACCAACGCTTCTAGCCGATAGCTGCCGCCGCCACCTTTGACGGTGAGGGAGGTTGCCTCCTCGACCAGGCCGGGGTGGTTGGGTACCGGCGCAAGGCCCGCCGCTTGGCCGAACGACGCCGTCGGCGCTAAGAGAGCGATAACCGTGAGTATAAGCACCTGAACCGCAGCGGCTTTCATGGCGACACACCTATCATGGCGCGGTCCAGTTTCGCCCAGAAGCGAACGCCGCGCCACACATCCTGATGGCTCAGAACCGGTGAGCCGTCGCGCGGCCGCCATTTTGGCCGTGCTATTATTATCTTGGCGGAGCAACCCATGCCGATTGCGATCATCTTGATGGCGATCAACGTCGCGTTCGTTGTCCACGCGGCCAAGACCGGCCGATTCAATCCGTGGGGCTACGTGATCCTGTTTCTGCCGGGCGTCGGCGCGGTTGCCTATGTGCTGGTCGAGCTCATTCCGGAGTGGATGGGCACCTACAAGGGCCAGCAGGCCCGCAAGCGCGTCGTCAGCACGCTCAACCCCGAAAGGGAGTATCGCCAGCTTGCCGATGAGCTGGCGATCACCGACACGATCGCCAATCGTTCCGCGCTGGCTCAAGAGTGCCTGCTGCTCGGCAAGTTCGAGGAGGCGCTCGTTCACTACGATAATATCCTCTCCCGCCCGCTGGGCGAGGAGCCTGCCTATGCCTTGGGCAAGGCGCGCGCGGAATTCGGCTTTGGCCGCCCGCAGGCGGCGGTCGCGACACTCGACGGGTTGCGGGCGCGCTGGCCCGATTTTCAATCCGCCGAGGGTCATTTGCTCTATGCCCGCGCCCTGGCAGGGAGCGGGCGCATCGACGAGGCGCTCGAGGAGTTCAAGGCGGTGTCGAGTTATTTCGCCGGCGCCGAGGCGCGCGTGCGCTGGGCCATGCTGCTCGAATCCCTCGGCCGCCACGCCGAGGCAAAGGCGATCTACGCGGAACTACTGACGCAGATGCGCCGCGCGCCTAAATTCGTCCGCAAGGCCCAGGCTGAGTGGATCAACGTCGCGCAAAAGCAACTGCGGGCATAGTAGCCTGCATAGCAGGTGAGAAACTGTGGATTAGGCCTTCCCGGGACAGTGAAATCTCGCCTAAAAGCAGGGCGTAGAACACCGTCCAGCCATGGCCGCGAAAAAGCACAAAACCCCTCCAAAAGTCACGCCCGCGCTGGTCGCCGCTCACGGCCTCAAGCCGGATGAGTATGAGCGGCTGAAGTCGCTGATCGGCCGCGCGCCGAAGTTCACCGAGCTCGGCATCTTCTCGGCGATGTGGAACGAGCACTGCTCGTACAAGTCGTCGAAAATCCATCTCAAGACGCTGCCCACCAAGGCGCCCTGGGTGATCCAGGGGCCGGGCGAGAACGCCGGCGTCATCGACATCGGCGACGGGCTCGCCTGCGTGTTCAAGATGGAGAGCCACAACCACCCGAGCTACATCGAGCCCTACCAGGGCGCGACCACAGGCGTCGGCGGCATCCTGCGCGACGTCTTCACCATGGGCGCGCGGCCGATCGCCTGCCTCAATGCGCTGTCGTTCGGCGCGCCGTCGCATCCGAAGACGCGGCAGCTGGTCGGCGGCGTGGTGGCGGGCATCGGCGGCTACGGCAACTCGTTCGGCGTGCCCACGGTCGGCGGCGAGGTGCGCTTCCACACCCGCTATGACGGCAACTGCCTGGTCAACGCCATGGCGGTCGGCATCGCACAAACGGACAAGATCTTCTACGCGGCGGCGTCGGGCGTCGGCATGCCGATCGTCTATCTCGGCTCCAAGACCGGGCGCGACGGCATCCACGGCGCCACCATGGCGTCGGCGGAGTTCGACGACGACAGCGACGAGAAGCGTCCGACCGTGCAGGTCGGCGATCCGTTCTCGGAGAAGCTGCTGCTGGAAGCCTGTCTCGAGATCATGGCCAAGGATTGCGTGATCGCGATCCAGGACATGGGCGCGGCCGGCTTGACCTGCTCGGCGGTCGAGATGGGCGCCAAGGGCGACCTCGGCGTCACGCTCGAGCTCGACGACGTGCCGTGCCGCGAGAGCGGCATGACCGCCTACGAGATGATGCTCTCCGAGAGCCAGGAGCGCATGCTCATGGTGCTCAAGCCGGAGAAGGAGAAAGAAGCCGAGGCGATCTTCCGCAAATGGGGCCTCGACTTCGCGATCGTCGGGAAGACCACACCGACCAAACGCTTCATCGTGAAGCACAACGGTGCGACCGTCGCCGACCTGCCGATCAAGGAACTCGGCGACGAGGCGCCGGTCTACGACCGCCCGCATGTGGAGACGCCGAAGCAGCCGGTGGTGAAGGCGGTGGACGTGCTGGCGCCGCTCAACACCGGCGAGGCGCTGTTGAAGCTGATCGGCTCGGCCGACCTCTGCTCGCGGCGCTGGGTGTGGGAACAGTACGACCACGTCATCCTCGGCAACACCGTGCAGCGGCCGGGCGGCGACGCCGCCGTGGTACGCGTCGGCGACGGGCCGAAGGCGCTGGCGCTCACCGCCGACGTGACGCCGCGCTATTGCGAGGCCGATCCGTTCGAGGGCGGCAAGCAGGCGGTGGCGGAAGCCTGGCGTAACCTCACAGCCGTCGGCGCGAAGCCGTTGGCGATCACCGACAATCTCAACTTCGGCAATCCGGAGCGGCCGGAGATCATGGGCCAGCTCGTCGGCTGCATCCACGGCATCGGCGAGGCCTGCAGCGCGCTCGACTTCCCGGTCGTGTCGGGCAACGTCTCGCTCTACAACGAGACCAACGGCCGCGCGATCCTGCCGACGCCCACCATCGGTGGCGTCGGTGTGCTCGACAATTTCGAGAAGTCGGCGAGTATCGCGTTCAAGGCCGCCGAGCAGGCGATCCTGCTGATCGGCGAGACCAAAGGCTGGCTCGGCCAGTCGATCTATCTGCGCGACATCTGCGAGCGGGAGGAGGGTGCGCCGCCGCCGGTCGATCTCGCTGCCGAGCGCCGCAACGGCGACTTCGTGCGGGCGCTGATCGCGGAGGGCGCTGTGACCGCGGTCCATGACGTCTCCGACGGCGGGCTGCTGGTCGCGGTCGCGGAGATGGCGATGGCGTCGGGCATCGGCGCCGAGCTCGAAACCCCGCCGATTGCGGCGCATGCGTTCTGGTTCGGCGAGGATCAGGCGCGCTACGTCATCACCACCGATCCCGGCAAGGCGGGGCGCATCCTCGATCGCGCCAAGGCGGCCGGCGTGCCGGCGCGCGAGATCGGCACCACCGGCGGCGACGCCCTGGCGGTCGCGGGCGAGCGGGCGATCCCGATCGCCAAGCTGCGCGAGCGCTTCGAGGGCTGGCTGCCCGCCTTCATGGCGGGCGGGCATCCGTGACGGTCGCGCCGCCCGCATGAGGAAACCCGCCAATCTCGTCTACGGCGTCGAGGAGGCGCCGCCGCGCCTGGTGACGCTCATCAGCGCGATCCAGCATGTCGGCGTCATCGCGATCTTCATGATCTATCCGCTGATCATCGCGCGCGAAGCGGGCGTGTCGGCCGATGTGCTCTCCGCCATGCTGCGGATGGGGATGCTTACGATGGCGGTCGCGGTGCTGTTGCAGGCGTTGCCGCGCGGGCCGGTCGGCAGCCGCTTCCTGGCGCCGTCGATCTTCACAGGCGTTTATCTCGCGCCGTCCCTGCTGGCCGCCAAGACTGGCGGGATGCCGCTGGTATGGGGCATGACCATCTTCGCCGGGCTGGTCGAGGCGGCGCTGTCGCGGGTGTGGTCGCGGTTGCGCACCTTCATCCCCTCGGAGACTGCGGGCCTCGTCGTGTTCCTGATCGGCGTCATCATCGGGCTCGCGGCCCTGCGCGTTCTGCTCGGGGAGGGGACGTCGGGCTCGCTCTCCGGTCGCGATAGCGTCATCGCAGGCCTGGCGCTCGCGACGATGATCGGCCTCAACATCTGGAACAAGGGTCAGCTCCGCCTGTTCTGCATCCTCATCGGCATGATCGTCGGATACATCGCGGCGGTCGCAACCGGCCTGCTGACGCTCGCCGATTTCCAGTTGGTGCTGGCGCAGCCGCTTGTCGCGCTGCCGACGTTTGCGCATGTCAGCTTCGCGTTCGATCCGGAGTTGATCATCCCGTTCGCCGTCAGCGGCCTTGCCGCGGCGATGGGCGCGACAGCGGTCATCGCCACCTACCAACGGCTGACCGATGCCGACTGGGTGCGGCCGGAGATGAATTCGATCCGCGGCGGCATTTTAGGCGACGGCATCGCGACCGCCGTTGCAGGCTTGATCGGCACCTACGGGCAGACGGTGTCGACCGCGAATGTCGGCCTGGTGGCGGCAACCGGCGTCGCCAGCCGACGTATCGCCTTCGTCATCGCGGCGATCCTTGCGGCCGGTGCGTTCGTGCCGGGCTTCGTGGCGGTGCTTGCGATCATGCCACCGCCGGTCATGGCCTCGGCAATGCTGTTCACGGCGGTCTTCATCATGATCAGCGGCGTGCAGATCATCTCGACGCGTGCGCTCGACGCGCGCCGCACGCTCGTGATCGGGATGGGCATGATGGCGTTTTTCATCGTCTCGATCTTTCCGGCGGCGTTTTCCGGCGTGCCGCACTGGCTGCATCCGCTGGTAAGCTCGCCGCTGGTGCTCGGCACGCTGGTCGCGCTCCTGCTCAATCTGGTGTTCCGGCTCGGCATCCGCCGCAAGGTGACGATGTCGATCGACCCGTCTGCGCCGGACTACCAGGAGGTCGCGAATTTCGTCGAGCGCAGCGCGGCGATCTGGGGCGCGCGCCGCGACGTCGTCAACCGCGTGGAGTTCGCCGTGCAACAGGCGGCGGAAGCGATCGTCGAGTATTGCCAGCCGAGCGGACCGATCGCGGTCGAGATCGGCTATGACGAGTTCGATATTGACGTGACGCTGAGCTATGGCGGCAAGCCGCTTGAACTGACGGGGCAACTGCCGACCCATGACGAGATCCTGGAATCGGAGGAGGGCGCCCGGCGCCTCGCGGCGTTCCTGATCATGCAGCGGTCGGACAAAGTGCAGGCGAGCGCCAGCGCCGGCGTTGCGACACTTGCATTGCATTTCCGCCATTGACTGTGGCCGTCGCCTCGTTTTGGTGGCAAAGCTTCGCGAGCTTCTCACGCCCTCGCCCGTCCTCTGTCCGGCCCGGTGGGTCCCCCATCGCCTCAATCATCCAAGGTCCATGAGAAAACCCGCAAATCTGGTCTACGGGGTTGAGGAAACGCCACCGCCTTTGGTGGTGCTGATTACCGCGGTGCAGCACGTCGGTGTCATCGCGATCTTCATGGTCTACCCGTTGGTCATCGGCCGCGAGTTCGGTGTCGAGACCGACGTGCTGGCGAACATTCTGCGGATGGGAATGCTGGCGCTCGCGATTGCGGTGCTGTTGCAGGCGTTGCCGCATGGTCCGGTCGGCAGCCGGTTGCTCGCACCGTCGAGCTTCACCGGTGTCTATCTCGCCCCGTCGCTGCTCGCGATGAAGATTGGCGGCCTGCCGCTGCTGTGGGGCATGACGATCTTCGCCGGGCTGGTCGAGATTGCGCTCTCGCGGGTGTGGACGCGCCTGCGCACCTTCATCCCGTCGGAGACCGCGGGACTGGTCGTGTTCCTGATCGGGGTCAATGTCGGGCTGGCGGCGCTCCGCACGCTGATTGGCAATAGCGTGCCCGGCACGCTCTCGGGAGAGAGCGCCAGTGTCGCTGGTGTCGCGCTCGCCGTCATGATCGGCTTGAACATCTGGAACAAGGGCCAGCTCCGGCTGTTCTGCATCCTCATCGGCATGATGGTCGGCTATGTCGCGGCGGTTGCGGCCGGCATGCTCACGCTCGACGACTTCATGTCGGTTCTGCGCCAGCCGCTGTTCGCGTTCCCATCGGTTGCGCATGTCAGCTTCGCATTTGACCCAGCGCTCATCATTCCGTTCGCCGTCTGCGCATTGGCGGCTGCGATGGGATCGACTGCGGTCGTCACCACCTACCAGCGGACCACCGATGCCGATTGGGTGCGCCCGGACATGATCGCGATCCGGCGCGGCATATTCGCCGACGGGATCGCAGCCTCGACCGCCGGGCTGCTCGGCACCTATGGACTGACGCTGGCCACCGCCAATGTCGGCCTCGTGGTGGCCACCGGCGTCGCGAGCCGGCGTATTGCGCTCATTGTCGCGGCCATCCTCGCGATCGGAGCGGTCCAACCCGGCTTCGTGGCGGTGCTGACGATCATGCCACCGCCAGTGATGGCGTCGGCGCTGTTGTTCACGGCCGTATTCATCATGATCAGCGGCGTGCAGATCATCTCGTCACGCGTGCTCGAACTCGCGCCGCACGCTGGTCATCGGCATGGGCATGATGACGTTCTTCATCGATTCCATTTTTCCGGTGGCGTTTTCCGGCGTCCCGCACTGGGCGCAACCGGTCGTCAACTCGCCGCTGGTGCTGGCGACGCTGGTCGCGCTCGCGCTCAATCTGGTGTTCCGGCTCGGTATCCGGCGTAAAGTGACAATGTCGGTCGATCCGGCCAAGCCGGACTATGAGGAAGTCTCCAATTTCGTCGAGCGCAACGCGGCGGTCTGGGGCGCGCGCCGCGACGTCGTCACGCGCGTCGCATTTGCCGTAACACAGGGAGTCGAGGCGATCGTTGAGCATTGCCGGCCGAACGGACCGATCGCGGTCGAGATCGGCTATGACGAATTCGACATCGACGTGACGCTGACCTACCGCGGTGCTCTGCTCGAGCTAACGGGGCAACTGCCGACCCAAGACGAGATCCTGGAATCGGAGGAGGGCGTCCGGCGGCTCGCTGCCTTCCTGATCATGCAGCGCTCGGACAAGGTGAAGGCAAGCGCCAGTGCCGGCGTCGCGACACTGGGGCTGCACTTCCGCCATTGATCCGTGGGCGACCGCATCGCCCCTGGCGCTATCAGCGCGGTAGGTGGATCGCGTCCACCGCTTTCTTGCAGGCCGGCGCCAGCTTGGCCGCGTTCTGCTGCAAACAGTTCAGCGCCTCGACCCCACCCGGGGTGACGCCGCGGCAGTGGGACATGAAATCGCTGCGGCAGTTCGCCCGCACGGCGTCCTTCTGGGCCTGCGAGACCTGCGCCGTGGCTTGGCCGGCCAGAAACGACAGCACGGTGGCGAGGCCGCCGGCGAGGCGTGCGATAGTCCGTCCGTACATGGTCATGTCATCCCTTCCCGATGCGGTCCGCCGATCCTAGCAAGCGCGCCCGGCAACGCACCTGAACAAATTTGACCGATTTTCCGCCGCTTGCATAAGGCGGCGCCGTTGACCTGCGCCGCCAAGCGCCTCATTTTGGTGGCAAAGCTGCGCGAATCGTTCGGCGGGCTAGTGTCCCGATTCCGAAGTTCGTATGATCTTGCGGCGGGTTCTTATACGAACTTCGGAATCGGGACACTAGCAACTCATTAAATCTAATGTGGCTTAGGTTCAGAAGTCCGCAAGTTGAACTCGCCGCAACGGTGTTGCGGACTTCTGAACCGCCACACTAGGTTGGTGGCAGCAGAGGCGGAAAGAGACAAGCCATGCCAATGGCGGCAAACGATATCGAGCGGCTGATCAAGGCCCGGATCCCGGACGCAGACGTGACCATCCGCGATCTCGCCGGCGACGGCGACCACTACGCCGCGACCGTCATCTCCGAGACCTTCCGCGGCAAATCGCGCGTCCAGCAGCACCAGATCGTCTACGAGGCGTTGAAAGGCGAGATGGGCGGCGCGCTGCACGCGCTGGCGTTGCAGACCGGCGTGCCGGAAAGCTGAACGGCAGTTCAAGAACCGACCTCTTCTCAGGCGTCATCGCAAAAAGATTTTTGCTCCGGTCTGGTGCGGCTGGAATCGCTCTCCTACATGCGGCCCGCCCAGTCCGGGCCCATGCCATATCGGGGAGAGCAATGGACGCTCAGCGCGCCGCCTTTGACGAAACTGTCACGCTGCGTCAGGCCAAGAAGCTGATCCAATGCATGGCGCACGAGCAGAGCTTTCTCCTGCTCTCGGCGCCCGGCATGGGCAAGTCGGAGATGGTCTACGAGGCGGCGGCCGACGCCGGCCTGCCGTGCCGCTCGCTGCTCGGGACGCAGATCGCGCCGGAAGACGTCAGCGGCATCCCACGCATCGTCGGCGAGCGCTCGGTGTTCTGTCCGCCGCGCATCCTGTTGCCGGAGCGGCCGGAGCCGTTCTGCCTGTTCCTCGACGAGCTGCCGGCCTGCGCGCCCGACGTGCAGAAGGCGTTCTACTCGCTGCTGCTCGAGCGCCGGCTCGGCGAGCACAGCCTGCCGGCCGGCACCTGGGTGGTCGCGGCCGGTAACCGCTTGCAGGACCGCGCGCTGGTGCGTGCGATGAGCTCGGCGCTGGTCAACCGCGTCACCATTTTGCATCTGCGTGTCGATACCGATGAATGGCTGGCCTGGGCGGCCCGCCACAGCATCCGTAGCGAGATCAGAAGCTTCATCGCCAGCATGCCCGACGCGCTGATGCGGCCGGTGCCGGCCGAGCCGGTGCCGTTCTCGACCCCGCGCGCCTGGACGCTGCTCTCGCGCGCGCTCGACATGGCGGAGGCGTCCGGGATTCTCAGCAATGAGACGCGGCGCGCGCTCGCGTTCGGCCGTCTGTCGGCGGAGGACGCGGTGGTGTTCTGCGCGCTGGCGGAGGAGGCGATTGGGCCGGTGCGGCCGATCGAGGAGTACATCCGGCAGCCCGAGCTGCTGCCGCAATCGGATTCCGCGCGCTGGTTCGTGCTCAATTGCGTTCGCCAGTTCGTGCGCGACGGCAAGGCTTCGCGGTTCAAGCCGCGCGTCATCAACCGCTTCCTGCGCAGCCTCTCGTCCGAGCACCAACTCACGGTGCTGACCGAGATGGTCGAGCAGTGGGGCGCGCTCGGCGCCGACCGCGCGATGTTCGATCTGCTCAAGAAAGTCACCGCCACATGACCACCGCGCCACAGGCAGTGACTGTGCCGCAGGCCGCGGCCACAGCGGGAAGCACGCTGGCGCGCATCCACAAGGGGCTGCGGATGCTGACCGTGCCGCTGCCGCATCTGGCGGGGCTGGCGGCGGCGGTGCGCGTCAATATCGATGCGCGCGTGCCGACCATGGGCGTGTTCGCGTCCGGACGGCTGGTCGTCAACCCGGACTTCACCGCGCGCCTCACCGACAACGACCTGGTGTTCGTGCTCGCGCATGAGCTCCTGCATCTTGCTCTCCGGACTCACGAGCGCGCCAAGGGCTCGGGCCAGCTCGAGTTCAACTACGCGCACGACTACATCATCAACGACATGCTGCGCGCGGCGCTCGGCGTCGCCACCATCCCCGCGGGCGGTCTCGACATGCCGGGCGCGCGCGAGAAGTCCGCCGAGCAGATCGTCGTCGAGATGCGCAGGAACGGCGACGCTGTTTCGTCGCGCACGCGGGTCTGGGGCGGCGAGGTGACGATCGCGGGCCGCGTGTTCGGCCCGCAGGCCGCCGGCAGCAGCGCCCCCGGCGCCGACGAGAGCGGCGACGTGCTCGGCGAGGCCCGCGAGCGCGAGATGTTCCCCGACGATGCCGCGGATCAGGCGCGCCGCGCCAAGGAGATCGGCGAGCTTGCCGCCAAGGGCCTCGCGCTCGGCAAGGCCATGACCGCAATGAGTGGCGCGATGCGCGGTCGCGGCAGCGAGGCCGGCGCCGCCCGGCAGCTGGTCGATGCGCTGCGCGGCATCTATTCGACGCCGTGGCAGATGGCGCTGCAGACCTGGCTCGAAGGCGTCGTGCCCGGCGAGCGCACCTTCGTGCGGCCCTCGCGCCGCGGCGCCGATCGCGAGGACGTGGTGATGCCCGGCCGCCGGCGGCATGCGTGGATGCTCAATGTCGTGCTCGATACCTCGGGCTCGATGAGCGAGGAGATCCCGCGCGCGCTCGGCGCCATCGCGGATTTCTGCGATGCCGCCGCGGTCGACGACATCCGCCTGGTGCAGTGCGACACCCAGGTGACCGCCGACGAGGTGCTCACGCCCTCGGCGCTCGCCGCCTACGAGGTGAGCGGCTACGGCGGCAGCGATCTTACGCCGGCGATGCTCGCGCTCGCCGACGATCCGCGCGTCACCGCGGCGATCGTCATCACCGACGGCGACATCACCTATCCGGCGGAGCCGATGCCATACGCGGTGTTGTGGATTTTGCCGCCGCATGCCCAGGGCGGCTTTGCGCCGCCCTACGGGCGCGTCGTCACGATGCAGCAGGGAGCGCAGCGATGAAAGTCGTGCAGGAGCTCGTCAATTATTTCGACCGCAAGGGCAAGCTCTCGCCCAAGCAACTGCGCAAGCTTCTTGAGCAGGGCTTCCTCGCGGCCGACGCGCCGGCGACCATGTACGGCCTCTGCGACACGGTCGGCGCTTCGTACTACTTCCGCGTGATCGGCCAGATCGACGGCAGCCTGTGGGGCACCGACGTCTACACCGGCGATTCCCAGATCGGCGCCGCCGCCGTCCATGCCGGCCTGATGAAGCCTTTGGAGGTCGCGGTGCTCAAGGTGACGGTGGTAACCCCGCCGGCGCAGTTCACGGGATCGGTGCGCAATGCCGTCACCAGCCATGATTTCGGGCGGTATGGCTCGGCATATCGGCTGTCGACGATTTAGCCGCTTCCTCTTGCGAAACGGCCTGAAAAATCCGATTTTAGGGCATGACTCGCCCGTCCGCGGCGACAGGAAGGATTTCCGATGAGCATCGACCAATTCATCGATAACGAGGTCAAAGGCAACGACGTGGTGCTGTTCATGAAGGGCACGCCACAGTTCCCGATGTGCGGTTTCTCGGGCCAGGTGGTGCAGATCCTCGATCACCTTGGCGTGAGCTACAAAGGCCTGAACGTGCTCGAGTCCGAGGACCTGCGGAACGGTATCAAGACCTATTCCAACTGGCCGACCATCCCGCAGCTCTACGTGAAGGGCGAGTTCGTGGGCGGCTGCGACATCATCCGCGAGATGTTCCAGGCCGGCGAGCTGCAATCGCTGCTCAAGGACAAGGGCGTGGCCGGCAAGGTCACCGCCTAACCTACTTCCGCTTGCACGGGCCGATCTTCCGCTTATTTCCCGCGCAGCAGCAATCACGTTCTTATTGGTGTTAGGTCCGCTCTGCATGACGAGCGGAGCACGCATTTCTTTCCGATTTCCCCCTATTGACGAATACGCGGGCACGGATGCCGAATAGGGCATCCACGCCATCAGCGTCAGGGGGCAGCTATGTTCGATTCCGGTGCGCGAATACCCCGAGCTACGCGTGCTTCACTGTTGTGTGCGGCGGCCGTCGTCGGTCTGCTGGCGGCATCGCCGGTCGATGCGCAAGCGCCCGCGTTCCGATTAGAAGAAGCGACCATCGCCGATATCCACCGCGCCATCACAGCGAAGCAACTGACGGCGACCCAGCTCGTCACCGAATATCTCAAGCGCATCGAGGCCTATAACGGCACCTGCGTCAAAGGCGCGGTCGACCCCAAGACCGGATTCCAGCTTGGCGATATCGAGCCGATCGAAAATGCCGGCAAGCTGAACGCCCTGATCACCATCAATCTGCGCGGCAAGCGCTCGACGACCGACACTGTCGACAACAATCCAAATATGCCGGACGCGCTGGAGGCTGCGCGCGCGCTTGATGAGGAATTTGCGCGCACCGGCCGGCTGCGCGGGCCTTTGCACGGCATTCCGTTCGCCATCAAGGATCAGTTCGATACCTTCGACATGCGTACGACCAGCGGTGCGGCGGCGAATTACGCCGATGATCGGCCGCCGCGCGACGCCGAGGTGGTGGCGCGGCTGCGCAACGCCGGCGCGATCATTCTCGCCAAGGCGAACATGGGCGAATATGCCTCCGGCGATCGCAGCACGTTCGGCGGGACGACCTGCAATCCGTACGACACTAGCCGCAGCGCCGGCCGCTCCAGCGGAGGGTCAGGCGCCGCGGTGGCGGCCAACCTCGTAACCTGCGCCATCGGCGAAGAGACCGGTCCATCGGCGCGCAATCCCGCCTCCAACAACAGCTTGGTCGGTATCGTCGCGACCAATAGCCTCGTGAGCCGCGCGGGACTGGTACCGGCATCCTTTACTCGCGACCGCGCGGGTGTCCTGTGCCGGACGGTCAAGGACGCCGCTATCGTGTTGGGCGCGCTTGCGGGCTATGACCCGCGCGATCCGGCGACCGCCGCGAGCGTCGGGCAGATTCCAAGCCAGCCGTATGAGTCGTTTGCAGAGAACGCGACGCTCAAGGGCGTGCGCATCGGCGTCGTGCGGGAGTTGATGCAGCCGTTCACGAAAGCGGACGAGGAGGTCATCCGTATTACCAACCAGGCAATCGATGACTTGAAAAAAGCGGGCGCCACGATTGTCGATCCTGGTCCGGACGGCGCGCTGTTCAAGGACGCCATCGCAGGGATGCTTCCAGGCCTCGACGCTCCGGCAATCACGTCCATCTACAAGGAGCTGTTCCCGGCCGGGACCTCGGTCGTCGATCGTCTCGTCGATATGACGGCCGATCTTTCGCGGATGCCGCCGGAGTTGAGCTTGCGCATCCTCGCCGAGCGCGACATATCAAGTCCGGGCGAGGGCCTCTATGTACTCAATCGCTACCTGCGTGAGCGCGGCGACAAGAACATCAAGAGCGTCGCCGATCTGCTCGCTAACTCCACATTCTATAATCATGCGGCGATCGATGGCGTTACGGTGGCGCCCAAGACGCGGCTGGAGGGCTTGAGCAACAGGACCGAACGGTTGACCAAGAAGAGCGATGGTTCCTCGGTTGTCCGGCGTGTGCCTATCAACAATCTGGACGGCAACGGCTGGAACGTCTCGCGCATGACCTTGCAGTTGCTGGTCAACCAGGTCATGGCCCAGCATAAGCTTGACGCCCTGTTCTATCCGACCAAGACCATTCCGGCCCCACGGGTGGGGATGCCGGTTGAGCCCGCCAGCATCAAGGTGGTCAAGGAGACGATCACCACGGTGATCGACGGCGAGCCGCACGAGCGCACGGTCGATCGGGTGATCGATGCCCGCGCGCCGCTGACGTGGCGCTTCAGCCCCAACGGCGGGTTCCCCACGATCGTAGTGCCGGCAGGTTTCACCAAGGAAGTCTATGACCGAGCGGTGATCCGCGGAGCCGACGGAAGCCGTCGTGCCGGCGATCTGGTCGGTCCGACCGCTGTCGAGCTGCCGGTCTCGGTCGATTTCTTGGGTCGTGCCTTCAGCGAGCCGGTACTGATTCGAATCGCGGCCGCCTATGAGCAGGCGACACGCCACCGCAGGCCGCCCAAGGCGTTCACGCAAGCCAGCGCATTGGCAGGTGCACCATGAACACCGCTTTTTCCGCGATTTTTGCGCTCGCGTTGCTGTTGGCTGCAGGCGGCGCGCAGGCCCGCATCACCGAGATCAGGATCGACGCCGCCGAGCCGTTCATCGGCGGCCATGCGTTCGGGACCGTCGGTCCCTATGAGCGCCTGAAAGGCATCGCCAAGGGCGAGCTCGACCCGGCAGCGCGCGAGAACGCCGGCATCGTCGATCTCGACAAGGCGCCGCGCAACAGCCGCGGCATGGTCGAGTACGAGGTCGACATCTTCATCCTGCGCCCGGCCGATCCGGCCAAGGGAAGCGGCATCCTCTATTACGAGGTGCTCAACCGCGGCAACAAGCAGCTCGGCACGCGGCTGCTCGACGTCACCTCGGGCGGCGCGGTGTCGCTCGCCAACGCACTCAACAATCCGACCACGCCCGCGCATGTCGGCAACGCGTTCGTGTTCGAGCGCGGCTACACCGTCGCGTGGTCGGCCTGGGATCCGGACGTGTCGAGTGCGAATGCGCGCATGACCGCGCGCTTCCCGGTGGCGATGGAGAACGGCGCGCCGATGGTGCGGCGCATCCGCGAGGAGTTTCAGGTCGGCAAGCGCAGGCCCGCGGACCTCGAGGTCGTGCGCCTGAACTATCCCACCGCTTCGACCGACCGCGCCAAGGCGCAGTTGTTCGTGCGCGACCGCCAGACCGATCAGCGCACCGAGGTGCCGACCGATCAGTGGGAGTTCGCGAGCGCGGATTCGGTGCGGCTGCTGCCGAAGGGCACGAAGTTCACGACCGCTGCGATCTACGAGCTGTACTATGAGGCGACGCAGTCGAAGGTCGTCGGCATCGGCTTTGCCGCGACGCGCGACGTGGTGTCGTTCCTGCGGCATGAGAAGGCCGACGACAAGGGAGCGGCCAATCCGCTCAATGCACACGGTATCCGCCATGCGCTCGCGTTCGGCGGCTCGCAGGCCGGGCGCTTCCTGCGCCACTACGTCGAATTGGGAATGAACAAGGACCCGCAAGGCCGCAAGGTGTTCGACGGCGTCTATTCGCACACCGCGGGCGCCGGCAAGGTCTTTGCTAACCACAGCTTTGCGGAGCCGGACCGCACCGTCACCCAGCACGAGGACCACGACTATCCCGAGAACTGGTTCCCGTTCTCGACCGCGCACACAACCGATACGTTGGCCGGCAAGACCGGCTCGCTGCTCCGCGGCGACGGATTCGATCCGCTGATGATCGAGACCAACACCTCGACCGAATACTGGCAGAAGGGTGCCTCGCTGCTCACCATGGATACGACGGGCAGCCGCGATCTCTCACTGCCGGCGAACTCCCGCGTCTACATGATCGCAGGGACGCAGCATGGCGGCCGGGCCGGGCTCGGAACGGGGCGTGGCGTGTGCGCCAACCCAACCAATCCGCACTCGCCGGCGCCGGCGATGCGGGCGCTCCTGGTTGCGCTGGAACAGTGGGTGACCGAAGGCATCGCGCCGCCCGCGAGCCGCGTGCCGAGCATTGCCATCGGCACTGCGGTCGACGACGAGGCGGTGAAATTCCCAGCGATCAAAGGCGTGACGCTGGTTCGCGCCGGCAATCGTTTCGGCACACCTGAGGATTGGATTTATCCTTGGGGCACGAAAACTGAGATCCGCGCCACGCTGGCCGGCGGCCGGTTCTACGGCACGCGCGTGCCTCGTGTGGACGCTGACGGCAATGAAACCTCCGGCATTCGGCTGCCGCCGATCGCGGTGCCGCTCGCCACCTACACCGGCTGGAATCTCTACGCCCGCCTGCCGAGCGAGCTTTGCGATCGCGATGGCACGTATATCCCGTTCGCCAAGACCAAGGCCGACCGCGCTGCGGCGAACGATCCGCGTCCGTCGATCGAGGAGCGCTACGGCTCGCGCGCCGACTATGTGGCGAAGGTGAGGGCAGCGGCGGATGCGCTGGTGCGCGACCGGCTGCTGCTGCCGGCAGACGCCGCGGCCTATGTCCGCGCCGCGGAGGCCAGCGACCGGTTCTAGAGCATCGTCTGCGCTATTTGATCTTGTTGGCGAGCAGGATCACCAGCGCCAGCACGATAGCGATGCCGACCAGCGCCTGCGGCTGAACGCCGTTGGCGAATTTCAGCACATTGTCGGCGACAGTTGTGACGAAGATCCCGGAATTCGGCCCAAGGATCAGATGAAGGAGGATGATCGTCAGGACCGCGAGAAAACCGATCTCGACGAAGATCCAGAGGTACTGCTTGGTCTTGTGCAGATAGTCCAGCATGGCCCGCCCTCCGAATCGTTGGGTGGACGGCGCCGCCATCCACCCAACGTCCCCACCGCGGGCAGCCGGAAATGATGCCCGCGATTAACTCATGCGCACGGACGGTCCCGCGCGCATCAAGCCATTTTACGATTGGCGAACAGCCACAGAATGACGCCGAGAGCGATCAGGCCAACGAGGCCGTTCTTCCCGAGGTCGCCCACCAGGGCCATGATGTTGGTTACGACATTGCCGAAGAATGGGAGATTGGCTCCCACCAGCAAGGCACAGACGATGGCGAGGCCGAGCAGCATCAGACCCACGTCTGTCAACGCGCCTATCCAACCCTTTACCGCGTTTAACGCATCCATGTGCGTCTCCCTTTGCAAAGGTTTTTCCGAACGCACGCAGTGGTAAAATTCTACTTACAAGGCGTTCACCATACAAAATGTAGGCATCCCATTCAATCTTTGCCCCATAAATAGCCATTCCGGGCTGGGGAGACCTGTGGATTCGCTGCCCTGCAAAACGAAGACCCCGGCTGTGGAGCCGGGGTCTAAATTGCATGCGTCTCTAATGGGTTCGCGCCCTTAGCGCGAGTAGAACTCGACCACCAGATGCGGCTCCATCTGCACCGGGTAGGGGACCTCGGTGATCAGCGGGACGCGGGTGAGTTTGGCGGTCATTTTGGAGTGATCGACCTCGACATAGTCGGGCACATCGCGCTCGGCGAGCGAGACTGATTCCAGCACCAGCGCGAGCTGCTTCGACTTGTCCTTGACCTCGATCGGCTCGCCGACCTTCACCTTGTAGCTCGCGATGGTGACGCGGCGGCCGTTCACCTTGACGTGGCCGTGGCTGATGAACTGCCGCGCCGCGAACATGGTGGGCACGAATTTCGCGCGGTAGATCACGGCGTCGAGGCGGCGCTCCAGGAGCCCGATCATGTGGGCGCCGGTGTCGCCCTTGAGGCGGCGCGCTTCGGCATAGATGCCGCGGAACTGCCGCTCGAGGATGTTGCCGTAGTAGCCGCGCAGCTTCTGCTTGGCCTTGAGCTGCACGCCGTAGTCGGAGAGCTTGCCCTTGCGGCGCTGGCCGTGCTGGCCGGGGCCGTATTCGCGCTTGTTGACGGGGCTCTTCGGGCGGCCCCACACGTTCTGGCCCATACGGCGGTCGATCTTGTACTTCGCCTGGTGGCGCTTGGTCATCGCGTCCTCATGGTCTGCGTTAGGTTGAGGATCGCGCCCTCCTCTGTCCCCCATTTTTCTCCTCCCCCGTAAACGGGGGAGGCGAGGAGGGGGACCGACAGGTTTTGGAGCCTAGCGCTGGCCAAAACCACGGGTCGCGAAACACCGCGCGGGCCAATCGGCCCGCGAGATGCGCGGTTTCTAGGGGGTCCGGGGGGCCAAGTCAAACCTGACTTCTGGGCTGTTTCTTGCGGCGAAGGTGTCGCTCATCCTCATGGTGAGGAGCGCCGAAGGCGCGTCTCGAACCATGTGGCCCCAGTCCGGGCCACCCTCGCCCTTCGAGACGGCGCTTCGCGCCTCCTCAGGGTGAGGGTGGAGGAAAGGTCCAGGAAGAGGGTGGAGGAAAGGTCCAGGATGAGGGTGGAGAGAGGCCGCTACTCGACCTCCTGGTAGACGTCGATCTCCACCGAGCCCCCCAGCATGGCCCGCCAGGAGGTCAGATAGGCCTGCACCCGCGCGTCGGAGGCGAAGCGCTGCCGGTTGAGCTCGATCGCCTGATGGGTCTCGTACTCGATCTCGTGCACGTAGCGCGCCGGGTCGTCGACGTTCTGCAGCAGGCGGAACTTCTTGCCGCCGAACGCCTCGTGGAACGGGCGCGCCGCCTTCAGGAGCGAGAGCAGGTGGGTGGCATCCGCCGATGGCAGGGTGAACTTGAACTGCAGTGTCCGCCGGACCGTCGGGTGGTCATTCGCCATCGCATCCGCCTGTCGCATGAGAGGAACGAGTTGTCCTCTCATGCTATGAGCCGATGCCGAAGCGCGCCAGTGCCGCGGCCAGCGGCTTCGATGGTGGTTGGCCGGAGGTGAACTGGAACCGGGCCGGCGGCGGCCGGTCATTCCCCGGCGGGCCGATCAGATCGACCACGCGCCGGGCAATGGCCGGGGCGGGGTCGTGGAACGACACCGGCCACGGCGCCAGCCGCTCGAAGCGGTCGAGCAGCAGTGGGTAATGCGTGCAGGCGAGCACGACCATGTCAGTGCGGCGGCCGTCGCGGTCGACGAAGCAGGGCGCGATCTCGGCCGCGATGGCGGCATCCGCGGCCGGCGTGCCGTTGAGCTCCGCCTCCGCGTAACCGGCGAGCCGCGCCGAGCCGACCAGCGTCACCTCGGCGCCGTTGGCGAAGTCGCGGATCAGCGCGCGGGTGTATTCACGCGAGACGGTGGCCTCAGTGCCGAGCACCGACACGCGCTTGCTGGTCGACGCCGCACAGGCCGGCTTGATTGCCGGCACGGTGCCGACGAACGGCACCGCGAAGCGCGCGCGCAGATGCGGCAGCACCAGCGTCGACGCGGTGTTGCAGGCGATCACCACGAGGTCCGGACGGTGCGTATCGATCAGCGTCGCCATCAGCGCGACCACGCGCTCGACCAGCGCCGCCTCGCCTTGGTCGCCGTAGGGGAAGAACGCATCGTCGGCGACGTAGACATGCCGCGCGTCGGGACGCGCCACCGCAATCTCGCGATGGACGGTGAGGCCGCCCAGTCCGGAGTCGAAGACAAGGATCGTCGGAGCGCGCGCCATTGCCCGTCATGCCCACTACGAAGCGGGGCATGACCTAGCACAGAACACAGCAAAATCTACGCCGGGCCGGGCCCGACCAGATCGAGCTGCGGACGACGCTCCGTCCGCGGTGGCGCGCTGACGGTCCGTTCCTCGCGCTTGGGCTGGCTCACCCGCGGCGCAATCAACCCGCTCACCACCGTGAAGGTCGCGAGCGTGATGGCGGCGAGGTTGCCGTCCCAGTGGTCGGAGAAGGCGGTCGCGCCCAATGCGTAGGTCCAGAACGGAAACGCCAACGTTGAAACCACGGCATTGATTACCCAGGCGTCGCCCTTCTCGCGCACATACCAGACGAACAGCGGCACCAGCAGCAGGCACACGAGGAACGATGCCTGCGCCACCAGCATCACCGGGATGCCGGCCATCAGTGCGCCTTTGCCGCTGGTCTGCACGACCTGATTGAGGATGGCGTTGATGACGATGAAGAAGGCGAGCACTTCGCCCGGGATGTATTTCGCGACCCGCTCGAGATAGCCGTCGCTGGCCGGTGCGGTCTGCTCGTTCCTCTCGAAACCGCCGAGCAATTGCTCGTCCAAACCAATGATGCCCGAACTCGTACTCACCGAAGCCGGAATGCGCACGAGACGGCTCATGATTGGCCTCCCTGGCTATGACGTGGCGGGACCCTAAGTCAGGCGCGCTGAGTCGGGCAAGCGCGGTTCGACCAAGGTCGAAAGATCGGCGGCTATCCATCGAATGCGCCAGGCGATAGGCTGAGCGCCCATCGGCGGCTCAATGCCGTTGCGCCGGCGCAACGACGTCGAACTCGGGAGGAACGGATGAAATCCCTCGTTTCAGGGCTGCTGGCCGTCGCCGCGCTCGCCACCGTCGCCACGGCGTTTGCGCAGCGCGCCGACTATCCCGACCGCAACATCACGGTGATCGTCCCGTTCCCGCCCGGCGGCGCCTCCGATATCACGGCGCGGCTGGTCACGTCGAAGCTGACGGAGCGTCTCAAGCAGACGGTCGTGATCGACAATCGCGCCGGCGCCAACGGCGGGCTCGGCGCGGTGGCGATGAAGCAGGCGGCACCCGACGGCTACACGCTGCTGGTCGGCTCGATCGGCGTGTTCGCGATCAATCCGGTGCTCTACAAGAACCTGCGCTACGATCCGCAGAAGGATTTCGACCTGCTCTCGCAGGTGGTGCGCACCCCGAACGTGCTGGTGGCGAGCCCGTCGTTTCCGGCCAACACCGTTGGCGAGCTGATCGAGCACCTGAAAAAGAATCCCGGCAAGGTCACCTTCGCATCGTCGGGCACCGGCTCGTCCGACCATCTCACCGCCGCGCTGTTCTGGCAGAAGACCGGCACGTCAGGCATCCACGTGCCCTACAAGGGCGGCGGTCCTGCCATCAATGACCTGATCGCTGGCCACGCCAATGTCTCGTTCCAGAACCTCGGCGCGATCTCGCAGCACGTGAAGGCCGGAAAGCTCAAAGCCCTCGCGGTGACCAGCGACGGCCGCGTCGCGACGCTGCCGGACGTGCCCGCGATGGCGCAGGCCGGGGTCAAGGATCTTGTCGTCTATTCGTGGCAATCCGCAGCCGCGCCCAAGGGCTTGCCGGCCGCGGTGAAGGCGAAGCTCGAGGCCGAGCTCGTCGCCTCCGCGAATGCGCCGGACATCAAGGCGAAATTCGAAGCGATCGGTTTCGACGTGGTCGCCAGCAACGGCGGCGAGTTCGCGAAATTCCTGGCTGGCGAGATCGCGCGCTGGAAGGCGGTGGTCGAGACCGGGAATATCACCGCGGAGTGACGTCGCGGCGAAGCGCGATCACTTGCTGCCGAACACGCGCTTGAAGATCGTGTTGACGTGCTTGAAGTGATGGCCGAGGTCGAAATTGGCCTTCAACTCAGCTTCGCTCAAGTGCTTGCGCACGTCCTTGTCGGCCTTGAGGAAGGTGAGGAAGTCGCCTTCGCCGCGCCAGACCCGCATGGCGTTGCGCTGCACCAGCCGATAGGCGTCCTCGCGCGCGACGCCCGCCTGCGTCAGCGCGATCAGGATGCGCTGCGAATGCACCAGCCCGCCGAGGCGGTCGAGGTTCTTTTGCATGTTCTCGGGGTAGACGATCAGCTTGTCGACGATGCCGGCAAGCCGGTTGAGCGCGAAGTCGAGGGTCGCGGTGGCGTCGGGCCCGATCATGCGCTCGACCGATGAATGCGAGATGTCGCGCTCGTGCCATAGCGCAACGTTTTCCATGGCCGGGGTCACGTAGGCGCGCACCATGCGCGCCAGCCCGGTGACGTTCTCCGAGAGCACCGGGTTGCGCTTGTGCGGCATCGCCGACGAGCCTTTCTGGCCCTCCGAAAAGAATTCTTCCGCCTCCAGCACTTCGGTGCGCTGCAGGTGGCGGATCTCGGTGGCGAGCCGCTCGACCGAGGAGGCGACCACGCCGAGCACCGCGAAATACATGGCATGGCGGTCGCGCGGGATGATCTGGGTCGAGACCGGCTCGACCTTGAGCCCCATCGCCTTCGCCACATGCGCTTCAACGCGCGGATCGATCTGCGCGAAGGTGCCGACCGCGCCGGAGATGGCGCAGGTCGCGACTTCGTCGCGCGCCTCCTTCAGCCGCGCCTTGGCGCGGTCGAACTCGGCATAGGCCTGCGCGAGCTTGAGCCCGAACGTGGTCGGCTCGGCATGGATGCCGTGCGAGCGGCCGATGGTCGGCGTCATCTTGTGCTCGAGCGCGCGGCGCTTGAGCGCGGCCAGGAGCTTGTCGACGTCGCCGATCAGGATGTCGGCGGCGCGCACCAGCTGCACGTTGAGGCAGGTGTCGAGCACGTCGGACGAGGTCATGCCGGCGTGCACGAAGCGCGCCTCCGGGCCGACGATCTCCGCCAGGTGGGTGAGGAAGGCGATGACGTCGTGCTTCACCTCGCGCTCGATCGCGTCGATGCGCGCGATGTCGAACTTGGCGTTGCGGCCCTTGTCCCAGATCTTCTTCGCCGCTGCCTTCGGGATGATCCCGAGCTTGGCCATGGCGTCGGCGGCGTGCGCCTCGATCTCGAACCAGATGCGGAAGCGGGTCTGCGGCTCCCAGATCGCAGCCATTTCGGAACGGGTATAACGCGGGATCATGCGGGCCTCGGTGCCGTCAGCTAGTATCCCGCTTGCTTAGCGGAACTCGGCCCGTCACCACAATGAACCGCCGGTCCGGCCCTTGATAGGCCATGTAGAAATACTGGATCACGACCGCGAGTGCGGTCGAGCCGTCGGGCAGGCCGTGGGCATGCACCTCGGCGATGCCATATGTTTTCGGGCATCCGCGCGCCACCGGGATGGTCTGGTCGCGGCTCAGGTGGATGGTCGGGCGGCCCTTGCGCTCGAACGTGAGCCCGAAGCCGTTGGGATGTTCGCCGGAGGTGACATCCTTGCAGCGTGGCAGCGCAATATCGAACTCGCGCAGCACCAGCCGCGTATCGGGACCGAAGCGGTCGGCGGGCAGGGCGACCGTTCCGACCACGGCTTTCATGGCGGTCTTGACCTGCTCAGGAGGAAGCATGTTGCGCGCCCGGGCCTCCCGCACCGACGCCACCATCTGGCCGGCGGTTGCGATGCCGAGTTGCTGCAATGTTGCTGCCGCGTCTGCCGCCGCCCTGGCACGGATGCCGGCGAGCTGTTTCTCGGTGGGCTGCGTACCAAGCGCCGGATCGTCATTGTCCATGGTGGCCGAGACCGGCGTGCCTTTCACGGGACGGTCGCCGGCAATCTCAATCGCGTGGATGGTCGAATAGAACCCTCCCGGTCCGTCCTGCTCGCCATATTGCTCGAACGCGAAATGGCGCCCGTCGGTGGAGAAGCCCAGCACGTTGACCGCGGAGCCATCGCCCGCGCGCGCGTCCACCGCCCCCGCCACAAGGGCGAGCGCCAGCAGGGTCGCGGTGCCGAATCGATTCATGGGTTCATGTCTACTCGAATTGACGCAACGCGGCATCGTGCCGCCTTCATCAATTAAACTCACATTGACGTGCGATCTTAGTAGCCGGTCGCATGATCTGGGCCGAAAAGTCTGCAACTTTTCGGGATCATGCTTAAGCCGCTTCGCCGCGCGCCAGCGCCGCGGCATTGCGGATCGCGGCGATATTGGCGCGGTAGGCGTCCGGCTTGCCGCCCTTGAACACGGCCGATCCGGCCACCAACACATTGGCCCCAGCCTGCGCGATCGCCGGCGCGGTCTCCGGCGTCACGCCGCCGTCGACCTCGATGTCGATCGGGCGCGTGCCGCAGAGCGCGCGCAGCCGCGCGACCTTCTCGACCGCGAACGGGATGAAGGCCTGGCCGCCGAAGCCCGGATTGACCGACATCACCAGGATCAGGTCGACGAGGTCGATCACCGGCTCGATGGTCTCGATCGGCGTGCCGGGATTGAGCGTGACGCCGGCCTTCTTGCCGAGCGCGCGGATCGCCTGCAGCGAGCGGTGCACATGCGGGCCCAACTCCACATGCACGGTGATGACGTCGGAGCCGGCCTTGGCGAAGGCTTCGAGATAGGGGTCGCAGGGCGCGATCATCAGATGGACGTCGATCACCTTCTTGGTGTGCGGGCGGAGCGCCTGCACCACCGCCGGGCCGATCGTGATGTTGGGCACGAAGTGGCCGTCCATCACGTCGACATGAATCCAGTCGGCGCCTGCGGCATCGACGGCGCGCACCTCCTCGCCAAGCCGGGCGAAGTCGGCGGACAGAATGGACGGGGCGACCAGCAGCGGTCGGCGCATCGCGATACCTCTTCAATCCGCGGATCGCCTAACATGCCCTGCCTCAAGCGGCAATGCACGGGGCCTGGAGCGGCAATGCACGGTTTCCAAGACGTTGTTTACGACTATCGTCCCTGCTGCGTCGTGCTTTTCGTTCCTATATTGGAAGCCGGATTCGTCGGTCCGGGGCCCCCGGTCCGGCGTCATTTTGTTCGGAAAGGACCATCATGGCGCGTACGGACGCCATAGTTCTGGGCGCCGGCATCGTCGGCACCTCGATTGCGCTGCATCTGGCCAAGCGCGGGATGAGCGTGGCGCTGGTCGACAAAGGCGGGCCGGGCGAGGGCACCTCCTACGGCAATGCCGGCGTGATCGAGGCCAACACGCTGCTGCCGCATCCGTTTCCGACGTCGTTCGCCGCGATCATGAACGTCGCCCTCAAGCGCGCGACCGAGGCCAACTACCATCTCTCGTTCCTGCCGCAGATCGCGCCCTGGCTGCTCGAGTATCGCGCCAATTCGACCATCGAGCGCCGCATCCGCTACGCGAATCTGATGCGGCCGCTGTTCGCGCACGCGCTCGCCGAGCACGAGGCGCTGATGCTGGAGTCCGGCGCGACGCGCTACCTGCGCAAGGAAGGCTGGCTCAAGGTCTATCGCAGCGAAGCCGCTTTCGCCGCGACCGCGCGTGAGCGCGAGCTCGCGTCCGAGTTCGGCCTGCCGTATGACGCGCTCGACCAGGCGGGGGCGCTCGCGCTCGAGCCGGCACTGACGCCGCAGTTCGTCAAAGGCATCTATTGGCGCAGCTCCGCCAACGTGACCAACCCACTGGCGCTGACGCGCGCCTACATCGCGCGCTTTACCGCGCTCGGCGGCGTGGTGCTGACCGGCGATGCGCGCACGCTGCATCGCGCCAACGACCGCTGGCGGGTCGAGACCGATGAAGGCCCGGTCGATTCGCGCGAGGCGGTGGTCGCGCTCGGGCCCTGGGCGACCGATCTGCTCAAGCCGATGGACATCGATCTGCCGCTCGAAGTGAAGCGCGGCTATCACCTGCATTTCCGTCCGCGCGGCAATGCCGGCCTGACGCGGCCGGTGGTCGACGCCGAAGTCGGCTATTGCGTCGCGCCGATGGAGCAGGGGCTGCGCCTCACCACCGGCGCGGAATTCGCCGACCGCGACGCGGCGCCGACGCCGGTGCAGTTCGGCCGGCTGTTGCCGCAGGCGCGCGCGCTATTCCCGCTCGGCGAGCAGGTCGAGGCGGAGCCGTGGATGGGCAGCCGTCCGTGCTTCGCCGAACTCGATGCCGGTGATCGGCCGTGCGCCCGGCAAGACCGACCTATGGCTCGCCATCGGCCATGCCCATTGGGGCCTGACGCTCGGCCCGGTGACCGGGCGGCTGCTCGCCGAGATGATGACCGGCGCGACGCCGTTCTGCGATCCGACGCCCTATGCGGCGGAGCGGTTTACAGCATGATCCCGAAAAAGCCTGCCGCGGACTTGATCCGGGGTGGGAACCGGTTTCCGCCTTCGCGAAGCCCGCTTCGGCGGGCGAAGGAAGGTCGGAAAAAGATTATGCTCAAGTTCAATCGTTGACGGTGCGCACCACGCTCGAGGTCGGCTTCGAGCTCGCCGTCGGGAGCTTCGCGTCCTTGCGGACCTCTTCGTCATAGGACGCGATCGTCGTGATCGGCGCCCGCGCCCGCATGTGCACGATCTTGTAGCCGCCGGCCTTGAGGTCGTTGAGCAGATCGGCGGTGGCGGCGGCGGTCGCCTGCTGGAAATCGTGCATCAGCACAATGCCTTTGCCGAACTTCTTCAGCTTCGCCATCACCGCCTGGCGCACCTGCTCGGGGCGCCGCATCTTGAAGTCGAACGAGTCCATGTCGGTCGAGAAGATCGCGACGTTGCGCTCGCCGAGATAGCTGACCAGCTCCGGCGGATGCCTCAGCGCCGGGAAGCGGAAGAACGGCGCCGTCGGTCCACCCACGGCCATGGCGACTGCGCTGATGCCCTTCTCGATCTCGGCCTTGCCTTCCTCGAGCGGCTTGTTGGAGAGGTTCTGGTGGCTCCAGGTGTGGCTGCCGATCGAATGTCCGCGCCCGGCGACCTGCTTGAGGATGCCGGGCTCGTAGGTGGCGTGCTTGCCGATCGGGAAGAAGATCGCGCGCGTGCAATGCGCGGCGAGCGCGTTGACGACCGCCATCGTGCGTTGCGGCCACGGACCGTCGTCGAAGGTCAGCACGACTTCGCCGGGCTCGAGGAAGTCATGCTGCCGGAAATGCTCGAAGCCGAAACCGGGCCCGCCGGTGGTGTCGATCTCGACCGTGCGCGCGATGCCGATCGCATTCGGATTGCCGGGGCAGGACGGTGCGGCCGCCGCGCGGGCCGGCGCTGCGGCGGGTGTGTTCGCTGCTGCCGGCGGCAAGGCCTGCGCAAACGCCGGCGCCTCCGGGGTGGGGCTGCGCTGCGCGACCGTGGGCGAGGTGTCGACCGGGACAGGTGTTGCGGCGACCGGCGCAGGCGTTACGAAGGTCGGCGCTTCAGTGACCACCGTCACCGTTTGAGGCGCCGGGCGGCTCTTTGCCGACACCGCGGGAGCCGGCGCCGGCTCGTTGTTCAACAGCGCTGGATTGTTGATGACCAGAAATCCAAAGACTCCAGCGAACACAGCAAGCGCAATGGCGCAGGCGGCTATGGCCAGACGCATGGCTCTCTCCCAACCCTACGGCGCTACCTTTGTCGCCGCGCTTAACGTGCCCCGCAAGCAATAATAGCGTGCCATCGTGAAGGCAAAGTCAAGGCAGCCGGTCCCTTAGGAAACCCCGTTATCCAATTGTTCCAAAACGGTCCCGCCAAGCCGGCAGGGCGCCCGGGTAAGGGAGTGCGGTGGCCTCGTAGACCGCCCGCGCCACGGCACGGGCAAGCACATCGGCGGCGGCGGTGCCGAGCTCGGCGAGGCCGTGGATCGGCTCGGGTGCCGGGCGGCGGCCAGTCGCCGCGGTGAACACCAGGTCGCCATCGAGTGGGGAGTGCACCGGGCGGATGGCGTGCGCCACCCCTACCTGCGCCATGATCGCAAGCCGCTTGGCCTGCACCTTGTTCAGGGTCGCATCGGTCGCGACCACCGCCAGCGTGGTGTTCTCACCGGTCCGTCCCTTGGTGCGGAACGTCAGCGCATCGGCGGGCATCGGCGAGGGCAGGCCGTGCCCTCCAAACTCGGCGTCGCGCTCGTACGGCGCCGCCCAGAACCACGGCCCGGATCCGACGGTGACCGAGCCCGCGGCATTGACCGCCACCAGCGCGCCGACCGTGATGTCACCGACCATTGCCGAAGCGGAACCGAGACCGCCTTTGAGATTGGCGGTGGTGGCGCCGAAGCCGGCGCCGGCGGTGCCGAGCTTGAATGTGCCGCCGGCCGCCACGGCCGCCGTGTAGCCGAGCTCGCGATAGGGCGGGAAACGACCCCAGGCCTTGTCGCCGCCGTTGAGCAGGTCGAACAGGATCGCGCCCGGCACGATCGGCACCCGCGCGCCGCGCACCGCGAAGCCGCGCCCCGCTTCGGCAAGCTGCGCCATCACGCCCGCGGCGGCGTCGAGGCCGAAGGCCGAACCGCCGGCCAGCACAAGGGCGTCGATCTTTTCGACCGTCATCGACGGGTCGAGCAGCACGCTCTCGCGCGTGCCGGTGCCGCCGCCGCGCACGTCGATGCTCGCCACCGCGGGCTCGTCGAACATGACCGCGGTGACGCCGGAAGCGAGCTTGGCGTCGTCAGCGTGGCCGACGGTCACACCCGCGACGTCGGTGATGAGGTTTCGCAAGGCCATGCGGGGAAGAGTATCACGGAACAATGCTTCCCGAGCTCATGGCTTGCAGCAGTTATGGCGGGCCCCCAACCGTGCCAGCTTCCATTCTTGCCGCGAGATGGATGGCCGCGCGGATGCGGGCATAGCTCGCGCAGCGGCAGAGATTGGTCATCGCCTGGTTGATGTCGCGGTCGGTCGGATGCGGGTGCTGTTTCAGGAGCGACGCCGCGGCCATGATCATGCCGGACTGGCAATAGCCGCATTGCGGGACGTCGAGCTCGATCCAGGCTTTCTGAATCGGATGGTCGAGGTTCGGCGATAGGCCTTCGATCGTGGTGACGTGGCGACCCTTCAGGTCGCCGATCGGCATCACGCAGGTTCGGGTTGGCGCACCGTCGATGTGCATCGTGCAAGCGCCGCAAAGCCCGACGCCGCAGCCGAACTTGCTTCCCGTGAGGCCCAGTTGCTCGCGGACCACCCATAGCAGCGGGACGTCGTCAGGCCCGTTGAATTCAGCCGGCTTCCCGTTGACGAAGAACTTCACCGGCATGGTGGGCAGCCTTTCCGTGCGTGCATCACGTTTCTCGTTCGCTGGCTCTAGGATCTTCGCGCCGGAGGAACTCCGGCCGTCTTGAAGGCATCGTTGGGGAACGGCATGACGTCGAGCCGCCGGCCGGTGGCATGCAGCAGCGCTTGCGCGATCGCGGGAGCGACCGGCGCCAGCACGACTTCGCCCACGCCCTGTGGCGGACGATCGCTGGGGAGCACGATCGGGACGATCTCCGGCATCTCGTCGATGCTGAGCAGGGTGTAGTCGAAGAAGTTGCTCTGGTCGGTGCCGCCGTTCGAGAACGTGATCTTGCTCTTGAGCGCGGTGGTCATCGCAAACCCGATGCCGCCCTCGATCTGCGCCTTGAGCGTGTTCGGATTGACCGCGAGGCCGGGGTCGACCGCGCAGATCACCCGCTTGACCGCAAACCTGTCGGCGACGCGCTGCAGCTCCACCACCTGCGCGACGTAGGTTTTGAAGCGGCCGCCGCGGCCGATGTAGCAATTATAGGCGATGCCGCGGAACGTGTCGGACGCGCGCGTCCCCCACTTTGAAGCCTGCGCCGCGGCGTCGAGCACGCGCAGCGCCAGCGGATCGCCAGACAAGAGATTGCGCCGGTAGGTGTACTGGTCGATCTTCGCCCGATGGGCGAGCTCGGTGATCATGCTCTCCCAGAAGAACACGGCCGCCGTCGAGCCCACCGATCGCATGAAATAGACCGGGACCGGCAGCGGCGTGTCGACCGTCTCCACCAGGAAGTGCGGCAGCCGATAGCCCTGATTGTAGAGGCCATCGACCATGCTTTCGTCCCAGTCGCCTTCGGGCGTGTGATCGAGCCAGCTCTTGCGCGTCGCGTTGAACAGCGACTGGCCGGCAACGCGCGCGTGGACCGCAAGCGGATAGCCGGCCTTGTCCAACACCGCGCGCAAGCGGGCGCCGGCGTTCGGCCGGTAGACGTCGTGCTGCGTGTCCTCTTCGCGCGAGCGGATGAGCTTGACCGGGCGTCCCACCGCCTTGGAGGCGTGGACGGCCTGCACCACGAAATCGGGAACGATCTTGCGGCCGAAGCTCCCGCCCAGGAACGTGACGTGGACCGACACCTTGTCGGCGGGGCATCCGAACGACTCGGCAACGGCGTCCTGACAGGCCGAAACCGATTGCACCGGTCCCCAGATCTCAATGGCGCCGTCCTTGTAGCTGGCCGTCGCGTTGCACGGCTCGTGCGGGGCATGGGCGATGTGTGGAAGCTTGAAGCGCCGCTCGATAACCGACGCCGCGCGCGCTTTAAGGATCTCTCTGGGCTGGCCTCGAACAAGCGCAGTGACGCCATGCTCCGCATTCAATGCGGCGTCCAGCGCGGCCTCGATCTTGGCGGTCGAGAGATCGCCATGCACGCCGCCGTCGAACGCCACATCGAGCGAGACCAGCGCGCGCCGCGCCTGCCAGAAATGGTCCGCAATGACGCACACGGCGTTGTAGCGCGGCGACCCCGAAACATTGGAACTCCCATCCCGGTAGTCGATCGCAGGGATCTTCACCACGGCGCGCACGCCGGGCATCTTGAGGATCGCGTTCTCGTTCTTGATCGCGGTCACCTGACCGGTGAAGGACGGCGCCGTCATGATGGCGGCGTTGAGCATGCCGGGGACGTTGACGTCGATGCCGTAGATCGCGCTGCCATTGCACTTGGCCCGCGTATCCAATCGCGCGAGCGGCTTGCCGATCAGGCGAAATCGGCTGCTGTCCTTCAGCGGTGGCGCGGCGCTGAGCGGAAGCTTGGCGGCGGCCGGTGCGAGCTGACCATAGGACAGCCGTTCGCCGCGGGCGTTGATGACGAAGCCGTTCTCGGTGCGGCACTCGGCGGCATCGATGCTCCACGTCTGCGCTGCGGCGCGGATCAGCACCTCGCGCGCGGCGGCACCGGCGGTGCGCAGCCGCTCGTAGAGCACCGTGGTCGACATCGAGGCGCCCTCCTTCTGGACGGGGGCCTCCTGCCGAAATGCGATCTTGTAGGCCTGCCTGCCGGTCACGAACTGAATCTTGACGCGGTCCCAGTCCGCATCGAGCTCGTCGGCAAGAATCTGGGGCAGGGCGGTGTACGAGCCTTGTCCGACTTCTGGCTGCGACAGCCCAAGTGTCACCAGCCCGCTTGAGGCGATCACGATCCAATCGGTGATCTCATAGTCTGCCCCGCCCTTGCGGTCGGTCGCGCGGATCGGCGCGACGACGACCGGGATCACCAGCGATGTGGCTGCAATGGCGGCTCCGGTCAGCACGAAACGGCGAGAGACCGGCAGCATCACAATAGCTCCGCAGACGTTCGGTTGCTCGCAATGCCAGCGGCAATGGCCCGGCCGGCACGCGGCGCGGGTGACTGGCAACCTGTCGGAGTATGCGCAGGGCGCCTTGAGGAAGATTTAATGGAGCGGTGAGGCGCGCGGGTTTTCCCTCGGCAACAGGCCCGATCTACCAGCCGGTGACGCGCGCTAGCAACGCGCCGCAGTCGGTTGGAAGTGCGCTGCCGCGCCAGGCGACATGCTGATCCGGGCGGATCAGCGCGAGGTCGCATTCGTAAAGCTCCCGACCCTCCGGCATATCGACTTTCAAAGTCCGAAGCGGCATCCGCCGCGCGCGGGCGGCTTCTTCCATGACTCGGGTGTCGTGATCACCGTGAAGATGAAGCAGGCAGAACCCGGGTCCGAAATGATCGAAGAGCGAGCTTTGATCACGAAGGAACAAATGGGGTGCCCGGCCACCGGGACATGCGCTTGGCCGGTAGATATGAGGATTGTCGGCCGGTGGCGCCGTGTCGTCCGAGGCGACAATCGGTAAATCGTCGTAGCGGGCGCCCAGCTGAATGCCGATCGACGCAAACTCCTCGCGCGACAGCTCGAGTTGTTTGCCGAGAGCGCAACGTGACACGTCTCCGGCCGCGGAATCATGCAGCAAGCCGTCGTCGACGGAGATCTTGCCCATGCCGCGCGACAGTTCCTTCGCCATGCTGGTGTTGCGGAAGGCGATCGGCCGGCGTTCTATTTCATAGCTTGCCAGCAAGTTCGGCCCACCCCAGCCCGAAACCGTGGCGGCGATCTTCCACGCCAGATTCACGGCATCGTCGGCGCCCGTGTTCATTCCGAAATCCGCCGGTCGGCGTGAAGATATGCACGGCGTCGCCGGCGAGCGCGATCCGGCCGGAAACGAACCGGTCCGCGACGAGCGCATGGCCGGCCGTCCAGGGCCGGTGTTCGATGAATTCGATATCGATGTTCGCGCCAACGCTTTGGCGGATCAGGTCGGCAACCAGCTTCGGATCCGGCTTTTCTTCCGGATTGCGCAGCTTGGTATTGATGGTGAACTCGCCTTCGCCATCCAGCGTCACGAGATTGCTGCGCACCTTGGGGTTTACCGTCCGATACTGCCAGCATCGTTTGTGCTTGAGGATTTGATAGAGCCCGGGCGCGCGCAGGTGCGTCGCGACGGTCGCGCCGCTGCCATACGATTGCTCCTCCGGCTTGTCGCCGCGATACGAGATGCCGAGGTGCCGGCGCACCGTGCTCTGCGGGCCGTCGCAGCCTGCGAGGTAGTCGCACGTGATCGTCTCGCTTTGGCCGGTCTCGGTGTTCTCAATGACAATTTCAATGCGCTTGTTATCAACGTTTTGGCCGTCGATGATTTCGACACAGCGCCAGCCGAACCTGGATTCAATCATGTCGAGCGTCTGGATGTGTTTCAGCAGTTGCGCTTCGACATACATCTGATTGCAACGAAACAGCGGCTCGGGAATCTGGTCGGTCGGTGAGGCGTTCGCAAGCGAGGCCGCCTTCTCCCGCTCGGACGGCATGGATATCCGCCCCAGTTCCCATCCGTTCAATGTCGTGAAGAAGCCAACGTCGGTCGGATGGTCGGTCGGAAGACCGAGCTTGCGGATGTCGCGCGCAAGCCCGAGCCGCCGATAGTGCTCCATGGTCCGCGCGTTATGCGTCGATCCCTTGGGAAACCAGCGCGCGCTCGGCTCGGTATTGACCAGCATGGTGTGGATGTTGAATCCGGCGAGGCTGACGGCCAGTACCATTCCCACCGGACCACCGCCTACAACCACAACCGGCACATGCCGCATGTTACAATGCTCCGCGCAAATTCTGTCGGCGACCCCGACCTATGTAACGGGAATCTGATTGCTGCGACTAGAGCAGGCGCTTGCAATCGCGGCGCCCTCCGTCGCATCTAGGGGCCATGGCCGCCGACGTTTCCATCTTCGCCGCACTATTCGCCGGGCTGATCAGCTTCCTGTCGCCCTGCGTGCTGCCGCTGGTGCCGCCCTATCTGATCTACCTCACGGGTGCCTCGGTGGAGCGGCTGGCCGGCGCCGAGGCGCCGGCGCTGGTCAAGCGCGACGCGCTGCTCGCCGCCGTGCTGTTCGTCGCCGGGTTCTCGACCGTGTTCGTCGCGCTCGGCGCCGGCGCGAGCGCTGCTGGCGGGCTGCTGCGGCTCTATTCCTACGAGCTTTCGATCGTCGCCGGCATCGCCATCATCATCATGGGCCTGCATTTCCTCGGGCTCACGCCGATTGCGCTGCTGCACCGGCAGGCACGCATGGAGATGCCGAAGCCGGTGGGGCTCTGGGGCGCCTACGTGATGGGGCTCGCCTTCGCGTTCGGCTGGACGCCCTGCATCGGCCCGATCCTCGCGACCATTCTCGCGGTCGCGGCGTCGGAGGCGACGGTGACCAAAGGCGCGGGGTTGCTCGCGGTCTATTCGCTCGGGCTCGGCGTGCCGTTCATCATCGCGGCGCTCGCGGTCGAGCCGTTCGCGGCGTTCCTCACCCGGTTTCGCAGCAAGCTCGCCTATGTCGAGAAAGCGATGGGCGGATTGCTGGTGCTCACCGGCCTCGCATTCCTGTTCGGCTTCTTCACGCAGCTCAACACTTGGCTGATCGAAACCTTCCCGGCGCTGCAGTCGATCGGGTAATTTCGCCCAGCTTTGGGCAAATTCTCGAGGGAAAGCGTTGGCCGACTCCGCGCCCTTCAAGTACCGCGCGTTCCTGAGCTACAGCCACCGCGACAAGGCGTGGGGCGAGTGGCTGCACCGCGCGCTCGAAACGTACCGCATCGGCAAGGACCTGGTCGGACGCGCCACGCCCGCCGGCCCCGCGCCGCGGACGTTGCGTCCGATCTTTCGCGACCGCGAGGATTTTTCCGCCGGGCCCTCGCTTGCCGCGGCGACCATCGCGGCGCTCGAAGCATCGCAATTCCTGATCGTGGTCTGCTCGCCGAACGCGGCCAAGAGCGAATACGTCAACGAGGAGATCCGCCGCTTCAAGGAATTCGGCCGCAGCCAATTCATCATTCCGGTCATTGTCGGCGGCAACCCCGGCGAGGGCGACGATCAATGCTTTCCGCCGGCGCTGCGATTCAAGGTCGGTGCCGACGGCGCGCTGACGTCCGAACGCGAGGAACCGATCGCGGCCGACGCGCGCGACAGCGGCGATGGCAAGGCGCTGGCCGCCGGCAAGGTCATTGCCGGCCTCCTTGGCATCGGGCTTGACGAGATCATCCGGCGTGCCGAGCGGGAGCGTCGCCGGCGCACAAGGTTCTGGTCGGCGCTGGCCGGCGTGTTCCTGGGTCTTGCGATCATTGCGGCCGGGAGCGCGGTCTACGCCTGGCAGCAGCTCAGGACCAACGAAGAATTCCTCGACGCCACGCTCGACCGCTTCACCAGCCTGGTGAACCGGGCCGTGAGTGCGTCGCAATCCTATTCGCTGCCCTTGCGCGTGACGCTCGGTTTCCTGGAGGAGGCCGAAGGCATCCTAAACGTCATGGCACGCTACGGCCGCCCGACGCCGAGGCTGAGGCAACGCCAGATCGCCATGCTGATCGCGTTCGGCGACAGCTATCGCGACCTTGGACGGACCGCGGATGCCGAACAGCGGATCATCGAGGCGCAAAGGCTGGCGTCCGAACTGGCGCGCGACAACCCCGCCGATCCGACGTGGCGGCGGGAACAAGCTCGGGTGCACCAGCGCCGCGGCGATGTGGAATGGGCCAAGGGCGACCTCGCGGCCGCGCTGCGGGAATTTCGCGCGGCGCTGGTGATCATTGAGGGCCTCATCAAGATTGAGACGGATAACGAGTATCAGCGCGATCTCTCGGTCGCCCACGAGCGCATCGGTGAGGTGCTGGTCGCACAAGGGCAGTTTGCCGAGGCGTTCAAGAGCTTCCAGTCGGTGCTGGCGCTGAGACAACGCCTCGCCGACATGGACCCCCAGGACGGCAGCCGGCAGCGGGACGTTGCTGTCGCTCATGAGCGGATCGGCGAGGTCCAGCGCGCCTACGACGCCTTGCCCGAGGCGCTCGCAAGCTATCGGGCTTCGCTCGCACTGATCGAAGGCCTGGCCAACGTCAATCCCGACAACGGGAATTTGCAGCGCCATCGTGCAATCGCCCACATCAATGTCGGCAGGGTGCTGTATGCCCAGGGCGAGTTTGTGCAGGCGCTGAGCAACTTCAGATCGGCGTTTGCTATCATGGAGCGCCTGACGAAAGCGGACCCGCAGAATGCGGATTGGCGAAGCCTGCTGTCGATCACCCATGAGCGGCTCGGCGACGTGCTGATGGTGCAGGAAAATCCCGGCGAAGCGTTGCCGCAGTTCCAGGCTTCGCTGGCGATCAGGGAGGTTATTGCCAGGGGCGATCCCGCCAACGTCAGTTGGCAGGCGGATATGGCGCTCGCCTATGAGCGCGTCGGTTCCGTATTTGCCGCGCTCAAACGCAACGACGACGCTGAGGCCGCATATCAGCGCTCGCTCGACATCTATGCATCGCTCCTGGGCCGGTCGCCGGACAGCACCTCACTGTTGTTCGGCTCGGCAATGCCGCTTATTCGGCTCGGCATGCTGCACGGCGCGAGCGGCGCTCCCTATCTTGAGAAGGCCCTGGCGATCCTCAAGCAGCTGGACGCAACCGGCCACCTCGACCCGCGGCGCCGATCGATGATCGGCGTGATCGAGGGGCAACTGGCACGTATGCGCGGGCAGCCGGCGCCGTAGGAGATAGCGGCGCCGTCAAAGTTCTCAATTGTCGGCCTCGAAATACGTGATGCGGCCGTCCGGGCCCTTGCGCCAGGTATAGAGCACGTAGCGATCTTTCTTGACATTGCCGACGGTGTACTCCGACACGTCGCCCTTCTTGTCGAAGGAGAGGTCGCCCAGCACGGTGTTGAACACCATGCCGGAGCGCATCACTTCGGCGACCTTCTTCGGATCGAGCGAGTTCGCCTTCTCCACGGCCTGCTTGAAGATCTGCACCGCGGCGTAGCTGTAGAGGGTATAGGCCTGCGGCTCGAACATGCGCTTCGAGCGGAACAGCTCGATGATCGCCTTGTTGGCTGGGTTGGTGCGCGGATCGGGCGAGAACGTCATCAGCGTGCCCTCGGCACCGGGGCCGGCGATCGCCGCGAACTCGTCGTCGGTGATGCCGTCGCCGCCCATCAGCGGCGCCTTCAGGCCCTGCGCGCGCATCTGGCGCACGATCAGGCCGCCGGCATCGTACAGCCCGCCCCAGAACACTAGGTCGGCGCGCGCCTGCCGGATTTTTGAGACCAGCGCCGTGAAGTCGCGGTCGTCCTTGTTGACGCCTTCGTAGAGCACGTCCTTGAGGCCGGCCTTCGCCATCGCGCGGCGGGTCTCGTCGGCGAGGCCCTGACCGTAGGTGGTCTTGTCGTGCACGATGGCGATGCGCTTGCCCTTGAAGCGCTGCCCGATGATCGCGCCCGCCAGGTTGCCCTGCTGGTCGTCGCGGCCGCAGACGCGGAACATGTTCCACATGCTGCGCTCGGTGACCTTCGGGTTGGTGGCAGCCGGCGTGATCGCGAGGATGCCGTTCTCCTGGTAGACGTCGGAGGCCGGGATGGTGACGCCCGAATTGAAGTGCCCGACCACGAACTTCACGCCGTCGGCCACGAATTTGTTGGCGGTCGACACGCCTTCGCGCGGATCGGCGCGGTCGTCGCCGATGAAGAGCTCGATTTTCTGTCCGAGGATGCCGCCCTGCGCGTTGATGTCGGCGACCGCCTGCTCGGCGCCTTGCCGCAACTGCGCGCCGAAGGCGGCGGAGCCGCCGGTCATGGGGCCGGCGACGCCCATCTTGATTTGCGCCGAAGCGCTACCGGCCAACACAAGCCCCAGGCCCAATGCGAGGCCCAGCGCCAAGAGCTTCTTCATGATCCGTCTCCCTCTGAGATCCCGTGAGGCCCGCCGCGGCGTTCTATCCGGGCCCGTGCCAGCCTCGTATAACAATTCAACCCGTAAAACCGGCGATTGTCATCCGGATTCGGACGACCCGGCGCTGCCGGAAACCGCCTTGCGGCGCCAAGTATAGAAATCCGCGCGCTCGTTGATCCAGCCGTAGCAGCTGACCATCTGCGCAACCCGCATCAGCCGGAACCCGATCAGGCCGCACAACAGACATACCGCGGTATCGGCCACATAGTAGGTCGGCGACAGCAGCGTGCCGCCGAACAGCGCGAAGTGCAGGAAGCGCACCGCCGCGCCGAGCAGCAGCGCCAGCGGAATGACATGCCACCACGGCCGCCAGGTGGCGGCGATCGCGCGCCCGGTGAGTGCCGAGGCGCCGCCGCCGAGGACGACGGTGAGCAGCACGAACACCCAGACCGAATTTTCCTCGTAGAGCAGTCTGAGCAGGCTGCGCATGTTACTTCCTCCGGGGCTTGCTGCCGGTGGCGAAGCCGCGGCATACGCCGATGTCGTCCGGGTTCGGCGTCAGCTTCCAGGCCGCCAGGTTGTCGGTAAAGCCGGCCGCGAAAATCCACGCCGCCAGGCAGTTGAGGTTCGGTCCCCACCAGTTGGTTCGATTCCCGGCGAGCTCGTCGGTCGGATAGAACTCGGCGACGAGCTGCTTGCCCGGATATCCATGACCCAGGCCGCCGCGAACCGCGCTGTAGTCCTCGCAGATGAAGGACTCCACGAAGATCTGGCCGTCGCAGATCGCACTGATGCGGTCGAGGCCGAGCAGCGGATGCCGCAGGTGGTAGAGCGTGCCGAAGCAGAAGGCGACATCAAAGCGGCCGCCAAGCTTCTGTTCCGTGATGTCGTAGAGCGAGATTTCGGTGCGCTGGCAGCGCTCATTGGAATAGCCGAGCGCTTCGCGGCAGAGATCGAAGCTCTGCCAGCCGCGCCGCTGCTCCGGTTTGAGATAGCCGAGATAGTCGGAAAAATCGTCGATGCCGACCGCCGCGCGGGCGCCGCGCTTGAGCGCCTCGAACGTCCAGTAGCCGTCCCACGCGCCGACATCGAGCACGCGCTTGCCGGTGAGATCGTCGGGGATGCGATAGGCGGCGGGATCAAGCGGATTGATCCCGGGCGTGACGATGCCGTCCGGCAGGCTGATGCGGTGGTACCACACGGGAATCGCCGCGATGCGCTGGCGCAGCGCTGTCTGCGTCCGCGACCATGTTAGTGTCTCCCGCCTTCGAGATAGGCGGCCTTCACCTCCGGTCGGTCGAGCAGCTCGGCGCCGGTGCCGGCGAGCGTGATCAATCCGTTGACCATCACATAGCCGCGGTGCGCGAGCTTGAGCGCATGGAAGGCGTTCTGCTCGACCAGGAACACCGTGAGCCTTTCCTCGGCGTTGAGCTTCTTGATCGCACTGAAAATCTGGCGGGCTACCAGCGGCGCCAGCCCAAGCGAGGGCTCGTCGAGCAGCAGGAGGCGCGGGCGGCCCATTAGCGCGCGCCCGATCGCAAGCATCTGCTGCTCGCCGCCGGAGAGCGTGCCGCCGCGCTGCGCGATGCGCTCCTTGAGGCGTGGAAACAGGACGAACACCCGTTCGAGGTCGGATTGGAAATGCGCGGGATCGCAGGCGGCCGCGCCCATCTGGAGATTTTCCATCACCGTCATGCGTACGAAGATGCGGCGGCCTTCCGGCGACTGCGCGATCCGCATCCGTGCGATCTCGTGGGTGGGCAATTGCGTGATGTCGCGGCCGGCGAAGGTGATCGAGCCCTCGCGCGCACGCGGATTGCCGCAGATCGTCATCATCAGGGTCGACTTGCCGGCGCCGTTGGCGCCGATCAGCGCCACGATCTCGCCGTCGCCGACCTCGACGTCGACGCCCTTCAGCGCGGCGATGTGGCCGTAATAGGTCTTCACGCCGCGCACGGAGAGGAGGGAAGTCACAGTCCGACCTCCGCCTCGACCTTGCTGACCTCGTCGTCCTCGACGCCGAGATAGGCGGCGATCACCTTCTGGTCGTTGCGCACCGCCTCCGGCGGTCCGTCGGCGATCTTGACGCCATGATCGAGCACGACGACGTGGTCGGAAATCTCCATCACGACAGACATGTCGTGCTCGATCAGCAGGATCGAGGCCGCGTGCTCATTGCGCAGTACGCGCAGGAAGCGTGCGAGCTCGGCGCTTTCGCTCGGATTGAGGCCGGCGGCGGGCTCGTCGAGGCAGAGCAGCACCGGATCGGTGCACATGGCGCGCGCAATCTCGAGCTCGCGCTGCGCGCCGTAGGGCAATTCGCCGGCCGGATCGTCGGCGCGGTCGGTCAGGCCGATGCGGTCGAGCCACAACCGCGCCTTCTCGATCGCGGCGCGTTCGGCCTTGAGATAGGTCGGCGCGCCGAACAAGCCGAGCACGGTCCAGCCTGACGCGCGCATCAGCGGCGCGTGCTGCGCAACCAGCAGGTTCTCCAGCACGGTCATGCCGGGAAACAGGCGGATGTTCTGGAACGTGCGCGCGACCCGCGCTTTGCACACCACCTCGTAGTCCGGCATGCGCTCGAGCAAAAACAACGAGCCGCCATGGCGGTGGCGGCTGCGGCGTCCTTCCTGGGTGAGGGTCTCGAGTTCGTTCCAGACCGCCGTGTCGCCGAACTGCAGCGCGATGCGGCCCTCGGTCGGTTTGTAGAAGCCGGTGATGCAATTGAATACGGTGGTCTTGCCGGCGCCGTTCGGTCCGATCAGCGCGGTGATGTGGCCGCGCTCGGCGCTGAACGACAGGTCATTGATAGCGACGAGGCCGCCGAAGCGCATGGTGAGATGCTCGACGCGCAGCAGAGGATCGCTCATCCGCGGCCCTCCCGTACATGCGCGACCGACACCGCCTTGCGCTCCTTGAGGAACACCGAGGGCTGCCGGGTCGAGATCAGGCCGCGCGGCTTCCAGATCATGATCAGCACCATGCCGAGGCCGAACAGCAGCATGCGGTACTGGGTCGGGTCGAAGTCGCGGCCGAAGATCGCCTTCAGCACGTCGAGCTCGCGCATCAATTCGGTGCCGCCGATCATGATGATCGCAGCGATGGCGACGCCGATCTGGCTGCCCATGCCGCCGAGCACGACGATCGCGACGATCACCGCCAATTCCATGAAGGTGAAGCTCTCCGGCGAGATGAAGCCTTGCCGCGCGGCGAAGAACGATCCGGCGAAGCCGCCGAACATGGCGCCGATGGCGAACGCGGTGAGCTTGGTGGTGGTGGTGTTGATGCCGAGCGCGCGGCAGGCGATCTCGTCCTCGCGCAACGCTTCCCAGGCGCGGCCGATCGGCAACCGCCGAAGCCGGATGGTGATGAGGGCCGTGATCAGCGCCAGCACCAGGATCACGTAGTAGAGAAAGATCGTGCGGTGGATCGCGCTGAACTCGATGCCGAAGCGCGCGGCGAAGCCGTCGGGGCCGTCGATGAAGGGAATGCCGAAAAAGGTCGGTCGCGGCACGCCCGAGATGCCGGCATAGCCGTTGGTCAGGTCGACCCAGTTGATCAGCACCAGGCGGATGATCTCGCCGAAGGCGAGCGTGACGATCGCGAGGTAGTCGCCGCGCAGCCGCAGCACCGGAAAGCCGAGCAGGACGCCCCAGAACGCGGCGAGGACGCCGGCGATCGGCAACAGCACCCAGAACGCCCACGGTCCGAGCTGGTAGAAATCAACGGCGAGGTAGGGGTATTCGGAGACGAAGGCGACGAACGGCAGGCCGTTCTTGGCGAGCAGCGCGAAGGAATAGGCGCCGACCGCGTAAAAGGCGACGTAGCCGAGGTCGAGCAGGCCGGCGAGGCCGACCACGATATTGAGCCCCCAGCCGAGCATTACGTAGATCAAGATCTGGATGCCGAAATTGTCGATCCATTTGATCGAGCCCTGCGAGCCGAGCAGCCAGAACGCCATCAGCGGATAGGCGAGCAGGAATCCGAGCGCGGCCATGCGGAGGACGACGCCGATCTGGCTCCGGCGTCGACGGCCGGAGTCGGTGGTCTTCGGGTATCGGACGTTGACCGCGGCGTAGGCGGCGCCGATCAGGAAGCCGAGCGTGCCGAAACCGAAGAGATAGGCGAGGGCGCGCGCGATCTCGCTCTCGATGCCGAAGCCCGCCTCCGCGACGAATCGCAAGATGCTCGCGGCCAAGGAGCAGACGCCCGCCGCCGCCAGGAGCCGCAACGGCGCGCGGCAGAATTCCACCAGCCTCTGCCTGATGTGCTCGCGCGGCAGCAATTCCCAGATTAGCCGACTAAAAAAAGCGCTGGCGACAAACGCGGCAAACAGCGGCCAGCGGGTCTCGAGCACGAGCTCGTTGCGGATGTCATGCCCGGCCTGGAACGCGATCAGCGGCAGGAACAAGCCGAACGCGAGGAGGGCGGTGAACGACGCGGCGCGCAGCGCGCGCATGCGGTCGGGACGCGCGGCCGAGTTCGTCGCCTCGGCCACCATCTCAGACCTTCTCGACTTCCGGACGACCGAGCAGGCCCTGCGGCAGGAAGATCATGACCACCACCAGGATCGAGAACGCGGCGACGTCCTTGTAGTCGGTCGAGAAATAGGCCGACCAGAACGTCTCGATCAGGCCGATGGCGAGGCCGCCGATCACCGCGCCGGGCAGCGAGCCGATGCCGCCGAGCACGGCGGCGGTGAACGCTTTGACGCCCGGCGTGAAGCCATCGGCGAAGCTCACGACGCCGTAGTGGACGAGATACATGGTGCCGGCGACGGCGGCGAGCGCCGCCGCGATGATGAAGGTGATCGAGATCGTGCGGTCGACATTGATGCCGACCAGCGCCGCCATCTTCTGGTCCTGCTCGCAGGCGCGCTGTGCGCGGCCGAGCGCGGTCTTCGAAACCAGATACCAGAACGCGAGCAGCAGCACGCCGGTCACCAGCCAGATCACGATCTGCTTGTAGGATATCGTCACGTCGTAATCGTCGATCGTGAACAGCACGATCACGTCGGAGAACAGCGGCGGGATCGATTTGTTGCGCGGCCCCTGCGCGACCTGCACGAAATTCATGAGAAAGATCGACATGCCGATCGCCGAGATCAGCGGCGCGAGACGGAACGAGCCGCGCAGCGGCCGGTAGGCGACGCGCTCGATCGTCCAGTTCACCAGCGAGGTCATCACCATCGCGATGATGAGCACGATCAGCAGCGCGAGCGCGATCGCGCCGGCGCCGATCGAGGCGCTCAGGATCAGGAAGGCGATCAGCGCGATGAACGCCGACACCATGAACACGTCGCCGTGGGCGAAGTTCACCATTCCAAGGATGCCGAACACCATCGTGTAGCCGATGGCGATGAGGCCGTAGATCGAACCCAGCGTAATGCCGTTGATGAGCTGCTGGATGAAGATTTCCATGCGCTCCGTCCCCGCGCCCCCGACAATCAAAAGCTCTATCAGGGCCTTGGAAGGCCGGCAATGACGCGGTGCCGCGGCGGTCCACAGGACCACCCGCCGGCCTCGCCGCGGCACTATATTGAGCAGATGGGCAGCATCACGGTCGAAATGGTCATCCGCCTGGGCGCGTTTTTCGTGTTCTTCTGCGCCTTCGCGCTGTGGGAACTCCTGGCGCCGCGGCGGGAGCTGAGCGTCGGGCGCGGGCGGCGCTGGCCGGGCAACCTCGGGATTCTCGTGGCCGACGTCCTGACCGTGCGTGTGCTGGTCCCGACCGCCGCGGTCGGCGCCGCGCTCTACGCCTCCGGCAACGGCTGGGGCCTGATCAACTATCTCCAGTTGCGGCTATCGGTCGCCGCGCTCGTCGGCTTCCTGGCGCTCGATCTGGTGATCTACGTGCAGCACGTCGTCTTCCACAAACTGCCGGTGCTGTGGCGGCTGCATCGGATGCATCATGCCGATCTCGATATCGACGTCACCACCGGCGTGCGCTTCCATCCGATCGAGATCCTGATCTCGCTCTCGATCAAGATCGCCGTGATCCTGGCGCTTGGGATCCCGGTGGTCGCCGTCATCCTGTTCGAGGTGGTGCTCAACGTCACCTCGATGTTCAACCATTCGAACGTGTCGATGCCGGCGTGGCTCGACCGCGCGCTGCGCTTCATCGTGGTGACGCCGGACATGCACCGCGTGCACCACTCGATCCTGCGGCGGGAGACCGACAGCAATTTCGGCTTCAATCTGCCGTGGTGGGACCGGCTGTTCGGCACCTATCGGGCGCAGCCCGAAGCCGGCCATACCGGCATGACCATCGGCATCCCGGCGTTCCGCGACCCGGCCGAGTTGCGGATCGACCGGCTGCTGACGCAGCCGTTCCGGAACGACATTCGCGCCAATTCGGAGCCGCATTGACAGGTAGGCCGCGGAGTGCCTTTGCTGGCTGGGATAAAGTGGAGCTGAATCCATGAGCCGCACGAAGTCCGAGGACGCAATTGCTGCGCCGGGGCGGCCGTTCACCGGCGCGGAGTATCTCGCAAGCCTGCGCGACGGGCGTGAGGTCTATATCTACGGCGAGCGGGTCGAGGACGTCACCACGCATCCGGCGTTCCGTAATGCCGCGCGCTCGGTCGCGCGTCTCTACGACGCGCTGCACGATCCCAAGAGCAAGGCCGTGCTGACAGGGCCGACCGACACCGGGTCTGGCGGGTACACCCACAAATTCTTCAAGGTCGCGCGCTCGCGCGAGGACGTCATCGGCCAGCGCGACGCCATCGCGGCCTGGGCGCGCATGTCTTACGGCTGGATGGGGCGCTCGCCCGACTACAAGGCGTCGCTGATGAACACGCTCGGCGCCAACCACCAGTTCTACGGAAAATTTGCCGAGAACGCGCAGCGCTGGTATCGCCGCGCGCAGGAAAACGTCCTGTTCATGAACCACGCGATCGTGAACCCGCCGGTCGATCGCGCGCGCGCCGCCGACCAGGTGAAGGACGTATTCATCACCATCCAGAAGGAGACCGACGCCGGCATCTATGTCTCCGGCGCGAAAGTGGTGGCGACCTCGTCGGCGCTGACGCAATACAATTTCCTCGGCCAGAACGCGGCGATGCCGGTCAACGATTCCGATCTGGCGGTCATGTTCATCGCGCCGATGAACGCGCCGGGCGTGAAGCTGTTCTGCCGCGCCTCCTACGAGATGCAGGCGAGCGTCATGGGCACGCCCTACGACTATCCGCTGTCGTCGCGGTTCGACGAGAACGATGCGATCTTCGTGTTCGATAACGCGTTCATCCCCTGGGAGGACGTGCTGCTGCATCGCGATCTCGAAAAGCTGAAGGTATTCTTCCCGCAGTCCGGGTTCCTCGCGGGCTACCAGTTCCAGGGCTGCACGCGGCTCGCCGTGAAGCTCGATTTCATGGTCGGCGTCATCGCCAAGGCGCTGCGCACCACCGGTGGCGACGAGTTTCGCGGCAATCAGGCGATGCTGGGCGAGATCATCGCCTGGCGGAACCTGTTCTGGGCGCTGACCGACGCGATGGCGGCCAATCCCTCGCCGTGGGTCGATGGCGCCGTGCTGCCGAACGTGCAGTCGGGCGCGAGCTACCGGGTGTTCGCCGGCGACGCCTACGGCCGCGTCAAGGAGATCGTCGAGAAGATCGTCGCCTCGGCGCTGATCTACCTGCCGTCGTCGGCCAAGGATTTCGCCAATCCCGAGATCGACAAATATCTCGCGCGCTATGTGCGCGGCTCCCACGGCATCGGCTACAAGGAGCGCATCAAGGTGCTCAAGCTCCTGTGGGACGCGATCGGCACCGAATTCGGCGGCCGCCATGAGCTCTACGAGATGAACTACGCCGGCAATCACGAGGACATCCGCATCCAGGCGATGTGGAACGCGCGCACCTCCGGCACCATGGACCAGATGATCGCGCTCGCGGATCAGTGCCTCTCCGAATATGATGAGCACGGCTGGACCGGCGACACCTGGCTCGATCCGGACGACGTCGCCTATGCCGCGGTCAGCAAGCGGCCGCGGGCGGCGGAATAGGGAAGCAACAAGAGCGGCAAATGCCATGAGCTGGATCGACCAACGCCCCGACGATGCCATGGACGGCGCCTTCACCGCCGTCGGGCCGGAGCCGGTGCGCACGGTGGAGGCGGCGCAATTCCGCGACGCCATGTGCCGGCTCGGCGCCGCGGTGCATGTCATCACGACGGCAGGGCCGGGCGGCAAGACCGGCGCCACCGCCACCGCGGTCTCGTCGGTATCGGACGCGCCGCCGACGCTGTTGATGTGCCTCAACCGGAAGAGCCAGACCAATCCGGTCGTGCTCGAGAACGGCGTGTTCTGCGTCAATACGCTGGGCGCGGGCGAAGCCGAGATCGCCGACATCTTCGCCGGCCGCACCGGCATCATGGGCAGCGACCGCTTCAACAATGGCGAATGGACGACGCTGGTGACCGCCAGTCCGGTGCTGGCGAGCGCCGTGGTTGCGTTCGATTGCCGGATCGTCGAGGTGCGCTCGGTCGCGAGCCACAACGTGTTCTTCGGCGCGGTGGAAGCGGTGCGGCTCGGCCCGCAGGGGCCGGCGCTCGTCTATCACGAGCGGGCGTATAAGCGGGTGTGAGCTCGCACGTTCGCAAGTTCCATGCGCAACGAACAATCGACAAATTCAAACCAAGTTTCCGGCGAATTTGCGCCGCGCCGTCTCACTTTTCTTTCTTGGTTTCGCCGAAACTCGGTTGGGTTCCCTGAGTTGACTTAGACGGGGCAGATCAGTCCCGACCAACCCCTCGAGGAGTAGTAAGCATGGCCAATCCCAACCAGCCCAACCAGAACCCGAACCAGGACAAACCGCGCCCGGGTCAACAGCAGCAGCAGCCGGGCCAAGGTGGTCAAGGTGGCGGACAGCAGGGCGGCGGCGGGCAGCGTCCGGGCCAGCAGGGCCAGCAGCAGCCGGGACAGCGGCAACCGGGCCAGCGCGATCAGGATCGCTAAGTCTCCGACAATACTTGAGTTCCATGAGTGCGGCCCCGCCAGACGGCGGGGCCGTTGCCGTTTGAATTGATGTGCACGACCGCCGCTGCGGCGTTCGGATCGATTGCAGCGCGCGGGTGCTGGATTATGCTTGCGCCATGGGGACCGTGACCGCGCTGCCGCTGTTTCACCTCTACGGCGATCCGCCGGACGATCAGGCGTTCGACTTCATCCACATCGAAACGATCTCATCGCGCTCGTCGATCCACGACTGGACGATCCGCGCGCATCGGCATCGCAATCTCTTCCAGATCCTGTTGATCGAGCAGGGCGGCGGCGAGATGACGTTCGAGGCGTCGGTCGTGCCGTTCGAGGCGCCGTGCGCGATCCTGGTGCCGCCGACCACCGCGCACGGCTTTCGTTTCCGTCCCGCAAGTCACCGACGGCTGGGTGATGAGCTTCACGGAAGATGCAGCCGAGGCGATCGGCGATCGCCGTGGCGAGGCGCTGGCGCGCCTGAAGTCGCTCGCCTTCGATCCCGTGGTGCCGCTTCCCGCCGACCACGCGCGCGTGCTCGCCTTCGCCACCGAGTTGCACGATGAGCGCAGCCTCGGTCGCCCCGGCTATCGCATCGCGATGCGCGGCTTGCTGGCGTTGATCGCGGTCGAGGTGGCGCGGATGGCGGCGAGCCGCACGCGCGCCGATCCGCTGGCGCCGACCGATGCCACCGTGGTGGCGCTGCGCAAGCTGATCGAGGAGCACTTCCACGCCGAGCGCCAGCTTGCGTTCTATGCCGACAAGCTCGCGATGACCGTCGACCGCCTCAACGATCACGTGAAGCGTGCAACGGGCGTCACCGCCGGCCATCTGATCCGCCAGCGCGTACTGACCGAGGCCAAGCGCCAGCTCGTCTTCACCAACCAGCCGATCAACGAGATCGCCTACGAGCTCGCGTTCTCCGACCCGTCCCATTTCGCCCGCTTCTTCCGCAAGCAGACCGGGACCGCGCCGCATGAATTCCGCGAGGCGCGGGGAGGATAGGCGGCGATTCTCGACAAAGAGCACGGTTTCCCCAGGCGACCGCCGCGCCAATAAGGTTAACAAGGGGTTTCGATTGGGCGGACAAATGTAAGCGCTTAGCCTGCCGTCCATCGGGCCGATCAGAAGTCCTCGCAGCGGAGCAGGGGGCCGGTCGGCATCGGAGGCATCGATGCGGTCACGGTTTGGTTCGCTCACTCTTGGTTCGCTCAATCTCGCCCTCTTGTCGCTCTATTTCATCCCGGTCTGGGGTCGCGACGCGGTCAATGCCCTGATCTCACCCTACAATGGGCTCGAGGATCGCGCGCATGCGACGACGGCGATCTATTTTCGCCATCTGTTCGATCTCAACTACAACGGCCTGGTGGTGGCCTCGCACGTTCTCGCCGGCATCAAGCTCGTGGTCGTGGCGGCGTTCGTGGCCTATCTGATCGAGTTCGCCCGCGCCTGTGTGACGCGGCGGGAGGCGGATCGCGAAACCATCGACGTGGTGCTGATTCTGGCGGTCGCCGATATCTTCGTCAGCATTCTGGCGGCGGTGGCGCTCGGCGAGGCGGCGATCGTGCGCCTCTATGCGACACAGATGATGCTGCTTGCGGGCGCAATCACAGTGATCGTGGTGGAGCGCCACGTCGCACCGGCGGCGTCGGCGCCTTCGCGCGTGGATACGGCCATGCGCGAGCGCGAAGCATTGAAGCTTGGCCTATCGGTTGGCGCGCTGACGGATGGTCCGCCGCCGGCCCGTATTACCGCCGCGCTCGCGCGCATTCCGGAGACGCGCCTGCGCGGCCCGCTCGATCGCTACTGACCGCCCGCCTCACTTCTTGCGCGGCGGACTCAAGTCCGCATCAGGTTGCTTGAGTTCGCCGCTGCGCGCGAGCTTCACCGCCTGAACCAGCGCGCGTGCGGCATTGCGCACTTCCTCTTGGAAGGCGGTGTCGCGGTCGAGTTCGTCGTGGCCGGTCGCGTAAGGCTGCATATAGCCGACCATCCTGGCCAATTCGGACAAATACCCTGCTTCGATCAGGCCGCTGTCGCGCAGCCATTTCGAAATCGCGCTCTGCACCATCTCGGTGCCGCCGTAGTCGCCGTGCACGACCACCGAGAACACCCGGCCGGCGAGATGTTGCGGATAGGGCCAGTCGTTGAGCTCCAGCGCCTTCGCCTGTTCGGCGTTCTTGCCATGGGTCGACGTTGGATCGGCGTTGCCGCCGTCGGCGCAGACCAGCCGGTCCATCATCAGCTTCAGGCCCGACGGCGGCCCGTACCAGTTCACCGGACAGACGATCATCACGCCGTGCGCCGCCGCCCACATCGCGTAGATGTCGTTCATCCAGTCCTGCACCTGCCCCAGCGCATGGTTCGGATAGCAGGAGCACGGCCAGTGACAGAGCGGCATCGCGGTCGAGACGCAGGTCTTGCACGGGTGGATGACGCGCCCGTACTCGGAGGTGAGCCGGCTGAGGTCGAGGACCTCGACCTCGAGCTGCGGCTCGTGCGCGAAGATCTCGCGCGCGATGGTCACGAGCCGCCAGGTCTTCGAGCTTTCGCCGGGGCAGGTGTGCTCGCTACGGCTCGCGCCGTTGATCAGGAGGATGCGCGACGGCGTCGCCGGGTCTTTCTGGAGCCGCTCGGCGTCGTTGATCCGTTCGCTGGCGGCAATCCAGTCGACCGACAGCTGGTACTCGGGATCGGCATAGCCCGGACCGGCGCGGCGGGTATGCGGCGCCTTGCGCGATTTCGAATAGGCTTCCCAGGCGCCGTCCAGGATGCGGTCGATCTCGGGGCGAAGCGGTGCGAACACCGGGTCGGAGAAGCGCTCGCCGTATCGTTTCCTGAATTCATCGCGGCTGAGCTCGACCCCCGGCATCTCCTTGCGAACATTGAAGCCCGCCATCGGGTGTGGCCCTCGTGAATCGACATTGACGGCGAGGGAGCTGCCCGGCGCCGGCACACCAATCCCAAAATTGGCTTGTTGGTTCCGTGCGGACCGTCAGCGCGGCGCTGTCTTGCCGAGTTCCTTGACGATATCGCCCGCCTCCCGGAAGGCGTGGTTCGCCGCCGGCACGCCGCAATAGATCATCTGCTGCAGGATGATCTCTTTGATGTCGTCGGCGGAGAGGCCGCCTTCGGTGAGGGCGGCGCGCACGTGCAGGCGGAACTCCTCCCACTTGCCGAGCGCCAGGATGGTGCCGATCACCAGGATGCGCCGCGTACGCTCGTCAAAATGCGGCCGCGTCCAGATTTCGCCCCAGGCGTAGCGGGTGATGATCTCCTGGAATTCCGAATTGAATTCCGTTTTGCCGGCCATCGACCGGTCGACATGGGCGCCGCCCAGAACCTTTCGCCGCTGCCCTAGGCCGCGTTCGAAGCGCGCTTTTTCATCCATGATGGTCCCCCCGTGGCCCCGCGATCCACCACCGCCTCGATGAGGTCGGACAGGCGGTCGGCCCGCATCTGTCGCGGATCGAAACACTCGTCCTCACCATAATGGCGGAACAGATCGCTGTTGTCCTCACCACGGAAGACGCTAACCATCGCGAAGTTCGGGAAACGCCGCTCCGCCACCGCCTGCATCGTCACCAGCGACACGTCGCGATGACGTTGATCGCGCAAAATTCGTTCAAAGGCGGCAGAAACTTTATTTTCAGCACCCTCCAACGTCTGCACGAACCAGCGGTCGTCGCAGAGCAGCGCGCCGGTGATGCAGTCGCGCAAATTGTTGGCAACCGACGTCGCGAGAATCTCCGCGATGCCGCAGTCTCTACTTCCGTACCACTGATCGAGCCGATTGCGACTGAAATAGGTCAAGCGAATGAGCATCATGACTACCACCCCTGTAGACACTTTGTCAGACGACAGTTTTTTGTCTGGCGACGGAGAGGGATGTAGACCGCGCGACCTAACGCTTGCTGAATCGATATCGGAGTCCTCGGGGGTATTTTTATGCTCAGCGCGTCAAAAATCCTAGGACTGCATTATTGAACTGCTGTGGTTGCTCGACATTTGAAATGTGCGCCGCGTCGATCATGAAATGTTCGGCGCCGGGAATATTTTTTGCGATGTAATCTCCCGCTTCCGGAACGGTGGCGGGATCGTGGCGACCGATGATCACCAGTGTCGGAGGTTTGATCCGCGGCAGCAGATCGCGGTGGTCCATGTCGCGAACGGCTTCGCCGCAGGCGATGTAGCCGTCGAGCGGGGTCGCCGCGAACATCGTCATCATGCGCGCGATCGCCTGCGGGTCGCGCTCGCGGAAGCCCGTGGTGAACCAGCGCTCCATGTTGGGCGCCGCGAACGCCGGCACGCCCTTGTCGCGCACCAGCGCGAGCCGGTCGTTCCAGCCTTTCTTGTCGGCAAAGAAGCTCGACGTATTCGAAAGCACCATGCGCTCGAAGCGCTCCGGCGCATTGGCGCCGAGCCACATGCCTTCCATGCCGCCCATCGAAAGCCCGCACCAGTTGGCTTTTTTGATGCGGAGCGTGTCCATGATCGCCAGCACGTCGCGTCCCAGCATCTCCATGGAATAGGGGCCCTTGGGCAGACCGGATTTGCCGTGGCCGCGGCGGTCGAAGCGCACCAGCTTGAAGTGCTTGGTGAACGGCCCGACCTGGCCGTCCCACATATGCATCGTGGTGCCGAGCGAGTTCGACAGGATCAGCACCGGTGCGTTCTCGGGGCCCTCGATCTCGACGTAGATGGGGCAGCCGTTCGATTCGATCACCGGCATGGCGTTTCCTCTTTTGCTGTTCTTGTTCAGCCTGGGCGTTTCGGCGTGCGCGATCCGAGCGAGCCGATGAGACGGTCGATATAGGTTTGCGCGACGCCCTGGTAGCCCATCAGCTCGAACAGGCGCGCGAGCTCGCCCGGCGTCATGTGCGCAGTCACGCGCGGGTCCTCGGCCAGGATGCCGCTGAGGTGGCGCTTGCTCGAGATCGCCTGCTTGCTCGCGTCCTCGACGATCAGCTTGGCCTGATGCGGACCGAGCTTGGCGCCGAGCGCCATCGACACCGCCTCGGCCATGATCAGGCCCTGGCCGACGTCGAGATTGGCGCGCATGCGCTCGGCATCGGTTTCGAGGCCTTGCGACAGCTCGGCGATGGCGGCGAGCGCGCCCGAGGTCACGAGCAGCAGCGCGGGCACGGCATGCCATTGCGCCTGCCAGCCGCCGAGGCCGCGCTCGTGCTCCTGCACCTGGCCGGCGATGATGGTCGCGAGCAGGTTCGGCGCGATGGTCGCGGCCGCGATGCCGATGGCTGCCGTGTTGGGGCTGCGCTTGTGCGGCAGGCCGGCCGCTTCGCCAAGATGCGAGCGCGGCGGCTCGTGCGCTTCGCCGACCTCGGTCTGCATGAGCAGCGCCACGTCGCGGGCGATCTTGCCGCAGGTGCCGGTGAGGATCGCCAACGCGGAGGCGATTTCGGCGAGGCGATCGCTATGGGCGTGCCAGGGCGCGTCGGGCGCCGGCAGGTCGAGCAGCGCGGCGAGCCGCTCGGTGACCGCAAGCCCGTTCTCGCCGAGCGCCGCCAGCGTTCCGGCGGCGCCACCGAATTGCAGCACCAGCGCTTCCTTGCGCAGCCGGCGCAGCCGCTCGCGCGAGCGCGCAAGCGCGGCGGCATAGCCCGCGAGCTTGAGCCCGAATGGCATCGGCAGCGCGTGCTGGAGCGAGGTCCGCGCCACCACGGCGGTACGCCGGTGGCGTCCGGCGATCGCGGAGAAGCCGTCGATGGCGGTGTTGAGGTCGGTGATCAGGGCGTCGATGCCGGCGCGCAGCATGAGCATCAGCGCGCTGTCGTTCAGGTCTTGGGGGGTGGCGCCCCAATGCACGAAGCGGGCGGCCTCGGCATCGCTCTTGGCCACCTCCTCGGTGAGCGCAGCAATGACGGCGGTCGCGACACCGCCGGCGCGCGCGGCGGCATCGCCCAGGGCGGCAAGGTCGTAGCGGTCGGCCCAGCAGGCATTGCCGATCCGGTCGACGCAGCTTGCCGGGATCACCGCCACGGCGGCCTCGGCGCGGGCCAGTGCCGTCTCGAAATCGAGCATGCGCTGCAGTTGGGCGCGGTCGTCCACGATCGCCCGCATCGCGACGCTTGAGATCAGCGGCGTCAGCAGCGGGGAGGGGTTCAAGGGATTGGTCATGGAACACAACGCCGGACAGCCATGATTAGCCGCCCCCGGTGGCGCCGCCAACCCCTAAGGCGGCGACCCAATGTTGCGTCAAAAAGCCTTTCCTTGCGTGCTGGCAAGGTCCTATACCTCCCCCCAACAACGGAGAGACTGCGATGGCGATGACCATGAGCGGGGAAGTGCAGCTTCCCGCCACGCGTGAGGCGGTTTGGCAGAAGCTCAACGACCCCGCGGTGCTCAAGACTTGCGTCCCGGGCTGCGAGCAGCTCGACAAGACATCGGATACGGAATTCCAGGCCATCGCCAGCATCAAGGTCGGGCCGGTCAAGGCGCGCTGGAAGGGCAAGGTGCGGCTCTCCGACCTCGACCCGCCCAACGGCTACAAGATCTCGGGCGAGGGCGAGGGCGGCGTTGCCGGCTTCGCCAAGGGCGGTGCCACCGTCGCGCTCGCTGACAAGGATGGCGGCACGCTCCTGACCTACAACGTCGAGGCGCAGATCGGCGGCAAGCTCGCCCAGCTCGGGCAGCGGCTGATCAACAGCGCCGCCAAGAAGACCGCCGACGATTTCTTCGCCAATTTCGCGAAGGCGGTGCAGCAGGGGTAGGCGGTGGCCGAGCCCTGCGAATCTGGAAACCCTTGACCGCCCACGCATGTCCGGTTCAGAGTTGAACTTGTTCAAAACCGCAAAACGGGGCAAAATCGTTGCGATTTTGCCCCTATCTGTTGCCGGTTCCCGCCGGCGGCACCTGAAACAGGCCGCCCGGCCCGGATTTTTGGAGGTACCTCGATGACCGCCGTCGCAATGACGGTGAACGGCAAGCCCGTCACCGGTGACGTCGACCCTCGCACCCTGCTGGTGCAATTCCTGCGCGAGCAGCTGCGGCTAACCGGCACGCATGTGGGCTGCGACACCTCCCAGTGCGGCGCCTGCGTGGTCCATATCGATGGCAAGGCGGTGAAGTCCTGCACGACCTTCGCCTGGCAGGTGCAGGGCGCCAACATCACCACCATCGAGGGGCTCGCCGAGCCGAACGGCCCGCTGCATCCGATGCAGGAGGCGTTCCGCGAGAACCACGCGCTACAGTGCGGCTACTGCACCCCCGGCATGATCATGTCGGCGGTCGACATCGTGCAGCGCAAGGGCAACGAGCTCGACGAGAAGACCATCCGGCATGAGCTCGAAGGCAACATCTGCCGCTGCACCGGCTACCACAACATCGTGAAAGCGATCGCGGCCGGCGCCAAGGCCATGGCCAAAGCGTAACGCGCGCAGAGCGAGATTTTCCGAAATCAGGGACGGCACGCCATGTACGAATTCAAATTCCATCGCCCGACCACGGTGCGGCAGGCGGCGGGGCTTCTGGCCCGCCAGGAAGAAGCAAAGCTCCTCGCCGGCGGCCACACGCTGATCCCGACCATGAAGCTTCGCCTCGCCGGGCCGAAGCACATCATCGACATGTCGCAGATCGAAGACATCTCCGGCATCGAGATGAAGGGCCGGTCGCTGGTCGTCGGCGCGCTGACCAGGCATGTCGAGGTCGCGACCTCGCCGATCGTGAAGGAGAACATCCCGGCGCTCGCCGAGCTCGCCGGCCTGATCGGCGATCCGGCGGTGCGCCATCGCGGCACCATCGGCGGCTCGGTCGCCAACAACGATCCGAACGCCGACTATCCGGCCGCCGTGCTGGGCCTCGGCGCGACGGTCATCACCAACAAGCGCCGCATCGCGGCCGACGAGTTCTTCAAGGGCCTGTTCGAGACCGCGCTCGAGCCGGACGAGATCATCGTCCGCTTCCAGTTCCCGAAGGTGAACAAGGCGGCCTATGTGAAATTTCCGAACCCGGCCTCGCGCTTTGCGCTGGTCGGTGTCTTCGTGTCCAAACGCGGCTCCGATATCCGCGTGGCGGTGACCGGCGCCGGCTCCAACGGCGTGTTCCGCGTCACCGCGTTCGAGGAGGCGCTCAAGAAGCGCTTCGGCGCGAAGTCGCTCGACGGGATGACCATCCCGGCCGACGGCATGTCGAGCGACATCCACGGCAGCGCCGAATACCGCGCGCATCTCGTCGGCGTGCTGGCGCGCCGCGCGGTGGCGGCGGCGACCGCGTAGGTTGAGGTTCGCCCGCCCCAAGGTCGCTGTGCCGTTACTGAGCGGCGTCAGCCATCAATGTGCATTCGATTTCGATCGGAGTTTCGGCGCGTGCATCTCGTTCGGTGCGCCGGAGCAGTCGCACTTGCTTGAACCCGGTCTTCTCGCAAGAGATCACGACGTCGTTCGCATCCACGTCCTTGCCGAGGCTGCCCCGATAGACGCCCACTGAATTGGTGCGCGCGATCACTGCGTCGCGACCTTTCGCGGCCAACGTCACCTTTGCATCCGGCACGGATGCCCCATTGGTGTCCTTGACGAACCCGAAAAAGGTCGGCCCCTGGTACGCGTGGATCGGATCGCCCTCCGCGTCGAAGCCGGACTCCTCAGCCCATAGCTCTGCCGAGAACGAGCAGGTGGCAAGTGCCAAGCCGACGGCTTGCCGAATAAAGATATTCATCTGAAACCCGGTCTATGCCGCCCGAAAACATGGCGTCCCAGGCCACGCTTTCCATACGCGTTGATGGTACCATTTCCTCGAGCTTTTCATACGGAGGAGTGCTGCCATGGCGATGCAGGCTTTCGCGAGACGTTGGTTTGCCGTCGCGGTTGTCGTGTGGGCGGCCGTCGAAGGCGGCAGGGCGCAGACGCAGGACGTACAGCCGCCGGTCAACAGCGGCGCCAATCCTTATCGTGTCATCCGCGACTGGGGGCAGCTCACGCTGGAGGGACGGCCGTGGGGCGGCTCCAACGGCGTGGCCATCGACCGTGACGGCAGGTCGGTGTGGGCGACCGATCGTTGCTCGCAGGGCATCGCGCCGGGTTGTCTGGGCACCAAGGCAAACCCGGTCCATCTTTTCGACCCCTCAGGGAAGGAAGTCAGGAGCTTTGGCGGCGGCATGTTCGTGTGGCCGCACGGCATTCATGTCGATCGCGACGGCAACGTGTGGGTCTCCGACGCGCGCGTCGCGACCCCCGCCGAGCTCAAGAAGTTTCCAGGCGAAGACAACAAGGGAAGCGTCGTCGTCAAGTTCAGTCCGGACGGCAAGGTGCTGATGACGCTGGGCAAGCCGGGCGTGCGGGGAAATCCGCCGGAGGCGCTGACCGATCCGAACGACGTCGTCACCGACCCCGGCAACGGCGACATCTACGTGGCCGAGAGTCACACCAACGTCGAGGACCCGAATCTGGTCGGGCGCATCTCGGTATTCGACCGCAACGGCAAGTTCCTGCGCACCATCGGCAAGACCGGAACCGGGCCGGGCGAATTCCGCACGCCGCACATGATCAAGTTCGATACGCAAGGACGCCTGATCGTCGCCGACCGCCACAACCACCGCATCCAGATCCTGACGAAGGATGGCAAGTATCTCGGCGAGTATCGGGAGTTCGGCCGCGTGAGCGGGATCGCGATCGACGGCAACGACACGCTTTATGCGGCCGATTCCGAATCGACGCGAAAAGCGCAACCCGGGCTGGCTCAAGGGCATCCGCATCGGCAGCCTGAAGGACGGCAAGGTGACGATCTTCGTGCCGCCGCACAAAACCGCTTCGCCCGATGGTGCCATGGGAGAAGGGATCGCGATCGATGCGGCCGGCAATCTGTTCACCGCCGAAGCTACGGTGCGGGGCGTGACGAAGTACGTGAAGGACTAGAACAAGAGACAGGGAGGAAGCCATGACAATCCGGCCGACGTGTCTCGACAGGCTGGCTGCGTTCGCATTGGTGTTGTTCGCCGCGGGGTCGGCGACTGCGGCCGAGATCAAGGTGCTCGCCTACAACGCCGTCAACATTCCCGCGCGCGAGCTTGCCGCCGCGTTCACCAAGGAGACCGGCCATCAGGTGACGTTCACCTTCGGATCGCCCGGGCCCGTCAACGAGCGGCTGAAGGCCGGCGAGCAATTCGACCTGGTGATCGCGGCGACCGAAGCGGCCCAAGCGCGCGAAGCGCTGTGGCGTGCGGGCACGCGCCGTCCGCTGGTGCGCGTCGGTATCGGATTGGCGGTGCGCGACGGCGTCACGCTTGACCTTTCCAGCGTGGACTCGACGCGCAAGGCGCTGCTCGCCGCGCGTTCGCTGACGCTCAGCAATTCCCGCACCGGGGGCTTGAGCGGGCCGAATGCGCTCAAGGTGCTCGCCAATCTCGGCATCACCGATCAGGTGAAGGAGCGCCTCAAGCTCACGCCCAACGGCCAGGACCTGATCGCGAACGGCGAGATCGAGATCGGCCTTTACAACGTCAGCGAGATCCCGCGCGCCAAGGGTGTCGTGCTCGCGGGCGCGGTGCCGGCCGCGGTGCAAGTCTACATCGTCTACGACGCGGCGGTGCCCGCGACCAACGCCACGCCCGAGCCGGCGCTCGCGCTGGTGCGCTATCTCGGCCGCGACGCGACGCGCGCGGTGTGGATCAAGGGCGGGCTCGAGCCGGTGGGCGAGTAGGAGCTCTTTGCGCTCACGCCAGGACGTCCTGATGGCGAAGCCGCTCACGCCCGGATGAAGGCGTTGCCGTTGCGGCCCTGCCGTCGAGATATGACGCAAGATGTTCGCTCAGCTCGCGCGCGTCGTCGCCGGCGCCATCGATCAGCGTCGACTTCCGACGTCGCATGAAGTGCAGCCCCATCAGATAGAAGTCCAGGGAGATCGGCGACGCCGCCGTCATGGCGGACCATTCCCTTGCGGTCGAGCACCGGCAGGTCGAGCCATGAGTAGTCCGGACGGTAGCCGGTGGCCCAGATGATTGTCTTGATCGTCCCGTTGGCGAGGTCGAGGCCGAGCGGCGGCGCCTCCTCGACCTTCGTGGGCGGCAATCGATGCGGCGGCTCGACCGTGCCATCGACGCCATGCTCGCGCGCCCACGCGTCAATCCAAGTGTCGATGGTTTCCAGGAGCCGGTTCATCTTGAGATCGGAGAGTGCGCACATGTTGCGCAGCGAGCCCGCGAACTGCGCCTTGCCGTTGGCGATGCCGGCCAGACGGCCGGTGAGTCGTACGCCGTTGCCGGCCAGGGCATTGAGGTCGAGCGTCGACCGGTCGAGCGTGCCGGCGAGCTGCAGGGAAGGGACCCGCCGCGCCCGCGCGATGTCGTCGATTGCGTCATAGCGCTCGTCGTGTACACCGGCGGCATCCATCCACCACTGGATATCCTTGCCGCGGTATATGCGCGGCGCGCGGATATGCTCACCGACCGACAGATAGACCTGGCGGCCCGAGCGCTGGATTTCATTGGCGATCTGGGTGCCGCTCGCGGAGGCGCCCACCACCAGCACGCCGCCGTCCGCAAGCCGAGCGGGATTGCGGTACTGCTGGGCGGTGAGGCGAGCGATCGACAACGGCACGGCTTCGGCAATTGCGGGGATGTCCGGGATGTTGCACGCGCCCGACGCCAGCACGACGGCCCGGCATTGCCAGTCGCCGCAGTCCGTCTGTACCCGATAGCCGGTGTCGTTGCTGCGGACGGACGTCACCCGCGTGTTGGTTTCGACCGGGGCCGAAATCGCCTTGGCGTAGTCGTCGATGAATCGGATGACCTCCGGCACGGTCCGGTAACCGTCCGGGTCGTCGCCGCCGTAGCCGAAGCCGGGCAGGCGGCTTTGCCAGTTCGGGGTGAGCAGGCGGAGCGAATCCCAGCGCTCGGTCCGCCATGTGTTCGCGACCTCGCCGCGCTCCAGGACCACATGGTCGATGGAACGCTCGGCGAGGCAGCGGCTCATGGCGAGACCGGCATGGCCGGCCCCGATCACCACTGTGGTCGCGGTACGAATGGCAGTCGATCCCTGCTGGATTTGAACGCCTGGCGGCGCTCAAATCACCTCGACGATGACATTGGTCGGATTGGTGACGATGTCATACACCGCCGAGCGCTTCTGCGATTGCGCCACCAGCGCTTCGATGTCCTCGCGCTTCGCATCGGCGTCGATCTTGTAACGGATCTTGATGTCGCCGAAGCCGTTGCGCACATCGCTGTCGATGCCGAGGATGCCTTGCAGGTCCATGTTGCCTTCGATGGTGGCGGTGACCTTGCGAAGCTGAATGTTGCGATGCTGTGCGATCGCCGCGACGCCGGCGGTCAGGCAGCTCGCCAGGCCCACCAGGACATACTCGACCGGGGTGGCGCCTTTGTCCTCGGAGGCAAACACCTCCGGATGGTCGGCATCGAACTTGAATGTTCGCTTGCGATGCTGTTCCTCGCCCAGTCCGAAAAATCCCTCAACGGTGGAATGGCTGTGGGTTCCGTTTTTCCACTCGCAGGCGGCGCGCCACTTGAATTGCGCGGCTGCGGGCGTGGCGGTGAGCGCCTCGCGGGCGCCGATCAAATGCTCGACGTTGACGCCGTTGTTGACGGTCTGAGCTGCGGTGGCCGTTGCCATAGGATACTCCTCTTGGAATAGGGGTGACGCGCTTGGTCGCGCGAGCGGGCGTTTTGGTTCAACGAAGCAACAGAAATTCCTCACGGAGGGGAGAACGCGCAAGTCAGCCAGAAGTACCGGCCTATGCGCAAGCGTGGCCATCATATCGACACGCTTCGGGGCCGTCCCATTTTTGGCACAAGGCGGGGCCGCTGCCGCCACATTAGTTCAGAACATGGGCAGGAGCTTGCGGCGCCATGGCCCTTCGCAGCACTTCGAAGATCACGGCGGTCGACCAGCCAAACAGCAGCACGCCGTTCATCGCGGTCATCGGTCCCAGCAGCTGCCAATCCTTGACCGGGATGATGTCGCCGTAGCCGAGCGTCGTGTAGTTCACGAACGCAAAATACACGACGCTGTTGCCGGGCGGCACAGCCCCGGCGATCAAGTAGGCCATCGACCAGACGACGACCTCGAATGTGTGGGCGGCCATCAAGACCGAGACCGTTGCAATCATGACGCCGATCAGGAGCAGCGATCGGTTCGTGGTGCTTATCGCGCTGGCCTTCTGCGCCACACGTACGACCGCGGCCATCATCAGTGCGTGGATCGTGATGTTGCAAACGCTGATGGCGGCGCCTAGGACAAATTGACGTAGCATGTTAACCTCCTCCCAACGCGTTATGAGCGACAGTCCGTCCTCGTATGGCCGGCTAGGTGTTTGACGGGTGGCATAGCAACTACAACCGGTGTCGTTGCCATGAAGCCGTTGTTCGAAGAAATTCGACACCAGCCGTTGCTCTGGCTTCTCGCGCTCGTGCCTGTGTTGTTCGCTGTACGCCTGTTCAAGCCCGAAGCGCACACCTTACTCTTTGTCCTGTCGATACTCGCGATTGTGCCGCTCGCGGCGCTGCTCAGCCGCGCCACGGAATCAGTGGCGGCCAAGACCGGCGATACCATCGGTGGCCTGCTGAATGCCACGCTGGGAAACCTCACCGAATTGCTCATCGCGTTGGCTGCGCTACGCGCCGGACAATACGTCCTTGTCAAAGCGTCGATCGCTGGGGCAATCGTTGCCAACGCGTTATTCATGTTGGGCGCGTCGCTCCTCGTCGGAGGGCTCAAGCATCGCGTGCAGACATACAATCAGAACACCACTCGATTACAAGCGATCCTTCTTTTCCTGGCGACGATTGCATTGTTGATTCCATCGGTGCTTTCCGAATCGGATTCGGCGCGACCGACAGCGGAGTTCGTGCAGCTGTTGAGCCTCTGCTTGTCGGTCGTGCTGGTGGCAACCTATGGGCTCGGTTTGATCTTCTCGCTGAAGACGCACCGGGAATTCTTTGGGAGCGCGGAGCACGCCGAGCACGGTGAAGCGATATGGCCGATGAACCTGGCTTTGGCCACATTGGCCGGCGTCACGGTCCTGGTGGCTCTGGTGAGCGACCTGTTTGTCGAGTCGCTCCAGCAGGCTGCGGTCGCGTTTGGAATGACTCCCGCCTTTGTCGGCTTTGTCATCGTGGCGCTGGTCGGCGGGGCCGCCGAGCTGGTTTCCGCGCTGTCGGCAGCCCGCAAAGACCGGTTGGATCTCAGCGTGGGCATAGCGCTCGGAAGCGCGACGCAAATCGCACTGTTCGTGGCGCCAGTGCTCGTGTTTCTCAGCTACTGGCTCGGGCCGGAGCCGATGAATTTGCAATTCTGGCCGGGCGCGGTGGCGATGATGTTGGTCGCTGCCGTCACCGCCTACCTGGTGACGAATGGAGGCCGTTCAGCCTGGTTCATCGGCGCGCTGCTGCTGATCGTATATCTGATTTTTGCGATCACGCTCTACCTGTTGCCGCCCGCGATCTGATTTGCGGATCAAGCGTCCGTCGCCAGCGGCTTAGTGTGCCGCAAACCTGTGCACCGTCCGAAGGCGTCGCGCCTGGGCGGTTCGCGTCCGCTTGCAGTTGTCGTTATACCAGGCGACCAGCCGGCGCTTGAGCTGCTTCTGATCGCTGGTCAGCTGAACGCCGGCATACTGTCGCGCAAGATCCTCCAGGCGCCGGCAGTTGCTCTCGTTGCTTAACGCAGCCGTCCCGCTCATTGCGATCAGCAAGCTTGCGGCAATGACGACAACAGCAGGACGCTTGGCGACATGCATTTGCGCCACCTCCATCAAAGTTCGACTCCGCGATTCAGGGTAACGGCGAGCTAATGTGCTTGGCGTTGCGCACGCAACGACATTCGATGAGTTATCCAGCGTGCGCCGATGAATTCCGGAAGGTGTGACGGCCTTGCATCAAATTTGCCGTCGGCGCGGTGTGGATCGGGCGATCACACGGGTTCGGGCACACGCGAAGTGGCCGCCGTCTCGGCGATCAACGTGCGCAGCGCCGCAATGATCTCGCCGACGGCGGCGTCGCAGGCCGGGCTGATCGTCGCCATGCTGGCGAAGCCGTGCAGCAATCCATCGAAGCGCTTCAGCACGACCGGCACGCCCGCCTGCCGCAACGCATCGGCATAGGCTTCGCCTTCGTCGCGCAGCGGATCGAAGCCGGCGGTGACGATGAGCGCCGGCGCCAGGCCGGAGAAATTCGTCGCGCAGAGCGGATTCTGCGCGGGGTCGGGCTGCGCCACCGCCGAGCCGGTGTATTGCTGGTGATACCAGTCGATGTCGGCCCGCCGGAGGAAAAAGCCGTCTGCCAAGAGCTCCAGCGATTCCCAAGTACGCGTCCGGTCGGTGGGCGGATAGAGCAGGATTTGGGCACAAGGCGCGGGCCCGCCATCGGCGGCCGCCTGCTGACAGATCACCGCCGCGAGGTTGCCGCCGGCGCTGTCACCGCCGACCGCGACCTTGTCGGGCAGCGCGCCGAGCACCGGCGCGTTGGTAAGCGCCCAGCGGAAGGCTGCGACCGCATCTTCCACCGCCGCCGGGAACGGATCCTCGGGGGCGAGGCGGTAGTCGACCGACAGGACATGCAGGTCGGCGTCGCGGCAGATGCGCCGGCACAGGGTGTCATGGGTGTCGATGTCGCCGGCGACGAAGCCGCCGCCATGGAAGTAGACGAGCAGGGGCCGCGGCTTCCCGGCAGCCGGTGCGTAGTGGCGCACGCCGATCATGCCTCCGCTGCCCTCGATCGCGAGGTCGGTGACCGCACCGACCGCGATCGGGCTGCCGGCGATCCCCAGCGCTTCCCGGCGCAACGCCGCTCTCGCTTCGATGGCAACCCGCTCGTCGGGCAGCGCCGGCCGCAAGGCGGCGTGCAGGGCAAGCATCAACTGCATCTGCGGATGCAGCGTCGCCCCCTGGATCGTCACCGGCGCGCGGCCTGACAGGCGCACCTGCACGGCGGCCGGCAACCCAAACATCATCCGCGCCGCGCGGAATTCGAAGCGCTGGCGCAAGGTCGGGCGGATCGCCGGGTGAGGGGATCGGCGCATTGCTGGCATGCCGCCTTATGACTGTTTCGGCGTTGTATTACCCTGCATATTGCGAGGAAATTTGGACGCCCACAGCTAAGCTTACGAACGGATTTGCCGACACGACGTTAACTATCCGGCGAACGGCGGATTAAGCCAAGCTCAAGCACCTCAGGTTTGCGCCGCTTTGCGGTGGCCCGCCGGTTCCGGACACGATACACATGCCCGCGATGAAGCCTCTCTCCCCCCGGGCGCTGCCCGCGACCATCGACCAGACGCTCGAACTCCTGGCGGCGGCGGATTACCTTGCCGACCGTTCGCTCGCCACCGTGCTGTTCCTGGCGCTGCGCATGGGCCGGCCGATCTTCCTGGAAGGCGAGGCCGGCGTCGGCAAGACCGAGATCGCCAAGGTGCTCTCGTCGACCCTCGGGCGCCGTCTGATCCGCCTGCAATGCTACGAGGGGCTCGACGTCGCGGCGGCGGTCTACGAGTGGAACTACGCCGCGCAGATGATCGCGATCCGCGTCGCCGAGGCCGAAGGCGACCACGACCGCGACCGGATCGAGCACGACGTGTTCTCCGAGCGCTTCCTGATCAAGCGGCCGCTCCTCCAGGCGCTCGAGCCCGACACCGCCGGCGCGCCGGTGCTCTTGATCGACGAGCTCGACCGCGCCGACGAGGCGTTCGAGGCGTTCCTGCTCGAGGTGCTGGCTGACTTCCAGGTCACGATCCCGGAGCTCGGCACGGTGAAGGCCGACAAGCCGCCCATCGTTGTCATCACCTCGAACCGCACCCGCGAGATCCACGACGCGCTCAAGCGCCGCTGCCTCTACCACTGGGTCGGCTATCCGACCGCCGAGCGCGAACTGCAGATCGTGCGCGCCAAGGCGCCCGGCATCAGCAAGGCCTTGTCGGACCAGGTCGTGCATTTCGTGCAGGTGCTGCGCAAGCAGGACCTGTTCAAGTCGCCCGGCGTCGCCGAGACGCTCGACTGGGCCGGCGCGCTCGCCGAGCTCGACGTGGCGGCGCTCGATCCGACCACGGTGTCGGACACGCTCGGCGTGCTCCTGAAATATCAGGACGACATCGCCCGCATCGAGGGCACCAAGGCGAAAGAATTGCTCGACGAAGTACGGACGCAACTTCGCGCGGCGGAGTGAGAGCGCCGATGGCCGAGGGCCGACTGGCAGAGAACATCGTCTACTTCGCGCGTGCGTTGCGCGCGGCCGGGATTCCGGTCGGGCCCGGCGCGGTGCTCGATGCACTCGACGCATTGCGTGTTGCCGGTGTCGGCGCCCGCGCGGATTTCTACTGGACGCTGCATGCGGTGTTCGTGAAGCGCCACGAGCACACGCAACTGTTCGACCAGGCCTTCGGCATCTTCTTCCGCCGCCGCGACTATCTCGACAAGCTGATGGCCTCGCTGGTGGCGCAGGCGCCGCCGCGCGAGGAAGAGGCGCCGCGCCCCGGCGCGCAGCGCATCGAGGACGCGCTGTTCTCCGGGCTGCGCGAGCTCGAACGCGAGGCGCGTGAGATCGAGATCGACGCGCGGCTCACGGTGTCCGACCGCGAACTCCTGCAGAAGAAGGATTTCGCGCAGATGTCGGCCGCGGAGATCGCCGCCGCCAAGGCCGCGATCAAGCGGCTGGTGCTGTCGCTCGACCAGATCAAGACCCGCAGGCTCGCGCCGCACCCGCGCGGCCATATCATCGACATGCGCCGCACCTTGCGCGCGAGCCTCAAGGCCGGCGGCGCGCTGATCGATCTCAAATTCCTCGGGCCGAAGACGCGCCAGCCGCCGATTGTTGCATTGCTGGATATCTCCGGCTCGATGAGCCAGTACACGCGGCTGTTCCTGCATTTCCTGCATGCCGTGACGGATGCGCGCAAGCGCGTGCACACCTTCCTGTTCGGAACGCGGCTGACCAATGTCACCCGCGCGCTCAAGCAGAAGGACCCCGACGAGGCGCTCGCCAATGTGACCGCCAGCGTCGACGACTGGTCGGGCGGCACGCGCATCGCGACGTCGCTGCACATGTTCAACAAGCTCTGGGCGCGCCGCGTGCTCACGCAAGGCGCGATCGTGCTGCTGATCACCGACGGGCTCGAGCGCGACGGCGGCGAGGAACTCGCATTCGAGATCGACCGGCTGCATCGCTCCTGCCGGCGGCTGATCTGGCTCAACCCGCTCTTGCGGTTCTCGGGGTTCGAGGCCAAGGCGCGCGGCATCAGATCGATGCTGCCGCATGTTGACGAACTGCGTCCGATTCACAATCTGGAGGCCATGGGAGATCTGGTCCGCGCGCTGTCATCGCATGGCGGACGGGCCGGGAATCCGAAGGAATGGCTCGACAGAGCTGCATAAACTGAGAAGGGAGCAGGCTATGGCAACCCTCGCAACCGACGACGATATCCTCAAAGCCGCCGAGGACTGGCGCAAGGCAGGGAAGGGCGTGGCGCTCGCCACGGTCGTGGAGACCTGGGGCTCGGCGCCGCGGCCGGTCGGCTCGAACCTGGTGATCGACGATGAGGGCAATTTCCTCGGGTCGGTCTCCGGCGGCTGCGTCGAGGGCGCGGTGGTGACCGAAGCGCTCGACGTGATCGAGAGCGGCAAGCCCAAGACGCTCGAATTCGGCGTCGCCGACGAGACCGCCTGGAAGGTCGGGCTCTCCTGCGGCGGCACCATCCGCGTCTACGTCGAGAAGGTGGAGTAGGACGGAGAAGGTGGACTAGGGCATGACGGTGCAGCAAACTCAATCTATGGCGGTGCCACGCACTCGGTGCACCTCCCCCCTTAGCCCGTCGAAGACGGGCGTGGACGCCCTTATGCTGGGGGAGGTCGGCCGGCGAAGTCGGCCGGGAGGGGGGTAACTTCGCCATGCCTCACCGCGCTGTTTCAGATCGTCATCGCTCGCGCGCTCGCGTGCTTCGGCGCGACATGACGGACGCCGAGACGAAAATCTGGCAGCGGCTGCGTGCACACCGTTTTATGGGTTTGTCATTTCGCCGGCAGTTTCCGGTAGGTCCCTACGTCGTGGACTTCGCCTGTCTCGAAACAAGGTTGATCATTGAGATCGATGGCGGGCAGCACGAGTCAGACCAGGCTGCATATGACGCCAAACGCGATGCATGGCTGCGGTCGCAAGGCTTTCGAATATCTTGCGATTCTGGAACAACGACGTCCTGAAGAATCTTCGTGGGGTTCTGGAGCGTGTGGCGGAAGCCGTGCAGGAGCCGCTACCCCCCTCCCTAACCCTCCCCCGCAAGGGGGGAGGGGACGCACCGAGTTTGCCGCGCGACCTAACGAACACGCGCGACCTACGAAACTCGCGGAGGAATACGATATGAAGCTCGACATTCTCAAATCGCTGAACGCCGAGCGCGATGCGCGCCGCGCCGCCGTCGTCGTCACCGATCAGGCGAGCGGCGAGCAGCGCCTCGTCAAGGCCGCCGACGTGGCGAAGGACCCGCTCAAGGACCTGATCGAGAAGCACATCCGCAGCGGCAAGAGCGGCATGGAGGAGACGCCGCAGGGCAAGTTCTTCCTCACCGTGCATGTGCCGGCGCCGCGCATCGTCGTCACCGGCGCAGTGCACATCAGCCAGGCGCTGGCGCCGATCGCAAAGCTGCTCGGCTACGACGTCACCATCGTCGATCCGCGCACCGCGTTCGCCAGCCAGGAACGCTTCCCGGACGTGAAGGTGATCGCGGAATGGCCTGACGTGGCGCTGCCGCCGCTCGGCGTCGATCGCTACACCGCGTTCGTCGCGCTCACGCACGATCCGAAGATCGACGATCCGGCGCTCATCCACGCGCTGCAACGCGACTGCTTCTATATCGGCGCGCTCGGTTCAAGAAAAACGCACGGCCGCCGCCTCGACCGCTTGAAAGAGCAAGGGTTTTCCGACGCCGATGTCGCGCGCATCCACGCTCCGATCGGGCTGCCGATCGGCGCGGTGTCGCCGGCCGAGATCGCTGTCGCGATCATGGGCGAGATCACCGCCCGCCTGCGCCAGGCGCCGCAGAAGGCCGCGGAGAAAACCCTGGAGACGGCATCGTGAAATTCGGCGCGGTTCCGATCGCCGAGGCGGAGGGCGGCGTTGCCGTCCATTCCATCCGCAAGGCTTCGCTGGTGCTCAAGAAAGGCACGGTGATCGGCCGCAATGAAATCGCTGCGTTGCAGGCCGCCGGCATCCCCGACATCGTGGTGGCGCGGCTCGAGCCCGGCGACGTGTCGGAAGACGTCGCGGCCGGCGACATCGCCAAGGCGGTGGCGGGCGAGGGGGTGCGCCTCGACCGCGCCTTCACCGGCCGCGCCAACCTGTTCTCGGACGTGCCCGGCGTACTGGTCGTCAACAAGCCGGCGATCGACGCGCTCAACCTGATCGACGAGGCCGTCACCTTCGCGACCTTGCCTGCGTTCAAGCCGGTGGTCGCCGGCGAGATGATTGCGACCGTGAAGATCATCCCGTTTGCGGTTGCCGGCGCGCTGCGCGACGCCGCGGTATCGGTGGCGCGCGCCGCCGCGCCGCTGGTCAAGGTCGCGCCCTATCGCATCCGCAAGGTCGGCGTGATCTCGACCATGCTGCCCGGCCTCGCTGCCAAGGTCATCGACAAGACCATGCGGGTGACCGCCGAGCGGCTCGCGCCCGCCGGTGCGACGATCGTCGCCGAGCGCCGCATCCCGCACGACAAAGACGCGCTGGTGAAGGCGCTGGAGGAGGTGCTGCGCGAGGGCGCGGAGCTCGTGATCGTGTTCGGCGCCTCGGCCATCGCCGACCGCCGCGACGTGATCCCGGCTGCGGTCGAGGCGATCGGCGGCCGGGTCGAGCATTTCGGCATGCCGGTCGATCCCGGCAACCTCTTGCTGCTGGCCGAGGCGCGCGGCCGTCCGCTGCTTGGCGCGCCGGGCTGTGCGCGCTCGCCCAAGGAAAACGGATTCGACTGGGTTCTGATGCGCTTGCTGGCGGGCCTTGAGGTGCCGCGGGAGGCGATCACCGGGCTCGGCGTCGGCGGCTTGCTCATGGAAATCGTGACGCGCCCGCAGCCGCGCGACGAGCCGGTGGCGGCGACCGACCACCACATCGCGGCGATCGTCTTGGCGGCCGGCCGCTCGACCCGCATGGGCGGGCCGAACAAGCTCCTGGCCGAGATCAGCGGCAAGCCGCTGGTGCGGATCGCTGCCGAGCAGGCGCTGGCGTCGAAGGCGTCGCCGGTGATCGTCGTCACCGGCCACGAGCACGAGCGCGTCGGCGCCGCGCTGAAGGGCCTGCCGGTCAAGATTGTGCACAATCCGGATTTTGCGTCAGGCCTCGGCGGCTCGCTGAAGACCGGCATCGCCGCCATCCCGGGCGAAGCCGATGGTGCCGTGGTCTGCCTCGGCGACATGCCGCAGGTGGACGCGGCGCTTATTGATCAGTTGATTGCTGCTTTCGACCCGGAGAAGGTCGCGCTCGTCGTAGTGCCGGTGTTCGACGGTCACCGCGGCAATCCGGTGCTGTGGTCGCGGCGGTTCTTCCCCGAACTGATGGCGATCGAAGGCGACGTCGGCGCGCGCAATCTCATCGGCCGCTACAGCGAGGCGGTGGTGGAGGTGCCGGTCACCGGCAACGGGGCGCTGGTCGACGTCGACACGCCGGAAGCGCTGCGCGGCGTCAAGGCCGAGATCGAGGGCGGCTGAACAAGCCGCCAACGTATTCCAAATTCACCAAGTCGAAACCGTTGCCGCGTAAGGTCCTACCATCCTCGGGGGAGGGGTTCATGGAGACCTTCGGCCGGGCTTTCGCGCGTATTGCCGTCGCGGGAGCGCTCGTTCTTTCAATGATTGGATTGGTGCACGCCGCCGGCGCGCTCGCGATCGGGCCGTGCGGCGCCTACGGCCTTGCCTATGATCACGCTGCGGCGGATGCCGCCCACGCCGAGGCGATGCGCAAATGCTCGGGCAAGGGCTGCAAAGTGGTGGCGTCGATGAAGATGAATTGCGCCGCCTTTGCGGTCGACATGCGCAACGCCTGCGGCTCGTATGGCTTCGCCGCCGCGTCCCGGCTCGGGCCGGCGCAGAACACCGCGCTCAAGCAATGCTACTCGAACGGCGGCAAGGACTGCGTGATCCGCGCCTTCGTCTGCGACGCCAAGGGCTGACGCTTTTCGACGTTGCGTAGGGTGGGCAAAGGCGCGTCTTCGCGCCGTGCCCACGCGGGCGCCGCGACAAGTTCAAAGCAAAACGTGGGCACGCTTCGCCCCGCTGTCGCGGGGCCAAGCTTTGCCCACCCTACGACTCGGCTAGCGGGGGTCGACAATCCGTCCCTGAAACAGGATCGCATTCGTCGTGGCCTCGACGATGTAGAACAGGAACGGCCGGTTCACGTGGAAGGCCTGCGGCCTGCCTACGGCCATGGCGGTGGCCGTGGCGGCGGCGGCTTCGGTGCCTTCCTCCGCCACGTCGATGACCGCCACGTGCGCAATGTCCTCGATGGAGATCGAGCCCGATCCGCCGGTCATGCCGCTGAAATCCGCCGCTGCGCGGTCGAACGTGCGGGTCATGCCCAATGCGCGGAAGTGATCCTTCAGCGTCACCTCGAATCGGGCTTTGAACCGTGGCAGGCTTAGATCGACGAGGCCGGATCGGCCCCTCAGGTCGGACAAAAGTCGTGCCAGTGTGGCGTTGTTGAGCCGTGCGTTGAGCTCATGGAGGGCGCCGATCTCGTCCGGCAGCACGATCACCATATGAAGCTGCGGAGATTGGTAGGGCAGGCGGATGGCGGAAAATCCCGGTTGCGTGACGACCGCATAGCTTCCCTCGCCGCGCATCATCGGCACTTGCATTTTCTGTGACGGCGATATCGCAAATGCCTCGGTTTGCGTGAGCTTGCGGTCGAACGGGTCGCGCCACTGCGCTTTGAAATAGACGGCATTCAACACGACGGCCGCGCTCTTCGGATCAAGCCGGTCGATGACCTTGTCGACGTTTCCCTCGGTCTTTTGGCTGACCCAGTTGTTGACGGCGGCAAGGTCCGTGTTCCTGAAGATCTCGGCCGCGTAGTGCGCTTTGGCCCTGGCGAGATAGTCGTTCGATATCAGATCGCTGCCTTGAACCAGCACGGCATTGGCCGTGATCAATTTTGCGGTGTTCGAGCGGCCGTCATATTGGCCGACGACGGCGAGCACTTTGCCATTGGTGCTGTCGATCTCCGCGCGCGGCAACTGCTGCCGCAGAACGCGCGCCATCTCGGCTTCGGTCTCGCCGCGGGCGCCGGACAGCGCCAGCGCCATGGCGGTCCCGATCGAATAGGGTGAGAAGACGATATTGCCCGGTTTGCCCGATTCGCCCGCAAGTTGTACGCGGTTGCCCGGCACGCCCGCGAGCTGTGCGAACAGGTCCTGGCCGGATGCATTGTAGGATTCCGACAGCGCCAAGACGCTCCTGTCGGCAACGGCAACCGGTCGGGACTGATTGACCATGAGCAAACCCAGCAGGCCGCCCAGCAGGCTGCCCACAGCAACGGGCAGCATGACTGCTGCCACGCAACACGCCATGATCCAGTGCTCTCGCCACAAACGGATCATGCTCCCCACCCATCGGTCGCGAAACTGAACCTCGACGCGATGTCCATCTTGATTGGTCGTGGGGCGGGGCCTTCAGGTTCACGGGGGCCAGACCGAGCGCGGAGATGGCTGTGGATTTGATTATGGAGGGGACCAGCAGGCCGCGGGGCATGCCTCGCGCGAACGATAAGCGGCGCCGGGATCGTTGAACCTTTTGGCCGCTCTTGCAACTGAGATGCAGCATCCGTATATCATGACTGACCAGTCAGTCATTTTGGATTGATGACGATGGCCCGCAAACCGACGGCAAAGCGCGTGGCAAGAGGCGCGCAAAGCGAGGAGGGGCGGCCCCTGCGCGCTCCAGCCGCCGCCCGCAATGCTCGGGCGGCGCGTCAGGCCGAGCGGCGCGACGCGATCCTCGCCGCCGCGCTCGAAGAATTTGCCGCCTCCGGCTTTGCCGCGACCCGCCTCGACGACGTCGCCCGCCGCGCCGGCGTCGCCAAGGGCACGATCTATCTCTACTTCCGCGACAAGGAGAGCCTGTTCCAGGAGCTCGTGCGCGCGACGCTGTCGCCGATCGTCAGCGCCATCGAGACCACGCAGGTGCGCGATATTCCCGCGCGCGTGATCGCCGAGACCATCGCCGACATCTTCGTGCGCGAGATCTTCGGCACCCGCCGCAAGGATGTGATCCGGCTGATCATCACCGAGGGCGCGCGGTTTCCGAAGCTCGCCGAGTTCTACTACCACGAGGTGATCGAGCGGGTGACGGCGGCGCTGCGCGCCATGCTCAGCCGTGCCGTCGCGCGCGGCGAACTGTCGAGCGACGCGCTCGTGCGTTTTCCGCAATTGCTGGTTTCGCCGGCGCTCATGGCGCTGGTCTGGAACAGCATGTTCGACCGCTTCGCGCCGCTCGACATCCGCGAGCTGATGCGCGCGCATATCGAGCTCCTCTTCGGCGACAAGACATCGCAAAGGGCACCGTCATGATCCGCCTCGCACTGCGTGCATCGCTGGCGTGCCTCCTCGTCCTCGCCGCCTGCAGCAAGAACCCGGAGCAGACCTATCAGGGCTGGATCGAGGCGAATCTGATCTTCGTCAGCCCCGATGAGATGGGCCGGATCGAGACCCAGCCGGTGCGCGAAGGCGACCAGGTCGAGCCGAAGACATTGCTGTTCACCCTCGACGACGATCTGCAGCGCGCCGAGGTCGCCGAGCGTGAGGCGACGCTCGAAAACGCCAGGCAGGCCTACAAGCGCGCCGTCACGCTGTTGAAGACCGCCTCCGGCACACAAAAATCTTACGAAGAGGCCGAAGCCGCCATGCGCTCGGCGCAGGCGCGGCTCAATTCCTCGCAGACCAAGCTCGCGCGGCGCAAAGCCTTCAGCCCGGCCGTGGGCACGGTGCAGCAGATCTACTTCCGCGTCGGCGAGCTCGTTCCCGCGGGCCGCCCCGTCGTCGCGATCCTGCCGCCCGGCAACATGAAGGTGCGCTTCTTCGTCAACGAGGCGATGCTGCCGCGCATCGCGCTCGACGAGACCGTCAATATCCAGTGCGACGGTTGCCCGGGCGGCCTGACCGCGCGCGTCAGCTTTATCGCCCGCACCGCCGAGTTCACGCCGCCGGTGATCTACAGCCTGGAGGAGCGCAACAAGCTCGTGTTCATGGTCGAAGCGCTGCCGGAGAAACCCGAGGCTTTGCGGGTCGGGCAGCCGGTCACCGTGACGCTGGTTCCCAAGGAGAGTTTCAAGGAGCGGCCGAAATGAACGCGGCGCCCGACATCGCCATCGACGTGCACGGGCTGTCGAAATCGTTCGGCAACCGCAAGGTCGTGCGCGACCTCTCGATGCAGGTGAAGCGCGGGACGATCTACGGCTTCCTCGGTCCCAACGGCTCCGGCAAGACCACCACCATCCGGATGCTGACAGGCTTGCTCACGCCGGACGAAGGCGAGGGTACCTGCCTCGGCTACAACATCCGCACCCAGGCCGATGAGATCAAGCGCCATGTCGGCTACATGACGCAACGCTTCTCGCTCTATCAGGACCTGTCGGTGCGCGAGAATCTCGAATTCGTCGCGCGGCTCTACGGCATCGGCAATCCGGTGGCGGCGGCGCGCGCGATGGTCGAGCGGCTCGGCCTCACCGGCCGCGAGGAACAGCTTGCCGGCGAACTGTCGGGCGGCTGGAAGCAGCGACTCGCGCTCGGCGCCTGCACCTTGCCCAACCCGCAATTGCTGCTGCTCGACGAACCAACCGCCGGCGTCGATCCGAAGGCGCGGCGCGAGTTCTGGAACGAGATCCATGCGCTCGCCGCGCTCGGCCTGACGGTGCTGGTCTCGACCCACTACATGGACGAGGCCGAGCGCTGCCACGAGATCGCGTACATCGCCTACGGCGTGCTGCTCGCGCACGGCACCGTGCCGGAGGTGGTCGCGGCGGCGCATCTTGTCACCTACACCGTCAGCGCGCCGGACTCGCAGACGCTTGAACAAGCTCGGCGACGAGCTCGCCGCGCGTCCCGGGGTCGACATGGTGGCGCCGTTCGGCTCGAGCCTGCATGTCTCGGGGCGGGACGCGGCGGCGCTCGATGCGGCGATTGCGCCCTATCGCGAACGTCCCGATCTCACCTGGACGCGCTCGGAGGCGACGCTGGAAGACGTGTTCATCGATCTGATGAGCCGGGCGCAGGACAATTTCCAATGACGGTGGCCGCGCAAACCGAACCTGCAAGACGCTCCCGCCGTGGCGAGTTCTGGCGGCGCAGCTACGCCATGATGGTGAAGGAGTTCATCCAGCTCAAGCGCGACCGCGTGTCGTTCGCGATGATCATCATGATCCCGCTGGTTCAGCTGCTGCTGTTCGGCTACGCGATCAACACCAATCCGCGCCATCTGCCGACCGCGGTGCTGCTGCAGGAAAGCAGCGACGTCGGCCGTTCGATCCTGCGCGCGCTCGAGAACACGCAGTATTTCAAGGTCACGCATATCGTGCGTACCGAGAAGGAGTTCGACCAGCTACTCGCCTCCGGCACGGTGCTGTTCGCGATCGAAGTCCCCGCCAACTTCGAGCGCGACCTGCGGCGCGGCGACCGGCCGGCGATCCTGGTCGCGAGCGACGCAACCGACCCGGTGGCCTCGGGCTCGGCGATCGCGGCGCTCAACGGCGTCCTGCAGACGGCGCTGCGCTACGACCACGGCATTCCCGAGACGGTGCTGCCGCCGTTCGAGTTCCGCACGCATGCGCGCTACAACCCGGCGGCCGAGACCTCGCTCAACATCGTGCCGGGGCTTGTCGGCACCATCCTCACCATGACGATGTTGATCTTCACCGCGCTGTCGGTCACGCGCGAGATCGAGCGCGGCACCATGGAGAGCCTGCTCTCGATGCCGATCACGCCGGTCGAGATCATGCTGGGCAAGATCGTGCCCTACATCCTGGTCGGCTTCATCCAGGCGACGCTCATCCTCAGCATGGGGATTCTGCTGTTCGGCGTGCCGCTGCTGGGAAGCCTGTCGCTGCTGGCGCTGCTCTCGACGCTGTTCATCACGGCGAACCTCGCGATCGGCTACACGTTCTCGACCTTGGCGCAGAACCAGCTGCAGGCGATGCAGATGTCATTGATGTTCTTCCTGCCGAACATCCTGCTCTCGGGTTTCATGTTCCCGTTCGCCGGCATGCCGGTGTGGGCGCAATGGATCGGCGAGGCGCTGCCGCTGACGCATTACCTGCGCATCGTGCGCTCGATCATGCTGAAGGGGGCGTCGTTCGAAAACCTCCATTACGACACCGCCGCGCTGGCCGGGCTGATGCTCTTCGCCATGGCGGTCGCGGTGACGCGCTTCCGGCGGACGCTGGATTGATATGGCGTCGCCGGCGGCTAGGCGACACAAACGCGATCGGACCGGCGGTGCGTTTGAATTTTTCTGCGCGTGCGCGCGCTCGCTTTTGAAATCTTCGATCGAGTTGCGAAGCGATGGAACTCCGCCATTTTTCCGCCTTGCTTGATCTATATCCGCCCGCGCTCCTTCGGGACGCCTTGTGTCCGGACTTCAAAATCCGGCTGGCGCGGGCCGCTTTGCGGTTTCGCGTTCCGCTGAACGAGGGCAGGGAATGTAGCTCATGGAGAGCGCCGGGGAAGACCCGGAGGCACAGGTTCGATTCCTGTCATCTCAACCAAACGCGAGGATAGCTCAGTTGGGTAGAGCACATGACATTTAATCATGCGGTCGCGGGTTCGAATCCCGCTCAACGCTCCTGTTCGGTCTTGAAAACCGAAATCAGCTTGCCACGCTGATTCCCATGAAGGGGACCGGACGCGTGCTTCAGTCGCGGTCCGGTCGTCGCGCCGAAAGGCTCCTCGCTCGTACCTCGACACCGTAACACCGGCTTTGCGCCGCGGCGGATACCGCCCGCGCGAACGTCGGGTCGTCCATCCGGCCGCCGTGCTTCGGTACGGCGGTGCGGATGTGCACGCCCGCCGTTCACACGGGCTCAATCCGCGGCCCGCTTGTCGCACGGGAAGTCGCGTCCGGGCCTCACTTTTCTCGAAATGCAACAAGGCCGTCGCCATCCGGGACGGCAACGAAGGAGATGTGCCATGACGTGGCATCTGTTTGTTCTGCGCGTGACCGTGAAGGATGGCGAGCGCGCCTTCCTTACGCGCAACGGCCGCCTCGAGCGTGTGCTCGAGCCGGGCCGCCACACGCTGTTCGACCCGCGGCGCGCGCTCGCGGCCGAGCTGCACAATGTCGTTCGCGCCGAGTTTTCGGCGGAGCGGTTCGCCGTGCTCAAGGCGGCACGGCCGGACCTCGCTGCTGCGCTGTTCGAGCCGGTCGAGACCAAGTCGGACGAGGTCGCGATCGTCAAGCTCGACGGCCGGCCGACGCATCTGATGGGCTCGTGGCAGACCCGGGTGTTCTGGAAGGTCGCGACCACGGTCGAGGTCGAGCGCATCGACGTCGCAAGCGACCCGCGGGTCGCGCCGCGGCATCTGGCGATGATTGCGCGCGAGCGCAACACGCTGGTCGCCGAGCACGTGGTCGAGAACCAGGAGGCCGGTCTGCTCTATGTCGAGGGCCGGCTCACCGAGCGCCTCGCGCCGGGCCGGCACGCGTTCTGGACCGCGGGCCGCAAGATCGAGGTGAAGCGCCTCGACCTGCGCCCGCAGGCGCTCGAGATCACGGCGCAGGAGATGCTGACCAAGGACCGCATCGCGCTGCGCGTGACGCTGACCGCGTTCCGCCGCATCGCCGATCCGGAGCGCGCGGTGGCGGTCGTCGCCAATGTGGACGAGTGGCTGTACCGGCTGGTGCAGTTCGCGATCCGCGAGGCGGTGGCGTCGCGCACGCTCGACGAGGTGCTCTCGGCGAAGAACGCGCTCGATGCCGAGCTGCGTGCCTTCGTGCGCGAGCGGCTCGCAGAGACCGGCATCGAGGTGACCGAGCTCGGCGTCAAGGACGTGATCCTGCCGGGCGAGGTCCGCGAGCTGGTGAACAAGGTCGTGGAGGCGGAGCGGCTCGCGAAGGCGAACCTGATCCGCCGCCAGGAGGAGACCGCGGCGACGCGTTCGCTCCTCAACACCGCGAAGCTGATGGAGGACAACCCGCTGCTGCTTCGGCTCAAGGAGCTCGAGTCGATCGAGCGCCTTGTGGAGAAGGTCGGCCGCATCGACCTGCATGCCGGTGAGGGTGCAGGTCTGGATGCGCTGCTCACGAAGCTCGTGCGGCTGAAGGCGCCCGATGCAGCGTGACGAAGACGGAGGGCCGCCGGCGCGAAACGGCGGCCCTCCTGACTTTGGAAAACGCGCACATGACAGCGAAAAACAACGTTTTCCACTGTCTTGCGGGTGTCATATTCGACACCTATATAGCCTCAAAGGCGGAGTTGGAGCCGTTGAGGTTCCTTCGCTGGGGCGGTCTTCGAGAGATCGGATATCGTCCAGGACGACCACGATCATTGGGTGACGCCGGATGTACGCGCACCTCTTGGTTCGTGGTCGTTGTCGTTTTCAGGCTGTCATGTTGAATTGTGACTTCTGGGGATATCCCTGTCACACGGCGGCTTTTCCGATTTTTTCGATCAGCGCCATCGCTCCCGCCGGCGCGCGGATTTTGCCTTCGTGGATCACGTAGGCGAACACGTCGCGCGGCTTGCCTTCGGCCTTCGGCGCCGGCGCGATGCGTTGAAGATCGTCGGGCTCGCCGCCGGTTGCCCAGTCGGTGAGCCGTTTGCTCCAGGCGGTGATCTCCTTCGGGGGGTAGGCGGTCGGCACCTTGTCGTCGCCTTGCTGCAGCCGGGCATAGACGAAATCGCCCGTCACATCGGCGATGTTCGGATAGCGCGCGTGGTCGGTGTACACGGCCGGGATCGAGAATTTGCGCAACAACGCGGCGAATTCCGGCGTCTTGAAACTGTCATGCCGGACCTCGACCACGTGACGAATGTGACAGCCGTTGAATGTGTCCGGCAGCAATTCGAGAAAGCCGCCGAAATCGGCCTCGTCGAATTTCTTGGTGGGCGCGAACTGCCAGAGCAGGGGGCCGAGACGGGATGAAAGCTCGGTGACGCCGCTGTCCATAAACCGCTTGATGGAGTCGCCGGCTTCCTTGAGCACGCTGCGGTTGGTCGCATAGCGCGGGCCCTTGATCGAGAACACAAAGCCGTCCGGCACTTCGCTTCCCCATTTACGGAACGTCGCCGGCGTCTGCGTGCGGTAGAACGTGCCGTTGACCTCGATCGAGGTCAGCCGTTCGCTGGCATATGACAGTTCCTTCGCGTGCGGCAGTCCCTTCGGATAGAACGCGCCGCGCCACGGCTCGAACGTCCAGCCGCCGATGCCGATGAAGATTTTGCCTGCTTTTGTTGTCATGTCGCTGTCGTCCGTCTCCGATACCTTGTCTGCAAGTGGCGATGGTTTTGTTCAGTGTACCATCGCCCAAACGACCGCGCTTCGACAGGTGACGCCGGATGTACGCGCGCCTTTCGTTCGTGGTCGTTGCCGTTTTTTCAGCCCGATTTCTCTTCGGCCCTCGTCCGGTCCCCAGGCGGGCCGCCCACGAGCGTGAATTGAACGTAAACAGCGAAGCGGGAATTCGAAGGGGTCTTTGCAGGGAAGTTTTGATGGGGATCGACTAGAGTCCGGCCAGGTAACGGGTCTCGGCTGGTTCATGAGTAGCGTGCAGTCCATCGCGATGTCGGGAATGCTGGCGGCAACCCAGCGCTTGCAAGTCTCGGCGCGGAACGTCGCGAATGTGCGTTCCGATGGTGCGCTGCCTGACGCGCAGGGGAATTATTCACCCGATGCGCCACGTCCCTACACGCCGTTGCGCGTCGATCAGGTGGATGTGGCGACCGGCGGTACCCGGGCGGTCGTCACCGAAGTCTCGCCGAGCTATGTGGCAACCCCCAACCCGTCGGCACCGTACGCCAACCAAGATGGCCTGGTCGCGGCGCCCAACGTCGATCTGGCGGAGGAAGTCGTCCAGCAATTGATGGCTTCCTACGCCTATGCGGCCAACGCGCGGGTCGTGACGTCCTACAATCAGATGGTGAAGTCGCTGTTCGACATCTCCGCATGACGGAGGGCGAGGCGTCTCAAAAGCAAAGAGGCCGCCCGGAGGCGGCCTCTCGCATTTCGTGGAGCAAAGAAGGACTTAGAAGTCCATTCCGCCGCCGCCCGGCATTTGGGGCATGGCCGGCTGGTTCTTCTTCGGCACCTCGGCAACCATCGCCTCGGTGGTGATGAGAAGGCCGGCAACCGACGCCGCGCCCTGCAGTGCCTGACGCACCACCTTGGTCGGGTCGATGATGCCCTTGGAGAGCATGTTGACGTATTCGGCATTCTGGGCGTCGAAGCCGAATGCGTACTGGTCCTTCTCCAGGATCTTGCCGACGATGACCGAACCATCCTCACCGGCATTGCTCGCGATCTGGCGGGCAGGAGCCTGCGTCGCCTTGCGCACGATCTCGACGCCGGTCTTCTGGTCGTCGTTCTGGGTGCGCACCTTGAGGGCAGCGCCGGCGCGCAAGCAGCGCGACGCCGCCACCCGGCAGGATGCCTTCCTCGACCGCGGCGCGGGTCGCATGCATCGCATCGTCTACGCGATCCTTGCGCTCCTTCACCTCGACCTCGGTCGCGCCGCCGACGCGGATCACCGCGACGCCGCCCGCGAGCTTGGCCAAACGCTCCTGCAGCTTCTCGCGGTCGTAGTCCGAGGTGGTCTCCTCGATCTGCGCCTTGATCTGCGAGATGCGGCCCTCGATGTCGGCCTTCTTGCCGGCGCCGTTGACGATCGTGGTGTTCTCCTTGTCGATCATCACCTTCTTGGCGCGGCCAAGCATGTTGATCGTGACGTTCTCGAGCTTGATGCCGAGGTCTTCGCAGATCGCCTGGCCGCCGGTCAGGACCGCGATGTCCTGCAGCATGGCCTTGCGGCGATCGCCGAAGCCCGGAGCCTTCACCGCCGCGACCTTGAGGCCGCCGCGCAGCTTGTTGACCACGAGCGTGGCGAGCGCCTCGCCTTCGACGTCCTCGGCGATGATCAGAAGCGGCTTGCCGGTCTGCACGACCGCCTCGAGCAGCGGGAGCAGCTCCTGCAGGCCCGAGAGCTTCTTCTCGTTGATGAGGATGTAGGGGTCTTCCATCTCCGTGCGCATCTTGTCGGCATTGGTGATGAAGTACGGCGAGATGTAGCCGCGGTCGAACTGCATGCCTTCGACGACGTCGAGCTCGGTCTCCAGGCTCTTCGCCTCTTCGACCGTGATGACGCCTTCGTTGCCGACCTTCTTCATCGCCTCGGCGAGGAACTTGCCGATCTCCTGGTCGCCGTTGGCCGAGATGGTGCCGACCTGGGCGATCTCGTCGTTGGAGGTGACCTTCTTGGAGTTCTTCTTGAGGTCCTCGACGATGGCCTCGACCGCGAGGTCGATGCCGCGCTTGAGGTCCATCGGGTTCATGCCGGCGGCAACCGCCTTGGCGCCTTCCTTGACGATGGCGGCGGCGAGCACGGTCGCGGTGGTGGTGCCGTCGCCGGCGATGTCGGAGGTCTTGGACGCGACCTCACGCACCATCTGGGCGCCCATGTTCTCGAACTTGTCTTCGAGCTCGATCTCCTTGGCGACGGTGACGCCGTCCTTGGTGATGCGGGGGGCGCCGAAGCTCTTGTCGAGAACGACGTTGCGGCCCTTCGGGCCGAGCGTCACCCTCACGGCATTGGCGAGAATGTCGACCCCGCGCAACATCTTGTCGCGAGCATCGACTGAGAATTTGACTTCCTTGGCAGCCATGTTTGCAAACTCCGGTTTAAATTAAGCGGCTTTCTTCCTGGTGGCGACGCTGCCTTCCAGCACGCCGAGGATGTCGGACTCCTTCATGATCAGGAGATCTTGGCCGTCGATCTTGACCTCGGTGCCCGACCACTTGCCGAACAGCACGCGGTCGCCAACCTTCAGGTCGATCGGGATCAGCTTGCCGGCCTCGTCGCGCCCGCCCGGTCCAACGGCAACGATCTCGCCCTGGCTGGGCTTCTCTTTGGCGGTGTCGGGAATGATGATGCCGCCGGATGTTTTTTCCTCGGCATCGAGGCGCCTGACGACGACGCGGTCGTGAAGCGGACGGAACTTCATGGAAATCCTCCTCGTTGAGTGATTCGGTCGGTCTTTTCGGTCTTTGATGAACAGCCGCGTGGAAGAACTTCCGGCGACTGCTTGTGAGCGACATAGGGCGCGCACTTTGGCCCGCAAGAGGGGCACGGCAGTTTTTTAGCACTCATTTCAGCGGAGTGCTACCAAGTGCTCCAAATATCTGAATTTGTTTGGTTAATTTCGGGGCTGGCGGCCCGCCAGGGGGCCGCAAGAGGACCCAAAAACGGCTCTGTCAGCAATCGTGACCCGATGCTGCTAATGCATTGAAAATGCACACTTAATTTATCTTTTGGGCTTGAAATAGGAACGCCAGTTCCTCGACACTTGTTGTCCCCGAAATGGAGGACATTCATGGTTTCGGAAGGCTTCAGGAAGCAGCTGGAAGGGTACGGACTGACCACGGCCGAGATCCTGTACCGGCTGCCCGATCATCCCGCGCTGCTGCAGACCTATGTGTGGCAGGACTACGATCTCTGTCCGAAGTTTCCGGTGCTGAACAAGTTTCTCGCGTTCTGGCTGGAGAAGATCGAAGGCCCGCTGCATTCGGTGACGGTCGCGCATGCGCGGCTGATCAAGCCCGCCGAAATCCGCGCCCTGAACGGCGAGTTCCGGCTGCACTAGAACGTGCATCATTCCTTGTGAAACGCCGTCGGCTTCGGCGGCGGTCCCGGCAAGCCAAGCTCGTCCCAGCGCGCGGCGGCGCGTTCATAAACGCTCTGCCGCAACAGCGTCGCCTGCGGGAATTGCTTGATGTGCTTGTGCGGCTTGCAGGCGTTGACCAGCACCTTCGATCCGTAGGGCCGCAGCTCCGGCGGATACTGGCTCGGGTCGAGCCCGGTCGACCAGGTATTGCGAAGGATATCGAGATCGTCGGCCGGATTGCAGCGCGTCGAGAGCGCCCACATCACGTCGTTGAAGTCGGTCGGGTCGACGTCCTCGTCCACCGCGATGATCCACTTGGTGTAGTAGGCGGCGGCCGGGCATTGCGCGGTCAGCGCCAGGACCTGCGCGGCATGCCCGGCATATTGCTGCTGCATCGACACGACCACCATGCCCCAGCCGGACGCGGCGGCGGGATGCGCATAGGCACCGAGCACGCCCGACACGCCGATGCGATCGAGATCGTCGAGGATGCGCGCCGAGCGCATGATCGCGTAATAGGCGCCGATCTCGCAGGACGGATATTTCGCCATCAGCGCCGCGGTGAGGATCGGCGAGCGGCGGTGATGCACCGCCTTCACCTCGATCACCGGCTGCGGCGCGCGCTCGCGGCCGTAGTAGCCGGTGAACTCGCCGAGCGGGCCTTCGTCTTCCATGTCGCCGGGATGCAGCAGGCCTTCGATCACCAGCTCGGCATTGGCGGGGATCGGCAGGCTCACGAATTCGGCTTCGGTCAGTTCCACGCCGCGGCCCATCAGGCCGCCGGCGACGTCGAGCTCGGATTCCTTGATGCCGAACACCTGCGCCGCCAGCATGAACAGCACCGGGTCGATGCCGTAGGCGGCGACCACCTCGCACGGCTTGCCGCGTGCCCACCAGGCTTCGCGGTCGATCAGCCCGTGCTTCCCCGGCGAGCAGTAGAGTCCGACCCGCCGCGGCCCATGCAGCATCTGCCGGTAGCAGCCGACATTGATGCGGCCGGTGTCGGGATTTTTCGTGAGCGTGATGTCGCCGGTGCCGATGTAACGGCCGCCGTCGCCCGGCCAGAATTTCGGCACCGGGAATTGCGTGAGGTCGACCTCGTCGCCGCGTAGCACGATCTCGTTGACGCGCGCCTTGGCTTTCGCGATCGGCACCGGCTTGATCCGCCGCTGCATGATCTCGCGGGTCGCCGCGATCATCTCGGCGGTGGACAGCGTCGGGTCGAGGCCCACAGCGAGCGCATAGCGCTCCTTGCTCGATCCCAGCATGTTCGCGAGGATGCTCGCGCCGGTGCGGTCGCCGGTGATGTTGTCGAACAGCAGGGCAGGGGCATCCTCGCGCCGGGTCGCGAGATAGGCGATGGCGGCGAGCTCCTCGTCGGCATCGACCGGCTCGTCGATGCGCTTGAGCAGCCCGTTGGCTTCGACCAGCGCGATCCATTCGCGCAGGTCTTGCCACGCAACGGGCGTGGCCTGATTGGAGCCGGCGCTCATGCCGGATCGCTCGATCGATTGTTCTTCCATCTCTCTCGCTCGTGCGTTTACGCGGCGAGTTTAGAGAAGGAAGTTCGCGGGGGATAGGGCTGCGTCAATCCACCTTGATGCCGGTGGTCTTGATCACGTTCGACCACTTCTCGTAGTCGTCGTTGATGAATTTGGCGAAGCCGGCAGGCGTCAGCGGCATCGGCTCGACGCCCAAGGTGGCGAACCGCGCCTTCACCTTGGGATCCGCGAGGGCGGCATTGGTTGCCTTGTTGATCGCGTTGACGAACTCCGCGGGAGTGTTCTTGGGCATGCTGAGGCCATACCAGCCGATCGCTTCGTAGCCCTGAACGGATTCGCCCACGGTCGGGATGTCCGGCAGGAAGTCCAGCCGTTTCGCTGTCGTCGCCGCAATGGCGCGCAGTGTGTTGGTGCGGACATATTCCATCGCTTGCGGGATCGGGTTGATGGTCATCTGAATTTGGTTGGACAGCAGGTCGGGCATGAAGCTCGAGCGATAGGGAACATGGGTGAGGTCGATGCCGGCCATTTTCTTGAGCATCTCGCCAAAGATGTGGGACGAGCTGCCGTTGCCGCCGGAGGCGTAATTGATCTTGCCGGGGTGCGCCTTGGCATAGGCAATGAACTCCGGGATCGTTTTCACCGGCAGCGATGGATTGACCACGATGAGGTAGGGGGCATTGGCGATGCCGCCGACCGGCGCGATGTCGCGCATGAAATTGAACTTGAGGTGCGGAAAGAGCGTCTGGTTGAAGACGTTGGTCAGCACGATCATCTGGATCGTGTAGCCGTCCGGCGGCGCGGACAGCGCCACCTCGGTGGCGATGTTGCTGGCGGCGCCCGGGCGGTTCTCGATCACGAATTGCTGGCCGAGCCGCTCTGACAGAATCTGACCAATGAGGCGCGCGATGATGTCGGGGGCATTGCCGGCGGGAAAGCCGACGATGAAGCGCACCGGCCGCGACGGATAGGCTTGCGACCATGCTCCGCTGGAGACGGCGGGAAGGGCGACGGCGCCCGCCGCCAGCTGTAGAAATCGGCGACGGGACCCATGCATGGCGTTCCTCGACTGGTGTCAGTTGTTGGGAGCGAATTGCGGAATGAGTGGATGCACCTAGTTCGCCTTGATGTTGGCCGTTCGGATCACGCGTCCCCACTTTTCGGTTTCGTCGGCGATCAGCTTCTCGAAGCCGGCGGGCGGGCCCGCAAGCACGCCACCGCCAAGCTCCGCGAGCCGGGCTTTCATCTTGGGATCGGCAAAGGCGGCGTTGATCTCCTGGTTGAGCTTGTCGACGATCGCAGCGGGTGTGTTTTTAGGTGCGCCGATGCCCCACCAATTGCTTGCCTCATAACCGGGTATGAATTCAGCGACCGTGGGAAGATCGGGCAGGGCCTCCGAGCGTGATGTCGACGTGACGGCGAGCGCGCGCACCTTGCCGGCCTTGATATATTCGATGGTCGACGGCACGGCGGAAAAGATCACCTGCACCTGTCCGCCGATGAGATCGGTCAACGCGGGGGCGGCGCCGCGATAGGGCACGTGCACCATCGGCGCGCCGCTCATCAGCTTGAACAGTTCGCCGGACAGGTGATTGGAGGAGCCGATGCCGGCCGACGCCATGTTGATCTTGTTCGGGTTGGCTTTGGCATAGGCGATGAATTCGGGAACGGTCTTGACCGGAAGCGGCAGGCTCACCGCCATCACGTTCGCAACGCGCAGAATGCCGGCGACCGGCGCGATGTCGCGCTGGAAGTCGAAATTGAGCTTGTCGTAGAGCGCGCCATTGGTCGCGGCTGCCGGTGAGATCGCCAGCAGCGTATGGCCATCGGCGTTGGCATTCGCGACCGCCTCGGTGGCGATATTGCCATTGGCGCCCGGCCGGTTCTCGACGACGAATTGCTGGCCGAGGCGATCCGACAGCCATTGACCGATCAGCCGCGCGACGATGTCGGTGGCGCCGCCGGCCGCAAGACCGACGATGATGCGCACCGGCCGGGACGGATAGGCTTGCGCCCATGCGCCGTGGGAAACGGCGGGCAGCGCGACAGCGCCCGCCGCCAACTGCAGAAATTGGCGGCGGGAGCTAATCATGATCAGTCGCCCTTGATCTTGGCCGCCTTGATGATCGGCCACCACGTCGCGATTTCAGCCTTATGCAGCGCCGTCACCGCCTGCGGCGTCTGCTGCTCGCGCGGAAACGGGTCGAGCCCGAACTCGGCAAGCCGCGCGCGCACGCCTGCGTCGGCGAGGGCTTCAACCGCCGCGGCGTTGAGGCGGTCGACCATCGGCTTCGGCGTGCCTTTGGGCGCCAGGAACGCAAACCACGCCGAGAAATGGAATCCGGGAAGCCCGGCTTCGTCGGTCGTGGGCACGTTGGGCGCGCTTGCGAGCCGGCTCTTGGCGGCAAGGGCGTAAACCTTGATCGTGCCGGCGCGCAGTTGCGGCACCACGGTCGCCGGCGCGTCGACCATCATGTCGATCTGCCCGGCGACCAGGTCCTGCATCGCCGGACCGCCGCCGCGATAGGGCACATAGCCGAAGCGGGTGCCGGTCAGGTTCTGGAAGAAGACGGCCCCGACATGCGGCGGGCTGCCGGCGCCGGCCGTTCCGGCGCTGGCCTTGTCCGGGTTCGCCTTGAGCCAGGCGATGAATTCCTTCAGGTCGTTCGCCGGGTTCGCCTTCTTGGCGACGATGAAGTGCGGGTTGCTCGCCAAGAGCGTGATCGGCTCGAAGTCGGTCTGCACGTCGTAGGGCAGGGAATAGATGACAGGATTCACCACCTGCGTGCTGGAGATGCCCATGCCGAACGTGTAGCCGTCCGGCGCCGCGCGCGCGACGCGGCCGACGCCGATTGAGCCGCCGGCGCCGGGCACATTCTCGATCACCACCGTCTGGCCGAGCGAGGTGCGCATGCGCTCGGCCAGGATGCGCCCGACCGTGTCGGCCGGGCCGCCGGCCGCGAACGGCACGATCATGGTGATCTGGCGCGACGGATAGCTTTGCGCGCAAGCCAGCCGCGAAGCAGCAGGCAACGCCGCCGCTCCCGCGGCGAGATGCAGGAAGTGACGGCGGGGAAGCTTCATGCGATCAGCTCAGCGCCGCGCCGGAGAGCTTGATCACCTTCGCCCATTTCGCGGTTTCGTCCGCGATCAGCTTGCCGAAATCCGCCGCCGAGCCGGTAACGACCGTGCTGCCGCCATCGGCCAGGTGCGCCGCGAGCGTCGGATCGGAGAGCGCCGCGTTGATCTCCCCATTGAGCCGCTCGACGATGGCGGCGGGCGTGTTCCGTGGCGCGCCGATGCCAAACCAGGTGTCGGCCGCATCGTTCGGCGCAAAGTCTGCCAAGGCGCGCAGTTCGCCGCTCTTGATATAGCTGCGCGCGGAGGTGAGGGCCGGGAAGTACACATCTGCCCGTCCCGCGATGAGATCGGCATAGGCGCCGGCGCCGCCGCGATAGGCGACATGAACCATGCGCGTGCCGGTCTCCATCTGGAACAGTTCGCCAGCGAGATGGGTTGCGGTGCCGACGCCGGCCGAGGCCATGGTCAGCTTGCCGGGATCGGCCTTGGCGAGCGCGATGAATTCCGAAACCGTCCGGGCCGGAACCGATGGGTTCACCAGCATGACATTGGGGGAGCGCACAACGGTGGCGACCGGCGCGATATCGCGGCGGAAATCGAAGCCGAGCTTGTCGTAGAGCGTTGCATCGATTGCGCTGGAGGGGCCGACCATGAGCAGCGTGCGGCCGTCGGGCGCCGCATTCACAACCGCCTCGGTGGCGACGTTGCCGCCGGTGCCCGTCCGGTTATCGACCATAAATTCCTGACCGGTGCGTTCCGACAGCGATCGGGCCAGCAGACGCGCAACGATGTCCGGCGAGCTGCCGGGGGCGAACCCGACCACAATGCGCACCGGCTGCGACGGATCGGTTGCCGCCCATGCGAAACGTGAGATGGCGGGGGCTACCGCAGCACCGGCGGCCAGCCGGACGAACGTACGGCGGGGAAGCGTCATCAGATCCTCCCTTGTCATCGCGCAATGCGCGCGTTGGACGCTCATGTTCCCTGAGCGCTTTAGTTTTCAAAAATACATCGCGGCTTCACGGGAAGGAAGGGTCAAAAAGGCGATCAGCAACGAAATGCGAATCGGCTCTTGATCACATCCGTCCTCCGGGACTAGCGTGTCGCACCGACAAAAAAGTCCAAGGGAGGACGCCGTGAAGATCCTGTTTTTCGATGATTTCCGGCTTGGTGTGCTCAAGGATGACGTCGTCGTGGACGTCATGGATGCGGTCAAGGACGTGCCGCAACTCGGGCCGCACGACCTGATCAATGGTGTCATCGAACGCTGGGGCGATTACCGCAATAGGATCGAGCAGGCGGCCGGCCGCGGCCGCTCCATTCCGCTCGACAAGGTGACGATCCGTCCGCCGCTGCCGCGCCCGATCAATATCGACTGCATGGCGGTGAACTACATGGAGGACGGCACCCGCAAGGAAGCGGCGCCGATCAATGCGTTCCTGAAATCGCCGAATTGCGTGCTGCCAACCGGGGGTACGATGGTGCTGCCGGACGTGCCGGCGACCCACTTTGAAGGCGAGGCCGAGCTTGCGGTGATCATCGGCAAGCGCGGCGCGAACATCAAAGCCGCCGACGCGATGAGCTACGTCTTCGGCTACACCAACTTCATCGACGGCTCCGCGCGTGGCCTGAAGCCGCCGGGCAACACCTTCTATCAGATGAAGTCGCGCGACACCTTCGCCCCGATGGGGCCGTACATCGTTACCGCCGACGAGATCAAGGATCCGCACAAGCTGCAGGTGCGGCTGTGGAACAATGGAACGCTGAAGCAGAACTACAACACCGACGACATGGCGAACAAGATCCCGCGCTGCATCGAGTTCGTCAGCGCCATCCACGGACTGGAGCCGGGCGATGTGCTCGCCACCGGCACCAATCACCGCGGCCTGCATGCTTTCCAGAACGGTGACAAAGTCGAACTCGAGATCGACGGGCTCGGCCGCTTGCGCGTCGACGTGAAGGACGACCTCAAGCGCACCTGGCCCCGCGACACGCGGCTCGAATGGGAGACCAAGGGCGGCAAGGGCGGATACGCGCCGCAGGCGACCGGCCGTTACGCGCCGACGCCGGGCTAGGCGCTGGCTAGTCACGGTTTCAACCTGTAGCCCGGATGTCGCAAAGCGACATCCGGGATTCTTTTTTCAGGCGCTCGTTCGATCCGGATCGCGCCGCTATTGTTCTGCCGACCAGTCCAACAGCTAGCGTCCTGGGGAGCACTGCATGCGAAAACTGAGTTGGCTCTCGTGTTTGTTGCTCGGTCTGATCGTGTCTGTGCCGCCGGCCTGGTCGCAAGGCGGGCAGAAATGGGTGGTGAGCTGGGTCGCTTCTGCGCAAGGACCCTATCCGATGGGCAACACGTCGGCTCAGCCGGATCAGCGCTTCGCCTTTCCCGCGCCAGCAACGGGCGCGAAGGATCAGACGATCCGCCTGATTGTCCGTCCCAGCACTTGGGGACAGCAGACCCGACTGCGTTTCACCAACGTGTTCGGCACCAAGCCGGTCACCTTTGACGACGTTTATGTCGGCCTGCAGCTCGGCGGTCCCGCCGTTGTCACGGGCACCAACCGGCCGGTCACGTTCGGTGGCAAAGGCACGGTTACCATCGCGCCGGGAGACTCGGTGTGGAGCGACGCCGTCGCACTCGACTTCGTGCGTGATCCGGCAGCCACGGATCTTGCAGGCCGCAAGCTTGCGGTCAGCTTCCATATCGTCGGCGAAAGCGGACCGATGACCTGGCACGGCCGGGCGCTGACCACGTCCTATGTCAGCCCGCCAGGAAGTGGATCGCACGGGAAGTCGGAGCAGGAAGCGGCGTTTCCCTACGGCACCTCGTCGTGGTTCTTTCTCAATGCCGTCGACATGATGTCGCCTGCCGACAGCTTCGCGATCGTCACACTGGGAGATTCGATCACGGCCGGCACGGCGTCGACCATGAACGGCGACGATCGGTGGCCGGACGTGTTGGCGCGGCGCCTGCGTGCGATCTACGGCAATCGCGTTGCTGTCGTAAACGCCGGCATCGGCGGCAATCAAGTGACGGGACCGGTGGAATACAGTGCGGCAAAGCCGTTCGCCGGTGGACCGTCCGCAAAGATGCGGCTTGAGCGCGACGTGCTCGAATTGTCGGGCGTCACGCATATGATCTGGCTCGAAGGGATCAACGACTTCAGCAAGAACGGCAACGCGCCACTGGAAAAGGTGCGGGATGGGATGAAGGAGATCGTCAGCACAGATTCGTGCGCGGCGGGCCGACCTGCGCATTATCGGCGCGACCGTCATTACGGCGCTTGGTAGCTCCAGTGCTGCGCATGGCTTTGCGGAACAGGACCAGAAGCGCCGAGCGCTGAATGATTTTATCCGTGGTTCCGGGCTGTTTGATGCGGTGATCGACTTCGACAAGGCCACGATCGATCCGGAAACGGGAGGCCTCAAGCCTGAGTTCGTCCCCGACAGCACGATCGGACATGCGGGCGACAAGCTGCATCCGAACCGAGCCGGCTATCTGGCCATGGGCATGGCCATTGAGCTCGATCTGTTCCGGCCGAAAAGACCAATGACGGTCAGTTCAGCACGCCGACGATCGCGCCGATCAGGCAGGTCGCCAGCGTGCCCGATACGATGGACCTGAGCCCGAGCGCGACGATGTCGTCGCGCCGCTCGGGCACCATCGTGGCCATGCCGCCGATCATGATGCCGAGCGAGCCGAAATTGGCGAAGCCGCACATCGCGTAGAGCATGATCAGGCGCGAGCGCGCATCGAGCGCGTCGGGCGGCGAGCTTCGACAGCTCCACATAGGCGATCAGCTCGTTGAGGATGGTCTTGATGCCCATCAGGCTGCCGGCGGTCTGCGCCTGATCCCAGGGTATCCCCATCAGCCAGGTGATCGGCGCCATGATCCATCCAAGCATGCGCTGCAGCGAGAGCGGCGCGCCGGCGACATCGGGGAGGAGACCGAGGATAGCGTTGCCGAGGTAGACCAGCGCGACCAGCACGATCAGCATGGCGACGATGGTCAGCAGCAGCTCCAGCCCGGCGACGGTGCCTTTCACGATCGCGTCCATGGTCGACGATGCGACTGGCTCCGGCTCGATAAGATCGCCGCTGGTCTGCCGTTCGGTGGTTTCCGGCACCATGATCAGGCTGATCAGGATCGCGGCCGGCGCGCCCAGCACCGAGGCGACCACAAGATGCGCGCCCGCGTCGGGGATGATCGGGCCGAGGATGGTGGCATAGAGCACCAGCACGGTGCCGGCGATGCCGGCCATGCCGCCGGTCATCACGATGAACAGCTCGGTGCGCGTCAGCCGCGCCAGATAAGGGCGGATGAACAGCGGCGCCTCGACATGGCCGACGAAGATGTTGGTCGCGGTCGCAAGCCCGACCGCGCCGCCGACGCCGATGGTCCGCTCCAAAGCCCAGGAGAAGCCGCGCACGAGGGGAGGGAGGACGCGCCAGTAGAACAGGACCGTGGTGAGCACGCTCATCACCAGCAGCACCGGCAGCGCCTGCATGGCGAGCACGAATTCGGCGCCCGGCGTCTTCAGGTCGTAGGGCAGGGGCCCGCCGCCGAGATAGCCGAACACGAACGTGGTGCCGGCACGCGTCGCGGCGGCGATCGCGCCAACCGCCTGGTTCACATAGGCGAAGGCGGCGGCGATCTGCGGGATCTTGAGCAGCAGCACCGCGACGATGATGGTGAGGGCGAGCGCGAGGCCGACCTGCTTCCAGGCGACCGCGCCGCGGCGCTCGCTGACAAGCCAGGCGATCGCGAGCAGGCCCACGACGCCCAAGGCCGATTGAAGTTGCAGCATGCCCCCGCAAGCCCAAAGGATTCGCGGGGGATTGTAGCGGCTCCGGCGGAAAATACCGCCGGAATGTACGCTAAGCCGCTGCGGTTTGTGGCGCTCGTCCGTAGGAGAACGCCAGCGCGATCAGCGGACTGACGATGAGATACTGAACCGCGACGAACGCCGTCTCGATCAGGACAAAGCCCTGCACGTCGGCCATCAGGTGCTTGGCGCCGATCGGCAGCACCAGGAAGCTCCAGGCGAGCGGGAAGGCCAGGCCTGAGAATTTCACCGCGCCGCGCAGCACCGGCTCGCCGGAGAACAGGCGGTTGTAGAGGTAGGCCCAGATGACGCTCTGGATCGCCATCGACGTCACACCCAAGGAGAAGGCCATGTCCGGGCGATAGACCAGCAGCGACGCGTAGTAATTCTTGAAGATAACCAGGTGCCAGAGATAGCCGAGCGGGAAGGTCGGCACGATGTAGGCGAGAGCGGCGAGCAGGAAGCGCGTCGTCATGGCCGGTCCCTCCTAGTTCACGGGCGCCGGCGCATGTTTCTCGAATGGCGCCATGTGAGCGGCCATCGCCCGTTGGAAGGCAGGACGCGCTTCGCAGCGCAGCCGGTAGGCCTCCAGCGGCGGGATCTGCGTGACCACATCGGTGTGGCGCAGGACGCGCAACACGGTGACCATCAGGATGTCGGCCGCGGTGAAGCGATCCTCGAGATAATCGCGTCCCTTGAAGCGGTCCGCCAGCAGTGCCAGCCGGGCCTTCGCCGCCTGTTCGACCGCGGGGCGGCGCAGCTTTCCCCATTCCGCGTCGCGATGGAACAGATCGATTTCGGCCAATGCCGACACGCGCGGCTCGATCGAGTTCAGCGCAGCGAACGCCCAGCACGTCACGCGCGCGCGTCCCGCCGGATCGGATGGCATCAGAGCTTCCGAACGCTCTGCGATGTGCAGCACGATGGCGCCGGATTCGAACAAGGGCACCTCGCCATCCTCGAGCGCCGGGATTTGCCCAAACGGCTGCAATGCGCGGTAGCTCTCGGTCGACTGATCCTCCGGCCCGATCAGCCGCTCTTCATAGGGGAGGCCGGCTTCTTCCAGCGCCCAACGCACGCGAAAGTCACGCGCCAAGCCCTGCGCGAACGGCGGTACCCAGCGAAATGCGCTTACTTTGATCGATGTTTCCACGACATCCCTCCATTAATTGCATTTTGCAAGTTAACCGTAGCATATGAGTTGCATTTTGCAAGTTATCAAACGACCTGATATCACAGGTTTTCTTTGGAGGTTCGATGAGTGACGGCCGCAAGCGGCGGCTCTCCGGCTGCCCGATCGACTATGCGCTCGATTTTTTCGGCGACCGCTGGACCTTGCTCGTGATCCGCGACCTGCTGTTCGCGCGGAAGCGGCATTTCAAGGAGTTGATGGAGTCGCCGGAACGCATCGCGTCGAACATCCTGACCGCCCGGCTCAAGAAGCTCGAAGAGCGCGGCTTGATCGCGCGCTGTCCCGATCCCCACAACCGCAAGCAGGTGATCTACAGCCTGACCGAAAAGGGCCGCGATCTCACGCCCGTGCTTGTCGAGATGATCCGGTGGGGTGGGCAGCACGATCCGAATTCGCTCTGTCCCAAGAGCCTCGTCGCGCGTCTTACCCGCGACAACGATCGGCTCATCGCCGACATGCGCGCGGCCATGAGCGGCGCAGTCCGCAAGGTGAAGGCGAAGGCACGCCGCTGACTTTGCCACAGCCTCAGTTTGGCCATCGCAATGCAGGAGAGGACGTCGGCTTCGGAGTGTCAGCTGGGAGGACGGCGTGGATGTTCCAACAATCAGAGCGTTGACGCCGGTTGAGGAAGGCGCCGCGATCGCAACGATCGTCTTGGCCTTTGCCGCCGATCCGATGACGCGGTGGACGTGGCCGAACCCGGATCAATATCTGGCGGCGATGCCGCGGATGGCGCGTGCCTTCGGGGGGCGTGCGTTCGCGCAGGGCAGCGCGCTTGCGACCGATGGCTACACCGGCGTAGCGCTGTGGCTGCCGCCCGGCGTCGGGCCCGACGAGGACGGCCTCAGCGCGGTGATGCAAAGCACCGTGGCGCCTTCAAAGCTCCAGGATGGCGCCGGAATATTCGAACAGATGGCGGCGTATCATCCACACGAGCCGCATTGGTATCTGCCGCTGATCGGCGTCGATCCTGCGTATTTCGGGCAGGGACACGGCGACGCGCTGATGACGCATGCGCTGGCGCGCTGCGACCGCGAGCGCGTGCCCGCCTATTTGGAATCCAGCAATCCGCGCAACATCTCGCTCTACCGGCGCCACGGCTTCGAGCCGCTCGGCACGATCCAGGTCGGCACGTCGCCGCCGCTGGTGCCGATGCTGCGGAAGCCGCGGTGAGGTTACCCCCGCCCGACGAACGGCATCGCGTTCGCCATCACCGTCATGAACAGCACGTTGGTGTCGAGCGGCAGGCCGGCCATGTAGACCACGGCGCGGCCGACGGCGTCGGGGTCCATGCGCGCCTCGACCATCATCCGCCCGTCCGGCTGCAGCACGCCCTGGCCCTGCACCATGCGCTCGGTCAGCGGCGTCGCGGCGTTGCCGATGTCGATCTGGCCGCAGACGATGTCCTTGCCGCGACAGTCGAGCGCGGTCTGCTTGGTCAGCCCGGTGACCGCGTGCTTGGTCGCGGTATAGGCGGCGGCGCCCGGCCGCGGCGTATGCGCCGAGATCGAGCCGTTGTTGATGATGCGGCCGCCGCGCGGGTCCTGCGCCTTCATCAGTCTGATCGCTTCCTGCGTGCACAGGAACATGCCGGTGAGATTGATGTCGACGACCTTCTTCCAGGTCTCGTAGGGCAGGTCCTCGATCGGCGTCGCCGGCGCGCCAATGCCGGCGTTGTTGAACAGCACGTCGCAGCGGCCGAAGGCCTCTTTGGTCTTGGCGAACAGCGCCTTGACTGAGGCCGGATCGCTCACGTCGGTCGGGACGACGAGGCTCTGCCCGTTGGTTTTGACGCCTTCGGCGGCGGTCTCGTCGAGCTTGTCCTGCCGGCGTCCGGCGAGTGCGACGCCGAAACCTTCCTTCATCAGTGCCAGCGCCACCGCCCTGCCAATACCGGTGCCGGCGCCGGTCACCACCGCGATTTTTTGTTGTGCCATGTCGGAAAATCCCTGCTGGTCGGTGCGCATTATCAGCACTGCGTCGACCCAGGCAATGCGCTAGTATCGCGAACAGACAAAAGAAAATTGCCTCGGGGAGGAGTATGATGAAACGGCGAGATTTGCTCGGCGGCGGAATTGGCGCGCTTTGCGCGCTTGTGCTGCGGTCATCACCAGCACAGGCCAAATATCCGGAACGTCCGATCCGGCTGGTGATCCCCTATCCACCCGGCGGGGTCTATGACGGCACGGGGCGGCCATGGGCGGACAAGGCGAAGGCACATCTCGGAACGATCGTCATCGAGAACATCGGCGGCGCCGGAAGCTCGCTCGGCACCGCCGCCGCGGCGCGCGCGAAGCCCGACGGCTACACCATCCTCCTCGGGGGCAACAGCGGTCTCGTCATCAATCCGATCGCGGCGACCAAGCGGCTCTACGACCCGCTCAAGGATTTCGAGCCGATCGCTGTGATCGGCCGCAATCCGACCGCCATCGTCGTCAATCCCAAGCAGCCGATCCGGACGCTGAGGGAACTCATCAACTCGGCCAAGGCCAATCCGGGCAAGCTGTCATACGGGTCTTCCGGTGTCGGCACTCCGAACCACCTGATCGGCGAACAACTCAAGGTTTTGACCGGAGTCGATATTGCGCACGTGCCCTATCGCGGTGCTGGTCCCGCAATGACGGACCTCATTAGCGGCCACATCCCGGTAAATTTCCAGAGCGTGACCGGCCAAGCTATCGAGATGCACAGGACCGGCAAGCAGAGAATCCTTGCGTTCACCAGTGAGAAACGACTTGCCAGCGCCCCCGATGTGCCGACGGTCGCCGAAGCTGGAATGCCTGACCTCACGGCGACCCAGTTCATCGGGCTGTTTGCGCCGAGAGGGGCTTCGAAGGAAATCATCGAGCAAATTGCGCTGGCGGCGCGCACGACCATGGCCGACAAGGAATTGCAGCGGATATTCGGTGACTCGGGATTCGATCCTGAGCTCAACCCCAGTCCGGAGAAGACGAGGCGGTTGCTGGAAGCTGAGATCGCGACCTGGACCCCGGTGATCCGGTCGATCGGACTGAAGCTCGACTGACGACACGACCTGAGTCGGCGATGGCCGGCGTCGCCGGTCCGCCACTGCGTCGACCCAGGCAATGCGCTAGTATCGAGAAAAATAGAAAAGCGACACGACAGGGAGGGACGCGTCATGAAACGACGTGATCTGCTTGCGTTGGGCGTGGTCGCATTGTCGGCTTCGGCGCTGGCACAAAATGCGCGTGCGCAGCCGAAGTATCCCGATCGGCCGATCCGGCTCGTGGTCCCGTTTGCGCCCGGCGGGCTCTACAATTCAACCGCCCGGCCCTTTGTGGAGAGCGTGAAGCCGTATCTCGGTACGGTCGTCGCCGAGAACATGGGCGGCGGCGGCGGCTCGCTCGGCGCCGCCGCGGTCGCGCGGGCGCAGCCGGACGGCTATACGATCCTGTTCGGCGGCACCCCGATGCTGGTCGTCAACCCGATCGCATCGACACGCCTGCCTTATCATCCGGTCAAGGATTTCGAGCCGATCGCGGTCCTTGGCTACAATGCGACCCTCATCGGTGTTCATCCCGCGTTGCCGGTCCGGACGCTGAAGGAGCTCGCTGACTACGCCAAGGCCAATCCCGGGAAGCTGTCGTACGGATCGTCGGGCACGGGCTCGATAAATCATCTGGTCGGCGAGCGGTTCAAGTCGCTGACTGGAACCGACATCCCGCACGTGCCCTATCGCGGCGCGGGGCCGGCGATGACCGACCTGATCAGCGGTCACATCCCGATGGTGGTGCAGAGCGCGAGCGCGGGCGCGTTCGAGCTGCACAGAGCCGGGAAGCTGCGCATCCTCGCGTCGACCGGCGCGAACCGGCTCACCAGCGCGCCTGGCATCCCGACGGTTGCGGAGGCGGAATTTCCCGGGCTGACCTCGCAGAATTTCATCGGCCTCTACGCGCCGAGGGGGACGCCGAAAGCGATCGTCGAACTGATCGCGCAAGCCACGCGCAAGGCAGTGGCCGACAAGGATCTGCAGCGCATGTTCAACACGTCGGGTTTCACGCCCGACTTCGATTCCACGCCTGCGAAGGCGCAGAAACTGCTCGACACGGAAATCGCGTACTGGACGCCGGTGATCCGGGCGATCGGATTGAAGCTGGATTGACGGACAGAACCGGTCAGCCCGCCATCGCGAGGTCCGACTTGTCGTCGGCGATGCGGAACGAGCCCGGCGCGGCAAGCCGCGCGGTGATATCCGCGGCCGGACCGGGGCGGCCGAAGCGGTAGCCCTGCATCGAATGGATGCCGGCGGCGCGCAGGAACAGATGCTGCTCGGCGGTCTCGACGCCCTCGGCGGTGACCCGCATGCCGAGGCCGCGGCCGAGGCTGACCACGGCGTGCACGATCGCGGCGGCGTCGGCAGCGCGCTCGATCGAATGCACGAAGCTCCGATCGATCTTGAGCTTGTCGAACGGGAAGCGGCGCAGATAGAGCAGACTCGAATAGCCGGTGCCGAAGTCGTCGAGCGCGAGCCGAACGCCCAGCGCCTTGAGACGGAACATTGCGAGCTCCGCGGTGTCGACGTTGCCGAGCAGCGTGCTCTCGGTGACCTCGAGCTCGAGCCGGGTCGGATCGAAGCCGGTTTCCGCGAGGATGCGTTCCACGACGTCGACGAAGTCCGAGCGGCGGAATTGCAGCGGCGAGACGTTGACCGAGACGCTAACGGTCGGCCAGGCATTGCCGTCGATGCAGGCCCGGCGCAGCACCCATTCGCCGAGGTCGATGATCAGGCCGGAGTTTTCCGCGATCGGAATGAATTCGGCCGGTGAAATCTCGCCGCGGACCGGGTGCGTCCAGCGGCAGAGCGCCTCGACGCCGACCACGGTCTCGCCGCTGTTGTTGACGATCGGCTGGTAGGCCACCTTCAACTCATTACGCTCGATCGCCAGGCGAAGGTCGTTTTCGACGAGCTTGCGCTGCAGCAGGTCGGTATCCATCGCGGTGTCGTAGATACAGGCGCGGTTGCGGCCTTCGTTCTTGGCGCGATAGAGCGCCATGTCGGCATGGCGCATGATGTCTGCCGCACCGCCGACCTTTTCGCTGACCACGGCGATGCCGATGCTGGCCCCGATCACGATGGTCTGGTTGGCGATCGTGTAGGGGGCGCAGATCGCCGCGATCAGGCGATTTGCGATCGTCAGCAACGTCGCGTGGTCGGAGCCCGCCGCGGTGATGACGGCGAATTCGTCGCCGCCGATGCGGGCGACAAGGTCGCCCTCGCGTACGGTTTGGGTGAGCCGCTGCGTCACCGCGCGGATCAATTCGTCGCCGATCGGATGGCCGAGCGTGTCGTTGACGTCCTTGAAGTGGTCGAGATCGATATAGAGCACGGCCGCCGGTGGAGCGCCCTTGCGCACGTCCGCGATCATCCCCTCGAGGCGCTCGCTGAAAAAGATGCGGTTGGGCAGGCCGCACAAGGGGTCATGCAAAGCAAGGTGGCGCAGCCTCAACTCGCCGGAGGCGATGGTCGCAGCGGTGCGGCGCATGTGGCCGAGCACGAGCGCGGCGAGCAGCGCGAAGCCGGCGACCGCAACCGCGATGAATGGGATGACGCTCTGGACGATCTCCGCGCCCGGCCGCGTAGGCGTCCAGGCGAAGGTCGCGACCTGCTGGCTGTGCGGATCGGTCAGCTTGAAGACGTAGTCGCCCAGCGCAATCGGCTCGACGCCGACTTGACGCAGGTTGCGCAACTGCAGATGTGACGCGATCTCCGCCAGCACGTCGCTGTCGATCATTTTCACGCTCATCACGACCGGCGCCTTCTCCGCCGCCGCGTCACGCGCGAGGTCGTCGGAGCTTGCGATCGCGATCGCGACCAGGATGGCCGGGCGGCCGAGGAAGGTCTGCAGTCGGGTGACGCGCTGGCTCTGCGCTATCGCTGGCTGGTGGACGCCGGCGAGCGTGCTACCCGCGGTGCTGCTGTTGCCGCGCCCGCGCAACTGATCGAGTGCGGGATTGAGGTCGTTGCGGACGGAGTTGAACCAGTTCGGATCGACGCGGCGGTTGCCGAGCGTCGCATACAGGAACCGGTCGTTCGGGTCCGCTACGAAGATGAAGTGGTGATCGAAATAAGACTGCAGGCGCTGTCCGACGTAGACCTGCACCCATTCGATATCGAAGTCGAGGCGGATCTTGCGATAGGCCGCCTCCGAATTGGCGACGGCGTCGACCTCGCGCAGCATGCGCTCGCCGTGATTGTGCAGCGCGCGCGTGAACAGTTGCCGCTCGGTCGCGATCGCGACCTCGTCGGCGCGCTGCGCCGAGCCCATGACGGCGACGACAACGCAGATGATCGCGACGGCGACAATGACGCCGATCGGAATCACCACACCGCGGCGCACGTGATAGCGGCCGGCGGTCGCTTGTCCTTCGTTCGTTTGTGGTGGAGCCAAAGCCAAGTCTCAGTTCCCCAGGGGCTTTTGGTCGGGGAACATACGTCGGAATAATTGCGAGAGACTTGCGTTGCGGACTTTGCGCCGGTTAACGGCTCGGCAACCTGGCATTTCAGGCGGTGACGTTAATCACACGTTAAGAGCCACGCGCGAATTGCGCCGTTAAATCATGTCTCGTTATGGAGCGTAAGCTCAGCGCGCACTTTTGTAGGGCGGGCGCGGAATATTGAGATGCGCGGCGCGTAGCGCCGCCGACCAGCGCTCCCGCAGGTCGTGGAAATAGGGCTCGCCCGGCTCGATGCGGTAGCTGACCTCGGCGTCGTAGGCGTCGCGGCGTGCGATCAGGATGTCGAGCGGCAAGCCGACGCTCAGGTTCGAGCGCATGGTGGAGTCGACCGATACCAGGCCGATCTTCAACGCGTCATAGAGATCGAGATCGTAGGTGATGGCGCGGTCGAGGACTGGCTTGCCGTATTTGTGCTCGCCGATCTGCAGATACGGGGTGTCCTGGGTGCACTCGATGAAGTTGCCGGCGGAGTAGAGCAGGAACAGGCGAGGGCGCTCGCCCTTGACCTGACCGCCGAGCAGGAACGAGACATCGAACCGAACGTCATTGGCCTCCAGCGCACCGGCTTCTTCCTCGTGGATCTTGCGGATGGTCCGCCCGACCCGCTGCGCCGCCTGGAACAGGGTCGGCGCTGTCATCAAGGTCTCGGTTTCACCGGTCTCGGGATTTTCCCAACCTTCCCGCAACATGCTCACGACCGATTGGCTGATCGACAGATTGCCGGCCGTCGCAACGGCCATGATCCGCTCGCCGGGCTTGCTGAAGACGTGCAGCTTGCGGAAGGTCGAGATGTTGTCGACGCCGGCATTGGTGCGGGTGTCGGCAAACATCACCAGGCCGTCGCGAACCAGAATTCCGCAGCAATAGGTCATTCGGCCGCTCCCCGTATGGCGACGCTGTTATAGCGACCCCCTGGGCTCCCAAGCAATTCGGATTCAGCTCTGCGACTGCCGCTGCGTCTGATTGACATGGACGTTGACCGACAACGTCTCGCCGGCGCCCCCGTAGCGGGTGCCGCGCACCGGCGCCGCCCCCAGATAGTCGAGCCCGGCCGCAATCCGGACATGGGCGTCGGTGGCGCAGATGCCGTTGGTGGCGTCGAATGCGACCCAGCCCAGATTGGGCACGAAAGCTTCGGCCCAGGCGTGTCCCGCGTCCTGCTCGAGCACGCCGTCGTCGCGATGCAGGTGGCCGCTGATGTAGCGCGCCGGGATGCCGACGCAGCGTGCGGCGGCGATGAAGATGTGGGTCAGGTCCTGGCACACGCCGCGTTTGAGGGCGAATGCTTCGGCGGCCGTGGTGGCGGCATGGGTGGGATCGGGATCGAAGGTGATCTCGTCGTGCAATCCCGCCAGCAGGGCGTGCAGGAGCTTCAGGCTGTCGTCGCCGGCCGCCGCGCGGGCCGCTTCGGCAAAGCCGGCGATCGCGTCGTCGGGTTTCGTCAGCGGCGTCTCGCGCAGGAACAACGTCGGCGGGAATCGCTCGATCGCGCCGGTCACCACGCCATCGGTGTTGCGGGTCTCGACCTCGCCTTCGACCGAAACGACGAGCTCGCTGAACGGGCCTTCGGCGGTGAAGGCGTGGCAGAGGTTGCCGAACGCGTCCTCGTGCTGGTCGAGCCGGCAATCGGACGACACGTCGATATGCCAGTTGATGACGTACTGGCCGTCATGATTGCGCGGCGTCAGCCGCAGCATCTGGATCACGCCGGTGGCCGGCGTGTCGTAGTGATAGCTGGTTCGATGGACGACGCGGATACGCATGAAATGCCATCATCACGATGGCGTTTGAAATGTCTACAGCCTACACGATCACTGCAGGTACTGCTCGGTGATCGCCGCGCCCAGACGATTGTTCGAGGAAATGAACTCGCCGATGAATTCGTGCAGGCCCTGCTGGAAGATTTCTTCCATGCGGCTGTTCTGAAGGCGGGTGCGCACCGCACGGGCCTGCCGCTGCGCGGGGCCCTGGCGGCCATAAGCCTGCGCGATGTAGTCGAGGTTCTGGACCAGGTTGCCGTAGCAGCTCGCCAGCGAGCGCGGCATCTCATCCTTGAGGATGAGCAGGTCGGCAATCAGCCACGGCTTGACGCTCTCCTTGTAGACCCAGTGATACGCCGTCAGTGCCGACACCGAGCGCAGGATCGCCGACCATTGGAAATAGTCGAGCGGACCGCCGACGCGTTCGTTGGTCGGCAGCAGCAGGTGGAACTTGACGTCGAGGATGCGCGCGGTGTTGTCGGCGCGCTCCTGGTAGAGCCCGAGCCGCGAGAACCAGTAGGCGTCGTTGCGCAGCATGGTGCGGTAGGCGCGGCCGTCGAAACGCAGCGAGGCTTCCTGCACCCAGCGCAGGAAGCGCATGAACTCCTCGCGCGAGGTCGGCCCGTTGCCGAAGCGCTTGAGCTGCAGCCAGGTGCCGTTGATCGCGTCCCACATTTCCATGGTGAGCGCGGTGCGCACGGCGCGCGCATTGGTGCGCGCGAGCTCGAAGCAGCTTCGGATCGACGACGGGTTGGCGGTCGAGAAGCACAGGAATTCGGTGACCGTCTCCTCGTTGGCTTCCGAATAGTGCGCGGAGAACGCGCCGGCGCAGCCGGCGGTGGCGACCGCCGATTCCCATTCGTTGCCGCTGCCGACATAGGAGAGTGGCAGCGTGGTCAGCCGCTGCGTCACTTCGAGGATGCGCGCGAGGTATTCCGCGCGTTCGACGTAGCGCGAGAGCCAGTAGAGATTGTCGGCGGTGCGGGAGAGCATGTTACGTGTCCAACACCCAGGTATCCTTGGTGCCGCCGCCCTGGCTCGAATTGACCACCAGCGAGCCCTTTTGCAGAGCGACCCGGGTGAGCCCGCCCGGCACGATCCGGACACGGTCGCGTCCGACCAGCACGAACGGCCGCAGGTCGACATGGCGCGGCGCGATGCCTTCCTCGACGCAGGTCGGAACGGTGGAGAGGGCGAGCGTCGGCTGCGCGATGAAATTCTTCGGCGATGATTTCAGCTTGGCCCGGAACGCATCGATCTGGGCCTTGTCGGCTTTGGGTCCGATCAGCATGCCGTAGCCGCCGGAGCCGTGCACTTCCTTCACCACCAGCTCGTTGAGATGATCGAGCACGTAGCTGAGGTGATCCTCCTCGCGGCAACGCCAGGTCGGCACGTTGTTCAGGAGCGGTTCTTCGCCGAGATAGAATTTCACGATCGCCGGCATGTAGCTGTAGACCGCCTTGTCGTCGGCGATGCCGGTGCCGACCGCGTTGGCGAGCGTCACGTTGCCGGCCTGATAGGCGGACATCACGCCGGGCACGCCGAGCGCCGAATCGGGGCGGAAGGCGAGGGGATCGAGGAAGTCGTCGTCGATGCGGCGGTAGATCACGTCGACGCGCTGCGGCCCCTGGGTCGTGCGCATGTAGACGGTCTCGTCCTTCACGAACAGGTCGCGGCCTTCCACCAGCTCGACGCCGAGCTTGTCGGCCAGGAACGAGTGCTCGTAATAGGCGGAGTTGTAGATACCGGGCGTGAGCAGCACGACGGTTGGATCGGAGGAGGCGGTCGCCGGCGCCACCGACTTCAGCGTCGCCAGCAATTCATCGGGATAGTTCTCGACCGGCGCGACCCGATGGCGCGAGAACAGCTCCGGAAACAGCCGCAGCATGATCTCGCGGTTCTCGAGCATATAGGAGACGCCGGAGGGCGTGCGGGCATTGTCCTCGAGCACGTAGAAGGTCGACGCATCGACGCGCACGATGTCGATGCCGGCGATATGGACATAGATGTCGTGCGGGACCTTCTGGCCGTTCATCTCCGGCCGGAACACCGGATTCTGGAACACCAGATCCTCCGGGATCACGCCGGCTTTCAGGATCTCGCGCTTGCCGTAGACGTCGCCGATATAGGCGTTGATCGCCTTCACCCGCTGCTCGAGGCCGCGGCTCACGAAATCCCATTCGGCGGCGGCGAGGATGCGCGGGACCACGTCGAAGGGGATCAGGCGCTCCTGCGAGTCGGCCTCGCCATAGACCGCAAAGGTGATGCCGATGCGCTGGAAGATCAGCTCCGCCTCGCGCCGGCGGTGGTCGAGCACCTCGGGCGGAACCTCCTCGAGCCAGCGTGACAGTTCGCCATAGGGCGGGCGTACCGACCCGTCGGCCCCTGTCATCTCATCGAAAACCACTGCCACCGTTGTTGACCCCGGGCGGCACCCGGCCGCTCTGGAAACGTCCCGGAATTCTCGTTCCGGAAGTGTAGTAGCAAGCCGCGCGCCAAACCAATTGGACTTGTGCACAGGCCGTATGCAGGCCGCAGCGTAGATTCTGCCTCTATTTTGGGCGCGAAGTGTCTATCCGGACAGCGCTTTTTTGCGCCGACTAGCGGTCCGCGCTGCCCGGGCCCATGGCCTCCTCGACCCACATCTGCCAGGTGCGGTCGGTACTGTGGCCGCGCTCCGACTTGTCGCGGTTCTCTTCGCCGGCCCGCGCCTCGGTCTCGTCGAGATAGATGATCTGGCTGCCGAGCGCGAGCGCCTGCAATTGCAGGCGCGCGTTCACCTCGGTGTAGATCGCGCGCGACACCATGCGCCGGATATTCGGACCGACCACGACATTGCCGTGGCCGCGCATCAGCGCGACGGTGCGGTTGCCAAGCGTGTCGGCGAGCGCCTTGCCGAGCTTGGCATCGGTGACCAGGAGGCTGCGCGATCCGGCAAACCTGCGCATCTCGAACACCGGCACCTCAGGGGAAAGAAATCCGGCGGTGTTGACGATCGGCTTGAGCGGCACGTTCGAGGCGCCGAACGGGATGACGGTGGGCGAGTGGCTGTGCAGGATCGCATGCACGTCGGGCCGCGCCTTGTAGATCTCGGAATGGATGAAGCGCTCCGAATAGATCGAGCGTCCGCGCTGGTCGATCGGCCGCGACTCCAGGTCGAACTCCATGATGTCGTCCTTGGTCACGCGCCCTGGCGCGAGCGAGGCCGATATCAGGTAGCGTTCCGCATTGCCGGGATGGCGCACGCTGACATGCCCGAACCCGTCGACCACGCCCTGGCGATAGAGGATGCGGTTGGCGGCGACGAGATCGTTGATCACGGCATCGAGGCTCGCCTCCGCGTGCGCGCCGGAGATAAGCGCCGGAATGATCGCGAGGCCTGCCAACAGCGTGCGTCCGAAACGGAATTGGGATGGCATCGTCACCTCCTGTCGTCCTCGGCCTCAATGAACCAGATATTTCTTGACGCGATCGACCACCGGCTTGGGCGTGCCATAGAGCTTGGTCACGAGCTTCTGCACGTCCTCGCCGGTCGTCGGCAGGATTTCCGCCTGGATCTTCTCGCCTTCGGCGACGAACGCCGGATCCTTCATGGTCGCATCGAAGGCGCGGCGCAGCATGGAGGCGATTTTGGGCGAAAGTCCGGGCGGTCCGGCAAACGGCCGCGCCATGGCGCTCGGCCCGATCATGAGGTCGAGCAGCTGCCGATCCTCCGGCTTCGATACCAGCTCGTAGATCAGCGGCACGTCCATGAAGTCCATGTGCTTTTCAAAGGCGAGCTGGGTCAGGACGTTGATCTTCTTGTCGCGCAGCCAGTCGGGCTTGGCGGTCTTGATCGCGGAGAGGCTGAAGGTGCAGCGGCCGTGCGCCTCGCCGCGCTCGATCGCGATCACGGTTTCCTGCGTACCCTGGTAGCCGGTGACGAGCTTGAACTTGGTGCCGATCAGCTCGTTGAGGATGACCGGCCAGGTGTCGGTGTCGGAGCCCGCGCCGGTGCCGGCGACGATCATGGTCTCGCGTTGCGCGTCCTTGATGGTCTTGAACGGGCTTGCGCCCCAGGCGACGCACATCCCGACGTCCTTGGAGACGGCGCCGATCCAGGTGAAGTGGCTGCTGTCGTAGTCGACCTTGCGCGATCCGATCAGCGGCTCGAGGATCGGGCCGCCGGCGAAGGTGACAATCGCGGTGCCGTCCTTGGGGGCCTGCTGCGCCAGGAAATTGGCGGCGCGGATGCCGCCGGCGCCGGGCATCACCTGCACGTTGACGGTCGGCTTGCCCGGGATGTGGCGTCCGATGTGGCGGGCAAGCACCCGCGCGTAGAGGTCGATGCCGCCGCCGGCGGTGCCGGCAACATAGATGTTGATGGGCCGGTCGATGCTGTCCTGGGCCGCCGCCGGGGTCCAAGCCAGGGCGGCCGCGACGGCGCAGCCCAGCAACCAAATCCGCGTCATGACCGTTTCCTCCGTCGTTTCGTTTATTCTTGATGGTTCGCGCGTTGCCGCGATGGCGGCTAGACCGCAAATTGTCGCCGAAAACCCAACCTTTCTCATTGGCGTCGCCGCCGTCCGGGCGCTACTTTGCCCCGGATCGCGCATGACTTGAAGCCTGCCTGGCGGGTCGCCCCGCACGACGTTTGGAAACGGACCAAGGACGAACATGACGGCTGCCAATTTGGTCACCGCCGCCCTGCTGGTGATCGGGGACGAAATCCTCTCCGGGCGAACCAAGGACAAGAATATCGGCTACATCGCCGAATACCTGACCGCGCTGGGCATCGACCTCAAGGAAGTGCGCGTCGTCGGCGACGAGGAGAGCGAGATCGTCACCGCGCTCAATGCGCTGCGCGCGCGCCACACTTATGTGTTCACGACCGGCGGCATCGGGCCGACCCATGACGACATCACCGCCGAATGCGTCGCCAAAGCGTTCGGCGTGTCGATCGATCACGATCCGCGCGCGGTCAAGATACTGACCGACCGGCTGGCGCAGACCGGCGGCGAGATGAACGAGGCGCGCATGCGCATGACGCGCATCCCCGCCGGCGCCGATCTCGTTCACAACAAAGTGTCGGCGGCGCCCGGATTCTGGCTCGGCAATGTCATCGTGATGGCGGGCGTGCCCACCATCATGCAGGCGATGCTCGACGAGGTCGCGCCCAAGCTCAAGACCGGCGTGCGCATGCTGTCGGAGACGGTGCGCGCGGACTGCCGCGAAGGCGACATCGGCACGCCGCTGGGCGAGATCGCCAAGGTCCATCCCGAGGTTGCGATCGGCAGCTATCCGTTCTTCGACGAGAAGCGCGGGCCGAACACCAATGTGGTGTTGCGCGCGCGCGATCAGGGAAAGCTGACAGCGGCGAAAACCGCGGTCGAGGAGATGGTAAAGCGGGTGAGGGCGGCGCTCTAGAACGACGTCAGGAGTACATGTTATGAGTTCATATCGTCCGTCCCGCCGCGTCGTCGTACAGGGCGCCTTTGCCGCCGGCGTGGGAATGAGCGGCGCCAAGGCGCTCGCGCAGGAGGCGCTTGCGCAGGAGCTTCCGCTCACGCCGCAATGCGCAGAGGAGGGCGCCGCCACGCCGCCGCAAACCGAAGGTCCGTTCTTCCGCGCGGGATCGCCAGGGCGCGACAACCTGGTCGAGGCCGGCTCGAAGGCGCGCCAGGTCGACCTGACTGGCTTCGTGCTCACCCGCGGCTGCAATCCGGTCGCGCGCGCGGTGGTCGATCTCTGGCATGCGGACGAGCGCGGCGCCTACGACAACAAGGGCTTCCGCTATCGCGGCCGCACCTACACCGACGAGAAGGGGCGCTATCGCTTCCGCACCATCGTGCCGGCGCTCTATCCCGGCCGCACGCGGCACTATCACGTCAACGTGGCCGCCGGCGGCAAGCTGCTGCTGACCACGCAGCTCTATTTCCCCGACGAGCCCGGCAACCGCCGCGACGGCCTGTTCCGCAAGGAGCTGTTGATGCAGGTCGCCGACAAGGCCGGCGCCAAGGGCAACGCCAAGGACAACACCATGGCGGCGCGGTTCGATTTCGTGATCGATTTGCGGATGTGAACGGAGCGTCCATGGCGACCAAGTCCAGGCCCAAGATTGAAACCAAGAGCGAACCAACGACCGCGCCCGAACCCGAGCAGCCGCGCAAACCATTCCCGGTGTCGTGGGACCAGTTCCACCGCGACGCGCGCGCGCTCGCCTGGCGGCTGGCGGAAGCCGGGCCGTTCGATGCCATGGTCTGCATCACGCGCGGCGGCCTGGTGCCGGCAGCGATCGTCGCGCGCGAGCTCGGCATCCGGCTGATCGAGACCATTTGCGTCTCGAGCTACGATCACACCACACAAAACGACGCACGCGTCATCAAGACGGTCGCCGCCGAGATCGCCGCCGCCGGCGGCGGCCGCGGCAAGGGCGTGCTGATCGTCGACGATCTGGTGGACACCGGCCAGACGGCGCGGCTGGTGCGCCGGCTGCTGCCGGACGCGCATTTCGCCACCGTCTACGCCAAGCCGATGGGGCGGCCGATGGTCGACACCTTCATCACCGAGGTGTCGCAGGACACCTGGATCTTCTTCCCGTGGGATACCGGCCTGACCTTCCAGCCACCCATCAAGGAGGCCGGGCTGTAGCCGCGCGCCTCGCGGTGCTATAGTCGGCGCACTAAAACCTGCGGAGGCCGTCATGGACGCCGTCACGCCAAAAACCAAAACCGAGCCGCGCTCGCATCACGTGCGCCCCGCCAACATGGAGTGGCAGCAGACGCGCTTCCCCGGCTGCGAGATCAAGACGCTGCTGTTCGACGCCGAGAGCGGCCTCGTCACCGCGCTGACGCGTTTTGCGCCCGGCGCGATCCTGCCCGACCACGAGCACGTCAAGATCGAGCAGACCTACGTGATCGAGGGCCGGCTGGTCGACCGCGACGGGCCCGACGCCGGCATGGACGTCGGTCCCGGCGAGTTCGTCTGGCGCGATGCCGGCAGCCGTCATTCCGCCTGGGCGCCCGACGGCGGGCTGATGCTCGCGATGTTCCAGATCCCCAACAAGTTCTACGAGCGCGACGGCCGCATCACCGACGCCAACGGCCAGGACTGGGAAAGCTTATGGGGCGAGCTCTATAAGGCCCAGGCTCCGCCGAGTGACGTGCGCGTCTTTTCGGGCGCGTGCTAAAAGCAGCATAACGCGGACGTGGCGAAACGGTAGACGCAACGGACTTAAAATCCGTTGGGGGAAACCCCGTGCCGGTTCAAGTCCGGCCGTCCGCACCAAATTGATCCATGCTGCTCTGAAAGGTCGCCGGGATGATATCGATCAGAAACCTTGATGCGCCGCTGGGTGCCGAAGTCGCCGGCGTCGACGTCTCGACGCCGCTGCCGCAAGCCGACATTGACGCGATCGAGAACGCGTGGCGCGAGCGGCTGGTGGTCGTGTTCCACGACCAAAGCCTCAGCGATCCGCAGCTGATCGAGTTCAGCAAAAACTTCGGCGAGCTCGATCCGCCCGGGCCGAACCCTTACGGTCAGCCGTTCCTCAAGGATCATCCCGAGCTCAACGTCATCTCCAACGTGGTCGAGGCCGGCAAGCCGATCGGCAATCTCGGCGACGGCGAGGCGGTCTGGCATGCCGACATGACCTACGTCGACGTGCCGCCCAAAGCCGCGATGCTGCACGCGCTCGAGGTGCCGCCGCCGGAAGCGGGCGGCAACACCCACTTCGCCAACATGTTCGCCGCCTATGAGGGGCTGCCCGCCGAGCTCAAGCAGGCCGCCGACGGTAAGATCGCGATCCACGACGCCTCGCGCAACTCGGCCGGCATGCTGCGCAAGGGCTATCAGGAGGTGACCGACGTGCGGCAGACCGTGGGCGCGCGTCATCCGCTGGTGCGCACCGATCCGAAGACCGGCCGCAAGGCGCTGTTCCTTGGCCGCCGTCCGAATGCCTACGTGCTGGGGCTGAGCGTCGCCGACAGCGACGCCTTGCTCGACGCGCTGTGGGCGCATGCGACGCAGCCGCGCTTCGCCATGTGCCACGAGTGGAAGGTCGGCGACCTGCTGATGTGGAACAACCTCTCGGTGCTGCACCGGCGCGATCCGTTCGATCCCAAGACGCGACGGGTCATGCATCGCAGCCAGATCAAGGGCAGCGAGCGGATCGTTTGAGCGGCTGTTGGCGTTCGGGCTGCCACGGCAACGGTGGCGCTGACAAATACCTCCAATCAAATGCTTCAAAACGCATAGTGATTATCGCTCTGAAGCTTCTCTACGACTCTTGGTAGCGCGGACCCGAGAAATAGCTCAAACTGGCTGTGGGTAGGGGCGCGGGCGTGCGTACCGCGTGCGTGGGGGCGTTGCATGAGAGCGTTGTTGATGGCCGTATTGGCCGTGGCCTTGGCCGGCTGTACCGCTACTCCCCATCCCGAAATGGCTGGCGCCCGCAAATCAACAGCAGCGAATATCCATCCTACTAAAGGTACGAAGTCGGCCGCGCCAAAGACCAAAGCTGTCGCGAAAGCGAAGCATGTAGGGACGACCGGATCTGTGCCGGCCGCTCTACCCAAGACGTCTGATCCGATCACCGAAAAAGCCAAGGCGGCCATCGCGGCGATGATGGAAAATCCCGACGCAGCTGAGTTCTACAATCTGCAGCGGGCCCAGAAAAATCTGCTGCACAGGCGCGTGGATACGATCTGCGGCCACGTAAGAGCGAAAAACAGCCCCGGCCGGGGAGGGATGCCTTTCCTCTATATCGTCGGCCAGGATCGCGAGGATGAGGCGTACCTGGTCAATGGGCGAAGTCATGTTTCGGAGACGGTTCATGGCGCTCTTTGCAAGTAGGCGCAGGGCGTCACCACCAGGACAAGTCCGTTGAGGGAAGCCCGTCCCGGTTGAAGTCAGGCCGTCCGCACCATGGGTTGGGGCACAGTATCGGCACAATTGGCGGGCATAGCCTCGCCCGGCACTGATTGTTTACGGCAGGCATGTGAGATGGGGCGTTCTGCCGCCGGTGGACCCATGCAGTATTTGAGTTTCGGCACAGGGTTTGGACGCGCGACGCTGCTCGCGCTGCTCCTGCTTGGCGTCGCGGCGTGCTCGACGTCGAGCAATGTCAACGTGATGCTGTTCGCCGATCCCGGCAAATACGAGTACCACACCTGTGAGCAGATCCTGAAGGCGGGCGAGGGTGTCGCCGCGCGCGAAGAGAAATTGCGGTCGCTGATCCAGAAGGCCGAGCAGACCGCCGGCGGCACCTTGGTCAGCACGGTCGCCTATCGCGGCGAGCATCGCACCGTGGTCGAGGAGCTCGGGGTGATCGACACCGCGTCGCGCCGCAAGAACTGCCTGACCCCGCCGACCTGGCGCAGCACCACCGCGATCCAGTAGCGCGATTAGATATCAACCTTGCGCAGCCGCAACGCGTTCGCGACCACGCTCACCGAGGAGAGCGCCATCGCGGCGGCGGCGATCGCCGGCGAGAGCAACGCGCCGAACAGCGGATACAGCAGGCCGGCCGCGATCGGCACGCCGGCGGCGTTGTAGATGAAGGCGAAGAACAGGTTCTGGCGGATGTTGTGCATGGTCGCGGCCGACAGGCTGCGCGCGCGGACGATGCCCATGAGATCGCCCTTGAGCAGGGTGACGTGCGCGCTCTCGATCGCGACGTCGGTGCCGGTACCCATGGCGATGCCGACATCGGCGGCGGCAAGCGCCGGTGCATCATTGACGCCGTCGCCGGCCATGGCGACGACACGGCCTTCGGCGCGCAGGCGCTCGACCACGGTCGCCTTGCGATCGGGTAGCACCTCGGCCTCGACCTCATCGATGCCGAGGTAGCGCGCGACCGCCTGCGCGGTGGTGCGGTTGTCGCCGGTGAGCATCACCACGCGCAGCCCGTCCCGGCGCAGCGCGGCGAGTGCGGCGGGCGTCGTCTCCTTGACCGGATCGGCGATGGCGATGACGCCGGCGAGCTTGCCGTCGAGCGCGACGTAGATTGCCGTGGCACCGTCGCGCCGCAGCCGCTCCGCCTCGGCATCGAGCGCGGCGGTGGAGATCCCCAGTTCGGACAGGAACGCCGCATTGCCAAGCGCAACCCGGCGGCGATCGACCACGCCGACGGCGCCCTTGCCGGCAGGCGAGTCGAAACCCATGACGCGCCCGAGCTGGACTTTTCGTTCGGTCGCTGCCGCAACGATGGCCGCGGCGAGGGGATGTTCGCTCGCGCGCTCGACGCCCGCCGCAAAGCGCAAGACCTCGTTCTCGACGAACCCCGACGCGGTCACGATCGCGACCACCTTGGGCTTGCCTTCGGTCAGCGTGCCGGTCTTGTCGATCACGACGGTGTCGATCGTTTCCATGCGTTCGAGCGCTTCGGCATTCTTGATCAGGATGCCGGCCTGAGCGCCGCGCCCGACGCCGACCATGATCGACATCGGCGTGGCGAGGCCGAGCGCGCACGGACAGGCGATGATAAGGACGCTCACCGCCGCGACCAGCCCATAGGTGAGGCGCGGTTCGGGGCCGAAGATCGCCCACACGATGAACGCCAGCACCGCGACCGCGATCACCGCCGGGACGAACCAGCCCGACACCTGGTCGGCGAGCCGCTGGATCGGCGCGCGCGAGCGCTGCGCCGTCGCCACCATTTGGACGATCTGGGCAAGCAGCGTGTCGCGGCCGACTTTGGCGGCGCGCATCACGAACGAGCCGGACTGGTTGATGGTGCCGGCGATCACCTTGCCGCCGGGCTCCTTGGTGACCGGCATCGACTCGCCGGTCACCATGGATTCGTCGACGACGGAGCGGCCTTCGATCACCTCGCCGTCGACCGGGATGCGCTCGCCCGGCCGCACCCGCAGGCGGTCGCCGACCGCGACTTCGTCGAGCCCGACTTCGATGTCGCTGCCGTCGCTCTCGATCCGCCGCGCAGTTTTGGGCTGAAGGTCAAGGAGCGCGCGGATCGCGCCGGAGGTCGCGTCGCGGGCGCGCAGCTCCAGCACCTGCCCGAGCAGGACCAGCACGGTGATGACGGCGGCGGCCTCGAAATAGACCGCGACCGCGCCGCCATGCCCGCGCAACGCCGCCGGGAACAGGCTCGGCGCGAGCGTTGCGATCACGCTGTAGGCATAGGCGACGCCGGTGCCGAGCGCGATCAGCGTGAACATGTTGAGGTTGCGGGTGACGAGCGACTGCCAGCCGCGCTCGAAGAACGGCCAACCGGCCCACAGCACCACCGGCGTGGCGAAGGCGAATTGCAGCCAGTTCGACAGCGTCTGGTCGATCCAGGCATGCGCGCCGAAGAGATGCGCGCCCATCTCGAGGACGAAGACCGGGACGGTGAGGGCCAGGGCGATCCAGAAGCGCCGCCTCATGTCGGCGAGCTCGGGATTGGGTCCCGTGTCCGCGGTGGCGATCTCCGGCTCGAGCGCCATGCCGCAGATCGGGCAGGCGCCGGGCCCGATCTGGCGCACCTCCGGATGCATCGGGCAGGTGTAGACCGTGCCTTCAGGAACCGGTTCGACAGCCTTGTCGTGGCCCGACAGATACTTGGCGGGATCGGCGGCAAATTTGGTGCGGCAGCCGGCGGAGCAGAAATAATAGGGATGACCCTGATGGGTATGCCGGTGCGGCGTGGTGTGCGGATCGACCGTCATGCCGCAGACGGGGTCAATCACGCCGTTCGCCGCCGGCTGACTGCCTTCGCTGTGGACGTGATGATCCATGGGGAGAATCCGAGGGACGGTACGACAGATATATGCCCGGCTCACTCCGGCTGCCAGCGATAGAGCCAGTTGTACTGCCGCAGCAATCCGGTTCCGCGCATGGCGACCAGCGCCAGCCCGCGCAGGAACGCCTCGGCGCCGCCCATGTGATAGACCGCGCCGTTGCGGCGGGCCGCGCGTTGCGCCCGCGCGGTGCGCTTCTGGCGTTTGTTCTCGTAGCTGCGTAGCGCCGCCGGCGCGTCGTCGGGCGACTGTGCGAGGCACTGCGCCAGCACCGCGGCATCCTCGATCGCCATCGCGGCGCCTTGCGCGAGATACGGCAGCATCGGATGCGCGGCGTCGCCGAGCAGCGTCACCGGGCCTTTGCCCCATTGCTTGAGCGGGCGGCAATCGTAGAGCGCCCATTTCTGCCAGGAGGAGGCCGCGGCGATCAACTCGCGCGGCGCCGCGTGCCACATGCCGGCGGGATAGCGCGCCAGCAGCTCGTCGCGGTCGCCAGCGGCGCTCCAGCCGGTCTCGCGCCAGTGGTCGCGCAGGATTGCGACCACGTTGACGAGGCTGCCGCCGCGCACCGGGTAGTGGACAAGATGCGCGTGCCGGCCGAGCCACAGGTTGACGGCAGGCGCGCGCAGCGCCGGCGACACCGCGTCGGCGGCGACCAGCGCGCGCCAGGCGGTGTGGTGCGCGAAGCGCGGCTGTGTGGCGTGCCCAAGGCGCTCGCGCAGCACCGACCACACCCCATCGGCGCCGATCAGCGCGGCGCCATGGGTCTCGACCGGTTGCGTCCCTCGTTTGCCGCCGACGGTGACGCCATTGTCATGGGCTGCAAAATCCTCGGCGCGAATGCCGAGCTGCAATTCGATCAGCGGCGTCGCCTCGACGGTTTCGCGCAGCACCGTATGCAGGTCGCCGCGATGGATGACCCAGTAGGGCGCGCCGTAGCGCTTGGCGGCATCATCACCGAGTGCCGCGCGCGCGAGCACGCGGCCGGTGCGGGCGTTCATGACGTTGAGTGCCTGCGGCGCGACCACAGTACGGGGCGAGCCGCTCGCCGAGGCCGAGGCCGATCAGCAGCCGCGAGGCGTTCGGCGAAAGCTGGATGCCGGCGCCGATCGCCTCGAGCCGTTCGGCCTGCTCGATGATCGATACGCGGAAGCCGCGCTGGGCGAGCGCAATCGCCGCCGTCAGACCGCCGATCCCGGCGCCGGCGATGACGACGGTGCGCGGGGAGGTCACGGGCGGTCCTCCGTTGGAGTGGCTTTGATCAGGCTGCCGCGGTTTCCGTCAGCGCGCATTCCGGCGGGCGCGCGGCATGGGGATCGAGGCTGGCATCGACGCGGAACAGGGTCGAGCAATAGGGGCAGATGATCTCGGTCGCGTCGCCCATGTCGAGGAAGACGTGCGGATGGTCGAACGGCGGCTCGGCGCCGACGCACATGAATTCCTTGGCGCCGATCTCGATGACCGGGACGCCGGGCGTGTTGTGAAAATGAGGAACGTAGCTCTCCGCCATGGGTCCGATCCGCCGGGTTGAATGCGCCGCACCATAGCCGGCGAGTTGACGGATTCCTAGAGTTAAAGCTCGCAAGTGCCGAAACCGCAGGGGTTTTCCGGCACCGGGGCAGGATGGGTGGCGAGAAGACGTGGCGGAATCGGATAATTTGCGCTCGGGCATCTTGCTGGCGCAATCCGGGAATACCAGTTGATGCCGGGGCGGGCGTGGAGACCAGTAAAAAGATGCACGGCTCGCGGATCGCATTGCCGCTCGGTGCGGCCTTTGCCTGCGTGATCGCGGCGCTCACCTTGGTGCCTGCGCGGAATCGAGGCCGGAATGCTGCTGGAGGCGCAGGACGATCCGGTGCGTCTTGCCGACCACGCGCTCGACCGCTCGTTCAATGCCGACGTCGCCCGCCGCGAGATCGAGGCCGCGCTCGCGGCCAAGGACGCCGACCTCGCGCAGAGCTTCCTCGACCTCGCGCGCGACCGCAAGGTGACGGTCGATCCGGCGCTGGTGGCGCGGGTCGAGGACGCCAACTCGGCGCAGGCGGCGGCGGTGCGCGCTGCCGGCAGCTTCGCGCAAGGCTTCATCGTCGGCGAGCCGCAGGATTTCGTCGGCCTTGCCGGCACCGCGCTCGGCGACCTGTTCGTGTTCGGCGACATCCGCGATGCGGTGCGCGAAGGATCGCGCATGGCGTCAGGCGAGCCGGCCGACGAGCTGGTGCTCGGCCTTGCCGGCGTCGGCATCGCGCTCACCGCCGGCACCTATGCTTCGCTCGGCGCCGGCACGCCGGCGCGGATCGGGCTTTCCGTGCTCAAGGCGGCGCGCAAGACCGGCCGCATGACCGCGCAGATGGGCGCCTATCTGGGCCGCACGCTGCGGGAGGTCGTGGACTGGACGGCGCTGCGCCGCGCCGTCAGCAAGGCCAGCGTCACGCGAGCCCGCGACCGCCGCGCGCGCGGTGCGCGAGGCGGTGAAGGTCGAGAAATCCCGCGACCTGGTGCGGATGGTCGGCGACCTCGGCCGCGTGCAGAGCAAGGCCGGCACCCAGGCCGCGCTCGACGGCTTGAAGATCGCGCAGGGCCCGCGCGACGTCGCGCGGATGGCACGGCTGGCCGACGTGAAGGGCAACCGCACCCGCGCCATCCTGAAGATGTTCGGCCGCGGCGCGCTGTTCCTCGCCGCCAGCGCGTTCCATCTCGCCTGGTGGATCTTGTGGGCCGCCTTGACGGTGTTGGGCTTCGTGGTCGCGCTCAAGCGGACCTGCGAGCGCGCCACCGAACGCTATTGCGAGCGCCGCCGCGCCAAGCGCCTGCGCGCGCTCGATCGCTACGCGGCGATGACGGCACGTGCATGATCCCGAAAAAGCCTGCCCCGGACTTGATCCGGGGTGGGAACCGGTTTTCGGATAAGATCATGCACAACGAAAAGCACTAAACATCTATCCTCACGCATGCCCCATTTTCGGAACGATGGCGTCGACATCGCCTATCTCGATGAAGGCGAGGGCGAGCCGGTCGTGCTCGTGCACGGCTTCGCCTCGACCAAGGAAGTGAACTGGCTCAACCCGGGCTGGGTCTCGACGTTGACCCGCGCCGGTCGCCGCGCCATCGCGCTCGACAATCGCGGCCATGGCGCCTCGGCCAAGCTCTACGAGTCCCGCCGCCTACCACAGCGCGGTGATGGCCGAGGACGTGCGGGCGCTGCTCGATCATCTTGAATATCCCGCGCGCCGATGTGATGGGCTATTCGATGGGCGCGCGCATCGCGGCGTTCCTCGCGCTCGCGCATCCGGATCGCGTGCGCAGTGTCGTGCTCGGCGGGCTCGGCAGCCGGCTGGTGGACGGTGTCGGGCTGCCGGAATTGATCGCCGATGCGCTCGAGGCGCCGTCGCTCGCCGACGTGCAGGACAAGCAGGGCCAAACCTTCCGCGCCTTTGCCGAGCAGACGAAATCGGACCGCAAAGCGCTCGCCGCCTGCATCCGCGGCTCGCGCCAGACGCTGTCGCGTGAGGACTGCGCCAAGCTGACGATGCCGGTGCTGGTCGCGGTCGGCAGCAAGGACGACGTCGCGGGCTCGGCGCCCGAGCTTGCCGCGCTGCTGCCGCAGGGGCGCTCGCTCGACATCCCGGGGCGCGACCACATGCTGGCGGTGGGCGACAAGGTATTCAAACAGGGCGTGCTGGACTTCCTGGTTCAGAGGTCCTGACAGAATTGTCTGGTAACCCCCTGGAGCGCCTGTTTTTTGCCGCCATATACGATTTGGCTGGGCAGATATGGTAGGGTTCCCCCAAGGCCAGTCGCTGGAGTTAGGTATGGCGCAGAGACACGCACGAGCCGCGGACGCGCTCGACAAGGTTGATCCGGTTTGGGCGCGCATCCGCAGCGAGGCCGAAGAGGCGGTGCGGCGCGAGCCCGAGCTCTCGACCTTCATCTATTCGACCATCCTGCACCACGACACGCTCGAAGCCGCGGTCGTGCACCGCGTATCGCAGCGGCTCGACCATCCGGACGTCCCGTCCGAGCTGATCCGGCAGGTCTATGAGGGCGCGCTCGAGAACGATCCGTCGATCGGGCTGTCGTTCCGCGCCGACATCGTCGCGACCTTCGACCGCGATCCGGCGACGCACCGTTTCCTCGAGCCGGTGCTCTACTTCAAGGGCTTCCATGCGGTGCAGACGCATCGGCTGGCGCACTGGCTCTGGCACAAGGACCGCAAGGACTTCGCCTATTACCTGCAGAGCCGCTCGTCGGCGGTGTTCCAGACCGACATCCATCCGGCGGCACCGATCGGCCGCGGCATCTTCCTCGACCACGCCACCGGCCTGGTGGTCGGCGAGACCGCGGTGATCGAGGACGACGTCTCGATCCTGCATGGCGTGACGCTCGGCGGCACCGGCAAGGAATATTCGGACCGCCATCCCAAGATCCGGCGCGGCGTCATGCTCGGCGCGGGCGCGAAGATCATCGGCAATATCGAAATCGGGCACTGCGCGCGCGTCGCCGCCGGCTCGGTCGTGCTCAAGCCGGTGCCGCACAACACCACCGTGGCGGGCGTCCCGGCGCGGGTCATCGGCGAGGCCGGCTGTCCGGAGCCGTCGCGCACCATGGACCAGTATTTCCACCACAACGACAGCTAGTTGCGGGGCATTGCCAGCCTAGCCTCCGGCGTGGCACGGTCGCTCGATAAATAAGGGGTAGTCCGCGTGGACGTGCAGGAAGTCAGGAAGATCGACGCCTATCTGAAGCGGTTGTTCAACAATCCGCGCATCCGCGTCGTGCCGCGGCCGAAGAAGGACGATTCCGCCGAGGTCTATATCGGCGAGGAGTTCATCGGCGTGTTGTTCGTGGACGACGAGGACGACGAACGCTCGTACAATTTCCAGATGGCGATCCTGGCGACCGATCTGGAGTAGATCGTAACTCTCTGTCCGCTCGTCCCCGCGGCAGCGGGGACCCAGGCCTGAAAACAAGATCTCCTGGATTTCCGCTTGCGCGGGAATGAGCGGAGCAAGTGGCTTTACGCGCCCGGCGGGCGCAGCTTCGCAATCAGCTTCTCGATATTGCCGGCGACCGGACGCCAGTCGGCGAGCCAGTCGCGCAGGAAGCGCACCGTCACGTCGGCCTCGCCGATGCGCCGGACATAGAGGCACATGCCGGGCGTCGGCCCGGCGCCGTTGCGGCTGCAGCGCACCAGGAAATTGTCCGGCGCCGTCTCGTCATAGATCAGATCTTCGCCCTGGTACGGCGTACCCTGGCGGAACGTCATCATCGACAGTCCTTCGGGACCGGCGACCGGATCGGATTCGAGATAGCGCGGATAGATGGTCTTCACGCGCTCATCCGGCGGCAGAGCGTCGCGCGCCGCAGCGATGGTGACGAAGACGCGCTCGAACGTCTGCGCCTTCGGCTGGCCTTTGGTCGGGTACGTTCGACAGCGGCGCGGCTTCCGGCGGCTGCAGCGACGGCCACAGGAATGCGAGATCGATGCGCTCATGCGCGCCGGGCTGGCGCTGTATCGGCACGCGGATGGCGGCCGGCGGCACGTTGAAGGCCACGCCGGCAACGGTGACCGGGAGCGCCGGTGCATTCGGTCCGAGCGGCGGGACCCTGCCAGCCGGGCCAGAGCACATGCAGGATGAAGCCGGTGGCGGCGGCGACCGCCATGCCGGCGGCGAGCAGGGGCCATGCCAGCAGGCGCCTATGCTGCCGGCGTTGGCGCGGCGCGTGCCGGTGGTGAACGTAGCTCGTGCTCATCCAGCCAACCTTGCTCAAATCCCCGCAAATCAATCGTTTCTCGATCAAGCACGAGAGCCGTTAAGGATTAATTAAGGATGTGGTGGCGCCGACCGGGCCACCTTGCGATGCAAGCCGGCCACTGACGTTTGCTGGGCTCGTGGATGTCGCCGGAAAGCATTCAATCGTTCTACGCGCTTGTACTTGGTTTCGCCTGGGCCGGATTTCTGGCCACGGGCTATCAGGCCATGACCAAGCGTCCGGCGAGCTTCCGGCTGCTGCAGCGGGGACCGCGTCCCTCCGCGTTTGCGGCGATTCCGTTCCTTGCCTTCGCCGCACCCTTCATCATCATGCGCAACACGCTGCGCGCCCGCCGTTTCGACGGCCGCCGCTTCGAAAGCGTGATGGTGGCGACCATCGCCGCCGGCATGTGGAGCCTGATGACCGGCACCGTGGTGGTGATGGCGGTCGCCGTGCTGCGCAGCTAGAGCATGATCCCGAAAAGTGGGAACCGGTTTTCGGAAAAGATCATGCTCAAAGTAAAAAGTTAGCCCGCTCGCAAAGCACAAACCATCATGGCAAGGTCGCGCCCTCATAGAGGAGCGCGCGCATGGCGATCTACGAACTCGACGGCCAGAAACCCGAGCTGCCGGCTGACGGCCGCTATTGGATCGCCGAGACCGCGACCGTGATCGGGCGCGTGCGGCTCATGACCGACGCCAGCGTCTGGTTCGGCTCGGTGCTGCGCGGCGACAATGAGTGGATCGAGCTCGGCGAGCGCTCGCAGATCCAGGACAATGCCACGCTGCACACCGATCCCGGCTTTCCGATCGTGATCGGGCGCGATTGCGTCATCGGCCACAACGTCATCCTGCACGGCGCCAAGGTCGGCGACAACAGCCTGATCGGGATGGGCGCGATCCTGCTCAACGGCGCGACCATCGGCAAGAATTCGCTGGTCGGCGCCGGCGCGCTGGTGACGGAAGGCAAGAGCTTTCCCGATGGCTCGCTGATCGTCGGCGCACCGGCGCGCGTCATGCGCACGCTCGACGAGAAGGCCGCCGCGACGATCCGCGGCGCCGCCGACATCTATGTGCGGCGCTGGCAGCAATACGCGAAGGGCCTGCGCAAGTTGGCTTAAGCGCTTCCCCAAAAAGGTGCGGCCGCCTCCGGGGGGAGAGGCGGCCGCGCGCGAACCCGGTCTGGGGACGGGGAGGGGTGGGGACGTGACCGGGGCCGCGTAAACTCCTTTGTCTCGTTCAGCTCGTTCAGCGCGACGTCGCGGTGGAAACCGCGGGGCGGTGGTCGCCGAGCGCCATCCACACATTGGGATCGCTCTGCGACTGCCGCTTCACGAAGCGGTAGCTGGTCTCCGACCAGAGCAGGACTTCCTCGTGCTGGTTGTCGAGGATGAACTCGCCCTTGTCGGTCTTCACCGTGAGCACTGCGTGCCCGTCGCCGCGGCTGTCGCGCACGACCGTGATCAAGAGCGCCTGCCGCGGCCATCCGGCCTGGATCAGCATGCGGCGCTTGAGCAGCACGTAGTCTTCACAATCTCCGTACCCGTCGTCCGGGTAGCTCCAGCGTTCGACCACGCCCCAATGCTCCATATCGGTCATGGGCTTGATCTTGGTGTTGACCCAGCGATTGACGCGAACCATGTCGCGCCAAGCGGTCGGCGTCAGCACCACGTCGCGGGCCTCCATCGGCCGCGTATTGCATTCCTGCCGGTTCTCGGCGCAGAACTCGGCCCAACCGATCGGCGCCCGTGAACTGGTCCCGATCGAGATGAACATCGGACGTTCGCTTGCCGCCTGTGCTGCCGAACCTGCGAGCGCGACCAACATGATGGCCGCGGCCAGGCCGGCGCCGACGTGCCTTTTATAATTTTGCATTCCGTAGCCCCTTCCCTGTCAGTGGGGCCACTTTTCTCACAAAGCCTTTGTGTCGCCGCTAAATTGGGCAAGTCATTTTGAATACAATGCAAGTAAAACACGATGCGAATACTTGGATAACTCGACGCGAATTCGATTCAAATCTGATCTATCTGCATTTGAATAAAATGCAGGGAATTAACCGCCGGCGCGCTGTATTTGGCGGCTTGCGTCGTGATGGTGGGCGCCGCGGTTAACCATGCGCGGACGGCCGATGGCGGCGCTGGGCAGTGGCGGAAGGGGCTCTAAGGGGCGGAAAATGGGGGAGCGGCGGGCTGGAAGGTAGCCCGGTGTTTACCCGCCGGTGACGCTCTCTTCGACAAAGTCGGCATGCTGCAGCCGGGTGAACTCGACCGCGAAGCCCTCTTCGAGGTGGCGGACCACCCGGCCGGTGGTCTTTCCGACCGTGACCAGGGCGCCGATCTCCGGCCGCTGCTCGGACTTGATCGCGGTGCCCGAGGCCGACAGGTCGATGATCCGGCAGGCCACATTCAGCCCGTTTGGCAGGATCAGGCGCGCCGCCGGGTTGCGCGGGGTGAACCGGCCATGGCGGCGGTCCTCCGGCAGGTTGAGGATATGCCGGTTGGCGAGCCAGGTGAGCTGGGCCGCGAGCTTGTCGCGCTTGCGGGTCGTTGCCGCCACGGTCATCGCAAAGCCGTTCTGGAATTGGCGCGCGATCACGCCCTCCAGCCGGCCGACATGGTCGACATAGGCAATGACCCGTTCACCGACCTGGCCACTGACCGGGGCGATCATGGCCATGCCGCCGGGCGACATGTCGGTCACTTGGCAGGGGAATTCGCGCCGGTCGGCAAGCATATAGCGGCCCAGCAGATTGACGCGCACGCGCTGAAACCGGCGGCGCTCGTCGGCCAGCGGCAACATTGCGGCTCTGGTCTGAGGGAGCGCCATGCGGGTCTTGAGCGATTGGCGCTCGCCGTCGCGAGCGCATGAAACAGAACCGCAGCGTACGGTAGCCTGTGTTAACGACGCGTTAGCCAGAAATCACGTCTGGCCACCGTCGTATACAATGAAGCCGTGGCGGATCTGGCCCTCCGGCCGCTCCGGCGCGATCGGCGGTGCCGGGGCAGCGACGCCCGGTCCGAGATAGCGCAACGTGCCGAGCGTCAGGGTGCCGAGCGTGGAGGCGCCCAGCCAGTATGCGGCGTCGCGTGGCGCGAGCGCGCCCAGCACGCGCGCATTGCTGCGCCCGCGGTGCATCAACGGCAGCACCAGGAGCTCCACCTCATGAGCGGTCTCCGCGGTCGAGGTCCCGCGCGCGCTGGCAACGACGCCGACGGTCTCGTTGGCTACAACGTCGAGGAGGTCGCGCACCTGCCGGCGGGAGGACGCGGCCCACAGATTGAGGAAGCCTTCGTTCTTGAGCTCGCGCCCGAAAGCGGCACAGACCCGGGTGCCGGCAATGCGGAAGGGATGGCCGGCCCTCTCGTCGAAGGAAAGGATGAAGGTATCCGCCAACGCCCGGCGGATGGCGCCCGGTTCGATATCCGCACGATCGGGCGCCGGCCGCTGGCCGCGCCGCTTATTCCAGTAATCGAACAGCAGTCGGACTGAAGGATGTCTCATAGGCGGCGCCCTTGTCTCACTATGGGCGCGCAACGCGTGGCGGATGTCCGTATTCGGGACAGACCGCCGCTGTTGCGCGTCAACGCTTAGTGGCAGAGCAGGGCGCGTGCCTGCGGTGGCCGCCGGCGCGGTAGTTCCCATCGGTCGCGATGTTAGTGTTAAGGCGCGGATGCGCTGGCAGGGGGCGGTGGCTTGTCCTACCGTCGTTCTGCCACACGCGTTACCACGGCCCGCCTACGAAAAAGAAATTTCAGAATATCCGGGGAGCGAGGGGATGTGACGGGCGCGACGCCGAACTCATCAATCATGCTGAGCTCGACGTCGCGCCACTTCATTTTCCGGACGCGGCGCGTCGTTTTTTCAAGGCCGCTATTTTTCGTTCGAACGGTCTTCGGCTTTTTCGGCGAGACGCATCCAGGTCTGCGCCATCTGCAGCAGCAGCGCCTTGTCCTCCGCGTTCTCGGTGCGCTCCGCCATGCGGACGCATTCGGCGGCGCGTCGCTTGTACTGATCGGCCAGTGCCATGAACCCGATCCCGATATCCGCCCCATAAACAGCGCGGAACCGCAATTCTTCCCGCGGGGACCAAAGGCGGCGGTAGAATTTCTTTCCAAAATTTCGCGATCGGCTTGCTGCCGAGGGCCGGTCTGTACCGTGGTAAGTTCGCGCTGCCGATGTCTGAGCTCAGGGAACCACGATCCGCGCTAGCCGCCATCCGGCAAACGATCATGCATGCGCCGCGCGCCGCCGGACGCGGTCTGATCAGGCTTTACCGATACACGCTGTCGCCGCTGATCGGATACGACTGCCGGCACCTGCCGACCTGCTCGCACTATTCGGAAGAGGCGATCGAGCGCTTCGGTCTATGGGCGGGCGGCTGGATGACGCTGGCGCGGCTGTGCCGCTGCCATCCGTGGGGTACGTCGGGGCTCGATTTCGTGCCGGGATCGAAGCCCGCACATGCGCACTGGTTCATGCCATGGCGCTACGGGCGCTGGCGCGGCACCAACGAGGCGCCGCCGGATACGCCGGCACGCGAGCCGTGACTTACGCCGCCACTGAGCCGCTGTAGTTCACCGGCGGCTTGACCTCGAACAGGCCGCGCTCCTGCAACCAAGCCTGGGTCTTGGCGTAGACCGCCTCGCTGTAGGGCAGGAACACGACGCGCTCGCCGGGACTGAAGCGCCGCACGTCGACCTGGGCGCGGTAGCGCTCGGGAATTTCCTCGAGATAGTGGTGCTTGTATTTCTCCGGCTCGAAGTCGAGATCCATCTGCGCGCGCTTCATGCCGTTCATGTATTTCTCGACGTCGGCGGGATCGACGCCGGGCGGGAACATGAAAGCGATCATGAACGACGTGTCGACGATCTTGCGAAATCCGAGCTGCTCAAGCGTGAGATAGGTCAAGCCCCAGACTGAGGTTGCGGGGACATCGCGATCGACGCCGACGTCGACGCGCGCCCATACCGAGCCGACGAATTTGAGATTGATATGCTCGCGCGGCAGGAACGGCTCCAGCGCCTGGATGGTGGTGAAGTGGCTGCCGGAGTGATAGCCGACCGCGATCTCCCGGCCGGCGAGGTCTTCGGGTTTCGTGATCGGTGAGTCCGGCGGCACCATGATGCCGCCCGGCGCGACCACATAGGACTTGCCCCACATGGTGCCGATTTGCTGCGAGGCGGCCTGGTTCACGGTCCAGTGGCAGGCGCAGGAGATGTCGGACTTCGCGCCCTTGTTGCCGCCGGCACTCTTGTAGGATTCGAACGCGCCAGAGAGCAGGTCGGGGACCTTGCCGGCGCTGTCGAGTTGCTTCGGCTTGCCGGAGGCGGGACCGAAGGCAAATTCGTAGTCGAGGCCCTTCGTCGCGGAAATAGCCCTTCTCGTGCGCGATCCATTCCTGCAGCCGGCCGTGCGGCTGGATGATGAATTTTTCCATGGCGTCGGTCTCCCGGACACGGCTCGACGCGGCCCGCAATGGCCGCGCCTGGTTGTTGTCAGGGATTTTGGGAGGCCCGACGCCGGCGCGTCAAGCGCCGCGGTTGAATTTAGCGTTGGCCCTGCTGACCCTGCGCGGAGGTCGTGAGCGCGTTCGGGGTGGTGACCGCGACGGCAGGGACGGGGGCATCCTGCTCGAACAGGTGATCGACCGTGGTGATCTGCATGCGCCGCAGCTCGTCGATATTGAGGCGGTGCATCGGCTCCCACGGCGGCACCCGCAGCGCGGTCTCGATCAGCTCCATGCTGCCGCCCATCTCGGCGGTGTAGCGAACCAGGCGACCGACATCGCGCTGAACAAGTTGCAGCTCATCGGCGGTGTAGCTGGTTTCGCGCGCGCGCTTGCTCTTGGCGCCGAGCCAGATCTGATGCACCAGCACGCGCGCCTCGCTCGGCACGTAGCGGCGGGTTCCGGCGAGCAGGATGAAGGCGCACATCGACTCGCAGCTCGCATTGGGCGAGATCGTCGCGCGCTGCGCGCCGTTGCCGTCGGACGACAGCAACGTCGTGCGGCCGACCGTGGTGGTCATGTCGAAATTGCGGATTGCGCGGCCGAGCGCCATGGCCGAGAGCACCGAGCCGCCTTCGGAGTCGAGCACCAGCCTCGCGCCGCGCACGTTGTTGCTGCGCGCAAACGCCTCGAAGGCGCGCGCCGTGTCTTCCGTGATGACACCGGTCGCGGAGATCCAGGTCCGGCAATGCGCCCCACATCGCTCGGCCGGCCCCTCGATGCGCCATTCGAAACGCATCGGAGCGGGCTTTTCATCCCGCGCTGCCGGTGGGCTGATGACACAGAAAGTCAGGGCGGCGCATGCGAGCGCCGTGGCCAGAAAGCGTTTCACGCTGTCCCCTTTCCCATCCCGTATCGTGACTTGGTGCGGGCCGCTTCGCTTAAGCCCCGCACGGCGGCTTCACGCCGCTCTTCAAGGCAAGATACGAGCCACTTGTCCTGCCTTCATAATTCGGGATGAGAGTCCGGTCTAGTGCCGATTTGACACAAACTGCAGGAAATTAAGTAGGGGAACAACAAGTTCCATTCCGGGATTGGGACGCCCGGCGACAAACCCGGTGGGCGGCTCCGGATCGAGCCGCCCCGACCACCCGTGCTCCTAACGCTGCGCCTGCGCCAAGCGATCAAGCCGACGGCTGGCTTCGCTGGCGCCAAGTTCCAGTGCCTTTTGGTACCACTCGCGGGCCTTGGCCGGATTCGGCGCAAAGCCCAACACCCCGATTTCACGCAGCACGTCCGGATCGTAGGTCCCGCCCAGGATCAAAGCGGCATGCGCGCTGCCGCCGAGCGCGGCGCGCTGCAGCAAGAGCCGCGCGGGCGCGATGTCGCCGGTCGCCAGCAATTGCTGGCCGCGCTTAATCAGCCGGCCGATCTCCTCCTGGTCCAATTGCGGAGCAGGCGGCACGGCGACCACCGGCCGCGGCGCTGCCGCCGGTGGCTCGGCGGCCTTCGGCTGATCGGCCTTGGGCACCCATTCGAGCCGCACCACCCGGGTGTCGACCACCGAGTTGTTGGCGGCGTGCAGATTGAGGGCGGCATGCATGGCGCCGATGTAGTTGACCGGCGCGTAGGCCATGACCGATCCGAGGTCGCGCGCCGAGATCTTCCAACCCTTGCTTCCAAGCGGCGTGCCGGCCGTCAGGCGGGTGCCGTTTTCAAGGCCGCTGAGAAACACCGATTCGCCACCGGAGGAGTCTTTGAGCGACACGCCCAGCGGCAGGGGATCGTTCGTGGCCGCCCGGCCGCCTTCAACCACCAGGCGCGCCGGTGCAACCTCGAAGTTGTCGGTCGATGTCGGAACGAAGCCGCCGGACGGACGGTCGCCGCCTTTGTTCGCGACCGGCGGGTAGAAGTCGGTCACCGACAGGGCGGTGATGCAGAACGCCCCGATCCCCGCGGCCAGGCACACGAAACCGAGCCGTGCGATCCATGGGAACGGCGCCTCTCGCCGCACCACGATCGGCGGTTGCGGCACCACGTCGGGTTCGAGCGTCAGGCGGCGGCGGAGTGCCTGGATGGCGACATCGCCGGTGAAAGCCTCCTGGGACGGTCCCTTGGGAGCCCATGAAATGTTCGGCCCGCCGACCCCCTTGGGCATCCGCGTACGCTCTTTCGGCGCAGACGACTCTTCTGTAGCATCGTCAGCGGACGCTACCGGCGGCGAGCTGGTAAATTGGGGCTGACCCGCCGCCGGCAGCGGACGCTCACGCGCCCATGGCGGCGCGTAGAGCCTGGCATCGTCTGAATTGAGACTGTCGTCACGTTGAACTGGAGCGCTCATACTGGTCTCCCCTTCGACCGGATGATCGTACGCGGGCACAAAACCGCAGAGTTGTTTCTTCCGAACTCCTCGATCTCAGCGACGGTTAGCCTGGCTCCACTTCACGAACTCCTGGAACAGCCGCTCGCGGTCCGTAGTCGTCATCTGCGCGATCGGCCGGCCGGCGAGGAAGCGGTCGAAATCCTGTTGTGAACCGACCGACTGCTGTTGCGCACGGTTTCTTGCGAGCCATTCGTCAGCGGCGTCGAAACGCTTCCAGCCCGGAACCTGCGCGGCGAGATTGACCTCCCGCCATTTGGGGTGACGTGGTGCTTTCTGGAACTCGTTGAACTTCGTGAAGAACTGGTCGACGAACTGCGCAATGCGCCGATGCCGGTCTGTCCCCTTCGGCCAGTTGTAGGCGACGATCATCGAACCGTAGGCGATGGTGTCGATGCTCTGGCCCTTCGGGATCAGGTTCGGATAGTCATCATGCGAGATCGACGCCGGAAAGTAATCCTCGTGGAATTGCGTCGAGTAGGTCACCGGGATCAGGCGGAAGCCATCGGCCGGCCGCAGGCGCGCGATTGCCGGCGCCGGCATCGCATTCGACAACAGCGTGCCGGCCATTTCATTGCGCTTCATCGCCTCGTAGGCATCGGCCTGGCCGATGTTCACTTCCTTGACGTCGATATTGAGCCGCTTGAACACCTCGCGCCCCGACTGCTGCGTGGCGCTGCCGGCGTCGCTGAAATTGACAGTCTTGCCGCGCAAACCTTCCAGCGACGTGATGCCGGAGTCGGCGCGAACCAGGACGTGCATCTCCTGGTTGAACAGCTTGGTGATGTAGACGATCCGGTCGTCGATATTGCCGAGCTCGCCGGTGCGCCGGAACGTTGTCAGCACCGGCGTCACCGTGATCCCGAGATCGACCCCCTTGAGGTAGCGGACGTCGCGAACGTTTTGTTCGCCACCCCGCCCGATGACCGGCAAGACGCGGAAATCGTTGCCGTTATCGAGCACGGCCGAAAGATCGTAGGCGATCGTGAGCCACGCGGCATTGATATTGCCCGATACGATCGCGATCGTATTGGTGTTGATCCGCTCGCCAAGCGTGCTCAGCTGCGGCTTGTCAGGAAGAGGAACGATACCCGGCCGGGCCCGCTGACCCTGCGCACCGGAAGGCGAGATGGAAACGGCTGCGGACAACGCTACCGCGGCCAATACGCTATACAATGTTAATGGCCATTTCGGCCGCCGCAGACACCCCATCGTCACCCCCGAGTGCGGCGGGTCTACACAACGCAACACACACATTCGCGCAGCAGACCCGACAGGCCTTACGCATCACGCATACGCATTTACGCTTACGCCGTCCGCTGAGTTTTGCCCCCACGTTGAACCCGCGGCGTGTCTCGCGAACGGTTTAAAATTTCCTTAGGAATCTTGGCTGCTGTGTGATCTGACTTTGGTCATTGTGCGGCCGGTTGAATCGAGGCCGAATTTTCGCGCCCGGCATAATTCCAACGACGATGCCGCGTGTTGTGCGGACAAGTTCACATGCAGCTTGCGGGGGATAACATCGGCGGCGGTAAGCTATGCCGCAATTTGAACGGAGTCAGACGATTGCGAACACATTTTGAGGCAAAACATTCCGTCACAGACATAATTTTGTATCGACAATGTCGCGGACCTGACGTGTGCTTCGATTCGACCCTGCGTTCGCGCTCCGTGCGGCCAAAATCACGACGTCTAGCGCCGAAGTCAATTGCAGCATCTGATGATCGAAAAGGCAAGCGTTGTCGTCCATAAGGAGGTATTATATGTGACTGAGCGTTTCACGGGCGACCACCCGTTTGAGCCATCGAATTTTACTACGCTTACCTGCATTCGTAGGCAGCGAGTGAGCAACAGGAGTGAATAATGGTCGCGCTGACCTTTCCCGACGGCGCGCGTCGGGAGTACCAAGACGGCATCTCCGGTCTCGACATCGCCAAAGGCATTTCGCCGTCGCTCGCCAAGCGCACGGTGGCGATGGCCATTGACGGCGACGTTCGGGATTTGTCCGAGGAGATCCGCACCAACGGCAAAATCGAATTCCTCACCCGCGAGGACCCGCGTGCGCTCGAGCTGATCCGGCACGATTGCGCCCATGTCCTGGCGGAGGCGGTGCAGACCTTGTGGCCGGGCACCCAGGTGACCATCGGCCCGGTGATCGAAAACGGCTTCTACTACGACTTCTTCCGCAACGAGCCGTTCACGCTCGACGATCTGCCGACGATCGAGAAGAAGATGCGCGAGATCATCGCGCGCGATAAGCCGTTCACGCGTGAAGTCTGGTCGCGCGACGAGGCCAAGCGCGTGTTCCGCGACAAGGGCGAGCTGTTCAAGGTCGAGCTGGTGGACGCGATCCCGGAAGATCAGCAAATCAAGATTTACAAGCAGGGCGACTGGTTCGACCTCTGCCGCGGCCCGCACATGACCTCGACTGGCAAGGTCGGCAACGCCTTCAAGCTGATGAAGGTCGCGGGCGCCTATTGGCGCGGCGATTCCAATCGCGAGATGCTCTCGCGCATCTACGGCACCGCCTTCGCCAAGCAGGAAGAGCTCGACCTCTATCTCAAGCAGATGGAGGAGGCCGAGAAGCGCGACCATCGCAAGCTCGGCCGCGAGATGGATCTCTTTCATTTCCAGGAGGAGGGGCCCGGCACCGTGTTCTGGCACGCCAAGGGCTGGACCATCTTCCAGGAGATCGTCAGCTACATGCGCCGCCGCCTGCGCGGCGACTACGCGGAGGTCAACGCGCCGCAACTGCTCGACAAGTCGCTGTGGGAGACCTCCGGCCACTGGGGCTGGTTCCGCGAAAACATGTTCCAGGCGACCTCGGCCGGCGACAACACCGAGGATGAGCGCGTCTACGCGATCAAGCCGATGAACTGTCCCGGCCATATCCAGATCTTCAAGCACGGCCTGCGATCGTACCGCGAGCTGCCGCTGCGGATGGCCGAGTTCGGCGTCGTGCACCGCTACGAGCCGTCCGGCGCGCTGCACGGGCTGTTGCGCGTGCGCGCGTTCACCCAGGACGACGCGCATGTGTTCTGCACCGAGGATCAGATGGCCGACGAGTGCCTGAAGATCAACGAGCTGATCCTCTCGACCTATGCCGATTTCGGCTTCACCGGCGACCTGACGGTCAAGCTCTCGACCCGGCCGGAGAAGCGCGTCGGCTCCGACGAGGCTTGGGATCACGCCGAAGCCATCATGCGCGACGTGCTCGAGCGGATCGGGGCGCAAGGCCACAACCAGAAGGTCAAGACCGCGATCAATCCCGGCGAAGGCGCGTTCTACGGGCCGAAGTTCGAATATGTGCTGCGCGACGCCATCGGCCGCGACTGGCAATGCGGCACCACGCAGGTCGACTTCAACCTGCCGCAGCGCTTCGACGCCTTCTACATCGCGCCGGACGGCTCGAAGAAGACGCCGGTGATGATCCACCGCGCGATCTGCGGCTCGATGGAGCGCTTCCTCGGCGTCGTGCTCGAGCACTACGCCGGGCACCTGCCGCTGTGGCTGTCGCCGGTGCAGGCGGTGGTCGCCACCATCACTTCGGACGCCGACGACTATGCGATGCAGGCGACGGAGGCCGCGCGCGCGGCCGGGCTGCGCGCCGAGAGCGACCTGCGCAACGAGAAGATCAACTACAAGGTGCGCGAGCATTCGCTCGCCAAAGTGCCGGTGCTTCTCGTTGTCGGCCGCAAGGAGGCAACCGAGCGCACGGTCTCGATCCGCCGCCTCGGCAGCGAAGGCCAGCAGGTGATGCCGCTCGACGCCGCGCTCAAGATGCTCGCCGACGAGGCGACGCCGCCGGACGTGAAGCGCAGTCGAAAGCCCGCCTAGCTGGACACGCGGACGGCGGCGAGGTCGCGCGGCTGCCGGCGCCTTTGAACCTATTTTTGCCAAACGATGGGCCGAAGACTCCGTGCACGCGACGCGCGGGTGTATCATTGCCAACCGATTCTATCGGCGATGTGCGGCTCAACGGGACTGGCCCATGAGCAGAGCCAAGGCGTCCCATATCCAATGCGCGGCGCTGCCCTACCGGCGGCTGGCGAATGCTGCCATCGAAGTCATGCTCATCACCTCACGCGACACCGGCCGCTGGGTGATCCCCAAAGGCTGGCACGGGGAAGGACTGGCCGCGCACGACTCCGCGGAGCGCGAGGCGCGCGAGGAGGGTGGGCTGGTCGGGCGGATGGGCGAGCGCCCGATCGGGCAATATCGCTACAAGAAGAGGCTTGACGACGGATCGCTGGTGGCCTGCTTGGTCGAGGTCTTCACGCTCGAGGTCAAGCGGCAGCTCAAGTCCTGGCCCGAGCGCAAGGAACGGCACACCCGGTGGTTCATGTTGCGGGAGGCTGCCGCCGCCGTGAAGGAGCCGGAACTCGCGGCCATGATCCGCAACCTGCCAAAACGTCTGACGTCGAAAGTTCAGCCTGGAAGAATGACCAGGCGGCGGGTTACTGCTGCGTAGTCGATAGGCCCTTGAGCACGCCGGACCAGAGCTTGGTCTCATCGGCGATGAAACGTGCAAATTCCTCGGGCGAGGTCACCCAGACCTCGTTGCCCGCATCCCGGATGGGTTTCTGCACCTCTGGTTGCGCCATGGTGTCCTTGATGACGTCGTAGAGCCGGCGGACGATCGGATCCGGCGTACGGGCCGGCGCGAGAATCCCGAACCAGGAGCCGTGGACGTAGTCCAGCCCTTGTTCGCGGGCGGTCGGGACGTCCGGGAACAGCGCGAGACGCTTCTCGGAGGTGACCGCGATCGCCCTTAGCTGGCCGCCAGCAATGCCGCCGCCGGCGGACAGCGCGGTGCCGAACGCCATCTGCACCTCGCCGGTCATGACGCCGACCGCGGTGGGCGCGCCGCCGCGATAGTGCACGGCCTGCATCCTGGCGCCGATCATCGATTCGAACAGCAGCGCCGCCAGATGCGCGGAGGTTCCGACCCCGAAGGTGCCGTAGTTGATCTCACCCGGCCGCGCCTTCACGTAGGTGATCACGTCGGAGAGTGTCTTGAGCGGCAGCGACGGGTTCACCACCAGCACGCTCCACTGATTGGTGACCGTCGTGATCGGGATGAAATCGCTCTGGGCGTAAGGCATCTCCTTGAGCAGCGTGTAGTTCGACACATGCGGCAAGCTCACCATCACGACGGTGTGGCCGTCGGGCGCCGCGCGCGCCGCCTGCAAGGTCCCGATCGTGGTCGATGCGCCGGGCCGGTTGATCACCAGGACGCTCTGACCGAGGCGCTTCTCCATGCCCTGCTGAAGAAAGCGCGCCGTCTGGTCGACCGCGCCGCCAGCGGCATAGGGCACGATCAGCTGGACGGGACGGTTGGGAAATTTCGACCCTTCACCGGACGCGGCGCCGCACAGCACAGCCATGGCGATCGCTGCCCCGATCAGCACGGCGACGCGGCTCGATTGGCGTTCGGACATGGGCGCCATGATTTTGGTTTGACAGCTTCTCAATCCAAAGGTGCGTTGTAAAGCAGGGGAGGCGAATGCCTGCAATCAAAGGATGCACCGACAACGAACGCGCCGACGGCGCGGCGCGGATCAATCGCGACAAGGATGTCGAGATTTAACAGCGCTTGCTGTTGCTGCGGCTATGCTTGCGGCCCTTGGCCTTCGGCCGGTCGCACTCCCACTGCCACAACGGCTGCGTCTTCTGGCCCGGCTGCGTGAAGCGGTCGATCGGCGATTCCTGAAACTGCTGCCGCGCACGTCCGGGCAATTCGCTCGACGGGATGTTGGGCGCGGCGCCGGCGCTGGCCGCCATCGCGACCAGCAGGGAGGCAACAGCGACCTTTTGAAACGTCTTGATCATGGTCGTTCCATCGACGTCCGCGGCATCGCGAGCCAGACCACCGGCACCCCGATCAGCAGCACCGCCACGCCGACCAGGGCGCCGAGCCCGGTATAGACCAGGCTTGCATAGGACAGATAGGCACAGGTCAGGCAGAACAGAATAGGGGTCAGCGGATAGAACGGCGCCCGGAACGGCCGCTCCTGCTCGGGCGCGCGGCGGCGCAAGATAAAATAGGACACGCCGACCAGCAGCAGAAACAGCCAGAACACCGGCGCGGTATAAGCCACCATGGCCTGGAATCCGTCGCGGGTCATGGCGCCGAAGACGATCAGCGCCATCGCGACCGCGCTCTGCGCCGCAAATGCAACGGTTGGATTGCCGCCATGGGACGCATCCAGTCCCAGCCGTTTCAGCAGAGGCAGGTCGTTGCCCACCGCGCGATAGAGCCGCGCGCCGGTGAACATCGTTCCATTGAGCGCGCTGAGAGCAGCGCAGCAGATGACGAGTGCGAGCGCACTGGCGCCCTGCGAGCCTGCGACCTTGCGTACGGCGTCGGCGCCGACCGCGCTGCTCGCCCGGATGCCGTCGAGCCCGAGGATGTTCAGGAAGGCGAGGTTCATCAGGACGTAGATCAGCGTGATGGTCGCGGTCGCGGCCACCAGCACGCGCACCATGTTGCGCCGCACGTCCTGCAAGTCGCCCGAGAGGTACGCGGCCTCGCTCCAGCCGCCGTAGGCGAGCAGCACAAAGACCAGTGCGAGTCCGTACGACGCGCCCGACGGATCGGACGGGGCGGTTGCGGCGCGCACGGGCGCGAGCCACAGTCCGGCGATCACCACCGCGACGATCGCGCCGAGCGTCAGGAGCGTCAGCGCCAGTTGAAAGCCCTTGCCTTGTGGCAGGCCAAGCAGATTCACCAGCGTCAGGATCGACAGCGCGAGAGCGGCGTGGATGGCCGGTCCCCAGGGCCCGAGCGGGACGAGTTGTTGCGCGTAGTCGCCGAACACGAACGCGACCGCCGCGATGATGCCGGTTTGCAGGACGGTGACGCGCGCCCAGGCGAACAGCAGACCGACCGGCCGGCCGAGCGCGCGCGACAGGAAGTGATATTCGCCGCCGCCCGAGGGATAGGCAGAGCCGAGCTCGGCGTAGACCAGCGCGCCGATCAGCGTGAGCATTCCGCCGACGACCCAGAGCACGATGAAGGTCGTTTCGCTGGTGACGCTCTGCGCCACGGGCTGCGGGCTCTTGAAGATGCCGATGCCGACGACGATGCCGACAATGAACGCAACGCCCTGCAATACCGAAATGCCGGTATGCGGCGGCTCCCGCCGGTCATGATCGGGCATGGCACACTCGATTGGCTTGAAGGTGTGCCATGTCCTGACTAGCGCGCTATTTGGCCCGCGCCGCGCGCCACTCGTTGCGCCGGCCGTCGATCCGGTCGCCGGTCACGATGCCCTGGAAGCGGTGCGGCATTCCGTTGATGTCGATGGCGAAGCCGATCTCGGCGCCGTTGAGCGTAGCGTCCCGCAACGGGACCGACTTGCCGCCGATCTCGGCGGTGCCGCCGATCTCCTGGTATCTCTGCTGGATGGTGACGGTGAATGGGTGCGAGCCCTCGATCGTCCAGCGGCCTTCCACGCGCGCGGGAACGATCCACAGATAGATCGTGCGGCCGATCACGCTCTCGCGATGGTCGGGCGTCCAGTCGCCCATGTCGAAGGCGTGCGAGACGATGCGGGTGCCGGGCCACATGACGCTGAGCACCTTCGGCCGCAGATCGAGGTTGACCGACGGCAGCAGGTACATGGTGACGATGTCGGCCTTGCCGATGTCGGTCTCGAACAGGTTCTTCAGCTCGAAGATGGCACGGTCGCTGACGTTCGCCTTCTTGGCGTTGGCGCGGGCTTCCTCGATACGCACCGGATTGAGGTCGACGCCCAGCGAGCGCGCGCCGTACTTGGCGGCCGATGTCACCGCGATGCGGCCGTCGCCCGATCCGAGGTCGATGTGATATTCGCCGGTCCTGACTTTGCCGATCTGCAGCATCCGGTCGACCACCTCCTGCGGCGTCGGCACGTAGGGAACGTCGAGCCTGGGTTGGGGCTGGGCGGTGACCGCCGTAGCACTCACCAACACGGCCGCTGTCAGGGGTGCGAGCGTTGCACCCGAGAACCGCAACAAGGTCTGCATGACTCTACTCCCGGGATTTGGCTGGGTGTTTTTTCGAGCTTCAATCTACCGTACGATGCGATCCACGCCAGCCCCTCGGGCGTCGGAGCGCGAGCCAAACCACGAACTGGATGAGGGGAATGAAGCGCGCGGCGCGCTAGCGCGCCAGCACCTCGACTTCGGTGTCGACGCCGGTGACGACCCGGAAAGTCCGCTCGTAGGGCTTCTCGCGGTCGTCGCTGCGCGCAACCGCGCGATATTCGCCCTCGGCCAGGATCACGCGCGGGAAGGCGCCGATCGATTCCTTGACCACGTCGCCGCCGGGCGTGAGCACCGACCACTGCGTGTTGGCGCGCGCCTCGCCGCCGTACTGGCTCACCAGCTTGAGCGTGATGATCGCGGCGCGATGGGTGACGACGGCATCGATCAGCTTGCCGGTCTGCACGCGGATGTCGGAGCGCACCACCGAGTTGCCGTCTCCGTAGTGGGAGACGATGTGATAGGAGCCTTCCGGCACCAGGATCACGTCGCCGGCCGCGACCGCCTGCACGATGGCGCGGCGATCGCCGGGCTCGAACTGGCTGCCGGGGAAGAGATCGAACCAGACCTGGCCCGGCGGAATGCGCGCGTCGCCGACGCGGCCGGTGATGCGCAGACCGCCGGCGGGGATCTCGAAGATTTCGCGCGCGCCGTCGGCGCGCAACTGAACGGTGCGCGTGGCGCTGGCGAGCCCGAAGCCGACATGGACCACGTAGTTGCCCGGTGGCAGCGCGAACGTCGGCGTTGCGCCCTTATCCTCCTTGAGCGGCCGGAAGCCGCCCTGATCCGGCTTCACCGGGTAGATGCGCCAGTGCAGGCCACTCATGATCTGCGGAAGATTGGAGCCGTAGCGGGCGGCGAGCTGGAGCTGCGCCTGCGCGGGCGTGTTAGGCCGCTGCGCCTGTGATGGAGTCTGGTTCGACGCCGGCGGCAGCGATTGCAGCGCCGGTCCGCGCGGCGCCGGCGCGGCCGGAGCGCTCTCAGCCGGTGGCGCGAGATTCTGCACGGGCGGGTCTTGGGGAATGTCGGCGGGCGGACGGATGGTCGGGAGATTGAAAAACTGCGCGTGAGCATTGCTGGCGGCATCGCAAGCCAATGCGCCAAGCAATATCCCCGAAGCCCAAATCAGACGCGCCCCGCGGCGCGCCCTGGTCGTTCCCGAGCCCATCGGCACGGTTTCTCGACCGGAATCTGGGCGAATTCAAGCCAACGAGTGGATGGTCACAGGCCGACCCTTATGGTACCGCACGCCAAATCGTAGGAAAAACGATGCCAGACGCCCTGCAATTGCTCAAAACCCGCCGATCGTTGAAACCTGTGGAGCTCATCGCCCCGGGGCCGACCGCGGCCGAGATCGATACCCTCCTGACCATCGCCTCGCGCGTGCCCGACCATGGCAAGCTCACGCCCTGGCGCTTCATCGTGTTCGAGGGCGAGGCGCGGGCCAAAGCCGGCGAGGCGATCGCCGCCGCTTTCCAGGCCAAATATCCCGATTGCAAGCCGGAGCATGTCGAGAACGAGCGCAAGCGGCTCGCGCGCGCGCCGCTGGTGATCGCGGTGGTGAGCCGCGCCGCCCCGCATGTGAAGATCCCGGAATGGGAGCAGGTGCTCTCGGCCGGCGCCGCCGCCATGAGCCTGGTGCTCGCCGCGCATGCGCTCGGCTTCGGCGCCAACTGGATCACGGAATGGTACGCCTATGACCGCAACGCGCTCGCCGCGCTCGGGGTCGGGGAGAACGAGAAGATCGCCGGCTTCATCCATATCGGCACGCCGGTGCAGCCGCCGGAAGACCGGCCGCGGCCGCCGCTCGCCGAAATCGCCACCCGATTCAACAACTGACGGCAGCAGGGGATAGGGGGACATGTTCTACGAGACCAGCAAGAACGACCACGGGCTGCCGCGCTGCCCCTTCAAGGCGATCGTGTCGCCGCGTCCGGTCGGCTGGGTCACCTCGATGAGCGCGAAGGGCGAGATCAATCTCGCGCCGTACTCCTTCTTCAATGCGGTGTCCGACGATCCGCCGATCGTGATGTTCTCCTCCGACGGCTACAAGGATTCGCTGACCTTCGTCGCGGAGACGAAAGAATTTGTCTGCAACCTCGCGACCTTCGACCTGCGCGCCGCCGTGGTCGCGACCTCGGCAAACTTCGATCGCGGCGTCAACGAGATGGCGGAGGCCGGGCTCACGCCGGCGCCGTCGCGGCTCATCCGTCCGCCGCGGGTGGCAGCATCGCCGGCCGCGCTCGAGTGCAAGCTTTTGCAGATCGTCGCGCTCGACAACCTCGAAGGCCAGTCGGTCGACCGCCACGTGGTGTTCGGGCAGGTGGTCGGCGTCCACATCGACGACCGCTTCATCAAGAACGGCCGGCTCGACACCGCGGCGGTGCAGCCGATCGCGCGCTGCGGCTATTCCGACTATGCGGTGGTCGACAAGGTGTTTGCGGTGGCGCGGCCGAAGAATTCGGACGGCGATCCGGGCGACAAGCAGCAGGCGGCGGAGTAGGGCCGGCTCACGCCGTCTGGATGTAATCCCGCAGCGCTTCCGATTCGCGCTCCATCTCGCCGAGCCGCTGCTTGACCACGTCGCCGATCGAGATGATGCCGATCAGGCGATCCTGCTCCACGACCGGGATGTGACGGAAGCGTCCGCGCGTCATCCGCTCCATGATCTCGCTCACGGTGTCGGCCTCGCCGCAAGTGACGACGACGCGCGTCATGGTCTGCGCGAGCGGCTCCTTCACCGCGGCGGCGCCACGATCTGCGAGCGCGCGCACGATATCGCGCTCGGACAGGATGCCGATCACACGCTGCTCGGCGCCGAGGACGACAACCGCACCGATACGGTGCTTGTTGAGGACGGCGATCGCTTCTTCGAGCGTGGCATTGGGTCCGATCGTGATGACCTCGCTGCCCTTGGCGGACAGAATCGTTTTGACGGTCATGGTCGTTTCCCTTCCCTTGGCTGCTCTCTTAAGACCGGTCTTCTCCTGCTTGCGCGGTGGGCCGGTGTTTGTCGTCAACGATGACAGGCGCTTTGCGGTTCCAGGTCAATGACGTTCAACCGCCGCGAATCATGATCCTTAATCATGGCTTACGCGCGACAGCGTGAACCAGTGCCAATGCCGTGGTGAAAATGCGGAGATCGTTGCCGCGGGCTATTGGAGATTGTTGCCGTGGGCTACTGACGGCTGACGGGAGGATCATCATTGCTGCTTATCGGCGATGATTCCTGTTCCGCGATCGGCGGGGCGGACCGGACCGGATCGAAGAGTGAGAAGGCGAGCAGCCCGGCCAGGAAGCCGCCGATATGCGCCTCCCAGGCGACGCTTCCTTCCGTGCCCGGCATCGCGATCGCGCCCATCCCGAAGATGATGTTGACGCCGAACCACACCGCAAGGAACGCCAGGACGCGGGGGTCGCGCAGCATGGTGGAAAGCGATGCCGCCGGCACCCGATAGGCATCTTCGTCGTCGCGGCCAAGCGAGCCGATCGGACCGCCGCGCTGGAACACGAAACGCATTGCTGCGGCCATCAGGCCGGAGATCGCCGCCGAGGCGCCGATCATCGGCGCTAACTTGCCGAAATGCACGATGAGGTGCGCGACGGCGCCGGCCGCCGCGGTCGCGGCGCAGAACATCAGGAAGCGCTGCCATCCAAACCGGCGCGCGATCGGCGGGCCGAACGCCAGCAACCAGACCAGATTGAAAAAGAGATGGCTGAAATTGGCGTGGAAGAACGCGTAGCTGACAAAGGTCCAGATTTGCGGCCCCCACCAGGCCGGAAGCCAACGCGGCACCACCTCCATGTAGCGCGCTGGAGAAAAGGCGAACAGCGAGAGCAACTCGCTGCCTTGCTGCTCGGTCAGCACGTACTCAACGATGAGATGGATGACGACGAGCAGCGCGGTCAGCGCGAGCACGACGCCCGGTATATTGAAGATCCGTTCGCGGGGAGGGTTCACGGGCGGGGGCATCTCGAATGGGTGCCCCGGACATAGGCTGCCGGGTGCGCTGCGACAAGCGTTTGGTCCATAAGTACCCCCTAGACGTTGGCCTTTTCCCACGCTTCCGACATAATGGCGGCGAAACTCGTACGATCTTGAGTGCACGGGAGAGGGTCTTGTACGGGCGTGCTGCCAATCCGCCGCCGCCATTGGCGCGGCCGGCTCTTGCGACCTGCATCCGCTTCGCCGCGGCGCTTCGTCGTCCTCGTGCTGGGCGCGGGCCATCTGAGCGGCCAGGAGCGCGGCGCGCCTCCCAAGCTCGATCCGCCGCCGAAGCAGGCTGGCGGCATGCAGTTCCAGTGGGTGCGCGAAGGACCCGCCGACAAATGCGGCAGGGCGTGCCGGGAATGGGTGTCGGCGAAAGGCGGGATCAGGCTGGACACGGCCCGCGAGTTCGAAGCGTTCGCACGCACGCGCGATATCGCCGGCAAGGTCATCGTGCTCGAGTCTCCCGGCGGCTCGGTGGACGGGGGCCTGGCGCTCGGCCGCGCGTTCCGGCGTCTGAACATGACGGTCACCATCGGCCAGACGGTCATGTTGCCTGCCGACTCCTCCGGCGAGCAGCGCGCGACCTATTCTCCTAAGGCCCTCTGTGCCTCGATGTGTCCGTTCGCTCTGCTTGGCGGCGTCCGCCGGCACGTCCCGCCGGAGGCGCGGGTCATGGTGCACCAAATCTGGCCTGGCTTCGCAATCGGCGATCCCACTGCCGCGGGCTATTCCGGCGCAGCAGATTGCAATGCTCTTGCGCAATACCTCGGAAATCGCCCGTTACACCGTGGACATGGGCGGCGAGATCGAGCTGTTCGATCTCGCGATGCGAATCCCGCCGTGGGAAGAGCTGCGTGTCCTGACCAACATCGAGGTGCAGCGCATTCGGCTGAACACCACCGATGCGCCGTTCGCGTCGCCCGACGCCGATGCTGCGGTATCTTCGCCGCCGCCGGGCGTGCTGCCGCCGACCGGCGGGCAGTTCGCGTCCTTCCAGCGCTGGACCTTGGTCGGCACCGGGGCCGAGCGCAGCGTGGTGCGGCGGCATCCGCTGACGCGCGAAGGAGAAGAGATCGGTACTCTCCTGGTCACTTTCGCCTGCGGCGAGAAACCGACGATGATGAACGTGCGCTATTGGGAAACGCGCCGGCTTGCGAGCGCGGACGACACCATCATGCGCGCGATCATGGGACTCGGCCGTGAACGCGTGGGGCTGACGATCGAATCCTCACGGGTTGTGGCCGGGCGGCTTAAATCGATCGCCAACGCAACAGTCAATACCGGCGTGCTGGCCAAGATGTTTGCGCCCAACCAGGGTCCGGTCACCGTGGCGACGCTGACCAAGGCGAAGCAGCAGACCGTGATCAATATCGGCTTGACCGGGCTCGGTCAGGTGCTGCCGCAGCTCGCCAAGGAATGCCCGCGCTAGGTTTCCGGGACTAAGGACGGCGCTTGGCCTCGATCTGGCCGATGGCGTCGACCACGGCGTCGAAGGTAAGGAGCGTCGAGGCGTGGCGCGCCTTATAGTCGCGTACCGGCTCGAGCACCGCGATGTCGGACCAGCGGCCGTCGGCCGGCGGGTTGCCGTTCTCCTTGAGCATCTTGCGCACCGCATCACGCAGGTCGCGCAGTTCGCCGGCCTTCGCACCGACGATGTTGCGGGCCATGATCGAGGACGAGGCCTGGCCCAGCGCGCAGGCCTTAACCTCATGGGCAAAGTCGGTAATTTCGTCGCCGGCCATCTTGAGATCGACCGTCACGGTCGAGCCGCACAGCTTGGAATGGGCGGTGGCGCTGGCGTCCGGCGCGTCCAGCCGGCCAAGCCGGGGGATATTGCCTGCCAGTTCGATGATTCGGCGGTTGTAGACCTCGTTGAGCATGGCTTGTGATTGGCGGTCCTTGGTCCCGGCAGCCTGATTGCGCCGACCGTGCGATAGAATATATAGGGAACTACCCGGCCGGTGCGAAGCGCCGCCCGGGCCCGAGGTTTCGCAATGGTGCGGAGCCATGTAATTTGGGAATGCGGCGTCCAGTCCGCGCGCATGGGATTAAACCCCCCAAAGCGCGTATCACTGATGCGGCCGCCCCGGTGACACCCCCGGCCTCGTTATAAGGCCGGTCGAACGGAGAGACCGTCATGGACGCTGTCGTCAAGCCTTGGCCCAAGGCTTCACTAACCGATCATGTTCGCCAGGCGCCGCCGGCGCCGTCACCCCGTCCCTCGCGCGAGGAGGCGGAGGCTGCCGTGCGCACGCTCATCGCCTTCGCCGGCGATCACCCGGATCGGGAAGGGCTGGTCGAGACCCCCAAGCGCGTGGTCGACGCCTATGAGGAACTCTATCGCGGCTATCGCGAAGTTCCGGCCGAAGTGCTCGACCGCACCTTCAGCGAAATCGGCAAGTACGACGACTTCGTGCTGGTACGCGACATCGCCTTCAGCTCCCATTGCGAGCATCACATGATGCCGTTCCAGGGCAAGGCGCACATCGCCTACAAGCCGGTGGAGCGGGTCGTGGGTCTGTCGAAGCTGGCGCGGCTGGTCGACGTCTATGCGCGGCGCCTGCAGACGCAGGAGCATATGACCTCGCAGATCGCCACCGCGATCGAGGAGATCCTCAATCCGCGCGGCGTCGCCGTGATGCTTGAAGCCGAGCACATGTGCATGTCGGTGCGTGGCGTCGAGAAGCCCGGCTCCTCCACCATCACCACGCAGTTCATCGGCAGCTTCCGGGAGAACCCGGACGAGCAGGTGCGTTTCATCACCATGGTGCGCGGGGCTGACCGCTGACCCTTCGAGGGTCGGCGTTACACGCCTCGCTCCTCAGGGCGACGGCCCTTTTGGGTGAGGCATTCCTTGGCTGAGCAATCGACCTTTGCGCCACGTTCCTCGACCGAAGCGGTCGAGGAAGGCCTTGCGTTCGCCCCGAAGTTCGACGCCGACGGGCTGGTGACTTGCGTGGCGACCGATGCGAAGAGCGGCGACGTGCTGATGGTCGCGCACATGAACGCCGAGGCGCTGCGGCGCACGATCGAAAGCGGCGAAGCCTGGTACTTCAGCCGCTCGCGCAAGAGCCTCTGGCGCAAGGGCGAGAGCTCCGGCCACGTCCAGCGCATCGTCGAGATGCGCGTCGACTGCGACCAGGACGCCGTCTGGATCAAGGTCGAGCAAGGCGGTCCGGGCGCCTGCCACACCGGCCGGCGCTCGTGCTTCTATCGCGCGGTGCAGCTCGGCAAGGCCGGCGCGGCGACGCTCGAATTCCGCGACGCCGACAAGGCGTTCGACCCGAAGTCGGTCTACAAGAAATAACCGGAACTACTTCAACACTTCTCCCGCGCGCGCGAGCATCTGTTTCGCGCGTGCAAGGTGGGGCCGGTCATACATCACGCCGTCGATGGCAACCGCGCCTGCGCCCGACGCTGCGGCAAACGCCGCGACGATCGCGCGGGCCTTCGCCAGCGCTTCCGCGGTCGGCGTGAACACCTCGTTGATGACCGCGACCTGCGCCGGGTGGATCGCGAGCCGTCCGATAAAGCCGTCGCGCCGCGCTTCTTCGGTGTCGCGGCGCAGGGCGTCGAGATTGCGGAAGTCGGCGTAGATCGTCTCGATCGCCGCCGTCTGCGCGGCGGCGGCGCCGAACAGGCAGAGCGCGCGCGCAAGCTGATAGGGCTCGGTGAGCCTTCCATCCTTGTCGCGGTTCGCCTCGGCGCCGAGCTCGGCCGACAGGTCCTCCGGTCCCCAGGTCATGCCGATCAGGCGCGCGCTCGCACCATTGAACGTGCCGGCAAGGAAAATGCCGGCGGCGGTTTCGATCGCCTGCGCCAGGATCTTGACGTGACCGTCCTCGATCCCGGCGATGGCCTCGCGCGCGGAAAGTTTCGCGTCGGCATGGACGACCGACGCGCCGCCTTCCGCCTTCGGCAGCAGGATCGCGTCGGGCTTCGCCGGCACGATGGCGTCGAGATCGGCGTCGGTCAGGCCGGTGGCGATGCCGTTGATGCGGACCAGCAGGCGAGGGCGCTTGGCCTCTTTCACCGCCGTCTTGATGAATGCGGCCGCGCTCGCGCGGGCAGCGTCCTTGCGGTCGATCGCGATCGAATCCTCGAGGTCGACGATCATGGCGTCGGCGCCGCTCGCAAACGCCTTGTCGAGCTTGGAGCCGCCGTCGGCCGGGACGAACAGGAGAGAGCGCATCAACGCGGCCGCATCCGCATGAAGACCTGGCGGTGGCATTCGGCGACCAGCTTGTCGTCCTGATTGTAGGCGCGGTGGAGGAATTCCACGATCCCGGCGCCTGGCCGCGAACTCGATTCGCGCTTGCCGAGGACCTCGGTGGAGACGTGAACCGTATCGCCCTCGAACAGCGGATGCGGGAATTTCACGTCGGTCATCCCCAGATTCGCGATGGTGGTCCCGACCGTCATGTCGGAGACCTGGATGCCGATCATCAGGCCGAGGGTGAACAGCGAGTTCATCAGGGGCTGGCCCCATTCGGTTTCCTGCTCGCAGAAATGCCGGTCGATGTGCAGCGGCTGCGGATTGAGCGTCATGTTGGAGAACAGCATGTTGTCCATCTGCGTCACGGTGCGGCGCAGCGGGTGCTCGTAGCGGTGCCCGACCACGAAGTCGTCGAAATAGATGCCGCCACGCGGGTGACGATGGACGAGGGGCTCGGTCTTCTGGGTCATGTTTCAGTCCTCCCGGACGCGGATACAGAGGTAATCCGTTAACGTTCCATTTACCATAATCGTTAACAGTTAGCAGGAACTCGTGGCAGGCGCCACGGGCGCCGATTGAGCGTCCAAACCGCGCGTCATGTCCGTCCTCCCGAAACAAACCCCTGCCGTCCGGCAGCCTACGCCACAAAGCGTCGGCGCTCCTGCGTCGGGCGTCGCCGGCGCGATCCAGCGGGCGGCGCAGGCGACCGGGGCGAGCTTCGAATATCTGCTCGCGACCGCCAAGGTCGAGTCGAACTTCAATCCCAATTCGAAGTCACGGAGCTCGTCGGCGACCGGGCTGTTCCAGTTCATCGAGCAGACCTGGCTCGGCATGATGAAGAATGCCGGCAAGGCGCTCGGGTTCGGCAACTATGCCGACGCGATTTCGCGCAATTCCGACGGGCGCTATCAGGTCAACGATCCGCAGCTGCGCAACGAGATCCTGCAACTGCGCAAGGACCCCGCCGCCAATGCGGCAATGGCCGGCGCCTTCACGCAGCGCAACGCCGCCGCGCTCAAGCAACGGATCGGTCGCAACCCGACCGACGGCGAGCTCTATATGGCGCATTTCTTCGGCACCGGTGGTGCCGGGCAACTCATCAATGCCGCGAGGGAGCGTCCGCAAGTCAGTGCGGCCGCGATGTTTCCAGCCGCGGCGCGCGCCAACAAATCGATCTTCTACGACCGCCAGGGCAATGCGCGCACCGCGTCGGGCGTCTATTCCGAACTCAATCGCCGTTACCAGGTCGCGCGCACCAATGTGATGCCGAACGTCGTGCCGACCGCCATCGCTGCCAACTCCGCAGCGCCTGCGGCCGTGCCGGGCGAGACGCCACGGGCGCCCGACACCGCCGGCATGACCAACGCGTTCGCCGTCGCGTCTCCGCGGCCAGTCGTGGCCAGCGCCGAGCCCGCGTTCCGCTCGCTGTTCCACAGTGGCGGCGATCCTGCCGATGGACGCGGCCCGGTGTCGCCGATCGTCGCCGATTTGTGGGGCGCGGCGCCCGCGGATGCGCCGGCATCTGCTACCGACAGTGCTCCGGCCGTCACCGCCCGAGCGGTCACGCCGACGGCTGCGACGCACGGGCCGCTCGACCTCTTCCGCGATATGCGGCCGGACGTGCGCAGCCTGTTCAGGGGCGGCAACCGCGTTTGACGCGCGTCCGTTGACGCGATCGCGCGGTTAACGATCTGGCAATCTTTGCAAAGATTTATGGTGAACCGTTTATTAAACATCGCTGCCTTACAGTAACACCCGTCCGTGCCGCCCCCTGCGGCACCTGTGCTCCGGTTGAGGCATGATCGTTCGTCAGTTTCTCCAGTGGATCCGTACGGCGGGTGCAGCCGAGCGTGCCGAGGCAACCACCGCATTGGCGCGCGGCTACCTTTATTCCGATCTCTCCGCCGATGACCGCGCCGCCAGCGAAGGCGCGCTGATCATGTTGCTCGACGATCCGTCGCCGCTGGTGCGCGAAGCGCTGGCGCGGGCGCTGGCGTTCAGCGATCAGTCGCCGCCGCCGGTGATCCTCGGCCTCGCGGCCGACCAGCCGGAGGTCGCGAGCTGGGTGCTCGAGCATTCGCCGCTGCTGATGGATGCCGATCTGGTCGATGCGGTCGCGACGGGACGGCCGCCGACTCAGGCCGCCATCGCGCGCCGCGCCGATCTGCCGTGCGCAGTCGCCGCCGCCATCGCCGAGGTCGGCGCCGCCGAGGCCTGCCTGGTGCTGATCGAGAACGACAGCGCCGAAATCGTTGCGTTCTCGCTCGACCGCATCGTCGCGCGCCACGGCCATCTCGCTGCGATCCGCGAATCGATGCTGGTGCGGGACGATCTGCCGGCGCCGACGCGGCAGGCGCTGGTCGCCAAGCTCTCCGAGACGCTCGCCGGTTTCGTCACCGCGCGCGCCTGGCTCGACGAGGATCATGCCCAGCGCATCACCAAGGAGGCCTGCGAGAAGGCGACGGTCACGCTCGCCGCGGTCTCGCCGTCGACCGAGATTTTGCCGCTGATCCGGCATCTGCGCGAGAGCGGCCAGCTCAATGCCGGCCTGGTGCTGCGCGCGCTGTTGTCAGGCAACGTCGAGATGTTCGAGCAGGCGCTGGCCGAGCTTTCCGAACTGCCGCTGCAGCGCGTGAGCGCTCTGCTGCACGACCGGCGCGGCACCGGTTTCCGCGCGCTCTACGACAAGGCGGAATTGCCGGCCTCGACCTATTCGGCGTTCCGCGAGGCGGTCGACGCCATGCGGGAAGGGGGCTTCGTCGGCGAGCCGGGCGGCGCGACGAGACTCAAGCGCCGCATGGTCGAGCGCGTCCTGACGCGCTGCGCCGACGAGTCGCTGGGCGATATCGAGCCGCTGTTGCTGCTGCTGCGCCGCTTCGCGGCCGAGGCGGCGCGCGAAGAGGCGCGCATGTTCTGCACCGAGCTGGTGGCGGAGGATGCGGTCGATCCCCTGTATTTCGGTCGGCCGAGCAACGACGCGTTCCTCGACGACGAGCGCTTCGCGGCGTAGGCCCGAAAATCGGAAGCTTGCTCCGACCTCATCCTGAGGCGGGAGCCATAAGCGCGTTTACGCGCGTCTTCGACGCGCTATGGCGACCGTCTCGAAGGATGGGCTGCGCCTGCTGCCATGGTTCGAGACGCGTCGCTTGCGCGACGCTCCTCACCATGAGGTCGGAGGGAAATCAAAACGACGGTTCGGTCGGCACGATCGACGGCGCCAGGATGCCGGCGAGCACGTCCGGGCGATCCTTGTTTTCCTGCGCCAGGAAGTCGTCGGTGACCTCGCGCAGCCGCTTGGTCAGGGCATCGGCAATCTGCGCCACGTCGGGCCGCGCGTGCTCGCGGATGATGGCGCGGATCGCATCGACATGCTGATCGACCAGCGCCAGCGGAACGCGGCTCATGTCGGGCGTGTGGTCGATCAGCCGGCACAGACTGTCGGCGGGCGCGGCGGCCAACGGATAGCCAAAGGTCGCGGCCTGGCCCTTGATGTCGTGCACGGCATGAAACAGCGCGTCGCGGGTCGCTTTGGTGAAGCCCTTCGACCTGACATCCCGGCGCGCGGCGTCGAGACGCTCGCATTCCGAATCCATCCACGAGGAGAATTCGCTCGAAAGCTCCGTCAGCGCCTTCTCGGCGCGCGCGACCGGATCGTTGCCGGCGTTGCCGGGTTTGCCATCCTCCGACACCACCATGCGCAGCGGGTTCGGCGGCGTGATCATCTCGTAGTCGCCAAAGGTAGCGATCGACGGCTTTGTTTGCTTGTTCTTGATTTGCTTGTTCTTGGCCATCGACGGCGTCCGATCCTCAGGTGGTGACTTTGGCCTTGCCGATCAAAGCGGTCTGGCGGATCGTGTCCGCTTGGCCGCCCTTGCGACGTTCCGGCCCGACATAGTTCGAGGTGACGTTGCGGCGCCGGTCAGGACCGAAATAGGTCTTGGTCTTGATGAACGGTCGCGGGTTTGCGACGACGTTGAGCACGCGCTGGTAGAGCGCCTTGGCCGAGATCGGCTTCGCCATGAATTCGGTGACGCCGGCGTCGCGCGCGGATGTCACGCGCTTCTTCTCCGAATGTCCGGTGAGCATGATGATCGGAACGTAGGGATTGGCGTTCGCGCCCGGTTGCCGGATCATTTGCGCGAGCTCGAGGCCGTCGAAGATCGGCATCGCCCAATCGGTGATGATGATGTCCGGCACGAAATGCGTGAACGCCTCGAGACCGGAAGCGCCGTCTTCGGCCTCGTAGACTTCGCGCGCGCCAAAGCCATGCAGCAGTGTTCGCAAGATGCGCCGCATATGCGTGTTGTCGTCGATGACGAGAAAGCGCAGCCGGTTGAAATCGATGCGAAGCATGGCACCACCAAAGACCCCGGGACACGTCCCAGGGCCTTGCAATCGCAGATGGTAGGTTCCGGCTGTTAAGGAAGGGTTAAGCATGTGGCTTGGCATCTGGTTGGTCAAATGGTTGGTCAAACCTTGGAACCTGATCCAAAGCACGGGCCTCGTGCATTCGAGCGCGACCGCATCCAGTGCGGCGCCATTTTCAAGTTCATTTCTGCGGCCAACGCTTTGTTGAGGTTTGTTTGCGAGGTTCAGCAAGACTTCGAAGAAAGCGGTGGGAATGTCCGATCCTCTTGTCATCGACCAGCGCCGGGCGGATCGCGCTCCGGCGTCAAGCGCGCGCGACGCCGCGCCCGCGACGCAACCCGCCATCGACATTGCAATTCATCATCGGCTCGACGACGTCGAGCAGACGTGGCGGCTGCTCGAGCAGACCGCCGATTGCACCGCCTTCCAGAGCTTCGACTGGCTTGCCGTCTGGTGTCGCCACGTCGGTCCGTTGCTGCGGACGCAGCCGGCGATCGTGGTCGGCCGGCATGGCAATGAGACGCTGTTCATCCTGCCGCTGGCGGTGACGCCGGGTGCGGTGCGCCGTCTGACCTGGCTCGGCAGCGACCTCTGCGACTACAACGGGCCGCTGCTGGCCAAGGCATGCGCGTCGCAACTGACGGGTGAGCGTTTCACGGAACTGTGGCGCGAGATCTGCCGGCGATTGCAGTCGGACGCGCGCACGCGACACGACCTCGTCGAGCTCACCAAGATGCCGGAGCGGGTGGGGGAGCAGGCCAATCCGTTCCTCGCGCTCGCGGCCGGCTTGAACCCGAGCAACGCGTACATTGCGGACCTGTTCGGGACCTGGACCGAGTTCTACGAGACCAAGCGCTCCTCCGGGACGCGGCGGCGCGATCGCACCAAGCTCAAGCGGCTCGGCGAGATGGGCGAGGTGCGCTTCGTCACGCCGCAGGATCGCGGCGAGATCGCGCGCTCGGTCGACCTGCTGATGCAGCAGAAGGCGCGCTCGTTCGCGCGCATGGGCGTCGCCAACATGTTCGCGCGGCCGGGCTGGGCCGAATTCTTCGCCGCCATCGCCACCGACGAGCGCATGCGTGGTCTCGTCCATGTCAGCCGGCTCGATGTCGGCTCGGTCTGGTCTGCGATCAATCTCGGCCTCGTGTTCCGCGATACCTACTCGCATGTGCTGGCGAGCTACGACGACGGCGAGACGTCGCGCTTCGGGCCGGGCGCCGCGCACCTGCGCGATCTCTTGCGCTATTCGATCGAGCACGGGCTCAAGCATTTCGATTTCACCATCGGCGACGAGCGCTACAAGCGCGAATGGTCGGACCGCACGATCATGCTCTACGATCACGTGGCGGCCGCTTCGGTCCGCGGCTGGGCCGCCGCCGCCATGGTGCACGGCCACCGTCGCATGAAGCGGTTCATCAAACAGAACGAGGCGCTCTGGTCGCTGTTCAGCCGCGCACGCGCGGCGATCGGCCTGAAGTCGGCGGCACCGGCCGCCGCTGACGACGCGCCCGAGAAAGAGCACAAGTCGCCGCCGCTCGCGCCGAAGTAGGTTCGAGGGCGCAGCGATGCGACGTCGGCACTGACCGCTTATCTTACTCTGCCGCAGCAACTGAGTAAGATCGTCAAAATCGTCAAATCCATTCGCGCTGTCAGTCGCTTACGCGTTTTTTCTTACTGTCTTACTGGTCTTTCTCACAATTCCGTCATTCCGAGCCCAGCGTCGTAGCCCGGATGAAGCGAAGCGAAATCCGGGGCGGACATCTCTGTTCGGGTAGGATCATCCCGCATTGCGCTTCGCTTCATGCGGGCTACGAACGGCGCACGCGCATCCACGACCGTGCCAGAGAAATCGATCGCGTCAAGCCGAACGTTCGCGCAACTGTTTACAGCCTGGTGACAGCGACGTGCGTTTTGCGGCGTTCTTGCACGTCGAGCGCAACAGCCGTCGGGCTTTCTGTTCAGCCGATCGCTTGGGGAGATGCACCTGCGAAGTTCGGAACATTGGAAATGGGTGAGTGTCGCCATATCGAAAAATCGCGGCTGTGGAGAGTCCCCGTCAACCGATCCCCGTCGTTGCAAGACCATGCGCGCCCTATCCCCGCAATCAGTGCGAGGGCGCGTTGAGGCACGTATCACCTGAGGGCATTCGTCCGTGGCATGCGGCCATCGTGCTCGCGAGTCATAAGAAAGTATGAGTTTTGCCAAATGTATCCCTCGTATCCACGCGAGAGGAACGGTGCATGCGACAGGCGCTGGGGTGCTTTCACGGCACGCATCGATATTCGGCAGGCGAAGAAGGCGGTACGCAATACGATAGGCGGCGAGCTTGCCCGCAGTGCGGATCCGGTGCGCAGCTAATTGGACCGCTTTTCTTGAATTGGGACCGCATTCCAAGGGGCAAGGACATCTCACAAACAATAGCGGGTGAAATTATTGTTTCCAGACGATTCGTCGAGGCATTTGGGCGACATGAGATAACGGGTGTCAGGTTCGATCCTATCCGGCGTAGTTTGGCGTCAGATGCCCAATCTAGTGATTGGCTTCAGATGGTTGTGACTTCGTCGGAAGCAGAGATAATTGCGCCAACGCGTGCTGGCGAAAACCCGTTTGACGAGGATGGGCAGCCCCAGTGTCCGCTAGGTGATCTTGTGGGATTGAATTTGTTGTCGGAGGTTTTCGTTGCGAGGGCCAGTCGTGGAACTGCCGATGTCACATGTTCAAAGGAATACAGTCGGGGTCCGTCGCGGTCTACTGAGACCGGCACGGGTAATTCTATTGTCACCAAGGGTGCGACGATTGCTAGAAGATGAAAGGCTGAAGGGCTGCGCAATCGAGATCGCCCATTTAGTCTAACGTCGTCGGCGATTGCCGCAGCAACTTGCCGAATGCACGCATTTCGAATCCACTCCGGCGGACCCGAACCCGTAACGATGCCCACAACACTATCCTGATCAAGAACGTTACCCTCTGGAATCTGCACCAGAACGAATTCTTGTTCAGCTAGCCAGACGAGGGCTCACCCGGGCTACGTTGTGACACGCTCATCATAGGGGCTTCACGTTGTCGAGAGGGCAAGTGCGCGACCTGTCATCAGGGTGATAGGCTCCCCTCAAAGACGGCCAGCCGGGCCTTCGCCCGCCGTAGGGTTCAAGTTGCTTTCGCCGCGTGCAAAAGCTTCGACCGAGGCGGGCCTGTCCGGAACAAGTCCGTCCAGGAAAAGGGAGGAAGCCATGAAAAATCTCATGCCAATTGCGGCTGCGTTGTTGCTGGCTACGGCGGTGACGCAGCCGGCGTCGGCACAGTCGCCGGCGGACCTGGTGAAGCAGGCGGTGGCCGCACAAGGTGGCGCCGATGCGCTGCGCGGTCTGACCACGCTCGTCATCAAGGGCGAGGCGAAGCATTGGGAGCCCGGCCAGTCGGTGCGCGCGGGCGGCGAGACGCGCTTCATCGGCGATTCGGCGTTCACCGTCACGGCCGACATCCCGAACCAGGTCATCCGCGTGGATTGGGACCGCGACATGAAATACGTCGCGGTCGAGCGGCTGCAATTCAGCGAGATCGTCCACCGCACCTACGGCGTCGTCGTCGACGCCCAGGGTACGCGGCCGATGTCGGGCATCCGGCTCGCTGCGCACCACCGCGAATACGGGCGCGGCTCGCCGTTCCTGTTGCTGCGGGCGCTCGATAATCCGCAGGCGGTCTCGGCGATCGAGGACCAGCGGTTCGGCGAGCAGTCGCTGCCGGCGATCGCGTTCCATGCCGGGACGGCGCGCTACATCGTCCTGTTCGATCGCACCTCGAAGCTGCCGGTGGCGGTGCGCACGCGCGACGACGACCACATCTACGGCGACAGCGACTATGACGTCGTGCTCGGCGACTGGAAGGCCGTCAACGGCGCGCAAATCGCACACACGCTCTCGTTCCGCCTCGGCGGCCGCGAGACCCAGCGCCTGACCTACAAGGAAGTGACGGCGAACCCGACGATCGCCACCGCGACGTTCGAGGTCCCCGAGAAACTCAGGACCGCCGCGCTCGCCTCGGCAAGTTCCGACGTGCCGTATCAGTGGGTGCTGCGGCGCATGTTCCTCGGCCGTCTGCTCGACAGCGACGCCGTCTACTTCCCGCCCGGCGGCGGCTTCAAGCTCGCCGAACTGGCGCCCAATGTGCAGCAGGTGGTCGGCGGCTCCGCCAACAACCTGATCGTCAATATGAAAGACGGCATCGTGATCTTCGACGCGCCGGTGAACGAAGGCCAGTCGCGCTGGGTGATCGATGCCGCGAAAGCGAAATACCCCGGCAAGAAGATCACCCATCTGGTGCTGACCCATCATCACATGGATCACACCGGCGGCATGCGCACCTATGTGGCGGAGGGCGCCACCGTGATCGTGCCGGCGCCGACCAAGGCGTATTTCGAGCAGGTGGTGAAGGCGCCGCATGCGGTTTCGCCGGATGCGCTGCAGAAACAGCCGCGGGCGGCTAACGTCCAAGAAGTGACTGAGACGATGACGCTCAAGGACGACACCATCCAGATCAACCTGCACAACATTCCGAACCCGCATTCGGAAGGCATGCTGATCGGACACGTCGTCGGTGCCAACGTCGTGTGGGTGACCGATCTGATCTCGCCGCGCGGGCCGATTGCGCGCAATGCGGCGACGGTGGCGGTCGGCAATGCGCTGCGCAAGTACAACATCACCGGCGCGACCATCGCCGGCGGTCATGGCACCACCACCACGCAGACGGAGAGCCAGGCGGCGCTGGCGGCGGGGAACTAGGCTCGTTTGCTTCGGTCTGGCTCGGCGTTGCGGCAGGCCCGGAATCCATTTCCGAAGGTCGGATATGGATTTCGGGTCTTTGCTTCGGCCAGAAGAGCGCCGATTTGCAGCAAGGTGGAAATATCAAATCTTTGCATCAACCCCGGAGCGCCCCGGGAGCAACGCCAAACGAAAAAGGAAGGAATGACGTGATGACGCCTGACAATCGATGCCATGTTCTTGCTTCTGCCGCTGCGATCGGTGCGCTTGCGCTCGTCACGTCTGCCGATGCCCAGCAGCCGAAGATCGGCGATCCGCCGGAGTCGATGAACATGCGCCTTGTTGGTCACAGCGACCTGCAGGGACGCAGCGCGTACATGCCGACGATCCATCGCCAAGGTGATCGTTACATCGCCTATGTGGGTCACCACGGCGGTAGCAAGCAAATTCCGCGGCCGGTGAACACGGTTACGGGTCAGAACGAGACCAATGGCACGTCAATCCTCGACGTCACCGATCCCTCGAACCCGAAATACCTGGCGCACATTCCGGGTCAGGAAGGTCTGGTCAACGCGGGCGGTGCGCAAATGACACGCATCTGTGACGGACGGGGACTACCCAAGGGCGATCCGAACGCGGTTTATCTCCTGCGTACATTCGGCAGCATAGCGCACGAGATTTGGAACGTCGGCGATCCCAGCGCTCCCAAGCTCGTTTCTCGGATCGGCGGCAACTACAAGGACACCCACAAGAGCTGGTGGGAATGCGACACTGGCATCGCGTACCTCGTATCGGGTGTCGAGGGGTGGCGCACCCCGCGCATGACCGAGGTTTTCGATCTCAGCAATCCGGCAAATCCCATCAAAATCCGCGATTTCGGGCTCCCTGGCCAAGAGCCGGGCGCGACCGGCGCGGTGCCCACCTATCTGCACGGCATGATCTCGCTCGGGCCAAAGGCTAACCGCATCTACTTCGGTTACGGCACCAACAAGGGCGGCGTCGTGCAAATCGTCGATCGTGAGAAGCTGATCAAGGGCCCCAAGGAGCCGACACCGGAAAACCTGCGCTACCCACAGGTTGGGCGTCTCGACCTCGCCCCCTGGATGGGTGCGCACAGTGCAATCCCGCTGATGGGGATGGAGATCCCCGAATTCTCCAAAGACCGCGACGGTCACACCCGCGACATGGTGCTAATCGTGAACGAGAGCCTTAGCTATGGATGCACGGGCATGCGGCAGATGGTCTGGTTCGCGGACGTGACGATCGAATCTCAGCCAATGGTCGTTTCGAACTGGACGGTTCGCGAGGAGCTCGGCAATTTCTGCTCGCGGCTTGGCCGGTTCGGCGCGCATGCCGCCAACGAGACGAGGCATCCGATCTTTCACAAGAAGCTCGTCTTCATCAGCTTCTTTTCAGCCGGCGTGCGCGTCGTCGATATTCGCGATCCATATCAGCCGAAGGAAGTCGCTTATTTCGTTCCGGCCATCACCGAAGCGACGGATCATCGCTGCGTTCGGGTAGGGCAGGAGGAGCGCTGCGGAACTTTCATCATGACCAACAATGTGGAGGTGGACGACCGCGGCTATGTCTATGCCGCCGATCGTTTCCACACCGGCCTGCACATCCTCGAGCTGACAGGCGAGCCGCGTGCGATCGCGGGATTGCCGTCGGTAAAGTGACGCCGCTGTTCGTTCCCGCGGAAGCGGGGACCCAGCGCAATGAGATCAATGCTTTTCAGTCGCGTTACAGGCGCGGGTACAGCCCCACATTGACAAGTGCATAGATCATCAGGGTGGTCGCGACGAGGAGCAAACCCCGTCGCACATTCCGAATTCGAAACCGCTGCGCCACGGCGACCAGGAACAGCACGGTGGCGAGCAGCACCGTGCTGCGGACATAGTTTTCCGCGATCGCGCGCGCTTTTGTCCCCTCGGTGAACGCGGCCGTGGCCTCGTTGTTGAGCTCGGCGGCCTTTTCCAGCAGGGCGTTGCGATACTCGGGCATGGCGGTGGGACCGGACGGCGCGTTTGGATTCGTCAACGGCTCGGTCTTGAGCCAGGCCTCGAAGGCAACGCGGTATTCTGCGCTCAATCGATCCCGGTAGGCATCGGCGAGCTGCGGGTTTTTTGCATCGCGGGCTCTGATCCATTCGTTGGATTGAACGACGTCCAGCAGGCGTTGTTGGAAACCTTCGATGGCGGCGACGCCGGCCTCGACGCGCAGCTTTGAGGCGTGCCCATACAAGAGCGCCTGGTGGCCGTCCCACTTCGCCGCGTGGTATCCGCTCCAGGCTGTTGCCACCGCGATCAACGCAAGCACGACGGCTTCGGCGATCTCCCATAGATCAAACCAGGGTGACGTTGCCGCACCAGCCTCAGGCTCGGCCAGCTTGTGCGCGATTTCGATGTTGAAGCCTTCCGGCATGCTTCTCCCCTGCAACAAGCGCCCAAATGACGACCGGATCACTGCTGCCTTCCGGACTTCAGATTTGAGGTCCGGCCGGCGTGAAAAAATCAATACTGAAACTGCTCGCGCAGAATCCGTTCGTCCAGGCTGTGGCCGGGGTCGAACAGGATGGTCATCCCGATGTCGTGGTCCATCCGGATGTCGACCGAACGCACGTTGCGCACCTCGTCGTGATCGGCCACCGCGGCGACCGGGCGCCGGTCGGTGCTCTGCACCTCGACCGCCACCTGCGCGCGGTCGGGCAGCAGCGCGCCGTGCCAGCGCCGCGGCCGGAACGGGCTGATCGGCGTGAGCGCCATCAGCGGCGCGTCGATCGGAATGATCGGTCCCTGGGCCGAGAGGTTGTAGGCGGTCGAGCCCGCCGGGGTCGACAGCAGCACGCCGTCGGCCACCAGCTCGGACAGCCGCTCCTGGCCGTCGACCAGGATGCGGAGCTTGGCCGCCTGATGGGTCTGGCGGAACAGCGAGACCTCGTTGAAGGCGTGGTGCTCGTGCTTGCGGCCGCGGTCGTCGCGCGCGCACATCAACAGCGGATGGATGAGGGTGGTGTGCGCGGCGGTGAGCCGCTCGCGCAGCTTCTCGAGGCGGTAGTCGTTCATCAGGAAGCCGACGGTGCCGCGGTGCATGCCGTAGATCGGCTTGCCGGAGCGCATGAAGCGCCGCAGCGTCTGCAGCATCAGCCCGTCGCCGCCCAGCGCCACGATGACGTCGGCGTTCTCGGGCTTGACGTTGCCGTAGAGCTTGCGCAGCCGCTTTTCGGCCTCCTTGGCTTCCCCGAACGGGCTGGCCACAAAGGCGATCCGGTCGTAGCCAGCAGCCGGCACGGCCCGTGACCCCTTGCCTGGGGTTGGCTTCTGGCTTGATCTGGGGCTCATAGAAGCTCGCTTTAAGCCTTCGGCGGAGGGACGACATGAACACGGACCGCGCGGTGTTCGTCTATACGACCTATCCATCCATTGTCGAGGCGGAGGAAGCCGGCCGCGCGCTGGTGGGTGAGCGGCTATGCGCCTGCGTCAACATCCTGCCGGGCATGGTCTCCTACTACTGGTGGAACGGCGCGGTCGAGCGGGGCGAGGAAGCGGTGATGATCGTCAAGACCCGCGCCGAGCTTTCCGAGCGGGTCGCGTCCGCCATCAAGGAGATGCACTCCTATTCGGTGCCGGCCATCATCGTGATCCCGCTGGAGAGCGTCGACCAGCCCTATCTCGAGTGGCTGATGGCGGAGACCGCGGCGGCGGCCGGGCAATCGTAGGGCCGTAGCCCGGATGAGCGAAGCGACATCCGGGGCGGACCGTCCCGCATATCGCTGCGCTCATGCGGGCTACTTTCGGCTACTTGCGGCTTGCCTTCCAGAAGCTCAAATCGGTGAAGCGCGCGAGATCGAATTTTTCGCCCGGCGCAATGTCGCCGGCGAGCTGCAGCGTCGCGACCACCTTGCGCAGCCCGGGCTCGGTGACGCCCAGGTTCGGATCGAGGATCGCGAGCTTCTCGGCATCGGCCATGGCGCGCGCCGAAAGCGCGACCGTCGTCTGCAGCTCTTTCGCGGCGATCTCGGCGGTCTCCTGCGGGTTCGTGCGCATGTAATCGCGGCCGCGCTGTACCGCGCGCAGGAAGCGCACCACCACCTCGCGGTTCTTCGCCGCCCAGGTCATGTCGGCATTGATGGTGGTGAACTGCCAGTCGGGCACGAACGGGATCACCGAGCCGAGATTGGTGAAGCCGGCGTCCTCGGCAATATAACTGAGCGGGAACGGCTGTAGCCCGACGTCGATCTTGCCGGCCTGCAGAAGCTTCCAGCGCGTCGGCGCGCCGCCGACCGCGGTCATCGTATAGTCGGCAGGCGTGAGACCGATCGCCTTGGCGATGTCCTGCACGACGTAAGTGGAGCCTTCCTTCTCGGACAGAATGCCGAAATTGGCGCCGCGCAGATCCTTCAGCGTCTTGATGTGCGGCCGCGCAATGATGAAGTGCGGGAGCTTGCCGGTGTTGCCGGCGATGATCCGCAGCGAGCCGCCCTTGTAGGCGTCGATGATCACCGCCTCCGGCGTGCCCATCGCGATCTGCATCGCGCCGGCACGCAGCGCCGCGTTGATCTTCTCGGCGTTGTCGAGAATGCTGCTGGTGGTCTCGAGGCTTTCCTCCTTCATGAACCCGCGATGCTGCGCCACCCAGAACGGCAGGCTGAACAGCGTGCGCGAGACGTTGGCGACATTGACCACGTCGGCGGCGGGGGCGGGCGTGGGTGCCAGGGCGGCCGCCAACGCGAACAACAGCAGAACCCTGCGCTTCATACTGGCCTCCCTGTTCTTTGCAGCCATGGTTCGATCCCGGCTGGGCGGAGTCAAGCGACGGCCGGGGAGTGCCAAGTGTTGCTCCGTTGCAACGTTGTCGGGGCCATCGTCTTCCATCGGTCTCCCGTCGTCTTGACGAGGGAACCAGCCCACGAAATGCTGCCCCCGTGCTGGTTCCCCGGTTTGCGCCGGGGAGGCAAGAGGGAACACGGGTAGGCTGCCGTTGGCAGCCTCAATCCGTGGCTGCCCCCGCAACTGTAAGCGGCGAGCCTGTCGTCCGCGTCAGCCACTGGGAAACTGGGAAGGCTGGACGAACAGGCAATGACCCGTGAGCCAGGAGACCTGCCAGCGCAGTCACCCAACCGGTGGTCGGAGGGACCACACGGAGCGGCTGTTCGCAGCGGTGACACAACAACCGATGCGAAGGCCGTGCGAGATGTCTCTCACGATCCAAGGCAAAAGCGTTAAGCGGCCCGACGGCCGGATTTCGGCGTTCGCCGGAAGCTGATCGTCCGTCCTCGAGCGTTCGTGCGCCTTCGTTTCGGTCCTGTCACCGACGCCCCGCCAGGGGCGCGAACGAAGGACGCATGCCATGGAGGCATCGAAGAGACGTGGGGTATTGAAGCGAAGACTTGCGAGGATGTTGGCGCTTGCCGCCGGCGTCGCCGCGCTGGACTGTGGACCGGCGATCGGCGCAGCCGAACGAGCCCACCACGGTCCTGCCGGATATCTACGTGACCAACACCCGCCTGGTCGGCGGGGCACGCGGCGCCCGCCGCGGCGTCGCGCCGGGGACCGGCGCCGACGTCGAGGCCGAAGCGCCGGCGGATACCGCCGGCCCCTCGGGCATCGTCACCGGCACGATCATCACCGGCGCGTCGTCGACCGTCATCACCGCGCAGGAGATCGAGCGCTCGCCCGGGCAGACGCTGCAGGACGTGCTGGCGCGCGAGCCGGGCATCCAGACGCGCAACCTGTTCGGCATGGTGAACGGCGCGTCGACCAGCGTCGACATGCGCGGCTTCGGCGCCGCCGGGACGTCGAACACGCTGGTTCTGATCAACGGCCGCCGGCTCAACGACATCGACATGGCCGGCGTCGATTTCAGCGCGATCCCGAAGAACAGCATCGAGCGGATCGAGATCACCCGCGGCAATTCCGGCGCGGTGCTCTACGGCGACGGTGCGGTCGGCGGCGTCATCAACATCGTCACCAAGAACGCCGTCGACCTGCCGCCGTCGGCGCGCGTGCAGGCGGGCTTCGGCTCCTTCAACTACCTGGAAGGCAATCTGTCCGCGAATACGTCCGCGAGAACATCGGCAGGGCAGTTCGCGGCGGCGGTGAACGCGAACGCGATCCGCTCCGACGGCTATCGCGAGAACAACAAATTGCGCCAGGAGAACGCGGTCGGCGATTTCCGCTGGACCGACGGGCGCGACACCAGCGCCTATTTCAACGTCTCCGCCGACAACCAGCATCTCGGGCTGCCGGGCGGCCGCCGCGTGACGTTGACCTCGAGCGAGCTGGTGACCAACCGCCGCGGCGCAGCGACGCCGTTCGATTTTGGCGAGAAGAACGGCATCAACGGTACGCTCGGCGTGACCCATACGCCTGTGGCAGGGCACCGAGCTCGTCGTCGACGGCGGCATTCGGCACAAGAAACAGGAGGCCGGCTTCTTCAGCGCGTTCGGACCCGCCTTCGATTCAGGCTTCAAGGCGAACCTCACCTCGCTGTCGGCGACGCCGCGGCTCTTGAGCCAGCACATGATCGGCGGCGCGCCCGGCAAGCTGATCACCGGCGTCGATATCTATCATTCGATCTACGATTCCGACCGCAGCCTGCATCTCGGCGATCCGCCGATCCATCGCTACAACCTCAATCAGACCACCGCCGCCTTCTATGCCCAGGAGACGATCGCGGTGCGGCCCGATACCGACATCGCCTTCGGCGGGCGCATCCAGCACAACGCCATCAGCGCGCGCGATCGCTGGGATCCGAATGCACCGGGCGGGCTGTTCGCCGGCCCGCAAGGCCTGCCGTTTGACGGCAGCGAAGTGCAGTACGCCTGGCATGTCGGCATCGAGCACCGGGTCACGCGTGAAGTCGCGTTCTTCGGCCGGGCGGCGCGCGCCTTCCGCGTGCCCAATGTCGACGAGCGCGTGGCGAGCTCCCCGTTCGGCGTCGCCACCGCCTTCGATCTCAAGACCCAGACTTCGCACGACGTCGAAGCCGGCATCCGCGCCAACGCGGGGCCGCTCACCTGGCAGATCAGCGCCTACTACATGGCGCTGCAGAACGAGCTCTTCTTCAGTCCCGCGTCCTTCACCAACACCAATCTCGACCCGACCAAGCGCTACGGGGTCGAGAACATCGTGACCTGGCGGGTGGTGGAATGGCTGCGGATCAAGGCCGGCCTGGCCTATACGCGCTCGCTTTTCCGCGAGGGACCGTTCGCCGGCCACGATGTGCCGCTGGTGTCGCCGTGGACCGGAAGCGTGGCGGTGTCGTGGGACATCTACCAGAAGTATCTGGTGCTTGACGCGGTGGTGCGTTTCTTCAGCGCCCGCCGCATGGACAACGACTCCGCGAATTTCCAGCCGACGATCCCCGGCACCACCGTGCTCGACCTGCGCGTCGGCGGCGAGATCGACAAGTTCTTCTGGTCGGTCGCGGTGCAGAACGTGTTCAACACGCTCTATTTCGACTACGCGATCGCGAGCGCGTTCACGTTCGGGACCTACAACGCCTATCCGCTGCCGGGCCGCACTTTCCTGGTGAAGGCAGGCATGCAGTTCTGAGTCTTGAGCGGATTGTAGGGTGGGTTAGCGCCGAAAGGCGCGTAACCCACCGATTGAATGCTCCGCGAGTTTGCTGGTGGGTTACGCGCCCATATGGGCGCTAACCCACCCTACGATCCGCGACGATGGCGCTCGCTACTCCTGCGAACCGCCGCCGCCCTTCTTGGCGCCGGGCAGCGTCTGCAGGTTGCGCGGCCGGATCGCGTCCTTGACCTTCTCGATCACCTCCGGCGAGGGGCTGACGATGCGGCCGACGATCTGCTGCAGTTCCTCGCCGCCGATCGGATTGAAATAGAGGTTCGCCTTCTTGGCGGCCTCCAGGAACGCCGGGATCGCGCATGGCGGCGTCGAACGCCTTGCGCAGCGCCTGCACGCGGGCGGCCGGCACGTCGGGCGCGGTGAGGATCGGGCGTCCGACCGCGGCGTCGCCGGAGACGACTTCGAGGATCTGCTTTTGCTCCTCGTTCTGCGCCAGCTCGGTCAAGAGCGGCGGGTCGGGCAGATCGGCCTCGCGCCGCGGACCGACCTGGAACAGGATGTTGACCTTGCGCTCCTTGATCCAGGCTGGGTTGTTCGATTTGAGCGATGCCCAGGAGTCGCTGCCACGGCCGTCAACCTCGCGCCGCTCCAGCGCGATCATGATGTCGCCGCCGCCGGGATAGCCGGAGACGATCTTGAATTGCGTGCCGAACAGATTGTTGGTGACGGTCGGGTAGATCACCGACGGCGAGCTCGCGCCGCTCGCGCCGATCGCGAGCGGGCGCTTCTTGGCGTCGTCGACGGTGCGCACGCCGGTCTCGGCCCAGGTGATCATGATGTTGTTGACCGCCACCATGTTGCCGATCCAGTTGAACTGGCGCGCGTCGAACTGGATGCCGGGCTGGCCGAGCGCCTGGTCGGCGGGCGTGGCCTGGCCCAGCACCGCGAGCACGGTGCCGTCCTTCGGTGCCACTTTGTAGAGCCAGTTGGCGGCGCTGCGGCTGCCGGCGCCCGGCATGTTCTGCGCGATCACGGTCGGCTTGCCGGGGATGTGCTCGCCGAGGTAACGGGCGAAGAACTTGCCATAGACGTCGTAGCCGCCGCCGGGCCCATAGCCGATAACGAGCCGCACGGTCTTGCCGCGGTAGAAGTCGGCGACCTCGTCCGCGGATGCTGCCGTTGTGTTGACGGACAGTAGAGCCGCGAGGGCGGCGATGGTGCGGAACATTGTCAATCTCGTGCGTTGTCGTTCTTGAGGCTTGGGCGCCTTGCCGCGCTCCATAGGCAATTTGCAGCGCGCCCGTCAACGCGGCGGAACGTCCGCGGGGAACTGTCAGTCGCCCTTGATGCCGTTTTCGCGCACCACGCCGCCCCAGATGCGGGTCTGCTCGACCTCGAACTTGCGCAGGTCCTCGGGGCTGGTGAGCAGCAGGCTCATCTGCTGGCTCTCGGTGAGCATCCTGGCGGCCTTATCTTCGCGCAGGCTTTCGACCAGGGCGGTGCGGAAGCGGCCGATGATCTCCTTTGGCGTCTTGGCGGGCGCATAGGCGCCCCACCAGGCATTGGCCTGCGCGCCGGGAAATCCTGCTTCGCTGACGGTCTGCACGGTCGCGTGGGCAGCAAGCCGTTGCGCGCCGTGTTGCCACACCGGGCGCAATCGGCCGGCCGCGACTTGAGGTGTCAGGAGCGCCACGCTTCCGTTGACGAGGTCGATGTGGCCGGCCAGCGCGTCGTTCACCGCCGGCGCGCCGCCGCGATAAGGAACATGCGTGAGCTCGATCCCGGCGTGCTTGCTGAGCAGGACCATGGCCAGATGCCCGATGCTGCCGCTGCCGACCGAGCCGTAGCTGACCTTGCCGGGAGCCTTCTTGGCGGCGTCGATCACGTCCGCCAGGCTCTTGTACGGTTTCGCCGGGTTGGTCGCGACCATGTACGGCGCGGTGCCGATGAGACTGACCGGCTCCAGGTCCTTCTGATTGTCGAACGGAAAGTTGGGCAGCAGCACCGGGTTGACCGCATGATTGTCGAAGGTGATCAGCCAGGTGCTGCCGTCGGGCGGCGACTTCGCCACGATCGCGGTGCCGGTCGAGCCCGACGCGCCCGAGCGGTTCTCGACGACGACGCTGACGCCGAGCCGCTGCTGCAGGCCCGCTTGCGCGAGCCGCGCCACCGCATCGACCGAGCCGCCGGCCGGGAACGGCACGACGATCCGGATCGGCCCCGACGGCCAGGACTGCGCGCGTGCGGCGAACGGCGCGAGCACAGCGCCGGCCACGACCGTTCGTCTGCTGAGCCTGAGCATTTCCATTCCCCTGGACATCGTTGTTGGTTGGACGAAAGCATAGCGGTCCTGCGACCCCAAATCCAATGACAGGGGCGGCCGGCCCGGCTAGGTTGCGGCGTTCGGATGGCCATAGTGCCGCACCCACCCCCGCGACAGGTCCCATCATGGCGAGCGACTTCGAAGACCACTGCTGGAAGGACATCGTCACCCCCGACATCCTCGAGGTCTATGCGCACTACGAGCGCAAGATTTCGATCGGCCCCAATGCCGCGCTGCTGGCGATCGACCTCTACGAATGCGTCTATGCCGGCGGGCCGAAGCCGCCGGCCGAGCTTGCCAAGACCTATCCGAATTCCTGTGGCGAATACGCCTATGCCGCGATCGAGCCGACGCAGCGCCTGTTCGCGGCGGCGCGCGCAGCGGGGTTGCCGATCTTTTATTCGACCGGTGACACCCGCGCGGCGAGCCGTCCGGGTTTCGTCGCCGCCACCAAGCGCAACCGGCCGCCGCTTAACCCCAACGACTATTCGATCCGCCCGGAATTCAAGCCGCAGGCCGGCGACGTGGTCATCACCAAGCAGCGCGCCAGCGTGTTCTTCGGCACGCCGTTGACCGCGCATCTGACGCAGCTTGGCATCCAGACGCTGATCGTGTGCGGCGAAAGCACCTCGGGCTGCGTGCGCGCGACCGCGGTCGACGCCTATTCGCACGGCTATCAGGTCGTGCTGGTCGAGGAATGCTGCTTCGACCGCAGCCTGCTGTCGCACAAGGTCAACCTGTTCGACATGCACCACAAATATGTGGACGTGATGCACGTCGGCGAGGTGCTTGCGCATCTCGACGGCCTCAAGGTGAAGAAGGCGAGCTGATCCGCTTGCTAAGCGCGTGAGTTTGTAAGGAGACGATGATGACCAGGAAGACCGGGATCACCCGCCGGATGTTCTCGACCTCGGCGCTGGCGGCCGCCGCGGCGACGAGCGTGCCTTATGTGGCGCGCGCGCAAGCCTACCCGACCCGTCCGGTGCGCTTGATCCTGCCATTCGGAGCCGGCGGCGTCGCCGACGCGACCTCGCGGCTCGCCGCCGACAAGCTCGGCGACATCCTGAAGCAGCGCTTCGTGGTCGAGAACATGCCGGGCCCCGGCGGCATCGCGGCGGCGCGCGCCATGATCACCGCCGCGCCCGACGGCTATACGCTCGGCCTCATCACCAACGGCACCGCGATCAGCCAGGCGATCTACAAGCAGTATCCCTTCGACCTGGTGAAGGACCTTGCCCCGATTTCGGCGCTCGGCAATTTCGAGCTGGTGTTCGCGACCGGCGCTGACTCGCCCTACAAGACCATGGCCGATCTGCTCAAGGCGGCGCGCGAGCAGCCGGGCAAGCTCAACATGGGCACCATTGCCGTGGGCAGCACGCAGCATCTCGGCGCCGAGCTGCTCCGCTCCCTCGCCAAGCTCGACATCCAGCTCATTCCGTACAAGACCACGCCCGACGTGATCGTCGGGACCATTCGCAACGACATCCAGATGATGACCGACTTCTATGCGGCCATGAACGCGGTCGTCAGCGAGAAGAAGCTGCGCCCGCTCGCGACCTCCGGCCCCAAGCGCTCGGCCTTCCTGCCGGATGTGCCCACGGTCGCCGAAGCCGGCGTGCCTGGCTACGAGGTGCTGTCCTGGAACGGCCTCGGCGCTCCCGCCGCGACACCGCAGCCGATCCTCGACACGCTCAACAAGGCCGTGCGCGAAGTGCTCGCCATGCCGGACGTGATCAAGCGCTACGCGGATCTCGGCATCACGGCTCAGGCGAGCTCCGGCGAAGAGCTGCGCAAGCGGCTGGCGAGCGAGATCAAGAAGTGGTCCGGGGTCATCGACAGCGCGAAGATTCCGCGGCTGTAATGCCCACATTCCTGCGTCTCTACGAAGACATCCTGGCCGGCGGCGCCGACGACATGCGCCTGCCGGCGTTGCCGCGCATGGTTTTCGTCGTGCATGGCGCCGCCACCATCGGCGGACAGACCTTCGCCGACGGCGAGGCCTGGGCCGGGGAGGGCGCGGCCACGCTCACGCCCGGGCAACACGGCCTCACCGCCTGGCGCTTCGAGGTGGCACAGGACGGCGCGGCCGCCGGCGCGATCCCCGGCGTGTCGCGGCTGAAGCTCTCGGCTACGCTCGAAACGCTGCCGCAGGGCGAGCTCCTGCTGCGTGGCGACAGCGTGGCATTCCCGCCCGGCGGCTGCGCCTATCTGCACCGGCACCAGGGCCCCGGCATCCGCTGCCTGGTCGAAGGCGGCATCCGCATCGACACCCACGGCCGCTCGACCAGCTACGGCCCCGGCGGCGCCTGGTACGAGAGCGGGCCCGGACGGCGTGTTCGCGCAAGGTGCCATGGACCGCCCGTCGCGGTTCGTGCGGGTGATGGTGCTGCCGCGCGCGCTGATCGGGAAGAGCTCGATCGAGTATCTGAACGAAGCGGACAAGGCGAAGCCGAAATCGCAGTCCTACAAAATCTTCGCCGACATTCCGATCGCGTTCAAACCAGCGTAGCGCGTGTACTCTTAAGCCACTGTTGGGACATCGCTCACTGAACGGTTTTCGGCGATGAAGCGGTGAGATAGCCGACTGTGGCAATCCACGGCATTTATTCGGGCACGCCGGCCTTGCGCAATCCCACGATGAGCTGCTGGCGGTCGACATCCCGGCGGAACGGATAGTGGCCGCATATCTTGGCGATGCTCACGTCCGGATCGATCAGCAGATATGCGCGCAGCACCCGCTGTGCCTCATCGGCGTGCCCGCACATTCCATTGGAGGCTAATGCCATCCGAAGGGCGGGTTGCAAGTTTGGCTTGAGACGCAAGGCCGTCGCGGCCCACTCGGATGCTTCGCTGTAGCGGGCGCCGACGAAATGCGCGAACGCCATGGCAGTCTGAGTCATAAAAACACGAGGGTCGAGCGGATCGAGCCGGATTACATTGTTCAAGCTTTCGATCGCTCCTTCCGCGTCACCGGCGTATCCGCGAACCCAGCCGCTTCGCTGCCAGGCGGTGGCGAGATTGACATCGAGGTCAAGCGCGCGATTGGTGAGCCACAGGGCGCGGTCGACGTCCTTGAAGAAAAAAGCGTGCACGTGGCCCGCCCAGGCAAGCGCCACAGGATCGTTGGCTCCAATTTCGGTCGCGGCATCGACCAGCCGGGCAATCTCCTTCTCGTCGAAGTTCGATTCCCAGTTGTTGACCTTGGTGAAGAAATGGCAGGACGCTGCCAGGCCATAGGCCGTCGAGTAGTCGCGATCCTTCTCGATCGCGGCGTAGAAATGCTGCAACGCCTTTGCATTCCCCTCTTTCGTCCACTGATGCCAACTGGCGAGGCCGCGAAGATAGAGGTCATAGGCGTCCAGATCGTCGGTTGCGGCATTCTTGATGCGATCAATCTCGGCCCTCTCAAGGCGCGGCGCGATTGCGCCCACCACGCGCGTGACGATCCGGTCCTGCAGGTCGAAGATATCGGCGACATCGCCATCGAATCGATCGGCCCACAGGTGGTGGCCGGATGCAGCCTCGATCAATTGCGCGGTGACGCGCACGCGGCCTCCCGACTTGCGCACGCTGCCTTCGAGCACGTAACGCACGCCAAGCTCGCGCCCGACCCGCTTGATGTCGATCCCGCTTCCCTTGTAGGTGAATGACGAATTGCGGGCGATGACGAAGAAGGCGCGGTTGCGCGACAACGCGGTGGTGATGTCCTCGACAATTCCGTCGCTGAAGTAGTCCTGTTCCGGATCGCCGCTGAGATTCGAGAACGGCAAAATGGCGATCGAGGGACGATCGGGGAGCGGCAGGGTAGGAGCCTCACGGTTCGGCCCGATCGCGGTCGGGGGATCCTGGTGCCGGTCACGCGTGATCAAGCCGGCAAACAAATAGCCGCGCCGAGGAACGGTCTTCACAATGCGATGGCCGCCATCCTCGAGCACTTCGCGGATATCGTGGATGCATTGGACGAGGGAATCGTCCGTTACGGAAATTCCCGGCCAGACTTCTTGGAATAGCTCCTCTTTCGAGACTGTCCGTCCTGGGTTTCTGGCCAGATAACACAAAACCTCCATCGCCTGCGGCCGAAGCTGAAGGGGCCGACCGTCGCACTCAAGCGAACGTCGGTCCGCGTCGAGCGCGAAATGCCCAAACTGGAAGGTGCGGGGAATGACGTTGTCCAACCCGGTCTCTCAATGCCTCGGCTGCAGCCGTCAATTTTCGTTTATTTTCGTTGGTTTTCAACTCCTTTTCGTGACTCCCAGGTCCGGATCCCAGCAACCTTTGAGCGCGCATGTGGCCCGCACGGGTCGGGGCCGATGCAACCGGAATGCTCAAGCACAGCGGCCAACCTCGCATAGGGAAGATTGCATATGAAACAGACATCAAGGTTCAACATGCTGGCACTTTTGCTGGGCGTCTTCGCCGCGATGCTGTTTACAACTCCGGCACGCAGCGACGTGATCATGCGCTGGAATGCGACGGCCGACGACATAGCTACGGAGAAGGGAACTGGGACTCCGGAGCATGGGCGCGGGCTGGCAATGCTTCATCTCGCCATGTTCGAGGCCGTGAACGCCATCGAGCGCCGCTATAACCCTTACAAATTGAAGCTTTCGGCGGAACGCGGCACGTCGAAGGAAGCCGCGGCAGCCTCGGCCGGCTACCATGTCCTCTTGCAGCTTCATCCGGACCAGAAGTCCAGGCTCGAAGCGACCCTCGCGAAATTGCTGGCCGAAATTTCGGAAGGCGATCTCAAGGCAAGGGGGATCGAACTTGGGAGGCAAGCGGCCATCCAGATGATCGCCTCGCAGGCGAATGACCGCAGCAGCGCCTCGGAAAGCTATCGTTACGTTACGCAGCCCGGAGTTTATGTGCCGACCGCCATCGTCGCCAGTTCCACGGTGGGCGGTTGGACCCCGTGGGTCATGAGCAGCGGATCGCAATTTCGACCCGGGCCGCCGCCAGCGCTCAATTCCGAGACCTGGACGCGTGACCTTAATGAAGTCCGCGAACTCGGCGCGCGCAACAGCACCAAGCGCACGGCCGAACAGACAAATATCGGACGGTTCTGGTTCCTCACGGGTGCGCGAAGCTACAATCCCGTCGTCCAGCAGATGGCAACGGCCAAAAACCTGGACCTCGTGGACAATGCTCGCCTCTTTGCCCTGGTCGCGATGGCCGGAATGGACGCCTACATCGCCGTCTTCGACGCGAAGTACCACTACAACTTCTGGCGACCGATAACGGCGATCCGCAACGCCGATCAAACCGGCAACAAGTCGACGCCGCGCGACCCATCTTGGCTACCGCTTGGCAATACGCCGATGCATCCCGAATATCCTTGCGCCCATTGCATTACCTCAGGTGCAGTGTCGGCCGTCCTCCAAGGCGTGATCGGCGAAATCGCCGGCGAGATAACCCTGACAAGCCCAACCGCGCCTGGCGTCACCCGCCGCTGGACACGGCTACAAGATTATCGCGACGAGGTCGCGCTCGCCCGTATCTACGGAGGCTTCCACTACCGCTTCTCCAACCTGGTCGGAACGGACATGGGAACGAAGATCGGCCAAATGACGATCGCGACTCAACTGCGGCCGATCAGCCTGGCCAAGCCATAACGCTGAGCGAGACAGGAAACCGATGGGCCGGTTTGTTGCGGCATCGGACCGTCCAAGCTCCTGAAGTTGTGACGAAACATATCCTCCCCATTCGAGTTGGCGCCACACAGGCTCGAGTGAAGGAGTTCCCTATGCGTAAAGCGTTCTTAAGCTGTGTTGCGGCGGCAGCGATAGCTGTCGCTGCTGCTGCGCCAGCCATGGCTCAGAAAGGAGGGGGCAGCGGCGGAGGAGGACCGAGTGCCGGTGGTGGAGGCGGGGGTAGTGGAGGCGCGAGCGCCGGTGGTGGAGGAGGATCGAGCGCCGGTGGTGGCGGAGGCGGCGGTGGCGGTCCCAGCATCGGCGGCGGTGGTGGCGGGCGCGGCGGTGGTGGTCCCGGCATCAGCGGCGGTGGCGGCGGCCGTGCCGGTGGTGGTCCCGGCATCAGCGGTGGCGGCCCGCGGATGGGCAGTGGCGGCTCTGGTCCGAGCATTCGCGGTGAGGCCGGTCCGCGTGCCGGCGGTGGCGCGCAGTTCAGCCAGCGCGGCAGCGGCAACTGGAATCGTGGCGGGGATTGGCGTGGCCACCGGCATGGGCACGGGCACCGCCACTTTCGTCCCGGATTTGCCTTCGGGTTCGGCGGCTACGACGACTATGGCTACGCCTACGCCCAGCCGGCCTGCGAGTACGTGCGTGTACGTCACGTTCGTCCGAACGGCCGTGTGGCGTGGCGGACCGTCGAGCGCTGCTACTGAGCGAGTGATTTGAGCGGGAGGGCCTCCGAGCAAAACTCGGAGCCCTCTGCGTTGGCGCGTCGTGCTTACGGCGTTCGCGCAATTTTCGCGCAACAATAAACACCGCGCTCCGCAGGTGTTGCGCAGTTCTTCAGCAACTCGACTGTGGATTGCTCAAGCCTACAGCAATAAATCTCTTGCCTCTCGTTGTTACGAGAGCGCGCGAGCGTTTTTCATCGTCACGAATACGGACATTGGCAACATATTACGAATCCGATCGGCAACTATGCTGTAATTCCGAAGACATCAAACCACGCTCTGTTACGCTTGTAGTCGGCGCTGACCAATTCGGCCAGCGCGGCATGGAGGGGATCCATGGATGCGGTGATTCTTGGGGGCCTGGTGGATCAGTGGGTCTGGCGCTGCCAGATGGTCGTCACCGAGTTTCAATTGGGACGGCCGATCGACTTCAAAGGCGAGGTCGAAACGCTTGTCGCACAAGCCGAGAAGCAGGCGCGGCTGTTGGATGGCGACGGGCTCATATTGCTGGTGAAGGTCGAGGATCGGCTGGCGACGTCGGCGCATATGGCGCGCCGCCGCGGCTTGCCGCGCCTCGACTTGGTCGACCCGACCAATCTCAGCGGCCGGGCCGACGCCTTGCATGTGGTGGCGGCGGCGTTCGGCCGCGCCGTCGATCGGCTCAAGCCGGCCGCGGCGTAGCGATATTTGGACGCAACTGCGGCGGATTGGAATGCCAGCCGCATCAGTGGGATTCGACATTGTTTTGCAGCCGGCGCGAGGCGGATCACCGCAGCGTGATCGCTCGTGATCGATTGCGAATTGGTGGTGCCACATTGTCGAACGATGTTGCGCGCGCGGACCAAATTTGCCGGAGGAGGGAGCCATGGCGGCGTTCAATCCCGAGCTTATTCGGCTGATGCGCACCGTGCTCGAAGAGGTGATGACGCGCGTGCCGGTGGAGCAGGCCACGCCCGGCATCAAGGCGCATCTCGCGGAGATCATCCTGAAGGCGGCCGCGCAGGGCGTGACGTCCTACGACGGCCTGATCGCGGCGGCGACGAGCCAGCTGCAGACGATCGTTGCGATGCTGAGCTGAGCGGCGGCGACTTGGTCGCACCTGAGTTGGCCACACCTGAGTTGGCCACACCTGACTTGGACCAAAAGACATCGAAATTCGCAGAATCAGTAATCTGTCGATATAATCCCAATTCGCCGGAAGCAAACACGGAGAGCTCTCATGGCGAAGAAGGCAAAGAAGGCGAAGAAGGCTAAAAAGAAGACAAGGTCGAAGAAGTAGACTTTGACGGGCTATGCTGCCCTGAGGCCCTGGCGAATGCCGGGGCCTCTTCGTTGCACGATCAGCCCCGGCACGGTGAGCCCCTGTGGGCCGTGGGCCTGCGAGCGGTGTAACGCCGGCCCTTTTGCTTCGCAGCCAGTCGCGTTAAAAGAGGGGATGCGAAAGCTCATCCTCCTGATCGCGCTGCTGCCGGGCGTGGCCATCGTCAGCCTATTGGCCATCGTCAGCCTGGCCATCGTCAGCGCCGCCACAGTTGGCGTTGCCTTGGCCAACGACCTGCCGAAGAAGGGCCAGCCGAAGCCGAAGCCCCCGCAGGCGACCGCCAATCCGTGCGCGCAGTACGGCGCCGGCTTCGTCCAGGTCCCGGGCTCGCAGACCTGCGTGAAGACTCAGGGCTACATCCGGACCGACGTCACCACATCGGGACGGGCGCGCTAACACGCGCCGTCAACGTAGCGCGACGAAACACGCAGCGCGTCTGTTGGACACAGCGCCGTCGCCGTCGCCGCGAAAAAAATTGTCGAAAAGACACCTTTTAGCATGGCGGGCCCTTAGGGGCCGCAGAGTCAGTGGTATCGTTTCCCAAGAGTTTCTGCCCATCCTCGGCATTCAACCTGTGTTGCTCCGCGCGATCCCCAAGTCCCCCGAGAAATTCAGTCAGGCCGCATGCCCACCAACCAGCCTCCTGTCAGTGTTGCTATTTCGCGGAGTGCGCCGCCGGAGACACAAACGACATCGAGCCAGCGATTCGCTGGCTACACAAATGCCCGACGCGTGAAGGCCGGCTTCGCCAACATTCGGTCGCCGCTCGGATTGTCGGTGTTTGTCGCGGTATCTTCCGGCGTGGCTTTGGCCGTCTACTGCACCATCTGGGCGATCCAGGAGGGCGTGCCGCACCCGCTGGCGATCATGGTCGGATATTGCACGGTGGCCAGCAGCGCATGCGTGTGCGCGGCACTATTGGCCATTCAAAGCCTTGCCGCCAAGAAAAGCTCGATCGTCACAAACCGCGGACCAAACTACGCAGCTTGGAAGGTCGTCAGCAAACTGAGCGTCTCGGACGCGTCGCGTTTGTGGTGCGACATTGAGCCGGGCTGCCCCGCATCCCAAGAGTCCATCGCTTGGGGGACTGCTATGCTCGATGCAATCAAACGCGGTGAACTACCGGTCAGCGCGAAAGAGGGCGCCAGCCAAGCGGTCAGTCAAGAACAAAGCAATCCAAACTGGCACACCAAGATCGCGCGAGAAGCGTTGAAGTCGTGGGCGCAAGGTCTCGGACATTCACCGCGCTTCCTTCAGAAATAGAAATCCGCAGAAATAGAAATCCGCCAGAGCTCTCCCGAATTGCTTTGCCGTAGAAGGGCCTTCTTATTTGAGGAAGGCGGCGGGCGGGCCGGGTTTGCCGTCGATCCGACCACGCTGATGGGGAGCGGCGCAGTCACAAACGTTTAGTGGCGGTACCCCTAGGGTCAATGGGAACATACCTGAGGTCAATATTGCCAGCCTACCCGGTGAGATACGCATCTAAGTCGCTATTGATGCAATTTCCGGGAGGTAGCCATGTTGCGCATTGTCGTATCCGGGACCCTTCTCGCAACCACCGCACTACTTGGTGCTATCAATTCAAGCGCGGCTTGGCCGCGGTTCGCTGACCCGCGCGCGGCAGATCATGACTTGATCGTGCCGGTGCAGATGCGCGGGGGCGGAGGCGGAGGCATGGCCGGCGGTATGGCCGGCGGCGGCGCGGCTGCCGGCGGCATGGCTGGCGGCGGCATGGCCGGCGCGGTTGCCAAAGGTGGCATGGGTGCGGGCGCCAAAGGTGACATAGCGGGCGCCAAGGGCGGCATGGCCGCCAAAGGCACGGCTGGTGCAGGCGCCAAGGGCGGCATGGCCGGCGCGGGTGCCAAAGGCACGGCCGGCGCGGGCAAGGGCGGCACGGTCGGCAAAGGCGGCGGCGGCACGGTTGGCGTCGGCGGTGGCAAGGGCGCGGTCGGCGCAGGCGCCAAGGGCGGCGCTGTGAACGTGAACGTGCACGGCTCGTCCGTTCGTCCCTGGGTCCAGCGGCCGTATTTCGGCACCGTCATTGGCGGCGTTGCGCTTGGCAGCGTGATCGCAGCGACCGCGGCACCTACGCCGCCGGCGGAAAATCTCTGCTGGGTTTGGACGAGCGCGGAACAAACTCAGGGCTACTGGGATTACTGCACGCCGCCGCAATGATGCAAAGACGGCGTGGACCCATTGTGCCTCGTGCGTTGGCGAACAAGGCTCGCTTTGAGCCGCCGAAGGCCGACAATGCGCTGCTCGGCTTTCTGATCGGCGTGCTCTCGCTCGTGTCGATTTTCGCCTTGTGCATGTATTGGGGTACGCGACCGACCGTCCTGGCAAATGCCGGCACCGCTTCGTTTGAAAAGGACAAGTCCGTTGCAATCATGCTGGCGTCCCGCCCGACCACAGACGAAATCGAGAAGTCCGAAGTAGCGGCGGCGCGGCGGGAGAACGAAAGTCAAGGATTGTCGAGCGTCGCCCTCGCGGGTCACAAGCCGCAAACGGAATCCGCGCAAAAACTTGCCAAAGCAGCCCCGCGAACACCGGCAAAGCCGAAGCGAGTGGTGCGCGTGCACCGGCCTGACACCGATCCCTTCGGACACAATGCTTGGGCTTTCGCGCCAACGGGGGCTCGATCGTTTGGCGGCTTTGGCAGCTGGTATCGTTAGCCATCGCGTTTCTCGCGGCCGGGAAAGGTCTCTAGATAAATTTGCGCCTATAGTGTCGGGTCTGACGGACTTGCGAGACGCCAAGTATCTTGCGAGACGCCAGGCATAGAGCCGATGGAGATTGGGCGTGCCAACCGACAATCGTGAATCACCCAGCGGTGACCAGCTCACGGCAACCTGGGTCGAGCTGTCAATCCGGATCGGCGTCCTTGCTCTCCTGCTGTACTGGACATTCACCTTAGTCCGTCCGTTCGTCACGATCGCGATCTGGAGTGCGGTGCTGACGGTCGCGCTCTATCCGGTTTACGATTGGATGGTCGGCTGGCTGGGTGGGCGGCGCCGATTGGCGGCTGTCCTGCTCACCTTCATTAGCTTGCTGATCGTGATCGGACCGATAACGTGGCTCGTTCTTGGCCTGGTTGATGGCATTCAAACCATGTCGGAGCGGCTCGATCCGTCGGTCATGACGCTGCCGCCGCCGCCCGATCCAATCAGGAGCTGGCCGCTGGTCGGCGAGTCAATTTACCAGTTCTGGGATCTCGCTTCGAGGAACCTCGCAGCGGCGGTGGGGGTGGTCGTTCCGCAATTGAAGCCGCTGGGGAGCGTCCTGCTTCAGTTCGGGGCGGACGCCGGTATCGGCGTGATCCAGTTCTTTGTCGCCATCATCGTCGCGGGATTTCTCTTTTCGCCAGCGCCGTTGCTGCTCGATGCGGTCAGAAAATTTTCGCGCCGCGTTGCGTCCGGGCGCGGCGAAGACTTCGTCCTGCTCGCCGGGGCCACCATCCGGAGCGTGTCGCGTGGTGTCATCGGTATTTCGGTGCTTCAGGCGTTGCTTGCCGGCGTGGGACTGCTCGTCGCCGGAATCCCCGGCGCCAGCCTGATCACCTTCGCGGTCCTCATTCTCGGGATCATCCAGATCGGGCCGTCGATCGTTCTCATCCCACTGATCATTTGGGCCTGGATATCGATGGAAACGACCGCGGCCCTGCTGTTCACCGTCTACATGATCCCGGTCAATCTGCTGGACAATGTTCTGCGGCCGCTGGTGATGGGTCATGGACTGAGCACGCCGATGCCGATCATCCTGCTCGGCGTGATCGGGGGCACCCTTTCCTATGGGATCACCGGGCTGTTTCTCGGCCCCATTGTTCTGGCGGTGTTCTGGGAGCTGCTGGTGGCTTGGCTCCGGGAGAGCGAGAACGCTCAGTGATGCGGGATGCGGCCGGCCTCAACGCCGCGATCTCAGTATCGTTCGCGAACGAAGTTCCTATTCTTAAGTGCCGCCTGATCGTCGTATTTTTGTTTGCTCGCCCGTTTGGGCAGCTTGACTTTGGGCCGCGATATTTTTTTGAACGGAATCTGGTCGAGAATATGGGAAATGCAGTTGAGCCGCGCCCGCCGCTTGTCGTCGGAACGAACGATGTACCAGGGCGCGTGCTTGCTGTCGGTGGTTTTGAGCATCAGGTCGCGCGCTTTCGAGTATTCATCCCAGCGGTTGTACGATTCGACATCCATCGGGCTCAACTTCCATTGCCGGAGCGGATCCTCGATGCGGGCCGAGAATCGCCGGTCTTGCTCGTCCTTTCCGACCTCAAGCCAAATCTTGATCAGCCGGATGCCGCTGTCGACCAAGAATTTTTCGATAGGCGGACAGAGATCCAGGAAGCGTTCGTGCTGCCGCTTGGTGCAGTAGCCCATGACGTATTCGACGCCGGCGCGGTTGTACCAACTGCGATCGAAAATCACGACTTCACCGGCGGCCGGAAATCGTTCGATGTACCGCTGCAAGTACAACTGTGTTTTCTCGCGATCAGAAGGAGCGGGGAGAGCGACGACGCGAAATACCCGCGGACTCACCCGCTCGGTGATGGCTTTGATGGTCCCGCCCTTTCCGGCGGCGTCACGTCCTTCGAACAATATGATGATGCGCAGGCCCTTCTCTCGCACCCAATCCTGCAAATGGCAGAGCCGAACCTGCAGCTTGTGTAACTCTTTCTCGTAAGTCTTGCGTTTCATTTTCTTTTGGCCGCTCTTGTTATGACGGCCATTCTTGGTCTTCGCTTCGTCGAAAGATGCGCGGCTGTCCTTGAGTGTCATTGGTGCTGCCCTTGAAACCGGTGATGTCACTCATGTTCGAAGCGCTGTAGGTCTCTCCGCGTGAAGACTATTCCCGATTGTTGTGAGCCGCGGTGTTGCTTAGAAGCCGACGTGGATGACTTTCAAATCAGGATGACCATCGTAAGAAGACGACGGGGGCTATTTGAATCAATTTGCCGGTTCAAGTTTGAAACTCGAGGAATGCGCTGAGAGCAGAGTGTCCAACGAGAAGCTGAGACGCCAACGCATGACGGTGTCGACAAGCAGCCGGCGTAAAAATTCATCGCTATGGCGGTTTCCGCCAGTCCGCTGGATTGGGGAATACCGCTATGCCTGGTTGCCGGGCGATCTCGTCGCGGGCGTGACGCTGGCCGCCTACGCGATACCGGTCTCTATGGCTTACGCCGGGCTGGCAGGTTTGCCGCCGCAAGTCGGCATCTACGGCTACCTGCTTGGCGGGCTCGGCTATGCTCTGCTCGGCTCATCCCGACAATTGGCGATCGGACCGACTTCTGCCATCTCCTTGATGATCGCTGGAACCGTTGGGGAGATGGCCGGTGGCGACGCGGTGCGCTATGCGCAGATCGCCAGCCTTGCGGGTTTCACGGTTGCCCTCCTTTGCCTTATCTCATGGCTGTTTCGCCTGAGCGTGCTCGTGCGCCTGATCAGCGACAGTATCCTGGTTGGATTCAAGGCCGGAGCTGGGTTGACGATCATGATGACCCAGTTGCCGAGTTTGCTCGGCGTTGCAGGCGGCGGACACAATTTCTTTGAACGGGCATTTTTGCTGGTCGGCCAACTCGGCGAGACCCAGTATTTGGTGCTCGCGATCGGCCTCATGGCCATTCTGCTGTTGCTCGGCGGGGAACGCCTCTTCCCCGGAAGACCGGTAGCGCTCGCGGTGGTCGCGCTGTCGATCGTGGCGGCATCGGTCTTGGGTCTTGCAGCGCTTGGGGTGCCGACCACGGGACACGTGCCGGCCGGCCTGCCGTCGCTCGATGGTCCGGCGTTGCGGCTGCGGGACGTTGAGGCGATTGTTCCGCTCGCTGCCGGATGTCTACTCCTTGCCTACATCGAAAGCGTCTCTGCCGCACGCACGCTTGCTGCGAAGCATGGCTACGCTATCGACCCGCGACAGGAGTTCCTGGGGATCGGCGCGGCGAACTTTGCGGCGGCGCTCGGCCACGGCTATCCCGTGGCCGGCGGTTTGTCGCAATCGGCCGTCAACGAACGGGCCGGCGCTCGCACGCCGCTTGCACTCGTCGTCGCGTCCATCACGCTTGCGCTCTGTCTGTTGTTTCTGACCGGCTTGGTGGCAAATCTCCCCAAGGCGGTATTGGCCGCGGTCGTGCTGACGGCGGTGTACGGGCTCGTCGACCTGCCGGCGCTGTTTCGCATGTGGCGTATCAGCCGGATCGATTTCTACGCTGCAACAATCGCGCTCGTGGCCGTGCTGCTGCTCGGAATCTTGCAAGGAATACTGCTGGCTGCGCTTGCCTCCGTATTGATGCTGCTGGCCCGCGCGTCCGCACCGCACGTGGCCTTCCTGGGTCGGATTCCGGGAACGGACAGCTACTCGGATCTTGCTCGCCATTCCGACAATGAGCCGCTTCCCAACGCCATTGCCTTCCGGCCCGAAGCCTCGTTGCTCTACGTCAATGCCGAGTCCGTGCTGGAGGCTGTGTCGGACCATCTTCGAAATTCTCGCGATGTGCACCTGGTCGTTTGCGACCTTTCGGCATCACCCTATGTCGACCTGGCGGGGTCAAGCATGCTGCACCGGCTGCATGACGAGCTTGCGCGTCAGGGGATAGCTCTGCGCATCGTCGGAGCGCATGGCTGGGTGCGTGAGCTGTTGCGGGCTGACGGCTTGGCGGAAAAGGTCGGAGGGTTGGACCGCGCCGACACACTCCACAAAGTGCTCGGTAGCGCCGACAGGTAGAAATTACCGTTGATCGTCCGACGGATCGGGCGTCAAAAGCGCGACCTCACTGATCCAGAAAGCGCCACGGCGGCACTCTGCAATGACGATGATCGCGCGGCGTATTGCGCTACCGCCGTGAGTAGCCGGCAACCTCCTCGCGGGCGCGCATCGAATAAATTGTGCTCAGGTTTAGTCGACTGCTAACCGAACGAAAGCATCGGGTCGTCGTACCGCGGTGTCATTGCAGCCGTTTTGACATTAATGCCGACATCAGAAGCAGGTGATCCTTAGGAGGCGTGCTGTCTGATCGATGCCGGGCATATTCAAAAGTACATGATGCTGGACTAGGTCATCAAACACGACCAAAGCCGTGGGATGTGATGTACTGGGTGGCGCGATTGGCGTTTGCGTGCGTGCTTGTGGGCGCGAGCGCGGCTGCGTGCCCGGCTGAACCGTTACCGCCGTCGGTCTTGATCCTCTATCAAGCCGGAGCAGGGCTCCAGGCGTACTCGGATATCTCGGAAGCATTTCGCGGAACCGTCAATCGTAACGCTAAGTCTCTGGTCGTCGTCTACGAAGAGAATCTGGATCTCAGCCGCTTCAACGGTCCGGCATACCAGCAAACCGTGGAGCGCTATCTCGACGAAAAGTATCGCGATATCGCGATCGGCGTGGTTGTCGCTGTAGGCGCCAAGGCGTTCGAATACGCCTTGCCTTTCAGGGACCGGCTTTGGCCGAAGACTCCAATCGTGTTCGCGGCGCTTGGCAGCGGGAACGTCGACATCGCCGAGCCGCCTCCCAATACGACCGGTCTGGCGGTTCGAATGACGTTCGCAGACATGGTGTCGTCAGCGCGTGCGGTGGTGCCGAACCTCCGTCAAGTCGCTCTGGTCGGGGACCGGTTGGAGAAGCAGACGTTTCGGTCACACTTCATTCGTGAGCTGCCGGCCGCTTTGTCGGGTCTGGAATTGATCGACCTCACCGGACTACCGATCAGGGAAGTCACGCAGCGCATTTCAGCGCTGCCCGAAACAAGCGCCATCTTGTACACGACGATCAATATCGATGGTGAAGGCAAGGTCTTCACCCCGCGTGCGGCCCTCGCATTCATTGCCGAGGCAGCCAAACGCCCCATTATCGTGGATGTGGCAACACATATCGGTTACGGCGCCACCGGCGGCCGGGTGCTCATGCCCGAGCCGATCGGCGATGCCGCCGCGCGTCTCGCATTGCGCATTCTTGACGGCGAAGACGTCTCGCAAATTCCCGTGACGATACAGGCGGACGCCGTTAAGCCGGTTTTCGATTGGCGGCAGTTGCAAAGATGGCGGGTCAGCCAGGCGCGACTCCCGCCCGGAAGCGACATTCGTTTTCGCCAACCCACATTCTGGGAGCAATATTTCTGGCAGATCATGGCGCTGTCGCTGGCCATGATATTTCAATCCTTACTTCTCATCGCGATTATCTTCGAAGACCGGCTTCGCCGTACCGCCACCGCGAAATCCGGCGAACTCGCGATGGAATTGGCGCACATGAACCGCCGCGCAACGGCGGGCGAGCTGGCCGGCTCGATTGCGCATGAGCTGAAGCAGCCGCTCGCCGCTATCATAGCGTCTGCAAGCGCAGGCCAGAACTGGTTGGAGCGAAAAGTTATCAACTTTGATGAGGCAAATCGAGCGTTTCAAAGAATTGTCGGAGATGCCCACCGTGCCGACGACGTGATCGAGAACGTCCGCGCGATGTTTAAGAAGCAGCCGGCACCTCAAGCCCCATTCGACATCAATGAGGTCCTTGTCCAGGTCTTGGCGCACGTGCGTCACTTGCTGGAAATCGACAAGATAAATGTGGTCAAGACGCTTGTGGAGAATCCAGCGCCAATTGTTCTGGGGGATCGCGTGCAATTGCAGCAGGTGCTTTTGAATCTCGTCACGAATTCGATCGAGGCTATGAGCGAATTGAAAATTCATTCCCATTATCTGCAATTGAGAACGGAGGTCGACGGCTCGCGTGTGATCGTCACCGTTGAAGACTCCGGCGCCGGCGTCGCTGAAAACGACATCGGCAAGATCTTCACGCCCTTCTACACCACGAAGCCCAATGGCATGGGAATGGGTTTGTCGATTTGCCAGTCGATCATCGAATGCCATGGAGGGCGGCTTGCGGCCAGGACCGGCAAGCATTGGGGATTGATCGTCCAGATCGAACTACCCCTCTACAACCGACATTCACACCAATATGGACATTCGCACCCATGATCAGAAATGCAGCAGCCGATCAGGCATACGTATTCGTTGTCGACGACGATGACTCGCTGCGCGAGTCGTTGAGCAGTCTGTTCCGGTCGATCGGATTGCAGGTCAAGACGTTTTCTTCGGCCTTCGCGTTCTTGCGGACCGAACTTCCGGATGCGCCCAGCTGCCTTGTCCTGGATGTCAGGTTGCCGGGCATGAGCGGCCTGGATTTTCAGGGCGAGTTGGCCAAAACCAACACCCACTTGCCGATCATTTTCATGAGCGGACACGGGGATATTCCAATGGCCGTCAAGGCCATGAAGGCGGGCGCGGTCGAGTTCTTGACCAAGCCGTTTCGTCACGAAGATCTCCTGGATGCGGTTCGAAGTCGGCCTCAAGCGCTCTTATGAGGATCACCAGAGAGACAAGAGTCTTGCTAAAGTTCGAGCGTGTTTTCTGGCGCTGACGCCTCGCGAGCAGGAGGTCTTTGGGCTCGTCACCAGTGGTCTGATGACCAAGCAGATCGCGGCTGAAATGAACGTCAGTCAGATCACAGTGAAAGTGCACCGCTGCAACGTCATGCGGAAAATGAACGCGCGATCATTGGCCCATCTGGTCAGAATGGCCGACACCTTGGGGGTTGTGCGAAAAGAAGAGGCTGCGCCCTAGGCGTGGTTGCATTGATACGGGTCAGATGCTGCGTTCATCTCCCCAGCTCAATGTGATGCCAATGTCGCCCGGCATCCCGCCCGGCCAGTCGACAATCTGGAATTTCACCCGGTAGCCGCGCGGCTGCAGATGCTCCTTCCAGAACAGATACAGCTCCCTGGGGAGGCCGATAAGGGTGTTCTCCCAACCAGCCTCCTGCTGGTTGATGGCGCGGCCGCGATCCGAACAAAGCGTGTTGGGAAAACGACCGACTTCGACTTCGGTCAGGCCGTTGTCGACGGCGCGTTTGATGATGGCCGCCGCGCGGCGAAAGCGCTCCTCATCGGAAACGCCGGACGGCTTTTCCAGGCGCTCGTACAGGGCTTTCTTCTCTGCTTCCACGGCGGCCTGCCGGCGCGCGTATTCGGAAGCTTTCTCCGCCTCCATCAGCGCGCTCTTCTGTCTGCAATCTGCCGCCGTCGGCAGAATATCGCTGAGAGTTGCTGTTGCCATGTTGATGCCTCCTGATCGATGGTTCGCTCCCACGAACCGGTGCACTTTGTACTCGGGCAGGGCTTCGCCCTCGCGTAAACCTCTCGGCCCCCGAAACTAGTCGGTGTTGCACGGTATGGCCAGCACACTGTCGCTTTGAGCCGACGGAGCGGATTTCAGCTCTCGCTCCAGAACCTTTGCTTCGTCTTCCATGCCCATCCAGCGCAATTTGCGGATCCGTGCGATCAGGTCGTGTGCAATGACGCTGGCGGTCGGTTGATTTGAGACTTCAATACCGATGGTCTTCATGGTCGTTCTCCCTAGTGAGAGCCAAGGATCGAACCCGGGGAATGTTGCTTAAATGCACTTGGGTGTAGCCGATCCACACTCCGGCTTCGCTGGATCTAGTCGATGATGTGGTATCCTCCGTCGATATAGAGCGTTGCTCCGGTGATCAGCCGCGCGGCGTCGTGCGCCAGGAACGCGGTGGCAATCCCGACATCGTCGATGCTGACAAGGCTGCGGGTAGGAGCCTCGGCTTGCGCCTTGTCGAGCAACTCGTCGAATTCCGGGATGCCGGAGGCGGCGCGGGTTGCAAGCGGTCCCGGCGAGATGGCGTGGACGCGAATGCCCTTGGGACCAAGCTCCGCGGCCATGTAACGAACCGCGCACTCAAGCGCCGCCTTGGCCACGCCCATGATGTTATAGTTCTTCACGACCATCTGGCTGCCGTAATAGGTCATGGTGAAGAGCGTGCCGCCCTTTTTCATCAGAGGTTCGGCGAGGTGCGCCATGCGAATAAACGTCCAGCACGACACATCCATGGTCGTGAGGAAGCCGTCGCGCGGCACATCGACGACACGACCGCAGAGCGCGTCCTTCGGCGAGAACGCGATGGAATGGACCAGAAAATCGAGGTGTCCCCAATCGCGCTCAATGCGTCCGAAGACGTCTTCCATTTGTCCAGGCACGGTAACGTCGAGGGGCATGATGATCGGCGACTGCAGCTCCTGGCCGAGCGGTTCGACGAACTTTCTCGCCTTTTCATTCAGGTAGGTGACTGCGAGTTCCGCGCCCAGCGCACGGAAGGCTCTCGCGCAGCCCCAGGCAATGGATTGATCGTTGGCGATGCCGACGATCAGCCCCTTCTTGCCCGCGAGGAGGGGCGCCTTGGCGGCGGGAATTGTCATGCCGTCCTCTTGTATTGCGGGGCACGCGCGTGGCCGGCCGACAACAGGGCCAGCGTGTGCCTGGCAATCATGAGCTCTTCGTCGGTCGGCACGATGTAGAGCGCAACACGACTATCCGGCGCCGATATTGCGGTCTGTCCGGCCGCGTTGGCGGCGGGATCGAGCGTCGCGCCAAGCCAGGCGAGTTTCTCCGCGATGCGCGCCCGCACCAGGTCCGACTTCTCACCGATGCCGGCCGTGAAGACGAACGCATCGAGCCCGCCGAGAGCGGCCGCCAACATCCCGGCGTGCAGGCCGACGCGGTAGACGAAATAGTCAAGCGCAAGCGCTGCGCTCGTCTCCCGGCTCGCCAACAGCTCCCGTACGTCATTGCTGATGCCTGACAGGCCCTTCAACCCGCAGTCCTGATAGAGCAGCGTCTGAACTGCCGCCGGGGTCATTGATTTTTCGGCGATGAGGTAGAGGACGACGCCCGGATCGAGTTGGCCGGGTCGGGTGCCCATCGGCAGTCCGTCAAGTGCGGTGAAGCCCATGGTGCTTTCGATGCTGCTGCCCCCAAGGATCGCACACATCGACGCACCGCTGCCGAGATGCGCGATGATCACGCGGCGCTTGGCGATTTCCGGCGCGATCTCTCGCAAGCGGCCAGCGACGTATTCGTAGGAGAGGCCGTGGAAGCCATAGCGACGGACTCCTTCCGCATAGAAATGCTCGGGGAGGGCGAAGTGGTCTGCAACGGCGCTGTGGCCCCGATGGAACGCCGTATCGAAACAGGCGACCTGCGGCAGCTTCGGAAACCGTTCGAGCAGCGCGCGGATCGGCGCCAGGTTGTTGGGTTGGTGCAGGGGCGCCAATGGCGCGTAGCGTTCCAGGCGCGCCAGGATCGCGCTGTCGACCAGAGTCGGGCGGTCGTATTCCGGTCCGCCGTGAACGACGCGGTGGCCGACCGCCGCCGGACTGATCTTCTGCGTATCCTTCAACCATGCGCCGGCCGTCCGCATCGCGGTTGCGACGTCCGGGACGGCGTCGGAGTCGTAACGCTGGTCCACGAGAGGCTCATCATGATCGCCTACCGCGCGGAGGCGCGGCCGCGTGCCGATTCCCTCCACTTGGCCCTTGATCAGACGCTTGAGGTTTGCGGCGGCTTCGACCGCGAAGACCTGGAATTTAACGCTCGACGAGCCGGCGTTGACGACGAGGATCGTATCCATGGGGTTCACGCCGCCGGCAGCGCGGCCATGCGCCGGCGGGCATCGGCGTAGAGGACCGCCACGGCACATGACGCCAGGCGCGTGCGGACCGAATCCGCCCGCGACGTCAATATGATCGGTACGCGGGCGCCGAGCACGATGCCCGCGGCATCCGCCTTCGACAGGAAAGCGAGATTCTTGGCGAGCATGTTGCCGGCCTCGAGATCGGGCACGACCAGGATCTGGGCCCGCCCGGCGACCTCGGACTTGATGCCCTTGATCTTGGCGGCCTCGGGGCTGATGGCGTTGTCGAACGCCAGCGGCCCATCGAGCACCCCGCCCGTGATCTGGCCACGTTCCGCCATCTTGCACAAAGCGGCGGCCTCGATGGTCGACGGGATCTTCGAGGTCACGGTCTCGACCGCCGACAGGATGGCGACGCGCGGCGTGCCGAGGCCGGTCTGGGTGAAGAGATCGATGGCGTTCTGAATGATGTCGCGCTTGACGTCGAGATCAGGAAAGATGTTGATCGCGGCGTCGGTGATGAACAACGTGTCGGGATGACCCGGCACGTCCATGACGAAGACGTGGCTGATCCGCCGCGCCGTGCGCAGGCCGGTCGACGAAGCGGTGACCGCGCGCATGAGCTCATCGGTATGGAGGCTGCCTTTCATCAGCAGCTCGCCTTTGCCCTGATGAATCAATTCGACGGATTTGGCCGCCGCGGCATCGCTGTGAGGCGTATCGATGACTTCGCATCGCCCGATGTCGATCTTGTGCTCGCCTGCCGTGCGCTTGATTCGTTCGGCTGGCCCGACCAGGATCGGAACAATGATGCCGGTCTGTGCTGCCTCGGTGGCGCCGCGTAACGAGGTCTCGTCACAAGGGTGCACCACAATCGTCGTAGCCGGCGGCACCTCCTTGGCCCTGGCGATGAGCCGGTCGTATTTTGAGGCGTACTCCTGGGGTGGTCGATTGATCTTGGTGACTGCCACGGTATGACCCCTTGGTTGGAGGTGTCTGCACTTACTCTCGGCCGCTGCCGCCGCCGGCCGGTGATGCGAGCGCCCGGTCGTCGTCCAGTGCCGGTTGCAGCGTGGGCGCGCTCGAGAGATTCGATTGAGAGGGATCGGTTTCGAAGAGCCGGGTAATTCGTTCCATCCGCCTGGAGGCTTCTCCGACCAGCTCGCCGCGGGCGGTGACGACCTCGCGCAGTATCGCAAGTGCCTTGCGCCGATCTTTCGCGCCCGACGGCAGAAGGGACGGGACAGCCGCAAGTGCAGCCGCCTCATCAATGAGCAACATGAAATACTGCTCGCGAACGAGCGCCTTGAACGCCTGCAGCGAAAGGCGTGGCATGCCGTCGGCGGTCAGACGCATGCGACGGACAAGCTCGAACACACGCTCGTCGAAGGACCCGCGAGCCATTCCGATGAAAAGCGCGCTGCGGACGAGACCTTCGCGCAGGCCGCCGCTCGCGATTCGCGATCTCAGTTCGGCAACTCTCATCTGCAGCAACTGCCGGTGCAGCGGATTCTTGCCCGCCTTGCGCAGCGGCCGTGCGGATCTCGCATCGATGCCGGCGGCAGCCTGCAGCGTTGGAGAGCCGTAGGTTGACAAGAAAGTCTCTTCCGCCGCGGCTTCGGTCGCGTCGCGCCATGCGTCGAGCGCGCTGACCACTTGACGAGACATATTCGTCTGCAGCGCCCAGAATGGATTGTCGTCAGAGACCAGCTTCCGGTTTTTGCGGACCTGCTCCGCCAGGGCGGCGACCGGCGCCATGAACGGGTTTGCGTCGGAGAACATCTCGTATTGCAGCCGTAGGGGATGCAATCGGTGAAGCGATTGCGCCATTTGCGATGTCGTCATCGCGCGCACGGCCGGCTGGGCAAACGTGCGATAGAGCCCGAGGTTTGTTTCCGAGACGCGCGCGGCCGTGGCAAACCGCCGTTCGTCCTCCGGATCGTTGCCGCCGAGCGCGCGAATGTTGTCAAGCGTCCGCTCTTCGCAACGCATGACCCATTGGCCGGTAACAAGATCGGGATGGACGACGTCGGCGGTCTTTTCCTCGAACACGGCCTCATAGAGGCCCGGCGGCAATGTGTCGATCAGGTCGATATTGCTGGAAAACTCGCCATGCTCTTTGCGCGCCACGCCCGAGGACACGAAGATACCCAGATGACCGGTGGTCTCATGGATCGTGTAGACGATCGTTTGTCCGTAGGAGCGGATCTGGTCGACGTCGTCGTAGAGATCGAGAATCCACCCAAGGGCCTGTTGCGGCGGGGTGATGTTGTCACCCTTCGAGCAGAACACCACGATCGGAGAGCGGATGCTCCGGAGGTCGACGATGGCACCGTCGGAGGTCTGGATTTGTCCGGACGCCAGCTTGTTGCCGATGAACAGCTCGTCGACGATAAACTGGATCTCCTCGGCGTTCAGATCGACGTGGCCGCCCCACCAGCGCTCGAAGTCCAGGTACCGCGGGGCTTCCGTGTCGATCTTCGAATAGAGATTGTATTGCTTGGTCCAGAGCGTGTTCGCTGGATTCTGGTTCTCGAAGTTCTGCACCAGCCAGGCGCCGTCGAATTTGCCGCGCCCCAGGTCGCTCGCGAACGCCGTGAGCCAGCTCCCGCCTAACAGGCCGCCGGTGTATCGCATCGGATACTTCCCGTGCACGCCGGCCCAATAAGACAGCGGCGACCCCGCGATGATGATGGGACCGAACAGTTCCGGACGAATGGCGGCCAGCATCATGACCGCCCATCCGGCCTGGCAGTTGCCGATGACGCAGGGCTTGCCGTCGGCCTGGGGATGTAGCGCGATCACCTGTTCGAGGAATATCGCCTCGGCGTACGCGATGTCTTCGATCGTTTGACCGGGCATCGGATCGGGCAGGAAGCCGATGAAATAGCAGGGATGACCGGCCTTGAACGCGACGCCGATTTCGCTGTCGGCCTTGAACCCGCCGATGCCGGGGCCGTGGCCGGCACGCGGATCAACGACAACAAACGGTCGCCGTGTGGCATAGGTTTCAGTGCCCTTCGGAGGAATGACGCGCACGAGCGCATAGTTCACCGGGCGATCGAGCTCGCGGCCGTCGACCACCAGCTCGACCTGATAGTTCAGGACGTGCGGCGCGGTTTGGGCAACGTGCTGGTGATACGCGTTGCCGCGTTGCCGCATTACGTCCCAAAACAGAACTGTCCGTTGGGCGGCGTCGGTCATGTAGTCGAACGCAGCGCCAATGATTCCAATTAATGGAAAAGTGTCGTCGGCGCTTGAAGTTGGTTGACCGGACGACATGTGCTCGGTGCTTCATGCTGATGACGAAATCCGCCAGCTAAAATCCACGAACATCGGGTTGGTTGGAATTGCACCTTGGTTTAGTCGATCATACAACTAATCAATTTCCTACTCGTCGACCGTCGCGGATTGTTGCGGGGATTTGAATGCGCAACGCGCAGCAATCCCGCGCGCTGAGGTCTCTATCTTTGAGACCGGCGCCCGACTTGGGAGAACGGTCATGGAAGGGACAGCCGGATTCAACAAGGAGCTCAAAGATCAGCGGTGCTGGCGCGATTTCATTCCCGGCAGTTGGTGCTCGTCGATCGATGTGCGCGATTTCATCGTCCGGAATGCCAAGCCTTACACCGGGGACGAGAAGTTTCTCGTTGGACCGACCAAGCGCACCAAAGCGGTGTGGGAGAAGCTCCAGCCGTACTTCAAGGAAGAGCGGAAGAAAGGCGTGCTTGCCGTCGACGCAAAGACGCCTTCGACCATGCTGGCTCACAAGCCCGGCTACATCGACCGTGCAAACGAGGTGATCGTCGGGCTGCAGACCGACGAGCCGTTCAAGCGCGCCATTTTCCCGTTCGGCGGGCTGCGGATGGTCGAGGCCGGACTGAAAGCCGCTGGGTTCAAGGCCGATCCGCAGGTGCATGAGGCGTTTACGAAGTACCGCAAGTCTCACAACGACGGCGTCTTCGACGCCTACACGCCCGAGATCATGCGCTGCCGCAAGTCCGGCATCATCACCGGCCTGCCCGATGCCTATGGCCGCGGCCGGATCATCGGCGACTATCGACGGGTCGCGCTTTACGGCGTCGAACGCCTGATCGCGGTCAAGCAGGTCGAGCGCGCGCAAATCAACGACATGTGGCCGACCGACGAAGTGATCCGCGTGCGCGAGGAACTGGCCGACCAGATCCGCGCGCTGGAAGACCTGATTACGATGGCCAAAGGCTATGATTGCGACGTCGCGCGGCCGGCCAACGACGCGCAAGAGGCCGTCCAGTGGACTTATCTTGGCTATCTCGGAGCGATCAAGGAAGCGAACGGCGCCGCGATGTCGATCGGCCGCATTTCGAGCTTCCTCGACATCTACATCGAGCGCGATCTCAAGGAAGGCACCTTGGACGAATCCGGCGCCCAGGAGCTCTGGGACCAGCTCGTCCAGAAGCTTCGCATCGTGCGCTTCCTGCGCACGCCGGATTACGACGCGCTGTTCAGCGGCGACCCGTATTGGGCGACCGAATGCGTCGGCGGGATGGACCTCAACGGCCGGTCGCTGGTGACCAAGAGCAGCTATCGCATGCTGCACACCCTGACCAATCTCGGCCCCGCGCCGGAGCCGAACATCACCGTGCTCTGGTCGAAACACCTGCCGGAGAACTTCAAGCGCTACTGTCTCAATGTCAGTCGCGAGACGTCCTCGGTGCAATACGAGAACGACGACTTGATGCGCCCCCACTGGGGCGACGACTACGGCATTGCCTGCTGCGTCTCGGCGATGAAGCTCGGCAAGCAGATGCAGTTCTTCGGCGCCCGCGTGAACCTCGCCAAGGCGCTGCTCTACGCGATCAACGGCGGGCGCGACGAAATGTCGGGCGATCAGATCGCACCGCCGACGCCACCCATCACCGGTGAAGTGCTCGACTACGACGAGGTGATGCAGAGGTTCGACAATACGATGGAGTGGCTCGCGCGCACCTATGTGCACGCGATGAACTGCATCCACTACATGCACGACAAGTACTTCTACGAACGCCTCGAAATGGCGCTGCACGATCGCGATATCCTGCGCACCATGGCGTTCGGCATCGCCGGCCTGTCGGTGGTGGCGGACAGCCTGTCGGCCATCAAATACGCCAAGGTCCACGTGATCCGGGACGGCACCGGTCTCGCCGTCGACTACCGCATCGAGTACGCCGGCACCAACGAGGTTCCGCAATTCGGCAACAACGACGACCGGGTGGACGACATCGCGTCCGAGCTCGTCACCCGCTTCATGCAGAAGATCCGCAAGCACCCGACCTATCGCAACGCGACCCACACTCAAAGCGTGCTGACCATCACCTCGAACGTGGTGTACGGCAAGCACACCGGCAACACGCCCGATGGCCGCCGCAAGGGCGAGCCGTTCGGGCCGGGCGCCAACCCGATGCATGGACGCGACAGCCATGGCTGGCTCGCATCATGCCTGTCGCTCGCGAAGCTGCCCTACAAGGATGCGCTCGACGGCATCAGCTACACCGTCTCGGTCGCGCCGCAGAAGGCGAAGCTCTCGAAGGATGAGCTGATCTCATCCGCGGTGAAAGCCTGCGACCTCTATTTCGACCAGGGCGGCTTCCACATGAACCTGAACGTCATCGACAAAGAGATGCTCGAAGACGCGATGAAGAATCCGGACAAGTATCCGCAACTGACGATCCGGGTGTCCGGGTATGCGGTCAATTTCATCCGGCTGACGCGTGAGCAGCAGCTGGATGTGATCAACCGGACGTTCCACGCGCAAGTCTGAGGCGAGGAAGGCTATGTCACAGCTCGGCAGCCTAGCGCCCGGCAGCCGCCACGACCTGCACGTCGGGGTTTCGCCCGACGCGCCGGACGAGGCCGAGCTTGGCGACGACGGCGAGGGCGCCTTCGGCTACGTCCACTCCTACAAATCGTCCTCCCGCTATGACGGACCCGGCCTGCGGCTGGTGTTGTTCATGTCGGGCTGCCTGCTTCGCTGCACCTACTGCCACAACCCCGATACCTGGCATTTGAAGGACGGCACCTACGTGTCCGCCAGCCACGTCGTCGAGCGCCTTGGCAAGTTCGCGCCGGCACTGCGCGCCCTCGGGGGCGGCATCACGATCTCCGGCGGCGAGCCGATGGTGCAGCTTGGCTTCACCCGGCGGGTCTTGGCCGCGGCGAAACAGATGGGCCTGCACACCGCCATCGAAACCTCGGGGTTCCTCGGCGACCGCGCCGACGCCCGCTATCTGTCCTGCCTCGACCTCGTCTTGCTCGACATCAAGAGCGGCGATCCGGACACCTATCGGCAAGCAACCGGCCGCGACCTCGCGCCGACCTTGCGCTTCGCCGAACGGCTGGCGGCCGAAGGCAAGCCGGTGTGGGTGCGCTTCACGCTGGTGCCGGGGCTGACCGACGATCCCGACAACGTCGAGAAGATCGCGCGCTTCGTCGCGCCGATGAAGAACGTCGAGTGGGTCGAGGTACAGCCGTTCCACCAGCTTGGCTCCTTCAAATGGCGGGCGATGGGTCTCGACTACAAGCACGCCAATACGGAAGCCCCCGCGCCTGAGGTCGTTAGCCGGGTGCTCGAACAGTTTCGAACCGCGGGCTGCAATGCCCGCTGACTGACGCAAGCCGGAGACATCGCCATGCTTGAGCTCGCGCGCGACATCATCAGCACCCAGCCGATCCTTGCGCTGTTCCTGGCCATCGGCGTCGGCTATCTGGTCGGCCAGATCAATATTGGCGGGTTCTCGCTCGGGGTCGGCGCCGTCCTGTTCGTTGGCCTGTTCATCGGCGCTTTCGCGCCGAAGTCGCAGATCACAGGTCCGATCGGCTTGGTCGGCCTGACGATGTTTCTCTATGGCATCGGCATCCTCTACGGGCGGCAATTCTTTGAAGGAATGACGGGCGCGGCCGGACGCAAATACAATCTGCTGTCGCTGGTTGCCGTCACGACGGGTCTGCTGGTCGCGCTGGGGCTTGGCCAAGTGTTCGGAATCAAGATCGGCCAGACGCTCGGCATCTTCGCCGGTTCGATGACCAGCACCGCCACGCTGCAGGCCGCCCTCGAGGTGATGAAAACCAGCGATCCGTCGATCGGTTATTCGGTGGCCTATCCCTTCGGCGTGATCGGCCCGATCCTCTGCATGTACTTCATGACGCGCCGGGTGCAGCCAAAATTCCCACCAAAGGCGCAGCGATTCCACATGGGTGAGGTGACGGTCGGCATCGACTGTGCAGGTCGCACGCTCGCCGACGTGAGCAAGGACCTACCCGCCGGTGTCCAGGTGACGATGGTCCGCAAGGACGACCAAAACATCGTTCCTTCGGCCGATATCGTTCTAGCGCTCGGCGACGCACTCTTAGTCGTCGCCGACCAGCAGGAGGCCATCGCCAAGGCCGCCGCGCGCGCTGGGAAAACTGGAGCCCGGCCAGATCGTCAAGGATCGCTCGGCGCTCGACTACATCCGCGTGTTCGTCGGCAAGGCCAATGTGGTTGGCGTGCCGCTCGCGCAGCTCCCGATGCCGGCCGGCTTCCCGGCCCATCTTCTGCATGTCCGGCGCTACGACATGGACATCGTGCCGCGGCCCGACCTGACGCTGGAATTTGGCGACCGCGTCGGCGTGCTGATGCCGGCCAACCGCAAGGAGGAGGTGCGGCGGCATTTCGGCGACACCGTCAAGGCGACGGCCGAGTTCAGCTACGTGTCGCTCGGACTCGGCATGGTGCTCGGCGTCCTGCTGGGACTGGTGCCGATTCCGATTCCCGGCGTTGGAACCGTCACGCTCGGCATCGGCGGCGGTCCGCTGATCGTCGCGCTGATCTTCGGCTGGCTGCGCCGGACCGGTCCGCTGCTCTGGGTGATGCCGTTGCCCGCCAATATCGTGTTGCGCAACTTTGGTTTGGCGTTGTTCCTGGCGGCGGTCGGCATCAACGCCGGACAGCCGTTCGTGCGCACGGTGTCGGAGACCGGGCTGACCATGGTGTTCATCGGCGTTGCGGTGCTGTTGGCGACGGTACTGATGGTCCTTCTGGTCGGCTACTACCTGATGAAGATCCCCTACGACGACCTGCTTGGCATTGCTTCCGGCGCGACCGGCAACCCCGCCATCCTGGTCTATTCGACGAAGATGGCACCGACCGAGCGGCCGGACATCGGTTACGCCATGATCTTTCCCTCGGCGACACTCCTCAAGGTTGTCGCAGTGCAGGTCATCGGGATCATGGTCGCCACCGGTGCAAGTTGACGGCGGCCGATGAGCGTTCAAAGGAACGTGGTCGAAAAGGGCGACGGGGTCGAAGGTCATAAGCCTGGCCCGATTGCTCCGTCGCCTCAGTTCGTTAGCTTCGATGCGATCATGCCGGCCGCTATGGCGCTCCGCGCCGAAGAGAGCGGCGTCAGAAGAGCGTCGATGGACCCGCTGACATTGCTGGTGTTGAGCGTCCTCGGCGGGGCCTTCATCTCTTTCGGGGCGATCTTTGCGACGACCGTGAGCGCGGGAAGCATGGTGGTGACGTCGGCCGACGGCGCGACAGCGCTGTCCGCCGGCCTTCCTTATGGAATCGTGCGGCTCCTAACCGGGGTCGTCTTTACTGTGGGCCTCATCCTCATCGTTGTGGCCGGCGCCGAGCTCTTCACCGGCAACAATCTCATTGTCATGGCCTGGGCGAGCGGCAAGGTTCAGACACGCGACCTCCTCATGAACTGGGTGATTGCATTCGCCGGAAATTTCGTCGGGGCATTCTCTACGGCTGCCCTGATGTTCTACACGACGCAATACACCTTCGGCGCCGGCTCCGTGGGGCTCGCTGCCTTGACGACGGCCCACGCCAAGACGTCGCTTGATTTTATGCCGGCCCTGACGCTCGGTATCATGTGCAATGCGCTGGTGTGCCTGGCGGTCTGGATGTGCTACGGCGCGCGCACGACCATCGACCGGATCATCTCGATCGTTCCGCCGATCACGGCCTTCGTAGCCGCCGGCTTCGAGCACAGCATCGCGAACATCTATTTCATCCCGATGGGATTGTTCATCAAATCCGGCGCGCCGGACTCATTCTGGGCGGCGATCGGCAAGACCGCGGCCGATTTCCCAAACCTCACATGGGGCAATTTCTTCGTCGGCAATCTGTTGCCCGTCACGATCGGCAACATCATCGGTGGCTCGATCATGGTCGCCGCCGTCTATTGGTTTGTCTATTTGCGCAAGAAACCTGCTTGAATTTGGGTATAGACCGAAGTCGCAGTTACACATGAAAGAGGCGCCACGCGTGTGGCGCCTCCCATTTGCGGCGCGTGGCAACCTCTAGATTACCTCTGCTTGCCCTGCATGCAGCGGATTACAAACTTCCGGGCGGATGTGTGGGCGGCACCGCCGTGGAGGTCATTGTTGGAGTAGCCCCGCTGCTGTGCAAGTTGCACGCATTTGTTGAAGAGGTCGTTCACCGACCTTTGCGCATGGCTCGGGGTCGTGGCGACGAGGCTGATCGCGAACGCGGTGCCGACGACAAGAAACGTGACGCGCATGACAACAATCTCCCTGCTTGGATGACGATTGCATTCCGCAGACTATCAAGCTGGCCAATTGGGTTCGTGCAACGAAACAAAAGACATGGCGTTAAGCGAATGGTTTAATTCAATAACCCTTCGGATAGATGCGGCCCAGCCTGAAATCATCTTGAATAGCCAACGACGAGAGGTGGGCGCCACCAAGGGCGTGCATGGTCGTGCCTGATTCGATGTTACGTCTCGCGGTACTCTTGCTGGTCTTGCTTGCGGCCGCACCTGCAAGCGCACAGCTGGCGCCTACGCTGGCGTCGCGGGGTGAGGCGATCCTCACCGGCGATTGCGCCATGTGCCACGGAATTGGCGGCACCACGGGCGGACCCGCCTATATAGCTCCGTCGTTTTTCGAAATCGCCCAGCGTGCGGATGTCGACGCGCTCAGAGAGTCGCTTCAGAAGGGCGCCTTGTCGGGCCATCCGGCGATGCCGAGGACCTCGCTCACGCCAAATGATGTCGAAGCGATCCTGACTTACCTCGAGGCCATCGGAGCACGACAGGCAGCACGCTGATGCCGCATTGGATCTCCGAAAGAATCATCGCGATCGTATCGTATGTGCCTGCGATGATTGTCGATCAGGAGTCGCCAAACTTTCCTCTCATTCGCGCAATGTTTGGACTGATCCTGATTGCAATCATCGTCTATGTGATCGCGATGACGCCGTTTCGCCCGGCCATTGCACATTCGATGGCGAAGGTATCGAGCTTGTTCACCCGGAAAAATCGGGGAGGCGGGTAAGCTGGGGCGAGCGCTATTTCGGAAGGCATTCCACATTATAGGCAATGATGATCTGCGCTGGGTCAGCCGTACCTACGCTCCTCAGGTCTTCTAAACCACTTTTTAGCTTGGCTCCCGCCTCCTTGAAGCTGCCCTCAAGTTTCGACTTGGCCGCCCTGCATCGCTCTTCATTCGAGAACTCCTGAAACACCACGGTCGGGAGGATCCTCCATTCCGTCCTGTCGTTTGTAGCGGCCGGACTGACTGAGAAGGAGAAGACGAACATCAGGACCCACATCGGCATGCTCCACTCGTGGCAAACGACACCCGCCCGGCGGTCACTGCTGTCAGGATTGTCAGCGCGCGCTGACGGCGACCACTCACGCGCTCTCTTTCAGTGATCGGAACGTCTCAGCGAAGCAAGGCAGCTTGCTTGTCCTAAGGGTTGAGCATGTGCCGCGTCCGTTAACTGACTGACGCGAGGGTAGGACCCATTTCACGGCAACTTAAATCAAATCGCTCAAACCAACTCCAAGGTGACGTGAACAACGTCGTCTGTCTCGGCAGTAATCATGTGAAGTCCACTCTTCGCGAAGACCTTTAGCATCGGCATGTTCTCCGGCAGAACCTCCGCGATCAATTCTTGGAGACGGGCTGCGCGCGCAATTGCAACCAGATGTCGCATGACTATCGAGCCGATACCTTGCACCTGATATTCGTCGATCACGACGAAAGCCACCTCGGCCGCTCGCAGCGCCCGCTTCGCAGATGGCCTCCCTGGGGGAGTTGGTGCCGGGTGCCCGTCTTGGTCAGGCCCCCCGACGCAGCCCATGAAATTTACCCTGCTCCTTGGGGCTCTAAAAGCCGCCTAGAGGTCGTTGCGAGAGTTGCCTGCTCGGCGCCGGTGGCCGTCACCGTCGGCAGATGAGTTTGGCAAAGCCCAGAAAGCGCAGCGGCGAGACCTTGCAATTAGGCCCAACCTAGCAACCCCGCACGTCCGCTAGTGACGGCGGTCTCAACCGGTCGACGCAACACACTGGCTAAATCTCTCTGCTGGGGACTCGAAGTCCAGCGTTTTCCTGGGCCGCTCGTTGAGTTGGCGCGCCACCCTGTTCAGCTCGGCCTGCGAGTGCTGCGCCAGATCAAGTCCCTTGGGGAAGTATTGGCGCAGCAGGCGATTGGTGTTTTCGTTTGAGCCGCGCTGCCAGGGGCTTTGCGGGTCGCAGAAGTAGACGTCGATATCTGTTTCCATGCTGAACCGCTTGTGGTCGGCAAGTTCCTTGCCGCGATCCCAGGTTAGGGATCTGTAGAGCTCGTCGGGCAGCTTCCTTGCCTGCCGGATCAGCGCGTCGACCACGGTTTGCGTGTCTCGGCCTGCGACCTTGGCGAGCATCACATAACGCGAGTGGCGCTCAACCAGGGTGACGATGTAGCTGTTCTTCGACCCGCAGAGCAGGTCGCCCTCCCAGTGGCCAGGCACGGCCCGATCCTCAACCGAAGCTGGCCGCTCGCTGATAGAGACGGCGTCCGCGATGCGACCACGTTGATCTGCTTTCGCCGTTGCGTGCCGCGAGCGGCGGATCGGCCGTCGGGACCGCAGATGCTGCATCAGCTCTTTCTTCAGCACGCCGCGGGCCTGCACATAAAGGCTGCGATAGATGGTCTCGTGAGACACGCGCCACGCCTCATTCCCTGGACATGCCCGCTTCAGCCAGCCTGCAATCTGCTCGGGCGACCAGTTGAGCTCCAGCTTTCTAACAACAGCCTGCCGCAACTGGCCATGTATCGCCAACTTGCACGGCTTTGGGCGCAGCGCCTGCTTCCATGCGAGCTTGTCAGCCGCCGCAGCCCGGTAGCAACCCGCTCCGCCGTTGCGACTGACCTCGCGGCTGACCGTCGATGCCGCGCGAGCCAGCATCCTCGCTATTGCCCGGACCGATTGGCCCTCCACAATGCCCCGAGAGATCTCCTCGCGTTCCGCCATCGTCAGCGCCAGACGGGATCGGCGCCGGGCCGGCGGCATGACCCCGCCGCTGGGTCTCAAAGGTGCAAAAATGCAGGAGGACGGCTTGCCAAAGGCACGCCCGATCGACTTCAGGCCTTCACCCTTCTTCCAGCGCTCCCAAAGCTCCGCGCTCTGAGCTGCTGTAAACCCAACCCGATGATACTTCATCGCTATCGCTCCACGTCCTCGGTTTAAGGTACGTGTTGCGCTGATCAGTTGAACTCACCACCCCAAAGCGGACATTAGGACTGCCGGCGCCACTTCCGACATGGGTCGACAGCTCAAAAGGTTTGCTAACGCCGCAAGCTGCCCGCTATTTCGCGCCCGGCGTCGCCGGTGTCAGCGGCGGCAGGGTCGGCGGCGGCGGAATGTCGACGATCGCGACCGTCGGCTGGAAGCCCGGGTCGCGCAGGGCGATCTGGCCCTGGCGAGCGAAGTTCATCGACTTGCCGAGAATGCGCGCCGCTTCCTGCGGCGCATGGAAGCCGGTCGAATTTTCCGCCTCGACGAAGTCGAGATAGAATTGCGCCCGGCGTTGCAAATAAAGCGCGGTCCTGAGTTCGGCGTCGGACCTGCCGGCGGTCCTGGCAGCCTTAAGGTCGTCGATCAGCGCCACCAGGGCGGTCATCGCTTCCTGGCGCAGCTTCCAGTGCCGGTCCTGAATGTCATCGACTCGATCCCTGAGATCCTGCTCGGTGATTTTGGCATCCTTCCTCTGGTGACAGCCGAGACAGGCGTTATTGATGTTGAGCATCGGGCTGCGTACCCAGTGATCGCTCACGGTCGAGCCCTTGTACTCCATCCGCGGCATGTGGCAGTCGGAGCAGGTGACGCCCGAGCGCGCGTGCACGCCCTGACTCCACATTTCGAACTCGGGATGTTGTGCCTTGAGCGCGGGTGCGCCGGTGTCCTTGTGGGTCCAATCACGGAAGCCGATCTCGTCAAAATAGGCCATGATGTTCTCGACCTTCAGGCCTTTCGACCACGGAAAGACGAGCCGTCGCTCCGCGCCCTGGAAATAGTATTCCACGTGGCACTGGCCGCACACATAGGCGCGCATCTCCTGCCGCGACGCCTGCTTGTTGACGTCGTAGTCCTTGATACCCTGCGACGCCTTCAACGCCCTCATGCCCTCGATGAATGCGGGCCGGGTGACGCGCAGCGCCAACGTTTGCGAGTCGTGGCAGTCGATGCAGGAAACCGGGTGCTTCACCAGTTTGATCGCGTCGGTGAAGGGCATCTGGTTGATCTGCTCGAAGCCCCTCGTGATGTCGCCGTTCCCCGCCTTCTTGTACGCAACATAGGTGGAGGCATGGCAATTCATGCACGCGCCGGGCTGCGCGACGACCGACGTTCGCTTGGTATAGGTCTGGTCCTCCAGCATGTAAGCGTGGCCGCGATCCTCGCGGAAATCGATCGCGAAAGCATAACCCTGCCACATCGCCCTGAGACCGGCATCCTCCTCGACCTTGGACTTCGCGACGACGCTGCGCGGGTCGGCCTTGGTGGGCGTGCGCGGCTCGGCTTCGCTGCCGCCATGCCTGGTGCGCTCCATGTCGGCGGTCCTGAGATAGAGCTCGTAATGCAGCGGGAAGATTTTGCCCCAGACAGCCGGGTCATCCACGTCGTCGTTGATCGGATAGGTCTGGCTCGGAGCAAAGGTCACCGCCAATCCGATCCAGCTCACGCTGGATACGACAGCCGCAATAGCCATCACACAGGAGCGCGGGAGCTTCGCCATGATTGGTCCTCCGGATGCTCAAGCAACCAAGCATAGCAAGGCGGCCACCTCCTTTGCTCTAAACCAATGTATAGGTCCATTAAGTTTGATCTGGGCTAGGCTGCAAGTTCGCGGAGCTGCAATTGTTTGCAGAAATCGGAGCACGGCCATGCAACAACATGCGAAAACGATCAAATACGCACTCGTCGCTACCGTCGGAACTTTGGCAGCAGTTTTGCTCACGTTCTCGATGGTTCAATTGGTGGCCCCTAGCGCAGAAGCGACCCCAGCTATTGGGCAAGGCAAACCATGCAATGCCTGCCATACGAGTTCGACCCCGAGTAAGTCTGACGTAAAGAAATAGCGCCCCTTGGACATGAGAAAGCCTCTTCGGGCCGCTTTGGGTCAAAGCAGACGTAGCGGTGTGACGCTCATGGCCGCTATTGGCCCAAAGCAGACATCCGAACCTGCTCTCGCGATGTCTGCTTGGGGCCATAAGCAGAAGACATAGCGCGAGCAAAGGTTTGATGTCCGCTTCTGACCACCCATCTCGGACATGGGCCAGTGGGATTCGCGCATCGGGACTTATGGAATATTGGCCCGTCTTCCCTGCAGGATCAGTTCGCCATTGCCCCCGAGAACTTGACCACCTTGGCCCACTTCTCGGTTTCGGCGGCCAGGTGTGCGCCGAACTCGGCGGGGCTCAACACAAAGGGTGTCGTGCCGGCAGCGGCGAGCCGCGCCCGCACTCCCGCATTCGCAAGGCCTGCGTTCACTTCACGGTTGAGCATTGCGATGATGGGGGCCGGCGTACCTCTGGGCGCGCCGAGGCCGAACCATGCGCTCGCCTCGTAGCCTGGCACGGTGTCGGACGCGACTGGTACATCTGGCAATGCCTCCGACCGAGTGGCGGTAGTGACCGCGAGCGCCCGCAGGTTCCCGGACTTGATGTGCTCGATCGAGTTAGGTACCAGATCGAAAATCACCTGCACTTGACCGGCCAAAAGGTCGGTGATGGCAGCTGCGCCGCCGCGATAGGGGACGTGTACAAGATTGATACCCGTCATCGCCTTGAACAGTTCGCCGGCCATATGATTAGCGGTGCCGGTGCCAGCCGAGCCGACGTTGATCTTGCCCGGATTGGTCTTGGCATAGGCGATAAACTCGGCCAGGTTTTGCACCGGCAGCGCAGGGTTCACCACGATTACGTTCGGGATGCGCACCAGCGCGGCGACCGGCGCAATGTCTCTCAGGAAGTTGAACCGAAGATTATCGTAGAAAGTTGCATTGATCGCGCTTGCCGTCGGGACCATAAGAAGCGTGTAGCCATCCGGCGGCGATGCAATGACGGACTGGGCCGCGATGTTGCTGCCCGCGCCGGGCTTGTTCTCGATCACGAACGGCTGGCCCAACCGTTCGGAGAGCCACTGCCCCATGACGCGCGCCACAGGGTCGGACGCCCCGCCTGGCACGAAGCCGACCACCCAGCGCACATGCCGGGCCGGATAGGCCTGCGCGACGGCAAGGCGTGAAAAAGCAGGTGCGGCGATGGCGGCCCCAGTAAGACGCAGGAATTGACGACGGGCGATCTTCATAGCGCGCCTCCCATCTGATGCAGCGCCACCCAGGCTCCGCGCGGGACAAGGTCAAATTCCAAGTGAGGTGCTATCCGAGAAATTTGCATAAGTGTACTTTGAATTTCCCTCTGACCTCATATAGGGGCCTTTATGACCTCCGTCCCGATGGAATGGGAAAGCCGCCTCGGGCGCCGGCTTCGGGTGCGCGACCTCTATGTCCTCTCGACCGTGGTGAAATCGGGCGGCATCGGCAAGGCGGCACGCCAACTCGCCATGACGCAACCGGCCGTTTCGGCGGCGATCGCTAATCTCGAGCACATGCTCGGCGTGCGCCTGCTCGATCGCAGTCCACGTGGTATCGAGCCGACGATCTATGCGCACGCGATGCTCAAACGCAGCATCGCCGTGTTTGACGAACTCAAACAGAGTGTCAAGGACGTGGCGTCTCTGGCCGATCCAGCGACGGGCGAATTGAGGATCGGTTCCCCCGAGTCGATTATTGCCACGGTGCTCCCGCAATTCATCGAACGCTTTTCCACGCGATACCCGCGAGTCGTCGTGCACGTACACGAGCTGCCTTCTCCCGCACTCAAGAATCCTGGGCTGCGTGATAGAAAATACGATCTTGTTGTCGCGCGTTTAGGCCAGCCGCTTCAGAATGATCGGACAACCGCCGACTTGAACCTGGAATATCTCTTCGACGATCCTTTGATTATCGCCGCGGGTCTGCACAGCCAGTGGGCGCGCCGTCGTACAATCGATCTTGCGGAACTGATTAACGAACCCTGGCTTCTGGCGCATCCTGATTCGTGGAACTACATCTGTGTGGAAGAAGCCTTCCGGGAGGCGGGTCTCGAAATGCCGAACGTGCGCCTGTTCGGTTTCTCCATGCACCTCGTAAATCACTTCGTTGCCAAGGGACCATTCCTCACAGCTCATCCAAGGTCGGTCGCACGCTTCTGCGCGCTGAAAGCCCTGCCCGTTAAACTACCTGTTCGACCATGGAGGCTCGCTATCGCCACCCTGAAGAACCGCACCGTAAGTCCAGTGGTTGAGCGCTTCATCGAATGCGCACGCGAGGTCGCAAAGCCATTGGCGGGTAAAGCATCAAATGTCCTTGGCCGCAATTAACGGACCACGTAGGTCCGCTCAGGGTCAAAAACGGAAGTCCTCAAAGCGAACACAGCGAGTCCGCTTCTCCCCAAGAGCCGGACATCGAGCTCGCCTTGCGGCAAGTCCGCTTAGGGCCAAAAGCGGACTTTCACATCCAACCGTTGCCCTGTTCTCCCACCACCGGTAGGCGGCGAATACAGAAGCGGTCAGCTAATTCCTAGACTTAGAATCTGAATGCCGTGCCGAACAACCACGTGCTCTACCGCGGCCATGACGGCAGCAGCAGTCGCGGCAAGCACTCTGATCGCGTGTTTCAGCATACGCCCTCCGCGGCTCGACCCCATCGGCCGACGGTAGCCACGTCCGCGACCGTGGACAAGGGATCCGGCAGCGGGGGACGCTGACGGTTGGGATGAAGTCCCTGCGGTGGCGGGCTTATTGCGCTTTCAGTTGACCCGCCGTTCGGTAGTGTCTCAGTTCGATTGTTGCGGCAAACGATCGACGACTATTGGTGCGTACGGTGTGCGGCTTGTGAGGTATGCTACCGCCAAGCAGGAGGCTACGATGGGTCAAGCGCGTGACGAAATCATGTGGGAAGAAGCTTATAGGCTCGCCCGTTCAGGCGACCATAGCAGCTATCTATCGATTGAACGGGAACTGAAAGGGCGTTTCCGTAATCATTCATTGCTGGGTGATGATCGCGCACGCCAGAAGCTAAATCGAATGTGTGACGAAGCTCGGAAAGGCCGCACTGATGCCCCGAGGCCCTAAAAGGTGAGCGCCGCATGCGACCACGATTGCCCCGGGTGGTCAAAACATTGAGGTGACATGACAACTCTTCAGCGGGCGGCAATCAGAAGCGAACCGCCTTCCGTGGGCGCTGCCCCGAGAACGCGATGACTGAGGAGGGCATGATGACCGATCCACAGCGCGATGATGGTCTGACCCTGCAGCACGCGGGCCCGCGGCCGCCGGGGTCGCCGCCGCCGGAACCGTTGGACGATCCGCCGGTCGACGAGCCGGAGCCGGACCAGGACGAGCCCGAGGACGAGGAGGAGCCGCTACGGGCAACGGCGCGGGATTGTCGCTGACGGTTGCCCCGGCCGGTGCGGCGGGCCCGCTATCTTGCAGTCACTCGCCATCCCAGATCAGTTCAAGCTCAGGACGGCGCAGGCCGCATCGCCGGCAAACCAGCTTCTTGCGCAGCGTGTGGGTGCGCATCTTCTGCGGCAAGTTCGCTAGGTCGAGTGTCGCGCCTTCATGACGGCAGGCATAATCGCGGCAGATCGGCTTGGCCTTGGTGACGCCGGCCGCCGCAAGTTCGGTCAGCGACGGCGCGAAGTAGTCGACGCCGACGCGATATTGCAGATCGTCGAATAGCTCCTGGCGACGGCGGATGCGAGGATCACGGCTATAGCGTCTGACAGCGGCGGCCATGCCCCATGGTGGGCCGAGTTGGCGATGCGGGCCAGCCACTGCTTTCGGTGCTCGCGCCCGGTGTCCTGCCGCAAGACCTAGCCCTGGCTCGACGCAGCTGGGCTGCGGGACATCTAGTAATTACCGAAAGTATAGCGTGCATATACGTTTCTACCGGATCGAATGCTTGGCCACGGTTGCCATAATGGCAAGTGGGAGAAAGGGGCCAAATATGACGCAAGCGGCTCGCATTCTCGCCGAAGAGATACTTCCCGCCGTTGCGAAGGTAGCCAAGGAAGCGATCACGGCTAACCTGGTGCAACGCGGACAGCGATACAACGGCGCGCTCATGGCGATAGGCCGAGCGGGGAACGGCAGGGACGTCGAGATCTTCCCAGCAGACCTGCAACAGTTCGAGCGGCGTGTGGCCCTTGCCGAACAGTTGACGAGCAAGTCCCAGTCGTGTGTCCGCTTTGGGCCAGTAGCAGACATTTCGGCACAGTCTATCCGCTTCCTTTAGTGACAATTTCGCCAGTTCTGACGAAGAGGCCGCTGCATTTCTTAAGTCGGCGGCAAAGGCCTCGGTCGGACATTTGCGTCAACCAATACCCATTCGACTGTTGAGCCGGGCTTGCTCTTGGCCCGGCGCACTGCAACCCCTCAACCGCGGGAAGGATGTGCCATGAAACGGCGCACGTTTCTGACGAGCGGCGCAGCCGCTGTCGCCGGACTGTCGACCCACGCCGCCGATGCTCAATATGCTCCGGCTCCCCAGCCCTACACCACCGGCGTCGGCACGCCGCTCAGCGTCAAGGACCTCGACCAGGCCGTCGCCCGCTTGCGCAGCCGGTTCGCCAAGGAGTTCGATGCCGCCTACATCGAGAACGTGATCCTGCCGCACTTCCTCGTCGCGCATCTACGAGGGCGAGCGGCCGGCGCTGCCGATGATCGATGTGGAGTTCACCAAGGAGAATGCGCTGCCCTACGACCTCTGGGGCATGCTGAGCGAGAGCTGGAAGCCCGCGCCGGAAGAAGGCGTCACCGTCTTCCTGCAAGGGCTGGAGAAACGCGGGCCGGACAACCGCCGCAAGCGCATCTACATGTCGGCGGTCACACCCGACCTCTACCGGCCGATGTACAGCGAGAAGGTCGCGCAGTTCTTCGACAAGCTGCTGGACGCAAGAATGCCGGCCAGCCGCTGATGCGGCCCTATCTCGACTACTATTTCGACCTGTATTGGGACCTGCATCTCGGCGTCAAAGGCGACGCAATCCCCGCCAGCGTGCGGCAGATCGGCGAGAGCTTCAACACCGTGCTCGCCTATCGCGATCCCACGCAGAAGATCGTCTACGAAAACTACATGAGCGTGCGCGCGCACCTCGACTTCCTGAAGAAATGGATCGACGAGCGGCTCGCCGACATCGCCAAAGGCAGGACCCCCAACCCGAGAAGACCTTCGCCTACTACTGGATCAAGAACGCCGGCGATGGCGAGCATTTCGCCCACAAGGACGTCGTGTTCGAGTGCTTCCACAACTTCGTCGCGCTCAGCCAATGGGGCAACACGATCTACAACATCATGCTGAAGCTGGACGCAACACCGGCGATCCCGACGCGCGGGCCTGGTTCGCGAAGACCATGAGCGGCAACTTCGACAGCGCCGGCGGCGGCGCCTTCACGCCGCTCGAGCGCTTCGTGATGGAATTGTTCCGCACCATCACGCCGAACGGCGGCAGCATCTCGGCGATCGAGGAGGTGCGAACGCCGCCGTTCGAGCGGCACGGCTATGTGGTCAGCCCGCACCACGCGACCAGCATGGACCCGCTCCACTGGAAGGACCCGGAAAATTCGATCCCGACCGCTACAACACCGTGCCGACCAGCCATCAGATCGACGAGGCCAAGTGCGAGCAGATCGGCTTCGCCCAGTGCCCGTTCGAGCGCACCGCCTTCGAGGTCAAGGACGGCCGCAAGGCGGTGCTGCACAACAGCGGCTTCGGCACCGTCTACGGCATCGTCGACGACAAGCCGCTGCCGGTCTGCGATTCCGCCGGCTTCGCGCCGTTCGGCTTCGGCTACCGGCGCTGCCCGGGCGAGCAACTCACGATCCAGGTCTTCGAGGACTTCCTGCGCAAGGTGTGGGAGGACAAGATCGAGTTCGAGAAGCTCAACATCGCCAAGCCGGAACGGGTTCCGATCGGGCCGACCACCGTCATCGACGACGATGTCGGCTTTGTGAAGGCGCATAGTTCTCGCGGCAAGGGAGCGGCGGACGCCTAACAGCGTTAGGCATCACAAATCGATACCGATGCGCATCGCTGCCGATAACCGGTGGAGTGGCGGCGCGTTACCCGCGTCACTAACGACGCGGCCGGCCGAATGTCCGCTGTGGGTCAGAAGCGGACATAGCGCGAGCAAATCTCAATGTCCGCTTTGGGCGGTGAGTTCAACTGATCAGCGCAACACGTACCTTAAACCGAGGACGTGGAGCGATAGCGATGAAGTATCATCGGGTTGGGTTTACAGCAGCTCAGAGCGCGGAGCTTTGGGAGCGCTGGAAGAAGGGTGAAGGCCTGAAGTCGATCGGGCGTGCCTTTGGCAAGCCGTCCTCCTGCATTTTTGCACATTTGAGACCCAGCGGCGGGGTCATGCCGCCGGCCCGGCGCCGATCCCGTCTGGCGCTGACGATGGCGGAACGCGAGCCGATCTCTCGGGGCATTGTGGAGGGCCAATCGGTCCGGGCAATAGCGAGGATGCTGGCTCGCGCGGCATCGACGGTCAGCCGCGAGGTCAGTCGCAACGGCGGAGCGGGTTACTACCGGGCTGCGGCGGCTGACAGACTCGCATGGAAGCAGGCGCTGCGCCCAAAGCCGTGCAAGTTGGCGATACATGGCCAGTTGCGGCAGGCTGTTGTTAGAAAGCTGGAGCTCAACTGGTCGCCCGAGCAGATTGCAGGCTGGCTGAAGCGGGCATGTCCAGGGAATGAGGCGTGGCGCGTGCTTCACGAGACCATCTATCGCAGCCTTTATGTGCAGGCCCGCGGCGTGCTGAAGAAAGAGCTGATGCAGCATCTGCGGTCCCGACGGCCGATCCGCCGCTCGCGGCACGCAACGGCGAAAGCAGATCAACGTGGTCGCATCGCGGACGCCGTCTCTATCAGCGAGCGGCCAGCTTCGGTTGAGGATCGGGCCGTGCCTGGCCACTGGGAGGGCGACCTGCTCTGCGGGTCGAAGAACAGCTACATCGTCACCCTGGTTGAGCGCCACTCGCGTTATGTGATGCTCGCCAAGGTCGCAGGCCGAGACACGCAAACCGTGGTCGACGCGCTGATCCGGCAGGCAAGGAAGCTGCCCGACGAGCTCTACAGATCCCTAACCTGGGATCGCGGCAAGGAACTTGCCGACCACAAGCGGTTCAGCATGGAAACAGATATCGACGTCTACTTCTGCGACCCGCAAAGCCCCTGGCAGCGCGGCTCAAACGAAAACACCAATCGCCTGCTGCGCCAATACTTCCCCAAGGGACTTGATCTGGCGCAGCACTCGCAGGCCGAGCTCAACAGGGTGGCGCGCCAACTCAACGAGCGGCCCAGGAAAACGCTGGACTTCAAGTCCCCAGCAGAGAGATTTAGCCAGTGTGTTGCGTCGACCGGTTGAGACCGCCGCCACAAGCAGACATCGATTGGATCCGCGATATCCCGCACACAATCTGATCTAACGGTCGTTAGACCGATTTGTGTGTACGGAGCGCCCTGTTTCGGTTAGCGGGGCCAGCACGGGAGCCGATGCCGGGGCTGGCCCCATCCTAATGAAGTTGCCGTTTATGAGGACACACTGATCGCAGCGAGGCCTTTAAGTATTATTGCTCTAAAATGCGGTGATGCAGAGCATCGATTGATTCAGCAACATTCTCTATTGCCAGAAGCATGCGTCCGGAAACAGGAAGTGCATCATGAAACGGTTCACGTTCAAAGGTGCGGGTTTGGCCCCTGTTGGCTGGCGTCGTGTCCGCGCATGCTCAAGGCATCGGATACGCGCCGGGGGTCAATCCATCCGACCCCAAGATCTCACGCATCGCTCAAACCCTCAGGACCTGTTAGCGCCCGGCGGCAGCAATCGGCAGGATTTGGTCCGCCGCTCTCCGGGTGTGAACGCTTCCACCCTTACGTCGCCATCGCGCACGCCCGCGTTGCGATCCACTGTGAAGGCCAAACCGCAGCAGAAGCCCCGGCGCTCCGCCGCACGGCGCTGAGGCGTAGGCAACGGCGGGCGCGGAGCACGGCGGCCGTCATCTGCGATCATCGCTCACTAAGCGCGCATGCGATACAGCAACAGCAAGTCCGGCCTCGACAACCATTAAAGGCCGCTTCAAGGCCGTTGGCCCCGGGATCGTTCCGGATAAGCGCCGGGCGCAACCAATGCGCCGCCCGGAACGTCAAACACCCCGTTTTTAAATATGGGCACATCTTGGGTTGGTGCATGCGCACCCGGCTGGTCCGTACCGGCGCGGCCCGACGGTGTATTCATGGCATCGTTTGACTGCTGCTGATGATGCGGCGTGCCGAGTGACCTGCCGTCGGTAGTAGGTTCTGGAACTTGGTTGGGCGCAACCTGCGCAACCACCGGCGATCCGATCAGCAGCGGGACTAGGACGAGGCCGCGAGTTAGCGTTTCCCGCATGGGATGATCTCCCTTTAGGGGTACTGCAACAAGAACGCCCGGCGGTCATAGCCGGTTCCGGCCGCACGCTCGGCGCTGACCTCGCCCCTCGGGCCGGTCGCTGCCCGCAAGCGGACATCCCGCGCGTTTTATGAGCACACGCCCTAAGGCCAAGCGGACGGTAGGGACCGTATTTTGCTAGGGGCACCCCGGGGGCGGGCGGGGCGGCCGGGGTCGAGGAAATTTCCGGCTTTCGAAACCCGTTTAGATTTTGGTTTTGGGACGAAAATGCCCGCAAAAGGGCACTTGCGAACGGAGCGGGCGTTGCTAGTTCGCGAAACCGCCTCGCTGACGTAGCGGCCGCTTCGTCGCAGCTAAACGACTCGCAGCGGACGAAATTTCTCGCCGCTATATTGCGAGATGCGATGACCAAGCCTTCCCCGCAGGAAGAGCTGCTGCTTTCGATCGGCGTCTTGCAGGATTGGGAGGCGGCAGCGGTTGCTGGACTTTCTTCGATAACGAGCGACGAGTAGACCTCCTACCCAAGCCATGCCTTGTCGGTTGGCGCGCGCGTCAGGCTCAGCACTCTTGTATCAAGCGGCGGGCGGGCGACGATTCACGCCGCCTACCGCGCGGCCATCCATCGGCTCAGCGGCGGCCGGCGCGATTAACGGGACCGCCGCGATTGGTGGATGCGTTCGCACGCGCCGCACCACGCGCAACGGGACGTGCTACTAGCCGCGCTCCCGGCCTTACGATGCAATTCGCAGGATAGGTGACGTACTGACAGTACGTCTGAGCGTGCGCCGGGGCGCTGGTGGTGACCGCCACTCCGAGGATTCCGCCTGTCACCACGGCAAACAGCATGAGAGCGTACTTCATCACTAGTCCTCCTTTAATCGGATGACGCTTGCCGGATACTCCTGTGGCTCCCGTCCAGGGGTGTGAAGCGGGAGCCACTGTCCTGCAAGCGGATAGGGAGAGTCCGTGTGCAGGACGACAGCACGGGACCATAGCTCGACTGGGGCAGCAATGAGCCAAATGCGTGCGGACCTAAACCAAAGGATTGGCCGGCTGAACGTGACGCGATGACCAAGCCGGCCTCGCAGTCAGAGCTGCTGCTTTGGATCAGCGTCTTGCGGTCCAAACAGGGGCTCCGTCGGACGCTTTTGGCCCACGCGCGACCGCACCCGTTTGCGCATCGTGGCTGACGGCTTCGCTGATGCAGACCCTGGCGCGATGTCGCTTATTGGCCCTAAGCGGACATGTCGGTGACTGGGATCGGATGTCTGCTTTGGCATAACCGGACATTTACATCGGTGTCGGGGTAATGATCAGGTTACCACGTTCATGGTTCATCGACGATGATGGGCGGTTCGCATAGTTACTCGCGGGCCAGTGTCGTAGTTATCGCATCACGGTGAGAGGCCCTCATCATGATTGCGCGCTCTGCGATTACCGCAACTGCCCTCCTTGTCGCGGGTCCGGTGCTGGCCGAACCGATGAACGCGGATGCCGCACGGCGTTTCGTCATCGGAAAGATGTTTTCGTACAACTGTTTTGACGGCACTCGCGGCGCAGGGCAATTCAGAGCGACCTCTCGGTCGAGGGCACGATCCAGATTCGCGGGACGGGACCAATCCGGACAGTGACGCTTCCCCCAGGGACATTGAAAGTGAGGGGCCAGAACATCTGCGCGTCGGTGCGCGGTATTCCCTTTGAGCCGTGCTTCAATGTGCTCAAGACGAATTCCCACAGCTTCAGGGGCTCGGTGCAGGGAATCGAATTCGCCTATTGCGACTTCACACTTCAGCGGCCGCCCTCCGCTCTCACGTCCGGCCAGCCGCGATCTCAACCCTTGTCGATCCAGCCCGAAGCGGCGCCCCGCGCGAGCGACTAGCCCAATCGAGAGAACGGTCCCAAATGCAAATAAATGGCAAAATAGCGGCCCCTCTCGCCCCGTCGGGACGGGCTTTTCCTTATGACGCCGTCGCCTGCTGGTACGGTAGTAGTTTTGATCTCCAACTCGAAGCAAATGAGAATGACCTGCGCGTCATCCAGTTAACTTGGCGTGGCGCAGGCTCAAAACTGTCTGGGAGCTTTGCCGTGGAGGGATTGGCACATGGACAAGCTGCTTGTTTGGATTGATCAGCATATTCCCAACTGCCGGTGTTGCTCGCGCTTCACAGTGCTTTCTTCCTGGCTCTCGTTTCCATGCTGCTTCTTCGCTGAGCAGTCTCCCACACGCATCCCACAGTTTTGGATTGGGCGAGGTCGGAACGCGAGCGTGCTGAAAATCTTGGCATGCAACGATAGTTGCGCTGATGTGCGCGTACTTCCATCACGCGGTTGTGACGGCCGGTGTGATTTTTGCTTGCTCCATGCTTTGGTCGGTCATCGGGGGCTGCAAAAAAGGTCCGGCGGCACGGTGGCAAGTAGTCCGGGCGGTTGACCCCAGCCGCCCGGCCTGCGCTGTCGTACAGTTCCGGATTGCAAATGCCCGACATATCAGCAGATGCGTTGCAGGCGGAACTGACACGCCTCTTGCGGCTGGCAAACAACACACGGGCCGCCAACGATGTCTTACTCGTCACACTAGCCACCGATGAGGCCGCAAAGTGTCTGGTGAAGTTAGGGGACGCGCAGAGCCGCTGCGAGTGCAAGAACAGCAGCCGCCCATCGGACAGCAGCACCACACGAACAAGGGCGACACGGATAGGTGATAGTCGCGCTCGTGACGGTCGTCTCGGGGTCGGGTCTGGCAGCCGATTGCGATCGAAACCTTGCCGACCTAATTGAGGAAGCCGATCGAGCGTTGTACCACGCCAAAGAAAATGGCCGGAACCGCGTCAAGTGTAAGTAAGTGCAACTTCGTGTCAGCTTGTGGCCCAAAGCGGACAAACCGCGCGGCAATTGCAGTTCCCGCTTGTTCTCCAAAATATCGGCAAGTCTACTCGTCCAATTTCTTGCTCAATTCAGCGTCGAGCTTGTCTCGGTCGACAGACCGGTAAAACGCAACGGGTATACACTTTCCCTGAATATCCGCAAGAACAACTGCCACCCACGGACCCGTGTCTTCTGCAGAGCCATCGCGAGGCTCCGGCAGGACTTTACGAGCCGCAATCACGTACCATGCGCGATCCGCCTCTGCAGCCTCTGCGGCTGCGCCAAACTCGTCCAACAATTCACGTAGATTTCTGCGCATTTCGTCTTCACTGTCTCCGCGCAAATATCTTCGATTTGTCCTTCCCGCTTCTCCATATTCATGCCGAATGTTCAGTTGCAGTCGCACGTCGTCGACTTCGATTTTCTTGACCTGTACCACCGCTCCGCCTTCGCGAAGATAATCTCGCGCCCTGACGTCACAAGCCATAAATCGGTCTAACGGCGGTTGGACGACCCTGGCTGCGGAGGAATCGCGTCAGAGGCGCGCGCTGTCTTTTTGCGGGATGCAGCATCTGCTTGCGACGCGGTGATGGCGGCGCTGAAAAGCGCCGCGCCAAACACGACTGCAATAGCGGTTTGCATGCTTGTTCCCAGCTGGTGCGGTGCTCGCGAACTGATCAGCCAACGCAGGGGCCGCCGCGCGATCCGGCTAGCCCAACCTCAGGGCTGGGCTAGCAAACTCAGGACTGAAAAGTAGCTCGTCTGTATTCGCGCTATGGCGTCCAGCACCAGACGTTACCAGCGGTCTCAACCCTGCACCATCTTCCGGTGCTTTGGTTCACGATAAAGGGCTGCCCGATCGGGGCGACCGGGTAATTGGATGATCGGGCGGTAGCGGCAGCATAGGCGCCGCCGGCACCTGCAGTTGCCCCGAGGGCGACAGCTCCGGCACCCGCAGCGCCCCACCAGGCCGCGCGCCGGGCGACACGCGCACCGCCCCAGCCGACGCGACCAACGCCGACGCGACCAACGCCGTAGCGAGCAACGCCGACGCGACCAACGCCGACGCGACCAACGCCGACGCGGCCTACTCCGACGCGGCCTCCTCCGCGCGCGGCGACTTCCGTGACCAGAGAGGAGTCTTCAGCGGCCGCGGGGATTGGGGAGGCTCCGAGGCCAAGCGGAGCGGCCGTCACCGGTTGGCCGGCCACTAGGCCGAGACCAATGGCCAGCAGGGCGCCGCCGCAGAGATAGCGATAGCGCAAATAAATCGTGCCCATGATCTTTCTCCTCATTGTGAAGCGCAAGAAAATGGCGCCGACGACTCGTTCGCACTCGCGCGAGACGGCCGAAAGACGCGGCTAGTGACCGAGAGCCTGGGACGATCAGGTGAATAATCAGGTCGCGGGGCCCGGCCAATTCGCGTCGATATCGATCCGTAATGGGCTGAACTTGTAATAAAGCTGCACGCCAGGCGTGAGCCTGGCCGCCCCGCCGGTCGCTTGCTCCGCTGAGCGAGCCGTTCGCGGTCACCACCCGAACGCTACGTTTGATCAGAGCGAGGCACGATTGCGCGGACAAAGAACCGACTTCCGCTCATGGCCCAAAGCGGACGCTTGGCGATGTCCGCTTTGGCGCCGCTATAGGATGAAGCGGACATCAGGCAGCCCAAGCGCGCGGGCGTCAAGTGACGCCGATCACAGAATGACGATCGGCCGCCGCGGCGGACGGAACTGACCCAAGTCGAGCGCGGCGATCAGGTGTTTGAAGTAGCGCCTCGTCTTGTTCTCCCAGTGCGGGCTCTTGTCCTTCAGCCCGTCGTGCGCGCCGAGCCGGCCGCGGAACGCGCGCAGCGCCAAGGCCGCGGGCGGCACCTGCTGCGGATCGTAGACGCAGGCGTCCGACCCGAACCGCGACAGCGGCGTCACGACCTGCTCCACCCGCAGGTGCGTCGCCGGATCGCTCGCCGGGTCGACCTCGCTCTGGCCGGTCACGCCATTCGACGACGTCTCGTCCGGATCGCCGTTGAAGTGCTCGTAGAGGAGCAGCGCGATCAGCAGCAGCGGGTTGATTATCGTCAGAACGACGAGCCCGAAGGCGACGAGGTCGCTCTCGCGCGCGGCGTCGGAGATGTCGAAGTAGTCGTGCGTGCCGGCCGTCAGGTAGGTGGCGTGGCTGCCGCGGGCGATGAACACGTCCAGGCCGTCGCGGGCGTCGCCGGGATCCGGGTCGAGCGCGCGCAGCTCGTCGGCGCGGTTCGACTCGTTGTGCACTGACGTGATCAGCCCGAGCGGCGCGACCGCCTCGGCGTCCCCGTTCTGGGCCTGCAGGTCCTGGAGCGCCAGCCGCTCGAACACCACGCAGCAGCCCTCGTTGTCGCCCTCGTGCTCGTTGGTGAACACGCCGCCGTAGCGCGCGAAGTCATTGTAGGCGTAGATGAAGTTGTATTCCATGAAGCCGCACAGCGAAAGCGCGGTCCATACGGTCTCGTTCGCCTTGGTCTGGTTCAGCCCGTCCTGCGGCGGCGACTGCAGCTTCTGGCCGACGCCTATGAAATCGCCGGCTTCGAAGGCGGCGATCAGCTCGCGCGCGAACTGATGGCGCACGTTCCTCGACGCTGGACCAGCGTCCCCGCCAACGTTGCTGATGCGACGGAGCAGCAGATCTGTCACGTCGAAGTCGCCCCAGATCGCGTCGACCGGCGTGTCGATCTGGGCTTCGACGAGGACGAGCGTCTGCTTTAGCGTCTCGAGCAGCATGCGGAACTCGGTCCGCACGCGCAGCGGCAGGCGCGGAAGCCGCGGATTGGTCGCATCGGCGACCGGTGTGCCGTCGCGGGTGGCGGTCGATCCGAAGAACTTGTCGCCGGCGCGCACGCTGCCGCCGTGGGAATAGACCGCGTTCCCGTCCACAGCCGCCTGCAGCAGCGCGTCGTCTGCCGTCGCGCCGGACCCGTGCAGGGTGTTGCCGACGCGAATGACTGGCGGCGCCGCGGGGACGCCGCCGACGCTGATCGCGAACTGCGCCTGGGTCGGCGGATCGAAGCCGGCGAACTGGATTGCCGGCACCGTATAGAGCTCTTCGAGGTCGATGCTGTGGTACATCTCGACTTCGTGGAAGTTCAGGTGCGGCAGCCATGCGCGAGCGAGCTCCGTCACCTTCTGATGGCCGATCGGACCGGTGAAATCGACGTTGAACCGGTCGGCGAGCGCGGTGAGGGCGGCAGGGTCCGGCATCGGTCAAGCTCCCAGGTCAGCGACGATCTCGCCGATCGCGTCGTGCAGCGCGTCGAGCCTCTTGAACAGGTCGGGATTCGCCGCGCGGACCTTCTCCGCCGAGACCTTGCAGTGGGTCTCTGCGGCGGCCTTCTGCGCCTGCCTGATCTTCGACACCAGCGCCTTGAAGGCGGCCGGCTGATCGGCGGCGATCGCCGGCAGGACCTTCCTCAAGTCCGCCACGACCTGGTCGCGAGCCGCATCGGTGCCGTCGCGCAGGTAGCGGCCGAGCGCCACGCCGGCGCTGCCTCCCGCTTCGTGCACGGCGACCGCCGCCGGCTTGAACGGCGAGCCGCCGTCGGGCGCCCGCCATGGCGTGGTCTGCGACAGGTTGAACCGTGCCATCAGCGCCCGCGCCTCGCGCAGGTGGTCCTGCACCGTCGTCTGCGCGATCTTGACGCAGCGATCGGAAATCTCCGGAAGCTCTCCGGGATCGAGCGCCTCCCCGAACGACTCGACGGCGCTCTCCTCGCGCAGCTCGACGACGCGGACGTGGCTGACGGCGGCGTGCAGGACCGCGGTCATCGGCAGGGCGACGTCGCCGACCGACCAACGCACGAGGCTGAACGAGAAGCCGGGCGCCGCGGCGTTCTCGTAGGCGACGAGCTGGCCGTCGAGAAATACGTGGAGCTGGCCGCTGGTCGTCCAGCGCACCTGCAGGCGGCGCCGCGCCACCGGCTGCGACGGGTCCGACGGCGGAACGTAAGACCCTCCACGATCGCGGTCGTGCCGGCGACACGGACGGTGAGGCGGCACGTGGTGCGGCCGTCCGGCGCCGGCGGCAAGACCGGGGTCACGACGGCCGACGTCGCGTCGGTCGAGAACAGCGTTATCGGCTGCCCTGGAAGAGGCCGAGGAAGGCGACCTCGATCGAGACGTCGAGGCCGATGATCTGGTTCAGGGCTGCGGCGGGGCGGTACGTGAGGTTGCGTCCGTTGCCGATGCCGAAGCCGCGGACCCCCGTGAACGACGTGAAGACGGGGCCGGTCTGGATGCTGAGCGTGCCCGCAGCGGCACGCTGGACGTCGAGGATGGTCGCGCCCGTCACGGCGTTGGACGGAAAATGGTTTTCGTAGAACAACCGCCAGGTGGTGGTCATCGCACCTCCAGACCGAGCTTCGCGGCCATCGCGCTCTCCCGAAAATAAATCCTAATGCCAATAGAACTAGGCAACAATCATCCAAGTGTACCTCCGTCTGGCCGCCGCCCTCAAAACAAGACTTTCGCGGTCTTAGCGGCGTAAGTGGCAGAACATCGAGTTCACGACAGAGCAAATCCTAGCACCGCCCATGTCTGCCCAAAGCAGACGTCGCGATGGCAGGCTTGGAATGTCCGCTTTCGGCCAACAGCAAATGTAAGACATGGCGCGGATGTTGCAGTTCGTCTGAAGTCATTAACCAAGGTGGGAGTTATCGCATTTTGGTCGTGTAACTTTACCGCAAGACGCAATGCGCCCTGTGATAGCGCCAGACATCTGATCCCCGGGATCGGAGGTTCGTTGTCGTCCCTCGGAAACCACTGAACGCGTCGCATGATCGAAGTCGCCATGGGTTTCGGGCTCGGCTTCCTGACGGCGTGCTTGCTGACTCTCATCATTGTTCCCCTCGTTCACGATCGAGCGGTGCGCCTGACAACCGAAAAATTATTGGCGGTGACGCCGTCGTCGTCGCTTGTCGAGATGCAAGCAGAGAAAGATTTGCTTCGAGCCGAGTTCGCCATGACTGTGCATCGTTTCGAGACCCGCCTGGCGGCGATGCGCGCTAAGGATACGGCTTTGTTTTGGGAAATTGGAAAGAAAGCTGCGGAGATCAGCCATCTCAAGATTGCACTCAATGAAAAATCTGCTGCGATCCTGACTCATCAGGCGCGGGAGCAAGTGCGCAGGTCCGTCGTCCGAAGGGTCGCTAAGCTATTGTTGCGGATGTTCGACCGGTCTTACCGTCGTAGAAATCAACGGCCGTCGACAGCGGCGCTCGGACAAGTGGCCGCCCCACCTCTTCAAAATTTCTCAATCGAGCCAGCTTTTCAGGACGAATCCGCGATTAGTTTAGCGGATCGCCTGCTGGCCCCACCCCAGCTTACCTTGGGGCTGCGCCGCCAAACTGTTGTCCCTGAGCTTGTCCTGACCGACCTCCGACAGATCAGCATGGCCCCGGGGCAACGTAATCTTTCAGGCGCAAGTACAAACCAAAATACTATTGCCAAAGTGCTGATCGGCGCTTTTCCGCTCATCACACCGAGTGGCCGAGGCGGGGCCTGAACAACGCGATAAGCTCGACAGCGACGCTGATTGGACCCGTACTCGCCAATGTCGGCCAATGGCCCCAAGCAGACATGAAGCGATGTCCGCGCTTACGTCCGCTTGCGGGGGGAAAGCGGATGCACCGTGCTCGCTTTCAGGATTTCCGCTTCTGACCCAAAGCGGACAATAAGCGGCCGGCTTGGCCGCGCCAGACCAAACGGGACGAAACGATCAGCTTCCGCCCTGGAGACTGAACATGGTGTCGCTAGAGATGCGGCCAAAGCATCGGTACTTCATTCCAGAAGTCACAATTCGCGAAGGCCGGTCCCGATCGTGCAGCGGTCGTTGCGCCGATTTCGAGATAGGCATCGTTCCCGGATTCCGCGGGCCATTCGGGGTCACCACCACCATTCGGATTGCCAGATTTGGCGAGGCGCACCCAATAGCCGACGATGCGCCGTTGAACCGCGAGATCGGTTTCCGTCGGTCGGTACTTGCCTTGCCACGCGAAGAAGAACGGGTGCTCGACGGTGTGGTTTACACCAAGCGCCTTCAACTGCGGATCGTTCTCGAGGGCATGATCGAAGAAATACCAATAGACGGGATCCTTCTGCGCCTGCGACAGGGTGCGGGCGACGCGCCGGGCGACGCAGGTGAACTGGGCATCCGTGGTGGCCTGCACAAATGCCGCGCGCGCGGAAGGATAGGCGCTGGTTGGGTAGCGCTTGAGGATGCGGTCGCGCGCGGCCGCGCCGAAGACTTCTCGATCGTCGCGGCATAGCTAGCCTCATCGGTCACATTGCCTGACCATCCCCAAGTCTCGCGGCTGGTTGTTCCGATGATGATTGGCATAGCGTGATGGCGTCGTTCGACTGGCTGAGCTTCCGGCCGGCCGGTCCATGGGCGCGGCCATCGCGCTTGAGATCGACCGCGACGGTAGGAGCGTCTGGGTCTTCGACCGCTGCGGCGGTGATGATTGCGGCCACTCGCAGCTCGCCCCGATTATGAAGTTCGATGCCAACGGTAAGCTCGTGACGAGCTTCGGCGCCGGCTTGTTCAACCAGCCGCACGGCATCGGCATCGACGGCGATGGCAACATCTACGTCAGCGATGAGCGGTCCAAGAACGGCAAGGGCGACGTGGTCGTCAAGTTCAGCCCGGACGGGCGCGTCCTCATGACCCTCGGCGTGCCCGGCATGCCCGGCGACAGCCCCAACATGTTCCACGCGCCTTCCGACGTCGTGATCGCTGCCAATGGCGACATCTTCGTCGCGGACGGCCACGGCGGAAACACCAATGGCCGCATTGTGAGGTTCTCCAGGGACGGCAAGTTCATCAAGGCATGGGGCAAGCCGGGCAAGGCGCCAGGGGAGTTCGATCAGCCGCATGGTATCGCGATCGATTCGCAGGGTCGCGTTTTCGTCGGCGATCGCGGCAACGCCCGCGTGCAGATCTTCGATCCGGACGGAAACTTCATCGCCGAATGGAGGCAGTTCGGCCGGCCGAGCGGCGTCTACATCCGTAACGACGTGCTGTACGTGGCTGACTCGCAATCTGACAAGAACCGCAATCCGGGCTTCCAGCGCGGCGTGCGCGTCGGTAGCGTCAAGGATGGCAAGGTGACGGCCTTCATTCCCCAGCCGTCAGCCGAACTCGGAACCGGCGAGGGGGTTGCGACCGACGACCAGGGCAATGTCTTTCAGGGCTACAACAGCAAGCGAACAGTCCGGCGCTTTGTGAAGAATTAGGTCGCGAACTCATCAGTGCGCAGTGGGCTTGTATATTGGGACGTCCGCGTATCGGTCGCGATTGGGGGCAGAGCGGAAGTGTTGCAGACACCTTCCGTCAGCACCCGCACCTGCTGGGCATCTTCAAACGTAATGCAGCCCCAGACACAGGTGGCCTCAACAGCCAGCGTAGCGTATCCTCGGCTTCTCTGTGCAGCCCGTAACGATCATGCCGCTATATTTCAAGATTTCAGCTTACGTCGGCAATTCGCTGCTCCTGGGCGCGGGTATCATCCTCATATTTCAGCAGATGTTCGGAATGGGCGTCGCCCTCGCGGCACTTGCCGGTCTCAACCTCTATTTGGTGCGCAAACTCGACGTGTTCTCCCGTGAGGAAGTCTGGCTTGCAAGCGAACTGGTCAAGGAGCGTTTACGGGAGGAACTCACAAGGCCCGCAACAAGTTCACGAGAAAACGATGACCCCCGTGGTCTCGCTTACAAATATTAGGTGGGCAAAATTTCAAACCTTCAATAGCTCGACGCCGGTTCCAATAGATCGAGCGACCGCTGGTGCCGAATGAGAGGATTGAACTCCCGACCAACGGTTCATAAAATAGCTGCTCGTCAAGCCTAGCGCGTTGATTTGCGGAGATATTTTTCGGGCTAGGTACGAAATAGATACCAGAAAAAAAACTAAAGGTGGTGCCGGATGCGTGGATTGAACACGCGACCTACCGCTTACAAGGCGGTTGCTCTACCGCTGAGCTAATCCGGCTTGGCGGTCTTATTACCCGTTTGGGTAACATTGTCGATTTTGTCGTGTTCTCAGTTTCCGCCACGTTGCTCGCCCTCTTGCGCCAGTCGTCAAACTTTTTGCTAGCTCCTCGAGCGGGGAGACGCGCCCACGCGTATAGCCCGGTCGATACCATGGCCCGGAACTGGTCCAGCTTCCGTTCCAAAAACTCGTTGTAGACAAGCGCGGCCCCTGAGCATCGCGCGCACGTCTCTGTTGCACGAGGCGACTGTCTGATCGACTTGGGTCTCAAGGTCGTCGGGGACGGAAGGAAGATGCTCAGCCATCTTGAGGGCCAAATAAGGGAGGGCAATCGTAATAAGAACAGAAAAAGAACATCGCTCAGCTGAGTTGTTAAACGGCATCTGGCAGGGCAGGCGAATAATGGAATGGCCCACGAACTCCGGCAAACGTGGGGCCGTAAAGGCGGGCGTTGGTTTCAAAACATGGCGGCCCACTAACTTCAAGCTGGAAGACCTCCCTGCGATCGTGGGCGATAGGATGAGTTCCTTCCTGGACGCAGGAGTGTTCGTTCAGAGCAATATCGACGAGCGTGAAAAACTTCGCGCAAGCTACGAGCGAAATAGGACGCAAGCTCCGTTTTTTGTTACCATGACGACGACGCTCGATTGCAACATGCGCTGCTACTACTGTTATCAGAAGGACGGGCTCCTGGAGCATATGTCCGAGTCGACTTGCGACGCCGCGATTGCATGGAGCAAAGAGCAAATCGAGGAAAGGGGCCACAGTAGCCTGAACGTCGACTGGTACGGCGGCGAGCCGATGCTGAACCAGGCGGTCATATCCCGCTATTCGAGCGCCATGATTCACTTCTGCGAATCTCGCAATGTACGTTATAAGGCCTCGATGATTTGCAACGGTACGGCTTGGCCGGCCGATCCGATTGCGTTTGTTCGCGCCAATCGAATTAGTAGTATTCAATTCTCGCTTGACGGTCCCAAGGCGCACCACAACAAGCGGCGCGGCTTGATTGATCCGAAAGGCGGTCCCGGACGCGCCGGATCTTACGACGAAGTGATGGAGACGATCAAAGCACTAGTAGGGTCAGTGAAGATTTACCTTCGGGTAAACGTCGACCCTTGGATTGGTCGTGACTGTCTCGAAATAATCGATTTGTGTGCTGAATTGGGTTGGCTAGATTCAGATACCAACTTTTATCCCTACATCGCCGTGATCAACGCCATGACTGAGCACTGCGGCTTTATTGGCAAAGCTAAGAGCTTTGACAAGTTCAATGAGGAGTATGATGGCATACAGCGCGACTTCTACGCTCGGCTAAGCCGCTATCGGAGCCACAAGACGTTGGAGGTGGTACAATATTATCCTAACCGCGTGGCACTCAATTGTGCCGCCGTCAGCCACAACTCCGTTGTCTTCGGTCCCAACGGGCTTATGTATAAGTGCGGACTCGACGTCGGAGATCAACATCGAGCCCACGACGCCCTCCCGGTCACCAATTTGGCCGAAAAAGACAGTCACCCGAGACTAACCGCCGATCGCTGGGATCGTTACGACCCGTTTTCGCATGAGAACTGCGGAGAATGCCAGTACCTTCCTGTCTGTATGGGCGGGTGCCCAAAGGCGCAGATTGAGAAGGATGCTGCACAGATCAGGCTTCAGTCGGCATTCTGGGAAAACAACTTCGAGCGGATTATTCGAGATTATTTCGTTGCGTCGGGACATGCATAGACGCGCGGTGAATTGAAATCGACATCCGATCAATTGTATTGGACCCTGCCAACGCGATTGCGGCTTTGTATCAGGACGAGTCATCTTTCTGATTGAGGCAGCCACTCGATCGACACATGGCTGAAAGTCCAGCAATGATTTTGAAGAGCTGATATCACGATCCGGGAGTAGGACGTCGAGTGGGTTAGAGCGCGCGTTTGACCACCTCGCGCGGATAGGCCGGCGTGTGATCGACGGTACCGGTCTGTTGCACTTCGTCGGCAATGAGCTGGTTGCGCTTGTCGAGAAAGAGAATGCGAAACTGCTCTTGTCCGCGAACGCCTGCGCGGTGCGGCAGTAGAGTGTGGAGCTATGTCTAAGGATCAAAAATATTATAAAACCGCTGCTCCACCGCTGAGCTAACCAGGCATTCAACCGCGCGGTCCTGCCGTTGCGGGGACTCGGCCGCGCGACGCACCGGAAATAGATAGCCAACTCCGGCCCCAAAAACAAAGCCCCGGCCGCGATGCGCACCGGGGCTTCGTGATGATGGGAGGCTTCGGCCTCGCGCTTAGCGCGACGCGCGCCGCTGCCGGCAGTTTGCGTTGTACCAGGCGATCAGCTTGCGCTTCAGCGCCTGCTGTTCACTGCTGAGCGAGACGCCGATGTACTGGCGGTGCAATTCCTCCAGCTGCGTGCAGCGATAGTCCGCCATGGAAGACGTCGATGTGATTGAAAGGAACAATCCCGCGCACAAAGCCCCGAGACAATAACGAGTGAATACCCCAATGTTCCGCTGTCCCATTGATTAACGCTCTCCATCCATCTTCTTGGTTCGAACGAACCCATGGGACGCAGCAATAGAAGCCGCGCAATCGCTAAAGGTTCCATGGATCCGGGGTGAACCCCAGCCAATGGAGATGGAATGGGGCGAAAGCAAGACAAATTTGATGACATTAGCCCTTTGGTTTACGGGCCTGCGTTAACACTTGCGGCGCCGAAAACCCTGCAAATCAAGCGCGTTGGCGCGCATGCGTTCCGCAACGCATCGATGCGTTGCATGTCCGCTCTGCGCCCAGTGACTGCTACTTCGGTATACGTCCGGCGACGCATTGATAGACGAAGCGATCCAAGACCCAGCGGTCGTCCTTGGTCAGCAGCACGCCGCGCCGGAGCGCGAGATCGACGCAGCTGTTGTAGATCGTGGCCGTTGTCGTCAGGCAGTTTCCGCCGGGACGGCAGACCATGGTTCCTTGGGAGACGGCGAGATTCGAAGTCGCAAAGATCGCCACGATGGCAATCGCGATGATCGCATAAATGACGTGTCGCATGGGTTCCTCGCTTCCGATAGTTCGAAACGGGATCGCGGGTGCACTCTTGGTCTACGCGGCATGCATGTCTGGATATCCATTCATGGAACTCGGCCGGCCGAATGGATCTGCGTGCAACTGACATCGAACGTCCGCGCGGCGGACGCTGACACATATTGCACGATACCAGTTTAGAACTTATAGGCTCGTGTTGTCACTTGGCCGCAATTGGGGATGGCGGTGACAGGGAAGGCCGATCGGCTCCCACCCGTGGGTCAATATTAGTCCATGCTGGTCCTGGGAGCGCGCGCCGATGCCGCTGATCCGGTTGTTGCAGAATTCTGCCTTTGAACCCGACAGGATCGAGATCATGTCGGCGGCCTTTCAGCAGGCCTGCCGCGAGCTCGGCCTTGCCGACGCGGAAGACCCGTTGCGCGAGATCGTCGCGCGCAAGATCATCGAATGCGCGCAAACCGGCGAGCGCGACCAGACGCGCCTGTGCGATTGCGCGCTCAAGGCGTTCAGGGACGCGCCTGCGTAATCTCGCCGGTGACGGGCCGCGCACGCGTCACCAGAAACGTCACTGCGCGCCATCGCTGCTGCGCCAGAACGGCCGATAAGTGCGGCGCGCGATGATGTTCCGCACGCGATCCCAATGGCCCTCCGGCCGGGTATCGATCAACGCGCCGCTGTCGACGTCCTGCGCCATGGTCCAGGCGACCTCGTAGGCGGCCGGGCCGAACTCCTCCATCAAGCGGTCGGCATCGAGCTTCGCGAGCCTGCGGCGCTCCATCCAGGTCTGCCAGAAACGAAACAAGCGACGCGTCCCCGAAAGTGATCGGGCGCATGGTCGCACAATTTGCGAGATCGTCTTGTCGCGAAGGTCGTTTTGTGCGATCGCGGTCGGCCGGCGCGGATCAGGAGGCGCGCTTGATCGCGAGGTGGGCTTCCTCGCGCAACGCCTGGGCGCAGAATTCATTGCAGACGAACTGGTCGCCGACCGGCAGCGCCTGGACCTGGTTGTCGCTGAAGCAGAACGGCTCGCGACAATAGGCGCAGCGCTTCGGAAATGACCCGACCAGCCTGGACTGCATTACCGTCTCCTTGATGACCAACCAAATGCCAGAATAGCTGAGTCGCCCCGTCGTCCATGGGTTATCTGTGTACAACAGTGACACTGCAGATTTGCGACAGGAGGTGCGCCGATGCGTGTGATCAGGATCATTGCGGCCGTGACGCTGGTGTGGGCGGCCGCCGCTTCGGCGCAGGACATCGCCGGGACCGAGGACTGCACCAAGACCCAGGGCCTCGACAAACGCACCGGCTGCCTGCAGGCCAACGTCAATTTTCTGCAGCGCACCATGACGCGCAATGCGCTCGAGGCGCATCGCCGGTTGCAGGCGGCCGAAGCCGAGATCGTCGCGCTCAAGACCACGCTCGCGGCCCTGCGCAAGCAGGTGGACGATCTGCAAGCGGCGAGGGCTTTGGTTGAGAAGGCCGCGGCTGAGAAGAAGGCCGAGGGCGCCAAGACGGACGAGAAGAAGAAAAACGAAGGGAAGAAATAGGCGAGGGGCGCCTCTTGCCCGTGTCCCGCGGGAGGCTGTGCTGCGCCCAAAGCATGCGACCAGACAAAGGGGGCCCCTCGCTGGCGGCCGCGATTCCGTATAGAATTGTTCCAATGCCAGACCGGCCAACAACAGACAAACGCCAAGGTGCCCCATGAACGTCAACCAGCAGCCCAAGACACTGTCTGAACGCGCCGACGAGCTCGAACACCAGATGGAAGAGGAGCTCGAGCGGATCGTCACCAAGTCGCTTCTGTTCAATCTTGCGGACGGCAAGGTCGGCTACGACAGCAGCCAGGCGCTGCAAGCGAAGCACCCCGGCAAGTACATGCTGATGGGCGACGACCCGCGGCTGCCGAAGATGCCGGCGAAGCCGACGCTGCTCGACTATTTCCACTACCGCTTCGCCTCCATGAACCATCTCCTGCAAAGCGCGACCCATGCGCTCAAGGCCGGGCTGCCGGAGAAGACGATCCTCGCCTGTCTGCTGCACGACATCGGCGTGTGCGGCTTCATCCGCGCCGACCACGGCTATTGGGGCGCGCAGATGATCGAGCCCTATGTCGACGAGGAGGTGAGCTGGGCGATCCGCGTGCACCAGGCGCTGCGGTTCTTCCCCGACAAATCGGTGGGCTACAAGTACCCGGACATGTATGTGAAGAATTTCGGGCCCGACTATAAGCCGGAGCCTTATATCGTGCGGGAATACGAGGAAGCGCGGAAGCACAAGTGGTACATGACCGCGCGCCAGATCTGCGTGAACGACATCTATTCGTTCGATCCCAACGCCAAGGTCGACATCAACGATTTCGTCGACATCATCGGCCGCAACTTCCGCCAGCCCAAGGAAGGGCTCGGCTGGGATTCGAGCCCCTCGGCGCATATGTGGCGCACGCTGATGCGGCCGACGCGGTTCCTGTAAGGCGGGCGATGTGAGCTTGTAGGGTGGGCAAAGGCGCGGGCCAAACACGCAAGTGTTGCCACGCACACTGACGCAGCGCCGTGCCCACCATTCATCCATCCATGGTGGGCACGGCGCTGCACCGAGTGCGCGGATAGGCCGACGCTCGGGAACGCGCCTTTGCCCACCCTACGAGCTCCGACGACAGAAAAAGTAAAGGGCCGGTGGATCGCTCCACCGGCCCTTTTTTCCTTTGCGCTACCGCCGCGATCAGATGCGGTCGGGGTAGCGGATGATGAACTTGCCTTTGTTCGGCATTTTCACTTTCGGCAGGGTTTCCTTGTTCATCACGTCGTTCGGGCCGATCAGCTTGTTCTGCGCGAGGATGTAGGCGGTGAGGGCGTAGACCTCATCGTCAGTTAGCGTGCGCGGCATTTGAAACGGCATCGCCCGGCGGGTGATGTCGAACAGGGTCGTCGCATGCTCGTAGTAGGTGATGGTCTTCGGCGAATCGATATTCGGCCAGCTCTGCGCGCCGACCATCGGCGAGTAGCCGGGGCGCGGATTGCGGCCTTCGTCGCCGTGGCACATGGCGCATTTCTGCGAGTAGATCGGGGCGCCTTGCGCGGGCGTGCCGCTGCCCGGCGGCAGGTTGGAGCCGTCCGGCAGCACGGCAATATCCCAAGCCGTGATATCCGCCTCGGTGATGTTCTTGCCGAGGCCCGGTGACTGGGCAACGGCCACGCTCGTTCCGAACGCCGCCGCGACCCCGAGGCCGAACAGGATGTTACGTGTAGACATGTTTGATCCCCCCTTTGTTATCGATGCCCCAGCTGGTGAGGCTGTTGTAGTGCTGGTTGGGGAACGCCAGCGGACTGGTCACGGGTTTTGTCGTCTGGCCGCGCGCCGCCACGAAATCCGGCCGTAGCGGCTGGCCGTGGCCGGCCTCGTCCCAGGCGCGGCTTTGCAGGACGACCGGCTGGCCGTCCCAACGCCAGGGCATGGTGAAGCGGACAAAGGCCTGCGGCTGAGGCGTCCCTTGCAGCGCCGCCTCGGCCCAGCTCTTGCCGCCGTCCGCCGAGACCATGACTCTGGAGATGCGGCCGTTGCCCGAATAGGCGACGCCGGAGATCTCGTAATAGCCCGGCCCCTTCAGCGAATGGCCGAACGAGGGATGGGTGATGAAGGACTTCACCTCCTGCACGAAGTTGAAGCGCCAGAACCGCTCGCCCGGCAGAACCTGCGAGTAGGTCTTGGCCTCGTAGAAGCTCATCGCCGGCTGGTCGGTGAGCTTGATGCGGCGCAGGTGCTTGACGTTCATGTTGCCCTGATAGCCGGGCACCAGCAGCCGCATCGGATAGCCGTTGCCGGGCGCCACCCGCTCGCCGTTCTGGTAGAGCGCGATCATGGCGTCGCCCCACCCCTTCTTGAGCGGAATGCTGCGGTGAAGCGCGATCGAGTCGGCGCCCTCGGCCACAAACCACTTCGCGTTAGGATCGACGCCGACTTCGTCGAGCAGCGTGGAGACGAGCACGCCCGTCCACTCGCAGTTGGATACGAGCCCGTGTAGCGCCTGCGCAGTTCCCTGGAACGGCTCGCTGGAGAACATCGGCGCCGAGTTGCCGCTGCATTCGACAAACGCCGTGCGCGTGACCTTCGGATAGCGATCGAGATCGGCGAGCGAGTAGATCTTCGGCTGCTTGACCATGCCGTGGATGACGAGCCGGTGCTTCTCCGGGTCGATGTCCGGCAGGCCGGAGTGGCAGATCGTGAAGGCCAGCGCCGACGGCGTGATCGTGCCCTGGATGAGATGGTGCGGCGTACGTGCGTGCGAGTTGCGGAACTCGTGGTTGGGATTGCTCAGCGTGCGCACGACGTGCTTCTCGAATCGCGACGGCTCCTGCCGCGGCAGCGAGATCGAGCCCATCGTCGAGGCTCCACGGGTCGTCCTTGAGCGGTTCGGCGGCGGCGCTGGTCAGCGACGTGCCGGCACCCGCGGCGGCGGCACCGGCAAACAGAATGCCTCGCCCGAGCAGGGCGCGGCGGTCGAGCAGCCCGTTGCCGGCAACGGGCGCAAGCGAATCCGCAGGCGTAGTGACGCGACGCTTGGAAATACTCATGAATGCCTCCCTAGGGCGAACGGGCGTCTGTCGCGCCCTGTTCGGAGTTTTCCTGCAAGCGGAGAAATTCTGCTCCCGTCCGGAAGCGATGTCCAGATTGCCCGATGGATTCTTTTGAGCCGACGCTGCTAGTGGCCGAACAGCGAGAACAAGAGCGCCAACACCCACATCACGATGGCGATCAGCGACGTCCAGCGCGCAAATGTCAGGTAGGTCTCGCGCATCGCGGTGGTGACCGCCCATTGGGCGTAGCCTTCCGGCGGGCGTTCTTCCTTGGGGAGGTAGAGCCACAGCTCGGTGCGGCGGTGGCTTTTGCGCGGCGCCTCCCAGGCCTTGTAGATCAAAATCAGCGCCATCATCGTCGTCAGGAAGCCGCCGGCGCGAAAGGCCGCGCTGGCGTCGAACGACATGCCGACCATGACGCAGAAGATCGCCAGCGAGCCGAAGGCGCAGGCCCGCATCACGGTCTCGTAGGCGAGGACACGGATAAGATCCATGGACAAGGACGCCCCCCGGCGACCAGCGGCCGGAATCGCTCCCCGAGCAGGGCCCAGCGTAAGGACCGGATTGTGGCGTCACAACTGCGTGTACGCCGGCCGCGCACCATGATTTGAACGCGCGCTTAAAGGCCGATATTGATGAAATTGCCAATGGCGGGGATCGTCAGGATCGCGGTGCCGGCGAGCCAGATCCACAACGAGACCACGCTCGAGTCGTCCTTGATGCCGGCAAAGCGCTCGTAGATCGCCGCCGGGATGCCGCCGAGGATGATCGTTGCGGTCGAGACCATCAGCGAGGAGAACAGCAGCGTCAGCCCGACGCTGCCGAACAGCAGCGCCGGCGCGAGAATCTGGACATGGATCAGCGCGAACAGCAGCCAGATCTGATTGAACAGGCCGTTGACCATGCCGAAGAACGCAATGCCGATATAGTACCAGTGGCGTTCCATGCTGCTGCTCAGCTCACCCGCGCAGTGCGCCCATGAAGAGGAAGAGGTTGAGCAGGCCGACGCGCAGCCAGAACAGCCACACCACGCCGAACAGCCAGATGATGACCTCCGGCGCCGCCTTCGGCGTCACCAGCGCGACGGCTGCCGCCACCGGATCGGTGAGCCGGCAGAAGAACCGCCAGATGTAGTTCTGCGAATTCGGATCGACAAAGAACCCCAGCAGCACGCGGCCCAGCAGCGTGTACATCAGCGCCGCCAGGATGAAGTTCGGCAGCTGGAAGTACCACTGGGCGAGGATCGGATTGGTCACGGCTTGCTCGTTGCTGCGCGGCCGATGATAGCGGCCTCTAACTTAACTACAACACGGCCACCGCCTACATGCCAAACAAGGCTGCAGCCAAACAAAAAGCGGGGCCCGAAGGCCCCGCTTTCGATCTTGTTGCGAGACGATCAGGTGGTCTTTTCCTCCAGGACCGTCTTGCCGCGCGGCTTGCGGATCTCGTCGATGAAGGCCTGCATCTCCTTGGACGGTGCCTTGGTGAACAGGCTGACGACGATCATCACCAGGAAGCCGAGCGGCATTCCCAGCAATCCGCAGTTGATGTTGTTGAGGTCGAACCAGCCGACCCTGTTGGCCATCGGGTTCGCCGCGCTGGCGGGCACGTCCGCCAGCCACTTCGGATCGGCCATGATCTTGGCGACGTCGACCACGGCCTGCCCGGTCTCCGCGTTGAGCAGCGATGCCATACCGAAGTAGGTCACGCCGGCCTGCGGGAAGTACCGCGAGGTCACCAGGTAGAACAGGCAGATGCCCCAGCCGGCGATGATGCCGCAGATGGCGCCGGTCGTCGTGGTGCGCTTCCACCAGATGCCGAGCGTGAGCGCCGGGAAGTTGCCGGCCATGGCGAGCGAGAACGCCCAGCCCACCATCGCCAGGATGTCCGACGGCCTGGTCGAGGCCAGCGACGCCGCCGCGACCGCCACCAGCAGCAGCAGTGCACGCGCGACGATCAGCCGTTTCTCGACGTCGTTCGACTTGCCCCAGAACGGGAAGATGACCGCCACCATCACGGCTAGGCCGCCGAGCAGCAGCCATCGCCATTGGATGCCGTAGAGCGGGCTTGGTATCGCGGTGAACCAGAACAGGCCGCCGACGACCGCAATCACGATCGCGGCAATCACCATCGTGCGCTTTTTGTTTTCGAGCGGCTGGATCATCTTGTAGTAGACGTCGTGGCTGAGCGCGTTGGCGATCGCGAGCAGCAGGCCGTCGGCGGTGGAGAGCGCGGCGGCGAGACCGCCGGCGGCCACCAGGCCCGAGATCACGTAGGGAAGGCCCGCGATCTCCGGCGTCGACAGCACGATCACGTCGGTGTTGATCGAGAAGTCCTGGAACCGCAGCACGCCAGGATGGTTCGCGATCTTCTTACACGCGGCCATGACCGCATCGAGACTGACGGCATCCGCGCCGCAGATCTTGATCAGGCCGAGCTCGCCCCAGGTGAACAGCCACGGCCGAATGGACGAGAGGTCGCGGCCGATGATGTTGGTGTAGACCTCGAGCTTCGAGAACGCCGCGTAGGCCGGCGCCGAGAAGTAGAGCAGGAAGATGAACAGCAGCGACCAGGCCACCGAGTCCCGTGCCTGCTTCACCGACGGGGTGGTGAAGTAGCGCATCAGGATGTGCGGCAGCGAAGCGGTGCCGACCATCATGCAGAAGATGATGCCGAAGAAGTTCAACGGCGTGTAGTTCATGAACGGCTGGATGTGCGGCTTGAGCGTCGTCGGTCCGCAATCCGCCGCCGTGCACAGCACCGCCAGGCCGGACTTGATCAGCTCCTGCTCGCGGGCCGTGATATCCGCGATCGCCCGTCCGTAGGTCAGCTCGGGGATCGGGATGCCGTAGTGCTGAGTCGATAGGATGATGATCGGCACCAGGTAGGCGACGATCAGCACGATGTATTGCGCGATCTGCGTCCAGGTGACCGCCCGCATGCCGCCCAGCATCGCGCAAGCCAGGATGCCGATCAGGCCGGCGAACACCGCCAGCTCGAACTGCATGCCCAGGAAGCGCGAGGCGATGATGCCGGTGCCGAAGACCTGCGCCGTCACATAGGTGAAGGAGCAGCACACCAGCACGATCACGCCGAGGAAGCGTGCGAAGTTGCCGCCGTAGCGGAAGGAGAGGAAGTCGGGCACGGTATAGGCGCCGAACTTGCGCAGATACGGGCCGACCAGGATCGAGACCAGCACGAAGCCGCCGGTCCAGCCCAGCACCCAGGCGAGGCCGTCATAGCCTTGCAGGAACAGCGAGCCAGCCATGGCGACGAAGGAGGCCGCCGACATCCAGTCGGCGCCGGTCGCCATGCCGTTGTAGAACGCGGGCACCCGCCGGCCGGCGACGTAGTATTCGGAAACCTGCGCCGTCCGCGTCGCGATGCCGATGATGGCGTAGACGGCCAGCGTGAAGAACACGAACAGGTAGCCGAGGACGCGGTTCGGCACGCCGAAATACTCAAGCAGCGCCAGGAAAAGGATGAATGCGAGGAAGCCGCCCGTGTACGTGCCGTACATCCGGCCGAGCTGTTTATAGAAGGCGTCCGATGCGCTTGATGTCTGAGTAGCCATGATCCGCCCCCTCACTCTTCGTCTTCGGCGAAGCCGAATTCACGGTCGATCTTGTTCTGCTGCCGAGCGAACAAGAACAGCTGGATGACGAACACGATCAGCGCGCCCTGCGCGGCCATGTAGAAGCCGAGCGGGAAGCCCAGGATCGGAATCGTGAACTTGTTCAGCACGTTCACGAACATGTGGATGATGTAGCCGAAGAAGAACCAGATCCCGAGATGCGTGAGCATCAGGTTGGTCGTCTTGCGCCAGTGGGCTTCTTCTCTTTCTTGCAGGCTTTGAGCCATCGTCACGTGTCCTCCCCAAATCAGATGATCGACGTGGGACGTCGCCACGCGACCTTCTGCGTTTCTTGTGGTCGATCGCCCCGATGGACTCGGCGCGGCCGGCCCCCATTCGCCGGGCCTCCGGACGCGATCAGCAGTCGCGACGGCCCCAAATGATTTAATTATGGTAACAAAGGGGCATGGAGCCCCGAATACGACTTTCGGATATCCACCGTGGCGGCGTCTCATGCTGCATTGCAAAATCACCGTGGTATCGGGGATTGCGGTGCATCACGCGGACTGCGCCTGCGACAAAAGTACTGTAGATTAGTTGCGTTGGCGCCGACGCTTGGGAGGGCGCAAGGGCTGCTATCGTGACCGACACCACACACTATCGCTTGGTGATCGCCGACGATCACCCGCTGTTCCGGGGCGCCTTGCGCGAGGCGGTGGCGGGATTGTTCGACCGTGTCGAGATTTCCGAGGCGGGGTCGTTCGACGAGGTCACCAAGCTGCTCGAAGACTCGGGCGACGTCGATCTGATCATGCTCGACCTGACCATGCCGGGGGTGCGCGGCTTCTCCGGCCTGATGTATTTGCGCGCGCAGTATCCGAGTGTGCCGGTGGTGGTGGTGTCCGCCAATGACGATCCGGCGGTCATTCGCCGTTGCATGGATTTCGGCAGCGCCGGTTTCGTGTCGAAGACGCTGGGGATCGACGTCATCCGCTCCGCCATCAAGCGGGTGCTCGAAGGCGGGGTCTGGACGCCGCCCGACATCGATCTGGGCGCCGCCACCGACGTCGAGAGCGCCAACCTGCTGGCGCGGCTGGCATCACTGACGCCGCAGCAGGTGCGCGTGCTGATGATGCTGTCCGGTGGCTTGCTCAACAAGCAGATCGCCTACGAGCTCGGCGTTTCCGAGGCGACGGTGAAGGCGCATGTCTCGGCGATCCTGCAGAAGCTCAATGTCGAGAGCCGCACCCAGGCGGTGATCACCGCTTCCAAGATCGAAATGGGGCAATGGCCGCAGGCCGCGCTGCTCGATAACTAGCCAGCGAAATCCCGGCGGTTGTAGGGTGGGCAAAGGCGCGCTCGACGCGCACAGACCTATCAACTCGGCCGATGCAGCGCCGTGCCCACCATCACGCGTGCAAACCTCGCAATGTCCTTGGTGGGCACGGCGCTGCGTCGAGTGCGTGGACAGTCCGTGCACGGGGCCCGCGCCCATAGCCCGTCGAAGGCGGGCGTAAACGCCCTTTAGGCCCCACCCTACAGCTACAATTCTCGGAAAGATCACTCCGCCGCCACCGCCCGCTTGATCCGAACCTGCGTGATCAGCGCGCGCAGCGCCGCCGGCTTGACCGGCTTGTTGAGCACCTGCACGCCATGCGCCCGCGCTTCCTCGCGCACATCCGGGCTGCGATCGGCGGTGATCAGGATGGCGGTGAGGTCGGTACCGTAGCGCTTGCGCAACGCGGTGATCGCTTCGATGCCGTTGCTTTCGTCGAGGTGGTAGTCGACCAGCAGCGCGCGCGGCGTGAAGCTGGTCTCGTCGATCGATGCGATCGCGGCGGCGAGGTCCGGCGCCTTGATCACCCGGCAACCCCAGCCGGTGAGGACCATCTCCATGCCGTTGAGGATCGCGGCGTCGTTGTCGATGCACACCACCTCGATGCCGTCGAGCTGCCCGCGATCGACCGCGGCGAAGCTGCGCCGCGGCTCGCGTATCGGCACCGTCGACGCCAACGGCACGTCGACCGAGAAATGCGAGCCGCGATCGACGGTCGAGGTGAGATCGACCTTGTGGTCGAGCACGCGCGCAATCCGCTCCACGATCGACAGGCCGAGCCCGAGCCCGCGCGCCACCTTGGCGCCCTGATCGAGCCGGTGAAACTCCTGGAAGATCGCGTGCCGTTTCGATGCCGGAATGCCGAGCCCGGTGTCGTAGACGTCGATGCGCAGCGATCCATTGTGGCGGCGGCAGCCGACCAGCACGCGGCCTTCCGGCGTGTATTTGATCGCGTTCGACACCAGGTTTTGCAGGAGCCGGCGCAGCAGCCGGCGGTCCGACTGCACCGCCAGCGAGCAATGCACGAAGTCGAGCCGCAGACCCTTACCGTGCGCCAACGGTATGAACTCGACCTCGAGCTGCCGCATGATCTCGTCGATGCGCAAGCTGCGGAATTCCGGCTTCATGCCGCCGGCATCGAGCCGCGAGATATCGAGCAACGCGCCGATGATCTCCTCGACCGCGTCGAGCGAGGCATCGATATTGCCGACGAGCTGGGACGCCTCGCCGCCGCCCTGGCGCTCGATCAGGCTGGTGACGTAGAGCCGCGCGGCATTGAGCGGCTGCAGGATGTCGTGGCTGGCCGCCGCCAGGAAGCGGGTCTTCGAGAGGTTGGCCTGCTCGGCGCTGGCCTTGGCGCGCGCCAGCTCGGTGTTGAGGCGGGTGAGCTGTTCGGTGCGCTCGCGCACGCGCCGCTCCAGGGTCTCGTTGGCGCGCTCGAGCTCCTCGGCGGCCTTCACGCTCGCGGTGATGTCGGTGAAGGTCGTGACGATGCCGCCGTCCGGCATCGGGTTGGAGCGTACCTCCATCACCAGGCCGCGCTCCGGAGCGCGTTCCAGGAACGGCACGCCCGAGGACACGTATTGCTTGACGTGGTCCTGCACCAGCGCCTCGACCGCTTCGGCGTCGGGATTGGTGCGCCGGGCATTGAAGCGCAGGATTTCATCGAGCGCGGTTCCGACCCGCGTGAGCTGCGACGGCAGGCCGAGGATGTCGCCGAACTGGCGGTTCCAGCAGATCAGGTGCAGGTCCTTGTTGAAGATCGCGATGCCCTGGCGGACGTGGTCGAGCGCGGTCTGCAGGATTTCGCGGTTGTAGTGGATCGCCGCATTGGCGTCGTCGAGGAGCTTGAGCGCGGCCTTGGTCGAGACCGTGCGCTTGCGCAGCAGCAACGACAGCACCAGGCGCGACGATGCGGTGCCGATCGCCGAGGCGAGCAGATGCTCGGCATAGCGCATGAGCTGGAAGTCGGCCTCGGCCTTGGGATCGAGCACGATGCCGCGGCTCGAGGCGTAGCTGTCGAACGAGGTCCGCGTGCGCTCCTCGCCGAGATAGCGGCCAACCGTCGTGCTCAGTTCCTCGATCGTGACCGCCGGGCGCCACAGGCGGAAGGTCGGCGAGATCGGCGTCAGGTCGGAGGGGACGAACAGGTCGCCTTGCAGGCGTTCGATCGATGCCGGCTCGCGGGTCAGCGAGAAGGCGATATAGGCAATGATATTGAGGCTGAGGCTCCACACCACGCCGTGCACCAGCGGCGGCAGCTCAAGCCCGAACAGCGCCTGCGGCCGCAGCAGCGTGAGGCCCCACGGTCCTTCGCTCAGCAGCGTGAAGGCGACGATCCCGGCATCCGCGAAGCTCGGCAGCAGCAATGTGTAGGCCCAAATCACGATGCCGATCGTCATGCCGGCCATGGCGCCGCGCGCGGTCGCGCGCTTCCAGAACAGCCCGCCGAAGAACGCCGGCGCCAGTTGCGCGATGGCGGCGAACGACAACAGTCCGATCGAGGCGAGCTGCGCAGCGCCGGCCGAGCGATAGTAGAGGTACGCCAGCATCAGGATGACGACGATCGCCACGCGCCGCACCGTCAGCAGCATGCGGCCGACGTCGGCGCCTTCGGTGATCAGCCGCTCGCGGCGCTTGAGCATCAGCGGCACGACGATGTCGTTCGACACCATGATCGCGAGCGCGACCAACTCCACGATCACCATGGCGGTCGCGGCCGACAGTCCGCCGACGAACGCAACCAGCGTCAGCAGCTCCGAGTTGGCCGACAGCGGCAGCGCCAGCACGAACATGTCGCTGTCGACGCTGCCGGCCGGGAACGTGAGCATGCCGGCGAGCGCGATCGGCAGCACGAACAGGTTGATCAGCAGGAGATAGAGCGGGAACAGCCATGCCGCGCGCTTGACCTCGCGCTCGTCGTGGTTCTCGACCACGGTGACGTGGAATTGCCGCGGCAAGCAGCAGGATCGCGAACAGCGACAGCAGCGTCATCGCGGCGATCGTGCCGAACGGATAGTCGCGATTGAGAATCGCGGCGGTGTCGGCTTGCTGCATCGCCTTGCTGAACAGCGCCGCCGGGCCGTCGAACATCCAGAACGTCACGAACACGCCGACGGCGAGGAAGGCGATGAGCTTGACCAGCGACTCGGTCGCCACCGCCAGCATCAGGCCGTCCTGATGCTCGGTGGCGTCGATATGGCGCGTGCCGAACAGCACCGCGAAGGCGGCCATCGACAGCGCGACGAACAGCGCGATGTCGCCGACCACCGGCATGTTCGCCGCGATGTCGGGCCGCACGTTGCCGATGATGGTGCCGAGCGACCCCGACACCGCTTTGAGCTGCAGCGCGATGTAGGGGATCGTGCTGATGATGGCGATCAGCGCGACCGTCGCCGCGACCGCCTGCGACTTGCCGTAGCGCGCGGCGGTGAAGTCGGCGATCGAGGTGATGTTCTGCGCCTTGGCGAGGCGCACGATCCGCATGATGAAGGGGTAGCACAGCCCGATCATGATGATCGGGCCGATATAGATGGTCAGGAACTCGAAGCCGGTGCGGGTGGCGAGGCCGACCGAGCCGAAGAAGGTCCAGGAGGTGCAGTAGATCGCGAGCGATAGAGGATAGATCAGGTGCCGGGAGCGGCCCTCGGGCCGGAACCGGCGCGCGCGGTCGCCATAGCTCGCCACGACGAACAGGAGTCCGATGTAGCCGAGCGCAACGGCGATAACGACCCAGCCTTGCAGCATGCTCGATCCTGCGCCACCTTCATGTGGCGGTTCAGCGGCATGATCCTACCCTGCCGGTGCGAGGTCTGAAAGCGATGGGATTTTTCGACATATTCCGCCGCGCCCCCGCGATCCGGGAGGCCTCCGCGCTGGCCGATTTCATCGACGACAGCGCCGCCTACCTGATCCAGAAGGGCATGTACGAGTACTCGCGCGCCCGCGCCGGCCACTACGCCAAGGTGCTGCTGCGGGAGCCCGAGTTCCTGGCGGCGATCGAGAAGTCGCGCTGGCAGGGATATCCGCTCGGCCTCGCCATGGTCGCCGAGATGGTCGAGAAGGTGATCAATCCGGCGATTGGGGACGATCGGCGCGCCGGCATCGATGCGCTGGCGCGGCTCGTGCTGTCGGTATTCGACCGCTATCCGGTCCCGGCGCCGATCGGCGCACCGGCCTGGGCCAACGCGCGCATCGAGCTCGCGCGGCGCCTCGACCTGATCGGGCTGCATCCGCCCAAGCCGGTGAAGGACATGCCGGTGCCGTTCACGCAGATCTATTTCGACCTGATGCCGATCCACGAGAAGCTGCGCGCGCCCGACTTCCTGGCCATCAGCAGTTATCTGCGGGTGTCGCTGATCAACGTCCATGACCAGCTGGTTGGGCGCTTGGACGCTCCGGCGGTCGTGCAGTCGCTGCTCGCCGAGCAGACGCACTAGGATCGAGGCCCATAAAGGGTCGCTTCATCGGCTCGCTCGTCATTGCGAGGAGCGAAGCGACGAAGCAATCCAGCTCCCTGCCGCATTTACTGGATTGCTTCGCTTCGCTCGCAATGACGCTCAAACAAGAAGCCAAAGCCCGCGCGCGCAACACACAGTTAACAATACCGCGCAATTCACCTTCCGCCCTGGGCGGGACTTCACCTTTCGATTGGAGGATGCCGCCACAATCAACGGCGAAACGGCGGCGCTCCATGGGTTTGAGGCGGTTATCGCTCGCAATCGGTCTTGCGTACGGCGTCTTCGGCGCCACGATGGCGCACGCCATCGATCAAGGGCCGGTGCTCGTCATCCCTGGCCGGCCGGGGATTCCGGTGGTGATCAACGGCTACGACGCCTCTTACACGATCGTGGAGGGCGACTGGGGCCTGGCGCGTCCCGGCCAGGTCTCGCCGGTGATCGTCAACGGTCCGCTGATCCGGCCCTCGCCGTATCACACCGGCCACTATTTCCCGTATCTCGGACGCCAGCCCGGCTATGGCCGCCGCGAAGTCGAGCCGCCGCCGGATCGGCGGCGGCCGCCCCCAGCCCCGGGCTATTACCGCGAGTGGGGCGCCGAGTCGCAGCAACTGCCGGCCACGATCCCGCCGGACTATCCGCCAACGCCACTGGTCGTCGCGCCCACGATCGATCTCGATCCCCGCCGGCCCCGCCGCCGTCGCTGACATCAATCAAATCGCCCGGAGGACCCAAAATGATCGGACGTTCCCTTTCGATCGCCGCATGCGCGGTGCTGTTGGCAACCGCTGCTGTTTCATCGGCGAATGCCGGCTCGCCCTGCTGCTGCGCCGCGCCATGCGGCTATGCAGTACCGGTCGTGGTGGCGCCCCCCGTCGTCGTCTACGAGCCTTACGTGATGCCGCAGATCTATATCGTCGATCGGGGCCCGGTCTATTCCGGCCCCGGCATCTACACCAATCCCACGCTGGTGGTGCCGCGGCCGCTGGCGCGCTATCCGTATGTCGGCCGCGACTACCGGTATTTGCCGCCGTACCGCGAGCCGCTGCGGTCGCGGTACTGAGCGCGACGCTGCACAGCGGTCGTAGGGTGGGCAAAAGCGCGGTCAACGTGCGCATGCCTCGCCACAGCGAGGCGGTGCAGCGCTGTGCCCACCATGTCCACTCCGACATTCGCGACCGTGATGGTGGGCACGGCGCTCGCCCGGAATGCGTGGCACTGTCCGTATGTGTAGCCCGCGCCTTTGCCCACCCTACGGCGTTCTAGTCCTTAACCGATCCGCTTGCTCGCGACATAGAGCGCGAGCGCGGCGGCATTCGACACATTGAGCGACTTGATCCGGCCCGGCAATTCGAGCCGCCCGAGATGGTCGCAGCTTTCGCGCGTCAGTTGCCGCAACCCTTTGCCCTCCGCGCCCAGCACCAGCGCGAGCGGCGCGCGCACCGGCACGTCGCCGAGGTCGCTGTCGGCTGACGAGTCGAGGCCGACCAGCAGATAGCCGCGCTCCTTCAAGTCCGCCATCGCCCGCGCGAGGTTCTGCACCGTGACGATCGGCACGTATTCGAGCGCGCCGGACGCGGCCTTGGCGAGCGCGCCGGTCGCCTCCGCGCTGTGGCGCGCGGTGGTGACCACGGCGGCGACGTCGAAGCCGGCGGCGGTGCGCAGGATCGCGCCCACGTTGTGCGGGTCGGTGATCTGGTCGAGCACCAGCACGGTGGCGGCGCCGGCAATGTCGGCGAGGTCCGGCGAGGGCAGGGGATCGGCCTCGAGATAGAGGCCCTGGTGGACCGCATCCGCCGCCAGCCGTTCGGCGATCGCCCCCGGGCGCACCAGCTCCGGCGCGGCGGTGACGCCCTCCTCGGCGAGGCGGCGGGCCGCGTTCTCGGTGGCGAGGAGCTTGCGGACCTTACGGGCCGGGTTCTCGAGCGCCGCCTTCACGGTGTGCCAGCCATAGAGCACCGCGAGGTCCTCCGGCCGCAGGCTCTCGCGCCGCGCGCGCTCGAAGCGCTCGCGCCGGTCGCGCTGCTCATGCGTGGTGCCGGGCTTGACGCCCGGATGGGTGGTGCCGGGCTTTTGCGTCACGCCGGGCTTGGTACCCGCTTTGGCGTCGCCGGGCCTTTGGCTTGGGCGGGCGCCCGGTTTCGGCCGGCCTGTGGATCGATCGCGCATGGTTGGTGGCGCCTCCGGCCCGTCAGGTACCGGCGCGGTGGCGCCACTGCAAGGCGGGGCAAAATTGGTCCGGAAAGGGGCGTGTTTCGGCTGACTTGTTGTGGTTGACTTGGCCCGGGTGCCTCCCCATAAAACGCGCCCGATTGTTGCCTCGGCGCGCTTCAACGAATATCTGAAATTGGCGCTCTAAAGTGCGAGGAATTGGGAGAGTGTCCCGAGTGGCAAAGGGGGCGGACTGTAAATCCGCTGGCTTACGCCTTCGTAGGTTCGAGTCCTACCTCTCCCACCAGCCTTCGCACCTTCGGTGCTTCGGCTGGCAAGCCAGCCTTAACTGACGTCCGTGCTCGGGTTCGGCGAGCCGGTGCATGCGAAGGCTGCCCGCCGAAGCCTCCTGACCGCCGAAGTCCGCCTTCGGACGAAGGCGGTTGGCGAAAGCGGCGTTGTTAATCGATTTCGCGTAGGCATTCCCGGCGCGGGTGTAGCTCAATGGTAGAGCAACAGCCTTCCAAGCTGATGACGAGGGTTCGATTCCCTTCACCCGCTCCAACCTATTCGCTCCAGCATCGCGCGATCTGGGGAGCTGTGAGCCATGCGCATCGACTTCGATTGGGACCCAGCAAAGGCGGCGAGCAATGCCGCGAAGCATGGCATCAGCTTCGAGGAGGCGATGACGGTGTTCCGCGATCCGCTCGCCCGTTCGGTCATCGACCCCGATCACGGTGCCGGCGAGGAGCGCTGGGTAACCCTTGGCGAGGCGGCCACTGGAAATCTTCTTGTGGTCGTGCACACTTGGGCCGACATCGACCCTGACCATAGCGCCGTCCGTATCATTTCGACCCGGCGGCCGACCCGGAACGAGGCACGTCAGTATCGCGAGGATTCCAGACCATGAAGGACGAATACGATTTCTCGAAAGGCGAACGCGGCCGGTTCCACCGCTCTGACGCGACTCTCGTGCCACCCGTGCATCTCGACCCCGAAGTGCTGGCCTTTCTGGCGGCGCGCGCTGAGGCGCGGGGTATATCATTGAGTGAGCTCGTCAACGCGCTCTTGAAGAAGGACATCGAGTTGATCGAGGCGGCCGAATAGATTTGGAGCCCAACTACCCCGCCACACTCCGCGCCTCGTCGACCGACTGGCGGATGAGCCGCCGAACCTCATCATTCGACATGAACAGATCGTGGTTGATGATGCCCCAGCCGAGGCCCGAGGCGTCGACCACCCGCAGGCCGAGTTGTTCGAGCCTGGCCTTCTCGGCGGCGCCGACGCGGGTGATGCCGCCGGCGACGCGGCTCGACAGCGCCAGCGCGCGATCGTTGGTCGCGGTGATCACGGTGATCTTCTGCGCGATCGGGCCGAGGCGTGCGATCGACGACGTGAAGATGTCCATGTCGATGTCGGGCGAAGCGAAAACGACGGCGCCGATCCTGCCCGCGGCTGCGTCGCCATAACGCCCATAGACCTGGCGAAGGCTTTCCAGCGCCAGCATGGTGCCCATGCTGTGGGCGACAATGTGCACGCGGCCGCGGGTGGGATTTGCCATCACGAAGCCGAGCACGCGCTCGAACGCGTCGCGCGACCACACCGCGCTTTCGCGATCATAGGCGTAGTCGAAGAAGCCGGCCTTCGAAGGCCAGGAAAACGCCATCGTCGCACCGCGGAACTTGATGCCATCGGACAGGCGCGCGGCGTCGAGCACCGCGCCTTCGAACGTCTGCCGGTAGCCGTGCACGTAGATCAGGACATCGGCCTCGCCGCCGGCCTGCGTGAGGAAATCGCCGAACTGGGCCGGCACCGGCTCGACGGCACTCAGGCTCCAATCGGACAACCCGACGGCGGCAAACGAGAACGGGCCCGATGCGGGCGGTGTAAGCGTGGCGCGCGCCAGCGTCATCCGTGGCGCGCGCTCCGAACCGAACCACGGGCTCGCGCGGCCGCCGTTGACCGGCTTGCGCGTCGTTGCAACGAGGACGGTGGAGTTGACCGCGAGCGCCGAGGCGTCGAGGCGGGTCTCGGCCATGCCGGCACAGCCGCCAAGGGAGCTGCCAAGCGCGAGCGCGCTTCCCGAGGACACGAGGCCGCTCAGGAAGACGCGACGAGACGAAACGGCTTCTTGTTGCAGCAAACGCTGGACAGTCACAGGGGATCTTCGGGTACACCGGGTGCATGACCCGTCGACCAATCCGGTGCCGGATGATGGCGGCGACAAGAGGGCGGGGTCGTGTCCGTCGAGGGAACGTCCTACCGGAATACTCTCGCGCTGCTCTTTTTAAGGATTGGCGGGCGCGGGTTCCGCGACCTCAGGTTCCGCGACTTGGATCGCCACCAGCGCCTCTTCATAGGCCGCGTTGAGCTTCTTGGTTTCGGCTTCGGCCAGAATGCGGAAGGCGGGCGCGAGCCCGTGCACGCGATCCGGATGGCTCAGCCTGATCTTCGTTCGATAGGCCTCCTTGATTTCGTCCGCGGTCGCCGCGGGCGAAAGTCCGAGGATCGCGAAGCAGTTGTCGCTGCCGTTCGACTCGAAGAGCAGCGGATCGTCGAGCTCGGCGGTGATCGGCGTATCGTCTTGGACGAGCCGGTCCGGGTCGGCGACGGCGAAGTCGCGCAGCGCCTTCGTCTGCATCCGGTGGTCGCTGTAGAGCCTTGCCCGGCGCGTGACGTAGAGCAGCGGCGCCAGCATCAGCACCAACGCGGACGTGATCGCGTTGACGTAGAGCAGGCGCTCGTCGTCGAACGGCTTCCAGAGAATGGTGGATTCAAGCGTGGAGGCGAGGTCCTGCGCCCACAGCGGCTGCTCGGAGAAATAGATGAAGACGATCGCGGGCACGAGGATCGTCAGATAGGACGCGAGCGAACTGCCGAAGGCGAAACGGCTGCTGATCAAATGCACCCAGGCCCGCAGCCGCCGGATCGGCCGCCGCCGGAACAGCATGATCGACGCGCGCAGGTGACGCGCGTTGGTTCGCAGATCGTCGAGCTCGGCACGATATTGCTGTTTGATGTCGGCGCGGTGCCGCAGCCGCTTCCAGAGCGATCCAGTGCCGCTCTTGGCGAGGCGATTGATCTCGCCGATGCGCTGAGCGATTTTGCGGTACTGTATTTCCGCCCGATCGAGCTCGAACGCCTCAAGGCGTCGAAGCGCGAAATCCGCGGAGACCCGTCGGGTGGCCTGCCGCACATAGCCCACCAGCAAGGCAGGCAAAACCATCATCAACGCGATCATCGCCGCGTTGACCCCCGCAACCAAATACATTTCGTTGAATGCCGCCCCCAGCATATCACGCACACGCTACATCAGCGCGCCACCGGCTTTCCGCCATCACCAATTGCACAGTGCCACTGACTTCCGTCCGCCAGGGAGTACCGCATGGTATTCTGACGGAATCCGGGCGACTCCGACGGAGAAAGGGGCAATATTTGGGCGGAGCCGTATCGGATTACCGTGAGGTACAAGCAAGGACGCCCCCGACGGGCCATTCGGGGCCGGAGCGACCGAGATTGTCGTTCCGTTTGAAAAATTGCGCGGTACACGGTAGTACACCTTGAAGTTGTAATATTCTCGTGCCACGATCGGTTGCCGGAGAGCACCAGAACGGAAAAAACGAGGGAAGCAGTACTTCTGTCCCAGTCCGAAGCGATGATATCGCGCGAGTGGTGATCGCTGTACTGCTTGTGGCCGCGTGCTCTCCTTCGATTGGGGGATAGGCCATGGCCGAGCCGACTGCGGCGGGGACCCAAACTCCGGTTAGCGATCTCGAACCACTCCTGGCTGCTTGGCGGACCGAGCAGAACCAGCCGGCCGCCGCCGGCGGTAGCCCGGTACGCTTTGTGATCGAACGGGCGAAGCCGCAGACGGATGCCGAAATCGCAAGCGCCATCGTCGAACGGTTCAACATCCGGGTGCAGGTCGGTCCGCTGTTTGCCGACGACCCCGCGCTCGAGCGCTTTCGTCTTCTGATCGTCGAGCACGTTACGCGCCCCGACCGGGCCGACCTGTTCGAGATGGCCAATGCCATGCGCGGCGTCTTGGGCGCGGTGACGGTCGAGCCTGATCTCGGCACCGACTACTACGGAGGCGAGGCAGACCGTCCGGCGCCGGGAACGCCCGAAAGCTCCGATTTCGCGTTCTGGTGTTGGGTCGGCGACGATGCCAGCCCGACCAACCCGAACTGGGCGATCGCGAAAACCAAGGTGGTCGAAGCGTGGGTCCACGCGGCGGAGAAGGGCAAGGCGACCAAGGGCAAGGACATTCTCATCTTCCAGCCGGACACCGGCGTCGTGCCCCAGCATGTCGAACTGCCGCCCAATAGCGAGAACGATCCGCGTTCTGCGAATTTCGTGGAAGGCGGCACCAAGCCGGTCGATCCGATGCAGTCGGGCGGCAACCCCGGTCACGGCACCGGTACCGGCAGCGTGGTCGCAAGTCCGGAAGGCGGCCGCATGAGCGGGTCGGCGCCGCTGGCCAAGCTGGTGCCGATCCGTGCCATCGAAACCGTCGCGGTGTTCGACCAGAGTCCGGTCGCACAGGCGATCGACCATGCCCGCCGCAAGGGCGCGCATGTGATCACAATGAGCCTGGGCGGCATCTTGAGCTCGGCGCTGCGTGCCGCGGTTCGGCAGGCGGTCCAATCCAACGTCATCGTCCTTGCGGCGGCGGGCAATTGCGTCGGCGAAGTGGTGTGGCCGGCGCGCTATCGCGAGACGATCGCGGTGGCCGGCATCAACGAGGCGTTCAAGCCGTGGCGCGGCTCCTGCAACGGCTCTGCGATCGACATCTCGGCGCCGGCCGAACTGGTGCTGCGCGCCGACCCGCGCAGCACGACCGAACCGCATGCCGCGGTCGGCGGCGGGCAGGGCACGTCGTTTGCGGTGGCGCTCACCGCCGGCGTCGCGGCGCTGTGGCTCGCCCATCACGGCCGCGACGCCCTGATCGCGCAGCTACCGGCGGGCAAGACCCTGCAGTGGATGTTCCGCAACCTCGTTATGGCCTCGGCGCAGAAACCGCCGGGCTTCGACCACGAGAATTTCGGCGCCGGGATCGTCGACGCACTGGCGCTGCTCAAGATCGATCCGAGCAAGGCGAACGAAGGACCGGGTGAGCTCGAAGCGGCGGCCGGACCGGAGAGCGACGTGATCGAACTGCGCGAGCTGGTGGACAACGCCTTCGGCCCGGTCGGAGTCGAAGCCGCGGCGCCTGCGATTGCCGATCCGCAGCACCGGCCGGAGATCGCCTGCGCGGCGTTCGATCGCCTGCGCATCAAGCCGACCCGCCGCGCTCACACCGAGAGCCTGCCGCCGTCCGAATTGTCGCCGAGCCTGCGCGCGACGCTCGCCGCCGGCGCCGCGGCGTTGCGTTGAGGAGGGGGCGATGACGGACCGAATAGACGAGAGACTTGCCGGACGTCTCGAGAGCGCGGCTCCGCGCGCGCTCAGGTTTTTCGGCCGGCGTCCTCCGCCTCGGCCGGGTGGGTCGCGGCCCCGCCCTGGCCTGGAATCCGTCGGCCGTCCGGAATCAGCGGCGATGGAGGGCGCGCAGGCGCGCGTCGGTCCGCCGGACGACGAGGACGAGCGCGTCATTGCGCGGCAATTGCGCGAGACCATGGCGGCCCGACCCGAAACGCCGGGAGGCCCGGGAGGACGTGACGACGCGGCAGAGGCCAACGGCATCGCCGCCGAGCTCGTCGCGCGCGCCCGAGCCGTCTTGGCGGGTCTGCAAGGCGGCGCGTCCGCGAACTCGATCAGTGGGCGCGACGCCGTCGCGCTCGAGGCGGTGCTCCATACCCGCGGCCGGCCCGCGCTCAATGTCGAGGGCGAGCGCATCGAGGATATCACGGACCAAAAGCATCCGGGCTCCGGCTTCTGGCGCGTCTTCGTCGACACGCACGAGCAGACGCTGGTGCGCGTCGCTTCCGCCGCCGGCGCCGTGTCGGTCCTCGATCGCTTCACACAGCAGCGGTGGGTCCAGGGTACGGCGTGGCTGATCAAGCCGAACCTGGTCGTCACCAATCGCCACGTGCTGTTTCCGCCGGTCGGCCTGAAGCTCGCTCGCCGCAATCCCGGGGCGATGTCGGCGCGCTTCAAGTCGGACCTTGAAGTCACCATCGATTTCGCTTTCGACGCCGGTCCCTCGCGGCCATTGCTCCGCTATCCCGTGGTGGATGTTCCGTTCGTGGCCGCGGAAGGCGATCCGATCGACGTTGCCGTGATCCGCGTGACGCCACCGGCCGCCGGCGCGTCACCGCTGCCCGGGCCGTTGGTGCTCGCCAACAGCCTGTTCGATTCCGACAATCTCTATGTGGTCGGCCATCCCGGCAAGATGGATCAAATTCCCCAGGAAGTGCTCGCGGTGTTTGGCACCCCCGACGAGCGCAAGCGCGTGAGCTTCGGCGAACTCATGGATCCGCTTGCCAATGCCGCGCATATCATCGTGCACGACGCTTCCACGATTGGCGGCTATTCCGGCGGCGCCGTGTTGGGCTTTCAATCGCAGGAGGTTGCGGCGTTGCACTTCTTCGGTGATCCGATTTCCGGAAATCAGGCAATCTCCGCACCTGCGCTACGCGCGCACGCGGTGGCCGCGTTCCTGTGAGCAGGAGAGAATATGCCGCTGCCTGACGACAAGGCTGCAGCATTCGCGGAGGCGATCGCCGACACCGTGCCGTTGTTTCTTCTGGCGGAGGTGGTCGACGAACAAGGCATCGTCGCGGATTTCGACAGCCTGAGGAAGGGCGGATCGGAAACACCTGACAAGGACTACCAGACGCTCGCGCGAACCATCGTGGACGCCTACAATGCGCGCGACCTGACCCACCAGCTTGCGAACTCGCTCTATCATCGCGGCCGGCGCGACGACGCGTTGGCCAAGGCGATCTCACCGTTCGTTCTCAATACGAGAGGCGCAGATGCGGCGAAGGAGGCCAGGCTCGCCTCGCGCGCGGCCACGCTGCGACTTCCGGAGCTGCGCCAGTTCCTCGACAAATGCGAGCCGTGCGTCTGCCTGGTCGCCGGCTTCGCGGTCGATCAGGCCCAGCCGACCAGCGGCACGGGCTTCCTCGTCGGTCCCGATCTCGTGCTCACGGCCCGCCATGTCCTCAGAGATTTCATAAAAGAAAGCAAAGGCGTGGACCCCAATGCGAACGCGCTGTTCGCCTTCTTCGATCATCTCGAAGGCGAGCCGATCACCGATCCGCGCGACGCCGGGATCAAGGCGCGTCGGGTGCCGTTTGCCGACGACTGGCTGTTGCACGCGTCGGACGAAATGCCGGCCGATGGTCAGATCAAAGTGCCCGATGCCGCACAGATGGCGAAGCTCAAAACCTGCCTGGACGTCGCGCTTGTCCGGCTCGCCGAGCCGGTCGGGCTTTACACCCGCGCCAAGGGTGGCGGCGCGCGACGCCTGTGGCTATCGCTCCCCGCCAACGGGGTTGCCGCGAATCTCAGGAAGGACGATCGGATCATCATTCCGCAACATCCCCACGGTCATACCCTACAGATTGATTTTGGCCGCCTGAAAGAGACCGATCAGTCGACGACACGCATTCGCTATACCACCGAGAGCGACAAGGGCACATCCGGCGCGCCCTGCTTCAACCATCACTTCAACGCTGGCGCTCAGCAATTCAACCTGGTCGGCCTGCACAACGCCGACTACCGGCCGGACGGCGTGCCAATTCTCAACCAGGCGATTCGCTTCGATCACATCTTGAGCCAAATCCTTGCGTTCCTCGGCGGCCAAGCAAGCCTCAACCCCCTGACAAAGCCCAGTGAAGTCGTCAACTCGCGGAGGGCAGACGGCGGCCAAGCGGATCTCAACCGGCTGACAAAGCCCAACGATCAGGGCGCGCGGCGCCTGTGGAGCGTCTCGCTCGACAACTCCGAACCGCGCGTGATTGTCGGGCGTACCAAATTCCTCGATTGGATCGAGCGGTCCGCCATCGAATTGCCAGCGCTCCGCTCCGACCGCGTCTATGCCGGCGACGCCTCGAAGCCACGAGCGGGACGGAGCTTTTCCCTCGAGATCCTGCAGGCGGCGCGGCGCGGCAAGGGCGAGCCGGCCGTCGTGCTTGGGCTCGAAAAGAAGGATCAGGTGCCGGCGACAGTTCCGGCCTTCCTGGCCGCCATCGCCGACCAACTACGGATTCCGCAGTCGGTGCTGGAGGGTCTGCCGCCGAGAGCGGCCGAAAACCTGCCGCCAGGATCGAAGGACGGTGACAAGCTGAACAAGTGGGCCTCGGAGCAGGTGCCGCGCTGGTTCGAGATCGTGCTCCAACAACATCGCGAGCGGGTCATCGACCGACGCGACGAGGCCCGCGATTTCATCAAGCTGATCGAACAGGCAAATCTCGTCCGACCGCCGGGGCAGGCGAAGCTCGATCCGCCTGCGGAGATCGTGGAAATCGCCAACAGCCAAGACCAGGTTCCCGATACGCGCAACCGGTGGCCTCTTGCCTGGATCGTGCTCGACAACCTGACGTATGACACGCTGTCGAAGGACGTGGCCGACTTGATTGCCGGCTTGTGCGGCGACAAGCTGGAGGAAGCGGCGGTGCCGGAGCAATTGCGGCGGCTGCGGTGGATTTTCCTCGGGCACAAGCCTGACTTCGTGATCGACGCAAAAGCGTGTATCGAGCCACTTGATCCCATGACCTTCGGGATCGATGCAATGATCGATTGTGTCACGGGAATGGCCGCGGCTTTCAATACGGAACTTTCCGACGAGGAGCGCGCTGGCTTGAAGCGCACCTTCAGGGCGATGGAAGCAAGCACCCCGACCCTCAAGGATCCAATGTATCGGCTCGAGTCATTACAGATACTGCTGAACGCCTTTGCCCTCGACTTCCTGCAAGAGAAGGAGGCCGGCGGATGATCGAGCGTGATCCGAGCTCGGCTTTCCGGCGTTTGCTGCTAGGCGAGGGGGAGGACCTCCACCGCATCCTTGGGGAAACCCGATTTGGCAGCGCCTTACTCAAGGCGGCATCCGCCGCGCCGCCGCCGTCGGAGGCAAAGCCATCGCTCGCGCCGTTGCCGCCGACGCGAGCAGCGATTCAGGCGGCAATCAGCGATACCTTCACGACCGACGAGCTCGGTACCGAGGCCAGCGATCAGGCGGCGATCCTTGCGCATTCGGCCACCATCATGATCGGCGGGCGACGTCGGCTTCGGCTGACAGACGAAGCGCGTGCCGACCTGCTCGAGAGGGTCCGTGATGACGAGCAATATAAAAAAATGCTGCGCGAAGCGATCGAAGCCGACCAGCGCGATTTCGACAAGATAACGGAGGATGAGGTCCGCACCTGCAGTGCTTGGCTGCGGGGTTTCCTCGTAGGTGAAATCGGGTCTCTCGATCAGTCCCCACCGCGCGAGCTGCATGCCGCAGTGCAGGCACGCGAGTGCTTGCGGCTTGTGCAGAACTTGCCAACGAACATGCCCTCGCTGGCAGAGGTTCGCCGCTACCTCGAGCGCGCCGAGCTGCTGGAGCCGCTGCGCATCCTCACAGGGACGACTGGCGGCTGGGATGGCTTCGCGGTCGAGGACCGCTTCGTCGGTCGCCGCGAGGAACTGCGCGAGTTGCGAGCGTTCGTCGATGAGCTTGCGTCCGAAGGTGTGCTCGAGTCGGTAACCCGAGGCATCGGTCGCGTCGTCCGGGGCGTCGAAAGCGTATTCGACGGACGCGGTGTCGGCGTGTTCGTCATCGAGGCGGGCGGCGGTCTCGGCAAGTCGACGCTGATGGCGAAGTTCGTGCTCGATCATGCACTCAAGCAGTCGCGGCCCTTCCCATTCGCTTATTTCGATTTCGACCGCGCCACCCTGCAGCCGCTTGAACCGCGCCAGCTTCTGCTCGAGGCGATCCGTCAGGTGGTGCTGCAGTTTCCTGCAGCCGGGCCGGAGGCCGACAAGTTGTGCCAGCAGATCCGCGACGACCTTGCCCGCACAAAATCAGGGACCGGCCTGTTCGATCCATTCGCCGATTTTCGCCGACTTGTCAGCGATCGCGTCACCCACGGCCGGCGCGCCTTCCTGCTGATCTTAGATACCATGGAGTTGGTGCAGTACGATCCGAGTGCGCTCGCCGGTGTCGTGAAGTTTGTAGAGTACCTCTCCCAAGGTGGCTTTCCCGAGCTGCGCGTGGTGGCGGCGGGCCGCGCCGATATCCCGCAATTGCGGAACGAGACCGCATACCTGGGCGAGGGCACACATCGCCGCCTTCTTCCGCTCTCGGTTGGGGATGCGCGCGAAATGGCCGACCGCTTGGGCCGGCAGCTACTTGGGCAGGACTGGAATTCGACCTGGAGCAGCCGTATCGCCGGTAAGGACGACGACTCGGTGGAGCGGCGCGAGCCGCTGGTGATCCGGGTGGCGGTCGAGTTCCTGCGTTCGGCGCCGACGCGCGAGGAGCGCGAGGCCCTGTCTCGTGAGATCGAGAAGCTTGGTGCGGGCGCCGACAAGCGCTTCGTCGGTCGGCTATACGAGCGGCGCGTGCTCGATCACGTGCAACATCCCGACGCGAAGAAGCTGGCTTGGCCGGGTCTGGTGGTCCGCCGCATCACGCTCGACATCATCCGTAACGTGCTGGCGGTCCCGTGCAAGATGGACCCGAGCCATACGCAGGAGGCGTTCGACGCGCTGGCGCGCGAGGTGTGGATCGTCGACCGCGAAGGCGATGCGCTTCGTCATCGCGCCGATCTGCGCGCGCGCACGCTGCCGCTGATGCGCGATCACAAACCAGAGGTCTTCGCGGAGATTGCGGCGGCCGCCGTCGTCTATTTCGGCGAGCGGCAGGCGACCAGCCCCGCCGACCGGGCCGAGTGGATTTATCACCGCCTGTTGAACGGCGAAGACCCCGCCAGCGTCGATCGCGACTGGAGCGACGATCTCGTCTCTTTCCTTCGCGGGGCGGAGGATGACTTCGAGCGCGACAGCGCGGCCCGCAACTATCTTGTGGCGCGCACCGAAACTCGGTTACTGCCGCCAGCGCAAATCGCAAAGCTTCCCAATCGGCTCGCCTTCGATCATGTGGCGCGCACTGCCGTGCAGCTCGGAGGGTTCGACGACGAGCGTATCTATCCCGTGCTTGGCGATCTCGCGTTGCGTAGCATTTCCGCCGACTCCAACTGGGGTGTTCTCCCCACGACCGTGCGGGCGATCGTGCTGGTCAAGACCGGGCGCTGGGGCGCTACCGAGATTCCGCAGGACGTCGCCGGCGCCTGGCTGCCGCATGCGGTGTTTGCTCGGCGGTTCAAGCGTGCCCGTGCCCTCGCAGATACTGTGCCCGCGCGTGAGGACGACAAGGCTAGCGACATCTCGGCCGTGCCGGGCGATGACATCCGCTCGATGGTGCAGAGCTTGGCGCTTGCGTGCGTCCGCAATCACCCGACGATGCGCAACATCGACAGAAGGCTCGCCACGCTGCTCGAGCGCGGGTTCCAAGCCGCCGGTCACGCCGACATCGCTGCGCTGCGAACGGCCGCGGTCTTCGGCGACGAGTGTGCGGTGCCAGCGGCGCGCTATTGGGTCAAGCAATCGGTGGGCAGGCATCTCGACCGCGAGCCGGCGGTTTCGCTTGCCGAGTTGTCGGTGCTTGCCCGCGCCGGCAGCCGCATTCAGAAGCGCGCCGAAACCGAAATCGGCAAAGAGCTTGGCCGTCTCCGACAGAAGTGGGACGCCCTGCTCAAGCTCATGAATGAGAAGGAGCCGCAGCCGCGGCGATTTGTCGACCGCGGCCTCCACCGCGTCGTCATCGAACTCGTCGGCGATTTGATCGAGGGGGGCGCCGAAAGTCGCGTGGCGATGCGCCGCTTCTTCGCGGCCCGCGACGAAGACTGGGTCGTGCCGATGGGCTATGCGGCCGCACGCGCAGTACGCTCCGGCAACGTCCCGAGCAAGGTGTTCGAACGCCTGGAGGCGTTCCAGGTCGGTCCGCGCAAGAAGTATTCGAATGTGGATGGCTACGAGCCGCTGATGGCGTTGCGCCGTGCTGATGAGGCGGGCGACCTTGCCGGGGTGGCGCGCGCCTTCGCCAACAACGCGACGGACCGCGACGGCGCCGACGACCTGCGCCTGCTGCTTGACCACTATGCCGCGTGGCGCCGCCAGATCGAGAGCATGATCGAGAAGGACGCGCGGCCACAACCCAAACCGCCGGAACCAGAGCCGCCCCGGCCGAGACGGACGCCTCGCAAGCGCACCACGCCTCGTCGCAAACCGCGTTGAAGCCAAGGCGCGCCGCCGCCGCTCAGGCGCTCTGAACCACCGTCGTGATCTTCGCGGAGAGGACCGGCCGCCGGCTGGTTTCGGCGATGATCTCGCTGGTCAAGGTTCCGCAGCGGCAAACGAACACCCGCTGCAGCATGTTCGCGAATTTGGGATGGGGTTCAGACCGCAGCAACGTCGTCCGGCTGCCGCAGGCTTCGCAATTGGGATTTGGTGTGTTCTTACGCATGGGGGACCAGGGCAGTAACGCGGCGTCGCCCGGTTCGTTCCGATGGAACTGAAAAATCATTCATAATCGGCACTTGCGCAATGAATCTGTCGCGGTCGCTTGCTTGGCGGCCGGCCCGCATACTATTCTGGGTTGTAGCTGGAATTGTGGGGACGGGGGACATGCGTTTTGGTGCGTTGTTCGGGGCGCTCGCCCTCGTGCTTGCGGGCTGTCAGACCGCTGGCCACAAGCTGTCGCTTGAACAGGTCGCCGACCTGCGTGTTGGTGAGGTCGTCGTTTTCATCGCAGACGGCGCACAGGTCCCGGAGGAGGTCCGTACTGCTGTCGCCCCCAAGGTCAAAGCGGCGGTGGAGCGGCAATTCGCGCCGCGGTTCAAGGGAACAACTCCCATGCGCATCGAGGTGACCGTCAAGCGTGTCGTCGTTACGTCGGCTGTTCAGCGCGTCGTTCTTGGCGGTCCACAAAGCATGACCGTGGACATGACAATGGTCGATCCGCGGACGAAGTCCGTTCTTCTCAGCTACCCCGACCGGACCGCCCAGATGAGCCCCCGCGGAGGGGTCATGGAAGTGGCGCTGGAAGGGGCGATCACGGGCAATGACCCGATCGATTTCATGGCGCAAAATCTCGCGTTCCAATTCGCCGAATTTATACGGCCGTCGGAGCCGCGCTCGTAGCGCGGTGCTTCAGCCCACATTCTCAGCCAGGAATTCGAGCGTGCGTTCGCGCGCGAGCTTGTGCGCGGCAGGGTGGTAGCGCTCGGTGCGGTTCTCGTTGTCGAAACCGTGCGGCGCGCCTTCATAGATGTAGACCGGCACCGACGGCTGCGCGGCGCGGAAGATCGCGACGCGCGCGGGCGGCAGTGACGTGTCCTGGTCGCCGATATGGCAGATGACCGGGCAACGCGGCTGTTCGTTGGCGAGATCCGGGATCATCGACCCGTAGTAGGAGACCGCGCCGGCGTAGTCGCTGCGGCAGGCGGACAGCCACGCGAGCGAACCGCCCCAGCAGAAGCCGAGGATCGCGATCCTGCCGGCATCGGCGATGGCGGCGCGCGCGGCATCGAGATCGGCGACGGCGTGGTCGAGATTCCAGGCCGTGTAGGTCTTCTGCGCGCGATCGTGGTCCTCCTTGGTGTAGGCGTAGGTGAGGCCGCGCTGCCGGCGATCATAGAGCGCGGGCGCGATCGCGACGTAGCCCTGTGCGGCATAGAAATCGCAGACCGAGCGCAGATACGCGTTCACGCCGTACATCTCTTGCGCGATGACGATGCCGCCGCGCACAGGCGATGACGGCCGCGCGAGGTGGGCGTCGAGCGTATGTCCGTCGCGGGCGGTGAGCCGCATCATTCGATGGTCACGGTCTGGTCGGAATAGTTGACCCGGATGCCGTAGCTGCCTTCGTTCACCGTCCACTTGGTCAGCGTGTATTTCCGCAGGCCGTTCTTGTGATACGGGTCGGCGTCCGCGATGGCGCGCGCTTCTGCAAACGAGCTTGCGCGGATGATCACCATGCCGCCGACGCGGGCGCCATCCTCGCCCGCGAGCGGGCCGGCGCCGAACATGATGCCCTGCTTTTCGAGCTTGATCTGATGCGCCAGGTGTTCCGGCAGCATCTTGTCAAGCTGTTCTCGTGGAACAACGGGCGTCGTGACGATCACGTAGAGCTCCTTGCCCAGAAAATTCTTGGTCAGATCGTGATGCTGCTTGTCGGCATTGGCCATGTGGTTCATCCCACCGCGTGACGGGTACGCTCGCGCACTATGGCATAGGGCAGGGCGATCGTCCTGCGTGGGGGAGGTGTGCGCATTTGTGCGTTGCGACGCCGCGCGGACTTCTTGCACCATGGCGGGACGACCAGAGGACATCTCATGCGAAGAATCTCTCGACTTAGCCGCCGCCGCTTCATCGGCGGCACTGCCGCGCTCACGATCGCCGCCCCGCGGCTCGCCTTCGCGCAAGCTTATCCGTCGCGGCCGGTGCGGGTGATCATCCCGTTCACGCCCGGTGGCGCGCCCGACGTGCTGCTGCGGCTCGTTGCGCAGAAGCTGTCGGAGAAATGGGGGCAGGGCGTCGTGGTCGAGAACCGCGCCGGCGGCAATACGCTGACCGGCACGGTCGCCGCGACCAAGAGCCCGCCCGACGGCTACACGCTGCTGATGACGGCCGACCAGACCTTCATCCTCAATCCGCTGCTCTATGCCACGCTGCCTTATTCCATGAAGGAGCTCGATCCGATCATCCTGATGGCGTCGATCCCGCACATGCTGGCGGTGTCGCACAAGGTGCCGGTCTCGAACGTGAAGGAGCTGATCGCGCTCGCGAAGGGCAAGCCCGACACGATGACCTATGGCACCACCGGTCCTGGCACCATCCAGCGTATCGCCACCGAATATTTTGCCGGCATCGCCGGCATCAAGCTCGTGCATGTGCCGTATCGCGGCGCCAACGAGACCACCATCGCGATCCTCTCCGGCGAGATCGACATCACCATCAACGGCATGTCGAACATCCTGCCGCATATCGAAGGCGGCAAGCTCAAGGCGCTGGCGATCTCGACGCTGACGCGCCACCGCCTCGCGCCGACGGTCCCGACCATGCAGGAGGCGGGCGTGACCGGCTACAGCTCGCAGGGCGCGTTCGGGCTGTTTGCGCCGACGGGCGTGCCGGCCGACATCCGCGCGAAGATTCATGCCGACACCGCCGAAATCCTCAAACGTCCCGACGTCGTGAAAGCGCTCGAAGATCGGAGCTTCCAGGTCGACAATGTCGGGCCGGACGGTTTCGCCAAGATGATCGCCGCCGAAACCGAAAAATGGGCGAAGGTGATCCGCGCCGCCAATATCAAAGGCGAGTGAGCGCAGCGATTAAGCACGGCAGCTGTGCGCATTTGCCCGCTGCTCGCTTTGGCGCGTTCCTTGCTACGTAACACGGGCAATTTCTTCTCGATCGGGAGTTCTTCTGAAATGCACGGCAATCGGGTCAATCGGCGTCGCTTTTTGGGTGCAGCGGCAGGGCTTGCGGTGGCGGCGCCAACGCTGTCGTTTGCGCAGGCCTATCCCAACCGCAACATCCGCGTGATCGTTCCGTTCGCCGCCGGCGGCCCGAGCGACATCATCGCGCGGATCGTGGCGGACGCGATCCAGCCGCGGCTCGGCCAGTCGGTGGTGATCGACAACCGCGCCGGCGGCGGCGCCAATATCGGTATCGGCCAAGCGGCGAGGGCGGAGCCGGACGGCTATACGCTCCTGATCACCACCAGCGCGATCGTGATCAATCCGTCGCTCTATAAGAAGACGCCGTTCGATCCGGTCAAAGACTTCGCGCCGGTGTGCGATCTCGCGATCTCGCCGCAGATGCTCTCGGTGCTGCCGGGCTACGTGAACACGCTCGCCGAGTTCATCGCCAAGGCGAAGGAGGCGAAGGGCAAGCTCAACTATTCAAGCCCCGGCCTCGGCACGCAGGCGCAGCTCACGGTCGAGCTGTTGAAGCTGCGCGCCGGCATCGACATCACCCACATCCCGTTCACCGGCGGGCCGCCGGCGGTCGCCGCGTTGCTGTCGAAGTCGGTCGAGCTCGTCACCAACGCGGTGCCGACCAGCGAGAAGCTCGTGCACGCCGGCACCATCCATCCGCTGGCGGTGAGCGGCAAGGACCGCTGGTTCTCGCTGCCGAAGGTGCCGACCTTGGTGGAGTCGGGCTTCCCCGGCTTCATCACCGACACCTTCGTCGGAATGTTCGCGCCGACCGGAACGCCGAAGGAGATCGTCGACCGGCTCGCGATCGAGACGCAGGCCGCGCTCAAGAATCCGGAGGTGATCGCGCGGGCGCGCGGCGCCGGCTTCGAGATCATCGGCGGCGGGCCGGACGTGCTGGCCGAGCGCGTCGTGCGCGAGGTCGCGCTCAACCGCGAGATCATCCAGAAGGCGGGGATCGAGCCGCGGTGAGCGATCACGCCTTGTGCAGACGGAGCGGCGTGGTCTTCGTACGCGCGATGATGCCTTTCGCCTCCAGATCGAGCTGAACCGCCTTCGACCACCAGCCCGCTTTTGCGCCGCCCGGAAACAGCGTTTCAGGGAGATGCGGAGGCAGGCGCTTTTGAATTTCCGCAATGGTCAGCCCCGGCGACGACTTGGGCAAAACCTTCAGGTAGGCTCGCTTCATCGCCTCGTACTTGGCCGCATCGAGCGACCTGACGTGTCCCGGCTGCTTGACGTTTTCGACGACGATCCTGCCGGCCTTGACGTTCTTCTGCTTGGTCTTGCCCGCTTTGGTCTTGGCCATGTCAGTTGCTCCCTGCTGACAAGCGTCATCCTAAAACGACAATGGCCGGGGACAAGCCCGGCCATGACGTCGTCTACGTGCAACAGCGCTCGTCAGTCCGCGAAGCCCGGATCGAGCCGCTCCGCCAGCCGGCAGTGGTAGTCCCACTCGACCTGCGCGTATTTCGGCGACTTGCGCTTCTCGACGATCTGCTGACGCGTGACGTCGAGCACGTCCTTCGGGATGTGCCGGATCTCGGTGCCCATCGACATCAACTGGATCTGCAACTCGCAGGCGTCGACCAGCCGGCGCATATAGAGGAATGTCTCGGCGATGGTGCGGCCGATGGTGAGGAGCCCGTGGTTCCACATCAGCAGGCAGTGCCCCTCGCCGAGGTCGCGCAGGATGCGCGGCACTTCGTCCTCGCCTTCGGCAAAGCCCTCGAAGTTATGGGTGCCGACCTCGCCATAGAGATGCATGCTCGACTGATCGACGATGATCAGCCCTTGCTTGGTCGCCGCCACCGCGACGCCGGGGCGGGCGTGCACATGCATGGTGCAGTTGATGTCGGGCCGCGCCGCCAGGATGCCGGAGTGGAAGTTCAGGCCCGCCGGGCCGAGCGTGACGCCGTCATGGCTGACGATCTCGCGGCGATCGCCGTCCATCTTGATCGTTGCGAGGTTCGAGGCGGTGATCTCGTCCCAGCCGAGGCCGTATGGGTTCATCAGGAAATGGTCGGGGCGCTCGGGGATGCGGACGCAGATGTGATTGTTGATCTGCAGGTTCCAGCGGTAGTGATGCGCCAGTCGGAACGCGGCGGCGGCCTCGATACGGATCTTGCGCTCGGCTTCGCTCATATCGTAGCGGCGGACGCCGGTCTTGAACTGCGCCTGGGCAATCACGTTCATGGAATTCTCCTGTTGTTGCGCGGATCATAGTTGCGCCGGGCACGGTTGGCAAAGCCAGTGGGCCGGATAACCCTGCGTCACAGCGATGCAAAAGCGCATTTGCGTGGTCATCGCGCCCGACTAGAATGGCGGCATGGAAACGTCTGGAGAGGCCATGAAAGGCCCGATGCGAATCGGTGGGCGACTACTCATCGCCGTGCTGGCGGCCATATTGGCATCGCCGGCCAGTGCCCAGGACACGCCGTTCTACAAGGACAAGACCATCCGCTTCATCATCAGCGCCGGCGTCGCCGGCGGCTACGTGTCCTATGCCCGCCTGCTCGCCGAGCACATGGGCCGTCACATCCCCGGCAACCCGAGCTTCATCGTCCAGAGCATGCCGGGGGCCGGCGGGCTGCTTGCCACCAACTACCTTTACACGCAGGCGCCGCAGGACGGCACCACCATCGGGCTCATCCATTCAACGGTGCCGCTGGCGCCGCTGTTCGGCATGGCGGGCGCGCGTTTCGATCCGCTGAAGATCCACTGGCTCGGCAGCATGGACCGCTCCGACGGACCGTGCACCGCCTGGCACACGTCGCCGATCAAGACCTGGAGCGACATGCTCGACAAGGAGTTCATCGTCGGTTCCTCCGGCGTGGGCTCGCAGATGGAGCTCTATCCCGTGGTGATGAACAAGCTGTTCGGCACCAAGGTGAAGGTGATCGGCGGCTACAAGGACGGCTCGTCGATCTTCTATGCGATGGAGAACGGGGAAATTCACGGGCGCTGCGGCCCGCAGCTCACCTCGATCGGCTCGCTGCGCCCGCAATGGCTGACCGAGAAGAAAATCTCGGTGCCGATCGTGGTCAGCGAACGGCGCACGCCGCAATTCCCGGACGCGCCGACGCTGCTCGAACTCGCCAAGGACGAGCCGACGCGCCAGCAAATCAGGTTGCTCATCGTTTCACAGGACCTCGACCGGCCGGTGCTGGCGCCGCCGGGCGTGCCGGCGGAGCGGGTGAAGCTTCTGCGCGACGCCTTCAACGCGACCATGGCCGATCATGCGTTTCTCGCGGACATCAAAAAGCAGCGGCTCACGCTCGACTGGGTGCGCGGCGAGGAGGTCACGCGTACATTGGCGGCGGCTTATGCCATGCCGCCGGACGTGGTGTCGGCCGCGAAGTCGATGATGGTCGGGAAATAGCGCATGTCCCGGAAAAGTGGGCACCGGTTTTCCGAAAAAGGACATGCGCCAACGTAAGAAGCGCGCAAGAAAGAAACAAGGAGAAGGCATGTTCGCCAAGATCAACCATGTGGCCATCGTGAGCGAGAAATACGCGCTCATCACCAAATTCTACGAGGCTGCGTTCGGCATGTATCAGTCGAAGACTTCGCCGAAGTCGGCGCTCACGGTCGGCGACGGCTATGTCGGGCTCAACATCAACCCGCGCAAAGCGGGCCGTCCCGCCGGGCTCGATCATTTCGGCATCCAGGTCGAGGACGTGGAGACCGCGTTCGACCGCATGCGCACGAAATATCCCGACGCCGACTGGGTGCAGCGGCCCTCGACGCGGCCGTTCGCCGGCATCACCGCCAACGATCCCGACGGCAACGTGTTCGACATCTCGCAGAAGGACATGAAGAACCGCCACGCCGCCTATGTGCAGAACACCGGCGAGCAGCAGCCGCGCTGCATCACTCATGTTGCCATGCGGACGATGCGGCCGGACGAGATGGCGCGCTTCTATGTCGATGTGTTCGAGTTCGCCGAGCAGAACGCCGGTCCCGGCGATCCCAATCATTATCTCAGCGACGGCAAGGTCACGCTGGTGATCATGCCCTGGCGCATCAAGAACTATCTCGGCCAGTCGATCCTGCCGACCGGCATGGACCACATCGGCTTCACGGTCGAGGACATGCAGGCGTTCAAGGACGACGTCGAGGAGCTGATCGACCGCAACCCGGTGATGAACCCGCCGCCGGTCGGGCGCGGCGCCGAGGGCGCGGCCCGGCTTGAGCTGCTGAAGAAGCAGTGCCCGATCGCGGAGCACTTCCTGTCGGACCCGGATTATACGATGCTGGCGGTGAGAGAGCGCCACTAGCAATTTCATCAATCACGGAGGATCCAGAACCATGTCGACGACCGAAACGAGCAGAAAAGAAGAAAACCTCGCGGAGCTCCACCGCGCCGCCGAGGCGGACTGGACGACCTTCAGCTACGCCAAGCCGGACGGCGTTAGTTCCGGCAAGGGTTTCGTCGCGCTCGGCCGCAAGGACATCGTGCGCGGCGTGGTGCAGGTGGTGAAGAAGCACGGCGGCGAGAACAATTTGCACTACCACACCGGCATCGCGAGCTTCTGGATGGTGCTGAAAGGCCGCGTGCGCTTCTATGGTCCCGACGACGTGGTGCTCGGTGAGTTCGGTCCGCACGAGGGCATGATCACGCCGCGCTTCTCGCGCTACTGGTTCGAGAACGTCGGCGAGGAAGACCTCGAAATCCTCCAGGTGGCAGCGTTCGGTTCCGAGAAGCTCGAAAAGAGCGGCCGCACCGACGTGTCGGCGCATCGTTTCGATCCCAACAGCGCGCAGCACTTCCAGGCGAACACCGCGCCCGCCAAGGCATAAGATGATGCTTCGCGCCGGGCTGCTCGTCAGTGTCCTCCTGACGGCGTTGTCCGGCGTGTCGTCCGCGCAGGACGCGCCGTTCTACAAGGGCAAGACCATCCGCATCGTGATCTCGACCGGCGTCGCCGGCGGCTATGCGGAGTATGCGCGTGTGCTGGCGGAGCATATGGGCCGCCACATCGCCGGCAATCCGGCGTTCATCGTGCAGAGCATGCCGGGCGCGGGCGGGCTCACCGCCACCAACTGGCTCTACACGCAGGCGCCGCAGGACGGCACCACCATCGGCATCGTCCATTCCACGATTCCGCTGGCACCGCTGTGGGGCGGCAAGGGCGTGCGCTTCGAGACGCTGAAGTTCAACTGGCTCGGCGCGCTCGATCGCGCTGACGGCATGTGCATCACCTGGCGAAGCTCGCCGGTGAAGACCTGGGCCGATCTCCTTAACACGGAGTCGACCGTTGGCTCTTCCGGCGTCGGCTCGCAGATGGACACCTACCCGGCGATGCTGAACAAGCTGTTCGGCACGAAGATGAAAGTGATCGGCGGCTACAAGGCCGGCACCGACATCTATCTCGCGATGGAGCGCGGCGAGCTCGACGGCCGCTGCGGCGGCCAGCTCACCGTGATCCGCGCGACGCGGCCCGATTGGCTGACCGAGCGCAAGATCCACGTGCCGATCCTGATCGCCGAGCAGCGCAGCGCGCTGTTCCCCGACACGCCGACGGTCATGGAGTTCGTGCGCGACGAGCCGACGCGCCGCCAGCTCGAACTGCTGATGGTGTCGCAGACCATGGACCGTCCGGTGCTGGCGCCGCCGGGCGTGCCGGCCGAGCGCGTGAAGGCGCTGCGTGCTGCGCTCGACGCCGTCATGCGCGACGCGGCGTTCCGCGCCGAGGTCGAGCGGCGCAACCTGCAGGTCGATCCGGTACGCGGTGACGACATGACCCGGATGCTGCAACGCGCGTTCTCCGCGCCGCCGGAGGTGATCGCCGCCGCCCGCGAGACGATGGGCGGCAGATAACCGCGCCATAAAACGAGACACCATGACGCCTTGTCCGCAGACCTTGACCTGAACGACAACAGGCGCGGGGAGGCGAGGGAAATGCGTTTCGGGTGGTTGGCCAGCCTGTTTGGCGTAGCGCTCGCGCTGGCCGGCACAAGCCCGGGCCTCGCGCAGGAGCCCTACTACAAAGGTAAGACCATCCGGCTCATTATTAGTGTCGGCGTCGCCGGCGGCTTCGGCGAATATGCCCGCACGCTCGCCGAGCACTACGGCCGCCACATCCCCGGCAATCCCAATATCATCGTGCAGAGCATGCCCGGTGCCGGCGGGCTGATCGCCACCAATCATCTCTATGTGCAGGCGCCGCAGGACGGCACCGTGATCGCGATGGTCAATGCGACCGCGCCGCTGGCGCCGCTCTGGGGTAGTCGCGGCGCGCGCTTCGAGACACTCAAGTTCAATTCGATCGGCGCGCTCGACCGCGCCGACGGCACCTGCGCGTTCTGGCACACCGCGCCAGCCAGGACCTGGAACGATCTCCTGAAGAACGAGGTCACCGTCGGCTCGATCGGGGCGGGCTCCCCGATGGAAGTCTATGCGGTGATGCTGAACCGGCTGTTCGGCGCCAAGATCAGGGTCGTCGGCGGCTACAAGGCCGGCAGCGACATCGACCTCGCGATGCAGCGGCAGGAGGTCGACGGCCGTTGCGGTACGCATCTCAAATCGATCCCGGCGCTGCATCCGGACTGGATCAGGGACAACAGGCTATTGGTCCCGATCGTCGTCGCCGACAAGCGCAACGCCGACTACCCGGATACGCCCGCGCTCATGGAATTCGTGAAGGACAAGACCACGCGGCAGACCATCGACCTGCTGACGGTCACCCAGAAGCTCGACCGGCCGATCCTGGCGCCGCCCAACACGCCGGCGGAGCGTGTGCAGGAACTGCGCGCCGCGCTCGCGGCCACCGCCCGCGATCCGGCGTTCCTGGCCGAGATCAAGAAGAAGAACCTCACCATCGAGGCCACGGGCGCCGAGGAGATGGCCAAGATCTACGCCGACGCCTTCGCCTCGCCGCCCGACGTGGTGGAGGCGGTGAAGGTGATCCTGGGGGCGAAATAAGGGAGGCCCGAAACAGGTCTCCAGGTGACGGCCGCGCTCGGGACCGCTATATACCCGGCCGCGTAGGAGTGTAGCTCAATGGCTAGAGCACCGGTCTCCAAAACCGGGGGTTGGGGGTTCGAGTCCCTCCACTCCTGCCAGCCCGTGTCTTAAGCGTTTGTTTTCAAGGGTTTTTCACCGGTTTTGCAAAATCGGCACTCCGGTTTTGCAGTGATCACGACGCAGAACGCCAGCAGCGCGCGTTTCAGCAGGCGCTCATCCCTTGGCGGATTCGGATGCGCCAGCAGTATCACCTGCTGACCGATGCGTGACGCTGTTCATCCGCTATGTGTCGGGCAAGGCCGCCAGCAACAACGCGCGTCAGCTGGCGGCTCTGAGCGTGTGAGGCCGGGTCTATTGTGCAAATAGCAATGAGGCCGGGGATTGCGCCCCGGCCTCATCCATAGCGTCGGCGAAGTTACTGCGGCTGCTTGCCGCCCTTCTTCCCCTGGGCATAGTCTTTGGCCAAATCCTGCACCGATTTGCCCTCGCCCAGCGAGTCGAGCGTCTTGGTGGCGAGCCACGCTCCAAAAAAATACGCAGCTGCCGCAAGCGGATTGCCGCCGGAAACGCTGTCAGTTTCGTCAATGGTCAGTTCGCGGATGTCGTTGGTCGCAGTCATATTCGTGTTCATGGTCGTGCTCCCGTTTGTTGCGGTAGGGCCATCCCCTGACCGTGATCGGAGCATCTCAAATGATCGGGTGGTGCGCTGTGACGGCCATCACAGTTTGATCGATTGGGGTTTTCGGGATTCAGTTTGCAGCGTTCGCCACGGCCAGCGCGATGGTCGGATGCGTCACGCAGACAGCCCTACATGCGCTTGGCGTCCTCGGGCTTGAGCTTCCGCCGCGCCAGCTTCAGGTCGTAGTGGCTCTGAAGATTCATCCAAAACTCCGGGCTGTTGCCGAAGTAGAGGCTCAGGCGAAGCGCCGTGTCGGCGGTGATCCTGCGCCGGTTGTTGACGATCTCAGCGATCCGGTTGGACGAAATGCCGATGGCCTTCGCAAGTTGGGCTTGCGACAGGCCGTAACTCGGCCAGGAACCCCTCCTTCAGCATTTCACCGGGTGTGACCGGAGCAAATTCACCTTCTGCCATCGTCAACTCCTGCCCAATCATAGGTCCACGGACCCATCCCGAGGCCGGCAATTCCGGGGAATTCGGGCGCATTTTCCGATGCCTGACCCTGACGCCCGGTCCCTGATCTCTTGACCGTACCCGGCCGAGACCGTATCTCACCTGCTGAGCGCACCCGCCGGGCCTTGTGCGACCCAGGCGCGACGATTGCACCATAACCCGTACGCTCCTTGCCGTCGGTCG
>CAVTZH010000006.1:0-49947 GCA_963739175.1 uncultured Alphaproteobacteria bacterium
CGAAAGACTTATTTCTCGCGGCCGCGCCGATCCGTTATCGTCGCCCCGGATCAGGCTACCATTCGGCCGACTGGAGACTTCGCCTCATGACACTTCGACGCCGTCAATTCCTGCGCCTTGCAGGCGCCGCCGCCGCGCTGCCGTTCGCCCCGAACGTCGTTCGGGCACAAGGCTGGCCGAACAAGACCATCCGCCTGATCGCGCCGTTTTCCGCCGGCAGCACCGTCGACGTCGTCGGACGCCTGCTGACCGAACCGCTGTCGCAGCAGCTCGGCCAGACCTGGGTGCTGGAAAATCGGGTCGGTGCCGGCGGCATGACCGGCGCAACCATGGTCGCGCGCGCCGATCCCGATGGTTACACGATCCTGATCAACTCACTGACCGCACACTCGGCGATCCCGGCGATCTATCCGAACGTACTGTACGCGGACGCGCGATTTTCGCAGCGGTGGCGTCGCTCGGGGGCTTCACCGAACGTGACGGTGGTCTCCCCGAAAAAGGGATCAAGACCTGAAGGAGTTGGTTGCCGCCGGCATTTCCCGGCCGGGCGGCCTGACCTATGCCACCGCCGGCGTCGGCTCGGCGACGCATCTGAGGACACCGAGCGCTTCCGCGTCTCCGCCGGGTTCGAAGCCGTCCATGTGCCGTTCAAAGGAATGCCGGAAGCGCTTACCGAGGTGATGACCGGGCGCGTGGACTTCACGTGCTTCAGCATTGCGCCCGCCATTCCGCTTATTCGCAGCGGCAAGCTGATCGCGCTTGCCGTCCCACGCCCAAACGCAGCCCCGCCCTGCCCGAGGTGCCGACGTCGATCGAAGCCGGCTACCCCAACTCCGGTATTCGTTCTGGCTGGGCATGTTCCTGCCGGTGAGACTCCGCGAGACATTGTCGACCGTTTGCATCAAGAGGTGCAGAAGGTGTTGCAGGCGCCCGGCATGGACAAGCGGCTGGCGCAGAACGGCATCGATCCCATGCCGATCACCGCAGGCATTCGACGCGCTGATCAAGAAAGAGGTCGCGGAGAATATCGCCCTAGTGAAGGCCGCCGGCATCAAGGTCAATTAGGGCGTGTACTCATAAAACGCACGAATCTCGGCTTTCGGGGCAAGCTTATCCCGCGACCTGGCTCTATGGATTTGATATCATGTCACGCCGTAAGCAGCGTAAGTTCGATCGATGAATCCATCTTGATCCAGCTTGCGCACGACCTGGTCATGGACCAGTTCTTTGATCGACACCGATCGCACCTTCGGATGGCTCGCTGACATGATGCGCTGCATCTCGCGTAACCGTTCGGCCGAAGGGTAAGGCCTCCGGACAATGGAGTTCAACAGCTCCAACAATCCAGCTTCGGCCGCTGTGCTATCGGTTAGCCTCAGTTCTGCTTTGATGGTCTCCAGCGCGATCGGACGCTGACGTGGTGAGAGGGCTAAAGCAGCAGCCTCGATCAAAGCTGCGACAATCAATTCGACGATGTCGGGATGGTCGCGCAGGAAAGTTGTTGTCGCAACAACAGCGTCCGGGGCACCGCGCACATTGCAGGGGTACAGATCAGGGAGGATTGAATATCCTTTCCTGGTCAACTGCTCGCATAGCGCGCGGGGTAGCACTGCCCCGGCAATCAGTCGGCGTTCCAAGGCCTCGACGATGTCAAGCGGATCGCCAATCTCCACGATGCTGATCTGATCCCGCTCGGGCTGGAGACCAAGCTTTCAAGCGCGAGCACAGTGTGTATCCACATCGCCGCACCTTCGACCCTGGCGCCCAGCCGCTTGCCGCGCAATTGCTCCGCCGCCCGAATCTCCGAACTGACAACAAGGCAGCTTGAAAGCCGCGACGCGTCGAAGCAGGCAACTATCTTGAGGCCAGCGCCATCGGACGCCCGTATCAGCGCCGCCGGCACGCCGATGTGGCCAACGGGGTTGTCGGGCGTTGGCTCGGGAATGTCCGTGCCCGTTACCCGAACAGGCCGAAGGTCAACTCCTCGTCTCGTAAAGAAGCCCTGCCGTTGTGCGATGGTCAGAAGTGTCGAACATGGACCGATAGCATCCAAACAAAGCATGTTGATCAGCATGCAAGGGCCCTCGGATTCTTGATCGTCGTATCACTCAGGCTTGATGCCAGCCGATCGGATCACCTTGCCCCACTTCCCAGTCTCGAGCTTCATGAGCGCCGTGAATTCGTCGGGCGCCGCGCCGATCAAGTTGAACCCGAGCGCCGTGAGACGCGTCTTGACCTCCGGCATGGCGACGATCTCGACGATCTCGCGATGAAGCATGTCGACGATCTGTTTCGGCGTGCCGGCCGGGACGAGAATGCCAACCCAGCCGTCGCCGTCGAGGCCCTGATAGCCGGCTTCGGCGATCGTAGGCACGTCCGGAAGCAATGGCGAGCGGGTCTTGCTCATGAGCGCAAGGACACGTAGCTTGCCTGCCTTCGCCTGCGGCACAGCGGCCGACAACGCCGCGAATGCGATCGGCGTATGACCCGCCACGACCGAGGTAATGGCCGGACCGCCGCCGCTATAGGGCACGTGCACGAGGTCCAGTCCGAGCGATAGCCGAAACTGCTCTCCGACAAGATGAGACGGAGTGCCGGCCCCGGGCGAGCCGAAACTGTATTTGACCGAGCCGGATTTGATCAGTGCGACCAGTTCGTTGACGGTCGACGCGGGCACCGAGGGGTTGACCGCAAGGACCGATCCAAACGTGGCGGCCAGCGCCACCGGAGCGAAGTCCCGGAAAGGATCGTAGGGGACCCGGTCGTAGAGCATCGGATTCATGACGTGCGAATTGACGGTGATCAACGCTGTGTAACCGTCCGGCTGTGCCTTGGCGGCTTGGCCGGTCCCGATATTGCCGCCGGCGCCGGTCACGTTCTCGGTGTAGAAGCGTTGCCCGGTACGTTCCGATAGCATCTGTGCGATGAGGCGCGCGCAAGCATCCGTCGGGCCGCCCGGCGCGAACGGCACGACCATTCGAACCGGCTTGGCCGGATAACCCTGCGCCAAGCTATGACCTGTCGATACCGACATCGCCAGCGTGAGGGCCGCAACGGATACGATTCTGTGCGAAATCATGTGCATCTCCTCGATATGCGCCTTGGATGCGCGCGCCGCAGATGCGAGCGCTGGGATCACCGTGGTTGCTTCGAGGATGGGCCGTCGCCTTCCTATATGTCCAATACATAGTTTTTCTAGATTTCGATGCCGACCTGCTATAGAAAGACGACATGGATCTACGGCACCTGCGGACCTTCGTCGCCATTGCTGAGCAAGGTTCGGTCTCGAAGGCAGCACTGCGCCTGCGGGTTGCCCAGCCGGCGCTGTCGCGACAGATCATCGACCTCGAAACAAGTATCGGCTTCAAGCTTTTCGATCGTGCCGGACGCCGAATGTTGCTCACCAAGGAAGGCGAGCAGTTTCTTGGCAACTGTCGCACGGTGCTGGGCAACGTCGCATCGCTGACCGAACAGGCGCACCTTCTCCGCGGCGGCAACTCGGGTACGCTCAAGATCGCAGCCTCGCCCCAGATCATGGAGAGAGTACTTCCATCGTTCCTGCCCTGCTTCGCGAAAATGTTTCCAAACGTACAGGTGAAGTTGATCGAAGCGGTCGGCCGCGACCAGTTGACCATGTTGGAGCACGGCGACGCGGACATCAGTATCGGTTTGCTGGGCGCCGTTCAGGCGGAACAACATTTTGCAAGTCTGCAACTGCCGGCGGTCGAGATTCTGGCGGCCTGCCTGCGGTCGCATCCGCTCGGCGCCCGCCGCTCGGCCGACATCACCCAGCTCACGCGATACCCGCTGCTTGTCCTCAATTCATCCTACGCCTTTCGCAAGTCGTTTGACGCCGCCTGCCGCCTTGCGGGGATCGAACCGAATATTGCGGTCGAGAGCCGCGCGCCGCATACGCTGCTGGCGCTGGCCGAAGCCGGCCACGGCGTTGCCATTGTGCAAACCGCCGTTCCCCTCGATCGATACAAGCTGAGGATCGTCCGCATCAAGCACCGCGGCAAGCCGATCCAACTGCCGATGGCGGCGATCTGGGACAAACGGCGCACTCTCCCGCGCTATGCGGCGTGTTTTTCAAAGTCGCTGGGCGAACATATGCGACAGGTACTTCCCCGCGGTTCAGCCTTGAAGTGAACACAGGCAATCCCGAAAAAACGCCCTGGTGCGATTTTCTCCGCTCACGCGGAAGCGGATCCAGAACGGTAGTTCAAATACGTATTTTTCCTAAATTCCCCTTGGGGGGATAAGCGGAGGATGTCGTCCGCTGCGCAAAATTCCCCGGCGTCACGTCCGCGTGCGATTGCGGATCATGAAGTCGTCGTAGGTGTATTCGGCGACGCGCCACCACAGATACTGGTCGTTGCGGAACGCCAGCATGTGCTCCCAGACCTTCTTGAAGTCGGCGTTCTTCGCGGAGACTTCGTTGTAGACCTCGAGCGCGGCCTTCAGGCTCGCGTCCATGATCGAGGGTGAGAACGCCTGCAGCCGCGCCTGCCCGGCGCCGAGCAGCGACTTCAGCGCCACCGGATTGAGCGCGTCGTATTTCGAGAGCATCCATTCATTGGATACGGACGAGGCCGCTCGCACCACCGCCTTGTAGTTCGCAGGCAGCGCGTTCCATTTGTCGAGGTTGAAGAAGTGGTGGAGCATCGCGCCGCCCTCCCACCAGCCCGGGTAGTAGTAGTACGGCGCGATCTTCGCGAAGCCGAGCTTCTCGTCGTCGTAGGGTCCGACCCATTCGGCGGCGTCGATGGTGCCCTTCTCCAGCGACGAATAGACTTCGCCGCCCGGAATCTGCTGCGGCACCACACCGAGCTTGGTCATCACCGTGCCGGCAAATCCGCCGATGCGCATCTTGAGGCCGCGCAGATCGGATGGCGCCTTCACCTCGCGCCGAAACCAGCCGCCCATCTGGCAGCCGGTGTTGCCGCACGGCAGTCCGTAGATGTTGAACTTCTTGTAGAACTCGTTCAGCACCTCGCTGCCGCCGCCTTGATACCACCAGGCGTTCTGCATGCGCGCGTTGAGACCGAACGGCACCGCGGTGCCGAAGGCGAAGGTCGGGTCCTTGCCGAAATAGTAGTAGGACGCGGTCTGCGCCATTTCGACGGTGCCCTTCTGCACCGCGTCCGCGGCGGCGAGCGGCGGCACGATTTCGTTGGCGGCAAAGACCTGGATCTGGAACCGCTTGTCGGTCATCTCGGACACGGCTTTGGCGAACTCTTCCGCCGCGCCGTAGATGGTGTCGAGATTCTTCGGAAAACTCGAGGTCAGGCGCCATTTGAGCTCCGGCATCGACTGCGCGATGGCCGGCGCGGCAACGGCGGTGCTGGCGGCGGCAAGGCCGGCTCCCTGCAGGAACTGGCGGCGTTTCATGTCGGCCTCCTAAGGGCGGATAAGGCTCAATTCACGCGGATCATGTGCACCAAATAAGGCAACAAAACCGGCGTTTTGTCGCGCTATTTAAGCTGAACATTGATCCGGATCAGCTTCCACTCGCCATCGGACATGATGAAGTCGAGCTCGTAGTTGACGCTGCTGTGCGTCGCGTCGAAGTGGCCATGCAGCATCAGCACGCCGCTGTCGTTGACGGTTGCGGGCTTGCTCGCGATCGGCTGCTTGGCGGCGATCAGGTCGAAATCGATCCGCTTCTCGTGAAAGACCTTGAACACCTCCTTGAGGCGCTCCGCGGAGAACTTGTCGCGGAACGGCTTCGAGAGCTTGGCGTGCAGGACGGTGTAGTTGCCGGTGACGTTGGCGTCGTTGAAGGTCAGCAGGCTCGCCTTGATCAGAACTTCCTGGGTGAATGCATCCGGCGGCTTCTGCGCGAACGCCGGCGAGGCCGCGAGCAAGATGCCGACTATCGCGGCAAACGCGATCGTAAGACACCCTATTGTCCTGGATTGCAAGGCACTCATTTGATCCCCACGCGTGCAAGCGATGGCCAACAATGCGAATTTTTCCCCCTATCCGCAAGGACGCGGGCGCCCCAATTGTCACCCGCGGGTCATCGCCAGGATGTTACATTAGAGCCGAATAAGGGGGGTTCTAAATGTCCATTCGCTTTCCATCTCGCCTTGACGTGGACCGTTTCGCCACCGTCAATCGTCGCCTCCTGCTGCAAAGCCTCGGTGCCTCGGCACTGGTCACGGCAACCGGCGGACTGTTCGCGCGCCCGGTGTGGGGCAGTCCCGTTTTCGCGGCCTATCCATTTTCGCTTGGCGTCGCGTCGGGGGATCCGGCGCCGGACGGATTCGTGATCTGGACCAAGATCGCGCCGAAGCCTTTGGAGCGCGGCGGCGGGATGCCGAAGCGTCCGGTCGAGGTCGAATGGTCGGTGGCCGGCGACGAGCGCATGCGCCAGGTCGTGCGCAAGGGCACCGCGATCGCGCATCCCGAGCTCGGCCACGCGGTGCATGTCGAGGTCGCCGGGCTCGAGCCGGCGCGCGACTATTTCTACCAGTTCACGATCGGCAAGGAGCGCAGCCGCGTGGGCCGCTCGCGCACACTGCCGGGAGCGGGTGTGTCGGTGGCGCAGGTCCGCTTCGGCGTCGCCGGCTGCCAGAAATACGAGGACGGCTACTTCACCGCATATCGCAACATTGCGTCCGAGCGGTTCGATTTCGTCTTCCACTACGGCGACTACATCTACGAATATCGCGTGCTGCGGCCGGGCCAAGCCAATCTGCCCGTCGTGCGCGTGATGCCGGGCGAGCCGGACGAATGCTACACCCTCGACGACTACCGCCAGCGCTACAGCCTTTATCAGTCCGACCCGGACCTGCAGATCGCGCACGCCTCGGCGCCGTTCATCATGAGCTTCGACGATCACGAGGTCGACAACGACTGGGCCGGCGACACCACCGAGGAGTACGCGCCGCCGGAGCTGTTCCTGCTGCGGCGCGCCGCCGCCTTCCAGGCCTGGTACGAGCACCTGCCGGTGCGCAAGGCGCAACTGCCGCGCGGACCCGATATCCTCGCTTATCGGCGCCTCAACGTCGGCGACCTGCTCGCGATGAACGTGCTCGACACGCGCACGTTCCGCTCACCGCAAGCGTGCCCCAAGGGTCCGCGCGTGGTGGCCAATTGCGCCGAAGCGAACGAGCCGAACCGCACCATGCTCGGCGAGACGCAGGAGCGATGGCTCTACGACAGCTTCAAGGCCGCCAAGACGCGCTGGACCGTGCTCGCCCAGCAGGTCACGATGATGCGCAACGACCGCGATCCCGATCCTAAGGTGTTCGCGCCGAGCCTGGACAAATGGGACGGCGCGGTGGCGGCGCGCGACCGCCTGTTTGCCGCGATCGAAGCGGCCAAGCTCAACAACGTGGTGGCGCTGGCGGGCGACATTCACCAGAACTGGGCGGGCGAACTCAAGAAAGATTTCTTGGACGAGAAGTCGGCTACGCTCGGCGTCGAGTTCGTGGCGACGTCGATCTCATCGGTCGGCGACGGCTTCGACATCAACAACACCTACAAGGCCCTGCTCCAGCAGCAGCCTTACGTCAAATTCTTCAACAGCCAGCGCGGCTATGTCCGCAACGTGGTCACGCCCTCCCGCTGGCAGGCCGACTTCCAGGTGCTGGACAAAGTGTCGGTGCCCGACGGGCGCATGACGACACGCAAGAGCTTCGTCGTCGAAAGCGGCAAGAGCGGCCTGGCTGACGCGTAACCGCCTTCAGCCCCAGATCACGATCCTGGGCGCCGCGCTGGCAAGCGGTCAATGACGCCGCCCTAATTTCCTGCGTCGATCCAGTTCCCCCAAACGACTGTTCAATGAATCCTGTTTCATTCCACTCAGCAATTACGATATTATTGGCAGCATGTCGAAGACTCGCCTCGTTATCGAACTCGATGACGCGCTCGCAGCCGGCCTGGAAGCCGCCGCGAAGCGATCACAGACCTCCATTGAGGGCTTCGCAGCCAAGGCGGTGGCACGGGCAGTCACGGATGTGGAGGCCTGGGCGGAAGAGGATGCGGCTTACGCCGAGTATGAGCGCACCGGCGAGGCCATTCCCATTGCGGCGATCGAACAGTGGGTTAGGAGCTGGGGCAAGGACGACGAACTGCCGCCGCCCGCACCGTGCAAGTCGTCTTCCTGACCCGCGCGAGGGCCGACATCAATCGGCTCCGACAGTTCCTGACACCTCATGGTGATTCCCTCGCGGAGCGAGCCGTCGACACATTGTTCGCGGCAGCCCACTCGCTTACCGATCAACCCGAACGCGGCCGCCCTGCCGCGCGCCCCGGCTATCGCGAGTTGATCGTGCCTTTCGGGGCCGGCGCTTACGTTGTCCGCTATCGTGTTGACCAGCGGCGAAATGCTGTCGTGATCACGCGTCTTTGGCACGGACGCGAGCAACGCCGATAGTGGCCTACCCCTCGATCACGATCCTCGGCGCCGCCTGTCCGCCACCGTCGCTGAGCTGGTCGCGCACGCGTGCGGCGATGTCGCGATAGATCGCGGCGTGCGGTCCGTCGGGCTCGGTCGCGACCACCGGCAAGCCAGCATCCGACTTCTCGCGGATCAACGCATGCAGCGGCACCTCGCCGAGGAACGGCACGCCGAGCCGCTCGGCTTCCTTCCGCGCGCCGCCGTGACCGAAGATGTCGGTGCGCTCCCCGCATTTAGGACACAGGAAGTAACTCATGTTCTCGACGATGCCGAGCACCGGCACGTTGACGCGGCGGAACATGGCGATTCCGCGACGCGCGTCGATCAGCGCGAGGTCCTGCGGCGTCGAAACGATGACGGCGCCCTTGAGCGGCACCTGCTGCGCCATGGTGAGCTGCGCGTCGCCGGTGCCGGGCGGCATGTCGACCACCATCACGTCGAGCTCGCCCCACTCGACCTCGCGCAGCATCTGCGTGAGCGCCGAGATCACCATCGGCCCGCGCCAGATCATCGGCGTCTCCTCGTCGATGAGGAATCCGATCGACATGACGGTGAGGCCGTAGCGCGAGATCGGCTTGAGCCGGGTGCCACCGAGAGTCTGCGGCCGCTCCTTGATGGCGAGGAGCTTCGGCAACGACGGCCCGTAGATGTCGGCGTCGAGGATGCCGACCTTCAATCCATGCGAGGCCAGTCCGAGCGCCAGATTGACCGCGGTGGTCGACTTGCCGACGCCGCCTTTGCCTGACGCGACCGCGATAATCGCCTTGACGCCGGGCACGCCGGCCTGCGCGCCGCCACCGCCCTGCCCCGCGCGCGGCGCTGCGGCACCACCGGCCGCCGGCCGCGGGGCCGCGGCGCCGCCGGCCTTGCGCTCGGCGGTCAGAGCGACCAGCGCCGAGGTGACCCCGGGCACGGCACGCACCGCCTTCTCGGCGCGCTCACGCACCGGCTCCCAGGCTTTGACCACAGCGGCATCGACGGCGATCGAGAAGAACACCTTGCCGTCGGTCACCACCACATCGGACAGTGCATCGGTCTTGGTCAGCGGCGTCCCGTCCGGGGCCGGAACCTGGGCGAGGCTGTCGAGAATTTGTTGCTTGGTCGGCGTCATGGCGGCCACCATACGGGCGTCATAAACCGGGTCAACGTCCTGTTGACGGGCGACGCGCCCCGTCGCAATCACAATGCAGATATGCTGCGAATGGGCCGATTGGCAGGAGGAAACGATGGCGAAGGTAGCGTTTATCGGACTGGGCGTGATGGGCTTTCCCATGGCCGGGCATCTCAAGACCAAGGGCGGCCACGAGCTCACGGTCTATAACCGCACCGCTGCCAAGGCCGATTCCTGGGTCGCCAAATTCGGCGGCAGGCGCGCGGCGACGCCCAAGGAAGCCGCGCAAGGCCAGGACTTCGTCATGGCCTGCGTCGGCAACGACAACGACCTGCGCGAGGTGACGCTGGGCGAGAATGGTGCGTTCGCCGGCATGGCGAAGGGCGCGGTGTTCGTGGACCACACCACAGCCTCGGCCGAGATCGCGCGCGAGCTTTATGCGACGGCCAAGAGCGCGCGGCTTCGATGCGATCGACGCGCCGGTCTCGGGCGGCCAGGCCGGCGCCGAGAACGGCGTGCTGACGGTGATGTGCGGCGGCGATGCCGCGCCCTATGCGCGGGCCGAGCCGGTGATCGCCGCCTATGCGCGGATGTGCAAGCTGCTCGGGCCCGCCGGTGCGGGACAGCTCACCAAGATGGTCAACCAGATCTGCATCGCCGGACTGGTGCAGGGACTGGCCGAAGGCATCCACTTCGCGAAGAAAGCCGGGCTCGACGTCGAAGCAGTGATCCAGACCATCTCCAAGGGCGCCGCGCAGTCCTGGCAGATGGAGAACCGCTACAAGACCATGAACGAAGGCAAGTTCGACTTCGGCTTCGCGGTCGACTGGATGCGCAAGGACATGTCGATCTGCCTCGGCGAGGCGCGCAAGAACGGCGCCAACCTGCCGGTCACGGCATTGGTCGATCAGTTCTACGCCGAGGTGCAGAAGATGGGCGGCCGGCGATGGGACACGTCGAGCTTGTTGGCGCGGCTGGAGCGGTGAACGGATTCAGTTCATCGCTAGCGGCAATACAGTCCAGGACTACCTTTGACCCGAACGCATTTGTACCTGGGGCGATGGGCCCACGGATCCTTCGGCTTGGCATGGGCCGGAGACCCGCTGCCCACAAACATCGAGCGCGTGGACACGTTCACATGAGGTTTGCTGCGCTCGAATACGGCCTTGGCCGCATGGGCTATGCCTACGGGCAGCGCGACCACGCCAAGAAGCAGAACGCCCGCGCCAACGGCGCGGGCTTGGGTTGACCAAGCCATGAAGCTCTCCATGCATCAGCCATCCATCGATTGGTCGTAGTGGCGCGAGGCCCGGTTCAAGCTGCAGTCCTGCTCAGATCGTAGCCCGCATGAGCGAAGCGACATGCGGGAACGGTGGTGCAGTTGTAGAGACCGTCCCGGATTTCGCTTCGCTCATCCGGGCTACAAGAATCTCAGATCTCGACAACCAGCCCGTCCTCGGCGATCTCCAGCCCCGCCGCCCTCGCCTCCTCGACCTTGGCCAGCATCGCGGCGCTCATATGCGTGAGCATGATCCGCTTGGCGCGCAGGCTCGGCAATTTCGGTTTGAGGATTTCCCAGCTCAGATGGCCTTTGAGCGTGCCGGCATAGCCGTAGCACTCCACGATAAAAAGATCGGCGCCGTCGGCGACGCCAATGAGCGCGTCGGTCCATTCGGTATCGCCGGAATAGGCGAACAGCTTCTGGCCGTCGGAAATCCGCAACGCGGTCGACGGCGCACCCGACTGGTGCACCACCTCGGCGGTCGAAATCGCGTGACCGAGGACGTCGGCCGGCTTGCCCGGCTCGATCTCCACGATCTCGAACGGGAAGCGCCATTTGTTGGTCAGCGCCCGCGGAAAGAAATTCTCGAGCGCGGCCTCGATCCGCGCCCGCGAGCCCGGCGGGCCGGCGATCACGAGCGGACGCTCGCGCCGCATCACCAGTTGCGCCTCGATGAGCAGGAATGGTAGCGCGCCGAAATGATCGCCATGCAGATGCGAGAGGATGATGCCGTCGACGTTGCCGTGGTCGAGACCGCGCGCCTTGAGCGCGACCGGGGTCGACGCGCCGCAATCGACCAGCAGCGTCGCCTTCGCGGTCTTCAGCCAGAAGCAGGTGTTGAACCGGCCACCGGAGCCGAAGGCATCGCCGCTGCCAACGATGGTGAGACGCATGCTCATGCACCTGCACTGGGTCTGGCCGACACCTCCGCGTGCCAGCGGCGCACATTCGCGCACGCCTCGGGCACCGCAAGCTTCGCCGGCTTCATGAAGTCGATCGCGATCATGCCGGTAATATCGGCAACACTATATTGGTCGCCGGCGGCGAACGGCCGGTTCGCGAGTTCGCGATCGAAAATCCCAACGAAGTCCTCGATCCGCGGCTTGTTGGCCTCCGCCCATGCAGGAACCTGCGGGATTTCCATCTTGGCCATGGCCGGATGGCTGTTGCGGAAAACATGGGAGATCGGAAACAGCAGGTGCAGCTCGAGCCGCCTGTTCCACATCTCGACCAGGGCGGTGTCCAGCGCGCCACGCCCGAACAGCGGCGGGTCGGGGTTGAGGGCCTCGAAATAACGGCAGATCGCGATCGATTCCGTGATCACCGTACCGTCGTCCAGGACCAGGGCCGGGACCCGCTGCAGCGGGTTGACCGCGGCATAGGCCGGCGATTTCTGCGCCAGCGCCCCGAGGTCGACCTGTTCCAGGGGCACCGAGATGCCCTTTTCGGCCAGAAACACCCGCACCCGGCGGGGGTTCGGCGCCCGGCCGCCGTCATAGAGCTTCATTGGCACTCCCTCCCCGGGGTCCTGACCGCCGTCTTCCAGCTACGGCCGCCGGCTTCTAGCGGACGCAGCACCCCAGTCGATCAGAAACCTTTGGTTAACCGCCGTCCTTAGGATGCTCTTAAGCGTGCTCTTAAGGATTTTGCGAGACTTTTGCACGGGTTGTGGGGACGCGTATCAGCAAGAAATCATGAGTGCGAGTAGCGACCAACGTGACGTTCCGGCGTCCCCGGATGGGTCGTCGGCCAAGCGCCGGCGTGCGGCGGCGCAGCATGTGCGCGAGGCGCGCGATCGCCTGACCTCGACCACCGGCACGCGGCCGGCCTTCGACAATGAATTGCTGCGCCTGTTCGCGCAGAACCGGCTGTCGGCGTCGCTGGTGATCCTGCTCCTGGTCGGCGCCGTCGGATTCCTGTCGAGCCTCTGGGTCGGCGCCATCACGGCCGGCACCTGGACCAGCGCGGTCCTGGTCATCCACGCCATCATCATCACCAAGTGCCGCCAGTTCCTGGCCGAGCCGGACAACGCGGTGAACAGCCGCGCCTGGCGCATGCGCTTCATCCTGCTCGACCTCTTCTTCGGGCTGGCCTGGATGTTCATCCTGGTCAACCCGATCGGGGTCGATGACGGTACCGGCACCTTCATGCTGTTCATCATGCTGTTGGTGGTGGCGCTGTCGTCGACGCTGTCGGCGAGCGTGCCGATGGCGATGATTGCAGCGACCACGCCGGTCACCGCCGCGGTGGCGCTCAACTTCGCGATCCGCGGCACCATCCAGGACTACACCCTGGCAATGCTCGCGGTAGCGGCGCAATGCTATTTCACGCTGCTGACCTTCCGCCTCTACACCACGCAACTCGCAACACTCGAAGCCCGCGCCGAAAAGGACGCGCTGATCGGCGAGCTCGAAACCGCCAAGTCGATCTCCGACGAGGCGCGCCGCCGCGCGGAAGCCGCCAACATCGCCAAGTCACGCTTCCTCGCCCAGATGAGCCACGAGCTGCGCACGCCACTCAACGCCATCCTCGGATTCTCCGAGGTGATGAAGACGGAGATCTTCGGCCCGCACAGCGTGCCGCAGTACAAGGACTACGCCGGCGACATCCACAATTCCGGCGTCCACCTGCTCGGCCTCATCAATGAGATCCTCGATCTCTCCCGCATCGAGGCTGGGCGCTACGAGCTCAACGAGGAAGCGGTGTCGCTGGTCGGCGTGGTCGGCGAGTGCTGTCACCTGCTGCAGATGCGCGCGCGCAACCGCCGCTTGACGCTGCACGAGGTGTTCGAGGGCGACATGCCGAAGCTGTGGGCCGACGAGCGCGCGATCCGCCAGATCTGCCTGAACTTCCTGTCGAACGCGATCAAGTTCACGCCACAGGGCGGCGAAATCTGGATCAAGGCGGGCTGGACCGCCTCCGGCGGCCAATACCTGAGCGTCAAGGACACCGGCCCGGGAATCCCGGAGGAGGAAATCCCGATCGTGCTCGCGTCGTTCGGCCAGGGCTCGAACTCGATCAAGTCGGCCGAACAGGGCGCCGGTCTTGGCCTACCGATCGCCAAGAGCCTGATCGACCTGCATGGCGGCACGTTCGCGCTGAAATCGAAGCTGCGTATCGGCACCGAGGTGATCGTCACCTTCCCGCCCGAGCGGGTGATGTCGGCGCTGCCGCCGCTGGCGGAGCCGGCGCCGCCGATCCAGTCGCAGCCGGTGCCGGAAGGCGCCCCCTCGCGGCCAGCGCCGCCGTCGGCGATGCGCAAGCTGCCGTTCTTCCGGGTTTGATCGCGACCTGTTCCACAATGATTGCCTTCCCGGCCGCGATGCTTATGTTGGCAGGTCTCGTTCCAGGCTCGCATCATCCATGACCATCGTCACCAAAGCCCCCGTCATCGAAACCCCGTGCCTCCAGATTTGCTCGCTCGACCCTGCGTCGGATCTGTGCACCGGATGCGGGCGCAACATTGCCGAGATCACGCACTGGTACGGCATGAGCCCGGATGAGCGCTCGCGGATCATGGCTGAGCTGCCGTCGCGCCTTGCAATGTTGCGTCAAGCCAAAGCCAATCCCACCAAGCCGGCCTGAGGACAACGCGGTGCGCAGTCTGCTCTGGTTCCTGTTGGCGATCGGCCTGGTTGCGCTGGTGTTCATCTATCTCGATCAGAACGGCATCACCGTCGCAGGGCTGAGCGCGCTCGACACGTCGTCGCTGACCGTCAAGATCGTCATCGTCGCGCTGCTCGCCGTGGTCGTGCTGGGACTGTTTCGCGAGCGCTTCTCGGAGGCGCTGAGATCGATCCTGATCTGGATCGCGGTCGTGCTCGCGCTTGCGGTCGGCTACACCTACCGCTTCGAGCTGCGCGACGTCGCCGACCGCGTGATGTCGGAATTCCTGCCCGGCCACGCGGCGACCCGCGGCCGCATCGTCGAGGTGGCGCGCGGCTCGGGCGGCAATTTCGTGGTGACAACGCAAGTCAATGGCGCGCGCGTGCCCATGATCTTCGACACCGGCGCGAGCTCGGTCGTGCTGACCCAGGAGGCGGCCAAAGCGGCGGGATTGCCGCTCGAGGTGCTGTCCTATTCGGTGACGGTCGAGACCGCCAATGGGCGCACCCGCGCCGCACCGGTGACGCTGCAGACGATCAGCGTCGGCGGCATCGTTGAGCGCGACGTGGCCGCACTCATCGCGCAGCCGGGACAGTTGCGCCAGAGCCTGCTCGGGATGAGCTTCCTCAACCGCCTGGAAGGCTGGGAGGTCCGCGGCGACCGGCTGGCGATGCGGGCGTATCCCTAAGTTTCGGCGTTCACCACACCAGGCTGATGAGGAACCGCAGCGACGCCGCCAAGAGGAACAGGCCGAAGGCGATTTCCAGCACACGCTTCGACATCGCATGGGCGAGCTTCGCTCCATAGGGCGCGGCCAGTGACGACACCGGCGCCATCAGCGCAAAGCCGATCAGCGATACGAAGCCGATCGAGAGCGGCGGCAGTTGCGCCTGATGCGGCAGTCCGGCGAGCACATAGCCGACCGTGCCGGCAAGCGTGATCGGGACCACGATGCCAGCCGAGGTCGCTACCGCCTGGTGGATCGGCTTGCCGTAGAGCGTGAGCACCATGGTGCAGAGCGAGCCGCCGCTCACGCCGGTGAGCGAGGCCATCAGGCCGACCGCCAGGCCGTAGAGCCGCGCCAGCGGATGCTTCGGCAGATCGTCTCCTAGTTGCCAGCGCTCCTGCGCGAACAGGAGCTTGCCGGCGATGGTCCCGGCGATGACGATGAAGGCGATCTTGAACACCGGGCTCGGCGCCACGGTCGCGATCAGCGACCCGATGGCGATGCCAACGATGACGCCCGGTGTCCACTGCCGCACCACGTCGGTGAGCACCGCACCGGTGGCGCGATGGGTGAGATAGGAGCGGATGTTGGTCGGCGCCATGATCGCCAGCGAGGTGCCGATGCAAAGCTGCATATGCACGGCGTCCGGCACGCCCATGATGCGGAACACTTCGTAGAGCACCGGCACCGCGATCACGCCACCGCCGACGCCGAACACGCCGGCGAGCAGGCCCGCGATCACGCCGCCCGCGACAATGGCGGCAGCGATGAGCACGAGCTCTCCCAATGGGACGCCAAACATCCGAATCTCCCCGGCAGAATGAGTCTACCAGACGAGGCTGAGGAGGAATCGGCTGGACGCGAGGAGCAGGAATGCAGCAAACGCAATCTCGAGCCGGCGCTTGGGCAGCGCATGCGCGAGCCGCGCGCCGAACGGCGCGGTCAAGCTCGCGACCGGCGCCATCAGCGCAAAGCCGATCAGCGACACGAAGCCGATCGACAACGGCGGCATCAGCGCCTGCTGCGGCAGCCCGGCGAGCGCATAGCCGACCACGCCGGCAATGGTGATCGGCACCCCGAGCGCGGCGGAGGTCGCGACCACCTTGTGGATCGCGGTGCCGTACAGCGTGAGGATCATGGCGGAGATCGAGCCGCCGGAGACGCCGATCAACGACGCGGCAAGGCCCAGGATGAACCCGCAGATCGTCATGGCGACGCGGCCCGGCAAGGCATTCGCGATCCGCCAGTCGTCGCGGCCGATCAAGAGCTTCAGTCCGATGATGCCGGTAATGACGACAAACGCGATCTTGAGGACCGCGCCGGGAGCGAGGCCTGCAATCAACGCCCCGATGGCGACGCCGACTACGGAGGGAAGAGCCCACGCGCGCACCACATCCATCAGCACTGCGCCGTAGCGGCGATGCACGAGATAGGATCGCACGTTAGTCGGCACGATGATCGCCATCGAGGTGCCGACGCAGAGCTGCATGCGCACCTCTTCCGGCACGCCGAGCACGCGGAACACCTCGTACAGCACCGGCACGATGATGGCGCCGCCGCCGATGCCGAACAGGCCCGCGAGAATGCCGGTGACGATGCCGCCCGCGACGATGACGGCGGCGAGGAAGAGAAGCTCGCCGATGGGAATGCCGAACATCACGCCGCGATGTGCGCCAGATCGGCGGGCGTGTCGATCACCTGCGCCAGCGCCTCGGTGAGCACCGCGGTGCCGGCGCCGGGCTTCACCGCCTCGGTCGCGAGCAGGCGGCGGAAGGCGCGCGCACCGGGCACGCCGCGGAACAGTCCGAGCATGTGGCGGGTGATGCTCGCGAGCCGCGTGCCGTGCGCAAGCTCGCGTTCGATATAGGGGATATACGCCTCGACCGCCGCCTTGGCTTGCGCGACCGGCGCCGCCTCACCGAAGATCAAGGGATCGACCGCCATCAGCCGCCACGGCTCCTGATAGGCGGCGCGTCCCATCATCACGCCGTCGACGCGGTCGAGGAACGACGCCGCCTGCTCGACGCTTGCGACGCCGCCGTTGAGAACGACCGAAAGTTTCGGATGCGCCACCTTGAGGCGGAACACACGGTCGTAGTCGAGCGGCGGCACGTCGCGGTTCTCGCGCGGCGACAGCCCCTTCAGCCAAGCTTTACGGGCATGGACAACAAGCGCGTCGACCTTGGCCTGCGCCACCGCGGTGGCGAAGGCATCGAGCGAAAGCTCGGGGTCCTGCTCGTCGATGCCGATGCGGCATTTCACCGTAACGGGAATAGAGACAGCCGCTTTCATCGCCGCGACGCAGTCGCCCACCAGCGCCGGCTCCGCCATCAGGCAGGCGCCGAAGCGGCCCTCCTGCACGCGGTCCGACGGGCAGCCGACATTGAGGTTGATCTCGTCGTAGCCGAGGTCGGTGCCGATGCGCGCGCATTCGGCGAGCGCGCGCGGATCGCAGCCGCCGAGCTGCAGCGCGACCGGGTGCTCCGCCGGATCGTAGCCGAGGAGCCGGGCACGATCGCCGTGGACGATCGCCGCGGTGGTGATCATCTCGGTATAGATCAGCGCGCGCCGCGTCAGCAGCCGGTGGAAGAACCGGCAGTGGCGATCGGTCCAATCCATCATCGGCGCGACGGAGAAACGGCGCGCGGGGTCCATGAGCGACGAGTTGCTTCTCATTGGCATTCTCATGGCGCAAAATATGGTCGCAAACAAGCGGAACCGGTAGGCTCACATTGACGCCCGTGGCCGCGGGCGCTACCGCTCCCGCGAGGCCGCGCCATGCAACAGCAATCCACCCAACAAAAGCAGCACATCAAGCAGCGCGTCGCCCTCACCTCGATTCTGGCGTCCGGGGGACTGACCATCGCCAAGGGCATAGTCGGCTTCGCCACCGGATCGCTGGCGGTGCTCTCGGAGGCCGCGCATTCGCTGATCGATTTCGTTGCCACCGTCATGACCTATTTCGCGGTGCGCGTGTCGGGCAAGCCGGCCGACGAGGAGCATCACTACGGCCACGGCAAGGTCGAGAGCGTCACGGCGCTCGCGGAAACTGCCCTCCTCTTCCTGCTCTCCGGCATCGTGATCTGGGAGGCGGGCAACCGCCTGTTCGGCAGCGTCCACCACGCCGTCGAGGCGACGATCTGGGCGTTCGGCGTGATCGTGGTCTCGATCGTGGTCGATTTCTTTCGCGCCCGCCTGCTCTACCGCGTCGCCGCCGAGACCTCGAGCGAGGCGCTGGAGGCTGACGCGTTGCATTTCGGCTCCGACATGTGGTCGTCGATCGCGGTGCTGATCGGCCTCGCCGCGGTTTGGCTCGGCTACCCATGGGCGGACTCGGCCGCCGCCGTCATCGTCGCGGTGTTCATCTGCATCGCCGGCTGGCGGCTCGGCCGCCGCACGATCGATACGCTGACGGACACCGCACCCACCGGCGTCGCCGACCGGGTGCGCGCGATCGCGACCCGCATCCCGGGCGTGGTCGCGATCGATCGCGTGCGGGTGCGGCCGGCCGGCGACGTCCTCTTCGTCGATCTCGACATCGCGGTGAGCCGCACCATCCCGCTCGACCGCGTCGTGGCGATCAAGGAGCAGGTGGAGGCCGCCGTGCGCGACGCGATCCGCAAGGCCGACACCACCGTCAATATCGTGCCGCGCGCGCTCGACGACGAGACGATCCTCGAGCGCGTGATGGTGATCGCGCGCAACCGCGCGCTTGCCGTCCATCACGTCACTGTGCACGCCATCGGCGGGCAATTGTCGGTCTCGCTCGATCTCGAAGTCGACGGGAACCTGTCGCTCGCGCGCGCGCACGAAATCGCCGACGGCCTGGAAGCGGCGCTGCGCGACGAGCTCGGCCCCAAGGTTGAGGTCGAAACGCATATCGAACCCCTGCAAACCCGCGGGCTCGCGGGCCGCGACGCGCCCGCGGAGCGCCTTGCGCAGGTGCAGGCGGCGCTCGCCGAGATTGCCACCAACGCGGGGACCGTGCGCGACGTGCACGATGTACGCGTGCGCGAAACCTCCGACGGCGAGATCGTCAATTTCCACTGCCGCGTCGATCCGGGGCTGACGGTGACCGACGTGCACGACAAGGTCGACGATCTCGAGCGCGCGCTGAAGCTTCGCTTCCCCACCCTCAAGCGCGTGATCGGACACGCCGAGCCGCGCTGATCAGGACGACTTCCGAAAGGATAGCCCGGTTTCGATGATGTGGCTCGCGAACGCGGTGAGCGTGAGATGCGCCTTGACGTGGTCGCGCGCCGCCAACGCCATCTGCTTGAGCCGCTCCTTGTCCGCGAGCGCGGACTGCACGGCACGTTCGAGCCCGTCGCCCTCGATGTCGTACTGAATCAGGTGCTGCCCGTTCAGCAGCGGACGGTAGCGCTCGACCGTCGGATGGTTCACCACCGGCACGGTCAGGCACTGCGCCGCCTCGCCGGTGCGATAGCAATCCCAGCCGAAGCCTGACGGCGACCACGCCAGCCAGGCTTGCGACATGCGGCGGTGGAACTCCTGCCGCGGCAAGACCTGATCCGGGATGTCGACCTTGATGCCGCGCGCGGTGAGCTCTTTCAGCGCCACGATGCCGGTTCGCCGCACCCACGAATTCGCCGTGGTGTTGCCGCTGAAAAAGATGTCGGCGGTCTTCTCCGGAAACGCCCCCTGCCCCAGCGACGCGATGTCGACACGCGGCGCCGGCAGCGAGATCGGCCTAATCTTTGCGAGCCGCTCCTGCCAGCGCCGGTCGGAGCGGATACGCAGCGTCGGCAGCGCCGGATGCGCCGAACCGGCGAGCACCTGCCAGCGGTCCGCCGGCAGCTCGCGCTTGAACACGACGTCGGCCTTGTCGAGCAGGAAGAAGCCCGGGCGCCGGATGCCGAAGTGATCGTTGAGATCGACGGCGACGAGCGGAACGGAAGGCTTTGTCAGCCGCAGCCAGGACACGCCCAGGACGCGCGTGAAGGACGCCCAAGGATGCAGCGGGTCGCCGAGCAGCGACCGCACGCCGTTGCGCGGATGCCATGGCGAATAGAGCGGAACATAGGCGACAATGACGTCGTAGCGGCCGGCGGCGGCATCGCGGATGCCGCGCGCAAAATTTGCCGGCGTGCAATCGGAATAGTCCGAGCGATCGACCGGCACCGATGGGGAGTGATCGACCCAGTACGATGGCGGTTTACGGGCGGTGCATAGCAGCGTGGTGCGGTCTGGAAAGGCTTCCTTGATGAAATTCAGATCGCCGATCTCAAGAACCCGGGCGTTGGAAGCATCCATATGGACGCCAATAGCGAGACTTCGCTAGCCGTACAACCGGAATCTATTTCGCGCTGCCGACCCCGGCCTCGCGCAGGATCTTGCCGTAGCGGGCCGCCTCCGAGGCGATCAGCTTGTCGAATTCGGCGGGCGTCTGCGTCGCCACCACGAGACCCTGGTTGTCGACCGCCTTCGCGACGTCCGGCAGCTTCAGCACCGCAGCGATGTCAGCCGAGACCTTATTGAGGATCGCCGCCGGCGTGCCGGCCGGCGCCATCACGCCGAACCAGGAGTCGTAGGTGTAACCCGGCAGTCCGGATTCAGCCGCGGTCGGGACGTCCGGCAGCCGCGGCGCGCGCTTTGAGCTCGACACCGCCAGCACCTTGATCTTCTTCGACGTGACCAGGTCAGTCGGGTAGGTGGTGCTGGCAAAATAGACCTGCGTGTCGTTGCGCAGGATGCTGGTCAATGCTTCCGGCGCGCCCTTGTAGGGTACGTGCACGAGGTTGACCTTGGCGATCTGCTTGAAGATTTCGCCGGCGAGATAGGACGTGCTGGCGGTACCCGCCGAGCCGAAATTCATCTTGCCCGGCGACTGCTGCGCCAGCGCAATGAACTCCTTGAGATTGTTGGCCGGCAGCTCCGGCGGCACCACGAACGACGCCGACACCGCCGATACCTGCGTCACGCCGGCAAAATCCTTGACCGGATCGAACGGCGCCGTCGGGCTGATCACATTGGCGACCGGATGCCCGCTCGACGTCAGCATCAAGGTGTAGCCGTCGGCCGCGGACTTGGCGACGCTCCCGGTGCCCGCGATGCCGGGCCGGTTCTCGACGATCACCTGCTGCTTCCACATCTGCGAAAGCTTGTCGGCGAGGATTCGCGCCTGCGCATCGGTGTTGCTGCCGGCCGAGAACGGCACGACGATGCGGACCGTCTGGTTCGGATACTGCTGTGCCGACGCCGGCTGTACGACGACAGCCAGCAGCGCCGCTGCACATACGATGCGAAGTTTCATAGCGCGGCCTCCTGATTTTGTTGTCCGACCAAACGGACTGCGCACGCCGGCCTTGTCGCAACCGGTCGTGCGCGGCTAGTCGATCGGCGCTATTGCGGCGTGATGCCGGCGTCCGCCATCACCTTGCTGTAGCGCACGGTGTCGGCGGCGATGATCTTGTCAAATGCGGCGGGCGTGGTCGGCGCGGGAATGTTGCCGACCTTCGCCATCTGGTCGATCACGTCCTGCATCTTCAACACCGCCGCGATATCCTGCGCGACCTTGTCGCGGATCGCCGGCGGCGTTCCGGCCGGCGCCATGACGCCGAACCAGGACTCGTAGGCGAACGTCGGCAGCGCGGCCTCGGCGACCGTCGGCACGTCCGGAAGCTGCGGGATGCGCTTGGGATAATTGACGGCGAGCACCTTCACCTTGCCGCCGGCGCCGAGCGACTGCGCGGACGGGACCGGGGCGAAATAGAACTGCACGTCGCCGCGCACCACCGCGGTCATCGCCTCCGGCGCGCCCTTGAACGGGACGTGCACCATGTTGATCTTCGCCGTCTGCTTGAAGATTTCGCCGGACAGGAACGTCGTGCTGGCGACGCCGGCAGACGAGAAATTGAGCGTGCCGGGATTCTTCTGGGCGAGCGCGATGAATTCCTTCAGCGTCTTGGCCGGCGAATCCGGCGGCACGACCGCCGCCAGCGGCGCCGACGCCACCACGCTGATGCCGGCAAAATCCTTCACCGGATCGAACGGCACCGTCTTGTTGATCGCGCGCGCGATCGTGTGCCCGTTCGAGGTCAGCATGAGCGTATGGCCGTCGGGCTTGCTGGTGGCGACCGTGGCGGTGCCGGGCAGACCGGGACGATTCTCGACGATGACCTGCTGCTTCCACATGCCGGACAGCTTGTCAGCCAGGATGCGCGCCAGGCCATCGGTGATGCTGCCGGCGGAGAACGGAACCACGATCCGGACTGTCTGGGTCGGATAGCCTTGCGCGAACGCGCCGCTGCTCGCCGCCAACAGGGCTGCGATGCCAAATCCGGCTGCACGAAGTCCGGCCGCGCGGATTCCGGTTGCGCGGATTGCGATTGTGCGGGTCCCAATCATCGTAGTTCCCTCCCAGAACAGCTCGAAGTCGCCGCCACCCTAGATCATCGGACCGCATGAGGGAACACACCGAAATGCCGCATTGACCGGGCATTTGGGGCCTTCGGCTGGCCCGCGATTTCTGCACAAGAGACGGGCATGCCCCATCCCGGTGCCGGGTTGCCGTCGCCGAATGTGTTAGAGAGGAAATAGCCGTCTCCCCGCCTTACCTCCCAGCCGAGAACCGTTCCAAGCGATGCGCACCGAGCAGTCCGTTCCGATCCGTCTTGAGGATTACCGCCCGCCCGACTGGCTGGTCGAAACCGTCGATCTCACCGTGTCGCTGATGGCGACCGCGACGCGGGTGCGCGCAGCGTTGCGCTTGAAGCCCAATCCGAAGGCCGCGTCCCCCGCCCCGCTGGTCCTCGACGGCGACGGCCTCAAGCTGGTCTCGCTGACGCTCGACGGCGACGAGCTGACGCGCGACGCCTATGTCGCTACGCCCGACGGCCTCACCATCGCGCAGCCGCCGCAACGGCCGTTCACACTCGAGATCGAGACCATCCTCGATCCATCCGCCAACACGCAGCTGATGGGCCTCTATCGCTCGGGCACGACCTATTGCACCCAATGCGAGGCCGAGGGCTTCCGCCGCATCACCTATTATCCCGACCGGCCCGACGTGATGGCGGTGTTCACCACCCGCATCGAAGCGGACAAGGCCGACTGTCCGGTGCTGCTCGCCAACGGCAATCTCGTCGCGTCCGGCGACGTGCCGGAAACCAGGCGGCATTTCGCGGTCTGGCACGATCCGTTCCCGAAACCGTCCTACCTGTTCGCGCTGGTCGGCGGCGACCTCGCGCATATCGAGGACACGTTCCGCACCATGTCGGGCCGCGACGTCGTGCTGCGCATCTATGTCGAGCCCGGCAACGAGGAACGCAGCGCCTACGCCATGGACGCGCTCAAGCGCTCGATGCGCTGGGACGAAGAGCGGTTCGGGCGCGAATACGACCTCGACATCTTCATGGTCGTCGCGGTCTCGACCTTCAACATGGGCGCGATGGAGAACAAGGGGCTCAACGTCTTCAACGACAAATACGTGCTGGCCTCGACCGACACCGCGACCGACCAGGATTACATGGGCATCGAGGCGGTGATCGCGCACGAGTACTTCCACAATTGGACCGGCAACCGCATCACTTGCCGCGACTGGTTCCAGCTTTGCTTGAAGGAAGGGCTCACAGTCTTCCGCGACCAGGAATTCCGCGCCGACCAGAACGCGCGCGCGGTCGAGCGCATCCGCAACGTGCGCGGCCTGCGCGCCATGCAGTTCGTCGAGGATGCCGGCCCCCTCGCCCATCCGGTGCGGCCGAGCGTCTATCGCGAGATCAACAATTTCTACACGGCGACGGTCTACGAGAAGGGCGCCGAAGTCGTGCGCATGATCCAGACGCTGCTCGGCGTCGAGGGTTTCCGCAAGGGCATGGATCTCTACTTCGAGCGCCATGACGGCGAGGCGGCGACCGTCGAGGAATTCGTGCAGTGCTTCGCCGACGCCAGCCGCGTCGACCTCTCGCAGCTGATGCTCTGGTATTCGCAAGCCGGCACGCCCGAAGTCGTCGTCTCCGGCCGCCACGACGCACGCGCCAAGACCTTCCGCATGGAGATCGCGCAGACCGTGCCGCCGACGCCGGGCCAGCCCACCAAAGAGCCGATGCTCATTCCGCTCGCGGTCGGCCTGGTCGGGCGCGACGGCAGCGATCTGCCGCTCAAGCTTGCCGGCGGCGCAAGCGTCGAGCGCGGCATCCTGTCTCTGCGCAAATCCTCCGAAGCCTTTGTTTTCGAAGACATTGCCGAGCCGCCGGTAATGTCGCTCAACCGCAATTTCTCCGCGCCGGTGCGCATCGTCGCCAATCTCTCGGGTGACGAGCTGCGCTTCCTGGCGGCGAACGATTCCGATCCGTTCAATCGCTGGCAGGCAGTGCAGTCGCTGGCGACGCGCCTGCTGGTCGACAACGTCAAGGCGATCCGCTCCGGCGGCGCCACCCGCGGCGACGAAGGCCTGCTCGACGCGATGGCCGCCATCCTCGACGACACGTCGCTCGAGCCGGCGTTCGTGTCGCTCGCGCTGACGCTGCCGAGCGAGGCCGACATTGCCCGCGAGATCGCCCGCGACGTCGATCCCGATGCGATCTTCGTGGCGCGCTCGGCCCTGCGCGACGCGGTGGGGCAGCATCTCTCCAAGGCGCTCCAGGACCGCTACCGTAGCCTCACCGACACAGGCCCCTACCGGCCCGACGCCGCCGGCGCCGGGCGCCGGGCGCTGCGCAACACCTGCCTCGACCTCATGGTCGCGGCCCGCGCCAAGGGCGCGGTGGCGCTCGCCGCGCAGCAATACCGCGACGCCGACAACATGACCGACCGCATGGCCGCGCTCACGACGCTGTCGCTGTGCGACGTGCCGGAACGCGCCGAAGCGATCGACGATCTCTACGAGCGCTTCCAGGACAATGCGCTGGTGGTCGACAAATGGTTGTCGCTGCAGGCCTCGATCCCGGAGCCGGCGACGCTGGCGCGCGTCATGGCGCTGACCTCGCATCCGGCGTTCTCGATGAGCAATCCCAACCGCGTGCGCGCACTGTTCGGTTCGTTCGCGATGTCGAACCAGACCCAGCTCAATCGTGCCGACGGCGCCGGCTACGATCTCCTCACCGACACCGTGCTCGCGCTCGACAAGAAGAACCCGCAGGTCGCCGCGCGGCTGCTGACCGCGCTCAAGAGCTGGCGCGTGCTCGAACCGACGCGGCGCGCGCAAGCGGAGAAGGCGTTGCGCAAGGTCGCCGCGCAGCCTTCGCTGTCGCGCGACGTCGGCGACATCGTCTCGCGCGCGCTCGCCGAGAACTGACTTATTTTCCCAGGACTTACGTATTGGCGGCCGCTGCGAGCGCTTTCGATTCGCGGATTCGTCCTTGAATCTCAGCGGCTTGCGAAAAAGCGGTGGGTTCTTAAAAATTCATTAATGACTCTCGACAAATTCTCACATCTCGACTCCAATGCAAAGTGATTCGGGGAGATGCGGCACATCCTTCCGAAAAGACTGGTCTGGATGATCCGAACGGGGGCCACGCATGGCGCGCGTCGAGACGGCGAGCGCGTCTGTCAGTAGTGATTCAATAAAGGGGCTGGCGCAATCGATCGCCAAGCCGGCATACCGACGCCTTTTGACGGCGGAGCCGGCGCTGCGACGCGCAGTACCGGCCCTCATCATCGCATTCCTGGTCACGATCTGCATCGGCGCGTTCGTGCAGGTCTTCGACCATCGCCGTCAGGCGATCGGCGAGATCGTGCGCGGCATGACCGGCAGCGCGGAATTCCTCGCCGACCGGTTCGCGCGCTCGTCCGCAGCGGACAGGCCGCAAGCAGCTCGAGCTGGAGCAGACGATCCCGGCGTGGGCGCTGGTGCCGGGCCGGCAGATCATCCTGACCAATGCGGACGGCGTCATCGTCGCGGCGGTGCGGGTCGGCATCCTGACCGGCGACGGCATGACCACCGCGGTGCCGCAGCCCGACAAGGCGGCGCTCGGCCGCCGCCTCACCGACGTCCTCGGGCCATCGCAGCCACTGGATACTCTGGGGGCCGTGGCCGGCGTGCTGGAGATCGCCCTCGCCGACAGCACGCCGGCCTACGCAACGGTGCATTGGCTCGCCTCCGGGCAAGGCCAGGTCACGGTCGTGCACCGGCGCGCCGATGCGCTGGCGGCCTGGCGCTCCGACACGGCGCTCACCGTCACGCTCTCGGCCACCACCGGCTTTGTCGTGCTGATCCTCGGCTTCGCCTTCCACTGGCAGGCGACGCGCGCGCGCGAGGCCGACGTCATCTACGAGACCGTGCGCACCCGCATCGACACCGCGCTCAATCGCGGCCGCTGCGGGCTGTGGGACTGGGAGCTCGGCGCGCGGCCGCATCTTCTGGTCGCATTCGATGTTCGCGATCCTGGGGCTGAAGCCGAAGGACGAGCTCTTGAGCTTCGGCGAGGTCAATGCGCTGGTGCATCCGGAGGACCTGCATCTCTATCAGCTTGCCGCACAGCTCGCCGAAGCCAGGACCTCGTCGATCGACCACGCCTTCCGCATGCGTCACGCCAACGGCAACTGGGTGTGGCTGCGCGCGCGCTGCGAGCTGGTGCAGCAGCCGGGCGAAGTCTCGCCGCACCTGATCGGCATCGCCGTCGACATCACCGAGCAGAAGACGCTGGTCGAGAAGACGGTCGAGGCCGACCTGCGCCTGCGCGACGCGATCGAGACCATCCCGGAGGCGTTCGTGCTGTGGGATGCGAACAACCGCATGGTGCTGTGCAACTCCAATTTCCTGGCGCTGCACAACCTGCCCGACGAGGCGGTCAGGGCCGGCACGCCTTATGACACGGTGGTCGCCGCCGGCCGCAAGCCGGTGGTGCGCACCACGTGTGATCAACGACGACCTGATCCCCGGCGCCCGCACCTTCGAAGCCCAGCTCGAGGACGGCCGCTGGCTGCACATCAGCGAGCGCCGCACCAAGGACGGCGGCTATGTGTCGGTCGGCACCGACATCACCACCATCAAGCGGCACGAAGAGAAGCTGATGAATTCGGAGCAGCGGCTGATCAAGACCATCGCCGACCTGCGCGCCTCGCAACGCACGCTCGAGCATCAGGCCGAAGAGCTCGCCGACCTGGCGGAGAAATATTCCGACGAGAAGACCCGCGCCGAGGAGGCCAACCAGGCGAAATCGAGCTTCCTCGCCAATATGAGCCACGAGCTGCGCACGCCGCTCAACGCCATCATCGGCTTCTCCGAGATCATGAAGTCGGAGATGTTCGGCCCGATCGGCGGCGACAAGTACCGCGACTACTGCAAGGACATCCACCAGAGCGGCCAATACCTGCTCGACGTCATCAACGACATCCTCGACATGTCGAAGATCGAGGCCGGCCGCATCCGCCTCGACTTCGAGCAGGTCCGGCTCGGCCGCTTCCTCAACGACACCATGCGCGTCGTCTCCGCGCGCGCCGACGACAAGCAGATCGAGCTCGCCGCCGACATCGCCAAGGGCATCCGCGTGCGCGCGGATCAGCGCCTGCTCAAGCAGATCGTGCTCAACCTCCTGTCCAACGCGGTCAAGTTCACGCCGGAAGGCGGCCGCATCACGGTGCGGGCGCGCGAGTCGGCAAACTTCGTGCGCATCGCCATCGTCGACACCGGCATCGGCATTCCGCGCGCGGCGCTCGCCAAGCTCGGGCGTCCGTTCGAGCAGGTCGAGAGCCAGTTCACCAAGAGCCACCAGGGCTCGGGGCTCGGGCTCGCCATCGCGCGATCGCTGACCGAGCTGCATGGCGGCACGCTGCGCATCCGCTCGACGCCCGGACGCGGCACGCTGGTGCTGCTGCGGCTGCCGGCCGACGACTGGCACAGCCGGCACGACACCGCGGAGGTTCGCTCGATGCCAGCGAAGCCAGGCGATCCCGCTCTCCCCGGTGCGCGGGCGAGCGCTAAGGCGCCGCGCGTGCCCGCGCCTTCGCGCGGCCGCGTGAGCTCGACGCGCGTGCAGCGCGGCGACACGGATGCGTCGCCGCATGATGGGGCGGGTAAGTCGTCTCGGGCCCGGAGCGATAGACTACGGCATCTTGATATTGGCGTCGCGCATGACCTTCGCCCACTTGGCGACCTCGGTCTTGATCCACGCGCCGAACTCGTCCGGCGAATTTCCGATCGGATCGAACCCGAGCGTCGCGAGCTTCTCCTTGACGTCGGCGAGCGCCAGCGCCTTCACGATCTCGCGGTGGAGCAGGTCGATCACCGGCCGCGGTGCGTCCGCCGGCATCAGGATCCCGACAAAGACATCGGCCTCCTGATTGCCCAGCCCGGATTCGACCATGGTCGGCACATCCGGCAGCGTCGACGAGCGCTTCGGGCTCATCACCGCGAGCCCCCGCACCTTGCCGCCGAGGATGCTCGGCGCCGCGGTCGACAGCGCCGGGAAGCTGATCGGCGTATGGCCGCCGACGGTGGAATTCATCGCCGGGCCGCCGCCGGTGAACGGCACATGGATGATGTCGACGCCGTATTCGGCCTTGAACAGTTCGCCGGCGAGATGCGCCGGCGTGCCGGTGCCGGCGCGAGGAGTAGCTGAACTTGCCCGGATTGGCCTTGAGCAGCGCGATCAGCTCCTTGATGGTGCGCGCGCCGAGCGAGTCGTGCGCGACGATCACCGTCGGCGTCGCGCACATCAGCGTCACCGGCGCGAAGTCCTTCACCGGATCGAACGGCGTCTTCGGATTGAGCGTCGGATTGATCACGAAGCTCGGCGCCACCGAGAGCACGGTGTAGCCGTCCGGCGCGGTCTTCATCGCCTGCGCCATGCCGATATTGCCGCCGGCGCCGACGATGTTCTCGACATAGAACTGCTGCTTGAGGCTCTCGGAAAGCTTCTGCGCGATCAGCCGCGTCGAGGTGTCGTTGGCGCCGCCCGCCCCGACCGGGACGATCACGCGCACCGAGCGGCTGGGATAGGATTGCGCGCTCGCCGCGCCGCGACGAGCGGCACGGACAATGCCGCACCGGCGGCGGCCTGCAGAAACTGGCGGCGGACAAGCGGCATGGACAGTCCTTCAATTCATTCGCGCCCGCGCATTATGACGGCTTGCTCAGGATTTGCACGAAGGCCCAAGCCACGGCGGCCGGGTCGTAGCGCCGCACGCTTGCGCACGGTCCGGAGAGGCGCAATCTCCTCGCCAACGCGACCGCCACAAGGCGGCGCAACATCAAGGGAGGATATCCATGCGGTACCTGCTGAAGGCATTGCTCGTCGTCGTGCCTGCTTGCCCCGATGCATCCGATGCTGGCGCAGGACGAAGGCAAGCCGGTTCCGGTCGAGAAGGCGGCATATCACTGGCCGATCTTCAGCAACGACTACATCATGATGCTGCGGGTCTATATGCGGCCCGGCAAGGGCTCGAATTTCCACGTCCACTCGAACGACCAGATCAGCATCCTGGTCGAGGCCGGCGCCAACGAAGGGCCAGGTCTTCGGCAAGGCGCGAAAAGATCCCCGCCAAGGCCGGGACGCGCGGCAGCGTCAGTTTCACCGCCCTTTCCAAGAAGGACCATTCATCCACCGCTCGACCAACACCGCCGACGGCCCGTTCAACAATCTCGTCATCGCGCTGCTCAAGCCGGGTCCCGGCAACTTCACGCCGCAGGCGCGCGATGTTCCGGGCTACCGGCAGATGTTCGACAACGAGCGGGTGCGCGGCTGGCGGCTCCAGCTCCCGCCGGGCGAGACCGCCGGGCCGATCACGCAGACCGCGCCAGGGCTGCGTGTCATCATCGATGGCGACGAGCTCGTCGGAAATCATCAAGGGCGAGATGGACCGCCCGTCTGGCGCTGCGGCCGGGCGATTTCTACTGGCAGGAGCCCGGCGCGACGCGCGCGATCCGCAACAGCGGGACGACAGCGATCAAGCTGGTCGAGTTCGAGCTGAAGTGACGCGCCGGCGCTTCAAGCCGGCGCTTCAAGGATGCGCTCAAAGCTCTTGCGCACCTTGGCTTCCGTCTCCGCGATGAAGGCGTCGAGCGTCGCGAAGTCGGGCACGTCGGCGGCGCGCGCCAGCAGGCCGCACAGCCCGGGCGCCGCGGTCTTGGGATCGAAATCGCCCGGCAGGCAGAGCCGCAGGATCTGCGTGAGGTTGTGATAGAGGCGCACCGCCGGGCGCAGCACCTCGGCATGCTCGGTCGGCAGGAGGCCGAGCCGCCACGCCTTGTCGAGCACGCGGATGGTCGAGGTGTCGAGGATCTCCGGCGTCGTCGCGGCATGCACGAGCTGCAGGTACTGCGCGATGAACTCGATGTCGACCAGGCCGCCGGCGGCATATTTGAGGTTCCAGCGATCGCCCTCGCCCTTCTCCTTGGCGATCGCCTGGCGCATCTCGGCGACATCGCCGGCGATCAACTCGGCATTGCGCGGCGTGCACCAGCACCGACGCGGATCACCGCCTCGATCCGCGCGCGGAATTCCGGCGACGCCGACACCACGCGGGCGCGCGTCAGCGCCATGTGCTCCCAGGTCCAGGCTTCGGTCTCCTGGTAGCTTGCAAAGCTGTCGATGCGGGTGGCGACCGGCCCGGAGCGGCCCGACGGCCGCAGCCGCATGTCGACCTGGTAGAGCACGCCGTAGTTGGTCTGCGCGGTGAGCGCGCTGATCAGCCGCTGCACCAGCCGGGTGAAATATTGCGCGCCATACAATGGACGCGGACCGTCGGACTCCGGATGCTCGTTGTCGAAATCGTAGATCACGATCAGGTCGAGATCGGAGGTCGCCGTCATCTCGCGGCCGCCGAGCTTGCCGAGTCGCCAGGATCGCAATCTCCTGCCCGGCGATGCGGCCGTGCAGCTTGATGAACTCGTCCTCGACCGCCCGATGCAGCGAGCGGACCAGCATGTCGGCGAGCCGCGCGAACGCCTCGCCGGCCTGCTCCGCCGACACGGTGCCGGAGAGGATGCGCGTGCCGATCAGGAACATCTGCTCCTGCGCGAAGATGCGGATGCGGTCGAGAAAATCCTCGTAACTGCCTGATTGCCGGAGCGAACGGTCGAGCACTGCTCGCAGCTCGTCCTCTTCGGGCAGCGCGCCAAAGAAGCTCGGGTCGATCACGGCGTCCATGATGTCGGGGAACTGCGCGAGGCCGTCGGCGAGCCGCGGCGCGGTGCCGAGCACCATGGCGATCAGCGCGATCAGGTCGGGGTTCTGCCGCAGCAGCGAGAACATCCGGCCGGCGCCATGCAATCCGGAAAGGAAGCGGTCGAAAGCGAGAATCGCCGCATCCGGGTTTGAGGATCGGGCAAATTGGGTCAGCAGCAGCGGCACCAGCTCCGCGAGCTGCTCCCGCGCATGCTCACCGCGCAGCGAGCGGTAGCCACCCGACAGCCAGTGCCGCACCCGCGCCGAGACTTCGAGCGGCTGCTTGAAGCCCATGGCGGTGAGCTTGTCGAGGGTCTCGCGATCGTCGGCCTCGGCCGGGAACGACAGCGCGCGGGCACGCGCCTCGGCCGCCGGCGCGCTCTCGAACAGGGTCGCGTAGTGGCGCTGCACATTGCGCAGATGGCCGAGCAGCGCCTCGGCAAAGCTGTCGCGATCGGCATAGCCGAAGAAGCGGGCGAACCGCTCGATCCCCTCGCGGTCGCCGGGCAGCGTGTGGGTCTGCTCGTCGGCGACCATCTGCAGCCGGTGCTCGAGCATGCGCAGGAACCGATAGGCGGCGCCAAGCTCGTCGCGCGCCGCGGCGCCGATCCATTCGCGCTCGGCCAGCACGTCGAGCATCGCCAGCGTTTCGCGGCCACGCAGCTCCGGATGGCGGCCGCCGGCGATCAGCTGCTGGGTCTGCACGAAGAACTCGATCTCGCGGATGCCGCCGCGCCCGAGCTTGACGTTGTGGCCTTCGACCGCGATTTCACCATGACCACGATAAGCGTGGATCTGACGCTTCATGCTGTGGATGTCGGCGACGGCGGCAAAATCGAGATATTTGCGCCAGATGAACGGCGAAAGTTCACGCAGTAGCTTATCGCCGGCCGCGATGTCGCCGGCGCAGGCGCGGCCCTTGATCATGGCGGCGCGCTCCCAGTTGCGGCCGATGCTCTCGTAGTAGTCGAGCGCAGCTGCCGTCGACACGGCAATCTGCGTCGAGCCGGGGTCGGGCCGCAACCGCAAATCGGTGCGGAACACATAGCCGTCGGCGGTGCGCTCCTGCAGGAGCTTCACCAGGCCGCGGGTGATGCGCACGTAGAACGGCGCCGGCTCGGTGCCCGCGCACGAAAGCGGGTGCGGCGGCGTCGTAGAACACGATCAGGTCGATGTCGCTCGAATAGTTGAGCTCGCCCGCCCCCATCTTGCCCATCGCCAGCACGATGTAGCCGCTGCCGGCCTCGGGCTCCGTGTGATTGGTTGGGCGCAGCTTGCCCTCGCGCGCCGCCTGATCGAGCAGATGGCGCACCGCCGCGCCGACGGCGGCATCGGCTAGCTCGGTAAGCGCGGCGGTGATGCGCATCACCGGCCAGACACCGCCGATGTCGGCGAGCGCGATCAACAGCGACGCCTCTGCCTTCATGCGGCGCAGGAGCTGCATCACATAGGCTTCGTCGCGCGTGGAAGAAATCGCCGCTACGGTATCGGCGAGGAGAGCGTCGAGGCGGGCCTCGGGATCGGATTCGAGCACCCTCACAAGCCGTGCCGGATCGGCGGAGGCGAGATCCCAGAGATGCGGCGAGCCGTCGGCAAGACCGAGAATGAGCGCACGCACCTGCGGATGCGCGGCGAACAGGCGCCGCAGCGTTACGCCGTCCGGCTGGCCGTCGAGATCGGCGAGCCAAGCGTCGAGACGTTTCTGGGCGGCCTCAGGCGCGGCAAGTTGCGGCGCCGTCGCGATCCGCGACGCAAGCACGCGCTCGCCCAACTCATCCGCCGTCGTTGCAAATGCCGCCATCCCGCGAGTTAGTCACCGCGGGGCCGGAATCGCAACTAGGGAATCGGCATCCCTTCCTTGGATGCTGGCTGAGGATTGGCAGGAGCGGCGGACACGCCGCGCGGCAGCGCCAGCACCGACCGCAAGCCGGGCGTGTTGTCTTCCAGACGCAGCTCGCCGCCATGCAGGCGGGCGACGGCATTGGCGAGACTGAGCCCCAGCCCCGACCCCGGCAGCGACCGGCTCTGCTCCAGCCGCACGAAGCGCTCGACCGCGCGTGAGCGGTCGAGCTCGGGGATGCCCGGGCCGGTATCGGCTACCGTCAGCAGGATGCGATCGCCCTCGCCCGCCGCCTTGACCACGATCTCGGGCTGCACGCCGTTCAGCGGCGATTGTTCGGGCGCCAGCGTCGCGTTGTTCGGCGCCGCATATTTGATGGCGTTGTCGACCAGATTGGCGAGCGCCTGGCTGATCAGCTCGCGATTGCCGTGCATCGGCGCGGACTCCGGAGCTTCCACACGCAGGGTCAGCCCTTTGTCGTCGGCGAGCGGCTCGTAGAGCTCGCCGATGCCGTGCGCGATCTCGGCGGCGTCGAAGGTCGTCATGTTGTCGCGGGCCTGGCCCGACTCCGCGCGCGCGATCATCAGCAGCGCGTTGAAGGTGCGGATCAGCGCGTCGGACTCGTCGATCGTGCGCTCCAGCGCGGCGCGGTATTGCGATTCGTCCTCGGCGGTGCGCAGCGCCTCCTCGGCGCGGTTGCGCAGTCGCGTGAGCGGCGTCTTGAGGTCGTGCGCGATGTTGTCGGTGACTTCCTTGAGCCCGTGCATCAGCGCCTCGATGCGCTCGAGCATGACGTTGAGGTTGCCGGCCAGGCGATCGAGCTCGTCATTGCTGCCGGCGATCGGCAGCCGCCCCGAGAGGTCGCCGCTCATGATCCGTTGCGTGGTGCCGGTCATCGCATCGACGCGCTTGAGCACGCGGCGGGTGATGAAGAACCCGCCGGCGATGCCGAGGACGACCACGATCGCGATCGACCACCACCCGGCGCCGATGATGACGTCGTGCAGCCGCTCGCGCTCCTGGAGGTCGCGGCCGACCAGCAGGCGGAAGCCGCCCGGAAGCTGCAGCACGCGCACCAGCGCCTGGTGCTCGGCGGCGGTGTCCGAATCATCGATGCGGCGATAGGCGGTCTCGGTCCAGCCCGACTTGTCGAGGATGCCGGTGGTCAGCGAGCCGATATTGCCGGTGACGCCCTCGCCGGACGCGGTGGTGAGCAGATAGAGGCTCGAGCCAGGCCGGCCGCCGCGATCGTCGATGGCGAAGATCAGTCGCCTTATGCCGCCCTGCTGGTAGAGGTCGGACAGGCCGGCGATCTCGGCGTCGACCGTCGCGACGATCTGCTGGGTCACCAGCCGGCGGGTGTTCCAGGCGAAATAGGCGAGCAGGAAGGCCGCAAACAGCGCGAACACCGTCAAGTAGACGAGCGTCAACTTGAAGGTGGTCGTCCGAAAGAGCTTGCCGAGTGCCGTCATGCGTTAACCTTCACGCGACGGCCGCAGCATGCCAGATTCGCGGGGCGAATCCGTGCCCCGCACTACCTGCCGTCGCGGATCATATAGCCCGCGCCGCGCACCGTATGCAGCAATTGCTGAGAAAAGCCTTTATCGATCTTTGAGCGCAGCCGCGAGATGTGCACATCGATCACGTTGGTCTGCGGGTCGAAGTGGTAGTCCCACACGTTCTCCAGCAGCATGGTGCGGGTCACCACCTGGCCGGCGTGCTTCATGAGGTATTCGAGCAGGCGGAATTCGCGCGGCTGCAGGATGATCTCCTCGTTCGCGCGCTTGACCTGATGCGATAGCCGGTCGAGCTCGAGGTCGGCGACGCGGTAGACCATTTCCTCGCGGCCGCCGCGGCGACGCGCCAGCACCTCGATGCGCGCGAGCAGCTCGGAGAACGAATAGGGCTTCGGCAGGTAGTCGTCGCCGCCGGCGCGCAGGCCTTTGACGCGGTCGTCGACCTGCGCGAGCGCGGAGAGAATCAGCGCCGGCGTGTCGTTGCCCTTGCTGCGCAAGGTGCCGATCACGCTCAAGCCGTCGAGCTTGGGCAGCATGCGGTCGACGATGAGCACGTCGTATTGGCCGTCGAGCGCGTGCGCGAGGCCCTCCTCGCCATCGGTCGCAAGCTCGGCGACATGGCCGACCTCACGGAAGGCCTTGACCAGGTAATCGGCCGCGTCGCGGTCGTCTTCGATGATCAGGAGGCGCATGGCAACCTCTCTGTCCTGGTCCTTCTTATGCTCCCTCGGCGAGGGAACACTTTGCGTTGCAATCGTCATGGCGACCGTACCTAAATAGTGCCCCGTTGCAAGTTCCTGCATCCGGCCAATGCACTGGGCCGTGTGTTGTAAGCGAGGGGCGGTGGGAGATGAGCCCCACCGCCCCTCGACCAATTCCGACCAGGTGGGGGCGACGGAAACCTGACCGAAACTGGCTAGAGCTGGGGACGGGCAACTGACGCGCCCGTCCCCCTGGTTCGTGCCACCGGCGGGGGCGACGGATGCCGGCGGAACGCCCCATTCGAGTTAGGCGCGGCCGAGACGCACGGCGACGAACCGGATGTTGTCGCCGCTCTTGACCCGCACCAGAATGTTACGCGCGCCGCCTTTCTGCGCATCGGCGAACATGTCGCGCACTTCCGCCGGCGTCTTGACCGGCTTGTTGGCGATGCTGAGGATCACGTCTCCCTGCCGGAAGCCGTGCTCGGCGGCGATGCTGCCCTGCTCGACATTGGTGACCGTGACGCCTTCGCTGCCACCGTCTGCCGGGGGCGACAGGGTGAGGCCGAGGCGCGGAACTTCCATTCCCTTGTTCTCTTGCGGCTTCTCGGGCGTCGCGCGGGCTTCGCGCTGGTTCGGCAGCTCGCCGAGCGTGAGCGTGATCTGCTGTTCGGCGCCGTTGCGCAGGATCGTCAGCCGCACGCTGGCATTCGGCGGCATGGCGCCGATGGTGCGGGCAAGCTCGCGCGCATCGCGCACCGGCGTGCCATTGACCTGGGTGATGATGTCGCCGGCACGGATGCCTGCGGTCACCGCCGGGCTGCCGGCTTGCGGCTCGGCGACCAGCGCGCCTTGCGTGGACTTGAGGTTGAGGCTTTCGGCGATCTCGGCCGTGACCGGCTGGATCTGCACGCCGATCCATCCGCGGGTCACGGAGCCACGGTCGCGCAGCTGCGCGACGACGGAGCGGACCGTGCTCGCCGGGATAGCGAAGGCGATGCCGACATTGCCGCCGGACGGCGAGAAGATCGCCGTGTTCACGCCGATGACATTGCCGTTGACGTCGAAGGTCGGGCCACCGGAATTGCCGCGGTTGACCGGCGCGTCGATCTGGATGAAGTCGTCATAGGGGCCGGAACCGATGTCGCGCCCGGTCGACGAGACGATACCGGCGGTCACCGTTCCGCCGAGGCCGAACGGATTGCCGATCGCCAGCACCCAGTCGCCGATGCGCGGCGGCGCTTCGGCGAGCGAAACGTAGGGGAAGTCGTTGCGGCCATCGACCTTGATCAGCGCAAGGTCGGTGCGCGGATCGGTGCCGATCACGCGAGCCTCATAGGTCCGGCCGTCGTCGGCGGTGACCTGCACGTTGTTGGCGCGGTCGACGACGTGATTGTTGGTCACGGCATAGCCGTCGGCGGTGATGAAGAAGCCGGAGCCCTGGCCGGTGACGTTACGTCCGCCGGGAGGGGTCGGAACGGCGCGGCCACTGGGAGGCGGCGTCGGGACCGCGCGCTGACCGCGCTGATCCGGCTGCGCCCGTCCATCCGGTGCCTGCCCGAACTCTTCGCCCTCAGGGCCCCAACGGCGGAAGAAACGGTCCATCGGCGAGCCCTGCGGGAACGGCGCGTTCTGCATGCTCACGCGCGGGGCGTCGACGCGGACACGAACGGAAATCACCGCGGGCTTCACGCGCTCCACGATGTCGGCAAAGCCGACCGGGCGCTGCGCGGTCTGCGCCTGCTGCGAAAGATTCTGGGCCTGCGCGGCCGGCGGGAAGGTCGAACGCACCGAGAGGTCGGGCGCGAAGAACACGGCGGTGGCGCCGAGGCCGGCAACGGCGGTCGCGAGAAGCGCGAAACGGCGGGCGGAGAGAACGCCGCGCGGCTTCGAAGTCGGGTTGATGCTGTCGGACATAAAGTCGGTCTCCATCTTGTTCGGATGCTCGTCCCGCCCGGGCCGAGCGAATTGTTTGCGTCGTCCGAAAGTGAAGATGGGGGCCGAAGCCTTACAGGGTCCTGTCGGTGGGATTAAAACTTGGTAAGGTCGCGTCTTTCTTGATAGACGCGAGATATCAACGGCTTAACGCGAAATATTGAGGATTTCAGCGATCCTCGGGCTTGACCAGCCCGGCCAATCGCCGCTGTTCGTCGGCGGTAAGCGCGCCGCCCTGCGGTACCGCCGCATCGGCGGCGCCGGTCTGGCTGCGCCGCCGCGCCATCAGAAACAGCGCAAGTCCGCCGCCGATCAGCAGCAGCGGCGGCGCCAACCACAGCAGCGCGGTACGCCAATGCAGGCGCGGACGCAGCAGCACGAACTCGCCGTAGCGCTGCACCAGGAACTCGAGCACTTGCGGGTTCGAGTCGCCGGCCTCGAGCCGCTCGCGCACCAGAATTCGCAGATCACGCGCGAGCGGCGCATCCGAATCGTCGATCGACTGGTTCTGGCAGACCATGCAGCGCAACTGCTTCGACAGGACGCGCGCGCGCGCCTCCTGCGCCGGATCTTTCATGATTTCGTCGGGCTGCACCGCAAAGGCGTGCGGAGACGCCACGAGCGCAGCGAACATGAGGAGCAGCCGGAGCCAGCGCATGCGCCCTACTCCGCCGGCTGCATCGCGGGCTTGCCCCTCGCCGGCTTCGGTGCGCCGACGCGCAGCCGCCGGTCGGTCAGCGACAGCGTCCCGCCGATCACCATCACGATAGTGCCGAGCCAGATCAGCAGCACGAGCGGCTTGTGATAGACGCGCACGGCGAGCGTGCCCCCCGGCGAGACGTCGCCGAGCGAGAGATAAAGCTGGCTGAAGCCGCGCGCCATCAGCGCCGCCTCGGTGCGGGTGGTCGAGCGCGACGGGAACGTCCGCTTCGAAGGCTCCATCACGCCCACGATGTCGTTGCCGCGGAGAACCGTGAAGCGCGCGACGTCGTCGCGATAGTTCGCCCCCGGCTGGGTGGTCATGCCGTCGAAACGGAAATCATAGCCGCTGATCGAGATCGTCTGTCCGGGCTTCATCTCGGCGATGCGTTCGCTGCCGAATTGCGTTTCGCCGACAATGCCGATGAGCGTGATGCCGAGGGCCATATGCGCCAGCATCGAGCCCCAGGCCGAGCGCGGCAGGCCGGCGGCGCGCCGGAACGAGGTCTTGAGCGGCACCTTCGCGAGCGCCGCGCGTTCGGCGAAATCGGTGAGCGCGCCGGCAATGACGAACACCGCAATGCCGATCGCGAGCGGCGCCAGCACGGGCCCGCCCCAGAGGATCGCGAAGGTGCCGACCATGACGACAAGCGCGACCGCGGCCGCCGCCATCAGCCGCTGCGCCACGCCCGGAAGATCGCCGCGCTTCCAGGCGAGCAACGGGCCGAACGGCACCGCGAGCAGGAGAATGAGGAAGATCGGGCCGAAGGTCGCGTTGAAGAACGGCGCGCCGACCGAAATCTTCTCGCCGGTGAGCGCCTCAAGCGCCAGCGGATAGAGCGTGCCGAAGAACACCGTCAGGCAGGCGACCACCAGGAACAGATTGTTGAGCACCAGCGCACCCTCGCGCGACACCGGCGCGAACAGTCCGCCCTGCTTGAGCAGCGGCGCCCGCCAGGCGAACAGCGCGAGCGCGCCGCCGATGAACAAAACGAGCAGCGCAAGGATGAACACGCCGCGGGTCGGATCGGTCGCGAACGCATGCACCGAGGTGAGCACGCCCGAGCGCACCAGGAAGGTACCGATCAGCGACAGCGAGAACGCGAGGATCGCGAGCAGGATGGTCCAGATCTTGAGCGCGTTGCGCTTCTCCATCACGACGGCGGAGTGCAAGAGCGCGGTCGCGATCAGCCACGGCATGAACGAGGCGTTCTCGACCGGGTCCCAGAACCACCAGCCGCCCCAGCCGAGGGTGTAATAGGCCCAGTACGAGCCCATCGAGATGCCGAGCGTCAGGAAGATCCAGGCCAGCAGCGTCCACGGCCGTACCCAGCGCGCCCAGGCGGCGTCGATGCGGCCTTCGATCAGCGCCGCGATCGCGAACGAGAACGAGATCGAGAGCCCGACATAGCCGACGTACAAGAGCGGCGGGTGGATCGCGAGACCGGGATCCTGCAGCAGCGGGTTGAGGTCGCGGCCTTCCGCCGGCGCCGGCACCAGCCGCAGGAACGGATTCGAGGTGGCGAGGATGAACAGGATGAAGGCGACCGCGATCCAGGCCTGCACCGAAAGCACGTTGGCCTTGAGCGAGAGCGGCAGGTTGCCGCCGAACAGCGCGACCAGCGCGCCGAACAGCGCGAGGATCAGCACCCACAACACCATCGAGCCTTCGTGGTTCCCCCATACGCCGCTGATCTTGTACATCAGCGGCTTGAGCGAGTGCGAATTCTCGAACACGTTGATGACGGAGAAATCCGAGCCGACATAGGCGACGGTGAGCGCCACGAACGAAATCCCGACGAAGACGAACTGCGCCACCGCGGTCGGCACCGCGGTCGCCATCAGCACCGGATCGTTGCGCTGCGCGCCGTAGAACGGCACGCAGCCCTGCACGATGCCGAGCGCGAAGGCGAGCACCAGCGCGTAATGGCCGATTTCGGGAGTCACTGCGTGAGCTCCTTCCCCGGCGTGCCGGGCTTCTTGCCGGTGTCGTCCTTCCAGTGGCCCTGCTGCTTGAGACGCTCGGCGACCTCGCGCGGCATGTAGTTCTCGTCGTGCTTGGCGAGCACGTTGTCGGCCTTGAACAGTCCGGCCTGATCGAGCGCGCCTTCGGTCACCACGCCCTGCCCTTCCCGGAACAGGTCGGGCAGCAGCCCCTGATACGCGACCGGGATGGTGTGGCGGCCGTCGGTCACCGCAAAGCGGACCTGCAGGTTGTCGCCGCGCGTGACGCTGCCTTCCTTCACCAGGCCGCCGAGACGGATGCGCGCGCCGGGCGCGATCTGCTTCTCGACCACGTCGGTCGGCGAGTTGAAGAAGACGATCGAGTCCTTGAGCGCGGTGAGCGCCAGACCGACCGCGAGCACGAGCACCGCGAGGGCCGAGCCGATCATCACCAGGCGTCGTTGCTTGCGGGTCATGGTTGTTGCCGTCGCGTTCGGTCAGCCGTCGAGGCCGAGGCCCTTCACCAGTTCGTCGATCTGCTTGAGCTTGTCGGGCTCCGCGGCAAGCGCGCGGCGCGCATCGCCGGCCGCCGCGAGCGCCCGCTCGCGCTCGCCCAGCACCATATAGGAGCGCACCAGGCGGAGCCATCCTTCGATATCGGAACCGTCCTTGCCGAGGCGCTCGGCCAGCCGCTCGACCATGCCCTTGATCATGGCGATCTTCTGGTCCGGCGCCAGGTCCTTGGCGGCGGCGACCTGCTCCTCGCTGGGCCCGGCCGGCCCGCCCTGCGCACCGCCTGTGATGCGGGTCAGCTCGGCGCGGACGAATTCCGCCCAGCGCGCGTCCGGCGGCGCGTTCTCCAGCAACGCGCGCCAGATCTTGATCGCGTCATTCGCGCGCCCGTCCTGCTCGGCGGCGAGACCGAGGAAGAAACGCGCCATGACGTGCTCGGCGTCGAGCGCGAGCGCGGCCTGGAACGCGGCGAGCGCTTCCGCCGTCACGACGCCGTTCGCCGCCGCCGTCAGCGCCTCGCCGAGACCGGCGTGGCGTTCGGCGCTCGGACCGTTGATCGCAAGCGCGTTGCGCCGCGCTTTCACGGCATCGTCGAAGCGGCCCATGCGCAGATAGATCGGCGCCACCACTTCCCAGCCGCGGCCCTCGCTAGGGTTCTTCGCCAGGTGCGCTTCGACCTGCGCGACCATCTGCGCGACCGTTTGCCGTTCCACCGGCGCACGCGACGCCAGCGGCTGGCCGGGCAGCGTCGGCGCGCCGACCGCGAGATAGAGCGCGATGGCGCCGACCGGCAGCAGCACCAGCGCTGCAACGGCCACGATCCGCCGCCGCGTCGTCGCGGCGGTGGGCGCGACTTGCGCAGCCGCCGCCTCGGCATCGGCCGCCGCGATCAGCCGGCGTGATACCTCGACCTCCGCGGCCGCGGCCTCGCTGTCGCCGATCAGCCCGGCGGCCTGGTCGCGGCGGATTTCTTCCAGCTGGTCGCGATAGACGGCGACGTCGCTGCCCGAGCGCAGCGTCGACTCACGCCGCGACAACGGCCAGAGCACGGCGAAGATCGCCGCCGCCGTCATCAGCGCGAGCACGAACCAGAGCGTCATGGCGTCATTTCATCGGGCCGATTGGGGCTTTCCGGAGGCGCGGATTCTGGGGTCGCCGCGGGAGTTACATCATGGCCGCCGCACCGCCGCAACAGGGGCGCCGGCGCCAATCCTCACGCCTTCGCCGCCAGCTTGCGTTCGCCGCTATCGGCCACGCCGGCCGCCTTCGCCAACAGCGCGGCATAGTTCTGGCCGAATGCTTTGCCGCAAAATCTGATCGCGGCATCCATCTGCGACTTGCGGAACGGAAGGTCATGTTCGTCCGCGCCGCGCAGCGCATCGAGCAGCGCGCGCGTGCTGCTATCGAGATACTGCTGGATCTCCTGAAACGTGCGCAGCGTCACTTCGCTGGTGGCGAGCTCGCTCGCAAAGTTCCGGCAAGCGCCGACGAATTCGATCATCGCCTCGGTCTCGCTCACCTCGTCGGCGTTGAGCACGGAACCGCGCGCAATATCCTTGAGCAGCCGCGGCCGCACCAGGCGCCGCACCCGGCCCGGCACCAACTCGATCTCGGCCCTCAGCACGCTCGAAATATCGCTGCGGATGGAAGCGACCTGACGCGCCCACGGCGAGTCCCCGGACAGGTCGAGCTCGGTGCGCACCCCGCGCACACCGTCATGGATGCATTTCAGCAGCGACGTCACCGCGACGGTGCGCCCGCGCTTCAGATCGGCCTTGAACTCGGCGACCATGCGCTCGATGTCGCCGAGCGTGATGGTCACCGCGACGCCATAGGGCGACGCCGCGATGCGTGCGACGTCGTCGCTGTCGGCCGCCTTCACCGCGAGGCGGATCAGGTGCCACGGCACCGCGAGGCGGTTCGCCACCATGATCAGCGTGTAGGGCTGCAGGCCCGGCGGACAGAGCGGAGACTTGAGCAGGCCCATCACGTTGTTGAGCGTGCCTTCACTCAGATTGCGGATGTGCCCGGGCAGCCGGCCGGCGACCACGTCGAGCGCGTCGCGCGATGCCACGATGGCCTGCACGTCCCTGAGGGCGTTGAGCGCATCCGGCATTGCAATCAGGTGCGACATTTTCCGCCGCAGCTTCTCGTCCGATTGCGCGGCATCGAGCGTGGAGCGCATGCGCGCGGTCGCCAAGGCCTGGAACGAATGCACCAGCGGGTCCGGCGGCTCGGTGTCGCCGGCGGCAAGCGCGCGGCTCACGTCATCGCAATAGGCCTGCGCTTCCGCCGGCACGAGGTCGCGCGCGATCCAGGTCCAGATCGGATCGAGCGTTGCGCGCGCGATGCGCCCGGGCGCCTTGCGCTCGCCCTGCGTGTCGATCAGGAACGGCTCGAGCGGACGGAAGAACGCGCGCGCGGGAGCGCCGATGCGCGGCGCATTCGCCTGCTCGCCAGAGTCGCGCACCGCGGCGCGCACCTCCTGCAGCAGCATGTTGCCGCCGGGGATGTCATCGCCACGCAGCACGGCGCGCTCGAGCTCCGTCATGAGCAAAGAGCGTGCTCCGGACGGAAGCTCCCGCAAAAATTGCCGCAGCCGATCGAGGGGCAAGGCGCCCGAGGCCATGCCGCACACCACGCGTTACAGGATATCCGGCGACGACCTTAGCGTCGCCGGCTTAAGAACGCGTTAAGCAAGAAAGCGGTGATAGCCCTGCAACATCAAGGCGTTGGAATCCGATTACCGATTACCAACGGCGCCAGTAACGGCGCGGGCCATAGTAGAAGCCGGGCCCGTAATAGCGCGGCCCATAATACGGGCCGTAGCCGTAATAGGGTCCGGGTGCGACGACCACCACCGGCGGGCGCGCGACAGCAACGGGAGCCGGACCGCCCAACCCGAGATTGCGGGCGATCATGTAGCCGGGACGACCATCGGCCATCACATTGCACCACTCGCCACCGCAGCGGATGACCTCAACGACGCTCCCGCCCGGCACCGTCATGATGACGCCGAAGCCCGTGCCCGGTCCCTGGCGCAGGTTGGTGTTGGAGGCGACCGTCGCGGGCGCGGCATTGGCCAGGCTGGCAGACACCGCCGTGAGCGCGATGGCGCCCAACGCGCCGCGTGCAAGGTTCGAAACTAGTCCTGTCATTGTGATTGTGTCCTCATATCCTCGGTGAGCCCATCCCGGATCAGCTTACCGCAACCCAGCGGCCATCGGGAGCCCGGCATGCGGTGCCCCGGGCCGCTTCCGGCCGTCCGTTGATGTAGATCGTATGGGTATAGCCGCGGCAGCGGCGGCCGCCGTTCTCATAGTACGGCCCGGGAATGACGCTGCCGTAGTAACGCGTGCGCTCGCTGCGCCAGCCGACCGCAACGCCAGGCGCGCCGTGTTCGAGCGCCTGCATCTCGGCGGCGTAGGCCATCTGGCGATCTTCCTCGTCCATCGACGCGCCAATGGCGCTGCCGACCAGACCGCCGGCGATGGCGCCAACGGCGGCGCCCGCGATGCGGTTGCCGGCGCCGCGGCCACCGACCGCCGCACCCAAAATGCCGCCCATCAGCGCGCCGGTCATGGCGCCGGAATCCTGCTTCGGCGTCGGCGAATACGGATCGCTGGCGCAGCCCGCGACAGTCGCAACCGCGAGCACAACGGCAACCGGCCTGAGAAGACGCATCAAGTTCCCCCGAAACGGCAAAAGCGCTGAACCTAGATGGGGAAAATAGGGCAAAACTCTGTTCCCCAACGGGAATCCAGGTTCACGTTTGTGGCTGCTGGTTAGCGATCCGTTGGCGCCGGCTGGTCGGGCCCGGAATAGCGCAGCACCCACAAGCCCCAGTTCTTGTCGGTGACGAAGATGTTGCCGCGGGTGTCGACCAGGACGTCCTCGGTCTGGGTCGAGACCCCGTCGCGCGGCCGCACCCCGGCATTGCTCGCGGGCGCCGGTGGAATGAACCAGCCGGTCTCGACCGGCAGCCTGGGGTCGCGGATGTTGTACACGCGCAAGCCGGCGTTGAAGTAGGTGAGATAGATCAAATTGCCGGGCTTCTCGACGTCCGGCAGATGGATTTCCTGGTTGACGTTGTGCGGCCCGAAGCGCCCGCCCTTCTCGCAGAAGTTCCGGTACGGCGCGCCCTTCGGCGGCACCGGCATCGGATACATCGAGATGAAGCGCGGATCCGCCGGATTGCTGTTGTCGACCAGCCCCGCGAAGTGCAACGGCTCCTTGCAGCGCTCGTTCTGCGCTTCCGAATTCACGTGCACGAGGTTGCGATCCCAAAGCGGAAACGCCGTGTGCAGCGCCTGCCCGCCGCCGCCGAAGAACGGCGGCGTGAACTGGAGAGAGCCGATGAGCTTCGGCGACGCCGGATCGCTGATGTCGAGATTGACCAGCGACGGTGCGTAGGCGAGCGTCGCCATCTTGCCGTCCGGGCTGATCATGGCCGGCCCGTGGAACGCGCGCGGCGCTTTGTCGGGCCGCGGCTCGCCCGCCTTCTGGCCCGGCATCCACCAGCGGCCGGCTTCCTTCGGCTGCGCCGGATTCTCGATGTCGAGGATCACGAAGATGCGGCCGTCGAAGCCTTTGGCTGACGCGGAGAGATAAGCGTAGCGGCCGCCGGGATAGGAATTGCGGTGGGTGCCGTCGGAATCGGTCCGCCAGTGCGAGATCATCTTCGGGTTGACCGGATCGCTGATGTCCCAGATCAGCACGCCTTGATCGTATGGCCCTTTCTCATCGAGGCCCCACCCGATCGCCGCCTTCTGCAACGCCGTCACCAGGATATTGCCGTGCGACGTCACCTGGATGGTCCAGGTGTTGGGCGGCCCGGGAATGTGCTTCACGAAGGTCGGATTTTTCGGATCGGTGACGTCGACGATGGTCCAGCCGCGGTGCCAGAGATGGCCGAGATACATGTACCAGCGGCCGTCCGGTGTCTTCTTCAGCGTCATCTTGAAGGCGCCGCGCCGGTTCTCGAGCGCCGAGTAGCCGATCGGCGTCATGTTGCTGGCTTCGAAGCCCTGCGGGATCGGGTCGGCGTACGCGGCGCTCGCAAATCCGGTCAGCGCGATCGCGAACGCTGTGTTGAATGTCGCGTTGAGAATGGAGCCGCGCCGCCGCACCTCGCGCATGAAATCCTCCCGACATCGTTTTAGTTTTGTTGGAGAATAGCACGAAGCCGGCGCGTGTCATGCGGCCATGACCGGACATCCCAGGCTTTGGCGGTGCACGACAAGGCTCTCTCGCGGTGCGAGTAACGCGCTGCTAATCTGCGGCTTTACAAATACTTTGGGAGGGCAACATGAAACTTCCCCGCCGACAATTTCTGCATCTGGCGGCAGGCGTTGCCGCGCTGCCGGCCGCGTCACTGATGGCATCGGCGCAAGGTTATCCATTGAGGCCGGTCCGCATCGTCGTCGGCTTCACCGCCGGCAGCGCAACCGACATCACAGCCCGTTTGTTCGCGCAAAAGCTCAATGAGGCGTGGAAAGTGCCGGTAACCGTCGAGAATATTCCGGGTGCCGGCGGGAGTGTCGGGGCCGAGCGGGTGGCAAAATCGGTCCCAGACGGCAGCACCCTCTATTGGGGGGCCAACGGCGCAATGACTATCAACCCGTCTCTGCAATCGAGTCCCGCCTTCGATCCGGTGCGCGATCTCGCGCCGATTGCCCGCGTTTTGGTAATGCCGAGCATCCTTGCGGTCAACAACGAGGTGCCGGCGAAGAGCGTCGCGGATCTGTTTGCGCTCGCCAAGGCCCAGCCCGGAAAGCTGTCGTTTGCCTCTCCCGGCGTCGGCACCCCCCAACACATTGCTGGCGAGCTGCTCAAGAGTCTCGCCGGCGTCGACATCGTCCACGTTCCCTATCGCGGCGCGGTCTTCACCGACGTGATCGGCGGGCGGGTGACCATGACGTTGCAGAATATGGGCGTAATCCTTCCGGTCGTTCGCGGTGGCAAGCTGCGCGGGCTTGCGGTCACGTCGCTCAAGCGCTCGCCGATCATTTCCGAACTGCCAACGCTCGCGGAATCGGGCTTTCCGGACTTCGAGGCCATCTCCTGGTTCGGGCTGTTGGCGCCGGCTGGCACGCCGGGAGTTGTCGTTGGCAAGGTGCATGCAGACATCGTGCAGATCGCGGAGCAAGCCGACATGCGCGAGCGGATTGTGGAGCTCGGTCTTGAAGTGTCCCTCAAGTCGCCGGAGGAGTTTGCTGCCGTCATCAAGACGGATACCGCCAAGTGGGCAAAGGTGATCCGCGCGGCCAACATCAAGCCGGAGTGATCGCATCGGACAAGGCCTCACCTTGCTGCTAGCTTCTCTCCTATCTGCGGTGGTACCGGGCCGCTGTGGGAAGACACTCCAATAATCCCGGGTCGTCACCATGGGAGGACCATCATGCGCGCAATCCTGCTGGCATTGCTATGCCTGTGCGCCGGCCCCGCTCTGGCGCAGGAAAAATTCGTAAGCAGCAACATGGACGTGCGGACCATCCTGAACTTCAAGGCGCCGGACGCTGCAATCCAAAAGCTCGTGCCCACAGGTTGGGAAGTGGATGCGGCGGCATCGGGCCCGTCCGCGGGCGCCAACTTGCGGGTGACCTTCATCGACCAGATGGCGGCATGGGACGCCACCGGCAAACCGACGACACCGGTCCGCAACTTGGTCTTCGGCATCCCAGCGAAAAAGAAGGGCGCCACCACCGGCGGGCTCATGATTTTCGCGGGCCTTTCAATTGGCGTGCCCGGACCCTACGGCGCCAACATGAAGGCCGCCAACGCCGTGGAGCGCAAGGTCCTCCACACGGCCAAGGGCTCGATCGTGGCAGAGTCCTGGGAGTACAAGGCCGAGAACGGCTCATCGGTTGCCCTGGAATTGTACTTTGTTCGCGGGCTGGCCACGCGCAGCAAGGCCGAACTCTTGGTCTTTGCGCAGCCCAAGCCCGACTTCTACCGCATCTACCGCTACGAGCAGGGAGTCGATGTCGTGCCCAGCAGCGGATCCGACCGGTTGCAAAAGTTCACGTTCAAGGCATCGGGTGAAAGATTTGCACCGCTGTTCGACGGAACTGAACAATTGATCAGCATCACGTCGGTGCCTTGGTATCAGCGAGAAATCTACCTGCCGGGATCATAGGTCGCCGCTTCGATGCGTATCCCGATGTGTAGCGCACCCGGGACACGCGCGAGCCCGCACACATTGTGGGCGGCCCGCCCCCGCCCACAACTGGCCTTGAGAGCAGCGATCAAGGGTGTACTCACAAGTCGTGATGGTTCGGCATGTCCGCTTTGTCCCTGTCGGCTCAACCGGTCGACGCAACACAGGCGTTAAATCTCTCTGCTGGGGTTTCAAATTGCAAGGTCTCACGTGGTCGTTCGTTTAGCTGACGAGCCACTTTGTTCAGATAGGCTTGCGAATGCACCGACAAGTCGGTGCCCTTCGGAAAGTACTGTCTCAGCAGGCCATTGGTGTTCTCGTTGGACCCGCGCTGCCACGGGCTTTGCGGATCGCAAAAATATACGTCGATTTTAGTCGCCAACGTAAAGCGATGATGATCCGTAAGTTCCTTTCCCCGGTCCCAGGTCAGGGACTTATACAGCTGTGTTGGTAGCTTCTTCGCCTGCTTGATGAGAGCGGAGACTACTGTCTGTGTGTCCTTACCTGCCACCTTAGCCAACATCACGTAACGTGTATGACGTTCGACCAGAGTCGCCCGCTCGAAAAGAGGAGGCGAGATTTGCTCAGCCTGGCTTGCAGCTTCTGACTCAATGCGCGCCAGCATGAGGTGATTGGCCTGGACAATGTGAACTCGGATATCGCCGGAGGTTTCGACGGTAAGCCAGTACATGGGTTGGATAATATGGGCCGGTAAGCTTTTAGTTTTTCTGCAAAACTTGGAGAATGAATTGATTTTGGCCGCTGCTGCAAAATTTCCGAGGCCATCCGTCTGACTAGGCATCAGGGGGATACGCGCACCGCTTTCTCCCACCATTCAGGACCGCGCGGGACGCGCGCCAGTTCGCGACCATAGGCAGGACCGATGCGTTTCCATCAACTCATGGGCTTGGTTGCCGCTTTTCTTCTTGCAGCGTGGACTTTCCTTCTCGTCTTGGCTTTCAGCACCGTCCTTCTCGTATTCTTTGTAAATCCCTCTTTGAGCTACACAGGGGTGCTGGCGTACGCTGCTGCGCTCGGCCTGCCAATCTTTCTGATTCTTTGGTGGAAGCGATCGGTTACTGTTCTCAGATGCATGTGCGCAGGCATTCTGATCGCTGTCGTCTCGGCGGGTTTTTCACAGCCGGCATTGCTCGAAAGATACGGCTTGCTGATCGTTGCGATCTTTTCGGGAATCTCTGGAGCAGCCGCCAGCGTGGTGTTCTATTTCATTCTGTACGCGACCGGCGCGCAAGCACCGGCCAGCGGTGACATCGACCGCGCGGAGCAACGTCGCGGGATCATCTTCGGGATTGCCGCGTTTCTGGTGACCGCAATTCTGGTAAGCGTGCCGAACACGGCTTGGGACCGGCTCGATCGCCTTGCGCGAGACCAATCCTGCCATAATGTGCTGCGCGATCGGAACAGTATCTCACCGCGGGCGAGCATGGTTTTGGACCTCGCGAGCGAAGAGGCGCCACAGATGGCCCGCGCACTGCAGGATTTTGCAGCAACATACAAACTACAGTTCCGGGACGCCGACCATAGTGGCCATCGATGGTTCATGACCATGTGCAATGACCGCCTGACCATCCAGGCATCGCCTTCTCAGATCGCGATCTTCGAACTTGAGCCGGGGTCCAATTGGCAGGCGGTGACCAAGGATCTGATCGATCGCATCGAAGCTCTGTGGCCGGGGCGGCTTCGATTCCGGGGTCCGCAGGGCGGCTACGAGCGCCGGCCGAAGGAGCTGCAATGAGCCGAGCCAGCAGTCTGAGCGCCCGTCTGCCAAGCGCGGAGGCATGAACTCGTATGCCGCCTATTGGTGGTGCGCCTATCATGCCAAGCTTCGAAAATCACTCTGTCTGATTCAGGGTGTTGTTGTCGCCGCTTGACACGACATCCTGAGTTTTCTTGGTACTTCTCTTTTCTTGAAATTGATCGTGTTGCCGTGACCATTGACTCTGATGATGTCGGCGGCGCCAATGTTGACGACGTTTTTCCCGCCGTCTACGTCAACTCTTTTTGCGGCCCCGATCGTAACCTTGTTGCCGCCGCCCTTAACGAGGACCCGCTCACATGTTCCGGTCAGTTTGAATACTGCATTGTTGTTGCCGATCGACGCATTTGGCCCCTTGTCGCAGTCATGCGTCTCTCCTGTCACGACGGAGTACGACACCTCGGAACGTGATCCGCCACCAGACCCAATCACGATCGCGGTGGTGGCTATCAAAGCAATTAGCTGACTGTTCATCTTCGGCCCTTTCAAATAAGGTCAACACCTTCAGAGTATGTCAAAGAGATTATCGAACGGGCGCCGGTTGTCACCTACCCACAGGCAGCGCGGGCGATGGCCATATACTGTGGCCAGAGCTCGATGCTCGCTTTTGGCCCAAGCAGACGTCGGAAGCTTGCGCCCGCTGAAGTCCGCTTAGCGCC
>CAVTZH010000007.1:0-421446 GCA_963739175.1 uncultured Alphaproteobacteria bacterium
ATTCCGAGCGGCGGGGGTGTATTGCCGTTTGACAGGCGACCCGACAGGCACCATGGCGAAAACCAGTCCCATCAAATTCCTGCAGGAAGTGCGTGCCGAGGGCCAGAAGGTCACTTGGCCGACCCGTCGTGAGACCGTGATCACCACCCTGATGGTGTTCATCATGACGGCGGCCGCGTCGATCTTCTTCCTGATCTCCGATCAGATCATGCGGTTCGTCGTGACCTTCATCATCGGCTGGTCCGGGACGCCAACCGGCTGACGGGAATGGAAGCTTCGATCATGACCAAACGCTGGTACATCGTGCAGGCCTACTCGAACTTCGAGCAGAAGGTCGCCGAGTTCGATCCGCGAGCAGGCCAAGCAGCGCCACCTCGAGCACTGCTTCGATGAAGTCCTGGTGCCGAAGGAAAAGGTCGTCGAGGTGCGCCGCGGCCGCAAGGTCGACGCCGAGCGCAAGTTCTTCCCGGGCTACGTGCTGGTGAAGATGGACCTCACCGACGAGGCCTATCACCTGATCAAGAACACGCCGAAGGTGACCGGCTTCCTCGGCACCGACAACAAGCCGATGCCGATCTCGGAGGCCGAGGCGCAGCACATCCTGCAGCAGGTGCAGGAGGGCATCGACCGGCCGAAGCCGTCGATCTCGTTCGAGATCGGCGAGCAGGTGCGGGTGTCGGACGGCCCGTTCGCCTCGTTCAACGGCACCGTCGAGGAAGTCGACGATGCGCGCTCGCGGCTCAAGGTGGCGGTGTCGATCTTCGGCCGCGCGACGCCGGTGGAGCTGGAGTTCACGCAGGTGGAGAAGCTTGTAGTATTTGAGTATCGTGACGCAGGCGTGGGAGGTGAGGCGATCGCCAATCGCCGAGATCCGCACCACTAACAGGAGTAGCCAATGGCAAAGAAAGTCACCGGATTTCTGAAATTGCAGGTGCCTGCGGGGGCGGCCAATCCGTCGCCGCCGATCGGCCCTGCGCTCGGCCAGCGCGGGCTGGCCATCATGGACTTCTGCAAGCAGTTCAACGCGCAGACCCAGCAGATGGAGAAGGGCATGCCGATCCCGGTCGTGATCACGACCTATGCGGACCGCTCCTTCACCTTCGAGATGAAGACGCCGCCGGTGTCCTATTTCATCAAGAAGGCGGCGAAGCTCGAGAGCGGCTCCAAGGCGCCCGGCCGCGACAAGGTCGGCGCGCGTGACCAAGGCGCAGGTCAAGGAGATCGCCGAGAAGAAGATGAAGGACCTGAACTGCTCCACGATCGAGGCCGCCATGAAGATGGTCGAAGGCTCCGCCCGCTCGATGGGCATCGAGGTGCGGGAGTAACCGCCATGGCAAATCTCGGAAAACGCACGACCAAAGCCCGCGAGGGCGTTGATCGCGAACATCTTTATACGCTCGAAGAGGCGGTGAAGATGGTCAAGGAACGCGCCAAGGCGAAGTTCGACGAGACCATCGAGATCGCGATGAATCTCGGCGTCGATCCCGCGCCACGCCGACCAGATGGTGCGCGGCGTGGTCGCCCTGCCGAACGGCTCCGGCCGCAGCGTGCGCGTCGGCGTGTTCGCGCGCGGCGCCAAGGCCGACGAGGCCAGGGCGGCCGGCGCCGACGTGGTCGGCGCCGAGGACCTGGTCGAGAAGGTGCAGGGCGGCGCGATCGACTTCGACCGCTGCATCGCCACCCCCGACCTGATGCCGCTGGTCGGCCGGCTCGGCAAGGTGCTCGGCCCGCGCGGCATGATGCCGAACCCGAAGGTCGGCACCGTCACCATGGACGTGACCGGCGCGGTGAAGGGCGCCAAGGGCGGCTCGGTCGAGTTCCGCGTCGAGAAGGCCGGGATCGTGCAGGCCGGCGTCGGCAAGGCCTCGTTCACCGAGGAAAAGCTCGTGCAGAACATCAAGGCCTTCGCCGATGCCGTTCAAAAGGCGAAGCCGCAGGGCGCCAAGGGCCACTATATCAACCGCGTGGCGGTGTCCTCGACCATGGGGCCGGGCGTGAAGATCGAGCCGGGCTCGCTGTTCGGGGCGCAGCCGGAAAAGGCCTGATCCGGCCTCAAAAATCCGGTTTGACGAGCGTAATTCGGGCTTGGCAAGCCGGTTCAAACGAATTAGATAAACGCCGTCGGGCGTGCCGGGCCATGTACCGGCGCGCCTTTGCGCGTCCTACAAAAATCATGGTGACTAGGAACTCAATCCTTTTAGATATCCCGCGGGATCGATCTGGAAGGACGGAGGCGGTTTCAGTGATTTCGTAAGCGTGCGGCCGTCCGGGTTTCCGGATGAGAAGTCCTGTCCGAGACTGCAGGTGCACACGCGGCTTGCTTCGGCCGCTTGCTTAATTCCCTGCATAGACGGGTCGAGACCGATTTGGGCCGTCCGTTTGGCGCGCTCGCGACCGGTTCGAACCTCGGAACATCCGGGGCGGCGGTGCCGCTTCGGAGGGCAGGGCAGTAGAACGTCGTCCGACCCGGTGCGGACTGGACGGCAGGTCGCAACCCGGCGGTTCCGATGAGCGGGCCGCCAAACCGGAAAGAGCCTAGCTAGTGGATCGAGCGGCAAAGAAGGAGCAGGTCACGGCGCTCAACGGTGTCTTCAAGGACGCCAACGTCGTGGTCGTCGCTCACTATTCGGGCCTCACGGTCGCCCAGATGCAGACTCTGCGCAAGCAGATGAGGCAGGCGGGCGCCGCCGTGAAGGTCGCGAAGAACCGTCTCGCCAAGATCGCTCTCGAAGGCACTGACGTGGCCTCCATCGCGCCCCTGTTGAAGGGGCCGACCCTGATCGCGTTCTCCAGCGATCCGGTGGCCGCGCCAAAGGTCGCCAACGACTTCGCCAAGGCGCACGAGAAGTTCGTGATCCTCGGCGGAGCGATGGGAAAGACCACGCTCGACCCGAACGGCGTGAAGCAGCTCGCTTCGCTGCCGTCGCTGGACGAGCTCAGGGCGAAGATCGTCGGCCTCATTCAGGCGCCGGCGACCAAGATCGCCCAGGTGGTCAACGCTCCCGCGGCGAAACTCGCGCGCGTGGTGCAGGCCTATGCCTCCAAGGGCGAAGCGGCGTAAGGCCCTTCGCAAAAGTCTCGACTGGTTCGAACCAACAGGACGTGAAACCAAATGGCTGATTTGCAGAAAATCGTGGACGACCTCTCCAAGCCTCACCGTGCTCGAGGCGGCTGACCTCGCGAAGATGCTGGAAGAGAAGTGGGGTGTCTCGGCGGCTGCCGCGGTTGCGGTGGCGGGCCCGGCGGCGGCGGCAGCGCCCGCGGCCGAGGAGAAGACCGAGTTCAACGTGATCCTGGCCGCGGTCGGCGACAAGAAGATCGAGGTCATCAAGGAAGTCCGTGCGCTGACCGGTCTCGGCCTCAAGGAGGCCAAGGACCTGGTCGAAGGCGCGCCCAAGCCGGTCAAGGAAGGCGTGAACAAGGAAGAGGCGGACAAGATCAAGGCGACCCTCGAAAAGGTCGGCGCCAAGGTTGAGCTGAAGTAAGCGCAGCTTACTGAAGCGAAATCCCGGATCAGCGAGGCGAAGCCGAGCGCGATCCGGGATTTGGTGAGGCGTTTCAGGCCCGGGGATCGGGCCAACGGAACACAAATCGGTGATTTCGGGGCTAAGTCCTCGGAATCACCACTATATCCGCCAGTTGGCGGAACGGTGTAGCGGTCCGGCCGCAGGGTCGAATCGCATAGAAACAGCGGGGCTCGACGCCTGTCCTGACGGTCGCGATGGATTGCGGCCTTCCGGAGAGTCGTCCCGGACCCGACGGTACGACGGAGCGAGAGAGAGAATGGCAGCGCAGACGTTCACAGGTCGCAAGCGCGTTCGCAAATTTTTCGGGAAAATCCAAGAAGTCGCAGAGATGCCGAACCTCATCGAGGTTCAGAAGGCGTCCTATGACCAATTCCTGCTGGTGCAGGAACCGGTCGGCGGCCGGCCCGACGAGGGCCTGCAGGCCGTCTTCAAATCGGTGTTCCCGATTTCGGATTTTTCCAACACGTCGATGCTCGAATTCGTCAAGTACGAGTTCGAGTCGCCGAAATACGACGTCGATGAGTGCCGCCAGCGCGGCATGACCTACGCTGCGCCGCTCAAGGTGACGCTGCGCCTCATCGTGTTCGATATCGACGAGGAGACCGGCGCCAAGTCGGTCAAGGACATCAAAGAGCAAGATGTCTACATGGGCGACATCCCGCTCATGACCAACAACGGCACCTTCGTCGTCAACGGCACCGAGCGCGTCATCGTCTCGCAGATGCACCGCTCGCCGGGCGTGTTCTTCGATCACGACAAGGGCAAGACCCATTCCTCGGGCAAGCTCCTGTTCGCCGCCCGCATCATTCCGTATCGCGGCTCCTGGCTCGACATCGAGTTCGACGCCAAGGACATCGTGCATGCGCGTATCGACCGCCGCCGGAAGATTCCGGTGACGTCGCTGCTCTATGCGCTCGGCATGGACGGCGAGGAGATCCTCAACACCTTCTACAAGAAGGTCATCTACAAGCGGCAGAAGGAAGGCTGGCGCGTGCCGTTCGACGCCAACCGCTTCCGCGGCTACAAGGCGATCAACGACCTGGTCGACGCCGACACCGGCAAGGTGGTGCTCGAGGCCGGCAAGAAGCTCACCGTGCGCTCCGCCCGGCAGCTCGCCGAGAAGGGCCTCAAGGCGCTGCGCATGAGCGACCTGGAGCTGGTCGGTCATTACATCGGCGAGGACCTGGTCAATCCGAAGACCGGCGAAATCTACGCCGAAGCCGGCGAGGAGATCACCGAGAAGCAGCTCAAGGCGCTGATCGAGCAGGGCTACAAGGAACTGCCGCTGCTCGACATCGACCACGTCAATGTCGGCGCCTACATCCGCAACACGCTCACCGTCGACAAGAACATGACGCGTGAAGACGCGCTGTTCGACATCTACCGCGTGATGCGTCCGGGCGAGCCGCCGACCGTCGACACCGCGCAGGCGATGTTCCAGTCGCTGTTCTTCGATCCCGAGCGCTACGACCTCTCGGCGGTCGGCCGCGTGAAGATGAACATGCGGCTCGACCTCGACGCGCCCGACACCATGCGCGTGCTGCGCAAGGACGACATCCTCGCGGTGATCCGCACGCTGGTCGACCTGCGCGACGGCAAGGGCGAGATCGACGACATCGACCATCTCGGCAACCGCCGGGTGCGCTCGGTCGGCGAGCTGATGGAGAACCAGTACCGCATCGGCCTCCTGCGCATGGAGCGCGCGATCAAGGAGCGCATGTCGTCGGTCGATATCGACACCGTCATGCCGCAGGACCTGATCAACGCCAAGCCGGCGGCGGCGGCGGTGCGCGAGTTCTTCGGCTCGTCGCAGCTCTCGCAGTTCATGGACCAGACCAACCCGTTGTCCGAGATCACGCACAAGCGGCGGCTCTCGGCGCTGGGCCCGGGCGGCCTCACGCGCGAGCGTGCCGGCTTCGAGGTGCGCGACGTGCACCCGACGCATTACGGCCGCATCTGCCCGATCGAGACGCCGGAAGGTCCGAACATCGGCCTGATCAATTCGCTCGCGACCTATGCGCGGGTGAACAAGTACGGCTTCGTCGAGACGCCGTATCGCAAGGTCAAGGACGGCCGCGTCACCGACGAGGTGCAGTATCTCTCGGCGATGGAGGAGGGCCGCTACACGGTCGCGCAGGCCAACGCGCCGATCGACGCGCGCGGCCGCTTCACCGAAGAGCTGATCGTGTGCCGTCATGCCGGCGACGTGCTGCAGCTGCGCGCCGGACAAGGTCGACTTCATGGACGTGTCGCCGAAGCAGCTCGTTTCGGTGGCGGCGGCGCTCATCCCGTTCCTGGAGAACGACGACGCCAACCGCGCGCTGATGGGCTCGAACATGCAGCGCCAGGCGGTGCCGCTGGTTCGCGCCGAGGCGCCGTTCGTCGGCACCGGCATGGAGGGCGTGGTCGCCCGCGATTCCGGCGCCGCCATCGCGGCCCGCCGCACCGGCGTGATCGACCAGGTCGACGCCACCCGTATCGTGGTGCGCGCGACCGGCGAGGCCGATCCGACCAAGCCGGGCGTCGACATCTACCGGCTGATGAAGTTCCAGCGCTCGAACCAGAACACCTGCATCAACCAGCGTCCGCTGGTGAAGGTCGGTGATCACGTCAAGAAGCGGCGACATCATCGCCGACGGTCCCTCGACCGACCTCGGCGAGCTCGCGCTCGGCCGGAACGTGCTGGTCGCGTTCATGCCGTGGAACGGCTACAACTTCGAAGACTCGATCCTGCTCTCCGAGCGGATCGTGAAGGACGACGTCTTCACCTCGATCCACATCGAGGAGTTCGAGGTGATGGCCCGCGACACCAAGCTCGGGCCCGGAAGAAATCACCCGCGACATCCCGAACGTCTCGGAAGAGGCGCTCAAGAACCTCGACGAAGCGGGCATCGTCTATATCGGCGCGGAAGTCCGCGCCGGCGACATCCTGTGCGGCAAGATCACGCCGAAGGGCGAAAGCCCGATGACGCCGGAGGAGAAGCTTCTGCGCGCCATCTTCGGCGAGAAGGCGTCGGACGTCCGCGACACGTCGCTGCGCGTGCCGCCGGGCGTGCAGGGCACCGTCGTCGAGGTGCGGGTGTTCAACCGCCACGGCGTCGAGAAGGACGAGCGCGCGCTCGCGATCGAGCGCGAAGAGATCGAGCGTCTCGCCAAGGACCGCGACGACGAGCAGGCGATCCTCGACCGCAACGTCTACGGCCGTCTCGCAGAGATGCTGGAAGGCCGGCAGGGCATCGCGGGCCCGAAGGGCTTCAAGAAGGACTCCAAGATCACCCGCTCGGTGCTCGACGAGTATCCGCGCTCGCAGTGGTGGCAGTTCGCCTCGCCCAACGACAAGCTGATGAGCGAGATCGAGGCCATCCGCAAGCAGTACGACAAGTCGAAGAAGCGCCTCGAACAGCGCTTCCTCGACAAGGTCGAGAAGCTGCAGCGCGGCGACGAGCTGCCGCCCGGCGTGATGAAGATGGTCAAGGTCTTCGTCGCGGTGAAGCGCAAGATCCAGCCCGGCGACAAGATGGCCGGCCGCCACGGCAACAAGGGCGTGGTGTCGAAGATCGTGCCGGTCGAGGACATGCCGTTCCTCGATGACGGCACGCAGGTCGACATCGTGCTCAATCCGCTTGGCGTGCCGAGCCGCATGAACGTCGGTCAGATCCTCGAGACCCATCTCGGTTGGGCCTGCGCCGGCCTCGGCCTCAAGATCGGTCAGGCGGTCGATGCCTACAACGGCAACGGCAAGAAGGACACCAGGGCCGCTCAAGGACATCCTGAAGAAGGTCTACGGCGACGACGAGACCATCAAGTCGCTCGGCGACAAGGACCTGGTCGAGCTCGGCACCAACCTGCGTCACGGCGTGCCGATCGCGACCCCGGTGTTCGACGGCGCCAAGGAGGCCGACATCGAGAAGATGCTCGACCTCGCCGGCCTCGATCACTCCGGCCAGGTCACGCTGCACGACGGCCGCACCGGCGATGCCGTTCGATCGCAAGGTGACGGTGGGCTACATCTACATGCTCAAGCTGCACCATCTCGTCGACGACAAGATCCACGCCCGGTCGATCGGACCGTACTCGCTCGTCACCCAGCAGCCGCTGGGCGGCAAGGCGCAGTTCGGCGGCCAGCGTTTCGGCGAAATGGAGGTCTGGGCGCTGGAAGCCTACGGCGCCGCCTACACCTTGCAGGAAATGCTGACGGTGAAGTCCGACGACGTCGCCGGCCGCACCAAGGTGTACGAGGCGATCGTGCGCGGCGACGACACGTTCGAAGCGGGTATTCCCGAAAGCTTCAACGTGCTGGTCAAGGAGATGCGTTCGCTCGGCCTCAACGTCGACCTGCACAATTCGAAGCAGGGCAACGTCGGAAGCCGCCGAGTAACGACAATCACACCGGAGCGGGCCAGCGCCCGCTCCGGTTTCACGGATTTAACGACCCTCGGGGACGCGGCGTAGGCGACTCCCCTCACGAGGAGACGGTGATGAACCAAGAATTGATGAATCTCTTCAGCCCGCAGACGCCGGCTCAGGTCTTCGACCAGATCCGGATTTCGATCGCGAGCCCGGAGAAGATCCTGTCGTGGTCGTACGGCGAGATCAAGAAGCCCGAGACGATCAACTACCGGACCTTCAAGCCGGAGCGCGACGGCCTGTTCTGCGCGCGCATCTTCGGCCCGATCAAGGACTACGAGTGCTTGTGCGGCAAGTACAAGCGCATGAAGTACAAGGGCATCATCTGCGAGAAGTGCTCGGTCGAGGTCACGCTCTCGCGCGTGCGGCGCGAGCGCATGGGCCATATCGAGCTCGCGGCGCCGGTCGCGCACATCTGGTTCCTGAAGTCGCTGCCGTCGCGCATCGGCCTGCTGCTCGACATGACGCTGAAGTCGCTCGAGCGCATCCTCTATTTCGAGAGCTACATCGTGATCGAGCCGGGCCTCACCCCGCTCGAGGACCGTCAGCTCCTGAGCGAGGACGAGTATCTCAAGGCGCAGGAGCACGTTCGGCGCCGACAGCTTCACCGCCATGATCGGCGCGGAAGCGATCCGCGAGATGCTCAAGGCGCTCGATCTGGAGAAGATGGCGGCCGACCTGCGCGTCGAGATCGCGGAATCGACCTCCGAGCTCAAGCCCAAGAAGCTCGCCAAGCGGCTCAAGCTGATCGAGGCGTTCGTCCAGTCCGGCAACAAGCCGGAGTGGATGATCATGAAGGTCATTCCGGTGATCCCGCCGGACCTGCGGCCGCTGGTGCCGCTCGACGGCGGCCGCTTCGCGACGTCCGACCTCAACGATCTCTACCGCCGCGTCATCAACCGCAACAACCGCCTGAAGCGGCTGATCGAGCTGCGCGCGCCGGACATCATCATCCGCAACGAGAAGCGCATGCTTCAGGAGGCGGTCGATGCGCTGTTCGACAACGGCCGCCGCGGCCGCGTCATCACCGGCGCCAACAAGCGTCCGCTGAAGTCGCTCGCCGACATGCTCAAGGGCAAGCAGGGCCGGTTCCGCCAGAACCTGCTCGGCAAGCGCGTCGACTATTCCGGCCGTTCGGTGATCGTGGTCGGTCCGGAGCTCAAGCTGCACCAGTGCGGCCTGCCGAAGAAGATGGCGCTCGAGCTGTTCAAGCCGTTCATCTATTCGCGGCTCGACGCCAAGGGCCTGTCCACCACGGTGAAGCAGGCGAAGAAGCTGGTCGAGAAGGAGAAGCCGGAGGTCTGGGACATCCTCGACGAGGTGATCCGCGAGCATCCGGTGCTGCTCAACCGCGCGCCGACGCTCCACCGCCTCGGCATCCAGGCGTTCGAGCCGGTGCTGATCGAGGGCAAGGCGATCCAGCTGCATCCGCTGGTCTGCGCGGCCTTCAACGCCGACTTCGACGGCGACCAGATGGCCGTGCACGTTCCGCTGTCGCTGGAAGCGCAGCTGGAAGCGCGCGTGCTGATGATGTCGACCAACAACATCCTGCATCCGGCCAACGGCTCGCCGATCATCGTGCCGTCGCAGGACATCGTGCTCGGTCTCTACTACCTCTCGATCATGCGTGAGGACGAGAAGCAGAAGCATCCGCGCGTGTTCGGCGACATCGACGAGATCGAGCACGCCTTGCACGCCAAGGCGATCGACCTGCACACCAAGATCAAGTTCCGCTGGTACGGCACGGACGAGAAGGGCGTCGTCACGCGGTACTGGTTCGACACCACGCCGGGTCGCGCCATGCTCGGCAGCGTGCTGCCGAAGAGCCCGAAGATTTCCTTCGACGCTGGTCAACAAGCTCATGACCAAGCGGGAAATCTCCAACATGATCGATCAGGTCTACCGCCACTGCGGGCAGAAGGAGACCGTGATCTTCTGCGACCGCATCATGGCGCTGGGCTTCCACAATGCGTTCAAGGCCGGCATCTCGTTCGGCAAGGACGACATGGTGGTGCCGGGCATCGAAGTGGAAGATCGTCGACAAGACCCGCGATCTCGCCAAGGAGTTCGAGCAGCAATACAACGACGGCCTGATCACCCAGGGCGAGAAGTACAACAAGGTGGTCGACGCCTGGTCGAAGTGCACCGAAGAAATCGCCGACGCGATGATGAAGGAGATCTCGGCGGTCAAGAAGATGGACGGCGGCCGCGAGGCGCAGGTCAACTCCATCTACATGATGGCGCATTCCGGCGCGCGCGGCTCGCCCGCGCAGATGAAGCAGCTTGCCGGCATGCGCGGCCTGATGGCGAAGCCGTCGGGCGAGATCATCGAGAGCCCGATCATCTCGAACTTCAAGGAAGGGCTGTCGGTGCTCGAGTACTTCAACTCGACCCACGGCGCCCGCAAGGGCCTCGCGGACACCGCGCTGAAGACCGCGAACTCCGGCTACCTGACGCGGCGTCTGGTCGACGTGGCGCAGGACTGCATCATCACGCAGGAGGACTGCGGCACCGACGGCGGCATCAGCCGTGCGGGCGATCATCGACGCCGGCACGGTCGTGGCCTCGCTGGCCAGCCGTATCCTCGGCCGCACCACGGCGGAGGACGTGCGCGATCCGTCGTCGCACAAGGTCATCATCAAGAAGGGCACGCTGCTCGAGGAGCCGCAGGTCGAGACGATCGTCACGGCCGGCGTCCAGGAGCTGCGCATCCGCTCGGTGCTGACCTGCGAGCTGACCAACGGCGTGTGCGGCAAGTGCTACGGGCGCGATCTCGCCCGCGGCACGCCGGTCAACATGGGCGAGGCGGTCGGCGTGATCGCCGCGCAGTCGATCGGCGAGCCGGGCACCCAGCTCACCATGCGGACGTTCCACATCGGCGGCGCTGCCCAGATCTCGGAGCAGTCGTTCATCGAGTCGAACTTCGACGGCAAGATCAAGATCAAGAACAAGAACATCATGAGGAACTCCGACGGTCAGAACGTCGCGATGGCCCGCAACATGGTGGTCGCGGTGCTCGATCCGGACGGCACCGAGCGCGCCGTGCACCGCATCCAGTACGGATCGCGGATGCTGATCGAGGACGGTGATCAGATCAAGCGCGGCCAGCGCATCGCCGAGTGGGATCCGTTCACGCGTCCGATCCTCACCGAGGTCGAGGGCGCGATCGGGTTCGAGGACCTGGTCGAAGGCCAGTCGATGTCGGAGACGCTCGACGAGTCGACCGGCATCGCCAAGCGCGTGGTCACCGACTGGCGCACCGGCTCCAGCCGCAACCAGCAGGATCTGCGTCCTTCGATGGTGATCAAGAAGGACAACAAGATCGTGAAGCTCGCCCGCGGCGGCGAGGCGCGCTACCTGCTGGCCGTCGACACCATCCTCTCGGTCGATCCGGGCGGCAAGGTGAAGGCGGGCGACGTGATCGCGCGCGTTCCGACCGAAAGCGCCAAGACCCGCGACATCACCGGCGGTCTGCCGCGGGTGGCGGAGCTGTTCGAGGCGCGGCGTCCGAAGGAAGCCGCGATCATCGCGGAGGCCTCCGGCACGATCCGCTTCGGCAAGGACTACAAGAACAAGCGCCGCGTGATCATCGAGCCGAACAACAAGGATGAGGAGCCGAGCGAGTATCTGATCCCCAAGGGCAAGCACATCCACTTGCAGGAAGGCGATCTGATCGAGAAGGGCGACTTCATCGTCGAGGGCAATCCGGCGCCGCACGACATCCTGGCGATCAAGGGCGTCGAGGAGCTCGCGAACTACCTCGTCAACGAGATCCAGGAGGTCTACCGGCTGCAGGGCGTGTTGATCAACGACAAGCACATCGAGGTGATCGTTCGCCAGATGCTGCAGAAGGTCGAGGTCACCGACTCCGGCGAGACCGAGTTGATCCAGGGCGAGCAGGTCGATCGCATCGAGTTCGACGAGATCAACGCGCGTGCGAAGGCCGACGGCAAGAAGCCTGCGGTCGCGCATCCGGTGCTGCTCGGCATCACCAAGGCGTCGCTGCAGACCCGCTCGTTCATCTCGGCGGCGTCGTTCCAGGAGACCACGCGCGTGCTCACCGAGGCCGCCGTCAACGGCAAGGTGGATACGCTCGAAGGCCTCAAGGAGAACGTCATCGTCGGCCGGCTGATCCCGGCCGGCACCGGCGCCATGATGAACACGCTGCGCGAGGTCGCCGGCAAGCGCGACGCGCTCATCCTCGAGGAGCGCGAGCGGGAAGCCGCCGCCAAAGCGGAGGCCGCCAAGGCCGAACAACAGCAGCCGGCGGCGCTGCCTGCGGCGGAGTAGGCGAGCGACGCCGTCCGACTAGCCTTCAAGCAAGAAAGAGGCCGCCCGGTCGGGCGGCCTCTTTATTTCCGCATTGTATTCCGGAACCTTCTTCGCTCAGTCGGCGTCGTGATGGTGACGACGGCAATGACTTGCCGCGGATGTGGTTGCCTGAGGACTGTGCTGATCGGCGGCGTCACCGCGAGCGTTGGCCGCGCCATAGGCAGTGCCTTCGAAGTCAACAGCACCGAGCATGCCACCTAACTGGAAATTAATGTTGTCATGGAACTGCTTCCCCAAAAAGCCACTTTATGCTCATCATCTGCCGAGTTTCGTGTGCTAAAGGCTTGCATCTGCCAAGGTCTAGCTCGCGTAGTTTCGCTCAACCCCGTTCTCGCGTAACCCCGCCGACCAGGTCGCGAATCCGATGGATTCCCTCCTCGTCAAGATTTTCGCGACCGCGCTCACATTCAGCCAGGTGACGGTCGGACCGGACGACGATCAAGACCGAGTTCGACCCGATCCAGGACCAGCACGAGGTGGTCTCGCTGCTGCGCGCCGGCTGCGCCCACATGCGCAAGGCGTTCGACATCGAGGACATCAATATCGACGACCTGATCGCAACCGCGATGGACGATCCGGAGGCGGTGTCCGGCGGCCTGCCGCAGTTCCGCGGGATGAACCTTGGCGATCTGCACATCGCCTACAAGCAATTCTGCAAGAACGAGACGGTCGAGAATTCGCCGGTCGACATCGCCAATGTCATCGAATTCTACAACCGCGCGGTCGCGAACCTGCCGGACCATACGCGCCTGCGCGGCATGCGGCTGCCGGGCGCCAGCGTCGCTGCTCGACGGCCGCGGCCAGAAATTCGCGGAGGTGTTCGAGCAGGACCAGCGCCGCGTCTGGGTTCCGCTCGCCGAAATTCCCGCCGCATGTCCAGCGCCGCGTTCATCGCCGCCGAGGACAAGCGCTTCCATCAGCACCGCGGCATCGACGAGCGCGCGCCTGATCCGCGCCTTCATCGGCAACCTGACCCAGTCCGGGCGGCCGCAGGGCGGCTCGACCATCACCCAGCAGCTGGTGAAGAACCTGCTGGTGGGCGACGACCTCTCCTACGAGCGCAAGATGCGCGAGATGATCGTCGCCGCCCGCGTCGAGCGGCTGCTCTCCAAGGACGGAGATCCTCGAGCTCTATCTCAACTCGGTGTTTCTCGGCCGCAGCTCCTGGGGCATCGAGCTCGCGGCGCGCGGCTATTTCGGCAAGCCCGCCGGCGAGCTGACGCTCGCGGAGGGCGCGCTGCTGGCGGCGCTGACCAAGGGGCCGAATTTCTTCAATCCCGACCGCCATCCGCAGCGGGTGCGCGACCGCTTCGTCTACGTGCTGCAGCGCATGCGCGAGGACGACGCGATCGACGCCGACGAGGTGAAGCGCGCTGGTCACCGTCGGCGTGCCGGCGCTGGTCGCCTTTGAGCGGCCGCGGCGCGATATCGGGTTCCATTTCACCGATCAGGTCCAGCGCGAAGCGCGGACGATCGCGGGCGTCGAAGGGCTGACCGCCCAGACCTATACGGTCCGCTCGACCATCATCCCGCAGGTGCAGCGCGCCGCCGAGGCGGCCTTGCAGGAAGGGCTCGCGCGCTACGAGGCCAGCGACCGGCCGGGTGCAGGCCCAGGCGGCGGAGGCCAATCTCGGCGACGCGATCCGCCGGATCGAGGCGCAAGGCCAAGTCGAAGCCGACAAGCCGGCCTGGCAGCAGGCGCTGACCAATGCGCGGCTGCCGCTCTACGACGTGCATTGGCCGCAGGCGGTGGTGCTCGAGGATCGGGCCGGCAGCGTCCGCGTCGGCCTGGCCGACGGCCGGATCGTGCCGCTGACCGGTCCGCGCAACGCGATGCGGAGCCTCAAGCTGCACGACGCCGTCTATGTCCGCCTGACCGAGACTCAGGGTGGCGCCGCCGCCAAGGGCAAAGCCGCGACCAAAGGCCGCCGCCGGCGCGGCGCGCGCGGAGCTTCGCGCAGCGGCCGACGGTGCAGGGCGCCGCCGTGGTGCTGGAGAACCAGACCGGCCGCGTCCTCGCCATGGCCGGCGGCTTCTCCTATCCGCTGAGCCAGCTCAACCGGGTGACGCAGTCGCAGCGCCAGCCCGGCTCGGCGATCAAGCCGATCAGCTATCTGGCGGCGCTGGCGAAGGGGTTGCAGCCCAATACGCTGGTGCGCGACGAGCCGCTGACGCTGCCGCCGATCGGCGGCGCCAACGCCCGCACCCGCCACGAGGACTACTGGACGCCGCAGAACTATGACGGCGGCGGCGGCGGCATCATGACGTTGCGCCGCGCGCTCGAGCTGTCGCGCAATCTCGCCACCGCCAACCTGCTGCAGGGCGGCATCGACATCACGCCGGCGCTCAGCCTCGACCGCATCTGCGCGCTGGCGATGGAAGCGCAGATCTATCGGGACTGCCTGCGCTACTACCCGTTCGTCCTGGGCGCGCAGCCGGTGCGGCCGATCGATCTCGCGGCGTTCTTCGCCGCCATCGCCAACGAGGGCGTACGCCCGTCGCCGCACGTGATCGAGTCGATCGAGCAGGACGGCAAGGTGATCTACCGCCACCCGGCGGACGTCTGCGGCCCGGATCGCTTCGGCCGACGGCGTCGCCTTCTACCAGCTCAAGGCGATCCTGCAGGGCGTCCTGCAGCGCGGCACCGCTACCCGCATCGCCGGGCTTGCGCCTTATGTCGCCGGCAAGACCGGCACCACCGACGGCGAGAACGACGCCTGGTTCGTCGGCTTCACCAACGAGGTCACGGTGGCGGTATGGGTCGGCTACGACAATGCCGACGGCCGGCGCCGCACGCTCGGCGGCGGCGCGACCGGCGGCAGCGTCGCGGTGCCGATCTTCGAGCCGATCATCCAGGCGGTGTGGGCGCACCATGCGCCGCGCACGACGCTGCGCGGTCCGTCGCCCGAGACGCGGAAATTCCTGGTCGCGACCCGCGTCGACGCCGATTTCGACGACGGCAGCCGCGACTTTACGGGCGCCAATGGCGGTCGCGGTACCCCCGGAACGCTGGTCGAATATCTGCGCCGCGACGCGCGCGGGCAGCCGGTCGATACCCAGTACCAGCTGGTGTCGCGCGGCGATATCGCATCCGTACGACCGAGCCGGCGCGACGACCGTGGGACCGTTCGAATTCTTCTTCGGCGGCGGCCGCGGCGGCTTCCCGACCTGGGGCAGTCCCGCGCCAGACGCCAGCCGCCGCCGGCGTTCGGACAGAATGCGCCGCGGCCGCAGCCGCCGCCGTATCAGCGGCCGCTTTGTGGCGGGGGGACTACGAATTGATGAGATTGCATGAGGCTTGGAGCCGTCGCCCTGCTGGCGGGGCTCGCGTCTGTTCGCTGCGGCGGCGGCGGCGCAGGACTTCGAGATGGTCGAGGCGGCGTCGGTCACCAAGCAGCCGGTCGCGCAATTGAAGCCGCGGTCGATCGTCGTTCTGCCGACAAGCCGGGCGAGGATCTGGTCGATCCGGCGGTCGGCTTCATCAGCTACGAGACCTGGGCGAAGGCGCGGCCGGTCCATCAGCAGTTCCTCGAGCCTCTATCCCGGATACTCCGAGCCGAACGTCGACGATCATCGTCGACGGCACCAAGCCGCCGCTATCGCGAGCGGCTGCATATGTATGTGGCGGAGGCGCGTTTCGTGCATCTCGCGGCCGCCGGCGCTCGCTCAAGCTCGCGCAGTTCGCGACACCTGCCGTTCGCCGAGCGGATCGATCCCGCCATCAAGCACCAGCTGGCGACCGCCGCCGACCAGGCCCGCCCGCAGCGAGGCCAGGGTCATCCATAACCAGCATCCGCAGCGGAAATGGTGCGAGGGCCGGGACGGTGGTGATCTGCATCCGCTCGACCTACAAGCTCGAAGGCCGGCTGCCGGTCGGCATCCAGCTCGCCAACAAGCTCGCGGGAGGGCTCGCGGCGCATTTCCGACACGCTCGAATTCGACAGCGAGCTCACCGTGCTGTCGGCGGCCGAGGTCGACCGAGCTCGGGCTTGCCAAGCTCACCCAGCTCGATACGCCGCCCGCCGGCGCGCTCGAGCAAAGCATCTTCTACATCAACCAGGTGATGCAGTTCGGCAAGCTCCTGGCGGTCTTCCAGGCGCATCCGAGCGATCCCGGCAAGACCGTGGTCAGCGTGTTCACGGCGCTGGCGATCGAATCGAACGTGCTCGGCAAGCAGAAGCAGTTCGCCAATGTGCCGGTGCTGCGCAATCTGGTGCCGGCGCAGGTGCTTGTCGGGCAAGAGCTCGTTCAACAGCGGCAAATCGCTGAGCGCCGGGCTGCCGGCCTATGCCCGCAACCAGATCCGCGCGATCGCGGCGATCCTGGAGGCGGGCGGCCAGGCCGCCGGCAAGCCGACGCGTCAATCCGGTGCGCTGATCGCGCCTGCGCCGGGGTGCCGAAACGCAGAATCTCTCGATTTTCCGGCCCTTATCTGCCTTGACTTCGCACCCCTGCGCCGATACATACGCCGCACTTTTCGGCAGGCGGTGAGCTTCGCTTGCTCGGAACGGCACCACCCGATACCCGGCTAAGTCATTGAGGCGAAAACGCTTCTTTTTGACGGCGGCGGGAGGGCACCAGCCTCGAGGAATGAAGCTCAAACGCTGCCTCTGACGTTTCGACTGTCAGACGAAAGGCATGACCGCGCGGCGGCACGCCGTGTGGTCCTCTGTGAACGGAAAAGCGCCCAATCCGCCCCGGGAGCGGAACGGCGCTCTTCCGTTTTGCGCGTTGGAATGGTCCAGCGCGCAAGACATGAAGGATTTGGGCGATCGATGCCGACGATCAATCAGCTGATCCGCAAGCCGCGGGTGCCGGTGAAGGCGCGCAACACGGTGCCGGCGCTGCAGAACTCGCCGCAGAAGCGCGGCGTTTGCACCCGCGTCTACACCACGACCCCGAAGAAGCCGAATTCGGCGCTGCGCAAGGTCGCGAAGGTTCGCCTGACCAACGGCTTCGAGGTGATCGGCTACATCCCGGGCGAAGGCCATAACCTGCAAGAGCACTCGGTGGTGATGATCCGCGGCGGCCGCGTGAAGGATCTGCCGGGCGTGCGCTACCACATCCTGCGCGGCGTGCTCGACACGCAAGGCGTCAAGAACCGTAAGCAGCGGCGCTCGAAATACGGCGCCAAGCGGCCCAAGTGACCTGAGCAAAGCGAAGGTCATCCCGGGCGAGCGTAGCGAGACCCGGGATCGCCAGAGCAGAGATCGATAGATAGAGAGACGAACGATGTCACGCCGTCACAGTGCCGAGAAACGCGAGATCAACCCGGATCCGAAATTCGGAAATCTGGTGATTTCGAAGTTCATGAACGCGATCATGTATGCCGGCAAGAAGTCGGTCGCGGAAACGATCGTCTACGGCGCCCTCGACATTATCGAGGGCAAGACCAAGCAGAACCCGGTCGGCGTGTTCGAGCAGGCGCTCGACAACGTGATGCCGTCGATCGAGGTGCGGTCGCGGCGCGTCGGCGGCGCCACCTACCAGGTCCCGGTGGAGGTGCGTACGGTCCGCCGGCAGGCGCTCGGCATCCGCTGGATCATCTCGGCGGCGCGCGAGCGCAACGAAAAGACAATGACGGAGCGGCTTTCCGGCGAGCTGCTCGACGCATCGAACAACAGGGGGAATGCCGTCAAGAAACGCGAAGACACGCATCGGATGGCGGAAGCCAACCGCGCGTTCTCGCACTATCGCTGGTGACGGCCAGCCAACAATACGGACACATCTTCCTATGCCCCGCGCCCATCCCATCGAGAACTACCGCAACTTCGGCATCATGGCGCACATCGATGCCGGCAAGACCACGACCACCGAGCGGATTCTCTATTACACCGGCAAGAGCCATAAGATCGGCGAGGTGCACGACGGCGCCGCGACCATGGATTTCATGGAGCAGGAGCAGGAGCGCGGCATCACCATCACGTCGGCCGCGACCACCGCGTTCTGGAACGGCAAGCGGCTGAACATCATCGACACCCCCGGCCACGTCGACTTCACCATCGAGGTGGAGCGTTCGCTGCGCGTGCTCGACGGCGCCGTTTGCGTGCTCGACTTCGAACCAGGGCGTGGAGCCGCAGACCGAGACGGTCTGGCGCCAGGGCGACAAGTACAAGGTTCCGCGCATCGTCTTCGCCAACAAGATGGACAAGGTCGGCGCCGACTTCTTCCAGTGTCTGAAGGACATCGTCGACCGCCTCGGCGCCAAGCCGGTGGCGATCCAGCTTCCGATCGGCTCCGAGCAGCAGTTCAAGGGCCTCATCGATCTGGTGCGCATGAAGGCGGTCGTCTGGGACGACGAGTCGCTCGGCGCGAAGTATCACGACGAAGAGATTCCCGCGGACCTGCTCGATCAGGCCAAGGAATACCGCGAGAAGATGATCGAGGCCGCCGTCGAGCTCGACGACGACGCCACGACCGCCTACCTCGAAGGCAAGGAGCCGGACGAGGCGACGATCAAGATGCTGATCCGCAAGGCCGTCAATCACCGGCGCCTTCTTCCCGGTGCTGTGCGGCTCCGCTTTCAAGAACAAGGGCGTGCAGCCGCTGCTCGACGCGGTGGTCGACTATCTGCCGTCGCCGCTCGACGTGCCGCCGATCAAGGGCATCGATCCCAAGGGCAACGAAGTCGTCCGCCTTCCGGACGACAGAGAGCCGCTGGCGATGCTGGCGTTCAAGATCATGGACGATCCGTTCGTCGGCACCATCACGTTTGCGCGCATCTATTCCGGCAAGCTCGAGAGCGGCACCGGCGTGGTCAATTCGACCAAGGAACGCAAGGAGCGCATCGGCCGCATGCTGCTGATGCACGCCAACAACCGCGAAGACATCAAGGAAGCCTATGCCGGCGACATCGTCGCGCTCGCGGGCCTCAAGGAGGTCCGCACCGGCGACACGCTGTGCGATGCGCAGAAGCAGGTCATCCTCGAGAAGATGGAATTCCCCGATCCGGTGATCGAGATCGCGATCGAGCCGAAGTCGAAGGCCGACCAGGAGAAGCTCGGCGTCGCGCTGGCGAAGCTTGTGGCCGAGGACCCGTCGTTCCGCGTCCACACCGACCAGGAGTTGGGCCAGACCATCCTCAAGGGGATGGGCGAGCTGCATCTCGACATCAAGGACGACATCCTCAGGCGCACCTACAAGGTCGACGCCAATTTCGGCGCGCCGCAGGTCGCCTATCGCGAGAAGATCACGAGGACCGACACCAAGGACTATCAGCACAAGAAGCAGACCGGCGGCACCGGCCAGTTCGCGCGCGTCAAGATCGTCGTCGAGCCGTTGCCTCCGGGCGGGCGGCGGCTTCGTGTTCGAAAGCAAGGTCATCGGCGGCAACGTGCCGAAGGAGTACATCCCGGGCGTCGAGAAGGGGCTGGAGTCGGTGCTCGGCTCGGGCGTGCTCGCCGGCTTCCCGGTCGTCGACCTCAAGGTCACGCTGATCGACGGCGACTATCACGACGTCGACTCTTCGGCGCTCGCCTTCGAGATCTGCTCGCGCGCCGCGTTGCGCGAGGCGCTGCAGGAAGGCAAGTCGGTCCTGCTCGAGCCGATCATGAAGGTCGAGGTCGTCACGCCGGAGGACTACACCGGTTCGGTGATCGGCGATCTCAACTCGCGGCGCGGCCAGATCCAGGGCCAGGACATGCGCGGCAACGCCAACGTCGTCAGCGCGATGGTGCCGCTCGCCAACATGTTCGGCTACGTCTCTAACCTGCGCTCCATGTCTCAGGGGCGCGCCACCTTCACCATGCAGTTCGACCACTACGAACAGGTGCCCTCGGCGGTCGCCGCCGAGATCCAGGCCAAGTTCGCTTAACCCTAGCGTATCCACCAGAGGACCAGAACGGAGAGTCCCATGGCCAAAGAGAAGTTCAATCGCAACAAGCCGCACTGCAACGTCGGCACCATCGGTCACGTCGACCATGGCAAGACGTCGCTGACGGCGGCAATCACCAAGATTTTGGCCGAGACGGGCGGCGCGACATACACGGCGTACGATCAGATCGACAAGGCGCCGGAAGAGAAGGCGCGCGGCATCACGATCGCGACCGCGCACGTCGAGTATCAGACCGACAAGCGCCACTACGCCCACGTCGACTGCCCGGGACACGCCGACTACGTGAAGAACATGATCACCGGCGCCGCCCAGATGGACGGTGCGATCCTGGTGGTGAGCGCCGCCGACGGCCCGATGCCGCAGACCCGCGAGCACATCCTGCTCGCCCGCCAGGTCGGCGTGCCGGCGCTGGTCGTGTTCCTGAACAAGGTCGACATGGTCGACGATCCGGAGCTGCTCGAGCTGGTCGAGCTCGAAGTGCGCGAGCTGCTTTCGAAGTACAATTTCCCCGGCGACAAGATCCCGGTCATCAAGGGCTCGGCGCTGTGCGCGCTCGAGGACAAGGATCCGAAGCTCGGCAGGGAAGCGGTCCTCGAGCTGATGAAGGCGGTGGACGATTACATTCCGCAGCCGGAGCGCCCGATCGATCAGCCGTTCCTGATGCCGGTGGAAGACGTGTTCTCGATCTCCGGCCGCGGCACGGTGTGCACGGGCCGCGTCGAGCGCGGCATCGTCAAGGTCGGCGAGGAAGTCGAGATCGTCGGTATCAAGCCGACCCAGAAGACCACCGTCACCGGCGTCGAGATGTTCCGCAAGCTGCTTGACCAGGGTCAGGCCGGCGACAACGTCGGCTGCCTGCTGCGCGGCACCAAGCGCGAGGAAGTCGAGCGCGGCCAGGTGCTCTGCAAGCCGGGTTCGGTGAAGCCGCACACCAAGTTCAAGGCCGAGGCCTACATCCTCACCAAGGAAGAGGGTGGCCGCCACACGCCGTTCTTCACCAACTACCGTCCGCAGTTCTATTTCCGCACCACCGACGTGACCGGTGTGGTGACGCTGCCGGAAGGCACCGAGATGGTGATGCCGGGCGACAACATCTCCATGGAAGTGACGCTGATCGTGCCGATCGCCATGGAAGAGAAGCTCCGTTTCGCCATCCGCGAGGGCGGTCGCACCGTCGGCGCCGGCGTGGTGGCTTCGATCATCGAGTAAGGGAAGGTGTTTAGGGCCGCGGTTCGCCGCGGCCCTTGCCTTGGAGCAATCAAATTCATGAACGGCCAGAATATCAGGATCCGGCTCAAGGCGTTCGATCACCGCATTCTCGATGCGTCGACGCGCGAGATCGTGGCGACCGCCAAGCGCACCGGTGCGCAAGTGCGCGGCCCGATCCCGCTGCCGACGCGGATCGAGAAATTCACGGTGAACCGGTCGCCGCATATCGACAAGAAGAGCCGCGAACAGTTCGAGATGCGCACGCACAAGCGCCTCTTGGACATCGTCGATCCGACGCCGCAGACCGTGGACGCGCTGATGAAGCTCGACCTCGCTGCCGGTGTCGACGTCGAGATCAAGCTCTGAGCCGACGGGCAGGATAGGGACAACAACAATGCGTTCCGGAGTGATCGCTCAGAAGGTCGGGATGACCCGCGTCTTTAGCCGACAGCCGGCGAGCACGTGCCGGTGACGGTGCTGCGCTTGGCGAACTGCCAGGTGGTCGGGCACCGCACCAAGGACAAGAACGGCTACGTCGCGCTGCAGCTCGGCAGCGGCACCCGCCGCACCAACAACCTGGGCAAGGCCATGCGCGGCCACTTCGCCGTCGCCAAGGTCGAGCCCAAGCGCAAGCTCGCCGAGTTCCGCGTCGAGGAGAAGGAGCTGATCCCGGTCGGCGCCGAGATCACCGCCGATCATTTCGTCGTCGGCCAGTTCGTCGACGTCACCGGCACCTCGATCGGCAAGGGCTTTGCCGGCGGCATGAAGCGCTGGAATTTCGGCGGCCTGCGCGCCTCCCACGGCGTCTCGGTCTCGCACCGCTCGATCGGTTCGACCGGCGGCCGTCAGGATCCCGGCAAGACCTTCAAGAACAAGAAGATGCCCGGTCACATGGGCGTCGATCGCGTCACCACGCTCAATCTCAAGGTCGTGCAGACCGACGTCGAGCGCGGCCTGATCCTGGTCGAGGGCGCGGTGCCCGGTGCCAAGGGCGGCTGGATCACGGTGCGCGACGCCGTGAAGAAGTCGCTGCCCAAGGATGCGCCGAAGCCCGGCAAGTTCCGTCTGCCCGAGGGCGGCGCCGCGGAGGAGGCCGGACCGACCGGCCCGAAGGTCGAGCAGGAGGGCGCGTGACATGGAACTGAAAGTCATGTCGTTCGACGGCAAATCCTCCGGCTCGGTCAAGCTGTCGGACGCGATCTTCGGGCTCGAGCCGCGCCCTGACATCCTGCAGCGCTGCGTCACCTGGCAGCTCGCCAAGCGCCGCGCCGGCACCCACAAGGTCAAGAACCGCGCCGAGATCTGGCGCACCGGCAAGAAGATGTACCGCCAGAAGGGCACCGGCTCCGCCCGCCACGGCTCGGCGCGCGTGAACCTGTTCCGCGGCGGCGGCCGTTCGTTCGGTCCGGTGGTGCGCAGCCACGAGATCGGCCTGCCGAAGAAGGTGCGCGCGCTCGCGCTCAAGCATGCGCTCTCGGCCAAGGCGAAGGACGGCGGCATCATCGTCGTCGACAAGGCCACGCATCGAGGGCGGCAAGACCAAGGCGCTCATCGCGAACTTCGAGAAGCTCGGCCTCAAGCAACGTGCTGATCATCGACGGCGCCGCGGTCGATGCGGGCTTCGCCCAGGCCGCGCGCAATATCCCGAATGTGGACGTGCTGCCGGTGCAGGGCATCAACGTCTACGACATCCTGCGGCGGCATAAGCTGGTGCTGACCAAGGCTGCGCTCGAAGCGCTGGAGGCGCGGTTCAAATGAGCACGACCGATCCGCGCCACTACGACGTCATCCTTTCGCCGGTCATCACCGAAAAGGCGACGCTCGCGTCCGACAAGAACCAGGTGATGTTCAAGGTCGCGCGCAACGCGACCAAGCCGCAGATCAAGGAAGCGGTCGAGAAGCTGTTCGACGTCAAGGTCAAGAGCGTGAACACGCTCGTCCGCAAGGGCAAGGTGAAAGCCTTCAAGGGCACCGTCGGGGCGCAGTCTCCGGTCAAGCGCGCGATCGTGACGCTCGAAGAGGGTCACACCATCGACGTGACCACGGGTCTGTAGGGAGAGCACGATGGCACTCAAGACCTTCAATCCCGTCACGCCGAGCCAGCGTCAGCTCGTCATCGTCGATCGCAGCGGGCTGCATCGCGGCGCGCCGGTCAAGGCGCTGACCGAAGGCAAGCATTCGTCCGGCGGCCGCAACAACAACGGCCGTACCACGGTGCGCTTCCGCGGCGGCGGCCACAAGAAGTCGTATCGCATCGTCGACTTCAAGCGCCGCAAGATCGATGCGCCGGCGACCGTCGAGCGGATCGAGTACGACCCGAACCGCACCGCTTTCATCGCGCTGATCAAATATCAGGACGGCGAGCAGGCCTACATCCTGGCGCCGCAGCGGCTCTCGGCCGGCGACAGCGTGGTGTCCGGCGAGCACGCCGACGTGAAGCCCGGCAACGCCATGCCGCTCGGCAACATCCCGATCGGCACCATCGTGCACAATATCGAGCTCAAGATCGGCAAAGGCGGCCAGATCGCGCGCTCGGCAGGCACTTACGCGCAGATCGTCGGCCGCGACGGCGACTACGTGATCGTGCGCCTCAACTCGGGCGAGCAGCGCCTGGTGAACGGCCGCTGCATGGGCACGATCGGCGCGGTGTCGAACCCCGACAACATGAACATCTCGATCGGCAAGGCCGGCCGCAAGCGCTGGATGGGCCGCCGCCCGCACAACCGCGGCGTCGCCATGAACCCGATCGACCATCCGCACGGCGGCGGCGAAGGCCGCACCTCGGGCGGCCGCCATCCGGTCACGCCCTGGGGCTTCCCGACCAAGGGCAAGAAGACCCGCAAGAACAAGTCCACCACCAAGTTCATCGTTTCGAGCCGCCACGCGCGGAAGAACAAGAAGTAGTAGGCACCCAATGGCGAGATCAGTCTGGAAGGGCCCGTTCGTCGACGGCTATCTGCTCAAGAAGGCGGAGACCTCACGTGCGTCCGGCCGTCACGAGATGATCAAGATCTGGACCCGGCGTTCGACCATCCTGCCGCAGTTCGTCGGGCTCACCTTCGGCGTCTACAACGGCCAGAAGCACATCCCGGTGATGGTCACCGAGGAGATGGTCGGCCACAAGTTCGGCGAGTTCGCGCCGACGCGCATGTTCTACGGCCATTCGTCGGATCGTAAGGCGAAGCGCACGGCAGCGCCGCGGCGCCGCGCCCGCAGCGGCTGCTCCCGCGGCCGCAGAGAGCTGAGGCAAGGTGCGATGAGCAAGAAAAAGCGCGAGCGCGCTCTATCCGATAGCGAGGCCAAGGCGGTCGCGCGCATGCTGCGCGTCAGCCCGCAGAAGCTCAACCTGGTCGCGGGCCTGATCCGCGGCAAGAAGGTGTCGATGGCGCTGGCCGATCTCGAGTTCTCGCGCAAGCGCATCGCGCGCGACGTGCGCAAGTGCCTGGAGTCGGCGATCGCCAATGCCGAGAACAACCACGACCTCGACGTCGACGATCTCGTCGTCGCCGAGGCGTTCGTCGGCAAGGCGCTCGTGATGAAGCGTTCCACCCCGCGCGGCCGTGGCCGTGTCGGACGGATTTTCAAGCCGTTCTCGAACCTGACGATCGTCGTGCGTCAGGTCGAGGCTGCGGCGTCGTAGGAGAGCCCGATGGGTCAGAAGGTCAATCCGGTCGGCTTGCGGCTCGGCATCAACCGCACCTGGGACTCGCGCTGGTACGCCGGCAAGAACGAGTACGGCAAGCTGTTGCACGAGGACATGGCGATCCGCGCGGAGCTCGCCAAGGAGCTCAAGCAGGCGGCCGTGTCCAAGATCGTGATCGAGCGCCCGCACAAGAAGTGCCGCGTCACCATCCACTCGGCGCGGCCGGGCGTGGTGATCGGCAAGAAGGGCGCCGACATCGAGAAGCTGCGCAAGAAGGTCGCCGCGCTCACGCAGTCGGACGTCGTCATCAACATCCTCGAGATCCGCAAGCCCGAGCTCGATGCGCAACTCGTCGCCGAATCGATCGCGCAGCAGCTCGAGCGCCGCGTCGCGTTCCGCCGCGCCATGAAGCGCGCCGTGCAGTCGGCGATCCGGCTCGGCGCCGGCGGCATCCGCATCAACTGCAGCGGGCGGCTCGGCGGCGCCGAAATCGCGCGCATGGAGTGGTACCGCGAAGGTCGCGTGCCGCTGCATACGCTGCGCGCCGACGTCGACTACGGCGTCGCGACCGCGTTCACCACCTACGGCACCTGCGGCGTCAAGGTCTGGATCTTCAAGGGCGAGATCATGGAGCACGACCCGATGGCGCAGGACAAGAAGACTGGCGGAAGGCGATCACGGGACGTCCGCGCCGCGACGCCGCCTGAGTCACGGGACGAGACCGGGAAAGATAGAAAAGAGCGTAAGTCATGCTGCAACCGATGCGCACCAAGTTCCGCAAGGCGCACAAGGGCCGGATCAAGGGCATTGCCACGTCCGGTCACAGCCTTGCCTTCGGCCAGTTCGGGCTCAAGGCGCTTGGAGCCGGATCGCGTCACCGCGCGCCAGCTCGAGGCCGCGCGCCGTGCGCTCACGCGTCATATGAAGCGCGCCGGGCGGGTCTGGATCCGCGTGTTCCCGGACGTGCCGGTGTCGAAGAAGCCGCTCGAAGTGCGCATGGGCTCGGGCAAGGGCGCGCCGGAATACTGGGTCACCCGCATCAAGCCGGGCCGCATCATTTTCGAGATCGACGGCGTGTCGGTCGCGCTGGCCAAGGAGGCGCTCGATCTGGCCGCCGCCAAGCTGCCGATCAAGACGCGCTTCGTCGAGCGCATCGCCGAGTAGGGAGCTGATGATGAAACCCGCCGATCTCAGGGCGATGAGCATCGACCAGCTCGACGACGAGTTCCTCAAGCTCAAGAAGGAGCGGTTCAACCTGCGTTTCCAGCGGGCGACCGGCCAGCTTGAGAATACGTCGCGGGTGCGCGTCGTGCGCCGCGACATCGCCCGGATCAAGACCATCGCCGCGCAGAAGCGCTCCGGCACGGTGCCGGCGACTGCCGCGGCGGCGACAGAAACAAAAGCTCCTCGGAAGCGCGCTGCGCGTCCGAAGGCGAAGTCGAAGTAGAGGTTTAAAGATGCCGAAGCGCACGCTCCAAGGTGTCGTCGTCAGCGACAAGCAGGACAAGACCATCGTCGTGCGCGTCGAGCGCCGCTACACCCATCCGGTGATGAAGAAGACGGTGCGGCGCACCAAGAAGTACTACGCCCACGACGAGACCAACGAATACCACGTGGGTGACCAGGTCTGGATCGAAGAACGGCGGCCGATCTCTCGGCTCAAGCGCTGGGAAGCGATCCGGGGCGAAAAGAAAAAGGTCGTTTAAGCGCGTCGCGCGCGGAAAGAGAACGAGGAGAGCATCATGATTCAGATGCAGACAAACCTCGACGTGGCGGACAATTCCGGCGCGCGTCGCGTCATGTGCATCAAGGTGCTCGGCGGGTCCAAGCGCAAGTATGCCACCATCGGCGACGTCATCGTCGTCTCGGTGAAGGAGGCGATCCCGCGCGGGCGCGTCAAGAAGGGCGAGGTGATGAAGGCCGTGATCGTGCGGGTGCGCGAAAGACATCAAGCGCGCCGACGGCTCGATCATCCGCTTCGACCGCAATGCCGCGGTGCTGATCAACGCTCAGTCCGAGCCGGTCGGTACCCGCATTTTCGGACCGGTTCCGCGCGAGCTGCGCGCCAAGAACCACATGAAGATCATTTCGCTGGCGCCGGAGGTGCTGTGATGGCGGCCAAGATCAAGAAAGGCGACCGCGTCATCGTGCTCAGCGGGCGCGACAAGGGCAAGCGCGGCGAGGTCATCGCGGTCAGCCCGGCGACGAGGGTCGCGCGATGGTGCGCGGCGTCAACATGGTGAAGCGCCACCAGAAGCAGACCGCGCAGCAGGAAGGCGGCATCGTCTCCAAGGAGGCGACCGTCCACCTGTCGAACCTCGCGCTGCTCGACCCGAAGGACAACAAGCCGACGCGCGTCGGCTTCAAATACGTGGGCGAAGGCCTGCGACCGCAAGAAGGTCCGTGTGTCCAAGCGCTCGGGAGTTGAGATCGATGGCTGACACCGAAGAGAAAGCCCCGAAGGCCCCGAAAGGCCCGAAGGCGGAAGCAGGGCGATCAGCAGCCCAAGAAGCCGCAACAGGCCCAGCAGGCCAAGGGCGGCGACAAGGGTGGCGACAAGGGCAAGGGCGGCGAGAAAGGCCAGCCGAAGGCCGATGGCGCGCGCGAAGGCGAAGAGGCAAGCGCCGAGCAGCGGGTGACGCCGCGGCTGCGCACCCATTTCGACGAGGTGGTGCGCAAGCAGCTCACCGAGCAGAACGGCTACAAGAATCCGATGCAGGTGCCGACCATCCAGAAGGTCGTCATCAACATGGGCATCGGCGAGGGCGTCAACGACCGCAAGAAGGTCGATTCGGCGGCCGCCGACCTCGCGCAGATCGCCGGGCAGAAGGCGATCATCACCAAGTCGCGCAAGTCGATCGCGACCTACAAGCTGCGCGACGGCCAGGCGATCGGCTGCAAGGTGACGCTGCGCAAGACCCGCATGTACGAGTTCCTCGACCGCCTGGTCACCATCGCGCTGCCGCGCGTGCGCGACTTCCGCGGTCTCAATCCCAAGAGCTTCGACGGCCGCGGCAACTACACGCTCGGCATCAAGGAACACCTCGTTTTCCCGGAGATCGACTACGACAAGGCGTCGGATGTCTGGGGCATGGACATCACGGTCTGCACGAGCGCCAAGACCGACGACGAGGCGCGCGCGTTGCTGACCGCATTCAACTTCCCGTTCCGGCAGTGAGGGCTGAAGGCCCTCAAACGCGGATACCCAGGAGACGCTTAATGGCGAAGAAGAGTTCGATCGAGAAGAACAATCGGCGGCGCAGGCTGGCCAAGAAGTTCTCGGGCCGCCGCGCGCGGCTCAAGGCGATCGCGAGCGACAAGACCAAGCCGATCGAGGAGCGCTTCGCGGCCTCGCTGAAGCTTGCCGAAATGCCGCGCAATTCGTCGCCCACGCGCATCCGCAATCGTTGCGAGATAAGCGGCCGGCCGCGCGCCTATTACCGCAAGCACAAGCTCAGCCGCATCGCGCTCCGGGAGCTCGGCTCCAAGGGCATGATCCCCGGTCTTCTCAAGTCAAGCTGGTAGGAGCATCGAGCGATGGCATTGAACGATCCGCTCGGCGACATGATCGCGCGCATCAATAATGCGCAGATGCGAAACAAGTCGAAGGTTTCTTCGCCGGCGTCGCGGCTGCGCGAAAGCGTGCTCGAGGTGCTCAAGAGCGAGGGCTACATCCGCGGCTATGCCGCGGTCGAGCACGCCAACGGCTTCAACGAGCTCGAGATCGAGCTGAAATATTTCGACGGCGCGCCGGTGATCCGCGAAATCTCGCGCGTGTCGAAGCCCGGCCGCCGGGTCTACGCCTCGGTCAAGAACCTGCCGCGCATCAACAACGGCCTCGGGGTCGCGATCGTCTCTACGCCCAAGGGCGTGATGGCCGATCACGCGGCGCGCGACGCCAATGTCGGCGGCGAAATCCTGCTTACGGTGTTCTAGTCGGATAACGATCGGATCAACGCCATGTCACGTATCGGAAAAAAACCGGTTTCGATCCCGTCGGGGGTCACGGCCAATATCGAGGGCCAGACCGTCAAGGTGAAGGGGCCGAAGGGCGCCCTGCAGGTCGTGCTGCATGGCGACGTCAAGGCCAGCATGGACAAGGACGAAATCAAGGTCGATCCGTGCAACGAAACCAAGCGCGCCCGCGCGATGTGGGGCACGTATCGTGCGCTGGTCGCCAACCTGATGACCGGCGTCACCAAGGGTTTCGAGGAGCGGCTCGAGATCAACGGCGTCGGCTACCGCGCCGCGGTGCAGGGCAAGAACCTGCAGCTCGCGCTCGGCTACAGCCACGACATCGTCTATCCGATCCCGGAGGGGATCGCGATCGTAACACCGAAGCCGACCGAGATCGTCATCACCGGCATCGACAAGCAGAAGGTCGGGCAGGTGGCGGCGGAGATCCGCTACTACCGGCCGCCGGAGCCCTACAAGGCCAAGGGCATCAGGCATGCGGGCGAGTACATCTTCCGCAAGGAAGGAAAGAAGAAATGAGCCTCGCCCAGATTCTTGGTCATTTGCGGACGGGGGACGTCATCATCGTCCGCGGCGGCGACGCGTCGTTGCGGTTCCGGTTGCCGGTCGGTCTTGGCCGGCCGGACGCGGTGGACGTCAACGATATCAAATCGCGCAAGTTGTTGCGCAACCTGATCACCGTCCGCAAGGACGGCGGCAGGAAGAAGTAGGAACCGGATCATGTCCAGGCTCAGTGATCGGACTGCAAGACGCAAGGCGCAGGTGCGGCGCGCGATCCGCCGCGCCAGCAACGGCCGCGCGCGGTTGTCCATTTTCCGCTCGTCGAAGCACATCTACGCCCAGGTCATCGACGACACCAAGGGCGAGACGCTGGCGTCGGCGTCGTCGATCGAGAAGGACATGCGCGGCAGCATGAAGAACGGCGCCAACATCGCGGCGGCAAAGGCGGTCGGAAAGCTGGTGGCGGAGCGCGCGGCCGCCAAGGGCGTCAAGGACGTCGTGTTCGACCGCGGCGCCTATCTCTATCACGGCCGCGTCAAGGCGCTTGCTGATGCGGCGCGCGAAGGCGGTCTCAAATTCTAGAGGGTTTGAACGGGCGCAGCCCGAACGGAACGGAACATCGATATGGCACGTGAACCACACGGTCGGCACAGAGAGCGGGAAGAAAGCGAGTTCACCGACAAGCTCGTCCACATCAACCGTGTGGCGAAGGTTGTGAAGGGCGGGCGGCGCTTCGGCTTCGCCGCGCTGGTCGTCGTCGGCGACGAGAAGGGCCGGGTCGGATTCGGCCACGGCAAGGCGCGCGAGGTGCCGGAAGCGATCCGCAAGGCGACCGATGCCGCCAAGCGCGGCCTGATCCGCGTGCCGCTGCGCGAAGGCCGCACGCTGCATCACGACGTGTACGGCCGCCACGGCGCCGGCAAGGTGATCCTGCGCGCGGCGCCTCCCGGCACCGGCATCATCGCCGGCGGCCCGATGCGCGCGGTGTTCGAGACGCTCGGCATGCAGGACGTGGTGGCGAAGTCGCTCGGCTCGTCCAATCCCTACAACATGGTGCGGGCGACCTTCGACGCGCTCAAGCACCAGGACTCGCCGCGCTCGGTGGCCGCGCGTCGCAACATCAAGGTGTCTGCGCTGCAGGCGCGCCGCCGCGACGGCGGTGAGGCCGAGCAGAGCGCAGATTAAGGGCGCCGGGAGTTCGTCAACATGGCCAAGAACATCAAGATCAAGCAGGTCGGCAGCCCGATCCGCCGCCATCACACCCAGCGCGAGACCCTGATCGGGCTGGGCTTGAACCGCATCGGCCGTGAGGCCGAGGTGCCGGATACGCCGCAGATGCGCGGCATGATCGCCAAGGTGAAGCACCTCGTGCAGGTGGTTGAGGCAACGAAGTAGATTTCGTCATGCCCGGCTTTATGCCGGGCATCCACGTCTTCGTTGATGCGAAGCAAGACGTGGATGGCCGGGACAAGCCCGGCCATGACAGCGGAGAAACGAAGGAAGTAGGTCATGAAGCTCAATCAGCTCGCCGATCGGCCGGGCGCCAAGAAGAGCCGCACCCGGATCGGGCGCGGCATCGGCTCCGGCAAGGGCAAGACCGGCGGCCGCGGCGGCAAGGGCCAGACCGCGCGCTCGGGCGTGCGCATCAAGGGCTTCGAGGGCGGCCAGATGCCGTTGCACCGGCGCCTGCCCAAGCGCGGCTTCAAGAACACGCCGTTCGCGCGCAAGCTCAACGAGGTCAATCTGGAGCGCATCCAGCAGGCGGTCGACGCCGGCAAGCTCGAGAGCGGCGCCACGGTCGACGTGGCGGCGCTGGTGAAGGCCGGCGTGCTGCGCCGCGCCCGCGAAGGCGTGCGGCTCCTGGGCATGGGCGAGCTCAAGGCCAAGCTGGCGTTTTCGGTCTGGGGCGCCTCGAAATCGGCGGTGGCGGCGGTCGAGAAGGCCGGCGGCTCGGTCACGATCCTGGCGCCGAAGCGTGAGCCGGCAGAGGAAAAGACCGCCTGAGCCCGGGTGGCCTGACCCCTATGTGAATTGAGCGCTCGGCTCTCCATATAGGGCAGACGGCCGCGGGGGCGACTAAAGGGCGGGTACGGAGGACCAGGATGGCGTCAGCAGCAGAACAACTTGCGGCCAACCTCAATTTCTCGGCGCTCGCCAAGGCCGAGGAACTCAAGAAGCGAATCTGGTTCACCCTCGGCGCGCTGCTCGTCTACCGCTTCGGCACCTACATCCCGCTGCCCGGCATCGATCCCCAGGCCTGGGACCAGATCTTCCGCCAGCAGGCCGGCGGCATCCTCGGCATGTTCAATATGTTCTCCGGCGGTGGCATCAACCGCATGGCGATCTTTGCGCTCAACATCATGCCGTACATCTCGGCGTCGATCATCATCCAGCTGATGACGACGGTGTCGCCGACGCTCGAGCAGCTCAAGAAGGAAGGCGAGGCCGGCCGCAAGGTCATCAACCAGTACACCCGCTATCTCACGCTCGGGCTCGCAGCGCTGCAAGCGTTCGGCATCGCCATCGGCCTTGAAGGCGCCACCAACGTCGTCAGCGACCCGGGCTGGTTCTTCCGGATCTCGACCGTCATCACGCTCACCGGCGGCACCATGTTCCTGATGTGGCTCGGCGAGCAGATCACGTCGCGCGGCATCGGCAACGGCATCTCGCTGATCATCATGGCGGGCATCGTGGCGGAGCTGCCGGGCGCGCTGGTCGGTGCGCTCCAGCTCAGCCGCGAAGGCGCGCTGTCGACCGCGTTCATCCTGCTGATCGCCGTGATGGCGCTGGCCGTCACCGCCTTCATCGTTTTCATGGAGCGCGCGCAGCGGCGGTTGTTGATCCAGTATCCCAAGCGTCAGGTCGGCAACCGCATGTTCGAGGGCCAGTCCTCGCACCTGCCGCTCAAGCTCAACACTTCGGGCGTGATCCCGCCGATCTTCGCGTCGTCGCTGTTGCTGCTGCCGACGACGGTGGCGAACTTCAACGCCGGCTCGGGCCCGGAGTGGTTCCAGACGCTGGTCACCCAGCTCAGCCACGGCCGCCCGCTGTTCCTGGTGCTCTACATCGGGATGATCATCTTCTTCGCGTTCTTCTATACCGCGATCGTGTTCAACCCGACCGAGACCGCCGACAATTTGAAGAAGCACGGCGGCTTCATTCCCGGCATCCGGCCGGGCGAGCGCACCGCCGAATACATCGACTACGTGCTCACGCGTATCACCGCGATCGGCGCGGTCTATCTCTCGCTGGTGTGCCTGCTGCCGGAAATCATCCTCTCTTATGCGCCGGGCATGTTCTATTTCGGCGGCACCTCGCTGCTGATCGTGGTCAGCGTCACCATGGACACGGTGGCGCAGGTGCAGGGCCATCTGCTCGCGCACCAGTACGAAGGTTTGATCAAGAAGTCGAAGCTGCGGGGCCGGCGGCGATGACGTCCGACCACCGCGGCCGCAGCCTGGCGTGACGCCCGCGCTCTGGGGAGGATGGCTTCGATGTCATCTGGCCTGGGGCGGCGTATCGGATTGACCATCGGCGCGCTGCTGGTCTTTCGGCTGGGCACCTTCATTTCCATTCCCGGCATCAATCCGCAGACCTGGGATCAGATTTTCCGCCAGCAGAGCGGCGGCATCCTCGGCGCGGTCGACTTGCTGGCCGGCGGCGGCATCGGCCGCCTCTCGATCTTTGCCTTGAGCATCATGCCCTTTGTCAGCGCGTCGCTGCTGATGCAGCTCGTATCGATCGTGTCGCGGAGGTTGCGGGCGTTGCCGAGGCGAGGCGAAAGCGGCCGCCGCAGACTTGACGTTTACACCCTCGCCCTGACCATCGTCCTCGCGGCGTTTCAGGCGCTGGGCATCGCACTCGCGCTGGAGGGCGTGCCCAATGTGGTGCCCGAGCCGGGCATGATGTTTCGCCTGACCACGACGCTCACCTTGACCGGCGGCGTGATCTTCCTGGTCTGGCTCGCCGGCCGGATCACTGCGCGCGGCATCGGCAACGGCATTTCACTCATTCTCGCCGTCGGGATCGCGGCGACGCTGCCGGCCGCGGTCGCCGAAATGCTCGAGCTCGGCCGGCGGGGCGTGCTGTCGACCAATCTCATGCTGGGCATATGCGCGCTCGCGGTCGCGCTCACGGCGTTGGTCGTGCACATGGAGCTGGCACGGCGGCAGCTTGCGGTCACGTTCCGCCGGCAGGCCGGCGCGCGGACGATCGAAGGCCGCTCGCAGCTTCGGCTGAAGCTCAACAATGCCGGCATCGTTCCGACCATTCTCGCCTCCTGGCTGCTGCTGTTGCCGTTCATCGCCGCCAATCTGGGGTGGGGATTGCCAGACTGGATCATGGCGCATCTGAAGCAAGGGCAGCCGGTGTTCCTGGTCGTCTACGGCGTCGCGATCTGCTGTGCGTCTTCTTCTACACGGCGTTCCTGCTCAACCCCGACGAAGTCGCGGAGGACTTGCGCAAGCATGGCGGCGTCATCGCCGGCGTCGAGCCTGGGGAAGCCACCGCCGACCACGTCGACCACGTGGTTTCCCGCATCAGCGCGATCGGCGCGGTCTATCTTGCTTTCGTGTTCCTGGTGCCGGAGATATTGGTCGCCAAGTGGCAGGTGCCGTTCTATCTAGGTGGTACGTCGCTCCTGATTTTGGTCTGTGCCATACTGGACGTGAAGGCGCAGATTGAGCAGCCGCGGCAGGAAGCGTTGGAGGCGAGGTAGCGATGAGACTGATCATGCTCGGACCCCCGGGGGCGGGGAAGGGCACTCAGGCACAACGGCTCGTGCAGAAGCACGGCATCGTGCAGCTCTCGACCGGGGACATGCTGCGGGCGGCCGTCAAGGCCGGCTCGTTGGTCGGCCTGCGCGCCAAGGCGATCATGGATCGCGGCGAGCTGGTGCCCGACGAAATCGTCGTAACCATCGTCGCCGACCGCATCGGCGAGCCGGATGCCAGGAACGGCTTCATCCTCGATGGTTTCCCGCGCACGGTCCCGCAGGCGGTCGCGCTCGACCGGATGCTCAAGGAGAAGCGCCTCAAGCTCGACGGCGTGATCGAGCTCAGGGTCGACGGCTCGATCCTGCAGAGCCGGATCGAGAACCGGCTGCGCGAATCGGCCGCCCGCGGCGAGCCGCTGCGCTCCGACGACGATCCCGAGGTGCTCAAGCGCCGCGTCGACGCCTACAAAGAGCAGACCGCCCCGCTGGTGGATTATTACCGCTGGCAGGGAACCCTGAAGTCGGTCGACGGCATGCGCTCGATCGACGAGGTCGAGGCGGCTATCCACAAGGCGCTGACCGAGAAGCCACCCATCCGCAAGCCCGCGCCCAAGGAAACAAGTCCTGCGAAGGCGTCGCCCAAGACGTCAGCGGCCAAGGCCCGCGCGCCGGCGAGGAAACCTGCAACCACGGTTAAGCCGAAGGCGGCTAAGTCCAAGCCCGCAAAGCCTAAAACCGCCGCTGCCAAGGCCAAAGACAAGGCTCCGGCCCGCAAAGGTCCAAACAAGCCTGCCAGGAAGCCCGCCAAGGGACGGACCCCCACCCGCGGCAAAGCTGCCCCGCGCAAGTCCAAGCGTTAGTAGAGGTTGACGAAAGCCCGTTGAATCCCCTAATAAACCGCGCATCCAGTCGGAGAGGATCACACGATACCGGGCCCCGGGAAACGGGGAGGGTGTCGCGTTACCCATTGCGGACTATGGGCGCAGGCTGGAATCAGGACCGGGCCGCCATTTTGCCGGCCGGCAGCAGGAGTTGAGAGACCGTGGCCCGCATCGCAGGCGTCAATATACCGACCAACAAACGCGTCGTGATCGCATTGCAGTACATCCATGGCATCGGGCCCGCGAAGGCCGGCGAGATCATGGAGAAAGTCGGGCTGCCGGGCGAGCGCCGGGTGTCCCAGCTGACCGATGCGGAAGTGCTTCAGATCCGCGAAATGATCGACCGCGATTACATCGTCGAAGGTGACCTCCGGCGCGAGGTCGCGATGAACATCAAGCGGCTGATGGATCTCGGCTGCTACCGGGGACTGCGCCACCGGCGCGGGCTTCCGGTGCGCGGCCAGCGTACGCACACCAACGCCCGCACCCGCAAGGGTCCGGCGAAGCCGATTGCCGGCAAGAAGAAGTAAGCCGCAGTCGAAGACAGAGACCGTCAAGTACAGGGTAGTTATGGGCCCGGCTCAGGCCGCCGGGCGCGAAAGGACCGAGAATGGGCAAGGAAGCCACCCGCGTCCGCCGGCGCGAACGCAAGAACATCGCATCCGGCGTCGCGCATGTGAATGCATCGTTCAACAATACCATGATCACCATCACCGACGCGCAGGGCAACACCATTGCCTGGTCGTCGGCGGGCACGATGGGCTTCAAGGGCTCGCGCAAGTCGACGCCCTATGCGGCGCAGGTCGCCGCCGAAGACGCCGCCAAGAAAGCACAAGAACACGGCATGCGTACGCTCGAAGTCGAAGTCGCCGGCCCCGGTTCGGGCCGCGAGTCCGCGTTGCGTGCGTTGCAGGCCGCGGGCTTCACCGTCACCTCGATCCGTGACGTGACGCCGATCCCGCACAACGGTTGCCGTCCACGCAAGAGGCGGCGCGTATGAACGAGGACACTCTCCTCCAGCGGACGCCCGACCCGTCCGCTGCGAACGAATTTTCCCACGGGGCGGAACGGGACGCGCGGACCAATGCCGCGCCACTCAACGCGATGGGTGCCAACGTGACGATCCAGAAGAACTGGCAGGAACTGATCCGACCGAACAAGCTGCAGGTGGCGGCCGGCGCCGACGCCAAGCGGGAGGCGACCGTGGTCGCCGAGCCGCTTGAGCGCGGCTTCGGCTTGACGCTGGGCAATGCGCTGCGCCGCATTCTGCTCTCGTCGCTGCAAGGCGCCGCCGTGACGTCCGTGCATATCGACGGCGTGCTGCACGAGTTCTCGTCGATCCCGGGCGTGCGCGAGGACGTCACCGACATCGTCCTCAACATCAAGGACATCGCCATCAAGATGCAGGGCGAAGGCCCCAAGCGCATGGTGGTGAAGAAGCAGGGTCCCGGCCAGGTCACCGCCGGCGACATCCAGACGGTGGGCGACATCGTCGTGCTCAACCCGGACCTCGTGCTCTGCACCCTCGACGAGGGCGCCGAAATCCGCATGGAGTTCACGGTCAACACCGGCAAAGGCTACGTGCCGACCGACCGCAACCGTCCGGAAGACGCGCCGATCGGCCTGATCCCGGTCGACAGCCTGTACTCGCCGGTGCGCAAGGTCTCCTACAAGGTCGAGAACACCCGCGAGGGCCAGATTCTCGACTACGACAAGCTCACCATGCAGATCGAGACCAACGGCGCGTTGAGCCCGGACGATGCGGTCGCCTATGCGGCGCGCATCCTGCAGGATCAGCTCAACGTGTTCGTGAACTTCGAGGAGCCCCGCAAGGAGGTTGTCTCCGAAGCGATCCCCGACCTCGCGTTCAACCCGGCCTTCCTCAAGAAGGTGGACGAGCTCGAGCTTTCGGTGCGCTCCGCCAACTGTCTCAAGAACGACAACATCGTCTATATCGGCGACCTGGTTCAGAAGACCGAAGCCGAGATGCTGCGCACGCCGAACTTCGGCCGCAAGTCGCTCAACGAGATCAAGGAAGTGCTGGCCCAGATGGGGCTGCATCTCGGCATGGAAGTGCCGGGCTGGCCGCCGGACAACATCGACGAGCTGGCCAAGCGCTTCGAGGATCATTACTGAGGTCTCTGTGTCCCGGGCGAAGACCCGGGACCCAGCTCTTACGGAACTAGGAGTCCGCGATGCGTCACGGCAATGCCCACCGCAAGCTCAACCGTACGGCCGAGCATCGCCGCGCCATGTTCGCCAACATGGCGGTGGCGCTGATCAAGCACGAGCAGATCGTCACCACGCTGCCGAAGGCGAAGGACCTGCGCTCGATCGTCGAGAAGCTGATCACGCTCGGCAAGCGCGGCGACCTGCACGCGCGCCGGCAGGCGATCGCCCAGATGCGCGACGTCGACACCGTCAGGAAGCTCTTCGAGGTGATCGGCCCGCGCTACAAGGACCGCAACGGCGGCTACACCCGCGTGCTCAAGGCCGGCTATCGCTACGGCGATTCCGCGCCGGTCGCGGTGATCGAGCTGGTCGACCGCGACGTCGATGCCAAGGGCAAGGAAGACCTCGCCCGTCACGAGGCCGCCAAGGCCGCGGCGCCGGCGACCGCCGAGGCGACGCCGTAGGTTTCCCCGAAATTCTGATCAAAAAGGGCGGCTTCGGCCGCCCTTTTTTGTTGTGCGTGCCGCCGTCGCGCTGCCTTGTGCCGTGCAGGTCGCCTTGGCATCCTTTCATCAACTTTCCATTCGCTGATTGGCGCGGGGTCTCGCATGTCCGACAGTTCCGACAGCTTCACCGAAGTCACCACCAAATCCTGGGGCTCGCGCCTCGGCGAATCGATCAAGGGCGTGTTGTTCGGCCTGGTGCTGATCGTGGGCTCCTGCGTCTTCCTGTTCTGGAACGAGGGCCGTGCGGTGCAGACCCAGCGCTCGCTGACCGAAGGCGCGAGCCTGGTGGTGTCGGTCGATCCGGCGCGCGTCGACCCCGCCAACGACGGCAAGCTCGTGCACCTCTCCGGCGACCTCAAGCCCGGCGCGCCGCTGGCCGATCCTGATTTCCAGGTGTCGGCGACGGCACTGCGCCTTGTGCGCACGGTCGAGATGTACCAGTGGAAAGAAGAGACGAAGACCGAGACGCGCAAGAACACCGGCGGCTCGGAGGAAAGGATTACGACCTACGAATATCACCGGGTCTGGTCGGAGGGGCGCAACGATTCGAGCCGCTTCAAGCGGTCGGAAGGCCATATCAATCCGCAGATGGCGTACCGCAGCGCTTCCTATACGTCGCGTGATGCGACGCTGGGCGCGTTCCGGCCCGGCGCCAATGTCATCGATAAACTTCCAGCCAACGACGCGGTGCCGCTTGAGCCGTCGCTGGCGCGCAAGCTCTCGGGCCGCGTCAAGGGGCCGGTGCATATGGACGACGGGCGCATCTATCTCGGCGACAATCCTGCGCAGCCCCGCATCGGCGATCTGCGGATCAGCTTCAAGACCGCGCCGCCCGGGCCGACCAGCATCGTCGGCCGTCAGACGGGAACCGGCTTCGCCGAGTACCCGACCAAGGCCGGCGACCCACTGCTGATGGCGCGGCCGGGCACGATGTCGGCGGCGGACATGTTCGCCGCCGCGCAGCGCGAGAACCGCATCTTTACCTGGATCCTGCGGTTCGCCGGCGTGTTCGCGATGTTCATCGGTTTCATGCTGATCCTCAACCCGCTGGTGGTCGTCGCCGACGTGGTGCCGTTCATCGGCAATATCCTGTCGGCGGGGGCGGCGATCGTCTCGCTGGTGCTGACGGCGGTCGTCGCGCCGGTCGTGATCGCGCTGGCATGGTTCTGGTACCGGCCGTTGGTATCGGCGGTGGTGCTGGCGGTCGGCCTTGTGCTCGCCTACGGCTTCAAGCGCTGGGCGTCGCAGCGGGTGGCCGCAAAGAGAGCAGCGCAGCCGGTTCCCGCGTAACGGCCTATCTCCGCTCATTCCCGCGCAAGCGGGAATCCAGTCTTTCTTTTGATGCTGGGTCCCCGCTTTCGCGGGGACGAGCGGATAGAATGCCGTCGAATTACTTCTTCCGCTTCGCCTTGGGCGCGTCGATGGTGTCGTAGAGGTTCACCGGCGCGAAATCGTCGGTGATGATCACGCCGCCCTTGGCCTCGCGCTGCGGATTGGCGATGCGGCGCTTGAGCACGTCGGGCAGCGGGAAGCGGAACTTGTAGCGCTCCTGCAACGCCGCGGCGCGCGTCGGCCAGCACGTTGCGGTCGAATTTCGGATCGGCGCTGAGCGTCGCGATCACCTCGCCCATGCCGGACGGATAGAGATCGACGGTCGGGAACACCTCGCCGAGCGTGCGCACGGTCGAATGGTAGAGCTTGGTGCCGTCGTGGACGTTGAAGGCCACGGCGCCGCCGGGCGTCAGGCGGTCCTTGACCAAGGTATAGAACTCGCGTGTGAGCAGATGGAACGGCACGTAGCCGCCGCGATAGGCGTCGAGCAGGATCAGGTCGTAGCGATCCTTGCTGCGGTTGAGGAAGACGCGCCCGTCGGCCGCGATGTAGCGCACGCGCGGGGTCTCGCGCAGGGCGAAGTATTGCTTGGCGACGTCGATCACCCGCTGGTCGAGCTCGACGGTGTCGATGTGCACGTCCGGCATCGCGCGGCCGTAATAGGTCGAGATCGAGCCGCCGCCGAGGCCGATCATCAGGATGCGCTTCACCTCGCTGGGATAGAGCAGGGAGGCGGCCGTCATCACCTGCGAGTAGTGCAGCGGCAGGTCGTCGGGATCCTCGAGGTTGGTGACCGATTCCGTGTAGTCCCAGCCCTTGAGCTGGAACGTCATGATCAGCTGGTTGCGCCGCTTCGAGATGTAGATGTCGTTGTACTCGCTCTCGACATGGGCGAGGCGGCCGTCCTTGCGCTTGAGGATGTCGGCGCGCACGCTCTCGTCGATCAGCGCGTCGTTGGCGGCGGCGGGCAGCGCGAGCACCGCAATCGCGATCAGGAGCGCGGCGGCCGCCGCGCCGGCCTTGCGTTCGAAGCGCCCGATCCCCAGCAGGATCAGGCCGCAGGCGAGGCCGGCGGCGCCGAGCCACAGCGTGATCGCGCGCGTGCCGATGGTCGGGATCAGGTAGAAGGTGGTGCCGAGCGTGCCCACGATCGAGCCGAAGGTCGAGATGCCGTAGACCGTGCCCGAGACCATGCCCGAGCTCTGCGCCGAGCGCAGCATCAGCCGGATCGCGAACGGCGAATACATGCCGAAGAAGGTGACCGGGAACAGCAGGATCGCCACCGAGGCGACGAGGCTGCCGGTGCGCACGTCGTCGATGTCGGCGAGCAGCAGTTCGAGCAGCGGTTGTGCGAACGAGGGCAGCACCAGCATATAGAGCGAGGCGACCAGGACGGTGACCGCGAGCACGCTGAGCGAGGCGGTGCGGTCGGCGAGCCAGCCGCCCAGGAAATAGCCGAGCGTCAGCGCCATCAGCACGGTCGAGATCAGCGAGGCCCAGGTATAAATACCGCTGCCGAAATAGGGGTTGAGATAGCGCGACCCCAGCATCTCGAAGCTCATCACGATGGCGCCGGTCACGAAGGCGATACCGTAGATCAAGACGCTGTTGGTCGTGGAAGACTTGGCCTCGGAGGACGGGGTCACGGAGGAGCCGGCGGCGCGGGAGATTGCTTCGGCGGAGGGTTGGGTCACGACGGCCTCTTGGGGGAACACAGGAACGGAGGGGCAGTCTATGCGGCAACCCCGGCCTTGTCGCCGTGATCCGGGCTGGAAGGACATTTGGCCGCCCAGTGGAGAGGGCGTTTTGTGCCCTTCAATCGCCACGCCGACCGCCCTATATCTCGGCTTCCCGAGCCCCGGATTCGCCCCATGATATCGCGTCCGATATTGCGCCTGCCGTTGTCCTCGGCCTTCGCGGCCATGCGCCCTTGTAGCGGTCACCCTGGCGGGCGCGGCGGCCCAGGAACGCCGGGTTCCGACGTCCCCGGCCGAGGTCAGGCTGTCCTACGGGCCGGTGGTCCAGAAGGCAGCCCCGGCGGTGGTCAATGTCTATGCGGCGCGCACCGTTTCGACCCGCAATCCCCTGTTCGAGGACCCGTTCTTCCGGCGCTTCTTTGGGTCCCCCGGGATGCCCGGTCCGAGCGAACAGCAGCAGCGCTCGCTCGGTTCCGGCGTGCTGGTCGACCCGGCCGGGCTGGTAGTCACAAACCACCACGTCATCGACGGCGCCGACCAGGTGAAGGTATCGCTTTCCGACCGGCGCGAGTTCGAGGCCGAGATCGTGCTCAAGGACGCGCGCTCCGACCTCGCGGTGCTGCGGCTCAAGGGCAATGGCGAGCGGTTTCCGGCGCTCGAGTTCGCCGATTCCGATGCGTTGCAGGTCGGCGACCTGGTGCTGGCGATCGGCAATCCGTTCGCGGTCGGGCAGACCGTGACGCACGGCATCATTTCGGCGCTGGCGCGCACGCAGGTCGGCATTACCGACTACCAGTTCTTCATTCAGACCGACGCCGCCATCAATCCCGGCAATTCCGGCGGCGCGCTGGTCGACATGTCGGGCAGGATCGTCGGCATCAACACCGCGATCTTCTCCCGCGGCGGTGGCTCCATCGGCATCGGCTTCGCCATCCCCGCCAACATGGTGCGCGTGGTGGTGGCCTCGGCGCGCGGCGGCGCCACCGTGGTCAAGCGGCCGTGGCTCGGCGCGCGGCTGCAGGCGGTGACGGCGGAGATCGCCGAAAGCATCGGCCTCAAGCGGCCGGCCGGCGCGCTGGTCACCCAGGTGACGCAAGGCGGTCCGGCGTCGCGTGCGGGATTGCGCACCGGCGACCTGATCGTCGCGCTCGACGATCAGCACATCGAAGATTCGAATGCCTTCGACTATCGCTTCGCCACCAAGATGATCGGCGGCACCAGCCGCATCCGCTTGCAGCGCTCCGGCCGCGAGACGACGGTGACGGTGGCGCTTGAAGTGGCGCCCGAGCTGCCGCGCGACGAGCTCGTGATCGAGACGCGTTCGCCGTTCCAGGGCGTGAGGGTGTCGAACCTGTCGCCCTCGCTCGCCGACCAGCTGCGGCTCGATCCCAACGCGGAGGGCGTGGTCGTCGTCGACGTGGCCAACGGCTCGATCGGCCAGCGCTTCTTCCAGCCCGGCGACGTCCTGCTGACGGTCAACAATCAGAAGATGACCACGACCGGCGACCTCGACAAGCTCAGCCGCCAGCAGACGCGTTTGTGGCGGATCGTGATCCGGCGCGGCGGCCAGCAGATGTCGGTCGAGTTGCGCGGCTAAAGCATGATCCCGAAAAGTGGGAACCGGTTTTCGGGAAAGATCATGCTCAAACAAGGAGCTAAAGCGTGAAGCAATCACGCTTTAGCGCGATGTCGTCGCCCTCGCTGCCCGGGCCTTCCTTGGAGCCGGAACGGCAGTTCGCTGTCTATTCGCTCGTGCTCGCGGGCGTGGCCTTTGCGCTGTTCACGGTGGCGTTCGCAATTGTCACCAATATGCCGAACTCCGCTCCGGAGGCTGCCATCGGCGCGGCGCTGTGGTTCTTCATCGTGATCGGCCTTCTCGTTGTTCCGCTCATGCAGCTCGCCGGCATCGTGCTGGGGATCGCGGCACTGTTCCGGACCGGCGACCGGAAGCTGCTCGGGGTGATGGCGGCCCTGTTGAATCTCTTTCTGCTGGCGGGCGGCGTGGTCCTGAGCGTCATCATGATCGCGGCCGGCGGCGGGTCCCGTTAGCGGCAAGGCGCTTGTGCCGGCCGGCCAAATTCACCACCTTTGAGCGATGGCGAAACGACCAGCCACCAGTCCAACCCTGTTCGCGGCCGCCGGGCTCGAGCGCGACGCGCCGCGGCCGCTCGCCGACCGGCTGCGGCCGACGACGCTGGCGGAGGTGGTCGGGCAGGATCACCTGCTCGGGCCCGACGGCGCGCTCACGCGCATGCTCGACACCCGCACCCTCGGCTCGCTGATCTTCTGGGGGCCGCCCGGCACCGGCAAGACCACGGTCGCGCGGCTGCTTGCCGACGCCACCGAGCTGCATTTCGAGCAGATCTCCGCGATCTTCACCGGCGTCGCCGATCTCAAGAAGGTGTTCGATGCGGCGCGCGCGCGGCGCGAGACCGGGCAGGGCACGCTCCTGTTCGTCGACGAGATCCACCGCTTCAACCGCGCCCAGCAGGACTCGTTCCTGCCGGTGATGGAGGACGGCACCATCGTGCTGGTCGGCGCCACCACCGAAAATCCGTCGTTCGAGCTGAACTCGCCGCTGCTGTCGCGCGCGCGCGTGCTGGTGTTCAAGTCGCTCGACGCCGCGGCGATCGAGAAGCTGATGGCGCGCGCCGAGACGATCGAGGGCCGGCCGCTGCCGCTCGACGAAGAAGCGCGCGCTTCGCTGATCCGCATGGCGGACGGCGACGGCCGCGCTGCGTTGACGCTGGCCGAGGAAGTCTGGCGCGCCGCCCGCGCCGGCGAGACCTTCGATGCCGCGAAGCTGCAGGAGGTGGTGCAGCGGCGCGCGCCGATCTACGACAAGTCGCAGGACGGCCACTACAATCTCATCTCCGCGCTGCACAAGTCGGTGCGCGGCTCCGATCCGGACGCCGCGCTCTACTATCTCGCCCGCATGCTCGATGCCGGCGAGGACCCGCTCTACCTCGCGCGCCGCGTGGTGCGCATGGCGGTCGAGGACATCGGGCTCGCCGACCCGCAGGCGCTGGTGATCTGCAACGCCGCCAAGGACGCCTACGATTTCCTCGGCAGCCCCGAGGGCGAGCTCGCGATCGCGCAGGCGGTGATCTATGTCGCCACCGCGCCGAAGTCGAACGCCGCCTACACGGCGTTCGGCGCCGCCAAGCGCGTGGCGAAGGAGGGCGGCTCGCTGTTGCCGCCCAAGCACATCCTCAATGCGCCGACCAAGCTGATGAAGTCCGAGGACTACGGTGCGGGCTACGACTACGACCACGATGCGCCCGATGCCTTTTCCGGCCAGGACTACTTCCCGGAGGCGCTCGGCCGCCAGCAATTCTACGACCCGCCCGAGCGCGGCTTCGAGCGCGAAATCAAAAAGCGGCTGGAGTACTGGGCCAAGCTGCGGAAGGACAGGACGAAGTGACAACACCGCGGCTCAAGCGGGCGGCAGCATGCCTGGCGATGGTTCTGATCGGCAACACCGCGGCGGCGCAGAGTACCGGCGGGCGCTGGGCGCGCAGCGAGCACGCCTGCGACGGCGAGGCATTCACCCGGGCGGACACGCCACTGATCGTCGAGCCGATGGCGGTGCGCTGGTTCAACGCCGATTGCACGGTGGAGTCGAGCTATCGGGTCAAGGACATCTGGTATCTGCAGGGCCGCTGCACGGTGGAACGCAAGACCGCGACGATCCCGATCATGCTCGACCTCCGCGGCGACCGTCTGGTGGTCGGCTGGAACCGGGAGCCGCTGACCGAAATGCAGCGCTGCCCGCGGTGATTGCGTTACTCGATTTGAGCCGGTCTTGCGGTTAAGATACCGAACCCAACGGAGTCGGGCCCGATGAACAAACGCCTGGAAGATGCAATCACACGGCTGAAATCGCAGCCGGAGGAAAGACAGCAGGAGGCTGCCGAAATCCTGTTCGATTTTCTTGAGCAGGACGCCGACGTTTATCTCTCGCCCGAACAAATTGCAGAGATCAGGCGCTGCTTGTCGGACAGCGAGCCTTATGCTGATGATACCGAAGTGAAAGAAGTTTTTGCGCGCCTGACCAAATGAAGGTTCGTTTCAAGGCAAGGGCGCTCAGGCATCTTGAAAAGATACATGAGTACATTTCTGCTGACGATCCGGCTGCCGAAAAGCGGAGCGTCCAACGCATCGAGCATTCCATCAGCCGTTTGGCGTTTCTGCCGTTATCGGCTAGGCCAGGTATTGTGGAAGGCACCAGAATACTTGTCGTTCCGGGGCTGCCCTATGTCGTGATTTACCGCGTCGGTGACGATACGGTCGACATCATTGCTATCCTTCACACCGCCCGTCGCCGTCGAAGTTGATACCCCACCCATGACCGACACCACCGCCCCAACGCGGTCCGCGTTCAGCTACCGCGCCTTCAAGATGTTCTGGATCGGGCGGATCGTGTCGATCCTGTCGTTCCAGATGCTGGTGGTGGCGATCGGATGGCAGCTCTATACGCTAACCGGCAGTGCGCTCGACCTCGGCCTGCTCGGCATCGCGCAGTTCGTGCCGATGCTTGTGCTGACGCCGTTGGTCGGCCATATCGTTGACCGCTACGACAATCGCGTCATCCTGCTGATCTGCCAGCTCGGCGAAGCGTGCGCCGCCGGGATCCTCGCGCTTGGCACGGTGATGGGCGTGGTCGATCCGCTGATCATCTACATCGTCATCGCGATGGTCGGCGCCGGCCGTGCGTTCGAGATCGCGACCATGGTCGCGATCATCCCGGCGCTGGTGCCGCGGCCGGTGGTGCCGTCGGCCACCGCCTGGTTCGCGTCGTCGAACCAGATCGGAGTGATCGTCGGTCCGATCCTCGGCGGACTGCTCTACGAGCTTGGTCCGGGAACGGTCTACGGGCTCGCGGTCTCGTTCTGGTTGATCGGCGCGAGCTTCATCTTCCTGATCCACATGGAAAGCGTGCCGCGCGCGAGCGAGCCGGTCAGCCTGCAGTCGCTGATGGGCGGCTTCGACTTCGTGTGGCGCGACCGCGTGATCCTCGGCACCATTTCGCTCGACATGTGCGCGGTGTTCCTTGCCGGTGCGCTGGCGCTGTTCCCGGTGTTCGCCCGCGACATCCTCGAGACCGGACCGTGGGGCCTCGGCCTCTTGCGCGCGGCGCCCGGCGTCGGCGCCTTCGCGATGTCGGTATTGCTGGCGCGCCGGCCGCTGACGCTGCCGATCGGCAAGGTGCTGTTCGCCGTGGTCGGCATCTTCGGCGCTCGCCATCATCGTATTCGCGCTGTCAAAAAATCTCATCCTGTCGCTGGTCGCGCTCGCTGTCATGGGGGCGGCCGACGTCGTGAGCGTGGTGATCCGTTTCGCGCTCGTGCAGTTGCGCACGCCGCCGCAGATGCGCGGACGCGTCAGCGCGGTCAACGGCATGTTCACCGGCACCTCGAACTATCTCGGCGATTTCCGTGCCGGGGCGGTGGCCGCCGCCATCGGCGCGGCTCCCGCGGTGCTGATCGGCGGGATTTGCGTGTTTGCGGTGGCCGGTCTTTGGATGTTCCTTTTCCCGCAGCTTTGGCGTACCCGTACCTACGATGACTTGTCCGCGGCGCAAGTCTTGAGTGGAGACAAGGTCTTGAGCGGAGAGGAGAAGAAGCCGTCATGACGGCCGTACAAACGACCGCATCGAAGGGCGTGCAGACCGTCACCGTCTCCGGCGACGAGAACGGCATGCGGCTCGACCGCTTCTTCGAGGCGCGGTTCCCGGGGCTGTCGTTCTCCCATATCCAGCGCATCATCCGCAAAGGCGAGGTGCGCGTGAACGGCAAGCGCGCGCAGCCGAAAGCTCGCCTGCAGGCGGGGCAGGCGGTGCGCATCCCGCCGCTCAAGCTCGATGCGCCCAAGCCGCGCGACAACGCCACCGAGGACCAGAAGAACCGCGCCTTCATCAAGTCCATCACGCTGCACGAGGACGCGGACGTGATGGTGCTGAACAAGCCGATGGGGCTGGCGGTGCAGGGCGGCTCCGGCACCACGCGCCATCTCGATGGCATGCTCGGCTCGATCACCGGCAAGGATGGCCAGCGGCCGCGGCTGGTGCACCGGCTCGACAAGGACACCGCCGGCTGCCTGCTGGTGGCGAAGACCCGCTTTGCCGCGGCGGCACTGTCGAAGACTTTCCGATCGCGCGCGGCGCGTAAGATCTATTGGGCGCTGGTCGCGGGCGTTCCGAGGCCGCACGCAGGGCCGGATCTCGACCTTCCTCGCCAAGGAGGAGCGCGAGGACGAGAGCCTGATGCGCATCGCCAAGCATGGCGACGAGGGCGCGAGCCATGCCGTGACCTACTACGCGGTGGTCGAGACCGCGGCGCGGCAGCTTTCGTGGCTTTCGCTCAAGCCGGTGACCGGCCGCACCCACCAGCTGCGCGCCCACATGAATCATGTCGGGCATCCGATCGTGGGCGACCCAAAATATTTCTTCAAGGAGAATTGGGAATTTCCCGGTGGCATCCAGAACCGGCTGCATCTTCTTGCACGTAGAATCGTCGTGCCGCATCCGCGCGGCGGCACGATCGACGTCACGGCGCCGCTGCCGCCGCATATGCAGCAGTCGTGGAATTTGATCGGCTTTGATACGAGCCGTTACGATCCCATTGTCGAAGCCCCGGAAGAATAATAACGGGCCCCGTATGCCGCATCCCGACTTCGCAAAGACCGCCGCCCACATCACCGCCGACGCTGTCTGCGATTGCCTCTCCGACCTCGTGAATATCGCGAGCCCGACCGGCAGCGAAATCGGCGTTGCGCAGTATCTCGTGGAGCGCATGCGCAGATCGGGCCTCGAGACCGACCTGCCGCTGGTCGACGCCGGCCGGCCGAACGCGGTCGGCCATCTGCGCGGCAGCGGCGATGGGCTCAATCTCCTGTTCACCGGTCACATGGACACGTCCTACTCCGGCGACGAGGAGCACCTTGCGGGCGACGGGTTCAGGCCGAAAGCGATCGTGCGCGACGGCTGGCTGTTCGGGCTTGGCGCCAACAACATGAAAAGCGGGTTGGCCGCCGCGCTGGTCGCGATCGAGGCCGTCGTCAAAGCCGGCATCAAGCTCGCCGGCGACGTCTCGTTGGGCGCCGTCGTCGGCGAGATCGAGAAGACCGCCATCGAGGAGTTCCAGGGCATCGAATATTCCGGCTACGGCGTCGGCTCGCGCCACCTGGTGACCCATGGCGTCACCGCCGATTTCGCGGTGCTGGCCGAGCCCACCGGAATGCGCATCGCCGTGGCCAATATGGGCTGCATCTGGATGCGGATCACGGTCGGCGGGACGGTTGCGCATTCCGCGCTCGCCAACCGGCCGAACGTCGTCAACGCCATCGCGGTCATGCATCGAGCTCCAAGCCGACATCGTGCAATGGGCGCGCGACTACGAAGCCGCGCATGTCTACATGGGCGAGCACCCCAACGTGACGATCGCGGCGATCCGCGGCGGCGCGCCGTGGCGGCTGTCGCGCAACCCGCATGCTTGCAGCCTCTATCTCGACATCCGCACCGTGCCCGGCCAGACCGTCGACGCCGTCAAGCGCGACCTGCGGCGCGTCCTGCGCCGGTTTGCCGAGCGCAGCGGCACGCCTGAGCCGGCCATGCATGTCTATGTCAGCGACCCGCCGACGGTGGTGGACGAGCAACTGCCGGTCGTTCAGTCGCTTGGCGCCGCGCAAGCAGAGGTGACGGGCGAAAGGCCGGCGCCGATCATCCGGCGGCCCGGCGCCGACACCGTGCACTTTAACGCGTACGGCGTGCCGTGCGTGTCGTTCGGGCCGGGCGGGCGAATGCATCCCGACAGCCGCGGCAGCTCGATGCATGCCTTCGGCGAGCACGTGCTGATCGATGACTGCGTGGCCGCCGCCAAGATCTACCTGGCGACTGCGCTCGATCTCTGCAGCCGGAAGCCGCGCTGAACAGGCGAATACGCACGGCCTAGCGATTGCTATGCTCGGGCGAGCACAGGAGTGGACCATGAAGACACGCCGATTTGCCGTCGCCGCCGTTGGCCTCGTCGCTGGGCTTAGCCTTCTGTTGGAGGCGAGGGCGCAAACCTATCCCAGCCGTCCGATCACGTTCGTCGTGCCGTTTGCGGCGGGCGGGCTGTCCGATGTTCCGGGCCGCATGTTGGCGGCCGAGATGCAAACGCGGATCGGCCAGTCCATCGTGGTCGAGAACCGCCCCGGCGCATCGGGGGTCACCGGCGCGCAGTCGGTGCTGCGGGCGGACCCCGATGGGCATACGCTGCTCGTCAACGCGCTCGCCGACGTGCAGAACCTGCACTATCTCTCGGTGCCCTACGACCCGATCAAGGATTTTGCGCTCATCGGCATGGTGGCCGACGGGCCGTCGGTGGTGCTGATCGTCAACGCCAATCTGCCTTACAAGTCGGTCGCGGATGTCGTCGCCGACGCCAAGGCGAATCCGAACAAGGTCAGCTTCGGAACGTCAGGCCCCGCAACCTCGCCGGCGATCGCGGTCACGCAGCTCAACGCATTGGCCAAGACCAGCATCGCACAAGTGCCGTATCGGGGTTCGGGGCCGGCGGCGACCGCGGTGGTGACCGGCGAGGTGCAGGGCGCGTTCGTGTTCTATTCGAACGCTCGCCCGTTGCATGAGGGCGGTAAGGTGCGTGCGCTTGCGGTCGCCAGTCCAAAGCGTTTGGCGAACTGGCCCGAAATACCGACCATGAGCGAAGCGGGCTTCGCCGGCTTCGATCACAGCGGGTTTGTCGGGCTCGCTGCACCTGGCAAGACGCCGGCGCCGATCCTCGCGTTCCTCAACAAGCAGCTCAACGAGGCGATCGGTTCGACCGCGTTCCGCCAGCGCCTCGATCCGCTCGGCATGACCGTCCCGGCCCCTGCCGAGAACACGCCGGAAAAATTTGCTGAGTTCATGCGCCGCGAGATCGCGCGTCAGGCGGAACTGGCCAAGCTCTCCGGCCACGCCCCGCTGGATCCGAAGCGCTAGCGGCGTTCGTTGCTCGCGGCGGTAGGCGCTCTTAACGCTGCCGCGAATTCCTCGGTTGCACTGAGAACCTCTCGCCCCGTTGGTGCGACCAACAAGGGGCCGTCCAAGCCATGGGAAAGCTTATGAGCGAAGAATGGATTTCGTTTCTGGTCGCGTGGCTGCCGTTTCTGATTCTCATCGTCGTGTTCCTGCTGTTGGCGCGCTGGCAGGGCATGCGCTCGCGCGGGCCGTCCGGCCATTCGTTGATCGAGCTCTACGAGCAGCAGGTGGCCGAAACGCGCAAGATCAACGCGTCGCTCGAGCGCATCGCGGCAGCGCTGGAGAAGCGGGCCAGTCAGGCCGGTTCCTAGCGCGTGATCCCGAAAAGTTGCGGATTATTCGGATAAAATCATGCGACGACGCAAATGCATTGCGTGCGGCGAGGGGGCTGACGTTGCGCCGGCGCCTACCTATCTAATGGCTATGACCGTCCGCCTTGCACTGTCCGCCGGACTGGCCCTGGCCCTCCTCACGGGGCCGGCCGCGGCGCAGATCGTGCCGACGCCGCCGGTGCTGGAGAACCGCATTCCCGCGCCACTGCCGCCGCCGCCGCAACCGCCGATCATCAACGGCCCGCTCGGGCAGTCGCCGCCGCCCGGCGTCTATGTCCCGCCGCGGCTCAACACCCAAAACGATCGGGTCATTGGTTGCCAGCACCAGGGCCGCAGCGACGGCCTGCGCGGCAAGCGGCTGCAGTCCTATGTGCGCGACTGCGCCAACGCGAACTAGGCGCGCGACTTCTATTCAAACTTGCAGGATTCGCAGCAGCGCTACCGCAGGCTGGCGTTGATCTTTTCCAGTGCGGCCGAGCCCGGGCACAGCTCTTTTTCGGATAGCGAATTGAGCGGCTTGTCGACCGTGTTGAAGTGCCGATGCAGGTCCTCGGGATCGCCGTCGACGAAGATCAGTCCGGTTACGACCTGACCCTTGGCGGCGTGTTGTCCGAGGAAGTTCATCGCGCCGAGCCGGTCGTTGGCGTCGTAGTCGGCCGAGACCTTCTTGAGCACCAGCCGCGATCCGTCATGCTGCTCGACCACCTGGGTCGAACCCGGGTCGTAGTCGATATGGATCGGCGCGCGTCCCGAAATGAAATCGAGCTTGTTCACCGCCTCGTTGTGCTCGCGCACATAGTCGAAGCTTTTGGTAGAGCCGGCGTGGTTGTTGAACGCCACGCAGGGCGAGATCACGTCGAGGAAGGCCGCGCCCTGGTGCTCGATCGCGCCCTTGATCAGCGGCACCAGCTGGGTCTTGTCGCCGGAGAAGGCGCGCGCGACATAGGTCGCGCCGAGCTGCAGCGCCATCGCCACCAGGTCGATGGCGTTGTCGTTATTGGTGAGGCCGCGTTTTGACTTCGAGCCACGGTCGGCGGTGGCCGAAAATTGCCCCTTGGTGAGACCGTACACGCCGTTGTTCTCGACGATGTAGGTCATGTTGACGCCGCGGCGCATCGAGTGTGCGAACTGGCCGAAGCCGATCGACGCCGAGTCGCCGTCGCCGGACACGCCGAGATAGATCAGGTCGCGGTTGGCGAGGTTGGCGCCGGTGAGCACCGACGGCATGCGGCCGTGCACCGAGTTGAAGCCGTGCGAGGCGTTGAGGAAGTAGTCGGTGGTCTTCGACGAGCAGCCGATGCCGGAGATCTTCGCCACCCGGTGCGGCTCGATCGCAAGCTCGTAGCAGGCCTCGATGACCGAGGCGGTGATCGAGTCGTGGCCGCAGCCGGCGCACAGCGTCGAGACCTTGCCCTCGTAGTCGCGGTGGGTGTAGCCGAGCGAATTCTTCGGCAGCGACGGATGGTGGAATTTCGGCTTGGCGATGTAGGTCATGACACAACCTTCCGCAGCGGGGTCACCTTGAGCGCGTCAAGGCGCTCGCCGATGGCGTTGGCGATGAAGCGGGCGGTGATCGGCGTTCCGTCATAGTGCAGGATCGGCACCAGCCGGGCCGGGTCGATGCCGCATTCGTTGACGACCAGCGAGCGCAGTTGCGCGTCGCGGTTCTGCTCGACCACGAACACGAAGTCGTGGTCGGCGATGAAGTCCTCCACCGTGTGGTGGAACGGGAAGGCGCGCACCCGCAGCAGGTCGAGATGCTTGCCGGCGGCCTTGAGCGTGAGGTTGGCCTCGTCCATCGCCGGCGCGGTCGAGCCGTAGTAGATCACGCCGTAGCGCGTCGGCTTGTCGGAATTGGCCATCAGCGGCCGCGGCACCAGATCCTTGGCGGACTCGAATTTGCGCAGCAGCCGCTGCATGTTGTCGGCGTAGGGCGCGCCTTCCTCGGTGTAGCGCGCATAGCGGTCGCGCGAGGTGCCGCGGGTGAAATAGGCGCCCTTGGTCGGATGCGTGCCGGGATAGGTGCGGTAGGGGATGCCGTCGCCGTCGACGTCGAGATAGCGGCCGAACTCCTTGCCGGCCTCGAGCATCTCGGCGGTCATCACCTTGCCGCGGTCGTATTTGCGGGTGTCGTCCCAGATCAGCGGCTTACAGAGCCGGTGGTTCATGCCGATGTCGAGGTCGAGCATGACGAAGATCGGCGTCTGCAGGCGGTCGGCCAGGTCAAAGGACAGCGCACCGAACTCGAACGCCTCTCTCGGATCCTCGGGGAAGAGGAGCACATGCTTGGTGTCGCCGTGCGAAGCATAGGCGCAGGAGATCACGTCGCACTGCTGGGTGCGGGTCGGCATGCCGGTCGAGGGGCCGGCGCGCTGCACGTTGAACAGCACCGCGGGAATCTCGGCGAAATAGGCGAGACCCAGGAACTCGGTCATCAGCGAGACGCCGGGGCCCGACGTGGCGGTGAAGGCGCGGGCGCCGTTCCAGGCGGCGCCGACGACGATGCCCATCGAGGCGAGCTCGTCCTCGCCCTGCACGATGGCGACGTTCATCTTCTTGGTTTCGGGATCGACCCGCAGCTTGCGGGCGTAGCTGGTGAAGGCGTCCGCGAGCGAGGAGGAGGGCGTGATCGGATACCAGGCGCACACCGTTGCGCCGCCATAGACGGCGCCGAGCGCGGCGGCGCTGTTGCCTTCCATGAAGATGCGGTCGCCGACCTTGTCGGAGCGCTGCAGCCGCAGCCCGATCGGGCATTCGATATTGAGCAGCGCCCAGTCGCGGCCGAGATGGAGCGCGTTCTTGTTGGCGTCGAACAGCTTCTCCTTGCCCTTGAACTGCTCGGAGATCAGCTGCTCGATCGCCTTGACGTCCATGTCGAGCAGGGCCGAGAGCGCGCCGACATACATGATGTTCTTGAACAGCTGGCGCTGGCGCGGGTCGGTGTATTCGCGGTTGCAGATCGCGGTCAGCGGCACGCCGATCACGGTGATGTCGGGGCGGAATTTCGACGGCGGCATCGGCTTGGTCGAGTCGTAGAACAGGTAGCCGCCCGGCTCGATCATCGCCAGGTCCTTGTCCCAGGTCTGCGGGTTCATCGCGACCATGAGATCGACGCCGCCGCGGGCGCCGAGGTGGCCCGCCTCGGTGATGCGCACCTCGTACCAGGTCGGCAGGCCCTGGATGTTGGACGGGAAGATGTTGCGCGGCGACACCGGCACGCCCATGCGCAGCACCGAACGGGCGAACAGCTCGTTGGCGCTGGCGGAGCCCGAGCCGTTGACGTTAGCGAAGCGGACGACGAAGTCGTTTACGCTGCTGATTGGTGTCTTGTTCGACATAGATCATCCGCGTGCGTCATATCGATGAGATATTTCTTCATGTCCCAGGCGCCGGTCGGGCAGCGCTCGGCGCAGAGCCCGCAGTGCAGGCATACGTCCTCGTCCTTCACCATCACGCGGGCGGTCTTGAGCCCGTCGGCGACGTAGAGATCCTGCGTCAGGGTCATCGCCGGCGCCTTCAGGCGCGCGCGCAAATCCGCTTCCTCGCCGTTGTCGGTGAAGGTGATGCAGTCCATCGGGCAGATGTCGACGCAGGCGTCGCACTCGATGCAGAGCTTTGCCTCGAACACCGTCTGTACGTCGCAGTTCAGGCAGCGCTGGGTCTCCTTGAGGCCGAGCTCGAGGTCGAAGCCGAGCTCGACTTCCGCCTTGATGTCGCGCAGCGCCACGACCTTGTCGCGCAGCGGCACCCGGTAGCGCTTGTCGAGCGCGATATCGTTGTCGTAGCTCCACTCGTGGATGCCCATCTTCTGGCTGACGATCTCGACCATCGGTATCGGCCGGTCGTTGATGTCGTCACCGCGGCAGAATTTGTCGATCGAGAGCGCGGCCTCGTGGCCGTGCGCGACCGCCCAGATGATGTTCTTGGGGCCGAAGGCGGCGTCGCCGCCGAAGAACACCTTCGGGTTGGTCGAGCCGAAGGTCTTGGCGTCGACCTTGGGCATGTCCCACTTGTCGAACTCGATGCCGATGTCGCGATCGATCCAGGGGAAGGAATTCTCCTGGCCGATCGCGACCAGCACGTCGTCGCAGGGGATGTGCTGGTCCGGCTCGCCGGAGGGCACCAGGTTGCGGCGGCCCTTGGCGTCGTACTCCGCCTTCACCTTCTCGAACACGACGCCGGTGAGCTTGCCGTTGTCGTGGGTGAATTCCTTGGGCACCAGGAAATTGAGGATCGGGATGTCCTCGTGCTGCGCATCTTCCTTTTCCCAGGGGGAGGCCTTCATCTCCTCGAAGCCGGAGCGCACAATGACTTTCACATCTTCGCCGCCAAGGCGACGCGAAGACCGACAGCAGTCCATGGCGGTGTTGCCGCCGCCGAGCACGATGACGCGCTTACCAATTTTGGTGATATGCCCGAACGAGACCGAGGACAGCCAGTCGATGCCGATATGGATGTTGGCGGCGGCTTCCTTGCGGCCGGGAATGTCGAGCTCGCGTCCGCGCGGCGCGCCAGAGCCGACGAAGACCGCATCCCAGCCTTCCGCCAGCAGCGCCTTCAAGCTGTCGATGCGCTTGCCGCCGACGAACTCGACGCCGATGTTGAGGATGTAGTCGCATTCCTCGTCGATGACGGATTCGGGAAGGCGGAAGCGCGGGATCTGCGTGCGGATCATGCCGCCCGATTTCGGGTCCTGGTCGAAGATGGTGCAGGAGTAGCCGAGCGGCGCGAGGTCGCGTGCGACCGTCAGCGAAGCCGGACCGCCGCCCACCAGCGCGATGCGCTTGCCGTTCTTGATGACGGCGGGCTTGGGCAGGCGGTCGGTGATGTCGTCCTTGTAGTCGGCGGCGACGCGCTTGAGACGGCAGATCGCGACCGGGTCCTTCTCGACGCGCCCGCGCCGGCAGGCCGGCTCGCAGGGACGGTCGCAGGTACGCCCGAGGATGCCCGGGAACACGTTCGACTTCCAATTGACCATGTAGGCGTCGCTGAAGCGGCCCGCCGCGATCAACCGGATGTATTCGGGAACGGGGGTGTGCGCCGGGCACGCCCATTGGCAATCCACGACTTTGTGGAAGTAGTCGGGTGCCGCGATGTCGGTATTCCTCATTGACTCCTCGTGCCCGTACCCCTGGTCGCGATCCGTACAGTTACGCCGCGAACAGGCGTCGGCCGGTCTTTCCCTTGTGGTCCGGCTTATTGGTGCCGAATCCGGCGGGCAATCTACCGGGCTGAGGGCTCGAATTCTACCATTTCCAAGGTACTGGTGGGGCCTTCCATGTCGCAGAGCTTAATGGCGATGCAGCGCGGCCACAGTGAGGCACCGGCCATCACAGTAGCTTGATCCAGGCCGCAGGATTTGGCCATAAGCGACTGAAATATATAGCTTGTTGACCGCCGGGGAGGGCGGCTGATAGGCCCTGCTGCGACCATGCGCGACATCTTCGACGATATCTTCAAGAACCAGCCGCTCGATCCGACCGAGTCGGCGCGCCGCAACATGCGGCCGCAGCTGCGGCGGCGCTTCTACCAGGCGGTATCGGTCGAGCCGCAGGAGGGCGGCGGATACGCCGTGCTGCTCGACGGCCGGCCCGTGAAGACGCCGGCGCGGCGGACGCTGGCAGCGCCCACGCAGGCGCTGGCGCAGGCACTGGCGGACGAATGGGAGGCGCAGCGCGAGATGATCGATCCGGCGGCGATGCCGCTCACGCGGCTCGCCAATTCGATCATCGACGGCGTTGCGGACAGGCCCGACGTGGTGAAGGCCGAGGTGGCGAAGTTCTTGCGTTCCGACCTGGTCTGCTATCGCACCGGCAGCCCGGATGGGCTCGTCGAGCGCCAGGCGCGGCATTGGGACCCGCTCATCGCCTTCGCGCGCGACGCGCTCGGCGCGCGCTTCGTGCTGGGCGAGGGGGTGATGTTCGTGCAGCAGCCGGAGGAGGCGCTCGCCGCCGCCGGGCGCGCCATCCCGGACGAGCCGTGGCGGCTCGGCGCCGTCAGCGCCATCACCACGCTCACCGGCTCGGCGTTGATCGCGCTGGCGCTGGCGCAGGGCCATCTCACCACGGAGGATGCCTGGGCGGCCGCCCATGTCGACGAGGACTGGAACATGCATCAGTGGGGCCGCGACGAGCAGGCGCTCGAGCGCCGCGCCGCGCGCGCAGCCGAGATGCAGGCGGCGGCGAAGGTGTTGGCGCTCCTGTAGCCCGGATGGAGCCATAAGCGCGTTTACGCGCGTCTTCGCCGCGCTATGGCGCAATCCGTGGACCATTCCCCCCGCATTTCGCTTTCGCTCCATGCGGGCTACGAGCTCGACGTCATATTCCCTGCAAACTCTGGCGCTTGATCATCGTCATCTTGTGAGGAGATGAAATGACCGCCATCGATCGACGTTCTGCCATCGCTGGAACCGCAGCGGCCATGCTGGCGGGCTTCGCGCCCCCCGCGCTCGCGCAATTGCAGCCGCCGCGGGTCGAGATGCAGCCCGACTTCGGCGAGGCGTTCGCGGAGGCCGACACCGCCGGGACCTTTGCGGTGCTCGATGTGGCCGGCAATCGCCTCGTGGTGTCCGACCGCGAGCGCGCGGAGACCGGCTTCCTGCCGGCCTCTACGTTCAAGATTGCGAATTCGCTGATCGCGCTCGAAACCGGCATCGTCGCCGACGCCGACACGACGATGTTCCCGTGGGACAAGGTGGTGCGCGACTTCGACGCCTGGAATCGGGACCACACGCTGCGCTCCGCCTTCAAGGCGTCGGCGGTGCCAGTCTATCAGGACATCGCGCGCAAGATCGGGCCCGAGCGCATGCAGGAATATGTCGACAAGTTCGACTACGGCAACCGCGACATTGGCGGCGCGATCGACACGTTCTGGCTCGACGGGAAGCTTCGCATCTCCGCGATGCAGCAGATCGCGTTCCTGCAGCAGCTCTATCGCGGCGAGCTGCCGGTCTCGGCGCACGCTCAGGAGGTCGTGCGCGACATCATGTATATCGAGCCGACCGAATTCGGCGCGCTGCGCGGCAAGACCGGCGCGGTCGGCGTCACCGCCGCGCCCGGCAGCAAGGCGACGATGGGCTGGCTGGTCGGCTGGCTCGAGCAGGCCGGGAAGCCGCCTTACATCTTCGCGATGAACATCGACGTGCGCGAGCCGAAGCAGCTCGCGCTGCGGCTGCCGATCACCAAGGCTTTGCTGAAGCGTTCGTTCTAATCGGTGGCCTGGCGGCGAGGCTTGCGCGCCGGCCGGCGGTGCTGTCGCGAAACGCCCCACGAGCGGGCGATACCCTCGCCGGCGGTGTAGCCGACAACGCCGCCCACGACGGCGCCCACCGGACCGAACACCAGAAGGCCGGTGCCGACGCCAAGCCCGGTGTTCACGGCGCGGTCCGCATGCGCAGTCGCCGGCGCAAAGGCGAGGCCCGCGGCGACGGCCGCGGCTGCAATCGTCAGTCTCATGATACCCCCTACAAGTGTGTCCCGCCCGACAATGCAGAACATGAAAATTTGTTCCTGAGAGGGCAGTGACGCTGCAACAAACATCCGTTGATACCGTTTAGTGTTTGTTAGGTATTGCTGGCGCGCGGGAAGCAGCAGCGATAGCCTGCCGCGGGTGGGCCCGATCGACGGGGATTGAGCGCGGGCGGACGTAGGAGGTTTTCATGCCTTTCAGGCGCGGCGGCTTTGCACTCACGCCACCATCCGTGGCGTTGTTTCTGATCTCGCTGGTGCTGGCGATCCTGGCCTTGCTCATCCGCTACGGCGGCGTCCGCATCCCGATCATCAATCCCGCCTACATCTTCGAATTGCTGGCGATCGCCTATGTCATCCTGCTCGCCGGGGTGCTGATCCGACGCATCTGACCGCGAGCCCGGACCAGGGGACCTGGCGAGCGGGCGTTCGCCATCAACTCGCTTTGATACCGGCGAACTTGATCACTTTGGCCCACTTCTCGGTTTCGTCCGCGATCAGTTTGCCGAAATCGGCCGGCGAACCGGGAAGCACCGTGGCACCGAGGGTGGAAAGGCGCGCCTTGATGTTCGTATCGGCGAGGGCCGCATTGATCTCGTGATTGAGTTTGCCAATAATTTCGACGGGTGTGCTCTTCGGCGCGCCGACACCAAAGAACGTACTGGCCTCGTAGCCGGGCAGGAATTCGGCAATCGCGGGAGTGTCCGGTAGCGACCCTGACCGCGTCGTTGTCGTCACCGCCAAGGCGCGCAGTTTGCCGCCCCTGATATGGTCGATCGAGGCCGACAGAGGTCCGATGTAAACCTGCACCTGTCCTGCGACCAAGTCGGTGAGGGCAGGGCCCCCGCCTCGATAGGGCACGACGACCAGGTTGACGCCGGTCATCATCTTGAACAGTTCACCCGCCACGTGGCCGGTGGTCCCGATGCCGCCCACGCCCAAGCTGAGCTTGCCCGGGTTAGCCTTGGCGTAGGCGATGAACGCGGGGATGGTTGCGGCCGGAACCGATGGATTCAGGACCATGGCATTGGGCTCGATACCGATACTCGCGACCGGCACGATGTCGCGCGCAACGTTGAAACTGAGCTTCTGGTAGAACGTCGCATTGATCACGTCGGGCGTGCCGATCGATAGCAGTGTGTAGCCGTCCGGTGGCGCGCGGACGACCACTTCGGCGCCGATGGTGCCGCCAGCACCAAGACGGTTTTCAATAACGAACTGCTGGCTAAGTCGCTCCGAGAGCCATTGGCCGATCAGCCGCGAGACAATGTCGCGCGGGCCGCCGGCCGCAAAGCCGACGACGATGCGCACCGGCCGCGCCGGATACGATTGCGCCGAGGCGATCTGCGACAAGGTCGGAAGCACTGCTGCGCCCGCGGCGAGACGCAGAAAGTGCCGGCGTGGAAGGTCCATGGCGCTCTCCCTTGCTTGCGCGACGAGCGACCGTTCAACTACTTGGCTCTCGGAACAATAGGGGATGCAGCCATAAGCACATAATGCTATTGTCTGATGTCATCATAACAATAGAACATGGGTGTGGGCCGTGCAGTTGAGTGACCGCGTCGGACGGCGGCTGAAGCTGCAAGACCTGCACGTCCTCATGGCTGTGATGCAGGCCGGCAGCATGGGAAAGGCGGCGCAGCGGCTCAACATCACGCAGCCCGCCATTTCCAGGTCGATCGCCGAATTGGAGCAGGCGCTCGGCGTGAAGCTGCTCGATCGTCACCGGCAAGGAGTCGAGCCAACGGAATTTGGCCGCGCCTTGCTCGACTGCGGCGTGGCCGTGTTTGACGACCTGCGCCAAGGCATAAAGAGGATCGAGTTTCTTGCCGACCCGAGTGCCGGCGAAGTGCGGATCGGAAGCATCCCGCCGCTTGGCGCCAGCTTTGTTTCCGCCGTCGTCGACCGGCTCATGCAGCGCTATCCCCACATCGTATTTCATCTTGTGAACTCGGGGACGGACGCACTCCACCATGACCTGCATGAACGCAACGTCGATCTCCTGATTGCGCGCAAGCTGGGCTCTCCGACAGACGAACGGGAGCATTTCGAGTTTCTCTTCGATGATCCATACGTCGTTGTGGCCGGCGCACAACATCCATGGACGCGACGACGTCGGATCGAAACTGCCGAGCTACTGAACGCGACGTGGGTATTACCGCCGCCGGAAAGCCCGCCCGGTTTGATCGCCGTAGAAGCCTTCCGTTCTGCCGGGCTTGACTATCCTCGCGTGTCTGTGGTCGCCGCCACGCCTCAGGTACGGATGAGCCTGCTTGCCACTGGACGATTTCTGACGATTTTTTCGACATCCGGGTTGCGCTTTTCCACCCGGCATCCGGAACTCAAAGTCTTGCCTGTCAGGCTGCCATTGGCCCCCGCGTCGATCGGAATCATCACCCTGAAGAACCGCACGCTCAGCCCCACGGCGCGGCTGTTCATCGAGCACGCCCGCGAGGTTGCTAAAGAGATGGCCAAGCGGAAAGGTAGGCCCGGCAATCGCGGCGGCCGTGCAGCCATGATATGAGACAGAGCCGATTCCGGCATCGTCGGGCTGCCCCATGAAAGAGATCGTCGACAAGCTCGAACAGCGCCGCGCCAGGGCGCGCGAAGGCGGCGGCAAGGCGCGCGTCGAGGCGCAGCACAAGCGCGGCAAGCTCACCGCGCGCGAGCGCATCGACCTGCTCATGGACAAGGGCTCGTTCGAGGAGTTCGACATGTTCGTCGAGCACCGCACGTCCGAGTTCGGCATGGGCGCGCAGAAAATCCCCGGCGACGGCGTCGTCACCGGCTGGGGCACGGTCAACGGCCGCACCGTGTTCGTCTTCGCCAAGGACTTCACCGTGTTCGGCGGCTCGCTGTCGGAGACGCACGCGGGCAAGATCATCAAGATCCAGGACATGGCGATGAAGGCGCGCGCGCCGATCGTCGGCCTGTTCGACGCCGGCGGCGCGCGCATCCAGGACGGCGTGGCGGCGCTCGGCGGTTACGGCGAGGTGTTCAAGCGCAACGTGATCGCCTCGGGCGTGATCCCGCAGATCAGCGTCATCATGGGCCCGTGCGCGGGCGGCGACGTCTATTCGCCGGCGATGACCGACTTCACGTTCATGGTGCGTGACACCAGCTACATGTTCGTCACCGGCCCCGACGTGGTGAAGACCGTGACCAACGAGCAGGTCACGGCGGAAGAGCTCGGCGGCGCCTCGGTGCACACGCAGAAGTCCGGCGTCGCCGACGGCGCGTACGACAGCGATCTCGACTGCCTGCTGCAGATGCGCCGGCTGATCGATTTTCTGCCGGCGAACAACGAGGCCGGCGTGCCGGAATGGCCGAGCGGCGACGACATCACGCGCGAGGATGCTTCTCTCGATACTTTAGTTCCCGCCAATCCGAACAAGCCCTACGACATCAAGGAATTGATCCTGAAGGTCGCCGACGAGGGCGACTTCTTCGAGATCGCCGAGGCGTTCGCCAAGAACATCGTCACCGGCTTCGGGCGCATCGGCGGGCGCACCGTCGGCTTCGTCGCCAACCAGCCGATGGTGCTGGCGGGCGTGCTCGACATCGACGCCTCGCGCAAGGCGGCGCGCTTCGTGCGCTTCTGCGACGCCTTCGAGATTCCGATCGTGACCTTCGTGGACGTGCCGGGATTCCTGCCCGGCACCAACCAGGAATATGGCGCGCTGATCAAGCACGGCTCGAAGCTCCTGTTCGCCTACAGCCAGTGCACGGTGCCGCTGGTGACGGTCATCACCCGCAAGGCGTTCGGCGGCGCTTACGACGTGATGGCATCGAAGCATGTCGGCGGCGACGTCAACTACGCCTGGCCGACCGCGCAAATTGCCGTCATGGGCGCCAAAGGCGCGGTCGAGATCATCTTCCGCGCCGATGCCGGCGACGCCGACAAGATCGCCGCGCGCACCAAGGAATACGAGGAGCGGTTCTTATCGCCGTTCGCCGCCGCCGAGCGCGGCTATATCGACGACGTGATCCTGCCGCGGGCGACGCGCGCGCGCATCGCCAAGGCGCTGGCGATGCTGCGCGGCAAGCGGGTCGAGCTGCCGGGCCGGAAGCACGACAATTTGCCGGTGTGAGCTCTTGGACGCATGGAATGAGCACTTTGGAAATTGACGTCGGCGATCTGCGCGCCCGTTCGGTCGAATTCACCGCGACTGAGCTGGTGGTGACGCTTGCCGATGGTCGCAAGATTGCGACGCCGCTCGATTGGTATCCGCGGCTCAAGCGCGCCTCTTCGGTCGAGCGCGCGAACTACGAGATTATGCCGATGGGCATTCACTGGCCCGATATCGACGAAGACCTGGGCATCGTGGGCATGTTGAAAGGGCCGGCGCGGCGTGTAGCCCGGATGAAGCGCAGCGAAATCCGGGGCGGACCGTCCCGCATTGCGCTGCGCTCCATGCGGGCTACGAATCCCGCTACGCTGCCTTGCCCTTCTGGCTCTTGTACATCGCCTCGGCGCGCTTCTTGAGCTCGGCCATCGGCACGTCCTCGATGTGGCTCGCGATGTACCAGTGATTGCCCGAGGGATCGGTCACGCTCGATACCGCGGTCGCCGTAGAACTGGTCGGTCGGCTCCATCGCCGAGATGCCGCCGGCGGCGACGGCGCGCTGATAGACGGCGTCGACGTTCGCCACATAGAGATGGACCATCCCCGGCATCGCCGGATGCTGGTCGCTGGCTTCGCCGAGCATCACGTGCGAGTCGCCGATCTTGAGGTCGGCATGCATGATCTTGCCGTCCGGCCGCGTCATCGGCTCGAACGCGGGCTCGGCGCCGAACGCCTTCTTGAGGAATTCGATGGTCTTGTCGGCGCCCTTCACGACCAGATAGGGCGTAGCGGTATGATAGCCTTCCGGAACCGGTTTCACGGGCATGGGCTGCTCCTTCTTGCTGCGAGACAACCCGATAACGACCGAGCGCGCCTTTTGTGCGCTGCCGCGGTGAAATTTCCGCGGCGCAGGGAACCGATGTTCCACCATGACACGGCGTGTACAGGACCTTGGCGCGCTCACATTGCCTGAATCTTGACCACCGCGCCGCCTTGCGCGAGCGAATCCTCGGCCGCGGCGATCATGCGCACGACGGTGAGGCCGAGCGCGGCCTGCGAACGGTCGGTGCTGCCGGCGCGGATAGCGTCCACGAATGAGCGCAGCTCACGCGTGAGCGGCAGCTCGTCGTCGTAGGCGGGGTGGGAGATGGTGCCGCCCTGGATGCCTTCCTGGCGCAGCATCAGCTTCTTCTCCGCCTTGTCGTCAAAGGTGAGCGTGCCGTTCTTGCCCGTGATGGTCATGGTCTGGCGCCGCACCGGCGACACCCAGCTCATGGTCGACACCATCGGCGCCTCGCCGAAATGGAAAGTCGTCACCGCCGCCTGCGCGAGCGGCGAGCCGCCCAGCGCCACGGCGGATACGCGGTCGGGGAAGCGCCCGAACACCGCCAGCCCCATCGATAGATCATGCGGCAGCCAGTCGGAGAGCAGCGAGGCGTCGGCACGGGGGCGATCGTTCATGCCTTCGCACGTGACCGCCCTGGTCGCGCCGAGCGCCGGCAGCAGCTCCAGCAGCGCGCGGAACGCCGGATTGTGCAGATGGATATGCCCGACGAACACGGCGCCGCCCCCGCGCGCTGCGGCGGCGCAGATGCGGTAGGCGTCGGTCGTGTTCGTCGCCATCGGCTTCTCGATGAAGGTCGGGATGCCGGCTTCAAGATAGGGCAGCGCGACGTCGGCATGCGAGGCGCTCGCGGTGGCGATCACCACGCCGTCGGGATCGCGCGGCGGCGCCTCGCCGCGTGCGACCACTGTGACCGACACATAGGGCAGGGCGCGCAGCGTGCGCTCGATAGTGCGTCCCCAGGGCCCGCGGCCGAACAGTGCCAGCCGCAGTGCCTTTGGTTGCAGCGCTATCGGTTGACGCGCCATGGAGCGTCTCGTTGACTTAGTCCGCCGCCGGGTCGCGATAGCTGTCCTGCTCGCGCGCCCAGGCGATGAAGCGGCCGAGCCCGGTCTCGAGATCGACCGACGACGTGTAGCCGAGATGCTGCGCCGCCTTGGTCAGGTCGGGGCAGCGCCGCTGCGGCTCGCCGGCGGGATACGTGTCGGGATACGGAATGTGCTGCAGCGACGTTCCCGGGATCAGCTTGGTGTACATGCCGGCGAGGTCGTGCATCGCGATTTCGTTCTCGGCATTGCCGATGTTGTAGGCCTCGCCCGGCTTGCCGCGCAGCAGGGTCTTGAGGAAGCCGGCGATCGCATCGGTGACGTAGCAGAACGTGCGGGTCTGCTTGCCGTCGCCGTGCACCGGCAGCGCCCGGCCGATCAGCGCCTGATAGGTGAACATCGGGATGACGCGCCGGTCGTTGTGCTTCATGCCGGGGCCGAACACGTTGAACGGCCGCACGATCGTCACCGGCACGTTGTGGCGCTGCTGGTAGATGGTCGTGATGGTTTCGCCGAGTCGCTTCGACTCGTCGTAACAGGCGCGCGGCCCGACGCTCGACACGTAGCCATGATAGGTCTCCGGCGTCGGCACCGCCTTCGGATCGGGATCGCCGTAGATCTCGCTCGACGAGAAGAACAGGAAGCCCTCGATGATCCTTGTTGCGGCGCGCGAGCTCCAGGAGATTCTTGGTGCCCTGCACCGCGCTCTCGATGGTCTCGAGCGGGTAGCGCATATAGTAGACCGGCGAGGCGACGCCGGCGGCATGCAGGATGAAGTGCAGGTCCTCGCGCATCGGCAGCGGATAGGACACGTCGGCCCAGACATCGAGAACGTTGGGATCGTGACGGCTGTCGTTATGCTGCTCGCCGGTGATGAAATTGTCGGCGGAGATGACCCTGCACGGCTTGCTCAGCACGCGATCGTTGAGGCGGCGGAACACGGCGATGAAATGCCGTCCCAGGAAGCCGGCGCCGCCGGAGATCAGGATCGTCTTGCCGGCAAAGCGGTGGGCATCGTCGCCCAGATCCTTGATGACCTGGTCGGCGTCGTTCTGATTGTCGCCTGGCTTCTGACTCACGGGCTCGTCGCTGGATCGTTGATGGGATGATGAGGCTGATCGCCGGGTCGCGTTTCAATGCACTTCGCGCGGGGGGATCGGCATCAGGTATCGGTAGGCTCCGCCGGTCTTCTTGCGGATATCGTCGAAATACTCGTAGGCGAAGACCACCAGCACATCGGCGCCATGTTGGTCGAGATGGGCCTTGGGGACAATGGGGATGTGCGTGCCCGGGCTGAACTTGTTCTGCTTGAGCGGGCTGTCGTCGACGGTGAAGGCGATCAGCGACGGCCCGATCTTGCCGTAGTTGCAGATCGTCGACACCCGCGCGGGCGCTCCATAGCCGCCGACCCGGATGCCGGAGGCCTGGTAGTCCTCGAGCACCTTGCGCAGCGCAGCGATCTGGGTGTCGACCTGCGTCTTGAATGCGCCGAGCGTGTCGAGGCTGAGCGTCGTCTCTTCCTCCTTCAGCAGCACGCCGACGCTGGCGGCGGGCGCGCGTCCGCCGCCGTTGCGCTGGGCCGTGACCCGCAACGAGCCGCCATGCGGCTCGATATGCTCGACGTCGGTGATCAGCATGCCGTGGGCATCGAACAGGTGCGCCAGCGAGGTGAGCGAATAGTAGAAGATGCGGTCGAGGTAGAACCGCTCGAACTGAACGTGGCGCAGGATGTTGCCGATATATTCGACCTCGATGATGAAGCGCCCGTCGTCGGTGAGCAGCGCTTTCGCGGCCTCGATGAAGGCGTGCGGGTCCTCCAGATGCGTGAACACGCTGGAGGCGATGATGACGTCGGCCTTGCCATCGGTCCGCTCGACCTCGGCCGCGGTCTTGGCATCGAAGAACGAGCACAGCGTGGTCAGGCCGTTGTCGTTGGCGATCTTCGACACGTTGATCGACGGCTCGATGCCGAGGGCTTTCACGCCGAGCGCTTTCAGCGGCTTCAGCAGGATGCCGTCGTTCGATCCGATATCGACGACGAAGCGCGCGGACGCGAGCGCCCGCGCCAGCCCCTCGAAGTGCCGCACCAGCCCCGGATTGACCGACGACAGGTAGTAGTAGTCCTCGAACATGCGCGCGCGCGACACCATGGTTCCGAGCTGCACGTTCTTGCAGTCCGTGCAGAAGAACATCGCCAGCGGAAAGAATTCTTCGGACGAGAACTGCGCCTGGGTCGGGTATTTGTTGGCCAGCGGCTGTTGGCCGAGGTTGAGGAATTCGACCAGGCTGTCATGCCCGCACAAATGGCATTTCATGGACGTTTGCGCTCCTTCGGGGACGGCCGCCGGTCACCGGCCCAGAGCCATAGAGCGAACCCCGGGCCTGATCAACACAGGGCTGCCGCCGTTTTCTTGGGTTGCTTCTTGGGTTGCGCCCTTGTGCCAGCCGCCTACATGACAGCGAACGGACACCACCACCCGAGGTCCACTGCACATGTCCACGCTGTTCGCCTTTCTGCATCACCTGATGGCCTTCACGATGGTGGCGGCGATCGCGATCGAGTTCGTGCTGATCCGCCAGGAGATCACGCGCGCGAACGCGCTGCGGCTGCTGGTCACCGATGCCGTGCTCGGCGCCTCGGCCACCGTGCTGCTGATCGTCGGATTGCTGCGCGTATTCTATTTCGAGAAGGGCGCGACCTATTATTGGTCGAGCCACGCCTTCCTGACCAAGTTTTCGGTGTTCATCCTGGTCGCGATCCTGTCGGCGGTGCCGACGCTCGAATTCCTGTCATGGCGCAAGGCGGTGCGGGCCGGGCAGGCGCCGACCGTGAGCGACAAGAAGCTCAAGACCGTCCGTTCGATCCTGCACTATGAGCTGATCGGCATCGTCGTCATCCTCGCCTGCGCGGCGCTGATGGCGAAGGGCGGTTGGGTGTAGCAGCTGCGTAGCCCGGATTGAGCTCGTAGGGTGGGCAAAGGCGCGTCCTTACGCGCCGTGCCCACCACGCTGATGCAAAGACGGTGGGCAACGCTTCGCTTTTGCCCACCCTACGGGGTCTCGCTAAACCAGTGCGTCTTCGACCGCACGCTCGAGCTGGGCGTTGCGGACGTCACTGGAGATCCGGTCGACGTCTTCGGCGAGTTGCAGCCAGGATTGGGCCAGGGTGACCCACAGCGGCCTGTCGTTTTCGTTGGTGTCGATGTCGGCCCGCCGCAGACAGTCGTCCGCCTGTGCGCGATAAAGCTCGATCGTGTCCATTGATCACCCCCATCAGGAATCCCCACGATACAAAGGCAACACTTGACCAAGGCAAAGTCGGGAAACCATTAAGGCAGCAAAAAGGCTTTTAACGGTAATCGAGCCCGGATCGGCGCGCTTTGACTTGCTGCAACGCAGCCTTGCCCGTGCGTGCGGGCGCATCGCTGCAAGGTCGCCCCGGATCATGCGAACAAATCAGGAGAATCACATGCCCATACCTCCGCCCATCGAATACGCCGACGCTTCGCCGGCGGTCCGCGCCGTGTTCGACGACATCAAGGCCACCCGCAACGTCCCGGACGTCAACAACTTCTGGAAGTACCTCGCGCGCGATCCGGTCCTGCTCAAGCGCACCTGGGAGAGCGTGAAGGAGGTGATGCGCGACGGCGCGCTCGACGCGCTGACCAAGGAGATGATCTACGTCGCGGTCAGCGTCACCAACGGCTGCAACTACTGCATCGCAAGCCACACCGCGGGCGCGCGCAAGGCCGGCATGACCGAGGCGATGTTCGGCGAGCTGATGGCGGTGGTCGGCATGGCGAACGAGACCAACCGCCTGGCCAACGGCTACCGGGTGCCGGTGGACGCCGCCTTCGAGCAGTGAAATAGATGAGCTATCAGTGGTGCTTAGGCCGGGGCGCCGATCTTTCGAATTTTACGCGATCGTTATCGAACCGATGATCGCGCCGGGAAATTACTATGGTGATCCTTCCTGATCCCATCCTAATGCCTTACCTTAGACGAAACCGGGCACGACCATGCTTGGCGCGGTCACCGAGAGGGCGGTTCTAGATTCGGATTGGCCAACAACGGAGTACGGATGATGTCGACACTACGAGCCAATGGCTTGCGCTTCTCCCGCCTGCGGCGGGCATTCCTGGCGGTCCTGGCCATGGCTGCGGTCGCGACGATTGCGTTTCACGCGGGCGGTGCGGTCGCGCAACAGCCGAAGGGGCCACCGCCAGGACAACAGCCGAAGGGGCCACCGCCAGGACAACCGCAAGGACCGCAGCAGATTCAACTGACGCCAAAACATGTCGAGCAGTATCTCGCCGCTTTCAAGGAGCTGTCGCCGCTGTTCGAGCAGCTCGAGAAGGCCGGCGACAAGCCCGATCCCAAGCTGATGGGGCAGGTCAACGGGACGGTGAGGAAATTCGGGTTCAAGGATCTCGAGGAATACGACAACGTCGCGATCAGCATCGTTGCGGTGTTGGATGGCATCGACCCGAAGACCAAGCAGTACGCCGACCCGATCGCGCTGATCAAAAAAGAGATCGCCGCGGTGCAGGCCGACAAGAAGATGAACCCGGCCGAGCGCAAGAAGGCGCTGGAGAGCCTGAACGCCGAGCTGTCGGAGGTGATGCCGGTGCAGCATCCGGGGAACATCCAGCTGATTCTGAAATACTACGATCGCCTCGCCGGCCCCGCGCAATAGCGTCGTCTGGTTTTTTGCGGCGCGGCCATCGACGTGGCCGCGCCGTGCTCTTTTCCCTCATTTGACAGCAAGCGGTTGCGCGCGCGATGTCCTCGCGCGCCCAGCTGCGCCGGTTTGCCATGCCCAGTCCGATCGAAAAATTCGCCGTCTTCGCGGCGCCCGCCGTGTTCGTGGTGCTGTGGGCCTCCGGCTTCATCGGCGCGAAATTCGGGCTGCCCTATGCGGAGCCGATGACGTTCCTCAGCCTGCGCATGCTGTTTGTCGGGCTCTTGATCGGCATCGTGATCGTGCTGACGCGGCCACCCTGGCCCAACCGCGACGGCATGCTGCACAGCGCGGTCACCGGCGTGTTCGTGCACGGGCTTTATCTCGGCGGCGTGTTCATCGCGCTCCAGCAGCACCTGCCGGCCGGCCTCGTCGCGCTCGTCGTCAGCCTGCAGCCGGTGCTCACCACGACGCTCGCCAACCGCTGGCTGGGCGAGCGGGTGATCCCGCGGCAATGGGTCGGGCTGCTGCTCGGCATGGTCGGCGTCGCGCTCATCGTCCAGGACAAGGCGGCCGGCGACACCACCGCGCTCGGCTGGACCGCGGCGGTGGTGGCGCTCGTCGGCATGACCATCGGCACGCTCTATCAGAAGCATCACGGCGGCCGCATCGACTGGCGGCCGGGCTTCCTGATCCAATACGCCGCCGCCGGCACCGTGCTCGCGATCGGCGCGCTGCTGTTTGAAACCCGCACGGTGGTGTGGACCGCGGAATTCGTGTTCGCGCTCGCCTGGCTCGTCTTCGTGCTGTCGTTCGGCGCGATCTGGCTGCTCTATTTCCTGATCCGCCGGCAGGCGGCGGCGCGCGTGCTGAGCCTGTTCTATCTCACGCCGCCGGTCACCGCGCTGATGGCCTATGCCGCCTTCGGCGAACGGCTCGAACCGCTGGCGCTGGTCGGCATGGCGGTCTGCGTCGCCGGCGTGTTCCTGGTGAACTGGCGCATCGCTAGGCCGCAGCCCTGACGCCGCGCGCGCGAATGACACCGGCGCTCCCGCCGTGCCAGAATGCGCGCCAACAACCGTGGAGGAAAAATGATGCGCCTGTTCAATCGCCGGACTGTCCTCACCATCGCGGCCGCCTCGCTCGCAGCCGCGGCGTCATGCCCGGCGGCGGCGCAGGACTATCCGAAGAAGACCACCATCCGCATCATCGTCCCGCAGGCGGTGGGCAGCGCGACCGACACCGTCGCGCGTCTGCTGGCGCAGCGCATCGCCGCCAATCTCGGCCAGCAGATGATCGTCGACAACCGCCCCGGCGCGGGCGGGCTGCTTGGTGGCGAGCTTGCCTCGAAGGCGCCGCCGGACGGCTACACGCTGATCCTCGCCAACATTTCCAGTCATGGCGTCAATCCGGCGCTCTACGCCAAGCTGCCCTACGACCCGATCAAGGACTTCACGCCGATCGGCCGCGCCGGGCAGACCTCCAACATGCTGATCGTGAATTCGGCGCTGCCGTTCAAGACGCTCAAGGACGTCGTCGACCACGCCAAGGCCAATCCCGGAAAGCTGTTCTACGCGTCGCCGGGGCAGGGCTCGTCGCAGCATCTCGCGGTCGAATTGCTGCGCACCGTCGCGGGCAACGTCAACATGGTGCATGTGCCTTACAAGGGCAGCGGTCCCGGCGTGACCGCGGTGATGGGCGGCGAGGCGCAACTGATGATGCCGGCGACGCCGTCGGCGCTGCCGGGCCTGAAGAGCGGCAAGGCGCGCGCGGTCGCGGTGTCGAGCCTCAAGCGCCATCCCGACTATCCCGACCTGCCGACCATCGCGGAGACCTTCCCGGGCTTCGAGGTGACGTCCTGGTTCGGGCTGGCCGCGCCCGCCAACACGCCGAAGCCGGTCGTCGACATGCTCAACGCCGCCATGCGCAAGGCGCTCGCCGATCCGGAGGCGATCAAGCAGCTCGCCAATGCCGGGCTCGAGCCGGCGGTCAGCTCGCCGGAGGAATTCGCCGCCTACATCAAGTCCGAGATCGAGAAGTGGACCAAGGTGGCGCGCGCGGCTAACGTGAAGCTGGACTAGCCCTTCCTTCCGGCGTCATGGCCGCGCATAGCCCGTCGAAGACGGGCGTGAACGCCCTATTGTCGCGGCCATCCACGTCTTGATACGAAATATCTGCAGTAAGACGTGGATGCCCGGGACAAGCCCGGGCATGACGATGAGAGATCGAATTTGGAGTACGAAAGATGGCGCAGTTCGGACGCCTGGCGCTGCACACCTGGACCATCGACACCACGCCCTTGGAGACCGCGGTCAAGGCCGCGCGCGACGGCGGCTTCGACGCGCTCGAGCTGCGCCGCATCGATTTCACCCGCTGCTACGAGCGCGGCATGCCGAACGGCCAGGTGCTCGACATCGTCCGCGCGGCGGGCATTCCGGTCTGCACGCTCGGCTGCGAATACGGCTGGCTGTTCGCCAAGGGCGAGGAGAGCACGCGGCTGTTCGACGTCTTGGAGGAGACCTGCGAGAACGCGGTCGCGCTCAACTGCCCGCAGGTGATGTGCGCGCCCGGCCAGAACGTCGGCACGCCGCAGGAGGCGATCGAGAATCTCAAGCGCGGCGCCGACATCTGCGGCAAGTACGGCCTCACGCTCGCGATCGAGTTCAACTCGCAGCACGCGGTCATCAATTCGATCACGGCGCTGCGCGAAATCCTCAACGGCGCCGACCGGCCGAACGCCGGCATGCTGCTCGACGCGTATCACCTGGAACGCAGCGGCGCCGGTGGCCGCGGCTTCACCGACGTCGCGCCCGGGGAGATGATCGCGTTCCAGTATAGCGACGCGCCGGTCGCGCCGGTCGCCTCCGGGGTCAAGCGCCCGACCGACCGGCTGCCGCCGGGGCAGGGGGTGGTGCGCTGGAACGAGGTGCTCACGCTGCTCCAGGAAAAAGGCTTCGACGGCCACCTGAGCTACGAGGCGCCCAACCCCGCGCTGTGGGAGCGCTCGCCGGTCGAGGTCGCGCGCGAGGGCGTGGAGGCGATGCGCGCGCTCATCAAGAAGGCGCAGCCTGCGGCATCGTAAGCGCTGCAACCGTCCTCGACCGTGCGTCCGGAAGCCGCTATCGTCGGCGCAACAATAGCAAAAAGCACATCCGCCATTGGTCGACGATCCCGGTCTTTGCCGGTCACAGGAGGACGACATGACGATCCGCAGCACCCGACGCGAATTCCTCGGCGCCACCGCAAGCGCGTCGGCGCTTGTGTTGACGGGCGCAGGCATCCGGCCGGCGCATGCGCAATATCCGGAGCGCGGCCTGTCGCTGATCGTGCCGTATGGCGCCGGCGGCGGCACCGATGTCACCGCGCGCCTGCTCGCGAAGGATCTGGAGCCCATTATCGGCAAGCCGGTGACGGTCGAGAACCGCGCCGGTGGCGGCGGCTGGATCGGCTGGGGCGCGCTCGCCGCCGCGAAGCCGGACGGCTACACCATGGGTTACCTCAACGTGCCGAGCATGTTTGCCGGCTATCTCGATCCGCAGATCGGCCGCAAGGAGCGGCTCGAGAGCTTCACGCCGATCATCAATCACGTGATCGACTACAATGTGTGGGCGGTGAAGGCGGACAGCCCGTTCAAGACCGTGAAGGACGTCGTCGACGCGGCGAAGAAGCAGCCGAGCACCATCACGGTGACCGCCTACGGCGCCGGCAGCGACGACCATATCGCAATTTTGGGCGTCGAGGCGGAGACCGGCACCAAGTTCATCGTCATCCACTCGCAAGAGTACGGCCGAGGCCAAGACCCAGGCGCTCGGCGGCCACATCCATGTGCTCGGCGCGAACGTCAGTGAAGTAGCGCAGGAGGTGCAGGCGGGGCAGCTGCGTCTGCTCGGCGTCATGGCGCCGTCGCGCTCGCGCTTTATCCCCAACGCGCCGACCTTCAAGGAGCAGGGCTTCAACCAGGTCTGGTCGGTGACGCGCGGCATCGCCACGCCCGCCAATCTCGCGAAGGACGCGCAGGCGAAGCTCACTGCTGCGCTCGTGCAGGTCATCAACTCGAAGGAGCATCAGGCGCGCGCCGAGCAGCTCAGCCTCGAGCCGCTGGTGATCCAGGGTGACGACTATCGCAAGTTCCTCAAGGACAACGAGCAGGCGACGAAGAAACTGATGAATTGGTGATGACGGGCAGAGATAGAGACATTGTCGTCGTACACACGTCCGACATCCATGTGGACCACGTCTACACCGCGGAGATCCATGGCGGCGACGGGACCGCGGGGCTCGCTTGCGTGCTCAACGCCGCGCGCGGCATCGGCGCCGACGTCGTGCTGCTTGCCGGCGACACCTTCGATTGCCATCGCCTGCCGGACGACTTGATCGACCGCACCGCGGCGGTGATCGCCGCCGCCGAAATCCCGGTGGTGCTGCTGCCGGGCAATCACGATCCGGTGCTGCCGGACGCGGTGTTTCACCGCAAGAGCCTTGCCGAGGTGCCAAATCTCTCCATCATCGGCCTCACGCACGCGGAGGCGATCGTATTCCCGTCGCTCGATCTGGAGATTTGGGGCCGCGCGCACCGCGACTATTCCGACATGATCCCGTTCGAGACCGTGCGGCCGCGACAGACGCGTTGGCAGATCGCCACCGCGCACGGCCACTACGTGCCGACGCCCGACCGCGTGACCTGGCCGCGGCCGTCGTGGCTGATCGGCGACGACGAGCTCGCCGCCACCGCCGCCGACTATGTGGCGCTCGGGCATTGGAATTCACCGGCCAAGGTCGGGAATGGCGCGATCGCGGCCTATTACTCCGGCTCGCCGGAATTCGCCGGCACGTTCAACGTGGTCCGGCTGGGCGAGGGCGTGCGGGTCACACGCGAAAAACTTGATATTGCCCGCGACCCCTATGCCCTGGACCTCCCCTGAGAGGCTCCCGCGACTCCACTCCGGCGTTAATCAATCCTAAGCTGTAACGCGCTACCCTGCGTTGTTTAATGGGTTTGCGCCATGAGCACCGCCGCATCGTCGAGCGCCCTGGAACGCGCGCGCCTCGCCTACGAGCAGATGAAGCGGCGCGAGTACAACGCCGCTATGAAGCGGCGCTCGCGTGCGCGGACGCGCAACATCGCACTAGCGGTGACCTTTGGCGGCACGCTGGCAGCGATCATCGGCCTCTCGGTCTACAACGGCTGGACGCCGACACCGTTGCGTACGACGGCGCAGGAAGCGCGCGCGGACAAGACCAGACATGAGGCCGCGCGCACCGTGCAGATCCGCAGCTTCGTCAAAGGCAACACCTGCCAGGAACTGCAATTCAACAACGACAGCGGGGCTCTCGTTGGCGGCAGTTTGGTGGACTGTGACAGCAAACCCAAGCCGCCGCTGGAATTGACCCCGGAGGGGAAGCGGCTCAATTCGATTCGAGACGCGCTCAAGCGCTAGTGGTCCGATTCGACGCGGCGCTGTCGGCCATTCCCTGTGGCTATTTGCGCCACCTTGCCGGCGGGGTTAGCACCTATAATCCGGCACCAAGAGACACGACCGAGCGAACGCGAGCCCCTCATGAGGAACACGAAACGAGCCATTGCGGCGGGCCTGCTGCTGATGGCCGGCGCCATTGTCCCGGCGGCGGCCGACGAGGTTGCGGATTTCTACAAGGGCAAGTCCGTCAACATCGTGGTCGGCCACGAACCCGCGACCGGCTTCGACGTCTATGCGCGGGTGCTCGCGCGCCATCTTGGCCGGCATATCCCGGGCAATCCGAACATCGTCGTGCAGAACATGACCGGCGCGAGCGGGCTCACCGCCGCCAACTGGCTTTACAACGTGGCGCCCAAGGACGGCACGGTGATGGCCACCTTCGTGCACACCATCCCGTTCGAGCCGCTGATGGGTAACAACGCGGCGCGCTTCGAGCCCGCCAAATTTGCCTGGATCGGCAACATGGAGGAGAGCGTCGCGGTGTGCGGCATCTCCAAGGCCGCCGGCATCGCGAAGTTTGAGGACATGCTGAAAAAGGAGACCATCTGGGGCGCGACCGGCGCGACCGGACCGCTGGTGAAGTCGGCGGCGGCGGTCAAGAACCTGCTCGGCGCCAAGATGAAGATCGTGTCCGGCTACAAGGGCTCGGCCAGCGTCAAGATCGCGATCACCCGCAACGAGGTCGACGGCATCTGCGGACTGCCGATGTCGACCATCATGTCGGCGTGGGCCGACGTCTACAATTCCGGCGACTTCCGGCCGGTGATCCAGCTCTCCGGCCGCAAGCAGGCGGACCTCAAAGGCGTCCCGCATGTCGACGACTACGCCAAGACCGAAAGCGACCGGCAGACCTACGGCCTGATCTTCGGGACGCAGGCGCTCGGGCGCATCTATCTGTCGCCGCCCGGGACGCCGGATGCGCGCCGCAATGCGCTGCGGGCGGCGCTGCTCGCGGCAATGAAGGACCCGCAATTCGTCGCCGATGCCAAGAAGACCCAGATCGACATCTCGCCGATGACCGGCGAGGAGGTGGAGCAGTTCATCGCCCGCCTGTCGTCGGCGCCGCCGGCGGTGATCGAGCGTGTGAAGCAGGCGGTCCGCGTCGACTGACCTCCCTGGTGCAACCGTAAATCTATCGTGGGTTGTGCCGATGCGCGCATTGCGCGAATGGATCAATATACCATTAACCCAAAGAAGTTACGTTCGAAACCTGTTGAAAACGCGGGCAGAAAAACCGTCGTGCAGAACATGTTTCCGCGTTGGGGCCGCATCCTAGAAGGCATGGCGATCGCCGCCTTCGTTGTCATCAGCACATACGCGGTCGCCCGCGTCGGGCTTGAACCGAGCGATCCGTCGCGCGGCGTGGGCGTGATCTTCGCACCATGGACCGACGCCGACACGACGCTCGCGCGTGCCGCGAACGCCGGCGGGCGGATCGTGCGGTTCGGCGGACCGTCGTTTGTCGTCGTCGTGGAGCCTGAGAGCGCCGACTATGTCCGGCGGGTCAGGGCCGCTGGCGCGCTGCTGATTGTCGACCCGCGGGTCATCGCCGCTTGCTTTTCGCTGACATCAACCGTGCAAGACCGAACATGACCAGCCTCGAATCGTTTCAGCGTACGGTAGCGAAGGCGCTGACTGGCCTGGCTGTGGCGCTGGTGCCGCTGCTTACCCTGATCGGATGGGCGCTGGGACGGGATGCGTGGAGTTTCGCCGGCGCGGCACTCATCCTGGCCGCCGTCCCGGCTCTGCTGCAGTGGATGCAGCGGCCGATCGTTGTCGTTGCGCTGGCCGTCGCGGTCGCGCTGGTCGGCCAAGTCTCGTTGCTTGTGTTCGCCTTCAACGGACACCCCTGGCAAGTCGAGATGCATTTCTACTATTTCGTCGTGCTCGCATTGCTGCTGGGTTTTTGCGATTGGCGCGTCCTGATCGTGGCGGCGGGCCTGATTGCGTTGCATCACGCCGGGCTCAACATTGTTCTCCCCGACGCCGTCTATCCCGGCGGGACCGATTATTTCCGCGTGGCCGTGCATGCGATCGCGGTCGTGATCGAGACCGCCATGCTCGTCTTTATCGGCCTCGCGATCAGCAGTTCGTTTGCTGCGGTGGATGAGGCACGGCGGATTGCGGAACAGTCGGCGGATGAACTTGAGAAATTTGCCAGTCAGCAGACCGTGAGCCTGGAAGAGACGACCAGGCGAGCCGGCCGCACCGACGCGGTGCTGGATCGGTTCAACAGCGAGATGGCCGATTCCGTGACGATCCTGCATGCCGCGGCAAAGACCTTGCAGGACAACTCCACCAAGCTCGGAGTCGCTACCACGCGCGCGAGTGCACAGGCCGTTGCCGCCTCGGTAACGTGCGAAGAGACTTCAGGAAAAGTGGGCTCCGCGGCCCACGCCGGCGAGGAGCTGGCGCGCACCATCGCGCATGTCGGCGAGAACGCGGCGCAATCGTCGCGGCTGGCGGCCGAGGCGGTCTATGAGGCTGAGCGCACCAGCGCCACGATCGACGAGATGGCGGCCGTCGCCCAAGAAATCGGCAAGGTCACCGAGCTGATCACCGCGATCGCCGGGCAAACCAATCTGCTCGCGCTCAACGCCACCATCGAGGCGGCGCGCGCGGGCGAGGCCGGCCGCGGCTTCGCAGTGGTGGCGCAGGAGGTCAAGGCGCTGGCCGCGCAGACCGCCGGCGCGACTCAGGAAATCAGCTCCAAGATCGCCGCGATGCAGTCGACCACCAGCCGGTCGGTAGCGGCGATCGAAGGCATTTCGGCGACCATCCGCGAGCTCGACCGCTTCTCATCGCTGATCGCGTCGGCGGTGGAGCAGCAGGCCGGTGCCGCGCGCCAAATTTCCGGCGATGTCAGCGCGGCTGCCATGAGTGCGACGCAGGTCAGCAGCACCGTCAGCGACATCGAGGACATTGCCCGGGAAACGTCGATCGAAGTACTGCAAATCGGAGCGGCGGTGACGGAGGTCGCCAATCAGACGCAGAAAGTGCGAGAGCGGGTGGGGGCGTTTACGCAGGAAATCCACGCGATGCAGCGGTGATGCCCAATCGCCGAAGCTGACGGATACCCTCGCACTGGCGATTTCAAGCTTGCGCACCTGCCGTCGCTTTGTTGCGGTGCTGGAGTTGCTTGCCGCACGGCATGTCGGCTGCGGCGTGCAAGACAAGCACGATGACGACGTGGGCGCGGCGCTGCTGTGGACGCTCGAACGGGTGCTCGGTCCGGCGTTCACGCTGGAGGCCCGCGGCGCCGGCCGCGTCTCAATAAACCACCACGCTCCTGATGCTCTTGCCTTCGTGCATCAGGTCGAAGCCCTTGTTGATGTCGGCAAGCGGCATCGTGTGGGTGATCATCGGGTCGATCTCGATCTTCCCGTCCATGTACCAGTCGACGATCTTGGGCACGTCGGTGCGGCCGCGCGCGCCGCCGAAGGCGGTGCCCTTCCAGACCCGGCCGGTGACGAGCTGGAACGGCCGCGTGGCGATCTCCTGGCCGGCGCCGGCGACGCCGATGATGACGCTGACGCCCCAGCCGCGGTGCGAGCATTCCAGCGCCTGGCGCATCACCGTGACATTGCCGGTGCAGTCGAAGGTGTAGTCGGCGCCGCCGATCTGGTCGGCGCCGCTCTTGGTCATGTTGACGAGATGCGCGACCAGGTCGGCGCCGGCTTCCTTGGCATTGACGAAATGCGTCATGCCGAAGCGCTCGCCCCAGGATTTCTTGTCGTTGTTGACGTCGACGCCGATGATCATGTCGGCGCCGGCGAGACGCAGCCCCTGGATCACGTTGAGCCCGATGCCGCCGAGCCCGAACACGACGGCTTTCGCGCCCGGCTCGACCTTGGCGGTGTTGAGCACCGCGCCGATGCCGGTGGTGACGCCGCAGCCGATGTAGCAGACCTTGTCGAACGGCGCGTCCTCGCGGATTTTCGCGACCGCGATCTCCGGCAGCACGGTGAAATTCGCGAAGGTCGAGCAGCCCATATAGTGGTGCAGCTTCTTGCCGCCGAGCGAGAAGCGCGAGGTGCCGTCCGGCATCACGCCCTGGCCCTGGGTGGCGCGGATCGCGGTGCAGAGATTGGTCTTGCGCGACAGGCAGGACGGGCACTGCCGGCATTCCGGCGTGTAGAGCGGGATGACGTGGTCGCCCTTCTTCACCGAGGTGACGCCCGGACCGACCTCGACCACCACGCCGGCGCCCTCGTGCCCGAGGATCGCCGGGAACAGCCCCTCCGGGTCGGCGCCCGACAGCGTGAACTCGTCGGTGTGGCAGATGCCGGTCGCCTTGATCTCGACCATCACCTCGCCGGCCTTGGGGCCTTCGAGCTGAACCGTCGTGATTTCGAGCGGCTTGCCGGCCGCGACTGCAAGCGCCGCGCGTACGTCCATAGTCGATCTCCTGTGAAGTCCGCTATTGGAGGCGATTGTCGTCGCGACTATGCTCGATCTCAAGCAAGAAAATACGGGGAGGCATACAGTGCGAGAAATGCGCATTCCACTTGCCGCGGCTGCCCTCCTGATCGGGCTGGCGTTTGCCGTACCGGCCCATCCGCAACCCGCGCCGCCCGGCACCTGGACGCTGAAGGCGCCGCGTCCGACCATCACCAACGAGGCCGCCGCCGTTGCGATCGGCGGGAAGCTCTACGCGCCGGGCGGCAGCCAGAACGGCAAATCGATGGACCGCCTCGATGAATATGATCCGGCGACCGACCGCTGGCGCTCGCGCGCGCCGATGCCGCAGCCGCTCGATCATCTCGGCGTCGCGGTGGTCAACAACAAGCTCTACACGTTCGGCGGCTTCATCGGGGCGGTGCACCAGGGCGCCTCCGATGCCGCGCTGGAATACGATCCGGCGAACGACACTTGGCGGCGGCTCGTGCCAATGAAGGGGCCTCGCTCCGCCGTCGGCGTGGCCGCGCTCAATGGCAAGATCCATGTCATCGGCGGCCGCCTGCGCGACAACGATCTGCTCGCGACGCACGACGTGTACGATCCCGCGACCGGCCAATGGAGCGATGCGGCGCCGCTCCCGCTCGCGCGCGACCACTTGGCCGTGGTGGCCGCGAACGGACGGATTCATGCGATCGGCGGGCGGCTCTCAACGCCCGACGAGCCGACGGCGCGGCACGATATCTACGACCCCGGCACAAACGCGTGGACGTCCGGGCCGCCGCTGCCGACGCCGCGCAGCGGCGTTGCCGCGGAAGCCTACCGGGGCATGATCCTCGTGATCGGCGGCGAGACCCGCAAAGCTACGTTTGTCGAGAACGAGGGCTACGACGTGAAGAGCGGGCAGTGGCGGACGCTCGCGCCATTGCCGGAAGGGCGGCACGGCCACGGCGTGGCGGTGATCGGCGATGCCGTCTACGTCGTGGGTGGTGCGCTCGGGCCGGGTGGCCGCGGCGTCACCGATCAGTTGATCGTGTTCACGCTGCCTTGATGGCTGCTGCAACGTGACGCGCCAGCAAGAATCTCGAAGGTTCCCTCGACTGATGTGCGCTCTGAAGAAGCCGTAAAGCAAACAGGTGTGATATGTGGATGGCGCGTTGGCTCCTTTCAGGTCTCTTGTTGTTGCCGGCGTTCGCCGCATCGGCGGATCGCCTCGGTGACATCAAGGCGCGTGGAGCGCTGATCGTGGGCGTGAGTACCGCAATTCCGCCCTTCACCTTCCAGCGCGGGAGCGAGATCGTCGGTTACGACGTGGACCTCGTGCGAGGCATTGCGCAGCGGATCGGGGTCAAACTGGAGTTGCTGCCGGTCGGGGAGGCGGATCGGATCAAGGCGGTGCAAGCCGGCAAGATCGATCTTATCGCCAGCACATTCACCCGCACGCCGCAGCGCGAACGCGACGTGGCGTTCAGCCTCGACATCTTCAATTCACCGCAGGTCATGATCGTGGACAAGGCGTCCGGCCTGACGTCGGTCAAGCAAATGAACGGTGGCACCTTTGGCGTGCTGACCGGCCGCACCAGCGACCAGAACATCCGCGAAGTCATCCCGGATGCGAAATTCGTCTATCTCGACGGCTATGCGAGCGCGTTCGCCGGCCTGCGGAACAAGACCTTCATCGCCTTTGTGGCGGACAATCTGGTGCTGCGGACCAATCTCATCCGTGAGAAGGATATGGATCGCTTCCACTTCATCGCGGATTTCTCAAAGGCGCGGAACGCCGGCTTTGGAATGCCGAAGAACGAGCCGGCGCTCAAAGCGGCCGTCGATCGCGCGCTGCTGGCGATGGAGACGTCAGGCGAAGCCGTCGAAGATCTACAATGTCTGGTTCGGACCAAAATCCGACGTGCCGATCGAACGGGCGCTGCGGATCGGCGCAAGCCCGTAGTCAGTCTTTCGAGTCACCTTTTCCGGCCGGCAACTGCTTCGCGCCCTTCGGCTGGATCGCCGCCTTCACGCGCTCGCGCAGGTCGGCCGGGGTCGCGATGATCTCGTGGACGGTCTGCGTCAGCTCCGCGCCGGTCATCGGCTGGATCTCGGCGCGTTGCGTCTGCGCCTCCTTGATGAAGTCGGGGTCCTTCAGCGTCAGGTCGAAGGCCCGCCGCAGGGCGGCGAGGCGGTCCGGCGGCACGTTCGGCGTGGTCGCGATCGGGCGGCCGACCACGGTCGCCTTCGACATGAACTCGATCACCGCCTGATCGGCCGGGTTGATCGCCTTGAGGTCGCGCATCAGCGGCACGCCCGGCAGCGCGGGGTCCTTCACCAGTCCGATCTGCAGGACCGGGATGATCAGCTTCTTCTCGACCAGATGCGGGGTCACCGCCACATAGCTCGCCCAGGGATTGGTGGCGCGGCCTTCGACCTCGCCACGCTCCATGGCGATGTTGACGTCGCGGCCGTCCGGATAGCCGAAGATGATCCTGATCTTGGTGCCGACGATGTTGTTGAGCACCGCCGGCATCTGCACCGAGATCGAGCCGGCCTGGGTCGAGCCGATCGTGGTCTCGCGCTTCATCAGGTCGGCGAAGGTCTTGGTGGGCGAGCTGTGCCACGTCACCATCACCTGGTTCGACGAGCTCAGGTTTCCGACCCAGAGGAAATCGCGCAAGTCGGCCTGGAAGCTCGGGTTCAAGCCGAGCGCCTGATCGACCGGCAGACCCTGGCTGACGATGGTGAGGATGGTGCCGTCCTGCGGCGCGATCTTGGCGACATAGTTGGCGGCGCGGATGCCGCCGCCGCCCGGCATGTTGATCGGGATGACCGAGGGATTGCCCGGGATGTGCTTGCCGATGTGCTTGCCGAGCAGCCGCGAGTACTGGTCGTAGCCGCCGCCGACGCCGGAGCGGATGACGAACCTGATCTGCTTGCCGGTGTAGAACTCCGCCACTGCATCCGCGCAGGCGGGCGTCGCTACGAGCGCCGACAGAACCGCAAGCACCAGAGTCGACCACCGCATCGCGCGCCTCCGAGGATAACCGGGGCGGCAAGACTGCACGGGCAGGGCGTCCGCCGTCCATGGTCCAATTCGCCGCTGCCTATCGGCCGGGTGGATCCTTGTACAAGCCCCACACCGCCGCGAGCGCGGCGAGGGTGGCAAGCAGGAACAGGCCGGACAGGACCGGGCCCTCGACCGGCCATTGCATGAGACGGGCGAAATCGTAACAAACATAGCCGGCGAACGTGAATGCAAGGCCGTAGATATACGGCCGGCCCTGGCGTGCGATCAGGACCGCGATGACGGCGATAGCCGCTTCAAGGACGATCGAAATGATAAGTAGCATCGCGTGCTCCTATCGTGGCGGGCGGCGGGCTTCACCCGCTCTTCGGCAGCACGATCTGGGTCTGGGTCACCATGGCGGCGAGGCGGCCGTCGCTGCGGGTGATGTTGGTCTGCAGCACGATCGTGGTACGGCCGGAATGCAAGGGCGTGCAGACCGCGCGCACCTTGTCGCCGCGCGGGATCGGCGCAAAGAAATTGGTCTTGCTCTCGATGGTGGCGGTGGCCTGGTTGGGCGCGAGCGAGGCGGAGGCGGTCATGCCGCCCATGATGTCGGCCAGCGCCATGATCGCGCCGCCATGCATGACATCGCGGCGGTTGCAGAGGTCGTCCCGGTTGGTGAGTTCCGCCTCGCTGCGCTCCGGCGAGCGGGTGATGACGTTCACGCCCATGAATTTGATGAAGGGCGAAGCATCCCATGCTTTCATGTCGTTCCTCGGGTAGCGGCTGAAGATAAGGAGCAGGCGGCGGGGCGGGCGGGTCACAAAAATGTACGCTAAAAACAGCGCGCTCTTCCAAATTGCATGGGCGGCTGTATGCTGTCCAGCAGGGCGATGACGGGCGGGCACGCCTGCATCGCCCGGATCGTCATTCAAAGCGCAAGCGCTCGTAGCTCAGCTGGATAGAGCACCAGACTTCGAATCTGGGGGTCGGGAGTTCGAATCTCTCCGAGCGCGCCACCATTCGACTGCAATGCGCGGCCCAGCGCAGCAGTCTGGTCACGCACCACATCGGCAGGCCGAGGCGCGTTAGAGAAGCTCGCAACCTTGAGGTTGCTGTTGACCAAGACTACCGCTAAGCTTGTATGCCTTCATTTGAAGTTGCTGGGGTGATGAATGAGGCACCAAGCGAGATTTCTGATTTTTGCAGGCGTTTTGACTCTCGGTGTTGGGACGGCCCATTCGCGAGAGACAATTACGTTGGGCAAGAATGCTTTCGCTTTTCATGAAGAAGCCTTCGCTGCCAACAATATCGTCATCGAGCCGCCGGTTGTTATTGATGTTGAGATATTGGTCGAGCTTATTGGCATTCCGAATGTTGCGAAGATCAATTCTCTGAACCTTCACATTCGAAGATCGATCGGTTTCGGCAATGCTCGGGCCATCGAGCACCGCGGCGCGCGCGCGATTGTTTATGATCCGGTGTGGGCAAAAAGCGCGTCAGCTGAATTCTATCTCGTGTTAGGTCATGAAGCGGGGCACTTATTTTGTGAACACAAGATCGGAAGCGGCAATCAACGCCAAAAAGAACTAGAGGCCGACCAATTCGGCGGTTCAGCGATCAAGCGATTTGAAGTGTACCATGCTCGGAATTTTTTTCCGGACGTGATGAAGGCTGCAAACGTCAAGTACCCACTCACTGGAAGTCCTAGCCATCCCTCCCGCGCAGAAAGGATCGCGGCCCTCAGGAAAGGGTACGTAGAGGGGTCTCCTTGTGGCGGCTTAGCTCCCGTAGAACAGAGCGGGTTCAGCAGAGGTCCAAGATAGGCATTCAAGCAATGAGGCGGCAGGAATGTGTGCCACGTATAGGGGGCGGCAGGATGGGACCGAAATCAAGGCACACGATCTGTGGTCGGATCGGTGCTTTCTTGGTTGGTAAAGTCGTTTTGCTATTGGCGACCGCGAGCGCTACGAGCCAACCTTTCAATTTCGCTACCAGTGACGCCGATCATCGGAGGATGAGGTATTGCAACATTGCTTTGCCGACGCCCAAGATTTTGCGCAATTGGATTGTGCTGCAGCTCGCAGGCTCTACGACGAAGCACACGATGCGCAGGGGGTAGGGGACCATCATCGTGCATTGCAAGCTATTCAGACAATTAAGTCGAAGGTGCCGCGTCAATGCCGGCTCGAATCGGACGAACAGCTCGCTCGATATGAAATCAACCTCAAGAACCTAGTTTCGCAGCAAGGGCGCGAAATCCCATCTAGTCGCTGCAAGCCGGTTCAGACGGGCCCTTATTCTTATTCCTGCTAGACGAGTTTTTAAGATTTCTCACGGGGAGGCATCACGGCCCCCGCCGCGTCGTAAATTCCGATCTTCCATTCTCTGTCCGGAGTCCGGAAATTCCGCCGATCGGAAGGCCGTTATCAATTCATTTACCAAGCCTGCCTCATTACTGGGGCATTCGCCCCCATTATGAGCGGCTGGGATGCGGGATGCGTGGTCTGGGTCGCCTCTCTAGAATTGACATCGGGACCCGGCTCGGGATTTGCGTCGGCATCGGCATCCTTTTGGTTCTGGCGATGCTCGTCAGCGAGCAGACCAGCAGCAATTCCATCGAAAGACTGACCGCCAGCGCGGACCGGCACCAAGAGATCATCATCGAGCTCGACCGGATCGAAGTCTTGTTCCAACGCGCGCAGGTGGCGGGTCGCGACCTGCGCATGGCGCGGACGGCCGACCAGGTGGCGGAGCCGCTGGCCGCAATCCAGAAGATCGCCCAAGACGGGCGCAGCAAGCTCCTGGCGCTGCAATCCCAGGCCGAAGACGCGCACACGCAGGAGCGTCTCAAGGCGATCGGCGGCCACTTCATTGCCTATGTCGAGGCGCTCAACGACGTCGGCAAGAAGCAGACCGACATTCTCGCGCTGTTCGGCAAGCGCGACGAGGTCGAGGCCAAGTGGACGCGCACCTTCAACTCGGTCGTTAATTCCGGCATGTTTGAAATGACGCCCAACCACAAGGACATTGAAGCCTACGTCAACGAGGCTGCGTCCCAGTTCAAGGACGCGCGTACGTCCGGCTGGCGGTACTTCGTTCTCAACGAGCGGGCGCAGATCGGAGCTATCGAGCGATCCCTCAGCGAGTCGCTGGCCCACCTCGGCTACGGGCAGCGCGATGCAGTTGAAAAGCCGGTCTCCGACGCGATCGGCCGGCTTGTTTCGATCGTGCCCGAATTCGCCGAGGTCCTGAAGGCGACCATCGATGCGATCGATCTGCAAAACCGGATCCAGCACGAGCGTGCTTCGACCGCCGAGGTGCAAGCGTACTGGCTGCTGTCCGACGCAAGCGTGGCCGCGAACGAGCAAAGCGTCATCGCCACCCAAGCCGCCGCGGCCGGCGTCATTAACGCGGCCCGCGTCCGGATGGCGGTCGGGATCATCGTCATTCTGGTTTTGATCGGCACCGCCACGTTCGCCGCGCTGACGATCGGAAGGCCGGTTCGCAGGCTCGGCGAGACCCTGATGCAGCTCGCCCAAGGGAACAAGGCGATCGAGATTCCCTACACGCAGCGTACCGACGAAGTCGGCGACACCGCCCGTGCCGCCAAAAACTTCCGAGACAGCTTGATGCAGGTCGAGCGTCTTGAAAGTGAGAAGCGGGACGCCGAGGCGATGTCCGAAGCCTTGCGCAAGTCAGCGATGCACAGAGTCGCCGACGAGTTCGAGATGACGGTCGGTAGCATCGTCGGCGTCGTCTCGTCGGCCGCGGTCCGCCTCGCGGAGTCTGCGGCGAACCTGGCCAAAGCGGCCGAAACCACCGAGCATTTGACGGGGGTCGTCGGCAGCGCGTCCCACGAGGCGTCGACCAATGTCAGCTCCGTCGCCGCGGCGGCGAACCGGCTTGCGACCTCGGTGAGCCAGGTCGGGGAGCACGTCCGTGAAAGCCGCCGCATCGGCATCGCCGCCGTCGCGCAAGCGCAGGAGACCGACAGCCGTATCAACGAGCTCAGCGAGGCCGCGCAGCGTATCGGTGACGTGGTCCAGCTGATCAATACGATCGCCAAGCAGACCAATTTGCTCGCGCTCAATGCCACGATCGAGGCTGCGCGCGCCGGCGAAGCCGGGAAGGGCTTCGCGGTCGTCGCCCAGGAAGTGAAGACGCTGGCAACGGAAACCGGCAAGGCCACCGGCGAGATCGGCGCCCAGATTTCCGGCATCCAGGCGGTGACCGGCGATTCCGTGGCGGCCATGAAGGACATCAAGAATACGATCGATCGCGTCTCGAGCATTGCAGGGGTGATTTCGCTGGCGATCGAAGAACAAGTTGGGGCGATCGGGGAGATCGCATCGAATGTGCAGCACGCCGCCACCGGCACCGGGGATGTTGTGGCCAATATCGGGGCGGTGAACCGGCAGGCTTCCGTGACCGGGCTTGCTTCCGCCGAAGTGCTGGCGTCGGCGCGCTCGCTATCGACCGAAAGCCAGCGCCTGAAGCTTGAGATCGAGAAGTTCGTCGCGCAAGTACGTGCGCAATGAGTGCGGGCGCAGTAGCGGTTGGCGGGGCGGCCGCCATGGCAAGCGTGATCGCGAGCCTTACCGCTTCCGTCGCCGCCGCGGGGCCGGCGCGCGGCTTCCGAGATTGGGCCGGGAAGCGCCCGCGGCCGGGTGCGACGCCTGGCGCTCATCAGAGCTTTCGGGCGCGTCGCGCTCCATCAGGCTGACGGTCAGCCGGCGCTGCGCCTCATGCCGCGTCAGCGCCGCCACGAAGCTCGCGAGCACGTCCCGTGCCAGCGAGGTGTCCTGTCCATCGCGGGACATCTCCGCAATGGTCCTCTTCAGCCGCGCGATGTGCAGCTGGCATTCCGCGATCATGCGGTCGGCGAACGCCAGATCGGCACGCAACTGGCTGGCGCTTGGCTGTTCGGCGCTGTTCATGGCGATACTCAAGCAACCCGCCGGTATTGCAGCCGGGCCATGTCGCGGAGCGCGGCCTGGATCTCATCCATGTCCCTGGCTTCCAGCGCCAGCTTGAGCCGCCGCTCGGCCGCCTTCATTTGCTGGGCATAGCTGGTCGGTGACATGCCGCAGAATCCCCATCGTCCCGTTCCGAGAGTGCCGGGGAATTCGTTGCAAACTGATTAAGGCGGCGCGCGCGAAGGCGAGCCGCTAAGGCCGGTTTGGCGGGAAGGCCGCGGCCGACGAGGTCACCGAGCTGCGTTGGATCACGGTGGCAACAACGCCGCGCACGTATCCGTTCTGATCAAACGGAGGTGCCTCTTGCACCGCAGAACGTGCGCTTTTGCGCGCGCCTGAGCCGTCAAGGTCCCTGACCGGCCAGGCTCCAGTCCGACGTGATGCTCTGCGCAATGTCGTCGTAGAGTGCCAGCGCATCCACGACATGACCGTCGAAGCACATCGATCGCGCACGCCTCATGGTGCGGACGACATCGTTCAGTTTTTGCGGGGCGATGGCGCCGGCATCGAGCATCATCACGAGCTGGATGTCGCGCGCCGCGCAGCCGCGCGTAAAGGCGCTGCCGGCTGTCATGGCCTCGGCTGCGCTGCCGATCAAAATCGCGGCGGCGAGGCAGTTGCGGATGAGTTTCGTGCGCATATGAGTCTCCCCTTTCGCCGAGCGGTTGCTCGCGCGGATTGGAGGCGGGCGATCCTGCCGGCGCCCGCCTCCTCGAGCCGTTACCAGCGCGGCAGGCGCTCCGGTTGTTCCGGGATCTCGAACCAGTTCCGTTCAACCTCGGTGAAAGGCTGGCCGGCGTTGGGGCGGGGCGCGCGTTGCGCATCCGCCACCGACACGAGCGACGTCGAAACGACGAGCGCCGCTGCAAGCGCAATCAAGGTCTTGCTGATCATGTTCCACTCCTGTCAGGTGCTCACACCCGTTTGGTGTTGCTGCATCTATTGCCATTGCGCGGTCACGAACAATTATCCGGAGGTCCCGCGGTGCGCCGGTGCGCGGTGCTCTGAAATGCCCGCAAGCGCTGTCAGCGACAGGAGAATTCGGCCGACACCCGTCAGTTATCACCGTTGATACTGAGGTATCAGTGCCGCCCTTGTTCGGTGAAAAGCGACGCGCCGGGCGCAGCGCCGCAGCCATTAACGAGGCTCTCACGGTCACGAAGAAACTGCGTCGCGCTTGCTGACGTGTTGTGAGCGTGCACCCAAAAACCGAATATCGGAGGTCTGCTTTCAAGGGGCCAAGCGGACGGAATTGCTCGACGCGAGGCTTCCGCTTTTGACCCGATGCAGGCTCGCGCGAAGCGGCAGAACGGCACGTTGTGCAATGCGGTCGGGTCGTCAGGCGACACTGATTTAGACAGCGGGATTGTTGGTCGCCGGGGACAGCGGCAATTGTGTGCGACCCAGATTTGCCCTTAAGATTGCGAGATAGCGTCAGGTCCTCCGAACAGGAGAGCAGCGATGATGAAAGCAAAGAACTTCGCCTTACTTTTCTTCACGCTCGGCATCGTCGGAATGGCCGCGGTCGCGGGGGCCCAGGCGCCAGTGCAACTCAAATTCAGCCGGGTGGTCGATCTGACGTTGCCGATCGAGAGCAACATGGCTGGGATTCCCGGCTTGAAGGTCTATGCCGAGAATCCTTCCCGGGTCGCCATCATCGCGGCCATGACCGACGCCCAGAAAGAGCTCCTGCAAAAGGAAGGGATGACGCTAGCCACCAACATGGAGATCAACAACCGCGCGATGATCTCGGTGCTGTCGATCATGTCGCACAACGGCACCCATATCGACGCGCCACGGCACATGATCGAAAAGGGCATGCCGATCGATCAGATTCCTCTGGCGCAGGTCATCGGAGAAGGCGCGTTGATCAACCTGCCGAACAAGGGGCCGAATTCGGTCGTGACTGTGAAGGACATTCTGGATAGCGGCGTGGCGCTCGGGCCCAATCGCATTGCTGTCATCAACACCGGCTGGACCGACAAGATGTGGGGCAAGCCCGAGTTCTGGACGCAGATGCCCTATCTGGAAGCGGGCGTGGGCGAGCTGATGGCAGAGAAGGGCGTGCCCGCTCTCGCGATCGACGTCTTTCCGGAAAAGCCGCTGTGGCGCGGCGTGAAGCTGGCGCCCGGCGAAGTCTGGGTCGCCAACCACCTCGCCCTGTTCCGCAAGAACATTCCGCTGATCCAGTTCGTGACCAATCTTTCTCAGATTGGCGCGAACCGATTCGTCCTGGTTGCGCTGCCTCTAAAAATCAAAGGCGCAGATGGAAGTCCGGCGCGTGTAATCGCTCTCGTGGAGTGATCGCGTGCCAGCGAGGTGCCCGCCGTCGTAGGTGATTTGATGTCGGGCGTCGGGCGCCACAAGAATGGTGCCGTTGGGTCTCCTCGACTTTTGTGCGGTGCATGAGTCCGCAATTGGCGGTGGTCTCAACCGGGCAAAGCGGACATCATCCATCGATTGCCGAACGACCTTACGAATACACGTCCTGGGTTGCGCCCTTAGCCGCTCGCGCGATTGCTTGCGCGGCGCACGCATACTTCCGATCCGGGACCAATGGCCTCTCGCTGATCTGTTTTGGCGATCGCACACGAGCGCAATGCGCGGGCACTTCTGCATTCGGCGGAGCTTATCGCGGATAACGAGTCCTGGGACCGCAGGATGATTTACCGGCTACGTCGGTGCGAACAAATATGCGGCGTACTGCGAAGTGCGACACAACAACCCCAGAGCAGGAGCAATGTCGATGTTCACGAAGACCATGATTGCACTTCTTGCCGCGCTCGTTCTGAACGTGGCCCATGTCTCCGCCCAGGCGCAGACCAATGGCGGCCGCGGCTGCGTGAGCATGGAAGAGGGCGCCCGGAGCGCCTTTCCGGCCTATCGCGTTTGCTGACGCGCCGGCTGCAAGAATAGACGTCGGTAGGGCGGCGAGCCCCGACTCGCCGCCCATACCTCGTCGCGCATCCCACGCCGAAAACAAATCTCCGGACTGTGAGGCACCTCACACGCCGCGCGCCTTCGCGCGGCTAACGTCCGCGCGCTGGGCCACAGGAGAAGACGATGCAGCCGTTTCTCACGCATGCTGTCGCATGCAAAGCATATTGCATGCGCGGCATCTCGCAGCGCGGGCGCATCGCCGCCGCCGCGTTTTGCATGCAGCTCGCGCTTGGCGCGGTCTATGGCTGGAGCGTCTTCCTCAACCCGCTGCGCGATGCGTTCGGCGCCGGCAAGCCGGCGGTCAATCTCACTTTCACGATCACGCTCGCCGTGCTCGGCCTGACAGCGGGCTTTGGCGGCGCGCTGCAGCGGCGCATCGGGCCGCAAGCGACCGCGACGCTCGCCGGGGTGTTCTACGGCGGCGGCATCGTTCTTTCGGGCTTCGCACCCAATCTGCCGGTGCTTTACGTGACGCATGGTGTGCTGGGCGGGATCGGCCTCGGTCTTGGCTATATCGTCCCGCTCGCCGTGTTGCTGAAATGGTTTCCCGATCGGCGCGGCTTCATCAGTGGGCTTGCGGTGACCGGCTTCGGGCTCGGCGCGCTGGTCACGAGCCCGCTCGCGACCGGGCTCATCAAGGCCTATGGCGTGCAGAACACGCTGATGCTGCTCGGCGCTGCCTACTTCGTGGTGATCGTGTCGGCGGCGCATTTCCTGCGGGGCGCGCCTGACAACTATGCGCCGCCCGGGTGGGCGCCGCCGCCATCGGCCGCCCATGCTGGCGCGACCATGACGCTCGCGCAGGCGCTGCGTACGCCGCATTGGCATCTGCTGTGGTGGATGCTGGCGATCAACGTCACCGCCGGCGCGGCGCTGATCTCGGTTGCCGCGCCGCTGACGCAGGAGCTGACGCAGGTCGGCCCGGCGCTCGGCGCGCTCGCGGTGTGCGTCATCGCCGTGTTCAACGGCATCGGCCGGCTGTTCTGGGGCACGCTGTCCGACGCGATCGGCCGCGCCCGCACGTTCCTGGCGCTGTTCATGATCCAGGGCATCGCCTTCGCGCTGATGCCGGCGATCGACGGCTTTGCGGTGCTGCTCGTTCCGCTCGCCATCGTCGCGCTTTGCTACGGCGGCGGCTTTGGCACCATGCCGGCATTCGCCAGCGACGTGTTCGGCACCGCGAATGCCGGCACGATCTACGGCGCCATGCTGACCGCCTGGAGCGCGGGCGCGATCGCGGGCCCGATGCTGATCGCGCTCGTGCCTTATCGCGTGGCGCTGGCGCTGATCGCGGTCCTGCTCGCGGTCGCGGCCGCCTTGCCGATGGTGTTCGCGATCACCGGCCGCTTCCCGGCACGGGTGATGTTGGCGAAGCAGGCAGCCTGAAGCGCTACGCCATCTTCGCGAAGCGGTCGGCGAGCTGGTTGAGCTGCCACGTGCGGGCGAGCGCCGACGCCTGCGACCAGGTCGGTGCCTGGTCGGGCAGCGGCGGCAGCGGCGCCTTGCGGTCCATCGTGGCGATCGAGCGATAGAGCCGCAGCTCCTTGGCCTGCGTCGCAAAGCGGCCGGCGCGCGAGCGCGCCTTCGAGCGAGCCATGCCGGCGCAGCACGTCGGCCGCGCCTTGCGGACCGATGTTCTTCGCGCCCGGGAGCCGGTCCGAGGGATCGCCGCGCAACGCGATGAAATCGGGCACCTGCGCCGGGTCGACGCCATAGCGCGCGCGGACCTCGGCGGGCGTGATGCGCGCGACCTCGCCGGCGCGCACCGGATAGAGGATGGTCACCGCCGCCGAGGCGAGCTGGAAGGTGTCGCGGTCGCCGCTCGCGACCAGCGCGGTGCCGCCGCGCTTCTCCTCCCGCGTCACGGCGGCGGCCAGGAAATCGTCGGCCTCGTAGCCCGCCTTCTTGGCGTTCGCGAAGCCGCAGGCGGCCACCAGCTCAGGCAAAATGTCGAGCTGCTCGACGATCGCGTCGTCGAATTCGCGTCCGCTCTGGTAGGCGGGGAAAGCTTCATGCCGGTAGGTCTCTTCTTCGAGCGTGTCCCAGCCCACCAGCACGGCGCGCGGCTCTTCGCTCTGATAGAATTTCAGCAGGAAGTTCGCGAAACCGAGGATGGCGCCGGCCGGTTTGTTGCCGGCGCGCATGATGCTCTTCGGCAGCGCGTGATAGGCGCGGTGCGCGAACGAGTCGCCGTCGATCACCAGCAACGGCCGGCCCTCTTTGGCCTTCGCGGCGGGCTTGCTGCGTTGGACGGCCGGCGCTGGCGGCGCGCCCGCCGGCTTGCGCGCGGCTGCGCGTGCCTTCGCGATCGGCTTGCCGCCGTCGCGCAGCACCACCCACACCGGCGCATGGTCGCTGGCGTCCGGCCGGGCGCGCACGGCGCGATCGACCCCGGCCTCGACCAGGCGCTTGCGCAGGTCGCCGCTCAGCAGGATCTGATCGAGCCGCAGCCCGGCGTCGCGCTCCCAGCGCTTCCGCATGTAGTCCCAGAACGTATACATCGGCGCGTCCGGATGCAGCGCGCGGATGGCGTCGACCCAGCCCTGCGCGAGCAGGCGCTTGTAGGCGGCGCGGCTTTGCGGCTGCAGCAGCGCGTCGTCGTCGTAGGATTTGGTCGGGTAGATGTCCTGCGCGGTCGGCACCACGTTGTAGTCGCCCGCCAGCACGACCGGGATGCCGGCCTTCTTGAGCGCAGCGGCATGCCGCGTCAGGCGCTTGAACCAGGCGAGCTTGTAGTCGAATTTCGGCCCCGGCTGCGGATTGCCGTTCGGCGCATAGAGCGAGGCGATCAGCACGCCGTTGACCGCGGCCTCGATATAGCGGGCTTGGCGGTCGTCAGGATCGCCCGGCAGTTCGGTGCGGGTGACGACCGGCATCACGCCGCGGGCCAGGATCGCGACCCCGTTCCAGGTCTTCTCGCCGCGCCAGACCGCCTCGTAGCCGGCCTTGCGCAGCGCGTCGGCCGGAAACTCGCGGTCGGTGGCCTTGAGCTCCTGCAGGCAGGCGACGTCGGGCTTGGCGCTGCGCAGCCAGTCGACGAGGTTCGGCAGCCGCCGCCGGATATTGTTGATGTTGAAGGTCGCGATCTTCATGCGGTGCTCTTACCCAAGAGCACCGGGGGACGCCACTGGTTGGGGAGTGGTTTAGACCACCATCGCGACCACAATCGCGCGGATGATCACGAGGCTCAAGAGCAGGATCGCGAGCGGGACGACGAGCATCGCGACCGGGTCGATGCCCTCGAGCTCGTGCCGAAAGTCGGAATGTCTTGCGGAATGTCGCATGGTTACACCCGCTCTTCATTGACCTTGAGCAGCGTGTAGACCACCGACGGCTCGATCGCGAGCATGCCATAGGGCGTCGCGACGCCAACGATCATAATCTCGGTCACGTCGTAGGAGCCGTCCTTGCTCCGCACGCGCTCGATCTGCTTGCCGGACACATAGGCGATGCCTGCCACCAGGCAGGCGCTCGCTGCGCTGCCGGCACCTTTTTTACTGCTCGCCACGTCGTCGTTCGCGATCGCCGCCTGAATGTCCTGGTTCTGTGCGGCGAAGAGCTGTGCCTTCTCGGCGCTGCCGCAGATCACCATCCTGGCCGCCTGCACGTCGCGGGTAGGGGCATCCTGTGCCCTTGCCCCGAAAGCGGCCAACAACGACAGGACGATCCAGACAATGACCTTGGTGACGACGTTCATGGGCGGCCTCCTTGGGCCGTGTTCCAGCATGATCACAACGCGGGCCGCGTACCCGAGGTTCCAAGGGAGCCGGAACCCGTTGGCGATCGGCCCGTTTTCTGAAATTTACGGAGGCCAAGTGAATCAGGATGCACTACCTGCCGGACAATTCATGGAAAATGCTTGCCTTCACCGGTCCTGGGGGCGGCCGCTGGCCGCACCTGGGCTAGGTCGCGCGACATGAGGCTTTGATCGGGCGTAAGCTTGCGGGCACATGGGGGACGCCTTGAGAGCTTTCGTATCGATTGTGATCGCCGTCCTCTGCGCGAGCGGCACGGCGGCCGCGCAGGACGTCGCATCGTTCTACGCCGGCCAGACCATCCGCATGATCATCGGCTACCCGACCGGTGGCTCGAACGACATCTACGCCCGCACCGTCGCGCTGCACATCGGCAAGCACATTCCCGGCTCCCCGCGCGTCATCGCCGTCAACATGCCGGGCGCCGGCAGCATGCTCGCCGCCAACCATCTCTTCACGGCGGCGCCGCGCGACGGCAGCGTCATCGCGTCGGTGTCGCAAGGCATCCCGTTGCAGGCCAAGCTCGGCTATCCGGAGGTGCGCTACGAGGCGGCGAAGTTCAACTGGATCGGACGCATGGCGCAGTCGACCAGCGTCACCATGGTCTGGCACACCAGCAAGGCCATGACGTTCGCCGACGTGCTGCGCAACGAGGTGACGCTGAGCGCCACCGGCGCCGGCTCGACGGTGACGATCTATCCCAATGTGATGAACGAGCTGCTCAAGACCCGCTTCAAGCTGATCATGGGCTACAAGGGCTCCGGCGAAGGCATGCTGGCGATGCAGCGCGGCGAGGTCGAGGGCCACTCGACCACCTGGGAGGCGGTGAAGGCGGTGCATCCGGACTGGGTGCCGAAGGGCCAGGTGCGCGTGCTGGTCCAGCACGCCATCAACCGCCATAGCGAATTGCCCGACGTGCCGACGTCGGTCGAGCTCACGCCCAATCCCGACAACCGCGCGGTGATGCGCGTCATCATGGGCGCGAACGAGATCGGCAAGTCCTATTTCACCACGCCCGGCGTGCCTCCCGAGCGCGTCGCGGCGCTGCGCCGCGCCTTCGACGCGACGATGAAGGATCCCGCCTTCATCGAAGCGGTCGGCAAGATCCGCGGCGAGGTCGGCGCCCTCACCGGCGAAGAGGTGCAGGCGCTGATCGGTGAGCTCGATACCCTGCCGCAGTCGCTGTTCGACCGGGTGAAGTCGGTCTACAACGAGCGCTGACGTCACCAGGAAACAAGAACAATGGCTCTGAAACTCCCGCCGCTCGCCACCACCCATGTCGGCAGCATGCCGCGCCCAAACTGGATGGGCGAGACCGAGCGCAACCGCGTGACCTTCCGGCTCGAGGGCAAGGCGCTCGACGAGGCGCAGGACGACGCCACCATCGTGACGCTGCGCGAGCAGGAGGCGCTCGGCATCGACATCGTCACCGACGGCGAGCAGCGGCGCGAGGGCTTCATCTTCCACATGTGCCGGACCTGGGACGGCATCGATCTGGTCAACCAGGTGCAGAAGGAGGTCTACCGCCGCCGCAACAATCCGCGCATGGTCCCGCGCGTCACCGGCAAGCTCAAGCGCCGCTCGGCCGCGACCGTCGACGACGTCAAGTTCGCCAAGGCCTACACCGACCGGCCGGTGAAGATGGCGCTCGCCGGCCCGATGACGGTGATCGATAGTTCGCTCAACGACGCCTACAAGGACGAAGGCGAGATGGCGATGGACATCGCCGCCGCCGTCAACGCCGAGCTGCTCGATCTGCAGGCCGCCGGCTGCGACCTGCTCCAGCTCGATGAGCCGGCGATGACCCGCTACCACGAGAAGGTCATGGACTACGGCGCCGCCGCGCTCGACCGCTGCCTGCAAGGCGTCACCGTGCCGGTGATCGTGCATCTCTGCTACGGCTATCCCGGCGGCGCCTCGCTGCAGCACCAGTACACCTATCCCGAATTGCTCGACCGGCTGATGGAGACCCGCATCGCCGGCTTCACGGTCGAGTTCGCGCGCTCGACCTACGATCCGGCGATCCTGAAGCCCTATCGCGAGCGGCTGTTCATGTTCGGCTGCATCGATCCCGGCAACACGCCGGCGCCGACCGTCGACGACGTGAAGCGCCGCGTCGCCTCCGCGCTCGACTATCTCGATCCGGCCAAGGTGATGCTGTCGCCGGACTGCGGGCTGATGACGATCAGCCGCGACCTCGCGCGCGAGAAGCTCAAGGTCATGGTCGCGGCGGCGCAGGATTTGCGGAAGGGGCTATGACGCCGCGTGCCCCGGACGCGGTGCAGCGCGTAGCGGTGCACCGCAGATCCGGGGCCCCGGTTGCTTTTCGATCGCAAAGAAACCGGGATCCCGGGTCTGCAGCGCATCACTTCGTGCTGCGCTGCGCCCGGGACACAAGCACAACGATGTTCGGAAGATGACTAGCTGATCGAGCTGATCAGAACTCGTCCGGGCAGGGGTCGATCACCGCCCACAGCTCGGGGCCGTTCTTCAACCGCTTCATCTCCGGCGTGAGACCGCCCTTGCGCTTGATCCAGTCCTTCACCGTCGGCGGGTAGTAGGACATCAGGTCGGCGGTGCCGGCGTAGCTCGTCACCTTGATGCCGAACGTATAGGCCGTGTCGTAATAGGCGGCGTGGAAGCCGAGGCTGGCCTTGGGAGTCACGCAGATCTTGTTCAGCGGCACGATCCCGAGCACCAGCGTGCAGGCGGAATTGCAGATGCCGTCAATGATGACGCGTTCGCCGCGGTCGCGGATCTGCGCGTACTTGGTTTTGTATTGCTCGACCAGCCCGCCGAAATCGCGCGTGATGCGGTAGTCCGCATGCGCGGGCGCGCTCGCCAACACGAGCAGGGCCGATAGCAGAAGCCGCACGGACTGAAATCCCCCGATTCCGATGCAGTGGCGGTATTATCCGCCACAACGAAGCGGCAAAAATTTGGCTTTGTTTTCTCAGCCGTTTCTTGGCTTTTCGTTAAGTTTGCCCCTGTTTCGGGGTCCATTTGGGGGCCTAGGGCGTCAAACGCACCGTTTCGGCCGTTTTTCGTCCACAACCAGTTCCCTGCTTGCCGCCGCACAACCACGAACTGTTGATTGGAGCGGTCACCCTCGCGACACGCTCGTGGAGTGATGTGGTCGGCAGTCGAGTAAGGTCGGCAATCGAACACGAGGAGGGAATCATGGGCGTCCTCATGATCCAGTGTCCTTCGACCGGCCGGGAAGTATCGACCGGCATCGAGATGCTTGATGTCGAGCAGCTCCCGGCAGTGAAGGCGACCACGGTCTGTCCGGCGTGCGGTTGCGTACACGAGTGGACCAAGCACGAAGCCTGGCTTGCCGACGGCGGCCGGCAGTATCGCGTTTTCGTCGCGCACTGACGCCGACGCAAAGCAAAGGGGCCGCGCAGCTATGCGCGGCCCCTTTTTGTTTGGCGTTGCTCTCTCACCGCTCATTCCCGCGCAAGCGGGAATCCAGACTTTGCTCTGTGGCTCCTGGGTCCCCGCTTCCGCGGGGACGAGCGGAGAGGAGGTTACTTGCCCGGCTGCGGGACGATCCGGATATAGGGCTTCGGCGATTTCCAGCCCTGCGGATACGCCTTCTTGGCGTCGTCGTCCGACACCGAGCCGGCGATGATCACGTCGTCGCCATGCTTCCAGTTCACCGGCGTCGCGACCTTGTGGGTGGCGGTGAGCTGCAGCGAGTTGATCACGCGCAGCACCTCGTCGAAATTCCGGCCGGTGGTCATCGGGTAGACCAGGATCAGCTTGATCTTCTTGTCGGGACCGATGACGAAGACATTGCGCACGGTATGATTGTCCATCGCGGTGCGCTTTCCGGCATCGCCATTGGCGCTCGCCGGCAGCATGCCCCAGGCCTTCGAGATCGACAGATCGGTGTCGCCGATCATCGGGTAGTTGGGCGCGAAGCCCTGCGTCTCCTTGATGTCGTTCGCCCACTTCGCGTGGTTCTCGACCGGATCGACCGAGAGGCCGATGATCTTGACGCCGCGCTTGTCGAACTCCGGCTTGATCCTGGCCATGTAGCCGAGCTCGGTGGTGCATACCGGCGTGAAATCCTTCGGATGCGAGAACAGCACCGCCCAGGAACTGCCGAGCCAATCGTGAAACCGAATTTTGCCTTCGGTCGTTTGCGCCTCGAAATCCGGCGCGGTATCGCCGAGCTGCAACGCCATGACACACCTCCGTGGGTTTGGAGCCTGATGTGGGGAATGCCGGCATAAATCCGGCCTTGCAGGCATATAGGACGGGCTTTCGCGGCGGCAAGCGGGCCGGAAGTATCGCTCTTCCAGGCGCTGGCGGGAGAAGGAACCGCGCTCGCCGGCGGGTTCCGGCGAAATCCTGTGCTGCGGCTTGGGCTGCGACTCGGCGCCGCCCGGCCCGGGAGGTGGCCGGGAAGGGCGCCTGCCATTAGCGTGATTTCAACGTTCTTCCAGTAACTTCCCGCAATGCCATAACTTCGCCACGCCGCCGCCGCCCGCCGGTCCAGCTCCTTTGTCATGCTCCCCTGATTCGTCGAACCGTTGAACCAAAACCGCGGCTGCCGCGACCAACTCCTATCCGGAACCCCCGGTGTGCCGGGTGCGTTGGGAGTTGTGCGGGGCAGGGACGGGAGTCAACAATAATGACGGAATTCACTCACAACGCCGACCTCCAGTCGCTGCTGGCGGCTATTGCCGCGTCCGAAATCGTCGTGCCGGGGCGCGAGGCGCGCGACTTCGCCGACTGGTGTGAACTCCAGCGTCCGGCCGACATCGACACCGTCATTCTCGGCTGGCTCCGCTCGCACGTGCCGCAATCGGCGGCCCTTTCCTGATCTAAGCCCAACCCCCTAGCCCAAGCTCTCAGCCGCCGCTGGTAGTCCCGCCAGCGCTGTCATCTATTCCTGCGCGGCCCTGACGGCCTAGTATCGCCAGCAATGGACACCGACGAACTGCTGTCGCGATTTGCGGTCGCGCTGGGTATCGGGCTGCTGATCGGGCTGGAGCGCGGCTGGCGCGCGCGCGCCGAGAAGCCAGGCAGCCGCGCCGCCGGCTTCCGCACCTTTGCCATTTCGGGCCTGCTCGGCGGTGTCGTCGGCGCGCTGGCGCAGGCGGCGGGCGGCACGGCGACCGCGGGCGGCGGCGCGGTGATCGGCATTGGCCTCGCCACCTTTGCGGCGGTCATGACCGTCTTTTGTCTGGAAGAGAACCGCGCCGACAAGAATTTTTCGGCGACCACGGCGATCGCCGGCATTCTTACGTTTGCGCTCGGCGCCTATGCGCTCGTCGGCGATATGCTGGCGGCGGCTGCGCTCGCCGTCGTGACGGCGGGGATCCTGGCGATGCGCGAAAGCATGCATGGCTGGGTCAAGTCGCTGACCTGGCCGGAGCTGCGCTCCGGGCTGATCCTCCTGGCCATGACGTTCATCGCGCTGCCGCTGGTTCCCGACGATCCGGTCGGCCCGTTCGGTGGCGTCAATCCGCGCGAGGTCTGGCTGATCGCGATCGTGCTCGCCGGCGTGTCGTTCCTCGGATACGCGGCGGTGAAGTATTTCGGCGAGCGCCACGGCGTGTTGCTGGCGGCGGCGGCCGGCGGGCTGGTGTCGTCGACCGCGGTCACGCTCGCCAATGCGCGTCGGGCGGCGGCAGGCGAGGGCTCGCCGCAACTGCTTGCGGCCGGCGTCGCGCTCGCAACGGCGGTGTCGTTTGGACGCGTGATCGCAATCGTTGCCGTGTTGCGGCCGAGCCTGCTGGTCCTGGTCGGGCCGCCGCTGGTGGCGGCGACGATCGCGGCCGTCGGCTTCGCCTTGTTCTGGGTCTATTGGCGCGCGGACGCCGCCGGCGGGCAGACCGAGGTGAAGCTCCGCAATCCGTTCGGTTTCTGGTCGGTGGTCGGACTGGCGCTGGCGATGGGCGCCATCATCCTGGTGGGCCGCTTCCTCGAACAATATTTCGGCTCCGCCGGGGCCGTCATCGGCGCGGCGGCGCTGGGGCTGTTCGACGTCGACGCCGTGACGGTGTCGATGACGCGGCTGGTGCCGCAGCCGCTCGGCCTGCGGGTCGGGGCGCTGGCGATCCTGGCGGCGGTCGCCAGCAACACGGTGAGCAAGCTGGTCATCGGTGCCGGCTTCGGGCGAGGCCGCTTTGCGCTCGATATTGCGCTGGTGTCGGCGGTGGCGGCAGCCGCCGCCCTGGCGGCGCTGTGGCCGGCGTTGCTATTCGCGCCCGCTGGTTGACAATGCGCTAGGGCACGCGCTGAACGGAAGTCCGCTTTGGGGGTAGGAGCGGAAGAAATATGCTCAGTCTGCGTCCTTCTCAGTTTGACCCGAACCAGACGTTAACGGCGCCGGGCAAAAGGGCGAAACCCTGATACGATCGACGACACGGACCCTAAATCAATTTCGGTTGCAAGCGACGCGAACGACCAAGGCGTGCGGCGACGGAGAGATTGAAGAACGATGGCGGGGAAGATTTACGGCTGGCTTCTAGAAGTCGCGATCGAGCCGAAATCGAAGGCGGATCAGGAGAAGCTTGGTGTCGCGCTGGCCAAGCTCGCGGCCGAGGACCCCTCGTTCTGCGTGTCGACCGATGCGGAAAGCGGTCAGACCATTCTCAGGGGCATGGGCGAACAGCATCTTGAGATCAAGATCGACGTCCTCAAGCGCACCTACAAGGTGGACGCCAATATCGGCGCGCCGCAGGTGGCGTACCGCGAGAAGATCACGCGCACCGTCACCAACGACTATACCCACAAGAAGCAGACCGGCGGCTCAGGCCAGTTCGCGCGCGTCAAAATCGTCGCCGAGCCCACACTACCCGGGACCCCGTTTACCTTCGAGGTCGCCGGCGGCAACGTGCCGAAAGAATACATCCCGGGCGTCGAGAAGGGTCTCAAGTCCGTGCTCGACTCCGGTGTGTTTGCCGGCTTCCCGGTGGTCGATCTCAAGGTGATGCTGGTCGACGGCGCCTACCACGACGCCAATTCGTCGGCGCTCGCGTTCGAGATCGCGGCGCGCGCCGCGCTGCGTGAGGCGCTGCAGAAGGGCAAGCCCGTCCTGCTTGAGCCGATCATGAAGGTCGAGGTGGTGACGCCGGAGGAATACACCGAGTCCGTCATCGGCGACCTTAACTCACGGCGCGGTCAGGTCCAAACTAAGGACATGTGCGGCATCGCCAACGTCATCAACGCGATGGTGCCACTCGCCAATATGTTCGGTTACTCGAACGCGTTGCGCTCGATGTCGCAAGGGCGCGCCACTTTCACCATACAGTTCGACCACTACGAGGAGCTTCCTGGGCCCGGCGATGACCCTCCTTTTCGACCTGCGATCGGAATGCGGGCTTAATTCCTGAGCGCCAGCTCGCGGCCCTAGCGGGCGGTTCGTCACGCAGTTCTGCTGTCGGCCCTTCTCGGACATCCAGCGATCCCTGGTTTTGCGGCGCTATTGGGGGACAAGCGGACATCAGACGCGCCTAATCTGGGCGTCCGGACTTATGAGTACGCGACCTAATTGACAATGAGCCTGCGCGCCGCGACCTTGCCCTGAATGTTCAAGCGCATCCTGATCGCCAATCGCGGCGAAATCGCCTGCCGGATCATCAAGACCGCGCGCCGGCTCGGCATCGCGACGGTGGCGGTCTATTCCGACGCCGACGCCGACGCGCTGCACGTCGAGATGGCCGACCAGGCGGTGCGGATCGGCCCGCCGCCCGCGGCCGAGAGCTATCTGTCGATCGAGGCGATCGTCGCCGCCTGCCGCGCGACCCAGGGCCGACGCGGTGCATCCGGGCTACGGCTTCCTCTCCGAGCGGGCGGCGTTTCCGCGCGCGCTCGCCAAGGCCGGCGTCGTGTTCATCGGACCCCATCCCGACGCCATCGACGCCATGGGCGACAAGATCGCGGCGAAGCAGGCCGCGGCCAAGGCCAAGGTCTCGACCGTGCCGGGCTATCAGGGCGAGATCGCCGACGAGAAGCAGGCGCAGAAGGTCGCCGCCGAGGTCGGCTATCCGGTGATGATCAAGGCGGCGGCCGGCGGCGGCGGCAAAGGGCTTCGCATCGCGCACGACAAGTCCGAGGTCGCGGAAGGCTTTGCGCGCGCGCGCTCGGAAGCGAAGAGCTCGTTCGGCGACGATCGTATCTTCATCGAGAAATACATCGAGAACCCGCGCCACATCGAGATCCAAGTGCTGGGCGACAAGCACGGCAACGTCATCCATCTCGGCGAGCGCGAATGCTCGATCCAGCGCCGCAACCAGAAGATCGTGGAGGAGGCGCCGTCGCCGCTGATCGACGAGGCGACGCGCAAGAAGATGGGCGCGCAGGCCGTGGCCCTGGCAAAAGCGGTCGGCTACAACTCCGCCGGCACCGTCGAGTTCGTCGCCGCGCAGGACAAGACGTTCTACTTCCTGGAGATGAACACGCGGCTGCAGGTCGAGCATCCGGTGACCGAGCTGGTCACCGGCTTCGACCTGGTCGAGCAGATGATCCGCGTCGCCGCCGGTGACAAGCTCGCGATCAAGCAGGGCGACGTGAAGCTCACGGGCTCGGCGGTCGAGACCCGCATCTATGCCGAGGATCCGTATCGCAATTTCCTCCCCTCGACCGGGCGGCTGACGCGCTACCGCCCGCCGGCGGAAATGACCAAAGGCGGCGTCACCGTCCGCGTCGATACCGGCGTGACCGAGGGCTCGGAGATTTCGCTGTACTACGACCCGATGATCGCCAAGCTCGTCACCCACGCGCCGACGCGCAAGCGCGCGATCGACGCGCAGGCGGACGCGCTCGATGCGTTCGTGATCGACGGCATCCGTAACAATATTCCATTTCTTGCGGCGCTGATGCAGCAGAAGCGCTGGCAGCAGGGCAAGCTTTCGACCGGCTACATCGCCGAGGAATTCCCGAAGGGCTTCCATCCCGCCGTGCCGGCGGGTGAGGCGGGGCAGACGCTTGCGGCCGTCGCTGCCGCCATCGATCATGTGCTCGGCGAGCGCAAGCGCCGCATCTCCGGCCAGCGCCCCGATGCAGCGGTGACGCGCGAGCGCCGGCGCGTGGTGCGGCTCGGCGACGGCGAGTTCGTGCTCGACATCAACCGTGAGGACGACGGCCTGGTGGTGCGCTTCGACGGCTCCGCCAGGCGCCATGTCGTGGTGTCGGACTGGCGGCCGGGCGAGGCGCTCTGGACCGGCACGGTCGACAACGACCCGGTCGCGGTGCAGGTGCGGTCGGTGCCGAACGGCTTCGAGTTGATGCATCACGGCGCCGACGTGCGCGCCTATGTCTTCACCGAGCGCGAGGCCGAGGTCGCGCGCCTGGTGCCGCCGCGCGCGGTCGCCAATGGCGGCAAGGCGGTGCGCTGTCCGATGCCGGGGCAGGTGGTCTCGATCGCGGTCGCCGAAGGCCAGGAGGTCAAGGCCGGCGAGCCGCTCGCGGTGGTCGAGGCGATGAAGATGGAGAACGTGCTGCGCGCCGAGCGCGACGGCGTCGTCAAGCGCGTGCATGTGCGGCCGGGCGACAGCCTCGCGGTCGACGCGGTGATTTTGGAGTTCGCCTAGGGCGCGGTCACGTTACTGCGTGATCGCATCACTCCGCCTTGATACCGGCGAGCTGTGCGCTTGCGATCCAGGACGGGCAGTCATCTGCAAGCAGCGTTGCAGCTTGCGCAGGCGTGCCGAGCTTGAGGTCGACGCCGAGTTTCGCTGCGGCTTTCCGCATCTCCGGGGAATTCATGCCCTCGTTGATGGCGGCGTTGATTCTGCTGATGATGGTTCCTTCGGTGTTAGGCGGAGCAAAAATTGCGTACCAGATGTCGGTCGGCACATCGGCGATCCCGCTCTCGCGCATGGTCGGGACGTTCGGCAGCTCCGGCCATCGCGCCGTGCTGGTGACCGCCAGCGGCGTGACTTTGCCTTCGAGCGCAAGCTGCAACAGAACGGACTTGTTGTTGACGATCATGTGGATTTGTCCGCCGAGCAGGTCCGTGACTGCGGCCGCGCCGCCACGATAGGGAATATGCGGGATATTCACGCCCGCCCGTGCTTTGAAGACCTCAGCCATCATGTGCTGGTTGGTCCCGACCGCGCCGCCTGAATAGAGTTTGCCGGGATTGGCTTTTGCGTGCCGGATGAACTCCGCGAGCGTTTTGGCGGGGACCGACGGCCCCACGATGAGGACTGAAGAATCGGTGGCGAAGGTTCCCACCGGAATGAATAATTTCGTCGGCTCGAAGTTGAGCTTGTACAGCAGGGACGCGGTGCAGACCGGGCCGACGCTGTGGACCAGAAGCGTATACCCGTCGGGATTTGCGCTCGTCATCGTGCGCAGCGCGATGCTGCCGCCGGCCCCGCCGATATTCTCGATCACAACCGGCTGGCCGATCCTGGACGACACGGCCTGGCCGATCAGGCGACCCATCGTGTCGGCAGGGCCACCGGCCGGAAATGCAACGATGAGCTTGATCGGACGCGCAGGATAGGTTTGCGCCCTTGCAAAGGGGGACACGACCGGCAGCGCCGCAGCGCTCGCGATCAGCGGCAGGAATCGCCTGCGGGGAAGTTTCATGACTCCTCCCAAGGGTTGTCACGCCACGCGCGTGTCCGCGCTCGAGCTATATGTGTCATGTATCCTGCTCCCTCGGAACCGCCCATCCATCGCGTAACGAAGAAGAAACGACACGGCCATAGAGCATGATCCCGAAAAGTGGGCACCGGTTTTCGGAAAAGATCATGCTCAACCAAAAAAGGGGCAGGTGAATTCCGTCCGATGTCATGCCACCATGCCGGCGCATGAACGCGCTTGCCACGATCTTCTCCGCCTCCGGCCGCATCGCGCCAAGACCGTTCGCGCTGGGCGCGGCCGTCGTCTATGTCGCAAGCTTCCTGTCGCAATTCCTGCTGGCGGCGCCGATCACGGCGCGCGCGAGCGTCGTCCCGTTCCTCCTGGTGCAGATCGCGATCGCCGGCGCCTGGTACGTGCTTCATGTCCGGCGGCTGCGCGACGCCGGCCGCCCGACCGGCTCAGCGATCGCGCTCACGATACTCTACGCGCTCGCGATCGTGCTGTTGCTCCTGGTGATGCTCGCCATCGACGCGCCAGGGCAGCCGACCGGACCGGAAGCCACGCCGTATGCCAACGTGTTCCAGATCTTCCTCATTGTGTTCCTGATCGGCATGGTCGTCGGCGACCCGAACCTCGGGATGTTCGGCTACATCATGCTCGGGGCCATCGCCCTGGTGCTGCTGCCGATCGTGATCGCGATTGTCTTCACGATCTGGGTCGGCACGCGGCCGCGCTCATCGCCGCCGTGACCTTGCATTTCGCATACGGCTCCAACATGAGCCGGCCGCATATGCGCACGCGTTGCCCCGGCGCGAGCGCGCTCGGCACCGCGACGCTCGCCGGGATGGCGGTTCGTCATCAATCCGGATGGCTATGGCTCGATCGCGCCTGCGCCCGGCGGCGTCGTTCACGGCGTGCTGTGGCGGCTGACCGCGCGCGACCTCGCCGCGATCAATGCCTACGAGAACGTCGCCGGCGGGCTCTATGTGCGGCGCATGCTGCCGGTGCTGCACGACGGCAAGCGGCTCACGGCACTCACCTACATCGCGACGCGGCGTGGCGAGGGTACGCCGCGTCCCGGCTACATCGCGATCGTGGTCGATGCGGCACGCGACTGGGGCCTGCCGGAGCCGTATATTCGCTCATTGATACGCTGGTCGCCGTCGGCGCTCGGCGGCGCGCGTGCGAAGGACACCGGAGAGCTCGGATGAGCGGCCTGACCATCCGCCGCGTTGTGGTGCGCGGCCGCGTGCAGGGTGTCGGCTATCGCGCCTGGACCGAGGACACTGCGATCCTCAACGGGCTCGACGGCTGGGTGCGCAACCGGCGCGACGGCGCGGTCGAGGCGGTGTTCGCGGGGCCGCCCGAGGCGGTCGATGGCATGATCGAGGCCTGCCGGCGCGGCCCGGACAGCGCGCGCGTCGATGCGGTGGATGTCTTTGATGCGGGGCCGTCCGAGTTGGCGATGCGGCGCGGCGCGGACGGGTTCTCGGTGCTGCCGACGGCGTGATGCTACGTGCCGCTGACGGTCCTTCCAAACAACCCCTCAAATTCCCGCCGCAGCGCCGCGTCCACCTCCGCCATGGTCGCGCGCATGCCGAGATCGGCGAGGCTGGTGACGCCGTAGCGCGCGTCGGCGACGCCGCACGGCACGATGCCGGAGAAATGCGCCAGCTCGGGCGCGACATTGATGGCGAGGCCATGCAGCGTCACCCAGCGCTGCACGCGGATGCCGATGGCCGCGATCTTGTCTTCGTAGCCGACACCCTTCTCGGGCCGGCGCACCCAGACGCCGATGCGCTCCTCGCGCCGGCCGCTCTCGACGCCGAACGACGCCAGCGTGCGGATGATCCATTCCTCGAGCGTGACCACGAAGCGCCGCACGTCGGGCGTTCGCCGTTTCAGGTCGAGCATCACATAAGCGATGCGCTGGCCGGGGCCGTGATAGGTGAACTGCCCGCCGCGGCCGGTGGTGTGCACCGGGAAGCGCGCCTCGATCAGCTCTTCCGGCTTGGCGCTGGTGCCCGCCGTGTACAGCGGCGGGTGCTCGACGAGCCAAACCAATTCCGCCGCGCGGCCGTCGGCGATCGCGGCGGCGCGCGCTGTCATGGTCGCGACCGCCTCCTCATAGGGCACCAGATTCGCCGCCACGCGCCATTCCACCGGGGCCAATTCTGCCGCCGGATGAAGCATTTCCACGCGGTTCTCGCGCACGTTAACCATCTCGTAACCATACCGTGGTGACGTGGGACCGTCACTTCCAGAAGGACAACAACCCAGTGCCCACACTCGACAAAGTCGCGCTCGATATCCAGGTGGTGCTCGGCACCACATCCATGCCGATCCATCAGGTCCTGCGGCTCGGCCGCGGCGCCATCATCGAGCTCGATGCGTCGGAAGATGACGAGGTCGTCATCCTCGCCAACAATTTCCCGGTGGCCAAGGGCGCGGTGATCGTGAGCGGAAACCGCATCGCGGTCGAGGTCAAGGATATGACGCCGAAGTCCCCGGACAAGCGCTAACGCCCGCGAAATCGGCGGCCGGCGAGCCTCGTGTACCGGCCCTTGTGAGGGGCGGACCGATTTGTTACATGGGTGCCGTCTTCGACGCGCTGCCCGTTTGGCGCGCGTTTCACCTCATCTGCGGCCGTGGCGGAATTGGTAGACGCACTAGCTTGAGGTGCTAGCGGAGAAATCCGTGCTGGTTCGAGTCCAGTCGGCCGCACCATCCCTGATTGATCGATAAAAAGCGCCTAGCGGCTGGGTGGCGCCAGGCTCGCTTGCGGCTGGGTGATCCGGATCTGGTGGCCGATCGGGTCATTGGCGCCGGGCCGGTTGCCGTTGCGCGGCTTGGCCGCGTTTTTGGGTGACGGGTTGGCCGATTTGCCGGTCTTGCCGGATTTGGCCTTGGGCTGGCGGTCGCCGCCGCCCGACTCGGTGATCGACCCGGTGATATCCGCATTGGTCGAGTGGGTGATCTCGTGGTTGGGCCTACGCTTGTCCTTCTTGGCGGCGCGGCCGCGGATGATCCGGTTGTAGCGGAAATGGTCCGCGCCCGGCGCCGGCAGGACGTCGAGTTCCGGGAACGCCGCGAGGGTGATGACCTCCTCGGGCCACGGCGGCAGAACGACTTCGCCATCGCCGGCGCGCAGCGTCTCCGGCGCCGACACCAGCGTCACCGGCACGGCGTCGTCGTGCGTCTCCGCGCCGAAGCTCGTGACGCTCGGCGCCTGCATCGTCGTCGCCGCGGCGCGCACGCGATACGGCAGGACTCGCGGCCACACGCTTGGCTCGCCCTGCGCGACCTGCTCCCGGCCCGGCGGCTGCCGCACCAGCCATTGATCGGCGGTGGTAACGGTGGCCGGACGTCCGGCGGCGGACGGAACGACATGCACGACGCGATAGCCGCGCGCTTTGAGCTCGCGCAGGAGGTCCGGCAGGCCGAGCGCGGTCGCCGGCTTAATGTCGTGCAGCAGCAGGATGCCCTTGCCCTTGGCTTCCAACCGCTCGAGTGCGCGCCGGTTGATCTCGTGCGCGTTGATGCGCGTCCAGTCGTCGGCCATGAAGTCCACGCTCCAGGCCATGACCCGCTTCGATCGCAGATAGTGCTCCACCGAATCCTGCCGCAGCAGGCCGGGGAACCGGAAGAACGGCGCCACCTTGGCGGGGTCGCCGACGGCGGCCGCGATCGACTGGAAACCGCCCTCGATTTCGCGCGCGGCGTCCTCGACCGACATCCGGTGGAAGTTGAATGGGTGGCTCTGGCTGTGGTTGGCGAGCGTGTGGCCTTCGTCGTGGGTGCGGCGCACGATCTGCGGGAACGAACGCGCCATGCGCCCGACCATGAAGAAGGTCGCCTTCACGCATTCCTGCGCCAGGATGTCGAGGATGCGCGTCGAGTAGGGCGGCAGCGGACCGTCGTCGAAAGTGATGACGACTTCCTTGTCGTTGAGCGGCAGCGATTCCCGATATTGGTGGCCGCCGAGCAGACTGTGCTCGGACGGATCGACCACGATGGTGCGGCTGGTTCCCAATGCGCCCGGATTTCCGGGGCATTCGGACGCCGTGGCCGGCGCGGCAATCAACGATGCCAGCAGGCAAGAAAACGCGACAGCACTTCGCATGCGTCCGGAAATCCCCGCCCCAGTTCGACAGCCCGGAGAGAGGTACCGGACGACAGTGGTCCCACACTGTACTGAGACCCTAGGTGCCCGCAACTTAAGGACGGCTTAATCCGGTGGACCCGGACAAATTCGCATACGGCTGTGACCTGCTTGCCACGTTTCCTTCTGAGGCGAGGTGAATTGCCACCGTGAAAGCCCCGGCGTACAAGCACGAAACGACCCTCCCAGCGCGTTGGCTTGAAGCTCCGGCATGCTCGACGAGAAGGACATGACCGCGATACTGCCCGCCGTTGCGCCGCGCGACGACGAGGGCAACCTGCGCGCGGACTATGTCGAGCAGGTCGTCAAGGCGCTCGATGCCGGCAACGCCACGGCGTTGCGCGAGCTGGTCGGCGAGCTGCATGAGGCCGACGCCGGCGCCGTCATCGAGGCGCTCGATCCGGAACTGCGCCCGCGCCTGATCGCGCTGATGGGCGCCGATTTCGACTTCACCGCGCTGACCCAGGTCGACGACACCATCCGCGAGGAAATCCTCGAGGAGCTGCCGCCGGAAACCGTCGCCGAGGGCGTGCGCGAGCTCGATTCCGACGACGCCGTCACCATCCTCGAGGACCTGCCGAAGGAAGAGCAGGCCGAGATCCTCGAGCAGTTGCCGGCGGTCGAGCGCATCGCGCTCCGGCGCAGCCTCGACTATCCGGAAGATTCCGCCGGCCGGCGGATGCAGGACGAGTTCATCGCGGTCGGGCCGGATTGGACCGTCGGGCAGACCATCGACTACATGCGCGAGACGCCCGACCTGCCGGAGCGGTTCTGGGAGATCTACGTCGTCGACGCCGATCGCCGCCTGACCGGTGCGGTCGCGCTCGATCGCCTGTTGCGCACCAAGCGGCCGGTGCCGATCAAGGATCTGTTCGAGGAGGACCTGCATTCGGTCCACTCCATTGACGAGCAGGAAGAGGTGGCGCGCCTGTTCGAGCGCTACGACCTGGTCTCGGCGCCGGTCGTGGACGACGACAACCGCCTGGTCGGCGTCATCACCTTCGACGACATCGTGGACGTCATCGAGGAGGAGGCCGAAGAGGACATCAAGGCGCTCGGCGGCGTGAGCGGCGAGGAAGAGCTGTCGGATTCGGTCTGGACCACCGCCAAGAGCCGTTTCCCGTGGCTGCTTGCCAACCTCGTCACCGCGCTGGTGTCGGCCTGGGTCATCAGCAATTTCGAGGGCTCGATCGTCAAGATGGTTGCGCTCGCGGTGCTGATGCCGATCGTGGCCTCGATGGGCGGCAATGCCGGCACCCAGACCATGACCGTGACGGTGCGCGCGCTCGCGACCCGCGAACTGTCGAGCGCCAATGCGGGCCGGATCATCCGCCGCGAGCTGATGGTCGGACTGTTCAACGGCCTGGTGTTTGCGACCATCCTGGGCACGGTCGCGGCGTTCTGGTTCAACGTCACCGATCTTGGGCTCGTCATCGCGCTCGCGATGGTGACGGTGCTGGCGGCGGCCGCGCTCGGCGGCATCCTGATCCCGCTGGTGCTCACCAAGCTCGGCGTCGACCCGGCGGTGTCCTCGGGGCCGTTCGTCACGACCATCACCGACGTCGTCGGTTTTCTGTCGTTCCTGGGCATCGCGACGATCTGGTTCGGGCTGCAGTAGAGCCTACGTGCCCCGGACGCGGTGCAGCACGCAGTGATGCGCTGCGCCCGGGACACGAGGCCAAAATTCACTGCTTCTTCACCATCCGCGCGTAATGGTTCCACCGGGAAAAAGTCTTTGTAACGCGTGGCTTTACCGGAGTACCCGGTGGATTTGAGTGATCAGACCGCCAACCGCGAACCGGCGCGGCGGTCGCGTGGTGCGTCGCTCGGCACCCGCCTTCGGGGGCCGGCGCGGCTCCGCCGTGGCGAAGCGGCGCTCGTCAAGCTGATGTCGCCGCTGGCGATGGTGGTCATCGCCGCCACCGTGCTCGGTTGCGTGCTGGGCTTGGTGCTGGCGCAGCAGGCCGACGACTATCTCGAAAGCACCCAGCGTCAGGCGCTGCGCGGCGCGGTCGAGGCGCTGCAGATGGTGGCGCCTGGCCTCAGCGATATTGATCCGGACACGGTCCACATCCTCGAAACCGCTTCGGGGCTGAAGAACTTGCGCCTTGCCGAAGAGCCGCCCGAGGGTGCGCATGCGGTGCAGTCCCTGATCGATACCAAGGGCCGGATCGTCGGCTGGTTCAGTTGGGATCCGGAACGGCCCGCGACCGCGATGGCCACGCGGCTGTTGCCGTTCGGCGGCCTGATCGCGCTCGGCCTGCTCGGTTTCGCGCTGCTGGCGATGTGGCAACTCCGCCGGCTCGACCGGCTGCTCGCGCAAAGCACCCGCGAGGTGCAGCGGCTCGCCTATGAGGATACGATCACCGGCCTGCCCAACCTGCACCGCATGCGCGATGAGACCGACCAGGCTGCTCGCCAAGCGCAAGGGCGACGAACTGGTGGCGGTGGCGCTGATGGATCTCGGCGGGTTCGACGAGATGAAGGAAGCGATCGGCGACGCCGGCGAAGACGAGGTGCTGACCGAAATCGCCAACCGGCTGCGCCGCGATGTGCCCGACGGCGTGCTGATCGCGCGGCTGCGCGGCGACAAGTTCGGCCTGGTGATGCGCGCGGCGAGCGTCGAGCAGGCGCTGTCGGTGGTGCAGACCACGCGCGACGCGATCTCGCGTGCCATCTGGGTCGATCAGGTGGTGCAGGTCTCGGCCAATGCGGGGCTGGCGATCGCTCCGCGTGACGGCGACAACCGCGACGAACTCATGCGCCGCGCCGACCTCGCGCTGCGCAACGCCAGGCGGCGCGGCCGCGGGCTCACCATGCAGTTCTCGCCGACCATGGAGGGCGATTTCGACGAGCGGCGGTTCATCAAGCGCGAGCTGTCGAAGGCGATGGCGACGCGCTCGTTCGAGGTGCACTACCAGCCGATCGTGCGCGCCGAAGGCGGCGCCATCGTCGGCGTCGAGTCCCTGCTGCGCTGGAACCACCCGAGCCGCGGTTACATCCCGCCGAGCCTGTTCATACCGGTGGCGGAGGATGCGGGACTGATGGATCAGCTCGGCGCGTTCGTGCTGCGGCGCGCGCTCGCCGACGCCGCGCGCTGGCCGCACCTTTACGTCGCGGTCAACCTGTCGCCGGTGCAGGTGCGCGACCGCCGGTTCATCGACGTTGTGCGCGAGGTCCTCGCCGAGACCAAGACCGATCCCGCCCGCGTGGTGCTGGAGATCACCGAGGGCGTGCTGATCGACGATCCTTTGACCGCCAAGGCGCGGCTCGAGGACCTGCGGCGCATCGGCGTGCAGCTTGCGCTCGACGATTTCGGCTCCGGCTATTCGAGCCTCGCTTATCTGCAGCAGCTTCCGTTCGACAAGCTCAAGATCGACCGCGGCTTCGTCGCCGCGCTCGACCAGTCGGCGAACACCGGCGTGATCATCCAGGCGATCGTGACGCTCGGCCGCGCGCTCGGCATGAGCGTGCTGATCGAGGGGGTCGAGACCGAGGAGCAGCGCGTGCTGCTGCGGCTCGCCGGCTGCAACGAGATGCAGGGCTTCCTGTTCGCCAAGCCGGGTGTCGCCGATGAGGTGGATCGGATGCTGGCCGCGGGCGGGATATTGCCGCTGCTGGCGGCGACGAAGGAGACGGTGAAGGTAGCTGGGTAGGCGCCTACCGAGCTGGTGGGCGAGGGAAGGCCAGTAAGTACTTGGCGATTCGGAGGGAATCACATACGCCATGAACACCATGATGCGCGTTCGACTGAAGGCTGACGGCCGGATCGTGGAAATCCTGCCTGATGGCACCGAGCGGGAGCTGACCCGCGCGGCCACGACGGGCGTCGCCGAGAGCGGCGGTCCCGGTGCGGCTGCCTATGCGCGCGGGGTGCGCGCCCAAACCAAGCTGACGCAAGCCGAGTTCGCGTCCCGCATCGGCGTGCCGATCGAGACCGTGCGCAACTGGGAGCAGGGCAAGCGCTCACCGCGCGGACCCGCCCGCGCGCTGCTCAAGCTGATCGAAAAGGCGCCGCAGGTCGCGTTTGCGGTGTTGAGCACGGCGAAGACGACGACGCATTGATCAGTAGCCCGGGTTGAGCGCAGCGAAACCCGGGAGCCATCTCGTCGTTTTGGCAGATCAGTCCCGGATTTCGCCATAGCGCGTCGAAGACGCGCGTAGACGCGCTTGCGGCTCAATCCGGGCTACCCGCTGCCGGCGAGTTCCGCTGCAATTCGCCCTCGGCAGGGCTTCCAGCCTGCTGACTGCTCCCTGCGGATTCGATATGCTGAGCTTCCTCCCGGCTGGTTCGGGAGAGCGAATTCCATTTCCACAATGCCTGGCAGCGAGGTGACCGGCAGAGCCGGGTAAGACGGGGAAGGCGAGGGGCGGCAAGGCATACGATCGGAGGATGCTATGTCCATCGAAAGTATTCTGAGGCAGAAGGGCGCCGAGGTCGCAACAATAGCCCCGGACGTCAGCATCAAGCGGGCGGCGGACTGGCTGCGTGCAAAGAATATCGGCTCTCTCGTGGTAACGAGTGGCGACGCAATTGTCGGTCTCGTTTCCGAACGTGAAATCGTTCATGCTCTCTCTCGCTATGGCGAGGCCGTAATATCGATACCCGTGAGCGAGATCATGCGACGCGGCGTGATCACCGTTTCCCCGACCGAAACCGTTTCCCACGTGATGAGCCTGATGACTCGTCATCGGGTGCGCCACATGCCGGTTCTGCGCGACGGAAAGCTTGCAGGCATCATCAGCATCGGCGACGTCGTCAAACTTCGGCTGGACGATCTGGAGCTGGAGAACAACGTGCTGCGCGATGCCTACATCGCGGCGCACTGACCTACGCCAGGCTGGCCGGTCGTTCCACGAGCAGAGTATCACCGTATTCCGCGTAGTTCCGCCATTCCGGATCGCGCGACGACACTTCCTTAAGATATTGCATCCAAATTGCTGGCGAAGGCATTGGCGAGCGCGGGGCGCCCGATGCATCCGGAAACCTGGCTGGTTATCGCAATCCTCGCCCCGATGGCGGCGTATGGGTTGGTCTGTGCCTATCGGCTGGCCTACGCCACGATCGCGGATGCGGTCCTCCTCATCGCTTTGACAAGCGCCGCGCTCGGAGCCAGCTATCTGTTCTGTTAGGTCTGTAGGGCGCAATAGCCATAAGCGCGTTTACGCGCGTCCATAGCCCGTCCACCAGCGCGTTTACGCGCGTCCATAGCCCGTCGAAGACGGGCGTCAACGCCCTTTAGGACGCGCTATGGACGGGCGTCAACGCCAGGACGCGCTATGGCGCATTACGTCATTTTCACATTCAGACGGGGTGCGCCGCCCCACTTTCGCCCCCAGCCATGCCGAAGCTCACGGGCCTGAGGGTGGAAGCATCGAAATCTGAAACTGATGGATTGAAAATGTATCAGCCTCTCAAACAATGCCTCTCACCAATCGTGCTCGTGCTTTGCTCGTTGGCCCTCACCGCGTGCATGAGCTCAGACAAGGGTCTGATGGACGCAGATACGCGCGTCCTCCCGTTCACACCCCCGATCACGCTCGAAGTCTACGATCGCAAGAATGCGAGCGAGCCGTGGCGGAAGGAAAAGGACCCGGTCACGCTCGTTGCGGACGGCCAGCTCCTCGTTCGGCTCAAAAACGAAACGTCGGGAGACACCTATTCCTTTCATCAGCTTGAGCCCGGCCGCTTTATCGTCGAGGCGACGATGAAATCGTCAGGCCGTTTCTTCTATAGCGTTCTGGAGGTGCGGAACGGCGAAGGCCTCTTGCACTATTTGGATTGTGAGAACATCGATCAGGCCGCATTCGGGGCCGCGGGCGGGACCGTGATCGGCATACGCACAAAGAGTGCAAGCTGGATAAGATTGCAAACCCGCTCGCGTTTTTGAAGTCGTTGGCCGCAAAGCCCACCGGGTGGCAACAGAGATTCGTACCGGTGCAGTGAGGTGAGCTTGCACGGGAGGACTTGCGGAAGCGAAGCCTACTTGCGGTTTTCGGCTTCTTCCGTTTGCCCGATGCCCAATGCGACTGCCCAGGCACCCAAGACGACCGCAACAAGCAGCGTGACGTAGGAAGCCGTAACGAGATACATGCCCCATTGCGGGCTTTCGAACAAAGTGATGCTTCCGACGATACCGAGCAGATAGGCCGCACAATACGCAATCGTGCGAGTCATTTTGAAGCCCGCGCGTCGGCTGGCGGCCTTGTCTTTGTAGAAATAGCTGTAGGCGCTGCTCAGAGGAAACCACAACCCGGCCAGGTTGAGAGCAAATAGCTGGACGCCAAGGGCGGGTACCGGCTGTGGAACAAGAATAACCACCGCTTCCAAGAGCAACGTCAGAAGATAGAGCGTCCCGTGGTACGCCCGAACACGAAAGGCGGGATTGTCCACGAGGTCGCGGAGATGGAGCGATGCGGCAACGAAAATCAATCCAATAAGCGTAGCCGACGACGCGCCGAGCATGATGTAGAGGTCGTGCCACGCCTGAATTGGATGATCGCTTTCCATGCGCTTTCATGAGTTGTCGGTGTGCGCTGTCCGCGTTTCTCGCATTGTCTGCAATTCAATCCAGATGCACAACGCGCTTGATGCACAACGCACTTGGCGACCGGCAATGACTTAGTGACGTATCCACGCACGATGATTTGCGCGCGAGAGCGGAAAGCCCACTGCCGGACACAGAGGTCCCCAACATTCGCGTGCTAGGATTATGATCCTTGACAACGCTCCGGCGACGCGCCTATCCTTTGCGTCCCGCCGCGTAGCGTTCGGGCTCGCACTTTGCCGGGTTTTGCAATGACAAGCGCGCGTGGCTGTAAGACCAGTAAGACAGTAAGAAAAATCGCAGAAGCGACTGATCCGGCTTACGAATCTGGCGATGGCGGAGGTCTTACAGCCCCGCCGCGGCTGCAGTAAGACGCAGCAAGATCGCGCAGGCGATCATCCGCACAACCGCCATTGCCCCGGCCCATCCGTCGCCGCTAGACTCCATCTCGATTGCACCTTCCCGATGCCCGATCGGATCACGCCGTCCCGTGCCCGCGGGCGCTCATCGACATCAGCCAGTCAGCGAGAGAGTGAAAGTCCATGAATTCCATTGAAGCCAACGGCGCACGCATTCCGGCCATCGGGCTCGGCACCATGACGCTGAAAGAGCAGGTGTGCATCGACGCCGTGAAGACCGCGCTCAAGCTCGGCTATCGCCATCTCGACACCGCCGAGCGCTACGGCAACGAGGAATGGGTGGGCGAGGGGCTGCATCAGGGCCTCGCCGAGCAGGGCCTCAAGCGCGAGGACGTGTTCGTCACCACGAAAGTGTATTGGGACAAGCTCGCGCCCGGCGATTTCGAGAAGTCGGTGGAGGAGTCGCTCAAGAAGCTGAAGCTGCCTTGGGTCGATCTCCTGCTGATCCACTGGAACAACCCGAAGGTGCCGCTCTCAGACAGCATCACGTCGCTGTGCAACGCCAAGAAGAAGGGCCAGGCCAAGCATGTCGGCGTCGCCAACTTCACCACCTCGATGCTCGACGAGGCGGTGAAGCTCGCGACCGAGCCGCTGGTGACCAACCAGATCGAGGTGCATCCCTTCCTTGACCAGAGCAAGGTGCTCGCCGCCTGCAAGAAGCACGGCCTGTCGGTGACCGCCTACTGCCCGATCGCGCGCGGCAAGGTGCCCGGCAACGAAACCCTTGAACGCATCGGCAAGGCGCACGGCAGGAGCGCGTCGCAGGTCGCGCTGCGCTACCTCGTGCAGCAGGGCATCATCCCGATCCCGCGCACGGCGACGCCGGCGCATCTGGCGGCCAACCTCGCGCTGTTCGACTTCACGCTGACGGGAGCCGAGATGGCCGACATCGCCAAGCTCGCCAAGCCCGACGGCCGCGTGGTCAATCCCGCCCATTCGCCGCAGTGGGACTGAACGCTCCGGATTTGTACCATGCGGTCCGAGGAGAGACTCATGTGGACCCGCCGAGAAGCGATCGCTGCCACCACCGCGACCTTGTTGATGGGCTGGACGCGTGCCGGAGCACAGGCGCAGACCTCAGCCGCTACCGTGTTGTCTCCGACCGGCAAGCTGCGCGCCGCTGTAATCGTGTCCAATCCCGTCCTGGTGACGCGGCGCGCCGATGGTGCGCTGGGCGGCGTTTCCGTCACCATTGCCAATGCGCTCGCTGCCCGTCTCGGTGTGCCGATCGAGCTCAAGCCCTACGACAATCCCGCGCGCTACAATGAAAGCCTCGCGACCGATGAGTGGGATATTGGACTCGCCGCCCGAGACCCCTCTCGCGCCGAGCACCTCGCCTTCAGCACCACATTCATGGAAGTGGACAATGGCTATGTTGCGCGCCCCAGCGCCGCGCCGGCCAGCGCGGAAGACGTCGACCGTCCAGGCGTGAAGATCGCGGTCGCACAAGGAAGCGCGCCACACGCTGTGTTGAAGCGACTTATCAAGAACGCGGAGATCGTCGCGGTGCCGGGCGGCTTCGAGCCGGCGCGCGAAGCTTTGGCGACAGGAAAGGCCGATGTCTACGGCGAGAACCTGCATCTCGCCCATCGCATCGCTGACGCCTTGCCCGGCGCACGCGTGCTGCCCGGACGTTTCAACGTCGTGCAGATGGCGATCGGAGTCCGCAAGCGGGCGGCTTCGGCGCTTCCGGCCATTGACGAATTGATAAACGGAATGAGATCCGACGGTACGATTCAGAAAGCCATCGCCGAGGCCGGTCTGCGCGGCGTTCGGGTGCCATGAGGAATGCAATGACTGCGATCCGAATGACGTTGTCGGCGCTGGTGGCGACCGGCGCATTGCTGCTGGCGGCACCGGGCATCGCGCAGAACCCCAAGCAGGCCGGGCGGGACTCGAAAACGATCCAGTCCTGCGTCATGAACGTCAAAGGCAGCGTCGCGCGCAACGGCGAGCGCTGCATCGGAATCATTGCCGACCCGTGCCTGAAGCGGCCCGGCGCGCTGTCGAACGCCGACATGGTCGCCTGCATCAGCCGCGAGTTGTCGGTCTGGGACGATATCCTCAACGAGACGTTCCGCCGGCTGAACGACAAGCTCGACGCCGAGCAGAAGATCAAGCTGCGCGACATGCAGCGCGCCTGGATCGAGTTGCGCGACCGAACCTGCGCCTTCTATTACGACTATCACCAGGGCTCGATTGCGGTGCCGATGAGCGCGCTCTGCGTCAATCGCGAAACCGCGCGGCGCGCGCTGTTCCTGCTCGACTTCCTCAATGACGCGGAAGGGCGCTAGGACGTGAACGGATGACTACTCCCGCCGTCGAAGCCAAAGGCGCCCGCATCCCGCTTGCCGGTCTCGGCACCTGGGATCTGCGCGGACGCGCCTGCGCCCGCGTCGTCGAGCAGGCGCTGCGGCTCGGCTATCGGCATATCGACACCGCGGAGATGTACGACAACGAGCGCGAGGTAGGCGAAGGGTTTCGTGCCTCCGGTCTGCCGCGCAACGAGGTGTTCATTGCCACCAAGATCTGGCCGTCGCATTTTGCGCCGCGCGAGCTGCTGCGCGCCACCAAGGACTGCCTGGTGCGATTGCGAATGTCGGAGGTCGATCTCCTGCTGCTGCACTGGCCGAACCCGCAGGTGCCGTTGTCGGAGACGCTCGGCGCGCTCTGCCAGGCCAAGGAGGGCGGCCTGGCGCGCCATATCGGCGTGTCGAATTTCAACACCGCGCTGCTCGAGGAGGCGACGGCGCTGTCGACCGAGCCGCTGGTCTGCAACCAGTTCGAGATGCATCCCTTCCTCGACCAGTCGAAGCTCGCGGCCGCGTGCCGGGCAAAAGGCATGGCGGTCGTCGCCTATGCGCCGATCGCGCGCGGCAACGCCAAGAACGACGCCATGCTCGCCCGCATCGGCCAGGAGCACGGCAAGACCGCGGCGCAGGTCTGCCTGCGCTATCTGGTGCAGCAGGAGGTCGTGGTGATCCCACGCACCAGCAAGATCGAGCGGCTGGAGGAGAACCTGTCGATCTTCGATTTCACGCTGACGGATGCCGAGATGTCGGAGATCGCAAGCCTCGCGCGGCGCAGCGGCCGGATCGTCGACTGGTCGTTCTCCGGGACGCCGAAATGGGATTGATGAGCCCCATCGGCGAGACCGCGCTGGTGCTGTTCTCCGGCGGGCAGGACTCGACCGTCTGCCTGGCCTGGGCGCTCGAGCGTTTTGCCGCGGTCGAGACCGTCGGCTTCGACTACGGCCAGCGCCACCGCGCCGAGCTCGACGTGCGGCCGCGCATCCGCGAGCGCATCAAGACGCTGCGCCCGGAATGGGCGGCGCGGCTCGGCGACGACCACATGGTCAAGCTCGACGCGATCGCCGCGATCTCGGAGACCGCGCTCACCCGCGACGTCGCGATCGAAGTGGCCGCAGAACGGGCTGCCGACCACCTTCGTGCCCGGGCGCAATCTGGCGTTCTTCGCCTTCGCCGGCGCGCTCGCCTATCGCCGCGGCGCCAAGCACCTGGTCGCCGGCATGTGCGAGACCGATTTCTCCGGTTATCCCGACTGCCGCGACGACACCGTCAAGGCGATGCAGGTCGCGCTCACCCTCGGCATGGACCGCCGCGTGGTGATCCATACCCCGCTGATGTGGATCGACAAGGCCGCAACCTTTGCGATGGGCCATGAGATCGGCGGCGCCGCGCTGGTCGACCTGCTGGTCGAGGAGACCCACACCTGCTATCTCGGCGACCGCTCGCGCCGCCACCCCTGGGGCTACGGCTGCGGGACGTGTCCGGCCTGCCGGTTGCGGGCCGATGGATTTGCGAAGTGGAAGGCTGAATGCTGACGAAAGACGATCTCGATGCCCGCCGCAGACGCGAGGGCATCCTGTTCCTGATCCTGTTCGCGCTGACGATCCCGGCCGCCAACTGGCTGATCGGCAATGCCGGCACCAAGTGCGTCCCGAACGGGCCGTGCCTGATCCCGGTGGCGCCCGGACTGATGGCGCCGTCGGGCGTCACCATGATCGGCATCGCGCTGGTGCTGCGCGACCTGGTGCAGCGCCGGCTCGGCGTCGGCGTCGCCGTCGGCGCGATCCTCGCCGGCGCCGCGCTCTCCGCGCTGATCGCGCCGCCTGCGCTGGTGGTCGCGTCGGCGGCCGCGTTCCTGCTGTCCGAGCTCGCCGATTTTGCCGTCTACACGCCGCTCGCCCGCCGCCGGCTGATCGTCGCCGTGGTCGCGTCGAGCCTGGTCGGGCTGGTGGTCGACTCCATCGTGTTCCTGTGGCTCGCCTTCGGCTCGCTCGACTTCCTGGCCGGGCAGATCGTCGGCAAGGCCTGGATGGTGCTGCTCTCGATCCCGTTCGTCGCCTGGCTGCGCCGCCGCGACGAGCGAACCGGGATCGAGCCGGCCTGAGCAACACGCAACAACGAGATTTCCAATGAGCGCCGCGCTCTACGACAGGCTGAAGACCGTCACCACCGGCACCATCACCACGATGCTGCTGAAGAAAGGTATCCGCCGCTGCTGGATGCAGGGGCCGATGCCGCTCGAAGGCTCCGGCCGGCGCATCATCGGCCCCGCCTTCACCATGCGCTTCATTCCGGTGCGCGAGGATCTCGCGACGCCGGAGAGCTGGGCGAAGCCGATCTCGACCCGCGGCGCGATCGAGGCCATGCCGGAAGGCTGCATCGCGGTCGCCGACGCCATGGGCGTCACCACCGCCGGCATCTTCGGCGACATCCTCACCATGCGGATGATGAAGCGCAACGTCGCGGCGCTGGTCACCGACGGCGTGATCCGCGACAGGGCCGGCGTGCTGGCCTCGAAGCTGCCGACCTGGTGCGCCGGCGTCGCCGCGCCGGCCTCGGTCAACGGCCTGACTTTCGTGGGCTGGGACGAGCCGATCGCCTGCGGCGGCTGCGCGATCTTTCCCGGCGACATCATCGTCTGCGACGACGACGGCTGCGTGGTCATCCCGAAGGACCTGCTCGCCTTCGTGGCCGAGGACGGCCCCGAACACGAACTGATGGAGACCTACATCGTCAGCGAGGTCGAGAAGGGCGCAAAATTGCCCGGTCTTTATCCGATGAACGAGGAGGCCAAGGCGCGTTACGAGGCCTGGAAGAAAAGCCGCTAGCGCGAGCGAGGCGCCGGGAATTCCCATGTACTACGCCTCAAAAATCTTCGGCTTCTTCGCGATCCCTTCCAATTTCATCATCCTGCTCGGCCTCTTCGGCGCGCTGCTGCTGCGCACGCGGTTTTCGCGTTGGGGCTGGCGGCTCGCGATCGGGAGCCTGGTGCTGCTGGCGGTGATCGGGCTTTCGCCGGTCGGCAATGCGCTGATCGTGCCGCTGGAGCAGCGCTTCCCGCCCTGGGACCATAGCCGCGGCGCGCCGCATGGCATGGTCGTGCTCGGCGGCGCGCTCAGTCCCGACGTCTCGCACGCCCGCAACACCGTTGCGCTCAACGAAGCGGCCGAACGCCTCACCGTGGTGGCCGAGCTCGCGCGGCGCTATCCCGACGCGCTCATCATCTTTTCCGGCGGCTCGGGTGCGGTCATTTTCGACGAGCGGCCGGAGGCCGAGTTTGCGCTGCGGCTGCTGGAGAGCCTGGGCGTCGCGAAGGGCCGCGTCGTCGCCGAGGATAAGTCACGCAACACCGTCGAAAACGCGCGGTTCTCGCGCGAGCTGGCGCAGCCGAAGCCGGGCGAGCGCTGGCTGCTGATCACCTCGGCCTACCACCTGCCACGCGCCGTCGGCATCTTCCGCAAGGCCGGCTTCCCGGTCGAAGCCTATCCGGTCGATTGGCGCACCCGCGGCACCGGCGACGCGCTGCGGCCGTTTCCGACCATGGGCGAGGGCCTGCGGCGGACCGACACCGCCATGCGCGAGTGGATCGGGCTCGCGGCCTACTGGGTGACGGGGCAGACGTCGGAGCTGTTTCCCGGCCCGACCCCGCTTGGCGAGTGCGACCGCGCCGCCGCCGGTGGCCTCGATAGCTGCAGGCCATAACCACGCCCAATGCGGTAGTCCGCCCCGAAATTGTCACCTTTCGAACACAGTTTGAATCAATTTCAGCAACTCATCCGCGAGACGGCAACGAATCCCCGATCCTGCGATACGATTGCGCTTGGTGATTCCGAGGGGCGGGATCGCCTCATAGGGGGCTTGGCGCCGGGAATTAAACCGGCGCTTGAGGAATTCGATGCGCGGATTTCGCGCTGCAATGACCACCGTGTCCACGACCTGGGCCGCTGTCGACCACTCCAGGATTTCACAGGCGCTCAAGATCACCGCCAGCGTACTGGCAACAACGGCGGTGGTCGCACTCGCCTCGTTTGTCGCGGTGGCGCTGAGCCTCACCTGACGCGGCGCGGCGTAATCGGCTGGTTCACCAGACGATTATCCTCGTGCAACGGACGGCTGTTCTCCTGCAGCGGCCGACTACTGTTGTTGTCGGCGATGGGGCATTTCAAAGATTGATCGCGGTCGTTGATGGCTTGGTCATCAAATTGACAAGCCGTGCGCGCAAATTTGCTGGCCGCTGTACTCATCGCCCATCCAGAGTCACGGGGCTGGATTGGCGCGGTTCGGGCGCGGCGGACGTCAGTCGATAGCCTTCAGTTCAGTAGCTGTCAGAGCGTCAGTAGTAGGTCTGTTGCGTTTTGTTGCGTAGCGGGGAACTGCGTATGCGTGCCATTCGCGCTGCCGTACTCACGGTACGGCTTTCCATCGACTATCCACGCATCACCAAGAATCTGGTCGTCGCCGCCAATGTGGTGGGCGGCGCGACCGCGGTGCTGCTTGCAGGTTTCGTGGCGGTGGCTACGGGCCTGAACTAACGGCGCTCGCCGCCGGGAGTTGGACTGGTTTCGCTGCCCGCGACGGCGCGCAGCGAGTCGGACTTATATTGGCGCCACCACATCACCACGACGACGACCGTGGTGGTCGCGATCAGCACCAGCGGTCCGGCGAACCAGCCCAGATAACCGAGCGCGAAGAAGAATGCGCGCTGGCCGCGGTTGAAATGCCGTCCGGCGGTGGTGAACAGTCCGGCCGTACGCAGCACATGCGCCTCGGCTTCCGGCGTGTCTTTTTCCGCCGGCGGCGGCGTCGCCCCAAGCAGGATCGCGACGTAGTTGTAGAGCCGGTACGACCAGGCGAACTTGAAGAAGGCGTAGACGAAGATCACGGTGATCCCGACCGCCTTCACCTCCCACAATCTGCGCGTGACTTCGATGCCGACCGGAAGATCCGCGGCGATGGCGGCGATCTCGCCGCTCGAACGCAGGATGGTCAGCGCGCCGCCGATTGCGAACAGCGACGTCGTGGCAAAGAACGCAGTGCCGTTGTGCAAGGCCACCATGATCTGCGTGTCGACCATCCGCTGCTCGCGCGCCAGCATGCGGCGCATCCAGGTCACGCGATAGCCGTTCATGAGCGAGTTAAGGCCGGTACGGCTGATCCGGCTGCGCTCGGTCATGTAGGCGTAGCCGACCCAGGCCACGATGAAGAAGCCGAGCGCGATAATGTCGAGCGTCGAAAACAGCGGCATGGAATCATTCCCAGCGGGCCAACGCTCCTGCGGAGCCTTGGCGGCTTGTTTGCGCATGATCTTATCCGAAAACCGGTGCCCACTTTTCGGGATCATGCACGCGAATGCTGCCACTCGAACTACGTCCGGGCAATGTGGTAGCGTTTTCCGCCGTCATGGCCGGGCTCGTCCCGGCCATCCACGTCTTTGGCGCGATCTAGGTGCAGACGTGGATGCCCGGCACAAGGCCGGGCATGACTCCGGATAAAGGTGTCATGGCTCTTTCACTCATTGTCGGAAACAAGAACTACTCGTCCTGGTCGATGCGGCCGTGGATCGCCATGCGGGCGGCCGGCATTCCGTTCACGGAAGAGGTGATCTCGCTCAACGCGCCCGAGTTCAAGGCGCGCGTCTCGAAGGTATCGGGCACCGGCAAGGTGCCGGTGCTGTCCGACGGCGACGTCCATGTGTGGGAGTCGCTCGCGATCATCGAATACCTCGCCGACAAGTTTCCCGGCGCCGGCCTGTGGCCGTCCGATCCGCCGGCGCGGGCCCACGCCCGGGCGATCGCCTCGGAGATGCACGCCGGCTTCGTGCCGATGCGCCGCCACCTGCCGATGTGCATGTGGCGCCCGGTCGATCCGGCGCGAGCTGCCGGACGACGTCGCCGCCAATGTCCGGCGGATCGAGCATATTTGGACAGATTGTCGCACACGCTTCGGAAACGGCGGGCCGTTCCTGTTCGGCCGCTTCAGCGGGGCCGACGCGATGTATGCCCCGGTGGTGTCGCGCTTCCATACCTACGCGGTCGACGTCGGACCGGTGGCGCGGGACTATATGAAGGCCATGATGGCCTTGCCGGCGTGGGTCGAATGGCGCAATGCGGGCGTCAAAGAGCCGTGGGTACTGCCGGAAGACGAGGTCGACTGGCCGACCGTACTGCGCGAGTAACACTTAAGCATCCCGGCAATCGGCCTAAAAAATGTCGCCGATGTGTATTGAAAGCACTGCAGGGACCGAGAATAGTCGCCCTGCCTGCGGCACCCTTGATCTTGCGGTGCGGTGGGCGGGGTCTTAAAAGCGGATCAACCCCATCTTCTTATCGCCCGGGAGTCATTACGATGCGATATCGTGTTATCGCCCTCATTTTGCTCGCCTTCTCTGCGTTGACCGTCGGCAGTCCGGCGGTGTCGCAGGACACCTCGAAGCCCGACGTAAAGGGCCTGTTCCTGCTGACCGACTATCCGGCCATCAGCGTCCGTCCCGGCACCACGGCGACGGTCAGCCTGCGCCTGCAGAACTACGCCATGCCGCCCGAGCGCCTGCAGATCTCTGTGTCGGGCGTGCCGCAGGCCTGGACCTCGACCATCGTCGGCGGCGGCCAGCCGATCGAGGCGGTGCTGCCAGCGACCAACGCCAGCGTCTCGTTCGAGCTTCGCCTCGACATCCCGAAGGATGCGGCGATGGGCACGACCAATCTCACCGTCACCGCCAAGGGCGCCAACACCGTCACGTTGCCGGTCGCCGTCACGCTGGTGAAGGACCTGCCGGCCAAGCTGACGCTGACGCCGGCGCTGCCTGAGCTGCGCGGCACCTCGCGCTCGACCTTCGAGTATCAGCTCACGCTCAAGAACGAGAGCGGCAAGCGGATCGTGGCGAGCCTCGCCGCCACCGCGCCGCCGAACTTCGAAGTCTCCTTCACCGAGCAATACGGCAGCCAGGAGCTCAACGCCGTGCCGCTCGACGCCAACCAGTCGAAGGACGTCAAGCTCAAGGTCCGCCCGCCGAACACGATCGGCGCCCGGCCCGCAGAAGATCGTGGCGCGCGCCACCGCCGAGGACGCCACCGTCACCGCCGATCTCGGCCTCGACATCACCGGCACACCCAAGATCGAGCTCGCCGGCCGCGAAGGCCTGCTGAGCGCGCGCGCAGCCGGCCGGCCAGGAGACCACCATCCCGGTCGTCGTCACCAACACCGGCACCGCCGCCGGCGGAAGCCGTCGAGATGTCGGGCTCCGGCCCGAGCGGCTGGAAGGTCGAGGCCGATCCGAAGGTGATCGACCGCATCCCGCCGAACGAGAACAAGGAAGTCCAGTTCCGGATCACGCCGACCGCCAAGGCGGTGGCGGGCGACTACGTCACCAGCATGCGCGCCTCGGCCCGCGGTGAATCCGCCTCGCAGACCTTCCGCGTCGCGGTCGCAACCTCCACGCAGTGGGGCATCATCGGCGTCGGCATCATCGGCGTCGCGCTGCTCGTGCTGGTCGGCGCCGTGGCGAGGTTCGGACGGCGATGAGCGACGCAAGTCATCGAGGCGCAAAACCTCACCAAGCGCTACAACGGGGTGCCGGTCGTCAACGGCATCTCGTTCAACGGTGGCGGAGGGCGAGATCTTCGGGCTGCTCGGCCCGAACGGCGCCGGCAAGACCACCACCATCCTGATGATGCTCGGCCTGACCGAGATCTCGGACGGACAGGTGCGGGTGCTGGGCTACGATCCGGTGCGCCAGCCGCTGCAGGTCAAGCGTCGGGTCGGCTATCTGCCCGACGCGGTCGGCTTCTACGACAATCTGACCGCGGCCGAGAACATGCACTACACCGGCCGCCTGATCGGCCTCGAGCGCGACGAGCGCGAGGCGAAGATCGCGGACGCGCTCGATCACGTCGGCCTGCACGATGTCGCCGACAAGCGGGTCGAGACCTTCTCGCGCGGCATGCGGCAGCGGCTCGGCCTCGCCGAGATCCTGATGAAGGACGCCCAGATCGCGATCCTCGACGAGCCGACCTCCGGCCTCGATCCGCAGGCGACGCTGGAGCTGCTCGACGATCATCCGCAACCTGAAGACTCGCAACGTCACTGTCCTGCTTGTCGTCGCATCTGCTCGACCGTGTGCAGAGCGTATGCGACCGCGTCGCGCTGTTCAGCAACGGCAATATCGTGCTGCTCGGCACGGTCGGCGACCTCGGCCGTCAGGTGCTGGGCGGCGGCTTCAACGTCGACGTCGAGGCGGAAGGGACCGGGCTCGAGCAGAAGCTCAAGGCCATCCCCGGCGTGACCGAGGTCAAGGTGCTCGGCCCCAAGCAATGGCGGCTGATGACCGACCGCGATGTGCGGCCGGAAGCGGCGGCAGCGGTGGTGCACGCCGGCGGCCGCCTGGAGCGCCTGTCGGTCGAGGCGCCGAGCCTCGAGACCATCTACACCCGCTACTTCCAGAACGGCACGGGAGAGCGCCATGCGGCGTGAAGGTTCGCCCTGGCACGGCCTCGGGGTCGTGATCGTCAAGGAACTGTCCGACCATCTCTCCAGCGCGCGCATGCGCGTGCTGGAATGGCTGGTCGTGCTGATCGCGCTGGCGGCGCTCTATGGCGCGATCCAGCAGATCAGGGACGTCACCGCGGAAGATCCGTTCCTGTTCCTGCGGCTGTTCACGACGGCGCGCGAGCCGTTGCCGTCGTTCGTGTCGTTCCTGAGCTTCCTGCTGCCGCTGATCGCGATCGGCATGGGCTTCGATGCCGTCAACGGCGAGCACAATCGCCGCACGCTGTCGCGCATCCTGTCGCAGCCGATCTACCGCGACGCGCTGCTGTTCGGAAAGTTCCTGGCCGGCCTGTTCACGCTGTCGGTCAGCCTGGTCGCGCTGTGGCTCTTGGTGATCGGGCTCGGGCTCCTGCTGCTCGGCGTGCCGCCCAACGCGCGAAGAGATGGCGCGCGCTTTCATCTTCCTGCTGGTGGCGATCGTCTATGCCGGCGTGTGGCTGGCGCTTGGCGATGCTGTTCTCGATCGTCTTCCGCTCGGCCGCGACCGCGGCGCTGGTCACACTTGGATTGTGGCTGTTCCTGACCCTGATCTGGCCGGCGCTGGCGCCCGCGATCGTTGTCGCGTTCGTGCCCTCGAACGATGAGGAGACGCTGATCCTGGCGGCGCAATGGCTGTCGCGGCTGTCGCCGAGCACGCTGTTCGGCGAGGTGGTGATGGCGATCCTCAATCCGTCCACGCGCTCCCTCGGCCCGCTCTACCTGAGCCAGCTGCAAGGTGCGGTGATCGGTGCGCCGCTGCCGCTCGACGCAGAGCCTGCTGATCGCGCTGGCCGGCAGATCGTCAGCCTGGTCGCCAGCACCATCGTGCTGTTCGTGATCGGCTACATCATCTTCCAGCGCCAGGAAGTCCGCGCCTAGCGCTCGGCGGCATTCGACGCATCGAAAACAACCCGGAGGAACCTCCGGGTTGTTTTTTGTTGAGGGCGGGGCGTTCTTGCGGAGGACGATCCGAAGGCGCAGTCTTGCCGGCGATCACAAGCCGTCGAGGAAGCGCCGAACAATGCGACCGACCGCCGTCTTGAGCGCCGCGGTGATGCTGCTTGCCGTGCTGTCGCATGCGGCGCTGGCGCAGTCCGATGACACGCTCAAGGGCCGCACCGTCACGATGTTCATCGGCTCCGGCACCGGCGGCGGCATCGACCTCTACGGCCGCGTCGTCGCGCGCCACATCGGGCGGCATCTGCCAGGCCAGCCGGCGGTGGTGGCGCAGAACATGCCGGCAGCCGGCAGCATCGCCGCCGCCAATCACATGTTCAACATCGCGCCGAAGGACGGCACCGCCATCGGTATTCTGAGCCAGGGGCTGATCCTCGACGAGATCCTCGGCACGCCCGGGCTCAAGTTCGAGGTCGCGAAGTTCAACTGGGTCGGGCGCATCTCGTCCGACGTGCTGATCACCTTCACCTGGCACACGTCGAAGGTGAAGACCATCGCCGACGCCATGGCGATGGAAACAACGCTCGGCGGCACCGGCGCCGGCTCGAGCGTGACCAAGAGCCCGCAGCTCCTCAACCTCGTGGTCGGAACCAAGTTCAAGGTGATCGTCGGCTACAACGGCACCGGCGCGACCATGCTCGCGACCGAGCGCGGCGAGCTCGACGGCATGTCGACCGGTTGGGGCGGGCTCAACGCCGCGCGGCCGAACTGGCTCAAGGACCGCATGATCAACATGATCGTGCAGATGGGCACCGTGCGCCATCCCGATATGCCGGATGTGCCGTCATGGGTCGATATCGCGAACACCGACGACGACAAGAAGCTGTTGTGGCTGTTCGGCGCCAATGCCGACATCGGCAAGTCGATCGTGGCGCCGCCGGGAATGCCGCCGGCGCGGGTTGCGATGCTGCGCGCGGCGTTTGCGGCGATGCTGCAAGGACCCGGCGTTCGTCGCCGAGGTCAAGAAAGCCAATATGGATTTCGACCATGCGCCGGGCGAACGGCTGCAGCAGATCGTTGCCGAGACCATCGCGCTGCCGGAGGCGTTACGCGAGCGCGCCCGCACGATCTACCGCGCGGCCGGCCAGAAATAGCGGGGCAGGGCACGGCGAAGGCACGCGAAGGGCGGCCGCGTCATTCCGGCGACGCGGCCGCCCTTGCTGTTGCCTGAAACCGATCGTTGCTAGACGACCAGCACCGCCACGATCTTGTGGCTGTCCGGCTCGACGATGATGATGCGCTCACCGACGATGAAGTACAGGTAGCCGCGCCACGCCGGATGGATCTCCACCAGCGTCGTCGGCACTGCCACCAGCGTTACGCCCGTGCGCGGCACCACGGTCCCGACATTGATCGAGAAGTTGACGTTGGTCACGCGCGGGGCGTTGCTGCCCTGCAGCACCGTGGTGCGGATGGTGGTGCGCTGCTCGGTGGTCAGCGTCACGCCGCCGCTCTGGGCGCCGCCGCCTTTGCCTTCGGCGCCTTTCTGGGGCTTCTCGGTGTCACGCGGCGGCGTCTGCTGACCCTGCTGCGGCTGCTGCTTGGGCTGCTGGCCCTGCTGCTGCGGTTGGCCTTCGCGTTGGCCACCTTGACCCTGCGTGCGTGGCTCCTTGCTCTGCGCCTTGCCTTTGGGCTCGGGTGCGGGCGCGGCTTGACCTTGCTGGCCTTGACCTTGCTGCGCCTGGCCGCCTTGGCCTTGCGTGCGCGGTTCTTTGGTCTGCGCCTTGCCTTTGCCACCGTCCTGTTGCGGCGCCATCTGCGCGCCGCCTTGGCCGGGCTCCGCACCGCCGCCACCGGGGCGCTGCACGCCTTGCGCGGCGGCGAATACCGTCCCGACCAGCAGCGCGGCGGCTGCTGTCGTGATCGACAGGTTGCGTCTCATTCGAACGTTCCTCCAGAAGGTTGACCCGTGCCGCCGATCATCGGCTAAAGGTCAAACGGCCATGCGTGGAGCAAGGTTCCTAATGATGCAGGCTCGTGCGTCGAAATAGCTGCGCCTGATCAGGAACTCTGACTATCAATTCACGGAACTCAATTCATTGGTGCAACGGCGCGCGCGAAGCGCGCCCGCAACGAAATGCGAAAGGGCGGCCACGCGGACCGCCCTCATCAATTGTGCATCGAGAGTGGTACGCTGCCGCGCGCCGCCGATCAGCCGCTGATGCGGCGCCAGCCGTCGCGCGCCATCGCGCTGAGCTGGTCGACGTTCTTCGCCACGACGTCCCAGTTGACCATCGGGCGGGCGTCCGCGCGCGAGGTGACCTGGTCCGCCAAATAGACGCCGCCGACCGTCAACGCGACGCCGAGGATGATGCCGAACAACAGTCGCATGATACTGTCCTTCTTTCGTCCCTAAATTCCCGTACCGGGCGTCAGGTAGGCGAGGAACGCGGCGCCAATATGATGGGTTCCAGGTGGGTTCCACCACCGCCGCTTGCTGACTTAATACGGTCCTCAACAGAGGGCCCTAAGCGGCTGAATCCCCTTGAGCATTGGGGCTTTCGCCTAAATTCATCACGATCGCTGCGGCACGCGGCCAATTCGCCGATTTTTTGCCCGATTTCCCCAAAGGGCTGCTATATTGCCCATTATAAGCGGGGTCATGGAAGTATTCGGGGTGTCGTTGAGTAGAGTTCGGGAGATCAGCGTTGAACGCCGCACATAAGTTTCGGCTCGGTCAGACGGTTTATTTCACGGCGAAGCCTCTCGGTCATATGACTGCAAACGGGGCTTATCAGATCGTGAAACTTCTTCCGTCCGATGGCGACGAGCATCAGTACCGCATCAAGAGCACCGACGAGGCCTTTGAGCGGGTCGCCAAGGAAAGCCAGCTCGACCGCTCGCGCTGAGCTGGTCGACAGTTCGACACATTGACGCCGCCCGCGAGCCTCGCTCTTCGGCTGGGTGTGGCTTAGGGGCATCACCTCGCCAGCGTAATTCCACTTTCGCGCCGCCGTCGGTGGACAATGTCCGGCCGCCGTCCATATGCTTTCGCACGCAGGTCGTGTGACGTGTGGATGGTTGGTCATGTCCGATCCACTCGGAGGTTGGATTTCTCGCTTTCGGGCTCGATCCGTCGGCGGGCACCTTGACGCTGCCGCTGTGGGCGGCCGGCGCCGTCACGGCGTTGTTCGTCGTGTTCTGCGCGCTGGCGCTCAGCCGCGCCGGCCGTGACGGCATCGTCGGCGGTGTTGCGCGCATCGCGCTTGTGCTGGTCGGCGCGGTGGTGGCCTGGTTCTTCCTCGAAGGCACCACCAAGCAGGACGCGGCCGCCGAACGGCGGGCGCTTGAAGCGCGCGCCGGTGTGCTGGCGACGCGCGCGACCATGCCGGGCTCGCCGCTCGCCTGCCTCGACGCCATGGCCGGCGAAGCGGTCGAAGCGCTCCTGCGAGCGCACGCTGTTCGCGACGCCGGAGGCGATGGCGTCGGCGGTGTCTTATGTGGCGGCGCAGCTCAATCTGTTCGCCGACGTCAGCGAGTTCGTCAGTCGCGGCAAGTCCGATATGGAGCCGCTGCTGGCGAGCTTGCGCCGCGCGGTCGAGACCGACCGCTACGGCTGGTCGCCCATGTGCTGGCGACCCGCGACGGCTGCACGACGGAGCAATGCCCGGCGCTGGCGCTGATGCGCGATGCGCGGCGGCTGAACGCCAATCTCGCGCAGCGCACCTACGACTTCTACGTCACGCGGCATTCCGCGGTCTGGCCGGCGCCGGCGCCCGGGCCGACCGCCAGCGCAACGCCGGTCCCGAGCTCCGGCGCGTTGCCGCTGCCGGCAGGGCACGTCGGCCTTCGCATCGCCGCGGTCGACTCCGGCGCCGCGGCCGAAGGGCGAGCTGTTCTTCCCGTCGTCGGACTCGATCCCGCCGGTCAACATCATGACGCCGGAACCGCCCGAGACGACGGGTTCCACGCCGGCTCGCACGCCGCCCAAGCGGCCGGCTCAGAAGGACCAGCAGCCAAAGCAGCCGCAGGCGCCGATCGACCTCAACGCCGCCGCGCGTGGCGCGCCGGCAACCGCGCAATAAGTCATTCCCTGAGGATAACCGCAGCCTTCGCTGGCGACGTCCGCCGGCCGCGCTAACATGTCGCCACATAAGAAAGGCAAGCGTTTCGGCGTGACACTGCATCTGATCAAGCTCTGCGTCGGTTGCGACTCGATCCAGGACCTCGAGGACTGGATCAAGGAGAAGCGCCGCCGCACGCGCGGCAAGAAGACCGAGCACATCCACACCACGCGCATGGTGCCCAAGCGCGCCGACGAGATCACCGGCGGCGGCTCGCTCTATTGGGTGATCCGCGGCCAGGTGATGTGCCGCGAGCGGGTGCTGGCGGTGCGGCCGTTCGTCGACAAGGAAGGCGTCGGGCGCTGCCGGATCGTGCTGGAGCCGAAGGTGGTGCCGGTCGAGCCGCGGCCGTGGCGGGCGTTCCAGGGCTGGCGCTATCTGCCGGCGAAGGACGCGCCGCGCGACCTGACGCGGATCGCGCCGGGCCTGCGCGCCATGCCCGAGGAGATGCGCCGCGAGCTGCGGGACCTCGGGCTGCTCTGAAGCGGGAGCCAATTTCCGGCCTTCGACGCGCGTTTTTGCCCTAGATTGCTCCCGCGGTCCGCGCTCTGCTATAGCCGCCCGCAATCGAGGAATGCCGTTCATGTCCGTTGACGAGAAAACCGTCCGCCGCATTGCGCATCTGGCGCGGATTGCCGTCGCCGAGGACGAAGTCGCGCACCTGCAGGGCGAGCTCAACGCCATCCTCGCCTTTGTCGAACAACTGTCCGAAGTGGACTGCGAGGGCGTCGAGCCGATGACCTCGGTGACGCCGATGGAGATGAAGAAGCGCGAGGACAAGGTCACCGACGGCGGCATTGCCGAGGACGTGCTGCGCAACGCGCCGGCGCGCGAAGGCAGCTATTTCCTGGTGCCGAAGGTGGTGGAGTAGGGCGCATGTGCTGGGCCTGCGAGGAAGAGGCGATGTGGCGGCGCTACCAGCTCGAGGTCGCGGTCGAGCGCGGCGAGATTCCGCCGGGCTTCGAGCCGGAGGATTTCGAGGCGGCCGGATTGCCGGTGCCGGAGAAGCGCGCCGCTGCCGAGCCGCCGAACCCGTTCGTCTGCGACGCTCCGGACAAGGCATGACGGAGCTCACGTCACTGACGCTGGCCGAAGCGCGCGACGGATTGCGCAAGCGCGCGTTCTCCGCCGCCGAGCTTGCCGACGCCCATATCGCGGCGATCGAGCAGGCGCGCGCGTCTCAACGCCTATGTGCTGGAGACGCCGGACGCGGCACGCGCCATGGCAGAAGCCGCCGACGCGCGGCTCAAGGCCGGCGACGCGCGGCCGCTCGAAGGCATCCCGCTCGGGATCAAGGATCTGTTCGCGACCAAGGACGTGCGCACCACCGCATGCTCGCGCATCCTCGACAGTTTCATCCCGCCCTACGAGTCGACCGTCACCGCGCAGCTCTGGCGCGACGGTGCCGTCATGCTCGGCAAGCTCAACAACGACGAGTTCGCGATGGGCTCGTCGAACGAGACCTCGTGCTTCGGCCCGGTGATCAATCCGTGGCGGCGCACCGAACTCGGGTTTACCCGAGTTCGGCACTTCAAGAAGGCGCAAGTCGGGTAGACCCGACTTGCGATGGATCGAACACGGCGCTGGTGCCGGGCGGCTCGTCCGGCGGCTCGTCCGCCGCGGTCGCCGCGCATCTGTGCCTCGGCGCCACCGCGACCGACACCGGCGGCTCGATCCGCCAGCCGGCGGCGTTCACCGGCACCGTCGGCATCAAGCCGACCTACGGGCGCTGCTCGCGCTGGGGCATCATCGCCTATGCCTCGTCGCTCGATCAGGCCGGACCGATCGCGCGCACGGTGCGCGACACCGCGATCCTGCTGCGCTCGATGGCCGGGTACGATCCGAAGGATTCGACTTCGGTCGATCGCGCGGTGCCGGACTACGAGGCCGCGCTCGGCAAGCCGGTGAAAGGCCTGACCATCGGCATCCCGAAGGAATACCGGGTGCCCGGCATGGCGGCCGAGATCGACACGCTGTGGGAGCAGGGCGTCGCGTGGCTGAAGGACGGCCGGCGCCGACTATCGTCGAGGTGTCGCTGCCGCACACCAAATACGCGCTGCCGGCCTACTACATCGTGGCGCCGGCGGAGGCCTCGTCGAACCTCGCGCGCTATGACGGCGTGCGCTACGGCCTGCGCCAGCCGGGGCGCGACGTCATCGGCATGTACGAGAAGACCCGCGCCGGCGGCTTTGGCGCGGAGGTGCGCCGCCGCATCATGATCGGCACCTATGTGCTCTCCGCCGGCTACTACGACGCCTACTATCTGCAGGCGCAGAAGGTGCGCACGCTGATCAAGCGCGACTTCGAGGAATGCTTTGCCAAGGGCGTCGACGCGATCCTGACGCCGGCGACGCCGTCGGACGCCTTCGGCGTCGGCGAGAAGGCCGGCGCCGACCCGATCGAGATGTATCTCAACGACGTGTTCACGGTGACGGTGAACATGGCCGGGCTGCCCGGCATCGCGGTGCCGGCCGGGCTGTCGTCCGACGGTCTGCCGCTCGGGCTGCAACTCATCGGCCGGCCGTTCGACGAGGAGACGCTTGTTCTCGCTCGGTGCGGTGATCGAGCAGGCGGCGGGGCGGTTCAAGCCGGAGCGCTGGTGGTGAGCCAAGGGGGCGACAATGACGCTCGCCGAATTCAAACGCAGCCTCGCGAAGCGAACGCCGCCGGCGGAGCTGTCACCGGCGCTCACCGGCCTGTGGTGGGCCGGCAAGGACAAATGGGACACCGCGCATGCGCTGGTCATGGACGAGGGCGGCAAGGATTGCGCGCGGGTGCACGCATACCTCCATCGCGTCGAGAAGGATGACGAGAACGCGCGCTACTGGTACCGGCGGGCGGGCGTGCCGGCGGAAACCGGCGCGCTCAAGGCCGAATGGGCCGCAATTGCGCGCGATCTGCTGGCCAAATCGCATTAACCATAAGTTTGCCCCGAAGATCGATTGACCATCCCGCAAGGCGCCGCTGATAAGGTGGCGACGGGTAGGGGTGTTTGTCTCAATGCGTGCGTGGAGGCTTCTGGCAGCAATCGGCGTTGTCGCGCTCGGCGGCTGCACCAGTGTTTACAACCTCCCGCACAATCAGCCGCTGACCGGCACGGTGCAGGCGCTGCCGCTCGGCAGCGAGGTGCCGCTCTCATCCGACGACGTGATGATAAGCCTCGCCTTCTCCGGCGGCGGCACCCGTGCGGCGGCGTTCTCGTTCGGCGTGCTCAAGGAGCTCGATGCGACGCGCATCCGCGACCGCGGCAAGAGCGTATCGCTGCTCGACCGCGTGGATTTCGTGTCCGGCGTCTCCGGCGGTTCGGTGCTCGCGGCCTATTACGGCCTGCGCAAGCGCGAGGCGCTCGCCGATTTCCGCGAGCGCTTTCTGCTGCGCAACGCCGAGGAGGCGCTCAACACCCGGGTCTCGATAGCCAATCTCGGCCGCGCCATCGGCGGCGGCCTCAACGACGACACGCACTTTCCGCGCTGGCTCGACGCCAACCTGTTTGGCGGCGCGACCTTCCGCGACGTCGCCAGCAGCCGGCGCCCGCGCATCTGGATCAACGCGTCCGACATCTACAACCGCACGCCGTTCGTGTTCGGCACCGTCGCGTTCGACGCGATGTGCAGCGACCTGATGAGCTATCCGATCTCGGAAGCGGTCGCGGCCTCGGCGGCGGTGCCGGTGGTGTTCGCGCCGATCGTGCTCGAAACCTATGCCGGCCGCTGCCAGACCCGCCTGCCGGACTGGATCGCGCGGGCGCGCGAGAACCGCAACGCGCAGCCGCTGCTGCGCGACTTCGCGCAGGCGATCGACAGCTACCACACCGGCTCGATCCGCTACGTGAAGCTCCTGGACGGCGGCCTGGTCGACAATTTCGGCCTCTCGGGGTTCACCATTGCGCTCCTCTCGGCGACGCGGCCCTACGAGCCGCTAACGCCGCAGCAGGCCGCGCGTATCCGCCGGGTCATGTTCCTGATCGTCGATTCCGGGCGCGGGCCCTCGGGCGACTGGTCGCAACAGCTCGCGGGACCGACCGGCGTCGACCTGGTGATGGCGACCGCCGACACCGCCACAGAAGCCAGCACGCGTGCGAGCTACACCGCGTTCGTGTCGACCATGAACGACTGGGTAGCCAAGCTTCGCCGCTGGCGTTGCGGCCTGTCGGAGGCCGAGCGGCAGCGCCTGGGCGTCGGCGCGAACTGGCGCTGCAACGACGTCAACGTGTTCGTCGAGCGCGTCGGCTTCGACCAGTTCGACCGCACCCGCGCCGACGCGCTCAACGCGATCCCGACCCGCTTCCACCTGCCGCAGCCATCGGTCGATCTCCTGATCGAGGCGGGCGGAGAGGCGGTGCGCAACAATCCGATCTATCAGGCGTTCAAGCGCGGGCTGTAGGGCATCCCGTCAGTTGGCGGCCGTCCCGGAAATGCCCGCGGCCTTGATCACCGGGCCCCACTTGTCCATTTCGGCCTTGAGGAAGGCGCCGAGCTCGGCCGGCGTCGAGCCCTGCACCACGACGCCGAGCGACTCGAGCTTCTGCTTGGTCGCCGGATCCTTCAGCGCCGCGATGGTGTCGGCGTTCATCTTGCGGATGATCTCGGGCGGGGTCTTCGCCGGCGCGAAGAACGCATACCACGACGACACGTCGAAGCCGGGCACACCCACCTCCGCGATCGGCGGCAGGTCGGGCGCCGCCGGCGTGCGCTTGGCGGTGGTCACGGCGAGGCCGCGCAGCTGTCCGCCCTGGATCATCGGCAGCACCGCGCCGATATTGTTGAACATCACGTCGACGCGGCCGGGGATGAGGTCGGTGAAAGCAGGGCCGGCGCCGCGATAGGGCACGTGCAGCATCTCGATCCCCGCCATGCGCTTGAACAGCTCGCCGGAGAGATGCACCGAGGTGCCGTGCCCGGACGACGCAAAGGTGATCTTGCCCTTGTTGGCCTTGGCATGCGCGATGAACTCGGTCACCGAGCGGGCCGGGGAATTATTCGGCACCACCATGATGTTGGGGTAGTCGCACAACAGCGACACCGGCGCGAGGTCGGCAACCGGATCGTAGGGCAGGGTCGCGAACAGAAACTTGTTCACCGCGAGCGGCATCGACTGCAGCAGCATAGCGTAGCCGTCGGGCTCGGCGCGTGCGACCGCCTCGGTGCCGATATTGGTGGCGGCGCCGCCGCGGTTCTCGACCACCAGTTGATGGCCCCACATGTCCGAGAGCTTGGCTGACAGCACGCGGGCGATGGCGTCGGTGCCGCCGCCGGGCGGGAACGGCACCACAAGCCGCACAAAGCGGTTGGGCCAGGTCTGCGCCTGCGCGCGGCCGATGACGGCGGGCGCCAGAACGGCGACCGCGGAGGTGGCGAGAAGGTGTCGGCGATTGATCATTGCTCTCTCTCCGCGGGCTAATTGACCTTCAGTCCGGCCGCTTTGATCACGGCCGCCCATTTGGCGATTTCGACCCTGAGCATCTTGGCAAGCTCTTCCGGCGTCGAGGGCGCGGGGGCATAGCCGATCAGCTCGGCCTTGGATTTGACCATGGGATCGGTGAGCGCAGCGAGCGCCGCGGTATTGATCGCCTTGATGATCTCAGGAGGCGTCTTGCCTGAGACGAACATGGCCTGCCACGACATCACCTCGTAGCCCGGCACCGCGTCGGCGATGGGCGGCAAGTCGGGTGCCGCGGGATCCCTGGTGAGCCCGCTCACGCCCAGTCCGCGGATCTGGCCCGCCCGCACGTTCTCGAGCAGCGAGCCGCTGGCGATATAGACGTCCACGCGCCCTGGAATGAGATCGTTGAGCACGGGGCCGGCGCCGCGATAGGGCACGTGGGTCATCTTGAGCCCGGCCATCGTCTGGAACAGCTCAATGGCGAGATGCGGCGCGCTGCCGGTGCCGGGCGACGCCATCGTCAGCTTGCCCGGGTTGGCTTTGGCGTAGGCGATGAACTCCTGCACGGTTTTGGCCGGCGAGGTATTCGGCACGAACATGTAGTACGGGAAGCTGAACAGGTTCGCGACCGGTGCAAGGTCGGTGAGCGGATCGTAGCCGAGCGTCCGATAGAGACTGGGCGCAACCGCCAGCGAGGACGTGGCGTAGAGGATCGTGTGGCCATCGGGTGCGGACTTGGCGACCAGCTCGCCCGCGATGTTGGTGCCGCCGCCCGGCCGGTTCTCGACCACGACCTGCTGGCCCCACGTTCTCGACAGCGGCTCGGCCATGACGCGGGCGGCGACGTCGGTCGGTCCGCCGGGCGCCAACGGCACGATCAGGCGCACGAAGCGGTTCGGATAGGTTTGCGCCGGAGTTTGCGTGGTTTGCGCGCGGCCAATGATCGACGGTGCCAAAACCGCGGTGACTGCGGCAGATGCTGCCAGCAATCGCCGGCGGCTGATCATGGCGCGCCTTGCTCCATGCCGGTCTTCTTGATGTAGGGCGCCGCCGCAGGCGAGCTGATGAACTTGATCAGCTCGCGCGCGGCGTCCGGCTGCGTCGCGCCGGTGTGCACCCCGCCGGCAAACACGCTGACGGTGTCCATCTCCTTCGGCACCGGACCGACATACTGGATGCCGGGATAGAGCAGGAGCTCGCTGACCTGCTGGAAGCCGATGTCGACGTCGCCGCGCGCGAGGATCGAGCCGACCGGCGTGCCGGGCGGGGTCTGCTTGATCTTGGCGGCGACCTGATCCCAGATCCCCCAGCGCTTGAACAGGCCCTCCAGAAATACGCCGCTCGGGCCCGACGAATAGCCGATGCCCTTGGCCGCGAGCAGCGCGCGCTTCACCGCGTCGGCCGAGCTGATGTCGGGTTTCGGCGCGCCCTTCGGCACGGCAATGGCGATGCCGGAGCGCACGAGGTCGACGCGGCTCGCGCCGACGATCTTGCCTTCCTTGATCATCGTCTCCATCGACGGCGTCACCAGGACCACCAGGTCGAAGGTCTCGCCGGCGCGCAGCTTCTTGAGAATATCGACGGTGCCGTTCCAGGTGGTGTTGAGCTTGTGCCCGCTCACGCGCTCGAATTCCGGCGCGAACGCCAGATAGGCCTCCTTGATCGCTTGCGAGGACAGGACTTTGATTTCAGCGGCATTCGCCATTTCCGCACTCCAAAAGGCGCCGCCGAGCACGGCAGCCAGGATTGTCATTGATCGCATACGCATGAGCTTGTCTCTTTTCTTTGCCCTGGTTTCCTGGTCCTGGCGCTACCCCTTCATTCCGTGACCTTGATGTTGGCGGCCTTGATCACCGGGCCCCATTTCGCGGCGTCCTCCTTGAGGTGCGCGCCGAGCGCCTCGGGGGTCGATCCGACAATGATCACGCCGAGCTTGTCGAGCCTGGCCTTGATCGCGGGCTCGGCGAGCACGGCGACGGTATCGGCGTTCATCTTGCGGATGATCTCGGGCGGCGTCTTGGCCGGCACCACGAAGGCGAACCAGGACGACATGTCGTAGCCCGGTACGCCCGTCTCGGCGATGGTGGGGACGCCGGGCGCGGGCTCCTGCCGCTTCGACGTGGTCACGGCGATCGCGCGCACCTGGCCGGCCTCGACCATCGGCAGCCCGGAGGCCATCACCGCGAAATACATGTCGATGCGGCCGGCCAGCAGGTCGGTGTAGCCGGGCGACGCGCCGCGATAGGGGATGTGGGTGATGTCGACCTTGGCCATGTATTTGAACAGCTCGGCGCTCATGTGCGGCGAGGTGCCGTGGCCGGGCGAGGCGTAGGTCAGCTTGCCCGGGTTGGCCTTGGCGAACGCGATGATGTCGCTGACCGAGCGGAATTTTGAATCCTTCGGCACCACCAGCAGATTGGGGAACAGGCAGATCAGCGAGACTGGCGCGAAGTCGGCGATCGGGTCGTAGTTGATCGACGGGAACAGGAACTGATTGATGGTCAGCCCGCCGGCGGTGATCAGCATGGTGTAGCCGTCCGGCGTCGAGCGTGCGGCAAACTCGATCCCGATATTGGCGCCGGCGCCGGGCTTGTTCTCGACCACTACCTGCTGGCCCCAGATCTCCGACAGCCGGCCGCCGACGATGCGGCCGATCGCGTCGATGCCGCCGCCGGGCGTGAACGGGACAACCAGGCGGACGTTCCGGTTGGGCCAATTCTGTGCCTGTGCCCAGGCGCTGCGGCCGAAAGCGGGTGCCAGTGCGGAGGCCGCGGCCAGCCGGTTGAAACGGCGTCGATCGAGCATGATGGCGGTCCTGTTTGTTGGTCTTGCTTCAATCTTGCGTCGTGATGCCGGCGCCCTTGATGATCGGGCCCCATTGCTCGGTTTCCGCCTTCAGCCGCGCGCCAAGCGCCTGCGGCGTCGAAGCCACCACTTCGACGCCGACCTGCTCGAGACGCGTCTTGATGGCGGGCTCGGCGAGGATCGCAGCGGTGTCGGCGTTGATCTTCTTGACGATGTCGGCCGGCGTCTTGATCGGCACGAACAGCGCGTACCACGAGGTCACGTCGAAGCCGGGCAGGCCGGATTCTGCGACGGTCGGGAACTCCATCGCGGTCGGAGACCGTTTCGCGGTGCTGACGGCGAGCCCCCGCACCTGGCCGGCGCGCACCTGCTGCAGCACGCCGGCGGCGGTGTTGAACATCATGTCGACGCGTCCGGGAATAACGTCGGTGAGTGCCGGCGCAACGCCGCGATACGGGATGTGGGTCATCTCGAAACCGGCCATGCGCTTGAACAGTTCTCCGGACAAATGCGGCGAGGTGCCGACGCCGGACGACGCGAAGGTCAGCTTGCCGGAGTTGGCCTTGCCGTGGGCGATCAGGTCCTTGACCGACTTTACCGGCGACGAATTCGGCACCACCAGCAGGTTGGGGAACTGACAGATCATGATCACCGGCGCGAAGTCGGTGATTGAATCGTAGGTGAGCGATTTGAACAGAAAGCGGTTGACCGCCATCGGCAGCGCCGCGATCAGGATGGTGTAGCCGTCAGGCTCGGCGCGCGCGACCTGCTCGGCGCCGAAATTGCCGCCGGCGCCGGGCTTGTTCTCGACGATGACTTGCTGGCCCCAGACCTCCGACAGCCGGTTGGTCAGGATGCGCGCGACCACGTCGGTGCCGCCGCCGGGCGGGAACGGCGCGACCAGCTTCACGATGCGATTGGGCCAAGCCTGTGCGCGTGCGATATGCGGCAAGACCGCGGGGGCAAGCGCCGACGCGGCCGCAAGCCCCACCAGATGGCGGCGGGTGATCATGGCGTCTCTCCCTGGCAGCGGCGTGCGTTGATACGCGTTGTGATGCCGTCGTTAGGGCAAGCCTATAGCGGGCTGGAACAGGTCACAACCGCCCGGATTCTAGCGCTATCGCGTGAATTGACGCAGGCGGACGAGTTTGCGATGACCTCGCCATGAGCGAACCCGCACGCAAATCCAAACTGCTGAAGGGCGCCACCGGCGACTGGGAGGTCGTGATCGGCCTCGAGGTCCATGCCCAGGTTACCTCCGAGGCAAAGCTGTTCTCCGGCGCCGCGACCGCGTTCGGCGGCGAGCCGAATTCGCAGGTCTCGCTGGTCGATGCCGCGATGCCGGGCATGCTTCCGGTGATCAACGCGGAGTGCATCCGCCAGGCGGTGCGCACCGGCCTCGGCCTCAATGCCAGGATCAATCTCAGATCGGTGTTCGACCGGAAGAACTATTTCTATCCGGACCTGCCGCAGGGCTATCAGATCAGCCAGTACAAGTCGCCGATCGTGGGCGAGGGCGAGGTCGCGATCGACATGCCCGACGGCGAAGCGGTCCGGGTCGGGATCGAGCGCGTCCATCTCGAGCAGGACGCCGGCAAGCTGCTGCACGACCAGCACCCGTCGATGTCGTTCGTCGATCTCAACCGCTCGGGCGTGGCGCTAATGGAGATCGTGTCGAAGCCGGACCTGCGCTCGGCCGACGAGGCCAAGGCCTACGTCTCCAAACTGCGCACGATCCTGCGCTATCTCGGGACCTGCGACGGCGACATGGAGAAGGGCAACCTGCGCGCCGACGTCAACGTCTCGGTGCGCAAGCCTGGCGAGCCGTTCGGCACCCGCTGCGAGATCAAGAACGTCAACTCGATCCGCTTCATCGGCCAGGCGGTCGAGTACGAGGCGCGCCGGCAGGTCGACCTGATCGAGGACGGCGGCACGGTCGAGCAGGAGACGCGGCTGTTCGATCCCAACAAGGGCGAGACGCGCCCGATGCGCAGCAAGGAAGAGGCGCACGACTATCGCTACTTCCCCGACCCCGACCTGCTGCCGCTGGAGATGACCCAGGCCGAGGTCGATGCGCTGAAGGTGCAGCTGCCGGAATTGCCGGACCAGAAGAAGGCGCGCTTCATCCGCGACTACGCGCTTACCGTCTACGACGCCAACGTGCTGACCGCCGAGCGCGAGGCCGCCGACTATTTCGAGGATGTGGCGCGCGGCCGCGACGCCAAGGCGGCGGCCAACTGGGTGATCAACGAGCTCGCTGGCCGCCTCAACAAGGAAGGCAAGGACATCCTGGCCTCACCGATCTCGTCGTCGCAGCTCGGTGCGATCCTCGACCTGATCGCGGCGGGCACGATTTCCGGCAAGATCGCCAAGGACGTGTTCGAGATCGTCTGGAGCAAGGGCGGCGATCCGCATCGGATCGTCAAAGAGGGCGGCATGGAGCAGGTAACCGACCTCTCGGCGATCGAGAAGGTGGTCGACGAGATCGTCGCCGCGAACCCCGACAAGGTGGAACAGGCGAAGAACAATCCCAAACTCGCGGGCTGGTTCGTCGGACAGGTGATGAAAGCGTCGGGCGGCAAGGCCAACCCGCAGGCGGTGAACGATCTGCTCAAGCGCAAGCTCGGCGTCTGAGGCGATCTTCGCCGTGACACGTGCGCGTCGCCGCTCGCGACAATTCCGAACGCCCATGTGCCGCTCAGAGCGTCCGATCGTGCGCGACAATCGACCGTCTCCGGCGTCGCGGCAGCGAATCAGTCCGGCCGATTCGCTCGATTTCACGTCGGGTTCGACCGCGCCAGACGCTATTTGAGGCATGCTGCGCAAATTTTTTTCACAAGAAGATTAACGCGCCCGGAGCCAACGTTTTTGCGCGCCGATTTTCGGTCAACGGTGCTTCTGTAAGTATCGATCGCGCGTTTGCCGCGCAAATTTGAATCACAAGAAAGCCCTGTGAAGTCGGTATTTCTTGCCTCTCGTGTTTTCTTGTCAGTCGACGAGCGACGTTGCTGCGCGTTGTTATGATGTGGATGATCGCGCACGTGTGCATTGACACGAGATCGAGCGCTGTAGACGTCCTATACACCCTTCATTAAGCGGAAACGCTGATTTTTTCGCTGCTCTGTAGTAATCGGAGTGCAGTGCTCGCGATTCGCGCGGGCACTGTAACCACATCGCCACTCACTCATGGCTAGGAGGGCAGCATGGCGAAGAAGAGAAAAGCTAAGGCGGCGAAGGCAGCGAAGAAGACCAAGCGCCGGAAGAAGAGGTAGCTAACCGCTGCTTCACGGTCTTCGGCTTCGCTTGATGTCGATGACCGCGTCAAACGGGCCGGCGGTTGTTGACTTGCGGTGAGCGTCAAGCCGCCGCTATCGACAACCCCGGCTTGGTCGACGAAAGAGGGCGTCGGCGAGACAGAGGTACGAGATCCACGCGTCAAGCCGAAAGGCGAGATGCGCGGAATGCGAGGCCCGGTAACCCCGAACCTCGCCGGTGGTGAAAGCCACTAGCTCGGGTCTCTCATCTCGCCGACGCCCTTACCTTGTTGGGGGCGCTCTTGCCGCGGGTGGCGGGTCAGGCTTGTTTCAGGCAGACTTGTTTCAGGCAGACTTGCCCTTGAGCCTGGTGTTGCAGGCGCTCCAGAACTTCGGCCAAGTCTGGCCTTTTTCGATCTTGCCGGCCTTCTTGGCCTCGCGCCATTCTTGCCCGCACTGCCGCTGCCGCTCACGCGCCGACTTCTGGCCCGCGGTCAGCTCACGCTTCTTTTTCTTGGCGGCTTTGGTGGCCTTGCCCGTGTCGGCCTTGTCAGTCTTGGCAGCTTTGTCGGTGGCCTCGGCCCGCGCCTGATCGGCGTAGTGGTTGGAAATTGCAGCAGGGACGACGAGAAGTGCACCCGCGACGAGCGCGGAGGATATCAACCGGAACATGGGCGACTCCCTTCCTTGAACGACGAACGAAAATCCCGTTGGCGCCGTTTGTGACGCTCAAAGCGCCTTGTCGAAGCCTAGCCCTGAAGTCTATGGCCCGTCCATGGGCTGGCGGCCGCACCGCGCCGAGAGCGGTGGGGCACCGTGACGGTCAAATGTCACGCGGGAATGTCGGTCGAGGGGAAACGAGGAGCTTTTTCGATGGCACGGACGTCAACAAAGAAGCGCAGCCGAGCCTCGCCAAAGGCTGCGCGGTCGTCAAAGCGGCCGGCGGCCAAGCCCATCGATCTCTACTATTGGCCGACACCCAACGGTTACAAAGTGTCAATCATGCTGGAGGAATGCGGCCTGCCGTACCGCGTCATCCCGCTCAACATCGCCCGCGGCGATCAGTTCAAGCCGGAGTTTCTGGCGATCTCGCCCAACAATCGCATGCCCGCGATCGTCGATCCCGCGGGGCCCGGCGGCCGGCCGATCTCGATCTTCGAGTCCGGCGCCATCCTGCAATATCTCGGCCGTAAGACCGGGCGCTTCTACCCGGCCTCGGAACGCGCGCGGGTCGAGGTCGATCAATGGCTGTTCTGGCAGATGGCCAATCTCGGCCCCAAGGCCGGCGAGTGTCATCACTTCCGCCTGTACGCGCCCGAGCGCGCGACGCAGCAATACGCGATCGATCGCTTCACCAACGAGTGCAACCGGCTCTATGGCGTCATGAACCGCCGCCTGGCGGATCGGGATTTCCTCGCCGGGAGCTACTCGATCGCCGACATGGCCTGTGTCGGCTGGGCCAGCCGCTGGCAGCGGCAGGGGCAGGACATCGACGCGTTTCCGCATCTCAAGCGCTGGCTCGACCGCATGCTGGCGCGGCGCGCCGTCTATAAGGGCATGCACATCTGGGTGGAGGCGGCGTCCAAGGTCCGCATGGACGACCCTGCCACCCGTACGACGCTGTTCGGCCAGCGCGCGCGCTAGGCCGCGTACTCATAAATGCGCCACGTCCGCTTTACCCGCCCCCCTGAAAGAAGCGGACATTCCGCAACTGCTGGACCACGTTAAGGGATTGCCTCTGTTCCAGACTTCCTGCTTTCGACTCGCTGCGGCCAGCCGCTCGAGGAGCTGGTGGTGGCATGATCAACTCCCTCGTAACCACTGTTACGTCATTTAGGTCAGCAACAAGCCCCATATGAGCCGTCGGCTTCGACGCGGAACGATTGCGCCGGCTCGCCGTGTTGCGAGATGTCCCACATTCGCCGGTAGGCGGCTTCGAGGCTGTGTGCGAATTGATCGGTGTCGAACAAAGGCGTACTGAGCCGGTTCCGGGCAAGCTTCTCACGCGCCGCCGCAAGCCTGCCGGCATCGGTCGCGAGGGTCAGCGCCAGCGCCTCATAGTCGGGAAGATTGTACGTTATTAATTCTGGCATCCCCACCGCATGCAGCAGGCTCGCGGCCACGCGACCGGGAAAGGCCTGGCCCTGGCAGGTGACCAGCGGCAACCCTGCCCACAACGCATCGCTGGCGGTGGTGTGGGCGTTACAGGGCACAGTATCCAGGAACAGGTCGGCGAGGCGGTGCCGCGCCAGATGGGCCGCGAGACTGCACGATTCCGCGAAAATGAGCCGAGCCGGATCGATGCCACGCGCACGTGCTTCGCGCCGCAAGGCGGCCTCGGCGCTGCCCCGTATCAGCCACAGGACGCTGCCCGGCACCGCCTGCAGGAGGCGCATCCATGTGTCGAACACTGGCCCCGTGATCTTGAAGTGGTTATTGAAGCTGCAGAAGACGAATCCATTCGCCGGCAGATGCGCCGCCTCTCGTGTCGGCGTGTCCGCGGCGATCGCGCGCTTGCCATCGTTGACCTGATAGCTGCCGGGAAGCTGCACGACCTTCTCGCTGAAGAACGCATGCTGGTCGAGCGGCAGCACGATCGGGTCGGCGATGATGTAATCCAAGAAATCCGCGCCGATCGTCCCCGGATAACCCAGATATCCAACCTGGATCGGCGCCGGCCGATAGGCCAGGACCGCGAGACGCGAGTTGCGGGTATGGCCCTTGAGATCGATTGCAATATCGACGTCGAGCGCGCGCAGCCGGCTTGCGATATCACGATCGCTACTAGCGCGCACGTCATGGAATGCGTCGAACGAGCGAACTAGCCGCTCGCGGATAGCCGAGCCGTCGTCGATGCCGAAGGATACACCCAGCACCTCAAATTGTGTCCGATCATGCACCTCGAACAGCTCGGCCATCAGATAGGCGGTCGCATGCTTGTGAAAATCCGCGGAGAGGTAGGCGAGCCTGATCCGGTCATGACGGCGTGCGACTGGGCCTTTACACATCGGCTCCGGACGACTTGGCAATCGGTCCGCGACAAAGTTCCTGGCGCACTGCAGGTGCAGCGCCGGATCGTCGCTGTAGCCGACCAGCGTGAACGGGTTCACGCTCGGCTTGCCGGCCATGAGCGCGTCATGAAGAGGAGCGGCAAGCGCTTCGGTGCGCGCCCAGTCGCAGGTCGCCATGGCAGGGACGACGATGCCAAATCGGTCGGGATGATCGGTCGAAATCGCCAGCGCGGCGCCATAGCTCGTCAGCGCTTCGTCGAAGCGCTTGATCTCACTGAACAGATTGCCGAGACCGTAGTGCACGGCGGCGTGGCGGGGCGCTAATTCCCGCACGCGGTCATAGCTTGCAAGAGCTTCGTCGTAGCGCCTGAGTTCCTGCAGCGTAGCGCCGCGGATAATGAGCGTCTCGACATGAGCGGGATGGACCGCCAGTACCTGGTTGTAGCTTACGAGGGCTTCCTGATATCGGCACAGCTTGAACAGCGCGTTGCCGCGATTGTACTGCGCCTCGATGTTGCCGGGCTGCAACGACAGCGCACGGTCGTAGTCCGACAGCGCCTGCTCGTAGCGAGCCATGGCCGCCAGGATGTTGCCGCGATTATAGAAGGCCTCGGCATAGTCCTGCTTGAGCTCGATCGCCGCCGCGATCAGGCCGAGGGCTTCTTCGGTGCGGCCCTGCTGGAAACGCAGGATGCCGAGGAAGTGGCGCGCCTCGGCATGTTCGCGCTTGGCGTTGAGGAGCTGTCGATAGCAGCGCTCGGCGTCGGCAAGCTCCCCGCGCCGGTGAAATGTGGTGGCCTGACTAAGCAGTTCCGCGAGGTCGAGCGTCTTTGATCCGGGCGGGGATTTGGCCATCACTCATCACATATTCATCGGCTCGATGAAATTTACTACTTCTTACGGTTAGTTGTTAGTGGCCTGTGCGCTCCGCGCCGACTTTTGCAGGCGGTCTTTGGGCACGCGAGCGGAGGTGAAGGACGCCGACTTTGTTGCCGATGCCAAGAAACAGAATCTGGATGTCGCCCCCGTAGACGGCGAGCACCTCGCCACATTGATCAAAAAGATTTATGCGACGCCAAAGCCGATCGTGGACAAGATTATCGAGCTGATCAGGTAACCCTGTATCGGCAGGGCCAGCCGCTGGCGCGCGCTCGTAACTCCGCCTCCCGACACCGTTGCGACGATGGTTATCAGCCCGTCAACCGCCGGCACCGGCGGGCACGGCTGGTCCCGCGAATATCAAGTCAAACCACGTCATTTGCGGCCTGATCCGAAGTATAGGCGCGGTTTTGCTAGTCGTATTCAGATTTGGTTCACGTCGATCCTTAAAACGCCATTCAAATCTTATCGGCCATAGTCGCGTCACTCGGCCGGGGGGCTGAGTGGGATCGTGCGAAGCCTGCGAGCTGACGGGTGTGCACGAACAGGGGAGTGCCGAACATGGCTCGTTTTGAACTCAGTGAATGCAACCACGCCGTCCTCGGTGAGGGGCCGGTCAACGCCAGCACGCTGTTCGATCTCGGCATGATGTATTCGGTCGGGCGCAGCGTGCCGGTCGACTACGTCACCGCGCACAAGTGGTTCAATCTCGCGGCGATGCAGGGCAACCGGGAAGCGGCTCGCTTGCGCCAGGAAGTCGCCGAGCAGATGTCCCACGCGGACATCGCGGCAGCGCAACGCGCAGCACGGGCGTGGCTCAAGGCGGCCTGATCCGGGCTTTGCGGGCCTCAGGTTTTTGCGTTGGCTGACGCCAGCGCACGGACGGCATCGGCGATCCGCGCGAACACCGGCTCCCAGTCGCCTTCCACCTGCTGCCGGAACAGCCGCGCGGTCGGGTAGAATACGCTGTCCTCGCGTTCGAGCAGCCAGCGCCAGTCGGGCACTCGTCGTAGCGCGATGAAGGTCGGGCGACCGAATGCGGCCGCCAGGTGGCCCATCATCGAGTCCGATGTCACCACCAAATCCAGGTTGGCGAGCAGGGCGGCCGTATTGAGCGGAGCTTCGGGCCCCTTGTCGGATTCATCGATGATGCGCTCGATACGATCGCCAAACCGGACTTGATCAATCTGCTCGAGACCGGGGTGCTTCTGAAGCGAGATCAGGCGCACGCCGGGAATGTCGGCGAGCGGCTCGAATGCGCGTAACGGGATGGAGCGGCCGGCGTCGGTCCAGTTCTCCCTGTTGCCTTGCCACGCGATTCCGACACGGAAACCGTTTGAGCCGAGGCGGTCCCTCCATTGGGTGATGTTCTCGGGATCGGTCGAAAAATACGGAACGTCGAAGGCAACCTGTTCGGGCCGCAACTTGAGGACGTAAGGCACGCTCATCAGGGGCAGCCAGTGCTTCGGCGCGAGATCTTGCAACGCCTGCTGATCCGTCACCACCGCCTCGACGCCAACGAGCGTGCGCAGGAGCGGCGCCAGGCTAGGCAGCGTCAGCAACTGGACCCGATATCCCTGACGAACCAGGCGGGCGGCGAATCCGGCAAAATGAATCGCGTCGCCGATGCCTTGCTCGGTCTCGAGCAGGATGGGCTCGCTCGTCGGCTCTCCGTTCCAGCGCGGAAACGGCGTGTCCTGGGTCTGCCCCGGTGACGCAACGCGCCGATCGATGTCGGAGCCGGCATTGAGGAAACGCCGGTGCAGCGTATTGAAGGCGGGCACCTCCAGCCGGAGCTCATATCTGCGCAGCCCGTCCTCCCAGCGGCCTTCCAGCATGTCGGCGAGCCCGATAACGAATTGCACATGCGGATTGTCGCTCTCCGTGCGGCAGCCCCGATCGAACGCCTCGAAGGCTTCGGAAAAACGGCCGAGCGCATGCAGCGCCAAGCCGCGATCGATGTGAATGGTGCCGCGCTCGGGAGCGAGCGACAGCGCGCGATCGAGGGCGGCCAGGGCATCCGCGGGGCGATTGCGCTTGATCAGGATCGCGCCGCGCAAGGCATGCGCGTCGGCGAGATGGGGCTCAAGTGCAAGCGCGCGGTCGATGCTGGTCAGGGCTTCATCGAGCCGTGCGGAGTCGCAGAGCAGGCGCCCGTGCAGTTGCCACGCCGCAAACCAGTCCGGGTGAGCCGCGAGCACGCGCTCGCAATGCGCCAGCGCGGCGACGAGATCGCCGGCCTTGTGCAGGATCGCGGCCCGCTCGAGTTGCGCCTCGCGCCACGTTGGATAGAGCGTGATCGCGCGATCGACACACGCGAGCGCGCCATCGAATTGCTCGCGGTCTGCCAGCAGGACGGCGCGCGCGATGAGGGCAGGGGGGAAGTCCGGCTGCAGCGCGAGCACCCGATCGCAACTGGCGAGCGCGTCCTCCCATCGGCCCAGCACGTGCAATGCTTTGCTGCGATTCAGCCACGCTTCCGCGAGGTTCGGCACCAGCGCGATCGCGCGGTCGTAGCTTGCAAGTGCGTCCTCGTGACGGCCGAGCGACTGCAACAGTGAACCGCGGTTGACGAGCGCCGACACCAGGTCGGGCATCAGCGCGAGCGCGCGCTCATAGGCATCGAGCGCTTCGTGCGGGCGCTGCAAGTCCTGCAGGATGTCGCCGCGATTGGCGTGCGCCTCCGCGAAATTTTGGTCGCTGGCGATCGCAGCATTGCTGCTTGCGAGAGCGTCGTCGGCGCGGCCGGTTTCGCGCAGCGCCATGCTCAATGTGTTGTGGGCGGCGGCGTGTGCAGGAGCCAGCGACACGGCTCTGCGAAGGTGCTTGATGGCATCCTTGAATTCGCCGAGATGGCACTGCGCCAATCCAGAGAGATACAGCGCGTCGATATTCTTCGGCTCGCGACGGATGATCTCGGCGTAGCGATCGCGCGCATCCGCGAACGCGCCCTGCTCGTGGCGATGAATGGCTTCCTGGAGCAAGTACGACAAGTCAGGTGCCGCCATGGTCGCCTACCGAAACTGCGGGCCCAGATTTGCCGATCAACAAGTTTTGCTGGTCAATACAGGTTTGCGTGATGGGAAGGAAAAGCAGGCCGGCTCGACGTTGTGACATCGTACATCTTCGCCGGAACTCGAAACTGCTTTCGGAAATACTGATCGGGCCGGAGCGATACGCGGAATCGGCTCCCTTGCAGGGAGAAACTTGGCGGAGAGGAAGGGATTCGAACCCTTGATACGGCTTTAGACCGTATAACGGTTTAGCAAACCGCCGCCTTCAGCCACTCGGCCACCTCTCCGACGCGAAACACCCGTATCTTTCACGATATTGGGGGTCAAGGCATGACGTGATTTCCGTTGCCATGATGCCGATTCCCGAGGCGATAACGAGCCGTTAAAGGGCGTTGGATCGGCGTTTCACGACATGGGTACGAAGTTCAGCCCGGCTGGGGCAGTACAAAACGTCAATGGAACTCCTGCGCAAGACGGTCAGCGGTAACCCGCAAGTCTCTCCTTCCCGCGGCCATAAACATGGGCCGTATAAAAACATAAATCGCTGATAAAGTTGAAATATTCGATAGGTGTACAGTTGGGCGGGGCGGACGAAAGCTCGCCGGGGCCAAGTCTTCCACAAGCATTCTACAGGTGGCGATCGGGAGATATGCTAGGATTTGCGTGCGAGAAATCGGGAGTGTTTTTTAGGCAACACTTGCCGGAAATCAGCGCCCCACGTTGTTTAAAAGGGCGCTTCATCATTGCCTGCAATCAACTCTCGGTTAATCTGATCGTGCGACGGCGGGGGGCATCCCGAGGTCGCCCTGTGCGGTTGTCGGCGGTTGTATAGACCGAAAACCGGACGGTCACGGGGACTGAAGGGGACCTTCCAGGGGTGCGGAGCACCCGGCGGAGACGGAACCCTCCCATGAGAGACAACTTGGAGGTTCAACATGAAGATGGTGAAAAGTCTTCTCCTCGGTTCTGCGGCGGGTGTGGTCGCGGTTGCCGGGGCGCAGGCTGCCGATCTTCCCGTCAAGGCCAAGCCGGTCCAGTACGTGAAGATCTGCACGCTCTACGGAGACGGGTTCTACTACATCCCCGGCTCCGACACGTGCATCAGGTTCAACGGATATATCCGGGCTGACTACAACTTCAACGGCCGTACACCGCACGTGCAGACCGGCGCCAACGGCGCGCAGGACCGCACCGTGCAGCGGTCGTCGACCCGGCACCGCGCGAACTTCGGCATTGATACGCGTACGCAGACTGCCTACGGCACTCTGCGCACGTATATGAACGTCAATATCGATAACGAGCTGGGCTCGGATGCCGCCCAGGCAACTCGTGCGTTCATCCAGTGGGGTGGCTTCACCTTCGGTCGTACGGCGTCGTTCGTCGACCACGAAGGCAGCCTCGGTGACTCGGGCTTCCGCTCGCTGTACACCGGCCTCGTCGATGCCACCACCGGCGCCGCTGGTATCAACCAGATCGCCTACACCTGGCAGCTCGGCAACGGCATCACCCTGAACGTCGGTGCCGACGACGAGCGCAAGCGCTCGGTCGCCAACCTGAGCGCGACGACGATCACGGTCGGCACCGATCCGACCAGCTCCTCGCATGGCCAGTCGCATCCGGACCCGTGGGTCTCGTTGCGCATCAGCCAGGCTTGGGGCCGCGCCAGCGTGGCGGTGCTCGGTCACAAGAATGCCGCCACCTACTACAGCGCGGGCGGCGGCGTCGGCATCTGCACGCAGGCCGGCACCACGCTGTGCAACCATCCGGCCGACCAGTGGGGCTTTGCGGTCGTCTCCGGCATCGAGATCAAGCTTGACTCGTTGAGCCCGGGCAGCCGCATCGGCGGTTACGTCACCTACGGCCAGGGCGCATCCCGTGTCACGCGCAACAGCCAGACCAGCCCGGGCCTGTTCGGCTCCGGCAACCAGGTCGCCTTCGGTGTGCTGACCGACGCGGCTTACATCAACGGCTCGAGCCTCGAGCTGACCACGACGTGGGCGGCGGGTGGCGGGTTCGAATACTTCTGGACCCGTAACTTCTCGAGCACGATCTACGGCGGCTACACCCGCACCGAGTACAACAACAACGTGATCGCCGGCCGTTGGTTCTGCGCCGGCACGATCACGGTCTCTGCGGCGGTGGCTTGCGATCCGGGCTACAGCCTGTGGCAGATCGGCACGCATCACGACTGGTTCCCGGTCCCCGGGCTCCGGTTTGCGGTCGACGTGCTCTACACCGGCGTCGAGTCGGCATTCGCCGGCCAGACCATCACGCTCGGCAAGGCGGTGGGCGCTCGCCCGACCGGCGTCTACACCGCCAAGGACCTCGGCATTCTCGCGATCGCGTTCCGCGCTCAGCGCACCTGGGGCGCCGACTAAGCCGAAGCACGAAGTCAGCGAGGCCGATGAGGTCTCTCTTGAACCCCCGGCGGGACTTCCGCCGGGGGTTTTTGCATGAGCGGCGGCCGCTACGCCGGCGATCTCACGATGCTTCGCATCGGGCCACGAATTCAGCGATTCTCGCGATCACGTCCTGCTCGGCCAATAGCGGGGCATGGCCTTGCTCCGGAACGACAAGCACGTCGATATCCGCGCGTCGGGCGCACATCTCCGTCACGGTCTGTTCCGACAGGATGTCCGAGTTGGCGCCGCGGATGACCATGACCGGAACCGAAGCGAGGGCGTCGAACTCCTTCCAGAGCGGCGGCAGCGAACGCTCCAAGTCGATGCTCTCGAGCACTTTGGCAAGCTGCGGATCGTAGCGCGGCGCCAGCGCGCCATTCGCCTCCTTGAATGTGCGCCTCGCGAACATCATCCAGTCGTCTGCGCCGAGCCCGGAAAACTGCGTGCCGAACAGATGCCGGAGGATCTCCGCGGCGTCCTCGAAGCTCTTGGGTTGCGGCAGACGTCCAAGGTAGCTCTTGATTCGCACAAGCCCCTTGGTCTCGATCACCGGCCCGATGTCATTGAGGACGACGCCGGCAATCGCCGCCGGCCGTACGGTGGCCAGCATCATTGCCAGGATTCCGCCGCGCGACGTGCCGACGAAAACCGCGGGCTCGATCTCGAGCGCGGTCAACACCGCGAGCAGGTCGGCGATCTCGGTGGCGATGTTGTAGTTGGCTGGATCGGTGTCGTATTCCGATTCACCACGTCCGCGATAGTCGATGGCGAGTACCTGGCGGGCCCGGTGCGGGTCGTGGGCCAGCGCTGTCGCGAGCGGAACGAAATCGTCGGTTGTTCTCGCCAGCCCGGGCAGGCATACCACCGGACGTTGCTGGCCGGGTGTCCCAAAGCCGCGCGCGTGCAGCCGCAACCCGTCGGGCGCCGATACGAAGAAATGGGCGCCGTCTTGCTCTTGCACGCTCATCGCATCCCCGCGGTAGCCGTCGGCCGAGCCGGGGCCGCCGCCTTGCGAGTGTCGCAACGCGACGCCAAGCTGCGTATAAGGGGCCCCGGCCCACGCCGTCGCGACGGGCGGCACGGCCGCGTGTTCCCGGATCGCGCCAGCGGCATGAAAGGACATCCTCGACAATGACGCCGACGATCCAAATGGCAATGGACCTGCATCGTCAAGGCCGACTCGGTGAGGCGGAGATTCAGTACCGGAGCCTGCTGGCGAAATCTCCAAGCCAGTTCGACGTGCTTCATTTGTTCGGGATCCTGAAGCTACAGCAGGGCAATCTTGCGGAAGCGCTGACGTTGATTTCGAAGGCGGTCGAGATCAATCCGTCAGCGCTCGATGCGCGATCAAATCTGATTGCCGCCCTGTTTGGTCTTAACCGGCATGCCGAGGCGCTCGATCACTGCAATAGCGCCCTTGCCTCTGGTCCGGCGGATGCGGGGATGATCTACAATCGCGGCGCCGCGTTGCTGCAACTCGGCCGTTATGACGAGGCATTGGGCGATTTCGACAAAGTCCTTGCGACCAAGTCCGATCACATCAATGCATTGTTCAATCGCGCCGCCGCGCTGGCAGGCTTGCGGCGGTACGAGGAGGCGATCGTCGACTTTGGCCGGCTGTTGGGATTCGCGCCGCGCCATGCCGACGCGCTCACCAACCGGGGGACGTTGTTGGCGCAGCTTGGACGCGATGCCGACGCGCTCGCGAGTTTCGACCAAGCGCTCGTCATCTCGCCGAAGCACGCAAACGCACTGACCAATCGCGGCATCGCGCTGAAAAATCTCGCCCGATACGATGAGGCCCTTGCCAGCCTCGATCGGGCGCTTGCGGTCGAGCCCGATCACGTCGGCGCGCATGTCAATCGCAGCAATGTGCTGCTCAACCTGCACCGCACCGAGGACGCGCTGGCGGGTTTCGAGCGCGCCCTCGCACTCGCCCCGTCGAACCCTAACGCATTGACAAACAAAGCATTTGCGCTCCGAAACCTCGGTCGGTACCAGGAGGCCCTGGAAAGCTGCGACCAAGCCCTTGCCGCCGACCCGCTGCATGCCAACGCCACCTTGATCAGAGCACACGTGCTCGCAGCTCTTGATCGTCCGGCGGAGGCCGCGGCCAGCTACGAGCGGGTCCTGACGATTGATCCGGACAATTCATACGCGTTTGGCTCTTCAGTGGTGGCATACCGGTGGGCCTGCGAATGGGATCGCGTCGAGCAACTCTTGCCCGCGCTCGAACAATCCATCGGCGTTGGTCAAGCCGTGATTCCGCCATTCGGTCTGCTCGGGCTGCCGCTCGCACCCGCCACTCAACTGCAATGTGCAAAGAATTTCATGCGCCAGACATTTCCGGCTGAGGCGAGACCGTTCCCGGTCAGGCAGCGCCAGCAGTCCGGTCGGATCAAGCTGGCTTATTTATCAGCAGATTTCCGTCGACACGCGATTGCGTATCTCTTGGCTGAGCTGCTGGAGCGTCACGATCGACACCGCTTTGAGGTCATCGGCATATCCTACGGCGTCGACGACGGCAGCGAGGAGCGTCGCCGCCTGATGGCGGCCTGCGATCATTTCCATGACGTCCGTGCCCGCGACGAACGGGATACCGCCACCCTGATCAACGATCTGCAGATCGACATCGCCATCGACCTCGGCATTCATACCGCCAGCTGGCGCCCGGGAATTTTACGGGATCGTCCGGCACCGGTGCAGGTGAGCTATCTCGGCTATACCGGAACGTTAGGTGCCGACTTCATCGACTACGTGGTGGCCGACAGGGTGGCGTTGCCGTCGGATCTCGCACCCTATTTCACTGAAAAGATCGTGCACCTGCCCGAACTCCTTCCAGGTCAACGACACCAGGAAACCAATCGTGTCGGATATGCCGTCGCGCGCCAACGCCGGGCTGCCCGACGGGGGCTTTGTTTTCTGCTGCTTCAACAACAGCTTCAAGATCTCAGCCGCCGTCTTTTCTGTCTGGATGCGTTTGCTGGCGGCCGTGGACGGAAGCGTGTTGTGGCTTCAGCAAATGAATCGGCGGGCCGCCGACAATCTTTGTTCCGCCGCGGCGTCCGCCGGCGTCGATCCGGCGCGCCTGGTGTTTGCCGAGTGGTGCAGTCATGAAACGCATCTTGCCCGGCTACACTTGGCCGACCTCTTTCTCGACACGCCGGGCTGCAATGCCGGCACCACCGGAAGTGACGCGCTTGGGTCGGGGCTTCCGGTGTTGACCTGCGCCGGCACGGCGTTCCCGGGCCGGGTCGCTGCGAGCCTCCTGCACGCCATCGGGCTCCCGGAGCTGGTGACGACGTCGATTGACGACTACGAGGCCTTGGCGCTGAAGCTTGCCCGCGATCCGGCGCTGCTGCAGTCGATCCGCCGCAAGCTCGAAGCGAACCGGCTCACGCACCCGTTGTTCAATACCGATCGTTTTCGCCGCCATCTGGAGGCGGCCTACGCAACCATGTTGGATCTCGCGCGGCGGGGCGAGACGCCGCGCAGCTTCAGCGTGGACCCGGTCGACGCGTGAGGCTTTGCGTGCAGTCCCCCGAGCCGATAGCGTCGTTGCTCGATGAGGCGGCGGCGCTGCATCGCTCGGGCGCGCTCGACGAAGCCGCGGCTCGCTATGCGCGCGTGCTGCATGGCGACCCCGTCAACGCAACGGCGCTCCACCACCTGGCGCAGATCCGCTGTCAACAGGGCCGCTTTGCCGAGGGCGTCGAGCTGGTGCGGCGTGGGCTGGCAGTCGAGCCGCAGCGCGCACGCTCCCATGTGCTGCTGGGGCGGGCGCTGGTCGAGCTTGGGGACCTCGCGGAGGCGCTGGCGAGCTTCGACCGCGCCATTGTCTACGAAGGCACCCACGCCGGCGCCCATGGCAACCGGGGCGATGTTCTGGCCCGGCTTGGCCGTCTGCAGGAGGCGATCGAGAGCTACCGGCAGGCGATCGCGATCGAGCCGGGCTCGCTGGCCAACTGGTGCAATCTCGGCGCCGCGCAGGCCGAGCTCGGCCGCCACGACGAGGCGCTGGCGAGCTACCAGCAGGTGATCGCCCTCCAGCCGAGCTTTATCGAAGCGCATCTGATGCGCGGCAATCTGCTGAGGGCGCTGGGGCGGAACGCCGAGGCGCTTGAGAGCTACGACCGTGCCTTGGCGGTAGCGCCGAACGAGGTGTCGGCCCTGATCGGACGGGCGGACGTGCTGGTGGCCCTCAAGCGGCCGGACGATGCGCTGGCAAGTCTCGACCAGGCCCTCTCGATCGATCCGTCGGATGCCGGCGCCCTGAGCAACCGCGGTTTCCTGTTGCAGTCGCTCAACCGCCACGACGAGGCGCTGGCGAGCCTCGACCGCGCGCTCCAGATCGATCCGAACCATGCCGGAGCCCTGTTCAATCGCGGGTCGGTGCTGTCCGAGTTCGGCCGCTACGGCGAGGCCCTCACGAGCTACGACCACGCGGTGGCGGTATCGCCGTCGGATGTGAAAGCGCACTGCAATCGATCGAAGACGCTGTTTGCGCTCAACCGCTTCGACGAGGCGCTCGCCGGGACCGAGCAGGCCCTCGCGCTCGATCCCGCGCATGTCGAGTCGCTCTATACCCGCGGCATGGTGCTCGGCCGGCTCAACCGTTACGACGAAGCGATTGCCGCGTCCGAGCGCGTCCTGGAACTGGCTTCGGCACACCCGCATGCCTTGGCGCAGCTGGCGACGAGTTGTCTCGCGATCTGTGCGTGGGATAAGGCCGCCGCCGCCGCGGGCCGCCTGACCGAGGCGCTTGCGGCCGGAACCGCCGTCGTCGCACCACATACCCTGCTGCAATTGTCGGCCAGCCCGGCCGTGACGCTAGCCGCCACCCGCCGCTATGTGGAGCGCGAAATCCCGCCCGGCCCGCGGCTGGAGCCTGCTCCATCCGCCGCCGGCGGCGACAAGATCAGGGTGGCCTACCTGTCGGGCGATTTTCGCGTGCATCCGGTCGCCTATTTGACGGCCGAGCTGTTCGAGCGGCACGACCGCGGCCGCTTCGAGATCATCGGGCTGTCGTTCGGTCCCGACGACAAGAGCGCGTTGCGGGCGCGGATCGCAAGGTCATTCGATCAATTCCATGACGTGCGCACCGTCGACGACCGCGACGTGGCGGCGCTGATCCGGCGGCTCGGCATCGATATCGCCGTCGACCTGAGCGGGCACACCGACAACGCGCGGCCCGGCGTCCTGCGCTACCGGGCGGCGCCGGTGCAGGTGAACTATCTCGGCTTCGCCGGGACCATGGGGGCTGACTTCATCGACTACATCATCGCCGACAAGGTCGTGCTGCCGCTCGACCAGCAGCCGTATTATGCGGAGAAGATCGTTCACCTGCCGGATTGCTTCCTGGTCAACGACGCGACCAAGGCGATATCGCGGACCCCCTTGCGCGCGGAGGCAGGCCTGCCGGACAAGGGCGTCGTCTTCTGCTGCTTCAACAACGCCTACAAGATATCGCGCGAGGTGTTCGCCGTCTGGATGCGCCTGCTTGGGCAAGTCGACGGCAGCGTGCTGTGGCTGTCACGGCTCGACGCTCGCGCCTGCGAGAATTTGCGGGTCGCAGCGCGCGCCACCGGCATCGACCCGGGACGGATCGTGTTTGCGCCACGCGCGCCGGCCATGGCCGATCATTTCGCCCGTCAGCGGCTTGCCGACCTGTTCCTCGATACCCCCGGCTATAACGCCCACACCACCGCAAGCGACGCGCTCTGGGCGGGCCTTCCAGTGCTGACGTGCATCGGCACGACCTTCGCGGGGCGGGTGGCGGCGAGCCTGTTGCAGTCCGTGGGTTTGTCGGAGCTGGTGACGGAAACGCTCGACGACTACGAGGCGTTGGCGCTCGAGCTTGCACGCCGGCCGGCCGTGCTTGCGGGCATCCGGCAACGGCTTGCGCAGAACCGCCTGACCCATCCGCTGTTCGATACGGCACGGTTCACGCGCCATCTCGAACGCGCCTACGAGACGATGCTCGAGAACGCGCGCCAGGGCAGGGGTCCGCAGAGCTTCAGCGTCGAGCCGGTCGACGTCGCAGGCTGAGGTTAGTTCGCGCTGGCGCCGCGGCGGATGTCGGCCTCGATCATCAGCTTGTCGCCGCCGCCAAAGCGGATGCGATAGACCTGCATGTTCTCCATCACGCGCTGCACGTAGTTGCGTGTCTCAGCGAACGGGATGCGTTCGACCCAGTCGACCGGGTCGACGTTGGGGTCGCGCGGGTCGCCGTAGCGGGCGACCCAGTCGCGGATGCGGCCGCGCCCGGCGTTGTAGCCAACGAAAGTGAGCACGTAGGAGCCGCGGAAATCGGCCAGCAGGTCGCCGAGCTCGGCGGCGCCGAACTGCACGTTGTAGACCGGGTCGGACAGCAGCTTCTTCTCGTTGTAGGTAACCTTGAACTTCCTGGCGATATATTTGCCCGCCGCCGGCGTCACCTGCATCAGGCCCATCGCGCGGGCGCTGGAGACGGTCTTCTGGTTGAACGTGCTTTCCTGCCGGGCGATCGCATAGATCAGCGGCTTCTCGACCGCCGGGCCGATCGCGGTGTAGTTCGGCATGCCGATGGTCGGGAACGCGTAGGTCTCGAGCGGCAGGCCGCGCCCGAGCGCCGCCTTGCCAAGCAGCAGCATGGCGCGGGCGTCGTTGTTGCGCGCAGCGACTTCGCCAATCGCAGCCAGCGCGCCGGCGTCGTTGGAGCGGTCGCCGAAGTCGGCGGCGGCGCCGACCACCATGTCGCGCTGGCCGACGGCATAGAGCATCTCCATGGCGCGCACGACGTCGGTTGAGCCCGACGGCTGTGACGGCGCCGAGCGCAGCGCAATATTTCGCAGCCCGAGCTTCGCGCCGGCGAGCTGTCCGTAGTACGCGGTCGGATGCTGCGCGGCCGCCTGGTAGTGGTTCTTGGCCTCGCCACTGCGTCCCTGCGCCTCATAGGTGCGGCCCAGCCAGTAGTGCGCGCGCGCAAGCGAGATTGCGTGGGTTGAGCCGTCCGGGATGCGCGCGAAATGGGTCAGCGCGGTCGCCGGATCCTTGACGAAGCGCAGCGCGATCCAGCCGGCGGTGAACTGATGCTCGACGCGATAGTTGTCGCGCTTGGGCACAGCGGCGTCGCGCGCGATCCGGTAGGCCTTCGTCGCGTCGCCGAGGTCGAGCATGTTGCGGGCGGCGAGCCGGCGCTCGATCCACCATTGATCGGTGTCGATCGTCTGTCCATCGCGCGGCGCCGACAGGATCAGATCGCCGGCTTCGGCCATACGGTCGTTGCGCCGCAGCCATTGCGCCAGGCTGAAGATGTAGCCGAGGTCGCGGCGCGCCGCGGATGGAACAGCGTCGAGTGCGGCCTTGGCATTGCCGGCCTTCTTCATGACCGCGATTCGCGCCTTGGCGATCGCCGGAGCGTCGCCGCCGGCGCGATTGGCATTGCGCAGGCCGCCGTCGGTATCCTCGGCATAGAGCCGCATGTTCATGCGCGCCTTGTGGTCCTCGGCGCTGAGCAGGCCGCTGAACGTCTCCAGCACCCGCGATTCGACGTCGGCGCCGAAGCCCTCGCTGCGCCAGCCCTCACGCACCTGCGCCTGCGCGCCGGCACGGTCGCCTTGTGCGAGCATGGCGCGCGCGAGCGCGAATTGCCCGCGGGCGGTAAGCGGCGGGTTCTTGGCAAAATAGGCGCGGACCGCTCCCGCGTCGGCCTGCTCGGCCCACATCATCGATTCCGCCCGCCGGCGCATCATGCCGACGCTCGGCCAGCTCGGATTGGCATTGATGAAGGCGAGGTAGCGTGCGGAGCTTGCCCCATTGCTGTCGCTGCGCAGGATCGCCCATTCGACCAGCTTGCGCGACACCGGGTCCTGGATGTTCTGCTGGAGCGAGGTCGCCTGCGAGGCGCGACCCGCGCGCGCGTGCTCGATCGCCTGCTTGACGGTCGCCAGCTCGCCTGACACGGCCGGCGCGGGTGGCGTATCGGCGTCGGAACTCGCGGCGGATTTGCTGCCCTTGCCGCCCTTACCCTTGGCGGTCTTCTTGTCTTTCTTGCTCGCCTTCTTGCTCTCTTTCTTGGTCTCTTTTTTGGCTTCCTTCTTGGACGCTTCGTTTTTCTTTTCCTTGGTCTTGGTGGAAGCGGCCTTCTTGTCCTTGGTCGCGGCAGCCTTGGTTTTGTCCTTGGCCTTATCCTTGGCCGTGGATTTTGACTTCGCGGCGGAGGTTTCGGCCTGCGCGATGGTGGCGGCCTGCAGTCCGATCCCTGCAACGGCCACGAGCAGCAACGCTGTCAGCAGTCCTTGGACCCTGGTCAATGTGCCGGTTCTCCCCAGCGCCAGAGAGGTTGCGCTACCGCTGAGTGTTTTCAATTGATAAGATTGACGAAGCACTAAACCCCCGCAGGGGCGGCGAACATCGGCCGCGACCGCGGCGAAAACGGGGCAAGGTATCCCCTTCCGCCCGCTTTCGTTGTCGCAGCCGACCCGTTATCAAGGGTTCCGCGCTCCGCCGGGCAAAGATCGGCCAGCCAAAGGATTCGAGCCATGACCGCCAAGACGAGCTTCAGGGGATCGTTCACGGCGCTCGTCACCCCGTTCAAGAACGGCGGCCTCGACGAGGCCCGATTCCGCGGCCTGGTCGATTGGCAGATCGCCGAGGGAACCAACGGGCTGGTCCCGGTGGGAACCACCGGCGAGAGCCCGACGCTCAGCCACGACGAGCACAAGCGGGTCGTGGAGTGGTGCGTCGATCAGGCCAAGGGCAAGGTGCCTGTGGTCGCCGGCGCGGGATCGAATTCCACCAAGGAGGCGGTCGAGCTGTCGCAGCACGCCGAGAAGGCAGGCGCCAGCGCCGTGCTGATCGTGACGCCGTACTACAACAAGCCGACCCAGGACGGCCTCTACGGTCACTTCAAGGCGATCAACGACGCGATCGGCATCCCGATCATCATCTACAACATCCCCGCTCGCTCGGTGGTCGACATGTCGGTCGAAACCATGACGCGGCTGTTCGAGCTTAAGAACATCGCCGGCGTCAAGGACGCGACCGCGAACATGGTGCGAGTGTCGCAGCAGCGCGCGGCCATGGGCGCGGACTTCAACCAGCTCTCGGGCGAGGACGCGACCGCGCTGGGCTTCATGGCGCATGGCGGCCACGGCTGCATCTCGGTGACCTCGAACGTAGCGCCACGGCTATGCGCCGAGTTCCAGGGCGCGTGCGTGCGCGGCGACTATGCGACGGCATTGAAGCTGCAGGATAAGCTGATGCCGCTGCACAACGCGCTGTTCATCGAGACCAACCCATCGCCGGCGAAGTACGCGCTGTCGCTGCTCGGGCGCTGCGCCGACACCGTCCGCCTGCCGCTGGTCACGGTCGGCGACAAGACGAAAGCGGCCGTGCGCGACGCGATGGTGCATGCCGGATTGGTCAACTGATCTCAATGTGTCTTGCGCCTGCGTACCGGTCCGGCAAGGCAACAGCTTGCCGCACCGATCGCCCGTTCAGTGATTGCAAAGAGGAGGGGAGCGATGCTCGAAGATTTCAAGAAATTTGCGCTGCGTGGCAACGTCGTCGATCTCGCGGTCGGCGTCATCATCGGTGTGGCGTTCGGCGCGATCGTGTCGTCGCTGGTCGCTGACATCATCATGCCGGTCATCGGCGCCGCTACCGGCGGCTTCGATTTCTCGAACTATTTTGTCAAGCTGTCGTCGAAAGTGACGGCTGACTCGCTAGCGGAAGCAAAGAAGCAGGGCGCGGTGCTGGCCTGGGGCAACTTCGTCACGATCACGATCAACTTCATCATCATCGCGTTCGTGCTGTTCCTGGTCATCCGGGCGATGTCCAAGCTTCAGAAGAAGGAAGAGGCGGCTCCGCCGAAGCCGTCGCAGGAGGTCGAGCTCCTGACCGAAATTCGGGATGTGCTCAAAGCGCAGAGCAAGTGAGATTGGCATAGCGTGCAATGGCGGCGAAACCGGATCGCAAGCTCAAGGTCGTCGCCGACAACCGCCGGGCGCGCTTCAACTATGAGATCGGCGAGACCTTCGAGGCCGGCATTGCGCTGACCGGCACCGAGGTCAAGGCGCTCCGCCAGGGCAGGGCGACGATTGCCGAGTCCTACGCCGACTCGCGCGGCGGCGAGCTCTGGCTCGTCAACGCCAACATCCCCGAATACCAGCAAGGCGGCCGCTTCAACCACGCCCCGAAGCGGCCGCGCAAGCTCCTGCTGCATAAACGCCAGATCGACAAGCTTTCAGGCGCGGTCGACCGCGAAGGCATGACCATCGTTCCACTCAAGCTCTATTTCAACGAGAAGGGACGAGCGAAGCTCGAGATTGCGGTCGCGCGCGGCAAGAAGCTTCATGACAAACGCGAGACAGACAAAAAACGCTCCTGGGATCGTGAGCGTGCTCGATTGTTGCGCAGCAAGGGATAATCTTTTTTATTCGGCCCTCACGGGTTCGTGATCGCGGCCTCTGCAATTTCTCCAGCGCCGCACTGCAACCGCGCGCCACCCAGCCCCGTAGCTCCCTGCAGTCGCCACCGGAAACGAACCGGCCTCGGCGATGAGGACGGAATCCACCCCCCAGTCGCCACCGGTCAGACCGGCAGGCGACTTATTCGCAAGCAAGGGAGCTATCAATGTTCGGAACCCTCAAGACCTTGGCAGTCGCCGGCGCCGTTGCCGCCTCTGCTTTGATGACCACCGGCGCGCATGCGCAGGGCCGGATCGTCGGCCTGGTTGACGGCAAGACTCTCGTGACCATCGATCCTGCGTCCAAGAAGGTCACCTCGACCGTGAACGTCAGCGGCGCCGGGACGCTGCTGGGCATCGACGTTCGCCCGGCCGACGGCATGCTCTATGGCGTCACCAGCGACGGCAACATCGTCACCATCGACGTTGCCTCGGGCAAGGCGACGATGAAGAGCAAGCTCGTCGGAGCCATGGACGCGCTCGGCCGCGACCACCTTCGACTTCAACCCGGTCGCCGACCGTCTGCGCCTGATGAGCTCGGAAGGCGTGAGCTGGCGCATCAATGTCGACGACGGCAAGGTGACCGTCGACGGCTCGCACAAGTTCAAGGACCCGATGGCCGGCAAGAATCCGCGCGTCGTCGCGGGCGCCTACACCAACTCGTTCAAGGACACCAAGGCGACGGCGCTCTACAACATCGACGCGACCACCAACTCGCTGGTGCTGCAGGCGCCGCCGAATGATGGCGTGCTCGCCGCGGTTGGGCCGCTCGGCATCACCGTCAACGGCGCGGCTGCCTTCAACATCGTGTCGTCGGGCCCGGACCAGAACGAAGCCTGGCTCGCGATGGGCGGCGCGCTCTACTCGGTCGATCTCAAGACCGGCGCCGCGAAGATGGCCGGCAAGATCTCCGGCCTGAAAGGAACGCTCAGCGATATCGCCTGGATGAACTAGGTTCCTTGGCGTGCGTGGGAGCCCGTCCCGTGGCGACACGGGGCGGGCTTTCGCCATTGACCTGCGTCGCATTCTTGGGATGATTCCGGCGCAGGAGTAATCCCATGGCATTGCCGGTCAGCTTCGATCATTGCGTGATCCACGTCTCCCAGTGGGAGCTCTCGAACGCGTTCTATCGGGACGTGCTCGGCGCCGAACTGGTGCGGCGTCCCAGCGGATGGGCCTACCGGTTTGGCAAGGTGCAGCTCAATTTGCATGGACCGGGCTTCACGCCGGCCGAGGTGGCGCGGCTGCCGGTGCAGCCGGGCAACAGCGATCTCTGCTTCGAATGGAATGGGCCGATCGGCGACGCCGTCACGCATCTCAACAACTGCAACGTCCCGATTCACGCCGGCCCGATCGAGCGCTTCGGAGCCAAAGGGTCGGGCACTAGCGTTTATTTCCGCGATCCCGACGGCTCGCTGCTCGAGTTCATCTCCTATCGGCCCAAAGGCGGAGGATAGTCATGGCAATCCAGTACGATCCGACCGTGCTGCCGACGGAACTACCGGTACCGCAGGACGACGGTGCGACACGCCACCTCGCCGGGATGAAGCTGCCGTCGCTGCCGCTCACAGCCACCGATGGATCGTCGATTGATTTGTCGGCGTTGCGCGGCCGTACGGTGGTCTATGTCTATCCGCGCACCGGCCGTCCCAACCAAAATATGCCCGATGGCTGGGACGCCATCCCCGGCGCGCGCGGCTGCACGCCGCAATCGTGCTCGTTCCGCGACCACTTTGCCGAGCTCAAGCAGCTTGGCGTCGCCCGCGTGTTCGGATTGTCGACCCAGGACAGCGATTATCAGCGCGAGGCGGTCGAGCGGTTGCATCTGCCGTTCCCGGTGCTCTCCGACGCCGATTTCAAGCTGACCAAGGCGCTCAACCTGCCGACCTTCATCGCCGCGGGCATGACCTTGCTCAAACGCATGGTGTTCGTGATCGACGATGGCGTGATGAGCAAGGTGTTCTATCCGGTGTTCCCGCCGGACAAGAGCGCCGAAGAGGTCGTCGCTTGGCTACGTGCGTGAGGCGTCCAGGTAGGAACGAACGGCCGCGAACACGGCACGGAACATCTCCGGCGTCAGCACGCCGGTATTGGTGTTGTAGCGCGAGCAGTGATAGCTGCTGAACAGCGCCATCGTCCCAACGTCGGCCTTGTTGCCATGCCCGAACGGCGCCGCCGAGCGCTTCATCCCGAGCGCGGTGACGGTGCTGTCATGGGCGATGCGGCCCAACGCAACAATGGCGCGCAGCTTCGGCATCTCGGCGATCGCGGCAGTGAGGAAGCTGCGGCAGGTCTTGATCTCGACGGTGGTCGGCTTGTTCTCGGGCGGCACGCAATGCACGGCATTGGCGATGCGCGCGTCGACGAGCTCCAGGCTGTCGTCGGCGCGCTCCTCATAGCTACCGCGGGCGAAGCCGTAGCTACTCAGCGTCTCGTAGAGCAGGTCGCCCGCGTAGTCGCCCGTGAACGGGCGCCCGGTGCGGTTGGCGCCCTGCATGCCGGGCGCCAGGCCGACGATCAGCAACCGCGCCGAGAGCTGCCCGAAGGCCGGCACCGGCGCGTTGAACCAGTCCGGATGGAGTTGCCGCAAATTCTGGCGGAACGTCTGCAGGCGAGGGCAGAGCGGGCAATCGCGAGCTGGCGTAGATCCTGGCGTCGATAGTGCGCCGGGCATCGACGCCTCGCGTTTTGAAATGAATTAGTCTTCGAAATCGTCGTCGTGGGCGCCGGCACCGGCGCGTTGCGGCGCGGGCGAGGTGCTGCGCTGCAGGAATTGCGGCGTGTGCGAGGAGGCGTGACGCGGCTCGCGCCCTTCGCGCGGCTCACGCGGCGCGCGCTCGGACGGATCGCGTCCTATCTTGGGTTGCAGCTCGACGATGTCGAGGAAGACGTCGGCCTGCCGGCGCAGCTCATCGGCGACCATCGGCGGTTGGGTCGAGATCGTGGACACCACCGTCACCCGCACGCCGCGCCGCTGCATCGCCTCGACTAGCGAGCGGAAATCGCCGTCACCGGAGAACAGCACCATGTGATCGATGTGGCCGGCGAGCTCCATGGCGTCGACCGCCAGCTCGATGTCCATATTGCCTTTGACCTTGCGGCGGCCGGTCTGATCCACGAATTCCTTCGTCGCCTTGGTCACGACCGTATAGCCGTTGTAGTCGAGCCAATCGATCAGCGGGCGGATCGAGGAATACTCCTGATCCTCGATCACCGCGGTGTAGTAGAACGCGCGCATGAGATAGCCGCGCGTGTGAAACTCGCGCAGCAGGCGCTTGTAGTCGATATCGAAACCCAGGGACTTGGCGGTGGCGTATAAATTGGCGCCGTCGATAAAGAGAGCAATCTTCTCGTTGCCCGAACCGATATTGTTTGAACCCATATTGTTCGAAACCATGCGTTCCGTTTGCGGGGCCATCTTGTCTCGCTTGTCAATCAAAACCACAGGAACCGATCCAACGTCCGGCTGCGGGCTTGCGGCCGGGCTCAGGGGTTAGATCGTCGTTAACGGGAACCGATGACCGCGTGCGGCGCAATCATCACCGCGCGCTGCTGTCACAACCCATACGGCCGCAGAATAATGAACCGCATGCCGGCACCCACGTTTTGCCTAACAGACGATGGCCCCGCTCGCCAAGGCAAAAGTACTATCCTTTAGTTTAGTTCCGTTTCTTCCCAAGATTTGGCTTGCGCTCGACTTGCGGGGCGGATACCAAGCGACCATATTTTAAAGCAAGTTCCTTTGTAGGAGCAGCCACATGGCCCGCGTTACCGTTGAAGACTGCATCGACAAGGTTGAAAACCGGTTTGATCTCGTCTTGTTGGCGAGTCACCGGGCGCGCATGGTATCGTCCGGCGCACCGATCACGGTCGAGCGCGATAACGACAAGAACCCGGTAGTGGCGCTGCGCGAAATTGCCGACATGACGGTCTCTCCCGACGACCTGCGCGAAGAGCTGGTTCACTCGCTGCAGAAGTATGTCGAGGTCGACGAGCCGGAGCCCTCGACCGTCCCGTTGATCGGGACCCCCGGCGCCACGGTCGATGCCGACGACACCGAGGTCACGACGGACCGCATGACCGAGGAAGAGCTGCTCAAGGGCCTCGAAGGGCTCGCCCCGCCCGAGGAGCAGCCCGAGGAAGAGGAATAAGCCTCCTCGGTTAGCTTGCGGATATCGAGATGCCGGCCCGGACCCTGGTTCGGGCCGTTGCTATTTGCCGGGGGTTGCAATCATTTTGGCAAACCATGCCGATATCGGCTTGTGGCGTAGCGGAATCACGATGATATCTTAAGGGCTGTGAGGCCAGTGATTGGCCCGAGACAGCCATGCCCCGCTCCTCGACCGATCTGCCGCGTATGCAAAACCAGGCCCGGACCCGGGCCCCGATCGAGCGTGGCCGCAAGATCGCCCCGCAAGCCATTGAAAGTGCATCCAAACCCAAGCGGTCGTCGCGCGCGCAGATGATGCGGCAGTACGACCTGATCGATCGGGTGCGCCGCTACAATCCCAATACCAACGAGCCGCTGCTCAACCGCGCCTATGTCTACGCCATGAAGGCCCATGGCGAGCAGAAGCGGGCCTCCGGCGACCCGTACTTCTCCCATCCGCTCGAGGTCGCGGCGATCCTCACCGACCTCAAGCTCGACGATGCGACCATCGCCGCGGCGCTGCTGCACGACACCATCGAGGACACCCACGCCACCCGCGCCGAGATCGACCAGCTGTTCGGCGAGGACATCGGCGGTCTGGTCGAAGGCCTGACCAAGCTCGCCAAGCTCGACCTCGTCACCAAGGAGGCGAAGCAGGCCGAGAATCTGCGCAAGCTGCTGCTCGCGATCGCCGACGACGTGCGCGTGCTGCTGGTCAAGCTCGCCGATCGTCTGCACAACATGCGCACCATCGGCCACATGCCGCCGGAGGCGCGGCGCCGCACCGCCGAGGAGACGATCGACATCTATGCACCGCTCGCCGGCCGCATGGGCATGCATGAGCTGCGCGAGGAGCTCGAGGATCTAGCGTTCCGCGAGCTCAATCCCGACGCCTATGCGGTGGTGAGCGAGCGCCTGGACGCGTTGGAAGAGCGCAACGTCGGGCTGATCGCGGAGATCGAGCAGCAGTTGACGCGCAAGCTCGGCGACCGCGGCATCGTCGCGGAGGTCAAGGGACGCCGCAAGCGCGCCTATTCGATCTGGCGCAAGATGGAGCGCAAGTCGGTCGGCTTCGAGCAGCTGTCCGACATCGTCGGCTTCCGCGTCGTCGTGAAGACCATCGCCGAGTGCTACCAGGCGCTCGGCATCGTCCATACCACCTGGCCGATGGTGCCGGCCCGGTTCAAGGACTACGTCTCGACCCCGAAACAGAACGACTACCGCTCGATCCACACCACCGTGATCGGGCCCGGCAAGCAGCGCGTCGAGCTGCAGATCCGCACCGCCGATATGGACGATATCGCCGAATACGGCATCGCCGCGCACGCGCTCTACAAGGACGGCGCCGGCTCGCCGACCGAGATGCTGTCGCGGGAATTGAGCGCCTATGCCTGGCTGCGGCGGACCATCGAGCTGCTCGCGGAGGGCTCCAACTCGGAAGAGTTCCTCGAGCACACCAAGCTCGAGCTGTTCCACGATCAGGTGTTCTGCTTCACGCCCAAGGGCAAGCTGATCGCGCTGCCGCGCTCGGCCAATGTCATCGACTTCGCCTATGCGGTGCACACCGACGTCGGCAACACCGCGGTCGGCGCCAAGATCAACGGCAAGATCGCGCCGCTGGTCTCGGAGCTCGCCAACGGCGACGAGGTCGAGATCATCACCTCGAAGGCGCAGACCGCGCCGCCGGCGGCGTGGGAATCGCTGGTCAAGACCGGCAAGGCGCGCGCCGCCATCCGGCGTGCAACCCGCGTCGCGGTGCGTGCGCAATATGCCGGATTTGGGCGCCTCTCGGTCGAGCGGCTGTGCCAGCGCGCCAAGATCGCCTATTCCGACGAGAAACTGCAGGGCGCGCTGCCCCGGCTGGCGCGGGCGTCGCTCGACGAGGTGTTCTCGGCCGTCGGCCGCGGCGAGATGCGGGCCTCCGATGTCGCGCGCGCCATGTATCCCGACTACAAGGAAGAACGCGCGGCCGCCATCAAGCAGCAGACCAAGCTCGGCAGCGGCTGGTTCGGCTTCCGGCGCGCCAAGGGCGTCAAGTATCAGGCGCCGGGCGGCAACGAGCAGGGCGCGATCCCGATCCGTGGCGTCAGCGGCGACCTGCCAGTGCGCTTCGCGCCCAACGGCGGCGCCGTACCGGGCGACCGCATCGTCGGCATCCTGACGCCGGGCGAGGGGATCACCGTCTATCCGATCCAGTCGCCGTCGCTGAAGGATTTCGAGGACGCGCCGGAGAGCTGGATCGACCTGCGCTGGGACATCGACGAGCGCGCGCCGCAGCGCTTCCCCGCGCGCATCCATATCAAGACCGTCAACGAGCCCGGCAGCCTGGCGCAGGTCGCGCAGGTGATCGCCGAGCACGACGGCAACATCGACAACATCCGCATGGAGCGCCCCGCGCCCGACTTCACCTCGGTGACCATCGATCTCGAAGTCTATGACCTCAAGCACCTGACCTCGATCATCGCGCAGTTGCGCGCCAAGTCCGTAGTCGCGGCCGCCGAGCGGGTGAACGCGTGAACGTCACTTGAAAGTCACTTGCCAGGGAGGCAGGTGAGCGCCATCTCACGGGATATGCCAACGAATTGGAATTGTTCGTTCGGTTTACCGAATAGGTCGAGGAATTCCCATGTCAGACTGTCTTCACTGCGATATCAACGAGCTGGTCACGAAGTATGCCGAGCGGCCCGATAGCGACGCATCCGAGCTGGCCGCGCGCATGGCGGAAAGCCTCGTCGACCTGATCCTGATGGCACCGGAAACCGATCGCGCGACGCTCTTGGCCGACGTCATTGCGGTGCTCGGGCAATTGTACCTGGAGAAAAGCGGCGTGGTTGAGCCCGGTGAATCCACGGCTAGGCACTAGACGCATCAGCGTTTGACGAGCTCAACACAATGTCGTCGCCGCCCCATCTGCGCCTTGGCGTGAACATCGACCACGTTGCGACCGTCCGCAACGCGCGCGGCGGGGCGCATCCCGATCCCGTGCAGGCGGCGAAGCTGGCGATCGAGGCCGGTGCCGACGGGATCACCGCGCATCTGCGCGAGGATCGCCGCCACATCCGTGACGACGACATCGCGCGCCTGAAGGCGGAGATTGCCAAGCCGCTCAACCTTGAAATGGCGGCGACCGACGAGATGGTCGCGATCGCGATCAAGACGCGGCCGCATGCCGCCTGCATCGTTCCCGAACGACGCCAGGAGGTCACCACCGAGGGCGGACTCGATGCCGTTGGGCAGCACAATTTGCTGGCGCCGGTTATTGCGAAGCTCGTCGGCGCCGGCATCCGCGTGTCGCTGTTTATTGCCGCCGACCCCGGTCAGATCGAGATGGCGGCGCGGCTGCGCTCTCCGGTGATCGAGATTCACACCGGCGCCTGGTGCGATGCGCTCGCCGAAGGACGCGCCACCGCGGCCCAGGCGGAGTGGCAGCGCATCCAGGACGGCGCTCGTCTTGCACGCAGCCTCGGTCTTGAAGTGCATGCCGGACACGGCCTCAACTACGCGACCGCGGAAGCGATCGCGGCGCTCGGCGAAATCGTCGAGTTGAACATCGGCCATTTCCTGGTCGGGGAGGCGATCGCGACCGGTTTGCCGCAAGCGGTGCGATCGATGCGCGCCGCCATGGACCGCGGACGGGCGAAGGTGGCGCAATGATTTTGGGCGTCGGTTCCGATCTCGTGGACGTGCGCCGGATCGAGCGCGTCATCGCCCGCCACGGCGATCGTTTCATCCTGCGCATCTTTACCGAGACCGAGCGCGCCAAGGCGGATCGGCGGGCCACGCGGATCGAGACCTATGCCAAGCGCTTTGCCGCCAAGGAGGCTTGCGCCAAGGCGCTCGGCACCGGCTTTCGCCGCGGTGTGTTCTGGCGCGACCTCGGTGTCGTCAACCTGCCGTCCGGGCGGCCGACCATGCAACTCACCGGCGGTGCCCTGGAGCGGCTGCGCGCCATCACGCCGCCCGATCACGAAGCGAGAATCGACCTTACCATTACCGACGAAGGTCCGATGGCGCAGGCGCTGGTGATCATCTCCGCTGTACCTAAACCCACCTGAAATCGGTCCTGACAGTCGTTACAGTGAACCGCGTTGCGAGCCGTTTGGCAGCATCGCGAACCGCGTCGGAAACCGCCGTAAAAGGCTGAAATATAACGGTAAAATACCGGCCACAAGATGGTGATCGAATTTCACAAGCCTTGATTGCGCCCCGGCTGACCAGCAGATAGAAGATTCCGGCGGGCACGCGAGCCAGGAAAAGAGAAAGAGAATGAGTGTGACGACAGGCGCAAAGCGGAAGGAAGGCGGCCTCGCCGAGACGGTGCGCGTGATCTTTCACGCTCTCATCATCGCGCTCATCATCCGCACCTTTCTGTTCCAGCCGTTCAACATTCCCTCCGGATCGATGAAGGAGACGCTGCTGGTCGGCGACTACCTGTTCGTCTCGAAATATACCTACGGCTATAGCCGCTATTCGATTCCGTTCTCGCCGCCGCTGTTTTCCGGGCGCATCTGGTCGGGCGACCCGGTGCGCGGCGACATCGTGGTGTTCCGCCTGCCGAAGGACGACACCACCGACTACATCAAGCGCGTGATCGGGCTCCCCGGCGATCGCGTCCAGATGATCGATGGCGTGCTTCACATCAATGGCGAGCCGGTCAAGCGCGAGCGCATCGAGGATTTCATCGAGAACGAAGGTGGGCGCACCGAGCGCGTCAAGCGCTGGCGCGAGACGTTGCCGAACGGCGTGAGCTACACGACGCTCGACCTTCTCGATAACGGCTTCCACGACAACACCCAGGTGTTCGAAGTGCCCGCGGGTCACTACTTCATGATGGGCGACAACCGCGACAACTCCACCGACAGCCGCGTGCTCAGCCAAGTCGGCTATGTTCCGCTCCAGAACGTCGTCGGCAAGGCGCAGATCATCTTCTTCTCGATCCACGAAGGCGAGCGCGCCTGGGAGCTGTGGCGCTGGCCTTGGTCGGTGCGTTGGGGCCGGCTGTTCTCGATCGTGCGATGAGCCCCAAGCGAAAAAGCACTCGCGCCGCGAATTCCTCGCCAGCATCCGACTCGTCCGCAGCAAAGTTGATTGATGGAGCCGCCCGGCCGAACCCCGAGGCGAAGCCGGTGCGCCGCCGGCGCAAGAAGACGCCGCCCGGCTTCGAGGATCGCATCGCCTACAAATTCAAGGATGCCGCGCTGCTCGAGCAGGCGCTGACGCATATTTCCGCGCTGACCGGACAACGCAATCGCGCCGGCAGCTATCAGCGGCTCGAATTCCTCGGCGACCATGTGCTGGGCCTTGTCATCTCCGACATGCTGTTCGGCGCGTTTCCGAAGGCGGACGAAGGCGAACTGTCGCGCCGGCTGGCCGACCTCGTCCGCAAGGAGGCCTGTGCCGACGTGGCGCGCGCGATCGATCTCGGCGAGGCGATCCGGCTCGGCGCATCGGAGAACAACGCCGGCGGCCGCAACCGCACCGCGATCCTGGCCGATGTCTGCGAGGCGCTGATCGGCGCGGTGTTCATCGACGGCGGTTACAAGGCGGCATCCGAGGTGATCGGGCGGCTATGGGAGCAGCGCATGCGGGCGCCGGCGCGGCCGCTGCGCGATTCCAAGACCATCCTGCAGGAATGGGCGCAGGCGCGCGGCCTGCCCACTCCCAACTATCGCGAGGTCGAGCGCAAAGGCCCCGACCACAACCCCGAATTCCGCGTCACGGTGGAATTGCCGAACTGTGCGCCGGCCGAAGGCCTCGGCCGCTCCAAGCGCGCGGCCGAGCAGGCGGCGGCGGCGGCGATGCTCACGCGCGAAGGCGTCAAGGCGGACCGCCTCGATGGCTGAGCCGCTCACGCGCTGCGGCTTCATCGCGGTCATCGGCGCGCCCAATGTCGGCAAGTCGACGCTGGTCAATGCGCTGGTCGGCACCAAGGTCGCGATCGTCTCGCACAAGGTGCAGACCACGCGGGCGCCGGTGCGCGGGATCGCGATGGAGGGCGGCGCGCAGCTCATCTTCATCGACACGCCCGGCATCTTCGCGCCGAAGCGGAGGCTCGAACGCGCCATGGTCAGCACCGCCTGGGCCGGCGCGCATGATGCCGACATCGTCTGCCTGCTGTTGGATGCCCGGCGCGGGATCGACGAGGAGACCGGCACCATCGTCGAACGGCTGGCCGAGATCGGGCGACCGCGCGTGGCGATCCTCAACAAGATCGATCTCGTGGAGAAGCCGGCGCTGCTGACGCTGGCGAAGGACCTGAACGCGCGGCTCCCGTTGGAGGCGACCTTCATGACCTCGGCGCTCACCGGCGACGGCGTCGCCGACCTCAGGCGCTGGCTCGCGGCGCGCGTCCCGGAAGGGCCATGGCACTATCCGGAGGACCAGGTCAGCGATGCGCCGATGCGCGTACTGGCGGCCGAGATCACCCGCGAGAAGCTTTACGCGCGCCTGCATCAGGAGCTGCCCTACCAGTCGACGGTGGAAACCGATATCTGGAAGGAGCTGCGCGACGGCGCGGTGCGCATCGAGCAGACGATCTATGTGGAGCGCGACAGCCAGCGCAAGATCGTGCTCGGCAAGGGCGGTGCGACCATCAAGGCGATCGGCGCCGACGCGCGGCGCGAGATCGCCGTCGCGCTCGAGCGGCCGGTGCATCTGTTTCTGTTCGTGAAGGTGCGCGAGGGCTGGAGCGACGATCCCGAACGGTATCGCGAGATGGGGCTGGAGTTTCCCAAGGAGTGATCGCCATGCGGCTGCTGGCTGTCGGTGCAATCGTTGCGGCCATCGGGTTGCCGGCCGGCGCGGTCGTGGCGCAACCGCCGTCGCGGCCGCAGCTCGTCACCAATGAGGCGGCGGTGGTCGAGGCGATGCGCCCCGCGGCCTTCGACATCAAGGATCCGATGGCGGTGCTCGCCTTTGTGCTTGGCAGCCTGCCGCAACGCGTGACGGTCTATCCGACCGAGAACTACTACTATTTCAAGTTCGTCCATGGCGGCGTGCCGATCGCCGGCAATCTGCGGCTCGATCCGCGCGACCGTGACAAGGGCAAGGTCTATTTCGGCTACTACGAAGACAACGCCGAGTGGAAGAAAGACGGCCTCGAACAGGCGCTGGAGCTTGACGGATCGCGCAACGTGCTGGTGGAGCGCGTGGACAATCTGCTCTACCGCATCACCTATCAGGGAACGAGCGTGCTGTTCGCGCTCAATGACGTGTCGCAGATCAAGCCGCCGGCCGGCGTGATCGGGCCCGACGAGCGCTTGATCGGACCGGTATTCGACGAGTCGGCCGTGCGTTTCTTCCTGGTCTACAATTCAAAGGCCAAGGTGTTTCACTACATCCTCGACGAAACCGCTCCGGTGCCCGACCAGCTCGAGCCGTCGCCGCGCAGCGACCGGATTCTGGTCGGCAAGCGCACCGGCTTTGCCTATTACCGCGACCATCGTCTCGACCGCAAAATCCTGATCGGCGTATTCGAGCAGAACATCCGGTTGAACAATTATTTCGACGGGCCGTTCGACCAGCTGCCGGACAATTTCATCGAAGGCGAGAGCCTGCGGCAGGCGATCATCGACAGCGACCCGGGCGTCAAAGGCATGATCGACCGGTTGGGTTATTTTCAGAAGGAGGATTCCCGTTACGCCATCAGTCCCTATATGCAGTACCGGAACGAAAACGATCTGTTGCAGGTCCATCGCTGCGCCACCGACCGGCGCCTCCCGGCGGCGTCCTATTATCGCTGCTTCGTGATGGACGAGGCGGGGCCGCGCGCGGTCGGCCGCCCGCTGGCACTGCGGGAGCTGCGCGGCAAGTCGCGATAAGCAGCAAGTCGCGATAAGATGTGACCGATGCAATGGACCGATGAAGGCATCGTGCTGGGCGTCAGGCGCCACGGGGAGGGCAGCGCCATCCTCGAATTGATGACGCGCGAGCACGGCCGTCATCTCGGTCTCGTGCGTGGCGGCGGCGGTCGCATGCTGCGCCCGGTGCTGCAGACCGGCAACCTGGTCAGCGCGGTCTGGCGCGCGCGGCTCGACCAGCATCTCGGGCTCTACATGGTCGAAGGGCTCAACCTGCGGGCGGCATCGCTGCTTGCGAAGTCGCATGCGGTCTACGGCGCAACCCATCTCGCCGCGCTCTGCCGGTTGCTGCCGGAGCGCGATCCGCACCCCGCCATCGTGCCGATGGTCGAGACGATCCTCGATCACATCGACGAAGCGCTGCTTGCCTCGGCCCTGGTCGTGCAGTTCGAGCTGCATCTCTTGAACGAGCTCGGGTTCGGGCTCGAGCTCGACTCCTGCGCCGTGACCGGTACGAACGACGACCTGATCTATGTCTCGCCCAAGTCGGGCCGTGCGGTATCGCGGCAGGCCGGCGAGCCGTGGTGCGACAAGCTCTTGCGGCTGCCACGGTTCCTGAGCGGCACGGCGCAGAGCGATGCGTCGCCCGGCGATATCGCCGACGGTTTTGCGCTGACCGGCTATTTTTTGGTGCAGCGCGTGCTCGAGCCCAGGGGGCACGGCTTCAACGAAGCCCGGGACAGTTTTGTCGCGGCGGTGCTCGGCGGTCCCACCCGCGCCGGGGCTGCGGGCTGATTGAGTCTCAGGAAAACTGAAATGCAAAACGGCGGGCCTCCTCGGGAGACCCGCCGTGATCATCGGTCGCAGTGGTGATGCGACGCTTTACCAGCGGCGCGACCACCGCCAGTAGTGGCCACCGCGGTACCACCGGCAGACCCTACCGCTGGTCCGCCAGCGGTGCCAGCAACGGCGCCACTGGACGTCTTCGGTCAGGCTGGTGTCGATGATCGACGGCTGGAGGGCCGACGGCGACACCGGCGCTGCATTGGCGTTCGTCATCGTGAAGCAAGCACCCATGGCCACGGCCGCAACCAGCGAAAGCAGGACTTTGCGCATGCGTTTCTCCCTAGGTTGATCGAGCGGGATGAAAAGAAACCCCGCACAGCCCGGCAAGTTCCAGAAAATGGCTGTTGTGCAATAGATTGCGTTAATGCGTCTGAACTGCCTGTGGGCGGTCCGTTCATCCCGTGTTCATCTCAAGAAGTCGGCGGGCCTTCCGTTCGGAAGACCCGCCGCAGCACCAGCCATCACGCCGCACGCAAGACAGAGCGGCGCGCCGGCACTAGCGATGATGATGGTGCCGGCGATGATGATGGTGGTGCCTGTGATGATGCCCGTGATGATGGTGGTGGTGATGGCGGTGCCCGGGGCGCCACACCATGCGGCAATGGCGGTCGCTGTGGCGCCAGTGATGGTGGCACACCCGGAACCACGCGACATTGTCGACCATGTTTGAGTCGACGACCGCCGGCTGCATCGCCGACGGCGCGACCACGGCCGCGCCAGCGGTTGACGGCATCAATGAAGCGGCGGCCATCGTCACCGCTGCGGCAGCCAGGCTCAGAAACAGCTTGCGCATCTAGGTACCTCCTTGCGCGTCCACGTCATGTGTCCACGTCATGTATCGCCCACGCGCGCACCATACGCGCACGATCCCGTCGCCTTGATGTCTGAGGTGTTCAGTTGCAATTCAGCTCAGTGGCGACGCCGCGGCGACGGCGTGGCCGCCGTTTGCAGCGGCTCGGTTCGTCGGGGTTTCACGCACGGCGGCCAGTGGCGAATTAAAGGTGAGGCTTGTTCCGGACGTTTTGCCGCAGTAATCAGATTCCATGGGCAAACAACTGATTCCTTCACCGCCGACAGGCGGTCCGATCGAGGACATCGCGCTGCGCGATGCGCTGGAAGAGCGCTATCTCGCCTATGCGCTGTCGACCATCATGCACCGCGCGCTGCCGGATGCGCGCGACGGGCTCAAGCCGGTGCACCGGCGGCTGCTGTATGCGATGCAGCAATTGCGCCTCGATCCCGACGCGGCGTTCAAGAAATGCGCGCGCGTGGTCGGCGACGTCATCGGCAAATTCCATCCGCACGGCGACCAGTCGGTTTATGACGCTTTGGTAAGGTTGGCGCAGGACTTTGCGCAGCGTTATCCGTTGGTCGACGGGCAGGGCAATTTCGGCAATGTCGACGGCGATAACCCGGCCGCCATGCGTTACACGGAGGCGCGCCTCACCGAGGTCGCGCGGCTCCTGATCGACGGCATCGACGAGGACGCGATCGATTTCCGGCCGACCTATGACGGCTCGGAGAACGAGCCGGTGGTGCTGCCGGGCGCGTTCCCCAATCTGCTCGCCAACGGCTCGCAAGGCATCGCGGTCGGCATGGCCACTGCGATCCCGCCGCACAATGCCGCCGAGCTGTGCGACGCCGCGCTGTTCCTGATCGACAATCCCAATGCGCGCTCGAAGACGCTGCTGAAATACGTGCAGGGCCCGGATTTCCCGACCGGCGGCATCATCGTCGACAACCGCGACACCATCGCCGAAGCCTATGCGACCGGCCGCGGCTCGTTCCGCGTGCGTGCGCGCTGGCACAAGGAAGACACCGGCCGCGGCACCTACCTGATCGTGATCACGGAAGTGCCGTGGCTGGTGCAGAAGGGCCGGCTGGTCGAGAAGCTCGCGGAGCTGCTCAATGAGCGCAAGCTGCCGCTGGTCGCCGACGTCCGCGACGAGTCCGCCGAGGACATCCGCCTGGTGATCGAACCGAAGTCGCGCACGGTCGACGCGGCGCTGGTGATGGAATCGCTGTTCCGGTTGAGCGAGCTCGAGAGCCGCATCCCGCTCAACATGAACGTGCTGCTGAAGGGCCGTATCCCGAAGGTCGTCGGCCTCGCGGAGGCGCTTTCGGAATGGCTCGCGCACCGGCGCGAGGTGCTGGTGCGGCGTTCGAAATTCCGCCTCGACAAGATCGAGCATCGGCTCGAAGTCTTGGGCGGCTATCTGATTGCCTATCTCAATCTCGACGAGGTGATCAGGATCATCCGCACCGAGGATGAGCCCAAGCCCGTACTGATGAAGCGGTTCAAGCTCACCGACGTGCAGGCGGACGCGATCCTGAACATGCGGCTGCGCAACCTGCGCAAGCTCGAAGAGATGGAGATCAAGCAGGAGGACAAGGACCTCCGCAAAGAGCGCGCCGAGATCAAGAAGCTCCTGGGCATCCGAGCCGGAGCAGTGGAAGACCGTCGCCGGCGAGATCAAGAAGATCCGCGAGACGTTCGGGCCGAAGACCAAGCTCGGCAAGCGGCGCACGACCTTCGCCGAAGCGCCGCAGCACGACGAGGCCGCGATCGAAGAGGCGATGGTCGAGCGCGAGCCGATCACCGTGGTGGTGTCGGAGAAGGGGTGGATCCGGGGGCTCCGGGGGCACGTCACCGACCTGTCCGGCGTGGCGTTCAAGGCCGACGACGGCCTCATGTTCGCGTTCCCGGCCGAGACCACCTCAAAGATCCTGGTGTTCGCCACCAACGGACGTTTCTACACGCTCGACGGCGCGAAGCTCCCGGGTGGGCGCGGGCACGGCGAGCCGGTGCGCTTGTTCATCGATCTCGAGCAGGACCACGAGCTGGTGGCGGTGTTCCGCCATCAGGGCGGCCGGAAATTCCTGGTTGCGAGCGCGCAGGGCAGGGGCTTCGTGGTGGCCGAGGACGAGTGCCTCGCCAACACCCGCAAGGGCAAGCAGGTGCTCAACGTCAAGCCGCCGGATGCGGCGCGCGCCATGACCGTGGTGGACGGCGAGCTCGTCGCCACCATCGGCGAGAACCGCAAGATGGTGATCTTCCCGCTCGACCAGGTGCCGGAGCTCGGCCGCGGCCGCGGCGTGCGCCTGCAGCGCTACAAGGACGGCACGCTCTCCGACGTGAAGACCTTCAAGGGCGGCGACGGCCTGACCTGGATCGACGGCGGCGGGCGCACTTTCAACCTTACGCTGAAGGAGCTCGCCGCCTGGCGTGGCAACCGCAGCGACGCCGGCCGGGTTCGTCCCGACCGTTTCCTGACCAACAACAAGTTCGGCTCGGTGATGGTCAACGGCAACGGCAAGAACGGCGACAAGGACTGAGTGCAGCGACGGCCGCCATTCGCCAAGCGGACATCGCGCCGGCGCGATTTGCGGCTTCGTCTAGTTCGGGGCGAGAATTCGCTTCCAGCCGATATTACGCAGCCGCTCACGATTGGGCGGCGTATTTTCCCGGCGTGGACCGCTAACGCTGGCGAAGGCCTGGTTAAAATCGACCATGGTCGTGTGCGCCGGAATGGTCACGGCGGCGAAGACGTAGTCGAAGTCGCCCCTTCCGATGGAAACTTGGCTCCCCCTCGAATTCGCGGTGTCCGGCCACACCAACGTCGCTGCGACGACCAGGGAGTTCAGGACCACCGCCGCCATCAGCATGCGGATCAGGTTACGCGACATCGGGAACTCCCCATCTTGGGACTGTTCCGGTTAGTCGCGGCGCCCGGCGAAAGGTTCAACGCCGGAATCCGTAGAAATAACAGGTAGATAAGGGGCCTCCAGGACGTCGATTCTAGTATCGCGCCGAGACCCCGACGAACGGGCTGAACCGGTCCGCGGCGTTGGTCACGCCGAACCGCATCCCGCCGTCGAACTGGAGGTTCTTGCTCAGCTTGTAGGTGAAGCCGGTCGCGAGCACGGCGACGTCGCCAAGCAGGTTGCCGGTGTTGAAGCGCGCCGCGACTTCATAATAGGTGCTCACCGCCTCGCTCCATTCGTAGGATAGCGATGCGGACGCGAGATACGCGGCGTGATGTCCCGGTGTGCCGTCGTTGCGCACGACATGGACGCCGGCGTTGAGCCCGAGCCCGAATTTCTCCGACAGCTTCACCGCAAACGGCAGGATCAAGCCACCTCCGACACCTTCGGGGCTGATCCCGTTGTTGCGGTCGGTCGGCAGCGTGATGAAGGGGAGGAGGGCGAAGGCGGTGGCGCCCGGTTTCTCGAACGAATCGTTGCCCCACAGATTGAACTTGCCGCGGATGTCGACGCCGCCGATGCCGGAGCTGCGTGTAGCGGTCAGAGGATCAAGTGGCCGCGTGCGCGCGATCCCATAAGGCTGAAACACGACATTGACCTCGGAGTTGTACGTCAGCCCGATGCGGACGTTGGTGACGAGGAAGTCGTAGCTCGAGGTGACCGTGCCATCGATATCGGGACGCGAGCGCGTGTAGCCGAACAGATTGGTTTCGACCTGGATGCGGCCGGCGTCGACCGTGAACGGGCTCTCGGTGGTGTCCGGCCGGTCGGTGGTGAGGTCGCGCAGCAGCCGGTCCGGCGTCGGATTGAACAGCGTGTACTGGCTCTTGTTCTGGTCGGACGCTTCGGCAGCCCCGATGGCGATCGCGAGGAAGGCGCCAGCTACCGCTGCGCACTTTGCCAGCAATGGTGTCGAGCCACCGCCGTCGGGCCATGCAAGTGCTTTCGCCGGGCCTATTAACCCTCCGCACCACAACGCCATTTCAGCCCTCACGCTTATTGCGAACTATTCGCAACTAGCTTGACAATTGCCTCCGGCACTGTCAAGTAAATGCGAATAATTTGCAGTTGCAGGTGCTTCGGGGAGTGGGAAGGTGAGGAAGATGGGTTTGAATTTGATCGGCCGGGGATTGGCGGCGGGGGTGCTCGCCGCGTTGCTGGCGTTTGCCGGCTTGCATGGCTCGGCGTCGGCGCAGGGCAAGGCGAAGAAGCCGTTCCGCGTCGTGACGACCTTCACGGTCATCCAGGACATCGCGCAGAACGTCGCCGGCGATAAAGCGATCGTCAACTCGATCACCCGGCCGGGCGCCGAGATCCACGACTACCAGCCGACGCCGCTCGACATCGTGAAGGCGCAGGCCGGCGATCTGGTGCTGTGGAACGGCTTCAATCTCGAGCGCTGGTTCGAGCGCTTCTTCCAGAACGTCAAGGATGTGCCGAGCGTGGTGGTGACCGAAGGCATCGAGCCGATGGGCATCACCGAGGGCCCCTACAACGGCAAGCCCAATCCGCATGCCTGGATGTCGCCGAACAACGCGCTGATCTATGTCGAGAACATCCGCAAGGCGCTGTCGAAATACGATCCGGCCAATGCCGAAGCCTATGCGAAGAACGCCGCCGCCTATTCGGCGCAGATCAAGGCGCTCGACGAGCCGTTGCGCAAGCGGCTCTCGGCGATCCCGAAGAACCAGCGCTGGCTCGTGACCAGCGAGGGCGCCTTCAGCTATCTCACGCGCGACTATGACCTGCGCGAGGCCTACCTCTGGCCGATCAACGCCGACGAGCAGGGCACGCCGCAGCAGGTGCGCCGGGTGATCGACCTCGTGCGCAAGAACAAGATCCCGGTGGTGTTCAGCGAGAGCACGATCTCTGACCGCGCCGCCCGCCAGGTCGCGCGCGAGACCGGCGCGCGCTACGGTGGCGTGCTCTATGTCGACTCGCTCAGCGCCGCCGGCGGCCCGGTGCCGACCTATCTCGATCTGCTCAAGGTGACGGTCGAGACCATCGTCAAAGGATTTGGCAGGTGAATGCACTGACTGAGGCCGCGCGCATTGCAACCGATCGGGTGCCGACCGGCGCCAGCATCTCGGTGCGCAATCTGAGCGTGACCTACAGCAACGGCTTCACCGCCGTCCACGATGCGTCGTTCGAGCTCGATCCCGGCACGATCTGCGCGCTGGTCGGCGTCAACGGCAGCGGCAAGTCGACGATCTTCAAGGCGATCATGGGGTTCGTGCGGCCTTCGGCCGGCGAGGTGCGGCTGTGCGGCATGCCGGTCGACGAGGCGCTGAAGAAGAACATCGTCGCCTATGTGCCGCAGAGCGAGGACGTCGACTGGAATTTCCCGGTGCTGGTCGAGACCGTGGTGATGATGGGCCGCTACGGCCACATGAATTTCCTGCGCATGCCCTCGCGCGCCGACCGCTACAAGGTCGACGAGGCGCTCGAGCGCGTCGGCATGAGCGCCTATCGCGACCGCCAGATCGGCGAGTTGAGCGGCGGCCAGAAGAAGCGCGTGTTCCTGGCGCGCTCGCTGGCGCAGGAGGGGCGCATCATCCTGCTCGACGAGCCGTTCACCGGCATCGACGTGAAGACCGAGACCGCCATCATCGGCCTGCTGCGGGAGCTGCGCGCCTCCGGCCAGCTGATGCTGGTCTCGACCCACAATCTCGGCAGCGTGCCGGATTTCTGCGACCAGGTCGTGCTGTTGAACCGGACCGTGCTGGCGGCCGGTCCTACCGCCGAGGTCTTCACCCAGGCCAACCTCGAACGCGCCTTCGGCGGCGTGCTGCGCAACTTCCGGCTCGGCGGCCGCGCGCTGCACGATGATGACGACGCCCGCCAGGTCACGGTGCTGACCGACGACGAGCGCCCGCTGGTGTTCTACGGCGACAAGACTCGTCAGCGGATCGGACCAGGGCGGGACCTGACATGACCGAATGGCTCGCCGAGCTGCATCGTCCCGTTCAGCTACAACTACATGCTGAAAGCGATGTGGGTGAGCGCGCTGGTCGGCGGCGTCTGCGCCTTCCTCTCGGCCTATCTGATGCTCAAGGGCTGGTCGCTGATGGGCGACGCGCTCGCCCATTCGATCGTGCCCGGCGTGGCGGCCGCCTATATCCTCGGCGCGCCGTTCGCGATCGGCGCATTCTTCGCCGGCATCCTGGCCTCGCTCGGCATGAATTTCGTCAAGCAGCAGACGCGGCTGCGCGAGGATGCGGTGATCGGGCTCGTGTTCACGTCGCTGTTTGCGCTCGGCCTGTTGATGGCCTCGATCTGGCCGACCTCGGTCATCGATCCAGACCATCGTGCTCGGCAACATCCTCGCCATCGCCGACGAGGACGTGGTGCAGGTCGCGATCATCGCCGGCGTCACGCTCCTCATCATGGTCTTCATCTGGAAGGACCTGATGGTGACGTTCTTCGACGAGAACCATGCGCGCTCGATCGGGCTCAACACCACGCTCTTGAAGGTGGTCTTCTTCACGCTGCTGAGCGCCTGCACGGTGGCGGCGCTGCAGACCGTCGGCGCCTGCCTCGTCATCGCCATGGTGGTGACGCCCGGCGCCACCGCCTATCTGCTCACCGACCGCTTCGGCCGGCTGATCGTGATCAGCGTCGCGCTCGGCGTCGATCACGAGCTTCGTCGGCGCCTATATCAGCTATTTCCTCGACGGCGCGACCGGCGGCGTGATCGTCACCCTGCAGACGCTGTTGTTCCTCGTGGCGTTCTTCTTCGCGCCCAAGCACGGCCTCATCGCCGCGCGCCGCCGGCGCCTGGCCGGCGACGGAGGCCGCCGCATGATCGCGTGCTCGACTGGATCACCGGGCCGCTCGCCTATCCGTTCATGCAGCGCGCGCTGATCGTGTCGGTGCTGGTCGCGGCGGTGTGCGCGGTGCTGTCCTGCTATCTGGTGCTCAAGGGCTGGTCGCTGATGGGCGACGCCATCTCGCACGCCGTGCTGCCCGGCATCGTGCTCGCCTATGTGCTCGGCCTGCCGCTGGCGCTCGGAGCGTTCGTCGCCGGGCTCTCCTGCGCGCTGTTCACCGGCTATCTCAAGGAGAACAGCCGCATCAAGGAGGACACGGTGATGGGCATCGTGTTCTCCGGCATGTTCGGGCTCGGGCTCGTGATCTTCACCAAGGTCGAGACCGACCAGCATCTCCTGCACATCCTGTTCGGCAACGTGCTGGGCGTGACCGTGCAGGATCTCATCGAAACGGCGATCGTCGCCGGCGGCACGCTCGCGATCGTGCTGCTCAAGCGCCGCGATCTCCTGCTCTATTGCTTCGATCCCAACCACGCGCGCTCGATCGGCCTGCCGGTGCGGGTGCTGCACTACGGCCTGCTGGTCCTGCTCTCGCTCACCATCGTCGCCTCGCTGAAGGCGGTCGGCATCATCCTGGTGATCGCGATGCTGATCGCGCCCGGCGCCACCGCCTACATGCTGACCTCGAGCTTCGAGCGCATGCTGGTGATCGCCACTGCGGTGGCGACGAGCTCGGCCGCGCTCGGCACCATCATCAGCTTCCACATCGACGGCGCGACCGGCGCCTGCATCGTGCTGGTGCAGGCCGCGATGTTCGTGCTGGCGATGCTGTTCGCTCCCAAGCATGGGCTGGTCTGGAAGGGTCGGCGCGCGGAGCCGGCAGCGGCGGCGGCGCGAGGCGCCCTAGCCCGGCCAGGCCGGCGGATGCGTGCCAAGCGGCACCGACGGGCGTGTCCAGCGCGGCGGGGTCTCGCTCATGACCGCTGCGTGCCGCACCGCCGTGATCCGCCCGAAGCCGGAGTCGATCTCCTCCAGACGGTCACGCACGTCGTCGAAACCGGGGTCGGGACGGGACGAGGCCGTCGACGCGCCCGAACGATCGCAGCCAGTGGGCGGTCTGGGCGAGCGAGACGCGCACGTGCCAGCTTCCACCGTCGCTGCGCGCGGCGAGCAAGCGCCGTCATCGCCGCAAACGCCATCAGGTAGCCGGTGCCATGGTCGATCGCCTGCGCCGGCAGCGGCTCTCGGCGTCTCGGCGCCGGCGGCCTCCGCCTCGGCGACGTTGAGGCCGTTGGCATTCTGCACCAGCGAATCGAAGCCGCGGCGTGCCGCCCACGGACCGCCGTGGCCGTAGGCGCACAGCGAGACATAGACGATGCCGGGGCGGATGCGCGCCGCCTCCTGCGGGCCGAAGCCGTGGCGGCAATGGCGCCGGGCCGGTAGCCCTGCACGAAGACGTCGGCGTCGCCGCAGCAGGTCGGCGAGGCGTCGCGCGGCCGTCCGCGTCGCGCAGGTCGACGGCGGTCGAGAGCTTGCCGCGGCCGTTGTCGATGACCAGCGGCTCCATCTTGGGCAGGTGCCGCGCCGTCACCAGCAGCACGTCGGCGCCGTGCGCCGCGAGCGTGCGGCCGCACACCGGCCCCGCGATCACGCGCGTGAGGTCGAGCACCCGGATGCCGGAGAGCGGGCGATCGCCCGCCGGCAAGGGCTGCGGCGGCGCATCGCCGATCCGCTCGATGGTGAACAGCGGCAGGCCGGCGATCGCGCGTCCCTGCGGATGCGCGTCCCATTCGGCGAACGACCGGCTCATGGTCGCGACCAGGCCGGCTTCGGCGGCGGCGGCTTCGAACGCCTCGGCGTCCCATTGCGCCAGCGCCTGCGCCACCGCGGCGGGATCGTGCTCGCAGCCGAGCAGGCGCAGCACGCCGTCGCGGTGATGCGGGAAATTGGCGTGGATGCGGACCCAGCGGCCGTCGCGACAGCGATAGATGCCGTGGATCGGATCCGTATATTCCGGCGTGGGCTTGCCGTTGACTTGCAGATAGCGCTCGCTGCGGAATTCGATCGCCGCATCGCGCATGGCGACGCTGATCCGCTGCCGCCGTCCGGTGCGCAGGTGCCACAGTTCGCCGGCGGCGAGCGCCGCGGCGGCGATCGTGGTTTGCGCCAGCGTGCCGACGGCAAATGAGGACGGGAGCACCGGCTCGGCGCCGGTCAGGTCGACGGCGTCAAGCGCGTCGCCGGGCTGCCCGGCCGCGCGCCAGAGATCGGCCAGAATTGTCTTGGAGTGCAGCGCCGTCATACGCCACGCGCTCCTTGATTGACGGCGCCTACGACCTCGACCCGCTTCCAGCCGTCGCTGGTCAGCCGCTGCTGCGGCAGGAAGCGGCCCTTGTAGTCCATCTTGCGCGAGCCCTGCACCCAGTAGCCGAGATAGACGTAAGGCAGCCCCATGCGCTTCGCGCGCGCGATGTGGTCGAGGATCATGAAGGTGCCGAGCGAGCGGAACCGGTGGTCGGCATCGAAATACGAGTAGACCATCGAGAGCCCGTCGCCGAGCACGTCGGTGAGCGCGACCGCGAGCAACTCGCCCGCGCCGCGGCCGTTGATCGAGCTGTCGGGGCCGCGCCGGCGGTACTCGACAATGCGCGTCTCGACATGGCTGTCCTCGACCATCATGGCGTAGTCGAGCACGGTCATGTCGGCCATGCCGCCGTCGCGGTGGCGCAGGTCGAGATACGAGCGGAACACCGAATACTGCTCGGAGGTCGGCACCGCGGCGCGCAGGTCGCCGATCAGGTCGCCGTTGCGTTGCTGGATGCGGCGCATGCTGCGCGACGGCTCGAATTCATCGACGATCACGCGCACCGATACGCAGGCGCGGCAGGTCTCGCAGGCGGGCCGGTAGGCGATCGACTGGCTGCGGCGGAAGCCGCCATGGGTGAGCAGGTCGTTGAGCTCGGCGGCCCGCTCGCCGACCAGATGCGTGAATACCTTCCGCTCCTCGTGCCCGGGCAGATAGGGGCAGGGGGACGGCGCCGTCAGGTAGAATTGCGGGGTGTTGCGTGAGTGCTGTGTCACGGATATTCCAGGCTGCCCTTCCACCGGCCGGATTCGCACATAGGATCGCCCGGGGGAGCCGTCCAGTCAAACGCCTTTGTCAGGCGCGGCCGACGTCCCGGATCGTCTGCGCGCGGGCCGGGTTGTTGATGACCACCGTGCCGACCACCATGTCGTGCAGCAGGCGCTTGCGGTCGTTGAAGAAGCCGACCAGCAGGATCAGCGGCGTCAGGAACGAAATGGTTAGCCAGAACACCACCGCGTGCACGGCGCCGAGCACGAAATAGGCCGGCGCGCCGTACCAGGTGCGCATCTCGAGGTCCATGACCCGCATGCCGATGGTGGCGGAAGCCGGGCTGCCGAATGTGTAGCCGTAGTAGCAGAGCGCCCAGATCACGATCAGCGGCCAATAGAGCGGCGAGAGGAAGACGAACAGCACGCCTGCGAGGCCGAGCGTCGCGATGGTCGCCGCCGCCATGAAGAACCCGGCAATGACAACCGGGATGGCGAGGATGATCAGGTCGATGACAAAGGCGATCAGCCGGCGCGCCAGCACGCCTTCGAACAATTCCGGATTGGTCAGCGGGGTCGTAGGCGTGCGGCTTGAGCTCGATCGACACGCCGATCCGTCTCGGTTCGTTGTCGGTCATGACGAGTCCTTTAACCGTCCCTGCTATCCTCGAATCCAACGCCAGATGGAGAATAAACCGTTGCGCCACAAGAGGCACGGGCTTTGTGTCACGCACAAACCCTTGTCACGCCCAAATCCTTGGGCGGGCTGGTAGGATGAGAGTATGACCGTCACCGTCGCCGACATCGACGCCGCCCGCCGCACCATTGCCGGCCAGGTCCTGCGCACCCCGATGCTGCCGGCGCCACGGCTCTCGGCGCTGACCGGCGCCGCAGGTGTACGTCAAATACGAGAACCTCCAGGTCACCAACTCGTTCAAGGAGCGCGGCGCACTCAACAAGCTCGCCTCGCTCACGGCCAAGGAACGCAGCGCCGGCGTCATCGCGATGTCGGCCGGCAATCACGCCCAGGCGGTGGCCTATCACGCCGCGCGGCTCAAGATCCCCGCCACCATCGTGATGCCGGTGACGACGCCGATCGTGAAGGTCGAGGCAACGCAGGCGCACGGCGCCACCGTCGTGCTCGAAGGCGAAACGGTGGCCGAGGCGCAGACGAAAGCCGAGGCGCTGGCGCGCGAACGCGGCCTGACCTGGGTGCATCCCTACGACGACGTCCGCGTGATCGCCGGGCAGGGGACGATCGCAGCGGAGATGCTGGAGGACGTGCCGGACCTCGACATGCTGGTGATCCCGATCGGCGGCGGCGGGCTGATCGCCGGCAATGCGATGGCGGCGCGCGCGCTGAAACCATCGATCGAGGTCGTCGGCGCCGAGGCGGCGATGTATCCCTCGTTCTGGAATGCGCTCACCGGCGAAGCAGCGCCCGTGCGGCGGCCCGACGCTGGCCGAAGGCATCGCGGTGAAGAACGTCGGCAAGCTGACGCTGCCGATCGTGCGCGAGCTGGTCTCCGAGATCGTGCTGGTCGACGAGGAGTCGATCGAGCGCGCGGTCAACGCCTATCTCACGCTGCAGAAGACCATGGCGGAAGGCGCCGGCGCCGCCGGCCTCGCGGCGATGCTGCTCAAGCCCGAGCGCTTCCGCGGCCGCAAGGTCGGGTTGATCCTGTGCGGCGGCAATATCGATCCGCGCATCCTGTCGACCATCGTGGTGCGGGAACTCGAGCGCGAATGCCGGATCGCCTCGTTCCGGCTTTCAATTCCCGATCGGCCCGGCGTGCTCGGGCAGATCGCCACATTGTTCGGTGAGCTCGGCGTCAATATCCTGGAGGTCGATCACCACCGCCGCTTCCTCAACGTGCCGGCCAAGGGCGCCAAGCTCGACGTGACTGTCGAGACGCGCGGCCCCGCCCATGGCGACGAGATTTTCGCGCGGCTCAAGCAGCGAGGGCTATGAGCCGGTGCGGATCGAGGCCGCCACCGCGATGGAGTAAGACTTCCTCCCGGCGCGATATCCGTTCATGATGACGTCGTAGCTCGCGAATCACCCTGGCTGGGGGCGGACACCGTGCGCGAGAAGGAACTTCGCATTGCGCTCGTGTGCTTTGGCGGCGTTTCGCTCGCCGTCTATATGCACGGCATCGGCAAGGAGATCCTGAAGCTGGTGCGGGCATCGAGCGCGCTGCATCGCATCTCCGATCGCTCCGAACGGATGGACGCGTCGTTCTTCGATCGCGTCGACGCAAGCGACACCGAATACGACACCGAGCAATTCTACTTCGAACTGCTGCGCGACGTCGGGCGGGGCGTCGACCTGCGCGTCGTGGTCGACATCATTGCCGGGCGCGTCCGCCGGCGGCATCGTCGGCACCATGCTGGCGCGGGCGCTGAGCCACGACCTGCGCATGGAGAAGATGCGCGACCTGTGGCTCGACAATGCCGACGTCACGGTGCTGCTGTCGCCGGATACCAAGGCCGGCGCCTGGAGCAAGTGGTTCCTCAAGCCGTTCCTGTGGGGCGCGGCCAAAACAGGAATGTTAGGTGCAATCAGGGACCTCGAAGTCCGCCAGAAGCTCTCGCTCCTGGTGCGCTCGCGCTGGTTCCGGCCGCCGCTCGACGGGCGCATCATGGCCGGCCTGATGTACGACGCGGTCACCTCGATGGGCGAGCCCGAGCACCAGGCGCAGTCGCTTGCTGCCGTCGGGTCACAATCTCGATCTGTTCGTGACGCTCACCGACTTCTACGGCTACCACCAGCTGGTGCAGATCCACGATCCGCCGCTGATCCACGAGCTCGACCACAATCACGTGCTGCAATTCACCTATCGGCGACGGTCGGACGGAACAGTCGAAAGCGATTTCGACATCGACAACGCGCCCTCGCTCGCCTTTGCCGCCCGCGCCACCTCGTCGTTTCCGGGCGCGTTCCCGCCGGCGCGGATCGTCGAGATGGATGAGGCGGTGGCGGAGCGGCACGGGACCTGGCCGCGGCGCGAGGAATTCATCGCACGCTCGTTCGAGCACCATCTGCGCGCCGACGTCGATCCGGCGGTGACGCCGTTCATCGACGGCGCGGTGCTCAACAACCGGCCGTTCCAGCTCGCGATCTCGGCGATCCACGGGCGGCCGGCCTACCGGCAGGTCGACCGCCGGCTGGTCTATATCGAGCCGCATCCGGCGCCGCCGGTGATGCCGTCGCGGCAGCGGATGCCGCGCTTCTTCGCGACGCTGCGCGGCGCGATGTCGGACATTCCGAGCTCGCAGCCGGTCACCAACGAACTGAACTGGGTCAACGAATTCAACGAGCGCGTTCGCCGCCTCAAGGCGATCAACGACAGCGCCCGGCCGCAGGTCAGCCGGCTGGTGGCGGGCGTGCTGCCGGAAACGCTCGACCGCGCGATTACCTCGCAGGAGGTGCGCGACTGGCGCGAACAGGTGAATTCCCAGGTCGCGCGCGACGCCGGCTTTGCCTATCAGGCCTATGTCCGGTTGAAGCTCGCATCGGTGCGCGCTTTCGGCGCCCAACTGATCGTCAAGCTGCGCGGTGCACCCGAGAAATCGCCGCTGTCGCGCGTGGTGGCGGAGATCATCGACGCCTGGGCCGTTCGCAAGGGCGTGGTCTACGAGAGCGAGGAAACCCAGGCGCTCGAATTCGAGACGCGCGGCTGCCGGCCAGATGCCGGTGTGGGTGCGCTACCTGCTCGCCTTCGACGTGAAGTACCGCGAGCGGCGGCTGCATTTCCTGATCGAAGGACAGAACCGGCTCTACGAACACATCGATCAGGCCCACTTCAACGGGCTCGACCCGCTGGTGGTCGACCGCCTCAAGCGCGAGTTCTATGCACGCTTGGACTCGCTGCGGCGCAAGGAGCGCCCCGACTACTACAGCGGCGACGTCTACGGGCTGGTGCACGACATCATCCCGGAGGAGCCGACGCCGGACGAGGTGAGGAACCTCCGCGCCTACGCGGCGGCGTTCGTGGACCAGCACTTCGACAAGCTCGATCGCCTGATCGAGGCGCTGGCGGCCGAGATCAAGCTCGACAACAGCACCCGCGATCTCGACGATCTGCTCGCTTCACTCGATCCGGCACAGTGGCATCCCGGCGCCCGGCGCGAGGTGCTGGTCAACTATCTCGGCTTCCCGTTCTGGGACGTACTGACCTTCCCGATGACCAACGCGCGCGAGATCGGCGAGCTCAACGAGATCCTGGTCGACCGCATCAGCCCGCAGGACACGCGCACGCTGAAAGGGTTCGAGGGGATCGCCAGCCTCAAGGGCATCGGCTTCGCCCATTTCGCCGCGTTCCTGTCGCGCTCCTATCGCGAGAACGACTATCTGCTCGGGCGCCTGCACGCGACCGATCGGCTGATCGACATCGTCTGCGATGCGGCCGGTCCCGAGGCCGCCGGCAAAATCGACGTGCTGGCGCTGAAGCGGAAGGCGTTCAGCCGGATCCTCGATGCCGAGGAGAAGCATCTCGGCCAGAGCGCCGACCTGTTCGCGGCGCTGCGCCGCTGCATCGCGGACATCGGCGCCTAATTTTTGATCGGTGCCACCGGCACTTCGCAGAAAGTCTTAGCCCCTAAGTCGAATAGCGCGCCCCGCAAGACAGGGCGCAAAATAGGCGCGTGAATCAAATAACAACCGAAATGAGGATATCGCTATGGGTGGACTTGAACTGGTTGGTGCAGCGCTGTTCTTGATCGTGGCGGGCCTGGCGGCCTGGAGAATCGTCGCGGTCCGCACATAAAGACCCGCGACAGCAACGCCGGTCTAGGCTTTCAGCCGCGGCATCAGCCTCAAGGCGTTCTCGTTCTCGACCGCCTTGAGGTCGGCCGCCGACAGGCCGGCTTTCATCAAATCGTTGGCGTTCTCGACCACCGACACATAGGGGTAGTCGGTGCCGAACAACACCTGCGATATCGGCGCGAATTTGAGCAGCGCCGCGATGTTCGGCGCATAGGCGGCGTTCGCGGTCTCGTAGTAGAGCCGCTTGAGCTCGAAATCGATGCCGTCGGGCAGCACCTGCGCCTGGTTCTTGAGCTGGATCTTCGCCAGCGAATTCACCCGTCCGGCGAGCAGCGGAACGGCGGCGCCGCCATGCGAGAAGATCCAGCGCACGTCGCGGGTGCGGGTGAACGTCCCGCTGAACAGAAGGCTCATCACCGTGCGGTTGGTGTCCTGCGGGTATTCGGTGAACGATCCCGGCACCTGCGGCGTCAGCGCGTCGCAGCAGTCCGGGCGGCCCGGATGCACGTACACGATGGCGCGCCGGCGCTGCAGCTCGTCCATCACCGGCTTGAAATCCGGATCGCCGAGGAACTGGTTGCCGTAGCTGGTGGAGAGCCCGATGCCGTCGGCCTTGAGCTCGTCGAGCGCGTAGGCGATCTCCTTCAGCGTGCCGTCGATGTCGGGCATCGGCACATAGGCGAACAGCCCGAAACGGCCGGGATGATCGCTGCGCGCCTTGGCGGCATAGTCGTTGACCATGCGCGTCATGGTGCGGTTTTCGTCCGCGCTCAGCTTCGGAAGATTGAGGCCGCCGCTCGCCAGCGACAGGATCGCGGTCGCGACGCCGCCTTTGTTCATCTCGTCGAGTGTCGCTTCGAAGCGTCCAGCGCATCGCAACCGGCGCGGTGCGGATGTTGTCCTTCTTCCAGCGCTCCTGCACGAACGGCGGGAACATGTGGTGGTGGACGTCGACGCGGTGCGGTTTGGCGGTCGCGGCGTGGAGGTGTCTTGCGCCCACACCGCCGGCGTCGGCCAGCGCAGTGGCGGCGCCGAAGGCGCCGAGCGATTTGAGGAACGTGCGCCGCGAGGTGCAGCCGCACACGGCGACGCAGCCATGGACCGGTGCCGTGGCGTCGACAGGGTCGCAGCGCATGCGCGGAATTTCTCCCCAGCCGAATCGTCGAGCGCCAAAATCCGCCGGCTAATGCCGGCGGTCAACGCGCGGATTGCCTCAGCTTCTCGGCGACGCGCGGCGCGAAATAGGAAAGCACGCCGTCGGCGCCGGCGCGCTTGAACGCGATCAGGCTCTCGATCATCGCCTTCTCGCCGTCGAGCCAGCCGTTCTGCGCCGCTGCCATGATCATCGCGTACTCGCCCGACACCTGATAGGCGAAGGTCGGCATGCCGAAGTGATCCTTCACGCGCGCCAGCACGTCGAGATACGGCATGCCGGGCTTCACCATCACCATGTCGGCGCCTTCCTCGATGTCGAGGCCGACCTCGCGCAGCGCCTCGTCGGTGTTGGCCGGGTCCATCTGATAGGTGCGCTTGTCGCCGATCAGCGTGGCGGACGAGCCGACCGCGTCGCGGAACGGACCGTAGAAGGCGGACGCGTATTTCGCCGCATAGGCCATGATCGAGACGTCGTCGAAGCCGGAGCCGTCGAGGCCGGTGCGGATCGCGCGCACGCGGCCGTCCATCATGTCGGACGGCGCGATGATGTCGGCGCCGGCTTCGGCCTCGACCAGCGCCTGCTGCACCAGCACGGCGACGGTCTCGTCATTGACGATGACGCCGTCGCGCAGCAATCCGTCATGGCCGTGGCTGGTATAGGGATCGAGCGCGACGTCGCAGAGGATGCCGACGTCGGGCACTTCCTTCTTGATCGCGCGGATGGCGCGGCACACGAGATTGCCCGGGTTGAGCGCCTCGGTGCCGTCCGCGTCGCGCAGCATCGGATCGGTATAGGGAAACAGCGCGAGGCAGGGGATCGCAAGCTCGGCCGCGCGCGCGGCCTCGCGCACCGCCTGGTCGATCGACAGCCGCTCGATGCCCGGCATCGAGTTCGACCGCGACGCGCTGGTTCGACCCCTCGATCAGGAACAGCGGCCAGATCAGGTCGTCGGCGGTGAGCACGTTCTCGCGCACCATCCGCCGCGCCCACTCCGCCTTGCGATTGCGGCGCGGGCGGACGGAAAGATCGAGCCGCGCGGCTTCGGTCTGTTGCACCTCGACCGGGGTCAGGTGCGGCGTCACTTCGATCGGTCTGCCGTATTTGATGGCCATGATCGTTCCGTTCCGGCGCTTCTTTTAGCCGTTTCCGGGCGCACCCGCCACCGGGGCCCGAAAACGTCCTCAAACACTGGTTAGCAACGAATGGTGACGCCGCTGCGGCCGTTGTGGCACCCGTGTCGCCGTGCCAAGATTGTTAATCCCAACGTCGCGGTGGCACCCATGACCCAGATCGATCCCGGCCGGCCCCAGCCTGTCGTCTCCAATACGTCGATGGCGCTGATCATCTACATCCTCTATTTCGTCGCCTACTTTGTCGGCATCACGGCGATCGTCGGCGTGATCATGGCGCATGTGCAGAAGGGCAGCGGCAATGCCATGCTGGAGTCGCACTACGACTTCCAGATCAGGACCTTCTGGATCGGCCTCCTGTATGCTCATCGTCGGCTTCGTGCTGATGTTCGTCCTGATCGGCTTCCTGGTCTGGGCGTGGTGGTTCATCTGGTCGCTGATCAGGAACATCAAGGGCATTCTGGCGCTGAACGAGAACCGCCCGATCGCCAATCCACATTCCTGGCTGTTCGGCTGACGCGACGGCGGCGTCCCGTGGCAATGGCGTGACCGATATTCTCTTCGAGCGGCGCGGCGCCGCCGGCGTGGTCACGCTCAATCGTCCGGATGCGCTCAACGCGGTGACGCACGCCATGGTGCGTGCGCTCGCGGAGCAGCTCGCCGCGTGGGCAACCGACCCGGCGGTCACCCGTGTCGTCGTTACGGCGGCTCCCGGGCGCGCGTTCTCCGCCGGCGGCGATCTGCGCGCGCTCTATGATCTCGGCCGCGCCGGCCGCTACGACGAGGCGCTGCAATACTGGCGCGACGAGTACCGTCTCAACGCCACGATCAAGCGCTACCGCAAGCCCTATGTCTCGATCGTCGACGGCGTCATTTTGGGCGGCGGCGTCGGGGTCGCGATCCATGGCTCGCACCGGGTGGCCGGCGACGGCTTCCGCTTTGCGATGCCGGAAGTCGGCATCGGCTTTTTCCCGGATATCGGCGCTACCTGGTTCCTGCCGCGCCTTCCGGGCGAAACCGGCACCTGGTGCGCGCTCACGGGCGAGCGCATCGAGGCCGCCGATGCGACCGCCTTGGGGCTCGCCACCCATCGCGTGCCGTCGGCGCGCTTGCCGGACCTGCTGGACGGGCTGTGCGGTTCGGTTCCGGTCGATGCGCTGCTCGCCGCGTTCGCGGAGCCGGCTGGAAGCCGTGCAACCACACCGCCCGGCCATCGACCGTCTGTTCGCGGCTGACCGGGTCGAGGACATCCTGTCGGCGCTCGATACCGCCGGTGCGGCGACCGGCCCGGATGCCGACGTTTGCGCGCCGCACGGCAGCCACGATCCGCACAAAATCGCCCACAAGTCTCAAGATCGCTCTGGCGCAGATGCGGCGCGGCAAAGACCTCGATTTCGAGGCTTGCCTGCGGACCGAATTCCGCATTGTGTCGCGGGTCGTGACCGGGCATGACTTCTACGAGGGAATACGCGCTGTGATCGTGGACAAGGACCAGAGCCCGCGCTGGCGGCCGCCGACGCTCGCCGCCGTCAGCGACGCCGACGTGGCGGGCTATTTTGCGCCGGTCGCCGCCGAACTCGATCTGTCATGACCGATCCGATCACCACCGCGCACCGCAAGACGCTCGATCCGGTCCAGGCCGGCGAGGAGGAGGGGCGCACCGATCGCTGGACGCCGCGGCTCGTTCTGTTCCTGCGCGTGATGGCGGCGATCGCGCTGATGAAGGGCCTCTACCACTGGGCGATTGTCTGCGGCTTCCTCTCGCCGTCCGACGCGGGCTTCGAAGACGCCGCGACGCCGGTGCAGGCGGCGACTGTTTTCTTCGGCGTGATCGACCTCGTCGCCGCCGTCGGCCTGTGGCTCGCCGCGCCCTGGGGCGCCGTGGTCTGGCTGACCGCGGTGATTTCGATGGTGGCGGTCGAGGTGCTGTTTCCGCAGATCTACGGCGGGCGGGTGTGGGTCGTTGCGATCGATATCGTCCTGATATTTTTCTATCTCTGGCTGGCGCTGATGTCGGCGCGCGAGCAGCCGCCGTGATTTTGGCGCGTCGTTGCGGCATGCGTGAATGAGGGGAGCGTTTCAGTGATTATCGATTTCCAGCAGCACTACACACCGCCGGAGCTGTTGAAGGGCAACCGCGACGCGGTCTCGGTCCTGCTCGATGAGCACGGCAATCCGGCCTATCTGCTCAATCCGCTGCTGTCGGACCTCGCCGCGCATGTGCGGATGATGGACCGCGCCGGCATCGACGCCGGCGTGCTCACCTGCGGCTCCGGCTTCGACCAGCCCGATCTCGCGATCTGCCGGCTGATCAACGACCGCATGAAGCAGGCGGCCGACGATTTCCCCGGGCGCTTCATCGGGCTTGCGCATGTGCCGGCGCTGAAGCCTGCGGAAGCGACGGCGGAGATGAAACGCTGCGCGGTCGAGCTCAAGCTTCCCGGCGTGGTCATCGGCTCGGAACTGCAAGGGCAGGCGCTCGACTCCGAGGCGCTGCGCCCGTTCTGGCGCGCGGCCGCCGACCTCGGCCTTTACGTGTTCATCCACCCGCTGCCCAACGTCATCCGCTGGGAGCACATGTATGCCGACGATCTCGGCCGCATGCTCGGCTGGCAGTTCTCGCTGATGGTCGCGGCGGTGCGCATGATCAACAGCGGGCTGCTCGACGAGCTGCCGACGCTGAACGTGCAGTTCTCGCATTTCGCCGCCGGCATCGGGCGCTATCTCGGGCGCATCCGCGGCTTCCAGCAGCGCGACAAGTGGGGCACGGCGGCGGTGCCGCGACACGGTCGTCAGCCGAAACTGCCGTTCGATCACTACCTCGAGCAGCGGCTGTTCTACGATTGCGCCGGATGGGCCGGTCCCGACCATGCCGGCGACTGGGGCGCGGAGTGGGTCCGCTTCGGATTGCAGGAAGTGGCGCTATCGCAAACGGTGTTCGCGACCGACTATCCGCAGGCGGTGCGCGATCCGCAGGAGGTCGCCGAATACGTTGCTGCGGTGCGCGCGCTCGGACCGAATGCGCGCGCCATGGTCGACGGCCTCAATGCCGAGAAACTGATCCCGGATGTAAAACAACGCGTGGGCAGAAACTAGTCCGAACCGATTCCGAAGGAGTTCACGCCAATGGCACAGATCGGATTCATCGGGCTCGGCAATATGGGACTACCGATGGCGCGGAACCTGATCAAGGCCGGGCACACGGTGACCGGCTACGACCTCAGCACCGCCGCGTCCGACCGGTTCGCATCCGACGGCGGCGTGGCGGCGACCGCGCTCGACATGGCCTGCATGGGCGCTGACGCGATCATCACCATGCTGCCCGCCGGCAAAGATGTCCGCGACGTCTATCTTCAGCGGGGCGGCGTGCTCGCATCGGCACAGCAAGATGCGTTGCTGATCGACGCATCCACCATCGACGTCGAGACCGCGCGCGCGGTCGCGGCGGCGGCGCAAGTGAACGACCTGTCGATGGTCGATGCGCCCGTCTCGGGCGGCGTTGCCGGCGCGGAGGCGGGGACACTGACGTTCATGGTCGGCGGCAGCGACCGTGCCTTCGAGCGGGCGAAGCCGATCCTCGAAGCGATGGGCAAGACCATCGTCCATGCCGGCGGTCCCGGGTCCGGGCAGGCGATCAAGATTTGCAACAACATGATTCTCGGCGTGTCGATGATCGCGGTCTCGGAAGCGTTCGTGCTCGCCGAGAAGCTCGGCATCGATCCGCAAAAACTGTTCGACATTGCGTCGAAGGCGTCGGGCCAGTGCTGGGCGATGACGACGTACTGCCCGGTGCCGGGCCCGGTGCCGACCTCGCCCGCCAACCGCGATTATCAGGCCGGCTTCACCGCGGCGATGATGCTTAAGGATCTCAAACTGGCACAGGACGCGGCGAAGTCGTCGGGTGCGAAGGTGCCGATCGGCGCGGCGGCGACCGCGCTCTACAGTCTCTTTGTGGAACAGGGCAGTGCGCGTACCGACTTCTCCGGTATCATACGGTTCCTGCGCGGGCCGCAGCCGGCCAAGAAAGAAACAACTTCGAAAGAAGAGCCGGCCAATCATTAAAGCAATTAACAGATGTGGCCTTGTATCGTGAATCTCCGGTTACAGCATTCGCTGTAATTGGAAGTTCAATTGACCATTCACCTTCGCAAATAAACTTTATCTTTAGTCTGTTGTTTAAGTCGAATTTAGACCATGGGCCGTAGTGTGGCCCGATAACGGCGGGGAAACAGGGCTCGTCGAATAACAAACGACTGCAGACAACAACGAGAGAGGCGTCAATGATGAAGGCCGTTGCCAAGACGGTCGAGCCGGCTGATCGGGAAGCGCGGTTCGAGCACATCCGTCCGCTCTATCTCGAGGCCTTGACGCTGGTGGAGCGTTTGCACCGCCGGTTGCTCGACGTGATCAAGGACGAATTCGATCGCCGCAGCCGCGCCGACATCAACTCGGTCCAGGCGCTGTTGCTGTACAATATCGGCGACAAGGAGCTGACCGCAGGCGAGCTGCGCACGCGCGGCTACTACCTCGGCTCCAACGTGTCGTACAATCTGAAGAAGCTCGTCGAGATGGGCTTCCTCGACCATCAGCGCTCGCGGATCGACCGCCGGTCGGTGCGCATCAAGCTGACCGACAAGGGCCGCGAGGTCCGCGACATCGTGGACGCGCTCTATCAGAAGCATGTTCGCACCGTTGAACAGGTCGGTGGCATCTCCTCCGACGAGTTCTCGACGCTCAACAAATCGCTGCACAGGCTCGAGCGGTTCTGGACCGACCAGATCCTGTACCGGCTATAAAACCTACCGCGCTTACTGGCGGTCCTCGCCCCGGCCGAAAGGCCGGGGCTTTTTTATGTTTCGCGCTATACTACGCTCCGGGAAACGACAGGGAGCACGGGCGCGATGGCGCGCATTTCCGCATGGTTGTTCGCGATTGTTCTGACGGCGGTGGCCGGTAGCGCGCAGGCGCAGACCGACTATCCGGCGCGCCCGGTCAGGCTGGTGGTGCCGTTCGCGGCCGGTGGGCCGACCGACGTGGTGGCGCGCATCCTTGCCGACATGCTCTCGCGCGCGCTGGGGCGGGCAGTCGATCGTGATCGAGAACCGGCCGGGCGCCGGCACCATCGTCGCGACCGCGGCGGTCGCCAATGCGCCGAAGGACGGCTACACGTTTCTCATTGCCACCAATTCGCTGCTGATCAATCCCGCGATCGGCCAGAAACTGCCTTACGACACGCTCAAGGATTTTGCCGCGGTCACCATGATCGCAACGCAGCCGGTCGCGCTGGTCGCCAACAAGGATTTCGCGGCGAACACGGTGAGCGAGCTGGTCGCGCTCGCGAAGAAGAGCGCCGAGCCGCTCAACTACACGTCGCCCGGCCCGCGCGGTGTCGGGCATCTCGCGGGCGAGCTGCTGCAACAGCGCGCCGGCATCAAGATGCAGCACATCAACTACAACGGCAGCGCGCCGGCGCTGGTCGACCTGATCGCCGGGCGGGTGCCGGTCATGTTCGACATCTGGCATTCGGCGAAACGCTACGTCGATACCGGGCAGATCAAGATCATCGCCGGCGCCAGCGCCGAACGGCTCAGCGATACGCCGAACACGCCCGCGATCGCGGAGACCTATCCGGGCTTTGCGGTGATGGCGATGAACGCGCTGTACGGCCCGTCGGGCATTCCGGCGCCGGTGCTCACGAAAGTGTCAACCGACGTCCGCGCCATTGCGGAATCTTCCGAGTTCAGGGAGAAGACAAAACACCTCGGCATCCATACATGGGGAACAACGCCGCAGGAGCTCGACGCCTGGACGCGTAACGAAATCGCGAACTGGGCGAAGGTCGCCAAGGCGGCCAACATTAAGGTAGACTAGCTTTCTAATAGCTAGCCGTTGAGAAGAAGGAGATTGTCATGAGCGCCCTCGCCGAAGTCGAAACCGTCCCCGACGTCATCGAAGCGACCGTCAACTACGTCCAGAACAACGGCGAGAAGCTGTTCACCTATACCGGGGCGCCGGGTGGGAACGACAAGCGCCAGGGCGGCAGCTACGATCCGCGTACGGTGAAAATGCATAACGGACGTCTGGAAACGGATCGCTTCGTGCTTGACCGCGATGGCTTCCGCTTCGTGCCGCACCCGACCAAGATGCGCGATTTCTACGACGAGGACGAAATCCGCAGCGTCTATTACCCGGAAATGATCGAGCTGATCAAAGCCGAGAGCGGCGCCAAGCGCGTGGTGGTGTTCGACCACACGCTGCGCACCGCCGACGACGAGATGCGCGAGGCCAAGAAAATCCGCGAGGTCGTGCGGCGCGCGCACAACGACTATACCGAATGGTCGGGGCCGCAGCGGGTGCGCGACATCGTGCCCGACGAGGCCGAGGATCTGCTCACGCGGCGTTTCGCGATCGTGCAGGTGTGGCGCCCGATCCGCTATCCGGTCGAAACCTTCCCGCTGGCGATCTGCGATGCGCGCAGCGTCGCGTTCGACGACTTCATCATCTCCGAGCGCATCTATCAGGACCGCAAGGGCCAGACCTACGCCTGCGCCTACAATCCCAACCACCACTGGTACTGGTTCCCGCGCATGCGGCGCGAGGAGGCGCTGGTGTTCAAGGTCTATGACTCGCAGAAGGAAGGCGTGGCGCGCTGGACCGCCCACACCGCGTTCGAGGACCCGACCACGCCGCCGAACGCCCGCCCGCGCGAGAGCATCGAGATCAGGACCCTGGCGTTTTTCTAAGCGCGTCCGCCGCAATCCAGCGCCTGAGCCAGCTGTTTGCTGCCCACACCGCGGCCGCGAGTATCAACGCGGCCAAGAGCCCACGCATCGCGCTGGCGATGAAGGCGGCGTCGAGCGTGGGGAACGGAAATTTCGCGAGCTGAGCGCCCCGTTCGAGCATCCAATGCCAGCCGGTGTGCACCACCAGCGCTGATATGATGATGATGCCGAGGCGTTCGGGGACAACGTACCGGAACAGCACTCCAAGCGCCGGGACCAGCACGAGCAGCACGGCGATTTGGCCAAGCTCGACGCCGAGATTGAAGGCGAACAGCGACAAGACGAGATGGTCACCTGAGAACTGCAGGGATTCGCGCAACGCGAACGAAAATCCGAATCCGTGCACGACCCCGAACGCGAAAGCGACGATCCAGCGATACTCCACGCCGCTTTCGCCGAGCGTTCCCTTCGCGGCCTGAACGATATTCTCCAGTGCCATGTAGACGATCGTGATGGCGATCAGCGTCTCGACGAGCGGTGGAAACCAGAGCGCGTCCGGTACGAAACCGAGGGCAGCCGCGATCAGTGAGATCGAGTGGCCGACCGTGAACGCGGTGACGATGATGACGAGCGGGCGCAACCGCCGGAACGGAAGCACGAGGCACAGCAGAAACAACAGGTGATCGATGCCTTCGAGGATGTGCCAGAAGCCTGACACGACGAAGCGCAGGGCAGCCTGGTGCCAGCGCGGATCGAGCGCGATCACGCCAGGATCGCCGTGAAACTCGAAGGCCCGCGTGGCGCCGTCGGGGGTCAGGAAGCGAAGCGTCGTCGTGACGGTGCGGGCGAACCGGTCGACGCGCAGCTGGATGGCGAATTCCGAGCGGTCGGACCGGATTGGATATTCGAGCAGCACATCGATGAACTGCTGGTTCCAATAGAGGTCCATGCTGCTGGGCAGGGGCGGGCCCTGCACATGCGCAAGCGCACTTTCATAGCTGCCGAAGGATTTGTCGGACGGAAGCGACACGCGAAAATTGGCGACGCGCGGGGAGAGCGGTGTGTCGTTTTCGAAGACTGTAATGTTGTCGGTGAGGTAGAGCTTGATCGCGCCGCGTAATGCGTCATCCGCGCGCGCAAGATCGAGGTAACCCGGTCCGCGGGTGGGATATTCGACTTCGACCAGCGCAGCGAGCGGCACGCGCAGCAGCAGGTAAGCCCGTTCACCGGCCGGCTTGAAAAAGGCGGTGATCTTCACGTCGTTGGGGATTTCATGCGCCGCTGCGCTGAACGCAATCGCGCATACGAGCAATGCGGTGAGCGTGGTGGTGGCGACGCGCCGCCAGAGCGCGGCAAATCTATGAAAACGCACGCGTTTGATCTCCCCGATCGCTACGTTAGGAGAACTTGAAGCCGCCTTACAAGCCCCGCAGCTTCGCCTATAATGATCGCAAGCAAAAGGACGCCCCGGACTTGCTCGACTGCAAGTACATGCCAGGAAGGAAGATCGTTCGGGAGGACATCCATGAAAAATCGCGCGGTCAAGCCAAGGTTCGTCTCTGCGATGGCGCTGGCGGCCGGCATTGTCGGGCTCGGCGTGGGCCAGGCGCTGCTGCAGCAGCATGCGGAAGCACAATCGGGTGTGACCGCCCCGATGTTCGAGGTCGATCCGCTCTGGCCGAAACCGCTTCCCAACAATTGGCTGCTCGGCTGGACCATCGGTCTCTGGGTCGACGAGCAGGACCATATCTGGGTGATTCATCGCGGCGCCGGCGGACTGCACAACAATGAGCGAGGCGCCGAGCTCAGCCCGCCGATCGCCGAGTGCTGCCGCACCGCACCGCCGGTCCTCGTTTATGAACCGGGCGGCGGGCTCGTGCGCTCGTGGGGCGGTCCCGGCCAGGGCTATGAGTGGCCGCAGTCCAACCACGGCATTCATGTCGACTACAAGGGCAATGTCTGGATCGGCGGCAACGGCGCCAAGGATGCGCATGTCCTGAAGTTCACCAAGGACGGCAAGTTCCTGATGCAGGCCGGCAAGTTCGGCATGAGCGGAGGCAGCAACGATTCGGAGAACTTCGGCCGCGTGGCGAAGATCTGGGTCGATCCGAAAGCCAACGAAGCCTATATCGCCGACGGCTATGGCAACAAACGCGTGGCGGTGATCGACGCCGACACCGGCAAGATGAAGCGCTTCTGGGGCGCCTACGGCAACAAGCCCGACGACGCCAAAATGGGCCCCTATGATCCCAAGGCGGAGCCTGCCCAGCAGTTCCGCAACCCGGTCCACTGCATCGAACGGTCGAACGACGGGCTCGTCTATGTTTGCGACCGCGCCAACAACCGGCTGCAGGTGTTCACGGCCGAAGGCAAGTTCGTGAAGGAGGGGATTTACGCGAGGAACACGCTCGGCTCGGGCTCGGCCTGGGACATCGCGTTCACCCGCGACCCCGAGCAGCGCTTCATCCTGATGGCGGACGGGCAGAACTCGCGCGTGCGCATCATCGTGCGCGAAACGCTCGAGGAGATCACCGCCTTCGGCGCCGGTGGGCGCCAGCCGGGCATGTTCTATGGCGTGCACAGCATCGCGACCGATTCCAAGGGCAACCTCTACACGACCGAAACCTACGAGGGTAAGCGCCTGCAGAAGTTCGTCTACAAGGGCATCGGCACGGTCCCGCGCGGCTACCAGGGCGTGCTCTGGCCGCGGTCCTGAACGCCACACCGTGAGGCGAGCCGGCGCACAGGAACGAGTTTCCGTGTACATTGCGGCATGACCGCCACAAGAGCCGCCATCGATTGCGACGTGCATCCGGCAGTGCCGAGCCTCAAGGCACTGCTGCCGCACTTCGACGACTACTGGCGCAACTCGATCGCCGAGCGCGGCATTCCCGGGCTTCGAGAGCAACTCCTATCCGCCGCGCGCGCCCATTTCCGTACGGCAGGACTGGAAGGGTCCGAACGGCAGCGCCGCGAACGACGTGACCGCGCTGTCGGCGCAGGTGCTCGACCGGCTCGGCGCCGGGCATGCCATCCTCAACTGCCTCTACGGCGCGCATCTGCCCTACAGCGAGGACATGGGCGTCGCGGTTGCGAAGGCGGTCAACAATTACATCGCCAAGGAATGGCTCGACCGCGATCCGCGGCTGCGCGCCTCGATCGTGGTGCCGACCCAGAACATCGAATACGCCGTCGACGAGATCGAGCGCGTCGCGCCCGACAAGCGGTTCGTGCAGATCCAGCTCGTCACCATGCAGGAGACGCCGCTCGGGCGCCGGCACTGGTGGCCGCTGTTCGCCGCGGCGGAGAAGCATGACCTGCCGATCGGCATCCATCCCGGCTCGACCTACCGGCAGTCGATGACCTCGCTTGGCTGGCCGAGCTACTACGTCGAGGACTATGTGTCCTATGCGCAGGCGTTCCAGTCGCAGCTCGGCAGCCTGATCTGCGAGGGCGCCTTCGCCAAGTTCCCTAAGCTCAAGGTGGTGCTCATGGAATCGGGCGTCACCTGGCTGCCCGGGTTCCTGTGGCGGCTGTCGAAATTCTGGCGCGGCATCCGCTCGGAGGTGCCCTGGGTCGACCGGCCGCCGAAGGAGATCGTGCGCGACCATGTGCGGCTGACCATCCAGCCGTTCGACGCCCCGGACGACCCTGCCATTACCGAACAGATGGTCGATCACCTCGATTCCGATGATATACTGCTCTACGCATCGGATTTCCCGCACTGGCAGTTCGACGGCGACGACGCCCTGCCGCGGGGCTTGCCGGAATCGCTCAAGAGGAAGATTCTGGTCGACAATCCGCTTGCGACCTATCCGCGCCTCAGGGAGGACGCCCGATGAACATCGAAGTGCGGCAGGCCGACGTCCGCTCGAACAGCAAGCTCAAGATCGTCGACGTCGACATCCATCCCAAGAGCTCGGTCGAGGACCTCAAGCCCTATCTGAGCAAGCGCTGGTGGGACCATGTCACCACCTACGGCGCGCGCCAGCGCCAGGGCTACCTCAAGGGCTTTCCCTATCCCAAGATGCAGCCGCTGGCCTCGCGCCGCGACTCGTGGCCGCCGGACGGCGGACTGCCGGGGAGCAATCTTGCTTTCATGAAGCAGCAGTTCCTCGACGCCTATCCGATCGAATACGCGATCATGAATCCGCTCTCGCCGACCGGGCAGGGCGACCAGAATTCCGAATTCTCCGCCGCCATGGCCTATGCGTCGAACGAGTTCCAGCTCGAAGGCTGGAACAAGCAGGACCAGCGGCTGCTCGCCTCCGTCGTCGTGCCGTTTGAGGACGGCGATGCGACGCGCGTCGAGGTCAAGCGCCGCACCGGCGACAAGCGCTTCGCGCATGTGCTGCTCAAGACCCGCACCAACGATCTCCTCGGCAAGAAGCAATACTGGCCGGTCTACGAAGCCGCGATCGAAGCCGGGCTGCCGATCGGCATCCATGTGTTCGGCACCAGCGGGCGGCCTGCGAGCAGCACCGGCTGGCCGTCGTTCTACATCGAGGACATGACCGAGCATGCTTCGTGCTGCCAGGCGCAGGTCGCGAGCCTCATCCTCGAAGGCGTGTTCGAGCGCTATCCCGAGCTCAAGATCGTGATGATCGAGGCCGGTTTCGGCTGGATGCCGTCGCTCGGCTGGCGCATGGACAAGAACTGGAAGAAGCTCAAGGACGAGGTCCCGCACCTGAAGAAGGCGCCGTCGGAATATATGCGCGAGCATATCTGGGTCTCGACCCAGCCGATGGAGGAGACCGAGCGGCCGGAGCAACTGCTCGACACCATGAAGTGGATCGGCTTCGACAAGATCATGTTCTCGTCCGACTATCCGCACTGGGATTTCGACGATCCGTTCCTCGCTTTGCCGCCGTCGCTCGACGAGGCGACCCGCAACAAGATCTTCTGCGAGAACGCGCGCGCTCTCTACCGGCTCGACTGAGCCGCCCTGTTGGTTTGATGGCCAGTCACGTCGTCGCCGCCGTCGATGAAATTCCGCCCGGCCAGCGCAAGCTGGTCGAAGTCGCCGGCCGCAACATCGTGGTATTCAATCTCGCCGGCGACTTCTTCGCGCTCAACAACCGCTGCCCGCACCGCGGCGGCAGCCTGGCGCACGGCATCCAGACCGCAGTCGTGGAGTCGAAGGTGCCGGGCGAATATCTCTGCTCGCGCCCCGGTGAGATGGTGAAGTGCCCCTGGCACGGCTGGGAATTCGATATCCGCACCGGCAAATCCTGGTGCGACCCGACACGGATGCGAATCCGGCAATACACGGTGACGGTCAAGGAAGGCCGTGAGCTGGTCGAGGGGCCTTACGTCGCGGAGTCCTTCCCGGTCCGGGTCGAAAACAACTACGTCGTCGTCGAGGCATAACTCATGCCCGATGACCCTTCACAACAGCGCGAAATCTATTTCGAGTTCGTCGCCATCGGCCGCCATGTGAAGGTCTCCGCGATCGACGCGGCGACCGGCACCGAAGTCAGCGTCATGGGCCCGGCCACGGCATCGCGGGCCGACTTGCAGCGGCTGGCGCTGCAGAAGCTTCAAGCGCGGCTGAAAGCGCGGCCGTTGAGCCGTATTCCCGGCCGCACGATTCCGGCCTACCATGCGGGTAACGAAGAAACCGCGAGAAGGAATCGCCCCAATGGCCCAAATGCAAGACGTCCTCGAGATCCAGGTCGTGCCGCTGTCGTCCGCCTGTGGCGCGGAGATCAGGGGCGTGGATCTCACCAAGCCGCTGTCGCGCGAGACCGTGGAGGCGATCCGGGACGCCTGGAACAAGCATCTGGTGCTCGTCTTCCGCGGCCAGACCATCTCGCAGGATCAGCAACTCACCTTCGCGTCCTATTTCGGCGATCTCGGCTCGCGCAAGAAGGCGCCCGAGAAACTGCGCGCCCGCGCCGAAGGCACCCAACAGGACCACGAGAAGGTTCTGCTGGTCAGCAACATCAAGGACGACAACGGCGTCCCGATCGGCGCCTTCGGCGAGGGCGACTTCTGGTTCCACATCGATTCCGGTTATTCGGCCAAGCCCTACCAGTACACGTTCCTCTATGCGCTCGAATTGCCGTCGACCGGCGGCAACACCATGTTCTCGAACATGTACAAGGCCTATGACGCGGTGCCGGAGGCGATCAAGCAGAAGCTTGCCGGCAAGCGCGCGCTGCACATCCACGAATACAACCGCGCGCGGCAGGCCGATGCCTCGGGCGACATCAGCAACATCCCGCACCACTACCACCCGGTGTTCGTCAGCCATCCGTACACCGGCAGGAAGACGCTGTTCGTCGACCGCCTGATGACCACCGCGCTCGAAGGCTTCGATGCGGCGGAGGGCGCCGCGATCCTCGACCAGCTCTACGACATCGGCGAGCGGCGCGAATTCATCTACGAGCACGTCTGGCAGCTCGGCGACTTCCTGATGTGGGACAATCGCGCGACTATCCACGCCCGCACCGACTTCCCGAAAGAGGAGCGCCGGCTGCTGCGCCGCTGCACGGTCGAGGGCGATCTGATCCGGGAGTGAGACCCGCGCGCGACCCATAGGCAGCCCGCCGCGCCTCTGTTAAATTGGAATACTTCGTAACTGCCGGGAGGGACGTTCCGGCACCTCGGGCGCGCGGCCGTAAGCCGTGCGTCGACATAAACCAAGCAACAACGAATGGCGTCGCCGACGGGCGATGCCCCGGGAGGGTGCGAATGGCAAGATTGAACATCAACGGCCAGAACCGTGACGTGCAGGTGGCGGACGACACGCCGCTCTTGTGGGTCATCCGCGAGCAGGTCGGGCTCACCGGCACCAAATACGGGTGCGGCGTGGCGCAATGCGGCGCCTGCTCCATCCACGTCAACGGCGAGGTCGTGCGCTCCTGCTCGATGCGCGTCGGCGACGTGAAGCCGACCGACCGGATCGTCACCATCGAGGGACTGTCGCGAAACTCGTCGCATCCGGTGCAGCGGGCCTGGGCGGCGCTCGACGTGCCGCAATGCGGGTACTGCCAGTCCGGCCAGATCATGGCCGCGGCGGCGCTGTTGCGGAAGACGCCGCGCCCCACCGACAAGGACATCGACGACGCGATGACCAATATCTGCCGGTGCGGCACCTATCAGCGCATCCGTGCGGCCGTTCACCAGGCGGCCGGTAGTGGCAACGGCAGCGGCACGTCCGGCCGCGCCAATCGCAAATCCTGATGTCGGGGAGATCAGCCATGACCAAAACGATCCACGACAGCACCATTGAAATCTCCCGCCGCAACTTCATCGTCGGCTCGGCTGCCGTTGCCGGTGGCGGGCTGGCGCTCGGCTTCGACCTGCCGCTCGCGTCCGCGCAGCAGGCGCAGAACGCCGGCAGCGAAGTCGGCATCTGGGTCGTGATCCGGCCCAACAACGACTGCGTGATCCGCATCGCGCGCTCGGAGATGGGGCAGGGCACGCTCACCGGGCTCGCCCAGCTCGTCGCCGAGGAGCTCGAATGCGATTGGCGGCGCGTCTCCACTGAAGGTGTGCTGCCCGGCCAGAACCTCGCCCGCAAGCGCGCCTGGGGCGACATGTCGACCGGCGGCAGCCGCGGCATCCGCGGTTCGGAGAGCTATGTCCGGCGCGGCGGCGCGGTTGCGCGCATGATGCTGCTGCAGGCGGCGGCGAATGAATGGAAGGTCCCGGTCGAAGAGCTGACCGTGTCGAACGGCACCATCACCCACGCCAAATCCAAACGCCAGACCACCTACGGGCGGGTCGCCGCGGCGGCCTCGAAGCTCACACCGCCGGATCCGAAGAGCGTCAAGCTCAAGGACCCGAAGAACTGGACGATCGCCGGCAAGCCGATGAAGCGGCTCGATACCGCGGACAAGCTCAACGGCAGCAAGGTCTACGCGATCGACATCAAGCTGCCGGGGATGCTCAACGCCGCGATCAAGGACACGCCGGTCTACGGCGGCAAGCTCAAGAGCGTCGACGAATCCAAGGTCGCCAAGATGCCGGGCGTCCGCAAGGTCGTTCGGGTCGGCGACAGCGCGGTTGCCGTCGTCGCCGACACCTGGTGGCAGGCGAAGACCGCGCTCGACGCGCTGCCGATCACCTGGGACGAAGGCGAGAACGGCCAGGTGTCGAGCGCCACCATCGCCAAGCACCTCGAGACCGGACTCACCGCGACCGAGACCAATGGCGAGCGGCGCGAGGGCGACGCGCTGGCGGCAATCGCCGGTGCAGCGAAGAAGATCGAGGCGACCTATTCGACCCCGTTCCTCTCGCACGCCTGCATGGAGACGATGAACGCCACCGTGCGGCTCACGGCCGACAAAGCCGAGTGCTGGACGCCGACGCAGAACCTCGAAGCCTCGCTCGCGGCGCTGTCGTCGGAGTCCGGCCTGCCGCTCGGGCAATGCGAAGTCTACCGCCATGATCTCGGCGGCGGCTTCGGCCGGCGCGGCGGCACCCAGGACTACGTCCGCAAAGCGGTGGTGGTCGCCAAGGAATTCCCGGGCGTTCCGGTGAAGTTGATCTGGTCGCGCGAAGAGGACCAGACCTACGACTTCTTCCGGCCGATCTCGATGTGCAAGTTCTCGGCCGGTCTCGACGACAAGGGCAATCTGGTCGGCCTGCATGTGCGGGTGTCGGGCCAGTCGATCAACGCCTGGCTCAATCCCGGCGGCGATGGCCGGCGGCCGCGACATGCGGCAGCTCCAGGGCTATTGGGCGGAGCCCGGCGATGCGCAGCTCGGCTACAGCGTGCCGCACCTGCTGATCGAATACGCCATGCGCAACACGCACGTTCCGGTCGGTCCCTGGCGCGGGGTCAATACCAACCAGAACGGCTACTACATGGAGTGCTTCATCGAGGAGTTGGCGCGGGCGGCCGGTAAGGACTCGCTCGAATTCCGCCGCGCCATGATGAGCAAGCATCCCAAGCATCTCGCCGTGCTCAACGCCGCGGCGGAGCGCGGCGACTGGGGCAAGCCGCTGCCGCAAGGCGTGCATCGCGGCATCGCCCAGTTCATGGGCTACGGCAGCTACTCCGCCGCCACCGCCGAGGTGTCGGTGGATGCGAGCGGCAAGGTCAAGGTGCACCGCATGGTGCTGGCCTTGAACTGCGGCCATGCGGTCAATCCCGACCAGATCGCCGCGCAGGTCGAGGGCTCGGTCGCCTATGGGCTGAGCGCCGTGCTCTACGGCGAGTGCCCGGTCGAGAACGGGCGCATGACCAGCCTCAACTTCGACACCTACCAGCTCGCGCGGCTGGCGGAGATGCCGAAGGTGGAAACGGTGATCGTCCCGACCAACGACTTCTGGGGCGGCGTCGGCGAGCCGACGATCTGCGTCGTTGCGCCGGCGGTCATCAATGCGATCCAGGCGGCGATCGGCAAGCCGGTGCGCAGCCTGCCGCTGAAGAACGTGAAGCTGGTCTAGACGGAGCTGAACGAGACGAACGCTGAATGGCAGTGGCCGGGCATCGCGCCCGGCCACTTTTGTTAGCGGGCGATGGAGGGTTGCGACGCGTCTTACTCGGGCGCCGAAGGGGTGTAAGACGTCCGACATGGAATGATTTATCAGCGCGGCCAGGCACTTCTGCGATTTTTCTTTCCGTCTTACTGGTCTTTCTCTGAATCTGGCACCTATTCGTAGCCCGGATGGAGCGAAGCGAAATCCGGGGGCAGCCAAGCCTCGGGCACAAGCCCCGCATTCCGCTTCGCTCCATGCGGGCTACGAACAACGCACACATCATCGTTCTCGCGAGTCATACGACCTCCGAGCGTTGCCAACTGTCCCTCGCACAAATGCAAGGGAGCGGAGCGCCGACAGGCGCTCGGGTGCAGCGGCACCCTTAGGCGGGCGAGTGACGTACGCCCGCAGGCGCCATAGCGCGTAGAAGACGCGCGTAAACGCGCTTCTACGAGGCGCCTTGCGTCCAATGACGTAGGACGCTCGCCTCTCGGCGCTCCACTGCGGCGATTGTTGGCCCCGGACTCCGCCCATAAGCGCGTTCACGCGCGTCTTCGACGCGCTATGGCAAAACCGTTGGCCGTTGCACATGGGCGGTGGCCTTCGGTCTCGCATTGGTGCGTTCGCACGTTCCGCTCGTAGTGGCGGAAGGGCGGTGTTGCCGGGCGCCTCCCGGGAGCTGCTCTGCATGAAGCAACGCGCAGGACGCCGGTCCCGACCTGCTCATGCAATGCCTCGCGAGAGCACCCTTGACGGCCGGGACGGAACGACGGTGCCACAGAAATTTGCGCCGTCAAGCCGAACGTCGCGCAACTGTTTACATCCTGGTGACAGCGGCGCGCGTTCGTCGGCGTTGTGTGCGCGTCGCGTGCAACAGTCGTCGCGCTTTCTGTTCAGCGGTCGCTATGCACATGAATTTGCACGGTGTGGACAGTGAACGGGTTGTCGTAGGGTGGATGAGAGAAGCGCAATCCGCCGTTTCAAGATCCAAGCTGGAAATAAGTCATCCCATCGAAAGCAGCCATAGGACGAAACGATCCTCGACGGGCCGTCAGCGCTCGCCCCGCCCCGCCTATTGCGCCGGCTTGTGGCCCGTCAGCCGAACCGTCTCGACGGCGTTGTTGCGCTGTACTTCGAGAGCCTTGGCGAACTCCGCCGGGCCGGCAGTCTTGATGATCTGCGCGGTCGCCGTCAGGCGGCTGACGACCTCCGCATCGCGGGCGAACTCGATCACGTCCTTCGCGATCCGCTCGCGTGCCCCAACCGGCACCACGCGCAGGGCGAAAACGCCGACCATGCCGTCGAACTCCAGCTCCGGATGGCCTTGCTCGCGCACCGTGCCGACGTTCGGCAGCGCCTCGGCCCGCTGGGTCGCGGTCACCGCGATCGGCCGCGCCTTGCCGGCCAGCACCTGCGGACGCACCACCGCGAACGAGGACGAGTAGAGCTGAATGCGGTTCTCGGCCAAGTCGTTCAACGCCTGGGTGCCGTCGCGGTAGGGCACACGCACCATCTCGAGCCGGTGGAACTTACCGAAGGCCTGCGTCTGCATGTCATTGAGGCTCGTGAGCGCGTGCCAGTTGAGCTTGCCGGGCTCCTTGCGTGCCAGCGCCACCAGCTCGGCCAGGTTCGTTACGGCAAGGCGGGTCGGCACCGAGAGGGTCGTCAGGGTTTCCGACAGGCGCACGACAGGGATCAGCTCCTTGGGGTCGTAGGAGAGCTTGGCATACAGGAACGGGTGCGCGATGAACGTGCTCGACGGCGCAAACAGGAACGTGTGATCGTCGTTGGCACCGATGAACTGATTGATCGCGGGGATGGCGTCGCCGCCGGGCCGGTTCTCCACGATCACCGGCTGGCCCCACCGCTTGGCGAGCCGTTCGGCCATCAAGCGCGCGCCGAGGTCTGCACCGGAGCCGGGCCCAAGCGGGCATATGAATTTCACTGTGCGCTGCGGCCAGACCTGTGAGGCAGCAGGCGTCATCATTGCGAGCGCCGCAGCCACAGCGACGACGGCGCGCCAAGACGCATACGATATCAACATGAGGTCCTCCCTGCAGGATAGTCGACGTTCCTGCGATCTCTGCGGATCGCTGGATAAAGAGTGGTCTACTCCGCCTCTTGAGGCCGAGCTTCCGCGCCGTCTCCGCAACGCCGGCGCGCTGGCACTCGATCGATTGCGCGAACTCCGCGGGAGTGCCGGGATTGTTGACCAGCTGTCCCGTCGCGTCAACGTATTGCGGGAGCAGTCGTAGGGCGGATTAGCGAAGCGTAATCCGCCAATCGCGTCTTCAGTTGGCGCAATACGCTTCGCTATTACGCCCTACGAACCGCCGATGTGAAAGACGTGGATGGTCGGGCATCAGGGCGTTTACGCCCGTCTTCGACGGGTTATGCCCGGGAATCACGGTGACGCTTTACCCATTGCACCGGTTGCCATGCTGCGAAGAAAGCCGCCGGATCCGCGGTGCACCGTAGGACAAGAGCGGGAACGAAAAGTCAGTGCACCACAAATTTGATAAGTGCAATTAATGCCGAAGAGAATACGGCCATCATGGCTGCATACTTGAGAGGTTTAGTAAGCGCATCGTCCTTCTTTGTTAGGTAAGACAGTACAATATGGTTTGGACCGAAATTATGCGTCGTAGTTGAGGAAGGGACATAGGATTGCTGTTGCTGCTTCCAACGAAAATACACACGCGCAATTGAAAAGGCCGCGCCTGATAAATTGAGCACCATAAAGAAGATTACAGCCCAGGTGAGTAGCGCGTGATTTGTCATTCTTGGCGTACTCCTATTATTCCAGAGATAGTCCACGCGATGCCACTCAGAAAACCAATAATCGAGCCGACAACAAGAAGCGGATTGCCATCAAGAAGTGCAAGATATGCAAAAACGCCAGCACCTAATGTAGCTAATAGTGCCGCCACTAAATTCCATATAGCTGCACTCACGTTTGCCCCAAGCCTCCCAAACAAATATATACTTATAGGAGTATAAATACGCAAGCTACAACCGGACATGAAGAGATGTTCGTTGGCAGCGCGGGTGCGAGCGAAAATTATTGAGCAGAAGCGTTTGTTCAACAAAGGCCAGCCAACAACAAATAAAACAAGCTGCGGTGCGGGCAAAGTTGCCAGCGACGGTCGGCAGTTTGCATCAGAACGACTTCCTGTTCGCCTAGCCGTGGCAGCACTGGCGCTCTGGTTTCCAATCGGCAGAATGGCCGGGCATCGTGCCCGGCCATTGCTCTTTGTGCGACACGGCATTCCCGCTACGCCCTGACCAGCGGCCCCGGCGACTTCCGGTAGCTCTTCACGATCGCATCCGCGCTCATATAGGCGAGCGCCTGGATCGTGAGCGTCGGATTGAAGCCGCTCGATGTGCAGAAGTTCGCGCTGCCGAGCACGAACAGGTTCGGGATGTCCCAGGTCTGTCCGTATTTGTTGACCACCGATTCCTTCGGGTTGCTGCCCATGCGCACGCCGCCCTGGTGGTGCGAGCCCGGCGCGCCGGGACTGAACCCCGACGGCCAGACATGGGCCGCTCCCATGGCGCGGCCGATCTCCATGATCTTGCCGGTGATGAACTCGAGGCGCTTGGTCTCGTTCGGGCGCCGCCAGTCATAGGTCATGCGCGGCGCCGGCAGGTTCCAGGCGTCGCGCACGTCGGGATCGAGATCGATCGTCTGGGTGGGGTAGGGCAGCTCTTCGGTCTGCCCGGTCATCGCCAGGTAGCGCGTATAGTACTTGGCGAAGAAGTCGCGGTAGCCCTCGCCCCAGCGTGGCACGCCGGGCGGTGGCGGCATCGCCATCGCGGTTCCGATCGGCCCGCCTTCGATCGCGGCCGGATTGGCCGAGATCTGCGAGCCGCGGATGAAGCCGAGCCCGCTGTGGTCGAAGTTGTCGGCGTTGAGGTCGTCGATCGTGTGCTTCTGCGCGCTCGGTCCCATGTAGACGTTGATGTGGCGGTCGTCGAAGGCGGCGAACACCCGCGTCTGGATGTGCGACATCAAATGCTTGCCGAGATGCCCGCTGGAATTGGCGAGTCCGTCCGGGAACTTTTCCGTCTTCGAGAGCAGCAGCAGCCGCACCGCGTCGTAGATGAAGGGCGACACGATGACGATCTCTGCCTCGACGGTGTTGTCGGCGGAGCCGTCGGGCCCGTAATACGACACGCCGGTCGCGCGACCGGAATTGTCGGTGTTGACGCGATAGACCATCGCGTTGGTGAGGAGCTTGAAGTTGCCGGTCGCGTCGGCGTCCGGCAGGTTGGTCACCAGCGTCGACGATTTCGCGCCGATATGGCAGCCGAAACCCTGGCAGTAGCCGCAATAGCTGCAAGCCGGGCGGCCCTTGTAGGGTTGCGACAGGATCGCGCGCGGCGTCGAGAACGGGTGATAGCCGAGCTTCTTGCAGGCGGCGTCGAAGTTGACGCCCACCTGATCGAGCTGCAGCGGCGGCAGCGGGAACTCGCGTTGCCGCGGCGCCTCGAACACGTTGCCGCCCGCGATCTTCTGGCCGCGCAGATTGCCGGCCTTGCCCGACACGCCGAGCTCATACTCGATGCGGTCGTAGTAGGGCTCAAGCTCGGCATAGCTCAGCGGCCAATCCATGACCGACGAGTCCTCCGGAATGGCGGCCTTGCCGTAGCGCTCGAGGGTGTGCGAGCGCACCCGGAAGTCGTCTTCATGGAAGCGCCAGGAGACCGCACCGTAGTGCACGGTGCCGCCGCCGGCCTGGTTGCCGTAGCTTTGCGAGCGCGATCGGCGTCGCGCGCGATTTGGTGTTGGGGCGCCAGGTGACCGGCTGGCGCCGCACGTCCGGACGCAGGTCCTGACGCTGGAAGTAGCGCAGCTCGTCCTGCGGGGCGAAGTCTTTGGTCGCGAGCCGTGGGCCGCGTTCGAGCCCAACGACCTTGAGGCCTGCTCTGGCGAGCTCGACAGCGAGGATGCCGCCGGCCGCGCCGACGCCGACGATGACGACGTCTGTTTTTTCGGTTGCCATGGCTCAAGCCCTCCGCACGGGGGCCCGCGCTTGCAGGCCGATGATTTCCTTGCCGGCGTAAGCCTCCTTGCTCAGCATGTCCTCGGTCGAGAACACCGGGATCGCGCCGGGGAAGCCGATCAGCCGCCAGCCGGCGAAGTCCTTGTTGCCGCCGTAGATCGGGTCGGCGAACATGCCTTCGATGGTATGGGTGCGCAGCGTATTGAAGAACGCCTGCGGGCGCGGCCAGCCGAACTCGGTGGCTTTGCCGTTTTCCAGCGCCCTGATCACCTCGTTCTGGCGGTCGGCGCCGAGCGTCACGAACGACGCCTTGTGGGTCTTCTGGCAATAGGCTTCGAGCGAGTTGAGGCCGCGCCGGTAGAAGTCCTGCTGGTGCGCATAGAAGCCGGCCAGCGCGAGGTCGATGTAGTTGAGCACGCCGGCGTCGAGCGCGCCCGGCTTGCCCGGCGCGCCCGGCATCAGCCGCTCGGTGAAGGCCGCGATGGTCGCGGCTTCATCGGCGTTGAAGAACACGCCGTGCCCGGTGCTGGGTGGATGCTGGTGAACGGCGGGTTGCGCCGCGCCGCCATGATCGTGGTGTTGCGCTTGTGCGAGGGTTGCCGGGACCACCCCGACGCCTGCGCCCGCGACTGCCGTCAACGCCGCACGCAATAGGAATGCGCGGCGAGCCTCGTCAAGCTCGAGCATGCTCTTCCTCCCTATGTTCACCGGAATTCTTAGGCTGTCCGGTGTTGCGCGGAACGCTACGCCCATTTACGTTTATGCGGAAGATAAGAATGCCTCCAAATCGTGGGTGCCTGATATGTCGAGCGGTCAGCCGCTGCCGGAACTCAAAGCCTTCATTCACGAATTGCGCGTGATCTGGTCGACCAACGCCGATAGGCAGACCCGGATGGAGAAGGCGAAGCCCGCGCTCGAGCGTTTCGTGATGGAGCCCGCGCTGAAGGCGCACTCAAAGGACTGGCCGTCCACCGAAGGCCACAAGAACCTGCTGCTCTATGTCGATCCCGACTACGACTTCGTGATCAACGCGGTGGTGCGCGTGCCCGGCCGCAAGGGCTCGATCCACGACCACGCCGATTGCTGGGTGCTCTACGGCCTGCTCGACGGCACCGAGAGCCTCGAGCGGTATGATCGTATCGATGACGGCAGCAAGCCCGGATACGCCGAGCTGAAGCTCGCCTCGGTGACGACCGGCACGCAGGGCAAGGTCGATATTGTGCCGCCGCGCGCGATCCATGCCGAGCAGGGCGGTGCCACCCGCTCGGTCGCGATCATCGTGCGCAGCCGGAAGCTTGGCGAGGGCACGATCCTGCAGGGCCGCTACGATCCGGCCGCCAAGACCCGCACCGAGGGCTACGGCCCGACCCAGGTGCCGTACGAGCTGGTGGCCTGACCTTCCGGCCATAAGCGTCTGTCAGCCCCAGATATTGCGGTAATCCCCTGCCGCGGCGCTATTGCTTGGCGCTGCGCGCCCGATATGGTATCGCGCGATCCCGCAGGAGAAGGCCATGGCAGCTACCGACCCGAGCGCAAAAACTCAAACAACTTCAATGTTTTCGGCGTCGCTCGCCGAGGCCGATCCGGAGATCGCGTCGGCGGTCGCGAAAGAGCTCGGTCGTCAGCGTGACGAGATCGAGCTGATCGCGTCCGAGAACATCGTCAGCAAGGCGGTGCTCGAGGCGCAGGGCTCGGTGCTCACCAACAAATACGCCGAAGGCCTGCCGGGCCGGCGCTACTACGGCGGCTGCCAGTATGTGGACATCGCCGAAACCCTGGCGATCGAACGGGTGACCAAGCTTTTCGGATGCCGGTTCGCAAACGTGCAGCCGCATTCAGGCGCGTCGGCGAATGCCGCCGCCTTCATGGCGCTGATGGCGCCTGGCGACACCTTCCTCGGGCTCAATCTCGCCGCCGGCGGGCACCTCACCCATGGCTCGCCCGTCAACATGTCGGGCCGCTGGTTCAAGCCGGTGCCCTACAGCGTGCGCCGCGACGACCACCGCATCGACATCGACGAGGTGCGAAAGCTCGCGCGCGAGCATAAGCCCAAGATGATCATCGCCGGCGGCAGCGCCTATCCGCGCGTCATCGATTTCCGCGCCTTCCGCGAGATCGCCGACGAGGTGGGCGCCAAGCTGATGGTCGACATGGCGCACTTCGCTGGGCTGGTCGCTGGCGGCGTGCATCCGTCGCCGTTCCCGCATGCGCATGTGGTCACCTCGACCGCGCACAAGACGCTGCGCGGCCCCCGCTCGGGCTTCATCCTCACCGACGACGAGGAGCTGGCGAAGAAGATCAACTCGGCGGTGTTCCCCGGCCTGCAGGGCGGCCCGCTGATGCACGTGATCGCCGCCAAGGCAGTGGCGTTCGGCGAGGCGCTGCAAGCCCTCGTTCAAGGTCTACGCCAAGAACGTGGTCGAGAACGCCAGGGCGCTGGCCGAGACACTGAAGTCGAAGGGTTTCGACATCGTCTCCGGCGGCACCGACACGCACCTGATGCTGGTCGATCTGCGGCCCAAGCGCCTCACCGGCAAGGTCGCCGAGGCGGCGCTCGGGCGCGCCTACATCACCTGCAACAAGAACGGCATCCCCTACGATCCCGAGAAGCCGATGGTGACGTCGGGCGTCCGGCTCGGCACGCCGGCCGGCACCACGCGCGGCTTCGGCATCGCCGAGTTCAAGGAGGTCGGCGAGATGATCTCCGAGGTGCTCGACGTGCTGTCGCAGAAGGGCGCCGAGGAAGACGCGCTGATCGAAGGCGCGGTGCGCGAGCGGGTGAAGGCATTGGTGAAACGGTTTCCGATTTATCAGGGGTAGGCCATGCGCTGCCCGAACTGCACGAGCCTCGATACCCAGGTGAAGGATAGCCGGCCGACGGAGGACTCGTCCGTCATCCGGCGCCGGCGGGTTTGCCTCGCGTGCAACTTCCGCTTTACGACGTTCGAGCGCGTGCAGTTGCGCGAACTGGTCGTCATCAAGCGCAACGGCCGGCGCGTGCCGTTCGATCGCGATAAGCTTCTGCGCTCGGTGCAGATCGCGCTGCGCAAGCGTCCGGTCGAGCCCGAGCGTATCGATCAGGCGGTGTCGAAGATCGTGCGCGAGCTGGAAAGCCAGGGCGAGAGCGAAGTCTCGTCGGAGGCGGTCGGCGAGCTGGTGATGGAAGCGCTGCGCTCGCTCGACGACGTCGCCTATGTGCGCTTCGCCTCGGTCTACCGCAATTTCCGCGAGGCCAAGGATTTCGAGCAGCTGCTCGGCGAGCTTTCGAGCGAGGAAGAACCGAAGTCCGCGCCGGCGGGGCGGAAGTAGACGCGGGTGCATCCAAGTCCTGACCGTGTTAGGTTCGTGTCATGAACAAGCGCCTCGAAACACTGATCGATCGCATTCCAACCTGGTCCGAAGAGGCTCAGGATTGGGCGGCGGCGGCACTCGCTGAAGTCGAGGAGAAGGTCCGTATCCTTCAGTCCTTGACGCCGGAAGAGCGGGCCAAGCTCGACGCCTTGCGAGAGACGATCAACCGCTCGATTGAAGAAGGCGGCAGTTATACTGATGAAGAGGTCGAAGCGGGCATTGAGGCGAGCCTCGATGCGTGGGAGCGCAAGCGAAAGGGCACATAAGTGCCGCGGCTTCGCTTCTCCGCAGGCGCCAAACGCATGAAGGCCACCGCGATATTCCGGGGCTATTTCCAAAAGAGAAGCCATAGCGACCCGCGGCTGCCTATCCCGTCGCCTCGCGCACCGCCTTGGCCACGTCCTTCGCCTTGTCGAATTCCGCACGCCGCGCGGCGATCTCTTCAGGCGAGAGCCGCTCGATGTTGCAATAGTCGAGCTTCCAGCCGGGATTGTCGGACCAGTTGAGCGGCGACTGCACGGTGGTGCGCGGCGCTGAAGCGTCCTCAAGCACGCGCAGCGCAAGGTCGAGAGTCGCCGCCTGCGAGGCCCGGTCGTGCGGGCGCCCCGCCGCATTGCCGAGCGGGAAGTCGGAGAACAGCAGGCGCGGCACGCCAACATATTCGACGATGTCCTTGGCGCAGCCCATCACCACGGTGGCGATGCCGTTCTCTTCCAGCGCACGGGCGGCGAGGCTCACGCTCTGGTGGCAGATCGGACAGTTGGGAACAAGCAATGCCACATCGGCGCCGTCGGCGTGGCAGCGGGCGACCAGCTCCGGGCAATCGGTCTCGATCGTGGTGCGCTGGCTACGGTTGGTCGGCAGGCCATGGATGCGTGGAGCCACCGATCCGATGCGGCCGCGCGCCGCCGCATCGCGCAGCGCCGGGAGCGGGAAGTAGCTGCCGGGATCCTCGGCGGTGGTGTGGGCACGGTCGATCGCGATGTGCGAGATGCGCAGGTCATGGTCCTTCGCAGCATCGAGCGAATAGACCGCGTAGAATTTCGCCGCGGAATTGTAGGGCGCGCCCGGACCCTGGTCGCCCTTGTCGGGCTGGTAGGGCGCGGCGGTGGTGACCAGCGCAACACGGCATTCGCGCGAGCGGCTTGCGCAGCGGCTGGAACGGCACGCTGTCGTAGTGCGCCCACTCGTAGGGTGCGCCATAGCCGAGCGCGGAATAGTAGGTCCTGATCCGCTGCAGATAGGGGAGCGGCCCGTCATGGACGCCCCCGGCGCCGGGGCTTTCCGCCGGCGCGGTCATATTAGTTCTGCAGGCGCTTCAGCGCTTCGACGGTGTCCTTCGGCAGTTTCATCGTGTCGCGCGTGACGGCGTCCATCTGCTCACCGGTCGCGCCGTCGATCATCAGCTTGCGCTTTTCGGTCGTCGCAATGAATTGCGGATCCTTGAGCATCGCCTGAAACGCCGTCCGCAGCGCGGCCACGCGCTCCGGCGGTACGCCGGGCGGGACCAGGATCGAGCGGCCGATCTCGGAGGTGCCGGCGAGGGCGCTCATCACAGCGCGTCCCTCTTCGCCGCTCGAAAGCTCACTCATGGTGGGTACCTGCGGCAACATCGAATACCGCTTGAGACCGCTCTGATACAGGAGCACGGCTTTGCCCTGCAGCCATTCCGGATACTGGACAATAATCGCGGGCAGCAATTCGCCGCCGTTCACGTCGACTTCGCCGCGCTCGGCCGCAAGCTGGATTTCCGCCGTGCCGCTATAGCCGGTGACGATCTTGAAGCGGGACCCGGCGTAGGCGTTCAGGGCGCGTGCATAGACGGCGGACGTCGAGGTCGAGTTGCCGGCGCCGACCGTGACTTCGCGCTTGCGCGCGTCCTCGAACGATTTGAGGCCACTCTTTGGCAGCGCCACCGCAACATCGACCATCGAGGTGAGACGGCCGAGATAGCTGAAGCGTCGCGGATCGATGCCCATCTTGTCGTCGACGAGCAAGGTTAGCGCGAGTTGCTGGGCGACTACGCCGAGGTGCGTGCCGTCCTGCGGAGCCACCCTGTAGAGGTAGTCGACAGCCTTTAAGCCGCCGGCTCCGGGCATGTTCACCGCGATGACGGTCGGGTTGCCGGGAATGTGGCGGCCGAGAAATTCGGTGGCGAGCCGCCCGTAGAGATCGTAATTGCCGCCCGCGCCATAGCCTATGACCACGCGCACGGTCTTGCCGCGGTAGAAATCGGCGACCGTCTCGGCCGTTGCGTTGGCGGCAAAGGCAAGTTGCGCGACGAGAAGCGCAAAAATCGTTGTGAGGTGCCATCGGATACGCGACATGGTCGTTGTCTCCCTGTTACGGCGCGCCTACCTGCTTCTTCCACGTTGCCCACGGGCGGTCGACGTTCTGCGCCTTGAGCTTCTTCGTACTCGTTGAGGAAATTGATCGGGCCGCCGAGCATCACCGCCTGCATCTGCAGCTTGGCGTTGACCTCGGTGTAGATCGCGCGGAATACCGTGGTCTTGAGGTCGGGGCCGGCGACCGCGTTGCCGTGGCCGCGCATCAGGATGACGGAGCCCTTGCCAAGCGCCTGCGCCAGCGACCGGCCGAGCTCGTTCGTCAGCACCAGCATGTTGTTCTGCACGCCGGCGTGCTCGCGGATCTCCCACACCGGCACGCTCTGGCCGAGGAAATGCCCGTTGTGGAAGATCGCGCGCAACGGCTTCTCGGTCACGCTGAACGGGATGATGGTCGGCGAGTGGCTGTGCACGACCGCGTTGACGTCCGGCCGCACCTTGTAGATCTGGCCATGGATGAAGCGCTCGCGATAGGGCGAGCGGCCGTTGCCGTCGATCGCGTTGCTGTCGAGATCGAAGGTGATGATGTCGCGCGACCGTTACGTCGCGCGGCGCCATCGCCTGCATCTGCAGATAGCGATTGGGATTGCGCGGATCGCGCACGCTGACATGGCCGAAGGAATCGAGCACGCCGTTCTCGGCGAGGATATGATTGGCCGCCACCAGATCGGTCGCGACCATCGGGTCGAGATCGGCATAGCCGGCGCCGAGCTTGACGCCGTCCTTGAACGCTTCCGCCATCAGTCCTCGCAGCTGCCGATTTCTTGTCCGGTCATCGGCTGGGCCATGGGACGTTAAGGCGGCGCGCGGATTTTGGTAGCCCATTTCTCGGAACAACTGTTGTTTTCAGGGACGCTGGCCCCGCCTTGCTGGCGATAGGGGGAGGGGCTATCAACGCTGCTAACAAGGGCGCTCGAGGAAACGATGATCCGCCGAACTGGCTTGGTTGGACTATTTGTCACGCTCGTGGTCACCTTCGCCCTGGCCTCGGCCGTGTCCTCCCGCGCCCATGCCGACGACGTCGCCGATTTCTACAAAGGCAAGACCGTCCGGGTGATCATCGGCACCGGCGTCGGCGGCACCTACGGCGTCTACGGCCAGCTGGTGGCGCGGCATTTCGGCCGCTTCGTCCCGGGCCATCCGACGGTGGTGATGCAGTCGATGCAGGGCGCGGGCGGCTTCACCGCGCTCAACTGGCTCGGCACCGCGGCGCCGCGCGACGGCACCGTCGTCACCATCGGCCACATCAACATCGTGCACGAGGGCCTGTTCAACAGCGAAGCCAAGTTCGATCCGCGCGGCTTCCTGTGGCTCGGACGCTTCACCAGCTTCGCCTCGGTCGGCGTCGCCTCGCAAGAAGTCCGGCATCCGCTCGCTCGCCGACGCCAAGGCGCGCGAGGTCGCGGCCGGCGCGCCGGGCATGCAGTCGGTGCCGGCGCAGGCGCCGACCATCCTCAACAAGATCGCCGGCACCAAATTCAAGGTCGTCGCCGGCTATCGCTCGACCGGCGAGAGCTTCCTGGCGCTCGAGCGCGGCGAGGTCGACGTGGCGGCGACCTCGATGGACGCGCTGCGCTCGCTGCACTGGCCGAAGCTCGAGAGCGGCGAGCTGACGCCGATCTTCGTGCAGGGCGTGCGGCGGCTGAAGGAATTTCCCAACGCGCCGACTTTGGGCGAGTTCGGCAACAACGAGGTCGAGAAGGCGTTCCTCGGCGTGTTCAACGTCACCGCCGAGGTCGGCCGCTCGCTGGCGACGCCGCCCGGCATTCCGGCCGACCGGCTGGCGGCGCTGCGCGCGGCCTACCAGGCGATGGTCGCCGACCCCGCGTTCCTCGCCGACATCAAGAAGCTCGGCATCGAGCTCGATCTTCTGCCCGGCGCGGAGCTGCAGGAGGTGATCGGCGCGTCGATGAAGATGTCGCCGGCAGACGCAGGAGCAGGCGCGCAAATTCTACGAGGATCTGTTCAAGGGCGCACTAGGGCAGAGCGCGACACCGGGAGGATCACAACGTGATGTCGTTTCTTCGTACCGTCGTGTCGGTGATCGCGCTTTGCGTCGCTTTCGCCGGCGCGGCCGCCGCGCAGAGCGCATGGCCGGACCGTCCGATCCGCATGCTGATCAGCTTTCCGCCGGGCGGCAGCTCGGACGCGATCGGGCGGATCGTGCAGCCGGGCCTGGAGAAACGGCTGGGCCAGCCGATCGTGCTCGAGAACCGCCCCGGCGCCGGCGGCATGATCGCGATCGACGCGGTCGCGCGGGCGGCGCCCGACGGCTACACCATCGGCCTCGGCGGCGCCGGCGCGCTCGGCGGCAACGTCGCGCTCGGCGAGAAGATGTCCTACGACCCGCGCAAGGACCTGGCGCCGGTCACGGTGCTGTCGGGCTCGCCCTTCATCCTCGCGGCCGCGCCGTCGCTTGCCGCCAAGTCGCTGCGGCGAAGTCATCGCGCTCGCGAAGCGCGAGAAGCTTGCCATCGGGCACGGCGGCAACGGCACGCTGATGCATCTCACCGCCGAGATGTTCAACCAGATGGCCGGCATCAAGCTGCCGATGGTGCCGTATCGCGGCATCGCGCCGGTGGTGACCGACCTGATCGGCGGCCACGTCGCGCTCGGCATCGTCGATCCGCCGTCGGCGGTGGCGGCGATCGAGGGCGGCAAGATCAAGGCGATTGCGATGTCATCGACCGCGCGGTTCCCGCGGCTGAAGGACGTTCCAACGTTTGCAGAGCAAGGCCTGCCCGATTTCGAGTCCAACGGCTGGTTCGGCATCATCGCGCCGGCCAAGACGCCGCCGGCGGTGGTTGCGAGGCTCAACGCGGCGCTGGTGGCGGAGCTGCAGGAGCCGTCGGTGGTGGAGCGCATCCGCGCGCTCGGTGCCGAGCCGATGCCGCAGACGCCGGAGGAGTTCTCGGCCTTCATCGTGCGCGAGATCGATAAATGGACGAAGGTGGTGGCGGCGTCGGGCGGGCTGCCGAAGTGAGCTCGGGTGTGTCCCGGACGCAGTGCAGCGCGCAGCGGTGCACTGCTGATCCGGGACCCCGGTTGCTAGATTATCTGAAGGAAACCGGAGTCCCGGGTCTGCAGCGCACCACTTCGTTACACTTCGTGCTGCGCTGCGCCCGGGACACGAGATCGAATTACGCCATCACCCCGTCGGCGATCTTCTCCCAGTCGACCACGCCGATGAGCGGCTCGCCGGCGCGGTAGCGGCGCAGGTTCTCCGCAAAGATCACGTTGAAGCGCTCGGAGCCGTCCTTGCCGCAGCCGGCGCTGTGCGGAGAGATCAGCACGTTGTCGAAGGTCCACAGCGGGCTGTCCTTGGGCAGCGGCTCGACCGCAGTGACATCGAGCGCGGCGCCGCCGATACGCTTTTCCGCCAGCGCGCGGATCAGCGCGTCCTCGTCGACCAGGTCGCCGCGGCCGACATTCACGAACAGCGCGTCGCGCCTTCATGCGCGCGAACTCGGCGTCGCCGAACAGGCGGATGGTGTCGGGCTCGACCGGCAGGCACAGCACCACCACGTCGGCCTGCGGCAGCACGTCGTGCAACTGCTCGCGCGTGACCGCCTGATCGACCGTCGGACCGGCGCGGCCGGCGCGCGTCACCGTGATCACGCGCATGTCGAAGGCCTTGGCCTTGCGCGCGATCTCCTGGCCGATGGCGCCGAAGCCGACGATGACGAGCGTCGCACCCTCGAGCGTGCGCGAGGTCTCGTGCATCTGGTCGCGGATCCAGTCACGCGTGCGCCGCGCCTGCTCGATCTCGCGGAAGCGCCGGAAGCTCGCCAGCACCAGCAGCATGGCGTGCTCGGCCACCGTCGGCCCCTTCACGCCGGGCGCGGCGCAGACCGGGATGCCGCGCGGCATGCCGAAACGGATGCCGCGCTCGATGCCGGCGGTCCAGAACTGGATCCAGCGCAAATCCTGCCGAGCGCCATGACGATGCGGCCGACCTCTTCGTCGTAGAAGCGGTTGTTGGCGATCAGAAGCTCGGCCCCCGGCAGGATGTCGCGCAGCTCGGCCGCGTTGCGCGCCGCCGCGACGTCGAGGGACGGGTGGCTCGCAAGCAGCGGAAACAGCTCGTCCTTGGCGAACTGCTGCATATAGGCGGCGCGGATGCGCCCGTTGGTGCTCATGCGGTCGGTGCTCTACTCGTAAAACGCGCCGGGGATCGGCACGCCCTTGGCGCCCTTGTTGGCCTTCGCCTGCGCGCCGAACGCGGCGCCTTGCGTATCCTGCCGGCCGCTGTTGGCGGCGGCGGTCTCGCCGTCGACCGGCTGCCAGACATTGCCGACCCGCAGCAGCACCAGCGGCTCCTCGGAGGCGACCTCGAACTTGTAGAGCGCGCCGGCGGGGATGAGGATGCCCTCGTTGCGGCCAAGCTCGCGGGCGTCCTCGTCCGGCTGATAGAAGCGGGCGCGGCCCGCCAGCACGATGAAGGTGTGGTCCTCCTTGGCGTGGGCGTGGAATTCGTTCTCGCCGCCCTCGGCGTAGCATTTGATCGCGACGTTCATTGCGCCGGTGTCGGCCTTGCTTGACGCCAGGATGGTGTGGCTGCGCCCTTGGCTCAGCAGCGGCGTGCGCAGGCGGAACACCTGTGCCTTCACGCCGGATTCGATCGTTGCGGTGGTCATGGTGCGTTCTCCGTCCTATCCGCCGGCGGCGATCTGCTTGGCGATGTCGACGACCGATTTCGGCGTCGCGTAGATTCGCTTGACCAGTGTCGCAACCTCTTCGCCCGTGAGTGGTGACAGCTCCATCTGCTGCTTCTTTACGTCGGCCAGGAATTCGGGATCCTTCGTGGTGGCGTCGAAGGCGCGGCGCAGCGCCTGCACCCGATCTGCGGGCACCCCCGGCGGCGCGAAGTAGGGCCGGCCCATCTCCAAGGGCGCCAGCATGACGTCGACGAGCTGCTTGTCCTCTTGCTTCTGCGCGAGATCGAGGATCGCGGTGACGTCCGGAATGTCGGGATGCTTGCGCAGCGCGAATTGCGCGAGCACGGCCACCTTGTTCTCCTTGATCCAGTGCTGGTAGCGCGAGACGATCGAGTCCCAGCCGAGCCCGCAGCGGCCCTGCACCTCGCCGCGCTCCATCGCGATGTGGACCTCGATCGAGCCCTTGTAGCCGTGCACGAGGCGCATTTTCGTGCCGGCGATGCGGTTCAAGAGCCGCGCCTGGATGGTGTCGGACGAGGTCGGCCCGCTCGATCCCATCAGGATCTCCGCCTTCTGAAGATCGGCGACGGTGCGGAACGGTGAGGTGTGCCAGGCGACGCACACGCTCACCTCGCTGTTGAGGCTGCCGATCCACGAAAGCTTGCCGGCGTCGATGCGGGTCGCTTCTTCGCCGAACAGCGGGTCGAAGGCGATGTTGCGCAGCGTCGTGCCGAAGGCGGTGCCGTCGGAAGGCGCCACGTTATAGACGTGGTTCATCGCCTGCCGGCCGCCGCCCGCCGGCATGTTGCGGTAGACGATGGCGGGATTGCCCGGGATGTGCCGCGACATGTGGCGGCCGAGCACGCGGCCGTACTGGTCGTAGCCGCCGCCCGGCGGCGTGCCGATATAGAGGTCGATCTGCTTGCCCTTGTAGAACGCGGCGACGCTTTGCGCGGCGGCGGGGCTGGCGGCAAGGAGACACGCGAGCGCGAATAGGGTCGCGACGCGCCTCCTGCTCATGATCGTCCTCCCAGGCTTGATCGTGTAGCCCGCATGAGCGAAGCAAAATGCGGGGTGAGCTCATGGAGAGGACCCGGATTTCGCCATAGCGCGTCGAACGACGCGCGTAAACGCGCTTATGGCTCATCCGGGCTACGAAGGTCCGCCGCCTACGCCCGCGCCGCCATTTTTTCACGCGCGCCGGGCGCCTGCTGCCGGGAGCCTTTGGGCAGCTCGAACATGCCCGGCTTGAGGGTGTCCAGGAACGCCAGCGCCTCGGAGGTCTTCACCACGTCGGCGTATTTCGCGTTCATGTCGCAGAGGTTGATCGCGTGACTCGCCTGTGAGCGGTCGAAGCAACCTTCCTCGGCGATCGCGACCCGGTAGTTGAGGCTGAACGCATCGAGCACGGTCGCGCGCACGCAGCCGGAGGTGGTGGTGCCGGTCACGATCACGCTGTCGCAGCCGAGCAGCGTCAGATAGCTCGCCATGTTGGAGCCGAAGAAGCCGGACGGCTTCTGCTTGTAGATCACGATGTCCTGTGGCGCCGGCGCAATCGGCGTGACGATCTCGTTGCCGTCGATGTTGGGCACCAGCGCGTGCACGTCTTCGTTGTTGCGGTTGTTCTTCCAGCTCCAGGAGCCGGAATCCCAATTGTCCTCGCGGCGCACGCCGGTGGTGTAGATCACCGGCACCCCCTTCTCATGGCACTTGTCGATCAGCGAGCGGATATAGGGCAGGGCGGTCCAGGCGTCCTCGCCGCAGGAGTTCCGCCAGCGCTTGATCGACTCCAGGATCGGCTCCGGCCGGTCGCCGCAGAACGCCCAGTTGACGTCGATGATGACGAGCGCCGGACGCTTGCCGAAGCCGCCGCGCGTGCCATAGCCGGACGCGTCGAACACCGCCCTGTCGCGTTCAGTGAGAAATTTCGTCCAGACCGGCTCCGACATGCGTCCTCCTGTTCGTCTTGCTCTTTCGGGGGCCAAAACCGGTCCCAGAATAGGGCAACGAACAGCAAAGGTCGATCATGCCGGAAAGCCGCAGGGGAAGCCGGCTTGCACCGGCTTCCCCGTCGTTCCAGCGAGCCCGAGAGGGACGGCGGATTAGGCCCGCTGGTCGCCCGTTGCACCGACCGGTGCGGATTTCGTTTTCGGCTCGGTCATCCTCACTGCGAGGACCCAAGCCGCCCAGAGGATCAGGAAGAACAGGGTCAGGAAGATCGGCAGGCTGGCCCACGGCACCACCTGCTCGATGGCGAGACAGAGCGCGACGACGGCGACGTTGGCGATGAGCGAAATGACAATATAGTAGGTGATCAACTTCATGGGTTCTCTCCACAGCGAAGCGCCGAAAACCGTGTGGCTTGCGGCTTTGCTTCAAGTCGGCCGTTCGCCCGGGACGTTGGCCCGGTGTGACGGCGCGATGGACGGGATCAGCGCCCTAATGCTGCGGAGGGTCCGGTCAGGCCGAGGCTGTGGGAGGATTTCCGCTCACCTGAGCGGAAAAAAAGCACCGACCCGACCGGTCTCGTTGCACGAGCAGGGCGCGGTTTTTCACGCGCGTTCGCGCTGCTCTCGAGGAAGAGCAGACGCGATCCCTAACTCAGGCGGACGGGGGTCCTCGGGGAGGTGATGCGCAGGGCCGGTGACGCTCGCCGGCGCGATCGCTGGCGTAGAGGATGCGGGCCGTGAGCGCGGAGTCGGGCCAGATAATCGCCGTGACCACGCGGACGATGCGATCGTCGGGCGCGTCGTCCTCATCGGCGCTTTGATTGACCGCGATCTCGGCAACGTCCTGGGTGAGGGTGCCGCGGGCGCTCGGGGATCCTGTGCTCCACGATGTCGCGCTGACCTCCGGCCCGCCCATGCTGGTGGCAGGCGTCCCGCACAGGAACGCCAGCGCCAGAAGCGCGGGGACGAGGCTCAGGAATGCGCGGCGAAGCATGCGGACGACTCTAGGCGGGGATGCCATCGCCCCGCAAGTCCGGACCGGATCACATTGATGCGCGCATAGCGGGCCGAAAGAGGGGCTTGCGCGGCGCGCGAGGCCGCCCTAATCCGCTGTTTACGAGGCCTAACAGGGCTCGGGAGGCCTGGGGGGAACTGCCATGACCAGTGTGGACCGCAACGCCCTGATCGAGCTGCTCGACCGCCTCGGTTCCACCGATGACGCCATGGTGCTGGAAGCCGCCCGCGCCCTGCATCGCAAGGCCGCCGAATCCGGCCTGTCCTGGGACGACCTGCTCCGGCTCGATGACGACGAACCGGCAGAGGAAGAGGCCGAGGAGGTGGCGGCACCCAGCCCGGATGCCGATGAGACCGCACGGCTGATCGACCGCCTGCTGCGCAAGGGCGTATCGGAGAACACGCGCGGAGACCTCACCGAGATGAAGCGCCAGCTCGCCGAGGGCAGCCTCGACCAGGAAGACCGGCGTTATGTGCGCGCGCTGGCGAAGCGGCTGGGCGTTTGATCCGCCGCGTTACGCCGCTTCCGGCTTGAAGTTCGTCGCCACCCCGTTGATGCAGTAGCGCAGGCCGGTCGGCGGCGGGCCGTCGGGAAATACGTGCCCGAGATGGCTGCCGCAGCGGCTGCAATGCACCTCGGTGCGCAGCATCCCGTAAGTGCGGTCTTCCGTGCTTTCGACCGCGCCCGCGACCGGATCGGTGAAGCTCGGCCAGCCGGTGCCGCTCTCGAATTTCTCTTTCGACACGAACAGCGGCTGCTCGCAGCCGGCGCAGACGAATGTGCCCGGACGCTTTTCATACAATAGCGCGCAGCTGCCCGGCCGTTCGGTGCCGTGCTCGCGCATGATGTGGTACTGCTCGGGCGTCAGGATTTTTCGCCACTCGGCGTCGGTGTGCGTGACGGGATATTGTTTCGTCTGCTGCATGGTTATCTTCCTTGGTCATCTTCCTTCGATGCCTGAAAGCGAGAAGGCGGGGGCTTTTCGACCCCGCCTTCATGTATTCATCAACGCCGCATCGTGCTAGCCGCGCGTCGCCTTGAACGCGGCGCCGCCGGCGGTGCCTTCGATGCTGTTGCCGTCGACCTTGCCGGTGTATTTGGTGCCGCCGGCGGTGAATTCGATCTCGGCGCCGGTGAGCTTGCCGTCGCTGATCGGCACTTCCTTGCCGCCGATGACGGCCGTGCCATTCACCACCTGGTAGCGCTGCTGGAGCTTGAGCTCGCCGTTCGGCAGCTTCCAGGTGCCGGCCACGCGGGCCGGGACCATCCAGTAATGCGCCGTGCAGTACTGGCAGCCGTCGAAGCCGTTGACGGTGGTGTCCGGACGCCAGTCGCCCATGTCGAAGGAGTTCGATGCCACGCGCGTGCCGGGACGCATCTCGAGGATGGTCGGACGCAGCTTCGCGTTCAGGCTGGTGAGCAGATAGAGCGTGATGACGTTCGCCTTCGAGAAGTCGGTCTTGAAGATGTCGCCTTCGATGAAGGTGGCGCTTGTCGCTGACCTTTTCCTTTTCCGCGCTGGCGCGCGACAGCGCGACCATGTCCGGATTGTACTCGACGCCGAAGGCCTTGGCGCCGCGCTTGGCAGCGGTAATGACGGTGCGGCCGTCGCCGGAGCCGAGATCGTAGTGGATGTCGTTCGGGGTGACCTTGGTTAGGTCGAGCATCTTCTCGACCAGCGCCTGTGGGGTCGGGACCCAGATCACGTCCTTGCCCGGCTGGCCGACCTGCGGCTCGAACGGCTTTTTGCTCGGCTGCGCCAGCGCAATACTCAAGGTCACCATGGCCGTAACGCCGGCAAGAGCCAGCGACCGGGTGACCGACTGTGTGAACCTCATTGATACCTCCGATGAACGCGCGGCGACGGCCACGCCAAAAGATTGCCCGCCGCGGGGGAATTTAGCCGGGTGAGGCGAGGCTGTCAGCAGTGTTGCAGGCGTATTTGACGCGGTTGTTACGTGACGTTTTGCGCATGGTTGCGAACTTGCCAAGCCACCGGAACGGGCACAATCTGGTGTTAACGAGCAGGCGAGTGGATGACGGCACCGCGCCAGATCAAGCTTGGAATGTTTCTGCGCCCGGCGGCGCATCACATCGCCGGATGGCGGCACAAGGACGCCTGGGCCGACGGCGGACTGAATTTTGCGAAATATGTCGAGACCGCCAAGGCGGCCGAGCGCGGCCTGTTCGACCTGCTGTTCTCCGCCGACGCGCTGACCGGCGAGCGTTACGACCGCGAGACGCTGTCGCGCACCACCTATGTCGCCTGGATCGATCCGATGTCGCTGCTCACGGCGCTCGCGCCGGTGACGCAGAACATCGGCCTCGTCTGCACCGCGACGACGACCTACGACGAGCCCTATCACATCGCACGCCGCTTCGCGTCGCTCGACCTGATCAGCGGCGGCCGCTCCGGCTGGAATCTGGTGACCTCGGCCAACGACGCCGAGTCGAAGAATTTCGGCCGCGAGGACCATCTGCCGAAGGAGGTGCGCTACCGGCGCGCCCGCGAGTTCGTCGAGGTGGTGCGCGGCCTGTGGAACTCGTGGGACGACGACGCCTTCGTGTTCGACAAGGCGGACGGGCGCTTCTACGACCCCGATCGCCGCCACGTGCTCGATCACGCCGGCGAGTTCTTCAAGGTGCGGGGACCGCTGACGGTCTCGCGCTCGCCGCAGGGTCAGCCGGTGGTGGTGCAGGCCGGCGCCTCCGACGACGGCCGGCAATTGGCGGCCGAGACGGCGGAGGTGGTGTTCTGCGCGCATCAGTCGCTCGACGGCGCACGGCAATATTATCGCGACGTCAAGGAGCGCATGGTGCGCTGCGGCCGCGATCCCGATCATCTCAAGGTGATGCCCGGCCTCGGCGTGATGGTCGCGCCGACCCGGGCGGAGGCGGAAGACAAATATCAGGAGCTGCAGGACCTCATCCATCCCGAGGTGGGCGTCGCGCTGCTCTCGAAATACCTGTTCTTCGATCTGCGCGGCTATGACATCGACGGCGCGGTCCCGGAGGTCAAGCAAAGCGGCCAGCCGTCGCGCTCGCAGCTCCTGAGCGAAACCGCGCGCGCGGAGGGCCTGACCATCCGCCAGCTCTATCAGCGCATCGCCGGCGGGCGCGGACACTTCCAGGTGGTCGGCTCGACCAAAGACGTCGCCGACCTGATGGAGGAGTGGTTCACGACCGGCGCCGCCGACGGCTTCAATATCATCCCGCCGTTCTTTCCGAATTCGCTCGACGAGTTCAATGCGCTGGTCGTGCCCGAGCTGCAGAAGCGCGGGCTCTACCGCACCGCTTACGAAGGCAAGACGCTGCGCGAGAATTTGGGGCTGCCGCGGCCGGCAAGCCGCTACGCGCAAGGCACCGCAAAGAGGGAAGCCGCCGAATAGAAGCCCCCTCCTTCCTCCCCCAGCGAAAGGGCGCTCACGCCCGTCTTCGACGGGCTATGCGGGGGAGGGCGGGGAGGGGGCAATAAGAATCGAACGGGAGCAAACGCAATGGGAAGGCCGCTGAATGCAGCGCCGTTGGGCGCTGCTCTGCTGATCGCGACGATATTGGGCGCCGCTCCGGCCATGGCCGACGCGGTCGCCGATTTCTATCGCGGCAAGCAGATCCGCGTGATCGTGCGCACCTTGCCGGCGACCGACTACGACGCCTATTCGCGGCTGATCGCCCGCTTCATGGGCAAGTACATCCCCGGCAATCCGGCGATGATCGTGGTCAACATGACCGGCGGCGGCGGCATCATAGCGGCGAACTACATGGCCGAGGTCGCGCCACGCGACGGCACCGTGATCGGTATCGTCAGCCAGGGACTCGCCGCCGACCAGGCGCTCGGCCAGTCGCCGCAGCTCAAGGCCAATCTGCGTGAGTTCAACTGGATCGCCAATGTCGTGTTCTCGAACCAGCTGCTGGTCACCTGGCACACGTCGGAGACGAAGACGCTGGAGCAGGCCAAGCAGCGCGTCAGCACCATCGGCACCACCGGGGCCGGCTCGGCGTCGGTGCAGTATCCGCTGTTCTACAACAGCCTGCTCGGCACCAAATTCAAGATCATCACCGGCTATCGCAGCGGCGCCGAGATCGATCTCGCGATGGAGCGCGGCGAGGTCGAGGGCCGCGGCACCAATCCGTATTCGTCCTACATGGCGACGCACCCGACCTGGATTCCGCAGAACAAGCTCAATCTCGCTGGTGCAGGCCGGGGTCGAGAAGGAGCCCGACCTGCCGAACGTGCCGCTGATCCTCGATCTGCCGGTGCCCGCCAAGGATCGACCGCTGCTCGCGTTCATGGCGCGCAGCGCGACCGTCGGCCGGCCGCTGGCCACGACGCCCGGCGTTCCCGCCGACCGGGTGGCGGCGTTGCGCCGCGCCTTCGAGGCTGCGGTCAAGGATCCGGACTTCATCGCGGCGGCGGCGAAGGAGAAGCTCGACGTGCGGCCGCAGTCGGGCGACAAGATCGCGGAGATCATCTTCGGGCTGCTCGACACGTCGGCGGACGTGCGCGAGCGCATGAAAGCGGCGCTGGCGTCGAAGGACCTGCACGAGCTTGCGCAGCCGGCAGACAAGAAGAAATAAGGATTGGAGCGAAACACAATGATCAGGTTTGTGGCGATATCGGCGGGTGTCCTTTTTCTCGGATCGCATCCGGCCGCAGCCGACGCGGTCGCCGATTTCTACAAAGGCAAGCAGATCCGCTTCGTGGTGCGCACCACGGTCGGCGGCGACTACGACCAATACACGCGGCTGATCGCCCGCTTCATGGGCAAGTACATCCCGGGCAATCCGGCGATCATCGTCGTCAACATGCCGGGCGGCGGCGGCATCACCGCCGCGAACTACATGGCGCAGGTCGCTCCGCGCGACGGCACCGTGATCGGGATCGTGAGCCAGGGGCTCGCAGTCGACCAGGCGCTCGGGCAGTCGCCGCAGCTCAAGGCCGATCTCAAGGAATTCAACTGGATCGCCAACGTGGTCTATTCGAACCAGCTGCTGGTGGTGTGGCACACCTCGCCGACCAAGACGATCGAGGACGCCAAGCAGCGCGTCACCACCATCGGCACCACCGGCGCGGGCTCGTCGTCGGTGCAGTATCCGGCGTTCTACAACAACGTGCTCGGCACCAAATTCAAGATCGTGTTCGGCTATCCGGGCGGCCAGCACATCGACCTTGCGATGGAGCGTGGCGAGGTCGAGGGCCGCGGCACCAATCCCTATTCCGGCTGGATGGCGTCGAAGCCGACCTGGATCCCGGAGAAGAAGATCATTCCGCTGATGCAGGCCGGCATCGAGAAGGAGCCGGCGCTGCCCGACGTGCCGCTGATCGTCGACCAGCCGGTGCGCGCCGAGGACAAGGCGCTTTTACAATTCATGGCGAACTCGTCGACGGTCGGCCGTCCGCTCGGGACCACGCCGGGTGTCCCTGCTGATCGCGTCGCGGCATTGCGGGCGGCCTTCGCGGCGACCATCCGCGATCCGGAGTTCATTGCCGCGGCAAAGAAAGAGAACATGGAGATCAGGCCGCAGACCGCCGACGTGCTGACGCAGGTGGTCATGGGAATTCTCAATGCGCCGCAGGACGTGCGCGACCGCATGAAGGTCGCGCTGCAGCCGCGCGACGAGCAAACCCAGGAGATCAAGGTCGACAAGAAGTAGCGCGCTGCATCACATCCAGTAAGGCGGCACGCTGTAGTAGTTGTAGACTTTCTGGCCTTGCTCGCGGTCCCAGCTCCAGTCGTCGGACGGGCTGTATTTCGGCGCGCCCTTGAGTTCTTGCTCGCTGATGTTGACCTCGTAGCCGCCGAGCTTTTCGTTGTAGGTCAGGCGCGACCACGGCACCGGATAGTGGTCATGGCCGAGGCCGAGGAAGCCGCCGAAGCTCATGACCGCATAAGCGACCTTGCCGGTGGTTTTCTCCAGCATGATCCGTTCGATCTGACCGATCTTGTCGCCGTTGGAACGATAAACATCCGTCCCTTCGACCTTGTCGCTTCCGATCAGGTCGTGGGATTCGCGCCGTTCGTGGCTGCCCGTCATGGGCGTTGCGAGTGGGCTATCCATTTGATGCCTCCTTTGGCTCTCAAACAGATAACCGGCGGCGCCGCAGGTTGGTTCCCGGCGGCGCGCCACGCGCGGCGTCAATCGAACGGCTTAATCGAGGTTAAGCGACCTTGCGCTGCCGCGCCAATCCATCGAGATGCGCCAGCACCTCGTCGATATGCATCACGTCGGCATACTTGTGATGCAGGTCGAACAGATTGACCTTGTGCGTGATCATCGAGCGGTCGTAGGTGCATTCCTCGACCACGGTGTTGTGGAAGCCGTAGGAATAGGCGTCGACGGTCGAGGCGCGCACGCAGCCCGATGTGCTCTCGCCGCAGATGATCAGGCTGTCGATCCCTTTCATCTGCAGATGCGCGATCAACGGCGTGCCGAAGAACGCCGAGGCGCGCTCCTTGTAGATCACGAGCTCGCCCAGCTCCGGCGCCAGCTCCGCCTTGATGTCGTAGGTGTCGTCGGCGAGCTTGCCGATATTGCGGTTGGTCGATTGCACGCCGCCGGTATCGACATGGCGGGTGGAATAGATCACCGGCACGCCGGCATTGCGCGCCGCCGCGAACAGCTTCTGCGTATAGGGCAGAGCGCGCCATGCATTCTCGCCGCAGGAGCCGGAGAACTCGCGGTCGACCTCGATCACCGGGCGGTCGCCGCCGAGATAGGCCTTGTTGTAGAGATCGATCGCCAGTACCGCCGGATTGGCCCCGACATGCACGTCGCGGCGATAGGCCTCGTAGATCTTCAGCGTGTCCGGGTCGATGACGTCTTTCCAGCAGTGGTCTTCAAAGTCGCGCGCCATGATAGGCTCCGAGGGTTAGGGGTTGCGGCGAGCATAGCACAACGCGGGAGACGCGCGATGGATGCTGCCCTGGCGATTGGACGCATTGTTCTGGTGATCATCTTTATTTTTTCGGGTTTCGGAAAGTTCGCCGATCTTTCCGGGACGGCGGCCTTTATCGCCAGCAAGGGGCTGCCGTTCCCCCAATTGCTGGCGGCCGGCGCCGGCGCTGGCGAGCTGATCTGCGGACTGGCAATCGCGATTGGATGGCAGACGCGGCTCGCCGCGATCGGCCTGATCGTGTTCACGGCGGTCGCGGCGTTCTTCTTTCACGACTTCTGGAATCTGGCGGCCGGCCCGGCGCGCGCCAACCAGATGATTCACGCGACGAAGAACCTGTCGATCATCGGCGGGCTGATCGTGCTCGCGGTCGCTGGCGCAGGGCGGTGGTCCGTCGACGGCCGGCGCTGAGGCGCGGCCGAAGGCGAAGGGTCCGGCTAGCGCGTCGCGCGCCAGCCGGTCGAGGTTCGGCTGATGCCTTCGATCGTCTTGCCGTTCACCCGGCCGATGTAGCGGGCATCACCGGCGACGAACGAGATGGTGTCGCCGATCACCTTGCCGTCGACGATGTTGAGGGTCGAATTGCCGGTGCGGAAGGTGCCGAGCAGCGTCTGATAGGTCTGCTCCAGCCGCAGATCGCCGTCCGGCAGCTTCCAGGTGCCCTCGACCTTGGCCGGCACGATCCACAGATGCGCGCGGCAGTAGTTGGTGCAGTCGTCGGGGGACTCGATCGTCTGCTCCGGCCGCCAGTCGCCCATGTCGAACGAGTTCGACACCACGCGCGTGCCCGGCCGCATCTCGAGGATCTTAGGCCGCAGCTTCAGATTGATGCTCGGCAACAGGAACATCGTGACCACGGTGGCCTTGGAGAAATCGGTCGCGAACAGGTCGGCCTGCGTGAACGACGCAAGCTCGCCGACGCCGGCTTCCTTGGCGTTCCGCCGCGACAGCTCGACCATGTCGGGATTGTATTCGACGCCGATGGCGCGGGTGCCGCGCTTGGCGGCGGTGATCACGGTGCGGCCATCGCCGGAGCCGAGGTCCATCACCAGATCGGACGGCGTGACCTGCGCGAGGTCGAGCATGCGGTCGACCAGCGCCTGCGCGGTCGGGACCCAGATCACGTCCTTGCCCGCCTGGCCGACGCGCGGCTCGAACGGCGCCTTGGGCTCGGCAAAGGCGAGACCGGCGGCGACGATTGCCACGGCTGCGGCGGGCAGCGACCAAGCGAACGAGCGGTAAGAAAAGGTCATGGCGTCCTCCATGAATCTGAAAGCGCCGCGGCGTTGGCCGTGTCGCTCGGATGAAAGCCGGGCGGGAGTTGGTGCTCCCGCCCGTATATCGCAGCCTGGTTGTCGATCAGCGTGTCGCGCGCCAGCCGGCCGAGGTCTGGGCGATGCCCTCGATCGTGTTGCCGTTCACGCGGCCGGTGTACTGCATCGTGCCGGCGGTGAAGGTGATCTGGTCGCCGATCACCTTGCCGGTGTTGATGTTCATGTTGCTCGCGCCCTGGCGCATCGTGCCGGTGACGACCTGGTAGCGCTGCTCAAGGGTGAGCTCGCCGCCGTCCGGCAGCTTCCAGGTGCCCTGCACCTTCGCCGGAACGATCCACAGATGCGCGCGGCACCAGGATGTGCATTCCGGACCGGCCTGGATGGTCTGGTCCGGCGTCCAGTCGCCCATGTCGAACGAGTTCGACACGATGCGGGTGCCGGGCTTGAGGTCGAGGATCTTCGGACGCAGCCGCAGATTGATGTCGGGCAGCAGGAACAGGGTGATAACCGTCGCCTTCGAGATGTCAGCCTGGAACAGGTCGCCCTCGATGAAGGTCGCGCGATCGGTCACGCCGGCCTGCTTCGCGGCTTCGCGCGCCAGCGCCACCATGTTCGGATTGAACTCGACGCCGACCGCAGTCGCGCCGCGCTTCGCCGCGGTGATCACCGTGCGGCCGTCGCCCGAGCCGAGGTCCATGTGGTAGTCGTTCGCCGTCAGCTTGGCGATGTCGAGCATCCGGTCGACCAGCGCCTGCGGCGACGGCACCCAGACCACGTCCTTGCCGGGCTGGCCGACGCGCGGCTCGAATTTTTCCGCCAGCGCTGCGCCGACCACGATGACGACCGCCAGGCACGAAAGCGCCAGCGATCGCGTAAAAGACTGCGATAAACTCATTACACCGGTCTCCAATGAATGCGTGACGCCGTGCGCCGGCGCCGAGGGGAACTGCCGCCCGGGCGGGACATTAGCGACCCCGGGGCGCTTTGTCAGTATCGATACGGTAGCGGTCGGCGTGCGCGCGTTTACGGCATTTTTCCGTTGTGCCAAGGGGTTGCGGGAGCTCGCTTGGGCGCCGGATGCGACCCTTTGACATGAAATCGCGCGCGCATTTGCCCCGGCCGCCGGCCACCGCGCGCCCTTGGACGAGCAGCGAAAACGCGACATTCTTGCTTCGAGAGTCAGGTTCGCGCGGCGCTGACCGTGCCACAGCGAACATAGGGAAGGACAACAAGATGCGACTGAACGTTCGTGCGGGTATCGCCGCTTTCACGGTTGCCACTGCGGCGGGCCTGGCCAGCCAAGCCTCGGCGCAGCCCGCGGTCGAGCAGTTCTATAAGGGCAAGACGGTCGACGTGATCATCGGCTATCCGCCCGCCGGCTCGAACGACACCTATGCGCGCGCGCTCGCCCGCCATATCGGCAAGCACATCCCCGGCCAGCCCAATGTGGTGCCGAAGAACATGCCGGGCGCGGGCAGCTTCCTGGCGGTCAACAACGTCTACGGCGTCGCGCCCAAGGACGGCACCGTGCTGGCGATCGGCGCGCCGACAATCGCGCTCGACGAGCGCCTCGGCACCGCCAATGTGCGCTTCAAGACCGCCGAGCTCGGCTGGGTCGGGCGCGTCGATTCGCTGATCAACATGGTGTTCATGTGGCACACCTCGAAGGTGAAGACCTTCGCCGACTCGATGAAATACGAGTCGACGCTGTCGGGAACCGGCGCCGGCTCGACGGTCTCGATCTATCCGACCGTCATGAACAACGTGTTCGGCACCAAGTTCAAACTGATCATGGGATATCGCGGTTCGGCCGAGGCGCAGCTTGCGGTCGAACGCGGCGAGGTCGAGGGCCACTCGACGTCCTGGACTGCGGTCAAGGTCGGCCATCCGGATTGGTGGCCGAAGAAGACGATCTCGATCCTGGTGCAGTTCTCGCTCACGAGGCATCCGGAGTTGCCGGACATTCCGACCGCGGTCGATCTCGGCCGCAACGACGAGGAGAAGCAGGTGCTGAGCGCCATCATGGTGGCGGCCGAGGTCGGCTCCGCGTTCTTCACCACCCCGGGCGTGCCGCCGGAGCGGCTCGCCGCGCTGCGCCGTGCCTTCGATGCCACCATGAAGGATCCGGAATTCCTGGCCGATACCGCGAAAACCAAGCTCACGGTCGGGCCGATGGGCGGGGAGGCGCTGCAGAAGCTCGTCACCACGGTGAGCAACCTGTCGCCGGAGATGCTCGCCAAGGTTCGCACCGCCTACGTGACCGGACAGCAGCAATAAGGACACAGTTGTTGACTGCGTTGTCGGCGGTAGCCGGATAACACAGTTTCGCCATCGCGTTCTGGCAATGTGTTGAGTGGGTGGCGGCGCTTCGCGCGTTGCCGGGGAAAATCGCGTTTCTGGGGGGCCGGTCAGTCGATGACCCGGACGCTTTTCCGCACGTTCCTGTCATTGGTGCTGGCGTTGACGCTCGGCGTGCAGAGCGCGTCGGCGCAGTGCACAGAAAACTTCTGTCCTCCACGGCCTCAACCAGGTCCATCCAATTCCAACAACAACAACACGGTCTGGTACGTCATTGGCGGTGTCGCCGCCGCCGCGCTTGGCGTCTTCATCGCATCGCGGCTGTTTCCGACGCCCGAGCGCGGACTGCCGCCGGAGCCGCCGCCGTCCGGCCCGCCACCGATCCAGCCGGTCAACCTGCCGCCGCCGGGCGGCGGCGCGGGTGCCCCCAGCGCGGGCAAAAGCGCTACGTCGAAGACCACCACGACGACCGCGCGCAAGGGATTCAACCTACCGCCGCTGGGCGCCGCCTATGTGCCTGACGAGGTGATCCTCGACGTGCCGCCGAGCGTGTCGGAGGCCCAGCTCAACGCGATCGCTGCGCGCCATGCGATGACCCGCATGGAGACGCGGACCTTCCGTCTCACCGGCCGCCGGCTGTTCCGCTGGCGGATCGACGGCGGCACCAGCGTCCCCGACATGATCCGAAGCGTTGCAGGTGAGTCTCAGGTCGCCGGCGCGCAGGCGAACTTCCTGTTCCCGCTGGCGCAGGAGCAGCTCCCGCAGATGAATGCCGACCAGTATGCGCCGGAGCGGCTCAACCTGCCCGAGGCGCACAAGCTCGCGACCGGCAGCCGCGTGCTGGTGGCGGTGATCGATTCCGGCATCGACGCTTCGCATGAGGAACTGGCCGGCGCGGTCGTGCGCAGCTTCGATGCCGCGGCCGCCAACGGCTCGAACGGCAACGCCGCCGCGCATCCGCACGGCACCGGCATGGCCGGCGCGATCGCGGCGCGGCGCAACGTGCTCGGGATCGCGCCGCGCGTCGGCGTGCTGGCGGTGCGGGCGTTCGATCCGCGCACGCACAGCGGCGAGGGCACCACCTTCAACATCATCAAAGCGATCGACTGGTCGGTCGAGAACGGCGCCCGCATCATCAATATGAGCTTTGCCGGGCCGGCCGATCCGCGGCTGAGCGAGGTGCTCGACCGCGCCGCCAAGCGCGGCATCGTGCTGATCGCGGCCGCCGGCAATGCCGGGCCGAACTCGCCGCCGCTCTATCCCGCCGCCGACAGGAACGTCATCGCGGTGACCGCGACCGACATGGAGGACCGGCTCTTTACCGGGGCCAATCGCGGCAACCACATCGCGGTGGCGGCCCCGGGGGTCGACGTGCTGGTGCCGGCGCCGGGCGGGGCCTACCAGTTCACCACCGGGACCTCGGTCGCCGCCGCCCATGTCAGCGGCGTTGTGGCGCTGTTGCTCGAGCGCAACCCAAAGCTTACCCCCGCCGATGTCCGCAGGATTTTGACCCGCACCGCCAAATCCCTGGGCCCGCGGGATCGTTCCGGCGCCGGCCTGGTCAACGCCTACCAGGCGGTGGCCAACGCCTCGGCGCGCGAAGCCGGCGCCAAGCAGCCGCCGGCGAACTCGGGCCAGCGCTGAGCCGACTGCATCCGGACACCGTTCTCCCCCGTATAGGCAGATGCCTCAACCAAAGTGGGAGAGCATGAAGGTCATCCTGCGACTGGCCGCTTCACGCTCAGATTTCCTAACGCTTGCGGCTCGCTTCATCGCGTTGGGGAAGCGCCGTAGGGTGGGCAAAGGCGCGTCTTCGCGCCGTGCCCACGCGGACGCTGCTGCAATTGCAAAGTAAGCTGCAATTGCAAAGTAAGATGTGGGCACGCTTCGCTTTGCCCACCCTACGAGACCGAATTACGCCGTCCGGGTCGGGCGCGGGCTGCGCTCGGCAAGCTCCATCATCTTGTGCAGGAGCCGCTCGGTCATCGCCTGCTTGGCGCCCGCCGCCGCGGGGTCGTCCCAGAGATTGTCCATCTCGAGCGGATCGTTTTCGAGGTCGTAGAATTCGCCCCACGGCACGCCGCGGTAGTAGGTGATGCGGTGGCGCCGGTCGACCAGGGTGCGCATCGTCATCTCGCCCGCGGTGCCGTGCAGCGGACGCTGCGAGCCGTATTCGATCAGGATGCCGTCGTGCCCGGCGCCGCCATCCATCATCGGCAGCACGCTCTTGCCCTGGATGCCGTTGTAGGACGCAAGGCGCGCGCGATCGAGCATGGTCGCGGCGATGTCGAGCGTGCCGGCGAGCGCGTCGGTGCGCGTGCCGGCGCGGGCGCCGTCGGGCTCGGCCCAGATGAACGGCACGCGGGTGAGGCCTTCATAAGCATAATTGCCTTTCAGCATGAGCTGATGGTCGCCCATCAGGTCGCCATGGTCGCTGGTGAAGACCACCACGGTGTCCTTCGCCAGCCCGAGCTCGTCGAGGCGCTTGAGGATTTTCGCCATGCCGTCGTCGATCATCGTGATCATGCCGTAGGTCAACGCGATCGCTTCGCGGGTCTCGCGCTCGTTGACCGCGAAGGCCGGCTGCGAGTTGGCGACGCGCGTGCCGTTGTCGCGGGCGGCATGCAGCGCGGCGGCGTGCGGCGGCAGCGGCCGGTTGCCGATATGGAACGCGGCCGGCAACTCCATGTCCGACGGCTTGTACATGTCCCAGTAGCGGCCTGGCGGCGTGAACGGATGGTGCGGATCGGGAAACGAGCATTGCAGGAAGAACGGCGCGCCGGACTTCTGCTTGGCAAAGCTGTCGAGCCAGGCCAGCGTGCGCTCGATCACATAAGATGTCGGATAGAGCTCCTCCGGCAGCGCGGTACGCCAGGCCTGCGGCAGCACGTAGTCGTGCGGCAACTGGTTCTCCGGCCCGCGCAGCTTGTCGCCGTCCGCACGGCGCTCGCGCAGCCACTGCGTATAGTGTCCCTGAACGCGCGTGGAATGTTGCGAGCACAGCTCGATGTGGTCGAAGCCGTAGTACGGCCGGTTAAGGTCGTGTGCAGGGTTGGCGTCGAAGGTCTTGGCGTTCTCCTGGTCGTAGATCGGATTGCCGCGATCTTCCTTGTCGGCTTCGTCGAACCCTTTCGGCGGCACGACGTAGCCCGCCGGCGTTTCCGGCCGCTTTGCCGCCGGCGGCATGCCGGTGAAATTCTGCAGGTGGCTCTTGCCGATCAGCGCCGTCTGCCAGCCGGAGGCGCGCAGCATCTGGATGAAGGTGTTGGCGGCAAGCGACAGCGAGATGCCGTTGCTGCGCACCCCGTGCAGCGACGGCATCCGTCCGGTGGCGAGCGTCGCGCGGTTGGGCTGGCAGACCGGGCTCGCCACATAGAAACGGTCGAAGGCGACGCCGCGCCGCGCAATCGAGTCGATCGCCGGCGTGCGCACGGTGCGGTTGCCGTAGCAGCCGAGATGGTCGGCGCGCAGCTGGTCGCAGATGAAGAACAGGATGTTGGGGCGGGACGTCATGCTGGCCGTTTTTCGATGGTGTATTGTGAGGGCGGGCTGCTTAGTTGAGCGGATGCTATCCTAGTATGCAACAAGGCCGGGATGACCACGCCCTCTGACGACATGAGTACGGAAGATTTGCGCTTCATGGCGCTGGCGCTGGCGCTCGGCCGCCGTGGCCTCGGGCGCACCTGGCCGAACCCGGCCGTGGGCGCCGTGGTGGTGCGCGACGACGGGGCCGGGCCGGTGATCGTCGGCCGCGGCTGGACCCAGCCCGGCGGCCGCCCGCATGCCGAGACCGAGGCGCTCGCGCCGCGCCGGGGAGGCCGCGCGCGGCGCGACCCTCTACGTGACGCTCGAGCCCTGCTCGCATCACGGCAAGACGCCGCCCTGCGCCGACGCCATCATCAAGGCGGGCATCAAGCGCGTGGTGTCGGCGCTGGTCGATCCCAATCCGCAGGTCGCCGGCGCCGGGCATTGGCGGATGGCCGAGAGCGGCGTGATCGTCGAAGTGGGCGTCGGTGCCGATGAAGCGCGCCGCGCCAATGCCGGGCACATCCGCCGCATGACCGACGGCCGTCCGCACGTGATCCTCAAGCTTGCGGTCTCCGCCGACGGCAAGGCCGGGCTTGTCGGGCCGGCGGCCGGTGCAGATCACCGGCTCGGCGGTGCGCAACGAGGTGCACCTGATGCGCGCCATGAGCGATGCCGTCCTCACTGGTGTCGGCACGGCGCTGTCCGACGATCCACTGCTGACCTGTCGTTTGCCCGGCATGGCCGGCCGCTCGCCGGTGCGGGTCGTGCTCGACAGTCGCTTGCGGCTGCCGCTCGACGGCCGGCTGGTCGCGACCGCGCGCGAGGTGCCGTTGTGGGTGGTCGCCGCCGAGGGCGCGCCGCAGGATCGCGAGCAGGCGCTGCGCGCGGGCGGCGCCGAGGTGCTGCGGGCTCGTTCAGCGAACGGCAAGCTCGATCTCGCCGCGGTGCTGCAAGCCCTGGCCGGGCGCGGGATCACCCGGCTGATGATCGAGGCCGGGCCGATCGTGACGGCGGCATTCGTTAACGCCGACCTCGTAGACGAGGCGGTGGTGTTCCGGTCGCCCAACGCCATTGGGGCGGACGGGATCGACGCGCTGGAGGGGCTGCCGCTCGCCGCATTGACCGCGTCGCCGCGGCTCTCCATGAAGAGTACCGAAATGGCCGGAGCTGACACCGTCGAACGCTTCGGCCGTCAGGAGTAACTAATGTCGCACGATCCCAAGCATCCGCATTCGCATGGCCACGGCCATTCGCACGATCATTCCCACGACCATGGTCACAGCCACGACCACGGGCATGACCACCATCATCATGACCACGATCATGATCACCACCACGACGATCATGGGCACGACTGGCATTCCCATCGCTATGTCGACGACTGGATCGCGCGCGATGCGCGCCGCATGGCCGAGCGCATGCCAATCCTGGAGGCGCTGATCGCGGCGGTGCCGTTCCCGGCCGACGCCCAGATCGACGTGCTCGATGTCGGCGGCGGCTCCGGCGTCGTCACCGAGGCGGTGCTCGACGCGTTTCCGGCGGCGCGGCTGACGTTGCAGGATTTTTCCGAACTCATGCTGGCGCGCGCTCGCGACAAATTCGCGGCCCACGACCGCGCGATCAAATACGTGCAGTGCGACCTGCACGATCCGGCCTGGCCGCAGAAGGCGGGCGGGCCGTTCGATCTCGTGGTCTCCGGCATCGCGATCCACAATCTGAAAGACCTCGCCGCCATGGCCGCCTGCTACGAGGCGGTGCACGGGCTGCTGAAGCCCGGCGGCTGCTTCCTCGACTACGATCACTTCGACAAGTTCGGCGGCGTGCCGTTGCACCAGCATTCGATGAAGGTCGCGGGCTTCAAGGCCGCCGATCCGGTCTGGCACAAGCATCCGACCGCGGTGGTCAAGGCGGTGAAGTGAGATCGCGATGCCGGTCAGCCGCAGCAACGGGGTCGACATCTGGTACGAGGTGAAGGGCGACGGCCGCCCGATGGTGCTCGTCCACGCCAATCCGTTCGACCATGACCTGTGGATGTACCAGAGCGCGCATTTCTCGACCTGGTTCAAGGTGATCGGGATCGACATCCGCGGCTACGGGCGCTCGAGCAAGGTCACCACGCCGTATTCGCTCAAGGACATGACCGACGACGTGGTCGGCGTCATGCGCGACCTCAATATCTCGCGCGCCGTGCTGGGCGGCTGCAGCGTCGGCTCCTCGATCGCGCTGCTGCTCGCGCTCGATCATCCGGAGCTGTTCGACGCGGTCTTCCTGGTCGGCGGCAACAGCGGCTCGAGCGCGCGCTACACCGGCCGCATCGACGGCTACCGCAAGGACCTCGGCGACTACCACATCAAGCATCTGCGCGAGCTGGTCGCGCCGGCCTTCGCCGACAGCCCGCTCGGCAAGCATCTGCTCAATATGTGGGTCGAGCGCGAGCCGCGGCTCAAGGGCGAGGCGATCGCGCAGGTGTTCATGGCCGGCAATCACACCGCGACCACCGACCGCCTCGGCACCATGAAAGTGCCGACGCTGGTGATCAACGGCGAGTTCGACCATTCGCTGCCGGCCGGCAAGACCACCGCCAGCCTGACGCCCGGCGCGGTGCATAAGGTGCTGCCCGGCACCGGCCACGCCTGCTGCCTGGAAGACCCGGCCGGCTTCGACGCCCTGGTGATTGATTTCCTGCAAGCGCGTAAACTCATGCCGGTGATTTGAGGATTTTCATGTTCACCGGCATCGTGACCGACATCGGCGACGTGGTGGCTGTCCGGCAACGGGCGGAGGGGCTGCACCGCATCAAGATCGCCTGCAGCTATCCGCGCGCCTCGATCGTCGAGGGCGCCTCGATCGCCTGCTCGGGCGCGTGCCTCACCGTCGTCGCCATCGGCGAGGAGGACGGGCGCACCTGGTTCTCGGTCGATGCCGCCGCCGAGACGCTGCGGCTGACCACCGTCGGTGGCTGGCGGCACGGGACGAAGATCAATCTCGAGCGCGCGCTGAAAGTCGGCGACGAGCTCGGCGGTCACGTCGTCGCCGGGCATGTCGACGGGCTCGCGACGCTCTCAAGCGCGAGGATCTGACCGAGATGGCGCGCATGACGCTGCGCGCGCCGGCCGCGCTCGCGCATTTCATCGCGCCCAAGGGATCGGTCACGCTCGACGGCGTCTCGCTGACCGTCAACGAGGTCGTGGGCGACACCTTCACGGTGCTGATCATCCCGCACACCCTGAAGGTGACGACGCTGGGCGCGCTTGCGGCCGGCGCACGAGATCAATCTCGAAGTCGACCTCATGGCCCGCTACGCGGCGCGGCTGATGGAGGCGCGTCCCTCATAGCTGGCGGTACGCGCTCGCCGACATCGCACGTCTGGTAAATGAAAGATGCCGTCACCGAAGGCGGCCGCCTACAGAATCATCGAAAAGCCCCAAGAAGCATTCCAAGCGCCGCAGCACCGGCTCCAGCACGCCTCCGATGAGGTTGAGCAGGGCTTAACAGGCCGCTGAAATTGCCTTCATTTGGATTAGCCGAGATTTCGTGCCTTTGCCGTAGCTTGTTTTGTGGTTTCGGCGCTCCTGGAGCGAGGGTGATTGACGATGAGGCTGACCATCCTTTTTGCGCTGTTGCCCGCGATCCTTGTCGCGGCCTGCTCCGAGGATCGCGGCGTGGTCTATCCGGTTTCGCTGGATCGGGCGCGGCAGATCTTATCGAAGACGGACCTGCCGCCGGTCTTTGGCAGCAACGCGCCAAGCGTTCAGATTCGAACGAGGCCGGCCGAGGTCACCTGGGTCGTTGGCAACCACGGATCTGAGCTCATGCGATACATCGCGACGCTCAGTGAGGCCGGGGAAGGCCGCACCCGCGTCGGATTGGAGCTCAAGGGTGCGAAAGGCGGGCTGGCCGGGGACGTCGAGCAGCGCTTTACCGAGAACCCAAGCGCCAGGAATCTTTATCTGGTGGCGATGAAAGAGCGGATCGCCTCGGCCATCGAAGGGCGCCCCCTCGATATGACGAAGATCTATCCGGCGCTCGGCGCTGCCGCGTTCGCCAATATGGGCAACATGCGCAAGTCGTTGGATGCCGCGGTCAAGGCCTCGGAGGAGCTCGAGCGAGCTCACCTCCAAAGCAATAGGCGCAGATGAGGGTAGGTGAGATGGGGATTGCTGGAAAGTTTCCGTGTGGCGCTTCCGATGGCCATCAGAAGTGCGGAGAAGATACCTTGCCAAGCGGCACGATGTCCGCTTCGGGTCATGAGCGGAAAGGCTCGCAGTGAGCATCCCTAGTCCGCTTTGCCCCCGAATGCCGACATCGCGCGTATTATGAGTACACGTCCTAGTTCGTCGCCTGCAGGTAACCGCGGACGTCGTCCTCCAGCAGCAGCCGGTCCTGCACCAATTGCCGCGCCGTCTTCTCGATGATGGCGGCGCGCGCACCCGGGGTCGGATAGCGTTCCTGGAGCGACAGGCGCGGATCGTTGGCCTTGATGCGTTCGTCGCGGGTCTTGGCGAACGGCAACATCGAGCCGAAATTGCCGCAGAGCGCGCCGTTGCCATGGCCGGCAATGCGCACATTCCACCCGAGATGGGTTGCAACCGGCGCCGCCAGCGTCGGCAGGCGGATGCCGGCGACCGCGTTGCCGTCGGCGTCGACTTTGGGCACGAATACCGGATAGGCGGTCTTCTTCACCGGCGGCATGGCGTCGTGATCGACCGCGGTCGGCTGATGCACCAGGCCGCTATACTTGAAGCCCGGAATGGTCGGGAAGCTCTTGGTGTTCTCCGCGACCGCCACCAAGGTGCCGTCGGCCCGGCTTGGATAGCGGCTCGCGGGCGGCGCAGTTCCGTCCGACGTCCATCCTTCCATGGCGACGAGCAGAGCCCGCAACACCGGCCCGGCATAGAGCGGATTGGTGGGATAGGTGCAGACCGGGTTCATCCCCGATTTGGCGGTGGCCGTGGAGTTGTGCTGCAGCGTTGCAAGATAATAGAGCCGAACATTGTCAGGCATGGTCAGCGGCTCGCCCTTGGTGTCAGTCACGACCAAGGACCCAATCGACTGGTAGAATTCGATATCGGTGTCGGTCTGCATGATCTTCGGGCAGTTCTTTGCCGCGAGGCAGCGCGCCAGCCAGCCGTCGGTACGGCCGGTGACCTGGTCGGTCGTCACCGGATAGGTGAACGGGAACGCGGTGCCGGGATAAAGCGTCTCGCCGTGCTCCTGCATGTTGCGGCCGGGCTGCGCAAACCGGTAGTTCGTGAACATCTTTTTAGCCGCGCCGGTGTGCGGCATCAGCCCATCGAACACCATTCGTCCGGCTTCGTCCTCGTTGAAGCCGAGATAGAGGAAATCGTGCAGGAAGCGTCCGCTCTGGGAAACGCCCAAGGAAACGGCATAGTCGATGCGGCCGGCGACCGGATTGGTCGCGCCGGTTGCGTCGGCGGTGTCGCGGCGGAGGAATGAGACGATGTCGCGCGTCGCCGCGAAGCCCATGCCCATCACCTTGGGATCTTTCGCGGTGTAGATGAATTCGTAGATCGCGCCGGCGTCGAACCCTTTCGGACGCTTGATCGAGATTTTGTCCGGCCCCTCGAAGGTGAAACTCAGATCGGCGGGTGTGGCGCGCGGATCGGTCTCGCGCTGGCGCACCGTCAGCCGCGCCTTGGCCGGATCGAGATCGGCCGCCGGATAGGTGAGGGTGGCGACCGCGGGATTGCGCGTGTGATCGAAGATGAATTCTTCGCGGGAGAGACCGGTGATGCCCGGCACGACCGGTACCGAGATGGTCTTCCAGTTGGGGCGGGCGCCGAGGTCGCCTTGCCAGCCGCTCCACACCACCGTGTAGCCGCGGTTCATCAGGAAGCCGGTGCCGGCGGCGGCGGCTTTGGAGAAATCATTCCCTCCCGGCGCGTCGTTGTAATAGACCAGCGCCCGCTGGTTGCCGCGGTTGACCACGTCATAGAGCAGCCGGCGGTTACCGTTGGCAGCGTTGCTGGGGGTGAAGATTTCGACATCGGCGATGGCTTCGACCAGGCCCTGCGCATTGCGCGGCGCGCGGTCGAGATCGACGATGATGGTGTTGTGCGGGTCGCTGGGCGACAGCGCCACCGTGGCGCGGGCGATGATCCGCTCATAGGTGCCGACGGTCCCGAAGGAGCGCCCCTCAAAGGCGGGTTCGATCCGGATGATCTCGAACTTGACGACCTTGGCGCTTGCGTCCGCGACCAGGGCGCCAAGCCCGGCGGCGAGCGAAAGTCCTGCCAGCCAACACCGCATCGCGACCTCCCCATGCTTGATCCGGCCTTGTGGCGGCCGGCTTTTGTCAACTCTAGCAAAAATCAGCATTCCTGCCAGCCGCAGGCTGCCCTTGCGGCACCGGCGATCCGCTTGTACTGACTCCGCAACATTTGGAGACGAATGAATGGCCGAGCCGCGCCGGACCACCGGCACCGATGCAGGCGCAGATGCAGGCAATGTGGCGGGTGCGCGCCTCCTGATCGTCGAGGCGCGCTTCTACGACGACATCGCCGATGCGCTCCTGGCCGGCGCCGCCCGCGCCATCGACGCGGCCGGCTGCACCTACGAGCGTGTGAGCGTGCCGGGGTCGCTGGAAGTGCCGCCGGCGATCGCGATCGCGCTCGATGCCGCCGAGCGGGCTGGCAAGCCGTTCGACGGCGCGGTCGGGCTGGGCTGCGTCATCCGCGGCGAGACGCTGCATTTCGAGATCGTGTCGTTTGAATCGGCACGTGCGTTGATGGACCTGTCGGTGGCACGCCGCATCCCGATCGGCAACGGCATCATCACGGTCGACACCGATACGCAGGCCCGAGAACGCGCGCAGATCGACAAAGGCGACAAGGGCGGCGATGCCGCCCGCGCGGCGCTCGCGCTTATTCGTCTCAAGCGCCGGGTCGGGTAGGGCATATGGCGCAGCCATCATCCGAGGAGCGCAAGGCCAACCGCCGCGGGGCGGCGCGACTCGCCGCGGTGCAGGCGCTCTATCAGATGGACATCGCGTCGACCGGATTGAACGACATCCTGGCCGAGTTCGAGAGCCATTGGATCGGCCGCGAGGTGGAAGGCGAGCAATATCTGCCGGCAGAGGCCGCGTTCTTCCGCGACGTGGTCGGCGGTGTGGTGCGCGAGCAGCGCAAGCTCGATCCGCTGATCGACGATGCGTTGGCGAGGACCTGGCCGCTCAAGCGCATCGAGGCGATCCTGCGCGCGGTGCTGCGCGCCGGCGCCTATGAGCTCGATCACCGGCGTGACGTGCCGGCGCGCGTGGTGGTTTCGGAATATGTCGACGTCGCCAACGCCTTTGTCGAGCGCGAGGAGACCGGCATGGTCAATGCGGTGCTCGACCAGATCGCGCGCAAGCTGCGCGGCGGCGAATTCGAGCGGACAGGGTAGCGCGATGGCCGGCGAACCGAAATCGGCCGAAGATCGTCTGATCGCGACCTATTTCCGTCCGTTCGCCACCCACCCGGGCGCGTTCAAGCTGACCGACGACGCCGCGCTGCTGGTGACGTCTGCCGGTCACGACCTGGTGCTGACCGCGGACGCCGTCATCGGCGGCGTGCACTTCTTTCCCGAAGATGCCGCCGACATGGTGGCCAAGAAGGCGTTGCGGGTGAACCTCTCCGACCTCGCCGCCAAAGGCGCGAAGCCGGTCGGCTTTTTGCTGACGCTGGCGCTGCCGAAATCGGTGCCGGAAAGCTGGGTCGAGCTGTTCGCGCGCGGGCTCGGCGACGATGCCGAACAGTATGGCTGCCCGCTGCTCGGCGGCGATACCGTGCGGACCGCGGGCCCGGTGGCGATCTCGATCACGGCGCTCGGCTCGGTGCCGAAGAACACGATGGTCCGCCGTCGGGGCGCGCGGGCCGGCGACGTGGTGATGGTCACCGGCACGATCGGCGACGCCGCGCTCGGGCTCGAGCTGCGCGACGCCGTCACCGCCGCCAAGCGCTGGAAGCTCGACAGCAAGCATCAGTATCAACTGCAGGCCCGCTACCTGCTGCCGCAGCCGCGCAACGCGCTGGCGGAAGGCGTTCGGCTCAGCGCGAGCGCGGCGATGGACGTCTCCGACGGGCTCGTGGGCGACCTCGGTAAGCTCTGCGACGTGTCCGGCGTTTCCGCCGAAATCGATGTGTCGAAGGTGCCGCTGTCGGAGGCAGCCGCGAGCGTCGTCACGTCGGAGCCGGCGGCGATGGAAAAAGTGCTCACCGGCGGCGACGACTACGAGATCGTGTGCACGGTGCCGGCGGAGCGGCTCTCCGATTTTCGAGCGGCGGCAAAAGCCGCGCGCGTGCCGGTCGCCGAGATCGGCCGGATCATGGCGGAGAAAACGCCGCCGCGGTTCCTCGGCAGCGACGGCAAGCCGATGCAATTCAAGCAGACGTCCTTCAGCCACTTCTAAGAGGACGCACGGAGGAATTCCTGATGGACGACAGAACAGCGGCAACGTCGGCGACGGTCTCGGCTGCGCAGCAGGCGGCCTACCGCGGCGGCGACAAGCTGCGCACGCGCTATCCGACCATCGCCTATCTGCGCGATCGCGCCCGCCACCATATTCCACGCTTCGCCTTTGAATATTCGGACGGCGGCGCGGGAACGGACGCCGGCATCCGGCGCAACTGGGCGGGGCTCGACGCGGTCGAGCTCGTCCCGCGCTACGGCGTGATGCCGTCCTTGCCGCCGGTCGACGTCGAATTGTTCGGCCGCAAATACGCGGCGCCGCTTGGCATTCCGCCGATGGGCGGGCCGGCGATCGTCTGGCCGGGCGCGGACAGCTACATGGCGCAGGCGGCGCAGCGCGCCCGCGTTCCCTATACGCTCGGCACCGTCGGCGGCATCACCATCGAGCACGCGGCGGAGATCGCGCCCTGACGTCCTGTGGTTCCAGCTCTATCGCATGGCGCGCAACGACCATTGGCTCGGCTTCGAGCTGCTGCGGCGCTGCGAGGCGGCCGGCGTGCATGTCGTCGTGATGACCGTCGACGTGCCGGTGCGCACCGTGCGTCCGCGCGAGGTGGTCGTGGGGCTCGGCGGCAGCAAGTTCGCGGCCGGCCCGCGCATGCTCTACGAAATGATCCGCTCGCCGGGCTGGCTGATGTCGCTCTGGCAGCACGGCCAGCCGCGCTTCGCCAATATCCGGAACTATGCCGGCGAGAACGCGAGCGTGAACGAGGTGATCAGCTTCGCGCGCTCCGAGATCGGCGGCGCCTTCACCTGGGACGAGATCGCGCGCTTCCGCGACAAATGGAAGAAGCCGCTGGTGCTCAAGGGCATCATGCATCCGGCCGACGCCGAGCGCGCGATATCGCTCGGCATCGACGGCATCTGGGTCTCGAACCACGGCGGCCGCCAGATCGAGGCGCTGCCGGCGCCGATCGACGTGCTGCCGGCGGTGGCGGCACAGGTGGGCTCGCGGGCGACCGTGCTGTTCGATTCGGGCGTGCGCAGCGGGCTCGACGTGGTGCGGGCGGTGGCGCTCGGGGCGCATGCGGCATTCGCCGGCAAGGCGATGCTCTGGGGCCTCGGCGCGCTCGGCGGCGAGGGGCCCAAGCACGTCATCGACCTCCTGATCGACGAGACGCGCGCTTCGCTCGGCCAGATCGGCGCCAAGACGCCGGCCGATGCACGGTCGGTGGTGATCCGGCATCCCGGCGCGCTGGCGTTCCCGCGCGGCTGAGCGGCGCGCCGTCTTGGGTCTACTGGAAGGTGATCATGTCGGTACGGCTCAGCGTTACGGATCTTGCCTTCAAAGGTTCGTTCGCCAGGTTCGCAGTGCCCGAATTCAAGACATTATAGAAACCGATGATCGTCTCGTAGCCGCTGCCGGCCGAGGTCGTATCCATCGGAACGACGACCGTATAATCGCGCGCCATTGCTCCGACCGATGTGTAGGTCACCGAACCGCTGACCTTCCAGCCAACCATGATGAGCGTCTTGATGCCCTTCGCCTTTAGCGTCTTGTCGAGATCGGTGTTGTAGAATCGGTCCTGGGCCGTGTTGATGACCTTGATGTCGCCCGCAGCCGGCGCCACCTCTTTTAGCCAATGGGTCCAGTTTTGCTCGCGCGTGCCATAGGCCACGGTGAGGCCGGCTTTGCGCACTCGCGCCAGGAACGGAATCATGGCCGGCAGCATTTGGTTCTTGCAACTCGGCTGCTTGGCGCAGATGTCCTCGACGTAGTCGAGCACGATCAGAGCGGTGGTCTTGGGATCAAGGGTGACGCGGGCCGGGTCCGGAGTCGCTGGCATTTGCAAGGTGATCATTTTGGGAGCCGGCTGTGCTTCAGCCACGCCACAGGAGAGCGCGACGGCGAGACCGCCCATAAGGACAGTGCGAAACAGCGTCATGTGGGAATCTCCTCGGGGCTGTTGTCGGGAAGAAGACCTAAAAATAAAGCAAGGTCCGATGGATTTAAACTGCTCTCCGCGCGCGCCCAGAGCCAGCGCTTCGTGTGTGGCATTGCTGCCCCGCGCCTCGCCGGGTGGAAATTTCCATCCTTAGCCGATAGACAGGGCGTCCGTTCCAAAAGTGGGCGGCTTGGGAGGAAATTTGATGTCGGCGGTGACCGAAACCGCGCTCGACGCTGCTGCCGGCGACCGGCTCGCCCGGCGCAATGCGATGATCCTCGCGGTCGCGCAGGCGCTCGCCGGCGGCAACAACGTCGTGCTGATCGCCACCGGCGCCATCGTCGGCGCGATGCTGGCGCCCGACCGCAGCTTGGCGACGGTCCCGGTCTCGATCTATGTGGTCGGCATGTGGATGGGCGCCCTGCCGCGCGGCTGGATCGCCCGCCGCTATGGCCGGCGGACGTCATTCTTCGTCGGCACCGCGTTCGGCGTCCTCGCCGGATTGCTCAATTGCGCAGCGGTGGTGACGGCATCATTCACGCTGCTCTGCCTTGGCGCGTTGTGCACCGGCTTCTATGCGGCGGTCCATCAGTCCTATCGCTTTGCCGCCGCCGACACCGCGAGCGACGCGTTCCGGCCGAAGGCGATTTCCTGGGTGATGGTCGGCGGCATCTTCGCCGGCCTGTTCGGCTCGCAGCTCGTGATCGCCACCAAGGATCTCTGGCAGCCGTATCTCTTCGCCGGCTCGTTCATCGCCCAGGCCGTGGTGGCGTTGGTCTCGGCGGCGGTTCTGGCGCGGGTCAACATCCCGATGCCGCCGGCGCATATCGCAGCAAATCCTGGGCGACCGCTTTCCGAGATCGCGCGCCAGCCGCGCTTCATCGCGGCGGTGGCCTGCGGCGTCGGCAGCTATTCGATGATGAACATGGTGATGACCTCGGCGCCGCTCGCCATGGTCGATTGCAATCATTCGATCAGCGAGGCGGCGCTCGGCATCCAGTGGCATATCCTCGGGATGTTCGTGCCGTCGCTGTTCACCGGCTCGCTGATCCTGCGCTTCGGTGTCGAGCGTATCGTCGGCATCGGGCTCGGTCTGATCGTGCTGAGCGCGATCATCTCCATTTCCGGCATCTCGCTCTGGCACTTCTGGATCGGGCTGACGCTGCTCGGTGTCGGCTGGAATTTTGCCTTCGTCGGCGCCACCACCATGGTGACCCAGTGCCATCGCCCGGAGGAGCGCAACAAGGTGCAGTCGTTCAACGACTTCCTGGTGTTCGGCTCGATGGCGATCGGCTCGTTCTCGTCCGGCGCGCTGCTGGTGAGCTTCGGCTGGGCGATGGTGAACAACCTCGTATTCCCGGTGATCCTGGTCGCGGCCGTGCTGCTGCTCTGGCAGGCATTGCGGCCGAGAGAGATCAAGCCGGTTTGACCGGGCCGTACCTTTGGCCCGACCGTTCGATGCGTCAGGTGGACGATGCGCCTGGATGAATTTGCGACGATCCATTTGCCCGCACTTGAGCGCGACGAAGCCCGGCACAATTTGATGGTCGCGGCGATCCATGGCGCCGCCAACAACCCATCGCTCGATCTGCGGCACTGGTCGCTCGGGAATCCCGGCGCCTGCGCGGTACAGCTGCCTGGGCGTCCGATCGTGATCGGCGACCTCGACCAGGCTCAGTGCCGGACACTGGCGCAGGACACATGCACGCTCGACTATCCGGCCGTTTGGGGGCCCGACCAGACCGCAACGTGGTTTACCGCGCGCGCGACGGAGCTTGGGTCGCGCTTTGACGAGCCGATGGCGCAGCGGATTCATGCCCTGCGCGACAAGCCGGTCTATCCAGGTGCTGCAGGAGAGCCGCGTCTCGCGGGCACGGACGACCTCGACCTGATTGTCGATTGGGTCGCTTTGTTCATTCGCGAAGCGATACCGCACGAGACCGCCGCCGCGCGCGAGCATATCGAGAAGTCGGTCGCGGAAGGACGATACCTGCTATGGACGGTGCAAGCGGCGCCGGTATCCATGGCGGCGATTGCAAGACGATCCGGCGCGGGTGCCGCGATCTCGATGGTCTATACGCCGCCTCCGTTGCGCGGCCGGGGCTACGCGGGCTCGGTGACCGCCGCGCTGGTCGAGCAAGTCTTCGCGCAGGGCAAGACCATGGCCTGTCTCTTCACCGATCAACGCAATCCTTATTCCAACCGGTGCTACGCCAAGATCGGCTTCCGGCCGGTATGCGATGCGTTGCTCTACCCGCGGATCGTGCCGAGGCGCTGATCGCCGATTGTCCCCATTCGCATGAACGTGAGTTTGAGGTAGCCTCGAGCGTCCCTCAACAAGGGAGGTTATCATGATCGGGCGTCGCGAATTCGTGCTCGGCGCAGGTGCTGCCGGTGTGTTGATGCAACCGCGCTTCGGCTACGCCAAGGCACCCCAGCCCACGACCAAGGTCAATTTCGACGTCCCAGCGGGCGCGTGCGATTGCCACACGCATATCCATGGCGATCCGGCCAAGTTTCCGTGGTTTGCGGGGCGCACCTATACGCCGGAGATGGCGCTGCCGGAAGAAATGACCGCGCTGCACAAGGCGCTCAACATGCAGCGTGTGGTGATCGTCACGCCAAGTGTGTACGGCACCGACAATTCCGCGACGATCTACGGCATGGCGGCGCGCGGCAAGGACGCACGCGGCGTGGCGGTCATTGACGACAAGACCACCGACGCCGAATTGGATCGGCTCGCGTCGCTTGGCTTCAAGGGGATACGCCTCAATCTCTCGACTGTCGGCATCAACGATCCCAAAGTCGTAGCCGAGCGCTTCCTCGCCGCCGCCGCGCGCGTGAAGAGCCGCAACTGGCATATCCAGCTCAACACGACACTGCCGGTGATCGCCGCGATGAAAGACACGTTCGCCGCGTCGCCGGTGACGCTGGTGTTCGATCACTACGGTAATGCGAAGGAGGAGCTTGGGGTGGGACAGCCGGGCTTCGCCGATCTGGTGAGCCTCGTGAAATCCGGCAAGGCCTATGTCAAGATTTCAGTCACCGCGGGTCCGCGTGAGAACTACGGCCATTTCACGCCACTCGCTCAGATGCTGATCGGTGCCAATGTCGACCGCATCCTGTGGGGCACCAACTGGCCGCACCCGAATTCGGTGAAGGGCAGCACCTCGACGGTGACACCGCTGTGGCCGGTCGACGATGGGCTGGTGCTCAATCTGCTGCCCACCTGGGCGCCGGACGCGGCGGTGCGCCAGAAAATCCTCGTCGACAATCCGGCGCGGCTGTACGAATTTTAGTTGGAGGGTCGGCTACCCGTAGCGGATCTTCAGCGCGACGATCACCAGCATGAATGCGACGGTGATCGCGCTCGACCAGATCAGCGGCCAGTCCGGCAGCGCCATGCCGTAGACCAGCCAAAGGATCATGCCGACCAGAAAGGCGAGGTTGGTCGGCAGCGAAAGCGCGCGGGTCTCGCGGTCACGGATGATCTTGATCGCCTGCGGCAGCCAGCACACCGTCGTGAGAATGGCGCCGGCATTTCCGATCAGGTCGACAACCGGAGTGGGCAGCGGGATGAGGCTCAAGGCCGACCCATGGTGGCTTCAGGGACCGGTGCATCAGGACCCACAATCGCGCTCCACCGAATCCTGATGGGGCACGCTAGCTGCGCTTCGATGTTGGTTTGATGACGCGCAAAGGCCTTTTCGAACCGGCGCGGTCGGCATAGCCAGGCAGGTGTGTGTTGCCGGAAACGCCCGTGGTTTCAGGGCTTTCCGGCCCGTATCCTGACCTTCCGGTCGAGCGGGAGAACCGGCGCGCAAACATTGCGTAGCGCGGGGGTTTTTGGCAATGTCCGCGCGCTTTCGGCCCGCAAACGTGGCCGAAACCGAAATTCCTCAAGCCGGGCAGGGCTTTGTCCGGTAGTCACGACCAACCGGGATTCTCATCTATGACAGCTCTTGGGGTGATCATCGTTTGCGGTCTGCTCGCCATTGCCTATGGCGCCTGGGCGACCATGTCGGTCATGAAGGCCGATCCCGGCAGCGCGCGCATGCAGGAGATTGCCGGCGCCGTGCGCGAGGGCGCGCAGGCCTATCTCAAGCGGCAATACACGACCATCGGCATCGTCGGCGCGGTGATCTTCGTGGTGGTCTGGTACTTCCTCGGATTGCTGGTGGCGATCGGCTTCCTGGTCGGCGCGGTGCTCTCGGGTGCCGCCGGCTTCATCGGCATGAACGTCTCGGTGCAGGCGAACGTCCGCACCGCGCAGGCCGCCATCAGCTCGCTCGCCGGTGGGCTCGAGCTTGCCTTCAAGGCCGGCGCCATCACCGGTATGCTGGTTGCGGGCCTCGCACTGCTCGGTGTCACGGTCTACTTCTGGCTCTTGATCGGCCCGCTCGGCTACGCCGCCAACAGCCGCACTGTGGTCGATGCCCTGGTCGCGCTCGGCTTCGGCGCCTCGCTGATCTCGATCTTCGCCCGCCTCGGCGGCGGCATCTTTACTAAAGGCGCCGACGTCGGTGGCGATCTGGTCGGCAAGGTCGAAGCCGGCATTCCGGAGGACGATCCGCGCAATCCCGCGACCATCGCCGACAACGTCGGCGACAATGTCGGCGACTGCGCCGGCATGGCCGCCGACCTGTTCGAAACCTATGCGGTGACCGCGGTCGCCACCATGGTGCTGGCGGCGATCTTCTTCGCGGGCGACAAGGCGTTGCTCCTGAACATGATGACGCTCCCGCTCGCCATCGGCGGCGTGTGCATCGTCACCTCGATCATCGGCACGTTCTTCGTGAAGCTCGGCGCCAGCCAGTCGATCATGGGCGCGCTCTACAAGGGCCTGATTGCCACCGGTGTACTCTCGCTACCGGCGCTGGCCCTGGTGATCCACTGGCTCGTCGGCTTCGGCGTGCCGGTCAAAGTTGCGAGCCTGACGTTCAGCAGCACCGCGCTGTTCTGGTGCGGCGTGGTCGGCCTGGCGGTGACCGGGCTGATCGTGTGGATCACCGAATACTACACCGGCACGAACTTCCGCCCGGTGCAGTCGATCGCCAAGGCGTCGGTCACGGGCCATGGCACCAACATCATCCAGGGTCTCGCGATCTCGCTCGAGTTCGACCGCGCTGCCGACCATCGTCATCATCGCCGGCATTCTCATCACCTATGCGCTTGCCGGCCTGTTCGGCATCGCGATCGCGGTGACGACCATGCTCTCGCTCGCGGGCTTCATCGTCGCGCTCGACGCCTTCGGCCCGGTCACCGACAACGCCGGCGGCATCGCCGAGATGGCAGGCCTCCCGAAAGAGGTACGCAAGTCGACCGACGCGCTCGACGCCGTCGGCAACACCACCAAGGCGGTGACCAAGGGCTACGCCATCGGCTCCGCCGGTCTCGGCGCGCTGGTGCTGTTCGCGGCCTACAGTGAAGACCTGAAATATTTCATCGCCAATGCGAGCCAGTATCCGTACTTCAAGGGCGTGGCGCTCGACTTCTCGTTGAGCAATCCGTACGTGGTCGTCGGCCTCTTGTTCGGCGGTCTGCTGCCGTACCTGTTCGGCGCGATGGGCATGACCGCGGTCGGCCGCGCCGCTTCCGCGATCGTCGAAGAGGTTCGCCGGCAATTCCGCGAGAAGCCGGGCATCATGCAGGGCACCGACAAGCCGGACTACGGCGCGGCGGTCGACCTGCTCACCAAGGCGGCGATCAAGGAGATGATCGTGCCGTCGCTGTTGCCGGTGCTGTCGCCGATCGTGGTGTACTACGTGATCTACTTCGTCGCCGGCGGCGGTGCGGCCGGCAAGTCGGCGGCGTTCTCAGCGGTCGGCGCGATGCTGCTCGGTGTGATCGTCACCGGCATCTTCGTCGCGATCTCGATGACCTCCGGCGGCGGCGCCTGGGACAACGCCAAGAAGTACATCGAGGACGGCAACTACGGCGGCAAGGGCTCGGAAGCCCACAAGGCCGCGGTGACCGGCGACACCGTCGGCGATCCGTACAAGGATACGGCCGGCCCGGCGGTGAACCCGATGATCAAGATCACCAACATCGTGGCGCTGCTGCTGCTGGCCGTGTTGGCGCACTAGCCAAATTTGTCGATGCTTGAACTGAAGCGGCCGGAGGTCAGTTACTGATCCCGGCCGCTTCCACGACTCTGCGCCAGCGCGCGAATTCCTCCGTCACATAAGCCCTCGATTTTTCAGGGCCGAGGCCGGGCACTGGATCGAACGCCGCCTTGGCGAGCCGATCCCGGAACTCCTTGTCGGCGAGCGCCTGCTGCGTCGCTTCGTTGACTCGCTCGAGCACCGCCCTCGGCGTTCCCGCCGGTGCGTAGATGCCGAAGAAATTCTGCGTGATCATCCCCGGCAGGCCGGCCTCGATCGCGGTCGGGATATCGGGCATGCCCGGATGGCGCGCAGGCGCGTTGACGGCGACGATGCGTATCTTGCCGCCGGCATGGAGGCCGATCACCGCGCCGGTGATGTTGGGCACGAACATCGATACCGTGCCGTTCACGACGTCCATCTGCGCCGGACCCATGCCTTTGTAGGGCACCGGCAGGACGTTGAGTCCGCCCGCGAGTTGCTTGAACATCTCGCCAGCGACATGGCTGATGGAGCCGACGCCGGCATGCGCGAACGATAGCTTTCCGGGATTGGCTTTGGCGGTGTCGATCAGTTCCTTGAGGGTGCGGATCGGCGATGCCGGGTTCACCGCGATTGCGGTCGCTGTGATTGAGAACACGGTCGCCAGCTCAAAATCCTTGATCGGATCGAAGCCGGGCTGCTTGGCGACCAGCGGAATCAAAATGTGCGTGCTGTTACTGCCGAGGAGCAGCGTATAGCCGTCCGGCGCTCCGCGCGCTGCTTCGGTGATGCCGATGATTCCGCCACCGCCGCCGCGGTTGTCGATCACGATCGTCCCGAGCGACGACTTGAGGCCGTCCGCCCACAGCCGCGCGATCACATCGTGCACGCCGCCGGGAGCGGAGGCGACGACCAGCCGGATCGGCCGGTTGGGGTAGCGGTCCTGGCCCGCGGCCGGCGCCGCTGCCAGCGCGCACACCGTCGCCAACGCGACCGTGGCAATCAGGCACAGACGTTGCATCGTCAATCTCCCTGGGCCGGCGCGACGACGATAGTGCTGGCATCCAGGTTCGCCCGCAAGGTGTGGCCAGCGGTCGCAGGTCTCCTTGCCGAAGCATGCAAAGCGGCGGACTATGATCACTTCGATGCGATGGGAGACCGAAAGTGCAGGGTCGTTTGAATAGTCGATGCCGCATTCTGTCGTTGTTGATTGCCGCATCTGCGCTCGCGGTATCGCCCGCGTCCGCGCAATCCGTCGCCGAATTCTACAAGGGCAAGACCGTCGCGCTGATCGTGAGCTCGGCGCCGGGCGGCGGCTACGACGCGCTGGCGCGCACGGCGGCGCCGCATCTCTCGCGGCACATTCCCGGCAACCCGACCGTGGTGGTGCGCAACATGTCGGGCGCCGGCGGCATCGTCGCCGTCAATCATCTGTTCAATGTTGCGGCCAAGGACGGCAGCGTCATCGGCGATGGTGCAGAACAACACGCCGTTCGAGCCGCTGTTCGGCACCAAGGAGGCGATCTACGACCCGCTCAAGTTCAACTGGCTCGGCACGCCGTCGATCGAGACCGCGCTGCTGACGGTCTGGCACCAGACGCCGGTCACCACCTGGCAGGACGTGCTGACCAAGGAAATCACCATGGGCTCGTCGGGCGTGAATTCGACGCCGAGCTTCTACGGGCGGCTGCTGATCGAGACGCTGGCGCTCAAGCTCAAGCTCATCGTCGGCTACGAGTTGCAGAGCCGCGTGTTCCTGGCGATGGAGCGTGGCGAGGTCGACGGCTATCCGAGCGTGTTCTACTCGGCGCTGACGTCGACGCGGCCGACCTGGCTGCCGGAGAAGAAGGTCAAGCTCCTGGTGCAGGTCGGGCTTGAGAAGGAGCCGAACCTGCCGGACGTGCCGTCCGCGCTCGACCTCGCGCGCAATGCCGACGACAAGGCGCTGATCGAGGCCGGCGCCGCGCCGCTCGGCACCGGCCGGCCGTTCCTGATGCCGCCCGGCGTTCCGGCCGACCGCGTCGCGGCCATGCAAAAGGCGATGACGGATACGTTCAAGGATCCCGCCTTCCTCGAGGAGGCCAAGAAGCGCCAGCTTGACGTGGGTTCGCCACGCACCGGGGCGGACCTGCACGCGCTGGTGCAGCGCATCTACACCAAGACGCCGCCGCACGTTATCGCGCGGCTGCGCAAAATCATGAACCCGGGAAGCTGACCGCGCACCGTGACACGTGTATTTTATCAGGGCGCGAGCGGCACCAGGAGACGACCATGCTGAAAACCGAAGGCGTCCTGCATTTCACGATCCCGGTGAAGGACCTCGATCGGTCGGAAAAATTCTACACCGAGATTCTCGGCATGGAGAAAATCCGCCGCACCGGCCACATGGTGTTCCTGCGCGCCGCCGGCAGGGACAATTTCGTGCTCACGTTTTCGGAAAAGCCGATCGATCCCAATCCCGCCGGCAAGCATGAGATCCACAGCGCGTTCCGCCTGACCGCCGAGGAATACGACAAGGCGAAGGCGTTCCTGGCCTCGAAGGGCGTCGAGGTGTTCAAGGAAGAGGATCGCCGCGCCGGCACGTTCCAGGGCCGCAGTGCTTATTTCCTCGATCCCGACCGCAACGTGATCGAGATCATGCACCTGGTGCGCGGGCCGGTGAGCGACAAGGAAGACCAGGCGCGGTGATGGGCCAGCAGCGAACGGCAGCCTAGAAGGCGAAGGCCTTGAACACGCTGCCGAGATAGTTGATCTCTTCGCCGCCGCTCGGCGTGGTGCGGCTGATATAGTCGAAGATCTTGCCGTCGCGCATGCCGTAATTCGCCAGCCGCTCGACCCGCCGATTGCGATCGAAATAGACCGCGACCACGCGCTGATCGACCACGGCCTGCGGCATGAAGGCGACGCGGCGTTCGGCGCGCTGCGAGATGTAGTAGAACACCTCGCCGCGGACGGTCGCGACCGTCGAGGGGGTGCCCATCAGGATCAGCACCTGTTCCTGGCTCGCGCCGATCGGGATCTGCTCGAGCGCGCCCTCGGGGACGACATAGCCCTTCTGGTAGGTCTCGCTGAAACAGCCGGCGAGCGGCAGTGCAAGCGCCAGCGCGGCCGCCATGGCCAGCGCCGGAGCCCATCGGCTCGATCGAAGGTTAAGTTTGCCCCCGAGCATCCCCATATCCCCTGGCAGTCGCGTCTCCCATTGCAATCGCGACCCCGTTGACGTACCGGGCAGCGCCGCCTTTTGCAACCGATCCGGTTCGCGGGCGGGCCGAGGCCCCTGAGCTATCCCGATGATTTTGAACCTGTTTCGGCGCAACTCACGAGACAACAGCATCGCCACTTTATATGGCGCGATCGTGGCGCAGGCCCGCATGGAGGCATTTTACCGCCACCACGGAGTTCCCGATACCGCCAACGGGCGGCTGGAGATGATCGTTCTCCACACGGTTCTGGTGCTGTCCCGATTGGAGGCCGAGGGCGCTTCGGCGCGGCCGCTGGGGCAGGCCCTGTTCGACCATTTCTGCAGCGACATGGACGCCAATCTGCGCGAGATGGGCGTCGGCGATATGGCGGTCCCCCGCAAGATGAAGGCGATCGCGGAGGCGTTCTACGGCCGCAAGCGCGCCTACGAAGCGGCGCTCGCCGCGCCCGGGCTTGCGGAGCTGGCGGCCGCCTTGGCCCGCAATGTCCATGCGGGAAGCGAGGCCGATCGTGCGGGCGTCGAACGGCTCGCGGCCTATATGCGCGAGGCCGTGCGCACGCTTGCCGCCATCGATGGCGCGGCGCTACAGCGCGGCGCGGTCGCGTTTCCCGATCCGCAGGTATTCGCGGCGTCCGAAGCGGCGGGTGCGCCATGAGCCGCGCGACGCCGCCAGCGAAGAGCAAACGGCCGTCCGGCAAGCGGCCAACCGGCAAGCCGCCGTCCGGCAAACCGCCATGGAGCGCGCCGGTCGCCATCCACGACGTTCCGGAAACCGGACGCCATGTCGCGCTCGTGGCCGATGAGAACACGCGCGCCGCGGTCGCGGCGGCAATCGGCCTGCGCGCCTTGCCGCGCCTGCAAGCGAGCTTCGACGTGAGCCGCCACGGCCGCGACGGTTTGCACGTCGTCGGCCGCGTCGCAGCGACGGTCGGACAAACCTGCGTGGTGACGCTCGATCCGATCGAGAACGAAGTCGACGAGGCGGTCGATGTCACCTTCGTACCGGCGGCGCCGGTCGAGACACCCGACGACGGCGGTGGGCACAGCAAGGTTGCTGCCGACGATGCCCCCGAACCCCTGGTTGGCAGTGTGGTCGACCTCGGCGTCCTCGCCACCGAATTCCTGAGCATCGGGATCGACCCGTATCCGCGGAAATCCGGGGTGGAATTCGCCGCTCCGGCCGTGGACGACGATTCCCCGCACCCGTTTGCCGCTTTGGCCGCGCTCAAGAAGGAGCAGAGCGGTTCATGACCGTGCAACCATGCTGGCCTCGGTCGGCCCCGGCAGGGTATGGTCGGCCGGGGTCGGGGCTGCCGGACGACCATCGATCCGGCGGCAGCCGATGCGCCTTGAAGGTCGTCCATGCCGGATAAGGTTCGTATCGCGCTCGACGCCATGGGCGGCGACTTTGGTCCGTCCGTCATCGTCCCCGGGGCGCAGATATCGCTCGACCACCATCCCGGCATCGAATTCCTGTTGTTCGGCGACCGCGCCCTGATCGTGCCGCTGCTCGACGCGCGGCCGGCGCTCAGGAAGGCCTCGCGCGTCATCCATACCGACGTCGCCATCGCCATGAATGCCAAGCCCAGCCAGGCGCTGCGGCAGGGGCGCTGGAAGTCCTCCATGTCGATGGCGATCGATGCGGTCAAGCGCGGCGAGGCCGACCTCGCGGTTTCCGCCGGCAACACCGGCGCGCTGATGGCGCTCGCCAAATTCCAGCTCAAGACCATGGCCGGGATCGACCGGCCGGCGATCGCGGCGCGCTGGCCGACCATCCGCGGGGCGTCGATCGTGCTCGACCTCGGCGCTTCGATCGGCGCCGATGCGGCGCATCTGGTCGACCTCGCGGTGATGGGCGCCGCCATGGCGCGCATCCTGTTCGGCAAGGACCGTCCGACCGTCGGCCTGCTCAATATCGGGGTCGAGGAGGTGAAGGGCCTGGAAGAGGTGCGCGAGGCCGGGCAGATCCTGCGCGAGCGCAACCTGCCGTTCCTCGATTACGTGGGCTTCGTCGAAGGCGACGACATCGGGCAGGGCGTGGTCGACGTGGTGGTCACCGAAGGCTTTGTGGGCAACATCGCGCTCAAGGCCGCCGAAGGCACGGCGCGCCAGATCGAGCATCTGCTCAAGGCGGCGATGAGCCGGTCGATCTTCTCGAAGCTCGGCTATCTGTTCGCGTCGCAGCGCGTTCCGTTCGCTGAAGGCGAGCATGGACCCGCGCAAGGCCAATGGCGGCGTGTTCCTGGGGCTCAACGGCATCGTTATCAAGAGCCACGGCAATACCGACGCCGAAGGCTTCGCCAATGCGGTCGATGTCGGCTATGACATGATCCGGCATAAGCTGCTTGCGCGGATCGGAGAGACCCTCACGCGCGAGGGCGATGATCAATCACCACCCCGGCTGATCGGGGGGAGTCGTTCGTGAGCATGATCCGTTCTGTTGTTCTCGGCTGTGGAAGCTACCTGCCAACCCGCGTTCTCACCAACATCGAGCTGGCGCAGACCGTCGACACCTCCGACGAGTGGATCGTGCAGCGCACCGGCATCCACGAGCGCCGCATCGCCGCGCCCGGCGAGCTGACCTCCGACCTCAGCCTCGCCGCCGCGCGCGCCGCGCTCGCGCACGCCAAGGTCGATGCCCAGGCGATCGACCTGATCGTGCTGGCGACCTCGACACCCGACCAGACCTTTCCCGCGACCGCGGTCACCGTGCAGGACCGGCTCGGCATCCATCATGGCGCGGCGTTCGACCTGCAGGCGGTGTGCTCGGGCTTCGTCTATGCGCTCGCGACCGCCGACGCCCTGTTGCGCACCGGCGCGCACAAGCGCGCGCTGGTGATCGGCGGCGAGACCTTCTCGCGTATCCTCGACTGGACGGACCGCACCACCTGCGTGCTGTTCGGCGACGGCGCCGGCGCGGTGGTGCTGGAAGCGCAGGAGCTCACCGGCACCAAGGACGACCGCGGCATCCTGACGTCCTATCTGCGCTCCGACGGCCGCCACCGCGACAAGCTCTATGTCGACGGCGGTCCGTCCTCGACGCAGACCACCGGCTATCTGCGCATGGATGGCCGCGAGGTCTTCCGTCTTGCGGTCGGCGCGATATCGGAAGCGGTTGAGGGAGCCCTCAAGCAATCCGGCTTCAAGGCGGACGATATCGACTGGTTTGTTCCCCACCAGGCCAACAAGCGGATCATCGACGGGGTCGCGCGCAAGCTCCGCCTTTCGCCCGAGCAGGTCGTGCTCACGCTCGACCGCCACGGCAACACCTCGGCGGCCTCGATCCCGCTGGCGCTCGCCGACGCGGTCGCCGATCGCCGCATCAAGCGCGGCGACCTGGTGATGCTGGAGGCCATGGGCGGCGGCTTCACCTGGGGCGCGACGCTGATCAGGTGGTAGCGTTTGTCGTAGCCCGGATGGAGCGAAGCGAAATCCGGGGCTGACCGCGCCGCTTGACCCCGCATTTCGCTTCGCTTCATGCGGGCTACCAAATCGAGCAAGCGTCATCGTTCTCGCGAGTTGTCAGGTTTTGCGAATTTCTCCCACGTACAATCGAACTAGCGCCTCGACTGTCTAGCGCTCAGCAGGCTCCGTGATCCCCCGATCGCCCCGCAAACGCGGCGATTTGGTGGTGCAACCGGCCCCAAAGCAGCAGCCGACAAGGCTCCACACCAGCTCTGGTGGTATTCCAGTAGCCGTCGATTGTCGCGGTTGTCCCCGTTGACTTTCCTTGCGACGAACGAATATCGTTTGATAAAACAGAGGGATATGATAATCGCCGAAAGCGGGGCAGGCGATGAGCGCAAAGACGATCACACGCGCGGATCTCTGCGAGGCGGTCTACCAAAAGGTAGGTCTGTCGCGCACGGAGTCCGCCACACTTGTGGAACTTGTTTTGAAGGAGATCACCGATTGCCTCGAACGAGGCGAAACGGTGAAGCTGTCGTCATTCGGCTCCTTCGTGGTTCGCAAGAAAGGCCAACGAATTGGCCGCAATCCGAAGACCGGCAAGGAAGTTCCGATTTCGCCGCGTCGCGTGATGGTGTTCAAGCCGTCCGCCATCCTCAAGCAGCGCATTAACGGCGTGCCGGAAGGCGCAAACGGCGAAGGCGAAAAAGACTGAGGGCCGTCAAATTGGGGGCATGATCTTTTCCGAAAACCGGTTGCCGCCCGGAATCGGGCTCGGGGCAGGCTTTTTCGGGATTATGCGCTAGGGGGCAGGGGCAGCGGTGGAAAAGTCGCCGGACGCATTCCGGACCATCAGCGAAGTGGCGGTCGACCTCGACGTGCCGCAGCACGTCCTGCGGTTTTGGGAAAGCCGCTTCCGCGAAATAAAGCCGATGAAGCGCGGCGGCGGCCGGCGCTACTACCGCCCGGACGACGTGTCGCTGCTGCGCGGCATCCGCCATCTGCTCTACGGCGAGGGCTACACCATTCGCGGCGTGCAGCGGATCATCCGCGAGCAGGGCATCAAATTCGTGCAGGCGGCCGCCCAGCCGCGGCCCAAGCAGGCCGACGGGGACGAACTGATCGAGGAGGTCGACGCGCCCGAGTTCGCCGAGAGCGAGGCGGAGCCCAGCCGCGGCCTGTTTGCCCTGTTGCCGTCGCTGCTCGGCGACCGCAACGCGGAGCCCGAGCCGGAATTCGCCCCGCCCGACATCCGTCCCGACGCGCAGCCGTCACAGCGGCTGGTTCCGCCGGTGCCGGGCTCGAGCGGCATTCCGCGCGAAGACCTGCGGCGGCTGCAGGCCGCGTTGCACGAGCTCAGCGAATGCCGCAGGCTGCTCGACGAGACGCTCCGCCCCAGCGCGTGAGGTACCCCTCCGCGCCGTAGGGTGGGCAAAGGCGCGGTCCAAAGCACTGGCCTCGCCACGCTTGCGCTGCAGCGCCGTGCCCACCAGCAACGGCCAATGGTGGGCACGGCGCTCCATCGCGCATTCGGATAGGCTGGTGCACGTTGACCGCGCCTTTGCCCACCCTACGGCTGCATAAAAACAAGAAAGGAAACGCACCATGAAGATCACGCCATTGTCCAAGGCGCTCGGCGCCGAGATCACCGGGCTCGATCTGCGCGCGCCGCTCGATGACGCCACCATCAAGGCGATCCGCGACACCTTCGACCAGTACATCTTCGTGGTGTTCCGCGAGCAGGAGCTGTCGGAGGACGATCAGGTCCGCGCCGCCGGCTATTTCGGCAAGGTCCATGTCCGGCGCCGGCCGGTGACGACGCGCGATCCCGGAGGCCAATTCGACACCCCGTTCATGCTGGTCACCAACATCGTCGAGAACGGCAAGGCGATCGGCGTGTTCGGCGACGGCGAGATGTGGTTCCACCACGACACCAGCTACTACCCGGAGCCGCACCGCGCCACGTTGCTGTATTCGATGAAGCTGCCGTCCTGGGGCGGCAACACCTGCTTCTCCAACATGTACAAGGCCTACGATAACATTCCGCGGCCGCTCCGCGACCAGCTCGAAGGCAAGAAGGTGCTGCAGGTGCACGACTACAAGCGCCGCGAGCGGCTCGACCTCGACAAGATCGACCTCAACAGCGTGCGCCACCACGAGCAGCCGATCTTCATCACCCATCCGGCCACCGGCCGCAAAGCGCTCTACATCAGCCGGCTGATGTCGGCCCGTGTCCTCGGGCTCGCGCGCGACGAGAGCGAAGCCGCGCTGGAGCGGCTGTTCGACATCTCGGAGGACCCGGCGATCGTCTACGAGCACGAATGGAAGCTCGGCGACCTCGTGATCTGGGACAACTGGTGCTCGATCCACGCCCGCAAGGATTTCCCGCGTGACGAGCCGCGCCTGATGCGGCGGCTCACTATCGAAGGGCAGGCGATGCGGTTTTGACATCGATGGGATCGCCGTAGCCCGCATGGAGCGCAGCGGAATGCGGGACCCCGGATTTCGCTTCGCTCCATCCGGGCTACGGGTTCTGCGCGCTGGTGACGCTGCGCAGCTTCGTCAGCACCGACTCCGGGCTGGCATAGAGCTCGCCGATCAGCCGGTCGACCGCGGCCGCGGAAACCGGGCTGACGTCGATCTGGATCTTCTTCGCGTCCTCGAGGAACTCCGGATCCGCGAGCGTCGCCGCGAAGGCGGCGCGTAACGCCTGCGCCCGATCGGCGGGGATATCCGGCGGCGCCGCGAACGGCCAGGCGAATTCCTGGCGGCTGAAGACGAGCTTGAGGATCGCCCGCTGATCGTCGGTGGTGGCCTGGTCGATGATGAGCGGCACGTCAGGCAGCTCGGGTGACTTCTGCAGCCCAAGCTGGAGCAGGATGTTGATCTGCTTGCCGCTCAGCCATTCCGGCTTGCTGCTCTTGACCCCGCTCCAGGACCAGCCGCAACGGCCGTCGATCTCGCGCCGCTCCATGGCGATCGACATCTCGCCGCCGCCCGGATAGCCGGTGATGATCTTGATCTTGGCGCCGAACAGGTTCTTCAGCACGGTCGGGAATATGCCGCTGTCGGCGCCGAGGCCGGCCGCGCCGGCGACGAACTCCGTCGTGAGCAGATCGCTCCAGGTCTTCACCGCGGCGGTGTGCCAGCCGACGCAGAGGCTGACTTCGTTGCCGACGCTGCCGAGCCAGGTGAATTTGCGGCCGTCGAATTTCGCCGCGGTGTTTCCCATCAGCGGCTCGAGCGCCACGCTGCGGTTGAAGTGGGCGATGGTCGCGCCGTCCTTCGGCGCGGCGTTGTAGAGGAAATTCGCCGCCGTCAGGCTGCCGGCGCCCGGCCGGTTCACCGGGATGACGGCCGGGTTACCGGGGATGTGCTTGCCGAGATGGCGCGCGACCGCGCGGCCATAGGTGTCGTAGGCATTGGCGACCGGAAAGCCGATCAGGAGCTGGACTGGGGTCTTGCGGTAGAATTCCTCGACGCTCTGCGCCTGCGCGGGCAGGGGAGCGAGCGAGGTGGCGGCCGATAGCAATGCCGCGGCGACCAGGCGGCTTTGTTGGCTGATTGCGGGCGGCCGGACGCTCATCGTCATCTCCGAATGGATCGTGCCCCGCGGGTCCGATCGTATCGGGCTCCGCTGCCGCGGACAAACCTCATTGCCCCTTGATCCCGGCGTCGCGGATGATGCGGCCGTATTCGTCATACTGGCTGCGGATGTGCTTGGCGAAGTCGTCCAGGCAGGTGCCGACCGGGTAGAGCCCGAGCTTGAGCAGCCGCGGCGTCAGCTCCGGCGACTTGAGCGCGGCCTGGAACCAGGAGGCGAGCTGCGCGGTCGCCTCGCGCGGTGTCTTCGCTGGCGCCATCACGCCGAACCAGACCTCGACATTGTAGCCCTTGTAGCCGAGCTCATCGACCGTCGGCACGTCCGGCAGCGGCGGGATGCGCTTCAGCGACGCCGACGCCAACGCGCGCACGGTGCCGGCGTGCAGCTGCTCCACCGCCTCCGAATAGTTGGTCAGCACCGCCTGCACGTGGCCGCCGAGCAGCGCGGTCATCGCCGGCGCGCCGCCGGGATAGGGCACGTAGGTGACGTCGATCTTCGACATCGCCCGGAACTGCTCGAAGCCGATGTGCTGGGTGGTGGCGGGACCGACGCTCGCGAACACCAGCGTGCCGGCTTGCGCCTTGGTGCCGGCGATGAAGTCGGCGAGCGTCTTGTAGGGCGAGTCGGCGCGCACGACGTAGACCTGCGGCGAAGAGAGCAGATAGCAGACCGGCTCGAAGCTCGTGAGCGGATCGTAGTTCACCTTGCGCAGATGCGGGTTGATGACGATCGAGTTGCCGTTGATCACCAGCGTATTGCCGTCCGGCGCCGCGCGCGCCACCGCCTCGTAGGCGATCGAGGCGCCACCGCCCGGGCGATTTTCGACGATCACCGACGGTCCCTGGTTCTTGGCGATGTGCTCGCCGAGCAGCCGCGCCAGGATGTCGGCGCTGCCGCCGGCCGGGAACGGCACCACGATGCGGATCGTGCGCGCCTGCGACCAGGCGTTCTGATCCGCGAGTGCAAACAGAGCCAGGGCGACGCATGCAGCCGCTAGACCTTTGACCATGATTTCCTCTCTGGCACCGTTCACCCGTTGCTGTGCATCATCGCCTAGTTGATGCTTGCCTCGCGAATGAGACGTCCGTAGTCCACGTGTTGCTTGCGCAGGTGCGCGGCGAAGTCGGCACCGCACAGTCCGACCGGATAGAGCTCCTGAAGCGCCAATTTCGATTTGACTTCCGGCGCTTGCACCGCTTCAGCGAACCAGACGGCGAGCTGTGCAACAATATTCTGGGGCGTCTTGGCGGGCGCGACCACTCCGAACCAGACATCTTCTTCGTAATCCTTGTAACCCGACTCGGCGATGGTTGGTAGGTCGGGCATCGCCTCCATGCGCGCCCGCGATCCGATCGCCAGCGCACGCAGCTTGCCGGTCTTGAACTGCTCCGACGCCGTCGGATAGTTGGAGAACAGTGAATCGACATGCTGGCCCAGCAGCGCATTCACAGCCGGGGCGCCGCCTTGAAATGGAATGAAGGCCAGATCGATCTTGGCGACGCGCTTGAACATCTCGAATCCGATATGCTGCGAGGTCGCCGGCCCGTTCACAGCCATGGTTAGCTTGCCGGGCATGGCGCGGGCCGTTTCCACCAGATCGGCGAGCGTGCGCACGCGCGATGCGGAATGGACCGCGACCACATTCGGCGAACGCGTAAGATGGCAGATCGGCTCGAAGCTGGTCAGCGGATCGTAGCTCAGCTTCTTCAAATTGGGATTGATGATGAAGGAATTTCCTACGATCAGAACTGTATTTCCGTCCGGCACGGCCCGCGCCACAGCTTCGGTGGCGAGCAACGTGCCGGCACCGGGGCGGTTCTCCACGACCATCGTCACCCCGTGAACCCGGCTGATGTAGTTGGCCAGCAGTCTGGCCAGGATGTCGGTGCCGCCTGCGGGCGCAAATGGAACGACGATCCTAATGGTTCGCGTCTGCGCCCACGCGTCGGGGCCTCTGGCCCCAACCAACGTCGCAACCGCGGCAACAAGAACCACGGCAGTGGGTAGCCGCATAGTGCCCTCCCTTGCGGAGCGCTGTTTTTGGCTCGCGCTTCCGCCCCTACGCGATCGGCTTTGGCCAATCGCAAATTCGATGGTCCAGCCGGCTTCTACGGCCGGCTGGCCTGGGTCCGGAGCGCCTCCAGGTCGGCTTCGCTGCGCGGCGTGATCACCGCGACCTTGCGCGTGCGGTAGTAGGGCACGATCACCTGCATCGGCTGGCCCTCGCGCTCCAGGAGCGAGAGATGGCGCGACTCGGTGCCACGATTGGGCAGGTCGAACAGCGTCCACTGCGACGTCGCCGGGTTGTACTTCGCCACCTTGTCGGTGCTCCACAGGTGCGTCCACACATTGTGGTTCTTGTCGACGCTGACCTGATAGGGCTGGTGCGCCTCCGGGTTCGGGAACGGCACCAGCGTCACCTGCTTGGTGTTGATGTCGACGCGGGCGAGGTTGCCGCCGAAGGAATTGCCGATCCAGACATGCGGGCCGTTCTTGTCGGCGCCCATGCGGCGGGCGCCCTGCGCCCAGGCGAACGGGGTGTTGAAGTCCGGCGGCACGAAGGTCTCGTAGAGCTTCGCCTGATCGGGCGTGAGGTTCTCGACCACCGCCTGCTCCGGCGGCAGCTTGAACTCATGCGACTTGCCGGTCGACATGTCGCTGTAGTTGACGAGGTCCTGTGTCATCAGGAGCCACCAGGCGTTGCCGGCCGAGTCGGCGGCAAGGCCGTACACGGTGGCGATGCCGTGCTTGTTCTTATGGGTCACCGATTTGTATTCGGTGAACCTCTCTTCCTTGATGTTGAAGTGCAGCGCGCCGTCCGGCGAGGTGACCCAGATGTGGCCCTTCATGTCGGCGTCGATGGTGCCTGACGTGCCGGACATGGTCGTGGGCGGCACGTAGATGTCGAGCTTCTCGGTCCGGGGATCGAGCTTGGCGAGCCCGCCATGGCGGCGCTCCACGTGGGAACGGATGTTGAACCACAGGAAGCCGTTCTCGTCGCGCACGATGCCGTGGCTGCCGGCGACGATGCCGCGGCGGTCGGGCAGGGTGAAATGCTTGACCGCGCCGGTCTTGGCGTCGATCCGCGCGTAAGACGTCACCCGGCTCGGTCGCGAGTAGACGATCCAGATGTTGCCGTCGAGATCGCCGGCGGCGTCGTGGACGCCGGCCATGTGCCCGCTCTCGGACGCGGTGCCGAGCGACCAGTCGCTGCCGTCATTGGTCTGGACGTGATTGTCCTCGGTCGGGAAGTCGTATTCCTTGACCACGATGCGCGCCGCTTCGCCGGTCGGGCGCGGCAGCAGGTTGAACTTCATCGAGCTTTCGCCCGGTCCGCGCGCCCGCGCGAGGTATTTCGCAAGGTCGCGCTGGTGGAAGTCGATGTTCGGCGTCAGTCCGCTTGTCCGGGACGCGGATAGGTGCCGTTGACGTTGACCTGCTTCATCAGGTCCATGATCTTGTACCAGCCCTCCTCATCGAAACGATGCTGGAGCACGTAGCTGGCGCTGTGACAGCCGGTGCAGTTCTTGCGCACCTGCGTCTTCATGCGGAAATCTTCCGGCGTGTCGCCGGGCAGCGCCGCCAGGAATTCGTCGCCGGGCAGTTGCCGGATCCAGGCCTCGCGGTCGGTGATCGGCTTCAGCACGAAATTCTGCTGCCGCGATGGGCCGACGGCGACATTGCCGGTCGCGCGTTCGAATTGCACCGCCTGCGCCCAGACCCGGTAGTTTCCTTCCGGCAGCGGCGGGAAGTAATAGTTGCCCGACGCGTCGGTATAGACGCTGGTGGTGATCGGCGAGCCTTCGGCCTTCGCCGACACCGTCACGCCGCCGAGCCGTTCGCCGGTGGCGGAGGTGATCGCGCCGGAGAGCGGCGCGTCGGCATAGGCGGGCAGTGGGGCGAGTATTGCCGCGCCGAGGGCAACGGTGAGTGCGACGAGACTGACGCTGGCGAAACGGCGTGCGCTTGTCATGTGCGTTCTCCCAAATATCTATTTCTTGATCTTGCGACGGTTATTTCTGCGGCAGGTTCACCACCTGATGCCCAGGCGGCAACACGCTGAGATACGAGGCGATCGCGGCGATCTGCTCGGCGTTGAACATGTATTTGAAGCCGGGCATGCGCGGCGTGCCTTCGGCGACGATGCCGCGCACGACCTCCTGGTTGCCGCTGGCGGTGTCGCGCGACAGCTCCGGACCGTACATGCCGGACACGAGCGTCGGCCGGGTGTGGCAGACCCCGCAATGCTGGTCGACGAGCCTGCGGCCGAGCATCTGCGTTTGGTTGAGTTCGACATCCGCTGCCGACGCGCCTTGCACCAGGCCCGCCAGCAACAGCGCCGTTGCCGTGACGCCGACTTTCATAGCGCCGCCTCCCTTGTTGGTTTTCTTTCTTAGAACGCGACCAGCTTAGCCGTATTCGGCGGCGCGACAAGGTGGCATCGCTATGAAGGGAGGTCACGCCAGCCTGCGGCCCTCCCGCCTTCTGGACACAGGACGGCACCGCGCCTACATCTTGGCGGTGTTCCCGGTCACGCCAACTGCTATAGTACTGTCATGACAAAAGAGCAGGTGAAGAACATTCTCGATCGCGTGCTGACTTGGCCCGAGGAGGATCAGGAGAGAATCGCACGCTTCGTGCAAGCGGTTGAGCGCTGGCGTGGCGACGATGATATTACCGAGGAAGAGTGGAAGATCATCGAAGAACGGGCCGTGCGGCGTGACTTGGCAAGTGATGAGGAAGTCGAGCAACTGTTTAACCGCTACCGCCGTGCATGAAGCTTCGGTTTGAACGCGGTGCTCTTGCCGATCTCGACGATATTTTTTCATACATTGCGCGAGACAACCCACCGGCCGCAGCGCGGCTGGTCTCGCGCATTGAGCAAGTAACAGCGCAAATCGCAGAGACCCCGTATATGGGTGAGGCGACACGGAAATCGCGCTTTCGGCGATTTCCGGTGGGCAATTATTTGATCGTCTACGAGATCGGTGAAGACGAAGTGATCATTCACTATGTCCGGCACGGCGCCCGGCGGCGACCATGGGAGGGGGAGGAGTAGCGAGCGGCCATCCCATGAGAAACGTCAATACTTTCATCGGCAGCCCGGTCGAGCGGGTCGAGGACCTGCGCTTCCTGCGCGGGCGCGGGCAGTATGTCGACGACCTCGTGCGGCCGGGACAATGGCACGCCGCGATCGTGCGCAGCGGCGTGGCGCATGGGCGACTGCGGTCGGTCGATACCGCCGCGGCGTTGGCGACGCCGGGCGTGCATGCCGTCATCACCGCGCAAGACCTCGGGCGGCCGATCCCGACCATCCCGTTTCGGCGACCGAACCCGACGATCGTGCCCTTTGCGCAGCCGGTGCTGGCCGACGATGTCGTGCTTTATGTCGGCGAACCGGTCGCGATGGTCCTTGCCGACAGCGCCGAACACGCCGAAGACGGCGCGCAGGCAGTCGCGCTCGACATCGAGCATCTGCCGGCGGTGGCCGACCGCCACGCCTCCGGACGCGGCGAGCCACTCTTGATCACCGGCACTGCGAGCAATTGCGCAGCGGTGTTCACCGCCAACGGTGGTGATGTCGAGGCGGCCTTCCGCAACGCCGCCTATACCCGCCGCGAGCAGTTCCGCGTGCAGCGGATGACCGCGATGACCATGGAGACGCGCGGACTTCTTGCCGAATGGGACGCGACGGCCGGGCGCCTCACCATGTCGGGCGCGGCTAAACTGCCGTTCTTCAACCGCCGCGCCTTGGCGTCGATGATGAATCTGCCGGAGACGGCGGTCGACTATGTCGAATACGACGTCGGCGGCGGTTTTGGCGCGCGCGGCGAATTCTATCCGGAGGATTTTCTGGTCGCGTTCGCCGCCCGCAAGTATGGACATCCGGTGAAATGGGTCGAGGACCGCCGCGAGCACTTCATGGCGATCGCCCATTCGCGCGAGACCGAATGCGATCTCGAGATCGCGCTCGACCGCGACGGCACGATCGTCGGCCTGCGCGGCGACATCTTCGTCGACATCGGCGCCTATGTGCGTCCCAATGGAATGACCCCGGTGCGCAATGTCGCGCAGTTCACCTCGGGGCCGTATCGCATCCCGAACCTGCACCTGAAGTCGCACGCGATGGTGACCAACAAGACGCCGTCCGGCACCTATCGCGGCCCTGGCCGCTTCGAGGGCTGCTTCTTCATGGACCGCCTGATCGACATGGCTGCGAAGGACCTCGGCCTCGACCGGCTCGAGATCCGGCGCAAGAACCTCATCGCGTTGTCGGAGATGCCGTATCCGCTGGCGCCGGTACGGCCGAACGACGGCTTTGGCGACACCGCCTGCGATAGCGGCGACTATGCCAGCGCATTCGAGCGCTGCGTCGCCGATGCCGGCTGGGCTGACAAGCTCAAGCAGAACGGCAAGCTGATCGACGGCCGCTACCACGGGCTCGGGATCGCCTGCTTCATCGAGGGCGGCGCCTCCGGGCCGCGCGAGAACGCGCGCATCGTGATCGAACGCGACGGTTCGTTCGCGGTCTATGTGGGATCGTCGGGCGTCGGGCAGGGCGTCGAGACGATCATGGCGCAGATCGCCGCCGACGCGCTCGAAGTGCCGATCGAGAAGGTCACGGTCTATCACGGCTCCACGACCTACCTGCCGGAGGGCTATGGCTCCTACGGCTCGCGCGCCACGGTGATGGGCGGCAGCGCGATCGTGCAGACCGCGAATGCGCTGATCGAGAAGATGCGCGCGGCCGCCGGCGAGCGCCTCGGCATCGCGCCCGCTTCCGTCACCTGGCACGAAGGTGTCGCGACCGCGCCGGACGGTCGCCGCGTCACGCCCGTGGAGCTCGCCGGGCTCGCGGTCGACGGCAAGTTCGACAATTCGAAGGCGACCTACACGTATGGCACCGCTATTGCCCATGTTGCCGTCGATCCGCGCACCGGCGGTGTCAGCGTGCTCGACTACGTCGTGGTCGACGACGTCGGCCGCATCATCAATCCGGAGACGCTGCATGGGCAGGTGATCGGCGCGGCGGTGCAGGGGCTCGGCAGCGTGTTCACCGAGGAGATCGCCTATGACGAGCACGGCCAGTTGCTGGTCGCCTCGCTCGCCGACTACCTGGTGCCGCTCGCGACCGACTATCCGAACCTGCGCGCGGTCTCGCTCGAGGCGCATCCGTCGCCGAACAATCCGCTCGGCGCCAAGGGCGCCGGTGAAGGCGGCATCATCCCGGTCGGCGGTGCGCTGTCGAACGCGGTCGCGGCCGCGCTCTCGTCGCTCAACGTCGAGCCGCGCGTGCTGCCGCTGACGCCGTCACGGGTGTGGCAGCTCATCCAGGACGCGCGGGACGCTTGAGCGCGCCGGCGCCGAAGCCGGCATTTCCACATTTTCCGATGCGTTTCGAAGCGTATCGATTGCCTGCTCTTCGGAACAATACCGCGCAATTGTTGCCGGGCGGGAACGCAGCGCCTTGTACCGCGTTTCCTATCTAGAGGGATCGTCGCGCCAGACCAGCCGTCTCAAAGGCTGGTTGGAGAATGAACACGTTGGAGAAATGAAGATGATACTGCCATCCAAGACTCTTGCAGCCGCAGTTGTTGCGGCAGCTATCCCGCTCGCCGGTCCGACCGCCGCGGCTCCGCTTTCACAATCGCTGGCGCTCAACAGCGCCGACGTCGGGACGGTCGAGCAAGTGCAATATCGCCGCTGGCGAAATGGCCGCTGGATCGGGCCGGCGGCGGCGGGCTTTGCCGCTGGCGCCATTGTGGGCGGCGCTCTGGCCCCGCGATACTACGATGACGGTTACTACGCCTACGGCGCGGCCCCCGACTACAATGAAGGATACTATGCTTACGGTGCGGCTCCCGGTTACGTCGCCGGTCCGCGGTACCGTCAATGGAACCGCAATTTTGGGAACGGGTCCTCAGCGACCGGACCGGGATCATCGGGGGTATGCCCGGCGGATCGTGAACAAAGCAGCGCGTATCCGAGCTGGATGTGCCGCTAGTCCGACATAGCGATATGTGAAAGGCCCCGAAAATCGGGGCCTTTCATTATTCTGAATCAGCTCACGCCCTTATTGGAAAAAGCCGACCGGCTTGAATTTGAAGGTCAGGCGGCCGCGGACCAGGTCGCCGCGCGCCTGCAGGTCGAAGCTGTCATCGAATCCGCCCACGGGCAACTCGGTAAAGCTGCGTTTGCGTTCGACATCGAAGTGCTGGTACTCGACGCCGATAATGACGTCGGCCCCTTGGCCTTCAATGAGGACATATTCGCCGCCGACGCCGGCATACCATCCATAGTGCCGGGACGAGCCCCAGAAACCGGGGAAGACCAGCAAGCCCGTGCTGTTGACGACGTATTGGCCTCTGAGGTGGGCAACGGCGAGGCCGCCGCTCCCGAACAACATCCACCGGTTCCAGGCATAACCGAGCCGACCGCCGAAGGTGAAGAGATGTTGGACCGAGTTCAGGTGGGCAAGGTCACCAGCAAACGGTGCCTCCAGCGGACCGTTCTTGCCCTCCATCGCCTTGAAGCCAAAGTTGATGGCGGCTTCAACGCCGAGGACGAAATTGCCGAACTGCTTTTGAACGCCGATGTGACTGCCGAAGATCCCATCGCTGCTGCTGGTGGAATAGTCGTTGCGGAAGCCCGGATAGAAGTGCGTGCGATCGATCTGATGGTCCATCCAGCCGCCGTGCACGCCGGCATAGAAGCCCGACCAGTCATAGACCGTAACCACCGGCGCCGGAGCTGCTTTCACCGGCATGTCGGCCGCCAGCACCGGACCGCTCAACGACGATGTCAGCAAAGCAATAGTTGCAAGTGAGAGCATTTTCATGAGTGTCCCCCGTAGCTTGCCCTATTTACAGAATGTAGCCGGCTTTATCGCCGGCCCCTGTATCTTCGGCGCCACACCGGGGGAAAATCGAATGCGTGCTCTATCTATATGGCGCGGCGGAGGATTCCGCGGCGCCGCTTGTGGCCAAAGCGGGACCTGCAGAAATGCCTGGTATTCGGCCACTTCCGTGGTCAAGCCAGGGATGGTCGAACGATCACGGTTTATGAGTTACGCGAGTCGCAACGTCGGCATCAGCCGCAACGCATTGTCGCGATCGATGGCCTTCAGCTCTGCCGCATCGAACACGCCGCAGTTCTGCAAGCCCACGACATGCTCCTCGGTAGTGAGGTGCGGCCAGTCGGTGCCGAACAGCATCTGCGATACCGGCGCGACCGCCCGCAGCGCCGCCATCGGTGCCCGCTCCGGCGCTTGCGCGATGTCGTAATAGAACTTGCGTGCTTCGGGCGAGAAGCCTTCCGGCAGGATCGGCTGAAATTCCGGGCTCTCCTTCACGCGCTTGTCGAAGCGGCGGATCAGGAACGGCATGGTGCCGCCGGCATGCGACCAGATCATCCGCATGTTCGGATAGCGCCGCGAGGAACCGCTGAACACGAACTTGGCGATCGCGCGCGTCGTGTTGGTGCCGTACTCGATGTCGGCGTCGCGCAGCCCCGGCACCAGCTGCTCGCAGCAGGGATGGCTGGTGGGGTGGGTGTAGACCACCGCGCGGCGGCGGTTGAGCTCCTCGAAGATCGGCGCGAACAGCGGATCGCCGAGAAACTTGTCGCCATAGTTCGTCATCAGGTAGATGCCGTCGGCCTTGAGCGTATCGAGGGCGTATTCGATCTCCTTCAGCGAGCCTTCGATGTCCGGGAACGGCAGATAGGCGAACTGGCCGAAGCGGCCGGGGTGATCGCTCGCGAGCTTGGCCGCATACTCGTTCACAACGCGCGAGAATTTCCGCGCATCGCGGGCGTCGGGGTGGCTGAGTGCCGACGCGCTGAGCGACATGACCGATGCCGACACGCCGCTGCGATCCATGTCCTCGAGTTGCTTCGGAATGGTCGAGCGCTCGTTGAGATAGTTGCGCTTGGGGTCGACCAGATGGCCGGGCGGGACGAAGTGCCGATGCACGTCGATCCGGCCGGCACTGGCAGCCGGCTTCGCCGGCGTCTGAGCGATTGCCGACGCGCCGGGCAGGGCGGCGCTGGCCGCGACGGCCGCAAATCCCGACAGCACGCCCCGGCGTGAGACGCAGCACACGCAGGATGCGTTTTGCTTGAAGCGGCGCACGGCGTTCTTGGCTTGGTTGCCGGCCATTTTTTGTGCCTCCCTGGTCACGAAGGCCAATGCTGTGACGACGTTCAGGGCGGGTCAATGCCCTTGTCGCGCAGCACCGCCGCGAAGGCCGGCGAGGTGAGCACCGCCATCAGCGCCTTCGCCGGCTCCGACGCGGCCGACTTCCGCGACAGCGCGGCCGCATAGACGGTGGTGCTTTGCAGCGCGTCGGGGAGCGGGCCGGCGAGCGCGACGCCGCCCACCACGCGGATCGAGGTCATCGGCGCGATGGTGAGCACAAGCTCACCCTTGGCGACCGCGTGCAGCGCCTGCGTGCCGTCCTTGAAGTGGCGGGTCTTCGGCCGCATGGCGTCGGCGATGCCGAGCTGCGCGAGCATCTTCACCATGTGCTGCGACGAGGTCGAGCCGTCGGCGGGGTCGGGCATGCCGAAGGACGCCGCCGCCAGCATCGCCTGCTTGAATTCGTCCACGGTCGCGACCGGTGGCGCCGCGCTGCCGGCGCGCACCGCGACGCCGAGGCGGACGATCCCGAGATTGGCGCGGCCGTCGGCGCTCAGGTGACCATCGGTGATCAGAGCCTTGAGCTGCGGCGGCGGCAGGATGACGACGTCGACGCGTTCGCCGTCCGTGACCTTCTTGCTGATCGCGGTGGCGTTGCCGAAGCTCACCGTCACGCGGTGACCGCTCGCCTTCTCGACCATCGCCGGCAGTTGGACGAGCGCCGGACGCACCGCCGCGGCGCTCAGGATGACGAGGTCATCCGCCTTGGCGCCGTGCGCGAAGAGCAGCGACAGGCTCGCAGTTGCCGTCAGCAGGGTCGATCGCATGATCCTCCTCCGAGCCTTTTCGTGAACCTGCGGCCGCCCCATCCGACTAATGCTTGGTGGGTGCGCATCGAGGAGACGACCATGTTGACGCGCACTGCTACCTTGGCCGCGGCTGCTACCATTGGCCTCTCGGCATACATTTGGCTGCCTTCCACATCCGCAAACGCGGCTGCACCCCGAGCCGTTGCGAATGTGAAGATGAAAGAAGCGTCGAACTTGCGCCTCCCTGGCGCACGCGCATTCCGGCTGAGCACCCCAAATCGGAGGGTGGGAAAGTACAACAGGATGTTCGAGATGTACTCGAGATAAGGCGTGGGCACGCGCGTCACACGATCCGCGGCGGCATGGTCAGGAAGGTGCGCGCGACGTGCCAGAACTGTTCCCGATTGTAGGCAAGCTGAACCGAGTGCGCGATGCCCGGCAGGATGATCATCTGGCGGTCGCCGTTCGGAAGCTGATTGTAGAAGTCGGTCAGGTCCTCGACCGTGGCGATGCCGTCGAACTCGCCGCGCACCAGCAGCACCGGTGACAGCACCTTCTTGGGATCGACCAGCGGCAGGTTCGCCACCATGTCCAGATAAGTGCCGCTCGGCACCCGGTCGCCGAATTCGAGATCGCGGTCCGCGCGCGCCTTGGCGAGCCGCGGATCGGCGACGCCCTGCTTGTCGCGGGTGAACAGCTTCTCGATGTCGATGCGCCCGCGCGGGCGGGTGTTGTTCTTCCGGTAATACTCGATCTGCTCGGCGCGGTTGGTGAGCGTCGGCGCGCCGGTGCCTTTGTAGGTCATGGCGCAGAGGACGAGGCGGTCGCAGCGCTCGGGCTGCGCCATCGCATAGGCGGCGGCGCGCAGCGCGCCCGACGAGGCGCCGGAGAAATGCAGCTTCTGCACGCCGGTCTCGCGCATCACCACCGCGACGCCGGCCTTGAGATCCTCGACCCCGCTGGCGATGTCGGAATTGCCGCTGGTGCGGCTCGAGCGCCCGTAGCCCTCGTGGTCCATGGTCCAGACGTCGAAGCCGTAGCGGGCAAACACGTTCATCATCGAATACTCGCCGACGCCGGGCACGCTCATGTCGAAGCTGGTGCGCGCCGAGTTCGAGGAGCCGTGCACCAGGAACAGCACCGGCCGCGGCGGCTCGCCCGGCTTCGGCGCGCCGAGCCGCTTGCGGAACATGTAGAGCGTGACCTCGCCCTTCTTCGCCCAGTACTCGTTGCTCCAGATGTCGGAGGTGTCGCCGACGGCGGCCGAAGCCCTTGGCGTGCAGTCCGCCTTCGCCGGCGTCGCCAGGAGTTGCGCAAGCCAGCCCACGCCAAAGCCCTGCAGCAGCGTGCGCCGGATGATCGAAAGGCTGGACCTTGCCATCTCATTCTCCCTCGTAGCCCGCATGAGCGAAGCGATATGCGGGGAGGTCAGCCCCGGATGTCGCTTCCGCTCATCCGGGCTACCGTCAGATCCCCATCATCTTGAGCTGGAATTCCGGATAGCGCAGTCCCGACGCGGCTTGCGGCGGGAACGCATCCGAAAGCGAGCGCAGCTCGGCGTCGGACAGACTGATGTCGACCGCGGCGGCGTTCTCTTGCAGATATTTGCGGCGCTTGGTGCCGGGGATCGGCACCACGCTGTCGGCCTGCGCCAGCAGCCAGGCGATGGCGATCTGCGCCATCGTGGCCCCCTTCGCCGCCGCAATCGCCTTGAGCGGGCCGAGCAGGTTGAGGTTCTTCTCGAAATTGCCTTCCTGGAAGCGCGGATGCGCGTGCCGGCGGTCGGCCTCGATCAGGTCGCCGCGGCTCTGGAAGGTGCCGGTGAGGAAGCCGCGGCCGACCGGCGAATAGGGCACGAGACCGATGCCGAGCTCGCGCAGCGTCGGGAAAATCTCCGCCTCGATGTCGCGCGTCCACAGCGAGTATTCGGTCTGCAGCGCGGTGAGTGGATGGGTCTTGTGCGCGCGGCGCAGCGTATTGGCGCCGGCCTCGCAGAGCCCGAGATAGCGGACCTTGCCCTGCTCGATCAGCCGCGACATGGCGCCGACGGTGTCCTCGATCGGTACGCTCGGATCGATGCGGTGCGCGTAATAGAGATCGATGTGGTCGGTGTTGAGCCGCTTGAGGCTCGCCTCGCACGCCACCGGCACGTAGTCGGGCTTGCCGTTGACGCCGCCGCGCTGGCCGCCCGGACCGCGGATGTTCCCGAATTTCGAGGCGATGAAATATTTGTCGCGCCGGCCCTGCACCGCTTTGCCGACCAGCTGCTCGTTGACGCCGGCAGCATAGGCGTCCGACGTGTCGAGCAGCGTGATGCCAAGCTCGGCGGCACGGTGGATGGTCGCGATCAACTCCACATCGTCGGGCACGCCGTAGTCTGCGCTCATGCCCGAGCATCCAAGCCCGATCGCGGAGACGCGGAAGTCTTTTCCAAGCACGCGGTATTTCATGCGGCATTCCTGGTGTTGGTAATACGGTGTAACCGGCGGAAAATCGGCCGAAATTCATTGCGGCGCCGCTAGTCTTGAAGACATTTTGAGCGAAGGGCAAGGCCCGCGCCGTGGTGCGGCGAAGGCCGGGGCGGGTGCGTCAACGCGACGTTGCCGGACGCTTCGCGGGACGGCTAGATTGTGCCCAACAGGCCGGCGGACCGACCGGCGGGAAGCGGGAGCCAGGGAATGGATAAGCTTAGTCGCCGCACTTTTGTTGCCGGAACCGCGCTGACGCTCGCGGGCGGCGTGCGGCCGTCGTTCGCGCAAACTGCCAACCAAGTCGTCGACATGGCGGCGGCCAAGAAGGAAGGCAAGGTGGTCTGGTACTGCTCGGTGCCGGTCGCGACCGCGCAGAAGGTCGCGAACATGTTCGAGAAGGCGACCGGCATCAAGGTCGAGCTGTTCCGCTCCGGCGGCTCCAACATCCTGCGCCGCTTCCAGCAAGAGGCCGACAGCGGCAAGGTGTTCGTCGACGTGCTCACGCATTCCGAGCCGGCCGCCGCCAGCGCCATGACCAAGAAGGGGATGTTCGTTCCGTTCAAGGCGACCGACTTCGACAAAGTGCCGGACGCGGTGAAGGACCCGAACGGCAATCATGTCGCGCAGCGTCTCAACGTGATGGCGATCTATGCGCGCGACGATCTGTTGCCCGCCGCCGACCGGCCCAAGACGTGGACCGATCTCATCAACCCGAAATACAAGGGCAAGATGGTGATGGCGGACCCGTCGTTCTCGTCGCTGCTGGTAGTGATCACCGGCACGCTGGCGCGGATGCACGGCTGGAAATATTTCGAGGCATTGCGCAAGAACGACATCATGATGGTGCAGAGCAACCAGCAGGTCTCCGACATGATCAAGCGCGGCGAGCGCGTCATGGCGGTGGCGGCGGACGCCGCCTATGTCGGCGAAGGCCGCCGGCAGGGCATGAAGATCTCGACGCTTTATCCCGAGGACGGCACCTTCGTGATCGCGTCGCCGAGCTCGGTGGTGAAGGGCTCGCCCAATCCGAACGCGGCCAAGGCGTTCGCCGACTTCATGCTGAGCCGCACCGTGCAGGAGCTGTTCCCGCACGAATTCCTCTACTCGGCGCGCACCGACGTGGCGGGCCCGGAAGGCTATCCGCCGCTCTCCTCGCTCAAGATGTTCCCGATCGACTACGACTACATCGAGGCGGAGAGCCCGCGCATCCGCAAGCGGTTTGCGGATGTGATGCAGTAACGGGACGGTTTGCGTCGGACTACGGCCCGATCCGCGGCAGCGTGTCCGCGACGCCGTTGTTGGTTTTGATTTCGCAGGCGAGGCCCTCGCTGCGCCAATCGAACCGGATCTCGCCCTGCAGTTGGCTCTTCACCATCGCTTCCATCACGCGGGTGCCGAAACCTTTGCGCGTCGGCGGCTCGACCGCCGGGCCGCCGGTCTCGGTCCATCGCAGCGTGAAGTGCTCGTCGGCCTTGTGCGACCACGCGATCTCGACGCGTCCCTCCGGCACCGACAGGGCGCCGTATTTGGCGGCATTGGTGGTCAGCTCATGCAGAGCCACGGCAATCGTCTGCGCCGTACTGGTCTCCAGGAATAGCGGCGGTCCGTCGACCCGCACGCGGGCGTCTCCCGCCTGCGAATAGGGCAGGATCTCCTGCATCACCAGGCTGCGCAGCTCGGCGCCCAGCCACCGCGACTTCACGAACAGCGCATGCACGTTTGCCAGCGCCTGGATGCGTCCCTCGATCGCCTGTTTCAGGAGATCGGGCGTATCGGCCTGCGTCAGGTGAACGGTCGCCTGCACCGTCGCCAGCACGTTCTTGACGCGGTGCTCGGCTTCGCGCGCGAGCAAGGCAATCTGCGCTTCGTCGCGTTTGCGCTCGCTGATGTCGCGGGCGATCTTGGAGGCGCCGACGATCGTGCCTTGCGCATTCTTGATGGGCGAGACGCTCAGCGAAATATCGACCAGGCCGCCATATTTGCGCTGGCGCACGGTCTCGTAGTGCTCGATGCGCTGGCCCGAGCGGACGCGCTCGATGATGGTGTTTTCTTCGCTTTGCAGATCGGCTGGGATCAGGGTCTTGATCGATTTGCCGATCATCTCTTCGGCCAGATAGCCGAAAATCCGCTCCGCGCCTTTATTCCAGCTGGTGATGATGCCGTTGAGGTCCTTGCTGATGATGGCGTCGTCGGAGGATTCGACCATCGCTGCAAAATGCTGCAGCGTGCCTTCGGCGCGGTTCCACTCCGTCATATCGATGAGCATGTTGACGGCGCCGATCAGCGTGCCGGCGGCGTCATAGAGCGGCGTCGGATACGGCAGGAACGGAACGCGGGTGCCGTCGGGCCGCTCGGCGATCGCGTCCACGCCGCGCACCGGGCGCTTTTCCTTGAGCGCGATCGCCATCGGGCACTGGTCATGCGGGAGCAGCCGGCCATCCGGCCAGAACAGCTTCCACGAGCCGCACCACTCGCTCTTGCCGAGCTCGGGCCGGCAGCCCCATAGCTTCGCCGCCGCCTCGTTGAAGTAGGTGATCCGCCCTTCGGCGTCGGTGGTGTAGACGGCGGCGGGCAGCGCATCGACCAGTTCGCGGAAGAAGCTGTCGCCGCGCATCAGCGGCTCGCCGGCCTTCGCCACCAGACGCGCCAGCGGCGCGCTCGCCTGCTCGACGTCCTCCAGCCTGATGATATTCGACATGCGAAACACCGTGCCGTTAGGCGCCCAAAGCCGCACAGAATGCGGCGAATTTTGCCACGGTACGGGCGACTCCGGCCGAGTCAACTACACAGGCGGGTCTTCGATGCCGCACGCCGATTTTTTTGGGCGCGTGGAACCTTCTTGATTTGCGGTGCGTTAGTGCCCTCCGCGCCGATCCCCCCGCCTCAAAAAATCGCCCCGACGACGCCGGGGTTAGGTCCGCTCTGGTAAGGGAGTAACCGGGTGATCAGCGGTCTTGGTTCTGCTGTCCTTGGTCGGCTTGCTGTCCGCCCCGCTGGCCGCCGCTTCGAGGGGACGCTGGATAACCTATGTTGTTGTCCTGCGAATTGCGCCGTGATCGGCTCCGCTCGTCTGCGCAGCAGCAGACTTTTCGCCTGAGCCCCGTCCCCGTGGCCCCGTTGCGCTCCCAGCAGCGGGGCCATTTGTCCGGCGATACACCGTCGGCAAAACCTACCCGGACAAGAAAGAGAAAGAGCCCCGTCCTAGTGGCGGGGATTTTGTTTTGCTCGAATCTGGTTCGGCTGCCAAAAGGTCGTGAACGGATTCGACGCGCCTGCCCGCGGGTCGAAACTTGGGAGCATTGAGAAGTGAAGGGACGATGAACCGGAGACGACGGGCGTGGACGGATGTCCAGGAGGCACGGCTCTTCTCGGTTGGGACGTTCCTGTTGCTCAATGCGTGGAGCGGGCTTTTGCTCTATGCCGCGATCCGCGGCTGGCTGATGCATTGAGCTTCATCACGCAGTGGCACAGGGACGCGCCTAGGCTTGCACCGCTTCCAGCAGGTCCTCGACATCGGCGTCACCAGCCGCGGCGCTCTTGTAATCGCCGCGCAACAGCTTGAGCGCCTGGCGCTCCTGCTCAATCTCAAATGACGTGCGGAAGCCTAACCGGCGAAGGACTGGGATCGGCGGGCACCAGCCCTGCACCGCGTGCTGAAGCAGAAAGCCGCTCACCGCCGCCGGCAGCAGAAACCATCGGCTTCTGCCCAGCAAGCCGAACGTGAGGCCGAGCAGGCTGGCCGCTGCCGCATTGGCTTCGATGGCGCGCTCGATATCCCATTCCTCGTCCAGCTCCTGCAGCCGCCGCGGAATCTGGTTCTTGTGTTTCTGATGGTGTCGAATGCTGTGCTCGATGGATTGCTGAATCGTGCGGTTGACATCGCTCGCGGTGTGCCGGGGTACGCGATTGCGGGTTGTGGCCATGCTCATTCTCCAAGACGCCCCGGCGTTTGCCGCGGCGCATTCAATGTCCCTCAAGCTTGCGTCCCGCCTGTGTCTAGTACCGCCGCTCTCAGCGACTTATCGCAGCAATACCTCAGCGACCTTGTCCCGATAGTCCTTTTTCGGATCGATGCCGAGCAAGAGCTTGATGCCCGCGACCAGGCTGGACGCATCCATCCAAATTTCGGCGCGTTCGGGATCGAGGCGCAGCAGCGCGAGCTTGGGGTCTTGCTTGCCGCCCTCGAACCATGCCGCGACATATCGGTTCCACAACCGGTCAATGGTCGCGGGGTTGTTGTCCAGACTGAGGCTGCCGTGGATGGTCGCAAAAATATCGTGCCCCTTCGATGCAAACGTTGCGATGGCGCGGTTTCCTTTGCCAAGATTTTGCACGATGGCGTTGTCCTTGGCGGTGAAGAACCAGATCGGGCTTCGCTCGCCGTCGAGCTGCGCGGTCATCGGCCGGGCGTGCCCATCCTCGACGCCGTCGAGCCCCAGCATCACGGTCATGTCCGACTTTAGCGCTTTCCAGAATTTGGCTTCGATCTCTTGCGGGCTGGCCATCGGGTCATCCTTTATCCGGTTTCGCCCCTGTCAACAGCGAGGCCGGTCGCTCGGTTCCGCTCAGAGCGTTCGGGAACTCCAAGGCTTCCCAACATCGTGGAGCCCGCAACGCCCGACGATCTTACGCAGCGCCGATGGCGTTGCTCCGAAAAGGTCGAGTGACTGATGTTCAGGGAAGAGATGGTCGGAGCGCCGAGATTCGAACTCGGGACCCCCAGTCCCCCAGACTGGTGCGCTAACCGGGCTGCGCTACGCTCCGCCAAAGCCGGCGCGAACGAATACGCTGGCCGCCCTTTATGCGCAAGGGCGGCGTGTTATGCGCAAGGGCGGCGTGCCCCGTTCGCGGCCCGGATCGAGCGTGCTCAATGAGCGTCGGCCAGCGCGGCGGGATGGCCCGGGGATTTTGCTTGACGCGCGCTAGGGATGGACGGCGATGGCGGCGATCTCGACCTTGACGTCGCGCGGCAGCCGGGCCACCTCGACCGTCGCGCGTGCCGGCGGCGCGCTCTTGAAGTACGTGGCATAGATCTCGTTCATCTTGCCGAAATCGTTCAGGTCCTTGAGGAACACCGTGGTGGACACCACGCTTTCCATGGTGAGACCATCCGCTGCCAGCACGGCTTTCAGGTTCTCCAGCACCAATCGCGTCTGGTCCTCGATGGAGGCGTCCGCCCTCAGCTGCTTGGTCTTTGGATCGATCGCGATCTGGCCGGCCAGGTAGACGGTCTTGCCGGCGCGGATCGCCTGCGAGTAGGGGCCGATCGCCTCCGGCGCGTTCGGGGTCGAGATGACTTTGTTGCCGCCGGTCTGCGCGGTCGCCGCGCCGGCGACGGCAACCATGGCGAGAATCGACAAGGCGTGCTGCAATATGCGCATGATGGCGGTTCTCCCTGGGTCATGGGCCGTGAGTTATGGGCCGCAAATCTGAAGCGACCGGCGACGCCGAGTTAACACCGGCTGCCTTGAATTGGGACCGTCGAGCCGGCGGCTATCTGTCGAACGCTCGAGGATCGACCCGATAGCCCCGCGTCACCGCCATCAGCCCCCACAGCACGCCGAGGATCAGGAAGTAGTGCCGCCAGTGGTCGCTGTCGATGATGATGCTCTCGGCGGCGACGCCGACGAAGGCCACGTACACGGCATGGTAGGTCGGCTGCCACGGCGTGCGCACGAAGATGAAGCGCGTGCTGGCGACCAGCGTCACCAGCGTGAGCGTGAGATAGGCCGCGCCCGAGATCCAGCCGCCGGTGATGAAGGAATTGAGATAGACGTTGTGCGGCGCCTCCGGGAAATTGAATTGCAGCGGTCCCATGCCGAACGGATAGTCGAGCATCATCGAGATCGCCAGGAAATAGCGGCCGAAACGTCCGGTCGCGCCGGTGTCGTAGCTCTGCGACAGCGACGCGCGCTCCTCGAACAGGTTGGCGACCTGCTCGACCGACAACAGCACCGCAACGAATGCGACGGCAACCACGACGCCCATGATCGCCATCACGACAATGCGGAAGCGCTCGCTCGGCGAGCGGCTGGTCGCGAAGGTGAGCATCATCAGCAGGATTGCGCAGAACACGAACTGGCCCCAGGCGGCGCGCGAGAACGACAGGAACAGGCCGCCCATGACGATCAGCAGCAGCAGGCATGCGCCGATCACCTCGGAACGGCGGCCGGCCAGCATGCGCTGGAGGATGAGCACGCCGGGCAGCATGAGGAACGCCGCGAACACGTTGGGGTCCTTGAACGTGCCGGTGGCGCGCGAGTAGCGCACGAACGCGCTGCCGCCCACGCCGAAATAGCCGGCGATCGCCAGCAGCGACACCACGACTGCGGCGGCGATGTAGCCGCGCAGCAGCCAGCGCAGGCGCGCCTCGGTGTTGGTTCCGAGCATGGCGGCGTAGAAGATCGCGGTCAGCGACAGGAACACCGAGACGAGCACCCAGATCACCGACGGCATCTGGCCCGCCACCTCGAACAGCGACAGCGCATAGCCGACATTGAGCAGCGTAAGCAGCAGGATCAGCGGCGCCAGCGTCGCGCGCAGCGTCATCCCCATGACGGTGAAGAGGAACATCGTCGCCATGCCGACGAATTCGTAAGGGCCGGGCTCGATGAAGACGAAGCCGCCGGAAAACGCCATCAGCCACAGCATGACGGCGCGCACGGACTCGGTGGCGATCCGCGGGCCCGCTACCGCTCCCGCCGCATCTGTTGCGGCGTACGCAGCCATCAGTAGGCGTTCTCGGTCTTGGCCAGCGCGAACGGCGTCTTCGCCAGGATGTAGAGGTCGAACATCACCGACCAGTTCTCGATGTAGTAGAGGTCGTGCTCGACGCGCTGCTGGATCTTCTCCTGCGTGTCGGTCTCGCCGCGCCAGCCGTTGATCTGGGCCCAGCCGGTGATGCCGGGCTTCACCCGGTGGCGCGCGAAGTAGCCGTCCACCGCCTCGTCATAGACGCGGTTCTCGGCCTTGGCGTGCACCGCATGCGGGCGCGGGCCGACCAGCGACAGGTTGCCCTTGAACACCACGTTGAACAGCTGCGGCAGCTCGTCGATCGAGGTCTTGCGGATGAAGCGCCCGACGCGGGTGACGCGCGGATCGTCCTTCTGCACCAGCTTCGCGGCAGTCGCGTCGCACTGATCGGTGCGCATCGAGCGGAACTTGTAGACCTCGATCAGCTCGTTGTTGAAGCCGTAGCGCTTCTGCTTGAACAGCACGGGACCGCGGCTGTCGAGCTTGATGGCGATGGCGGTGATCAGCATCACCGGCGACAGCGCGATCAGCGCGAGCGTGCCGATGATCTTGTCGAACAGCCATTTCATCACGACGTCCCAGTCCGTGATCGGCTTGTCGAGGACGTCGAGCACCGGGACGTGGCCGATGTAGGAATAGGCGCGCGGGCGGAAGCGCAGCTTCGCGGCATGCGCGGCGAGGCGGATATCGACCGGCAGCACCCACAGCTTCTTGAGCATCTGCAGGATGCGCTGCTCCGCCGAGATCGGCAGCGAGAAGATCACAAGGTCGACGCGCGTCTTGCGCGCGAACTCGACCAGGTCGTCGACCACGCCAAGCTTGGGGAGGCCGGACACCGCGGTGGGCGCGCGGTCGTCGCCGCGATCGTCGAAGGCGCCGACGATGCGGATGTCGGAGTCACGCTGCGCCATCAGCGAATTGATCAGCGCGGCGCCCTTCTCGTCGGCGCCGACGATGACGGCGCGCCGGTCGAGACGGCCCTGCTGGGTCCAGCGCCGCACCATCAGGAACAGCGCGCGGCGGAAGCAGATGAGCACGATCATGCCGACGACGTAGTACGTGCCGAGCCAGACGCGCGAGAACTGGTCGCCGGCCTTGGCGAAGAACGAAATGCCGGTGACGACGAGGAACACCACCGACCAGGCGGATGCGAGCCGGAAATACTGCTTCTCGTAACCGCGGAAGGCCTGCACCTGATAGATGTCGGCGGCCTGGAACGTCAGCGTCGCGATCGACGAGATGGCGACGATGGCGAGCGGATAGTGCCACGAGAAGCCGTCGATCGGGAGCACATAGGCGGCGTAGAGCGCCGCGCCGACCAGCATCACCAGCAGGAATTCGAGGAGCCGGACGGCGCCGGCGAGCACAATCGGCGAATATCCGATCGGGTTCGGTTGCTCGACAATCTTTTGCGCAGCCGGCGACAGCGCGCGCGGTGTCGCGGCGGCCGGCTTCGGCGGCGCCGCGGCGCCGCCCAGCATCGTTCTGGTGTCGAACTGCAACATAACTCTGGTCGTACACAGGGGCCGTCGGCCCCAATCGCCCACGCACATCCCACTACCGAAAAAAGCTCAAGAAATGCTTAGGGAACAGCGGAAAACCCGCAGGATTTCTTAACCATGCTGCTTGCGCGCCAGCGCTTCGCGGTAGCCGTCGATGACGGCGTCGGTCATCGCATCGACCGAGAACGAGGCGCGCAGGCGCGACTTCAGCCGCAGCGACGCCGAGTGCCGCGCGCCGCGGTCCTGCATGGCCTGCGCGATGGCATCGGCGAGCGCCGCCGGATCGCCCGGCGGGACGAGCTCATCGGCGTCCGGTCCGAAGATTTCGCCGATGCCGCCGACGTTGGTGGCGATGATCGGCAGCCCGGCGGCGGCGGCTTCGAGCACGATATAGGGCAGCGATTCCGCGCGCGAAGGAACCACCAGCAGGCGGCCGAGCGCGAACGCGGCGCGTGCGGGCATCGCGCCCACGAACTGGACCGCGGCGGCGAGATCGTGCGCGGCGACCGCCGCTTCGAACGCGCCACGGTCGGCGCCGTCGCCGACGATGGTGGCGGTGAGCTTGCGTCCGTCGCGCGCGAGCCGCGCCATCGCTTCGATCAGCACGTCGACGCCCTTGAGCTTGCGTAGCTCGCCCACGAAGACCAAATCGGTCGCGTCCGGCGCGGTTTTGACCGGCAGGAATTCGGCATCGGCGACGCCGTTGTGCACCACGCGCACCAGCGCGTCGGTCCCTGGGTCGCCGACCTTGGCGGCGAAGGTGTCGCGGCCGTAATAGCTCTCGAACAGGAACAGGTCGGTGCGCCGTCGCAGCACGTTCTCGGCGGTGAGGTAGACGAGCCCGGCGGGCGTGCCCCAGCGGTAGTGCAGGCTGCCGCCGTGCGGCGTGTAGACCCGCGCAGTTTCCGGCGGTCGTCGCGCCAGCCGCGCATAGGCGCCGCCCTTGGCGCCGTGGCCGTGCAGGACGTTGACGCCCTGGGCCGTCGCGCGCTGGCCGACATGACGGACCGCCGCGATGTCGCTCGGGCCGAGGTCGCGCGTCATCGCGACGCGGGTGAGGCCGAGCGCGAGCACCTTGGCGAGGTCGGCGAGCGCCGCATCGGCGCGCTCATCGCCGGCCGCATCGGCGACGACGCCGACCTGGTGGCCGCGCGCCGCCTGGCCGCGCGCCAGATCGCAGACGTGCCGGAACAATCCGCCGACCGGGGCGCGCAGCACATGCAGGATGTTGAGGGGAGCCGCCATCAGCCGTTCACATTTTATTAACGCTGGTGGCGGCGAGCGATGGACAGCGCCCCATCCGGTGACCAAATCGTTGCAGAAGACCGATCATGAACGTCGGGCGGGCGCGATCAGGGAAGGCGAAACGTCAGCAGGATTAGCGCCATACGCCGTTAACAAATGCTGACGCATTATTTGCCCGATCGCGTAAGCGAAGACTTAACGGGCCTTCAACCTTAATGGTCTGTGATTGCATGGGAAGAGTCGCGCTGCACGGGAAGACTCGCGCGGCGCGTGGGTGAGGTCAGTAGATGCAGACGGGTACGGTGCCGGCCGGACGCGGTGGCGTAACGCAAGCGATCGACGAGCTCGACCTGGGCGCGCTCGGGCGCGCGATCTGGCGCCGCAAGCGCCTGATCATCGGGCTCACGCTGCTGGCAGCCGCGATTGCGTTCGCCGCGGTCAATTACGTTACGCCGCGTTACAAGTCGGAAGCGCGGGTGCTGATCGAGACCCGCGAAAACATCTTCCTGCGGCCGGAGGCCGAACGCACCACCGAGCGCTCCGCGACCGTCGACCAGGAGGCTGTCACCAGCCAGGTGCAGCTCATCCTGTCGCGCGGGCTGGCGCTCGACGTCATCCGCAAACTGAAGCTCGCCGAGAAGCCGGAATTCGATCCGGTCCTGCGCGGGCCGCCGTCGGCGATCCGCAGCGTGCTGGCGCTCACCGGGCTGGTCAGGGATCCCATGAGCCAGACGCCCGAGGAGCGGGTGCTCAAAAGCTACGTGGACCGGCTGGTGGCGTTCCAGGTCGACAAGTCGCGCGTGATCGCGATCGAGTTCGAGTCGGAAGATCCGGAACTCGCCGCGCAGGTCGTCAACGCCATCGCCGACAGCTTCCTGGTGCTGCAGCAGACGGCGCGGCAGGGACAAAGCCGTGATGCGGCGCAGTTCCTGCTCGGCCAGATCGAGAAGCTGCGCCAGAGCGTCTCCGAGGCGGAGGCCAGGGTCGAGCAATATCGCGCGACCACCAATCTGATGATCGGCACCAACAACACCACGCTGTCGAGCCAGCAGCTCGGCGACGTCAATGCGCAGGTTGCCTCCGCGCGCGCGCTGAAGGCCGACGCCGAGTCGAAGGCGCGGGTGATCCGCGACGCCTTGAAGCGCGGGGCGGCGACGGAAGTCTCCGAGGTCATGAACTCCGACATACTGCGCCGCCTGTCCGAGCAGCTGGTGACGTTGCGGGCGCAGCTCGCCGAGCAGTCGTCCACGCTCTTGGACCAGCATCCTCGCATCAAGGAATTGCGGGCGCAGATTGCCGATCTGTCGCGGCAGATCCGCTCGGAGGCCGAGCGACTCGCGATTGCCTTCGAGAACGACGCCAAGAGTGCGGCCGACCGGCTGCAATCGCTCAGTGCGATGCTCGATCAGCTCAAGACAGCGGCGGCGTCGACCAATGAGCAGGACGTCAAGCTGCGCGCACTCGATCGCGAGGCGAAATCGCAGCGTGACCTGCTCGAGTCCTGGCTTGCCAAGTATCGCGAAGCCACCGCCCGCGACAATCTCGGCGCGTCGTCGCCGGAGGCGCGGATCATTTCCCGCGGCATCGTTTCGAGCACGCCGTCCTGGCCGAAGAAGGTCCCGACCGTGCTGATCGCCGCGCTCGGCATGTTCACGCTCGTTGTCGGTTTCATCCTGACCGGCCAGTTGATGGGCGGCCCGCTGCCGGCGCCGGCATCGGCGACCGCCACGGCGGTGGCCGCGCGCACGGCCGAACCGGCGATACCAGCACCATCGGTTATGCAGGCTTCACCTGCTCCAGCGGCGGCGCCGGTGTTCGCGCCGCCGGCGCCAGCGGTGAGGGCGGCGAGGGCTCCGGCACCGACAAAACCCGCAGCGTCATCGGCCGGCAATTCGCTGGTTGCGAAGTTGCGCGCGCGCTTCGGACGCGCGGCTGCCGCAATCGCCCCAGCCGCGGTAAGCAACAGGCCCGCCGCGACGGCGCCGCCGAACGAACCGGCCCGTCAGCCCGAGCAACGCCCGGCACCGGCCGTGGCGCGTGGGGCGCCGGCCGGCGGCGTTCCGGCCGATGCGATCGAGGGGCTGGCCGCCGCGCTTGGCACCGCGGGCGACTCCGGCCGCCGCGTCGTCGTGGTCGGCGCCCGCCGCAACATGGGCACGACGCTCGCCGCGATTTCGCTCGCGCGCGCGCTCGCCAAGCAGGGCCGCGCCGTGCTGGTCGACCTCGCGCTCGAAGCGCCGAACCTGTCGGTGATCGCGAGCGACGTGAACGCGCCGGGCCTGAGCGAACTGGTGCAGGGCTCAGTGTCGTTCGGCCAGATCATCACCCGCGACCGCTATTCGCGGGTGCATCTGATCACGGTCGGGAACGGCGACGTTTCGAGCGACGCGATCCTGTCGTCGCAGCGGCTCGCGATCACGCTCGAAGCGCTGTCGCGCAGCTACGACTATGTCGTGCTCGATGCCGGCGCGCTGCCGGAGATCGCGGCCGAGAAATTCGCGCGGCTGGCGCCGCGCGCAATTCTGGTGGCCGACGACGTCGACGGCCCCGCGACCGAATCCGCGCGCGAACGGCTCTTGTCGGCGGGCTTCCCCAATGTCAGCGTGCTGGCCAGCTCGCCCGACGGGCCGGAATACAATCGAGCGGCGGCCTGATGCACCGGTAATTGCCGACTGGCGGTAACCAAGGCGTAATGCTGACGTGAGATGACGGGCTTGTTATGACCAGCCTGAAGACGACGATCATCCGCGGCGGACTGGAGACGCTCTACTTCAGCGGCGCCAACGTTTTCATGCGGCCGTTCGTGCACGGCGTCGGCGTGATCCTGACCTTGCATCACGTGCGGCCGCAGCGCCCCGAGGCGTTCCAGCCCAACCGCCTGCTCGAGGTGACGCCCGATTTCCTGGAGCGCGTGGTGCGCTATCTGCGCCGCCGCAGCCTCGACATCGTTTCGCTCGATGAAGTCTACCGGCGCCTGGTCGAGCAGGACTTCTCCCGCCGCTTCGTCTGCATCACCATCGACGACGGCTATCGCGATACGCTGCAATGGGCCTATCCGATCCTCAAGCGCTACGACGCGCCATTTGCCGTGTATATTCCCACAAGCTTCCCGGATCGCCTCGGCGAGTTGTGGTGGCTGGCGCTCGAGGCCGTGGTGGCGCGCAACAGCCGCGTCACGCTGCTGCTCAACGGCGCCGAGCAGGGCTTCGATTGCGCGACCGTCACGGAGAAGCGCGAACTCTTCGATGAGCTCTATCGCCACGTCCGCAGCCTCCCGACCGAGGAAGAGCTGCGCGTGTTCGTGCGCGATCTCAGCGCGCGCTACCACGTCGACATCGCCGAGTTTTGCAACGATCTCTGCATGAACTGGAACGAGCTCACGACGCTCGCCGCCGATCCGCTGGTGACGATCGGCGCGCACACGGTCAACCACGTGATGCTCGCGAAGGTGCCGGAGCGCATGGCGCGCTCCGAGATGGCGATGAGCCGCGCGGTGATCGAGGCCTCGCTCGGCAAGCGGCCGGATCATCTGTCCTATCCGGTCGGCGACAAGACCTCGGCGGGCCCGCGCGAGTTCAAGATCGCCGCGGAGCTCGGTTTCAAGACCGCGGTCACCACGCGGCCGGGCGTGCTGTTCGGGGAGCATCGCGATCATCTGATGGCGCTGCCGCGGATCTCGCTCAACGGCGAGCACCAGCAGCTGCGCTATGTGCGGGTGCTGCTCTCGGGCGCGGCGACGGCGATGTGGAACGGCTTCCGCAAGGTCGACGCGGCGTAGGTCGCGCGCGACGGCAGCAATCTCGTTCGCCGTGCGGCGTCGCGTCCCGCGCCGAGGCTAGGCACACGAGTTCCCTCGGAGTACTGTTCTCGCGTCTGATACCGATGAAACGGCCTGTAAAGCACATGGTTAGGCGGGCGTTGGATGAGTGGTAGCAGAGTAGCGTCGCTGACTGTGACCGCAGCACTGATGTTTCCTGTTGCGGCGGGCGCGCAGGAGATGAGCGCCGCCGTTGTCGGGTTTCTGACAAGTGGCTCGTCGAGTGCGCTCAGCAAGCAGTGGGTTACCGCTTTTCATCGCGGCCTCGGCGACTCTGGCTATGCCGATGGCAAGAACGTCACGGTCAAATATCGGTTTGCGGACGACAAGTACGATCGGTTGGAAGGCTTGGCGGCCGAGTTTGTCCGCGAGCAGGTGGGAGTGATCATCGCTGCGGGAGGTCCGGTCACGGCCCTGGCTGCAAAGAAGGCGACCGCCACCATACCCATCGTTTTTACGACCATCGCCGACCCCGTCAAAAGCGGTGTTGTCGCCAGCCTGAACAAACCGGGCGGAAACGCCACAGGGACGGCCGGGCTGACCTCCGAGCTCGATTCAAAGCGGCTCGAGCTGCTGCGGGAGATCAAGCCGACGGTCCGTGTCGTCGGCGTGCTCGTCAATCCGAAACGTCCTGGGGTGGATGCCAACTCCAGGGAATTGCAAGCTGCGGCGGACAAAATTGGAGTCCAGCTTGTCTTCCACGATGCGGGCCCCGAGCATTCGCTCGACACTGCGTTTGATAAACTTGCTGAACAGCGCGTGGATGGTATCGTTGTGACGGCTGATCCGTTCTTCAATTTCAGACGTGCACAGGTAATCGCGCTCGCCGCCCGCCATGCGATCCCGGCAGTCTATCAATGGCGTGAGTTCGTGACGGAAGGCGGCCTGATGAGTTACGGCCCAAGCATCGCTGAGGCGTATAATCAGGCTGGGATTTACGCAGGTCGCATCCTGAAGGGGGCCAAGCCCGGCGACCTGCCGGTGGTTCAGCCGTACAGGTTCGAAATGACCATCAATCTGAAAACGGCCAAGTCCCTGGGAATCGAAATTCCGCGCCGGACTATCTTGCGTGCCGACGAAGTGACCGACTAAGCAATGCGTCGCGTGAACTCATGCAACTCGTAACATGTTGCACAGAGTTGTTCAGACAAGCCGATTGCTAACGAAATTTCCTAGTATCGCGTCTATATGAGGGAGAAACGTCATGCCAATGCGCAAAGTGGGGTTCTTTCACAGCGGCAGGAAAGCATCTTTTGACGAGCACTATAAGGCCTTCCTGCGTGGCTTACATGATCTCGTCCCGGCCAAGGACATCGACATCGTTGTACAATGGGCAGGTGACAATCCAGAGCGGGGAACCTTGCGTGTGCAAGCGCTGGACGTATTGGACAAAAATAGTGACATAAAGGTGCTGGTTGCTGCCGGCGGGCCTCCATCCTCAAAAGCAACCAAGGAAGCGACGCAAGACAAAGGCGTCCCCGTCGTTTTCATGAGCACGGCAGATCCGGTTGGGCTCGGCCTGGTCGAAAGCCTCGATCGCCCCGGAACGAACATGACCGGCATCGCCGGTCTGACCTCCGAATTGGATGTGTCTCGGCTGGAGTTATTGCGCGAGCTCCTTCAGGACCGGGAAATTGCGAGGATAGGTGTTCTCAACAACCGCAACCGTCCTCTGCTCGAGGAGCAATATCAAAAACTTGAGGCAGCAGCTCCTGAGTTGGACGTACAACTGGTGCGCGCGGATGTCGTCAATCTGGAGGAGATCGAGCAGGCCTTTGCTCGTTTCAGGACTGTCCCCGTCGATGCGGTGCTGGTGACGGCCGACTCGATGTTCAACGACTTCCGGAAAGACGTCGTGAGGCTCGCCAATGGAATACGAGCGATCTATCAATGGCGTGAGTTCGTGACGGAAGGCGGCCTGATGAGCTTCGGACCAGACGTCATGGAGGCTTATACGCTGGTCGGAAATTACGCGGGACGCATTTTGAACGGTGAAAGTCCGCAGAACATGCCGGTAACGTCGCCGAGCAAATTTGACTTGGTCATCAATCTAACAAACGCTGAAAAGCACGACTTCCACATCCCGGCGTCACTTCTTTCGCGCGCCGAACTCGTGCGCCCTTAGAACGCTGCCCCGCAACGCTTCTCGCGGGTGCCATACGATGACGTAAGATCTCTGCGGCCTAGCCTTCCTCGCCGCGGCGGGTCGGGCCGCGACATCCAGCGGATCAGCGGCATCGCCGGCAGCACCCAGCCGAGCCCCGCGATCACGAAGTAGATCGCCTCGACGAATTTGTTGGCCTTGATCACCGGCAGTTGCGCCAGCGCCATGGCGGTCAGCGACCAGACGACCACCAGCGCAATCAGGAGGACGGCTCCGATGAGTTTGCGCAGGCGGATCGGCATTTCGGCTCTCTGATTGCGGCGATTTCCACCTGACTATATGGTCCGCGCCGTCCACCGCAAGCGAACCAGCGAATGAGCGCCGCCAGTCCCGAATTTCAATCGCGCCGGCGCGCCGTCCGCGTCTGGCTGCTGGTGGTGGCCGCGCTGGTGTTTGCGACCGCCGCGGTGGGTGGCGGCACACGGCTGACCGGTTCCGGCCTGTCGATTGTCGAGTGGCGCCCGGTCACCGGCGCGCTGCCGCCGATGAGCGAGGCCGCATGGCAGGCCGAGTTCGCCAAATACAAGACCATCCCACAGTACCAGGAGCTCAATCGCGGCATGAGCCTCGAGGCGTTCAAGTTCATCTACTGGTGGGAATGGGGGCATCGCCTGCTCGGAAGGTTGATCGGCGTCGCGTTCCTGCTGCCGTTTCTCTGGTTCCTCTGGAAAGGCTTCATCGAGCCCGGCCTGCGGCTTCGGCTCTGGGCGATCTTCGGCTTGGGCGCGGTGCAGGGCGCCGTCGGGTGGTGGATGGTGAGCTCTGGCCTGGCTGAGCGCGTGAGCGTGTCGCAGTACCGGCTGGCGTTTCACCTGACGCTCGCCTGCGTGATCTTTGCGATGGTGCTGTGGGTGGCGCAGCAGCTCAGGCCGCGCGAAGCGGTGGAGGTGCCGACGCGCATCCGCGCCGGCGCGCTGACGCTGGTCGTCCTCGTGCTCGTGCAAATCTATCTCGGCGCGCTGGTTGCCGGCCTGCGCGCGGGGCTTATCTACAACACCTGGCCGCTGATCGACGGCGCGCTGGTGCCGGAGGCGTCGCGGCTGTTCTTCGAGCAGCCGTGGTGGCGCAATTTCTTCGAGAACGCGCTGATGGTGCAGTTCAATCATCGCATGCTGGCGTATGCCATCTTCGTGCTTGCGATCGCGCATGCGGTTGATGTCGTGCGGACGGTGAGGCGAGGGGGCATGGTGGCTTGGGGCGCCGTGACTTGGGTGCTTGTGTTGGCGTCCGCCGTCACGTTGCAGGCCGGTATCGGCATTGTGACGCTGCTTGCACGTGACGCCGCTGCCGCTGGCGCTCGCGCATCAGGCGATGGCGGTGATCGTGCTCGGGATCGCTGTCATGCATGCCGCCCGGCTCGGCCATGCCACCACGGAACAGGGAGCGGCCCGGCTGGCCGCATGACGATCGTGTCGGATGCATCGGTGGACGACCCCTATCTCTGGCTCGAAGAGGTCGACGGGGCGCAGGCGTGCGCCTGGGTCGAGGCGCGCAACGCCGAGACCAAGGCGGCGCTCTGCGATGCGCGGTTCGAAAAGGATCGTGCCGTGCTGTTCGACATGCTCAATGCGCCGGATCGCATTCCCTGGATCGCGCAGCGCGGCCGCCATGTCTACAATTTCTGGCAGGACGCGGCGCACCCGAAAGGACTCTGGCGGCGCACGACGCTGGCGCAATACCGCAGCGCCGATCCGGAATGGGAAATCCTCCTCGACGTCGATGCGCTCGCGAAGGCCGAAGGCGAGAACTGGGTCTGGCGCGGCTGCGTGTCGCTCCCGCCGGAGCATCGGCGCGGGCTCGTTCAACTGTCGCGCGGCGGCGCCGACGCCATGGTCAGCCGCGAATTCGATCTCGTGGCCAAGCGATTTGTCGATGGCGGCTTCCTCATCCCCGAAACCAAGTGGGGCGCGACCTGGTTCGACGCGGACACGCTGCTGGTGGCGGCCACGCTCGGCGGCGATGACTATGCGACCACCTCCGGCTATCCGCGCACGGTGCGGCGTTGGCGGCGCGGCGCGCCGTTCGAGGCCGCGCCGGTGGTCTTCGAGGGCCAGCGCACGGACATGCTGGTGTGGGGCTGGCGTGAGCACAGCCCGGCGAAACAGCGGACGTTCTTCATCAAACGCACCGATTTCGAGAACAGCGTGCTCTATATCGAAGACGCGGACGGCTCGCTGCGGCCATTCGACATTCCACACGACGTCAACGTCTACATCGAAGGCAACTGGCTCATTTTCACGCTACGCAGCGATTGGCAGCCCGCCGATCATCGCTACCCGGCCGGTGCGTTGCTGGTTATCGACATCGACAGCTGCCTGGCTGGCAACCGTGACTTGGCCGTGCTGTTTACGCCGACGCCGACCTGTTTCCTGCAGAACTTCCAGGCCGCGGGCGACGTGGTCGCCTTCCAGGTGCTGGACAATGTGCGCTCCCGCGTTCTGTTTGCGCGGCTCGGCGACGACGGTGTCTGGCGGACCGAGCCGGTGTCCGGCTTTCCCGATATGGCGACGGTCGACTTCTATCGCCTGTCCGAGGATCACGTCGATTGGACCGACGCGGAAGGGCGCAAGACTTTCGTCATCTCATCGCAGAGCAGCACGTTGCCGCCTTCGCTGTCGCTGGCGCGTGCGGGGGAAGCAACGCAGTTGCTCAAGACCGCGCCGGCGCGGTTTGACGCCGACGGGCTCACGATCACGCAGCACCACGCGGTGTCGGTCGACGGCGCCCGCATTCCGTATTTCCAGATCGCCCGCGCCGATCTGCCGCTCGACGGTTCGAGCGCGTGCCTGCTCGGCGGCTATGGCGGATTCCAGATCGCGAGCCTGCCCTATTATTCGCTGGGCGTCGGCAAGCAATGGCTGGAGCAGGGCGGCATCCATGTGATCGCCAACATCCGCGGCGGCGGCGAGTTCGGGCCGGCCTGGCATAAAGCCGGCATGCGCGAAGGCAAGAAGCGCGCGCATGACGACTTCGCCGCGGTGGCGCAGGATCTGATCGCGCGCGGCGTCACGCGGCGTAAGCGGCTCGCCTGCTCAGGCGGCAGCAATGGCGGCCTGCTGGTCGGCAACATGCTGACGCGCTATCCGCACCTGTTCGGCGCGATCTATTGCGGCGTGCCGCTGCTCGACATGCGGCGCTACACCAAGCTACCGCCGGGGGCGAGCTGGATCACCGAATACGGCGACCCCGACAAGCCCGAGGATTGGGCCTTCCTCCGGGAGATGTCGGCCTATCACTGCGTGGTGCCGGGCCGCGACTATCCGCCGATCCTGCTCGCCACATCCAATCGCGACGACCGCGTTCATCCCGGTCACGCGCGCAAGATGGCCGCCAAGCTCAAGGACCTGGGTTACCCCGTGTATTTCCACGAGCCGGCCGAAGGCGGGCATGGCGGCTCCGTCGACAACCGGCAGCTCGCGTTCAATCTGACGCTGCTCTACGCGTTCCTGCGCAAGACGATCGCGCCGGAGATGGCGGAGGTCGCCTAAGCACTCCTAGGACCTGACGATGTGCGCGACGATTTGGTCATCGCCGCACCTATCCGCATACCACTGGCGTGCAAATCCCCCAAAAAAGATGTTCCACGCTGTGAATTCTGGGCGTTCGCGATAGCCAGTCACAATTGCGAACGTTTCCTCAACGCACACTCGTCCTGGGGTGGACGTCATGTCGCGGACGAAGGTTCGTTTCAAAGTCAAGTCAGCGCCAACGCGCCGCGGAACGAGAGCGCAGTGGGCCGGTGCGCGTGATCTCAAGCGTCAAGTCCGCTTTGTCTCTCAGCCCGGCCGCGACCAAGCACCTGACCTCCTACGCCGTCTTGAGCGGGAAGTCGGTCCGCTAGCGGACGCCTTGACAAGAGCGGAGCCACGCAGCGTCCTGACAAGAGCGGAGCCACGCAGCGTCCTGTTACGCGCTTTACGACGGACTGCTATCGCGGGGATGGCAATGGCAGCCCTCGTGATCGCGTGGCAGCACATACCGAGCGACGCTCGGAACACTGAAACGACCAATGGGAGGATCTCCGAAGCGGAGGAAGTTGCCCGACTGCGAGCCACGCTCGTGGATCCCGAGGCGGAACATAGACAGCTGCAGGTCTGGCACGAGGACAGCAATCTGCTCCTTTACCGTTCCCCTTGGCGGCCACGGTAGGCTCAGAAATTGCGCGCCACGTCCGACTCAGTCGGCGCCGACCGTTCCACGCTCGCGGCGTCGGGAATTTTGTTTCCAATGCGCCAGGCACTCAGAAATGACCTTCGTCGAGTGCAGGGTCGATTGGCTCAAGGTCGAATACTTGGCGATTGCGCGTTGCACGCGCGTCTCGTCGTTCTGCAGCTTTTCGCGCAGCGTCTGAAGCGCGGCAATAAGGTAGTCGATTTCCCGCACCGAGGGCCCCGCCACCCGCTGTAGCAGTGAGGCGAGATTGTCTCCCACGAACTGACTATCAGTCCCCGGATCTTGCCGGAGGAAATCATGGATATCCCCGGTGACGTCCGCCAATTTATCAAGTCCCGAAGGTTCACGCGTCGAATACAACATCTCTGATCCCCCCTGGTCTCAGCACCCCTGTTCTTCAGAGGTTGCCTCTGCCCCCATTGCGGCACGAGAATGTGACCGGAATCCGGAATGTCCCGGCGGGGAGGCGCACGAAAGTGGCATCCGGCTGGGGCGGGGTCATTTGACGGAGGTAAGCGGCGGGGTTGGCCACCCAGCGGTTCCAGCGCTAAGATCATTTTCCGCGAAGAGGCAGCGTGCATGCGTCGCGAGAACGAGCTCGACATTGCGCTCGCGCAACTCACGATAGAGCGCGGACGCCGCCGCTGCCTGGGTGGCGTGAAAGGCAAGCTTCGAATATCGGCGATGCAGCCGGCCGATGACAACCGGTAGAAAACCTGCCGCTACCGCGTCCGTGCAGCCGATCCGCAATTCGCCCACCGTCGGATCGGTCAGAAACTCGATCTCCTCAACGCTTTGCCTCAGCTCGTCGAAGACGGCGGCGCCATGCTTGAGCAGGGCGCGTCCGTAAAGGGTCGGCTCGACCCCATTGCGGCTGCGATCAAGCAGCGGGACGCCCAGCGTGTGTTCGAGGTCGGAAATCGTCTTAGATACGACCGGTTGCGATACGGCGAGCTGCTGCGCGGCCCTTGCCATTGTCCCCGAACGGACCACCATCATGAGAACATGCAGGTCGCGCAATTTCAGCCGACGGCCGATGCGATCCGACCCATTTCACCGATTTTCTCCTTAGCCAAATGAGCTATGTTTCTATCAAAAAATAGAACTTTCTAGCTAAAGCAAAATCCGCGCACGGTGCAACCGAACGCCGAAGCGCGGATTTCTCGGTTGACTGGAGGGTACCGTGATCACGAGACGACTGCTGCTGTGTGGCGCCCTGAGCTGCGCCGCGAGCCCGAGCGGCCGGCCAGGATCATGCCCAATCGACTATCCGCAAAGAACGATCAAGCTCGTCGTGCCGGTGGTGCGGGAGGGCCGGCCGACATCATCGCCCGGATATGCGGCGCAGCGATTGCAGGCGGTGCTCGGACAGAGCGTGATCGTCGAAAACAACCCGGCGGGCGGCGGCATCGTTGCAGCAAGGATAGGTCGCGCGTGCGGCACCCGATGGCTAATACCCTGATTGTTCGGCAATACCACGACGTTCGCCATCATCCCCGCAGTCTCGAAGAATCCCGGCTACGATCCACACCAGCACTTTGCTCCTATTGCGAAGATTGCAGACACATTTCAGGTCCTGGTGGTCGAGCGTGATGAATGCGCTCAAATCGGTCCGCGACGTCATCGCCGTGCGCAAAGGCCAAACCGGGCCATCTCAATTTTGGCGCGGTCTACGGAGCGTTGCCTCATTTGGCAACCGAGTTGCTCAAGTCGAGTGCCGGGATTGACGTTGTGACTGTCGCCTACAAGAACGAGCCTGAAACTCTCACGGGGCTTTTGGGCAAACAGGTTCGATTTGTCCTTCCCGAATGTGATGACGGCCCTTCCGCTTGTTAGGGAAGGAGCGTTCAGAGCGCTTGCCGTCACCAGCGCGACACGTCGGCCGGAATTGCCGGATGTGCCGACCATGATCGAGAGCGGGGTCGCCGGCTATGTGGCGACGAGCTTCTTTGGCGTGGCAGCGCCCGTCGGTACCCCGCCGGCCCTCGTCGATAAAATCAATCGCGCGACTCAACCAGGTCGCTGACGTCCAGCGATATGCAGGCGAGCTTGCGCGAGGCTTGGGGCCGCGGCAAACCCAGGCACGCCGCAGGAATTCGCCACGTTCATCACAACAGAGAGGCAGAGATGGACCACAGTCGCCGAGACGGCCGGAATCAGGATTGATTGAGGCTGAGAGGGACGGGCTATGTCCGCAATCAACTGCAGAGAACCGAGAATGAGAACGCTTCGATCGCCGCCATCGAACGCCGATGCGCATCCTGGAGGTCGGCCACGCGTTCAGATCAGCCAAGGTTCTGTTGAGCGCCGTTGAGCTTGGCGTTTTCACTGCGCTGGCCAAAGGCCCGCGCGATCTTGGCACGCTCACAACGGAGGTCGGAATTGCCGGGCGCGGTGCCCGCGATTTCTTCGATTCGTTGGTCGTGCTCGGGTTCATCGAGAGGGACGCCGGCGATTGCTACCGCAATACGCCGGAGACCGATTTCTATCTCGACAGGAGAGAAGCCAAGCTACATCGGAGGAGAGCTCGATTACTTCAATCTACGGGGATATCCCGCATTGGCATTTCTTGACGCGGGCTCTGAGGACTGGACAGGCGCAAAGCGAAGCGAGTGGCGGCGACTATTTTTCATCCTTGTATGCCGACTCCACGGCTCGTGAAATATTCGTGAAAGCAATGACGGCCGAGAGCCTCTTTGGCGGGACCGGCTATCGCAGCCAAGTTTCCCTGGCGGCAATACCGGACCATGATCGACGTTGGCACTGCGCAAGGTTGTCTGGCGATGCAAATCGCCCAGGCTCATCCACACATCTCGGGTGGCGGGTTCGATCTACCGACCATGCAGCCGCTGTTCGAGAGCTATGTACGAGAGCACCGACTGGATCATCGCCTGCGCTTCTACGACGGGAAACTTCCTGCGTGATCCGCTGCCTTCCGCAGACGTGCTGATGTTCGGCCGCGTGCTGCACAATTGGGACCTTCCGACGAAGAAGATGCACTCTTGAAGAAGGCCTATGACGCACTTCCAGAGGGGGCAGCTGTCATCGTCTTTGAACGGCTGATCGACGATGAACGATGCGCTAAGCCAGCGCCTGCTCCAGGTCGGCGATGATGTCGTCCTTGTCCTCGATGCCGATCGACAGCCGCACAACGTCCGGGCCGGCGCCGGAGGCGACCTTCTGCTCGTCGGTAAGCTGCCGGTGCGTGGTCGAGGCCGGATGGATGATGAGCGAGCGGGTGTCGCCGATATTGGCGAGATGCGAGAACAGCTTCACGTTTGACACGAGCTTCACGCCGGCGTCGAAGCCGCCCTTGAGGCCGAAGGTGAACACCGAGCCGGCGCCCTTGGGCACGTATTTGCGCGCGAGCGCGTGATACTTGTCGTCCGGCAGGCCGGGATAGCTCACCCAGGCGATCTTGTTGTGGGCCTTGAGCCATTGCGCGACCGCCAGCGCGTTGTCGCAATGGCGCTGGATGCGCAGCGGCAGCGTCTCGATCCCGGTGAGGATCAGGAAGGCATTGAACGGCGACAGCGCCGGTCCGATGTCGCGTAGCGCGAGCGCGCGGGCGGCGACCGCGAAGGCGAAGTTGCCGAAGGTCTCGTGGAAGACGATGCCGTGATACTCCGGCCGCGGCTTCGAGAGCATCGGATAGCGGTCGTCCTGCGACCAGTCGAAGGTGCCGGCGTCGACGATTATGCCGGCGATCGAGTTGCCGTGGCCGCCGAGAAATTTCGTCAGCGAATGGATGACGATGTCGGCGCCTTGGTTGATCGGTTGCCAGAGGTAAGGCGTCGCCAGCGTGTTGTCGACGATCAGCGGCACGCGCGCTTTCTTCGCGATCGCCGATATCGCCTCGATGTCGCAGATCACGCCGCCGGGATTGGCGATGGTCTCGGTGAAGATCGCCTTGGTCTTCGGCGTGATCGCCTGCTCGAACGACGCGATGTCGTCCGGATCGGCCCACTTGACGTTCCAGCCGAAATTCTTGAACGCGTGGTTGAACTGGTTGATCGAGCCGCCATAGAGCTTCTTCGACGCGACGAACTCGTCGCCGGGCTGCATCAGGCAGTGGAAGGCGAGCACCTGCGCCGCGTGTCCCGATCCGACCGCGACGGCAGCCGTGCCGCCTTCGAGCGCGGCGACGCGCTCTTCCAGCACCGCATTGGTCGGATTGCCGATCCGGCTGTAGATGTTGCCGAAGGTCTGCAGGCCGAACAGCGAGGCGGCGTGATCGACGTCCTCGAACACGAACGACGTGGTCTGATAGATCGGCGTCGCGCGCGCGCCGGTGGTCGGGTCGGGTTGCGCGCCCGCGTGAATCGCAAGCGTGGCAAAACCCGGGATGCGGTCGGTCACATTGTCGTTCATGGGCCGGTCCTCGTGCTGACGGGACCGGGCTGCGGTCCATGGAGGCAGTCTACAAGAATGGATGCGTTAGTGCCGCGAGCCCGGCAAAAGGTTCAAGGCCTGAGACGGCTCAAGGACTTAAGTACCGCTCGTTCACGTAACGGTCTTGGATTGCGCCCGCGTCGCGGCATCGGTCGTGCCGCCGGCCATCGTCGCGCGGCCGAGCGAGAGCCGCTGGATGCCGCGCGCCGGCAGCGGCGCCTTCTTCGCGGAGATGGTGCGGGTGTTGACGCCCATCCAGGCAATCTCGGACGACAGCCGCCCGTATTCGATCTTGGGGCAGCGGTTCATCACCACCTTCATGCCGTTCGCTTCGGCAAGCTGCGCGGCTTCGTCGTTGCGCACGGTGAGCTGCATCCAGATCACCTTGGGACGCGGATTGAGCGTGAGCGCTTCCTGCACGATGCCGAGCGCATGCTCGGAAGCGCGGAACACGTCCACCATGTCGATCGGTTCGGGGATGTCGGTGAGCTTGGCGTAAATCTTCTGTCCGAGCAGCTCGCGGCCGGCCTGTCCGGGATTGACCGGGATCATGCGGTAGCCGCGCTCGAGCAAATACTTGAAGACGAAATAGCTGGGCCGGACGACGTTCGGGGACACCCCGACCACGGCGATGGTCTTCACGCTGTTGAGGATGCTGCGGATGTAGGCGTCGGGGTAGCTGTTGTGGTCCATCGGCGGCGCGTCCTTTTCGTCTTGAACGAAATATAGTCGCGCCGCCGTGGAGTATAAAGATCAGCGGCCGCGCTTGCGGTGGAAGGCGCTGCGGCAGGTCGGATTGAGGCGCCGCATGTTGCGGACCAGACACTGGCGCACGCGCTGCTCATCCGGGATGGCTTCCGAACAGAGACGGTAGGCGTCCTGTTCGCACGCCTGGCGCTGCGCCGGCGTCGGTTGCGCTTCCGCCGGTAAAGCGAGGAAGGCGAGCGCAAGGGCGATCAGAGAAAGCTTGGTCATCGAGTAACTCCGGCTGTGCGGGGGGTGAAAGCCGTAGACGGCTTGCGGTGGATTTCGGTCAATCGCTGACGCGTGAGCGGAACGCTGCAAGCGGTCCGATCACGGCGATGCCGGCGACGACCGAGACGGCGGTGGTGAACGCCACATCCGAGAGGCAGATCACGCCGCAGTTCACGAAGGTCATGAGCGGAAGGCCGAGCCCCATTGTCAGTCCCCAGGCGGCGCCGGCGAGGAGCCCGCGCGGCAGCGTGCCGGCAGGGATCCAATCGCGGGTCCGCGCAGTGGCGGCAACGGTCATCAGCGGTCCTCCCATCGGGCGGTGCGTTTTTCGATGAAGGCCGAGATGCCTTCGGCGGCATCGCGCGCCATCATATTCTCCACCATGACTTCGGCAGCGTAGTCATAAGCCCGTGCGAGGTCCATGTCGATTTGCCGGTAGAAGGCTTCCTTGCCGATCTTGACGACGTGCCGCGACTTTGCGGCAATCCTGTGGGCAAGCGCGAGCGCCGCGTCGCGCTCGGTTCCGGGTGCGACGACGTGGTTGACCAGCCCGATGCGGGCCGCTTCCTCGGCCGAGATCGCCTCGCCGGTCAGCAGCATCTCCATCGCGTGCTTGGGCGGAACATTGCGCGACAGCGCGACCATAGGCGTCGAGCAGAACAGGCCGATATTGATGCCCGGCGTTGCGAACTTCGCCGCCGCGGACGCGACGGCGAGGTCGCAGCTTGCGACCAGTTGACAGCCGGCCGCGGTGGCGGTGCCCTGCACCGCCGCGATCACCGGCTGCGGCAGCCGCACGATCTTGAGCATCACGGCGCTGCACAGCGTCATGATGTGCGCGAAATAGCTGCGGCCGCGATCGCCGTCCGATCGCCGCGCCGTGAGTTCCTTGAGATCGTGCCCGGCCGAGAACACCGGACCGTTGCCGGTGATCACCACGGCGCGCACCGACGTATCGGCTGCGATCGCGGCGAGCTCGGTCTCGAGCGCTTGCAACAGCGCCTCCGACAGGCTGTTGCGCGCGGCCGGCCGGTTGAGCGTCAGCACGGCGATGGTGTCCACGCTCTCGCGCAGCAGCAGCGCTGCGGCTTCGGTGTGAATGCTGGGAGCAGCGGTCAGGGCCATGGATTCAGTGGTCTCGTTTGGGCAGTGATCGTAGTCAAGCCGTTGGCTGGGGCCAAGAAACCCGCACCACACGCAAGATATTTGACGGTATTATAAAACCATTCTTATAAGCCATTGAAGTTATTGGAATTTATTCCGAGGAAATCGTTGACGCAAGGAACTTTGCGGTGCTATGAGCCCACCTCAACGGGTCGCGCGCTATCCGGCGCCTGGCGCCCCGTCCCAGCAAAGGTCGACCCGTCCTAGCAAAGGTCTCTGCCATGACCACCTATTCGGCCAAGCCTGCCGAGGTTGAGAAGAAGTGGGTGATGATCGACGCCGCCGGGCTCGTCGTCGGCCGCCTCGCGTCCATCGTCGCCCTGCGGCTGCGCGGCAAGCACAAGCCGACTTTCACGCCCCACGTCGATGACGGCGACAATGTCGTCATCATCAACGCGGCGAAGATCGTGCTGACCGGCAAGAAGCGCGAGAATAAGGTCTATCATCATCACACTGGCTTCATCGGCGGGATCAAGGAGCGCACCGCGCGCTCGATCCTCGATGGCAAGTTTCCCGAGCGTGTGGTCGAGAAGGCGATCGAGCGCATGCTGCCGCGCGGCCCGCTCGGCCGCCGCCAGCTCGGCAATCTTCGCGTCTATCCCGGCGCGGAGCATCCGCATGCGGCGCAAAGTCCGGAAATACTCGATGTCGGGGCCATGAACCGCAAAAACAAAAGGAGCGCGTGACCATGGCTGAAGGCACCATGCAATCGCTCGACCAGCTTTCCACGCTCAAGCCGGCCGCGGCGCCCGAGGCTCCGAAATACGTCCAGAAGCTCGACAAGCAGGGCCGCGCCTACGCGACCGGCAAGCGCAAGGACGCGGTCGCGCGCGTCTGGATCAAGCCCGGCTCCGGCAAGGTCGAGATCAACACGCGCGTAATCGAGGTCTACTTCGCCCGGCCGGTGCTGCGGATGCTGATCCAGCAGCCGCTGGTGGCGACCAACCGCAATGGCCAGTACGACATCATCTGCACGGTCTCGGGCGGCGGATTGTCGGGGCAGGCGGGCGCGGTGCGTCATGGGCTGTCGAAGGCGCTGATGGCCTTCGAGCCTGATCTGCGCGGCGCGCTCAAGCGCGGCGGCTTCCTCACCCGCGACTCCCGCGTGGTCGAGCGCAAGAAGTACGGCCGCGCCAAGGCCCGCCGCAGCTTCCAGTTCTCGAAGCGCTAGGCGCGTCAGAAAAGCAGGCGTTTGGAGCGGATGGCCTTACCGGCCATCCGCTTTTTTGTTACGGCTGTTTCGGTCCTGCACCGTCAACATGTTCATCCGGCATGCCCCGCCTTCCGTCTGACCTTTGCCTGCTGCCGCTACGACCGGATGGAGGCGATCCGCGAAGGCACCGTCGAGGTCGAGGGCGTCGATCTCACCTGCCTCACGCTCAAATCCGGCCGCGACGTGTTCGACCGCATGGTCGGCGGGCAGGAATTCGACGTGGCGGAGCTGTCCGCCTCCGAATTCGTCAGCCTGCAGGGCACCGGCAACAATCCGTTCGTGGCACTGCCGGTGTTTCCCTCGCGCGTGTTCCGGCACGGCTACATCTTCGTCAACAAGCGCGCGGGCATCCGCTCGCCGAAGGATCTTGAAGGCAAGCGCGTCGGCCTGCCGCTCTACACCCAGACCGCCGCGCTGTGGGCGCGCGGGCACCTGTCGCATCAGTTCGGCGTCGACCTCGGCACCATCCGCTGGGTGCAGGGCGCGGTGGAGGACGCCGGCACCCACGGCAAGCCGCATGCGCCGCCGCTGCATCAAGCCGGTCGCGATCGAGCAGAACGAAAGCCCGGACTCGCTCGGCGTGCTGCTGGCGCGCGGCGAGATCGACGCCCTGATCGGCTCACGCAAGCCGGAGACGTTCGGGCGCGACGGCGACGTGGTGCGGCTGTTTCCGAATTATCGTCAGCTTGAACGGGAGCTGTACCAGACCGCTAAAATTTTCCCGATCATGCATCTGATTGCGATACGACGATCGCTCTACGAGCAGCACCGCTGGCTGGCGACCAGCTTCTACAAGGCGTTCGTGGAAGCGAAGCGCCGTGCAAGGGCGCGCATGCGCTACGGTGGATCGCTCGCAACCATGCTGCCGTGGCTGTTGGCCGAGATCGAGGAGATCGACGCGGTGTTCGGCGGCGACGCTTTCCCATACGGGATCGAGCCAAACCGTCCGACGTTGGAGGCCCTGGTGCGGTATATGGTTGAGCAACAGTTTATCGCCCGGACCATTCCCATCGAGGAGTTGTTCGTGCCGATCCAGGGCAGCTTCGGCAGCTGATTGCACTTTGGCGCAGAAATGCGCGCCTGCCATACGCCGCTCGCCCTAAGTTGGTTCACAATCCTTTACGCAGACCGAACACTTTTCAGAATCTTTCCTAGAAAAGCCGTGCGATTGGCAAAACCGGCCGCAAAGCCTGGCATAAGGGTTTCTACGCGAGCATCAAAAACAGTGATATGGGCATCGCAGGTAACCAAGGAGTGGTTCCATGTCGTTGTTCGCCCCCAGTATCACCCTGGATTTCACCACGCTGTTCGTGGTGGCGATCTGTGTCACCGGCCTGCTTGGGCTGTTGCTGCTGTTCGCCTGGACCCAGGACCGTGTCCGGGCGCTTGCCTGGTGGGGAACCGCTTATCTGCTGGGCGGCGTGTCGGTCGTCATCTGGAGCATCGAGAGCCACATCTCGCCGCCGCTGCCGTACGGCACGGCCAATGCGATGTTGTTCGTCGCCTGCGGCATGATCTGGACCGCGGCGCGGCTGTTCCACGGCCGCTCGGTGCTGTGGGGCGCGATGGTCGCCGGCGCCACGATCTGGCTGACCGCCTGTCTGGTGCCGGAATTCGTCGCCTCGACGATGGCGCGGATCACGCTCAGCTCGTTCATCGTATCAACCTACACATTCCTGACCGCGGCCGAGCTCTGGCGTGAGCGGCGCAAGCACCTGCTGCGCCGGTGGCCGGCGATCTTCGTGCCGATGCTGCACGGGCTGGTGTTCCTGTGCCCGATCCCGCTCGCCAGCGTGTTGCCGGACGACAAGGGGATCGTTGTGCTGGCCAGCGGCTGGATCGCGGTGTTCACGCTCGAGGTCATGCTCTACATCGTCGGCACCGCCTTCATCGTGCTGGTGCTGTCGAAGGAACGCTCCGTCCGCATCCACCGGGATGCCGCAACGACCGACGAGTTGACCGGCGTCCTCAACCGGCGCGGCTTCATGGCCGCGTCGAAGGTGCTCATCGATCGCTTCGAGAAGCGCGGCGAGCCGCTCAGCGTGATGGTGTTCGATCTCGATCACTTCAAGAGGATCAACGACCAGCACGGGCATGTCGTGGGCGACCATGTGTTGCGTCTGTTTGCGTTTATCGCAGGCCTCAACATGCGGGCAACCGACATATTGGGCCGGATGGGCGGCGAGGAGTTCGTGGCCATCCTTCCGGGCGCGGCCATCGATGCCGCGGTGGCGGCGGAGCGTGTGCGGCTCGCGTTTGAGGCCGCTGCCGTGACCGTCGCCGACCAGGCGGTGGGCGCGACCGTGAGCATTGGTATCGCCAGCGGCGAGCCCGGCGCTGACACCATCGCCATGATCGCCGCCGCCGACAGGGCGCTCTACATGGCCAAGATGAACGGCCGCAACCGGGTCGAGCTGACGGACGAACGCCCGTCGGCGGCGCCGCGGGACGAGCGGCTCGATCCGTTGTCGGAAACGACGTCCGGGCCGATCCCGACGCCGGCGCTGGCGTCGTAAGCCGATCAATCGCGTCTGCGGGCTCGTCCGCCCGCAGATGGCCCCGGTTCGGAATAGCAATTCGACGTCACCGACCGCTATAAGGGCCGGTATGCGGATTCTGCTTTCGGAGGGGGCCAGCACCTCGGCGCGTGAAGCCATCACTGCCTTGGGCCTCGCAGGGCACCATGTCGAGGTCTGCGATCCCGACCCGCATTGCCTGGCGCGCTTCTCCCGGTTCGTGCGCAAGCTGCACCGCTGTCCGCCGCTCGGCGCCGATCCGCAGGGCTATCTCGCTTTCATCCTGGAACGAATTCGGGGCGGGCAGTTCGACGTGCTGCTGCCGATTCACGAGCAGGGGCTGCTGCTGGCGAAATTTCAGGCGCAAATTAGCGCGTCACGCAGCAATCGCGCTGCCGAGCTTTGAGAGCTACCTGCGCGCCCACAACAAGCTCGGGTTCAGCCAGATCCTTTCGGAGCTCGGCCTGCCGCAGCCGGCGACCCGCGTCGTGTCCAGCGCCAGCGAATTGATGCAGGCGAAGCGTTTCCCGATGGTGCTGAAGACTCCGGTCGGCACCGCCAGCCGGGGCACCTGGATGGTGAAGGACGATGCGCAACTCGCAAAGGCGATCGCGGAGATCGAGGCCGTCGATGGCTTTGCCGATAGGCTGATCGTCCAGGATGTGGTCGAGGGCGAGTCCCAGCAGTCGCAGGCGGTGTTCGCGAACGGGCGTTTGATCGCGTCGCACGCCTATCGCCAGATCGCGCGCGGCGGCGGGGGCGGCACCGCGATCAAGGAGAGCGTGAGCAACGCGATCGTCCGAAGTCATCTTGCGCGCATCGGCGAGCACCTCGCGTGGCACGGCGCGCTGTCGGTCGACTACATCGTCGATCCGTCGTCGGGCACGCCCTACTACTTCGATTGCAATCCGCGGCTGGTCGAGCCGATGAGCGCGGTGTTCGCGGGGCTCGATCTCGTGGATGTGCTGCTCCGCGTGTCGCGCGGCGAAACGCCGGTGTCTGTCGCCGACGGCCGGAGCGGCGTGCGCACCCATCAGTCTTTGCAGGCATTGCTTGGCTGCGCGGCCGCAGGAGGAGAGCCGGCTGAGCGTGTTGCGCGAATGCTGGCGGCTGCTCGCCGGACGAGAGCCTTATGCCGGCAGCAGAGAAGAGCTGACGCCGGTCGCGATCGACTGGATGAGCTTCGTGCCGCCGACGGTCACCGCGCTGTGGCTCATGGCCACGCCGGCCGCGGCGCACACTTTGCCGAAGCGGGGATGGGGATCGCAATTGCTGACGCCGCAAAGCATCCGCACCATCAAAACCATGGATGTGGGAGGCTGAGAGTGCCGGCAATCAATATCAGCCGGCGTCTGATCCTGCCGGGACTCGGCATCGCCGTGTTTCTGTTCGCGTATTTCGCCCAGAACGTCTGGCAGATTTTCCATATCGACGACATCACGCGCGCCATCCGCAATCTCGATCAGGCCGGCGTGATGACCGCGATGGCGATCCTCGGCTTCGTCGAGGCGACCGTCGTGCTCTGCTTCTATGTGCCGGGGACGGCGGTCTTGATCGTCCTGCTGCTCGGGATGCAGCCCGGATGGGCGCAGGCGCTGCCGCTGGTGGCGGGCCTGTCGGTCGGCACCATCGTCGGCTATGGCGCGAGCCTCGTGCTCGGGCGCGTGTTGCAGCAACGGCTGCCGTCGCTGGTCGGCGAAGCCCATTTCCACAAGGTGCAGGGTTGGATCGACCGCTACGGTCTCGCCGCGTTCGTCGTCGGCGCGTTTCATCCCAATCAGCTGGCGCTCAGCTTTGCGATCCTCGGCTATTTTCGTGCCGAGCGGGTCTGGCGCTACTTTGTCGTGGCCGGTTTGGCGCAACTCGTCTGGTGGGGCATCTATGCGTCCGCTGCCGACCTGGTCGCGAGCCAGAACGTCATCTCCACCAGCAATTTCCAGCTCTATGTCGCCGCCGGCTTTGCGGTCTGGTTCCTGTACGAATTGTTCTCGCGCCAGCCCCAGAATGTCCCATGAGCGTTGATCTCGTCACCGGCGGCTCGGGTTTCATCGGGCGCCATGTCGTCACGGCGCTGCAAGCGCGCGGCGCGCAGGTTAGGGTGCTCGACTTGGCGCCGCCCGAGGACCTGCCGGCCAACGTTGAATTCGTGGCGGGCTCGATCCTCGATCCGCAGCGCCTCGAGGCTGCGATGACGGGCGTCCGGCACGTCTATCATCTCGCGGGCATCGCGAAGCTCTGGTCGCGCGACCGTTCCGATTTCGAGCGGATCAACGCCGGCGGCACCGCGATGGTGCTGCGCGCGGCCGCAGCGCGCCGGGTCGAGCGTGTCGTCCATTGCTCGACCGAGGCGATCCTGCTGCCAAAGCGCCGCGGCGCGGCTGCGCTCATCGACGAGAGCGTCCAGCCGGTGCTTGCCGACATGCCGGGGCCCTACACCCGCTCGAAGCTCAAGGCCGAGCAGTCGGTGCGCGCCGCCGTGCAGGACGGATTGAACGCGCTGATCGTCAATCCGACCGTGCCGATCGGCCCCGGCGACCGCAATCTCACGCCGCCGGCGGCAATGCTCTCGATGTTTCTCAACGGACAGTCGCCAGCCTTTCTCGATTGCGTGCTCAATCTCGTCGACGTGCGCGACGTCGCCGCCGGCATGGTGCTCGCGGCCGAGCGCGGCCGCACCGGCGAGCGCTATATCCTCGGCGGCGAGAACGTCGCGCTGCGCGACCTCTTGAGCCTGCTGGAGCGGATATCGGGGCGTCCGATGCCGAAGCGCGCGGTGCCCGGTTGGCTGGCGCTCGGTTCCGCGGCGGTGACGGAATGGGTTGCCGACGTTGTGACCGCGCGCACGCCGGCGGCGACGCGCGAGGGAGTCAGGTTGGCGCTGCGGTCAGGGCCGTTCGACAGCCGCAAGGCGCGCAGCGAGCTCGGCTATGCGCCACGGCCGCTGCAAGATGCGATGCGCGATGCGGTGACGTGGCTCTCGTCGGTCGGCGCTGTTGCGAAGTAAGGCGGTCAAACCGCCGCTTCGACTTCGCCGACAAGCTCGTCGATTTCGCCGACGACCTCGCCGAGGTCGTGCATCCCAAACCCGTGACCGAGCAGCTCGCGGCATTGGCGCAGCCCGCGGAAGCCTTCGGCGGCGTCGCGCGCCAGGCGCGGCATGGCGAGCAGCTGCACCGGGCGCTGCCACAGGCTCCTGAATACGCCGAAATAGTTGACCTTGCCGTTGGGACGCAGCGCCGTGCCGACGAGGTCGGGGAGGCCGCGGTGGGCCGGGTCGCATATCACCCGCACCGCCGCGAATGGCAGTCCGTGGTGCGCGGCGAAGGCAGCGGCCACGTGGGATTCCATGTCGACGGCGAGTGCGCCGGTCGCGCGGCGCAGCGTGCGCTTCTCATGCGGCGACACCACCGCGTGATCGACGCCGGCGAGGTCGGCCATCACGACACGCTTCGGATGATCGGAAAGGCGCGCGGCGAGCCGATGCGCGACGACCGACGATGCGGCGTGGCGGCGGTCGGGCGCGGCGACGCCGGTTGCCACGACCACGTCGCCGGGGATCAGTGAAGGGTCAAGGCCGCCGGCGATGCCGATGCTGATCACGGCGCGGCAGTCGGGCTGCGCCCATGCGCGCAGCAGCGAGCGCAAACGCGCCGGGCTGCCGCCGGCCATCACGGTCGTCACCCCGGGCCCGGCCGCCAGGCGGGCCTCGGCCGCCATGCCGGTCACCACCAGGATCGGCTGGCGATGCTGCGCCGCCCACGCCGGGGCGTCAGGGGCAGGGCGGGAGCTCCTGGACGGACGGAGCGCGCCAAGCTGGTGGTCTTGCAGTTGGAGGAGTGTCACGTGCCCTTGTTCCCAGCCAGCCGTTTTGCTGCACCGCCAAATCAAAGCTTATTCGTATACTGCAGATTGAACAGCACAAGAATTGACCGCTGCCTGCATTCTAGGACCGAGGGAGCGGCCAACCGCAGGTAGGACAATCAAGTATCTGTGCTGGAATGGAAATCCTCTTTCGGACGGGGCGGTGAATTAGTCGTTACCAGGTGGCGTGCCCGTTTAGTCATCACCCGTGGCAGGAGCGAGGCACGCAACAGGGCGTTTACCGAGGGCGCCTTATGATTCCGGAATGTGGCAGATTCGGACCCCGACACCGCCCCGAACCGACGTGCTGGCGCTTCAGATGGACGCGGAACGGGCGGGGTTCGCCTGGGCCTGCCCATACTCCTCCGCGGCTGAATTCGAGGCGGCGGTGATTAGTTCCCGCCGGCGGGCGGGTGCCTTCTGGCCGGTCCGGCTCCGACGCTATGCGGTGTGCGCCGCCGTGCTGGCCGCCGCGGCACTTGCGACTGCCAGCACCTACCTCCTGATCTGATCGTTCCGCGCGAACGCGCCGCCGTCCCGTCTCGTATCGACAGCGGATCGGGCTTCGCTGACGTGCTATCCTTCCGGCAACAACAATCGCAAGATGACAAGGGAGGCGCTCATGCTTGGATTCCGCGGCGCGTGTCTGCACGCCATCATCGCTTTGGCTGTCCTGCTTGGACCGGTCAGCGCGCAGGAGAAGCCGCCGGCGGCGCCGGCGCAGCTGCTCTCGCTCGCGGAAGCGCGCGCGATCATCGACGGGGCGATCGCCTATGCCAAAGCCAAGAACACGCGCATGGGTGTGGCCGTCGTCGACGTCGGCGGCGACCTCATTTCCGGCGACCGCATGGACGAGGGCTCCAGCCGCAATGTCCGCTTTGCCGAGGCCAAGGCGTTCGCGTCGGCGATGTACCGGCAGACCACCGAAGTGCTGGGCGCGCTCTACAAGACCCGGCCCGACCGTTACTTCGGCATCATGAACATGTACGGCAACAAGGTGTACCTGGTCGGCGGCGGCGTGCCGATTGCGCTCGACGGCAAGCTCGTCGGCGCGGTCGGCGTGGCCGGCTTGGCGCAGGGCGAAGACGAGGCCGCTGCGCGCGCCGGCATCGCGGCCTGGGAGAAGATGCGCGCGAGCGTACGGAAATAGCGGCTTCGGCATCGCGGACAGAAACGGGAGACGTTCAATGGCAAAACTTCGACATATCGCGATCGCGGCCGAGGATCCCTACACGACGGCCGAGTTCTTCAAGAAGGCATTCGACTTCGTTGAAGTGCGGCGCACGGAGAAGAAAGGCGAGGGCTCGTCCTACGGCGTGTTCCTGAGCGACGGCACCATCAACATGGCGGTGCTGCATTTCGGCTGGGATCAGGGCCACGGCCTCGACTACCGCGGCATCCACCATCTCGGCGTGCTGGTGGACGACGTCGACGCTTATACCGAGAAGCTCGAAAAACTGGGCGCCGACTGCTTCGCCAAGCGGCCGCCGGGCCAGCAGGGCTTCTACGAGACCAAATTCCACGGGCCCGACAACATCATCTTCGACATCACCGATCACCCGTGGGCAGGCTCGGCGCCGCTCGATGCCGACACCGCCGCGCCGGCGCCGAAGACGCTGGCGAAGACCTCCGCGTAGACAATCGATCCGCCGAAATGAAATAAGGGGCGCTCCCAGGAGCGCCCCTTGCTTAAGTCCGCTTTGCTTTACCACCCAAGTTAGGAGAACGTCCGCGCCGCTGCCTTGTGCACGAATTGAATCGTCACCCGCATACCGTTTCCCGGCGCAGTTTCAACGTTGAAATCGGCTTTTACATTCTCGCGCAACGTCTGAAGCATAAGTGCGCTGAGTTTTCCGGGAACGGGCCACGCCATTCCTTCCGGGAGCCCGACCCCGTCGTCAGCGGCGATGATGCGGTAGCTATTTTCATGCTCATGGAGGCAGTGGACGGAGAGCGTGCCGCTTCCTCGGTCATTGAAGGCGTACTTGAATGAGTTGGTCAGCAACTCATTGACGAGCAGGCCGACCGGCATAGCGACGTTGATTGACACGGGCGCGTGGTCAACCTTTAGGTCGAGCCTGATCCCGTCAACTGCATAGGTGTGCATGACCGCCGTTGCGATCTGGCTGACGTAGTGCCCGAGATCGACAAACTCTCCCAAACCATCGGCGGCCAGGTCATGATAGAGGAGTTGCAGGGATTCAATCCGTCCCGCCAACCGATCGAGGTTGATGCTCGCTCCGTTGCGCTGGTTGCGAATGTCGAGCCTGATGAGGGCAGTGATAAGCTGCAAGTTGTTCTTCACGCGATGCTGAAGCTCTTTGAGCAGCAAATCCTTGTCTCGGATTTGTCGTGCGAACTCCTCGCGCTGCGTCTTCTCGCGCTCTGTTACGTCGATGAGGGCGACGATGCGGTAGTTCTCGCTGCCGTCCTCATTTTCAATAAGGCCGGCGTAGGCTTCGGCCAGGATAGGCTTTGGGCGCTCTCGGCGGAAGCATCCGACGAAGTCGTCGCATTTGGGCAGTGCTTGACTGAACTTTAGATGGGGCTCGTCCTCAAGCTCGAACGAGTCCAGCACCGACCAGCCTTTTCCGCAAATTTCCGAGAGCGACTGTCCAGTCAGGCTTTCGTAGGCCCTGTTGACGAACACGATGCGCTGGTCGCCGTGAACGAGCTTGGACACGATGATTGGGATGGGGACGTGGTCGATGAATAGCTTGAACTCTTCCGTCCCTATCGTCTTGCTGTATTCAAGCGCGTCGAAGAGGTCGTTGACCTGTTGCGACGTGGGGGCGGGTTCCTGCTGGGGAGGCGCCATGTCGGTGCTCGCTTGTATGCTCTAGCTGAGCGTTGTGTTTCCTCCTCCCAAGCGTGCGCCGAATCCCGTGCCGGCAGATTACGGCGGGCATAAGGCCGCTGCCGGGCCCGGCAGCAGGCCGGCCGCTTTCCATGGTTCGGGAGTAGATTGCCGCCGAGCTCGGCAAACGAAAGGGGCGCTCCGAGGAGCGCCCCTTATTTACTTTCGTCTGCAAGTGCCGGCGGATTACGCCGAATAGTACATCTCGAACTCGACCGGATGCGGGGTGTGCTCGAAGCGGATCACCTCCTGCATCTTCAGCTCGATGTAGCTGTCGATGAAGTCGTCGTCGAACACGCCGCCGGCCTTCAGGAAGGCGCGGTCCTTGTCGAGCTCCTCGAGCGCTTGGCGGAGCGAGCCGCACACCGTCGGGATGTTCTTCAGCTCGGCCTTCGGCAGGTCGTAGAGGTCCTTGTCGATCGCGGCGCCCGGATCGAGCTTGTTCTTGACGCCGTCGAGGCCGGCCATCGTCATCGCGGCGAAGCCGAGATAGGGATTGCACAGCGGATCGGGGAAGCGAACCTCGACGCGCTTGGCCTTCGGGTTGTTGGTATATGGAATACGGCAGGAGGCCGAGCGGTTGCGCGCCGAGTAGGCGAGCAGCACCGGCGCCTCGAAGCCCGGGACCAGCCGCTTGTAGGAGTTGGTGGTCGGGTTGGTGAAGGCGTTGATCGCCTTGGCGTGCTTGATGATGCCGGCGATGTAGGAGAGGCAGGTCTCCGACAGGTCGGCATATTTGTTGCCGGCGAACACCGGCTTGCCGTCCTTCCAGATCGACTGGTGGCAGTGCATGCCCGAGCCGTTGTCGCCGTAGATCGGCTTCGGCATGAAGGTCGCGGTCTTGCCGTAGATGTTGGCGACCTGGGTGATGCAGTACTTATAGATCTGCATGCGGTCGGCCATGATCGTCAGCGGCGAGAACTTCAGGCCGAGCTCATGCTGCGCCGACGCCACTTCGTGGTGGTGCTTCTCGACCACGCAGCCCATGCGCGCCATCGCGCCGAGCATTTCCGAGCGCATGTCCTGCGCGGTGTCCTGCGGCGGCACCGGGAAGTAGCCCTTCTTGGTGCCGACGTGGTGGCCGAGATTGCCGCCTTCATACTCGGTGTCGGAGTTGGTCGGGAACTCGACCGAGTTGAGCTTGAAGCCGGTGTTGTAGGGCTCGGCGGCGTACTTCACGTCGTCGAAGATGAAGAATTCGGCTTCCGGACCGAAAAAGATGGTGTCGCCGATACCCATCGACTTGACCATGCCCTCCGCCTTCTTGGCGATGCCGCGCGGATCGCGGTTGTAGGGCTCGCCGGTGGTCGGCTCGAGCACGTCGCATACCAGCGACATCGTCGTCTCGGCGAAGAACGGGTCGATCGTGGCGGTCACCGGATCCGGCATCAGGCACATGTCGGACTCGTTGATCGCCTTCCATCCCGCGATCGACGAGCCGTCGAACATCTGGCCTTCAGCGAAGGTCTCTTCTTCGATCATCGTGACGTCGAAGGTGACGTGCTGCCACTTGCCCCGCGGGTCGGTGAAACGGAAATCGACGTATTTCACGTCGTTGTCCTTGATCATTTTCAGGACGTCTTTGGCCGTAGTCATGGAATGCGTACCTCTCGTTGCTTGCGGCATCGCTGGAAGGAGGGGCGCGCCGGGAACTGCGCGGCCAGCGGTTTAGATTGCGTCGAGACCGGACTCCCCCGTTCTGATCCGGATAGCTTCTTCAATATTGGAGACGAAGATTTTGCCGTCGCCGATCCGCCCGGTCTGGGCGGCCCGGCGGATCGCCTCGGTGGCCTTTTCGACCATGTCGTCGCCGAGGACAATCTCGATCTTCACTTTGGGCAGAAAATCGACGACGTACTCGGCGCCACGGTAGAGCTCCGTGTGACCTTTCTGGCGGCCGAAACCCTTAGCCTCGGTCACGGTGATGCCCTGCAGACCGACTTCCTGCAATGCTTCTTTCACCTCATCGAGCTTGAAGGGTTTGATGATGGCCTCGATTTTTTTCATATCTTGAACGTCTCCTGGCCCGCCGCAGCCGTACTCCGGCGGGTCGAACCCGCGTTGCAGTTAGCAGGCTCCATGCCAAAGCCTGCGGTGGCCTAAAAGATCGTCAGTTTCCAATGCGTTACGGGCATTGCCGGAGCTGCTTTCGACATCAGCCGAGGCAGCCGTGGTGAAATTATAATCAGTTTGCACAATCCGTGACCAGGGCCAGGCTAGCCCCTTGGCCCCGGCTTTGAAATTTGCCTCGCCGCGAAGCATTCTGCCGCCTACCGAATGGCATGCATGATCGAGCTTTTGACCAACGCCGAAATGGGCGAGGCGGACCGCCTCACGATCGCGGGCGGCGTTCCCGGTATTGACCTCATGGAGCGCGCCGGGGTCGCGGTCGCCAACGGCGTCATGCTGCGGCATCCGCCGAAGTCGCGGGTCGCGGTCGTGGCCGGCTCCGGCAACAATGGCGGCGACGGCTTCGTTGCGGCGCGGCTGCTGGCGGAACGCGGCTACGCGGTCGAGGTGTTGCGCGTGGGGTCGAGCGAACTGCGCGGCGACGCGGCCACCGCCGCGCGACGCTGGACCGGCACGACGGCGCCGGCGACCGCCGAGCGATTGGCTGGTGCCGACGCCATCATCGATGCGCTGTTCGGCGCCGGGCTCGACCGGCCGGTGGAAGGCAACGCCCGCGCGATCATCGAGGCGATGAACGCGGCGGCGTGTCCGATCCATGCGGTCGACCTTCCGAGCGGCATCAACGGCAATACCGGCGCGGTGATGGGCGCCGCGGTGCGCGCGACCGAGACGGTGACGTTCTTCCGCGAGAAGCCCGGCCATCTGCTGCTGCCGGGACGGTTGCATTGCGGGCGCATTTCCGTCGCCGACATCGGAATTCCCGCAAACGTGCTCCAGCAAATCCGCCCGGCGACATTCCGCAATGCGCCCGCGCTCTGGATCGAGCAGTTTCCGCGCCCGCGTCTCGACGGTCACAAATACACCCGCGGACATGCGGTGGTGCTGTCCGGCGGCATCGACTCGACTGGCGCCGCGCGGCTGGCGGCACGCGGGGCGCTGCGCGCGGGCGCCGGCCTCGTCACGATCGCGTCGCCGCGTGGGGCGCTGGTGGTCAACGCGGTGACAAGCCTCGCGGTGATGGTGCGCGCGGTCGATGACGCGCCCGAGCTCTCGGCGTTCCTGGCCGATACCCGCCGCAACGTCGCCGTGCTCGGACCCGGCGGCGGGGTGGGTCCCAAGATGCGCGAGCATGGTGCTGGCGGCGCTCAAGGCCGACCCGGCGGTGGTGCTCGATGCCGATGCGCTCACGAGCTTTGCCGGCGAGCTGCCGGCGCTGACCGCCGCGATCAAGGGCCGGCACGGCGCCGGTGCTGCTGACCCCGCACGAAGGCGAGTTCAGCCGCCTGTTCAGCGACTTGAAAGAGGCGGCTGAGGCGCCGTCAAAGCTCGCGCGGGCGCGCGCCGCGGCGGCCGCGACCGGCGCGGTCGTGCTGCTGAAGGGCGGCGATACCGTGGTCGCGGCGCCGGACGGGCGGGCGGCGATCGCCGGCAACGCCTCGGCCTGGCTGGCGACCGCGGGCTCCGGCGACGTGCTCGCCGGCTTCTGCGCGGGGCTTCTCGCGCAGCAAATGCCGGCGTTTGAGGCCGCCTGCGCGGCGGTCTGGCTGCATGGCGAGGCGGGGACCGAAGCCGGGCCGGGGCTTATTTCCGAGGACCTGCCCGAGGCGCTGCCGGCGGTCTACCGCCGGCTGTTGCGCGGGCTCTTGGGCTCTTGAACCGCCTGCCATTTTTCGCGTGTGCACGGGAGTTGCCGCGTGATATAAGCCGCGCCGCCCGGCCGCTGCTATTTGGCGCCCAGGTGCCCTCTGCGGGCGTGGCGGAATTGGTAGACGCGCGGGATTTAGGTTCCCGTGTCGCAAGACGTGGGGGTTCGAGCCCCTCCGCCCGCACCAATCCAGAGGGGTATCCGCCGCACCTGTCGTCAACCGTCATGCGCCGCTCTCGGCCGCAGAGTCATTGAAACCATGCAAGTCACAGAAACAGTTTCCGACGGTCTCAAGCGCGAATTCCAGGTGACGGTGCCGGCCGCCGACCTCGAAACGCGGATGGCAGGGCGGCTCGCCGAGCTGAAGGGCCGCGTGCAGATGCGCGGCTTCCGTCCCGGCAAGGTGCCGGTGACGCATCTGCGCAAGGTCTATGGCCGCTCGGTGATGGCGGAGACGGTCGAGACCGTGATCCGCGAGCTCAACGCGCAGATCGTCGAGGAGCGGGGGCTGCGGCTTGCGCGCGAGCCGAAGGTCACGATCCCGAACGAGGAGACCGAGGTCGACCGCGTCATCAGCGGCAAGGCCGATCTCGCTTACACGCTGTCGTTCGAGGTGCTGCCGGCGATCACGCTCGCCGACTTCGGCACCATCAAGCTGGAAAAGCTGGTCGCCGAGGTCGCCGACAGCGAGGTCGACGACGCGCTCAAGCAGATCGCCGAGCAGAACAAACCGTATGCGGCGAAGGCCGAGGGCGCCAAGGTCGAGAACGGCGACCGCGTGGTGATCGACTTCGTCGGCCGCGTCGACGGCACCGCGTTCCCCGGCGGCACCGGCAACGACGTCGCCGTGACGGTCGGCTCGAACCAGTTCATCCCGGGCTTCGAAGAGCAGCTCGTCGGCCTTGGCGCCGGCGAAACCCGCGTGGTCAAGGTGACCTTCCCGGAGAGCTATCCGACCGAGACGCTCGCCGGCAAAGCCGCCGAGTTCGACGTCACCGCCAAATCGATCGAGGCGCCGAAAGAGGTCACCATCGACGAGGAGTTCGCGAAGTCGCTCGGCCTGGAGTCGCTCGAAAAGCTGCAAGGACGCGATCAAGGATCGCATCGCGCGCGAGCACGCCACCATGAGCCGGCAGAAGCTCAAGCGCAAACTGCTCGATCAGCTCGACGCGCTGCACAAGTTCGCGCCGCCGCCGACGCTGGTCGAGGACGAGTTCAACTCGATCTGGGCCACCATCGAAGGCGACCTCAAGCGGCAGAACCGCACCTTCGCCGACGAAGGCACCACCGAGGAGAAGGCGCGCGAGGAATACCGCGCCATCGCCGAGCGGCGCGTGCGGCTCGGCCTGCTGCTCGCCGAGATCGGCGACAAGAACAACATCAAGGTCTCGGACGAGGAAATCCAGCGCGCGATCGTCGAGCGCGCGCGCCAGATCCCCGGCCGCGAGCAGGAAGTGTGGGACTATTACCGCAAGAACCCGCAAGCCATGGCCGGCATCCGCGCGCCGATCTACGAAGAGAAGGTGGTCGACTTCCTGCTCGAGCTCGCCAAGGTCACCGACAAGACCGTGACCAAGGAAGAGCTGTTCAAGGAAGACGAGGAAGAGACGGCCAAGGCGTGATCGCAACGCAGCGGCCGGGAAAACCCGGCCGCCGCATCGTTTCCCTCACATCAGCGTGTAGGATGGGTTGAGCCCTTGCGAAACCCATCGCTCTTGCCAAGAGCGTGATGGGTTTCGCTGCGCTCAACCCATCCTACGATTTTGCGCCACCGCGTCGATGCAGAGATCGCGTCAATTGCCGACGAAGCAATAGAGCAGCCCGGCGCCGCCGGACGAGATCAGGTTGTCCTGGCTGCATCCGCGCGAGCCGTGCGACGAGTTCCACGACGTCATGTGCCGGCTCTTCTTGCCCAAGCCGCTGCGGTCGTGATGGCCGACGATGGCCGAGCCTTCGCTGCTGCTGGTCCAGTTGCCGCACGTCGTATCGCCGCCGGCGGTCGAGAACATGCCCTGCGGGTCCGAGCCGGTCAGGACGTCGTGCTGGTTGGGCTTGTCGCCGCTGCCGCCGACGACCTCGCCTTTCTCGGTCAGCCCGGTCTGCTTGTTGATGTTGACGTTGTCCGAGTGCAGGTCGGCGACGCTCTTGGCCACCATCACGCCCTTGGCGTTGTGCCACGGGCCCTTGCCGATGCGCTCGCGCGCGTTCTCGCCGGCGTCGCCTTTCGGCAGCGTCGTGCTCAGGTAGGCCTTCCAGTTGGTCTCTTTCGAGCCGGCCGCCTTGGCCAGCGCCGCGCAATGCGCGTCGGCGCCGGCAATCCCGCCGAGGTCGGCGCCCTTGCCCTTGCCGACGCTGGTGATGAAGAACGTCATGCCGGGCTGCTGGGCATGCACCGAAGCGGTCACCACGATGGTGGTGGCGGCCAAGGCCGCGAATAACGAAACGCCAAGTTTCTTGGTCATGCGACTCCTCCCTCTCACTGACACCGGCCGTGACGGCGTGCCGTCCGGCCGTGGCTGAGGCTATGCTCCTGGCGGACGGCTGAAAAGGGAGGGGCGGCCACCGTTTTGGCCCGCAGCAAGGAGCCGCATTTCGCTACCGTCCGATGCGGGCTACACTTTCGGCAATGTCCGCATCCGCCCGCGCATCGATCGTCCTCGTGGCGCTGTTCTGCGCGGCGCCGTCGCTCGTCATCGCACAAGAGAGCTATCCCAATCGTCCGGTGCGCGTGATCGTGCCGCTCTCCGCCGGCGGTTCGGCGGACGTGATCCCGCGTCTGGTGGCGGAGAAGCTGACGCAACGCTTCGGCCAGACTTTTGTGATCGAGAACCGCCCCGGCGCGACCGGCGGCGTCGGCGCCGAGGTGGTCTTCAAGGCGGAGCCGGACGGCTACACGCTGCTCGCCACCACGCCGCCCGTGCTGGTGATCAACGAGAGCCTTTACCGGAAAATCGCGTACGACCCGCGCGCGTTCGTGCCGGTCTCGATCGTGTCGGCGCTGTCGAACGTGCTGGCGGTCAGCAACAAGGCCCCGTTCACGACGCTCGACGGTCTCATTGCCTTCGCCAAGGCCAATCCGGACAAGCTCAACTACGCGTCGCCCGGCCTCGGCTCATCGCAGCATCTCGCCATGGAGTGGCTGAAGTCGCTGGCGGGGATCAAGCTCACGCACGTTCCGTATGGTGGGACCGGGCCGGCGCTGAACGACGTGATCGCCGGCCATGTCGACGTCATGTTCGCCGGCGCGGTCTCGGTGCTGCCCCTGATGGCGGGCAAGCGCCTGCGCGGCATCGCGGTCGACAGCGAGAAGCGCATCGTCGAATTGCCCGATGTGCCGACTGTGGCGGAGACATTTCCGGGCTATGTGGTGACGAGCTGGAACGCGTGGGTCGCGCCGCCGAAGACCGATGCCGGCATCGTCGCCAAGCTGTCGGCAGCGATCGCCGAGGTGGTCCGCCAGCCCGACGTGAACAAGCGGCTGCGCGACATGACGGCGATCCCGGTTGGCAATACGCCGGCGGAAGCGGCGACGCGGATCGCGCAAGAGCGCGAGCGCTGGGGGAAGATCATCGCGACTGCCGGGATCAAGGCGCAGTGACGCCGCCGCTCTGAAGCCGCTAGCGACCGCGTTCTCGTTATTCTGATTGCGCCGGTAGCGTTGCCGCGCGACGGATGTGCGCTGATCAGCGTTTCCGTGGCTTGTCCGCCGACTGGTACATTGAAAGGACATGCCCCTCCGGGTCCTTGATTTCCGCCGACCAGCCGCCCGGCGCGTGACTGACAGGCGTCACGATCGTGACGCCCTTGCCCGCCAGCTCCGAGACCATGTCGTCGATGCCGCCCTCCGCGATCTCGAACGTGACAATCGGCGTGTTGCCCGGCCGCAACTCCTGCTTGACGAAGACCAATTCCACGCCGTTGGTCGTCGTAGCTGTCAGCCAGGGATTGCCGGCGCCGTCATCGTCCATCCGCTGAACCGCCAAGCCAAGCACGTCCCGGTAGAACGCCTCGGTACGGTTGACCTCGTTGACATAGTAGCAGACAGCACCCAGCCGGCACTTGGCGAACATGGACCTACTCCTTTAGTGGTTCGAGCCGCTATCCAGTTGCCGAGCCCCCGGTTTTCGTGAGGTGCTGACGACAAAAAGGTGCCCGTCGGAATCATGGCTGGCGAGCACAACGCCCGGGCTCCGGGCTGGCGGCAGAAGCGCGCGCCGAATGATGCCGAAATTGAGCGTGCCGCTGAGCCCGGATACATCCTCCAGCGAGCCCCCGCCTTCGGCGCGCCAACGGCGCCGGATGTCGGCGATGCGTCGACGCAAGGCAGGCTCATTCATCCGAAGCAGCCAAAGGATCTCATGCTTGCTGTGGCCCGTCAGAACCAGCAGCGCTGTGGTGCGGAGCTTCGGCGGGAGCCGTTCCACGAACCACGCCGGGACCTCCGCACTCTGGCCGGCGTGCGCGTCCATCGAGGCGGCGCGCTGCTCGCGGGTCCGCCTGCGAACAGCAGTACGTGCATCGAACAAGGCGCGCCTGCGAAGTGCACCGACAAACCACCGGCGATTGGCGGCGCAGGAGAGGTCGCCCCTGCCGGCCTCAACTGCCGCAAGCCAGACCGTCTGAAAAAGGTCCTCTGCTTCCGGCCGCCTACGGGCGGCTCGCTCAGCCTCCCGCAAGAGTTGGGAGAACAAGAGTTGGGAGAATATGCTTGGCGGCACGTTAGCTCTCCGCACCTGGTGAGCGCCCCTTGAGCCCGTTGAGATCGGCTCCCGCGCTAATTGAGCCCACGCACTAGAAGCCGAGCCCACGCACTAGAAGCATAGTGTGGTCACCACGCTGCCACGCTTGTCCTTGATCACCCAGGGACACTTGGCCCGCTGCAGCGCGACCTTGGCATCTTCATTGCCGAGCGCCGCCGCCTTTTCGTAATAGGCCCGGGCGGCGCTTGCATCCTGCGGCCCGCCGCGTCCGGCCTGCGCGAATGCGCCCATCCGCTCCAACGCCCCGGGGTGACCTTGCGCCGCGGCCTTCTCGAACCATCCCCGCGCCGCCACATCGTCGCGCGGTCCGCCGATGCCGTCCGACGCCATCAGCCCGAGCTGATACTGCGCTTCCGGCGAACCCAACTCCGCCGCTTTCACGAACAGGGCTCTCGACCTGGGGTCGGATGGAGGCGCGCCGCCGGTGAGCGCTGCCAGATTGGTGACGCCGCGCGGATTGCCGGCCGCGGCGGCGCGCTCGAACAACGTCCGCGCCTGGGCTTCGTCCTTGGGCACGCCGGTGCCGGTCCCGAACATCACGCCGAGCTCGACCATGGCGGTCGTGCTGCCCTTGTCGATCGCCTTGCGATAGGCGCCGACCGCGTCCGGCCATTGTTGCGCGGCCGCATAGGCGCGGCCGAGCTGGTAGAGCGCGCGCCGCGACTTGGCGCCGGCGACCCTGCAATATTTGATCGCGGTCGCGATATCGGACGGCGCGATGTCGCGAACGCCTTTCACGTCCGCCGGCCGGTCCGGATCGGTCGGGTCGGCGGCGACGCGGTCGCACAGTGCCAGATCGGCGGATTGCGCACGGATCGGCGCGCGATCCGAGGCGACGAGCGCGACGATCACGACGCCCACCGCACACGCCATCGATGCCGCATTCGATCGGCGGACCATGACCCCCTCGGCCTCGTACCCGGTATTCCAGCTTACGGCCGTGGGCCTGCGGCCAGCAAGCCGTGCGGGCCCGGGCGGGGAAGGAACCAATCCGCCAAGGGTAGGGGGTGCGACGGGGCCCCTTGCACCTTATCTTCGTCAACGGGCGCCATATCTTCGTCAACGGACGCCATGCCTCATTGCCACCAGACTTTAAGGATGAATCCCGAGTAATGGGGCGTTGCCGGCTGCCGTAATGCTTTGGTTCGCCGAATCGTGGATAAGGAGCCCCACATGATCGACTTGCGACCTGCTACAACGTTGGCGCGCATCGGTCGTTTGTTCCGGCCGCCGCTCGCGTGCTCGTTCTGCGGCCGGGATGCCCACCAGGTGGATCGCCTTGTCGCCGGCGCATCTGCGCATATTTGTGATGACTGCATAACCAAGTGCCTCGACGTCCTGGAGCGACATCCGAAGGACCAGGGGCTTGCGAACGAGGCAGACCGCCCGAAGGATCATTCATGAGGGACCCGCTCAACGTCTACAACAGCTTCTTCATCCCGAGCGTCGAGGAGGTCACCGCGCGCGGTTCAATCCGCTACGACATCTTCTCGCGGCTGCTGAAGGAGCGCATCATCTTCATTCCGGGCCCGATCGACGACACGATGTCGACGCTGATCGTGGCGCAGCTTCTGTTCCTGGAAGCGGAAAACCCGAAAAAAGAGATCGCCATGTACATCAACTCGCCCGGCGGCGTCGTGACGTCGGGACTGGCGATCTACGACACCATGCAGTTCATCCGCTCGCCGATCTCGACGCTGTGCGTCGGGCAGGCGGCATCGATGGGCTCGCTGTTGCTCGCCGCCGGAAAGGCCGGCATGCGGTTCGCGCTCCCCAATGCGCGGATCATGCTGCATCAGCCGTCCGGCGGGTTCCAAGGGCAGGCGACCGACATCATGCTGCACGCCCAGGAGATCCTGAATATCAAGAAGCGGCTCAACGAGATCTACGTGAAGCACACCGGCCAGGCGCTCAAGAAAATCGAAGACGCGCTCGAGCGCGATTACTTCCTGACCGGCGAGATGGCGGTCGAATGGGGCGTCGTGGACAGGGTCCTCGACCGGCGGCCTGACGATCCGTCGGGGCTCAAGGTCGTCTGATACCGGTTCCGGACGGCCTTGGCGGTTCCCTGGCCACCCCAGGCGGCCGCCAAAAACCCGCCATGAGGCTGAATTTTCATCATTAATGAATTCTTGATTATCGCTGGGCTACCGTGCTTCGCTAGGAGTGAGATGGTCAGGATAAGGGCAAATTACCGAGAGCTGTGTGGCATCCGCGCTACGGACTCTTAGAGGAGCCCTTGTTATGCTTGGCGTGGATAAGACCGGCTCGCGGCCCCGGCGGCGCGCCGATGGAGACAGGGAATGAGCAAAGTCGGCAGCGGCAATTCCAAGAACACGCTCTACTGTTCGTTCTGTGGCAAGAGCCAGCACGAGGTCCGCAAGCTGATTGCGGGACCGACGGTCTTCATCTGTGATGAATGCGTCGAACTGTGCATGGACATCATCCGCGAGGAGAACAAATCCTCGCTGGTGAAGTCGCGCGACGGCATCCCGACGCCGAAGGAGATCCGCAAGGTCCTCGACGACTACGTGATCGGCCAGGACTACGCCAAGAAGGTGCTCTCGGTCGCGGTCCATAACCACTACAAGCGGCTCAACCACCAGACCAAGCACAACGACGTTGAGCTGACGAAGTCGAACATCCTGCTCGTCGGGCCGACCGGCTGCGGCAAGACGCTGCTCGCGCAGACTTTGGCGCGCATCCTCGATGTGCCCTTCACGATGGCCGACGCCACGACGCTGACCGAAGCCGGCTATGTCGGCGAGGACGTCGAGAACATCATCCTCAAGCTGCTCCAGTCCGCCGACTACAACGTCGAGCGCGCGCAGCGCGGCATCGTCTACATCGACGAGATCGACAAGATCAGCCGCAAGTCCGACAACCCGTCGATCACGCGCGACGTGTCGGGCGAGGGCGTGCAGCAGGCGCTCCTGAAGATCATGGAAGGCACCGTCGCGTCGGTGCCGCCGCAGGGTGGCCGCAAGCACCCGCAGCAGGAGTTCCTGCAGGTCGACACCACCAATATCCTGTTCATCTGCGGCGGCTCGTTCGGCGGCCTCGAGAAGATCATCGAGCGGCGGCTGAACAAGAGCTCCATGGGCTTCTTCGGCGATCCGAAGGACCCGCAGGCGCCGAGCACCGGCGACATGTTCAAGGGCCTCCAGCCGGAGGACCTGTTGAAGTTCGGCCTGATCCCGGAATTCGTCGGCCGGCTGCCGGTCATCGCAACGCTGGAAGGCCTCGACAAGGGCGCGCTGATTGAAATCCTGACCAAGCCGAAGAATGCGGTGGTCCGACAGTTCCAGCGGCTGTTCGAGATGGAGAATGTCGACCTCACCGTGCCGACCGAGGCGCTGAAGGCGATCGCCGACAAGGCGTTCGAGCGCAACACCGGCGCCCGCGGCCTGCGCTCGATCATGGAGCGGATCCTGCTCGACACCATGTTCGAGCTGCCCGGCCTGGAGGGCGTCGAGGAGGTCGTAATCTCGAAAGAGGTCGTCGAGGAGACCGCGCGGCCCCTCTACATCTACGCCGACCGGGCCGACCGGGCGAACGACGCCTCCGCCAGCGCATGAGCACGGGAATGACGCCACCAGCGTCATAGTCGCAATTCGTCGCCCGGAGCCGTCCCTGGGACGGTTTCCACGGTGTTGTTTGCCTTGAATTTCGGGCTTACTTGACACCCCGCCCGGCCATCGCCACCTAATAAGGCCGATGAAATAGTACGAAGAATCGCATGCTTCCGGGGAGGGTTTCGTACCGACCCTCCGGCACACGGCATAACCCACTCACACGCGCCGTGTTCCTTCCCCGGCCCTCCCGGCACTCGACCGTAAATGCCGCAATCCGCGGGTTGCGGGCGAGGGGCACAACAACAAGGAACTTGGGCCATGACTAGCGCAAAGCCTCGCCCCCCTCTGATCCCCGGTGAAACCCGGGCGTATCCCGTTTTGCCGTTGCGGGACATCGTCGTGTTCCCGCACATGATCGTTCCGCTCTTCGTCGGCCGCGAGAAGTCGATCAAGGCGCTTGAAGAGGTCATGCGCTCCGACACGTTCATCCTGCTCGCCACCCAGAAGAACGCGTCCGACGACGATCCGACGACCGAACTCGATCTACGAGACCGGAACGCTCGCCAGTGTGCTGCAGCTGCTGAAGCTCCCCGACGGCACCGTGAAGGTGCTGGTCGAGGGCGCCGCGCGCGCCAAGGTCGAGCGCTACACCGATCGCAGCGAATACTACGAAGCCGACGCCATCATTCTCTCCGACAACGCCGGCGAGAAGGTTGAGGCGGAAGCGCTGGCGCGCTCCGTCGTCAACGAGTTCGAGAACTATGTGAAGCTCAACAAGAAGGTCTCGCCCGAGGTCGTCGGCGTCGTCCAGCAGATCGAGGACTACGCCAAGCTCGCCGACACGGTGGCCTCGCACCTCGCGGTCAAGATTCCCGAGAAGCAGCAGATCCTGGAGACGCCCTCGGTTCCCGAGCGGCTCGAGAAGGTGCTCGCCCTGATGGAGAGTGAAATCTCCGTGCTGCAGGTCGAGAAGCGCATCCGCACGCGCGTCAAGCGCCAGATGGAGAAGACCCAGCGCGAGTACTACCTCAACGAGCAAATGAAGGCGATCCAGAAGGAGCTGGGCGACGAGGACGGCAAGGACGAGCTCGCCGAGCTGGAAGACAAGATCAAGAAGACCAAGCTCTCGAAGGAGGCGCGCGACAAGGCGAACCATGAGCTCAAGAAGCTCCGCCAGATGTCGCCGATGTCCGCCGAGGCGACGGTCGTGCGCAACTACCTCGACTGGCTGCTGTCGATCCCGTGGAACAAGAAGTCGAAGGTCAAGAAGGACCTCAGGCAGGCCCAGGAGACCCTCGACGCGGATCACTACGGCCTGGAGAAGGTCAAGGAGCGCATCGTCGAGTATCTCGCCGTGCAGCAGCGCGCCAACAAGCTGACCGGCCCGATCCTGTGCCTGGTCGGACCGCCCGGCGTCGGCAAGACCTCGCTCGGCAAGTCGATCGCAAAGGCGACCGGCCGCGACTTCGTGCGCGTGTCGCTCGGCGGCGTGCGTGACGAGGCCGAGATCCGCGGCCACCGCCGGACCTATATCGGCTCGATGCCCGGCAAGGTCATCCAGTCGATGCGGAAGGCGAAGTCGTCGAACCCGCTGTTCCTGCTCGACGAGGTGGACAAGATGGGCGCCGATTTCCGCGGCGATCCGTCGTCGGCGCTGCTCGAGGTGCTCGACCCCGAGCAGAACCACACCTTCAACGACCACTATCTCGAGGTCGACTACGATCTCTCGAGCGTGATGTTCATCACGACGGCGAATACGCTCAACATCCCGCCGCCCTTGATGGACCGCATGGAGATCATCCGACTCCCCGGTTACACCGAGGACGAGAAGGTCGAGATTGCGCGCAAGCACCTGATCCCGAATGCGGTCACCAAGCACGGCCTCGAATCGAAGGAATGGTCGATCGACGACGAGGCGCTGTTGCTGCTGATCCGCCGTTACACGCGGGAAGCGGGCGTCCGTAACCTGGAACGCGAGCTGTCCAACCTGGTCCGCAAGGCCGTGAAGGAGCTCACGCTGAACCAGGACAAGAAGTCGATCGTGGTCGATGCCAAGACGCTCGAGGGCTTCCTGGGCGTTCCCAAGTATCGCTTCGGCGAGCTCGAGGACGTGGACCAGATCGGCGTCGTCACCGGCCTGGCCTGGACCGATGTGGGCGGCGAGTTGCTCACCATCGAATCCGCCATGATGCCCGGCAAGGGCAAGATGACGGTGACCGGAAACCTGCGTGACGTGATGAAGGAGTCGATCTCGGCCGCAGCCTCCTATGTGCGCATGCGCGCCGTCGCCTTCGGCATCGAGCCGCCGGCCTTCGATAAGAAGGACATCCACGTGCACGTGCCGGAGGGGGCGACCCCGAAGGACGGTCCGTCGGCGGGTGTCGCCATGGTGACGGCGATCGTCTCGGTGATGACCGGCATCCCGGTGCGCCGCGATGTCGCCATGACCGGCGAGATCACGCTGCGCGGCCGCGTGCTCCCGATCGGCGGCTTGAAGGAGAAGCTGTTGGCGGCGCAACGCGGCGGCATCAAGACGGTGCTGATCCCCGAGGAGAACGCGAAGGACCTCGTCGAGATCAACGAGTCGATCAAGAAGGGCCTCGAGATCATTCCGGTCTCGCGCATGGACGAGGTGCTGCCGAAGGCGCTCGTCCGCGCGCCCACGCCGATCGAGTGGGACGAGGAGAAGGCCAAGTCGGCCGAGCCGGTCTCGACCGAGCCGGCGGTGGACGAGGAGTCCTCGATCCTCACCGCGCACTGACGCGGCAATACATCTGAAATCGAACGGCGGCGCTGGCAACGGCGCCGCCGTTTTCTTGTCGTGTTCAAATAACCTTGCCAGGCACGCCTGTCGCACCAAAGCGCGCTATACTACGGCGATGAGTGTCAACTCGCCCACGTTGGAGCCAACCACGACCGCCGCCGAAGGCTTGCCGCGGCGGCGCTTCACCGTGGACGAGCTCTATCGCATGACCGAGGCGGGCATCTTGCATGAAAACGAGCGCATCGAATTGATCGGCGGTGAGCTCGTTCCGATGTCGCCGAGAGGCGTCCATCATGAGATTCTTAGATCTGTTCTCAACCTCCACTGGGCACGAGCACTCCCGCGCGACCTGTTGTTCGCTCCTCAGACGACGTTCCGGCTGAGCCTGGACACCTACCTCGAACCGGATTTTGTCTTTTATCCCGAAGCGAGTGGATGGGATGGGCTGAACGCAGAGACCGCACGGCTTGTCGTTGAAGTCGCCAATTCGAGCCTGGGATACGATCTCGGCCGCAAAGCTGGGCTCTATGCCGGTTTCGGAATCACCGAGTTGTGGGTGATCGATGCCGTCAAGCTCAACACGCGCATCCACCGTGACCCTGGCCCGGACGGCTATCGTTCGGTTGCCGATTTTGCCCGGGACCAGCGGCTCGTACCGGGCGCGACACCGGCGCTTGCGGTGACGTTGGCCGAGCTTGACCTGCGTTAAGAGGCGCGCGGCAGCTTCTTCACGGCGGCGCCGGCAATGGCGCCGCCGTTTGCGTTTTGGGCGCGGCGGTCGCAATCTCCTGCCAACAAGACAGGGAGGAACGCCATGGCAAGCATCGGCGTGCGCCGGCTTGCGGCCGCGGCTGCCGTCGCGCTGGCTTGGTTCGCCGGCGCCGCGCAGGCGCAGGATTTTCCCGCGCGGCCGATCACCATCATCGTCGGCGTGGCGCCCGGCGGCATCACCGACGTTTCGACCCGCATCTATGCCGATGCGGTGATGAAGAGCACCGGCCAGAAGATCGTGGTCGAGAACCGCCCGGTCGGCGGCGGTACGGTGGCGGCGGTGGCGGTGCAGAACGCGGCGCCCGACGGCTACACGCTCCTCACCATCACCGGCTCCGCCCATGCCGCGATCCCGGCGATGCAGCCGGTCGGCTACGACCCGGTGAAGGGCTTCACGCCGGTGACGCTGTTGTTCCGGATGCCGGCGCTGCTGGTGGTGCCGCACGACAGCCCGGTGAAGACGGTCGCGGAGCTGTTGGAGCTCGGCCGCAAGCGGCCGGGCGGGCTGTCGTTCGGCTCCGCCGGCGTCGGCACGCCCGCGCATCTGATGGCGGCGCGGATCGGGCTCGGCACCAACACGCCGATCCAGTTCGTGCAGTACCGCGGCGGCGCGCCGCTGATGGCCGACCTGATCACCGGCCGCATCGACTTCGCGTTCGCGTCCTACACCTCGGCGCGCGCCAATATCGACGGCGGGAAGCTGCGCGCGCTCGCGGTCGACGCCGAGACGAGGCTGCCGGCGACGCCCGACGTGCCGACCCTGATCGAAGTGGGGCTCGCGCGCGAGCGGATCGCCAACTGGTTCGGCCTGGTCGGCCCCGCCGGCATGCCCGCCGCGGTGGTCGGGAGGCTCAATGCGGAATTCCGCAAGGCCGCGCGCGACGAAGGCGTGATCAAGCGCATGACCGACAGCGGCACGCTGATCGCCACCACGACGCCGCAGGAGATGGCCGCCATGATGAGCGACGAAGCCAAGAACATGGCCGAGCTGGTGAAGGCGCTCGGGCTGCAGGTGAAATAGGTGCGGCTATTCCGGCTTGATCCCCGCTGCGGCGATCACCTGCCGCCAGCGCTCGGATTCCTTCTTCAGGAACGCCGCCGTCTCCGCGGGCGAGGAGCCGACCGGCGTGCTCGCCAGTGCGCGATAGCGCTCGACCACGTCGGGCAACTTGAGCGCCGCGGCGATCGACTGCGAAATCTTGGCGGCGACGTCGGGCGGCGTCTTCGGCGGCGCGACGATGGCGAACCAGCTGGTCGAATAGAAGCCGGGGAACATCTCCGCGATCGCGGGCACCTCCGGCAGTTCCGGGATGCGCGCCGCCCCGGCGACGGCCAGCGCCTTGACCTTGCCGTCACGCACCTGCGGCAGCGCGTTGGTGAGGTTGTCGAACATCATGTCGACATGGCCGCCGAGCAGGTCGGTCATCGCCGGCGCGAGACCCTTGTAGGGCACGTGCACGAAATCGATCTTGGCCGCGAGCTTGAGCATCTCGCCGGTCAGGTGCGGCGATGAGCCGATCCCGGCCGAGGCAAAGCTGATCTTCGTTCCTTTCGCCGAGGTCACGAGCTCCTTCAGCGAGGAGGCGCGGAACTTCGGATGCGCGACCAGCACCAGCGGCTGCGAGGCGATGATCGAGACCGGCGTGAAGGCGTTGGGGTCGAAGCCGAGCTTGGCGAAGAAATGCTGGCTGATCACCAGCGGACCCTGCGGCGTCGCGAGCAGGGTGTAGCCGTCGGGCTCGGAGCGCGCCACCACCTCGGCGCCGAGGTTTTGCGCGGCGCCCGGGCGGTGCTCGATGATCACCGGCTGGCCCCACCGCGCCGAGAGCTTGTCGGCGATGATCCGCGGGATCGTATCGAGGTTGGCGCCCGGGGGTGCCGGCACGACGATCTTGACGGTGCGGCTCGGGTAGGGGGTCTGCGCCATCGCGACGCCCGGCGGTGCTGCCAGCAGCGCGGCGATGACGAAACCAGCTACGCAGGCTCTCCTGCCGGCGCTCATTTCTCGACCTTGATTCCGGTCGCAGCGATGAGCGCGCGGTAGAGCTCCAACTCCTTCTTGATGAGCGCGGCGGTCTCCGCCGGCGAGCCCCCGACCGGCGTGACGGTGAATTCGGATATCCGCTTGGCCACGTCCGGCTGCTTCATCGTCTCCGCGATCGCCTGCGATAGCCGCGTCGCGATCTCGGGCGGCGTCTTCGGCGGCGCCACCACGGCGAACCAGTCGGTGTGGACGATGCCCGGCAGGCTCTCGGCGATCGCCGGCACATTCGGCAGCTCGGGGATGCGCTTAGGTCCGGTCACAGCCAAGACCTTCACGCCGCCGCTGGCGATGTGCGGGAGCACGTTTCCGGGCGTATCGAAGATCGCCTCGATATGGCCGGCGAGCAGGTCGCGCATCGCCGGCGCGAGGCCGGGATAGGGGACGTGGATGAACTTGATGCCGGCCGCGGCCGCGAACCGTTCCATCTGCAGGTGCGGTGTCGAGCTGACACCGGGCGAGCCGAAGCTGATCTTGCCCGGGCTGGCCTTGGCGCGCGCGATGAAGTCCGCGAAGGTTTTGTCGGGCGCCTTCGCGTTCACCACCAGGATGAACGGAAACTGGATCAGCGTCGAAACCGGCACGAATGCCGTCGGATCGAAGCCGAGCTTCGGATAGACGTGCTGGCTGACCGAGAGCGGCCCCGGCGGCGAGACCAGCAGCGTGTAGCCGTCAGGCTCCGACTTGAACACCGCCTCGGTGCCGAGGTTCGACGCGGCGCCGGGACGGTTCTCGACGATCACCGGCTGGCTCCAGCGCGCCGAGAGCTTCTCGCCGATGATGCGCGGCATCGAGTCGAGCATGTTGCCGGGCGGCACCGGCACCACGAACTTGACCGCGCGGCGGGGGAAGTCGGTTTGCGCAATCGCCGCTGCAGGCGCCACGGCGGCGAGGGTGGCGGCGACAAAGGCCAGTCGCAACGCCGATCCTGCTACATCAGTCATAGAGCATCCTCTCTATCTTTCTGCTTTCTGTCCAAATCCGGCGTCGCGAGCCTGGACGATTACCTGCGCGCGGCTGCTGATACCGAGTTTGCTTAGGATCGCGGAGACGTGGTTGCGTGCCGTCCGGTTGCTGATACCGAGCCGCTCGGCAATGGTGGGATTGTCGAGGCCTTGTGCGACGAGTTCGAGAACCTCATTTTCGCGGGCAGAAAGTTCGTCCAGCGCGGCGGGAATATTGGCCGGCTGCCGCGCGGGCGCCGGCAGGAAGTCGTCAATGGCCTCGATCAGTTGCACCCAGGCCGGTTCGGTCGAGAGCAGAATATGGTTTCGGCTTTCAAGCGGCACGAACGTTGCCCCGGGAATTAGGGCGGCTACGGTGCGTCCCAGGTCGAACGGAATGATTGCATCGCCACGGGTATGCAACACAAGCGTCGGACAACGGATCTTGGGCAAGTACTCGTGAGGATCGCTTCGCATGAACGCTCGAATCAAGCCAAGTGCGTTGGCCGGTGAGGTCGTCAGGCGCAGCAGGTCGTTGTACGAGCGGAATTGGTCGGGTGTCGCGTCCGGTATGTGAAGCGATGTAAAGAACTGGCCGTAACCCGGCGTTTCATTTGGCCAGCCTAATTCGTACACTTTGAGCCGCGCCTGCGCCTCGTCGCGTTGTGCGGGCGTCGGGTTACCTGCCATTTTGCCTCGGGCATAGCTGCCGTGCAGGATGAGCTGGCTGATTCGCTCCGAATGGCGGGCGGCGTAGATTGTAGAAATCGCGCCGCCGACCCCTCCCATGCCGAACAGAACGAAACGCTCGAATCCGGCGGCTGCGATCACCGCGTCCAGATCTTCGGCAAATTTCTCCAGGGAGAATTCGACTCCATCTCGGTCGGATAAGCCGCAGCCGCGCCAGTCGTAGCGCACGAGCGTGTTGCGCCGCGAAAACATGGACAGCCATGGTTGCCAAACCGGGCTCTCCCAATCGAATTTGAGATGGTGAACCCAATGCTGCACCCACACCAGCGGAGAACCGGCCCCGCTGGTCGCATAGGCAAGCCGCGTGCCGTCACGGCTTGCACAGAATTAAATCTGTTGGGCGGTATTTGACATCTGGACGCTCCGCGCAATGTTAGCGTGTCGCGCCGCTTTGAGCGAGGGTCATTCGATGTGCAGAGATGTTCGGCAGGTGACACGCGCTAGCCAGGCACCGCTTCCAGAACCGAGTATTCCAATGACGTCGGGATGACCTTGGTAAGGACAAACCCGGAGGACGCAAGGAGCGTGCGAAATTCTGCTTCGGTCCGCTGGCATCCCCCTGTACCCAGCATCATCGTCAGGTCCGCCCAAGCGACGGCCCGGTGGTTCCAGGACGACGCCTCCAGACGGTCCGGCATAATCCGTTCGACGAGCACCAACCGCCCGGTTAGCGGCATGGCGCTTCGGCAGTTGCGAAGGATGGCGGCGCTGCGTTCATCATTCCAGTCGTGGATGACGTTCTTGAGCAGATATGCGTCCGCCCCGCCGGGCACCGCGGCGAAGAAGTCGCCGGCGATGAAGTCGCAGCGTTCCAGCATGCCCTCCCTTGCGAGGTGAGCCTGCGCGCCCTCGATGGCGTGAGGCAGATCGTAGACCACGCCATGCAATCCCGGATGCGTTTCGAGCACGGCCGCTATCAGCGCTCCGTGGCCGCCGCCGATGTCGATGACGCGCCGCATCCCGGCAAAGTCGTAGGCGCGCAGCAATTCACTGGCGATCAGGCGCGTCAGCTCGGTCATGGCGCCGTTAAAGATCGCTGCTGCGTTCGGATCGCATTCCAGATGTCCGAAGCCCTCGGTTCCGACCGCGAGCTTTCTCGCGCTTTCTCCTGTGGTGACGCTGTAAAGGAGATTTCCCCAGATCGGCCATTGGTACTTGCCGCACCACAGGATCCATGATCGCAGTGAGTCCGGAGCGTCCGAAAGCAGGAGCGAGCCCATCGGGCCCAGCGCAAACGACCCATCGTCCCGCTCGACACAGAGCTTGAGACTGATCAACGCTCGCAGAAGGCGGTGCAACGACGGAGCATGCGTGCCGGTGGCGCATGCGAGTTCGTCGACATTCCCGCATCCGCTTGCCAGCAGGTCTGTGATGTGAAGTTCGGCGGCGATACATATCGCCTGCGACATCAGGCCGTTGTGGACGAGACCCATAAGGTCGGACGCCGTTCCGAGGCGTTGTTGTGTGCCGCCGGCCATCGCTGTTATTCCGGTTTGATCGAGGCCGACACGATGACCTGCCGCCAGCGTTCGGATTCGGTCCGCAAGAACTCCGCGGTCTCCGCCGGGGATGTGCCGATCGGTGTGCTTGCGATGGCCCGGTATCGCTCGATGACCTCAGGGAGGCGCAGCGTCGCGGCGATTGCCTGCGAAAGTTTCGTGGCGATGTCGGCGGGTGTCTTCGGCGGTGCGACCATCGCAAACCAGCTCGTCGCATAGAAGTCCGGAAACATCTCTGCAATGGCCGCCACCTCGGGCAGTTCCGGAATCCGTGCCTTGCCTGCAACTCCGAGCGCCTTGATCCTGCCGTCTCTGATCTGCGGCAAGGCGTTGCTCAGATTGTCGAACATGATGTCGACATGTCCACCGAGCAGATCGGTCATAGCGGGAGCGAGACCTTTGTAGGGAATGTGGACGAAATCGATGCCGGCGGCGAGCTTGAGCATCTCGCCGGTCAAATGCGGCGAACTGCCTGTTCCGGCCGAGGCAAAGCTGATCCGGCCCGCATTCCCCTTTGCCAGGATGACGAGCTCCTTAAGGTTTGAAGCGCGGAATTTGGGATGCGTGACGAGCACGAGCGGTTGCGCGGCAATGATGGAAACTGGAACGAATGCATCCGGATTGAAGCCAAGCTTTGCAAAGAAGTGCTGGCTGATCACGAGCGGCCCTTGCGGCGTTGAAAGCAGCGTGTAGCCGTCGGGCTCCGCCTTTGCCACCACCTCGGCCCCGAGGTTTTGAGCGGCGCCGGGTCGGTTCTCGATGATCACCGGCTGTCCCCAACGCGTCGCAAGCTTGTCGGCGATGATCCTGGGAATGGCATCGAGGTTGGAGCCTGGCGGAGCCGGGACGACGATCTTGATGGTCCGGCTTGGAAAGCCTCCATTCTGCGCGTGGAGGCTGCTCGGGAGGACAGTCAGGAGCGCCGTGACAAGGAGCGGGTGACATAGCCTGATCCTGTCCCTCTTGGTCGCAGCCATGATCGTTGTCCTCCGGGTTTGATTGTGCTGTCTCAAACAGGATGACCCGTTGGAGACCATCGGACTGTGACCGAAGGGCCAATCCTGGTCTTGAGACATGCGCCCCATCCGCGACGGAAATCCGTTGCCGGGGTATGGGGCAAACGTCCTACTCACCCCCTTGCTCCCGCGGTCTCAAACCCGCAATTTGCGCCCGCCGGACACCCGGCCCAAAGACTTGGCGTCAATGCGTCAGTGAGGACCAAAATCGTGATTGATCTCTACACCTGGACCACCCCCAACGGCCGCAAGCTTTCCATCGCGCTCGAGGAGTTCGGGCTGCCCTATACCGTGCATTCGGTGGACATCGGCAAGGACGAGCAGTTCAAGCCGGAGTTCCTCAAGATCAGCCCCAACAACCGGATCCCGGCGATCGTCGATCGCGACACCGGCATCGCGCTGATGGAGTCGGGCGCGATCCTCATCTACCTCGCCGACAAGACTGGCAAATTCCTGCCGCGCGAAGGCGAGGGCCGCTACCGCGTGATCGAGTGGCTGATGTGGCAGATGGGCGGCCCGGGGCCGATGTTCGGCCAGGTGCATCACTTCACCAAATACAATCCCGGCAAGGCGCCCTATGCCGAGGAGCGCTACCTCAAGGAGGCGCACCGGCTCTATGGCGTGCTCGACAAGCGGCTTGCGACCAACGACTACGTCGGCGGCGACTACTCGATCGCCGACATGGCGATCTGGCCGTGGGTGTCGCGCTACGAGTGGCAGACCGTCGATCTCAACAAGTATCCCAACGTCAAGCGCTGGTACCTCGCCATTGCCGCGCGGCCGGCGGTGCAGAAGGGCTACAAGGTGCCCAAGGACGTCGGCGAGGTCCCGATCCCGGCGTGACCTCTCCACCGCTCATTCCCGCGTAAGCGGGAATCCAGAAATCTTCCTTTGTGGCCCTGGGTCCCCGCTTGCGCGGGGACGAGCGGACGAGAGAGCGAGCGCGGCACTAGACCGGCAGCCGCACATCCGCCGTCGTTTCGGCCCGCCATTCGGCGAGCCAGCGGCAGAAGCGGCCGCCGCCCTCGCGCGCCTGTGCCGCGCCATGCCAGGCGGCGAAGGCCGCGCCGTCTTCGGCAACCATCAGCACCGCATCCATCCCCTTCGAGCGCCGCAGCGTCTCGACCGCGTGGGCCGCGGTCTGCGCGATCGGCCCCGCGACGTTGAACGAGGTATTGACCGAGACCTCGACGCCGATGCGGCGGCCGAGCGCCTTCAGATAGGCATAGGTGAGCGGGTCGGTGTGCTCGCGCACGATCTGGAGCCGGCCGGTGCCGTCGGCGTGGATCACGGAGGGAATCCGTGCGCGGGCGGCCGGCTTCGCACGGGCGGTGAGGACCATGTAGTTGTAGATGTTGTAGTCGGCGTCGGACGCGCCGTCGGACAGCTCGAAGAACTCCCGTGCCGCCGCGAGCGTCATCATCGGTGCCAGCGGCCGGATCGCTTCGCGGTATTTCACCCGTGCGTTCAAAACCTCGCGGGTGCGCGGATTGCACGGGTTGGCCACGATCGAGCGATGACCGAGCGCGCGCGGCCCGGTCTCGGCGGCGCCCTGGAAGATCGCCAGCACGCCATCGCGCGCAATCATGAACGCCATCATGTCCGCGATCGTCGCGCGCCCGCGCGCATCGGCGACGCTGCCAAGCTCAATCCAGTCGACGCCGTCCGCTGCTTCCAGGGCGTCGCGAATCTCGGCCTGCTTCGGCGGCAGTCCGCAATAGAACGCGTGCTCTATCGCAGGCCCCAGGCCGGCACCGGCGAGATGGGCGAACATATAGGCGGCGCCGACAGGCACCCCCGGATCGGAGGGGACGGGCGGCACCCACAGATGCAGGCGGGCGCGCCGGCCGAGCGTCTTCTCGAAATAGGTTTCGTCGAAATGGTCGAGCAGCCGCATGTTGGCGAGCGCATTGAGCGCGACGCCGCCGGTCAGGATCAGCCGGTTGCTTTGGGTCGTGCGGATCAGGTGGTCGACGATGTGGATGAGCGCATCCTCGAAAACCATCTGGGTGGCGGCCGCCTTGTCCAGCCGATCCTTGGTGTTCGGCTTGTGCTTGATGTCCTCGACCCGCAGCACGGCATCGGGGTTCCACATCTGCTCGGCCGGGATCGGCTCGCCCAGGATGCGGGTCAGCGCGGGCCGATAGGGGTTGTAAAACGGATCGCGCTGCCAGTTGGCGAGCGCGCGGTTGAGCAGGACCCCACCATCGGACTGCAGGCTGAGGATCTCACGCAGCGGCGCGTAATAGGGATTGGACGCGCGGTCCATGGTGCCGAAGGCGGCGGCCCCCATGTAGCGGCCTTCGCTGCTCAGCCAGGTCCAGCCGCCCTGGCTGGAGCTGATGACGCTGTAGTAGATGCCGAGCGAGTCGAAGACGCTGTCGTTGCAGGAGATGCAGCGCATCGCGCCGTGCTCTGCGACATAGAGCGAGATCGAGCCGCGGTCGCCGGTGCCGTCGATGACCGCGATCGCGACCGGCTCGTCCAGCCGGGCGAACGGTGAGACGGCGAACGAGAACCAGGCGTGGTTCTCGTGGTGCGGCATGGCGATGATCGGAACCGGCTCCTCGAGCCCGAAATTCCTGGCGAGGTCGCGGGCGTTGTCGCTGCCGTGGCTGAGGTGGTGGAAGTCGAAAACGGCATTCGGCGCGGGCCGCAGAAAGCTGACGCTGCCAGGCAGCTCCTCCAGCACCGAGCGGATCATGGTGGCGCCGAGCAGCGGATAGTCCCAGGTGCCGAGCCAGGCGGCGACGCGCTCCGGACCGATGCCGATGCGGTCCATGGTCTTGGCGAGCGCGGCCAGGGCATGCTCCGGGAACTTGGTCGTGTGCTTCTCGCCGGAGAAGCGTTCTTCTTCGTGGTTGCAGATGATCCGCGGCCCGCGCGCGGCCGAGACCTCGATCAGCGCCACGCCGGCATTGTGCATGCCCCCGGCGGCGATGCCGGCGAGATAGACGGTCTCGCCCCGTTCGAGCTGGGTGCGGACGCGCTGAAGGCGCTCGGCGGCAAAATCGCTGTTCAGCCGGTGGATATGGCGGCGGGCATAGTACCAGCCGAAATAGCGCAACGCGGGCCCAAAGCCCGCTTTACCCAGCCAGCGATGGCGAGGTCCGGTCCTCATGCGACCTTGCTTCGCCGACGAAGCTGGCGATAAGAAGGAAGCAAGTATGGGCGGTTAGCTCAGTTGGTAGAGCGCCTGCTTTACACGCAGGATGTCGGCGGTTCGAGTCCGTCACCGCCCACCAACCTTCGCTGCGGAGCAGCGCAAGGTTGGTGTCCGCCGAAGCTTTAGCGAAGGCGGACGGGCTGCTCGCAGCTACGGTTGGCAGGCCACCTACGCGGCCTCACGGCCGCTTCGGCTGGCAAGCCAGCCATCGCCGCGTAGGCGGGCCATAGCGCTGGCAAATATCCCAAAAAAATACCGCACGCGTCAGCGGCCTTGCGGCCGCCGACGTCGCACGGGAAGGGCAACCGAAAAACGGTGCTTACACCGCTTCCTTGAGCTCTTTGGCGGCGCGGAAAGCGACCTTCTTGGACGCCTTGATCTGGATCGGCTCGCCGGTCGCCGGGTTGCGGCCCATGCGGGCGGCGCGCTTGCGGACCTGAAGGATGCCCAGGCCGCCGATACGGATGCGGTCGCCCTTCTTGAGGTGTTTGGTCACCAGACCAACCAGGTCGCCGAGCACAGCCTCGGTCTGCTTTTTTGACATCTCGTGGTTTTCCGCGAGGCTCGCGGCGAGATGCTTCATGGTAACTGTCGGTGCGGACTTCTTAGCAGCAGGTGCCGTGGCCATGGATGACCCTCCTCGTTGGTAGAAGTGGCCTAAAAGCCACTCATCACGCCGGTCGAAATAGACGATTCGGACAGGTTCTGACCATGGACTTCATAGCGAAAAATGTGGGTTTTTTCGGACTTTCGGGCTTGGCAATGCTGATTTTAAGCGGGTTTCTGACACCTGATTCGCGTCTGGAAGCCTCCCGCGGCCCATTTTCAGGCCTTTCACGCGGCGTCCTTGACTTGCCGGAGAGGCGCATTTAAGTCCGCACCACTCCCGAAAAGGGGGCGTAGCTCAGTTGGTTAGAGCGCCGGCCTGTCACGCCGGAGGCCGCGGGTTCGAGTCCCGTCGCTCCCGCCATTTTTCAATAACTTGGCAATCGTCTGTTTTCCTGTTCCGACTTTTGCGTTCGCTCTTCTCATCGCAGCCTCGACCTTCCAATCGCCGCGTCGTCGCGCAGGTGACGACGTTCACGGCGGCTTCGTCGATCAGTGGTACGCGCGCGGTGTGGCGGCGTAGATTGCGCGGCAGCTTGCCGGCGAGGATTTTGAGCGTGCGCGGTCATTGAAATTCGGTGGGTCGGCGGCCCTGCGTTCTTGCCGTCCCAGAAGGACCCGCGCGGTCTCCGTGATTGTGCTAGTCTTGCTGTTATTGCTATCACCCCGAGGGGGAAACCATGGTGGATCGAATTCATATTCATCTTGATAATCGCAGTGATCCCTGCCGCCATCTTGGCAACTGCTTACCGCTTGCTCAGCATAGAGTTCGGGCTCAGCGTCGTCTGGGCAACGGCCCTCCTGACCATTGCGATCGGATTATGGAAGTATTGGAGCGACCCGGAAGCGTATGACCGGCCGAGCAAGTAAGGCGGGAGCCCTCATCCCCGCGAATTGCGCGCGATTTCCTTGGCGATTTCGGCCTTCGCGTCGCTGAGATTCTTGAGCGCCGTGAGCCACGTCTGCAGCGTACCGCCGGCCACGTGCTCGATCTCCTCGGCGGTGAGCTGCTGCAAATCGGTGTCGTGCATCATGATCTTTCTCCCGTTGTTTTGACGCAGGGTGCGTCTCGCATTCACCGGGGAGAAGTCTCGTTGATGGCGCGAGCCGGCGCTGTGATGGCCATCACATCGTGGGCGCAATTCTGCGACGATCGCGTTGGGAGCCGCGCTAGGCGGCGAGCAGCAGCCGGTTCTCGTTCAGCTGCAGCAGCGCGGCCCGTTCGGCCACGTGTGCAAAATGCGTCGCCGCCACCGTGCAGGCATCGGCCGGGCGCACGATCGCGTTGCGCAGGTGCGGCGGCCGTTCGAACCACAGATATTCGAAGATATGGCCGGTGACCTTGTGCGCCAGGCGAATGGTGCTGCCTTCGATCGCCACATCGAAGTCCGGCTCTTCGCTCTTCACGTTCAAGGTCGGACAGCGCAGCCCATAAAGGCTGTGCATCACGCGGTCGACGTCGGCTGAATCGAACGGCTTGTGCAGGAATGCGCGCGCGCCGCATGCCAGTGCGTGGCGTTCGGTTGCGGCATTGCGTTCGCTCGAGATCATCACCACCCGCGGCGAGGATTGCATCATCATCAGTTGTTTCATGGTGTCGACGCCGGAGAGGCCGGGCATGTTGCAGTCGAGGAAGACCACGTCGAACTGCGTGCAATTGCAGAGCGCCAGCGCGGTCTCGCCGTCGGCGGCCTCGGCGATATCGCAATTGAACATGCTGCCTTTGACGACCTTCTGCACGATCTGGCGCACGGTCAGCAAGTCGTCGACGATCAGCACCTTGGTCGCCGAGGTGATGCGATCGAAGGTCTTCATGATCGCCACCGCGTCCTCGGCCTTGAACGGCTTGAACAGGAATTCATAGGCCCTGAGCTTGCGCGCCATTTCGACCGCTTCGGTCGACGGCGGGTTCGACATCAGCGTCACGAAGGTCTGGATGCCTTGCTTGCGCGCCGCCCAGAACGCGTCGGTGCCGTTGAGCTCCGGCATCTGCACGTCGATGAAGGCGAGGTCGATATTGCCGCCATTGAGCAGGGTCAGGCAGTCGCGGCCGTTGTCGGTCGCGCTCACGCGCAGGGGAAGCTTTGATGCGCGGCCGGCTTCGGTCAAAATCTGCTGGATGAGATGGGAATCGTCGGCGACGAGCATGCTGATGGTACGCTGCATGGAAAGACGCTCCAGCCCGGTCGTTCCTCCGCGCAGGTTCGCGCGGCCCAATACACGCTAACGCAGACGCGCCGGCGCACCGACGAGCGTCGCAAATCTGACTAAAATCTCGGTTGCCGCCGCCAGCGAGGATCGCCAAAAAATCAATTCAAGTTGGAGGCAATCGGCTTTGGCGCTGGATCAGCAAGCAAAGTTTCCAATGAAAGTTCCAGTCAGCGGCGGTGCCCGCCGTCCCGCAGATTCAACCGACCGGCTAGCGGTAACCATCGGCAACCAATTCCAGGCGTGACGATGATCGATCACCAACGCGATCGACGGTCAGCGCATACGTGTCATGCCCGCCTCGGTCACAGGCCGACAGTCGGCGTTGTCTTCAGAATCACAAGTCAACCGCCAACGCTCAAAGTTTGCGCACAGCCATCCGCTACCTTGAAGCCAAGTGTCGCAGGTCTAGGCTGACGGCAACAAAGAAGACTTGGCCGGTAACCGGCGGGTCGAAATAGGTGGGAGAAAACGTCCATGCGCCTCGCAGCCGCACTGCGTTTTGCTTTCCTCTTCCTTGTCATCTCGCTCCTTCCCCTCGACACTGCCGCCGCCCAGAACGCCGTCGCCCTGACCGGGACGGTCACCTCCACCGATGAAGGCGTGATGGAAGGCGTTCTCGTCAACGCCAAGAAGGGCACCATCACCATCACGGTCGTGAGCGACGAGCAGGGCCGCTACAGCTTCCCGGCCAGCAAGCTTTCGCCCGGCCAGTACGCGCTGAGCATCCGCGCGATCGGCTACGACCTCGACAACTCGAAGACGGTCGAAGTCGGGCCGCGGACCACCACCCACAATCTGACGCTCAAAAAGACCGAGGACCTCGCCGCGCAGATGTCGAACGGCGAGTGGCTGCATAGCGTCCCCGGCACCGACCAGCAGAAAGGGCTGTTGCTGGGCTGCGTCGGCTGCCACACGCTCGAGCGCTTCATGCGCTCGCCGCACGACTCCAAGACGCTTATGGAGCTCACGCTCCCGCGCATGCAGGGCTACGTGAACCAGAGCATCCCGCAGAACCCGCAAATGCGGCGCGGCGCTCGGCTGATGGAGGAGCGCGGCGATCAGCGCGTCCAGATCTACCGCAACGTCGCCGATTTTCTCGGTACCATCAATCTCAGCGGCGGCAAGTCGCAGTGGGCGTTCGATCTGAAGATGCTGCCGCGTCCCAAGGGCCGCGCCACGCGGGTGATCTACACCGAGTATGATCTGCCACGCGAAACCATCTCGCCGCATGACGTGGTGCTCGATAAGGACGGCATCGCCTGGTACTCGAGCTTCGGCGAGCAGTTCTTCGGCCGGCTCGATCCCAAGACCGGCGAGGTGAAAGAATATGCGATGCCGCTGCACAAGCCGGAATTCCCGAAGGGCTCGCTCGGGCTGCGCGCCGACCGGGCCGGCAATTGGTGGCTCGGCAACATGTATCAGGCCGCGATCGTGAAGTTCGATCCGAAGACCGAGCAATTCACCGCCTGGCCGATGCCGCCGGAGTACAACATCGACGCCTCGCAGGTGAACATGGTGCGGCCGGAAAGCTCGCACATCGACGGTAAGGTCTGGTCGCAGAACAACGGCTTCGCCGCCGTTCACCGTCTCGACCTCTCCACCGGCAAGATCGAGACCTTCGAGCCGTACAAGACGTCGAAGATCCCGCACAACATCTACGACGTCATTCCGGACTCGCAGAACAACGTCTACTACACCGACTTCCGCAACTTCCACATCGGGCGGATCGACGCCAAGACCGGCGACGTCAAGATCTACGCGGCGTTGACGCCGCGCTCGGCGCCGCGCCGCGGCTACATGGACGAGCACGACCGGCTCTGGTTCGGCATGTACCGGGCCGACCGCGTCGGCCTGTTCAACACCCGCACCGAGACGTTCAAGGAATGGCTGATGCCGACCAAGTGGGCGTCGCCCTACGACGTCGTGCTCGACCGCAATGAGGAATTGTGGACCGGCTCGATGATCACCGACCAGGTCACGCGGCTGAACACCAAGACCGACGAGATGGTCGAATACCTGCTGCCGCGCACTACCAACATCCGCCGCGTCTATGTCGACAACACCACGAACCCGGTCACGTTCTGGGTGGGCTCGAACCACGGCGCCTCGATCATCAAACTCGAACCGCTCGACTAGGGAGACATGTCCATGCGCATCACAGCGGCACTGCTTGTCGCGTTCACACTGCTTGTCGCGTTCGCACTCGAACCCGGCAAGCCGCAGGCGCAATCCGCCGTCGCGCTGAGCGGGCAGGTCTCCTCCGCCGAGGAGGGCGCGATGGAGGGCGTGGTCGTCAGCGCCAAGCGTGACGGCTCGACCATCACCATCAGCGTCGTCACCGACGCCCAGGGCCGCTACGCCTTCCCGACGGCGCGGCTCGAGCCCGGCAAGTACACGGTCCGCCTGCGGGCATCCGGCTATCAGCTTCCCGGCGCGCCGACCGCGCAGGTTACGGCGGGGCAGGAGGCCAAGGCCGATCTCAAGATGACCAAGCTGCGCAGCCTCTCGGCGCATCTCACCAATGCCGAATGGCTGCACAGCATGCCCGGCACCGACGCACAGAAGAAGTTCCTGCTCAACTGCATCGGCTGCCACACCCTCGAACGCATCATGAAGTCGTCCTACGACGCCGAGGGCATGATCGAGGTCATCAACCGGATGGCCACCTACTATCCCGGCACCACCCCGCTGCGTCCGCAGCGGCTCGCCGGCAACTTCCAGCGCATGCGCGACCGCGGCAACGTCAAGCCGATCGTGGATTGGCTGGAGAAGATCAATCTGAGTCAGCAGGACACCTGGCAGTTCCCGCTCAAGACGTTGCCGCGGCCGACCGGCAAATCGACGAAGGTCGTCTTCACCGAATACGACCTGCCGGACGCCCACATCCAGCCGCACGACGTGGTGATGGATAGCAAAGGCAACGTCTGGTACTCGGACTTCGGCCAGATGTTCCTCGGCAAGATGGATCCGAAGACCGGCAAGGTGACGCAATATCCGATCCCGGTCACCAAGCCCGGCTGGCCGCTCGGCTCGCTCGATCTCGAAATCGACCGCGACGACAATGTCTGGCTCGGCATGATGTACCAGGCGTCGATCGCGCGCTTCGACCAGAAGACCGAGACCTTCAAGATGTATTCGATCCCGAAGGAATGGGATTCGGAGGGCGCGCAGTTCGGCCATCTGGCGGTGAACGGCACCCATGTCGACGGCAAGGTCTGGGTGAAGAACTCGGACGGCACCAAGATCTACCGGCTCGATCTCGCGACCGAGAAATGGGAAGACCTCGGCGCGCCGACCGATCCGCGCACCAAGCGGCGCATCGGCACCTACGGCATCCACGCCGACACCGCGACCAACGACGCTTATCTGTTGGACTTTGCCGCCGGCAACATCGTCAAGATCGATGCCAAGACCAAGGTGACGACGGTCTATCTGACGCCGTCGCCGAACTCGACGCCGCGCCGCGGCCGCGTCGATGGCGAAGGCCGGGTTTGGTTCGCCGAATACCGCGCCGACCGCATCGGCATGCTCGACCCGAAGACGGCGCAGATCATCGAGTGGAAGGTGCCGACGGACTGGAGCGCGCCGTATGACGCGATGTTCAGCCGCCACGGCCACGCCTGGACCGGCTCGATGGTGACCGACCGGGTGGCGCGGCTCGATATCGAGACCGGGCAGTACGTCGAGTACACGCTGCCGCGGTCGACCAACATCCGCCGCGTCTATGTCGACGACCGCAGCAACCCCGGCCACCTGTGGGTCGGCAGCAATCACGGCGGATCGATCGTGAAGGTCGAGCCGCTGGACTAGCCGAGATAATTGCGGCGGAGAAGATCGCATGGCCGGCGTTCGCGCCGGCCATGCGCGTCTTGGGTCGAGTTGACTTGGGTCAAGTTGAGTTGTCGCGGATAAGGGGAGGTTGTCGATGAAACGGTTGCTTGTTGCGACGGCGATCGCGTTGGCATTCGCCGCGTCGGCCCATGCCCAGACCTTCAAGCAGGTCGGGAGTATCGAAATCCCCGGCACGCCGATCGAGAACTACGGCGTGCTGACGATCGATCAGGCGACCGGGCTCGGCTATCTCGCCGACAAGGACAACAAGGCGGTCGTCGTCTTCGACACCAAGTCCGACAAATACGTCACGCGCGTCACCGGCTTTGTCGGCACGACCAAGAGCGGCAATGCGTCCGGGCCGAACGGCCTCGCGATCGTCAGGGGCGGCGCCGAGCTGTGGGTGAGCGACGGCGATTCAACCATCAAGGTCGTCGACCTCAAGACCCATACGATCACGGCGACGATCGCCACCGGCGGCAAGCTGCGCGCCAACGCCATGGCCTTCGATCCCAATCGCAAAGTGGTGATCGTCGCCAATTCCAACGACGAGGTGCCGTTCTTCAGCCTGATCTCGGCCGAGCCGGGTCACAAGATCGTTGCCAAGCTTCCGGTCCCGCAATCGGCGGAGAATCTGGAGCGCTCTGCCTGGCACGCGCCGAGCGGCATGTTCTACACCGCGATCCCGGTCTTCAGCGCCGACAAGAGCAAGGGCCTGCTGGCGCAGACCGATCCGAAGAGCGGCACCATCGTCAAGCTGCACGAGCTCGAGCGCTGCCACCCGCACAGCCTGTCGATCGTCTCCGACACGACGATCTTCCTCGGCTGCAGCGCGGCGCACGGCCCCAATCGCAAGCCGGGCGGCGACATGGCGGTGTTCGATATCGCAAGCGGCAAGATCGAGAGCTACGGCGCGGGCTGGGGCGGCAATGGCGGCTCGACCGTCAACCTCGCGCGCGGGCAGTATTATCACGCGACGACCAACGGCGCGCTGGTGGTGGTCGACACCAGGACGCGGCAGCTCATCCAGAAGGTGCCGAGCTGGAACGGCGCGCGGTCGCTCGGGGTCAACCTTGCGACCAACAAGGTCTACGTCGCCACGACCGTCAAGGGCGGCCCCTGCGGCGGCTGCATCGTCGCGTTCGCGCAGGAGTGAACCTGCGTAGCCCGGATGAGCGAAGCGATATCCGGGACTGACGTCTCCCCCGGATTTCGCCATAGCGCGTCGAAGACGCGCGTAAACGCGCTGATGGCTCATCCGGGCTACGATCTTAATTCCTTGCCGCTGGCAGCCCCAGAATCTCCCGCGCGTCGTTAGGCGTCGCGACGATGATCGCCGAGCTCCTCGATGATGCGGCCGGCCTTCTCGACCAGCGCGGCGTTGCTGGGCGCGAGCTGGCCCTTGCCCAGATAGAGATTGTCCTCGAGCCCGACCCGCACGTGGCCGCCGAGCAGCACCGTCTGCGCCACCATCGGGAATTGATGCAGCGAGATGCCGAAGGCGAACCAGGGCGAGCCCTGCGGGCAACAGGTTGCGCATATACATCATCGCTTCCGGCGTCGCCGGCTGGCCCCACGAGATGCCGAGGCAGATCTGGAACATGCCCGGGCCCTTCACATAGCCGGCCTCGAGGAATTCTTGGCAGGGAGCTTCTTGGCCAGGAGGAGATGTCCGGTCTCGAACACTTCGAGCTCGGGCAGCACGCCGGCTTCACGGATCGCGAGCGCCATGGCCTGCAGGTGCGCGGGCGTGTTGATGAAGACGCGGTTGCCCATGTTGAGGCTGCCCATATCGAGGCTGCAGATGTCGGGGCGCAGCTCCTGGATATGGCGCACGCGCTCGTCAGGGCCGCGCATGGTCGAGGCCGGGCCGGCCTTGGAGGGGTCGTCCGGATCGTGCTCGAAGCGTGCGCCCGGGCCGGTGGTCAGGTTGATCAGCACGTCGGTGCCGCTCGAACGGATGCGCTCGACCACCTCGCGATAGAGCGCGCCGTCCATGCTCGGCCTGGTGGTCTTCGGGTTGCGCACGTGGATATGGACGACCGCGGCGCCGGCCTTGGCGGCGTCGACGCAGGAATTGGCGATCTGCTCGGGCGTCACCGGCACCGCCGGGTTCTTCCCCGGCGAGTCAGCCGAACCGGTCACCGCGCACGAAATGATCACCTTGCGTTGCATGGCCGTCACACTCCCCGCGAGAAACAAGGAGTGCATGGAACCCTAGCTAAAGCCTGCCCGCAAGCCACAGTTGGGCACCCGTACGACAATCAACCACAGGCCAAGTTCCGCCCGGCTTGCCTCGCTTTGTGCACTGCGCTAAGCCAGCAGAAATCCCGTTCTTGGAACGAATCCGAACTGTTTCAGGGGCGATTTCGGCCTGCGGCGCCTTCCTCCGGCGGCCGGGGTTTGAGGGCGGGTTTCCGATGGGGCGAGACGGGAGCTAAGGGTCGCCGATGAGCGAGCTGCTACTTGATTACCTGCCCCTGGTGATCTTCATCGCGGTGGCGATGGTCATCGGCGTGGCGCTCCTGGTGGTGCCGTTCCTCGTCGCCTACAAGCAGCCCGACCCCGAGAAGCTCTCCGCCTACGAATGCGGCTTCAACGCGTTCGACGACGCGCGCATGAAGTTCGACGTGCGCTTCTACCTGGTCGCCATCCTGTTCATCATCTTCGATCTGGAAGTGAGCTTCCTGTTCCCGTGGGCGGTGGCCTTCGGCGAACTCGGGCTGTTCGGCTTCTGGTCGATGATGGTGTTCCTTGGCGTTCTGACCATCGGCTTCATATATGAATGGCGGAAAGGAGCGCTCGAATGGGATTGACGCCGCAGCGCTCCGCGGTCGTCGCGCCGGCCGCCACGGGCATCCTCGATCCCCGCACCGGCAGGCCGGTTGGTTCCGACGATGCCTTCTTCGTCGGCCTCAATGACGAGCTCGCGGACAAAGGCTTCCTGACCACGACCGCGGACAACCTGATTGTCTGGGCGCGCACCGGCTCGCTCATGTGGATGACGTTCGGCCTCGCATGCTGCGCGGTCGAGATGATGCAGATGTCGATGCCGCGCTACGACGCCGAGCGCTTCGGCTTCGCGCCGCGCGCCTCGCCGCGGCAGTCCGACGTGATGATCGTCGCCGGCACGCTCACCAACAAGATGGCGCCGGCGCTGCGCAAGGTCTACGACCAGATGCCGGAGCCGCGCTACGTCATCTCGATGGGCTCGTGCGCCAACGGCGGCGGCTACTATCACTATTCCTATTCGGTGGTGCGCGGCTGCGACCGCATCGTGCCGGTCGACATCTACGTGCCGGGTTGTCCGCCGAGCGCGGAGGCGCTGCTCTACGGCGTGCTGCTGTTGCAGAAGAAAATCCGCCGCACCGGCACGATCGAGCGCTGACGCCATGAGCGAAGACCTTCACAGTTTCGGCGAGTTGCTCGCAGCGGCGCTGGGCGGCGCCGTGACCGGGCACGACGTGGCCTATGGCGAGCTGACGGTGACCGCGAAGGCGTCGGAGATCGTCAACGTCATCCGCTATCTGCGCGACGAGCAGCGCTTCGTGAGCTTCATCGACGTCACGGCGGTCGACTGGCCCGGCCGCGAGCGCCGCTTCGACGTCGTCTACCATCTGCTCTCGCCCTACAAGAACCAGCGCGTGCGCGTGAAGATCGAAGTCGGCGAGGACGACACCGTGGCGTCGATCATCGGCATCTTCCCGGGCGCCGACTGGTTCGAGCGCGAGACCTACGATCTCTACGGCATCCCGTTCGTCGGCCATCCCGACATGCGGCGCATCCTCACCGACTACGGCTTCGAGGGACATCCGCTGCGCAAGGATTTCCCGCTCACCGGCTTTGTCGAGGTGCGCTACGACGACCAGCAGAAGCGCGTGGTCTACGACAAGGTCCGCCTCGCGCAGGAGTTCCGCAATTTCGATTTCCTCTCGCCCTGGGAAGGCACCGACTACAAGCTGCCCGGCGACGAGAAGGCGAATTGAGGAAGCGCATGAGCGACAGCAGCAACGATGAGTGGTGGTTGCCTCTGCGGCGCGGTGCGTTTCACCGCGGCGCCGCAGAAGCCGCGACATCGGCGCTTGTCATTGCAGCATGTGCCGCAAATGGTCGGCCGGGCCGTTTCTCGTGCTCGATTGCGGAACGACATTGAAGGTTGAAGACGCCGACGAACCTCGGCGTCTATCGCTCGTCGGAGTGGGCCGAGCGCTGCTTCTGCAAACAGTGCGGCACGCCGCTGTTCTACCGGCTGGTCGCCCAGAACCTGCACTTCGTGTCGGCGGAAGCGTTCGACGATCGCGACGGCTACGCGTTCAAGAGCCAGATCTTCATCGACGAGAAGCCGGCCTATTACGACTTCGCCAACAAGACCCACAACATGACCGGCGCCGAGGTGTTCGCGGCTTTTGCGCCGCCCGCCGACGGCCAGGCCAAGGGGTAGCGGGCCGTGGCCGCAAAACCTCCGCAACTTCACCTTGAATTTCGGGCCGCAACACCCTGCGGCGCATGGCGTTTTGCGCCTGGTGGTGGAGCTCGACGGCGAGGTGGTGGAGCGCGTCGATCCGCATATCGGCCTGCTCCATCGCGGCACCGAGAAGCTGATCGAGCACAAGACTTACCTGCAGGCGATCCCGTATTTCGACCGGCTCGATTACGTCGCGCCGATGAACCAGGAGCATGCGTTCTGCCTCGCGGCCGAGAAGCTCCTTGGGCTGACGGTGCCGCGCCGCGCGCAGCTCATCCGCGTGCTGTTTTGCGAGATCGGACGGCTGCTCTCGCATCTCCTCAACGTCACCACGCAGGCGATGGACGTCGGCGCGCTCACCCCGCCGCTGTGGGGCTTCGAGGAGCGCGAGAAGCTGATGGTGTTCTACGAGCGCGCCTCGGGCTCGCGCATGCACGCGGCCTATTTCCGCGTCGGCGGCGTGCACCAGGACCTGCCGCAAAAGCTGATCGACGACATCGACGCGTTCTGCGATCCGTTCCTGAAGGTCTGCGACGACCTCGAACGGCTGCTCACCGGCAACCGCATCTTCAAGCAGCGCAATGTCGACATCGGCGTGGTGTCGCTGGAGGACGCCTGGAAGTGGGGCTTCTCCGGCGTGATGGTGCGCGGCTCGGGCGCGGCCTGGGATCTGCGCAAGGCGCAGCCCTACGAATGCTACGCCGAGATGGATTTCGACATCCCGATCGGCAAGAACGGCGACTGCTACGACCGCTACTGCATCCGCATGGAAGAGATGCGGCAGTCGATCCGCATCATGAAACAGTGCATCGCCAAGCTCCGCGAGCCCGAAGGGCAGGGGCGCGTGGTGGTCGACGACAACAAGATCGCGCCGCCGAAACGCGGCGAGATGAAGAAGTCGATGGAAGCGCTGATCCATCACTTCAAGCTCTACACCGAAGGCTTCCACGTGCCGGCGGGCGAGGTCTACGCCGCGGTCGAGGCGCCCAAGGGCGAGTTCGGCGTGTACCTGATCGCCGACGGCACCAACAAGCCCTACAAGTGCAAGATCCGCGCGCCGGGCTTCCCGCATCTCTCGGCGATGGATTTCCTCTGCAGGGGCCACATGCTCGCGGATGTTTCCGCCATCCTCGGCTCGCTCGACATCGTGTTCGGGGAGGTTGATCGCTAATGGCCGTCCGCCGCCTCGCCGAACCGCATCTGCAGCCGAAGGAATTCGCCTTCTCGGCGGACAATCTCGCCTGGGCGAAGAAGCAGATCGCGAAATATCCGGAAGGCCGGGCGCAGTCGGCGGTGATCCCGCTGCTGTGGCGCGCGCAGGAGCAGGCCGGCGGCTGGGTGCCGCAGAAGGCGATCGAGCATGTCGCGACCGTGCTCGGCATGGCGAACATCCGCGTGCTCGAGGTCGCGACCTTCTACACCATGTTCAACTTGGCGCCGGTCGGCAAATTCCATGTGCAGATGTGCGGCACCACGCCGTGCAGGCTGCGCGGCGCGGACGCGCTGCTCGACATCTGCAATCGCCGCATCGGCCACCAGTATGAGGTGACCGCGGACGGCAAGTTCTCCTGGGTCGAGGTCGAGTGCCTCGGCGCCTGCGTCAACGCACCGATGGCGCAGATCAACTACGACTACTACGAGGACCTCACCCCCGAGAGCTTCGAGAAAATCCTCGACGAGATGGCCGCCGGCCGCACGCCCAAGCCCGGCCCGCAGGTCGACCGGCAACTGTCGGCGCCGATCGGCGGCGCCACCACGCTCAAAGAGACGACATAGGACCGCGATGCTCGCCGACAAGGACCGCATCTTCCGCAATCTCTACGGCCAGGGCGACTGGGGCCTCGACGGCGCGCGCAAGCGCGGCGCCTGGGACGGCACCAAGGGCTTCATCGAGAAGGGCCGCGACTGGCTGGTCAACGAGGTGAAGGCCTCGGGCCAGCGCGGGCGCGGCGGCGCCGGCTTCGCGACCGGCCTCAAGTGGTCGTTCATGCCCAAGCAGGTCGGCGACCGGCCGCATTATCTCGTGGTCAATGCCGACGAGTCCGAGCCCGGCACCTGCAAGGACCGCGAGGTCATGCGGCACGACCCGCATCTCCTCGATCGAAGGCTGCCTCTATGCCGGCGCGGCGATGGCCGCGAACGCGGGCTACATCTATATCCGCGGCGAGTTCGTGCGCGAGCGCGAGCGCCTGCAAGCGGCGATCGACCAGGCCTATGACGCCAAGCTGATCGGCAAGAACAACGTCCACGGCTGGGACTTCGACCTTTATCTCCACCACGGCGCCGGCGCCTATATCTGCGGCGAGGAGACCGCGCTGCTCGAAAGCCTGGAAGGCAAGAAGGGCCAGCCGCGGCTGAAGCCGCCGTTCCCCGCCAACATGGGCCTCTACGGTTGCCCGACCACCGTCAACAATGTCGAGACCATCGCGCAGGTGCCGGACATCCTGCGCCGCGGCGCGGCGTGGTTCGCGGGCATCGGCCGGGCGAACAACACCGGCACAAAACTCTATTGCATCTCCGGCCATGTCGAGCGGCCGTGCAATGTCGAAGAGGAAATGGGCATTCCGCTGCGCGAGCTGATCGAGCGCCATGCCGGCGGCGTGCGCGGCGGCTGGGACAATCTGCTCGCGGTGATCCCGGGCGGCTCGTCGATGCCGCTCATTCCCGCCGGGCCCGACCAGTGCGACACGCTGCTGATGGATTTCGACGGCTGCCGCGACAAGAAATCCGCGCTCGGCACCGCCGCCGTGATCGTGATGGACAAGACCGCCGACATCGTGAAGGCGATGGCGCGCATCTCCTATTTCTACAAGCACGAGAGCTGCGGCCAGTGCACGCCCTGCCGCGAAGGCATGGGCTGGATGTGGCGCGTGCTCACGCGCATGGCCGAGGGCAGGGCGCACAAGAGCGAGATCGACGGGCTGATGCAGGTCACCCAGCAGATCGAGGGCCACACCATCTGCGCGTTCGGTGACGGCGCCGCCTGGCCGGTGCAGGGACTGCTGCGCCACTTCCGCCCGGAGATCGAGCGCCGCATCGACGAATACACCCGCCATGCCGACGCACACGAGAAGGTGCCGGCATGACGCTCTGGTATCTCATCGGCGCTGTTGTCGTGCTCGGGATCGCGATCCTGTCGGTGATCGGCTTCAGCGCCGGCGCGGCGTCTGCCCCGCTCCAGTGGGTGGGACGCTTCCTGCCGGCGGTCGCGGCGCTGGTCGCCTGCATCGCCTACTGCATGGCGGCGGCGCGCGCACGCCTGGGTTTCCTGGCGCCGGTGTTCTTCTGCATTCCGCTGGCGGCGCTGATCGTCCTGATGTTGTGGCCGCACTTCATGCCGGTGCGCAATTCCAATCTCTACACGATGCTGCTCACGATCTATCCGGTGCTGACGCTGTTCCCGGCGATGGCGCTGTGGCACCTCGCCACCGCCTCGAAACGGAAGGCGCGGTAGGAACGCAGATGACCAAGCTCATCGTTGACGGACACGAGATCGACGTCCCGCCGGAGTACACGCTGCTCCAGGCCTGCGAGGCCGCGGGCGCCGAGATCCCGCGCTTCTGCTTCCATGAGCGGCTTTCGATCGCCGGCAACTGCCGCATGTGCCTGATCGAGGTCGTCGGCATGCCGAAGCCGCAGGCGTCCTGCGCCATGGGCGTGAAGGACCTGCCGCCGAACCGCGACGGCACGCCCAAGATCCTCAACACCCGCACGCCGCTGGTGAAGAAGGCGCGCGAAGGCGTGATGGAATTCCTGCTGATCAACCATCCGCTCGACTGCCCGATCTGCGACCAGGGCGGCGAGTGCGACCTGCAGGACCAGGCGATGGCCTACGGCGTCGACTCCAGCCGCTATCAGGAGAACAAGCGCGCGGTCGAGGACAAGTATATCGGCGCGCTGGTGAAGACCATCATGACGCGCTGCATCCATTGCACGCGCTGCATCCGCTTCGCGACCGAGGTCGCCGGCGTGCCCGAGCTCGGCGCCATCGGCCGCGGCGAGGACATGGAGATCACCACCTATCTCGAGCAGGCGATGACGTCGGAGCTGCAGGGCAACGTGGTCGATCTCTGCCCGGTCGGCGCGCTGACCTCGAAGCCCTATGCGTTCGCGGCGCGGCCGTGGGAGCTCACCAAGACCGAGTCGGTCGACGTGATGGACGCGCTCGGCTCGGCGATCCGCATCGACACCCGCGGCCGCGAAGTGATGCGCATCCTGCCGCGCGTCAATGACGACGTGAACGAGGAGTGGATCTCCGACAAGACCCGCCACGTCGTCGACGGCCTGCGCACGCAGCGGCTCGACCGGCCCTACATCCGCGAGGACGGCCGGCTGCGCGCGACGACCTGGCCGGCGGCGTTCGAAGAGATCGCGGCGAAGGTGAAGGGCACGCGCAAGGAGCGGATCGGCGCCATCGTCGGCGACCTCGCCGCCACCGAGGAGATCTTCGCGCTCAAGGATCTGATGACGCGGCTCGGCGTGACCAATCTCGACTGCCGGCAGGACGGCTCCGCGATCGACCCGGCCTGGGGCCGTGCGAGCTACCTGTTCAACGCGACCATCGCCGGCATCGAGCAGTCCGATGCGCTGCTGATCGTCGGCTCCAACCCGCGCTGGGAAGGGGCGGTGCTCAATGCGCGCATCCGCAAGCGCTGGCGCGCCGGCAGCTATCCGATCGGCCTGATCGGCGAGCGCGCGGACCTCACCTACCAATATGACTACCTCGGCCAAGGCTCTGAAACCCTTGCCGATTTGGCGGCGGGGAAACATCCGTTTGCGGACGTGCTCAAGGCCGCGCAGCACCCGCTGATCATCCTCGGCGCCGGCGCCCTGGCGCGGCCCGACGGCGCGGCGATCGCGGCGCTGGCGGCCAAGGCCGCGCAGGCCGTCGGCGCAGTCAAGGACGGCTGGAACGGGTTCTCGGTCCTGCAATCCGTCGCGTCGCGCGTCGGCGCGCTCGACCTCGGCTTCGTGCCGCCAAAGGGCGGCATGAATGCCACCAAGATCGCCGGCACCGGCGGCCTCGACGTCGTCTTCCTGCTCGGCGCCGACGAGGTCGAAGTCGAGCCCGGCGCTTTCGTGATCTATCTCGGCACCCATGGCGACAGCGGCGCGCATCGCGCCGACGTCATCCTGCCGGGCGCCGCCTATCCGGAAAAATCCGGCATCTACGTCAACACCGAAGGCCGCGTGCAGATGGCGGCGCGCGCGTCATTCCCGCCCGGCGAGGCGCGGGAGGACTGGGCGATCCTGCGCGCGCTGTCGGACGTGCTCGGCCACCGGCTGCCCTATGACTCGCTCGCGCAATTGCGCGCGGCGATGTTCAAGGCGCATCCGCATCTTCAGCGCATCGGCCAGATCGCGGCGGGGGACGCCGGCGACATCGCCAAGCTTGCGAAGCTCGGCGGCACGCCGGACAAGGCGCCGTTCGCGCCGCCGATCGACGACTACTACCTGACCAATCCGATCGCGCGGGCGTCGGCCGTCATGGCCGAGTGCTCGGTGATCGCGGAAGGAAGCGCCGCCCGGACGGCGGCGGAATAGCATGTTCGAATTCTGGCACGCCTATGTTTGGCCTTTCATCGAGCCGGTCTGGCCGGTGCTGGTGATGCTGGCCCAAAGCGTTCTGCTGCTCGTCATCCTGCTGATCGCGGTCGCCTACATCATCTATGCCGACCGCAAGATCTGGGCGGCGGTGCAGATCCGGCGCGGCCCCAACGTGGTCGGTCCCTGGGGTCTGCTGCAGTCGTTCGCCGACCTGATCAAGTTCGCGGTCAAGGAGCCGGTGATCCCGTCCGGCGCCAACAAGGGCGTGTTCCTGCTGGCGCCGCTCGTCACCTGCGTGCTCGCGCTCGCGGCCTGGGCGGTGATCCCGGTCAGCGAAGACTGGGTGATCGCCAACATCAATGTCGGCATCCTCTACATCTTCGCGATCTCCTCGCTCGGCGTGTACGGCATCATCATGGCCGGCTGGGCGTCGAACTCGAAATATCCGTTCCTGGCGGCGCTGCGCTCGGCGGCGCAGATGGTGTCCTACGAAGTCTCGATCGGCTTCGTGATCATCACGGTTCTGCTCTGCGTCGGCTCGCTCAATTTGAGCTTCATCGTAGACGCGCAGTCGACCGGCTTCGGTAGCTGGCTAGGCCTGCCGAACTCGCTGCTGGACTGGTATTGGCTGCCGCTGCTTGCCGATGTTCGTGATCTTCTTCGTCTCGGCGCTGGCCGAGACCAACCGTCCGCCGTTCGACCTGGTCGAAGCGGAGTCGGAGCTCGTCGCCGGCTTCATGGTCGAATACGGCTCGACCCCGTACCTGATGCTGATGCTCGGCGAGTACACGGCGATTACGACCATGTGCGCCATGGGCACGATCATGTTCCTGGGCGGCTGGCTTCCGCCGCTTGCGGTCCCGCCGTTCACATGGGTGCCGGGCGTGATCTGGTTCGTGCTCAAGTGCCTGTTCATGTTCTTCCTGTTCGCCATGGCGAAGGCGATCGTGCCGCGCTACCGCTACGACCAGCTCATGCGGCTGGGCTGGAAGGTGTTCCTGCCGGTGTCGATGGGGATGGTGGCGGTCGTCGCCGGCGTGCTGCAATACACGGGATTGGCGCCACGATGATGGGGGCTATTCATGGGCTTTACGACGGGAGCCTGGATCGGCATAGCCGCGGGCGTGGCGTTGGCGGCCTTCGATTATTTCCTGGTTTTGTATGCTGTGCAGCGAGGCCAGCAGCAAGGCACGTCGACGCTCGACGACCGCAAGCTGAGCAACTTGAAGACGATCTTGGCGCTGGCCTTTGTCATATTCCCGGTGCTTGGCTATGTGGTTGGGAACATGCTCGTCGAGCAGGGACTGCTGCCGCGGTGACGAGGATGAGCGATGCTGGATATCTCGCTTGCGGGACTGATCGGGGCGATCGCCGGAACGGTGGTCGCCGGTGTGAACTATCATTTGTTCATCGGCGTCCTGGAACGCTCGATGCGCGAGCGCGAGCAGACGCAGACCGCCGAGGAGCGCGACACGATGGACCGCAAGATGTCGCTGGTGCGGCGCATCGTGCTGACCGCCGATCTGTTCGTGTTCGCGGCGCTCGGATACTGGATCGGCAAGACGCTTTGGGACTAGGACAGCGGGGCTGCCATGGGTTTTTCGACCGCTGGCGTGATTGGAGCCGTCATTGCGATGGTTCTCACCGTCCTTTGCTATGTTTCTCCTCGGGCCGCTTTTCGTCAGCGCGTGGCTCAGTTCGATCCTGCCGAGGGCGAAAAGCAGCGCGAAATGCTGCGCCGTGGCCAGGAGCACTGGAAGGGGTGGTGGGGATCGTCGTGGGCGCAACTGCCGATGTCGATGATCGCCGCGGCGTTCGCGGGCTACCTGGTCGGACGGCTGTTCGATTGAGGGTAACGGGCGGGCAAAAAACGGCGATGCGCTGTTCAGACATCGAAGGAGCGCGCCCATGAGACTCGATCAGACTGCCCGCGCCATATTCCTGTGGGAGTTCGTCTCGGCGTTCTTCCTCGCCATGCGCTATTTCTTCAAGGCGAAGCCGACGCTCAACTATCCGTTCGAGAAGGGGCCGATCTCGCCGCGCTTCCGCGGCGAGCATGCGCTGCGCCGCTATCCGAACGGCGAGGAGCGCTGCATCGCCTGCAAGCTCTGCGAGGCGATCTGCCCGGCGCAGGCGATCACCATCGAGGCCGGCCCGCGCCGGAACGACGGCACGCGGCGCACCACGCGCTACGACATCGACATGGTGAAGTGCATCTATTGCGGGCTGTGCCAGGAGGCCTGCCCGGTCGACGCCATCGTCGAGGGCCCGAATTTCGAATTCGCCACCGAGACGCGCGAGGAGCTCTATTACGACAAGGAGCGCCTGCTCGCGAACGGCGACCGCTGGGAGCGCGAGATCGCGAAGGCCATCGAACTCGATGCGCCGTACCGGTGATGATGATGACGTTTGGATCGCACATCTCTCCGCAGGTTGTAGGGTGGGCAAAGGCGCGGCACAGCCGTGATTGGTGGGCAAAATCGCGCGCGCGCCGTGCCCACCATCGGGCATCGAGGCAGGCGATTTTGCCCACCCTACAGCTCTCACGCGTTGGGTATCGCGCATGATCGTCTACGCGCTGTTCTTCTATCTCTTCGCCAGCGTCTGCATCGCCTCCGCGGTGATGGTGGTGGCGTCGAAGAATCCCGTGCACTCGGTGCTGTTCCTGATCCTCGCCTTCGTCAACGCGTCCGGCCTGTTCGTGCTGATGGGCGCCGAGTTCCTCGCGATGATCCTGGTGGTGGTCTATGTCGGCGCGGTCGCGGTGCTGTTCCTGTTCGTGGTGATGATGCTCGACGTCGATTTCGCCGAGCTGCGCCAGGGCTTCATCCAATATCTGCCGATCGGCGCGCTGGTCGGCATCGTGTTCCTGGCCGAGCTACTCTTCGTCGTCGGCGCCTGGACGATCGCGCCGGCGATCACCGAAAGCGTCGCGGCGCCGATCCCGCCGTTCTATTCGGTGACCAACACCGAGGCGCTCGGGCAGGTGCTCTACACCCGCTACGTCTACTTCTTCCAGGCCGCCGGCGTGATCCTCCTGGTCGCGATGATCGGCGCCATCGTGCTGACGCTGCGGCACAAGCCGAACGTCAAGCGGCAGGACATCTCGCAGCAGGTCAGGCGCACCCGCGAGGACGCCATCGAGGTCGTGAAGGTGCGGCCGGGGCAGGGGCTGTCATGACCATCGGGCTCGGCCACTACCTCACCGTCGCGGCGATCCTGTTCACCATCGGGATCTTCGGCATCTTCCTCAACCGCAAGAACGTGATCGTCATCATGATGTCGATCGAGCTGATCCTGCTGGCGGTGAACATCAATTTCGTCGCCTTCTCGACCTTCCTCAACGACCTGGTCGGGCAGGTGTTCGCGCTCCTGGTGCTCACGGTGGCGGCCGCCGAGGCCGCGATCGGGCTCGCCATCCTCGTCGCTTATTTCCGGAACCGCGGCTCGATCGCGGTCGAGGACATCAACCTCATGAAGGGCTGATCCCGAAGATGTATCAGGCGATCGTCTTCTTGCCGCTGGTCGGCGCGATCCTGGCGGGGCTGATCACGCTCGTCGGCGCGCATGCGCGCTATCCCGGCGGCTCGCCCGCGCCTGAGGGGCACGATCAGCGCGGACCATCACGCCATGACGACACGCCGCGCACGATCACGCTGCCCATGGTGGCGGACATGACGGCCATCACCCGAGCGAGCCGGCGGCCGCCGGCTCCCGCGCGGCCGAGCTGATCACGACGTCGTTGCTGTTCATCTCGATGATCCTGTCCTGGATCGGCTTTGTCAGCATCGGCTTCGGACAGGACTTCCACGTCACCCTGATCAACTGGTTCTCGGCCGGCGACCTCAAGGTCGACTGGGCGCTGCGGGTCGATACGCTCACCGCGGTGATGCTGGTGGTGGTCACCTCGATCTCCGCCTTCGTGCACCTCTATTCGATCGGCTACATGGTCGAGGAGCCGTACCGGCCGCGCTTCTTCTGCTACCTGTCGCTGTTCACCTTCGCGATGCTGATGCTGGTGACCTCCGACAACCTGGTGCAGCTGTTCTTCGGCTGGGAGGGCGTCGGCCTGATGAGCTACCTGCTCATCGGCTACTGGTACCAGAAGCCGGAAGCGAACGCGGCCGCGATCAAGGCCTTCATCGTCAACCGCGTCGGCGACTTCGGCTTCGCGCTCGGCATCTTCGCCGTGTTCATGATGACCAAGTCGGTCGACTTCGGCACCATCTTCGCGCAGGCGCCGTCGCTTGTCGGCAAGACCATCCACTTCCTGTTCTGGGACGTCGACGCGCTGACGCTGATCTGCATCCTGCTGTTCATCGGCGCGATGGGCAAGTCGGCGCAGTTCCTGCTGCACACCTGGCTGCCGGACGCGATGGAAGGCCCGACCCCGGTGTCGGCGCTGATCCATGCCGCCACCATGGTGACCGCCGGCGTGTTCATGGTGGCGCGACTGTCGCCGCTGTTCGAGCTCGCCCCGACCGCCCAGAACGTGGTGGTGTTCTTCGGCGCCACCACCGCGCTGTTCGCGGCGACGGTCGGCCTGGTGCAGAACGACATCAAGCGCATCGTCGCCTATTCGACCTGCTCGCAGCTCGGCTACATGTTCGTGGCGATGGGGGTGGGCGCCTATTCGGTCGGCATGTTCCACCTGTTCACCCATGCCTTCTTCAAGGCGCTCTTATTCTTGGGCTCCGGCTCCGTGATCATGGCCATGCATCACGAGCAGGACATCCAGAAGATGGGCGGGCTCAAGGACAAGATCCCGTTCACCTATGCGATGATGGTGATCGGCACGCTGGCGCTGACCGGCTTCCCGCTCACCGCCGGCTACTTCTCCAAGGACGCGATCATCGAGGCCGCCTTCGCCAGCAAGAACCCGATGGCGCTGTATGCGTTCACGCTCACCGTCGCGGCGGCCGCGCTCACCTCGTTCTATTCATGGCGGCTGATCCTCGTGACCTTCCACGGCCGCCCGCATGACCGGCACCACTACGACGCCGCGCGTGAGAGCCCGGTCGTGATCCTGATCCCGCTCGCCTTCCTGGCGGCAGGCTCGATCCTGGCGGGCTATCCGTTCAAGGAGCTGTTCGTCGGCCACGGCGTCGAGGCGTTCTTCCGCGACTCGCTCAAGTTCGGGCCCAACAACCACATCCTGCACGACCTGCACGCGGTGCCCTACGCCGTCGCGCTGCTGCCGACGGTGATGATGGCGCTCGGCTTCCTGGTCTCCTGGCACTTCTATATCCGCAAGCCCGCGCTGCCGGTCGAGCTCGCGCGCCAGCACGAGCCGCTCTACAAGTTCCTGCTCAACAAGTGGTACATCGACGAGCTCTACGAGATCATCTTCGTGCGGCCGACGCTGTGGCTCGGCCGCGTGCTGTGGAAGTACGGCGACGGCCGCATCATCGACGGCCTCGGGCCGGACGGCGTGGCGGCGCGCGTGCTCGACGTCACCCGCAACGTGGTGCGGCTGCAGACCGGCTACCTCTATCACTACGCGTTCGCGATGCTGATCGGCGTCGCCGCGCTCATCACCTGGTTCATCGTACGGGTGGGAGCAGGCTGATGCTGAGCTGGCCGATCCTCTCCGTCACGACTTTCCTGCCGCTCGCCGGCGCGCTGTTCATCATGCTGCTGAACGGCGAAGGCGAGTCCGAGAAGCGCAATGCGCGCTGGGTCGCGCTGTGGACGACGCTGATCACCTTCGCGGTCTCGCTGGTGCTGGTCTGGCGCTTCGACGCCGGATCGGCGGAGTTCCAGTTCGTCGAGCGGCGGCCGTGGCTCGCCGGCGCGATCAACTACCACATGGGCGTCGACGGCATCTCGCTGCCGTTCGTGATCCTCACCACCGCGCTGATGCCGCTCTGCATCATCGCGAGCTGGGGCGCGATCCAGACCCGCGTGAAGGAATACATGATCGCGTTCCTGGTGCTCGAGACCCTGATGGTCGGCACCTTCTGTGCGCTCGATCTCGTGCTGTTCTACCTGTTCTTCGAGGGCGGCCTGATTCCGATGTTCCTGATCATCGGCGTCTGGGGCGGGCCGCGCCGGGTCTATGCGAGCTTCAAGTTCTTCCTCTACACGCTGCTCGGCTCGGTGCTGATGCTGCTCGCCATCATGGCGATGTACTGGAGCGCCGGCACCACCGACATCCCGACGCTGCTCAGGCACGGCTTCCCCGTAAACCTGCAGACCTGGGCGTGGCTCGCGTTCTTCGCCTCGTTCGCGGTGAAGATGCCGATGTGGCCGGTGCACACCTGGCTGCCCGACGCGCATGTGGAGGCGCCAACCGCCGGCTCGGTGATCCTTGCCGCCATCCTCCTGAAGATGGGCGGCTACGGCTTCCTGCGCTTCTCGCTGCCGATGTTCCCGCTCGCCTCGCAGGACTTCGCGCCGCTGATCTTCACGCTGTCGGTGATCGCGATCGTCTACACCTCGCTGGTCGCGCTGGTGCAGGAGGACATGAAGAAGCTGATCGCCTACTCGTCGGTGGCGCATATGGGCTTCGTCACCATGGGCATCTTCGCCGCGACCGCGCAGGGGATTTCCGGCGGCATCTTCCAGATGGTGTCGCACGGCATCGTCTCGGGCGCGCTGTTCCTCTCGGTCGGCGTGGTCTACGACCGCCTGCACACCCGCGAGATCTCGGCCTATGGCGGGCTGGTCAACCGCATGCCGCTCTATGCGGCGGCCTTCATGGTGTTCACGCTGGCGAACGTGGGCCTGCCGGGGACGTCCGGCTTCGTCGGTGAGTTCCTGACGCTGATCGGCACCTTCCGGGTGAACATCTGGACCGCGACCTTGGCGACGCTCGGCGTCATCCTGTCCGCCGGCTATGCGCTGTGGCTCTATCGCAAGGTGATCTTCGGGGTGCTCGACAAGCCCAAGCTCGCCGCCATCAAGGATCTCGACTACCGCGAGATCATCACGCTCGGCCCGCTGGCGGCGCTGACCATCCTGTTCGGCATGTTCCCGAAGCCGATCCTCGACATGTCCGCCGTCTCGGTCGCGCAGCTGATCTCGCAATACCAGGCGGCGATCGGCGCCGCCAAAACTGCCGCCATGCTGGTGAAGTGAGCGACCCAAGAGAAGCACCATGAACGAGACCTTCGTCGTTCGCGATCTCTACCCGGTGCTGCCGGAGCTCGTGCTGGCCGTGGGCGCGATGGCGCTGCTCATGCTCGGCGCCTTCCGCGAGCGCGCCGTCACCGCCGTCAACTGGCTCTCGATCCTGCTGCTGATCGCGGCCGGCGCCGTGATCGTCGCCCTGCCGGCGGAACGCCTGGAGGCCTTCGGCGGCAGCTTCGTGCTCGAGCCCTATGCCCGCTTCCTCAAGCTCCTGGTGCTCACCGGCTCCGCCACCGCGATCCTGATGTCGCTCGATTACCTGGAGCGGGAAAACCAGAACCGCTTCGAATACCCGATCCTGATCCTGCTCTCGACCGCCGGCATGCTGATGCTGATCTCGGCGGGCGACCTGATTGCGCTCTATCTCGGCCTCGAGCTGATGTCGCTCGCACTTTATGTCGTCGCGGCGATCAACCGGGATTCCGTGCGCTCGACCGAGGCGGGCTTGAAATATTTCGTGCTCGGCGCGCTGTCGTCGGGAATGCTGCTCTACGGCGCCTCGCTGGTCTACGGCTTCACCGGTACCGTGAGCTTCGTCGGCATCGCCAAGGCGTCGACCAATGGCGGGGTCGGCCTGATCTTCGGGCTCGTCTTCCTGTTCGCCGGCTTCTGCTTCAAGGTCTCGGCGGTGCCATTCCACATGTGGACGCCCGACGTCTACGAAGGCGCGCCGACGCCGATCACGGCGTTCTTTGCGGCGGCGCCGAAGGTCGCCGGCATGGCGATGTTCATGCGGGTCGCCATCGACGCGTTTCCCGACATCGTGCCGCAGTGGCAGCAGATCGTGGTGTTCGTCTCGATCGCCTCCATGGTGCTCGGCGCCTTTGCGGCGATCGGCCAGCGCAACATCAAGCGGCTGATGGCGTACTCCTCGATCGGCCACATGGGCTTCGCCCTGGTCGGGCTCGCCGCCGGCACGCCGGAAGGCATCCAGGGCGTGCTGGTCTACATGGCGATCTATGTCGCCATGACGCTCGGCACCTTCGCTTGCATCCTCTCGATGCGCCGCGACGGACAGATGGTCGAGGAGATCGGCGATCTCGCCGGCCTCGCGCGCACCAATCCGACCATGGCGTTCTTCCTGGCGATGCTGTTGTTCTCGCTTGCCGGCATTCCGCCGCTCGCCGGCTTCTTCGCGAAGTTCTACGTGTTCCTCGCCGCCATCAAGGCCGGCCTGTTCACGCTTGCCGTGATCGGCGTGCTCGCGAGTGTGGTGGGCGCCTACTACTACCTTGCCATCATCAAGATCATGTATTTCGACGAGCCGGCGAAGCCGTTCGAGCCGATGCCCTATCAGCTCAAGGTGGTGCTCGCGGTTTCGGGGCTGTTCAATCTCCTGTTCTTCGTCTATCCCGGCCCCTTGGTCGAGGCGGCGAACGCAGCCGCGAAATCGTTGTTCTGAGCAAAATGCAGCTCGATCCCAGGGCGTCAGCGGCGGGTGTGCGGCTCGTTGCGCACGAGGTGTTGGTGTCGACCAATGCCGAGGCGCTCGCGCTTGCCGGCCGTGGCGAGCAAGGACCGCTCTGGATTACCGCCGGCCATCAGACCGGCGGACGCGGACGGCGTGGCCGTACCTGGGTATCGGAGCGCGGCAATCTGTTTGCGTCGTTGCTGTTGACGGATACCGCGCCGCCGGAGCACTGGCCGGAACTTGCGTTCGTGGCCGCGCTCGCGATCCACGATGCCGTGGCCGAAACGGCGCCGGCGCTGCGGCCGCAGCTCTCCATCAAATGGCCGAACGATCTCCTGCTCGACGGCCAGAAGTTCTCCGGCATCCTGATCGAAGGCGAGGGCGGTGTTGAAGGCGCCGGTGCGGTCGTCGTCGGCATCGGCGTCAATTGCGTCAGCCATCCCGCCGACACGGATTACCCGGCCACCGATCTTAAAGCGGCCGGCGCCGCGGTGATGGCGGAGGCGCTGTTCGCCGCCTTGTCGGCCAAGATGCTCGGGCGGCTGGCGCAGTGGAACGATGGCGAGCATTTCTCGACCATCCGCGCCGACTGGCTGGCGCGCGCTGCCGGCCGGGGCGGGCAGATCCGCGTCCGCCTCGCCGAAGACCGCGAGCTGGTCGGGCGCTTTGACGATGTCGACGATGCCGGGCGGCTCGTGCTGTCACTGCCGGATGGCGGCCGCCAGTCGATCGCCGCCGGCGACGTCGTCGCGTTGCTGGGCCCGCGCTGATGGCGGACCCCGGCGACGAGCTCGTGTTTGCGCCGCTCGGCGGCCTCGGCGAAATCGGCATGAATCTCGGTCTCTATGGCCTGGGCACCGAGCGCCGCCGGGAGTGGATCGCGGTCGATATCGGCGTCGCCTTTGCCGGCGAAGAGCTTCCCGGCGTCGATCTCATCATGCCGGACGTCCGTTTCCTCATCGAGGAGCGGCGCAATCTCCTCGGCATCATCCTGACGCACGCCCATGAAGATCATTTCGGCGCGCTCATCGACCTGTGGCCGCGGCTGCGGGTGCCGGTCTATGCCACGCCGTTCACCGCCGCGCTGTTCGAAGCCAAACGCAAGGGCGAGCCCGGCGCCATCGACGTGCCGATCACGCAGGTGCCGCTCGGCGGCCGCATCAAGCTCGGGCCGTTCGACATCGAATACGTATCGATGGCGCATTCGATCCCGGAGTCGAACGGGCTGATCATCAAGACCCGGCATGGCACGATCCTGCATACCGGCGACTGGAAGATCGATCCGACCCCGGTGATCGGGCCGCCGACTGACGAGAAGCGGCTGCGCGCGCTCGGCGACGAGGGCTGCCTTGCGCTGCTCGGCGACTCCACCAATGCGGTGCGCGAGGGCCGTTCGCCGTCGGAATCCGACGTCGCCAAGGTCTTGGGCGAGCTGATCCGCAACGCCCCCGGCCGCGTCGGCGTCACCACCTTTGCGTCGAACGTCGCCCGCATCCGCGCGGTGGCGGAGGCGGCGGCGTCGTGCGGGCGCGAGGTGGTGCTGGTCGGCCGCGCCATGGAGCGGGTCGCCCAGGTCGCGCGCGAGACCGGCTACCTCGACGACATCAACGAGTTCCGCTCGCTCGACACCTACGGCTACCTGCCGCCCGACAAGGTCGTGGCGCTCTGCACCGGCAGCCAGGGCGAGTCGCGCGCCGCGCTGGCACGCATCGCCGAGGACCAGCATCCGCTGGTGACGTTCTCCCGCGGCGACCGGGTGATCTTCTCCTCCCGCGCCATCCCCGGTAACGAGAAGGCGGTGATGCGGGTCATCAACGGCCTGGTGACCCAGGGTGTCGAGGTCATCACCGACCGCACGCATCTCGTCCACGTCTCCGGCCATCCGCGCCGGGCCGAGCTCGAGGAGATGATCTCCTGGGTGCGGCCGCAGATTCTCATTCCCGTGCATGGCGAGCCGCTGCACATGGCCGAGCACGCGGGCCTCGCCCGCCGTGCCGGCGTCGGCAAGGTCCTGACCTGCCGCAACGGCGACCTGGTGAAGCTCGCGCCCGATGGCCCCGCCATCATCGACGAGGTGCCGGCCGGCCGCCTCTACAAGGACGGCTCGCTCTTGGTCGACGCCGCCGAGCGGACGGTGCCGGACCGCCGGCGGCTCGGCTTCGCCGGCATCGTCTCGGTGGCGCTGGCAATCACCGACCGCGGCGAGCTGGTCGGCGATCCCGACATCGAGATCACCGGCATCCCGGACAAGGACGCCGACGGCCATCTCATCGCCGAGGCGGCGCTGGACGCCGTGATCGAGGCGCTGAACTCAATGCCGCGCGCGCGCCGGCGCGATCCGGACTCGGTCGCCGAAGCGGCCCGCCGCGCCGTGCGCGCCGCCGTCGGTTCGGCCTGGAGCAAGAAGCCGATGTGCCACGTGCACGTGCTGTTGGTGTAGGCTCGCACCATGATCGGCAGGCTCAATCACGTTGCGATCGCCGTGCGCGACATCGCGAAGGCATCGGACGTCTACCGCACCGTGCTCGGCGCCGACGTGTCGGAGCCGGTGCCGCAGCCCGAGCATGGCGTGACCACGGTGTTCATCACCCTGCCCAACACCAAGATCGAGCTGATTTCACCGCTCGGCGAGAACTCGCCGATCGCGAAATTCCTCGAGCGCATGCCGGACGGCGGCATCCATCACGTCTGCTACGAGGTCGACGACATCATCGCGGCGCGCGACGCGTTGCGCAGCCAGGGCGCCCGCGTGCTGGGCGACGGCGAGCCGAAGATCGGCGCGCACGGCAAGCCGGTCTTGTTCCTGCACCCGAAGGATTTTTGCGGGACGCTGATCGAGATCGAGCAGGCGTAGGTGGCCGTGTCCCGGACGCGGTGCAGCACGTAGTGATGCACCGCTGATCCGGGACCCCGGTTACTTTTTGCTATCGAAGAAATCGGGGTCCCGGGTCTGCAACGCAACACTTCGTGCTGCGTTGCGCCCGGGACACGAGCGCGTGCTCAAGAAAAAAGTGGCGGCTCGACGGGCGGAGCCGCGAGCCGCACACCTCAACGCCAATGTTGTTTATAGTGTCGACGGATTGGACGGGGGGTCGGGGATTTCAATCCGGCGCACAGCCACTGGGCGTCGATCTCCTTGATGTCTGAGCGTGATCTCTTAGCGATAGTAACCGTGAGCGTGCCAATACCGCGCAGTCCGCACCGCCCAGTAGTATGGCGCGGCATAGGCCTGATAGCAGCCACCGCAGCCGGTGGCATAGTAACGCGGATAGTAGTAGCGCGGCGCGACGTAGGCCGCCGCGACCGCCGGGGCACAGCCGCCGCAGGCCGTGTAGGCCGCCTGGTAGACGACCGGCTGCGCCGGCGCGCAGCCGCCGCAAGTGGTGGTGTAGTAGACCGGCACGTAGCGCACGCGATCGACGGTGCGGACCACGGTACGGACAGGGGCCGGGCGATAGGCGCGCGGGGGAGCGACACGGACGCGCGGCTGGCGCACGACCGGAGCTTCATCGGCGACAGCCGGCGCCGTCGGCGCGAGGCTGAACGCAAGGCCGGCAACGAGCGCGGCCGCCAAAGAACGTGTCAGGTAACGCAGTGACATACGAGTGGCCAGACGGGTGGACATGCCGCGGACTCCTTGTTGAGCGTCCGCGTGTGTAACATCGCCGTCTCTCGCGGCATACGCGAAGAGAGATTTGTTCTGTTTTTTACCTTAATCCAACGACTTAAATTCACTTGGGTAACCTAAATATGTCACTCGCAACCGCCATCGCCATTTACTTCATCGTCTGGTGGGTGGTGCTTTTCATGGTGTTGCCGTGGGGCGTTCGCAGCCAGGAGGAAGGCGGTGACGTCGTCAGCGGCAGCGACCCGGGCGCGCCGGCCATCCCGCGGCTGTGGTGGAAGCTCGCCTGGACGACGGTGGTCTCAGCCGTGGTGTTCGCGCTCGGCGCCTTCCTCTACGTCAAACGGATTGTGACGCTCGATACCCTGATCGCGCTGTTCGGGATGCCGCGCTGAGCTTGCCCTCTCGATGCGCGCGGCCATGCGGCGGTGGCGGCGCATCTCGTTCCACAGGTGATCGCGGCGATTGGAAAGCGGTAGAGCATTTCCCAGTTGAGTTGACTCGCTCTCTCCCGCTCGTCCCCGCGAAGGCGGGGACCCAGGCTAGGTCAAGACTGGATTCCCGCTTGCGCGGGAATGAGCGGAGAGAGACCCGTTGCAGGTGGGAACGGCGCTAGCCAAAAAAAATGAGCAGGGTTCAAGCCCTGCTCGATGATTGAATGCCCATCATGTCCGCCGAATTCAACGCGGCGGCTGAGGCTTTACGCGCCTGGGGCTGGTGTCCTCCCGAGACTTGGACCGTAAGATTTGGACCGTAAGATTTGGACCGTAAGATTTGGACCGTATTCCTGATCGTGATTTCCGTCCGCGAACGGGTCCGTCGCCTTGACCCGCATGGCCGGGATGTCGCCCCTGCCTGATCCGACCCTACTCAATTGTCCCCAGGCTTGTCATCAGTCCAATGTGGGTTGCCGCATTTTCCTTGACTGTGGTTCCTTGACTTGTGGGGGCCGGCGGGACCGTCAAAACGGTCGCAAATCCGCCCCGAAATCGTTGAAAGGTCTTGTGTTTTATCGGCCGTTCCGGTTTCACTCGCGACCGATCCTTAACCATCCGATTCCGACCGAACCATGCGCCTGTCCCGTTATTTCCTGCCCATCCTGCGTGAGACGCCGAAGGAAGCGGAGATCGTGTCCCACCGGCTGATGCTGCGCGCCGGCATGGTGCGGCAGGAGGCGGCGGGCATCTATGCCTGGCTGCCGCTCGGTTTTGCCGTGCTCAAGAAGATCGAGCAGATCGTGCGCGAGGAGCAAAATCGCGCCGGCGCGATCGAGCTGCTGATGCCGACGCTGCAACTTGCCGATCTGTGGCGCGAGACCGGACGCTACGATGCCTATGGTCCCGAGATGCTGCGCATCAAGGATCGGCATGAGCGCGAGCTGCTCTACGGGCCGACCAACGAGGACATGATCACGGAAATCTTCCGTGCCTATGTCCGCTCGTACCGCGATCTGCCCAAGAACCTCTATCACATCCAATGGAAATTCCGCGACGAGCAGCGTCCGCGCTTCGGCGTGATGCGCGGCCGCGAATTCCTGATGAAGGACGCCTATTCATTCGACATCGACGAAGCGGCCGCGCGCGTCTCCTACAACAAGATGTTCGTCGCCTATCTGCGCACCTTCGCGCGCATGGGTCTGAAGGCGATCCCGATGCGCGCCGAGACCGGCCCGATCGGCGGCGATCTCTCCCATGAATTCATCATCCTGGCGGAGACCGGCGAATCCGGTGTGTTCTGCAACAAGGATGTGCTCGATCTACCGGTGCCCGGCGCGGACGTCGATTATAACGGCGACCTCGCGCCGATCATCCGGCAGTGGACCACGCTCTATGCCGCGACCGAGGACGTGCACGACGCACAGCGCTTCGAGAGTGAGGTGCCGGCGGACAAGCGGCTGCACACCCGCGGCATCGAGGTGGGGCAGATCTTCTATTTCGGCACCAAATATTCGGTCCCGATGAAGGCGGTTGTCTCGGGTCCAGATGGCGTCGACCACCCGATCCACGGCGGGTCCTACGGGGTCGGCGTGTCGCGCCTGGTCGGCGCCATCATCGAGGCGTCGCACGACGACGCCGGGATCATCTGGCCGGAGACGGTCGCGCCGTTCAAGGTCGCGATCCTCAATCTCAAGCAGGGCGATGCCGCCACCGACGGCGCCAGCGAGCAGCTCTACCGGGCGCTGTCGGGCCAGGGCGTCGACGTGCTCTATCACGATCTCGAGGAGCGGCCGGGCGCCAAATTCGCCACCGCCGATCTGATCGGCGTGCCCTGGCAGGTGCTGGTCGGGCCGCGCTCCCTGGCCGAGGGCAAGGTCGAGGTCAAGCGGCGCTCCGACGGATCACGGGAGCTGATGACCCCGGCCGACGCGATCGAGCGGCTGACGACGTAATCTGTGCGATTTGCACGCTTTCGCCGCATTGGGGATGGCGTGAATCAGCCAGAATCATGTGACAACGGGAAGCGGGAAAACAGTCATGGCCGAACCGACCGGGACACGCGCTTTCTCCGCCTTTGAATGGATGCTGTCGCTGCGTTACCTCCGGGCGCGGCGCAAGGAAGGATTTATCTCCGTCATTGCCGGGTTTTCGTTCCTCGGGATCATGCTCGGGCGTGGCGACGCTGATCATCGTGATGGCGGTGATGAACGGCTTCCGCAAAGAGCTGCTCGACAAGATCCTCGGCCTCAACGGCCACTTCGTGGTCCAATCGCCGCTGACTGATTGGAAGGAAGTCGCCGCGCGGATCGCGAAAGTGGATGGTGTCACACTGGTGGCGCCCGTGGTCGACGGGCAGGCGCTCGCATCCTCGCCATTCGGCTCGTCCGGCGTCCTGGTGCGTGGGATGCAGGGCGACGTTCTCGCTAGGCTCCCCTCGGTCGGCAATCGGATCCTCCATGGGACGCTCGAGGGATTCGACCAATCCGAAGGGGTCGCGATTGGAAAGCGGCTTGCCAACCATCTCTCTTTGCGCACCGGCGATAACATCGTCCTGATGCATCCGAAGGGCGAAAGCACGCCGCTCGGCGTCATACCGCGGCGCAAACCCTACAAGATCGTCGCCATCTTCGAAGTCGGCATGTCGGAATACGATGCCTCCCTGGTGTTCATGCCGCTGCAGGAAGCGCAGCCTTACTTCAACCGCGACGGAGATGTAACCGCGATCGAGGTCTACACCGACAACCCGGAGCGGGTACTGTATTTCCGCAAGGCCATCACCGAGGCTGCCGGCCGCCCGGTCGATGTGATCGACTGGACCCAGCGCAACGCGACGTTCTTCAACGCGCTGCAGGTCGAGCGCAATGTCATGTTCATGATCCTGACGCTGATCGTGCTAGTCGCCGCGTTCAACGTGGTCTCGGGGATGATCATGCTGGTGAAGGACAAAGGTTCCGACATCGCGATCCTCCGCACCATGGGCGCGTCGCAGGGCTCGATGATGCGAGTCTTCTTCATCACCGGCGCGTCGATCGGCGTGGTCGGGACGGTCGGTGGCTTCCTCCTTGGCACCGTGGTGTGCCTGAACGTTAAATCCATCCGGCAGTTCCTGTCCTGGTTGACCAGCAGCAACCTGTTTCCGATCGAGTTCTATTTTCTGTCGCGGCTGCCCGCGATCATGGACGTGCGCGAAACCACGGCCGTCGTGGTGATGGCGCTCACCTTGTCGGTGGCGGCGACGCTCTATCCGTCGTTCCGCGCTGCACGGCTCGATCCGGTCGAGGCGCTTCGTTATGAGTAAGGGCGGGAAAACAGTCATGGCCGAACCGACCGGGACACGCGCTTTCTCCGCTTTTGAATGGATGCTGTCGCTGCGTTACCTGCGGGCGCGGCGCAAGGAAGGATTCATCTCCGTCATTGCCGGGTTTTCTTTCCTCGGGCATCATGCTCGGCGTGGCGACGCTGATCATCGTGATGGCGGTGATGAACGGCTTCCGCAAGGAGCTGCTCGACAAGATCCTCGGCCTCAACGGCCATCTCCTGATCCAGCCGCTGGAAACGCCGCTGACCGACTGGAAGGAGGTCGCGGAGCGCGTCGCCAAGGTCGACGGCGTGATGCTGGTGTCGCCGGTGGTCGAGGGACAGGCGCTCTCGTCCTCGCCGTTCGGCTCGAGCGGCGTGCTGGTGCGCGGGGTGCGCGGCGACGATCTCGCGCGGCTTCCGTCGGTCGGCAACCGGATCAAGCAGGGCACGCTCGATGGCTTCGACGATACCGAAGGCGTCGCGATCGGGCGCCGGCTTGCCGATCAGCTCTCGTTGCGGGCCGGGGACAACATCGCCCTGATGAATCCGAAGGGCGCCACCACGCCGCTCGGCGTCGTGCCGCGGATCAAGTCCTACAAGATCGTCGCCGTGTTCGAAGTCGGCATGTCGGAATACGACGCCGCCTTCGTGTTCATGCCGCTGCCGGAAGCGCAGCTCTACTTCAACCGCGCCGGCGACGTGACGGCGATCGAGGTCTACACCAACAATCCTGACCAGGTGAAACGTTTCCGCCCGCTCATCGCGGAGGCCGCCGGCCGGCCGATCTTCATGATCGACTGGACCCAGCGCAACGCGACGTTCTTCAACGCGCTGCAGGTCGAGCGCAACGTGATGTTCCTGATCCTGACGCTGATCGTGCTGGTCGCCGCGTTCAACGTCGTGTCGGGCATGATCATGCTGGTGAAGGACAAAGGCTCCGACATCGCGATCCTGCGCACCATGGGCGCCTCGCAGGGCTCGGTGATGCGGGTCTTCTTCATCACCGGCGCATCGATCGGCGTGGTCGGCACGCTTGGCGGGTTCCTGCTCGGCACCGTCGTTTGTCTGAACGTCGAATCGATCCGGCAGTTCATTTCCTGGATGACCAACCGGGAGATCTTTTCGCCCGAGCTCTACTTCCTCTCGCGGCTTCCCGCCGAGATGGACGTCCGCGAGACCACCGCGGTGGTCGTGATGTCGCTGACCTTGTCGATCGCGGCGACGCTCTACCCGTCGTTCCGCGCGGCGCGGCTCGATCCGGTCGAGGCGCTTCGTTATGAGTGAGACTGCTACCATCGCGGACGACCCGCGTTCGGGCACCGGACCGCCGCACCAGGGCGCCTCGCAACCGCAGCGACAATCGCCGGACGCGGTTTCGCCGGACGAGGGCGGCGACGACCTGCCGTTCCCCAACGACGACGCGCCGGTGCTGTTCCTGAGCGCGATCGAGCGCGCCTATCGCCAGGGCGAGGGCGTGCTCGAAATCCTCAAGGGCGCCGAGCTCGCGGTCTGGCCGGGGCAGTCGGTGGCGCTGGTCGCGCCTTCCGGCGCCGGCAAGTCCACGCTGCTGCACATCGCCGGCCTGCTCGAATATCCGGACGCCGGCGAGGTCTATATCGACCGCCTGCCGACCTCGACGCTCTCCGACGGCCAGCGCACGCGGCTGCGCCGCACCGAGATCGGTTTCGTCTATCAGTTCCACCATCTGCTGCCGGAGTTCTCCGCACTCGAAAACGTGATCCTGCCGCAGATGATCCGCGGTCTCTCGCGCAAGGAGGCGGCCAGCCGTGCGACGGAACTTCTGAACTATCTCGGGCTGAAGGATCGTCTCACGCACCGGCCGGCCGAATTGTCGGGCGGCGAGCAGCAGCGGGTCGCGCTCGCGCGCGCGGTCGCCAATGCGCCGCGCCTCCTGCTCGCCGACGAGCCGACCGGCAACCTCGACCCGCGCACCTCGGAGCGGGTGTTCGGCGCGCTCACCCAGCTGGTGCGGGCCTCCGGCCTCGCCATGATCTGCGCCACCCACAACATGGACATCGCCGCCCGCATGGACCGGCGGGTGACGCTGCGGGATGGCGCGGTGGTGGAGTTGGAATAGGTCTCGATGTGTAGCTCGTAGGATGGGTTGAGCGCAGCGAAACCCATCGCTCTTCGTGCGGGTGAGGGATTGATGGGTATCGCTTCGCTCAACCCATCCTACACACGACACACCACGCGCCATGCCTCCTCGGCAAAATCCGGAATTACTCCTCCTCCATGCGCTTCCACTCGACGGCTCAATGTGGACCGGACAGATGGCGCTGCTTCCGGGCGCGACCTACGCGCCGACGCTCTACGCCTTAGGCGACAGCATCGAGGAATGGGCCGTCGAGGCGTTGAAGCTGGTGAGAGGGGATCGCCTGATCGTCGTCGGCTGCTCGGTCGGGGGATCTTGCGCGCTTGAGCTGGCGGCTGCCGCACCCGACCGCGTCGCCGCCCTGGTTCTCATCGGCACCAAGGCGGGGCATCGGCCGGATCCTGCGCTGCATGCTTGCGCGCTCGAAACAATTCAACAAAAGGGATTGGAGGAAGCCTGGCGCGTTTTCTGGGCTCCGCTGTTTTCCCGTTCTGCCGACAGCCAGGTGGTGAGCGACGCGAAGCGCATCGCGCTTCGGCAGTCGCCGCTCGACGTCGCGCGCGGTGTGACGGCTTTCCACAGCAGAGCAGGGCGCGAGCAGTTCCTGTCGTCGTTTCCGCGCCCGGTCGTCGTCGTAACGGGCGCTGATGACAGCGCTCCGGGTCTGGAAGTGAGCGCAGCGCAGGCGGGGTCGGCGCAGCAAGGGCACCTTCACATCGTCCCCGCGTGTGGCCACTACGTTCCGCTGGAACGGCCCGAATCCATGAATTCGATCTTGCGCGAGGTGATTGCCGCGCAGCTATGACGGGCGAAAATCGCGTCTTTGGGTACTACCGACGGTTGGGCTTGACTCTAGAACAGAAAGTGAACTATGTTCTTCCTTCGTTCCAGTCGGAGGAAGCAATGATCCGCTCGTTGATTGAAGAGGCGGCGGCGCTCACGTCCTTGGCGCTGTTCATCGGCATGGTCGTGATCTGGGCGCAGGTCATCGCCACGCTGTAGCGCGGGCAGGGCAACAACCGCTGTAAGACCGGTAAGACGGTAAGAAAAGGCGCCTAGGCCTATGAAACAACAGATGAATTTGCTGAAGTTCGCGATCTTACTGCGCGTCTTGCGCGGTGTAAGACGCTAGCGCCTGGGGATAAGACGCATGGCGCGCGTCTTGAGCGCGCCGAAGGTGGACAGCGCCGAGGGTGACCCGCACGATCGTCGCGGAAAAATTCGTGAGGACCTGATGGCCGGCCCCGGCTTCGTGCACCTGCATGTCCATTCGTCGTATTCGCTGCTGGAAGGCGCGCTGACCATCGCGCGGCTTGCGGAACTCGCCAAAGCCGACCACCAGCCGGCGCTGGCGCTCACCGACACCGACAACATGTTCGGTGCGCTCGAATTCTCGGAGAAGCTCGCGGGTTACGGCGTGCAGCCGATCATCGGCTGCGCGCTCGCGGTCGACTTCGGCGACCAGGACAACACCGGGCGCCATAGCGGCGTCGCAACCGCACCGGCGCGCCAGCGCATCGTGCTCCTGGCCGCGCGCGAGGCCGGCTACCGCAGCCTGATGCGGCTCAACTCCCGCGCCTTTCTCGAAAGCCCGGCGAACGAAGCGCCGCATATCAAGCTCGCCTGGCTCGAGGGCGAGGCCGACGGCCTCATTGCGCTGACCGGCGGTCCGGGCGGTCCATTGGACGCTGCTATCGCGGCCGGCAACGGCACGCTGGCGGCCTCGCGCTGCGACGCGCTCATCAGTCTGTTCGGCGACCGGCTCTACATCGAGCTGCAGCGCCACGGCGTCGAGAGCGAGCGCCTCGCCGAGCCGGTGCTGCTCGACATGGCCTACGCCAAAGGCATCCCGCTGGTCGCCGTCAACGAGCCGTATTTCGCGACCCGCGAGGACTACGAGGCGCACGATGCGCTGATCGCGATCGCCGAGGGACGGATGGTCGCCGACACCGAGCGCCGCCAGCTCACCGCCGAGCACCGCTTCAAGACCCGCGCCGAGATGGCCGCGCTGTTCTCCGATCTGCCGGAAGCGATCGCGTCGACGGTCGAGATCGCGCGGCGCTGCGCCTATCGCCCGCGGACGCTCGACCCGATTTTGCCGCGCTTCTCGGTCGGCGAAGATCATGCGTCGGTCAACGAGGGCGCGGAATTGCGCCGGCAGGCGGTCGAAGGCCTCGAACGCCGCATCGCCGCGCATGGGCTTGCACCCGGCCGCACCGCCGAGGACTACCGCGAGCGGCTCGATTTCGAGCTCGGCGTCATCGAGGGGATGAAATATCCCGGCTACTTCCTGATCGTCGCGGACTTCATCCAGTGGGCGAAGACGCAAGGCATCCCGGTCGGGCCGGGGCGCGGCTCCGGCGCCGGTTCGCTCGTCGCCTATTCTCTGACCGTCACCGATCTCGATCCGATCCGCTTCGGGCTCCTGTTCGAGCGCTTCCTCAATCCCGAGCGCGTGTCGATGCCGGACTTCGATATCGACTTCTGCCAGGACCGGCGCGACGAGGTGATCCGCTACGTGCAGGACAAATACGGCCACGACCGGGTTGCGCAGATCATCACCTTCGGCACGCTGCAGGCGCGCGGCGTGCTGCGCGACGTCGGCCGCGTGCTGCAGATGCCGTACGGCCAGGTCGACAAGCTCTGCAAGCTGGTGCCGCAGAACCCCGCCAATCCGGTGACGCTCAAGCGCGCGATCGACGACGAGCCGCGCCTGCAGGCCGAGCGCGACCGCGACCCGGTGGTGCGGCGCGCCTTCGACATCGCGCAGAAGCTCGAAGGCCTGCACCGCCACGCCTCGACCCACGCCGCCGGCATCGTGATCGGCGAGCGGCCGCTCAACGAGCTGGTGCCGCTCTATCGCGATCCGAAATCCAACATGCCGGTCACCCAGTTCAACATGAAATGGGTGGAGCCGGCGGGCCTGGTCAAATTCGACTTCCTCGGCCTCAAGACCCTGACCGTGCTCGAAACCGCGGTGGCGCTGCTCCGCAAACGCAGCGTCGAGGTCGATCTCGCCTCGATCCCGCTCGACGACAAGAAGACCTACGACTCACTGGCGCGGGCCGAAGCGGTGGGCATCTTCCAACTGGAAAGTCAGGGCATGCGCCGCGCGCTGCTCGACATGCGGCCCGACCGGTTCGAGGACATCATCGCCCTGGTCGCGCTCTATCGGCCGGGCCCGATGGCGAACATCCCGACCTATTGCGCGCGCAAGCACCGGCATGGAGGATCCCGACTACATCCATCCGAAGCTCGAGCCGATCCTGCGCGAGACCTTCGGCGTCATCGTCTATCAGGAACAGGTGATGCAGGCGGCGCAGATCCTTGCCGGCTACACCTTGGGCCAAGCCGACCTGCTGCGCCGCGCGATGGGCAAGAAGATCCGCAAGGAGATGCAGGAGCAGCGCGCGCATTTCGTGAAAGGCTCGACCGAGCGCGGGATCGAGCGCCAGCAGGCCGACGCGATCTTCGATCTCTTGGAACGTTTCGCCGAATACGGCTTCAACAAGAGCCATGCCGCGGCGTATGCGCTGGTCGCCTACCAGACCGCCTACATGAAGGCGAACTATCCGGTCGAGTTCCTGGCGGCGTCGATGACGCTTGATATGGGCAATACCGACAAGCTCTCCGAATTCCGCTCCGAAGCCGAGCGGCTCGGCATCAAGGTGATGCCGCCGTCGGTCAATCGCTCCGGCGTCGCCTTCGACGTGGAAGGGCAGGCGATCCACTATTCGCTGGCGGCGCTCAAAGGCGTCGGCGGCCAGGCGGTCGAGGCGATCGTCACGGCGCGCGGCGGCAAACGGTTCGCCGACCTCTCCGATTTCGCCGGCCGCATCAATCCGCGCGCGGTGAACAAACGCGTGCTGGAAAGCCTCGCGGCCTCCGGCGCGTTCGACGAGCTTGAGAACAACCGCGCGCGTGCCTACGCGTCGGTCGATACGATCCTGGGATCGGCGCAGCGCGCTCACGAGTCGGCGGTGGTCGGCCAGTCGGAACTGTTCGGCGGCCCGGCCGCGCGCACGCCGCTGGTGCTGCCGTCGGTCGAGCCGTGGCCTCCCGCCGAGCGACTGCAGAAGGAGTTCGACGCCATCGGCTTCTTCCTGTCGGGCCATCCGCTCGACGACTACGCCCCGGCGCTGCAGCGCATGCGCGTGCAGTCGTGGGCGGAGTTCGCCCGCAGCGTGAAGGCGGGCGCCAGCGCCGGCCGCGTCGCCGGCTCGGTGGTGTCGCGGCAGGAGCGGCGCACCCGCACCGGCAGCAAGATGGGGATCATCGGGCTCTCCGATCCGTCCGGCCACTACGAGGCGGTGCTGTTCTCGGAAGGGCTGGCGCAATTCCGCGACCAGCTCGAGCCCGGCAAGGCGGTGCTGCTCGGTCTGTCGGCGGAGCTGCAGGGCGACGACGTGCGCGCGCGCATCCAGAGCGTGGAGTCGCTCGATGAGGCGGCGGCGAAAATGCAGAAGGGCCTGCGCGTGTTCCTGCGCGACGAGAAGCCGCTGGAAAGCGTCGCCAAGCGGCTGGCAGGGTCGGCGCCGCCGCAGCGTTCCGCCGACAAGGGCGACGGCGAAGTGTCGGTGGTGCTGATCCTCCGCGAGGGCACCGAGGTCGAGGTGAAGCTCCCCGGCCGCTTCAAGGTGTCGCCGCAGATCGCCGGCGCCATCAAGGCGATCCCCGGCGTGATCGAGGTGCAGGCGTTGTAGGGTGACTTGCTCTCTCTTCCGCTCGTCCCCGCGTAAGCGGGGACCCAGGCTAGCTCAAGACTGGATTCCCGCTTTCGCGGGAATGAGCGGAGGATGGATCGGCGCTGGTCGAACGGCGACCGCCAACTTTACAGCGTTGCGGCCCGGCGCTACGCCTATCGCATGCAAAACGTCGTCAAAGACCGTCCATACCGCGTGGTCATCGTGGGCGGAGGCATCGGCGGGTTGACCGCCGCCGTTGCGCTGCATCAGCGCGGCTTCGAGGTCGCGGTCTACGAGCGCTCGCCGAAACTCGAAGAGGTCGGGGCAGGGCTGCAGGTCGGGCCGAACGGCGTCAAGGTCATCCGCGCGCTCGGGCTCTGGGACAAATTCAGCAAGTTCGCGTTCCGGCCGGCCACCCAGGTCTCGATCAAGTGGGACGACGCGAGCCTGCGTCATCGCACGCCGCTCAAGGGCGTCGCGGAACGGGACTACGGCGCGCCGCACACGACGCTGCATCGCGCCCACCTGCATGAGCTGCTGCGCAATCAGCTGCCGGAACGGGCGATCCACCTCAATTCCAACTGTGTCGGCGCGATCTCGACCGAAGACAGTGCGGTCGCGCGCTTCGCCGATGGCCTGGAGATTGAAGCCGACGCCGTGATCGGCGCCGACGGCATCCGCTCCGCCATCCGCGCCCAGCTTTTCGGCGCCGACAATCCGCGCTTCACCGAACAGATGTGCTGGCGCTGCATGGTGCCGATGGAGCGGGTGCCGACGCGCATCGGCCCGGGACTGTCGGTCGAGCTGGCGCGCGACGATTACCACGGCTGGATCGGGCCGAACGGCCACGTGATCTGCTATCCGATCGGCGACGGCTCGATGCTCAACATCTTTGCCGGCCACGTCACCGACCAGTGGGTCGAGGAATCCTGGTCGGCGCCGAGCTCGCAGGAGGAATTGCTCGCCGCCTACGAAGGCTGGAACGAGGCGCTGCTCGACATGTTCCGCAACGTGCAGCACGTCTTCAAGTGGGGCATCTACGACCGCGATCCGATCCCGCAATGGACCACGGGCCGCGTCACGCTGCTTGGGGACGCCGCGCATCCGACCATGCCGACGCTGGCGCAGGGCGGCAACATGGCGATCGAGGACGGCTATGTGCTCGGCCGCAATCTCGACCGCCATCGCGACGACATCCATGCCGCGCTGAAAGGCTATGTCGCCGAGCGGCAGCCGCGCACGGCGCGCGTCACGTTGCAGTCGCGCGAACAATTCACCAACAATCGCAAGGTGCCGCCGCCGCCGTTCCTGGACCGCACCTGGATTTTCACGTTCGACGCAACCAAGGAACCGGAGGTTCAGCCGGCATAGCAAACTGCAACCAGCTCGGGAGGAAACGATGAGGGCAATGACCCTTTGGCTCAACGTAGCCGCAATGTTGTTGGTCGTGCATCCGGCGCCGGCGCAGGATGCCGGCGGCAAGTCGGCCGCGCCGCAATTCCAGGTCGATCCGTTCTGGCCGAAGCCGCTGCCGAACGACTGGCTGCTCGGACAGGTCTCCGGCATTGCGGTCGACCGGCAGGATCGGCTCTGGGTCGTGCATCGCCCCGAGTCATTGACCGCGCGCGAACGCGCGTCCGAACAGAAGCCGCCGATCGCCAAGTGCTGCGCGGCGGCGCCGCCGGTGCTGGTGTTCGATCCGGCCGGCAATCTCATCCGCCATTGGGGCGGCAAGGGCGAAGGTTATCAGTGGCCCAAGAGCGAGCACGGTATCCACATCGACGGCAACGAGTTCGTCTGGCTCGCCGGCAACGACAAGACCGATGGGCAGCTCCTCAAGTTCACGATGGACGGCAAGTTCGTGCTGCAGATCGGCAAGCCGGTCCAGGGTCCCGACAGCAATTCAACCGAGCGGCTCGGCTCGCCCGCTGATATTGCGGTCGATACCGCCGCGCGCGAGGTCTATGCCGCCGACGGTTATGGCAATCGTCGCGTGGTCGTGTTCGATTCCGAGACCGGCGCCTACAAGCGCCACTGGGGCGCCTACGGCAACCGGCCGAGCGATACCAAAACGCCGCCCTACGATCCGGCGGCGGCGCCGTCGCAGCAATTCGGCACGCCGGTGCATTGCATCCGCATCTCGAACGACGGTCTGGTCTACGTCTGCGACCGCACCAACAACCGGCTGCAAATCTTCAGCAAGGACGGCACGTTCGTGTCGGAGCATTTCTTCGAGCGGCAGACGCGTCTCAACGGCACCGTCTATGAGATCGCGTTCTCGCCGGACAAGGAGCAGCGCTTCATCTACATGGTCGACGGCTCCAACGGCGAAATTCGTGTCGTCGATCGCAAGACGCTCCAGGTGCTCGGGCATTTCGGGCGCATCGGCCGGCAGGCCGGGCAATTCACCGCCGTGCACAACATCGCGGTCGACCGCCAGGGCAATATCTTCACGGCCGAGGTGAACACCGGGCAGCGTGTACAAAAATTCCGCAGGCTCGACGCTTCCAACTAGGATAGCGTTGCAGCCAGGTTGCAAGAAACGAACGGAGAAAAAACATGGCCTCGATCGAGAAGTTTAACGACCACTGCTGGAAGGACGTCGTCCCGGCCTCCGACCTCGAGCTCTACAAGGGCTGGCGGCGCGAGACCTTTGTCGGGCCGCGCCCGGCGCTGCTCGCGATCGACCTCTACGACCTCGTCTATCGCGGCGGGCCGCTGCCGCCGGCCGAGCTCAATGAGCGCTATCCCAACTCGTGCGGGATCTTCGCGCATCAGGCCATCGCGCCGACCAAGCAGCTGTTTGCCGCCGCGCGCCGCGCCGGCATTCCCATTTTCTTCTGCACCCAGGAGACGCGCCCCAACAACCGTCCGCGCGGTGCGGTGTCGACCCGCAACTCGCGGCCAAGGCCGGCGGATGACGCGTATGAAATCTACCATGAGTTTCCGGTCGAGCCGGACGACGTGCTCATCAAGAAGCAGCGCGCCAGCGTGTTCCAGGGCACGCCGCTGGTGTCGCACTTGACCATCCTCGACGTGTCGAGCCTGATCATCTGCGGCGAGAGCACGTCGGGCTGCGTGCGCGCGAGCGCGGTCGACGCCTATTCGAGCGGCTTCCACATCACCATCGCGGAAGAGTGCACCTACGATCGCGCCGAGCTGACCCACAAGGTCAACCTGTTCGACCTGCACCACAAATATGCCGACGTCATGCATGTCGACGAGGTGATCGCGCATCTCGACGGCCTGCGCATGGCGCGGGCGGCGGAGTGACCGCCATGCGATCGCATGCGCTCACAAAGGCTCTGCTCTGCGCGGCCATGGTCTGCGCGGCGGCATCGGCGGCGCGCTCGGAGACCGCGCCGGTCAGCTTTGCAGGCAAGCAGATCAAGGTGTCGATCGGCTATTCGCCGACCGGGTTCGGCTATGACACCTATGGCCGGCTGCTGGCCCGGCACCTGGGCAAATATCTTCCCGGCAACCCGTCGATCGTGCCGCAGAACCGCCCGGGCGCCGGTTCGCTCAATCTCGCGAACTACATCGCCAATGCGGCGCCGCGCGACGGCACCGAAATCGCGCTGGTCGGGCGCGGCGTGGCGATGGAGCCGCTGCTCGGCGGCGCCGCATCGCAGGCCAAATTCAACTCCACGAAATTCGCCTGGATCGGCAGCATGAACAACGAGGTCTCAGGCTTCTTCGTCCGGCAGCCGGGTCCGGTCAAAAGCCTGAGCGAAGCCATGAAGGGCGCCGGGATGACGGTCGGCTCGACCGGTATCGGCGGCGATCAGCACGCATTCACCGCGGCGCTGAACGCGCTCATCGGGACCAAGCTCAAGCCGATCTCCGGCTATCCCGGCACGCAGGAGATCATGCTGGCGGTCGAGCGCGGCGAGCTCGACGGCATCGTCGGCTATTCATGGGGCGTGGCGCGCTCCGGCAACAAGAAGCAGATCGACGACGGCTCGCTCAAGATCATCCTCCAGCTCGCGCTCGGCAAGCACAAGGAGCTGCCCGACGTTCCGCTGGTGACCGAGCTCGTGAAAAATCCGGAAGACCTGCAGGTGCTGGAGATGATCTTCTCGCGGCAGTCCATGGGCCGTCCGGTGGTGGCGCCGCCCGGTCTCGACGCGCGCGTGGCGGAAGCGTTGCGCAAGGCGTTCGCCGACACCATGCGCGATCCGCAGTTCATCGCCGAGGGCGCCAAGATCGGGCTGGAGCTCGAATTCGTCAGCGGCGCCGAGGTGCAGTCGATGGTCGAGCGGCTCTATCGTTCGCCGGCCCCGGTCGTCAGCCGCGCCCAGGCGATCTTCTCGGCGAACTAGCCACAAAACGCAGTCATGCCCGCGCTCGTCGCGGGCATCCACGTCTTCGCGTCATGCAAGGACGAAAGGCGTGGATGGCATCGGAAGTCGGGCTTGCCCGACTTCCGCGCGACTTGAGTGTCGCAAGTCGGGTAAACCTGACTTGCGATGACAAGCCCGGCCATGACGATCTGATCACTCCGGCTTCAGGTTGATCGCCGCCGCGAGCTTGGTCCAGCGCTCGATCTCGTCGCTGATCAGCTTCTGGAATTGCTCGGGCGTGTTGACCACCGCATCGGCGCCTTCGGTCTTGAGCCGCGCCTGCATCTCGGGCGTCTGCATCCCTGTCGGCGATCAGCTTCTGCAACCGAGTGAGGATCTCGGGTGGCGTTCCGCTGCGCGCCAGCAATCCGAACCACTGCAGCGCCTCATAGTCGGGGACGCCGACTTCGGCGATGGTCGGGACCTCCGGCATGGCGCTTGAGCGCTTGGAGCTCGAAATCCCGAGGATGCGGAGCTGGCCGGCCTCGACATGCGGCTTGGCCGTCACAAGGTTGAGCATCATCCCGGAGATGCTGCCGCCGAGGATGTCGGTCACCGACTGCGACACGCCGCGGTAAGGGACGTGCTGGACCTTGATGCCGGCCATCAGATTGAACAGCTCCATCGCCATGTGCGGGCCGGTGCCGGGCCCGGCAGAACCGTAGGTGAGCTTGCCCGGCTCGCGTTTTGCCAACGCGATGAATTCCTTGACCGAGGTGGCCGGGACTTTGGGATTGATCACCAGCCCCTGCGGCACGACGGCGAGTTGGGTGAGGCCGGTAAACGCCTTGCGCACGTCCCAGGGCAGCGACTTGCGCACAAGGTGCATCGAGGTGGTGGTCGAAGGCGACAGATAGAGCGTGTAGCCGTCCGCCGGCTGGCTATGGACATACTCCATGGCAGGCAAGGTGCCGCCGCCGGGCCGGTTCTCGACCACGAATTGCTGGTTCATCTCCTTGGCCAGGTGCTGGGCCACGAGCCGCGCGAAGGTGTCGCTGCCGCCGCCCGGGGTGGCGGGGACGATGATCCGGACCGTGCGGCTGGGATAGTCGCCTTGCGCTGTCGCAGGGGTGGCCAAGAAGCCTAGGCCGAAGCCGAAGGCCAGGCAGAGGGCCAGACGGGTCCTGCGAAGCATGCGTTCCTCCGATATTCACCGTTATGGCCGGCAGGCTACGGGATTTGGCGGCGGCCGGGAATGCGGCCCAAACGCCGCGTTTTCCGGCCATTTCGCTTGCTTCGCAGGGGCCTCGCCCTTATATAGCCGCCATCTCACACGCGGACCTTGGCCTCGAGCCGTCCGGTGGCTTTCCCGATCCTCGGGAACGCTCACTGGTCCGCGGCGGATCAACCGGAGAATGATATGGCGCTTCCTGACTTCTCGATGCGCCAGCTGTTGGAAGCTGGCGTGCACTTCGGCCATCAGGCCCACCGTTGGAATCCGAAGATGGCCTCGTACATCTTCGGCACCCGCAACAACATCCACATCGTCGACCTCGCGCAGTCGGTGCCGATGCTGCACCGGGCGCTGCAGGCGGTCAGCGACACGGTCGCCAAGGGCGGCCGCATCCTGTTCGTCGGCACCAAGCGGCAGGCGCAGGACCCGGTCGCCGAGGCGGCCAAGAAATGCGCGCAGTACTACGTCAACTCGCGCTGGCTCGGCGGCACGCTGACCAATTGGAAGACGATCTCGGGCTCGATCTCGCGGCTGCGCAAGCTCGACGAGATGCTCGCCTCGAACGAGGCCGGCGGCTACACCAAGAAAGAGCGCCTCGATCTGCAGCGCGAGCGCGACAAGCTCGATCGTGCGCTCGGCGGCATCAAGGACATGGGCGGCTTGCCCGACCTCGTGTTCGTCATCGACACGAACAAAGAGGACATCGCGATCAAGGAGGCGCGCCGCCTCAACGTTCCGGTGGCGGCGATCGTCGACACCAATTGCGATCCCGACGGCATCACCTTTGTCGTGCCCGGCAACGACGACGCCAGCCGCGCGATTTCGCTTTATTGCGACCTCATCGCCAAGGCGGCGATCGACGGTATCGCGCGCGGCCAGGGCGAGCGCGGCGTCGACGTCGGCGCGGCGGCCGAGCCGGTCGCCGAAGAAGTCCCGGCAGCGGCTGCCGATGGCTACGAAGTCCTGTCGGGACCGCGCGGCGTTGCCGACGATCTCAAGAAGCTCGGGCACGTCTCGCCGGCGATCGAGAAGAAGCTCAACGATCTGGGCATTTTCCACTACTGGCAGATTGCCGGACTGGGCCCCGACGCAGCACACAAGATCGGCGAAGAGGTCGGATTGCCGGGCCGGGTGGACAGCTGGATCGCGAAGTCGAAGGAGCTCACCGCCGAAGCCGAATAAGCTTCCGCGCGCGTGCAGTCACCTTCGTATCGCCGACACCTGTCGTCCATACCCTGCAAATATCAATGACGAGCCGGGCTCTTGTCCCCGGCCGTACCGAACAAGAGGACAACCTCGATGGCCAACATTTCCGCACAAATGGTCAAGGAGCTGCGCGAGGCGACCGGCGCGGGCATGATGGATTGCAAGGCCGCGCTCGGCGAGAACGACGGCAACATGGAAGCCGCCGTCGATTGGCTGCGCAAGAAGGGCTTGTCGAAGGCCGCCAAGAAAGCCGGCCGTGTTGCTGCCGAAGGTCTGACCGGCGCTGCCGTCAAGGGCAAGAAGGGCGTCGTGGTCGAGGTCAATTCCGAGACCGATTTCGTCGCGCGCAACGATCTGTTCCAGGGCCTGGTCAAGATGATCGCCGATGTCGCGTTCGACGTCGGCACCGACGTCGAGGCGATCAAGAAGGCGAAGGTCGGCGGCATCACAATCGCGGATGCGATCACGGATACCGTCGCCAAGATCAACGAGAACATGACGCTGCGCCGCGCGGCGTCGCTGTCGGTCGGTCAGGGCGTGGTCGCGAGCTATGTGCACGGCGCGGTGACCGACGGCCTCGGCAAGATGAGCGTGATCGTCGCGCTCGAGTTGTCGGGCGACGCGGAAGAGTTGGCGCGCATCGGCCGCCAGGTCGCGATGCATGTCGCGGCGTCGAACCCGCAGGCGATCGATCCGTCCGGGCTCGATCCGGCGGCGGTGCGCCGCGAGAAGGACGTCCTCGCCGACAAGGCCAAGGCGCAGGGAAAACCCGCGAATGTCGTCGACAAGATCGTCGAATCAGGGCTCAAGACCTTCTACAAAGAGGTCTGCCTGCTCGATCAGCCGTTTATCCATGACGACAAGAAGAGCGTCGCGCAGGCCTTGAAGGAGGCCGAGGGCAAGGTTGGCGGGCCGATCAAGGTGACCGGGTTTGTGCGATTTGACCGCGGCGAAGGTATCGAGCGTGCGGAGACCGACTTCGCTGCCGAAGTAGCCGCCACGGCGAAAGGCTAACGCGGGCTTCCTTGGCCGTCCCGATCCAGGGGCGGCCGCAAACGGGCAGGGCGGACACGCCATGGCTGAGCCGATTTACCGACGCGTGGTCGTCAAGGTCTCCGGTGAGGCATTGGCGGGCACGGACGGTGCCGGCATTCATCAGCCGACGCTCGAGCGTATCGCCGCCGATCTCGTCGCCACCCAGAAGCTCGGCGTCAGCATCGGCATTGTCGTCGGTGGCGGCAATATCGTGCGCGGCGTTCAGGTCTCCGGGAAAGGCATTCCGCGGCTGACCGGCGACCTGATGGGAATGCTCGCCACGGTCATGAACGCGCTGGCGCTCGAATCCGCCATCGAGACCGCCGGCGGTTCGGCGCGGACGATGTCGGCGGTGACCATGCCGGAGATCTGCGAAACCTACGAGCGGCGCCGCGCGCTGCGGCATCTCGACAAGAACCGGATGGTGCTGCTGGCCGGCGGCACCGGCAATCCGTTCTTCACCACCGACACCACGGCGGTGCTGCGCGCCGCGGAAATCGGCGCTGGGGCGGTGCTCAAGGCGACCGACGTGGACGGTGTCTACAGCGCCGACCCGAAGAAAAACCCGAAAGCGGTTCGCTATGAAAAGCTGACCCACCAGGAGGCGATCGAGCGTGACCTGAAGGTCATGGATGCGACCGCCTTCGCGCTTGCCCGTGAGAACCGGATGCCTATCATCGTGTTCTCGATCGGGGAATCGCGGGCGATCGAGACGGTTCTGCGCGGCAAGGGCCGCGCCACCGTCGTCAACTCTTAAGGACAGAACGCCGGCCGGCCAAGCCGGCCAGACGAGCCGGCCAGACACGAGGACAGGCGAAGCGGTTTCTTAATTTCCACCGCGTGCTTTCAGGAGATCATCATGGCAACCACGACACATGACATGAATGAGCTCAAGCGCCGCATGCAGGGTGCGATCCAGGTCTTGAAGACGGAGCTCGGCGGCCTGCGCACCGGCCGCGCCTCGGCCAACCTGCTCGAGCCGATCCAGGTCGAGGCCTACGGCACCCACATGCCGCTCAATCAAGTCGCCACCGTGAGCGTCCCGGAGCCGCGCCTGATCTCGGTGCAGGTCTGGGACAAATCCATGATCCACGCCGTCGAGAAGGCGATCCATGCCTCCAATCTGGGGCTGACGCCGTCGACCGACGGCCAGGTGCTGCGGCTGCGGATTCCGGAATTGAACGAAGATCGCCGCAGGGACTTGGTCAAGGTTGCGCATAAATATGCCGAAGCCGCCAAGGTTGCCGTGCGCCACGTGCGGCGCGACGGCCTCGACGTGCTCAAGAAGCTGGAAAAGGATCACAAGATCAGCGAAGACGAGGGCAAGCGCTCGTCCGAGCAGGTGCAGAAGGCCACTGACGACATCATTGTCGAAATCGACAAGATGCTGGCGGCCAAAGAAAAGGAAATCCTCACGGTGTGAGGTCGCCGAATGTCGCTCCCCGAGGCCCTCAATGTCCGTACGCCTGAGTTCGCGGTGCCGCGGCACGTTGCGATCATCATGGATGGCAATGGACGCTGGGCCTCGGCGCGCGGCCTGCCGCGCAGCGAGGGCCATCGCCGCGGCGTCGAGGCGTTGCGGCGCACGGTGCGCGCGGCCGGCGATCTCGGCATCCAGATCCTGACGATCTTCTCCTTCAGCTCCGAGAACTGGACGCGTCCGCCGGCCGAGGTCCGTGAGCTGATGGGGTTGCTGCGCCTTTTCATCCGCAACGACCTGGCGGAGCTCAATCGGAACGGCGTGCATGTCCGGGTGATCGGCGAGCGTGACGACCTTTCGCCCGATATCCGTTCGCTGCTTGAAGAGGCCGAGGAGCTGACGATCAACAACGACAAGCTCACTTTGGTGGTCGCGTTCAACTACGGGGCGCGGCAGGAGATCGCCCGCGCCGCGCAGCGCCTCGCCAGCGAGGTTGCCGCCGGCCGCATCCCCGCGAGTGCGATCACGGCGGAAGCGATCACCGCCAATCTCGATGCGCCGGATCTGCCGGATCCCGATCTCATCATCCGTACCAGCGGCGAGCAGCGGCTCTCGAACTTCCTGCTGTGGCAGGCCGCCTATAGCGAGCTCGTCTTCGTTCCGACCTATTGGCCGGACTTCGACCGTTCCACGCTCGAAGGTGCCATCGCCGAATATCGCCGTCGCGAGCGACGGTTTGGCGGACTGATCGCACAAACCGGTTCATGATCATGTCCGACGCGGAGCCTGCGCGTCCCGTGCCGGTTGGCAGCCGCGGCAGCGACTTGGCGCTGCGTGTCGGCTCGGCGCTGGTGCTGGCGCCGCTGGCGATCGGCGTCGCCTATCTCGGCGGGTGGGTCTTTGCCGCGTTCTGGAGCGCCGCCGCCATCGTCGTGATGTGGGAATGGACGACGCTGGTGGCGGGCGCTGACCGGCGCTCGGTGCTGATGATCGGCATCGTTGCGGTGGCGTTGGCGGTCGCCCTGGCCGCAAGCAGCATCGGCTTTGACGACCGCCATAGCGACCTGCGTCTTGCGGCCGCGCCGATCGTTCTGGCGATGGGCATGCTCGCATCTGCGGCCCTTGCACCGCGTACGGGCGGCTTCTGGGTGGCGGCCGGCGTGCCCTATGCCGGCGCGATGGGACTTGCGCCGATCGTGCTGCGCTCCGATCCCGCGTTCGGTTTCGTCGCGATCATCTTTCTGTTCGGCGTGGTCTGGGCAACCGACATCGTGGCCTATTTCGTCGGCCGGGCCGTTGGCGGACCCAAGCTCGCGCCGCGCCTCAGCCCGAACAAGACCTGGTCGGGCTCGATCGGCGGCCTGGCCGGCGCGGTGCTGGCAGCGGTGCTGGTCGTGCAGTTCAGTGGCGTCGGTGGTTTCCTGTCGGCAAGCTTGGTCGCAATCGCGCTGTCGATCGTGGCCCAGATCGGCGATCTTGCTGAATTCGGCGATCAAGCGCCGCTTCGGCGCCAAGGATGCCGGTACTCTGATCCCCGGTCACGGTGGCCTCATGGACCGCCTGGACGGCTTTGTCGCGGCCGCCGTGCTGGCGTGCCTGATCGGTCTGGCGCATGGCGGTATGGATGCCCCTGCGCGCGGCTTGCTGATATGGTGACCTGATGAAGGCGAGGACCGCGGTGAAACCCGGCCTGAAGGCCGCGGCTGGCGAGCGCAGCGTGACATTGCTGGGCGCGACCGGATCGATCGGTGCGAGTACCATCGATCTGATCAAGCGCGAACGCGAGCGCTATCGGGTCGAAGCGGTCAGTGCGAATACCAATGCCACGGCGTTGGCGGCGCTGGCGCGCGAAGTCGGTGCGCGCTTCGCGGCGGTCGGAGACGAGGCCGCCTATCGCGACCTCAAGAGCGCGTTGGCGGGCTCCGGGATCGAGGCCGCGGCGGGCGAGAATGCGCTGGTGGAAGCGGCGCAGCGCCCGGCGCAATGGGTGATCGGTGCCATCACCGGCGCTGCCGGATTGCGCCCCACATTGGCGGCCGCCGAGCGTGGCGCGATTGTCGCGCTCGCCAACAAGGAAACGCTGGTGTGCGCCGGCGGCTTGTTCATGCGGCGCGCCGCCGAAGCCGGCGCCACGGTATTGCCGGTCGACTCCGAACACAACGCGCTGTTCCAGGCGATGAGCGCGGGACGGCGCGAGGATGTGCGGCGCGTCATCCTCACCGCCTCGGGCGGACCGTTCCGGACCTGGAGCAAGGCGCAGATTCGCGCCGCGACGCTCGAGCAGGCACTCAAGCATCCGAACTGGTCGATGGGGCCGAAGGTCACGATCGATTCCGCCACGCTGATGAACAAAGGTCTCGAAGTGATCGAGGCGTTTCATCTGTTTGCGCTCAAGCCGGATGAGATCGACGTGGTGGTGCACGCGCAGTCGGTGATCCACGGCCTGGTCGAATTCCGCGACGGCTCGTTCATCGCGCAGCTCGGAAGCCCCGACATGCGGATTCCGATCGCGCATTGCCTGGCCTGGCCGGAACGGATCAACGGCCCGGCGCCGAGACTCGATCTCGCAGAGGTTGCGACGCTGACGTTTGAACGTCCCGATATGGAACGCTTCCCGGCGCTCGGGCTCGCGCGCCGCGCATTGGAGGCGGGCGGCGGCGCTCCGACGGTGCTCAACGCGGCGAATGAGGTGGCGGTCGGCGAGTTCCTCGCCAAAAGGCTCGGATTCGTGGGAATATCGGCCGTGGTCGAAGCGGCCCTCGCCGCTGCCACCGGGCGCGGGCTCACGCGGGAACCCGCGAGCGTCGACGATGCACTCGCCATTGACCACGATTCAAGATTGTTAACACGTGAGCTCTTGCCCGAAATTGCCGCAAAGGCATCCTAGGGATAGCGGGCTCTAGTACCGTAGCCGCGGGGGCGGGGACAGCCGGATCATGGGACTTGAAATTCTGCCGAGTATTGGAGCGATGGGGTCGGGGATCCTGTACGCTATCGTTGCCTTTTTGTTCGTTCTGACGGTCGTTGTCTTCGTCCACGAGCTCGGCCATTTCCTGGTTGCGCGCTGGTGCGGCGTGCGGGTCCTGGTTTTCTCGATCGGTTTTGGTCCGGAACTGTTCGGATTCAACGATCGCCACGGGACCCGGTGGAAAGTCTCCGCAATTCCGCTCGGTGGTTACGTCAAATTCTTCGGCGACGAAAACGCCGCCAGCGTTCCGGACCAGGCCGCTGTTGCGGCCATGTCCGACGCCGAGCGCAAGGTCAGTTTCGTGCATCAGAAAGTCGGACCGCGCGCCGCCATCGTGGTCGCCGGGCCGCTCGCCAATTTCATTTTGGCGATCGTGATCTTCGCCCTGGCCGCGATGATCTACGGACGCCAAAGCACGCTGCCGCGCGTCGATACAGTGCAGGCCAACAGTGCCGCGGCCGCGGCCGGATTCGAGCCCGGCGACGTGGTGCAGTCGATCAATGGCCGCTCCATCCGCAGCTTCTCCGACATGCAACGCATCGTCAGCGTCAGCGCCGGCGAGAGCCTCACCATCGTCGTGGAGCGCGGCGGCAAGCTGGTCACGCTCAAGGCGGTCCCCGCGCTGCAGGATGTGAAGGACAATTTCGGCAATACCCACCGCATGGGTGTGCTGGGCATCACGCGGTCGCTGGCGTCTGACGAGGTTCGATTCGAGCGGGTCGGGTTCATGACCGCGGTGGGCATCGGCTTTACCGAGACCTGGACGCTGGTCGAGCAGACCATGAGCTATATCTGGCGAATCTTCGCCGGGCGGGCGTCGGCCGACCAGCTCGGCGGCCCGATCATGATCGCGCAGATGTCCGGCCAGGTGGCGAGCGTCAGCTTCTCGTTGCTGGTCCAGTTCGTAGCGATGATCTCGGTATCGATCGGGCTCCTGAATCTCTTCCCGGTGCCGCTGCTCGATGGCGGTCACCTTTTGTTCTATGCGATCGAGGCGGTGAGGGGCCGTCCGCTGTCCGAACGGGCGCAGGAATACGGATTCCGCATCGGAATGGCTCTGGTTTTGATGCTGATGGTGTTCGCGACCTACAACGATATTGGGCGACTGGCCTCACTGTGGCCCAAGTCATGATACCGAGTTGGGATTGCGGTATGATTTTGAGGGGATTGTTGTGTCTGGGCAACGGTTTGACAGCAAAGGACACGAGCGCGGATAGGTTGGTTTGCGCTGCAGCTAAATCCCTGTAGAAGCGGGGTCTTGTCGGTTCGGCGAACCCCGGGGAAATGGCGGGTTCGGAGGGGGAATTGGGCGTGAGGTTGGGTCTGCGGTTAATTCGGGGACTAGGCGCTATCGGGCTAGTCCTCTGCAGTGTCATCGGCGCGGCGCCTGTCGTCGTGCTGACGAACTCCAGTGCCTATGCGCAGGCCAATATCGACGTCCAAGGCAACCGCCGGGTCGAAGCCGCGACCATCCGTTCCTACTTCAAGCCCGGCCCCGGCGGCCGGCTCGGCGCCTTCGAAATCGACGAAGCCTACAAGGCGCTGTACGGCACCGGGCTGTTCCAGGACGTCAACATCCGCCAGGCGGGTGGCCGGATCGTTGTCACGGTCGTGGAAAATCCGGTCATCAACCGGATCCAGTTCGAGGGCAACCGCCGGGTCAAGGACGAGCAGCTCAAGCCCGAGATTCAGTCGAAAGAACGCGGAACGCTGTCGCGCGGCGTCGTTCAATCCGACGTGCAGCGCATCGTCGAGGTCTATCGCCGCAGCGGCCGCTACGACGTCACCGTCGTTCCGAAAATCATCGATTTGCCGAACGGCCGCGTCGACCTGGTCTTCGAGGTCACGGAAGGCGACAAGACCACGATCCTGGGCATCGAATTCGTCGGCAACCGCGCCTATTCGTCCTGGCGGCTGAAGGATGTCGTCCGGACGACCCAGACCAACATCCTGTCGTTCCTGCAAAGCACCAACATCTACGATCAGGACCGGCTGGAGGCCGACCGTGAGCTGCTGCGCCGGTTCTATCTGAAGAACGGCTACATCGACGTCCGCATCGTCGCGGCCGCCGCCGAATTCGATCCGGGCCGCAACGGTTTCGTCGTCGCCTTCACGATCGAGGAAGGCGAGCAGTATCGCGTGGGGACGGTCGACGTCCGCTCGAACGTCCGCGCCATCGATCCCGGGCTGATGCGTTCGCGAATCAGGACGTCGCCCGGCGACGTCTACAACGCCGAGGCGCTCGAGAAGTCCGTCGAGGAAATGACGATCGAGGCCGCGCGCCAGGGCTATGCGTTTGCGCTGGTGCGGCCGCGCGCCGACCGCGACTATCAGGCCCGCCGCGTCAACCTCATCTACACGATCGACGATGGGCAGCGCGTCTATATCGAACAGATCAACGTTCGCGGTAACACGCGAACCCGCGACTATGTGATCCGGCGCGAATTCGACGTCGCCGAAGGTGACCCCTACAACCGCGCGCTGATCAACCGCGCCGAGCGGCGGCTGCGCAACCTCGGCTACTTCAAGGAAGTCAAGATTCTGACCGATCCCGGCTCGTCGCCGGACCGCGTCATCATCAACGTGCAGGTCGAAGAGCAGTCGACCGGCGAATTCTCCGTCGGCGGCGGCTACTCGACGGCGGACGGCTTCCTGGCGGAAGTCAGCATCGGCGAGCGCAACTTCCTCGGCTACGGCCTGTATGCCAAGGCCTCGGTACAGTACGGCCAGAATTCGTCGGGCTACTCGGTGTCGTTCGTCGAGCCCTATCTGCTCGGATATCGCGTCGCGCTCGGCGTCGATATCTTCTCGCGGCTGCAGAAGGCGACGAACTTCGTGTCGTACGAATCGCGTACGACCGGCGGCGGGTTGCGGTTCGGCTTCACGCTGCGCGAGGATCTGTCGCTGCAGCTGCGTTATTCGATCTACAGCCAGAAGATCGAGCTTCCGCAGCACCTGCGCAACTGTAACAACCTCATTCCCAACAGCGCCACCGGACTCTACCCGACCAGCGTCACTGGCATTGATCCGAATACGGGTCTGCCCTGGATCGACCCGGCGACCGGCGCGGCCTTTGCCCAGAACTGCTACCAGGATGGCGAAGCATCGCTGGCCGTTCGACGCGAGCTTGCGCAAGGTCAGGTGATCACGTCGCTGGTCGGCTACGACCTCGCCTACAACACCCTGGACAACAACCGCAATCCGACCAGCGGTCTGCTCGCAGTGTTGAAGCAGGACTTCGCCGGCGTCGGCGGCGACGTGCAGTACATCCGCACCACCGCCGACATCCGCAGCTACTACGAGCCGCTGCAGGACGTCATCGGCGTATTTCGCCTGCAGGCCGGCTACATTCACGGCTGGGGCTCCGATGGGCTGCGGATGCTGGACCACTTCCAGTTGGGCCCGAACCTGGTCCGCGGCTTTGCGCCGTCCGGCATCGGACCGCGCGACCTGACGATCGGAACCACGCAGGACGCCCTTGGTGGATCGATGTACTGGGGCACCAGCGTCGAATTCCAGACGCCGTTGTTCTTCGCGCCCAAGGAGGTCGGCATCAAGCTGGCGGTCTTCGCCGATGCCGGCTCGCTCTGGAACTATCGCGGCCCGACGTCCTGGCTGCCGCCGGTGCCCAATGCGACCGGCGAGGTGCTGACGCCGTCGAGCAACAGCATGTTCGTGAACTCGTCGGTGGGCGTGGGCCTGCTCTGGGCGTCGCCGTTCGGACCGCTGCGCTTCGACCTCGCGTATCCGATCACCAAGCAATCTTTCGATCGCACCCAGATCTTCCGGTTCAGCGGCGGAGCGACCTTCTAAACCGAGCGGTCGGTCGCCGCACCGTCGGAGTTGCATGAGCGCGCGATCCTTTTTCCGGGGCGACAGGCGAATTACCGTCGGCGAGATTGCAAAGCTCACCGGCGCGGAACTGCGCCGTAACGCCGATCCGGCACGGACGATCACGGGCATCGCGGCGCTCGATCGCGGCGGGCCGTCGGATCTGGTTTGCCTCGACCACGCCAGGCTTTCGGAGCAGGCCCGCGCCAGTACCGCCGGCGCATGCCTGACCGACCGCAAGCTCGCCGCGCGCGTTCCGTCCAAGGTCGCACTGCTGGTCGTGGAGCAGCCGTTCCAAGCCTTCATCACGGCGGCGCGCGCGCTGTTTCCCGACGCGCTGCGTCCGTCGTCGCTGTTTGCCGGCGAGGGTGCCGTTGCCGGCGTCGCGCCCGGTGCGGTGATGCATCCGAGCGCGCGCGTGGAAAGCGGTGTGAGCATCGATCCCGGTGCCATCGTCGGAGCGGGCGCGGAGATCGGTTCGGGAACCGTGATCGGCGCCAATGCCGTGATCGGCGCCAATGTTCGCATCGGCCGCAACTGCGCCATCGGCCCGAATGCTTCGGTCGCGCACGCTCTCATCGGCGATCGCGTGACGGTGCATGCGGGGTGTCAGATCGGCCAGGATGGGTTCGGATTTGCGTCAGGCCCGAACGCGCTTGCGAAGCTTCCGCATATCGGCCGGGTGATCATCCAGGACGATGTGGAGATTGGTGCCGGCGCCTGCATCGATCGCGGCGGGCTTATCGATACGATCATCGGCGAGGGCACCAAGATCGACAACCAGGTCCAGGTAGGCCACAATGTTGTCATTGGACGGCATTGCGTATTGGTTGCGCAGGCCGGAATTGCGGGCGGCGTCGTGCTCGAGGACTATGTCATGTTGGGCCGACAGGTCGGCGTTGCGGACAATCTGACGATCGGCGAAGGCGCCAAGGTCGCTGCGCAGAGCGCCGTCATGTCGAATATCCCCGCCGGACAGTCATGGTTGGGCAACCCGGCCAAGCGCGGCCGGGGCGCGCGGGGACGTGTCCGATGAACGAGGCGGTCACGACGCTCGATGCGGCCGACATCATGGCCATCATGAAGGCCTTGCCGCACCGCTATCCGTTTCTGATGATCGACCGCATCATCAACATGCAGGGCGACAATTCGGCGGTCGGCATCAAGAACGTGACGATCAACGAGCCGCAGTTTCTCGGCCACTTTCCGGAGAATCCGGTTTTTCCCGGCGTGCTGCTGGTCGAGGGGATCGCGCAGACCGCAGGCGCGTTGTGCGCGCTGGCGCACAAGATCGACGGGCCGAAGATGGTCTACTTCATGACGATCGACAAAGCGAAATTCCGCAAGCCGGTGACACCGGGCGATACCGTCGAATATCACGTGACGAAAATCGCCAACAAGAGGAACATGTGGTGGTACCGCGGTGAAGCGAAGGTCAACGGTCAGATCGTCGCCGAAGCGGAAATAGGCGCTATGCTGAGTACGCGATGACCAGCGCGCTTATCGACCCTACAGCGCGGGTGCACGCGGGGGCCGTCGTCGGGCAGGACGTGTCGATCGGCCCGTACTGCGTGATCGGCGGCAATGCCGTGATCGGCGACGGCTGCAAGCTGCTGTCGCAGGTCCACATCCAAGGCCACACCACGGTCGGGGCGCGCACGCGCATCGCCCCGTTCACGTCGCTGGGCGGCCCGCCGCAATCGACGCGCTACCGGGGCGGGCCGACGACGCTGGTCATCGGCGCCGACTGCGACATCCGTGAAAGCGTGACGATGAATATCGGCACCGAGGACGGCGGCGGAACGACGACGGTCGGTGATCGCTGCATGATCATGGTGGGCAGCCACGTCGCGCATGATTGTCGCATCGGCAACGACGTCACCTTTGCAAACAACGTTGTTCTTGGCGGCCATGTCGTGGTGGACGACAATGCTTTCGTTGGCGGCATGGTTGCCGTGCATCAATTCGTGCGGATCGGCGAGGGTGCCATGATCGGTGGCATGAGCGGCGTGCCGTCGAATGTCATCCCGTTTGGGATCGCCGTCGGTTTCCGCGCGACGCTTCGCGGCGTCAATATCGTCGGCATGAAGCGCCGGGGTTGTTCGCGGGATGACATCAAGCGGGTCTGGCGCGCCTATCGGATGCTGTTCCACGGCGATACGACATTTGACAAGCGGCTGCCGGCCGTCGAGCGGGAATTCGCCGGTCACGCGCTGGTCGGAAAGATGCTCGATTTCATCCGGGCGTCCGATCACCGCGCATTGATGATCGCGGAGCGTTCAGGGACGACGGCCGCAGCCGCCGACGCCGCCGACACGGGCTCATGAGCCAGGCGCCGACGCGAGCGAGTGGCGAACCGGTCGCGATCATCTGCGGCGGCGGCACCCTTCCGTTGACGGTCGCCGCCGCGGTCGAGCGAAGCGGGCGCCCGGTCGTCCTGTTCCCGATCCATGGCTGGGCCGACCCAACGGCCTTCGGCCGCTACCGCCATCACTGGCTGCATCTCGGCAGCGCAGGGCGATTTCGTCGCCTGGCGCACAAGGAGGGATGCCGCGACGTCGTCATGATCGGCAACGCGATCCGTCCCGCGATCCACGAATTGCGGTTCGACTGGCTCACATTGCGCCTGCTGCCCAGGACCATCCGCATCTTCAAAGGCGGCGACGACAAGCTGTTGTCGGGAATTGCCAAGATGTTCGAGGAGCACGGGTTCCGTTTGATCGGGGCACATGAGGTGGCGCCGGAGATCCTGGTCGCCGAAGGGCCGCTTGGTCTCATCAAGCCATCCGAAGGGCACGTCCAAGACATCGCGCGCGGTTTTGAGCTCATCGCCGCGATGACGTCTTTCGATGTCGGGCAGGCCGTTGTGGTCGCGGACAATCGGGTGCTGGCCATCGAGGCGGCCGAAGGCACCGATCACATGCTCGAGCGCATCGCCGCGCTGCGCGCGGAGGGGCGGATCAGGATTCCCGACAATGCCGGCGTCCTGGTCAAATCGCCGAAGCCGACGCAGGACCGGCGCATCGATCTTCCGTCGCTGGGCCCGCGAACGGTCGAGAAGGCCGCGCGGGCCAAGCTCGCCGGCATTGCCGTGGCCGCGGGCGAGACCGTCATTGCCGAACCGTTGCGCGTGGCCGAGGCAGCGGACCGCGCTGGGCTCTTCGTGGTGGGAAAGCGGCGTCCCGGAGCGGGAGCATGACCGCCGCTGCCGGCATCCCCCTCCCTAACCCTCCCCCGCTTGCGGGGGAGGGTAAGGAGGGGGTGACCGTCTGCATCATCGCGGCCGAGGCATCGGGGGACCACCTGGGTGCAGCCCTGATGCGCGCCCTGAAATCCAAGCAGGCTTCGATGCGCCTGATCGGGATCGGCGGCGGCGAAATGGCCGCTGAGGGACTGCAGCCGCTGGTCCCGCCGCAGCACTTTGCAGTGATCGGCTTTAGCCTCATCGCCCATCTGCCTGCCATCTATCGCTATATCCGCGAGGTCGCCGACGCCGTGGTGGCGGCGCGGCCCGGATGTGCTCGTCATCATCGACAGCCCGGAACTGACCCACCGCATCGCCAGGCGCGTGCGCAAGGCCGCGCCGTCGATCCCTGATCGTCAACTACGTCTCGCCGTCGGTTTGGGCATGGCGGCCCGGCCGCGCCCGTGCCATGCGGCCCTATGTCGACCACGTGCTCGCCTTGTTGCCGTTCGAACCGCAGGTGCATGCGCGGCTCGGAGGGCCGCCGTGCAGCTATGTCGGGCACCCGCTGATCGAGCAATTGAGCGCGCTGCGGCCGAATGCCGACGAGGCCGCGCGCCGGCAGGCCGATCCGCCGGTGGTGCTGGTTTTCCCGGGGAGCAGGGCGGGCGAGATCCGGCGGATGACGGCGGTGTTCGGCCAGGCGATTGCGCTGCTCAAGGATCGTGCCGCGCCGTTCGAGGTGGTCGTGCCAGCGCTGCCGCAGTTCAAGGACAGCGTGGTCGCGGCGACCGCCAACTGGGCAATACGGCCGCGCGTCGTCGTCGGACCCGGCCGAGAAGTGGGCGGCGTTCCGGATCGCGCGCGCCGCGCTCGCGAAATCCGGCACCGTCACGCTCGAATTGGCGGTGTCAGGCGTGCCGATGGTGACCGCCTACAAGGTATCGCTGTTCGACGAAATCGTTGCGCGGATCGCGATCAAGGTCCCGTCGGTCATTCTTGCCAATCTGGTGATCGGCGAGAATGTCGTGCCGGAGCTGTTGCAGCGGGACTGTACGCCTGAGAGCCTGGCTGGCGCGCTGGCGCCGCTGCTGGCAGACAGCCCGGAACGCCGGCGGCAGCTCGAGGCGTTCACCCGCCTCGACACGATCATGGAAATCGGGAATGCGTCGCCAAGCGGCCGCGCCGCCGAGATCGTCCTGTCCTACGCGACGAAGTCATCCAATCCCGCTCGTCCCCGCGAAAGCGGGGACCCAGCAGGCAAAAAGGAATTCGGATTCCCGCTTGCGCGGGAATGAGCGGAGGGTGCGGAGCTATTTCCGGCGTGAGATCGGCTGATACTCCCGCCGCGGGGCGCCGGTATAGAGCTGGCGCGGACGGCCGATCTTCTGATCCGGATCCTCGATCATTTCCTTCCACTGGGCGATCCAGCCGACGGTGCGCGCGACCGCGAACAGCACGGTGAACATGGCGGTCGGGAAGCCCATCGCCTTGAGCGTGATGCCGGAATAGAAGTCGATGTTCGGATAGAGCTTCTTCTCGATGAAGTACTCGTCCGACAGCGCGATGCGCTCGAGCTCGAGCGCGACGTCGAGCAGCGGATCGTCCTTGATCCCCATCTCGTTGAGGACCTCGTGACAGGTCTTCTGCATGATCTTGGCGCGCGGATCGTAGTTCTTGTAGACCCGGTGGCCGAAGCCCATCAGGCGGAACGAGTCGTTCTTGTCCTTGGCGCGCTTGATGTATTCCGGAATGCGTTCGACGCGGCCGATTTCCGACAGCATCTTGAGCGCGGCCTCATTGGCGCCGCCATGCGCGGGTCCCCACAGCGAGGCGCAGCCGGCCGCGATACAGGCGAACGGATTGGCGCCGGAGGAGCCGGCGAGCCGGACCGTCGAGGTCGACGCGTTCTGCTCGTGGTCGGCGTGCAGGATGAAGATGCGGTCCATCGCGCGCGCCAGCACCTCGTTCGCCCTGTACTCCTCGCACGGCACCGCAAAGCACATGCGCAGGAAGTTGGTCGCGTAGTCGAGCTCGTTCTTCGGATAGATGAACGGCTGGCCGATCGAATATTTGTAGGCCATCGACGCCATGGTCGGCATCTTCGCGATCATCCGGATCGACGCCACCATGCGCTGGTGCGGATCGGAAATGTCGGTCGAGTCATGGTAGAAGGCCGACAGCGCGCCGACGCAGCCGGTCATGATCGCCATCGGATGCGCGTCGCGGCGGAAGCCCTGATAGAACCGGCTCATCTGCTCGTGCACCATCGTGTGATTGGTCACACGATTGTCGAAGTCGGATTTCTGCGACGGCGTCGGCAGCTCGCCGTAGAGCAGCAGGTAGCAGGTCTCCAGGAAATCGCCGTGCTCGGCGACCTGCTCGATCGGATAGCCCCGGTACAGCAGGATGCCTTCGTCGCCGTCGATATAGGTGATCTTCGACTCGCAGCTGCCGGTCGAGGTGTAGCCCGGATCGTAGGTGAAGATGCCGGCCTGGGCGTAAAGCTTGGAGATGTCGACAACCGACGGGCCGATCGTTCCGTCGTAGATCGGGAACGAATAGTTCTGATTGCCGATCGTCAGCTGCCCTTGCTTGGTATTGGAGCCGGTCTTCGCGTCCATGGTCGAGCCCTCGGTTGCATGAGCCCAGCGGACCGTACCCCACAGCGAAACTGCGGGATGGAACTCCGGCCGGGCCGCGGGGGGAGGTTCCCAAATTGGGTAGCTTATTCAAGTGTGCGCTGCAAGATGGAGCCCTGCGGCGGGCACATATCACAAGGTAGCGTAAGCGCTTGGGTCGGTCGCCGGGCCGCTCGGCATCAAATCTGGTCGCGCAGGCGGGCCAGGCTTTCCTCCCGGCCGAGCACCGCCAGAACGTCAAAGATCGGCGGCGACGTGGTGCGCCCGGTCAGGGCGGCGCGCAACGGCTGCGCCACGTTGGCGAGCTTGGTTTCCTTGCGCTCGGCAAAGGCGCGCACGGCCTGTTCGGTGGCGCCGGGAGTCCAGGCATCCACCGCGCCAAGATGGTCGGTCAGCTCGCGCAGCAGCACGCGGGCCTCAGCGGTCAGGATGCCGGTCGCCTTGTCATCGAGCTGGAGTGGCCGTTCCGACCACAAATAGCGGGCGCCCTCAATCAGTTCGATCAGCGTCTTGGCGCGCTCCTTGAGCCCTGGCATGGCGGCCAGCAGCCGCTGGCGCAGATCGGGCGTGAGCTTGGCCGCCAACTCGGCGCCGCCTGCGATGTGCGGCAGGATGCGCTCGATCTCCGCGATCAGCTCGGCGTCCGAGCATTGGCGGATGTAGTGGCCGTTGAGACTGTCGAGCCGGGCGAGATCGAGCCGCGCCGGTGAACGGCCAACCTGCGGCAGATCGAACGCCGCGATCAATTCCTCGGTCGAAAAGATTTCCTGGTCGCCATGGCTCCAGCCAAGCCGGGACAGGTAGTTGCGCATGGTCACCGGGAGATAACCCATCGCCCGATACGCCTCGACCCCGAGCGCCCCGTGCCGCTTGGAGAGCTTGGCGCCGTCCGGCCCATGGATCAGCGGAATGTGCGCCATCTGCGGGACCGTCCAGCCCATGGCGTCGTAGATATTCTTCTGGCGCGGCGCGTTGGCGAGATGATCGTCGCCGCGGATGATGTGGGTGACGCCCATGTCGTGATCGTCGACCACGACCGCGAGCATGTAGGTCGGGTTTCCGTCCGAGCGCAGCAGCACGAAGTCGTCGAGGTTCTCGTTCTGGAAGACCACGCGTCCCTGGACCTGATCCTCGATGACGGTCTCGCCCTCCAGCGGCGCCTTGAGGCGGATGGCCGGCTTCACGCCGGGCGGCGCCTCGCTCGGATCGCGGTCGCGCCAGCGTCCGTCGTAGAGCCGCTTGCGGCCCTCCGCGCGCGCCTTCTCACGCATCTCGGTGAGCTCTTCGGGCGTGGCGTAGCAGCGGTAAGCGGCGCCGGCGGCGAGCATCTGCTCGACCACCTCGCGGTGCCGCGCGACGCGGGAGAACTGATAGGTGGCGTCGCCGTCCCAGGTGATCCCGAGCCAATTGAGACCGTCCAGGATCGCGTCGATCGCTTCCTTGGTGGAGCGCTCGCGGTCGGTGTCCTCGATCCGCAGCAGCATCTTGCCGCCGCGTCCGCGCGCATAGAGCCAGTTGAACAGCGCGGTGCGGGCTCCGCCGATATGCAGGAAGCCGGTGGGCGAGGGGGCGAAGCGGGTGACGATCTCGGTCATCGGTGCAGACAATGGGCCGACTGAATAGGCGGGCTCGTGTAGCATAGCGGGCGGTTCGGGCCTATCTCATGGCCGGCGGCCGGTTGCAAACGGCTTGTTCAAGCGCCTTGGCTCACCCACCCGGATTTGGCACATAGGCCCCGAAACGAGGACTTGAGTCGACATGTCAGTTGCCGAAGCGGCCGCACCCGGGCGCGATTTCATCCGCGACATTGTCCAGGCTGACCTGGATGCGAAGCGGCACACGACCGTCGTTACCCGGTTTCCGCCGGAGCCCAACGGCTACCTGCACATCGGCCACGCCAAGTCGATCTGCCTCAATTTCGGGGTGGCGGAGGAGTTCGGCGGCCGCTGCCACCTGCGCTTCGACGACACCAATCCTACCAAGGAGGAGCAAGAGTATATCGATGCGATCGAGCACGACGTGCGCTGGCTCGGCTTCGATTGGGGCAAGCACCTCTACCATGCGTCGGATTATTTCGAGCAGCTCTACCAATGGGCCGAGGATCTGATCTGCGCCGGCAAGGCCTATGTCGACGATCAGTCACAGGACGAGATGCGCACGAGCCGCGGCACGCTGACCGAGCCGGGCAAGAACAGCCCGTTCCGCGACCGCGGCGTGGAGGAGAACCTCGATCTATTCCGCCGCATGCGGGCGGGCGAGTTTCCGAACGGCGCGCGCGTGCTGCGCGCCAAGATCGATATGACCTCGGGCAATATCAACCTGCGCGACCCGGTGCTCTACCGCATCCTGCATGCGAGCCACCCGCGCACCGGCACCACGTGGTCGATCTATCCGAGCTACGACTATGCCCACGGCCAGTCGGATGCGATCGAAGGCATCACGCATTCGATCTGCACCCTCGAGTTCGAGGATCATCGGCCGCTCTACGACTGGTTCCTCGACAACATCAAGGTGCCGTCGCATCCGCACCAGTACGAGTTTGCGCGGCTGAACCTGACCTACACGATCCTGTCGAAGCGCGTGCTCACCGAGCTGGTGCGCGGCGGCCACGTCGGCGGCTGGGACGATCCGCGCATGCCGACGCTGGCGGGAATGCGCCGCCGCGGCGTGCCGCCGGAGGCGCTGCGCGATTTCGTCAAGCGCATCGGCGTCGCCAAGGCCAACAGCGTGGTCGACATCGCGATGTTCGACCATGCGGTCCGTGAGGTGCTCAACAAGAGCGCGCAGCGGCGCATGGCGGTGCTGCGTCCGCTCAAGATCGTGATCGAGAACTATCCAGAAGGTCAGAGCGAGGAGCTCGAAGCCGTCAATCATCCCGACGATCCGACCGCGGGCACCCGCAAGATCCGCTTCGGCCGCGAGCTCTATGTCGAGCGCGACGATTTCATGGAGAATCCGCCGAAGAATTTCTACCGGCTCTCGCCCGGCAGGGAAGTACGGCTGCGCTACGCCTATTTCGTCACCTGCCGCGAGGTGGTGAAAAACGCCGCCGGCGAGGTCGTCGAATTGCGCTGCACCTACGATCCGGCGACCCGCGGCGGCGACGCGCCGGACGGCCGCAAGGTGCGCGGGACGATCCATTGGGTCTCGGCCAAGGATTCCATCCCGGCCGAGGTGCGGCTCTACAATTCGCTGTTCTCGTCGCCCACTCCGGACGCGGCCAATTTCGCTGCCGACCTCAATCCGAATTCGCTCGAGGTGCTCACCGAGGCACGCTTCGAGCCATCGCTTGCGATGGGCACCAATTCGCCGGAGCCGGTGCAGTTCGAGCGTCAGGGCTACTTCTGCCCCGACCCGGACTCGAAGCCGGGCAAGCTGGTGTTCAATCGCACCGTCGGCCTGCGCGACACGTGGGCTAAGGTTTCCGGGGCCAACGCGCCTCCCGCCAAGGCGCCCTGAACATCCCAACTCACGCGTGTGAATTGTGTGGAACGCACCTGTGCGCGGGTTGCGGACGATGTACCATGCCACCAGGTGAAGTGGCGTGGGCGTTGGCGCGATGGTCGATCAGAGTATCGCGCGCGGACGGGAAGCAACTTGGCGGCCGGCTGGTGCCGGCGGCAGGCCGGTATGGACATGGCCGGACGTAGCGGGTGCTGCGCGTCCCATCGGCCAGCGGCTGCGGGCCTGGGCGCTCGCCGACGTCGGGCCTGGGCGGCTCGTGCCCTGGCTCGCCATCGGCTTCGGGCTTGGCATCATCCTCTACTTCACCGCTGACCGGGAGCCGCAGCTGTGGGCGGCGGCGACGGTGTTCCTGGTCGCCGTGGTGGGCGTGGTGCTCGCCCGCAACCGGGCCGTTGCCTTCCCGCTGACGCTCGCGATTGCGGCCGCCTCGGCGGGCTTCCTCACCGTCACCGCCAAGCGCGCGCTCATTGCGCATCCGGTGCTGCAGGCGGCAGCCTGGAACGTCGACATCGCCGGCTTCGTCGAGGCGCGGGAAGAGCGCGAGCGCTCCGACCGTATCGTCGTGCGCGTCCACCGCATCACGGGCACGCGGCTCGAGCAGCCGCCCGAGCGCGTGCGGGTGTCGGTGCGCAAGGGCACCGCGCCGCCGGTCGCCGCCTTCGTCGAGTTCAAGGCGCGGCTGTCGCCGCCGCTCGAGCCGCTGCGGCCGGGCGGCTACGACTTTGCGCGCAACCTCTACTTCCAGGGCATCGGCGCGTCCGGTTTCGTGCTCGGGCGCATCCGCACCGTCGAGCCGCCGCTGCTGCCGGGGCTCAAGCTGCGCGCGGCGGCGACCATCGATGCCATGCGCGACGCCCTCGACCGCCGCATCCGCTCGGTGCTGAGCGGCGACCGCGGCGCGATCGCGTCGGCGTTGATCACGGGCAAGCGCGACGCGATCTCGACGCCGGTGAACGACGCGATGTTCATCTCGGGCCTCGGACACGTGCTGTCGATCTCCGGCTACCGTGTATTCTTTGTGAGCACGAGCAATCACGAGGCGTCACGTGTGACCTTTCCTTAGCGATTTCAATCGCAGCACGTGAGGAAGATGAACAGCAGCGGTCACGAGATATCACGACGCTGCTTCCCATACGCTTCCCAAATCCGCCACGTGAGTGATTTTCATTCTTGGGAAGCAGACGAATTCAAGGGGGCCCTTATGAAGTTCACGAAGCAAACCGCAGCGGCGCTTACCTTGCCCGAAGGCAAGCGGGACCATTTCGAATGGGACGACGACATGCCGGGGTTCGGCGTCCGGCTACGTGAGAGCGTGGGCCGCACCAGCCGGACCTGGACGGTTCAGGGCCGGGTCAGCGGCGCCACCCGTCGCGAAAGCCTCGGCGACGTGCGGAAAATCACCCTTGAGGACGCCCGCACGGCGGCGCGCAGGTGGTTCGCGAAAGTTGAGCTCGGCGGGGATCCGGCCGCAGAGCGGAAAGAGGCGAGAGCCCAGGCCATCGCGACAAAGCTGACCCTGGCGGCCGTGGCTGAGCGCTATCTCGCGGCCAAGCAAGACATCCAGCGGCCGAGCACCTACAACCAAGCCAAAATGCACCTGACGCGCTTTTGGAAGCCACTGGCGAGCAAGCCACTCGATGCGATCAAGCGGGCCGATGTGGCCGCAACGCTACAGGAGCTCATCAAGGCGCACGGCCGTACAGCGGCGGCACGAGCTCGCGGCAACTTGTCGGCGCTGTTCGCCTGGGCGATGAAAGAGGGCCTATGCGAGAGCAATCCGGTTGCCAACACAAACAATCCGGCCGAAGGCATACCGGCCCGCGAGCGCGTGTTGAGCGACGATGAAATCAGGATCATCTGGCGCGCATGCCGTGATGACGACTTCGGCCGCATCATTCGGATGCTGCTGTTGACGGGGACGAGACGCGAGGAGATCGCCGGGCTTCGGTGGGGCGAGATCGACCTTGATAGTGGCGTGCTGACTCTCCCGCCGGCGAGAACCAAGAACAAGCGCGAGCACTCGCTGACGTTGCCGCAGCTGGCCGTGGACATCTTGGGCGAGGCGCCGCGGCGCGACGGCCGCGACTATGTGTTCGGCTCTGGCGGCGAGGGCGGATTCTCTGCGTTCAGCTATAGCTCGATCGCGCTCAACGGCCGCATCATTGAGGCCGAAGGCAAGGCGCTGGCGCGATGGACGCTGCACGATTTGCGGAGGACCATGCGCACCGGGCTCGGCAAACTCGGCGTTGCGCCACACATCGCCGAACTCTGCATCAACCACGTCAAGGGTGGTGTCGAAGCGATCTACGATCGGCACAAGTACCAGCCCGAGATCAAGGCAGCGCTCGCGGTGTGGGCCGCGCACGTGGAAGCCCTCGTTTCCGGACAGCCGGCGAAGGTCGTGCCGCTGCGCACGGCGTGATATGAATTGTTAGGCGCGGGCCGGCTGGCCGGCCGTTGTCGATCGCTTCACCGCCGATCGACTTGCCCGCGCCGACTGCCCTGGCGGTGCAGCGGTGAGTCGATGGCGACGCGCGGGCAAGCTATCTGGATTACTCCACTAGAGGCGGCTCGGGTTCTGCTGCGCGGGGCTTCTCCAGATATCGCCGAGGAGTTTGACCAGTATCACTACCAATATCCAGTTTCGAATGGGTGGGGGGACGAACAGGTCGGCGCTGCAAAAACCGCCATCGAAACCCTGCGCCGAGGGTTGTGTGACGGAGAGATCGCCGCCCGCGGCATATTCAACGGCGCTGGGCTCCCCACCGATATCGACGCAACTGAATTCTGTTCAGGCTATTTCCCCATTTGGAAGCAGACGTTGGATTGCACGATACCAGGCCACGCGAAGCGCATCTTCTATAGCGTGATCGTTAATCGGAAAGACGTGGAAGCGTTGGCGCAGGGAATGGTGTCGAACTCAGGAGCGGCGCCGTCCGATCGCTGGCGAGCTCGTCGAACTCGCGAAAGCGCACTGGAAACGTCCAGCGCCAGACATGGGGCGGTTTGAGGCAGAAGTCCGGGCCTTGGGATTGATCGCTAAGCGCGTAACCATCCGCGACGCATACGACGCGGTCCGGACGATACCAAAGAGGCGCGGGCGCCGCCCGAAAATTAATCCGCCAAATCAATCCGCCAAAAACTAACGCGCGGCGGATTGCAGATTTCGACATTTCTGGATTCGCGTGAGAAGTAGTCAGCCGTCCTTGTTCTAGGAGACGGCTGATGAAATCTCCCCGCAGAGTCAAATCAGGAGCAACGTGACCTCGATCGCGTCTCCTCATTCCTCGACTGGTGTCGACGGGTTGGCGTGTCCGCGGCCACCGGCCGTCGCCTTATCGCCACGAAGCAAAGCCCGAAGATCACACGACTGAGCGAGCGCCGGATCGGCATCCGCGAGCGTGACCACCTGGCGTGGCTCAACTCGCGTGCCGATGGGCCCGAGGCAGCTTAGACAGCAGAACGGCCGGGCTCGGATTTCCGAGCGCCGGTCGTATTCACGTTTCGAGGGGGAGCTGGTGCACGGGGACACGGCCTTACACGCCAAGGTCCCCTCAGGTTCGATCCCTGACCGTCTCACCAAACCAACCCGGCTGCCAGGCCGGGGCAACAGGAGAACGAACGTGCAAATACGCGACGCTCATCCCAAACGCAAGCGCGGCGTGCCGGTCAAACAGGTGTTCAACGGCGCGGTCCTCCTTTGCGTCGTCTCGCCGAACGGATCGCCCGGTTGCTTCGCGGCCGAGTTGAACGGCCTCCTGCTCGTTTCCTCGAGCCCCACGCCGCTCCTCGATACGTGTCGCGCACTCCTGGCCGATGGCGCAGATTCGAACGGCTGGATCGTCATGCGACACGCAGGCAGCGACGTCGACTGCCTGCGCGGCAAGATCGGCATCCTCGCCAAGCTCACCGTCGATGAAGGTGGTCCCCGATTTCGGCGCTGGAAGCCTATGCCAAGCCGGGAGGGGTCGCCGCCCATCGCGCCGGCAGGAAAATCCGATCGGAACTACGCGGAAGCGGCCGACGCAGCGGCAGCGCGGCCGTGGTCGCGCCCGGCCCCGGTCTGCCGCCCGATGACCGCAGCTTGACCGTGGCGCTGATCTGGGGCGCGCCGGACGGCTTTCTCATCCGCTCGCGCATCGTCGACGGTGCTGCGGGCCGCGCGCATGTGCTTGAGCGGATGCGCGCTGGGGAAGCCAAACGCGCGCGCCTGCCTCTGTTCGGGGGTGCGCGATGACGGCAGCAGCAGCAGCGTGCAGGCTCGAGCCTGCCGTTGACCTGCTCGCGCAGGCAATCGCTCGGGTACGGCCACATCTCGACCGATCGACCCCGATCGGCGAGCGCGCTCGAATTTTCTGGGCCGGGGTCGTCGCCGCACGCGACCTCGCGGCGGTTGATGTGATCGAGGAAGAATTCACGGATCTCGCCCAAGCAACGGGGCTGATCGCCGACCTCGGCCCCCACGGCAAGGTTGATGCCGCCCACCTGATCCGGTGGGCGCTGATCGACCAGAACCCGTTCTGCTGAATGGAAGCAACACCATGACCGATACTGCCAGCGACGAATTTGATCGGAGATTCCGCGAGGCTCAGGATCGTGTGCGCCCCGCGACCCGGCGAAAGCCGCAGCCGGCGGGGCGCACGGTGAAGCCGCGCGCGATCATGTTTGGCGCGGTTCCCGTGCATTTCGATAATTGCCGCGGCTTACAGCGCTATCGCGACGGCCGAGACGAGACCATCATCCGCTTGCGATGGGTTAGCCCCAACTCGCGCGAGACGGAGACCCTATGGTCGGGCCGCGAACCTCCATCCGAAAGGGAGCGCACGGAAATCGCGCGCCAGGTTCACAGCCTAAATCGCGATTGGGTCGCGCGACAGCGGACGGACACGCCGAACAACACGGCCGAACGCGACCGCGGGGGAGGCACGGGCGGAGACCAGCAACTGCCACCTCTTCAATGGCTGGATATGTCGCACTGGGACGACGAGCCCATCCCCCAGCGGCAATGGGCCATCCTCAATCGCGTCCCGCTCAATCAGGCGGGATTGTTCTCGGGCGAAGGCGGCACCGGCAAGTCGATTATCGAAATGTCGAAGGACGTCGCTCACGTCACGGGCAAGGATTGGCTCAGGTCCCTGCCGATGCCAGGACCGGCGATCTATCTCGCGGCCGAGGATGATCGCGACGAAATCCACATCCGATTTGCAGCGATCGCGAAGCACTACGGCGTCACGTTCAAGGATCTAATTGACGGCGGTCTGCATGTTCTTTGTTTGCTCGGGCAGGACGCGACGCTCTGCGCCGCTGGCGGCAAGAGCGGCAAGGTCGAAACGACAGGCCTCTATCGCCAACTCTACGAGGCCGCCGGCGACATCAAGCCGAAGAACATCAGCATCGATACGCTCAGCCGCGCCTTCGCCGGCAGCGAGATCGACCGGGCGCAGGTCTACACCTTCGCGATGCACATGCAGGCCCTGGCACTGGTCGCGGGCGGCTCCGTCACCGTTCTGAGCCATCCAAGTCTGCAAGGCATGGCATCGGGCACCGGCATCTCAGGCTCTACCGCGTGGCATGGTGCATTCCGATTCCGGCAATACCTCACCGGCATCAAGCCGTCGGATGGCGACCAGCCCGACAACGACATCAGGGAAATTCAATTCTTAAAAAATCAGTACGGGCCGCGGGCCGATAGCATCGTGCTGCGCTACCAGCATGGCCTATTCCTGGCAGAGGCGGGCGCCGGCACGCTCGATCAGATTGCACGGGAGCAAGCAGCCCAAGACCTGTTCCTGACGCTGCTCGATACCTTTCAACGGCAGGGCCGCAACGTCAGCGACAAGCAAAGTCCCTCGTATGCGCCGATGCTTTTCGCGAAAGACCCGGACGCTAAGAAAGCCGGCGTGACCAAGAAGGCCCTCGAGGCGGCCATGGCGCGGCTGTTCAACGACGGCAAGATCAGGGTCCAAACCTACGGACGGCCATCGCGCCCATACACCCGATTGGTGCGCGTATGACCGAGCGTGCAACCAGCGTGCAACCCCCCGTGCAACCCCCGTGTAACAACCGTGCAACGGCGTGGGCGCACACCCCCTATAACCCCCGGGCGTTGCACGCACGCCCCCGGGCGTTGCACGCCGGGGCACGCGTACACGCGAAGAGAAGACGGAAGGTCAAGGGGAGACACGAGCCGAGACCCCGGAAAAGGGGTGTCCAACGCTCAAGAACGAGCCGTAAAACTTCCACGCAGCCAGCTGCGACGATGGGATCAGCGGCCGAACGGTGCCTCGCCTGCGCAGCGGCGTCGCAAGCCCACCACATGATCTCGCAACAGATGCTCGGCCTCGTGGAAGTGTGCGATCTATTGGCCTTTGAACAACCGGCACGTGCCAGATCGAGCGCAATGGAAGCGCACGGGAAGCACGGCGGCTGAACTGGCGGGCTTTCTGATGATCGGAGGGGGCGGGGAGGGCTTTCGCGCCAGCCGCTCGCGTGCGGCCGGGGTAGGGGAAAAACCGCCGTCGCGCCGGTGTACCGACCTAACGCCCTTGATGAAGTCCGCAATCCTCCCAGGCGAACAATTGGTGGGGCGTTGCTGCCCGTTTTTTTTCGACGCAGGTTCGGGGCAACGCAGGAGGTTTGCGATGGCCAATGATTTGACCGAGCCAGCGGCTGAGCGGAAGCGCCGCGGAAATTATGCTGTGAGTGCCAGGCTTGCGAAGGTGTTGACGCTGCTGGTGAGCGGCGAGTGCAAGACGCAAAAAGGGGCGTGCGCAGCTGCGGGATACACCCCGCGGGCATTGCAAGCGGCGCTCAGGAAGTCGTCAGTGAAGTCTTACATGCAAGAGGTCGTGATGACCTCGCTCGGGGTGAGCGCCATGAAGGCGGCGAAGCGGATTGACGATTTGTTGCACTCGCCGAACGAGATGGTGGCCTTCAATTCGAGCCGGTATGCGTTGGCGACGGGTTTGCAGATTGCGCCACCAGAGCGGTCCGGGGCGACGGTGAACGTCGGGATTGTCGGCGCTGGGTTTATTTTGGATCTTCGCGAGGACGTGAGCGCGCCGTTGCCGCGGCCGCCTGGGTTGGTGATCGAGGGCGAGGCGGTCGAGCTCGAGCCGCGGCCTCCGGCTTCGTCCTGAGGCTGCCGCGACAAGCCGCCGATCGGGTCCGTTCTGAATTTTTAGTTTTCTGTCAATTTTTTTTAGGGCTGGAAATCAACTAGGCCTGGCGTCACGACCTTGAACACGTGCCCCGCATTTGGCTCGGGAACAAATTTGGCATGAGCGTGTGTCGGCTGTGGACCACGGCCCCGGTTTTGACTTCGATCGTGGTCGACTGAACCGCATCGGTGGGCAAGAATTCGAGGAACGTAATTGCCCATTGGCCGACATAGGGCGCAACGTCGGACAGCCCGGCGTTCCCAACCACGTGCGCCTTTCCTGTTATGTCGTCGTAGACGAATTCCATCGTCATGCTGTCGCCCGCGCTGGACAGTTGGCACTTGAACCGCGTCACGCCTGCGTCGGCCGCTACCGGGGCCATGACGGCAGCAGCAGTCGCGGCAAGCACTCTGATCGCGTGTTTCAGCATACGCCCCCCGCGGCTCGACCCCATCGGCCGACGGTAGCCACGTCCGCGACCGTGGACAAGGGATCCGGCAGCGGGGGACGCCGACGGTTGGGATGAAGTCCCTGCGGTGGCGGGCTTATTGCGTTTTCAGCCGACCCGCCGTTCGGTAGTGTCTCAGTTCGATTGTGGCGGCAAACGATCGACGACTTATTCGTGCGTACGGTGCGCGGCTTGTGAGGTATGCTTACCGCCACGCAGGAGGCTGTCATGGGTCAAGCGCGTGACAAAATCATGTGGGAGGAAGCTTATAGGCTCGCCCGTTCAGGCGACCATAGCAGCTATCTATCGATTGAATGGGAACTGAAAGGGCGTTTCCGCAAGGCTCATTCATTGCTGGGTGATGATCGCGCACGCGAGAAGCTAAATCGAATGTGTGACGAAGCTCGGAAAGGCCGCACTGATGCCCCGAGGCCCTAAAAGGTGAGCGCCGCATGCGACCACGATTGCCCCGGGTGGTCAAAACATTGAGGTGACATGACAACTCTTCAGCGGGCGGCAATCAGAAGCGAACCGCCTTCCGTGGGCGGTGCCCCGAGAGCGCGACGACTGAGGAGCGCATGATGACTGATCCACAGCGCGATGATGATCTGACCCTGCAGCACGCGGGCCCGCGGCCGCCGCCACAGCCGCCGGAGGAACCGTTGGACGATCCGCCGGTCGACGAGCCGCAGCCGGACGAGGACGAGCCCGAGGGCGAGGAGGAACCGCTAAGGGCATCGTCGGCGGTGACAGGTGGGGCAACAGAAAGCCGCCCGGTTCCGCCTTGGAACAGGGAAACTCAAAGCTGGCGTTGCGGGTTTTATTAGCGTGCTGATCCGGGTTCCAGTCAGGATGTACCGATGACCGAAAAGCGCAAAGCGGCTGTTCGGATATTCACTTCCTAAGCATTTTCGGAGGTGCCTTCGTCGTTCTTTGGGCCCGTTTTCCAGGACTTCCCTAAGTGGGAAAGTGAGCGATCAGCCCCGACGCGATAAGCCGTCCAATGCGCTGGCGTGGCGCGACGGCACCACATGCAGCGGCTGGCCCGGATCATCGACTCGGCGCACCATGAGCGCATGGCCGCTGCCGCTGTCCGCCGCTATTCCCGCAACCCGACACAGGCCTTCAACGCGAGCGGCCTATCTGTTCCCAACATTGGTGTTCGATCTTATTCAGTGCACCAGCGGATCGCATTGCTCATCACAAACCGATCATTGTCAGCCGAGTCCGGACCCACACTCCGCTTCAACGGGGCCCGCTTCTGATCAAAGTGTCGTCCGTCGACTATGCGTTTCAGCCATGGCCGGTCGGAATCGTGACGTTGAAAAAGCGAACTCTTAGCCGGTAGTGCACACGTTTCTCAAAGCCTGCGCGACATGGCGAAGCAGATGGCGAAACCTAGCTCAGTGTGTCCGCTTCTGGCCCGAAGCGGACGTCCGATGCACCCCAATGCTTGACTGAAGATTAGGCCCCCTGCAGAGCAAACCTTCACCGCCGCAAGACCTTATTGGTTGTCACGGTCGTGCGCACTGATGCGATCTGGCGTGCAGATGCCAGGCAGCGAGCCAGCGGCGTTGTTGCGCCCCGAACATCGTCGAAGCCGAAGTCTTGGCTCGCCTTAACTTATGTTTCATATCGAAATTGTATCCTCCAACGATTGCGCTCTGTGAGGCGTTGCAATGGGCAAGGTGCTACAAGCAGGACGCTCCAAATTGGAGCCTTCGAAGCATTCGTATTTGTCCGGAAAGGGCAAAGTTGTCATTGCGAGCGGCGTTGCCGCATTCCTGGTGCTGGGGATTGGCGTTGTTTGGATGATCTTCAGCGCTAAGCCTCAAGACACATTGACGGTCAGCACAGTCAGACCAGTCGAGACGGTTCGTTACGCAACCACACCGGAAAAGGGTACAAAGAGTACTCCCACTGTAGCTCCGAACGTGCAGCCGCCGCAGGGAACGGTCCGGCGTATGGAAGCCATTGGTGGAGCGTTCTCGAAAAAATAGCGTGCGGATGCCCGACACGATCACGGCCAGACGCGGTCGCTGCCATGCCGCCACCAGGTGGATCACGGCCATCATTCCGGCGGCGATCGCGAATATGTTCATCGTACTTCTCCCAACCGCACCACGCCCTTGTCCTTTTGGCCTCTGACCGCCACGCCGACGCGCTTGGACATCAGCCGCAACAGCCGCCGATCGTTCTTGTCCAACCGGGACAACGAAGTCTCATTGCACTCGCTCCTTTCGAAGTTGCGTGATGACTCTGAGCGGCCGCGAGTAAAAGATGCGGCAGCATGTCAGGTCACAGAAGCGTTCCGGGTTGCCCTGGACGTACGTCGCACCGGGGCCGAGCGCGGTGTCGCACGTGTCGCACGATGGCGTGATGTAGGGCCTCGCGATCAGTGCTAGGCCCATGTCAAATTCCCGCCGCCAGGTACAGGCAGTAGAGCCTTGACGGCGTAAAGCACGCGTGGATGAGCCCGTCTGGGCTTTCCTCGTGCTTGAAGTTCGCGGGGAATGTCGCCGTGCCGTGCTTGGTCGTTACGGTGAGCGACCCGTCGGGGTTGCGCACCGCCGCCTTTGCATCGGCGCAGTCGCCTTCGCCGCAGCAATAGGTTGGATAGTGCCAGCCTGTTATTGCTTCGTGCGCTTGCACGCCTGTCGCAACGAGAAGACAAAGACATACCCACAGAAGCAGCTTTGCCGCGATTGACATGTGAGCCTCCGTTCGTTTCGGAATTGTGCGGCGGATGCAATCCATCCCGCCATGCGTCCCGCAAAGGCCGACGGCCGCACACCTCCGAAACAATCGAGGGACTGTCCCTCCTCATTGTGCATGATCGTTCGTCATAGCCAACGGTGACGGTGTTGATAACGCGCGCTAGAGTCGCGAATGGGATTTTTCGCACGCGCATCATCAAGGGCAGGGAGTACACGTTCTACGAGGAGCGTTGGCGCGAGAGTTCGCAAATGAACTGCCCGGTTTGCGAAAATGCCGCCGCCGAAGACATCACCCCAGATACGTTTGACGGCAAAAGCTTCCGATGCCCCATCTGCGCAGAATATGACATCGTCGTCCGTGGGAAAGTGGCCAGGGTAGCGCCAACATCTGATCTCTGATCTCGTGAGCGCGAACGGGCCGCCGGGCTTTCAGGGTCACGGTGCCGCCGACACGTTCGAGCAAGCCAAGGCTGACGTTGAGCGCAATTGGCAGATGTGGCTTGGGCGCAGCCGGGCTGAAGGATGAGCCATGAATGAAAAAATACCGATACCCTGCGAGCAATGTCACGGCACCGGGTTGAATGCTGGCATCGAGTGCATCGAGTGCCATGGCAAAGGGCATCGCGTGGTGATCGGGGGTAAAATCGTCGCGCCCACACGACCTGCCGGGCCGCCGACACGGCCTCAAGGCACACAATGGCGCCGGAAACCACAAGGCCGTAGACAGTAGAGGACGGCGCGCCACGGGTTCATGCCGTCCATTCGTTGTCGAAGCACATCTCACGTTAGGGAGTGTAATTGGGCGTCCGCTCTTCCCCGATAAGCGGACATCTTATGCGACGGCCTGGATGTCCGCTTTGGGCGGCGTGCTCAACCGATCGACGCAACACCTTCTAATCTTGCCAGATTGGAGGTGCGCGAATGGAATGGCATGCACGGACATTGTTCACGCCCAGGCAAAGGGCCGAGCTGTGGGAGCGCTGGAAGAGCGGTCAGTGTGTGGCGGACATCGCTCGATCGCTTGGGAGGAGGAACAAAAGCGGCGTCTATCGGATCTTGGCCGTCAATGGAGGAATTGCTCCGGCACCACGCCAGAGAGCTCCAGTAGCGCTGAGGCTTGAGGAGCGCGAAGAGATATCGCGTGGCGTTGCCGCTGGTCGGTCCATACGGCGGATCGCACAGGACCTCGGACGAGCGCCCTCGACCATAAGTCGAGAGATCAGGCGTAACGGCGGCTGCAGCGCCTACCGCGCAAGCGAGGCTGATACGCGCGCCTGGGAGCGGGCGCTGCGTCCGAAGCCTTGTCGCCTGGCGCGTCATGCGGGGCTACGATGGCGCGTGGCGCAGAAACTCGCACTGCAGTGGTCGCCGGAGCAGATCTCTGGCTGGCTAAAGCGGCAATTCCCTGCCGATCAAAGCATGCAGGTATCTCACGAAGCGATCTATCGAAGTCTCTTTATTCAGACGCGCGGCGTGCTGAAGAAGGAGCTGATGGCACATCTGCGTACTGGGCGGCAGATGCGCCAAGCCAAGGGCGGTACCACGAAGAGCGGACTGGGACAGATCGTCGATACCGTCTCTATCCGTGAGCGGCCGGCTGAGGCCGAGGATCGCGCCGTACCAGGCCACTGGGAAGGAGACCTTCTCACCGGAGCAAATAACACGCACATCGCGACGCTCGTTGAGCGCCATACACGCTTTACGATGCTGCTCAGGATCCCGAGCAAGGACACGGCAACCGTCGTCACCGCGCTCGGTAAACACGTGCGCAAGCTGCCGCGGGAGCTGCGCCGCTCTTTGACTTGGGATCGAGGTAAGGAGATGGCCGACCACAAGAGCTTCACCATCGCCACCAACGTGCAGGTCTATTTCTGCGACCCACGCAGTCCATGGCAGCGTGGCAGCAACGAGAACACCAACGGCTTGCTGCGACAGTATTTTCCGAGAGGAACAGATCTCTCGCAGTTTTCCCAGGCGCAACTGAACAAGATCGCACTCCGGCTCAACCAGCGACCTCGAAAGACCTTGGGCTTCGAAACTCCTGCCGATAAACTACAAGCGGTGTTGCAGTGACCCGTTGAGCACGCCGCCAAAAGCGGACGTCCACGCGGTGTTGTCGTCCTCTTTAAACCGGGATCATGCGGCTCGGCCGTGAGAGGATGGCGGCATAAATCTGATTGATTAATCCGGCTTGATATTGGCGGCACGAATTAGCTTGTTCCACTTTTCGACTTCGGCCGACAGGAGATTTCCATAGTCTGCCGGGGATCCAGGAAGTGGCGTGCCGCCAAGATCGAGCAGGCGTCCTCTTAATTTCGGATCGACAAGGATTGCGTTGACTTCTCTGTTTAGCTTTTCGACCACTTCAGTTGGAAGAGTTCTGGGGCCACCGAAGCCATTCATTCCACTGACTTCAAACCCAGTTACAAATTCGCCGACAGTTGGGAGTCCCGGCAACCTCTCCGACCGGGCTGCAGTCGTGACTGCCAAGGCACGTAATTTGCCCGATGTAACGAACTCGAGGGACGATGACATATTTGCAAACATCGCTTGAATCTTGTCCGCCGATTAGATCGTTCAAGCCGGGCGCTTCTCCTCGATATGGCAGATGCTGCATGTTCACATTCGCCATCGCCTTGAAAAGTTCGCAAGCCATATGGGATGAGGTGCCAGTGCCGCCGGAACCGATATTTATCTTGCCAGGATTGGCCTTGGCATAGGCGATGAATTCCGACACGGACTTTGGCGAAACGTCCGAGCTCACGACCAGAATAAGCGTTGATCGCATAATGCTGGCAATAGGTGCCACGTCTCGCAGGAAATCGAATTTGAGCTTCTCATAGAGTGACGGATTTATAGTGTTACTCGCGCCAAGCAGAAGAAGCGTGTAGCCATCCGGGGGCGAATTAGCGACCGCCTCCGTCGCCAAATTGCCAGCCGCCCCGGGTCGGTTCTCGATCACTACGTTTGCCCGAGTTGTCCGACAAGCGTTGCCCCACAATGCGGGCTACGATGTCAACAGGGCCGCCAGCAGCAAAACCGACGACGACGCGAACCGGCCGCGACGGATAGGTTTGCGCTAAAGCGAAACGTGGGATCGACTGCAGTAGACTCGCAGCAGCCCCAAACGAAAGAAATTGCGGCGGCTAAAGATGCAGAAATTCCTCCCCGCGTCGTTGCGAACTCGCACTTAGACGCAAATGCTCAATAATGATGATGGAGACGCTGCCGATTTGCTCCCCTGTCTGCTCTTCGCATGCTCGGCATTCGGACCTCCGACCGGCAGTTGTCTGAGGCTACACCAGTTTGTTGTTCGGGCGGAAGGGGTTACCACCGGCGGGGGCGTGCCCGCTACGTAGTTTCAAAGCGAACGGGCAAGGTTGAACCGGGATGTCCGCTTCTGGCGGTGAGTTCAACTGATCAGCGCAACACGTACCTTAAACCGAGGACGTGGAGCGATGGCGATGAAAAAGTATCGGGTTGGGTTTACAGCAGCTCAGAGCGCGGAGCTTTGGGAGCGCTGGAAGAAGGGTGAAGGCCTGAAGTCGATCGGGCGAGCCTTTGGCAAGCCGTCCTCCTGCATTTTTGCACATTTGAGGCCCAGCGGCGGGATCATGCCGCCGGCCCGGCGCCGATCCCGTCTGGCGCTGACGATGGCGGAACGCGAGGAGATCTCTCGGGGCATTGTGGAGGGCCAATGGGTCTGGGCAATAGCGAGGATGCTGGCTCGCGCGGTATCGACGGTCAGCCGCGAGATCAGTCGCAACGGCGGAGCGGGTTGCTACCGGGCTGCGGCGGCTGACAAGCTCGCGTGGACGCAGGCGCTGCGCCCAAAGCCGTGCAAGTTGCTGATACATGGCCAGTTGCGGCAGGCTGTTGTTAGAAAGCTGGAGCTCAATGGTTGCCCGAGCAGATTGCAGGCTGGCTGAAGCGGGCATGTCCAGGGAATGAGGCGTGGCGCGTGTCTCACGAGACCATCTATCGCAGCCTGTATGTGCAGGCGCGGGGCGTGCTGAAGAAGGAGCTGATGCAACATCTGCGGTCCCGGCGGCCGATCCGCCGCTCGCGGCACGCAACGGCGAAGGCAGATCAGCGTGGCCGCATCGCGGACGCTGTCTCGATCAGCGAGCGACCGGCGTCGGTCGAGGATCGGGCCGTGCCTGGCCACTGGGAGGGCGACCTGCTCTGCGGGTCGAAGAACAGCTACATCGTCACCCTGGTTGAGCGCCACTCGCGTTATGTGATGCTCGCCAAGGTCGCAGGGCCGAGACACGCAAACCGTGGTCGACGCGCTGATCCGGCAGGCAAGGAAGCTGCCCGAC
>CAVTZH010000008.1:0-436845 GCA_963739175.1 uncultured Alphaproteobacteria bacterium
ACTGATGTCGGATGACGGAAACGCGACCACGAACTCACGGACAATCTCATCCTGGCGGTCCGCAAGGATCTCAAAGTCCTGGCAAAAACTCCGCGGATCTTGTCCATGCGCTTCTCATGGGAGAAGCGTGCCTCGAGGTGGAGCAAACGCTGATCGATCCCGAGTACTGCCGATCTGCAATATAATTCGTTGCTTCTCTCGCCAAAATGTCCGGCGCGTGCGCTCGTCAGATATTCCAGCAGGCTAATCTGCCGGTCCAATAATCGCTTCGGCATGAGATTTTTCTTGCTGGCTGCCAGCAATCCGCGCGCGAATGCGCGCAACGTCGTGCAAGATTTCATCAACCTCATCGAGCCGGTCATCGCGCTCAAGAATCACGACGGCAGGCGCTTGACACGCAAGCGTATGGCCCAGGATTTCGAGCACCTCCTCCGGCACAGGGTGGGAATGACTATCGGCGAGCAATGGCCGATCGGGACCATCCTCGCGTACGGCGATTCCGCCCGCCACGTGCAATTCCTTGACAATCCCGGGAGGCAGGGCGTTGAGAAATTCGTAAGCGTCGAAGCCGTGATTATTGGCATTCAGGTAAAGGTTTTCGATATCAAGGAGGAGTCCGGCACCGGTCTCGCGGCAGATCAAGCTGAGAAACTCGACGTCCGACAGCTCCAAGTCGGACCAGTCGAAGAGATAGGTAATGTTCTCGAGTAGGAAAGGAACTGAAACACGCGATCGTACGGTCCGGACCTTCGCGATGACCAACTCGGCGACCGCTTCTGTCTTCGGCAACGGCAAGAGATTTGCGAGATCGCGGCCAGGGACGCGGGTGAACGCAAGATGCTCGCTATAGGTTGGCGCCTTGAGACGCTCGACGACTGCCGCAACCTGGTCGAGATAAGCAAGGTCGAGTGGCCCGTCGGTACCAATCGATAGTCCAACCCCGTGTGCAGTAAGCGGAACACGATCCACCAAATCGAAAATCGCCGTCTGCGTCGCCTTGCCACCAAAAATGCAATGATCGACCGTGATCTCAAGCACCTCAAAGCAATTGAGGTTTTCGCACGTCCAATCACCGATGGCCTCGCGATACCCAATTCCAACGAGAGGGCGGGATCTACTATTCATTTCGCACGTTACCTGTTCGCGCGGCGAAAACGACAGGCGTACGACCATGGATTACGTACGCCTTTGTCCACGCCTACGGTGGCAGGTCCCGGTCCCATCTTGGGCAGCGGACTGTTTGCAACTCGCGGGCGAGTTTAGGGACCCGGTCGGCGAGGCCGCGGTTTCCTCTTTCCAAAACAGGCGCAGCCACAGCCGCAGGAATGTGTTTTTCCCTTCCAATGCGAGTTGTCCTTGTTTGGGTACATCCGCCATGCAAGCACAAACAGAGGCCCCTCGTCGTTGGAGTTTGCCTTATCCTTTGTTGATGCCATCGCGTCGGCGATTGCTTCGGCTAGCTTGGCATTTTCCTTATATTTGTCAGCCCTCACCGTCTTAGCATCAGTCTTGAGGCCCGGGAGGTCCTTGCCCTTTTTTTTGCCCTCATAGGTATCAACGGCGCTCTTCTCCAAATCCTTATAGGACTGCGCAGGACCGATTTTCGGCATAGCTATCTCCTAGTTAAATTGTTCGATCTCAATTCCATCTTGTTGGGGCGCGCCCCTGTTTCACCTCGCAAGCTGCTGCCACGATCGCCTCGTTGCGTCGACACACCCGATGACCCGGTGGCAGAAGGGACGCTAGCAGTTCAGAGTTCCGATTCTGGTCTTCCATTGCAACTCAAGCGTTTCGAGTGAAACGCCGTAAATCTCGCTCCAGCGCTCAGCCGAACCACCGTTGCGTTGCATAGGCACAAGGGGTGTTAGCACATAGAGATCACGAAACTTCAACATTCCCTGGGTCTCGATGAGAAACTTCACGAACGAACCGGCCAAGTAGTAGGTGCCACCGTCTTCTCCGATTATGTCTCTTCGCACCCGGAGCCGAAGCGGTGCTGGCGTGGCAACCATATCGAACCTCACGATGCTGAACAGGTCGACGCTCTCCAGGCTATGGAAGCATCCCACCCTACGCACCATGTCGTCCAGGTCAGCTCCGTAATTTGGATAGGCAGGTTTTCCGAGCTCGTGCTGGGCATAAACAGCGAGGCCTTCGGCGAGCATTCGGTTTCCATTCGGCTGATAGACATGCATCAATTCGTGCACGAGAGGAGCTTCGCCGGTCGCAACGTGAAAGGCGGGAAATTCCATTCGGCCTCTGCGATTGAGGGCGGCAGGAATCAAGGATTGCGACGTATCGTAGTTGTTGCTGACAAAAACCCGAAATCTTGGAGCGAACGGCGGCCAACCGTGCCCCGCGAGCCATGACTCGACTTGCGCTACGGTCGCGCAGAATTCATCCCTGAAGACCCTGCGCACATCGGAAGACACGCTTGGATACGAAAAGTATTTCGCACCGCTGCCAAAATCATGCGAAAAGCCCCCGCCAAAATTGAACGTTGCAGTGCGCCCGGCGACGCCGCAGTTGTTGACGGTCTGGGCGTAAGACGGAACCGGGGCCGCGGTACAGATAATCAGGGCAGCCCAAGCCGCGCGCGCCAACTCACCACGAATGCGTGCCATTTAAGCCACTGCCCCGCGACGAACAAATTTACAGCGCCAGGGTCTACGACGTAGAATTTATTGTCGGCCCCACTGCGCTCTCTAACGCGCATATAAGATTGATTGAGTATATGTAGTGCGCCATATCGAGTAAAGCGGCTCGATACGATCCGAACTGCGACCTAGAGTCTGACGTATTCGACAGAAGCAAGGCGCGTCAAGGGTGGCCTAGGCGGGATCAGGGAATCGGACGCAGAGCCGATCTGTCGAATTATTGTTAACGTATGCTTATCTGCGACTTGGGACTCCAGTCCGCGTCAGGTCCAGGGCGCCGGAATTCGAACTCATAAACGGGGCTTACGGCTTGCTCTACGTCCCGCTCTTGGTCGCCTGCCCGCTCGGCACCGGCACGATCTTCGCCGCGGTGTGCATATGGCCGTCCCAACGCTTGGCATGGGGCACCGGGATCCCGAACTGGTCGAGCACGCGCATCACGATGTGGTTGACCACGTCGTCGACCGACTGCGGGTGATTGTAGAACGCCGGCATCGGCGGCAGCATGGTTACGCCCATGCGCGCCAGCTTGAGCATGTTCTCGAGGTGAACCTCGGAGAGCGGGGTCTCGCGCACGACCAGGACGAGCTTGCGGCGCTCCTTGAGCACAACGTCAGCGGCGCGATGCACGAGATGGTCGCCAACGCCCTGTGCGATGCCGCCGAGCGTGCGCACCGAGCACGGGATCACCACCATGCCTTCGGTGAGGAACGAGCCCGACGACAGCGTCGCGCCCATGTCGCCCGGCGAATGCACGACGCTCGCCAGCGCCCTCACCTGCTCGACCGAATAATTGGTCTCGTGCTCGATGGTGCGCTGCGCCCACTTGCTGATGATGAGATGCAACTCGATGTCGATCCCCTTCAGCGCTTCCAGGAAGCGCACACCGAAGATGGCGCCGGTCGATCCGGTCATGCCGATGATGAGGCGTCGCATCGCAAGTCCTTTCGAAACCCTGTCGGGCCACCTGAGGCGCGCAGGGCAAGCCTACTAAAGAGTGGTTACCATTTTGGTCAATTCTGGAACAAGTGCCCGAATTTACGCATCGCCAGGGCCTTGTCCTCCGGCGACGGGTAGTTCACCTCGGGGAACTGGTCCTTCCAGTGGAACGGCCGGCAGGCGTCGATCACGGCACGGCTGTTGGTGTAGTCGCCTACCGCCCGCCGCTCCGGCTCGATGCGCGGATCAAGCGGCGTCGACCAGGCACCGCGGATGATCTCGATCGACGTCGCCGGATCGGAACGCGTGAGCAGCGCCCACAGTACTGAATTCATATCAGAGACATCGATGTCGTCATCGACGACGATGGTGTAGCGGCCAAAATACGCGCCGACATGACACATCGAGGCGATATGCCCGGCCTGCTTGGCATGACCCGGATAGCGCTGGTTGACCGCGACCGCGAGCAACAGCCGTGCATTGCCCACTTCATGAGCCCACGCCGCGGTCACAGCCGGCACGCCGGCCCTGGTGATGTTCTCGCGCAATAGAGCGGAACGCACGATCGCACGGTAGCGGCAGATCTCGTCCGGCGGCCGCTCCGGCACGCAGCCGAGCAGGATCGGCTCGTGCCGGTGATAAATCGCCTTGATGTCGAGCACCGGCTCTTGCGCGGCGCCGGTCGCATAGTAGCCGGTCCATTCACCGAACGGACCTTCGACGCGCATGTTGTCGGGCTCGACGAAACCTTCGATGACGATCTCGGCATTGGCCGGGATCGGCAGGCCGGTGATGGGGCCCTTGATCACCTCGACCGGCGAACCGCGCATGCCGCCGATGACCTCGTATTCGCTGACGCCTTGCGGAATTTCGCTGCACCCCATGAGGAAGCTCATGGGGTCGCCGCCGAGCACCACCGCGATCGGCATCGGCTGCTTGCGCGCCTTGTACTTGTCGCGCATCTGCCGGCCCTGCTTGCCGGGAGAGATATAGAGACCGCAGGTATTCTTGTCGTGGATCATCACGCGGTAGGTGCCGCAATTGATCCAGCCGTCGTCGGGATCGCGGATGACAGTGTAGCAGCCGGTGCCGATATAACGGCCGCCGTCCTTGGCGTGCCATTGCGGCGCCGGAAACTTGGTGATGTCGATCTTGTCGCCGGTGATGACGTTCTGCATCACCGGGCCACTCTCCACGTATTTCGGCGGGACGCGCTTCATGTCGGCGGCATAGTGGGCACGGAAACCTTCGCTCAGCTCGACCTTGGACATGCCGGTCGGGAAGCCGAGCGTCATGTTCTTGCGCTTGCCGTCGAAGAAGTTGAGCAGCACGCGGCTGCCCGGGAGCGTGCCGGGCACGTCCTCGAACACGAAGCACGGCGCGTTGTCGGTGTGCGCCGCCATCTCGGACACCATGCCGATGTCCTTCTGCCAGGAGAGCCCTTTGACGTGCTTCACCTCGCCGAGCTTCTCGGCCTCGTCGAGCCATTTGCGCAGGTCGTGATAGGCGAGATGCGGCGCCGTGTTGGAGCCGATGCCGGGGGTTGCGCCGTTGCTTGCTGCCGCGCCGTTGCCGCCCGTCCCCAGCGGGGTCGACATACCGTCCGGCTGATCGTCCTGCTTCGCCACGCGGCCTCCCAAGACCTTGATCGGATGAATGATTCGAGGAGGCCTGCGGCCTCATCGACAGACATTATACACGGGCCTCCCCCCTGTCATCCCGCCGTGCGAACGCGTCGCAGGCGCGGCCGGGATGACAAGCGAAATGCGAAATGCTTATAATACTAAGTATTTTCCGACGGTTGCGATGGCAATAGACGCCGGCCCACTTTTGCTGCAGGACTGGATTGCGCGCGCCGCGGCGCGCGATCCGGACAAGCCGTGGATCGTGGCGGCGGACGATGGACGCACCGTCAGCTACGGCGCGTTGCGCGACGCCACACGCCGGATCGCCACCCTGCTCCGTGGACGCGGTCTCGGCCGCAACGACCGCGTTGCGCTGCTCGCCAACAATTCGATCGAGCACCTGATCTGCTATTTCGGCGTGATGGCCTACGGCGCGACCATCTGCACCGTCCACGTCGAGATGAACCGCAATCAGCTCGACAACATCTTCGCGCGGCTGGCGCCGAAGCTTGTGCTTTGTCAGGACGCGCTCTTTCAGGAGAGCCTGGGGCTCGACGATCTCCTCGGCACGGTGTCGGCCCCGCGGCTGCAGCTTGGCCGCTGGGACGCGCCGGCCGCCGACACATTCTTCGGCGAGGCCGCACGTTGCGCGCCGTCGGACGCGCATACGGAGGCCGGTCCGGACGACGATGCCGTGATCCTGTTCACCTCCGGCACCAGCGCCAAGCCGAAAGGTGTCGTGCTCAGCTATCGCGAGCACCTCCTGAACATCGATCCGACGGCGGATGGCTTCGGCATCACGGCAGACGATCGTCTATATGATTTCCGGTCGTTCAACTGGGCATCGGCGCAGCTCCTCGGTGCGCTTGTGCCGGTCAATCGTGGTGCCACGCTGGTGATGGCGCAGAAGTTCTCCGCCAGCCGCTTCTTCCCACATGTGCGCGAGCATCGCGTCACCGTGGCCGCCGGCAACCCCACCACGATCAACATCCTGCTCAACGGCGACGGCGCAGCGCATCGCGACAATCTGCCGTCGCTGCGCTTCCTCACCTCGAGCTCCGCTCCGCTCACAGTCGAGGAATGGCGGCGCTTCGAAGAGCGCTTCGGCATTCCGATCGCGCAGGGCTATGGATCGAGCGAGACCGGCTGGATCGCGGCGATCCCCGGCGAGAGGCGGCGCCACGGCACGGTCGGTCGGCCGTTCCCCTATCACGACATCGCCATTGTCGGTGGCAACGGCCAGCTGGACAAAGGCGTGATCGGCCAGGTCGAGATCGGCGGCTTCCCGAATCACGACTACCGCTATCTCGCCGAGGACGGGCGCGTGACGGTGAGCTGCCGCGGCCGCATGCTGACGGGCGATCTCGGGCTGATCGACGAGGACGGCTACCTGCGCGTCACCGGCCGCGCCAAGGATCTGATCATCCGCGGCGGCGTGAACATCTCGCCGCTCGAGATCGATAGCTTCCTGATGCAGCACCCGGCGTTGATCGAGGTGGCGACTGTCGGCGTGCCCGATGCGGTCTATGGCGAGGAAGTCGTGAGCTATGTGGTGGCGCGGCCGGGCGGCGGCGTCGATGCGGCAACGCTGCTGCGCTATTGCAGCGATGGGCTCCCCGCCTTCAAGGCGCCGAAGCGGATCGTGCTCACCGCGGCGCTGCCAAAGACCGAGCGCGGCAAGCTCGACCGCCGTGCGCTGGCGGAACAGTGGCGCCGCGACACGGGCGGGTAACCGTGGCCGAAACCGACACTTATCTCCTATTGACGCCTTGGCCGCCGATACTCCAAAAGATCGGCATGCGGCAGCGCACAAGGGATTTGGCATGAAACATCGGCAGCGGGCAGCCCCTATGACCAAGGCCGAACTGCGGGCTCAAAGCGAGCAGGCCATGGCGTCGGCGACCAAGCCGATCGTGAAGCTGCCGACCAAGCTCGTGCGGCAGTGCGGCGCCTGCGGCGAGTTCACCTCGGTGATGGTTGAGCCTGGCGAGGCGGCGCCTGCGTTCAAATGCAAGCTTTGCGACCGGACGTCAAAACGAGGCTAGTCGCCTACCCCCTCAGGTAGCGCCGCATGGATGCGCCCGCGCTCGCGAGCGCCTGCCGCGCTGCTTCGAGCTTGGCGTTCCACAACGCCCAAGCGTGGATCATGTCCGGCCAGATTTCGAGCGTGACCGGGACGTCGGCCGCACCTGCCGCGCCAGCCAACCGCACCGAGTCATCAAGCAGCGTTTCCGCCGAGCCCACCTGGATGAGCATCGGCGGAAGTCCGCGCAGGTCCGCAAACAGCGGCGAGATGCGCGGGTCCGTCCGCGCCATGCTGGCGGGGACGTAGGCCCTGGCAAGCTCTTCGAGATAGCCCTTGTGAATGAGCGGGTCGACGGCGTCCTTGGTGGTCAGGGTCGCGCCCGACATCGTCAGATCGGTCCACGGCGACGCCAGCCACAGGCAGCCCGGCACTTCGTCGCCGGCGTCACGCAACCGCATCGCAAGCGCAAGCGTGAGACCACCACCCGCACTGTCGCCGCCGACGGCGATCCGGTTGGCGGCGATCCCCTGCTTGCGCAACCAGCGCCACGCAGTAAGCACGTCATCATAGGCGGAGGGGAACGGGTGCTCGGGCGCGAGCCGAAAACCGACGGCGAGCGTCCGAACGCCGCCGGCGCGGCCGGCTTCCGTCACCATGCGACGGTGACTGAGGATCGAGCCGGAGCAATAGCCGCCGCCATGAAAGAACAGCAGTGCGCGCGCTGGATCGCTGCCGGGCACGATCGAAAATTCCCCCGGCACACCGTCGACGTTCAACGCTTCCAGCGACACGTCGGCGGCGACCGGCCAGACCGATCCGACGTCATCGAGCCGCTGCCGCCGTTCGGCCCATCCGACCGGGCGTGGCTTGGAGCCGAGCAGCGCGCGGATGGCGTCGATCTCGCTTTGGGCCATGCCAGCGTCCGGCGCTACTACCCGACCTTGTCGAGATTGGCGGTCATCCGTGTGATGACGCGGCGAAAGACCGCGATGTCGTCGCGCGAAATCCCTTCGTCGGCCTGTGCATTGATATTGCGTGCAAGCTTCAGCAGTCCATCGCGCATGCGCTTGGCTTTCGCAGTGAGGCGGACATGGGTGACGCGCCGATCATCCGTGCTGCGTACGCGGCGAATCAAACCGGCCTTCTCCATGCTGCGAAGCGCGATCACCGTGGTCGGCTCCATCATGCCGACGCGCTCGGAAAGCTCGCGCTGCGACAGCCCGTCCTTGGTCCACAGCACGCGCAGGAAATACCATTGCCCGCGCGTAACGCCGTGCGGCGCAATGCGCCGCTCCAACAGCCGCTGGAACGCGCGATGGGCATCGCGCACCAGATAGCCGTCGCTCTCATGGTGCGGCAGATCACCGGCCACAGTGGCACTGTCGGCGCGCGCATCGGCGCCGCCGTCCCCACCACCATTCCCTTGCCGCCTCGTGAGTGTCCGTTGCATGTCGGATGCCGCGATTGACAGCGTTTCGCCCGAGCCGCATAATAATACTTAGATATCTATGTAATGCAAAGCCCCATGATCCGCGCCATCGGAACCGCGGGATCCGGGCTTGCTCGAAGAGGGCGTCACCGATGCAACGGCACATCCGCAAGGACAAGCAGCTCGCCGCGAAGGCAAAGAAAGCCAGCAAAGACGCGAAGAAGACCGGCAAGGCCGCGCCGTCCGCCAATCACGCGCAGGATTTGCGCACCGCGCTGGCCTGGCTGAAATCGCAGGGCGACCTGATCGAGACCAAGAAGGAGGTCAATCCCGACCTCGAGGTCACCGGCCTGCAGAAGCACATGGACGGCGGCTGCCCGGTGATGTTCCACAACGTCAAAGGCAAGCCGAACCACCGCGTCATCACCAATCTGTTCGGCGACATGAACGTCATCAACAAGATGTTCGGCTGGAAGAGCGATGCCGAGCGTGTGCGCAAGCTCGCCGAGGCGCTGCGCAAGCCGCTCAAGCCGGTGGAAATTTCGCAGGACGAAGCGCCGGTGCAGGAGCACGTCGTGCTCAAGCCGAAGGACGTGAACAAGTATCTCGTGCCGATCCGGCACACGACCTATGAGCCGGAACTCACCGTCGGCTCCGGCATCCGCTGCGTCACCGGAGCGGAATTCGATGGCGGGTCCGACCTTGGCTACAACCGCATGAATTTCCGCTGGGGCAATATCGGGACGTTCCAGATCTCGCCCGGCTCGCACATGTGGCAGGTGGTCAACAAATACTACGCGGCGAAGGAACCGGTGCCGATCACGATGTGCTTCGGCGTGCCGCCGGCCTGCACCCTGATGGCGGGCGCGGGCTTCGACTATGCGGTGCTGCCGATGGGCTGCGACGAGATCGGCATCGCCGGCGCCGTGCAGCGCGAGCCGATCCGGCTGGTCAAGGCGCGCACCGTGAACGCGATGGCGCTGGCCGACGCCGAACTCGTGCTCGAAGGCTACGTCAATCCGCGCGACCGCCGTTTCGAAACGAAGGAGTCGGAAGACGCCGGCATCCAGGGCCGCTTCCACTTCCATCCGGAGTGGGCGGGCTACATGGGCAAGGCCTACAAGGCACCGACCTTCCACGTCACCGCGGTGACGATGCGCAAGCCTGAGACCAAGCCGATCATCTTCGCGCTCGGAGTCCACACGCTCGACGACCACAACATCGACACCACCGTGCGCGAGGCCGCGATCTTCGAGCTGTGCGAGCGGCTACAGCCCGGCATCGTGCAGAACGTGGTGATCCCCTACTGCATGACCGACTGGGGCGGCTGCATCATCCAGGTGAAAAAGCGCCACCAGATCGACGAGGGCTGGCAGCGCAACTTCCTCGCCGCTGCCCTCTCTTGCTCGCAGGGCATGCGGCTTGCGTTCGCGGTGTCGGAGGACGTCGACCCTTATTCCATGGACGACGTGATGTGGTGCCTGACCACGCGCGTCAATCCGCGCACCGACATCCTCAATCCGATCCCGGGCGGGCGCGGCCAGACTTTCATGCCCGCGGAGCGCATGACCGCCGGCGACAAGCAGTGGACCGCGTCGAACACGCAGTTCGAAGGCGGCATGGGCATCGATGCCACCGTGCCGTTCGGCTACGAGAGCGACTTTCTGCGGCCGGTCTATCCAATCGACAAGGTCAACCCGGAGAAGTTCTTCAGCAAGGACGACATCGCCAACGCCAAGTCGCGCATGCAAGGCTGGGTGCACTCACTGGCGCGGACGGGACGGTAGTCCGCGCCCGCTCCTCACTCCACCTTGATGTTGGCGGCCTTGACCACCTTGGCGACGCGGTCGATCTCGCCGTCGAGGAGCTTGCGGAATTCAGCCGCGCCGCCGCCGATCGGCTCGACACCCACTTTCGCGAGCTGCTTGACGACCTCCGGCTCCTTCGCGATCGCCACCGCTTCCGCCGAGATCTTCTCGATCACCGCCGGCGACGTGCCAACGCGCGCATAGATGCCGACGAACGGCGCATAGCTGAAGCCCGGGATATACTCGGAGATCGCCGGCAGCTCGGGCGCCTGCGAGGAGCGCGTCAAGCCGTTGGTGGCCAGCAACGTGATGCGCTTGGTGCCGGCCGCACCGGCGAGCGACGGATAGGCCGAGAACAGCATCTGCACATGCCCGCCGAGCAGCGCCGGCACGGCTTCGCCAGTACCTTTGTACGGGATGTGGCTGATCTGCAAGCCGAGCCCGGTCTTCAGCGCCTCCAATGAAATGTGATGGATGCTGCCGATACCCGACGAGCCAATATTGTACTTGCCGGGGTTCGCTTTCACATGCGCGATGAGTTCTTTCATGTTCGAGACCGGCATCGATGGATGCACGGCCAGGAACAGCGGCGCGGTCGCGAGCACCGCGACCGGCGCAACGTCCTTCGGATTGTACGGAAGCTTGGAATAGAGCTGGGGATTGATCGACATGATGGCGCCGTCGGTGACCACGAAGGTGGTGCCGTCGGCGGGCGCGCTGGTCAAAGCATTGACCGCGATGCCGCCGTTGGCGCCGGAGCGGTTCTCGACCACGATGGTCTGGTTGAGCCGCTCCTGCATGCGCCGGCCGACAATGCGCGCGACGGTGTCGGGCAGACCGCCCGCCGGGTGCGTGATGATGAACTTGATGGTGGGAGCCGTCGATGAAGGCTGCGCCTGCGCGCCGAAGGGGGTGAGCGTGCAGGCAGCGAGCGTGGCAAGCGCAGCGAGCGCGGCGCGCGGGTGGGACATCCTCAAGCTCCTCTGGCCGTGGCGATATTTGGGCGCTTGTTTCGCACGCCTTACAGCCGGGAACCTAGGGCACTTTTTGAGGGACGCCAAGCTTGGCTCCCTGCGACAAAGCCTGCCGCGGGGTGGTTTTCGCCCCTTGGTAACCACGGTGGCGGCGTCGTAACCTCGCCGCCGCTCAAGGACAGAGAAGAGATAGAGAGATGAAGCCCAGCCTTCAGCCCGGCCTGACCTCGGTCAAACGCATTCCGATCGACCCCGACCGCACCATCAGCTTCATGGGAGAAGGCGCGCGGGTCTATGCGACGCCGCGCCTGATCAGCGACATCGAATTCACCTGCCGCGACCTGATCCTCCAACATGCCGACCCGGGCGAAGATTCGGTTGGGATGGAGGTGGCGGTGAAGCATCTCGCGCCCACGCTGGCCGGCAGCACGGTGGAGATTGCGGTCCGCATCACCGCAGTGGATGGCCGCAAGGTCAGCTTCGAGGTGTCGGCGAAGGACGAGCTCGACACCGTGAGCGCCGGTACCCACCAGCGATTCGTGGTCGAGGTGGCGCGCACCAAGGAGCGGCTCAAGGCCAAGGCCGCGAAGCTCGCGGCGCTGGCGAAGTAGCGCGGCGGCGTTAACCTCCCGCGCGTTGTCATCCACCGGCAACCACCCTATAGGAGCGGCATGGCTGAGGAACGGCTGATCCTGGTCGACGAAAAGAACCGCGCCATCGGCGTTGGCGGGAAAACCCCAATCCATCGCGCCGGCCTGCTGCATCGCGCGTTCTCGATCTTCATCGTGGATCACGCGGGTCGCATCCTGCTGCAGCGGCGCGCCCGGGAGAAGTATCACTCGGGCGGATTGCTGGCGAATTCCTGCTGCGGGCATCCGCGTCCGGGCGAAACCACGCAAGCCGCGGCCCGCCGCCGCCTCACCGAGGAACTCGGCATCAAGGCACCGCTCAAATTCGGATTTTTCAGCCGCTACCGCGCAAAGCTCAACGGCGGCATGCAGGAGAACGAATACGTCTATGTCTATTTCGGGCCGCTGATCGCGCAGCCTAATCCCGATCCCGCCGAAGTATCGGAGGTCGCGTTTGCGAGCGCGGACGCAATCGCGCGCCGCATGGCACGTGACCCGAATGGGTACGTCTACTGGCTCCGGCATTATTTCGAGAATCACGGACGGGAGATCGCGCGGCTCGCCAAACGGACGGCACGCCAGGCTACGCCAACCAGGGCACCTCGATCCCGCAAACGCGAGGCGCTCGCCACGCGGCGATGACACCGCCTGCGTTTTCGCCTATCCTGTTGCGACCTGCGCACAAGACAGGAACTAACGGGACGAAGCGCCATGACCGCCGTGCACCTTGCCGCCACGACCTCGTCTGCATACCGCACGCGTCCGCTTTCGCCCGCGCTCGGCGCCGAAGTTATCGGCGTCGATCTCAGAGAAGCCCTCAGCGATTTTCTGTTTCCGCGGATTTTGGATGCATGGCACCAGTCACTGGTCATCCTGTTCCGCGACCAGCACCTGACCGAGGACGAGCAGGTGGCCTTTGCTGAACGCTTCGGCCCGATCTCCATGAGTACGCGCGGCCACTTCCAGGCAAAGAACCCGGCGATCATGCTGATCTCGAACATCCGCGAGGACGGCAAGCAGATCGGTGCCCTGCCCGACGGCGAGATGCACTTCCACACGGACCAGTGCCATCAGGAACGGCCGGCGATGGCGACGATGCTTTACTCCATCGAGGTGCCGAGCGTCGGCGGAAACACGCTGTTCGCAAATGCCTACACCGCCTATGAGACGCTGCCGGGCGCGATCAAGCAGAAGATCGCCGGCCGCAAGGCGCTCAACGCCTACGACTATGACGCCGCGGCGACCACGCGCGGCACCAAGCTGCGCGAGGGTGTGCCGGCCTGCTGGCATCCGATCGTGCGGACGCATCCGGCGACCGGACGCAAGGCGCTGTACGTCAACCGCCTGATGACGGTTGCAATCGAAGGATTATCGGACGACGAGGGGGAGGAAGTTCTCAACACGCTGTTCGATCATCAGGAACAGCGGACTTTCGTCTACGAGCACGTCTGGCGTCCGAACGACGTGCTGTTGTGGGACAATCGCTGCACGCTGCACGCGCGCACCGATTTCAGCGACAAGGAGCGGCGCTTGATGCGCCGTGTCGCGATCAAGGGCGAGAAGCCGATTTAGCGCGATGGCGGCGTAGCGCTGCTCCGATCCACCTTGATCACGCGCTTAAGGCCTTGATCTGTCATTATCAAATGGTTGGCTTGCACAACGTCGCAGCGAACAGCCACGAGTTTTGCCCACATCGGGGGAATGCTCGATACTTGAACCAGGCCTTTTACGCTTTCCGGATTTTCTATGAGGCTGCCGGTAGCAACTAGGCACCGATCGGTCGGGGAGCAATCCAGTACGGTTTGATCTTCGAAATAGATGTGCATCGTCACACGTCTTCGTGCGTATAAGACGAAGTCTGACGATGGAGTAGTAACTTAACGCGTCGCCTACATATATTTGACGTAATCGCCGCTGCCTGCTGGCGAGACGCCGCAGCGTAAAACGAGCGGCAGACAACACAAAGCCGACGGCGGCCGCCGCAGTCCGCTACTGCCGCCTGATCCAGGAATTCAGCTTCACCAGCGTTTCGCGCGGCACCCCCGCGACCTCCCGCATCATGCCCTGCATCTCCGCGCCGCCCAGCGGCGAAAGCTCGCGGTTGCTCTTCTGCATCTCAGTGAGATAGGCCGCGTCCTTCATGGTGGCCGCAAACGCCGTGCGCAGCGTCTCGACCTGCTCCGCCGGCACGCCGGGCGGCATCGCCAGCGGCCGGCCCAGGCTCGCGATCGCGATCATCACGTTCCACATGGTGCGGTGCTCGGGCTGTTTCACATAGTCGAGCAGCAGCGGCACATCGGGAAGATCGGCATGCTTGTGGCGGTCAACCTGGACAATGAGATTGACCTTCTTCTCGCGGATCCAGTGCGGCCGATTCGCCTTCAGCGATGCCCATGAGCCCGATACGCCCTCGACCTCGCCGCGTTCCATGGCGAGCCACGCCGTGACGTTCGACTTGTAGCCGGAGACGATCTTGAATTTCGTGCCGACGGTGTTGTTCATCAGGAGCGGATAGGTCTCGCTGTCGTTCGGCCCACTGCCGCCGAGCAACGCGGTCTCCGTGAACACCTCCTCGAATTTCGTCACCTTGGCGGTGTGCCACATCGCGGTGATGCCGGTCTCCGAATTGAAGCTACCGATCCAGTTAAAATCGGTCGGCACGAACATCGCGCTCTTCTCGCCGAAATAAGGATGGAACGGGATGCCGCGCTGGTGCAGCAGCAGCACGGTGCCGTCCTTGGGCGCGACGTTGAAGGTCCAGTTGGCGGCCGCCATGCCGCCCGCGCCCGGCATGTTCTGCACGATGATGGTCGGTTCGCCGGGGATGTGCCTGCGCAGATGCGACGCGAAGGTACGGGCATAGGCGTCATAGCCGCCGCCGGTATCGGAACTCACCACCAGCCGCAGCGTCTTGCCCTGGTAGAAATCGACCGCCAAAGCGGCGCTCGACGATGCCATTGCGGCCAGAGCAACGATTGCTGCGACGATTCCTCTTGGCATCTTCGGCCTTCCGGCATCGGCAACGTGTTGACAAGTGGCTGCGACGGTACGAAACCGACTATCGCAGCACAAGATCGCTCAGTCCCGCCGCCACCGGCCGCAAGGTCGCACCCGCATCGAGCATCGAACGGCCTATGGAACAAGACGCGCGCGCCATTGCGGACCAGCCGATCGATCCCGCAACGCCGCTCTATCAGGTTCCCTCGTTCCGGCTGCTGTTCCTCACCCGTGTCGCGTCGACCACCGCCTTCCAGATGGTCGGCGTCATCGTCGGCTGGCACATCTACGAGCTCACCAACAGCGCGCTGCATCTCGGGCTGATTGGGCTCGCCCAGTTCCTTCCGCAGTTCTTCCTGATGCTGCCGGCCGGCCAGATCGCTGACCGGCTCAACCGGCGTACCGTGCTGTGGTGGTGCTATGGCGTCGCCTTCCTTTCAGCCGCCGGCCTGATGTGGGTCGCGTCGTTCGACTATCCTCCGCTCGCGCTCATCTATGCGCTGGTCGCGCTCAACATGGCGGCACGCACCTTCGAGCAGCCGGTGATGCAGTCGCTATTGCCGGTGATGGCGCCGCGCACGGTGCTGAACCGCGCGATCGCGGCGCATATCTCGGCACGGCAGGTGGCGGTGCTGGTTGGGCCGCTGCTCGGCGGCGTGCTCTATTACTTCGGGCCGGTGTTCGACTATGGCGTCTGCGCCGCGCTGACCCTCGCCGCCGCCGTGTGCGGCTTCCTGCTGCCCAATCCCGGTAAGCCCGAGAAGCGGATGGAGCTGAGCTGGGAATCGGTCGCCGTCGGCTTCCGGTTCATCTGGCGGACCGAGACCATCCTCGGCGCCATGCTGCTCGAGTTCATGGCGTCGCTGTTCGGCAGCGTGCAGGCGCTGCTGCCGCTCTATGCACGCGACATCCTCGGCGTCGGCGCCTGGGGCGCGGGCCTGCTGCGCAGCGCCACCGCGCTCGGCGGTCTGCTGGCAGCGGCGGTGCTCACCCGCAGGCCGATCCAGACCGACGGCGGACTGTGGCTGTTCGGCTCCTTCGCGCTGCTGGCAGTGGCGACCATCGTGTTCGGCTTCTCGACCAGCCTGGTACTCTCGATCGTGGCGCTGATGGCAGTCGGCATCGGCGACCTGATCGCCACCGTGATCCGGCAGACCCTGATCCAGATGCAGACGCCGGACGCGATGCGCGGCCGCGTGTTCTCGGTGAACTCATTATTCTATGGCACGTCGGCGCAGATCGGCCAGTTCCGCGCCGGCATCACCGCGGAATGGTTCGGCGCAGTCGCTGCGGTTGCAATCGGCGGCGCGGCGCTTGTCGGTGCGGTGGCGCTATGGGCGTGGCTGTTCCCGGGCCTTCGCCGCGTGGACAACCCGGCGCTGGAGGGACAGATCGATCCGATGGGCGATCAGCGGGCGGATGCTCCGCGGAAGCCTCCTCCATGATCACTGATCTAGGGCGTATACTCACTAATGCGCAGATCGAATGTCCGCTATTGAAGGGGCAAAGCGGACATCAGCCAACGATTGCTGAACGATCACGATTTGTAAGTGCACACTGCCAAGTGGTGCTCAATGCGTCCCGCTGCTGCGGAAGGCGAGCGCCAGGTAGCCGAGCGCTCCCGTCACCACGACAGTGACGGCCGTGAGCAGCGCCTTGCGCTTCACGGCCTCGGTCGACCCCCGCCACGCCCGCAGATGCTGAAAGTCGAGTTGCGCCCCGACGATCGCCTCCGGCGTCTCGATATTGATGCCGAGCGAGAGCAGCGTGGACTTCACCACCCGCTCCGCGACTGTGGTTGCGATGGCGTCGATTTCCTCAGGCGTCATCGTCTGAGCCTCCCGACCGTCCAATGCACATGGAGCTGATGATCCCATTGTTTCTATCCTTTAGCCATTTGCACTCGTGTTTCAGGAGCCCGTAGATAAATCCGTCGCGCACGCAATCGAGTCCGCGGCGGATGACGCCCTCGAATCGAAAACCCGCTTTCGCGAGCATCGCTCGCGCAGTCTTGTTCTTCTTCGAGGTGACGGCGGTGATGCGTTCACAGCCGAGTTCTTGGAACGGATACGCACACAGCGCGCGCGGCGTGCCTGGCAACGCCCAGCCTTTCCCATCGAAGGCGATGCCGATCTGGATATCGAAGCCGCGATAGCCGTAATAGACGACACCGCCGAGGAGCCGCCCTCGCCGCACAACGCCCAAGGTCGTGTGCTCGCCCCAACTTTGGCCGCGCATGTACGGAATGCGCGCCTTCGCCATCTCTCCCACCAGCGCGTCGGCGCCGATCAGGGATCGAGCCGACGACGATCGGTGCGCGACTTGAAATCATGGCGGAGCCAAAAAGTTTTGAGGGCGCGCTGTCTGGGAGTTCGATCGCCTGACGGCATCAGCCTACCGCTTCGCGTGCGATTTCGCGGGCAGGCACGCCAAAACGTTGGTCATTCGTCAGCACACCAGAGAGATGGCGGCGCGCCCTGCCAGGCCAGGCTCGAAGTTCCACATAAGTCGCTATAGTTTCGACAAGAATTGACCCTGAAGCGGCCGAATTCAAATGCCCGAATCTGACGATTGCGGCTGGATAGGGGCGTAGTGGGGATCATCCACAATGTTCTATTTCAACAGGCGTCCGTTGCGTAACGGTGCGCGGCTGCGCGCGCCGAAGCGGCGCCAGCAGCGCCAGCGGCTGTCCATTTCATGTGTCGTGTTTGCTGCGGCGCTGACCGGGTCAGTGAGCGCCGCGCACGGCGTCGAATGCCAAAGTGAAAAGGGTGCCGGCTACCCATGGGCCTGGCGTGAGATCGACGGCAAACGCTGCTGGTACAAAGGCAAGCCCGGGATGGACAAGAAGCTTTTGAGCTGGGCCGCGAACACCAACGCGCCGGCCGCGTCCAAGGCTTCGGCCGCGCCCAAGGATTCGCCGGCCTCCAAGCGTTCGCCCGCGCCCAAGCGTTTGCCCGCGGCGATGACCGAGAACCCCGCCGAGCGCGAGCACCTGTTGCACAGTTACTGGCCGCCGTTGCCGCCGGCCGATGTGTTCAACGACCGCTTCGACGCCGCGCGCGCAAAGCGACTGTGACGATAGTATTTCCTCGCATTCCACTACGAGGCCGCGAACGCCGGAGCTGACGTCATCGAACGCCGGAGCTGACGTCATCGCCAAACTAAAAGGCGTGACGGCTGACCGGAAGCAGGCCGACATTCGCACGCAACGCCGCCTCCTCGCCTATCGTTCCGGTTTTGGGAACTGTCCATTCTGACAGTCCACGTCGAGGAACGAACGTAATACATCCCTGGTTACGGACCGTGTCTCTGAAGGAGGCAATCGGGATGAACGGCGCTCACGACTGGTTATGGGTACAGGCCGCCCGGCTTTTCGCGATGGCGGGCGAGGCGCGCGAGAAAGGCGATACCGCGCTTGCCGATCTTCTGACCGAGGGCGCGCGCCATTGCCTGGATCGGCTTGCCGAACAGGAAGGGGCTGAGATTAGTCCCCCCGGCCCATCGGAGCGTGTCCACTAACGACCAGAGTGGAAATCTAGACGTAGCGCTCGCGCACGATCTGGTCGGCGACCACCTCGACCGGCATGCCGGTGAGCGGATCGGCGATCTCCTTGATCACCGGCTCATACTCGACGCGCACGACGCCGCGCCCCGCAGCAGATAGTCGTGCAGCGCCGGCTCGATGCAACGGTCGACGTCGTAGGCCTCGGCACAATAGATCAGCGCGCGCTCGAGAACGGCGGCGGCCTCGCGGGCCGCCGGGTCCCGATCGGCAAACCGCCTGCGTACATCCGGCTTGGCGGCGCGCCCATACAGCGAGGATTTCAGCGTCTCGGTGTTCGAATAAAGGATGTTGAAGGAACGCGTGTCACGCCGCGCGGCGCTCTTGCGCTCGGCGCGGTAGCGCTCGACCACGAAACGGCCGTCCTTCTCCCAGTCCTGCTGGTCGCGGTCGGCGAGGCCGAGCTGCACCTGCCAGAAGGTGGCGGTGTCCTTGGGATTGGTGTCGGTCCGCTCGATCTGCGGCTCTGCTTGCGACCTTTGGACATCAGTCATCGTCGTGGATTTCCAATTTTCGGATTGAACGGAGACGACGCCGCGACCTGCATGCACCAGGTCTGGCGTGCACCAGGAGCGCCTCGTCATAAGATCAAACTGGCGAATGGAGGGGCGGCGGGTCTCAGCCCAAATACCAAGCGAGCAGCGGGCTCAAGAACACTGCAAAGATGACAGCGCACAAAGCGAGCCAGGCCGCCATTTCCAGATAGTCTCTGCGCACCATCGTGGGCCCGGTTGATTAGGCCCGCCAAAGGCAGCGGGGTGAGCGGGGTCCTTTGGCGGGCCCGGTGACAATCCGGCCGGCCAAGGGGGATTGAGCGCAGCCGGATCAAGAACCCGCTCTAGCGGCCGAGCCGGTGGCCAGCAAGCCGAGCGCCGCAACATGATTAAGCGACACGGCTAACGCGATGAGAAACGGTTTGGACCGGCGTCGCAACGTTTCCAGGTAACGTTAAATGTCGAGGTTAAGTTCGGGCTTGCGATGCAGCACGCCGCGTTCTGTGCATGGTGCCGTCTGACAGATCTGAGCCCTTCGACGGCAGCACAACGAACGCGGTGGATTGTTGCGTCATGTCCTCTGACGATTCAGCATATTGGCGCGCGCGCGCAAACGAGATGCGCGTTCTTGCCGAAACGGTGGAAGGCGAAATTTCCAAGCAGCTGCTGCGCCGGATCGCGGACGACTATGAGCGGTTCGCTCAATCGATTGAGGGGCGGCCAAACCGCTTCGTACCCTCCCCTGACATCGTGCCCCTCGAGGTGAAAAGATTTGGTCAGCGCTCGCGCGCTCCCGCCGCGCCGGCGCTCGAATTCTCTGACCGCGATCTTCCCAGCTTCCTCAAGCGCGGGCCCGCAACGGCAGAAGAGCCTTCGCGTGACGACGAAAGCTGAGCGCCAGAACGCGCCGAACGGCGGCACCCAAATCCGCGGCATCGCATGTGTTATTTTTGCCACCCGAAATGAGTTTCGTTATGAGCCATACGTTTGGATGCTTTACCAATCCGCGCGCTTGCGCCAGACTGAATGAACAATAAGAGTTGGGAATGCTGCGGGCGCTAATTTCCGTCGCACTCCCGACGATCCGTGACGGGGCCGGCCGGATTGCTTTTCACCGCGGTCGGTTCACATCACGGGCCAGAGAGTCACTTGTAAAATTTGAGCTGTGGCGTAGCGGAGGGTCTTCCGATGCACGTGCGTGAAGGATTTGCAGCCGCGATCTGGGTCGGACTTTCCGCGCTCGCACTGTTCGCTGCGATGAGCCCGGTTATCGTCTGGTGGCTCCGATAGCCGCGGCGGATGCCAAGGCCACGAGGAAGCTCATCGTCACCGAGCCCGCCCCGTTTCCGAGCCTGCCTCACAAACGCAGCATCGACGAGCCGGCGGTCGCGCGCGCGCCAAGCCAATTGGCAATCGTATCGTGCAGCGCGATGGCTGACATCTCCACCGCGACCCGCTCGTGATAGTCCCTGACCGGCCGCGGCAATCGCGCCTGCGTAATGCCGATCAGTCCCGCGGCAACGATCATGGCCGCTGCCGGAACAGCTCTGTGACGCATGGTGTTGTCCCCCAACCCCATTGGGATTTGGGGTGACCATAGCGACAAAAAGCTGCGATCTTTTTGAAAGCTCGGTTCAAATGCATCGCACTGGCGCAGGGATTTGTTAACCGCAACGCCGCTGGTCGATGCCGCAACATTACGCGCGGGAATGATCAGGGCTTTCTTTTCGCGCGCCTCGGCGCGGATTTCGCCAACCGCTCGCGGAAGGCCTTTTTGCTCTTTGCAACGATCGCCTGCACGCGGGCCTGGTCAGGACGCCGCGGCGAACCTAGCGGCTCGCTTGCTTCGGATCGCCTGCCCGGCTGTGACGATTGTCGTTCCACGTTGTCACCCATCAGCAAGAGGACTCGACATCCTTCAGTCTGATGGAACAGTGGCGCGCGTAATAGAGGCTAAGTCAGCAGACTGCCCTATTTTACGTCACATAACTGTTAGCTGTGCCCTTCCTGCAACAGACTTATTTCCCCCGAAAGTCGCCACATGAAATGTTCGCTTTTGGGGGGAGAGTGGCCGCCGAGTTTTGTGAGTACACGCCCTAGTTGGCCCTTCGTTCTCCTTTCGGCCGACGATTATAAGAGAGATTGATAATCGAGGCGGCCTTAGCTACCGGCCTCACACGATGCGTGCTGGTTAACGGAGGCCTTAACGGCATCTTCAATGCCTTCAGCTACAAGGTACGTGGGGCACATCACGCGGAGGATAGAGGTCGTGGCGACTGATGCGTCGATCTCAATCCTCGTCGTAGATGACTGCAGCACGATGACACGCATCATCGTTAATTTGCACAAGCAACTCGGATTTAAGAACGTGGACAGCGCCGCTGGTGGGTCTTCTGCACTCATTAGGATGCGGCAGAAGCGCTATGACCTCGTGATGTCAGATTGGAACATGGCACCAATGAGCGGCTACGATTTGTTGTGCGCAATTCGTGCCGATCCGCTGCTCAGCAAAACTCGTTTCATTATGGTCACCGCGGAAACTAAGGCCCAGCACGTGATCGCCGCAAAGGAAGCCGGCGCCGACAATTACATTGTCAAGCCGTTCACCGCAGAGACATTGCAGCAGAAAATTCAGGCGGCCTTTTCTGAAGCGGTTGTTGCTTAGCCCGAAATCATTGGGCGCAAACCGTGACAGAAGGCTGTGTATCAGCACGGAAGAACCGGGACTATGTGTCCTATTGGCCCGATTGGGGCGCGCCGCTCGTCGCGAGATACTGATCGCGCGAGCACTGATTGCGTATGGTCATCCGGCTCGGTTGGCTCACCGACCCTAGTCGACTTCACGCTCGTCAAATTCCGCCATCAGATCGTTGAAGGTTCGGGGCTTCAGCATGTCGGCGATCGGGTCGGCCTTCGGCTCGGCTTGCGTCATCGCGCGATAGCCGATCGCAGTGGCCTTGAAGCCGTCGGCGGAGTGCGACGCCCAGTCATGGCGCGGGCGATCACGGAAGGTCCGCGTCCGCTCATCGAATTCGGCGCGGTACTGACGCAGCGCCTCGAGCCCGTCGGCGCATTTCACGCGGTCGAACCAGGCGCGCGGCAGGATCAGCCGCGCCGCGTTGATACCGTCCTCGATCTTGGTCTGCGGCAGCACGCGCACCGCGCGGCCGCTGATCGCCAGATGTTCGACCCGCGAACGTCCGGAGATCAATTCCCTCGCCTTGGCATCATGCGGCAGGAAATCGATTCCGTAGCGGTAGGGCTTCGCCGACAGCACGCCGAGATAGTGATCGAGCTTCTGACCGTGCGCCTCGTAGTGATCGATGTAGTGCACTTCGTCGCCGACGACCTGGAAGAACCAGATCGCGGTGGAATCGCCGATGCCGAGATCCCAGCCGGTGTGGACCGGAATCGCGTCGTCATAGGGCACATCGCTGATGCGGCCCTGCCGCTCCGCCTCGGCAAGGTCGCGGCCGAAATAGGCGCCGACGATGGCGGCGTCGAACGAGCACTCGAACTCCTGCGCATATTGCTCCGGCGTCATGTCGCGTTGCGCCTGCGTGAGCTCCTCCTGCGGGAGGAGACGCGTCGCCGACGCCTTGAGCATCACCGAGAACCACGACGGGTCACCCTGCGCGCGCTGCCATACCTGAAAGAATTCGTTGCGTCCCTTGGGCGTGCCGATGAAGGTCGCCCAGCCCTGCCGGTCGGCGAGCATCGGGCGGATCACCTCGCCCCAGACCGACGGGCGCATATCGGCGTATTCGTCGAGCACGACGCCGTCGAGATAGGGCCCGCGCAGCCGGTCCGGGTTGTCGGCGCCGTGGATGCGGATGCGCGCGCCGTTGATCAGCTCGACCCAGAGTTCGCTTTCGCTCTTGCTGACAAGGACCGATTCCGAAAACCGCTTGAGATACTCCCAGGCCACCTCCTTGGCCTGCGCCAGGAACGGCGCGACATAGGCATAGCTCCCGTGCGGACGCGGTGAGCTTAGCGCGCGCCGGATTTTGTCGTTGATCGTTGCAACCGTCTTGCCGGCGCGGCGATGGGCAACGATGACCGCCCAGCGTTGATGTCGACAATGGAAGGGTACGAACGGCTCACGTTCACCATAGACGATGACGTGTCGCCTTCGCTCGATCCGCTCCATATCACCTCGTGAACGACCTTGGCGGGGCTACCTTGATCCGGACCGCTCATAGCCGGCCTGCCGTGTCCACGATCCAACAAGGCATTGGCTGCAGTGACCGACGCCTTTGGATTGTTGCTTCGCATCCAGACGACGAGGCGTTGAATGGCTTCTCGCGTGTATTCGCGCGCGAGCTGCTTGACTTCGTAGTTCTCTTTTGGGCGACCGCGTAGGTTGCCCGATTGGCCTTTTTTTGTAGGGCATTCAACTATTTCCGTGCAGCGAGAGATTGCAATTGCCGCTCGCCTACGATGCAAAAGACGTTTGTCATTGCCACCAGAACAAGGCGCGCTCGCTTCACGGCGCCGCTCACCGTAGCCCTGTCCTTCTTGCCCAACTTCCCCGTGCTTAACTCATAGCAGCGAATGTTCTCTATTTGTTCTTTCTGGCTAGAGCTGGCTATGAGCGTCCACACGCTGGGTGAGGCTTGGAAATTAGGCTGGCGCGTGTTCGCTCGTTGCTATTGGAGCGGACCGAGCAAGAGCGGCCGACGGACGATGCCCTATTGCGACACGAAGGTTGAACTGGACATGCACACGCTGGTGTGGACCCGCGGCGAAGCCTTTCCGCTCGACCAGTTGGCGTCACGGCTCAAGTGTCCGAATTGTGGGTTGATGAAAGTGCGGGTCTATTTCGACGTGCCGAACCAACCGAATGCCGGAGTTGTAGCGAATGGCCGACCCGGCGGTTGAACAATCTCCCGACGAAATCGAGACCGCAGTAGATGCCGCAATCGCAGTATGCGACGGCGACGTACGCGCTGCGCTCACGGCAGCACTTGTCTACAACGCGTTTCTGGAACGGAAGCTAGATCAATTTCGTGGCCTGGTATCATCAGGCTACACGCGCGGAAAAGTCTCTCCCGGTCGAGGCGCCAGCGAAAAACTGGACGACTGGCGCGACATTTCTTCTATGACGGATCGCTCACGCTGACTGGGCCGCCCGGGCGTCTCTCTTGAGGGGTTGTTGTGAGGTTGGTCGCCCGAGCGGCCCGTTCCGGCATGCGATGGGAGAGGTCGTTGGCCGGAAACGAATTCGCGAAAGTGAAACGCGCAAACGAAAACGCCTCGCGCGGATGTCTCCGGGCGAGGCGCAATTGTTCACCGTAGCTGTCCTGCACAGTACGCGGATTTTTTCCGCGGTCAAGAAAACGTTCTGCCGTCAACAGAAAATCGGTTCATATGCTGTCGACAGCAGTGCGACGGAGATCGTGCTTTGCACTGTGGCACGGGCGCCTATCGCAGATTTCGATGTCCCCAAAAAAAATCGCGACAGGCAGCCGTAACAAGAGCTGCTGCGGCTGCTGCTCCGCTCCGGCCGTCGCTCAGCACCGAATCCGATCCGTACGTTATCTGCTGTTCGCACAAACATCTCATCGCGAGCTTGCGCGTATTGAAGACGCGCGCGTGAACGCGCTTTCGGATGCGCCAAATCTTTTTCGCGGGCCTTTCAATTCTCCACGAAAAAAAAATCGACCACGGGTGTCGTGGGTTTGGCGAACAGCAGTTTGTTGCAGACCGCTGGCTGTGCCGAGCGCTTTTTGGCTCCGGATATTACTTTTTAATAAATCAACTATATAAATGCTATTATCAAAGTATATCTCCGATATCACTATAAATAGAGAATAGTCACGCTATGGATTCCATCTAAATATTAATTGCATATAACTGTTGCGCAAGCGCAACTGACTTGGCAATTCACAGTTCGACTTCTCAATACGTGTTGCCCGCCTCCGCATTACTATTACTCTGCAAATGTCCGGAGGGGCATTCTGCAGCAGACCATTGATATGGACTGTTATGGAATGACAGGGGGCTCTTAACGGTGCGTGGCACCTGGCGGAGATCGAGACCCTCCAGTAACGCAACTTGGAGGTTCAACATGAAGATGGTGAAAAGTCTTCTCCTCGGTTCTACGGCCGGTTTGGCCGCAGTCGCCGGGGCGCAGGCTGCCGATCTTCCCGTCAAGGCCGCACCGGTCCAATACGTGAAGATCTGCACGCTCTACGGAGACGGGTTCTACTACATCCCCGGCTCCGACACGTGCATCAGGTTCAACGGATATATCCGGGCTGACTACAACTTCAACGGCCGTACACCGCACGTGCAGACCGGCGCCAACGGCGCGCAGGACCGCACCGTGCAGCGGTTCTCGACCCGGCACCGCGCGAACTTCGGCATTGATACGCGGACGCAGACTGCCTACGGCACGCTGCGGACGTATATGAACGTCAATATCGATAACGAGCTGGGCTCGGATGCCGCCCAGGCAACTCGTGCGTTCATCCAGTGGGGTGGCTTCACCTTCGGTCGTACGGCGTCGTTCGTCGACCACGAAGGCAGCCTCGGTGACTCGGGCTTCCGCTCGCTGTACACCGGCCTCGTCGATGCCACCACCGGCGCCGCTGGTATCAACCAGATCGCCTACACTTGGCAGCTCGGCAACGGCATCACCCTGAACATCGGTGCCGACGACGGTCGCTTCCGCTCGGTCGCCAACATGAGCGCGACGGCGATCACGGTCGGCACCGATCCGACCAGCTCCTCGCATGGCCAGTCGCATCCGGACCCGTGGGTCTCGTTGCGCATCAGCCAGGCTTGGGGCCGCGCCAGCGTGGCGGTGCTCGGTCACAAGAATGCCGCCACCTACTACAGCGCGGGCGGCGGCGTCGGCATCTGCACGCAGGCCGGCACCACGCTGTGCAACCATCCGTCCGACCAGTGGGGCTTTGCGGTCGTCTCCGGCATCGAGATCAAGCTTGACTCGTTGAGCCCGGGCAGCCGCATCGGCGGTTACATCACCTACGGCCAGGGCGCATCCCGTATCACGCGCAACAGCCAGACCAGCCCGGGCCTGTTCGGCTCCGGCAATCAGGTCGCCTTCGGTGTGCTGACCGACGCGGCGTACATCAACGGCTCGAGCCTCGAGCTGACCACGACGTGGGCGGCGGGCGGCGGGTTCGAATACTTCTGGACCCGTAACTTCTCGAGCACGATCTACGGCGGCTACACCCGCACCGAGTACAACAACAACGTGATCGCCGGCCGTTGGTTCTGCGCCGGCACGATCACGGTCTCTGCGGCGGTGGCTTGCGATCCGGGCTACAGCCTGTGGCAGATCGGCACGCATCACGACTGGTTCCCGGTGCCTGGGCTCCGGTTCGCGGTCGACGTGCTCTACACCGGCGTCGAGTCGGCATTCGCCGGCCAGACCATCACCCTTGGCAAGGCGGTGGGCGCTCGCCCGACCGGCGTCTACACCGCCAAGGACCTCGGCATTCTCGCGATCGCGTTCCGCGCTCAGCGCACCTGGGGCGCCGACTAGGCCTCGATCAACAAACGGCCCGCGACATAAGAACCTCTGTCGCGGGCCATCGCTGCACCAGGGATGCCCCCCGTTGCAGACACCTGAACCCCGGCCGATCAAGCCGGGGTTTTTTACGTCTGCCGGGGCAATCCCGCAGAACGGCATGACAGATCGCGCGCGTTGCGGGGCGCGCCGAACGAGAATCGGAGCAACATAGGTTGCGCTCGGCCACACCGGCGGTTGCGGACGGCCTCAACCACATTCCTTGCGGCACGGAACGCGGGACGCCGTCGTTTGTTTGGAGGGCGGCAGTCCTCGCGGCCCCGTCACACCCGGCCACGAGCTGCTAGGACCCCGCGGGTTGCGTAGCGCGGGGTCCTTTATTTCAAACCCGACCGCTTAACCCAGGTTATTGCAGGCGGACGCGGCTGTGATGACATGGGCGCTCTGCTTGCCTGCAAGCAGCAGACAAAGCCCAACGTCACGTGGAAACTTGCCCGGCCCCGCGTCAGGGAGATGCGGGGCCGTCTTTCGCTTGCGCTGGACGCTTGCTGCCAAAGATCGCTACCGCGCGCGCCCCCTCGATGGAACCACGGCTTCGAACTTGGCATTGATACAGCGAAGCAACCTTCAGGAGGATCAAGCAATGGCGAAAGCAACCGCTCACCCCAATCATCGATGCATTTCGAGTGAAGACGTCCAGGGTACGGAAGTGTACGGAGCGAATGAAAAGAACATCGGCGAGATCGATCACCTCATCATCGACAAGGTCTCCGGACGCGTGGCCTATGCGGTGATGAGCTTCGGCGGCTTCATGGGACTCGGCCACAGCCACTATCCGGTGCCGTGGAGTTCGCTCAGTTACGATCCGTCGCTGGGCGGCTTCCGCACCAACATCACCGAGCAGCAGCTGAAGGACGCACCCGAATTCAGCGACGACGCGTGGCAGGATCGGGACTGGGAAACCCGCACCCATCAGCACTACGGCACCCCAGCCTACTGGGAGACGCGCGCAAGCATCTGAGCCCCGGCGTCCGATACGGCAGCCAACGCCCAAAAAACGTGCTGGACCGGGCGGCGCCGTTCCGTTTGAATCCGACCGTTTCCTGCAAGACGGTACGAAGCGCCTGCCGCGTTGCCGACGCGGCGGGCGCTTTGCATGCCGGCGGCACCCGAATCCGAAAGTACTCCCCATTGCGATACCGACGTCATCCGTCCGGATGATGTCGGCAGGCGCTGCTTTGTGGTTTTCGGTCCGCCCAGAACCGCAGGGGTTGGGCGCCACCGTGAATCACGTCGCACGCGACGTATCGACGACCGCAAATTCCGCATCGCCGTGCTGCTGCTGTTCGTCTCAGGCTGCGTGATGATCCGGGTAGGCATTCCCCGTGTGTCCCGGATCGAAGCGCAGCGTGGGCGGTCCCGGGCTGCAGCGCATCACCCCAGCGCGTTGAAGACGGCGTGAGCGCGCTGGCGTATGCTGCGCTGCACCCGGGACATCGCGGCCGCGCGCCGATTTCGATGCTAAACGGTGTCTGCTATCCTCAATCAACGAGAACGGGGGAGGCTTCGATGATTGCGTCGGTTCGAATTACCTGGGCATTCAGTGTCGCTGTTTTCGGATTTTGGATCACCGCATCTCACGCCCAGACGCAAACCACCTCCATCAGGGTTCTATGCTCAAACGCAATCAGAGCTGTCATGTTGGAGGTTACTCCCCAATTTGAGAAGACGACGGGCCATAAAGTCACTTTTCAGTTCATGGGCACCAATCTCAAACCGACGATTGAAGCTGGCGAACAGTTTGACGTGGCAATCTCGCAGTCAGACGTCATCGAAAGTCTGATCAAGCAAAACAAAATTGCCGCAGGAACGAACGCAGCAATCGCTTACACGGCTCTGGGACTCGCTATTCGGGCTGGTGCTCCAAAGCCCGACATTGGTTCAGTTGAGGCGTTCAAGCAGACCCTACTCAATGCCCGGGCCGTTGCCTATTCTGGCGAGGGTCGAGCGGGCGTCGTTGTTGCAGAGATTTTCTCACGGCTTGGAATTGCGGATCAGATGAAGGTAAAGAGCATTCTATTTGCGGGAAGCGGCGGTCCGAAAGCCGTCATCGATGGCCAAGCAGAGCTCGTCATTCAAACCTTTGGAGGCCTCATTGGCGTTCCGGGATTGGACTACGTTGGGCCACTGCCGCCGGATTTACAAATGTACACTGTTTTGACAGGCGGCATCAGCAGCTCATCGAGTCAGCCTCAGGCCGCCAAAGCTTTCGTTGAGTTTCTCCAATCGCCAGCAGCAATGGGTGCGATAACGTCGAGAGGGATGAAGCCAAGCTCACCTTAAAGCCGGAGATTGGTTGAACGCCAAAATAGTAGGGCCGCTCCCACGAGGATCGTCCTCCAACAGGCAACAAATTCAAAAAGAAGACCGTTAATTCCCTTTCATCTCAAGGCTGGACGTTTGCGCCGGAACCTTTTTTCCCGCTCAGCAATTCATAGCTATGGTCACTGCACAAGAACACGAAGTCGCTGACGCCGCCCACTTCATGGGTTACGAACTGGTGCGCTGCCATGACGGCTACCTGTTAGCGCGCAAATACGGGTCCCAGACCGAAGTGGTCAAGGCGACGACGCTGGAAGAGATCACGAAGCATTTGAAGCATTAGCCGGCGATCGGCGGGCTAAATCTTCGATCCCCATTGCGCGTGGATCAGCGCCGCACAGCCAATTCAACCGCAAACACCGCAACCCCAGCACCACGTTGCTGGATGGGGGATTTCGAGACGATGCAGGGGTGGGCATGCACTGTCAGACATCGATAACTGGATCAAGAATGCTGATTTCCATTGTGCATCAATAACGCTCGCGAACATCCGGAACGCTGATCGAATGGACGGGGTTCGAAGTCGTGAATGTGGCCCTCGTCGGGGGAACGAGGGCCACTGCCCTGCAATCAGATCGGGGGGATCGGGGGGTGCAGGACGACTTTACGTCACCACAGGCGGTGGTCGCCAAGCAATCAAGCAAAGGTACTGCGGCACTACGACCTTCGGGTAGGTCTTGGATACAAAAGGCCCCGCCGTTTGGCGGGGCCCAAGTCCACGTCGTCCGCGCGATACGGATCCTTAGCTTCCTTGAACCTCGCGCTTTCTTTCGGCGGGTTCGGCGCTGCCAAGTCGCCTGGAAATTCTTGCCAGCCGACGCGCGGCTTTCCGGCGTGCGCGGTTGCTCGCCTTGGCCTGACGCCGCTTGTCGCGGAACGGCTGCAGACCGGTTTGCAGACTCTCACAAATGACCTTGGAGGACTGCAAAGCGGTTTCGCTGAAGGTCGCATACTCGGCCATGGCGCGCTCGATGCGCGTCGCCTCGCTATCCAGCTTGTCCCGCATCGTTCGAAGATCGCCGATCAGGATGTCGATCTCCCGTACCTGCGCCCGCGCCGCCGATAGAAACATTGCGCGGGGATCGTTTTCCGCCGGCACATTGTCGAGCTTGGTATCCTGTTGCGGGCGCGCCGCCTCAGGCGCTCCACCGCCGACCGAAGGCTGCGTGTCCGGCTCCAGGCCCGGCTCCCGGCGTTCGCGATCTGACGAAAAGCCCATATTCGAATCTCCTTGCCCCACGCCGCGCCAAGATAAAGGCGCGGCCCCGCCTCAAGTGCGGCACGCGATTTTGACCAACGCGCGGTCATCGTTAGGCGAGATCGGAGCTTTTCTTGGGCCTGGCGCTGGGAACTTTGTATGACGTTTGTATGAATTGAGCGCCGTCCGAAACGGCCGCTCCTCTACTGATCGACCAGCGTCCCGATCAGGCGGAGGAGCTCGTCACGCTCCGGCCCACCGGCGACCAGAACGTCCACGACGTCGATCCGGCGCACCTCCTTGCCGGCAGACAGGTCGGGGATGAATGCGACATAAACGCCAGACAGGTCGCGCGCGAGGTACCAGGTTCCCTTCTCTCCCGAAAACAGCAGCCGGCACGAGCTTGCCGCGGCGGCCCCGTTCTGAAGCTTGACGACGTGATCCATGGCGCCGTCGCGGCCGGTGCCCTGCGGGATATCGATCGTCGCCTTGAGCGCCACCCGGGCATCTCCACTCTTGCCGCTACGCGACCTCACGATGAAATTCAGGAGCCGCCGGCCTTGGCAACCGCGGCGTTGCGCGCCGGTGCCAATCGAGAAACCGCTGGCGTCGCGCGCCTTGCACGGCAAGCAGCGCCTCGAACGTCCGCAGAAATTCTCGTTGCCGGGAGGAGTCGCCGCCCTCAGCGTCGAGCCAGTCGATGCGCGCCTGCTGTTCGGCGATCAGCGCCTGCGTGCACGCGATGGCTTCATCGAGCTCGGCTATCGAGGTGTGTTGCATCTTGCGGGCACAATGCAGGCCCGCCGATTTGGTTCCAGACGACTAGGGCGTGTACTCAGAAAACTCGGCCTCCGCCCTTCTCCCAAAAGCGGACATTCGGCGACCGGCAATGTCCGTTTTGGGGCCCGACAGCAGTCATCCGCCACGACTGCATCGGGAGATTGCGAAAGACATTCGCAGGGCTATGGGTCAGGACCGGACATGAGCCCTTCCGTGTCGGATCGCTAAGCAATGACCGCGAGATCGGTCTGCCATTGGGTATTGCTGCGGTCGGCGCCGCGCGAGAAGCGTATGCTGGAGGGCAGCTTCAGAGTTTCGACCATCGCGCGCCGAACATGAAGTGGTTGCGGCCGCCTTCACGGCGGTAACTCATCCAGTCGGAGCAGCGCCGGATCAGCGGCAAGCCTAGGCCGCCGAGCTGCGCCTCGGCCAGCGTTTTTGCCGGGATGTACTCCGGCGCGCCGGTCGGGTCGAACGGGATGCCGGCGTCCGTTACCTTGACGCGCGCCTCGCCGGCCCTGGCCTTATCGCGGACTTCGATGCGGATGCGGATCGGCTCGGCGCGCGCAGCGCTTCCCCCGTGGGCGAGCACGTTCGCCAGCACTTCATGGAGAGCCAACTCGAGGCACTCGACCTGCGGGTCCGGCACGTCGCGCCGCCGAAGCGCGGTGGCGAGCCACTCGGAAGCGCGCCGTATCTCGTCCCCGCTCGCGGCGATGGCGAGCGTTTCGACCTGCTTGTCGGTGTGAGTCCCGTTATGCACCGCTCAGGCGACGGCTGCCCGCTCGGCCTCGGCGTTGCTCTTGAACATCGGGATCAGGCTGTTGACGCCGGTGGCTTCGAGGCTCATCACGACGGACGAGTTGGTGCCGACGACCAGCACCATCTTTCCGCCGCGCTCCTTCACGGCCTTGGCGCTTTTGAACAGCGCGCGGATCCCGATCGACGCCAGGAACTTGAGGCTGGACACGTCGACGACGACGCCTTTCTTCGGCGCGGCGGCGAGCTTTTCGAGTTCGTCAGCGACCAATTCGGTGCCCGGGATGTCGAGGCGGCCCAAGATGACGATCTTGCGCAGGTTGTCGCCGACGTCAGTATGACTGATGGACATGATACGAATCCGGATTCTCCAGATGAACCCCAAACTGGGGTGGATTTTTGCGCCTTTTCCTGCCCTCTAGCAAGCCGGCTGACGGCACGAAGACCGGGTACGAGGGACATCGCGACGGCTGACCCAAATATCCGCTTCTCGGCTCCGTAGCGGACATACGGACCGCGTTTTGCCTTATCGATCCCTGCTGCCGTCCGCCAATGTCGCGCCGTCCGATCGCAACTCGGATTTCTCGACGTCCAACTGCGCGTTGCCAATGCCGCGCAGCCCGCGCTCCCAGCCTTCCACGATGGACTGAGTAAAGGGCCGCGTGGACGTCTCACCCCGCAGCGCCGGAAATGTGCCGGGCACCTGCCAGGGTCCGTTCAGCTGCTGAAAGGGCCGCGGCTGCAGCCAAACCATTTGCGGCTGCTGAAAAGGGCCGGGCTGCTGCCACGAACCTTGTGGCTGCCGGATCTCAAACGACCGTTGGGCGTGGGCGGGCAGAATGCCGAGGGCGACGGCAAACAAAGCGAGGACGAGACGCATGGTGATCTCCGATCGATAGCGCTCGAAGGCTCTGATCCGTCGTCCGACGGAGCCCGACGGTTCAGGTGTCGCCACCGATAGGGCATCCAAATGTTTAACTAAAACCGGAGACTTGTATTCATCCCCCCGGGACGGGGCGCGCATCTCGTGAAGCAAACACGGCGCCGCATCACCAGCGTCCTCGCCTGCTGGGAGGAGCGCCGGCACGGCTGCGGAGCGCTGCGTGGATCGTCGGGAAGTTCGCGAGCGAATCGTGCGACGATCGCTCCGTGCTCCTTTGCTCAAGCCATTCCTGGTCTTCGGCAAGGTAATTCCACGCCCGCGCTTCCGCGGCCAGGACGTTTCTGAGCTTGGCCGAAGGCGCTTCCTCGGCGAGTTGCAAACACCGGGCGGCCTGTCGACGGGAATGCTGGGAGTCCATGCGTGCTCTCCCTGCTCGATCGTCGCGCTGCTCACGCACGCGACCCAGATGCGAGCTTGATCGTACGCGTGACATTGCGCCAGTTCGTTCACACGTCGCGCGGCCGATATCCACAATCGCGGGAGGTATGGCAGTGCATCCAATTCCGAGCTGTGGTGATCACAATTTTTTGTGCAATCGGCAGCTTAGGAAAAGCGTGAGTTGGTACTTCTGTACGACCGCGACTGAAGCGGAACACTTAAGGTCGCCGCGTCACGTTTACCCCGAGTGCAAACGTATGCGTGACGGAGCCCGCCGCCTCGGCGTCGGCGGGCTCCTACTTTCCGCCTACATACCTTAAGCCCGGGATCGCGCTTCCATCAGGTCGAGCTGGTTGAGCATCGCCAGCACTTTGCGCGCGCCTGCCGCGCTCGTTCCGTGCATCCCTCACGCACAAGCCGCGCGGCGATTTGCGGTTGGGAGGTTTGGACCACGACGAGGCAAATGATCTCAAACATCGCTTGCCACCAATTAAGTTGGCGCGAATAAGATGCTTATTAGGCGGAACGCTTGTTCCATCACTGGCGTTTCTCTGTGGCACGCTTGCAGGCTCCCCCGCCGCAACGGAATGCCTGCAGCGTGCCGCCGGCCGGAGCCCATTCTTCGGTCGGCGCTTGCGCGTGTCAGCTTGCGAGTTCGACCAACCTCATCCACGCTCTTGGGCGCGCTTCCTGCCTTCGCCTTGCGGGCGCGGATCAGCTCACGCTAGAAACTCAGCCAAGCCACTGAGGACGCAAGGGGCCTAGCGCCTGCCCGGGCAAGCTAACGAAGTCGATCCTCATAAGGAGAGAGCGGCGCTTCACAGCTATGTTCTGCTAGCGCGAGGCCAGCGCCAACAAGCCGTTGCGCAGCGCGATCAGCTCCGCCATCCCGCATGGCCCTTCGTTGTTCTCGCACAGCCGGCGCACAGTCGCTTCCGCCAACTTGCCGGCGGAAAGCAACACGTGATGCGCTTCGAAGAAGCGCTCCATCGCGGCGGCTTCGCGCCGAGCGCGTTTCTGTCCTTCCTCCGTGTCCGGATCCGGCGGCAACGAGCCGCCGCGCCCTTCGACCAGGATCGTGCGCACCGGGAAGTGGCCGAGCGTGTTGACATATTGCGCCGCCTTTTCGCGCCAGTTCTTCCCCGCCGCGTACATCGTCGCCGTGATAGTCCCATCGAGATAGAGCCGGCCAAGTTCAGTACCCCATTCCGGATCGCGCAGGCCGGCCATCGCGGCGTCGCGCAGGCGCTTCACCTGCGTCGGCGGGAATTCGCGTTCGCGTCCGGCGCGCGAGAGTTGCCCGCTCGGCGTCCTCGCCTTGAGCGGCCGATTTTTTCTTTTTCCCATGTTCAGGTCCCGGTTGTTTGTGAGGTCATTGTCCTGCGCGCAAGCAGGTCCACCAGCCGCGCCTCGAGCTTCGACAGATCGTCGTGAAGCACGGCGTCGGTCTTGCGCGACACGGCGATCCTCCGCACGCCGTGCAGGATGGTGGTGTGATCGCGATGGAAAGCCCGCCCAATCTCCGGAAGCGACTGCGCGGTGCGCGTCCGGCAAAGGTAAAAGGCAATCTGCCGGATGCGCGCGATGCCGCCGGAGCGATCGCGGCTATCAAGCTCCTGGTCGGTCACGTCGAAGAAAGTTGTCACAACACGTCTGATATCGACCGGAAGCAACCGATGCGATGGAGCCCGGTCACCGGCGGGGCCTATGAGCATCTCGATCAGCGCGTCGAGCTTCTTGTCGAGCGCCGTGCAGCGTGCGGCGATGGCGGCCATCTCCGAGACACGCGCGTCGGGGGTTTTCTGCGTTCTGGCGGGCTGCATGCCGTGGGTTTGCGTGGCATTCGGCAGCGGCTTCGCCAACTGCGCCCGCATCATCGATTGTCTGAGTGCGTCCATGATCGATCCTCCAGCCTCAACCATGCGTTCCGACCGGCGGCGCCGCGTCCGTAACCATTCGATCGGTCGCCACCTTGAACGCGTAGTGGTCACAGATCTGCCGGACCCGTTCGCGCGTCACGCCGATAGCCCGGCCGATATCCTCCAGCGCCGCCCCGAGCGAGCGCGCTTCAAAGACCGCCGCGTCGCGCTCGCGGCCCTTGGCGATTTGTTCAAGCATCAGATCGATGCGCTCCTGCCGACGCCGTGCTTTGGCTTCGAGCGCAGCGGCGCGCGCCTGTGCCTTGGCGGCCGCCACCATTTCCTTGACCTTGAGCGCCGCCTCGTCGGGTGAAGCGCCTTGCTCGAGCATCGACGAGCCGTATTGGCGCAACACCCGCCAGCTGCGCGGCGTACGGCCCTGCTTGAGCAGGTCCTTCATGTAGTGGAAGATTCGCTGCCGCACCGCGCCCCAGCTGCGGCCGAGCTTGGCGGCGGTGATCGCGATGTCGACATGCGCGAGGTAGTCGGCGCGGATGATCTCATCCTCTTCGGGGGTAAAGCGCCGGCGCGGAACGGCTACGTGCACGCCGAGCGCAATCGCCTTGTTGCGAACGGTGGCGAACGACACGCCGAAATCCCTGGCGATCGCCTCGAAGCTCGCGCCGCGCTCGCGCGCGGCCTTGATCCGCTGGGCGGCGTCCGCCGGCCATCCGAAACTGCTCGATTGATCGGTCATTGGGTCCGCCTCCGCGCTTTGCTTGTTGGACTTATTTCCTATTGTACGCATAGCGTACAGAACAGGTCAAGAACTTTGTACATCCACCCCCTGTACGGCGGGGTCGGCTTGGTGCATCCTGTGTACATGTCGAAGAAGGCCACCACGACCGTCACCACGCGCTTCAAGGGCGCGCCCCGGCATAAGCTCACGTTCATCCGGCAGTGGCGGGAATCGAAATCGATGACGCTTGAAGCCCTGGCAGAACGCGTCGGCGAGAAGATCGGCGGCATGACGCACGCGAGCCTCAGCCGGATCGAGCGCGGCTTGCAGCCGTATTCTCAGCCTATTCTCGAGGCGATCGCGGACGAGCTGACGGGCGGCGACGTGGCATCGCTGTTAATGCGCGACCCGAGCGATCCCCATGCGATCTGGTCGATCTGGGACCAGGCCAAGCCGGGCGAGCGGAAAATGATTGTCGATATCGCGAAGACAATCGTGAAAACCGGAACCTGAGCGGACCGCTCGCGCCGGCTGCCATCCACCAATTTGTACACATAACGCACATTTCGATTGAACACTGGCGTGCGCAGGATGTACATTTGCCACATGACTGACGATCGTTCCAAAACCATCGGCGATTCCCGCTATGTCGATATCCAGTATCGCTGGCGCGAGCTCTCGGCTTGCGCCGCCGGGATCATTCCGACGCGCATTCCGCTCGAGCCAGCGCCCGGCGAGATCGGGATGGTCGGCGACGACCTGCGCGTGCTCGCACGCAAAGTGGATGCTCTGGTCGAAGCGTATGGCAACTATCTCGACGCCAACGCGCCCGGGATCGACCGCTCGTTGTTCGAAAATGTGCTGTTCAACGCCATTGATGGCAATGCGCTCTACGAAATCGAACAGGCCTCGCAACAGCTCCGCGATGACAATGCGGAACGCGCCTACTATGCGCGCTACAACGCGACCGTCGCTGAATGAAGTGCGTGCGCCAAGACAAGCAGGTCCCAAAAACCGACGCCCCGATCGACTTGTCGACGATCGAGGCGCCATCCGCACCCTTGGGGGGCTGGATTATCTTGATGGACGCGGACAAAGGTAAAGGGCTACGCCCGCGCCTTGGTTCCATCTGTCGGTTCGCGTGTTTCCTCGAGCTGCGGCGTGGTTCGTGCGCGCCGGTCGAGGTCATGACGCTCGATCATCTCCTCCTCCGCACGCCGTATCGCGTACGACGCGACCAGCGTGAGGAGCAGAATAGCGAGAACCATGAAGTGCAGTTCCATGCGATCTCCCCTTTCATGCGCCGCCAACGCAACGAGCCATATACGACGTCGTTCCCGCCAACTGTTCGATCGTTAGGCCGCTGGTTATCGTGTTGTTGCGCGATTGCAGAAGCTGTCGTGGCGCAACCGGCCCAAAATTGGCCCCGGCGCTGCCGCGACTTTTTCTCGATCGCTTGTCGTCCGCCAATGGTCAGCCGGCGAGCTTGAGCCGCTCGGCCTTCGGCTCGAAGCGCGAGCGGAAGATCGCGGCGTCGAGCGGATCCGCAAAGCAATAGCGCACGAAGGCGGCGTATTCGTCCTCGACATACATGTCGAACTTGCCGACGTAGTTCATCAGGAAATTCATGATGGCGCTGTCGTCCGCGAGCTGCCGGCGCGGAAGCACCACTTGGTACGGGCATTCCTCATCGAGCTTGCGCAGCCACGCGTTACGTTGGTCTGGGTCCATTGTCCCTTCTCCCTTGACTTAGACGGCCTATTGTTCTCTTTTTGTTCCCATTTGTCAATCCGCTGCCAACGCCGGTTCGACCGTTAATTGTCCCAAACCCGGAACAATTGTCGGTAATTGACGTTGTCGTTGTCCGGGGGTTGAAAATTTCTGTCGATGCACGTCGAAAGCGACGACAATAACTCGACCAGGGCGCAGCGGCTGCGCAGCCGCGCGGACGAGATTCGCACCGCTGCCGAAGGCATGCTGAGTGCGCCGGCGCGGACCACAATGCTTCACATCGCCGAAACCTACGAACGGCTCGCCAACCATCTTGATGGCCAGCCGATCTCCGCGAGAGACGCGGGATAACGGACACCCACCCGTTCGCCAGTCGAACGGTCGGCAGCACGGCGGCAACTCGGTCGCCAGCTCGTACTGTCGTGGGTTGAACTGACCGGTCGCGCTCCGGCCGTCACGTTCCCGCCAGTGCCCATGACATCTACAGAGACGTCGACGAGATCGCCGTGAGGATTGGTGGGCGCACAAGGACTCGAACCTTGGACCCGCTGATTAAGAGTCAGCTGCTCTACCAACTGAGCTATGCGCCCTAACCGGTTCGTCCGAAGAGGTCAGGCACTCCACCATCGTCCCCGGCGCCAAGAGCGCCCAGGACAAGAATGCCGCCAATCAGGCGGCAATCTGCGGGTGGATATAGCGGCCGGGAGGGTCAGCGGCAAGGATTAGTCGGCCGCCTTCCCCACCCCGAGAGCCGCCAAAGCTAGGCCGCATCGTCGAGCGTCTCGACCTCGAGGTGCAGCCGGTCGCCGATATGGCAGCGATAGCCCTGCCCGGCCGCGAGCAGCGCCCTCGCCTCATCCGCGGTCGCGGCCTCGACGCACCACTCCTCGGCGCGGGTCACCACCATGGTGGCATGGAAGGTCTTGAGCATCGGCTTGCTGGCGGTTCTGGCCATGGCACTCCCTCGAATTTCCTCTCGAATCAACAGAATTTGGGATTCTAGAGCGATTTCTCGATGAGAACAAATCAGAAACAAGAATTACCCGGGAACGTGGAACAGGCGCTTTCGTTGATCTCTCGACCTTCACAGCCAAGGAGTTGTCCGTGGCCCCGCGTGCGTATTGGAAAGGCTACCTGAAGCTCTCACTGGTCTCGTGCCCGGTCGCCTTGTACCCGGCGACGTCCGATCGCGAGAAGATCAGCTTTCACCAGCTCCACAAGCAGACCGGCAACCGCATCCGCTACAAGAAGGTCGATGCCGACACCGGCCGCGAGGTCGACAACGCCGACATCGTCAAGGGCTACGAGGTCTCGAAGGGCGAATACATCGAGGTCGAGCCGGAGGAGCTTGAAGCGGTCGAGATCGACAGCAAACGCGTCATCGAGATCGAGCAATTCGTGCCGAAGGAAGAGATCGACGAGCTCTATATCAACAATCCCTACTACATCGTCCCCGACGGGGAGGTCGGACAGCAAGCCTTTGCGGTCATTCGCGAAGCCATCCGCAAGGAAGGCATCGTGGCGCTCGCGAAAGTGGTCTTCACATCGCGCGAACACGTGATCGCGATCGAAGCGCGCGGCAAGGGCATGATGGGGGTTACGCTGCGCTACCCTTATGAGGTCCGCAAAGAAGAGGACTATTTCGACGACATCGAGAACGAGCGGGTGCCAAAAGACATGCTCGACCTGGCCACGCACATCGTGGAGACCAAGAAGGGGAAATTCCAGCCGGACAAATTCGAGGATCGTTACGAGGACGCGCTCAAGGATCTCATCAAGAAGAAGCAGAAGGGCGTGAAGATCGAAGCTCCAAAGGAGCGCGCGCCATCGAATGTCGTCAGCCTCATGGATGCGCTGCGCGAGAGCGTGAAGGAAGGGCGCGGCAGCGGACGGCGCAAACCGGCGCGCGCACACCGCCGCGCCGCGAAGAAGGCGGGACGCTCGCAGGCGCGGACGCGCAAAGCGTCCTAGATGTTCTTGTTTTTCTCCAATAGAGTTGGCTGCCTTGGGTCCATCATTGTTTCACTCATCATCACGGCCGTGTTGCTCAAGGTGCTCGGGGTTATCTGATGAAAGGCAAGCGCGTCCAATTCGACGATGAAACGTGGCAGGCGCTCGACCTGCTCTCCCGCGACCAGATGAAGGATTTTCAGGAACTCGCCGACGAAGCCTTTCGCGACCTGTTGCGAAAACACGGGCGGCCGGCGGATCTCAAGGAGGCGCTGCGCCGGAGCGCAGGCGTATCGGCGTCAGTGCACGAGCTCAAGCCCGGCAAGCCTAGAAAGCGTTAGCCACCGCGTCCGGCGCTCTCGCCGGCGCCAAGACTTCAGTACTGGCTGATCGATGCACCGTTCCGGCGTATCGTTCCCGACGTCACAACCTCCAAGGAAGTGACCCATCCAGGGAGTTTGCCGCGGTCGAACACCGCGGCAGACTCTATTCTTGTTTGAGCAACGGTGGTCAGGCGCCGCGCGGCGGACGCTCCTGCAATTCCGTCGGCGGAGGCGTGAACTTGGCCACGGTCTCGCCGGCATCAGCGCAAAACTCGTTGCAATACAGGTGGCCGTCACTGGCCTTCCATTGATCCCAGGGTGTGAGCGGATTCTTGCAGAACGGACAGAAATTTCTCATGTCTCGACTCCTTGCGGATCGAAAACGTGCAGCGCAGCAATCGGTTCCGGCGACCGGGCGCGGAAGGGCAGCCGGGAACTATTGCCGTTGGCGGGCGATTGGTGAGTGGCCATCTTCCAAAGATGACATCGATGAACCAGCCGTTGCTCGTATCAATTCCTCATCGTCTGGGTCGACTGGAGGCCACACGCCGCCTGAAGACCGGACTGGGTAGCGCGCGTGCCAATTACGCGCAGTGGCTTACGCTTGAAGAGGAAACCTGGAACGGTGATACCGTGCAATTTCGGGTGCGCGCGCTTGGTCAGTCCGCCAATGCAAAGGTCGACGTGTTTGACGACCACGTGCAGCTCGAGGTGACGCTTCCCTGGCTGCTGGCCAAATTTGCCGAGAAGCTCGTTCCAGCCATCCGTAAGGAGGGCACACTGATGCTGGAGAAGAAATGATCGGCGGTTGGCGACCGCCGGTAACCCCAGCGACAAAAATGTGAGCTTTCAAAAAGGGAAAGCCGCCGGGTGGTTAAACCCGGCGGCTCCCATGCGTCGGCGGTCGTGTCGGGGGGCTGGGAGTACGACCGCCGCGCTAGCGAAACTCAGATATTCGTCACCGCCTTGCGCCCGAATGCGGCCGGTTCGCCGATCGTGATCTTGCGGCCGAAGGGAGTAACTTCCGTCGACGTCAGCTTGGCGCCGAACGTGCCCGGCTTGCCAGTGAACTTGCCGCTGAACGCAATCGGCTCGAGCGTCTTGCCACTGAACACCACCGCTTCGCCGATCGCTAGATCGCCATCCACGGTCTTGGTGCCGAACACCCGGCCAACCATGACGCCGTCAATGGTCCTGCCGATGAAAGCCTGAGCAAACACGTCGCCATCGACGGTCTTGCGCGTAAAGGTCTGCACTGCGTCGGCAGGCGCCGCGTCGGTGCGGCGATGGCCGCGCGGCATTCCGCGCTCGCCGCCGTCGCGTCCAGGCCGCTGCCAGCCGCGCGGACCTTCCGTCCGGGTGAGGATCGCGAACCGCCGCCGCTGCGCCTCGTCGAGGCTGCGGTAGAGCGGATCGGTCGCTTCGGCGAGACGCTGGAGCACGGCGCCACTTTCCGACAGCCGGGTGGCACGCTGGCGCATGCGCTCGGCTGGATCGGTGACTCGCGGGCCTTCGCGGCGCGCGTCGCGAATCGCGACGATGCGATTGAGCCGAAGCTGCTGGAGCTCGCGCATCGCCTGCTCGAAGGCCGGCCAATGCTTGTCCTGTTCGGGTGTCAATGTCAGTCCGGCACGCAGGGCGGCAAGCCGCGCGGCCTGGAAGGCGCGCATATCTTCGGTGGTGGGCTGCCAGCGGCGTGTGCCTTCAGCGCGCTCGTCGCGCTGGGCGTAAGCCATGCTGGAACCGGCGATGGTGACGGCAGCGGTCGCAGCGACGACAGCTTTCAACATTGGACACTCCCAGACGGTCCCGCGTTGTATGTCGGAAACGAATAGTAATCGGCCCGCTGCAAGAGGCAAATTAATGTTTCGCAATCATTACAGCCAAGTAATGTTGATGTATAAGCGTTGTGACGGCGCGGCTACTCTGCTCATTTCGCTGGCCGAACCGCCTATTCGGCTTTAGTGGCGCGACAGAAGGCCGCGACGAACCAGGCCATTGTTGAAGCCTATCCCCGTGGCCGCCGGGTTATCCGTATTTGGCCGAGCCTGTTGGCAGATACCACAAATGTCGGCGATGATGGGCCGAACGGGATTCTGAAAATCCCGCACGAGGGGAAACCAGGAGGACGCGATGCAAGGCAATCGAAAACTCAATTTGACATTGATGGCGACGGCCGCCGCGCTCACCGGCGTGTTCGCGCTCTCTGCCGTGAAACCGGCTGAAGCGCAGCGGAAGTCGATCCGCTGGGCCACCTCGAGCGTGGATACTTATGGCTACAAAGTCGCCGCCTCGATGACCAAGATGGTCGAAGAGGCGCTCGGCGGCGAGTACACGGTCACGGTCAATCCGTATCCGCAGACCACCAGTGCCGGCAAAGCCGCGATGGATGGCAATGCCGAGGTTGGCTACACCGCCGACATCGGCATGCGTGAGATCTATGACCAAACGTCCGGCTTCAAGGGCTACACCGCCGCCAAGAGCCGCCTGGTGCACACCTGGTACGCCTATCCCATGGAATCCTTCATGGCGACCACGGTGCCGCGCGCCGAGAAGATGAAGTGCCTGCGGGACTTCAACGGCCAGCCGGTGTTCTACACGCCCGCCGGCTTCATGAACTGGCTGAACTTCCAGCGCATGTTCAAGACGCTTGGCTACGGCTTCAAGCACGTCCAGATCGATCCGAAGACGCAGTCGGACGCGCTGCAGGCCGGCACCATCGTCGGCTCGGTCGCCTACACGGTCTCCGGCTCGTCGCTGGCACCGTACTGGAAGGAGACCGAGATCCGCATGGACACGCGCGTCGTGAATCCATGCCCGGACGAAGTCGCCAAGCTCAAGGGTGCCGGCCTGGCGGTCGTGGCGCTCGATCCGAAGGCCGCGTTCTCCAAGAACGTCGGCGTGAGCGAGATCCTCGGCGTGCCGATCCTGTTCGCCTACAACGTCCGCCCCGACATGCCTGAGGACGTCGTCTACAGAATGCTAAACGCCTTCTACCAGAACCGCGCCAAGCTCGCGTCGCTCGACTCCGGCTTCAGCGCGCTGGCGAAGGACTTCATGGGCCTGCAGGTCGCCGGCATCAACGCCAACCCTGACGTTCCCGTGCATGCCGGGCTTGCCAAGCTCTTGAAGGAGCACAAGGCCTGGAACGACAAGTGGAAGGTCGCCGGCAGCGGCAGCTGATCGTGGTGACCTGAGTTACGGGGCGGGCACCGGCGCGCATCAAGCGCACCGGTCCCCCGCCCCGTTTTTGCGATTGTTCGGGGGAGGCGAACATGACGCGCGACGCTCTCAAGGGCCTGGTGACGCTGCGGAACGCGATCTTCGTGTTCGCGGCGATTCAGACCGTCTGGCTGATCTGGTATTTCTGGACCGGCGCGGGCGGCCCGCAGGAGCTCGTCGCCTATGTGATGTCGATCGCGCTGATCCTGCAGATCCTGTTCATGTATCAGGACGGCGATCTCTACAAATTCCTGCCGCGCGCCGCCAACCACATCATCGTCGCGATCTATGTCGGCATCTGCGTCTATGCCTTCATCCATTTCTATCGCGAGTTCGAGGAGATCGCGATCTGGCGGCAGGGCTCCTACACCACCCAGGACTACGTCGTCGGCTTGCTGATGTTCCTGCTGGTAATGGAGCTGTCGCGGCTCGCGCACCCGGTGCTGTTCTGGACCAACATCGTCCTCATCTTCTACACGCTGTGGGGCTATCTCAGCCCGATCGATTTCTTCTGGCATCCGGGCACGACGTTCTATCGCGTCATCACGTCATCGACGGTGGAGCTCTCGACCGGCATTTACGGCATCTATGGGCAGCTTGCCCTCACCCTGATCGCCGCATTCCTGCTGATCGCCGGCGTCGCTAACGGCTTCGACGCCCAGCGCGCCATGATCAACGTAATGCGGATCATCGCTGGCCGCTCGCGGCAGATGGTGCCGCAGACGGCCGTGCTCGGCTCGAGCGCCATCGGCATGATCTCGGGCTCGGGCTCCGCCAACGCCGCGGTGGTCGGCACCATCACGATCCCGCTGATGATGCGTTACGGCGTGCCGCCGGCCTTCGCGGCAGCAGTTGAAACTGCCGCGTCCATGGGCGGCCTCATCATGCCGCCGATGATGGGCGTCGGCGCTTTCCTGATGTCGGAGTTCCTCGGCGTTCCATACTGGGACGTCGTGCTGCGCGGCTTCGCGCTGGCCTTCGTCTACTACGTCTCGGTCGGAACCGCGGTCTATCTCTTGTGCGTGCGGCTGTTGCCGCGCGACGCGATCGAGGCGCCGAAGGTGCCGCCTTACGACAAGATCAAGACCTCGATCTTCTTCTCCACCGTGCTGTTCCTGCTTTACCTGATGGGCTTCGTCGGGATGGGCGAGCTGCGCGCCGCGGTCTACACCTCCGGGCTCATGCTCTCGCTGCTGATCGTGGTGTTCTTCTATTTCAAATACGTGCTGAAAGATCCCGAGGTCGCCAAGGAGACGCTGTTCGGCAATCTGCGGCGCTCGATCGAGACCCATGCCGAGATGACGTCCTACCTCACGCTTCTGCTGGCGACGCTCGGCATCATGATCGGTCTGTTCACGGTCACCGGCTTCATCAACCGCATGGGTTCGATGCTGCTCGATCTCGGCGCCTGGAACGTGGTCGCCATGATCTTCATGGCCTATATCTTCGGCTGGCTGGCCGGCGCCGGACTGCCGCCGACCGCGACCTACATCATCGGCGCAGTCGTGATCGTGCGCCCGCTGCAGGAGCTGGGAATCAACCCCTGGATCGCGCACTTCTTCGTCTTCCTGATGTCGGTATGGGGGGAACTGTCGCCCCCGACATCGCTGACCGCGGCGGTATCCGCACGCATCGCCAACGCGTCGTTCCTGCGCACCATGTGGGAGGCGCTGAAAATCTGCCTGCCGATCACGCTGATGACGTTCGCGATCTTCACCCGGCCCAACATGGTGGTGAACCCGGGCTGGCTGCAGATCGCCGATACGACGCTGGTTCTGATCTCGACCTGCGGCATCACCTTCGCGATGTTCGGACGCTACCTCGACCGGAAGGCTGCCGACATCGCGCTACGCTGCCTGCTCGCGGCTGTGTCGCTGTTCTGCATGTTCCATCCCGACATGACCACGTCCGCGATGGCCGCCGTCCTGGTGGTGCCGGCCTTCGCGGTCGGCGTTTGGCGGCACCGGCAGATCGCCGCGCCGAAATCGGTCACCCAGCCCGCCGAAGGGCCGGCCGTGCCGTCAGCCGACTTGTCGAAGCTCGTGGTCGAGGCACGGCGGGATATCGGCTAGCGCGATCGGGCGAAAATACCACGTTTGCGGCTGAACCTTTCAGGCGCTCGGGCGTCTAATAGTTGTTCCGAGGCTAGCGCTGTCCCCCCGCAGCCCGCCTCGTTGAGTTGAGCCCGGCGCCGAATCCCCCCCGACGGCGCCGGGCTCCTATTTTTCGCGCAGAGCGTCCGATCAGATCGTACCGGTCGAATGGATGTGCCCGCTAGGCGCCGAACGAAACCTACATAGATGATACCGGTTATTCAGTTGGCGGATGCGGGCGACCTTGCACGGTGTTCATGATCCTACCTCGATCGGGAACGGCGTGGGCTCCCAGAACTTTTCAAGCTTGAGCCGTTTGACCGACTCCGCCTCATAGGCATGCAGGAGTCGCGCAAGACCTCGTCGGTCGTTTGTTGCAATGCGCGGGCAAAGTTCGCGAACGACGTGCTCGCATTCCTCCTGCCGAATGCCGAAGTGTCCGTTTAGGCCGGCAAAGAAGTTGCACATGGACTCCGCCGCCTTGAGATCACCGCGAGCGACATCAACGTAGGGCTTGTCGTCCTCTATCCATGCCTCATTTGCAAACCTCACGAAGTCATCAATTGTGACTATCGACCGAAGTGTCGGCAGCGCGTCTCTTTCGATTGCGTCAGCCAATTTTTCGGGCAGATCGGCAACGCCTATGTCCCAGATACCGCGCATGCGTGTACCCCAAAAAAAGTGAAAGCGCGCGTTTGGCTGGAACAGGAAGTTGGCGGACCAGGTTGGTACAAAAAGCTTGGAGTTAAGGCTGCGGCCGATTGAGATACCGCGAAGTATATGATGTACCGGCTTGACGACAACCCAGCGCCTAATCAGAGCAAGATCGGAATTGCGCTGTAGGAGCGGCTGCACCAATTGCTTCACTTGGGCGACGGTCGTCATCGAGTGGGTCTCACCTCGGTGACAATAAAATGCCTGATTTGACCGTTGAAGGCTTTTTGTGAGTTCACGACCATTTCCAACATGCGAGGGAAGCTGAGCCCGCTTCTCCCGGTCTTGATGTCATATATGCATACCGTGTCAGGTCTCTTTCTAACCCTTTCAAGCGCGTCGATGCGGATAGTACCTTTTACTCCATAGTCGTCCTCCCTGCCCTTTAGAAATGAAACCTCGGCCTTCAGATAGTCGTCACCACGCCCATCAATATCGGCTTTTAGCTTCTCATGTACCGCAGTTCCGAATTGCTGCGCGGACAGAACTGCCCCGCTACTTCTCACTGCTGCTACGGCATTATCTGTGAGATCTTGAACTTCCCCGAACCGCTCGCATAGCTGGCCGACCTCGACACGGCTTAACGTCTTGACCAACGTTACGTCGACGGTCTTCCGCCCGTATTGAGCGGCTCGGAACTCGATGATGGCCTGCTGATTGCGGCCGTTACGCTCCGCTGCCTCGTTGTACAAACCCAATTTGAGAGCATCGACAAGCTCGATCGGAATTCGGCCACGACCGGTACGGGCCTCTATTTTCTCGATAGGCAAGTGTCCCGCGATCAGCTCGTTCAGGACGGGGCCTGCCAGCACCGCGCGATCAATCTGCGGCCGGTCGTGGGCTCCGGGCCCAGCGCTCCGACCTGTATCCGTCCACCGACCGCCATCGGAATGTCCGGCGGGGACACGCGGCTGGTTCGGATCGTAGCGACCACGCCAACCGGAGCGCTGCATGCGCTCCCATTCGCCACGCATCGAGTTGGGATCGCGCATCAAGCGCGCAATTTCGTTCGCGACTTTTGGTGAAATGCTCATGAGGTCTACACCCGCAATTGATTGATGAGGAAATAGTCCTACCATCTTTCCTTCAGAAATACAAGAATTAATTCCTAATAATACCCATGCCAGTTTGTCAATTGCGTTTAGAAATCAACTCTTGCGTTTGAAAGGGCGGCCTCGCTTCGCTCTGGCCTTTCCGTCATCCCGAAGCAGCGTGATTGGCCTCGGTTCCCGAGGCCAATCAGCGTCGTACGAACCGATCAAATCGTGTCGGTCGAATGGATCCGGCGCCGGCTGGCGCCTCCCACGGCGCTGTGGCGCCGCGCCGTCAGCTTGTTGAGGGCACCGAGATAGGCCTTGGCCGACGCGACCAGCGTGTCGGGATCGGCGCCCTTCGAGGTCACGGCGCGGCCGTCCTCCGCCAACCGTACCGACACCTCGGCCTGCGCGTCGGTGCCGGCGGTGACGGCATGCACCTGATAGAGCTCCAGCACCGCATCGTTGGGAATGAGCTTCTTGATGCAGTTGAAGGTGGCGTCCACCGGGCCGTTGCCGGACGACTGCACGGTCTCGTGCTGCCCGTCGATGTCGAGGGTCAGCGTCGCCGATTGCGGACCCATGGTGCCTGCGATCACGGTCAGCGAGACGAGCTTGACGCGGTCCTGCGCGGTCGCGATCTCCTCGTCAACCAAGGCCTCGATATCCTCGTCGTAGACGTGCTTCTTGCGATCGGCGAGCGCCTTGAAGCGCACGAAGGCGTCTTCCAGCTGGTTGCCGGCGAGCTTGTAACCCAGTTCTTCGAGCTTGCGCGAGAACGCGTGACGGCCGGAATGCTTGCCCATCACCAACGAGGTCTGCTTCACGCCCACGCTCTCGGGCACCATGATCTCGTAGGTCTGGGTGTGCTTGAGCATGCCGTCCTGATGGATGCCGCTCTCATGCGCGAACGCGTTCCGCCCGACGATCGCCTTGTTGTACTGCACCGGGAACGACGTCACCGCTGACACGAGCTTCGACGCCCGCGTCAGCATGGTCGCATCGATATTGGTCCAATACGGCAGCACGTCGTTGCGCACGTTCATGGCCATCACGACCTCTTCGAGCGCCGCGTTGCCGGCGCGCTCGCCGATGCCATTGATGGTGCATTCGATCTGGCGGATGCCGGCGCGCACGCCGGCGAGCGAATTCGCCACCGCCATGCCGAGGTCGTTGTGGCAGTGCGCCGAGAACCGCGCCTTGTCGGCATTCGGCACCCGCTCGCGCAGCATGGCGATGAGCGCGAAGTACTCGTCCGGCACGGTGTAGCCGACGGTGTCCGGGATATTGATCGTCGTCGCACCGGCCTTGATCGCGGCCTCCACACAGCGGCACAGGAAATCGTGCTCGGTGCGGGTGGCATCCTCGGCCGACCACTCGACGTCGTCGGTGTAGTTGCGCGCGCGCGTCACCGACGAGATCACCATGTCGAGGACCTTCTCCGGCTCCAGCTGGAGCTTCCACTTCATGTGGACCGGCGAGGTCGAGATGAAGGTGTGGATGCGCCCGCGTTTGGCCGGCTTGATCGCCTCGCCGCAGCGGTCGATGTCCTTCTGGCCGGCGCGCGCGAGGCCGGCGATCACCGCATTCTTGGAGCGCTTGGCGATCTCGTTGACGGCTGCAAAGTCGCCTTCCGAAGCGATCGGGAAGCCGGCCTCGATGATGTCGACGCCCATTTCGTCGAGCAGCTCGGCGACCTCGAGCTTCTCCTCATGGGTCATGGTGGCGCCGGGGCACTGCTCGCCGTCGCGCAAGGTGGTGTCGAAGATGACGACGCGGTCCTTGTCGGACTTGGCTGGCGTGGTCATGGGTCAGGTCCTTCTCGTCGTTGGCGCCCTCATCTCGGGGCGCTCATGGGGTTCCGATTGTCCGGCAATCCCCTGAGTGCCCAGGCGCGAACGCCCTTAAGGCCCCCAGGGGACGCTAAGGAGCAGGAGCCCGCCGAGAATGAGGGCAGCGCCGGGCCGGGCCTCAGCGGCCCCCCGGTTGATCGCGCGGCTGTCGCAGCAGATCGGCATCGCTTCCCTCAACATGACCGGAGCGTTTGCCCCGATCGAGCCTCCAAAGGTCGCAGAATACGGTGAATTCCGCGTTAAACCCTATGTAGGACCGGCGCCGTTGTAGCGGAAGATGGGCTTTCGACGCAAGCCGGCGAACGGCGGCCCGGCAATGCGCCCGAGCGCCGGGCAACAAGCTGCCGCCTTCACGAAGCAGTACGGCCTGACTTGCGACCCTTGAGGCTCTTCGACGGCCCCTCCGCTGCTAGCGCCTCCCTGATCTTCTTCATCTCCTTGAGATCGGCAGCGCCGACCGTCGGAAATTTGAGATCGAGGCGTGACAGCGTGTCGACGATCGTACGCGCCACCACCAGCCGCGCGAATGGCTTGCTGTCGGCCGGCACCACGTACCAGGGCGCATGCTCGGTGCTGGTGGCGCGGATCGCATCCTCATAAACCCCCATGTACTTGTCCCAGAGCTTGCGTTCCGCGATGTCGCCGGCATTGAACTTCCAGCGCTTGGCGGGCTCATCGAGGCGGGCCAAGAGCCGCTCGCGCTGCTCCTCGGGCGAGATGTGCAGGAAGAATTTGAGGACGATCGTTCCATTGCGCACAAGGTGACGCTCGAAGCCGCGGATGCTCTTGAACCGATGCTTCCAGATATCCTTGCCGGTGAGGCTCGGCGGCAATTTCTGCTTGGCCAGAAACTCCGGATGAACGCGCACGACTGCGACTTCTTCGTAGTAGGAGCGGTTGAAGATGCCGATCCGTCCGCGCTCCGGCAGTCGCTGCGCCGGACGCCAGAGGAAATCGTGCTCGAGCTCCTCCGCGCTCGGCGCCTTGAACGCATGCACGATGCAGCCCTGCGGATCGACCCCGGCCATGACGTGCTCGATGATGCCGTCCTTGCCGGCGGTGTCCATGCCCTGCAGCACGACCAGCACCGCCCACTTGTCCTCGGCATAGAGCCGCTCCTGCAGCTCGCCGAGGCGCTCGGCATCCTTCTTGAGCAGGTCCTTGATATCGTCCTTGTCGAGATTGAGCCCGGCGGTATCGGAGGTCTTGACGTCGGCCAGCCGGAAGCGGTCGGCTTTGTCGACGCGATAGCGATCGATGAATTTGGCGGGCAGCATGTCAGCTCCGTCCGTTTTCGAGAAAGTTGGTGTGATCGAGAAACGCCGTAACGAAGCGCGGCATCATTGGATCGAAATCGCGACGAGAGCGAACGATCCGGATGTCGGCAAGCTCAGGCGTCGCTTCACATGCGAGATAGTCGAGGATGCGGCGGCGCAACGCCTCGGCGGGCTCGTGCGCCTGCAACACTTTCATGAGGGCGATCCGTGGTCCGTCGATCACGCAGTGCCAGCCGGCGTGTTCCGTGAAGTCGCCGCTGCCGAGCCCGGTCTCCTCCGCGACCTCGCGGATCACGCTGCCGGCAAGGTCGACCTTTCCATCGACGATGTCATCGAGATCGGGTGTCCCCGCGGGAAAGTAGATCTTGCCCCCCGCTGACGTGTGCGGCGCCATCACGCCCATGATCCAGGCGCCGTCGCTGGTCCGCAGCGCCCCCATCGAGAAGCAATTGGTCACGCCGGCCTCGGGAAAGCCCCAGTCGCGCCAGGTCATGAAGCTCGCGAAATCGGTTTGCAGGAACGCCCCTTCCAGCACGTCCCGATCAAAGCGGTGCCGATGCATCACCAGAACCTGGCCGTTCCAGATGCCGGGCCACTCCCTGCGTGCGTCCTCGAAATGCGCGTCGATTTCGGCGCGCCGCTCCGCCGCAAATGGCCAAGGCTGCGGGGCATAGGTCACGTCAAGGCGGCTGACGGGAACGACCGTATGCACCGCGGCGGCGCTATCTCTCGAGATCATGCCAGCTTTATGCACAAAGCAGCGGCTTTGCGCGAGGGGATCAGAGCCCCTTGATCAACCCGGCGTCGATCAGCAGGCGATTGAAGCGCCGCGCCTCGGCACCGTTGCCGCAGGCATAAAACAGGCCGCGGCAGCGCTGCAGGATGCGCTTCTGCTCCGCAAAGGTGGCATCGAGCGGAAGGCCGGCAGCCTCCTGCACCACGATTGGCAGATAAGGCGCGTCGAGCACGTCGAGCGCCGACGTGAGATCGACCGGACGAAAATTGATCGCATCGATGGCGTAGTAGGCGGAATAATAGCGCGGATCGTAAGTCATGATGCGCCGCGTTACCTCAGCAATGCTGGCAATCGGATCGATGATGAGCTTCGCAAAATCAGGTTGATGATCGCCGAAGCGGACGATCAGGAACGCCTCACCGGGGAATTCGCGCTTGAGCCGGGCGACGAAATCCTTGTAGTCGCGCTCGGTCATCGCCTGCCGCCGCAAGTATTCGTTGACCTCCGGCATCGCATTGCCCGGGTCGCGCCAGTTCGTCGGCGTCAACTCCGGCCGGAACGGAAACTCGTAGGGAAAGTGGTTGGCGGTCAGGTAGACGTGCAGGAACATCGGCGCGCGTTCGCGCTCGTGCGCGATCATGCGCGCCGCATGGTCGAAATAGAACCGATCGGGCTCAAACACGCCGCCACGGATATCCCGCCCGTCGATGAAATTTTCTACGCCCGCACCCTTGTAGAATGTGCGGGTACCGAGGAAGCCGCCGAACACCGGATAGATCGAGAACGTCCGATAGCCGCAGCGGCGCAGCGTATGCGGCAGGCCGCGCGACACTCGCCCGCCGGCGATGCGCGTGACGAAGAACTGGAAGCGGCCGAATGAGCGCGACGACAGCCCCGAAAGCACATTGTACTCGGTGTACCAGCTCGGTCCGCCGGCACCCTCGACCAGCATCGTTCGCGTCTTGCCGTCGAACGATTTGAAGTGCGTCCCATAGTCTGCCGGCACCTTGACGCCGTTGACGGCGCGGATGTCGAAGCTCGATTCGTCATGCAACAGGATGATGTGCGGACGTTTCCCGCCCGCGACGCAGGATTCCTCCCCGGTGAGCTTCAACCGCTCGGTCACCTCGGCGTCGGCTTCAAGGTAACCCTGGGTCGCAAGGATGTGCACGGCCTCGACGCCCGAGCGCATGAAGACGGAGATGTTGTTGTCGTCCGCAAACACCTCGCCGTCGCGGAGCGGAAACGCGAACGAGACCGCCACCAGTGCGGCAAAGCAGACCGCCGCGCTCGCAGCTGCGATCCGCCGCCGCACCCGCCACGGATCGATCCGCCAGAGCAGCACCAGCACCGGGATTGCAACGACAGCCGTGACGATCCCGATGACGCGAACCTCCGGCAATATCGTCCACAGGAATGCGACGGTTTCCGCGTCGATGATCATCAGGTCCATGAAGTTCGCGGTCATCCACAGGACATGGTGCTTGAACCGCGAAATCCAGATTACCGCCGCGAACATGGCGAGCGAGAGCCCGGCCGCAATCGCCGGCCGGCGCAACAACGCCAGCCAGACGAAATTAAGCATGCCCCAGGTCAGCAGATAGACGATCATCCGCACCGGCCCATTCTCGATCGCGACCATGACCACGAGCGCGGCGAGATGGAATGCGGCAAGAGGCAGGAGCCGCAGAATCTGCGGCAAAGTAAGCGAGGCAGACGGGCTCAGCCGATGTGCCAACGCTACGATCAGCGGCGGCATGGCCTAGAGTCCCTTGATCAAACCAGCGTCGATCAGGAGCCGATTGAACCGCCGCGCTTCGGCGCCGTTGGCGCAGCTATAGAACAGGCCGCGACAGCGCTCAAAAATCTTCTTCTGCTCGGCAAACGACGGATCGAGCGGAAGGCCCGCGCTCTCCAACACCACCAGCGGCAGATATGGTGCCTCAATCGTGTCGAGCGCCGACGAGATGTTGACCGGCCGGTAGTTGATCGCGTCGATCGCGTAGTAGGTCGTGTAGTACTTCGGATCGTTCGCCATCAGCCGTTGGATGATCGCATCATCCTTGGCCGACGGCTCGAGGATCTGGGTCGCGAAATCCGGCTGGTGATCGCCGTAGCGCACGATCATGAAGCGTTCGCCGGGGAACTGCCGTCGCAGGCGCTCCAGGAACTGCTGATACTCCTGCATCCCGAGGAGCTGCCGCCGCAGATATTCGTCGACCACCGGGCGGTTGCCCAAATCCCGCCAGCCCGGCGTCAATTCGGGCCGCCACCGGTAATCCCACGGGAAGTGGTTGGCCGAGAGGTAGATGAAGAAGAAGGTGGGGCCCTTCTCGCGCTCCCGCTCGAACATCTTGATGGCGGTGTCGTAGTAGAAGCTATCCGGCTCGACCTCGCGGGCGCGCATCGCGGTCCATATCGAAGAAATTCTGCACGCCGGTCGACGCCTGGAACGTCCGCGTGGCCATGAACGCGCCGTGCGCGGGATAGAGCGAGAAGGTGCGATAGCCGCAGCGGCGCAGCGAATTCGGCAAGCCGCGCTCGACCCGGCCGGCCGCGATCCTGGTCACGAAATAGGAGAACTTGCCGAAGCTGCGCGCCGACAAGCCTGCGAACACGTTGTACTCGGTGTACCAGCTCGGACCGCCGGCGGCCTCGACGATGAGATCGCGCTGCTTGCCGTCGAAGGATCGGAAATGGCGGCCATAGCCCTGCGGGACCCGAATGTTGGGCGCATTGCGGATATCGAAGGCCGACTCGTCATGCACCATGATGATGTGCGGCGGCTTTCCGGCGGGCTCACAGGCCGCGGTCGGAGTCATCTTGAGACGATCCGTCGCCATCGCGTCCGATTCCATGTATCCGCCGCGCGCGTAGGCGGTGACCGCATCGACACCGGAACGCGCGAAGTTGGAAACATGGCTGTAGGGGTACCAGATGTCCTCAGGCCAGAACGGATGCGTGACCGAGAGGCCGCCAAGACCGAGAAGGCACGCAAGCGCGCCGGCGATCGCCGTCAGCCGCGACATCCGGAACGGGTCAAGCCGCCAGAGCAGCAGCACCACGGCGGACGCAACCACGAGGCCAAGGACCACGTACGTCGTCAGATTTGGAAAGATCGCCAGCAGATAGGTGAACGAGCTGAGGTCGATCACCATGAGGTCGACGAAGCTCACAGTTTGCCAGATCACCTTGTATTTGAGCTCCGAGGCCTGGATCAGGATCGCGACCATCGCCAGCGACATCACCGCCGACACGCCGGGGCGGCGAAGCACGGCAAGCCAGGCGAAATTCAGAAAGCCCCACGCCAGCAGGAACGCGCCGATGCGCGGCACGTCGTAATATTCAGTCCGGAACAGGACGATCAGCGCGGCAAGATGGACGATCGCGACCGGCCCTGCGCGCCAACAAAAACCCAGGACCCCGGTGTCGGCGGCCCATCGGCTAGTCAGCGATGAAATGGAGGGCGGCATGGCGATGCGCCCGTGCCCGGCAATGACTGAACGGCTACGCCCGGCACACGGAGCAATATAATAAAAGTGCAATATTAGTGTCTTTGCAAGGTCACAAAGGGTCGCTGGTGAAATTGAATTGAATATCGTTTCCGCACGGCGCTCCCAAAGATTACGCTGTCATAATGTCCGACCACACCGGCGCACCTTCCTTAATGCCCATTCATTCCCGGCATTCCCAGGCGCCGACAAACCGGCAGCCGGACCCATGACCGCCAACCAGGCAACCGAAACCGCTGCAATCGCCTTTGACCTGGTCAGCAAGACCTACGGCGATGGCAGCCGCAAGGTGCTCGACAGCGTATCGCTGGCGGTCGCCGAGCAGGAGTTCCTGGCGGTTGTCGGCCCGTCCGGTTCGGGCAAGACCACGCTGCTGCGGCTGATTAACCGACTGATCGACCCGAGCGAAGGCACGGTCCGGGTCGCCGGCGAGGACGTCCGGACCGTCGATCCGATCCTGTTGCGCCGCCGCATCGGCTACGTTTTCCAGGGCGTCGGCCTGTTTCCGCACATGACCGTAGCGGAGAACATCGGAATCACCCCTCGCCTGCTTGGCCAGGACGCGGCCGCCATCGCACGCCGGGTGGACGAGCTGATCGAGCTGGTCCGCCTCGACCGCGCCACCCATGGCCGGCGGTTCCCGCACGAGCTCTCGGGCGGCGAACGCCAGCGCGTCGGGGTCGCGCGCGCGCTGGCGGCTAGCCCGCGCATCGTCCTGATGGACGAGCCGTTCGGCGCGCTCGACCCCCTCACCCGCGACGCGCTGGCGCAGGACTACCGCGCCCTGCACGATACGCTCGGCCTCACCACCGTGATGATCACGCACGACATGATGGAAGCGCTGCTGCTCGCCGACCGCATCGCGGTGATGCGCGAAGGCCGCCTGATCGCCGACGGCACGCCGGACGCCATGATGGCGCACACCGGCGACGATTTCGTCAGTGAGCTGATGCAGACGCCGCGGCGGCAGGCGGAACGCCTCAATGCGCTGAAGGCTGCGCGATGATCGTGGACTCCCGCATCGCCGATGCGCTGGCGCGACTGCCGGAATATCTCGGCGGCCATGTTCTGGTGAGCATGACCGCACTCTTGCTCGGGCTTGCGGTGAGTTTCCCGCTGGCGATCCTCTCGATGCGCCGGCCGGTGCTGCGGCGCATTCTGCTGACAGTCGCCAGCGTCGCGCAGACCATTCCCGGGCTTGCGCTGCTGGCGCTGTTCTATCCGCTCCTGCTTGCGCTCGCGGCGCTGACGGAACGGATGTTCGGATTTGGGTTTTCCGCGCTCGGATTCCTGCCATCGGTATTGGCGCTCGCGCTTTACAGCATGCTGCCGGTACTGCGGAACACGATCACCGGCCTGGAGGGCGTCGATCCGGCGGTGACCGAGGCCGCGCGCGGCGTCGGCATGACGCCGCGGCAATCGTTGGCAATGGTCGAACTGCCGCTGGCGCTGCCGGTGATCATGGCCGGCATCCGCACCGCGGCGGTTTGGGTGATCGGCACCGCGACACTCTCGACGCCGATCGGGCAGACGAGCCTCGGCAACTACATCTTCACCGGCTTGCAAACCCAGAACTGGGTGTTCGTGCTGTTCGGCTGCGTCGCGGCGGCGTTGCTGGCGCTGGCGGTCGATCAATTGCTGGCGCTGATGGAAACCGGCGTCGCCAGGCGCAGCCGCCGGCGCATCGCATTCGGCGCAATCGGCCTGGTGTCGCTGCTCGCCGCGTCGCTTCTGCCTTCGCTGGCGCGGCAGGGCGTCGACTACATCGTCGGCGTCGAAACCGTTCTCCGAGCAATACGTCCTCGCCGCCCTCATCCAGCAGCGGCTGCTCGACGGCGGGCTCGTCGGCCGGTCGTCGCGACGGGCTCGGCTCCGGCGTCATTTTCGATGCGCTCAAGGCCAACGAGATCGACGTCTATGTGGAGTACACCGGCACGATCTGGGCCAATCAGATGCAGCGCAGCGACGTGAAGTCGCGCGACGAGATTCTGCGCGAGGTCACGGCCTGGCTGAAGGAGCGGCATGGCATCACGGTCGCAGGCGGGCTGGGCTTCGAGAACGCCTATGCCCTGGCCATGTCGGCGCAACGCGCGAAGGCCTGGGCGTGCGCTCGATCGCGGATCTGGTGCGGCACGCGCCGACGCTGACCATCGCCGGCGACTACGAGTTCTTCGGCCGGCCGGAATGGGCGGCGATCCGCAACGCCTACGGTCTCAAGTTCAAGGCCGAGCGCACGATGCAGCCGGAGTTCATGTATCCGGCGGCGGAGGCGGACGAGGTCGACGTGATCGCGGGCTACACCAGCGACGGCCGCATCGCGCAGCACGGCCTCGTCGTACTGACCGATCCGCGACAGGCGATCCCGCCCTATGACGCGATCATGCTGGTGGCGCCGAAGCGCGCCAACGACCGCGCCATGCTCGATGCATTGCGACCGCTGATCGGCGCCATCGACGTTACGCTGATGCGCGAGGCAAACCTGCGCGCCGCGGCGGCGGATGCAACGCCTGGCCGCGCGGCGCGGTGGCTGTGGGCCGAGATCGAGAAGCGCATCCGGCAACGAAGAAATAGCGCGCCCGCCACCGGCGGACGCGCTATCCGGCACCGATAAACGTCAGCTCACTTCTTCTTCCACAATCCAATCAGCCCAGTCGCGGTGAGCAACTTGCCGGTCGACTTCTCGAAGAATTCCTCGCGGGTGAGCCCGGGCGGCAGGTCCTTCACCCCGTGGGTCGTCGCGATCAGCGTGAAAGTGTAGTGATGCAGCGGTCCGGGCGGGGTGCACGGACCGAGATAGATGCTCTCTTTGTTGGTACCGAGACCGCCGACGTATTTGTCCGACGGCTTACTGACCTCACCTTCCGCGAAACCGGTGACCGACGCCGGGATGCCGTAAGCGACCCAGTGCGACACGCCCATGCCGCCGCGGCCTTCCGGATCGAACATCAGCAGCGCCAGGCTCGTGGTCTTGGCCGGCACGATTGGACCACGCGAGCGGCGGAGAAACGTTCTGGCCGACGCAGTTCGGATTCTTCGGGTTGTTGCCGGCGTTCTTCTGCTGCAGCCAGCCGCCGTCCTGGAACGCGGACGAGCTGATGGTGAAATCCTGCGCCGCCGCCGGGACGGTCAAGCCCGCCAGTGCAACGGCGCTGGCGAGCGCAAATGGTACAAACTCTCGTTTCATTGATGCGTTCTCCCTGCGGCCTATTTGCCGCTCAGGGAGTTTAGCGCCCGCAGGTGACAGGCAAAAGTGGGGCGGCGGGGTCGGATCAGTTCCGGCTGGCGGCTCCACCATCGCGGCGTTGCTTGGTCCCAACAGGGCTTGCGGCAGTAAGCCCGTCTCAGCGCAAGAAGCCGTGGATCAGTTCCGGCTCTTGTCAACCATCGCGCGCTGCTTGATCCCAACAGGGCTTGCGGCAGCAAGCCCGTCTCAGCGCAAGAAGCCGTGGATCAGTTCCGGCTCTTGTCAACCATCGCGCGCTGCTTGATCCCAACAGGGCTTGCGGCAGCAAGCCCGTCTCAGCGCAAGAAGCCGTGGATCAGTTCCGGCTCTTGTCCACCATGGCCCGCTGCTTGATCCACGGCATCATGGCGCGCAGCTTCGCACCCACCTCCTCGATCGGATGCGCGGCGTTTTTCGCGCGCATGGCCTTGAACGAGGTCTGGTGGACGCGGTTCTCCAGCATCCAGTCCTTGACGAACTTGCCGGACTGGATGTCGCCGAGGATCTTCTTCATCTCGGCCTTGGTCTCCGGCGTCACCACGCGCGGGCCCGAGACGTATTGGCCGTATTCCGCGGTGTTCGACACCGAATAGTCCATGGTGGCGATGCCGCCCTCGTAGATCAGGTCGACGATCAGCTTCACCTCATGCACGCATTCGAAATACGCCATCTCGGGCGCGTAGCCGGCTTCCACCAGCGTCTCGTAGCCCGCCTTCATCAGCTCGACGAGGCCGCCGCACAGCACCGACTGCTCGCCGAACAGGTCGGTCTCGCATTCTTCGCGGAACGTCGTCTCGATGATGCCGGCGCGGCCGCCGCCGATCGCCGAGCCGTAGCTCAGCGTGAGATCGTGCGCGTTGCCGGACGCGTCGCTGTGCACCGCCATCAGCACCGGCACGCCGGCGCCGCGCTGATACTCAGCGCGCACGGTGTGACCGGGCCCCTTCGGTGCGATCATCATGACGTCGAGGTCTTCGCGCGGCTCGATCAGGTTGAAGTGGATATTGAGCCCGTGCGCGAACATCAGCGCCGCGCCCTTCTTCATGTTGGCATGCATGTGGTTGTTGTAGATGTCCGCCTGCAGCTCGTCGGGCGTGAGCATCATCATCACGTCCGCCCATTTGGCGGCCTCGGCAACCTCCATGACGTTGAGCTTCTCGGACTCCGCCTTCTTGACGCCCTGCGAGCCCTTGCGGAGCGCCACCGCGACGTCCTTGACCCCGGAATCGCGCAGGTTCAGCGCATGGGCATGGCCCTGGCTGCCATAGCCGATAATGGCGACTTTCTTGCCCTTGATCAGGTTCAGATCGGCATCGCGATCGTAGTAAACACGCATTGGCCCGGGTCCTCTCGCACGTCTCAGGTCACGTCATAGGGGTGATGAGGGCAGAAACGGCAATCGGCGATGAAAATCAAGCGCCGTTTGGACCGGCCCGGAGAGCCGGTCTAGAGCCAGCCCACCAGGCGCAGCAGCGAGCGCAGGCTCAGCAGCACGATCAAGGTGCCAACCAGGAGCATCAGCACCCGGGTCGAGATGATCTTGACCAGGTAGCCGGCAAACGGGGCGCTCACCAGCCCGCCGAGGACCAGCGGGATCACGGGTGCGAGGTCGGCGAGCCCCAGCGACAGGATGAGGGTCACCGAGGTCGCCACGGTGACGAAAAACTCGGTCAGGTTGACCGATCCGATCACGTAGCGGGGCACATGGCCGGTCCCGACCAGGGTCGACGTCACGATCGGGCCCCAGCCGCCGCCCCGATGGCATCGAGCATGCCACCGACAAAGCCGACGGCCGGCATTCCGCGCTTGCTCGGCTCGACCGTCGCAAAGGCGCGCAGCGCCCGCGCCAGGATCAGGACGCCCATCAAGGCGAGATAGATGGTCACGAACGGGGCGATTACCTTGCCGTCTACATTGGCCAGGATGGTCGCTCCCAGGATGCCGCCGATGACGCCCGGAATGGCAATGCGCTTGACGATCGACCAATCGATGTTGCGATGCCACCAGTGCGACGCGCCGGACGCCGCGGTGGTGAAAATCTCGGCGATGTGGACCATGGCGCTTGCCTGCGCCGGCGACGTCCCGAACGACAGCATCACGGTCGTGGCGGTAACGCCAAACGCCATGCCAAGTGCGCCGTCTACGAGCTGCGCCAACAGCCCGACGAAGAAGAAGAGCCACCAGGATTCGTCCAATTGCCGCCCCTGCGATCAACAGACCGAACCAGACAACACCGAACGTCAAATATAGTTGCACCGACGGCGGAATGTCATCGGCTGCAAAGCGCAAATTTGTTGCACAGCCTTCAGATCAAAATTCCACAAATGTCGGAGCAAACGGAAAAATCATACGCAGCTGCAGGGCGCCTCACATCCCCTCCGGCCCGCGCTGGATCGCGACGATGCCGGTGCGTGAGACTTCAACCAGCCCGAGCGGCAACATCAGGGCGATGAAGCTCTCAATCTTGTCGGACGCACCGGTGATCTCAAACACGAAGCTTTCGGTGCCGGCGTCGATGACGCGCGCGCGAAACGCGTCGGCCAGACGTAAAGCCTCGACGCGATTGTCGCCTTTACCGCGCACTTTCACCATCGCCAGCTCGCGCTGGATGGCGGGGCCGGAAACCGTCATGTCGATCACGCGATGGATCGGCACCAGCCGCTCGAGCTGATTCTTGATCTGCTCGATCACCATCGGCGTGCCACGCGTCACGATGGTGATGCGCGACAGATGCTTCTCATGCTCGGTCTCCGACACGGTGAGCGAGTCGATATTGTAGCCACGGCCGGAGAACAGGCCGATGACGCGCGCGAGCACGCCCGGCTCGTTGTCGACCAGGACGCAGAGCGTGTGGCTTTCGATGCCTTGTGCCGCCGGCGCGGCGGGATAGTGCGAGGTGCTTGCAGCGTTGGCCATTACACCATCACCTTGCCTTCTTCAGTGATCGCCTCGTCGATACTCTCGGCCGCGTCGCCCAGCAGCATCTCGTTATGGGCGCGCCCGGATGGGATCATCGGGAAGCAGTTCTCGTTCGGATCGACCACGCAATCGAAGATCACCGGCTTCTTGACGTTGATCATCTCCTTAATCGCGGCGTCGAGCTCGCCCGGCTTCTCGCAGCGGATGCCCACCGCCTGATAGGCCTCCGCGAGCTTCACGAAGTCCGGCAGCGAGTGGCTGTAGCTTTCCGCATAACGTCCGCCGTGCAGAAGCTCCTGCCACTGCCGCACCATGCCCATGTACTGGTTGTTGATCACGAAGATCTTGATCGGCAGCCGGTACTGCACCGCCGTCGACATTTCCTGCATCGTCATCTGCACCGACGCCTCACCGGCGATGTCGATGACCAGCGCGTCGGGATGCGCGAGCTGCACGCCGACCGCCGACGGCAGGCCATAGCCCATGGTGCCGAGCCCGCCCGACGTCATCCAGCGGTTCGGCTCCTCGAAGTGGAAGAACTGCGCCGCCCACATCTGGTGCTGCCCCACTTCCGTGGTGATGTAGGCATTGCGGCCCTTGGTCAGCTCATAGAGCCGCTGGATCGCGTATTGCGGCTTGATGACGTCCTTCGAGTTCTTGTAGGCGAGCGACTTGCGCGCGCGCCACTTGTCGATCTGCTTCCACCAGTCGGCGAGCGCCTTCTTGTCCGGCGTGCCCGGAGCCGCGCGCCACAGCCGCACCATATCTTCGAGCACATGCGCGCAATCACCGATGATCGGCAAATCGACCTTGACGTTCTTGTTGATCGACGACGGATCGATATCGACATGGATCTTGCGCGAATGCGGCGCGAACGCGTCGAGCCGCCCGGTGATGCGGTCGTCAAAGCGCGCGCCGATGCAGATCATGAGATCGCAGTCGTGCATCGCCCAATTCGCTTCCCAGGTCCCGTGCATGCCGAGCATGCCGAGCCATTTCGGATCGGACGCCGGGAAGGCGCCGAGCCCCATCAGCGTCGAGGTGATCGGGAAGCCGGTGAGCTTGACGAGCTCGCGCAGCAGCGCACTCGCCTCCAGGCCGGAATTGATGATGCCGCCGCCGGTGTAGAACAGCGGCCGCTTGGCGTGGCGCATCATCTCGATCGCGGCCTTCACCCGATCGATGTCGCCCTTGAGCTTCGGCTTGTAGCCCTTGTGCGCGATCTCCTTCGGCTTCGCGTAGAGGCCCTTGGCGAACTGGATGTCCTTCGGGATATCGACGACGACCGGCCCCGGTCGACCGCTCTTGGCGATGTGGAACGCCTCATGCAGCACGCCCGGCAGGTCGGCGATGTTCTTCACCAGGTAGTTGTACTTGGTGCAGGGCCGCGTGATGCCGACGGTGTCGCATTCCTGGAACGCATCATTGCCGATCAGGTGCGTCGGCACCTGCCCGGTGATGCACACGATTGGGATCGAGTCGCAGAGCGCGTCGGTCAGGCCGGTCACCGCATTGGTGGCGCCGGGGCCCGAGGTCACCAGCACGCAGCCGACCTTGCCGGTCGAGCGGGCATAGCCTTCCGCGGCATGCACCGCGCCCTGCTCGTGACGGACCAGGATGTGCTGCAGGCGGTTCGACTGCTGGAACAGCGCGTCGTAGATCGGCAACACGGCGCCGCCGGGATAGCCGAAGATGTGCTCCACGCCCTGATCGGCGAGCGCCTCGATCACCATCTCGGCGCCGGTCATTTCACGGCCCGGCGCGCCCGCGCCGGTCTTGTTTGTAGCCATTGTCCGCTCCGTATCCGTCCAGTCGCTTCCCTCGGAATCAAAAAGGCCCGCGAGGGCCCTGCATGCGCACCGCCATCGCGCGGGATGGGCTAGCCATCCCCGGCGGTGCGCCTGCCTACCACGAGAGTAATATTATTGCGCATTTCTTAACATATTCGCCATTTCGTTGCGCGGTCTTATATGCAGCGCGGCGAGACCGGTCAAGTGATTTTCGCGTGGTAAGGTGCCCGCAGCAACCCTGAATCCCCGCCCCAACCCCCTTCAGACCCCATGAACAACGCTGACCTGATCGTCGCCACCCTGAAAGCGGCCGGTATCCGGCACGGCTTCGGCATCCCGAGCGGCAACGTGCTCCCCCTGATGGAGGCCATGCGCAAGGGCGGGGTCGAGTTCGTGCTGACCGCCCATGAGGGCTCGGCCGGCTTCGCCGCCGACGTCAGCGGCCGCCTGACTGGCGCCCCGGGCCTCGCGATCGCGACCCTGGGCCCCGGCGCCACCAACCTGGCGACCGGCGTCGGCTCCGCCTGGCTCGACCGCTCGCCGATGATCGCCATCACCTGCAATCTCAACACCGACCAGCTCGGTCGCCGCATCCAGATGTGGATCGACCATCACGCACTGTTCAAGCCGATCACCAAGGCGACGCTGCGGCTGGAGCGCGGGCGCATCGCGGAAACCGTAAGCGCCGCCATCGCGCTGGCGATGAGCGAGCCGATGGGGCCGGTGCATCTCGACCTGCCGGAAGACGTTGCGCTCGCGCCGGCGTCTGAAACAGTCCCGCCGCCGGCCGCCCGCGTTCCGCTCGCACCGGCGCCGGATACCGAGGTTGCCCGCGCCGCCGAACTCATCGCCGCCGCCAAACGGCCGGTCGCGGTCCTTGGCTCGTCCGCCATGCGCGTCGCCGATCCGTCGCTGCTGCGCAAGGTGATTGAACGTCACAGCCTGCCGTTCGCCACGACAACCATGGCCAAGGGCTTGATCGACGAGGAGCACCCGCTCTCGCTCGGTGTGATCGAGCGCGCCTGCCGTCAAACCCAGCGCAAGCTCTTGCGCTCCGCCGACCTGATCGTCGGGCTCGGCTACGACACCATCGAGGTCGAGTACGAAGCCTGGATCGACGACGTCCCGCTCCTTTCGGTCGACATCGATCCGCCGGATGTCGCGCCGTCGGTCAATCTCATCCATCACGTCGGCGGCGATCTCGACGCCTCGCTTGCGCGGCTCGCGGCGCTGCCGCCCGCGACCAACCGCTGGGCGGCGCAGGCGCTCGCCGATCATCGCCGCGCATTCCAGCAGGCGCTGCGGCCTGACACCAATTCGTTCAGCGCCCATGCGGCGATCGACGCGGTGCGCCGCGCGCTACCGCGCGATGGCATCCTTTCGTTCGATGTCGGCGCGCATACCCACCAGATCGCCAGCCAGTGGACATCGCATGCACCGAAATCCTTCCTGATCACCAACGGCTGGTCATCAATGGGTTTTGGCCTACCGGGAGCGATCGCGGCGAAGCTCGCGCGGCCGGATCTGCCGGTGATCTGCCTGATCGGTGACGGATGCTTCCAAATGACGTGCGGCGAGGTAGCGGTCGCCAAGCGTCTCGGCCTCACGCTTCCCATCGTCGTCCTCGACGACAAATGGCTCGGGCTCATCAAGGTGAAGCAGATCCGCCGGCAGTTCCCGCTCTACGGAACGGAACTGCAGGAAGAGGATTACCGCGATCCGCCCGCGCACTATTTCGGCGTGCCCGCGGTCGGGGTGCGCAGCGCCGATGCGCTGGAAGCCGCCGTAACATCGGCGCTTTCAGCGAACGGCCCGACTGTCATCGAAGCGGTGGTCGATTCCGATCACTATATCGAGACGGTGTATGATTAAGTCCCGCAGCAGGAATGACCATGGCTGCACCGCAACCCTCCAGCCTGCCCGTCCCGGTCGCGCCGCGCCGCTTGACCGCTCGCGCCCTCCTACTCGGCGAACGCATCGACACGGTGGGGCTCGAGCGCAGCGAGATGATCTCGACCAATCCGCTCGCGTTCCGCGTCGGCGGCCATGGCGAGGTGGTGTTGTTCCGCTACGGGGTGGCGGTGTTGTTCGGCTTGTCACCGGTCGAGGAGGACGAGGTGCTGCGCGGCCTGCGCCCGCGCATTTTGGCTCCGTTCGACCATTACGAGGATGAAACGGCGACCATCGAGGTCGTACCGGAAGGAGAAGAACAGATCGCGCCGGGTGGTCCTATCGTCGTCCGCGACTTGTCGCCGCCGCGCCTCCTGGTCATCGCCGACGCACTGGCCAAGAACCTGGCGCTGGCCCGCGACGAGCGCGAGGTGAGCAAGGTGTTCGAAACCATTGAGCCATTTGCCGCCGAGCTGGCGCGCGATGGCCGCCTTCCCACCAAGCGACGTCAGATTGTGCGCACGATCGGACAGGCCCTGCTCACGCAGCATCGCGTGTCCGGCCGCATCGAGGTTGAAGAGAAGCCGGATGTCCTCTGGGACCATCCGCAATTCGAGCGCCTCTATGCGCGGCTTACCGACGAATACGAGGTCAAGGAACGCGCGACGGCGCTCGCGCGCAAGCTCCGGATCATCAGCGAAACGACGAACGCATTGACCGACCTCATCGATACCGGCCGCTCGCTCCGCTTGGAAGCGACGATCGTGGCACTGATCGTCGTCGAGGTGGTCATCCTGCTCTACGAGCTGTTTCTGCGCGCCCCGCGATAGGGACAACTCAGGCCGCGCGCGCGGATTGGCGCGATTGCGCTCAGCGTCCGATAGCGCCCGTCACGAATGCCACTGCTTCGTCAGCGTTGACCCACACGAAATCCGGCAACTGGTTACGAAACCACGTCGCCTGCCGCTTGGTGTAGCGGCGGGTGTCGCGCTTGCCGCCCTCGGCCGCTTCGTCGAGTGTGACCTCCCCGCTGAGATGGCGGATCAGCCACGGCACGCCGTGCGCCTTCATCGCCGGCAGCGCCGCGTCGAGGCCCCGCCGCGCCAGTGCGCCGACCTCTTCGAGGGCCCCCGACTCGAGCATCGCATCGAAGCGCGCATCGATGCGGCGGTAGAGCTCGGCACGCTCAACATCGAGGAACAGCTTCACCGCGCGCAATGCATCGATCGGGGGCGCCATCCCGTCACCGTGCCAGTCGGAGAGCGAACGCCCCGTCGCCAACACGACTTCCAGCGCGCGCGTGATGCGCGAGCGGTCGCCCGGCATCAGCCGCGCGGCCGTAGCGGGATCGCGCTGCTGCAACTCCGCATAAAGCGGTGCGACGCCATCGGCCGCGAGCCGCTCACGCACCGATGCGCGAATGCCGGCCGGGACCGGCGGCACCGCCGCGAGGCCCTGGATCAGTGTCTTGAAATAGAGCCCGGTGCCGCCCACCAGGATCGGCAGCCGCCCGGCGCTTCGCGTCCGCGCGATCGCCGCCTGCGCATCGACGCACCAGCGGCCGACCGAATAGTTCTCGGCGGCATCGACATGGCCGTAGAGGAGATGCGGCACGCGCGCCTCGTCGGCCGGGCTCGGCCGCGCGGTGATGATGCGCAGGTCGCGGTAGACCTGCATGGAATCGGCATTGATGATCGTGCCGCCGAGCCTCTCCGCGAGCGTCAGCGCAAGCGCCGACTTGCCGCTCGTCGTCGGCCCGGCAAGCAGGATGGCGTCGGTGGTCTGAGGCGTAGTCACAATGTTGAGGTAGACCTCGGTTGTTGGCGAAATCAACCTCATTGATCCAACCGGCCCCGCCGACTAAACAGACGCCGATCGTGCATCCTTGGAGTGACCCGTGCCTCTCATTTCCCCCTTCCGCGCGCTGCGTCCGGCGCCCGGCCGCGCCGCCGAAATCCTGGCGCCGCCCTACGATGTCCTCTCGAGCGCGGAGGCGCGCGCGCGCGCCAAGGGCAAGCCGTGGAGCTTCCTGCATATCTCCAAGCCCGAGATCGACCTCGACCCTGCGATCGATCCCTACGACAAGGCGGTCTACGCCAAGGCACGGGAGAACCTCGACCGCATGGTGGCGAGCGGCGCGCTGGTCCGCGACGCCAAGCCCGCTTATTACGTCTACCGCCTCACCTGGAACGGCCGCGTGCAGACCGGCCTTGCGGCAGTCGCCTCGCTTGCCGACTACGCGACTAACCGGGTCCGCAAGCACGAACTCACCACGCCGGTGAAGGAGGACGACCGTGTCCACCAGATCGAGGCGGTGAATGCTCAGACCGGGCCGGTGATGATGGGTTATCCGCCGGCACCCGAGATCGACGCGCTGCTGGCGAAAGCGAGCGCCGGTGCGCCGGACGTCGATGTGACCGCCGATGACGGCGTGCGCCACCAGATGTGGGTCGTCGCCGACGACGCGACCATCTCGGCGCTGACGCGCGCGTTCGACGCGCTGCCCGCGATCTACATCGCCGACGGACATCATCGCTCGGCGGCGGCGGCGCGTGTCGCCCAGGCCCGCAACGGGACCGGCTCGCACTGCGATTTTCTGTCCGTGGTGTTTCCGCATCACCAGATGACGATCCTCGACTACAACCGCGTCATCCGCGATCTCAACGGCCGCAACCCGGATCAAGTGCTCGGCGAATTGGCCACGCGGTTCACGGTCGAAGCGTCGGACAAGCCGGTGCGCCCTGCGTCGGCAGGCGAATTCGGCATGTATCTCGGCGGCCGCTGGTATCGGCTGAAACTCAAGCCCGAGCTGATCCCCGCCAACGACCCGATAGGCCGGCTGCCGATTACGCTGCTCGCACGCAATGTCATTGAGCCGATCTTTGGAATTACCGATCCGCGCACCGACAAGCGCATCGACTTCGTCGGCGGCGGCCGCGGGCTGGGCGAGCTCGAGAAGCGGGTGTCGTCAGGCGAAATGGCGGTCGCGTTCGCGCTCTATCCGACGCAGATGGACGATCTCATGGCGGTGGCCGACGCCGGCAAGATCATGCCGCCGAAGTCGACCTGGTTCGAGCCGAAGCTCGCCGACGGCATGGTCAACCACGTGCTGGATTGAAGTGAGCGAGTAGCGAACAAAATTTCGGAGCGGCGAATAGCTTCTCAACTATTCGCCACTCACCATTCGCTATTCGCTGCTACTGCAAACTCAGCGCGACGAACCGCAATTCACCGTCGGCACCCGCGACCAGCAACAGCGCCGAGGGACGCTTTTCCTTGCGCAGGCGTTCCACCTTGCTCTGGAAGTCGTCGGCGCTCTGCACCGCTTCCTGGGCAATCTCGACGATCACGTCACCCGCGTTGAGCCGCTTGTCGGCGGCCGGCGAGTTGGCCTCGATATTGAGGATCACGATGCCTTTGACGGTGTCGCGGATCTTGAACTTCTTGCGCAGGTCGTCGTTGAGATTGGCAAGGTCGATGCCGAGCGTGCGCTTCACCACCGGTGCCGGCGTCGGCGGGTCGGCCTCGGGCTTGGTCAGCGCCGCCTGCTTTTCGCTGTCCTCGAGACGGCCGAGCTTGACCGTCTTAGTCTCTTCCTTGCCCTTGCGGATGATGATCACCGGGACTTCCTTGCCGACCGGCGTGTCGGCAACGACGCGCGGCAGATCGCGCATCTCGCGGATATCCTTGCCGTCGAAGCGGATGATGACGTCGCCGGGTACGATACCGGCGGGCCGCGCCGGGCCGCGCTCGTCGACGCCGGCGACCAAGGCACCACGCGCTGGCTTGATGCCAAGGCTCTCGGCGATCTCGTCGGTCACCACCTGGATGCGCACGCCGAGCCAGCCGCGCCGAGTTTCGCCGAACTCCTTGAGCTGGTCGATCACCGTGAGCGCAGTCTTCGACGGCACCGCGAAGCCAATGCCGATCGATCCGCCCGACGGCGAGATGATCGCCGTGTTGACCCCGATCACCTCGCCGTTGAGGTTGAACAGCGGTCCGCCCGAATTGCCGCGATTGATGGCGGCGTCGGTCTGGATGTAGTTGTCGTAGGGGCCTGAATTGATGTCGCGATTGCGCGCCGACACGATGCCGGCAGTCACCGAACCACCGAGGCTGAACGGATTGCCGATCGCGATCACCCATTCGCCGAGCCGCAGCTTGTCGGAATCGCCGAAGCGCACCGCCTTCAGCGGTTTGTCAGTTTTGACCCGCAACAGCGCAATGTCGGTCTTCTGATCGCGGCCCATCACCTCCGCTTTGATGCGAGTGCCGTCATTGAGGATGACGGTGATCTCATCGGCCTCGGCGATGACGTGGTTGTTGGTGACCACGATGCCGGTGGCATCGATGATGAAGCCAGAACCAAGCGAGTTGACGCGGCGCGGCGGCGCGCGCTCGCCTTTCGGCTCGCCCTGACCGCGCCGGTTGAAGAAATCGCGGAACAGTTCGTCGAGCTGCGGGTCGTTCGGCATTTGCGGCTGCTGGCCGCTGCGCGCACCGACGTTCTGCGAGGTCGAGATATTGACCACCGCTTCGATCACCTGCTCGGCCACGTCGGCGATCGCTTCCGGGCCGCGCGCCAGCGACGGGACGGCCAGCGCCGGCAGCATGATAGCGACGGTAGCCGCAGCCACTGCAGGCTGGCGGGCTTGCCGGGCGAACCGGCCGATAATGCCGAGCATGGACGTGTGAACTCCTCGGGAATGTGAAGCCAAGACAGTGCCCCTCTCTCTGCAAGGGTGCAAGGGCTCAAGGTTCCAGCGCGATCCCGACTGCCCGACCTAGGCCCTCGGATTGGGGCGGAATCGGGACCATCGCACGCTTATGAACTGGCGGGCGCCCAGAGTCCATTCAAGGGGACTTGAGCCCAGGTTTCTCTCGCAAACACTCCCTTCTCTCGTAAACACCCCGTGTACCATCATCTGGATTTTCTTCGTTTGCGCCGCGCAGGCTATATTGGCGCCCAGTACGGGGCGAGCGGGGGCAATGGTTTTCAACAAAAGTCGCATCCTTCCGCTGGACGGCATTCGCGGCTTCGCCGTCCTGTTGGTGTTCTGTGTCCACCAATTCGGCAATGCCGCCAACTATCTCGGCCGCACCTTCAATGATCCGGTCCGCGAGATGGATGCCACCAGTCTCATCCTGCTCTGGCTGACAAACTCCAACTACGGTGTCTACCTGTTCTTCGTGCTGAGTGGATTTCTGATCGGCCGAATGATGATCGCGCCGACGCGGTTGACCTACGGCACTTTCATTGCACGCCGGTTTGCGCGGATCTATCCCGCCTTCCTGCTATCATTACTCGCCGGAGCGCTGGTTACGATCTTCATCACCAAGCTCGTCGGATTTTCGTGGACCGTGCTGGCACAGAACCTGCTCTTCCTCAACGGCTGGTTCGCGATTGGCGAGGTACCGTCGTACAATTTCGTAACATGGTCGCTGTTCTTCGAATTTGTATTCTACCTGACCATTCCAGCGGTCTGGCTGCTGCCGTCGAGGCCGGCATGGCAAATCCTCGGTGCTCTGCTCATCACGTCGGTCACGGCGATCGTCCTGCAGCTTGGGCCGACCTATCTCTATTTTTTCGCTGGCTTGGTGGTCGCCAACATAAGCGATCAACGGCTGCAGACGATCGCTGAGCGAATTCCGACGTCTGTCGTGCTGGTGGCGCACCTCGCCATCACGACGCTCTACGCCTTCCGGATTCTGGACACGACTATGTTCGTGTTCCTCTACATGATCGTCGCCACTGCAATGATTGTCAGCGCCGCGTACGGCAGCGGGCTCCTGCACCAGGTCTTCAGCTTCAAGCCGCTCCGCGCGCTGGGGACCATCTCATATTCGTTCTACTTGCTGCACGCGCTGGTGGCGATTTGCGTCTTTATGCTTTGCTGGCGATACGCCCCGCCGGAAGAATGGCAAAGGTGGATCGTGATCGCAGCCGCAACGCCGGTGAGCTTCGGCCTGTCGATCGCGGCCGCCTCACTACTCTATTGGGTTGCGGAGCGGCCCTATTTTCTGGGAACAATCGCAGCCAGCGCCTGGCGGCTGCCCCCTCAAAGCTTGTTCAAGCGCCCTGATTCAGCACTGTGACACGGCCACTTATCCGCGCACCAACCATACGACGACGACACCGATGACGGCGGATACCACACCGGCCAAGCGCAGCGCGCCGTCCGGCGTTTCCAGGGCGTTCGCCGCCAACCGCTTTGCCGCCCCGGGAAAGGCGGCAAAGATCAGTCCTTCGATGGCAAGCACCAGACCGATGGCGACGATGAAATCGGACATGGTGTTTCGGCCGCATCGCCGCGGCCGGCGTTAGCGCGGAGCGGCCTCCGGCTGCGCGCCGACGGTGCCGCCACCTGGTGTTGTTGCGCGTGGCGGTGCTCCGGCCGACGTTCCGCCCGGCCGCGTGCGCCCGCTCGGATCAATGAAATACCGGAAGAAGTCCGAATCCGGTTTCAACAGCATCCGCGTGTCGCCGCGCAAGGCCGCGTCGTAAGCCTGCATCGCCCGGTAGAACGAGAAGAAATCCGGGTCGCGATTGAACGCATCGGCAAAGATGCGGTTGCGCTCGCCATCGCCTTCACCGCGCGTCGTGTCAGCCGTCTGCTGAGCGTCGGCCAGCAGCACGGTGACGTCGCGGTCGGCCTTCGCGCGGATTTCCTGCGCACGCTGGCTGCCCTGCGCGCGGAACTCGGCGGCTTCGCGCTGCCGTTCCGTCTGCATGCGTTGGTAGACCGCCTGACTGTTTTGCTCCGGCAAGTCGGCACGGCGAATCCGCACGTCGACGACGTCGATACCGAAGTCCTTCGCCTCGTGCTCGAGCTGCTCGCGTACCTTCGCCATCAGCCCGCCGCGCTCGTCGCGGACGACACGCGTCAACGTGTTCTCACCGAGCACGCGGCGTAGCGCCGAGTTCATCAAGGTCGAAAGCCGCGAATTGGCGCCTTCGATCGAACCGACCGTCTGATAAAACCGCAGAGCGTCGGTGATCTTGTAGCGCGCGAAGGCATCCACCACGAGGCGTTTCTGATCGGACGCGATCACTTCCTGCGCCGGATTTTCGAGATCGAGGATGCGCTTATCGATGTGGATCACGCTCTCGATAAACGGCGCCTTGAAATGCAGCCCGGGCTCAGAGACCACCCTTCTGGGCTCACCGAGCCGGACCACGATCGCCTGGCGCGTCTGGTAGACCGTGAAGATCGACGCATAGGCGACGACCAGCACCACGATGACAAATGCGGCAACGATGCCGCCGGCGACATTGAGTCTCATCGGGCGCCTCCCGCCTTGGGTTGCGGCTGGGCGGCCTTGGGTTGCGGTTGCTGCGGCCGCGAGAACTGATCGAGGCTCAGGAATGGCACCACGTTGTTGCCGTTACCGAAGTCCAAAATGGTGGTCTGATTCGACCCGAGCAGCCGTTCCATGGTCTCGAGGTAGATGCGCTGGCGGGTAACGTCCGGCGCCTTCCTGTACTCGTCATAGACGCTGAGGAACCGCGCGGTCTGACCACGAGCCTCGGCGACCGTCTGCTCCTTGTAGGCTTCGGCGGATTGCAGGATCTGCGCGGCGCGGCCACGGGCCTCCGGCACCACCCGGTTGGCATAAGTTTGCGCCTCGTTCTGAGCGCGCTCAAGATCGATACGCGCGGCCTGCACGTCACGCAGAGAATCGAGGACCTGCGTGGGGGGATCGACCTTTTGCAGTTGCACTTGGGTTACCTGCACCCCGGCCTGGTAACTGTCCAAAATCTTTTGCATCAGGGCTTGCACGTCGGTCTCGATGCTTTGACGTGCGACGGTCGTAATCTTTTCGCTGTCCGTCCGCCCAACCACTTCGCGCATCGCGCTTTCGGCCACCGCCTTCACCGTGCCATCGGCCATCTGGATGTTGAACAGATAGTCGGCGGCGCCGGTGGGCTTGACCAGCCAGAGCACGGTAAAGTCCACGTCGACGATGTTCTCGTCGCCGGTGAGCATGAGGCTCTCTTCCGGCACGTCGCGCACCGTGCTGCCGCGCCGCAGGTCCTCAACCATGCGCATGCCGATGTCGATACGATTGACGCGCGTCACCTTGGGCTTCAGCACGCTTTCGATCGGATATGGCAGGTGGTAGTTGGCGCCCGGCTTGGCATCGCGAACGTATTTGCCAAAGCGCATCACGACACCGAGCTCGTCGGGTTGCACGAAAAAGATGCCCGACGCGACCCATGCCAGGAACGCAATGACCGCGACCAGGATAACGCCCGGCCCGCCGAGGCTGCCGCCCGGGAGCACTCTTTTCAGCTTGTCCTGGCTGCGCCGTATAAGCTCATCGAGGTCGGGCGTGTTCGAGCCGCCGCCCGACTGCTGCGGTCCCTGACCCCAGGGGCCCCGGCCGCCGCCGCCACCACCACCACCACTTCCACCTCCGGATCCCCAGGGCCCACCGCCCTGATTGCTCCAAGGCATCGATACCTCCTCAATACCCGCCAAAATGGCTGGGCTGTTCCGATTTGTCGCGGTTATAGGGGAGGAACCGATCCGTTACAACGCGCCTCGCAATCGTGCGGCCCCTCGGCGCATGGCATTGTAATCCGGCCGTTAATGATTTCGGGCTCTACGAGGCCCGTTCATAGACGTGAATCGAATAGGCCGCCTCGTCGCCCGGTCCGGCCGCATGATCGGTGCGCTCGACTTCGCGCCAGACCTTCGGATCGATGGGCGGGAACGTAGTGTCACCAGCGGGTTGCAACTTGACGCGGGTGACCACCAGGCGATCGGCGTCCGCGATGGTCTGCGCGTAGATATCGGCACCACCCACCACGCTGATCTGATCGACGCCGCGGCGCAACGCATCGCCGCGCGCCGCATCAAGCGCGGCGGCGACGCTCGTCGTCACCAGCGCACCCGGGATCGTCAACGTCGGATCGCGCGTCACCACGATGTTGGTCCGGCCTGGGAGCGGCCGGCGGGGGAAGGATTCATAGGTCCTGCGGCCTACGACCATCGGCTTGCCCCAGGTAACGTCGCGGAAGTGCCGCATCTCGGACTTGAGCCGCCACGGCAATTTGCCGCCCTGCCCGATCACGCCATTCTCGGCAACGGCAACAACCAGGACGACGCGCGGGTGCGTCGACGACACAACGGGACTCGCTGCCCCACTCACACCGCCACCTCGGCTTTGATATGCGGATGCGGATCGTAGCCTTCGAGCGTGAAGTCCTCGTAGCGCAACGCGAACAGGTCAGTGGCCGCCGGATTGATCAGCATGCGCGGCAATCGCTTTGGTGCGCGCGAGAGCTGCAGCCGCGCCTGTTCGAGATGATTGAGATAGAGGTGCGCGTCGCCAAGCGTGTGGATGAATTCGCCGGGTTTCAGCCCGATCACCTGCGCCACCGCCATGGTCAACAACGCATAGGACGCGATGTTGAAGGGCACGCCCAGGAAGACGTCGGCCGAGCGCTGATAGAGCTGGCAGGAAAGCCGGCCTTGCGCGACGTAGAACTGGAACAAGCAGTGGCAGGGTGGCAGCGCCATCTTTCCGATATCGGCCGGATTCCAGGCGGTGACGATCAGCCGCCGTGAATCCGGATTGCGCCGGATTTGCGTGACCACTTCGGCGATCTGATCGACAGCGCCGCCGTCGGGCGTCGGCCAGGAGCGCCATTGCCGTCCGTAGACCGGCCCAAGCTCACCCTGTTCGTCCGCCCACTCGTTCCAGATGCTGACGCCGTGATCCTTGAGATATTTGACGTTGGTGTCGCCGGCGAGGAACCAGAGCAGTTCGTAAACGATCGACTTGAGATGCAGCTTCTTGGTCGTCGTCAGCGGGAAGCCTTCGGCCAGGTTGAAACGCATCTGATGCCCGAACACCGAGATGGTCCCGGTGCCGGTGCGGTCGCGCTTCTCCACGCCGTCGGCAAGGATGCGTTCCATCAGGTCGTGATACTGGCGCATGCTGTTGCTTATATTGGTCCAACTCGCCGCCAGCCTAGCCCTGCCGCCCTGCGCAAAGAAGTCCCATTACCGCCGGTGCGTCCACAGGCTATTCTGCCCGGTAACCCGGCACGGTGGCCGATACGGAGGGACTCATGCGCGTGGTACTCGGCATTCTTTGCGCGGCACTCGTTACCTGGAACGCGCAGGCTCAGTCGCCCGCCGACAGCTTTCCCAACAAGCCGATCCGGATCATCGTTCCGTTTGCGCCGGGTGGCATCGTCGACACCTCCGCCCGCGTCATCGGGCAGGAGCTTTCCAAGCGCTGGGGTCAGCAGGTCGTGGTGGAAAACCGCCCCGGCGGCAACGGCTTCATCGGCGTCATGGCGACGGTCAAAGCGCCGGCGGACGGCTACACGCTGCTGATGGCGCATACCGGCGAATTCGGGGTCAATCCGGCGATATTCCCGGACGTTCCCTACGACCTCGATCGCGATCTTGCGCCCATCACCATGATCAACGAAGCGCCCATGGTCGTGGTGGTGAACGGCAGCCTCCCGATCAAGACCATGCAGGAGTTGCTCGCGACCGCCAAGGCGAAGCCAGGGGCGGTCGGTGTGTCCACTCCGGGCACCGGTTCGATCAACCACTTGGTGCTCGAGTGGATGAACCTCAACACTAGCGTCAAGTTCCTTCACGTCCCCTACAAGGGCGGCGCACCCGCGATCACCGCCACCGCCGGCGGCGAGGTGCCGGCGGGCAAGGCCGCGCTCGGCTCCGCGCTGCCGCATATCAAGTCGGGGCGGGTGCGGGTCCTCGCCGTCACAACTGCCGAGCGCAGCTTTGTCGACAAGTCCTGGCCCACACTGATCGAGAGCGGGATTCCCGATGTGCGCTCATCGATCTGGGCCGGCCTGTTCGCCCCCAAGGGCGTGCCGCAGCCGATCATCGAGAAGCTCTATGCGGAGATCGCCAAAATCCTGCAGATGCCGGAAGTGAAGGAGCGGTTCGCCGCTGGCGGCGGCGTGCCGGGCGGCATGCGACCTGAGGCATTCGGGGACGCCATCCGCAAGGAAGCGGCGAGCCTCAAGAAGGTCGCGGTGGCGGCGAACGTCAAACCGGAGTGACCAAAAGAGCGCGCCATCTGGGCCCATTGCGGATGGTGCGCCACCGGGTATCTTGGACCCCATAGCTCTGGGGGACGATGATGCGCGTTGTTGCCGGCCTTTTGTGTGCGTCGCTTGCGGTCTTCTGCAATCCGCAGGCGCAGGCTCAAAGCTACCCGACCAAGCCAGTCCGCATCATCGTGCCCTACGCCCCCGGCGGCTTTGCCGACGTCGCCGCGCGCATCGTCGCGCAGAAGCTGCAGGAGCGGCTTGGGCAACAGGTCATCGTCGAGAACCGCTCCGGCGGCAACGGCTTCATCGGCACCACCGCCGGCGCGAAGGCCGCCCCCGATGGCTACACATTGCTCACCGCGCATACCGGCGAGTTTGCGGTCAGCCCCGCGGTGTTCAAGGACATCCCGTTCGAGCTCGAGCGCGACTTCGAGTCCATCACCATGATCAGCACCGCGCCGCTGCTGGTCGCGGCGAACGCAAAGGGACCAATCCAATCGATCCCGGACTTGATTGCCGTCGCCAAAGCCAAGCCAAACACGGTCGGCATGGGAACACCCGGCACCGCCAGCATCAATCATCTGGCCGGTGAATGGTTCGCGGACGCCGCCGGCATCAAGTTTTTGCACGTGCCGTATAAGGGTGGCGCACCCGCCGGTGTGGCGGTCGCCGCTGGCGAAGTGCCGATGGGCGTCATGGCCATCTCCTCGGTGATGGCGCAGATCCAAGCCGGCCGCGTGAAGCCGCTGGCGGTGACGACGGCCAAGCGCAGCGCGCAGTTCAAGGATTGGCCGACGCTCCAGGAAGCCGGCAACATCAAGGACGTCGATGCCTCGATCTGGACCGGACTGTTCGCGCCGAAGGGCACGCCCAAAGCCATTCTGGACAGGCTGCATGCGGAAATGGTTGCGATCCTGGCCATGCCGGACGTGCGTGAGAAATTCGCCCAGGGCGGCGCCGAAACCGGTGGCATGTCGTCGGCGGATTTTGTCGCCATGATCAAGCGCGAGGCCGCCGCCTACAAGGCGATCGTCCAAAAGGCGAATATCAGGCCGGAGTGATGAAGCATCGCTCCGGGCCTCGAGCGGGCAAACCGTGAGAATTCGATCTCCGAGCGATTTCTGGTGCGGCGTTCTGTTGATCGCCATGGGCATCGCTTTCATGGTGCTCGCCCGGCAATACCGGTTCGGAACGCCGGCCCGCATGGGCCCTGGCTTCTTCCCGACCATCCTAGGCGGCATTCTCACGGCGCTCGGCCTCTCGCTGTCGATCCCGGCGCTGGTCCGCAATGGTGACCCCCTGCCCCGCGTGGGTCTGCGGCCGCTGCTGACCATCCTCGCGGCGATCGTCGTCTTCGCGCTGCTGCTGCAGCCCTTGGGGTTCGTGCTGGCGGCCATCGTCCTGGTCTTGATTGCCGCCTTCGCGGACCCGGAACTGCGGCGCATCGAAACCGCCGGGCTCGCGCTCCTGCTCACGGCTTTTTCGGTCGGCATTTTTGTTCTGTTGCTCGGCCTGCCGCTCAATCTGTGGCCGGATCTCTAGGCGACGCGACATGGAGATCCTGTCCAACCTTGCCCTTGGGTTCAGCGTCGCGGTCACGCTGCAAAATCTCCTCTACTGCTTCATCGGTGTGTTCCTCGGCACACTGATCGGCGTGCTACCGGGCATCGGTCCGGTCGCGACGGTCGCGATGCTGTTGCCGCTCACGTTCAATCTGCATCCGGCGACCGCCATGATCATGCTCGCCGGCATCTACTACGGCGCGCAATATGGCGGCTCGACCACGGCAATCCTGGTCAACATTCCGGGCGAGTCGTCGTCCGTCGTCACCACCATCGACGGCCATCAGATGGCGAAGCAGGGCCGCGCCGGCCCTGCGCTCGGGATGGCGGCGATCGCTTCGTTCATCGCTGGCAGCGTCGCGACGCTGGTGGTCGCGCTGTTCTCGCCGCCGCTCGCCGAGATCGCGCTGAAGTTCGGTCCCGCCGACTACTTCTCATTGATGGTGTTCGGCCTTGTCGGCGCCGTCGTGCTGGCGCGCGGCTCGCTGCGCAAGGCGATCGCCATGGTGGTGCTCGGCCTGCTGTTCGGCCTCGTCGGCACCGACGTCAACTCCGGACAGCAGCGCTTCACCTTGGGGATTCCGGCGCTCGCCGAAGGCATCAGCTTTGCCGCGCTCGCCATGGGCATGTTTGGCGTCGCGGAGGTCATCTACAATCTCGAGCAGCGCGCGGCCGAGCGGCAGGTGGACATCGCCGGCATCGGCCGCGTGATGCCGACGCTCGCCGATCTGCGGCAATGCATGTGGTCGATCGCACGCGGAACGGGCTTCGGCTCGCTGCTCGGCATCCTGCCCGGCGGCGGCGCGTTGCTCGCGTCGTTTGCCGCCTACACCGTCGAGAAGAAAGTCGCGAGCGAGCCGAAGAATTTCGGCGACGGCGACATCCGCGGCGTGGCCGCGCCCGAGGCGGCGAACAATGCCGGCGCGCAGACCTCGTTCATCCCGATGCTCACGCTCGGCGTGCCGTCCAATCCGACCATGGCGCTGATGATCGGGGCGCTGATGATCCAGGGAATTCAGCCCGGACCGCAGGCGATGCTGCAACGGCCGGAATTGTTCTGGGGCATTGTCGCGTCGATGTGGATCGGCAATCTGTTCCTGCTGCTGCTCAATCTGCCGCTGGTGGGTCTGTGGGTGCGGCTCCTGGCGGTCCCCTACCGGCTGTTGTTCCCGGCCATCCTGATGTTCTGCTGCATCGGCGTTTATTCGATCAACAACAACCCGTTCGATCTCTTCCAGCTGGTGGTGTTTTCGGCGCTCGGCTACGCGCTGCTCAAGCTCGGCTGCGAGCCGGCGCCTTTGGTCCTCGGCCTCGTGCTGGGCCCGATGATGGAAGAATACCTGCGCCGCGCGCTCCTGATCTCGCTCGGCGATCCGATGGTCCTGGTCACCAGCCCGCTCAGCGCCGCCTTCCTGGTCGCGGCGCTGGTGCTCCTGGTCTCGATCGCGGTGCCGGTGATCCGGACCCAGCGCGAAGTCGCCATGAAGGAGTGACGATACGCACAGCGGCCGAACGCTGCCGCCTCAATGGGGTGCCTTGGTCGCCGCGCGAAGCGCACCGACCACATCCGGCGAGACGTCCGCCAGCGCACGGAAGATCGCACGGCCCTGTTCCGCCCCGATATGGCTGTAGGGGATGCCCTGCCTCGCCAACATGTCCTGCTCGAACGCCGCGTCGCGCGCGACGCCCTCGAAATCCTTTACGGAGGGCTGCAAGCGGCGCCGCCGGCGTGCGCGGCGGAGCGACTGCGATATAGGTGAGCTCTCCGATCTGGTTGGTGAGCCAGTTGAACGCATCCCAGGTGGGGCCCGCGGGCATGCGGCCGTGCACCTCACGGTAGAGATCCGGGAACGCCGGCATTTCGGTGATGAGCTTGTTCCGCGCGTAGTGGCCGCTGCCATCGACCGGGACCAGATAAGCGAAGCCGACGCCCTCCCCCGACTTGATGAAGGCGCCGCTGCGGCCGCGGAAGGTCGCGATGCTGGTCGAATGAATATTGACCTCGCCGCGCTGCATGGCGAGGAACACGCCCGCGCCGCCGCGGAAGCCTACGATCATCCGGTGTTTGACCCCGAGCACATTCAGGGCGAGATGCGGCAACAGCCCGGATTGGTTGGTGTAGTTGAGCGAGCCGAGGATCACGTTGTCGGCGCGCATGATATCGGTGGGCTTTTTGACCCCACCCGGGATCATGTCTGAGCGTCCATAGATCACGCGGATGTCGCCAACTCCGCCGACGAACTCGAAATTCTCGTAGCGAGCCCGCATTCCTTGATCGCCGAGCACCTGCGCGAGCGGATCCCAGGAATTGAAAAGGATCGTCAGTCCGTCGGGTTGCGCCTTCTCGTAGACAAAATTGGTGGCTCCGACGCCGGCAGCGCTGGGCATGTTCTGAACGACGACCGTCGGATTGCCCGGGATGTGCTTGCGCAGATAGCCGACGAACAGGCGCGCCATCGTGTCGACAGTCCCGCCGGCTTCGACGCCGACGAGCATTCTCAGCGTTTTGCCGGCGTAGAACTCATCCGTTTGCGCCGCGGCAGGCGCCATCGAGACCGCCATCGCCAGCGCAGCGATCGTGCCGCCTAGAGGCAAAGGTCGGGCGCGGCTCATCGTTTCCTCTCGGCGTTTCTCCAGGCACTCGCGACCTGTTGTGCGGCCATTCTTGCCGGGCTTACGGGTTCGGGCAAATCAAAATCTAGCGGCGCCAGAAAAAGCTTGCGGCGCCACTCGGGGCGCCGCCGGCAACAATCCAATCGGTGCAACGGAGATCGAAACTACTCCACCAGCACTTCGCGGCGCTTGCGCAGCATCGGCAGGCCCGAGAGGATCAGCATCAGGATCGCGGTGCCGAGCAGCACCGCAGAGATCGGCCGCGTGAAGAATACCGTCACGTCGCCGCGCGCGATCAGCATGGCGCGCCGCAGGTTCTCCTCCATCAGCGGGCCGAGCACGAAGCCGAGCAGCATCGGTGCCGGCTCGAAGTCATGCTTGGCGAACCAGTAGCCGATCACTGCGAACAGCGCCGCGATCAACACGTCGCTTGGCGAGTTGTTGATCGAGTAGACGCCGATACAGCAGAACACGACGATCGACGGGAACAGCAGCCGGTATGGCACGCGCAGCAGCGCGACCCAGAGGCCGACCAGCGGCAGGTTGATGACGACCAGCGCGAGGTTGCCGATCCACATCGAGGCGATCATGCCCCAGAACAGTTCCGGCTGCTTGGTCATGACCTGCGGTCCCGGCACGATGCCGTGGATGGTCATGGCGCCGACCATCAGCGCCATCACCGCGTTCGGCGGGATGCCGAGCGTGAGCAGCGGGATGAACGCGCCCTGCGCGGCGGCGTTGTTGGCGGCTTCCGGACCGGCGACGCCTTCGATCGCGCCATAGCCGAACCGCGACGGATCCTTGGCGAATTTCTTCTCCACCGAATAGGCGGCGAATGACGCAATCACCGCGCCCGCTCCCGGCAGGATGCCGATGATGGCGCCGATCACGGTTCCACGCGCGATCGGCGCCGCGGAATCGATCAGGTCCTGGCGCGTCGGCATCAGGTTGGTGACCTTGCGCATCAGCATGTCGCGGCCTTCCGGCGGAATCTCGAGATTGCGGACGATTTCCGCAAAGCCGAACACGCCGAGCGCGATATTGGCGAAGCCGATACCGTCGGCGAGTTCCGGCAGGTCGAAGGTCATGCGGCCGGCGCCGGTCTCGAGGTCGGAGCCGACCTGCGACAGCAGCAGGCCGGTGACGATCATCGCCAGCGCCTTGAGCACCGATCCTTTCGCCAGCACGACCGCGAAGATCAGGCCCAGCACCATCAGCGAGAAGTATTCAGCGGGCCCGAACAGCAGCGCGACGGACGTCAGCGGCGCGCCCAGCGCGGCGACCAGCACCGTGGTCACGCAGCCCGCGAAGAACGACCCGATGGCGGCAATGGAAAGGGCCGCACCGGCGCGGCCCTGCTTTGCCATTTGATGCCCGTCGATCGCCGTGACCACCGACGTGGCCTCGCCCGGGATGTTCACCAGGATCGAGGTGGTGGAGCCGCCATACTGGGCGCCATAGTAGATGCCCGCGAGCATGATCAGCGCGCCCACCGGCGGCAGGCCGAAGGTGATCGGCAGGAGCATCGCGATGGTGGCGACCGAGCCGATACCCGGAAGCACACCGATCAGGGTACCCACGAGCGCACCGATCATCACGAACAGCATGTTCATCGGGGAGAACGCGACCCCGAAGCCCAGTGCCAGGTTTGCAAGGAGGTCTGACATGACAGCCTATCCGATCGAGAGCTACGCGACGCCGAGGTACTTCAGGAGCGGCCCGAAGATGAGCCTGAAGAACTCAACGTTCTGCTGCCATAGAATGGAGGGCGCATTTGGCTGTGGCCAAAGCTGGAACGGAAGATTGAACAAGTAGACGAACAGGAGGACGCAGAAGAGCGTCATGACCGCCGCGGCGATCACACTTTCGATCAACCGCATTTCAGTCGAGCCGCAGATCGAGATCATCCACGTCAGGAAGCTGGCGACGACCAGGCCGACGGGGCGAATGATCATCGCGAACAGGATAATCGCGGCCAGCACCCACAACGGGCCGCGCAGCCGGTATTTCTCGATCGCCGGGCCTTGGCTGACTATGCCGACGATGGTGACTGCGAGCGAAAGCCCAAAGAGAAGGATGGCGAACAGCCGCGGCGCCGTGCCCGGTCCGAACGCGAAGCCGCGCTGCCCCGGCAGATCGGCGGATGCGATCAGCGCCAAGGTTGCCAGCATCATCAGCACGAGGCCGCCGTAGTAGTCCTGCGGCCCGCGTACCGGAACGAACCCGAACGCGGTTGCAACACCGGCCAGCCCAATCGCAATTGCGAGAATGCGCGGAACGGTCGGGCTTGAGATGCTGAATGTCATGACCAGGAGGATGAGCGCCGCCAGCGCCACCAAGATCCCGCCACGAAAACTATTGGTACGCCCGGGCGTGCCCGAGCTCGGCCCGCCACCTTGGGACGACGTTACGCCGTCAGACATTAAACTCCCCCTCAGCACCCCGCGTGCGTTTGCGCTCCCACGCCAACTGCGCACCTACGGAGGTGGTTACCACACATCAAAAGCGGCCGGAAAGCAACCGCGACGATTTATCCGTCGAATTGGCTATAAAAGATGGCCGCTGGGAAACACGTGCGAAGGTGGGCACAGCCCGCCCAATCCGGCGCCTCACATTCCCTAAATCGCACCAACCAAGCCCAGCAGTGCTGCGACCGCGAAAACCCACAACGGGTTGAGGGTCAGCCGGTAGGACACCGCGGCCGCAACCAGGGTGAGGACGACCGAGACCCAGCTGGTTGTCGCCGCCCGCGCCACAATCAGCGCGCTGGCCGCGGTCAGGCCAATGGATATGGGAACCAGGCCGGCCTGGATCGCGATCCGCCACCGCGCGTTTTTGAAGCGATCCCATAGCCTGCCCACGAAAAGTGCAAAGGCGCAGGCTGGGCCGCACATGCCGAGCGTGGTGACCAGGGCCCCGGCAATGCCCGCGACATGATATCCGATCAGGCTCACGATGATGACGTTCGGACCCGGCGTTACCTGCGCCAGGGCGAACATGTCGGCGAACTGCCGATCGGTCATCCAGCCCCGGGTTTCCACGACCAGCCGATGCATCTCGGGGATCGCGCCGTTCGCCCCGCCGATCGCAAACAGCGACATCAGCGCGAAGTAACCGAGCAGCGTGAGCAGGATCCCGCCATCGTGCTTCATCGCTGTTCCCGCCATGCGATCGCGATGCTCAGCGGGATGAGGACGAGCAACACCCACCAGACCGGCCAGCGCAGCAGGCCGATGGTGACGAACACCGCCACCACGACGGCGTACATCAGCCAGTTCTTCTCCTCGAATAGCGGCTCGGCCATCTTGCCGGTCATGCTGATGACCAGGCCGGCGGCGGCCGCCGCCACGCCGGTGAGCATGCGCTGCAGGGCGTCGATGGTGCCGAAGATCGAATAGAGAAACCCAAAGAAGATCACGATCACGAGGCCTGGACCGATCAGTCCGATCAATGCCACCGCCGCGCCCGGCAGGCCGCGGATGCTGCGGCCGAACACCACGGAGAGATTGACGATCGTGGGCCCGGGCAGGATCTGGCACAGCGCGTAGGCGTCGTTGAACTCCGCCGGCGTCATCCATTTGCGCCGCTCGACCAGCATGCGCCGCGACCAATACAGCACGCCACCGAAGCCGGAGAGCGAGATGATCGCGAAGGCGATGAAGAGTTCGAGGACGGTGGGCGGAGACGCTGGAGCTGGCGTGGCGTCGGACGTCGATTGCGGCATGATTCCGCTACACTAGTGCCGCCGATTTGAAGTTCCTACAGCAGTTGCAACAAATTCGACTAGAAACTTCAATCGAAAAACGGCACTAGAATCATAAGGTTGCTGGTGCCCTTTGTTTCCGAAGTGCGCGTTAGAGTGTTGCTGCGGGCGTATCACGAACTTCGGAAACAGGGCACTAGGCTCCGGGCGCGGCAGCGGCCAAACGATCTCTGCGGCAGCGCACAGCACCGTCGCCCGACCCGGGTCCCGGCGGGATATTGCCCGGAGGGGCGTAATCGGTCTTTTTTCGTCAACCTTCCGCGCCTATATTGATGGGTGCCGGGGCAACCCGGCTATGGCGATAAATGGCCGTCGTAATAAACCCATCGGACCCGGGGGCAGTACCCGGCGGCTCCACCAGAACCCAAGCCAGCGGCAAGCATGGATGGGTTGTGGCGGGGCCGAAATAGGATCGACGAGGGCGTAAAGGGCGTGTTTTTGCTCGGCATGGTTCCGCCGTTATCGGGCCATTTTCATAGTTGCCAACGACAACTATGCTCCGGTTGCTCAGGCTGCGTAACGCAGTCTGAAAGACCGACTTAAAGTCCTGACGGGTTAAGCTCCGGCAGGCGGGGTTCGGAGGCACCTGGCAACAGAAGCCTCCACTTCCCTTCCCACGTTCCGCCGCGACAGTATCGAACGCACGCCCCCGTTGTGCGCGCGTACCCGCGCGTGTTTTATGCGCCCCGCGCGAGGCCGGCACGAGACCGGCGCTTGACGGGGGACGACGTGAGCCTACGGGCGCATATCCGCAACAAGAGAGACGTGGCTGCGGGCTTGCTGTTTGCGGCTATCGGGCTTGCGACGGTCGTGGGCGCCAGCGAGTACCCGCTCGGCACCATGCGCAGCATCGGGCCCGGCTATTTTCCGATCATGATCGGCATCGCGCTTGCGCTACTCGGCGCCGGCATCGCCTTTCAAAGTGTGTCGTTCAGCGGCACCGCAGATACGACGACCAGCCAGGACGAGGTGCAAGCCGGCGAGGATGACGACGGCATTGCGATCCGGCCCTTGATCATGATCACGCTTGCGGTGGTCGCGTTCGGCGTCACCGTGCGACCGCTCGGACTGGCTACCGCGACGGTCGTGCTCGTCACGCTCTCCTCGCTTGCCGGACGCGAATTCGGATTGCTCAAGGTCGTGCTGCTCTCAGTCGGCCTGATCGCGCTGTCCTGGGTGACCTTCATCTATCTCCTTGGACTGCCTATGACGCTCTGGCCGCGCTGATGGAATTCCTCGACAATCTCGCGCTCGGATTCAGCGTCGCACTGTCGCCATCGGCGCTGCTGTACTGCCTGATCGGCGTCAGCGTCGGAATGTTCATCGGCGTCCTGCCCGGCATCGGGCCGATCGCGACGGTCGGCATGCTGTTGCCGATCACGTTTCATCTGCGGCCGACCGAAGCGCTGATCATGCTCGCCGGCATCTACTACGGCGCCATGTATGGCGGCTCGATCACGTCGATCCTGCTGCGGCTGCCGGGCGACGCGTCCTCCGCCGTCACCGTGGTCGAGGGCTATCCGATGGCGCGGCAGGGCCGCGCCGGGACGGCGTTGGTGATGACCACGGTGGCGTCGTTCTTCGGCGCTTGCGTCGCGATCGTGCTGGTGGCGACGCTGGCGCCGCCGCTGGCGCAGTTGGCACTGCGATTCCAGTCGCCGGAATATTTCTCGCTCATGCTGGTCGGGCTGATCGCCGCTTCCGTGCTGGCGCGCGGCTCGTTGCTGAAGGGCCTGGCGATGGCGGCGCTCGGCCTGATCATCGGCATGGTCGGTCAGGACCGCGCCACCGGGTTCCCCCGTTTCACCTTCGGCTTCGGCGAGCTCTACGAAGGCGTCAATTTCGTCGTCGTTGTGGTGGCGATGTTCGGGCTGGCCGAGATCATCCACAACGCCGGCCGCGCAAATCATATGACGGTTGCCGAGCGCGTGCCCTTGCGGTCGCTCGTTCCCACCCTCAACGACCTGCGCATGTCATTCTGGCCGATGGTGCGCGGCTCCGGCATCGGCGTGCTGATCGGCATCCTGCCCGGCGCCGGGCCCGGCGATCAGCTCGTTCATGGCCTACGCGATCGAGAAGCAGATCGCGAAGGACCCCTCACGCTTCGGCAATGGCGCGATCGAGGGCCTGGTCGCGCCCGAGGCCGCCAACAATGCCGACGCGCAGACCGCGTTCATCCCGACGCTCACGCTCGGCGTTCCGGGCGACGCGACCACGGCGATCATCCTCGCCGCGCTCATCGTCCACGGCATCACGCCGGGCCCGAAGATCGTCACCGAGGCGCCGCAGCTGTTCTGGGGGCTGCTGGCGAGCTTCTGGATCGGCAACCTGATGCTGCTGGTTCTGAACCTTCCCCTGATCGGGCTGTGGGTGCGGCTTTTGACCATCCCCTACCCGATCCTGTTTCCCTGCATCCTGCTGTTCAGCACCATCGGCGTCCTGAGCCTTAACAACGAGCCTTTTGAAGTGTTTCTCGCGGCCGGCTTCGGGATCGCCGGCTACGTCTTCCTGAAGCTGGGGTGCGAACCTACGCCGCTGCTGCTGGGGTTGATTCTCGGGCCGATGGTGGAGGAAAATTTCCGCCGTTCGTTGCAATTGTCGCGTGGCGATCCGACGATTTTCCTGACCAGGCCGATCAGCCTGGGATGTCTCGTTGTCGGCGTCGCGCTTGTGTTGATGGTCGTCATTCCCGGCCTTCGGCGCAGGAAGCAGCAGGAAATCGTCGGCGCAACAGAAAAGCTGAAACAGGGAGAACGACCCAATGCACAAGCGGCTATTGAATACCGGACTGATGGCGATTGCGGTCGGCCTCGTAATCAGCGGCGCGACGGTCGCCTATCCCACCAAGCCGATCACACTCGTGGTGCCGTTCCCGCCCGGCGGCTCGACCGACATCGTCGGCCGCGTGGTCGCCGACGGACTGAGCAAGGAGCTGGGACAGCCGGTCGTCATCGAGAACCGCGGCGGCGCCGGCGGCACCGTCGGCACCGCGGTGGTGGCGAAGGCGGCGCCCGACGGACACACGCTCGCGATCGGCACCACCAGCACGCATGCGGTCGGCCCGGCGACGCTGCAAGGTCGCGTTCGACCCGGTGAAGGGATTTGCGCCGATCACACTGGTGGCGGAGACGCCCTATGTGCTCGCCGTCAACAACAACGTGCAGGCCAAGTCGGTGTCGGAGCTGGTCGCGCTGGTGAAGTCGCAGCCGGGCAAGTTCAATTATGGCTCGGCGGGCGCCGGCAGCACGACGCATCTCGCGGGCGCGATGTTCGCGCATGCAGCCGGGCTGAAGATGGAGCACATCGCCTATAACGGAAATGCACCGGCGACCACGGCACTGCTGGGCGGCGAGGTCGAGGTGCTGATGGGCAGCATGCCGGCGGTGCTGGCCAGATCAAATCGGGCGCCATCCGCGCGCTGGCGGTCGGCAGCGTGCGCCGCTCGCCGGAGCTCCCCGACGTTCCGACCATGCAGCAGGCCGGCATCAAGGACTTCGAGGCCTCGCTCTGGCTCGGCGTGGTGGCGCCGGCCGGTACGCCGGATGCGATCGTGAAGCAGCTCCATGCCGCGATCCTCAAGACGGTCAAGAACCCGGAGGTCGCCAAGCGGCTCCAATCGGCCGGGGCCGAGCCGCTGACGTCGACGCCGCAGGAAATGGCCAAGCAGATCCAGGACGATCTGGCGAAATACATCAAGCTCGCCAAGGATATCGGGCTGGGCAAATAGGCTCGCCCACCCAACAATCGGGCCCGCGCCCGCATCCCGACCTGGGGTGCGGGCGGTATTTTTGCGGTCCTCCGGCGCCACCGCAGATTTCGTACCGATACCGACGCACGGCGGCTGGCATTGGCGTGGCGCGATGACCACGTTATGGTCGGATTGATTCAGCGATATCCCAGGCATGACCATCGATCACATCCGCTACGACATCCTGACCCAGGACGCCCTGCGCAGCGTGGTGCGCACGGTGCTGGAGGATGCAGCGCGGAACGGGCTGCCCGGCGAGCATCATTTCTACGTCGCGTTCGATACCCGCGCGGACGGCGTGAAGCTTTCGCAGCGCATGCGGGCGCAATATCCCGAGGAGATGACCGTCGTCCTCCAGCACCAGTTCTGGGACCTGGTGGTGACCGACGACCAATTCGAGGTCGGCTTGTCGTTCGGCGGCGTGCCCGAGCGGGTCGTGGTCCCATTCGCCGCGATCAAGAGCTTCGTCGATCCGTCGGTACAGTTCGGTGTGCAGTTCGAGATGCTGGTCGCGGCTGAAGATGCCGAAGCGTGCCGCCGACGGTTCCGGCAAGCCGGCGCGTCCGCCGGCCGAACATCGCCCCACATCCGATGTCGCCGCTGCCGTGCCGACGCCAGCCAATCCGCCTGTGGCCGACGAGCCGCCCGCCAAGAAACCGGCGGCCAAGAAACCGGCGGCGGAGCAAAAGGGCAAGGACAAGGCCAAAGATGGTGCCGATACGCCCGCGAGCAGCGGCCAGGTCGTGAGTCTCGATCGCTTCCGCAAAAAGTGACGCGTACGAACCTTCGGCGCGCATTGCGAACGATGCTGAAAGCATCGGACCGGATATGAACAAACCACCGCGAAAGCCGGCGAGCGCGACCCGCACCGAGACCGACACGTTCGGCCCGATCGAGGTTGCGGACGAGCGGCTTTGGGGCGCGCAGACTGAACGCTCGCGCCGCAATTTCCGCATCGGCGACGAGCGCATGCCGGTGCCGCTGATCCGCGCCCTTGGCATCGTGAAACGCGCATCCGCCGATGTAAACAACGCGCTGGGCTCGCTCGATGCCCGCCGTGCCGGCGCGATCGCGCGCGCCGCGCAGGAGGTCGTCGACGGCAAGCTCGACGATCATTTTCCGCTCGTGGTCTGGCAGACCGGCTCCGGCACGCAGACCAACATGAACGCCAACGAGGTGATCGCGGCGCGCGCCAATGAGATGCTCGGCGGCAAGCGCGGCGCCAAGGAGCCGGTGCATCCCAACGATCACGTCAATATGAGCCAGTCGTCGAACGACAGCTTCCCGACCGCGATGCATATCGCGGCGGCGATCGAGATCGCAAACCGCCTGGTGCCGGCGCTGACCCATCTGCAACGCGCGCTGGAGCGCAAGAGCAAGGAGTTCGCGCGCATCGTCAAGATCGGCCGCACGCACACCCAGGACGCAACCCCGCTCACGCTCGGCCAGGAATTCTCCGGCTACGCGTCGCAAGTGCAGAACGGAATCATCCGCACGCGGCTTGGCCTCAAGGAACTCTACCCGCTTGCGCAAGGCGGCACCGCGGTCGGTACCGGACTCAATGCCAAGCCGCCATTCGCCAAGCGCGTCGCCAAGCGGATCGCGCGCCTCACCGGCTTGCCCTTCGTCAGCGCACCCAACAAGTTCGAAGCGCTGGCGGCGCATGACGCGATGGTGTTCGCGCACGGCGCGCTGACGTCGGTCGCGACCGGGCTGTTCAAGATCGCCAACGACATCCGGTTGCTCGGCTCCGGGCCGCGTTCCGGTTTTGGCGAACTGATCCTGCCCGAGAACGAGCCGGGCTCGTCGATCATGCCGGGCAAAGTGAACCCCACACAGGCCGAGGCCCTGACCATGGTCTGCTGTCAGGTATTCGGCAACCAGACCACGATCACCACCGCCGCCAGCCAGGGCCACTTCGAACTCAATGTCTACAAGCCCGTGATTATTGCACCGATGCTCCAATCGATTCGCTTGCTTGCGGATGCGGCGCGTTCCTTTGCCGACAATTGTGTCGTCGGCATTCGCGCCGACGAGGAACGCATCCGAGAGTTGATGGAACGGTCGCTGATGCTCGTCACGGCGCTCACGCCAACGATCGGCTACGAGCGCGCCGCCGCGATCGCCAAGGCGGCGCATAAGAACGGTACGACGCTACGCGAAGAAGCGCTTCGGCTCGGCTATGTCTCGGCCGCGGATTTCGACCGGCTGGTCCGGCCGGAGCGGATGACGCGCCCCGGTTGATTCCGTTTTTTGATTCGACCCGTCAGCGCGAGCGTGACGCGGCTTCAGGTTGACGACGCCGGACCAGGAGCCGGTACATGGGTGTGCACCAACAATATTTTTTGACCTCATACCTTCGGACCGCTGCAAAAGGATTTTTTTATACTCCAGCGAATTTTTATGGAACCAAACGGCAAGTATAGTCGCTTTTATCTTCAGCTCTGAATGAACTGAGCCCCATTTCATAAGCATTTATCGCATGTTCCTACTGACCTACCGTCGCGCCAAACTCTGAAAGCCAGCACCGCACATAAAATCTCAAGTGGTATTGGCCCTGAATTCTCGGGCTGTGCCTGCAATTTCTGCAAAGCCCCGACAGGATTTGACTGCCGTTGCCACGGTAAGGGCGCATTTAACGCAGAAGCACAGGGGTAACGCCGGACCCGAACACTGTTTAACAAACCCGGTAGTTGTCGAGGCGGCACGGGATGGGTGACGTCATCAACTTTCGCAAGGCTCGCAAGATAGCCGAGCGGTCGCTGCACGGGGGTCGGGCAGCGGCTAGTCGGCTGAGGCACGGCCGCCGCAAGGCGGAGCGCAATCTTGAAGCCGCGCGGGACGCCAAAGCCCGTCACGATCTCGAACAACACAGGGTCGACACGGGAGATGAGCGATGAAGTCGCCGGTTATTAAACGCTCTATCGTTATCGCTGGCCACAAGACCAGCGTCAGCCTTGAAGATGCGTTCTGGAAGGGATTGAAGGATATCGCGGGTACGCGCGACATGACGTTGTCGGAACTCGTCGCTGCAATCGATTCGGAGCGGCGGCACGGCAATCTGTCATCGGCCATTCGCCTGTTCGTCCTCGATCACTATCGCAGCCAGAACTCCGAGGAGCGAAGCGGGCGCGGTGCGACCCGCGAACTGATTGCTTCTCGTCCCTCCCCGGCACCGATGTTACGGGCCGAGTAGGTTCTCAAGCCAGGAACGCGACGCCGGACGCTGCGGCTGCGGCTGTGCCTGCTTCGGTGAGGCCTGCGGGCGCACCGTGGCAGGCGGCCGGATGTCGGTCGGCGGCGCCGCCGGCTTTGCCGCCGGAGGCCTTGCTGCCTTCGGCTGTGGTGTGGGCGGCACCTTGTCCGGTGACACCTTGGGCGACAGCGTGGACGTACCCGGGGGGACCGGTACTTCACGACCGGATTGCAGCGCGTCGATGCGTTTGTCCTTCTCCTCGATGGCGCGTAGCGCGAGCCAGCTCGTGAATGCAGCCACGTCGAGCGTCCGCTTGGGCGCGTCGAACGGGCCGCGCAGCGCGAGCGCGATCTCCGGACGAATCCCTTCGAGCGCGCCGGTGCCCGGTGCGCCCGACAGCACCAGCCGCGCATCAATCGCGCTGCCCGACAGATCGAGGCCGAGCGCAACACCAAGCTCGGCGTCTTTCGCGCGGATCGCGGTGTTGGCGAGCCGCAACTGGCCGGCCGCGACCGCGATCTCGCCTTGCGCCAGCGCGACGTTCAATGCGCCGTTGCCGAGCGCGGCCTCGGTGCGGTCGTAGATTCGCGACGCGTCGATCGGAAGCCCGTCATCCACGCTGCGGATCACTGCCGCGAAGACCGCCGGATCGACGCGCATGACCTGCCCGTCCTGGACTGTGAAGCTCCCGTCACCCTTGAGCGCGCCGATCAGCGCAATCGGGCTGCGTCCAGTGCCCTGCAGGTCGAGATCGATCGTGGCGCGGCCGACCAGTGCGCCGTCGCCGGGCAGGAGGTCGGCCAGATTGGCGCCGGCGAACCGGACGTGCGTATCAAGGCTGAGCCCGTCGTCGCCGCGCTCGAACGTCATCGAACCGGCCACGCGCCCGCCCGCGATCGAACCGTCGATCTCTTCGAGCGCGAATGAGTCGCGGCCGAGCTGCAGGACACCGCGCATGTTCGTAACGCCGAGCTGCGGCGACAATGCCACGCGACCGATCCGGAGCTTGACCGAGCCCTCGGCCGAGCCGACCAGCCCGCGCTCGAAGGGCTCGGACGGCCAGTTGCCGCCCACCACCTGTGGAAGACCGACCACCGCCGCAATCGCCGCAGGCAGGTGCAAGGCGCCAAGCGATAGTTCGCCGCTCATGCTGACTGGATCTGCGAACCCGACGGTGAGGCGGCCGCTGATGTCGGTGCCGGCAATCGTTCCCGCGAGATCGCTCAGGCTGACATTGCCTTCCGCCAGCGCAAGACGCGCCGACGCTGTGGCCGGGATCACCTCCGCCGCTTGCCCGGTCGAGCGCGGTGAGCGGATATTCGCACGCGCAACTTTTGCTTCGAGCTCCGCGGTCGGGCCGCGACTACCGGCAATGCGCAGGCGCCCTTTGGCGGATGCGTCGAGGCCCTGGGCGAGCAACCGGCCATCGACCGCCATGTCGCCGTCAAACGCGCCCCGCGCTGACGCGGTGACGCGCCCGACGCCCTTGCCGACGGCGATGAATCGCTCAAGGCCGAACAACCCGACAAGCGCGGCGCCGTCAGGTGTTTCGATGTCGGCGGCGAGATTGACGCGTGCGGAGCGCAATCGCGCGAGACCGGCGATGGTCAGGTCTTCGCTGTTCGCGATGACGTCGCCCTGCAAGGCGATGCGCAAGGGGCCGGTGTTGCCGTCGATCTTGAAGCGCCCGGTTGACTCGGGCGACGACGCCGCCCCGGGACTGACTGCGAGCGAGGCCGTGAGCTTGGCGGGTGCGACATAACCGGCGTTACGGCGAAGTTCCGCGGCGACTTGCGGCGAAAGCCGCTCCAAGAGGGTCGCCACGCCGTCGAGCCGACGGGCGTCGAGATCGAGCTTGATCGCGCCGCGCGGCGCCTGCGCGCGCGTGTCCAAATTGCCGGTGATTGCCAGTGACGCACCACCGAAATCGCCGATTGCAAGCCGCTCGATGTTGAGGCCGTTCGCATCGAAGCGGACGTTGACGTCGGCGCGCCTCGCCTCGACTCCGGCCAGCGTCGCGCGGTCGATCTTGGCGGAGAGCAGCCCCTCGCGCGGCATCTCGAACACGCTTCCGTCGAACAGGCCCTTCAGCAGGCCGTGGGCGCGGTCGAGATCGATGTCGGGCGCGCTCACCACCGCTTCGATGCGCGGCGGCCGCTCGCCGCGACCCCATGAATAAGCGAGCCGCCCCTCGACCGACATGCGGTCGAGCTCGGCCTTGAGACGGTCGACCGCAACTTCGTCGCTGCTCAATCTGAAATCGCCGTCGACGGTGAGGCTCGCCGCGGCCGCGATCTGATCCTCGGGGCGATCGGTCAGCCAGGCAATCAGCGTGCGCGGATCCTTCGACGCCAGCCGGCTCCGCCCGGTGAACGAGACGCCATCCGCGACGCCGAAGCGTCCCGACACGGCAAGCTGCGACAAGCCGGGGCCGCGCAGCTCGAGCTTCTCGATGTTCCAGCCGTTCGCCTCGCTCGCGAAATCCGCGTTGAAGCGCTGCAGCGTCACCCCCGCCAGCGTAAGGCTTTCGATGCTGACGCCGAGCGACACCGGGATCGCGAAGCGCTGCGAGCCGGCGAAGGTTTCGGCAAGGACCTTGATCGCGGCAAGCGGACGCCGGCGCTCCGTCTCCGGCAACGCGAGGAGGCGGTCGAGATCGATCTGTGGCGACGACAGCACGCCGGTCAAACGGGGCGAGCCGCCGAGACTGAGCAGCGCGTCGCCGCGCAGCCGCATCGGGCGCTCGTCGGGGCCGTACTGGAACTCGATCTGCTCCACGACCGCGCGCGTGCTGTTGCCGTCGATCCTTCCGGTCAGGCGCCAGGGCTCGAGGATCTCGGCCTGCGATCCTGCCGGCGCCCGCGTCAGCGGACGCGCGAGGGTGACGCTGCCGACAAAACGCGGCGCGCCATTCTCGATCGAGAGAAAGCCCTCGGTGTCGACGGTCAGCGGCCGATCGATCGGATCGATATTGAACCGCACGCGCAGGCGCTCGTCGCCGACACGGCTCGCCGCAATCCGATACGGATAGTGCTGTCCGTCGGCATAGAACGATCCCTGCCCTTTGACCGGGCCGGAGAGCGTGCGCAGCTCACCCTTGAAATCGAACTTGTCGAGCACCACCCCGTAGCCGCTCGCGGCGTCGGCCAGCAGCGCCCGGCTGTCGCGGATGTCGAGGCGCTCGATCGAGATCGCTTCCGGATCGAAGCCGACCGACGGTGCCGGCCATTCCAGGCGGCCGTTGCGGTCGAGCGCGATCGTGATCTCGGCGCCCTCCAGGATCACGTCGGTGGCCTTGAACTCGCCGCGCGCGAGGGAGCCGAGCGAGAACTCGATGCTGAGCCGGCGCGCCCGCAGCGAACCGACCTCGTCGCGGCGCGCGATGTCGATGCGCGACAGGTTAAGCGACGGGGTCGGAAGCAGGCGGGCGTCGATCGGCCCGGCGACCCGCACCTGCAACCCGGTCATCCGGCTGGCCTGGGTCTCAAACTCGGCCCGATACTTGTTCCAATCGACAAAATGCGGCCCGACCAGCGCCGCCACCAGCGCCAGGATCAGTGCAATCGCGATGCTGAGCAGCGTTGCCTGCACGCCGTCTCCACGCCGGTTCGAAACCGGTATCCGGGCTCCCTCGCCTCGGACTATATGGGCCCGGAAAGCACCCCCAGCGCAACAAAATCAGCACGAATTGTGCCACCGGACCACGACCGCCGGACGCCAAACAGCCGGCGGTGGCGCTCCACCCCTCGACCGGGAGCGCCGTTGCCTTAATTGGTGATGGTTGACGGCAAATCTATGTCGCGGTGCGCATGCACCGCTATCCGAGGCTGATGATCTTGCCCGGGTTCATAATTCCGTCCGGATCCAGCGCCCGCTTGATCGCGCGCATGGCGTCGAGCGCAGGGCGGCCGTGTTCGGCCTCGAGATACGCCATTTTCCCCTGCCCGACCCCATGCTCACCAGTACAGGTCCCGTCCATGGCAAGGGCGCGGGCGATGAGCCGCTCGTGCAGCGCCTTGGCGCGGGCGACTTCCTCGGCGTCGGCCATGTCGAACGTCATGGTGAGGTGGAAGTTACCGTCGCCGACATGGCCCATGATCGGCGCAATGAGCCGGCTCTCGGCGATATCGCGCTGGGTCGCGGTCACGCACTCCGCCAGCCGCGAGATCGGCACGCAGACGTCGGTCGCGAATACGCCGGCGCCCGGTCGCAGCGCCCGCCCCGACCAATAGGCGTCATGGCGGGCCTGCCAAAGTTTTGTGCGTTCCTCCGCCTTGGTCGCCCAGTCGAACGGACCGCCGCCCAGCTCGGCTGCGATCTCGCCGAAGCGGTGCGACTGCTCGGCCACGCCAGCGTCGCTGCCGTGGAATTCGAGGAACAGCATCGGCGTCTCCGGCAGCGTGAGCTTCGAATAGGCGTTTGACGCCTTCACCTGCAGCTCGTCGAGCAGCTCGATGCGCGCAACCGGAATGCCGGACTGGATAGTGAGGATGGTGGCGTTGCAGGCGGCCTCGACCGAGGGGAACGGGCAGACGCCGGACGCAATGGCCTCCGGGATACCCGCGAGCCGCAACGTCAGCTCGACGATGACGCCGAGCGTGCCTTCGGAGCCGATCATCAGCCGCGTGAGGTCGTAGCCCGAGGACGATTTCTTGGCGCGCCGGGCGGTCGTCATCACCTCGCCGTTCGCGAGCACGACCTTCAGCGACAGCACGTTGTCCTTCATGGTCCCGTAGCGCACGGCATTGGTGCCGGAGCAGCGCGTCGCCGCCATGCCGCCGAGCGAGGCGTCGGCGCCGGGATCGATCGGAAAGAACACACCCTGGTCGCGCAGGTGCTCGTTCAGCGCCTTGCGGGTGATGCCGGGCTCGATCACACAGTCGAGGTCGTCGGCGTGCACCGCCAGCACCCGGTTCATGTCGCGGACGTCGATGGATACGCCGCCGTGCGGCGCGTTGACCTGGCCTTCGAGCGAGGAGCCGGTGCCGAACGGGATCACCGGCACGCCATGGGCGGCGCAGATGCGCACGATCTCCTGCACCTCGGCCGTGTTCTGCGGAAACACCACCGCGTCCGGCGGCTGGTTGGCAACCCAGGTGAGCGTGTTGCCGTGCTGCTCGCGCACCGCCTGCGAGGTGACGAGGCGGTTGCCGAATTTTTGTGTGAGCACGCCGATTGCTGCTTCGATAGCCGCCTGATGGCGGCCCGCCGACGCGGGTTCGATGAACGTGGCCATGGGCGACGTTAGCAGAACAGCGGCGGCGCCGGCAAAATACCGGCGCCGCAATCTTGAATGCGCGATCAGGCCGACCTGCGCCACGGGACCAGCATCGAGACCCGCTCGCGATAACGGCGGTACTCGTCGCCGAACAGCTCAGTCAGGTCGCGCTCTTCGAGCGCAATGCCGACGAAGATGTAGGCGGTGGTGACCGCAGCGAACAACAGATGCCCGACGGTCATGACCGGCGCCACCCAGAACGCAATGATGAAACCGAGATAGATCGGGTGGCGCACGACCTTATAGAGTACCGGAGTCTTGAATCTCAGCGCGGGCATCGGGCGGCCGGCCAGGTTGTTGGCGACCTGATGCAGGCCGAACAGTTCGAAATGATTGATGAGGAAGGTCGAGGTCAGCACCAATAGCCAGCCGACCAACGACACGGCCGTGATCGCCATCGCGATCTGCGGATCGGCGACCTGCCACACGATCGCGGGGATCGGCCGCCACTGCCAGAACAGCAGCACGAGCGCGAGGCTCGCGAGCAGCACGTAGGTGCTGCGCTCGACCGACTTCGGCACGTATTGCGTCCACCATTCCTTGAACTGCCGGCGCGCCATGACGCTGTGCTGGATCGCGAACAGCGACATCAGCAGGACGTTGATGACGAGCGCTTCGACAAGGGGCACGACCGTGCCGGTGTCGATGGTTTTCGGCACCAGCAGGCCGGTGACGAAGCCGATGGCGTAGAGGAAGGTAAAGAAGAACACGAGATAGGCTGCGAATCCGTAGAGAAATGCGATGAATCTGCTCATGGGTGATTCCTCCGGAGGTTATTCGAGATGACCGTAGTGCCGGAGGCCGGCCAGGAATGCTTTGAGCAATGCTTGATTTGTCCTTGAGATAGGCCTGATTATCCCGCGACCCGCGGCCGGTGCCAGGGACCACAAACGTGCAATTTTGCTTTGAAAATCATGTCCTTGATGCGGACCGGCGCGAACTTCGGCGCGGCTCCGAACTGGTCGCGCTCGAGCCGCAGGTCTTCGACCTCCTGGTCTATCTGATCCAGAACCGCGACCGGGTCGTGAGCAAGGACGATCTCATCGCGTCGGTCTGGGGCGGCCGGATCGTGTCGGACTCGACCCTCACCAGCCGCATCAACGCCGCCCGCAAAGCGGTGGGCGACAGTGGCGACGAGCAAAAATTGATCCGCACCATTGCCCGCAAAGGCATCCGCTTTGTCTGCGCGGTCGATGAGCCGCAAGCCAAGGCGCAGCCACGACCGGTGCCCAGCGCCCCGCTGCAGGAGATTCACTTCTGCACCGCCTCCGACGGCGTTCGCATCGCCTACGCGCTCGCCGGACAAGGCCCGCCGTTGGTCAAGTCTGCCAATTGGCTCAATCACCTTGAATACGACTGGCAAAGCCCGATCTGGAGTCACCTATTGCACGCGCTCGCGGCGGAGCACCGACTGATCCGCTACGATGCCCGCGGCAACGGCCTCTCGGACTGGGACGCGGATGACATTTCGTTCGATGCCTTCGTGCGCGACCTTGAAAGCGTCGTCGAGGCGGCCGGGTTGCAACGCTTTCCGCTGTTCGCCGTGTCGCAAGGCTGCGCGGTCTCGATTGCCTATGCAGTGCGCAACCCGCAACGCGTCAGCCGGCTAGTCCTCTACGGCGGGTTCACGCGCGGACGGCGTCGACGGGGATCACACAGCGAGACCGAGCAGTCCGACGCGTTCCTGACGCTGATGCGACAGGGGTGGGGCCAGGAGAACCCTGCGTTCCGACAACTCTTCACGTCATTGTTCTTGCCGGGCGGCACGCCCGAGCAAATGCAGTGGTTCAACGACCTGCAGCGGGTCACGACCTCGCCGGACACTGCCGCGCGCATCCGTCAGGCCGTCGACGAGATCGACATTACCGATCTGCTGTCGCAGGTGGATGTCCCGACATTGGTTCTGCATTGCCGCGACGACGCCATCCAACCGTTCGATGAAGGGCGCCGGCTCGCGGCTGGTATCAAAGGTTCGCGCTTCGTGGCGTTGGAAGGCCGCAACCATCTCATCCTCGAAACCGATCCGGCCTGGAGCCGGTTTACGGATGAAGTGAGGAATTTCCTGCGCGCGTGACGGCGCTCACGGCGTCTGCCTGGTCCGCTGCCGCACTACGCCGACCGCCCTTTGACACCCATTGAAGCGAGGTGCAGGCTCTGCCACTCGCGGCAATCAAGAATAAGGGGAGGAAGCGTCCATGTCCCGCAAATCATTGTCCCGCAAATCGTTGGTATCGTTCGCCGCGCTGCTCCTCGCGGCCGCATTCGCCGTCGAGCGCGCGTCTGCGCAGACGGTCCTGTTCGAGGCCGAGCGGATCATCGCCGGCGATGGCAGCGCGGCGATCGAAGGGGCGGCCTTCGTGGTCGAGAACGGGACCATCACCCGCATCGGGCGAAGGAATGAGATCGCCCTGCCCGCAGGCGCAAGGCGCATCGACCTTGGCAACAAAACCGTGATGCCCGCCCTCATCAGCACCCACGTGCATCCCGGATTCCAGATGGGGCTCGGCTACTTTGCGAAGAACTTCACCCGCGACAATATCGTCGACGACCTCAACCGCGCGCTCTATTTCGGCGTCTCCACCGTCATGTCGCAAGGCATCGAAGGGGGCGAGGTCATGTTCGACATCCGCGCCGATCAGGCTGCTGGACGCCTTGGCGGTGCGCGCCTGCTGCTGGCCGGGCGCGGCATGGGCGCGCCCAATGCCGGTCCGGGCAACCCGGTCTACGCAGGCTTTGCCTATTCGGTCACGACGGAAGACGAGATCAGACGCGCGGTGCAGGAGCAGGCCGCCCGCAAGGTGGACGCGATCAAGATCTGGGTCGACGACCGCGGCGGCCGCGCGCCCAAGCTCCCCATCGCACTGTCGCGCGCAGCGATCGACGAGAGCCATAAGCGCGGGCTGCGGGTCTCGGCGCACATCTTCTATCATGACGACGCGATGGAGCTGGCCGCAGCCGGCATCGATAGCTTCGCGCATCTCGTGCGCGACCGGGAGATGAGCGACGCGCTGGTCGCAATGGTGCGCAAGAACGGCGTCTACGTCATGCCGAACATCTCGTCGCCCGAACGTAACACCCATGCATCGCCGCCGCCGTGGCTTGACGAGCCCTACCTGGCGGGCCTGTTGCGCGACACCGTGGCAACGGATGTCATCGAGCGGATGCGCGGCGTCTTTGCCCGCCGCGATCCCGCTGCCGCTGACGGCGCCCGCAAGACCTACGCCAATCTCCAGCGCAGCGTTGCGAAGCTCAGCGCAGCAGGCGCGAACATCATTCTTGGCTGCGACACCGGGCTTGAAGACCACTTCTTCGGCTATGCCGAGCAGAAGGAGCTTGAGCTGATGGTGGACGCCGGGATGACGCCGATGCAGGTGATCGTCGCGGCGACCAGCCGCGGCGCGGACTATCTCCGCATGGCGGACCGGGGCACGCTCGCCGTCGGCAAGCGCGCCGATTTCCTGGTGCTCGATGGCAACCCGCTCGACAACATCCGCAACACACGCCGGATTGCACAGATGTATCTCGGCGGCGCCGAAGTGGATCGCGCGGCGCTCAAGGCGTCGCTGATGCGGGCTCGATGAACCTAACCATGGGGTGAGGCTAGTAGAGCGGCGGCGGTGCTCGCGAAGTGCCGACGCCGCCTGTTGTCACACCAGTCGTGCTAGGCCGCTGCAATGTCCGGTGCGGCGACGGAGATTCCGGAGTTCATCAGGAACGTTTGCTCGAATTCTGCCGCCGGCATCGGGCGACCGAAATAATAGCCCTGCCCTTCTTCGCAGCCCATGCTTCGCAACAACTCGGCTGTCGCATGGTCCTCGATACCTTCGGCAATCACGGACAGTCCCAACAGCTTTCCGAGGCCGATCGTGGAGCGCACAATTGCTGCGTCGTCGGTGTTCGCCTGCAACTCGCGCACGAAGGACTTGTCGATTTTCAATCGGTCTAGCGGGTATTTCTTCAAATAGGTCATGCTGGCGTAGCCGGTGCCGAAATCGTCGAAAGCGATGCGCACGCCGAGGTCCTGAAGCCGCCGGAACATCTTCAGCGCGCCATCATCATCCGCCAGCAGAATATTCTCTGTTACCTCCAGCTCGAGCAGCGACGGCGAGAAGCCGGTGTCCCGGAGGATCGCCTCGACCGTCGCCGGGAGGTCGCCCGACAGGAGCTGCGATGGCGAGAGATTGACGCCAAGTCGGATATTGTAGCCTTTGCGTTGCCACAAGCGGCCCTGCTTGCATGCAGTTTCCAAGACCCAAAGCGCGATCCCTTCGGAAATCGACGAGGCATTTGCGATCGGCATGAAATCGGCCGGCATAACAATGCCACGATCGGGGTGCCGCCAGCGAATAAGCGCCTCCGCACCGACAAGCTCGCCGGTTTCCAGATCGGCCTGCGGCTGAAAGAAGAGCTCGAACTCGTCGTTCTCCGCACCGCGCTCCAACCCCGCTTCCAGTGTCAATCGCGATTCAAGCTCGTCTCTGATCTTGCGCTCAAAGAAAACGTATCTGCCGCGTCCCGCGGCTTTTGCCCGATAGAGGGCGAGGTCGGCATTGCCGAGGAGCTCTTCTGCCGTCTCGCAATCTCTTGGGTAGGTCGCAACCCCCATACTGATTTTGACCCTCAGCTGACGCATTCCAACGGAAAGCGGCAGCTCGTGAAACGCCAGGCACGTCCGTTTCGACAGCACAGCCGCCCGGTCCGCCACGTTGGCACCACTGATCACAATAGCGAATTCATCACCGCTCAACCGAGCGACAAGGCCGGTGTCCTTGACCAGATCGCTCAATCGCTTTGCCACGGAGCAAAGCAGTTGGTCGCCGCAGGCATGACCCAGCGTATCGTTGACCTGCTTGAACTTGTCGAGGTCCATGATCAGCAATGCAACCTCGCCTTGCTCCGTCTTTGCGCGAGCGAGTTTTGCGCCGAGATGCACGTTCAGTGTGTTCCGGTTGGCGAGGCCCGTAAGCGTGTCACACTCCGCCAGGTACCGGATTTTTTCAGCCTCCCGTTTCCGGACGGAAATATCCCGCAGCACCGCGCCATATTGGCATCCGTCGATTCCTTGCCATTCGGAGAAACAGGCTTCGAGCGGAAATTTCTCGCCGTTCTTCCGAAGCCCCTCAATCTCCATCACCATGCCGCCAGGCGCTTGAAGTGCATCATGTGGCAGCCCAAGGATCGAACGTGACGTGTCGTTCCCGGCGTCATTGCCGGCAGCGTAGAGCTTGCTGAACGACTGCCCGATGATTTCCTCGGGCTTGTAGCCGAAAATCGCCGCCGCTCCCGGATTCCAGACTGTGACCAGGCCGTTCTGGTCGGCGCACACCAGACCATCGCCAAGCGACATTGCAATCCGCTGGAAGCGCCTTTCCGCAATGCCACCCAACAGCTTTCGAAAGTCGATCTCGTCGAGCGCTACGGCGACGAGATAGGCCAATACGGCTGCGTGGAAGAACGAAGTATCGAGGACGATGGCCAGCTTCGCCTGCAGAAGCATCGCCGCCAGTTCATACGCGACCGCCGATCCGACCAGAGCCGCGACCCGCAGACTGGCGGAACAGCGGCCCCAAATCGCGATCATGACAAGCACAAGGATTGCAAGGCCGGCCAGCGTTACGACCGCGGAGGAAGGATGCAGCGCGCGATTCTGCAGGATTGTCTCGGCGGCCAGCACCTGCAGCATTACGCCCGAAACAATGCGGCCATTCGGTACATAGAATCGGTCGCCGAGCTCGATCGCCGTTCCACCGATGATGACTTTTTTGTCCTTAATCAAGCTCAGCGCAGCGGGTCTGCCGAGCCAGACATCCACATAGGAGACTGTCGGAACCGAATTGGCACGAATACTGAAATCGATCCGGAGCGGCACATCCGTCGTTTCATATCGGCCGGCCAACAGCGCGCCCAGGGATGGCAGAAACTTTCCGTCCATCGTATCCCCAAACGGATAGCGGCGAACCAGACCGTCCGTCTCGGTCGCGACGTTTACGATCGCGGACCATGCGTGCGTGCTGAATTGCAGTAGCGGACGATTCACATGCAGTGCGCCGCTTCCCACCAATTGCTTGAATGAGGGAAGAACGACCGATCCACCCGCCCTTTGGAGCGCGTCGACAAAGGCTTGGTCGGAAGCCAGGTTTGACGGCGAACTGAAGTCGACATCGAAAGCGATATCGCTTGCTCCGGCGCCTTCCAGCTTGTCGATCATTTGAGCGTGGATCTGACGGGGCCAGGGCCAGACTCCTACGGCCTCGATTGACGGAGAATCGATCGCCACCAGAACGATGTCGCCGCTGGCCTGACGAGGGAACCAATTGAACCGCAGATCGGTCAACGCATTTTGCAATGCGTTGTGCATCCCGGTCAGCAGAAATGCCGCCAGAACGCACAAGACCAGGATATGAGGCCGATACTGTTTCACCACTTCCCCGCGCGGCAAATGCCCGCCGTCTTTTCGGGTAGCGACACCCGTGAGATGCCGCCACCCGCAGACGCCCACATTCGTTATTTCTGCTTTTGCTTCTGCCTTCGCCGCTTGGCCGCGACGGCGACGGCAATCACAGCCCCGAAGCCAAGCGGAATAGCGATGATCGCCGCTTCACGCTCGTTTGGCATCTGTGCGCCTCCGGCCTTGCCGAAAAGCTTGCGCACGTAGTTGACGCCCGCATCCCAGAAATTGTCGTTGGACGCGTTCGCTTCGACCGGCGTTGGGAATGACCGGGCCTCACCACGCGGCGGCACGACAACAACCTTCTGTCCCGCCGGCGCCGACAGGTCCTCTGCCGATGCCTGGACCGGCATAACCGACGTTGTGCGCGGCGTTCCTCTCCGAATCGGGCTCAACGTACCGGGCCCACTCAGCAACAGACCCGCATTTCCGATCGTCCAGACTTTCGCCATCTGTCCGGGCAGCACGAGCGCAGACTGGCCGGACCTGAAATCCGTCACCTCAACCTGGCCCCTGAGCACGCTCACATAGCTCTCACCTTGGCCGACCGAGACGCGGAACTGCGTGCCCTTCACGACGGCGGCGAGATACGGCGTCTCGACCTCGAAATGCTTGCCGCTGCTTTTTTCAACCTCGATGAGAATGGAGCCGGACTGCTGAATGATGGTCGTCGACCCTTGGCCCGTTTGCGCGGGGACACCAACAACCGAATTCGGTGCGATCAATATTTTCTCCTGGCCGCGCATCAGGAGAACGCGGCCGTTCCGGCCGGTACGAATACTGTCACCGGGATTCAACACCGCTTCGCTGGTGAGAGAGACCTGTTGAGCGCCAGACGTGCTGACCCAAACCTCTCCGGATGATTTGCTGACGCGCCATACCGCATCTTCCGCGAGCGCTTGAGACCCGACACAAGCGATAACGAACATTGCCAGCAGGAACGACGCGCAGACCGCTCTTAGAGCGTCACACATGGCGAGCCTCATGTTCAATGACTACGACTTGAAAGCAGACCTGAAACCTGAGGCGCCAAGTTAGCTAAAGTTGTTTCAAAGTCCGTTGATGGAACCTGGCCCAATCCGGCCGAGGCGTTGACACAAAATCAACCATAGGGGGCCGGCGACGCCAGCCCGCGCTAGACCGGTGGAGACTGCTCGGATCGTTGCCGGATCGCGTTCGTCACCATCTGCGTGATCTTGGGCACTTCGTCGTCCCGGAACGGGATCGGCCGGCACATGTCCATCACGATCACGCCCAGCCGTCCCATGCGGTAGGACGCGTAGAAGGCGTCGGCCGCGGTGGTGGCGAGGCGTTCCGCCATCGCGCCGCCGAGCTGCTGCGCGATCGAGGTCGAGGCGATGTCGATGACGCCGAGCTTGCCGGCCTCGACCACCAGCCGCCGCAACAAGTGGACGGTCGCCGCCGTGGTCGGACGGTGCCCGTAAGTGGCGGCGATCCGGCGCACCATGCGCACGCCGACCGCCAGGAAGAACAGCGCGTCGCTCAGCGCGGTCGGGCTGATCGCCGTGATGCCGAAGGCGCGCACCACCGCCGCGCGGACGTGTTCTTCGGCGCGCGCGTCGAGCGGCTTCATCACGGTGTTCGAGAGGATCTCGACCTGCTGCGCGACGTTGTGATGCGGCTGCACCTGCCGCTGGAACACTTCGATCGCGGCCTGGGTCTCGCGCTCGCGCGGGATAACCGCCAGGATGTCGGCGATCGTCTGGCGCGCCTCATGCGGGGTGACGATGTCGCGATCGAAACGTTCGCGGATGCTTTCGACATTGCGCAGCTGCCAGAGGCTCGTGACCTCGCGGGCGATGATCGTGCCGGCACCGGCGACGGCGGCCACCACCGCAGTGGCGGCGATCGTGCCGAGCATGGTCGAACGCTCGAACGCGGCCGCGATCCACCAATAGGCATCGACGATGAACCAGCCGGTGATGCCGACGCCGAGCGCGGCGAGGGCGAACGAACGCACGCGGCTCTTGGGCGGCGCCGGCACCGGCAGCGCTTTCGGCCGCGGCTGCACCGCGACGATGCGGTCCGTGCGCTCGGACGAGAAGACCAGCGGCGTGCCGGGCGCCGGCGCGCTGGACGACGTCGCGGTGGGCGTCTGTTCGCGTTCGAACACCTGTGGCTTGAGGGACTCAGCGGTCATCGCAACCGATCTCCCACCAGGAATTCCAGGGCACGATCGAGGTTGATGTGAGGCACGCCATCGACCGGCGACGGATTGATCTCGGGCGGCTCGAACACCGGCACGTTGAGGAACGGCGCGTTCCAGGTATCCGGCCGCGGCGGCCGGATCGGAACGGTACCAACGAAGAAGTTCGAATGCTTGCCGCCGCCGACCGGACGGCCGTAGACGACTTGCACGCGCTGACCGCCGATCTCCTGCGTATCCTCGACGGTCGAGATCACGGAAGCGACCGGCATCACGTCGAAGCGTGCGCTGCTGCTCTTCACCTCGCTGGCGGGGAACGCCGCCATGTTGCGCAGCAGCTCCGCCAGGTGGTCGCGCGACACATCGGGCACGTGATCGGCCTTGGTGGCGGCGAACAGCACCTTGTCGATATGCTGTCCCCGGATCAGTTTCGAGAACAGGTAGCCGGAGCCGTAGCGGAAGCTTTGCAGGATCGCTTCGAGCGCGAGCCGCTGATCCTCGAACGCATCGCGGCCGGCGAGCAGCGCGCGCAAGACGTCGACCAGGACGATCTGGCGCGAGAACCAGCGGAAGTGATCCTCGTAGAAGCGGCCGACCACCTCGCGCTTGTAGACGTCGTAGCGCCCCTGCATCAGCGCGCCGAGGGTGTTCGGCGCGAAGATCGCGTTGTCGGGCACGTCGAGCGGCGCGAACCAGAGAAACGGCGCATCGGCGAGATTGCCCGGACACAGGAACCGCCCTGGCTGGAGCAGGCTGAGGCCGTGGGCATCGCGCGCCCGAACGAGGAAGGCGCGGTAGAGATCGTGCGCCTGCTTCGCGGTCTCCTCGCTCGCGGTCTCGCCGTGACTATGCTGTCCGATGAAGCTGAGGAATTCGGCAGCCCGCCTCGGCGCGCACGCCGCGCCGGTCGAGCCGCAACGTCGCGCGCGACCACTCCGCGTAGGACTGCCCGAGCAGCGGCAGATCGAGCAGCCACTCGCCGGGATAGTCCACGATGCGCAGCGTGATCGTCGCCGGGTTGCCGCTGATCTCGCTGAGCAGCTTTCCGGGCGTGTTCGACGGGATGAACCGGATCTCGATGCCGATCTCGCGCAGGTCGTCGGTGCCCGCCGGCCATGACGGCGCGCCGGCCGCCATCGCCTCGATGTTCTCGTGATAGCGGAAGCGCGGCAGCCGCCCGGCGCCGGCGCTTTCCAGCCGCGTGCCCAGGAGCCGCCCGTTGCCGGCCACGCTCAGCAGCGGCATGCGGTTGGGATTGTGGGCCGCACTCAGGAGATTGTGGACCAGACTGGTGATGAACACCGTCTTGCCGGAGCGGCTCAGCCCCGTCACCGCGAGGTTGACGGTCGAGCCCTCCGCCATATCGGCGATATTCGCCGCTTCCGAGAGCCATGCCGACGCCTTGGCGAGATAGGGGGCGTACCAGGGGGCGGTGGTCATGGGGTACGGTCTCGCAAGGGTTGCTGCCGCGCCAATATTGGCGTTCGCGCGCCAAATGGAAGGCCGCTTCCATTAATTCGCGTCAAATGCCCGAATTTACGCAGAATCTGCGTGGCTTCGCGGAAAACTCTGGCATTATACCGCCTGTAGCTGGGTGTTGTGTGATGTTGGATCGCGTCGATTTCGAGCCGCTGTTCTTCGCGCCGTTCGTCTCCTCGGTGATGACCGTCGAGAAGGACTGGATCGACTACAACGGCCATCTCAACATGGCCTATTACAACGTGCTGTTCGACCGCGCCGTCGACGAGGCGTTCGAGCTGATCGGCTGCGGCATCGACTACGTGAAGAGCCGCAAGCACTCCTGCTTCACCGCCGAGGTGCATGTGCGCTTCCTGCGCGAGCTGCACGCCGGCGATCCGGTGCGGGTCACATTCCAGCTGCTCGATTTCGACGCCAAGCGCATGCACTACTTCGAGCAGCTGTTCCACGCCAAGGAAGGCTGGGTCTCCGCGACGTCGGAGAACATGTCGCTCCACGTGGATATGGCGGCGGGCAAGACCGCGCCGTTCCCGTCCGAGGTGGCGACCTGCCTGGCGCGCATGAAGCAGGCGCACGTCAAGCTCCCGGTTCCCGAGGCTGTGGGGCGCAAAATCGCCATGCCGGCAAAGGGTTGACCCCTCGCCTTCGAGGGTTACGAATCCCATCTAAGGAAGCGAAGATTCGCGTTCTGGCGTGCGCGGGCGCGCGCCCTCTTTAATTCGGAAAAGTGATGGCTGAGCCGGACGATTTCCCGCGCGATGACAACACGTTGCCGCCCTATCCTCAACCGGGCGGGATTGCCGCGCGCGCGATGGCGAACCGCGCACAGCCGGATTACCTGAACGATCTCAACCCGGAACAGCGCGAAGCGGTGGTGACGCTGGATGGTCCGGTGCTGGTGCTCGCGGGCGCCGGTACCGGCAAGACGCGCGTGCTCACCACGCGCATCGCCCACATCCTGGCGACCGGCCGCGCCCGCCCGGCCGAGATCCTCTCGGTCACCTTCACCAACAAGGCGGCGCGCGAGATGAAGGAGCGCGTCGGCCGCATGGTCGGCCAGATCGTCGAGGGGATGCCGTGGCTCGGCACCTTCCATTCCATCGGTGTGAAAATCCTGCGCCGGCATGCCGAGCTGGTGGGCTTGAAGCAAAACTTCACCATCCTCGACACCGACGACCAGATCCGGCTGATGAAGCAGCTGATCGCGGTTGAGAATCTGGATGAGAAGCGCTGGCCCGGCCGCGTGCTGGCGCAGCTCATCGACAGCTGGAAGAACCGCGGGCTGACGCCCGAGCAGGTGCCCGCCGGCGAAGGCGCGAGCTTCGGCGGCGGCAAGGGCAAGAAGCTCTACACCGCGTATCAGGAGCGGCTGAAGACGCTCAACGCGGCGGACTTCGGCGACCTGCTGCTCGAATGCATCCGCCTGTTCCGGACGCATCCGGAGGTGCTGCGGCAGTATCAGAACCGCTTCCGCTACATTCTGGTGGACGAGTATCAGGATACGAACGTGGCGCAGTATCTCTGGCTGCGGCTGCTGGGGCAGTCGCAGCCACGCGCCGACGCTGCTGTGTCTCCGGCGGTGCCGCGGCGTCACCTCTCCCGGGCTTCGGGAGAGGTCGACGCGCAAGCGCATCGGGTGAGCGGACTTCAGGAGCCCCGCATCGAAGATGCCGCTCACCGCCCACCGCTCTCTCCGTGAGGCCCGGGGAGAGGACCGCGCATCGCGGCTCCGGCGCCGTCCACAAAGCTCCACCAGAAAAACATCTGCTGCGTCGGCGACGACGACCAGTCGATCTACGGCTGGCGCGGCGCCGAGGTCGACAACATCCTGCGCTTCGACCACGATTTCCCCGGCGCCAAGGTCATCCGCCTGGAGCGCAACTACCGCACCACCGCCCACATCCTCGCCGCCGCCTCGCATCTGATCGCGCACAACGAGGGCCGCCTCGGCAAGACGCTGCGCACCGAGGACGTGCCCGGCGAGAAGGTGCAGGTCACCTCCTGCTGGGACTCCGAGGAAGAAGCCCGCGCGATCGGCGAGGAGATCGAGCAGCTGCAGCGCAATGACGGCACCGGCGAGCCGCACAATCTCGACGAGATCGCGATCCTGGTGCGCGCCTCGTTCCAGATGCGCGAGTTCGAGGATCGCTTCGTCACGCTCGGCCTGCCCTATCGCGTGATCGGCGGGCCGCGGTTCTACGAGCGCATGGAGATCCGCGACGCCCTCGCCTATCTGCGGCTCGTCGCACAGCCCGCCGACGATCTCGCCTTCGAGCGCATCGTCAATGTGCCCAAGCGCGGGCTCGGCGACGCCACGCTCAACACCCTGCACAACCACGCCCGCAAGCGGCGCATCCCGCTTGATGGAGGCGACGCGCGCCATCGTCGAGACCGACGAGATGAAGCCGCGCCCGCGCAATGCGCTGCGCGAGCTGGTCGCGAGCTTCGACCGCTGGCGCGCCATGAAGGACGCGACGCCGCACGGCGAGCTGGCGCAGATCGTGCTCGATGAATCCGGGTACACGGAAATGTGGCAGAAGGACCGCTCCGCCGACGCCGCCGGCCGCCTCGAAAACCTCAAGGAGCTGGTGCGCTCGATGGAGGAGTTCGAGAACCTCGCCGGCTTCCTCGAGCACATCTCGCTGGTGATGGACGCCGACAAGAGCGAGTCGGGCGAAGCGGTCTCGATCATGACCATGCATTCCGCCAAGGGGCTCGAATTCGACACCGTGTTCCTGCCCGGCTGGGAGGAAGGCCTGTTCCCGAGCCAGCGCACGCTCGACGACCAGGGCCGCGTCGGCCTCGAGGAAGAGCGCCGCCTTGCGCATGTCGGGCATCACGCGCGCGCGCCGCCGCGCGCAACATCTATTTCGCCGCCAACCGGCGCATGCACGGGCTGTGGTCGTCGAACATCCCTTCTCGTTTTCTCGACGAATTGCCGGAGGGCAATGTCGAGGTGCAGGAGGCGAAGGGCGGCTTCGCCTCCGGCATGAGCGCCTATGGCAACGCCGGCGGCTCGCGCTTCGACGAGATGACGCATTTCGGCTCCGGCTATTCGACGCCGGGCTGGCAGCGCGCGAAGCGACGCGGCGGATTTGGTGGCCGCAGTTTCGAGGAAGAAGACGCGTCGCAGGATTACGAGGCTTACGACAGCACGGACATGGGCGCGCGCTCATCGCGCGGCTCAAGCGCAGGCCGTGGCCCAGCAACGGCCGGGTCCCCTCCCCCCAAATCTTCATTTTCCCCTCCCCCGCGTGCGGGGGAGGGTCAGGGTGGGGGGACGCGGCGGCCGCCCCTTCGGCCGCGATGCCGCCCGCCGCCGCGGCCCGCTCACCATCGAAGGCGAGCTCGTCGCCAAATCCACCGGCACCGTCTCCGCCTTCACGATCGGCGACCGCGTGTTTCACCAGAAATTCGGCAACGGCAACGTCGTGAATATCGACGGCAACAAGCTGACGATTCAGTTCGACAAGGCCGGCGAGAAGCGCGTGGTGGATAGTTTTGTGGAGAGGGTGTGAAATAAGCCACTGAATGGCTATACGAAAAGTCGGTCGGAGATTTTCAGACGTCCCGCACTTAACGGAGTTGCAGCCCCCTTAACTTTGGCACAAATTCGCTTTGAGGAGCGGGACTATGCTCCGCGACAGCCGTGATATAATAGCCCGGCTTCGGCAGGATGGCTACGAACTGATCACGACCCGCGGTTCGCATCACAAATTCGTTCATCCCGTGACACGCCGCCAAGTGATCGTGCCGCATCCGAAGCGCGACTTGCCGAGAGGCACTGTCGGCAGCATCTATAGGCAGGCGGGCTGGCCGAAGGACTGAAAGCGGAGAACGCGATGCCCCACTACATCGCACTGATCCACAAGGACGCCGACAGTTGTTACGGCGTCTCATTCCCCGACTGGCCGGGGGTGTTCACGGCTGGGGATACGATCGACGAGGCGATTCAGCAGGCGGCCGAGGTATTGGAGGTTGCCGCCGACGGTTGGCAACATCCGAATGGATCAAGAGCAATTCCGTCGCCGCGCACGATCGATGAACTGCGGAATGATGCAGAATTTCAGCAAGACGCAACCGACGCCATGATCGCCGTCGTGCCCTTCCGCATGAAGGCAGAAGCCGCCGAGTAACGGCGACCTTGCCTCACCTCCTCAACTGAAACGCCACCAGCGCCGCGATCATCACCGCGCCGCCGATCGCCTGCACGGGCGTGATCACCTCGTTGAGGACGATGGCCGAGCCGATGGTCGCGAGCAGCGGCTCGAGGTTCATGAACAGCGCGGTGCGGAACGGGCCGATGCTGGCGGTCGAGATGAAGATCATCAGCACCGCGATCGCCATCGCCACGCTCGAGCCGATCAGCGCGAACCAGCCGACCGCCGTCACCGGCGGCTGCCAGTTCGCCGTGACAAGCGCCGCGATGACGAACACCGCGGTGGCGGCGGCGAGCGACCACAGCGTGATCAGCCGGGAGTCGGCGCCCTGGAGCTTGGCGCGGGTGAGCAGCAGGATCACCACGCGGGTGGATGACGACATCAGCGCGAAGGCGATGCCCATGAGCGCGACGCCGCCGGGATGCGCGCCGATCATCAGCGCGAGCCCGGCGAAGGCGGCGAGCGCCGCGGCGAGGCCGGCAAGCCCGAGCCGCTCGATCCCGAACGCGGCGGCGGCGAGCCCGGTCAGCAGCGGATAGGTGAAATAGGTGAGGATCGCGAGCGGCACCTCCATCGCCTCGATCGCCTTGAACAGGAAGAAGACGTTGCCGGCGAACAGCAGGCCGATGAACAGCGAGAGATGCCGCGCCGGCGTGGTCAGCGGCTTCGGCGTCGCGCCGATCATCAGCCACGCGAACAGCAGCGGCACGCCGATGAGGCCGCGGAACAGCGCCATGGTGAGCACGTCGGCCTGCGCATGCAGCGTCACCTTGGTGGCGACGTCGGCAAAGCCGAAGGCGACGGCGGCGACCAGGACGGGCGCGACGGCTGTGAGGCGACTGATGGGTTCGGGATTTGCAGGTTCGGGAGAGGTCACCGGCCGCTTGTAGCACGCACATTGGAACTGAACAGCATCGCCAGCAGTTGCAAAAGCGCGCACGCGCTGTAGCATTTCGTCCATAGCCCGTCGAAGACGGGCGTTAACGCCCTTTAGGCCGCACTGCGGCGCGACACGGGAGAGAACCGCCATGGCCAAGCGAACCACCCATCGCAGCTCCAAAGGCACGAAGCTCTACGCGGTGCGCGACAAGAAGGGCAAGTTCAAGGACATCCAGAGCTACAAGCGCGCGCACTCCGCCGACCTGCGCAAGAAGGGGACGAAGGGGGATAAGTAGGGCCGCTAGACGCCAGCACCTACCAAGCGCCGTCATCCTGAGGTGCGAGCGAAAGCGAGCCTCGAAGGATGCACGGGCACCGATCCAGCAACTTGCTGCGATACCCGGGCCGTCGTCCTTCGAGGCTCGGCCTGCGGCCGAGCACCTCAGGATGACGGGTAGAGAGCAGTGCGAGCGGCATAAGCAACAACAACCGCCACAAGCAAAGCGGCCCGCACCGTGCGGGCCGCTCGATCGTTTGGGCTCAGCCCGAAGGCCGGCGTGACGCCTATTTCAGGTCGTCCGGCACCGTGCCGCCCGACTCCATCAGCTTCGCCATCACCGTCTTGTGCAGCCAGATGTTCATCTCGGCGGAGCCGTCGAGCGCGCCGGTATAGCCGAGCTCCTTGGCGAGCTCCTTGCGGGCGTTGAGGCTGGAGTCGAGGTCGAGCAGCTTCATCAGGTCGACGATCGACTGCTTCCAATTGTAGTTCGAGCGGCCGGTCTCGTCGGCCTTCTTCTGGATCATCGCCTCGACCTCTTCGCGGGTCATCGGCTTGGGCTTGGTGCCGGTCACCGAGGCGACGGTACCTGCGACCGCGCCGCCGACGGCTTTCGCGGTACCGAAGATCGCGTTGACGATGCTGCCGAAAATACTCATGGGGGGACTCCTCGTGCTGGGCGCACCGACGCGGTGCGGCGGACCACATGTGTAAGACGCACGCGATTTACAAGAGTTCCATACCGGCAAGCATCTACATTTGCACGGGCGCTGGCAAGAAGCCGCCCACCTTATTTGCGTGACATGCAAGCGCATTTGCGTGACATGCAAGCGCGTCCGAAGCGCCGCCGCAAATCTGTCGCAATCGCGGAGCGGCGTTCCATTTATTTTGTGGGCGGTGGGACGCTGTGCCCGCCAACGCGTTAGGCTTTGGCTTTGAGACTTCCTAGCTTGGCGGGCCGCCACCCGCGGGCATACAAAGGACGAACGTCATGAGCGGCATCATCTGGATCATCTTTGTCGGTTTTGTCGCGGGCATGATCGCACGCTGGCTGTCGCCGGGGCCGAACACGCCGGGCGGCTTCATCCTCACCACCGTGCTCGGCATCGCCGGCGCCTTCCTCGCGACCTTCATCGGCCAAACCATCGGCTGGTATCGGGCTGACCAGGGCGCCGGCTTCATCGCCGCAACCCTCGGCGCGGTGCTGGTGCTGTTCATTTGGAATCGGCTCGTCGCGCGCGGCGTCATCGGCGACCCTGGCAATCCCAGAGTCTAGTCCCTATCTCGCGCTCGCGAATGGAACTCTGTTCGCGTCTGGACAGTTTCGCTTAGTACTTGTCGCGTTTAGCTCCTGGAGGCTCCCATGGGACTGATGGATATCCTGAACGGAATGCAGAACGGCCCGCGCGGCCAAAAGCAGCCGGCGCCTCCGGGGCAAAGCGGCGGCATGTCGCCGATCATGATGGCGCTGCTCGGCCTGCTTGCCTACAAGGCGATGAAGGGCTTCGGCGGCGGTGGCGCTGCTGCCGGCACGCCGCCTTCCTCGCTGCCACCCGGCACGCGCACCGCCGAAGGCGGCGGCGGACTGGGTGACATTCTCGGCGGCATGCTCGGCGGACCGGGCGGCGGCGCAGGTCGTGCCGGCGCGCCTGGTGGCGGCGGGCTCGGTGACATCCTCGGCGGTATGCTCGGCGGTGGCCAGCAGGGCGGCGGCATGACGCGCGCCGGCGCGCCCGGTGGCGGTGGACCTGGTGGTGGAGGACTTGGCGGCCTCCTTGGCGGCCTGCTCGGCGGCGCCGCCGCCGGCAGCGTGCTCAACGGCGGGCTCGGCCAGGTGCTGCAGGATCTGCAGCGCTCGGGTCAGGGCCGCACCGCGCAATCCTGGGTCGGCCGCGGCGAGAACCAGGACATCGCCCCCGACGATCTCGCCAATGCGCTCGGCGCCGACACCATCAGCGCGCTCAGCCAGCAGACCGGCATGTCGCGTGACGACCTGCTGCAGGGCCTGAGCCAGAACCTGCCGGAGCTGGTCGACCAGCTCACGCCCGACGGCCGCCTGCCGACCGAAGAGGAAGCCAGCGCTGGTAAGGCCGAAGACGTACTTCTAAGCGGGCGTGCCTGACGCGGGCGCGCCCGCTTGTTATTTTGCCGAGATGCCCCGCCCCATCACCCTCTATGTCGATGCCGACGCCTGCCCGGTGAAGCAGGAGGTCTATCGCGTGGCCGAGCGCTTCGTGCTGCGTGGCACGGCGCTGAAAGTCGTCGTGGTGTCGAATTCGCCGATCGCGGTGCCGCGCGCCGACTTCATCGAGCGCGTCGTGGTTGGCGCCGGCATGGACGAGGCCGACAACTTCATCGCCGAGCGCGCGCAGCGCGGCGACGTCGTGATCACCGCCGACGTGCCGCTCGCGGCGCGGGCGGTGAAAACGGGCGCCGAGGTGATCGCGCCGACCGGCAAGCCGTTCACCGAGGATGCGATCGGCCTGGCGCTCGCGACCCGCAACCTGATGAGCGACCTGCGCAGCGCCGGCGAGATCACCTCCGGGCCGAAGCCGTTTGCGGCGCAGGACCGCTCGCGCTTTCTCTCAAGCCTTGATGCCGCGCTCACGCGGCTGACGCGCGCGGGCTTCGGTCAAGCGGAGTGAGTAGGACTAAGCTGCCTGCCCTTGCGTCAGGCTCGCGGTCGCGGCCGCGTTGGCATAGTGGGCGTTGATCGCCGCGACACTCTTCTCGACCGCGGTCCAGAGCTTGGCGATCTCGGCAGCGGCGAGCGAGGCCGGCTCGGCCTCGCCGGCGCTGGCGCCGTCCGCGAGCGTAGAGCTGAACGACGCGCGATGGCTGATCTGGCCGGCGAACACCGGCACGCCTTCTTGCTGGAGATAGGCGCGCGACTGCGCCACCGCCGGCGCCTCGCGCGCGCCGCGCTTCACCGGACAGGCGTTGAGCACCACCGCGTACGGCTTGTTGCGCTCGCGCGCGGTCTTCACCGTCTCGCGCACGGCATCGAGATCGAGGAAGCCCGGCCGCGCCGGGATCAGCACCAAGGTCGCGGCGCGGATCGCCTCCTGCACCACCACCCACATGGTCGGCGAGGTGTCGATGAACACCCACTCGGCGCCCGCCACCTGCGCCAACGCCAGCGCGCGGTCGATGCCGCGCTCGGCGGTCGAGAGCGGCAGCGCGGCGTCCGCGCGCAACCGGTTGCAGAGCGCGAGCGAACCCTGCGGATCGCCGTCGATCACCTGGCACTTGTGCCCCTGCGACTGGGCGAACGCGGCGAGATGCGCGCAGAGCGTGGTCTTGCCCGCGCCGCCTTTGCGCGAAGCGACCGTGATAATGTTCATCCGCGGGCGCTCCCTTGGGTTGGGCACACCGGACTGAGGTATAGCGATGCTTATGGCGAGCCTGGGGCCGCAATGGTTAACGGCAGGTTAACCGAGGTATCCAGGCCCGCCGCACGGGCGCATCTAGGGGCTCGCCAGCATGTCGTAGACGCGCGCCCGTCCGGCCTCCGAATGGTGGAAGGTCGCGGCGACAGCATCCGAATAGATGCGGCGCGCATCCTCATGAAGCCCGCCCGGTGACAGGATCGCGCCGGTTGCGACCAGCGCCGTCGATAGCGCATTCACCAGGCCTTGCGAGGTAACGGGATCGAACGACGCAGCCGCGTCGCCGATGGCGATCCAGCCGTCACCGGCTGCGTGCGAGAGGAGCGCCGACGATGCGTCGGCGCGGACGCGGCCCGCACGCTTGTCGGGACGATGGACCGCCCAGTGCTCAAGCCGGTCGCCCGGACCGGATACCTGATACCGCCACCCATCTTTTGCGCCGTCGACCTCGAGCCAGGCAGCGTGCCGATCAGCCGCGTGAATGGCATCGGCGGACCGCCGCTCCGCGACGAGCCGCTCGCTGAGAAGCCGCCGCGCACCCATGCGGCGCGCCACGGCAGAAGGCCGGCCGGTGGCATCGATCACCAATCCGGCGGCCAGCGGCATGCGTCGCCCTCCCAATTCAACGACGACAACGGTGTCGCCGCCCTCACGCCGCGCCGCGACAACGCGGCCGACGACGCCGTCGACACCGGCCTCCATCGCCATCGCGCGCAGCGCGTCGTCGAACCGCACGCGGTCGATCACATATCCCGGCCCGCCGGGGCGGCGCAGGAAGTCATCGATCTCGGTCGCCGCCGTTCCCCAGCGGCGGCGGATGCCGGGACACGGACGCGCCAGCGATCGGTCGCGCAAGAGATGCGCGATGCCCACGGCTTCGACCACGGCACCTGCGGCGGGCGCCACGACCTCGAGCCGGTCGGTTGGCCTCGTGCGAGGATCGACCAGCACGACGCGCCGCCCTTTGCACGCGAGCAGGCGCGCGATGGTCGCGCCGGCAGGGCCGGCACCGGCGACGAGGATGTCCGCAGCGCTATCCTGCATCGGACACCTCAGATCTCGCCTTGCCGGAACGCACGCCGCGGCGGCAGTGGCGGCGCTGCGTCCGCTTGCTCGGCGAGCGGCTTGAAGCTGCGCGTCAACGCCAGCGCGGTCGGCGCCGTCAGGCTCTCGACCGTCCGGACCAGATCGCGCTTGGCATCGTGCCGCCGGTCCTCCCGGCGGCCCTGCTCGACCCGCGTGTCGGGCGGCAGATGCGCGGGCGGATCCGGCACCGGCAGGACCATGCCGAGCTCCCACCATTTCTCCACCATCTTGGCGATCCGCTCGTCGTAGCTGGTCTCGCGCACGTCGCGCAGCCAGTCGACCCGCAGCATCAGGTGCTTGTGCGCCTGCACCAGCGAGCGCTTCGGATCGAGCGCGGCGGCGCGATCGTAGTTGGCGGCGGCGAACACCTGATCGGGCACGCGCGCACCCCAATAGGTCGGCATCGACAGGAAGGTCCACGGGCTGTAGTCGGCCGCCGAATTGCAGGACGCCTCGTCGGTCTGCCACGGCACGCCCATGAAGCGCGTCAGCGCACCGGCCGCGACGCCGTCAAATGGGCCGTTGGCTCCGATACAGACTGCGGGCGTGAGCGTGTTGCCAAAATTCTGCCGTGCCGGCTGATCGGTCGCGAGCACGTTCAGGCGGTAGGCGCGCTTCCAGACCCGCGCGAGCCGCATCGTCCAGGTGAGCTCGATACCGGGATGGAATGGCCCGCCGAGACAATCGGCGAGCGGAGCGCGCTCGAGATGCGCGACCTGTTCCGCCGGCGTCAGCGTCGCGAACGCCGGCGGCACCGGCGGCGCGTCCGGCCAGTCGTCGATGACGTTGCCGGCGAGCCAACGCTGCAAATGGGCATACTGCGTAGGCGTGACCGCCAGCAGCGTGAGCGCGTCCTTCGGCGCCTCCGGACCTTCGCCGAAAGCATCGCCAAAGATCTGCGGCACGACCGGCTCGTGCAGGTTCGGCCCGGCGCCGGGATCGCGGAACGTTTCGAACACGCGCCGGCGCCAATCGAGATTGCTGGACGCGCTGTCGCGCAGCCGCGCGATCGTGGCGGCATCGCGTGCGTCGAGCGGCGAGCCATAGCCGTGCACCATGAACAGGCCGTGGTTCACCCATTGCATGCCGGTGAGCCGGTCGAAGATCGGCCAGACGTCACGGGTGAACGACGTCGCGGCCGGTGCCGCGATCCAGCCCTGCCGCCGGAACGTCTCGCGCACGACATCGTCCATGGTGACGACGCCGGATACCCCAGGTGCATAGTTCGGCGGCGTCACCACCACATAGCCGGCCTCGGCCTGCATCGGCTTGGCGCCAGGGAACGTCACCGTCGCCCGGACCGGGCCGTCGGCGACGTCGTCGTGCCATCCGTCGTTGTTGGCGAAGGTCGTCGGCTTCATGCCCGGCTTGAAAGGCGCAGAAGCACCGCGCCCGCCGAGAACCAGCAAGCGGCCGTCGGCATCGGTCCGCAACTCGCCGAGATAGACCTTCTTGCCCCAGAAGGCGCCATCATCGAACGCGACCGCGCCGGCGTTGCGGCCTTCGATGCTGCGCGGCTTTGGCGTGATGTCGAGCGCGGCACGACCGCCGGGCGGAGACTGCTTGCGGTTTCGTTGCCGCGCCTCGCGGCTGAGCCCGCGCGGCAAATCCATCGCCTGGTTGAACTCATACCAGCCGGCCTTGAGATTGGCGATCGCGACACGCCATTCGATGCGCGCCGAGGCTGCGGTCACCTCGACCACCGCGCCATTCTTGAGATGCGCGTAGACGCGGAAGCGCGCGGCCTGCCGCTTGATCTCTCCGCCCTCATTGCGGAAATCGGCGACGAGGCGCGCGGGCGTCCCATCCGGCAGCGTCGGTGGACCACCGATGACCTCGGGACCGATGACATAAGCATCCGCATTCGCGGCGTTGCCGACCCGGGCAATCCCCAGCGGCGGGTAGACGCGCAACGCGTCGATCGACGCAGGGTCAATGCGGTCTTGCGCTTGAGTTGGCGTACCGGTAGCGGCCGCCGCAGTCGCCGCCAGGGCCAAAGAGAGGGCGGACCTCCGGTTCAAATCCGTCATGGCGGTCTCCAATGACTTGTTGAAATGCCGCGCCGCCCCGCAGCGCGGAAAAACATGTCATGCGGCACCAAGCCCCGCCAGTAGGAAATCCGGCGCGCAGGCTATAGTGTCGCCGCAATTGTCAAAGGAAGCGGGGACGACGCGTCATGCCGATCAGCGAAAAAGTGCGGAAGCTTATCGATAACGCCTGGGTGGACGGCTATTGCTGCCTGCTCGCCACGGCCGGGCCGGAGGGGCCGAACATCTCGCCTAAGGGCTCTCTGCTGGTCTACGACGACGACCACCTCGCCTATTGGGAGCGCTCGAAGAAAGGCGCGCTCGCCAATCTCGGCCACGACAAACGCGTCACCGTGATCTACGCCAACATGAAGGCGCAGCGCGACAATGTGCTGGAGTCGGGATTTCTGCGATTCTACGGCACCGCCGAGCTCTACGAGTCGGGGCCGACGCGCGAGGCGATCTTCAAGCGGCTGACCAAGCGCGAACAAGAGCATGACGGCGCCGACAAAGGCATCGGCGTGCTCATCAAGATCGAGCGCGCCGCCGACGTGCGTGGGAAACCCCTGCCCTGACGTTCGGCGGCGCTGCCGCTAGCGTTAGCGCGCGAACTCGGCGGCTTCGGCCGGGATCTCGACCGTCACCCGCTTTTCCTTCGCGCCGGCCATAGCGGGAAGCTGGAGCACTGTGGCGTGCTGGCCCTCGACCAGGCGCGTCACCAGAACCACGCGGCCATCGGGAAATTCGAGCGCGTCGTGGTGAACGTGCGGCGATTCCGTGTCGATCTGACGGAAGCGCGCGACACGCGCAGGCACTGCGTCGCGGCCGCGGCTTAGAATGTGATCGAACTCGACATCACGTTCGAAGGCGAGCTCCGTGCCGGGCCGCAAGCAGACCGCGACGCCGGGATTGTTCTCCGCAGCAAAGCCACGCGTGATCGAATCCCCGAAGCGGGTGGAGATGAGGCGATCGCCGACCTCCGCCGCGCGCGAGGCAACGTGTTCAAGGCTGTAATCGCACATTGGGGTACTCCTACGGACGTACCGGCCGGGCACTCGCCACGGCCGTCGCCTTAGGAGTCAACCAGCATCGAGGGTGCCTGTTCCATGAACCGCACTGCGCAGAGCAAAAAGGCGCCACGGGGGCGCCTCTTGCCTCAAGTCCGCCTGCGCCGGCTTACCAGCACATCCAGCTCGGATAGCCACTGGCATCTTCCCGATCCGACGGGCATCGCGCCCAATTCAGCGGACCGGTCGCCGACGACCCGTTCCCGTAGTTGCTGTCCCAGTTGCGATACCCGGGACCGGCATAGCGCGGCGCGGCGCCGTAGGCGTAGTAGCCGCTCGGGGCTGCTGCGCCGTAGGCGTAGTAGCCGTCATTGTACTGCGACGACAACGCGCCGCCGACGATCGCGCCGGCTGCAAGGCCCGCAGCTGCCGGGCCGATCCAGCGGCCGCGATACCAACGGCGATACTGCACCTGCTCGATCGTTCCGACGTCGGCGTTGTTCAGCGCCAGCGATTGCGAGAGCGGCGCCGCCGCGGCGGAGCCGCCGCAAAGCGGGATAGCTGCCGCAACAAGCGCTGCAGCAAGAGTCTTGGTTGGTAGTGTCATTTTCATTCTCCAACGTGTGGTGGATGTTTTTCAGACGTCAAGTCAGCAGCGCACCGTGGACCGCAACGTCGATAAACAAGAAACTGCTGCGGGTCGCGGTACCATTCCAGATTTCGCAACACGCGAAATCGTGGCAGCGCTCACACCTGCGTGTGCTTGTGCATTGACGACAATAGGCCGCGCCGTGACACGGTTCCATGTCGCGGCACGCGCTCCGCCTCCCCACGTTTCAAAATGGTCAAGAATGCTTTGTCACCGCGCGGCAAAGCGCAGGGACAACAGCGTCTAATAAGATTAAAGACTGCGGAGATTTAGTTCGGTCGCTGGAATTTCAGCACGAACTCGTCCACCGGTCCGGTCCGCCGCGTCGTGGAGAAGTCGCGCGCGTCGCCCGTTTGGCGCAAGAAGTCCGCCTCGCCGACGAGCTTGAACCCGGCGGCCTCGACCTCGCGGCGCAGCGCCGCCTCCTCGATGCGATGCAGGCTCTTGCCGACGCTGGTGCCGGCGCCGGCCGCCGCCGAATGATCCGCGATCACCAGCACGCCGCCGGGCTTGAGCGCGGAGAGCAGCTTCTTGTTCATCGCCGCGCGATCGACCTCCATGTAGGTCGTGTCGTGATAGAAAAAGAAGAAGGTGATGAGATCGAGGTCGCGCACCTCCGGCGGCGTCGGATCGTCGAACGGACGGAACAGCGGTGTCACGCTCTTCATCACCGGCGTCTGCATGCGCGCGTCGAAATTTGCCTTCGCCTTCGGGAACAGGTTCGGCATGTTCTGCGCATAGACCGTCCCTTTCGGCGCCACCGCGCGCGCCATCAGCTCGGTCGAATAACCGCCGCCGGCGCCCATATCGAGCACCTTCATGCCGGGCCGCGCGCCGGTGAACGCCAGGAGCTTCGCCGGATCGCGGCGCTTGTCGATTTCGCGGTCGCCCTCGCTACGGTCGGGCGCGGCAATGATGGCGGCGTAGTCGGGCACGTTCTGCGCGCTGGCGCCGAAACCAACAACGACGGCAATGGCGGCAAGCGCGAAGACGGCGCGGCGAAATATCATGGGGACCTCCCGGCGTTTTGACATCACATAACATGACATACACCGGCGGGACATGCCTGTTCCCGTCGCGCCAAATGAATTTCGGGCCCGTGGCGCTGACCGCGGGCCCGAAATGAGCAAGTCCGGAATGAAAAGTCGGTCTATGCCGCCACGCGGTGCATCGCCACGCCGGCGTAGTGCCCGTGGATCGCCTTCACCGACTTGTCGATCGCCGTCCACAAGCCGGCGATCTCGTTCGCCGCTTCCGACCCGGCTTCGTATTCGGCGGCGCCCTCGCCTTCGGCGAGCGCCAGCGAATAGTTGTTGCGCGTGGTGATCTGCCCGGACCAGACCGGGACGTTGAGGCTGGTGAGCGCCGCGCGCGCTTCGCGCACGAACGGCAACTCGGTGTTGTCGCGCCGCGGCGGCACGCCGTTGATGACGACCGCGTAGGGCCGGCGCAACTGCCGGGCGAGATCCATCGTTTCCTTGATCGCGGCGAGGTCGAACAGCGTGAGCCGCGCCGGGATGATGATCAATGTCGCGGAGTGGATCGCGTCGGTGACCACCGCCGACATCGTCGGCGGCGTGTCGATGAACACCCAATCGTAGCCCTGGCGTTTGGCGGAGGCGACAATCGAGCGCACGCCATCGGTGCCATCGACCAGCGGCGGTTCATTGCTGCCGCGCAGCTTGTGCCAGAGTGTGAGCGAACCTTGCGGATCGGCGTCGACCAACAGCACCGACCGCGACGGCTTGTACGCATGGGCGGCCAGATGGGCCGTGAGCGTGCTCTTGCCCGAGCCGCCTTTGCGCGACGCGAAGACGAGAACATTCATGGGCAAACCCCTTGGTAAACCCCGGTAATTCGGCAATTAAAATAGCACGACCCGCAATTCGCCCCTATGGCGCACACCGTAAATTGAGGGTGGCGGTGGCCGATGACCGCGAAATTCGACCGAAACGTGCCGGTTGGCGGGCGCGCATGCTACGATGCAGCATGGGTTCGCCGCCATGATGAAGCGTGAAACCTTCGAAATCGCAGACATCTACGTACCGGTCAAACGGCGAGCCATGCTCGTTCCCGGGACCGTGGATAAGATTGCCGCCAGTATCCTGGAGGTCGGCCAGCAGACCCCGATCCTGGTGCGCCGGGACGGCGAGCGGCTGGTACTGGTGGAAGGCCTGCACCGGCTCGAAGCGTGCAAGGCGCTCGGCGAAACCACGATCGCGGCCTATCTGGTGCAGGCCCGCAAATTCTAGCGCGCTAGCGGCGCGCTGCTGCTGTTCTTGATGTTCTCGGGATCTTCAACGTCACCACGTTCTTCTGAGCGGATCGGCCTAACGCCCCGCCGTCTTTCAGAAATCGGTCCTTTGGAGATCGTACGAGCCCCGATGCCCACGGGCATAGACCTTGATTGCAGCCCTGTAGATCAGCTCACGATTGGCGTCGAAAGCGCCGAGCAGGCCCGCCTCGTCCAACTGCATGTCTGGCTGTACGCGCTTCAAGGCGTCCTCATTCACATAAAACGACGCTTCCATCGCGCTGTCGTGACCCCAGAACCGCACCGCGCGACGCGTGGCATCATAGGAGCGGCTGCGATTGGGAAAGGTCAGAGCCATATCAGTCACTTTCGAACGGCTAGTTCCTCTTAGCACGACCACTTCACGATTTCCGAGAACCGCCTTGGGGTCATTGCACGCCCGTTACTGGGCGACGCTGATCATCGCTGCGGTACGGTGCGGCGTTTGAGCGGATATTGGGCGCTATCGTAGAGCTTGCGAATGCCCTCACTACCGAAACGATCATCGTCGACCTGAAGGTAGGCGCCGAGCAGGAGATCGCTCGGAAGTTCCTCGACAGCGAAGCGAACAGCGGCAGCCGCGGTCTCAAATCGCTTGTAGGTCATCGGGTTGCGGCGCGGCTTGCGGCTCCGGGTGGGAAACAGCTCAGCCGACCTCTTGTAGTCGAATGCAGTTTCGGTCGTTGAAGCGTCGGAGCACGTTTCACTCGTGATTGAAGCAGCGGCGTTCGGCATGTCGATCTCTCCAATATTCCTTGTGATGCAATCGAATGGTTCTTTTTCAAACCTTCCCTGAATATGGGGTCGAAGGCCGGAAAAACCAGCGAAGTCTGTCCGAATATTTGAGAAACCGCACGTTTATGACCAGATTCTACAGACTCACCGTCCGAAGTCGGCTAGATTGCGGTTGATCGTCCCATTTTGCCATTCGGTCCTGGTCGCCGCGAGCCCATCATCGCGAGCGAATTTGAGCGCCTGCCAATTCCTGCTGTGAGATGGAACAGTCCTGTTGGGGGATGGCTTGGCCTCCGATCAGAAAGACTTCGTCATGCAAATCTCTCCGGATATTAAGCCCTTGTGTTGGGGTGCTGTCGGCGGAGCAATCGCTCTGGCGATCGTCGGGTTCAGCTACGGCGGCTGGGTTACGGGAGGCACTGCCCAACAGATGGCTCAGCAACGCTCCGACGCGGCCGTCGTGGCAGCGCTGGCGCCCATTTGCGCAGATCGATTCCGCCAGCACGCGGATATGGGTACCAACCTTGTTGAGCTGAAGAAGGTCAGTTCCTGGCAGCAGGGCGCCTTCGTCGAAAAGGGCGGCTGGGCGACAATGCCCGGAAGCGCATCGCCGAACGCCGCGGTGGCGCGTGCTTGCGCCGAGATGCTCGTCACCTGACGGTACGCCATCCGCAAATCGTGACTGACGGTGTTCCGCATATCGGGACACCGACCGTCGGGGCGCGCCCTTTTGCCGTTGGTCAGCTTGACCGACTTCGACTATCTTGACGCGCATAGCAACGAGGAATTGCCCCCGATGACAAAAACCATCCGCCTGCAAGGCGACAGCAATGCCCACGACCGGCCCTGGCGGATCGCGGTCGAGCAGGGTTTCTTCAAGGCCGAAGGCCTCAATGTCGAGTATCACGAGGACAACCCGAAGGGCGTCGCCGGGCGGGTCGAGAACTTCTCGGAGCGCTGGAAGGAATCCCAGCTCCAGGCCGGTGCGCTCGACGTCTACCCGGTCTGCGAATGGGGCGCGATCGAGCGCGTCCAGCAGCTCGGCGCCGGCAAGATCATCGGCCTCGACACCACCGCCCGCACCGGCGCGATCATGGTGCGCAAGGATTCCAAGATCACACAGCCTGTCACAGCTCCGCAATGTCCCGATCGCGGTGACCTGGCATGCCGGCACCTTCTATGCCGCCGTCGAGGCGCTGGAAGAAGCCGGCGTCCCGTTCAGCGAGATCAAGCTCGAGCACGCCAACGACCGGCTCGACGCCTTGCTCTCGGGCAAGAACGAGGCGGCGGCGCTGATGGAGCCGCTGGTGAGCCGCGCCTTCTCGGCCGGCTGCCGCAAGCTCTGCGACCTGCGCTGGCGCGGCGGCATCGTCGCCAGCGACGACATCGACGACGAGACCGCGCAGAAGATCACCCGCGCGCTCAACCGCGCGGTCGAGTGGCTGCGCGCCAATGACGAGCGCTCGCGCGACGAGGTGCTGCGCGACCTCACGCCCGAGCAGCGCAAGACCGGTATGATGCCGGAGCTCCTCGGCGTGCAAGGCTACAAGCCGTCGGAATTCCAGGAGAAGGTCGACTGGATGATGGAGCGCGGCTATCTCGAGCGCCCGCCGCAATATGGCGAGGTCGTACGCGGGAAGTGACGCGACCCGCACAATTTAGTTGAACGAAGCCCCGGGGACCTTACCCGGGGCTTTGCTTTTCACTTCTGCCGCTCCGCCATGATGCGCCGAACCAGCGGCGCCCAGCGGTCGATCTCGGCCTGCGCGAACTTGTTCAGCTCAGGCGGCGTCAACGGCATGGTCTCGATCGCGTCACGCTCGATGGTCTTGCGGATTTCGGGCCGGTTCATCGCCTTGACCACCACCGCGTTGATCTTGTCGACGATGTCGCGCGGCAGCTTCGGCGGCCCCGAAAGCGAGAACCAGGTCAGCGATACGAAGTCCTTGTGGCCGAGCTCGCGGAACGTCGGTGTGTCGGGGAGATAAGCCAGCCGGTTGGCCGACGTCACCGCCAGCGCGTCGAGCGTGCCGGAGCGGACATGCTGGTCGATCGCGGTCCAGGTCAGCACCGAGGCTTTGACGTGGCCGGCGATCAGATCGACGATCGCCTGCGAGCCGCCCTTGTAGGCGATGTGATTGAGCTTGATGTTCTCCAGCGTCGCCAGGTACTCGGCATTCCAGTTGCCCATGGTGCCGAAGCCCGCCGACACATAGTCGGTGCCGCTCGGCTGCTTGCGGGCATAGGCGAGGAATTCGGCGTAGGTCTTGGTGCCGAGCGACCGATGCACCGCCAGCATATTCGGCGTGCCGCCGAAATACGCGATGTGCGTGAGGTCGCGCATCGGGTCGTAGCCGACGTTCTTGTTCATGGCGGGCCCGACCACGATGATCGGAATGCCCGATACCATCAGCGTGTAGCCGTCGGGCTCGGTGCGGGCGATGGCTTCCGCCACCGGAATGCCGCCGCCGCCGGGACGGTTCTCGATCACGAACTGCTTGCCGAAGGTCTGGCTCAACGCCTCGCTGTAAAGCCGCGCGGCAGTATCGGCGGCGCCGCCGGCGGCGAACGGCACGATGATGCGCACGTTCCTGGTTGGCCATTCCTGCGCGGCGACCGGCGACGGCCCGAATAGTGCTGCGGCGAGAATGAATGCTTGCAGTCGCATCATTGCGGGATGAACTCCAGGATGAAGTTGCGCAACGGCATATCGCCGATGTTGTGCACGACATGGATCACCGGCTCGCGCCAGTTCACGATCACGGGCTCGGTCTCGACCATCTTGCCGTCGCGCCAGACTTGCTGGCGCAGCATCGGTCCATGATTGAGGCGGATTTCGACCCGCTGCGCATGGCTATGCCGCGGGCGGGTCTGGCCGACCGGCAATATCTCTTCGTAGATGAAGAACGTCTTGCCCTGATGCAGCGCGAGATTGGCGGGCGCCGCGATCCTTTCCGCGGGGGCGCGGATCGGCGGATGCTTGGGCTTGATCGCAATCTCGAAGAACGGCGAGCCGACCGCGATGCCGTAGGACTGCCCGGCGCCAAACACCGCGATTTCGGCGCGCTTCATCGCGCGCTTCTTGGCCCCGGCGGTCAGCGTGAGATCGCCCATCGCCAGGATCACCCGATCATCGCACTTGTCCGGCGTTGCGGTGGCGCAGGGCGCAATATTGCGGCTGACGATCACATAGTCATTTTCAAAGGCGGTCGCCGGCGTCGCGCCCGGCTGTGCGTTGGCGTGACCCGCAATGAGGCAAGCAAACGCGATGGTCAAAAGCCAGCGACCAGCATGCATCGGCGTCCTCCCGGAACTTTATCCGGAGAGCTTAGCGCGTTTCGGGCCTCTGTTTATTGAGGCCTAATGCCCCGCCAGCCAGGCCGCATAGCGCGCGACCAGTGCCTGCGTATGCGGCGCGCCATCGTAGTGCACCGGCTCCGCCAGCGCCCGCCCGGCCGAGGCGAGCCTGACCGCCATATAGCGATAAGGCTCGGGATACTGCGCCGCCGGCGCCTCTTGCATCACCCGCGCAAAGGCCTCCGACGGCACCACCGGATCGAGCCGGTCCTGCTCGTAGACCGCGGCGCGTTCGCGAACCTTCCATTCGCCGTTGCGGCGTTCGAGCCGGTCGAGGAAGCGCGCCCGCGAGGTCATGTCGACGGGGAGGTTGTCGATCGCCTGCCGCACCAGAATGACAATGGTGGTCTCGGCGGTTGCGCGGTCGCCGTTCACCTGCACCAGCGGCGCCATGATCAGGTGCTTCGAGGGCCCACCGCGCTTGCAATGCTCCACGAACTCCGCGTAGGGCCCGCGGAACCACGAGACCGCGATCTCGCCGTCGGAATGAAACGTGGAGAGCAGCTCCGGCCAGCGGCGCTGGTCGCGGTAAAGTCCCCAGGACACGATGACGTCGGCACAGGCAAGCTTGTCTTCGGCGGCAGTCATTCCAATTCGGTCCCTACCCGGCTCGGATCCCGGCTGCAGCGATCACGCGGCTCCAGATCTCGATCTCGCGCGCCACCAATGCACGGAATTCTTCCGGCGTCGACGGCGTCGCGACATTGCCGCCTTCGACGAGCTTCGTTTGCACGTCCGGGAGCGCCAGCGCGCGGCGGATTTCCGCATTCATCCGCTCGACGATCGCGCGCGGCGTCTTCGGCGCCATGGCGTAGCCCAGCCATGACATGAACGTGACGCCCGGCACGAATTCCTCGACGGTCGGCGCCTCAGGCATCAGCGGATAACGGCCCTTGGACGACACCGCGAGCAGGCGCACCTGGCCGGAGCGAACGCGTGGGAACGCCGACGTCGCGGGTTCGACCATCACATCAACTCGGCCGCCCAACACGTCGGTGATCGCAGGCGAAGCCCCGCGATACGGAATCGGCACCATGGGCGCGCCGGCTTCCATGCCGATCCAGGTGGTCAGCAGATGATGGATCGAGCCCTGCGCGTTGATCGTATAGGTGAGCGTGTCGGGCTTGGCCTTCGCGCGGTCGAGCAAATCCCGGAACGACTTGATCGGCGAATTGGGCGCGACCGAATAGACGAAGGGATAGCCGCAGACATTGGAGATGAACGAGAAACCGTCGAGCGGATCGAACGCCAACGCCTGATGCAGCGCCGCGCGCCCGGGATAGCCGGCCGTGAGCATCACCATGGTTTGGCCGTCGGGCGCCGACTTGTTGACCGCCTGCTCGGCAACGATGCCGGCGCCCTGGGTGTTGTTTTCAATCACGAACGACTGGCCGAGCCGCTCGGAGAATTTCTCGCCCAGCAACCGGCTGACGATGTCGGGACTGCCGCCGGCCGCCGTGCCAACGACGATCCGCACGGGCCGCGACGGCCATGTTTGAGCATGCGCCGGCACAATCGGCGCAGCCGCGAGCACGCTGGCGGCGCTCAACAGTGTTCGCCGGGTCAGGCGCATCGTCATCCCGCTTTGATGCCGGCGGCCGCGATCACGCGGCTCCAGGTCTTGATCTCGCGCTCGACATGGGCGCGATACGCTTCCGGCGTTGACGGCGTCGGGATGTTGCCGGCCTCGGCGAGCTTGGCGACGATGTCGGGCAGCTTCAGCGCCCGGTGCACCTCGGAATTGAGCCGATCGACAATCGGGCGAGCCATCCCCGGCGGCATGACGAGACCGAGCCAGGACATGAATTCGATCCCGGGCACGCTTTCCGCGACCGTCGGCGCCTCCGGCATCAGCGGATAGCGGCCGGCGGACGACACCGCCAGCATGCGCAGCTGTCCGCTCTGAATGCGCGGGAACATCGAGGTCGCCGCATCGACCATCACGTCGACCCGGCCGCCCAGCACATCCTGCAGCGCGAGCGACGTGCCGCGGTACGGGATCGGCGTCATATCCGTGCCGGACTCAAGCTCGATCCACTTGGTCAGCACATGATAGATCGAGCCCAATGCGGTGATCGAATAGGTCAGCTTGCCCGGGCTTGCCTTGGCTTTCGCCAGGAGATCGCCGAACGATTTGATCGGCGAGCCTGGCGCCACCGCGTAGACCATCGGATAGCCGCAGACGAGCGTCACGAACGAATAGCCGTCGAGCGGATGGAAGCCGAGATTGCGCAGCGCCATCTGCGGCGGATAGCCGGCGGTCATCATCAAGGCGGTCGTGCCATCGGGCGACGCGCGGCTCACCATCTGTTGCGCGACTGCGCCGGCGCCCTGGGTGTTGTTCTCGATCGTGATGGTCTGGCCGAGCCGCTCGCTCAGCTTTTCGCCGAGCAGGCGGCTGACGATGTCGGGACTGCCGCCAGCCGCGGTGCCGACGATGATGCGGATCGGCCGTGACGGCCATTCCTGCGCCTGCGCCGGAAGCATCGGCAGCGCCGCGAGCGCACCAGCACCTCGTAGCAGCGATCGTCGCGTGACGGTCATGACGCTCCCTCCCCTCACTGAAGCGGAATGCCGGCCTTCGCCACCAGCTCCCGCACCGCCGGGATTTCCGCCTTGATGCGCGCGGAGAGCTCGTCCGGTGAGCCGGCGACGACTTCGAAGCCGGCCTTGCGCGACAGGTCGCGCACGTCGGGGCGCTGGAAAGCGGCGCGGCTTTCCTTCACCAGCACCGAAAGAATGTCTGACGGCACGCGCGCCGGCGCGAAGAACGCGTTGAACGTATCGGAGACGAAATCCTGGTAGCCGGCCTCGATCATGGTCGGGACATTCGGCAGCGAGAACCAGCGCTTCTCGCTGGTGACCGCCAGCGCTCGCAACTGCCCGTCCTGGATCAGCGACTCGGCAGCCGCCAGCGCGACCGACCCGACAATGACGGTCCTCTCCATCACCGCCTGCGCCGCCGGACCGGCGCCGCGGTACGGCACGTGCACCATTTCGATATCAGCTCGGAGCTTCAGCAGCTCGCCGGTGAGATGCGACTTGGTGCCCGCGCCGGGGCTCGAATAGTTGGACTTCGTCGGATTGGCCTTCGCGTAAGCAACAAGGTCGGCGATGGTCTTGATGTCGGAGTCGGCGCGCACCACCAGCACGTTGGGCGCGTTCACGAGCTCGGAGATCGGCGCGAAATCCTTGAACGGGTCGTAGGGCAGCTTCTTGAACAGCGCCGAATTGACCGCAATTGCGGTCGAGGTGACCATCAGGGTGTAGCCGTCGGGGGTCGCACGCGCGACCTGCCCCATGCCGGTGTTGCCGGCGGCGCCGGCCCGGTTGTCGACGACGAAATTCTGCCCGAGCCGTTGCGACAGCACATTGGCCAGCACGCGCGCGATGATGTCGGTCGGCCCGGCCGGCGCGAACGGGACGAGGATCGTGACCGGGCGGTCGGGATAGGCCGCCGACGCCGGCCGGACGAGGCACAGCAGGGCCGCCGCGCAGGTGGCGGTCAGCGCAACGCCGCGTAGCGCGGCTGTCCCTCCGGTCGAACGCATGGTTTCACTCCCTTTTCTTGTCGCCGTCATGCACGGACTTGGGTCCGGCAGACTTGGGTCCTGCAGACTTGGGTCCGGCACGATACGGGGCATAACTCTGGTGGCAAGACCCCAAAACCGCGCATGGCGTAGCGTATAAGCGCTTGCGGCCCGACGTGACAAACTGTGGTCAACGCTGTGGAAACGCTGGGGAAAGGGCTCGAGGCCGCGGTTGATAAGGCTGTAGGTGAATGCCGGGGTTCATGTGAGGAATTGCCTGTGAACGACGTGGACAAGAGCTGATGGCCGACGGCCGCCGCACACGCCAAATCCGGCGTCAGGTCCAACGGTCGTCGCCCGGCTCGAAGCCGGTGCAGCAGACGCCGCCCGCGCCCTGCTCGATCAACTGGCGGAAGTCTTCGACGCGTCGGAGGCCGTGGTCTCGGCCTACGATGGCAGCGGCGGCTGGATGGTCGCAATCCATTTCAACGACGCCCCTAACGAGACCGCCGTGCGCGCGCTGGTCGGCCTTGCAACGGGGCCGGAGGCGGCGAATGCACTCACGTTCGAGACCCTGGCGGCGAAGGACTGGGTGAAGGCGAGCCAGGAAGGCCTCAAGCCGGTCGAGGCCGGCCGCTTCATCGTCCACAGCGAGCACTATCGCGCCAGCGTCCGGCCCAACCGCATCGGCATCGAGATCGGGACCGCCTTCGCCTTCGGCACCGGACATCACGGCACGACGCGGGGATGCCTGCTGGCGCTCGACCATCTTCTCAAGGCGCGACGGCCCCGGCGCGTGCTGGACGTCGGCACCGGAACGGGGGTGCTGGCGATCGCGGCGGCCCGGGTGTTGCGCCGTCCGGTGCTGGCAAGCGACATCGACCGCCGTGCGGCCGGTGTTGCGCGCGAGAACATCAGGCGGAACCACGCGCCCAGCGTAACGGTGATTCATGCCGCCGGCCTCGGCATGCGGCAGTTTCGCGAGCACGGTCCGTTCGACCTCGTGCTCGCGAATATCCTGCTCGGGCCGCTGCAACGGCTGGCGACGCCGATGACACGGCTGCTCGCGCCCGGCGCCCGCGTGGTGCTGTCCGGCTTGCTGACGTCGCAGGCCAGCGCCGCGCTCGCGGCCTATCGCCGACATGGCCTCGCACTTGAATACCGCGTCGTCCTCGAGGGCTGGTCGACGCTGGTATTGCGGCGCGGCCGCACTTAGATTGCGCTGATGTTCGAAGCCAAATTCCAGACCTTCGACGATGCGGCCAATCCGGCGGCCAGCGCGCCGCGGGTCAAGGCGCTGCGTACCGAGTTGGCGCGGCGCGGCTTGACCGGCTTCGCGGTGCCGCATGCCGATTGCCACCAAAGCGAATATCTGTCGGCTTCGGAAGAGCGGCTCGCCTGGCTCACCGGCTTCACCGGCTCGGCCGGCGCCGCGGTGGTGCTGATGGAGCGTGCGGCGCTGTTCGTCGACGGCCGCTACACGTTGCAGGCGCGCGAGCAGGTCGACACGTCGCTGTTCGAGATCGTGCATCTGGTCGAAACGCCGCCCGACCAGTGGATCGAGCGCACGCTCGGCAAGGGCGACGTGCTCGGCTTCGATCCGTGGCTGCACACCGTCGAAGGCGCGGAGAAACTCGCGCGCGCCTGCGCCAATGCCGGCGCCACGCTCGTGCCGATCGAGCCCAATCCGATCGACGAATTGTGGAAGGACCGCCCTGCCCCGCCGCTCGGCGCGGTGACGCTGCATGACATTCGCTTTGCCGGTGAAGCCGCCGAGACCAAGCTCTCGACCGTCCGTCCCGAGATCGCGAAGCTGAAAGCCGACGCGCTGGTGGTGTCCGATCCGCATGCGGTCGCCTGGACCTTCAACATCCGCGGCGCCGACGTGTCGCACACGCCACTGCCACTCTCGTTCGCCATCATTCCGCGCGAGGGTCGTCCGTCACTGTTCATCGATGGCCGCAAGCTTTCGAACGATGTCCGGCATCGGCTGGAGGAGATCGCAGACGTGCGGGCGCCGAGCGACTTCGTCGTGGAGCTCTCCGCGCTCGGCAAAGCCGGCAAGACCGTTCGCCTCGACCAGGCGACCGCCGCCGACGCACTGGCGCGGATCGTGACCGGCGCCGGCGGCAAGGTCAGCAAGGGCCCCGATCCGATTGCGCTGCTCAAGGCGGTGAAGAATGCCGTCGAGATCGAAGGCGCGCGCGAAGCGCACCGGCGCGACGGCGCGGCGATGGTGCGCTTCCTGGCCTGGTTCGACCGTGAAGCGCCCAAAGGAAAACTCACCGAGATCGGCGCCGTGGAAGCGCTCGAAACCTTCCGCCGCGAGACCAATCTTCTTCGCGACGTGTCGTTCCCGACCATCGCCGGCGCCGGGCCGGACGGCGCGATCGTGCACTATCGCGTCACCCGCAAGACCGACCGCGCCATCGCACCCGGCGATCTGTTCCTGATCAACTCCGGCGGCCAGTACCAGGACGGCACCACCGATATCACCCGCACCGTCATCGTCGGGGAGCCGACCGCGGAGATGCGCGACCGTTTCACCCGCGTGCTCAAGGGCCACATCGCCATCGCCACGGCGGTGTTTCCGGATGGCACCTCCGGCGCGCAGCTCAACTCATTCGCGCGCCACTCGCTCTGGCAGGCCGGTGTCGACTTCGATCACGGCACCGGCCACGGCGTCGGCAGCTATCTGTCGGTGCACGAAGGACCGGCGCGGATTTCCAAGCTCGGCACCGCGCCGCTCAAGCGCGGCATGATCCTCTCGAACGAGCCCGGCTACTACAAAACCGGGGCTTACGGCATCCGCATCGAAAACCTGGTGCTGGTGATCGAAGGGCCCAAGGTCGCGGGCGGCGAAAAGCCGCTCAATGCATTCGAGACGCTCACCTTGGCGCCGATCGACCGCAGGCTCGTGCAGCGCGACCTGCTCACGGCCGCGGAAGTGGCGTGGCTCGACGGCTATCACGCGCGCGTGCGCAACACGCTCGCGCCGCTGGTCGATGCGCAGACCAAGAACTGGCTCGAGGCCGCGACGCGCCCGCTGGCGTGATCAACGGCAGCATCAGGCCACAGCCAACGTCCTACGTCTTGCGGAGCATGTCGTCGCGGCGAAGCCCCATCTTTTCCATGATGGCGAACAAGGTGTCGTATTTCTCGGGCGTGATTTGCGCCTTGGGAGCGATCGGGTCGAAGCCCTCATCCGTGTCCCAGAAGCCCTTGACCGCCACGTTGCCGGCCGAACTGTTGTCCTTGGGCTTCGCGATTGCGAGCAGTGCGTCGGTGACTTGCTTGCGCACGGCTGCATCAGTGGTGTGAATGGCGACCGGATCGCTGGGGATAGGGTCCGACCAGTCGATATTCACCAGCACATCGCCGGCGTCCTTATATCCACGCCGGGCGGCAAGACCCAGGACGGCCCCATCGTGCCCGGCCCCGACCTCCAACCGGCCTTCGTAAACCGCGACCGCCGCCGTATCGTGTCCGCCGGCGAACTCCACGCGATTGAAGCCGTTGAGCGGATGAATTTTTGCCTCCCACAGCCGCATGGCGGGGACCAGGAAGTTGCTGGTCGACTGTGGACTGCCGTACGCGATTGAACGGCCGCGCACCTCGCTCATCTTTGTGATCTTCGTCTTCCAGTTAGTGTAGAGTTGCGCCTTGTAGGTGGGACCGACCTCTGCCCCGATCTTGCGCCGGATGACTGCGATGCCTTCGATTCCCGGCTCCCGGCGAATAAGCGCGTATCCGATAGGGTTCAGAAGCCCGACACGGGCGATCACATCATTCGCGGGCGGACGTTTTATATCTTCCAACTGATCCGGTATCTCCATCACGGGTTGGAGATCGACCTTCAGCGTCCGGCCCAGGGCTTCTTGCAGCACTTGCCCGAACTTATCGACGGCCGTTCTCAAATCAGCCGCTGAAATGTTCTGCTTGATCCAGGGATAATATGAAAGTGTCAGCCGCCCGGTCTGCGAGGTTCGCGCCACCGCCGGTGCGGCAACCGTTGCTGTGTTCATGGCCAGCTCCCATGGTCGCTCGTGGACGGCCACAGAAAGCAGCCGCCGCGTGAACTCTGTTATCTCCGCAACCCTGCTATCTCCGCACCCTGAAAACAAGCGGTACGAAAGTATCGGCGCCTACTTGCAGGCGTACGTGACGTTCAATGCATCATCGACTTTGCGGACCACAGCCCAATCATTCCGGTAGTTGATGGGCATGAATTTCGACACCCCCAGAACAGCGAACTCCTTCGCGAGATCGCTGCCTGCCCACGGGAAGCTGAAGAATCCCTCGCGTATCTTGCTCGCGAGCGCAGGATCAAGATCGTGGGCAAGGCCGAAGCCCGCCGTGGGAAATGTCCCCGACTTATAGACCGTTACGATCTGATCCTTCTTCACCACACCGCGTGCCATCATCCGGTGCATCACCTCGTTCGCGATCGCAGCCGCGTCGTAGTCTTTGGTCGCGACGCCCAGCACCGAGTTCTCGTGCCGGCCTGCAAACACGGCGGTGTAATCCTTGTCGGCTTCAAGACCAAACTCGCTGCGCAGCAGCACCGACGGCACCTTGAAACCCGAGTTCGACGTTGGAGCCACGAAGGCGAGCCTGCGGCCCTTCAAGTCCGCAGGCGATTTTATTCCGCTGCCGGGATAGGTGATGATCTCCATCTCGTATCCCAAGATGCCTTTTTCGCCGCCCATGATCGCAAACGGCACGAGGCCGGCGCAGTTGACGGCGATCGGGACCGCGCCGGTGCCGAATGCGGCGATGTGAAGCCGGCCGGCACGCATCGCCTCGATCTGTGCGCTGTTGGATTGCGCAGCGAAGAGCCGAACGGGCTTTCCGACGACTTTTTCCAAATGGCGCAAGAAGCCGTCCCACATGTTTCGATAGAGCGCCGGATCCTCGCCCGGCGTATATGCGAACAGAAGGGTCGTCGGCGAAACCGTCTTGCGAGGCGTGTCGGCCACGAGGTCGCCGTCGGCGTCCGTATAGCGGGGGTCGAGTGCGGCGGCCGGTAGCGTGAAGACGGCGGCCGACAGCGCGAATAGCGCAACGACGTAGGCCCGCGGCCGGCGAAGGTATCTCCTCGCGCACGTCTTCTTGTCCGCTCTCGCCATTCGTGCGCGCTCCTGCGGGGTGCCCGCGGCACCAACGCGACAGTCGCAATCAGATCGCTGTCCTGTGAAGCTTTTGTGTCGGCCTACTTTGCAGCTGATTGCCTCTAAAGCGGCGTGCAAGCCACGGGCCAATTGCCTCAGGCGTCCGCCAGCGCGGCTTCCAGGCCCGGTAGTGAAGCCAAAATTCCATGGGTCCCGGCATAGTCCCGTAACCGCCGCAGTTGTGCGGCCTCCGCCTTGTCCACACCCTGCCGTCCGGCGGCCGCCAATGCCCGACCTCGGGCGATGAAGAAGTTCGACCACGGGGACGATTTGGCGCCGAAGTAGCGCTCCATCGTGCTGGCGTAACTGTCGGCCATGTCCCACAGCCGCTCGCGCAGGCAGACTTCTATCGCATCGCGATAGAACCGCGAATGATTGTGACTGGCGCTGCCGTCGCTCAAAATTGCGGCGCCCTGGCGCAGGGCCTCCAACCGGTCGTCGGGATCGGTCGTCGCCAACGCCATGGCTCCGAGGATGACCGGCCCTGCGAAGGCCACGCCGGTATCCCGGGATACTTTCCAGCTTTCCTCGAGCAGCCTGAGCGCGCCGACACAGTCGCCCGCCTGCAGTTGAATGCGCGCGATGACATCGTTGAAGAGCGGGATGAAGCGGCGCGCGCCGACCGCCTCGACCGCCTCAAGTCCTCTGCGCGCGTGCTCTTCTGCCTGCTCAAATTCGCATTGATCGAGCAGGATCCAGCTGCTCGTGCTGCGAGAGATCAGCTCGCCGCGCGCCTGTCCAACCTTCTTCACCAGGTCGATGACGGTGCGACAGTCATCGAGCGATTCATCATACCGCAAGCAGTACATGTGCGTGACTGCGCGCATCGGCAGGTAGGCCACCTCGGTGAGCAGAAACCCTTTCGCCCGCGCCAGCGCGACGCAATCCTCGAATTGACGGTGCGCTTGTTTGACCCGTCCAGCGAGAAAATAGGCATCGCCCAGCCCTCCAAGAGCGCGCGCTTCCCACTCCGAAGATTCCGCCTTCTTTGCAAAGCGCCAGGCTGTCTTGTGCTCGACAAAGCAATTCTCGGCTTTGCCCAACGGATAATAGATGTTGCCGCGCAAATGGTGGATGCGCGACCGCTCTATCAAGCGTTTGCTCTCGGTCGCAAGGGATTCGGCGATGCTGAGCTCCGCCAGGGCTTCCTCATGATGATCGGTGATGCGCAGCGCTTCGGCCAATCCAATGCGAAGCCCAAGCTCCATGTCGGTGCGTCCGGCGCCGCGCGGCAGGCGCGACAGCGCGGCCAGCCCTTTCCGGCAGTGCGCAATCGCCTCTGAATTGGCGTAGCGCGCGCCGGCGCGTGTGGCCGCGTCGCACCAACAGGACGCGGCCTGCTCGAATTGGGTGGCTTCCATGTAATGATAAGCGAGCACTTCGGGAGAAAGCGCGGCGTCCCCGTCCTCCTTGGAAAGAAAGTCGGCAATGCGCGCGTGATAATGCCTCCGCTTGCTTTTCAAGAGATTGTTGTAGGCAACATCGCGGACCAACGCATGTTTGAAGGCATAGCTGACGCTCTTCGAAGAACCGGTGCGGAACAGGAGTCCGGCGGTTTCCAGCTGTTGCAGAGCGGTACTCACCGTGGCTTCATCGATGGCCAAGACGGCCGCCAGCAGGTCGCGCGAAAACTGCCGCCCGATGCAGGCACCGACCTGCGCGACCTCGCCGATCGACGCCGCGCGATCGAGCCGAGCCATCAAGCTGTCTTGCAAAGTCGCCGGAACTGATACTTCGGGAAAAGCGCCACTGAGCTGATATGAATCGTCGGCTTCGGCAATCAGGCCGCTTTCAAGAATGGTCTTGGTCAACTCTTCCACGAACAGCGGAATGCCGTCGGTTTTCTCGACAATCTGCTCGAGCACCTCGGGCGGCAGCGGCTTCCCGCCAACGACGTTCTCGATCATCAGCACGACCTCGCGGCGCGGCAAGCGGCCGATCGGCAAAGTCAATGCGTGCGCGAGACCCGACCACTGCGGACGGTAGTCAGGTCGATAGGTAACGGCCGCCATGATGCGCTCGTCCGCGATATTCGGCAGCAGCAAGTTCAACAGATCCTGCGTGGTCGGATCGATCCACTGCGCGTCCTCGACGATCAAGAGCAAGGGTTGCTTGGCCGACAGGGCGAAGAACTGGCCGACCAGCACCTTCAGGATCGCTTCCTTGAGCGCTTCCCCTCTCAAGTGCGAAATGGGATAGCGGTTACCAACATCAATCGAGAGCAGGACTGCAAAAAGCGGTGCAACGTCCGCGACGTTCTCGAATGCGGGTGCAAGCGAGGCCTCCAGCTTTTCGAGCTTCGCTTGCGCATCGTCGGTTTCATCAAAGCCGGCCGATCGGCGGATCTGTTCAACGATCGGATAGAGCATGGAGTTGGTGTGATAGGGCGAGCACTGGTAACGCACCAAGGTGTTCGGCTCGACATTGACTTGGTTGGACAATACCTGCGCAAGCCGGCTCTTGCCGATGCCGGGCTCGCCCGACAACAACACGACCTGGCCTTCGCCCTCCTTGACCTGGTCCCAGCGACGCAGGATCAGCGCAAGCTCCTCCGCGCGTCCCACCAGCGGCGTGATGCCGGATAGCTCGCGCGCCTCGAAGCGCACCTCCGGAGTCTGTTCGGCCAGCACCTGGTAAGCGCGCGCTGGTGCAGGCAGTCCCTTGAACTGATGCTCGCCGAGGTCATGATATTCGAAATAATGCAGTGCGAGACGCCGGGTTTCGGGCGCTACAACCACGGTGTTGGGCTCGGCAATCCCTTGCAGACGCGATGCCAGATTGGGTGTCTCGCCGTGCGCAGCGCTTTCCTGTGCCGTCCCTTCGCCCACCAGCTCGCCGACGACCACCGGCCCCGTAGCGATGCCGATCCGCACGGCGAGTTCGATTTGGTTGCTTCCGGCGCCGCCCGTTCGCAACGTCTTCATGCCGCCGACGATATCCAGGCCGGCGCGTATGGCGCGTTCCGCATCTTCCTCGTGCGCCTGCGGATAGCCGAAATAAGCCAGGATGCCGTCGCCGACATAGCGAGCGATGAAGCCGCTGTAGCGTTCGATCGCCGACTGGCAGACGCCTTGATAGACTCTTACGAGATCGGCCAAATCCTCCGGATCCAGGCGGTGCGCGAGGTCGGTAGAGCCGACCAGATCGCAAAACAGGACCGTCAATTGGCGACGTTCCGCGCCGGCCGAACTGGAATGGCGTTGCGCCAATGCGGGATGGCCCGGCGACCCGTTCCCGCGCTCCGCGCGCAGCGACTTTATCGCATACAAGATACGGACGCGATCGCCGGCGGCATACACGCCGATGTCCTTGAGGACATCGTGATCCAGGTGTGACAGGACATCCCAACCGACCGCATTTTTCTCAAATGCTTCGGTATATTGTCCAAGACCAATTGAATCGAGCCATTCGCCGACGTCAGTCATGATTGATCGGCCTGATACGCGGCAAAATAGTTACCTGTTTGAATGACGCGGCAAGCTTACTCCTCCATAAGCAAACGCGATAGGCGCCACGGCAACGACGATGTGCCACACGAAGCTTGATCTAGGACTGGGCGGGCGGCGTTTCCGCGCTCCACGCGTAGACTTCTTTCTCGTACGCCACGCGAAAGCCCGTGCGCTCAAGATTGCGCAGCGAGTGCTCGAGCATCGTCAACGTTTCGACCGCCAGCGCGGTGCAGCCGAGCTCGCGCGCCCGCGTAATGCGGGCGGCAATCAACGCCGACTGCGCGCCCCGCTTGCGATCCCCCTCCGCGGTGGTGGCGAGGGTCAGGTAACCGAGCCCTTCGGACACCGCGAGCGCGCCGATCGCCACCGGGCGCGTACCATCGAACGCCATGAAATGGGAAAAACCATCCCGGCCGAACGACCGCTCATATTCGCCCCACATCATCTCGCCGACCGCTGCGTGAGCCGCGGCGAGGTCGCTGCGCCTCGCCTCCCGCACCACGAGATCGGTCTGGAACGGCGGCGGCTCGAGCGAATCGCGGATGAGCGTCGGGTAGCGCGTCCATTGCATCCGCGGCACGAACCCGGCCTCGCCGAGCCAGCCCCGAACAGCGTCCATGTCCGGGCCCGGGCTGAGCCAGATGAAGAAGCGCTTCACGCCCGCGGCGATGAACTCATCGATCAGCCGCGTCAGGCCTTCCGGCCGCAAGCCTGGCTCCGCCCCGCAGAGATGCACGCGGTTCCAGTTGGCGGATGCATACTGGGCCTGACGATCCGGATCGATGGTCACATAGCAGCGGCCGAATGGCGCGCCGTCATATTGCTTTGAGAGGAACCCCGCCGGCTGCCAGGCGCGATCGAGCCAGGCCGCAAGTCGCTTCATCTTCAGGGCAAGCGTGAGGTTGTCCATTCCCGGGACTTTGTAACGATTGCGACAGTGTGCGGGCTTGGGCAGCGGCAGCGCCCAGCCTAGGGTGAAATAAAGCCGGGAAACCGGGCGGCCGCTATAGACGAAATATGCCGCCGTTATGCCCTCAGATGGCAAATTCTTTCATGTTTCGATGGCAGAATAATAATACTGCCGCGTTGCGGCGGATCGGTCTGCTCATTAGTTTCAAATTCGGAGAATCCCGATGAGCTGCTGCGACGAAACCACGGCCCGCGTACCCCCTACTGATCTTTCCCGCCGCTCCCTTCTGAAGGGCGCCGCTGTCATTGCCGGCGCCCTGCCTGGCGCGGCCAAGGCGCAAGGCCGCAGCATCAAGCTCGCCTACTGCAGCCAGTTGCTGTGCGGCGTGCCCTACGAGGTCGCGCGCTCCGGCGGCTACTTCAAGAAGCATGGGCTCAACGTCGAGCTGGTCTATACCCGCGGCGGCAGCGCGGCGATGCAGGCGCTGGTCGGCAACGCGGTGGACTATGCGGCGACCTCGCTCGACGTCGCCATCACCGCTTTCGTCAAGGGCGCGGCGATCAAGCGCTTCGCCGTCACCGGCCGGCTGCCGCTGTTCGCGCTGGTGACCGCGCCGAAGACCGCCGCGCAGATCAAGGGTATCGGCGACCTGCAGGGCCGCACCGTCGCGGTGTCCGGGCTCGGCAATGCCGACCACGCGCTGACGCTCTATCTCTTGGCGCAGGCCAAGGCCGATGCCGGCAAGGTCAAGTTCGCGACAATGGGCGTCAACCTGCTCGAAGCGCTGCGTCAGGGCCAGATCGACGCCGGCCTGGTGCAGGAGCCGGCGCTTACGCTACTGCAGCGCTCCGGCGCGCGCGTCTTGGTCAACGCCATGGACCTGACAGACGCCCGCCGCTATCTCGGCGGCACCTATGAGTTCATGGGCGTCGCGGTGCGCACCAAGGAGATGGATCAGCGCAAGGAAGAGATGCTGATGCTCGTCCGGGCGCTCGCCGATGCGCTCAAGGCGATGCGCGGCATGAACGGCGGCGACCTGATTGCAGCGCTGCCCAAGGAAATGGTCACCGGCCTCGACACCAAGGAATTCGGCGAGATCATCGCGCGCTACCGCGACTCGCTCTATCCGGAGGCGGTGACCATCGACCTCGCGGCCGCCGATCGTGTCGCCCAGACGCTGATCGTCGGCGGACTGCTTCCGGCTGGTACAAAAATCTCCGGGCTGCACGACACCTCGATCGCGAAGAGCTGATGCGCGTCCGTGACCTCAGTATTTCCTACGGCGACGAGCCGGTCCTCGAAGGCGCCAGCGTCGAAGTCGGCCAGGGCCAGTTCGTGAGCCTGGTCGGCCCGTCGGGCTCCGGCAAATCGAGCCTGCTGCGCGCCGTGATCGGCCTGCAGAAGCCGCTCGCCGGCACTGTCGAGCCCGAGGTCAAGCCGTCCGAAATCGGCATGTTGTTCCAAGATGACGCGCTGCTGCCTTGGAAGACGGCGCGCGACAACGTCGCGCTGGGTCTAATTTTCCACGGCTGCACACAGAAAAGCGCGCTGGTGCAGGCCGACTACTGGCTCGACCGCCTCGGCCTTGCTGGTTTCGAAGGACGCTACCCGCGCCACCTCAGCGGTGGCCAGCGCAAGCGCGTCGCGCTGGCGCAGGTGCTGGCGCTGACGCCGAAGCTGCTGCTGATGGATGAGCCGTTCGCCTCGCTCGACGCCATCGTACGCGCACGTATCGTGCAGGACGTGGCCTCGCTGGTCGAAGAGGAAGGCATCAGCGTGCTCCTCGTCACGCACGATCTCGAAGAGGCGATCAGCCTCTCCGACCGCGTCTACTTGCTGTCGCAGGGACCGCGCGCGCGGATCACCCAGGTCTACGACGTGCCGATCCCGCGGCCGCGCAATCCGGTCAAGGCGCGCATGCATCCGTCGTTCGCGCCGCTCTACGAGAAGCTCTGGAACGACCTCTCCCACGAAGTCGGCTTCGAACAGCGGGCCGAGGCGGCGGAATGATCCTCACCGATCCGCGCTTTGCGCTGCTGCGCCAGCTAACGGCGTTTGGCATCCTCCTCGTGATCTGGGAGATCGCCGGCCGCTACGAGCTGATCAATCCGCTGTTCGTGCCGAGCCCGAGCAAGATCGGCGGCGCGCTCTATGAATTGTTCGCGGACGGCCGCATCTGGACCGCATCTCGATGCCACCTTCACCGCCGCGCTGGTCGGGCTGGCGCTCGGCATTGTCGTCGGCATCGCGCTCGGCGTCATCGCCGCGCTGATCCCGCCGATAGCGGAATTGCTCGAGCCGGTGATGACGCTGCTCAACGCCATTCCGCGCGTCGTGCTGGCGCCGCTGTTCGTGATCTGGCTCGGCATCGAGCTCGCCTCCAAGGTCGCGCTGGCCTTCATCCTGGTGGCGGTCGTGATCTTCTTCACGGTCTACGGCGGCATCAAGCAGGTCGACCGCAAGCTGGTCGAGCGCATCGTGACGCTCGGCGGCACGCGCTGGGACCTGGTGCGGCACGTCTATCTGCCGTCGGTGGCGGCCTGGGTGCTCGGCAATCTCAAAGTCGCGGTCGGCTTTGCCTTCACCGGCGCCTGCGTCGGCGAGTTCGTCGGCGCCAGCCGCGGGCTCGGCTATCTCCTCTCCTTCGCGCAGTCGACCTACAACTCCGCCCTGATGTTCGCCCTGATCTTTCTGATCATGGTGGTGGTGCTGCTGATCTTCGCCGCCGCCGGGCGGCTCGAGAAATACTTGCTTCGTTGGCAATAGCAAGGCTTCGAATGACCGCGACCTGCCGCGAAGCGTGCTGCAGCGTGACGCCACGGCTGACGGTCGCGGAGCTGTTCGAGCGCGGCTTCCGCCGCAACCGCGAAGCGCCGCGGGCGATCGTCGGCGCGGCCTGCACCGGCGCCGAGGACAACACCGCGGCCTTCAGCCTCGACGTGACCGACGGACGAATCACCGCCGTCGGCTTCCACGCCTCATGCTGCGCGACGCTGATCGCCTATTGCGAATACATCGCCGAGATCGCGCCTGGTTTTCGACTCGCCATTGCGCGCGAGCTGACCGCCGCCAATCTGGTCGACAGCCTGCCCGGCGTGCCCGCGCTCAAGCGCGACCGCGCGGTGCTCGCGATTGCCGCATTCCGTGCTGCTCTGATGGCGGCCGACGATGGATTTCAACGGGGAGAACTAGAAAATGAAAGTCGCCTACATCTTCGCCACGCAGCGCCATAACGTCTCCTATGTGCTCGCCAAAATGATTCTGCCGCAGCTCGAGCAGAAGCGGCACGGCGTCGACGTGGTCGGCATGTTCTTCTTCGAGGACAACAACTACGTGCTGGTCGACGGCAATCCGATCGGCGCGCGGCTGCATAAAGTCGCGAAGGACACCGGCATGCTGCTGATGGGATGCGACCAGTGCTGCTACGAGCGCGAGATCGCCGACAAGCTGTTTCCCGGCGTGCCGATCGGCTGCTTCCCCGATCTCTACAAGGCGCTCTCCAGCAACATGCCGGACCAAGTGATCACGCTGTAGGCACGCCTGGTTTGCCCGCAGCTTGCGGGACAGTGCTATGGTCGGCCGAGAAAACAAAGCAACGGGGGAACGCTCATGACAAAATTCGTCGGCCGGCTGCTGGCGGCCTGCATCGCGGTTGCGCTGCTGACGGCCATAGCCACGGCACGCGCCGAGACCGTGGAGCAGCTCTACGAAAAGGCGAAGGCCGAGAAGTCGCTGCTGTTCTATGCCGGCGGGCCGACCGCGCCCTATGAGGGGCGCATCAAGCAGTTCCAGGCGGCGTTCCCGGGCATCCAGGTCTCGGTGGAGGGCGGCTTCAGCAACGTGCTCAACGAGCGCATCGAGCAGCAAATGGCCGCCGGCAAGCTCGCGGTCGACTTCGCGTTCTTCCAGACCGTGCAGGACTTCGTGAACTGGAAAAAGCGGGACAAGCTGCTCGCGTTCAAGCCCGACGGCTTCGACCAGATCATGCCGAACCTGCGCGATCCGGACGGCGCCTACATGGCGTTCGCGGCCGTCGCCATCGCTTACGCCTACAACACCAAACTCGTTCGCAGCGAGGATGTGCCGAAGTCGGCGCAGGATTTCCTTAAACCCGCGTTCCGGGACCAGCTCATCAGCGTCTATCCCCACGACGACGACGCGGCGCTCTACCTGTTCCACCTGATCGTGCAGAAATACGGCTGGAGCTGGATGGACCGCTACATGGCCAACAAGCCGCACTTCGTCCAGGGCCATCTCCCGGTCGCGCGCGCCATCGCCGAGGGCAAGATCGCCGCCACGCTCGACGCGACCGTCACCACGGCGAGCGCGCTCAAGCGGGAGGGCGCGCCGATCGAGATCGTGTTCTCGCCCGAGGACGAGACGCCGGTGTTCACCGTCACCGGCGGCATCTTCAAGGATGCGCCGCATCCGAACGCCGCCAAGCTCTTCCTCACCTGGTACCTGGCGAAGGAGCAGCAGGCGCGCATCGGCACCTTCTCGCCGCGGCTCGACGTGGCGCCGCCAGCCGGATTCAAGCCGCTGACCTCGTACAAGATCGCCAACGCGTTCCGCGAGTTCATCACCGACGACAAGCTGATCGCGGACCTGCGCAAACGCTTCGAGGCATACACCGGTCCGGCGGTAAACAAAGGTGGCGTGAGGTAGCGCAGCTTCCTCGCCGGCAACCGCCGATCAGGCGAATACGTCGTCGCCGTCGACGCGCACGCTTTGCGCGACGGAACTTTGTTCCGCTCCAAACGTTGGATAGCCAACGCAGTTTGCGAGCGAGGCAACCATGCTGACGACCATCCTGATCGTGATTCTGATTCTTGCGTTGATTGGCGCTCTCCCCACTTGGGGCTACAGCCGCAACTGGGGCTACGGACCCGGCGGCGGTTTGGGCCTGATCCTGATCATCGTGCTGATTTTGGTGCTGACAGGACGCGTGTAGCGCAGCGCAGACTTGTAACGTAACTGGATTTCGGGTGCGGGCATTTCGTCCGCACCCGAAATCGCGCGTGCTACCGCTTCTCGCCGATCAACTTGAACCAGTCGTCCTCGGTCAGGACGGTGACGCCGTGCTTCTTGGCGTCAGCGAGCTTTGAGCCGGCGCCCGGCCCTGCCACCACATAGTCGGTCTTCTTCGACACCGAACCCGCGGTCTTGGCGCCGAGCCGTTCGGCCATCGCCTTGGCCTCGTCGCGCGTCATCTTCTCGAGCGAGCCGGTGAACACCACGGTCTTGCCGGCAACCGGCGAGTCCGTCTTCACCGCTTCCATCGGCTCGACCTCGATTTCGGCGAGCAGCCGGTCGAGCGCCTCGTTGTTGCGCGGCTCCTTGAAGAATTCGACCAGCGCGTCGGCGACCACCTCGCCGATGCCCTCGACCGCGTTCAAATCCTCGTAGGCTTCGGTTTCCTTGCCCTTGGACGCGCCCTGGAGGGCCTCGCGCAGCGCATCGATCGTGCCGAAGTGACGCGCCAGCAGCCGCGCATTGGTCTCGCCGATGTGACGGATGCCGAGCGCATAGATCAGGCGGTTGAGCGAAATCTTGCGCCGCGCGTCGATGGCGTCGAACAGATTGCGCACCGAGACCTCGCCGTAGCCTTCACGGTCGGCGAGCTTCTTGGCGGCGCGGGCATCGCGCGCCCGCAGCGTGAAGATGTCGGCCGGCTGCATGATCAGTCCGTCATCGAAGAACGCCTGCACCTGCTTTTCGCCGAGCCCCTCGATGTCGAAGGCTGCGCGCGACACGAAGTGGCGCAACCGCTCGACCTGCTGCGCCGGGCAGATCAACGCCCCGGTACAACGGCGCACCGCCTCCCCCTCCTCGCGCACGGCATGGCTGCCGCAGGCCGGGCATTTGGTCGGGAACTGGTAGGGCTTCGCCGTCTTCGGACGCTTGTCGAGCACGACGTCGACGATCTGCGGGATCACGTCACCGGCGCGCTGCACGATCACGGTGTCGCCGATGCGGATGTCGGTGCCGCCGCGGATCGGCTCGCCGTCGTTGCCGATGCCCTTGATGTAGTCCTCGTTGTGCAGCGAGGCGTTCTGCACCACCACGCCGCCGACCGTCACCGGCTCTAGCTTGGCCACCGGCGTGAGCGCACCGGTGCGCCCGACCTGGATCTCGATGTCGCGCAGCACGGTGGTCGCCCGCTCGGCCGCGAACTTGTGCGCGATCGCCCAGCGCGGACTGCGCGAGACGAAGCCGAGGCGCTCCTGCCAGTCGAGGCGGTCGAGCTTGTAGACGACGCCGTCGATGTCGTAGTCGAGCTTGGCACGCTTCTGCTCGATATCGCGATGGAAGGTGAGCATCTCGTCGACCGAGCGCACGATCTTCCAGAGCGGGTTGGTCTTGAACCCGATGGCATCCATCCATTCGATCATGCCGGACTGCGTTGGCGCCGCCTTGTCCGCAATCTCTCCCCAGGTGTACGCAAAGAAGTGCAGCGGCCGCGACGCGGTGATGCTCGGGTCCTTCTGACGCAATGAGCCGGCGGCCGAATTGCGCGGATTGGCGAACACCTGCTCGCCCGCCTCCGCCTGCCGCTTGTTGAGCGCGAGGAAGGCGTCCTTGGTCATATAGATTTCGCCGCGGATTTCGCAGACCGGCGGGATTTTCCGGCCCTTGAGCTGGTGCGGGACTTCCTTCACCGTCCGGATATTCGCGGTGACATCCTCGCCCTCAAAACCGTCGCCGCGGGTGGCGGCTTTGACCAGCTTCGCCGTCCTCATAGCGCAGCGACATCGAGAGCCCGTCGATCTTCGGCTCCGCGGTGAATGCGATCGGCTCGTCCTCTTTCAGATTGAGGAAGCGGCGGATGCGTCCGACGAAATCGGCGACCTCCTCGGCATCGAACGCATTCTGCAGCGACAGCATCGGCACCGCATGGCGCACCTTGGCGAAGCCGCGCGCGGGCGCCGCGCCGACCTTGCGCGACAGGCTCTCCAGCGTGCGCAGGCCCGGGAACGCCGCCTCGATCGCCTCATAGCGGCGGCGCAGCGCGTCGTATTCCGCATCCGACACCGACGGCGCGTCCTTCTGGTAGTAGGCTACGTCGTGCTTGCCGAGCTCGGCCTCGAGGCGCGCGTGCTCGGCCTTCGCCTGCTTCTCGCTCAGTGCGTCGACGGAAATCTTGCTGAAGTCGCGGGGTGCCATGGCCCGTATTTAGGTCATCGGCGCCCGGATGCGAAAGGGCGATTTCCACAGGTCAGGCCACCGGATAGGATTGCGGCAGGCGTGCCCGATCATGCCCGGTTCAACGAGGCATGGCGGCCGCGACCAAAAGGGAGGTCCGCCATGTCGATCGATGTCCAAGCGGCCAGCCGCCGCAAATTCCTGCAATTCCTTGCTGCCAGCCCGCTGCTGGCCGCGTCCGACCTTGCCGCCTTTGCCAACGAGGCGCCCAACCGCCTGCCCGACCCGATGGTCTGGTCGCCGCCCAATCTCGACCGGCTGATCAAGGACCCGAAGGAGGCGCTCAACGTCTTCGATTTCGAGCCGGTGATGGCGCGGAACGTGCCGCCGGCGCATTTCGGCTACATGGCGACTGGCATCGACGACGAGCAGACGCTGCGCGCCAATCGTGAAGGGTTCCAGAAATTCGTGCTGCGCCCGCGTCGGCTGGTCGATGTCAGCAAGCCGGACACCAGCGTCGAGCTGTTCGGGCACAAATACGCGAGTCCGATCGGCATCTGCCCGACCGGCAGCCAGCGGGCCTTTCACGCCGACGGCGAAGTCGCCACGGCCAACGCCGCCCGGCTCGGCAATCACCTGATGATCCTGTCTAACCAGTCTTCGACCTCGGTCGAGGACGCGACCAAGGCGCGTGGCGCGCCGATCTGGTTCCAGCTCTACGCCACCAACAACTACGAAATCGCCGCGCACCATGTGCGACGGGCCGAGCGTGCCGGCTGCGTGGCGGTCGCGGTGACCGTCGATCGCAGCGGCGGACGCAACACCGAGACCGAACGGCGGCTCCAGCGCACCGACACAAGGCAATGCAACGAGTGTCACGATCGCTCAAGCGTTGCCGCTAACCTCAAGAATCGGCCGGCCTATCAAGGTCTCGATCTGACCGGGATGCCGAATACCCTGTCGTCGGCCATGAGCTGGGACTACATCAAGCGGCTGCGCGACATCACCAAGATGAAGATGGTGATCAAGGGCATCATCACCTGGGAGGACGCCGAGCTTGCCCGCAAGAACGGCATCGACGCCGTCATCGTGTCGAACCACGGCGGACGCGCCGAGGACGGCGGCCCCTCCACCATCGAGTCGCTGCCGGAGATCATCGCGGTCGCCGGCGACATGCCGGTGCTGATCGATTCCGGTTTCCGCCGCGGCTCCGACATCGTCAAGGCGCTCTGCATGGGCGCCCGCGCGGTGTGCGTCGGCCGGCCCTATCTGTGGGGACTGGGCGCCTTCGGCCAGCCCGGCGTCGAGCGCGTGCTGGAGTTGTTGCGCATCGAGGCGCGCGCGCAGATGCAGCAGATGGGCGCGCCCACGCTCAAGCACTTGGTGCCCGCGATGGTGCGCAAGGCCTGAGTCGAGCTCCGCGCGCGCGTTCGAGCGAATCGGCCGCAAGGTGATTTTCATCGCCGGTGCGGGACGGTAGGATCATTCGCATCCGACCGTCCCGCCAACGAGGTACGGCGTCAATCAAGCATCAGGGAGGCCACCATGTCGCTCGACGACCATAAGCTCGCCAGCCGTCGCAAATTCCTGCAATTCCTCGCTGCGAGCCCACTGCTCGCGGGCTCCGATCTCGCCGCCTGGGCGGCCTCCGAGACGCCGAACCTGCTGCCCGACCCGATGCTGTGGGGCCATCGCGGCCTCGACCGGCTGATCAAAAGCCCGAAGGAAGCGATCAACGTCTTCGATTTCGAGCCGGTGATGTTCAAGAACGTCCCGCCGGCGCATTTCGGCTATATGGCGTCCGGCATCGACGACGAGATGACGCTGCGCGCCAACCGCGAGGGCTTCCAGAAATTCTTTCTGCGGCCGCGCCGGCTGGTCGACGTCCGCAAGGTTGACATGAGCGTCGACATTCTCGGCACCCGCTATCCGAGCCCGATCGTCCTGGCGCCGGTCGGCGGCCAGCGTATGTTCGTGCCGGAGGGCGAACTCGATGCCGCCCGCGGCGCCAAGGCCGGTAATCACCTGCAGATCCTCTCGACCGCCACGACCAGCGGCCCCGAGGACGTGACCAAAGCGCGCGGCGCGCCGATCTGGTACCAGCTCTATGCCACCAACAACTGGGATGTCGCGAAGGCGTTCGTGACCCGCGCCGAACGCGCCGGCTGTCCGGTGGTGGCCGTGACCGTCGATCGCAACGGCGGCCGCAACCAGGAAACCCTGTTCCGGCTGCGAGCGCACCGACACCCGCAATTGCAACGAGTGCCACGACCGATCGAGTCTCGCCGCCAACCTCAAGCGGCGCGTCGATGTATCAGGGGGTCGATATCGGCGACCTCCGCAACACGCAGTCTTCGGGCATGACCTGGGACTTCTTCAAGCGGCTGCGCGACACCACCAAGATGAAGATCGTGATCAAGGGCATCCTGTCCTGGGAGGACGCCGTGATCGCGGCCGACAACGGCATCGACGGCATCATCGTCTCCAATCACGGCGCCCGCAGCGAGGACTCCGGCCGCTCGACCATCGACGCGCTGCCGGAGATCGTCGAGGCGGTGAAAGGGCGGATGCCGATCTTCGTCGACTCCGGCTTCCGCCGCGGCTCCGACATCGTCAAGGCGCTGTGCATGGGCGCGACCGGGGTGTGCGTCGGCCGGCCCTACATCTGGGGCCTCGGCGCGTTCGGCCAGCCGGGCGTCGAGCGCGTGCTCGAGCTGCTGCGCCTTGAGCTCTCCGGCATGATGCAGCAGATGGGCGCGCCCACCATCAAGCATCTCACGCCGGCGATGGTGCGGCGGACCTAGCAGCAAATCTACCACCGTCCTCATCCTCCACCTGAGGATGAGGACGGGATCGCGCTACCTCACATTCCGGAATGACCATGCGAGCGTTTGCAATCGCCACCGCTGCCCTGCTCTTGTTCAGCGGTAGCTTCAACAACAGCGCCGGGGCACAGCAGGTTACCGCCCTCACCAACGCCACGCTGATCGACGGCTCCGGCGCCGCGCCGCAAAGCGGCGCGACCATCGTGATGCAGGGCGGGCGCATCACCGCCATCGGGCGCGACGTAAAGGCGCCGGCCGGCGCCGCCGTCGTGGACCTCACCGGAAAATACGTCGTCCCCGGCATCATCAACGGCCACGGTCATGTCGGGCCGGCGCCGCATGAGCGGCAGGTGCGCCAGTACGCGCTCTACGGCGTGACCACGACCACCAGCCTGGCGTCCGATCCGGACGCCATCGCCGAGTACAAGGCGCGCACGCGCGCCGGCGATATCCGCGGCGCGCGCGTGCTCACGACCATGTACCGCTTCACGACCATGCAGGCGCCCGGCGCCGGCTACGACTATCGGACGCCCGAGGCCGCGCGCGCCAAGGTCGACGAGAACGCCGCCCGGGGCGCGGACATGCTCAAGGTCTGGATCGACCCGCAGGGCGGCAAGATCCCCCGGCTGTCGCGTGAGATGGTCACGGCGATTGTCGATCAGGGGCGTAAGCATAACCTCATCACCGGCGCGCATATTGTCGAGCTCGGCGACGCCAACATGGCGATCGACGAAGGCGTGCGCATCCTCCTGCACAATGTGCGCGACCAGGAGGTCGGCGCCGACTTCATCGCCCGGCTGAAGGACCGCAACATAACGGTGATCTCCACCCTCGCCCGCGAGGAAGGCCTGTTTGTCTACGGCAGCGATGGCGCGGGCTTCACCGACAATCCGTTCTTCACCAAATCGGTGCCGCCGGAACGCATGGCCGTGCTCACCGGCAAGATCCGCGAAGCCCAGGCGAAGATGCCCGGCCGCGAGCGCGCCATCCGCGCGTTCGAGACCGACAAGAAGAACCTCAAGAAGATGGCCGACGCCGGCGTGCGCTTCGGGTTCGGCACCGATTCCGGCGGCGATCCGAACCGCTTCTTCGTGCAGGGCTTCTTCGAGCACCGGCAGATGGAGCTGATGGTGCAGGCCGGGCTCACGCCGATGCAGGTGATCCAGGCGTTCTCGCGCAACAATGCGGAAGCCTTCGGCATCCAGAACGACTACGGCACGCTGGCGCTCGGCAAGGCCGCCGACTCTGCTCGTGCTCACCAAGAACCCGCTCGACGACATCCTCAACATGCGCGCGCTCGAGGCTGTCTATATCGGCGGAAGAAAATTCGAATAGAACAAGGGAGGCGAACCATGAGCATGATCCACCGCGTTGCGACCCTGGCGGCGATCGCCGTCGTTTTCGGGATTTATCAATCGGGCGGAACGGCACAGACCGTGCCGCGGTTCGAGATCGATGCGAAATGGCCGAAGGACCTGCCCGGCGACTGGATCACGGGCCGGCTTGGCGGCGTCTGCATGGACGCCAAAGGCGACAACGTCTTTGTCGTCAACCGCGCCGACATCACCGAGGAGGAGAAGGAAACCTCGACCTCCGCGCCGTCGATCATCAAGTTCAATGCCGCCGGCGACGTGGTCGCATCCTGGGGCAATCAGAAGACGGTGCCGGGCTCGATCCACGGCTGCTTCGTCGATCTCGCCGGCAATGTCTGGGTCGCCGGCAACGGCGACGCCATGATCCAGAAATACGATCCGGCCGGGAAGCTGCTGATGCAGATCGGCCAGCGCGGCAAGTTCGACTCGGCCGACGGCACCCGTAAGGGCAAGGGCAACAATTCGGCCAAGGACCAGCTCCACATGCCGGCGGCGGTGGTGATCGATCCCGACAACGGCGACATCTTCGTCGCCGACGGCTACGGCAACCGCCGCGTCATCGTGTTCGACAAGGACGGCAAGTTCCTGCGGCAGTGGGGCCGACAGGCGACGGACGAGGAAACCCAGAAGGCGGTGCCAGGTGTGTTCGCGCAGGTCGTGCACTGTATCCATATGAGCGCCACCGGCCTGCTCTATGTATGCGACCGGCAGGGCAACCGGGTGCAGGTGTTCCGCAAGGACGGCTCCTTCGTGCGCAACATCCCGATCCCGAACAAATCCGGCAAGCTGCCCGACAACCGCGGTACCGCCTGGTGGGTGGCGTTCTCGCCCGACAAGGAGCAGCGCTATCTCTACGTCATGAACGGCGGCACCGAGCAGGTGCACATCCTCGACCACAAGAGCGGTGACATCCTTTCGAGCTTCGGGCGGCCGGGGCACCAGATCGGCAACTTCACCCACGGCCACACCATCACGGTCGACTTGCAGGGCAGCATCTATGTCGCGGAGACGGACTGGGGCCGGCGGATTCAGAAATTCAGGTTGGTGAAGTAGCCAGGAACCCTACCCCGCCGCCTTGATCAGGCGCTCGGCGGCGGCGCGCGCTTCGGCGGTGATCTCGGCGCCCGCGAGCATGCGCGCGATCTCCTCGCGGCGGCGCTCGGCGGCAAGCTCGGCGACGCGGGTCGCGACCCGCTTGCCGCGGTCGAGCGTATCCTTGCTGATCAGGTAGTGCCGGCCGGCCCGCGCCGCGACCTGCGGCGCATGCGTGACCGCGATCACCTGGGCACGCTGGGCGAGACGCGACAGCCGCGCGCCAATGGCGTCGGCGACCGCGCCGCCCACGCCGGTGTCGATCTCGTCGAACACCAGCGACGGCGCCGAGCCGCGATCGGCCAGCACCACCTTGAGCGCCAGCAGGAAGCGCGCCAGCTCGCCGCCGGAGGCGACCTTCATCATCGGGCCCGGCCGCGTGCCGGGATTGGTCTGCACCCAGAACTCGACGCGATCGATTCCATGCGGACCGGGTGAGGCCTCGTCGGTCGCGACATCGGTGGTGAAGGTCGCGCGCTCGAGCCGCAGCGGCTTGAGCTCGGCATTGACCGCCTTGTCGAGTTTTTCCGCCGCCTTGCGGCGTTTGCTGGAGAGCCCGGCGGCGGCCTTGCGGTAGCGCTCGACGGCCTCGCCCGCCGCCTTTTCGAGCGCGGCCAGCCGCTCGGCACCGGCGTCGATCAGCGCCAGATCGCCGGAATAGCGTGCGGCCAATGCATTGAGCCCGTCGACCGGCACGTTGTATTTGCGTCCCGCCGCGCGCAGCGCGAACAGCCGCTCCTCGATGCGTTCGAGCTCGCGCGGATCGTGGTCGGCGGAGGCGAGCGCCGCTTCGAGATGCGCGCGCGCTTCGTCGAGCGCGGTGAGCGCGGTGTCGAATGCTTTGACTGCGGGCTCAATAATCGCCGGCGCATGCGTGGTGCGTCGCTCGAGCCGCCGCACGGCGGCAGCCAGCGTCGGCACCGGCGACTGCCCGCCCGCGACCGCATCGTGGGCCTCGCGCAGGTCGCCCGCGACCTTCTCCACCTGCATCATGGCGGTGCGGCGCTCGGCGAGCGTCGTCTCTTCCGACGGTTCCGGGCTGAGCTTGCGCAACTCCTCGACCGCATGGCGCAGCCAGTCGGCTTCGCGCTGCGCACGCTCGACGTCGGCGCGGTGCGTGGCCAGCTCCTCCTCGCGAGTGCGGCGATCGTTCCACAGCCTCGCCAGCGCCGCCGCTTCGCCATCGAGATCGCCAAAGGCGTCGAGCAGCCGGCGATGGGTCGCGGCATCGACCAGCGCGCGGTCGTCATGCTGGCCGTGGATCTCGACCAGCGCCACGCCGAGCGTCCGCAGCGCCTGCACGCTGACCGGCTGGTCGTTGACGAAGGCGCGGGTGCGCCCGTCGGCGAATTGCGTGCGCCGCAGGATCAGCTCGTCGTCGGCCTGGATGCCGTTGTCGGCGGCGAGCGCGCGCACCGGATGGTCGGCCGGCAGTTCGAAGGCGGCGGTCACCTGCCCCTGCTCCGCGCCATGGCGCACCAGCGCGGCGTCGCCGCGCGCACCGAGCGCCAGCGCGAAGGCATCGAGCAGGATCGACTTGCCGGCGCCGGTCTCGCCGGTGAGCACGGCGAGGCCCTCGGCGAAATCGATGTCGAGCCGATCGATCAGGACGATGTCGCGGATCGAAAGCCGGGTAAGCATGACAGTGCCGTTCCACGATCCCGGCCGCGGCCGGGCACCCCTTCTTGCAAATTCGCCATCATCAAAGACGACAAAAGCCGGGACAAGGCCCGGCTATTGCAAATCTGCGCACACAAAACCGCGGATCGCCTGCGTAATCTAACGTTTGAGCATGATCTTTTCCGAAAACCGGTTCCCACCCCGGATCAAGTCCGGGGCAGGCTTTTTCGGGATCATGCTCTAGCCCGCGCTTCCGACACCCAGCTTGCGGAAGGCCTGGCTGATCCAGGAAGACCGGTTTTCCGAAGGCTGCAGGCCGCGCCGCTGGACCAGCGCATAGGCGTCCTTGTACCAGCGGCTGTCGGGGAAATTGTGCCCAAGCACGGCGGCCGAGGTTTGCGCCTCGCTCACGATGCCAAGCGAAAGATAGGCTTCGGTCAACCGCAGCAGCGCCTCCTCGACGTGCCGGGTGGTCTGGTAGCGCGTCACCACGATCTTGAAGCGGTTGATGGCGCCGGCGTAGTCGCGCCGCTCCATATAGTAGCGGCCGACCATCATCGTTTGCGCAGCGATCTGGTCTTTGCCCACGTCCATCTTACGCTTGGCGGAAACCGCGTATTCGGAATTCGGATATTTGCGGATCACTTCTTCGAAGGCGGCCATCGCGCGCTCGGTGCGGTCCTGGTCGCGGCTGACGTCGCGGATTTGGTCGAAATAGCATGAGCCGATCAGGTACTGCGCGTAAGCCGCGTCGGGGCTGCCGGGATGGAGCTGGATGTAACGGCGCGAGGTGGTGATCGATTCCTCGTACATGCCGGCCTGGTAGTAGGTGTAGGCCGACATGATCAGCGAGCGGCGCGCCCAATCGGAATACGGGTGCTGGCGGTCGACCTCCTCGAAGCGCTTGGCCGCCGTCTTCAGGTCGCGCTTGGTGTTCAGGAGGTAGAGGCCCTCGTTGTAGAGCTTGTCGGCGGGCTCCTCGAACTGCTCTTCCTTGGGCGTCCACAAGCCGGTCAGCGTGTCGCAGCCGATCAGGAGCGGCGCGAAGAGCGTCAGCACAGCCGCGCGCGCGATCCAATTAACGCGTCGATCGGTGTTGTTCGACGTGAGCAACATACGCACCCCGAGCAGTCGAAAAAAGAAACCCCCGGCCGTTCCCCACGGGCGCCTCAAGCGTCAAGGAATACCCGATAACCTACGGCTCCACCAAGCGAATATGCGGACAATCCGCCCGCAATGTGGCGAAGGCTACCCGCCAAGCGCTAAGGGCCTAGGCTGTTGGTTGAGCGTCAGGAAACGTCGGGGGCGTAGGCCGGCGCCGACAGCCCGGCCGCCAGATCGCCCTGGCCGCGCGCCGGACGCACCGGCTCGGCATCGACCACCGTCCATGCACTGGTGTCGGCCATCAGCGCCGACAGCGCGGCATGATTGAGCTTGTGGCCGCCGCGCACCGAACGATACAGGCCTAGCAACGGCGCACCGGCGAGCGCCAGGTCGCCGATGGCGTCGAGCACCTTGTGCCGGACGAACTCATCCGGGAAGCGCGTGCCTTCCGGATTGAGGATACGGCTGTCGCTGACAACCAGCGTGTTCTCAAGCGATGCGCCGAGCGCGTAACCGGCGCTCCACAGCTTGGCCACGTCGCGCATGAAGCCGAAGGTGCGGGCCCGCGCGAAATCGCGGCGGAAGCTCTCCGGCCGGCCGTCATAAGCGATGCTCTGGCGGCCGATCAGCGGATGGTCGAACGCGATTTCCGCTTCGATGCGGAAGCCGCGAGAATACGGGCGGAACTCGGCCACCGCATCGCCGACCACGACCGCGACCGGCTTGAGCACGCGGATGAAGCGGCGCGGCTCATTGAGCGATTCAAGGCCGACCTGATCGATCGCGCGGACAAACGCCGCGGCGCTGCCATCCATGATCGGCACTTCGGGTCCGTCGATTTCGACCACGGCGTTGTCCACGCCGAGCCCGCGCAGAGCGGCGAGGACATGCTCGGCCGTGGACACCAGCGGACCCGAGCCATCTCCGAGGACGGTGGCAAATTCGGTGGCGGTGACCGAGCGGATATCCGCGCTGACCTCGCGGTCGCGAGAACCCTTGAGATTGGTACGGACGAAACGGATGCCGGTATCGGCCTCGGCAGGCTGGAGGCTCAAGGTGACGGGCAACCCGGAATGAACTCCGACGCCGGTCAACACGGCCTGATCGCGAAGCGTCGTCTGCTTGCCGATCTTCATGCCCGTCCCACCTACGCGCCGGCCCGGCTTCTGGGCTGGCGACCCTTCACTGCGGCGACACGTGAACGCCGCCCGGCTACCGTCAGTTGGGACGCGGACTTACTAGATCTATTGAGCAGCAGATGACCTGCCGCCTCAGTCCCCCGACGAAATCCCCTTACGTCAAGGCACCTTAGTCCGACTGCTGGGCATCTCAAACTCACGGTTTTTTACCAACTGTTACCTCGATCCGGCCGCATTCGCGCCGCCCGACCGTCTCAATGGCGATCCGAAAAGGCAACCTCCACCCGTGAAAAGGAGGCGCCAGTCTAAATTCTAGGCGCGGCGCCAGAACCGGCACGGCGTAAATTATCCTTTCTTCGCAATCCGTTACCGCTCAGTCGAAGCGGCTGGGGTTGATCGGCCGGTCCCCTCCCGTCTCCCACCCGGGACCGGCCTCACCCCCGAAACGCACCGCCTATTTGGCCTGCCGGCGCAGGAAGGCGGGAATGTCGAGTTGGTCCTCCTCGGGCGAATTATGCACAGGAGCTTGCCGGCCGAGCGGGTCGAGGCCCTGGTGTGGCGGCCGCCGGGCGTACTCGGAAACCGGCTCGGACGGCCGGGATTGCTCGGGCGGACGCGGCGCAGGCCGCGGCTGCATCGGCCGGGCCGGCGGCTGCGGAACCGGACCCATGCGCGGCCGCGGAGGCTGCTGAGCCGGTGCTTCCGGGGCTTGGTGCGGCTCTTCCTCACGCCGGCCGCCGCCGAGGCCGACCGAAGCCAACCGCTGTAACAGGCCCATGCGCTGCTTTTGCGGGGGCTCGCCCGGCGCCGCCTCGCCGCGCATGACGCGCAGCTCGTTCTGGGCCGGGACCGGCAGCTCATCGATTCGCGGCATCCGCTGCCCGCGATTCGCCGGCCGTTCCGCCGCCGGCGGAATGAAGGAGGTCGACGCCGGCGGCTCGTGGGCCGCCTTGGATTCGGCTGCGGGCTCCGGGAACAGCGACGGCTTCGGCTGCATCGGCCGAATCGTCACGTCGTCCATGGTCATCGGCAGCACCGCTGCCGCAACCGCGGCCCGGGCTGCGTTCTCGATCGCGTCGTGGCTATGCGGAGCAGCCGGCACCGAGGCCGCCGCCGGCGTGGACGTGCTGCGTTCGATCCGCTCCGCCAGGCGCTGTTGGTCGGCGCGCAGCTTCTGGGTGAGCTCGTGGAGCCGCTGCTCCGGCGCCGACGAAGACGAAACCGGTGCCGCCGCCGTTGCGGTGACCGGCCGCGGCGCCTTGAGCTCGATCGAATGGTCGATGCCAGTCGCCACCACCGACACGCGGATGATGCCTTCCAGGTTCTCGTCGAAGGTCGCGCCGACGATGATGTTGGCTTCCTGGTCGACCTCCTCGCGGATGCGGGTCGCGGCCTCGTCGACCTCGTAGAGCGTGAGATCGCGGCCGCCCGTGATCGAGATCAGCAGGCCCTTGGCGCCCTTCATCGAGGCGTCGTCGATCAGCGGGTTGGAGATCGCGGCTTCGGCGGCGGCAAGCGCGCGCTTCTCGCCGGACGCCTCGCCGGTGCCCATCATCGCCTTGCCCATCTCACGCATCACCGCGCGGACGTCGGCGAAGTCGAGATTGATCAGGCCCTCCTTGACCATCAGATCGGTGATGCAGGACACGCCGGAGCGCAACACCTCGTCGGCGAGCGCAAAGGCGTCGGCGAAAGTGGTCTTCTCATTCGCCACCCGGAACAGGTTCTGGTTGGGAATGATGAGCAGCGTATCGACCACCTTCTGCAGCTCGGCAATGCCGGACTCCGCGACCTTCATCCGGCGGACGCCCTCGAAGTGGAAAGGCTTGGTGACCACACCGACGGTGAGGATGCCGAGTTCCTTGGCGCAGCGCGCGACCACTGGCGCCGCCCCGGTGCCGGTGCCGCCGCCCATGCCGGCGGTGACGAACACCATATGCGCGCCCTGGAGATGGTCGCGGATCTCGTCGATCACCTCTTCGGCGGCGGCGCGACCCACTTCGGGCTGCGACCCGGCGCCGAGGCCCTCGGTGACCTGCACGCCCATCTGGACGATGCGCTCGGCCTTCGACATCGTGAGCGCTTGCGCGTCGGTGTTGGCGACCACGAATTCGCAGCCCTGGAGCCCGCTCGCGATCATGTTGTTGACGGCGTTGCCGCCGGCACCGCCAGTCCCGAATACGGTGATCCGCGGCTTGAGCTCACGGATGTCAGGGATCTTCAGATTGATGGTCATGGCTGCCTCTTCATTGCGCGCGCATCGCAGTTCTTGCGTTGCCGCCGGTCGCGCCGGTCCGCCACCGGCTGCATGGGTAAGTCCTCAGTCATCAGAAGCTCTCTCGAAGCCATCGTCCGACCCGTGCGAAATAGCCGCCCGTTCCAGTCATTGAGTGCCGCGTTGACCGCGGTTCGCTTGGTTCGAGATGCGCGAGTTGCGGGTAGACCAGAAGACCGGTCGACACCGCGAAAGCAGGTCCCTTCGCCTCGTCCGGCAGCCCGCCGATGCCGAGCGGCCGTCCGATGCGGACCGGCCGTCCGATGATCTGCGTTGCGAGCTCGGGCAGGCCGTTGAGCTGACAGGCGCCGCCGGTGAGCACCACGCGGCCGCGCGGCTCCGCCGCAAACGGTGACGCCGCGAGGCGATCGCGCGCCATCTCGAGGATTTCTTCGACGCGCGGCTTGACGATGCGTACGAGCTGCGCGCGCGACACGTATTGCGGCGCATCGCGCTCGTCGTGATCGACCGCCGGCACCGAGATCATGTCGCGCTCGTCGGAGCCGCCCGAGAGCACGCTGCCGTACAGCGTCTTGATGCGCTCGGCATCGGCGATGCGGGTGTTGAGCCCGCGGGCGATATCCATCGTGACGTGGTGACCGCCGAGCGCGAAGCCGTCGCCGTGCACGAAGCGGCCGCCGCTGAACACCGCGATGGAGGTCGTGCCCGCGCCCATGTCGATGAGCGCCGCACCGAGGTCGCCTTCGTCCTCGGCCAGCGCCGACAGCGCCGCCGCGTAGGGGCTTGCCACCATCGACGCGACGTCGATGTGGCAGCTTTCGATCGCGTACATCAGATTGCGGATGACCGACATCTCCGTGGTCATCACGTGCATGTCGATGCCGAAGTTGCGCCCGAGCATGCCGCGCGGCTCGCGGATGCCCGCGACGCCGTCGAGCGTGTAGCCGATCGGCAGCGAATGCAGCACAGCACGGCCCGGACGTGCGGAATGCCGGCTGCCGGCGGCCATGACGCGCGCGATGTCGTGGTCGGCCACCGTCGAGCCGCTGACGGTCACCGAAGCGGACATCAGCTCGCTCGCCGGCTTGCCCGCCGAAATCGAGACCATCACCAATTCCAACTGCAGCTTGGCGGAGCGCTCAGCCAGATCGATGGCCTGCCGCATGGCCTCCTCGGCGGCCTCGAGATCGACCACCGCGCCGCCCTTGATGCCGCGCGCGTAGGTGTGACCGAATCCGATAATCTCGACGGTGTGGCTGCGGCGGCGCGGCGCCTCCTGCCCTGATTGCGGCTTGAGGCGCGCAATGAGGCAGGCGATCTTGCTGGTGCCGACGTCGAGCGCGGCCACCAGCGCCGAACGTTTCGGCGACACCGGCTTCGCCTTGGGCGTCAGGCCGAATTGGAGGACGGTCATACGCGCCCTCCCTTCTTGTCTTTCTTGGTCGAGTTCTTGAGCTGCTCCTGGCGGGCCTGCGCAGCCTTTTCCGACAGCCGCACGGTCACGCGGTCGGCCAGCCGCATGTCGATGACGACAATGTCACGCGTCAGGAGCTTGGCCTCACGGTCGAGCATCACCAGCTGCTCGAGCGCGCCGGCGACTTCGGTTTCAGGCAGCCGAATATCGAGCCCGCTCTTCAGGCGCAGATTCCAGCGGCGCTCGCCGACCAGGATCGACGCACGCACCTGGTCGCGGATCGCGGGGAAGCGATCGAGCAGCGCGATGAAATCCTTGGCGCGCGTCTCGGCGCCGCGGCCGACCACCAGCGGCAGTGTCAACAGTTGCGGCGCCACGAACCCTTCGAGCACGGTGCCGTCGTCGGCGATGACGGAAAGGCGGCGATCCTTCTGCCACATCGCAAACGGTTCACGCTCCTTGATCTCGATCTGCAGCTGACCCGGCAGCAGCTTGCGCACGGTGGCATCGGCGATCCAGGAATTGGCCTTGAGGCGCTCGCGGGTCGCGTCGGCGTCGAGGAACAGGAGCGACGAGCGTCCGGTCACGCGCGCCGCAGCCAGCACCTCTTCCTTGGTCAATTGGTTTTGGCCGGTGACGGTCAGATCGGTGATGTTGAAGCCGACCGCATTGGCGGCCTGGTCGCGCGCGTCCTCCAGGAAGGCGACGACGTCGGCCACGTGGTCGCCCTTCATGACGCCATAGCCGAGCCCGCCGAGTATGAGCGCGATCGCGGCGGCGGAGCCGGCGCCGCGCGGCTGCCGGAAACGCAACAGCCGGATCCAGCAGCGCTGCAGCAGCCGCTGGAATCCGGATTCATGCATGGGCGCGAGCATGGGCGTTTGAAAAGGCTGCGCACGCGCGTGCACGCGCGGCGCCACGCCGCCGGTCGGCGGGCGCGCGCGTAGCCGCGCGATCAGCGATTGAGCGATGCGTCGTCGACCATCCATCGCACAAGCTCGTCAAACGAAATGCCCGCGTGACCCGCGAGCTCGGGAACGAGCGAGGTCTCGGTCATGCCAGGTTGTGTGTTGACCTCGAGACAGACCAGTCCCTCCGTCCCCTCGAGGCGGTCGTCAAAGCGGAAATCCGCCCGACTTACGCCGCGGCAGCCGAGCGCCTTGTGCGCCCCCAACGCTAGTTCTCGGACCTGTTGGTAAACAAAGGGTGAAACTGGCGCCGGTAGCAGGTGGCGGGATCCCCCCGGCGCGTACTTCGCCTCGTAGTCGTAGAACCGCACCGTCGGCACGATCTCGATCACGCCGAGCGCCTGGTCACCCATGACGGCACAGGTCAACTCCTTGCCGGCAATGTATTTTTCGACGATGACCCGGTCGCCATAGGCCCAGTCATCGCGGGTCAGCTCCTGCGGCGGATGGGCGTGTTCGGCGGTAACCACAAACACACCGACCGAAGATCCCTCGGCGATCGGCTTGATCACATAGGGCGGCGGCAGGAGGTGTCGCTTGGCGGCGTCCATGCGGTCGGCCACCACGCCTTCCGGCACCGGGACACCGGCGGCACTGAAGACGGCCTTGGCCATGTCCTTCTGCATCGCCAGCGCCGAGGCCAGCACCCCCGAGTGGCTGTAAGGAAGCCCGACGATCTCCAAGAGCCCCTGCAACGTGCCATCCTCACCCGGCCGCCCGTGCAGCACGTTGAGCGCCACGTCGGGTTTGACGGTGTTGAGCACGGAGGCGATGTCGCGGCCGACGTCGATACGCGTGACTCGGTAGCCGAGCCGAGCAAGCGCATCCGCACAGGCCTTTCCGGACCTCAGCGACACCTCGCGCTCGGCCGACCATCCGCCCATCAGAACGGCGACGTGCTTATCCATGCTCCTTCTTCTGCCGAAACTGATTCGCGTTAGAGCCAATAGAATCGAGATTCTGCGGGCCGTCGAGAGTCTTCATGCAACAAGTGCCGGAAATTTCGTGCGTATCCCGCGTTGGGCTACGGCAAGCGCCGCTACGAACGCCGCTCCGCGGCAGGCGCGGGCCCGGAAGGAATTTGGAACCCGTCATAGAGCCAGGCGAGACAGCGGAGCATGTGTTCCTCGTCCCACGCGGCTACCGTCTGGTTGCGCACGTCCCGCGCAATGCCTTCGGCGTGATAGAAGTCCCAGAGCGCGCGCGACTCCAGCTGGACCCGCGACGTGCGCAAAATGCGGGCAGCCTCGAAGCGCCGGAACGCGCCCGCAAAATCGCCACCTGCCGCGTGGATCAGTTCCGCCAGGCAGAGTCCATCTTCGATCGCCATGCAGGCGCCCTGCGCCAGCGATTGCAGCGGCGGATGCGCAGCATCGCCGAGCAGCACGACGCGCCCCTTCGACCAGTGCCGCACCGGATCGCGATCGCCGACCTGCCAGCGCCGGCCGAGATCCATCATCGCGAGCAACTCGCGCATCGCCGGATGGGCGTCGCGGTAGGTGTGCTGCAACTCCGCGCGATACGAGCCGACGTCGCCACGCTCGCCATGGGTCGAGGTGCGGAACACGGCAACGATGTTGAACAGCGTGCCGTGGCGCAACGGATAGTGCACGATGTGGAAGCCCGGCCCGCCCCACAACACCACCTCGTGGCGGTGCACGTCGGCCTTCAGCTCGGACATCGGCACGATGGTACGGTGGGCGACATAGCCGATCGGGCGCGGCTCGCCGTCGCCGATGAGCTTGGCGCGCGCCAGCGAGCGGATGCCGTCGGCAGCGACCAGCGCCGGGCCCGTGAAACTGCGGCCATCGGCGGTGGCGACTGCCACTGCGCTGTCGCGTTCCTCGAAACCGGTGACCATGGCATCCGGCACCAGCTCGATTTCCGGTACGCCCTTGCAGGCGTCGAGCAGCGCGTTGTGCAGGTCGATGCGGTGGACGATGATGTAGGGGTGCTTGAACCGCCCGCGGAACGACGCACCGGTCGACATGCGCACCAGCTCGTCGCCGGTGAAGGCATCGCGCATCAGCACCGCTGGCGGGCAGTCGGCCTTCTCCATCACCGCGGCGGTGATGCCGATGCGGTCGAGCACGTGGAAGACGTTGGGGCCGAACTGGATGCCATAGCCGATGGCGCCGAATTCGGGCGCGCCTTCGAGCACCCGGCTTGCAAAGCCGCGTTGCGCGAGCGCCAGCGCGGTGGTCAGCCCGCCAAGCCCGCCGCCGATGATGAGGATAGGATCGGATTTCGCCGGCAATGCGTCCCCCCGCCAAGAACCGCCGAAACGATACATCGCGCCGCCGGTCCTGGAAATCCGCCACGGGTAACGTATGGTGCGACGCGTCGTTGTGATTTCAAACTCATGCAGCAATCCTGGAAACCCCAAGCGATCGACGACGTGCCCGACGGGCTCGTCCTGTTCGACGGCGTGTGCGTGCTGTGCTCGGGCTGGGTGCGTTTTCTGATCGAGCGCGACCGCGACCAGTTCTTCCGGTTCACGCCGATCCAGAGTCCTTATGGCCGCGCGCTCGCGCAACGGCTCGGGATCGATGCCGAGGCGCCACAGACCAACGCGGTCATCGTCGGCAGACGGGCCTATTTCAAGGCCGACTCGGCGATCAAGGCGCTCGCCCATGTACCACGCTGGGGCTGGGTGCGGGTCTTCGCAATCCTGCCGCGGCCGGTACGCGACTGGCTCTATGACCGTATCGCGCGAAACCGCTACCAGCTGTTCGGCAGGACCGAGAGCTGCATGGTGCCGACGCCGGAGCTCATGCGCCGCTTCGTGTTTGACGAAGGCGGCGCAACGTCGGAGCGCGCGAAAAAATGACCATCGACATGCGCTCTCCGTTTGAACGGCTGTTGGGGGCGGACCTCGAACGACTGCCGGGGCCGGTGCGACGCGTGCATTCATTGCGAACGCCACTAGCAACTGCCGGCCGCGCCGAGATCAAAGCAGCGAGCGGATTGCTGGCGTGGCTGACGTGCTGGTTCGCCGGGCTTCCGCGCCCTGGCCGCAACATCGGCGTGTCCGTCATCTTCGCCCCAAAAGAAGACGGCGGCGAGTACTGGGACCGGAAATTCGACGACCGGCGCTACGCCAGCACGATGGAGCTCGGCAGCGGGCGGGATCAGGGATTCCTGATCGAGCACTTCGGCCTGTTCGATTTGCGCTTCCAATTGAGTTCCTTGCCCGGGGGATTGGCCTGGTCGCTCGTTGGTTGGCGGCTGCCTGCGCATTCCGCTGCCGCGCTGGAGCGTGCCGCACATCAAATGCGTGGAGAGCGCCGACGGCGACCGCTACACCTTCGACATCGACGTGACGTTTCCGCTGATCGGATGGCTGATGCACTACCGCGGCTGGCTGTTGCCACAGGACGACGTCAGCGAGCGGCCACCCCGATCCGCTTGATCTCCCACTCCAGCGCGACGCCGGAATTCTCCTTCACGCGCTGGCGCACGGTCTCGCCCAGCGTCTCGATGTCGGCAGCGCTGGCATTGCCGCGGTTGATCAGGAAATTGCAGTGCATCTCGGAGACCTGCGCGTCGCCAACGACGAGCCCGCGGCAGCCGGCGGCGTCGATGAGCTGCCAGGCCTTGTGACCGGGTGGATTTTTGAACGTCGAGCCGCCGGTGCGGCTCTTGATCGGCTGCGTGGCTTCACGCGACTCGGTGATCTTGTCCATCTCGGCGGCGATGGCGGCCGGATCGCCCGGCGTGCCTTGGAACAGCGCCTCGGTGAAGATGATGTCGTCGGGCGCGCCACAGTGCCGATAGGTGTAGTGCATGTCGCCATTGGCGAAGACGCGCACATTGCCTGCGCGATCGACGCCGCGCGCCTCGATCAGCGTGTCCTTGGTCTCGCGGCCATAGGCGCCGCCGTTCATGCGCAGCGCACCGCCGATGGCGCCGGGGATCCCGCGCAGGAAGGCCAGGCCCGCGAGCCCGGCCTTTTGTGCCGCCTGGGCAACCCTGACATCGGGCACCGCGGTGCCGGTGCGGATACGCTCACCCTCCGCTTTGATGTCGGAGAAGCCGCGCCCAAGGCGGATGACGACGCCCGGCACGCCGCCGTCGCGCACGATCAGATTGGAGCCGAGGCCGACGACCATCACGGGAATGTCCGCCGGCAGCGCGGACAGAAAATATGAAAGGTCCGCCTCATCCTCCGGCATGAACAGCACCTGCGCCGGCCCGCCGACGCGGAACCAGGTCAGCGGCGCCAGCGGCTCGTTCGCCAGCAGGCGGCCGCGCAGCTTCGGCAACTTCGCTTTCAGATCGGGCACGAGATCGGGAAAGGCCATGGTTGATCGCCGAGCGAAAGCTGCGTCAAATTCGATCTTGCCAGACTTCAGGATCGCGACGGCCATGAATGCAAGCCACAACCCTGATTACTTGATCGGACGCGCTGTAGATCACGTTATACGGGAACCGATGCAGTACCGCTCTACGATAGTGCTCCCACACAATTTCATACTGAAAAGGATTTTCCGCGATTGCAACGAGCGCACTGCGCACGACAGCAACAAATTCGGCACCTAGGCCGGAATCTCTCTCATCATACCAGTCTCTGGCTTCAGCAATTTCCGCCTCGGCCTCAGGCCCGACGATCAGTTCCCAGCTCACTTGTACTTGGCCAAAAGACGTGCCTCGACATCTTCCCACTTGGAGCCACGGCTGGGATCACGAAGCATCGCTTCATACCGCCGTTCGATCTCTTGCTTTTGCTCCGCGGTCAGTGGCGGCATATCCTGGGATGGGATGCTATCCCAAATCTCACCCACGAGCTCGATGCGCTCGGCAGGCGTGAGCTCAAGCGCTTCTTTGAGCAAAGCCTTGTTCATGTGGACTCTCTTGTATCGTTCATAGCGAAGAGAAGAATAGCGAAGCCGGCCCTCGTTTACAACGAACGTGGGGCGTCTAGCTGCTCACGCCACCTTGCCGGTCGCCGCCAACTCGCCCGGCAGCGCGTAGGCCCATTGCGTGATGTTGCCGGCGCCGAGGAACACGACGATGTCGCCCGGGCGCGCCAGCCGCTTCACGATGCCGGCGATGTCCTGCGGGCCGTCGAGCGGGATCACCTGGCGGTGGCCGCGCGCGCGCATGCCCTGCACCAGCGCGTCGCGGTCGGCGCCGGCGATCGGCGGTTCGCCGGCCGGATAGACATGCGCGACCATCACGGTGTCGGCATCGTTGAAACAGGTGCAGAAGGATTCGAACAGCGACGCCAGCCGCGAATAGCGATGCGGCTGCATGATCGCGATCACCTGGCCCTTGTTGGACTCGCGCGCAGCGCGCAGCACCGCCGCGATCTCGACCGGATGGTGGCCGTAGTCATCGATGATCGGCACGCCGTTCCATTCGCCGGTGCGGGTGAAGCGGCGGCGCACACCGCCGAAATTCTCCAGCGCCTTGCGGATCTGCTCGTCACCGATGCCGAGCTCGCGCGCCACCGCGATCGCGGCGGTGGCGTTGAGCGCGTTGTGCCGTCCCGGCATCGGCAAGCGCAGGTTCTTGATGGCGTGCATTTCCTGGCCGGCGCGGTTGCGGAACATCACGTTGAAGCGCGAGGCGCCATTGGCGTGATCGATGTCGATCATGCGCACGTCGGCCTGCGGGTTCTCGCCATAGGTGACGATGCGGCGGTCCTCGATGCGGCCGACAAGCTGCTGCACCACCTCGTGGTCGCTGCACATCACCGCAAAGCCGTAGAACGGCACGTTCTCGACAAAGCCGCGGAATGCGTCCTGCACCGCGTCGTAGGTCTTGAAGTGATCGAGATGCTCGGGATCGACATTGGTCACGACCGCGATGTCGGCCGGCAGCTTCAGGAAGGTGCCGTCGGATTCGTCAGCCTCGACCACCATCCAGTCGCCGCCACCGAGCCGCGCATTGGTGCCGTAGGCCTCGATGATGCCGCCATTGATCACGGTCGGATCGAGATTGCCGGCGTCGAGCAGCGCGGCGACCATCGACGTGGTGGTGGTCTTGCCATGGGTGCCGGCGATGGCGATGCAGCTTTTCAGCCGCATCAACTCGGCGAGCATCTCGGCGCGTCGCACCACCGGCAGCCGCTTCGCGCGCGCCGCCACCAGTTCCGGATTGTCGCGCTGGATCGCGGTCGAGACCACCACGACTTCGGCGGCGCCGAGATTGGCCGCGGCATGGCCGATCGACACGGTCGCGCCTTTGTCCCGCAGCCGCTTGATATTGTAGCCGTCGGAGGCGTCGGAGCCCTGCACCGACATAGCCGAGATTGATCAGCACCTCGGCGATTCCGCTCATGCCGATGCCGCCGATGCCGACAAAATGGACCGGGCCGATGTCGCGCGGCAGCTTCATGAATGTGGTACTCCCGACTCAGAGTTCTTACGCGTCATAATAGAGCATCAACCACGAATTGGCCCCAAGGCGCCTACCATCGCCATCGCCGATATGGACCTAGCCCGCCCCGCGACGCAAGTCACCGGAACCACCTCATGACCGCCTTCCCTTTCCCCGTCGAGGCCGTGATCTTCGACATGGACGGGCTCCTGCTCGACACCGAGAGCGTCTATCGCGCGGCAATGATCGCGAGCGCGCTGGCGATGGGGTACGATTTTCCCGACGACTTCTGCCAGTCGATGGTCGGAACCGCCGAGGCGGAAATCCACCACATGCTGCAACAACGCTTCGGCGCCGACTTCCCGATTGCGCGGCTGTTTGCGGATTGCGAGGCCGAGATGGGCCGGCGCCTCGACGCCGGCGTTCCGGTGAAGGCCGGCGCGGCGGAGCTGATCGGCGAGCTTGCGGCACGTAAGCTGCCGATGGCGGTCGCGACCTCGACCGTGCGCAGGATCGCGGAGCACCATCTCCAGCGCGCCGGCCTGCTCGATCATTTCGCCGCCGTCTGCACCCGCGAGGATGTCACGCGCGGCAAGCCGCATCCCGACATTTTCCTGGCCGCTGCCGGCAAGCTTCGCGTGCGCCCCGAGCGCTGCATCGTGTTGGAGGATTCGTACCCCGGCGTGCGCGCCGCCCACGCCTCCGGCGCGATGGCGATCATGGTGCCGGACATGCTGCCGGCGACCGATGAATTGCGGGCGCTGTGCGTCGCGGTGGCCCGCGACCTGCACGAGGTGCGCACGATGTTGAATAGCCGTTAGGACAGCTTCGCCGTCTTCATCACCAGATCGGCGAGCCGGTCGGCGGCGTCGGGCGCGCCCTGCGAGCGCGCGGCCTGCGCCATCGCCGTCAGGCGCTGCGAGCCCGCGGTGAGAGCCGTGATCTCCGCGGCCAGGCGCGCCGGCGTGAAGTCGGTTTGCGGCAGGCGGATGGCGCCACCGGCAGCCGCGAGCACGCCGGCATTGGCGAACTGATCCTGATCGAGCGCGCCCGGCAGCGGCACCAGGATCGACGGCCGTCCGATGACGGCGAGCTCCGACACCGTCGACGCGCCGGAGCGGGCGACGACGAGATGCGCACCCGCGATGCGCGCCGGCAGGTCGGGAAAGAACGGCGACACCTCCGCGGCGATACACAGGCGGGCATAGATGTCGCGCACGGGCGCGAGATCTTCGTCGCGCGCCTGCTGTGCGAGCAACAGCCGCACGCGCAACGACGCGTCCAGTTGCTCGATCGCCGCCGGCACGATCTCCGACATGATGCGCGCGCCCTGGCTGCCACCGAACACCAGGAGCCGCACGAGGCCGTCCGCCTCGGGCGCGACGAACGGCGTCGCCGCCGCCGCGATCGCCGCCGGCCGCACCGGATTGCCGGTGCGCGTCGCCTTTGCCGCCAGCGCCGTCTCGGCATCGAGCACGCCCTCGAAAGAGGTCGCAATCGCGGTCACGCGCGGCGCGAGCTGCCGATTGGCGCGTCCCATCACCGCGTTCTGCTCGTGGATGACGGTTGGAATTTTCAACACCGTCGCGGCGCCGACCGGTGGCAGCGTGGGATAGCCGCCGAAACCGACCACGGCGGCCGGCTTGATCCGCCGCAGCACGAAATAGGCGCGCACGAGCCCGCGGCCGAGCGCCATCGCGGTGCGCGCGAGCGCGACCGGGTTGCGCGCGCGTACCGTGTCGCTCGGGATGATGTGGGTCTCGCGCGCCGGGAAACGGCCGCCATAGCGCTCGGCGCGGTGATCGGTGGCGAGGTCCACGGTGACGCCGCGCTTGGCGAGCGCTGCCGCCAGCGCCTCGGCGGGGAACAGATGCCCGCCGGTTCCGCCCGCCGCAAGCAGCACCAGCGGCGCGCCGCGCGCCTCGGTCACGCCGTGCTCCCGGCGGGAACGAGGCCGCCCTGGCTCGCCAGGTAGTCGCGCGGACGCTCACGCGTGAGCGCCAGCAACATGCCCATGCCCCAGGCGAGCGAGATCATCGAGGAGCCCCCGTAAGAAACGAACGGCAGGGTCATGCCCTTGGCCGGGATCAGGTGGGCATTTACCGCCATGTTGATGGCGGATTGCAGGCCAAACAGGATCGCGAGCCCGGCCGCCGCAAAGCGCTGGAACGGGTCGTGGTTGCGCAGCGCATGCAGCAAGGCGCGCAGCACGATGAACGCGAACAGGAGGAGCAGGACCAGGCAGAGCGCGATGCCGAACTCCTCCGCTGCGACCGCGAACACGAAGTCGGTGTGGCTCTCGGGCAGGATACGCTTGACGGTGCCCTCACCCGGGCCGCGGCCGAACCAGCCGCCGCGCACGAAGGATTCCACCGCCTGGTCGATATTGAAGGTGTCGCCGGAGGCCGGATCGATGAAGCGCTTGATGCGCCGCGCCACGTGCGGAACCGTGAAGTAGGCGCCGGTCAATCCGACGATCGCCGCGCCGCCCAATCCGACAACCCAGATCAGCCGCATGCCGGCGAGGAAGAACAGCGCGCCCCAGACCGCGAGGATGAGCATGGTCTGACCGAAGTCGGGCTGCAGCACCAGACCGATCACCACCGCCGCCAGCAAGCCGAGCGCGATGGTGTTCGCCGGCATCTCGGGACGGCGCGCCGATTCACCGAACAGCCAGGCGATCAGGATCACGAAGGCGGGCTTCAGGAATTCCGACGGCTGGATGCTGACGCCGAGGATGGTGAGCCAGCGCCGCGCGCCCTTCACCTCCGCGCCGTAGACCAGCGTCATGAACACGAGCGCGAGGCTGACGGCAAACACCACCAGCGCGATACGGCGGATGTGGCGCGGCGGCAGGAACGAGGTCGCGATCAGCACCGCGATCGCCGGGATCAGGAACATGATGTGGCGGTTGACGAAATAGAACGGCTCGAGCCCGAGCCGGGCGGCAACCGGGGGGCTCGCCGCCAGCGAGAGAACGATGCCGGCGAGCATCAGCCCGAGCATCGCCGCCAGCGTCAGCCGGTCGACCGTCCACCACCAGGCGGCAAAGGGCGTGCGCTCGACGCGCGAGACCATGGCATTCCCCGTCCAGGCTACAAGTCCTGACCGGGGTTGGTTGAGGAGAGGTTAACGGCGAGAAGCGATTTGGGCGGTTTAATTGAAGCCCGCCTCGACCTTCGTGAACATGCCGTTCACGCTGGTGCCGACGGCGGTGACGGCTGTCACGATCGCAATCGACACGGTTCCGGCGATGATCGCGTATTCGATGGCGGTGGCCCCGGATTCTTCCCTCAGAAACCGCGCCCCTAGCCTCATGAGACCGCTCACTGGTCGGCTCCCTCATATATGCCCAACGCTGCGCGCCAGGAGGCCCGCAGCGTCACGCCAACAGTCGCATGCAAATGTAAAAGCCGTCTTGCGGCGATCGGTAATAATTTAGCGATCTCCCGTGCCTACGGCCATCGACGGCGAGGCAAGCGTTCCGACCCCCAGCCTAATTGACTGCCTTGCCAGATCGGCAGACGCCGATCGCGGACAGGAAATTCCAGCAAGCCGCGCCGGGTTGCGCCCCCGCAATCCCCGGCATCGCGTGCAGCAAATGCTGAACGGTGCGCAGCGGCGGCAGATTGACCGCAAGCCCCCGCTCGCCCAATTCGTTGTAACGCTCCAAGTCTTCGATCGTCGGCGCGACAAGCTCTTGTATTCGGTCCGACTCTTCGCGCTCTGTAACGTCAAGTCCGTCAAACCCGTGAACAAGCCGGGCGTCGCTCGAAATGACGTATCGGTGCGGAATCACATTGCAGAGTTCGCCGTGAGTTCCCAACATGCAGACAAGAAAATAGTGCTCGCCGGCCGCAGCGCCGACAAGCAGGCTCGATCGCCGCGTGCCAAAACCGCGAAACTGAACCCAATCCAGCCACGGCAACTCCTCCCACGCATTCTGGTCTTCGATCCAGTGCAGGATGAGGGTCTTGTCCGGAATGTTGTTGTTGGGAGTTTTGTGCATGGTCGGCTATCAGGTCCTCGACCACGCGGAGCGGCGTAGCCACGCAGAACTTGCCAAGGCAACCCACAAACGTAGGACCAGACCGTAGGGCGCGCCCCCACCGGTCAATGTGACTTGCCAGAGCGCGCGACGAATCCCAGCGTCAAACTTCAGCGACCTTGAAGCGCCAGAGTTGGAAGCCCTCGCTCCCGATCGCCTCTTCAATCGTCTCACGGGACAAATTATGCGGAGGCACCGCCTCATCAGCGACGACACCCGTCACGGTCCAGGGAGCGTGCCTTTCGGGAAGCTTGGTTCCGCCTGGGTCGCCCGCAAAGGCACGCAGATCCCTCGTCGTCTCGGACTTAAAGATATAGAAACGCATGTCTTGATTCCTTTTTGGTCTGAGACGCGTTCATGATCTGCACACGTCCGCGGTGCGTTGGGGCAAGCACAGCGTTCTTGAATCAATTGCGCGGCAAGGCAAGCGCACTGGAACATCCAGGCGGGCTTGGAGGCAATCCATCGATCTGGTCTTGATGATGGGCACGCTCGAGCCACGATCGCTGCATTCGCAGTAAAAGCTCTCGGTCTGACGGCGATACGGCGTTGGCTGCAAAGGCGCCACACGCAGCGGCATGACTGCGGAGCAGCGTTGCCTTTACGGATTGGGAGGATTCGGCCACAACGCGCTCCTTTGCAGGCGGGAGCGCAAACCGGTCTCTCAGCCACCGGCGCCTCGGTTCGCTCGCACGAGCGACATGCCGATGATACCAACAGCATACACCTTTCAGGCAACCGGACCTAGTCAATCTTTGCCAGCGATGGCGAAGCCAAAAAAATAAACCCCGCGGCCGGGGGACCAGCCGCAGGGCTCTGAACCACGATCCTTGCCAGTACATCCGTGGTCAAGGAGCTATGGCTGTTAGCGTTGTCGATCAAACAGTCTTCAAATTGTCGGCCGACGACTTGCCGGTCTTGCGATCAGCGACGAGATCGAATTCGATCTTCTGACCTTCATTGAGGCTGTGCATCCCTGCGCGCTCGACTGCGCTGATGTGCACGAAGACGTCCTTGCTGCCATCGTCCGGTTGAATGAAGCCGAACCCCTTTTGGCCGTTGAACCACTTCACGGTTCCCTGTGACATAACGTTATCCTTCAGATGTGTGTGTATAGACCGCACGCGAATGCGGCCGCTCAAGTTCGAGATTTTGGAAGAAGGTCGTCAGTCAGGCGCGCATCAAGCGCTGCAAGGCCAAGTCGTCCGGCCGAAAACTCGATAAGAAGATATAGGGTATCGCCGCCCATATCACAAGGTTTAAAGGCTCAGCGTGATGCGATTCGTGGTCCGTTGAGGGAGAAAAGGCTGGCTATTGCGACAATCGCGCCCCATATAGACCAAATCATCGGCATTTCGACGACTGCTGATGGCCGAGAGCTCTTTCGGCACGAGTGCGAATTCGACGCAAAGCGCGAAATCGAAGATCGCTTACGGCCGTCACGACCAGGCTACCGTTCAGCGTGCGTTTGAGTGAAGGGCGGAAGACCAATTCTTACGCCTGATGTTCTTGTGCGCTGTCGATGCGCATCGCCGCCGACCTGAAATTTCGTCCTGAACCCGGAAGGATTGAACCCTTGCAAGTCCTCGTACGCGACAACAATGTCGATCAGGCGATGCGTGTCCTGAAAAAGAAGATGCAGCGCGAAGGCGTGTTTCGGGAGATGAAGCGCCGGCGGTTTTATGAGAAGCCATCCGAAAAATCGACGCGCGAAAAGGCGGAAGCAATCCGCCGGTCGCGCAAGCTCGCGCGCAAGCAGGCGATACGCGAGGGACTGATCGCCGCGCCGAAGAAGAAGCTCCCCGAGCCCAGGCGGTCCGCGGGCGGTTTTGCGTCCGCAGGGTCACGACCCTGGTAGCTCGGCCTCGCGATCGCAGGACCCCCGACTAGCGTATTCGCCGGCCTGATGACGTCCGACAACGACCGTGCTTATGTTCGGCCGCATGTCGCCTCCCCTGCTTCAGCTTAAAGACATCGCTCTGACGTTCGGCGGCACGCCGCTGCTTACCGGCGCGGAATTGGCCGTCTCCACCGGCGAGCGTGTCGCGCTGGTCGGGCGCAACGGTTCCGGCAAATCGACCTTGTTGAAAATCGCCGCCGGCATGGTCGAACCGGACCACGGCACGGTTTTCCTGCAGCCGGGCGCGACGGTCCGCTATCTGCTCCAGGAACCCGATTTCTCCGGCTTCGAAACCACCCTCGCCTATGTCGAGGCCGGGCTTGGTCCTGCTGACGACCGACACGCCGCCCGCTATCTGCTCGAGCAGCTGGGGCTCAACGGTGAAGAGCATCCGGCACATCTTTCCGGCGGCGAAGGGCGCCGCGCGTCGCTCGCGCGCGTGCTCGCGCCGTCGCCCGATATCCTTCTGCTCGACGAGCCGACCAACCACCTCGATCTCGACACCATCGAATGGCTGGAGCGCGACCTCGATGCGCGCCGCACCGCGCTGGTGATCATCAGCCACGACCGGCGTTTCCTGTCGACGCTCTCGCGCGCCACGGTCTGGCTCGATCGCGGCGAGACGCGCCGCCTGGAGCGCGGCTTCGCCCATTTCGAGGAGTGGCGCGACGCGGTGCTGGCGGAGGAAGAACGCGACCAGCATAAGCTCGACCGCAAGATCGTGGCCGAAGAACACTGGCTGCGCTACGGCGTCACCGCGCGGCGCAAGCGCAACATGCGCCGCGTCGGCGAATTGCAGACGCTGCGGGAGAAGCGCCGCACCTATCGGGCAAGCGCCGGCAACGCCGCGATAACCGCCAGCGCGGCACCGGAGTCCGGCGTGCTGGTGATCGAGGCGAGCGGGATCGGCAAGAGCTACGAAGGCTGCCCGATCGTGAGCAACTTCTCGATCCGCATCCAGCGTGGCGACCGCATCGGCATCGTCGGGCCCAACGGCAGCGGCAAGACCACGTTGATCAACCTCCTGACCGGTGCGCTGTCTCCCGACAGCGGCGCGCTCCGGCTCGGCGCTAACCTGGCGATCGCAACGCTCAACCAGCATCGCGACAGTCTCGACCCCGCCGTCACGGTTGCTGAAGCGCTCACCGCCGGCGGCGGCGACACCGTGCATGTGAACGGGCAGGCCAAGCACGTCGTCAGCTATATGAAGGACTTCTTGTTCAGCAGCGAGCAAGCGCGCACGCCGCTGCGCAAGCTCTCGGGCGGCGAGCGCGGCCGCCTGATGCTGGCGCAGGCGCTCGCGCAGCCGTCGAATCTCCTGGTCCTCGACGAGCCTACCAACGATCTCGACATGGAGACGCTGGAAGTGCTCGAGGACATGCTCGGCGAATATGCTGGCACGGTCCTGCTCATCAGCCACGATCGCGATTTTCTCGACCGCCTGGTGAACGGCGTGATCGCGCCCGAGGGCAATGGCCGCTGGGTCGAATATGCCGGCGGCTACAGCGACATGCTGGCGCAGCGCGGCGCGGATTTGACCCGCGATCAACGCAAGCAGGAACCGCAGAGGGCCTCGAAGGACGTCGCTCCCGCCCCCGAAGCGGCTGAGCCGCCGAAACGGCGAATGACCTTCAAGGACAAGCACGCGCTTGAAACGCTTCCTGACACCATTGCAACGCTGCAGAGCGAGGCCCGTGCGCTGCAGGCCAAGCTCGACGATCCGCAATTCTATACGCGCGACCGCGCCGCTTTCCAGAAGGTCAGCGTCGAACTTGGCGAATTGCAGCGGAAGATCGCCGCGGCGGAGGAGCAATGGCTCGCGCTTGAAATCCTGCGCGAAGAGCTCGCCAGCGGGTGATCAAGCATGCCCCGCTCAAACGCAAGCCCCGGCAGTGGCGCTGCCGGGGCTCCGATTATTCTCACGTACGGCTGCGATCAGACCGCCATCTTGAGGTCTTTGGCCGCCCGGAATGCGACCTTCTTGCTCGCCTTGATCTTGATCGGCTCACCGGTCGCGGGATTGCGCCCCATGCGCGCCGCGCGCTTGCGCACCTGCAGGATGCCCAGCCCGACGATCCGGATCCGCTCGCCTCTCTTGAGATGCTTGGTGATCAAACCGACCAGGTCGGTGAGCAGGGCTTCGCCGCCCTTCTTGGTCAGTTGATGCTGCTCGGCCAGGGTCGCCGCGAGATGCTTGAGCGTAACCGGCGGGGACTTTTTGGGTGCAGGCGCCATGGTGAGATTGCCCTCTTTGATGCGCAATATGCGCGAACCGCAGGCAGCCATGATTCGGACGCAAAAAGAAAGGGCTTGTAACGCAGGCTTGGAGGCTTTCGCATCTACCCATCCGGCGATCCGGTCGCTATATACAGCCCGCGTCGGGGCCGATTGACGGCCGCTCATTCGGCCATTAATCAGTCGCTTCCCTCCGACGCTAACTTCCACCCATCAACCGTGTCGGCCCCGCGTGGGGCCCAATAGGAACAACAGCCGTAGTCATGCGCCATTCCGATCCGACACTCCAAGACCGTCTCAATCTCGCAAACGAAGCCAAGAAAAACCTCCTCGCCAAATTCAAGAAAAACGCCGATCCCAACAGCCCCGAAGCGATCGAGAAGCGCCGCGAGCGCGAAGCGATCGCTGCGGCACGCGCGGAGCGGCAGGCGCAGCGCGAACTAGCGCGGCGCGAGCACGAGACCGAGCTCGCCCGGCAGGCCGCGATCGCCGCCGAGGCGGCGAGCGAAGCCGAGCGGCTCACCGCCGAACAGGCAGCCGCCGAAGCAGCCTCGAGGGCCGAACTGGACGCTGAAGCGGAATCCGCGCTGAAAGCCGAGCAGAAGGCCGCGCGCGATGCCCGCTATGCGGCCCGCAAGGCGGCGAAGAAGAAGCGCCGCCGCGGCCTTTAAGGTCTTTACGCCGAGCCGATCGATAAGCGGGCGCCGCTCACGCCGGAGCGGTGCCGCCGGCTTTGCCGTTCAGCTGCGTCCTGATCTTTTCCAGGAGCCGCGCGCACATCGGCATCACGACAAGGCCGTCAGCGCCGCCGAGCGCTCGGGATGGATGTCGATCATCCCGGCGAAGCCGGTGATCTCCAGCACCTCCCGCACCGCCGGCTGCACGGCGCACAGAGCGAACGCCCCCTGGGCGCCCTTGACCTTCTTCAGCAGCGCCAGCACGGCGCGCAGGCCCGCGCTCGACACGAAGTCGACGCCGGAAAAATCCACCAGCAGCCGCGGCTCGGTCCCGGTGACCAAAGCTTCGACACGTTGGGCAAAAGCTCCGCTGGTGGCGCCGTCCAGCCGGCCCCGCGCGGTGACGACCCAGACGCGGCCGACCTGCTGCTCACTCACGTCCATCATTCAACTCCCTTCCTTGCTCGCGGGCGACGTAAAACGTGGTCCAATTCTGCTCACCGTCGCGCCGATACTCCAAGGCCGATGTCAACTGCCGCACCAGGTGCAAGCCAAGCCCCCCGATGCTGCGCTCCTCGAGCGGTGCTCCGAAGTCCGGTCCCGATCCGAACCGCGGGTCGAATGGCGCGCCCCAGTCTCCGATCTCGCCGAAAACGCGGTCGGTCCGGACCTCGATTGCGACGCTGGCCGGGGCGTCCGGGTTCCCGCCGTGGGTGGCAACGTTCGTTAGAATTTCGTCGATGACAAGGCTGACGTGATGCACGGCCCGGGCGTCGACGCCAGCGGCGCGAAGGAAGTCGGCCACATCTTCCGTGACCTGGGAGATGGCCGCCGGGCTGGGCACGATGTTGGCGGCGAAGCGGATCATGGAACCGGATTATGGGCTTTGTTCAGGCGATCGCCAGCATTACCGCCACCGTATCGTCAGAGGCCGGCTGCTTGGCTTCGAAGCTACGAACATCCTTGATCAGGACCGCGAGCGCGCGGTCTTTGGGTGGAGCGCGGCAAGATAGTATTCGATGCGGCCATTGCGAAGAGCGCGCCGCCGGGTTGGGACAAAAGTGCGCCAGCCCGGCCAGCATCGTTCTTAGGCAAACCTCGGCATTGGTGGCAAGGTGACGGAATTGCGGCGGCTCAGCCAATCAACTCGTAGGCCGCGCTATCGGTGGCGACGATCGGCATCAGGTCGGTGACGCCGGAGGTGACCAGCACCTCCCTGACCGCATCGGTGGGATTGACCAGCACCAGCTTGCCGCCCTTGCGGGCCAAGGCCTTGGTTGCCAACACCAGATGGCGGATGCCGATCGACGCCAGGAAGGTGACGCCCGAGAGGTCGACGACCAGGCCCTTCTTGCCGCCGGCCAAGGTCGCCAGTGGCAGCGCAATCACCTCGGCACCCGCGATGTCGAGCTTGCCGACCAGGCCGATCTTCGCGGTCGTTCCAGTCCCGTCGGAAATGGTGAATTGCATGCTCCAGTCCCTTCGCTCTGCGACAGAAAAAGCAAGTTTCCATGACAGTCATGTGACAGACGTTTTAAGGCGGCGCCCAATCGTGCTACCTGTCGACTGAAAGGCTTTGCGTAGGGGACAAAAGAACATGAAATCCCACCGCCCCACGATCATGGGCACACGCCACATGATCTCCGCCACTCAATATCTCGCCGCCGAAGCGGGCTTCAAGATCCTGGAGGCCGGCGGCAATGCGATCGATGCGGGCGTTGCGGCGGGAATCTCGCTCGGCGTGGTGCAGCCGGAATTCGTGAACGTCGCGGGCGTCGCGCCGATCATCATCTATTCCGCCGCCGAGAACCGCCTCGTCACGATTCCGGGTCTCGGCACCTGGCCGAAGGCGCTCGATCCCAACTACTTCATGAAGAACCACGGCGGAAAAATCCCGCAAGGCATCATGCGCACCGTGGTGCCGGCGGCGCCCGATGCGTGGATCACGGCGCTCGAGCGTTTCGGCACCATGAGCTTCGGCGAGGTGGCAAAATCCGCGATCGGCTACGCCCGCGACGGCTTCCCCACCTATGACCTCATGAACGAGATCATCACCGATCATGAGGCGGAGTATCGCAAGTTTCCGTCGAACGTCGACCTCTACCTGCCGAACGGACGTCCGCCGCAGGTCGGCGAGGTGTTCGTGCAGAAGGCGCTCGGCGCAACGTTGCAGCACATGGCGGACCAGGAGGCGGCGGCGCGCTCGCGCGGACGCGAAGCCGGGCTCGCCGCCGCACGCGACGCCTTCTACCGCGGCGACATCGCGCGCGCGATCGTCAAATACCAGAAAGAGAACGGGGGCATCCTCTCGGCCGAGGACCTCGCCAACTACCGCTCCGGCTTCGACGAGCCGGTCGCGACCACGTTCGGCGACATCACGCTCTATGCCTGCGGGCCGTGGTGCCAGGGACCGTCGCTGTTGCAGGCGATGAACCTGCTCGACGGCGCCGAGCTGAAAAAGCTCGGCCACAACTCCGCCGGCTACCTGCACCGCATCACCGAAGCGGTAAAGCTCGCCTTCGCCGACCGTGAGGCTTATTTCGGCGACCCGCGCATCATCGACGTGCCGATCGACGCGATGCTGTCGCGCGACTACGCGAAGAAGCGCCGCGCGATGATCCGTCCCGACAAGGCCTGGCCGGAGATGCCGCCCGCCGGCGATCCACGCAAGCTTGCCGCCGAGCTTTCGGCAAGCGGCGCGCCGCTGGTGCCGGAGCGCGCGTTCTCGGCGCCGGAGCTCGACACCTCTCACGTTTGTTGTATCGACAAGCATGGCAACGTGTTCGCGGCGACGCCGAGCGACGGCTCCTACAACGCGCCGGTGATCCCGGAGCTCGGCATCATCCCCTCCCCGCGCGGCAGCCAGAACTGGGGCGATCCCAGTCATCCGTCCGGCGTCGCACCCGGCAAGCGCCCACGCCTCACGCCGAGCCCGGCGATCGCGATTGAGCCCGGCAAGATGAAGATGCCGTTCGGCACGCCCGGCGGCGACGTGCAGACGCAGGCGATGCTGCAGGTGTTCTTCAACATCCACCTGTTCGGCATGGAGGTGCAGGAAGCGATCGAGGCGCCGCGCGTCGCGTCCTACAGCTATCCGTCGTCGTTCGAGCCGCACGCCTATCACCCGGGGCTGCTCAACATGGAAAGCCGGATCGACAAGGCGACCGGCGAGGCGCTCGCCAAGCTCGGGCACACGATCGGATGGTGGCCGGATTGGACTTGGCTCGCCGGCGCGGTGTGCTCGGTGGTCGCCGATCAGGAGAGCGGCCTGCTCAAGGGCGGCGCCGACCCGCGCCGGCCGTCTTATGCGCTGGGGCTGTAGCGTGGCCCACAAATTGCTTGGACGTTGATATGAAAATTCGACAACTCTCCGTCACGCTTCTCACAATCGCGGTGTTCGTTCTCACTGGGCATGCACAAGCCGAAGCGCAGACCTATCCCAACCGCCCGATCCGCATCATCTCGCCGTTCCCGCCCGGCGGCGGCAATGACGTGCTGGCCCGCATCATCGGCGCGAAGCTTTCCGATCGCGTGAAGGCGTCGATCGTGATCGAGAACCGGCCGGGTGCCGGCGCGGTGATCGGCATCCAGGCGCTGGCGAAGTCACCGCCCGACGGCTACACGCTGGTGCTGTCGGGCTCGACGCTCGCGGTCGCGCCGACGCTCTACAAGAAGTCGCCGTTCGATGCGAATAACGACTTTGCGCCGATCGCGCTGGTCGCGCACTACCCGTTCCTGCTGGTGGCGACGTCGTCGCTGCCGGTCAAATCGGTGGCGGAGCTGATCAAGCTGGCGAAGCAAAAGCCCGGCGAGATCATGTACGCGTCGCCGGGTATCGCAACGTCGCAGCATCTGTTCACCGAGTTGCTCAAGGTCCAGACCGGCATCGATCTGCGGCAAATTCCCTACAACGGCACGGCACCGGCGGTGGTCGACATCGTCGCCGGGCGCGTGTCGCTGATGTTCGCGGCGGCGGCGCCCTCGATCCCGCTGCTCAAGGACGGCAGTCTGCGCGCGCTGGCCGTCAGCTCGGCGGCGCGGCTCGCAGAATTGCCCGACGTTCCGCCGATCGCGGACGCCGTTCCCGGGTTCGATGAATCGAACTGGTCGATCATCCTGGCGCCCGCCGGCACGCCGCCCGACATCGTGAACAAGCTCCACGACGCGTTCAAAGAGGTGATGGCGATGCCGGAGGTCGAGAAGCAGCTCGCCAATATCGGCATGATACCGATCATCAGCCCCTCGCCCCCGGAGCTGCGCAAGTTCGTCAGCACCGAGGTCTCGCGCTGGGGCAAGATCGTGCACCAGGCCGGCATCGCCGGACTGCATTAAGGGCGTGTACTCACAAATCGTAGCCGTTCGGCAGTTGATTGCCGACATCTGCTTTGCCCCGGGCTCCAACCCGGGGCTTTGCTTTCCTGCATGGGGGCGCGCGCTCAGTAGCGGGCGGTCACCGGCCCGCCAAGCCGGTAATTGAGGCCCAGCCGAGCGATGTGGGCCTTGAGGTCGACGGTGTGGGTGAAGGGGTTGTTGACGGCGAAGGGGGCAATGCCAGGCGTCGTGATGAAGCCCACCACCAATTCGGAGCGGAAGCCGACGTAGAGGTACTCGGCCTTGAGCGACCAGTTGCTCCATAGCCCGGCCTCGACGCCGCCGCCGACCGCATAGCCGAACCTGATCTTGGAGACTGAGGCGGCCTCGACGGCGTTCGGCCCGCCCGGGCCGTTGCAGGCGGCGACGTCGCCGCAGTTGTCGGTGAACCCGAAGTTGCCCTTCAGGTTGGCGACCGCGAGTCCGCCGGTGGCGTAGAATAGCCAGTTGTCGGCCGTCATGCCGATACGTCCGCGCAACGTGGCGAGCCAATCCGCCCTGACCGACGATGTGACGGTGAATGCGGCGGGAGCACAGCACGGATATACCCCCGCCGTCGTGCTCGATCCCCTCAGCCGGAAATAGTCGAAGTCGAACTCGAGGCCGGCGACGAAACGGCCCGATTGCAGGTTGTAGCCGACTTGCGCGCCGCCGAGGAAGCCTGTCGTGTCGATCGCTTGGGCTCCGGCAGCATTGACGGCCGGCACGCTTGCCACGTCGAAATAGCCGAGGGGGTCGAACACCGTCGATGTCGGAACGTTGCTGCAACTCCAAGCGCCGCCGGCGTTGATGCCGATATAGATTCCCGACCAGCTATAAACCGGCGCAACCACCGGCGCCCGGTAGACCGGCGCCGCTGGCATGTCTGCGGCCTTTGCCGCTTGACCGATGCTGATACCTAGCCCCGCTGCGATAACCGCAATAGCCGTGTAACGCATGGAGGCCCCCTCCCTCGTTACGTGCCTGCAATTCGCTTTCCGATTTGCGCCGCGAGTCTACACCTGAAGGCTGTGGATCGCTGGCAGAACTCACAGCCGAATGTCCCGCCTCATCGATTTTGGTGCGCTGTGGCTTCTAGGCCACACGCCCTAGCCTGCGCCCCGTCGAAACCGCTCATGCGAAAACGGCGCGAGGTCGATATTCGACGGCTCACCGCAGATCGCGCGCGCCAGGATGTCGCCGCTCGCCGCCGACATCGTCAATCCAAGATGCCCGTGGCCGAAATTGAACCACAGGCCACGATGGCGGCTCGGCCCCATCACCGGCAGGGAATCCGGAAAGCACGGCCGGTGCCCCATCCAGAACGACCAGTCGGCGGGGATTTGCGCGCGCGGAAACACCCGCGCCAGGTCGCGCACCAGATATTCGGCACGCTTGCGGTTGGGCGCGCGCGTCAGCCCGCCGAACTCGACGGTGCCGGCGGCGCGCAGCCCGTCCTCCATCGGAGTGAGAAACACCTTGCGGTCCGCCGCCACCACCGGCCGCGACACCGTGATCCCGGGCGAAGCAACCGTGACGTGATAGCCGCGCTGGCTCTCGAGCGGCAGCGCATAGCCGAGCTTCGTGAGCAGTTGCGCCGACCACGCGCCGGCGCAGACCACCGCATGGTCACAGGCGTAGGAGGCATTCTCGCCGCGCACCGCGCGCACGCGATCGCCCTCGACCTCGATCGCCACCACGCGGTCGCGGACGATCGAACCGCCATGCCGCGCAAAGTCCGCCGCGATGGCGGTCGACCTGCCGATAGGGATTGGTCGACATGCCCTGGTCGGGCGTGAACATGCCGATCGGGTAGTCGGGCCCGACCTCGGGTTCGAGCGCGAGGATACCGTCGCGCTCCAGGTGTTCGATCCGCAGGCCATGTTCTTTGCGAAGCGCCCAGGACCCGGCGTCCTTCGCGAGCCACGCCTCATCCGGATAGAGATAGAGCTGGCCGGTGCGCTGCACGATGTCGCTCGCACCAACTTCGCCGAGGATCTCGAGATGCTTCTCGATCGAATTGGCGAGCAGCGCCGACAGCGCGTCGGAGATGCGTTGCACCGCATCGGGCCGTGCCGCACGCACGAAGCGCGTCAGCCACGGTGCGGCTTTCGGCAGATAGGCGAGCGGAATACGCAGCGGCGCCGCGGGATCGAACAGCATGCTCACGGCGTCGCGCATGACGCCCGGCATCGCGAGCGGCGCGACGCTGCCGAAGCTCAACGCGCCGGCGTTGCCAAAGGAGCAGCCGCGTCCGGGCTCGTCGCGGTCGATCAGCGTCACGCGGGCGCCGCGGCGCAGAAGTTGCCAGGCCGCGCAGACGCCGACGATGCCCGCACCGATCACGACGACGGTGTCGCGCCCGTTTCCAATCATTTCAATCGGACGAGCACGCGGGCTCTCCCCCTCTTCCGGCGATGTCCAGCGCCACTGCTTCGGCGACTCGAATTCCGTCCACCCCTGCGGAGAGAATGCCACCGGCGTATTCGCTGCATACCGCGATTTTCCGGCGCAATAAATACATTTGATCGCAAGCCGCGTTGCCCAAGATGAGGCGCTGCTATATCGCAGGCCCGAGGCCTTAGTGAAACCAGGGATGAGCGAAGCGGCGGATGACGACAGCAACCGAGTCATTCGACGTCATCATCATCGGCGCAGGCGCAGCGGGACTCATGTGCGCCCTCACCGCCGGCCAGCGCGGCAGAAAAGTCCTGTTGCTCGACCATGCCGACAAAGTCGGCGCCAAGATTCTGATTTCAGGTGGTGGACGCTGCAATTTCACGAACCTTTATAGCGCGCCGGATCGGTTTCTGTCCGGCAATCCCGATTTCTGCAGGTCGGCGCTGGGACGCTACACGCAGGCTGATTTTATCGCCCTGGTCGAGCGCCATGGCATTCCCTATCACGAGAAGACGCTCGGCCAATTGTTCTGCGATGGCTCCGCGCGCGCCATCGTCGCCATGCTGCTGGCCGAATGCGCGCAAGGCAGTGTCGATCTCAGGGTCGGTCACACCGTCATTGATATTTCCCACGCCGACCGCTTTCGCGTGGAGACTACCCAACAGTGTTTCACCGCTCCGGCGGTTGTCGTGGCGACGGGCGGGCTGTCGATCCCGAAGATGGGCGCGACCGGCTTCGCCTATGACGTCGCGCGGCGCTTCGGCTTGAACATCATTGAGCCGCAACCCGGGCTGGTGCCGCTGAAGGCCGCGCCCGAGGCGCTCGGTTTCAGCCAGCTTCTCGCCGGCGTTTCGCTGGAAGCGATCGCGTCCTGCGCAGGAACGAGCTTCCGCGAAAACATCCTGTTCACGCACCGAGGGCTTTCTGGTCCGGCCATCCTTCAAATCTCGTCCTACTGGCGGCAGGGGGATACGATTGCGCTCGACCTCGCGCCGGATTGCGACGCGAGCGCTTTTCTTTTGCAGCGCAAGCACTCGCATCCCAGGGCGGAGGCGAGGACCGCGCTCGCCGAGATCTTGCCCGCCCGCCTGGCGCACGCGCTGGCCGAAGCGTGCTTGCCGCCTGGGCCGACCGCCAATATCCCCGACCGCACCCTCGCCGCCTTTGCGGCGCGCCTCAAACGCTGGGAGATTCAACCGGCGGACTCGGAAGGGTGGCCGAAAGCCGAGGTGACGCTCGGGGGTATCGATACCCGAGACCTGTCGTCCAAGACGATGGAAGCGCGCAACGTCCCCGGCCTCTATGCCATCGGTGAAGCCGTCGACGTCACCGGCTGGCTCGGCGGCTACAATTTTCAGTGGGCCTGGTCGAGCGGCTGGTGCGCGGGGCAGGCCGTTTCGTAGGCGATCGTCGCTAGCCGCAAATCTCGGTCCGCTCGGTGACCCGCATTTCCCAGCGGCACGAATACGCCAGGTCGGCGATGCAATTCATCACCACATTGTTGGGCTGCTTGCAGTCGCAGGGCGAGTCGGCGACCGTCCACTTGGCGTTGCGATAGCCGCCATTGGTGACGATGGTCTCGCACATCAGCTTGGCGCGCGAATGCACGTCCGGCCTTCGCCTGCTTGCAGTGCTGCTCAGCGGTGACGCCGGACGACAACGCACCGCCGGAGACGCCGCGCACCATCTGGTTGGCGACATCCGGCCCCGGCTTCCAGACTTCCTTGGTTTCGGTGCGGCAGGTGAGCAGCGTGTCGCGCGCGCGCTGCGCATAGACGCCGTCGGGATAGCTGATCAGATAGGTCTGGAACGCCTGGCGGCTCTTTTCCGCCGTCGCCCGGTCCCAGAGCTGCTGCTCGCCCTCGCCGGCTACCCGCTTCTGCGCAACGGGCGGCGTCGCGGCAACGCCCGGCACCGCAGCCGGCGGCGTCGCGGCAACAGGCGCCGGCGCCGGCCCACGCATGAACATCCAGCCCGCCGCGACGACCGCAACCAGCGCCAATCCGATGGCGGCGCACATAATTATGATATGACCGCTCGCGGCGCGCCGTGCCGGCACCCGTGCGGTCAGCCCGGCCGGCGCCGCGCTGGTGGCCATCCCGGCCCCGCCGGTCAGTATCCCGCGCACCGCCTCGAGGAAATGCGCCCAGCGCGGATCCGAGCGGTCACCGTGCCAATCGATCAGATCGGCGGCCTGGATCATCATGAAGCCGAGCGGCGGATCGACGTCGTCAATCCGCGCCGGGACCAGCACGCCGCGGCTCTTGCCGACCGTCGCCTCTTCCTTGACCCAGGGCGCGGCGACGGAGGCGTTCGACCAGATCGCGATCACCACCTTGGCGGCGTAAAGCTCCTTGTGGATGGAGCGATCCCATTCGGTGCCGGCCTTGATGCCGTGGTCCCACCAGACGTCGAAGCCTTCGGCGCGCAACGCCTCGACCATGCGGATCACGCGCCCCGCGTCTTCCTTTTTGTAGGAGATGAAGATGTCGGCCATGGTCCCTCGTGCCTGGGATTTTTAAGGCCGGGCGAAAACTTTTTCAATGAAGGCAGACGGCTATTGATGGACCGGTACCAGCCCCGGCAGCGCCAGCACCAGTTGCCGGAAGGCGTCGCCGCGCACCTCGAAATTGCGATACTGGTCGAACGAGGCGCAGGCCGGCGAGAGCAGCACCACCGGCTCGGCGACATCGGCGGCCTCGGCGTCGCGGGCGGCGAGCGCCACCGCGCGGTCGAGCGTGCCGGCGACCACGTGCGGCACCTTCCCTTCGAGCTCGGCGGCAAATCCCGCCGCCGCCTCGCCGATCAGATAGGCCTTGCGGATGCGCGGGAAGAAGCCGGTGAGGGTCGAGAGCCCGCCGGTCTTCGGCTTGCCGCCCAGGATCCAGAAGATGTCGCTGAAGCAGGCGAGCGCCTGCGCGGATGAATCCGCATTGGTGGCCTTGGAGTCGTTGACGAAGAGGACGCGGCCCTTGCGGCCGACCTCCTCCATGCGATGCGCGAGGCCGGGGAACGAGCGCAAGCCTTTCTGGATCTGCGCAATTGAAAGGCCGAGCGCGAGCGCGGCGGCGCTCGCACAGGCGGCGTTCTGCGCATTGTGCACACCGCGCAGCGATCCGATCCCGCCGAGCAGCGCGATCTCGGTGCCGCTGCCGGCCGCGGCCTGCATGACGCGCCCGGCTTCGACAGTGATGCCGTCGGCGAGCGGGCGGCGCACCGACACGCGCACCACGCGCTTGCCCGCCTGCTCGATGCGGTCGGCGGCGGCCTGGCACCAGTTGTCGTCGACGCCGACAATCGCGGTGCCGTTCTCCTGCACGCCGGCGACCAGCCGCTCCTTCACCGCGGCGTAGTGCGCGAGCGTGCCGTGGCGGTCGAGATGGTCTTCGCTGACGTTGATGAGGATGCCGACCGACGGATCGAGCGACGGCGCGAGGTCGACCTGATAGGACGACACCTCGATCACATGCACGCGGCCGCGGCCGGGCGGCTCCAGCGACAGGATCGCGGTGCCGATATTGCCGCCGAGCTGAGGCTCGTAACCGGCGCTGCCGACAAGATGTGCAATGAGCGCGGTGGTGGTCGACTTGCCGTTGGTGCCGGTGATGGCGACGAACGGCGCGTTCGGCGCGTTGCGGCGCCGCTCGCGGCAGAACAGCTCGATGTCGCCGATCACCTCGACCGCGGCGGCGCGCGCAAGTCCCACGGTCCAATGCGGCGCCGGATGGGTGAGCGGCACGCCGGGCGCGAGCACCAGCGCGGCAATCTTCGACCAATCGATATGCCGCAGGTCGGCCGTGGGGATGCCGGCGCTGTTCGCCTTCGCGACGGTGTCGGCACTGTCGTCCCAGCCGACCACGTCGGCGCCGCCCGCGAGCAGCGCACTGGCGCTGACCAGACCGGAACCGCCGAGGCCGAACACCGCGACCTTCTTGCCGGCGAAACTGGTGGCGGGGATCATTACCGCAGCTTCAGCGTGGAGAGACCGACCAGCGCCAGCACGACCGCGATGATCCAGAACCGGATCACGATCTGCGGCTCGGTCCAGCCCTTCTGCTCGAAGTGGTGATGCAGCGGCGCCATGCGGAACACGCGCTTGCCGGTGAGCTTGAACGACACCACCTGCACGATCACGGAGACCGCCTCAAGCACGAACAGCCCGCCGACCACCGCCAGCACGATCTCATGCTTGGTCGCGACCGCGATCGAGCCGAGCATGCCGCCGAGCGCGAGCGATCCGGTGTCGCCCATGAAGATCGATGCCGGGGGCGCGTTGAACCAGAGGAATCCGATCCCTGCGCCGATGACGGCGCCGCATACCACCGCGAGCTCGCCGGTGCCGGCGACGTAGTGGATCTGCAGATAGTCGGAGAGCGTGAGGTTGCCGGCGAGGTACGCGATCAGTCCGAAGCTCAGCGCCACGATGATGACCGGCACGATGGCCAGCCCATCGAGCCCATCGGTGAGGTTCACCGCGTTGCCGGCGCCGACGATCACGAATGCGCCGAGCACCAGGAAGAACCAGCCGAGCGGCAGCAGCAGGTCCTTGAAGAACGGGAACGTGAGCGACGACGCGAACGGCTCGCGCCCGAGCGACACGATGTAGTAGCACGCGACCACCGCGACCAGGATTTCGAGGATGAGGCGGGCCGTGCTGGCGAAACCGGTGTGGGTTTGCCGCGTGACCTTGAGATAGTCGTCGTAGAAGCCGATCGCGCCGAAGGCGAGCGTGACGCCGAGCACGATCCACACGTAGTTGTTGGCGGGGTTGGCCCACAGCACGGTCGCGACGGTGATGCCGAGCAGCATCATCAGGCCGCCCATGGTGGGCGTGCCCTTCTTGGTGATGAGATGCGATTGCGGGCCGTCGGTGCGGATCGGCTGGCCCTTGCCCTGCAGCGTTCGCAGCTTGTCGATGATCATCGGCCCGAACAGGAACACGAAGACGAGCGCGGTGATCATCGCGCCGCCGGTGCGCACCGTGATGTAACGGAACACGTTGAGGGCGTTGAGCTGGTCCGACAGGAAGGAAAGCCAATAGAGCATCAGTCAGCCTTAATGGATCAGCCTTGGCTCGGCGCCGCGAGCGCGTTGCGGGAGTAGCTTTTTTCCAGCGCCTTGACGATAGGACCCATCCGCGACCCGAGCGATCCCTTGATCATGATGGCGTCGCCGGGACGGATGGCGGCCAGCACCTGTGGTTCGAGCGCGGCCGAGGTCTCCGCATACGCCCCCCGGCGCTCGGAGGGAAGAGCCTCCCACAGCGAATGCATGAGCGGGCCGCAGCAGAAGACGAGGTCGATGCCCTGCGCTACCACCGGCTCGACCAGGCCGCGATGCAGCTCGGCGCCGCTCGGCCCGAGCTCCAGCATGTCGCCGAGCACGGCGATGCGGCGGCCCTGCGCCGCGACGTCGGCCTGCCCCAGCAGCGCGATCGCCGCCTGCATCGAGGCCGGATTGCCGTTGTAGCTCTCGTCGATCAGGAGCGCGCGGCCGCCGGGAAGCTCAAGCTCGCTGCGCGCGCCGCGGCCGGTCGGCGGCGCAAGCCCCGCGAGCGCCAGCGCCGCGAGCGCCAGGTCGGCGCCCGCGAGCGAGGCCGCGGCCAGCACCGCCAGCGAATTCATCACGACATGACGGCCGGGCGCGCCGAGCTTGTAGGTGACGTTGGCGCCGAGGATGCGGGCCTGCACCGTCGAGCAGTCGGCATGCAGCGACGACGTGATCAGCCGCGCGTCGGCCTTGGCGTGCTCGCCGAACGAGACGACGCGCGCGCCGACACTTTCGGCGGCGCGGGCGAGCCGCTGATATTGCGGGATGTCGCGATTGATCACCGCCGCGCCGCCTTTGACGAGGCCGCGGAAGATTTCCGCCTTGGCGTCGGCAATCGCCTCGATCGAGCCGAGATATTCGAGATGCACCGGCGCGATGGTGGTGACGATGGCGACATGCGGCTGGACCAGCTGCGACAGCGGTTCGATCTCGCCGGCGTGGTTCATGCCCATCTCGAACACGGCGAAGCGTGCGCTCGCAGGGCAGCGCGCCAGCGACAGCGGCACGCCCCAGTGGTTGTTGTAGGAGGCGACCGACGCGTGCGTCTCGCCCGAGGGCGTCAGCGCCAGCCGCAACGCTTCCTTGGTGCCGGTCTTGCCGACCGAGCCGGTGACGCCGATCACCTTGGCCTCCGACCGCGCGCGCGAGGCGCGTGCGAGAGCGCGCAGGCCTTCGAGCACGTCACCCGGCACGACCAGCAGCGGCGCATCCTTCGGGAACGCGGCGCGCCTCTCGCGCCGAGACGACCGCAAGGCCGGCGCCGTTGGCGAGCGCTGCGGCGACGAAGTCATGGCCATCGCGGGCATCGCCCTGGATCGCGAAGAAGGCTTCGCCGCGTCCGATGCTGCGGCTGTCGATGGAGATGCCGGAAACCGAAGCCGGCAGCGCGCCGCTGCGCTCAGCCTGCATGGCCTGCGCCATCGCATCGACGGTCCAGAGCGGAGCACTGCTCATGCCGGATTCCCCTGCAGCGCGGCAGCGACGGCCTCGTGGTCGCTGAACGGCAATGTCTGGTTGCCGACAATCTGGCCGGTTTCGTGACCCTTGCCGGCAATCAACAGCACGTCGCCCTTGCGCAGCTCGGCGATGCTGCGGGCAATGGCCTCGCCACGGTCGCCGATTTCGATGGCGCCGGGCGCGGATTTGAGGATTTGCGCGCGGATGTCGGCCGGCTGCTCGCTGCGGGGATTGTCGTCGGTCACGATGACGCGGTCGGCCTTCTCGGCGGCGATGGCGCCCATCATCGGGCGCTTGCCGGCATCGCGGTCGCCGCCGCAGCCGAACACGACGACGAGCTGCCGCGACGCATAAGGCCGCAGCGCCTCCAGCGCCTTGGCGAGCGCGTCCGGCTTGTGGGCGTAGTCGACGAAGATCGGCGCGCCGTCGCGCTCGCCGGCGAGATCGAGCCGGCCTTTGGCGCCCTTGAGCGCCTCGAGCGCGGCAAACACCGCGCGCGGCTCGCTCTCGGTCGCGATCGCAAGGCCGGCGGCGGTGAGCGCGTTCTCGACCTGGAAGCCGCCGACCAGTGGCAGCCGCACGGTGTAGTCGGTGCCGGCATAAGTGACTTTCAGCACCTGCGCAAAGCCGTCGATCACGCTGTCGTTGAGGCGGATGCCCTCCCCGCGCCGGCCGACGGTCAGCAGCCGCAGCCGGCGCTGCTTCGCCGTGGCGATCACCTGGTCGGCATGCTCGTGATCGGCGACGATCACGGCGGCGCCGCGCGGTTGCACCAGATCGCTGAACAGCCGCAGCTTGGCGGCGAGGTAAGCTTCGAGCGTCGGATGATAATCGAGATGATCGCGGCTGATATTGGTGAATGCGCCGGCGGCGATGCGCACGCCGTCGAGCCGAAACTGATCGAGACCGTGCGAGGACGCCTCCAGTACCAGATGCGTGACGTCGTCGCCGGCGAGCTCGTCGAGCGAGCGATGCAGTTCGACCGGATCGGGCGTGGTCAGCGAGCCGTAGACCTCGCGTCCGGGCGCAACGAGCCCGATGGTGCCGATGCTGGCCGCCGCCTCGCCAGTTGCTTCCCAGATCTGGCGCGTAAACGCCGCGACCGAGGTCTTGCCGCTGGTACCGGTAACGGCGGCGATGGTGTCGGGCTGGTGCTTGAACAGGCGCGCAGCGGCAATGGCGAGCGCGCGGCGCGCATTGCCGACGCGCACGAAGGCGACGCCGTCGGGCAGCGGCACCGGCGGCACCTTCTCCGCCATGATCGCGACCGCGCCGGCATCGACGGCGTTCTTCACGAATTTGAGACCGTCGTCCTTGGTGCCGGACACGGCGACGAACAGGCCTTTCGGCTCCACCTTGCGGCTGTCGGCGGCGATGGCGCGCACGTCGAGATCGGCGAACCGCGCGTCGCTGAGGGCATCGACGGTGAGGAGCTTGGCGAGTTTCATGTCTTCCGACCGGTGGCGGCGCGACTATATCGCACGTCATGCCCGGCCATAGCCCGTCAAAGACGGGCGTAAACGCCCTGATGGCCGGGCATCCACGTCTTTTTTTGGGGGTCTGGAAGGACGGCGTGGATGGCCGAAACAAAAGGGCGTTCACGCCCGTCTTCGACCGGCTACGCGCCACCAGGACGCCTAGCGGCGCGCGCTCGCCAGGATCAGCTTCTCGGCGGGCGGCAGGTCGAAGCGCGGGGTGATGGCGAGGAGCGGCGCGATGCGCGCGATGATCAGCCCCGCCGTCGGCGCCGCGTTCCAGCCCGAGGTGGCGTAGCCGTTGGTCTCCGGGATCACCTGCGGCTCGTCGAGCATCACCAGCAGGAGATAGCGCGGCTGGTCGGCCGGGAACACGGCGGTGAAGGTGTTGAGCAGCTTGTTCCTGACGTAGCGGCCGTTGACGACCTTCTCCGAGGTCCCGGTCTTGCCGCCGACGTAGAAGCCGTCGACGTCGGCGCGCTTGGCGGTGCCCTTCTCGGCATTGAGCCGCATCAGGTAGCGCATCTTCTCGCTGGTGTCGGGCTTGAGCACGCGGGTCGCGACCTGCATCGCCTCTTCTTCCGTGCGCTTGCGGAAAGTCGGCGGGATCAGGAGGCCGCCGTTCACCAGCGCGGCATTGGCCATCATCGCCTGCAACGGCGCAACCGAGAGCCCGTGACCGAAGGCAATGGTGACGGTGTTGATCTCCTGCCAGCGGCGCGGGACGATCGGCTCGGCGCTTTCAGGCAGCTCGGTGCGCAGCCGGTCGAGCTGGCCGAGCCGGCGCAGGAACTGCTTGTGGTGCTCGACGCCGAGCGCCAGCGCCATGCGGGCGGTGCCGATGTTCGACGAATAGGTGAACACCTCCGGCATCGAGAGCATGCGGTTCTGCCCGCGATAGTCGTGAATCGTGTGCTTGCCGTATTGCAGCGAGCCGCGCGCATCGAACATTGAGTTGATATTCATCCGCCCGGAGTCGAGCGCCATCGCCAGCGTCAGCGCCTTGAAGGTCGAGCCCATCTCGAACACGCCGGTGGTGAGCCGGTTGATGCGGGTCGGATCGAGCGCCTCGCGCGGATTATTGGGGTCGTAGTCGGGCACCGACACCATCGAGACGATCTCGCCGGTGCGCGCATCGAGCACCAGGCCGGCCGCCGCCAGCGCCTTGTATTTGGCGCGCGCCTTCACCAGCTCGTCGCGTATTGCGTGCTGCACGCGCATGTCGACGGCTAGCTCGATGGGCTGCTGATGGCGGTCGCGCGCGAGGCCGGCGAGATGCAGGTCGGCGAGCCCGCGGCTGTCGAGCCATTTCTCGATGCCGGCGATGCCCTGGTTGTCGACGTTGACGTGGCCGAGCAGGTGCGAGAGCAGCGGGCCCGAGGGATAGACCCGCTTGTTCTCGTGCATGAAGCCGATGCCCGGCAGACCGAGACGATGGATCTCCTGGCGCTGCCTGGGCGTGATCTCGCGCCGCAGCCACGCGAAGCGCCGCCGCGAGGACAGACGCTCGCGCACCTCGGCGGTGTCGAGATCGGGGATCACGGTGGCAAGGAGCTCGACCGCCTCGTCCTTGTCGATGATGCGATGCGGCTCCGCGAACAGCGACGGCGTTCGCACGTCGGTCGCGAGGATCTCGCCGTTGCGGTCGAGGATGTCGGGGCGCGCGGTCGCCACCGCATCGGCCGCGTAGGAGCGCCGCACCGTGGTGTTGTCGGTCGCGGCATACATCACCAGCCGCCCGGCGATGACGGCGTAGCAGAGCGCGAACGCAACGATGGCGAGCCCGATGCGGGCACGCGCCTTCACCGCGCGATCGACGGATTTCCCGTAGAGCAGCGTACGCACGAGGCGGCGGCGCCAGGGCTCCTGAGCGACGCGCTCCTTTGCAGATGTCGGCGCAGCGGCTGATTGCATGGCCTACCTCTTGGCGCGCGCAGCGGTGGGAATGCTCGCGGTCGGGACCTCGGTCACGTCAGGATTTTCGAGCAGCGATCCGATCGGGTCGGCGGCATCCGGCGGCACCAGATCCGGCGGCCGTTCCGGCAGATTGCGCAGGGTGTCGAACTGCCGCGGATCGATCGGACGCAGCGTGGTGAGGTGGCGCTTCGCGAGTTCCTGGATGCGGGCCGGGGTCTCGAGCTTCGACCACTCGGCGCGCAGCGAGGCGATGGCGTCCTGCTCCTGCCGGATCTCCATGCGGACCTTGGCGATGTGCTCCGCCTGCCGCGTGGAATCGAACTTGATCTTGTAGACATAGGCCGCCGCCGACACGAGCGCAGCGATGACGAGCATGTTGAGGAGCCGCATCATGATTGACGCCTCCCGGTCATGACCTCGGCGAGTGACGGCAGCCGCGGCAGCAGACCGTCGGGAATGTCCGGGCCGGCCGGCGCATCGGTGCGCTCGGCGGCGCGTAGCTTCGCCGAACGCGCGCGCGGATTGGCGGCGGTCTCTTTGTCGTCAGCCGTAACCGGCCGGCCGGTGAGGATGCGGAAGCTCGGCGGCGCCTGCACCGCCTCGGGCGCATGCCGCGAGCCCGCGCTGCGGCGGCCGCGCGCGGTCAGGAACGACTTGACGATGCGGTCCTCGAGCGAATGGAACGACACGACCACGAGCCGCCCACCCGGACGCAACACCCGCTCGGCGGCTTCCAGCGCGGCGGCAAGCTCGGTGAGCTCTTCATTGACGAAGATGCGCAGCGCCTGGAACGTGCGGGTCGCCGGATGGATCTGGCCGGGCCGCGCATGCACGACGCGGCCGACGATGTCGGCGAGCGCGCCAGTCGTCTCGATCGGCGCTTCGTCGCGCGCGCGAACGATGGCGCGGGCGACGGCACGGGCATGCCGCTCTTCGCCCAGGGTCGCAATGATGTGGCTGAGATCGCGCTCGCTCGCGCGCCTGACCACGTCGGCGGCGCTCGGCCCGGCGCCGCCCATGCGCATGTCGAGCGGACCGTCGAGCCGGAACGAGAAGCCGCGCGCCGCCTCGTCGAGCTGCATCGACGACACGCCGACGTCGAGCACGACGCCGTCGACCGCGTCGTAGCCGCACGAGCGCGCCACGCCTTCGAGATTGGAGAAGCGGTCCTCGACCAGGACCAGGCGCCCTTCCGCCCGCGACACCAAGTCGAAGCCGGCGGCAACCGCGCGCTGATCGCGGTCGATGCCGATGACGTTGCAGTTGGCGGCAGCAAGGATTGCAGCGCTATAGCCGCCGGCGCCGAAGGTCGCGTCGATATAGACGCCGCCGTCGCGGACGTTGAGGAAGTCGACCGCGGGGCCGCCGAGCACAGGAATGTGGCGGGCCAGTCCGCCATCGGCAGCCGGTTGCCCGCCGCCGCGGCCCGCCATCATTCCCGCGCTCCGTGCGGACCTTCCGCCGCTCCCTGGGTGCCGAGCCGCTTCTTCAGCGCGCGGACCTTCTCGGTGGCCTCCGCGAGTTCCGCGCGGAAGCGACCCGGCTCCCAGATCTGAAACTTGTGACCGTGGCCCGCGAACGCGACTTCGTCCGCGATGCACGCATGCGATTTCAACGGCTCGGTCAGGACCACCCTGCCCTCGCCGTCGACTTTCAGAATTTCGCTGGTTGAGTAGAGCGTCGCCGAGAACTGCTCGCGCTCCTCCGAATAGGGCGCGAAGCGTTCGATCAGCGTCTCGATCTCCTTCAGCAGCGCATTGCCGCCGGCATCGAGCGCCGGCCGGTCGAGCGCCGGATAGCAGTAGAGTCCGTCGAAGCCATCGCGCGCGAGCACGGCGCGGAACGGCGCCGGGATCGACACCCGGCCCTTCGCATCGAGCCGCAGCGTGTAATGGGAGACAAAGCGGTCCATAACGCCCCTTGCTCAGCCCGCTGCTTCGCCCATGCCAGGCGGGGTCGAAAGCCTCGCCTGAATATGGGATACTATGGGCTATCATGGGATCATTTGGGCGTCAATGGAACCAGGGGCCGCGGCGGGTCCCCTCGCCGGGCTTTCTCAACCGCTTATTAACGACGCTCGCTCTTAAGGAATGGTTGAGGTTTGGGCGGCAGCCCCTGCCGCGATCGGCAGGAAACGCCCGTGCCGGTCCAGCAACCCAGCTCAGGCAATCCTGATACATTACGAAAATGGAAATTGCCGACCGGCAAACGGGATGGTTGAATTGCCCATATTGGGGGGAGTGGCGTTTTTCAGAAACGGTTGCGGAGGTTCGCTATGCGTGGCCGCGCGCATTTTGGTGCGTTTGCGTTCGTTGCAGCTTTAATCGCGTCATCGGCTGAAATTGCTGAAGCCCAGACGTTGCGAACATTCACGGTTGGACACTGGAACGCCGGGGCGTACGGCAAGGACGGACGCTTCTCGTACTGTGCGGCCGCAGGGACCTACAAATCCGGAATCACAATGCGGTTCGCCATCGATCGACAGTATCGATGGAGTGTTGGGTTCATGCATCGCGACTGGACCATGCCCCGGGGCATGGAATTCGACGTCGCTCTCGAAATCGATGACGGGCAGCCGATCTACGTGCGCGCCCGTGCTGTTGACGCTACGCGAGCATTGATGCAGCTCGCGGACAGCGTGGCGTTGTTCGACCGATTTCGCCGCGGCCGTGTTTTGAGGGTCTCGACCCGCAGCCACATGTTTTCCCTCGAACTGGAAAGCAGTTCGGCGATGCTGGCGCAGCTACACGATTGTGTGCGGCGCTACACCCAGCCCGTCAACGTTGCCAACCCGTTCGACGGGAAGCGGCGTGCAACGTCAAACCCCCGGGAAGCGATAGAAAACCCTGCCCTTCAGGCGGAAGCCGCGGTGCTGCTCGCCAATGTCATGGCTGCGGCCAATGTCAGCGGCTATGCGATGGGCTCTCCCGAGGAAGCCGCGAAAATGGGGGCGCACGCCTTCTGGACTGGGCCGTCCGTTGTTGGGTCGCTGTTGATCATCCCCGTGCGGCGCGTGGACGATCCTGAAATTCCCGGGCTCGTGACTGGGATCAACGCGATGGGATGCAAGGGGGCATTTATGTCAGGCTCGATCCCGTCGGACGGCGCGCGCGAAGTGCGCGTGACCACGACCTGCCAGCCATCTGGCCAGCCCCTGTCGACCACCTACTATTTCGGAATTCCGCGGCCACGAGGCGGACTCTATCTCTTTGCAACGAGGACGAGGCAGGACGGCAACCGCGAGGACGCCGAACGCGCTGACGAGATGATCCGCCAGGCAACATATCGAACCGTCAACTAATGACCTGCGGTTAGCTGCGGTGCACACGCCGGTTCCGCCGGCGTGTTTTTTTTGTTGAGTTCGCGGTGCGGTTCTTAGAACACGCCGCTATCGCGTTTGACTATTGGTTCCACGCCGCGCCGTAAATTGTGCGGAAAAATTGGCGGAACACGTCGACAAGGCCCCGCGTTGTTTCGTTACAGGAGGCGTCGTTCGCCGATGCCTCCGATGCAACGTGTCTCACAACAACAGTCAATTGGAAATTGGAGGCCTAAATGCTCAAGAGACTCATGATGACCACCGCCGCCGCGGCGCTGGTGGTTGGCTCTGCCGTGGCGCAGACGCCGGCACCGGATGCACCCAAGGCGCCGCCTGTGGCGCAGAAATCCGAGCCGATGGCTCCGGGCGCGCAGCAGGGTTCACGGCAATTCGTGACCCAGCAGTCGAGCGACCAGTGGCTCGCCACCAAGTTCAAGGGCACCGACGTTATCGGCTCGAACAACGAGAAGATCGGTGACGTAAGTGACTTGCTGATGGATCAGAACGGCCGGATCGTCGCCTACATCGTCGGCGTCGGCGGCTTCCTCGGCATCGGCCAGAAGGACGTTGCGCTCGCCCCGGCGGCGTTCCAGGTGCAGCCGGCCAGCGACCGCGAGGCGCTCAAGCTCAAGCTGGCGATGACCCGCGACGAGCTCAAGAACGCGCCCGAGTTCAAGGCCGCGGCGTCACGTCCGGCGCCGACGACCGGCCAGGCGCCGCCGCGTGACCGCGCTCCGGCCACCCCGCCGGCCCGCTAACGACGGCGAATGAGTAGTGGGGGCGCGCATTCAACGTCCCCAAAGAGTGGCCGTCCGGATCGGCTTTCGAGCGATCCGGACGGCCTTCTTTTTTACGCGCAGGAAGTTCCGCAAAGGGGCAAAGCCGGAACAAGGCGTGTGTTATCCACAGGCGGTGAGGCGGCGCCGCAACAGCCCGCCAGAATTCTGCCGCGTTTGGGCGGCGCGGCTCGGTTCCATGCTTGTGATGGACTTCCGCTTCTGCACAATCGTCAATGTTAACGATCCGCCTTCGGCGTTTTTTGTTTGTGCGTTGCGCCAAGCCGGCCCATCGAACATATCGGTGTTCCGAGTCATGGTGCTGTTCGTATCCGAGTTCCGTCCTGATTCCTGCGTGGTCGCCCAGGTCAAGGCGTCGCCGAACCATGGCGAGCGCAAAGGCGGCGCCAAGCCCGACATGGTCGTGCTGCACTACACCGGGATGCGGGATTCCAAGCTCGCGCTCGAGCATCTGTGCTCGCCGCTGAGCGAGGTCTCAGCCCACTACGTCGTGATGGAAGACGGGCATATTGTGCAGTGTGTGCCGGAATCGCGGCGCGCCTGGCACGCCGGCGCTTCGTCCTGGGACGGCGAAACCGACATCAATTCCTGCTCGATCGGCATCGAGGTCGCCAATCCGGGGCACGACTACGGCTATCCGGATTTCCCGCGGCGCCAGACCGCGGCGGTGATCGCGCTGTGCCGCAGCATCTTCACCCGCCACCGCATCCCCGCTGACCGCGTGGTCGCGCATTCCGACATCGCGCCGTCGCGCAAGAAGGATCCCGGCGAGAAATTCCCCTGGCGGCTTTTCCACGATTCCGGGATCGGGCTATGGGTGAAGCCGACGCCGATCACCGCGGCCGGCAGCCGCATCTTCGTGCTCGGCGATCATGATCCCGAGGTAAGGACCCTGCAGACCTCGCTCAGTCGCCTTGGCTACGGGATCGAGACCACCGGCAGCTACGACTCCGAGACCATGGCCGTGGTCGCTGCGTTCCAGCGCCACCACCGCCCCGCCAAGGTCGATGGCATCGCCGACGTCTCGACGGTGGCGACGCTGGGTGCTCTCCTCTCCGCGCGCGAGCCCCGCACCGCCACGAAGGGCGCCGCCTAGTTTGTAAGCCGCGATTCCGAAACGGTAGCCGGGCAAGGACCGACGACCGGCGAGGTCACCTTCAGATCACGATGCTCGGATTGCGCAGGTTCTGGTCGCAGTCGATCAGGTTGACCTGCCGGACCTCGATCGCCCAGCGGCCGTCGCGCTCGACGAAACGGTGGCCGCACCAGCCCGACAGGAAGCGCACGCCGTCCGGGCGGAATTCGCTGATCAGGAAATTCGAGCGCACCATGCGCTTGTCGGCGCTCGCGGCCTTGAACACCTCGACATTGGTGATCATCCGCACCGTGCGCGATTTCGGCGCCTGCGACCACGCATAGCCGGTGCGCAGCCGGTAGATGCGATCTTCCATGCGGCGGCGGTCGTCGAACGACATCGCAATCTCTCGCCGCGGATCGCCGGCGTCGGGCGTGCCCGGCACCCAGTAGATGCATTCCGGCGCATACATCGCGAGCCACGCATCGAAATCGAGCTGGTCGAGCAGCCGCGCCTCGCGCTCGATCAGCGCGCGGAAGCGGTCGCGTTCCACGGGATCGAGAATGGCCCGGTCGTCGCGCTGCCAGTCGGCAAAGCTCGCGCTGAGCTCGCGATAGAACGCATCGGTGACGTAATAGGACGTGAGCGAAGGGTCGCGGACGGGCGCACTCATTACGTCTTCACGGCTCCCGCTGCACCACGAGGCTAGGCGACGCCTTCATCAGCCGCTTCCACTCGTGGATGTATTCGCGCATGAACGCCTCGTCGGTGGCGGGCGCGGTGACCTCGCCCTTGGCGTCGGTCTTGATGCGGCCGGGGATGCCGAGCCCGCGGTGCATGTAGACCCACTCGTCTTCGAGGCAGGCAAGGCCGCGCTGGATCTCTTCGAAATTCGCAAGGTCGTCGACTTCGCCGAAATTCGGGAACTGTTCCTGCGTGCGCATGCGCAGCGCGTTGATCTCGTCGAGCGCGTCGCCGAGCGTGCCGTCGGCGTCGACCACGCTGGTGCCGAACCAGGTGACGTTGGTCTCGTCGACCGAGACCGGGTCGAACACCTGGATGTGGTTGCCGAGCAGCGACAGGTTCGGGAACACGTTGATGTTGACCGGCTCGGAGCCGGCGAGATCGAGGATGTCGTCGGCCTTGGCGCCGAAACGGCGGCGGAACTCGGCTTCGTAGTGCTCGCTGCCGGGCGCGGGACCTTCGACCGCCCACAAGCCGCCGGAGCGCTTCTCGATATTCGGGCGCTTGTCCTTGAAGTGATGACCGTTGCCGGTATAGCGCATGTACATCGCCTTCGAGTCCGGCGAGCCTTTGTAATAGGACATGCCCTTGTTGGCTTCGTCGGCGAGCCGGTTCTCCATCTCGAGCAGCGAGCGGTGCGAGAACACGACGTGGTAGCCGTCGCCGGAATTGTCGTAGGCGAGCTTCCAGTTGCCCTTGTATTTGAGCCGGTTCGCCTCGCACACCACGACCTTGCCGCCGGGATTGCGGTCGAGCCACTCGTCGATCGGGCCGGTGATGCCGCCGAGATAGTCGAGAAGCGGCGGCGCGTCCGGATTGAGCGTGCCGAAGATGAATCCGCGATAGCTGTCGACGCGCGGCACCTGCGCGACGTTGAACTTCGCGTCCTTGAAGTCGCAGGCATAGCCGTCCGGCCACGGCACCGCGCGCAGCTTGCCGGTATTGAGGAAGCTCCAGCCGTGATACGGGCAGACGAACTGGAAGGCGTTGCCGCGCTCGAGCCGGCAGAGCGTGGTGCCGCGATGGGTGCAACGGTTGAACAGCGCGCGGATTTTCCCGTTGGAATCGCGCAGCAGAATGATCGGCCGCAAGCCGAGCTTGGTGGTGATGTAATCGTTGTTGTTGGGGATCTGGCTGTCGTGGCCGAGATAGACCCAGACCGCGCCCCAGATATTGGTCAGCTCCGCCTCGAAGATCGCCGGGTCGGTATAAATCAGGCGATGGACGCGGTCGTCCTGGACCAGCTCGTCCCAGTCGTAAAGGTCGGCCGACGCGGCCGGGCGGATCGACGCGGTATTGATCTTTTCGAGCATGGCTTGGTCTCTCGGGCCGACATACTAGCCGCTTTGGGACGGTGACTGAAAGCGCCCACCCAGGAACGCCCGGTAGATAAATTGGCGTTCCGGAACCCGGCGGCTCTCGAAAGCGTCGAACAATTCCCGGTCGTCATAAGGCACGCTGCGGTGCTCCAGCCGATAACCGCCGCGATCGAACGCGACCACCGCATACCGCGCCACCGGCTGCGCGGCACAGCCGAGCGATCCCGGGTTCACGTAGCGCGCCCTGCCCTGAAGGTCAGAGAAATTGTGATTGTGGCCGTAGAAGAACAGCGATGATCGTTCGGAAGGATATTGTGAAAACAGGCTTTCCATGTCGCTGGCGGCCGGATCGCGGATGAGCTCCGTGAAGTTCTCGCCTGAAGCCGTCAGCGGGTAGTGCACAAAGGTCGCCTCGGTCCCCGCGAAATCTTCGACGATCCGGTAGGGCCATCGCGCGACGACGGCGCGCAGTCCCGGATCGAGCTGCGCGTGGGTCCAGTGTTGGTGCTCGACCTCGCCGTCGCTCATGTAGCGCGGCTGCGGCACCGGCAGGCCGTGGGAAAAATAGCGGTCGTGATTGCCCATGATGAACTGGATGCGCGGCAGGGCGAGCAGCACCTCCAGGCATTCCTTCGGGAACGGTCCGATCGCGATGGCGTCGCCGCCGTGGATGAGCAGGTCGTAGCCTTCGCGGTGGATCGCGGCGACGGCGGCGCGCAACGCCGGCAGATTGGCATGCACATCGGTGATGAAGATCAATTTCATGGCGAGAGGCACCTCGCGTCAGAAGAAATCGAAATACTCCCGCTGCTCCCAGTCGGTGGTCCCGTCGTCTGGCGGCACCACCCCGCCCTCCTCGACCCAGCGCTGATAGCGGCCGGCCTCGTTGCGCTTGAGCTTGAGATAGTAGTCGATGAACACCTCGCCGAACGCCTTGCGAAACAGCGGCGCCTTCTCAAGCGCGTCGAGCGCCGCCGGCAGGCTCTTGGGCAAGAGCGGACGGTCGGCGGCATAGGGTTCGTCGTCGCGCGGACCGGGATCGAGCTTTAAGTCGATGCCGTCGAGCCCGGCAGCGATCTGCGACGCGATGAAGAGATAAGGATTTGCCGACGGCTCGCCGCTCCTATTCTCGATCCGGCTCGCGCCATCGCCGGGCGCGCCAAGCACGCGCAGCATCGCGCCGCGGTGATCGTAGCCCCAGCCGCAGCGATCGGGTGCCAGCGAATTCGCCCGGAAGCGGCGGAAGCCGTTGACGGTTGGCGTCGTGAACACGGTCGCCGACACCGCGTGCTTGAGCAGCCCGCCGAGGTAATTCAGCCCGAGCGGCGACAGGCAATCCTGCGCACGCTCCGGCATGAACAGGTTCTTGCCGCGCTCGTGATGCGGGCCTTTCGCCTCGGTCAGCGACTGATGCAGATGCCAGCCGCTGGAATAGTGGTTCTTGAGGCCGGGCCGGCACATGAAGGTCGCGAAGCAACCCATGCGCCGCACGATCTGCTTGGTGGCGGTGCGGAACAGCACCATGTTGTCGGCGGCTTCGAGCGCATCGCGCGCGGCGAAGGTGCACTCCACCTGCCCCGGCCCCCACTCGTTCTCGATCGAGCGCAGCGGCAGCTCAATCGCCTCGAACGCGTCCGCCAGCGCCGACATCGCCGGCTGCATCAAATCCATGTTGGATTCGGAATGGTAGGAATAGCCGGGCTCGATCGGCGCGGTCTTGATCGGCGCTCCGCGCAAGCCCGGCGCGCCGATGTTCTCGTCGCCGAGTTGATCCTGCACCACGCGCATCAGGTACCACTCGACTTCGAGGCCGACGACCAGCGCCCAGTTGCGCTCCTTCAAGCGCGCGAGCTGCTTGCGCAACAGATGCCGCGGCGAAAAATGAAATGGAATGCCGCTGTTGAAATATTCATCGGCGAGAATCCAGCCGACGCCGCCTTCCGCATTCCCCGCCCACGGCAGCACGCGGAAGGTCGCTGGGTCAGGCACGATCGTGAGGTTCGGCGAGCCGGTCATCTCGTCGAGGCCCATGCCGCCGCCGCGCGTGAACGATGCGAACGTGCGCGCATTCGCCGAGTCGAGCGTCGTGGTCGCGACGTTGATGTTGTAGCCGGTGCTCAGTGCCGCGAGGAACGCCGGCACCGTGACCGCCTTGGCGCGCGAGGCCCCATGCGGATCGGCCCAGGCGATGCGCACGAATTGCAGCTTGTCCTTCTCCAGGAACAGCTTGAGCTCTTCGGCCCGCCGCTTCTGGTCGTCGGTCCACAGTCCGTGCTGGTCGATGAAGGATGGCGTGGTCATCAGTCTGAACGCTTGGTTGCGCGCGCATTGATGACGGACCGCAAACCGTTAAGCAATGGGCGGTTCTCGCCTTGACGCTGACGCTTTCCGCCCCCATTCCTACCAGCGTCAGTCGGCTGGACGGCCGCTCCGGCAAGGACCGAAAGGTCGCCGGGGAGGAAAGTCCGGGCTCCATGGATCAACGGTGCCGGATAACGTCCGGCGGGGCCGAGCCCTCACGGGTGAGGCTTCAGGGAAAGTGCCACAGAGAGCAGACCGCCGCGGCACGTAGCGTATCGTCGCGGCAAGGGTGAAAGGGTGCGGTAAGAGCGCACCGCGCCGGCGGCAACGTCGGCGGCACGGCAAACCCCACCGGGAGCAAGACCGAATAGGGACGGCACGGGAGCAATCCCGGGATCGATCCGGATCCTGCCGTCCGGGTAGGTTGCTAGAGGCGCCGGGCAACCGGCGTCCCAGAGGAATGGCCGTCACGCGCAGCGCGCAAGCGTTGCGCCCTACAGAACCCGGCTTACAGGTCGGCTGATATAGTAAGGGGGCCCGGTGGCAAAACCGCCGGGCCCCCGCCAATTTTTGCGCGACGATTTTCGATGCTGTTCGCGACGCGCCACAAAAAGAAATGGCCGGGATTTTCATCCCGGCCATCGCGTTGATTCTTGAAGCGCTCTCGCGTCAGTCGGTCTGCTGAACCGCCGAGACGATCCAGTTGCCGCCGCGCGCGCGCATGAAGGTCCAGATCTCGACCGCCTCGTCGGGGCCGCCGGAGACCACGCGACCACTCGCGCGCTCGACGATCTCGTCCTTCAGCGAGTAGCGCACCGCCACCGTGCAGTATTCGGTGTCGCCTTCGCGCCAAGCCTCGGCCGGATCGCCCTGCAGGAGCTTGATGTCGGTCAGGCGGTTGATCACGCCGCGGCTCGCATTCGCGTTGAAGTCCTCGAGGTAGTACGAGAGCAACTCCGGCGTCACGAGATTGCGCAGCTTGCCGATGTCCTCGGCGCCGTAGGCGGTCTGCACGTCACCGAGCAGCCGTTCGAACGCCTCGAAGTCGGCCGGCGTGGTACCGATCTCATCCGGGTTGGACGGCCGCGCATTGGCGGCGCCGTAGCTGCCCGGGGTTGAGCCCAGGCCGCCACCAAGTCCGCCACCGAGGCCACCGCCGGTTCCGACGGACTGATACGGCGACGGACGCTCCGGCATGTCGCGCATCGACGGACCCATCGCGGTCGCGGGCTGCTGGCGGCTTTGCCACCACCTGAACAGCAGCCAGCCGATCAAGACAACGATGCCGATCTGCAGGGCAAGCCCGAGGAACGAGGCCAGGCCGCCGAGGCCGCCGGTCAGGCCGCCACCGAGCAGCAAGCCGATCAGGCCGGCGCCGAGCAGGCCGGCGAACATGCCGCCCATGAAGCCCGGACGATTCATCAGGCCGGCGGCGGGCGAATTCTGCAGCGCCGGACGGCTCGCGAGATTGCTGCCCGGGTTGGTCGGCTGCGTCATCGTGCGCTCCACCGGCCGCGCGGTCGGTGCGGTCGTGGTCGTCGGCGGCGCACTTTGGGTGCGCGTGCCGCGGCTGCCGCCGCTGACGCGCGAACGCGCATCGGCAACGTCGGCCGCGATCATCACGAACGCGGCGGCGATGGCGCCGAGCACGAGCGAGAAACGGAAACGGTTGTGGAACATCAGTGGTCCTCCCAGACCTGCAGAGCCCGGCCGGGCCCAACGCGTAATATTGGTATCACCTTATGACAATTTAAGGGGCGCGGCGATGGTCCCGCACCCCCTATTCACAGTCCGACCAAGCCTCCTCGAACCGGGAGAATTTCACAAGCCGGTTCAAGGCGATGCGATCTGGAGACTATCTTGGCGCGGCGTTGCGACGGCCAAAACTGCCGGGCTGGGCGGATGTGCGCGGGTTCGGCATATCGCGGAGCGGCACCGTCGCAGCCGGCTGGTTACGGCCCTGCAACAGCCCGAGCAGCGCCCAGACAACGGCCGCGATAATGCCGATCTGCAGGGCGAGGCCGAGGAACGACGCGAGGCTGCCGAGACCACCGGTCAGACCGGCGCCGAGCACCAGGCCAAACAAGCCGGCACCGAGCAGGCCGCCCGTGAAGCCAGGGGGATTGGCAATTGCGGCAGGCGCCGCCTGCAACGCCGGGCGTACGGCGGCATTCGTGGCCGGATTGGTCGGCTGCGTTGCCGAACGCTCGATCGGCCGCGCGGTCGGCGCAGTGGTGGTCGCCGGTGGCGCGCTTTCGGTGCGCGAGCCGCGGCTTCCGAAGCTGATACGCCCGCGCGCATCGGCGACATCGGCGGCGAGCATCGTAAGCACGGCGGCGAAAGCGCCAAGCATGAACGACAGGCGGAAACGGCTACGGAGCATCAGCAGTCCTTCCTAACAGCACACGGGCGCGCGATATCAGCAGCACCTTATGAAAAAATAACGAGGCCCCGCGCGTGGCGGGGCCCATCCTCAAAACGCAGCTAAATTTTTCTGAACGGCCGCGTCGAAATTCAACGGGATGCGGTCGCGACCGGGCCGACATTGCGATGGCAGGTCCGCGCATCGGCCAGCACCGAGGCGTAGTAGGCGACGTCGCTCTCGTAGAGCGGGTTGCGGTCGGCGAGCGCCCGCGCCTTGGCGGCTTCGCTTTCGAAGTGCCGGATCACCTGGGCGTATTCGGAGGCGCTGTGCTTGCACTGAAGCTGCGCGGCGGCGGCGCTGGACGCGAAGGCCATGCCCATCGCGAGCGCGGAAGCGGCTGCCATGATGCGGAGGATGGTCATCGGAAACCCCTGTCCCTTGAACCCGTATCTGTTAGACGCGGCGAGCCGGGAAAAGGTTCAAATTTGGTTAACGATGGCGGGGACTTGCTCGATCTTACCGGGCCGCTCCGCCCCCTGTAAGATCGGAAAAAATCGATAGAAATTATTGTAGATCAATCGCTTAGGTGAAAAATCTTACCGTCTTACAGGTCTTACCATCCTCTTGTGCTTCGCTCGTTTGCAGCCGGCGTTGCTGTCCCCGGCGCCAACGCAGATATTGAATATATTCCCAATAGCGCCATGCGTCAAGTGTTGCTCCCCTGATGGGTTTCGCTCGCGCAACCCATCCCACCAGCGAGCCCACGTTGTTCGTCAGTCCTCGCCGTCCTCGCCCGGGATGGCAAGCGGCAGCTGGTGGCCGACCTTCTCCTCGGCGAAGGCGCTCGGCGGCAGGCGCTTTTGCGGCGTGCCCTTGCGGACCGTTCCAGTCACGCCCGGATCGCGGCCCTGGCGGGCGTAGGTCGCGCGCGCCCGCGCCGCGACCTCCTCGCCCGACACTGCCTGCGGATTGCAGGCACGACCCGAGCGCCGCATCAGGTCGACATGCATGTGGTCGTAGTGGAAGACGTTCGAGCCCGGCGCCAGCACCGTGGTGAAGCGGTCGCAGGCCGAGGCCTGCACGTCGCGCAGGAAGCCCTGCTCTTCCGGCGCGCCGCGCCAGCCGTCGCGCACGGTGATACGGCGGCCGTCGGCGAGCGTGAACGACGCGATGTCGAGCGCATTGCCGAAGGCGTGCTCGGAAATGCGCGCGCGCGGATTGCCGTTCATGCCGCGGCATGAATAGGCGGAGATCTGCCTGATCTCGGCCACCGGCTGGCCGAACCAGCGCATTGCCGACGGCTGCACCGACGTCGCGATCCATTGATCGAGCGCCGACACCAGCGGACAGGCGAGTGTCGCGTTCGGCGTCACCGTGACCGTGCCGGTGTGCGCGGCGACGCGGGCGCGCGCGACGGACCGAGCGGCGCGGCGCGACGGGCGTCGCGCGCGGGCGGCAGATCGTAGGACGACGGCGCCGGCTCGCTGTACACCGGCGCGGGCCTCGCGGGCGCGCCATAGGGCCGGCGGAAATCATAGGGCTCCCCCGGCGGATGAGACGGCTGCGGCGGATCGAGCAAGATCGGCTCGTCACTGCGCTGCTGATAGACCGACGCCGGACCACGCGGCGGCGGCAACGGCCGGGTATCGACTTGCGGCCGCGGCGCGGTGCGCGGATCGTGGGTGGGCGCGCCGTCCGGTGGCTCGTTGATCGGCCAGCGCGGCGGCGACGCGCGCGTCGCATTGGGGATCGACGCGGGTGGGCGCAGATCGTCGCCGAAGCTCAGCGCCGCGGGCACGCCGAGCGTCGACACACGGAATGGATAGTCGGCGCCGCACATGCCGGGGCCGTTGATCGCGCTGATGCGGGTGACGCCCGGACCTTCGCGCACGGCGCCGGTGCCGATGCAGCGCGCCTCGGCCTCCTTCCGCCACGGCTCGCGCTCGCCGCCCCAGAAGCCGCCGCCGCTGCACGCCGCCAGCGTGCCGAGGCCGACAACAACGACCGAGCCGGAAAGGAACGCCCGCAGCTTGCACGCCATGCCCGGACAATGCGATGGAGTTTGTTAACGTCTCTTCAAAGATTTCCGGCCGGCCGGGGCGCCTCTGGCCCGCCGTTCGCGCTATGGTTAAGAAGAACTGGGTAGCGAAAAAGTGTCGTAGCCCGCATGGAGCGTAGCGGAATGCGGGACAGCCGGCCCCGGATTTCGCCATAGCGCGTCGAAGACGCGCGTGAACGCGCTTATGGCTTCATCCGGGCTACAAAAACTACCGGGTTAAGAAAGACGCGGGGACCACCTATGAAGGCCAGGCTGATCTTGTCGTTCATGATGTCGAGCGTCATGGTGTTCATGGTGACGCTGCTGGTGACCTATCTCAATCTTGGTGTCGTGCCCGACTTCCTCCTGCAATGGGCCAAGGCCTATGTGATCGCCTGGCCGGTGGCGGCGGGGACCGCGTTCACGATCATGCCAATTTGCCGCCGCCTGACCGACCGCATCGTCGCGCGCCTGGAGCAGACGGCCTGATGCTCTCCGCGCTCGATCTTGCCCGCCGGATCGAGGCCGGCGAACTGACGCCGCGCGCGGTCGTCGAGATGTGCGCGGAGGCGATCGCCGCGCGCGAGAACGAGATCGGCGCATTCACCGCGCTCGATATCGAAGGCGCGCGCCGCACCGCCGACCGCCTCGCATCGCTGCCGCTGCGCGGGCTGCCGGTCGGCATGAAGGACATCTTCGACACCGTCGATTTCCCGACATCGTATGGCTCGCCGATCTATGCCGGACATCGGCCGAAGAGCGACGCCGCCATGGTGATGGCGGTGCGCCGCGCCGGCGGCGTCATCCTCGGCAAGACCGTCAGCACCGAGTTCGCGAGCCTGCAGCCCGCCGGCACCCGCAATCCGCACAATCCCGCGCACACGCCGGGCGGCTCGTCGTCCGGCTCCGCCGCCGCGATCGCCGCCGGCATGCTGCCGATCGCGTTCGGCAGCCAGACCGGCGGCTCGGTGATCCGGCCGGCGGCGTATTGCGGCGTCGCCGGCTACAAGCCGTCGTTCCGGCTGCTGCCGACCATCGGCATGAAAGCGTTCTCGTGGTCGCTCGACACCGTCGGCGTGTTCGGCGCCGGCGTCGAGGACGTGGCGTTTGCCGCCGCCGCCACCACCGGCCGCGATCTGGGCATCGACGGCGCGACATCGAACGCGCCGGCGATCGCATTGCTGCGCACCCAGCAGTGGTCGGAGGCATCACCCGACATGCAGGCCGCGGTCGAGCGCGCGGCGCGCCTCGCCGAAGCTGCCGGCGCGCGCGTCACCGAGCTGGTGCTGCCGGAGATCTTTGCGGAGGCGATGCGTTGCCATGGCATCGTGCAGGACCACGAAGCGTTCCGCGCGCTCGCCTACGAATACGACCACCACCGCGACCGGCTCGGTCCGATCCTCGCCGAGCAGCTTGGCAAAGCCGCCGCCATCACCACGGATCAATATGACGAAGCGCGGCGCGCCACCCGGCGGGCGCGGCAGACCTTCGCCGACCTGATGGCGAAGACCGACGTGATTCTCACGCCGTCGGCGGCGGGCGCCGCCCCGCACGGGCTCGGCGCCACCGGCCTGCCGACCTTCAACCGGCTGTGGACCCTGCTCGGCCCGCCCTGCATCAACGTGCCGGGACTGGCTGATTCAAGCGGCCTGCCGCTCGGCGTGCAGGTCGTCGGACGCTTCGCCCGCGACAAGGTTGCGCTCGGCGCGGCGCGGTTTGTGGAAAACACCCTCGCCAGGACTCATTAACCCTTTGGAGCGGCATGTATTATTCGTATTCATGCAAGTACTGCATGTCTAAAACGCGAATTCCGCAGCGGTGAATCAAATAGTTTCCAATGGTCACTTCGTATTGTTATGGCCAGTAAATAGAGTAGTTTTTTCTAGCAATATCAGGACCTTGATAATTTTCTTGAGTATTCAATGTGGTGATACCGCTCCATTGCCGCGGCGCAAAACATTTCTCATTTCTGGGAACCAACGGACTCTGCTAGACTTGTCTCACGGCAACAAGCGAGGAGCACTTCGTGGACCTTGCCTTGAGATTTGAAACCCTGGCGCTTTGTGCGGTATTCGCGTTTGTGAGTGCGATTTTGTTGGGTGCGTTTTAGTGCTCTGACAGCGTCAGCACAAACCGCTCAAGCGGCCTAAGTCTAAACACCGGAGAGGAAACTCTCCGGTGTTTGCTTTTGGAGATAGCCGCTAAAAGACGTCCGATCTCTGCCAGGCACCGACGATGCGACAATGAGCGTGGCGACAAATCCGACGACGCCGTCGGACCGGCTGGAAGCGCTCGACATCCTGCGCGGGATCGCATTGTTCGGCGTCATGGCGATCAACCTGGTGGCGGCGTTTCGTGTTTCGCTGTTCCAGCGATTTTCGTCCGACTACCTGACCGATGTCCCACTCGATACGGCGCTCACGGTCCTTCTTGGGATTTTCGTCGAAACCAAAGCGCTGACGATCTTCACGCTCTTGTTCGGAATAGGCTTGGCGATCCAGATCGAGCGCATGGGCGAGCCAGACAAGGCGAAGATATTGCTGATCCGACGACTGGCGATCCTGCTGGTCATCGGCCTCATCCATCTGCTGCTCATATGGCCGGGAGATATCCTGACGAACTATGCGATTGCGGGTCTGATCGCGCTCCCGTTCCTGTTTGGATCGCGCAGCCGCCTTGCGAACAGCGCACTGACCTTCGCGTTCGTACAAATTGTGCTCTTGCTGGTGCGGCCGTTGCCTGAACTCGATCAGGAATGGATCAGGGCGTACAACGCCGACGCACTCGAAGTGCACCGATCCGGCTCCTACGTCGCGGTGCTGCTGCTTCATCTGCGCGCAGTACCGCAGGTCGCGTCGTGGCACCTCTATGCACTGCCGCAGACGGTCGCGCTGTTTCTCTTTGGCGCATGGATCTGGCGCTCGGGCATCTTGCATGACGCGGTCACGAACAGGCGCCTGCTGAAGGTCGTTGCCTGGATCGGCTGCCTGAGCGGCTTCGGCCTCCTTGTGGTCGGATGGGCGGCCGGCTTGTCCTCGGCCAGAGCGTTGGGAGTGCTTGTAAGTCTCTCAACGATCTTGCTTGCATTGGGCTACAGCGCGATCGTCATTGTTGTCGCAACCGGTCGACACGGTCAAAAATGGCTGGGGTGGGCGGCCCCGGTTGGGCGCATGGCGTTCACAAACTATCTCGCGCAGTCCGTGATCTTCGCATTGATATTCTTCGGCTACGGCTTGGGGATGTTCAATCGGCTGGGCGTCGCGGCGACGCTTGCGGTGGGTGTTGCCGTCTACATGCTGCAAACGGTAGCCAGTGAATATTGGCTCCGCCACCACCGGTTCGGTCCGCTGGAGTGGCTGTGGCGCTCGTTGACGTATGGCGTGCGTCAGCCTTGGCGAGCCTGAAGCGTCCTACTCTGCCGCCGTCCGCGCCGCCGCCAGCGGATCGTAGTTGAGGATCGGCGCCAGCCAGCGCTCGGCCTCGGCGACGCTCCAGCCTTTGCGACGGGCATAGTCCTCGACCTGGTCGCGCTCGATCTTGCCGACGCCGAAATAGTGGCTCTCGGGGTGGCTGAAATAGAGCCCGCACACCGCTGCGCCCGGCCACATCGCGAAGCTTTCGGTGAGCTTCACGCCGGTGCGTTCCTCGGCTTCGAGCAGCGAGAACAGCGTCTCCTTCTCGGTGTGGTCGGGCTGCGCCGGATATCCCGGCGCCGGACGGATGCCGCGATACTTCTCGGCGATCAGCTCGGCATTGCTCAGGCCTTCGTCCGCCGCATGGCCCCACAGCTCCTTGCGCACCATCTGGTGCAGCCGCTCGGCGAACGCTTCCGCGAGACGATCGGCCAGCGCCTTGATCATGATCGCGGAGTAGTCGTCATGCGCGGCCTTGAAGCGCTCGGCGATCTCGTCCTCGCCGATGCCGGCGGTGACCAGAAACGCGCCGACATAGTCGGCGGTGCCGCGCGGCGCCACGAAATCGGCAAGCGCCACATTGGCGCGGCCCTCGCGGCGCGAGAGCTGCTGGCGCAGCGTGTGCAGCACCGAGACCGGCTGCGCGCGCGCCTCGTCGGCGAAGACGAGGACGTCGTCGCCGTCGGCATTGGCCGGCCAGAAGCCGACCACCGCCGAGGCCCCCAGCCACTTCTCATCGACGACTTTCTTCAGCATCGCCTGCGCGTCCTTGAAGAGCGCGCGCGCCGCCTCCCCGACCTTGGCGTCGTCGAGGATCGCCGGATATTTCCCGCTGAGCTCCCAGGTCTGGAAGAACGGCGTCCAGTCGATATAGGGGACGAGCTCGGCAATGGGAAAATTCTCGAACAATCGCGTGCCGATGAACGTCGGCTTCGCGGGCTTGTAGTTCGCCCAGTCGAACTTGGCGGCATTGGCGCGCGCGGCCTTGAGCGGCAGCCGCAGCTTGTTCTCCTCGGCGCGCGCATGGGCGGCGGCGATCTTGGCGTATTCGTCGCGCACCTCGGCGACGTAGGCGGGCCGCAACTGCCGCGACATCAGGCTCTGCGCGACGCCGACCGCGCGGCTGGCGTCGGTGACATAGACCGCCTGCCCGCGCCGGTAGTTCGGATGGATCTTCACCGCCGTATGGGTCCGGCTGGTGGTGGCGCCACCGATCAGCAGCGGGAGATCGAATCCCTGCCGCTCCATCTCGGCCGCGACATGGCACATCTCGTCGAGCGACGGCGTGATCAGGCCGGACAGACCGATGATGTCGGCCTTCTCGGCCTGCGCGGTCTCCAGGATCTTCGCCGCCGGCACCATGACGCCGAGATCGACGACCTCGTAGTTGTTGCACTGGAGCACGACGCCGACGATGTTCTTGCCGATGTCGTGCACGTCGCCCTTCACGGTCGCCATCACGATCTTGCCGTTGGTGCTGCGCTCGACCGCGCCGCCGGCGGCTTGCCGTGCTTCCTTTTCTTTCTCCATGAACGGCATCAGATAGGCGACCGCCTGCTTCATCACGCGCGCCGACTTCACCACCTGCGGCAGGAACATCTTGCCGGAGCCGAACAGGTCGCCGACCACGTTCATGCCGTCCATCAGCGGGCCTTCGATCACGTGCAGCGGGCGCTCAGCCTTGGCGCGCGCTTCCTCGGTGTCGGTCTCGATGAAATCGGTGACGCCGTGCACCAGCGCGTGCGAGAGCCGCCGCTCCACCGGCCATTCGCGCCAGGCGAGATCGGCTTCCTTCTTCTCGGTGCCCTGCCCGCGATAGCGCTCGGCGATCGCCAGCAGGCGCTCCGACGCATCGGGACGGCGGTTGAGCACCACGTCCTCGCAGGCTTCGCGCAGCTCCGGATTGAGGTCGTCGTACACCGCCATCTGACCGGCATTGACGATGCCCATGTCCATGCCGGCCTTGATGGCGTGATAGAGGAACACCGAATGCATCGCCTCGCGCACCGGCTCGTTGCCGCGGAACGAGAACGAGAGGTTCGAGACGCCGCCGGAGATGTGCACGTGCGCAAGCTGCGCCCGGATCTGGCGCGTGGCCTCGATGAAGGCGACGCCGTAGCCGTTGTGCTCCTCCATGCCGGTCGCGACCGCGAAGATGTTCGGGTCGAAGATGATGTCTTCCGGCGGGAAGCCGACTTTGTTGACCAGGATGTCGTAGGCGCGCGCGCAGATCGCGACCTTGCGCTCGATGGTGTCGGCCTGGCCCTGCTCGTCGAACGCCATCACCACCACGGCGGCGCCGTAGCGGCGCACGGTCTTGGCATGCGTCGATGAACGCCTCCTCGCCCTCCTTCATGGAGATCGAGTTCACCACCGGCTTGCCCTGGATGCATTTCAGGCCGGCTTCGATGACGGTGAACTTCGATGAGTCGACCATCACCGGCACGCGCGCGATGTCGGGCTCGGCGGCGACCAGGTTGAGGAAGGTCACCATCGCCTTCTCGGAATCGAGCAGGCCCTCGTCCATGTTGACGTCGATGATCTGCGCGCCGTTCTCGACCTGGTCGCGCGCGATCTCGAGCGCGGTATCGTAGTCGCCATTGGTGACGAGCTTGCGGAAGCGCGCCGAGCCGGTGACGTTGGTGCGCTCGCCGACGTTCACGAACGGGATTGCGTCGGTGAGCGTAAACGCTTCAAGCCCGGAAAGCCGCAGCCGCCGCTCGATCTCAGGGATGTGCCGCGGCGCCTTGCCCTTCACCGCTTCGGCGATGGCGTGGATATGCGCGGGCGTGGTGCCGCAGCAGCCGCCGACCACGTTGACGAGGCCGGCGGAGGCGAACTCCTCGATCAGCCCCGCCATGTATTCCGGGCTCTCATCGTAGCGGCCGAATTCGTTGGGCAGGCCGGCGTTCGGATAGGCGCAAACCAGCGTGTCGGCGATGCGCGCGAGCTCTGCGATGTGCGCGCGCATCTCCTTGGCGCCGAGCGCGCAGTTCAATCCGATCGAGAGTGGCGCGGCGTGGCGCACCGCGTTCCAGAACGCCTCCGGCGTCTGCCCCGAGAGCAGTCGCCCGGAGCGGTCGGTGATGGTGCCGGAGATCATGACCGGCAGCGAGCGGCCGGTCGCATCGAATGCTTCGGCGATGGCGTAGATCGCGGCCTTGGCGTTGAGCGTATCGAAAATCGTCTCGATCAGCAGGATGTCGGCGCCGCCCTCGATCAGGCCGCGCGCCTGCTCGCCATAGGCGATGCGCAGCTCGTCGAAGGTGACGGCGCGGAAGCCCGGATTGCTGACGTCGGGCGAGATCGATGCCGTGCGGTTGGTCGGCCCGAGCGCGCCGGCGACGAAGCGCGGGCGGCCGTCTTCCTGCTGTGCGATGTCGGCGGCGGCACGCGCGAGCCGCGCGCCCTCGACGTTGAGCTCGTGCGCGATCTCCTGCATGCCGTAGTCGGCCTGCGCGATCTGCGTGGACGAGAAGGTGTTGGTCGAGACGATATCGGCGCCGGCGCGGAAATATTCCAGATGGATTCTTTGAATCGCGTCGGGCTGCGTGAGGATCAACAGGTCGTTGTTGCCGCGGACTTCGCGGTTCCAGGCGTCGAAGCGGGCGCCGCGATAGCCGCCCTCGTCGAGCTTGAGCTCCTGGATCATGGTGCCCATGGCGCCGTCGAGCACCAGGATGCGCTCGGCAGCGATGCGGCGGAATTTCTGCTCGGTGTCGGACTGGTTGGTGTCAGTCTTGGACGTCATCTGCACATCACTCAACGCTTGCTCACGCCGCCACCGGCACCGCGGGCCGCAGCCCGAGCAGGTGGCACACCGCGTAGACCAGGTCGGCGCGGTTCATGGTGTAGAAGTGGAAGTCGGTGACGCCGCGATCGACCAGGTCGAGCACCTGCTCGGCGGCGACCGCGGCGGCGATCAGCTTGCGGGTCGCGGCGTCGTCGTCGAGACCGTCGAAACGCTCGGCCAGCCAGTCCGGCACCGAGGCGCCGGTGCGGGCCGCGAAATTCTTGGTCTGCTTGAAGTTCTGCACCGGCAGGATGCCGGGCACGATCGGCACATTGATGCCAGCCGCGCGCACGCGGTCGAGATAGCGGAGGTACTGGTCGTTCTCGAAGAAGAACTGCGTCATCGCGCGGGTCGCGCCGGCGTCGACCTTGGCTTTGAGCATGTCGATGTCGTCCGCGACCGTCGGCGAATCCGGATGCTTCTCCGGATAGGCCGACACCGACACGTCGATCTCGGGCGCGATGCGCTTGATGCCGGCGACCAGATCGGCGCCGTTCTTGTAGCCGCCGGGGTGCGGCGCGTATTTGTCACCAACACCGCCGACCGGATCGCCGCGCAGCGCCACGATGTGGCGCACGCCGGCGCCGTGATAGCCGCGGATCACCTCGTCGATCTCGTCCTTGGTCGCCGCCACGCAAGTGAGATGCGCGGCCGGCGTGAGCGCAGTTTCACCCAGAATGCGCTTGACGGTCGCGTGCGTGCGCTCGCGGGTCGAGCCGCCGGCGCCGTAGGTCACCGACACGAAATTGGGGCGCAGCGGCGCAAGCCGCGTGATCGACTCCCACAGCGTCGCTTCCATCTCCGCGGTCTTGGGCGGGAAGAACTCGAACGAGACGTGCATGCGGTTGTCACCGCCGGCGTGCACGAAACGGCTGGCGCGGGCATTCATCACGCAACCTCCCGCTCGGGCGCATCGGCGACCAGCATGCGCGGGTCGCGGCCGAGCCAGAGCGATACGGCGATCTTGCCGTCGGAATTCTTGTCGGGCCTGAGCGTCTGCTGCTTCACCACGTCGAGGCCGGCGCCGGCGAGCCAGCCGCTCACCGCCTCCGGCGGGAAGCCGAGCCGCCGATGGGCGTGCTCGTCGCGCAGGAACTCGAGGTCATGCGGCGCGAAGTCTATCACCAGCAACCGCCCAGACGGGCGCAGCACGCGCGCGGCTTCCGCGATGGCGCGGGCGCCGTCGTCGAGGAAGTGCAGCACCTGATGGATGATGACGACGTCGAAGGATTCCTTCGGCAGCGCCAGATCGTAGATGTCGCCCTGCCGCACGCTGCAATGGCGCAGCCCGGCGCGGTCGAGCCGGTTGCGCGCGAGCGAGAGCATATCGAGCGACATGTCGAGGCCAAGCCCGCGCTCGATCGACGGCCCGAACAGTTCGAGCATGCGGCCGGTGCCGGTGCCGAGGTCGAGCAGCGAGCGGAACGGCTTGTCGGCGAGCGCCTTGCGGATCGCCTCCTCCACCGCATCGTCGGCGACGTGCAGCTTGCGGATGCGGTCCCACTCGGCGGCGTGGCGCGCGAAATATTTCTGCGCCGCCGCCGCGCGTGCGGCGCGCACCGACGCCAGCCGCTCGCGGTCGCGCGCGATGGTGGTGTCATGGGGATCGAGCCGTGCCACGAGGTCGCGCGCCAGCGAGGCCGAGCCGCCGCGCTCGCCAAGCCGGAAGAACGCCCAGGAGCCCTCGCGGAAGCGCTCGACCAGGCCGGCTTCGGCCAAGAGCTTCAGGTGCCGCGAGATGCGCGGCTGCGACTGCCGCAGGATGTCGGTGAGATCGGAGACGGTGAGCTCGGCTTCGGAAAGCAGCGCGACGATGCGCAGGCGCGTCTCTTCACCGGCGGCTTTGAGCGCGCCGTTGAGATCGGCAAACGGCAGTTGGGCGGACGGCGGCAGCGGAGCCATGGCGTGGGCCTTGTCCCAAACGATACGGCATATAAAGATATCTTTATACGTTTAAACAAGGGTTAGCAAGCCCGATAAACGTCATGCCCGGCCTTGTGCCGGGCATCCACGTCTTGCTTTCTTAGGCCCGAAAGACGTGGATGGCCGGGACCATAAGGGCGTTCACGCCCGTCTTTCGACGGGCTATGCCCGGCCACGACGCCACCGCGCGAGCCCTCCATGACCGACACCCCGATCAGCAAGGACCCCAACGCGTTCGGCCTCTGGGAGGGCGAAGTCACCGCCGCGCTGCCGAAGGACTTCGACGCCTCGCTTTATTACATCGGCCGCATCCGCACGCCCTGGAAGGAGCGCAAGGACTGCCCGAAAAACGCCCGTGAATCCGAGGCGGTCTGCACGCTCGAGGTCGATCCGCGCTGGGCGCCCGCGCTCAAGGACGTCGAGAGCTGCAGCCATCTCGTGGTGCTCTATTGGATGGACCGCTCGCGCCGCGACATCGTCCTGCAGGTGCCAAGCCATTATGGCGTCCAGCGCGGCACCTTCTCGCTGCGCTCGCCGGCGCGCCCCAACCCGATCGCCATGAGCGTGGTGAAGCTCCTGAAAATCGAGGGCAACAAGCTCTCGGTGGTGGGCCTCGACTGCCTCGACGGCACGCCGCTCCTCGACCTCAAGCCCTATTTCGCCTCGACCGATGCGGTGCCGGAGGCCGTGGTCGGCTGGCACAAGGCGCGCAAGGCCTAAAGCTAAACCCCAGCGAAATCAGGCTTATCCAGCCGGAACCAAACGGTTCTCCGGCCATCTCGCTTTATATTTTAGGAACCTTTGAACCATCCCTCCGGTTGCGGCAACGAACGAGCAATCAGGATGGGGTGTCCAATGAACACGATCTTCAAGACCGCCGCCGCGATCGTCACGCTCATCGCCGCGACCACCATTCCCGCTTCCGCCAACCAGTTCTTCCTGTTCGGCCCGGTTGCGACCACGCCTGCCCCGACGGTGCAGGACGAGGCGACCGACGCGCGCGCCGAGCTTCCCGCCCGCTTCCGCCGCCAGGTCGTCGACTACCGCACCAACGAGCCGGCCGGCACGATCATCGTCGACACGCCGAACACCTACCTCTACCTCGTGCTCGGCAATGGCCGCGCGATCCGCTACGGCATCGGCGTCGGCCGCGACGGCTTCACCTGGTCGGGCGTGCAGAGCATCACCCGCCGCGCCGAGTGGCCGGATTGGCATCCGCCGGCAGAGATGATCGCCCGCCAGCCGTACCTGCCGCGTTATATGGCCGGCGGCCCGGGCAACCCGATGGGCGCCCGCGCGCTCTACCTCGGCAGCACGATCTATCGCATCCACGGCACCAACGCGCCGCACACCATCGGCCAGCGCGTGTCCTCCGGCTGCATCCGCATGACCAATGAAGACGTGACCGACCTCTACAGCCGCGTGAACCTCGGCACCCGCGTCGTGGTGCTGCCGCAGACCGGCCGTCACGCCGCGGTGCGCTAATCACGAGACAAGAGACAACCTCACGGCGACGCGTGAGCAGTAGCGTAGCGTAAAGAAAACCGGCCCCGCCGACACACGGGGCCGGTTTGCTTTTGCGCGGCGCGCGCGACCCTTCGTGGACGTCCCTATTTACGACCGGGTCCCTGCTTTTACGGGGACGACCGGAAGAACCGTTTCGCGCTTGCAGGCCCTACTGCAGCAGCTCGATATAGCCGATCCGGCCCGACAGCACGCCTGAGTACCAGATCCGGTTGGGATTGCTCTGATCGACCTCGATGCGCCGCACGTCGGTCTCCGCATACATCAGCGGAAACTCGGTCCACACGCCGGTGGCCGGATCAAGACGGGCGAGCTTGTCGACGTGATGCAGGCTGGTCCAGATCACGCGATTCGTCATGTCGGCATCCGCGAGATAGACGCCGGCGTCTTCGCTCGGTGCTCTGAACTCCTTCCTCTCCAACGTCCTGTAGTCGACCCGCAGCAGGCTGCCGGCGCCGTGCAGACCCACCCACAGATTGCCGTCCCAGTCGGCGCCAATCTTGCGCGCGACCGGGTCCTCGACGCCGAGCGGAAATTCTTCGAACTTGCCGCTCACGGGGTCGATGCGCGCAATCTGATCGACGGAGTTCTCCACGATCCAGAGTTTGTTGTCCCCGCCGACCGCAATGCCGTAGGGGGTAGCATTCCTGTTGCGCTGGACGCCGGCCGGCACGTCGAAAAACGTGAACTGCCTGGTCGCGGGATCGAGGCGGATGACCTCGTTGTTGCCGATCGAGTTGAGCCATACCGTATTGTTCGGGTGTACGCGCATGGAGTTACCGCTGGCGTTGCCGCTCTTCGTCGGCGGAAGCTCGTACACCTCGAACCGCTCAGCCTTCGGATCGAAGCTCAGAAAGCGCCGGTTCGGGCCGCCATCGACCATCCATAGTTCACCTTGCTTGCCTGTGCGGATGGCGTTGAGGCGCACATGCGTCGAGGGGCCGGCGGGCGGCTCATATTCGGTGTAGGTCAGGGTCTTGCGATCGAGCTTGCCCAGGCGTCCACCGGTGCGCTGAGTAATCCAGCCGTTGCTGTTGAGATCGACTGCCACTTCGTGCGGCTCCGATCTCGGATTGGGCAGCTCGTATTCGACCACGATGTAGTCGCGCGCCGCCGGCGGCACGAGCGTCCGCGGCAGGCGGCTGAACAGGTCGGGCTTGGCCTTGGCGGCGCTGCCCGCGGGCGCGTAGTTGGCCGCGAGATAAGCCAGCACCACCCGTTCCTCGTCCTCGCTGAGCGCCTGGGCAAACGTCGAGCCCTGCGCATAGAGCCTCATGCTGTGCAGCACCGCTCGCCAGCGTGCCTGATTGCCGCGCGATCGCGCGATCCGCTGCGCGTCGTGGCAGGCCACGCACTTCGCCTCGATGATGGCCTTGCCTTCGCCTGGAGCCAGGCTGACGGGCTGGGCCCCGAGGCCGCGCTGACCCGGCTGCCGCCCGGGCCATGCCGGCGGCAATGTCGGCGCGCGCGCTACCGCGAGCGAAAGATCCACCGACGCCGATTTGCCCGCCGCTACTTCGATGACGGCCGACGGCGCGCTCTGGTGCTCACCTCCGATCGCCTGCACGACATATTTGCCGGGCGGCAGCCTGCTATTGGTGTATCTGCCCTGCGTCTTGGTGATGACCATGAAATAGAGACGGCGTTCGGCATTCTTCATCTGCACGAAGGCGCCTTCGAGCGGCGCACCGGCCGCGTCGGTAACGATGCCCATCAGGGTCCCAACAGGTTCTTGTGCCAATCCCGCGCCCGACCAGAAAGCCGATGCGACAAACGCCAATGCGGCAAAATATGATTTCAGACTGCCAGATTTCGGCATGTCGAACCTCCCGTTGATCGGTGATCTTGTCAGCCGCCACATTCGCAACCGGCCCCGCCGACACACGGGGCCGGTGTTTTCTTTTGCGAAGACGTTCAGCGCGCTTCGGCGCTGCGCTGCCTGTTCGACAGATAGAAATAGCCGACGCGGTTGTTGGGCGGCGAGCCGAACCACATGCGGCCCTCCTTGTCGACGAAGAAGTCGCGCATGCCGTTGTCGGCATAGGGCATCGGATACTCGATGACCTTGCCGGTCTCCGGATCGAGCTTGCCCATCACGTCGCGGTAGTAGGACGAGTACCAGATCTGCCCGTCGGTCGCGATCCCGAGCGCGTAGGGCTTGGTGTCTTTGACCGGCAGCGCGAAGTCCTTGAAGGTCTCGGACTTCGGATCGAACCGGCCGATGCGGTCGCCGTCATAGACCGCGTACCAGATCGAGCCGTCGTCGGCGAGCTGAATGCGCCGCGTGCGATCGCGCGCCGGCGGGATGTACTTGGTCACGATCAAGGTCTTGGGATCGACCTTGCCGATGATGCCGTCGCGGACCATCTGGCTGAACCAGACGGTGCCCTGCTTGTCGATGGCGATGCCGTAGGCGGTCGGCACTTCCGGGATCTTGGTGTAGGTCTTGGTCGCCGGATCGAAGCGCGTCAGTCCGCCGGTCGACCAGATGGTCCCGTCCGGATGCGCCGCGATCGTGTGCTTGCGCCAGTCATGCTCATACTCGGCCCACTGTCCGGTCGCGGGGTCGAAGCGTCCGAGCTTCTTCGAGCCGGCCTGCGCCACCCAGATCGAGCCGTCGGGCGCGGGCACCGCCGAATGGATCAGCGCCGGGCCCGGATTCGGCACCCGGTATTCCTTCATCTCGCCGGTCGCTGGATTGAAATGCGCGATCCGGTTCGAGGAGCCGTATTGCGGAATCCAGAACGTGCCGTCCTTGGCGGGATGCGCCGTCCACGGGAAGCGGTCGGGGCCGGGCATTTCGTAGTCGACATAGACGATGCGAAGCGCCTCGTCGGGGATCGCGGTCAGCGTGTTCTGGTAGCCCGGCATCTCGGCCGGCGAGCGCGGCAGCGTCGAGTCCTGGCCGAACATCTCGTTCATGTAGAACGCGACGTCCTCCGCCTGCTGGTCGCTGAAGCCGCGGCGGTCGGCGAGCGAGGCGCGCATCGCCTCGCGCATGTATTCGACGCGGCTGCGCCAGCCGTCGTGGTCGCGCACGGTCGCCGCCATCTTGCCCTGGAAGCCGTGGCAGCTCATGCAATCGTTGACCAGCACGTCCTTGCCGCGTGCATTCGGCAGCAGCTGGATGCCCTGGAGGATGGAAATGTCCGTCCAGCGCACCACGCCCTTCTGCAGCGCGAAGTCGTGCGAGATGTTCTGCTCGGCGGTGAGCTTGATGTCGCTCTTGGGAGCGGCCCTGAGAGCCGCCGCCCGGATCGACAGCCGATAGTCGCCGGCAGGCAGGTTCTCGACGACGTATTTGCCTTGGTTATCGGTCAGCACGCTGACCGTCATCTTCATGCCGGCATGGCGGGCCTGCACGAACGCAGCGCGGACCGGCGCCCCGTCCGGACCCGTCACCGTGCCGGAAATGGTCGCGGCATCGGCGCTGGAGACAGCAAAAATGATTCCGAGTACCCCAAGCAGAGCTTGTGAGCGCATGGCGTTTCCTCTGTCGTTCCGTCCCTTGTGGGACGGTATTTTCATTAGGCTTGCGGCGCGGCGCGGGAGCGTCTGAATTGCAAACGCTCGAAGTCGACGCGTCGGCGCAGCGCAAGCATTCGGCTCCCGGCCGACGCGCAAGTCAAGATGGTTCGCGGCGCTGTTGAATGTTGCGACGGCGGCGACGTGAGTAGCGCAGCCAAAAGACAACACCGGCCCCGCTGACCATGGGGCCGGTGTTTATCTCGTTCGCAGTCTCCGGAGTGGGTAGCGTCCTACGCCGCGGCGCTGACGTCGAGCGGCGCGGTGAGCTTGACGCCCTTGAGGCTTACGCCGCGGCCGGACCGGCCTTCACGCTGGTCCTTGGGGATCGGACGACCGTTGGGATCGGACAGCCACAGCCGCAACAGATGGCGCTTGCGCGCCTCTTCCGGCCAGTCGTCATATTCGCGCCGGGTGTGCAGCGTGACGAAGTTGTTGAGGAACTGGATGTCACCCGGCTCGAAGCCGATATCGACCGCACATTCGGACACCGTCGTCCGATAAAGCTCGACCGCTTCCACCTGCGCCGGCGTGTAACGCGGCACGCCCGGGAGCTTCTGCGCCTTGTCGATGGCTGCGCCCGCGCCGGTCGCGCTGAAATAGCCTTCGATGAACGAGAAGATCGGCTGCGTGAAGTACGGCTTCTCGCCCGGGTTCACCTCGCCGGTGTGGGAACGGTAGAAGTCCTCGCACAGCACCTGCGCCAGATCGGGGCGCTTCCCAAGAATTCGATTGTAGACCGTGACCGAGCTCGCGACCCGGCTCTCGCCGCCGCTCTTCGCGCCGTGCAAGCAAAGCAGCCCCACATAGTCGCAGGCATCCGCGTGGAACAGCATTTCGGCGCGTGTCATGTAGCCGCGCGTGTTCGGGTCGGCGTAGTCCCCGCCCAGATCCTTGACGTGACCCAGGATGTGACCCTGCCCGTTCTGTGACATGGTCGTGCCCATGTAGCTGCCCAACCCGAGATAGGCGATCGCGCACGCTTCGCGATCGAACCGATCGGTCGGGAAGTTCTGCATCATGACCATGCCGCGACCGTCCAGCAGCTCGCGCCGGACGTCGGCCATCACGTCCGCGAGCGCGGTAAGCGGGAAATTCTCGCGCCGCACTGCCTCGACCGCGACGCCGTTGCGGCGGACCGCCGCAACCGCCTCTGCGAGCTCGTCATGATCGCGTGCGCTGAACCGGTAGCTCCACGACGCAACATCCCCGAGCTCGCCAGGGGCCCATTCGGCCGGGTCGATCACAGGCTGCATGGGCACGGCAGGCGTGCGCCGCGCCTTGTGGAAGGTGCGGAAATCTCCGGTAACGACTGTATCCATCATGGTGGTCCTGCTGTCCGACGCGTTCGGGAGTTTAGCAGCTTTTCCCGGCGGCAGCGTTGCAATTCCGGCAGGTGGTTCGATGCGGCATGCATATTGCAATGCGAAAATCCGCTGCCCAGAATCGTCGCATGGCCGTTGCGATCTGCCGCCGCCGGTCCATGATGGTGATGGGAACTGCTCCACACGTGGGACCGCTCATGCACGCCGTCGTCGCCCTTGCCCTCGCCGCACTCCTGCTGCTGGCCCCGCCCGCCCGCGCCGACGATTTCTACCAGGGCAAGACGCTGACCATCGTCGTCGGGTACACCACCGGCGGCGGCTATGACATCAACGCCCGCCTGGTGGCGCGCCATTACAGCAAGCACATCCCCGGCAATCCCAACATCGTGGTCGTCAACATGCCGGGCGCCGGCAGCCTGCGCGCGCTCGAGCATATTGAACGGCACGCGGCGAAGGACGGCACCGTCATCGGCCTGTTCGACTACACACAGATCACCAACTCGCTGCTCACGCCCGGCAAAGTGCCGATCGACTTCCGCAAGTTCAAATGGATCGGCAGCGTCCAGCAGGATCTCGCCGTCTGCTACGTCTGGCACACGCTGCCCGTGAAGACGATGGCGGACCTGCAGAAGCTGCCCAAGATACACATGGGCCGCACCAATCCGGGCACGTCCTCCGACACGCAGCAACGCATTCTGCGCCGGCTCTTCAACGTGAATGTCCACTCTGTCGCCGGCTATCCCGGATCGGCGGAGGGCTTCATTGCTGTCGAGCGCGGCGAGCTCGAAGGCGGCTGCATGACCTGGGCGAGCCTGCCGCGGCATTGGATCGCGGAAAGCAAGATCAGGCCGATCATGCGTGTCACACCCGCAACCGCACCCGACCTGCAGGCGGATGTGCCGGCGGCGGCCGACCTGCTCACGCAGGATCGCGACCGCAGGATATTGCACGTGCTGTCAGCGGCCGGCGAGGTCGGCAAGCCGTTCGTCGCGCAGATTTCCGTCCCCGACGACCGCGTGGCGATCCTGCGCAAGGCCTTCGCCGCCATGGTGGCGGACCCCGCCTTCATCGCCGACGCCGCCAAAGTGCGCCAGCCGGTGACCCCGACGCTCGGCGCCGCCGCGACCAAGATCCTCGACGATATCTATTCCGCGCCGGAGGACATCGTCGCCGCGGCGCGTTCGGTCGCGAACGACTGAGCGCGGCGACGACCCCGGTTATGGTGCGCGAAGAAACCGGGATCCCGGGTCTGCACAGCAGCACTGCGTGCTGCAGTGCGCCCGGGACACGAGAGCTGAGCGTCCGCGCGCTCACGCCTTGCGGAACAGCGGCCAGAAGTCGTCGAACGACGCGCGCGCCGGCAGCGCGTTGAGGATCGCCAGGATCTGCCCCGCCCTGCCCTTGTCCATCACCAGCGCCGCGCAGTCGTAGAACTTCTCCTCGAGCTGCGCCTGCGACATCGGCAGCTTGCTCGAGCCGGTCGAGAAATCCTTGCGCACCTCGAACACCTGGCCATCGTTCATCGTGATGCGGATTTTTGCCGGACTGTCGTCGCCGCCGGGGCCGAGCTCCGGGTCGACGGCGGCGGTAATCTTCGGCTGGATCGCCTTCAGGCGGTCGTCGGCGAGCGCCTTGTCGGTGAAGGCCGCGATCCGCGGCGCGCCGTGCACCAGGGAATACGGCACCAGATAGCCGACACTGAACTTCGCCTGCTCGGTGTTCGAGGGATAAGCGGTCGACGCGCGCTGGCCGGCGGCGCGCGACACCCCGCAATGGATGCTCTTGATGTCGTCGAGCCGTCCGCCGATGCGCGCGCGCAGCTCGAGCGCCGCCTCGATCGAGGTGTGGGTGAGCCCGCCGCAGGGATACGGCTTGAAGCGATAGCGGCCGCTGACGAGGTCGTAGCGGCTGCCGAAATCCTTGAAGCCGTCGAACGACACATCAGTGCCGCGCGCAAAAGTCTGGAAGTAGCCGTTGCGGCCTTCGAACGCCGCCGGATTGGCGGTGTAGCCGGCCTTGCCGAGCGTCGCCGCCAGCACGCCGTTGCGCGCCGCGTTGCCGGCATGCAGCGGCTTGGTCATGGTCGCGAAATTGGCGGTGAAGCCCGAGGCGAGCGACGCCGCGATGCCCATCACGTGCGGGATCGCGGGCGCCGGCACCTGCATCAGCCGCGCGCAGGCCGCCGCCGCGCCGAGCACGCCGACCATGCCGGTCGAATGCCAGCCGTCGAACATCGGCCCGTCCTGGTCGGCGCGCACGATGCGTGACGCCACCTCGGCGCCGACGATGAATGCGCTGACGATCTCCGCCGGCGTCGCCTTGGTCGTTTCGGCGACCGGCAGGATCGCCGGGATCAACGCCGCGATCGCCTGCGCACGCATATACGTAAAGTCGTAGTCCATCGCATGTGCGGCGACGCCGTTGGCGAGCGCCGCGAGCTGCGGCGAGGCACGCAGGCTTTCCTGCACGATCGAGGCCTGCGGTGCGGCGCCTTCGGCCTTCACCATCGCGACGATGAAGTGCGCCGCCTCCTCGTGGCTGCCCGCGAGCATCACCCCGACGGTGTCGACGAACACCGCGCGGGCGCGCTCGATCACCGGCTGCGGCACGGTCTTCAGGTCGAAGCCGGTGACGAAGTCGGCGATCGCCTGGCTCACGCGCACAGCGCTGGCGGCGGCCTTCGCTTTGGCCTTGGCTTTCGGCTCGCCCTTGGTTTCCTGTGCATGCGCCGTGCCCGTCATGCCGAGCATCGCCAGCGCGCTGCCGCCGAGCAGCCGCCGGCGATCGACCGAAGTGTTCCTGTCATTCATGTTGCATTCTCTCCAATGCGATGGCTCACCGCGCCTTCGGCACGAATTTCTGCACCCGCCAGTTCAACGTGTCGGCGACGAAGATTTCGTTGCTTCGCGCTCACCGCAATGAAGTGCGCTTCGCCGAACTGGCCGAGGCCCCGGCCCTGCTTGCCCATGGCGCCGAGCACCTTGCCGTTGAGATCGAGCTTGAGCACCTGCCCGGCATGACCGTGCGCAAGCCAAAGCGTCTGGTCGGGCGCAATGAACAGGCCGCAGGGCGTGCCGGGGTGCTGCGACGCCCGCAAGAACGTGCCGTCGGCGTCGAACACCTGGATGCGCTGGTTGTTGCGATCGGCGACATAGACGAGGCCCTTGGCGTCGATCGCGACCGAATGCGCGATGTCGAACTCGCCCGGCCCCTTGCCCTTCTTGCCCCAGGCCTTGATGAAGTTGCCGTCGCGGTCGAACTTCAAGACGCGCGGCTCGACGCGGCCGTGACCGGAAACGACATAGACCTCGCCGCTTGGCGCGACGGCGACATCATTCGGCTCGTTGAGCAGGCGCAGGTGTCCGTAGGGATGAAACTCGCCGGCCGCGCCCTTGTTGCCCAGGATGAGCTGGATGCGCCCCTGCGGGTTCATCTTGTAGACCACGTGCGACGCCACGTCGGTGGTCCAGATGTTGTCCTGCGCATCGATGCGCAGCCCGTGCGGCCGGTCGAAGAAGCCGTCGCCGAAGCCGCGGATGAACTTGCCGTCGCGGTCGAACTCCATCAGCGGCTGCGGCCCGCGCGACAAGACGAAGATGTTGCCCTTGGAATTGATCGCGACACCCGAGACGGCGCCGAAATTCATCCCCGGCGGCAGGGCGAAATCATCCGGGACCGCCACGTAGTCGAGCGGCGGCGGACCTTCGGTTTGCGCCAGTGACGGCGTCGCCGTCACGACAGCGACGAGCCACAGCCACGCCAACAGCCGCATGACGATATGCATCTTGGCGATACGCATTGGAGCCCTCCTCCCGTCTCAACCTCTATCCGTCATCGACGCGGCGTCGGTCGCAATGGTGCAACGACGGCGGTCTGTTCCCCTCCCCCATAGCCCGTCGAAGACGGGCGTGAACGCCCTTATGGTGGGGAGGGGTTAGGGGTGGGGGTGATGCGGTTATGGCAATAGCAGGCATCAAACCTCTACCCCCCTCCCCAACCCTCCCCCACAAGGGGGGAGGGAGCCCACCGAGTTCGCGGTACGGTCCCAACCGACGCAGCAACAATCGTGACTGCGAGCACCGTCCGAGTGCCCTCAGGCCTTGCGGATCAGCGTCCAGAATTCGCCGAACGCTTCCTGCTTCTCGAACGTGTTGACGAAGGCGAAGAGCTTCTTCGCGGTGTCGGCGCTCACGGTCTGCGTGGCGCAGTCCATGAACTTCTCCTCGAGCTGCGCCGGCGTCAGCGGGATCTTGGCCGACCCCGTGGCGTAGTCGCGCCGCTGCTCGAAGGTCTCACCGCCCTTGAGCGTGATCTTCAGGATCGAGGGGCTCTCGCCGAAGGCGTCGCCGAGCTGCGGGTCGGCGCCGGCGGTGACCAGCTTCGCCATCGCGATGGTGCGCGGGTCCTTCAGCGCCTCCGGCGTGAACGCCTTGATCTTCGGGATGCCGTGCACCAGCGAATAGGCGATCACATAGGCGGCGGAGAACTTCGCCGCCTCGACGTCTCCCGGATAGTTGGTGTTGATGCGCTTCGCGCTCGACGGCGACACCAGGCAGTGGATGTTGCTGATCTCTGCGAGCCGCGATCCGATTTTTTCACGCAGCATGAGCGCCGCTTCGATCGGCGTGTGGCCGCGCCCGCCGCAGGGATAGTATTTGGTCTGGAAGCCGATCTGGATCAAATCCCAGCGCTGGCCGAGATCCTTGAACGGCGCGAAATCCGCCGGCAGCGCGCGGTTGAAGCTCGCGAAGAACCCGTTGTTGCCTTCGAATGCCGCGGCGTGCGACGTGAACCCCTTGCTGGCCAGCGCGGCCGCCATCACGCCGTTGCGCGCCGCATTGCCGCAATGCAAGGGCTTGGTCATGGTGCCGTAGTTGACGGCGATGCCCGACGACAGCGAAACGGCCATGCCGATGGCATCGGCGACCTGGTCGACCGGCAGCTTCATCAGCTTGCAGCAGGCGGCGGTGGTGGCGATGACGCCGATGATGCCGGTGATGTGCCAGCCACCGTCATTGCCCATCCGCAAGCCCGACCGGTTGATGCGGGCCGCGACCTCGCAGCCGACGATGAAGGCGCCGAGCACGTCGGCCGGCGTCGCCTTCGTCGTCTCGGCGACCGGCAGCAGCGCCGGGATCACCGCCGCGACCGACTGGCCGTTGAGGAAGGTGAAGTCGTAGTCCATCGCATGGTTGGCCACGCCGTTGGCGAGCGCCGCGAGCTGCGGCGAGGCGCGCAGCGACTGCCCGATCACGGTGCATTGCGGCGCCGAGCCCTCCGCCTTCACCATCTCGGCGACGATGTGCGCCACCTCCTCGTGGCTGCCGGCGACCGCGACGCCGATGGTGTCGATCAGCGCGACGCGCGCGCGCTCGATCACCTGGGCCGGCACCTGCCTGAGGTCGAAGCCGACGACGAACTCGGCGAGGATCTGGCGCAGCCGCTTGTCGGAGGCCGCGGCCTTGCCGCCGCCCTGCTGCGCCTGCGCGGTGGCACCCGCGCCGATCAGCGCGAGCGCGCTGGAGCCCGCGAGGAACACGCGGCGGTCGAACGGATGCCCATTGTCCTGATTGGTGTTGTGACTATTCATTGGCCGTACCTCCCTTGCGGTTTTGCAGGGAGTGTCGGCGCTTTTTTCACCGGCGACAATGGCGTTGTCGCCGCCTCGGCGTGCCTCTCAGATGCAGGCGTCAGCGCGGGTCAGAACCGCCGGGCTGACCGGGATCGTTGGACCGAACCTTCAAGATGCTTTGCATCGCGGTCTGGATGCGGTTGAGCGCATGCTCGGCATCGGCAGCGCGCTCCTCCGCGCGCTCCGCGCGCAGCTCGAGGCCGATGATATCCTCTTTCAGGGCGTCGATGCGGTCCTGGAACGACCGCGTCGACTCTTCGAGCTCGGTCCTGACGTTCCTCAGCTCCGTTTCGGCGGCGCGGCGTCGCGTCTCCGCCGCTTCGAGGACGCGTTCGGCAAGACGCATCTCCTCTTGCATGTGTGCCACCGCCGCCGCCGAGCGGGCCACCAGATCGGTGGCATGGTCTTCGGTGGCGCGGATCAGCTCCGCCGTACGCTCGACCAGTTGCAGGCCCGTCGCCGCCGGGTCGGAATCGTGCGCACGGTCCAAATGAGAGTGTTGTCGACGCTCTTCCATGTTCTTACCTTTTGTTCTCACATGTCACGCAAGTTGTCTTCGGGTTCGGGCAGCTCGAGGTCCGGCAGATCGCCGTCCATCGGAGCCGTACTCAGGTCCTGGATTGCCGGACCGGTCGTCTGCGCCTCCGACGCGGCCAGCGGAAGATTGAGGGCGGTTATCAGCTGTCGTACTTCGAGGCGGGCGACGACATGCGACATGCTGGGCTTCACGCCCAACAGCGATGTCTCGAACGAGTCGAATGTCGTGAGCCCGAGCGGGAAGAATTCCCGGTAGACCACCCGCTCGACAAGCCCGTTGGCGATCCTGAAGCTGCCGCGCCGCACCAGCGCGTCCAGGGCCTGGACCACGCCACGTTCGTTGCGCGACGTCAGCGGCGAAATGCGGTTGCGCACCACGATCCAGTCCGGATCGCCCTGCCCGATCGCGCGCCGCGCCTCCATCGCCTTCATGACGTTCTGTGCATAGCGGGACGGCGTCATCATCGTGTCGGGCGTCGGGCCCATGCTGAAGATGACGTCGAGATCGAGGAAGCTGTCGTTGACCGGCGTGATGATGGTGTCTGCGACCCCGTGGGCGAACATGTTGAGCGCACCGCCGGTCCCGGCCGAATCGATCAGGATGATGTCGCACGACTGGTCGTAGTTCCTCAAAAGCTGAGACAGCGCGTCGATGCGATCCTTGTCGCCCCACCGCGTGCCGCGATGGCTGAGATCGTCGATGCAGACGTGATCCGGCATCGGAAGCGGCTGCCGGTTCGCCTGGGACGACAGGCGCCTGTTCTCGATATAGCGCGTGAGCGTGCGTTGCTCGTGGTCGAGGTCGATCGTGTTGATCCGCTGCCCGCTCCTGAGCAACGCGATCGTAAGATGCATCGCGAGGGTGGACTTGCCGCTGCCCCCCTTTTGGTTGCCGAGCAAAATGACATGCGGCCCGGATTGCGAAGCGAACATTGACTGGATCCCGATTGGCGTCTTTTTCTTTTCAAAACAACAGATTGGACCCCAAACCAATGCCGAAAAATTCGCTGGCGCGCACCTCAGAACGGAACTTAACGTGGATATTTAACCTTACCGGCCGGCCGGGCGTGCGTCGGCACGCCCAAGATGCCCCGATATCGGTCGTTAATTTGAAACGCGGGCCGCCAGAGCATTTCCCAGTCTGCGTTAACTCGCTCTCTCCCCGCTCGTCCCCGCGAAGGCGGGGACCCAGTTCGCTCTGAAGGCGGGGACCCAGTTCGCTCTAAAGACTGGATTCCCGCTTGCGCGGGAATGAGCGGGGAGAGACCCGTTGCAGGCGGGAAGCGCTCTAGCGGCGCACCGGAACGAAGGGGCCGCCGGTCGGCACCTCGGGCGGCGGGGGCGGCTCCGCCACCGGCGCATAGGGCACGCGCCGGCAATCGTCGACTTCGACGGCGATCCGGAAGTCCACCATCTTGTCGCCGTTGAAGAACACCGCGTAGACCGGCGAGAGGTCGCGCGCGCTGCTCTGCGCGCAGACGATCCAGTCCGCGGGCGCGAGCAGATGCGCGTGCCGCACCGGCGAGGCTTCCGGCAGGCCGGTCCACTTCACCTGCTTGGCCACTTGGAAGACGCCCTTGGCAAGGGCGAGGTCCGCCGGCGGCGGACTGATGATCCGTGCCGGCAGGTCCACCATGCCAAGGCCGGAGCAGCCGCCAATGGCGCTACCCAGCACAGCGCACAACAGCACGATGTAACGGGCACGCATGACCCGGCCAGCCCCAACCCAACGGCATGTCCTCGCGTGCAATGTGGGAGTTTTTGCGACGCTCCACAACGGCACCTGTGCACACCGGCAAAAACACCCGGTGTGACAGCCAATTGACACCCTGCGCTGCGAGCCTAAATTAAGCCTGTTCCGAGGGGTGCCGGCTTGAGCCGGCTGAGATCGCGCTAGTTCCGTGCGAACACCCTTTGAACCTGATCCGGTTCGTACCGGCGAAGGGACAGGACCATGGCGAACTCCATCTTCCTTGCCAGGCTGATCGGCCCGCTGATGCTTGCGGTGGGGATCGGCATTTTCGTCAACGGGGCGGTCTACCGCCTGTTGGCCGACGAGTTCCTGCGCAGCCGCGCGCTGATCTACCTCTCCGGCCTTCTGCTCATGACCGCCGGCCTCGCGCTCGTGCTCACACATAATGTGTGGCGCGCCGACTGGCCGGTGATCATCACCATCCTCGGCTGGCTCGCGACGATCGGCGGCGCTTTCCGCATCGTGATGCCGCAGGGCACCGAGCGCGTCGGGCGCCAGTTGCTCAAGCATAAGCACGGCCTCACCATCGGCGGCATCGTCTGGCTCGCGGTCGGCGCGATCCTCTGTGTCTTTGGCTACGGCTTCGCCCGCTGACTTGATATTTCACCCAACAACACACGACGCTCAACGGGAGCAAAAAACAATGAACGTTCACGATCCCAAATTCGAAACGCCGAAGGTCACCACCGGCCCGCTGACGTCCTCGAAGAAAGTCTATGCGCGGCCGGACACGGCGAAGGACCTGCGGGTGCCGGTGCGCGAGATCATGCTCACCGAAGGCGCCGGCGAGCCGAACGTGCCGGTCTACGACACCACCGGGCCGTACACGGATCCGAACGTCGAGATCGACGTCGAGAAGGGCCTCGCCCGCGACCGCAAGGCGTGGGTGATGGAGCGCGGCGGCGTCGAGGAATACGCGGGCCGCGAGATCAAGCCGGAAGACAACGGCAATGTCGGCGAAAAGCACGCCGCGCGCGTCTATCCGGTGGTGAACCGCCCGCTGCGCGGGCTCGACGGCCATATGGTCACGCAGCTCGAATTCGCCCGCGCCGGCATCATCACCAAGGAGATGATCTACGTCGCCGAGCGCGAGAACCTCGGCCGCAAGCAGCAATTGGAGCGCGCCGAGTGGGCGGCACAGGATGGCGAGAGTTTCGGCGCCTCGGTGCCGCTGTTCGTCACGCCGGAATTCGTGCGCGACGAGGTCGCGCGCGGCCGCGCCATCATCCCCTGCAACATCAACCACGCCGAACTCGAGCCGATGGCGATCGGCCGCAACTTCCTGACCAAGATCAACGCCAATATCGGCAACTCGGCGGTCTCATCCTCGGTCGAGGAAGAGATCGACAAGATGGTGTGGGCGATCCGCTGGGGCGCCGACACCGTGATGGACCTCTCCACCGGCCGCAACATCCACACCACCCGCGAATGGATCCTGCGCAACTCGCCGGTGCCGATCGGCACCGTGCCGATCTACCAGGCGCTGGAGAAGTGCAACGGCGACCCGGTGCAGCTCACCTGGGAGCTCTACCGCGACACGCTGGTCGAGCAATGCGAACAGGGCGTCGACTACTTCACCATCCACGCCGGCGTGCGGCTCGCTTACGTGCACCTCACCGCCAAGCGCGTGACCGGCATTGTCTCGCGCGGCGGCTCGATCATGGCCAAGTGGTGCCTCGCGCACCACAAGGAGAGCTTCCTCTACACGCACTTCGACGAGATCTGCGACCTGATGCGCAAATACGACGTGTCGTTCTCGCTCGGCGACGGGCTGCGTCCGGGCTCGATCGCGGACGCCAACGACCGCGCGCAGTTCGCCGAGCTCGAGACGCTCGGCGAGCTCACCAAGGTGGCGTGGGACAAGGGCTGCCAGGTGATGATCGAAGGCCCCGGCCACGTGCCGCTGCACAAGATCAAGATCAACATGGACAAGCAGCTCAAGGAGTGCGGCGAGGCGCCGTTCTACACGCTCGGGCCCCTCACCACCGACATCGCGCCGGGCTACGACCACATCACGTCCGGCATCGGCGCCGCCATGATCGGCTGGTTCGGCTGCGCCATGCTCTGCTACGTGACGCCGAAGGAGCATCTCGGCCTGCCCAACCGCGACGACGTGAAGGAAGGCGTGATCACCTACAAGATCGCGGCGCACGCCTCCGACGTGGCCAAGGGCCATCCGGCGGCACAGATGCGCGACGACGCGCTGTCGCGCGCGCGCTTCGACTTCCGCTGGGAGGACCAGTTCAATCTGGGATTGGACCCCGACACCGCGCGCGCATACCACGACGAGACGCTGCCGAAGGAAGCGCACAAGGTCGCGCATTTCTGCTCGATGTGCGGGCCGAAGTTCTGCTCGATGAAGATCACGCAGGACGTGCGGGATTATGCGGATGGGTTGAGCGACAACGAGAAGGCGGCGCTTTATCCGGACAAGGACGTGGCCGAGGCCGGCATGGCGCAGATGAGCGCGAAGTTCAAGGAGATGGGCGGCGAGGTTTATGTGGATCAGGCGGAGGCGGTGAAGGCGAGCAATAAGGTGTTGTGAGCCACTATGGACAATGGATAAGCAGACAAAAGGAGCTTGGCTCCTTTCTCAATCAAAAAATCTGGATAGCGTCGTAGGCGCCGCTCGATTCGAGAACATCGCCTACGCTGGCAAGATTGGGCGCCTATACAACGTCCTCCGCCGCGGCACCGTGGACGATCCAGCTTCGCATATCGAGATCCGAAACGGTTACGAACCTCTGCCAACTCAACAACATTGATTTGGCAGCTAGGCGTGAAGGACTGCGCCTTCTCAAGGACGATGCGCGCCATCAATACAAACAAAGCGGAGTTCGCCTTTACTTCGTAAGCCTTCGATTGCATCGGGGGAGTATCCATTGATTGAGACAAAAAGCCCACGCGTATCTGCGGTCTTCCCTTCGATCTTGTACATTAGGCTCGAAAAGCCTGCTCCGCCCACTGACGTGCTTACCCATTTCGCCTCAACCAAATAAGTACGACCTGCCCAGGCGAAGGAACCATCAATTTGTTCGCCCACGATCTTAAATGAGCCTCGCGGATTCAACCCTCAAAGGCAAGAAAATCGTTGAGAAACCGTTCAAGCATGTAGCCCCGGGCCTGAGGATCGCTTTGTTGCGAAAGCTGTACGAATGACTCTTTGAAACGTTCGCGGGTCGCAGCCTTCTCAGCGGCCGCTTTCTCGCGGTCGCGCTCATCTTCTCGCATCCTTACGTTGCTGTTCTTCTCTCCGCTCTTCAGCCTCTTTGCGCTCCGCGATGCCTTGATCCACAAGTGCCTGTCTCGCGTCTTTCGCGCGCTGGGTCGCATCAGGGAAATTTCCCTTGCAAACAGCGGTTACCAAGGCAGCAATCAAATGATCACCATTGCTGGTATCCGAGCTCAAGTTTGCAAGCAATTCCTGAACCACAAAGCGCTTCGGCGCCCTGCTATAGGTTCTCTGTGTCGCCTTAGCTCTTGCTTCCGCTCGGTGGCGGGCGTCTGCCAGACGAGCCGCCGGGACTCCTGTACGGCTCAAGAAAGTGTCCAATGCATTGTGGAATTGGAAGCCCTCGGCGAGGGCATCCTCAATTAGAGCGTATACGTGTGCCCCGTGCGGCATGACTATTTCCAGCCCAAGACAAATCCAACTGCCATTGGTTGTACTGACATAAATATTGCCTGAAAATTGTAGTGCAAGCGCGTGAATCCCATGCCCACCCGGGAGCCCCCAATGCCGTTCTTACGATCCCTCACCGTATTCTCCGCCTTCGTCCTCCTCACCACCGCCAGCCACGCCCAGGACGGCGCCATCAAGATCGAGAAATTCAATCACAGCGCCTGGACCAAAGGCATCTTCTCCGAGGCGGTGACGGTGACCGGCATCGGCAATGCCAAGTTCATCTATCTGGCCGGCGTCGGCGCCGAAGATGAGAACGGGCCGCGCGGCGCCATCCGCCACCATGGCAACCTGCTGGAGCAGTGCCGCTACGCCTACGACAAGATCAAGCGCGTGCTCGCGCATCACGGCGCCGACCTCAACCACGTGGTGAAGGTCACGACCTACATCACCGACCTGCGCCTGCGCGGCACCATGCCCAAATGCGTCGGCGAAGCCTGGGGCAACATCACCTTCCCCGCCAACACCCTGCTCGGCATCAGCGGGCTCGCCTATCCGGAGATGCTGATCGAGGTCGACGTCACCGCGGTGGTGCAGACGAAGTAGCCGGGATTCAAATCATGACAAAACACCGGGTCTATACAATGAGCTTCGCAAGCGTCTATCCCCTTTATGTTGCCAAGGCGGAGAAAAAAGGACGCTCGAAAACAGAAGTCGATGAAATCATTCGTTGGTTGACGGGATACAGTCAGAAAGCGCTGGAAGCCCAACTGAAAAAGAAAACGGACTTTGAGACGTTCTTCGCGGAAGCTCCTCAACCGAATTCGTCGCGGGCTTTGATCAAGGGCGTGGTTTGCGGTGTCCGGGTGGAAGACATCAAAGAGCCAACCATGCAGGAAATTCGCTACCTGGATAAGCTGATCGACGAGTTGGCAAAGGGAAAAGCAATGGAGAAGATTTTGCGGAAATAGCAAATCTTCAAAGCTCGCAGCGACCAGTTCGGTGGTCTTTTTCCGCAGCATCCGCGTCGTCCCGCCTTTCGCGGGCGGCGATGGCTAGCGGCGTAACCTGATCGTGCAAATCTTGTTGGCCCACTCACCCGCCATGCTCGCGGGCTGGGTCGCGATGATGGTGTATCTCGCATTCTTTGCGGAATTGGGCAGGTAGGCGCTGTCGAGGAGGGTCCTCCCGTCGCCCATATCCCGGCACGGCACTTTGAGCACCGCCCTTTCAGCCGCTTGCGCCGTCATGGCCGTGCCAGCCAGACAGACCGCAACAATGAATGCCGCCAGCGTCCGCATGCCAACCTCCAACGCGCAGCGATTGCGCGCTCATCTTGTCCCACTGCGAAGGTCCTGCCAAGCAAGCGTAGCCCGGATTGAGCACCATGCTTCAGCCGTCGACGCGCTCACCGCGTGAAGCAACGACGCGAAGGTTAGGGCGCCCCCTTGTCCCACGTTCATGCAGCAGCTTGCGCTCAAGCATGTCCTCAAGCTCGCAGGCTGCGTTCGCATAGGTCTGCGCCAGCCGGACCATCGCGGCTCGACATCCATGGTGGTGGATGCTTTTGGAAAAGACCTGGAATTCTTCCGCGCGAGTCCAAAGCCAATCGATTCGATGGTGATACTCTTCCTCACGCATGACACACCCCATCGCCCCGAACGGCAGACTAGGACAGTCAGTTCTCTAAACGCAGGTTCGGCGATACCTATCTTGCTTTTCGCGTTTCGCTCGCGCTTGCCGCGGGCTACAATCAGAGCTTCCCAATACGCTCCACGAGGAGACATCGCCGTGACCTACACCCTCGAACAATTCGCCGCCGACTGCCGCGCCGCGCTGTTGAAGGACGCCCGGCCCCGCCGGCCGCGAGCTGGTGCGCCAATACACCGAACGCGCCTGCTCCGATCCGGATTTTGTGGGCCAGCACCTCGGGGCGGACAACAACGACGACCGCAAGATCCTCTACGAGGATCCCGATCTGAGGTTTTGCATTCTCGCCCATGCCTACAAGGGCGAGAAGAACTCCAACCCGCACGACCACGGCCCGAGCTGGGCGGTCTACGGCCAGGTCGCGGGCGTCACCGAGATGACCGACTGGCGGCTCCTTGAGAAGCCGCAGAACGGCGCGCCCGGCAAAGTCGAGAAGGTGCGGACCTACGAGCTCACGCCCGGCATCGCGCACGTCTACAATGAAGGCGTGCTGCATTCGCCGCGACGCGCGACCGACACCAGGCTGATCCGCATCGAGGGACAGGACCTGTCGAAGGTGAAGCGCGACAAGTTCGAGATTGCGGCCTGACGCTGTAGACGCGCGTAAACGCGCTAACGGGCAACCCGCTACGCTCTACCGCATCGTGATGGCGAGCCCGCTCAGGTCCGCGTTGATCTGCAGCCCGCGCTGGTAGCCGGTGAGCGCGAGCACCGCGCCGTTCTGGTTGGCCAGCACAATCGCCTGCGCGCCGCGCCCGATGGCGGCGCCCGCGCCGCCGGCGCCGTAGACCCCGGCCACGCTGCGGGGGCTGCCGCTGAAGGTGGCGGTGCCCCTGAAACGCGTCTCGGAGGCGCCGATCATGAAGCCGTAGCTCAGGCCGCCGATCGCAATCCGGTAGGTGCGGCCGCCGCAGCGCAGCGTGCCGCTGCCGCCCTGCCCGCCGACCACAAGGCCTGCCTTGATCACCGTGAAGGAGATGGGGCAGGTCTCCGCCTGCGCGGTCGATGCAAAGCCAATTCCCGTGAGCAGGACCGCTGCGGCGAACGTGGCGCGAAGCGCTGATGCGTAGGACATGCGTGATTCCTCCATTGAGGGGCACATCATAGCGCGTGTGGTGTAGAAGCAAGTAGCCCGGATTGAGCCTTAAGCGCGTTCACGCGCGCTTTCGACGCGACGCGCTATGGCGAAATCCGGGTAATCTCTCTCCCGCATGTCGCTACGCTCATGCGGGCTACGTCCACCCGCTGCCCGCTCAAGCCTTCGGCGGCAGGATCGCGATGAACTCCAGCTCGATCTGATAGGCCGGATTGGCGAGCCGCGAAATCTGCAGCAAGGTGTGGCCCGGCAGCGCCGCCTTGTTCTTGAAATACATGGCGCGCACCTCGCGATAGATGGCGGCATTGGCCTCGAGATTGGTGTGGTAGGCCGTCACCTTGACGACGTGCTCGAAGCCGGCGCCGACCGAGGCCAGCGCGATCTTGATGTTCTCGAACACCTGCACCGCCTGGGCGCGAAAATCCGCGGCGACCTTGCCGTTCGCATCGGCGCCGGTCTGGCCGGCGAAATAGACGGTGCGGTGCGGCCCCGTGACCTCGATGACATGGCTGTAGCCGGGCGGGTTCGACATGCCGGGCGGATTGAAGAAGCGCAGATTGGTCGGCGTTTGCGCTTGCGCGGGCGTTGCGGCGCCGGCGGCGGCCGCCATGGTGACGGCCGCAGCCACGAATTCGCGGCGCGAGGCGGTGGCTTTGCGCGGTTGAGACGATGTGCGGTTGGTCTTGCTGGTCATGATCAACTCCCCGGTTTGGTGGTTGTTGCAGCGTTCGGAGGCGATGCGCGAAGCGTAGTCCGCGGCCGCTCATCCGACAATTTGGCCTTGACTTTGTTCTTGCTTTGTTCTTCGATGAATTGCGTGGGTTTGGCCGCGCGTTCCTTGATCAACCAATAGCCATCGCCATGGATTTCCTGAAGCGACTGCTCAGGCTCGGAGGCACTGTGGGACCGGAGGCCGAGCCTGACATGATCGGCTGGGTGGTGCTGGCCAACACCGATGTCGAGCTGACTGTGGACTCGGTGCGCGCGACGCTCGATGCGCTCTATCCCGGCCAGTTCCTGCCGCCCGGCGAGCGCAATTTCGTGATCGAAGGGGCCGTCCCCGACTCGCAATTCATGATCCAGTCGAACGTTGCCGGTGCGGCGGGAATGTTCATGCTCCACTCCGTTCCCGGCCCCTACACGGAGTTTTCCGATTTCGCGCAAGCGATCGCAGAGCCGGGCTTGCGCAAGCTCGCTATCGCGCAGCAGGCCTGGTTGGCGGTTGACGCCATGCATGTCCACACGACCGAGGCGGATGCTTATCGGTTGATCGGTGCTGTGCTGGCAAAACTTGCTCCGCCTGATGCCGCCGTGCTCGTGCATCCGTCAAGGCCGATCGTCATGCGCTTCGACGGCGACGTCCGCAGCCGGCTCGCGAGCGGATTTCAACCAACATAGTTCGGGTCGAGCGGCACCCGTCATGACCTCTCACTCAATCGAGGACTATCGAAGCCGCGACGAAGATGCGCCTTTGCATCTGGTGAGAGAGGCATGGAGACCCGTCGTGCGCTTAATCGATGGATGGGCCAAGGAAAAAATTGGCATGAGGTCTGGCTATTCCTCCCAGGAACTCGATGATTTTTCGCGGACTCACCGCGTCCGCTTTCCTCCGACACTACGCGAGTGGTGGCGCCTGGCCGGCCGCCATCCGTTCGTGGAAATCGGGTTGCTTCCCGGCAACTCGATGTTGCTTCCGCCACATGACCATTGGCTGGTCAAGTGCCGCGACTTCTTGATGATTGCCGTGGACGACGTGCAGACCTGGAGCGGCAACGGGATTCACGCTGATTTCCTCTCGGAACCAGATCCCGAAATTCACGGGATCAACGGTATCACCGACGCCGACGAATCTCCTGATCTCCCTTGGTACAATGACAAGTACATTGCGACCGAGCTGCGTGTACCCACGCTGGTCTTCACTACTCTCCTCTATCACCTTTTCGAGCCAAGCCAGCTGGTTCGCGACGACGCGGTTTACCTGGCGCGCGAGGGAGACCCGCTACTGCTTGGAGGGCGGAGGCCGGACGAACGTTTGATTTCGAACCTCAAGCTCAAGCACTTCCCAAACATTACCATCGTGGGAGATATCTATAGCGATGGCTTGGACATCATCTACTTCTGGCTGCTGGGATGGGCATGCCGCACTACAGAGGCCGCGGACCGGGTTCGCCAACTGGTGCCAACGCAGCCGCGCGAGATATGACGGCCCCGTTTAGCACTATGGTGCCCAGCTCACACCGTCACCAACGCCCCAGCGGTACAATTGCTCTGCTCGACAGCGGAATTACGGTGACAGCTTACACTGTCACCGCAATACCTCGACATGCGCATCCGCATCGGGATAGATTCCCGAGGCTACGGCGACAGCTTGCATTTTCACCGCAGTGGCCGCGATTCCCCTTCGAATTGACTTTGGGCGAGGGCTCTTCCGATGACAAAAATTGTAATGGGAATTGGCGTTGCAGGTATCGTCGCATGCGTGACCTGGTGGGCGATTTTTTACACAAAAGTTCTCGATCTCATGGGCGCGACAATGAAGCCGGAGGATTGGCAACGGGGAGTAGCGCTTTTTTCCGACTGCATGTTTTGGGATCGCCCGCAATGCGTTGCAGTGAAGGCCGCAACAAACTTGGCCGGCTATGTACCTTATCAGCCACTCTTTCTTTGGCTCTCGGCGGGCGTTTTGTTGGCTGGCATACTCCTAAAAATCAACGATGCTTGGCACAGCAAGTAACCCGGATTGAGCGAGCGAAATCCGCTATTGCGGTGACGTGCACTTGCGGTGAATGCTTGCACCGAATGACGGCGGCGGCCCGCGCCGCCACGGAGTTGACGATGCCTGCGAAGCCCCATGTCGCGATCACCTATCCCCGGCTTTCGCTTCGCTCAAGCCGGGCTACGGCTGCTCAAAGTGGGGGATTTATCGCATGTCGAAAGCCGTTCGCCTGATTCTCCTCGTTCTCGCGCTCTACGTCGTCACGTACGTCATTTTCCGTCAGACCCACATCGAAGTGTGGGAGCGCGACAAGCAGGCTTACGTCATCTTCCCGGAAGGCTATGGTGTTGCGCTCTACTATCTCTGGCGGCCGCTGTCATACGTTGACGGGGCGGTCTCCAAGATGCGTTTCCATATCGGCCCTCATCGTTGATTGGCGAGCCGCATGCTCACGCTCTATTCCTACCCCACCCTGTTCGGCGTCGCCGACAACAACGGCTACGGGCTCAAGGTCTACGCCTTCCTGAAGCTCGCCGGCGTGCCGTTCACGCATGAGCACGTCTTCGACGCGTCGAAAGCGCCGCGCGGGCAGCTTCCTTACATTATCGATGACGGCGAGACGGTCGGCGACAGCGAGACCATCCTCGCCCACGTGACCAGGAAGTACGGCGTGACCATGGATGCCGCGCTCACGGCAGCGCAGCGCACGACGAACCTGCTGGTCACGCGCATGCTCGACGATCTCTATTGGGTGATGTCGTATTCGCGCTGGAAGGACGAGCGCTATTGGGGAGCGTTCCGCGATGCGCTGTTGCGCGAGCATCCCAAGAGCGTGACGGAAGAAGGGTTACTCAAGGCCAAGGAGTTCAACGCGCAGCGCTATCACTACCAGGGCATCGGCCGCTATCAACCCGACGCCGCGATGGCGCGCGGGCTCGCCGACCTCGGCGCGCTCGCGACACTCATTCCCGCGGGCGGCTATGTGCACGGCGCGACGCCGACCTCAATCGACGCCGGCATCTATGCGTTTATCGCCAACATCTATTTCTACGACATCGACACGCCGCTCAAGCAGTTCGTGGTCGCGCACGACAATATCGTGCGGCACTGCAAGGCGATCCACGCAGCGGTGAGTAGGTAAGCATGTAGGGTGGGCCATAAGGGCGTTGACGCCCGTCTTCGACGGGCTATGGGCGCGTCTTCGCGCCGTGCCCACCACCTTCATCTACCGCGTAGACAAGGATGGTGGGCACGCTTCGCTTTGCCCACCCTACGATGATTGAGAAGCTTCAGCGCTTGCGCATCAGGCGCGCGCACACCGCACGCGGTCCCTTGCCGGATTCGACGTAGCAATAGTCGAGCGTGTTCCGATTGACGAGCACGAACGAATAGACGCCTTCGTCGTCCGCGCCCGCGATCAAGCGGCCGCCGGGCGTCATCGCACCCCAGAGGTCTTCCTTCTCGTCGCCTTCCTTGTTCGAGCGGCTCAGGTAGCCCTTGAAGGCGCGGCCCTTCTGCTCGGTAATCACGAGCGTCGCGGTGCCGCTCCGGTAGCCCTCGATCTTCGCGGACCGGTCTCGCTCACCGACCCATGTCCCAACGAGGGACAGCTCCCGCTGCGCGGACGCCGGGCTGACCAGCATGCACAGTGCAAGTGCAAAGACGATGCGCATATTCATGCAATATCCCTATGTTCGATGCGTTTTGCGTTGGACAGCCATGCGTCGGACCAGAATGCAACGAAAAGACGCAGCCCTGTCCATCGGCATTCCGCGAAACGGTGTACGGGAGCTTGCGATTCGCGGCCACGGCCAAATTACGGGTCGTGCCCAAATTTGAATCAAGTCGTCGCGGCCCGTGCGAACAACTCTGTGTTGTGGCAATCTCCACAACAATACCATCGGTGCCGCTTAGACTGTGGTCTTAACACTATTTGCGTGCGCCGGCCCAATCCAAACCTTATGCTCGCCCTTCGCTGGCCACTATTCCCGACTGTGATGCGGGTGGGTGGATTCAAAGGGCGTGCAATGGATATCGAAGCTTATGTCGCCGGGCTGGAGCAAGACATCGTCCGGCTGCGAACGCGACGAGCGGACTTTGTCGAGCGGCGCGCGCGCACCTGGTCGCGCTGGGGCACCGATCCCAACGTCGAGACCACGGGCCGCCGGCTGGCCGATCTCGATCGTCGGCTGAACGAATTGCAGGGGCGCGCCGCGGCCATCCGCAGACGCCGAAGGGCGTAGACGTCGGTCGCACCGATCCCACGTCCCTCTCACACCCGCTTCATCAGCGCGTCGCGCGCCTGCGATAGCTCGAGGAACGCGTGCTGGCTGCCGCCGGCGTCGGGATGCACCTTCTTCGCCGCCTGCTTGTAGGCCGCGTTGATCTCAGGCCCATAGAGCCGCCGGTCGAGCGGCAGTCCGAGCAGGCGCCGGTGCTGCTCCTCCGGCGTGAGCGTCCGGTCCGCGTTCCCGCGCTTGCCGAAGCGCGGCAGCGTCGCCGCATGCAACGCGTCGCGGATGGCGGCGAAGCGCCGCTCGGCGATCGCCTGGCTGCGGCGGTCGGCGCCCTTCGCGACGGCAGCGCGCAGCGGCGGCAACGCCTGCGATGCCGCGTGCTGCAATGTCGCATCGGCGCTCTGCCGCGCGATCTCGCCCGCGAGCTGCGCGGCGGCGCGGTGATCGAAGACGGGAGCGGCCGAGAGCTCGTCGGCCGCGCGCTTCCAGGCGGTGAGCTGCGCATCCATGCTGCCGAACCGGTGGTTTCCAGCAGGCGAGAAACGCGCCGCCGCGCGGCGGGTTTCAGGTCGCTCGATTTCGATTCGATTGTGAGCCATCGCGGCAACGGACCATCGTAGCGTACGGCGTCTGCACCATCGTACCGCCCATGCGCATCAGCAAGTTCCATGGTGATGAATTTGCTACACCTCGCGCAAAACATTGCGGCTGTTTGCGCCTTAGTTCCTCATCGCCACATCATCGTCACTCAATCGCCAAGCTTGGCTGGCGTCTGACCCCGTCGTAACAATTAACGAAGGGGTGTCGCGTGAAATCGAAAGTGTTGTTCGCAGGCGTCATCGTCGCCGCCGTCGCGGCGCCGCTGGCAGCGCAAGCGCAGGGCGTGCCCGGCGGCTTCGCGCATGGTGCAAGTGAAGGCTGGCGGATCGCCGGCCCGGTCGGTGCCGTCGTCGGCGCCCCGGTCGGCGGCGTCATCGGGGGCATCGAAGGATTGCTCGGCGTCAGCCCGTCCTATCAGGAGCCGCCGCCGCCGCGTGTCACGCGCCAGCGTGTCAGCAGCAGCAAGAAGGCCCGCCGCGCCGCGGCGCGCGCACGTTACTGACAGCAAGCATAGCGTGGACGCGCCACCGGCGCGCACGCTCGAAACCACAAACGCGCAGGACGGGATCAAGCCCCGTCCTGCGTGTTTCTTTATGTTCGACGTGTGCCGGCTACGTCACTGGCACAGGTCCCAGCTCGGATAGGCGCTCGCGGCTTCGCTCGCGAGACCGCTGACGCAATGTCCCCAATTGGTGACCGCCGGGCGCGCCATGGCAGGCGCAGGCGCCGCGGCATAGGCGTCGTAGCCGGTGCGATAGGCCGATTGCCCATGACGCAGATTCAGGCTGCGCCCCTCATGCTGGTAGAAGCTGTGCCCGGTCGGCGCCGCGGCCGCTGCCGGCAGCGCGGTGGTCGCAGCAAGGAACAGCGCGGCAATCGCGATTGGAAGTTTCATGGGAGTTGTCCTGCTTATTGCGGCATCGACCGATGCGACGCCGTTCGCGTTGGAAGCGAACGGCCGTTGCCGTGGTGACCCGCTGCATCGCCCGTGATGAACAGCTAGTCATCGAGCCGCGAACAGCCAGTTCGCAAGCGCTCGCTGCGATGCAACTGTTTGTGAGAAAGGTCCGTAACAGGGATTCAAAAAATTTACGGGAACGGGCGGTGCGCTTTATGCGTACGCCACCTCCGCGGGTGGCGTTCGCTTGGGTCAAGCGCCGTTATCCACAGTCCAACGCATCCCCTGTGTCCGGGCCGCCACAGCGCCATCACAATCGTACCACCGATCGCGAATTCGCCTTTTCTAACAAGGCAGAACCACGCACAAATTGCTCGACCAGTGGGAAGTCTGGGATCAGTGGGAAGGCAGATGACAAGAACAAAAGCTCTGTTGTTGGGCTGTGCAGCGTGCATCACCGTGGCAACCGGCGCGCAAGCTGCCGACCTCCCGGTCAAGGCCAAGCCGGTCCAATACGTGAAAATCTGCACGCTGTATGGCGACGGCTATTATTACATCCCCGGCAGCGACACCTGCATCAGGTTCGCCGGCTACATCCGGTCCCAGTACGGCTACAACGCCGGCGGTGGTGCCGCCGGCGCCGGCATCGCACCGGGGACCCAGGTTACGGTCACCGACGGCCTCATGAACCGCAGCTCGGCGCAGTTCTCGACCGCCCACCGCGCCGACCTCATCATCGATACCCGCACACAGACCCAGTACGGGGTGCTGCGGACCTACATGGACATCCGGTTTGAGAACCGCATCGGTGCCGATTTCACCCAGGCGAGCCGCGCTTTCATCCAGTGGGGCGGGTTCACGTTCGGCCGCTCGCGCTCGTTCTTTGACATCTTCACCCACGATCAGCGGCTGAGCTACCTCAACGTTCGGACCACCGGCGACACGAATGATCTCGGCATCAACCTCGCCGCCTATACCGTGCAGCTCACCCCCGGCCTCACGTTCTCGGTTTCGGCCGAGGATCCGAACCGCCAGCCGGTGGTGACGGGCGTCGCGGACGCCACGAACGCTCCGTTCGCCGCCGGTGCCGGGACCACGCTGGACACCCACGGCACCAGCCACCCGGACATCATCGCCAACCTGCGCTACGACCAGCCCTGGGGCTATCTCGGCGTCAGCGCGGCGGCCCATGCCAACCGCGGGCTGTACTACGGCACCCCGAACATTTCGACCAACAACCATCCGCCCGACAAGTGGGGCTGGGCGGCTGCGGTCGGCGGCGAGGTCAATCTCCCCTGGGGCGATACCATCGGCGCCAACTTCGTCTACTCCGTCGGCGCGTCCGGTTATGCGACCCGCAGCGGCAGCTGGCAGCTCTACAATTCGAACAGCGTCGGCGTCGGCTGGCTGGTGGACGGACTGTTCGACAGCACCGCCACCGGCGGCAGCGCCAACACCAACATCGAGCTGACGCGGGTGTGGAGCATCAATGCCGCCTATCAGCGGCGCTGGTCGCCGCACTGGGCCACCAGCGTGTATGGCGGCTATGTCGACGTGACGTACAACAACGCGGCCAAGACCATCGCCAACCGGCACCTGCCGGGCGCAGCCGGCACCACGCCTTGCGGCGTGCCGGTCGCCGGCTCGGTGTGGCCGCCGATCAACTTTGTGGCCGGCAGCGGGAACAGCTGCAGCCCGGATTTCAGCTTCATGCAGGTGGGCTCGCGCACGCAATGGACCCCGGTCGCCGGGCTCGATATCGGCCTCGACGTCTTCTACACGAAGCTCTTCACCGCCTACAAAGGGTCGGCAGCCGGCATCTATGGGGCCAACGGCACGCGGCCGAGCACCTCGACGATCGCCGACACCGATGTCTGGTCGGGCATCTTCCGCGTGCAGCGCAGCTTCGGCGGCGGGTAAGCCCCTTCGGCTGTGGCGCTCTCCCTCCCGGAGAGCGCCATTCGCTCACTTCCCCGGCTTGTACAAGATATCGATCAACCGCCCCTGCACATCTGCCGCCGTCAACGGCGACGACACGTATTTGAACTCCACCGCCTGCTTGAGCGTGAGGTCGAGGCCCTTCACCTCGGCGAGCTGCAGCGATTCCTTCGGATAGAATTCGTCGCGGGTGCGCTGCGCCAGCGCGCGCGACACCTTGGCGTAGGCGGCGTAGGCATCGATCCCGGCGTCGCCCTGGTAGGCCCAGTCGATCGCGCGTGAGAGTGCGCGGATGTAGCGCACGAAAGCGTCGCGCTTCTGCTTCAGCGCATTGGCGTTGGCCACGTTCACGCGGATGGTCTGGTCGCGGATCGCCTCGACGTCGGAGCCGCGCGCGATGATCTGCAGGCGCTTGTCGGCGAGATGCTGCAGCACGAACGGCGGCACCGACCAGCCGACGTCGATCTGGCCGCTCATCACCTGCGTCAGCGTCGCCGGCGCGCCGCCGGTGGCGACGAGCTTCGGCGTCGCCTTCTCCTGGTTGACGAGCTGCAGGATGATGAGATTGGTCGAGGAGCCGGGCGAAGAGAACGCCACCGTCTTGCCGGCAGCGTCCTTGATCGACTTGATGCCGCTCTCCGGCCGCGCATACCAGAACGCGTCGGGCGCGCCGGTCGCTTCCGCCGAGATGATCTTCACCGGCATGCCCTTGGCAAAGGCGGCGATCACCCCGAGCGTGCCGTTGGTCATGGCGATGTCGAGCGAGCCGGACACCACCGGCAGCAGCGTCGAGGCGCCGCCCTCGGTGTAGAGGATCTCGATCTCGAGCCCCTCCTGCTTGAAGAAGCCCTGCTGGAGCGCGAACTCGACGAATGACGAGTTCCAGAAGCCGCGCTGCGCCACCGCGACCTTGAGTGTCTGCGTTTGCGCCAGCGCATTTGTTGCCGCCGCGACGGCGAGCACGCCGAGGATGGCGGCGATCGTCCTGCGCATGGTGTTTCTCCCCGATAGCTTCTTCGTCGTTCGGCAGCATTGTACCGCGCAGCAACCGCGATGGCATCCCGCTTTGCGGAGTTCCGCCGCATGACACATCCGCGGCACGCCGGTCAAATTCGTACCAAACAATGGTTCGATTGCAGCCCCGCTGTCGTCATATCGCCCGGCCAGCAACATCGCGCGCGTCACGGCAACGTGACCATGAAACAGCAAGGAGTACCGATGTTGACTGGAACCATAAAAACCTCGCTCGCCATCCTCGCGGCCTGTGTTGCCGCATCCACGCAGGCACAGGCGCATTCGTCGAGCTGCACGCCCGCGCATCTCATGAGCGCGTTCAAGCAGGTCGAGGCCGAGTGCGGCTCGGCGAAGATCATTTCGGCGCATCGGCCGGGCGCGCGCATCCGCGGCACCGGTCACGTGTCGCAGCACTCGTTCTGCAACGGCACCAACGGCGCCATCGACGTCGTGTTCTCCAACCGCGCCTGCGCGCTCTCTGCCTTGCGCAAGACCAACTACGCGATCATCACCTACGGGAAGTCCAGTCACATCCACATCGGGACCGACGGCTGGCGCAACGGAGCGAACACCAACGTCGCCCGCCACAACACCACCGCGCGCACGCGCGTGGCGGCGCGACAGCGCGCGAGCACACGGCATGCGTCACGGCCGCGCGGGAGCGTTCAGGTCGCGCAACAGCAATGGTCGAACGATCAGAACGGCTGGAGCGACGCAAGCTGGTCAAACAGCGGCGGCGCGGAGGCTACTTATCCGCAGCGCCCAGGCACACGCTCGGCGTCCGGGCGGCGTGCAGGCGTCCGTGTCGCGCAACAGCAGTGGTCAAGCGATCAGAATGGCTGGGGCCATGCGACTTGGTCAAACAGCGGCGGCGCGGAGGCTGCCTATGCGCAGCGCCCAGGCGCGCGCTCGGCGTCCGGGCGGCGCGCGGGCGTTCGCGTCGCGCAACGGCAGCGGTCGAACGATCAGAATGGCTGGGGCGGCGGCAACTGGTCATCCAACTGGTGAGCCGTCCACAGTCATTGCCGCAAAGCATAAGCCGCCCGGTTTTGCCGGGCGGCTTATGCGCGTTGGCGGCTGCGCTTGCCGCATGTCGTTTGATCATGAGCGCTCGCGCTTGGTCATTCATCGAACGACAGCTTCCAACCCGACTTCTCCAAATCCCGTTCGAGCTGGCGTGTCATCTCCACCGCCTTGCCCGGCTGCCACACCTCGCCGGACTCCGCATCGAACACCACACCATCGGTGGCGCGCGCATAGGCCGCCGCCGCGGCGTTGGCCCCCCACAAGGCATAGAAGTCGCCGCCGAAGCGGAACGCGAGGCACTGCGTCCAACGGCGGCCGAAATCGATATCCGTATCAAGATCGAGGATTTCAGCCGCATCCCAGTGATCACACTCGAAGCCGGCATGCTGCTCGCCGCGCCACGCCGGCAGGTGCCCGCTCATCGCCTCGATCGGACGCGACGTATCGAGCTTCAAATCGAAGCCCTCCGCATCGATGGCCTGCTGCCACTCCGCGATCGACCCGAGCTTCCGGTCGGACAAAACGAACATCTCAATCGACATGACTCGCCCTCCCTTAGGACCGCATCTCACCGGAGCATTAGAACAAAACAAGAACATTAAATCAACCTGAAATTGCAGGGGCGGGTCCGGGCCAAAATCGTCGAAGTCCCCCGGCTGCGCAGACGGCGCGAGCCATATCTGCGCGGGGACGCAAGGCGCCTCGGAAGCGCCTGCGGGCCTACGTCACTGGCCCGCCGAAGGGTGCCGCTGCACCCGTGCGCCTATCGGCGCTCCGCTTCCCTCTTTGGTCGAGAGAGAACAGCAAACCTCGGAGGAGCGTTTGCCTCCGCGAGAACAATGATCATGGAGAGTTGTAACCCGATGGTACTCGGCAATTCAGCAAGCACGGAGCCCTTGGATTCCGCTACGATCAAGCCCAGCGACTGATCGGGTGACGCACCATGCCTGTCGCAGCAGTGACCCGTTTGCGCCTGCGCACCCTGCGCTTCGCCCCGCTCCTCACGTGGGGCGCGATCCGCTCGCTGCGGCAGGCGCGCCGCAGCGACGGGTGCCTCGCTGCAGATGTCCGCACGGAGGGCGCGCGGGTGTTCTGGACGCGCACGCTCTGGCGCGACCCGAAGGCAATGCACGACTTCATCGTCGGCAGCGCCCATCGCGCCGCGATGCGCGGGCTGCCAAACTGGTGCGACGAGGCGTCGGTCGTGAATTGGGAACAGGATGCGACCGCGCTTGCGAGCTGGGGCGAGGCCGAGGCGCGCCTGCGCGACGAAGGACGCGTGTCCCGCGTGCGGCATCCGTCGGCCGCGCATGCCAGGGGCGAGACGATGCCTACCGGCTGACCGTGCACGCCGGTCGCTACTCCGGCCGCAGGCCCGCGGCCTTCGCGATCTTGTCGGTCTCCTCGACCTTGGCCCGCAGATAGACGCCGAACGCCTCCGCCGTGCCGCCGACGCGCTCGACGCCGAGCGCATCGAGCCGCTTGCGGATCGCCTCGTCGTCGAGCCCCTTGTTGATGGCGGCATTGAGCCGCTCGATCACCGGCCGCGGCGTCGCGGCCGGCGCGAGCAGGCCGAACCACGAGCTCGAACTCGTAGCCGGGCACGGTGTCGGCGATGGTCGGCAGCTCGGGCAGGATCGCCGAGCGCTTGGCGGTGCCCACCGCGATCGCCTTCAGCTCGCCGCTCCTGATCTGGCCGAGCACGGCGGGCGCGTTCTCGAACTCCACCTGGATGCGACCGCCGATCAGGTCGATCAGCGCCGGGCCGGTGCCGCGATAGGGAATGTGGGTGAGGTCGACGCCGGCCATCGCCTTGAACAGTTCGGTGGCGAGGAAGCTGAACGAGCCGATGCCGGCCGAACCATAACTGATGCCGCCCGGCTTCGCGCGCGCCAGCGCAATCAGGTCGGCAACCGATTTGACCGGGAAGTCCTTGTTGACCACGAGCACCGCCGGGCTGGTGCTGATCTGCACCACCGGCGCGAAGTCGCGCAGCACGTTGTAGGGCACGTTCTTCTGGATGTGCGGGTTGATCGCGATCGAGGGCGTCGCGGTGACCAGCGTATAGCCGTCGGCCGCCGCCTTCGCCGCCTGGCCGGTGCCGATCGAGCCGCCGGCGCCGCCGACATTCTCGACCACGACCGTGCCCTTCAATTGCTCCGACAGGACTTGGCCGAAGATGCGCGACAGCGTGTCGGTGCCGCCGCCGGCCGCGAACGGCACGATCAGCCGGATCGCGCGCGACGGATAGCCGTCTTGCGCGCGGGCCGCGGTAGCGGAAACGACCGCGGCGAGCGCCGCGACCACGAGCCTGCGGATGCATCATTGTGCACGTTTCTTGCCTGTTGATCGAGCAGTCAATGCGCGAGCGGTCTGCACCCGCGCCCCATTGGGGAGAGGGAGGGGTGAGGGGGCATAGGTCTCTCGATAGGTTCGAACCCCTCACCCTACCCTCTCCCCTCGGGAGAGGGATTCACCGAGATCGCGGCCCGTCAGTTGACGCCGCGCGTTCCGGCCTTCATCACCAGCGGTGCGAACCGTGGAGCAGGAGCCGCCGATGGCGATGAAGATCTGGTACCAAAGCATGAGCCGCTTCCAGACCAAGTGGAAGTCCTACCCCAAATATCTGCGGCAAATCCTCGACCAGGTCAAAGACCCCGACACCGAGATCGAGATCCACGGCATCACCAAGATCGGCGGCTTCGCCGACCAGTACCGCTATCTGGAATTCCTCGAAACCGGCGAGGTGATGGAGAACGTGCACGTCGCGATGGAGCGCGGCTTCGACGCCTTCCTGATCGGCAACATCGCCGACCCCGGCCTGCGCGAGTGCCGCGAGATCGCGAACTTCCCGGTGCTCGGCCTGTGCGAGACCAGCCTGCACGTCGCCTGCATGATGGGCGCCAATTTCTCGCTCGTCACCATCAACGAGAAGTTCACGCCGCGCATCGTCGAGAACGTCGTGCACTACGGCCTGAAGGAGCGGCTCGCGGCGGTCAACCGCATGAAGACCGACCGCATCCTCAATCTCGACGAGGGCTTCGAGAACAAGGACGTGCAGAGCGACCTGATCGGCCAATTCCAGAGCGCCGCCAAGGCCAACACCGACGCCGGCGCCGAGGTGGTGATCGCGGCCGGCGGCGTGGTGATGGCGCTGCTCGCCCACGCCGGCGTCTACACCACGCCGTCGGGTGCGCCGATCCTCAACGGCATCACCACGCTGGTGAAGATGGGCGAGATGGCGGTGAAGCTCGACCGCATCATGGGCGGCACCTTCACCAGCAAGCGGCTGCAATATGCGCCGCCCGGCCCCGACCAGATTGCCGAGATCCGCGAATACTACGGCGCCAATATCTATCCGACGGTGAAGCCGAAGTGAGGATGGCGTCAGGCGGCGGCGCGATCCGACGCGAGCATCGCGTAGCGCGCCTCGGTCCACCAGCGGCCCTGCGCGAAGATGCATTCGCGCGCGACACGCCTCGCGGCGCATGCCGATCTTCTCCAGCACGCGGATGCAGGGATGGTTTTCGAGCGCAACGTCGGCCTCGATACGGTTGAGGCGAAGGTCGCCGAAGCCGAAGGCGAGCATCCGCTGCGCGAGCTCGGTGGCATAGCCGCGCCCGCCGTGCGAGGGCACAACGCGTAGGCCAATGCTCGCGATCGCGGGTTGCGAACGCCCGAGCGAAACACCGCCGATCACGCTGCCGTCGCTCTTGAGCCGCGCCACATAGTCGTAGATGCGCCGCCGCTCGCCATCGCCGCGATACTTGAGGTAGTTGGCGATCCGCTCCGGGACGTTGGTGAATTCCACGGGCTCGACCGCCTGATAAAGCCATTGCGTCGGCGAGTTCTGCCATGCTGCTTCGATCGCTGGCGCGTCGTCGGGCGACAGCTCCCGCAGCGTCAGGCGACTGGTTTCGAGCTCAGGCAGCATCGCGGCACCGGCGGTCCCGTTGCGGTTTCGTCAGTTGTGGGTCGCGGCCGGCGGAACGCCGGGTTCAAGCCGGAACGTGCCTTTCCCGCCTCAGAGGCCTGCGGCCTTGCGCAGCGCGGCGTTGATGCGGTCCTGCCAGCCCGGCCCCTCCTCCTGGAACACATCGAGCACGTCGCGGTCGATGCGCAGCGACACCGTCTCCTTCGCGCCCGGGATCGACTGCGTCTTCGGCATCGGCTCCAAAGGCTTGGGTGCCGTCGCCTTCTTGAACGCCGCCTCGGCAGCATCCCGCGTATCGTTGGGTCGTCGGGCCATGGATATGCTCCTCAGAGATACGAGATCGTAGCCCGGATGGAGTCATAAGCGCGTTTACGCGCGTCTTCAACGCGCTATGGCGCAATCCGGGATTCTTCGTCCCGCATATCCCCCCGCATTTCGCTTCGCTCCATGCGCGCTGCACGCTACGCTCAGCTGGGGGTGGATGTCCGACGCGGGAGCGACTTCATGAGGACCGGCACGATCGTCGCATCGCTTGTGATTGCTCTCGCTACGCCGGCGTCCGCCGAAGAGGCTTATCCATCGCGGCCAGTCAGCCTGGTGGTGCCGATCGCGGCCGGCGGCGGGCTCGACGCGGTGGCGCGGCTGACGGCGCGGAAATATTCGGCGGCGCTGGGCCAGCCGATCGTGATCGAGAACCGCGCCGGCGGCGCCCAGAACATCGGCATCCGCTCGGTGGCGAAGGCGACGGCGGACGGCTACACCCTGCTCTACGCGAGCAACACCATCACCATCAATCCGGCGCTGTTCACCAATCTCGGCTATGACGTCAACACCGATCTGATCCCGATCGGCAAGGTGGCGTCGCTGCCGCTGCTGATCGTCGGCCGCGCCGGCGCGCCCTACACGACCCTTCCCGCGCTGATCGCCTTCGCCAAAGCCAATCCCGACAAGCTGTCCTACGGCTCGCCCGGATCGGGGACGCCGCATCACCTCGGCATGGAGCTGTTGAAGAGCGCGGCCGGCATCGACGTCACCCATGTGCCGTACAAGGGTTCGGCGCCGGGGCTGACCGACCTGCTCGGCGGCAATCTTCCGCTCCTGGTGACGACGGCGGCGCCGGTGCGTGCGCAGCTCGCATCGGGCGAGCTTCGCGCCTTCGCGACCCTCGACGCGACGCGGCTCGCCGAGTATCCGCAGGTGCCGGCGGTCAGCGAGACGCTCAAGGATTTCGAGGTCGGCGTCTGGCACGGCGTGTTCGCACCGGCGGCGACGCCGGGAGCGATCGCGGCGAAGCTCACGCGCCTGCTCGAAGGCGTCGTCACGGATCAGGAGCTCGCGGCGCAGCTCGACAAGATCGGCGTGCTGACGTCATGGGCATCGCCGGCGGACTTGCGGGCGACCATCAAGAACGAACAGGCGGCCTGGGCGACGGCGATCAAGAAGGCCGGCATTCAAGTGAAGTAGGAAGGTGCGTCACCCACTTGCCTCCGCCACACGTCATGCGATACTTTTGTCATAATGCCATTATAAATTGCATCAGCCCTGGGGGGAACATTCCAATGCTCGCGACCGTGGCCAAACTAACGCTCGTTACCGCCGTGCTGATGCTGTTCGCGCCCAGTGCCGACGCGCAGAGTGTTCATCCGCGATGCGCCAAATCGAAAGACAAAGTGAAGTGCACCTGTTGGCTGTCCAATGGAGCCGTATTGGCGCGGAAGCCCGATGGCAAGGCGGTCATGCGGACCACGACACAATGGGACATGGACAGAATTATCGCCTGCATGCGACGCAACGGTCGCGCGAACGGCTGAAGCATTCTTTTTTCAACCCTGTAACGCAACTCATCAAGGGCAACGCCAATGCTCACTAACGCCGCCAAACTCTTCGCCTTGTTCGGTGTACTTGCGATCGCCGTCACCAGCGCCGAAGCCCAGAGGATTCATCCGGACTGCGCAAAGCGCAACTTCAGCGACAAAGTGGGCTGCACATGCGCCCTGGAGAATGGCGGCGCCATCGTGCCAAGGAAAGGCGGCGGCTGGCGCTGGGTCTCCAAGACCAGCGGGCGCCAGGCCGTCAATGAAGGGTTCGTGCAGTGCATGAAGCGCCACGGACGCGGCTGAGCTAGCGGGCGGCGTCCGCGACCTCCTGACACGCATAGCGCGCTTTGTGCGCCGTTTTTGATGGTCATGCGTTAGCCCGGTGCAACGCTCGCAACGAGCACCACCAGGGATCGCGCATGGACCTCTCCTTTCTCGACGTCGGCCTGCGGCTCGGCGCCGCCGCCTTGACGGGCGCCGTGATCGGCATCAACCGCGACCTCACCAACAAGCCGATCGGCATGCGGACCTTGGGACTGGTCGCGCTCGGCGCGGCGGCGGTGGCGGTCGCCACCATCCAGGTCGCCGAGATGGCGGAGAATCCGGACGCCATGAGCCGCGTGGTGCAGGGCATCATTCAGGGCGTGATGGCCGGCATCAGCTTTATCGGCGCCGGCGTGATCCTGCGCGACGCCAAGGCGCGGACGGTCGAGGGCCTGACCACGGCCGCGACCGTGTGGGTGACGGCCGCGCTCGGCATCGCCTGCGGCCTCGGGCGCTGGAACGTGGCCGTCGTCGGCGTGGTGATCGCGCTGCTGCTGCTGGTCGCGGTCGCCTGGGTCGAACGGCTCGTCAGCAAGATCAGCAGTTCGTGACGCGCCTCAATAGCCGCGGCCGCGCGGCGGCTGCGCGTAGCGCTTGCCTTCGATGCGGTCCCAGCCGATCGCCGGATTGGGGAAGCAGCCGTCGCCGCCGCCGCCGATCGACGCCAGGCACTGCTGCTGTGTGTAGTAGGTGCAATCGGGAAGGCCGCCGCCCGGCCCGCCGCGTCCGGCTTGCAGGCACCAGGGCCGGGGCGGATGGGATTGCGCCCCGGCCGGCGCGACCGTCGCCGGCAAGGACAGCGTGGCAACCGCAAGACCGATCAAAGCGGTACATACGAGAGCGGTGCGCATGGATACCTCCTGCTTCGTGGCCGCGAACGGCCGCCACGGAAGTAAACACCATCGCACCTCGCTTCGTTCGCTTAATGCGCACAATCACTCGAATTTGTTTCAAAGAGGACACTAGGCGCAGTGTTGGTTTTGGCGTGCTATGATCGCGCCGCAGAGTCTCTTCCGCGCCGGGTGCGCGCTTCGCAACGGGAGGCAAGACATGCGCTGGTTCCATATGAGCTTGATCGCCATTCTCGCCGCGGCGACGGTGATCTTCGCATTCCAGAACCTTCAAAGCGTCACGGTGGCGTTCCTCGGCTTACGGCTCAACGCGCCGCTCGCCGTTCTGATCGCCGTGGTCTATGTGCTCGGCATGGCGACTGGCGGCAGCCTGTGGGCGATGTTCCGCTGGGCGCTGGACGGATCGAAACGGCCGGCCACGTCCTGAGGCGCGGCATCAGGAACGCCCGGCAGCGCGCGTGACGTTGGCGCTGCGCGTCGGCACGCCGAATTCCGTGCGACACACCTCGGCCAGCGCGGCGATGCCGGCACGGATCTCGTCGACGGTCGGGCTCGCGAAGCAGAGCCGCATCCGGCACTTGCTGTAGGCCCTGTCGACCGACCAGTCCGGGCCCGGATTGATCGCGACGCCGGCTTTGAGCGCCGCCTGGAAGAGCTTCGGCGTGTCGACGTTGTCGGGCAGCTTCACCCACAGGAAGATGCCGCCCTTGGGCGCCTCGAACTCGGCCGCGGTGCCGAACTGCTCGGCGAGCGCGTCCATCATCGTGTCGAGCTTCACGCGCAGCCCGCGCGAGAGATCGCTCACATGCGCCGCGAAATGCGGCGCGCAATACTCCGCAAGCACCATCTGCTCGAGCGCGCCGGAGCCGGCGTCGGTCTTGATCGACAGCGCGCGCGACAGGATGTCCCAGCCGGCGACGATGTAGCCGACGCGCAGCGCCGGCGCGATCGACTTCGAGAACGAGCCGACATGCACGACGCCGCCGTTGCGGCTCATGGCGTAGATCGCGGGCGGGCGCGTGCCGTCCCAGATCAGGTCGGCATAGCAATCGTCCTCGAAGATCGGGACGCCGTGCGCTTCCGACAGCTTGAGCAGCTCGGCGCGGCGCGCCTCCGGCATGATCGAGCCGGTCGGGTTCTGCACGGTCGGGATCGTGTAGATGTATTTCGCGCGCACGCCGCGGCGCTTGAGATCGTCGAGCGCATTCGACAGCGCGTCCATGCGCATGCCGTCGCTATCGAGCGGGATGCCGATGGTGTTGACGCCAAGCTTCGTCAGCCGGTTGATCGAGCCCTGGTAGCACTCCTGCTCGATGATCGCGGTGTCGCCGCGCGCCAGGAACACGCCATTGACGAGATCGAGCGCCTGCAGCGAGCCCGAGGTGACGAGGATGTCGTCGGCGCTGCAGGCGATGCCGGCGTCGCGCTTGAGCTTCTGGGTGAGGAAATCGCGCAGCGGCCGGTAGCCTTGCGGCCCATGCGCAAGCCCGTAGGTCGCGAGGTTGCGGCCCTCGCGTTGCAGCACCGCGGCCGAGGCCGCGATCAGGGCGTCAACCGGCACCTGGTCGGCGTCATTGTTGCCGCCGATGAAATTGTATTTGGCGAGCCCGCCCCACTTCCCCGCCGGCGCCGGCAGGCCCGGCTTGAACAGCGGCGCGTAGTCGAATGCTGCGGACGTCATAAGTACCCCCCTGCCACGCCGGACGAACTGCGATGAGTGGTGGCGCACTACACGCCGACAAACAAGGCACAAGATATGGTAGATCATCCTTTTAGATACAGCTCAAGATTGTACGGTACCTTTGCACGATTGCTGTCGCCGCATCTTTGCAATTTGCTTGAAGCCGTCAACGTCGGGAGCGCGATGTGGCAAGCGGCAAGGTCTATTCGGTCGACGAAGTTTATGCTCGTATCACGCGAGCCCAGCCCGCACATATTGCGATCCACGCCATCGGAAGGACTTCCACGACCGGCTGGAGCGGCGGCGCGCTGGCGAAATACATCTACCTCGTCCCTCCGGCCGACGGCGTGCAGGCGTTCGATTTTTATGCGCAGCTACCGGAGCCCGGTGCGATCACGCTCAATGTGCTCACGCCGATCAGCGCTCATGCCGAACTTCCCAATGTCGACGTCGACAACTACTGGGGCCGCGCACTGCCGTTGAAAGGCATCCGCGTGCACGCGGTAGCCAATGCCAAGACCGTGAACGTCGTATCGCGCGCGGAAGCGTTGCGGCTGAGCACAAGAATGTCGCCGCAGGCGACAGTTGCGTATGTCGCCCCTGACGGCGGTCCGGAACTTCCTGGCTACGAGGAAGACATCAAGCCGCTGTTCCGGCCGCGCGACGTCAACGCGATGATCGCCTTCGGCGAATTCAATCTGCACAGCTACGACGATGTCAAAACGCATGCACAGAACATCTTGGACCGTCTAAAGGACGACATGCCCTGCGATGGACCTTGGCCGGAAACCGACATTGCAAAATTTCAGGCGTGGATGGACGGAGGAATGCAACCGTAGTCGCGTGGCGTGACCAACATGCCGCCGCATCTCACTCGAGGAGGATCCCAATGCTCCGCATATTCGCAGCCGTTGGCGTTGCGTCAGTGGCTCTTCTTTACGTCGGCACCGGGGCCGCGCAAAAGGCCGCCGAGCCGCCAATTCTCTCGATGAAACCCAAAGTGATGCCAAAGACTGAGGCCACGCCAGGAGGGGCGTGTTCTCATTGGGCGGGGAAAGGACTATCGGCCCGGTCAGCGGCACCAAGGCACAGCAGGCGGTTTTCGACGAGTTGATGCACAACATGAAGCTGCGCAGGGATTTTGCGTGGCAGATCGTCGATCAGATGCTGCAACCAACGACGATCAAGCTGCCTGGTAGCGGTGCCCAAGTGGACGTGCCGCTTTGGCAAACCTGGTACGAAGGCAGAGGCTCGGAAGTCGGCAAGAGCAACGACGAGCTGACCGGTCTAATCACGTCCTTTTTCGAGAAGCTCAAGAAAAATCCGTCCGCCGATCTCGCGACGACGGCGGATCAGGCGCTCAACGAACAAGCCATGAAGGACCTTGCCCAATCGGTGACGGTCCAAAACATGACTGCGGTACTGCGGCAGAATGCCGGGATTCCGACCAAGTTCGGAGGGCAAGGCACTACCTTGTTCAGCCCGTCTTTCGTCAAGCACATGATGGTCATGGCGAGACAGGTGGAGAATTGCAGCCACAAAGGAATCACGCCTGCGACGCAGCCGCCGAGTCCCGACAACTTCTCGCACTGCATCAAGGAATTTCCCCGCGACGCCGTCATGGTCAAGACGGCGTGGATCGATCTGGAGGACGGCGTTGCCGTCCATGACACCAGCCCAGCCGGGATGACGGCGGTCATCAACGAAGGCACCTGGCCCGGCGGTAGTTTTCATCCGGCTACGCCCAAGACGGTCAAGCCGGCTCCGGGCACCATCTATACGAACGAAACGGAGGAAGGCCGCCAGTTCGGTCTTGCCGCCATTCATCTCGTCACCAAGGACGTCCGGGAATGGGTCTGGGTTTCGTTGTGGTGGAGCCCCGATCCCGCAAGCGATTTCGGCGCCGATCGCCCCGACGGCATCGCCAAGTACAATGGCGGCGTCTGGAGCAACTACAAAATGTGCGTCGTCTCTTCGTTCGATGAGGGCGACCTGCAGCCTTGGTCGCACTACAGCGGAAAGCAGGAAACCCTTGGACGATCGATCCGAGCCACGTTCGACGCGATCCAGGCCCATGTCACCAAGGGCGTGACGGGCAATATCATCATCGGCGTCGACGACGCAACTCTCCCCGCCTCGGCGAGAGGTCCCTGGGCCGCGCCGCACAACCGGGTCACGAGCTGGTGCAGCAACCCGTTTGTGGAAGCGCATTCCGGCAATGGCAGGACGAGTTGTATTGGCTGCCATCAGCTTGTGCTGACCGAAAGCATCGCCAATCCGGGAAGCCGCGCAAGCTTCGCAGAGGCGACGATGGGCCACGAACCTCAATTCGCCCGATCGTTCATCTTCAGGAATTTCACGGCGGATTTCTCATGGGCGTTTCAAGGCCAATTCCAGCCGATCATCAGGAACACGCGGAAAAAGGTCGGCTTCGAGTGGCCATAGCGGCGCCAGCGAGCGGGTTTCCCGGCGCCATCACGAACAGGCCGGGTAACTCGGCTCGCTCACTTTCCCTTCAGATGCTCGTTGAAGAACGCGATCGAATCCACGACCGCCTGCCGCTGCACCGCGTCGGGCGCGTAGACACCGGCTTCGTTCCGCCGCACATAGACGAAGCCGTGCAGGTCGTGCTCGTAGGTCGCCCAGCGCGCCTCTTTGCCGAGCTCAACGAGCAGGTCGTAGCAGACCCGAAAAATGCCCTGCAGCTCGTCGGAGTTGCGGCCCTGCACGAAGATCGGCGTCTTGATCGGCGCCATGCGTGCGCGCGCCACCTCCTCGGTGATGCGCGGCCGCACCTTCTCCGGCTCGCGCATCAGCATGCGCTCGACGTCGAGCAGCCCGGTCTCGGGATTGATGCGCGCGGTATTGTCGGGACGAAGCCGCAGGAATTCATGCGCCGCGGGCTCGCACGCGATCATGGCACACAGGCCGTGATATTCGGACGCGATCTTGAACGCCATCTCGCCGCCGTGGCTCATACCCATGTAGCCGATCCGCTCGGACACGATGAACGGCAGCGTCTTCATGTGTTTGACGATCGCGATGACGTCCTCGTATTCGAGCGGCCCGCGGTTGAGCAGCTGCCGCCGCTGGCGCTTGTCCTCGACCAGGGCGCCGATCTTGTCGTAGGCATAGTCGACCTCGGCGCGATAGCGCATCCAGGCGACGGCGTAGCCGGCCTTGAGGAACTCCTCCTGGGTCCAGCTCACGTTCTGCGTGAACTCGCGCACCACCGCCATGCCGCCGCCGCCATTGCCGGACGCAAACAGCACCAGCGGAAACGGCCCCTGCCCTGCCGGCGTGCGCAGGCCGACCGGTGCATAGACGCCGTCGATCATCTCGACATACATCAGTTGCACGGGAATGTCGGAGCCGCGCACCGGCTCGGTGACGACGACGTGTTGCGGATCGGCCGCCGTTTCGGCTTGCCCCAGCATGGATGTTGCACTCCCCGGACTTACGCCTGTGATCGTAGCCGCGGCTGGAGGGAAGCGCAATCCGCCCTCTTGCGCGCTACCGGAACGTCCAGAAGCCGCCCCACCACAGGAAGCCGGCAAACAAGCCGATGTAAGCGGCTTCGGTCAGCACGATGCCGAGCACACCGTGCCGCTTGAGCGTGCGCGAGTCCTGCAGGTCGGTATGGATGATGCGCACGGCGCGAACAATGAGCAGGAAGATGACCCCGAACTGCGGGATATTGGACACCCATGTCATTTCAGGTTCTCCGTGCGCCGACGCCCCAGTGCGGACTTCTGAACCGCCACACTAGTCGGCGTCGCGGTTCTTGAACTGCTCAAGGCGCAACGGCAGCGTGCCGCCGAACCAGGCCGCATGCGCGGTGTGATCGCGATAGCCATTGCCGGTTTCAGGATGCAGCAGAATGGTCAGGCCGTCGCGATTGAGCATCAGCCAGGGCACGAACGCCGCCAGCATCCCGCTCGGGAATGCGACCTGGTACATCGATTGCGGATGCGGGCCGACGAGCTCGTCGTGCCAGCGCCCGAGCTTCGCCTGCGGGAAGATGGCGCCGATGCGCTCGCGCAGCCGTTCGGCTTTGTCGCGTGTGGACGCCACATCGTAATAGATGTGGGCGTGATAGAACTCGATGGAGCGTGGATCGGGTGATGTCATCTCAGCTCACTGGTATGCATTTCGATGTAGCGCCGCGCGCGAACGGCGCGTTGAACTGCAAGGTTTCGCCGGCGCGCGCGCCGTAAGCATCGTGCAGGGCGGTCAGCATCAGATCCGCGATCGCGTTGAGGTCTGGCGGCGCGCCGATACCCGCTTCATAGCGGAAATTGCCCTTGGAGTCGTCGGTCGAAAAGCCCAGCTTGCCAAGCGCCGCGATGGCATCGCGGGGAAGATAGAATGTCCGCGGCGCACCATCCTTATTGTAGTAATAGCCGGAAGAAGCTTCGCACAGAATTCTTGTCCGGTTGGCCATGAAGATGCACTGAACATATCCGTGCGGATGCCCCGTAAGTGTCACCGCCAGGAAGCGATCTAGAAAATCCGTCGGTTTGGGATGGTCGTAGATGCGGTCGAGCCGGTCGACCACCGGGCAGCGGTATTCGACCAGCAGCGCCCGCAACGTGCCGGTCTGTGACGACGCGAGCGCGGTCGATAGCAAGGTGATCCACGCGGCCATGCTAATCCTGAGGATCATGATACGGGGTTCTCGTTGATTTCCCTATTCTGCCGAACCAGCGTAAATCGACAAGGTGCTCCCGAGCTGCACGAACCAGCTGCCTAGGCGCTGCTCGTCCCCCGCGACCCTTTCTCCGCCATCGCGCGCGGTGTATCATCTCGGTAAGCCGCCCTTGAAACGGGACGTGCCGATGTCCCCTCGCATCAGTGGCGACAACGCTGCCATCGGCAGGCGCGCACGACAGAACACCGATCTGAAGTTCGTTCGGCTGCATGCGCAACAGCGCGCGGCTCTTGAGTGTCCCTGCATTCCTGGGAGGGAACGCTGTGGAATTTCCCCGCCGCACATTCCTGCATCTGGCAGCAGGCGCTGCCGCAGTTCCGGCCGTGTCGCGCATGGCATGGTCGCAAGCCTATCCGTCGCGGCCGGTGCGCTGGATCGTGGGATTTCCCCCGGGCGGCGGTGCCGACGCCGTCGCTCGCATCATGGGGCCGTGGCTGTCGGAGCGGCTCGGTCAGCCGGTCATCATCGAGAACCGGCCGGGCGCCAGCACCAACATTGCGGTGCAGGCCGTGGTCAATTCGCCGCCTGACGGATACACGCTATTTTTCCTCGGGGCTTCCTCCGTCGTCAGCGCGATTCTGTTTCAGAATCTTCCATTCGACTTGCAACGGGATATCGCGCCGGTTTCGGGACTGATCGATTTTCCCATGGTGATGGTCGCGCATCCATCGATCGCGGCCAAGACCATCGCCGAGCTCATCGCCGATGCCAAGGCGAACCCGCGCAAGATCAGTATCGCCTCATTCGGCACCGGCTCGGCGTCTCACCTGGCGGGCGAGCTGTTCAAGATGATGGCCGGCATCGACATGGTGCACGTCCCCTATCGCGGCGGTGCTGCGATGATAACCGATCTGATCGGTGGACAGGTGCAGGTCGGTATTGATGTCATGGCAACTTCATTGCCGCAGATTCGAGCGGGGAAGCTGCGCGCGCTGGCCGTGACCGGCAAAACGCAATTCGGCATGCTGCCGGACGTGCCGGCGATATCGGAGGTGGTTCCCGGATACGACGCCGACACGTGGGCCGGCGTTGGCGTACCAAGAGGCACCCCGGTTGACGTCGTCGCGCGACTTAATCGCGAGATCAATGCGGGCCTGTCGAATCCGGCTGTCAAGGCGCGGCTGGCGGAGATCGGTACCGTCCCACGGATATTCTCGCCGCAGGAGTTCGGTACGTTCGTGGCGGCCGAGCACGAGAAATGGGCCAAGGTGGTGAAATTCGCCGGCATCAAACCGGAATAGGGCGTGTGCTCATAAATCGTGATCGTCCAACAATGTCCGCTTGGCCCCCAAGAGCGGCAAAAATAACCAGACATCCTGTTAGGTCCGCTTTGGGCCAGGAGCGGAAGTCATTACGATCCGCGAACGGCGTAAGGACGCCTTCTTGAAGGCTGTCGGTGCGTGTTCAGGAAAGAAGAAACACTAGACCCAGCGGAGCCACGCTACACCGCGTCCTTTGCCGCTTTCACAGGACGCGCCCGAACAATCTTACGGGCCGGCCGAGCCTTGAACGTGGTGGGCTCCTTCGTGAAAGGATTGATGCCCTGCCGCGCTTTGGTGGCGGGCTTCTTGATAACCACGAACTTCGCAAACCCGGGCAGTAGAAATGAGCCCGTCTTCTTCAGCTCCTTGTAGCCGACGGTCGCGAGGGCATCGATAACGCCTTTGACTTGCTTCTTGCTCAGCCCCTCGTTCTCCTCGGCCACTTTCTCGATCAATTGCGACTTGCTCAGCATTGAAAGCTCCTGATTCGTATAAAGTCGACAGTATTTGAAATTTCGGACCGTCACTCCCCATCGCGGCGATGTTCACAGGTTCTTCCACCCCTTATAGCCATTCCGCTAGGGCAGCCTCGCCTCACACTTCGTGTTCGGGTCACAGGCGGAAGTACTCAGAGTGAGCACAACGAGTCCGCTACTTCCATAGACTTTTGCCCACCTGCGGGGGATTGATCACCGAACTCGGGGGCGCGGCCCGATGTCCGAGATGGGGTGTCAGATGCGGAAATCCTCCAAGGGAGCAAAGCGAGTCCGTTTTCCCGCGAAAGTAGAAGTAAGAGCGCGGCTCCATGATACTCGTCCACAAGAGGCACACTCGTAACGCCACTTGGCTCTGAAATTACAGGGAAGAGTGACCTCGGCCTAGCGCATGACCGCGTGCCCGTGGAGAAATCAGACGACCTTGGCTTCCACTTCGCTGTAGCGCTGAGCCGATTTAATGGAAACCGATCATGCTCGACGCTGCCCCGGATGCAGCCCGGCGGCTTGTCAGGCGGCAGCCACGTTTTTCAGGAATGAATTGATCTGGTCGCCGAGGTCCCTGGTCCGTGCGGCGACCTCGCTGCTCGCTTGCATGACTTGTGCCGCGGACTTTGAGGTCTCGGCGGCCGAGCCGCTGATCTGCTTGAGGTTCGACGATGCGTGGCGGGTCCCGGCGGCCGCCCGCTGCACGCTGTCGCGGATGCTGCCGGCGTCCACGCTGTGCTGACTCGATCACGGCCGCGATCGAGGCGGCATAGGCGTCCGCCTGCGCCATGATCCTGGCGATCTCCGCGATGGCGTCGACGGCCTACGCCGACGAACTGTGCACCGCGTTGATCTGGCTCGTGATCAAGTCTGATCGCCGATCCGGTCTGGCTGGACAACGCTTTGATCTCGGACGCCACCACCGCGAAGCCCAGACCGGCCGAACCGGCAAGCGCCGCCTCGATGGTCGCGTTGAGCGCCAAGAGGTTCGTCTGCTTCGCCACATCGCGGAGGATAGTGGCGACGTTGCCGATCTGCCGCGCGGAATTGGCAAGGCGTTCGACCTTTTGGTTCGCCGCCGAAGCAACCGTCGTCGCCTGCGCAACGACCTGTGCGGTCTAGTGCACATGCGCTGCGATATCGTCGATGACTGCGAGTCGCGTAGCAGTCACCGTCCCGGATCAGCCGCATCCGATCCGGGCAATCATGTCGCCGTGGCTACGCTTTCACCCTCAACGCGGCACAACGCTCGCGTCGCTCAGCCGGTCTTCATCTTCAGTTGAGCCGAGCGCATCGGCACGAACAGGCAGCGGGTATTGGCGCCGATATGCCTGATCCAAACGCCGGCAGTGCTGTCATAGTCGCAGGCGCAACGGTAGAACTTACCGTCCGGCGACCAGTTGGTGCGCTCGCGCACCTGCCCGGTTGCCTTCACCTGCCATTTGTCGTCGGGCAGGGAATCGAGTTCCCGCTCGGCGACTTCCCAGCAGCAGTCGTTGGTCACGCAACAATACGCAGGGATCCATGACAGCAGCCATGGATTGGAGTGGTACTCGTTCGCTACCGTGACACCAACGACCGCCAGCCCTGCAACGGCGGCGATCGCCAACATGGCGAGGGCTTGCATCGCACTCAAGCGCCGCAAGCCGGATACGACCCCGCGACGCGGGGGTTTGGACGCCGTCTCACGCACACACGACGTCCCATCGAAGGTGGTCAGCAAATGTGACATGGCTTTTCTTGCTTGGCCTCGGTGGTCCCGACCCCTAGGCCTGTGCAAGGGCCGGGCCAGACACGGTGCCTACGGATGCACCATTACGATGGGCATGCTGCATTACGCGCAGCGGTAAGGGATCACCGCCGCGCAAAAAAGCGGCACGAAACGCTGCGCTTCGTGCCGCCGGTTTTTGTTAATCTCGATTGTTATCGGGCTTTGTTGATCGGAGCCGGGACTTTACTGCGCAGCGCGGGAGGCAAGCCGTGCCTCGAGCAGGCCGTCGATCGACCAGCGGCCGGCGCCGAAGATGACAAGCTGCGGCAGAAGGAAGATGACCGTCAGGCGCTCCAGCACGTTGAGCCTGCCGAAACCGAGCGAACCCGACAGCGCGAGCGCGATCAGGGTGGTGCCGGCCAACAGCACCATCATTGCAATGGCGGCGAAGCGGGTCTTGAAGCCGATGGCGAGCACGACGGCGCCAATGAAGAACATCAACGGCACCGCGGCATTGGTGAGCAGCACCGGAAACGCTCCGGGGCCGATGATCTGTGCGGCCTGCCAGAATGACATCAATTGACCGATGCAGTGCAGGACCAGAAATCCTGCCAGGCTGATCCGAATGAACAGCAGCAGGCCGCTGGTCCATGGTTCATAGAACTTCGCGTTCCCAGACATGTGTCTCTCCTCCGCTCGGGGATTGCGTCTCTACGGTTAGTAGAGGGACCCGAATGGGGAGCCTGTGACCCCGGTCACAAATGTGCCGATTCCGATCGCGCTTATTGCGCTGCGGCGCCGCTCGCGAGCAATGGCGCGCGCCAGGTCTCGAGCTCGGTCCTCACGAGCTTCGCCACGTAGTCCGGGTTGCGGCGCTCCGGCGCCGCGACCTGGAGCCCGATCTCCTGCAGCCGCTTCGCTACCGCCGGGATGTCGATCACCTCGCTGGTCGCCTTGGCAAGCCGGCGCACGATCGCGTCCGGCGTGCCCTTCGGGAAGAAGAAGGCGTTCCAGGCGTCGACGTCGAAGCCTTTCAGCCCCTGCTCGTCGGCGGTGGCGAGATCGGGCAGCGCGGCGTTGCGCCGTGACGACAGGATCGCGAGCGGCTTCACCGTTCCGGCCTGGATCGGCGGGATCGCGGTCGAGATGATGTCGCAGAGATAGTCGACGCGGCCGCCGATCAGGTCCTGCATCGCCGGCGCCGTGCCGCGATAGGGAATGTGCGTGATCTCGACGCCGATGGCGTTGTTGAGCAGCACGCACACCACGTGCGAGGCCGAGCCGGCGCCCGCCGAGGCGAATTGCAGCTTGGCTCCGTTGGCGCGCAGCTGTGCGCTGAACTCGCCGAGCGTCGCTGCCGGGAAATCCTTGCGCACCAGCAGCACCGCGGAATTCTCGACAAAGGCCGCCACCGGCGCGAACTCGGCGATGGCGTCATACATCGGCTTCTTGCTGAGGATCTGGCTGTAGATGTGCGTGCTGCGGTTGCCGTGCAGGAAGGTGTAGCCGTCGGGCGCCGCCTTGGCGACGCGGTTGCCGCCCATCATGCTGCCGGCGCCGCTGACGTTCTCGACGATCACCTGCTGGCCGAGATTTTCCGACAGCCGCGCCGCCATGATGCGCGCGGCGGTGTCGACCGGGCCGCCGGCCGCGAACGGCACCACCAGCGTCACCGGCCGCGTCGGCCATTCCTGGGCGTGCGCTGCGGATGTGACTATCGACAGGAGTACGGCGAGCGATGCGAGGATGGCGCGGTGTCTTCTCCCTGCAACCATGACGTCTCCCCATTGAGCGGCTCGTCTCCAAGCGGGCGGCCATTCTCGCAAGCGTAGCGCGATCGTTAGGGCGGCGACAAACGCACCGGTGTCGCGGCCGGCCCGCGTTTGCGGCAGTGCTAGAACCGCAGTATCCGGAACCAGCGCGCGATATCGAGCAGCGTCGCCAGCGCCGCCGCGACATAGGTGTAGGCGGCGGCCTTGAGCACGTCGCGCGCGGCCGGCAGATCGCCGGCGCCGAGGTAGCGCCCGCGCGCCAGCACCGGCAGCGCCTTGCCGAAGCTCGCATCGAACTCGACCGGCAGCGTCGTCACATGCACCGCGACGCGGATCGCCAGCAATGCGACGCCGGCCAAGAGCTGCAGGATCAGCAGCGCCGGCGCGTGCACGACGGCGAACACCACCGGCGCCAGCAACAGGATGATGCTCGCGATCCGGTCGATCCAGGTGAGGTTCTTGACCAGGTGATAGCGCCGCTTGAACGCCGGCTCGCCGCGCGCGTGCTGGACCGCATGCGACACCTCATGCGCCGCCACCGCCACCGCGGCGATCGACCGGCCGTCATGATGCGGCGGCGTCAGCCGCACCGCGAGGGCGTCCGGATCGTAGTGATCGCCGATGTCGGTCTCTTCGACCTTCACATGCTGCAAGCCGGCTTCGTCGAGCAGATGGCGCGCCAGTTCAGCGCCGGTGCCGGGGAGATCGGGACGGTCGGTGGCGTGCTTGGCCAGCATGTGGCGCACCCACCATTGCGGTCCGAACACCGCCGCTAACAGCAGGAGCACGCCGATAGCGATGAGGATGGGCATGGCCGCTTGTCATCCGACTGTCATCGGGCAACCGTCACCGCGTGTCGCGGCGGGAGCGCGTAGCACCGGCTCAGTCGCCCCGCCCGTCCTTGCGCTGATCGTCCAACCAGTCCGACAATGGGCGGGGCTTGGCCTTCGACGCCTTGGCAGACTTCTTGGCCGGCGACGACTTTTTCTTGGCTGGGACGGGCGGTTCGGCGGCATCGCGTGCGAGCCGCATCGCCCTCAGCTTTTCGGTCTTGGCCCGCAAGGCGGCGGCCTGGGCCTCATAGTCCAGCATGGCTTTTTTGCCGTCCTCGGCCTGCTGCATCTTCCTGGCTTCCGCACTCGCCTTGTCGTTCTTCACGTCTTCGGCCATGCCTGCTCCTGTCGGCGGGACTTGCCCTGCCCCGCCGACGCTCTAGCACGCGAATGCGGCCGTATGCAGCGATGTCAAACTTTTTTTAGTGTGCCGATTCCATCGCCACATTGCGCATTTTTACGCCCATTTGAGCTTTTGCTGAATGGAGCGGCCGAGCACCAAGTCCTTGTCGCTATCCGACATGAAGTCGATCGTCTCGGTGAAGTGCGTGAGGCGCTGGCGCCACGACCCCCGGTGCTGTCCGTTGGTCACGTCGGTTCCCCAATGACAGCGCTGTGGCCCGTAGGCGTCGAACACACGCTTAATATGGGGCGTCAGGTCTTTGTAGGGATACGGCTCCAGCGACGAATTGGGCAGGTTCGACAACTTGACACTGACATTCGGAAATTTCGCGAGCGCGACGGTGTGACCGATCATCTCCGCCATCTGCCCCTTTTGCGCGATAGCGGTATTGACGCCCATGTGGTCGACGATCAGCGGCAGGTTCGGATGGCGTTGCGCGATCGGCTCGAACAGGTTCACCAGACCGAACGCCAGGAACATCACCGGCAGCCCGGCCTTCTCCGCCGCCGGCCAGAACCAGTCGGCGGTGCCGTCCTTGAGCCAGGCCGCCGTTTGCGGGGTATTGAACGTCACCCGCACGCCGAGCATGCCCGGCTGCTCTTTCCATTTCGGCAGCAGCTCGGCCGATTTCGGATTTTGCAACGGAAGGCGACCCATCACAGCGAGGCGGTTCGGAAAGCGTTTGTGCCCTTCGAGCGCATAGTCGTTGCGGTCGTTCAAGGTCGGCGGAACGATGACGGCGCGATCGACGCCGGCCTCGTCCATTCCCGCGATCGCCTTCTCGATCGTGAACGGCTCCGGCATCTGCGGCTTGGCGCCTTCAACCCACGGCCAGTCCGGCGTATTGGCCTTCCACATGTGAATCTGCGCATCGACGATCGTGCGCTTCTGCTGGGTGAGACCGGCCTGCGTGCCGGTCGCCAGCGCCGCGCCGGCGCCCAACGTCGTGCCGATGAATCCGCGTCGTGTGAACATGGTGGTCCTCCCGTATGGCCCCGCGCTTTGGCGGTGGCTTGTTTCGTTGCCGGCACTGTAGCAATTAGGACTACCTTGTTCCACAAGCCGGCGATGCCTTGTTGCGCCGGACCCGGCCGCCACGACGATGACCGAGACCGACACCACGCGTACCATCGAATTCCACGCGTCGCCGACACGCGTCCTCACCCTGCTGTCGTTCAGCGTGATGTCGACCGCCATCGCGGCGGCGCTGGCGTTCCGCCTGTTCCCGAACATGCCGAACGATCCGGCCACGGTGTCGGCCGGCTATTCCGGACTGGTGTTCTTCGGCTTCTGCGCGGCGGTCGCGGTCTGGCGGCTGATTGGGCAACGCGGGCCGATGGTGACGCTCTCGCCGGCGGGCCTGCGCGACGTGCGCGTCGCGGCCGAACCGATCCCGTGGCGCGCGATCAAGAGCATCTCGACCTGGCAGATGCAGCGCCAGATGGTGCTGCTGGTGGCGATCGATCCGGCCGACGAAGCACGCCTGACCCTCACACGCCTGGCGCGCTGGACCCGCAGCGCCAATCGCAAGCTCGGCGCCGACGGCCTTGTCATCTCCGCGCATGGACTGAAGGTCGGCTATCCGACGCTGTTCTATACCGCCCGCGATTATTGGGAGGCATGGCGGAATGCGCCCTAAGGCGATTTCGCCCGCACGCCATACCGGCTACGCTTCACCCATCACGCAAACAGAACCAGGGACGACACGCCTCATGAGCCGCCTCCTCGACCTGACGCCCGACCAGCTCACCGCCGAGCAGACCAAGATCTTCGAGCAACTGGTCGCCGGGCGCGGCCGCATCCTCGGCCCCTACCGGGTCTGGATCCATTCGCCGATTATCGCCAGCGGCATGGAGCAGATCGGCACCTTCCTCAACAAGCGCTCGACCTTGTCCGAGCGCGAGGTCGAGATGGTGATCGTGATGATCGCAACGCATTGGCGCGGCGACTACGTGCAGACCGCGCATGTGCGCATGGGCCGGAAAGTCGGGCTGTCACAGGCGATCATCGACGCGCTGATCGCCGGCGCCGAGCCGCCGCTCACCGACCCGCACGAGAAGGCGGTGTACCAGTTCGCGGCTGCGATGATCGCAAGCCGCAAGGTGCCGGACGCGGAATTCGCCGCGATCGAAAAAACGCTCGGCCGCCCCGGCATCGCCGAGGTGCTGGTGCTGATCGGCTATTACACCTCGGTCGCCATGGCGATGAAGGTGCACGAGGTGCCGATCCCGCCGGAGTCTTGAGGCAACAGCACCCTCACCCGCGATTAGCACGCGGCGCGGCTACCGCTGGCGGCCATCGTCGCGCTTGGCCTTTTTCCGCTGCTTGCTCTTTGCCGGATATTGCCGGGGCGGGCGCACCGGTTCATGGAATGGATTCGGCACGAATTGATCGACCCGGGTCTGGATATTGGGGTCGGTGCCAATTTGATAGCTCTCTCCGCGGGCTAACGGCGGAAACAACAGACCCGACAAGAGTGTCAAAACTGCAACAACCGGCAGCAATAATGCGCCGACATGCAACACAGGGTTGTATTTGGGCGGTAGCATCGTAATCTTGCGCCCTCGTTTATGGGGGGTTTGCAATGTCCACTTCACACGCGCGTCCTTCAATATTGGTGCTCGTCGTCGCCCTTGCAATGTTGACCACGGGTGGGCCGGCCACAGCCCAGATCGATCCGAACATTCAGGTCCGCATCGACACCTTCATTCCTCGACCGGACGTCCGGGTCCGCCCGCCGGAAACCGAGCGCGTGCAGGTGCAGCAACGGAAGACGGTCGTCGTCACCGAAGAGACGCCGATCCCGCTCGCGCAGCGGCGGGCGCTGCTCGCGAAGTCGCAGAAGGGCCGCGGTCTCGAAGCCGCGGACATCTCTGCCCTGCCGGTGGCGGCGCAGGAGGCCGTTCTGCGAAAGAACAATATTCCGGATAGCGTCAAGCGACAGGTCAAGAAGACACGTGTCGTCACGACGACGCGCGAGGTAGCAAAACCCCGTACCATCGACATCTACTGGGGTGGCTCCGGAAATTTCCTCTATGACTCCAACGCGACGAAAAGCAACCGCAATCGGATTGCCGACGGCAGCTTCGCCGACACAAATCTGCTCAATGTTGATATCCCGATCGGCGTCGCCGACACGATTTCGCTGTCCTCCGGCGTGGGCGTGCAGCGGTATATGACGCTGAAAGGCCGCAGCACCGACGTCGTGATCGGCGATGCCATCTACAAGAAATTTCTTGACGCCAAGCGTGGACCGGGCGGCGGCAACGGCACGATGACAACCGACGGCGTGAGCTTCGGCGTCGCCACGCGCTCGATCTACCAGCCCGGTCTCACGAACCATCAGGTCTCGCTCATGACGCCCGCGGTCGCCTGGTCGCGCAGCAATATCGGTCTTGGAGACGAGACCAATGGAACGGGTTCGGACCAGGCCTATCGGTACTTTGCGAATATCGTCGCCAGCGTTGCGTACACATTTTCGGATGTCGCCAGCCAGGAGAACGTCGCCGCGCGGACGACACTGACCGTCGGCTGGCGCACGCCGGTTCCCGGCCTGACGCTGACGGCGACGGGCATCGTCCAAGGAAGGCACTACACCAGCTTTCCCGGCGGCCGCGAAGATTTGTATGTCGAGGCGAACGGCGCGATCACCTGGCGGCCGCAGAGCAATGTCGCGCTCAGCGGCCTGCTGACGTTTGCACACCAGGAATCATCGCAACGCGCCCTGATATGGACCGGCTTCATGGCCAGCCCGCAATTCAGGCTGGACATCAAACTGAACTGACCCCTGCAGACCGCGCGCACCGCCGTGGGCGACGCCGCGGCCTACCGCACATGGACCGGATCGAATCGTCGCGGGCATTCGTTCAGCATTTCGCCGCTGCCGCGCCGGCGTTAGACTGGCAGTCAGAAGCAGCAGGGAGAGGAAATGACCATGACCACGCGCCGCACGTTCCTGACCATGTCCGCCGCCGCGCTGGCGGCGCCGGCATTGCCGCGGCTCGCCGCTGCGCAGGCCTATCCGACCAAGCAGATCAGGGCCATGGTGCCGTTCGCGGCGGGCAGTTCGCTCGACATCGTCGGGCGCATCGTGATGGACCCGCTGTCGCGCCAGCTCGGGCAGACGATCGTGATCGAGAACCGCGGCGGCGCCGGCGGCTCGATCGGCACCGCCTCCGTGGTCAAAGCCGAGCCGGACGGACACACGCTGCTGATCCAGGCGGCCGCACATTCGGCGGCGCCGGCGGCCTATCCCAATCTCAGCTATGACCCGGTGCGCGATTTCTCCGGCGTCATTCCGTTCGGCACCATCCCGAACGTGACGGTGGTGCACCCCGGACGCGGCTTCAAGACCGTGCAGGACCTCGTCGCGGCCGCGAAGAAGAGCGGCCAGTTCACCTACGGCTCGGCCGGTGTCGGCAGCGCCACCCACTGGGCGGCGGAACGGCTGCGGCTCGCCGGCGGCTACGACGCGACGCACGTGCCGTTCAAGGGCGGGCCGGAGGCGCTCACCGAGGTGATGGCCGGCCGCATCGATTTCAGCTGCATGGGCATCTCGGCGGCGCTGCCGCTGATCCGCGACGGCAAGCTCAGCGCACTGGCGGTGAGCTCGGCGGCGCGCTCGGCGGCGCTGCCCGACGTGCCGACCACGCTCGAAGCCGGCCTGAAAGACTCCGACTACAATTACTGGCTGGGCCTGTTCGTGCCGTCGAAGACGCCGCGCGCGATCGTCGACAAGCTCCATGCTGAGACGCAGAAGGCGCTGGCGACGCCGGCGGTGCAGGACCGGTTCAAGCCGCAGGGGATCGAACCGCTCAAGCTGACGCCGGCCGAGTTCGACGCTTTGGTCAAGCGCGAGGTCGCCTCCAACATCGCGCTCGTGAAGGCGGCGAAGCTGAAGTTCAATTGACCGGCGTGGGGAGCAATCCATGCCGCTCCGCACACGCGTGCTCGCCGCCTTCGCCGCCGTCGCCACGCTCGCTGCGAGCCCGGCGCCGGCGCAGCAGAGCGTCGCCGATTTCTACAAGGGCAAGACCGTCGCGCTTCTGATCGGCACTGGCCCCGGCGGCAGCTACGACCTTTACGCCCGCATCTTCGCCGAGCATCTGCCGCGCCACATCCCGGGCAATCCGTCGATCGTGGTCGAGCACATGCCGGGCGCGGGCGCGGTCACAGCCGGCAATCACCTCTATGGCCCCGGCCCGCAGGACGGCACCAAAATCCTGCTGTCGCACGCGATCATCATGTCGGAGGTGCTGGACCCGAAGGCAGGCGTGCGTTTCCAGTCCGCGAAATTCAACTGGATCGGCACCTATGATGCCATCGCCCACACCCTGGCGATCTGGCACGAAGCGCCGGCAAAGACCATTGCCGATCTCAAGAATTCGGATGTCGTCATCGGGTCGTTCGCCAGGGCGAACACCAACTATCATTGGCCGGCGATGATGAAGGATGTGCTGGGATTGAACTTCAAGCTCATCACCGGCTATCCGACCGGCAATCACAACAACCTCGCGATGGAACGCGGGGAAATCCACGGCTGGGCGCCGACGTTGGAGAACCTCGTCGGCACCCGACCGCACTGGATCACCGAGAAGAAGGTCAGGCTGCTTGCGCAGTTCATGCTGGAACGCAAGCGCCAGATCGCCGACGTGCCGACGCTGCTCGAACTCGCACCGCCCGGCAAGAAGGACGTGGTGGAGTTCATGAGCGCCTCAATGCCATTCGGCCGCGGCGTGGTGGTCGGCCCCCATGTGCCGGCCGAGCGCGTCGCCGCGCTGCGGGCGGCGTTCGAAGCAACCGTCAAAGACCCGGCGTTCCTCGCCTCCGCGCAGAAGCGGCAGCTCGAAATCGACTGGCGCGACCACCAGCACACCGCGTCGCTGGTGAGGAAGATCGTCGGTGCATCGCCGGACCTGATCGCGCGGGTGAGGAAGTCGATCGGTCAGGAGGATTGAACGACGTCACCCGTGACTGCGTTCGAGCAGCTCGATCGAGATGCCCTGCGGGCCGCGGATGAAGCAGATGCGCACGCCCGGGCGCACGGTGGTCGGCTCCTTGGTGAACTCGCAGCCCTTGGCCTTGAGCTCGGCGGCGACCGCGTCGATGCCGCTGACCGTCAGACCGAAGTGCTCGAGCCCGCGGTAGGGAATTTCGGGCGGCGGATTGTGTCCGTCACTCTCGGCGATGAAGACATTGGCGCCGCCGATCTTGACGTCGATACGCGGCTTGCCCTGGTGCGTCGTGCGGATGACCTCGCCGCCGAGCATTTTTTCGAACCACTGCGCCATCCCTTCCGGATCGGGCGTCTTCAGGTGCACATGGTCCCAGGTGAAGTTGGCCATTCGTTATTCTCCCCTTCTTGTTTAATCGTACGAATTAGTCCGCGTACTCGCCCGACGCCTTGATGATCGGCGCCCAGCGGTCGACCTCGGCGAACAGATGCTTTTGCAACGCCTCGGGCGTCGCAAGACTCGGCGCGATCGGCTCGGTGTTGATCAGGTCGAACCGCTTGATCAGGTCCGGGTCCTTGAGCGCGCCTTGCAGCGCGGCGGACAGCTTCTGCACGATCGGTGCCGGCGTGCCCGCCGGCGCATAGAGGCCGTGCCAGACGCCGAGCGCGAAGCCCTTCAGGCCGGCCTCGTCCGCAGTCGGCAGATCGGCGAGCGACTGCAGCCGCGCCTTGGTCGTCACCGCATAGCCCTTGATGCGCTTGCCTTGGATCGGCGGCGTCGCGGTCGTCGCCTGCTCGCAGCCCATGTCGACCTGCCGGCCGATGAGATCATTCATCAGCGGGCCGCCGCCTTTATACGGCACTTGCGTGAGCTTGGTCTGGATCGCGCTCATGAACAGCATTGCGCAGAGCTGCGACGACGAGCCGACGCCGGAGGTCGCGAACGTCACCTTCTCGCCCTGCTTCTTGGCGAAGGCGACGAGCTCGCCGAACGTATTCGGTGCGAGATCGGACTTGCCGATGAACACCATCGGCGCGTCGGTGACGAGGCCGATCGGCGTGAACGCCTTCTTCGTATTGTAGGGCAGCTTGCGATAGAGCGTGTCCGCGGTCGCAAGCCCGAGGTGGTGCAGCAGCAGCGTGTAGCCGTCGGGCGTGGCGCGCGAGGCACGGCCAGTGCCGAGCGTGCCGCCGGCGCCGGAGACGTTCTCGACGATCACCTGCTGGCCGAGCAGTTTCGACATCGACTGCGCGGTGACGCGCGCGATGGTGTCGGTCGGCCCGCCGGCCGGGAACGGCACGATCACCGTGATCGGCCGCGTGGGGTAATCCTGCGCAGAGGCCGGGCCCATCGCCAGGACCAACGCAGCAACAAGGGTCAAACAACGCATCGACTTCCTCCCGGAACGCACGATTTCCGGGATTGTCGCCGGTTTCGCAGGCCCTGTCATCGGGACAAAAGGCTAAGAGTTCAAGCCTGCTTCTCGACCTTGCGGATCGCGCCCAATTCCGGAAGCCATTGCTGCTCGGATCGGGACCAGATCTGCACCTTCGGCACCAGCTCGTTGCGCTGGCGCACGGTGCCGACGCGGATGTTGTAGGGCGCACCGCCCTCGGCCGCGGTGGCATAAATCGGCGAGCCGCAATTCGCGCAGAACGCCTGCGCGCGCCTGCCCCCGCTGTCGCCGATCTTGACGTAGACCTTCGGCTCGCCGGTGAGGATCTTGAACTTGTCGTTGGCCGCGCGGATCGAGGTGCGGAACACCGTGCCCGACAATTGCTGGCAGTCGGTGCAGTGGCAGATCGACGTGTGATCGGGATCGACCTCCGCCTCATAGGTGATGGCGCCGCAGTGGCATCCGCCGGTAATCTTCATCGTCTCTCTCCCCTCAAGGTTTCAATCTGCCGGTGGTTTACTCTGCTGGTCCTGCGAACAGCAACAGATTGCCGTCCGGGTCCCGCACCACGAAATTCTTCGCGCCCCAGGGCTGGCGCATCAGCGTCTGCTGGAATTCGACACCGGCCTGCTGGAACTCCAGGTATAGTTGCTTGATCGCGTCGGCGGTGTCGACACCCATGTCGGCCGAGAGCAGTTGCTCGCGCTCGCGCAGCGCCGGATCGATCACCGGGCGGTCCATGTGCTTGAGATTGAGCCGCGCCGCATCGCGTTTCACCTGTCCGTAGAACGGCGGTTCGCCGTAGACATAGACGACGCTGAAGCCGAGCTTCCGGGTGAAGAAGTCGCACGACTTCTGGATATCGGAGACGAACAGCTCGGCCGCGACCGCAGTGATCACCGGGCGCGTGGTGGTCTGCGTGGAGGAGTCTGACATGGCTTGCAGTCCTTCTCTGAGCGCCTGCCAGCTTTCGAATCCCTGTTGCCGGGCGACCAGTTCCTGTGCATCCGCGAGCTTGAACGGTGCGTTGAGGATTTCGGGATCGCTCAGCTGCCGAAAGCGCGGCAACACCGACCTGATCTGCGCGGCGACCGGATAATAGCGGTCGCGGTGCCAGCGCAGAACAAGCTTCGCCTGCTTCCGGAGATTCTCGAGGTTAGGCATGGGCGCGCTACGATTGAGGTTTCGTAGGTGGGCTTGGCCCTTTCGGTTTCACCGATGCGCCCTACTGCAACACCGCAAGGATGGCAGAGTGGCGGGCGCGACTCAAGCCGGTGTGCGTGCTGCTGCATCGTCGATGCACACCAACGCGCCATTCGGGAACCGGATCGCGCGCCCGTTAAACTCCTGTTCATAAATGCCTCCAAAACCTCCCAATTTCCGACAAATTGAAAGCGCAATAGTTGTGCGCTTGTGGAGACGCATGGGGGCGTTTTGGGATGTTCCACCCTTAATCTCAGAACCGCGCTCGGTTGAGGCCGAACGCCCGCAGGAGATCGTGAATGACTAAGACACTGACTGCCTTGGTCGGCGCCGCTGCCATCGCCGGCTCGCTCGCCGTTTCGGTTTCAAGCGCCGACGCCCAATACCGCCGTCACGGCTGGGGCTGGGGCCCGGGCATTGCCGCCGGCATCATCGGCGGCGCAATCATCACCGGCGCGATCCTCGCGTCGCGGCCGCGCGGCTATGTCGTGTACGAAGGCTACGGCCAGCCGGTGCAATACGCGGGCTGCTATTGGGCCGCCGAGCCGGTCTATGACCGCTACGGCCGCGTGGTCGGCTACACCGGCCAGCCGGTGCAAGTCTGCCCCGGCTACTAGGTCTGCCCGGGTTACTAGACGCGGCTACTAGGCTTCTTCAGTTCCGAACAATACAAACCCGGCGAGCGCGCGAGCACCGCCGGGTTTTGCTTTTTGACAAGTCACTAGCGCTTCAGCGCTTCGCTCGCGACTGCATGTGCTCGAGCACCGCGGCGGTCGGCCAGCAATCGACCTTGAGGCGGTTGTTCTTTTGATAGTGCCCGAGCGCGGAGCGCGTGAGCATGCCGGCCTTGCCGTCGATCTTGTCCTTGTAGAGCCCGAGCTTGGTGAGCGTGTTCTGCATCGACTCGACCTGCGTGCTCTTGAGCTGCGTGTTCTTGCTCCACGGCGTCTCGAACGCCCGCGGATCGCCGATGCGGTCGCTGAGGTGCCCGACGAACAGCACGTAGAGATCGGAGAAGTTATATTCCTTGATCACGAAGTAGTTGTTGAGCGTCAGGAACGCCGGGCCGTAGGTCCCTTCCGGCTGCAACAGCGAGGCCGGCTCGTCGAACTCGTTCGGGCTCGGCTTGCGGGCATGCGTCAGCGTGAAGCCGCGCTGCAGCCATTCGCGTACCGGCTGCTTGAACTCCGGCACGCCGGTGGTGCAATCGACGCTCGACGGCGTGCGCACCTCGTAGGCCCAGCGCTGATTGCGCTTCCAGCCCTTGTTGACGAGCTGCTGCGCCGCCGAGGCGAGCGCGTCCGGCACCGAGCTCCAGATGTCGCGGTGACCATCGCCGTCGAAATCGACCGCGTGCTTGTAGAATTCCGACGGCAGGAATTGCGTGAGCCCCATCGCGCCGCCCCAGGAGCTGCGCATCTTGTCGAGCGAGATGTGGCCCTCTTCCAGGATCTTCAGCGCGTCGAGGAATTCCTCCCGGAACATGTCCTTGCGGCGGCCGTAGAAGCCCTGCGTCGCCAGCACGCGGATCGCGTTGTGCGGCAGCTTGTGCCCGCCATAGGCGGTCTCGCGTCCCCAGATCGCCAGGATCATGCTCGGCGGCACGCCGTATTGCTGCTCGATCTTCGCCAGCGTCGCACGGTGCTGCGCGGCGAGCTGCTTGCCGCGGTCGGCGAGGCGCGCGATCGAGGTCTCGCGGATGTAGTCGGCCGGCGTCTGCACGAACTCGGCCTGCTGCGGCTGCGGCCGGCCCTTGCGGCTCGGCAATTCAAGGTCTGGAAGTGACAAGTCGGGCTCGAGCCCGTGGATGGCGGCGCTGAAGGTCTTGCGCGAGACGCCCTTTTCTTGTGCCTGCGGCCACAGGCTCTCCAGCCAGCGGGAGAAGGCTAGATCGGGTGCCGGCTGTGCCGGCGGCGCCCCCAGCAGCGCTCCCGCAGCGCACGCGATCGCAAATGCAAATCCTTGAAATCTCATGGTTCTGACCGTCTCCGGCGCACCCTGCAACAAATCGTGATTTCCGGGCGTTAGCTTAAGCGCCGAAATGCGCCGAAAGTCGGAAATACCCGGAGGAACGTATGCAGGTGCCCCTCGAAATCGCTTTCCACCATACCGAAAGCTCGGATTGGGCCGAAGCCGAAATCCGCGACCGGGTCGCGGACCTCGAGAAGATCTGCGAGCGGCTCACATCCTGCCGCGTCCGCGTTGACCAGCGGGCCAGCAACGCGAGCGGCACCATCCCGCCGGTGGTCCATATCGAGCTCGGCATCCCCGGCCGCCCCGACGTCGTGGTCAGCCACGAGCCCGAACACCTGATGCGGAAATATCAGCGCCCCGACCTGCACAAGGCGATCAACGAGGCGTTCCGCATCGCCGAGCGGCAGTTGGTCGCCATCAAGGAGCAGCGCGACGGCCGCACCAAGGGGGTGCATCACGACGGGCCGAACCAGGCGCTCGGCCAGGTCGCCGAGACCGATCCCGGCGGCGAATTCGGATTCCTGCTGACCAAGGAAGGCGCCCTGCTCTACTTCCACCGCAACGCGATGCTGTCGGGAAATTTCGACGACCTGCGGCGCGGCCACGAGGTGTATTACGTCGACGCCATGGGCGACACCGGCCCGATCGCCAGCAAGGTCCGCGTGAAGAAAGGCGCACTCAACGCCGCTGGCGATGAGTGACTAGCGCACCGCGAGAATAAACAGCCGCGGGAATTTCAGCATCACCTTGCCGTCGTAGCGCGCCGAATAGGCGCGCGCGATGGCGTCGGTATAGGCGGCGAGATAGTCCTCCCGCATCTTGCCTTCCAGCACCGAATAGAACGGCCGCAGCGACGAGCCCTTGAACCACTCCACCACGCCGGCGTGGTTCGGCATGATGTGATTGTAATGGGTGTGCCAGATGTCGAGATGGCTGCACAGCGGGCGCAGCAGATCGTAGAATTGCTCCGGGGTTAGAAGATCATTGCGCGCGGCATTCGACTTGGCGATCGCCGCCGCCCACGGGCCGTCGGCGCCGACCTGCTCCATCAATTGCAGCGCCCGCTCCTTTGTGTTGTCCGGCATCTGCACCGCCAACACGCCGCCCTTCGGCAGCGCCGTGAGCAACCGCGCCAGCACCTGCGGGATGATCCGGCAGCCACTGGAACACGGCGTTGCCGAACAGCAGGTCAGTGCCCGCCTCCGGCATCCAGGTCTCAAGATCGCCTTCGACGAATTTGCAATTGGGCACGCGCTCGCGCGCCTGCCGCAGCATGTCGGGCGAGGAATCGACCCCGATCACCTCGGCGTTCGGAAACCGCTCGATCAGGAGCTCAGTGGAATTGCCCGGTCCGCAGCCGAGATCGACCACGCGCTTGGGAGAAGTGAGCGGGATTTGCGCCAAGAGATCGCGCGGTGGGCGCGTGCGCTCGTCCTCGAACTTGAGGTACTGCTTCGCGGACCAGTCTTCGTTCCCCACGCGATCGGATGATGGGTCGGTCATGGGCGGGCAAGCTCGACAGGCTCAGGAAATCAGCGCGAGAACTTCTTGTACTTGATCCGCGTCGGGATCGTCGAATCCGTGCCCAGCCGGCGCATCTTGTCGGCTTCGTAGTCCTGGAAGTTGCCCTCGAACCATTCGACATGGCTCTCGCCCTCGAAGGCGAGGATGTGGGTCGCGATGCGGTCGAGGAACCAGCGATCGTGGCTGATGATGACGGCGCAGCCGGCGAAATCCTCCAGCGCCTCTTCGAGCGCGCGCAGCGTATCGACGTCGAGATCGTTGGTGGGCTCGTCGAGCAGCAGCACATTGGCGCCCGACTTCAGCATCTTGGCGAGGTGAACGCGGTTGCGCTCGCCGCCCGACAGCGACCCGACCTTCTTCTGCTGATCGGCGCCCTTGAAGTTGAAGTTCGAGCAATAGGCGCGCGAATTCATCTCGCGCTTGCCGAGCAGGATGATGTCGTTGCCGCCCGAGATCTCCTCCCAGACGTTCTTGGAGCCGTCGAGGCTGTCGCGCGACTGGTCGACATAGCCGAGATGCACGGACTCGCCGATCTTGATGGTGCCTTTGTCGGGCTTCTCCTGGCCGGTGATCATGCGGAATAGCGTGGTCTTGCCGGCGCCGTTCGGTCCGATGATGCCGACGATGCCGCCCGGCGGCAGCTTGAACGTGAGCTCGTCGATCAGAAGATTGTCGCCAAAGGCTTTGGTGAGGCCCTCGAAGTCGACGACGTTCTGCCCCAGCCGTTCGGCGACCGGGATGACGATCTGCGCGGTCTGGGTTTGCTTCTCGGCCGCCTTCTTCACCAGCTCTTCATAGGCGTTGTAGCGCGCCTTGGATTTCGCCTGGCGGGCGCGCGGTGACGACGCGATCCATTCCTGCTCGCGGGCGAGCGTGCGCTGGTGCGCGGCCTCCTCGCGGCCCTCCTGCTCGAGGCGCTTCTGTTTTTGCGCCAGCCAGGCGGTGTAGTTGCCCTCGTAGGGAATGCCCTTGCCGCGGTCGAGCTCCAGGATCCAGCCGGTGACGTTGTCGAGGAAGTAGCGGTCGTGGGTGACGATCAGGATCGCGCCCGGATAGTTGCGCAGATGCCCTTCCAGCCAGTGCACGGACTCGGCGTCGAGGTGGTTGGTCGGCTCGTCGAGCAGCAGCAGTTCGGGCTGCTCCAGCAGCAGCCGGCAGAGCGCGACGCGGCGGCGCTCGCCGCCGGAGAGCTTGCCGACGTCGGCATCGTCCGCCGGGCAGCGCAGCGCGTCCATCGCCTGGTCGACCTTGGAGTCGAGATCCCACAGCCCCTTGGCCTCGATCTCGTCCTGCAGCTTGGTCATCTCGTCGGCGGTCTCGTCCGAATAGTTGACGGCGAGCTCGTTGTAGCGGTCGACGATGGCCTTCTGCGGCGCGACGCCTTCCATGACGTTCTCGCGCACGGTCTTGTCGGGATCGAGCTCCGGCTCCTGCTGGAGGTATCCGACGCGGGCGCCCTCGGCGACCCAGGCCTCGCCGTTATAGTCGGTGTCGATGCCGGCCATGATCCGCAGCAGGGTCGACTTGCCGGAGCCGTTGACGCCGAGCACGCCGATCTTGGCGTCGGGGTAAAACTGCAGGTGGATGTTCTCCAATACCTTCCGGTTCCCCGGGTAGGACTTGGAGAGGCCTTGCATGTGATAGATGAATTGCCGCGCCATGGAGCGCCCTGCCCTTTGCGTTGCGAGCGCGTCCGTCGAGCGCTGCTTTAGGTTCCGGGGATTGGGGGCTGATTTAACGGCCTGAATCGTTCCCGGCAAGACCGCCGCGCGGCCCAAGAGCCGTCGAAATCTCGCCTTTACCGCTCGTTTAGCTCGATCCTCGGAGGGATCGGGGACACAAGCATCCGCGGCTGCCGGCGACCGTAACTTCTCGGCAACGCTGATAGCAAATCGCACCAAGTCTCAGCGAATACCTACCAGTTTTTAATGAATTCGGACAAAGAATCATGTCCGAACCAGGGTGCGTTGTGGCGCGACAAAGAAGGCAAGAGGTCGAGCTTGCCACTGGGTCGAGCCGACAGGAGACGGCGATGGGTACGTATAACAAGAAAGTTCCGAAAACCGGGCGACGCCACGGCCTCGCCGAATTCACCCGCCTGTTCCGGTCGATGATCGACCCGTACCGGCCCGAGCTGCACTACATGCGCGGTCCCGGCCCGAAGTGGCGCGCCAAGCACATGGTGCCCCCGGCCGAAGCCCCTGTGATGCACGGCCTCGCCCACATCAAGCACTAAGACCACCGCCTCAAATCCGGATTTGATTACCGCCGGCGGCCCCATTGCGGGGCCCGCCGGTTTCGCGTTTCTTAGGGCTGATTTTGCCCGACCGGACCGCCTCCAGACCTCTCTTCCCTCCCCAAGGCCGGCCGGGCAAACCGATGACCCGCCCTGACGAACCTGCATAAGGACCAAGACCACATGGCCAAGTATCGCTGTGCAATCCTCGACGATTTCCAGAATGTCGCGCTCAAGGTGGCGGACTGGTCGAAAGTGACGGGCGACGTCGACGTCAAGGTGTTCAACGAGCACCTCGGCGGGGCCGACAATGTGGTCAAGGCGCTGCAGGACTTCGAAATCGTCGTGGCCATGCGCGAGCGCACCGCCTTCCCGCGCGCCGTCATCGAGAAGCTGCCGAAGCTCAAGCTGCTGATCACCACCGGCATGCGCAATGCCTCGATCGACATGGCGGCGGCCGCCGACAAGGGCGTCACCGTCTGCGGCACCGGCTCGTTCGGCAGCCCCACGTCAGGCATCGCCATCGGGCTGATGCTCGAATTGACCCGGCACATCGGCTACGAGAACGCGCGGCTCAAGGCCGGCGAGACCTGGCAGGTCACCATCGGCCCGGAGCTTGAAGGCCTCACGCTGGGCATCCTCGGCCTCGGCAAGCTCGGCACCCGTACCGCGGCGATCGGCAAGGCCTTCGGCATGCGGGTGATCGCCTGGAGCACGAACCTGACGCCCGAGAAGTGCAAGGAAGCCGGCGTCGAATACGTGACCAAGGAAGAGCTGTTCAAGCAGTCGGACTTCATCTCGATCCACGTGGTGCTGTCGCAGCGTTCGCGCGGGCTGGTCGGCGCCGCTGATCTCGCGCTGATGAAGCCGACGGCCTACCTCATCAACACCTCGCGCGGACCGATCGTCGACGAGGCGGCCATGCTGGCGGCGCTGCGTGACAAGAAGATCGGCGGCGCCGGCCTCGACGTGTTCGACGTCGAGCCGTTGCCGAAGGACCATCCGCTGCGCAAGATGGACAACGTCGTGATCACGCCGCATCTCGGCTACGTGTCGCTGAAGAACTACCAGAACTATTTCGCCGGCGTGGTCGAGGACATCCGCGGCTTCATCGACGGCAAGCCGGTGCGGGTGATGACGAATTGAGGCTGAACAAGCGCGACATCTCAGTTATCGTCATGGCCGGCTTCATGCCGGCCATCCACGTCTCAACGCTCACTTAGATTCAAGACGTGAATGGCCGGGACACAAGGGCGTTTACGCCCGTCTTCGACGGGTTATGCCCGGCCATGACGCGGGAAACGGACGGACATGACCACCAACATCCTCAACGGCGGCCAGATCATCGTCGACTATCTCGTGCGCGAGAAGGTGCCGTACGTCTTCGGCTTGTGCGGGCACGGCAATATCGGGCTTGCTCGACGCGCTGTTCGAGCGATCGAGCGACATCAAGACCATCTCGACCCACCACGAAACCACCGCCGGCTTCATGGCCGACGTCTATTACCGCGTGGCGGGGAAGCCGGTCGCGACGTTCACGTCCTGCGGGCCGGGCTCGATGAACCTGCCAATCGCGCTCGCCAATGCGTATCTCGAACTCGGTGCCGTTCATGGCGATCACCGGCAACGTCCCGACCAGCCAGTTCAACCGCGGCGCGTTCCAGGAGCTCTATCGGCACTACCAGGCCGACTTTCCGTCGACCGTGCGCACCATGTGCAAGAAGGTGTTCCAGCCGACGCGCGGCGACATGGTCGCGCTGGCGGTGCGGCAGGCGTGGAAGACGATGGTGACCGGGCGGCCGGGTCCGGTGGTGCTCGACGTGCCGTTCGACATCTTCAAGGAAGCCGCCGCCGAGGAGACGCCGAACCCGCGAGGAATGGAGCGCCAACATCTCGTCGCGCTGCGGCGCCGATCCGGAAGGCGTGACCAAGACGGTCGACATGCTGCTTGCCGCCAAGCGGCCGGTCATCCTCGTGGGGCAGGGCGTGCGTTACGGCGGCGCCGCGGCGGAGCTGCTGGCGCTGGCGGAGAAGCTGCAGATCCCGGTGGCGGCGTCGGCGAGCGGGCTCGGCGCGCTCCCGAGCGACCATCCGCTGTCGCTCGGGCTCGTCTCACGCGGCGGCGTCTATCAGGCGAACCACGCCGCGAGGCAGGCCGACGTGCTGCTGGCGCTCGGCGTGCGCTTCGACGACCGCACCTCGAGCTCATGGATTCCGGGCTACTCGTTCACGATCCCGCCGACCAAGCTCATCCACGTGGACATCGACCCGGAGGAGATCGCGCGCAACTATCCGGTCGCGCTCGGGCTGATGGCGGACGTGCGCACCTTCCTGCGCCAGGTGCTGGCGGAGCTCGCGAGCCGCAAGACCATCGATGCGCAGGCGGCAGCGCGCAAGGAATGGCTCGCAGCGATCGACGGCTACCGCAAGGAATGGGACGCGCTGGTGGCGCCCGGCTTCAAGGACGACGCGACCCCGATCAATCCGCAGCGCGCGGCCTTCGAGATCGACCGCGTGCTGCCCGAGGACGCGCATCCTGGTCAGCGACATCGGCGTGCACCACAACTGGCTGCTGCAGTTCTGCAAGCCGAAGCGCCCGGACTCGCTGATCGGCTCGATGGGTTTCGGCCCGATGGGGTTCGGCGTCGCCGGCGTGCTCGGCGCCAAGCTCGCGGCGCCGGACCGGCCGTGCGTCGCGGTGGTCGGCGACGGCGCGTTCTTCATGCATGCCAACGTGCTCGGCACCGCGGTCGAGTATTCGCTGCCGGTGGTCTGGGTGGTGTGGAACAATTACGCCTACGCGTCGATCCGCGGCTTGCAGCGCGGCTATCTCGGCGGCCGCGAGCTTGCCACCGACTTCAAGCACCCGGAAACCGGCGCGCCCTATAATCCGGACTTCGCCGCGATGGCGCGCTCGGCCGGCATCAACGGCGTCAGCGTCGACCGGCCCGCCGATCTCGCCGACGCCGTGAAGGCTGCAATCGCCAGCGGCAAGCCGTACCTGATCGACGCCAATATCGGCGCCGACAAGAACCCGGGCGGCGCCGGCGTGTGGGATCTGCCCGGCCACGGCGTCAGCGCGCCGGTGATCGGCGGGCGCTACACACCGAGTTGAGCCAAGCATGGCGACGGCCAACGACTTGCGCCGCATGGCGCTGAAACTCGAAGGCACCACCGAGGCGCCGCATTTCGATCGTGCGGCGTTCAAGGTCGCGCGCATCTATGTGACGCTGGCCGCCGACGGCCGCACCGCCAATTTCGGCTTCACGCCCGACGAGCAGGAACTGAAATGCCTGGTGGCGCCGAAGGCGTTTGCGCCGGTGCCGAACGCCTGGGGCAAGCAGGGCTGGACCACCGCCAAGCTGTCCGCCCTCAGCGCGGCGGACTTGAAGAGCGCGCTCGACATGGCCTGGGCCCATGCCGTTTCGAAGAAGAATGCCGTTGCGAAGAAGAAAGCGCGCCGGCGGTGATCGCCCATGGCGTGACCGCCGTCGCTGCGCCAAAACGAAGATGCCCGGTCCATGACCGGGCATCAGATGTCTCGAATGATGATGTTCGTCAGCGCGCCTGGATCACGGCCGGCGGGTGGAGCGGCACCGGCTCGCCGTAGTTTTCGGCTTGCTGGCCCTGCGGCACCGGCGGCCTGAGCGTCTGCGGTGCAGGTCCCGCGACCGGCGCCGGCCCGGTCGACACAGACGCCGGCGGCTTGCCGGGCAGCACCACCACGCGGGTGCCGACCTTCACGCGATAGTAGAGGTCGGTGACGTCCTCGTTGGTGAGGCGGATGCAGCCCGACGACACGAACGAGCCGATGGTCGATGGCTGATTGGTGCCGTGGATGCGGTAAAGCGTGTTGCCGAGATAGAGCGCGCGCGCGCCCATCGGGTTGCCTTCGCCGCCGGCCATGAAGCGCGGCAGGTAAGGCTGGCGCTCGATCATTTCCGACGGCGGATGCCAGTCCGGCCATTCGGCCATGCGCGAGACGCGCTGGGCGCCGTTCCACGTGAAGCCTTCGCGGCCGACGCCGATGCCGTAGCGGATCGCCTGGCCGTTGCCGAGGACGAGATAGAGATACGTGTTCGCGGTATCGATGATGATGGTGCCGGCCGGCTCGCGCGTGCGGTACTCGACCGTCGCGCGCCGGAACTGCGGCGGCAATTCCTTGCGCGGGCCGGTCTCCGGACGAACGTCCATCGGCAGGCGCGAGGTGGTTTCGGGCTCGCCCTCGCCAGGCTGGCCACCAGGGCCGATACCCGCGGGCGGGCGGAAGGCATTGTCGTGCTGCGGCGGCACCGCGCCGTATTGCGGGCGAGGCGCCGGTCCGCGCGGATCCTGCTGGTAGCCGGGCGGCGGATCGTAAGCCGGCTGTCCCGGCGGATAGCCGGGCGCCGCACCGTGCTGACCTTGCGGTGGCGGACCATATTGGCCGGGCGGCGGCGGTGCGTAGGTCGGCTCGCGTCCAGGCGCGGCATACGGGCCGGGCGGCGGCAGCGCTTCCGACTCATAGCTGCGCTGCGGCTGACCGTAGCCCGGCGCCGCGCGGCGATATCCGGGCGGCGGATCGTAGGGCGGCAGGTCGTCGTCGTTATCGATGGCAGCCGGCGGCAGCGGCCGCATGAGCGGCGGTGACGCTCCCAGTGGCGGCAGCGGCGGCAGGAATTGGGCCAGCGCCGTGCTGGGTAAGGCCGCAAGGCCCCCCGACAGACCGACCACGAGTGCAGTGACAGCAGCCGCGCGCAAGAACATTCCCCCTCCTCGGCAATGACAAGCCGTTGGAACCACACAAGGAAATCACCGATGAACAAGGCACATTCAAGACCATAACGTTAAAAAATGGGTAACGCATTGAAAATGCGCCGCAAACCCGTGAGCTTTCCTGTCAATTCCGCGCGAGGAACTTGTGCAGGCAGCGATCACTCCGCCGGCATCGACGCAAATGCGGCGAGCAGCGTGTCGGTGGCACCCGGCGGGAACCGCACCGTCAGCATCGCTTCATAGGCGGCGACATTGGCGCGCGCCGCATCTTTCGGGTCCGTGGCTTCGGTGCCAAGCGGCGCCAGCGCGTACATCGCCTCCTGCTGCAAGCGCTCGGCTTCCAGCTCCACCGCCTTGATCCGGTTGCGGAATGCTTCCGCAACCGATGCTTCAACCAAAGCCGGTGGCGATTTCAGCGCGCGGCGCACACTGCGCAGCGGGATCACCGTGACGTCGCGCCACGGGCCGATCTTGGCCTCCAGCGCGGCGACGTCGGCGGCCGTGAGATCGCCGGCGCTGGCGCGCATGCCACAGCAGGAACAGCAGCAGATTGACGTCGACGCCGGCTTCTTCCTGCAGCGCGATGCAGGCGTCGGCGACTTTCGGCAGGCGATAGAACTGCAGCGAGAAGCGCCAGAACGGCGAACCTTGCGAGGATGGCGCAGTATCGCTCATGATCCGTCGCTCATGTCGGTCGCTACGATCTCGCCGACAGCGGCGTGATGTTGAGCGTCTTCGCCAGCTCGTCGACCTGCTTGATCAAGCCCGGCGCCAGCGGCACGCCGTTCGTCGCCCGATCTTCGCGGCGCGCCACGCGGCCCTGTCCCGGGATGCGGATCTCGTCGACGCCGGGAAGCTTCTTCGACGACGTCAGATCGCGGATGTGACGGTCCATCTCGGACTTGAACACGTCGGGCGGAAAGAAATTTCGCGACGTCGAGCGCGATGATGAAATGCCCGGTGTTGCTCTCGCGCTCCGGCGGCGAGTTGACGTCCTTCACGTCGCGCCCGAAAGCGGCGCGGTTGAGCGGACCGCCAAGCAGGCCGAGCACGATCGCGAGGCCGGAGCCTTTATACGTGCTCATCGGCATGAACATGCCCTGGTCGAGCTTGTTACCGTCGGTGATCGGCGAGCCGTCCTGGCGGCTGATCACCCAGCCCTCCGGCATCGGCTTGCCCGCATTGGCATAGGTGCGGATCTGTCCGTTCGAGACCACCGACGTGGCGATGTCGAGCACCACCGCCGGCTCGTTGCCGGCCGGAATCCCGACCGCGATCGGATTGGTGCCGAGCAGCGGCTCGGCGCCGCCCCACGGCGCCATGAAGTTCGACGACGACACCGCGGTGTAGATGCCGGCCATGCCGTGCGCCACCGGGATGCTCACATAGGTGGAGCCGGCGCCGGAATGGTTGGAGCGCCGCACGCCGACCCAGCCGACGCCCGAGGCACGCGCGAGCTCGACCGCGAGATTGGCGGCATAGGTCATCACCAGGTGACCCATGCCGTTGTCGCCGTCGACCAGCGCAGTCGCGGGGCTGCGCTCGAGCACCTTGATGTTGGCCTTCGGATTGAAGATGCCGGACTTGAGCTGCTTGACGTAGCCGGCGAGGCGGAAAATGCCGTGCGCGTCGGAGCCCGAGAGATCGGCGTCGAGCATCGCGCCAGCGACGGTCTTGGCATCAGCGTCCGGAAGCCCGCAGGCGCGGAACGCGTCGGTCATGTAAGCGAGAATGGCGGTGGCGGGAACGCGGCGGGCGTTATCGTCGGCAGTAATGGCCATGGGCAATCCGAGAACCTGCTGAATGCGATGGTGTTTTGTTGGGTGGGCGCGAGCTTCAGAGCATGAATCAGCGGCGCGGAGAAGCCCCTTCCATCAGCTCCTGCCTGATCTCGTCGTTGTGCTGGCCGAGCGCCGGCGGCGGCGCATCGATGCGCGGGCCGTCATGGGCGAACTTGAACGCCGCCAGCGGCACGCCGAAGTCACCGATACCGCCCACGTTGTTGTGGCGATGGATCACGCCGCGGCTCGCCATCTGCGGATCGGCAACCGCCTCGCCCATGGTGCGCACGCGCGCGGCCGGCACGTGGTTTGCCTGCAGGAATTTCTCCCACTCGTCGGCGGTGCGCGTGCAGCATGATCTCCGCGAGCACCGCGATCTCGCGGGCGTGGTCGGCGTCACGCTCGGCATTGGTCTTCTTGATCATCTCCGGGCGGCCGAGCAGCGTCCATAATCGCTTCTGCTGGCGCAGGTTGCTGGCGCCGAGCATGACGAGCCCGTCCTGGGTCTCGAACGCGCCGTTGGTCGCGTGCGGATGGCGGTTGCCGTGCGGTTTCGGATGCGTGCCGTTGCGTAGGTAACCGGTGAGCAGCGAGCTCATCAGGATCATCGCGACGTCGAGCATCGCCATGTCGATGCGCTGGCCGCGGCCGGTGCGCTCGCGCTGGAACAGCGCCGCCGAGAGCGCGAAGGCGCCGGTCATGCCGGTCGAGTAGTCGACCACCGGCGAGCCGAGCTTCACCGGATGCACGTCCTTGGTGCCGGTCATCGCCATGATGCCGGAGGTCGCCTGGATGACGTGGTCGTAGGCGGTCTGGCCGCCGCGCGGGCCCTGCTGGCCGAACGCCGAGAACGACGCATAGATCAGCCGCGGATTGATCTTCGACAGCGCCTCGTAGCCGAGGCCGAGCGCCTCGAACGCGCCGGGGCGGTAGTTCTCGACGAATACGTCGGCGGTGGCGACGAGCTTCTTCAGCACCTCGCGGTCGGCTTCGGTCTTGAGATCGAGCGTGATCGAGCGCTTGTTCGACGCCTGGGTCAGGAACGCGGTGCCCATCTTGCGGTCGTTGAGCGCCTTGTCGGTGCCGGCACCGCGGCTCTGGTCGGGATCGTCGGGATGCTCGACCTTGATCACGTCGGCGCCCAGCACCGCGAGCTGATAGGTGGCGAACGGCCCCGCCAGCACATGGGTGGCGTCGATGACCCGGATACCCTCGAACGGTCGCATGCCTATATCTCCTTACATCACCCATCAGTATACGCTTGTTGCGCGTGCCAACGACAGGTTCCAAAGTCCCATGAGCTCTCCGGCCTTCCCCATAGCCCAGCTTTCGCCCGCCGTCGCGCGCAACCGCGATCCGATCCTCGCCGTGCTACGGCGGCACCTACCAGCGCAAGGCACCGTGCTCGAGATCGCGGCCGGCACCGGCGAGCATGCGGCGTATCTCGCGCCGCAGTTCCCTCACCTCGTCTGGCAGCCGAGCGACGCCGATCCCGACGCGCTCGCGAGCATCGAAGCCCATCGCGCGGCGGCAGGCGCGCCAAACCTGCGCGCGCCGATCGCGCTCGACGTCACCGCGCCGGCCTGGCCGGTAACGCGCGCCGACGCCGTCCTCTCGATCAACATGATCCATATCTCGCCGTGGGCGGCGGCGCAGGGCCTGATGGCGGGCGCGGCACGGCTCCTGCCCGAGGGCGGCGTGCTCTACCTCTACGGGCCGTTCAAGGAGAATGGCGAGCACACGGCGCCGAGCAATGCCACGTTCGACGCGAGCCTGCGCGCCCGCGATCCGGAATGGGGCGTGCGCGATACCGGCGAGGTCCGCGCGCTCGCCGACCGCCACGGTTTCAATTTCGTCGAGCGCGTCGCGATGCCGGCCAACAATCTAAGCCTCGTGTTCCGGCGGCGCTGATCGCCCGGCTCGCAATGCAGCCGGTCAGACTATCCAAATCAGCAACCCGTATTTCTTCGCAGTCATCTGGCCAACATAGTCTCGCAGCAGCGGAAAATACTGTGCGACTTCCGCACGCAACTCGCTCTCATGCTGCGCGGGCGAGCCCGGCCCTCCAGGCATCGAATACACCTTGAGGCGTGTCATCTCCTGAAAGTTCACGCGCGCCTGCAGCCGCACCACGTCCACCTTCGCCAGGAATTGACCAAACTCCCGCGTCCTTAACTCGTCCTGCAGCCGCGGGGGGCCGTAACCCAGGTTTTCGCCCACGGCCTGGCCCGTCAGCAGCGCATTGCCGGGGGCATCGGAGGCGTCGACATGCCCGGTGAAAAGGTAGTGCAGCATATGCCACGACTTCTCGATGCTGAGCGCCTGCTCAAGCGGCCCAATGGGCGCGAGCCGCGCCCGCGCCTCGCTCATCCGCTGCTGAAATGCCTGCCTCTTTTCCGGCGGCATTGTTTTCGTCATTTCGTCGAGAACAGCCACCATCGCCACATCGCTCGCCAGCGAAGGCGTCGCTCGCAGCGCCTTGATCTGGGCCGGCGCCAGCCCCAGCACCCAGCAGATCATGCTCATGGCGCCGGTCCTATTTCTTGGGCTTGTCCCCGATCACGATGCCCTCGAGAACCTTCGGATCGGTCGGCAGCTCCTTGTCACCCGCCGGGATCTCGCTGACGGCGAACATGTACGCAATCGAGTCGATCGCTTGCTGATCCGTAAGCGTGCCCGGATTGTCGGTCGGCATCATCTTGTGCACGTAGGTGAAGAGCTCGGCCACCGTCTTCCCGTCCCATTTGCGCAGGAACCCTGCGCGCGCGATCGCGGGCGATGGCGGCTGGTCGGACTGGGCGGCACCGTTCAGCCGCGGCCCGTGACACTGCGAGCAGGCACCCGAATAGAGCACCTGGCCGCGCTTACTCTGGACCTCCGTATAGACGCCGCTCCAGACCGACACTTGTGTTGCCACTTGGGCCGCAGCCGTCTCAGTAAGTACGACGACCAACGCGGCTCCAACCGTCAACGACCTCGACCATGCGGCCCATGTATCGGCTTTCATCAGCTCCACCTTCCCACTCGCCTTCACTCAAACTCCCAAATCCTCTTCGGGAGACACCCAGGGGCGATCCGCCTCGAGTTCGGCTCTGGTGATCGTGTCTGCCGTCACCTCAGCACTGGTGGCGACCGAAACATATTTCGCGGCCGATACGAAGATGTCGTAATGCCCCCTGGTCACTTTGACCCTGGCGACACCGTTCTCGTCGGTCACCGCCCGGTACGGATGCAGCACCACGCGCGCATCCTTGATCGGCGTTTGCTGCTCCTTGTCCACGGCCTCGATGGTAATCTCACAATCGGGCGGCGCGACGACGCGAAGCGACACCGCCGCCGCGCCGGATTCATGTGGCAGCTCGCAATCCCACGCGGCGGTCCGGACTTCCCATTGATGGGCTCCCGTGGACGAAGGGGCTTCTGCTTCAACTTCGGCCACATAAAGCGCGTCGCTCTCTGGCCAGATCTCGCTGCCGAGTTTTGCGCCACCGATTTGCTTGCCCTCACCGTCGAAGACACCGAGTTCCTGCCCGGCGAGACAGCACCCGGCCGAGCATCGGACGCCGACCATGAACTTGAAGTGCGAGCCCGCCACGATCGCGGACGGCGTATCCCAGACGTTCAGCGCCGCCTGATGCGCCTTGACGACAATGGGGACGTCGGACGCAGCCAGTTCCTGCAAGGCGCCGTCCTTGTCAGGCACAAGCACGACAGCGCGAAAGACATATTCGCCCGCGCTGCGCGGCGCCGCCACGACGATGTCTTCCGATACGTAGGCGTCGTCGTCCTCGGCCTCGATGAGTTCGGCCTGCGCCAGCTCGGCGCCTTCACCATCGCGGATCGAAACCCGCGGCGCGCGCAGATCATCCTTGCCGGAATACGCGAGCTGGACCTTCAGCGTGATGTCGGTGCCCGCATCCGCTTCGTCGGGGGCGACCTCGACGGTGCAGGTGCATTGCGCGCTATTCGTTCTGATTTCCGACAACGAAGCACTCACTCGCTAGTGTCCCGAATCCGAAGTTCGCTCGGTTTTGCGGCACGTTCGTTAGCGAACTTCGGATTCAAAGGGACACTAGCACTTAATAGCTTACTAGTGTGGCTTTGGTTCAGAAGTTCGCTCCCGACCAAGCCGCATAGTATGGCGAACTTCTGAACCGCCACACTAGAGACGAAAGCGCCGGTGGGGTCTGACCCCACCGGCTGTCCATGCGGCCTTCGGCACTAACCGCGCGCCTGCGCAATGGTGGTGCCGGCCATGAAGCCGTGGACCAGGCACCGGCCCAGGCCGTGTTGGCCGCAGCCGCCACTTGCCTCGCCGCCACTGTAGAGGCCCGGGATCACGGCGCCCTGAGTATCGAGCACCTCTGTCTTGCCGTTGATCCGCATGCCGCCATAGCAGTCGTGCCAGACCGGGCAGATCGCCGCGGCGTAGAACGGCGGCTTGGAGATCTTGTGCATCGGCGCGTCTTTGCCGCGTCCGAAATCGGGATCGCCGCCTTCGTCGACGAAAGTATTCCATTTGCTCACGGTGTCCTTGAGGTGCTTGAGCGGCACCCGCTGGAATTCGTGGCGCGCATAAATCTTCTTCGCCAGCTCGTCGACGGTGTCGGCGCTGAAGAAGTAGCCATTCTCCATGGAGGTGAACGGCGGCTTGATGTCCCAGCTGTCGCGTTCGACCGTGGCGCTGTCGAAGATCGCCCACAGCGGCCCGGAGAAGAAGTTCGGCGCCTGCGATCCCTCGTTGATCGCAACCGCGGCGTCGAGAACAGGACGATAGTTGTACATCGACTTGACATGCGCCGGCGAACAGTTGCGCCAGTCGCCCTGGACATGCTGCATCGAATGCTTGGGTGCGCCGACGCGCGGCCCGCCCGGCCAGACCGGCGTATCGTGACGCCGCGCGAGAGCGAGCTCGTTGTAGAAGCGCTTGCCGACCTGGTTCACCGCGATCAGATGCTCGTACGAGCTCGTCCCGAGCGTGATGCCGGTCGAACGCCGGAACGGGAAGGTCGGATGACCCGGGTACATGTCGGTGTAGGAGTTGCGCGTCGCCAGCCGCGGCGGAATGTGGAAAGTCTGACTGGTCAGCTGGTTCTGCTGCATCCCCGCCAGATTGGCGCCGATCCGCATGCCGGCGATGATGCCGCTGGCATCCTGGCCTTGCGGCCCCATCATGGCCCATGCGCTCGACACGAACGCCGGTTCGTTGAACGCGGGATAGAACATGCTGCGGAAATGCGTATTGGCACTGTGACCGCCGGTGCCGACGAACACCGCCACCTTGGCGCGGATGTTGACGCTCTCGCGGCGCTCGTCGATGTTGCCGTTGTCCATATAACTTTTCAGCTGCGCGCCGGTGTCCGGGTCGAACCGCGGCGTATAGCTGGTCTTGATGCCGAGGACGCGGCCGGAGAACTGCTGCTCGCGAACGAGCTCGGTCATGCGCCGGTTGAGCATGAACTTGATGCCCTTCTCGCGCGCGCTGAACTCCAGACAGCGCGTGAGCGCGGCGCCGTTCCAGACCATGCCCGGGGCGGCGATCTTGCTCGCATCGCCCATGACGCGTGGCGTGAAATGGCTGGAGCTCTTGCCCTCGATGCCCGCGTCCTGCTGCGTAACGGTTCCTGCCTTCATGTCGGTCTTGTTGCCGATTTTGAGGATGGTGAATGCCCGCCGGGCGCGTGAAATACCGCCGGCTGGATGCGTGCCGCTGACGCGCGAAAAGCGCACATAGTTGTCCATCAGGAATTGCCGGGTGCCGTAGCAATTTTCGGCCCAGGCCCGCTGCACATCGCGGTCGTTGTAGCGGTAAGACGCCTGCGCCGCGACGTCGAGCACACTCCAGTCGGTCATGTCCCTGAACAGGAAGTCGACGTCTTCCCGTATTTCCTCGGGCTTGTGCAGCGGAGGAACCTTGATGAAGCCTTCCTTGTCGGCTTCGCCGGCGATGTCGCGCAGCTGGCACGGGTCGCCGCCGCCGAGCGAGACCTGGCCGCCGCTGTGCGCCATTTTACCGCCGACGTCGAAGTTCTGGTCGACGATGAGCACGCGCAGGCCGGCGTCGCGCGCCCGGATGGCACATGGCAGGCCGGAAGCGCCCGAGCCGATAACGACGAGGTCTACCTCATAGTCCCACTTGATGCCGTCGGCGGCAGTCCCCTGCGCGGAGGTCTCGCCGACGCTGGCGCCGAGCGCGGCCGCACTGACACCGGCAACCGCACCCTGCGTGAGGAAATTTCGGCGGCTAACGGATTTGGCTTGCTTCTGCTCTTCCGGATTGCCGGTGCGCTTCTTGGCCATGCCTTCTTCTCCCTAGGGTCGAACGTTGTCGTTCTTGTTAGATGGGCCAAGCCCATCCTGAAGCGGATTATGAGCCAACCTTATCGCTTCGAAAAGGTAGTAGAAGAGGAATTGTAACAGAGAGCCTTTCCGATGACCGACCCGGCTTCCCTATTCTCGCGCGCCGCCTGGAACCGCAATGCGCGCGCCTACGAGACCATCCGCACCATGCCGTTTAACGCCGAGCTCGCGTCCGGGACGCTGAGCGAAGCCCGCTTCAAGCACTACATCACCCAGGATGCCCACTATCTCATTGGCTTCGGCCGCGCGCTGACGCTCGCCGCCGCCAAGGCGCCTTCGCCCGAGCGCCTGATCCAGTTCGCGAAGTCGGCGGAAGGCGCGATCGTGGTCGAGCGCGCGCTGCACGGCTCGTTCTTCGAGCGCTACGGCATCACCGCCGACGTCTTCAACAAGACGCCGCTCTCGCCGGCGTGCCATCACTACGTGTCGTACCTGATGGCGACCGCCTATGCGGAGCCCTACGAGGTGCTGCTCGGCGCCCTGCTGCCCTGCTTCTGGATCTATGCCGAGGTCGGGACCGACATCCACGGCCGCGCCGCGGCGGCCAATCCCTACCAGGCCTGGATCGACACCTATGCCGGCGAGCAGTTCCACACCGCCGTGCGCGCCACCATCGAGGCCACCGACGAGGTCGCCGCGACCGCATCGGACACCCTGCGCGAACGGATGCACGCGGCGTTCACCCGCGCGACCCAGTTGGAGTGGATGTTCTGGGATTCGGCCTATCGGCTTGAACAATGGGCGGTTTGATCGCACGCCGTGAATTGCCGGTATGACGTTGCCGGTAGACGCAAAGTCGGCGCAATCTCGCCCTAGTGATGCAACCGGACAGGGCTGACCCATGCAAGGCGGCGGGCACACCATCTTCCGGCGATGCGTACGGATCGGCGCCATTGCGCTCGTGATCCTCGGCGCGCTCGCGCTCGGCCACGAGCACGCCCGCGCCCAGCTCGGCCTCGATACGCTGCGTTCGGTCGTCGACAAGGCCAAAGCCGGCAAGGCTGTGCCCGGGAAGGATGCCCTCAAGGGCAAGAGCGCGCCGAATCTCAAAGGCCAGGTCGGAAAAGGCCAAATCGGGAAAGGCCAAGCCGCCAAGGACGCTGTCAGCAAAGCCGGCGGCAAGGGCGCGCTCGACAAGCTCACCAAGGACCGGATCCCGAAGGACAAGGTCAAGGATCTGATCGCGCGCGACAAGCTCAAGGACAAGTTCGGCAAGGGCCCGGCCGACAAGCTCACGCGCGACAAGCTCGCGACCGACAAGCTCGGCAAGGACCGGTTGACGAAAGACAAGCTGTCAAAGGACGCGCTCACCAAGGACAAGCTGGGCAAGGACAAGCTGGGTAAGGACCAACTTGCGAAAGACAAGCTCGGCAAGGACCAACTCGCGAAGGACAAGCTGGGAAAAGACAAACTGGGTAAGGACCAACTCGCGAAAGACAAGCTCGGCAAAGACAAGCTCGGCAAGGATCAACTGGCCAAGGACAAGCTGGGCAAGGATCAGCTTGCCAAGGACAAGCTCGGCAAGGGCAAGGCCGGCGACCTCCAGTTCGCCAAAGGCAAGACCGTTCCCGACAAGCGCGCCGCGACCCGGATCGCGCAGGCGAAGAGCCCGGTCGACCGCGGCAAGATCCGCGTCGACCACCGCCGCGACATCAACCTCGCGCGCGTGCGGCTGCCGCCGCGCCCGTTCCCCGGCACCGCCGGCTTCACCGCCGTCCCGCCTCCCACCGAGACGCGTTACGTCTCGACCGAGATGGTGTTCCATGTCGGACCCAACGTGTCGCGGCAGACCGTCGACGCGCAGGCGAAACGGCTGGGGCTGACCGTGGTCGGCGTGCAGCCGAGCGGCATCACCGGCGGCACGCTCTATCATTTCGGCCTGCCGCCCGGACGCCAGGTCGCCGACGTGGTGCGCTCGCTCGAGACCGAGCGGGTCGGCATCCCGTCACCGAATTACGTCTACCGGATCGTGCAGGACACCGCGTCCGAGACCTCGAGCGCGGCGGGATCGCCGGAGCAATACACCGTCGAGAAGCTCAAGCTCACCGAGGTGCACAAAGTCGCCACCGGCCGCGAGGTGCTGGTGGCGGTGATCGACTCCAAGGTCGACGTCAATCATCCCGATCTCGCCGGCGCGATCGTCGAACACTACGACGCGGTCGGGCGGCCGGAGCAGGCGCACTCGCACGGCACCGGCATGACCGGCGCGATCGTATCGCACCGCAAGCTGCTCGGCATTGCGCCGAACGCGCGGATCCTGGCGGTGCACGCGTTCTCGACCTCGACCCGGCAATCGCCGGAAGCGACCACGCGGCAGATCATCGCCGGCATCGAGTGGGCGATCAACAAAGGCGCGCGCATCATCAATATGAGCTTCGCCGGCCCGTATGATCCGATGATCCAGCTCGCGATGCGCAACGCCGCCGCCAAGGGGGTCATCCTGATCGCAGCGTCGGGCAACATGGGCGCGAAGTCGCCGCCGCTCTATCCCGCCGCCGATCCGAATGTGATCGCGGTGACCGCGACCGACGAGAGCGACACCCTGTTCACGCTGGCGGTGCGCGGGCCGCACCTCGCGGTCGCGGCGCCCGGCGTCGACGTGATGGTCCCTGCCCCCGACGACACCTATCAGCTGACCACCGGCACGTCGGTCGCCGCCGCGCATGTCAGCGGCGTCGCCGCGCTGCTCCTGGAGCGGCATCCGTCGGTCGACGCCCGGATCGTGCTCGAGGTGCTCACCACGACCGCGCGCAACTTGAATGAGAAGGGTCGCGACGACCTTTACGGCTGGGGCCTGATCGATCCGGGCGCTGCACTGCAAGAGCTCGACAGCAGGATTGCAGACGGCAAATTGATCGCCACCGCCAAGCCGGCGGCGCCCAAGGCCGCGTCGGCAAAAGCTTCTACGACGACGGGGACAACAACGCCGGCGAAGGCCGCGCCGAAGACGGCGGCGCCAAATCCCAATATGCCCAATCCCAACGTGCCGCGTCCGGCGGCTGCGGGACCACCGGCGCCCGTGCGCTGATTTAGCCGCCAAGACCGGCCATTTTGTGCCGCGTCCTGCATTTCAATGCAGGCGTCTCGAAGAAATTGAAGCAAGCAATTAACCGAGCCGCAAGCATCCGGCGCGCGACCCGCAGTGCCGACAGCAATCCATTAGCGATTTGCAGCTAGCGTCGGTTGCGCCTGACATAACAAACTATTGGGAGGGCGCAATGGCGCAGGCAAACCCATCCTTGATCGCTGAACTGGAGCGCGCGACCCACAACGGGTCGCATGACTGTGCCGAGACGGTCCAGCGCGTCACCGATCTCTTTCTGGCGGGCGCCGACCGGTTCACCGAAGACCAGGTCCTGCTGTTCGAAAACGTCCTCGGCTTCCTCGTGCAAAGAATCGAGACGCGGGCGCGCGCGGAGCTCTCGACCCGGCTGGCGCTGGTCAGCAACGCCCCGTCTCGCGTGATCCGCCGCCTCGCGCTCGATGACGAGATCATGGTCGCCGAGCCGGTGCTGGCGGGCTCGCCGCGCCTGACCGCCGACGACCTCATTCAGGTCGCCTCCACCAAGAGCCAGGGCCATCTCATGGCCATTTCGGGGCGCCGTCACATCGACGAAAGCGTGACCGACATCCTGCTCGACCGCGGCAACCGCGACGTCATCTATAAGCTCGCGCAGAACGCCGGCGCGCACTTTTCCGAAGCGGGCTTCACGACATTGGTGGTGAAGGCGGAGAACGACGAACGGCTCGCCGAGACGGTTGGGCGGCGCCTCGACGTCCCGAGCCATCTGTTCGAGCAACTCCTGCTACAGGCCACCAAGACCGCGCAATCACGCCTGATGTCGCTGGCGCCGCCCGAGACCCAGCGCGAGATCCGCCGGGTGCTGGGCCAGGTCGCGAAGGAGATCGGCTGGGAGGTGACGGCGCCGCGCGATTTCAGCCAGGCGCAGGACATCGTCCAGGAGAAGCACCGGAACGGCACGCTGCACGAAGCGACGCTGGTGGAATTCGCAAAGAGCCGCAAATACGATGAGTTGGTCGCCGCGCTTTCGCTGTTGTGTCCGGCGCCGCTTGAGGTGATCGACTCGCTGATGGGCAGCCCCCGCCATGACGGCCTGCTGATTCCCTGCCGCGTGGCCAAGCTGAGCTGGCCGACGGTGGACGCGATCCTGCACAACAGGCTCGCCCATCATGCGCTCACGCCCTACGATCGCGAAAAACTGAACGCCGACTACAAGCGGCTGTCGTACGCGAGCGCTCAGCGTGTGCTGGAGTTCTGGCAGGCGCGCCCTGCCCAATCGCAGCAGCGGCACTGACAATCCTGTTGCCGCCGGTACCTGCCCTGCGCGCAGCGCAGGGCCTGAACTGGAACTGTTGTCTCGGCGTCCCCACATAGCGGGCAAATCCCGTCCTCAAACTGTGGGGCATCCATGTCCATCAGACCCGTCAAGCGAATTGCTCAGTCCACGCCGACCATGGAAGGCGCCGGCGTGAAGCTGCACCGCGCCTTCGGCTTCGGCACCACTTCCGAGTTCGATCCGTTCCTGCTGTTCGACGATTTCCGCAACGATCGTCCCGCCGACTATCAGGCCGGGTTTCCGTGGCATCCGCATCGCGGCATCGAGACCATCACCTATGTGCTGGCCGGCACCGTCGAGCACGGCGACAGCCTTGGCAACAAGGGCAAGATGGGCGCCGGCGACGTGCAGTGGATGACCGCCGGCTCAGGCATCATGCATCAGGAGATGCCGAAGGGCGACGCGCGCGGCCGCATGCACGGCTTCCAGCTCTGGGCGAACCTCCCCTCCTCGCTCAAGATGACTGCGCCGCGCTACCAGGACATCCCGGCCGCGGTCATCCCCGAAGTCACCGATGACGACGGCACCCATGTGCGCGTCATCACCGGCGATTTCTGGGGCAAGACCGGCCCGGTCGAAGGCGTCGCCGCCGATCCGCGCTATCTCGACGTCTTCGTGCCACCGGGCAAGCGCAAGACCTTGCCGGTCGAAGTCGGCCGTCATGCCTTCGCCTATGTGTTCGAAGGCTCCGGCACGTTCTCCGGCGCGTCGCAGCCGTTCGGCGTGCTCACCGAGAAGGAGAACGGTGACGGCAGCGAGACACTCGTGCGTGAACGCATCGGCAATCGCTCGCTGGTGGTGTTCGACACCGGCGACGAGGTGACCGTGCAGGCCGGCGACGAAGGCATCCGCTTCCTCCTGGTGTCCGGCAAGCCGATCGAGGAGCCGGTCGCGTGGCATGGGCCGATCGTGATGAACACGCAGGCCGAGCTGCAGCAGGCGGTGTCGGAGCTGCGCAGCGGCACCTTCATCAAGCACGGCTGATCTGCGTCACCACTAATTGCGTAACTGCTGAAGCTGTGAACTATGAGGCGCGCAATACCATTGCGCGCCTCTTCTTGTGCTGCACTGCACACCTGCCGCCGGGCCTTCCCTTTCGATGAGATCAACGTTCGCGCCCTTCCGCGTCCGCAGCTACCGGTTCCAGTGGCCGGCCGACCTGCTGACGTCATGGGCGCTGGAAATGGAATTCCTGATTCTCGGCTGGTACGTGCTGGTCGAGACCGGCTCGGTGGTGCTGCTGACGCTGTTCGGCGCCTTGCAGCACGGCGGCACGCTGATCGCGCCGATCCTCGGCGTCGTCAGCGACCGCATCGGTCCGCGCAATCTGCTGACCGGGATGCGGCTGATCTACGCCACCATCGCCACCACGCTGATGACGCTCGCCTTCACCGGCGCGATCAATCCGGTGATCGTGCTGGTGCTGGTCGGCTTCATGGGCCTGGTGCGGCCGTCCGACCTCGGGCTGCGCGCCGCGCTGATCGCCGACACCATGCCGCACGAGCAACTGACCGGCGCGATGGGGATGTCGCGCATCACGTCGGATACCGCGCGCATCGCCGGCGCGCTCAGCGGCGCCGGCCTGTTCGCCTGGCTCGGCATGGGCCCCGCTTATGTCGTGATCGCATCGTTCTATGCGCTGAGCGCACTCCTCACCTCGCAGGCGGACTCCGCGCATTCCAAAAAGGCCACGGAGCCGGTAACGGCGACCGTCACCGGCCGGGTATCAGCGTGGAGCGACTTGCGCGAAGGTATCATTCATATCTGGAACACGCCGAGCCTGATGGCGATCATCTGGCTGGTGCTGCTGTTCAACTTCACAGCGTTCCCGCTGACCAACGCTCTCCTGCCTTATGTCGCAAAGGACATCTATCACGCCGACCAGGCTGGGCTCAGCTACCTGATCGCCAGCATCTCCCTGGGCGCCATGCTGGGCGGGGTGCTGATGAGCCGCACCGGCGTCAGCGAGCGGCTTCCGCGGCTTATGATTGGGTCGGCCGTGGCCTGGCATGCGCTGCTCCTGGTGTTCGCGCAGATGCAAACACTGACCGGCGGGATCGTCATGCTGCTGGTCACCGGCGTGTTTCAGAGTCTCACCATGGTAAGCCTGACGGTGATCCTGGTGCGCGAATCCGGCCAGCGCCTCCGCGGCCGCATCATGGGCGTGCGCATGATGGCGATCTACAGCCTGCCGATCGGCTTGCTGATCGCCGGAGAGTTGATCAAACGCGTCGGCTTTGCGTCGACCGCGACGCTCTACGCCGCGCTCGGCCTCGCCTGCACGATCATCATCGCGCTGCGCTGGCGCGAGCATATGTGGCCGGCGGTGCAGCCGACACCGGCGGAATAGACGGCGGCGCCGTCACCATTTCGAAACGGCGATCTCCAGCGGAAACTTGTCCACCACCTCATGGCCCTTGTCGGTCACGATGAAGGTGTGGCCGAGGAAGATGCCGAACAGGCCATCGGCGGAGATCGGGTTGGGCTCGGCCATGATGATCATGCCGGGCTTGAGCACCTGCTCGAACTCTTCGGCGGAGACGTGCTCGGCGACCACGTGCGGCTTGTCGGTGACGAGATCGATGCCGTGCACTTGCGTGGGGCGCGACTGGTAGCCGTTGTCGCGGAAGAACTTGCTCGCCTGCCGCATGTTCTCGACCGGCTTGCCGGGAGCGATCTCGGCGACGATCTTCTTGTAGCCCGGCAGCGTGATCTTCTCCCAGAAATTACGCACCATGTCGTTCGGCTCGCCCACACAAATGGGTGAACCGATCTGCGCGGTGTAGCCGCGATAGCCGGCGGCGAGCTCCATATTGATGATGTCACCCTTCTTCAGCTCGCGCGCCGACGGGCGCGGATTGCCGAAGATCAGCGCCGGATTGTCCATCGGCGTCGAGCCGATGATGAGGAAGTCGATGTCGCCGCCGCCTTCCAGGATGGCCGCGCCCGCCGCGGCGCGCAGCTCATATTCCTTCACGCCCGGCCGCGCGCGCGCGACCATGGCGTTCATGGCGTCTTCGCAGAGCTTGCCGGCGACGCGCACGCATTCAAGCTCTTCCTCGCTGTGGACCGAGAGCAGCTCGTGCAGGAAGCCCGAGGTGAAGACGAGCTCGGCGTCCGGCAGATTGTGCCGCAGCACGTTGTACTGGTTGACCGGCATGTAGTCGTTATGGCGCGGATCGATCTCCATCAGCCCGATGCGCCCGCGCTCGAGCTTCAGCTCGCGCAGCCGCTCGACCATGATGTCGGAATAGCGGCCATTGCGGCTGTGGCGCACGTCCTTGACCACGACGTCGACCTGGCGGCGCACCGCCTCGGCGTGGGTGCCGCCCATCGAATAGATCAGCGTCGGCTCGCCCTCGAGCGGCACCAGCACATAGGCGGCAAGCGCGTGCCATTCCCAGTGGCCGGTGAGCCACAGCATCGCGCCGCCGAAGCTCCAGTGACTCGGCCCGCCCGGCGCGATGATCGCGTCAAGCTTCGCTTCGCGCATTTTTCCGCGCAAAGCCGCGTAACGCCTCTCGTATTCCTTCTTCGAGAACTGGTCCCAGATGCAGTCGCGGTAGTACGGCGTGTCGCGCATGTTCGCGAACGGCAGCGACTGGTCGAGCTTGGTGCGGACGATTTCCCACGGTTGCGGTCCGATCCGCGGCGGCTGGATATTCATGAGTTTGTTTCCTCCAATGCCATTCTTGTAGGGTGGGCCATAAGGGCGTTTACGCCCGTCTTCGACGGGCTATGGGCGCGTAGCGCCGTGCCCACCTGGAATTCGCCGGCAGTTTCATGCCCCAATATCTGAGAGCGAAGCTTGATGGTGGCACGTTCTTCTTTACGGTAACGCTTGCCGACCGCTCCAGCAATCTTCTCGTCCAAGAAATCGATCTGTTCCGAGAAGCATATCGTTCCGTTCGGCGCCGTTTGACGTTCGCGACAGTCGCGATCTGTATACTTCCTGAGCACCTCCATGCGATCTGGAGCTTGCCCGAAGGTGACGTTGACTATTCCAAGCGATGGAATCTCATCAAGGGCGGATTCTCGCGCTACCTTCCTGCCTCCGTCATCCGATCACGAAGCAAGATTGCCAAACGCGAAAGGGCATCTGGCAACGTCGCTATTGGGAGCATGCGATCCGCGATGAAGCTGATTTGGTGCGCCATGTCGACTACATCCATTTCAACCCCGTCAAGCACGGCTTGGTTTCGCGAGTTTGCGATTGGCCGCACAGTAGTTTTCACCGCTTTGTCGAACGCGGTGACTTGCCGCTCGATTGGGGCGGCGACACGCATGCCTTGTCATCAGGAGCGTTCGGCGAATGAGATGGTGGGCACGGCGCTGCGCGCCTTTGCCCACCCTACAAGTGACGCGATCTCTACCTAGATGGAACAATTCCCGAACGTCTTGCGGCCGCCGGCCTTCTCGACCGCCTCGCGCGCCAGCGCCAGATTGGCGACCTGCGCCACTGTGGGCTTGGTCTCGGGCTTGATGTCGCCGTTCTCGATCGAGTTGTCGATCGACCATTGCGTGCGCTTCTCTTCGAGGCCCTCGTTCACCGACCATACGCAGTTCTTGGTCAGCAGGCCGACGGCGTATTCGACAGCGTCCTTCGGCTTCTTGGTGGCGTCGACGATCGCGGCGATCCCCTTGGCGGGATCGCTGTACATCGTGCGGTTGGCCTCGATCATCGCGGCGACGGCGTCGCGCAGCAATGGACGGTCGCGCTCGATCCAGGCGAGCGACGCGCCGTAGGCATTGAACATGTAGAGCGGCATCAGGTCGGCGAGCTGGACCAGCGGGTTCAGCGTCGGCTTCTGGCGCAGCGCCAGGAACACGTCTTCCGGATGCAAGGCCACCGCATCGACCTGGTTGGCGATCAGGCCGGGCAGCCGGCCGGCAGTCGGCGACGGGATGAATTGCGCGTCATTGACGTCGAGGCCGACCGAGCGCAGCACCGCGCGGCCCATGCGCCAGTTGAAGCCGCCGACGCCGCCGCCGGTGGCGGAGAGCCGCTTGCCCTTGAGCTGCTCCGGCTTGGTGATGCCTTCCTGCACCATGTAGACCTGCGGCATGCGCGGCGCGAGGCCCCAGATCTGCTGCACCTTCATGCCGCGGCCGACCAGCACGTCGTTGACGCTGATGATGGCGGAGCCTTGCGCCACCGCCACGTTCGCGGTCTGCGACTGGCCGCCTTCGAACTGGATGATGTTGGCGTCGATGCAATGCTTGGCGAAAAGTCCGAGCGCCTTCGCAATGTAGGGCGCCGTGTGCACCACGTTGGGCGGCGCCACCGCCACGCCGACATTGATCGGGCGCATCTTCGGGCAGTTCTGCGCCGACGCTTCGCCGATCATGAGGCCGGCAGCGGCCAGCGCCAATGCACATGTCCGGGTGGTGCGAGTGACGTTCGACATGGCTTGCTTCCTTCCCTTGATTTTTCTTCGGCTCCCTCCGCCGCTCATTCCCGCGTAAGCGGGAATCCAGTCTAGATTTAGCCTGGGTCCCCGCTTTCGCGGGGACGAGCGGAGAGAAAACGACACGATCTAATCCTCTTGCCCCGCCGCGGTCCACGGCGCGACGCGCTTCTCGACATAGCGCAGGATCGCGGTCAGCGTGACGCCGAGCAATCCCAGCGTGACGATCGGCACGAACATCCGGTCGACCTCGAGCACGCCGGCAGTGCGCACGATCAGGTAGCCGACGCCGGAGATCGCGGTGTAGAGGTCGGCCAGCACCATGCCGATCATGCCGCGGCCGACCGCGAGGCGGATGCCGGTGACGATGAACGGCAGCGAGGCCGGAAGGATGATGTTGCCCCAGAGCTGCCGCTCCGAGCAGCGGAAGGCGTGGCCGACCTCCAGCAATTTGGGATCGACCGCCTTCACGCCCTGATAGGTGTTGATCACCATCGGGAAGAACGCGAACAGGAACAGGATGATCACCTTCGCGGTGGTCTCGTAGCCGGCCCACAGCACGATCAGCGGTACCAGCGCCACCGACGGGATCGAGTAGAGGAAGGTGATGTAGACGGTGACCGCGACGTCGAGGATGTGGAAACGCGCGAGCATGAGCCCAACCGCGGTGCCGAACACGATCGCCAGCGTCAGCCCGATCACCAACACAAACAGGCTCGGCGCCATTGCCTGCCACAGCTCGCCGCTCCAGATCATGTTGACGGCGGCATAGGCGACCTTGATCGGCGTGGTGAACAACACCGGATCGGTGTTCATGCCGACGATCTGCCAGAGCGACAGCGCGATCGCGAGCGCGACGAGGCGGATGCCGAGATTCTGCAACGCGACCTTGCGGCGGCGCGCAGCCGCCACCCGCTCGGCGCGCGCGCGGTCGTCGACGAGATCGCGCGCCTGCCTCGCGTCAAGCGAAGCGCCGGTTTGCTCGACCGTGGTCACGCGACCTCCCGGGGTGCCCTGAGCTGCGCCGGCCGCGCCGTATGCAACTGGTGCCAGATGTGCTGGCGCAATTCGCCGAAGCGCGGATCGGTGCGCATGTCGTCGACATTGCGCGGCCGGCCGAACGGCATGTCCAGGATCTCCTTGATGCGGCCGGGCCGCGCGCTCATCACCGCGACACGGTCGCCGAGCAGGATCGCCTCGTCGATCGAATGGGTGATGAAGACCATGGTCTTGCGCTCGTCGGGACGCTCCATCAGGTGCAGCAATTCCTCCTGAAGGATTTCGCGGGTCTGCGCGTCGAGCGCGGCGAACGGCTCGTCCATCAACAGCACCGACGGGTTCATCGCCAGCGCGCGCACGAGGCCGACGCGCTGCTGCATGCCGCCGGAGAGCTGGTAGGGATAGTGGCTCTCGAAGCCGGCGAGCCCGACCAGCTCCAGGTAGTGGCCGACCGCGTCGCGGATCTTCTCGCGGCCGACGCCGGCCATGGCGAGACCGAACGCGGCGTTGTCGAACACCGTCTTCCACGGCAGCAGGCCGAAATGCTGGAACACCATGGCGACGCCGTCGGGCGGACGGCCCTCGACCGGCTTGCCGTGCACCAGCAACTTGCCGTCGCTCAGGTCGGTGAGCCCGGCGATACAGCGCAGCAACGTGGTCTTGCCGCAGCCGGACGGGCCGACGACGCACATGATCTCGTTGCGCTTGATTTGCAGCGAGAGCTGATGAAAGGCGACCACCGCGCCGTCAAGGAAGAGCTTGGCCGCGTTGTCGGCGACGATGGCGCCCGCGACTGCCGTCTGCACCGGACTCATACGTTTCCTCAAACCTGAGCCAGACGTTGTTTCCGCAAGGAACCGCGGGTTGTCGGCCGGGCAGCTGCGCCGCCTCGTTAGGTTCTTATTAGTGCGTCCCTCCCCGGAAGTCTCCGCAAAAATCGGCCTATTTTCAATGCGGCATGTTCGTTGCCGCCGCGGGCCGGCGACGCGCCGCGTCAGCCGTCGCGCGCCAGCGGTCGCGACGATTGCGAAATCTCTTCGGGCGTTGCCGCCAAACCACAATCCTGCACTGGTTGTTCATCGCCCGTTCACGCCGATTTCCGCATTGTCCGGCCGGTAGTTCCCGATGCGTTCGACGACCAATTGTGACGCGGACAAACGTCCGCGCGGATCGTCGCCGGAAGCGTCGGAGGTCGCGAATCTGCGCAGGTATGCCGGCCCCGTGCAATTCCGATGCTGCTTTGGGGCACGCAAGTGCGTGGGTTGGAGGGACGTGTTATCAGCCAGATAGAGCAAATTGTCGGCCGCAAGGGCATATTCCCCTCCCTTGTCGAGGCGATGCGGCTGCATCAGTGGGCGAAGAACCTCCTGGTCTTCGCGCCGCTCATCCTTGCCGGCAAGACCGAGAGCCTCGAGGCGTGGACCAACTGTCTGCTCGGATTCCTCGCGCTCGGAATCCTGGCGTCGTCCACTTATCTGCTCAACGACGTTGCCGACATCGAGTCCGACCGCCGTCACTGGTCGAAGCGCGATCGCGCGCTGGCGCGCGGCGACCTGCCGGTGCCGGTGGCGATCGCGGTGGGCGGTATCGGCGTCCTGATCAGCTTTGCGCTGGCGGCAACGGTCAACAGCCACGCCACCTTCGTGCTGGTGATCTACGCCGCGTCGACCGCGGCCTATTCGCTCGGCCTCAAGCGCGTGCCGGTGCTCGACGTGTTCCTGCTGGCGTTCCTGTTCACGCTGCGGCTGGTCTACGGCGTCTATCTGGCCGAAGTGGCGGCCTCGCCCTGGCTGCTGGTGTTCTCGATGTTCCTGTTCACGTCGCTGTCGCTCGCCAAGCGGCAGACCGAGATCCGGCGTACTGCCGCGCTCGGCAATGACCGCATCGACGGCCGCGGCTATGTCGCGAGCGACCTCACCTTCGTGTTCGGCCTCGGCGTCGCGGCGGCCGCCGGCGCCGTGCTGATCATGGTCCTCTACCTGATCCACGAGGCGTTCGTCGCCGGCTTCTACAGGAGTCCGCTGCTGCTCTGGTCGATGCCCGCGATCATGTTCCTGTGGCTCGGGCGCGTCTGGCTGCTGGCCGGACGGAACGTGCTCGACGACGATCCGCTCTGGTTCGCGGTGCGGGACAATGTCAGCCTGGCGCTCGGCGCCTCGATGGTGGTCGCTTTCATCAGCGCCTGGCAGATTACTTTGCAGATTTAGGGTGTCGCCGTTGGCTCCATCCTCCGCTCATTCCCGCGAAAGCGGGAATCCAGTCTTGATCTAACCTGGGTCCCCGCTTTCGCGGGGACGAGTGGAAGGAAGGGCTTCTAACGAATTGATGGAAATGACCGCGCATGGGAACCACGGGGCCGACCTTGCTCTGGCCTAAGGGCCGCGTCGGGTCGTGGCTTGCGGTTGCGGCGTTAGGCATCGCCGCGCAGGCGATCCTCTGGTCGGTCTCCGAGCCGTCCGACCTGTTCAGCGATTTCTACAAGGCCTATTTCCCGGCCGGCGACCGGCTCTGGAATGAAGGCGCGGTCGCGACCTGGGAAACCTCTGAATCCGCGGCCGTCGGCTTCGTCAATCTCCCGATCCTGGCGTGGCTGTTCGTGCCGCTTGCCCTGTTCGGCGAGCCTGCCGCCGGCTGGGCTTTCCTCGCGCTCGGCATTGCCGCCATCGCCACGACCTACGCGCTGCTGTTGCGCCTTGGTGATTTCAATATCGCGACCAGCGCGATGCTCGCGCTCTCGATCCTCGCCAGCGGGCCTCTGGTCAATAGCCTGCGCGAAGGCAACACGACGCACTTCGTCCTGTTGCTGCTGGTGGTCGCGCTGCTGCTCTGGCGCGCCGGCAAGGAATACGCCGCCGGGCTCGTGCTCGGCCTGTGTGCGCTGTTCAAGCTGCCGCTGATGCTGATCGGGCTTTATGTGCTGCTGCGCGGACGCTGGCGCGTGGTCGCCGGCGGCGCGAGCGCGATCGTCGGCGCCGGTCTCTTGTCGCTGGCGGTGTTCGGGCTCGAGATCAATATCGGCTGGTACCAGAACTGCATCGTGCCGTTCGTCGGCGGCGTGATGCCGGCGTTCAACGTGCAGTCGATCGACGGCTTCCTCGCCCGGCTGGAATCCGGTCCGGCGCTGCTGATGGAGTGGACGCCGCTCGCGGCCTCGCTGTGGCACAAGATCGTGCGCAGCATCGTGCTGTCGGGGATGTTCATCCTCGCCTTCGTCGCCATGATCCGCGGCGATCGAAGCGCGGCGGGCGCGCGCCCGTTCGAGCGCGACACCCTTGAATTCTCGATCGTGCTCACGCTCGCGGTCGTCACCAGCCCGGTGTCTTGGTCGCACTACTACCTGTTGCTGCTGTTGCCCTGGGCGCTCTATCTCGGCGGCCGGCTCGGCCTCCCCGACGACGCAGCGACGCGCTGGCTGATGGCCGGCGGCATGCTGCTCGCGTCGCTGCCGGTGGTCGTGTTGCCGCTCGGCTCCGGCATCGTCGCCGCCATCGTGTCGCGAACGATCGTGTCGGCCTGGATGTTCGGCGGCCTCATGATCCTGGCAGCATTGATCCGCGGCGCGTTGTATGCTGGCCAATCGAGCGCCGCGGCAAAGCCGCAGGCGAGCGCGCGCTGAGTGCGCGGCAAGGGACGCACGTGAAAGAAGCATCATGAGCGAGACGCCCGCCATGAGCCAGACGTCACCATCGGCATGCCCGTCGTCGGTGTCGCTGACGCGCGGCCTCGCGATCTTCCTGCTGTTGAATGCGCTCGTGCTCAACGGCCTGATCTGGCTGGCGTCCTCCGGCCCCTACAAGGAGACCGTGCTGCAGCACAGCGTCGACGTGCTGCGCCTCAACGGCAGCGACAATTCCTGGGGCGCGATGGCGATCGCGCTCGACTACTTCCGCGCGGGCGAAACGCTGCCGATCTATAGCGAGGTCTTCTTCGACCGCAACGTCAAGTTCCAGTATCCGCCGTCCTCGCTGTTCGCCCTGATGGCGATGCAGGCGATGGCGCCGCCGCAACGCGTGCGCATCACCGATCAGGACATCTACGCCTGGCCGACCGTGAACGACATCATCGGTTGGCTGTTCCTGCTGCTGACCGCCGCCGCCACCGCAGCGCTGCTCGAACGCCGCCTGCGCGAGCAATGCCAATTCGACGATACGCGCACGCTGATCGGCTTGCGGGTCGCGATCGTGTTCGGCCTGGCGTTGACCTTCTATCCGCTGGTCAAGGCATTCTCGCTCGGGCAGATCCAGGTCTGGATCAACGGCCTGTTCGCGGTCGCCTTGCTCGCCTGGGCGACCGGACGAAAAACCGCGAGCGGCGCGCTGATGGGCGTGTTGTGCCTGATCAAGCCGCACTACGGGCTGTTCGTGCTGTGGGCGCTGCTCCGCAAGGAATGGCGCTTCGCCTTCGCCTGCGTCGCCGCCGGGCTCGTCGGCCTGATCGGCTCGGTCGCCGTGTTCGGTTTTGCCAATCACCTCGACTACCTGCCGGTGCTGTCGCATCTCGCCGAGCGCGGCGAGACCTACTATCCGAACCATTCCGTAAACGGATTGCTCAACCGGCTGATGTCGGTCGGCGAGCCCGAGCTCTACCGCAATCTCGACTGGGGTGACGGCGCCTTCCCGCCGTTCAACCGCCTGGTCTACTGGACGACGACCATCAGCTCGGCCGCGATCCTGCTGCTGGCGCTGCTGCGGCGCAATCGCGACAACGATCCGGATCGCGTGATCGACTTCTGCACCATGGCGGTGAGCGCGACGGTCGCCTCCCCGATCGCCTGGGAGCATCACTACGGCGTGCTGTTCCCGGTGTTCGCGGTCGTGCTGGTCGGCGCGCTGCGCAGCCGCGCCCGGCTGCCCTGGCTGATCGCGAGCTACGTGCTCGCGAGCAATTATTTCATCGCGACGCAGCTGCTCGCGCCCACGTTCTGGAACTTCATTCAATCCTATCTCTTGTTCGCGACCTGGATCCTGCTGGTGCTGCTGCATCTGCGGCCGCCGCTGCCGCTGGCGAGTGCGGCCGATTCGCCGCAGACGCGATTTCAGGCCACGCAACCCGTGAACGCGATGCGCTTTTCGCTTAACAAAGTCTGATGGCGGTTAGGTCATCAACGTTGCGGTTCCGGATCAACATCCTCGGCGCGGTCATCTTCGCTGTTCATCTTGTGCTGGCGCTGCTCTCCTACATGCAGGCGCCGGTGCTCTGGAACGCCGCCGAGCACCCCCGCGCGGCCGCGTTCTTCGAGAGCTTCGGCCTCGGAGCGGTGCGCCTGTTCGCCGGCGACGGGGCGGTGGTCCTGAGCCAGGGAATTCCGCTCGCGATCGCGAGCATCGCCGCCGCGCTGCTGCTGTTGATGTTGACGCGTCACGGCGACGATGCCGATGCCGGCATCGCGCACCTGCTGCGGCGCTGGTCGATCGCGTTCGCGGCCGCGTGCTTCCTCGCGTTCCCGCTGTTCACGCAGGATTTCTGGCTGTCGGCAGCCTGGGGCCGGATGGTCGCCGCCGGCGTCAACCCATTCCATACGCTGTTCACCGACAGCGACCTGATCGGCCTCCCGCTCGACCATTTTCCGATGCCGATGTCCTACGGCCCGCTCTGGGCGGTGATGTCGGCGCTCGTCGCGGTGATCGCGTTTGGCAACGCCATCGCAATGGGGCTGCTGTTCAAGGCGCTGATCGCCGCGGCGTGGATCGGGTCGCTCGTGCTGGTCGACCGCATTCACCGCGACAAGCCCATGCGCGAGCGCTGCCTCGCCATCGCGCTGTTCGGATGGATTCCACTCGGCGTGTCGCAGTCGGTCGCCGAGGGCCACAACGACATCGTGATGATCGCGCCCGCACTGCTGTGGTTCCTTTTGCTTCTGCGCAACAACCGCTGGGCACCGCTCGCGCTGGTGGCGTCGGTGCTGTGCAAATACGCCACCGCGCCGTTGTTCCTGATCGATCTGATCCACGCCTTCCGCCACGAGCGGCTCACGGTGATGCAATATGTGCGGCGCATGCTGCCGCCGGCGCTGCTCGGCCTCGCCTTCTTCGCCTTGTTCTTCCGGTCGACGGCGTTCTTCGACGGCATCCGGCTGGTCAGCGAATGGTACTTCCTGCGCCCGAGCGAAGCGGTCGCGGGGCTCGAACACCTGCTCGGGCTGCCGATCTATCCGTTACATTTGGTCGCGCAGGCGGTGTTTCCCGTGATCGCGGTCTATTGGCTCGCCGCCGCGGTCCGCGAGGCGAGCACCGAGACCCTGACCCGCGCCACCGTGGCGATGATCGCGGCCATCATGTTCGGCGCCATCAGCCACCTGTGGCCGTGGTATCTGGTCTGGGGCGTGGCCTTCGGCGCGCTCGCGCCCCAGTGGTGGGTATCGCGCTTCATCACCGCCGTCGCGCTGCTGGTGCCTTTTACGCTGGCGACCTGGTGGCTTCCGGCGGTCGAACCCTACCGGGACATCGCCACGCTCGTGATTTATGCCGCCGCAGCGCTGTGGGTCGTGTTGACGCGCGAGCCTGCCGCGGCCGGACGGTAGGTTTCCACGGCGCGGCTTTTCGGGTTGAATAGGCCAAACACGAACCAAGCAATAAGGAGGCCGCCCATGAACATCAATGTCGCCAGCGAGGGCCTCGCCAAAACCACAACGGCACCGTTCGAGGTTGAACGGCTGGGCGCAAAGCTTGGCGCCGAGATCCACGGCCTCGACCTCAAGAACGGCATGGACCCGGCGACCTTCAAGGCGTTCGAGGCGGCGCTGATCGAGCACAAGGTGGTCGTGCTGCGTGACCAGAATCTCGACACCCGGCAGCACGTCGAGATCAGCCGCCTGTTCGGCGAGCTCGAAGTGCACCCGATGCGGCCGCAGGGCGAGTTCCCGGAAATCCTCGTGCTCGACAACCACAAGGACAACCCGGTGCTGTCGACCGACGTCTGGCACAGCGACACGACGTTCCGCAAAAATCCGACCCGCTACACCATCCTGCGCTGCCAGATCATGCCGAAGGTCGGCGGCGACACGCTGTGGGCCGACATGGAAGCCGCCTATGAGGGATTGAGCGCGCGCTTCCGGTCGATGATCGACGGTCTGCGCGCGGTGCACGACTTCCAGAATTTCCGCGTGCTGTTCAAGAAGACCGACGAGGACCAAGCCAAGCTCCGCAAGATGGAGGAGCTGTTTCCCAACCCCTCGCATCCGGTGGTGCGCACGCATCCGGCGAACGGCCGCAAGTCGCTCTACGTCAACCCGCAGTTCACGGTGCGGATCGAAGACCTCGAGCCGGACGAAAGCCGCGCCATCCTGCAGGTGCTCTACGCGCAGGCGCAGGTGCCGGAATATCAGTTCCGCCTGCGCTGGACGCCGGGCGCGATCGTGTTCTGGGACAACCGCTCGACCCAGCACTACGCCGCCAACGACTACTATCCGAACCGCCGCCGCATGGAGCGCACCGCGGTGATCGGCGACGTGCCGGTTTGATCAAGCCGCCCGGAGCGGTTTGCGCTAAACGAGAAGCCCCGGGGTTGGCCCCGGGGCTTTCGGATGGCCGGTGAGCGCCGATCAGTTCCTGGCGACGACCGGGCTGCCAAAGAACGTCCAGCCATGTGTCTTGATGGTCAGCCGAGCGCGGACGATATCGCCCTTCGCGTCCAACTGGTAGTCTTCCGCGTTGGCAGGATTGCAAGCCGTGAAGCAGAACGTCGGTTTGCTGCCCAGATCGAAGTGCTGGTACTCGGCGCCTATCAAGAGGTCCCCGAACGTACCCTGGAGTATAATGACTTCGAAACCAGCGCCGGCGAACCAGCCCGTGTTCCGCGACGAACCCCAAAAGCCTGAGAATCTCGGCGCACCGCTGGACGCGAAGGCATATCGCCCGTCAAGTTTCGCCGAGGCATAGCCACCGGTGCCGTAGATCATCCAGCGATCCCACGTGAAGCCCAGCCGCGGCCCGACCGTGAATAACGAGTTGATCCTGTGGTGGGCTGCGGTATCGGCGGCGAAAGGCGGTGTCGGCAGCGCGTCCTTGTTTTCGAGCACGCTGAAGCCCCGGGTGTAGCCGACTTCAACGCCGAGCACCCACCGACCCCACTGCAATTGCGCGCCGCCATGTATGTTGTAGACCGGGTCATTGATGCTGGACGTCGAATGAAGTGGGCCCCCGATAGCCTGCGGATAGAAGCGGTGAACGTCCGACCAGGCGCCACCAGCGCCTGCACCGACATAGAGACCGGACCAATTGTAAGCGGGCGCCGGCGGCGGCGCGGGCGGCGCCTTGACTGGCATGTCGGCCGCCGTCGCAGCAGTGGCGGCCAGCGCGATTGTCATAATGGTTCCGAGCAACAGGTTCTTCATGGCAGCCCCCTTGCCTGACCGTGCAACCCCCGCAATTCCCAGAAGGCCATCAGGATGCTCCCCTGATGGCCTCATCGACAATACGAAATCGTGGGTTAGCCGGGGGACATCGATATCAATCCTCGCGGGTGTAGCGGATTTGCCACAAACCAGTCCCGCAATCCTCAGCCTTTCCGCATCAAGACAGGTCTCTTTAAGACAGGTCTCCTGTCGTTTCCTCTCGACACGGTACAGGGTCACCGCCTCACGCCGGCGTTGCAGCCAACGGTGAGCGCTGTCGCGTAGTGAGCCTTAGATCGTTTGATTCTCAGAGCCAGCGTTCGCAGCCGGCCTCGCGCGCCCAGTATTCCCAGCCGCGGCGCATGGCGTTCGAACTCCGGATCGATCGCGAGGCGCTGATCGACCTCGCCCTGTGAGATCGACCGGACCGGCCCGAACTGCAGCGATTGCGCCAGCGTGCGCGCGTTCTTCGGAATATAGACCGAGGTCTTCACCACGTCGTTGAGCGTGCGCCCGGTCGCGACGAAGCCAACGCCGCGGCGCAGGACGACACGATAGCCGCCGAGGCGCTGCGCGAGGTCGCGGGCGCGCTCCATGCTCGACACCGCGAGGTCGGTGTCCTCGCCGAATTTTTCCGCGATATCCCAGACCGGGACATACGTGCCCATGTCGCCGACGGTGCCGAGCATGGCGCGAAGCGGGACCGGCGTGATGCCGAACGGCAGCACGTCCTCGGAGGGAGCGCACAGCACCGAGTTCACCTCCGGCCGCGCCGCGTAGATCGCCGCATGCAGGAAGCGCTCCGCGCACAGCGGCCGGTTGTCGTCGCTCGCCGGCGCGCCGTCGAGCGCAAACTCGAGGATATCGCCGGGCTCGACGAACGCAGCCGGGCAGTCACGCGCCAGCAGGAAGCGGTTGGGATCGCCGGGATGGCGCATGCTGACGTGTCCGTATTCATCGAACACGCCGTGATGCGCCATGATCCGGTTGGCGATGACCAGATCGTTGATCGCGCGCTGAAGTGCCGTCATTTCGGAAATCTCGTCTCCACCGCTCATTCCCGCGTAAGCGGGAATCCAGAATCTTCCTTGTGGCCCTGGGTCCCCGCTTTCGCGGGGACGAGCGGAGAGAGCGTGCGCTTTCATTCGACGATACTCAGACGCGGATATTCTCGTGCGTGAACGCGACCGCGCGCTGCATCGCCGCGATCGACTGCGGCAGTTCCGGATGGTCGCTCGTGAAGTGCAGCGGCGCGTCGTAATATTCGAGGTCGATCTTGCCGCCCGCACTGCGGTAGAGCGCGACGAAGCGCGGCGCCTCCGAGCCGTCGAAGCCGGAGTTGGGATCGCGATAGTCATGGATCAGATCGTTCTTGCTCTGGATCCACAGCGCCGGCGGCATCACGACTTTTTCGCCGCGCTGAACGGCGAGCAGCGGGCTCCCCTCCGCCATGTTCTCCTCGCTCATCCAATACGTCATGCTGAGCTTCATGGTGCGCGGCGGCCACGGCGGCGGGTTGGGGCCGTCGTTCAGGCGCTTGGCATTGTGGTGCCGGCCGAGCGGATTGATCACCGGCCAGAACATGCAGACGCAGCGCACGCTGGCGTCGACGTTCGGTGAGCCGGCCGGCAGCGGGATCGCGGCATAGCGCGGATCGTTCGGCCGCATGGCGGCGAGCATGGCCAGATGGCCGCCGCTCGACGTGCCGGAGATGCCGACGAGGTCGGCCCGGCTGCCGAAGCGCGCAGCATTCGCCTTCACCCAGCGGATCGCATAGTTGATGTCGGTCACCGAGTTCGGATAGCCGCCGGGGCCCTGCCGGAAATCGAGCGACGCGACCGCGATGCCGTTCGAGGCAAACGCCTCGTGATGGGTTTTGCCGCGGGTGCGGTCGTTCTCCGTCCACACGCCGCCGTGCAACTCGATCAGTCACCGGGAACGGGCCGGCGCCATGCGGCCGGTAGCAGCGGATGAACAGCGGCTTGTCGCCGTGGCGCAGATATTCGACGTCCTCGACCTCGAACGCGGCGGGTTTCGTGGCAACGGCTTCCATCGACATGAGCATCTACCTCCCGAAATTGTCTTTATGGTCCCGTCGATGATGCCACGGCGGCATCACCATTGCACTAGCCGCCATGGAGGCTAGTCCGGGCGCGACATGCGCTCGGCACGGCCGACGATGTCGGGCGACGTCGCCGCGATGCCGGCGACGAGCTCGGCGATGCGCTCGCCGCTCTGCAGCGCGATCTCGAACGACATGCTGTCGGCTTCCTTCAGCAAGGCCGGGTCCTTCATCGTCGCCTCGAAGGCGCGGCGCAGAAGCCGGATGCGATCGGCCGGCACGTCGGGCGGCGCCATGATCGGCCGGCCGAGCAGCACGTTGCTCGCGAAGAAGGTGAGGATCTTGCGCTGCTCGTCGGTCTTCACGAATTCGAACACCGTCGGCACGCCGAGCCCCGGCACCGGCTCGGGCTCGAAATTGAACAGCACGCGCATCTGGCCGTACTCGACCCACGGCCGGCGCGCGCCGGCGGCGCCGCCGATGGTGTTGGCGAACGCCTCGATCTCGTTGCGCGACGCCGCCAACGCCATGTCGCCCGGCGAGCGATAGCCGGTTACGATCTTGAGCTTCATGCCGAGCACGTTCTTGAGCATGTACGGCCCGACCGTGATGCCCTGCGCGAGGCCGGTGGCGCCGAAAATCAACTCACGCTGCAACAGATCGGCCGGCTTTTTGATCGCGGAACTGTTGTTGATGTAGACGACGAGGTGATTGACCTCGGGGCTGCCGATCCAGTTGAACTTCACCGGATCGAAACGCACGTTCGCGACCTTCATCACCGCCGCGGCCGGCATCGAGCGCGATGGCATCCCGATCACGGTGCCGTCGCGCGGCGCCACGTTGAACACGTGGTTGGTCGCGACCAGCGTGCCGGCGCCCGGCATGTTCTCGACGATGATGTTCGGATTGCCGGGGATATGTCGGACCATATGTCGTGCAAGGAGCCGCGCCCACACATCGTAGTCGCCGCCGGCGGTCGAGCCGACGACGATCCGGAGCTGCTTGCCTTTGTAGAATTCGTCGGCTGGCTGCGCCGCGGCCGGCGCGGCGCAGACCATCGTGCCGATCGCCAGCAGGACGGCTGCTTTGATTGTTCTCATGTCGCGCCCTCCCCGGGTCCCAAACGATAGGGCCGCCCTTCCATCGGGTCCAGAAAGGGTGCCGGCGGGCCATTGTCGCGGCCCCTGCACACTCACTGATCAACTATTGTGCGCTGCACAAAATATGGGCTGACTGCATGGCGAAGGGGCAGGCCGGTGCCCGGCCGCTCGCCACCCCTCCATAACTTATTGATATATTTAAATAAATAATGGCGGCCGGTTGGCACGCGGCTTGGATTAGCAAAGCTGCCGCGGGCCAGCGGCCGGAGACCGCCGTTCCTTGTCCGTCCAGACCCATTCGCCCCTGCAGATCGTCATCGTCGATGACAGCCCGATCCGGGCGGCCATCCTGGAAGGGGGGCTGCGCGAGTCCGGCTACACCAACGTGCTCCGGATCGAAGGGACGGGAAACCTGCTGGCCCGCATTTCGGCGGTCGATCCCGACGTCATCCTGATCGACCTCGAAAACCCGAGCCGCGACGTGCTCGAGCAGATGTTCCAGGTCAGCCGGGTGGTGAAACGCCCGATCGCGATGTTCGTCGACCAGTCCGACGCCGCCTCGATCCAGGCCTCGGTCGACGCGGGCGTCTCCGCCTACATCGTCGACGGCCTGAAGAAGGAACGCATCAAATCGATCCTCGATCTGTGCATCTCGCGCTTCAACGCGTTCTCGCGCCTGCAGACCGAGCTCGAGCAGACCAAGACCGCGCTCGAAGACCGCAAGATCATCGACCGCGCCAAGGGCATCCTCATGAAGAGAAAGAGCCTGAGCGAGGAAGACGCCTACGACCTCCTGCGCCGGACCGCGATGAATGAAAACAAGAAGATCGCCGAGATCGCTCAATCGGTGATCACCGCGTCGGAGATGTTCAAATGAGTCCCAATGGCGGGCGGCTGCGCATCGGCTTTATTCCGCTCAACGACGCGACCGCGCTGCTGATCGCCGTCGACAAGGGCTTCACCGCCGAGGAAGGGCTCGACGTCGAGCTGGTGCGCGAAGTGTCGTGGTCAAACGTGCGCGACAAGCTCAACATCGGCCTGTTCGACGCCGCGCATCTCATCGCCCCGGTCGCGATCGCTTCCAGCCTCGGCCTCGGCCATGTGAAAGTGCCGATCGTGGCGCCATTCGGGCTTGGCGTGAACGGCAACGCCATCACGGTTTCGCCCAGTCTTTACGCGGCAATTGCGGCCGCGGCCGACGGCAACATCCTTCACCCGATGGTGTCGGCGCGCGCGCTCGCGCGCGTGGTTGCCAACCGCAAGGCACGCGGCGAGGCCCCCCTCACCTTCGGCATGACCTTCCCGTTCTCCACCCACAACTATCATCTGCGTTTCTGGATGGCGGCGGGCGGGATCGATCCCGACGAGGACGTTCGCCTGGTGGTGCTGCCGCCGCCCTACATGGTCGAGAGCCTCGCCAATCGTCATGTCGACGGATTCTGCGTCGGCGCGCCCTGGAACTCGGTCGCGGTCGATCTCGGCATCGGCGTCATCCTGCACTTCGTTTCCGAGATCTTCGCCCGCGCTGCGGAGAAGGTCCTTGCGGTGCGCGCATCGTGGGCGGGCGAGAATCCCGACACGCTGCGCCGCCTGGTGCGTGCCCATCGGCGGGCAGCAGCGTTCGTCGAGGACGCCGCCAACCGCGACGAGGTGTCGGCAATGCTGTCGGCGCCGAACCGCATCGGCGTCGCGCCCGAGGTGATCCGCCGCACCCTTGACGGCCGCATGAAAGTCGCGCCCGACGGCACCGTGCGCACCAGCGACCGCTACATCATGATCGGACGCCGCAGCGCGGCGCGGCCGGATCCGGCCCAGGCCGCGTGGCTCTATGCGCAGATGGTCCGCTGGGGTCAGGCGCCGCTGTCGCCCGAGCTCCTGGCCACGGCGAAATCGGTGTTCCGGCCCGACCTCTATGACAATGCGCTCGAACCCGAGCCCGCCAATCCGCCCGGCGAACCGGCCGACGGCATCGGCGCCTTCACGGGGCCGGCGTTCGACCCCAACGACATCGCCGGGCACCTCTCCGCCTGGCTAATCAGACGTTAATTCAAGCACCTGCCGCATTGCACAATTTTTGCGCTTGCTGCGGTTATAGGCAGCATCGAATCGCCAGCGGTGCGCCCCAAACTCGACGCGCGCAATCTGCCAAAGCGCTGACAACGCTCACGAAACGCTCCATTCGGCCGAGTTGGCACAGCCCTTGAATAGATCGAAACCGGCGTCAGACACGACGCCGGGGCGGTCCAATGGCGGATCGCAACAGGCAACGCCGCTGTCCTGGGGGAACGCGAGGAGCGCCTCTCCGGGCTGCGGCTTTTTTTATTGCCCGCAAGGCTGGGCGCGGGAAGCGGTTGAAACAGCGATACGAAGCGAAAGGACGCCGAAGCAAATGACCACCAAAGGAACCAGCAAGACCGGCGGCATCAGCCGCCGCACATTCCTGAAATCGACCGCGGGGACGGCGGCGCTGATCGGCGCCGCGCAGACACAGTTTCCGTTCGGCATCCACGTCGCCGAAGCGCAAGGACCCGAGGTGAAGAAGGCGATCCTCGGCTACATCGCGCTCATGGACGCATCGCCGCTGGTGATCGCCAAAGAGAAGGGCTTCTTCGCCAAGCACGGCATGCCCGACGTCGACGTCTCCAAGCAGGCCTCGTGGGGCGCCACGCGCGACAACCTGGTGCTCGGCTCCGAGAAGAATGGCATCGACGGCGCGCACATCCTCTCGCCGATGCCCTATCTGATCTCGACCGGCCGGGTCACGCAGAACAACGTGCCCACGCCGATGTATCTGCTGGCGCGCCTCAATCTCGACGCGCAAGCGATCTCGGTCGCCAACGAATACAAGGACCTCGGCGTCACCACCAACGCCTCGCCGCTCAAGGTCGCCTTCGAGAAGAAGAAGGCCGCCGGCAAGGAGGTGAAGATCGCGATGACTTTCCCGGGCGGCACCCACGATCTGTGGATCCGCTACTGGATCGCCGCCGGCGGTATCGATCCCGACAAGGACATCTCGACCATCGTCGTTCCGCCGCCGCAGATGGTGGCGAACATGAAGGTCGGCAACATGGACGCGTTCTGCGTCGGCGAGCCGTGGAACGAGCAGCTCGTCAACCAGAACATCGGCTTCACCGCCTGCACCACCGGAGAGGTCTGGTTCAAGCATCCGGAAAAGGCGCTCGGCATGCGCGCCGAATGGGTCGACAAGCATCCGAACGCGACGCGTGCGCTGCTGATGGCGGTCATGGAAGCTCAGCAGTGGTGCGAGAAGATGGAGAACAAGGAAGAGCTTGCGACCATCGTCGGCCGGCGCCAGTGGTTCAACGTGCCGGTGCCGGACATCATCGGCCGGCTGCGCGGCGACATCAATTACGGCCACGGCCGCGTCGCGAAGGGCACCAACCAGTACATGAAGTTCTGGAGCGAGCACGCGTCCTATCCGTTCAAGAGTCACGACGCCTGGTTCGTCACCGAGGACATCCGCTGGGGCAAGTTCGAGCAGGGCACCGACATCAACGCCCTGGTCAACAAGGTGAACCGTGAAGACCTCTGGCGCGTCGCCGCCAAGTCGCTCTCGGTCGCGGCCGCCGACATTCCGGCGACGAGCTCGCGCGGCAAGGAAACCTTCTTCGACGGCAAGGTGTTCGATCCCGCCGACCCGCACGGTTACCTCAAGAGCCTGTCCATCAAACGTGTCGAAGTGTGAGTCATCGACGCATCCCGCCGGCCCTAGCCGCCGGCGGGATGCACCCTTTGAAAGCCGCGGAGAGAACTTAAATGACGATGCCCGTCCTCAAGGCCGAAACCGCAGCGGTTGCACCGGCCAAGCTGACCGCCGATGTGGTGAGGTTTGCTGCGCCGAGGCCAAGCTTCATCCAGGCCCGGCTCATGCCGATGCTCGGCAAGGTCGCGGCGAACGTAATCCCGCCTCTTGTCATGCTGACGCTCCTGCTCATCGTGTGGGAGCTGCTGTGCAACAGGCCGGGCGCGACCTTGCCGCCGCCGACCAAGATCTGGTCGGAGGCCCGCGATCTCATCCTCGATCCGTTCTTCGTCGCCGGGCCGCAGGACATCGGCCTCGGCTGGCGCGTACTGACCTCGCTGCAGCGCGTCGCGATCGGCTACGAACTCGCGGGCGTGATCGGCATCATGCTCGGCACGCTCATCGGCCAGTCGATGTGGGCGATGCGCGGCCTCGACCCGATCTTCCAGGTGCTGCGCACCATCTCGCCGCTCGCCTGGCTACCGATTTCGCTGGCGGCATTCCGTGACAGCCAGCCCTCGGCGATCTTCGTCATCTTCATCACCGCGGTCTGGCCGATCATCATCAACACCGCGGTCGGCATCCGCAACATCCCGCAGGACTATCGCAACGTCGCGGCCGTACTGAGGCTCAATCATCTCGAGTTCTTCTGGAAGATCATGATCCCGTCGGCAGCGCCCTACATCTTCACGGGGCTGCGCATCGGCATCGGCCTTTCATGGCTCGCGATCGTCGCCGCCGAGATGCTGACCGGCGGCGTCGGGATCGGCTTCTTCATCTGGGACGCGTGGAATTCATCGCGCATTCCCGACATCGTCGTGGCGCTCGTCTACATCGGCCTGATCGGCTTCGTGCTCGATCGTATCGTCGCCAGCGTCGCCAACTTCGTCACCCACGGCACGGCCCATAGCTGAGGCATCGGACATGAACTCATATCTCAAGATCGATCACGTCGACAAAATCTTCAGCCGCGGCAACCGCGAGACCGAGGTGCTCAAGGACGTCACGCTCAGCGTCGAAAAGGGCGAGTACGTCTCCATCATCGGTCATTCCGGCTGCGGGAAAACCACGCTGCTCAACATCGTCGCCGGCCTGACCCCGGTGACGACTGGCGCCGTGCTCTTGGAGAACCAGGAGGTGAACGAGCCGGGCCCGGATCGTGCGGTCGTATTCCAGAACCACTCGCTGCTGCCGTGGCTCACGGTCTACGACAACGTGCGCCTCGCGGTGGACAAGGTGTTCTCGGGCAAGCGCTCGCGTGCCGATCGCGACCAATGGACGATGCACAATCTCGAGCTCGTCCAGATGGCGCACGCCAAGGACAAGCGGCCGGCGGAAATCTCCGGCGGCATGAAGCAGCGCGTCGGGCTCGCCCGCGCGCTCGCCATGGAGCCGAAGGTGCTGCTGCTCGACGAGCCGTTCGGCGCGCTCGACGCGCTCACCCGCGCGCACCTTCAGGACTCGGTGATGGCGATCCACCAGAAGCTCGGCAACACCGTCATGATGATCACCCACGACGTCGACGAGGCAGTGCTGCTGTCCGACCGCATCGTGATGATGACCAACGGCCCGTCCGCCCACATCGGCGAGGTGCTCGACGTGCCGCTGGCGCGGCCGCGCCGGCGGCTCGAGCTGTCGACCAACCAGATCTACCTGCGGTGCCGCCAGCGGGTGCTCGAATTCCTCTACGAACGGCACAGCTTCGTCGAAGCAGCCTGATCGCATTGCTGGACATGGAAATTGACCGGGATATGATGAGCGAGGCGCGGCGACTGACGTCCAACGGGCGTTTTCACGGTGTTGAGTACCGACGATATCGAACGGGTGCGCGACTCCTTCGACCGCATCTGGCCAATTTCAACCCAGACCGCGGGCTTGTTCTACGAACGGCTGTTCGAGATCGCGCCCGAGGTACGGCCCTTGTTCCGTCGCGACATCGACGAGCAGAAGCGAAAATTCATCGCCACGCTGGCGGTGATCGTCGGGAGCCTCGACGATACCAGCAAGCTTGTCTCGCTCACCGACAATCTCGCGCGTCAGCATGGCGAGTTTGGCGTGCAGCCAGCGCACTATTCGATGGTCGGCGAGGCGCTGCTGTGGAGTCTCGAGCGCGGGCTCGGCGACAAGTGGACGCCAGGCGTCGCGACGTCCTGGAGCAAAGCCTACGGCATGATCTCCACCTTCATGATCGAGCGCGGGCGGCGGAACTAGGGTTCTCAGCCCCGGCCCTTATCGATCTCGCAGGGTGATCCGCCATGTCCGGCGACTTCACCCCAGAACAGAAGCGGTATCTCGAGGGCTTCACCACCGGCCTTCAAGTCGCGCGCTCGTCGCGCGGTAGCGCATCCGGCGCAGCGGAGCCGTCCGGTCCCGACGCCGAGCATCTGCGCGCGCAGGACCGCACCGTCAAAGCCGGCGGCAAGCTCAACGACCAGGAGAAATTCAAGCGCGAGCAGCATCCGTTCGACGCCTATGGCCGGCTGAAGGAACAGGCCGAGAAGAACGAAGCGCCCAAGCCGGCGGATAATTTCCGCTGGCGCTACTACGGCCTGTTCTACGTCGCGCCGGCGCAGAGCTCTTACATGTGCCGCCTGCGGATTCCGAACGGCATCCTCAAGCACTGGCAGTTCGCGGGCCTCGCCGATCTCGCCGAGCAGTATGGCGGCGGCTACGCCCATGTCACCACCCGCGCCAACATCCAGATCCGCGAGATCGCGCCGAAGAACGCCGTCAACATGGTGGAGGCGATCACCGATCTCGGCCTGTGCTCGCGCGGCACCGGCGCCGACAACATCCGCAACGTCACGGGATCGCCCACCGCCGGCATCGATACGCAGGAACTGCTCGACACGCGGCCCTATGCGCGTGAGTGGCACTTCCACATCTTGAACGAGCGGGCGCTTTACGGGCTGCCGCGCAAGTTCAACGTCGCCTATGACGGCGGCGGCATCATCGCCGCGCTGGAAGATACCAACGACATCGGCTTCCAGGCGGTCGAGGTCAACGACGGCTTCGGCGTCGAGGGAGGCGTCTGGTTCCGCCTGATGCTCGGCGGCATCACCGGGCACAAGGATTTCGCGCGCGAGACCGGCGTGGTGGTGCGCCCGGCCGACGCCACCAAGGTGGCCGACGCGGTGGTGCGCGTGTTCACCGACCACGGCGACCGCACCAACCGCAACAAGGCGCGGCTGAAATACGTCATCGATCGGCTCGGCATGGAGAAGGTCGTCGAACTGACCGAGGAGAAGCTCGGCCGCAAGCTCGACCGCGTCCCGCCGGAGGCGCTCAAGCCGCGGCCGCCGGTCGATCGCGTCGCCCACATTGGGGTGCATGTCCAGAAGCAGGAAGGGCTGAATTTCATCGGCGTGGTGCTGCCGGTCGGCCGGCTTACGCCGGATCAGATCCGCGGCCTCGCCGGCATCGCCCGTGCGCTCGGCGACGGCGATATCCGGCTCACGGTCTGGCAGAACCTGCTGATCTCGGGCGTGCCCGACGACAAGGTCAAAGGCGCGGTCGCGGGCATCAAGGCGTTGGGTTTGTCGGTGAGCGCGAGCTCGATCCGCGCCGGGCTGGTCGCCTGCACCGGCAATGTCGGCTGCCGCTTCGCGGCGTCGGACACCAAGCGGCATGCCGAAGAGATCGCGAAGTGGTGCGAGGCGCGCGTCGAGCTCGACGGCCCCGTCAACATCCATCTCACCGGCTGCCACCATTCCTGCGCGCAGCACTATATCGGCGACATCGGACTGATCGCCTGCAAGGTGTCGATCAACGACGACGGCGACACCGTCGAGGGTTATCACGTGCTGGTCGGCGGCGGCGCCGGTCAGGACGCCGGGCTGGCGCGCGAGATCTTCATGGACGTGCGTGCCGAGGAAGTGCCCGTCGTCGTCGAACGGCTGCTCAAGTCCTATGTCGAGCACCGCCGCTCGTCCGACGAAACCTTCCTGGCGTTCTCGCGGCGGCATGACGTCGAGGCGCTCAAGGCCATGTGCGCGACGGTGGCGGCAAAGGTGGCGGCATGAGCGCAGCGCCCCGCCCGCCGATCCCACAGCTCATCCCGGAGAGCGCGCCGTTCTCGCCCGAGCAGCGCATCTGGCTCAACGGCTTCTTCGCCGGCCTCGTGTCGCTGGAAGGCACGGTCACGCCGCTATCGTCCGCCGAATCCGCGGCACTGATGCCGACGCCGCCTGGTGCGGCCATCGAAGCGGACGACGACGACGCGCCCTGGCACGACCAGACTTTACCGATCAACGACAGAATGAAACTCGCCGAGGGACGCCCGCTCCGACGCCGCATGATGGCGGCCATGGCACAACAGGACTGCGGACAATGCGGATACAACTGTCAGGACTATTCCAACGCTATCTTCGCAAGAAGCGAGGAGCGGCTGAATCTCTGCGTGCCCGGCGGCAAGGAAACCGCCCGGATGCTCAAGACGCTGTTCGAGGAGTTTGGCAATTCGTCGCCGACCACGACGAAGTCGTCGACCACGCCGGCTGCCGCTGCTTCGGCTGCACCGGCCGCGGCGCCCACCGCCGCTCCTGGGCGTTCGCGCGACAACCCCGTTGAGGCGACGTTCCTTTCACGTGCCCGCCTGAACAAGCCGACGTCCGAAAAGGAAACCTGGCACATCGAGTTCGATCTCGCCGGCTCGGGCATCGAGTACACCGTCGGCGACGCCTTCGGCCTGTTTCCGACCAACGACGCGGCGCTGGCCGATCAGGTGATCGCCGCGCTCGGTGTATCGCGCGACCATCCGATCCGCGGCCGCGCGCTGCGCGACGTGCTTGTCAACGACGTCTCGCTTGGCGCGGCGCCGGACCAGTTGTTCCAGCTCTTCTCCTACATCGCCGGCGGCGAGCGCCGGCAGAAGGCCAAGGCGCTGGCAGACGGCGGCGACCCCGATGGCGACGCGGCGACGCTCGACGTCCTGGCGGCGATCGAGAAATTCCGCGGGCTGCGTCCCGATCCTGAAGCCTTCATCGAGGTGCTCGATCCGCTGCAGCCGCGCCTCTATTCCATCGCATCGTCACCGAAGGTCGATGCCAACCGCATGGCGTTGTGCGTCGACACCGTCCGCTACGCCATCAACGGCCGCAACCGGCTCGGGGTCGCCTCGACGTTCCTGGCCAACCGCGTGAACCCCGGCGACCGCATGAAGGTCTATGTGCAGAAGGCGCACGCCTTCGGCCTGCCCGCCGATCCGTCGGTGCCGGTCATCATGATCGGCCCCGGCACCGGCATCGCGCCGTTTCGGGCCTTCCTGCACGAGCGCATGGCGACGAAGGCGCCCGGCCGCAACTGGCTGTTCTTCGGCCATCAGCACAGCGACAGCGATTTCTTCTACGAGGACGAGCTCACCGGCATGAAGGCGGCGAAGGTGCTGCGGCGTCTCACGCTGGCCTGGTCGCGCGACAGCGATCAGAAGATCTACGTGCAGGATCGTATGCGCGAAGTCGGCCGCGATCTCTGGGCCTGGCTCGCCGAGGGCGCGCACGTCTATGTCTGCGGCGATGCCAAGCGCATGGCCAAGGACGTCGAGCGTGCCCTGGTCGACGTGGTGGCGGCGCATGGCGTGCGCTCGACTGACGAAGCGATTGCCTTCGTCGCTGATCTCAAGAAGCGCGGCCGCTATCAGCAGGACGTGTACTGAGACAATGAATGCGCCCCTGCCCCATCCGCCAGCGGTTCGCACGACCTGCCCTTATTGCGGGGTCGGCTGCGGCTTGATCGCCCAGCCCGACGGCCGCGGCGGCGCCACTATCGCCGGCGATCCGACGCATCCGGCGAACGCGGGCCGCACCTGCTCGAAAGGCTCCGCGCTCGGCGAGACGCTGGCGCTCGATGCACGGCTCCTGCATCCGATGCTGCGGCAGGCGGATGGAACGCTCGCGCGCGCGAGCTGGAACGACGCGCTCGACCACGTCGCCGGTGGCCTCAAGGACATCATCGAGCGCCACGGGCCCAATGCCGTCGCGTTCTATCTTTCCGGCCAGCTGCTGACCGAGGACTACTACGTCGCCAACAAGCTGATGAAGGGCTTCATCGGCTCGGCCAATGTCGACACCAATTCGCGCCTGTGCATGGCCTCGTCGGTCGCCGGCCACCGCCGCGCCTTCGGCTCGGATACCGTTCCCGGCACCTATACCGACCTCGACGAAGCCGACCTCATCGTGCTCACCGGGTCCAACGCTGCCTGGTGTCACCCGGTGCTGTTCCAGCGCATGGCGAAGAACAAGGCCGAGCGCGGCGCCAAAGGTCGTGGTCATCGATCCACGCCGCACCGCGACCGCGGCCGACGCCGACCTGTTCCTGCCGATCGCGCCGGGCATGGACACGGCGCTGTTCTGCGGCCTGCTGGTGCATCTCGCCAAGCACGGCGCGCTCGATGACGACTATGTCCGCGCGCACACCTCGGGCTTCGACGACGCGCTGGCGCGCGCCAAGGCGATCGCGCCCGATGTCGAGGCGACGGCGAGCGTGACGGGACTCGATGCTGCGCAGGTGCGCGCGTTCTTCGAGCTGTTCCGCACCAACCAGCGTGTCGTCACCTGCTACTCGCAGGGCGTGAATCAGTCAGCGCAAGGGACCGACAAGGTCAACGCCATCATCAATTGCCATCTTGCCACCGGCCGCATCGGCAAGCCGGGCTGCGGGCCGTTCTCGCTCACCGGCCAGCCCAATGCCATGGGCGGCCGCGAGGTCGGCGGGCTCGCCAACATGCTGGCCGCGCATATGGGCTTCTCGCCGGCCGAGGTCGATCGCGTCCGCCGCTTCTGGGACGCACCGCGCATGGCCGAGCGCGAAGGCCTCAAGGCGGTGCAGATGTTCGAGGCGATCGCGCGCGGCGAGATCAAGGCGCTGTGGGTGATGGCGACCAACCCGGCGGCGTCGCTGCCGCGCGCGGCCGCGGTACGCGAGGCGCTCGGCAAGCTCGAACTGTTCGTCGTGTCCGAGAACGTCCTGTCGAACGACACCGTGAATGCCGGCGCGCATGTGCTGCTGCCCGCCGCTGCCTGGGGCGAGAAGGAAGGGACCGTCACCAATTCGGAGCGCCGCATCTCGCGCCAGCGCAGCTTCCTGCCGCTGCCGGGTGAAGCCAAGCCTGACTGGCAGATCGTTTCGGAGGTCGCGGCGAAGCTCGGCTTCGCCGATGCGTTCGCCTATCGCTCGGCCGCCGACGTCTTCCGCGAGCACGCCGCGCTATCGGCCTACGAGAACGGCGGCACCCGCGACTTCGATATCGGCGCCCTCGCCGCGCTGTCCGACGATGAATACGACGCGCTTTCGCCCGTGCAGTGGCCGATGCCGGCCGGCACCGAACCCGGCGAGACGCGCTTCTTCGCCAACGGCAACTTCTTCACCGCCGACCGCAGGGGCCGCTTCATCGCGCCGGAGCCGCCCGCACTGAAAGAAGCGACGTCGGCCGACTTCCCGCTGCGTCTCAACACCGGCCGCATCCGCGATCAATGGCACACCATGACCCGCACCGGCATGAGCCCGCGGCTCGCGACCCATCTGCCGGAGCCGTTTGTCGAGGTGCATCCCGACGATGCCGCGCGTACGGGCCTTTCCGACGGCGGCTTCGCCCGGGTCGCGACCGCGCACGGCCAATGCATCGTGAAGGTCGTGGTGACTGACGACCAGCAGGCGGGCTCGATCTTCCTGCCGATCCATTGGAGCGGCGACACCGCCTCCTGCGCGCGCGCCGACGATCTGGTCGCGCCGCACACCGATCCCTATTCCGGCCAGCCGGAGTCGAAGGCGACGCCGGCCTCCATTGAACCGGTCGCCTTCGCGATGCGCGGCTTTGTGCGAACACACCGATCCGTCGCTTTACCCAATGCAACATGGTGGGCGCGCGTCGCCACCACGGACGGTCACGAGTACCGGATCGCATCCGACCACGGCCCGATGATGTGGCACGACTTCGCCTATGGGATGCTCACCGCTGACGCCAAGCTCGCCGAGCATCTCAACCAGCGCACCTATCGCGCTGCCGCGATCATCGACGGGGACGTGGACGGCTTCATCTGCATCGGCCCCGCCGGCGAGCCGCTGAACCTTGAGCTCAGCGAACTTGACGTGCACGACGACGGCGGTATCTCGCTGGCACAGATCTCGGCCATGTCCATGGTCGAGACCGAGCCGGTGGTGTGCGCCTGCTTCGGCATCGGTGAGAGTTGCATCCGCGATGCCATGGCCTCCGGCCAGGCCAACACGGTCACCGAGATCGGGCAGGCAACGCGCGCCGGCACCAATTGCGGCTCCTGCCTGCCGGAGCTGAAACGGATGATTGCGCAAGAACGAAACCAAGAACGAAACCAGGCGAGCACGCGCGCAAAGGAAGCCGCAGAATGAACACTCCACGCATCCCGGCCGAGGCGAAGCCACCGCGCATGGAGCGCCTGGCGCGCCTGCCGGTGTTCTTTGGGCTTTCGGGCAAGCGCGTCGTGGTAGCGGGCGGCTGCTCTGCCGCAGCCTGGAAGGCGGAGCTGCTGTCGGCCGCCGGTGCGGAAGTCGACGTTTTCGCTCACGAAATGTCGGATGAAATGGTGGCGCTCGCGGTTGCCCCGCCCGGCGGCACGGTCGCGCTCAACCGACGCGCCTGGACGCATGACGATCTTTCCGGCGCGGTATTGGCCATCGGCGCGCTGAGCGGCGACCTCGACGCATCGCGCTTCGCGGCGGCGGCGCGCGCGGCCGGCGTCCCAGTCAACGTCATCGACAAGCCGGCGTTCTGCGATTTCTCGTTCGGCTCGATCGTCAACCGCTCGCCGCTGGTGATCGGCATTTCCACCGATGGCGCCGCGCCGGTATTCGCGCAGGCGATCCGCGCCAAGCTCGAAGCGCTGATCCCGCTCGGCTTCGCGCGCTGGGCCGACGCCGCGCGCCGCTGGCGCGACGCGGTCATGTCGTCGGGCCTGCCGTTCGCCGGCCGTCGGCGGTTCTGGCAGCTGTTCACCGCGACGGCGTTGAGCGATCCCAATCGCGAGCCGGTACAATCCGACTACGATCGTCTTCTCGCCGAAACACAGCACGAAGGTGCAAAACCCGGCCTCGGCTCGGTCGCGCTGGTCGGCGCCGGCCCCGGCGATCCGGAATTGCTGACGCTGCGCGCGGTGCGCGCGCTGCAATCCGCCGACGTCATCCTGATCGACGATCTGGTGGCGCCGGCGATCCTCGATTTCGCGCGCCGCGAGGCGAAGAAGATGATGGTCGGCAAGACCGGCTTCGCGCCGTCCTGCAGGCAGGACGAGATCAACGCGCTGATGGTGTCGCTGGCGAAGGCCGGCCGGCGCGTGGTGCGGCTCAAGGGCGGCGATCCGATGATCTTCGGCCGCGCCGGCGAGGAGATCGCGGCCTGCCGCAACGCCGGCATCCCGGTCGAGGTGGTGCCCGGAATCAGCGCCGCGCAGGGCGCGGCGAGCCGGCTCGGCGTGTCGCTCAGCCACCGCAAGCTCGCACGGCGCATTCAATACGTGACCGCGCACGGCGCCGACGGGAAGCTTCCGTCCGACATCGACTGGGCCAGCGTGGCCGACCCCGTCACCACCACCGTGGTCTATATGCCCAAGCGCGCGCTGGCGGAGCTGGCCGCAACGGCGCAAGCACGCGGGCTGCCTGCCGATACACCGGCGATCGCCGTGGTCGCGGCGACGCGGCCGGAGCAGGAGGTCATCGCCGGAACGATCGCGGATATCGCCGCGCGGCTTGATCAAGCGGCGCCGACGCTTCCGGTGCTGGTCATGATCGGCCGCGCGCTGGCGCAGGCCGCCCAGAACGAGATCACTTCGACACCAGCCCCGCAGCTTCAATCACCGGCTTCCAGCGCGTCGTCTCGGACGCGATGAACTTGTCGAATTCCGCGATCGACATCGGCTCGGTGATCATGCCGTCGCGCTGAATGCGCTCCTGGATGTCCGGCTTCTTGATCATGGCTGCGACTTCGCGGTTGAGCCGCTCGGCAAGCGGGCGCGGCAGGTTCGCCGGCCCCGACAGCGAGAACCATGTCGTGGTGGTCAGGTCGGGATAGCCGACCTCCTTCAGCGTCGGCACGTTCGGATATTCCGGCACGCGCTCGCCGGCGGAATGCGCGAGCGGCACCAGCGCGCCGCCGCGCAGATGCGACGCGACCGAGCCCAGCACCGGCAGGCCGAAATTGATGTGGCCGGCGATCAGATCGGTGATCCCGATGGCGGCGCCCTTGTAGGGGATATGGACCACGCCGATCTTGGCGAGCTGCCCGAACAATTCACCGAGCAGGTGTCCGTTGGTGCCGATGCCGGAGGACGAATAGCTCAGCGGCTTGCCCAGCTTCTTTCCGAGTGCGACGAGCTGATCGATCGACTTGATGCCGCTCGGCTCATTGACGGCAACCACCACCGGCGCGCCGGCGACATAGGCGATGTTCGTGAGATCGCGGGTCGGATGATAAACCAGCTTCGGGTTCATCACCGGGATCGTCACCAGCATGGAGATGTTGGTGATCACCAGGTTGTAGCCGTCGGGCGGCGAGGTCGCGACACCCTGCACGCCGATCGCGCCGCCGGCGCCGGTGCGGTTCTCGACAAAGAACTGCTGCTTGAACGCCGACGAGAAATGATCCGCGACCATGCGCGCGAGGATGTCGGCGGTGCCGCCGGCAGCGAACGGGCTGACGATGCGGACCGGACGGGTCGGCCAGTCCTGCGCCGGAGCAGCGGCAGGCGTCAAAAGAGCGGCGGTGAGCAGCAGCGAACGGACAACACACTTCATGTGATTGAATCTCGATCTTGCAGAGGCATGAACACCAGCGCCGCAGACACTAGCGCCGGCGCGCAGGCACGGCGAAGCCAAATCGCCGCACCCGCGACGATACGAGCAATTTCCGTGCCCGAATTTAGCCGAGCAGGTCCATCGGGTGGTTCGTCCGCTTCATCAGGGCGTCACGCGCCTCCTGCGCCCGCCGCAGCACGCGCGGCACGTCGACGCCGACCAGATTGCCGCGCCACTTTTTGGGCTTCCCGCCGATGAAGACACTCTCGACGTGCCCCGGATTCATGAAATTCGCCACCACGCTCGGCGCGTTGTTGAGCGGCCAGATGTCGATCCGATCGGCGCGCAGCACCAGGATGTCGGCCTCCTTGCCGGGCGTGAGCGTGCCGACCTTGCTGTCGATATTGGCGCAGCGCGCACCCTGTAGCGTCGCGAAGTCGAGAACGTCGCGGCAGGTGAGAAGCGGCGGCGTGTCCTTCTCGCCGTCTCTCCTGCGCTGCAAGACTCGCAGCCGCTGCAGGTTGAAGGTCGTGCGCATCATCGAGAAGCAATCCTGGCCGACCGTGGTGCCGTGGTCGGAGCTCAGCGAGGGTCGGATGCCGCGGTCGAGCGCGTCCTGGACCGAGGGCATGCCGTGCGCCATGGCCATCTCGAGCGGCGGCGACATCGAGATGCGGCCGCCGGTGTCCTTGATCATCCGCCAGGCTTCGTCGTTGAGATGCGTGCAGTGGATAAACAGGTCGCCCTCGCGCAGGACACCGGCTTTGGCGAGCGCGAGCCCCGGCGCAGGATTGACCCGATAGTGCATGACCGCGGGCACTCCCGCTTCGCGCGCCGCGGCCAGCACCTTCGCGTCAAGGCTCGCGCCGAGCGCCAGCGTCAGCAGCTGGTCCTTCGCGCTGAAATAGGTCTTCTGCAAGCGCGCGATGTCCTGCGGCCATTGCATCGCCGCCCCGGCGCCGCGCGAGTAGCCGTAGACCGCGCGGATGCCGGCGTCCTGCAACGCCTTGATGCAGGCGTCGCTGTGCTCGGGCGTGTGGCTGATCTGGGAGAGATCAATGATCGCGGTCGTGCCCATGTCGATGAAGCCGAGCGCGGTGATCAGCACGCCGGCATAGACATCGTCGGGCGTGTAGGCGGGCGTCCACTTGTTCTGGACGTCGCGGTTGTAATCGGGATCGACCAGGCCGTTCGGCAACGAGCTCCGCAGCAGGCCCTGGTAGGAATGACTGTGGGTGTCGACAAAGCCGGGAATCAGGATTCGGTTCGACGCATCGACAATCACGGCCGCGTCGGCGGAGACGTCGATGTTGGGCCGCACCTCGCGGATTTTGCCGTCCTCGATCAGCACGTCCCCGGAGACAAAGTCGCCGACCTTCGGATCGAGCGAAAGAACGATGCCACCCTTCAAGACAATCCTTCGCGCCTTCTGCAGCCGCACGAGCTCGGCGTCTGCCTGAGCCCGCACCGCAGTCGGCGCCAGCGGTGCCATCGCGGAGGCGGTTGCGAAGGCTGCACTCGACGTCAGAACGGCGCGGCGCGTGGGTCTGTTTCTGCGCATGGCATCCTCCTATGTCATCTCCGGCAATTCTCGCAGCAGCCGGCCGAAGCCGTCGCGCGGCTCGCGCACCGTGAGCCGTTTCAGGATTTCCCAGGCCGGCGCGATATTGGCGTGCACCACCGGCACCTGCAGGTCCTGCTCGAGCAGTTCGACGATGCTCTCGGTGTGCCAGGCGCCGCCCTGGATATAGATGCCGTCGGCGCCCTTGTTCTCGCGGAACAGCTTCTTGATGTGGGCGTAGAGCCGCTCCGGCGAGATGTGCTGCGCCTCGTTGAACGGCACGTCGATCGGCTCCATCGACACGACCTTGAAGCCGGCCTGCGTCATGTAGTCGATGACGATCTTGTTCTGCAGCGCCGAATAGCTCGCGCCGATGAACTTCTTGATGCCGAGCGCGCGCATGGCGTGCACGTGGTTCTGCCCGGAGGTGAAGATCGGCGTCTTGTACTTCTTCTCCCACGACTGGATCAGCTTCGCCTCGCCCTTGTAGCCCTGCAGCATGAACGGCGGCGTGCCGCCGGGATGGATCATGTCCATGCCCTGCTCGGCCAATTCCGCGACGTGCTTCTCGTAGTGCGGAATCGCGGACGAGAACTCGGCATGGCTGCCGGCGCGCACGTCGAGCAGCAGCGGCACCACGCCGATCCCCTCCGGCAGCAGCCTGATCAGCGTTTCAAGCGAGCCCGGCCGGCGCGTCGGCTTGACCAGTCCGGCGACCCCGCGCCACATCGAATAGTGTGCGCCCTTTTTGTTTTCGGCTTTCTTCATGTCGATCGATCCCTCACCGTGGCTTCAAAACGTCCCGTGCGCGCGCCGCAAGATTGTCCGGCGTCGCCATCATCTTCCCCACCAGCGCTTCGACGTCCTCGCCGCGCACCGGGGTGATCTCCATGCCGAGCTTGCTGGCTTCCGCGATCAGAACGGGATCGCTCATGGTCGCATCGAAGGCGCGCCGCAACAGCGCAAGCCGCTCCGGCGGCACGCCGGGCGCCGTGAAGAACGGGCGCGCCATGCCGTATTTGGCGAACACGACCTCCATGATCTCGCGGTCCTGCGGCGACCGCGCGAGCTCGATCGCCATCGGCACGCCCTTGAGATCGGGATGCGCCCGCATGCCCATCTGCACCAGGATGTTGATCAGCTTGTCCCTGATCCATTGCGGCTTGGTCGACGTGAGCGTGGTCCAGTCCTTGCCGGCCTCGCCCTGCACTTCGCCGTTCTCGACCGCGAGGCTCACTTCGGTCGCGCCGGCATAGCCGTGCACCACCTTGAATTTGGTGCCGAGCAGGTTGTTGCTGAGCATGGCCAGCACGTAGCTGTCCGAGCTGGTCGTGCTGGCGCCAAGGATGGTCTCCTTCGCCGATAGCATCTTGCAGCGTCCGGATGCCGGAGCCGTGCCACGTCACCGTGACAAACACGGTCTGCGTCGCGCTGCCGATCCAGCCGAATTTGGTGGCGTCGAATAGCGCGTTTTTGCCTTCCGGCGACAGGCTGTGGAACAGCCGCTCGAACGGCAAGCCGTTCTGGACGATCAGGATCTCGGTGCCGTCCTTCGGCGCGCGGTTGTAGAGATAATTGGCCGAGGCAAGCCCGCCGGCACCGGGCATGTTCTTCGCGACGACGGCGGGCTGGCCCGGGATGTGGCGTCCGATGTGCCGCGCGACCAAACGGCCATAGGCATCGTAGCCGCCGCCCGCGGTCGTGCCGATCAAGAGCGAAATCTGTTTTCCGGCAAAGAAGTCGGTCTGCGCACGCGCCTCGCCGATCAGGAGCATGAGGGCCGCGATGAGTGCGAATATCCTGGCCATCGCCGTTCAACCTCCCGGTATCATGATCGCGCCGCCGTTCACCGCGATCGACTGCCCCGTCATATAGGCCGCGTCCTCGCTGAACAGAAACGCGACCACGCGGGCGATATCGTCGGGCTGGCCGATACGGCCGAGCGGGATGCGTTTGCCGCGCTCGTGCAATTCCTCGAGCGTCGAGTCCGCGAGCGGCTGCGCGGTCTCGGTCACGCCGGGAATGACGCAGTTTGCGCGTAGACCTTGTTGAGCGAATTCCAGCGCGAACGACTTCGTGAACGACACGATGCCGGCCTTGGAGGCGGCATAGTGCGCGCCGCGCGGCGTGCCCTGCAGCGCGCGGCCGGAGGCGATGTTCACCACGATGCCGCGCCCGCGCTTGACCATGTCGCGGGCCAGCGCCTGCGAGCAGAACACGGTGCCGAGCAGGTTGACACCGAGCACCGCGCGCCAGGTCTCCGGCGTCACATCGAGGATCGAGGCGCGCGGAAAGATCCCGGCATTGTTCACGAGCCCGAACACGCCGCCGAAGCGCGCGATGGCCTCATCGGCAGCCTGCGCGATCTGCGCGGTATCGGAGACGTCGACTTTACGGGTGATGACGTCGACCCGCATCTGCGCGCATTGGTCGGCGGTTTCCTGCAACCCGTCTTCCAGCACGTCCCAGAGCGCGAGCATGGCGCCACGCCGCGCCAGCTCGACCGCGATGGCGCGGCCGATGCCCTGCGCCGCGCCCGTGACCACCACCGCATCGCCGATCCGAAGCCCAGGCATGGTTTTTCCCTTATCCGTTCGGCATGCCGGCGACGAGTTGGCCGTAGCCGGAGACCGGATGCCGCAAGCCCAACCGCAACTGGATTTCCCAGCAGCGCGCCGCCACCGCCTGCACCACCGGCACGCCGATCTCGTGCTCCAGCTCCTCGACGACGTCGAGCGAAGGCCACTTGCTGCCCTGGAGGTACATCACCTGTCCGCCGGGATGACGCCGGAACACGTCGGTCATCATCGCGATCATCTGACCGTTGGTGAGAAGTCCGACCTCCTCCCACGTCGCCTTCACCTTCTCGATGGCGATGACGTCGAAGCCGGCGTCGCGGAAATACTCCTCGACGATCGGTCCGGTGATGGAATCATACCCGGCGCCGACGATCCGCTTGGCGCCCAGCGCCTTCATGGCGCGGATCTGGTTCATGCCCGAGGTGAAGACCGGGATGCGGTACTTGTCCTCCCAGCCCGCGACGATGCGCTGCTCGCCGGCATAGCGGTGGATCATGAACGGCGGCGTGCCTTCCGGGTGGATCAGATCGACCTTGAGGCCGGCGGCCTCGGCGACGCCGCGCTCGTATTGCGGCATGACCGCCTCGAATTCCTCGACGGTACCATCCTTGATCCCGCAATAGATCGTGTGGGTGCGAACGCTCGCCGGCAGCATGCGAACAAGCGCGTCATGGGAGCCCGAGCCATGCGTGGTGGGCTTGACCATCCCGACGAAGCCGCCTGCCATGCAATCTCCTCAAGTGACTTTGCTCGTCTCAATGCTACGATAGCGTGGCATATCGCGGAGAAAACACAAAGCGCATGGCTCCCCTCCCCGAACGCGGTAGCCCATCGTTGGCGCGCGCGGGCGTTGTCGCCCTGATCGCCGCGCTCTACCCGTCGGCTGCGGCGACCCAGAACGTCGAGCAACATTTTCGCGGCAAGCAGATCCGCATGCTGATCGGCTCGAGCGCCGGCGGCGGCTACGACCTGTTCGCCCGCACCATTGCGACGCATTGGTCGCGGCACATCCCCGGCAATCCCAATATCGTGCCGCAAAACGTGCCGGGGGCGCTGTCGCTCCAGGTCGCCAACAACATCTTCTCGATCGCGCCGCGCGACGGCACTGTCATCGGCGCAGTCAATCCGCAGATCGCCTCGCGCGCCGTGCTGGACGCGGCCGCGGCGCGGTTCGATGCCCGGCAGTTCACCTGGATCGGCAGCGCGCTGCGCGAATATCAGGTGATGGTCGCGCGCACCGACGCGGCGGTGAAGACGTTCGAGGATGCGTTTCGGACCGAGCTGATCGTCGGCGGATCGGGCGGCGCCACCGATACGTTCCCGATCATCACCAACGCCGCCCTCGGCACCAAGTTCAAGGTCATCTCCGGCTATCCGGGCACGCGCGAAGTCAATCTCGCGATGGATCGCAACGAAGTGCAGGGTAACGGCGCGATCACCTGGGCCAGCATCAAAGCCACGATGACGACGATGCTGGCGGAGAAGCGCATCAACCTGATCGTTCAGTTCGGCCTCAAGCCGCATCCCGATCTGCTGCACGTGCCCTATGCGCTGAAATACGCCACGACACCCGAGCAGCGGGACGCGCTGATGCTCCTGTTCGCGACGCAGGAATTCGGCCGGCCGTATATCGCGCCGCCGGACCTTCCCGCGCCGATCGCGACCGCGCTGCGCACGAGCTTCGAGGCGACCATGAAGGACCCGGCTTTCCTGGAGGAGGCGGCCCGGCGCGGCCTCGACATCGACCCGACGCCGAGCGAAGAGATTCACGCGCTGGTGCGCCAGCTCTACCAGACGCCACCAGCGACGATTCAGCGGGTCCGCGAAATTTTCGCCAATCCCGTGAAATAGCCGCTACGGCGCCACGCTACGCGCACGCAGCCGCTCGCCCCAGCCCTGGCCGCGTATGAAGGCGCGCAATGCGCCGGCGTCGGGTTTGTCGCCGCGCACGGCGTCGATGGAGGCCCAGCCGAGACACAGCATGCAGGACATCACCGGGGCGCCGCCGACCTGCGGCCGCTCCAGGATCGGCTCCAGCGTCGGCATGCCGGTGCCGAGCATCACGATGCAATCGAGCTTCTTGTCCGCGAGCTGGTCGAGGCCCTGCTGCGCGCTCGCCGCCGCGATCGAATAGATCGGATGGAACTGGTCGGGATGGTTGGCGATCTGCACGACGCCCTCGACCTTGAAGCCGTGCTCCTCCCAATAGGGAATGCAAGCCTTGGTGAGCGGCTCGGGATAGGGCGAGACAATCCCGATGCGCTTTGCCTTGAGCGTGTTGAGCGCCAGCACCACCGCGAGGCCGGCGGTGATGAACGGCACGCCCATCTTCTTGGTGAGCGCGGCGACGGCCTCGCGTTCGCGCGGGATGCCGGCGACATAGGACGCGCCGGTGGTGCCGAGCGCGATCGCGCCGATCGGCGCATTGTGGAACTGGCGCACTGCCGTATCGAGCTGCTCGAAATAGTCGAGCAGCCGTCCTTCGAGCGTGTCCCTGTCGCTCATCATCCGCGCGTTGATCATCGCGACGCCGGGCGGCAGCATCACCCAGAATTCCGGCTCCACGGTGGTGTTCGCCTGCGGCGTCAGCACGCCGACGAGGCCGTGGGGCGCGTATTCGACGGTCATTCTTCTTCCTTGTCCACCGCCGTTGATAACCCAGCGAGGCGATGGCAATGGTACGATATGACAAGCGACGGCGCACATCCATCATCCATCACCCGCACCGGCGACGCCGAGGTGATCGTCGCCGGCGGCGGGCCGGTCGGCCTCTGCACGGCGCTGCTGCTCGCCGAACAGAGCATTCCCGTGACGGTTGTCGAGGCCGAGGCCGCAATCGTGTGCGATCTGCGCGCCTCGACCTTCCACCCGCCGACGCTCGACATGCTGGAGCCGCTCGGTATCACCGCCTCGCTGCTGGAGCGCGGGCTCTTATGCCCGCACTGGCAGGTCCGGCTGCATCCGTCCGGCGACCGCGCGGTGTTCGATCTCTCGGTGCTCGACGGCGAAACCCGCCACCCCTATCGCCTGCAATGCGAGCAATGGAAGCTATCGGAGGCGCTGCTCGACAAGCTCCTGCAGTCGCCACATGCGCAGGTCTGCTTCGCGAGCAAGGTCGAAGCCGCCGAGGATGCCGGCGACCACGTCCGTGTCGAGATCGAAACGGGCGGCAGGCGCGAGACGCTTCGCGGACGTTACGTCGTGGGCGCCGACGGCGCGCGCAGCACCGTGCGCCACGCGATGGGGCTACCGTTCGAAGGCATGACCTATCCGGAGACGACGCTGCTGGTCACCACGCTGTTCCCGTTCGATGAGCATCTCGAAGGCATCTCCAATGTCTCCTATTGCTGGAAGGAGAACGGCAATTTCAGCCTGCTCAAGGTGCCGGGGCGCTGGCGGGTGTCGATCTATCCGGACGAGAACATCCCGATCGACGACCAGATGACGCCGGACGCGCTCAATGCCGCGTTGCAGATCATCGTGCCGCGCGACGTGACCTACGATATCGCCGAGCAGCGGCCTTATCGCGTGCATATGCGGATGGTGCCGACCTATCGCCACGGCCGCATGCTGCTCGCCGGCGACGCCGCGCATCTCAACACGCCGGCCGGCGGCATGGGGCTGAACGGCGGCATCCACGATGCGTTCGAGCTTGCCGCCGCGCTCATCGACGTGCTGCGGCACGGGGCGCCCGAAGCGCGCCTCGATGCCTATGACCGGCGGCGGCGGCCGATCGCGCGCGAGGACATCCTGGCGCAGGCCGATCGCAATCGCGCCCGCATGCGCGAGCGCGATCCAGCGCGGCGGCGCGAGCTGCTCAAGGAATTGCAGGCGACCGCCAATGATCGCGAGAAGCTGCACGCGTTCCTGCGGCGCTCCTCGATGCTGGAAGGGCTCGCGAAGGCGGCGGCGATCAGCTGACGATCACTCCGGCTTGGCGCCCGAATCCTTCACGACCTGTCCGAGCCGCACGATGTCGCGCGCGACCATGTCCGCGAGGTCCTTCGGCGAACCCGGGATGATGACCGAGCCCTGCGGCAACAGCGTGTTCTGCACCTCGTCGCTCTTGAGCGCCTCGACGAATGCTACGTTGAGCTTGCGGATGACGTCGGCAGGCATGCCCGCCGGCCCGAACAGCCCGAACCACTGCTCCATCTCGACGCCGGGGAAGCCCGCTTCCGCCATCGTCGGCAGCTCCGGGAATTTCGGATGCCGCTGCGCGCCGGCGATGGCCAGCATGCGAAGCTTCCCGCTTTCGATATGCGGCCCTGCGGTCACGTAGGACGAGAACATCAGATCGACGCGACCCGCCACCATGTCGGTCACCGCCGGCGCGACGCCGCGATACGGCACATGGATCATGTTCATGCCGGTCTGCTTCGCAAGAATGACCCCCAAGAGATGCCCACCGGTACCGACGCCCTGCGACGCATAGGTCAGTCCGTCTGCCTTTGCCTTACCCAGCGTCACCAGTTCCTTCACCGTCTTCGCCTTGCTCGCCTCGTTCACGATCAGCGTGTTGTTGAACGAGATCAGCGGCGTGATCGGGGAAAAATCCTTGACCGGATCGAACTTCAGATCGGGATAAAGCGTGGCGTTGATGGCGTGCGTGCCGGTGTGCCCCATCATCAACGTGTAGCCGTCTTTGGGCGCGTTCTTGATCGCCAGCGCGGCGACGTTGCCGGCGCCGCCGGGACGGTTGTCGATCACGATCGGCTGCTTCAGGCGTTCCGACACGCGCTTCGAGACCAGCCGCATCACCACGTCCGAGCTGCCGCCCGCCACGAACGGCACCAACAGCGTGATCGGGCGTGACGGATAGTCGGCCTGCGCGTGCGCCGGCGCGCTCGCGGCGAGCAGCAAGGCGATACAGGCCCACACGCCAAACGCGCGTCTATTCTTCTTCGTAGCGACGCCCATCTTTCAGCATCTCCGCGGTTCCGAGCATGTCGTTCAACTCCTGGAAGTCGAACATCCGGTCTTGAAAAGCAACATTCGTGCCGTGCGCCTTCAAATTCGCATAGTAGTCCCGCGCGGTGCGCGCGAGGGCGCGCACGATGCCACCCGGAAAGATCACGAGGCGGAACCCGATGCCGGCGAGTTCATCGGCGGTGAGCAGCGGCGTGTTGCCGCCCTCGACCATGTTGGCGAGCAGCGGCGCGGTGCCGCCGAGCGCCTTGGCGACCTTCTCGAGATCGTCGCGCGTGCGCGGCGCTTCGATGAACAGGATGTCGGCGCCCGCCTCCGCATAGAGCCGCCCGCGCTCGATCGCGCGATCGAGGCCCTCGACCGCGGCGGCGTCGGTACGGCCGACGATCAGGGTCGCCTCCGACGCCCGCGCATCGACCGCGGCCCGGATCTTGCCCGCCATCTCGGCGGCGGGAATGACAGCCTTGCCGGACAGATGTCCGCAGCGCTTGGGGAATACTTGGTCCTCGAGCTGGATCGCCGAGGCCCCTGCCCGCTCGAACAGCCGCACCGTGCGTTGGACGTTGAGCGCGTTGCCGTAGCCGGTATCGGCATCGACGATCAGCGCGCAATCAACGCGGTCGCGCACCAGCGCGATGGTTTCGGCAACCTCGGTCGACGATACGAGCCCGATATCGGGCCGCCCGAGCCGGCAATAGGCGATGGCGGCACCAGAAAGATAAAGTGTGTCGAAGCCGGCGCTCGCGGCGATGCCGGCGCTGAGCGCATCATACACGCCCGGCGCGACGACGATGCCGCGCGCACGCTCGGCGTCGTTGAGCCGCGCCGCCAGTTCGTTCGGCTTGCTACCTGCCATCGTGGCCACGCTTGTTTTGCAGCATTTTCCGGATCAACCGACTTGTATTATGATTGCGCGACGAGCCGCAAGCGCGCTAATGCACGCGCGACAATGAGGCAAATGAGGCACATCCGATGCCGATGACGCTGGCAGAGAAGATCGTCGCGCGCGCGGCCGGCCGCGATCGCGTCACGCCCGGCGAGATCGTCACCTGCGCCGTCGACCTCGCGATGATCCACGATTCCGGCGGGCCGCGCCGCGTGGCGCCGATCCTCAAGCGTTTCGGCGTCGGGCTGTGGGACTCGAGCAAGGTGGTGCTGATCAGCGACCACTACGTGCCCGCCGGCGACGACGAGACCCGCCGCATCGGCGAGGTGACGCGGGCGTTCGCGGCCGAGCACAAGCTCGGCGGCTTCTACGACAGCGAAGGCATCTGCCACGTCGTGCTGCCGGAGCGCGGGCACCTCAAGCCCGGCATGTTCGTAGTCGGTGGCGACAGCCACTCGCCGACCGGCGGCGCATTCGGCGCCTACATGTTCGGCATCGGCGCCACCGAAATGGCCGGCGTGCTGGCGACCGGCGAGATCTGGCTCAGCGTGCCGGAGACGATCGAGATCGAATGGCGCGGCAAGTTCGGGCCGTGCGTAGTCGCCAAGGACGTGATGCTGTTCCTGTGTGGCCAGCTCGGCATGGAAGGCGGCCGCACCCAGGCGGTGCACTTCCGTGGCGAGGCGATCCGCGCACTGCCGATGCAGGAGCGCATGACGCTCGCCAACATGACGGCGGAGCTCGGTGGCCAGACCGGCCTCTGCGATCCCGACGAAACGACCGCGTCGTTTATTCGCGCCGCCGGCGCGCAACCGCCCGACGTCGCGCGCTGGCAATCCGACGCCGACGCGGTTCCGGCAGAGCGACATCGCTTCGATGCGTCGGCGCTGACGCCCCAGGTCGCGGCGCCGCACAGCCCCGCCAATGCCGCCCCGGTCGCCGACCACGGCGCGGTCAGGATCGACGTCGCGCATATCGGCGCCTGTACGGGCGCGAAGCTCGTCGACCTGCGCATGGCGGCATCGGTGCTCAAGGGCCGCAAGGTCGATCCCGGCGTATCGCTTCTGGTCGCGCCCGCCTCGCGCCGCGACCGGGACGCCGCGGCGGCCGACGGCACGCTGCAGATTCTGGTCGACGCCGGCGCGACGCTCCTCCCGAACGCCTGCGGCATGTGCGCCGGCTACAACGGCACGCTTGCGGAGAACGTGACCTGCATCTCCTCGATCGCGCGCAACTTCAAGGGCCGCATGGGCACGGCAAGCGCCAACATCTATCTCGGCTCGCCCTACACCGTGGCGGCCTCCGCCGTGCGCGGGCGCATTTCCGATCCGCGCGAGATGCTGTCATGACCGGGCAATTTGGCCGCGCCTTCGTCTACGGCGACGGCATCAATACCGACATGCTGGCGCCCGGCATCTATATGAAGCATCCGATCGCGACCATCGCTACGCATTGTCTGGAGTCCGTCGATCCGGCATTCGCAAGCACGGTGCAGCCGGGCGACGTGGTGGTCGCCGGCCAGGGCTTTGGCATCGGCTCCTCGCGCGAGCAGGCCGCCGAGGCGCTCAAACACCTCGGCGTCGCCGCCGTGCTGGCGAAGTCCTATGGCGGCATCTTCTATCGCAACGCGCTGAATTTCGGCCTGCCGGTGCTGGTGTGCAGCGAGGTCGGCCAGATCGGCGCCGGCGACCTTGTGAGCGTCGACGCCGCCACCGGCGCCGTGCACAACAAAACGCGCGGCGTGACGCTCAAGGCGTCGCCGCTCCCGCAATTCCTGCTCGACATGATCGCGGACGGCGGGCTGGTGCCGCATCTCGAAAAGCGCTTCGCCGCCAAGCGGGCCGCGGCGGGTGCCTGAGCCACGCGTCCTTTCGCCGCCTGCCCGACGCGCCAAGCGCCTCCTCAACGAGGCCTGAGATGCTATGCTTCAGTCACGTTCAAGCGGGTCGGACTTCTCAACGGCAGGACTATCGAAAATGAAGACGATTGCAGCGCGGATTATTCTCGGCGGACTATTTTCGGCGGCGCTCGTGAGCGCGGTCGACGCACAGACATATCCGACGCGTCCGATCACGACGATCATCCCGTTCGCCGGCGGCAGCGCGAGCGACGTCGTCAGCCGCATCATGCTGGAGCGGATGTCGAAGTCGATGGGTCAGCCGATCATCGTTGAGAACCGTCCGGGCGCCGGCGGCAACTCCGGCACCATGGCGGCCGCGCGCGCCGCGCCCGACGGCTACACCCTGGTCGGCGCCGGCTCCGGCCCGATCGCGGCCAATATCCACCTCTACAAGAATCTGGGCTACGATCCGTACAAGGAGCTCGAGATCATCTCGCCGTTCGCCGGCTTCACCATCGTCGTGGTGGCGAGCACCAATGCGAAGATCAATTCGCTGAAGGAACTGGTTGCGCGCGCCAAGGCCGATCCCGGCAAGCTCAACTACGGCTCGGTCGGCATCGGCAGCTCGCAGCATCTCGCCGGCGAATATTTTGCGCAGGTCACCGGCACCAAGCTCACGCACATACCCTATCGCAACATCGCGCAATACGGCCCCGACCTGATCGCGGGCACGGTGCCGCTCGGCTTCCAATGGTTCCCGAACGTGTCGGCGCCGATCCAGGGCGGCGGCGCCAAGGTGCTCGGCGTCGCCGGCGACCAGCGCCTGGCCGCCTTGCCGGATGCGCCGACGACGGCCGAAGCCGGCTTGCCCGAGTACAAGATCTCCGGCTGGTTCGCGCTGGCCGCGCCGGGCGGCACGCCGCGGCCGATCCTCGAACGGCTGAACAAGGAGCTGAATGCCGCGCTAAAAGATCCGGCCGTGCGCGAGGGTTTTGCGAAACAGGGCGCGGCGCCGATCGCGCTCTCGCTCGACGCCGCCAAGAAATTCCATGCCGACGAGATCGTGCTCTATCGCAACGTGATCACCAAGGCGGGCATTCCGCGCATTGAGTGATTGCTAGGCGATCAGGCACTATTGGCGAATGACTTCTAGCGAACGCGTCCTGATCGCCGGCGCGGGCCCGGTCGGGCTCACCGCGGCGGCCAACCTGGTACGCCATGGCGTGCCGGTGACGGTGTTCGAGGCCGGCGTTAATCTGAGCGTCGAGTTGCGGGCCTCGACCTTCCATCCGCCGACGCTCGACATGCTCGACGCGCTCGGCGCCGCAAACCAGTTGATCGCGCAGGGCCTGACCGCGCCGAACTTCCAGTACCGCACCATGCGGCACGGCATCCTGGCGCAATTCGACTTCGGCGCGATTGCGGACGCGACCGCCCATCCCTACCGGCTGCAGTGCGAGCAGTCGCGCCTCACGCGCATTCTCTACGAGCAGCTGCGCGCACAGCCGGGGTTCGAGCTTCACTTCAACAGCGCCGTCGAGCAGGTCAGCCAGGACGGCAACGGCGTTACCGCGACGATCAAGCGCGACGGCAAGACCGAGACGCGCGCTGGGCGTTACCTGATCGGCGCCGACGGCGCGCGCAGCGATGTGCGCCGCTCGCTCGGCATCGACTTCGAGGGCTTCACCTGGCCTGACCGCTTCCTGGTCGTGAGCACGCCGTTCGATTTCTACAGCGTCATCGAAGGTCTCGCGCCGGTGAGCTACGTCGCCGATCCGCAGCGCTGGCGCTTCCTGCTGCAGATCCCCGGCCTGTGGCGCGTGATGTTTCCGGTGACGGCGGACGAGAGTGATGAGACCGCGCTGACGCCGGCGTTCGCGCAGGCGCTGATGGCGACCATCGTGCCCGGAAACTCGAACTACGAGATCGCCCATACGACGCTCTACCGCGTGCACCAGCGGATCGCGAAGACCATGCGGCTCGGCCGGTCGTTCCTGGTCGGCGATGCCGCACACATCAACAATCCGCTCGGCGGCATGGGCATGAACGGCGGCATTCATGATGCGATCAACCTGACGGCGCGGATCACCGATGCCTGGCATGGACGCAGGCCCGAGGGCGAGCTCGATCTGTTCGACCGCGAGCGCAGATTGGTGACGCTCGAATACATCGAACAGCAGACCATCCAGAACAAGCGCAACCTCGAATCCGACGGCGTCGCGTTCAAGGCGCATCTGGAGACGATCGCCGCCGACCCGCAGCGCACCCGCGACTATCTCATGCGGGTGTCGATGATCGCGTCGCTCGCGCGCGCCAAAGAGCTCGGCGCTGGTCATGTTTGAAGCATGATCTTATCCGAAAATCGGTTCCCACTTTTCGGGATCATGCGCTACTGCTCGGTAACCTGCACGATCTTGCGCATGCGTTCGAGCACCGCCGGCGGCGTCTGATAGAGCCGCTTGATCAGCTGCTCGGCATCATTGCCGTTCATCGGGTCGATGGCCAGACGCTGCAGCGTGGCCTCCTTCAGGAAATCGGGATCGGCAACCGCCATGTTGAAGGCGACGCGCAGCGCTGCCACGCGGTCGGCGGGGACTTCGGGCGGGCCGATCACCGGTCGGCCGATCGCGACGCGATCGAGCTGCAGCTCGACAATGGCGCGATCCTCGGGTGCCGACACGAGGTCGAGCAGCGTCGGCGTCTCCATGTGGTCGGGATCGCGCGTGGGCGCCATCTGCACCAGCAGCCGCATCTCGCCGCGCCCGATCTTGTCGCGCACATAGGCGCGGCCGGGGCCGGACCATCCGCTCATGAACAGCCCGTCGAGCTCGCCGCGCTCGACCGCCTGAAACTCCTCGGGCTGGCCCTTATAGCCGTTGATCACCCTGATCTTGGTGCCGACCAGCTCGTTCACCAGCCGCGCATACATCGCGGGATCGGTCTCCGGCCCGGTGGCGCCGAAATGGATCTGATGAACCTTCGCGTCCGCGATAGTCTTCACGCGCGAGCGCTCCGCGATCACGCCCATGCCGGTCTCGCGCATCAGGCTGCCGATCCAGGAATACTTGACCGCGTCGAAGCGCGCCTGCGATCTCTCGCCGTAAAGCAGCGGCGCGGTCGGCATGCCGCGATCGATCAGCGCGATCACCGAGCCGTCCTTGGGCGCGACGTTGTAGAGGAAATTGGCGGCGCGGATGCCGCCGCCGCCCAGCATGTTCTGCACGACATAGCGCGGATTGCCGGGCAGATATTTCGTGAGATAGCGCGCCAGCAGCCGCGAATAGCTGTCATAGCCGCCGCCGACATTGGAGCTGGTGATGAAGATCAGCTCGCGTTTGTTGCGGAAGAATTCGTCGGCCGGCTGCGCTTGCGCAGGCGATATTGCCGCCATTGCGATGGCGGCAAGTCGTGCACCACAGATACGCGCGCGGTCGTTTCATCGGTTGACCTTCCGAGTTCGATCCCAGCAATGGCGATACTAACCCGATTGTCACGCCGCGATATAGCCTGGATAATCCCGCCGAAGGGTCGCAGCCATGAACATTATCCCGAAGACCAGCGAATGGCAGCCGCCGGAGCGCGTCTCACGCGAAGAGACGATCGCGCGCTCGAACGCCGTGCTCGCCAAGCCCGACCTGGCGCTGCGCCAGACGGAAGACATCTTCCGCATCCATGCGCTGGGGCTCGACTGGGACATGGGCGTCACCGTCTACGAGCCCGCGGACGCGGCGCAGGTCGCGCGCGGCGCCGACGGCTTGAAGGTCGGCATCTTCCTGCTGCACGGCGGCTCCGGCGACTACAAGTCGATGGAGCCGATGGCCAAGCTCTTTGCCGGCAAGTTCGGCTGCAAGGCGGTGGCGATGACGTTCCCCGGCCGGCTCTATCTCGACGATCCGTCGCGCGACTGGCCGGGCGACACCATCAATGCCGACGGCACCGTGCGCACGCCGATCTGGCTTGCGGGCGAGCACATCACGCCGGATCAATACGAGGTGGTGCGCGACACCACGATGCGCATGCGCTACGGCACCCGCACCGTCGCGCGGGCGAAGCCCGGCACCATCTTCTACCACCGCATGGCGGCGTGGCCGGTGGCGTTCGAGGCCGGCATGAAGGACGCCATGCGGCGGCATTTCCCGCCCGGCGAATTCTCGATCTACCTCACCGGCCATTCGACCGGCGGGCCGATGGTGTTCATGATCTCGCAGCGGGTGCCGAACGTCGCCGGCATGATCGCGGTCGAGAACTCGCCGTTCGGCTTCATCCAGGAGGAGCAGCACAACTGGTCGGGCGCGCTCGGCAAGGTCGCCGGGCCACACGCGCGTGACGACGACGAAGGCGCCGCGCACCGATCCGTTCAATGAGCTCTACATCCGCACCTGGCGCGATCGCGCGCGCTATGCCGGGCCGGAGGCGCTCGGCCAGGAAGGGCCGCAGGCGCTGATGCGGCTGCCGTGGCTGATGGAGGACATCCTCGACTGGTGGGACAAGACCAAGGCGCGGCCGCAGTTCAAGGCCGAGTACGTCATCACCCACAACATCCGCGCCTCGCTCGAAGCCGCCGCCCGCGCCGCCGCCGCGCGGCTGAAGATGGCGCCGGCCGACACCGAGGCGCTGGTCAAGCACTATCTCGGCTTCCCCTACCCGCAGACCGGCGCCGGCGCGAAACCGGTGCCGCCGGTTCTGTTCTGCATCGCCAAGGACAGCCGCGACCACTCGCCCGAGGTCTATCGCGAGGTGGTGCTGCCGATGTTTGCGACAATCAGTCCGGCACCGAAGGTGCGGGTCGTGCAATGGGGCGCCGGCGTGCACACCTATCAGAAGGCGGAGGACGGTCTGCCGCTCGGCATCGCGCCGCCGGTGATCGAGCTCTACGTGCGGGCGATCCAGGAAGGCTATTTCCTGGCGCAACAATTGTAGGGTGGGCAAAATCGCCTATCGCGCTTTGGAAGGTGGGCACGGCGCGTGCGCGATTTTGCCCACCATCGAATGCGGTGGCGCGCCCATAGCCCGTCGAAGACGGGCGTAAACGCCCTTTTTGCCCACCCTACAATTCAACTCCTGAACAGAAGATCGCGCACCATCTCGTTGAGATGCGTGACCGAATCGAGCGCGACGCGCAGGCGCGTCCGCTCGCGTCCACTCAAACGATCGATCGCGACGGTGTTGGTCGGCGCCACGCCCCGCCCGATGTCGTCGAGCTGCTGGCCGAGGATCATGTCGATGAACACGCCGTGCGCGTCCTTGAGCATGTCGAGATCGCTCTCGGCGCGAGGCAGCACGGCCTTGACGCCATCGAGCCGCGCCGGTGTCGAAAGCGCCACGACGTGGTGACAGATCGCGAGCGCCCGTGCGGCGCTGACGATGCCGAACAGCCCTGCCTTCTTCAGATCGACGCGGCCCTGCTCCGTGATGAAGCGGCCGAACCAGCCAAGCGCCGGCTGCGCCACGCCGGCAACCTCGACCAGAAGCTTGGCGAAATCCGCCCTGCCCTTGGCGGCCTCGAATGCGCCGCGCCAGAGCGCCTCCGCCATGCCGACGTCGCCGTGCACGCAGCGCAGGTCGAAGAAGATATCGACATTGAGCAGGTCCTGTGGATTGGAGCGCCCGACCCAGTGGCCGATGCGCTCGCGCCAGGTCGCAACCGAACCGCGCCATGCTGCGTTCTTCGCCATGACGCCACCCTTGCAATAGGGCACGGCAGCTTCGTGCAGAATCCGCGCGGCATGCTCGCCGAGCATCGCGAACCAACGGTCCTCGGCGCTATCGGGCGCGCCGTCCGCAAAGATCAGCGCGTTGTCCTGGTCGGTCGCCAGCAGGCTCTCGCCGCGGCCGGCCGATCCGAGCACGACAAACGCATAAGGCTGCGGCGGCTCGCCGTGTCCGTCCGCCTTCATCTGTCGTTCCGCAAGCACCGCCGCGCGGCGGGTCATCGCGCCAAGCTGGCGGGAGACGATGGCCGCGATATCGCGGCCGGTGAGACCTTCCGACAGCAAACCGGCGGCAACCGGCTGAACGCGGGCCCAGGCGCGCGCCAGCTCGGCCGAGCTTTCCGCGTGACCGATGTCGTCGCCGAGCAGGGCCGCGCCCTGCGCGCGCACGCGCAGGAGATCGCGCGCCGACAGCGCCCCGACCACCGTGCCGGCATCGTCGACGACGCCGAGATGGCGGACGCCCAGCCGGTTCATCCGGCCGATCGCCACATAGGCGAAGGAGTTGGCATCGACCACCGCCAGCGGCTTGCTCATCGCAAGCGCGACCGGCTCGCCGAGCGCCTCGCTACCGCGCGCGGCGAGCATGCGCAGCAGGTCGCGCTCGGTCACGATGCCGGTATCGCCGGGCCGCGGCGCGGCGATCGCCGGCATGCACATAGACCGACGAAATCTTCTCGGCCGCGATCTGCGCGATCACCGTCGCCAGCGTCGCCTGCGGCGACACGAACCGCGGTGGCGACGACATGATCTCGCGCACGCGATGCCGGTAGGGATAGGTGTCGATGCGCGGCCCCAGATCGGCGAACGGATCGGCGGGCACGCCCGACACATCGGTCCAGCCGGCGCGCAGCTGCTCGTCGATCAATTGCCGCAGCGAGGCGGTGGCGCGGATCGCCTCGCCGAGCGTGCGGATGCCGCGATTGCGCAACAGCGGCACCAGTTTCTGGAAGATCTTGGCGGCGGCGGTCGCGTCGCCCAGCGCCGAGTGTCGCCCGGTCACCTCGACATCGAGCCAGCTTGCGACATGGTCGAGCGAGAAATCCGCCAGCGCCGGATTGACGATCTGGGAGAGGATGCGCGTGCAGAGGCTCGGCCGGCTCGTCCATGGAATCTTGGCGCGCGCGCATTCGCGCTCCAGCACCGCGAGATCGAAGCCGATCGAGTGGCCGATCAGCACGGTGTTGTCGAAATAGCCCGCGAGCTCCGGCCACGCCGCGGCGAACCGCGGCGCGTCCACAACCGCCGCGTCGTTAAATCCATGAATGCGCGTGGAGTCGACCGGGATCGGGATATCGGGCCGCACCAGCCGCTCGCAGCGGCGGCGTGTCGGCGATCCGGCCGCCGGTCGAGGCGGACGGCCCCGATCTCGATCACCCGCGCGTTCGCCGGATCGAGCCCGGTCGTCTCCGTGTCCACGACCACGGCATTGATCGCGATCAGGGGCGCGACACTGGTCCGGTCCACCATCGCAGGGCTCACATGCGCAAATGCGCGTAGGCCAACATTACCTCCCCGTAGCGCTTCATGCTATCATCCGCCCAATCGCTCTATTGGAGACCAGGATGTCGAAGAAACTGCTCACCGGCTCGTTCGTCGCCCTCATCACCCCGTTCAACAAGGACGGCTCGGTCGACTTCGCGGCGTTCCGTACGCTGCTCAAATTCCACGAGGACAACGGCACGTCCGCCATCCTCATCATGGGCTCGACCGGCGAGACCTCGATGCTCTCGCCGGAAGAGAAGAAGAAGATCATGGTCGAATGCTCGAAGATGAAGACGGCGAAGATGCCGGTCTTCTTCGGCTGCACCGGCAACAACACCGAGTCGACCATCGCCAATGTGCGCTTCGCCAAGGACAACGGCGCCGACGGCGCGATCCTCGCGGCGCCGGCTTACATCTGCGCGCCGGAGGACGACATCGAGCGCTTCTTCCTCGACGTCGCCGACGCCACCGATCTCCCGCTCGGCATCTACAACAACCCGCCGCGGGTGAAGAGCGACCTGCACTGGGACCACCTGCTGCGCATCTTCAAGCACCCGAACTACGTGGTGCACAAGGAATCGACCGCGCGCGTCGGTCAGGTGGCGCAGGTCATCGCCGGCAAGCCCGGCGTGTCGGTGATGTGCTGCGATTCGCCGAACCTCGGCCTGGTGGTGCCGACGATGTCGCTCGGCGGCCACGGCACGGCGAACATGACCGGCAACATCGCGCCGCAAGAGCTCGCGACCATCTCGACGCCATGGACGAGCTATAAGGAGGCGGAAGGCTTCAAGAACGCCTATCTCGGGCTGCTCCCGCTCCTGCACTACACCTATTCGGCGATCAATCCGGTGGCGGTGAAGTCGCTGATGAAGGCGATCGGCCTGCCGGCCGGCGACCTGCGCAAGCCGCTCACCAATCTCGAAGGTGAGGCGCTGGCGAAGGGCGTGCGCATCGTCTCCGCGCTCGGCCTCGACAAGCGCTACGGCTACAAGGTGAAGCCGGTCGCGGCCGTGGCGGCGTAGTACCCCGTTTCCGAAGGGACACCGCAGCCCGCTTGCCATTCTGGCAGCGGGCCACGGCTCGTTGAGCGGAGGTGCAGCGCTCCGTCAACTTAGCGCAGGGATTAGATCAGTCCGTATTCGATGGCAGTGGCACCTGATTGATCAGCAAGCAGACGCTTGAACGCCGGCAACATCCGAACCCTCGCATTTTTCACTTCCAGCGCGGCATAAGGTTGTGCCGGATAAGACTTTCAATCGTGCCAACCAGATTGATAAAATTCGATAGGTGGGCCAAGCATTTCGCCCGCTTATGGGCGATTTCCGGAGGTGCGCAATCGTGACACCTTTCGCGCCCCTGGGGGCACGATCCATGCATAACGCTCCGCTATCGCAGGAAACGCAGACTGCGTATCCTCGACGTAAACGCGCGGACCACATCGAAAGGACACCCATGCGACGCATTTGTGCATTCGGCTCATGTGCATTCGGCTTGGCGCTGGCGCTGATCGCAGCCGTCACGGCGCCGGCGGCGGCGCAGAAATATCCCTCCCGCACCGTGAGCGTGATCGTGCCCTACCCGGCCGGCGGATCGGTCGACGGCGTCGCGCGCATCCTGGTGCAGAAGCTCAACGAGACGGTGGGCCAGCACTTCATCGTCGAGAACCGCGCCGGCGGCGCCTCCGGCATTGTCGGCGCCAACGCGGTCGCGCGCGCGCCGTCGGATGGCTACACGCTCTTGGTCTCGGCCTCCGTGCACGTGATCAATCCGTTCCTCTACAAGAACCTGCCCTACGACGTGGTGAAGGACTTCACGCCGGTCACGCTGCTCGCCGACGGGCCGCTGATCGTCGCCACCACGCCGAGCGTCAAGGCGGACAACCTCAAGGATTTCTTCGAGCAGGTGCGCAAGGCGCCGACCAAGTTCACCTTCGGCACCACGAGCCTCGGCTCCGCCAGCCATCTCGCGATCGAGCTGCTCAAGCGCGACGCCGGCCTCGACACGCTGGTGATCCCCTACAAGGGCACGGCGCCGGCGCTGACCGATCTCGTCAGCGGGCAGATCCAGCTGCTCGCCGATCCGATGCTCTCGTCGCTGCCGCTCGCGCGCGCCGGCAAGATCAAGGCGCTCGGGCTGACGAGCCTGAAGCGCGCCGCGGCGGCGCCGGAGATTCCGACGGTCGAAGAATCCGGGATGAAGGGGTTCGAGTTCGTGTCGTGGTACGGGCTGTGGGCGCCGAAGAACCTGCCGCCGGACGTGAACGCCTTCCTGCAGGGCGCGGTCGCGAAGGTGCTGGCGCTGCCGGAGGTGAAGAAGCGCCTGAGCGAGATCGGCTTCGACCCGATCGGCGGGTCCTCCGAGCAGTTCGCCAAATACATCGACGTCGAGATGGCGAAATACGGGGAGATCATCCGCGACGCCAAGATCGGCGTGAAGCAGGAGTAGCCGCTAGCGCGTCGCCTGCGCCAGCAGTTCGGCGCGGATCACCTTGCCGTAGTGCGAGCGCGGCAGGCTGGCGACGAAGCGCACCGCGCGCGGCTTCTTGTACGACGCAAGATGCGCGCGGCAGTGCTCGACCAGCTCGTGCTCGGTCGCCGTCATGCCGGGCTTGAGCACGACGAACGCGGTGACCGCCTCGCCCCATTCGGTGTCGGGAAGCCCGAGCACCGCCACCTCGCCGACCGCGGGGTGCGCCGCAATCACGTCCTCGACCTCCTTCGGCATGATGCTCGACGCGCCGGAGCGGATGACCTCCTTCAGCCGCCCGACGATGGCAAGACGGCCGTCACCGTCGAACGTGCCGATGTCGCCGGTGTGCAGCCAGCCGTCGCGCAGCGCGTCGCGGGTCGCCTCCTCGTTCTGCCAGTAGCCGGCCATCACATTGCCGCCCTGCACCAGGACCTCGCCGTCATCGGCGAGCCGCACGTGATAGGCGGGAAACGGCCGGCCGACGGACTCCAGCAAACGGCTGCGGTTTTCCCCGGCAAGCTCCTGCGGCGGCAGGTAGCAGCAGATCGGCGCCTCGGTCATGCCGTAGAGCACGCCGATGCGCGGCCCGACGAGATCGAGCGCGCGCTCGAACACCGTAGACGGAATCCGCGAGCCGCCGACATAGATCGCCTCCAGCTTCGGCATGCGGTCCTGCGCGCGCAGATGCTCGATCCAGCGCACGAGCTGGGTCGGCACCAGCGACGTGCGGGTGGCACCGCTCTCATCGATCACCTTGGCAAGCCGATCAGCATCGAACCGCCCGCCGAGCACCACCGTCGCGCCGGCGAACAGGTGCGCCATCAGGATCACCTGCGCGATCGGCCACAGCGGCCGCACGTTCAGGAACGCCGCGTCGTGCGAAATGTCGAAGCCCCGGATGGTGTTCATCGCCACCGTCATGAGGTTGCGATGGCGCAGCATCACCGCCTTGGGCGCGCCGGTGGTGCCGCCGCTGAAGTTCAGCGTCGCAAGATCGTCGCCGTCGCCTTCAGGGCGTGGGTTCTCGGAGGATTTTTCGAGCAGCGCCTCGTAATCGAGACCGGGACCCTTGCCGACCAAGACGACCGTTTGCAGCGTTTCAACGTCGTCGGTCAGCCGCTCGACTTTGTCGCCGAAAGACGGATGTGTCACCAATGCGCGGACGCCGGCGCGCTGCAAAAGCTCGACCAGCTCGCGGCGCGTGAGCCGCGGGTCCATCGGCACGCGCACGAAGCCGGCGGCCATGCTGCCGTAGTCGGCTTCGAGATATTCGCGGCAGTCGGGCAAGAGCAGCGCGATGCGGTCGCCCTTGGCGAGGCCGAGGCCATGCATCGCATGGCCGAAGCGCGTGATGCGCTGGTGAAAGCGCCGGAACGACCAGCGTCCGGCATCGTCGACAATGGCGATGCGGTCGGGATGCGACTGCGCGAGTTCGTTCAGCCTGGCGCCGATATGCACGTCACCACCCGGAGAGGACGACGCGGCCGACGACCTCGCGCTGCTCCATCATGGCGTGGCCTTCGGACACGCGCGGGAACGGCAGCACGGCGCCGATGAACGGCCGGACCGCGCCGGTGGCGAGCAGATGCAGCGCGATCTTCACGTCCTTGTAGGTCGCGTTGCCGGAGCCGGCGATGCGGATGCGCCGCGCGATCACGAGGCCGGGATCGATCTCGACGCGCTTTGCGTTGATGTTGCCCAGGACGACCACGACCGCGTTCTGGGCGACCGAGCGCAGGCTCTCGCCGAACGTATTGGAGACGACGTTCTCCAGCACGACGTCGACGCCCTGCTTGCCGGTGCGGCGCCAGACCTCGCCGGAGAACTTCAGGTCCGGGCTGATGATGACTTCGTCGGCGCCGGCCTGGCTGACGATCTCGGCCTTCTCCTCCGAGCTGGTGACGGCGATGACATGCCCGTTCACGCTCTTCACCACCTGGATCTGGTGCAGCCCGAGCCCGCCGCCGGCGCCGGTGATCAGCACCGTCTGCCCCGGCTCGACCTGCGCGACGCCAAGCGCCGCGCGCACGCTGGTGCCGACCGGGCAGACCGCGAGCGCCGCCGATTTCATGTCGAGGCCGTCCGGCATGCGGATGGCGTTGCGCGCGGGCGCGCAGGTGAATTCGGCGTAGCCGCCGCCACCGCTTTCGCCCAGCACGCGGCTGTTGCGGCAGAGGTCCTGCCGGCCGCCGAGGCAATAGCGGCACTGCCCGCAATAGAGCCGCTGGTAGATCACCACGCGCTCGCCTTTGCGCTCGGCCGGCACGTTCGCGCCGGTCTCGACGATCTCGCCCGCGATCTCGTGCCCGAGCACGCGACCGGGTTCGCCGCCCGGGATCTTGCCGCCGCGCGAGAGCACGTCGTGATAGCAGACGCCGGCCGCATGGATGCGCACCAGCACGTCATCCGCGCCCGGCACCGGCCGCTCGATGCTGGTCGCTTGCAGCACCGACGGCGCGCCGAAATTCGCGAAGGTGACGGCTTTCATCGAGGTCATGGTCACCTACGCACGCTTGGTGAAGGCGGATGCGCCCTGCTTGAAATCGTCCTTGGATTCGACGAGGTCGCGCATGGCGGCGATTTCTTTTTGCTCGGCTTCGGACAGGCGCTGCGGGAACAGCGCCAGCCGCTTGGTCGCCTGCACCGCGACCGGCGAATAGGACGCGATCGTCTCCGCCCAAGCCCGCGCCTCGGCCTGCACGTCGTCGACCACCGCGTTGACGAGGCCGATCCGCGCCGCCTCCTCCGCCGTGATGTTGCGCGCCAGCAGCATCATCTCGAGCGCCTTCGCCCGCGGGATCACCTGCGGCAGCCGCATCGCGCTCACGCCGGAGATCATGCCGTGCTTGACCTCGGGATAGCCGAGCACGGCGTTCTTCGCTGCGAGCCGCAGGTCGCAATGCAGCGCGAGCGTCATGCCCATGCCGACGCAGAAGCCGTGCATCGCGGCGATGACCGGCTTGTCGAGCGGAATGCCGACGCCGGGCAGCGCGCGCATCAGCGTCTCGGTCGTGGCCATGCTGCCGGTGCGGGCGATCTCCTTGATGTCGGAGCCGGCGCAGAACGCCTTCTCGCCGGCGCCCGTGAGGATCGCGACGCGCACCTGCGGATCGTCGGCGATCTCCTGCCAGATCGCGCCGAATCTCTCCTTGGCCGGAACGTCGAGCGAATTCATCGCCTGCGGCCGGTTGATGGTGACCACCGCGACGCCGTTCGCACGCTTTTCAAGAAGGACCGACATCTAGAATGTCCCGGGATAGCTGCCGCCGTCGATCAGCAGGTTCTGGCCGGAAATGTAGCCCGCATGCGCCGAGCAGAGGAAGGCGAAGTAGGCGCCGAACTCTTCGGGATTGCCGTAGCGCTTGGCCGGGCTGCCGGCGGCGCGCTCCTTCCAGACCTGATCGAAGCTCTTGCCGAGCTCGTCGAGCATGCCTTCGATGTGGCGCTTCTGCGCGTCGCTGTCGAAGATGCCGGGCAGGATGTTGTTGATGGTGACGTTGCGGTGCACGGTCTGGCGCGCGAGGCCGGCGACGAAGCCGACGAGGCCCGCGCGCGCGCCGTTCGACAGTCCAAGCTCGAGCTGCGGAATCTTCACGCTGCGCGACGAGATGTTGATGATGCGGCCGAAGCCGCGCGCCATCATGCCGTCGACGGTGGCGCGCATCATCTCGATCGGCGCCAGCATCATCGCGTCGAGCGCCTCGATCCAAATATCGCGCGTCCAGGTGCGGAAATCGCCGGGCATCGGGCCGTCGGCGTTGTTGAGCAGGATATCCGGCTCCGGACAGGCGCTGAGCGCCGCCGCGCGCCCCGCTTCGGTGGTGATGTCGCCGGCGACCGCGGTCACGCGCACGCCGGTGGCGTCGCGGATTTCCTGCAGCCGTACGCTCCAGCACGTCGCGGGTGCGCGCGACGATGGTGACGTCGACGCCTTCCTTGGCGACAGCGAGCGCAGCGGCCTTGCCCAATCCGCGGCTCGCACCGCAGAGAAGCGCCTTCCTGCCGCGGATGCCGAGGTCCATTTTGTCTAGACCTTGAGGATGTGCTGGACGCTCGCCGGGAACACCTCGTCGAGCGTCACCTTGCGGTGCGCGACGCCCTGCTCGTGGGCGAAGCCCAGGAACGCCTCCAGCGTCTTGCGATTTGGCTCGACGCCATAGGGCCAGAAGTCCGCCCCGAACATCGCGGTCGCGCGCCGCCCATTGTCGGGATTCCACGGCAGCGGGAAGTGCGAGATCATCATGTTCTTGATGCGCGCGATGCTGCGGTCCTTCGCCTCCTCGAAGGCGCGATAGAGGTTCACCGCCATCCAGGGATTGCGCTCGAACAGCGGCCGCTTGATCGCGACGAAGTGCATGATCGGGAAGATGCCGGTGCGGTTGAAGTATTCGGTCTCGACCTCGACGTGGTTTGGCACCAGCCGCACCATGTTGGGATTGCCGGCGATGAAGCTCTTGGGCGGGATCGCCGAGAGGATCGCGTCGATCTCGCCGGCCAGCAGCATGTCGTCGAGCGTCTTGTCGGGCACGCTCACGCGCCTGACCGTCGCCGGCAGGTTGAGCTCGAGATTCTCGTGACGGCCGGGCTTGTTGGTGCCGGCCTGCACCCACTCGATCTCCTCGAGCTTGATGCCGACGTCGTGCATCAGATAGCCGCGCGCATAGATGCCGGCGGTGTGCGCGAAGTCCGGATCGCCGACGCGCTTGCCGCGCAGCTTGTCGAGCGTGTCGACGCCGCTGCCCTTCTTCACGTAGAGCGCGGAGTGGCGGAACACGCGCGAGGGAAACACCGGGATCGGCACCAGGCTGTCGTCGCCTTGCGAGAACATGCCGGTCCACTTGCCGAGCGACATCTCGCAGACGTCCCACTCCTGATCGCGGGTGGCGCGATCGAAGATTTCCGGCGTCGGCAGCACCTGGAAGTTGATGTCGAGACCTTCGGCGGTCACCCGGCCATAGACAAAATCCCGGACATGGTCGTAGTCGCTGATGGCCAGCGAGACGGAGAGCTTGCTCATATTGCTTGTTGTCTTCCTTGAAAGGCTCTTGTCAGCCGCGCGTCATCGCCGGTTGATCGAAGGCGCGGATCTCGGGCACCGGCTTGGTCCAGCGCTCGACCTCGACCAGCGCGGTCTGCGAGATCGGGCCCTGCGCCAGCTTCGACGTGCCCTTGTCGAGGGTCAGCACATTCGGATTGCCGTGGCGGTCGAGCGTGCCGACGACGCCAGGCTGATCGGGGTCGTACCAGGCGCCGGTCTGGAGCTGCATGCACGCCACGGCTCATCGCATCGGTCACCACCGCGCCGGCGAGGCAGGCGCCGCGCGCGTTGAACAGCCGCACCACGTCGCCGTCAGCGATGCCGCGCTCGGCCGCGTCCTGCGGATTGATCAGCACCGGCTCGCGCCCCTGCACTTTGGAGGCGCGGCTCACCGGGCCGTTGTCGAGTTGCGCATGCAGCCGCATGGTCGGCTGGTTGGAAATAAGATGCAGCTTGCGCTCGGCCTGCGGCGATCCGAGCCATTCGGCCGGCTCGATCCAGACCGGATGGCCGGGGCAGTCGTCATAGCCGAACGACGCCACCTTCTCGGAGAAGATCTCGATCTTGCCGGACGGCGTCTTGAGCTTCTTGCCGTCGGGATCGGCGCGATAGCCGGACAGGTAGTCGTAGTGCGTCGCCACCGGATCGGCGACGTAGCCCTGTTCCCAGAAGGTCTCGAAATCCGGCCGCTCGATGCCGTGCCGCGCCGCCTGCTGGCGCACGATCTCGTAGAGATGCCGCAGCCATTCCATCTCGCTGCGGCCCTCGGTGAAGTCCTCGCGGAAGCCCAGCCGTTCGCCGACATCCGCGAAAATATCGAAATCGTTGCGCGCTTCGCCGACCGGGTCGATCGCCTGATGCATCGCGAACATGTAGCGGTCGGGCGACGAGGCGATGTCGTTGCGCTCGAGCGTCGTGGTCGCCGGCAGCACGATGTCGGCGTAGCGCGCCGTCGGCGTCCAGAAGATCTCGTGCACGATGACGGTCTCGGGGCGCTGCCACGCCTGCACCAGCCGGTTGATGTCCTGGTGGTGGTGGAACGGATTGCCGCCGCACCAGTAGATCAGCTTGATCTCGGGGAAGGTGATGCGCTGGCCGTTGTAGTCGATGGTCTCGCCCGGATGCAGCAGCAGGTCGGAGATGCGCGCCACCGGGATGTAGGAATTGATCGGGCTCCTTCCGATCGGCCGGTTGAGCGCCGCCACCGGCGAGCGCCCCTGCCCCATCCGGTTCATCGAGCCGTAGCCGAAACCGAAGCCGCCGCCGGGCAGGCCGATCTGGCCGAGGATGCGCGGCGAGCACGACCGTCATCCAGATCGGCTGCTCGCCGTGGTCGGCGCGCTGCAGCGACCAGGTGGTGGTGATGAAGGTGCGCGTCGCCGGCCATGCGGCGCGCGAGCTTGCGGATGGTCTCGGCGTCGATGCCGGAGATGCGCGCCGCCCAGGCCGCATCCTTCGGCTGCCCCGTCGTCCTCGCCCATCAGGTAGCGGCGGAATTTCTCGAAGCCGACGGTGTAGCGCTCAAGGAACGCCTCGTCGTGCAGCCGCTTCGGCGACCAGCGTATGCGCGAGGGCGATCATGATCGCGGTATCGGTGCCGGGAATCGCCGGCAGCCATTCGGCCTTGAGGTCGTCGGCCTGGTCGGTGCGCAGCGGGCTGATATTGACGAATTCGATGCCGCGACCGGCGAGCGCCGAAATCGACGAGATCGACGCATGCTCGCCGGTGCCGCCGGGGTCGATCTGCAGATTCTTCAGCGGCATGCCGCCGAACGACACGACGAGCTTGGTGTTCTCGGCGATGCTGGCGAAGGTCGTGCCGGGTCCGCCGATCGCGGTGCTGTCGCCGAGCACATGCGGCGTAATGACCGAGCCGGCCGCGTTGGAGTAGGTGTCGACCTGCACGGTCGCGCCGCCGTGCGAATTCATGAAACGATGCAGCAGCGACTTCGCGTGGTGCAGGCGTCCGGCGCTCGACCAGCCGTAGGAGCCGGCGAAGATCGCACGGTTGCCGAAGCTCTCCTTCACGCGCTTGAGCTCGCGTGCCACCAGATCGAGGGCGGTGTCCCAATCGACCGGCACGAACGGCTCGGCGCCGCGCCCGGTGCGGTCGCTCGCCGCACCGCGCTCCAGGAAGCCCTTGCGGACATGGGGGCGGTCGACGCGGCTCTTGTCGTAGACCGCTGCCACCTGCGATTGCGCCAGCGGCGACGGGTGCTCGTCCTTCTCGAACGGCTTCACGCCCACCGCGCGGCCGTCGCGGACCTGGACGTAGAACGCGCCCCAGTGGGACGCAGTCCTCACAAGACGATCGCTCATGGCTGGTCCGCCCGGCTGGCCCTTAAATTGCAGTGGTGCGACCACGTAGCGAACTACTACGCCTTCCGGTGGTCAGCTACAATGTCGGAATAGAGCGGCCAGTTATGCCCATAACGAGGGTCAAATGAAGAAACTGAAAGCCATTGCGCTGACGTCTATTGCAACCGCATTGACCCTGGCAGCGCTGGTGCCGGCGAGCGCCCAATCGGTCGCGGATTTCTATCGCGGCAAGACCATCACCTACAATCTGGCGGTCCCCGACGGCGCCTCCTGGGGCCTCTATGCCCGCACCTTCATCGAACACCTGCGCAAGCACGTTCCGGGCAATCCCAACATCATCCTGCAGGTGATGCCGGGCGGCGGTGGCGTGGCGGCCGGCAACCACATCTTCAACGTGGCCGTGAAGGACGGCACCGTCATCGGCACGCCGTTGTCGACGGCCATGGTGTTCGCGGCCACCGATCCCGGCCAGGTGCAGTACGACCCGCGCAAGTACAGCTGGATCGGATCGATGGCGGTGGTGCAGGACGTCATCACCGTCTGGCATACGGCGCCGGCGAAGACCCTGGACGACGCCAAGCGCATCGAGCTGATCATGGGCGCGACCGGCAAGGGCTCGAATTCGTTCCAGGACGTGGCGCTCGCCAACAACCTGCTCGGCACGAAGTTCAAGCCGGTGCGCGGCTACAAGGGCGGCGCCGAGATCAACATCGCGATCGAGCGCGGCGAGGTGCACGGCCGCTCCACCACCTGGGAGAGCTGGCCGGGCTCGCATCCCAATTGGCTGCGCGAGAAGAAGCTCATTCACCTGGTGCAACTCGGTCCGCGCAAGCTTCCGGAGATCGGCGACGAGGTTCCGCTGTTCCGCGACCTCGTCAGCGGCGAGCAGCAGCAGATCGTCGATTTCATCGGCGTGAGCCTCGCGATGGGCCGCGCCGTCTATGCGCCGCCCGGCATCCCGAAGGATCGCCTGGAGGCGCTGCGCCTAGCCTTCCTGGCGACCATGAAGGACCCCGCCTATATCGCGCAGGCCAAGAAGCTCAAGCTCGACACCGACACTTGGCAGACCGGCGAGGCGGTGGAGCGCATCGTCAATGACGCGTTCTCGCTGTCGCCGGCGCTGATCCAGAAGGCCAAGGCCGCCATCGACCTGCCGTAGCTGACCCAACTTCCGCTCGTCCCCGCGAAAGCGGGGACCCAGTCTATTGCGTTCTGGATGCCCGCTTTCGCGGGCATGAGCGGAGGATGGAGCGTCGCTCGCGCCAGCACGCATTGCGCGCGTGACCGCGCCAGCGATGGGCTGTATCGTTCGGCCACCACAGGGAAGTGCCGGACATCATCCATGAAACTGCATTGGTCGCCACGCTCGCCATTCGTCCGCAAGGTGATGATCGCCGCGCATGAATTGGGTCTGCTCGACCGGCTCTCGCTGGTCCGCACCATGGTCGCGATGAAGACCACCAACAAGGCGCTGCAGTCCGACAATCCGCTGAGCAAGCTGCCGACGCTGGTGCTGGACGACGGTACGCCGCTCTATGACTCCGTCGTGATCTGCGAATATCTCGACACGTTGCACGACGGCCCGAAGCTGTTTCCCTCCGATCCGGAGGCGAAGTGGGTCGCGCTGCGCCGTCACGCGCTCGGCGACGGCCTGTTGGAGCTTCTGATCCTGTGGCGCAACGAGCGCGAGCGCGCGCATCCCGCGCCCGAGTACCTCACGACCTTCCAGCGAAAAATGCGACGCCTCGCTCGATACGCTGGAGAAGGAAGCCGCCGGCGTCGCCGCGACGCCATTCGGCATCGGTCATGTCGCGATCGGCTGCGCGCTCTCTTACATCGATTTCCGGTTCCCCGATCTCGACTGGCGCAAGGACCATCCGCAGATCGCCGCCTGGCACAAGACGTTCAGCGAGCGTCCCTCGGCGCGCGCGACCGAAGCGCGGGACGACTGAGATGGCGGGTCCGCTCTCGCACGTCCGGGTGCTCGATCTCAGCCGCATCATGGCCGGCCCGTGGGCGAGCCAGGTGCTGGCCGATCTCGGCGCCGACGTGATCAAGGTCGAGCGCCCGGGCGCCGGCGACGACACCCGCGCCTGGGGCCCGCCGTTCCTCAAGGACAAGAGCGGCAACGACACGCGCGAGTCCGGCTACTACCTCTCGGTCAACCGCGGCAAGCGCTCGATCACGCTCGACCTCGACAAGCCGGAAGGCCAGCGCGTCGTGCGCGCGCTCGCCGAGCGCTCCGACATCGTGCTGGAGAACTTCAAGGCGGGCACGCTCAAGCGCTTCGGGCTCGACTACGAGAGCCTCAAGGCAATCAATCCGCGGCTGATCTATTGCTCGATCACCGGCTTCGGCCAGACCGGGCCCAAGCGCGACGCGCCGGCCTATGACTTTATGATTCAAGCCATGGGCGGCCTGATGAGCGTCACCGGGGAGGCCGACGGCAAGCCCGGCGGCGGGCCGCAGAAGGTCGGCGTTCCGATCACCGACCTGATGACCGGAATGTACGCGGCGGTCTCGGTGCTCGCCGCGCTGGCGCAGCGCGAGGTGAGCGGCCGTGGCGACTTCATCGATCTCGCGATGCTCGACGTGCAGGTCGGCTATCTCGCCAACCAGGCAATGAACTTCCTGGTCTCCGGCAAGCCGCCGCGACGCAGCGGCAATGCGCATCCCAACATCCAGCCGCAGGACGTGTTCGCCTGCCGCGACGGCCACATGGCGCTGGCGGTCGGCAACGACGGGCAGTTCGAGAAATTCTGCGGTGCCGTCGGCCATGCCGAATGGGCGCAGGACGTGCGCTTCATCAAGAACCCCGACCGCGTGCGCAACCGCGAGGCGCTGACCGCGCTGATCGCGGACACGCTGGCGCAGGGCAACGTGCGCGACTGGGTGTCCCGCATCGAAGCCGCCGGCGTGCCATGCGCCGTCATCAATCCGGTGCCGGGCGCGTTCGAAGAAGAACAGGTCAAGCATCGGGCGATGCTGCGCCACCTGCCCCACCCGCTCGCCGGCACCGTGCCGCAGGTGGTCAGCCCGATGCGGTTCAAGGAGACGCCGCTGTCGTTCGACCGGCCGCCGCCGCTGCTCGGAGAGCACACCGACGAGATCTTGCGGGAGCTGGGCATCGACTTGGCCGAGCCACGAGCATGATCCCGAAAAGTGGAAACCGGTTTTCGGAAAAGATCATGCTCCATCAAAAAGTCGTCACCGGAAGCTGAGACATCAGGAGACAGACTTGCCGCGCATTCCCCTCCCCACGCCGGACGTGATGACGGCCGAGCAGCGCAAGGTCTACGACTCGATCGTCAAGGGACCGCGCGGCACATTGGTCGGGCCGCTGCGCGCGGCGCTGCACCGGCCGGAGCTTGCCGACAAGTGGCAGCAATTCGGCGAGCTCTTGCGATATCGCACGAGTTTGCCGCCCGAGATCAGCGAGATCGCCATCCTGGTGACGGCGCGCCGCTGGCTGTCGCAGGTCGAGTGGCACATGCATGCGATCGCCGCGACCAATGCCGGCATTGCCGCCGACGTCATCGCCGATATCAAGCAGCAGCGCCGGCCTGCGAAGGCCGATGCGAAGGCGCTCGCGGTCTATGACTATGCCGTCGAGCTGACCGCCAACGGCCACGTCAAGCAATCGACCTACGACGCGGTTCTGAAGGATTGGGGGCCGCTCGGCATTGTCGAGCTCACCGCGCTGATCGGCTACTACACCATGGTGGCGATGACCCTGAACGCGCACCAGATCCCGCTGCCGGACGGCGTCGCGCCGCCGCTCCCCGAACCCACTCTCTAAAGCCGGACGCCATCATGAGCGAACTCGTCGTCGAAACCGCGGGCAAGGTCGTCACCGTCACCATCAACCGGCCGCCGGTCAACGCGCTGACCTTGGCGCTCTACGGCGAGATCGCCGACACGTTCGACGCCATCGGCGCACGCACCGACGTCAATTGCGCGATCTTCACCGGGTCAGGCACGCGCGCGTTCTGCGCCGGCCTCGATCTCAAGGAATTCCTGGCGGCGAAGCCCGAAGAGGACCCCGAGCGCGCCAAGATCGTGCGCCGCACGTTCAGTTCGGTGCGGCACTGCGCCATCCCCGTGATCGCCGCCGTCAACGGCCCGGCGCTGGGCGCGGGCTGCGTGCTCGCCTCGGTCTGCGACATCCGCATCGCGGCCGCCACCGCGACCTTCGGGCTGCCCGAGATCAATGTCGGCCGCTGCGGCGGCGGCGCGCATATGGGCCGTTACGTTCCGCAGGGCATGCTGCGCAAGATGTTCTTCACCGGGGTGCCGATTTCGGCCGAGGAAGCCTACCGCGTCAATTTCGCCGACGTCGTCGTGCCGGCGGAGCGGCTCATGGAGTCAGCACGCGAACTAGCCGACACCATCTCCAAGAAGGCGCCGCTCGGGCTACGGCTCGGCAAGAAGGCGCTCAACGAGATCGAGTTCATGCCGGTCGAGGACGGCTACGCCCGCGAGCAGACTTATAGTACCCAATTGATGCACACCGAGGACGCCCGCGAGGCCACCCGCGCGGTGGTCGAGAAGCGCGCCCCGGTGTTCAAGGGGCGGTAGGAAACGGGCCCTGCCCCGCCCCTTTCTTGACGCCGACAATATGGTATGGAGCCCCTCTGATTGAGGGAACGCGCCGCAATATTGGCGGCCAACAAGGGTGGTTAGTTCATGAGCACGGTAACGACGACGCGGCAGCCCAGCCACGAGCATTGGACGACATCGAACGGCAAGAAGCTGTTCCTGGCCGAGAAGCGCTCGGTGACGCAGCCGCCCAAGGGCACGATCCTGCTGGTGCACGGCTCGTCCATGGGCTCGCAGGGCTTCGACCTCGACATCCCCGGCGACCCCGACGCGTCGATCCTCGATTGGTTCGCCTGCCGCGGCTACAACATCTGGCGGATGGACTTCCTCGGCTACGGCCGTTCCGACAAGCCTGCCGACCATCTCGCCAACATCGCGCAGGGCGTGCCCGACCTGCTGGCGGCCACCGACTACATCATGAAGAACTCGAACTCCGGCCCGCTCAACCTGATCGGCTTCTCGTCCGGCGCGCTGCGCGCGGCGCTGTTCGCACAGAAGCATCCGGATCGCGTGAAGCGGCTCGGCCTCGACGCCATGGTCTACACCGGCAAGGGCTCGCCGACGCTGATCAAGCGCGCGCAGAAGCTCGCCGAGTGGAAGTCGAGCGTGACGCGCCCGATCGACCGGGACTTCCTGCTCTCGACCATGATGCGCGACCACTCCGAGACCGCGATGGAGAGCCGCAAGCAGCCCTACGTCGACGCGATCCTCGCGATCGAGACCACGGTGCCGAACGGCACCTATATCGACATGTGCGAGAACCTGCCGGTCTGCGATCCCAAGGAGATCAAGGTGCCGACCGTCATCCTGCGCGGGCAGCATGACGGCATCGCCACCGACGAGGACCTGCTCGAGTTCTTCAAGCTGCTGCCGAACCCGGACAAGGAATACGTGATGATGCCGGGCATCGCGCACGCAGCGGCAACGTCGAAGAACTACCTGCGGTTCTACGACGCCGCCTACACGTTCTTCGGCCGGCCGGAGACCGTGTTCAAGGGCTGAGCTTCGCTCCGTCGCCGACTTGGCTTGATCTCACCTCCGCTCATTCCCGCGAAAGCGGGAATCCAGTCTGAATCTAGCCTGGGTCCCCGCTTCGCGGGGACGAGCGGAGTGAGTTAGCCGCTTGCTCCCTCGCCCGGCCGCATCATGCTGAAGACCGTATCCACGACGCTGTAGTCCATGTAGCCGAGCCGCGCGATCGGCTTGATGCGGCTGACGTCGATCTGGCCGTCCACGATCACGTTGTCGTCGACATAGACGTTGATGACCTCACCGAGTACGAGCGACGAGGTCGAGCGCTTGCCGGTCGAACCGACCATCTCGATGGTCTTGAGGTAGTTGCATTCGAGCGCGATCGGCGAGCGTGCGACCCGCGGCGGCTTGACGTAGCGCGACGGCACCATCTCGAGCTTGGCCAACTCCGGCTCGCTGACGCTGTCGTCATAGGCGCCGGAGGTGAGGTTCATCTCGTCGCGCAGCGCGTAGGTCGCCATATTGAACACGAACTCGCCGGACACCTCGGCATTGGCCTGCGAGTGCTTGCGGCCGCTGCTGGAGAAGATGACGAACGGCGGATTAGCGGCGACGATGTTGAAGAAGCTGTAGGGCGCAAGATTGACGACGCCGGTCGGTCCGATCGTCGTGATCCAGCCGATCGGCCGCGGCACCACCAGCGCGGTGGCAGGATTGTGCTTGAGCGTGTGCGGCTCGGTGCGCGGATCGTATTGCATGTTATTGCTTCAGGCCGGTTATTGCTTCAGGTTGGCTGACTCGATCACGGGTTTCCACTTGGCCTGCTCCGCGATGATGAACGCGCGGAACTCGGCCTGGGTGGTGGGTGCAGCCACCGAGCCCTGCAGCTCGATCTGCTTGATCACGTCCGGCGATTTCAGTGCCGTCATCGCCGCGCCATGCAGCGTAGTGAGCGTCGCCGCCGGCGTCTTGGCCGGCGCGATCAGCCCGAACCAGGTCTCCGAGACAACCTTGGGATAGCCGGCCTCGCCCATGGTCGGGACGTCCGGCAGTTGCGGCGAGCGCTTCTCGCCGGTGACCGCCAGCGCAACCAGCGCGCCGGAGCGAACGTGCTCGAGCACGCCGGAGATGTCGGGCAGCATCATGTCGACATGGCCGCCGAGCAGATCGGTGATCGCCGGCGCCGCACCTTTGGCATAGGGCACGTGCACGAGCTGGATGCCCGACGCCAGAGCGAACAGCTCGCCCGACAGATGGATCGAGGTGCCGGTCCCGGCGGAGGCGAAATTGACCTTCTTCGGGTTTGCCTTCGCGAACGCCACAAGGTCGGCGACAGTCTTGAAGCCGCGCTTCGGATGCGTGACCAGCACGCCGGAATTGCGCCCGACCAGCGTGATCGGCGCGAGGTCGCGCAGCACGTCATAGGGCGCCGGCCGGATGAACGGCAGCACCGTCATTGCGCCGAAGCCAGCAAGTCCGATGGTCGTGCCATCCGGCGCGGCCTTCGCGACGGCATCGACGCCGAGCACGCCGCCCGCGCCGCCGCGGTTGTCGACGACGACGGCCTGGCCGAGTGCCGTGCTCATGCCGGGACCGACGGCACGCGCCAGCGCATCGGCGGGACCGCCGGCCGCGAACGGCACGATCAGGCGGACGGTCTTGGCGTCCTGCGCGAACGATGGCGCGGGCGCCAGCACGATGGTCGCAAGCAGCAGCGCTCCCAACGATCTCGGCATCGTTCGTGCTCTCAATTCAGCTTGATGCCGGCATCGCGGATCAGCTGCCCGAAATAGGCGTTGTCTTCCTTGACGTAGTCGGCGAACGGCGCCGCCGCGAGGAACGCCGGGGTTGAGCCGGTCGCGATCAGCCGCGCCACGAACGCCTTGTCCTTGAACAGCGCCTCGACATGACCGGCATAGAACGCGACCAGCTCGGGCGGCAATTTGGCGGGTCCGAACAGCCCCGACCATCCCGATGTCCGCACGCTCGGATAACCGGCTTCCGCCAACGTCGGCAGGTCCGGCAGCTCGTCGAGCCGGTCCTGGCCGACCGCCGCGAGCCCGCGCACGGTGCCCGACTTGATATGCGGGATCACCACGGTGTCGATCAGCATCTCGACGTCGCCGGCGAGCAGCCCCTGCAGCGCCGGCGCGGCGCCGCGATAGGGAATGTGCACGAGGTCGATGCCGGCGGCGCGGCGGAACGACTCGGTGAGGATATGCACGGTCGAGCCGGGGCCGGCGGACCCGTAATTCAGCTTGCCGGGATTCTTCTTGGCGTGGGCGACAAGCTCCGCGACCGATTTCACCGGCAGCTTCGGGCTGACCGCGAGCGCGCGCAGCGATTCACCGACCCGCGCAACCGGCTTGAGATCGGCGATCGGATCGAAATCGACCTTGCGCATATTCGGCACGACGGCGAACACGCTGGTCGCCGACACCAGCATGGTGTAGCCGTCGGGCGCCGCGCGCGCGGCGATCGCGGCGCCGATCGTGCCGGCGGCGCCGCCCTGGTTGTCGACCACGACGGTCTGCTTCATCCGCGCGGAGAGTCCATCGGCCAGCACGCGCGCAACCGCATCGCCGGTGCCGCCGGCCGGGAACGACACCACCATCCGGATCGGCTTGTCGGGAAACGCGGAAACGGGGCCGGCGGCCAACGTGCCGGCGAGAACAACGATCAGGCCGCAGATGCCCGGCGTCCGGCGACCACCCCAACCCATGCGTTCCTCCAAGCTTTGGGTGCAGTGAACCACACGCGTGTTCCAACGGCAATTTGCGCGGGCGCCCTGCGGCATCGGGGCAGTCACAGCTACCGATTGCACTTCAAGGCTGACCAAATGGATGTAGATTGCCGGCTGATTAGAGGGACACAGCGATGGCTGCTCCGGTTCTTCCGGATCGCGCGCGGGTGGTGGTGATCGGCGGCGGCGTCATCGGGACGTCGGTCGCCTATCATCTGGCGCATATGGGCTGGAAGGACGTGGTGCTGCTGGAGCGCGACCGGCTCACCTCCGGCACGACCTGGCACGCCGCCGGGCTGGTGGTCACCTTCGGCTCCACCTCGGAGACCTCGACCGAGCTGCGGAAATACACCCGCGATCTCTACCGGCGGCTCGAAGCCGAGACCGGCCAGGCGACCGGCTTCAATCCGGTCGGCTTCATCGAGGTCGCCGCCGACGCCGACCGCCTCGAAGAATATCGCCGCGTCGCCGCCTTCAACCGCCTGTGCGGCGTGCGCGTGGAGGAGATTTCGCCGACGGAAGTCAAGAAGCTGTTCCCGCTCGCGCGCGTCGACGACATCCTCGCCGGCTTCTATGTCGCCGACGACGGCCGCGCCAATCCGGTGGACGTAACCATGGCGCTTGCCAAGGGCGCGCGCATGGCCGGCGCGAAACTGATCGAAGGCGTGCGTGTCGACGGCGTGCTGCGCCAGGGCAACCGCGTCACCGGCGTGCGCACGGCGTTCGGCGACATCCAGGCGGAATACGTCGTCAACTGCGCCGGCATGTGGGCGCGCCAGCTCGGCGAGCGCGACGGCGTCACGATCCCGAACCAGGCGGCCGAGCATTACTACCTGATCACCGAGCCGATCGCCGATCTGCCGCCGTCGATGCCGGTGCTGGAAGATCCGGCGTCATACGGCTACTTCCGTGAGGAGGTCGGCGGGCTGCTGGTCGGGCTGTTCGAGCCGGTGTGCGCGCCGTGGAACGTCGATGGCATTCCGGAGGATTTTTCGTTCGGCGAAATCCCGCCCGACTGGGATCGCATGACGCCCTATCTCGAAAAGGCGATGAGCCGCGTGCCGATCACGCTCGAGATCGGGATCAAGAAATTCTTCTGCGGCCCGGAGAGCTTCACGCCCGACCTGCGGCCGATCATCGGCGAGGCGCCGGAGCTCAAGAATTACTTCGTGGCCGCGGGGCTCAATTCGATCGGCATCCTCACCGGCGGCGGCATCGGCCGGCTGCTGGCGCACTGGATCGTCAACGGCACGCCGGATGCCGATGTGACCGGCATCAACATCGACCGCCTGCACAAGTACCAGGCCAATCCCGAGTACCGCCGCGAGCGCACCATCGAGTCGCTCGGCATGGTCTACAAGTGCCATTACCCGACCATGACGCCGATGACCGCGCGCGGCGTGAAGACCTCGGCGATCCACGACCGGCTGGTGGCGGCGCGCGCCTATTTCCGCGACGTGAGCGGCTGGGAGGGCGCCGACTGGTACGCGCCGGAGGGCTTCGCGCCGAAGGTCGAGAAGCTCTCGTGGGGACGGCAGAACTGGTTTCCCTGGTGGGCGGCAGAGCACCGGGCGGCGCGCGAAACCGTGATCCTCATGGACATGTCGTTCATGAGCAAGTTCCTGGTGCAGGGCCGCGACGCCGGCCGCGTGCTCAACCACATCTCCGCCAACGACGTCGACGGCGATGCGGGCCGCATCACCTACACGCAATGGCTCAACGACAAGGGCACGCTCGAAGCCGATCTGACGGTGACGAAACTGTCCGACGAAGAATTCATGGTGGTCGTGACCGACACCATGCACCGCCACGCCGAGACCTGGATGCGGCGCCACGTGCCCGGCGATGCGCAGGCGACCGTCACCGACGTGACCTCGGCCTACTGCCAGATCAACGTGCAGGGGCCGCGTTCGCGCGAGCTTCTGCAGACGCTGACCTCCGTCGATCTCTCGAACGATGCATTCCCGTTCCGCACCGCGCGCGAGATCGACATCGGCTTGGCGCGCGCGCTCTGCATCCGCATCACTTACGTCGGCGAGCTCGGCTACGAGCTCTACATCCCGGCCGAGCAGGCCACGCATGTCTACGACCGGCTGGTCGCGGCCGGCGCGCCGTTCGGGCTGCGCCACGCGGGGCTGAAGGCGCTCGCCAGCCTGCGGCTGGAGAAAGGCTATCGCGACTACGGCCACGACATCGACAACACCGACAATGCCTTCGAGACCGGGCTCGGCTTCTTCGTCGACCTGAACAAGCCGGACTTCATCGGCCGCGACGCGGCGCTGCAAGCCAGAAGGCGGCGGGGCCGCTGACGCGGCGGCTGGCGCAGGTGCTGGTGAAGGACCCGGAGCCGATGCTGTTCCATGCCGAGGTGGTGCGCAGGAACGGCAAGCCGATCGGCTATGTGCGCGCCGGCTCCTACGGCCACACCCTCGGCGGCGCCGTCGGCCTCTTCATGATCGAGGCCGGCGAGCCGATCAATGCGGCCTACATCAAGGACGCCAAATGGGAGATCGACATCGCCGGCAAAATCTATCCGGCGGAGGTGTCGCTGCGGCCGCTCTACGATCCGGAGATGGCGAAGATCAGGTCTTGATGCCGTAGGGTGGGTTTAGGCGCGAAGCGCCGTAACCCACCGAAAAGCTCGCGGCACATTCAACCGGTGGGTTACGCGCCTTCGGCGCTAACCCACCCTACGATACAGCATCCGGGACACGCGATCAGGTCTTGAACCGCTTCGCCAGCGCGTCGGCGCCGCGCCCGAGCAGGCCGATGTCCGAGCCGACCGCCACGAAGGTGTAGCCCCATTGGATGTAGCGCTTGGCCTCTTCCTCGCTGAGCGTGAGGATGCCGGCCGGCTTGCCGACTTTCTTCAGCCGCTTCACGGCGTCTTCGAGCGCCGCCTGTACTTCGGCATGTGCCGGATTGCCGATATGGCCGAGCGATGCCGCCAAGTCCGACGGGCCGATGAACACGCCGTCAACGCCGTCAACCTTGGCGATCGCCTCAAGCTCACCCAGCGCCGAGCGGGTCTCGACCTGCACCAGCAGGCAAATCTCCGAGTCGGCGAGCTTGAGATAGTTGTTCACGCGGCCGTAGTGGTTGGCGCGCGTGCTCGCGGCGACGCCGCGGATGCCCGCCGGCGGGTAGCGCACCGACGCGACCGCGCGTGCCGCCTCAACGGCATTCTGCACGTAAGGCACCAGGATCGACTGCGCGCCGATGTCGAGGATGCGCTTGATCATGACCGCGTCGTTCCAGGCCGGCCGCACGATCGGCGACGCGGTGCCGCCAACAAGCGCCTGCAACTGCGACATCGTGATCGGCACTTCGTTCGGCGAATGCTCGCCGTCGAGCAATATCCAGTCGAAGCCACTATCGGCGACGACCTCGGCGCCGATATTGCTGCACAGGCTCGACCACAGGCCGATCTGCACGCGGCCTTCGGCGATCGCCTTCTTGAAGTTGTTGCGCGCAAGCTCCATCGGCAGGACCTCAGACGAACTGGACGGCGATGCCGCCGAGCGAGCCGAAGTCGGCGTGCAGCGTGTCGCCCTTGTTGGCGAACACCACGCGCGTGAACGAACCGGCGAGCACGAGGTGCCCGGGCTCCAGCGCCACGTCATGCTGGCCGAGCTTGTTGGCGAGCCACGCGACGCCAAGCGCCGGATGGCCGAGCACGCCGGCGGCGACGCCGGTCTCCTCGATCTCGGAATTCTTGTACATGATGCCGCCGACCCAGCGCAGATCGACATCCAGCGGACCCGACCGGGCCGGCCGCCGATCACGATGCCCGCCGCCGCGCCGTTGTCCGAGATGGTGTCGAAGATCTTGCGCTGGTCCTGCAGGCGCGCGTCGACGATCTCGATCGCCGGCACCACGTATTCGGTCGCGCGCAGCACTTCCGGCAGGCCCACGCCCGGGCCCTTCAGCTTTTTGCCGAGGATAAACGCCAGCTCGATCTCGACCCGCGGCCGGCAGAACGAGTTGTGCGGAATCTGCGCGCCGTCGGCGATCATCATGTTGTCGAGCAGATGCCCGTAGTCGGGCTCGTCGATCTGCGAGGACCGCTGCATCGCCTTCGAGGTCAGGCCGACCTTGTGGCCGATCAGCTTGGCGCCGGCCGCGATCTTGCGGTTGGCGACCTCGGTCGAGATCGCATAGGCGTCCTCGAAGGTGATGTCCGGCCAGGTCTTGGTGAGCTGGGGCGCCTGCTTCCGCTCCTTCTCCGCGGTCATCAGGATATCGGCGGCTTTCTTGCGATCGGCTTGGGACAGCATGGCGATGTTCCTGGTGGCAATCCGGTGGGCGCGCCATTGTCACGTTTGCCGCGCCGAAATCAATCGGCGTGGCACCGATGCGGGGACGCCGACGATCGCGAGGACGCAGCGTCAATTGAGCGGATAGATCGCCTTCACCTTGTCGAGGATCGCAGGCGAAATGGTGCCGGCTTCGGCAACGATCTTCTGGAGCTCCTCGCCGGTCAGCGGAATGACCTCCAGACGCTGCTTGCGCATCTCCGCGAGATAATCGGGGTCCTTGATCGCGGCCTCGAAGGCGCGCCGCAGCGCCTGCACACGATCCGCCGGTACGCCGGGCGGTGCCAGCGTCATCTTGCCGACCTCGGTAGCGTTGGCGACAATGCGGAGGATCTGAACCTCCTCGGGCGTGCGGCCGAGCTCGATCGAGAGCGGCACGTCCGGAAACTCCGGATGCCGGCGCAAGCCGTACTGGACGAGAATGTTGATTTTCTTGTCCCTGATCCAATCCTCGTGCGCGGCCTTCACGCCATCAATGCTGGTCGAGTGACCCTCGACCTCGCCGCGCTCCATCGCCAGCATGGCGGCGACCGATCCGGAGTAGCCCATCACGACCTTGAATTTCATACCGAGCACATTGTTCAGCACCGACGGATAGACGGTCGGCGTGCCGCTGCGGCCGGTGCCGCCGAGGATCGCCTCGCGCGTGAAGGCATCCTTGATCGTCTTCACCGGCGCATTGGCGTTCATGAAGGTGATGTTGACCGAGGACGCCATGCGCCCGATCCAGTTGAACTGCGCGGACTTGAACAGGGCGCCCTGGGTGCCGAGCGCCTCCTCCAGCGGAATTGTCGCCGCCAGCAGGCTGATGACCGTGCCGTCCCTCGGCGCGACGTTGAACACGTGGTTCGCCGCGATCAGGCTGCCGCCGCCCGGCATGTTGCGGGAGATCACATTCGGCTGACCTGGAATGTACTTGCCGATGTGGCGGGCCATGGTCCGCGCGTAGCGGTCATTGGCGCCGGCAGCCGGATAGCCGATCACCATCGTGATGGTCTTGCCGCGGTAGAATTCTTCGACGGTTTGCGCCCGTGCGGCGCCCGGCAGCGGAATCGTGATCAAGGCCACAATCGCGAAACGCACCGTGCGGGAGGACCGCGATGGCATCGGGAAATCCCTCTAGTTGATCTTCAACAGCCGCGCAGCATTGCCGCCCATCACCTTGTCATACTGTTTCGGGGTCATGCCGATCTTGCTCATCATGTCGAACCCCTTCTGCTTCAGCGGGACCATCGGCGGCGAGTCGGTGCCGAACAGGAAGTGGTCCTCGCCGACCGTCTTCAGGCAGCACTCCGCGGCCGGCGGCGCGTAGCAGGCGGAATCAAAATACATCATCTTGAGGTAGTGGCTCGGCGAGTGCTTGATCAGCATCGGCTCGTAGGGACCGAGAAACACCGAGAAGTCGAGGAGATCGTAGGCGTAGTCCATGCGCCCGATCACCTCGCAGATGCCGCCGCCCAGATGGCTGCCGACGAGCTTGAGGGTCGGGAAACTGTTCGAAGATGCCGCGCACGATCAGCCGCGCCAGCGACAGACAATTGTCCGCCGGCCGGCCGATACTCGATGCCAGACGGTAGTCCGCCATCGCCGGCGTGGTCGCATCGCCGGGATGGATGAACACCGGGATGTCGAGGTCGGTCACCAGCTTGAAGAACGGCTTCGCGGCGTCTTCGTCCGGGTAGTGGCCGTGATGGCTTGAATTGATGATCACGGCGCGGGCGTCGTCCTGTTTGACGGCGCGTTCCAGCTCCCGCCAATAGGCATCGCCGCCGCCGGGGATGCAGGTCGCCATGCAGACGAACTTGTCGGGATGCTTGTCGCGGCACGCAGCGAGGTGACGGTTCGAGCTTTCGAGCGCGGCCACGATCTCCTTGTCGGTCTTCATGTGGCGGATGTAGTGCACCGCATTGCTGATGACGGTGCGGTCGAGCCCGACCAGCTCATGCGCTGCCAGCGCGTGCTCAACCGTCATCGGCACCGTGTGAGACCACCACGGCGGCCCGAGGAATTTTGGGTCGTTGATGTGAACGTGCCAGTCGATCAGCAAAGGGCAGTCTCCATTGTGCGTGAATTTGTCGGACGCGCTCCGGCGCGGCCGTTATTTTGTTGCGAGGATATTCTTCAGGCGAACCAAGGCATCGGCCGGCGTCGCGATTGTGCGCCCGACAATCGCTTCCAGCTCCTGTCCGGTCGCCGGGTTTATTTCAAATCCCCGTTTCTGCGCTTCTGCGATGAATTCCGCGTCGCGCATCGTCTTGTCGAAGGCGGCGCGCAACATCGCGACGCGGGCTGCGGGAACGTTCGGTGGCGCCACCACGCTCCAGCCGATACCCGCGTCGGAGTTCTGGAATTCGAGAATCCGCCGGCCCTCTTCGGTGGTCGCGAGCTCGCTGACCAGCGGAATACCCTTGAGCTCGGGATGCGACCTGATACCGGCCTGAAACGGGATGACGACGAATTTGTCCTTGAGCCAACGCTCGCGCTGGGTCTTGAGCAGGGTCCAGGACGACATCCGCCCGTCCACCTCGCCGCGCTCCACGGCGAGATCGACATCCGGGCCGCCGCGATAGCCGGTAACCAGCTTGAACTTCGTTCCGGCCAGCGCATTGAGCAGCGTGGGCGTGATGTAGGTCTCGGTCGTCTGGCCCCACGAGCCCGCAATCACCGGGACGCTGCGCAGATCCTCTGCGGTCTTCACACCGGTGCGGCTCGCAACGAACATCACGCCGGCATAGCTCGAGATCGTGCCGATCCAATTGTAACGGCGCGCGTCGTAGCGCGCCTGCTCCGGCCGCAGCATCTGGTTGATAGCCACGTCGCGCGGCAGGATGGCCATTTCGGTCCCGTCCTGCGCCGCCTTTTCGTAGAGATGCAGGATGCCGATCAGGCCGCCGGCACCCGGCATGTATTGGACGTTGAACGACGGATTTCCCGGGATGTGCTTGCCCATATGCGCCGTGACGAGCCGCGCATAAATATCGTACGAACCGCCCGGCTCATAGGTGACCGCGAATCTGATCGTTTTCTGGTTGTAAAAATCCGCCGACCCCTGCGCATTCGACCGCTCCGTGAACGCGGGCGAGAGACAAAACAAACACAACAGAATACGGACCACGGTTGGCAAGGCGTTCCTCGTTTCGATTGTTATTCTTGTCGTGCTCGGAACATTGGAGCGCCGAAGGCGCAAATGTCAAATCAGCAACCACATTCCGTGGTGCGACAGGTCGAAGCTATGATGCAATCAATCGCCTAGCGCGCCGAGCTCTTTGCGGCGTGAATGAGCTGCCACAGCCGCGGCGGCGACAGCGGCAGCTCGCGCGGCTCGACGCCGAGCGACAAAAGCGCCGCAGCAACGGCATTGGCGACGACGCCGCCCACGGGAATAATCCCGCCCTCACCGGCGCCCTTGGCGCCGAGCGGATTGTGCGGCGTCGGCTTCGATTCCAGCGCCACCGCGCGGATGCTCGGGAAGTCGCTGGCGGTCGGCATCAGGTAGTCGGCAAGCGAGCCGGTCAGCAATTGCCCGTCCTCGTCATAGACGAGATGTTCGAGGAACGCGCCGCCGAGCCCCTGCACGATGGCGCCGATGCCCTGGCCGTGCAGGGTCAGCGGATTGACGATGCGGCCGACGTCCTCGACCGCGACGTAGTCGATGACCGCGACATGCCCGGTCTTGGGATCGACGGCGACATGGACGGCGTGCGCGCCGTAGCTGTAGGTGCGCTTGGTGCTGGCATAGGTGCCCTCGGCGGAAATCCCTTCCGCGGCGAGTGCAGCAAGCGTGATCGATTTGCGGCCCGGACCGACGACCTGCTCGCTTTCGATCCTGACCTCGTCGGCGGTACAGCCCAGCCGTTTCGCCGCGGCGGCACGGATTGCCGCCTTCAGATTGGCGGCCGCGTCGATCACCGCCGAGCCGCCCATCACCGTCGAGCGCGACGAGAACGAGCCGAAGCCCTCGCGCACGTGCGTGGTCGAGCCGTGATAGACGCCGCGGATGCGGTCGAGCGGCATCTCCAATGCATCGGCGGCGATCTGGGCGAAGATCGTCTCGATCCCCTGCCCGACCGCCGACGAGCCGACATAGACCGACACCGCGCCGTCGGTTTCCAGCACCATGCGGGCGTTCTCGCGCGGACCGGACGCGCCACCCTCGATGTAGCAACTGACCGCGAGGCCGTGGTAGCGGCCGTCGATCAGCCTGCCTTGCAGCGCTGTCTTCTGGCTCCAGCCGATTTCAGCCAAGCAGCGATCGAGCGTCTCGCGATAGTCGCCGGTGTCGGTCTCGGTCGCGATGTTGAGCGGCACGACGGTGGCGAGCGCATAGGGCATCTGCGCTTCCGCGATCAGGTTGCGGCGGCGGAATTCGACGCCGTCGAGATCGAGATCGCGCGCCACCATGTCGAGCAGGCGCTCGCGGAAGAAGTCCGCCTCAAAGCGCCCGGGCCCACGATAGGTGCCGACCGGCGTCTTGTTGCTCACATGCACCGACACATCGATACGGATGTTCGGAATGCTGTAGGGCCCGGACATCACCTGGGCGACGTTGCGCGCGCCGGTCGCGCCGTTGGTGCGCAGATAGGCGCCGACATCGGCATGGGCATGGCCGCGCAGCGCCCGGATGGTGCCGTCGCGGTCGCAGGCGATTTCGAGATCGCAGACGACATCACGCGCATGGTTGGTCGCGATCAGATGCTCGCGCCGGTCCTCGATCCATTTCACCGGCCGTCCGGCGGTCTTCGACGCGAAGGGAATGAGGAAATCCTCGGGATAGAACTCGCCGCGCACGCCGAAGGCGCCCCCGACGTCGCCTTCGATCATGGTGATGGCGTCTTCCGTGAGCACGAGCTGCGCGGCGAGGATGCGCCTGACCGTGAAGGCAACTTTCGCGGCGCCGTAGACCGTCAGATGACCGCGCGCCGCATCCCAGTCCGCGAGCAGCCCGCGCGCTTCCATCGGCACCGCGGTGTGGCGCTGTACCCGGAAGCGCTCGCGCCGCACGTAAGGCGCGTCCTTGAACGCGGCGTCGGCGTCGCCGCGCACCGCGGTCAGCGTCGCGGCGCAGTTCGACGTCGTGCCGTCGACCAACAAAGCGTCGTCCGCGCCCGGTCCGGCGGCCGCCGGCAGCGCTTCGATATCGAGCTCAATCGATTCCAGTGCATCTTCGGCCGCCGCCGCGCTGTCGGCGACGACGACCGCGACCGGCTCGCCGACATAGCGGACTTTGCCGTGCGCAATGACCGGCTGCTCGTGGGGCTTGAACGCCGGCATCTGCTCCTGCCGCAGCGGAATTGCCGGGACCGCGCCGAGCGCCGCGAGCACATCCGCCGCCGTGATCACCGCATGCACGCCGCTGCGGGCGAGCGCGGCCGTTTTGTCGATGGATCGGATGCGGCCATGCGCCACCGAGCTGCGCAGGATCGCGGCATGCAGGAGACCGTCGCGCACGATGTCGTCGACATACTGGCCGCGGCCGCGCAGGAACCGCAGATCCTCGATGCGCTCGACCGGGCTGCCGACCAGCGTATTCAGCTTGGCGAAACCGGTGCTCATAGCGCGTCGGCGAGCGAGGGCAGCGTTTCGAGCCGCATCAGCGCGTCGAACGATCCCGGCTTCAGCCGCGCGTCGCGGCAGAGCCGCTCGAACTTGAACCGCAACTGCTCGTCGGAGAGCGGCGTCTGCGGGCAGCCGAGGAACGTCTCCCTGGCTTCCTCGAAGCGGCGGCCGTCGCGCAGCGACACCGCGATCTGCGCGCTCCAGCCCTTGCGGCCGCCGTCGGCGCTGACGCGCACGCGCTTTGCCAGATCGCGCACGCGCGGATCGGCGGCCGTCTTGTCGCTGAACACGTCCGGATCGCGCGGATCGTTGTAGGACGGCGATCGCGAGGCAGAACGGCACGCTGTACTGCGCCAGCATGATGTCGCCGGGATCGGCGACCGCTGTGATGCGATACGACCTTGGCCGATGCGTCGACCGCGATCTCGGCGATGTCGTCGCCGGCGAAGCCGTGCTGCTCGATGAAGCCGCGCAGCATCTGCACCGGCACATGCGTGGTGACGTGCGACGCATAGCGCTTGATGCAGAGCCGCTCGATCTCCCAGGTCTCGCCCAGGTCCTTCGTCAGCAGGCTTGGGTCGGTCTCTTCGCAGAACGCTTCGAGCAGGCCGTAACGTCCTTCGAGCACGGCGAGCGGTCCCTCATAGCCGCGCTGCGCCAGCCGCGCGGCGATCACGCCGCTCTCGGCGGCGCGGCCGAGATGCAGGCGCTTGATCATCCCGCCGGAGCCGGACTTCGCAAACGCCAGCAAGCCCGCCCGCCAGCGAGCCGGCAACGCCGAAGGCGTTGGCGGTTTCCGCCGCCGAGAGCTTCATGAGCGACGCGCACGCCGCCGCCGAGCCGAACGGCCCGGTCATGCCCGGCCCGTGGAAGCCGACCTTCTCGGCCGAATGCAGCGTCGCCGCGCCGATGCGGAACATCACCTCGATGCCGGCGACGATAGCGGTGACGAGATCGCGGCCGCTGGCGCCGCAGGCTTGCGCCATCGCGAACGCCGGCAGCGCCACGGTGGCGCCGCCATGCACGCCGGCGCCGGGCATCCGCAAATTGTCGAGCTCGAAGGCGTGCGCGAAAGTGCCGAGCGCCAGCGCCGCCTGCGGAACGTGGAGATGGTGGCCGTCGACGCCCGGCAGCCGGCACGGGCCGCCCTCGCCGCTCGCAACCGCTTCCGCCAGCACCATCGCCGACCAGGGGAACCGCTGGCCGTAGGCGGCGCAGGCGATCGCGTCGATCAGACACTGCTTGGCGAGTGCGACCGCAGACGGCGGGATGTCGTCGAACGTCAGCGCAACGGCGAACTCCGCCAACTGCTGCGCCGCGGTTTTTTGCGCGCGATTGAGCATGGCCCTACTCTGCGGCCGCGGCGGCGCCCGTGCGCGCGAATGCCGCCGCGCTGCGTCCGGCGAGCCGGCCGAAGGTCGCGCCCGACATCAGGCCGGTGCCGCTCGCATAATTGTGGAAGAACAATCCGCCGACCATCTCGCCCGCGGCATAGAGGCCGGGGATCAGGCGGCCGTAGAGGTCCTCGACCTCGCCCTGCTTCGAAATCTTCACGCCGCCGAAGGTGAAGGTGACGCCGGTGGTGACGTGATAGGCGTGATACGGCGGCGTATCGAGCGCCACCGCCCAGTTGGTCTTCTCGATCGCGAGCCCCTTGGTGCTGCGGCCGTCGAGGATGTTCGGATTGAACGGCACGTCGCTGGTGCAGGCGGCGTTGTAGGCGCGCACCGTGCGCAGGAACGCCTCCGGATCGACGCCTTCGAGCTTTGGCGCCAGCTCCTCCAGCGTGTTCGCCTCCGCCTTGGTGACGCGGCGGATGCGGTATTCGCCGCGCAGCAGCGGATGCGCCTTGGCGTCGAACACCTGCCAGGCGAACATGCCGGGCTGGCGCATGATCTCGCCGCCATAGCGCGCGTAGGTGTGGCTGTGGAAGTTCAGCCCCTCGTCGACATAGCGCTCGCCCTTGGCGTTGATGAGCAGCCCGAACGGATAATTGTGCTTCTGGAACTGGTCGCCGACGGTGAGGTCGCCATAGGGCGGCGCGTTGATGTCCCAGGCGACCGAATGGCAGCCCGAGAAATTGCCATAGGGCCGCGCGCCGATCGCCAGCGCCATGGTGAGGCCGGCGCCCATGTTGAAGCGGGTGCCGCGGATTTTCGCCAGCTCCCAGCCCGGCCCGAGATAACGCGCGCGCATTTCCGGATTCGACTCATAGCTGCCGCAGGCGAGCACAACCGCGCCCGCCCTGATCTCGACCCGCTCGCCGAGATGCTCGGCGACGACGCCGGTCACGCGCCCGCGCTCGCGGATCAGCGCCACCGCCGGCGTCTCATAAATGATCTTCACGCCGCGCTTCTCGGCCGTGGCGTACAGCGCCTTGAGCATTTCAGGCCCGCCGCCCCAGATGTGCAGCGCGAGCCCGCCCCAGAACTTGAACTTGCCGTCGACCTTATAGGCCTGCCGGCCGAGGCCCGGCTGCAGCTTCACGCCCTGGCGGTGCACCCAGGCGGCGGTCTCGAGGCTGTTGCGCACCAGGATTTCGCAGAGGTCCTGGTCGGTGCGGTACTGCGTCAGCTCGAACATGTCGTCGAAATACTGCTCTTCGGTGTAGCTGCCGAAGTCGACGTTCGAGAGGTCGTCGTTCGCCATCGAGGGCAGCACCTTGAGCAGGTCCTCGACGCCGGAATAGGCGAAGCGGAAGGCGCCGCCGGTGAAATGCGAATTGCCGCCGCGCTCTTCGATTGACGCCGCCTCCAGCATCAGCACGCGCGCGCCGTTCTCGCTGGCGGAGATCGCGGTGCAGAGCGCGGCATTGCCGGCGCCGACCACAAGAACGTCGGGACGCTCGCGCGAAAGCTCAATGACTGACATTCGTTTCCTTATCGATCTTACTCACGTCATGCATAGGCGCGGCTGCGCGGTGCGAGCGCCGGCGGCGTGACGCCGGCCGCGATGACGCCGAGAACGTCGGACACATCTGCAACCGTCTCAAGCGCAAGACACCGGTCGAGCAAGGTTTCGACCGCTTTCGCGTCGAGCACCGTCTTCGCGCAGTCGCGGAATTTCGCCTCCAGCGCGCCCGCCGGCAGCGGATGATCGCGGTCGCGGCCGACCGGACGGTCGACGAAATGCTCGAAGCTCTCGCCGGCGGTGGTCGTGATCTTGAGCCGGCAATAGAAGTGGTCGCTGGTCTCGTGCTTCGCCGCCGGATCGGGCGCCGAATGCACGCGCGCCATCAGCGCACGCGTCGCCGGATCGCGCACGGCCTCGTCGCTGAAATGCGCCATGCTGACGATGCCGTGCGTGAGCGCGCGCGCGAGTACGTATTGGATCGAGAATTTGCCGTCGAGGCCGCTCTGCGGATCGGGCCGGTTGGTGTGTGCAAGCCTGCGCGGATGCGTCCAGGATTCCACCTTCGCCACACGCTCCGGCACGAGGCCATGCGCTTCGCGCATATAAAGCATCGCATCAACGGCCGGATGCGTGCTGCCGCAGCAGGGATGCCGCTTGAACGCGATGCCGGGATCGACCAGGTCGAACGGATCGCCCCAATGATCGAGCAGGCGGTCGGCGTTGAAATTGCCGGCGCCGTTGTAAACTGCGAAGAACCCCTGCGGGTGTTCGAGCGCGCCCTCGTTGGCGGTCATCCCTTCTTTCGCCAAGAGCGCCGCGAGCAGGCCGTTGCGGGTCGTATGCCCGACATGGAACGGCTTGGTCATGGTTCCGAAATTGGCCTTGATGCCGGACGCCATCGACGCGGCGAGCGCCAGCGCGGTGGCGATCTGCTCGGGGCGGAGCGCCAGCAGATGCGCGCAGGCCGCCGCACTGCCGAACGTGCCGAGCGTCGCGGTCGGATGCCAGCCCTTCTCGTAGTGATGGAAGTTCACGGCGCGGGCGAACCGCGTCTCGCATTCGACGCCGGCGGCGTAGGCGGCGATGAACGCCTTGCCGCTCGCGCCCGGCGCGATCGCCCACAGCGCCGGCAGGATCGGCGCCGACGGATGACCGCCGAGCGAGTTGCTGCAGTCGTCGAAATCGAGCGCGTGCGAGGCGGTGCCGTTGATCAGCGCCGCATTGAGCACGTCGATATGCTCGGAGCTACCGAAGATGAGCGCGGGACCGGCCGCGGCGGTGTGGCGCAGCGCCGCGCCACCACCGCGGTGGTCTCGTCGCGCGCGCCCGCCAAGGTGACGCCGACGGTGTCGAGGATGCCCCGCTTCGCAACCTCGACCGCTTCCGCCGGCAGGGCGTCGTAACTGACTTCCGAAATCCGGTCCGCGAGCGCGCGCAGCAGCATGGGACTTGAGCCTTTCTGCCGAGCGACTGTAGACAGCAGAGTCAGGGCTGTCTAGATTTTCGCCCCTCCAAGCCCCTCAAGGACGTCGCGTGTTCCGCCTCGTTCGCCCCTCCTGTTGAGAGCTTCGATGGCAGAGCATTCCAGCACCGACAATGTCCATACCCGCAAGATCGCCGAATTCGTCTCAGGCGTCCGTTACGAGCAAATCCCCGCCGACGTCCGTGAGCGCCTGAAGCTTCTCATCCTCGACTCGCTCGGCTGCGCGATCTACGGCGCCAATCTGGAATGGTGCCGGATTGTCCAGGACACGTTTGGGAAACTCGACGCGACCCGCACGACCTCGGTCTGGGGCACCAACCTCGCTCTCTCCTCGACCAATGCCGCGCTGGTGAACGGCACCGAGGTACAGAGCTTCGAGCTCGACGACGTGCATCGCGTCGGGGTTCTGCATGTCGGCGCCGTAACCTTGCCGGCGCTGTTTGCGGTGGCGGAAAGCCACGCCGATCTCACCGGGCGCGAATTGCTGGTCGCCGCGCTCGCCGGCTACGAGATCGGGCCGCGCGTCGGCAAATGCATGGGCCAGGAGCATATCGGCCAGGGCTGGCACTCCGGCGCCACGGTCGGCGTGTTCTCGGCCGCCGCCGGCGCGGCGCGCGGATTGGAGCTCGACGCGGAGCAGACCGTGCACGCGCTCGGCATCGCCGGCACCCAGGCCGCCGGCCTGATGGCCGCGCAATACGGCGCGATGGTGAAGCGCATGCATGCCGGCCGCTCGGCGCAGAGCGGGCTCTACGGCGCGCTGCTGGCGAAGGACGGCTTCACCGGCATCGTCGACGTGTTCGAGGCGCCTTACGGCGGCTTCTGCACGACGTTCTCGCGCTCGCAGGACCGCTTCAAGCTCGAGGAATTGAGCGCCGGCTTCGGCGAGCGCTTCGAGACCATGGGCATCGCGCTGAAATTCTATTCCTGCGTCGGATCGAACCACACGACGTTGGACTCGATCCGCGACATCCAGAAGCGCCGCCCGTTCACGCTTGCCGAGCTCGACAAGGTGGTCGTGCACGGCTCGCAGGTGACCGCCGATCATGTCGGCTGGCCGTACAAGCCGGAAGGCCTTACCTCGGCACAGCTCAACCTGCCCTATTGCGTGGCGACGCTGCTGCTCGAAGGCGACTGCTTTGTCGACCAGTTCACCGAAGCAATGGTCGCCGATCCCCAGCGCATGGAGCTGTCGCGCAAGGTCCAGGTCGTCGAGGACCCTGCGATCACCGCGCGCGGCTCGAAATTCCGTCACATGACGCGCGTCGACGTGCACCTCAAAGACGGCACGGTCGAGAGCGAGACGCGCGAGGCGCCGCGCGGCAGCGAGCAATCCTTCGCCACCAGCGACGAGATCGTCGACAAATTCCGCAAGCTGACGCGCGCCGCCATGCCCAAGAGCCAGCAGGACGTGCTGGTGCAGGCGGTGCTCGGCATGGAGGACCTGCCGAAAGCCAAGGACCTGATCCGCCTGCTGCGGACCAACGGGAAGTAGCCCGCGATGCTGCACGCCGAAACCAGTGCCACCCGGCAGCTCGGCGAATTCGCCACCGCGCTTCGCTACGAAGACCTCCCGGCTGATGTTGTTGCACGTCTGAAAGCCTGCGCACTCGATGGGCTCGGCTGCTGCCTCTATGGCGTGACGCTGCCGTGGACCCGCATGCTGATCGACCTCGTGACGGAAGAAGGCGGCAATCCGATCGCGCGCGTTATCGGTACAAAGCTCCGCACCGGCGTGTCGCAGGCGGTGCTGATCGGCGCGACCGCCGGTCACGGCTTTGAAATGGACGACATCCACGCCGCCGCGCACCTGCATTGCGGCTCGCTCGCGCTGCCGGTGGCGCTGGCGATCGCCGACCGGCAGGACGGCATTGATGGGCGCAGGCTCATCGCCGCGCTGGCGGCGGGCTACGAGGTCGGCCTGCGGGTCGGGCTCGCGGCGACCGGCAAGCTTTTCATGCGCGGGCACCATTTCCAGGGCGCCTGCGGACCGTTTGTCGCTGCCGCGACGGCGGCGAACCTGCTGGCATTGTCGCCCGAAGCGGCGCGCCATGCGCTCGGCATTGCCGGCTCGCTCGGCGCAGGCCTGATGGCGGCGCAGGAAGGCGCGATGTCGAAGCGCCTGCATTCCGGCCGCGCCGCGCAGGCGGGCGTCGTGGGCGCCGACCTGTCCGCGCGCGGCTTCACCGGCATTCCGAACGTGCTCGAAGCTTCCTATGGCGGCTTCCTCAGCACGCTGTCGGGCGAACCGGAGATGGCGCACCTCACGCGCGAGCTCGGCACCGAGTGGGAAATCCGCAAGGTCGGCTTCAAGCCTTACGCGACGGCGGCCAGCGTGCAGTCGGTGTTGTTCGCGATCGATGGGCTGATGGCGGAGAATTCGCTCACCGCGAACGACATCGACCGCGTCATCATCCATTGCAGCACCATGGCGCACCGTCACTGCGCCTGGCCCTATGAGCCGTCGGGCGTCACCGCCGCGCAGATGAACATGTTCTTCGCGGCTGCGATGATGATCATCGATCGCAACGCGATGCTCGACCAGTTCCGGGAGGACCGCCTGACCGATCCGGCGGCGCTGGCGATGATCGAGCGCATCGCGATCGAGGCGGACGTGAAATACGACGCCGGTGGCGACGCGACGCGGCATCATGCACGCGTTGAGCTGATCGCCAAGGGCGGACGGCGCATTGCCCGCGAGGTGCTCGAACGGCCCGGCAGCCCCGGCAATCCGCTGTCGCCGGAGCAACTCGCGAAAAAATTCTCGACCCTGGCCGCGGCCGTGCTGCCCGCCGAGCGTATCCCGAAGATCATTGCCGCCGTCGCCGCGCTTGAAACAACCGACGCCCGCACGTTGACCGGCCTCGCAACCACCACGCCTTAGCGCCATAATCGAGCTCATGACCGACCGCCGCCTGTTCCGACAGCTCGTCGAAAGCCCGGATATCCTGGTGCTTCCCGGTGTGTTCAACGGCTATAGCGTGCGGCTGGTGGAGCGCTTCGGCTTCAAGGCGGCGGCGATCACCGGCGCCGGGATTTCCGAGAGCGTGCTGGGCTGGGCCGATCGCGGCATTCTGACGTTTGACGAGAACCTGCGCGCCTGCCGGGCGCTGGCGGATTGCTGCGGCATTCCCCTGCTCGCCGATGCCGACACCGGCTACGGCAATGCGCTCAACGTCCACTTCGTCACCCGTGCCTTCGAGCAGGCCGGCCTTGCGGCGCTCTCGATCGAGGATCAGGTCTGGCCGAAACGCTGCGGCCACCTCAGCGGCAAGGCGGTGATCCCGGCGCAGGAGATGGCCGACAAGGTCAAGGCCGCCTGCGATGCCCGCCGCGACGGCGACTTCATGATCCGCGCCCGCACCGATGCGGCGGCGACCGACGGCATCCCGGAAGTGATCGACCGGCTCAATCTCTACGGCGAGGCCGGCGCCGACATCGTGTTCGCCGATGCGCTGCTCTCGGTCGAGGACATCGCGACCGTGGCGAAGAGCATCAGCAAGCCGCTCGCGGTCAACATGGGTTTCGGCCTGATCGAGCGCGGCACCACACCGCTGGTCACGCCGCGCCGCCTACAGGAGCTTGGCGTCGCCTCCGTCTCCTACGCGCGTATGCTCACCAGTGCGGCGCTGCGCGGCATGATGAATGCGCTCGAAGCCTTTGCGCCGACGATCAGCGCGGACAAACCGACGCAGCGCCCCGACCTCATGGTGCCGTTCGGCGAGCTCAATGATCTGATGGGACTGAAAGCGCTGGAAGAGCTTGAAGCGAAATGGACCAGCGAATGATTTGCAGGGAGAAGAAGATGAAACGCGTGCTCAACCCCGCGCTCGTTGCGGCGCTGCTCTTTGCAACGCCAGCGTTGGCGCTCGACAATATCGAGATCATGGCGCCGGCGGCGCCGGGCGGCGGCTATGACCGCACCTCGCGCGCGATCCAGGCCACCATCGAGAAGGAAGGCCTCGGCAAGGGCATCAGCGTGATCAATGTCGGCGGCGCCGGCGGCGCCATCGGGCTCGCGCAGTTCATCCGCAACAAGTCCGGACGCAGCGACGCGCTGATCGTCGGCGGCTTCGGCATGGTCGCGTCGTTCGCCACCAACCGCTCGAAGGTCACGCTCGCCGACGTGACGCCGCTCGCCCGCCTCACCGGCGAATACAACATCGTCGTGGTGCCGACGAAATCGCCGATCAAATCGCTGAAGGACCTGCTGGAGCGGGTCAAAGCCGCGCCGCGCGCGGTGTCGTGGGCCGGCGGCTCGGCCGGCGGCAACGATCACATGCTGGCGGCATCGCTGGTGCAGGCCGCGGGCGTCGATCCGCGGCAGACCAACTATATCGCGTTCTCCGGCGGCGGCGACTCGCTCGCCTCGATCATCGGCGGCCAGGTGACGGTGGGCGTCGGCGGCTACAGCGAGTTGATCGAGCAGGTGAAGGCCGGCAATCTGCGGGCGCTCGGGATCTCCGCCGTCGACCGCGTGCCCGGCATCGACATTCCGACGCTGCGCGAACAGGGCGCCGACGTCTCATTCTCCAACTGGCGCGGGGTCGCGGCGCCACCGAAGCTCACCAACGAACAGCGGCAGGCGTATCTGGCGCTCATCGACAAGGTCGTGAAGTCGCCGAGCTGGAAGGGCCATCTGGAGAAGAACGGCTGGGTCGAATTCTTACTTGGCCGGCGACGCCTTCCGCACCTATATCGACGAGGAGACCAAGCGCGTGACCGCGCTGCTCACCACCCTCGGCCTGATCAAATGAATGAGTGACGTTTCGGACGCAGCCGGTGGCGGCAAAAGCCGCAGCGCCAGTGCGGTGGCGATGGCGCTTGCCGTCATGGCGCTGGGCGCGTTCGTTGTTTTCGATACCGCCACCGGCCTGACCGGCCCCGGCTACGCGCAGGTCGGCCCCGGCGTGTTTCCGGTGATCGTGGGCGTGGCGCTGCTGCTCGCCGGGCTGGCGTTGTTGGCGCAGAGCCTGCGCGGATACTGGCGCGTCGCCTGGGTGGAGCACGATCCATCGCCCAGCGCGGCGGCCGCGCCGCTCCGCAATGTGTTGCTTATCGGCGCCGCACTGACGCTCAACGTCCTGCTGTTTGCGCCGCTGGGATTCATCGCAGCCTCGGCGGTGCTGTTCGCCTGCGTCTCCACTGCATTCGGCAGCCGTCGCTTCGTCCTCGATGCCGCCATCGGCATCGCCTTTGCCGCCGCGATCTACGTCATCTTCGTGCACGGCCTCGGATTGCATCTGCCGGCCGGCGGCCTGTGGGAGGGCTTGCTGTGGAGGCGCTAGCCCCCCTGCTCCACGGCTTCGCCGTCGCGCTCACGCCGATGAATCTTCTCTGGGCGTTGGTCGGCGTGACGCTCGGCACCGCCGTCGGCGTGCTGCCCGGCATCGGCCCGGCGCTCACCGTCGCGATGCTGTTGCCGGCGACCGGCAAATTAGATCCGGTCGGCGCCTTCATCATGTTCGGCGGCATCTACTACGGCGCCATGTACGGCTCCTCGACCACGTCGATCCTGCTCAACACGCCGGGCGAGAATTCGTCCGTCGTTACCGCCATCGAGGGCCACCAGATGGCGAAGAATGGCCGCGGCGCGGCGGCGCTCGCGACCGCCGCGATCGGATCGTTCGTGGCCGGCACGCTCGCGACTTTCGCGCTGGCGCTGTTCGCGCCGGTCGTCGTCACCTTCGCGCTGCAATTCGGCCCGGCGGATTACTTTGCGCTGATGCTGCTCGCCTTCACCACCGTTACCGCCGTGCTCGGCTCGTCGATGCTGCGCGGGCTGGTGAGCCTGCTGCTCGGCCTCGCCATCGGGCTCGTGGGCATCGACATGCAGACCGGCCAGGCGCGGCTGACGCTCGGCATGCCGCAACTGCTCGACGGCATTCCGGTGGTGATCCTCGCGGTCGGGCTTGTTCGCGGTCGGCGAGGCGCTGTTCGTGGTGTCGCGATCATCGCGCGCGACCGAGACCATCATCCCGGTGCGCGGGCGCGTCTGGATGACCGCCGAGGAATGGAAACGCTCCTGGAAGCCGTGGCTGCGCGGCGCCGGCATCGGATTCCCGTTCGGCACGCTGCCCGCCGGCGGCGCCGAGATCCCGACCTTCCTGTCGTACGCAGTCGAAAAGAAGCTCAGCAAGCACCCGGAAGAATTCGGCAAAGGCGCAATCGAAGGCGTCGCCGGCCCGGAGGCCACCAACAACTCGGCGGTGACCGGCGTGCTGGTGCCGCTGTTGACGCTCGGGTTGCCCACCTCCGCCACCGCCGCAATCATGCTGGTCGCGTTCCAGCAATACGGCTTGCAGCCGGGGCCGCTTCTCTTCTCGCGCAATCCCGACCTGGTCTGGGGCCTGATCGCGTCGCTCTATATCGGCAACGTGATGCTGCTCGTGCTCAACCTGCCGCTCGCCGGCCTCTGGGTGCGTCTGCTCGCAATCCCGCGGCCGTGGCTCTATGGCGGCATCCTCGTGCTCGCGAGCCTCGGCGTGTTCAGCCTGCACGGCTCGGTGTTCGACCTCGGCATCCTCTATGCCGTCGGCGCGCTCGGCTACGCCATGCGCTGCGCCGACATTCCGATCGCGCCTGCAATCATCGGATTGATCCTCGGGCCGCTGGCCGAGCAGCAATTCCGCCGCGCGGTGGCGATCAGCCAGGGCGACCTCACGGTGTTCCTCACGCGCCCGATCTCGGCGACGATCCTGGCGGCGGCAGTGGCGGCGCTGCTGGTACCGATGCTGGTGCGGCACTGGCAGCGGCGGTCGAAACCTGGCGCGGCGTAGGCGTTACGACATCGCGCGCCAGCCCGAGCGCGGCAAGCAGGCGGATCGCCTGCCAGGTCAGGTCAAACTCCCACCACAGATGTCCATGACGCGCGGATTGTGGATGAGCGTGATGGTTGTTGTGCCAGCCCTCGCCGTTGCTGATGATCCCGACGATCACGTTGTTGCGGCTTGAGTCGTCGGTGTCGTAGTTTCGGTAGCCCCAGAGGTGCGTCACCGAATTGACCGACCAGGTGACGTGCCAGACCAGCACGGTGCGGACGAAGACGCCCCAGACCAGCAGGCTCAAGCCGAACTGCAGGGCGTCCATGGCGCTGCCGCCGCACAACAGCTCGGCCAGAAATCCGGCAGCGAAGAATCCGCACCATGACAGCAGCACCCACCAGACCCAGACGAAATTCTGCTCAAGCCGGGCGTAGAACGGGTCGCGCAGGATATCCTTTGCGTAACGCGACACGACACGCAGGCGCGTCGTGTCGCGGTTCCTGAGGATCATCCACCCGACATGCGCCCACAGGAAGTGAACCAACGGACTGTGGGGATCCGGCTGGTCGTCGGCATGGTGGTGATGCTGCCGATGGATGGCGACCCAGCGAGCAGGCGTGTCTTGAAGGCAGCACAGACCGAGGATCGCGAGCGCATGCTCCAGCCATTTCGGGCAGACGAACGCGCGATGGGTCAGCAGCCGATGAAAGCACAGGCTGATGCCGAGCGTGCCGAACACATACAAGCCGGCGAAAGCGGCAAGGACACCGGTCCAGCTGAAGAGCCACGGCACAAACGCCAGCAGCGCAAGCACGTGAATCGCCGCCAATCCGATGGCGTCGATCCACGCGACGCGAAACGGCTGGCTTGCCTTCGGCGTTGCCAGTTTGGGTGGCGCAGCAAGCCCGAGCACGCGGCCGGGACCATCGGTTCCTGCCGCGCCTTCGACGTCACGAGCAACAAACATCGGCACCCCAACAGCGTTGGGGCAAAGGCCAAAGCGGACGCATGCCAGAAGGCGCACGGCGGAACGCCGCACCAAGCAAGCGGCCACCGGGACACCCCGCCCGAGGACGTACTCGATGTCGCGGCAGGTCTCCTGGCTCACGGCTCAGCGTTGTTGTCCGATCTTCCCAAGGCCGACGGCCTCAGTGACGCTAACTGGACAGCAACTCGCCGCTTACAGTTGCGGGGGCAGCTCCGGCATTGACGCCTGTCGGCGCCGCACCGGATTCCCTCTTAGTTTCCGGCCTTGCGGCCGGAAAAACCACGACGCGCCACCAGTACAGACATATGGTGAGTCATTCAACCGATGAATCACTCAACGGCGCTCGTCAGTTGAGAACTCTTCCATTCCCGCTTGGACTGCGTCCTCGGGCGTCACAATTCCATCTGCGCCTTGCCGGTGATCCAGCGCAGCACCAGCATCGATGCGATGCTCAGCAGGATCAGGACCACCGACACGGCGGCCGCGATCTCGAAAGTGCCGTTGTCGATGAAGCTGTAGATCGCGACCGGCAGCGTCTCCATGCCCGGCACGTAGAGCAGGATCGCCATGCTGAGCTCGCGCAGCGTCACCGCGAAGACGATCATCCAGGCCGCGACGATGCCGGACTTGAGCAGCGGCGCCGAAATATCGACGATGCTGCGCACCCAGGACGCGCCCGCAACCCGCGCCGCCTCCTCCATCTCCGACGATAGTTGCTTGATGCTGTTGCGCATGAACATGAAGGCGAACGGGAAGCGGTGCGCCGTGAAGGCGATAAAGAACAGCCAGATCGTCCCGAACAACGCGAGCGTCGGCCCGCCATAGCCGAGCACGAAGCCGACCGCGAGCGCGACGCCGGGGAAAGCGAATGTCACGGTGCTGGTGAACGTCAGCAGCCCCCGCCCCGGCAGCCGCGTCCGCTCGACGATCCAGACGATGATCAGCGCCAGGACGACGCAAGCCGATGCCGTCACCGCCGAAACGAGCGTGCTGTTGATGAGCGCCGTCGGAACGATGGTCCCGGTGTCGGCGAACGCCGCGTAGTTCTTCAGCGTGAGATTTTGCCAGGAGATGGGAAGACCCCAGCGCGACAGCAGCGACGTGCGCACGAGAATAATCAACGGCAGGATCACACTGGCGAAGATGACGAGCGCGCAGTAGCCCAGCGCGAGCCACCGCCGCCAGCCGATATCGACGGCGCGTGCGGCGCTCGACTTGCCGCCGATCACGTTGAAACGGCGGCCGCCGAGCACCCAGCGCTGCAGGATCAGCCCCATGATCGTAAAGCCGATGATCGGCGCCGCCGCGGCGGCGGCGAGCTCGAAGCGCGGTGGATAGGAGAACAACTCGTAGATCTTGGTGGTCAGCGTATGGAAACGCGCACCGTGGCCGATGGCAGCGGGCGCCCCGAACGCGCCCATGGCTTCGAGGAACACGAATACCGACGACGCAACGATCGCCGGCGCGACCAGCGGCAGCGCGATGCCCATCGACGCGCGCCAGGCCGGCGCGCCGACCATCTGCGCCGCCTCCTCGTACGACGGATCCATGTTGTCGAGCGCCGCGGTGACCGCAAAGAAGATCAGCGGGTAGAAGCTCAAGGTCAGCACCAGCACCAGGCCTTCCATGCTGTAGATGTTGAACAGCCGGGCGATACCGAAGGTCTCGCGCACGAACACGTTGATCAGGCCGGCATTGGGCCCGAGCAGCAGGATCCAGGCGATCACCGAGATGAAGTTCGGGATCACGAAGGCGACCAGCACCGACACCCGCACGATCTGCCGGCCGGGCATGTTGGTGCGCGCCACCGCCCAGGCCATCGGCAGCGCAAGCACAAGCGCGAACGCGGCGGTTGCGACGCTGATGATGATCGAGTTGATCAACGCCGAGACGAGGCCCGGCTCGGTCAGCACGCGCTGATAGTGCGCGAGCGTGAACGAGCCGTCCTCGGCGCGCAGCCCCATCTCGAAGATGATGCCGAGCGGATAGAACACCAGCCAGGCGACGATGAGGACGGCGACGCCGACGATGATGCTGCGCTGCCATTCCTGGCGCAGCTCTTCGAGGGCGCTGACGATGCGCGCGCGCATTTAACGCTTCCCGTTCCCCCGCGCGCGGGCGGCTTTCGCTACAGCCCGACCGCCTTATCGAACTCGACCGCAAGCGCGTGACCTTCGCCGACGACCTTCTCGTTGCTGAAATAGTTGATCTTGAGCGAGGAAAGCGGCGGCTGCTTGAGTGGCGTCACGGCGACGTCCTTGCGCGGCGAATAGAGATTGGCGTTCGTCACCAACAGCTCCTGCCCTTCCGGCGTCATCAGCCAGCGGTAGAACAGCCGCGCCGCGTTGGGATGCGGCGCCTTGGCCGGCACCACGCCGATGAACTGCGCGAGCGCGACGCCCTCGTCCCAGACGACGACCTCGATCGGCGAGCCGTCGGCACGCGCCTCGATCGCGCGATAGCCGCTGACGCCCCAGCTCACCGGACGCTCGCCGGAAATCACCGCATTGATTGCCGCCTCATTGCCGAGCGTCAGCAGGATGTCGCGGTCGCGCGCAGTCTTGAGGAAGTCGCGCCCGACCGCGTCGACGACGTTCATCAGCGCGCCGCTCGACGTGCCGCCGCGCGTCGGCCGCGAGATCGCGACCTTTCCCTTCCATTTCGGGTCGCTGACCAGCGCCTTCAGCGATTTCGGCGCCTCGCCGGGCTTGATCGCTTTGGTGTTGTAGATGCCGAGCATCGGGGTGACGCTGGTCGCCGCATAGAAGCCGTTGGGATCGAACGTCGCCGGCAGCATCTTGTCGGTGTCCGGGATCGGCACCGCGGCAAGGAAGTTCTGCTTCATCCAGCGCACCACGTCGCCTGGCTCGGTGAGATTGAGCAGGTCGAAGCTCACGCGGTTGGCGCGGCGCTCCGCTTCGATGAGCTGCACCATCGGCTCGGTCGAGCGGCGGGTGTATTTGATCGCGATGCCGGGATAGCGCTGGTTGAACGCGGCGGCGAGCTTGGTGACGTGCTCCGCCTTGATGGCGCCGCCGAACACGACCTGGCCTTCTTTCTTTGCCGCCGCATAGAGCTCGTCCATGCTTTGAACGCGCGGCTGCGCCGACGCGGCCCCGACACACAGCGCGATCCCCGCAAGGCCGATCAGCGAGCGCAACAGCATGGCGTCCTCCCGTTTCTTCTACACTCCGAGCAGCAGGCAATCTGCCGGCGCGAAGCTGACCAGAACATCCTGGCTCAATTGAAAATCGGCGTTCCGGCTCGGGCTGATGACCCGCAGCGCGACGCCGTTGACGTCGATCACATAGTCGGTCTGGGCGCCGACAAAGCTGCGCCGCGCGACCTTGCCCTTGAGCGTGTTCATGCCGGGTTTCGGTGTCGCCGTGAGCTCCATCTGCTCCGGCCGCACCAAGAGGCGCGCCGGCCGCGCCGGCGCATTGTGCGACGTCGACGATGCGACAAGCTCACCAAGCCGATCGACTCGCACTTTGACGCGATCTGGCGCCGACGGACCGATCACCTCGCCGTCGAACACATTGGCGAGCCCGATGAACTGCGCGACGAAGTCGGTCTTGGAGCGGTAGTAGACGTCCTCAGGAGAGCCTATTTGCTCAATGCGTCCGCGGTTCATCACTGCGACACGATCGGCGATCACCATGGCCTCGTTCTGGTCGTGGGTGACGTAGATCGCGGTGATCTTGAGCTTGCCGAGCAACGCTTTGATCTCGAAGCGCATGTGCTCGCGCAACGTAGCATCAAGATTGCTCAGCGGCTCGTCGAACAACAGGATTTCCGGTTCGAGCACCAGCGCGCGCGCGACCGCGACGCGTTGCTGCTGCCCGCCCGACAACTCGCTTGGATAGCGCGCGGCGTAGCCGTCCATCCGCACGGTGGCGAGCGCCTCGGCAACCTTGGCGGCGATGGTCGTGCTGTCGAGGTGGCGTAGCCGCAGCCCATAGGCCAGATTTTCGAACACGGTCTTATGCGGCCAGACCGCGTAACTCTGGAACACCATCGAGAGCGAACGCTTTTCCGGCGGCACCATGACGGTGGGCGACGCCACGGTCTGTCCGTTGATGCGGATTGCGCCCGAGATCGGCCGGTAGAAACCGGCGATGAGCCGCAGCAGCGTCGTCTTGCCGCAACCGCTGGGGCCGAGCAGCACGACCGTCTCGCCGTCAGCGACCATCAGCGAAGCCCGATCCACGGCTACGACGTCGCCAAACCCCATGACGACATCGTCGATTTCAAGCTTCGCCATCGATCCCGGCCTGATGCGGCGCTGCGTGCCGATAATGGCATCGTCGAAGGCGCCGCCGAGCCTGTCAAGGCAGGTAGCAAGGTGCGGCGGACGTCGTTCGGCGCCGCCGGTCATCCACGTTGCGATGAGATCTCAGCGGGAGGATGAGCCTTCAGCGGACGGCGCCTGCGATCCGCGAGCGCTGCTTCGCCGGCCCGGTCGTATTGCTTGTCACCTCGACTCGCGCTGCGCGATCCTCACGCGTCCCCAGCAACTCGCTCTCGTTGGCGATGTCGATCCATACGTCGCGGATATTGATCAGCGACCTGCACATGGTGTCGTCGTCCGCCTCTTTGGCGACGAGCGCACAGAATCGGGCGATACTCCAAGCGTCGGCTGCGCGCACTACCATGGTGGCCCCACACATGAAGATCCACATGTCCCCAAGTCCCGTCGCGACGCGTAGCGCGTTATTGTGTCTCAATGTTGGAGTCCTGACGCTCTATGAGCGATAAGACCTCCTGATCAGACTCGACCTCGCGTGACGATGTTGTGTAAGCACGCGCAAACATTTCAAGATATTGCGGTGGTAACATCAAGCTCACTTGATTCTCGACATCCGAGCACCTGTCGTTTCTGACAGGCTCAATTTTTTCGGAACGCAGTAGACTCAAAGTCGTTGTCACACTGGCGACCACGGCCAGCGCCTACCCCAAACACTCCAGGGCTCTGCCCGTGCCGCCAAAGCCCCGCTCTCCGAGCGGGGCTACTTTTTTCGAGTCGAATGTCTTGTGATTGCGCCCTGCAATCCCGGCGCTGCTTCGACGCAAGGCGATTGGAACCATTGTGAGAGACTTGGCGGTACAGACGCACCCGCGACGCCCATCGCGTGGCCGCTGGTCGGAACCAATCCATTCTCTCGTTGTTTCGGGATTGGTGAGTAGCGCCAAGGGGGGCGCATGCCGAGTTCCAAGTACTACCGCGTACAGGCCAAAGTTCTGCTGATGCTGATGCTGGCGATGCGCGATTCGAAGCGCGCCGCGCGGGTGGAAGCCAAGGCGCGCGAATATCTGGCGCAAGCCCAGCTTCCCGACGAGGACGCTCATGAGCTGAACGCGATCCTCGAAGAGTTCAACAACTCTCAAATGCGGAAGGGTCGACTGGGGGACGGGTAGATCGCGCCCACGCCGGCCGTCAGCATTGCAGCCCGGCTCTGCGAAGTCCCAGGAGAAAGCGCGATCGGAACGCTCCCACATCTCCACGTCGGCGGCTTCGCTGCTGACGTGCGCGAAGCCTGTTGTCGAACAGCGAGCAGGTCGAGCGGAGAAGCCCGCTGCCTGCCAGCATCGGAGGTCGATCCTCCCTTACGGTACCGGAATGGTCGTGCCGGTCCGGAGCCCGCATTATGTCAGAGGATGGCGAATGGAAAGGCAATATGGCGCACGAATTTAACGCGTCAGTCATGGAAAACCTCATTCGCGCGCTTTACAACATCCCTCCCGACGTCGTTGCCGCCGCGACGGATGCGATCGCCGAAGGCGCAAAATGACCGTGCGCATGGACCGGACTCTTCCGACCGCGCGGACTAGCATTGCAAGAGACTACCGGAGACAGGGGGCAAACCGTGACGAACTATCATGACGGCGGCGAAGCAATCCTCGAGGCGTTTCGCAATCTGGGCGTCGACTACATCATCTGCTCGCCCGGCTCCGAATGGCCGCCGTTCTGGGAGGCGGTCGCGCGGCAGAAGCGCGACAGAACGCCCGGTCCCGCCTACCTGGACTGCGGCCATGAGACCATCGCCGTCACCATGGCCAACGCCTACACCACCATTACCGGCCGGATGCAGGCCGTGATGCTGCACGCCGGCGCGGGCCTGCTGCAGGGCTCGATGGCGGTCGGCGCCGCGCGCGTCATGGAAACGCCAATGCTGGTCATGTCGGGCGAGTCGCTGACATTCGGCGAGACCGACTTCGATCCAGGTTCGCAATGGTATCGCAATCTCAGCATCGTCGGCGGCAATCAGCGTCTTCTGGAGCCGGTCGTGAAATGGGCACAACAGGCGCCGGCTCCGGAAACGCTTTACCAGTCCGTCATCCGCGCCGGCGAACTCGCCCAGCGCGCCCCCAAGGGACCGACCTATCTCTGCGTCTCGATGGAGACGATGCTGCACGACTGGCTCAAGCCGGACTCGCTCCGCAAGGTCCCGCCGGCGCCGAAGGTCCAGCCGACCGCCGCCGACATCGACCGGGTGGCGGCGCTGATCGCCCAGGCCAAATGCCCGGTCATCTCCGTACTCACCGCCGGACCCGACCCGGAAACGTTTGATGCCCTGGTGGAGTTTGCGGAGCTGACGGCACTTCCGGTGATCGAGGGTGCGGGCGCCTATGTCACCAATTTCCCGAAGTCGAACGAGCTATACCTCGGCTCGAAGATCGGACCGCTCCTGAAGGAAATGGATCTGGTGCTGCTGATCGACAGCTGGGCACCCTGGTATCCGCCAAGCAACAAGCCCAAGTCTGCCCAGATCGTATCCATCAGCGAGAGCCCGCTCAAAGGCACGATGGTCTACCAGACCATGGAGGCGAACCATTATCTCGAAGGCAATGTTGCCATCACGCTGCAACTCCTGACGGCGGCGCTACGCAAGCTCGGTCTCGACGCGAAGAAGGTTTCCGAGCGTCGCACCCGATGGCAAGCCGAGCACCAGAAGTGGCGTGCCGGCGTCGCTGCCGCCGAAGAGAAAGCTGCGGACAAGGATGTCATCACCGTCCCGCTGCTGATGAAGACGCTTCGCGAGGTGATGCCTAAGGCAACGAGCTATGTCGACGAGACCATCGTGCATGCGGCCGACATCCGCGAACACATCCAGATGGAAGATCCGCATGCCTACTTCCGCGCTCCGAGCGGTTTGGGCCAGGGGTTGGGCTATGCCCTTGGCGTGAAGCTCGCACTCCCGGAGCGCTCGGTCGTGATGACGATCGGAGACGGAAGCTTCCTGTACAACCCGGTCGTGCCCGCCCTCACCACTTCCGACGAGTACAAGCTGCCAATCCTGATCATCGTCTGCAACAACAAGAAGTATGCGATCATGGAGCAGCTCCACAATCGCTTCTATCCCAAGGGTACCGCCATCACGACGAAAGACTACTACGGCGTGCACATCAACAATTCGGGGTACGAGCATGCCGCTGCCATCGTTGGCGGCTACGGCCAGCTGGTCGAGAAGCCTGCCGATCTCAAGGCGGCTATTGAGGCGGCACAGGCATGCGTCGAGGCAGGAAAACCTGCGATCCTCAATGTAATGATGCCGGATTCCGGTGTTCAGCGAAGATGACCGGTGCCATCGCGACCCTGTTCGCCGCCGCCCTCAAGACGCTGGTGGTTGATTAGTCGCGTAGCAAGGTCCCGGCGACCTGGTCTAGCATCGGTCTGCCAACCGCGGCGACCATTAGCTCGAACAGATTAAGCCGGGGACTGCCAATGTTTCGGACCATGATTGCACTTGCGGTCGTGTTGACCGCCACTGCGAATGCGGTGGCTCAGTCAACGTCAGATGACCGCGACTGGCCCAAACGCGTCATCCGCTTCATCGTGACAGCCGCGCCCGGGAGTGCGGGCGACACGGTCTCCCGCATCGTTGGACAAAAGCTGAGCGAGCGACTTGGGCAGCAGTTTGTGTTCGACAACCGGCCCGCGGCAGGTGGCACGGTTGCGAGCGAGGCACTCGCCCGTTCGACGCCCGATGGATATACAATTGGTCTCGTGACCACCAGCACGCATGCGATCGCCACCATCTTCAGTCCGAATCTGCCCTACGACCCCGTGAAAGATTTCTCCCCGATTTCCATGATCGGAAGTTCACCCTACGTGCTTGCTATCTATCCTGGCCTCGCGGTCAAAACCGTCCCCGAACTCGTTGCGCTGGCCAAGGCCAGGCCGAAGCAAATCAATAACGGTGTATTTGGCACCACCAGCCTCGGCTATCTTGCCGGCATCCTGTTCGAGCAGCAAACCGGGGTCGAATTGAACCATGTGTCGTACCGCTCTTCGGCCCAGGCCGTCATCGATGCCGTCGCCGGCCGCGTTGAGATGCAGTTCAGCACGCTCGCGCCCGCAATTCCGTTGATCGGGGAAGGCAAGCTACGCGCGCTCGCAACCACCGGGTCCAGGCGCGTCGCAACGCTACCGGATGTTCCGACCCTGGCCGAGACGGGTCTTGCTGGCTATGACGTCGCGTTGTGGATGGGCATCTCCGCGCCTGCGGGCACACCGCCTGCGATTGTCGAGCGGCTTAACCGGGAGATGAACTCCATTCTTACATTGGCCGACGTGCGTGAGAAGCTGCTTCAGGCCGGCATGGTGGCCGAAGCCGGATCATCCGGCGATCTCCGCGCGCGCATCGAAGCCGACATCACGAAATGGCGCGCTTTGGTAAATAGAGCCGGCCTCAAGGATCGGTAGCCATCGATAGCCGGCGTTCGAAGACAATACCCATCAAAAAAAGTACGGGAGGAATTTATGAAAGACGGCTTCAGAACTGCCGTAAGAGCAATTGCGGTTGCGATGACTCTGGTCGTCGTCGCCGTTTTCCCCGCTTCCGCACAATTCCCCGACAGGCCAATTAAGGTTGTGGTGCCTTTCGCAGCGGCAGGTGTAACCGACGTCGTCGCACGCGTGGTATTCGACCATGTCTCACGCGCAATCAACCAGACCATCATCATCGATAACCGTCCGGGCGCTGGGGGAACGATCGGGATCGAACAGGTCGCAGCCACCGCACCCGACGGCTACACACTGATCATGGCGGATCCATCGGGCTCGCTTCCGGCCAACGTCACCCTCTACCCCGCCCTCCGATATCACCCTATCCGCAGCCTCTCCCCGATCGCGATCTTCGGCAATACCGGAGCAGTCCTGCTGGTGAGCAATGAGCTGCCCGTGAAAACCGCGCCGGAGCTGGTGGCTTTGGCAAAGAGCAAGCCGGGCCAGCTGACGTTCGCTTCCACAGGAGCCGGCACACCCGGTCATCTCAACGGCGAGCTGTTCAGTCGCCTCGCCGGCATCAAGGCCATACATATCCCCTATCGTATCGTAGGCCAGGCGGTAACCGATCTGATGGCGGGGCGTGTGTCGTTTTGGATCGCCCCGATACCCACGATGCTGCAGAACGTGCGGCAAAAGCAGTTGCGACCGCTTGCCGTCGCCGGCGATCAGCAATCAAGCGACTTGCCCGGCATACCGACCGTGAAGGAGACCGGTATCGGCGATTTCGATGCCTCTACGACCTACGCGATATTTGCTCCGGCCGGTACTCCGCGCGCGATCGTCGATCGGCTCCACATCGAGATCAAACGTGCGCTCGACAACGAAACGGTTCAGCAGAAGCTGTTAGGTGCCGGCGTGACCCCACGGATTGGTACACCCGAAGACGTTACTAAAATGCTCGAGGCTCGAATCCCGCAGTGGGCAGACGTGATCAACAGCGCAGGAATTAAGATCAACTAGCGCGCAAGCGATCGTCCACGGAAAATAGAGAAGAAGAGAAACAGCGTGCCCTACGTTATTGCAATTGATATTGGTGGCACCTTCACCGACCTCGTCGCGTGCGATGTCGAGTCTGGCGCAGTTGCCTACACAAAGAGCCCTACGACGTATGGTCGACTGGGCGACGCTATATTTGACTGCATCCGCAAAGCCGAACTTGACGCACACGACGCAAGATTCGTGAAGCATGGCACGACGCTTGTGATCAATGCCCTGCTCCAACGCAATGGAGCCAAGTCGGCCTTGTTGGCGACCAAAGGTTTCCGCGACGTCCTCGAAATCGGACGCGGCAACCGGACACAACCATTCAATCTTCGGTTTCATCGCGAAGACCCTCTCATCCCGCGTGAGCTACGTTACGAGATCGAAGAACGTATCGACGGCGCGGGCCAGGTCAGAACGCCGCTGGCCGACGGGGAGCTCGCTCCTTTGGCCGAAGCGCTCCGGTCGGAACGGGTGGAGTCCGTCGCAATCAGCTTCCTAAACTCGTACCTCAAGCCCGATCATGAGCAGGCAGCGGCGGCAGAGCTGCGACGACTGTTGCCGGACGTTTTCGTCACGACTGGCACCGAACTGACGCGCGAGTGGCATGAGTTCGAACGTACAGCCACGGCGGCGGCCAATGCCTACGTCGGCCCGCAGGTGAGCAGATATATCGCCGAGTTCGATACTGGCTTGCGCAGCAACGGCTTCAACGGCTCCCTCCTCCTGATGGGCTCGCACGGCGGTGTCATCTCCGCCGAACGAGGGTGCCGCGAACCGATTACGCTCGTCGAATCGGGGCCGGTCGGCGGCTGCATCGGCGCCGCAAATTACGGGCACCTGCTCGGCGTCGACAATCTGGTGGCATTCGACATGGGCGGCACCACCGCGAAATGCGCACTGATCGAGCGCGGCCGCTATGCGGTCGAGTCGATCTATCACGTCGGCGGGCCCGATGCCGGCTTCCCAATCCGCGGCAACGTCATCGACATTCTCGAGGTCGGTGTAGGCGGCGGATCGATTGCATGGCTGGACGATCAGCGTCGCCTCAACGTCGGGCCACGCAGCAGCGGCTCGATGCCGGGCCCCGCCTGCTACGGCCGCGGCGGGGCCGAGGCTACCGTTACCGACGCCAATCTCCTGCTTGGCAGGCTGGACCCGGGCAATTTTCTAGGCGGCGAAATGACCCTTGATGAGAAGGCCGCGCGCAACATTATGAGCGAGCGCATCGGCAAGCCGTTGGGCTACGGCGCGAACAACGACGCGATCGTGCGCGCCGCCAAGGGAGTGCTGACGATCGCCAACCTGACGATGTCGTCGATCATCAAGAAGGTGTCGATCGCCCGCGGCTACGACCCGCGCGATTTCGCGCTGTTCTGCTACGGCGGAGGCGGTCCCCTTCATGGAATCGAGCTGGCCCGGGCGCTGAAAATCCCGCGCGTGATCGTGCCACCAGAACCCGGCAACTTTTCCGCGATCGGCATGCTGCTCGCCGACCCGCGGATTGACACAGCGCAGACGTTTGTCGTTCGCCTCAATCCCGAGAACCTCGCCAAGGTATCGGCGATATACGCGGACCTGGAAGCAACTGGCCGCGCGGCCTTGCTGCGGGAGTTCGGCGATGGGACTATCACGATCGAGCGCCAGGCGGAGATGCGCTATAAGGGGCAACATCACTCCATCAAGATTTCCGTTCTCGAAACAGATGATGCGCCCAGGCTGAGAGCACGTTTCGACCAGGAATACTTGCGGCGCTACGGCCACGTAAATCCAGAAGCAGACGTCGAAATTGTCGTGCTGCATTCCCTTGCAACACTTCACATGCAGCGGCCGGAAATCGCGCGCTTCGCCAAATCGGCAAACGGACACGTGACCAAGGAGCTCGGACGCCGTCCTATTTTCTTTCTCGAAGAAGATAGCTTCCTGCCGACCCAGATCTACAGTCGATACGCACTTAAGCCAGGATTCAAGGCGAACGGTCCTGCACTCGTTGTCGAATACGGATCGAGCACGTTGATCGGTCCGAACGACAGTTTCAAAATTGGCATGCTCGGGGAGATCGACATTGACTGCAACCATTGACTCCACCAGCGTGCGACCGGCCCTAGACTCGTCCGCCAAAGTCGATCCCGTAACGGTCGAAGTGATCCGGCGGCGCCTGGTTGCGATTTCCGACGAAGTCGACGTCAACATCACCAGAACCGCGTTCAGTGCCTACATCTACGAATACAAGGACTATGCCGTTGGGATTGTCGATGCGAACGGCGATCTCATCTGCCAATGCACTGCAGGAATGCCGGTCTTCGTCGCGGACGTCATGCGCGCCGCGGTACAGGATGGCTTGTCGCTATATGGACCAGACAAGCTTCTTCACGGCGACATCATCTTCACGAACTACGCGGGCACGATCGGCCAACACCTCAACAACGTGACCATGTATACGCCGATCTATGCGTCCCAGGAGCCGGTGCTGGTCGGCTTCATGGTGGTCGTGATGCATTGGATCGATGTGGGCGGCCGGGATATCGGCTCGCTGTCCAAGTTCGCTACTGACATTTTCCAGGAAGGCATTCAGTTTCGTACCGTGAAGCTGCACTCACGGGGGGAGCCGGTTCTCGAGATCGTCCGCATGATCGAGCACAACACCCGGTTCCCGATCGAGATGATGGGCGACATCAACTCGCAGATTGGCGGCTGCGTGATGGGACGCGATAGCGTGGCAGAGCTCGTTGGCCGCTATGGGGTGGCCACTTTCCGCGCAGCGCTGGACACCATTTGGGATCAATCCGAGGCCGAGGCACGCGCGGCGATCCGCGCCATCCCCGACGGGACGTACACCGCAGAGGCACTACTCGACAACGACGGGCTCAACCCCGGCTCGTTGTCCTGCAAGGTGACCATCGTTGTCGAGGACGACATTATGACCATCGACCTGTCGGAGCTCCCAGGCGAGGTCAAGGCCCCGATGAACGCCGGCCGCAGCGGGGGCGGCTCGACGGTGGCGCGGCTTGCGTTCCGCTATCTGCTATTGCCCGAAGGGGACGCCAACGAAGGGACATTCCGACCGCTCAAGCTGATCCTGCCAGAAGGTACGATCGTCAGTGCGCGGCCGACCTCGGCGATGGGAGCGTACAATGCGGCGCTGCCGTTGTTGATTGATCTGGTCATACGCGCCCTCGCCCCGGCGATGCCAAATCGGGCGGCCGCCGCGCACTACGGGACCTTCTCAACGCTGGCCTATGCGGGTCGCTATCCGGAATCGGGGCTGTATTGGCAGTGCCACGATAGCGGCTTCGGCGGTTGGGGTGCACTCAATGACATGGATGGGCCCGGTCCATTCCGAACAAATTGCCATGGCGACACGCGACTTATACCGATCGAAACACATGAAGCGTCGTATCCTTTCACGATCGAGAGCTTCAGCTTGCGTGCGGATTCCGGTGGCCCCGGGCAATTCCGCGGTGGGCTCGGACTCGAGCGGCGCTACCTGATGCTGGCGCCATGCCGCATCTCGACACGGTTCGAGCGCACACTGTCCCCTGCCTGGGGACTCAATGGTGGCAGCGAAGGCGCGCCCGGTCACGTGCTAATCGAGCGTGTCGACGGCACAACCCAGGTAGCGATGAAAGAAGCCGTCATGCTGGATGCCGGCGATCGGGTACGGATCTGGACCGGTGGAGGTGGCGGCTATGGTGATCCCAAGGATCGCGACCCTGAGCGTGTGCTTACTGACGTGAAGCGCGGTTATGTGTCGGCAGAGGCCGCGCGCGACATCTATGGTGTCGACGCCAACCGCGGTTAAGGAACCCCTGGGACCGCCCACCCCAATCACGCTTGCAGCCTCACCTCTTGAGCGCGCAGCCGCGAGTGCTCAGTGCCGCCCCTCGCCTTTCGCGCTTGGTTCAAACACAGCCCTTCTCGCCGTCCACTGATAAATCGAAACCCGCCCAACGTTGAAACGGCCGTGAACTCTTGGACCGACGTGTTTCGAGGACGGTTCGGCGCGTACACGCTGCTTCTGAACATCGGCGTCCTGTTTTTCGCCGTCGATAACTTCCTGATCAACACGCTGATGCCGTCGATCGTCGCCGATATCGGCGGCGTGGCGTTCTACGCCTGGGCGATGATGCTCTACTTGGTCGGTTCGATCATGGGGGCAGCAAGCTACGGGCCGCTGCGGGCGCGCCTCGGCGGGCGCTGGTCCCTTGCGATTGGCGGCGCCGTGTTCTCGCTCGGCGCGCTTGGTTGTTCGATCGCCGCGGTCATGGGGCAACTGCTCCTCGCACGGCTCTTTCAGGGCGTCGGCGGCGGCCTGATTCTCGCGGGCTCGATGGCTTTCACCAGCGTCCTGTACGGACCGCAACTTCGCAAATACGCGGTCGCCGTGACCAACGTGACCTGGATCATCGCAGCGATCGTCGGACCCGTGCAGGCCGGCGTCTTCGCCAATCTTGGCTGGTGGCGTGGTGCGTTTTTTCTCTATGTGCCAATCGGAGCGGCATTCCTGGCCGGTGTCCTGTGGATGATTCCGAAAAGCGCCGACCAGGCGATGGCGGGGCCGCGTGCGCTTAGATTTCCAGTCTGGCGTATCGGACTGCTTGGGCTAGGTGTTCTGTGCGTGGCGAGCTCGGGGCTTACCGAGACGCCGGCGCTACGTGCTGCGCTGATCGTCACGGCCGTGCTGATCGTCTGGTACGCCTTCAGCCGTGACGCTGAAGCCGGCAGCCGCTTGTTTCCTTCGCAACCACTCTCACTTTCGCAGCCGGTCGGGCTCGCCTATTGGGGCCACATTCTTGTCGCTATGGCCTACGTCGCGGTGTCGATTTATCTGCCGTTGGTACTGACGGTCCTGCACGGAATCCCGCCGCTTTACGTCGGATTGGCTAACGGCGTTATGTCGATTGGGTGGTCGATCGCGGCAGCGCTTTCGGCCGGGCTGCATGGCGGCCGCGAGCGCGTGGCGGTCATCGCCGGCCCGATCTGTCTCATGATTGGTTCGGTCGGGCTGGCAGTGCTGACCGCGTTCGGCGCGCATGTCGCCTGGGTCTTGATCTGTGCGCCACTGGTCGGCGTCGGCATGGGCATCTTCCACATCCACATGACGGTCCGCGCCATGGGCGCGGCGCGTGAAGGAGAGGAGAGCATCACCGCCTCCTCGCTTCCGACCATCCGTGCACTCGGCATGGCGTTCGGAGCGGCGATCGCAGGGGCGATCGGTAATGTCGCCGGGCTGCAAGTGCTCGCGACACCGGAGACGGTGCGCGCAGCGGTGACCTGGGTCTATCTGGTCAACGCTCTGCCGCTGATCCTAGCGGCGGCCGTCGCAGCGCGGTTTTTTCAGATCGCCGAGCCCGAGAGGAGCTAAAGCAATGAAGTCAGCGCCAGCCAAGGCCGGGCGCGACGTGTTTCAGGATCGCCTCGATGACGTGCGCGTTGTAGTCGACACCCAGCTGATTGGGGACGGTCAACAGTAACGTATCCGCCTCCGCTATCGCTTCGTCCTTTTTGAGCTGCTCGATGAGGAGATCCGGCTCGGCGGCGTAACTGCGGCCAAAGATGGCCCGGGTGTTGTCCCCGAGAGATCCGATCTGATCTTCGTTATCGTTGCCGCGTCCGAAGTAGGCACGGTCGCGATCGTCCACCAGCGCAAAAATGCTGCGGCTCACTGACACCCGCGGCTCGCGCGTGTGTCCCGCAGCCTTCCACGCCCCTCGGAACATCCGAAGCTGCTCCGCCTGCTGGACGTGAAACGGACGTCCGCTCTCGTCGATTTTGAGAGTCGAGCTTTGCAGGTTCATCCCGAGCTTAGCCGCCCACTCCGCGGTGGCGTTCGTGCCGGCGCCCCACCAGATCCGATCGCGCAGGCCCTCCGAGTGAGGCTCGACGCGCAAGAGGCCATGAGGGTTCGGGAACATCGGCTGCGGGTTCGGGCGCGCGAAGCCCTCGCCGCGCAGCACCTCGAGCAGGACCTCAGTATGGCGCCGGGCCATGTCGGCATCGGTGCTTCCCTCCGGCGGGGCATAACCGAAGTAGCGCCATCCGTCGATCACCTGCTCGGGCGAACCGCGGCTGATGCCCAGTTGCAGGCGCCCGCCGCTGATGATGTCGGACGCACCAGCGTCCTCCGCCATGTACAACGGGTTCTCATACCGCATGTCGATGACCGCTGTTCCGATCTCGATGCGTTTGGTCTTTGCCCCGACCGCAGCGAGCAGCGGAAACGGAGAGCCGAGCTGGCGGGCGAAGTGATGCACACGAAAGTAGGCACCGTCTGCTCCAAGCTCCTCGGCCGCTACCGCCAAATCGATCGACTGCAAAAGCGCGTCCGACGCCGATCGCGTTTGTGAGTGGGGCGAAGGATTCCAGTGGCCGAACGAAAGGAAACCGATCTTCTTCATCAGAAATATGTTGTTGCGGTGGGACGGGATAGCAAGTGGACCAATCGCCGAAGGGTAGGAAGTCGTGGGCGTAGGGCCCTGCTGTCGAGACGCCGGGAAGCCCAAGGCGAGATTCGCCCGGTGTTCGGATGTCAGATTGCGCGGCGACGAGCGACCACAGGTCATTCACAGCCGGCGCTGCTGGTTGCCATGTCAATTCTCTGGCCCGCTCGCAGCCGTCATTTACATTTGTAGGCATGTTTATACAATTAGGCGAGCTCCGCCACGGTTTGATGTCGCGAGCAGTTTCGCCGCGATTGGTAGTTGGAAGGGATGAAACGATGACAACGAATAGCAAATGGAAGGGCACGACGTTGCGGCTATCGTTGGCAGGATTGACCTTTATCGCCTTGTTAAACGTTGGGCACGCGCAAGATGCGGCGAATTTCTACAGAGGCAAGACAGTAGATCTCTATGTTGGCTATACCGTCGGCGCTGGCTACGATCTTTATGCCAGATTGGTTGGACGGCATCTCGGGAAACACATTCCAGGCAATCCAACCGTCGTTGTCAAAAATATGGAAGGAGCTGGAAGTTTGCGGCTGGTAAACTGGCTTTACTCTGCCGCCCCGAAAGATGGCACTGCTCTTGGGACATTCAGCCGCGGCGCGCCATTCGACCCCATTCTGGGCCGGACGGGCGCCAAGTTCGATCCGGTCAGGTTTGGATGGATTGGTAGCGCCAACAATGAGGTAAGTGTCTGCGTCGCAACGCGCGAGAGCAACGTTACCACTTTCGATGATCTGAAGAAGCAAGAGCTTGTCGTGGGCGCCTCTGGCATCACATCTGACGACAACACGTTTCCGCTTGTGCTCAACAAGATGTTCGGCACGAAAATGCGGGTGATCACGGCCTACCCCGGTGGGAACGAAATTGCGCTGGCGATGGAGCGCGGCGAAGTTGCCGGCCGTTGTGGCTGGTCTTGGTCGAGCTTGCTGTCTGCATACGCAAATTGGATCAAGGACAAGAAAGTCAATATTCTAGCGCAATTCGGACTGAGCAAACACGCGGACTTGCCGAACGTGGCGCTTGTCACAGACTTCGCCCGCACCGACGCAGAACGTCAGGCGTTGCGTTTGGTTTTCGCACGACAGCCGCTCGGCCGGCCATTTTCCGCTCCGCCGGGACTTCCTCCGGAGCGGTTAAGCGCTCTCCGTCGTGCCTTCGATGCAACGATGATAGACAAGGACTTTGTGGCGGAGGCCGATAAGGCAAGAATCGAAATTAATCCGATGAGCGGCTCGGAAATTGAGCAGTTGGTACGGCAAATCTATTCGGAAACACCGGCGGACGTAGCTAGCCTAGTCGCCGAAATGGTCAAATAGCGTCGGGAAACCGAGCACGGTTATGACAGCATTGACCACCGGCGGCGATCGAAACGAGCCGTAGCGACTTTCACAAACTCCCGCGCGGCTGGTTTTCGGGACTCGTGAGCCGATCTAACCGTCAGGCAATACGAAGCTGCGGCGTTCACATCTAAGCGGCGTCTCCGGGATTTTCGGCAGTGCCACATCTCCAACTCCTAGCCCATCGTAGTTGAGCCTGGAGCGACGCTCATTCTATCGAAACCGATTGCGCGGCAAAGACACGCACGCCGATTCACATCGTGGCATCTCCCCTCCGCCGTTGACATACTGTATGTCCTTCACTTCAAGCTGGTACGCACAATCCGGCACGATAACACACGGAGATTCCATGGAGCGCCCACCGCAACCCATCATGGACAAGCGCGGCGAACCGCATGTGCGCCGTTTCGGCGAACAGCGCTGGCTGCTTGACAACATCATCCGCGCCAATGGCATCGACTGGGACCAGCCTCGCTCGCTCTATATGAGCGGGCCGTGCGGGGTCGAAGCCAATGCCGATTTCGCCGGAATTCGCGAGCGCGTCAAGAAGATGGCCGACATCGGTCCGGCGTTCGAGGCGGTCGCGCGGCGGCGCGAAGCAAAAGCAATAGCCGCCGAGAAGGCCGACAATCCGGTCACGGCGCGTGACAACTACTTCATGGCGGCCGTGCACTGGGGCGCGGCGCAATGGCCCTACGACCAGAACGACGAGACCAACGTCGCCTATCACCTCAAGAAGCGCGAGTGCTACACGAAATACGCCGCCCTCTCCGATCACATCGTCGAGGCCGCCTGGATTCCGTTCAAGGGCACGGCGCTGCCGGCCTGGTTCCACCTGCCGCCGAACTATAAGGGCGGCAAAATCCCGGTGGTGGTCTCGGTCCCAGGCATGGACAGCTACAAGGAAATCCAGACCGCGCTCTATGGCGACCGCTTTCTCAATCGTGGCTTCGCCGTGCTGTCGATTGACGGGCCGGGCCAATACGAGGCACCGATGCTCGGCATCTATTTCAGCATGGACAACTGGATCGCCGCCGGCCCCGCAATCGCCGACTGGCTGGCCAAACGGCCCGAGGTCGACATGACAAAAGTCGCCGTCTCGGGAACGAGCTTTGGAACCTTCTTCGGCACCCTCGTGACGGCCTATGAGCCGCGCATTTCTGCCTGCGCGGTGATCTCGGTGTGCCACGAACCTGGATGCCACACGATCTTCGAGGAGGCATCGCCCACCTTCAAGAAACGCTTCATGTATATGGCGGGCATTACCGACGAAGCCGAGTTCGACAAGATGCGCAAAGGCATGACGTGGGAAGGCCACGCCGACAAGGTGCGTGTGCCTTATCTCTGCGTCGCCGGCGAGTTCGATGAGCTTAGCCCAGTCGAACATTCCGAACGGCTTGTGAAGGCGGTAAATGGGCCAAAGCGAATGGTGGTTTACCAGGAATCGCGCCATTCGGTCGGTAATGTGCCGTCGGCCAATCTCGGGCCAAACCCGCAGATCATGGTCGCCGACTGGCTGGCCGATCGCGCCGCCAGCAAGCCGTTCCCGAACGAGTACTGGTTCGTCCGGTCGAACGGACAGATCGACAAGAAACCGCTCTAGCCGACATTCCCCAGACAAACTCTGAATCGGGACGATGATAACGACGTCATTTCCCGGAAACCATTGAGAGGCTTCGTGATGGAAGCGCAAGGAGGCCCCTGATGAACGAAGCCGGGGCCATCGAAGATGGTCTGACGCTCTACAATTGGCCAACCTCGACCTGCAGCCAAAAAGTCAGACTCGTCTTGGCAGAAAAGTCGCTGCCCTGGGAAGATCGGCGCCTTGATTCGAGCCGGAACGAAAATCTTTCGGAGTGGTACCTCAAGCTCAACGAGAACGCAGTCGTCCCCACCCTCACCCACGGCTCGAAAGTCATCATCAATTCGTCGGTGATCAACGAATACCTCGACGAGATCTTTCCGGACATTCCGCTATGTCCAACCGACGCCTACCAACGCGCAAGGATGCGAGCGTGGCGGCAATTCATCGACGAAGTTCCCACGCCGGCCATTCGAGTCCCGTCGTACAACCGCTACATCCGGCACAAATGGAAAGCGATGCCGCAGCGCGAGTTCGACGCGCTGGTCGAGCGGCGCACCGTGCGCAAACACTTCTATCGAAAAATGGGACGGAACGGCTCGAGTCCGGAGGAAGAGCGCGAAGCCATCGAGAAGCTACGCGAAAGCATTGTTCGGATGGATCGCGCGCTGACCCACGGGCCATGGCTGATCGGCGATCAGTTTACCTTGGCGGACGTGAGCCTCGTTCCGACCCTCGTCCGCATGTTCGATATCGGACTTGCCGATTTATGGGAAAACCGGCCGCTGGTTGCTGAGTGGTTCGAGCGCGTGCAGGCGCGACCTTCGTTCGCAAAGACCTTTTATCCGGGTTCGCGCTATGGAGCCGCAGGCTCGCACCCGGCCATCGAGATGTCAGCGTGCTGATTCGGTTTCGACCTCCTGAAAACAAGGATCGAGCAGATGCCGACCATTGTAAGGGCTATCTCGGCGAAGCGTGCGTTGGTCGTCCTGACGATCATGGCCAACTGCATTTTCGTTCCGCAAGCACAAGCACAGCCCACCTATCCGACGAAGCCAGTCCGTATCATCGTCCCGTCGTCGCCTGGCGGCGGCACGGATACCATCACGCGCCTGCTGGCCAGCCATCTGTCGGAAAAGTTCGGACAGCAATTCTACATAGAGAACAGGCCGGGCGCCGGCAGCATGACCGGCATCGAGGCCGGCGCCCGCGCCTCACCCGATGGCTACACGCTTCTCGTCGCCGCCAGCACGATGACCAGCCTGCATGTGGTGCGCGAAAAGATGCGTTACGACGCGGTGAAGGATTTTGAACCCATCACCTTGCTGGTTTCGCTCCCCAACGTTCTCGTGGTTCATCCGTCCCTGCCCATTAGCACATTCGCCGAATTGATCGCCCTCGCAAGGAAGCAGCCCGGGCAGCTTTCCTTCGCCACGCCCGGTTTCGGCTCCACCGCGCATATGGCCATGGAGCTACTGAAGAGCAGCGCCGGCATCGACATGCTCCACGTGCCCTACAACGGCGTCGCGCCGGCCCTGACCGATGTCATCGCGGGGCGCGTGCCCGTCATGCTCGTGAACGCGGCGTCGGTAAAAGGCCATCTTGATGCGGGCTCGGTGCGGGCGCTGGCGGTCTCCAGTCTAAAGAGAACATCGGTCTTGCCGAACGTGCCGACAGTCGCGGAGTCGGGCATCCCACACTATGAAGCGATCCAATGGTTTGGGTTGCTCGCTCCGGCCGGGACACCCAAAGAGATTGTGGCGCGACTTCATCGGGAGACAATCGTTGCCCTCAAGACCGAGAAGATTGTCACGTGGATGGCCACCGAGGGCGGTGACGCCGGGGGAAACTCTCCGGAGGAATTCACAAAAATGATAGCGAGCGAAGTTGCCAAGTGGAGCGCGGTCGCAGGCACCGCCAACATCAGGCCAAAATAGGTGTAAATGTCCGGGCGGCGCATCCCGCAAGCTCAAAATGTTCCGGAATCTGTCATTCTGCGAAGTGGCGCGCCGGCGTTCACCTGCCACGACTACCAATTTGCCGTCAGGTTGACGCACCCTGCCCGCTGGCCCGCACCATGAGCAAGGTTGCGTAGCCGGGCTCCACCACGATATCGAGGAAGTACGGGCGGCCTTCCTCGACCGCCGCGATCGCCTTCTCCAGCGCGGGACGCAGGTCGCTGACCTTTTCGACTGGTCCCGCCGCATCCACGCCCTGAGCGCGCGCCATGGCGGCAAGGTCCATGTTTGGATCGGCGAGCCTCATGCCGATCCATTTGTTTTCAACCGGACGCCCGCGTTCTCGCGCGACCTGCCCCTGATGGACCTCGTCATTAAAGTTAGAGCGATTGTTCGCAACGATGACCAGCACCGGGATGCGGTAGTGCGCGGCGGTCCAAAGCGCCGTCGCCCCCTGCGTGAAATCGCCGTCACCGATGATCGTCATTGCAACACGATCGGACCCACGCAACGCCAGGCCCACGCCCACGGCCATGCCGGCCCCCGAACCGAGCCCGCCGCCGCCATCGGTGCCGAGATAGTCGAGCGGCTCGCGGAAATGGTATTGGTCGCTCGCCCACCCGATCGGCACGCGCGTGAAGGTGAACTTCCTACCCTCGCGCAACTGCGCCAGGCAGCGCGCGAGGTCGTGGTTGGTGATGGCCCGGTTCCCATCCGCATCATTGGCAGGCGCCGGCGCCAATTGCTCGGCGTTGAAGCCCTCCCACTTCTTTGGCTTAGCTTGCGCGCTACGCTCGATAAACGGCAATAGCAGCCGCACGGCAGCATCGGGATCAGCGAGCACGCGCAAGTCGACGGCCGGCAGCGCGAGGTGATCCTTGCTCCAGCCGTTGTGAACATAGCTGTCGACACTGCAATGAATAACGGTCGCCTTTGGCCCACCCCTGACGTTCATCAACTTGAACCAGCCGCCGAGATCGAAAGAAGTCCAGCGCCAGGATGACGTCGGCGCTGCGCATAAGCTCAAGCGTTTCCTTCGAAGGCGTGTAACGCGGCGGATACACATGCAGCGGATGTTCGGTGGGGAAGCCCGCGCCCGCACGAAGCTCGCTGATCACCTTGGCGCCCAGTGCTTCCGCCAGACGGACCCGCCGGTCCCAATCCTCGACCTTGCGCGACACCCGGCCAACCAGCAGCAATGGCCTGTTGGCCCCGACGAGCAGCCGGGCCATCTCTTCAAGCGTGTCTTGCGAGGGCGCCGGAGGAGGACCGGGCTTAAATCGCGACGGATCGGGAAACTCGATAGTGCCCTTCAATGGCAGTTCCTGCAGGCCAGCGTCGAGGCAAACATAAGTCGGCCCCTTCGGGGGCGTGCAGGCCAACTGCATGGCGCGCAAAAATGATTCACATAGCGCCGGCACCGACGTTGGCTGGTCGTCCCACTTGGTGTAGTTGCGCAGTAGCGCACCCTGATCCTGCGCAGTGTGAACCCAATCGACCCAGGGACGGCGAATATCGGCATCGACCGGTCCAGTCGCGCCGAACATCACGATCGGCGCGCGGTTGATCCAGGCGTTGAAGATCGCCATCAACCCGTGCATCAAACCGACATTGCTGTGCAGCAAGCATCCCATCGGCTGTTCCGTGACGCGGGCGTAACCATGAGCGATCGACACTGCATGCTCCTCATGCAGCGTCAGCAGCATCTGCGGATTGCGATTGCCGAGATAGTTGACGATGCTGTCATGCAGGCCGCGATAGCTGGCACCCGGATTCATTGCGACGTATTTCAGGTCCAGCCGCCGGATCATCTCGGCCATGACGTCGCTGACCCATTCCATCTGGGCGTTGCCGCCGGGAACGGGCAATTCAATGTCTTCAAGCTTGCTCATGGCACGCCGCAGTGGTTGTTATCGGCCACGCTTATTGCAAGTCCAGTCCACTCTCCCGGATTACGTGATTCCATCGGGCGTGCTCATCTTGCAGGATCTTTGTAAATTCAGCCGGGCTCGTTCCGACGCCGCCGTTGCCCATGGTGTAGAGGCGCTCGGCGACGTCCTTGGCGGCCAGCGCCTTCGACACTTCGGCCTGGAGTCGATTGACGATTTCCGGCGACGTCTTGGGCGGGGCAAACAGGCCGTACCACTGCGACACGTCGTAGTCGGGATAGCCAAGTTCGGCGAAAGTGGGAATATCCGGTAGGGACGGTGTGCGCTGAGGTGACGTCACCGCCAATCCTTTCACACCGCCTGAACGGACGTGCGGGATGTTCGAGCCAATGTTGTCGAACAGGAAATCGATGTGGCCTCCCATGACGTCCTGCAGCGCAGGCACGCTCCCTTTGTAGGGAACGTGAAACAGGTTGGTCTTGGTCATGCTCTTGAAGTATTCGGCAGCGAGGTGAAACAGAGTTCCGGTGCCGCCGGAGCCAAAGCTCAGCTTGCCGGGATATCGCTTCGCAAGCGCAATGAACTCCGGCACGTTGTTCACCGGGAGTTTCGGCGAGGCCACCATGATCACATGGCCTCGGGCAACCAGGCTGACCGGCACGAGGTCGCGCACGAGATCATACGGTGGATTGTTGGGCTTAGCTGCAATCATTGCAAAGCCGCTCGACGCCAACAGCAGCGTATGGCCATCGGGCGCGGCGTTGACGACCGGCCTGACCGAATTGAGATAGTTTGCACCCGGTCGCGGCTCGACAACGACGGTTTGACCCAAGGCTTCGCTTAACTTCGGTCCGATGAGGCGTGCGACAGCATCCGCACCGCCCCCGGCCGGAACGCCGATGATGATCGTGATCGGGCGGCTTGGAGCGAATTGTGCAAATGCACTGGTGGTGCACAGCATGGTCAATGCGGCCACGCAAATCGGCACCGCCCCAATCCGCCTCGTTGCCTGCTTCATTGCGTCCTCCCTAACTTCTAATTATTGTACTTATATAAAGTATAATACGTGCCCGCATGCAAGCAAGGTTGTCGCAAGCGGGAGACCCAGCTTGCATGGTTCCCTGCCCCGGGTATCACTCTGCGCGACGCGTTTCTTTTTTCGGCGGCGGAGACTTAATGGCAAAGCGAACCAAGGCGAAGCCCGCTGGCAATGTGCGACCGAGTGGCATAGCTGGGGGCGGCAACGCGTGGAGCCGACGGCTGCTAGAAACGTTCGTCGCCGTTGCGCAAACGGGCAGCATGAGCGCCGCTGCCGAGCAGCTAGGATTGTCGCAGCCGGCGGTCTCGCAAGCGGTGAGCGCCCTCGAGAATGCTACTGGCACACAGTTGTTCGACCGCACGGTTCGACCGCCAAAACTAACCCTGCAAGCAAGATCGCTTCTCCCCTATGCGATCGCGGTGACCGAGAGCATCGAGCGGCTTGAAGCGGCGCTTGCCCTCGACGGTAAGGGTCAGCTGCCGTCACTTCATATCGGGATGTTGAACAGCTTTGCCGCCACGCTTGGACCTTATGTGATCAATCCACTGCGTGATGTTGCGCTGGAGTGGTCGGTGACGACCAACTATTTCAATACGCGTTTCGATGCCCTCGCCGCCCGGCGCGTCGACTTTATCATCACAGCCGATGAATCTCCGGTGCCACCCGATATCGAGCGGATGCCCATCCTGTCGGAACCGTTTCTATTGGTGTTGCCGAAAGCCTATCGGAAAACGAATGTCCTCATAAAACAGGTTACCAATGACCTCGATATGATCCGGTTCGGTCGGGATGCGTATATGACGGCGCGTTTGGACCGCTATCTTCAGGAGCACGGTGCAAATCTGCGCTCCCGGTACCAGTTCGACACAATTGAAGCGGCCCTACAAATGGTCGCTTCCGGCCTAGGTTGGTGTTTGCTGACGCCGCTGGCGGTATTTCGAGCCATTGAACGCGGCGAGAATATTCGGGTCATCGCTCCGCCCGGACGGCTGATCGATCGTACGATAGAGGTTGCTTGTCGCCGCGGCGAAGGGCGTCACGTCGCGGAGCAAATCCGCAGTGCAGCCGCCACCGCACTGCGAGTGCACTTCCTACCGGTGATCGCCAAAACCCTGGGTCAGGCCAAAGGCATGATCAAAGTCCCTTAGCCAGAGCACCATCTAAATCGTCAGCTCAATCAGGAAGGGCCCGGCCAACGAATTTGCATAGGTGAATTGATCCACGAATTCCTCCATGCTGGCAGCTCGTCCCGCTTCAACTCCCATGCTCGCGGCCAGCCCTACCCAATTGATATCGGGATTGCCAAGGCTCAGCATTTCAAGCGCCACCCTTCCTGGGTTGGCGCCTACGTTTGCCAGTTCTCCAAGTAGAATGGAATACTGGCGATTGGAGAGAAGCACCGTTGTGATGGGAAGTTTCTCGCGCGCGTGGGTCCATAGCGCTTGAAGCGTGTACATCGCTGAACCGTCGGCCTGCAGCGCGACGACGCGCCGGCCGGCAGCGGCAATGGCAGCTCCAGCGGCCATCGGCAGGCCGCACCCGATCGACGCTCCCGTAATCTGCAACCAGTCATGGGGAGGAGCACTTGCAAGGCCGTTGAAGAACCCGCGTCCGAAACTGACGCTTTCATCGACAACGATGGCATTGTCCGGCAACAACGCGGCCAGCGTCTGCGTGACCGCCTCTGGCGTGATGACGCCGCGCCGCACCGGTTCCGGTCGTTGCAGGTCGGGCACCGCGACCGGCGGCGCCCCCACTGCCTCCGCCAGGCTCGCTAGCGCGTCGGCGATGTCCTGCTCAGGACGCGCGACCGAATGGACCGCACAGTCCTCGGGGAAGAGGTAACCGGGTTTGTTTGGATAGGCGAAAGGCGCGACCGGCGGCTGTGTTCCCACAAGCAGCAGGTGCTTGGTGCCGGCGAGCACCGCAACCGCCTGATCGATTCCATAGGGCAATCGCATAATCGGGTAGCGGCCTTGACCATGCTCAACGCGCGCATTGAACTGCGCACAGAAAATCTTCGCGCCGGTTGCCGCGGCGATACGGTGAAGGTCGTCAAGCATCGCGGCGCGGATCGGATGCCCGCCCAGGAGGATGGTGACCGGCTCGCCGCCACGCAAGAGCGCCGCGGCGTGGCGGATGATGTGCGGAGCAACCCGCCCCAACGGTGGCGGCGCGAACGCCTGCCCGACGACGCCGCCATCGTCCCAACTGGTGTCGGCCGGCGCGATCAACGTCGCGATCTGGCCATTCGCGGTTCGCGCCGCCTGGACTGCCGCGGCGGCGTCGGCGCCGATGGTGGATACCGAGCCCACAACACGGGTCCAAGCCGAAACGCCGCGCGCCCACCCTTCGGTGTCCGCGGTCAATGGCGGATCAAGCGGCCGGTGGTAGCTCGCCTGGTCACCGACGATGTTAACGAGCGGCGAGCGCGCACGCCGGGCGTTGTGCAGATTGGCAAGCCCGTTGGCCAGCCCAGGTCCACCATGCAAAAGCGTGATCGCCGGCTTCTCGGCCATACGCCCGTAGCCGTCGGCGGCTCCGGTCGCGACGCCCTCGAACAGGCACAGCACACAGCGCAGACCGGGTACGCGGTCGAGCGCCGCAACGAAATGCATCTCGCTCGTGCCGGGATTTGAAAAACACGTCGTGACGTTCGACGCGATCAACGTCCGAACGAGGGTCTCGGCACCATTCACAAGCTGCTCGTTCTGTTATCTTGTTGATGTGATGGAGGCGGCGGTCGAAACTATTGGCGGCGCGCGACCGGGAGCCAAGGATATGCAGCCCGGCGGTTCGCTTCGAAGCGCTCGATGGCGTCCCGATATTCCAAAGTCACGTCAATATCGTCGATCCCGCGCATCAGCCGCTCCTTACGCAGCGAACTGATCTCGAAGTTGTAGCGCTCGACGTCCGACGCGATAACCTGCTGATTGGGAAGGTCGATGGTGATGGTCACGCCAGGATTGTCGCCAAGTTTCCGCCAGAGCGCGCGGACGTCGGCTTCGGGCAAGGTGACGGCGAGAACGCCGTTCTGGATACAATTGACCTGGAAGATCTCGCCGAAGCTTGGACCGATCAGCGCCCGCAATCCAAAGTCCATCGCCGCAAAAGCCGCGCCTTCACGCGAGGACCCGCAACCGAAGTCGCTATCCGTGATGAGGATTTTGGCGTCGCTGTAGGCCGGCTGGTTCAGCACGAAGTCGGCCCGAGGCTGTCCCTTCTCATCGAAACGCAGGTCGTAGAGAAACGCCTCGCCGTAGTCGTGGCCCGGTCGCCGGTGCCGTCGCATATAGCGGCCGGGCAGGATCATCCCGGTATCGATCTTGGCAATTTCGAGCGGAGCCGCGACCGCAGTCAGCACGGTGAATGGAAGCATGGTGCCCTCAGTTCAGCGGCAAGATACGCACGTCGGCAAGGCGGCCAAAAACCGCCGCCGCCGCTACCATGGCGGGAACTCATGATGTGAGTCAGCGCGCCGCGTCCCTGCCGGCCTTCGAAATTGCGGTTGGTGGTCGAGGCGCAGCGCTCGCCCGGCGCGACGATCTCACCATTCGAGCCGTTGCACATCGAGCAGCCGGAATCCCGCCATTCGAGCCCGGCGTCGAGGAAGATGCGGTCGAGGCCCTCGCTCTCGGCCTGCCGCTTCACGGCGCTCGAACCCGGCGACACCATCCCAGGCACCTTCACGCGGCGGCCCTTGAGAACCGCGGCTGCCGCCCGCAGGTCTTCGATGCGGCTGTTGGTGCAGGACCCGATGAAGACCCTGTCGATCGCGACCTGCTCCAGGGGCGTGGTCGGCGCGAGGTTCATGTAGTCGAGCGCTCGCTCGACATGGCGGCGACGGTCGCCGTCGGCGATGCTGGCAGGATCGGGGATCACGCCGTCGACCGGCGAGCAATCCTCGGGGCTGGTGCCCCACGTGACCATCGGCGCGAGACGACCGGCATCGATGCCGAGTTCGCGGTCGAACGTCGCGCCCTCGTCGCTGGGCAGCGTCTTCCAATATTCGAGCGCACTGTCCCAATCTTTACCCGACGGCGCGTTGCGGCGGCCGTGCAAGAAGGCGTAGGTCGTGTCGTCCGGCGCAATCATGCCGATCCGCGCGCCGCCCTCAATCGACATGTTGCAGACGGTCAGGCGTCCTTCCATCGACATCGCACGAATGGTGGATCCGGCATATTCCACCGCAAAGCCGGTGGCGCCGCCGACCCCGATCTCGCGGATGATGGACAGGATCACGTCTTTGGCGGTCACCGCCGGCGGCAGCGTCCCGTCGATGGTGATCCGCATGGTCTTTGGCTTTTTCAGCCACACGGTCTGCGTCGCCACCACGTGCCGAAGCTGGTTGCCGCCGCCGATCGGAATGGCGAGCGCACCACAGGCGCCGTTGGTGGCAGTATGGGAGTCGTTGCAGGTGATGAGCATTCCCGGCTGGGCGATACCCAATTCCGGCGCGATGACGTGGGCGATGCCTTGGTCGCGATGGCCCCAGCCGATATGCGGCAGATTGAATGCAGCAGAGTTCTCGTCGAGCATTTCCACGACGCGCCGAATTTCCGGATTTGGCATCCCGGCGGTCCCGGCTGCGCGATTAATAGTGGGCAGATAGTGATCGGTCACGGCCAAGTGTTGCTCGGGCCGTCGCGACGAACGTCCTTCGATCCGAAGCTGGTCGAATGCGAGAAACGACTGTCCTTCATTGATCAGGTTGAAATCGACGTAGAGCAACTCTTCGCCCTGTGGCGAGATCACGATGACGTGCTCCGACCACATCTTTTCGAACAGCGTACGCGGACCGGTCATCGCAGCATTCCAAGTTCTCGCAAGACTGCATTCGCCTTCGTTTGCCTGGGTCCCGCTTGACTTATACTAAGTATAAATCTTAGCGTCTAGTCGGAGACGTCATGGCCAGTGAAATGAACGCATCCTTCAAGTCGCGCCTCCGATCCGGCGCACCGCAAATCGGAATCAGAAGTCAGCTTTGCAGCGCGCTCGCCGCCGAGGCCCTGGCGAGCTGCGGCTATGACTACGTCTATCTCGACATGGAGCATGCGCCCAACGATCTGATGTCAATCCTCCACCAAGCCAACGCCATTGCCGCCGCATCGTCGCATACGGTCGTACGTCTCCCCGGCAATGACGGGCTGCTCATGCAGCGGCTGCTTGACCTCGGAATCAACAACCTCGTCATCCCCATGGTCGAAAGCGCAAACGACGCAGCGCGGTCAGTCGCTGCCACACGGTATCCGCCAAAGGGCAACCGCAGTGCGGCTGCCGTGCACCGCGGCAACCGCTTCGGACTAGACGCAGCTTATCTTAGCGATGTGCTGGAGAGGATTTGCCTCATCGTGCAGATTGAGTTCGCGCGCGGGACTCGAGCATGTGTCGGAGATCGCTGCCGTTGACGGCGTCGATGGCATCTTGTTTGGCCCGGCCGATTTGGCAGCCGATCTTGGTCATCTCGGCAACGCCACCCATGCGGAGGTCGTGGCTGCAATTGGCGGGGGCGTAGAACGCGTTCGAGCCGCGGGAAAATTCCCCGGCATGTCCACGGCCGACCCGAAGTTGGCGAGAGATTGGTTCGCTCGCGGCTGCTGCTTCGTTTCAATCGGCGCCGACCTGCAACTTCTGACTCGCAGCGCACATCACCACCTCGAGCCGTTGCAGGATATTCGCATTGCTAACAAAAATTGACTGAACGCGATCCGTACCCCGGTTGGCACGACTAGTTACACGCGCGCTTTCGGCCTCGCCAATGATTGGCGCAATCATTGGCGGGAACGCGGGCGCCGCGACAGTCATCGCCACAAGCCTTTGAAAAAGCTGGTGGCGGACGCAGTCGCCATCGAACTGGTCTCCATGGCCAAATTCCCTGATACACGGGAATCTGCAGGGAATTTTTCGCGATTTGCCGGAATCTGACCCTGAAATGCATCGGCAGGCACCAAGCAACCATGGGGGTTGCCGATGTGAATTCCCTACCCAAGGGAGCAGGGAATTCTTGCCTTCAGATCAGGGAATTTGGAGGCACGATCAGCGAATTTTGTCGCAGCCGGGAGATTCCGCGGCTCTGAATTTCTGAATTTTGTTAGGGCCATCGCAGGTGACGGGCCCCAACCGCCTGGACTTGAATCACCCCGTCAAAACCCATAGAATAGTGGAACCTCCCAGGCGCAAGGAATAGCAACAAGATCGCTGGTGCAGGGCAACGAGAATGCGGGATGTCCCGGCATTGGTCGCTGCTCTTGCGTAGCGTTGTTGCTCGCGAGCGCAGCACCCATTGTCGGCACCGCAATCGACGGCCGTCCCTCAGTACGACCGGCGTGCGGTAGCATTCCTATTCTGCGCGCCCGCCACGATCGATCAGGCCTGTGCGACAGCAAGGCATGGGGCTCGCCAGCGCGCGGGGGGCACGAACCAATCGAGTGGGTGTTTCATGGCCAACGATTCAATTTGGGTACGTCTGAACGAAGCGGCCAGGCTCGTCATGGACGCGGCCGCCGGGTGCTCGAAGGAGGAGGCGCAAGCCGATATCTGTCAGGCTGTTGCCGACGGTGTCATCCGGATTCGGGGCCGACTGAAGAATCAGGCCACCGGGCCTATGAGGTCGAAGGAAGTACTTGAAGGCCCGGCCTTTGACATCAAGCCAACGATGAAGCCAGACGATCTGGACTGGGAGCAATCCCGTCCGCTGAAACCGTGGACAGTTCGTCGGGGGAGTTACTCCCTGCCCGGGTCCTGGATCCTGGACTGGATCGAACTTTCCAGTACTGACATCGCGAGCCGTTTTGTGTGCCGGCGGGCGAGCTAGAGGGCGCCGGCACCGCCGCCAACCACCAAAACAAATAGTCGGCCGAAGATGGAGGCCGCGAGACGGGCCATCCGATGAGCTTTATCCCGGTGGGCCACCGGACCAGGCTGCCTTACCGAACAAGCAATTTTGTGGTCAGGTCCGCGCCAAAGCTCAAGGATCTGAGGCTGCCTGACGTTTCCGACGATACGATCTTAAGAGCTGCCGGTCGGCGCCGCAAATAGCGCAAATACCGCATGCCGTCGTTGCTGCGTGCCGCGGCCCGCCTTCCCTGCTCTAAGCCAGTGCGCCGTTTGGCTAGGCATGCGGGGCGCCGTTGCACCGCCGCCTCGCCACGTGCCGGAGGTGAGAATGGCGCGATCTAATCGACCTCGCGGAAATGGCTACCCTCTTTCCCGCAATCTGGCCCCCCGCCTCGTGGCTGTGGCGGCCTGCAAACCCCTGGGCCGTGAGACACGGAAGCACCCACCGCATCAGGTGGCCAAACTTGCTGCCAGCCTGGAGCGGTTTGGATTCGTCGTGCCGATCCTGGTCGATGCCGACGGACGGGTCGTCGCCGGCTGGGGCTTGGTACTCGCGGCCCGGCGGCTCGGGCTCACCGAGGTGCCAGCAGTCACCTTGACCGACCTCGCCGACGCCGAGCTGAGGGCGCTACGCTTGGCCCTCAACCGGCTGGCTGACGACGCCGTATGGGACCCCGCCGCCCTCTCGCTGGAGTTCTCCGACATCTTGCAGATCGATTCCCAGGTCGAGCTCGAGATCACCGGTTTCGAGAGCGGCGAGATCGAGGGCCTGATGGGTGGGTCCGGTATCGACCAGGAGGACGAATTACCGGAGGTCGAAGACGGCACCGCGCCGGTGACGCAATTGGGCGACCTTTGGACCCTTGGCGAACATCACCTCTATTGCGGGGATGCCCTCGACCCCGACAGCTACGCCCGAGTGTTGGGGACCGACAAGCCGAGCATGGCGTTTATCGATCCGCCCTACAACGTGCCGGTGGCGGGCCACGTGTCCGGGTCTGGGCGCGGTCAAGCACGGCGACTTCGCCATGGGGTCGGGCGAGCTCTCCTCGACCCAATTTATACACTTCTTGAAGACCTCGCTTGGCCTTGCGGCAACGCGGTCCATCGATGGCGCCATCCATTATGTCTGCATGGACTGGCGACACCTGCGCGAGCTCACGGCTGCCGGCGACGGCGTCTACAGCGAGCTCAAGAACCTTTGCATTTGGAACAAGAGCAATGCCGGCATGGGCTCGCTCTATCGGTCCAAGCACGAGCTCATCTTCGTGTTCAAGGTGGGAAAGAAGCCGCACGTCAACAACGTGGCGCTCGGCAAGTGGGGCCGGCACCGGACCAATGTCTGGGACTACGTGAGCCAGAACACCCTGAACGGGACCAAGAAGAGCAAGCTTGCTCTGCACCCAACCGTCAAGCCGGTGGCCATGATCGCGGACGCGATCCGTGACTGCTCCAACCGTGGTGGCCTGATCCTTGATCCCTTCGGTGGCGCGGGAACGACACTGATTGCGGCGGAACGGACCGGCCGTCGCGCCCGTTTGATCGAGCTCGAACCAATCTTCGTGGACGTGACCATCGAGCGTTGGCAGCGGCTGACCGGCGGCACCGCACTTCATGCGGTGAGCGGTAAGCCATTTGTGCGGCTCGACAACAACGGCACCACCGACGCCGACGAGGACGGAGCGGATGCCTAGGCGGAAGACCACGATGCCGCAAAGAGAGGGCGACGGTGGCGGCTACGAGGTCGGCTATGGCCGGCCTCCAACGCACAGTCGGTTCCGACCGGGGCAATCCGGCAACCCCGCCGGACGCCGCAAAGGGGTGCGCAATCTCAAGACCGACGTGATGCGCAGCCTGAGGACCCCGGTCAAGGTGAAGGAGGGCGGCCGCTCAAGGACGAGGTCGACGCAGGAAGGTGTTCTTCTGGTGTTGCGGGAGAAGGCCCTCCGAGGCGACGCGCGCGCGCTCGACCGGTTCCTTGAGCTGGCGCTGCGGTACAATAGCGACCCAGGCGAGATCGGTCCCACCCAAGGGCTGGCCGCCGATGACCAAGCCATTCTCGCCGCCTATGAGGCGGAGGTCTCCGCCGCCGCGACGACCCCGACAACTACTCAGTCCGATGCTGGTCCCGCTCTGAAATCCGGCGACCCTCTAGACAAGAAGGCCGCCCAATGAACGAACACGTCGTCTTGGCTGCGCTGTGCGAGTCGCTCGATAAAGACTCGGACAACGAATTCCGGGCGGTCGCCACGATCAAGATCGGCCCCATCAGGCGCGCTGGAAAGGGAAGGTGAGAATTCCGACCTCGATCCCCCCATACAATGCCAAACGGCAGCAACTTGTGTTGGGAAGTTGTCAACCGAGACCATGAAATTCTTGCGCGCGGCGTTTCCGACACGCATGCCGAACATGCGGCATCAAAGGTCAAGCCAGCGATGCAAACATAGCCAACTGGTCGCCGCTATGAGTTGCTCCCAGCGCGGCGCCCCAGGCCGCCACCCATGCCCGAGGTGCCACCGCAACGCCCGGTCCTTTCATTCACCTCACAATCGAGACACTTCAGGTTTGTCCGTTGCCCGCTTCGGCGAAAGGAAATCACATGGCCGGTCAAGAAACGCCAACCGAGGCAGGAGCTTCGTCAGCATGTCCCGATTGCGGAACAGAAATGGCTATTCTCCATATCACACCAATTTTGTTCGTCAGTGAATTCGAGGAACTCACGCTCGCATGTCAAAAGTGCGGTTCTACGAAAATACTCAAGATCAAACGCAGCTGATAATCCATCTACTGTCTGCCAAAAAGGGGCGTGTCCTCGGCTACTGACTAGCCGGGGTTTTCTTTGGCCGAGTTGCGGGGCTACAGCGGGAACGTCTCACCCCCTGCCGCAGAAGACGATTGATAGAGAATCACCCGGTAGCTGAACACTGTCTGACTTTGGGAGGTCTCTTATGGTGCATGCGATCCAGCATTTGCTCATCACTTGGCGTGTTCGCCGCGCATCCGAATCCCGATGATGTCCGCTTTGGGTCACAAGCAGACGTCACGAGATTAGGCGGACGTTATGAGAGCAGGCTTACGATTTTTGCTTCGAGAGCGGCTCGGCAACTTCGCGGGCGGCGCGCTAAATCGGAGCTTACCGTGGCCCCCACGGGGAGCGGTATAGGAGCAGATTGCGGTCCTCGTGCCAGCCATGCGGATGTCTATGTTCGAGGCTGCGCAATTCATTGCGGGCCAAGCTAAGCTCGGTTCGCAAGCTCCGTTGCACCACTTCGGATTCCACGAGCGCGGCTCGCAGTCGAGCAACTTCCTCCGCTTCGGAGGTCCCCGCGCCAGTCGTTTCGATCTGCCGAGCGTCGCTCGGTATGTGCTGCCACGCGATCACGAGCGCTGCCACTGCCATCCCCGCGCTTGCGGTCCGTAGGAACGCGCGCAACAAGACGCTGCGCGGCTCCGCCCTCGTTAAAGTGGCGGCATCCGCCAGTGGACCAACTTCCCGCTCAAGACCGCGCAGGAGGTCGGGTGCTTTGTCGCGGTCGGGTTGGGCGTCAAGCAATGCCAGGGGCTCTCCGCAGGATGTTCTACTAATGAGAAACCCATCGGGTTAATGCTTCGTTCCGGTTGGTGCCGCCAGCCAGCGAATGGTGTGGATGTATGGGCTTTGATTCTCGCTTGGTTAAGTCCCGTATCTCAGCGAAAACGCATGTCCGCTTATGACCCACTTCGGACATGGATGGCCGGGTCTCGAACGTCGCCGGATCGACAAGCTACGCGGGCTTAATATGTGCGCTTCTGACCACATTGGCCCATTTTTCCGTCTCCGCAGCTATGAACGTCCCGAAGTCGGCCGGTGAGAGCGAAAACACTGTCCCGCCTAAATCGGTAAGTCGTGCCCGAATCTTGGTGTCGGCCAGCGCGGCATTGATCTGCTCGTTGAGCGTGTCGATGATCTCGGCGGGCGTCCCCTTCGTCGCACCAAATCCATTCCAAAAGCTCGCCTCGTAACCCGGAAGGAATTCGCCCACGCTCGGGGTTTCGGGCAGCATTTGCGAACGCGCTGCGGTCGTCACAGCCAGCGCCCGCAGTCTGCCTGTCCGAATGTGCTCAATTGAATTGCCCAGGTTGTCGAACATGACTTGCACCTGACCGCTGATCAGATCAGTCATCGCGGGCGCACCGCCGCGGTAGGGTACGTGCACCATGTCGACCCCTGCCCTGATCTTGAACAACTCGCCCGAAACATGGCCCGACGTTCCATTGCCGGCTGACGCCATACTCAGCTTGCCCGGGTTGGCCTTGGCATAGGTGATGAATTCGGGAACGGTCGTGACCGGAACTGATGGGTGGACCTGCATCACATTTGGCAGGCGGATCGCACTCGCGATCGGCGCGATATCGCGAATGAAGTTGAAATTCAGCCTCTCATAGAGAGTCGCGTTGATCACATTGGGGGGAGTAATCAGTAGGAGCGTGTAACCATCCGCCGGCGCGCGTACCGTCGCCTCGGTCGCGATGTTGCTGCTGGCACCCGGCCGGTTCTCGACCACGAATGGCTGGCCGAGCCGCTCCTGTAACCATTGACCGACCAGTCGCGCGACGATGTCGACTGTTCCGCCCGGCGGATAGCCGACCAGGATGCGCACTGGCCGCGATGGGTAGGCCTGCGCCCGCACAAAGTGGGGTGCCGCGGTTAGCACGGCAGCGCCGGTCGCCAAACGCAGAAATTGTCTACGGGGAAGATTCATGATGGGCCCCTTTCTGGTGCTGAAAACCTGCCATCAGGCATCGGGTAGCACATGCAAACATCAAGAAATAACGGTATTATTCGATCCCACCATCGCAATTTGGAATGGATGGCCGTTATGCCGTGGAATGATCGCTTCCGACGTCGCCTCAAGTTGCACGATCTCGATATCCTGATGGCCGTCATGCAGACCGGCGGCATGGGAAAGGCAGCTATTCAGCTCAGTATGTCCCAGTCTGCCGTTTCCAAGGCGATCGCCGATCTTGAACAAATCCTCGGCGTGAAACTGCTTGACCGCAGCCGGCGCGGGGCCGAGCCCACGCCCTACGGATCGGCCCTCATCAAGCGGGGTTTTGCAGTCTTCGACGAATTGCGCCGCGGCGTCGAGGACATCGACTTCCTCTCCGATCCCACAGCAGGACAGATCAGGATGGGTGCGCCTGAGCCGGTCGCTGCAGCCATCGTTTCGCCCGTCATCGACAGCCTTTCGCGTCAACATCCAAAAATCGACTTCTATGTCACTTCTGCCGATTTGAGCATTCTGTACCGGCAACTTTCGGAGCGAAAGATTGAGTTCGTGATTTCCCGAATGCTAGGCCCGCCGACCGAGGAGCAGTCCGCGGAAGTCCTTTTCCACGATCCACTGGTAGTGATTGCGGGAAAAAGCAATCCATTGACGCGCCGCCGCAAGATTACCTTTAGCGAGTTGATGGAGGAGCCCTGGACCGTCCAACCGACCGATACGGGCTTTGGCTCGCTTGCCGCTAATGCATTTCGTGCAGCCGGTCTGGCACCCCCGCGGCTGACAGTCGCGACTACTTCCTTCAACCTGCGAAGTGAATTGCTGGAGACTGGGCGATTTCTGACAGTTGTGCCTCACTTTTCAGTCAGACTGCCGCGTCCTCACCCGTCGCTCAAAGTACTGCCGGTCGAATTCCCGAATGTCGGACATCAGGTGGCAATCATCACGTTAAAGGGTCTATCGCTCAGCCCACTCGCACAGCTCTTTCTCGACCGCGTCCGCGCCTTTGTTAAGCCACTGAAGAAGGTCCGGGTGCAATAAATCGGCAAGTCTGCTTATGGCCCAAAGCAGACATCGCGATGACCTGGCTCAAACGTCGGCTAAGGGCCAAATTCAGACATACGGCCCGTGGTTAGACGGCATGATTTCTGCCTGCGCGACCTCCCATGGGTATGCTAGTTCTCAGTCCCAACGCGCTCGGTATTCGCCAAGCAGGCGGGTGGGGAATTCCTCGGGATGAAATTCCGCGAGTTCATCGCACAGCTGAGCGCGCTGCTGCCGAAGATCGTGCAGCCGAGGGCTCCGCAGAGCCTCGATCTCAAGTCACGCCAGCTGAGCGCGCTGCCGCCGGAGATCGCGCAGTTGACGGCGCTGCAAGCTCTCGATCTCGATTACAACCAGCTGAGCATGCTGCCGCCGGAGATCGGGCAGTTGACGGCGCTGCAAGACCTCTCGCTCGATGACAACCGGCTGAGCGCGCTGCCGCCGGAGATCGGGCAGCTGACGGCGCTGCAAAGTCTCTATCTGAGCTGGAACCAGCTTGGCGCGGTGCCGCCGGAGATCGGGCAGCTGGCCGCGCTGCAAATCCTCGATCTCAATTGCAACCAGCTGCGCACGCTGCCACCGCAGATCGGGCAGCTGGCGGCGCTGGAAAGCCTGTATCTCGGTGAAAACCAACTGAGCGCGCTCCCGGCGGAGATCGGACAGCTGACCGCGCTGCAAGTCCTCGATCTCGGTGAAAACCAACTGAGCGCGCTCCCGGCGGAGATCGGGCAGCTGACCGCGCTGGAAAGCCTCCATCTCAATGGAAACCAGCTACGCGCGCTGCCGCCGGAGGTCGGGCAGCTGACGGCGCTGCAAAGTCTCTATCTCGGTGGAAACCAGTTGAGCGAACTGCCGCCGGAGATCGGGCAGCTGACGGGGCTGCAAATCCTCGAGCTCAATGGAAACCAGTTGAGCGTGCTGCCGCCGGAGATCGTGCAGCTGACGGGGCTGCAAATCCTCGATCTCAGTGTAAACCAGTTGAGCGTGCTGCCGCCGGAGGTCGTGCAGCTGACGGCGCTGCAAGACCTCCATCTCAGTGTAAACCAGCTGAGCGCGCTGCCGCCGGAGATCGTGCAGCTGACGGCGCTGGAATACCTCGATCTCAGTGAAAATCTGCTGAGCGCGCTGCCGCCGGAGATCGTGCAGCTGACGGGGCTGCAAAGCCTCGATCTCAGCTGGAACCAACTGAGCGCGCTGCCCCCGCAGATCGGAGAGCTGACGGCGCTGCAGGGGCTCTATCTCAGTGGATGCCAGCTGAGCGCGCTGCCGCCGGAGATCAAGCGGCTGACGGCGCTGCAGCACCTCGATCTTCGTGGAAACCAGCTGAGCGCGCTGCCCCCGGAGATCGGGCAACTGACGGCGTTGCAGCGCCTCTATCTCGATGGAACCCGGCTGAGCGCGCTGCCGCCGGAGATCGGGCAACTGACGGCGCTGCAACGCCTCGATCTCCGAAGAAACCATCTGAGCGCGCTGCCGCCGGAGATCGGGCAGCTGACGGCGCTGCAATACCTCGATCTCCGAGGAAACCAGCTGAGCGCGCTGCCGCCGGAGATCGGGCGGCTGACGGCGCTGCAAGACCTTGATCTCCGTGGAAACCAGCTGCGTAAGTTGCCGCCCGAGATAGGGCAGCTGACGGCACTGCAAGCCCTCCATCTGGATGAGAATCAGCGGAACGCGCTGCCGCGGGAGATCGGACAGTTGACGGCGCTGCTGACGTCGGGCGACTTCGACCTCACCGATCTCAACGAGGCCATAAGGTTCAACCCGAAAGACGCTGCCGCCTACAATAGCCGCGGCACTGCCTGGCACGCCAAGGGCGATCTCGACCGCGCCATCGCTGATTACAACGAGGCGATAGGGCTCGATCCGAAATATGCCTTTGCCTACCACAACCGCGGCCTGGCGAAGCGGGCGAAAGGCGATACGGCGGGCGGCGATTCCGACATTGCAAGCGCGCAGCAAATTCGGCCGGGCATCGGGCCGTGAGCGAAATATCGATGACGCATTGAAGTCCGCTTCGGGTCACAAGCAGACATCGCGGTAAGCCGGCGGCTATGTCCGCTTTGGGCCACAAGCGGAAATCCAACGCCGCCCGTGGCGGGAGCGGAGCTGGAATCACCTCTCCCACAGGGAGAGCAAACCCTATTTTACTTTTTCCCATATCAAAGTGTTTATGCTCAATTTTCCATCGGTGTGAAAATGAAATGGAGGCGTCGTGTAGACGAGGCGCTCTCCTTCTCTTGTAACGGACCTTACTTCAGTTGTTCCAGTCCACACTTCATTCCATGAGATATCGATGTGATGCTTGATCGTTGTCCCGTCGAACTCATAGGTCCCACCATAGGCCGTCATCGTTCGAAGAAGATCTGCACGCTCTTGGTTCGTTATGCCTTCAATGCTGGTTGGATATGGCCTTGGATTTCTGACGATCAGCACCAACATGCGTCCATCATTGCCATAGGTTATGTATCCTTGAGGATTCGGCACGGGAACAATTTCGCCCGTGTCTAATATCTGCCGCCCCTCGACAACAAGCTTGTAAGTGCCGGATAGGGTGTTGTCGGCGGCGAGACCGGAAAGCGGGGTCGACACACTCAGGACTCCAAGATGATGGGCACGCTTTGAACGATCCCCGCTTGTTATTTGCAGTTCCTCAAAAGCCTCAATTTGCCTTGATGCCGGTCGCCTTGACCAATGCGGCGTTCATGCCGATCTCGGCTTTGACGTGCGCGTCAAACTGAGCGGAAGTCATGACCATCGGGTCAATCCCGATCTTCGCGAGCTTCGCCGCCACGCTTGATGCTTGCAAGACGCTCAGGGTCTCGCGGTGCAACTTGTTGACGATGTCGCGAGGTGTCTTTACCGGAAGGAATACCCCAAACCAGTTGGGATATTCCGCATCAGCAACTTCTGCTTCCGCCATCGTCGGCACATCCGGCAGCGCGGAAGCGCGCTCCGGACTGTTCACGGCGAGCGCGAGGAGCTTGCCCTCGCGGATATGCGGCAGCACGATCCCTACTGGGCCAACGAAGAAATCGATTCGCCCTGCCAACACCTCGGTGATCATTTCCGGGGTTCCCCTGAAGGGGACATGAATGACCTGGATTCCCGAACTGACGCGGAAGCGTTCGGCGCTCAAATGCGTTCCGCTGCCGACACCCGCCGATGCGAAATTGAGCGCGCCGGGCTTGGCCTTGGCAGCGGCGATGAGGTCGCGCGCTGTCTTGAACCCTTTGACAGGTGAAACGACCAGCACATTCGCCGTGACGCCGAGCGGGACGACTGCCGAAAAATCGAGCGCAGGGTCGTAGCTCAGATTCTGCAGCGCTGAAGCAATGGTGTGCGCTGCCGAGTGTACAAGTAGCGTGTGGCCATCCGGATCAGACTTGGCGACGAAGGCCGTGGCGATGGCCCCTCCCGCGCCAGTGCGGTTTTCCACGATGATTGGCTGACGGAGCTGGGACGAGAGCTGATCGCCAACCACACGCGCCACAACGTCAACGATGCCGCCGGCTGGAAACGCCACAATCGCCTTGATCGGCCTGGTCGGCCAAGCCTGTGCGTTCGCCTCCATGTTCGCGAAGACGAAACCAAGAATCGACAGCGATATCGAGAAGATCCGCTTCATCTTGTCCTCCTCTAAACGTGTTGGGCAGTGCTGCGGCGTGTTGACCACGTCTTCTGGCGCAACAATGCGCGCAGGGGATTGCACCGTCCAATAGATTGATTGTATCGTTTTTGATGCCGATCTGGTATAAGGGAGTCATGGATCTCAGACAGCTTCGGACGTTCGTCACCATTGCCGAACTGGGTACGATGTCCAAGGCCGCGCTGCGGTTGCGGATCGCACAACCGGCGTTGTCGCGACAAATTTGGGACCTTGAAAGGGAACTCGGTCTCAAGCTTTTCGATCGGGTCGGTCGCCGTGTCGTGCTCAGCGCCGAAGGCCAGGAACTGCTTGGAAACTGCCGCAACCTCTTGGGCATGCTAGTTCGCTGACAGACCAGGCCCAGCAACTCCGTGGCGGGGACCGCGGGTTGCTGAAGGTGAGCGCCTCGGCACACCTGATTGAAAGCGTATTTTCGACATTTCTGCACCGGTACGCCGAACGCTATCCCAACGTGCAGGTGAAACCGATCGAGGCCACAGGCTTTGAAATTCTTGCCTTGATCGAGCGCGGCGAGGCCAATCTTGGAATTAACCTGGATCAGGTTGTTCCTGCCTGCAACGACCACTTTGGCAGCCATCCGGTATCGCCTCTTGAATTTTGGGCCGCCTGTCATAGCTCGTTTGAACTCGGAAACGGCGGCTCGATTGAGCTCCGCCGCCTCGCGCCATATCCGCTTGCTATCGATGGACTCCAGTTTCACGCTTCGCAAGACCTTCGACTCGGCCTGCCATCTCGCCGGCCTCAAACCGAATATTCTGATCGAGAGCCGCTCGCCGTACACCTTGCTTGCGCTCGCTGAAGCAGGGCACGGCATCGCAATCGTCCCGTCGTTCGTGCGATTTAATCGCTATGCTTTAAATGCTGTGCCGATCATCCACCTGCGCAAGCCGGTTCGCGAGCCGCGCTCGATCTTCTGGGACAAGCGGCGTACAATTCCCCACTACACGCATGATTTTTGCAAAATGATCGCCGACCATATGCGCGAGGTACTGCCGACGACGGAGTCGCGCTCGCATAAAATGCACCGAATTAGAGATGACGCATAGGCGCATGCGGCGAATAAGACTGGGCGGACTCGGATCGAGTGACCCACTCGGCTGCGTCAAGCGAACGTCTGCTTCGGGTCAAGAGCGGACATCGAGCCGCCCGCTGCGTATCCAGCTAAATCCCGAATTTGTGGGCTACTATTCTCAAAAGCGGGAGGAGTTTTCAAAATGCTTCGCATTGTGGTCGCGATCGCTCTCACGGTGGCAGGACTTGGCATCAGTGTATCTCACGCACAGAATCAAACTGTGTCCATCATCATTGTTCGGCACCCCGAAGCCGACAACAAACAACCGACAATTCCGCTCTCTGCTAGAGGTCAGGCACGTGCTGAGCTGCTCATCCACACGTTGGGTGGTGTGAAGTTCACTCATGCATTCTCAAGCCACACAACGAGATCACGACAGGCTGTCGAACGCGTGGCGGCAATCAACAAGCTCTCGGTGGTGCAACTTCCAGCATCGGGTTCAATGTTTGATGGAAAGCCAGTAGACGATCAGACAACACGAAGGGCGCCAATTGAGCCGGTATCGGAAGCCTTGCTTAAGCTCCCTGCCGGCAGTGTGGCTCTTGTCGGCCTAAACAGCGAAAACATCTACGCTATCCTGAACAAGCTTGGTGTTCCCGTTGCAGCCTCTGGTCAATCCTGCTCGCCTGGAAGCATGTGCGTCCCTTGCGTCAGCAACGAATGCTACCCAGTGAAAGACTTCGATCACTTGTGGCATGTGGTTCGCCAACCAAACCGGCCAGAGCCGCTTGCATATCTTGAGCTACGGTACGGTGCTGGTTGGAAAGCCCCGTAGTGCCGGCCAGTGCCCAAGGCACATAAGTTGACTCGGCTCGCGGCTTGTCCGCTTTGGGTCAACAGCGGACATGGCGAGAGCAAGCTGAGTGTCCGCTTTGGGCCATAAGCAGAAGAAATTTCGTTGATAGCAACGCATGGGATGGGCCATCATCTGCTCTGCATGACCCGCCTCGTTTGTAACATCTGGTCCAAAATTGTGATCGTCGAAGGGATCATGGGATCCGGCAAGTCGACGACCGTGCTGCGAATTGCTGATCGATTGAAGGCGTCCGGTGTCTCAGTCCTCGGCATTACCGAGGGCACTAGCCCACATCCGATCCGTTTTGATTGGGACCTGCCGTGGGCGGACATGCCGGCAACGCAACTGGCGAAGTCAGCCGCTGCCTCTTGGTGTGCCTACGCCAATTCTGCCTCGATGTCAGAGAGCATCACGGTTGTCGATGGACAGCTTTTCCATGGGAATCTAACGTCACTGTTCCTGCTTGATGCCGACATAACCCTGATTCGTGCCTACGTTCATGATGTGATAGCTGCCATCAAGCCACTTCGCCCTTTGCTGATCTACTTTCACCAAGATGACGTTGACCGAGCTATTAGAGCGATTGCTACGGAGCGGGGCGATGCATGGGTGACATATCAGGTCGATTGGAAACTGGCATCGCCGTATGCCGTGAGGCATGGCTTGGCTGGTCTTGAAGGGCTCGTCGAGCTCTATCGCGATTATCGTCAGCTCACTGACCAGCTCTACATGGAGCTGGATATCCGGAAGATCAGCATCGAGAACTCAGGAAAGGAATGGGCGAAGTATGAAGAGACCATTGATTCTATCCTGATGAACCCGGCCGGCGACGGGAAGGGGCCATAACCACACGTGAGCAACTGCAATAATTCTCGGGTGCGGTGTGGCCCAAGCTCTCCACTGCCGTATAGGTGGCAGTCTCTAAGATACCCAGGCCAAGTGCATGAACGATAGAGTGCAACGCCTGCGACGCGACTTGACTGAAGCGGTCGCCCCACCGACCTACCCGACTGGCTATCGCGTGCGGACGTTTTCCGCTGACGATGCGCCGGCGGTTCACCGCCTGCTTGAGGTCGGCTATGCGCAGGGCGGAGGCGACGTTGGGGCATTTGAAGAGTGGTGGCCCAGCCTTCGAGATGACGACGAGTTTGCCCCCGACCTTTGTTTCCTCGCGGTCGATGAGCGGCAGGTCATTGTTGGAGTCGCTCAATGCTGGACCAGTGCCTTCATCAAAGACTTGGTTGTCCATCCACTGGCGCGTCGGCGCGGAATTGCGACGGCACTGCTGAGGAAAGTGTTCTGGGAATTTCAGCAGCTGGGCGTGAAGCATGTCGATTTGAAAGTTCAGCTGGACAATCTGACGGGTGCAGTCCGCTTGTATGAAGTACTGGGAATGCGAGAAGTAGCGCTCGACGGGTCGTGAGGGCTTTCACGCAAGAGGGCAGCAATGTCATCAGCGGTCTGCGAGTGGGGACCAGAAGATGCCCGTAAGTTCGACGGCAGCGTGGGTGCACTCGTCATTGTCGACGTACTGTCGTTCTCGACGTGCGTCGACATTGCGGTGTCGCGCGGGGCAATCGTCTATCCATTTCACTATCGTGATCCGGCTGCGGCAATGGAAGCAGCGGGGGTGCTTAGCGCTGAGGTAGCCGGTCCGCGAGGCAGTGCAAACCACCGGTTCAGCCTATCGCCTGCGTCTCTTGCCTCGATCGCGCCTGACACCAGGCTTGTGCTACCCAGCCCAAACGGTTCGGCCATCTCAGCAGCTGTGCGCTCTGTGCCTGTCCTCACTGGCTGTTTGAGAAATGCGCGAGCCGTGGCGAAGGGGGCGATCGATATCGCGGAAGGCCGCTCCATAGCCGTGATCCCTGCGGGCGAGCGCTGGCCCGAGGGAGGGCTGCGTCCCGCAATAGAAGACCTGATCGGGGCAGGCGCCATAATCGATGCGCTGGGATTGCCATGTTCTCCCGAGGCCGAGGTTGCACGGCAGGCCCATCGCAGCGCTCGGTCGCGCTTGGCGAGCTTGCTCCGCAAGTGTGGGTCAGGTCGGGAGCTTATTGACCGCGGGTTCCCCCAAGATGTGGAAGTGGCGCTTGAATTGAATGTCAGTGCGACGGTCCCTATTCTTGCCGATGGCGCTTATATCGCGAGGCGAGCGTGATCATCGTTGCCGAAGGCGCAAGCGCAGCAGGCAAGACGACTTGGTGCCGAAAGATGCCTCGCGATCAAGTTCTCTTCGAAGGCGAGCCTGCGGCGAACCCAGCTCCACCGGGCGCCAGCGATCGGCTCCCTCCCGATCCTCTCGCTGTCGCCGAATACTGGGCCAGCGAAAATGCGCGTCGGTGGTCGACGGCTCGCGCGATTTCAGAGCGCTGCGGCTGGGTCGTCTGCGACACCGATCCGTTCAAGCTTCACTATAGCTGGACGCTCTGGGTCACAGGCCTTTCATCATTGGAATATTGGCAGCGATCCCTGGAGTTCTCCAGACAAGCGTTCGCAGACGGAAGGCTCGGGCTGCCCGATCTGGTTTTCTTTGCCGACGTCGATGCGGACACGCTGCGCCGGCAGAAGTCTGCTGATCTCATGAAGACACGCAGCCGCCACGAGAGGCACATCCGCATCTCCCCCTCACTCAAGCGCTGGTATGTCGCGATGGCTGCTCTCGATCCTGCCCGCGTCGAGTTCCAGTTGCCGGTGAATGCCCCCGAGGCTGGGCATCTGCAATTGGGCCGACGTGGGGCAGGATCGGGAGCGGCGGTTTTTGATCGCTTCATGGCTGAACTGGAAAGCCTGCGTGCGGACTGAGCGAGTGGCGACTGTTGGCGCAGTTCTGCTTTGGGTCAAAAGCGGACATCGGCGGCACGCGATCGCCATGTCTGCTTATGACACCCAAAGCAGACATTGCTCGGAATGTGCCCCCAAGCCGCCCCACGGAGTTGGGGTAAGCTACTTTGACATCGCCACGTCGACGCCGCGCAAACCTAACTCGTCGATCGCCCGCCGCATCCATCCTGACCGCTTCATGTCGTCCAGGAATTCGCTGATATAGGCGAGCCGTCCAGCATTTCCTTTTGGAATGGCGATACCAGCCAAGTTGACCTGATAGCTGTCGTCCAGCACTCGCGATCCCGGCAACTGTGCGGAATATTGGAGGAGCATTTCGCGGATTGATGCAAACGCATCCGCGTTTCCAGATCGCAACAGCTCGAATGTTGGATCATAAGTGTCAGCGTACACCGGTTGCGCTTGTTTGATGATCCGCACAAGCGCGGCGGTCGAGGCGTGACCGCGAACGGCTGCGATTCGGACGCCCGGACGGTCGACATCCGCCGCGCTGCGGATCGAAGATCCCGTCGGCACCAGATAGGTAAAATCAGATCGCACAAACGCCGGTGTGAAGTCGACATCGGTGGCTCTCGCAGGATCAATCAGCATGAACCCTACGTCGCAACCGCCTTTCATGACACATGAGATGACTTGGGGAGGTGTCGGATATTCGACCGTAACGACATCGCTAAGACCAACGCGAGCTGCGAACGCTCTTGCTATCAGGATCGCCAGTCCCCGCTGCTCGCCGCTTACTAAATCTTTCGAGTATTGGAAAGAAGGGAACACGCCAATACGCAACTTGCCGGCGTGCACAATGTCAGCAATCCTTGGATCAGGCTGGGCCGTTGGCTGGGCATGCGCCGATGACGCCCAAGTAGCCATTAAGCACCAGACCAGCGCGACGCGCGTTTGTCGCATAACACTGCTCACAATCATTTCTGAAATCCATCATCGGCCAAAGCTTGGGCAGGGTATCTCATCGGTCCACCAATTCAAGGCGCGACGGACTAATCCATGTGAACACGTTTAGTCTGCTTTTGGCCCTGACCGACAATTCCGGAATGTCCGCTTTAGCGCCGCTGTTGGGGTGAAAGCGGACTCATTATGCTCGATCAGAGGTTTGTCGGTTATGACCATCTGCGACAAGCGGCAACGTCTGCTTTGCCGCCGCTTTAGGAGTATGAGCGGACATGTCGGCGCAGGGTGGACGCCACGGCTCGTAGGATCGTCAGGCTTGCTCGCCGTATCTCTCGGTCACGGCGTCAGCGACGAACCTCTTACGGCCTTCTCTGCCTGTGCCCGTGTCATGGGCGGCGCACCAGATTGGAAATATGCGTGGATCGATCCTCACGCGCATGACTGGGTGTCCATAGGCTTTGAGACCATGCTCCATTTCTTCAGCCATCTGGAGCCACTCGCGCCATGTGCGCGGCAATGTGTTGCCGTCTTCGAAAATTGTCTGAAGCAACGCGTAATCCTCCTCATCGATCCAATACACGCCGAGCGGTGGAGGCGGCCTGTCCTCTGAGTTGGTCATGTCGGTCATCCTGCGAGGCCAACGAAAGGTCAATTCTCGTTTAGCACGCACGGTCGGTTGCCCAAATCACACTATAAGCCTGGCGCCACCTTCCCCCAGGCGCGCCATACCAAGAGGTGTTTCAGATGCACCAATCGATGACCGCTTGTGGCCCGAAGCAGACATCGCGTCGATCGGCTTGAATGTCAGCTTTGGGCCAGGAGCGGAAGTCCTACGTGTGGTGCTCTGACGCTGGATTTGATCCAACGCATTCGATGCAAGTAACAGAGTAGCCACTGGCAAAGCCTGTCGCATGGCGCAGGCACGTGATACTATGGAATGAATTTGGGAGGTAACGGCATGCGTCTCATCATCTATTTTATCTTCATCACTGCCGTGGCTAATGTTGCAACCTACTTCATCGGGCTTGCCGCGGAACGTATGTGGGGCTCCGCGATCAGCTTGATAGTTTTTCTAAGCCTCTATTTTCTTTCAATCTGGGTAGCCTGGAAGCTTGCGGTTTGGCTGACTGAGCCCAAGACAGAGGCAGCGGCGTCATAATCCTCTTACGCCTCGGCCGTCCGCAACTCGCAAAGTCCGCTTTGGGTCAGAACCGGACATCGCCGCCTATTTTTCGGATGTCTACTTTTGACCCAATTCGGACCTTCAAGCGACCTAAGGGCCTGCCAGACTTTGGGAATGAGTTCAGAATATGCCGGCCCCCGGGGTCAGCACTTTGTTCGGATCGAACCGCTTCTTGGCGGCGGCGAAACGCTGCCACGTCTCCGCGCCGTAGTGCTCGCGCCATTGCTGGTTCGACAGGATCGGACAATAGGGCGGATAGATTTTGCCACCCGCCGCCTGCACCCGCGGCACCAGTGCATTGGTGGCCGCCAGCAGGGTCTTGAGATCGGGCGCGCCAGGGCCGGTCGTCCTCCGCTGCATCCGCAACTCATAGCCCAAGCTTCCGGCTGGGGTCTTCAAGAGCGGCCGGGTGTAGCGCGCCGGAATCTTCGCCGAGACTTCAAAACTCCAGATGCCGATATGGCTCTCGGGTGTCGACAAGACGTGGGAGATCAATTCCCGGACAGTATTGTCCGGCAGCGTCGCCACCAGCGATGCCTCGCGGACGCCGCGTTTGATTGCTGCAAGACTCGCGGTTGCACCCGCGGTGCGGCGGTCGAGATGATTCCAATAGGGCACCGTGGCAGCCGGACGCTCGGAATTGAAGCGCAATCCCTCCATCCAGGCCGGCCGGCCACTTCCTTCGTCTGCGGTCTCAACAAAGGTTCCGACGTATAGCTCGAAGCGGCCGCGTCCGTCCTCGCCCCTAATGGCCCGCCCATTGAGCAAACCGACCGCATCGACCGTGGTGAGACGCGCTTGATCGGTGAGGAAGGTGTCGAGATTGTCGTATGCCAGCGTGCGTATCACGACGAACTTCGACGCTTGAACGAGCCGTAGCCGCGCCCGAACGATGGTTCCGCACTGCCCAAGCCCCGCGAGCACCATGTGGAAGAGCTCGCTGTTGCGTTCCGGCGAGCAGGTCACCAACTCTCCGGCTCCGGTCACGACATCAAGCTCAAGAACATTGTCGACTTGTGCGCCGTACCGATAACCGGTCTCTCCAGTCCCGCCGACACTGAGCGTGCCGCCCACGCTCAGAATCATCAAGTCCACCATGACGGGAGGAATGAGACCGCGCGCGAGCAATTCCTTGGCCACGTCGCCCCAAAGCGCGCCGGGCTGGGCGTCAATGGTATTGTTCCCGTGCCAGCGCACGGCGTTCAACGTGCTTGAATCAATGACGATCCCGCCCTCCACCTGGGATTGGCCGTATTGGCTATGGCCGCGGCCTCTCATCGCGATCTTGAGGCCGCGCTTGTTCGCATAGGCGACCATGCGGACGACGTCGTCGGCCGAGCGCGGTCTCAGAACCGCAATGGGTGAACGGCTGACGTGACCGCCGTTATCCGCAGCGACGCCTTGCCGGTCGGCGCCGCCGAACAAAAGTTCGCCATCGAGATTCGGCAGTTCGTGAAGCGGCGAGGTGTCCGCCAGCGAAGTCTGTGCCCAAGCGCCCTTCGGCACACCGCTGCCAGCCAACGCGACGGCGCCGGCGGCCAATTTCAGAACTGAGCGACGCGTCGATGGCATGGCGCGGGGCGCACCTCTCTCCATGGCGCAACCTCCTTGTTATGGATCGATGCTCTCGATTTCTGGAAGCGAACTTAGTGGATAGCAACGTGTCCGAAAAGCGGTTCCGCGCCAACAATTCCTGTCATCTCGACCACCGACGTAATGTCTCCT
>CAVTZH010000009.1:0-1614302 GCA_963739175.1 uncultured Alphaproteobacteria bacterium
CGCAGCCCTGCACGATGCCGAGCGCGAAGGCGAGCACCAGCGCGTAATGGCCGATTTCGGGAATCACTGGCGTGAGCTCCTTCCCCGGCGTGCCGGGCTTCTTGCCGGTGTCGTCCTTCCAGTGGCCCTGCTGCTTGAGACGCTCGGCGACCTCGCGCGGCATGTAGTTCTCGTCGTGCTTGGCGAGCACGTTGTCGGCCTTGAACAGTCCGGCCTGATCGAGCGCGCCTTCGGTCACCACGCCCTGCCCTTCCCGGAACAGGTCGGGCAACAGGCCCTGATACGCGACCGGGATGGTGTGGCGGCCGTCGGTCACCGCAAAGCGGACCTGCAGGTTGTCGCCGCGCGTGACGCTGCCTTCCTTCACCAGGCCGCCGAGACGGATGCGCGCGCCGGGCGCGATCTGCTTCTCGACCACGTCGGTCGGCGAGTTGAAGAAAACGATCGAGTCCTTGAGCGCGGTGAGCGCCAGACCGACCGCGAGCACGAGCACCGCGAGGGCCGAGCCGATCATCACCAGGCGTCGTTGCTTGCGGGTCATGGTTGTTGCCGTCGCGTTCGGTCAGCCGTCGAGGCCGAGGCCCTTCACCAGTTCGTCGATCTGCTTGAGCTTGTCGGGCTCCGCGGCAAGCGCGCGGCGCGCATCGCCGGCCGCCGCGAGCGCCCGCTCGCGCTCGCCCAGCACCATATAGGAGCGCACCAGGCGGAGCCATCCTTCGATATCGGAACCGTCCTTGCCGAGGCGCTCGGCCAGCCGCTCGACCATGCCCTTGATCATGGCGATCTTCTGGTCCGGCGCCAGGTCCTTGGCGGCGGCGACCTGCTCCTCGGTGGGCCCACTGCTTGGGCCTCCACCCGCACCGCCTGTGATGCGGGTCAGCTCGGCGCGGACGAATTCCGCCCAGCGCGCGTCCGGCGGCGCGTTCTCCAGCAACGCGCGCCAGATCTTGATCGCGTCATTCGCGCGCCCGTCCTGCTCGGCGGCGAGACCGAGGAAGAAACGCGCCATGACGTGCTCGGCGTCGAGCGCGAGCGCGGCCTGGAACGCGGCGAGCGCTTCCGCCGTCACGACGCCGTTCGCCGCCGCCGTCAGCGCCTCGCCGAGACCGGCGTGGCGTTCGGCGCTCGGACCGTTAATCGCAAGCGCGTTGCGCCGCGCTTTCACGGCATCGTCGAAGCGGCCCATGCGCAGATAGATCGGCGCCACCACTTCCCAGCCGCGGCCCTCGCTAGGGTTCTTCGCCAGGTGCGCTTCGACCTGCGCGACCATCTGCGCGACCGTTTGCCGTTCCACCGGCGCACGCGACGCCAGCGGCTGGCCGGGCAGCGTCGGCGCGCCGACCGCGAGATAGAGCGCGATGGCGCCGACCGGCAGCAGCACCAGCGCTGCAACGGCCACGATCCGCCGCCGCGTCGTCGCGGCGGTGGGCGCGACTTGCGCAGCCGCCGCCTCGGCATCGGCCGCCGCGATCAGCCGGCGTGATACCTCGACCTCCGCGGCCGCGGCCTCGCTGTCGCCGATCAGCCCGGCGGCCTGGTCGCGGCGGATTTCTTCTAGCTGGTCGCGATAGACGGCGACGTCGCTGCCCGAGCGCAGCGTCGACTCACGCCGCGACAACGGCCAGAGCACGGCGAAGATCGCCGCCGCCGTCATCAGCGCGAGCACGAACCAGAGCGTCATGGCGTCATTTCATCGGGCCGATTGGGGCTTTCCGGAGGCGCGGATTCTGGGGTCGCCGCGGGAGTTACATCATGGCCGCCGCACCGCCGCAACAGGGGCGCCGGCGCCAATCCTCACGCCTTCGCCGCCAGCTTGCGTTCGCCGCTATCGGCCACGCCGGCCGCCTTCGCCAACAGCGCGGCATAGTTCTGGCCGAATGCTTTGCCGCAAAATCTGATCGCGGCATCCATCTGCGACTTGCGGAACGGAAGGTCATGTTCGTCCGCGCCGCGCAGCGCATCGAGCAGCGCGCGCGTGCTGCTATCGAGATACTGCTGGATCTCCTGGAACGTGCGCAGCGTCACTTCGCTGGTGGCGAGCTCGCTCGCAAAGTTCCGGCAAGCGCCGACGAATTCGATCATCGCCTCGGTCTCGCTCACCTCGTCGGCGTTGAGCACGGAACCGCGCGCAATATCCTTGAGCAGCCGCGGCCGCACCAGGCGCCGCACCCGGCCCGGCACCAACTCGATCTCGGCCCTCAGCACGCTCGAAATATCGCTGCGGATGGAAGCGACCTGACGCGCCCACGGCAAGTCCCCGGACAGGTCGAGCTCGGTGCGCACCCCGCGCACACCGTCATGGATGCATTTCAGCAGCGACGTCACCGCGACGGTGCGCCCGCGCTTCAGATCGGCCTTGAACTCGGCGACCATGCGCTCGATGTCGCCGAGCGTGATGGTCACCGCGACGCCATAGGGCGACGCCGCGATGCGTACGACGTCGTCGCTGTCGGCCGCCTTCACCGCGAGGCGGATCAGGTGCCACGGCACCGCGAGGCGGTTCGCCACCATGATCAGCGTGTAGGGCTGCAGGCCCGGAGGACAGAGCGGAGACTTGAGCAGGCCCATCACGTTGTTGAGCGTGCCTTCACTCAGATTGCGGATGTGCCCGGGCAGCCGGCCGGCGACCACGTCGAGCGCGTCGCGCGATGCCACGATGGCCTGCACGTCCCTGAGGGCGTTGAGCGCATCCGGCATTGCAATCAGGTGCGACATTTTCCGCCGCAGCTTCTCGTCCGATTGCGCGGCATCGAGCGTGGAGCGCATGCGCGCCGTCGCCAAGGCCTGGAACGAATGCACCAGCGGGTCCGGCGGCTCGGTGTCGCCGGCGGCAAGCGCGCGGCTCACGTCATCGCAATAGGCCTGCGCTTCCGCCGGCACGAGGTCGCGCGCGATCCAGGTCCAGATCGGATCGAGCGTCGCGCGCGCGATGCGGCCTGGCGCCTTGCGCTCGCCTTGCGTGTCGATCAGGAACGGCTCGAGCGGACGGAAGAACGCGCGCGCGGGAGCGCCGATGCGCGGCGCATTCGCCTGCTCGCCAGAGTCGCGCACCGCGGCGCGCACCTCCTGCAGCAGCATGTTGCCGCCGGGGATGTCATCGCCACGCAGCACGGCGCGCTCGAGCTCCGTCATGAGCAAAGAGCGTGCTCCGGACGGAAGCTCCCGCAAAAATTGCCGCAGCCGATCGAGGGGCAAGGCGCCCGAGGCCATGCCGCACACCACGCGTTACAGGATATCCGGCGACGACCTTAGCGTCGCCGGCTTAAGAACGCGTTAAGCAAGAAAGCGGTGATAGCCCTGCAACATCAAGGCGTTGGAATCCGATTACCGATTACCAACGGCGCCAGTAACGGCGCGGGCCATAGTAGAAGCCGGGCCCGTAATAGCGCGGCCCATAATACGGGCCGTAGCCGTAATAGGGTCCGGGTGCGACGACCACCACCGGCGGGCGCGCGACAGCAACGGGAGCCGGACCGCCCAACCCGAGATTGCGGGCGATCATGTAGCCGGGACGACCATCGGCCATCACATTGCACCACTCGCCACCGCAGCGGATGACCTCAACGACGCTGCCGCCCGGCACCGTCATGATGACGCCGAAGCCCGTGCCCGGTCCCTGGCGCAGGTTGGTGTTGGAGGCGACCGTCGCGGGCGCGGCATTGGCCAGGCTGGCAGACACCGCCGTGAGCGCGATGGCGCCCAACGCGCCGCGTGCAAGGTTCGAAACTAGTCCTGTCATTGTGATTGTGTCCTCATATCCTCGGTGAGCCCATCCCGGATCAGCTTACCGCAACCCAGCGGCCATCGGGAGCCCGGCATGCGGTGCCCCGGGCCGCTTCCGGCCGTCCGTTGATGTAGATCGTATGGGTATAGCCGCGGCAGCGGCGGCCGCCGTTCTCATAGTACGGCCCGGGAATGACGCTGCCGTAGTAACGCGTGCGCTCGCTGCGCCAGCCGACCGCAACGCCAGGCGCGCCGTGTTCGAGCGCCTGCATCTCGGCTGCGTAGGCCATCTGGCGATCTTCCTCGTCCATCGACGCGCCAATGGCGCTGCCGACCAGACCGCCGGCGATGGCGCCAACGGCGGCGCCCGCGATGCGGTTGCCGGCGCCGCGGCCACCGACCGCCGCACCCAAAATGCCGCCCATCAGCGCGCCGGTCATGGCGCCGGAATCCTGCTTCGGCGTCGGCGAATACGGATCGCTGGCGCAGGCCGCGACAGTCGCAACCGCGAGCACAACGGCAACCGGCCTGAGAAGACGCATCAAGTTCCCCCGAAACGGCAAAAGCGCTGAACCTAGATGGGGAAAATAGGGCAAAACTCTGTTCCCCAACGGGAATCCAGGTTCACGTTTGTGGCTGCTGGTTAGCGATCCGTTGGCGCCGGCTGGTCGGGCCCGGAATAGCGCAGCACCCACAAGCCCCAGTTCTTGTCGGTGACGAAGATGTTGCCGCGGGTGTCGACCAGGACGTCCTCGGTCTGGGTCGAGACCCCGTCGCGCGGCCGCACCCCGGCATTGCTCGCGGGCGCCGGTGGAATGAACCAGCCGGTCTCGACCGGCAGCCTGGGGTCGCGGATGTTGTACACGCGCAAGCCGGCGTTGAAGTAGGTGAGATAGATCAAATTGCCGGGCTTCTCGACGTCCGGCAGATGGATTTCCTGGTTGACGTTGTGCGGCCCGAAGCGCCCGCCCTTCTCGCAGAAGTTCCGGTACGGCGCGCCCTTCGGCGGCACCGGCATCGGATACATCGAGATGAAGCGCGGATCCGCCGGATTGCTGTTGTCGACCAGCCCCGCGAAGTGCAACGGCTCCTTGCAGCGCTCGTTCTGCGCTTCCGAATTCACGTGCACGAGGTTGCGATCCCAAAGCGGAAACGCCGTGTGCAGCGCCTGCCCGCCGCCGCCGAAGAACGGCGGCGTGAACTGGAGAGAGCCGATGAGCTTCGGCGACGCCGGATCGCTGATGTCGAGATTGACCAGCGACGGTGCGTAGGCGAGCGTCGCCATCTTGCCGTCCGGGCTGATCATGGCCGGCCCGTGGAACGCGCGCGGCGCTTTGTCGGGCCGCGGCTCGCCCGCCTTCTGGCCCGGCATCCACCAGCGGCCGGCTTCCTTCGGCTGCGCCGGATTCTCGATGTCGAGGATCACGAAGATGCGGCCGTCGAAGCCTTTGGCTGACGCGGAGAGATAAGCGTAGCGGCCGCCGGGATAGGAATTGCGGTGGGTGCCGTCGGAATCGGTCCGCCAGTGCGAGATCATCTTCGGGTTGACCGGATCGCTGATGTCCCAGATCAGCACGCCTTGATCGTATGGCCCTTTCTCATCGAGGCCCCACCCGATCGCCGCCTTCTGCAACGCCGTCACCAGGATATTGCCGTGCGACGTCACCTGGATGGTCCAGGTGTTGGGCGGCCCGGGAATGTGCTTCACGAAGGTCGGATTTTTCGGATCGGTGACGTCGACGATGGTCCAGCCGCGGTGCCAGAGATGGCCGAGATACATGTACCAGCGGCCGTCCGGTGTCTTCTTCAGCGTCATCTTGAAGGCGCCGCGCCGGTTCTCGAGCGCCGAGTAGCCGATCGGCGTCATGTTGCTGGCTTCGAAGCCCTGCGGGATCGGGTCGGCGTACGCGGCGCTCGCAAATCCGGTCAGCGCGATCGCGAACGCTGTGTTGAATGTCGCGTTGAGAATGGAGCCGCGCCGCCGCACCCCGCGCATGAAATCCTCCCGACATCGTTTTAGTTTTGTTGGAGAATAGCACGAAGCCGGCGCGTGTCATGCAGCCATGACCGGACATCCCAGGCTTTGGCGGTGCACGACAAGGCTCTCTCGCGGTGCGAGTAACGCGCTGCTAATCTGCGGCTTTACAAATACTTTGGGAGGGCAACATGAAACTTCCCCGCCGACAATTTCTGCATCTGGCGGCAGGCGTTGCCGCGCTGCCGGCCGCGTCACTGATGGCATCGGCGCAAGGTTATCCATTGAGGCCGGTCCGCATCGTCGTCGGCTTCACCGCCGGCAGCGCAACCGACATCACAGCCCGTTTGTTCGCGCAAAAGCTCAATGAGGCGTGGAAAGTGCCGGTAACCGTCGAGAATATTCCGGGTGCCGGCGGGAGTGTCGGGGCCGAGCGGGTGGCAAAATCGGTCCCAGACGGCAGCACCCTCTATTGGGGGGCCAACGGCGCAATGACTATCAACCCGTCTCTGCAATCGAGTCCCGCCTTCGATCCGGTGCGCGATCTCGCGCCGATTGCCCGCGTTTTGGTAATGCCGAGCATCCTTGCGGTCAACAACGAGGTGCCGGCGAAGAGCGTCGCGGATCTGTTTGCGCTCGCCAAGGCCCAGCCCGGAAAGCTGTCGTTTGCCTCTCCCGGCGTCGGCACCCCCCAACACATTGCTGGCGAGCTGCTCAAGAGTCTCGCCGGCGTCGACATCGTCCACGTTCCCTATCGCGGCGCGGTCTTCACCGACGTGATCGGCGGGCGGGTGACCATGACGTTGCAGAATATGGGCGTAATCCTTCCGGTCGTTCGCGGTGGCAAGCTGCGCGGGCTTGCGGTCACGTCGCTCAAGCGCTCGCCGATCATTTCTGAACTGCCAACGCTCGCGGAATCGGGCTTTCCGGACTTCGAGGCCATCTCCTGGTTCGGGCTGTTGGCGCCGGCTGGCACGCCGGGAGTTGTCGTTGGCAAGGTGCATGCAGACATCGTGCAGATCGCGGAGCAAGCCGACATGCGCGAGCGGATTGTGGAGCTCGGTCTTGAAGTGTCCCTCAAGTCGCCGGAGGAGTTTGCTGCCGTCATCAAGACGGATACCGCCAAGTGGGCAAAGGTGATCCGCGCGGCCAACATCAAGCCGGAGTGATCGCATCGGACAAGGCCTCACCTTGCTGCTAGCTTCTCTCCTATCTGCGGTGGTACCGGGCCGCTGCGGGAAGACACTCCAATAATCCCGGGTTGTCACCATGGGAGGACCATCATGCGCGCAATCCTGCTGGCATTGCTATGCCTGTGCGCCGGCCCCGCTCTGGCGCAGGAAAAATTCGTAAGCAGCAACATGGACGTGCGGACCATCCTGAACTTCAAGGCGCCGGACGCTGCAATCCAAAAGCTCGTGCCCACAGGTTGGGAAGTGGATGCGGCGGCATCGGGCCCGTCCGCGGGCGCTAACTTGCGCGTGACCTTCATCGACCAGATGGCGGCATGGGACGCCACCGGCAAACCGACGACACCGGTCCGCAACTTGGTCTTCGGCATCCCAGCGAAAAAGAAGGGCGCCACCACCGGCGGGCTCATGATTTTCGCGGGCCTTTCAATTGGCGTGCCCGGACCCTACGGCGCCAACATGAAGGCCGCCAACGCCGTGGAGCGCAAGGTCCTCCACACGGCCAAGGGCTCGATCGTGGCAGAGTCCTGGGAGTACAAGGCCGAGAACGGCTCATCGGTTGCCCTGGAATTGTACTTTGTTCGCGGGCTGGCCACGCGCAGCAAGGCCGAACTTTTGGTCTTTGCGCAGCCCAAGCCCGACTTCTACCGCATCTACCGCTACGAGCAGGGAGTCGATGTCGTGCCCAGCAGCGGATCCGACCGGCTGCAGAAGTTCACGTTCAAGGCATCGGGTGAAAGATTTGCACCGCTGTTCGACGGGACTGAACAATTGATCAGCATCACGTCGGTGCCTTGGTATCAGCGAGAAATCTACCTGCCGGGATCATAGGTCGCCGCTTCGATGCGTATCCCGATGTGTAGCGCACCCGGGACACGCGCGAGCCCGCACACATTGTGGGCGGCCCGCCCCCGCCCACAACTGGCCTTGAGAGCAGCGATCAAGGGTGTACTCACAAGTCGTGATGGTTCGGCATGTCCGCTTTGTCCCTGTCGGCTCAACCGGTCGACGCAACACAGGCGTTAAATCTCTCTGCTGGGGTTTCAAATTGCAAGGTCTCACGTGGTCGTTCGTTTAGCTGACGAGCCACTTTGTTCAGATAGGCTTGCGAATGCACCGACAAGTCGGTGCCCTTCGGAAAGTACTGTCTCAGCAGGCCATTGGTGTTCTCGTTGGACCCGCGCTGCCACGGGCTTTGCGGATCGCAAAAATATACGTCGATTTTAGTCGCCAACGTAAAGCGATGATGATCCGTAAGTTCCTTTCCCCGGTCCCAGGTCAGGGACTTATACAGCTGTGTTGGTAGCTTCTTCGCCTGCTTGATGAGAGCGGAGACTACTGTCTGTGTGTCCTTACCTGCCACCTTAGCCAACATCACGTAACGTGTATGACGTTCGACCAGAGTCGCCCGCTCGAAAAGAGGAGGCGAGATTTGCTCAGCCTGGCTTGCAGCTTCTGACTCAATGCGCGCCAGCATGAGGTGATTGGCCTGGACAATGTGAACTCGGATATCGCCGGAGGTTTCGACGGTAAGCCAGTACATGGGTTGGATAATATGGGCCGGTAAGCTTTTAGTTTTTCTGCAAAACTTGGAGAATGAATTGATTTTGGCCGCTGCTGCAAAATTTCCGAGGCCATCCGTCTGACTAGGCATCAGGGGGATACGCGCACCGCTTTCTCCCACCATTCAGGACCGCGCGGGACGCGCGCCAGTTCGCGACCATAGGCAGGACCGATGCGTTTCCATCAACTCATGGGCTTGGTTGCCGCTTTTCTTCTTGCAGCGTGGACTTTCCTTCTCGTCTTGGCTTTCAGCACCGTCCTTCTCGTATTCTTTGTAAATCCCTCTTTGAGCTACACAGGGGTGCTGGCGTACGCTGCTGCGCTCGGCCTGCCAATCTTTCTGATTCTTTGGTGGAAGCGATCGGTTACTGTTCTCAGATGCATGTGCGCAGGCATTCTGATCGCTGTCGTCTCGGCGGGTTTTTCACAGCCGGCATTGCTCGAAAGATACGGCTTGCTGATCGTTGCGATCTTTTCGGGAATCTCTGGAGCAGCCGCCAGCATGGTGTTCTATTTCATTCTGTACGCGACCGGCGCGCAAGCACCGGCCAGCGGGGACATCGACCGCGCGGAGCAACGTCGCGGGATCATCTTCGGGATTGCCGCGTTTCTGGTGACCGCAATTCTGGTAAGCGTGCCGAACACGGCTTGGGACCGGCTCGATCGCCTTGCGCGAGACCAATCCTGCCATAATGTGCTGCGCGATCGGAACAGTATCTCACCGCGGGCGAGCATGGTTTTGGACCTCGCGAGCGAAGAGGCGCCACAGATGGCCCGCGCACTGCAGGATTTTGCAGCAACATACAAACTACAGTTCCGGGACGCCGACCATAGTGGCCATCGATGGTTCATGACCATGTGCAATGACCGCCTGACCATCCAGGCATCGCCTTCTCAGATCGCGATCTTCGAACTTGAGCCGGGGTCCAATTGGCAGGCGGTGACCAAGGATCTGATCGATCGCATCGAAGCTCTGTGGCCGGGGCGGCTTCGATTCCGGGGTCCGCAGGGCGGCTACGAGCGCCGGCCGAAGGAGCTGCAATGAGCCGAGCCAGCAGTCTGAGCGCCCGTCTGCCAAGCGCGGAGGCATGAACTCGTATGCCGCCTATTGGTGGTGCGCCTATCATGCCAAGCTTCGAAAATCACTCTGTCTGATTCAGGGTGTTGTTGTCGCCGCTTGACACGACATCCTGAGTTTTCTTGGTGACTCCTCTTTTCTTGAAATTGATCGTGTTGCCGTGACCATTGACTCTGATGATGTCGGCGGCGCCAATGTCGACGACGTTTTTCCCGCCGTCTACGTCAACTCTTTTTGCGGCCCCGATCGTAACCTTGTTGCCGCCGCCCTTAACGAGGACCCGCTCACATGTTCCGGTCAGTTTGAATACTGCATTGTTGTTGCCGATCGACGCATTTGGCCCCTTGTCGCAGTCATGCGTCTCTCCTGTCACGACGGAGTACGACACCTCGGAACGTGATCCGCCACCAGACCCAATCACGATCGCGGTGGTGGCTATCAAAGCAATTAGCTGACTGTTCATCTTCGGCCCTTTCAAATAAGGTCAACACCTTCAGAGTATGTCAAAGAGATTATCGAACGGGCGCCGGTTGTCACCTACCCACAGGCAGCGCGGGCGATGGCCAGATACTGTGGCCAGAGCTCGATGCTCGCTTTTGGCCCAAGCAGACGTCGGAAGCTTGCGCCCGCTGAAGTCCGCTTAGCGCCATAAGCAGACGTGAACGTCACGCCTCGTCATGTCGCTTCTGACCCACAGCCCGCCCTCTACGCTGAGTCTCGGGCAGCGTTTATTGATGGTGCGAACAGCCACAGCCGGCGCCTATAGCTCGTCGCAATTCGTTGAACCGGGAACCAATAGCCGGACTTCATTCTTGATGACATCTCACCGTCCAATTTGCGTGGAGGCGTCAATCGTCGGCAACGCGAAAGTTTCCAATCGCGTAAAGTCGACATTCGCCATCGGCCTGCGAGCAGGCGTTGATTGCAGCATCGATCGCCGCAGCCTCTGAGGCCGCCGCGGCGACCGGGTGCCAAGTCCCTTTCTTGCCGCGTGCCAGCGCACGCCATTCACGGCCTTGATAGATCTGAGCGATGCGCTCTCGATCCAACTCGGGAATCTCCGCTTCCGTCGACGGCAGGAACGTCCGAACGACTCGACGGGTTTTTGGAATTTGTATTGTGAGGAACCCGTCGACGGACAGGATTAAGCAGGGACGCAGCAAATTTACCGAGCAATGTTCGACCGCCATCCGAACCGCTTCTTCTCGACTTGCCCTTTGGACCTGAAACCAAGCTACTCCGGCGGTAAATGCCAACGCTCTAGGGTTGGCCGATTTCATATATCGCTCCGCGACGTCTTGTCTTCCACGGCTTGAGAATATCGGGATCTCGTCGGGAACCAGGGGAATGTCCAACGGCTCTACATGAAGATCGGTCGGTACAGGCAAAGGAAGCGCTTCCTTCGACCATACGACATCCATGCCCACGGCATAGATTCGGCACAGTCGCTTGGCCACGATGCTGCATTGCCGCAGAGCCTCTTGTTTCGCGCTGTCACTATTAGGCGCACCATCCGCCACGCCGACGCCATCGCTAGCCAGGGCCAATGCCTTGACGTCGGGCCGGCGGGGATAGGCGGCCAAGACTCCCCGCATCTCGTCGCTGACAAGCGGAACGGTTGCAGCATCGAATTTCTGTATCGCACGCAATGGGGACGTGCGCCGCGATGCGCCCAACTCCGGCCAAAGAAGGACCAGAAGAGTGGCCGCGATGGTCCCAAGCCCGGCAGCGGCCGCCAGGACGACGGCCGCGCGAGCCGGCGTCCTGCTACGCTGTGAGGTGGCAACCGGCGTCGGCCCGTGCGCGAAGGCTTCCGGCGCCGCGGGCTCCGCTTCTTCCCGTACCGGGGCGACAAAGCGGAATCCCTTGCGCGGCAAAGTTCGGACGACGTGCTGATCCTCGCCATTGTCGCCAACCGCCGCCCGAACGGCAGTGATGCAGGAACTCAGCGTCAACTCCGAGACGGTACGTCCCCCCCAGATGGCCGCGCGCAAATCCTCCTTGCTGACCACGCGCTGGCGGTTTCGGATCAGATGCGTGATGAGGTCGAAGACCAGAGGCTCGACTGACAGGGATCTACCTCCCCGCCGTATCTCGCGCCGGTCGGTGTCGAGCGCAACGTCCTCGAACAAATAGCGCAAACTTGCCCTCCCGTGCCGGAGGAACGGTCAGTGCAGGCCCCAATTGCATTGACCCCAGCGAAAATCAAGGCTTTCCCCGGGGAAATCCCAGGCCTTTCCCAGCAGCCACCAGGGCCGCCTCCGCGACCAACGGACAGATGCCGCTACGGCATTTGATCACGGGCTCGGCCCTTCGTGTCCAATCATGGACCACGCGGAACCCGGCCCCCAGCAGGAAAGGACAGTACCATGGGCATCAAGATCGAAGGAACCGGCGACGACGACCGCATCGGCACATTGAACTACGACGATGACGATGCGTGGCCAGAGGGAATCATGGAGGACAACGAGATCTACGGCTATGGCGGAGACGATTTGCTCTGCGGCCAGTGGGGCAACGATGTCATCTTTGGCGGCGACGGCAAGGACGTCCTTGACGGCGGCGCCGACATGGACGTCCTCTATGGCGACGACGGCAACGACTACCTCTATGGCAGTTGGGGCGACGATCAACTCCTGGGCGGCTCCGACGACGACGTCCTCTATGGCGAGGACGGCGACGACACCCTCTTCGGCGGCTCGGGCAACGACGCCCTCGACGGCGGCGACGGCACCGACACCGCCCACTACGGCGACTCCGACTCCGGCGTCACGGTGAATTTGGCGACGACTGCCGGACAAGGCGGCACGGCGGAAGGCGACGTGCTCGTGAACATCGAGAACGTGATGGGATCGGAACAGGACGATCACCTCACCGGCGACCAGTTCGCGAACCAGTTGCATGGCGGCGGCGGCAACGACACCCTCGACGGCGGCGACGGCGCCGACACCCTGCTCGGCGGCAACGGCAATGACACCGCGATTTATCAGGCGTCGCTGCAAGGCGTCGTTGCCTCGCTCATGACCCACTCCGGCACGTCCGGCGACGCCGCGGGCGATGCCCTCTACAGCATCGAGAACCTCATCGGCTCGGCTCACGACGACGAACTCACCGGCGACGACGGCGCCAACACGCTGACCGGAGGCGGGGGCGACGACACGCTCCTTGGCCTCAATGACGACGACGAACTCGATGGCGGAAACGGCCACGACATCCTCGACGGTGGCAAGGGCATCGACAAGATGCACGGCGGCGCCGGCGACGACACCTACATCGTCGATCATCAGGTCGATGCGGCGATCGAGGCGGCCGGCGAAGGCGCGCTCGACCGGGTGCAGACCAGCGTTACCTATTGGCTGGCGGCCGAGTCAGAGATCGAGGTGCTGGAAACCACCGATAAGGCGGGCTCGACCGCGATGGACCTCTTCGGCAACGAATTCGGCAACACCATCATCGGCAACGCCGGAGCAAATTCTCTGGTCGGCGGCATGGGTCTCGATGTCATGACCGGCAATGGCGGCAACGACGCCTTCTTTTGGAACTCGATCGCGGAGACCGCCGATAACTTCGCCGGTGCGGATGTGGTTGAGGACTTCGAAGCTGGCGTCGACGTTCTCATCGTCATTGGGATCGATGCCAATGAGACGAACGGCACGAGCGACGACCCGTTCGAGTTCATCGGCAAGAACCCGTTCACGGCTCCCGGGCAGATCAGTTATTTCGCTGAGCGTGGCAGCGATACCTACATCCTGCTCAACACCGACGGCGACCTCGACCCCGAGGCGGTGATCTGCGTAGTCGGCCAGCACACGGTCGACTCCAGCTGGTTCAACCTGTGACCTGAGCGTCGACCGGTGCAGGGCCATGGGTGAACCGGGCGGGCGAGCGATTGCCTTGGGAGTACGTTGGGCGATTATTGGCAGGCCGCTTGGCGTATCACGCCAGGCGGCCTGGCAGCGATCTCCCATAGTTGCAGCCGATCAACACTCGGAACGTCTGCTGTGGGTCACAAGCGGACATGGACCGAGCCGAACCGAATGTCTGCTTCTGACCCGAAGCGGACTGTCGAGGCTGACAAGCGTCATCGCGGCCGATGTTCTTCACGGGTATTGTGGCCCGGCACGTTGCTATAGGGAGGTCGAGGCCGCGCCCACGCAGCAAACAAGAATGTCCGGACTGGAAGATAAAGCGTCGCGCAAGAGCGATGAGCGCCCTAAGAACCCCCAAGAATTTGAGAGACGGCGACATGGATATCCGCGCTCCCGACCAGCGATACAACCCTTACCGAATTTTTTCACGCGAGCAGTGGGCGGCATTGCGCAACGACACGCCGATGACACTGGAGCCCGGCGAGTTCTCGCAGCTGCGCTCGATGCACGACCGCCTCGACATAAAGGAGGTCGAGGAAATCTATCTGCCGCTGTCGCGTTTGTTGTCGATCTATGTCGATGCGGCGCAGCGGCGTCTATTATGCGGAGCGCCAGTTTCTCGGCATCCGCGACCGCAAGGTCCCCTACATCATCGGAATCGCCGGCTCGGCCGCGGTGGGCAAGTCGACCACCGCGCGCGTCCTGCAGGCGCTGCTCGCACGATGGTCGCCGCGGCCCAAAGTCGATCTGGTGACAACCGATGGTTTTCTCTATCCCAAAGCGGTGCTGGAGCGCGAAGGGCTGATGCAGAAGAAGGGATTTCCGGAGAGCTACGATCGGGCGCTGTTGTTGTCGTTCCTGAGCGACATCAAAGCCGGACGAAGCCCGGTGCGGGCGCCGGTCTATTCGCATTTGACCTACGACATCGTTCCGAACCAGTGGCAGGAGGTCGACCAGCCCGACATCCTCATTGTCGAGGGCGTGAATGTCCTGCAGACCGCCCCGTTGCCTCGCCACGGCAAGGCGGTGCCTGTCGTCTCCGATTTTTTCGACTTCTCGGTCTACATCGACGCCGACGAGGCGGTGCTGCGTGAATGGTACGTGCAGCGCTTTCTGACCTTCCGCGACACCGCGTTCCACGATCCAAGGTCCTACTTCCACCGTTATTCGCTGCTGTCGGACGATGAAGCGATCGCCACCGCAACGGCGATCTGGGAGCGCACCAATCTCGCCAATCTCGAGGAAAACATCCTGCCGACGCGGCCGCGCGCGACGCTGATCCTCACCAAGGGCGCCGATCACGTCATCGAGACGGTGGCGCTGCGACGGCTTTAGCGCCGAGGGTACTGGCCGTCCGGAGCCTGAGATCGTCGCCGCGCTCTTGCTCGCGATCCCAGCAATGTGCTGCAAGTTGTCCAGCGCGGCACCGCGCGAGCGCGTGAGATAACAGATGCTACGTTGCGCGATTTTCGCGTTGCGCTTGGTCTATTACCCTGAATCAATCGGCTTGAGCGTCAAGCAAGGCCAAGTCTGGATTTGGCCCTTAGCGGACATCCCGCGATGCCCGCTCACATGCCTGCTCTCAATGGTGAAGCGGACGTGGCGGAATTCACGGACCATCGCGCGCGCCGAAACCTGGGTATAAGCTGTCGTGATGCGATCTGACGCATCGCTTATTCCGGCTTGGATGTGTATGTGAATACCGCGCGGTGGCTCGACCACCGTCGTCGCCACTCTCTGGTGGCGTTTCCTCCCTAGACTTGGGCCGTCGGGCAGCCGCGCGGCCCTTTTTCTTTAGCACCACTACAAAATAAGAACAGTCCAAGAATTGCCTATCAACGCGCGCTGTGAGCGAAGCGGGCCTGAGTTTCGCAATCGTCAGGCGAAGCGACGCAACACAGGTTATGTCCCGAGCCCGCGCGTTGTATTGGGTTGGGAATTGTTGTCTTACAGCATGTGCCCGTTGCCACAACTCGGATGCATTGGGTGACGCTGGCGCGTTCGCGCAACCGCGCGGTCTCCACAAAACTCACAAGTTGAGCTTTGCTAGGAGTGGACAGTGGTCTGATGTGGCAAACAACGGTCGGGAGAATTCTTCCCTGCTGGTCTCGTTCCACCTAAGCGGCCGATTGGTACTTTCAACGCCGTGCCACTCTGCGACAGTCCTGAGCTAACAAGGATGTGGTCGAGCCCGACGGGGTTGCGGCATCCAAGGCTAGGTCCTCTCGTCAGCGGCTTGAGTTCCGTTTGGCTAAAGAACTGGTTCGCAGCGCGCTTGCAGATTTCTTTGGCGACCGGTTCAGCGGAACAGCCTGGCGGCGGCTCGGCCTAAGAACGCGTTAGGCGAGCGGGTGCTCGAAGCGTCCATTTCACGATTTCCCAGCCGAGCGCAAGCGCGAGCATGAGACAGCCCAAGACAAGGTGGTGCGCTAAGCCAAGGGTCCTGAATACGAGTTCCAATTGACCGCCAGGGTCAATCGCCGCCGCAGCACGCCCTATCAAGCCTCTGCTGACATCGAACCAAGTGTTCACCAACCGGGCGTCATACCACCAGACAGCAGCGAGGAAGACGTACGACAGCACCAACAGTACAAGCAAGTGCCCAACCGCTTTAACCACGGTCATGCGGCGCTCACCGGACCCAAGCGTCAGATTTCTCACGGCTGTAAGCACCAAGGTGACTATGAGCATGATGACCCCGATCACGACGAGCTGCTCCAAGTGGAGGACATGGACGATCACCGTTTCCGTCTTTCCGGTCTGGTCCACTTTGGTCAGACTTTTCACGAGAGCTTCGCTCGCGCTGAATCCATCGTTCACGAACTTGGCGTGGTTGAACCATCCGTAGACCAGGATGGCTACGGAAAGCCAGAACACGAATATGCGGCTCATAACGTAGCGGGTGACATACATGTGGTGGCGCTTGCCATACGTGACGGAAGGACCATGAGCTTGCCGCCGGTGGGGCCTTAGGTAAGATTCAAATAGCGGGGCTCGATTGCAGCACCTCTTTGCGGACCCAGTTTAGACTAGTTCAGGACGCCAAAATTGGTATCCGGTTCCTCGGGCTCATTTCATACTGCTGCGTTGCAGGCATGCACCTGTCCATCACGGCGCCTCAGCGAATATTCTCCAAAAGAAAATCGGACAGTGCGCTGTGACAAGTTGGTTGCCATCCGCATGGCGTAGCAATTGGTGCAGCCAGCGGTATGCACCGTGCGCCCAGTGACCGGCCCCGATTTTTTGATATCCAAATCTTAATGCGCTGATACCCGGCTCGAAAGCACTGAGACCGGCGCCTAATCCGAGCGGAGTTTCGCTGACAACAATTGTCAGCTTTCGCAGCAGCTAAAGCAGACACCAAACTCCGCGCTGCCGATGTCCGCTTCTGGCGGTGGTCTCAATCGGTCGACGCAACACTTTATCTTGAAGGAGAGATGGAGTGTGCTTTTGATGGGTCACAGATTTCATAGAGGGTTTACTGCGGCCGAGAAAACGGAGTTATGGGATCGCTGGAAGCGCGGAGAGTCGCTGAAGGCGATCGGACGGGCTTTTGGTAAGCCATCATCGTCGATCTATTTTTTGGTGGCTCCGCATGGCGGGATTCGTCCTGCCCAGCGGCGCCGCTCGAGGCTGGCGTTGACGCTCGCGGAACGCGAGGTGATTTCCAGAGGCGTTACGGCACATCAGTCGGCACGATCGATCGCTAAGTTGCTTGGCCGCTCACCCTCGACGGTGAGCCGGGAAATGGGCCGCAATGGCGGCCATGATCGCTACCGAGCGGCGCTTGCGGATGAGAATGCCTGGGCGCGAGCTCGTCGTCCAAAATGTTGTAAATTGGCGAACAGTCCGCGGCTACGGCGAGCAGTGGCGGAGAAGCTCAGATTGGATTGGTCGCCTGAGCAGATAGCCGGTTGGCTGAAGAGAACGCATCCTGACGACAAGTGTAATCAGGTGTCACACGAGACGATCTACCGCAGCTTATTTGTACAAACACGTGGCGTGCTCAAGAAAGAGCTGCTTCGTCATCTTCGGTCGAAGCGTTCGATGCGTCGCTCGAAGCCGGTTGATCCGAATGGCGATAGACGGGGGCATATCAAGGATATCGTCTCAATCCGTCAGCGACCGGCGGCGATTGAAGATCGGGCGGTGCCGGGCCATTGGGAAGGCGATCTCTTGTCCGGGCCGAACAACAGCTACATCGCGACTCTGGTCGAACGTCATACACGTTACGTGATGTTGGCTAAGGTGGCAGGTAAGGACACACAGACAGTAGTCTCCGCTCTCATCAAGCAGGCGAAGAAGCTACCAACACAGCTGTATAAGTCCCTGACCTGGGACCGGGGAAAGGAACTTACGGATCATCATCGCTTTACGTTGGCGACTAAAATCGACGTATATTTTTGCGATCCGCAAAGCCCGTGGCAGCGCGGGTCCAACGAGAACACCAATGGCCTGCTGAGACAGTACTTTCCGAAGGGCACCGACTTGTCGGTGCATTCGCAAGCCTATCTGAACAAAGTGGCTCGTCAGCTAAACGAACGACCACGTGAGACCTTGCAATTTGAAACCCCAGCAGAGAGATTTAACGCCTGTGTTGCGTCGACCGGTTGAGCCGACACCCCAAAGCGGACATAGCGATCATGGCCGGCGATGTCTGCTTTGGCCATGAGCGGCCTTTGTAACAAGTAATTTCTGATTGAGGCTCTGGGCGCGGACGGGAACCGAGGCTAAGCCGTCGGTTCACGTGGGCGGCCTGTGCGCCACCGCCCCAAGGGCGCTCATGAAGTAAGTTAGCAGCATATTGGGGAAGCGCTTCTTACATAAGACTGATCGCACATAGACGAATCTTATGGTCTGTTGCTCGGCTGCAACAGACTTGTTGCACCGCTCGGGCTAGATTTGGAACGAAAAGATGGGCTCCGGGGGAGTTTGAATTCGGGCGGGAAGTATCATGAAAAAGCTTCTTCTTGCTACGGCAGCTGCGGTTAGTTTTATCGTGCCGGCACAAGCGGCGGATATGCCTGTGAAGGCTCCGCCCCCGGCCGCGGTAGTGGTCTACAATTGGACGGGCTGTTATCTTGGCGGCAACGTTGGCTTTGCACGCGCAAGGCTGCACAACGATCAAACCATCACCAACGGAGCGGCTGGTTACTTCGCTCCGGCTGTGTTGGCTGAGGTAGCGTCCAGGGTTACGGGCAGTGATCGCGACAGCGGCCTCACCGCCGGCGGTCAGATTGGATGCAACTATCAGACCGGCCGCGTGGTTTGGGGCATCGAAACCGACTTAAATTGGCTCTCTGCCGATCCAGCGTTGGGTGGTCGATTCCTCTATAGCACTAACGGGGCTCCTTATTTCAACAACGCCTCCTTAGAAACGCGGTGGCTTTGGACTCTACGCGGGCGCCTCGGTTTCACCGTTACCGATCGAGTGCTGTTCTATGGTACGGGCGGCGTCGCGGTAGCGCGGGTGGGCTATAATCAGAACTTCACCGAGCCGCCGTTTACCGTGGCTCCTCTCGGCACCCCTGCGTCAGTGTCAGTCAATACACGGGCGGGCTGGACTGCTGGCGTCGGCGTGGAAGCCGCGCTGGCGGGCAATTGGACCTGGAAGATCGAGTACCTCCATACCCAGTTCCGTCTCGACGCCAACAGCGTCGTTACCGGAGCTGGAGCAGGCGGCGCGGGCAGCACAGCGACCTTCCGCAACAACGCGAGGGTCGACATCGACACGGTCCGCTTCGGCCTCAACTACCGCTTCGGCGGTCTTGGCATCGCCCCCTAATAATGAGGCGGTGCAATGCTGACCGCATCGGAAGAGATTGGGACGTGCAAGGTTGAAGCCGCGGCAGATCAGGTGCTGCCGCGGCGGCCCGATCCAAAAGTGGTCGAGGCCATCATGCGAAAGAGCCTAGCCGAAGCGCGCGCTCGCCTCGAGCGAGCACTCCCGTGGCGGGCTGAGAAATGCAGCGCACACGTTGTGGTCGCCCGCGACTGACCAACGTTCTGACACCCACCAAACCAAACTAGGCCCCGGCTTCGTGCTGGGGCTTTTCATTCTCGGCTTGCAGGGCAAGCGTTCACGGGGGAATTGTGGGAGCCGTTTGCCATGACGGCCCTTGGCCCCCATCGGCATTCATCGCGATGTCCGCTTCTGGCCCAAAGCGGACTTGGCGCTGACGAGGCTCAGTTCGCTACGGGCCGCGGACATAGCCGGATGCCATTTGAACTAATGGCGAAGTTGGATTGATCAGGTTACGCAACCGTCCCGTATGAGCTTTCGTAGGCTTTCAGCGGCGCTCAAGCACGTAGCCCGATTGTACCACGCGTTGGTCACGTCCCGATTTGTATGATGAAGGACCGCACTGCCGAGAAACGGATTCGCATGCCCGTAGGTCGCTGCCGTAGAGGCTGCTGATGTACGAAATAGATGCGGGCACACATCGACGCCAACAGTTGAGAGCGTGGTAAGTTTGATCACCAACTCGACGCCGGAATAGCTCATCGGCATTCCGTCATTGGACGATAGCCACAGGGCTGACGGCAGCTGCTTCAACCCAGCCAGGATTGGCCGAGCGACCGAGAGGTAATAATCGATTGCGAGCGCGAGCAAGTCATCGATAGGCCGCTCGTCGGGACGGCCCTCTTTGGTTTCCGAGGCCTTGAGCACGATCCACCACTTTCCCCGTATTTCGACGAAGCTGCGGCCGATCTCCAAAACGGCGAAGTTCTTCAACCGGATGGGATGCGCAGCGAGAATCGCCACCATCAGCCCATTTCGAGCCATACGTGCCCGGCGCAGTCTGGTGAGGCCGGACGCAGCTTTCGCTTCTTGGATCAAGGTCAGCCCCGCTTCGATCAGGACCTCGGTCAAGACCATACGGTCGAACTTCGAGCGCGGCCGCATGACGAGTGCCAGGTCCTTCTCAATCTCAGTAAGCCAGAGAACGTCGAGGCTCGGCGCAATCAGCTGGGCAAAACGCCGAAGCTTGTAGATCGATCCGTATACCGTGACCGAGCTGACGCGTGCCTGGAGCTCAGCCATATAAGTCTCAACATTGGCTGGCGTCACACCGGCCGCAGCCAGGGCATCCATTCGCAGCAAACCATGCCGGCTTAGGCAGTCGAGAAAATAGCCGTAGCGCCGGGCGAGATCGTTGCGCGTGATAGGTTTCATGTGGGCGGCGCTGCCGCCCCGCTTGAGGCGATTGCCGGGTCGGCAGGCGGCTGTGAAAGCTTCTCGATCAGCTTCAGGCCACAGCGCGATCGGGAGCGATCTTACGTTGCGGGCGCTTAACTTTTGGCGGTGTGGCGTGGTCATGGCGGGGTTGCCTATGCAGCTTCAGGATTGAACCGAATCTGCTTGCGAAGGATTTTGCCGAACTCTTGGGTCGCCGTGATCGTCTGCAACCCGCAGTAAAACTTAATCGTGGTCTGAATATTCCGGTGCCCAAGAAATCGCCGCACGGTCTCATAGTCTCCCGGATAATGCTTGAGCCAGACCGCGGCGGCGGCATGCCGAAACTGGTGGGCCGTAATCCGTATGCCGGTACTCTTCCAAAGCCGCTCAGTGATCTGAGTGCTGAACATGTTGGCGGTCTTGGGCTTGCCGGTTTCACCCGGGAACAGCCATGCCGCATTTGAACGACGCAACAAGACCGGCCGGTAGTCGTGGACATACTCGTCGATCAGCGCGGTCAGCTCTTCATCGAAATGGAAATCGAGAGGAACCCGATTCTTGACCTCGTAGTCCGTGAATGACAGCCAATATCGTGATTTCGGTCCACCCGGTTTGGTCAGATTTATGCCCAGTTCGATGTTAGTCAGATTTGATAGTCGAACAGGCGCAAAGGTGAGAATTGCGATTGCTGCAGCAAGCTGCGCCGTCAGTGCTGCCTTGACGGGCGCACGATCCCGGTCGAGACGCGCCTGTTTCATCAGCATGTCAGGGAGTGATGTGATTTCAGCCCAGATACCGTCGGTCAGCACATAGCGAATGACCTTCAGATTCTTCTCGGTCAGGCCGGAGTGACGATGCCGCTCTAATTCGAACCTGATTTCATCGAGACGTTCAATCGCCTCTTGATCAAAGCCGCCAAGCTCACGCGCGATCCGTAAGAGTTTCCAGCCGAGATCGATGGTAAAGACTTTGGGCTCCTTGCCATTCTTCGCGCAATAGGCCTCGATCACCCGCTCAACCACGTCGGGATGGACGAGAGCGGAGAGGCTGGTCAGGCTTTCGATTGACATGCCAAGTCGCACCGCCATGCGCGCGACGGCGACAAGTTCAGCACGACGCGTCCGGACCGTCCTGGGCTGGCAAGGCTTAATGCGCTTGCCGCTGAAACTGTGACGACGAAGCTTGGAGAGGCCTTGCAGATAATTCTCTACGTCGCTGCGAAGACCTTCGGGAAAGTCCTCCCACGCAGGTCCGACCTTGGCCTTGACCGGCGGCTCGGTCAGCGGCTGCCCGGGCCAGCCTTCGACGGTGTCCCCACAAACATTCCAGGTCCGCGCCATTGAACGCCGTGCGGTATTATTGGAGGTCAGGTTGGTCGTCTCAGTGCGGTAGTGCAGATATGCGTCGAGTACGTTGTCATCGAGCGCTCCGGGTTGGATGCCTCGCCCCGAGCAGTAGCGCATCAGGCCATAAAGTCGGCGCCGTCGACCACTGTCGCAGATGGTGTCCCGTAACCTTCCCCACGCAGCCGACAAGAGCACGCCCCGCACTGGCACGTCATGTTCATTCCCGAACCATCGCAGTGCAGCCCGCACGTTGCTCTTATGATTTGCCAAGGTCTTTGCCGTCGAGCCCACACGGGCGTGGTGCAACTGCGAGATGGCTATCCGCACCGCCGTCAAACGGGCCGGGATCGATGCCGCCGGGCGATCGAGCCATTTAGCGATCTGACCCAGCGAGCACAGCCAATGCCGCCGGGTTTGCTCCGGCAGCTTGGATGATTCAATGGCCGCGACGGCGTCGGCGAAGGAGGCCTCGAGAAGCGTGGTCGAGCTGGTCATGGGGATCACCGGGGGTATGCTCAGGATAGCGCCTGGTATTCGCTCATGTATCGTAGAGCAAATTGGGATTTCGTCAACAGTATAACGGATATATGTACTTGCACATTTGTTCCTAATCTTCGTTCTACTTCATTGCCGCTGATGTATACTAATGTATTGAGATGGCCGATCATTCAACGCCCGCCGGCACAGACTTGCGGATGTCTTTGCGAGGGCGATCGGCCGATCTGTTTCGCAGCGCTTCGCGCCATGACTACTGCTCGCTGGTCGAGAGGCGCTGGCGAGATTTGATCCACTGCAGGAGCGCGGTTTCGCCGTAGCGAATGGAGCGACCGATCCGGATGAAAGGCGGACCATCGCCGCTCATCCGAGCTTTGGCGAGAAACGACAAGCTCACTCTCAGAACGCGAGCGGCTTCGTCCGGGTTAAGGAGTGGTGATATATTGTGAGCGGGCATTGGCCAACGTCTTCAGGTTTCGTTGGCCATCCATGTGTCACACGATCTATCCGGAAAACATGGGGCTTTTCTGGATTCAGACTACCGAGCTGGTAGAAGGGATGCCAAGCGTTGGGTGATTTCCAAGACCTTGGATTTAGTGAGTTCGCTATAAGAGACGTTCCATTGCTTGTAGGCCATACCGCCATCATCGTCAGGGGGATGCGCGCCGCCGTAGCGCTCGAGCCACTCGCTAACAGCCCGTGGCGTGACGGTTTTCTTGGAAAGATGGGCTACCAACGCGGGAGCGATAGCTCCGGCAATAAAAGTTATCGCTTCCTTCCGCGTAAGGCCCTCGCGTTGTTTGCAGGACGCAAGCCCGGCCAAGGCACCTTTCATATACACGAGGTTAGGAGGATCAGGTCGGCGACCGGTGAACTGCTTTGGCTGCAACATAGGTGGAGCAGAACCGCCAATTGCTAGTTCTGAAATCGCCAAGTGTGTATGCACCAGAGCATTCGACGGCGCGTGCTTGCTTAGAAAGTGAAGCACCTCACCGAGCGAATGCACGGCTGCAAGGCGATCGGTGATGGGCTTCATTTCCGGTTCCGGGTATTGTTTATGGTCGACGACCCGCTGCTTATCGATCTTTGCTAGCCCCTGCTTTAAATCGAACACCTCCGCCTCTAGTTCGAAGAACGCGTCTAGCACGGTCAGCGCTTCAGTGATTGTCTTGGCATCACGAGCGGTAGCCCGGGTAGCTATCGATTGAAGTCTATCTTCTAAGAGCTGTTTCCTGGCCATTGCTCACGCCTCCGCGATCGCATTCATTTTAGGCCACTCGTCGTATACCGGCGGCAACGGCACTCTGGGCCAGTAGACGATGTATATATTTGTCCCAAATAAGCATCGCCTCCTTTCTCTCCGCCATAAAATCGTGCCGCTGATAGACTGCCGCCACGCCAGAAATCGTGCCACCTTGGTGGTTGAGCACCTTATCCGCAACATGCGGGGCCACGCCGAGGCGCGCCATCCCAGAAACGCAGGTCCGGCGTAGATCATGAAGGCGCCACCCGCTCACACCTGACAGTATGTCGAGCTTGCGCTTGTAGGCCGAAAATCGGCTGAACGGTTTGCTCCCATTGATCGTGAACACACATGAGCCGCGTCTGGGGATTTGCCGTAGAAGAGCAATGGCCAATGAAGACAGATGAACAATGTGCGACTTCGCATTCTTCGTCCGGTCGCTGGGTATGATCCAAACTGCACAATCGAGGTCGAATTCATCCCACGTTGCCCCAGCGGCCTCTTCTCTTCGTTGCCCCGTCAGGGCGAGCAATTCGACAATCGATCCATAGGGATGTTTCATCGTCCTGGCAGCGCGAACGACACTGGCCAGTTCAACATCGGTTAGCACGCGATCTCGCGAGATGTTGGGCGCCGGCAGCGGTATACCTTGAGCAGGTGATTTCTCGAGTATCGCCCTTCCGACACACCAGTTGAAGAATGTCTTGATCGTCTTCAGCAATTTGTTGGCCGCGCTCGGAGCACCGCGACTTTCAATCGCGGATACCAGGTCAACGACGTCGCGCTTGCCGATGTCGTGAACGCTTCGCTGCTTCCAAACTGTTCCGACCTCTCGCCGCAGCAGCCTGGAGATTTCGGTGGCCGACCTGTTCTTGGACACATGATGGGCGATAAACGCCTCCACCACGTCGTCAATTCGGTCGGTCACCTCCCTAATTCGAGCTTCTCGTTTTTCTCGCGCGGGATCGCGCCCTTCGAGCTTTGCCGAGAACACCTTCTGAGCCGCAACCCGAGCCTGGTGGAGCGTCACACGCCCGTAGGGACCGATCGTGAATTTACGAAGCGCGGATCCGGCTCCGGCGGTTCGATATAGGACGATGAAGACCTTGCGCCCCTTGGGAGTGACCTTGAGGCCGAAGCCAGGACAGCCCTGGTCCCAGTACACGACGTCAGTTGCGGGGGTCGGCAGCGCGTCGATCGCACTCTTAGTAAGCTTGATGCGGGGCACGACAATACCTGTTCTGCGGTGCTACCTTCGTCTCGAATAGGTAGCGGTCTGAATGAAACGGCGGCCACAAGCGTGTGCCGCCGTCCGCAGTCAGGCAAGTAAAATCAAACGCTTATGAACCGCAAGCAATCAACTTCCATCCCCAGGAATGATGCGCCCGAGAACGCAAGGGGAGAGGGCGCACTAACAGCCGTTGCGCTCGCTGCGGGATGCTACGCGCAGCCCTCGAACACCACCTCCACCCGGCGGTTGCGTTGCCGTCCTTCCGGATCGTCCTTGCCGTCCGCCGTCGTGTTCGGCGCCACCGGCATCGACTTGCCGTAGCCGCGGATCGACGTCGACGCCGGAATCACGTTCTGCTTCGCAAGCCAGTCGCGCACGGTGCGGGCGCGCGCCTCCGAGAGCTTCTGGTTGTAGGTGTCGGTGCCGATCAAATCGGTGTGGCCCTCGATGCGGTTCGGCCGGCCGCCGAGCTTGGCGATCTCCGGCACGGCGGCCGACAGCGTCTCCTCCGCGTCGGGCCGCAGGTCCGACTTGTTGAAGTCGAACAGCGCGTCGCCGACGACGCTCAGCCTGCGCTCGCAGCTCTTGGCGGTCTTCTTGACGGTGGTCTTGACCGCGTTGATGCCCTTGGGAATCTGGATGTTGCCGGGCTCCTGCCACTTGCCCTTCGGCACCTGGAATTCCTTGGGCTGCTGCCAGGTGCCTTTCGGCTGCTGGATGTCGCGTTGCGCGTAGGCGGGCAGGACGGCGACGGAAACCGCAAGCAATGCGAATGCGAGGCGCATGGGAATCTCCCGATCGTTGGCGCGCCGTCGCCCCACGGTCGGTTTCCCGAAGGCGGCTGCCGGTTCATGCGCCGCGACTGATCATGCGCGAAGATGCTTAATTTTCGGGAAGTTGCTTGTAGCCGGATGGAGCGAAGCGAAATCCGGGGTGGGCGGTCCCGCATTTCGCTTCTACGAACGCTAGCGCAGCGTCGCCGGCACACTCACGTCGACGTCCACAATATCGATGCAAGCCTGGGTCATGCGGTGCGAGCCGCCGGTGTGCCATTCGCCGTCCATCGTCTGCGCATCCACGACATCCCTGAGCGCGAAGCAGCGCCATTCGCCGCCCGGCGGCAGCGTCGAGTTGCTTTCGCCGCCGAACTGGAACACCAGCACCTTCTCGATCCGGTTCTTGAAGCCGAGGATATGCGGCGCCACCTCGCGCCGCTTGCCCTGGTAACGGCAGACGATCAGCTTGCGCGCGAGGATCGCGCGGCGGAACAACGCGTAGGTGACGCTCGGCATGCGCAACGATACTACATCTTCACCGTCACCTTGCGGTTCTCGCCCAGGTTCGGCTTCTCGCCGGTGATGCGCGCCTTGGCAAACTCATAGATGGCGACCGCCTTGCTCGCGGGGCCGTCCCACAGCTCGGCGGTGATGGGCGTGACGCGCAGCACGCAGACGTCGGGATCGTCCGGCCCCTTCCACCAGGCGCTGTCGGTCACCTTCCAGATCTCCGCCGCCTTGGCGTGATCGGGCAACACCTCGGCGCGCGCGGTGATCGAGAGATAGGCCTTGGCGGCGTGATCGATGAAGACGAGGCCGACGTCGTGCCCGGCCTCGATCTCGTGCTCTTTGGCGCTGTGCACGTCGGTCACGAACCAAATGATGCCATTCATGCGATCAGCGCGCGCCTCGACCGGCCGCGCGCGCAGGCCGCCGGCAAAGCGCGTCGTCAGCATGCAGACGCCGACTTTTTCGACGATGTCCCAGACGCGGTCGTGGCTGCTCTCGGCCATGCTGCAATAACCCCGCAAGCGCTGCCGATGTTCCTTCTATCACGCCGGCAGGAAGCAGACCGCCTCGATATTGTGCCCGTCGGGATCGAGCACGAAGGCGGCGTAGTAGTTGGGGCCGTACTGCGGCCGCAGCCCCGGCGCGCCGTTGTCCTTGCCGCCGGCCGCGACCGCCTCGCGATGGAACGCATCGACCGCACCGCGGTCGCGCGCCGTGATCGCCACATGCACCGGATTGCCGACCCCGCCTTCGCCGCCGATCCAGAAATCCGGGTTGCCGCCAATGCCGAAGCCCGCCGCCGGCGCGCCCATCTCGTTGCTGCCGACCTCCGTGATCAGGCCATAGCCGAGCGGCGCCAGCGCGCGCTCGTAGAACAGCTTCGACGTGACGTAGTCCGACACCGGAAATCCGACATGATCGATCATGGGCACCTCCATCGACGACGAAGATGTCGTCATTGCGGAGGCGTTCGCCAAGCGTTCCAGCGCAGAAACGTCAAATCTTGCGGCTGTCATAGGCCCAGTGCAGCAGCGCCTGCCGCTGGCGCTTGCGGCACATCAGGTCGCCGGGCTCGCAGTTGCGCTCGACCTGGCGCACATGGCGGCGGATCGCCTTCCAGCGCTTGATCTGGCGGCGGTCTTCATCGTCTAAGCGGCGGCCCATGTAGTAGCGGCAATACCACTGGAACCAGCCGCGCGGATCGTCGGGATGGAGCCAGCCCTTCTTGCGCCAGACCGAGAGCGGCTGGCTGGCGTCGACGCCGAAGAAATTGAGCGCGCAGTCGCGTCCCTTCGGCGAAAGCTTCGCGCGCGTGAACCAGCTCTTGGGAAATTCCTTGCGGCAGTCGGTCATGTACTTGCCGCCGAACACGCCGAGCTGGAGCATCTGTTGCGGCGTGAGCTGCGGCTTGAACTCGGGATCGAAATTGCGCCCGGCCGGCGCCGTCCGCTCATAGCGGTAGCGCTTCTGCATCTTGTCGTTGACGGTGACGGTACGCTTGCGAGGAGCCATGAGCCGTTCTGCATTCTCCGCCCTCATGGTGAGGAGCCGCGCGTAGCGCGGCGTCTCGAACCATGGCCGCACGGACGGTGGCCGCCCATCCTTCGAGACGCGTGCTTCGCACGCTCCTCAGGATGAGGGCGGAGCGAGAGCGCGTGTGCCTCTAAGCCCGCCCGCCTAAACTTGCCGGTCCACCATCTTGCGCTTGATGCCGGCGATGGCCTTCGCAGGATTGAGCCCCTTCGGGCAGGCCTTGGCGCAGTTCATGATGGTGTGGCAGCGGTAGAGCCGGAACGGGTCCTCGAGCTTGTCGAGCCGTTCGCCCTTCTCCTCGTCGCGGCTGTCGTCGATCCAGCGGCTCGCCTGCAGCAGCGCGGCGGGGCCGAGGAAGCGCTCGGAATTCCACCAGTAGCTCGGGCACGAGGTCGAGCAGCAGGCGCACAGGATACACTCGTAGAGGCCGTCGAGCTTCACGCGGTCCTCGTGGCTCTGCTTCCACTCCTTCTCCGGCGTCGGCGATTTGGTGTGCAGCCACGGCTCGATCGAGGCGTATTGCGCATAGAAATTGGTGAGGTCGGGGACGAGGTCCTTCACCACCGGCTGGTGCGGCAGCGGATAGATCTTCACCACGCTCGATGTGACGTCGCCGACGTGCTTGGTGCAGGCCAGCGTGTTTGAGCCGTCGATGTTCATCGCGCAGGAGCCGCACACGCCCTCGCGGCAGGAGCGGCGGAAGGTCAGCGTCGGATCGATGTTGTTCTTGATCCAGATCAGCGCGTCGAGAACCATCGGCCCGGTATCGCCGGTGTCCACGTAATAGGTGTCGATGCGCGGGTTCTTTCCGTCGTCCGGATTCCAGCGATAGATCTTGTATTCGCGCACGTCGCGCGCGCCGGTCGGATAGGCCCAGGTGCGGCCCTCGGTGATCTTGGAATTCTTCGGCAGATTGAGCTGGACCATTTGAATTCCTCAAGCAGCGACGGCGAAGGTCATGTTCGTTAGTTCGTTCACGTCTTGGTCATCGGGAAGGACGCGAACTATCTCACTAGCAAGATCAATGAGCGATCTTGTCCCGAGCAGTTCTCTCAATTGACCTACGTTGGGAGAAACACGAGAACTAAAAGGGTTCTCGGGGTCAAGTTCGAAGGGCTTGATATCGTCTTGTTTTGCCAAGATGTCCGAAACAAGCGGCTCCTTCAGCGCGGTGAAGGTCTTCTCCGCAATCACAGCAATCAAAACAGCGAGGCACAGAGAACGTGCTTTAAACTCAGGCGAAGCAAACAGCGCACTGAGTTGGCCTTCTTCATCGGTATGCCAAGCTTTGATGTGACCTTCATATGCCCAGTGAGCGTGGACGCTAAGCCAGCCGTATAAACGACCAGCGATGGGGCACGACTTTGCTAGAGACCCAATTGCCCTTGTCGCAGATTCCTTCTGGATTGCGTCTCTGTCATCGTACCTATCGATCTTTGCGGCCCACGCCATCTGCTCGAGTGTCATGCGCCCGATAGCGGCTGTCTCGAAAAATGCACCGCGATTGGCGCAGCTCAAGATGAAATTGATCGCGAAGGGCAGACGAAAGAACGTCCATTCGGAAACTATCTCACCAAGCCGCTTTCCGTCGGCTTGGGACACTCGTGAGATCAGCTCACTAAGCAAGTCCATACGCCGAGTAACTGTCTTGGTGATTCGTAGGTCCAGCCGCGAACCATCATTCATTTCATAGCGATGGTCTTTCAGATAGCGCTTGTAGGTGTAATCGATTCCAGAGTTTCTCATCTGGAAGGAAATGAGTGCCGCGCCTACTCGACGAACGAGTTCTTCTGGATATGTAGACTTCAAGCCTATTGGATAGGGTGGAGCATTGAAGCCGAAGTCGTAGTCTTCGTAGGAAAAAATCGGGAAGTGCGCCGAGTTTGGGCTCGTTTTCCGGGCGCGGCGACGACGCTTCATCAATACACCCGCGCCTTCGGCTCGATGTACGACACCTCGTTGGTGAGCGTGTAGGCGTGCACCGGCCGGTAGTCGATCGCCACCTTGCCCTTACCGTCGAGCCAGGACAGCGTGTGCTTCATCCAGTTCTTGTCGTCGCGATCGGGGAAGTCCTCACGCGCATGCGCGCCGCGGCTTTCCTGGCGGTTGAGCGCGGACTCCATCGTCACCACCGCCTGCGCGATCAGGTTGTCGAATTCGAGCGTCTCGATCAGGTCCGAATTCCAGATCAGCGAACGGTCGACGACCTTGAGGTCCGGCACCGCGTCGTAGGCTTCGTGGATCAGTTTCACGCCTTCCTGCAGGATCTCGCCGGTGCGGAAGACGGCGCAGTTGTTCTGCATCACCTTCTGCATCTTGAGCCGCAGCTCCGCGGTCGGCGACTTGCCGTTGGCGTCGCGGAATTTGTCGAGCCGCGACAACGCGAGGTCGGCGGAATCCTTCGGCAGGTCCTGCTGCTTCTCGCCGGCATGCACCAGCTCGGCGCAGCGATGCGCGGCGGCGCGGCCGAACACCACCAGGTCGATCAGCGAGTTCGAGCCGAGACGATTGGCGCCATGGACCGAGACACAGCCGGCCTCGCCGAGCGCCATCAGTCCCGGCACGACGGTGTCGTCGTTGCCGTGCTTCTTGGTCAGCACCTCGCCGTGGAAGTTGGTGGGAATGCCGCCCATGTTGTAGTGCACGGTCGGCACGATCGGGATCGGCTCGCACGTCACGTCGACGCCGGCGAAGATGCGCGCGGATTCCGAAATGCCGGGCAGCCGCTCGTGCAGGATCGCCGGATCGAGATGGTCGAGGTGCAGATTGATGTGGTCCTTGTGCTTGCCGACGCCGCGGCCCTCGCGGATCTCGATGGTCATCGCGCGCGACACCACATCGCGCGACGCGAGGTCCTTCGCCGACGGCGCGTAGCGCTCCATGAAGCGCTCGCCCTCGGAGTTGGTGACATAGGCGCCTTCGCCGCGCGCGCCTTCGGTGATCAGGCAGCCGGCGCCGTAGATGCCGGTCGGGTGGAACTGCACGAACTCCATGTCCTGCAGCGGCAGGCCGGCGCGCAGCACCATGGCGTTGCCGTCGCCGGTGCAGATATGCGCCGAGGTGCAGGAGAAATACGCGCGCCCGTAGCCGCCGGTGGCGAGGATGGTCATCTGGGCGCGGAAGCGGTGGATCGAGCCGTCGTCGAGCGAGATCGCGACCACGCCGCGGCAGCGGCCTTCTTCCATGATCAGGTCGATCGCGAAATACTCGATGTAGAACTCGGCCGAGTGCCGCAGCGACTGGCCGTACATCGTGTGCAGCATGGCGTGGCCGGTGCGGTCGGCGGCGGCGCAGGTGCGCTGCGCGGTGCCCTTGCCGTAATGCGTGGTCATGCCGCCGAACGGGCGCTGGTAGATCTTGCCGTCTTCCTCGCGGCGCGAGAACGGCAGGCCCCAGTGCTCGAGCTCGTAGACCGCCTCCGGCGCGTTGCGGCAGAGATATTCGATGGCGTCCTGGTCGCCGAGCCAGTCGGCGCCCTTGACGGTGTCGTACATATGCCAGCGCCAGTCGTCCTCGCTCATATTGCCGAGTGCGGCGGCGATGCCGCCCTGCGCCGCCACCGTGTGCGAGCGGGTGGGAAATACCTTGGTGATGCAGGCGGTCCTGAGGCCCGCCTCGCTGCAGCCGACGACGGCGCGCAGGCCGGAGCCGCCGGCGCCCACCACCACCACGTCATAGGTGTGGTCCTCGATCGGATAGGCGCGGCCATTCACCGAGGGCGCGCCCGAGCCATTGGAACCGTTGGTCGCCATCCGCCTAAACTCCGAACGACAGTTTCAGGACCCCGTACGCGGCCGCGAGCCCGACGGTGATCGTGAAGAAGGTGTTGAGCATGATCAGAACCGGCCGGATGATTTCGCCGTGCACGTAGTCCTCGATCACGACCTGCATGCCGAGCCGCATGTGGTAGGTGATCGAAGCGATGAACAAGAGCATCATGATCGCGACGATCGGCGTGCTGAGGGTCTGCTGCGCGAACGCCTGGTTGCGGCGGAACAGCGACACCAGGATCACGACGAAGGCGATGGTGAGCGGCACGTTGGCGACCGCGGTGACGCGCTGCCACCAGAAATGCCCGGTGCCGGACTTGGCCGAGCCAAGGCCGCCGACGCGTGCCAGCGGGGTGCGCATGTCGCTGCCGTTGGCGCTCATCGCGGGCCTCCGATGAAGAAGTAGCCGACGATCCACAGCAGCAGCGTGAGCGTGACCGATCCCACAATTGTCGCGAGCGCGAGCGCTTCGCGTTCGTTCTGTTCGAAGCCGCGGCCGGTATCCCAGATCAGGTGGCGGATGCCGCCCAGCATGTGGTGGATCAGCGCCCAGGTGTAGCCGAACAGGATGAGCCACCCGAACCAGGTGTTGATGAACGCCGTAAAGCGCGAGTAACCGCCGGGGCCGGACGCCACCGCGATCAGCCACCATGCCACCAGGATGGTCCCGAAATAGAGCCCGACGCCGGTGACGCGATGCGCGATCGACATCGCCATCGGCAACGGCCAACGATAAATCTGCAAGTGGGGAGAGAGCGGCCGCTCCCGAGCCTTGCTGTCGGCCATCGATGTCCTCCGAGGCAGATCGTGCTCTAACGAATGCGCGCATGCCCTGCAATCTGCCGATGGCAGTTGTCCTTGGCATACCAGTGGCATACCAGCGGGGTAGGCACGCAACGGGGCCGGAAGCCTCTTGGCGGCCCCTCACTTCGTCATTGGCGAATGATGTGGTATAAGAATCTGTTTTACAATGAGGATTTGGCGTAGTCTACCTTCGTCAAATTCGAAGGTAGCGCCAATTCCGGGTTACCTGCATGCGCTTCGATCTCGCCGATTTGAGCTTGTTTCGCCACATCGTCGACGCCGGCAGCATCACGCATGGCGCGGAGCGCGCCAACCTCGCGCTCGCGGCGGCGTCGACGCGCATCCGCAACATGGAAGCGGCGCTCGGCGCCGCTCTGCTGGTGCGCGGCCGCCAGGGCGTGCAGCCGACGCAGGCCGGGCGTACCTTGCTGCAACACGCGCGCACGATCCTGCGGCAGGCCGAACGGTTGCGCGAGGATCTCGGCGCCTATGCCGGCGGCATCGCCGGGCAGATCAGGGTGCTGTCGAACACCAACGCGCTCACCGAATTCCTGCCCGAGGCGCTCGGCTCGTTCCTGGCGTCGCATCCGCATGTCAGCATCGATCTCGAGGAGCGGCTCTCCGACGAGATCGTCGGCCTGATCGCGGAGGGCACCGCCGATCTCGGCATCATCGCCGGCACCGTCGATGCGAGTGCGCTCGAGACCTATCCGTTCCGCAAGGACCGTTTCGTGCTGGTGGTGCCGCGCGGCCATGCGCTTGCCAAGCGCGCGAAGATCACGTTCGCGCAGGTGCTCGACCACGATTTCGTCGGGCTCGATCGCGCCTCGGCGCTGCAGCGCTTCCTCGCCGACAAGGCGGTGCGCATCGGGCAGCCGCTGCGGCTGCGCGTGCAGCTGCGCTCGTTCGACGCGGTCTGCCGCATGGTCGAATGCAAGGTCGGCATCGGGATCGTGCCGGAGACGACCGCGCGGCGGGTCGAGCGCACCATGGCGATCGCGACCGTCGCCCTGGCCGACGCCTGGGCGGTGCGTGAGTTGACGATCTGCATCCGGCGGCTGGCGGAGCTGCCGCCCTATGCGCGGCAGCTGGTCGAGCACCTGCGCGGGGCCGGTTAACGTCCGCGCGATCGGTGCCGGTCGTGCCTTCCACAAGCCGCCGGAATTGTGGGACAATGGCGGCAACATGACCGCCGGAGCGAAGCTGGCGGCTCAATGGAGAATGGGAGGATACGATGGCACTTTCTAAACTGGCCGCCGCCGCGATCGTTCTCGCCGCCTGCCTGTCGCTGCCCGCGACCGCGCAGAACCCGGTGACGCCGTCGCCGAAGGGCGCCAAGGTCTATTTCGTCAATCTCAAGAACGGCGCCGTCGTCACCAGTCCGTTCCTGGTCCAGTTCGGCCTGTCAGGCATGGGCGTGGCGCCGGTCGGGGTCGATACCGCGAACACCGGGCATCATCACCTGATCATCGACACCAAGCTATCGCCGGAAGAGCTGAAGGCGCCGATCGCGGCCGACGCCAAGCACGTGCACTACGGCGCCGGCCAGACCGAGGCGATGGTGACGCTGCCGCCGGGACAGCACACTTTGCAGCTCGTGCTCGGGAACTGGAGCCATATCCCGCACGATCCGCCGGTGATGTCGGAGATCGTTACGATCACGGTGAAGTGAGCCGCGTCATTGCGGCTGCAACGTCGGTCCATCGACGCTAAGATGGGCCATGAGCCTTAACGTGACGCACGACGCCGTCCCGGCGCCGCCGAGCCGGCGACGATCCATCCGCTGTGGCTGCGCATCACGCATTGGATCAATGCGGTGGCGGTCGTCATCATGATCGGCTCCGGCTGGGAGATCTATAACGCCTCGCCGCTGTTCCCGTTTGAATTCCCGAAGAGCATCACCCTCGGCGGCTGGCTCGCGGGCGCGCTGCTCTGGCACTTCGCGGCGATGTGGCTGTTCGCCGTCAACGGGCTCGTCTATGTCGTGCTCGGCATTCTGACTGGGCGTTTCCGGCGCAAGCTCCTGCCGCTGCATGCGAGCGAGGTCGTCGCCGATACGAGACTGGCGTTGCGCGGAAAACTCCCGCATGACGATCTCGCGGTCTACAACGCGCTGCAGAAGCTCCTCTATCTCGGCGTCATCGTTGCCGGCGTCGTGGTCGTGCTCTCCGGCCTTGCGATGTGGAAGCCGGTGCAGCTCTGGTGGCTCGCCGCGCTGTTCGGCGGCTACGAGCCGGCGCGCTACGTGCATTTCTTCGCGATGGCGGCGATCGTCGGCTTCACCGTCATCCACATCGTGATGGCGTTCGTGGTGCCGAAGGCGCTGCGCGCCATGATCACGGGGCGGTGAAACCATGCCACGCATCCACAGACCGATCCCCGGCGTCGATCAGGAGCTCCTGGTCAAGGATGCTGCGAAGCTACCTGCCCGATCCGTCGCGGCGCTTGTTCCTGCGCGGCGGCTTGAGCGTCGGCGCGCTGACCATGCTCACCGGCTGCGCCATCGTCGACGGCGTCTCGGCCGAAAGCGTGCTGCGCAGGATCTCCGCGTTCAACGACGGCGTGCAGGCCTGGCTGTTCGATCCCAATCGCCTGGCGCAGACCTATCCCGAGAGCGCGATCAAGCGGCCGTTCCGGTTCAATGCCTATTATCCGGAGAGCGACATCCCGGAAGTCGACGGCGAGAGCTATGCGCTCGAGTTGAACGGACTGATCGAACACAAGGAAACGTGGAGCCTCGAACGGCTGCGCGCGCTGCCGCAGGAAACGCAGATCACGCGGCTGATCTGCGTCGAAGGCTGGAGCGAGATCGGCAAGTGGACCGGCGTGCGGCTCTCCGAATTCCTGAAGCGCGTCGGCGCCGACCTCACCGCGAAGTATGTCTGGTTCCGCTGCGCCGAAGGTTATCATTCCTCGATCGATATGCCGACGGCGCTGCATCCGCAGACGCAGATGACGCTGCAGTTCGACGGCAAGGAGCTCGAGCCCAAATACGGCTATCCCATGCGCATCCGCATCCCGACCAAGCTGGGCTTCAAGAACCCCAAGCATGTGATGGAGATCGCGGTCATCAACAACTACAACCCCGGCTATTGGGAGAACCAGGGCTATAACTGGTTCAGCGGGCTGTAGTCTCGCGTCGCCGCCGCCGCTAGCGGGTGAGGGCTCAGCGCGCCAAGATACATTGGCCTACCAGATTGGCGGCTGGCGCCGACGCAATCTACCGCGCGGCGGGATGTTGAGTTCGCCGCGCGGGCTGTCTGCCAGCAGCCACTCCTTCAGCGTCGGCTGTCTGGTACGGTTCAGATTCTCCCAATCCTCCGCCGACACCAGCACGGCCGTTTTCTCGCCGCGGCGGGTGATGAGCTGCGGCCCTTCACGCAGGCAGGTTCTTAGTAGCTCGCTGAAGCGCGTCTTCGCATCCTGGACGGGCCAACTCTTCATGGGCGATCCCTCAAACTAGCCAGATAACTAGTCTGTTTGGACCCGCCCAGAAAGGGGCGGTGGCTGACTAAGCGCCTCCCGCGGTGTCTGCCGGTCGCCTTGCCAATTCTCCTTCCGCCCGATAGCAATCCGCGCTCCCACCGCGTCATGCCCGGCCATGACGACCTGCAAAATCACGAGGTTTCGCGTTATGCCCACCCACAAGCTCCTGCTGCTCGCCGGCGACGGCATCGGCCCCGAAGTCATGGCCGAGGTGAAGAAGCTGATCGCCTGGATGAACGCCCACGGCATGGGGACGTTCGAGTACGAGGAGGGGCTGGTCGGCGGCTGCGCCTACGATGCCCACGGCAAGGCCATCGACGACGCTACCATGGCGAAGGCCATGGCCTGCGACGCCGTGATCTTCGGCGCGGTCGGTGGGCCCAAGTGGGACAAGGTACCCTACGACGTGCGGCCGGAGGCGGGGCTGCTGCGGCTGCGCAAGGACCTCGCGCTGTTCGCCAACATCCGCCCGGCGATCTGCTATCCGGCGCTGGCCGACGCGTCGAGCCTCAAGCGCGAGGTGGTCGACGGGCTGGATATCCTGATTTTGCGCGAGCTCACCGGCGGCGTCTATTTCGGCGAGCCCAAGACCATCACCGATCTCGGCAACGGCCAGAAGCGCGCGGTCGATACCCAGGTCTACGACACCTACGAGATCGAGCGCATCACGCGTGTTGCGTTTGAACTTGCGCGCAAGCGCCGCAACAAGGTGACGTCGATGGAGAAACGCAACGTCATGAAGACCGGCGTGCTCTGGAACGAAGTGGTGCAGCAGGTGCACGCGCGCGAGTTCAAGGACGTCGAGCTCGAGCATCAGCTCGCCGATGCCGGCGGCATGCAGCTAGTGCGCTGGCCGAAGCAGTTCGACGTGATCGTCACCGACAACCTGTTCGGCGACATGCTGTCCGATGTCGCGGCCATGCTCACCGGATCGCTCGGCATGCTGCCGTCGGCGTCGCTCGGCGAGATGGATGCGAAGACCAAGAAGCGCAAGGCGATGTACGAGCCGGTGCACGGCTCGGCGCCCGACATCGCCGGCAAGGGCGTCGCCAACCCGATCGCCATGATCGCGTCGTTCGCCATGGCGCTGCGCTACTCGTTCGACCGCGGCAAGGAAGCCGACCTGATCGACCAGGCGATCGCCGCCACGCTCGACAAGGGCCTGCGCACCGCCGACATCAAGTCGGAGGGCTGCAAGCTGGTCGGCACGCGTGACATGGGCGACGCCATCATCGCCGAGGTCGAGAAGCTCGCGGCGTAGCCCGGATGGAGCCATAAGCGCGTTACGCGCGTCTTCAACGCGCTATGGCGAAATCCGGGACTCGTGCTGTGCGGAAAGGCTGCCCCGCATTTCGCTGACGCCGACCTCGATGTCCGACTGCGTGAAGAAGCGGAGGACTTGAACCCGTCGTAGCTCGACCGAGCGGAGGCGGGTCGCGGGGACGAGCGGATAGACCAAGCGATCTTTGCTTCAGTGCGACCAAGTCTTCAGTGCGACCAGGTCTTCACCGCTTTACGATGACGGGCTTCCTTGGCGCGGCTGGGGCTGACACTCTGCTGCTTGGCGAGCTCGGCGCAGCGGTTCCAGCGCTCGGCCATTCCCATCCAGGTGGCCTTGCTCTGCTTGTCGCGTGCGAGCTGTGCCATGAATTTGCACTCGGCCGCATGCCGCAAGAAGTGCTCGGAGGGGGTCATTCGGGTCGCTCCCTAAATACCGCCATGGGCGGTTTCGTACATTTTGTCGTTAACCATGGAACCCTGAAATCGGTTCCTAGGAAACCGATTCCACAGCCGCCGATCGGGGATGGCCGCGGCCGCACCGGAAGTGCGGCATTCGGCGCCGAGCGCGGCCTTTTCGGCTTGGTTGTCCGCCCCTAGGGTAGACCCGAGCGGGCGTCGCAAGCTGCGACATTAATCTAGACGGAGGTTTTGGAATGCGGGGTCCGGTTTCATTGCGTTGGCGTATGGGCTGGGCTTCGCTCGTTGCATTGCTCCTGGTGGCTTCGGCCGTCAGCGCGGGCGCGCAGAACTATCCCACCCAGACCATCCGGCTGATCGTGCCGTTCCCCGCCGGCGGCTCGAACGACGTGATGGGCCGGCTGATCGCCCCGCACCTGGAGAAGGCGCTCGGCCAGACCGTGATCGTCGACAACCGTCCGGCCGCCGCCGGCCAGGTCGGCACCGAGGCGGTGGCGCGCGCGGCGCCCGACGGTCATTCGCTGCTGCTGGTCGCCTCCTCGCACACGGTGCAGCCGGCGCTCAATCCGAAGCTGCCGTACAACACCGAGAAGGATTTCGCGCCGGTCACGCTGGTCAACACCAACGCGATGTTCTTCTTCGTGCATCCGAGCGTGCCCGCCAACACGCTGGTGGAATTCGTCGCGCTCGCGAAGAAGGATCCCGGCAAATACAACTACGCATCGCCGGGCGTCGGCAGCCAGACCCAGCTCACTGTTGAATTGCTCAGCCGCCGCACCGGCATCAAGCTGCAGCACATTCCCTATCGCGGCGGCGCGCCGGCGACGCAGGCGATGATCGCCGGCGAAACGCATTTCACCATGCTGGCGCCCAACATCATCTTTCCGCACATCGAGTCAGGAAAAATCCGCGCGATCGCGAGCGGCGACCGCAAGCGGCATCCGCGGCTGCCCGACCTGACGACAACGGCCGAGCAGGGCTTCCAGGGTCTCGACGCGATCCAATGGGTCGGCGTGTTCGCGACCGCCGGCACGCCGCGGCCGGTGATCGATCGCCTCAACAAGGAGATCAACCGGATCATCCATCTGCCGGATGTGGTCGCGGTGCTCGACAAGCAGGGCGTTTCGCCGACCGGCAGCACGCCGGAGGAATTCCAGGCGTTGATCTCGCGCGAGATCAATCAATGGCGCGAGATCGCGCGCGAAGCCGACATCAAGCTCAATTGATGTTGCATCGGCATTTCTCGAACGGCTCGGAGTAACGGCATGACAGCGCAGCGCATGGCTCTCGCCGGCATCTTGATCGGTGGATGCGTCGCGACCGTCGCGGCGGGGACCGCCTCCGCCCAGACTTATCCAAGCCAGACGGTCCGCATGATCGTGCCGTTCGCGCCCGGCGGGCTGAACGACACCACGGCGCGGTTGCTGCAACCGCATCTGGAGAAGGGGCTCGGCCAGACCGTGATCGTCGACAACCGCCCGGCGGCAAGCGGGATCGTCGGCACCGACGCGGTCGCGAAGGCTGCGCCGGATGGGCATTCGCTGCTGGTGGTGGCGTCGTCGCACGCGGTCGTGCCCGCGACCAATCCGAAGGTGCCCTACAACATCGAGAAGGACCTGGCGGCGATCGTGTTGGTGTCAAAGAATCCTTTCTTCTTCGTGGTCAATTCCAAGGTGCCGGCGAAGACGTTGCAGGAGTTCGTCGCGCTCGCGAAGAAGGAGCCGGACAAGTACAACTACTCGAGTCCCGGCGCCGCCGGGCATAATCATCTTGTCACCGCCCTATTCAGCCGCCGCGCGGGCATCACGCTTCAGCATGTGCCGTTTCGCGGCGGGGCACCGGCGATCCAGTCGTTGATCGCGGGCGACACGCATTTCGCGGTGATCTCGCCGCTCGCATCGCTGCCGCATATGAAAGCGGGCACTGTCCGCGTACTCGCGGCCGGTGGGCTCGAACGCGATCCGCAATTTCCTGACATCCCGACCGTGGCGGAGTCCGGCTATCCCGGCTTCGAGGCGATCCAGTGGGTCGGTATTTTGACGACCGGCGGCACGCCGAAGCCGATCGTCGATCGGTTGAATGCGGAAGTGAACAAGGCGATCCGCGATGGCGCGACCGTCGAGCGCTTCAAGCAGCTTGGCGTCACCGTCGCCGGCGGCAGCGCCGACGCGTTTCACAAGCAGATCGTGAGCGAATACCGAAACTGGGCCGAGATCGCCCGCGAGGCCAATATCAAGGCCGAGTAGCCGCGTGGCGGTTCAGGCGTCGTTCGTCAGCAGCCGACGCAGAAATTCCAGGGCCAAGGATTGTCACGGCCCGGCAGTGTGAACGGCCCCGGCAGCGCACTTTGATCGATATACATCCCGCCGCGGTTGTCGGCCACGCTGCCCGGATAATAGGTGGGCGGTATCGCGTAGTCCGTGAATTTGCGGTCGCCCGGAATGACATGCGTGCCGGCGTCGAGATAGGAGCGCCGCGTCACCGTGATGCGCGCGCGCGGCGGCGGCGCCATGCTGATCGGCACCGGGCCATATTTCTTGGCCGCGACTTTCTTCGCTGCGGCCTTTTTCTGCGTTTGCGTTTGAGCATCCGCCGGCGTCACCGCGGCAGATGAGAGCGCAATGGCTGCGGCACAGAAGATGGCCGCGCAAATCTTCGTATTCATGTGGCCTCACCCCGATTCATATCCGCATTCTAGCCGGTTTTGCCGCCCGATACTGCGGCGCACGGGCAACACAGCGTCGCCAAGTGTAGTTCCTAAGTCGAAGGCGTCATTTTACCACAACGTCTATTAATGGCATGATTTTCCCTTAAATTTGGCAAAGAAGAGAAAATTGAACCAAGGGAGATGATCGCCATGGCCGGGAACGAACGATCCATCGACGAGCTTTATCAGGACGATCCGGCGCGGGCCGACGCGCTCGCCTTCGGACGCAAGGTGGACGTCAATCGGCGCGGATTTCTGGGCGGCAGCGGATTGGCCGCCATGAGCGCCGCGGTCGGCGGCACGATTCCGTTCGCTGCGAACATGCCCGGCGGGCTGATCCCGGCGGCGCTCGCGCAGGAGAAACCGGTGCCGGCAAAGGGCCCGCAATTGCTGAAATTCCCGGGCAAGCACGAGGGCCTGGTGGTGCTCGGCGACCGTCCGCTGGTGGCGGAGACGCCGGAGAGCCTGCTCGACGACGACACCACGCCGACCGCGAAGTTCTTCATCCGCAACAACGCCAACACGCCGGACCCGGTGAAGGACCCCGACAGCTGGAAGCTCACCATCGATGGCGAGGTGAACCAGAAGCTCGAGATCACGCTCGGCGAACTCAAGAAGAAGTTCCGGCCGGTGACGCGCCGCCTGGTGCTCGAATGCGGCGGCAACGGCCGCTCGTTCTTCACCCCGACGGCGCGCGGCAACCAGTGGACCAATGGCGGCGCCGGCTGCGCCGAATGGACCGGCGTGCGGCTCGCCGATGTCATCCGCGCGGCGGGGCTGAAAGGCTCCGCCGTCTTCACCGGGCACTACGGCATCGACGGCAGCCTCGCCGATCCCAACCGGCCGGCGCTGTCGCGCGGCGTGCCGATCCGCAAGGCGATCGAGCAGAACAACCTGATCGTCTGGGCGATGAACGGCGAGCCGCTGCCGAACATCCATGGCGGGCCGCTGCGGCTGATCGTTCCGGGCTGGCCGGGCTCGGTGTCGGCGAAATGGCTCACCCGCATCTGGGTGCGCGACAAGGTGCATGACGGCCCCGGCATGGGCGGCACCTCCTATCGCGTCACCGTCAAGCCGATGATTCCCGGCGGCAAGCCCGACGACGAGAACTTCCGCGATCTCGAATCGATGCCGGTGCGCTCGATCATCACCAGCCCCGCGAACGGCACCAAGCTCGCCGGCAACGTGCGCGAGCTCAATCTGCGCGGCGCGGCCTGGGACGGCGATCTCTCGATCCGGCGGGTCGACGTCTCGATCGATTACGGCGCGACCTGGCGGCCGGCGCAGGTGCAGGCGGCGAAAAACCGCTACGACTGGCGGCGCTGGACCGCGACCGTGCGCGTGCCGAGCGAGGGCTACTACGAGGTCTGGACGCGGGCGACCGACCAGCGCGGCGACCGCGCAGCCGCACATCGCCGGCAACTGGAATCCGCAGGGCTACGGCGCCAATCCGATGCACCGCATCGCGGTGCTGATCGGGTAGCATCAACCTCCGTCATGGCCGGGACGAGCCCGGCCATGACGTGCTGAGATGTCGTCATGAGACTTTCAGTTCCAATTGCGCTTGCCGCCGCTCTGCTCGCCGCATCGCCCGCGGCCGCGGAAACCTTCACGCCGAGCCAGGAGAACCCGGAGGACTATCCGGACGGGCCCGGCCGCGAGCAGGCGTTCTACGCCTGCATCGCCTGCCATGGCTTCAAGATCGTCGCGCAGCAGGGACAGACCCGGCAGCAGTGGAACGACACGCTCGACTGGATGACCAAGCGCCACAACATGCCGCCGATCGACGGCGATCTGCGCAAGACCGTGCTCGATTATCTGGAGACCGCGTTCCCGCCGCGCACGGCGCCGGGCGGCTGGAAGAATCCGTTCAGCGGGCAGTAGTCGATCTCGTGTCCCGCACGCCACCAGCGCGTTCACGCGCGTCTTTGACGCGCTATGGCAGCGCGAAGCGGTGCACCGCAGATGCGGGACCCCGGTTGTTTCAGGGAAGCAAAGAAACCGGGGTCCCGGGTCTGCACTGCATCACTACGTGCTGCAGTGCGCCCGGGACACGTGCGGGATGGCCGGGCTCTCTCACTTCGCCGCCACGCTACGCCGTAGCTCCGGCCGGTCCAGCCCTTCGTTGACCACGTAGGGCCGCTCCACCGCAGCATGGTCGGCACGCAGGCCCGGTCCGGCCGCGGCACTGACCCCCTCGATTTCCAGCAGGTAGACGACCGCCCCGCCGAGCGCCGCCAGCACGGCGACATAGCCGAGCAGGCCCCCGAAGAGCGCGGTGAGTTCATCAGCCATACGGTGTAGCGCGCGTCCCACCCGAATCACCCCGAAACCGTTGTATTGGGCCGGATTCTCGCCTAGAAGCGCTCCCTCCCGGTTTTCGCGCGGCAGCGCGGCGGGCGAAATCGCTTCGGAGAGTTAATGATGGGTTACAAAGTCGCCGTCGTGGGCGCCACGGGCAACGTGGGCCGCGAAATGCTCGAGATCCTTGCCGAGCGGGAGTTTCCCGCCGACGAGGTGGTGGCGCTCGCCTCGCGCCGGAGCCTGGGCACGGAAGTGTCGTTTGGCGACAAGACGCTGAAGGTGAAAGCGCTCGAGCATTGCGACCTCTCCGACATCGACATCTGCCTGATGTCGGCCGGCTCGCCGGTGTCGAAGGAATGGTCGCCGAAGTTCGCCGCCGCCGGCGCGGTGGTGATCGATAACTCGTCGTGCTGGCGCTACGACGCCGACGTGCCGCTGATCGTGCCGGAGGTGAACGCCGACGCGGTCGTGGGCTTCCGCAAGAAGGGCATCATCGCCAATCCGAACTGCTCGACCGCGCAGCTCGTGGTCGCGCTCAAGCCGCTGCACGACAAGGCCAAGATCACGCGCGTCGTGGTCGCGACCTATCAGTCGGTTTCCGGCGCCGGCAAGGAGGCGATGGACGAGCTGTTCTCGCAGACCAAGGCGGTGTTCCAGATCGACGAGGTCGCGTCGAAGAAGTTTCCCAAGCGGATCGCCTTCAACCTGATCCCGCACATCGACGATTTCATGGAGGACGGCTACACCAAGGAAGAATGGAAGATGATGGTCGAGACCAAGAAGATCCTCGACCCCAAGATCAAGCTCACCGCCACCTGCGTGCGCGTGCCGGTGTTCATCGGCCATTCCGAGGTGGTCAACATCGAGTTCGAGAACCCGATCAGCGTCGACGAAGCACGCAGCATCCTGCGCAGAGCGCCCGGCTGCCTGGTCATCGACAAGCATGAGCCGGGTGGTTACGTCACGCCGTACGAATGCGTCGGCGAGGACGCGACCTATATCAGCCGCATCCGCACCGATCCGACCGTCGACAACGGCCTGGTGCTGTGGGTGGTCTCCGACAACCTGCGCAAGGGCGCCGCGCTCAACGCGATCCAGATCGCCGAGTGCCTGATCAACCGCAAGCTGATCGAGGCCAAGCGCAAGGCGGCGTAGGTCCGGCTGGTGCCGCGAGCACCGGCGGATTCCCTCTCCCCGGAGGGGAGAGGGTTAGGGTGAGGGGGGTCGAACCTATCGAAAGACCGTAACCCCCTCACCCCACCCCTCTCCCCAACGGGGAGAGGGAGCCGACCGAGTGCGCTGCCCGATTATCACTCACCGCAGCGACCATGCAGGCTATGCCTTCGTCACCCCCACGAACGCCCCGATCGCGCGGCTCGAGCACCTCGAGCTCGCCGGTCGACACGTTGAAATACGCGCCGTGCAGCGCGAGGTCGCCGCGCTCGCAGCCGGTGCGCACATAGGGGAAGGTCTGGAGATTGTCGATCGACAGCACCACCGAGGCCTGCTCGAGCCGCGTGTGATAGCTCCCCGGCGCCTCCTCCCGCGACTTGATCTCCTTCAGCGCCGGCGCCACCAGCGACATCCAGCGGCCGATGAAGTCGCCGGGCGGCGCGTTGTCGGCGAACGCCTGGATGCCGCCGCAGCGGGCGTGCCCGAGCACCACGATGTTGCGCACCTTGAGCACCGTCACGGCATATTCCACCGCCGCCGAGACGCCGTGATAGTTGCTGTCGGGCGAGTAGGGCGGCACCAGGTTGGCGACGTTGCGCACCACGAACAGCTCGCCCGGCCCGGCATCGAAGATCACCTCCGGCGCGACGCGGGAATCGCAGCAGCCGACGACCATGGTCTCGGGCGACTGGCCTTGCTCCGCGAGGTCGCGGTAGCGGCTCTGTTCCGTGGGCAGCCGTCCCGACCGGAACGAGCGATAGCCGTCGCGAAGCCGTTGCGGAAAACTCATGGTCTGCACTCACTCACCGTCTGTCCCGCCCGGCAGGTCGATCGACGAGATGCTATTGCACGGCACACGGCGGCCGTGAACAGCTTATGCACGGCACGTCGGCGCGGGGATTTGCGCGCCTCGTCGCAACAAGTGCGATTTCCATCGACAGCGCTATCAACACGGGCTTGTCAGGCGCGCTGAATTGCTCACACTCGCTGTGGCGGGGGTATCCGGCGCGCGCCGTTGGCCGCTCGCTCGGCCAATGCCGATAAGACCGGTAAGACGGTAAGAAAAAATCCGTATGCTATTGACCTAGATAGAGAAATCGGGCAATTCCGGCATCTTACCGCGTCCGGCACGACCGGTAAGATCGGCAGGGCGTCCGCGCGCCCGGCCAGTCACGCAATTACTGGCCTGCCCGAAGCACCACAGGCGACTACAACCGCAGAAGTCATAACCATGTCCCTCCGCCCGCGCCGCAGCGCTCTTTACATGCCCGGAACCAACGCCCGCGCCATCGAAAAGGCCCGCACGCTGCCGGCCGATGCCGTGATCCTCGACCTCGAGGATTCGATCGCGCCCGAGGCCAAGGCCGACGCGCGCGAAGGGGTGCGGGCGGCGATCAAGGCCGGCGGCTTCGGCTCGCGCGAGGTCGCGGTCCGCATCAACGGCCTCGATACCGAGCATTGGCTCGCCGACATCGACATGATCCACGACGCGCGGCCCGACGTCATTCTCGTGCCCAAGGTCGCTCAGCCGGTGACGCTCGAAAACCTTGCCGACCGCCTGATGGACCTCGGCACCGATCACAAGATCAAGGTCTGGGCGATGGTCGAGACGCCGGTCGCGATCCTCAACGTGCGCGAGATCGCGGCGGTGGCGCGCGACCGCGAGACGCGGCTCGTCCTGCCTTGTCATCGGCACCAACGATCTCGCCAAGGAGATGCGGGCGCGCATCGTGCCCGGCCGCGCGCCGGTCGTGCCGCTGCTGGTGCAGGCGATCGTGGCGGCGCGCGCCCACGGCCTCGACATCCTCGACGGTCCGTTCAACGACCTCGGCAACGCCGAAGGCTTCGCGCAGGAATGCGCGCAGGCGCGCGACCTCGGCTTCGACGGCAAGACGCTGATTCATCCGAACCAGATCGCGCCCTGCAACGCGACCTTCACGCCGAGCGCGGACGAGATCGCGCAGGCGCGCGCGATCATCGCGGCGTTCGATCGGCCGGAGAATCACGGCAAGGGCGTCATCGCGCTCGACGGCCGCATGGTCGAGCGGCTGCATGCCGACATCGCGCGGCGCACGGTGGCGATCGCCGACGCGGTCGCGGAGCGCGGGGCTTAGATCATGTTGCGTCTGCACGTCCGTTCTCCCCGCTCGTCCCCGCGAAAGCGGGGACCCAGGGGCCACAACGGAAGACTTTGGATTCCCGCTTACGCGGGAATGAGCGGCCGAGAGATTTAAGCCGAACGGCAGGCATTCTGATGGCGCGCAAGGTCGTCATCGTCGGCGCCGGGCAGGCGGGCTATCAGGTCGCGGCGTCGCTGCGCGCCAAGAAGTTCGACGGGCCGATCGTCATCCTGGGCGAGGAGCCGGCGCTGCCGTATCAGCGGCCGCCGTTGTCCAAGGGCTACGTCAAGGGCGAGGCGAAGGAGAGCACGCTGTTGCTGCGTGCCGCGGATTTCTACACCACCAACAATATCGAGATCAGGCTCGATTGCCGCGTGGCGTCGCTCGATCGCGGGGCGCGCGCGGTCGTGCTCGCCGACGGCGAGCGCGTCCCCTACGACAGCCTGGTGCTGGCGACCGGCGGGCGGGTGCGCCCGATCCCGGTGCCGGGCGCCGAGCTTGCCGGCGTCGCCTATGTGCGCACGCTCGCCGACGCCAAGGCGCTCAAGCCGCAGATCGAGGCCGCCAAGAACGTGGTGGTGATCGGCGGCGGCTTCATCGGCCTCGAATGCGCGTCGGTGGCTTCCGTGCTCGGCTGCAAGGTGGTGGTGCTGGAGGCGATGGAGCGCCTGATGGCGCGCGTCGTGTCGCCGGTGCTCTCCGACTACTACCGCGACCTGCATCGCTCGCCGCGGCGTCGACGTGCGGCTCGGCGCGTCGGTGACGGACATCGTCGGCGACGGCAGCCGCGTGACCGGCGTGCGCTGCGGCGACGGTTCGACCGTGCCGGCCGATCTGGTCGTGGTCGGCATCGGCATCATCGCGAACGACGATCTCGCGAAGGCGGCGGGGCTCACCTGCGACCGCGGCATCGTGGTCGACGCGCAGCTGCGCACCGCCGACCCGGATATCTATGCGATCGGCGATTGCGCGGCGTTTCCGCATCCGATGGCGCAGCGGACTGGTGCGGCTTGAGTCGGTGCAGAACGCGATCGACCAGGGCAAGACCGTCGCCGACGCGATCATGGGCGACGCCAAGCCCTATGCGGCGGTGCCGTGGTTCTGGTCCGACCAGTACGAGGTGAAGCTGCAGATCGTCGGGCTGACGGCGCACTACGACGATACGGTGACGCTCGGCGACGTCGGCTCCGGCAAGTTCTCCGTCCTCTATTTCCGCAACGGTGGATTGATCGGCATCGATTCCGTGAACATGCCGAGCGACCATGTCGTCGGGCGCAAGCTGTTTAACGCCGGCAAGTCGGTGGCCATCGATACGGCGCGCGCGCCCGGCTTCAACCTGCGGGCGCAAGTTTAGCAATTCAATCCAGCAAGTCGTCTAGCAACGACCCCGCCGGGCTGATAGTTTCCCGCTTCCGTCACTTCGCAGTGATCTCGTTTTTTCGGGATATCGATGAGGCAACGGCGCAGGTTTCACACGACCCGGCGGAGGTTTATCGCGGGTGGCGTCGCCACTGGCGTGCTCGCCGTTGCGCGGCCGGCGTTCGCGCAGATCGTCACCCCGGCCGAGGCCGTGCCCGCCAAGCTAGTGCCGCCGCCGCTGTCGGATACCTCCGACACCTTCCATGGCGTCGTGGTGCGCGATCCATTTCGCGTCTTGGAAGATTCAAGCCGCCCGGACGTGAAGGCGTGGATCGCGGCACAGGATCAGCGCGGCCGCGCCTATCTCGATGCGCTGCCGTCGCGCGCGCCGATCCGCAAGCTGTTCGATGTGATGCTCGACTATCCCCGCATGGGAATTCCGCATCGCCGCGGCGCGCGCTACTTCCATTTCTACCACGACGGGCTCGCCAACCAGCGCTGCTACGGCTGGCAGCGCCATCTTCCCGGACCGCGCGACACCATCATCGATCCCAACAGCTTCGCGGCCGACGGCACGATGTCGCTGTCCGACGCCGTGCCCGACCGCCTCGGCCAGCGCGTCGCCTATCTCGTTTCGGAGGCCGGTGGTGACAAGCAGACGCTGCGCGTCCGCGACGTCGATGGAAATTTCGATCTGCGCGACACGCTGGCGTACTGCAAGCACACCTCGATCGCCTGGCATCCGAACGGACGCGGCTTCTTCTATTCGCGCTACCCGGGCGACAGCGATCCGGCCGGGTGGGATCGCCTGAGCCAGGTGGTCTTCTTCCACCGGCTGGGACAGCCGCAATCCGCCGACCGCATGATCTTCCGCCTGCCGGCGCATCGCGGCGTCTACCTGCACGTCCAGACCTCGCTGGAGACGCGCATCCTCAAGATCCTGGCGCGGACCGGCACCAGTGAGAAGGGCGGCTACTACATCGCGCCGCTCGAGGAGCCGCGCAACGTCACCGAGATATTCCCGATGGGCGTCGCCGAGTTCTGGCCGCTCGATAGCGTCGGCGCCACCCACTACGCGCTGACCACGCTGAACGCGCCCAACGGGCGGCTGGTGCGCCTCGACGAGGCCGACTTCAAGCCGGACCGCTGGCACAACGTCATTGCCGAGAGCGAGCATACGCTCGATCACGTCAAGGTGTTCGCGAACCGGATCGTCGCCAAGCATCTCGACAATCTCGACAGCCGGATCACGGTCCGTGACCTGAACGGGCGCGTTCGCTCCACCGTCGATCTGGGCGGGCCGGTACGGGTGTGGTTCGGGCGGCAGCTTCGCACCGACGATCATCTGCTGATGCAGGTCGACGAGCAGAAGCGCGCGAGCCGTATCGAGTGGCTCGACTTGATCACCCGCAAGACCACGCTGTTCCGCGCCAGCGCCTCGAAGCACGATCTTGCAGGCGCGGAGGTGCGCCGCGCCAGCGCCACCAGCAAGGACGGCACCAAGATTCCGCTGTCGCTGATCCATCGCCCCGGCATTCCGCTCGATGGCTCAACGCCGACGCTGCTCTATGCCTATGGCGGGTTCTCGTTCCCGCAATGGCTCGCCTACAGCGAGACCGTCGCGGCCTGGGTGCGGCTCGGCGGCGTGTTTGCGCTGGCGTCGATCCGCGGCGGCGGCGAATTCGGGAGCCAACTGGCACGACGGCGGCCGCCTCGGCAACAAGCAGAACTGCTTTGATGATTTCATCGCTTCGGCGCAGTGGCTGATCGACAACCGCTACGCACGTCCCGAGCGGCTCGGCATCAACGGCGCCAGCAACGGCGGCCTCCTGGTGCTCGCGACCATGTTGCAGCGCCCCGAGCTGTTCGGCGCCGTCGTCTCGGGCGTTCCGGTCGCCGACATGCTGCGCTTCAAGCAGTTCACCTTCGGCAGCAACTGGACCTTCGAATACGGCGACCCCGCCAACGAGCCGGACTTCAAGGCGCTGTTCGCCTACTCGCCGGTGCACAATGTCCGCCGCGGCGTGAAGTATCCGCCGCTGTTGATCCTGACCGCCGACAACGACGACCGCGTGGTGCCGGCGCATGCCTACAAGATCGCGGCCGTGATCCAGAGCGAGGCGCCCGAGTCGGAAGTCTACGTCAAGGTCGAGAAGCGGGCCGGGCACGGCTTCGGCAATGCACTGCCGAAGCAGATCGACCGCGCCACCGACACGCTGGCGTTCCTGTGGGACAGGCTGGGCGGGGCGAAGCCGGAGCTCTCGGCGCTCGTCAAATAGCCGGGAAACCCGCCTGCCACTTGCGGCGTTGTCTCTCCTGAAACCAGGAGGACTTCAGCCATGGCCGATATGCACGCTGACAGCGGCGTCGTGACCCAGATCACCACCGTCAAGCTGCCGCCCGACAACCAGGACGAGGTGCTCGCGCTGATGACCGAGCGCGCGCAGTTCATGGCCAGGCAGCCGGGCTTCGTGTCGATCTGCCTCTACCGCAGCACCGACGGCAGTCACGTCGTCAACCACGTCCAATGGACCGACCGGAAGAAGCTCGAGGCCGCGCACCATTCGCCCGAGTTCCGCAAGGAGTGGTCGCACTTCGGCGATCTGGCGAAGGAGATCGAGCCCTGCCTCTACGACGTGGTGCACATCGAGACTGCGTCGATGGCGAAGGCGTCGTGATCTGGGGGAATTTGTAGGGTGGGCAAAGGCGCGTCTTCGCGCCGTGCCCACCATCTTTGTTCTCCACGGCCCGTCGTGGTGGGCACGGCGCGGCCGACGTTCTGCTCCTTCGGCAGATCAGCACCGCGCCTTTGCCCACCCTACGGCGTCGGCGACGACAACATCACGCCCAGGGCCGGGCGGCCTTGGCGCTCGAACTCGAAGTCGTTGATCTTCTTTTCCTTGACCATCGTCAGGCCGATGTCGTCGAGGCCGTTGAGCATGCAGTGCTTGCGGTGCGGGTCGATGTCGAACTTCACCACGCCGCCGTCGGGTCCGCGGATCTCCTGCTTTTCGAGATCGATCGAGAGCGTGGCGTTGGCGCCGCGCTCGGCGTCGTCGAACAGCTTCTCCAAATCTTCCGGCGACACCTTGATCGGCAGCACGCCGTTCTTGAAGCAGTTGTTGTAGAAGATGTCGCCGAACGAGGTCGAGATCACGCAGCGGATGCCGAAATCCATCAGCGCCCACGGCGCGTGCTCGCGCGAGGAGCCGCAGCCGAAATTGTCGCCGGCGACCAGGATCTTCGACTTGCGATAGGCCGGCTTGTTGAGCACGAAGTCCGGGTTCTCGCTGCCGTCGTCCTTGTAGCGCTTCTCCGAGAACAGGCCGACGCCCAGTCCGGTGCGCTTGATGGTCTTGAGGAACTGCTTCGGGATGATCATGTCGGTGTCGACATTGATCATCTTCAGCGGCGCGGCGACGCCTTCGAGCGTGGTGAACTTGTCCATCAGCGTGTCCTCAGGTCCAGGAAGCGCGCCTTCATGGCGGCTTGGTGCGGGTGCGTCAAGTGTGCCCACCGCGGAGGGGCCATGCGCGCTTTCCGTGGTCATCGTTCGATTGCTATCGTTCCCGCCGCGGATTTCGATAGGCGGGACAGATGATTAAGTTGCTGCTGGCGGCCGTTCTCGGGTCGGCGATGGGGGGTTCGAGCGCGCAGGCGCAAACCCTGGCTGACAAGACCGTGACCATGATCATCGCCTCCGGACCCGGCGGCGGCTTCGACCTCTGGGGCCGGATGGTCGCCCGCCACATTGGCAGGCATCTGCCCGGCAGGCCGAACGTCGTGCCGCAGAATATGCCGGGCGCCGGCGGCTTCGTCGCCGCCAACTATCTTTACAATGTCGCGCCCAAGGACGGCACGGCGATGGCGATCATGCCGGCCGGGACGCCGCTCGGACCGATCATGGGCGCGAGCGGCGCGCGCTTCGACGCGACCCGGTTCAATTGGGTCGGCACACCGGCGACGGAGACGCCGGTGTGCATCGCCTTTAACAGGGAGCGGGCGAAGGTCAGGACCGTGGCGGATCTCTACGAGCATGAGCTCGTGGTCGGCTCGACCGGGCCCGGCGCCGGTCCGCACACTTGGCCGAAGGCGCTGGCCGCGCTGCTCGGTCTGAAGTTCAGGGTGGTCGCCGGCTTCCCGTCGACCGCGAACATCTTCCTTGCGATCGAGCGTGGCGAGATCGACGGCATCTGCACCATCTTCGATACCATCATCGGCCAGCGGCCCGACTGGATTCCGAACGAGCGGGCGACGATGCTGTTGCATGGCGGCGGCGCGCAGCGTGCCGTGCTCAAGAACGTGCCGTTTGCCGGCGATCTTGCAAAGACCGAGGAACAGAAGGCGGCGATCGGCTTGCTGTTCGCCAGCACCGGGTTCGGCCGGCCGATCGTTGCGCCGCCGGATATGCCCGCCGACCGCGTGAAGATGCTGCAGGGTGCCTTTGCGGCGACGATCGGGGACGCGGCGTTCCTCGCGGACGCCAGGAAGCAGAAGGTCGACGTGGAGCCGCAAAATGGCGCCTATCTCGCGGCTTTGATCAAGCAGGTCTACGCCACGCCCAAGCCGATTGTCGACAAGGTCGCCGAATTGATAAGGTAGCCGCAAAGGCCGTTCGAAAAGCGGCCGATCAGGCAAGTCTACGGGACAAGTCTACGGGAGAAGAACATGGCCCTCGTCGCGGAAAAGACCTCGACCGTTTCCGTCATCAAGCTGCACCCCGTCATCGGCGCCGAAATCCGCGGCGTCGATCTCAGCCGGCCGTTCGACGACGACACGGCCCGGGCGATCAAGAACGCCTGGTACGACCACACGGTGCTGGTGTTCCGCGATCAGAAACTGTCGGAAGACGACCAGCGCCGCTTTGCATCGATTTTCGGTCCGGTCGCCAAGCGGGTGCCGCCGCGTCCGGGCGCGGTCGGCGCCGACACCCTGATCGAGTGGGACGACATGCTGCTGGTGACCGACAATGTCGACGCCAACGGCAAGCCGATCGGCGCGCTCGGCCACGGCGAGATGTGGTTTCACTCCGACAAGTGCTACCACCGCAAGCCGCATCGCGCGTCGTTCCTCTATGGCATCGAGATTCCGACCGAGGGCGGCCACACGAAATTCTCAAGCTCCTACGCCGCGTACGAGAGACTGCCGGACGACGTGAAGCAGAAGATCGACGGCAAGATGGTGATGCAGGGCCACCAATACACCACCGGCCGCCGCATCGACCTGACCGTCGATATCGCGACCATGCATCATTGCCGGCAGCCGATCATCGTCACCAATCCCGGCTCCGGCCGGAAGGGCCTCTACGTCACCAGCCAGAACACGATGTGGATCGAGGGCATGGACCGCGCCGAGAGCGAGGCGCTGCTCGAGACCATGTTCGACATCGCGGAAGACCCCGCGATCATCTACGAGCACGTGTGGCGCCCCGGCGATCTGGTGGTGTGGGACAATCTCGCCTGCCTGCACGCGCGCACCGACTGGCCGGCCGAGCAGCGCCGCACCTTGCGCCGCTGCACCACGGAAGGCGAGCCGTTGTACTAGAGCATTTCCCAGTTGAGTTGACTCGCTTTCTCCCCGCTCGTCCCCGCGAAGGCGGGGACCCATTCGCTCTAAAGATTGGATTCCCGCTTGCGCGGGAATGAGCGGGAGAGACCCGTTGCAGGCGGGAAGCGCTCTAGGTTGATTGCATCCGCGCGCTCAGCTCTCTCTCCGTCATCCTGAGGTGCGCGCCGCAGGCGCGCCTCGAAGGACGACGGCCCGGTTGTTGCAACACCTCGGCCGTGCATCCTTCGAGGCTCGCTTTCGCTCGCACCTCAGGATGACGGAGAGAGAATTGCGCGTGCTGATAGATCAACTGAGTCGAGCTCACCCGCCCTTCTCGTTCTTCGCGATCCCTGGGAGGGCGGTGATCCACGGCAGCGCCGAGCGGAACCAGTTCTGCTTCTTCGGCACGAATTCCTTGCGCTGGCGCAGGATGCCGACGCGCACCCGGTAGGCGTCCTGCACGCCTTCGCCCGGCGAGGTCGAATAGATCGGCGAGCCGCACTCCGGGCAGAACGCCTGGATGCGCGGCGTGCCGCTGTCGGCCGTGAGCTTGAGATAGTCCTTCGGCGTGCCCGTCATCTTGAACGACGTGCCGCGCACCAGCACCGACACGCGGAACGCCGAGCCGGTGCCGGTCTGGCAGTCGGTGCAATGGCAGATCGAGGTGTCGGCCGGATCGGCCTCGCCTTCGACCGTGATGTGTCCGCAGGCGCAGCTTCCGTCGATTCGCATCGTTCACTCCCTTTCGCTCACTCCACGCCGGCCTCGATCGCCGCCATGTCCTCGTCCGACAGGCCGAAGTGGTGGCCGATCTCGTGCACCAGCACATGGGTGACGATCGAGTTGAGCGGCTCGTCGTGCTCGGCCCAATAGAGCAGCATCGGCACGCGATAGAGAAAGACCATGTTCGGCATCTGGCCCGAGATGCTCTCCGACTGGAACGGCAGCCCGACGCCCTGGAACAGGCCCATCAGGTCGAGCTCGCTTTCGACGCCCATGGAGTCGAGCACCTCGTCGGTGGCGTATTCGGTGACGCGAATCACGAGGTCCTTGCACAGCGCGCGGAATTGCTCCGGCAATTGCCGATAGGCTTCGTCCGCCATCCGCTCGAGCTCGTCGAGCGAGGGCGCCTTGGCGTTGAGCCAGCGATCGGGTTGTGAGGGCGCGGTCATGCCGCCTTTGTACGGGACCGCAGGAAGGCGGCCAAGGTGGTGGTATGGCGGTGGTACAAGTCGATGCTTTGGCGTTGACGGTCGGCCCGTGATCGGCGACCGTATGGATGGGATCGGGCGGGCTGAGTCATGAAAACCAAGGTCACAATCGGGATCGTTGCGGCGATGCTGTTCGGCTGCGCCGGCGCGGCACATGCGCAGCTACCGGAGTTCGATCGCATCTTTCGGGCGGTGACGCCCCAGGAGACGCAGAACCAGAAGCAGGCGCAGAAGCAAAAGGCGCCGCCGAAACAACAGGTGGCGGTGCAGCGGCGCGCGCCGACCCGGATCACCGTGCGGCCGATCTTGCGCGAGCGATTGGATTCGACGGAATTTCCGCGTAGCGACTATCTCGGCTACCCCGGCCGCAACGCGGTGCGGCAATGCGTCTCGTGGCTGCAGCCTGAATATCGGCCGAGCGGAACCGTGGTTACGCCGCAAATGCGCTGCTGGTGGCAGCGCGGCTGAACCGCCGTTCACTGAACCGAAATCAATTCCAGGCGTTATCACTCCGGGAGCGACCTGGAGGTAATGTCATGTACAAGAGTTCTCGCAGGGCTAGTGGCTGCGGCAGCGTTGACCATGGCTGCTGTGCCGACGGCGAATGCCGCGCCGATTCAGAATGCGCCTGGGATCGCCGAGCATCAGTCCGGCGTCGAGCAGGTTCAGTATCGCCGCTACAATCGGCGCGTTTACCGCGGGTATTACGGGCCTCGGCGCTTCTACGGAGGCGGGCCGTATTACTACGGCGGCGGGTACGCGCCCTACGCGTATGCGCCGGCCCCCTACTACCGGGGTTACTATGCGCCTCGTCCGTTCATCGGCGTCGGCCCGTTCGGGTTCGGAGTGTGGTGACGCAGAACGTCGCGTCGTGACGTGAGCGTCAAATGCATCAGGCCCGCCATGTGGCGGGCCTGATCGTTTTCAGCTCGATCGAACAGCGTCGAAGCGTCAATTCCACTCCCGCACGTCCACGAAGTGTCCCGCGATCGCGGCAGCGGCCGCCATCGCCGGCGACACCAGATGGGTGCGGCCCTTGTAGCCCTGCCGGCCTTCGAAGTTGCGGTTCGAGGTCGAGGCGCAGCGCTCGCCGGGCGCCAGCTTGTCGGGGTTCATCGCCAGGCACATCGAGCAGCCGGGCTCGCGCCATTCGAAGCCGGCCTTCACGAAGATCTTGTCGAGGCCTTCCGACTCCGCCTGCTCCTTCACCAGGCCGGAGCCCGGCACGATCATCGCATTGACGCCGGCATGCACGGTCTTGCCGTCCGCCACCTTGGCGGCGGCGCGCAGGTCCTCGATGCGGCCGTTGGTGCAGGAGCCGATGAACACGCGGTTGATCGCGATGTCGGTGATCTTCTCGCCGCCCTTGAGCCCCATGTAGTCGAGCGAGGTCTCGGCAGCGCGCCGCTTGTTCTCGTCCACGATCTCGCCCGGCACCGGCACGCGGCCGGTGATCGAGATCACCTGCTCGGGGCTGGTGCCCCAGGTGACCAGCGGCGGGAGCTTGGCGGCATCGAGCCTGATCTCGCGGTCGAAATGCGCGCCGTCGTCGGAGCGCAGCGTCTCCCAGTAGCGCATCGCGTCGTCCCAGGCCTTGCCCTTCGGCGCCTTCGGCCGGTCCTTCAGGAACGCGTAGGCCTTCTCGTCGGGCGCGATGAAGCCGGCCTTGGCGCCGCCCTCGACCGACATGTTGCAGACCGTCATGCGGCCTTCCATCGACAGCGCGCGGATCGCCTCGCCGGCATATTCGAGCGCATAGCCGGTGCCGCCGGCGGTGCCGATCTCGCCGATGATGGCGAGGATGATGTCCTTGGCGGTGACGCCCGCCGGCAGCTTGCCGTCGACCACCGCGCGCATGTTCTTCGACTTCGACTGGATCAGCGTCTGCGTCGCCAGCACGTGCTCGACTTCCGAGGTGCCGATGCCGTAGGCGAGGGCGCCGAACGCGCCGTGGGTCGCGGTGTGGCTGTCGCCGCACACCAGCGTGACGCCGGGCAGCGTGAAGCCCTGCTCGGGGCCGATGATGTGGACGATGCCCTGCCGCTTGTCGAACTCGTTGTAGTATTCGAGATCGAAAATCTTGGCGTTCTCGGCGAGATAGGCGATCTGCGCCGCGCTCTCCGGATCGGGATTGGGAAGGTTGCGGTCGGTGGTCGGCACGTTGTGATCGACCACCAGCAGCGTCTTCTCCGGCGCGCGGATCTTGCGGCCGGACAGCCGCAGCCCCTCGAACGCCTGCGGGCTCGTCACCTCATGCACGAGGTGCCGGTCGATATAGATCAGGCAGGTCCCGTCGGGCTGCTCGTCGACCAGGTGGTCTTCCCAGATCTTGTCGTAGAGGGTACGCGCTTTGGCCATTCGTCGATCCAGTTGTCGGTATTTGCGGGTCTATTTAATGCCTTAGAGGTGTTCCGAAAAGTGGCGAATTGCAGCGCGAGAGCATTTCCCGGTTGAGATGGCTCGCTCTCTCCCGCTCGTCCCCGCGAAGGCGGGGACCCAGTCTGTGTCAAGCCTGGATTCCCGCTTGCGCGGGAATGAGCGGCGGAGAGAGAGCCGAACTCGAACGGGACATGCGCTAGCTGGAGACCAGCTCGACCTCGATCTTGGCCTCGCCCTTGTTCAGGCGCTCGGCCAGCTCGGCCGCGTCCTTGACGGTCATGTTGCCGGAGATCTGGACGACACCGCCTTTGATCGGCTCCCGGATGATCGGCTCTGCGACGACCTGCCCGTCGATGCGAAGCACAAGCCTCCGGCCGATGTTGTTCTGGGTCAGCTCGTAGAACATCCGGCCGGACCGCGCCGCCAAGGTGATCACGACCACCGGCTCTTTCGTTCCCGTGTCAAAGGTCGCCTCGGCCTTCTCGACCTGGAGCCTGAGTGGCGACATCAGGCTCTTGCGCTGCGGCGGGGCGGTCCCGCCCTTCTGGAGCTGCTCCAGCAGCGACGGCTCCGCCACGGCGGGAGACATGCCGGAGGAAACGGCGGTGCCCGTCAGCCAAAGAAAAAGGCCGAGCAAGCCGGCCTTTCTGCATATCGTCGCTATCGCGATCATCGCGCTTCGCGTCCTCACTTGGAGGCGGCGTCGGTATCCTCGGCGCGATGGTCCTGCTTCTCGGTGATGCGGGCGCGCTTGCCGCGCAGGCCGCGCAGATAATAGAGCTTGGCGCGGCGGACCTTGCCGCGGCGCACGATCTTGATCGAATCGATCAGCGGCGAGTAGAGCGGGAACACGCGCTCGACGCCCTCGCCATAGGAGATCTTGCGGACCGTGAAGTTCTCCTGCAGGCCGGCGCCGGCGCGGCCGATGCAGACGCCCTCGTAGGCCTGGACGCGGGACTTGTCGCCTTCGACGATCTTCACGTTGACGATGACGGTGTCGCCTGGCTGGAAATCCGGGATCTCCTTGCCGGCGGTGAGCTTGGCCACCTGCTCTTTTTCGAGCTCCTGGATCAAATTCATGGGGAAGTCTCCTGGGCAGCGCCATCCGGGGGGCGCGCGATCGTGTCGGACTGTCTGGGTCGGGCGAGCTTCTACGATAAAGGGTCGGCTTTGTCTATTTCGATGACCGGACCTCGAAACGGCCCGGAAAATCAGGGTTTCTTGCGCTCCTGGTAGGCCTTCCAGAGGTCGGGGCGGCGCTCGCGGGTCAGTCGCTCGGCTTCGGCGCGCCGCCAGGCCGCGACCTTGGCGTGGTCGCCGGAGGTGAGCACGTCCGGGATGCCGCGGCCCTCGAACAGCTGCGGCCGGGTGTATTGCGGATACTCCAAGAGCCCCTGCGAGAAGCTCTCCTCGTCGGCCGAGGCCATCTGGCCCATGACGCCAGGCAGCAGCCGCACGCAGGCGTCGATCAGCACGGTGGCCGCGACCTCGCCGCCCGACAATATGTAGTCGCCGATCGAGATTTCGGAGAAGTTCCGCGCCTCGATGATGCGCTCGTCGACGCCTTCGAACCTCCCGCACAGGATCACGGCGCCGGGCCCGCGCGCCAGCGTCGCGACCCGCGCCTGTGTCAGCGGCATGCCGCGCGGCGACATGAAGAGGCGAGGGCGGGTGTCGTCTCCCGAGGACGCGGCGTCGAGCGCGCGCGCCAGCACGTCGGGCTTCATCACCATGCCGGGGCCGCCGCCGGCGGGCGTGTCGTCGACGGTGCGGTGCTTGTCGGTCGCGTGCGCGCGGATGTCGGTGACGTCGAGCGACCAGGTGGTGCCGGCGGCAAGCGCCTTGCCGGCGAGGCTCATGCCGAGCGTGCCCGGGAACATCTCCGGAAAGATCGTGAGCACGCTCGCGCGCCACATGGCTACTGCTCCTCGCAAAGTGAGAGGCATTCGCGCAGCGAAGGCGGTCTGTTCCCCTCCCCCTTGTGGGGAGGGGTTAGGGGTGGGGGTGATGCGAGAGGCACCGCCGGCTCATACAGCCACCCCCCTCCCCAACCCTCCCCCACAAGGGGGGAGGGGGCGCACCGAATTCGCCGCGCGGTCATCGGTTCACTCATCAACGTTCTTCCGGTTCCGGTGCGCGCGGCGGAGCGGCAGCCGCCGCGAACGCCGCGGCATCGACCACGATCCGCCGCCCGGCGATATCGACCATCGGCACCGCCGCTTCGGTGAACGGCAGCAGCACCGTCGTATTGCCCTGCGCAGGCTTCACCTCGATGAGATCGCCGGCGCCGAAATTATGGAGCGCGGCGACGCTGCCCAGCGCGTTGCCCGCCGCATCGACCACGGCGAGCCCGATCAGGTCGGCATGGTAGAACTCGTCGTCGGCCTCGGTCGCCGGCAGGCGATCGCGCGCGACGAACAGCTTGGTGTTGGTGAGGCGTTCGGCGGCGTCGCGGTCGTTCACGCCCTTGAGCCGCACCACGAGATGGTCCTTGGCGGCGCGCATCGCCTCGATCTCGAAGCGCTTAGCGCCGTCCTCGGTCTCGAGCGGCCCGTAGTCGCGCGACCGACTCCGGCGCGGCGGTGAACGGCCAGAGCTTCACCTCGCCGCGCACGCCATGCGGCGCCCCGATCTGGGCGACGCAGATGCGTTGGGCGCGCGGCGTCACGGCCTAAGATCTACGATCAGCTCGCAGCGGCGGCCGCGGCTGCGGCCTTGGCCTTTTCGGCGGCGGCAGCGGTTGCCTGCTCCTTGGCCTTTTCGGCTTCTTCCTTCATCGCCTTGCGCTGCTTGCGCGGGATCGCCCGTTCCGGATTGTTGCGCTTCTCGCGCTTGGCGACGCCGGCCTCGTCGAGGAAGCGCATGACGCGGTCGCTCGGGGTTGCGCCCTTGGCGATCCAGGCCTTGGTCTTCTCGAGATCGAACTTGAGGCGCTCGGTCTTGTCCTTCGGCAGCAGCGGATTGAAATAGCCGAGACGCTCGATGAAGCGGCCGTCGCGCGGCGAACGGCTGTCGGCCACGACGATGTGGTAGACCGGCCGCTTCTTGGTGCCCGCACGGGCCATCCGGATTTTCAGGGACATTGCTTTTCCTTTCTTCGTAGCTCTTGTCGATGTGATTTCATTTCTTCTTGCCGAGGCCGGGGAACCCGCCCGGCTTGCCGAGGCCGGGCAGCAGCGGACCGCTGCCGGGGAATTTTGGCGGCAGACCCGGCATGGTCGGCGGCAGTGCGCCGGCGCCGCCGGGCATTTTCTTCGCCATCTCCGCCATCTGCTCCGGCGTCGGCATCGGTGCGCCGCCGCCCAAGCCGAGCATGTTGGCGATGCCGGCCATCGGGCCGCGCTTGCCCGAGCCCATCATCTTCATCACGTCGGCCATCTGCCGATGCATCTTGAGCATGCGGTTGATGTCCTCGACCTTCACGCCCGCGCCGGACGCGATCCGCTTCTTGCGGCTGGCCTTGAGGATGTCGGGGTTCTTGCGCTCCTTCGGCGTCATCGAGTTCGATCGCCGCCATCTGGCGCTTGAGCAGCCGCTCGTCGAGATTGGCGTTCGCGAGCTGGTTCTTCATCTTGGCGACGCCCGGGAGCATTCCCATCAGGCCGCTCATGCCGCCCATCTGCTGCATGCCGGTAAGCTGATCGCGCAGGTCGTTGAGGTCGAACTGCCCCTTGCGCATCCGCTCGGCGGTGCGCTGGGCTTTTTCGGCGTCGATCGTTGCCGCGGCCTTCTCGACCAGCGAGACGATGTCGCCCATACCGAGGATGCGGTCGGCGATGCGCGAGGGATGGAAATCTTCCAGCGCGTCCATGCGCTCGCCGGTGCCCATCAGCTTGATCGGCTTGCCGGTGACCGCGCGCATCGAGAGCGCGGCGCCGCCGCGGCCGTCACCGTCGACGCGGGTGAGCACGATGCCGGTCAGTCCGACGCGCTCGTCGAAGGCGCGCGCGAGATTGACGGCGTCCTGGCCGGTGAGGCTGTCGGCGACCAGCAACACCTCGTGCGGATTGGCGGCGCGCTTCACGTCGGCCGCTTCCGTCATCATGGCGTCGTCGAGGGTGGTGCGGCCGGCGGTGTCGAGCAGCACGACGTCGTAGCCGCCGAGCTTGCCGGCCTGCAGCGCGCGCTGCGCAATCTGTGTCGGCTGCTGGCCAGCGACGATCGGCAAGGTCTCGACGCCGATCTGCTGGCCGAGCACGGCGAGCTGCTCCATCGCGGCGGGGCGGCGCACGTCGAGCGAGGCCATCAGCACCTTGCGGCGGCCCTGCTCGGTAAGGCGCTTCGCGAGCTTCGCGGTGGTCGTCGTCTTGCCGGAGCCTTGCAGGCCGACCATCATGATCGGAACCGGCGCCGGTGCATTGAGATCGATCGGATCGCCCTGCGCGCCCAGCATCTCGATGAGCTGGTCGTGCACGATCTTCACGACCAGTTGTCCGGGCGTCACCGACTTGATGACCTCGACGCCGACCGCGCCCGCTTTCACCTTGTCGGTGAAAGCGCGCACCACGTCGAGCGCGACGTCGGCTTCGAGCAGCGCGCGGCGCACTTCGCGCAGCGCCGCATCAACGTCGGCCTCCGACAGCGCGCCGCGCCCGGTGAGCCGGTTGAGGATTCCGCCAAGCCGTTCCGACAGCGAGTCGAACAAGTGTTGTTTCCCTAAGACGTCGTCCTTGCGGGCGACCTGTTGTGTACTCCAAACACCAATGACGCCCGAGGGCGCATCGCGCTGTCGGGCGGGGGCCTCCGGCCTCATCGGACCGGTCGGCGGGTTCTAAACGTCACATCTCTTGCGAGAGCGCGCGGAACCTATGGTCGGGCCCGGCGAGAGTCAAGGAATAGGCTCAAAACCTGAGGTTTTTCTGCGTCCTTTGGTGCGCTTACCGGGCCTGCCGGGTTCCGTTAGGCTTTGCGGAAATAGTGGGGAGGGACCGCGGATGGCCACCAGATATCGGGCGAGGGCCGCGCTGGCCGGGCTGTTGATCGCTTCGTCGCCCGCCATGGCGCAGGACTACCCCAACCGCCAGGTCACCCTGGTCGTGCCCTATGCCGCCGGCGGCGGCCTCGACGTGTTCGCCCGCCAGCTGGCGCAGCGCCTGTCAGATCGGCTCGGCAAGCCGTTCGTGGTCGAGAACCGCACCGGCGCCGGCACCGCCATCGGCTCCACCTACGTGGCGCGCGCTCCGGCCGACGGCTACACGCTGATGCTCGGCACCTCGACGCCGTTCGCGATCAACGCGACGCTGCACAAGAACCTGCCCTATGATCCGGGCAAGGATTTTGCGCCGATCGTGCTCACGTCGAACGCGCCGTTCATGCTGCTGGTCAACGACGCGCTGCCGATCAAGTCGGTGGCCGACTGGATCAAGTGGGTGAAATCGCAGCCCGACAAGCTCTCCTACGGCTCGGCCGGTCCCGGCTCGCCGCAGCACTTGAGCATGGAGCTGCTCAAGACCATGACCGGCACCAACATCGTGCACGTGCCCTATCGCGGCGATGCGCTGGCGCTCAACGACCTGGTGGCGGCGCATATCCCCACGCAGTTCGCCGAGCCGACGCCGGCGCTGCCGCTGGTGCGCGCCGGCAAGGTGCGCGCGCTCGGCGTGTCGTCGACCACGCGGCTTCCGCCGGCGCCGGATATCCCGACGCTCGCGGAGGCGGGCGTGCCCGGTTTCAATTTCGTGTCGTGGCAGATGATCGTCGCGCCCGCCGGCACGCCGAAGCCGATCGTCGACCGGCTGCATCGCGAGCTGAAGGCGATCATCGCTCTGCCGGAGGTGCAGCAGGAATACGTCAAGACCGGCCGCATCTCGGTCGACAGCCCGCCGCCGGAAGAATTGCTCGCCTTCATGCGCAGCGAGATCGTGCGGCTCGGCAAGGTGGTCGAGTCGGCGGGGATCGCCCGGTCGCAGTAGCTTGCGGCCGTTCGAAATTTCGCATTAGCTAAGCGCGCCGGTACTTCACAACAAACGAACGGCGCCGCGTTGGGAGGTTGGGAATGGATGCAGCGACAACAACAACAAAGGCCGAGGCGCAGGTCACGCTGACCGGCGCGAAAATCATCACGGCCATCAAGCAGAGCGGCGTCGAGTTCATCCTCGCCGTCCCCGACATCGTCACCAGCAAGGGGCTGTTGTTTCCGATCGCCGCCGACAAGGAGCTCAAGCTCGTGCGCGTCTGCAAGGAGGACGAATGCGTCGGCATCGCCTCCGGGCTCACCTATTCCGACAAGCGCGCGCTGATCCTGATCCAGTACACCGGCTTCCTCGACTCGCTCAACGCCATCCGCGCGGTGGCGGTCGAGTACGAGCAGCCGATCGTGATGATGGTCGGCCTGCTCGGCCACGAGCCGGAGCGGTTGCCGGCCGAACTCCGGCCGCTACGGCGTGCGCATCATCGAGCCGATCTGCGACGCCATGGGCATCACGCATCATCTGATCAGCCAGGATAGCGACGTGGCCAAGATCAAGCCCGCGATCGACAAGGCCTATACTGAATCGTCGCCGGTCGCGTTCCTGGTCGGACGGAGGCCGTCATGATGAACCGCGACGAATGCTTCGAGATCTTGAAGCGCCACATCACCGATGAGGTGGTGGTCGCCTCTTACAGCGGCGCGGTCGAATGGAACGACCTCAATCCGCGCGCTCTCAACTACTTCTCGATCGGTGCGATGGGGCTCGGCTCTTCGCATGCGCTCGGCGTCGCGCTCGGGCGGCCGGATCGGCGCGTCGTCGTGCTCGACGGCGACGGCAGCCTGCTGATGAATCTCGGGAGCCTGGTCTCGATCGCGGCGGCGGCGCCGAAGAACCTCGTGCACTTCGTGTGTCACAACGAGACCTACGAGGCGAACGGCGGACACCCGCTGCCGAATCCCAAGACGGATTTCGCCGGGCTCGCGCGCTCGGCCGGCTATGCGCACGTGCACGACTTCGCCGAGCTGAAATCATTCGAGCAGCAGGTCGGGCATGTGCTGACGCAGCAGGGCCCGGTGTTCGCGACCTTGCACGTCAAGAAGAACCGCCCGCTGGTCTACAAATACGACGACCTCTACAAGGCGTCGCGGCGCGTGGCGCTCAAGGCGGCGCTGCAGGGATAGATCGGCGGGAATCTAGTGTCCGGGTTAGGCGCCATAAGGGCGTTGACGGGACCCAGCTCCTTCGACGGGCTAGGCAACTGTACTCATCGCATCATCTGCGGCATGTGCAGTCGCGTGGGTTACGCGCCTTTCGGCGCTAACCGCCCGGGAAGCGCGGCGCGCAGCTACTGCACCGTCGGCTTCGGTGTCTCCGGGATCGCCAGCCGGTAGCCGATGCCGAGCTCGGTCAGCAGAATGCGCGGCTGGGTCGGATCCTCTTCGATCTTCTGACGCAGCTTGCGCACGAAGATGCGCAAGTAGTGGGTGTCGTGCATGTGCGGCGAGCCCCACACTTCTTTCAGCAGATATTGGTGGGTCACGACGTTGCCGGCGTGCTGCGCCAGGATCTGCAGCAGCTTGTATTCCTTCGGCGTCATCATCACGCGCTGGCCGTTCAAGGTGACGATGCGAGCGGCGAGATCGATATTGAGCGGGCCGGCCTTCACCATCGGCTCGCCGGCGGCGGCGCGCACCTGGCGCCGCATCGCGGCGTGTGCACGCGCCAACAGCTCCGCCATGCCGAACGGCTTGACCACATAGTCGTCGGCGCCGCCCTGGATCAGCCGCACCTTCTCGGCTTCGTTCGAGCGCACCGAGAGCACGATGGTCGGAACCGTCGACCAGGCCCGCAGGCGCTCGAGCACGTCGCCGCCGTCCATGTCCGGCAGGCCGAGGTCGAGGATGATGAGGTCCGGCTGCTTCAGCGTAATCCATTTGAGTGCGTCGGCGCCGGTCTCGGCGTCCTGCACCACGAAACCGTCGAGCTCGAGGCCCGCGCGCAGGAAGCGGCGGATCTGCACCTCATCGTCGACGACGAGGACAACAGGAGATGGTTCACTCATCGGGATAAGGCTCCGGTTGGGGTGCATCTTTAGCCAATGGTAGGTGAAGCGACACGGTCGTTCCCTGGTCGACGCCCAGGCTCACGGCATGGATGCGGCCGCCATTGGCGGCGACGAACGCCTTCGCAATCCAAAGTCCGAGGCCCGAGCCTGACGCAATAAGCGAATGCCGCGATCCGCGGAAGAACCTTTCACCAAGATGTGAAAGTTCCTCCCCGGTCAGTCCGGCGCCACTGTCTTTGACCGCGAACGTCACGTCATGGCCATTGCGTTTGGCGGCGACGTTAATGGTCGAGCCTACGGGCGAATACTTGGCCGCATTGTCGACCACTTGCACGAATGCTTGCTCCACCAGCACCGGATCGACATAGATCAACGGCAGATTGGAGTCCATTGCTACCGCGATACTGTGGCTGGACAGCCGCCGGCGCCGCCGTTCCAGCGCGGAATTGACGATATCGATCGGTTCGATCCATTCCATCCGGGGCTTGACCTGGCCGCGGCTGATTCGCGTGGCGTCGAGCAGGTTCTGGATGTCGTTGTTGAGCCGTTCGGCCTCGTCGTGCACCACCGAGGCAAGCGACTTGAGGCGCTCGTCCTTGGCAATCGCGGGCGATTGCGTGAGCACGGTGGCGGCGCCGAGGATCGACGCCAGCGGCGTGCGCAGCTCGTGCGACACCGATCCGATCAGCGCCTCGCGCAAGAGCTCGGTTTCGGAGCGCATCTTCGCCTCAGTGAGCGTGCGCGCGACGTCGAGCCTTTCAAGCGTGGCGGCGGCGTCCGAGAGCGCCTCGTCGAGCCGCTGGCGCGTTTCCGCCACCATGTCCTTCGGCGCCTTGCCGAGGTCGATCGCGATCACGCCGAAGTCGGGCGTGCGCTGCGAGACGCGGCGCATGAACCAGGTGTTGCCGTTGTTGTCCTCGATCGTCGTCGCCGGGATCGAGCCGCGCTGAATCTCGCCGATCGTAGCGCGCATCTCCTCGGGCACCGGCGGACTGCCCGGATGGCCGTCGGCGCTGCCGGCGTCGTACAGCACGACATTGCGCTGCACGAGGTTGGCGACATATTCCTCGATCGCGAGATAGATTTCGGCGGCCGACGGCGCCGCTGCGAGCCGCCGCGAGAAGGCGTAGAGATCGCTCATCTCGTTCTCGCGTTTGCGCGCCAGCTCGGCCTGTTGCTTGGCGCGGTTCGCGAGATGGCTGGTCACCGCGGCGACGACCATGAACAGCACGAGGTTGAGGATCTCGGGCGGCCGCGCCAGGTAGTAGCCGTAAAATGACGAATAGAAGAAGTAGCCGGACCAGAGCACGCCCGCGACCGCGGCCACCAGCGCCGGGATCAACCCGAGGTGCCAGCCCGCCAGCATCACCGGCAGCAGGTAGATGACGGAGCCGCGACGGACGTCGAGGTAACGGATCAGCGCATAGGCGACGATCGTCGTCACCGCGACCATCAGCAATGCGAGCACGATGCCGCGCAGCTCGCGCCTGATCCGAAGGGCCGTTTCCCGCTGAAGCGCCATGTACTGGGGATCATACGGCGGGCGGAGGGGCCGGTCACGTCCCCCGGGGGCGCCGTTCGCCAGCCGCGAAGCGGCGGTTTCGCGCGCCAATCGGCGGATAACGCACCGGAATTTCACGGCGCCCTTGTCCGGGCTAGCCGACGCAGCTACATAGCGCCCCGGGCGCAGGCCCGCCGTTCGGCCCGGAGAGGTGGCAGAGTGGTTGAATGCACCGCACTCGAAATGCGGCATACGGGCAACCGTATCGGGGGTTCGAATCCCTCCCTCTCCGCCACCCAAATGTCGTTGTCACACAACGACATTTTCTGTGCACAAGAGAAGCCGCAAACCCTCGGCAGTATTTGAAAAATTTCGGCTGCGAAATTCTCTGGTGAGTGCACGGCGCTATTCGCTCGCGGATGTTGGCGGCGAATATCGCGCAAATTCTCCGTTCGGCATTTCCCTAGTCCGGTTGGGCGCGATCGGGCGCCGGGTGCCATCCATATTGAACATCGTCGCCCAAAATGCGGTGGGCTTTCGGCAAGCATCGCTTGTCCAAAAGGGCGAGACCTTCCCGGTTGGCATTCACCCGCCGCTGCTTAAAGCCGAGAAGGCAGAGAAGTTACGGCGGCGGAAGTGAAAGCAGAGCCATGCAGCAACAGCAACTTATGAATGTTTGCTAGCGACGGAAAGGACGGCAATAACCACCACGATGAGAATGAGAATAAAGAACAGAAATTCGCTCAGCCTGCGCATGGGCTAGCTCCCTTCCAGAAGCCAGGGGACCTGAAACGTAGGCCGAGTCCTCCCTAGCACGGAAGATGGCGTTGAGCGGCAGTTTTGCATTCAGTGGCGGCGTCTGCGCGTTAGTTCGGGCGACCACTCAGCCATGCTTTGCTGGCTACTTTTAGATGCCTTGACAATCCGCGCCACCTCTTCGTTCCAGCGATGCTTTGATAGCAAGTGGAAGTCCGCTAGCGATTGGCCGGGGCGCCTTCCAACGTTGGTGTTCGACATGGGATTCTCCTTTGTTCGAGAATCGCCAAAGAGTCCATTTGTTCCGAAACGGATAGTGGGTAAGTCACCTTCCGCACCTGCTGCTCAATGCCGCGAAGGCCGATGAACTGCGGCGCCAACAACGCTAGCGAATATCTGGAAAGTTGGTCGCGCCTACCGTCGCAACGACCGCCGGATCGCCGATGTCTGATATCGCGAGCAGTCCCAGCATACACACAAACAGAAGTCCGAATGACAATGCTGCTACGGCTGCTTCGGCTGCACCGGTTTGATCGTGGGGCATTGCTCGGCTCGCTATTTGCCCGGATTGATTGTGATACTCGGTCCTTTGCTGCCACCACCGCCGCCCTGGTTGTACATAAACAGACCGCCGCCAACCAAGACGATGACGAGAAGAACTCCAACAACGACGCCAAGAGCGCCGGTTCCACTACTATCAGCCATGAGAACCTCCGATGGTGTTCCGCCATCTAACTCATTTGGATAAAATTGAGTTCCAAGGCACAAGTGCGCCAAACTCCGGCCATGCTTAATTTTGCTGATAAAAAAAAGCCCCGGGTGGCAGCCCGGGGCTGAAGATGGTGTGCCCCTTCCTGCGCGTCGAAGGAGCACCTGATCATATCCAGTGATGAGATGCCGCCAACTGCGGCGCTCACGGTTCATCCTTGGGCTGTTCCGGCGTCTCATAGACCACATCGGTGTGGCTGTTCCGCTCGGCTTGGTCTGCTAGCGTGCACCACGCGTGGGCCGTTGCAAGGAGGTCAGCCCGAATGGCTGGATCGCTGCTTTGCTCAGCGACATTGACGCAGTTCACTGCATTCAGCCGATATTCTGCTGCGTTACTGCGCATGAGCCATTTCCACGAATACATCGGGATAAGAGATCGTGCGAGTGTTCGTTCCGGGAACTCGGGACAGGGGTGTGAATTATCGGTCCGACCATCCGGACGCCCCAGCCCCCCAACCCCCCGTTCGGATGGCTGTGTCGAAAGTCTCACTCTTAAACCCCGTCTCCCCTGAGGCGGGGTTTCGCAGCAGACTGCTTCCCCCGCCATCCTGCTTCGCGCTAACGCGCTTCGCAGGATTGTCACCGTCTTTCGACGCGAAGCAGGATGCCCTTCGAAGCTTTAGCGAAGCAGGTCCGGATTTGGTCGCCGAACGCCCGTCCCCCCGTGTAAAATTTCGTTTGCAAAGCTGCGTCACTCTCGCCGGCGGACATCCAACCGCCTGAGGCGTTCCCCATGAGCATCGGCCTCCTTGCGCTCCTCGACGATGTCGCTGCCCTCGCCAAGGTGGCGGCCGCGTCGCTCGACGATGTCGCGGGCCAGGCCGCCAAGGCGGGCGTGAAGGCGGCCGGCGTCGTCATCGACGATACCGCGGTCACGCCGCGCTATGTCGTCGGCTTCTCCGCCAAGCGCGAGCTGCCGATCGTCGGCAAGATCGCGATGGGGTCGCTGCGCAACAAGCTGCTGGTCCTTTTGCCCGCCGCGTTGATCCTCAGTTACTTCCTGCCGTGGGCGATCACGCCGCTGTTGATGTTCGGCGGCGCCTACCTCTGCTACGAGGGCGTGGAGAAGGTGTTCGAAGCCGTCGTGCCGCATCATGCGCACGCGCATGAAGCGGAGCTCGGCAGCGTGGCGCTGAGCCCGCAGTCGCTCGAGGACGAGAAGGTCGCGGGCGCGATCAGGACCGATTTCATCCTCTCGGCCGAGATCATGGCGATCACGCTGGCGGCGGTGCCTTATTCGACGATCTGGACCCAGGCGGCGGTGTTGGCGGTGGTCGGGATCGGCATCACCGTCGTGGTCTATGGCGTGGTGGCGCTGATCGTGAAGGCCGACGACGCCGGCGTGGCGCTTGCCGGGAACGACAAGGCCACGGCGATGGGTGCCACGAGCCGCGCGCTCGGGCGCGCGCTGGTCTACGGCATGCCGGGCTTCCTGACGTTCCTCAGCGTCGCCGGCACCGCCGCCATGATCTGGGTGGGTGGCGGCATCATCGTGCACGGCCTCGAGCACTACGGCCTCACCGCGATCGGCCACGCCATCCATGCCGCCGGCGCGATGGCCGCGCATGCGCTGCCGGCCGTGGGCGGGCTGCTGGAATGGATCGTGACCGCGGCGCTCGCGGGCGTGCTGGGGCTGGTGGTCGGCGCGCTGTCGATCCCGCTCGCCGGATATGTCATCGCCCCGGCGTGGAAGCAGGTGAAGGCCGTGCTGCGCCGGCGCGAGCGCGCGGCGTAGGACGCCGCACAAGGATTTCCTATATCGCGCTCGTCGTGCCGTGACTGGCTTCAGCTCAAAGCTTCGCCAGACCACGCGCGCGCAGAATTGTCTCGGTAGCCCTCCTTCCGATCTCTCCCGTATTGAGGTGCTGCAGACGCCCGTCGTGCTTCAGCAGCCGCCCGTCGACGAAGACCGAACGGACATTCGACGGCGCTGCCGAGTGCACGATCGCCGCGTAAGCGTCGCTGACCGGGACCATGTTCAGATCGGTCTTGCTGATGAGGATCACGTCAGCGCGCTTTCCGGGGGTCAGCGATCCGGTGATGTCGTCGATCCCGAGCACGCGGGCCCCTTCGATGGTCGCAAGCTCCACCACGCGGGGCATGGTCAACGCGACCTCGCTATTGGTGCGTACGATCTCGCTGTCGAAAAGCACGCGCAGCTGGGAGAAGAAGTCGTTGTTGCCGGCAATGGCGGGTGTGTCGAACGAGATGCCGGTGACGACGCCGGCGTTGAGCAGCGCGCTGACCGGCGGAAGGTTGTGCGTCGAGCGCATGTTGCTGTAGGGCGCCATCGCGACGCGGACCCGGTGCTTGGCGAGGATCGCGCGCTCCTCGTCGGTGTGGCCGCTGCTGTTGATGAGCAGCACATCCGGTCCTAGAAGCCCTCGCTCGCCGAGCACGGCGCCTGAGCCTCTGGCGCTGGCGTGCACCGTAAGCACCAGGCCGAGCTCACGCGCCGCTTTCCAGTCGGCCTCCGCGCCCGTCGTCGGGTTGTTGGTGAAGTTCATGGAGCGGATCGCGGCGCCCAGCGACAGCATGCCGTCGGCATTGCGCTGCTTGCCGCCGAAGTATTGCTGCATGACCCGCTTCAGGTCGGCGATATCCATCTGCTGCGTTCGCGCCAGGGTGTTGGCGCCGGTGCCCGCCGGATAGCCGTATGAGAACAGGCCGCGAATGCCGGACTCGCGCATCGCGCGGAGCTCCTCGTCGGCATGCGCCGGGCTCCGGATATTGTGCGACCAGTTGTGTGTCGTCGTGACACCTGACGTCATCATCTCGGCGATGCCGAGCATGACGCCGTTGTAGTTGTCGACCGGCCGATAGTGCGGTCCGAGCGCGTCGCGGGTCGGGAAGTAGTTCTTCGGACCGTCGCCGGCCAACGAACGCAGCGGCGTGTTCCAGATGTGCGAGTGCGTGTCGATGAGGCCGGGCATGGCGATCATCTGGTCGGCTCTGATCACCCGCGCGCGCGGCGGCCGCGCCAGCGACGGACCGACCGCAACGATGGCGCCATCCCTGATGTGAATGTCGCCCTTGGGGAGATGGCCAACCTTCGGGTCCATGCTGAGGACTTCGGCGCCGGTGATGAAGAACTCCCCCCGCGGCGGGAGAGCTCGGGCAGAGTTTTGCGCCAGGCCGACGGCAGGCATGGCGGCGACGCTGCCGATGGCGGCGATTCCGGCAATGATTTTGCGGCGGGAAATAAACGACGACCTTATACGCAATGCCCCCTCCTCAATCCCGATGTCCGCGCTCTCGCGTCGGATAGCGCGGTAAACCCAGTGTAAAATCGTAGAGCCGCTTACCAGGCGCTGCAAGCAACCCTGGGTGTGACGAAGTCGCCGGCGACAGTCCGTCTGACGCATAGGCCGTCAGGATGCGGAATGATCGACTGCGGATTTGTGGATTTACAGCGGTGAGTCTTGGGCCCATCATCCTGCTTCGCGCTGGCGCGCTTCGCAGGATCGTCGCTTGGCCTCAACGCGAAGCAGGATGCCCTTCGAAGCTTTAGCGAAGAAGGGCTGCTGTCGCTGACTGAAAAAAGAAGGGAGGTTCGCCATGAAATCCTACACTCGCTGCGCGGCGGCGCTGCTCGGTCTCGCCATCGTGCCGGCGCTGGCGGTCGAGGATGGCCGTTATGCCGATTTCGGCGGCGTGAAGATCCATTATATCGACCGCGGCCAAGGCGAGCCGATCGTGCTGCTGCATGGCGGCACGTCGAACCTCGAAAGCTGGATCACCGCCGGCGTGGTCGCCAACCTGCAGAAGGATTTCCGCGTCATCGCCTTCGACGCGCGCGGCTCCGGCAAGAGCGACAAGCCGCGCAGCCCGAAGGACTATGGCCGGCAGCAGGCGCTCGACGTGCCGCGCCTGCTCGACGCGCTCAAGCTCGACCGCGCGCACATCGTCGGCTTCTCGCTCGGCTCCTCGACGGTGGCGCAACTCCTGACGCTGCATCCGGAACGCTTCCTCACGGCGACCCAGGCCGCCGGCGCCGGGCGCTCGCCCACGGCCGCCAACGATCCGCGCATCGAGGTGGAGGCCTCCGAGATCGAAAAGGGCTGCATCAGCCGCAGCCGGCTGTTCCGGCAGGCGCCGCCGAACGCGAAGCCGACCGAGGAGGACTATCGCAAGGCCGAGGAGCGTTGCCGCGCCGACAAGAATTTCGACCAGTATTCGGTCGCCGCCTCGCTGCGCGGCTATCGCGACCAGGCCGTCACGCTGGAGCAGATGGCCGCGGTCAAGGTGCCGACGCTCGGCATCGTCGGCACGCTCGATCATACGCTCAAGGAAATGCAGGACCTTAGCAAAGCACGGCCCGCCATGAAATTCGTGCTGCTCGAAGGCATCTCCCACACCGGGCAGACGGGAATCCAACGACAACCTGCGCTGGTGACGGAAATTCGTGCCTTCATCGCCGCGCAACGCACGAACTAGCGCAAAGACGCCGCACCGCGCATAGCTTCCATGCGCCCGATCGCATTGTTATCCTTCGAACTCTCGCGCTTGAATTGACGCGAGGGCTCAGGGGTCGTCGCGTTGCATCCACAAGCTTCCGTGTCGTTCAAGTCGCCATTGCCGATGTTTCGGCCACCATCGATCGCCATCGTCGGCGCGTCCGAGCGCGCCCGCTGGCCGACGCAGATCTACAAGCAGCTTCGCGAGCATGGATACGCTGGCCAGGTCTATCCGGTGAATCCGCGCTCGACTGAGGTATGGGGTGCAAAATGCTATCCCGATCTCGCTTCGCTGCCGGAACCGCCCGCGCATGCCTTCGTGATCGTGCCGGCGCCCGCCGTGCAGGGCGTGCTGGAGACCGGCGTCGCCGCCGGTCTCAGGAGCGCGACGGTCTATGCCGCGCAGCTCGGCGAAGGCAGCGATCCCGAGATCGTCGCGCGCGGCGTGGCGCTGAAATCCCTGATCGAGCGCTCCGGCCTCGTCATGTGCGGCCCCAACTGCATGGGCTTCAACGCGCTGCGCGAGAAGAACTTCGGCTATCCCAACAACGATCTCTGCGCGCTGACGCCCGGCTCGGTCGCCTTCGTCACCCAGTCCGGCGGCACGGTGCAATACATCGGCACCATCGGGCGCGCACCGCGGCGTCAACTTCAATTACCTGATCTCGAGCGGCAATGAGCTCAGCGTCGATCTCGCCGACTACGTCGATTTCTTTGCCGAGGACGACGGCACGCGCGTGATCGCGCTGTTCGTCGAAGGCATCCGCCGTCCGCAGGCGTTCATGGCGGCGGCAGCGAAGGCGCTTGCCGCGGGCAAGCCGATCATCGCGATCAAGACCGGCAAGTCGCAGAAGGCGCGCGACAGCGCGCAGTCGCATACCGGCGCCATCGCCGGCGACTACGGCGCCTTCACCGCGATGTGCGAGCGCTACGGCATCGTCGTCTGCCAGTCGCTCGACGACATGATCGAGATGCTGCTGGTGTTCCAGGCCGGCCGGATGCCGAAGGGCCCGCGCGTCGGCTGGGTCACGACATCGGGCGGCACCGTCGATCTCCTGTTCGACCATCTGGAGGAAATCGGCGGACTGGCGACGCCGGAATTCGATGCCGCCACCAAGGCGGCGCTGCGCCCGCTGGTCTCGTACGAGCTTGAATTGAAGAACCCGCTCGACGCCGGCAATCCGGTCAATGACGCGCACGACGCGAAGCTCTGCGCCGCAATCGCCGCCGATCCCAATGTCGACATGCTGGCCTGGGGCGGCACGCCGCCGTCGGGCTCGCGCGTGCGCGATCCGGCGGTGACCAAAAGCATTGCCGACGCCACCGACAAGCCGGTGATCGGATTCATCCGGATGGCGATCCTGACCGACCAGGCGACGGTGAAATTCCAGAACGAGGTCGGCTTTCCGTTCCTGCAGGGACTGCCGGCGGTGATCCGCGCGCTGGGCGGGCTCGCGTTTTACGGCGCGCGCAAGGGCCGCAGCATCGCGCCGCTCGCGTGACGCCGGCCGGACGGGCGGAGACGTTGGAGGGCGCGGCGTTCGAGGCGGCGCTCGCCCGGCACGGGCTCACATTGCCGCGCAGCGCGATAGCGAAGTCGCCGCAAGACGCCGCGGCGGCGGCGGCCAAGATCGGCTTCCCGGTGGCGCTGAAAATCGTCTCGTCCGCGATCTCGCACAAGACCGAGGCCGGCGGCGTGCGCCTGCATCTGGCGTCGGAGGCCGAGGTCGAGCGCGCGGCGAACGAACTTGCCGCGTCCGCCGCCAAGGCGGTGCCGGGCGCGGCGATCGACGGCTATCTGGTGCAGGAGATGGTCGACGGCGTCGAGATGATCATCGGCGCGCGCACCGATCCGCTCTATGGCCCGATGCTGGTGGTCGGCGCCGGCGGCATCCTGGTCGAGCTCACCAAGGACGTCGCGTTCCGGCTGTTGCCGGTCACGCCGGAGGATGCGCGCGCGATGATCGCCGAGTTGAAGGTCGCGAAGCTTCTCGCCGGTTATCCGCGGCAAGCCCGCGGCCGACGTCGATGCGCTGGTGCAGGCGATCTGCGGCCTCTCCGATTTCTATCTCGACCACCGCCATCTCATCAGCGACATCGAGATCAATCCCATCATCGTCCAGACAAAAGGCCTGCGCGCGGTCGACGTTCGCCTGATCCGCCCGCGTTGAGGACAAGGAGCATGCACATGACGGCCTATCTGCTGCGAACCATCGCTGCCGGGACATTCGCCGCCATGCTGCCATCGCTGGCGCAGGCGCAGGACGTCGCGGCGTTCTACAAGGGCCGTCAGATCAACATGTTGATCGCGAGCGCCGTCGGCGGCGGCTACGACGCCTACGCGCGGCTGGTCGGGCGCCACATCGGCCGCTACATCCCGGGCAATCCTTCGATCGTGCCGATGAACATGCCGGGCGCCAGCGGCACGGTGGCGATCCAACATTTGTATACCTTGCCGAAGGAGGCGACGGCGTTTGCCGCCGTCGTGCCCGGCGGGCTCACCCGGCCGCTCTATGATGTGCAGGAGCGGATCAAGTACGATTTCAGCAAGCTTGTCTATCTCGGCAGCGCGAACATCGAGGTCAACCTGTGCTGGGTTCGCACCGACGCCAGGGTGAAGACGTTCAACGACCTGTTGTCCAACGAGCTCATCATTGGAGCGAGCGGCGAGGGCGATTCGACCCGTGATTTCGCGGTGGCTGAAAACAATATCCTGGGGGCCAAGTTCCGTGTCGTCCAGCGTTACAAGGGCGTGCGTGACATCGTTCTTGCCATGGACCGCAACGAGGTCGAGGGCCTGTGCGGCACCGGCGTGCCGGCGATGATGGTGCAACGCCCTGAATGGATCGCCGGCAAGGGAGGCGGCAAGATGCTGGTGCAGCAGAACGTCAAGGGCAGGGACAAGCTGACCTCGATGGGCGTTCCCCGCACCGGCGACTTCGCCAAGACTCCGGAGGATCGGGACCTGCTGCAGTTCATCTACGCGCAGCAGCAGTTCGGCCGTCCTTTCGTGATGGCGCCGGGCGCGCCGCCGGAGCGGGTCGCAGCGTTCCGGCAGGCATTCGTGCAGGTGCTGCAAGACAAGGAGTTGCTCGCCGAGGCCGCGAAGATGAATCTCGATATCGAGGCTCTGTCGGGGACGGAGCTACAGGATATCGTCGAGCGCCTCTATGAGACGCCGGCGCCGGTCATCAAGCGCGCCATCAATGCGCTGGTCTACAATCAGCCCAAGTAGTGGTTTAGCGCGGGACCGCAGTGCCCTTGCGCCAGGCCAGCGGCGACCATGACATGTCGCGCAGGCGATTGCGCAGGCCGCGCAGCTGCGCATAGCCGCGCTCGCTCGCGACCACGGCCCGGAAGCCGAGCGACTTCCGCGCGCCGACGTCGGCCAGCATATCGACGCTGGTGCGGCGTCCATCCCAGATCTGATTCATAAAGCCGCCTTCCGGCGAGCATGACTCGATCGCGTCGATATGGCCGTCTGCGAACAATTGCTCGGTCATCTTGTCGACCAAGAGCGCACCGGGCGAATACTTCGAGAACTCGGCGTCGAATGCGGTCTTCCAGGTGTAAGCCGTGCGTCCGCAATAGAGCAGCACTTGTGCCGCGATGGCGCGGCCGTCGACCCGCAGCAGCGCGACCGACGCGTTCTCGCCCGCTGCCAGGTCGGAGATCAGGCAGCGCGTGAAGGTCGCGTCTTCCTCGTCGCACAGCAGCGCGGTGCCGCGCGAGCCCTTCCAGCTCGCGGCCTCCATGGCGAGATAGGTCTCGAACGCCTCCTGCACGGCTTGACGCGTGCGATCGTTGACGATGTCGACGGCGCCGACCGCGGTGAGGCGATTCCAGTCCTGCCGCAGCTTCTTGCGCGTCGAGCCCGATTTCTTCAGCCCGAAATCTTTCGTCACGTAGGGCCGCTCGCGCTCCGACAGCTTGAGCGTCTGGGCGCCGCGCGCAGCGAGCGCGCTCATGATCGCGGGGTAGGTCTCGGCGCTGCCGTCGAGGTAGCGCAGCCGGATGACCTTTGGCAGCGAACGCTCGCGTTCGATCGCATCGAAGAACGCGGCCATCGCTTCGTTCGTGAAGTCCGGATCGACCACCGGATTGGAGAGGAACGCGTAGTTGTAAGGCGGCGCTGCCAGGAACGAGGGCCACAGCGGCGTGATGTGCGTGCGCTGGAGCGCCCACAATCCGACCAGCCGTTCCGGCTGCGCGCCACGCGCCGGGTCCTGGTTCCAAGCGAGCAGCATGTGGATGTCCGCGAAGTGCGTCGCGTGCGCCACTTTCAGCGCCGCCGGATGCATGAAGACGTTGGCGGGGGCGCGCGCGATCAGCGCCGACCAATGCGCGGAGATATCCAGCTCCGGAGAGCAGATGCTTACGGAAACTTTATGCATTGATGCCCGCGGTGTCGCTAAGGACTTATCTTCCGACAACGCCATTGCCTTTCAGTTAAGGCACGTAGATTCGCCGACGTGTTGCTGCGGTTACCATGATGCGTGAAAGCGCGCGTCAAAAGCCGCGATCGCGCGGAATCCACATGGTTAACTTTAGGCTTCGTTCAGCATTCCAGTTGCAAATTGCGGCTAATAACAACGGGGCGTCCCCATGCGGCAGACCGACATCGTGATTGCCGGCGGCGGCCTTGCGGGCTCGACCGCAGCCGCGATGCTGGCGCGCGACGGTTTCCGTGTCGTCCTGGTCGATCCGCATCCCGTCTATCCGCCGGATCTGCGCTGCGAGAAGCTCGACGGGCCGCAGACCGAGATCCTGCGCCGTACCGGTCTCGCCGATGCGGTGCTGCGCGCCGGCACCTTCGACGGCGGATGCTGGATCGCGCGCTTTGGCCGCGTGATCGAGAAACGCGGCGGCGATCAATACGGCATCCTCTATGACACGCTGGTGAACACGATCCGCGCCGAGATTCCTGCGAGCGCCGAGTTCATCAACGCCAAGGTCAATGCGGTTGCGAACAGCCCCGACCGGCAGACGGTCACGCTGTCGACCGGCGAGGAAATCTCCGCACGGCTGGTCATCGTGGCAAACGGCTTGAATATCGGCCTGCGGCACGCGCTCAAGATGACGCGCGAAGACGTGAGCCCGTGCCACTCGATCACGCTGGCGTTCGATCTCAAACCCGTCGGCCGCAGCCATTTCGATTTTCAGGCGCTGACCTACTATCCGGAGCGGGCTTCCGATCGGATGGCCTACATCACGCTGTTTCCGATCGGCGCCGCGATGCGCGCGAACTTCATGGTCTATCGCGACATGAACGATCCGTGGCTGAGCGAGATGCGGCACCGGCCGACCGAGACGCTGTTCGCGCTGATGCCGGCGCTGCGCAAGCTCACCGGCGAGGCGGAGGTGGTCTCCCCGGTCAAGATCAGGCCCGCCGATCTCTATGTCACGCGCGGCCATGTGCAGCCCGGCGTCGTGCTGGTCGGCGATGCGTTCGCCACGTCGTGCCCGGCGGCCGGTACCGGCACCAGCAAGGTGTTCACCGACGTCGAGCGCCTGTGCAACGAATACATCCCGCAGTGGCTCGCGAGCGAAGGCATGGGCGCCGACAAGATCAGCGCCTACTACGCCGATCCCGTGAAGAACGCCTGCGACCGCCACTCCTTCGACAAGGCGTTCACCCTTCGCTCGATGTCGATCGACGAAGGCTTGCTCTGGCGCGTGCGCCGCTGGACGCGCTTCCTCGGCCGTCTTGCGATCGGCGCGATTCGCCGTGTCGTGGCGCCGGTGCCGATCGACGTGCCGGTGCGCGACGGTGCATCCGCGCGCGACCGCGCCGGCGCGGAACTGTCTCTCCACCAACGATAGTCGCGCGACGCAGCGGCGAAAGGCCGCTACGCGCGTGATTGCGATCTGCTAGGCTCGGCTCACGTCAGACGCGCGTGGGTGCCGGGATGAAATCGCGGTGGGGTACGGGTACATTTTCTTTCTGCCTTGTCACGGCAGCCGTGGGCGCCGCATTCGCGCAGTCCGCGCCGGACCACTACCGCGGCAAGCAGATCCGCATGATCGTCGGCCATCCGGTCGGCAACGACTACGATCTCGGCGGCCGCTTCCTCGCGAAACACCTCACCAGGCACATTCCCGGCAACCCGCTGATCGTCGTCTCCAACATGCCGGCGGCCTCGAGCGTCGCCGCCGCCAATTTCCTTTACAGCCAGGCGCCGCGCGACGGCACCGTGTTCGGCTCGTTCTCGCGCAACATCCCGAGCCAGGCGCTGATGCGGCAGGCGAACCTCGACGTCGATCCGCGCCGCTACAACTGGATCGGCGGCACCGCGCTGCCGGGCCGCGTCTGCGCCGCGTGGCACACCGCCAAGGTGCGTACGCCCGCCGACCTGCTCACGACCGAGCTGATCGTCGGCGGCGGCGGTTCCGGCTCGTCGCTGAGCATCCTGCCGACGGTGTTCAATCATGTGCTGGGCACGAAATTCCGTCTGATCGAAGGCTACAAGGGCACCAACGACACCGTCATCGCCATGGAGCGTGGCGAGGTCGAAGGCGTGTGCGCCACCTACGGGCAGTTCCGCGTGCATGAGCGCGCGCTCAAGGAAGGCAAGCTGCGGCTCATCCTGCGCGCCGAGGAATCGCCGATCGCAGCCGTTCCTGAGGTGCCGTCGATCTACGACCTCGCCAAGACCGAGGAGCAGCGCCAGTTGATGCGCTTCGTGTTCTCGAGCGTGGAGTTCGGCCGGCCCTATGTGTTGCCGCCGGAGTCACCACCGGAGCTGGTGGCGCTGATGCGCAAGGCCTTCGCCGATGCCGTCAACGATGGCGAGCTCATCGCGGAGGCGGAGCGGCTCAAGCTCGACATGACCTATCGTCCGCCCGCCGACCTCGTGAAGCTTGTCGACAACCTCTACCGGACGCCGCCGTCGGTCATCGACACCGTCAAGAAGCTCGTGCCCAACATTCAATAGCGCAGAAGCAATGGACTCGTTCTGCCGCTCGTCCCCGCGTAGGCGGGGACCCAGTCTAGATCAAGACTGGATTCCCGCTTGCGCGGGAATGAGCGGAGGATGGATCTCGCTCATCACGTCGTCATGGCGTGCGGCAGCACGAACGGCACGCCGGCCGGCGGTGCGCGGCCGACCGCGGCGCCGACCTTGAACACCCGCGCCAGCATGTCGTCGGTGATGGTCTCGCGCGGCGCGCCGTCGCCGGCGACGCGGCCGTCGCTGAGCACCACGATCCGGTCGGCGAACAGCGCCGCCAGATTGAGATCGTGCAGGATCGCGATCACGGTGACGCCGCGCTGCGCGCAGCGCCGCGTCGCGGTGAGCAGGTCGAGCTGGTGGCGAAGGTCGAGGCTCGCGGTCGGCTCGTCGAGCATCAGCACGCCGGGGCCGTGCACGGCCTCGCCGCAGGCCAGCTGCACCAGCACGCGGGCGAAATGCGCGCGCTGCTGCTCGCCGCCCGACAGCGTCGTGATGATGCGCTCGCCCAGCGCCGTGAGATCGACCTCGCGCAGCGCATCGGCGACCAGCGCCTCAACGCGCGGACCGCGGCGGTCGCCGGCGCCCATGCGCACGACCTCGGCGACGGTGAAGGGAAACACCACAGTGATGTCCTGCGAGAGCACGGCGCGATGCTCCGCCAGGATGCGGGGCGAATAGGCCGCGACCTCGCGGCCTTTCAGCCGCACCGCGCCGGCGCGCGGTTTGAGCTCGCCGGAGAGCAGGCGCAGCAGCGTGGTCTTGCCGGCGCCGTTCGGGCCGACGATGGCGATGCATTCGCCGGGCGCGAACGCGAGGGTCACCGCGTCGAGCAGGGTCTTGCCGCCGGCGCGCACGGTGACGGCCTGCGTTTCGATGGCGGGAAGTCCGGCGGCGGACATCACAGTCCCACCAGCGCGCGCTGCCGCATCAGCAGCACCAGGAAGAACGGCGCGCCGATGGCAGCGGTGACGATGCCGATCGGAAGCTCTGCCGGCGCGACCAGGACGCGTGCCACGGTGTCGGCCGTCAGCAGCAGGATCGCGCCGAAGCAGAGTGACGCTGGAAGCAAGACACGGTGACCGGGTCCAAGCGCAAGTCGCAGGAGATGCGGCACGACGATGCCGACGAAGCCGATGATGCCGGCGAACGCCACCGCGGCGCCGGCGGCGGCGGCGACCAGCACGATCGCCGCGCGCTTGAGCCGCTCCACCGCGACGCCCATGTGGAACGCTTCCGCCTCGCCCAGCACCATCAGGTCGAGGCCGTTGACGATGAACGGCAGCGCCAGCAGCAACACGAACAGGAACGGCGCGATGGCGCCGGCCTTGCCCCAGGTCGAGCCGCTGAGCGAGCCGAGCGTCCAGAACGTGATGTCGCGCAGCTGGCGGTCGTCGGCCATGAAGATCAGCAAGCCGATCGCCGCCTGCGCCAGCGCGCCGATTGCGAGCCCCGCCAGCAGCAGGGTGGCGATCGAGGTGCGGCCCTCGCGCGTGGCGAAGCGGTAGAGCACCGCGGTGGTGATGAGCGCGCCGAGAAACGCGGCAATCGGCAAGCGCCGCGAACGGCAGCGCGATCCCGGTGCCGGCGAGGATGCGGTCGCCGAGCACGATGGTGGACGCGGCCGCGAGCGCGGCGCCCGCGGATACGCCGACGAGGCCGGGCTCGGCCAGCGGGTTGCGGAACAGGCCCTGCATGATGGTGCCGGCGGCGGCGAGCATCGCGCCGACCATGCAGGCCATGGCGATGCGCGGCAGGCGGATCGACCACAGCACCAGGCGGTCGCGCTCGATCAGGGCAGGGTCACCGGCTGCGAGGCCGGCGGCCGCCAGCAGCCGCGGCAGCGGAATGCCGGCGGCGCCGATGGTGGCGGCGACCGTCACCATGACGACGAGGACGACACCCAGCACCGAGACAACGATGAGCGGCGAACGCCGCACGACCGACCACGCGCCGGCAAAGCCGCGCGGCGACGCGTCAGCCGGCGCGGCTGCCGTCACCCCCGGCACGCCTGCACGCGCGCGTCGTCCTGCTCGGAGGGAAGCTTGCCGGCCGACAGCGTGGGATAGAGCGTCGTGGCGAGATCGCGCGCCGCCATGGCGGTGCGCGGCCCGAAGCCCAGGAGATAGAGCCCGTTCATGGCGACGAAGGCTTGCCGTTTGGCGGCGGGCGTCAGCGCAAATCCGGGATGGGCGAATACCGTGCGGGCATCGAGCGGATGCGAGTCGCGCTGCATCGCCAGCACGAATTCCGGCTTCGCCGCGATGATCGCCTCATCGTTGATCGGCTTGTAGCCTTCGTAGTCGAGGATCGCGTTGGTCGCGCCGGCGAGCTTGATGATGCCGTCGGCGGCGGTCGAACGGCCGGCGACCATCGCGCGGTCGTTCACGAACGAGAGCAGGAAGGTCGCCTTCAGCGGATGGTCGACCCGGGTGCGGATCTGCGCCAGCGCGTCGAGATCGGAAGCGACTGCCTTGGCGAGACAGGCGCCGCGCTCGGCGCTGCCGGCCGCCGTCGCGACGATCTCGATCTTGTCGAGGATGCCCTTGCCGGTGTGCTTGTCCGGCACCAGCACGAATGGAATGCCGGCGGCGCGCAGCACCGCCACCGCTTCTTTCGGTCCGGCGTCTTCGGTGGCGAGGATCAGCGACGGATTGAGCCCGAGCACGCCCTCCGGCGACAGCGCCCGCATGTAGCCGACGTTCGGTTTGTCTTTCAGCGCCTGCGGCGGATAGAAGCTCGTGGAGTCGATCGCAACCACGCGCTGCTCGAGCCCGAGCGCGTAGAGGATCTCGGTGATCGCGCCGCCGATCGACACGATGCGCGAGTTGTCGCGGATGGTGACCGGCTGTCCGGTGGCGTCGCGCACCACGATCGCGTCGGCGCGCGCAGCGCCGGCCGGCGCAAGCAGAACCGTCAGAGCGAAGGCGAGCCGCGCGTAGTTGTGGAAACGCCGTCGCATGGCGGCTCTCACTTGGTGAGGATGAGCTTGTTCTGGGCGGTCAGGCGCAGCCGATAGACGTCGGCGCCATGAGCAATCGTGATCTCGCGCGTGTTGACGAACAGCTCGCGACTGTCGATCCGGTCGCCGGCGACATTGATCTTCCGTCCTTCGGCCGAAGATGTGAGCGGTTCTCGCGCCGAATTGCTTGAGGTTTCTTGCTTGGAGTCCGCGTTCATCTTGGGGGTCACTGCAAGTATATCCATGTACTCTTTGCTCGACTTCTTAGTTTAGAGCGATTGTAATCAGCTATTCCTTTAGTTTAGAGAAGTTTTAATTGACGATTTCTATCCTTGACGTTCGTATTACAAATAAATACCAAAGACAACACTTTAGACAACTGCGTGCGGGGCATGCAGTTTCAGCCAGCAAGCCACCGGCCGTCCGGTCGCCCGCCAGCCACACAACGCAAAACAGTGTGTTGGGGGCTTCATGTCTGGATGCAGGCGGAGCGCGGACGCGCTCCTCGTCGGAGTGTCAGCGGTCGCGTTGTTGTCAGGTCTCGCCGGCTCGCCGGCGTTCGCGCAAACGACCTACCTCGATCCGATCACGGTGGTGGCGACCCGCACCGAGGAACTGGTGATCCAGGCGCTGGCCGGCGTCAGCGCCGTGCGCACCGAGCAGCTCAATCAGATCTTGCCGACGCGCCTGGAGGACGCCTTCTTCGGCGTGCCGGGCATCAACTTCCAGCAGCGCGCCGACGATCCCGGCATGGCGGTCAACATCCGCGGCCTGCAGGACTTCGGCCGCGTCGCGGTCGTCATCGACGGCGCGCGGCAGAATTTCCAGCGCACCGGCCATCAGGCCGACGGCCTCGTCTACATGGAGCCCGAGCTTCTGGCCGGCGTCGACGTGGTGCGCGGGCCGGTCGCCAACATCTACGGCTCCGGCGCCATCGGCGGCGTCGTGTCGATGCGCACGATCGATACGCAGGACATCCTGAAGCCCGGTGAACGCTTCGCCACCCAACTGCACGGCCTGGTCGCCTCCAACATGGTGCAGGGGCTCGGCTCGGCGTTCTTCGCCGCTCGCCCGGTCGACAACTTCGACTTCCTGGTCGGCACCACCGCCCGCCAGCGTGGCGACTACAAGGATGGCAACGGCAACCTCGTCGTGAACAGCCACTTCCGCGTCATCACCGAGATCGGCAAGGTCAACGTGCGTCCGGCCGATGGGCATGAGCTGAAGTTCGGCTTCATCAATTACCAGGCCGACTACGACAGCGGACTGCCGGGTGGCACCCCGCGTGGCAGCGTCTACGCCACCGAGGTCAACAATCAGATCGCGACCGGCCGCTGGCGTTACAATCGGCCGGACGACCGGGTGTTCGACTTCGACGTCAACACCTATTGGACCAAGAACAAGACGGTCCAGGTCAAGTTCGACGGCACCAACAGCGCGATCTCCGGCGCGCTCGGCTCGCGGCGTTCGTTCCAGGTCGAGACCATCGGCGTCGACGCCAACAACACCTCGCGCTGGGAATCCGGACCCTGGCGCGCAGCGCTCACGGTCGGCGCCGACGCCTTCCAGGATCAGGTCACCGTCGTCGACCCGAGCGGCACCGGCGACTTCTTCACGCCCAACGGCCAGCGCACGGTCTCCGGCGCGTTCGCGCAGTTGCGCACCAACTACACGCCCTGGGTCGAGCTCATCACCGCCGCCCGCTACGACAACTACCGGCTGGAGGGCGCCAACGGCGTCGGCGGCAGCAGTGGCGATCGGGTCTCGCCCAAGGCTACGCTCGGCATCACGCCGATCCAGTGGTTCACGGTCTACGGCACCTATGCGGAAGGCTACCGCGCGCCGGCGGTCACCGAAGTCTTCGTCAACGGTGCGCATCCCGCACCGGCGCCGTTCACGTTGCTGTCGAACCTCAGCCTCAAGCCTGAGATCGGCAAGACCAAGGAAATCGGCATCAACATCAAGCAAGACGGTCTGTTCGTCGCCAATGATGCGCTGCGCGTCAAAGTCAATGTCTACCAGAACGACGTCACCGACTTCATCGAGCAGACCGGGCTCGTCAACGGCCAGCAGGGGCAGGGTGGTCTCACCTGCACGACGCCGATTTTCGGCTGCATCCAGTACCAGAACATTCCGTCCGCCCGCATCCGCGGCGCGGAGCTCGAGAGCAACTACGACGCCGGCTCGTGGTTCCTCGGCGTCGCGGCAAACACCCAGAAAGGCGAGGACCTCACCAAAAATCGCCCGCTGGTGAAGATCTATCCGGCGCAGGTTATGACCACGGTCGGCGCGCGGTTCTGGGACCGCAAGGTCACGGTGGCGGTGCGCTGGCTGGCGGTGGCGGCGAAGGACGCGAGCGACATTCCGCCGGGCGTGACGGCGCTGCCGACGGACGCCTTCAATGTCGTCAACCTTTATCTCGACTACCGGCCGAACGAGGACACAATTCTGGCGTTTGGAATCGACAACTTGTTCAACGAGTACTACGTGAAGTATCTTGATCTGCGTACACAGGGTTCAAACAGCTCTCGTACCGTCACCGAGTCCCGGCATCACGTTCAAGGGTTCGTTGAAGGTGCGTTTCGGGGACACGTTCTTCAGAAACGGATGACGGTGAGGCAGTTTCCGCAGCCAGGCGACGTCGTCGCCACGCGAGCGCAGGACCAGGGCGGCGCCGACCTCCACGGCGTCGCCCTGGTTGCGCGCCGCGACGAGCCGCCGCAGTCCGAAACCACCGATCTCAGCAACGTCATTCCGTTCGCGCGCCCGCGCCGCGCCGGCGTCGCGGCGCCGTTTCCGCTGCCATCGGTTGCCGCCGAGCGAACGCCCCGCGCCGCACGTCGCGAACATCCTGGTCGGTGCCGAGCATCGCGTTCTTCGCGGCATCGCTGGCGTTGCACTGCGGCGCTGCTGGCGATGTTCTGGCATGAGCCCAAGCCGATGGCGAGCATCGGCATCGAGGCGATGAGCGTCGAGATCATGCTCGGCGCCGACCGACCGCCGCCGGCCTCGCGACCGACGCCGGGCGAGCAGGAGGTGCAGGCGGCCGTCGCGCCGTCCGAGGAGCGCTCGCCAGGACGAGCCCGCGACCGCGCAGTCGCGCGTCACCACTGTGATGCCGCAGGAGGTTCCGGTGGCGGCGGAGGAGACGGCGCCGGAGGTCAAGCCGCAGGACGACCCCGGAGGCCGGAGCGCCGAACCGAAGCCGCAGGAGCAGCCGCCGGAAACGGCGGTCGCCGAGATCCCGGCATCGACGCAGCCGACGGAACGAACGCAGCGCCGCGTCCGCAGATCCAGGCCGTGCAGAAGGCGCCAGAGCGCAAGCGCATCGCGGCGCCCGACGGACAAGAAGGCGGCGCAGAAGAAACAGCGTGCCGCCGCCGCGCCGAGCGATGCCGCCAGCGGCATCGGCCGCGGCCGCTCCGACAATTCCGACCAACTACAACGGCATGGTTGCCGCGCATCTTGCGCGCCACAAGCAATATCCGGCCGCGGCGCGCAGCGGCCGCAGCCCGGGACGCGCGAGCTGGTATCGTTCTGGATCGACGGCGAGCGGCCGCGTGACCTCGGCGCGGCTGGCAGGCAGCTCCGGCAATGCGGCCATCGACCAGGAGGTGGTGGCGCATGGTGCGCCGGGCCTCGCCAGTTCCCGCGCGCCGCCAGACGGCCGGGGACGCGATTTCACGTTCCGCGATGTGGTTCGATCAGCCAGTCATACCCAGGTCGCGGTAACCCGTAGATTCCGCTGCCGCCAGCCGCAAGCCAGCCGCAGGCAGCTCGCAGACAGAGGAGTTTCCATGTTCATCGCCATGAATCGCTTTCGCGTTGCGCGCGGCTCGGAGAACGCCTTCGAGCAGGTCTGGCTCAACCGCGACTCGCAACTGAACACAGGTGCCGGGCTTCGTCGAGTTCCACCTGCTCAAGGGCCCGGAAGCCGAGGACCACACGCTCTACGCCTCGCACACGGTGTGGCGGAGCAAGTCCCATTTCGAGGACTGGACCAAGTCGGAAGCGTTCCGCGTCGCGCATGCCCGCGCCGGCAACACCACCACCGGGCCGCTCTATCTCGAGCATCCGAAGTTCGAGGGCTTCGAGGTCCGCCAGACCATCGCGCTCGCCGAGCCGGCGGTCGCCTGACGCTCATGAACGCTCCGAGTTTCGATCTCTCCCGCCACATGGCGGAGAATCCCGGCGCCGTGTTCGAGACCGTCGCCGGCGAGCACGGCGTCACGCCGCGCGCCGCGGTCGAGGCGCTGCCGGCCGAGATGCGACGCCTTGCGCCCGGCGATGCCTTCATCGACGCCATGACCGACATCGCCACATGGGGCGACGTGACGCTGATCATCCACACCGACGACGGCATCATGGAGTTCACCGGGCCGATCCCGGCCGGGCAGGTCGGCCGCGGCTATTTCAACCTGATGGGCTCGACCGGCTTCCACGGGCATCTGCGGCACGATCGCTGCGCGGGCTTGGCGTTCGTCGAGCGCCCGTTCATGAACAAGCTCTCGGCGGTGATGGTGTTTTTCAATCGCGACGGCGGGATCATGTTCAAGGTCTTCGTCGGCCGCGACGAGAAGCGCGAGCTCAAGGCCGATCAGCTTGCCGCCTTCCGCGCGCTCGCCGGCCGGCTCTGCAAGGCCGAGGTTGCGGCGACGGTCTGATGCCTGGGGCGGCCAATGGGCATAACCCGTCGAAGACGGGCGTAAACGCCCTATTGTCCGATTGAGCCATGGCTCTATCCTTCGGGCAAACGAACGCTGCCGGGAGGATGGCAAGATGCCGCGCACCTGCGTTCCACTTATTGCGGCGTTGGCCGTGCTTGCGGCGGCGCCGGCGCAATCCCAGCCCTATCCGGCGCGGCCGGTGACCATTGTCGTTCCGCTTGGCGCCGGCGGCGGCTCCGATCTCTTGGCGCGCCTGGTCGCGCAAAGGCTCGAGCGGCGGCTCGGCAAGCCGTTCGTGATCGAGAACCGGCCGGGCGGCGGCACCACCATTGCTGCGATGCTGGTGGCCCGCGCCAGTCCTGACGGCTACACGCTGCTGCAAGCCACCAGCACGACCATGGCGGTCAACGTGACGCTGGCGAAGAAGCTCGCCTACGATCCGGCCAAGGATTTTGTGCCGGTTGCGCTGCTGACGGCCTCGCCGTTCGTGCTCACGGTCAGCGCGGACTCAGCCGTAAAGTCGGTCGCCGATCTGATCGCGCTCGCGAAGGCCAGGCCGGGCGAATTGAACTACGGCTCCGCCGGTCCCGGCACCATGCATCACCTGAGCACGGAGCTGATGCTGAGCCTCACCGGCACGCGCATGCAGCACGTGCCGTACAAGGCGACGCCGCCGGCGCTGACCGACCTTCTGGCCGGGCGGCTGCAGGTGCTGTTCGGCGATGGGCCGTCGGTGGTGCCGCAAATCCGCGAGGGCAAGCTGCGCGCGCTTGCGGTGTCGACGGCGAAGCGCTCGCCGGCGACTCCGGACGTGCCGACCATGCAGGAGGCCGGCATTGCCGGCTTTGAATCCGCCGCCTGGCAGATGATCGTCGCGCCGGCGGGCACGCCGGCGGAGATCGTCACGCTCCTGAACAAGGAGGTGGGCGCGATCTTCAGCGAGCGCGACGTGATCGATGAATTGACCAATCGCGGCATGGGACCGCAGGTGACCGGCACGCCGGATGAGTTGCGCGCCTATGTGCGCGCCGAGATCGATCGCTGGTCGCCGATCGTGCGGCGCGCCGGCGTGGCAGGGACGCAATGATGTTTGATCGCGCACGTTGTCGCGTAGCGATCATCGTGACGCTGGGCCTGTGCGGCGTTGCGCGGGCGGCCGATCCCGTCATCTCGGACGCGAAAAAGGCCGACCACGGCTTCGTCGTCCACAACGTGCAGTCCGAATACCAGGCCGGCACCACGCAGATCTTCGTGCGCGCGCCGGCCAAGCTGAGGGGCGGGCCGCTGCTTGGCGCTCTACGTCCTGCCGGTCGAGCCGCACGACGAAAAGCGCTGGGGTGACGCGCGCGCCGAAATCGCCAAGCTCAATATCGCCGACCGCTACGGCAACGGCTTCGGCGTCGTCTGCGTGTTTCCGACCTTCAGCCATCTGCCGTGGTTCGCCGACCATCCGAGCGATCCGCAGATCCGGCAGGAAACCTATTTCCTGAAAGTGGTGCTGCCGTTCATCGAGCGCACGTATCCGGTGGGCACCGACCGGCTCTCTCGCGCGCTGCTCGGCTTCAGCAAATCCGGCTGGGGCGCCTGGACGCTGCTGCTGCGCCACCCCGATGTGTTCGAACGGGCCGCCGCCTGGGATGCGCCGATGACCATGGACGTCCCGCGCTACGGCATGGCGCCGATCGCCGGCACGCAGGAGAATTTCGAGCGCTATCGCGTCACCACGCTGTTGCGCGAGCGCGGCCGTGAGCTCGGCGGCGAGCCGCGGCTGTTGCTGGCGGGGTGGGATTTCTATCGCGGCGAGACGCAAGGCGCGCGCAAGCTCATGCAGGAATTGAAAATCCCGCACGTCTACCGCGACGGACCGCAACGCCGGCACCACTGGAACAGCGGCTGGATGGCCGACCTCGCGCCGTGGGTTGCGCGGTAGAATTTTCCGTCGTCATGGCCGGGCTTGTCCCGGCCATCCACGTCTTACTGTGTATCCAAGACGTGGATGCCCGGCACAAGGCCGGGCATGACTCACTTGTGTTGATATCGCGCGTCGTTACTTCTTCGCCTTTGGCTGGAACGCGCCCTCGACCAACTCACGGTCGAGCGACGCCGGCACCTGGCCGGTGGTGGCGTAGAGGTAGACGCCGGACTGGAAGATCGTGCTCAGCGTCGAGACCACCACCATGCTGGTGATGGCGGCAAGCACGCCGATGACCATCAGGATCACGCCGATGCCGGCCATCGCCATCGCGCCCTTGCTGAAGACGAGCGCCGCGCCGCCGGCGAAGATGAGCGCCGAGAGCAGGAAGAAGAGGATGCCCAGCAGGCCGATGCGGGCCTCGCCGGCGAGCGACTCGCCCCACTTGGCGCGCAGGATCGACGCCGAGCGCTTGACCGCCGTGATCGGCCCGACCTTCTCGGTCACCAGCACCGGCACGACGAAGTAGGTGATGACGGCCCAGGAGAACTCGAGGAGACCGCCCAGCAGGCCGCCGAGGAAGCCGAGATATTCCTTGAGCGTGTCGGTGATCATGTTGAGCACGATGCCGATCGTGGTGGCGACAAGCGCCCAACCGAGGATTTGCGGCAGCAGCGCGACCGCCGCCTTGAGGCCGCCGCGGATCGAGGGCTCTTCGCCCGCGAGCGCGCGCAGCGCGCAGTGGATCAGCGCGACGTTGAAGAAGATCGCGACCGCCGTCATGACGAACAGAACGCCAAAGGCGGAGACGTAGAGCAGGATGCCGGGGCCTTGGTCGCTACCAAGCCACTTCCAGATCGAGTTGGATGCGAAGTGAATGGAGCCGAACAGCGGCATCAGCGAGGCCAGGATCGCCCCGGCGACAATGAGGAAAATCGTGCCCGACATCACGGGCAGGATGGCCAGCTTGGGATATTGCTTGAGCACGGCGAAGCTCGCCTTCGCCATCGACCAGCCGCGCGACAACCGAGGAAACATCGATTTTCTCCGTTGAATGGGTGCCTTTCGCGTTAGTCGTTTGGATTGCGGCAGCTTGGTGGCGGCGGGCGGGAGCGAGAACAAGCTAAACGCGAATTAATCATTCACCAAGGATCGCTGCCGAAATCTTCTCGCCCACCATGATCGTGGGGATGTTGGTGTTGGCGCAGGGCACCGTGGGCATGATCGAGGCGTCGCAGACGCGAAGCCCCTCGACGCCGTAGACGCGGCCGCCGGGGTCGGTCACGGCGCCGGGATCGCCGGCGGCGCCCATGCGGCAGGTCGAGGTGGCGTGCCAATGCCCGAGCACGGTGTCGGCGATCCATGCTTTCATGGTCGCTTCGTCGGCAAGGTCGTCGATGGAAGGGCCGTCGGCGATCAGCTTGTCGACCAGGAAGCCGCGCAGCGACGCGCGGAAATCCATCAGCCTGCCGCCGATCGCCATCTGGATTTGATTGGCGCGGCTGTAGACGGCGTATCGGCGCGCGCGATCGCTGTAGCTGACCGGAAAGATCTGCGCGCAGGTGCGCTGCACGGCCGGGTGCGCCTGCAGCTTGATCATCATGCGCACGCCGATGAGCATGCGCTCCATGTCGCGCCAGTCCGAGCACATGTTGAAATCGACATCGGGTTTTGCCGATGGGTCGGACGAGGTGAGGCGCACCTCGCCGGTCGAGTAGGAGCGGTTGACCCACATCATCAGGAGGCCGAGCCGGTGGCCGATGCCGTGCCACGCCGCCTTGTTGCTCGGGATGATGTACATGTCGCCCGCCGGACAGCCGTCGAGCTTCGACGAGAAGCGCAGCCCCGCGAACATCTGCCGCCGCATCGTGGGCGCCAGCCGCGCCTCGGGTTTGAGGTAGCAGCCGAAATTGACGCCGGGATGCTCCATCAGGTGCTTGCCGACGCCGGGACGGTCGGCGGCGACGCCGATGCCGAGCGCCGCGAGCTCCTTGGCCGGGCCGATACCGTTGCGCATGAGGAACGCCGGCGACTGCAGCGCGCCCATCGACACGATGGTCTCGCGTGCGGTGATGTCGATTGTCTCACCGCGCCGCTGCACCCGCACGCCGGTGACGCGCATGCCGTCGAACAGGAGCCGCTCGGCGCGAGCGCCCGCGAGAATGGTCAGGTTGGCGCGCGCCCGGACGTCGCGCGTCAGATAGGCCATGGCGGCCGAGACGCGGTGATCGTCGATGTTGGAGATCGCGATCGGGAAATAGCCGTCGCCGAATTCGCCGTTCTGGTCGTGCAGGTTCTTGTAGCCGAGCGACGCGGCGGCCGCGATCACGCTCTCGACGAACGGCGGCCAGCCGGATGCGATGCGCCGCAACGGCACCGGGCCGTCATGGCCATGCAACGGTCCGTGGAAGTTCTGGTCGTTCTCGAGCTTCCTGAAGAACGGCAGCACGCCGTTCCAGCCCCAGCCGGTGGCACCGCGCGCCGCCCAGTCGTCATAGTCCGACGGAAGCCCGCGCACCGCCACCATGCCGTTGATCGACGAGGTGCCGCCGATCACGCGGCCCTGGGTGTAGCGGCGGCGCGGACGGTTATCGGGTGCGTTGCCGGGGCGGGGACCGAACGCCGCGGTGAGGCCGGGCCAACTGAAGCGCGGATTGGAATGCGCGGTGGCGGCGAAGCTGTCGAGCACCTCGCGCGGCTCATGGCCGGGCGCGTAGTCGTCGCCGGCCTCGATCAGCAGCACGTTGTTGCTTGGCCGTGCGCTCAGCCGGTTGGCGAGCACGCAGCCGGCCGAGCCGGCACCGAGGATGATGTAGTCGTATTGACAAGAGGACATGCCTATCCCGCGTGTCCCGGCCGAGCGAGCGCTAGCGAGCGAAGAGCCGGGATCCAGCGCAAGCAAAATGCGCTTCGCGATTTTTGCGCTGGGTCCCGGGTCTCGTTCCGCTTCGCTTCACTCGCCCGGGACACGGGCATCACCTCACTCATCCGCATCCGTGTCCGCGCCCAGCACGTGCGCGCCGTAGTTCTGCGCCGCGCTGTGCCAGGTCAGTGAGTGATGCGCCGCCGCGGCATGCGCGTCGCGGAATTTGCGCTGCAGATCGTGATCCTCATACAGCACGCGTCCGCCGGCATCGTTGAACAGCCGCTGCACCGCCCGGATCGAAAGCTGCGCGGCATAAGCCATGTTGCGCTTGCCGTGCACCTGCATGTGCTCGGTGAACGGCTCCTTGCGCTCCAGCACGCCCATCGCCTCGCGCAGCGCGCCTTGATACATCCGCACCGCGGCTTCGATCTCGGCGGCGGCGGTGGCGGCGACCATTTGCGCGCCGGGCATCTCCGCCCACGGCCGGCCGCGCGATTTCCGCGGCCGCGTGTACTGGTAGTAGGCCTCGAGGCAGCCCTCCGCGATGCCGACGGCGACCGAGCAATAGCTCGCCGACGACGGGCCGCCGCGCGGCAGATGGAACACCGGCGCGGCGTAGAGATGCGCGCCCGGCGCGCGGCCCTCATCCGACGCCTTCTTGTCGAGGATGCGGTGCTCGGGGACGAACTTCTCCTCGATCACGAAGGTCTTGCTGCCGGTGCCGGCCAAGCCGATCACGTGCCAGTCGTCGACGATGGTGATGTCGCTCTTCGGCACCAGCACCGAGCACGCCTGCTTGCGGTCGCCGTGGTCGATCACGCCCGCGGCCAGCACCCAGTCGGCATGGTCGACGCCGCTGGAGAATTGATGGCGCCCGCTCCAGACGATGCCGCCGGCGGCCGGCCGCGCCTTGCCGGTCGGCGTCACGCAGTTCGAGAGCTTCGCGGTCGGATCCTTGCCCCAGACGTCTTCCTGCGCTTGCGCCGAGTAGGACGCGAGCTTCAGGATGTTGTCGGCCAGCACCATGTGCACCCAGGCCTGCGAGCCGCAACCGCGCGCCAGCGTCTGGCTCACTTCGCACAGCACATCGTAGTTGTGCTCGAAGCCGCCGTAGCGCGCCGGCTGGCTGATGCGCAGCAGATCGTTGGCGAGATAGTCGCGGATCGTCTCGTCCGGGCAGCGGCGCATCGCCTCGCATTGCGCGGCGCGCTCCTGCAGCACCGGCACCAGCGCCTCGGCGCGGCGCAGCAATTCTTCGCGCGAGGGGGCGGTCGCGGGCTTCTTGGTGGTCGTTTGCAGCATCAATTTTTCTCCGCCCTCATCCTGAGGAGCGAGCGCAGCGAGCGTCTCGAAGGATGGCCGCATGTTCGGAATATGCAGCAGCCATGGTTCGAGACGCGCCCCATAGCGCGTCGAAGACGCGCGTAAACGCGCTTGTGGGGGCGCTCCTCACCATGAGGTCCAGCAAGGTCGTGCATCATTCAATTTCCCGGATTGTTGAGCTTCTGGATGCGCTCGACCACGCGCGCCGGCGATGCATAGGCGCGCGCGATCACCTCCTGCAACTGCGCCCCGGTCTGCGGCGCGTTGACGATCAGGCCGATCTTCTCGGCGTCGGCCTTGAACTGCGCATCGGTGAAGGTGTCGGCCAGCGCCTTGCGCATGGCGGCGACGCGGTCCGCCGGCACGTCCGGCGGCAGCAGCAGCGGCCGGCCGAGCGCCTGCGGCGCCGACGCCGCCTGCATCATGAGCTTGTCGTCCTCGTTGGTGAGGAGGTCGGTCGCGAACGGCACGTCGGGCAGTTCCTTCAGCCGCTGCGGCCCATATTGCACGATCGCTTTCACGGCCTTGTCCTTCAGCCAGGTCGGCCGCGTCGAGGTGAGCGCCGAATAGAACACGCTCGGATAGCCGTCGAGCTCGCCGCGTTCCATCGCGAGGAAGGCGTCGTTCTGCCCGGGATAGCCGTTGATCAGCTTCATCCGGGTGCCGAGCGTGGCGTTGAGCAGCCGCGCGTAGAACGCCGGCGTCGAGTTCGCGCCCGACGCGCCCATGGTGGTCTCGGTCTTGCGCAAATCGTCGACCGAGTTCACCGGCACGGCGTTCCAGAGCAGCACCATGCTGACTTCGTAGCTTGGCGTGCCGAGCCAGTTGAACTTGGTGGCGTCATAGCGCGCCGCCTTGGTGCCGAACAGCGGCTCGAGCGGCGTGCCGTTCTGCACCAGGCCGACGATCGTGCCGTCCTTCTCCGCCGTGTTGTAGAGGTAGTTGACCGCGGTGATGCCGCCGGCGCCCGGCATGTTGCGCACCACCACCGTGGGATTGCCGGGGATCAGCCGTCCGATATGGCGCGCCAGCGCGCGGCCGAGCGCGTCATAGCCGCCGCCGCCCGAGGTGCTCACCACGATGGTGACGGTCTTGCCGCGATAGAAGTCGGCGACGGACTGCGCGGATGACGGCGTCGGCACGAAACAAAGAGCGGCGAGCGCGGCAATCCACCGGGTCGGCATGGGCGTTCTCTTAGTTCTTGTCCTTCGCGGGCAGGGAGCCCTTGAACGCAAGATAGCCGCCGTCGAGCAAAAGGTCTGCCCCGGTCATGAACGAGGACTCTTCCGACGCGAGAAATAATGCCGCAGCCGCGACTTCCTCGGCCCGGCCGGGACGCCCCAGCAGGTAGGCCGGGCCGCGGGTGCGGTTCGCTTCCTCACGGTCCTTGAAACGGCGCAGGATGCGGGCGGTGTCGATGCCGCCGGGCGACAGCGAATTGGCGCGGATGCCGTCGGCGGCGTGATCGACCGCGAGGCAGCGCGTGAACTGGATCAGCCCGGCCTTGCTGGTGGTGTAGGGCGCGCGGTTGGCGATGCCGATCTGGCCGAGCTGCGAGGCGATATTGACGATGGTGCCGCCGCCCGCCTTGCGCAGCTGCGGCACCGCGTATTTGCACATCAGGAACGCGCCGGTGAGGTTGACGCCGAGCGCGTCGTTCCAGTCGTCGAGCGACAGCGTCTCGACGGTGCCGTCCGGCGTCACGGCGGCGGCGACGTTGACCAAGCGTCGTGAGCTTGCCGAAGGCTTCGACGGCGTGGCGCACCGCGCGCTCGGCGTCCTGCTCCACCGCCACGTTGGTGCGCACGGAGACCGCCTGTCCGCCCGCGGCTGTGATCTCGCCGGCCACGATCTCGGCGGCCTCGCGTTTGATATCGGCAATCGCGATCGCCGCGCCGGCCTCGGCGAAGCGGCGCGCGATGGCGCCGCCGATCTCGCCGCCACCGCCGGCGATCAGTGCAACGTGGCCGCTAAGGTCACCGGCCAAGCGCTACTCCATCCGCACGTTCTTGGAGAAGTCGTAATTCGCGCCGCTGTCGCTCGCGAATTGCCAGCGCACGACATCGTTCCATTGGCCGCTGAACACTTCCGCGAGGAAGCGCTGCTGCGCCGCCCAGCCGGCCTCGGCCTCGGTCTTGCGGTAGCGGCCCGGCATGGTGTCGTTGAGCCAGCCGTGCGGCGCGCCGCGATAGATGTGGATGTCGTAGCTCTTCTTGTTCGCCTCCAGGCAATTGCGGAAGCGCAGCACGTCGTCGAGCGAGATGATGTGGTCGCCTTCGCCGAAGGCGCCGAACACCGGGCAGTTGACCGCGGCGATGATCGCTTCGAGCGCCTTCGGCTGCAGCTTGTTGACCTCCCATTCGCGCTTCGAGGCCGCGCCGTACCACACCACGGCGGCGGTGATCGGTGTCTCGGCGGCGAACACCAGCGGATGCCGCCCGGTCTGGCAGTAGCCCATGACGATGACCTTCGACGGATCGGCCGCCTTGTGGGTCTTCAGCGTCGCCAGCGCGGCGCGCATCAGCTCGTTCGATTCCGGATCGGTCATGTCGTAGCGCCCGTCGCCGGCGTTGAGCGTCTTCTGGTCCGGATGCTTGTAGAAGAAGTTCGGCGCAAGCACCGCGAAGCCGTCGCGCGCGCAGCGCATCGCCTGGTCCTTGGTGTGCTTCACCAGGCCGTAGCGCTCGTGCATCAGCACGACGGTCGGGAATTTGCCGCCGCCGGTCGGATAGGCGAGGAACGCCGGCATGCCGTTGGTGCAGGTGATGTCTTCGGTGGTGATGTCGATATGGCGGGCGGCGATGGTCATTTGTTGTTCTCCTAGTTCAACTCTTTCTACTCTGTCATGCGCGGGCTTGACCCGCGCATCCATCTTGCGAAAGAAGATGGATTGCCGAGGTCTCGCCCTTCGCGCGGCCCGGCAATGACGGCTAGGTAGTCATCAGCTTCACGGCGTCGTCGACGGTCATCACCCGCGCCATGCGCGGGAAGACGCGCTCCAGGAAGAATTCGTTGTTGTTGCCGCGCGCCGAATAGCAGCCGTCGCGGATCACCACGATGCCGAGGTCCATGTCGCGCGCCGCGAACACGGTGCTTGCGATGCCGACGTCGGTCGAGCCGCCCGCGATCACGATGGTGTCGATGCCGCGCACGCGCAGCTGCAACTCAAGATTGGTCTGGTAGAACGAGCTCCAGCGGTTCTTGCGCACGACCACGTCGCCCTCGATCGGCGCCAGCTCGGGCGCGATCTCGGAGTCCGTGAGAATCTTTGTAAAATCGCGGCCTGATCGGCTGTCCGTCGGCCTGCGGCTTCAGGTCCATGTCGGTGTCGGTCAGCCGCGCCACGGTGTCGGAGCCGTCCGGCGCGTGCGCGCCCGAGGGATAGAACGTCGTCAGCCCGGCGCGGCGCGCGCCCGCCAGCAGCCGCTGCAGGTTCGGCAGGATGTTGCGCTCCTTGAGGAACGCGACCTTGGCCGGATCGCGCGGATGCAAGTAGCCGTTGAGTGCGTCAAAAAGCACCAGGCCGGTATTGGTGCGGTCGAGCGCCGTTTTGAGCCGGGAAATGGCCGCCATATCGTTTCTTCTTCTCCCACGGGAAATTGCAATCGGGACAAGGGTCGGCGAGTATGGCGGGAACGTCAAGTGAAGAGGAGACGCGATGATCTCCACGCTCAGGGAGGCGGCCCGGCTCGCGCTCATCGTCGCGGTCGCATTGACGTCATCCCAGGTTGCGGCTCAGCAGCCCTTCTACAAGGGCAAGCGGCTTGCTGTGCTGGTCAACTTCGCGCCGGGCGGTTCGACCGATATCGAAGGCCGGCTTTTCGCGCGGCATATCGCTCGACATCTCGATGGTGAGCCCAACGTAGTCGTCCAGAACATGGACGGCGCCGGTGGTTTCAACGGCGCGAACTACGTCGGAGAGGTCGCGCCGCGCGACGGCACTATGCTCGGTTTCATGGGCGGCACCGCTTGGCAATATGCGACCGATCCCGAGCGCTTCCGCGCCGATCTGCGCAGCTACGAGTTCATCGCATTCCAGCCCGGCACCACGGTCTACTACGTGCGCAAAGACGTTCCGCCCGGCATGAAGGTGCCAGCCGACATCGTCCGCGCTACGGACCTCATCGCCGGCGGCAACGGCGTGCACAACGCTCGCGATCTCCTGATCCGTCTCAGTCTCGACATTCTCGGTGTGAAGCACCGCTACGTCACCGGCTTCCGCAGCGGGCAAACCGCGCGGCTGGCCCTGCAGCGCAATGAGGTCAACTTCTACGCGGAGCCGGCGTCGGCCTATCGCGGCGCGGTCGAAGCGCAGGTGATCGAGCCCGGCATCGCGATCCCGGTCTATGTCGATCCGATCTACAACGGCGAAGCCTTGAGCAACTCGCCGCAGGTCAAAGGCCTCGCGATCCCGGCGTTCCAGGATCTCTACCGCTCGATCAAGGGCGTGCCGCCCTCTGGACAATTGTGGGATGTCTATCTGTCCGCGCTTGCGCTCACGTCGGCAATGGGCCGCCTGATCGCGCTGCCGCCGCAGGCGCCGGAAGCTGCGGTCACGGCGCTCCGCAACGCCACCGCCAGGCTCAACAACGATCCGGCATTTGCCGACGACTCGATGAAAGCGCTGGGATTTGTGCCGGACTACGTCACGGGCCCCGACGTCAATCGCTTGGCGCGGCAGACGCTCTCGGTCCGACCGGAGACGCGGGCATTCGTCGCCGACTACATCAAGCGCGCGAACAAATAAGAGATTTGGCAGGAGATGCATCGATGATCCGTTCACGTCTGTTCGCCGCTGCAATCGGAGTTTGCGCGGCCGCCATCGCCGCGTCCTCGGCGCCGGCGCAGGAGCCGTTCTACAAGGGCAAGCGGCTGACGCTCCTGGTCAACTTCGACGCCGGCTCCGCCACCGACATCGACGCCCGCGTATTCGCGCGGCACTTCGTCAAGCACATCGACGGCGCGTCGCAGCTGCTCATCCAGAACATGCCGGGCGGCGGCGGCGCCAACGGCACCATGTATCTCGGTGAGGTCGCGCCCAAGGACGGCACGATGGTGGGATTCCTCACTGCCACCGCGTGGAATTTCGCCGCCGAGCCGGAGCGCTTCCGCGTCGACTTCAAGACCTACGAGCACGTCGGCTACACCGGCGGCACCGCCGTCTACTACATGCGCAAGGACGTGCCGCCGGGCATCGCCAAGCCCACCGACATCGTCAAGGCCAAGGGGCTGGTGTCGGGCGGCGTCAACGCCCGCACCGGCCGCGACATTTCGATCCGGCTCACGCTGGACATCCTCGGCGTGCCGTTCCGTCATGTCACCGGCTATGGCAGCGGCGAACGCGCGCGGCTCGCGCTGCAGCGCCAGGAGATCCACCTCTATGCCGACACCACGCCGGGCTATCGCGGCGCGGTGGAGGGTACGCTGGTGAAAGACGGCACCGTACTCCCGCTCTGGTACGATCCGATGTGGAACGGCAAGGCGTTCGGCAAGTCGAAGCAGGTCGACGGTCTGCCGATCAAAGCCTTCCACGAGGTCTACCAGGAGATTTTCGGCAAGATGCCGAGCGGCCCGCACTGGGAGGCCTACCTCGCGCTGATCACGTTGAACGGCGCGATGCAGCGCATTCTTTCATTGCCGCCGGGCGCACCGCCCGGTGCGGTGGCGGCGCTGCGCGCGGCGCTCGAGCGCCTCAACAACGACAAGGAGTATCATGCCGACGCACTCAAGACGCTCGGCTTCATCCCGGAATACGACGCCGGCACCCACGTGGCGCCGCAAATCCGCGCCGCGCTGACGGTGCGTCCTGAGATCCGGACATTTGTCGCCGACTACGTCGCCAAGGGCGCCAAGTAAGGTCAAGTAAGGCCAAGTAAGAACGCCAAGTGATCGGAAGCAGGTGACGGAAGGACGTTTGCAATGATGCCTTGCGCGATGCGCGCCGTGTTGCTGGCGGCAGTCTGCGCGTGCGGTCTGTCGACCGCGAGCGCGCAGGAGCCGTTCTATCAAGGCAAGCGGCTCACGCTGCTGATCAACTTCGCGGCCGGCGGGCCGACCGACATCGAAGGCCGCCTGCTGGCGAAGCACATCGCCAAGCATATTGCCGGGCAGCCGAGCATCATCGTGCAGAACCGCGATGGCGCCGGCGGGCTCGTCGGCACCAACTACGTCGGCGAAGTCGGACCGCGCGACGGCACGATGTTCGGCTACTTCACCGGTGCGGCCTGGAAATACGTGATGGAGCCGGAGAAGCACACGGTCGATTTCCGCACCTTCGAGTTCATCGGCTACCAGCCCGGCAATGCCGTCTACTATGTCCGCAGCGATACGCCGCCCGGTCTCAAGACCGCGGCCGATATCCTTAAAGCGCGCGACCTGGTAGCGGGCGGGTTGGCGGTCGAATTGTCGAAGGATCTCCTGATCCGCGCCACGCTCGACCTGCTGGAGGTGCCGCATAAATATATCACCGGGCTTCGGTCGAGCGCCAATGCCAGGCTCGCCGTGCAGCGCGGCGAGATCCACCTGCATTCGGAATCGACGCCGGCTTATTTCAGCGTGATCGAGCCAAGCCTGGTGAAGAACGGAACGGTGATCCCGCTCTATTACGACGCCAACTACGACACGGTGAAATTCTCGGTGCCGCAGGTGATGCAAGGGTCGTCGATCCAGCCGTTCCAGGAATTCTACCGCACGCTCAAGGGACGCGAGCCGTCCGGCCGGCTGTGGGACGCCTACCGCACCAACCTTGCGGTCGACTCCGCGATGTTGCGCACGGTGGCGATGCCGCCCGGCGTGCCGCAGGAAGCACAGGATGCGCTGCGCGCCGCGCTCGCGCGGCTCAACAACGATAAAGAGTACGCGGCGGAAACGATGAAGGCGATGCAGTTCGTGCCGTATTACGAGACCGGCGCCGACATCAATGCGCGCGTGCGCCGCGCGCTGACGGTGTCGCCGGAGATCAGGACGTTCGTGATGAACTACATGCGCGGCGGGAAATAGGAGAACGCACCCGCGGTTGTTGTTTTAGTCATGGCGAGGACAAGCCCGGCCATGACGTGGAGAGGGTGCCGATCATTTGCTGTTCGAGGTCACTCGCCCTTCACGCCGGCGTCGCGCACGATCTTGCCCCACATCCGCTCTTCCGCCGCGATGTCGGCGGCGTATTCCTCTGGCGTCGACGGCAGCGGCACCGCGCCTTCGCGCGCGAGGCGCTCGCGCAAGGTCGGATCTTCGAGCGCGGAGCGCAGCGCCGCGTTGAGCCTGTCGATGATCGGCCGCGGCGTGCCCGCCGGCGCCACCAGCCCGTAGTGCAACTCGGCGGCATAGCCGGCGAGGCCGGCCTCCGCGATGGTCGGCAGCTCCGGGAACACCGCCGAGCGTTTTGCGCTTGAAACGGCAAGCGCTCGCACCTTGCCGCCCTTCACGATGCCGATCGCGGACGGAAGCGTCGCGAACATCATGGTGACGTGCCCGCCGAGCAGGTCGTTGAGCGCCGGCCCGCTGCCGCGATAGGGCACGTGGTTGATCTTGATCCCGGCCATGGCGGCGAACAGCTCGGCCGCGAGGTGCACGCTCGAGCCGGAGCCGGTCGAGGCGAAGTTGAGCTTGCCGGGGTCCTTCTTGGCGAGCGCGATCAGCTCCGGGATCGAGTTCGCCGGCACCGACGGATGCACCAGCACCACGTTGGCGCCGGACGCCAGCAGACCGATCGGCGCGAAGTCCTTGATCGGGTCGTAGCCGACATTCGGATAGAGCGCCGGGTTGATCGCGAGCGACGAGGTCGCGATCAGCATGGTGTAGCCGTCCGGCGCACTCTTCGCGACCTGGCGGGTGGCGATGGTGCCGCCGGCGCCGCCACGGTTCTCGACGATGATGGTGCCGCCGATCGCCTTGCTCATCCGCTCGGCAACCAGCCGCCCGAGCACGTCGTTGCCGCCGCCGGCAGGGTAGGGGACGACCAGCGTGATCGGGCGGTCCGGGTAGGTCTGCGCGGATGCGATGCCGGCGATGGCGAGGAGACCGAGGACAAGTGCGAGCGAGCGGGCGAGTTTCATCGTGTTCTTTCTGTGCGTGGACTTGCCGTTCTTGAACTGCAACGTACTGACGCCGTCAATCCCCGGGCGCTTTCGGGGTCGGCCAGCCGCGCTCGAGCTTCACGGTCTTGATCACTTCCTTGATGACGCCGCAGAGCGGCAGGCTCAAGCGCGCGGCGTCCGCCTCCTTCAGCACGATGGTCATGTCCTTCTCCGCCCATGGCATCGGCTTCTCTTCCGGGCGCGTCTCCAGCGACCAGTTGCCGGCGCTGGAATCGAGCAGCGCCGCGCGCAGCGTCTCGCGCTCGACGCCGAGCTTCTGCGCGAGCTTGAAGCCTTCCTCGTTGGCCGAGATGCAGGCCCACAGGATCAGGTTGTTGACCATCTTGCCGACCTGGCCGGCGCCGGCCGGCCCGAGATGATGGATCGAGGTCGCGAACGCCGAGAACGCTCCCCGGCAGGCGTCGAACGCCGCGCGGTCGCCACCGCCCATGATCAGGAGATCGCCTTTCTGCGCCGGGCCTTCGCCGCGGCAGAGCGGGATGTCGAGCAGCGCGATCTTTGGTGAAGAAGGCAGCCGCGCGGCAATCCGCTGCATGGTCTGCGGCGCGATGGTCGAGGCGACCGCGATCACGCTGCCGTCGCGGGCGCCGGCAAGCACGCCGCGCTCGCCGAAGATCACGGCTTCGACCTCCTGGTCGAAGCCGACCACGATGATGACGAGGTCGCTCGCCGCGGCGACCGCCTGCGGCGACAGCGCGGTCTGAACGCCGGCTTCGGCGGCGCCCTCCATCGCGTCCTCGGCAACGTCGAAGCCCGCGACCGTGAAGCCGCGCTTCACCAGGTGGCGCGCCATCGGCAGGCCCATCTTGCCGAGCCCGATCAGGCCGACGCGGCGGATGTCATATTGTTGTGCCACGGCATCTCCTTACTAAGTTGACGGCTGCGCTGCATCGTCGCTGGCGGCTGTGCACGGTGGCGCCCTTCGCATAGACTTCTTTCAAAAGCACCAAGAAACGTTGCAAGCAAGGAGGATCACGTGAAGCGACCGTTTGGCACGCTGCTCGCCGCCATGCTCTTCGTCAGCGCGGGCATCCACGGAATTTCATCCGCCGCCGCGCAGGACTGGCCCAACAAGCCGGTGCGCATCGTCAACACCTTCGCGCCCGGCGGCGCCGCCGACTATCTCGCGCGGACCATCGCCGACGGTCTCTCCGCCACGTTCGGCCAGCAGTTCTTTGTCGAGACGCGCTCCGGCGCGGCGGGCGCGATCGGCGTCAACTCGGTGGTGGCGACGCCGCCCGACGGCTACAATTTCGTGATCACGAACATCACGATGCTGGTGCTGGCGCCGATCAGCAATCCGAAGCTCGGTTATCACCCCGAGCGCGACCTCACCAACATCGCCTATCTCGGCGGCTCGCCGGTCGTGCTGTCGGTCAACTCGAAAAGCCCGATCAAGTCGCTCGCCGACTTCGTCGGCTACGGGAAGAAGAGCGGGAAGCCCCTGACGTATTCGTCATCGGGCGTGGGCTCGAGCGGTCATCTGTTTGGCGAGACGTTCGCTCGCAAGGTCGGGATCAAGGTCGAGCACGTGCCCTACAAGGGTGCGGCGCAAGGCCTGCTCGATCTCGTTGGCGGACATATCGAGTGGTCGGCGCAGACCGTCACGTCGTCGGCCGGGCAGATTCGCGGCGGGACGTTGCGTGGAATTGCGCTCACGTCCAAACAGCGGATGCCGGACTATCCGGACACGCCGACATTCACCGAGCTCGGCCATCCGGAATTCAGCTCGCCGATCTGGTTCTCGCTGTCGGCGCCGAAGGCCCTGCCGCAACCGATTCTCAGCAAGATGAACGGCGAGATCAACAAGATCATGACCGCGCCGGCGATGGTCGAACGCATGCAGAAGGAAGGCATGGTGGTGGAGGCGATGACGCCGGCGCAGCTTGCGCAACTGATCGACACCGAGACGCGCTTCTGGCGTCCGGCGATCGAGCAGGCGGGGTTGATGCAGAAGTGATTGTTGGGTCTCACTCCGCCTTATCCTGAGGGCGCGCCATAAGCGCGTTTACGCGCGTCTTCAACGCGCTATGGTGCGCGTCTCGAAGGATGGGGCGGCCACCGCGTTTGCGGCCATGGTTCGAGACGCACGCTTCGCGTGCTCCTCACCTTGAGGGTCGGAGCCTGCTGCGATTCCTACTTCTTCCTGATCCGGAACGTCAGCACCTTCTTGTCCTTCGACTGGCCCTCGAGCTTGTCGCCGGTCTGGTTGAGCAGGTTCGGGATGTCGATGGTGGTGAGCGGGTCGGTGCACTCGATCACCAGGAGGTCGCCGCTCTTGAGCGCGCCCAGCGCCTTGCGCGTCCGCAGGGCGGGCAGGGGGCACTTCAAGCCCCGGAGATTCATCGTCTTTTCGGCCATGAGAGAGGGTCGGCTTCTGGTGGCGGCGCTGCGGCGACAATATAGTGTCGGCCGATGGCCGGTGAACCTGAAAATCAGCGGATCGTGCGGCTGACGCCGCTCGCCGACGTGCTCGCATCCATAAAGACGGCTGCGCCGGTCGCGCCGCGCGCGGTCGATCTCTCGGGTGCGCTCAACCGCGCGCTGGCGGAGGACGCCGCGGCCGCTGTCGCCCAGCCGGCCGAGGCGCGGGCGCTGCGTGACGGCTACGCCGTCCGGGCGGAGGACATCGCCGACGCCGGATCCTATGCGCCGGTGCCGCTCGCCGCCGCGCCTGTTCGTGTCGACGTTGGCGATGCGTTGCCGCCCGGTACCGATACCGTCGTTCCACTCGATGGCATTGTCGAACGCGGCGGGCGCTTCGAGGCGATTGCGCCCGCTGCCGCAGGCGACGGCGTGCTTCCTTGCGGTGCCGATCTTCAGGCCGGCGATTTCATCGCCCGCGCCGGATGGCGGCTCAACGATTTCAATCTCGCGATGCTGGCCATGGCCGGGATGAAGCAGGTGCACGTGCGCGAGCCGCGCATCCGCCTGGTGAAGGCGCGTGCCGGCGCCGACGTCGTGCTCGATACGGTGGGCGATCTCTTGGCGCGTGCGCTGAACGCGCGCGGCTGCGCGGTGCGGCGCAGTGCCGGCGATCTCGCTGCGGCGCTTGCCGACAGCGCGGACGACGCCGTCATCGCCATCGGCGGCACCGGCAGCGGGCGCAACGACACGAGCGTGACGATGCTCGCCAAGCAGGGCCGCGTGGTGGCGCACGGCATCGCGATCTCGCCCGGCGAGACCGCCGCGCTTCGGAATGAGCGGCAACCGGCCGGTGCTGCTGCTGCCCGGACGGATCGATGCCGCCATCGCGGGCTGGCTCACAATGGGACTGCCGCTCATCGACCGGCTGGCGGGGAGCAGCGAGGGCTCCGACCCCGTCCACCGTTGCGCGGCTCGCGCGCAAGGTCGCGTCGCCGATCGGGCTCGTCGAGATCGTCCCGGTGCGCCTCGCGAAGGGCCAGGCCGAGCCCATAGCCTCCGGCTATTGGCCGCTGGCGCCACTCGCGAACACCGACGGCTGGATTGTCGTAACCGCGAACAGCGAAGGTTTGCCGGCGGGAAGCGAGGTCGTGATAAGACCGTGGCCATGAGCGATCGCTTGGACAAAAGCGCTGCAAGCCACGACCTGATCGAGACGATCCGCCGCGCGGCGCGGCAGGAGCAATTCCTCGAAGTCGTCTCCGCCGACGAAGCGCGCGCGCGTTTTGCACGCCATGTTGATCTTGCGCCATTGCCGGCGGAACGCGTCACGCTCGCCGTATCGCTCGGGCGCGTGCTCGCGCATGACGTCAAGGCGCCGATCGACGTGCCGCCGTTCGATCGTTCCAATGTCGACGGCTTTGCGTTGCGCGCCGCCGACACTGTGGGCGCGAGCGACACCGCGCCGAAGCGGCTTCGTCTCAATCCGGAGGTTGTCGTTTGCGGCCACGCGCCCGCCTCCGGTGTCGAGCCCGCAACCGCCACCACCATCGCCACCGGCGGCGTGGTGCCGCGCGGCGCCGACGCGGTGGTGATGGTCGAGCAGACCGAGCTGGTCGAGGGTGCCGACGCGGCGGTCGACGTGCGCCGCGTCGCGGCGCCGGGGCAATTCATTTCCTATGCCGGCTCCGACATCGCGCGCGGCGAGGTCGTGCTGCGGCGGGGCGCGCGCATCGGCTCGCGCGAGATCGGCATGCTCGCGGCCTGCGGCGTCGCCGAGGTCGACGTCGTGCGGCGCCCGCGCGTCGCGGTGCTCTCGACCGGCGACGAGCTGGTACGGCCCGGCGAGCCGCTGCGGCCGGCGGCGGTCTACGATTCCAACGGCGCGATCGTCGCGGCGGCGGTGCAGGAGACCGGCGGCGAGGCGGTCCCGTTCGGCAGCTTTCCCGACGACGAAATTGCACTTGAGCTTGCAATACGCGCGGCGCTCGAAATCTGCGACATGGTGCTGCTCTCCGGCGGCACCTCGAAGGGCGCCGGCGATCTCTCGCATCGCGTGGTGTCGCAGCTCGGCGAGCCCGGCGTGGTCGTGCACGGCGTCGCGCTCAAGCCCGGCAAGCCGCTCTGCCTCGCGGTGGCGGAAGGCAAGCCGCTGGTGGTGCTGCCGGGATTCCCGACCTCGGCGATCTTCACCTTCCATGCCTTCGTCGCGCCGGTGATCCGCGCCAAGGCGGGCTTGCCGCCGGAAGCGTCGCGCAGCGTCGAGGCCGACGTGCCGGTGCGCATTCCCTCCGAGCTCGGCCGCAAGGAATTCGTGCTGGTCGCGCTTGGTCGCGGGCGAAAACGGTCCGGTGGCATTCCCGACCGCCAAAGGCTCGGGCTCGGTGACGAGCTTCTCACAGGCCGACGGCTTCCTCGAGATCGACGCGCTCGCGTCGTCGCTCGATGCCGGCACGCGCGCGTCGGTGACGCTGATCGGGCAGGCGGCGGCGATGCCCGATCTCGTCGTCACCGGCTCGAACGACATCGCGCTCGACATCGTTGTCGGCAAGCTCGCCGAGCAGGGATTTTCGACGCGCACCATCGCCGTCGGCAGCCTCGGCGGCGTCGCGGCGGCGGAGCGCGGCGAATGCGACCTCGCGCCGGTGCACCTGATCGATCCCGCGACCGGCGCCTACAACGAGCATCTGTTGAAGCCGGGCCTGTCGCTGGCGAAGGGCTGGCAGCGCATGCAGGGCTTCGTCTTCCGCAAGGGCGATGCGCGCTTCGAAGGCCGCACCGCGCAAGAGGCGGTGGCGGCGGCGCTCGCCGACGCGCAATGCCTGATGGTCAACCGCAATGCCGGCGCCGGCACCCGCGTGCTGATCGATACGCTGCTCGCCGGCAAGCGCCCGCCCGGCTATTCGAACCAGCCGCGCTCGCACAACGCGGTCGCCGCGGCGGTGGCGCAAGGCCGCGCCGACTGGGGCGTGTCGACGTCGTCGGTGGCGGAACTTTACGGGCTCGGGTTCCTTTTCATTGCGCCGGAGGAATACGATTTCCTCGTGGTCGAGAGCCGCCGCAGCCGGCCGGCGGTGCAGGCGTTTCTGGCCGCGTTGCGCGATGAGGGCGTGCGCGCGCAAATCCAGGCGCTCGGCATGCGCCCCGCCGATGCCTGATTTCCTGCTAAAGTTGCGATGATGGTTCGCGTACGTATTGTTCTTGTCGCTGTCGTGCTCTTCGCAGCCGCCGTCGCGGCGCAGGCGCAATTGCGCGGGCATGGCGGCCCGGTGCGCGCGCTCGCGATCGCGCCGGACGGCAAGAGCGCCATTTCCGGCAGCTTCGACACGTCAGCAATCCGCTGGTCGCTGGAGAAGGGCGCCGCCTCCGAGGTGCTGCGCTTCCATGACGGTGCGGTCAACGCGGTCGCGCTGCTGCGCGACGGCCGCGCCGCATCGAGCGGCGAGGACACCCGCATCGCGATCTGGAAGCCGGGCGAGGCGAAGCCGGTCGCCGTGCTCGAAGGTCACAAGGCGCCGGTGGTGTCGCTCGCGGTTTCGCCGGACGGCGCGACGCTCGCCTCCGCGTCATGGGATCATACCGCGCGGCTGTGGCCGCTCGCGCGGCGGCGAGCCGCGCGTGCTCGAAGGCCACAAGGACAATGTGAACGGCGTCGCGTTCACGCCCGACGGCAAGTCGGTCGTCACCGCCGGCTACGACGCGACGCTGCGCATCTGGCCGCTCGCGGGCGGCGCGCCGGAGGTCGTCACGCTGCCGACGCCGCTCAACACCGTCGCCATCGCGCCCGACGGCGAGATCGTCGCCGCCGGCGCCGACGGCAAGGTCTATTTCCTGACCGCGAACGGCAAGCTCCGAGGCGACGTCGAGATCGGCACCGTGCCGATCATCGCCGTGACCATCTCGCCCGACGGCAAGCTCGTTGCCGCCGCCGGCATCCGCGGCTCGGTCGCGATCATCGATCGCGCGACGCGCAATCTCGAGCGCACGCTGGTCGGTCCCGGCCTGCCGGTGTGGTCGGTGGCGTTCTTTCCCGACAGCCGCACGCTGCTGACCGGCGGCACCGACCGCATGATCCGGCGCTGGGACGCGATCAAGGGCGAGCCGATCGGCGACCTGCTCGCCGGCGCGCCGGAGGATCCGCTCGCGGCCTATGCCGGCGATCCCGGCGCCGAGGTCTATCGCGCCTGCGTCGCCTGCCACACGCTCAAGGCCAATGACGGCGTGCGCGCCGGCCCGACGCTCGCGGGCATCTTCGGGCGCAAGATCGCGATCGCTGCCCGGCTACAATTTCTCCGAGGCGCTGAAGAAGATGGACATCGTCTGGACGCCGGAGACGGTGTCGAAGCTGTTCGAGATCGGCCCCAACGAATACACGCCCGGCACCAAGATGCCGGAGCAGCGCATCGGCTCGCCGGACGATCGCGCGGCGCTGATGCGGTTTTTGGAGAAGACGACGAAGAAATAGCGCGCGAGCGGCGTCAACCTTCGCCCTTTTCCATCCGCTCGCGCTCCTCGCGCTCGCGGAGATAGTCCTCGGTCGTACGCACGGCGGGACGCGGCGGCGCGCCGTAGGGATCGAAGTCGGCCTCGGTGGCGGCGATCACGCGGCAGTCCTCGCACATCTTGAGCATGTCGAGGCGTTGCGCCTTGCCCTGGAACATCCAGTGCTTGCCTTCGAGCTTCGCGATCACGCGCTCGATGGTGCTCCTGGTGCCGAACGGCTTGTCGCAGCGGATGCAGCGGAACGGCTCTTCCTGCTTGAGCACGCGCGCCGACGCGGTCGCGGCGCGGAAGTCGAGCTGTGGCGTGAGCGTGATGACCTTCTCCGGACAGGTCGCCTTGCACAACCCGCATTGCACGCAGGCGTCCTCGGAGAAACGCAGCGTCGGCTTCTCGGGGTCGTCGCCAAGCGCGCCGGTCGGGCAGGCCGCGACGCAGGCGAGGCAGAGCGTGCAGCCTTCGACGTTGAGCTCGATCTTGCCGAACGGCGCGCCCGCCGGCAGCGGCACGATATCGACCGGCGATGGCGCGGCGCGCTGCAGTTCGCGCAACGCCAGCCGCATCACGTCGCGCTTGCCGCCGGTCGGCAGGAAGCTCGCCGGGCGCGGGGCGCCGTCCTGCGGCGCGATCGCGCGCAGTGCCTCGCCGAGCGCATCCGGATCGTCGGTCTCGATCAGCGCGGCGCGTCCGGCGCCGAAGCCGAGGCCGGCGAGGATCGGCTCCGCCAGCGCCAGCGTGCGGTGCAGCCCGGTCACATCGTGGCGCGGCTTCGCGCGCAACAGGAGCCGCACCGATGCGGCGCCATAGGCGAACGCCGCGGCCAGCGCTTCCAGCCCAACCTGCGTCACCTCGTTGACCGCGACCGGCAGCGCATTCGCCGGCAGCCCGTCGCCGTAGCGCGCCAGCGCGTCGATCATCGGCGTGCCGTGCGCATCGTCGTGGAACAGGATGACCGGCCGCGCGCCGCCGGCCTCGCGATAGGCCGTGAGCAGCGTGCGCAGCTTGCGCATCAGCGCGTCGGCCGACGGCAGCGCATAGGATGCGGCGCCGGTCGGGCACACCGCCGCGCATTGCCCGCAGCCGGCGCAGATATGCGCGTCGATCGCGACATGGTCGCCGTCAGGCGCGATCGCGCCGGCCGGGCAGAGATCGAGGCAGCGATTGCAGCCGACGATCTTCGAGCGCGAATGCGCGCAGATGTCGGCGTTGAAATCGATATAGCGCGGCTTGTCGAAGGTGCCGGTGAGGTCGCGCGCCTTCAGCACCAGCCTTCATCACCGCGGCGGGGTCGCCGGGATCGGCGCGCAGATAGCCGTCGCGCAGATCGGCGGCGGAGAACAGCGGCGCGCCGCCCGAGATGTCGAGGATGATGTCGCAGCGCGAGGTCGCGCCGTTCTTCGCCGGCCCGAAAGCTGAGCGCGCCGCGCGACGACGGCGCCGGCTGCGCATAATCGTCGACAGTCAGCTCGAACGCGCCGAGATGGCCCTTGGCGGAACGGATCGTGCCCTTCACCACCGGGAATTCGGTGGTGCGCGGCGGCGCGATGTCGGCCGGCGGCTTGATCAGCACGGTGACGTCGAGATGATCCTTGAGCAGGTTCGGCCGCCTCGATCGCGGCTTCGTCGCGGCCGTAGATCAGGATCACGCCCTCGCTCTCGAAGCTCACGAACGGGATGTCGGCGACGGGCTCGGCGGCAGCCGCGATCAGCGCCGCGATCTTCGGTCCGGCCGCCTTCGCGTCCTTCGACCAGCCCGCGGTCTCGCGGATATTGACGAAGCGGATGTCGGCGTCCTCGCGCGACTTCGGCAGAACAGCGGCGCTTCCTGCGTGCAGGCGACGGTAAGCGGCTCGCCGGCCAGCAGCCGCTTTGCGGAATTTTTCGAGCTCCAGGCGGCAGAGCTGGTGCGCAGCCATGACGTCGGCGCCACGGCAGGCGCGCTTCACCGCGCCCTCATCGAGCGGCATGGTGTCGTCGCAGGAGCAGATCAGGATGTTGCGCGGGACTTCGGCCATTAGACCTTGGGCCATTAAGGGTTCCAAGCCATCCAGGTGGTGGCCATGCCTGCGTCCTAAGTTATAAGTATTCCAAACAAAAATCACATCCCCGGGAACACGTTAGCTCGGAACACTTAATGGCGACTGCGCCGGCCCTCGATCTGCCGCCGCCGTTCCGCCTCGTGACCTTGCGCGAGGTCGGCGACGCCATGGCGCATGCGACCGAGATCGCAGCCACGGAGGGCGCCGGCACGCTGGTCCATGTCGGGCGCTTCGATCTCGCCGAATTCGCCGTCGTGCTGGAACCCGACGAGCCGCTCTGGCAGGCGCGGCGCGTCATCTATGCCGGCTCGGCCGCGCTCGCCGATGCGCTGGCGGTGCATGCGCCGCCGGAAAGCCGATCGACGTTCGACTGGCCCGACGCGATCCGCGTCGACGGCGGGCTGGTCGGCGGCGTGCGGCTGGAATGGCCGATCGGCGCCGACGAGAACGAACCGGCGCCGTGGCTGGTGTTCGGCGCGACGATCCGCACCGTCGCCATGGGAGAGGAGGAGCCGGGCGTCACGCCGCTCTCCGCCGCGCTCGAAGACGAGGGCTTCGATGGTCTCGGCTCCGGCCGGCTGGTGGAAAGCTTCGCGCGCCACCTCATGAGCGCGATCGACGCCTGGCAGGAGAAGGGGTTTGGCGAAGTCGCGAAGAATTATCTTGCGCGGCTGACGCCCGAGAGCGGCGTGCGGCGGGAGATCGACGAGAACGGCGACCTGCTGGTGCAGCGCATGGCCGCGGCCGAGCCGGTGCGGCATTCGCTCATCAGCGCGCTGTCGCGGGTGTCGTGGCTCGATCCCGACACCGGAGGGCCGCGCAAATGAAGTTATTGCGCACCATCCGGCTCGATCCGTCCGACACCTTCGTGTTCGAGCGCGCCGCCGAGCCCGGCGAATGGGCGGTGTCGGGCGCCTTCATGTTCTGGGATGGCGATCCCGCCGACGATGGAAGGCAAGGAGCGCGCGGCGTTCCGCTCCGGCTTCCTCGGCGTTCAGTCGCTCGGCTGGTCGACGCTGGTGCAGATCGTCGAAGCCAGCGACGACGACCGCCTCGCCGCGATCGATACGCTGGCCAAGCATCTGGTGGCGGAGTTCGGCGCGCCGAGCGTTGCCGACGCGGTGGCGGCGGCGGAGGAAGAGTTCACATTCGCGGCGTCGCTCTGCGACCATCCGCTCGATATGCTGGTCGCGGTGCACCGCACCGTCGAGAACGGCGAGATCCGCGAGGCGTTCCGCACGCTGCGGCCGCGCGGCGAGCGCAAGCCGATGCGCGCCTTCTCGTTCCTTGAGGTCGAGGGCGAGGAGGAGCCGGCCGAGACGGTCGATCTGGCGAAGCTCGCGAAGGGCGACCAGTGATGACGACTTCTGGCTCTCCTGCGGACATCATCTGCTCGACCGCGACGAGGGCGGCGGGCTGGTCGTCACCGACGAGTTCCTCAAGGCCTATCTGGCGCGGCCGGAGCTCGCGCCGCCCGACGACGCCTGCGTGGTCGAGCGCACGCTGCATGCCGCGCTGCTGACCAATCCGCGCCGGCCGGTCGAGCCTCCGAAATCGCCGCGATGGCCGACAAGGACGCGCGCGAGAACTGGACCGTGATGATCGCGTTCCGCGATCTCCTCGTTGGCGCACCGCACCGTGGAGGCGGCCTATCTGCACCTGGTGCGCGCGGGCTTCGGCGCGACGCCGCTGCCTGTTCGTCAACCAGCTCGTGCACGCGATCCTGCGCAACCTGCTCGACGACTGCGACGACGTCTACGCTTTGCGCGCGGCGGAGATGTTCTTCCGGCCGCAGCGGCTGACCACGCACGAAGGCTCGCTGATCGCCGCCGATGAGGAAACCGTCGCCGGCAGCAATGCGCAGTTCGGCGTCGCCGCTCGTCTCCATGCTGGGCATGCCGGCGGAGGCCGCCATCGACGTGCTCAACGACGACAACGCGCACGACTACTGGGAGCGCAGCGACCGCTTCGACATGGCGCTCGATCTCACCGCCGGCCGCCGCGGGCTCGGCGCGCTGGGCGAGGTGATCGCGCGCTGGGTCGAACCATCTGCTCGCCATCGAGGTCGACGGTCGAGCCGCTGATCGAGGCGAATGACGTGAACCTCACCTGGTATGTCGGCCTCGACGCGCAGGGCACCAAGATCGGCGACGAGCTCTGGAACGGCGAGGAACTCGACGACGCCGCGCGCGCGCGCATCGTCGGCCTCTATCCGGCTGACCTTCCGCGACCCCGCCGCCGGTGCTGGACAAGGCCAAAGGCGAACCCATCTATCTGATCATGGCGATGACGCCGGACGGGATGCTGCGCCTGAAGCCGCAGAACCTCGTCACCGGCCTGCCGATCAGGCATCTGGAGGACGTATCGTGAGCGCCGCGCCGCTCGCGCAAATCTCCGTCGGCGTCGTGGTCGAGCGCCGCAAGGCGGCAAGCCCGTGGATCGACTTCACCTGGCGGCCGGTGACGGCGCTGCCGGGCGCGCCGGCGGCGGCGCCGTGGACGCAATTGTCCGCCGACGGCGACGTCGCGACCGTTCTATGCCGGCGCCGCCGATGTTGCGCTCTATCGCACCGACACCGCGCACTATCGCGACAATCTTGCGACCGGCTCGCCGTCGTTGTGGGTGGCGTTGCGGCCGACCGGCGTCGAGCCGCCGTTCGAGCTCGTCGCGGTCACCGCCGATCCCGCCGAAGGCGAAGCCTATACGCAGAACGGCGACCATCTGGTCGAGGCGGTGCCGATGCCGGAGACGGTGCGGGCGGTCGTCGAAGCGTTCGTCGCCGAGCACCACGTCGAGCAGCCATTCGTGAAGCGCAAGCGCGACCGCGCCGATCCGGAAGCGCTGGCGCGGCGCGGACCTACGCCGAAGGATCGACCGCGATGAGCGATCCGGAAAATTTCCTGACGCGCTGGTCGCGCCGCAAGCGCAAGGCGGACAGAATTGGTTCCGCCGGCGGGATGACGAGCGAGACGCAGCGCAAAGCCGAGGTGCGCCCGGACGAGCGCGCTGCGGACGCCGTGCCGCCACAGCCGGTGCCAGCAGCGAACGTCGAAACCGACGGAACCGGCGTTCGATCTCTCGACAGCTGCCGCCGATCGAATCGATCACGGCGGAAACCGACATCCGCGGCTTCCTGGCGCCCGGCGTGCCGGCCGACGTGCGGCTTGCGGCGCTTCGCCGCGCGTGGGCCGCCGATCCCAAGGTGCGGGATTTCGTGGGCTTGAACGACTACGACTTCGATTTCCATACGCCCGGCGCCATCCCGGGTTCGGTCCGCTGGAGATGACGGACGAACTGCGCCAGGAGGTGGTGCGGATACTCAGCGGCTGGCAGCCGGAGCCGGAAACGACCGGGGCGGAGAAGCGCGCCGAAGCAGCACGAGTGCCGCGACAGGCCGGCACCTTGCCGGTGCAACCCGCGGCAGCGATTGAGGAAATAAACGCGCAGACGGATGCGACGGCGGACGACGACAGATGCCGAGCCCAGATCAGCCGTCGCAGGATCAAGTTGAATTGATTGGCCCCGAAGCAACGACGCAGCGCAACACAGATTCTGTTGCATCGCAGCAAGAGCATTCGCCGCCGGAGAATTTGCATACACTTGCAAGGCGTGGGCACGGCCGAGCTTTGCCCAAGTAATACTATTGGCCATAGCCTTCGACTATTGACCCGCCGACGACCGCGGGAGCAAACTCATGGAGTTAAATTGGAATAACGAAAAAGAACGTCCATGCGCGATACGGGCCTAGACGAAGCAATTCGTGCCGCCGGCGGCGTCGGCGCGCTTGCCCGAAAAATTGGCATTTCCCAACCTTCGGTATCCAACTGGGCGCGCATTCCCGCGGAGCGCGTCGTCGCCGTCGAAGCGGCGACCGGCGTCGATCGCAGCGTGCTGCGTCCCGATCTGTACGGCGAGCGGCATCCCAATGCCGGCGATCTGGAGGAGGTCGATGCCGCGCGCGCCCAGGAATACACGCTGCTTGCTGCGCTGCTTGGCGTCCGCGCCCGACCAGGCGCTGCTTGATCGGCTCGCCACATTGCGCGGCGACGCCTCGCCGCTGGGCGTCGCCCATGCCGCGCTTGCGGAAGCCGCGAGCCGCACCACCGCCGAGCGGGTCTCGCGCGAGTATTTCGACCTCTTCATCGGGCTCGGGCGCGGGGAACTATTGCCCTACGGCTCGTATTATCAATCCGGGTTCCTGTACGAGCGCCCGCTGGCGCGGTTGCGCGAACAGCTCGCGAAGCTCGGCATCGAGCGCGCCGACGGCGAATCCGAGCCGGAAGATCACGCGGCGATCCTGTGCGAGATCATGGCCGGGCTGATCAATGGACGGCTTCCCGCCGAGGCCGGCGCCGACCGCGCGCTCTTCGAGAAGCACCTTTCACCCTGGATCGGACGGTTCTTCGCCGATCTGGAGCAAGCAGAGGCAGCCGGGTTCTACCGCAATGTCGGGACGCTCGGACGCCTGTTCGTGGACATCGAGATTGAGGCTTTCGCACTGCCGTCATAGCGGCGGGCAAAGCGGGATCCAAGGAGGGTACGGCGATGAAGCAAGAACGCAAGGCGAGTGGGCTCGGCCGGCGTGAGTTCCTTCGTACGCTTGGCGTAGGCACCGCAGCAGCGGCGGCAACGACGCCGTTCGTCGGTCCGGCCGCCGCCGACACCGAGACGCAACGACGAGAAGCGGAAGGCGCGCTACCAGCCGAACTCGGCGCAGGTGCAGACCTTCTATCGCGTCAACCGCTATCCCACGAAGTGAGGGAGAAGCAGTCATGCTGATCAAGCGAACGGAACGTCAGGCTCGCCGCGGTGCGCTTGCGCAAGCGCTGCCGGGCCAATCCGACAGCCGGCCTCGACCGCCGGTCGTTCCTGCGCCGCTCCGGTCTCGTCGCCGGCGGCCTCGCCGCGCTCGGGAGCTTGCCGCTGGCCAGCGTCCGCAAAGCCGAAGCCGGCCCGCCGGCCAAGCCCGGCGCCGCGATCACCATCCGCAAGAACATCTGCACGCACTGCTCGGTCGGCTGCACCGTGGTCGCCGAAATATCGGAAGGCGTGTGGATCGGGCAGGAGCCCGGCTGGGAATCGCCGATCAATCGCGGCTCGCATTGCGCCAAGGGCGCGGCGGTGCGCGAACTGGTGCACGGCGATCGCCGGCTGAAATATCCGATGAAGCTCGTCAACGGTCAGTGGACCAAGGTCTCCTGGCAGACCGCGATCGACGAGATCGGCGCCAAGATGCTCGCGATCCGCGAAAAGTCGGGACCGGATTCGGTCTACTGGCTTGGCTCCGCGAAGTTCTCCAACGAAGGCTCCTATCTGTTCCGCAAGTTCGCGGCCTATTGGGGCACCAACAACGTCGATCACCAGGCGCGCATCTGCCATTCGACGACCGTCGCCGGCGTGGCCAATACCTGGGGCTACGGCGCGATGACCAACAGCTACAACGACATCCGCAACTCCAAGACCATGATCATCATGGGCGGCAATCCCGCCGAGGCGCATCCGGTGTCGCTGCAGCACCTGCTCGAGGGCAAGGAGCTCAATCGCGCGAACTACGTCGTCATCGAGCCGCGGCTCACCCGCACCGCCGCCCACGCCACGGAATATGTCCGCATCCGCTCCGGCACCGACATTCCGGTGATCTGGGGCATGCTGTGGCACATCTTCCGCAACGGCTGGGAGGACAAGCAGTTCATCGAACAGCGCGTCCACGGCATGGAAGACATCCGCCGCGAGGTGGAGAAGTGGAATCCGGAGGAAGTCGAGCGCGTCTCCGGCGTGCCCGGCGCGCAGCTCGAGCGCGTCGCCAAGATGTTCGCGACCGAGAAGCCGGCGACGCTGATCTGGTGCATGGGCGCGACCCAGCACACGGTCGGCACCGCCAACGTGCGCGCGTTCTGCATCGCGCTGCTCGCGACCGGTAACGTCGGCGGCTTCGGCAACGGCGCCAACATCTTCCGCGGCCACTGCAACGTGCAGGGCGCCACCGACCTCGGCCTCGATATTACGACGCTGCCGCTCTACTACGGCCTCGCCGAAGGCGCGTGGCGGCATTGGTGCCGCGTCTGGGAGACCGACTACGATTGGCTGGCCGCGCAATTCCACACGCGCAACGTTTCCGGCAAGCCGGTGAAGATGATGGAGGCGGTCGGCATTCCGTCGACGCGCTGGTTCGACGCCACCATGCTGCCGAAGGAGCAGGTCCAGCAGCAGGACAACATCAAAGCCATGATCGTCTTCGGCCACGGCGGCAACACCGTCACGCGCATGCCGAAGGCGGCCGAGGGCATTGCGGCGCTCGATCTGCTGGTGGTCGCCGATCCGCATCCGACCACCTGGGCGGTGCTCGGCGAGCGCAAGGACAACACCTACCTGCTGCCGATCTGCACCCAGTTCGAATGCGACGGCTCGCGCACCGCGTCGAACCGTTCGCTCCAGTGGGGCGAGCAGGTCGTCAAGCCGATCTTCGAATCGAAGAACGACTACGAGGCGATGTATCTGCTCGCCAAGCGGCTCGGCTTCGCCGAGCAGATGTTCAAGAACATCAAGGTCAACGGCGACGATCCGGTGGCCGAGGACATCCTGCGCGAGATCAACCGCGGCGGCTGGTCGACCGGCTACTGCGGCCAGTCGCCGGAACGCCTGAAGGCGCACATGAAAAACCAGGACAAGTTCGACCTGGTCTCGCTGCGCGCGCCGAAGGACATTCCGGAAATCGGCGGCGACTACTACGGCCTGCCGTGGCCGTGCTGGGGCACGCCGGAGCTGCGGCATCCCGGCACCCACCAGCTCTACAACACCAACCTCCACGTCATGGACGGCGGCGGCACGTTCCGTGCCCGCTTCGGCGTCGAGCGTGAGGAGAAGGCGCCGGACGGCACCGTCCGCAAGGTCAGCCTGCTGGCGAACGGATCGTTCTCGGCCGGCTCGGAGATCAAGGACGGCTATCCCGAGTTCACCTACGGGGTGCTCAAGAAGCTCGGCTGGGACAAGGACCTCACCGAGACCGAGCGCACGACCATCGAACGCATCGGCGGCAAGAATCCCGACGGTGTGTCGTGGGCGATCGACCTCTCCGGCGGCATCCAGCGCGTCGCGATGGCGCACGGCTGCATCCACTACGGCAACGGCAAGGCCCGCGCCAACGCGTGGAACCTGCCCGATCCGGTGCCGGTGCATCGTGAGCCGATCTACACGCCGCGGCCCGAGCTGGTGGCGAAGTATCCGACGTTGCCGAACGCGATCCAGTTCCGCGTTCCCAATCTCGGCTTCGACATCCAGAAAGCGGCGGTGGAGAAGGGGATCGCGAAGCAATTCCCGCTCATCAACACCTCCGGCCGTCTGGTCGAGTACGAGGGCGGCGGTGAAGAAACGCGGTCCAACAAGTGGCTCGCCGAGCTGCAGCAGGACATGTTCATCGAGATCAATCCTGCCGACGCCACCGAACGCGGCATCAAGGACGGCCAGTTCGTGCTGGTCACCGGTCCGGAGATGCCGGACGGCAGGGCATGCCGCATGAAAGCGCTGGTGACCGAACGCGTCGGCCGGGGCGTGACCTGGTGTCCGTTCCACTTCGCCGGCTGGTTCATGAACGTCGACCAGCGCAAGAAGTATCCGCAGGGCGCCGATCCCATTGTGCTCGGTGAAAGCGTCAACACCATCACAGGCTACGGCTACGATCCGGTCACCGGAATGCAGGAGCCGAAAGCCATGCTGTGCCAGGTCAGGGCAGCCTAAGGGAGGAATGAACCATGGCTCGCATGAAATTCCTCTGCGACGCGGACCGCTGCATCGAGTGCAACGCCTGCGTCACCGCCTGCAAGAACGAGCACGAGGTGCCGTGGGGTATCAACCGGCGGCGCGTCGTCACCATCAATGACGGCAAGCCGGGCGAACGCTCGGTCTCCATGGCCTGCATGCACTGCACCGACGCGCCGTGCGCGGCGGTATGTCCGGTGAACTGCTTCTACACCACGGCCGACGCGGTGGTCCTGCACTCCAAGGATCTCTGCATCGGCTGCGGCTATTGCTTCTACGCGTGCCCGTTCGGCGCGCCGCAATATCCGCGGGTGGGCAACTTCGGATCGCGCGGCAAGATGGACAAGTGCACCTTCTGCGCCGGCGGCCCGGAGGCGGACAACACGCAGGCCGAATTCGTCAAGTACGGCACCAACCGGCTCGCCGAAGGCAAGCTGCCGCTGTGCGCCGAGATGTGCTCGACGAAATCGCTGCTCGCCGGCGACGGCGAGATCATCGCCCAGATCTACCGCGAGCGCGTGGTCAAGCGCGGCTACGGCTCCGGCGCCTGGGGATGGCGGACCGCCTATCGCGAGACCATCGCGACGTAGGATCGCACTTGGGATCGAACTTTGCGGGCGGCGTAAAGACAGGGAGAACAGGTATGGCGGCATTTCTTGCGCGCATCCGGATCGCCGTCGGCGTGCTGGCGCTGTTGGTGGCAGTCGTCGCGGCGGTTCCGTCGCTGGCGCAGCAGAAGAATCCCGACGGCTCCGTGAACCCGACCGCGAGCTCGGTGCGGGAAGAGCAGTTGTTCAAGGAGATGGACCGGATCAGCGGCCGTTGCACGCTGCCCGACCAGAAGGCCTGCACCATCGAGCAGCCGGCTGGTCGTGACTGGCGCCGCTTCAGCCAGGTGACGTTGCCGTGGATCGCCGCCATCGCGATCCTCGGCATGCTCGGCGTGCTGGTGCTGTTCTATCTGTTCCGCGGCATGGTGCGGATCGAGGCCGGCCGCTCCGGCCGCACCGTCGTGCGGTTCAATGCGTTCGAGCGCTTCGTGCATTGGATGACGGCGGTCTGTTTCATCGTGCTCGCGCTCTCGGGCCTCAACATCACCTTCGGCAAGGATTGGCTGCTGCCGCTGATCGGTCCGGAGGCGTTCACCGGCTGGTCGCAATGGGCGAAATACGCCCACAACTATCTGAGCTTCCCGTTCACGATCGGCGTGGTGCTGATCTTCCTGATGTGGATCGCCGGCAATATCCCGAACCGCGTCGACGTCGAGTGGCTCAAGGAGGGCGGCGGCATCGTCGGCCACGGCCACCCGCCGGCCAAGCGCTTCAACGCCGGCCAGAAGATGATCTACTGGATCGTCGTGCTCGGCGGCGGTGCAGTGGCGATCACCGGCTATCTGCTGATGTTCCCGTTCTGGGGCACCAGCATCGTGGGCATGCAGACCGCGGCAGTGGTCCACGGCATCGTCGGCGTGCTGTTCGTCGCCGCCATGCTCGGCCACATCTACATCGGCACCATCGGCATGGAAGGCGCGTTCGAGGCCATGGGCACCGGCACCGTGGACGAGAACTGGGCCAAGCAGCACCACAGCATCTGGCTCGAGGAAGAGAAGGCCAAGAGCGGCGCCACCTCGTCCCCCGGACGGATGCAGCCGGCGGAATAGTTCACTCTACTTTGAAGTCGATAAAGAAGCGCCCGGATCACCTCCGGGCGCTTCTGCTATATTCGACCCATGCGCGTTATCGGCCTCGCCGGCTGGAGCGGTTCCGGCAAGACGACACTGCTGACCCGGCTGATCCCGTGCCTCGTGGCGCGGGGGCTTGCCGTGTCGACCCTCAAGCACGCCCATCACGGCTTCGACGTCGACCAGCCCGGCAAGGACTCGCACAGCCACCGCATGGCGGGCGCGACCGAGGTCATGATCGGCTCGTCAGCCCGGTTCGCGCTGGTGCATGAGCTGCGCGGCGCCGCGGAGCCGACGCTGCACGACCTCCTGGCGCGGATGTCGCCGGTCGATCTGGTGGTGGTCGAGGGCTACAAGACGGCGCCGATCCCGAAGCTCGAAGTGCATCGCGCGGTCGTGGGCAAGCCGCTGCTGCATCCGGACGACGACTGCATCGTCGCAGTCGCGTCCGACGTGCCGCTGCCCAAGGTCGAGCTGCCGGTGGTCTCGCTCGACGACATCGAGACGATTGCCAACATCGTCACTGTTGAATCGGCGCCGCTGGCGGACGTACTCGCGGGGGCGCGCGCATGATCTTGTCCGAAAACCGGTTCCCACTTTTCGGGATCATGCGTCAGGGAGCAGCCTAATGGCGCAGCTCTCCGACGATTGCTTTGCGTTCGGCGGTGCGCTGTTGCCGGTCGCCGAGATGGAGCGGCTGATCGCGGAGCGCGTCGCGCCGGTGACCGAGACCGAGACCGTGCCGCTTGCCGCCGCGCGCGGCCGCGTGGTCGCAGAGGATATCGTCGCGCCGATTGACTTGCCGCCATTCGACAATTCCGCGGTGGACGGATTTGCCGTCCGTCATGCCGACTTGGCGGCGGCGGGCGACACGCGGCTCAAAGTCGTCGACCGCATCACCGCGGGGCGCGCCGCCACCCGCGCGCTCGGTGCCGGCGAAGCGATCCGCATCTTTACCGGTGCGCCGATGCCCGCCGGGGCCGACACCGTGTTCATGCAGGAGGACACGCGTGTCGAGGGCGACGTGGTGATCGTGCCGAGCGGCCTGAAGCGCGGCGCCAACAGCCGCGCCGCCGGCGAGGATTTGCGTGCCAAGTCGGTGATGTTGCCGGCGGGAAAGCGGCTCACCACCTCGCATGTCGCGCTCGCCGCCGCGGTCGGGCTGACGGCGTTGCCGGTGCGCCGCCGTGTGCGGATCGCGGTGTTCTCGACCGGCGACGAGATCGTCGAGCCCGGCCAGCCGCTGCCGCCGGCCGCGTTGTTCGACGCCAACCGTTTCCTGCTCGCGGGCTTGATCGATCGCATGGGTGCGAGCTTCACGGACTTGGGCATCCTGCCCGACAACAAGGCGCGGCTCGCGCGCGCCATCGCGGATGCCGCCGCCAACCACGACCTCGTGCTCACCTCCGGCGGCGTCTCCACCGGCGAGGCCGATCACGTCCGCGACGCGGTTGAGAGCATCGGCAAGCTCGTGTTCTGGCGGGTCGGCATCAAGCCAGGCCGGCCGGTGGCGATGGGTGTGATCGCGGGAGAGCGCGCGGGCGAGGGCGCCGCCTTCGTCGGCCTGCCCGGCAATCCGGTCGCGGTGTTCGTGACCTTTGCACGCGTGGTGCGGCCGCTGCTGCTGCGGCTTGCGGGCGCCGAGGTGTTGCCGCTCATTCCGCTGCCGGTGCGCGCGGGCTTTCCCTACAAGAAGCGCAGCGGCCGGCGCGAATATGTGCGGGTGCGGCTGGTGCGCAATGCCGACGGCTCGGTCGACGCCTTCAAGCACGCGCAGGACGGCGCCGGCGTCATCACCTCGCTGACCGAGACCGATGGGCTGATCGAATTGCCGGAGGACGTGACGACGGTCGCGCCCGGCGCCACCGTCGGGTTCTTGTCCTACGCCGCGCTGGCGGAGTGAACGTTAAATCCGCACGCCCGTGGGCGACGAGAAGGCGGTCGCAACCGGCTCCTGGAAGTGGTTGAGCACCACCACCGCCCCGACCGCGATGACCACGATCGCGGCACATGACATCAGGAAGCTGCGCATGCCGAATTCCTCCCAGATATAGCGACAAGCTATGAGTATTTATGAGCCGTCTGGGGCCGGGATCAAGTGAATTAAGTGCCGCGCTCTTGCGCCGCAACACGCTCGGCCGCGGCCACGTCCTCCGGCGTGTTGACGTTGAAGAAGGGGTCGACTGGTTCGGGCGGCCAGTCGGCAATGGCGACGCCATGGCGCGCGGTCCAGATCTCGATCTTGTGCAGCCCCTCGACCATGAGCGCCTTGCGCAGGTCCTCGCGCAGCGCCACCGGCCATAGCCCTACCACCGGGTGCCGCCAGTCGCCCGAGCGTGCGCAGGCGAGCGGCGTCTTGGCTTCTGCGCGCGCTGCCGCGAGCCGCGCCACCAGGTCGGAGGGCAGGAACGGGCAGTCGCCCGGCACGCTCGCGACGTCGGCGGTGTCCGGCGCATGCGCCGCCGCCCAGTCGAGCCCGGCCAGGATGCCGGCGAGCGGGCCCGCGAAATCGGGGATGCTGTCGGCGACCACCGGCAGGCGCGTGTCGGCGAAGCGCGCAGGGTCGCCATTGGCATTGATGATGAGGCGCCGCGCATTGCGGCGTCATCGTCGCCAGCACGCGCTCGAGGATGGTAATGCCGCCGATCTTGATGCGCGCCTTGTCGCCGCCGCCCATGCGGCGCGCGAGGCCACCGGCGAGGATGAGGCCGAGAGGCTGCTTCGTCATCCGCTTCCGCTATAGCCGCTGAGTGAGCCCACGGCCATCATGGTCAATAGATGGCCCAGTAAGGCAACTGGAAAGATGGCCGCAAAGGCTATCGGACGCAGATCGCCTTGGCGAAAGATTGCGATTGAAAGCCAAAGCCCAAGCAGCAGCAGAATATAAGCTTGAGGCGCGAAAAACAGTGTCAACGAGAGCCAATCAGGAAACGACCTCGCCACCGATCCAAACATTAGAAAGTAGATAACTGCCAACGGAAAAGGAAACCCGAGGGCGATGCCCTTTGCCACGGGCAATTCGTCACCTCTCCAAATCTCGATGCAAATGGTGACAAGCGCAAAAACAATGGCTGGTACTGGAATCAAATAGAGCGCGAGATCAGACCGCAAGAATTGCAGGATATCACTCGTCATGCACCGCCGCCTTGCGCCGGTGCTTCGCGCTCTCTTCCTCGACGTAGCGCAGGTCCTGATCGAACACGATGCGGTCCTCGCCCGCGAGCGCGACGAAGCGCTTGCCGCGGGCACGGCCGACCAGCGTCAGGTTCGCCTTGCGCGCCAACTCGACGCCCCAGGCTGTGAAGCCCGAGCGCGACACGAGAATTGGAATGCCCATGCGCACGGTCTTGATCACCATCTCAGAGGTCAGCCGCCCGGTGGTGTAGAAGATCTTGTCGTCGGGGCGCACGCGGTGCTTGAACATCCAGCCCGCGATCTTGTCGACTGCGTTGTGGCGGCCGACGTCTTCCATATAGACCAGCGGACGATCACCGACCGCCAGCACGCAGCCATGGATCGCGCCGGCTTCGAGATAGAGCGACGGCGTGGTGTTGACCTTGTTGGTCAGCGCGTAGAGCCACGAGGTGCGCAGCTCCGCGTCCGGCAGCTTTACGTCCTCGAGCGCCTCCATCAGGTCGCCGAACACGGTGCCCTGCGCGCAGCCGGAGGTCTGCACCTTCTTCTTCAGCTTCTTCTCGTAGTTGGTCTTGCGCTTGGTGCGCACCACGACGACCGCGAGCTCCTCGTCGTAGTCGACGCCAGTGACGACGTCGTTCGGTTTGAGCATGTTCTGATTGAGCAGATAGCCGATCGCGAGATAGTCGGGATAATCGCCGATGGTCATCGCGGTGACGATCTCCTGCGAATTGAGGAAGATCGTCAGCGCGCGCTCGACGGTGACGCGGGTCTCGAGCGGCTGTCCGGTCTGGTCGACGCCGGTAACGCGCTCAGTCAGCCGCGGATCCTGCGGGTCCGGCTGGATGAGATAACGCTCGGCCGGCACGCCCACGAGCCGAATTGTGGATTTGGCCGCCCTCGACTTAGCCGCGGTTTTGGCCGGTTTCCTGGCCATCGCTGGAGCGCCTCTCTGGTATCGCGGCGGGACTTATACCAGAAAGCGGGCGCCCGAAAAAAGCGAAAGCCCGGCCTTGGCCGGGCTCCGCGGGCGAAACCGTCACCGCGCGTAAAACACGACGACTATTCGCTTAGCCGAGGCCGCCGAACAGCCAGATGACCAGGATGATCGGAATCGGAATGCCGATCAGCCAAAGCAAAAGTCCCTTACCCATTTTCTGTTCCTCCAACGCTAGACATCGCTTCGACCAACAAACGGCGGAACCACGAAATGGTTCCATTCGGTTCGCTTGCATATTCCAGAAACAATCGCGCCGATCCTGCGTTGACTCCCCGTCAACGCGAAGGAGAAATGTTATGAGAAAACTTGCGATTGGTATCATTGCGGCGGGGACACTGATGGCGGCCGCGCCTGCAGTGGCGCAGGTCTATCTCGAGGGCCCGGGCGTCGGCGTGCGCGTCGGACCGGAGCCGTACTACCGAGATCATGACCGGTGGGATCGTCGCTCCTATCGCGGGTGGAACAGCTACGCGTACGAGCGCGGTTGCCGCACCGTGACGGTGCGTGAGCGGATGCCGGACGGCCGTATCGTGGTTCGTACCCGCGAGCGCTGCTAGCGCACGGACTTAATTCGGAACGTGAATGGCCCCGCGTCTGCGGGGCCATTTGCGTGTGCGCGTGCGTGGTTCGAGCGCGCGGACCAGAGATCTATTGCTGCGGCATGCCGGCGGCTTCGCGCACCTTGTTCCAGCGGGCGAATTCACTCGCCAAGTGTTTGCCGAACGCGTCGGGCGTCGAGCTATGGACGTCCACGCCGGCTTTGGTCATGCGTTCGCGCACCGCAGGCTCCGCGAGTATCTCGTTGAGCGTCTTGTTGAGCTTGGCGATGACCGCCGGCGGCATGCCGCGCGGTCCGAAGAAGCCATACCACGTGGTGACGTCATAGCCCGGGACGGCGCCGGACTCGATGGCCGGCGGCACTTGCGGGACCGCTGGAGAGCGATCTTTGCCGGTGACGGCGATCGCCTTGAGCTGGCCGGATTGTATTTGCCCGAGCACGCCCGGCACGGTGTCGAACAGAACGTCGACCTGCTTGCCCATCAAGGCTCCGACCGCTTCCGGCGTGGTGCGGAACGGCACGTTGAGCACGTCGATGCCGGCGCTCTGGCTGAACAGTGCGGCGGCCATGTGCTGAGTGGCGCCAAAGCCCGGTGCCGCGATCGACAGCTTGCCAGGATTGGCCTTCGCGTTGGCGATCAGATCCTTGACGTTGTTGGCCGGGAAATCCGAACGCGCCACGATCACGAAGCCGGCGGCTGCGACCATGCCGACCGGATCGAACGCCGTGAGTTGATCGTAAGGCATCGACTTGCGCAGCACCGCGGCGATGGTCTGACCCGCGGTCATGATACCGAGCGTGTAGCCGTCCTTGGCGGCGCGAGCGACCGCGTCGTTGCCCAGGATGCCGCCGGCGCCCGGGCGGTTTTCGACGACGACCGACTGGCCGAGCTTCTCCTGCATCCGCTGCGCAATGATGCGGCCGACAATGTCGGTGCCGCCGCCGGGACCGAACGCGATGATGATACGGATCGTGCTCTGCGGCCATTCCTGGCTCTGCCCCGGGGCGGCAAAGGCCATCGCTGCGAAGAGCGCAGCAGCAATCGTCGGCAATCTTCTGATCACGGCGTTTCCTCTGGGTGATGCGTTTTATAGTTGCTACCGGCAACGATATGGGGTCGCAGGCAGGCGGTCAATTTGCAGGGACACTAGTTGGACTTTCGGCTAGCCGGGCAGGAACGCGCTGGCGCCGGTTGTCGCATCGACCAGCCGCTCGATGGGGGCGCGGTAGAGCTCCTGCAATTGCTCGCTGGTGAGCACGTGCTTGACCTCACCCTCGGCCAGGCAGGCGCCGTCGCGCAGCAGGTAGGCGCGATCGGCGGTGCGCAGCGCGTGGTTGGGATCGTGGGTGGTGAAGAGAACGCCCAGCCCTGCCGCGGCGAGCGCGCGGATTTCGCGCATCACCTTGCCCTGGTTGCCGAAGTCGAGGCTCGCGGTCGGCTCGTCGAGCACGATGAATTGCGGCTCCTGCGCCAATGCGCGCGCCAAGAGCACGAGCTGGCGCTCGCCGCCGGAGATCATGGTGTAGGGCCGCTCCTTGAGATGGACGATGCCGAATTCGTCGAGCGCCCGGCTCGCGACCGCGCGGTCGTTCGCCGACGGCCGGCTGAACAGGCCGCCATGGGCGGTGCGGCCCATCAGCACCACGGTCTCGACGGTGAACGCAAAAGTGGGGTTATGCACCTGCGGCACATAGGCGACGCGGCGCGCGCGCTCGCGGATCGAAAAGGCACCGAGCGAGCGGCCGTCGATCTCAGCCTCGCCGGCGAGCGGTTTGAGGATGCCGAGCAGCGTCTTCAGCAGCGTAGTCTTGCCGCCGCCATTCGGGCCGAGCAGCGCCAGCACTTCGCCTTGCTTGAGCGCGACGTCGAGCCCGCGTCCGACCACGCGGTCGCTGTAGCCGATGGTGAGATCGCGGCCAGCGAGCGTCACGACCAGTTCCTCTGCATGCCGGCGAGCAGCCAGATGAAGAACGGCGTGCCGATCACGGCGGTGAGGATGCCGAGCGGGATTTCGATCGGCGCGATGGTCCGCGCCAGCGTATCGATCAGCAGCAGATAGCCGCCGCCGAGCAACGCGCAGGTGGGTAGCAGCTTCGGGAAATCCGGCCCCACCAGCGCACGCGCCAGATGCGGCACAACAAGCCCGACCCAGCCGATGACGCCGGCGGCCGCGACGCTGGCCGAGGTGACCAGCGTCGCCGCCGCCACGATCGCGATCCGCATCGGCCCGGTCGCCACGCCGAGCGCGCGCGCCTCCTCCTCCGGCAGCGACATCACGTTCATGCGCCAGCGCAGCGCCACCAGCACCACTGTGCCGAGCGCGACCGGACCCGCGAGCGGAATGAGGTCGCCGGCGTTGGTCGCCGCGAGGCTGCCCAGCAGCCAGAACGTCATCGCCGGAAGTTGGTTGTACGGATCGGCAAGATATTTCACCAAGCCGACGCCGGCGCCGAGCAGTGAGCCGACCACCACGCCGGTCAGCACCAGCACCAGGATCGGATCGCGCGATTGCAGCGCCGAGCCGATGCCGTAGACCGCCCCGACGGCGAGCAGGCCACCGCCGAAGGCGAGGATCTCGATTCCAATGACGCCAAGCGAAAAGTAGATACCGAGCACGGCGCCGAGCGCGGCGCCCGACGACGCGCCGAGAATATCCGGCGACACCAGCGGATTGCGGAACAGTCCCTGGAATGCGGCGCCGGCGACCGCGAGCGCAGCGCCGACCAGCACCGCCGCGATCACGCGCGGCCCGCGCACCAGCAGGATCACGTTCTCGGTTGCCTCGGGCACCGCCGGCGCACGACCGCTCGCACGCGACCACAACACGTCGAACAATTCACCGAGGCCGACCGGATAGCGCCCCACCGCGAAAGCGACAATCAATCCCGCCACCAGCACGGCGGTGGCGATCATGAGCCCCGGAACGAAGCGATGAGTTCATGCGTCAATCGCGTCCCGCCAGCACGCGGTCGAGCTGCGGGTCGCTCAGCGGCACATGATAGAAGCGCTGATAGAACTCCCGCGTCAGCGTCTGGAGGTTCTCGGGGAACAGCTCGGGGTAGAGAATCTTCGCCAGCCACCACAGTCCGATCAGCCGGTTCACTGACGGCGGAAAATCGACCCAGCCGAACGGCAGCTTCGGCGACAGGTGGACGCGCTTGGCGCGCACCGCTGCAACGGGCCGCCACGTCGGCATGCTGTGGATGTTCTGTGCGAAATCCTTGTCGATGGTGATGATCACTTCGGGATTCCACACCAGCACGTCCTCGATCGACACGGTGGCGAGGCCCCCGCGTGTGCCGCCCGCCACATTGCGCGCGAGCAATTCGATCGTCTCCACATTGATTGATCCGCCCAGGCCGGTCTCGAGCCCGCGCGGCCCGCGCGCGTAGTAGACGCGCGGCCGTTTCTCGGGCGGCGGCAGGCGGCTCGTGATCGTCTTGAGGGTTTCCTCGGCATAGCGCGCCGCGGCTTCACCGGCCTCGCGGCGTCCGGTCAGTGCGCCGATGGTGCGGTAGGTACCGGGGATGCCGTCGAAGCGGCCGTCGAGCAGTGCGTAGGGAATGCCGGTCTGCTGCTGCACGCGATCGGCGAGCGAGATGTAGGTGTTGTTGACGATGCCGATGTCGAGGATCAGGTCGGGCTTCAGCGCCAGCACCACTTCGAGATTGGCGGTGTTGCCGCGGCCGGTGATGCGTCCGACCTCCGGTCGCGCGCCGATCGTCTCGTCGAGGAATTCGCGCTCGTCGGCGCGGTTGGCGCGCGGCCAGCCGATCAGAAGATCGGGCGCGACCGTATAGAGCGTGATGGCGGCGGGCGGCCCGGCCGGAAACACCCGCATCACCTGCGCGGGCACCGGCACCGCGCGGCCGGCACTGTCGGTCACGCTCTCGGCGCGCGCGCCGTCCGGCGCGAGAAGCGCCGCCGACAAGCCGCCCAGGAAGATCCGACGATCGATTTGCATTCCGCGATTACCGCCATGCGATTGGGCGCGCGGAGCTTACATCAAAGCGCGGGCCAGGCGTGGGTTGCCGCGATCGTGGTTGGTCGTGGAATCTGTCCACAGCTCGTGGCCGAAGCCGACATCTGGCGGTCGTTGGCGCAGCGGCCCTCCGGGATCGAATCTCCAGTAACGACCAAATAGACTATGCATAATATAAAATTTATATAACTATACGCGGTTACGGCGATATTGAGGGGGTCAGGTTCCACCAGCATTCCACCAGCAGAGCCGGATAGTCGAGTTTATTGGTAATAGGCGGTATTTTTACTGATTTGGTCCAAATCAGCCCATCAAAAGCGGCCTGGATGATCGGATTCAATTGATTAGGGCCGTGTTTTTCGACTGTTGCCTTGCTGCAACGCCCATACACAATACGTAATTATCGCATAAATTTTGCATTGCTAGATTCGGCTTCGAGGCTACTCTGCCTCAGGTCCGGAGGGGCATCTCGCGGCGGCGCTTCGTTGGTTACGCCACCATGGGATGACAGGGGGCTCTTAACGGTGCGTGGCACCTGGCGGAGATCGAGACCCTCCAGTAACGCAACTTGGAGGTTCAACATGAAGATGGTGAAAAGTCTTCTCCTCGGTTCCGCGGCGGGTGTGGTCGCGGTTGCCGGGGCGCAGGCTGCCGATCTTCCCGTCAAGGCCAAGCCGGTCCAGTACGTGAAGATCTGCACGCTCTACGGAGACGGGTTCTACTACATCCCCGGCTCCGATACCTGTATCCGGTTCAACGGCTATATCCGGGCCGACTACAACTTCAACGGCCGTGCCCCGCACGTGCAGACCGGCGCCAACGGCGCGCAGGACCGCACCGTGCAGCGGTTCACGACCCGGCACCGCGCAAACCTCGGCGTCGATACGCGTACGCAGACTGCCTACGGCACGCTGCGCACGTATATGAACGTCAACTTTGAGAACGCGCTCGGCGCGGACAACGCCGGCAGGCAACCGTGCGTTCATCCAGTGGGGTGGCTTCACCTTCGGTCGTACGGCGTCGTTCGTCGATCACGAAGGCAGCCTCGGCGACTCGGGCTTCCGCTCGCTGTACACCGGCCTCGTCGACGCCACCACCGGCGCCGCTGGTATCAACCAGATCGCCTACACCTGGCAGCTCGGCAACGGCATCACCTTGAACGTCGGTGCCGACGACGAGCGCAAGCGCTCGGTCGCCAACCTGAGCGCGACGACGATCACGGTCGGCACCGATCCGACCAGCTCCTCGCATGGCCAGTCGCATCCGGACCCGTGGGTCTCGTTGCGCATCAGCCAGGCCTGGGGCCGCGCCAGCGTGGCGGTGCTCGGTCACAAGAATGCCGCCACCTACTACACCTCGGGCGGCGGCGTCGGCCTCTGCACGCAGGCCGGCACCACGCTGTGCAACCATCCGACCGACCAGTGGGGCTTTGCGGTCGTCTCCGGCATCGAGATCAAGCTTGACTTGCTGAGCCCGGGCAGCCGCATCGGCGGTTACGTCACCTACGGCCAGGGCGCATCCCGTATCACGCGCAACAGCCAGACCAGCCCGGGCCTGTTCGGCTCCGGCAACCAGGTCGCCTTCGGTGTGCTGACCGACGCGGCGTACATCAACGGCTCGAGCCTCGAGCTGACCACGACGTGGGCGGCGGGTGGCGGGTTCGAATACTTCTGGACCCGTAACTTCTCGAGCACGATCTACGGCGGCTACACCCGCACCGAGTACAACAACAACGTGATCGCCGGCCGTTGGTTCTGCGCCGGCACGATCACGGTCTCTGCGGCGTCGGCTTGCGATCCGGGCTACAGCCTGTGGCAGATCGGCACGCATCACGACTGGTTCCCGGTGCCCGGGCTCCGGTTTGCGGTCGACGTGCTCTACACCGGCGTCGAGTTCGGCATTCGCCGGCCAGACCATCACGCTCGGCAAGGCGGTGGGCGCTCGCCCGACCGGCGTCTACACCGCCAAGGACCTCGGCATTCTCTCGATCGCGTTCCGCGCTCAGCGCACCTGGGGCGCCGACTAGGCCTCGATCAACAAACGGCCCGCGACATAAGAACCTCTGTCGCGGGCCATCGCTGCACCAGGGATGCCCCCCGTTGCAGACACCTAACCCCGGCCTTATCAGCCGGGGTTTTTTGCTGCCTAGATTCCAGTCTCGGCGTTCTGGTCGGCCGCTGTTTACGGGCATTTTGGAAAGCTGATAACGTCGTGGCCAGTCTGGTGGAGTGGATTTGACATTCGCGACCCACTGGCAGCAGGCTCGCAACGCGAGTGACCACTAGTGCGATCCCGGGGCGCGGCATGACGATCAGAGCTTATGCACGAACGGTGGCACTCGCGCTGCTAGCGTGCGCTGTGTGGTCAAGCGTTGCCGCGCAGCCGGCGGGCGAATTCTACAAAAACCGGCAGATGCGCCTGATCATCGGCCACGCCGTCGGCAACGACTACGACATCGGCGCGCGGCTGCTTGCCAAATATCTCCAGAAGCACATCCCGGGTCAGCCGACGATCGTCGCGCAGAACATGACCGCGGCGCAGAGCGTCGTCGCCGCCAACTACGTGTATACGCAGGCGCCGCGCGACGGCAGCGTGATCGGGACATTCTCGCGCAATCTCCCCAATCAGGCGCTGATGGGCCAATCCAACATCGAGGCCGATCTGCGCCGCTTCAACTGGCTGGGCGCGACGTCGCTTCCCGGGCGCATCTGCGCGGCCTGGCATGCGGCGCCGATCAAGAGCGTCGCCGATCTGTTCAAGCAGGAGCTGATCGTCGGCAGTTCCGGCGCCGGCACATCGAACTCGATCCTGCCGACCGTGGCCAACCATGTGCTCGGCACGAAATTCCGCATCATCGAGGGATACCGCGGCTCGCAGGACGTGATCCTCGCCGTCGAGCGTGGCGAGGTGCAGGGCGTATGTGCGACTACCGGTCAGTTCCGCAGCGCCGAGCGGCTGTTCAAGGAGGGCAAGCTGCGCGTGCTGTTTCGCTCCGAGGAAGATCCGCTGCCCGACTTTCCCGACGCGCCGTCGATCTTTGACTACGTGAAGGCCGACGACCAGCGCGCGTTCATGCGCTTCGTCTTCGCCAGCGTCGAGTTCGGCCGGCCCTACGTCTTTCCACCGGAGGTGCCGAAGGACCGCGTCGATCTGATACGCCGCGCACTGGCCGCTGCCGCACAGGATCCCGACCTGATCGCGGAAGCTGCGAAGATCAGGCTCGACATGAGCTACCGTCCGCCGGAGCGTCTGGTGCGGCTGCTTGGCGACCTCCATGCGACGCCGCCGGGCGTCATCGAAGCGGTGAAGAAGCTCATCCCGAACCTGCAGTGACGATCGTCAGGGCGCTGGCGATCCGACCGCCGGCTGCACGCTGTAGAGATCGTGCGGCGGCACCACCATCACCAGGGCGAAGCGGATTCCGACCGCGAGGATCAGAACGCCCAGCAACAACCGCAATCGCTCGGCCCGCATCTTCTGGCCCGACTGCGCGCCGAACTGCGCGCCGATGGCGCCTCCCACCATGAGCATCAACGCGAGCACCGCGTCCACCTGATGGTTGGTCACGGCGTGCAGCAGCGTTGCCGAGATCATCGTGACCAGCGTCAGGACGGTCGAGGTCCCGATCACCGTCGCGGTCGGCACCCGCAAGAGATAGACCAGCATCGGCACCAGCAGGAATCCGCCGCCGATGCCCATGATGGCGCCGATGAAACCCATGATCAGCCCGATGACCACGACCGGAATGACGGAGACGAAGATCCGCGAGCGCTTGAAGCGCACCTTGAACGGCAGACGATGCAGCCAGGTGTGGCTGCCGGGGCGGCGCAGCTCGACCGGCTTGCCCTGACGCTCGCGGATGATCGCGCGCAGGCTTTCTGACACCAGCATCGCGCCGACGCCGGTCAGCAGCAGCACGTAAGAGAGACCGATCGTGACGTCGAGCTGGCCGACCCGTTGCAGCAGCGTGAACAGCGCGACGCCGGCGATGGTTCCGAGCACGCCGCCGACCAGCAGCACGAGCGCCAGCGGCAGGTCGATCGCATTCCGCCGCCAATAGCTGATGGCGCTGGAGAACGACGAGGCGGCGATGTGGCTCGGCACGCTCGCCACCGCCACTGCCGGCGATATGCCGAGGAAGATCAGCAGCGGCGTCATCAGGAAGCCGCCGCCGATGCCGAACATGCCGGAAATGAATCCGACCGCCACGCCGAGGCCGACGACGACAAGGATGTTGACCGGCAAGTCGGCGATCGGAAGGTAGAATTGCACGGGGCGGGCATCAGGCGGTTCGAGCGGCGAGGGCCCCAGTACTACGCCTATTATGGCGATTTCGATACCGCGGCCTTTCCGAACCGATCGGCGGATGCGTCGAGTTGCCGGACCGTGACGTCGTCGCCGATCTCGAACTGCATCAGGTCTTCGCCGACCTGCAGCGGCCCGCTGTAGGTCTGCCGCGTTTCGGCGACGAGCTCGTCGACGGTCGGCGCGGGAACTTTCTCGCTCGCCAGCATGACCAGATGCGTGTAGGCGGCGAGCTTCGGCTCGGTCTGCGCGAACACCATGCCGGCCTCGCGCGGCACCGTATGGTGCCCCACGATCCGCTGGACATAGGCCTCCGACATCAGCTCGGGCCGCGCCATCGCGACCTCGTGCACCAGCAGATCGGCGCCGCGTCCGTACTCGATGACATTCTGGTTGTAGCGGGTGTCGCTCGAGAGCACCGCCGAGCGGCCCTGATACTCGAAGCGATAGCCGTAGCAAGGCTTGATCACGTCGCCATGGTCGACTTCGAAGGCGATGACCTTGACGCCGTTCGCCTCGTACACCACGCCGTCGCGGTCGAACTCCTCGACGATGGTCGCGATCCCCTCCGGCGGCAGCTTTTCGTCTGCGATCCGGATCTTGATGTCGGCGGCATAGGCTTCAGCCAGCTTGGCCATCAGGACTTTCGCGCCGACCGGCCCGATGACGCGCATCGGTTTCGTCCGCCGGGCATAGTGGGAGCCCAGCCAGCCGGTGAGCCAGAAGTCGGGAACGCCGGACGTGTGGTCGGAGTGATAGTGGGTGAGGAACAGCACGTCGATCCGTCCCATCGGGACGCCGAGCTGGTAGAGCCGCATGGTGGCGCCGCGGCCGGCATCGACCAGGAGCTTCTGGTCGCCGGCCTCGACCAGCGTGCTCGGACCAAAACGGTCGGGACGGGGAACCGGCGTCCCCGTCCCGAGCAGGGTTACGCGGAAGTCGTTCGGATTGCTCATTGGTCGATCTTGATCCCCGATTCCTTCACGACCTTACCCCAGTGGGCGATCTGGGTGCGCAGGAACTGGCCGAACTCTTGTGGCGTGCCGCCGGCCGGTTCGGCTGCCATCTTTGCGATCGCGTCGCGCATGCGCGGCTTTGCCAGCGCTTTGTTGATGGCGTCGTTCAGGCGCGCAAGGACGTCATCCGGTGTTCCGGTCTTTGCCAGCATGCCGAACCAGTCCTGGATGATGAGGTCGGGGAATCCCGCCTCGCCGACGGTCGGCACGTCCTTCAAGACCGGCAGCCGCGCCGGTCCGGTGACAGCGATCGCGCGCAGCTTGCCGGTGGCGATCAGGTCGAGCACCGGCAGCGGCGTGATGAACTGGAACTGGTTCGTGCCGTTGATCAGGTCAGCGATTGCACGCGGCAGCGCCTGGTAGGGCACGTGCGTGGTGCGCACGCCCGTCTGCAATTTGAACATCTCGCCCGCGAGATGCGCCGGCGTGCCGAAGCCGCCCGACGAAAACGTCAGCTTGTCGGGCTGGCTCTTGAGCATCGCGACGAACTCGGCGAGCGACTTGGCTGGCACCGAGGGATGAACGACCAGCACGTGATATGCCGATGCAAGCTTGATGATCGGCGTGAAGTCGGTAGCGAGCTGGAATTTGACGTTGCGTAGAAGAGCGGGTGCCGCCGTGGCCGGCATCGAAATCGAGGCCAGCGTATAGCCGTCAGCGGGCTGCCTGAGCACCTCAGTAAGCCCGATCGTCTGGATCGCGCCGGGCTTGTTCTCGACGATCGCGCGCCAGCCTTCGCTCTCGCCAAGCTCGGCCGCGATGATACGACCCATGATGTCCGGCGGCGTACCGGCGGCACTCGGCGAAATGATGCGGATCATGCCCGACGGATAGGTTTGCGCATCAGCCGGCGACGCGGCTGTGACAACCGCGAAAGCGAGACAGAACAACGGAAGTAGGTGACGGAATGGTCGCTTCAGCATTGTACCCTCCAGGCCTCTGGCACGAGGTTCAACGTTGACGGCGTAGCGCGATTATCAGCGGCGCGCCGGTGTCGGAGCCAGCGAAAAATCGCTTCTTTCCGCTTAGCGGAACTCGCAATTCCGGGCTGCGGAATGCTAAGCTCAAGCATCGAGCAGAAAAATACCTGCGATGGCGAGAACGGATACGATCCGCGGATTGCGACGGGGGCTTGAGGTGCTGCAAGCGCTGCAGGCCAATTCCATCTTGTCGTTGCACGAGATTTACCTCGCCACCGGCATCTCGAAGCCGAGCCTGCTGCGGATCCTGCATACCCTGGAAGAGTTCGGCATGGTGTCGCGGCGTTTGGCCGACGGCCACTATCGCCTCAGTACCGTCGCAAACGCACCGCGCAAGCGCGATCGTCACGACCGGGTTGCGGAAGCGGCAGCTCCGGTTCTCGATCGGCTCTGTCAGAAGATATCGTGGCCGTCCGATCTGTTCGTGCCTGTCGGCGACCACATGGAACGGCGGGAGACCAGCCGGTTGCAAACACCCTATTTCAGTCATCCGAATTACATCACCCGCGTGGGGCAGCCGGTGAACTGGCTGATGACCGGTGTTGGCCGCGCCTACCTCGCGTTCTGTCCAACACAGGAACGGGATCGAATCATCCGATTGCTGCGCAAGTCGGACCAATGGGTCGATCGGCTGGCGCGTGATCCAAGGCAGTTGGAAAAGATCCTCGCCGAAACACGGGCGAGAGGTTACGGCACGCGCGATCCCTCGTATGTCGGCGGCGCCTATCGCACGCCCGATCAGGATGACGGGCTCGCGGGCATGGCCGTTCCGCTTGTCGATCGCACGCGTGTACACGGCTCGATCAACGTTCTTTGGATCAAGACCACCATGACGATCGAGGAATGCGCGGCACGCTATCTCGCTGACCTCACGAACGCGGCGGCGGAGATCGTGAGGTCGCTGCAAGGCCGTGCCCGGCGGCGATAGACCGAGTTTCCGTCCGCCATCGCGACGCTTTGCGGCTACTGCGGCAACCCCGGCGCCGAGAACCCGTGCTTGGCAAGGACCTTCTGCCCCGCCGGCGACAGGATGAACATCGCGAAGCGATAGGCGGCTGCCGGCGCGTCCGCCATCACCGTCATGCCGTAGTCGGCGCCGACAGCAAGCTCATCGGGCAGTTGCACGATCTGCTGGCCAGGAATTTCGGCCTGCGCCGCCATCGCATTGGTGCAGTAGGTGAGGAAGATGTCGGCGCGGCCTTCGGCGATGTGCCAGGCATAGGCGACGCGCCCCTTCGGCGGCACCGCGCTCGACGGCGCGCCGATGAGCTGCAGCGCGCGTTTCTCCAGGATCGCGAACGAGCCCGGCTTGAGCTTGTCGGCCTTGCGAAACACCTCCCAGGCATAGTCGCCGGACGGGTCCGCCTTCGGTGTCGACGTCGCAAGCTTCACCGCCGGATCGAGCATACGGTCGAGCAGCGTTGCCGGCGTCACGGCCAGTCCGGGTCGCACCAGCGCACACAGCCGGTTGCGCGCGAACAAGACGACCGGTCCGCTCTTCTTCGCATCCGCCAATGCTTGCGGGTGCTCCATATTGGCCGAGGTAAACACCTCGGCGCGCTCGCCCTTGGCGATGGCGTCCTTGAGTGTACCGGATGCCCCGAACTTGCTCTGCACCTTCACGCCGGCTATCGGCTCGTAGGCGGCGATCACCTCGGTCAACGCGAGGCGCAGGCTACCGGCGGAGTGGAGCAGGACGAGGTCTGCGGCGCGGGCGGGTGCGGTCATGGTCGTTGTCGCTGCAAGCGAGAGTGCGCCGCCAAATGCGGCGCGCTTCAACAAGGTGCGTATCATACTCACGCCCCGGGCGAATTTGCGTTCGGGAAGAACAGTTGCTGCCCGCCGATCTTGTAGTCGGTGATCGCCTTCTGGCCTTCGGGCGAGACCAGCCAATCGATGAAGGCCTGGCCCAGCTCTTTCTTCACGTGCTTGTGCTTTTCGGGGTTCACCAGCATGACGCCGTACTGGTTGAACAGCCGATTGTCGCCTTCGACCGCAATGACGAGGTCGCCGCGATTCTTGAACGACAGCCAGGTGCCGCGGTCGGTCAGCACATAGGCATTGGAGGCGGATGCGGTGTTGAGCGCCGCGCCCATGCCCTGGCCGATCTCCTTGTACCAGGTGCCCAAGGAACTATCAGCTCTTGCCTTCGCGATGTCGATGCCGGCCGTCTTCCAGAGTGCGAGCTCGGCGGCGTGGGTGCCGGACTTGTCACCGCGCGAAATGAAAGCGACGCCCTTGTCCTTGATCGCCTTGAGCGCGGCGACGATGTCCTTGCTGCCGTTGATGCCGCCGGTATTGCTTTTCGGGCCGACCAGGATGAAGTCGTTGTACATCACCGGATAGCGGCGCACGCCGAACCCGTCGGCCACGAACTTCTCCTCCTGCGGTTTCGCATGCACGAAGACGACGTCGGCGTCGCCGCGGCGGCCGGTGTCGAGCGCCTGGCCGGTGCCCTGCGAGATGACGCGCACGTCGATGCCGGACTTCTTCTTGAACAGCGGCAGGATGTGTCCGAACAGCCCGGAGTCCTGGGTCGAGGTGGTCGAGGCGACGACGATCGATTTGTCCTGCGCAAGGGCCGTGGACGATGCCACCAGCGAGACGGCAATCGCGAGCCCGATGAATGAACGGCGTGTCGGCATGGTGAAACCTCCTATTGTCGTGATCAAACCAGAAGCTCGCCGGCGACGAACCGGTGGGCTTCTTCCGTTTTCGGATTGTTGAAGAATGTTTTCGCATCGCTCGCTTCGACGATACGGCCGCGATGCATCAGCACGACGTCGCCCGCAAGCCGGCGCGCTTCGCCGAGGTCATGCGTCGACATCACCACCTTGATGCCGCGGGCGGCGATGTCGCGGATCAGATCCTCGACCGACTTGGTCGCCGCCGGATCAAGACTCGCGGTCGGCTCGTCGAGGAACAGGACCTGCGGGTCCTTGGCGAGCGCCCGTGCCAGCGCCAGCCGCTGCTGTTCGCCGCCGGAGAGCTTGCGCGCCGGGCGGTCGCCGAGGTTCGTGAGGCCGACCAGCGCCAGCAGCTCGCGCACGCGTAGGCCGTGGTCGGCGCCCGGGACATTGGCGGCTTCCAGCGCATAGCGCAGGTTCGCCTCGGCGCTGCGGCGGAGCATGACCGGACGCTGGAACACGATGGCGCGACGATCCGACGAGGCGTCCGCGCGTCCGCCCCAGGTCGCGCGCCCGGCGGTCGGCTGGATGAGACCCATGGCGAGGCGGAGCAGGGTGGTCTTGCCGGCGCCGTTCGGCCCAATCACGACGGTCGGTGCGCCGGCCGAGAGCGCGAGCGTGATCCGGTCGAGAATCGTCACGTCGCGCACAGCGAACGAAATGTCATCGAGCAGGATCGGCAGGTTGGTGACCGGCGGACGCATGGTCATCCCGCCATCCGTTCGCCGAAGCGGCGCGTTCCCCACGCCGCCGCGTTGATCACGATCACGATGGCGATCAGGACCATGCCAAGCCCGATCGCGAGCGGCAGGTCGCCCTTGGAGGTCTCGAGCGCAATCGCCGTGGTCATGGTGCGGGTGAAGCCGTCGATGTTGCCGCCCACGATGATGACGGCGCCGACTTCGGCGGCGGCGCGGCCGAAGCCGGCCAGTAGCGCGGTGAGCAGGCTGAAGCGGCCGTCCCAGAGCAGCGTCGCGACGCTGCCCAGCGTGCCGACGTTCATCGCTTCGAGCTCGTCGCGATATTCGAGCCAGAGATCCTCGATCGTCTGCCGCGCCAGTGCCGCGATGATCGGTGTGATCAGGATCGTCTGCGCGATGATCATCGCCTGCGGCGTGAACAGGATGCCCCACGAACCGAGCGGCCCCGATCGCGACAGCAGGAGATACACCATGAGGCCAACCACCACTGGCGGGAGGCCCATCAGTGCGTTGAGGACGACGATCAATCCGTCGCGGCCGCGGAAGCGCGACAGTGCGAGCCAGGCGCCCAGCGGCAGTCCGATCAGGGCGGCCAGCAGGACGGCCGACAGGCTGACGATCAAGGACAGCCGCACGATCGCGAACAGCGCGGGATCGCCGGTCAAAACAAGCTGCAACGCGGACACGTTTTCCGGCATAGTGTCTCCGCGCAAACTCTTGCATCTCGGTCCTATCTGGTCAATTTATGTGATTGTTTCATAATTATGCAGGTATATGCATGGCGGAGCTGCTGACCACCGACGAGGCCGCGACCTACCTCCGGTTGTCGGAGCGCAAGCTCTACGAGCTCGTCGCCAACGGTGCCGTGCCCTGCACCAAGGTCACGGGCAAATGGCTATTCCCGAAGGCGGCGCTCGACCGCTGGCTCGCCGCCGGCTACGCCGGTCCGCCTGAATTCGCGTCTGCATCGACGCCGCCGATCGTCGGCGGCAGTCACGATCCGCTGTTGGAGTGGGCGCTGCGCGAGAGCGGCTCGCGACTCGCAGGCCTGCCGGAAGGCAGCGAGGCCGGCTTGCAGCGGCTGGCGCGCGGCGAAGTCGTCGCCGCGGCGATCCACTTGCATCGGCTCGACGGCGACGACGATGCAGCAAATGTCGACGCGGTCGCTATTACGCCTGGTCTGCACGATGCGGTGCTGATCGCGTTCGCGCGGCGCGAACAGGGGCTGATCGTCGCCACCGGCAATCCGCTCAACTTGAGCGACATCGCCAGTGTCGCTGCGACGCGCGCGAAGCTTGCGCTGCGTCCGCAGGGCGCCGGCGCGCAGCTCCTGCTGCTGTCGCTGGTCGCGCGTGCCGGGCTTGCGCTCGATGCGCTCGCGACCGTGAAGCCGGTCGCCCCGACCGGGCCCGACATCGCCCAGGCGGTGCGCGCCGGCCGCGCCGATTGCGGCATCGCCACGCGATCGGTCGCGCAGGCGACGGGACTTGGATTCGTGCCGCTGCTGTGGGAGCGCTTCGACCTGGTGATGCGCCAGCGCGACTACTTCCTGCCGGGGCTGCAGGCGCTGGCCAGGTTTCTGCGGACCGAGGCGTTCCACGCCCGCGGCCACGAGCTGACCGGCTACGACACCGCCGAGGCCGGGGACGTCCGGCACGTCAATTAGGGCGTGGTGGCGCGGGTTGCCTTAGCCCCGACGCTGACTATATTGCGGCGCTTCCGGGCGATTTCGCGTGTCTTTACGCCAGATGCGTGCGCTTTAGGAAGTCGATCAGGAGAGGTGGCCGAGTGGCTTAAGGCGCACGCTTGGAAAGCGTGTATACGGGAAACCGTATCGTGGGTTCGAATCCCACCCTCTCCGCCACCGCTCACATGTCCAGCCCGGACACATAGGTAACAGAACGTACCTAAGACATAGGTGACAACCTCGGGCCGAACGGGTTGTCGAGGGGTTGCAGAGTTTTCTGCTCCAGGTCGAAGTATCCAAGATCGTAGTGCATGAAGCTTACGAGCCAAATGCCGTCGTCGACTTCCTTGATGCCGAGTCTTTGACCCGCGAGCACGCTTGAGATGTTGATCCGCTTGCGATGCAGGCAGAGCCTTCCGCAGGCGGTGACGAGGATGTCGCGGTCGTGGAACGGATAGGTCAGCTCTGGCAGCCCGTCATAAGCAGAAAGTGTTACCCATGTGTCCGGTACGGGATGTCACCTATGTCTCGGGCCGCTCACAAGTCACACGACTTCTCCGACCGGACGTTGCTGCGCATGCCGTTGCAACATTATGGCGCGTCTCCATTTCACGCGGCTCTCAATCGTTCACCGTCGCCCTCAGCCACTTGACCATGCGGTCCATGATCACCTTGTTGTTCTTTTCCAGCATCATCGTGTGGCCGTTGCCGCGGATGCCGGCTTCGGGTAGCGAATCAACGGTGAAATGGCCGCCGGCGGCCTGCATGCGCTTCTGGAACTTGCGCGCGCCTGCAACTCGGTCGGGCGTGCGGTCGGCGATGACGTTGATCATCGGCACCTTGGCGATGCGCTTGACCTCATCGTCGGAGATTTCGTCGAACGCGGTGGCCGAGTTTTCCAGCGCGAGGACGCCCTTCACCAAATCCGGTCGCGCGATCGCGGTCTTGTAGATGATGAGCCCGCCGGACGACCAGCTTTGCAGGATCGCGGGCCCGGTCTTCTCGAGCAGCGCCGATAATGCCGAGACCGCTTTCTGCAACTCCTGCGGATCGCGGAAGTTGGGGATGAGTTGCGACAGGTAGGCGTCGAGCGCCTCCTTCGGGAATTGTGTGTCCTCATACCACGTGCCGTATTTCGGGCCCCAGCGGAACTCGACCCAGGCAGCCTCGGCCGAGTACCGGTTGATCGTCGGCATCTGCGCCGCCGGTATCACACCGAGCCGTGCGGCGTTGATGGCGCAGACGTCCTGGCCCGACCGGCCGGAATTGACCCGGTCCACGCCGTAGACGGCGAAGCCTTCGCGCACGAATGCGGTGAGCCAGCCCTCGCGGCCGTCCGGCGTGGTGTCGTAGACCCGCGCGGCGTGTCCTCCGCCGGGATTGAACAGGATCGGGTATTTGAAAGTTTGGTTGGCCGGGTACTGGTACGTCGCGTAGACGTGATTGATCCTGACCTTTCCCGCTATCTGCCGTGTCGGCTTGAGGCTGCCGCCGTCGGTGGTGGCGCAGTGCACGATCTCTCCGCCGGCTTCGATGCTGCCCTGCTTGGCGATGCGCAGTGGTTCTTGCGCGGCCGCGGCGCTCATGCCGGCAACGAGCAACGCTGCGGTCAATGGGGCTATTGATGAATAGAAGCGGGCGCGTGAAGCGGGCATAGATCTTCTCCGATCATTGGACGTCGGTTGTTGGCCGCAAGCCTATCACTGATGATCCTCTCCATCGTGCTGTGCTATATTGCCCGCATGCGTCAGGCGTTGAGACTTCATCCGGACTCGCTTTGCTTCGCAGCGACACACATCGAAGTGGACGTCGCGCGTCCACACGCCGACAGTCTGCTGTTGTCCTATTTCGTGACCGGCAAAATAGGCGATTTGCGCATGCCGCCCGTCGTGACGGCCGCGCGTACCGATGAGCTTTGGCGGCACACCTGCTTCGAGGCATTCGTCGGTACTTCGGCGGACGCCGCGTATTGCGAATTCAACTTTGCGCCCTCGACACAATGGGCGGCATATCGGTTCAGCAGCTACCGAAGTGGGATGCGTGTTGCGACCGAGATCAGCCGCGCCCCGGATCGAAGTGCAATCGAGCCCCGCAGCGCTACACATTGCAAGCCTCGCTGGAGTTGGATTGGTTGTCGAGCTTGCCATTGATGCTAGATGGCGCCTCGGTCTGTCGGCGGTGATCGAAGAAACGAGTGGCCGTAGATCCTATTGGGCGTTGGCACATCCACCGGGCAAGGCGGACTTCCATCATTCCGATTGCTTTGCGCATGAATTGTCGCCAGCGTGACGACCATGAAATTTGGCATCGACCGACTTATCGCCGACCCCGTTTTGCGCGCGCCACTCAACGGCAGGCGCGTTGCATTGCTCGCGCATCCGGCTTCTGTCACGGAAGACCTGAAGCACTCGCTCGATGCTTTGGCGGCATGCGATGACATGAAGCTCGTCGCTGCCTTCGGTCCGCAGCATGGTCTGCGCGGCGACAAGCAAGACAACATGATCGAGTCGCCGACCTTCAACGATCCGGTACATGGCATCCCGGTGTTCAGCTTGTATGGGGAAGTGCGCAAGCCGACCGATGCGATGATGGATACATTCGATGTCATCCTCGTCGATCTGCAGGATTTGGGTTGCCGGATTTATACGTTCATAACGACGCTGCGCTATATCCTCGATGCGGCGTCGAAACATCGGAAAGCGGTGTGGGTGCTGGACCGGCCCAATCCCGTTGGCCGGCCTGTCGAAGGCTTGACCCTGCGAGCCGGGTGGCAAAGCTTTGTTGGCGCCGGTCCGTTGCCGATGCGTCACGGGCTCACGCTCGGCGAGTTAGGTTTGTGGTTTATCAAAACGCTCAAGCTCGACGTCGAGTATCGCGTCATCGAGATGCAAGGTTGGCGGCCCGATGCCGCGCCGGGATTTGGTTGGCCGCTTGGCGAGCGCGCGTGGATCAATCCCAGTCCCAATGCGCCGAATTTATGGATGGCGCGCGCCTACGCGGGCACGGTGATGCTCGAGGGCACAACGCTCTCGGAAGGGCGCGGCACCACGCGGCCGCTCGAAATGTTCGGCGCTCCCGATATCGATTCGCGCCGAGTCATGAAGGAAATGGTCGAGCTTGCGCCGCAGTGGCTACGTGGCTGCCTCCTGCGCGATTGCTGGTTCGAACCGACGTTTCACAAACATGTGGGCAAGCTTTGCAACGGCATACAGATTCACACGGAAGGTCCCAGCTACGATCACCAAGTGTTCAAGCCTTGGCGAATCCAAGCACTCGCGTTCAAAGCTCTCCGCCGTTTGTATCCGGACTATCCGCTATGGCGCGATTTCGCCTACGAATACGAGCACGGCAAGCTCGCCATCGATGTCATCAACGGCGGGCCGTTGTTGCGAGAATGGGTGGACGATGCGGCGGCGACGCCGCAAGACCTGGATGCGCTGGCCGTGCCGGATGAGCAGGCTTGGCTCAGCGAGCGGCAAGGACAACTGCGCTACTGATGGACGGCCGACATGGGCTCTGCTCATGGAGCCGGGATGCTTTCTCGATGAGGTTTGCAGTTGTCTGCTTGGCCACGCCGGAGCGCACCAAGCATTTCCAATCGGTGCCGCGGTACTGCTCAGCATTGGCACCTAGTCGTCAATGATCACACCCCAAGGTACGCGGCCGACAGGAACCGAGATTGTTGCCTTCCGGGTGCGCACATCAATGATGGTGACATCATCACCGAGCCCGTTCGCCACGAACAGTGTCCGCTCATCGCGCGAAAGCGTAATACCCCAGGCGCGTTTGCCGACCAGGATATAGCCCAGCACCTTGCGTGACGGCACATCGACGATCGCAACATGGGCTGCATGACCGAGCGTGACAAAGCCGGTCTTGCCATCCTTGGTGAGCACGAGCCCTACCGGAGTGACGTCGGTCCTGCGCATACCCGGAGGGAGAAATTCGATCTTCCCGGAAACTTCGAACTTGTGCCGATCGATGATGTAGACCTCGCCGGACAATTCGGTGGAGACCCACAGCTCCTTGCCGTCAGGCGTCGCTGCGAACCGGCGCGGTCGTGTCCCCACCACCACGTCCTGTAGAACGTGGCCGTTCTCTGCATCAATCAGGTGGATGAGATCGCCAACTTCCGAAGTGACATAGACCCTCTTGCCGTCCTCGCTGATCAAGACGCCTTCCGGCTCCCCAGCGGTCGCCACTTCTTGGACGATGACGTTCTGATCCATGTCTATGACCGCCAGGGTCGAGCTTTCTTCATTGGCGACGTAGATTCGCCGCCGTGTTTCGTCGATCGCAAACGTTTCGGGACTTGTACCGGTGTTAAGCCTGGCCACCACCTCGAGCTTGGCGATGTCGATGATCTCGATGACGTCATCATCGCCGCAAGCGACATAGAGCTTGGTGCGGTCGGCACTGAAGTGCATGTCGCGCGGGCGCCGCGAGGTCTTGATATCCTTGATCACCTTGTAGGTCTTCGGCTCGAGCACGATGATGTTGTTCGACTTCTCGTTGCTGACGAAGATGAGGCCAGTGTCCTTGGCCGAACCGGAAGCCCCCATGAGGACAGCCGCGAGGAAAGTGAGGATCAGAACACGCTTGTCGATGATCACTGCGGCTCCCTTTCTATGCTCGCACGGACATAGCGTTACAAAGTACGCCCGATCAATGCGCTGCGGCAAGCGTAGGTGTTCGATGCCGCATGCAGAGCACTCGACACGGGTCTCGGATGCACTAAGCTGTCTGGTCGCGACCAGAATACCCGACAACGCCTTTGCCTATGGGACGGGCTTCGGCTTACGCAATTGCCGGTGAGAAATGAGTTTTGACTGGCATCGCAAACTCGCCGCGGCGCTCGCGTTGATCGCTTGGCTGTGCCTGCCGACGATTGGCAGCAGGGTTGCCGCCGCTGAATCGGATTTTCTCGCCGGCCGGTCGAAGGCCTGCCCGAACTGCGTGCTGAAGAATGCGGCTCTCAAGCGAAAGGATCTCACCGGCGCTGATTTGAGCGGAGCCAACCTGTCGGGCACCGTGCTGCACCGGGCTCGCCTGGCACGGGCGAAGTTGACCGGCACCAATCTCACCAACGCAAATTTGAACAAGACCGACCTCAAGAATGCATCGCTCGTGCGCGCAAAGCTCTCGGGAGCGATGCTTTACGAGACCGACGCCAGCGCCGCCGACTTCACGGAGGCCGACCTCGCGGACAGCAAAATGGGACGGGCACGGCTGGTGCGGGCAACATTGAACGGCGCGCACTTCAGGAATGCGGTTTTGACCGCCGCCCGCCTCGATGAAGCGTCACTCCGCGGGGCGGACCTGCGCAACGCCAATCTCATTGAAGCGACGCTGCGTCGGGCCGATCTCGAGGGAGCCAATCTCAGCAATGCCGGTCTGATCGATGCGATGCTGAGGGATGCCAACCTCCAGGGTGCAAATCTCACCGATGCGGACTTGTTCGGTGCCGACTTGAGTGGCGCGAATCTCACGAGAGCAGACCTGACGGGTGCCCGCCTGACCAGCGCCGTCCTGACCGGAGCGACGCTCGACGGGGCTATTCTCAAAGGAGCGCTGATGCCGGACGGTCGCGTGCACGACTAGCCTCAACGAGGGGGATATTCCTCGCAGGACCGGGCGCGTGGCCCCTGGATCTCGAAGCATTCTTCGCGCGTGACCGGTCCACGTCCAATGATCGTCGCGACGATGTAATCGGCAAGAATCCCGATATCGCGCTGCGACAAGGCTGTGCTCGGCGGCAGTGGCGGCATGCGATCGCCCATCTCGGCTTCGGTCAGGCCGTAGCAGCGTGTGTCCGTATAGGCTCCGTCGTCGAAATACGGCATCGCGGTGCCCGGCAGCCCGCATTGGATCACGGTCATGAGTTGATCGCGGCCGAGCCGCGTTTCTCGCAGATTGGCCGATCGTCCAGGTGATTGCGGATGGCCGGCACCGTCGCCGGCCCAGCCGTGACAGAACGCGCAGTCGGCCTTTTCGATAAAAAGACGGCGCCCGTAACTGAAATCCTGCGCGGCAACGGATGTGACGGAGACGAGGCCCACGAACAGAGCGAGCAGAGTTCGAGCCGCGCCTCGAAGGCGGCCTCTGCACGCGACTGCGTTGTCTGCGCAGGCGATCCTGACATATCCTCGCAACGGATCACTGCTCATCCTCCGCCGGCTCGTCGCGCATGCATTGTCTGAATGTACTGGTTGTTGTGGGTTATTTCCTCGGCATCTTAATGTCCAGCAATGCCGCTCGCGCCCAGGATCGGCCCACACGGGCCGAGGTCTGGGATCTGAAGCTCGGCTCCATGGTCGCCGATCTACCGGATGTCTTTACCGACTACGCCTGCGGGACAAACGGTGGGCCGCCGTCGATGGGGCTCTCCGGGTGGCAGGACTATCGCCGCTGTCGGCCCGACGCCCAGGGCCTGCGCGAGGTTTATTTCCGCTACGACGACGAGCTCGAATACTGGGCGAAAGCGAACAATTTTGCGACCGAGATCAAGAAATATTCGGGCACCAAGCTGTTCGATTTCCCGGTCGTGTTGTCGGCCCGCTTCGATGATGCAGGCATGATGGTCGGCATTCGCATTGTCAGCGACCCGCGCGACACGTCGCGAGACCGGGAGGAGTTCTATCTGCTGCGCAACTTCCTTTCGGCGCGCTATCTCCGAGAGGGCTGGGACTGCGTCGATCTTCCGCGAGAAGAGGGCGAGACGCCGGTGTTCCGGACATTCATCAAGCAGCGTTGCCGCAAGACCATCGATGGAGCGATTGCCGACCTGTATACCGCCTACTATCGCAAGCGGGGTCAAAGCGAGGTTGACGAGCGTACCGGACGCGCGACCCAAGGTCAGTTCGAAAGCCTGGTGCGCTTCGAACTGACCCTGGTGCGTTAGTGTTGTATTGCTTTCAGCCTCAATCGAGCCCGAACACGAAGATCATGGTGGCGTTCGCCAAATTTCTCAATTCCGGCGAGCGCGCGAGCTTGTTCTTGGCGTTCCGGAACAGGCCGGAGGCAATCGCCACGTATTGCTTGTCGCCGACCGCATAGGTCATCGGCGGCGCATTGAAGCCGGTGCCGACATTGACCGACCAAAGCTCCTCTAGCGTCTGATCATCAAGCGCCATGATCGTGCCGTCGAGCAGCGCGGTGAAAACGATGCCACCAGCCGTCGAGACCGTTCCGGCGAAGTTCGGATAAGGCAAATCCTTGCGGAACTTGACTTCATTGGTCGCGGGGTCGAGCGCGACAATGCTGCTGGTGATGCGCCCGGCATCCGTGGTCGTGCCGCCGGCGAAGTTGCCTCTTACGTGAGCGCGGTAGTCGGGCGTGACCGTGGCACAGCCTTCGTTGCCCGGAATGTAGATGAGCCTGGTGCGCGGGCTATAGGTCGCGGGCCAGTAGTTGTTGCCACCCGCGGTGTCAGGACATACGCGGCGCGCGCGCCTGTCTCTGTTGACGTCGGGCCCCTCCGCATAGAATTGGTAGTCCGCCTTCGGGTCATACTCGACCGGCTTGCCGGTCGTCGGATTGATGCCCTTGGTCCACGTCACTTCCTTGACATATTGCGACGCCTTGAGAAACTCGCCGCTTGCACGGTCGAACGTGTAGGCAAAGCCGTTGCGCGCCGCCCGAGCGACGATCTTTCGTTGTTCGCCGCCCACCGTGGTGTCTATGAGAATGTGGGTGCCGGCCTCGTCGTAGTCGCGATTGTCATTCGGCGTATACTGGAAATACCATTGCATTTTTCCAGTCGCTACGTCGAAAGCAATCGCGCTCGATGTAAACAGGTTGTCGCCCGGCCGATACTGCGCGTCGTAGCCGGGCACCGGATTCCCGGAGCCCCAGTAGGTCAGGTTGTAGAGCGGATCGTATGATCCCGTGACGTAGAAGGCGCCACCGCCGGTCTGCCAAGCGTTGTTCTTGTCCTTCCAGGTCTCGCTGCCAGGCTCGCCCGGAGCGGGAACCGCGTGGGTCTTCCACAACATGTCCCCGGTCCTGGCGTCGAGCGAAGCGATCCAATTGCGCACGCCGCGGTCGCCGCCGGATGCGCCGATGATGATCGAATCCTTGAGGGCGAGCGGAGCCGCGGTGATGAACATGTCGGGATGGTCGCGCAGGTTCTTATCCCACACGATTTTGCCGGTCTCCTTGTCCGTCGCGATCACGCGTGAGTTGATCGATGCTACGGAAATAACGAGATTGTTCCAAAGCGCTACCCCGCGATTGCGGTCGAGCCGCTCTTGACCCGGATCCATCTTCCACAGAATGCGGCCGTGCGTGCCCGAGCGCACATCGATCTTGTAGACGACGCCCCAATGATCGGACATGTACATGAAGCCGTCTTCGACCAGCGGCGTTCCTTCGAGCGCTTCGTTGGCGGAGGTGCCCCCAAGCGCGATGGCAAAGCGCAGCTTGAGGTTTTTGATATTGGACTTGTTGATTGCCGTCAGCGGCGAATGGCGCTGCGCGCCGAAGTCGCGGTGATTCATCAGCCAGTTATGCGGCTCGCTGTCGGGCTTGAGCAGGCGCTCGTAAGTTACATCAGCGGCGCTCAGATCGGACGCCGATACGCTCACAGCAAGGCAGCAGAACGCCGATAGCCGCACTGCTTTGAAAGTGCCAGCGTCGACCGTTGGATTTGGGTGTTTTCCTCATTGTCGCCTCCCTTTGAATGCAAGCTTAGGTTCAAGGGCTAAGGTTGGCAACCAACACGCTCCCAATAGACCGTGATCGGGCCAGCCTGTCTTCGCTGACGCAGGAGCGAGCGGAAGGCGGGGTAGCGGGTTTCAACCGGCCTACGACAAGAACGACATTGCGGAGTTGGTAGAGTTCAGCGGGAGCCACGTGCCATAATGAAGCCTTGAGGGTTCTCCGCGCTGAAAGGTGCCATATGACAGCAACCACGCGTGCCGTCCTTCTCGCTGTAATCGCTGCCGCCGTCGCCCTGGTCGAAGGACACCTTGCGTTCGCGCAGCCCTTCCGTACGCAGGCGCGCGAAACGCCGAGGTTCGAGGTGGAGCCGTCCTGGGCGAAGTTGCCGAGCAAGTGGGTTTGGGGTCAGGTTTCCAGCGTCTCGATCGACGAACAGGGTAACGCCTGGATCCTGCAGCGTCCGAGCTCCGTGCGCGCCGACCAGAAGGCCATGGCTGCGCCGCCGGTGCTGGTGTTCGACGAGGCCGGAAATTTCCTTCGGGGCTGGGGCGGTCCAGGCGCGGGCTATGACTGGCCCGAGACAGAACACGGTATCTACGCCGACCCGAAGGGCTTCATATGGCTGGGCGGAAATGGCCCGACGGATCATCACTTGGTGAAGTTTACGAAGGACGGCAAGTTTGTGATGCAGATCGGCCGCAAGGGCCAGAGTAAGGGCAACAAGGACACCGAGAACGTCAACCAAGCCGCGGACACGTTCGTGCATTCTCCGACCAACGAGCTGTTCGTAGCCGACGGCTACGGCAATCGGCGCATCGTCGTCTTCGACGCGGACACCGGCGCGTTCAAGCGGATGTGGGGCGCGTTCGGCAACGAGCCGCTCGACAAGGTGCCTGCGCCGGCGAAGGTCCCCGAGGACCAGCGCGTTCCCGCTATGGAAGCAACCGGGCCTGGTCCCGACCAATTCATCACGCCGGTGCATGCTGTCCGGGTGTCGAAGGACGGGCTGGTTTATGTCTCCGATCGGGGTGGCAAGCGCGTGCAGGTGTTCACGCTCGAAGGCAAGTTCGTGACGCAAGTCTTCATCGACCGGTATTGCGAGGTGCCGCATTGCGGCAACGGGCAGACCGTCGCCAGCACCGCCTTCTCGCACGACCCCGAGCAGCGCTTCCTGTACGTTGCGTCCCGAAGCCCCGCGCGCGTCTGGGTACTCGATCGCAAGACGCTTGAACCGCTCGACTCCTTCGGACGGCCGGGCGTGGCGCCGGGAGAGTTCTACGTCATGCACCATATGAACGTGGATTCGAAGGGCAACCTTTACGTCACGGAAGTTCAAGACGGCAAACGAATCCAGAAATTCGCGTTCAAGGGTTATTCGACGCCGCCAAACCGGTGACGACGCGCTTGCCGAACCGACACTCTACAGCGAGGGCAAAAGCTCACGCGCGCGTGTTACGGCGGCTTCCGGCATCGCGTAGATGCCGCGCACGATCGCCGTCAGCTCGTCGGCGCCAATCGGATCGAGCTCGAGGCTTTGCTTGCGCAAGGCCTCGGCAAACTCCGGATCCTTCATCGCGAGGACGTAGGCCGCGCGGATCGCATCCACGCGCTCTTTCGGCACGCCCGGGCCCATGAACGAGGGATAGCCGGTGGCGCCCGGCGCGCACAGCACTTCGAGCACCTGCCGGTCTTCCGGAGTTCTGGCGAGGTCGAGGCCGAGCGGCACGTCGGCGGGAATATCGGGCGACTTCTTCACGCCGAGCTGCACCAGCACGGTGACGATCTTGTCCTTGACCCAGTGCGCGCTGGAGCCGGAGTTGAGCGAGCCCCAGGTCGAGCCGACTTTGCCCTGCACCTCGCCGCGCTGGAGCGCGATGTCGACGGCGCCAAGCCCGGCATAGCCGGTGACGATCTTGAACTTGGTACCGGCGATCTGGTTGAGCGCGCGCGGATAGATGCCGGTGTCCTGGGCGATCGAGGTCGCGCCGACCACGACTTCCTCACGCATGGTATCCTGGATGGTGCGCACTTTCGTGTGCGCGTTCCACACCAGGCCCATCGATACGGTCCGGGCGGGACTGCCGATCCAGTTGAATTTCGCCGGCTCGAAATCCGCCTGCGGCAGCTTGAGCAGCGGCGCCAGCATGAAGCCGCGGGTGATGAAGCCCCAGGCGGTGCCGTCCTGCGGGGCGACGCGCTCGATATAGGTCGCGGCCTTGATGCCGCCGGCGCCCGGCATGTGTGAGACCACCAGGTTCGGATGGCCGGGGATGTATTTGCGGATCACCGAAGCGAGCGCCATCGGATAGCCGCTCACCGCGCCGCCGCCAGGGCCGGTGCCGACATACATCTTGATGGTCTTGCCGCGATAGAATTCCTCGACGGTCTCGGCGCGCGTGGAGGGGAGCGCCGCCAGCACGCCGACGATGCCGATCGCCGAAATCGCAAGTAACCGTCGCACGTTCGATCTCCTATCGCCGCACCTTGCCATCGGCATCGACCGTCACGCCATAGTCGCGCTCGGCGGCCGCCTTGGAAATATAGCCGGCATCGAGATCGCGTTGGATGCGCTCCAATGTCCGCGCCTGCGGCGTGCCGTAGCCGCCACCGCCGCCGGTCTCGACGCAGACGAGATCGCCGGCCTTGAGCTGGAGACCCTTCTCTTTTTCGATCGGCCGCTCGCGGCCGGTTGCGCCTTCGGCCAGGGTGAAGCGGCCCGGCTCGCCTTGCTTGCCGCCTTGCACGCCCCAGGGCGGAAATTTGGTGCGGTCGAGATTGGTCTGCAGCCCGCAGGGGGCCAGCATGCGGTAGCGCTTGCGGAAGCCGAGCCCGCCGCGGAATTCGCCGGCGCCGCCGGAATCCTCGCGCAGCGAGAACTCCTCGATCCGCACCGGCAGGTAGGTCTCCTGCAGTTCGAGCGGGATGATGCGGGTGTCGCCGTGCGCCATGGTACGGAACGGGCCGGCGCCATCGTGCGTCGCGCAGGCGCCCCAGCCGCCATGGCCCGAGTCGTGGGTGCCGAAGAACGAGCCGTCCGCCCGGCGGCCGTGGAAGCGCACCCCGGAATGCGTGCCGAAATGGCCGCCCGGCACGCGCGCCGGCAGCGCCTGCTCCAGCGCCTTGATGACGGCGTCAATCACGGTCGGGAACGGCGTCGAATAGTTGCCCATCGGCGCGGTCGGATCGGCGCTGAGGATCTTTCCCGGCGGCAGGATGAGCTTGAGCGGGCGGAACGTGCCTTCGTTCGCCATTTCGCCGGCGCCCATCAGATATTTGAAGGCGACGCGCGCCGTGGTCTGGCCGCCGCCGAACCAGCCGGAATTGATCGGCCCCTTCACCTGGTCGGCGATGCCGGAATAGTCGATGGTCATCTCGTCACCGGCGACGATGACCTTGATGCGGATCGGCAGCGGCTCGTCGCCGGCACGGTCGTTGTCGAGGAAGGTTTCGGAGGTGTAGGTGCCGTCGGGCATCGCGCGGATCAGCGCGCGCGCCGCCGCCTCCGACTGGTCGAGGATGATCTCGACCGCCCGCTCGAACGTCGCCACGCCGTACTTGTCGACGAGGTCCGCCATGAGATCGCGCCCGAGCAGGCAGCCGGCAAGTTGCGCGGCGATGTCGCCCATCAGCTCCGCCGGCTGGCGGGTGTTGTTCTCGATGATGCGGTAGATTTCCTCGATCGGTTCGCCCTTCGACATGAGCTTGATCGAGCGAAGCTGCAGCCCCTCCATGAAGATGTCGGTCGAATGCGGCACGCAGCCGCCGATGTCGATCCAGTGCACGTTGATGGCGAAGAAGCCGACCAGCTCGGCGCGGCGTGGCCCGGCATAGATCGGCGTGTACATCACCGTGTTGTTGAGGTGTTGGCCCTGCACCGCGGCGTGGTTGCACAAGACGACGTCGCCGTGGTGCAGGCGCGCCTTGCCGTAGATATCAAGCCCGTCGCGCACCGCCATGCCGACCGAGTTGGCGACGAACGGCGGCATCCCGCCGGTGCATTGCGCCACCAGCATGCCGTCGGCGTCGGTCAGGCCGACCGCGAAGTCGTTGTACTCGTAGATATAGGCGGAAAACGCCGTGCGCTTGATGTTGGCGTCGATCTGGTTGGTGATCGACACCATCGCGTGCCGGATCACTTCGAGCGTGATCGGGTCGATGGCGTGCTTATGGCTGAGCGTTTCTTGCATCTTGTTAGTCAGCGACCAGGCCTTGCCGGCGCGCGATCAGCCAGTAGATCGCGATCAGCGGCGTCATCATCAATAGCATGACCATGGCGAGCGCGGATGCCTGCCCCAGGCCGCCGCCGAGCCACAGGCTCCAGACCACGACCGGGAAGGTGAGGTTGTCCGCGGTCGAGAGGATCACCGCGAGCGTCAGCTCACGAAACGTCAGAAGCGCGATCCAGAGCCAGGCATAGAGCAGCGTCGGCGCCAGCAGCGGGATGGTGACGCGGCGGAACGCCTCCCAGGTCGAGGCGCCGCTCACCAGCGCAGACTCCTCGAGCTCGGCGTGAATCTGGATCAGCCCCGAATTGGTCATGCGCGTGCCGTAGCTGATGCGCGCGATCACGAACACGATCAGCAGGATCCAGATCGTGCCATAGAGCGGCAGCGCCCGCTGCAATACGAACAGCGTCAGCAGCAACGCGCCGACGCCGAAGATGATGCTGGGCACCGCATGCGGCAGGAAGGCGATGAAATCGAAGCCGGCGCGACCGGGAATGCGCGAGCGCAGCACGATCCAGGAGAAGGCGAGGCTGAGCGCCAGCGTGACCGTCGGCACCAGCAACGCGAGCACGAGCGTATTGCTGACCGCCCGGAACACCAGGTCCCAGGGCAGCGTGGCGTAGTGCGTGAGCGACATGGTCGAGAAGGCCGTGCGCGCTCGGGAGCTGGAAGAACGGCAGCCCGGAGGCGTAGGCAAGCAGCAGCAGCGGCATGATCTTGCTGAGCAGGAGATAGGCGCCGATGAAGCACCACGCGCCGATCGCGCGGCGGCCGAGCGGCTTGAGCGTCGGCCGGTAGGCCTTGCCGGTGACGACTGCGAATTGGCGCGAGCGCTGCTGCATCGTGCCGTACCACCAGCTCGCCAGCGCCGCGATCGCAAGCGCGATGGTGGAGAGCGCAGCGGCAAGGCCGTAGCGCGGCAGCACGTCCTGCGGATTGAGCAGCAGGTAGAGATAGGTGGAGAACGTGAAGATGCGATTGCCCCAGCCGATGATGGCGGGCACGTCGAAGGCTGCGAAGGCCGTCATGAACACATAGATCGACGCCGCCATGATGCCGGGCCAGGCGAGCCGCACGGTGATGGCGCGCAGCACGCGCAGCGGCGCGGCGCCATGCACCTCGGCCGCTTCTTCCATCGATGGATCCATGGAGCGGAAGACCGCCGCGGTCATGATGAAGGCGAGCGGCGCAAGGTTGAGCCCCTGCACCCAGCCCATGCCGAGGATGGTGGTGATCGAGAACGGCGAGGGCATGCCGAAGACGATCTGGAACAGTTGATTGAGCAGCCCGATGCGCGGATGCAGCAGGAACAGCCATCCCATGGCGACCGCGAAGCCCGGGATCAGAAGCCCGACCGCCATCAGCGTGAACAGCAGCGTCTTGGCGCGGAAGTCGGTGCGTTCGGCGATCCAGGCGATCGGGATGCCGATGCCGAGCGCGACCGCGAGCGACACGAACGCGAACGCGAACGTGTCGATCAGCACCGTATAGGTGCGGGCGTCGGAGAACACTTCCGTGAAGTTGGCGGACGTGTAGGTGAGGCCGGTGCCGGGCGTGCCGTCGCTGAAGCTCAGCCACAGCACCACCACGAGGTGGCAAAGGATGATGAGGCTCGTGCCGATGACGGCAACGAGCATCGTCGCCGGCAGGAGATCGCTGAACGGGCGACGCGGCGTTGCTGGTTCGGCGATGGTGGACATCAGGCGGTCGAGACTACCGCTTGGTGGTTAGAAATCTTGATCAGCTCGCTGCGGCCGGTGTTGATCTCGGGATGCTGCAGCTGCCATTCCACCGTCACTTCCTTGAACGGCACGTTCTGCTTCAGGTAGCCGTCGACCATCTTGCCCATGCGCGAACCCGGAAGGAAATGCAGGTCGGTCTTCCAGGTGTCGTAGGACAGCCGCTGGCCTTCTTCGGTCATCTGGAACACGCTGTAGAGCTTGGCGGCGTTGGGATGCTGCGCGTTCTTGGGGATCGCGAAGTAGTAGTAGCGCAGTTGCGCGGCGTCGAGCGGCATCATCTGGCCGACCGGCGCGCCTTTCTCCTGCCATTGCAGGGCATCCTGGCCGGTGCAGTCCATCACCAGCGCGAGATACTCGCCGGTGGCGATGCGCTCGGCCTCGCCGCAGCGGATCAGGCCGGTGATCTGCGCCGAGAGCTTGGTGACGAATTCAGTGGTGCGCTCCTTGCCCCACACATCCGCGGCGTAGAGCACGTCAAAGCCGGCGGAGTAGGGCGTCGAGGCGATCTTGCCCTTCCATTCCGGCCGCAGGAAATCGGCGAGCGTGGTCGGCTTCATCGGCGCGAGGCGGGAATTGTAGGTCGCGCCCGACAGGCCGGTGACGATCCGGATGATGCGGCCGTCGAGCTCGATCATCTGGTCGGTGATGCGGTTGGGCAGGTACTGCTTCCAGTCGACCCGCTCGAAGAAATCGATCTTGACCAGCGGCGTGAGCTGCGGCGACGCGCCAAGCAGCAGGTCGACATGGGCGCGCTGGTTGGCGGTGAACTCGGTCGCGAGCTGGTTGGCGATGCGCGCCATGTCGGGGCCGGGCAGGAAGTTGACGCGGATGTTGGTGCCGAACATCTTGTTGATGGCGGCCTGGTAGCGCGCCGCGCCCTGGATGCCGGCGAAGGTCGAGCCGCTCCAGCTCAGCGTCAGCGAGCCTTCCTTGTTGGCGGCGGCGGCGAGGTCCTTGAGCGCCGGATTGATGCCCTGCGCGGACGCAGCGGCCGTTCCCCCGACGGCAACAAGGCCGGCGACAGCCAGACTCGAAATGCGCGGCACGAGACTGGTCACGGAAACCTCCCCATTTTCCCGACTTGTGCCGGGCATTGTACGCCAGCATTCACGGCCACAGATACTGGGTGGCAGTGCGCTTATCGCCGCGCCTTGCCGTCCGCATCGACACGCACGCCGTAGTCGCGCTCGGCGGCGGCGCGGGTGACGTAGCCGGCGTCGAGGTCGCGCTGGATCGCGTCGAGCGATCGTTCCGCCGGCGGGCCGTAGCCGCCGCCACCGCCGGTCTCGACCGAAACGAGATCGCCGGGCTCGAGCCGGTAGGCGTTCTCTTTCTCGACGCTCTGCTCCGCAGTCGCTCCCGATTTCGTCAACAGGAAGCGCCCGGGCTTGGCCTCCTTGCCGCCTTGCACGCCCCAGGGCGGAAATTTGGTGCGGTCGAGATTGGTGCCGAGCAGGCACGGCCGCAGGATGCGGTAGCGTTTGCGGAAGCCGAGCCCGCCGCGGAATTTGCCCGCGCCGGCGGAATCTTCGCGCAGCGAGAACTCCTCGATCCGGAACGGCATCAGCGATTCCTGCAGCTCCAACGGAATGATGCGGGTGTCGCCATGCGCCATGGTGCGGAACGGGCCGGCGCCGTCGTGGGTCGCGCAGGCGCCCCAGCCGCCGTGGCCGGAGTCATGGGTGTCGAAGAACGAGCCGTCGGCGCGGCGGCCGTAGAAGCGCACGCCCGAGTGGGTGCCGAAATGCCCGCCCGGCACGCGCGCCGGCAGCGCGTTCTCCAGCGCCTTGATGACAGCGTCGATCACGGTCGGGAACGGCGTCGGATACATGAACATCGGCGCGGTCGGGTCGGCGCTGATCAGCTTGCCGAGCGGCAGCACGAGCTTGATCGGCCGGAACGTGCCCTCGTTCGCCATCTCGTCGGCGCCCATCAGGTACTTGAAGGCGACGCGCGCGATGGTCTGGCCGCCGCCGTAATAGCCGGAGTTGATCGAGCCCTTGGCCTGCTCGGCGATCTCCGAGAAGTCGACCGTCAGCTCGTCGCCTTCGACGATCACCTTGACCTTGATCGGCACCGGCTCGTCGCTGCCGGAGCGGTCGTTATCGAGCCAGGTGTCGCAGCGATAGACGCCGTCCGGCATTGCGCGGATGAACGCGCGCGCCGCCGCCTCGGACTGGTCGAGGATGCGCTCGACCGCGGCATTGAAGGTCGCCGACGCCGTATTTGTCGGCGAGCTGGGCGGTGAGGTCGCGCCCGAGCAGGCAGCCGGCGAGCTGCGCGGCGATATCGCCCATCAGCTCGTTCGGCATGCGCGTGTTGTTCTCGATGATGCGGTAGACCTCTTCGATCGGCTCGCCCTTCGACCACAGCTTGATCGAGCGGAGCTGCAAGCCCTCCATGAAGATGTCGGTCGAGTTGCTCTGGATGCCGCCGATCTCGATCCAGTGCACATTGATGGCGAAGAAACCGATCAGCGTCGTGCGCTCGGGACCGACATAGATCGGCGTGTACATCACCGTGTTGTTGAGATGCTGGCCCTGCACGGCGGCGTGGTTGCACAGGACGACGTCGCCGTGATGCAGCCGCGCCTTGCCGTAGATCTGCAACCCGTCGCGCACCGCCATGCCGACCGAGTCGGCGACAAAGGGCGGCATGCCGCCGGTGCATTGCGCGATCAACTGTCCGTCGGCGCCGACGAGGCCGACCGCGAAGTCGTTGTACTCGTAGATATAAGGACTGAACGCCGTGCGCTTGATGTTGGCGTCGATCTGGTTGGTGATCGAGACGAGGCCATGGCGGATCACCTCGAGCGTGATCGGATCGAGCTCCGGGACAACATCCTTGCTGCGGACGACTTCCTGCATCGCCTAGTCCCGCCCGCAATGGATGCGCAGCTCGCCAAGCGCGCCGACCTCGAAGCGGTCGCCCGGCCAGATCAGCGTCGTCGAGCCATACTCCTCGATCAAGGCCGGCCCCTGGCCCGAGAAACCCGTGCGGCAGGGCGGTGCGGTCGAAGACGTCGGTGTCGAGCGTGCCGGCGCCGCCGAAATAGACCGAGCGCCGCCGCGGCGTTGCATCGCCGCCTTGCGCGCGCGGCAGCCACTTCAGCTCCGGCCGCCGCAGCCGCGAGAATGCGGAGAGATGCAGCGCCTGGAATTCGGCGTTGGCGCGGGCATCGGCGTGGCCGTAGCGCCGTTTGTAGTCGCGGTCGAACGAGGTGCGGATGGCGTCTGGATCGGCGGTGTCGGGCAGCGGCACCTTGATGTTGTGGCGCTGGCCGACATAGCGCATTTCGCCGAAGCGCTCGAACAGCACTTCGCCGGCGCCGAAGTCGCGCACCAGCGTGGCGCGCGCTTCTTCTTCCATGTCGGCGAAGGCGTCCTTCAGGGAGGCGATGGTCGCGTCGTTGAGCCGTCCGGTGAAGGTCTTCGACACGTCGAGCCGCGCGTCGGCGAGCAGCATGCCGATGGCGGAGAAATTTCCGGGCTCGGGCGGGATCACCACGGTGGGGATCGAAAGCTCTCGTGCCAGTGCGCTTGCATGCAGCGGCCCGCCGCCGCCATAGCAGAACAGCACGAATTCGCGCGGATCGCGGCCGTGCTCGATAGAAATCTTCTTGATCGCGCCCGCCATGATGACGGTGGCGAGCGAGATGATCCCGTCCGCCATGCGCGTCATGCCGTCGGCGCCGGAATATCCGAGCGGCTCCCCGATCTTCTGCACGGCCTCGCGCGCGGCCGCGGTATCGAGCTTCAGCTCGCCGCCGAGGAAGCGATCGGGGTTGAGCCGGCCGAGCACGAGATTGGCGTCGGTCACCGTCGGCTCGGCGCCGCCATTGCCATAGCAGGCGGGGCCGGGCGTCGAGCCCGCGCTTTGCGGGCCGACCGACAGGCGGTTCTGCGGATCGAGCCAGGCGATCGAGCCGCCGCCGGAGCCGACCTCGACGATGTTGATCACCGACGACTTGATCGGAAACCCTTTCACATAGCCGCCGGCGTAGTAGATCGAGTCGACCGAGAAGCGGCCGTCCTCGACCAGCGCGCACTTGGCGGTGGTGCCGCCCATGTCGAAGGCGATGACGTTCTTCAAGCCCAGCGCCTCGGCATAGGCGCCGGCGCCGATGCAGCCGCCGATCGGACCGGATTCCACGAGGCCCACTGGCTGCCGGCAGGTGCGCTCGACCGAAAGCAGGCCGCCGTTCGAGCCCATCATATAAAGCGTGCCGGAAAAGCCCTGGCCGGCGAGGTCGCCCTCGAGCCGCCGGATATAGGTCGTGACCTGCGGGCCGACATAGGCGTTGGCGGCGACCGTCGAGGTGCGCTCGTATTCGTACCATTCGCGCGTCAGCTCGGTGGAGCTGGTGATGTAGACGCCCGGCAGCAGCGCGCGCAGCGCCGCGGCGGCCTGTTCCTCGTGCGCCGGGTTGGCGTAGGAGTTCATGAAGAAGATCGCGACCGCTTCGATGCCGAGCGATTTGATCTTGCCGGCGAGCGCCGCCAGCGCGGCGGTGTCGAGCGGCGTGACGATCTCGCCCTGGCTGCCGATGCGCTCGGTCACCTCGAACCGCAGCGGGCGCGGGATCAGCGGCTCGTCGCGGCGATAGTGCAGGTCGAACGGGTCGGGCCGGTTGCCGCGCGCGATTTCGAGCACGTCGCGAAAGCCCGTCGTCGTGACGAGGGCCGCCTTGGCGCCCTTGCGCTGGATCAGCGAATTGATGACGAGCGTGGTGCCGTGGTTGACGAAACTCGCCTGGTCCGGCGCGAGCTGCACCTTGTTGAAGCAGTCGAGGATGCCTTCGACGAAATTTCCGTAGGTCGTCGGGCTCTTGGCGTAGGCGACGCGGTGGTTCTCGTGGTCGTACGCAACGAGATCAGTGAAGGTACCGCCGATATCGACGGCGACGGCAAAGGCCATTTCTTAAGGTCCCACGCTGTTGCTGCACGATCAATCCCACGAATTGCAGCGGCCGATCAATGGGCTTAGTGCATGCCCATGTTGCGTGGCTCTGCCTCTGACAGGCAATAGGGTTGCTGTAACAAAGAGGCCCGCACCAGGCGGGCCTCTTAGCTCATGTATTCGGCGCTCATGACGCTACTTGAATGGCATCACCGCGCACATTCCTCCAATCGCGTCCACAAAACTACCTCGTCGACCACGAAGCCCTACGAGCCAAGTTCCGCCAGGACAAGTCTGTGTGGCAGGCGACCCGCCCGTCTCAAATTGGCCGAACAGACGAGTGCCTGAAACAGCGCCTGCATCCGTGCAGGTTATCCGAACATGTTCAATCAGATGCTTTTCTTCGAAAAAGAGTGTGTTGAACTTGATCGTCTTCACAAAACCACCGTTCGTGCAAATTGCCTCGTCATCTCCTCCGCCGTTCGACTCCCCAATCACCTCGCCCTGATTGAATCGCCTGCTATGCAGAGCATCGAAATTCTTGCCGTTCGCTGTCAATGTGAATGGAGCACACACCAACCGCATGTGGTCTACGATGGCGCCACTCTTGCCCTGCAAGCCCACCACAAACGTGTTGGCGGGACAGAAAACTCTAAAAAAGCCACCGCCATTGCCGCCCTGGATTGGCATCTCAAAAAAATCTGCCCATGCCATTCCAGAAAAAGTGATCGTTCCAGCCGTGGCCAAGATTGCCACGCGGCAAGCGACTCCAATCGCCTTCAACTTGGATCGCATAGCTTCCTCCGGTAAAGTTTGCGCAGAGGCGCCGACGTGACTGGCGTCCATGCCCGTGCTTGCGCACAATCGCTCAAGCATCGATGCCACGTTATCGCGTATAAATTGTAATTTGCATCATCCGCACGTATTGGCAGTACTTCAGTCCTTAGCCAGTTCGATGAAACCTGACCTCAAATCGGAAAGGGCTGCGCTTGCGCGGCGCCTCCGGTTGAATTGTGCGGCTGAATCAAAGCCAAGATCGATGCGAGCGCCGAAGGACCGCCGTGGGTCAAAACCGGCGGTCTCGACGAAGACAAGCCCCGAAAGCGGACCATGGGATCGCGATCAGAGAATTGAACGAGAGTACGCGCCCTAATCCGTGCTCTTATAAGCATCGCGCCAGTTCTCGCCCTCCCGGAACTCGGCGTCGCTCCCGTCATAACGCCACACCCCGCGGGTTGGCTTGTCATAGGCGGGGACGAAGCGGTCGCGATAGCGCATGCCGCAGTAGTGCGCCGGCTTCACTTTGTCCCAGACGATGAAGCCCTGGTCGGTGAGGCAGTCGGCGTCGATGCTGACCGCCTCGACGCGGCCGCACACCATCAGCCGGTGCAGCCATTGCCGCGTCCACTCGACTTTGCATTCGAAATGGCTGCGGCATTCGGCGATGCGCGGGGCCTTCAGTTTTCGCGCGGGCAGGGATGTGAGGCCGGCCTTGGCGAGTTCGTTTTCGCCAGCGCTGAACGGCAGGCCGCAGACCAGGGTCTTGTCCAGCATGGTCTGCTCGAACGGCACCACATTGACGGTGAATTCGCCGGTCGCCTGGATGTTGTTGTAAGTATCCTTGCCGGTGCCGCAGGTGAAAGAAATGTACATCGGGTCGTGACAGACGCGCGTGCAGGTGCCGAACGACGCCGCATTGACGCGTCCCTGCGGGTCGACCGTCGTAATGATGACGAGGCAGGAACTGGGGGCGAAGATATTGTCCCACCACTCCGGGCGGACGTCGGTCTTTGTCATGTTCATGTTGTCACCTTGAGCGCGCGGCCTCTGATCGCGTCAGGCTAGATCTTTGCGGTTCCTATTTCAGCATGTGCTCGTAGTCAGCGCCCATGACTTCCGTAATCGGCTTGCCGCTCTGCAACGCCTTGGCCATCGCCGCTTCACGTCGGGCGATCGTCTCCGCAGCATCAAGAATCTTCTCTGCCTCCATCTGCGCAAGAAAAACCACGGCGCTACCGTCAGCCAGGACGTAATCGCCTGGGCGGACCGTCACATCGCCGATGGTCACCGGGATATCCGTGCCGACCTCAACAATACGGTTGCGCGCCGTGCGCGCGGTGGCCGTTCGCCCGAACACAGGAAAATCCATCTGGCGCGCTTCGTCGACGTCCCGCACCGGGCCGTCGGCAATGACCCCGGCGACACCACGCAGCTTGGCGCCCAGTGACAGGATGCCGCCCCAGGAGCCGGCATCGATGCCGGACTTTTGTTCCACCACGATGATCTCGCCTGGTGTGCAGGCCTCGATAGCCGTCGTCCCAAGATGACGCGGCGGCCCCGACATCGGCGGCGCCTTGTCCTTGGCGACCAGCCGCACCGTGTGTACGCGGCCGGCGATCTTGCGTACCGAACTGAGCGGCGGCAGGCCGGTGACGCAGCCTTGTAGACCGAGCTTATCGAGAGCGTCCGATACCGCGCAACAATCCAGCCGCGTCAGCCGTGCGACGATGTCGTCCTGCGCTATTCCCATGATGTTCACCTTAAGGGGCGAGTGATGCAGGGGTGATGGCGACAAAGTCTGCGACTGTCACCGCTCGGCCGTGCCGTCGATAGCCGCCTTGGCCTTGGCGACAATGGCCGCCGGCGCGTTCACGGTATCGAGGACCAGCTGGGTGATGTCCGCGGCGCTGATCGGATCGATATCGATTTGCAGCTTCTCGGCCTCGGCCAGGAACGCCTTGTCCTTCATCGTCGCCTCGAACGCGCTACGCAGGATCGCGAGACGATCGGCCGGCACGCCGGGCGGCGCGAGATAGGGACGGCCGAGGCCCGGTGCCGATGACATCAGTTTAAAAATCTGGCGATCATCCTCGCTCCTGGCGAGCTCCGTGACCAGCGGGATGTCTGGGATTTCGTGCGCGCGCTTGGCGCCGACTTGCGCGAGGATCGTGATCTTCTTGTCGCGCAGCCACTCGCCGCGCTGAGCTATTATCGAGATCAGGCTGAACGCGCGCGCTTCGATCTCACCGCGTTGCAGCGCGAGATTGACGTCTTCGGAGCTCTTGTAGCCGGTGACGATCTTGAATCGGGTGCCCAAGAGCGCGTTCATCAGCCGCGGAATGATGACGATGCCGGAGCCGGCACCGGTGCCGCCGAGAATGACCTCGCGCTTCTTCACCTCGTCGAGCGTGCGGATGCCGGTCGTGTGCCACACCAGGATCACTTCGTTTTCCGCTCCGCTGGAGCCGAGCCATTCGAATTTGGCCGCATCGAACCGCACGCCCTGCCCACCGAGTACCTGATGCAACGGCATGGCGTTGTGCACGGTGGCGATCGAGGTGCCGTCCTTCGGCGCGATCGTGTGCATGAAGTTGGTGGCCAGCACGTTGCCGCCGCCGGGCATGTTCTGCACGACCATGGTCGGCTTGCCGGGGATGAAGCGCGGCATGTGGCGTGAGATCAGCCGCGCCGTGACGTCGTAGGTGCCGCCGACGCCGGTGCTGGTCACAATCGTGATGGTCTTGCCCTCGTAAAAGGATTGCGCGTTCGCCGGCAAGGCGAGCAGCAAGGCGAGAACACCGGCAACAATGCAGCGGATCATCGATGGGCTCCTGACCCAGCCGAGCAGCGTACGGCCTATTCCGCAGCGGCTTGCGTCTCGACGCGCACATGACGCTCGATCAAGTCCGTGACCGGCTGCCCCTTCGGCGCCTCGCAACGCGCCGAGCGCACCCGATAGCTCTCCGGGCGCATGCCGGGTAGCGGTTTGCCGGCGGCGTGATCTTTCAGTGTCTGCAACAGCAGACGCCGTATCTTGCTGATCGCCGCATCGCTCGCCAGCAGATGTTCCTTGCTGCGATCGGCGATCGGGCCCATCAATTCCTGGATGGCGCAATCCTGCGTTCCCAGGCCCTTCATGCCGGTGAAGGAGTTGCCGCCCGCTTGCAGCGCGCGGTCGATCAGATAGTCGTTCGCCCTATTGCGGATCGCGTGGTCGCTGCCCGGGATATTTTCGGTGTGGATGCCGCGAAAGCTCTTCTCGCGCGCCAGATCTTCGTCGGTCAGCGGCCGCGAAGGATGGAAGTTGATGCTGTACAGCATCGTGTTCTCGTCATCGATCGGCGCCCACACGTGCGCGGCGTGCGGAACCGAGGAAATGATCTTATGGAACGGCATGAGCATCACATTGATGTTCCACATGATCGAGCCGTTGCCGGGATCCCGCCCGGTAGCGACCACGAAACCGAAATCGGTGGGCAGGACTTCGTAGATGGTCGCGACGATCTTCCGGCTCTTTTCGGCATCGCCGCCGTGCAGGAACGTCAGGTGCGTCGCATCGAACCCGCCTTCCAGTCCCTGCAGCCAGTTGCATTCCTGGATGTGACGCGTGGCATAGCGATGTGAGCCCGGCACCATGGTCCATTCCAGTTCCGGGAACGCCGGCTTGTGCTCGGACGGACCCATATAGGTCCACACCACCTCGCCGCGTTCGATGCACGGATAGGACTTGATCCTGAGTTGTTCGCGGATTCTTTGCTGCTGCTTCTCGTCAACCTGCGGCACGCACGGCACGTCGACGCAATTGCCGTCCACGTCGAACTTCAGGCCATGGTAGACACAGCGCAGCCCCGCTTCCTCGTTGCGGCCATAGAACATGGAGGCGGTGCGGTGCGGGCAGCGCTCGTCGAGCAGCCCGATCCGACCCTGCGTGTCGCGGAATAGGACCAGGCTCTCGCTCAGAAGCTTGACTCGGATGGGCGGACAATCGGGTTTCGCGATCTGGTGCGAAAATGCAGCCGGAATCCAGTAGCGGCGCATCAGTTCGCCCATCGGCGACGCCGGACCGACGCGCGTCAGTGTTTCATTGTCGCTTTGCGAAAGCATCAGGGGTCCTCCCGGGTCTTTCTTGAGAGCTACATGCTTCTCGCAGGCAGCCGCATGGTCCGGTCACGTGTGGAACTGTGTCAAGGCTTTTTGCGCCTTCAAACATGCGGCAGCTTGCCCGGCCGCAATGCTGGAAATCATAGCAAGGTCGTTGTTCTTGTCGACGGCACCCGCCCGCAATCTTAAGAACCAACACAACCGAAGATAGCTTCGCCGCCTGAGGGCATGGGGCTGGTCCGGCGAATCCAGCTTCCGCATTCGCGCGAACCGCTTCCAGGTTTTCCGCCAAATCCCGCGTAGCCGCGTCTGGCACGCTCCTTGCCAATATGCTGCGGAGCGATGTGCACGCATGCCATTGGTCTGTCTCGTCGCGGAGGTCGTCATGCCGAGTCCGCTCGCTGAATACGATCCGGAATTGGAAACGCTCGAAGGCGAGCAATCGGCGTGGCCGGGTGAAAGCGGTTCGGAAGTGCTCAGCGAGACCGACGAGCTTGAGATGGCGGCCGAACTGCTCGCGGTCACGAACGAGCAGGAATTGGATCAATTCCTCGGCAACCTTATCCGCAAGGTTGGTCGCACGGTCGGCCAGGCCGTGCGCTCGCCGATCGGACGAGCGGTCGGCGGCGTCCTCAAGGGTGTGGTTCGGAACGCGCTGCCGGTCGCCGGCGGCGCGCTTGGCACGTTCGTCGGTGGTCCGCTCGGGACCACGATCGGCAGCGGGCTCGCATCCATGGCGGGACAGGCCTTGGGCTTGGAGCTCGAGGGTTTGAGCCATGAGGACCAGGAATTCGAAGCGGCCAGGCGCTTTGTTCGCTTTGCGAGTGAAGCGGTGACGAACGCCGCATCGACATCAACGGCACAAGATCCGGTCGCTGCCGCGCAAGCCGCCGTCGCGGCTTCTGCGCAACGACTGGCGCCGGGACTGGTGCCGGCGCCGAGACCGATACAGGCCAACGCCGGCCGTGCCGCCAGCGGGCGTTGGATCCGTCAGGGTCGCAACGTCATCGTCGTCAACTGCTGATCGCTCACTCCAATGAAGCCGCGGAGGACACCATGCACGACATCGATCGCACGCAACTCGAGTTCGATCCCGAGATGGAGAATTTCGAATTCCAGCAATCCGAATGGGCGGGCGAAGGCGACGGCGAAGGCGTATTCAGCGAGGCCGACGAGCTGGAGTTGGCCGCCGAGCTCCTGGAGGTCAACAACGAGCAGGAGCTCGATCAGTTTCTCGGCAACCTGATCCGGAAAGCCGGGCGTGCCATCGGCAAGGTCGTCCGTTCGCCCATCGGACAAGCGATCGGCGGCGTTCTGAAAGGCGTCGCCAAGAAGGCATTGCCGCTGGCCGGCACCGCTCTCGGCGCCTTCGTCGGCGGTCCGCTCGGCGCGCAGATCGGCAGCGGCCTCGCCTCGGCCGCGGGCGGCGCGCTCGGCCTGGAGTCCGAGGCCTGGAACCAGGAGGACCGCGAATTCGAAGGCGCGAGGCAATTCGTCCGTATCGCCGGCGATGCCGTCAGGAGCGCGGCGGCAACCGGCGGCGATCCGAGATCGGCGGCGCAGGCGGCCGTGGCCCAGGCGGCGCAGGCGATGGCGCCGGGATTGATGCAGCCGGGCGCATCGGCCGGGATGTCAGCGTACGGCGGCGCTGGTGTGGGCGGCGGGCGCAGCGGCCGCTGGATGCGCCGCGGCAACAGGATCGTGCTGTTCGGCGTGTGAGGCATCATGGCCATCGATTCCCACGCAAAATCCATGCTGACGCACGAGACGCGCGCTTTGCTGGCGCGGCTCGCGCTGGTCAAGCCGTTTTCGCTGCAGGAGTCGATGTTGCCCGCCGCTGCACTGCTGCCGGCGGCGCAGGTCGCGATCGACCGCTTCCTTATCACCGACCGCAGGGAGCTCCGGCGCTTGCTGCAGTCCTATCTGCGCTGGCTGCAGCAACCCGACAACGCGGCGACACCCGCCGAGGCGCAGCGCCGCTTCACCATCCTGCGCCTCAAGTTCAACATCGTGCTGGTTCAGTTCGACATGTTCGCTGACGTCATCACCCAGCGCAGTGAAAGCGAAACCGGCGTGTGGCTGTCCGGTCTCGACGTGGTCGCCGCCGAGGCGCTGGCGCTACCCGGTTACTACGAGTTGCCGCCAGTCATCTGCTATCTCGATCGCGATGTCGGTGCCGCGATCCGGCGCACGCGCACGCGCATGCCGGGCGGCGGCGAGAATCCGGTCGCCATCATCCGCGTTCCACGCGAACGCATGGTGGGTACCGGCATCGCATCCTCCCTGGTGCACGAAGTCGGACACCAGGCGGCCGCCCTGCTCGATCTCGTTGAATCGCTGCGGCCAACGTTGCGGGGGCTCCAGCGCGGCGCCGCCGGCGCGGCGCGCACAGTCTGGCAGCTCTGGGAACGATGGATCTCGGAAATCGTCGCCGACTTCTGGTCGGTTGCGCGTGTCGGCATTGCGTCCACGCTGGGCCTGATCGGCGTCGTCAGCCTGCCGCGCGCATTCGTGTTTCGCCTCAACGTCGGCGACCCGCATCCGATTCCCTGGATCCGCGTCAAGCTCAGCGCTGCGATCGGCGAGGCGCTCTTTCCGCATCCGCAATGGCGCCAGCTCAGCGCGACGTGGGACGCGTTCTATCCGACCGCCGGCCTGGCGCAGGAGACCCGCTCGCTGCTCGAAGCGCTGCAGGCAAGCATGCCGGCCTTCGTCGCGCTGCTCATCAATCACCGTCCCAGGGCTTTGGGCGGCCGGTCGCTGATGGAGGTGATGGAGACGGCGTCGCGCCAGCCGGCGCGACTCACGGCGCTCTATCAGCAATGGAATTCGCAGCCGTCGGAAATGTATCGCGCATCGCCGACCTTGGTCTTTGCAGCGATCGGACAGGCTCGCGCCGATCGAAGGATCAGCGCCGAGGACGAGAGCACGCTGTTCTGCAAGCTGCTCACATTCTGGGCACTGCGAGCCACGGTGAATATGTCGGAAATCTGCGCGGAGGCACCACGCGTCCGCGCCGCAGCCGCATGACAATTCAAAGGAGGATCAGATGGCCAGAAAGATCAAGACGACCGAGATCCAGCTCAGCGGCAACGTAGCCACTCAATCAGATGTCGTCGTCTTGGCGGCGAATCTGTCGGATGCCGAGCGGCAGGAGCTCAAGGCCCAAGGCGGTCGCGTCGAGTTTTGGGTTGGAGACGACCGGGTTGCGGAGGGAATTGATCTGCAATCCTTTGATTGGAGGCCCAAGGTCACTGGCACTCCTCTCGGCGCTCACACGGCGAGCGTCAGGTTGGTGGTCAACGACCAGCCGATCGCCACCGGGGAAACAAGTATCTACTTGGTTGAGACCATCGCGTTGGAAGTCAGCGCATATCCTTCGGAAGCCGATGAGGGCAAGTCAATCGCCCTCGATGTGGTGAGGCCATCAACACAAAGGAACTCAGCACCAACTGCCTTGACCAAGCCCGCCGTGACGACCTTGCAGAAGGCCGGTCTCCACTTCAAATGGGATGTCGGCAACAAAGGGGTGGTAGAACCGACTGCTCCCCATACCGGCGTTTGGCAAACGGCCGGCATGAACGCCGGCGTGCATCGAGTCACGGCAACGCTGGTCGATCGCGACGGGCAGGTGCTGCAGACCGGCGCCGGTCCTGTGGTTGCGACCGGGCAGGCGAAAATCAAGCCTTCGGCTCTGGGCAAGGGCGACACGCTACGCGTAGCCTTGCAGCGCTCGGCCACGGTGCGAACCCACGACCAGGTATTCTGGTCGCTGATACGGAGCTCCACCGCCGCGATCAGCGGTAGCAACTACTCCGACTTCATCGAGCGCGTGCTTTGCCCCGGGCCGACCGACGTCATCGGCCGCCAACCGGTGCTCATCAGTCAATTGAACCGTAGGGCGAAAGAACTGCAGCCATTCACCTACGGCGTCGGCGCGTACGAGCTGTTGAAGACCGCTACGCAGATATTCCTGTTGCTGGAGTGCGGCGGCTGCCACGCCGACATCAAGGATATCGATCTTGACGAGGAATCGGCACGCCTGGGTGAGACCGTCACGTTGAAACAAATCACGGACCGCCTGCGCGTCTACCTGGGCTCGGGGCACCTGCCGTACATCGACCGTGTCCTCGAAAGCGCCTTCCCCGGTCAACGGGAAATCATCCGGCCGCACTGTTTTGGGGTGCTCAGCGCCAGAGTTCAGGTGCCATGCCTGCTCGAGCTGATTTGGTCGTATTGGCACGAGGAAGGAATGCTCGCGCAGACGATGGGCGCCATAACCAGGCGGTTCCAGAATATGCGCGGCCCCGGCGATCGCGACCCGCTTGCGCATCTCGAGATCGATCCGCTGCGGCCGCTCAACAACCTGCTCTGGGGATATGTCCAGGACGAGTGGAATCTGCTGACCGTGAAGCGGAGGGCCTACGAATACGATCATCACTACGGCCTGACGATCCGCGGCAAGGCAGTGCCGCCTTTGCAGAGGGCGGACAGCCGATCGAAGTTCCTGGAAGGCTTCCACCGTCTCCTGCATGTGACGTCGAATTTCTACAAGGAGGACAACGACACGACGGTGATCGCCGACGGCTTCCCGCTGCTCAATGCACTCAAGGAGGTGCACCTGCTGTTAGCGCAGGGCGCGCACAACCAGTTCGGTGACTTGCCGTGGACTGCACGCTCGGAGATGTTGATCCAGCAGTGGCTGCTGGCACGGCCGGAGATGCGCGACTTCCTGCAGAGCCGGGCCATGGTGCCGTACAAGGAGCCGTGGATGGCGCCGGTCGACAGCATGAAGTCCTTGCAGGGATGGTCGGACGTCACGGTCACGCACTTCCGCGACCTCGGCGTCTATGGCGAGCAGATCCTGTTGTCTGTCCGCTACGGTGACTGGATCGACATCAATGACGAGGAGTCGGCCAAGAACTGGGCCCGCTACTGGCGCCCGGAAATCCAGGGCTATCTGCACGCCTATCGTGCGGTAACCGGAGTCGATCTGACCAATCCGGACACCGTCGATCACACGATGCCTGCCGTGCACCTGCAGAAGCGGCTGGCGATGCAGCGAGCACGGTAAGATGTGGCCCTCGTGCTCGATTTTACCTCGGCGCTCTATCTCGGGCTGCGCCACCCAAGCCGGTCGTTACGCGCCTGGTCGGCGCTCACGACCGGCAAGCCGGCGGCACTTAAATCGCCACCGAGTGCCGTCGTCATCGCCCGCCAGCTCGCCGCCTTGCAGGATTGCGAGCGCGCAACGCTTCTTCCTTCGACGCTGCATCTCTTCTGGGACCTGTTTGGTGTGCTCGCACGCGAGCCAGTGAGAATCTACATGGACGCCGGTACTTACGCAGTTGCACGGTGGGGCGTCGAGCGGGTGGCGGCGCAAGGCGTTTCTGTGCGCCATTTCCCGCATCACGATGCCTCCGCCGCCCGTGTCCTGGTTCAACGCGATCGCCACAGCAGGGCTCGTCCCATCGTCGTGGCCGATGGCTACTGCGCGACCTGCGGCAGGGCCGCGCCGCTCGCCGAGTTGCTGCAGTGTGTCGAGGATAGCGGTGGACGGCTGGTCGTCGATGACACGCAGGCACTCGGCGTGTTCGGCGAAGCGCCGACGCCTGACGCGCCCTATGGCCACCACGGGGGCGGCTCGCTGCCATGGCATGGCCTGACGTCGCCGCGCGTGATCGCGGGAAGCTCCCTGGCCAAAGGATTTGGCGTCCCGCTCGCCATGCTCTGCGGCAATCGTCGTGTGATCCGGCGCTTCGAGGAACGCGGCGAGACGCGCGTGCACAGTAGTCCGCCGTCGTTCGCGACGCTGCGCGCCGCGGAACATGCCCTGGCCATGAACCAGCGGGGCGGGGACGAGCGGCGGATGTATCTGTCGCAACTGGTCGAACGTTTCCGTGCAGGGCTGCGGCAGATCGGTCTCGCGGCGGCAGGCGGGCTCTTTCCCGTGCAGACGCTTTCGGTCGGCGGCGCCGATGCCCGGATCCTGCATCTGCGATTGCTTTGTGCCGGCATCCGGACGGTTCTTGTTCGTTGCTGTCTCGGCGTTGGAGCGCGCCTGGGCTTTCTCATTACCGCGCTGCACCGTCCGGCCGATATCGATCATGCCATCGAAGTGCTGGATCGCGTGTTCGATCGGACCTTGCTGGCGAAGACGCCGTGAACATCGAGGTGTGGAACGACGAGTGATCCTGCATTCGCAGACGAGGCTATCATGAGCACGCCATATGAGTTCGAAGGCCTGGATAGCGATCTCGAGCTTGGCGAAACGTTCGAGTTCGACGAGACGGAGACGGAAGGCGAGTTCGGCCGCCGGCGGCCCCGGGTTGTGCGCGGACGGGCGCCGCCTCGGTTACTACGCAGGTACGCTCGACCGCAAAAGTTGCGGCCGCGTCCGCGGCCTCGCGTCAGGCCGCATCCGCGGTTTTCTGTGCGCCCACGTTTTCCCGCCATCTTGCCGACGTGGGGTAGCTGGTTGGCGCAACCGCCGTTTGCCACACAAGGAACGGCCGGACCTTTCGCACAGTCGCGGGGCGGCGCACCAGCGGCCGGAGCGTCGTATGACGGACCGTCCGCTGACGAGCCTTCCTATGACGGAATGGCGGGGGGAGAGCCGGATGCGATCGACGATCAGCCGCAGCCCAACGGATCGCCCGATGACACCGCGCAGCCGGCCGATACGCCGCCTGGTGGGGATGCGCCGCAGGAGGAGCTCCGGCGCGTGCGCTGGCTGCAGAACCGTCTCAACCAGGTATTGGGACTGAGGCTTCCGGTTACCGGCGTGCTGGACCCACCGACGCGTAGCGCAACGCGGAGCTTTCAGAAGAGACATGGCTTGCAGGCGGATGGCGCGGTGGGCCGCGAGACCGCCTGGACCATCAACGAGATTGCCGCGCGCGTTGGCCGAACAGCAAGCTCCGACGTTTCGGCACGGCCGTGCGGCTGCTCCGGCGCAAGCAACCAGCGTCGCTGCTCGTGCCGGCAATGTAAGTGCAACTCGTAACGCAATCGATCCTAGACCAGACCCGAGGTGATGCCGCTCAGCGCATATCGAAGGAGGAGAGCCATGAGGACCATCAATTCGATCGAACCCGAGGCGTTTGAATTTCAACCGGAGCTCGGCCAGTTTGAAGGTGCCTTCGGCGAATTTGAAAGCGACCTGGAGGCCGATACCGGCGAATTCGAGGGCGCTTTCGGAGAGTTCGAAGCGCCCGCTGCACAGAAGAACTGGTATTATTTCGACGCTTGGTGGCGCCCCACGAGCGGTTCGCAAAAGAAGCTGGCAAAATACGGCCCGCGGCAGGAAACCGAAGCCGACGGGTCCCGCTTGTTCGACGCATTTTGCCTGACCCATCAGAACAACAGCTCGAGCCAGGGCGCCGGGAAGCTCCTGGTGCGCTGCTATCAGTGGCTCCCGGCGAGCTCGCGCTGGGTCGCATGCAAGAGTGTCGTCGGCTTCAAGCGCGGCATGTGCACGAGCGACGAGTCCGAGCTTGAATTTGAGCGGGGTTCACTGGAAGAGTTCGAGGCGCCGGGCAACGCGCCGGCGCCCAGAAGATATGTGAGGGATTTCTCTGGTCCCGCGGCGGAATGCACAAATGCCTTGAGAAGGGCCGGGAAGACCAAGGCCGAGGCACTGACCATTATCAACACGCAGATTCGTGTGGCGATTGCCATGCTTCGCAAGGCTGCGAATGACCTCAAACGCGGCAGCCGCTCGGCCAAAACCAGAGCGCTTTTCCTCAAGATATTCAGAGTAAGGCCGGAGTTCGTACCGACCTGGCTGAAGCCGACGGCTGAGATCAAGGATCGAGGTGACGTCGTGGCGGTCCGCTGCAAACGCGTGGCCGATCTTCTGGCGAGCGGAACGTTGAGGTTCTTCTGCACGATCAACTCGACCAATTGTCCGGACTGTGGGGATGATCCGAGCGGTTTTGGCTGCTCGAGTTGGGGTGCGCACAAGGTGGTCTGCTTGGGAAATGACTTTTGGGACGCCATGAAAGCGGGGGACACGACGTCCGTGCTCGCTACCGTGATGCATGAGCCGTTCCATGTCTACTTTGGCAGATACGTAACGGCACACGTCGCCAGTCGCGGAAAATTCGGCGGAATCGATTGTATCGTGCAATTCGTGTTCGAAACGAACAATCGTACACCACCCGCGTTGGAGCTACAGGGTTGTACCGATGCGGTGGTCAGGAACGAACTTGGCTCGTTCGGGTGAATTGGCGTCGCACATCGGGACGGATGATCGCGCTGGACGTTGAATTGCTTGGCATCGGGCAGAAGCAATCGCTGCCCGCTGTCGGCCAGACGAGCACCCGGCACAACAAATTCGCGATGCGACCATGATCATCGACTGCCACTGCCACGCCGGCAAAGGTGACGGGCTGACCGGCCCATGGGACACCGCAGCCCCGCTCAAGCAGCACATGCGGCGGGCAGCGCGGGCAGGGATCGATCGCACGGTGATTTTTGCCGCCTTTCATTCCGACTACGCGGTCGCCAACCGCGTAGTCGGGCGTATCGTCGCTCGCCGCCCAGACAAGTTCTACGGCTTTGCGTTTGTGCATGCGACGCGCGACCGCGGCCGGGTGTTCGACATGGTGACCGAGGCGGTCGACGAGTACGGTTTCGTTGGAATCAAGGTGCATCGCTACGACGCGCGGATCAGCCGTGAAATCTGCGAAGCGGCGCGCGCCCACTCAATACCGGTACTGTACGACCCGATCGGGGAAGTCTCGACCGTTGAGCTGATAGCGACGGAATATCCGGACGTCACCTTCATCATCCCGCATCTCAGCAGCTTCTCCGACGATTGGCGCGCGCAGCTGGCCATGATCGACCATCTGGTGCGCCACCCCAACGTCCACACCGATACGTCGGGTGTCCGGCGGTTCGATTTGCTGGAGCAGGCGGTGCAGCGGGCCGGTGCGCACAAGGTGCTTTTCGGGTCGGACGGGCCGTGGCTGCATCCCGGTGTCGAGCTTGCCAAGATCCATGCGCTCGATCTGGCGCCCGAGGACAAAGCGTTGGTGCTGGGCGGCAATTTTTTGCGGCTGATCTCGAGGCGCCGCCGCCAGCTGCGTTCCGTTCCAACGTCCGCCGTCGCTGCCGGTGCCCCGCTCGAATCCGAATATCGCGACCCATGGCTGGCGGGTCATTCCGCATCCTGACGATCCGATCCCCCGTTGTGCTTGCGGCGGGCGGCGCGTCGCATCTGCAGCGCGCGGTCGGTCACGCCGAGCTGCCGGGCGGCCAGCTGCAAATTTCCGTTTTCACTATTCACCGCAATGCGCATGGCGGTGTCAGCGGCAGCCTGGCTGATTTCCTTGAGCCCGACTCCCATGGCGACGGCCTGCCGAATAGACCGCTCGAAATCGCCATCGCGCCAACAGCCTCGTGTGGGGCCACCCTCGGGACGCTCGTCGGCGGGAATGTCGCCAACCGTGATCGGCCCCGGGCCGACGTGGCGGCTGCTGATGCGCGCAATCAGCTGACGCAGATCGCGGACATTTCCCGGATACGATCGGCTGAGCAGAAATTCACGCACCGGAAGGTCGAATTCATGACGTGGATTGTCGGGTTGGAACAGTCGTAGAAAATGCTGCGCCAACGGCAAAATGTCGTCGCGACGCTCGTGCAACGACGGCACGCGAAAGACCCAGCCCGCTATTCGATAGAACAAGTCGCTGCGAAATTCGCCTCGCTCAATCGCCTGCGGCAGGACCTTGTTGGTCGCGCAGACAAGTCGGAATTCAGTGCGATGCCAAACATTGCCGCCGACCCGTTTGTAGGTCCCTTCCTGCACGACCCGCAACAGCTGGGCCTGCAGCGGCATTGGGAGCTCACCGACTTCATCGAGAAACAACGTACCGCCGTCAGCCGTTGCAAAGGCGCCATCGCGTGCTCCGACCGCGCCGGTGAACGCGCCCCGCTCGTGTCCGAAGAATTCGCTGCCGGACAACTCGGGGACGATGGTGGCGCAATCGAGAATGACGAACTCGTTGCCAGCGGCGCGCGGATCCAGCTCGTGGATCAGGCGCGCGATCAATTCCTTGCCTGTGCCGCTCTCGCCGATGAGGAGAACGGAGGCCGGGGTGAATCGCGTCACCTCGATGACCTGGCGCAGGACGGAACGCCAGACCTGGCTGACGCCGACGAGCTTGGACTGGACGGCTTCGGATTGGACAAGCTCGTCGACGGCCTGCCAGCGCTCAAAGCGAGCCTTGATCAGCTCTGCGATATCGCTAGACCACGCCAGGACATCCGATGCCCCGGCGCGCAGTAGCTGCCAGACAGACGAGGCGTCGATGACCGCGTCGGCCGCTGGAATCGCCAACACACGCTGTTCTCGATTGTGGCTTACCTCGCGCAAGAATTCGCAAAGCTCATCATCGAAATGCGAGAAATACAGGATACCGTCGCCCGAGGGAGCACGTGCATCCAGCGCCCCGACGCGAATGCTGGCCACGCGCAAGCGCTCCTCGATGGCCTTCCGGCTGCCACCGTCCTTCACTCCCCAACAGTGAAGCCAAGGCACCCGGTGCATGAACTCCTCCGGGATGCCCCGGCGCGTGACCGCGCCGGGAGCGCGTGACTGAACCAGGCAAGCTTGTCCTTAGTGCACCAACATCCGGCGTTTGTCGTTCTACCGAAGGTTTCAACTCGTTCCCAAACTGCAAACGCTAAATCCCACGGAGTCCGCGCGACGCCGTGGGATCGGGCCAGCTTTAGAGTGAATGAGATTGATTCGGCTCTCTGGAGCCTTACCACGCTCGGAAATTGTTCCGGCGTTGATCACAGGCCTCGCTCCAAAAAAATCAGAACGCTACTACACACGAGCCACAATCGTGAGTAACACGAAGTTGCGAAAACGCGCAACGCAAAACACCTGGGACATACTTTTGGACTATCGATATCGGAAGCAGCTGACGATTTTTTTTGGGAAGAGTCGCTCGGAGAGTTGAGTAAAAACTCTCGCATATTCAGCGAAATGATTTTCTATAACTTGGGCGATCTGAATGACCGTGGAAGTACCGATGGTGTGTCAGCGCGGGCCACCCTTGAGTGCACTATGGTTGGGCTCGAGGTGCCAACCGGATTGCTGCAAGCGGAGATGTGTTCGCAGGCCGCCTGCGCGGATTGCCGTTGCGATGAAATCCGCTGGCGTTTCCGTACAAGCCCGGCAGGTGACCCAAAGCTCTTGCGCGCGCTCGTCTCGATTTAGGACAGTCGCTCTTTGCGGCTCGACCTGCTTAGCCACCGTCGCAATATTCGCAAGCGTCGCGCCATCGTGAAAGAGCCTCCCCGGGAGTATGGGAGGCTCTTTCGACGGCGGGCTGCGGCGGGAGACGTTATTTCGCCGCGCCTCCACCTTGCGGTGGGCTTGCCGGGGCGCGCGGGTTTGGAATGTTCTGGTCGCGCCCGGGCGTGACTTGGGTGCTGCCTTGGGTGCCGCCCTGGCCGGTGGTCGACGGGGCAGGGGTCGTGCGCTCGGTGCGCGGCGCATCGGTCGCCACAATGTCCCGGTTCCCGGAACTCAAAGCGAAAATCGCAATCCCGAACAGCAAGAGCAGTGCGATCGCGACGCCGCCGGTCCACGCGCCGCTCATGCTGTCGTCGCGTTTGCGCAGAATATCGGGCCGGTTCCTGCCCTGGGGATCAAAGGTCACGCGCGTCCTCCAAATAGCTTGCTGCCATTTGGGCCAACGCTTCACGCAAGAGGTCGTTCCCCCAAGAACGGTGCCAAGGAACTCGCCGGCGCTGCCTGAAAATTTGGATCAATACGTAATCACGCGCGCATCGCCGCTACGTGGTGCCGCTGCCTTGGTCGGATGCATCCTCGACGATCTGTCCGCCATCGTAGCCGCAGGCAATGCGTCCGAGGCGCATGCGAACCGTCTCGTCGGTGAGCAGGCGTTGCAACGACTGACAATCATCGTGTGACAGGCCGTTCTCGAGCAGCGAGGCCAGCAGCTCGGGCGCGAGATATGGCAGCCGCGCCAGGAAGGCATGCACCAGCGCGTGCGCGAGCAGATGATCGGGATGCACTGGGTTCTCGCCGGCGCGGCCGATCTCGTACATGTGCTGCACGCGATCCCAGGGCGCGCGTTCGGACGGTAACCGCGCCAGGATATCGGGGTGCTCTTCTGCGACATAGAACCGGTTGAGCGTGTCGAACAAGACGAAGCGATAGCCGTGCGCGAGCAGCATCCCTTCCCACGCCTCCCAGGCCGGCTCGCCGGATAAAGGCTTGATCGCCTCGACCAGCACGACCTTCGGCCGATAGCGGCGCCAGTCGCCGCCGGCGATAACGTCTGCTTCCGCGCCCTCGACGTCGATCTTCAGGAAGTCGATCGTTTCGACGCCGTGCGATGCGCAAAGCTCCGCCAGCGTCATCGCCGGCACGGTCACGGAGCGGACGCCGGCGCCGTAGCTCTTCGCATTGTGGGCATAGGCTTCGATCGTGGTCGTGAGCGCGTGCAGCCGCTCGACCACGAACAGGTTGGCGGTCCCGCTCTGACGGCCGATGAGGCTCGTTACCACCGTGTCGCGCGGCCGCACTTGCCGGTGCAGCGCGGCGAGCGGTTCCTGCGGCTCGACGACAATGCCCTGCCAGCCGCGTTCATAGAACCAGAACGACACGCTGCCCGCGACCGGATGGCCGCCGCCGATGTCGATATAGGTGCCGGTCGGCGCCCCGGCGAAGGCGAGCGACAGGTGATAGTCCTCGAGATTCTGTGCGTAGGAGAGGGGGACGGAATTCGGTTTGGCCCGAGAAAGAAGTTTGAGCAGCTCAGGGTCGATCACGCGGCACCTGCACGAGGCAGCACTGAAGGGTAGCAATTCGCGGGCCGTATGTTCGACGGGTCCGCGTCATCATCCTACGCCATGCAGCCCAGCCAGACCATCAGGTTCGCGTGCCGGCGAAGGAACGCAGGCCACCGCGGTGCGCTCCTAAACCAGGAGGATTCAATGGCGAAGAGGCGTGGACGTAAGAAAGCCGGACGCCCGAGATATTCCCGCGGCGCGGGCACTGAGGTCGAGCGCGAGATGCGCCGTTACAAGCGCGGCACCGCCAGAAGCGGTCGCGGCGGCAAGGTCAAGAGCCGCAAGCAGGCCATCGCCATCGGGCTCTCGAAAGCCCGAAAAAAGGGCCAGCGGGTTCCACGGAAGCGAAGCGCATAGCAGCCCACCGTGGTGAACTTTTCGGGGTCGAACGCGTTTTGTGCTAGCTGAGACGCGACGTGGCGCCTGCGCTGCGTCGGAACCAGGACGTGTTCCGGACCTCGGATGTACAGGCCGGGCGCTTCCTGGCTCAGCACCCGCTTTTTCCTTCCTTATTCATCACGAGTGAAAGTCATGGCCCGCAAGCGATCCGATTATGCGTTCCTGGACGTCGAAAGCTACAAGATTGCTCAACTCTTCCATGAGCTTTCATCGAAATGCGGCCAGCGCTGGACCGCCGCGCAACAAGTCGCACGCCGTCATGGCGTCAGCGCCCAGCGCGTGCTCGACCTCGCAGCCAAGGTGGAGCCCGAACCGCTCTGGCGGCTTTGATCAAATGCGCAGCCCGTAGCCGCAGCTACGGATTCCAGCCGCCGCTGCCGTAAGGACGGGTGATGATCTCGAGCAGATGGCCGTTCGGGTCCTCGAAATAGACGCCGCGCCCGCCGTCGTGGCGGTTGATCTTGCCTTGCTGCTGCTGGCCGGGGTCGGCCCAATAGGGGAGCTTGCGCTCCTCGATCCGCCCGAAGATTTCATCGAATTCCGGGTCGCTGATCAGGAACGCGTAGTGCTGCGGTGTGATCTTGCTGTCGGTGTCCATGTAGTCGAGGTTGGCGCCGTTTGCGGTCGTGACCATCTCGAACGGCCCCCAGTGCGTCGGTGCGGGCAGCCCTAGGATTTCTGCGAGGAACCTCGCCGACGCCTGACTGTCACGGGCGTACAGGATGGTATGATTGAATTGGATCGCCATGTGAGACCTCCGCACACGTCGCCGTCAGCCCGCCAGCACATCAACACTTAATTCTGGCTACACGTTCCGGCGCCTGCAAGCCCGCCGCGTCGCGCTTAAACATCAGTGTGTTGTCGCTGGCATCGCCTCGCCTTCGCCATGCGGCCGCTCGCGCAGCAGCAGGCCGAGCGCCGCTGCCACGGCCGACCAGCCCGCGCCGATCAGGAACGCCAGGCTGTAGCCTGCCGTCAGCGCTTCGGGCGTGCTCGCGCCCTGTGCCAGCCAGCTATTGGTCCGCGCCGCTGCGAGGCTCGCGAGCACCGCAAGGCCCAAGGAGCCGCCCATCATGAAGGCGGTATTGACGATGCCCGAGGCCAGGCCCGAGTCCTTCGGCTCGACATCGCTCATCGCCGCGAGCAGCACCGGATTGAACGCCATGCCGGCGCCGACGCCGAGCAATAGCATCGCCGGCAACACATGGAGCACGAACGAGCCGTCCGTCGGCGGCGCCATCGCGAACAGCGTCAGCCCAACCGCGGCGCAGGCGAGGCCCGCGGCCAACGGCCGTCTGATGCCGAAGCGGTTCACCATCTTCGCCGAGAGGCTGTAGGAGAAGGCGCCCATGATCAGGTTGGCCGGCAGGAAGGCGAGGCCGACCTGCATGGGGCTATAGCGCAGCACCTGCTGCATATAGAGCGCCGACAGGAAGAACCATGCGAACATCGCCGCCGCCCACAGCACGGCGATGATGTTCGATACCGATATGTTGCGCAGCCTGAAGAGGCCGAGCGGCACCAGCGGCGCCTTCACGTTCGACTCGATCGCAACAAAGATCAGCAGCAGCGCCGCCGCGGCGCCGGCCAGCCCGAGCGTCTGCCGCGATGTCCAGCCCGCCTGCTCGCCATTGACCACGGCATAGACCGCAAGCAGTAGCGAGGTCGTGATGGTCACGGCGCCGGCGACGTCGAGGTGGCGAGAGCCTTCGCCTTTTCCATCCGGCAGCAGCCGCAGCGACAGGTACAGCACGAGGGCGCCGATCGGCAGGTTGACGAGGAAGATCGAGCGCCAGTCGAGCAGCCCGGTCAGCAGCCCGCCGAGCAGCACGCCGACGCTGCCGCCGCCGGCCATGACGAAGCCGAAATAGCCCATCGCTTTCACGCGTTCAGGACCGTCCGGAAACAGGTTCATGATCAGCGACAGCGCCACCGCCGAAACCACCGCGCCGCCCACGCCCTGCACCGCGCGCGCGACGATCAGCATTTCCTGCGAGAGCGCCAATCCGCAGGCCAAGGATGCCGCCGTGAACGACACGATGCCGATGAGGAACAGACGCCGCTGGCCGTAAAGGTCGGCGAGCCGGCCGCCGAGCAGCAGGAAACCGCCGAACGTCAGGAGATAAGCGTTGACCACCCACACCAGGTTCGTCTCGTTGAAACCGAGGCTGGATTTGATCGTCGGCAGCGCGACGTTCACGATCGTGGTATCGAGCACGATCATGATGTCGCCGAGGCAGAGCACGGCGAAGGCGAGCCAGCGCTCGCGCGCGGTCAGAATGTGTCCGGTCATGGATTGCCGTCGGGACGTCCGCGTGGTGCGCGTCCATACCCGATTGCGCGCTGCGGCGAAAGCCGCAATGTCGCGTGATGCGCGGTGCGATCAGCGCGTCGCGACGAAGGTGAACACCGCGACCTGTGGTCGCGCGCCGAAATAGGCGGCCTTGAAACGTGTCGGCGTCGCGCACCGCCGACGACGGCAATTGGCGGTAGACGACCGCGGCTTCGAGCGGCGCCTGATCGAACGGAAACGGATCGACGGCAATGGATGGCGGGCGAAGTCGGCGTCAACGTCAACGGCACGCCGCCGGTAGCAGTGTACGCCGTCGGCGTTGGCTCGATCACGTGCGCCTTATGCTGCTCATTGCTGCAGACATAGAGCGACAACAGGTCCCAGACCTGCAGCAGATTGTAGTTCACCGTCACCTCATGACGATCGAGGCCGGCGGTAATGACGTGCTGCCGCGCCTCGTTGCGCGCGATGAAATCCTCGACTTCGCTGGTGAGCTTGCGCGGCGGCCCGGGCGGTGGCTGCGTGATCGCGCCGTAGCGCTGCTGCCACAGCCCGGTGCGGTGCTTGCTCACCATCAGCCCGGTATAGGTGTCGATGTCGGTGAGCATGTCGATCGCCCACTGATAGGCGGCGAGCTGCGGCATATCATTGGGAACTTGCTGATAGCTCGGGCTCTTGCCGGTCGCCGTATCGAGATACGGGTTGGTTTCGTAACGTAACCATCCGCCGTCGTGATATTGCGCCGCGCGCATCATCGATGTGTAGGGCCGCGGCCGCTCGAATGTCTGGTTCCCCCAATGCGCCGCGAACAGACCTGCAAGTTTGGCATGGTCGTTCTGCGTAATCATCACGACCGAACCATCCGATTGATTGCGAACGATCATGCCGCACTCTTATGGATCATGAGCTGTGAATTGACACTGTATAACCACACAAAGGCGGTAGCCGACAGGTATCGACCATACAATAATCCAACATCGAAGTGATGGGGGGCCGTCATGCAACTTTCACCGGTATTCTGGGACACGCCGCTGTCCTACGAAATCACGCCGAAAAGCGGACCGGTGCGCAGGATGGTCACACTGGCGGACGTGCGGACGGCGATGGTTTATGACCTGCCGCCCGGCACCACCAAGCAGCGGCATTGGCTGGACGCCGGGCTGCTGGTGGTGGCGGCCTCCGAGAGCGGCAAGCAGAGCGACGTCCGCGTTGCGACCGACGCGCTGTGCGATGCGCTCGATGTCGAAGGCTGGCTGTCGGCGGACCCCGACAGCGCCTGAGCCCGACCCTACTGCGTCATATTGGCGGCCTTGATGGCCGCGTCGAACTGCGGCTGCTCGCGCGCGATCTGTGCGACGAACTCCTGCGGCGTGGTGCCGTTCGCCTCGATGCCGAGCTTGGTGAGCTGCGCGACGATCGCGGGATCGCGTGCGGCCGCGATCACCTGCTGCGCGAGCTTGTTGACGATGGCAGGCGGCGTCTTCGCCGGCGCCAGAAAGCCGTTCCAGGAATTGAGCGAGAAGTTCGGAAACAGCTCGCTGATCGTCGGCACGTTCGGAAGCTGCTGCATCCGCTTGTCGGTCGCAACGCCGAGGATGCGGACCTTGCCGCTCTCCGCATGCGGGATGATCTCCGCTGCGTTGCCGAAATACATGTCGATCTGTCCGCCGACCAATGCGGTCATCGCAGGGCCGCCGCCCTTGAACGGCACATGCACGGAATCGAGGTTGCCCCGCGCGACAAACAGCGCGCCGGACAGATGGCCGATCGAGCCGACGCCGCCGGAGCCGTAGTTGAGCTTCTTGCCTTTGCCGTAGGCGACGAACTCCTGCATGGTCTTCGCCGGGATCGCGGCGTTGATCGCGAGGATGAACGGCCCGGTGCCGAACACGCTCACCGGCACGAGGTCCTTCAGCGGATCGTAGCTGACCTTCTGGATGCGCGGCACCACCGCGATCTGCGGCGCCGCGCCGAACAGGAGCGTGTAGCCGTCGGGCGCCGCCTGCGCGACATAGGCGGCGGCGATCGCGCCGGCCGCGCCGACGCGGTTCTCGACCACGAAATTCTGCTTGAGCTCGGTGGAGAGGCGGCTGCTCGCCATCCGCGCCATGACGTCGGTGTTGCCGCCGGCGGCGAACGGGACGACGACCGTCACGGTCTTGGTCGGCCAGTCGGTGCCTTGCGCATAGAGCGATGTCGGCAAGACCAGGGACAGAATAAGTGCGACGCGTACAAGCGAGCGAATGAGTTGCATGAGCCGAGTTTCTTTCATTGCGATGCCGGCCCGGTCATTCTAAGCCGGCGGCTTCGGCACACAACAGCCGCGCGCGGCATGGACGAGGCCCGATTGCCGCATGCGCACGCGCTGGGCAGCCGCTGCCGGTTTTTACGACGTCCAGTACTGGCTGAACTGCGTCGCCACCACGTCCTCGTAGCTTACGTCGCGCTCGAGCAGCCCCATGTGGCGCTGGAATTCGGTCATGCCGGCGACGAACTCGCGCGAGATCGACGGGTCGTAGAACGGCAGGTCGCGCTGGATGATGTCGGCGATCAGCGACGCCTCGTGCTCCGGGAAACAGCTTGCGCCCGACCTTGGTGGCGAGGCTGACGTCGGCCTTCAGCGCCTTCTGCGTCTTCACCAGCGCGCGCACCGCGGCGGCCACCGCGTCCGGATCGCGCGCGATCACGGCATCCGACGTGATCAGCGCCGGCATGGTGTAGTGCAGCGACTTCGGCGGGCCGTCGCCGCGGCGCGCGTCGATCACCATCGTGCCATAGCCGCCGCGCACCGCGACCTCGGCGCCCATGCCGTTCGCCCAGAAGCCGTCGATGGCGCCGGCCTGCAACGCCTTGGCGGCGCCGACGCCGAAATTCTTGACCGCGCCTTCGCCCAGGAACTCCATCGGCACCGGCATGATCTTCACATTGTCGCGCGCCTCGTCGATGCCGGACTCCACCAGCAGACGTTTGAGCCCGAGATCGACCAGCGGCGCCGCGCCGATCTTCAATCCCTTGATGGCGTTGATGTCGCCCTTCTTGGCCTTGAGGTCGGCGCGCAGGATCAGGAACCAGTAGGTGTTCTGCGCCAGCGCGGCGATGAGCTTGCCGCCCTTCCAGCCGGGAAACGCGAACGGCGTCGAATGCGCGGAGCCGCCGACGAACTCGATGCCGCCGTCGCGCAGCACTTCGAGCGTCTTGTTGACCGGGTAGATCAGCTCGAGCGTCATATCGAGCCCTTCGTCCTTGAAGAAGCCGAGCTCGACCGCCGCCGCGGCGGGGAAGTAGGAGTTCGAGATCATGTCGGGGATCGCAATCTTCATCGGCTCGTTCCTTCGGTCGACGGCGGATTTCAGGTGATCGCATTGGCGCGGCGCAGGCCCTCGATCATCGCGACGCGCAGCAGATAGGCGCGAAGCCTGACCCGATCGGCTGCAATGGCGCGCAGCTCGTCGTGGAACTTCTCGCGCTCGCGCGGGTCCTTCTGCTCGATATTGCGCTTGTTCTCGATGGTCTGGCGCTGGAGATACTCCTGCGCCACCGTGCGGCGCTGGCGGTCGTAGAGGTCGAGCAGGTCGTCGCTCGGCGCCGTCCTGGATGACCGCCGCGAGCTTCTCCGCGAGATTGAAGGCGTCGTGGAAGCCGAAATTCATGCCCATTCCGCCGAGCGGATTGTTGACGTGCGCGGCATCGCCGGCAATGAGGAGGCGGCCGTCACGATAGCATGAGGCGACGCGCTGGTGCACGCTATAGAGGTTGCGATGGGTGACGTCGTAGTCGCCGTCCTTGCGGTGGAAGTCCTGGATGCGCCGCTGCACCGCGCGCTCCTCGAAAATCTCCTCGACCGGGCTCCGCATCGACCGGGAACACCACGCGCCAGGTGCCGCGCTCGTCGTGGCCCGGCACCTTGAACAGGGCGCACCACTCGTCCGGATCGGCGATGTAGTTGGTCAGCGCATAGCCGTGCGGCGCGAAGTCGTAGCGCGTGCTGAGAATGAGGAAGCGCTCCTCATAGGTGAAGCCGGAGAAATCCACGTTCATCGACTTGCGCACCTGGCTGCGGCCGCCGTCGCAGCCGATCATCCAGCTCCCGCGGAACGCCGCTGACCCGCGCGGGCGTCTCGACCGTGGCGGTCACGCCGTCGCCGTCCTGCGCGACAATCGCGACGCGATGCTCCATCAGCACCTGGCAGTGCGGATATTGCTTCAGCCTGTCGAGCAGGATCGCGCAAATCTTGTGCTGCTCCAGCATCAGCCGGTACGGGTAGGGCGTATCGTCGGCGAGCGCGCCGAGATCGAAATCGGCGACCACGCCGGTGCGGCGGTCGCGATACTGATAGTTGCGCACGATGTAGCCGCGCGCGAGCATGGCATCGGTGACGCCGCTTGCGGCGAACAGTCTCCAGCGTCGGCGGGTGGATGGTGCCGGCGCGCGGATCGTCGAAGATCTTGTCGCCGGCTTCCAGCACCGTGACCGGAATGCCGCGCCGGGCGAGGTTGAGCGCCGCCGTCAGCCCGACCGGCCCGGCGCCGGCGATCAGCACGCGCTCCGCTGAATTCGAGGATTGAGGTGTCAGGGCCATCGGGCTGGAGTATGGTCGCCAGTGTAGTGCAGGAGACGATGATGGATCAGTCCGTCAGGCTGACCAAGGCCGCAGGAACCCTGGATCGGATCGCGCGGCCGGATCGGCGTCATCATCCCGTCCACCAATATCGGCGTGGAGTACGATTGTCAGCGGATCATTCCGCCGGGCGTGACATGGCATTTCGCGCGCTTCTTTGTCGAGCAGCCGGATTTGTCGAGCGACAATATGTTCCTCGCCTTCATCGAGGCGATCCGCAAGACCATTCCCGACGCCATCCGCGACATCATGACCTGCGAGCCGACCTACATCATGATGGGCATGTCGGCGGAGACGTTCTGGGGCGGGCTCGAAGGCAATGTCGAGTTCGAGACGCGGCTGCGCGAGGACATCGGGCCCGCGATGGGGCTGACCAGCGGCGCCGCCGCGCTCAAGGCCGCGCTCGATGCGTTCGGCGCCAAGACGGTGGCGGCGCTGACGCCTTATCAACCGGTGGGTGACGAGCAGGTGCGCCGGTTCCTGGAGGAATCCGGCTACACCGTCACCAATGTGGTGGGACTCAAATGCGACACCGCCACCTCGATCGCGCACACGCCACCGCGGGAGGTGATCGACGCGGTGCTGAACGAGCTCGACGGCGACAATGTCGATGCCATCGTGCAGGCCGGCACCAACCTCTCGACCCAGGACATCTTCCCGGCGCTGGAGCAGCAGCTCGGCAAGCCGGTGATCCCGATCAATATCGCGACCATCTGGCACGCGTTCCGCGCGCACGGCATAGAAGACAAGATTTTCGGCCGGGGCTGGTTGCTTGAGCGGTTCTAGCCGAGCCGCTAATATCGCGTAGTTGCGCCCGCGACGCGCAACAAAGGAAAGCAAAGAAGAGGACGCCCATGACCGACTTCCGGCCCGTCATCCGCATCGCTCCGAACAACCAGGTCTTCGACCTGCCGGTCATCGTCGGCATCGAGGAGGGGCTGTTCGAGGCTGCCGGTCTCGACGTCAAGTTCTCCGCCACCCACGCGGACCGCGAGAAGGACGCGGTCGGCGGCGCGATCATGGCGCGGCTGAAGGAGAACCTGTTCGATTGCGGCTCGGCCGACAGCTACAACGTCTGCGAATGGGCGAGCATCGACCGCCTGGAGCGCGGCAACCGCGGCGGCAATATCGCGGCGCTGCGTGCGGCGGTGGCGGCGCAGGCGATCCTGTCGTTCGACGAAGCGCTGCAAGTGCCGCGCGATCTCGCCGACGTCCCGGTGGTGGTGCAGGAGCTCACCGGCTCGCACTACTGCACTCTGCAGATGCTCGAAAGCGCAGTCGGCGCCGATCACGTCAATATCTTCCACGGCGGCCTGCCGCAGATGCGCTGGGCCGGCCTCAAGAACGGCACGTATCGCGCCGTCACCGTCATGGAGCCGTTCATCAGCCTCGGACTGAAGGAGGGCGCGCACATCATCGCGGCGTCGTTCTATCGCGGCGGCGAGGTGATCGCGGCCGACCTGACGCCGGAGCAGCGCAAGACCTACTACGACGCCGAGAACAAGGCGGTCGATCTGATCAATGCCGACTTCTACAAATACGCCCACCACGTCGCCGCCCATGCCAAGGGCGCGCTCGAGCCGCGCGAGTTGTTGCGCGCCTTCGTGCGCTACAAGCACGTCGACTACTACGATCCGACGCTGTTCAACCGCGCCTATGACTGGATGAAGGCGCGCGGCCTGAGCGAAGGCCAGAGCCAGCACGCCGCGTTGGTGGTGGGTTGACATCTCGTGTCCCGGACGCGGTGCAGCACGCAGTGATGCACCGCTGATCCGGGACCCTCGGTTACTTGCTTTTGTGTTTTGAAGAAACCGGGGTCCCGGCGTCTGCAGCGCATCATTTCATGCTGCGCTGCGCCCGGGACAAGCGCGTTACCCGCGGCCCTTCTTGGCCGTCAGCATGCTCTCGTAGCGCTTCGTCAGCTCGATCGTTCCCATCGCGTATTTCGTGCAGGCGTCGCGGTCGCCGTAGAACAGCGCGTTGGACGGGGCGCCGGTCTTCTCATAGGCCGCCTTGAAGATCGGCGACTCGTGCGCCTCCTTCGAGGTCCGCTCCAAGAGCTCGAACAGTTTTGGGTTCCTGTCGGCCCACTCCGTGTGCACGGCCCAGGCGCGCGCGGAATAGAGGTCCGGGATATCGGTGCCGAACACCTTGTTGATCAGCGGCGCATTGTCGCTCAGGTCGGCGAAATTGTTCTTGGTGCGGTTGAACACGCCCAGCACCTTGAACTTCTCCGACAGCGTCAGCACGCCGGTCATCGGCAGCGCGCCGATGTCGGCTTCGCCGTTGAGGATCGCGATGTAGGTCGGGTTGCCGCCGCCATAGGGCACGAGGTTGTAGCGCGACTTGGTCGCCTCGCCGAGCGCCAGCAGACCAATCGAACATGGATGCGGGATACGGCTCACCGCGACGTTGAGCGGGCGCTTCTTCGCGGCGTCGACTACCTGCTCGATCGACTTGTACGGTGACGTGCGGCTCGCAAAGACGATGCTGTCGTCGATGTCGACCATCGAGAAATAGATGAAGTCGCGCGGGAAATTGTAGTCCGGCTTCTGGGTCGCATACATGATCATTTCCGGACCCATGTTGCCGAACAACAGATTGTGCCCGTCCTTCGGGCGGCGCTTGACGAACAGCTCGTAGCCGATCTGGCCCGAGGCGCCCGGGAAGAAATTGTATTCGAACGGCATCTTCAGGATCTTGCCCCAGGCATCGTCGAACGCGCGCGCCAGCCGCTCGGCGCCGCCGCCCTGGCCGGTCGGGATCACGACGCTGATCTTGCGGCTGGGAAAGTTCTGCGCGAACGCCTCGCCGAACGGCGACGTGGCCAGCAGGCCGGCCGAGGCCGCAAGGCCGCCGCAAAAAGCCCGGCGCGGCATGGACAACTTGTTGGTCATTTGGACTTCTCCTTGGGGCATATCCCGAAGAAATAGGGGCCGGGTGGCACCGGCGTCATGAGCCATCATGCCACAGGGGTGCTGGAAAAGGACGGCAGCGCCGCTGCGGCAAGAGGGCTCAGCCGCCTTTGCCGCCGCGCTTGGCGGTGAGCAGCTTCTCATAGCGCTGCGCCAGCTCGAAGGTCTTGAGCGCGAATTCCGTGCAGGCCTTGCGGTCACCATAGACCAGATTGCGGTCGGTGGCGCCGGTCTTGCGATAGCCCTCGCGGAATATTTCCGAGGCGTGCGCCTCGCGCGAGGTGCGCTCCAGCATGGCGAACAGCTCCGGGTTCTTGTCGGCCCATTCGGTGTGGACCGCCCAGGCGCGCGACGTGAACAGGTCGGGGATATCGATCCCGAACACCTTATTGATGGTCGGCGCATTCTCGGTGAGATCGGCGTAGACGTTCTGCTTGCGGTTGAACACGCCGAGCACCTTGAACTTCTCGATCAGCGTCATCACGCCGACCATCGGGCTGGCGCCGATATCGACCTCGCCGTTGAGCACGGCGATATAGGTCGGGTTGCCGCCGCCATAGGGAATGAGGTTGAAGCGCGCGCCGGTGGCTTCGCCGAGCGCGAGCGCGGCGATCGAGGTCTGGGTCGGCAGCCGGCTCACCGCCACGTTGAGCATCCGCTTCTTTGCCGCCGCGACCACGTCTTCGATCGTCTTGAACGGCGAGTTGCGGTTGACGTAGATGCAGCTGTCGTCGATCTCGACCTGCGAGAAATAGATGTAGTCGCGCGGGAAATTGTAGTCGGGCTTCTGCAGCGCATACATGAGCATCTCCGCGCCCATGTTGCCGAACAGAAGATTGTGCCCGTCGCTTGGGGCGCCGCTTGACGAACAGCTCGTAGCCGATCTGGCCCGACGCGCCGGGATGGAAGGTGTACTCGAACTGCGTCTTCAGCATCGGTCCCCAGGCCATGTCGAACGGCCGCGCGATGCGTTCGGCGCCGCCGCCCTGGCCGGTCGGGATGATCACGCTGATCCGGCGGTTCGGATAGGTCTGCGCCGCCGCGCCGCCGAGTGGCGCAGCCGCCGCCAGCCCAGACGCGGCAAGACCGCCGACAAATTGCCGGCGTGGCATCACAATGCGGTTGCTGGACATAGAGCTCGTACTCCTCGAACGTTTCCTCGTTATCGTAGGGCCGGCGGCGTTTATCACCGGCGGGCACCTCTGCGTGGCGCGCCTGATCTTACTTCGCCAGCGCCGGTTCCGCAGCGGCCTTCGACGCCACGGTCGGCGGCAGGTCCTTGATCCGCGGATACACCTCTTTGGCGAACAGGGTCATGCTGCGGACCGTGCGCTTGTGATCGAGATGCCCGGCCTGCTGCATCATCATCAGGTGATCGAAGCCGCCGACCTGGTCGTAGAATTTGCGGATGCGCGCCGCGACCTTGTCGGGCGTGCCGGCGATCAGGATGCCTTGCTCCATCATGTAGTCGAGGCCCTGCGCGCGCACCGCCTCGGTGCGGCCGCCGAACTTGCCCTGCAGCGCCTGCACGTTGAGCGCGATCGAGGCGTAGCCGGGCGGGTTCTTGAACTGCGGCTCGGTCTTGTTGGAGCGGATGTACCAGAGCAGCTCCTGCGCGCCTTTCTCGGCTTCGCTGTCGGAGTCGGCGGTGTAGACCAGCGGCAGGAACGCGGTGCCGCCCTGGTGCGGCACGCCGGCGTCGACATAGTGCTTGCGGTACTCGTCGAACAGGCTGCGCGTGTTCTCGTAGGGCTGCAGGAAGGTCGCGAAGGTGAAGCCGTGCTGCGCGACCTTGCGCACGTTCTCGCGGTCGCTCGATCCGGTGATCCAGACCGGCGGATGCGGCTGCTGATAGGGCCGCGGCCAGATGTTGACGGCGCGCTTGTGCCAGAACCGGCCTTCGTAATTGAACGGCCCGTCATGCGTGGTCCAGGCGCGCATCGCGAGGTCGATGCCCTCCCACAGCCGCTCGTTGGTCATGGTCGGATTGGAGTTGGCGGGATTGATCTCGGTCGGCACGCCGCGCACGAAGCCGACGTCCAGCCGGCCGCGTGAGATGACGTCAATCATCGCCATCTCCTCGGCGATGCGCACCGGCTCGCCGCGGTTGGCGACCGGATTGCCGAGGATCAGGATGCGCGCGTTCTTGGTTTGCCGCGCCAGGATCGCCGCCGGCAGCGGCACGCAGGAATCGATGCAGCTCGCCGAGGAATGATGCTCGTTGAGCATGATGTCGAGGCCGAGCTCGTCGGCGATGCAGTGCTCGTCGAGATAGCGGTTGTAGAGGTCGGCGCCGATCTTCGGATCGAACAGGCGGTTCGGGATGGTGACGCGCGTGTTCTTGAGCTCGTCGAACGGCGGAATGTGCGGATAGGGCATTTCCGTGAAGTGCCAGCGCGTCGTCATGCCTCGTCGTTCCTTCGCCTCCGCCCCGATCCTTATACCCAGAAACTGTCGCTGCAGCTCGGCGAGAAACGCCTGTGGCTGCTCGATGTGCGGCAGGTGGCCGGCCTCGCGGATCACCGCGAGCCGCGCATCCGGGATCAGCTTGCGATAGGCCTCGCCGTATTTCGGGGTGACGATGCCGTCGTGCTCGCCCCAGACCAGCAAGGTCGGCACCTTGATGCGGTGCAGCCGGTGCTTGAGCTTGGGATTGTGCAGGTACGGCTCCCAGCCGAAGCGCGCGAAGCTCTCGCGGTCGCGCGCCACGATCGTGAGCGCGTCTTCCGGCATCGACTTGAAGTCGCGTTTGCCTTTGGCGGTGTCGTGCCACTTCAGCGCCATCACCTCGTCGGGGCTGAGCAGCCACACATCTTGAATTTCGCGCTCGGTCGGCTTGCCGGTCTTGATGCCGTAAGGGTCGACCAGCACCAGCTTCGAGATGAAGCCGTCGTCCTTGGTCGCCATCTCGGCGGCGATCCAGCCGCCGAACGAGCAGCCGATGACGGGAACGTTCTTCAGCCCGAGCTCGTCGACGACGTCGAGCATCATATAGGCGATGTCGTCGGGCGAGGTGATCCAGTCCGGTCGGGTCGAGCGTCCGAAGCCGGGCGGCGAGGGGATGATGACTTCGTAGGATTTGGCAAGCTCGTCGAGGAACGGCGCGTCGCGCTCCAGCGCCTCTTCGCCGGGGAGGAGCAGCAGCGGCGGCCCGCTGCCGCGCCGCACGATCTCGAGCTTCAGCTCGTCCGACGGCCCGATCTGGTGAATGTCCTGCGGAGCGTGTTCTTGCACCGGTTTCCGGCTCTTGTTGGTTGCCGGAAATGTTTAAGCAGACAGCCGGGGCGCTTGTCGAATCGGTCCGGTGCGACCGATTACGCGTTGGCGGTCGCCTTGTTCCGCACAGCAGAACCGCGCGCGTAACGGCTTTGCGGGATCGGCAGGCCGAGGATGTCGCGCAAGGTCGGGCCTTCATAGGCGGTGCGATAGAGCCCGCGGCGTTGCAGCTCCGGCACGACCATATCGACAAAGTCGTTGAGCCCGATCGGGAACACCGGCGCCAGGAAGTTGAAGCCGTCGCAGGCGTCTTCCTTGAACCACTGCTCCATCTGGTCGACGACCTCGACCGGCGTACCGACGAAGCCGGCATGGCCGCGCTGGCGCGCGAACCACTGGTAGAGCTCGCGGATGGTCATGTTCTTGCTCCGCGCCATCTTGATGGCGTCGTCGGAGCGGCTGCCGATGACTTTGTTCTGCGGCAGCTCGGGCAGCGGCCCGTCGATCGGGAAGCCGGTGAGATCGTGGCCCATGCGGGTGGAGAGGAGCGATACGCCCACGTCAGGGTGCAGCAGCTCGTCGAGCTTCGCGAGCTTCTCCAAAGCCTCGTCATGGGTGCGGCCGACCGTGATCGAGAGGCCGGGCATGATCTTCAGGTGGTCGGGATTGCGGCCGTAGCGCGCCATCCGGCCCTTGAGGTCGGCATAGAACGCCTTCGCCGGCTCGATGCTCGGATGCGCGGTGAATACGACTTCGGCGGTCTGCGCAGCGAGTTCGCGACCGTCATCGGAGGCGCCGGCCTGCACCAGCACCGGCTGGCCCTGCGGCGAGCGCGGCACATTGAGCGGGCCGCGCACGTCGAAATGCTCGCCGTGGTGGTTGAGCGTGTGCATCTTCTGCGGGTCGAAGAACAGGCATTCTTCCTTGTCGCGCAAGAACGCGTCGTCGTCCCACGAATCCCACAGCGCCTGCACGACCTCGACGAATTCCTTGCCGCGCCGGTAGCGTTCGTCCTTCGGCTTGTGCGGCTCGTTGCCGAAGTTGAGCGCCTCGGTCGCGTTGCCGGAGGTCACCACGTTCCAGCCGGAACGTCCGCCGCTGACGAGATCGAGCGAGGCGAATTTGCGCGCCACCGTGTAGGGCTGCTCGAAGCTGGTCGAGGCGGTGCAGACGAGGCCGATGTTCTTGGTGTGGCTGGCGAGCGCCGCCAGCATCGTGAACGGCTCGATCCAGGCCACATAATGCAGCCGGTGCAGGCCCTGCTCATGCGCGGTGAACACCGAATGGGTGTCGGCGCAGAACACCATGTCGAGCAGTCCGCGCTCGGCGGTCTGCGCGATCTCGATCATGCGGGTGAAGTTTTCGCCGGCGTCGGCGTGCGCCTCGGGATGCCGCCACGATGCGATGTGATGGCCGCTTGGCCGGATGAACATTCCGACCTTCATCTTATCGGTTCTTGTGCTCACGGCGTCGGCTCCCGTTTTCTTATTCGGGAGCAGCGTAACTCAGGCCGGTAGCTCCCACAATCGCTGCACCAGCCGCCGCGCCAGCACGCCGGCGACACGGCGGCGGTAGTGCCCGGGCGTGAACGTGGTCTTCATCGCCATGATCTGGTCGCGCACCAGATCGTCGAGCCCCTTGAACACGCGCGGCGTCGAGCGCTCCGCCGCAGAGTTTGTCCGTTCCCTCCAGCAACACCGGCCGCGGATTGGTGCCGGTGAAGGCGACGCGCAGGTCGGCGAGCGTATCGCCGTCACGGCGCAGCGCCGCCGCCACGCCGCAGACCGGATATTCGATCGAGCGGCGGATGCGGATCTTGTCATAACCGGAGCGCAGGGCAGGGGTGCGCTTGGCGCGCACCGCGGTGACGAATTCGCCCGGCCGCAGCGACAGGAAGTACTTGCCGTCGCCGAGCGTCTCGGTCACGGGCTGATCTTGCCGCGCGAAGCCGATGTAGAGCTTGGCGAGCGGCAGCGTGCGCCGCCCATCCGGCCCGGCGATGTCGACCTCGGCGCCGAGCGTCAGCAGCGCCGGTGCGAGGTCGCCGGAGAAGGTCGCGAAGCAGACGCCGCGGCTCTTGGGCGCGACGTGGCAGATCTCGCCGGTGGTCTTGAGGCAGTGATGGATCGCGCCGCGCCACCAGTCGCTCTGATTGTAGTAGATGCAGCGGGTGTCGAGGCAGAGATTGCCGCCGACGGTGCCCATGTTGCGGTGGGTCGGGCCGGCGATCGAGGCGGCCGCCTGCGCCACCACCGGATAGTGCCGCAGCACATCGGGATGTTCGGCGAGCTCGGACAGCGTGACCGACGCGCCGATCTCGAGCGATTGCGCATCGGCCTTGATGCCGCGCAGCTCCTTGACGTGCGTGACGTCGATCAGCACCGGCGGCGCGACGATGCCGCGCCGGATGTTGACCACCAGATCGGTGCCGCCGCCGACCAGCTTGCTGTCCGCGTTCGCGGCGCGCGCCTTGAGCACGTCGTCGACGGTCGACGCATTGACCAGCGAGAAATTCGGCAGCGCGTCCATCAGCCGTGCCCATTGCCTTTGGCGCGGCGCTGCTTCTCGATCGCCGCGAACACCCGGTCGGGCGTCACCGGCAGATCGTTGAAGCGCACGCCGACCGCGTTGGCGATGGCGTTGGTCAGCGCCGGCAGGAACGCGGCGAGCGAGCCTTCGCCGGCCTCTTTCGCGCCGAACGGCCCGTTCGGGTCGTTGCTCTCGACGATGCCGACTTCGATCGGCGGCGAATCCTGGATGGTCGGCACGCGGTAGTCGAGCATGTTGGCGGTGACCATCAGGCCGTCGTGATACGCCGCCTCCTCGCTCATCGCCTGGCCCATGCCCATCCAGACCGAGCCCTGCACCTGGCCTTCGACCGTGAGCCGGTTGAGCGCCTTGCCGCAGTCGTGCGCGACCCAGACCTTGTCGACGGTGACCACGCCGGTCTCGTCGTCGACGGTCACCTCGACCACCTGCGCCGAATAGCTGTAGCCCATGGTGCCGCCGATCGCCGCGCCGCGATACTTGTTGCCGCCGTGCGAATCCGGGATGGTCGAATAGTTGCCGGTGACCGTGATGGTGCCGGTGTCCTTCAGCGCCTCCACCACCACCTCGTTGAAGGTGAGGCCTTTGTCCTGCGCGCCGGCGCGGTAGAGCTCGCCCAGGCACTCGATGTCTTCGGGCTTGGTCTCGAGCTTGCGCGCGGCGGCAGCGACCAGCACGCCCTTGAGATTGCGCGCGGCGTCGATCGCGGCATTGCCGACCATGAAGGTCACGCGCGACGAATAGGAGCCGTTGTCCTTCGGCACCACCTCGCTGTCGCCGGTGACGACGCGCACGCGCGACATATCGAGCCCGAGCACCTCGGCGACGGTCTGCACCAGGATGGTGGAGGAGCCCTGGCCGATATCGGCGGCGCCCGACAGCACCACCACCGAGCCGTCGAAATCGAGCTTGATCTTGACGGTGGCATGCGGCTCGCCGGTCCAGTTCACCGGCTTCGACGCGCCCGAGATGTAGTGCGAGCAGGCGAAGCCGAGACCTTTGCTGACACCTTTGCCTTTGGGCAGCTTGCCCTTGCGCTCGTGCCATCCGCTCTCGCGCTCGACCCAGTCGACGCATTCCGGCAGGCCGTAGCTCGCGATCATGAGATCGTTGTCGGTGAAGGTCGGCCGCGCGCCCGGCTGCGGCAGATAGTTCGCGCGCCGCACCGCGATCGGATCGAGCCCCATCTCGATCGCCATCTGGTCGATCAGGCTCTCGAACGCGAAGCGCACGTCGACCGTGCCATGGCCGCGGAACGCGCCGCACGGCGGCGTGTTGGTGAGCACGCGCTTGCCGATGTATTTGACGTTCTTGAGATCGTAGATCGCGTAGAGCATCGACCCCGAATAGAGGATCGTCACCACGCCATAACCGGAATGCGCGCCGCCGCGTTGAGTGCACTCGCATTCGACGCCGGCAATCTTGCCGTCCTTGGCGAGCCCGATCTTGAGCCTGATGTCGGTCTCCGGCCGGCCGCGATGGGTGATGAAGGTCTCCTCGCGGTTGATCACCAGCCGCACGCTGCCCTTGGCCTTGCGCGCGAGCAGCGCCGCGATCAGCTCGACATTGAGCGTCTCGGTGCGGCAGCCGAAGCCGCCGCCGACATGCGGCTTCACCACGCGGATCTTCGACATGTCCATGGCGAGGATCTGCGACAGCATCAGGTGGACGTAGTAGGGCACCTGGGTGGAGGCATGCACCGTCATGCGGTCGCGCTCGGCGTCGTAGCTCGCGACCGCGGCGTGCATCTCCATCTGGTTCTGGCAGACCTCGGCGCAATTGTAGGTCGCTTCGCGCACCAGATCGGCGCCGGCGAACGCCTGCTCGACATTGCCGAGCTCGAAGAACACGTCGCGTTCGAGATTGCCGGGCTTCTTGGCGTGCAGCGGCACGGCGCCCGGCGCGAGCGCGTCGGCCGACGTGAAATAGGCCGGCAACTCCTTCACTTTCATCCGAATGAGCGCGAGCGCCGCCTTGGCAGTGGCGTCATCCACGGCGGCGACAGCGGCAACCGGCTCGCCGCGATAGCGCACCTTGTCGCGCGCCAGCGGATGCTCGGAGCGCGCGATCGGCAGCACGCCGAAGGTCTTGTCGCATTCGGCGCCGGTGACGATCGCCTTCACGCCGGGAAGCTTCAGCGCCTCCGACACATCGACGTCGACGATCTCGGCGTGTGCATAGGGGCTGCGATAGATGCGGCCCGCGAGCGTGCCGGGCTCGATCGCCAGGTCGGCGGTGTATTTGGCGCGGCCGGAGACTTTCTCCGGGCCGTCCACCATCGGCACGTAGTCGCCGATATTGTGCGCGGGAACGACCTCGTTCATGTGGCACGCCCTCTCCGTTCCCCTCCCCCTTGTGGGGAGGGGGAAGGGGTGGGGGTACAGCTTGGCGGACGCGTAACGTGAAACAACTCCGACCCCCCACCCCAACCCTCCCCCACAAGGGGGGAGGGAGCGCACCGAGTTTGCGGCACGTGAATCAATTCACTCATGGCGCGACGCCCTGCGGGCCGAGCGACGCGGCGTATCTCACCGCCTCGATGATCTTCACATAGCCGGTGCAGCGGCAGATGTTGGAGCCGAGCGCTTCGCTGATGTCGTCGTCGCTCGGTTGCGGATTTCGCGCAGCAATCCGACCGAGGCCATGATGAAGCCCGGCGTGCAGTAGCCGCATTGCGAGCCGAGCTTCTCGTGGAACCCGCGCTGCACCGCCGAAAGCCGTCCATCATCGCCGAGCAATTCAACGGTGTCGACGCGCCGGCCCGCGACGCTTGCCGCGAGCGTGAGGCACGAGAGCCGCGGCTGGTCGTCGACCAGCACGGTGCAGGCGCCGCACTCGCCGCCATCGCATCCCGTTTTTGTTCCGGTGAGGCCGACCGTCTCCCGCAAATAGTCCAGCAGCAATACGTTGTCCGGCACCGCGTCAACTCGCGGCCGGCCATTAAGGACGTATTCGACGAGACGTGCCATGTGGCGTTCCATTACCAACAATCGGCACTGCATTCAATTTGGGGGCGCGGCATGCCGTTGCAAGGTCCCTGGGCGTCAGACGTTCTTGAACTTCGCGACGACGTCGTCGGGGATCGCGCGCGCTTTCATGCGCAGCGGGTCGTCCGGATGCTTGCCGGCCCACACGCGCTTCTCCAGGCCTTCGACTGCGAGCGTCTCGCCGATGAACATCCTGTGCTCGACGTCGAAGCTCGATCGCCGCATCTCGACGATGCGCAATTCCATCTCGGCGACGTCGCCGAATTTCGCCGGCGAGAGGAACTTCGCCTGCGAACCGACCAGCGGAATGCCGACGATGTCGAACGCCTTCGACAGCTCGTGCGGCGGCACGCCGAGCGCGGCTTCGAACATCAGCCAGGCGCTGCGATCGAAGAACTCGAAGAAGCGGCTGTTGAACACGATGCCGGCGGGATCGCAGTGACCCCACTCGATGGCGAATTGTCGGCGGAAGATGAAGTCGGTCACGGGTGGTGGGTATCCATGTCGCGCAGCTTGAAGCGCTGCAATTTTCCGGTGGCGGTGCGCGGCAGATCGGCGCGCACGTCGATCCAGCGCGGGAATTTCCAGGGGCCGGCGCGCTCCTTGACGTGCACGCGCAGGGTTCTCGAGCAGGCTGTCGTCGGCGGTGTAGCCGTCACGCAGCACAATGAATGCTTTCGGCTTGATCAGGCCGTCGGCGTCTTCCTTGCCGATGACGGCGGCCTCGAACACCGCTTCGTGCGAGATCAGCGCGGCCTCGACCTCGAACGGCGACACCCACATGCCCGATACCTTGAACATGTCGTCGGTGCGCCCGCAGTAATAGTAGTAGCCGTCGGCGTCGCGATAGAACTTGTCGCCCGAGTGCGTCCACTCGCCCGCGAAGGTGCGGCGGCTCTTGCCGCGCTGGTTCCAGTAGCCTTCGCCGGCGGTCGGGCCACGCACCAGCAATTCGCCGATCTCACCATCGGCGACGTCGCGACCGTTCTCGTCGACGATGCGAAGCTCGTAGCCCGGCACCGGCTTGCCGGTCGAGCCGTAGCGCACATCGTCAGGACGGTTCGAGAGATACGTCTGGAACATCTCGGTCGAGCCGATGCCATCGACCACGTCGCAGCCGGCGACCGCGCGCCAGCGCTCGCCGAGCGCCATCGGCAGCGCTTCGCCCGCCGACACGCAGAGCCGCAGCCGATCGGAGCCGGCACCCTGCACCATCTCTTTGTGCGCCAGCATCGATGCGTAGAGCGTCGGCACGCCGTAGAACAGCGTCGGCTGGTGCTGCCGCATGATGTCGAACACTGCGTCGGGTGTCGGACGATGCGGCCACAGGATCGTCGACGCGCCGACCGACATCGGAAACGCGAGCGCATTGCCCATGCCGTAAGAGAAGAAAAGCTTCGCCGCCGAGAACACGACGTCGTCCTCACGAATCCCAATAATATTCCGGCCCATTAAGGCCGCCGCGGCGGCCGGCGTGGTCTGCACATGCTTCACGCCCTTGGGATCGCCGGTCGAGCCCGAGGTGTACATCCAGAACGCGACCTCGTCGGAGTTGGTCGCAGCGGCGCAGGGCTCGCCGCTCTCGCGCGCCAGAATGTCTTCCAGCAGATGCACGTCGCAACCCGGAAACGCCGCTTTGTCGGCCGGCGTCGCACCCACCAGGATCACCGTGCGCAGCTCGGGCAGGCGGTCGACGATCGCCGCAATCGGCTTGGCGAGCGCCGCCTGCACCACGATGGCGCAGGCGCGGCTGTCGTTGAGCACATAGGCGTATTGCGGCTCCGTGAGCAGGACATTCAGCGGTAAAGCCACGATTCCGCTGCGGATTGCGCCAAAAAAAGCGACCGGAAAATCGACCGTATCGAGCAGCAGCAGCGCGACGCGGCTTTCCTGGCGGATGCCCAGCGTCTTGAGCGCGCGGGCGAAGCGGCAGCTGCGCGCCTGCAGCTCGCCGTAGGTCAGTGTGCGTTCCGGATCGGTGAAGGCGACCTTGCCGCCGAGCCCGCGCGCGACATTGCCGTCGATGAGGTCGGCGGCGGCATTGTACGCCCTGCGCTGCACAATCTCGTCGATCGGCAATCCCATGCGCGTTTCCTAGCCCCAACTCTGCGCCCCTATGCTTGGGCTTGTTGGTATTCCTGCATAAACCCCCGATGCACGCAACACAGCGCCGCAGGCACGCGCATTGCCGCCGGTGCTCCGCAGGGGTAGCTTTCGGGAAACACAAAGTGGGAGACGCGCCATGAATATTGCGACCGGAGATGTCCTGCCTGCCTTCGATGCCGACGCCGGAGCCGCGCCGCGCGGATCGGCGAACATCCGTCACCTCAGCCGGATGGAACTGCCCGGCGGCGGGCAGATCGTGATCCAGGGCACGACCGCCTTCGTCGGCCATCAGGTCGGGCCGGAGGGCACGACAATTCTCGACATCTCCGATCCGCGCAAGCCGAAGGTGCTGTCGCAGATCATGAGCCCGCACCCGTGGTCGCACACCCACAAGGCGCGGGTGGTTGGCGACATTATGGTGGTGAATTCCGAGCGCGAGCCCGGCAAGGGCAATCTCCGCGAATATCCGGAAGGCGGCTTCCGTATCTACGACGTGAAGGACCGGACCAATCCGAAGCTCATCACCTTCCATAAGACGTATGGGAAGGGCGTGCACCGCTTCGATCTCGACGAGAACTATGCCTATCTCTCGACCGAGATGGAGGGCTATGTCGGCAACATCCTGGTGATCTACGACATCCGCAATCCATCGAAGCCTGTTGAAGTGGGGCGGTGGTGCATGGAGAACCAGCATGTCGCCAACGGCGACACGCCGCATCCGAAAGGCACCGAGCACCGCCTGCATCACGCCATGCGCAACGGCAACCTGATGTTCGCCGGCTGCTGGATGTCGGGGCTGTCGATCGTGGACGTCAGCGACATTTCGAAGCCGAAAACGCTGTCGCGCTATCAATACAATCCGCCGCATCCGGAGCCGACGCACACATTCCTCGGCGTGCCGCATCCGATCGGCGGCAGGAAGATCGCGGTCTCCACGGAGGAAGAACGCCACACGCGCGGTCCCGATCATGGCAAGCCGCATGGGCCGTTCCGGACCTGGGACGTGACCGACCCGACCCAGCCGAAGCTGCTGTGCACGGTTGAGCTGCCGGATTCGTCGACGCCGTATGACACCAATGTCGTCCGCTTCGGTACGCACCAGCTCCGCGAGAAAGTCGACACCGACAATATTGTCTACGTCACCTGGTTCGCCGGCGGGCTGCGCATCATGGACATCAACGATCCCGCCAATCCCAAGGAGCGCGCCTACTTCATTCCGAAGCCCGGCACCGGTGCCCCCGCGCCGCTCACCAACGACATCTACAAGGACGACCGCGGGCTGCTGTTCGTCACCGACAAGAAATGCGGCCTCGACGTGATCGAGTTCAAGGGCTGAACCAAGGGCTGAACAGAGGATGGCTGATCTTGCTCCGCTCATTCCCGCGCAAGCGGGAATCCAGTTTCTAAAAATCTCTAAGACTGGGTCCCCGCTTTCGCGGGGACGAGCGGTGGCGGGGTCACTGATCGCGCTTCTGATCGCGGCGATCCTGCCCACGCCAACCATCGCGCAGGAGCCCTTCTACGCCGGCAAAACCGTGACGCTGGTCGTCGGCTATTCCGCCGGCGGCGGCTATGACATCTACGCCCGCATGTTGGCGCGGCACTACGGCCGCCACATCCCGGGCAATCCCAACGTCATCGTGCAGAACATGCCGGGCGCCGCCAGCATGACGTCGGTGCGCTACCTCGACGCCACCGCGCCGAAGGACGGCACCGTCATCACCACCTTCGACCCGGGCCTGATCACGCAGGTGCTGACGGCAGACAAGCCGGTGGTCAACTTCGCGAACTTCCAGTGGGTCGGCACGCTCTTGCGCGATATCCGCATCTGCTACGCGTGGTCGGCGACCGGCATCAAGACCTTCGGCGACATGATGAAGCGCAAGGAATTCCTGATCGGCACCACCGCCAAGGGCTCGAACGCCTATGTGAACGGCGCGATCCTGCGCAACGTGTTCAAGGCGCCGGTGCGCCAGATCGCCGGTTACCCGGGCAGTAACGAGCAGCGCTTGGCGCTCGAGCGCGGCGAGCTCGAAGGCAATTGCGGCTCCTGGACCGCGATGCCACAGGAGTGGTTGGTGAACCACAAGATCAGTCCGCTGTTGCGGTTCTCGGCGACGCGTCCCGCCGACATGTCGCCCGACGTGCCCTACGTGCTCGACCTCGCGCAGACGCCGGAGCAGAAGGCGGTCATCGACATCCTCAACTCGCCGGGCGAACTCGGGCGGCCGTTCATCGTCGCCAAGCAGGTGCCAACCGAGCGGGTGGCGATCCTGCGGGCGGCATTGCAGGCGACGCTCAAGGACGAAGCCTTCCTGGCCGATGCCAAGAAGCAGAGCCTGCTGCTCGACCCGGTGGCGGGGGAAGAGGCCGAGAAGGTCACAGCGCAGATCTATGCGGCTTCGCCGGAGCTGATCCGCAAGGCCAAAGAAGTGCTAGAGTAAGAGCAAGAAACGACGGAGACCTTGATCATGGGTGACTTCCGCAGCTTCAAGACCGCCCAGCGCGAACCGGCCGCGCCGATGAAGCCGCTCACCGATCCCGCGGGCTGGACCGCCGCGGACCTCAGGGATGTCTCGCGCTGGAGCTACCCGATCAACGCCGCCGATGCCGGCGAGCTCGAAGCCGCGGTCGCGGCCGTGCGCCGCAACGGCGTCGCCATGGTCGATATCCGCAAGGGGGATTTCCCGCTCAAGGCCTTCGCCGACGTGCTCACCGACGTGCGCCGCGAGTTGATGGACGGCCGCGGCATCGTGATGATGCAGGATTTCCCGCTCGACCGTTTCGACCGCGAGGGCACCGCCATCGCCTATATCGGGCTCGGCGCCCATCTTGGGCAGACGATGTCGCAGAACAAGCTCGGTCACATCCTCGGCCACGTGAAGGACCTCGGCGGCGACTACAACGACGCCAATACCCGCGGCTACATGACCAATGCCGAGATGCGTTTCCACACCGATGCCTGCGACTATGTAGGCTTGCTTTGCCTGCGGACGCCGATGTCGGGCGGCGCCAGCCGGATCGCGAGCTCGGTGACGGTCTACAACACGATGCTGCAACGCAAGCCCGAGCTGGTCGAGGCGCTGTGCGGCGACTACTACCGCTCCCGCAGCGGCGAGGTCAGCCCCGGCGATCTGCCGTATTTCAAGCAGCCGATCTTCTCGTTCCATGAGGGCTATTTCAGCGCGACCGGCGCCGGCGCGGTCATCGACAAGGCACAGAAGCTTGCGGGCGTGCCGAAATTCACGCCGGTGCAGGCGGAGGCGATCGAGGTCTATCGGGACACCGTCGACGAGGTCGCGCTCGACATCGACTTCCAGCGTGGCGACATCCAGTTCCTGAACAATTTCGTGATGCTGCACACCCGGCGCGAATATCACGACTGGCCGGAAGCACGAGCGCAAGCGGCATCTGCTGCGGCTGTGGCTCTACGACGCCAACGGCCGGCCGATCCCGAAAGCGCAGCGCGAGGGCCGGTTCGGCCGCGGCGTCAGCGTCAAGGGCGTGCAGCGCATTGCCCCGCTCGAGGCGGAAGCGGCGTGAGCGAAACGGTCCTCTACGCGGCCGACGGCAAGGTCGGCATCGTCACGCTCAACCGGCCCGAAAAGCTCAACGCATTGACGATGGAGATGCGGCTCGCGATCGAGCAGGTCATGCTGCGCGCCGATGCCGACGAGACGACCAGCGTCATCGTGCTGCGGGCGGAGGGACGGAGCTTCTGCGTCGGCTTCGATGTCGGCGGGGGTAGTGGGCACGAGCGGCCGTGGCGGCATGATGCCTTGAAGTATCGCGAGCGGCTGGCCACCAGCATGCGCTGCCTGATGACGCCGTGGACGCTGAAGAAGCCGGTGATTGCCTCGGTGCAGGGGCACGCACTCGGCGGCGGCTGCGAGCTCGCGATGTTCTGCGACCTCACCATCGCGGCCGACGATGCGCTGTTCGGCGAGCCGGAGGTGCTGTTCTCCCAGGTCGGCCCGGCGGTGCTGATGCCGTTCATCGTCGGCCACAAGCGGGCGCGCGAACTGATTTACTTCGGCGACAAGATCGACGCCAGGCGCGCCCACGAAATCGGCATGGTCAACCGCATCGTGCCGCCGGCCGAGCTTCAGGCGGCCACCATGAAATATGCCAAGCGGCTGGCGCTGATCGCGCCGGAGGCGCTCGCGGCCGCCAAGCTCGCGGTCAATCGCGGGCTCGATGCGGCGGGCTTCCGCACCGCGCTCAACAACGGCCTCGACGTGCTGGCGCCGCTCTATGCGGCGGAGACCGAGGTGGGCAAGGAATTCGACGCCATCCGCGCCAGGGACGGCCTCAAGGCCGCCCTGGCGTGGCGCAAGAAGCAGTTCGAAGAGTGATCGCGCCGGGCTGCTTACGCAGCCTTGCTGATTGTAACCCCGCGATCAGAGACGCGGCGGTCGTAGTCGTCCGCGAGCGCGCGCAGCGCGGCTGCACCATCGCCCGAGAACGACGGACCGTGCATCAGTGCCAGCGTGCGCGGCGCGAGCTTCGCAAGCGCGCGGATGGTCGTACCCATGTCCGGGTTCAGGGCGGAGTATTTGAACAGATCTTCGGCGGCGATCGCGGGCCCGACGATGTCGCCGTCGGTCAACGGCGGGCAGTCACCGAGCTGGGTGAAGAGATCGCCGCACAGGAGGGTGCCGGTCAACTCTTCGTACATCACGCCGGCATCCCAGCCGTGCGGGGTGTGCGGCGTGTCGAGGTAGCGGACCCGCTTGCCGCGGCCGAGGTCGATGGTTTCGCCGTCCTGGAGCAGGCGGGGCGGGCGGTCCGCCATGTCGTTGAGCGACACCATGCAGCCGGTCTGGCCATGGGCGAGCTGTGCCTGCGGCGCAACCGCGAGCCATTCGTTCATCGCGCCGCATTCGTCGGCCTCGTAGTGGCCGAAGGCGATCCAGCGCAGGCGCTCGGGCGGAATGAGGCGGCTCACGGCGTCCCGGGTGAGCGGAAACATCTTCCGCAGCCCGGTATGAAACAGCAGCGGCTCGTCGCCGAGAACGAGGAACTGATTGAAGGCGAAGCCGGCCGGCGGGGCGATCTGCGGCACGAAGGTCGAGAGCCGATAGATGCCGGCGGCAATCTCGCTGACTTTGGTTTCCATGAGTTTCTCCAGGGCGTTGGGCCTTGGCCACGGGGGTGGTGGACATTGGCCTTATTTGACGATACATATGTGTGTACTGAAATTTGGGCGCCTGTCAATATGGATGCACACTATCGTGCAATGAAATAAATGGCCCGGACTTACACCCTCAAAAAGCGGGCGGAGCAGCAGGCCGAGACCCGGCTGCGGATCGTCGAGGCCGCGGTCGAGCTGCACCGGACCGCCGGTCCGGCGGCCACCACGGTCAGCATGGTGGCCGAGCGCGCCGGCGTTCAGCGCCACACGTTCTATGCGCACTTCCCCGATGAGCGGAGCCTGCTGCAGGCGTGCTCGACGCTGTCGCTGGAGCGCGATCCTCTGCCCGAGGCCACGCCCTGGCGGAAAATCGAGGATCGGCGCGAGCGCCTGCGCACGGGCCTGCTTGCGATCTATGGCTGGTACGAACGCAACGCCGATCTGGCCGGATGCGTCTTGCGTGACGCCGAATACCATCAATTGGTCCGGGAAACCGCCGAACGGACGTGGGCGCCGTATATCGCTGCCTATCACGAAGTGCTCGGCGCCAATTTGAGCACGAAGCAGCGGGCGATGCTGGGGCTGGCGCTGAGCTTTTTCACGTGGCGCACGCTGGTGCGCGATCAAGGTCTCAAGCAGGCCGCTGCCGTCAAAGCCATGGTGCAAGCCGTCGACGCCGCTGACGAAGCTTGAGACGGAGTACTACTCCGCCGCCACGCCAGCAGCGGCTGCCGCCTTGCGCGCCGCGAGCCGCGCCTGCTTCACCGGCGACAGCACCGGCTTCAGGTTGAACAGCTTCTGCGCATTGCCGCCGAGGATGTTCTTCTTGGCCTGCATGTCGATGAACGGCAGGTCGTAGATCGTCGCCGGCAGGTCCATGTCCCAGTGCGGATAGTCGGACGAATAGAGCAGCTGCGTCGGCGCGTTGATCATCTCGAAGGTGACCTCGAGCGCCTTGCGGTTGTCCACCATCTCCATCGGCTGCGAGGTGTAAAACATCTCGCGCATGTAGTCGCTCGGCTTGCGCTTGAGCAGCGGCGCGTCCGACGTGCGCATCATGAATTCGTTGTCGAGCCGCTGCATCAGGAACGGCACCCAGGCGAGGCCGGATTCGATCCAGATCGTCTTGAGCTTGGGGAACCGCTCCGGCATGCCGTTCACCAGCCAGTTCGTCATGTGCAGCATGTTGCACCAGGTGAAGCCGAGCCCATGCACCGCGATGAAGCGGTTGGTGAGCTGCAGGCTCTGGTCGGCCCAGGTGAACGCCGCGTGGAAGCCGAGCGGCAAGTTCCGCTCCTGCAGCGCCGCGTACATCTTCATGTACGGGTTCTGGTAGTTGCGGGTGTAGTGCGTCGCCGTCACCATGAAGCCGACCACGCCTTTGCGCTCGCCGAACTCCTCGATGATCTTGTAGCAGGCCTCGGGATCGTGGAACGGCAGATACAGCATCGACTTGATGCGCGGCTCCTTGTCGAGGATGGTGTCGCAGAGCCAGCGGTTGTAGCCGCGCGCCAGCCCGACCTCGACCTCGTGGCGCGGACAGTTCGAGAGATTGAGCATCGGCGTCGGGAACATCACCGCCATGTCGACGCCGAGCTGGTCCATCCAGCGCTCCATCAGCACGATGTCGCGATGCGGCGCCGGCGGCACTTTCTCGTTCTTGCGCTCCGGATAGCGCGTGATGCGGCCGGCGATCTCCTGATAGGAGCCGGTCTCCGACGAGATGCCGCCGCGCGAGGTGCCCTGGAACTTCGCCTCGTGGCGCAGCACCGGGTCCTCGATGAACTCCGCGATCTCCTTGAAGGCCTCGGTCTCGTAGTGATGCGAGTCGACGTCGACGATGAAGAGGTCCTCGTAGCGGCGCTCGATCGCCTGCTCGGCGGCGTTCTTCAAGAGCGTGCGCGTGTCGAAGCCCTCGGTGGAGAGGTCGCGGAAGCTGCGGGTATGCTCGTTCATGACCGGTTTCCTTTGTTTCCGCTGTTCAGACCGCGATAAAAATCTCACCGCCGCGCTTCACCACCTCGTATTTCTTCAGCCGCAGCCGCTTGTCGATGACATGGCAGCCATCGGCCAAGTGGAACTCGTAGCCGTGCCACGGACAGACGATGTGCATGTCGTCCTCGTCGAACGTCTGCCCTAGCAAGATGCCGCCCTCGCCGATCCGGTCGACCACCTGCGGCATGCGCAGGCCCTCGCAGGCCGGCCCGCCCTGGTGCGGGCAGAGGTTGCGGTAGGCGTAGTATTTGTCGCGATGGCGGATGACGCCGATTTCCTCGCGGCCGACCCGGATCAGCCGGACGCCGCCCTCGGCGATCTCGCCGTCCTTGCAAACCAGAACCTCGGGCATCAGCGTCCTTCTTTTCGTCTCGATGTCATGGCCGGAGCTTGACCGGCCATCAATGCACCTTCGTAAGGCGATGATGCGCGGGTCAAGCCGCGCATGACGGTGGCATGCCTCACCGCCACGCATCGAGCTCCGGAATCTCGAACTCCTCCCAGCCCGGGACGTCGGCCACCTCCGAGAACGGCTTGCCGAACGGCCGCGTGGCGTCGACACCGATCGCCGAGGCGACGCGCATCGGCCGCGCCACCTTGGGATCGTCGATCGAGGGATCGGACGGGCCGGCCGGGATGTCGCCGACGATGATCACGTCCTCCTGCGGCTGGGTGCGGAACGCCATCGCCCACTCGACCTCGGCGGAATTGTGCACGTCGATGTCGGGCTCGACGATCACCGTCCATTTCGGGCGGATGTTGCTCGACATGGCGCTGAGGATCACTTGCCGTGGCTCGCCTTTGAAGCGCGGCGTCATCGAGATCACCACGAAGAACGACACGCCGGCCGAGGCGCGCACCGATACGTCCTTGACGGTCGGGAACTGCGCCTTGAGCGTGCGCAGGAACGATGCCTCGAACGGGATCTGCTTGAGGATGTGGTTCTCGGTCACCGGCTTGCCGGTGAGCAGGCCCTGGAAGATCGGCTTCTTGCGATGGGTGATCGCGGTGATCTTCGCCACCGGCTTCAGCGAAGCCGGCGTGTAGTAGCCGGTGTATTCGCCGAGCGGGCCCTCCATCACCGTGTTGTTCATGTCGACTTCGAATTCGATCACGACCTCCGACGTCGACGGCACCTCGATGTCGCAGGTCTTGCAATGCGTCAGCTCGACCGGCGCGCCGCGCAGGCCGCCGGCGACCTCCCAGTCATTGGTCTGGTCATGCACCTGCACCTGGCAGGTATAGGCGAGGATCGGATCGACGCCGATGATCAGCGCCGCCTTCGGCGTCACGCCCATCTGCTGGCACTTGGTGAGGTTCTTGCCGAAGCGATGGAACGGCTGCGCCGAGAACGAGAACGTGTCCTTGCCGAGGATGAGGAAACGATAGTGGCCGATGTCGGGCACGCCGGTCTCCGGGTCCTTCGAGACCACGATGCCGGGCGTGATGTAGGGCCCACCGTCTTTCGGGCTGTAGGTCGGGATCGGGAAGCGCCGGATATCGATGTCGTCGGTGATGACGACTTCCTGGCAGGGCGCGCCGCCGCCGTTGCTGATCTTCGGCGCGATCGGCTTGCTCAATCCCTCGAGCACCTTCTGGGTGACGTTCTTCTCGTCGGCCTCGAACGCGATCAGCGCATGCTTGCGGCTGGAATAGACGCCGCACACCAGCGGAAACTCGGTGCCGTTCTTGTTGAAGCTCGTCGCCTTGCGGCCCTTGGCATAGGCGTGCTTGAGCGCCTTGCCGACGTCGGTGAGCGCGACCGGCTGGTTGATGTCGACGAGCTCGCCCTGCTGGCGCATCACGTCGAGGAACTGGCGGAAGTCGTGGAACGGCATTCTCGGGCTCCGGGCTGGCTGCTCCTAGCGTACGCCGGTGGAGCACCGCATGCGTCATTATCGCGCGCCGCCGTGGCGCACGCAAACCGCGCATTGAAGCGGCTCCGTGAGGCATGCCAGACTTGCTCGACAAGAACGAAAATATTCGGGGAGTTAACGGCCATGAGGCGCATTGCCATCGCGCTACTGTCGGTGTTTGCCGTCGTCACCAACGCCGCCGCCCAGGATGCATGGCCCAGCAAGCAAATCCGCATGGTTGTCCCGCTGCCGGCGGGGGCATCGGTCGACGTGATCGGGCGGCTGGTGGCGGCGAAGCTCGGCGAGCGGCTTGGGCAGACCATCGTGATCGAGAACCGCGCCGGCGCCAGCGGCGCCATCGGCGCCGATGCGGTCGCCAAGGCTACGCCCGACGGCTACACCCTCGGCATGGCGACGACCACCACGCACGTCACCAACGCCATCGTCAATTCCAAGCTCGTCTACGACCCGGTCAAGGATTTCACGCCGATCGCGATGATCGGCGTCGTGCCCTATGCGCTGTCGGTGTCGCCGAAGCTGCCGGTGAAGGACGTGCGCGAACTGCTCGCGCTCGCGAAATCGAAACCCGGCATGCTGAACTATTCGTCGGTGGGGCTCGGCAGCGTCGCGCACCTCGCGACCGAGATGCTCTCCAACATGACCGGCATCAAGCTCAATCACATTCCTTACCGTGCAGCTTCGCAGGCGGTCATCGACCTTGCCGAAGGCCGCATCGACATCACGTTCGGAACGCTCGGCTCGAGCCTGCCGCTGATCAAGGACGGCAAGATCAAGATCCTCGCGGTGAGCACCAACCGGCGCGCCAGCCAGGTCCCGGAGATTCCGACGATGGTCGAGGCCGGTGTGCCGGGCTTTGAAACGTCGCTCTGGTTCGCGCTGGTCGGGCCGCCGAACATGCCGCCTGCGATCACGGCGCGGCTCAACAAGGAGGTCAACGCCATCATCACCGACGCCTCCGTGATGAAGGGATTCGACCTGCAGGCGATGCAGCCCGATCCGATTCCGCTCGATCGGATGGGCAACCTCATCCGCGACGATCTCACGCGCTGGCGCGAGATCGCGGCCAAGGCCGGCGTGAAGGCGGAGTAGCGGCGGCCGCGGCGCGAGCGAGAGGCGCCTACTTTTTCGACCGTGGCTTTTGCGGATAGATCGTGTCGCCGTGTTTCAGCATCTTGACCAGGGTGGCGATCTTTTCCTTGCGGCCGACCGCGGTCCTCATGTTGTGGACGCGGAATGCGAGCGCAAAGCGGTTCTGCGCACTGAGCTTCTTCAGCATCGCGCTGGCCCGCGGCTCGGCGTCGATGGCGGCTTGGAGGTCGTCGGGAATCCTCATGCTTCGAGCCGGTGCATAGGCGCGTTGCCAGCGCCCGTCGGCCTTGGCCGCGTTGACTTGCCTGAGTCCGTGCTCGGTCATGCGGCCTTCCTTGATCAGGCGGGCGACATTGTCGACGTTGATCTGGCTCCAGATGCTCCTCTTGCCGCGCGGCGAGTAGCGCTGAAGGAAACTTTTGTCGTCGAAACCTTTGCGGATGCCGTCGATCCAGCCCCAGCACAGGCAGACGTCAATGGCTTCGGTTGGGCTGATCGATTTCAGACCTGAGCCGACCTTGTGGATCTTGATCCAGACCTCGTCCTGGCAAGCGTGATGCTTGCCGAGCCAGGCATAGAACGCGCGAGCATTCGCGAACTCGTGGACTTTATTAGGATCGACCTTTACCGGCGCCATCGATTCATTGCTCCCTGCCGAGCATCCGCCAGCCCTGGGCGATTGCCGCAGTCACACGTCGCACGTGATGGCTACAGTCCGAGTATTTTTTTGGCGTTGCCGCCCGCGATCGCGGCGATCGTTGAGGCATCAAAGCCCTCCACCCCCGCGACATGCCCGATCGGATCGTAGTCCGCCATGTCGAAGGGATAGTCGGTGCCCATGATGATGTGGTCGGCGCCGTAGAGCCGCACCAGTTCGGCGAGCTGATACGGCGTGAACACCACCGAGTCGAAATAGATCTTCTTGAGGTAGCTGGTCGGCGGGCTCGGCAGGTCGCCGTGCGCGTCCGAGCGCGCGCCCCAGGAATGGTCGATACGCCCGGAATAGGCGGCGAGATAGCCGCCGCCGTGTACGGCAAGAATCTTCAAATTCGGATGCCGCTCCAGCACGCCGTCGAAGATCAGGTAGTGCAGCGCGATCGTGGTATCGAGCGGATTGCCGATGGTGTTGTTGAAGGAGAAGCGCGACAGCCGCTTGGCCTCGCTGAAGCCGAGCGGATGCAAGACGACCAGCGCCTGCAATTCCTCGGCCTTCTTCCAGAACGACGCGAACGCCGGATCGGACAGCTCCTGGCCGTTCACGTTGGTCAAAATCTGCACGCCCTTCAAGCCCAGCGTCTTGACGCAGCGCTCCAGTTCCTTGGCGGCCTCGTCGCCGGCCGGCATCGGCGCGCTGCCGAGCCCGGCGAAACGGTCGGGTTTGCCGGCGACGTATTCCGCAATGCCGTCATTGACGATCTTCGCCGCCTGCACGGCGATGTCGGGCGGCACCGTGTAGTAGCACTGCGGCGGCGGCGGCATCACCAGCTGGAAGTCGATGCCCATGGCGTCGAGGTCTTTCAGGCGCAGATCGTAGCCGGTGATGCGCGGGCGGATATCGGCTTCCTGCGTCTGATTGAGCGCGCGCGTCTCCGGCGTGGCGTGCAGCACCATCGCGTTCTTCATCGGATCGAAATGCGGCTTGACGAATTCCGCTGCCGCCGGCACCGCGACATGGGAATGAATGTCGATGGTGATCGACTTCGGCCGCGCTTCGCGGCCCGTCCTGCCATGCTTGCGCGCGGCGGTCGGCTCGTACTTGTTCCACTGGGTCATCGGGTATCCTTTCCAGAGTGCGTGCCCCGCACGCGGTGCAGCGCGTAGCGGTGCGCCGCAGATGCGGGGTCCCGGTTTCTTATGTTCGGAAACAACCGGGGTCCCGGGTCAGCAGCGCACCATTTCATGCTGCGCTGCGCCCGGGACACGAGAGCTCATTCATCGGCGACGTTTGCGTGAGAACTGCGCGGCCTTCTTCGGCGGGATCATCGGCAGGAGCATGAAGGCCTGCCGCTTGCCGCCGAAATGCAGCGTGGTGACGCCGGCGAAGATTTTCGGCGGCCGGTCCTTGGGATCGTCATGCAGGAACGGTCCGCAGCCGGTCAGCTCGTTCTTGAAGTTCGAGAGCTTGCCGCCGCTCGGGCCGGGATAGACGTAGTCCTTACCGCGGATCGACAGCCCGACGCGATAGCCCTTCGGCACCACGATCGAGGTCGGCCAGATCTCGATGTCGAGCTCGACCACCTCGCCCTTCTTGAGCGGCTGCTTCTTGTCATGGGTGTGATAGGGCCGCCACGGCGTCGAGAGCTTCTTGTCGAGCTTGCGATGCGAAGCGCGCAGCCAGCCCTGCGCCACCGGCGTGTGTGGGTCGATCGCGCCCTGGAACACGACTTCCTTCATTTCAGGCGAGAACACCCGCATCACCACGAAGATGATCGGCGTCTGCGGTCGATGACGAAACGAACAGCTTCAGCGCGGACGGTCCCGTCATCTCGAATTCTTCCTTCGCCGGCTCGCTCAGGAAGGTCACGCCGTCGCCCATGGCGTCGAAGCTGATGCTTGTTGCCTTGCCTTTGGCGGGCTTCGGCTGCAGCGTCTGGTCGGCGGGGTTGAGATAGACCTTCGTCCATTTCGTTCCCTTGATCGGCCACTCGTCCTCATGCCGCTCGACGAACTTGTCGATGTGGCGCACCTGGAGCTGGACGCGCGGCTGCCTGCCCCAGCCGTTCTTCTTGCCGTGCAGGAAGTGGTCGAAGAAGCGAAGCTGCAGCTCGCGGCCGTAGTCGGTGTAGAAATGCGTCCAGTGCTCGATGCCGTGCACTTCGAGCCATTTGTCCTTCGCCGCCGCGCGGAAGAATCCTTCGAAATTGCCGCGCGGATGCAAGGGTTGCCCGCCCCAGTTGGCGCAGGAGAGGAACGGCGTCCTCACCTTCGCCCAGATCGGCGAGCGGCCGCGGTGATAGTCGTCCTCGAGCGGATGCGCGCGGATGTCGTCACCGAACGGCACGCGGTTGCTGGCCAGCTCTTGCTCCGACAGCGTCTCCGGTCCGCACACCAACTCGCCGTGCACGCGGCTCCGCTTGCCGCGCTCGCCGGCGCCATACTGCACGGTCTTCACCTGCATGTCGTACCAGTTCTCCCAGAACGTGCAGACGATGCCGCCGTGGTGCGTCATGTCGCGATACCAGTCGGCGCAGCCCTCCCAGATGCACATCGCGGCGAGGTGCGGCGGCTGCAGCGTCGCGACGTGCCACTGGTTCGAGCCGTAGTAGGAGATGCCGTTGAGCCCGATCTTGCCGCTCGACCACGGCTGCACCGCCGCCCATTCGATGCAGTCGTAGAAATCCTTGGTCTCGCGCGGCGAGAACGGATCGACCTTTCCGGGCGAGCAGCCGGCGCCGCGCGAATCCACGCGCACGCAGGCATAGTCGTGCCGCACCCATTTCTCGGGATCGACCACTTCCCATTGCTGGTAGAGGTTCGACGAGCCGGCGGTCACGTCAGGGTGCTCGCGCGCCATGCGCTCCCACGCGCTCGGGTAGCCGTCCTGGAAGGCGAGGCCCTTCGCATAGGGCCCATAGGTGAGGATCACGGGATATTGGCCGTCCTGCACCGGCCGATACACGTCGGCGCGCAGCACGAGGCCGTCGTCCATCGTGATCGGCACGTCCCAATCGATGCGCATGCCGTCGCGCACTTCACTGCGCGGCGTGAGACGGGTGCGGTCGTCCATTGCATGTCCTCCCGATTTTCTTGATGTCTACTATTTCACGAAATCAAAAGACAATCATTCCGCCTTGATGCCAGCGTCGGAAATAACCTTCGCCCATTTGGCGCGATCCTTGTCGATCAGATCGCGTAATACCTCGGGATTGCCGCCGGACACCACCAGCCCCTGCTTGGCGAGCGACGCGACCATCTCCTTGGTGCGGATGATCTCGTTGATCGCGGCGTTGAAGCGCTGGACGATCTCAGTCGGTGTGCCTGCGGGTGCGAGGAGCCCAAACCAGAGGTCGTTCTCGACCTCGCTCAATCCCTGCTCGTGCAGCGTCGGGACGTCGGGCATGGCCGCGGAGCGTTCACGGCCGGCGATGCCGAGCACGCGGATCTGCTTGTCGCGCGCGAACGGCAGCGCGACATGGGTCGGGATGAACATGGCACTGACGTGGTTGCCGATCAGGTCGGTCATCACGCCCGAGGTGCCCTTGTAGGGAATATGCGTGAGGTTGACGCCCGCCGCCTGCTTGAACAACTCCATCGAGAGATGATGCGGCGTCGCGAAACCCGCCGAGCCGTAGTTGACCGAGCCCGGCGGCTGCGACTTCACGAAGGCGACGAACTCGCGCACGTCGTTGGCGGGCACGGAAGGATGCACCGCCAGCACGATCGTGCCGGTGGCGAGCTTGATGATCGGATCGAAACTCTTCACCGGATCGTAGGGCACGCTCTTGAACAGGCTCGGATTGACCACGAACACCTTGGCGATCATCAGCAGCGTATTGCCGTCGGCCGCGGCGCGTGCCGCCATGCCGGTGCCGATATTGCCGCTGGCGCCGGTGCGGTTGTCGACCACCACCGGCTGTCCGAAGCGAGTTGAGAGGTCGGTTGCGATCGAGCGCGCCAGGATGTCGATGCCGGTGCCGGGCGAGTAGGGCACGATGATGGTGATCGGGCGGCCGGCGACCTGCGCGGCCGTGTGCAGCGGCATGGCCGCCGACAGCGCCAGCGCCGCCGAGCGACGCTGCGACCTCGCGCTTGGTGACTTCACGACCCTTCATGCTATTCCTCACGCCGACTTTCGGCGCGCAGTATGCGCAGCCGGTACGCGCATGGGAATAGTGGATGGCTGCTGCGTCGAAAAGCGTCACGCACACGCCGGTGCTGATCGTCGGTGGCGGGCCGGTGGGGCTCGGACTGGCCGCCGATCTCGGATGGCGCGGCGTCGCCTGCACGGTGGTGGAGCAGGGCGACGGCTCGATCGCGCATCCGCGCGCCACCGCCGAGAACGCGCGCACCATGGAGCTGTTCCGCCGCTGGGGCATCGCCGAGCGCGTGAAGGAGGCCGGCACGCCGCCCGACTTCCCGCACACCGTGCTCTATCTCACCAGCCTCACCGGCTACGAGATCGCGCGCATCGACCGGCCCGGCCACGGCGGCGCCGCGCGCACCGCGATCAGCCCGGAGCGGCCGCAGCGCTGCAACCAGCTCTGGCTCGATCCGATCCTGCGCGATTTCGCGACCAGTTTCCCGACCGTGACGCTGAAGCTGCGCACGCGCTTTGAATCGTTCGTCGAGAAGGACGGCGGCATCGTCGCCACCGTGACCGATCTGGCCAGCGGCGAAACGCACACCATCGAGGCCGACTACCTCGTCGCCTGCTGCGGCGGCGCCAGCTCGATCCAGAAGACGCTCGGCATCGCCATGAACGGCGTGCCGGCGCTCGACTACAATCTCAACATCTTCTTCCGTGTGAAGGAGCTCTGGAACTACCACGACAAGGGCAAAGGCGCGTTGCATTTCTTCGCCGATGCGCAGGGCATCTGGCGCACGCTGGTGCAGATCGACGGCCGCGAGCTGTGGCGGCTCGGCATCCGCGGGCAGTGGCACTACGAGAACCCCGACAAGGTCGACGCCTCGGCGATGATCAACGAGATGGTCGGCCGGGAAATCCCGCACGAGGTGGTGGCGTCGCTGCCGTGGGTCGCGCGCGATCTGGTCGCCGACCACTACGGCAAGGGCCGCGTATTCCTGGCCGGCGACGCCGCGCACCAGAACACGCCGTCGGGCGGCTTCGGCCTGAACACCGGCATGGGCGACGTCAACGATCTCGGCTGGAAGCTCGCGGGGCTGGCGCAGGGCTGGGGCGGGCCGCGCCTCATCGACTCCTACGAGGCCGAGCGCCGCCCGGTCGCCGCGCGTATCGTCAAGCAGGCGACCGATAATTTCATGCGCGACCGCAAGCGGCCGTCGCATCCGGAGATCGCGATGGACACGCCCGCCGGTGCCGAAGCGCGAGGCCAGATGGGCGCGGCTATTTTGGAATCGCAATCCAAGGTCTATCTCACCGACGGCACCGCGCTCGGGCAGGTCTACGACAATTCGCCGATCGTCTGCGACGACGGCACGCCGCCGTCTGAGGCGAGCGTCAGCGAATACCGGCCGACCACGCGGCCTGGTGCCCGCGCCCCGCATGCCTGGCTTGCCGACGGCCGCTCAACGCTCGATTTGTTCGGGCGCGGTTTCACGTTGGTGAAGCTTGGCGCGGACGCGCCGGACTCGTCCGCATTCGAATCCGCCTTCGCGGCGCGGCGCGTGCCACTGTCGGTGGTGTCGCTAAACGATCCAGAGATCAGCGCGTTGTACGAACGCCGCCTGGTACTGGTGCGCCCCGACGGTCACGTCGCCTGGCGCGGCGACACGCCGCCCTCCGATCCGCTCGCGGTCGTCGACCGCGTCCGCGGGGCCATGTAAGCGGCTTCTCCGCCCTCATCCTGAGGAGTGAGCGAAGCGAGCGTCTCGAAGGAGGGGGCGGCCACAACGTGCGCGGCCTATGGTTCGAGACGGCGCTACGCGCCTCCTCACCATGAGGCCGATTGAGGCCTATTTCTTCGGCGGTGAGGCCGCGAACTGCGAGCCGCGCACGCACATGCGGCCGCGCGGATCCTGCCAGAGCTTCTCGGTCGCGTGCAGGTGGCCGATGGCGCGGGCGACGGTGCGGAAATTGTAGGCCGCGAATTTTTCCGCGATGTCGGTGTAGTAGAGCGGCGCCTTCTCGATCGCCGCCAGGATGTCCTTCGCCAGCGCCGCCACCTCGGCGTCGTCGGCCGCGGCCTTGCCGGCCTCGTCCTTCTTGCCGTTGGCGTAATCGTCGATCTTCGCGGTCTCCGCATAAGCGTAAGTGATGCGCTCGTAGTGCTCCTTCGGGATGCCGTCCGGGATGGTTGCATCGATGCCGACCTTGGCGCCGGTCGGCACGATGCCGGCGCCCTGCGGCAGGCTCGGATCGAGCGGCTTGGCGCGCGCATTGCCGACGATCATGACGTCCTTATCGCCCTGCACACGGGTCGCGATCGCCCACTCCACGTCCATCGGGTCGAACACGTCGATGTCGTCGTCGACCACGACCACGTGCTTGAGGTCCATCACCGAGAGCGCCGCGAGCAGCGCGTTCTTCGCCTCGCCCGGCTGCTTCTTGATCGAGATCACGGCGTGCCAGAACGCGCAGCCGCCGAGCGTGACGTTGATGTCCTTCACCTGCACGCCGGCGGTGCGCAGCGCCTGCCGGATCGCGGCGTAGCGCGTCGGCGCCGCCAGCCAGGTGTTCTCCCACGGCATGTGCAGGTTGTAGTAGATCGCGTCCTTGCGCATCGACACCGCCTTGATGCGCACCAGCGGGTTCCAGTGCAGCCCGCCCATCAGCCGCGTGAACTCGCCGAAGCGTCCTTCCGGCCAGGTCCAGCCGGTCGGCAGGATCTCGCCTTCGAGCACGATCTCGGCATCGGCAATGTAAGGCATGTCGATGGTGGAGCAGGGCGCCAGCTCGACCGGCGCGCCGCGCAGGCCGCCGGCGATCGCCATCTCGTCGACCCCGAGCGGCGCGCGATAGCCGGAGCCGGTAATCTCGATCGGATGCGTGCCGATCGAGATCGAGATCGGCAGCGGCTCCTTGCGTTCGAACGCGCGCTGCGCAAACAGCCGCATGTTGTTGGGCGTGACGATGTCGATGCCGGTGAGGTTCTTTTCCTTCACGATGAAGCGATAGATGCCGGAATTGATCCCGAGCTCGGGATCGCGCGCGATCACCACGCCGGCGGTGATCATCGGCCCGCCGTCGTAGATCGACGACATCGGAATCGGAATTTTATAGAGATCGACCTCGTCGCCGGTCATGACAACCTCGCGCGTCGGCGAGGTCTTCACGTGCTTGGGCGGGATCGGCTTCGCGATCGCGGCCGAGAGCTTGTCCTCGATCTCGCGATAGGTCTCGGCGCCGAGGCTCATCATCGCGCGCTCGCGCGAGCGGATGATGCCGGAGACCACCGGCATGTCGTAGCCGATCACGTTGTGGAAGAAGAGCGCGGTCTTCGCCTGATCCACCAGCGTCGCGATGTGGCGGATGTCGACCGCCTGATGCAGGTCGACAAGCTCGCCGGTCTGCCGCAGCCGGTCGAGGAACTGGCGGAAGTTTTCCTGCATGACGCGCTCCGAAAAAATGGGTCGGCGATTGCGTAGCGGAACCGCACCCGCTGTCAATCGAGGCGCGGTGGATGGGGTGGTGGCGCGTGCGGCACGGCAAGCGAACGAGGCGAATTCCCCGTGGGAGGACGCGGGCCAAGCCGGAAGCGCGCCGCCTTACGGGAGAATATCCTAAAAATGCGTGATCACTCAATACGATCATGCTATATTTATTGCCATAAATAGTATGTCTTGCCAAATATCTGTTTTGATGTAGAATATTACTACTGAATCATTCGCGTTTTGGAGCATGCCATGCTGCAAGCCCGCCCCGCCCAGCTCGAAACCCGCCGCCGGCCGGCGGTTTCAACGTCCGCGCTGAGCTATCCGGTCGCGCTGCTGATGGCGGAAATCGGCGATGCCTGCGATGGCCCAGCCCATGCGATGGGTGACCGCATCGCTCATGCGCTGCGGGTCGCGGCGGCGATGCCGGACCTGCTGACGCCGGAACTGCGTGCCCCGCACGCGGGCTGCTACGCCCGCCACACCATCGCTGCCGACCCCGCCGGCCGTTTCACGCTTCTGTCCATTGTCTGGGGCCCTGGCCAGTTCTCGCCGCCGCATGCCCACGATGCCTGGTGCGCCTATGCCGTCGCGGAGAACACGCTCACGGAGACGCTCTACGAATTCGATGCCCAGAGCGGGAAGGCGGTCGCCGCCGGCACAACGGAACGTGAGCCGGGCTATGCTTGTTTCGCGCCGGCCGGGCTTGAACAAATCCACCGGCTTGGTAATGCCACAGGTGTCGGCGCGATCTCGCTCCACGCCTATGGCGTCGAGGGCTCGCGCGTCGGCACGCATGTCAACCGGCTGATGGACGTCGCCGAACGCGAAAGGTGAGGCTCGTGAGTGGTACGATGAAGGCGCTGCTGCTGCGCCAGCACGGAGGTCTCGAAAATCTAGAGGTGGTGACCGACAAGCCGATCCCGCAGGCGGTCGAAGGCCATGTCGTCATCCGCGTCCGCGCCTCCTCCTTCAACTACCACGACGTATTCACCATGCGCGGCATGCCCGGCATCAAGGTGCCGCTGCCCGTCGTCATCGGCCTCGACATGGCCGGCGAGATCTCCGAAGTCGGCCCCGGCGTCACCGGCTGGAAGGCCGGCGACCGCGTGCTGGTCAATCCCGTCAACAAGACCAAGGGCCTGATGGGCGAGATGCTCGACGGCGGCATGGCGGAATACTGCCTCGTCGCCGCGGATCAACTCGTCGCCATGCCTGCGGGGGTCACGTTCGAGGAAGCGGCGTCGCTGCCGGTCGCCTACGGCACCGCGCACCGCATGATCGTCACCCACAACACCATCAAGAAGGGCGACAAGGTCATCATCCTCGGCGCCTCCGGCGGCGTCGGCACCGGCTGCGTGATCCTGTGCAAGCTGTTCGGCGCCGAGGTGATCTCCTGCACCTCGAGCCCGGAGAAGGTCGACGCGCTGAAGAAGCTCGGCTCCGACGAGGTGCTCAACATCAAGGACACCGACTTCTCGAAATGGGCGGTCGAGAAATACGGCAAGCCGCAGCGCCGCACCTATGACGGCGGCGTCGACGTGGTGATCAATTTCACCGGCGGCGACACCTGGCATCCGTCGCTGCGCTGCCTCAAGCGCGGCGGCAAGCTGCTCGTCTGCGGCGCCACCGCCGGCTACGACCCGAAAGAGGATTTGCGCTACATCTGGAGCTTCGAGCTCAACATCATCGGCTCGAACAGCTTCTACGACGAGGACCTGAAGGGTTTGATGGCGCTGATCGCCGAGGGCAAGATGAAGCCGGTGATCGACAAGGTGCTGCCGCTCGAACAGGCGGCCGAGGGCCTGCGTCTGATCCAGGACCGCGAGGTCATCGGCAAGGTGGTCGTGGCGCCATAGGTGACTTCGCTCGTGCCGCGGGTGCTGTCAGCTATTATTGTGCCCTCTCCCACCGAACTCGGGTTTACCCGAGTTCGGCACTTAGAGATGATCGAAGTCGGAAACATCCGACTTCGATTGCGGGAGAGGGCTACTCGGACTCTCAACAGTGGGAACGGGAGAGGGGTTTGCTTCGTAAAATGCTTCTTTCGAAGAGGACCCCTCACCCGATTGTATTTGTGGAATCTTTCTTTAGCCCTCCCCCGCAAGGGGAGAGGGCATAGTAACGACGGGCGCAGCCTGTGGCGCTGTTGTTGTTTAGGAGCACGTATCAATGTCCGACGAGATCACCCTCGAAAAGGCCCAGGCAGCTCATTACCCGCGCGCCGTATCACCAGTGGCTGGGGCTGAAGGTTGTCGCCATCCATGACGACGGCATCGAGCTGACCGCCACCTGGCGTGAGGAATGGGTGGTCAATCCGGAGCGGCGCTACACCCACGGTGGCATCCTTGCGGCGCTGGTCGATCTCGCCGCCGACTGGGCGATGCTGAAAAAGCTCGGCCGGCCGGTGCCGACCATCGATCTGCGCGTCGACTATCACGCCGCTGCGATGCCCGGCGACCTGACCGCCAAAGGCAAGGTGGTGCGGCAGGGCGGCCAGTTCTCCTGCGCCGAAGCGTCTATCTACGACAAGGACGGCAAGCTCCTGGCGTCCGGCCGCGGCACCTATTTCACTGCGCCACCGCCGCCGCCGAAGGCGTGATAGAAACCGCGCGATGCCTGCGTTCAGCAATCTCGGCGATCTGATCGTCCGCGACCGCGACATGTCGAAGGTCGCGGTGATCGACCTCGGCGGCGAGACGAGGCCGCGCGAGTTCAGCTACGCGCAGCTCGACGCCATGGCGAACGGCATCGCGCGCGCGCTGAGCAGGCGCGGTTTCGCCCGCGGCGACCGCATCGCGATTCTCTCCGCCAACCGCGCCGAATTTATCGCGGCCTATTTCGGAATCATGCGCGCCGGCTTCGTCGCGGTGCCGGTGAACTTCAAGTTTCCGCAACAGACCATCCACTTCATCATCAAGGATTCCGGCGCCAAGCTCGTGTTCTGCGATGCGCCGCGGCGCAAGGATTGCCCTGGCGACTTGCCGGCCGTCGTTTTTGGCGCCGAGGATGCCGAAAGCTTCGACGCGTTCCTCGACAATGGTCCGCTCGACGCGATCGTCCCCGCGCAGAACGAGGCCGCAATGTTCCTCTACACCTCGGGCTCGACCGGCACGCCCAAGGGCGTCGTGCTCTCGCACCAGAGCCACATCTGGGTGGTGAATGCGCGGCTCGCGCCCGGGCTCGACAAGCACCGCTATCTGATCGCGGCGCCGCTCTACCACATGAATGCGCTGGCGCTCTCCAAGCTTGCCTGCGCGGCGCATGCCACCATCGTGCTGCTCCCGCAGTTCACGGCGCGCGCCTACATCGAGGCGATCGAGCGCTACCGCGCCACCTGGCTGACCGCGGTGCCGCCGATGATGGCGATGATGCTGCGCGAGACCGACCTGATGGCGAATACCGATCTCTCCAGCGTGCAGTTCGTGCGCATGGGCTCGGCGCCGGTGAGCCAGAGCCTGATGCAGGCGATCCATCGCGCGCTGCCGAAAGCGGCGGTGACCAACGCCTACGGCACCACCGAAGCCGGCCCGGTGGTGTTCGGCCCGCATCCGAAGGGGTTGCAGCAGCCGGAAATGTCGGTCGGCTATCCGCACCCGCAGGTGCAACTCCGTCTGGTCGACGGTGACAACCGCGATGCGACGCAGGGCGTGCTCGAGATGAAGTGTCCGGCAGTGATGAACGGCTATCACAACCGGCCCGACGTGCCGCCGCCGATCACCAAGGACGGCTACTACATCACTGGCGACGTGTTCCGCCGCGACGAGAACGGCTTCCACTATTTCGTCGGCCGCACCGACGACATGTTCGTCTCGGGTGGGGAGAACATCTATCCCGCCGACGTCGAGCGCATGCTTGAGCGCCATCCCGGCGTCGCGCAGGCCGCGGTGGTGCCGGTCGACGACGAGATCAAGGGTCAGAAGCCGGTGGCGTTCGTGATCCCGAAGGCCGGGCAATCACCAAGCGAAGATGAGATCAAGAAGTTCGCGCTCGCCAACGCGCCGGCATACCAGCATCCGCGCTCGGTGTGGTTCGTGGACGAGTTGCCCCTTGCCTCGACCAACAAGGTCGACCGCAATCAGCTGATAAAGACAGCCGCGGAACGGGTGCGCGCCGCGCAGGGGTATGACTACTTCAACCCCGCGGTCGCCAACACCGGACGCCAGCGCTCGTCCTCTTCCTTGAGGAACGCGCGCATCTTGTCCGGGCTCGAACCGACGATCGGCTCGAGGCCCTGGTCGGTCAGCGCCTTCTGCATCGCCGGCTCCTGCATCAGCGTCTGCGTGGCCTGGTAGATCTGATCGACGATCGGCTTCGGCGTGCCGGCCGGTGCGAGCAATCCGGTGAACAGCGTGGCCACCATGTTCGGCAGCCCGGCTTCGACGGCAGTCGGGAAATTCGGCGCGCCCTTGAGGCGATCGGCCGACGTTACCGCAAGAATGCGAACCTTGCCGGACTCGTGCAGTTGCAGGAGCTGGCCGGTCACGTTGATGGTCGCGTATTGCACCGCGCCGCCGACGAGGTCGTTGATGCTCGGGCCGGCGCCTTTGTAAGGCACGTGCACAATCTTCGGCGTGTCGGTCAGGTGCTTGAACAGCTCGCCGGCGAGATGCGTCATGGTGCCGGCGCCGGCCGAGCCGTAGGAGATATTGTCCTGATTGGCCTTGGCGTAGGCGATGAACTCCTTGAGGTTCTTCGCCGGCACGCTGGGATTGACGATGATGCCGCTGGCCGACACCGCGAGAATGGAGATCGGCTCGAAGTCCTTCGCGGCGTTGTACTGGATCTTCGGCATGATCGCCGGATTGATCACCATCGTCGAGGTGTTGCAGAGCCCGAGCGTATAGCCGTCGGGTTTGGCGCGGGCGACGTCGTACATGCCGATGGTGCCGCCGGCACCGCCGATGTTCTCTACAACGACAGTGCCGAGGTGCGGCTTGATCCGCTCGGCGAACTGGCGCGCCACCGCGTCGACCACGCCGCCTGCGGAGAACGGAACAACCAGCCGGATCGGCCGCTCCGGATATTTCGCCTGGGCGAACGCCGCAAGCGGCGTCAGGGCCGATGCCGAGAGCGCGAGGCCGCCACCGAGGATTTCACGTCTGTTCATTAGTTCACTCCGAAAATTCCGTATCGATGTCTTAGATAATCTAGTCATGCGGTCCAGCGATGTCTTGTAAGATGGTTAGGCAGGGGAAGGCTTTTGTGGCTCAAAATGTCGCAATGACAGAAACTGATCGTCAGTTGCCGGTCGGAGACGAGATTTTTCTCGACCATGTCGGCCATTTCGTGCGCGACCGGCAGGCAGCAGGTGCGGCACTCGCTCGCGCCGGTTTCGCGCCGACGCCGGTGTCGGTGCAGGTCGCGCCCGACGGCGGCCCGACCGGGACCGGCAATGTCTGCGCGATGATGACGCGCGGCTACATGGAAGTGCTGTTCAAGACCGCCGACACGCCGCTCGGCCGCGAGTTCGAAGCGGCGCTTGGCGCGCTATTCCGGCATCCAGCTCGCGGCTTTCGCGGTGGCCGACGCCAACGCTTGGCACCGCCGGCTCGGCGAGGCGGGCTTCCGCACGCGGCCGATTGCGCCGTTCAAGCGCCCGGTCGGCACCGAGACCGGCACCGACACGGCGTCGTTCACGGTGGCGCGGGTCGAGCCCGGCGAGATGGCGGAAGGCCGCATCCAGATGCTCACGCACCACACCGAAGCCGCGGTGTGGCAGAAGCGCTGGCTCACGCATCCGAACGGCGCGCGCGGGCTCGCAAGCCTTGCGGTCGTGGTGGCCGATGTCGGCGAGGCGGCGGCGCGCTATGCGCGCTTTGTGAACCGCCCGGCGGTGCGCACGCGGGCAGGGCAGGCGGTGCAGCTCGATCGCGGGCGGATCGATCTCGTCACGCACGAGGCGTTTGCGGCAGCGCTCCCGGAGATCGTGGTTCCCTCGCTGCCGTTCATCGCCGGCTACGGCGTGACGGTGCAATCTCTCGATGCCGCGGAAGTGGCGTTGCGCGGCAGCGGCCTGTCGTCGCGCAGCGTCGGCAGTGTGCTGGTCGTGCCGTTTCCAGATGAACTGGGAAAGGGTGCCTGGCTGTTCAGCGAAGACAGCCGGGCTTCGGTCTTCTGACGCGAGCTACTTCGACAAAATCCCGCGCAGTCGCTCCGCCACCGCCGGCGGCGTCGCGTAGATATCGGCGATCAGTTTCTGCGCGGCTTCGCCCGACGTCTGCTCGAGCTCGTCGCCGAAGGTCTTGACCGCCTCCGCGCGCAAATCCTTGTCCTTGAGCGCCTCGGCGAACGCCTTGCGCAGCTCGGCGGTGCGCGCCGCCGGCATGCCGGGCGGACCGAAGAACGGCTTGTTGAGCGCAAGCGGACCGAACATCAGGGTCATCATCTGCCGGGTCGCGTCGTCCTTGGCGAAATCGAGCGCCAGCGGCGCGTCGATCTTCGGATTCTTCTCGAGCGCAAGCTGAAGCAAATAAGTGACCTTCTTGTCGCGCACCCAGTCCGGCTTGGTGCTGTTGAGGCTCGACCAGCCCCAGCCGCAGCGGCCGTCCACTTCGCCGCGCTCGATCGCGATGATCGTCTCCTGCGAGCCGAGATAGCCGGTGATGACCTTGAATTTCGTCCCCAGCACCTCGTTGAGGAACATCGGATAGATGTCGGTCGACGAGCCGGCGCCGGTGCCGGCAACGTTCATCGGCGTCTCCATCACGTCCTTGATGGTCTTGAACTTCGACGCGCCCCAGGCGAGGCAGAGCGTGACGTCCTTGTCCATCGCCGCCAGCATCGTGAAGTCGGTCATGCGGTAGCCGATCTTGCGCTTGCCCACGAGCGGCTCGATGATCGGCCCGGGCGCCACCGTGCCGATCACGGTGCCGTCGCGCGGCGCGACCTGGTTCATGTGGTCGATCATCCGGATGCCGCCGGCGCCCGGCATCAATTGCGCGACCACGTTCGGATTGCCCGGGATGTACTTGCCGAGATGCCGCGCCATCACGCGCGCGCCGATGTCGATGCCGCCGCCGGCGGTGCCGGCGACCAGGATGGTGACCTGCTTGCCCTTGTAGAAATCCTGCGCGTGCGAGGGCGCGCTGGCGATAAGCAATGTCGCGAGGGCAATCGCGCGCAAGATCGTCATCGCGTCACTCTCCCAACAGCTTGCGCATGCGCGCGACCGCGGTTTCGCCGCTGGTCAGCGTCTTCTTGGCGAGCGCGGGCGGCATCTTGGCGCGCGCCGGCGCCATCGAGATCATGCTCAGCACGATGGTGTCGAAGTCGCCGGCAGCCGCCGATTGCTCGGCGATCAGGCGGTCGTGCTGGTCGATGTCGCCGGCGTTGATCGCGTCGCGCGCGCCCGCGACCCAGAGCTCCTTGATCGCCGGCGACTTGCCGGCGCGCTTCGCCGATTGATCGAGCGTGCCGCGCACCACCGGCAGCGCGCGCTTCTGGGTCGACACCACCAGGATCGAGCCGCCGCGCGCGACCGCCTCGTCCATCATCGCTTCCTCGATGCGCAGCACCGGCACCGTGATGCCCTTGCGGCCTTCCTCCACCGCCGGGCCGAAGGTCGAGCCGGAGAACACGATGCCGTCGGCGCCGCTCGCCTCGCAGTGGCGGAACAGGTTGGCGACCCGTGCATAAAGCGAGGGCGTCAGCTCGCCATTGGCGCCGACGTCGGCATAAAGCGACTCGTCGAGCAGATTGACGATCTGCGCCTGCGGCCACAGCGTCTTGAACGCTTCGTCGACCGGCGGCAGCGCAAGCGGGGTGGGATGAACGAGGAAAACGCGCTTCGGCATGGCTCAGCGCGCCGGCTTCGCCAGCGCGTCGATCAGCGGCGTGACGTCCTTCGCGCCGTCGATCGACCAGATCTGCTCCGCCAGCTGCTGCGCCTTGGCGCCGTGCACGGGCTCGACCAGGCCGATGAACTTCGCCTTCAAACCTGCGTCGTCGAGCGGCACCAGCCGCGAGCCCATGGCCTCGTCGGCCTGCCGGACGAATTTGCCCTTGGCCGTGGTCACGGTCACGCGTGCCGGCCGGAGCTTCGGATAGAGCCGGTCGATCTCGTGCGGCGCGCTGATCTCGAATTTCGCCGCCAGCGCCGCCCAGACCGGATCATTGCGCACGGCGTCGTCGAAATAGTCGAACTTGATGTTGCGGAACTTCGAGCGCGAGCGACATCAGGTATTTGAAGCTGAGCTGCGAGCTCGCGAAGTCGTCCCAGCCGGTGCCGGCGTGCTCGGCGGCGATGCGATAGGTCTCGACCGCGACGTGCTTCACGTCCTCGCTCGCGATCTTCTCGTCATTGAGGATGCCGATCAGCGCCTCGACCGCGGGCTGGATGTGGCGGCAGCACGGGTTCGGCTTGATGTAGCAATCGGTGATGCCGAACGTCGCCGCCGGCGGCAGCTCCACCGGACGCGCACGGTCGGCGTTGTAGGCATAGGCCTGCATGAAGCCGTCGCGCGCCTCGATCACGCCGGGCGGTCCTTCGACGCCGGCCTCCGCCAGCAGCGCGGCCTGCAACCCTTCGCGCGAGGCGTGGCCGGCGTGAAGACGCTTGATGTCGGCGCCGCCGTTGACGAACGCAAACAGCCCGGCCGAGCTCGACCCGGCGATGCCAAGCGCATGCGACAATTGCTGCGGCGTGAGCCCGCGCAGCTTGCCGACCGCCATCGCCGCGCCGAACACCGCGACCGCGCCGGTCGGATGGAAGCCGCGGTGGCGCAGGTCCGGATGCACCGCGCGGCCGATCGCGGTCACGGTCTCGTAGCCGGCGACCATCGCCTCGATCAGTTCAACGCCGCTCGCTTTCTTGACGTAGCCCGCCGACAGGATCGCCGGCACCACCGTGCAGCCGGGATGCACGGAGCCCTTGGTGTAGCCGTCGTCGAGCTCGATGCCGTGCGCCGCGGTGCCGCCGAGGAAGGCGGCGTCGATCAGGTCGGCGCGGCGGGCACGGCCCGGAACCGGCACATTGCCGGCGGGGCGCGTCGCGATCAGCACCAACTCGGCCTGGGTTGCGACATTGCCCTGCGCGCCCGAGATCATCACGCCGACGGTGTCGAGCAGATGCCTGCGGGCGTAGTGGCGGACTTCGTCGTCGAGCGCGTCATGCCGCAGTTTTGAGACGAAGCTGACCACGTTGTCGGTCGCGCCCGCGGCAGGATGGCGGGTGTGCAGGGCTTCGGCGTGCGACATGGGCGTTCCTCGTTGTTCTTAGTGTGAGCCTATTATGCCCCGCTCACGCGAGCTTCACCAGCGCGTCGACCGCGACCACGCCGTCGCCGCGGACGATCAGCGGATTGATCTCGGCCTCGGCGATCGAGGGATCGCCGGCCATCTGCGACATCGCGACGATCGCCTGCGCCAGCGCATCGAGATCGCCCTTCGGGCGGCCGCGGAAGCCGGCAAGCGCCTTGAAGGCGCGCACCTCGGCGATCATCTCGTTCGCGATCGCCAGGTCGACCGGCGCGAGCCGCAAGCTTCGATCGCGGTAGATCTCGGTGAGGATGCCGCCGGCCGCGACCATCACCAGTGGGCCGGCGGCGGGATCGACGCGATAGCCGATCAGCGCCTCGCCGATGCCGGCGACCATCGGCTGCACCAGCACGCGCAGGACGCGCGTGTTGGGGCGGCGCTGCGCCACGTTGGCGCGGATCTGCTTGATCGCCGCCAGCAGCGCGGCGCCATCGGCGACATTGAGCACGACGCCGCCGGCCTCGGTCTTGTGGGCGATCTCGGCCGAGAGGGCTTTGACCACCACCGGATAGGCGAACGGCAGCGACGGCGCGCTGGTGATGTCGGCATCGAGCACCACCGCCGGCGCGCGCGGGATGCCGAACCGCTCGATCAGCGTACCGGCCTCGACCTCGTCGAGCATGCGGCCGCTGCCGGGGGGGCGGGAGATACGCTCGGGCGCAGGGCGCGGCGCGCGCCGCCGCAGCGCCGCCGCAACCGCATCGGCGCAGGCTTCCGGGGTGCGGAAGCTCGGCACGCCGGCCTCGCTCAGCATCGCGAGCGCGGCGGGCGCATCGGGCACGAGACAGGCGGCGATCGGCTTCGCCGCGCCGGCGCTGTCGACGATCGGCTTCACCGCCAGCTCCGGATGGAAGCGCGCCGAGGAGCCGATCACCGGCAGGATCAGATCGTATTCGGGTGCCGTGGTGAGGATGTCGAGCGCCGCCTTCATCACGTCGTAGCGCGCTCCGGCGAGCGTCACGTCGACGATCCGCGCCGGCTTGACGTCGATGCCGGCGGCCTTGAAGCGCGCCAGCGTCTCGTCGCTCGGCTGCGTGATGGCGACGCCCTGTACGCTCAGCGGGTCGACCACCATGGTGGCGCCGCCGCCGGTGGTTGTCACCACGCCGACCGCGCCGCGCCGCGACGTTTGCACAGGCACGCGCATCAGCAGCGGCAGGCCCTCGATCAACCCGTCGAGCGTCGTCACCCGCGCGATCCCGCAATCGGCGAGGAACGCGTCGGCGACGTCGTCCTCACCGGCCAGCGCGCCGGTGTGCGACACCGCGAGCTCGCGCGCCGCTTCCGAGCGGCCGAGCTTGTAGGCGATGATCGGCTTGCCGCGTTTGTACGCAGCCAGCGCAAAGCGGCGCAGCGCATCGGCATTACGCATGGTTTCGAGGAACAGCATGTAGCCGTCGATGCCGGGATCATCGAGCGTCGCTTCGCAGATCTCGCCGAGCGAGAGGTCGACCTCGTTGCCGACCGACACGAGCCCGGCGAAGCCGAGGCCGCGCGCCTTGCCGCGCGAGAGCAGCGAACCGATCATGCTGCCGGAATGCGAGGCGGCAAAGAAACGCCCCGACGGCAGCTCCGGCTCGTCGAAGGCGGCATTGGCGGTGAGCATCGCGCGCGTGCGGAGATCAACGATGCCGAGGCTCGACGGCCCGACCACGCGGATGCCGGTCGACGCGCAGATCTCGCGCAGCCGCGCCACCCGCCGGTCGCCCTCGGCGCCGGCTTCGGTGAAGCCGTCGGCGAGCACGGTCGCAGCCTTGACGCCGAGCTTGCCGCATTCCGCCACCGCGTCGATGGCGGCGTCGGTCGGCGTGACGACGTAGGCATGGTCGGGCGCTTCCGGCAGCGCCTTGAGCGACGGCCAGGCGCGCTGGCCGAGCACGCTGTCGCGTCCCGGATTGATCGGATAGATGCGGCCGGCATAGCCCATCTGCAGCAGATACTTCAGCGGCCGTCCGGCGGTCTTCGAGGGGTCGTTCGATTGTCCGACGATTGCGACCGATTGCGGCGCGAACAGCGCCTCACGCAACGTGCTCATGTCACTCGGCCGCTTCCGCCCTGCGCGGCGGCCGCTGGTCGAAGCGGCGGTCGAACACGTGCTCCGCAATCCGGTTCTTCAGCATTTCGATCGAGCCGCCGGCGATCATCCAGCCGCGGCAACGCCGCATGCAGTACTCGACCAGCGCCTCGCGGCTGTAGCCGAGCGCGCCCATCGCCTGCACCGCCTCATGCGACACCTCGAAGCCGGCCTGGTTGCAGGCGGCCTTGGCCACCGCGGTCTCGTAGGCGGAAGGAAGCCCGCGGTCGGCATTCACGGCGGCGCGATAGAGCAGGAGCTGCGCCGCTTCGAGCTTGATCGCCATGTCCGCGAACTTCCATTGCAGGCCCTGGAACTCGCACAGCGGCCGGCCGAACTGCTCGCGCGTCGTGCAGTAGTCGCGCGCGGTGTTGTAGGCGTAGCGGCCGAGCGCCAACGAGCGCGCGGAATTGCCGAGCCGCTCGACGTTGAAGCTCGCGATCTGCTTCTTGAAGCCGCCGGGGCCGAGCAGCACGTTCTCCGCCGGGATGCGGCAGTTCTCGAAGTGCAGCTCCGACCATTCCTCGCCGCTCATGAAGCTCGACGGCGTGCCGACGGTGAAGCCGGGCGTATCGCGCTCGACCAGCACCGAGCCGATGCCGTCGAGCCCGCGCCCGTAGCGCACATAGACCAAGAACAGCTTGGCGTCGGGGCTGAACGTCGAAAAAACCTTCGACCCGTTGATGACGTAGTGATTGCCGTCCTGCCTGGCGCTGGTGGTGAGCTCGGTCACCGCGGATCCGGCGGCGGGCTCGCTCATGCCGAGGCTGATCACGGCGCCGCCGGAGAGCAGCGCCGGCAGCCAGCGCTGCTTCTGCGCCGGCGTCGCATACTCCGCGAAGGTGCGGATCGGGCCGAAATTGCCGAACTGCACCACGTCGGCGCTGCGCGGACACACCAGCGCCACCTGTTCGATGGCGATCACCGCATCCATCAGCGTGCCGCCGACGCCGCCGTCCTTCTCCGGGATGGTGATGCCCATGAGCCCCTGCTGGCTCATCAGCTTCGCGACGTCGAACGGGAAACGCGGCTCGTGCGCGCGCTTGAGCGCATCCTTGGCGAGGTGCGCCTGCGCGAACTTGTGCACGGCCTCGGCGAACAGTTTTTGTTCTTCGGTAAAGTCGAAGTTCATGATGAATGCCACTCAAGTGTCACGGCCGCGGACTGGGATACCAGTATAGACAGACAGTCCGTGCAATGCACGGCCGCGCGGTCAGCGAAGTTTTACCGCATTTCGGGGTTGTTGTTGTGGGGGAAGTCGAAGACCGAGATAGTCGGTGGGCGTCATGCGTCGTAGAGGTTGTCCGATGTTGTCCAAGCACGTTTTGGCCATTTGCTTCACGCTCGTCGCCGGCAGCGCGTCGGCGCAGGATTGCTTCCTGTTCTTCTGCCCGCCACGGCCGATGGAGCGCCTCGAACCGCTTGAGCCGGCGGAGCCACCGCCCTATCCGCGTGGCCCATCCTATCAAGGCGCGCAACCCTACCAGGGCGCCCCGTCCTACCAGCGCGCTCCGTCTTACGAGTCCGGCGTCGATCGCCAGTCCATGGCGCTGTACGGCCCCGTCGCCGGGGAGCCGTTCGCGGTCCCGGCGGTGCCGTTGTCCGAGGTCAATCCCAACTATCTGCGCCGGGCTGTTTCCTATCCTTCGAATGAGCCGCCCGGGACGATCATCATCGATCCGCAAAATCGCTATCTCTATCTCGTGCAGGGCAGCGGACGCGCCATCCGCTACGGCGTTGGCGTCGGCCGGCAAGGCTTTGGCTGGTCGGGCGTGGCGACGATCCGCGACAAGCAGGCGTGGCCGGACTGGTATCCGCCGAAGGAGATGATCCAGCGTCAGCCCGAGCTCAGGCGGCAGCTCAGCCAACTGCGCAGCGGCATCGGCGTTGCCGGCGGCCCGGGCAATCCGCTCGGCGCGCGCGCGATGTATCTCTGGGCGGGCGGCAAGGACACGCTCTACCGCATCCACGGCACCAACGAGCCTCATACCATCGGCCAGAGCGTCTCGTCCGGCTGCATCCGGATGCTCAATCAGGATGTCATCGACCTCTATGAGCGCACGCCGCTGAACGCCAAGGTCGTCGTGCTGACATCGCGCGTCAGCGAGGCGCGGTAGACTGCGACCGCCGCCGACGGGCGGCACCTACCTGGCGACCACCGCGCCGTGGCAAAAATGCCACGCCCATCCACGATCGTGAATGATGGCGGTGACCGCCACATTTAGTCCGTGATCGAGCCAAGATTGCCCCCTGCATTGCGATCGGGTGTGCGGGGGTAAGGTAATGGAATCCAAGCTCAAATTTGAATGCTCGTATCGGAGCGCGGCGCAGATTGCGGCCGTTGCGCTGACGGCGGCGATGCTGTCGGCCTGCGCGCAATCGACGGCCGTGTCCGAGCGACGCACATCGCGCGCCGTCGTCCAGCAATCGGCGCCGCAGCAATCGACGTCACAGCGGGTGGCCACGGTGACGCCGCGCAAGCAGCGCACACGCAATGCATCGACAGCGCGGTCCCTCAGCGCTTCGGACGGAATGGCGAGCTTCTACAAGCACGGTTCGCGTACCGCGAGCGGCGAGAAATTCAATCCCGGCGAATTGACCGCGGCCCACCGCACCCTGCCGTTCGGCACCAAAGTGCGCGTCACCAACGTGGCGACGGGCAAGACCGTCACGGTACGGGTCAACGATCGCGGTCCGTTCATCAATGGACGGGTGATCGACGTCTCGCATGCCGCCGCGCAAACGCTCGGCATGACCGGGCAGGGCGTCGCCAAGGTCAAGCTCGACGTCGTGCAATAGCCGAAAGCTCCTCATCCGCTCCTCCCCGCGAAAGCGGGGACCCAGAAAAATCAAGACGCCTGGATTCCCGCCTACGCGGGAATGAGCGGGGAGAGAGCCGATCCCACCAAAATGAACTAGCCCAGCAGCGCCGAGCGGAAGCGGTCGCGGCAGAACGCGGCATCGAAGTTGCGCTTGAAGTGCGGTGGCTCGGTCGGCTTGACGCGCAGCAGCACGAAGCCCGCGCTGTTGCCCTCGCGGATGAAGCGCGACGCGCGCTCGAGATCGGCCTCCTGCGCCGCCGTCATGGTGCGCTTGATGCCGGAGCCGATCGCGATCTTCTCCAAGTCGACGCCGAGGCTGGTGTGGCTCTTCTGCCAGCCGGTCTCGCCGTAGTGGCCGTTGTCGACGCAGACGATCGCGAGGTTGGCCGGGTTCATCACCGCGATGGTGGCGAGCGCGCCGATGTTCATGAGCAGGTCGCCGTCGCCGGTGACCACCAGCACCTGCTTCTTGGGCTGCGCCAATGCGAGCCCGAGCCCGATCATGCAGGCGGCGCCCATCGCGCCGCCGAGCGAGAACACATGCGCCTTGTCGCCAGTCACTGCGCCGACGTCGTGCGCGGTGCCGCCGAGCCCGGTGACGATCAGAAAGTCTTCGTGGCGGCCGATCAGCTTCGGCACCGCGTCGCCGCGGTCGAGCACCACGCCGGGCAGCGCCTTGAGGAGCGCGACCTTTTGGGCTTTGAGCTCCTGCGGTGTGGGCATGGTCATGCTCAGAACGGTTTGGCGCCGATCAGACGCTGGGTCAGCAGCACGGCGACCGGCTGGCCGCTCTTGAACACCATGGTGATGGCGGCGTTCACCACTTCGATCACTTCGTCGGGGTGTTCGGCGCGCAACACGATCACGCCCATCGCTTCGAGCACCGGCGTCACCGCCTGGCCCATGGCGAATTGCCAGGGATTTCCCTCGCCGAAGTCGCCGCGCATGCTCACCAACGTGAGGAACGGAAAGCGCGCGCCCTTGATCAGCGAGAGCAGGTTGATGCAGTTGCCGACGCCGCTCGACTGCATCAGCAGCACGGCGCGCGCGCCGCCGAGATCGGCTCCGGCCGCGAGCGCCACGCCTTCCTCTTCGGTGGTCAGCGCGATCGAATGCACGTCCGGATCGGCGAGCGAGCGGTCGATCAGCACCGCGTGGCCGGCATCCGGCACGTAACAGAATTGCGTGATGCCGTGGCGGCGCAGAAGATCGTAGAGATCGTGCTGCCACGGCGCCTTGCTCGCGCCTTTGCTGTCGACTTTGGCGTCCATGGGGCAGATTCACTCACGCTTTTGCGCGGCGCGCAAGCCGACCGGCCGAGCCTCGCTCGCGTTGGCTACTCGCGACGCCGCGCCCGAGCGCTTCACCACCTCCGACCACTTGCGTTCCTCGCGGTCGATCACGGTGGCGTAGTCCTCCGGGCTTCCCGGCGACGCCTCGGTGCCGTCGCGGGCCATGCGCGCGATGGTGTCGGGCTCGGCCAGCGCCTGCCGCAGCGCCGCGTTGAGCTTGTCGATGATCGGGCGCGGCGTTCCGGCCGGCGCCACGATGCCGTAGCGCAGCACCGCTTCGAAGCCGGGCAGCGTCTCCGCCATCGTCGGGATATCCGGGAAGACATCGGAGCGCGTCGTGCCGGTCACGGCGAGCGCGCGCACCTTGCCTTCCTTGACGAGGCCGATGGCCGACGGCAACGACGAGAAGTACATCGAGACGTGAGCGCCGAGCAGGTCGGTCAGCGCCGGGCCGGTGCCCTTGTAGGGGACATGCACCAGCTTGATGCCGCCCATATGGGCAAACAGCTCGGCACCGAGATGGATGCCGGAGCCGACGCCGGCCGAGGCATAGGAGTACTTGCCGGGGTCTTTCCTAGCGAGCGCGATCAGCTCAGGGATGGTTTTGGCGGGGATCGTTGGATGGATCAGGACGATCATCGCGCTCGATCCGATCATGCCGACCGACGCGAAATCCTTGCGCACGTCGTAGCCGACATTGGGCAGGAGCGTCGGATTGACCGCGAGCGAGCCGGTGCCGCCGATCACCAGCGTGTAGCCGTCGGGCGCGGCCTTGGCGACCTGGCGCGTTGCCAGCGCACCGCCGGCGCCGGCGCGGTTGTCGATCACGACCTGCTGGCCGAGCGTCTTGCTCATCTTTTCGCCGACGATGCGCGCCATCACGTCATTGCCGCCGCCGGCGGCATACGGCACCACCAGCGTGATCGGGCGGCTGGGATAGTCCTGCGCGGCCGCGCTAGCGAGCGAGGCGACGACGGTGGCAAGCGCGATGAGTGAGCGTGCGATCATGCTTTTATCCTGTTGCGGGGTCTTCAGTTGCCGACGATGCCGAGGTCCTTTACCACCGCTGACCAGCGGGTCTCCTCGGCGTCGATGTCGGCAGCGTATTGTTGTGGTGTGGTCGGGCTTGGCTCCGCGCCTTCGTGGCGGATGCGCTTGATCACCGCCTCGTCGGCGAGCGCCTCGTTGAGTGCCTTGTTGAGTTGCGCGACGATTGCCGATGGCGTGCCGGCCGGCGCAGAGAGGCCGTAGCGCAGCGAGACGTCGAAGCCGGGCAGTCCCTGTTCCGCCAAGGTGGCAACGTTTGGTAGCAGGCTCGAGCGCTTGGCGGAGGTGACGGCGAGGGCACGGATCAGTCCGCCCTCGAGCGCGCCGCGCGACACTGGGATCGGATTGAATGCCATCTTGATGTGGCCACCGATCAAATCGGTCACCAGCGGATTGGAGCCCTTGTAGGGGATCGGCACCAGCTTGATCTTGGCGGCGCGCGCGAACATCTCGGCTGCGAGATGATTGACGCTACCGATGCCGGGCGCTCCATACTGGAACGGCTCACCGGTCTTGCGGATGTGGGCAAGCAGCTCGGGGATGTCGCGGATCGGGAAATCCTTGTTGGCGATCACGAGGCTCGGCGATACCGCGATCAAGCCAATCGGGGCAAAGTCCTTGCGCACGTCGTAGCCGGCGTTCTTGTACATGCTCGGGCCGGTCGCGAACGTCGTCGTGTAGCTGAGCAAGATGGTGTAGCCGTCGGGCGTCGCGCGCGCGACCTGCCGGGTCGCGACCGTGCCGCTGCCGCCGGCGGCGCGGTTCTCGACCACGATCTGCTGGCCGAGCGACTTGCTCATCCGCTCGCCAATGATGCGCGCCATGATGTCGTTGGTGCCGCCGGGTGGCAGCGGCACCACCAGCGTGATCGGACGATTGGGATATTGCTGCGCCGATGCCGATGCGAGCGCGCCGATGAGCACATACTGCCGTCAGCGATGCCGTCAAAATGCGTGACATGACGGTCCTCAGTTGCCCGTTGCGCCCGACGCCTTGACGACCACCGACCAACGCTTCTCGTCGCGGTCGATATGGGCGGCGTAGTCTTCCGGTGAGCCCGGCGTCGCCTCGGCGCCGTCATTGGTCAGGCGCTTCTTCACCTCGGCGGTCGCGAGCGCCTCGCGCAACGCCTTGTTGAGGCGCTCGATGATCGGGCGCGGCGTGCCGGCGGGCGCGACGATGCCGTAGTACAGCGACGCTTCGAAATCCTTGATGCCGGACTCCGCGATGGTCGGCAGCTCCGGCACCAGGCTCGAGCGCGTGGCGCTCGTCACCGCGAGGCCGCGCAGCAGGCCCTGCGACACCGGACCGTGCGTGGCCGGGATCGGCGCGAACGCCATCGGGATGTGGCCGCCGATCAGGTCGGCGAGGGCAGGGCCGGTGCCTTTGTAGGGGATGTGCACGAGCTTCACGCCGGCCGCGTTGGCGAAATATTCGCCCGACACATGACTCACCGTGCCGACGCCGGCGGAGCCGTAGTTCACCTTGCCGGGATTGGCCCTGGCGTGCGCGACCAGCTCCGGCACCGACTTCGCCGGAGTCGACGGATGCACCACCAGCGAATTCGGCGCGTGCCCGATCATGCCGACCGGCGCGAAATCCTTGCGCGGGTCGTAGCCGGCCGTGGGATAGAGCGTCGGGCCGATCGCGAGCGTGCCGGTATAGCCGAGCAGTAGCGTGTAGCCGTCGGGCGTGCTCTTCGCCACCGCGCGGGTGCCGATGGTGCCGCCGGCGCCGCCGCGGTTGTCGACGACGATCTGCTGGCCGAGCAGCTCGCTCATCTTGTCGGCGACGGTGCGGCCGACGATCGAGGTCGAGCCGCCTGGCGGGAACGGGATCACCAGCGTGATCGGGCGGTTCGGATAGGTCTGCGCGGCGGCCGGAGCGGGCGGACCGGCGAGGGCCAGTGCGGCCACAAGCGCGGTCAGCGACAAGCGCAAAATCATCGGCGTTTCCTCATTGAGCGTTGTGGTCTTCCAGCCACCGTGGCAGCAACTGTCGCCGATCCGCCATGATAAGGAAAGGCGACAAAATCGCCGCTATCCGGCGCTGGTTTGCGTGCAACAGAATCCGCCGCTCGATGAGTTGGTCCGATACTTTCCTGATCTCGGAACGCGGCGCGCTCGACGCCTAGCCGTTCAATCGGCGAAGGACTTCGAGAAGGTCTGCAGGTGATCGATGAAGAGCTTGACGACCGGGCTGGGAGTCCGGTTCTTCAGCGTTATGACGGCCACAGGCCAAGGCTTTCCGGGAATTGCGACTGGTAGAGCCTTCAGCGAAAATCGTCGGGCATACAGGTGCATCACCGAAGCCGGCAGCGCAGCGACAAAACGGCCGGTGGCAACCAGATTGGTGCGCAGGAGCACCGAATGCGTCATCAGGGATACCTTCGGCATCTTCAACCCGCGCGAGGCGAACGCCTCGGCAACGATTGTTCTGGTCCATGTGTTCGGTTCCGCCAAAATCCATGGCTCGTCTGCCAGATCGGCAAGGTCGATTTTTCGGCGGCGGGCCCACGGGCTCTCGGTACCTGCGGCGATCACGACGTGGTCCTCAAAGAGGACCTGGACATCTAGATCATCCGGGAATTGTGCAGGAACGAAGGGCGGGAACAATCTCGACACCACGAGATCGACTTGTCGCGCGTGCAGCTCCGAAAACTCCATGGAGGGGCTGGCGACTTCGCCAACGACAATCGGGACAACATTGGGATAGCGGAGTGCGAGCTGTTCGATAACGGGTGGCAGGATTGCAGCGATCGTCTCCGGGCACCCAATGCGAACCTCGCCGGCGTTCGGGCTTGCAAGGAATTCGATGTCCCTGATCGCCTGCTTCAGTTCGTCGAAGGCCACGCCACCGCGCCGCAAGAGCGCGCGGCCGTACGCCGTCGCCTCGACTCCTTGTGAGCCGCGATCGAGGAGCCGCACGCCAAGTGCGTGTTCGAGCTGTGCGATGACTCGCGACACGGCCGGTTGGGTGATGCCTAGCTCCGTCGCCGCTTTTGCCATGCTCCCGCGTTGCGTCACGGTGAAGAAGACATGCAGATCCCGCAACCGGATTCGGCGGCCGATATAGCTCTCGTCATCAAGCGCCTGGGCCATACCAAAAAACTTATACCCATAGGACGAGGTTGGGAATTCCCTTTATTGCACGAGCACCTAATTTGGATATGCATTCGCGGACGCCGACGCCCTGATGCTCTAGCGCATGCATGTCGGAGAGGTGCGCCCATGGATTTTGCACGCCGTCGATTTCTGCAACTGGCTGCAGGTGCTGCCGCGCTCCCGGCCGTCTCGCCCATGGCACGCGCGCAATCGTATCCGACGCGGCCGGTACGTTGGCTCGTGGGCTATCCGGCAGGCGGCTCGGCCGACATCGTCGCGCGCCTGGTCGGTCAGCATCTGGCGGACAAGTTCGGTCAGCCATTTGTAATCGAGAACCGGCCGGGCGCCGGCAACAATATCGCCACTGAAGCGGCGGTGCGCGCGCCCGCCGACGGGTACACGCTGTTGCTGGTCAATCCCGCGAATGCCATCAACGCAACGCTCTACGACAAGCTCAATTTCGATTTTCTCCAGGACATGGCGCCGGTGGCGGGAGTGATGCGCGTCCCCAATGTCGCGGTGGTGCATCCCTCGATCCCGGCAAGGACGATTCCCGAGTTCGTTGCCTACGCCAAGGCCAACCCTGGCAAGATCAACATGGCGTCGAGCGGCAACGGAGTGCCCTCGCATGTGGCCGGCGAGTTGTTCAAGATGATGGCTGGCATCGACATGGTTCACGTGCCTTATCGCGGATCGGCACCTGCACTGACCGACCTGATAAGCGGGCAGGTGCAGATCATGTTCGACCCATTGCCGTCGTCAATCGAGCACATCCGTGCGGGCAGGCTGCGGCCGCTGGCGGTGACCACGACGACTCGTTCAGATGTGATTCCGGATGTCCCGACTGTGGGCGATTTCCTGCCGGGCTACGAGGCGAGCACCTGGTTCGGCGTCGGCGTACCCAGGAATACGTCCGCGGAGATCGTCAACAAGCTCAACAATGAAATCAACACGGCCCTGGCCAACCCCAAATTCAAGGCGCGCCTCACCGATCTGGGCGGCACCGTGATTGCTGGATCGCCGGCCAGCTTCGGAAAGCTGGTTGCCGCAGAAACCGAAAAGTGGGCCAAGGTGGTGAGATTCTCCGGTGCCAAACCGGCCTGATGCGCTGATTTCGAGGTCAGTTCGGCGCGCAGCCTTGCGCGAACGTGTCTCGCGCCTGGACGAACGCCGTGCCGTTGAGGCGACCTTCTTCGATCTCATCCAGCATTCTGCCGGCGAGCTTTCTGCACTGCGCCGTTCCAGCCGGTTTCGGAGCGGCTTTCGATTTAGCGACTGGCCCGCAGGTCTGAACGACTGCCGTAAACGCATGCCGATAGTCGGCGCTCTTGGCGTCGCCGTCATCAAGCATGCCGATCAGCGCCAAACGCCTTGTCGGCAGGGTCCTGCGCCGCTGCGCTGTTCTGCTGAAGCCGGTTCTGACGAGCCCAACCAACTCATGACGAGCATCATACTGAAGGTAAAGACAGCGCGTGATTTTTGCATTCGGCTCTTCCGAAATCCGGTTTCTACTTTTAGGGATCGTGCTCTAGGCAAAGCGCGTCATCGACTGCGCGCGCAGCGACCACGCGTTGAACGGCTGCTGCACCAGGAAGCTGTTGTAGTACTGCGGCTGCGCGGTGACCTCGCGGCCGATCCACGACGGCAGCTCGATCGGCTGATCGACATCCTTCAATTCAACTTCCGCAATGATCAGGCCCAGGTTATCGCCTGAGAAAACGTCGATCTCCCACGTCAGTCCGCCGCAGGGGACCAGGTGGCGCGTCTTCTCGATAATGGCGCCTTCGCGCAATTGCATGAGCGCTTCGGCCTGCAGCACGGGAATGGGATATTCCAACTCCAGCCGCCGGAGGTCCGCGGGACGACTTTTGATGGTGAGCGTTGCGGTTCCATCGTCGCGGATGCGAATCCGGGTCGATGACTTTGCGCTCGACGCGAGATAGGCCTGCCGAATCGTGGTCTGGCTTGAAACCAGTGCGCGCCAATCGTTGCCACGCACAAGGAACTTGCGCTCGATCTCGAAACTCATTGGTTCACGCGATTGCCGCTGCGAAACCCGGAATCCCTGCGATTCACGGAGTTATTGTGACGGTCCCGTGACGCCTAAATTGCCGACTATCAGGAAAAATGCAAGGCGGGTGGGCCGTAAGACTTTGGACTCAGCTTAAGTAAAATATGTGTCGGGGTTAGCGCCCATCGCTCGCCGGCAGCAATACCGACGGCTCGCGCGCTTTGGCGGCGGCCTCGCTTGGCGGCAGCGTCTCGTCCCACAATTTGCCGACGAAGCGCGCACCGGTGACGCCATCGGACAATCGCGACGCAAGCCAAAGGATCGGCGGCACCATCACCGACGGCGGCAACAGCTCCCGCCCCATCGCGGCCAATTCCTTGCGCGACGCCTCATGCACGAAGTCGGTGTCGGCGGCGCCGCCGGGGATCAGCGAGTTCACGGTGACGCCGGTATCTTTCAGCTCCTGCGCCCAGATCAGCGTCTCCGCTTCGATCGCGGCCTTGGTCACGCCGTAGGGCGAGTTGTTGCGGCGCTGCATGGTCGGCAGGCTGGTGGTGATGTTGACGATGCGGCCGAAGCCGCCCTTGAGCATCGCCGGCACGGCGCTGCGCGCCATCAGGAACGTGCCGTTGATATTGGTGACGATCACGTCCTGCCAGATCTCGGGATCCGACTCCCAGAACTTGAGCGATTTGGTCTGACGCGAACGCTCCAGGTGCACCTGGCCCTTGGCGGCGTTGTTGACCAGCACATGCAGCGCGCCGAATTTCTCGACCGTCTGCGCGACGACGCGCTCGCAGTCGGCGCGGCTGGTGATGTCGCAGCGGATGCCGAGTGCCGTGCCGCAGTTGGGTCCCGCGGCCGGCGTCGGTTGCCTTGGCGAGCGCGGCGCCGTCGACATCCGCAAACACCACATTGGCGCCGGCGCGGCAGAGGCCCACCGCCATCGCCTGCCCGAGACCGCGCGCGGCGCCGGTGACGATCGCGACCGTGCCGTCGAGGCGGATGTCTGCCATCGGCGGCTACTGCTCCATCGCGCTCGGCGCGAACAGCTCTTCGAGCTTCATCAGCCGCGGGGTGAGGCCCTGCTCGTGCGAATACTGCGCGGCGGTCTCCAGCGTCTTGCGGTTGGCCTTGATGCCGTGGCGGATCGCGGGCTCGCGCAGCGCCTTGCCGGCCTCCGCTGAAATGTGCCCGGCCCACACGTGATACTCGACATGGGCGATGCGCTGCTGGTTGGCGAGCTCGTTGGCCTTGTCGTAGGCCTTGAGCAGGTTGAGCACGGTCCAGGGATGCTTCTCGGCGATCTCGCGCCGGATCACCATGCCGTGGTTGATCGGGAAGATGCCGGTCTTCTTGTGGTAGCGCACGCCTTCCGCGGTCGGATCGGGGAACAGCGTCTTGATGTCGGGATGATGCTCGAGGTCGATGCGCGAGCGATCGACCAGATTGTTGTCGCGCAGATAATGGATGGTCGCCTGTAATTCACCCGACACCATCATCTGGCCGAGGCTCTTCTCGATCGGGATCTGGTTCACGGTCGTGCCGGGCGGCGGCTTGAAGCCGGTGGCGCCGCCGTGGCTGTGGGTCGGCACCCGCTCCATCCAGTGCTCCATCTCGCTCTGGTGCACGCCGAACTCGTGCTGGAGCGCGCCGCGCGTCCACAGCGCGGCGGTCTGCTGATATTCGGGCACGCCCGCGCGCTTGCCCTTGAGGTCCTTGGGCTCGTTGATGCCGGCGTCTTTGCGCACCAGGATTTCGGTGTGGAAGAATTTTCGCGTGGTGAAGATCGGGATGCCGACCCAATCGTCGTTGCCTTGCGCGGTCGCCATCATCAGCGACGACATCGACATTTCGGAGATGTCGAAGTCCTGGAATTTCAGCTGCCGCCAGAACATCTCGGACGGGTGGATGGCGGTCGGGATGATGTCGATGCCGTCCGGCTTCACGGTGCCGTCGAGGATCGGCCATGACCGCGGATTGGCCGCGGTGGCGAGGCTGAGCTGAAGTCGCATGGAGGGAAATCCGTAAGCTGGTGACAGAACGGCGTCGCGCGACGCCCGGCGGGATGTCAACCTACAGCGGTCGTGTGGGCGAGGTCCAGATCAGCGCGGCGGGCCGGCAGGCCGCAGGTGTTTCGCAAGCGCCAGCGCCGGTGCGCCGGTTACCGGATGAATGTAGCTTTGGTCGGTGCGCTCGTAACCAAGCAATTCATAGAACCTGAGGGCGGTTTGCGTGCTGTCGAGGCTGCACTGTGCAATCCCGGCTGTGCGCGCGCGGTCTTCCAGCGCCTGCATGAGCGCCTTGCTCACGCCGCGAAAGCGCGCGTCGGGCGAGACGTAGTTCAGAAGAACCTTGCCGGAGTCGGTCATCGAGGCCGCGCCCAGGATCGTCCCGCCGGCCTCGGCCACCAGGAAATGGCGGCTTTGAGATATCCAGCGTTGGACGTTCTCGACGGTCTTGTTCGCAAGCCACCGCGCGAGGAACGCCTCGTCGCTGCCGTAGTCCACACGGCAGAGCTCGACGATCGACCGGCGGATCACGTCGCAGGACGCGGCCGCGTCATCGATCGTCGCTGCGCGGACGGTGACGGGCATCGGACACGTCGCCCCGGCTGCTTCAATCAATCGTCGATCACGTCCAGCTCGCGAAGCTCAACCCCGTGCCCGTTCCGGCCGGCGTGCGATAGCCCGGCACATATTCGAACCAGTCGAGATCGAGATGCTCGATCGCGCCGGCGACCGCGACCCAGTTGAGGATCTCCGACGAGCCGGCGTTGAGCTTGTTGCGCGGCAAGGTTTGCAGGAATTTCGCGTCCTTGTCGGCGCAGGCCTTCAGGATCGCGCGGTCGAGGTCCTCGTCGACCAGGAAGTGGCTCAAGCCACCGGAGGCGAGCACGCCGATGCGCTCCTCGCCGGGGAACGCCTCGACCGCCTTGCGCACGGCCTGTCCGAACTCGTAGCAGCGCTTCGGCCGCGGCTGGTTGGGCGGGAAGTACGTGTTGAGGAAGATCGGCACCGCCGCGACCGGCTTCTTCGCATCCATGACGCGGCGATGCACATAGGCGATGGCATGGCCTTCGCCTTCGCCCTCCGGCAGGCATTTCGACGCGCCCATGTCGAAGCCTAAGTCCATCAGCGACTCGACGAGATGGGTGGCGAGCTTGGAATGCACCGGATAGTCGCGCGGGCCTTCGTCCTCGAAGAAGCCCTGGCGGTTCTGCACGTACCATTCCGGAAACCGCTTGCGGTATTCCTCATGCTGCTCGTTCGAATTGCGGATCGTCTCGCCGTAGTAGACCGCGAAGGCGGGGCGGCAATCCTCCTTGTAGCTTTCGTTCTGGTCGTCGCCCATCACGATCAGCGCGTCGAGATTGGAGTTGGCCAGCGTCTGCGCCACCCGCTGGATGGCGCCGCGCGCGACGTTCTGCCGGGCGACCAGGTTCGCGGGCGCGACGAGATGCGCCATCTTCGGGTCGGCCTTTTCCAGCAACTCGCCATAGGTGACCGGACGGCCCTCCTTGTCGCGGTGCTTGATGTTCTGGTCGGTCTCGACAAAGCGCTGCAGCGTCTCGTCGGAGGCGAGCAGCATCGGCGTATGCGAGGTGCCGAGCCCGAGCACGATCTTGGCCATTGGCTTTCGTTCCTTCCGAAATGGCGGCGCGCGTCAGACCCGCGCGTGCTGCTTGCCCGGCTGAACTTTCAGCGCTTCCTTGGCGGCGTCCTTGTACACCGCGTCTGCGGGGAGAACGATCGCGGCCGCGCGCACGCGCTGGTGCTCGGGCGCGACACCGGGCGGCGTCTCGCCTTTTTCCACCAGCGCCTTGGCGGCGCGCATCAGGCGATGCCGCGCCATGATGATCCCGTTGTCACAGGACACGAGGTTCTCCTTGGTGCGGTCGACGATCGGCCCCATCAGCTCCTGCACGCCGGAGTCCTGCATGGCGAAGCCGGCAATGCCGCTGTAGGTGCGGCCGGTTTTCTGCGCCACGCGGTCGATGAGATAATCGTTGTCCTTGTTGGCCCGCGCGCGCCAGGTGCGTACGCCGTCGATTTCCTCGTACAGCACGTGGCGGCTGGCGCCGTTGTCCATCGCCGTTCGCTCCGCCTGCGTGAGCGGGCGGGTCTCGTGATAGTCCCAGTTCCAGATCCAGCAGTTCTCGTCGTCGATCGGCACCCAGTAGTGGCCGCCGGTCGGATGGTCGCCGCGCGGCGGGATCATGGTCATGCACGGCATGATCCATTGCGTGATGCGCCAGTAGTATTTGCCGGCCTCGGCATTGCGGCGCGCGCCGATCAGGAGCCCGCCGGAACTCTCGACCACCTCGAAATGCGGCTGCACGTCGCCGAGCGTGTAGTCGTTGCCCTTGGCGCCCACGTAAAGCGGATCGTTGGCGAACTCGCCGCCATGCAGCCAGGCGCTGTGGCTGGAATCGATGCCGCCTTCGAGCGCCTGGAGCCAGTTGCACTCCTGCAGGCGCTTGGAGATGTAGCTCTGCTCCAGCGGCACCGTGCACCACTCGAATTCGGGCAGCGGCGGCTGCTTGTCCGGCGGGCCCATATAGGTCCACAGCACGTTGCCGCGCTGGATCAGCGGATAGGACGTGAGCTTGATCTTCGCGCAGAAGCCGGACTCCACCGGCTCCGACGGCACCTCGATGCACTGGCCGGTGTGGTCGTATTTCCAGCCGTGGTAGGGGCAGCGCAGCCCGTCGTCCTCATTGCGTCCCACCCAGAGCGACGTGCCGCGATGGGCGCAGAACTCGTCCATCAGCGCAAAGTTGCCCTTGCCGTCGCGCCAGGCGATCAGCCGCTCGGACAGAAGCTTGACCCGCACCGGCGGGCATCCGTTCTCGGGCAGCTCGCTCGCCAGCATCGCCGGCAGCCAGTAGCTGCGGAACAGGGCGCCCACCGGCGTGCCCGGCCCGGTCTGGGTGAGGAGATCGTTCTGTTCTTTGCGGAGCATCGTCGCGATCCTTGTCGTTCCGGTTTCTTATCCTTTGCAGCCGATGCGGCCATGATATTGTGCCGGCCGGGTTCCAGCAATCACGTCAGGGAGTGCTAGCGCATGTCGTACGAGGGTCTGCAGGCCGAAGTCGTCCCCTTCAAGGGCCATAACGGCGACACCGGCGAGGCCTATTACGCGCGCCCGACGCGCGCGGGGAAGGTGCCCGGGATGGTGGTGATCATGCACCTGCCCGGCTGGGACGAGTGGATCATCGAGATTACGCGCAAGTTCGCCCATCACGGCTATGCGGCGATCTCGCCACATCTCTATTTCCGTGAAGGCCCCGGCAGCCCGGACGACATCGGCGCCCGGGTGCGCGCCGCCGGCGGCGTGGCGGATGCGCAGGTCGTCGGCGACGTCGCGGCGTCGATCGCCTATCTCAAGGCGCAGCCCAATTCCAACGGCAAAGTCGGCGTCATCGGCTTCTGCTCGGGCGGGCGGCACGCCTACCTCTCGGGCTGCTCGCTCACCGGCATCGACGCGGTGGTCGATTGCTGGGGCGGCAACGTGGTGGTCGACGATCCGGCGAAGCAGCTCGACGCCCGCAAGCCGGTCGCGCCGATCGACCTGACCGAGAAAATGACCGCGCCGCTGATCGGCATCTTCGGCAATGACGACGCCAATCCGAACCGCGAGCACGTCAACAAGACCGAGGCGGTGCTCAAGAAGCTCGGCAAGAACTACGAGTTCCACCGCTACGACGGCTGCGGCCATGCCTTCTTCAACTGGGCGCGGCCGGCCTACCGGCCGGAGCAGGCGGCCGACGGCTGGGACAAGGTGTTCGCGTTCCTGAAGAAGAACATCGGATGATGCATTTGTTGTTCGGGCTCGCTCTATCCTCCGCTCATTCCCGCGAAAGCGGGAATCCGAAATCTTCCTTTGTGGCCCCTGGGTCCCCGCTTTCGCGGGGACGAGCGGAAGGGAAGGCAGGCCGGGAGCAGGAGCAATGAGCAGCGGCGACAACCTCACGCCCGAGCAACGCTTCGTCTTCGACTATGTCGAGCGCAACGCCAAGGCGATCGCGCTCACCGGCGACAACATCTTCTATTTCGGCGAGCTCGGCATGCAGGAGTTCGAGACCGCCGCGCTGATGACCGAACTGTTGGAGAAGGGCGGCTTCAAGGTCGAGCGCGGCATCTCCGGATTCCCGACCGGCTTCTGCGCGACCTACGGCTCCGGCGGACCGGTGGTCGCGATCCATACCGAATACAACTCCTGTCCCGACAATTCGCAGGTGTCGGGCGTTGCCGAGCCGAAATTCATCGTCGAGGGCGCGCCCGGCCATTGCGAAGGCCACAACGTCAACGCCGCGATGCTGGTCGCGACCGCGCTCGCGGCGAAAGCAGGCGATGGACAAGTTCGGGCTGAAAGGCACGCTGAAAGTGTTCGGCGGCCCGGCCGAGGAGCAGCTCGTCAGCCGGCCCTATTTCGTGCGCGACGGCTGGTTCGACGACGTCGATCTCGCGTTCCACAACCACATCGGCGGCGAATTCAGCGCCACCCACGGCCTCCTGCAATCGGCGCTGATCTCTGCGACCTTCACCTTCCATGGCGAGACCGCGCATTCCGGCGTCGCGCCCTGGAAGGGCCGCGACGCGCTCGACGGCGTGGTGCTGATGGACGTCGGCATGGCGCAGTACCGCGAGCACATGAAGCCGGAGATGCGCGCGCATCGCGTCATCACCCATGGCGGCGACCAGCCCAACGTCATCCCGCGCACCGCGGCGGTGTGGTGGTTCTTCCGCGACCAGACCGCGGAAGGCGCGATGAAGCTGTTCGAGCAGGCGAAGAAGATCGCGCAGGGCGCCGCGCTGATGAGCAACACCGAGGTGACGGTGGACGTGCTGAGCGCGGTGTGGCCGCTGCGCTGCAACCGCACGCTCGCCGAACTGCTGCAGCGGCACATCGAGCCGGTCGGCATGCCGGCCTGGTCGGCGGAGGAGGACGCGCTTGCGCGTGCGCTGCAAACCAAAGCCAATGTGCAGGTCGAGGGCTTGAAGCGCGAGACCACGCCGCTACGAGGCTCATCGACGCCACGCACCTCGGCAAACGACGCCGGCGACATCTCGTGGAAGGTGCCGATGGCGAAGTTCTACTATCCGTCGAACGTGCCCAACATCAATTTCCACCATTGGGCGGGCGGCGTGACGCTCGCGCATTCGATCGCGCACAAGGGCGCAGTGGCGGGATCCAAAGCGTTCGCGGCGGCGGTGGTGGAGTGCTTCTCCAATCCGGCGGTGCTCGCGGAGGCCAAGCGCACGTTCAAGGAGGAGCTGGGCGGCGTCGAGTACAAGTCGATGCTGCCGGCCGAGCAGAAGCCGCCGGTCGCGCTCAACCGCGCGATCATGGACAAGTTCCGTCCGGAGATGAAAAAGCATTATCTGAACGAGCGCCCGGAGTTTCAGTGAGGTCAAAACGATGACGCCCATCTATATTAAAGAAGCCGACGTCGTCGAATTTCTCGACATGCCGACCTGCCTGCAGGCCTTGCGCGATGCATTCGCGGCCGAGGCGAAAGGGCAGGCCAACATCGTGCCGCGCACGCGCTGGCCGTTCGGTAGTGTCCGCCTCAACGTCATGGGGGGCGGCGAGCGGGCGTCGAAGCGCTTCGCCGTGAAATCCTACGGCGCCGGCGCCTTCCACGTTCTCTACTATACCGAGGACAAGGGCCTGCTCGCGGTCATCGAGGCCAATGCGCTCGGCGCGATCCGCACCGGCGCCGCGAGCGCGGTCGCGACCGAGAAGATGGCGAAGCCCGGCGCCGGCAAGGTCGCTCTGATCGGCACCGGCAAGCAGGCGCGCACCCAAGTGCTGGCGCTGAAGGCGATCGGGATGCTCAACGAGCTTTCAATCGCCGCGCGCGACCGCGCCAAGCTCGACGCGTTCTGCGGCCAGATTGCCAAGGAGCTGGACGGCACGCCGGTGCACGCGGCGGCATCCGTCGAGAGAGCCGTTGCAGACGCCGACATCGTCGTCACCGCCACCGGCTCGGCGGAACCGGTGCTGAAACACGCGTGGCTCTCGCCTGGCACGCACATCAACGCGATGGGCGCAAACGCGGCCAATCGACGCGAGCTCGATCCCGAATGCGTGCTCAAGGCATCGCTGATCGTGACCGATCACATCGAGCAGGCGAAGACCGAAGCCGCCGAGTTCATCGATCTCGCCAAGACCGGGCTGTTCGATTGGGCGCGGGTGAAGCCGCTGCATCAGATCCTGGCCGGGCCGCCGATTGCGCACGACGCCAAGGCGCACACGCTGTTCAAGTCGCTCGGTGTCGGTCTCGAGGACGTCGCGGCGGCGGCGATCATCTACGACCGGGCGATGGCGAGCGGGCGGTTCAAGCCTCTTTGATTCCGGCGCAATCACTGCGACAATCCGGGCAAAGAACACCTGGAGGAAATGCCATGGCTTTCCATGCGCCGACCTACGAAGACATCGTCAATTCGAAATACGCCACCGCGATGCCGGCGCCGGCGGTGCTGCCGCAGACCGACACCCGCAATTATTTCCAGGCCGTCGACAACCTGATCAAGGTCTACGCCATCCGGCCGACCGACAAGGTCCTGTTCCTCACCGATCCGCTGCTCGACCGCCGTATCGTCGATGCGATCTCCGGCATCGCCAATGCGCGCGGCGTATTCCCGATGGAGTTCATGGCGCCGACCACGCAGCTCTCGGACTGCCCGCCGGAAGCGGTGCCGCTGGTGGAGCAGGCGACGTTTGTGGTCTCGACCTGGTTCTGCTCGGTCAATTCGCCGCTGTTCCTGAAGCTGCGCAAGGAGAAGGGCCAGCGCTGGGTCAAGATCACGTATTTCCGCAACCTCGACCTGCTCAACACGCCGCAGGCGCGCTTCCCGGTCGATCTCGTCGGCGAGATCATCCGCGCCACCGCGCGAATGTATCCGACCGACCGCGACTTCGACATGACCTTCTCCGATCCGCGCGGCACCAATCTCGCGATCAAGTTCACGCCGGAGATGGTGAAGAACCTGCACACCGAGAACCGCTGGCGCGGCAAGGACAAGGCCGACGAGGACGGCTGCTACGTGCATCATCTGCCGACGCACGGGCCGAACATCTACAGCCGCACCTGCTTCAAGCGCGACCCGCACAAGAAGCCCGACATGGGCGGCGTTGTATTTCCTCAGTGGGCCATCGGTTTCGACAAGCCGTTCCGCGACAAGGTCGGCATCGAATACAAGGACGGTATCGTGCAGAAGGTGCACGGCAACTCGATGGAAGCCGAAATCGTGCGCGACATGCTCGTCGGCGTGAACGCGACGCTGCATGAGCTCGGCTGCGGCTTCAATCCGAAATACCCGCGCTTCAAGGCCTATCCGGCGGGCTCGAACGCGCCCGGCGCGCTGCATTTCGGCACCGATGCCGACCGGCCGAGCGAGTTCATGCACCGGCAGGTGCCGAAGTGGGAGGAGCCGCACACGCACCAGGACTGCGTAGTGTTCGACATGACGGTGAAAGTCGGCAACACCGTGATGATCGACAACGGTTTCCTGATGGCGCTGCGCGATCCGCAGGTGGTGAAGGCGGCGAGCCAGTACGGCGATCCGGTCGATCTGCTGGAGAGCTTCGTCGAATGACCCGGCGGCATCGACATTGAATCTTCAGGATGCGATCGACGAAGCACTTGGACTGTTCGGCGCCGGTCGCTTCGCCGACATGGAACGCCACGCCCGGGACGCGTTGAGCGCCTTTCCGGATTCGGCCATCCTCAGCGAGCTGGTCGGGATCGCGATGACGGCGCAATACCGCCATCGCGAGGCGCTGGCGTTTCTGGAGCGCGCGGTGGCGCTCGATGCGGGCGATGCGCAGTTCTGGGAAAATCTGGGGCTGTGTCAGCTCCAGCTCCGCCAATTGACGGCCGCCGAGACCAGCCTGCGGTGGGGGCTCGCCATCGATCCGCATGCTGTTCCTGCGCTCGCGGCGCTCGCGTCGGTGCTGACGACGCTCGGCCGCGGACAGGAAGCGGAGGCGGTGACCGAGCGCCTTGTCGCGATCGACCCCGACTTCGCGCGCAAAGAGCGCGAGTGGCGCGAGCACCAGCTTCGCAGCGCGATCGCGGCCAATCCGGGATCGGCGCCGTTGCATGACGATCTCGGGTTGCTGCTGCGCCTGAAGGGCGATCAGGCCGGCGCGGAAGCGCAGTTCCGGCAAGCGATCGCGCTCGATGCCGGCGATCCACGCCCGCTGGTCAACCTCGCGCTCTTGCTGAGCGCGGACCGCCGCAGCCAGGAGGCGCAGGCGGCGGCCACCGCGGCGCGCGACTTGCTCGGCGAGATCGACGCGTCGACGCCGCGCGATCGCATCGAGCTGTTCAACCTCACGGCCTTCGCGCTCCATCAATGCGGCCGCAGCGGCGAGGCCGTCGCGATCTACCAACGCGTTCACCGGTTTCATGCGGAGCCCGCGCAGGCGCTGGCGATGATCCAGGCGGCCCGGCAAGCCTGTGCCTGGAGCTTCGCGGCCGAGGTCGAGGAGCATGCGCGCCGCAGCTCCCCGGGCGGGCTCGACGTCGACAAGGTCGGCCCCGGGCAGTTGGCGATGGTCGCCAGCGCAACCGCATCGGAGCAATTGGCGGCGGCGCGAGGCTACGCCCGCAAGATCGCGCAGAGCGTCCCACCGATGCGATCGGCGACGCGGCCGCAGTCGAAGAAGGATCGGCTGCGCGTGAGCTATTTCTCGCGCGACCTCTACAGCCATGCCTGCGGCATTCTGCTGGCCGGCGTGATCGAGGCGCATGACCGGGCGCGCTTCGAGATCGTCGCGCATGATTTCGCGCCGCCCACCGCCGATGCGCACCGCCGGCGGCTCGAGGCAGCGTTCGATCGCATGATCCCGATCGGCTCGCTATCCGATCAGGCGGCGGCCGAGCGCATCACGGCCGACGGCGTCGATATCGTGATCGACATCAACGGCTGGACCACCGGCCATCGTGCGGCCGTCCTCGCACGCCGGCCGGCGCCGCTGCAGGTCCAGTGGCTCGGCCATCCCGGAACGATGGGCGCGCCGTGGATCGACTACATCATCGCGGACCGCGTCATCATTCCGCCCGGGCACGACGCGCATTTTTCTGAAAAGATCGTCCGGCTCCCGCACAGCTATCAGCCGACCGACGACAAGCGCGCCGTCGGCGCGCCGCGCAACCGGGCGGATCATGGACTGCCGGACGGCCGCTTCGTGTTCTGCTCGTTCAATCTCGCCTACAAATTCACGCCCGACGTTTTCGATGTCTGGATGAAGCTCCTGGCGGAGGTCGAGTTGTCGGTCTTGTGGCTGTTGGAGCCGGGGGAAGCCGCCGTCGATGCGCTCAGGCAGCAAGTGGCGGCGCGCGGCGTCGCCCCGGATCGGTTGATCTTTGCGCCGAAGCGTCCGAGCGACGAGCATCTGGCGCGGCTGCCCCATGCCGATCTCGGGCTCGACTGCTTTCCGTACGGCTCGCACACCACCGCCAGCGACATGCTGTGGGCCGGCGTCCCCATGGTCGGCCTGATGGGCGAGAGCTTTGCGTCGCGGGTCTCGGGCAGCATCTTGACCGCGGGCGGCGTGCCGGAATTGATCACGAATTCGCTCGCGGACTACCACGCTGCTGGCGCTGCGGTTGGCGCGCGATCCCGCCGCGCTCTCCGCCCTGAAGGCGAAGATCGCGCATGCGCGGCAAAGCTCTCCGCTGTTCAATACCGTGCAGTTCACGCGGCATCTCGAAGCGGCCCTCATGGCGATGGACGAGCGCCGGCGCCGCGGCGATCCTCCAGACCACATTGCGGTCGCTTAGAGGCGCTTCCAAATGCCTCTCCCCCTGGGCTTGGCATTTGTGCCGCGAACTCTAAGCTTGGCACCGCAATGACCTGCTTAGGCCCGTGCCGTTGTGCAGCGGTGGCGCACAAGAAAGGATCATGACATGCCGGTACGATCCCTGCTTCTCGCCAGCGCGGTCATCTTCGCCGCCACGCCTGCTTCGGCTCAGTTCTACAAGGACAAGACGCTCACGCTGCTGGTGAACTATGCCGCCGGCGGCAACGCCGACACCGAGGCGCGCGTGTTCCAGAAGCATCTCTCGCGCTTCATCCCTGGCAACCCGACCGTCATCATCCGCAACGTGCCGGGCGCGGGCGGCGCCAATGCGATGAACCAGCTCGGCCTCGGCATCGCCGGCAAGCCGGATGGATTGACGCTCGGCTTTTTCACCATGAGCGCGACGTCGTCGATCACCGACGATCCCGTGCTGAAGGTGAAGATCCAGGATGTGTTCACGCCGATCGCCGCCGGCCGCGGATGGAACGTCGTCTATGCGCGCAAGGACATCGTGCCGGGCGGCTATACCAAGCCGGCCGACTTCGCGCGCGCGACCAACATCTTCGCGGGCGGTTACAGCCGCGCCACCTCGCACGACACGCGGCTGCGGCTCGCGCTCGAGATCATGGACAAGCCCTACAAGATGGTGACGGGCTTCCAGGGCACCGCCCATCTCAACCAGGCGATGCTGCGCAGCGAGGTCAATTTCACCGGCTCTTCGCTGCCGGGATTCCAGACCCAGGTGATCCCGCAGATCATCAAGGAGGGCATCGGCCTCGCACTCTTCCACCATCCGGTGATCGGGCCCGACGGCAAGCCGCAAGGCAATCCGCTCTTGGAGAAGCAGGGCATCATCACGTTCTACCAGTTCTACCGCGAAGGCTTCGGCAAGGAGCCTTCCGGCGCCAAGTACGAGGCGCTGTTCCTGATGAACGACATCTCGACCAAGATGCAGCGCGGCATGCTGGTGCCGAAGGGGTCGCCGCCGGAATCGGTACAGGCGCTGCGCAATGCGTTCCAGGCGCTCGGCAAGGACGCGGCGTTCGCCCGCGATTTCAAGGCGATCACCGGCGAGGAGCCGGACGTGGTCGAGCCCGCCGAGATCGAGGCGATCTTCGATCGTATCCGCAAGGTCGATCCGGAGGTGAAGCGGGTGCTGCGCGAGTCGGTCGGGCAGGAGGGGTAGTTCGCGCGCGGTCGATCAGCGACTTGGTGAATTCGCCGCGCGTGCGGTAAGGATCGGATCAAGCCGCGCCTGCAAGGCGCTTGCGTTCCATGCCTCGCTCACGCGCACGGGCTTGTCGTCTCTGAACGACTCGATAAGCGCGATCGGGAAATCTCCACCGGTCGCAAGCCAGGCGACCGGGATCCCGCGCTCACAGGCTTCCCGTGCGACCGCGCCGGTGCCGCCGGGTTTCGGTGGCTCCCCGTCCCATACCGCGATCAACACATCACTGCGATCGAGCAGGGCCTTGCCGCCCGCGACATAGCCCTGTTCACGCACGGGCGGCGTCGGCAGCTCGGTCACGACCGCAGCGCGCGCGAGGCTCGCGATCAGCTCGCCGCGCACGTCGCGGCCGTCGCCCAGGGCCGATTGCTCGAAGTCCTTGAGGTACTCGTCCTTCGGGAACGGCAGGATCGCTTCCACGGTCCAGTCGGCGGGGCAGGCGGCCACCGCCATCTGGTCGGCGCCCTCCGCGAAGCCGGAGATCAGACGGATGCGATAGGGCTTCGCGCCGTCCGCCGGCGCTCCCGCATAGACCGCCTTGTTGGCGTCGTAGGCCTTCGCGACCGCGGTCTCGATCGCCGCGAATACCTCGCGCAGTTGCCGCTCGATGCGCGGCAGGTCGGACTTCGGCAGCTTGTTCGGCCGATGGCCGGTGATGCCGACGCGCAACGTCAGTCGCGGCTTGGGGGGATGGTCGGTCATGGCGGCCGCGGTCACCTGCTGGGTGGGCGCACCTATCTAACTCAGCGCCGGCGCTTGCCGGAAGTGCCCATCGCTTCCGATTTCAGAAGCTCCCAGATGCGGTCGCTGCCGTGGCCGGGCCGCTTCAGGATGCGCGACGTGTTCATGAGCGCGGCCTCTTCCGGCGCCAGATATTTGATCGGCCCGCCGAGGAGCTTCGCCTGCAGCAGCAATTTTGCGTTGGCCTCGGTGTAGATCGCGCGGTAGACCGCGACCCGCACGTCCGGCGCCACCACCGCGTTGCCGTGACCGCGTAGCAGCACCACGGAATTGTTGCCGAGTTTCTCCGCCAGCGCTTTGCCGAGCATCGGGTTCGAGATCAGGAGGTCGGTCCAGCCGGCGGCGTCGCGGGTGTCGAACACCGGCACCTCCGGATAGAAGAAGCCGGCACGGATCGGGCGCAGCGGCTCGCTGGTGACGCTGAACGGCACCACCGTCGGCGAATGCGTGTGCACCACCGAGTTCACGTCCGGCCGCGCCTTGTAGATCTCGGAATGGATGAAGCGCTCGGAATAGATCGGCGGCCGTCGTCCTTGACCGGCTCGCCGTCCATGCCGAATTGCATGATGTCGGCGGCGACGACCAGGCCCGGCGCGCGCGCCCGCGACAGCAGGAAGCGGGTCGGGTCGCGCGGATCGCGCGCGCTGATGTGGCCGTAACCGTCGACGATGTCCTCGTTGTAGAGGATGCGGTTGCCGACGACGAGATCGTCGATCACCGCCTTGAGCGCGGCGTTGACTGAGCCTGTGCTGCTCTTCTTTGGCACGCTCTTCTTTGTGGTCTTGCTACGCTTCGCCACGCACTTCCTCCCACTTTTTCTGTTCAGTCCATCGTGGCTTGCCACATCGCGTCGGTGAGCCGCTTGCAGCCGTCTCGCCGTTTTGGAATCCGCCCAGGCCCGCCTCGACGATCTCCGCCGAGGCATTGCCGAGGATGCGCCTCGCCTTATCGGCAACGGCCGCATCGTCGAGGGCGCGGCCGGGATCGCCGTTCGCGGCGGTGACGCGCTTGCGAACCGTCTGCCCGTTCGCGACGACCTCGACCTCGGCCGGGAATGTCGCCGGGAAGAATTCCAACAGAGATTCGTCGGCGACGATCTCGACCTTGCCAGCGAGGGCAAGTGCCGCTTTCTCCTGCATCGCGTCGGCGCGCTCGATGTCGTAGAGCCGCTCGCGGCGATAAGCGGCGAGCCCCATCTGGAAGGCGGCGCTGACGATGGTCGAGGCGCGCGCGCCGGCTTCCGCCTTGGTCGCGATCATGCGGGAGTAGGGCGGCGGCACGCGCAGGACGACCTTGGTGATCGCATCCGGCGATACACCGTCGTCCAGGATCGACGTGAACGCCTCGACCGCGGCAATCGCCTGCTTGGCCGAGCAGAACGGCTTGATGGTCATCTGCGGATAGATGCTGCCGCTGCCGAGCCCCGCCGTCAGCGCCTCGACCTTGGCGTCGATGCCGTGCGCGTCCTTGAGCCACGGTCCGTCGAGCAGCGCCGGATCGCCGCCGACGCCGTCTTTCGCGGCTTGCGCCGCGCGAACCCCGTTCGCGACCGCCATCGCCAGGATCACCGAGCGGCCGGGCAGCGCGCCGTGGAAACGGCCGGAACGTCCGGCCGACAGCATCAGCGCGAGCGAGAGCGCGTGCGCGGTCTCATCCTCGGTGAGATGCAGCATGCGTGACGCGATCGCGGCCGCTCCCAGCGGCGCGGTGAAATAGGTCGGCCACAGCCCGCGGTAGAGGATGCGCGCGCCGTCGATGGCGACGCCCAGCCGCGTCATCAATTCGGTCCCGGCCCAGATCGCGCTGGCGACGGTGTCGGCATCGTACGAGTCGTATTCGCCTGCGAGCACCAGTGCCGTGGGGACGGTCACGGAGGACGGCGTCGTGCAGGAGCGGGTGTGGATGTCGTCGATCTCGGTATGCCGGACCACCGCGGACAGCATCCCGGCGGCGTCGGCGGCCGAGATGCGCGGCATCAGCTTGCGCAGCGCCCGGCCCTCCGTGGTCTGCGCGCCGGCGACGGCGGCCACCAGCGTATCGGCCACGTGGCGCCGCAACGTCGCCTGCTCGTCCGCCGGCAGTTTCGCGGCGGAAGCGTTGGTGACAAAGACGGCGAGGTCGCGGATCACACTCATGGACTGGCTTTCAGGAACAACGCGGGCTGCTTGACAGGCTGATGGTCGAGGGCCGACCATTCAACGCATCTGGGAGTGGATCATGCAGATCGGCCTGTTCTCCAACGGCAACCGCAACAACGCGCTGGCCAAGACCAGCTATGACGAAGACCTGCATGAGGTCATCCTAGCCGATCGGCTCGGAATTTCGGAAGCCTGGATCAGCGAGCACGGCACATTCCTGGCATATCAGCGGCCGGATCAGATGCCGTCGGCCGACCTCTTCATCTGCAAGGCAGCGGCGCTGACCAAGCAGATCAGGATGGGGCCGGGCATCCGCCCGCTGCCGTTCTTCCATCCGCTGCAGATCGCGACCGACTGCGCGGTCTGCGACCATCTCACCGGTGGGCGCTACATCGCCGGGTTCGGCGTCGGCATCAATGCGCAGAGCAACAAGCAGCGCGGCACGCTGGTGCACGATCCGCGCGTGATGTTCCGCGAGGCGGTCGACCTGATCCTCAAGGCCTGGGAGGCGCCGGAGCCGTTCGACTGGAACGGCACGGTCTGGCAGGGCGAGAAGTGGCACATCATCCCGAAACCGATGAGCGCGATGGACGTCGGCATCGCCTGCAGCCGCAGCGACACCACGCTGGAGCTGACCGCCGAGAAGGGCTTCCTGCCGCTGATGAGCTGGACGCCGACGGTGCCGCAGGTCCGCGAGATGCTCTCGATCTACATGAGCTCGGAGCACAAGCGCGGCGCCGCACCGGCGCGCAGCCGCGCCCGCGTCGGCCGCGTGGTCTATGTCTGCGACTCGGTTGCGCAGGCCAAGCGCGACCTGCGCGACGCCGAGCTCGTGCACGCGCATATGCGCATGCAGCACGTCATTCCGCCCGGCGGCAGCAATGCCGACCTGACGTTCGAGAAGCTGATCGACCGCGGCTTCTTCATCTGCGGCGATCCCGACACGGTCTATGACGGCATCAAGAACGTCTACGACGAGGTCGGCGGCTTCGGCACGCTGCTGCTGATCTACGGCAAGGACTGGGGCACGGTCGAGCAGCGCTGCCGCTCGATGGAGCGGTTCATGGCCGAGGTCGCGCCGCGGCTCGCCGCGCTCGATCCGGACAAGCCGCGCGTCGCGAGCGCCGCGGAGTGACGCGTTTCCCGGGCGCTGCGCAGCATGAGCATAGCGCGTTTACGCCGCGAATGGCGAAATGATGCGCTGCAGACCCGGGATCCCGGTTTCGTGATATTCAAAGCAACCGGGGTCCCGGATCAGCGGTGCATCACTTCGTAGCTGCACCGCGTCCGGGACACGGGTGGAGAGATGACGTCGCACATGAAGAAGAGAAAAGTATCAAAAGCCAAGAAGTCGCAAGCCCGATCCCGTCGTCACGGAGATCGTGCGCAACGGCGTCATCGCGGTGACCGAGGAAATGAAGACCAACCTCATGCGCACCGCCTACAACATCATCATCTACGAGGCGCTCGACTTTACCACCGGCCTGTTCACGCCGGACGGCGAGACCGTCTCGATCGGCATCGGCCTGCCGATGTTCATCCGCGGCATGTCGGAGACGGTGAAGGCCAAGATCAAGCATTTCGGCGTCAAGAACATGCAGTCCGGGCGACATCTACGTCACCAACGATGCCTATCTCACCGGCAGCCATCTCAACCACGTCACGCTGACGCTGCCGATCTTCCATAAGGGCAAGCTCGCCGGCTTCTCCTGCTGCATGGCGCACTGGCTCGACATCGGCGGCAATCTCGGCGGCATGTCGACGGAGATCTACCAGGAAGGCCTGCAGATCCCGATCATGAAGCTGCATGACCAGGGCCGGGTGAACGAGACGCTCACCGCCATGATCCGGCAGAACGTGCGCATCCCCACCCGCGCCATGGGCGACCTGCGCGCGCAGGTGACGGCGGTGAAGACCGGCGAGCGGCGCTTTTTGCAGCTGCTCGACCGCTACGGCGCCGACGCCGTCGCCGCCTCGATCGCCGCGATCATGGACAATGCCGAAGTGATGGCGCGCGAGCGCACGCGCTCGATCCCCGACGGCGTCTATGAGGCGGAGTCCTACATGGACGACGACGGCGTCGAGATCGGCAAGCCGGTGCCGATCAAGGTCAAGGTCATCGTCAAGGGCGACGAGATGACGATCGACCTCTCGGAAGTGTCGAAGCAGGTGCGCGGCTTCTACAATTCCGGCATCACCACCGGCTACGCCTGCTCGCAGGTCGCCTACAAGTGCCTGACCTCGCCGACCGACTATCCGATCAACGACGGCGCGTTCCGCAGCCTCAAGGTGATCGTGCCGCCCGGCAAGATCGTGAGCGCCGACGCGCCCGGCGCCGATGCGCTACTGGATGACCTATCCGATGACCATCATCGACAGCGTGTTCAAGGCGCTGTCGAAGGCGATCCCGGACCGCGTCATCGCCGGTCATCACGCCGACCTGGTGCTGTCGCATCTGCACGGCATCAATCCGAAGACGTCGGAATTCTTCATCGCCAATTTCGGGCCGCTCGGCGGCGGCTGGGGCGCCAAGCGCAGCGAGGACGGCGTCGGCGGCACCGTCTCGATCAACGACGGCGACACCCACAACGCGCCGAACGAGCAGTCGGAGGCGAAGTTCCCGCTGGTCGTCGAGCGCTATGCGCTGGTGCCGGATTCCGGCGGCGCCGGCCGCCATCGCGGCGGGCTCGGCGTCGAGCGCGTGGTGCGCGCGCGCACCAACATGGTGTTCAACACCCAGTTCGAGCGCGCCCATTGCCGGCCGTGGGGCCTCGAGGGCGGGCTTGAAGGCACCGGCAACTCGGTCGGGCTGCGCCGCGACGGCGCCTGGAAGACTGATTTTCCGAACGGCAAGGTGCTGTCGACGCCGCTGCGGCCCGGCGACGCCTATCGCATCCGCTCCGGCGGTGGTGGCGGCTACGGCGATCCGCATGAGCGGCCGGCCGAGCTGGTCGCCGAGGACGTGCGGCAGGGCTACGTGTCGGCCGAGGTCGCGGCCGAGCACTACGGCGTCGTGGTCGACCCGGAGACGTTTGCGCTCGACAAGGCGGCAACGGCGCAAACGCCGGGCGAAGTGATGCAAGATTGGGCGGCGGGCTCGGTCTGCTCCCTCTCCCGCTTGCGGGAGAGGGGTGGGGAGAGGGTGAGCTTGCTCCGGCCGTGATTGCATGCCCCCTCCCTAGCCCTCCCCCGCAAGCGGGGGAGGGGACGCTGTGGCGCCAGCGAGCAAGAACAATTCAAACCAACGTCAGCACCTTATCCATCGTCACGTTGGCCGGCTTGAGCGCGGCCTGCAGCGCCGGCAGGAACTTGCTGTCGCAGAACGCCGGGATCACCGTCGCCGCGCCGGTCGCGCGCAGTTGCGCGATGTTGTCGGACAATCGCGGATGCACGTTCCAGCGCAGGAATTTGGCGCGGCCGCTTTTCACCAGCCGATCGGCAGGCGTGCCGGGCGGGATGTAGCCGGTGAACACGATCGCCGGCTGCGCCTTGTTCTCCCACTGCTCGAACAGCTTTGCGGTCGCGCCGCCGGAGCCGTCGGCGGGCGTCGCGAAGGTCGCGCCGGACGGTTCGCCGGGCGGCAGCGCGGCGTCCGCGAGCTTCGCGAGATCCGCTTCCACCTCGTCGCGCAGGTAGCCGCGCGCAGCTCCGGTCAGATCGCGCACCGCCGCGCGGGTCGCGTCGTCGAAGCGGATCGTCTTGCCGGCGCGGTAAAGATGCAGCGCAATGTCCGGCCCGCGGCCGTCGGCCGGCGCAGGCAGCAGGACATCACCCGCGAGATGGGGCGCGAGTATCTTGAGGCGCTCGGCGAGCGGCGTGTCGTCCTCGCCGTAGGAACAGTCGAACACCACCGTGCGCGACTTCGGCAGCGGGTCGAACGCATAGAGCGCCGACTCCGTCGAATAGTCGCCGGTGTAGAGGAGGCCCGTGCCGGCATGGAAGCGCATCCAGATGCCGCCCGGCGCATGGCCGTTGCGGCCGGTGTCGACCGGGATGCCGAGCACGTCGCCGCGGCCCTTCATCGGCAGCGGGTGGACCTCGGTGCCGGCCGGCAGTCGCTTCGCGGTGATCTCGGTCGCGAAGATCGGCGGATTGCCGATCTTCGGCAGCAGCGACAGCCCGCCGATATGGTCCTTGTGGCTGTGGGTGAGCAGCAGCGCATCGACGCGGCCGACGTCGTCCACATTCGGCCACAGCCCCGGCTGCGGCCCGTAGCCGAGGTCGAGCATCAGCCGCTTGCCCTGCGCCTCCAGCAGGAAGCAGGCCGGGCCCTTGGCGCCGACGCCGGAAATGACCTTGAGAATTCCATGTTCGCTCATTGCTGCTGTCCGTTGTTTAGCGCTTGGCTTATCATATCTTTCGACTCGCAGGACACCCACCCGGCCTCATGCTGAGGAGGCGCGAAGCGCCGTCTCGAAGCATGGGGCCGCCCGCATCCTTCGAGACGCGCCACCCAAGTCGGCTGTAGCCGACTTGGGCTCCTAAGAACGCTGATGTCGGGTAAACCCGACATCAGTGGCGCTCCTCAGGATGAGGGCGGAGAGAGACAGATGCGCAGCAACTCCGGTCTGGATTTCGACCTCGGCGAGACCGCCGACCTGCTGCGCGACAGCGTGCGCGGCTTCGCCGCCGACAAGATCGCGCCGCGCGCCGACGAGATCGACCGCACCAACACCTTCCCGCGCGAGCTCTGGCCCGAGCTCGGCGCGCTCGGCGTGCACGGCATCACGGTCGAGGAGGAGTGGGGCGGGGCAGGCCTCGGCTATCTCGAGCATTGCGTGGCGATGGAGGAGATTTCGCGCGCCTCCGGTTCGGTCGGGCTTTCCTACGGCGCGCATTCCAATCTCTGCGTCAACCAGATCCGCCGCCACGGCACCGAAGCGCAGAAGCGCAAATACCTGCCGAAGCTGATCTCCGGCGCGCATGTCGGCGCGCTGGCGATGTCGGAGGTCGGCGCCGGCTCCGACGTGGTCGCGATGACCACCCGTGCGGACAAGAAGGGCGACCGCTACGTCCTCAACGGCAGCAAGATGTGGATCACCAACGGCCCGCATGCCGAGACGCTGGTGGTCTATGCCAAGACCGATCCGGCCGCCGGCGCGCGCGGCATCACGGCGTTCTTGATCGAGAAAGGCATGAAGGGCTTCTCGACCGCGCAGAAGCTCGACAAGCTCGGCATGCGCGGCTCCGACACCTGCGAGCTGGTGTTTGCCGATTGCGAGGTGCCGGCGGAGAACGTGCTCGGCGCGGTCGGCGGCGGCGTCAACATCCTGATGTCCGGCCTCGACTACGAGCGCGTGGTGCTCGCCGCCGGCCCGCTCGGCATCATGCAGGCGTGCCTCGACGTCTGCGTGCCCTACGTGCGCGAGCGCAAGCAGTTCGGCAAGCCGATCGGCGAGTTCGAGCTGGTGCAGGGCAAGCTCGCCGACATGTATGTCGCGATGAACGCGAGCCGCGCCTATGTCTATTCCGTCGCCAAGGCCTGCGACCGCGGCCGCACCACGCGCGAGGACGCCGCCGGCGCGATCCTCTATGCCGCCGAGAACGCCACGCAAGCGTGGCGCTCGACGCGATCCAGCTTCTCGGCGGCTCCGGCTACGTCAACGAAAATCCCACCGGGCGCTTCCTGCGCGACGCCAAACTCTACGAGATCGGCGCCGGCACCTCGGAAATCCGCCGCATGCTGATCGGGCGCGAACTCTTCAACAAGGGCTGAGGATGGCGGTTCTTCTCTCGAACATCGACGCCAAGTCCCCCGACTTCGCGCGCAATGCCGATGCCATGCGCCGCGCGGTCGAGGATTTGCACGACAAGCTCGCCAAGGCGACGCGCGGCGGCACCGACGAAGCGCGGGCGCGCCACACCAAGCGCGGCAAGCTTTTGGTGCGCGACCGCATCGCCGCGCTGCTCGATCCCGGCAGCCCGTTCCTGGAGCTGTCGGCGCTGGCGGCGCACGGCATGTATGACGGCGACGTCGCGTCGGCCGGCATCGTCACCGGCATCGGCCAGGTGAGCGGGCGCGACTGCGTGATCGTCGCCAACGACGCCACCATCAAGGGCGGCACCTACTATCCCGTCACCGTGAAGAAGCACCTGCGCGCGCAGGAGATCGCGCGCGACAACCATCTGCCGTGCATCTATCTGGTCGATTCCGGCGGCGCGTTCCTGCCGCTGCAGGACGAGATCTTCCCGGACCGCGAGCACTTCGGCCGCATCTTCTACAACCAGGCGCAGATGTCGGCGTTGGGCATTCCGCAGATCGCGGCGGTGCTCGGCTCCTGCACCGCCGGCGGCGCCTATGTGCCGGCGATGTCGGACGAAGCGGTGATCGTGAAGAACCAGGGCACCATTTTCCTGGGCGGGCCGCCGCTGGTGAAGGCCGCGATCGGCGAGGTCGTGACCGCCGAGGAGCTCGGCGGCGCCGAGGTGCATAGCCGGCAGTCCGGCGTCACCGACTACATGGCCGAGAACGACGGCCATGCGCTCGAGATCGTGCGGCGGCTGGTGGGCAATCTCAACAGGCTGCCGCAGCCGTGGCTGGCGTTGCGGGCGTCGCGCGAGCCGCTCTATCCCGCGAGCGACATCTACGGCATCGTGCAGTCGAACCCGCGCATGCTCTACGACGTGCGCGAGATCATCGCGCGCATCGTCGACGGCTCCGAGTTCGAGGAGTTCAAGCAGCACTACGGCACCACGCTGGTGTGCGGCTTCGCGCACATCCACGGTTTCCCGGTCGGCATCCTCGCCAACAACGGAATTCTATTCTCGGAGAGCGCGCTCAAGGGCACGCATTTCATCGAGCTGGCGAGCCAGCGCAATATCCCGCTTCTGTTCCTGCAGAACATCGCCGGCTTCATGGTCGGCAAGAAGGCCGAGGCGCAAGGCATCGCCAAGGACGGCGCCAAGCTCGTCACCGCGGTGGCGACGACCAACGTGCCGAAATACACCGTCATCATCGGCGGCAGCTACGGCGCCGGCAACTACGGCATGGCGGGCCGTGCCTACAATCCGCGCTTCCTGTGGATGTGGCCGAACGCGCGCATCTCGGTGATGGGCGGCGAGCAGGCGGCGACGCGTGCTCGCGATCATCCGCCAGGAGGCGATGGAGGCGAAGGGCGGCAAGTGGAGCGCGGATGACGACACCGCGTTCAAGGCGCCGATCCGCGCGCAATACGAAAAGCAGGGCAACGCCTATTACGCCACCGCGCGGCTGTGGGACGACGGCGTGATCGATCCCGCCGATACCCGGGCCGTGCTCGGCCAGGCGCTGATGGTCGGCATGAACGCGCCGGCGCCGCCGCCGACGAAGTTCGGGATTTTCCGGATGTAGCGCTGCCGGAGTTTGGTCTTCGCGCTGCTTCACCGCACGATGAGGACGGGCACCTTGCTGTGGGTGACCACCTCATTCGCTTGACTTCCCAAAAGCAGGCGGCTGACGCCGCGGCGTCCATGCGAAGCCATGACGATCAGGTCAGCACCGACCTCCGCGGCGGTTGCCACGATACCTTCTGCAGGGCGCTTGTCCGCGACATGGATGAGCGTGCTGTCGACACCCTGTGATTTCGCGGCCTCGCCCGCCTTATCGAGTATCTTTTTTGCGGCCTCGGTTGCCAGTGCTTCGTAGTTGCCGATCGGATTGGTTGTGCCACGGCTGTAGTCATGGGCCATTTCGAAGGGCGTCCAGTTTTCCGTGACAGTCACAATTGACACCGGGGTCTTGTCTAACTTTGCCAGCGCAATCCCGTGTTGCATGGCTTTGATTGCTAATTCGGACCCGTCTGTCGCGATCAGAATGCGCTTGTACATTGGCATCCTCCAAGTTGATCAAGGAGACCACATGTTAGTACCAGCACAAGATTTGCGGTGATTTAGGTCAATCACTTCTTGGTGCGAAGGCGGTCCAGAAGACCAATGTTCTCCATGCCCGTCAGCTCACCGCCAGCGGCGCCAGCGCGTCGATGTCGGTGACGACGTCGATGATCACCGGCCGATCGGCCTTCAGCGCCTTCTCGATCGCGGGGCCGAGCTCGGCCGGCTTCTCCACGCGGATGCCGACCGCGCCCATCTCCTCGGCGATCTTGGCGAAGTTGACCTTGGTGTAGTGCCACAATTCCAGCGCCTGCTCGGTCTGCTTGCCGCCATAGACGCGGTCGAAGCCGCGCTTCGACTGGTTGCCGCTGGAATTGTTGTTCACCACCGTCACCGCATTCATCTTCCAGCGCACCGCGGTTTCGATCTCGGCGATGTGGTACCAGAAGCCGGCGTCGCCGGTGAACGTCACCACCGGCCGGTTCGGGCACGCGCACTTCGCACCAAGCCCGGCCGAGAACGCCCAGCCGAGATGGCCGGCGCTGCGCATATAGCTTTGCTTCGGCGAGGTGAGATCGAAGAAGCCGCCCATCCACATGCCGCCATGGCCGGTGTCGACCACGACGATGCCGTTGTCCGGCACGTGCTTCGTCAGGTCGTGGCAGATGCGCTCCGGCCGGATCGGCACCGCGTCGGATTCGAGCACCGGCTTGTACTGCACCAGCCAGTCGCGACAGACCGCGCGCACCTCGGCGGTCCACACGTCGCGCTTTTTTGCGCTGGCCTTGTCGGCGTGCTCGAGCATGCGCGCCAGCGTCACCTTGGCGTCGCCGTTGACGCAGGCCTGCAGCGGATAGTTGCGGCCGAGCGCCTCCGGGTTGATGTCGATCTGGATCGCCGGCGTGCCGATCGGCGGCACCGCCCAGAAATGCGTGGTCATGCCGCCGGTCTCGCTGCCGATGAAGCAGACAAGATCGGCCTTGTTGACGACGCGGTTGGCGCTCTCGCGCGAATAGCTAGCCGACCACGCCGACCGACAGCGGATGATTGCCCGGGATCGAATCCTTGCCGTTGAGCGAGGTCGCGACCGGGATCTGCAAGCGCTTCCGCGAGCGCGACCAGCTCGGCCTGCGCGCCCGAGGCGCGCACGCCGCCGCCGGCGACGATCACCGGCCGCTCGGCCTTTTCGAGGCACACCAGCGCGGCGCGCACGCTGGCGTCGTCGGGGCAGGGACGGAACGGGGGCACGCGCGCGAAACGCGGCTCCGCCAGCGGCTCCATCTCGGCTTCCTCGGCGTCGACCTGGCCCTCGTTGCCGCGGAATTGCAGATGCACCGGGCCGGGCGTGCCGGACGTGGCGACGCGGAACGCCTGCCGCACCATGTCGGGGAAGCGCGCGACGTCGTCGATGGTGGCGTTGAACTTGGTCACCGGCTCGAACGCCGGCACGTCGTCGATCTCCTGATAGACCTTGCGGAACTTGGTCTTGGCGTCGCGGCCGCCGGTCATCGCGATGACAGGCGAATGCGCGAGCCAGGCGTCGCGCAGCCCGGCGGCGAGATTGAGCGCGCCGATCACCTGCGCCATGCAGATGCCGGGCTTGCCCGAGGCGCGGGCGTAGCCGTCGGCCATGTAGGCGGCGGATTTCTCGCCGTGGGTGTGGATGCGCGCGATCGAGGTGCGCCGCTCCATCTCGGCGAAGGTGCGCCGCAGCACCGCCGGCACCATGAACACATGGGTGACGCCGTATTCCTTGAGCATGTCGGCGAGGCATTCGGCGCCGGTCATTTTGCGATTGTGGCCCAGCATGTTCGTCTCCACCCTTCCGTGCCGGTCTTCGGCGCTTTGAGTTTATCAGTGCGATGGTGCGTTCGCGGTCTTGCCGCGGCCGAGCGACAGCCATTCCCAGGCCGCGACGATAATCAGGATTGCGGTGGTCCCGGCTGAGAGGACCAGCGGTGTGGTGATCATCGCCGTTGGCGCGAGCACGGCCAAGAGGGCCAGCCCGACAATGTGAGAGAGCGGCAGGTTCGATGTCGAGAGCCGTTTGAACAAGGCGTTCCCGACAAGATAGAGCGCCGGACCGCCGACGATCGCCGCCGCCGTGCTGATATTGGTGTGGCCGTCGTGACCGCCGGGATGGTGGAGCACCAGCTCGTCGCCCACGGCCACCACGATGATGCCGGCGACGATCAGGAGGTGGAGATAGGTGTAGCCGCTGCGCGCCATGCGGCCGGGGTCGTCGGACGACGCGATCTGGCGGCTCGCCCGCTCGGCGCCGATGTTGAAGTAGACCGCCCACATCGCGACGCTGCCGGCAAACGAAACCACGAAGGCGGAGATCGTCGCCGCATTCCAGGGAAGGTCGGCGAATGTCGCGCCCGTGATCAGGATCGACTCGCCGAGCGCGATGATGATGAAGAGGGCGCAGCGTTCCGCGAGATGCGCGCCCTCGATTTGCCAGTCGGTCGTGTTCGAGCGGCCGAGGCCCGGCACCCGGAAATTCGCGATCGGCGAGACGTATTCGATCGCCAGCGCAAAGGCCCAGATCCAAAGCCGTGTGCCGCCATCAGCGAAGGCGCCGCCGATCCAGAATGGTGCCGCGGCCGCGAACCAGATGAAGATGCGCGTGAAGTTGCGGAAGTTTGCGGGATCGTGGCGCTTGAGCGCCCACAGCATGAATCCCGTTCGCCCAAGCTGCATGAAGACATAGGCTAGCGCGAACGGCAGCCCGCGATCCTCGAAAGCGCGCGGGATCGAGCACGACAGCACAAGCCCGGCGAGCATCAGCACGCCGAGCATCAGCCGCACCGCAGGCCGGTCGGGGTCGCACCAGTTGGTCCACCAGGTGGTGAAGATCCACACCCACCAGACGCTGAGCATCAACAGGGCGGTCTGCACCACGCCGAGCGGCGTGAGATGCTTGAGCAGACCGTGCGAGAGCTGCGTGATCGCGAACACAAACACCAGATCGAAGAACAGTTCGACGTAAGTGACCCGGTGGTGCTCGTGTCCGTGCCGTACCCGAAGGTGATTTGCAGTGGCCGCGAACATCGGCGTCACCAATCGCTCGTGGTCACTGCTTGCATCAACATTGGTCTACTTGATCGCCAGCGGATTGACCGGCGAGCCGACCGCGCCGGTGATCGGAATCGCCGGCGCGACGAACAGGAATTCGTAGACCTTGTCGGCGGCGCAGTCGTCCGCCAGCTCCTTGAGCTCAAAGATCTCGCCCATGGTCATGCCCATGATCGGGATCGTGATCCAGTGCCAGGGCTGGTTGATGCCGTCCTCGCTCTCGTTCGGGCGCACCTCGCAGCCCCAGGTGTCGCTCGCCAGCGCGGCGAGCTCGGTGTCCTTCACGAAGTCGAGCGTCTCGAACGCGAAGCCGGGCGCATCGCCGCCGGGATAGCCGTCCCAGCTGCCGGCCTTCTGGCAACGCTCCATCATGCCGGTGCGCACGATCACGTAGTCGCCGCGCTTGAGCGCGACGTTCTGCTTCTTGGCGGTGCCGTAGAGATCGTCGTTGGTGATCGGGTAACCGTCGTCGAGCGAGTCGACGCCCTTATAACGAGCGACATCGAGCAGCACGCCGCGGCCGACCATCTTGCTCTTGGTCTTCTCGATGCCGCACTTCTGCGCGCCGGCCGAGGTCACCTCGCGGCAGTCGTAGCCGTTCCACATCCACTGCTCATAGAACACGTGGCCGAGCCCGTCCCACTGCGTGCCGCATTGCAGCGGCATGGTCACCATGTCGTCGGCGGCGCGGATGCCGCGCTTGTCGAGCACGCCGGAATAGGCGTCGGTGCCGGTGCGGATCATGGTGTGGATCGGATTGGTGCGCCCCATCGCCGGGTACTTGCTCTTGGCGCCCTGCGGTCCGGTGTGGTCGAAATTGAGCGCGAGCGAGATCACCTTGCCCTTCTTCACCAGCTGCGCGGCGGCGATGATGTCCTCAGGGCTGGTGTAGTTGAGCGTCCCGATCTCGTCGTTCGGGCCCCATTTGCCCCAGTTCTTGTATTTCTCCGAAGCGTCACGGAGATCCTGACGCGTGTACTTCTTGGCCGCCATTGTCCTGACCCTCACTATTCCCGAGGTGACTCCATAACCACAAAAAGCACCGCGTTGACCAGCCGTGTTTCGCGGGAAGCGGCGGTATGCGCGAGACAGCTTGACCCATTTACTCGCCCTCCCGCAGGGGTGAAGATGGCCCCACAAAATTAAGACCTCAGGGGAGGACGACGTGAAGGCGCTTCGCAGTCTTCTTTTGCTTGTCGCGCTGGCGCTTGCGGGCCCGGCCTTCGCGCAGCCTTATCCGAACAAGCCGGTGAAGATGATCGTGCCGTTCGCGCCCGCCGGCCCAACCGACGTGATCGCGCGGCTGATCGCGCAGAAGCTGTCGGAGACCTGGGGCCAGCAGGTCTATGTCGAGAACATTCCCGGCGCCGGCGGCAACACCGGCACCGCCACCGCGGCGCGCGCGCCGGCCGACGGCTACACCATCCTGGTGGTGAGCACGGGCTTCATCATCAACCCGAGCCTCTATTCCAAGGTGCCGTACGCGATCAGCGACTTCACGCCGATCAGCCTGGTCGCGGCCTCGCCCAACGCGGTGTCGGTGCATCCGTCGTTCCCGGCGAAGTCGATCAAGGAGCTGATCGCGCTGGTGAAGGCCAATCCCGGCAAATACAGCTACGCGCAGCCGGCCACCGGCTCGACGCCGCATCTCGCCGGCGAATTGTTCAAGCTGCGCTACGGCCTCGATCTCACGATGGTGCCGTTCACCAGCGCCGGCCTCGCGATGAATTCGACCATCGGCGGCCACACGCCGATCGCGTTCACCGCGCTGCCGCCGGCGATGACCAACATCCAGGGCGGCAAGCTGCGCGGCCTCGCGGTGATGGCGTCGAAGCGCAACGCCGGGCTGCCGGACGTGCCGACCATGACCGAGTCCGGCATTCCCGATCAGGAATCCGACACGTTGACCGGCATCGTCGTGCATGCCGGAACGCCGAAGGAGCTGGTCGACCGCTGGCACAAGGAGATCGTGCGCATCGTCGCGCTGCCCGACATCCAGGAGCGGCTGCTCAAATTGGGCTTTGATCCGATCGCCAATACGCCGGCGGAATTTGGTGCGCGGATCAAGAGCGAAGCCATCAAGTGGGACAAGGTCGCCAAGGACGCGAACATCAGGATGAACTAGCTCCGGCCTGGGAGGATGTCATGAACGCTGTTGTCCGTGGTTTCATCGCGCTGTCCGTACTGACGCTGGCACTGACACCGACTTGGCCGGCAGCGGCGCAGCAATATCCCAACAAGCCGGTGAAAATGCTCATTCCGTTCGCGGCGGGCGGCGTGACCGACATCGCCGGACGGCTCGTTGCGCAACGTCTTTCAGAACGGCTCGGCCAGCAGTTCTTCATCGAGAACGTGCCCGGCGCCGGCGGCAATCTCGGCATGGGCAATGTCGCGAAGTCGCCCGCCGACGGTTACACCATCCTGCTGGCGTCCTCGAGCATCGTGGTCAATCCGAGCCTCTACGCCAAGGTGCCCTACGACATCGACAAGGACTTCATCCCGGTCACCAAGGCCGGCGGCACGCCGAATTCATGGGTCGTCAACGCGAGCCATCCGGCCAAGACCATGAAGGACCTGATCGAGCTCATCAAACGCGAGCCCGGCAAGCACAGCGTCGGTTCGCCCGGCACCGGCACCACGCCGTCGCTCTCGATCGACATGCTGCGCCTCGCGCTCAAGCTCGAGTTCATCACCGTGCCGTTCGCGGGCGGCGGCCCGATGACGACGTCGCTGCTCGGCGGCCACACGCCGATCGTCTGCGGCGCGCTCGGCAACTACGTCAACCTGATCCGCGAGGGCAAGCTGCGCGGGCTTGCGGTCACCGCCAGCAAGCGCTCGGTGGCGCTGCCGGATATCCCGACGCTCGCCGAGTTCGGCATCAAGGGGCAGGACGCGGAGACCATGACCGGCGTGTTCCTGCCGGCGGGGACGCCAAAACCGATCGTCGACCTGTTGCAGAAGGAAATCGCGGCGATCGTGAACGCGCCCGACATGAAGGCGAGGCTGCTGGAGGTCGGGGTCGAGGCGGAAGGCAACTCGCAGGCCGACTTCGCCGCCTATGTGCGCGCCGAAGTCGCCAAGTGGCGCAAGGTGATCGAGGACGCCAGGATCGCAAGGATCTAGCGGTGCAGACGTCCATCCAGCGTCATGCCCGCGCTCGTCGCGGGCATCCACGTCTTTCTGGCTTACATAATCAGAACAAGACGTGGATGGCCGCGACAAGCCCGGCCATGACGATGACGGCTGTACTACTGCGAGCCCGCGATCCCGGCCTGGCGCACGAGCTTGCCCCAGAGCGCGATCTCGTTGTCGAGATAGCGCCGGAGCTCGTCGACCGGCGGCGTGTCGATGGCAATCAGTCCCATGTCGGCGATCATGCGCTGCATCTCGGGCGCGGCGGTGATCGCCTTGAGCTCGCGATGCAAGACGTTCACCACCGCCGGCGGTGTGCCCGCCGGCGCGACGATCAGATGCCACGACACCGCTTCGAATCCGGCAAGCCCGCTGTCGGCGATCGGCGGCACGTCCGGCAGCACCGGCACGCGGGTGAGCGACGACACGCCGAGCGCGCGCACGCGGCCGTCCTTGATCGCGCCCATCGCCGAGTCGGGCGACGCGAACGTCATCTGCACATGGCCGGCGATCACGTCGGTCATGGTCTGCGTCACGCCGCGATAGGGGACATGGGTCATCTCGATGCCGGTCATGCTCTTGAGCAGCTCGCCGGCCATGTGCGGCACCGCGCCGGTGCCGGTCGAGGCGTAGGAGAGCTTCTGCGTCTTCGCGAGCTTGACGAGATCGCCGATCGACTGCACCGGCAGTGACGGATGCACCACCAGCACGAACGGAATCTTGGCGTAGAGCGCGATCGGCACGAAATCCTTCACCGGGTCATAGGGCAAGGACTTGTAGAGGGTGACATTGGTGGTGAGCGTGCCGCTCGGCGCGAACAGGAGCGTGTGGCCGTCGGGTGCGGCGCGGGCGACGGCCTGGGCGCCGATCACGGTGCCGCCGCCGGTGCGGTTCTCGATCACGACGGTGCGGCCGAGCCGCTCCGTCAGCTTCGGCCCGATCACGCGGGCGATGACGTCCATGACGCCGCCGGCGCCGAGCGGGATGACGAAGGTGATCGGCCGCGACGGGAAGTCCTGCGCCATGGCGCTTGGGCTGAGCGCGACCAGCGCCAGTGCGGTTGCCACGGAACGCGTCAGACGTCGCACGATCGTCCCTCCACAATCTCCCCCTTGGGCACCTCTATTGTTACACTATCGGCCTCTGGGTGAGGAACGATGGTGGAGAACAAACAATGACAAGAATTCTCAACACAACGACATTGCGCGCCGGCTTGCGCGCCGCGGCCGTCGTCGCCGTCGCGGGCCTGCTGGCGGCACCGGCCGCGCAGGCGCAGCAGAAGCGCGGGCCGCTGGTGCTCAAGAGCGCGAGCTACTTCTATGTCGGCGGCAAGATCGACCCGAAAGGGAAGGGCAGCCCGATCGTCGGCCACATGTATGTCGAGTACATGATCCCGCAGCAGCTGCGCTCGCCTTATCCGATCGTGATGGTGCACGGCGGCAATCAGACCGGCACCAATTTCACCGGCACGCCCGACGGCCGCGAAGGCTGGGCGCAGTACTTCGTCCGCCGCGGCTACGCGGTCTACATCGTAGACCAGGTCGCGCGCGGCCGCTCGGCGCACTGGAACGAGTATTACGGCATGGTGCAGCCGTCGCGGCTCAGCCAGGTCGAGGAGCGCTTTGTCGCGCCCGAGCGCTTCCCGGTATGGCCGCAGGCCAAGCTGCACATGCAATGGCCCGGCGCCGGCAAGCCGGGTGACGTGACCTTCGACCAGTTCTATGCGGCGCAGGCGGTCTCGATCGCGAGCTTCGCGAAGCAGCAGGAGATCAATCCGCCGGCGCTCATTGCGCTGATGGAGAAGATCGGCCCGTCGATCCTGATGATCCATTCGCAGTCGGGCGCGTTCGCATGGCCGGTCGCCGACCAGCGTCCCGATCTGGTGAAGATGATCGTCGCGGTCGAGCCCAACGGTCCGCCGGTGCGCGAGGCGCTGATGGTCGGCGCGCCGGAGTGGTTCCAGGACGGCAAGGCCGTCAAACGCTCCGGCCTCGGCGAGGTGCCGCTCAACTACGATCCGCCGCTCGCCGCCGACGCGCAGCTCGACTTCGTGCGGCAGGAGAAAGCCGACGGTCCGGACATGGTGCGTTGCTGGCTGCAGAAGGAGCCGGCGCGCAAGCTCAAGAACCTCGCCAACATCCCGGTCTCGGTGATCGTGTCGGAGGCGTCGTACCACGCGCCCTACGATCACTGCACCGCGCTCTATCTGCGGCAGGCGGGCGTGCCGGCCGATCTCATCCGCCTCGCCGATCTCGGCGTCCGCGGCAACGGCCACATGATGATGCTCGAGAAGAACTCCGACGACATCGCGCGCGTGATGGATCAGTGGATCGGGCGGCAGCTCGGCAACGAGCGCGGCGGCCGCAAGGGCAGGAAGAGGTAGGCTCGCGCCTGCGTTTCCCGGGCGCAGCGCAGCATGAAATGATGCGCTGCAGACCCGGATCCCGGTTTCTTCTTGATGAAGACTAAGCAACCGGGGTCCCGCATCTGCGGTGCACCGCTAGCGCGCTGCCATAGCGCGTCGAAGACGCGCGTAGACGCGCTTATGGCGTGTGGGACACGAGAAACGCGCTACGGCTTCACCCGGTCGTAGGCGAGGCCGAAGCCGAGCAGCGGCAGCGACATCTCGACCGGTTTCTTGTCGGGGCCCTGCACGGTGACCTTCAGGTCCTTGCCGCTGCGCATGGCGGCGACGAACTTGTCGTTGATGGCCATCGACACGAAGCAGCCAATATTGGTGCAGGTCTGGATCGGCTGCCGCTCGGCGGCGCCGTTGTCGACCTTGACCTGGACCGCCTCGGTGAGGTTGAGGCCGAGCGGAAGCTGCATGGTCATCTGGGCCGGCGCCTTGGGATCGGCCGGGCGGCGCACGAGGAGCGCGACCAGCAGGCGGTCGCCCTGGTTGGGAATGCGCTGGAACAGCTGCTGCACCGCGCGGCAATCCAAAATCTTGCCGTCGCCGGTGCATTCGACGCGCCATGCCGCCACGCCGTCCTGCGCCTGTCCCGTGTCGGGCAATACGGCGATGCCGGCTGCCGCCAGCATTGCCAGCGCCGGCCAGCTTCGAATTCCGAGCATGTCACGCTCCCGCTGCATGGCCGGCATGATGGCCGCTGCAATGCGATAAATCCAGTTCTATCGCCACCGCTGCGGTTGCAAATGCCGCGACCGGTTAACACGCTACGCTTGCTTGAACGCATCCGGGACGCCGACTATCGTTGCAAGAGCGGGGCGGGGAACGCTTAAGCAAAACACGAAACGTCACAACGAAACGGGGCAAGCGTGAACAAGGGCTACGACTACGTCATCGTGGGGGCGGGATCCGCCGGCTGCGTGCTCGCCAACCGGCTCACCGAGGACAACGGCGCCACCGTGCTGCTGCTCGAGGCGGGCCCGCCCGACCGGCATCCCTATATCTCGATCCCGCTCGGCATGGGGCGGATGCACGACAAGGCGATGTTCGACTGGGGCTACGAGACCGAGCCCGAGCCCAATCTCAACAACCGCCGGATCGAGGCGATGCGCGGCAAGGTGCTGGGCGGCTCGTCGTCGATCAACGTGATGGCCTATACCCGCGGCAATCGCGGCGACTACGACCGCTGGGCGCAGAAGGGCGCGCGCGGCTGGTCCTATGCCGACGTGCTGCCGTACTTCAATCGCGCCGAGACCTGGGAGAAGGGCGCCAACACCTGGCGCGGCGGCGAGGGTCCGCTCGGCACCCAGTTCGCCAAGACGCCCGATCCGATCTTCGACGCCTGGCTCGAGGCCGCCGAGCAGTCCGGCTATCCGTTCACCGACGACTACAACGGCAAGCAGCAGGAAGGTTTCGGGCGCGGCCAGTACACCATCCGCGACGGGCGCCGATCGTCGACCTCGCGTGCCTATCTGCGTCCGGCGCGCGGCCGGCACGGCCTCACGGTCGAGACCGACGCGCACGCGACGCGCATCACGATGCAGGGCACGCGCGCGACCGGCGTCGAGTACGTCACGGGTTCAGGCGATCGCAAACGCGCCGAAGCGGGAGAGGTTATCGTCGCGGGCGGCACGTTCAACTCGCCGCAGCTCCTGATGCTCTCCGGCATCGGCCCGTCCGAGCATCTGCGCCAGGTCGGGATCGCGTGCGTTGCCGATCTGCCGGTCGGAAAGAATCTACAGGACCACATCGGCGCCTACATGACCTATTCGCGCAAGAGTCCCGGAGTGTTCCACCGCGAGATGCGGTTCGATCGCATGGCGACGAGCATGCTGATGGCGTATTTCCACGGCACCGGTCCGGCGACCGTCGTGCCGGGCGGACTGCACGCCTTCGTCAAGACGCGGCCGGAGCTGGCGGTGCCCGACATCGAGTTCATGTTCCGCGGCACCTCGCACCATCCGCATCTGTGGTTCCCGTTCGTCTATCCCGCCTTCGCCGACGGCTACGGCATCCGGCCGACGCTGATGCATCCGGACAGCCGCGGCGAGCTGCTGCTGCGCTCGTCCGATCCGCGCGAGGCGCCGCGCATCTCCTACAATTTTCTCTCCGCGCCCAACGATCTGCCGACGCTGCGCCAAGGCTTCAAGCTCGCGCGCGAGCTTGCCTTCCACCGCGCGCTCGATCCCTATCGCGGCGAGGAGCTCAGCCCCGGGGAAAAGGTGCAGACCGACACCGAGATCGATGCGTGGCTGCGCAAGACGCTGATCACCGCGCACCATCCGGCCGGCACCTGCCAGATGGGAACAACGCCCGCCGCCGTGCTCGACCCCGAGATGCGCGTGCGCGGCGTCGAAGGGCTGCGCGTGGTCGATGCGTCGGCGATGCCCGATATGGTCGGCGCCCACATCAACGCCTGCGTGATCATGATGGCGGAGAAGGCCTCCGACATGATCCGCCGCCGTATGCCGCTACCGGCGGCCGTTAATGCGTAATAGGCGTGTGTGTGATCACGAATACCTGATCATGAATTCGTGAATATGGACGCATGACCGGGTCATCGGTGTTATTCCATTGACCCGTGAACCCTGACGCCTCAAGCGGCGTCCGCTTTACGTGCAATGGAGGCGTTTATGCGAATTTTAGCTTCCGCGATCGCACTGGCCGTCGCCCTCGCCTGGCCGAACGTGGGCGAGGCCCAGAGCAAGAAATCAACGGCGCGCAGCACGGCAACCGTGCAGCATAAACAGGTGAAGCGCCAGAAGACGGCGCGCGTGCGGACTGCGGCTCCGGCGCGCCGGGCGCAGACCCCATGCGCCGGCTATCTCTGGTGGGGATGCGTCGGCTGGGATCCCGATCCGCGCATTCGCTCCACCCTGGTGCGGGACTTGGCGGATACGCCGTAAGAACTCAAACCGAACGAGGTATCCATGAAAGCGCTCGTATCGATGGTGGCGCTTGCCGTTGCGCTCGCATGGCCGAGCGTCGGTGAAGCACAAAGCAACAAGAAGTCGACGGCACGCGGCAAGACGACTGCCAAGCACTATGTGCAGCGGCCTGCGAAGGCCGTCGCGAAGCGCGGCGGGAGAGAAGAGCGGTGCGCCCGCCAGATGTGGTGGGGATGCGTCGGCTGGGATCCCGATCCGGCCGTTCGCGACATGCTGGCGCGCGACGTCGGCGACGACAACTGAGCGGAGGCGCGTATGAAGATTCTCGTCTCAGCGATGGCGCTCGCGATTGCGCTGGCCTGGCCGAACGCCGGCGAGGCGCAAAGCAAGAAAGCGAAGGCGCGTAGCGCAACGACCACGCAGCAACAATACGTGCGCCACGCCAAGGTCAACCGCGCCGCGATTGCGAAGCCATGCGCCGCCCGCACGTGGGCTGGTTGCCAGGGTTGGGATCCCGACCCGAATGTGCGCATGATGATTCAGATGGACGCCGGCCGCGACGACCAGTGAATCGTCGGCCATTGATTCATTGCACATGATCAAAGCAGCGTGAGCGCGCCGCGCTCGCGCCCAGGCGTCATCACATTCATTTGACTGCATGTTTATGCGGCGTTGATGCAGCGACGAACAACGTTCGCATTCGTCAACGTTACGCGAGATAATTTTCTGCGCACGTGACTCAATTCAAATTTTTCCGACCAGTGGACGGGCTCACGAGAAGTTGTCTAGCGACAAGACTTTACTAACCCAGATTCTGCGCATCGCAGTGTTAAAGCGATCATGGGAAACGGCAAGGAAGGGCGACTTCAACCACGTGAAGGAGACATGAGTCATGAAAGCTCTTCTCGCTACAGCGGCCCTCGCTGTTGTCGTTTCGACCGGATTGCCGGCGACGGCGCAGGTTTACGGTGACAGGTGGGACAACAATGAGCTTAGAGCGTTTGCCCAGGCCCAAGGTCCGCTGACCGTTCAACAGCGGCGCAACCTGGCGCGCATACAATATCAATATGGCGACGGCCGCATCCATTCGTCGAATCCGGCGTTTGATGTGTACGACACGAGCAACCAATACATCAGCTCGGATCCGGATGCGTTCATCCGCAACGACCTGGCGCGCAATCCGCCCGGCCGCGGCGACGACTAAGCCATCGTTTGGCGTTCGCTGAACAGAAAGGCCCCGGCTCACGCCGGGGCCTTTCATGCATGCGACGCCAGCTAGCGCCCGAACGCGACCTTGGCGCGCTCGCGCACGGAAGCGGGAACGGCGAGCGTGCGGGTGATCAGGTCCTGCACGCGCTCGCCCGGCAACGGATCGAGCTCGACGTCGACCTTCTTGATGTCGGCAACGAAGTCCGGGTCCTTCACCATCGCGTTGAAGGCATCACGCAGCACCTTCAGCCGATCGGCGGGAATGCCGGGCGGGCCGAGCAGGCTTCTGCCCACGCCGCTGCCGCTGGCATAGAGCGCGGTGACCTGCCGGTCCTCCGGCGTGTTGCCATACTCGGTGAGGCTCGGCGCATTGGGCAGGTCCGGATGACGTTCGGGCTGGCTCTGCAGGATAGATGTGGATCTTCTTTTCGCGTAGCCATGCCTGCTTGCCGACTTTCACCGCCGCCCATGATGAGCTCGCGCCGTCGACCTCGCCGCGCTCCATCGCCAGCATCGCTTCGGTCGAGGCCGGGAAGCCGCTGATCAGCTTGAACTTCGTCCCGATGATCGCGTTGAGCAGCCGCGGCACGGTCTCCGCGAGCGAGCCCGGCCCGGTGCCGGCGATGATCGTCTCCATCTTCTGCGCGTCCGCGATCGTCTGCACCTTGGAGGTGTGCCACTGCATGAAGATGTTGTTCGAGGTGGCGACGCGGCCGATATAGATGAATTGCGCGGCGTCGTATTGCGCGGCGGTGTTGCCGAGCACCTGCTCGAGCGCGGCCGACTCCACGATCACGCCGAGCGCGGTGCCGTCCTTGGGCGCGACCTGGTAGACGTAATTCGCCGCCTTCATGCTGCCGGCGCCGGGCATGTTCTGCGCGACGACTGAAGGGTTGCCGGGGATGTGCTTGCCGAGATGGCGCGCGATCAGCCGTGCATAGAGGTCGTAGCTGCCGCCGGCGGTATAGCCGACATAGATGGTGACGGTCTTGCGCGCGAAGAACGGCTCGGCCGGCTGCGCATGCGCCAGCGGCGCGATCAGCACCGCGGCGGCGGCGAGCAAGGCTCGCAACAGTATCGTCTGCGTCATCGCGCGTGCTCCGTCGCTTCGAAGGCATGATGGTTGTGCTGATGGAATTGGAGAATAAGGTCAGCAACGCGGGCTTCCTGCTCCAGATGCACCGCATGGCCGGCGCCGTCGATCATCGCGAAGCCGGCCGCCTCCGGTAGTCCATCGTCGTAAGCCGCTCCGTGCGCCGGCGGCACCATGCGGTCGCTGCCGCCCCAGACACCAGCGACGGCATCGCCGCGCGGTGGAGCCGCTCGCGCAGCTCACGATGATAGAAGTAGGGCGGCTTGAAGCCCACGAACGAGCCGAAGCGCAGCATCTGATAGCGCCGCACCTCCTCGTCGAGATCGCCGCGGCCGTCGGGGAACCAGCGCGTCGCCAGCGCGCCTTCGGGCTCGGCAAACAGCAGCGCCCGCAAGGAACTCTGATCGGTGCCGCGCTCGGGCTGCGCATGCATGAACACGTCGCCGATGGGTTCACCCGGCACGAACAGCCCGCAGGCGCCGATCAGCGTCAGCCGCGACACCCGCTCGGGGTGGCGCACCGCGAGCTCGGCGGCGATCCAGCCGCCGACGCAATAGCCAACCAGGTCGAACGCGGTGCAAGCCGGCGGCGTCGAACAGCTCGAGATAGTGGAAGACAACGTCGTCAATTGACGAGGATGGCAGCTCGTCCGAGCCGTTGCAGCCGGGATGCGCGGGCGCGAACACGCTCGCATGCCGCGCCAGCCGCTGATGGAACGGCATGAGATCGCCGGCGACACCATGCACGTCGGCGAAGCCGTGCAGGTAGACGAGCGGCGGTCCGTCACCGGCCTCGGCGACGGCGATCTTGCGTCCGCGGACGTCGATGACGCGCCTCATTTCGCCATCTCCGGTGCGCGCGCGGTCTCGGGGAATTCGCGCGCGAACAGCCTGGCGGAATCTTCCCGCAGCCGCGGCGCCACTTCGGTGGCGAACAGGCGCATGCTCTTGCGCGCCAGCGCATCCTGCATGTTGCCGAGGTGGAACTGGATCAGGAGATTGCCGACCTTGGAATGCTCAAGGATATCCATGATGCGCCGGTAGACCGTCTCGGCGCTGCCGACCATGATCGACGCCGACTGCTGCAGGTCGTCGAAGCTTTCGGCGTCGCCGAGCAGCGGCGAGGTCGGGTCGGAGAATTTCAGATAGTTGCGGAATTCTTCCGGCGGGATGTAGGGGATGCCCGGCCCGAAGGTGAGCTGGCGGCCTTCGCGCCGCAGATGGCCCTTGAGGCAGTTCTTGAGGAAGTACCAGACGCCTTCCTTGGCTTCGGCCTGCGCCTGCGCGTCGGTCTCCGCCACATAGGCCGACATCAGGATGCCCATGCGCGAAGGCTTGTAGCGGTCGCCGTGCTCTTCGAGGATTTTCGCGAACAGCTCTTGCGAGCGCGCGGTCTCCTTGCCGTGGCTGCGCGAGGAGAGGAAATAGCAGTAGCCGCGCTTGGCGATCTCGATCAGCGTGTCGCGCGAGCGCGAGCCCGGGATCCAGACCGGCGGATGCGGCCGTTGCGTCGGCTGCGGCCACGGATTGACGTAGCGCATGGGATAGTGCCGGCCCTCGTGTTCAAACGGCCCGGGCTCGGTCCAGGCGCGGTGGATGAAATCGACCGCCTCCCAGAACTGGCTGCGGGTCGCGGCCGACGGCACATTGTAGTTGAAGGTCTCCGGCCCCGAGCCCGGCGCGAAGCCCGCGATCAGGCGGCCGTCCGACATGTTGTCGAGCATCGCGTATTCTTCCGCGACGCGCAGCGGGTTGAGATGCAGCGGCAGCAGGTTGCCGAGGATCACGATCTTGCCGCGCTTGGTGCGCTGCGTCAGCGCCGCCGCGATCAGGTTCGGCGACGGCATCAGCCCGTAGATGTTCTGGTGATGCTCGTTGAGCACCATGCCGTCGAAGCCGAGCTCGTCGGCATAGGCGAGCTGGTCGATGTATTGCTGATAGAGCCCGCGGCTCTTGTCCCTGTCCCACAGCGAATTCGGCACGGTCACCCAGCCGGTGTCGTATTTCTCGTCGAAATCCGCCGGCAAATGCGGATAGGCCATGAAGTGCCAGCAGTAGAGTTGGACGGGATCGCTCATCGATTTTCTTTCGTTATTTCGGCGCCTTGTAGATCATCGCCCGTTTCGTGCGCTCGATCACGTTGGCCGGCAGGGCATAGAGCTTCGTCACCAGCGCCTGCACCTCTTCGCCGCTGCGCTCGCCGAGCTCCATGCCGGCCTTGTTCGCCTCCGCGATCAAGGCCGGGTCGGCCATCGTCGCCATGAACGCCTTGCGCAGCGCCGCGACCCGCTCGGCCGGCACGCCTTCCGGCAGCACATAGGGCCGGCCGAACAGGTTCTGGCTGTAGATCACCTCCATCACCTGCCGGTCTTCCTCGGTCTTGGCGAACGAGGTCGCGAGCGGCACGCCCATGCTTGTTCAGCTCGGGGTGGCCGCTGCAGGTCCTCCTGCACGATCGCGCGCAGCGTGCCGTTCCTGATCCACTCGCCGCGCTGCATCGAGATGCTCGACCAGCTCATGCCGCACATGCCGTGCACTTCCTTGCGCTCGATCGCGAGCAGGATCTCGTTCGACCCGGCATAGCCGCCGATCAGGCGGAATTTCACGCCGAGCACGTTGATCAGCAGGATCGGCATCTCGCGCAAGGTCGCGCCTTCGCCGGGGGTGCCGATCAGCACCTCGTTGCTGAAGGCCTCCGCGAAGGTCTTCACCGGCGCGTCCGAACGCAGCGAGGCAGAGATAGACGCCGCTCGCGGCGCTGCCGAGCAGGATGAACTTCGACGGGTCATGCGGCAGCGGCTGGTCGGAATGCAGCTTCTGCAGCACCGCGCCGGGCTGGATCGCGCCGATGGCGGTGCCGTCCTTCGGCGCCTGCATGGCGACATAGGACGCCGCCTTGTTCAGCCGGAGCCCGGGATGTTCTGCACCACCACCGTCGGATTGCCGGGGATGTGCTTGCCGAAATGGCGGCCGACCAGCCGCGCATAGCCGTCGAAGCCGCCGCCCACCGCCGAGCCGACGGTGATGCGTACGGTCTTGCCGCGGTAGAACTCCGCGACCGCGTCCTGCGCGGCGGCGGTGCCAGCGAAACAGAGCGCGGCGGCGAGGGCGAGCAGATGCGCGTCTTCATGCGTCAGCCCCCTCATCGCGCCGGCGGCTTGTAGATCAGCGCCTGCTTGGCGCGCTCGACGATGCGCGCCGGCATGGCGAACAACTGCGCCACCATGGTCTGCACCTCGTCGCCGGAGATCGGCTCGACATCGAGCTTCATCTTTTCGGCTTCGGCCAGCAGCGCCGGGTCGGCGAACGCCGCCATGAACGCCTTGCGCAGCGCCGCCACGCGCTCGGCGGCACGCCTTCCGGCAGCACGATACGGGCCGGCCGAACACCGCCTGGCTGTAGACCAGCTCCATCACCTGCCGGTCTTCCGGTGTCTTGGCGAAGTCGACGGTGCGCGGCACGCCCTGCTTGTTCAGCTCCGGCGTGCCCTTGGCGTTCTCCTGCACGATGACGCGCACGACCTTGTCGGCCATCCAGTGCGGCGTCACCGAGAGCAGGCTGGTGTAGCCGAAGCCGCACAGCCCGTGGATCTCGCTTGCGCTCGACCGCGAGCGCGATCTCGCGCGTGCCGGCATAGCCGGTGACGATGCGGAATTTCGTGCCGAGCACGTTGTTCGACAGCGTCGGCATGTCGCGCGTGGTGCCGCCTTCGTTGCTGGCGCCGACGATCACCTCCTGCGTGAACGTGTCCTTGAACGACTTGATCGGCGAGTCGGATGCGCACGACGCAGGTATAGACGTCGCTGTTGGCGCTGCCGACGAAGATGAATTTCGCCGGATCGTGCTGGATCGGCGTGTCGGCGAGGAGCGGCGCCAGGACGCCGCCGGGAAACAGCGCGCCGATGGCGGTGCCGTCCTTGGGCGCGACCGAATAGACGTAGCCGGCCGCCTTGTTGCCGCCCGCGCCCGGCATGTTCTGCGGCACGATCGACGGGTTGCCGGGGATGTATTTGCCCATGTGGCGGCCGAGCGCGCGGCGCATAGTTGTCGTAGCCGCCGCCGGCAGCGCCGAGCCGAGATGATGTTGATCGTCTTGCCGCGGTAGAACTGCTCGACCGAGTCTTGTGCGAACGCCGTGCTCGCAACAGTCTGGATTGCGATGGTGATGCAAGCGAAGCTCGTCCACCGCATCTCGGTCTCTCCTCTATCGCGCCGGCTTGTAGATCATCGACTGCTTCGCCTTCTCGACGATGCTCGGCGGCAGCGCGTAGAGCCCCGCGATCAGCGTTTGCAGGTCGGAGCCCGACAGCGCTTCGAGATCGAGGTTCGCCTTCTTGGCGTCGGAGAGCAGCGCCGGATCGGTCATCGCGGCCATGAACGCCTTGCGCAATGCTTCCACGCGCTCTTGCGGCACGCCCGGCGGCAGCACGAACGGACGCCCGAACACGCCCTGGCTCAGCACCAGCTCCATCGCCTGGCGGTCTTCCTTGGTGCGCGCGAACTCAGCCGCCAGCGGTACGCCCATCTTGGTGAGCTCGGCATGTCCCTTGACCGAAAGCTGCAGCGTCATGGTGACGAGCTTCTTCTCGAACCAGTGCGGATAGAGCGTGGTGAAGCCGGTCCAGCCGATGCCGCAGGCGCCGTGCACCTCGTTGCGCTCGACCGCGAGCCCGATTTCCTTGCTCCCGGCATAGCCGGTGACGATGCGGAATTTGGCGCCGGCGAGATTGTTCATCATCGCCGGCAGGTCGCGGGTGGTGCCGCCCTCGTTGCTGGCGCCGAGGATCACCTCCTTGTCGAGGGCCTCGCGGAAGTTTTTCGCCGGCGCGTCGGTCCGCCAGAAGCAATGGTAGACGTCGCTGTTGGCGCTGCCGAGATAGATGGACTTGTTGGGCTCGTGCTGGACGGTGGTATCGCCGAACAGCGGCTGCAGGATCGCGCCCGGGAAGATCGCGCCGATGGCGGTGCCGTCCTTGGGCGCGACGCTGTAGATGTAGCTCGCTGCCTTGTTCGAGCCGGCGCCCGGCATGTTCTGCACGACGATGGTCGGCTGCCCGGGGACGTGCTTGCCAAAATGCCGCGCCACCAGCCGGCCATAGGTGTCGTAGCCGCCGCCGGCGGACGAGCCGACCTGGATGTTGATGGTCTTGCCGCGGAAGAATTGCTCAACGGCATCCTGGCTCTGCGCGGTGCCGGTCGCAACAAGCGCCACCACGGCGATCGTGCAGGGGAGGGACAGTCGTAACCGCATGGCTGATCCTCTATTTCCGATCACTATGCAACTGCGGAACCGCGCTTGCCATAGGTCGTGGCGTCACGGGCGATTGATGGAATACCAGCCCGCGATGCCGGGATTGATTTCGCAATCAAGGTCATGGGTCTTCCCAGCGTTCCGGACCGGGTCTACACTCGCGCATCGAGTCACCGGCGATTAACGGCCGGACGACATTTGGGACGAACTCCAAGGGAGGCCTGAGATGGCACGCAAAGAAACGCGTACCGACGTCAATCGCCGAAAATTCCTGGCAGGCGCAGCCGTTGCGACGACGGCAGCGACCGTTACCAACGGTACGCAAGCTGCAACCCCCGGCGCAACCGCCAACAAGCGGCTGCCCTCGGCGGCGATGCCGACCTATCAGCAGATTGCGGCCGAGACCGGCGGTCTGCGCGAGCCGACGACGCAGCTCCCGGGCCGTCCGGCGTCGGACTTCATGGTCGACGTCATCAAGTCGCTGAAGATCGAATACATCTACTCGAACCCGGCCTCGAGCTTCCGCGGCCTGCACGAGTCGCTGATCAACTACGGCAAGAACACCATGCCGGAGTTCCTCACCGTCACCCACGAAGAATCGTCGGTGGCGATGTGCCACGGCCATTTCAAGGCCACCGGCAAGCCGCAGATTGCGATGATGCACGGCAGCGTCGGCGTACAGCATGCCTGCATGGCGGTCTACAACGCCTGGGCCGACCGCGTGCCGCTCATCGTGATCGGCGGCAACGACCTCGACGCCTCCAAGCGGCCGCCGAGCGTTCCGACAGTCCATTCCGCTATCGATCCCGGCGCGCTGGTGCGCGACTTCACCAAGTGGGACGACCAGGTGGTCTCGCTGCAACATTTCGCGCAGTCGATGGTGCGAGCCTACAAATATGCGATGACGCCGCCCTATGGGCCGGTGATGATCTCGCTCGACGCCGGCGTCCAGCAGGCATCGATCAAGCCCGAGGAGAAGGACCTCTACACGCCGAAATACATCCCGCCGTCACCGCCGCACGCCGACCCGAACGCGTTGCGTGAGACCGCGAAGCTGCTGGTCAATGCGCAGAACCCGGTGATCGTCGCGGATCGTAGCGCGCGCACACAAGCCGGCATCGATTCGCTGGTCCAGCTTGCGGAACTGATCAACGCGCCGGTGGTGAACCAGGGGAACCGCATGAGCTTCCCCAACACTCACTACCTTTCCTCGGGACCGGCTGTGCTCCGCAACGCCGACTTCGTCCTCGGCCTCGAGCTCACCGACATCTGGGGCACCATCAACGGCTGGGTCGACAATGGCGAGCATGACGGCCACGGCATCATGGAATCGCGGCATCGGCCCGACGTGAAGCTCGCGCACATCAACAGCGTCGAGCTCAACACCAAGGCGAACTATCAGGACTTCCAGCGCTTCATGCCGGTCGACATGTTGATGCCGGCCGATGCGGAAGCCTCGCTGCCGATGCTGATCGAACTCGTCAAGCAGGCCATCACCGGCGATCGCAAGACGGTGTTCGAGCAACGCGGCGCGGCGCGGCGCAAAGCCCACGCCCAGGCGCAGCAGAACATGCGGCAGCGGGCGGCGCTGGGTTGGGACGCGTCCCCGATCACCACCGCCCGGATGAGCGCCGAGCTGTGGCCGCACATCAAGGATCTGGACTGGTCGATGGTCAACGCCAGCAGCGGCACCGCGGGCTGGCCGTTGCAGATGTTCCCGATGGACAAGCACTACCGCTGGCTTGGCCGTGCCGGCGCGGCCGGTCAGGGCTATGGACCTGGAGGAGCGATCGGCGCCGCCAACGGCAACAAGTCGCTCGGCCGTTTCACGTTCTCCTACAACGGCGACGGCGACTTCATGTACGTGCCGGGTGCGCTCTGGACCGCTTCGCATCACAACATTCCGATGCTGATGATGATCCACAACAACCGCGGCTACCATCAGGAGGTCATGCACGTGCAGCGGCTGTCCAACCGCCGCAACCGCGTGGCCAATCTCGGCAAGACCATGGGACCGGTCGGCACCTCGATCGAGAACCCGGACATCGATTATGCCACCCTGGCGAAGTCGATGGGCTGGTGGTCGGCGGGACCGATCAAGGATCCGGCCGAGCTCGGCACGGTGCTGGGCAAGGCGGTGCAGGTCGTGCGCGCGGGCGAGCCCGCGCTCATCGACGTCTGGTCGCAGCCGCGCTAAAGGGGAACAGGATCAATGCGTGTTGTTCGTAGTCAGGTCTGGCTGGCGGCGCTTGCCGCCGGCCTGGTGCTCGGGCTCGGGTCGATGTCGTCCTCCGCGTCCGAGAAAGGCAAGCTGCTGTTCGTCAAGCACGGCTGCTGGCAGTGCCACGGCTTCCAAGGGCAGGGCGGCGGCGTCGCCGGCCCCGCGCTCGTGCCGAACGTGATGCCGCTGGAGGCGATGAACAGTTTCGTCCGCAACAGCAACCGGGCGATGCCGCCCTACAAGGAGGCGGTCCTCTCGAATGCGGACTTGGCCGAGATTCACGCCTATCTGGTGGCGCTGCCGAAGCCGGCCGATCCGAAATCGATCAAGCTGCTCGCGGAGTAGCGCATTCGCTCAATGCAACAACGGCCCGGCGTGATGCCGGGCCGTTTTGTTTTGAATTGAACTTTGCGCGGGCGGCCTACAAATCCAGCACCAGCCGGTCGGTCTTGCAGCCGGCGCAGCAGATCATCACCCGCGAGTTGGCGGCCTGCTCCTCTTCGCTGAGGATCGAGTTCGCGGTGCTCCGGGACGCCGGAGATCACGCGCTGCTCGCAGGCGCCGCAGATGCCGAGCTCGCAGGAGTAGTCGATGTCGATGCCGGCATCGAGCAGCACGTTGAGGATGGTCTCGCCCTCGGGAATGAAATACTCGACGCCGGTGCGGGCGAGCTCGACGGTGAAGCCGCCCTTCTTCGCCGGCGGCAGCTCCTTGGCGGTGAAATATTCGATATGCACCTGCTCGCGCGGCCATTCTTTCGTGGCGGCTTCGAATGCCGCGAGCATCGGCGCCGGGCCGCAGCAATAGAGATGCGCGTCCTTGGGCGCGGCGGCGACGATCGCCGCGACGTCGAGAAACTTTCCGCCGCTCTCGTCGTCGAAATGCAGCGCGGCCTGCGGCATGGCTTCGAGCTCGCGGTGGAACGCCATGTCCTCGCGCGAGCGGCAGGCATAGTGGAGCCGCCAGTCGCGGTCGAGCGCATTGAGCCGCTGCACCATGCACCAGATCGGCGTGACGCCGATCCCGCCGGCGATCAGCAGCGTGTGCGCGGCGTCTTCGCGCAGCCGGAAATTGTTGCGGGGGCCGCCGATCTTCAGCGTGGTGCCGATGCGCAGTTCGTCATGGATGAAGCGCGAGCCGCCGCGGCTCGCCGGATCGCGCTTGATGCCGACGGTGTAGGTCGAGGGCTCCGGCGTCGCGGACGTGAGCGAGTAGTTGCGCAGGAGCCCGCTTGGCAGATGCAGGTCGATATGCGCGCCCGGCTCGTAGGCGGGCAGCGGCTTGCCGTCGACGCTCTGGAACTCGAACAGGCTGGTATCGCGCGCCACGTAGCGGATCGCGGTGAGGCGGACCTCCATAAGGCCGTCGGGCGCCTGCGCTGCGGCCAGGGCCTGCTCCTTCGAGGTCGCGGTCAGGGAATCCACGGCGTTATCGTCTCCTCGGGCGCGCTCGCCGCATAGATAGTCGGCTTGGCACCTGGTTCGCAACCCAGCGGCAATTGGCCGTTTGTCGGGTGTTTCACCCCGGCCTATGCTGGCGGGAGAACAAAATCGGGAGGGAGCCATGCCCCAGGCAGCCGCACGACGTGCGCTCGCCGCGCTTGCGCTGACGTTCGGTGCATCGCCCGGCCTCGCCGAGACACAGTCCCGTTCCTGGCTCGACCCGGCCTTGCTGGAGGCGGCCAAGAAGGAAGGCTCGGTCGTCGTCTACACCTCGACCAACGAGCGCGAAGGCCTGCCGCTGTTCAAGATCTTCGAGGACGCGACCGGCATCAAGGTGCACTACATCCGCGCCGGCGACGGCATGCTGGTGTCGCGCTCGCTGATCGAGGCGCGCGCCGGCCAGAGCTCGTTCGACGTGATCTTCTCGCACGCGGCGCACAAGCTGCCGCAGCAGATGCTGGCGCAATACGTGCCGGACGAAGCCAAGCACCTCAACGCGACGGCGCGCGATCCCAACCGGCGCTGGCACGGCGTCTACGCCAACTACAACGCGCCGGCCTACAACACCAAGATGATCAGCGCCGCGGCGCTGCCGAAAAGCTACGAGGAGTTCGCGCAGAAGAAGGAATGGGCGGGCAAGGCCGCCATCGACGGCACCGATGCCGATTGGCTGAAAGGCTTCTTCCAGCACTTCGGCGAGGCCAAGGCGACGCAGATCATCAAGGGCATGGTCGGCACGCTCAATCCGGTGATCACCGACGGGCATCTTGCGTTGGCACGCTCGGTCGGCGCCGGCGAATACTGGCTGTCGCTCAACAACTACGTGATGCTGTCGAGCAACGTGCAGCTCGCCGGCGGTCCGGTCGAGATCTTCCCGCTCGATCCGGTGGTGCTGTTCTATGCGGGCGTCGCGGTGAACGCGAAGGCGAAGAGCCCGAACGCCGCGCGGCTCGCCGCCAACTTCATGCTCAGCCGCGACGGGCAGGGGCATCTGGCGAAATTCGGCCGCCTGCCGACGCGCGGCGACGTGCAATCAAACCCGCCCGGCATCATCGAGCGGCTGCATGCGAAGGCCGTGGTGCCGACGCTGTTCCAGGCCGAGGACGAGCGCAAATGGCAGCAGACGTTCAATGCGCTGTTCAAGCCGCGATGATGCTCGGAAGGAGAGAAGATTGAACAATTCAATTTCCCGACGCGGCGTCACCGCAGGATTGGCCGGCCTCGTTCTCGCGCGCGCGCTTCCTGCGCACGCGCAGGCGGAGCGCCCCTGGCTCGATGCAAAACTCCTCGCCGCCGCCAAGAAAGAGGGGCCGCTGACGGTCTATTCCTCGACCAACGAGCAGGAAGGCCTGCCGCTGTTCAAGATCTTCACCGAGGCGACCGGCATCAACGTCAACTACATCCGCGGCAACGACGCCTCGCTGTCGTCGCGCATCGCGATCGAGACGCGGGCGAAGCAGCCGTCGTTCGACATCGTGCACATGACCAATGCGCACAAGATGCCGCAAGCGTTGCTGGCGCAGTTCGATCCGTCGGAGGCGAAGCCGGTCAACCCGCTGGCGCGCGATCCCAACCGGCGCTGGTACGGCGTCTACACCGTCTATACGACGCCGGCGCACAACACCAAGCTCGTCTCCAAGGCCGACCTGCCGAAGAGCTTCGAGGAGTTCGCCAAGCGCAAGGAGTGGGCCGGCAAGGTCGCGATCGACTACACCGACATCGAGTGGCTGCGCGGCATGATGCAGTTCCACGGCGAGCAGAAGGGCACCGCGCTGGTGCGCGAGATCGCCGCCAATCTCAAGCCGGTGCTGACCGACGGGCGGCTCGCGATGGCGCGCTCGGTGGCGGCCGGCGAGTATCTCTTCGCCCTCAACAATTTCGTCAATCTCACGCTCAACGTGAAGCTCTCCGGCGGCGCGATCGATTTCTTCCCGCTCGATCCGGTGCCGCTCTATTTCGCGCAGGTCGCGGTGAGCGCCAACGCGCCGAACCCGAACAGCGCGCGGCTCGCCGCCAACTTCATGCTCAGCCGCGATTGCCAGGTGTTCTACGCGAAGTTCGGCCGGCTGCCGACGCGCAGCGACGTCGAGACCAATCCGCCCGGCATCATCAAGGAGGTCGAGACCCGCAAGGTGGTGCGCACGCAGTTCTCGCAGGAAGAGGAGAAGCGCCTGCGGCAGATGTTCGAGGCGCTGCTGCGCAAGCGGTAGTGATTGGTATCGAGCGGTGCCGCGCACTCCGTCACCTCTCCCCGCCTGCGGGGAGAGGTCGGATTGCGAAGCAATCCGGGTGAGGGGGGCTATCGAGAGATCGCGCTCGTTGTGAGTCCCCCTCACCCGACTTCCATCGCTTCGCTCGGAAGTCGACCTCTCCCCGCAAGCGGGGCGAGGTGACTCGCGGCCCGCGCATTCGTCCCCACGGACATTCGAGGGCGTTGCAACGGGTAACCAACGCCCTGTGACCGTTTGTCAATCTTGCGGCCTTTGTTATGGTGCCGTAACGCTCGTCCAGACGGCCGAAAAACCAACAAGAGAATAGGGTGGAAATGCGAAAGACTGTATGCCGGCTGGGCGCTTACGCCGCGATGGCCCTTTCGCTCGGGCTCGCGCCCGCCGCCGGACAGGCGCCAAAGCCCTGGCTCGACCCGACGCTGCTCGCCGCCGCCCAGAAGGAAGGGCCGCTGGTCGTCTATTCGTCGATGAACGAGCAGGAAGGCTTGCCGCTGTTCAAGATCTTCACCGAGGCGACCGGCATCAAGGTCAACTATGTGCGCGCCGCCGACACGCCGCTGATGGCCCGCATCGCGATCGAGTTCCGCACCAAGCAGAAGGCGTGGGACATCCTGCAGACCACGACCATCAACAAGGTGCCGCCGGCGATGATGGCGCAGATCGATCCGCCGGAGGCGAAGCACATCTCGGCCGACGCGCGCGATGGCGGCCGGCGCTGGTACGGCATGTACGCGAACTACAACGGGCCCGCGTACAACACCAAGCTGGTGAAGCCCGACGAGCTGCCGAAGACCTACGAGGAGTTCCTCACCAAGAAGCAGTGGGCCAACCGGGTCGCGATCGACGGCACCGACAACGAGTGGCTCAAGGCGATCTTCGAGTATTACGGCGAGCAGCGCGCCACCGAGCTCATCAAGGGCATGGTCGCGACGCTCAAGCCGGTCATCACCGACGGGCATCTTGCGCTCGCGCGCGCGACCGGCGCCGGCGAATATGCGATCACGCTCAACAACTACGTCAACCTGACGATGAACGTGAAGCTCACCGGCGGGCCGATCGACGTCTGGGCGATGGATCCGGTGGCGCTGATGTTCGGGCAGGTGGGCGTGAGCGCGCTCGCGCCCAATCCGAATGCGGCGCGGCTGGCGGCGAATTTCATGCTGAGCCAGGAGGCGCAGCAGTTCATCGCCAAGTTCGGCCGGTTCCCGACGCGCAACGACGTGGCCGACAATCCGCCCGGCACCGTCGCGATGATCAAGCAGAAGAAGATCATTCCGGTGCTGCTGACGCCGGAGGAGGAGAAGGTCTGGCAGCGCAAGTTCCAGGAACTGTTCCGGCCGCGCTAAACGAGGTCTCGTGTCCCGGACGCGGTGCAGCGCGCAGCGGTGCACCGCTGATCCGGGACCCAGGTTGGTTGGAATGTAGAAGAAACCGGGGTCCCGGTTCTGCAGCGCATCACTTCGTGCTGCGCAGCGCCCGGGACACGGAAGGTTGAGCTAGGAGGAAGACGCAGGTGGCTGTCGCACAGGCAGGGATGGAATCGGGCGGCAACGGCGTCGTCGCGCGCGCCGTGGCCGCGCTGATCCGCCCGCGCAACCTCGCGCTGATCGCCTGCGTGCTGATCGCCGGCTGGCTGGTGTTCGTGCCGCTGGCGGCGCTGTTCTACACCGCCTTCACCGAGGACACCGGCTTCGGGCCGGGCCCGGCCTCGCTCTCGAATTTCGTGCAGGCCTATTCGAGCTGGCACATCGTGCGGCTGTTCGGCAATTCGCTGATCTTCGCCGCCGGCACCGCCGTGGTGACGCTGCTGCTGGGCGGGATGGTGGCGTTCGTGGTCGAGCGCACCGACGCGCCGCTCGGTCCGCTGTTCCATTCGCTGGCGCTGCTCTCGTTCGCCATTCCCGGGCTGCTCACCGCGATGGCGTGGATCTTCGTGCTCAGCCCCAATATCGGCTGGGTCAATGCGCTGATGAAGCACTGGTTCGGGCTCACCGAGGCGCCGTTCAGCATCTACTCCATGGGCGGCATGATCTGGGCGCTGGCGAGCCACTACTTCCCGCTCGCCTATCTCGCGCTCGGGCCGGCGCTGCGCGTGCTCGACGTGCGGCTGGAAGAGGCGGCGCTGGTCTCGGGCGCGCGCTACTGGCAGGTGATGCCGAAGATCACGCTGCCGCTGCTGCGCCCCGCGATCCTCTCGACCACGCTGCTGCTGTTCATGCTCGGCATGTCATCCTACGAGGTGCCGCGGCTGATCGGCCGCCCGGCGCGCATCGACGTGTTCACCACCGAGATCCAGGCCGCCACCCAGAACGCGCCGCCGGAATTCGGCATCTCCTCGGCGCTCGGCATGACGCTGCTGTTCATTTGCATCGTCGCCGTGTTCTTCTACCGGCGCGCGACCCGCAACGCCGAAGCCTTCGCCACCATCACCGGCAAGGGCTACATGCCGACCCGCATCAAGCTGCGCAAATGGCGCTGGCCGGTGGCGATCGGCGTGCTGTTGATGTTCTTCCTGGCGCTCGGCCTGCCGCTGCTCACGCTGGTGTGGCAGTCGTTCTTCCGCAACCTGGCGCAGCCGTTCATCGGCTCGTCCTCGCCCGCGACCTGGGAGAACTACGAGTTCATCCTGCACTATCCGATCTTCGTCAATGCGGTGAAGACCAGCGTGTCTCTCGCCGCGATGGCGGCGACGCTCGTGGTCGGCCTCACCTTCATCATGGCCTGGATCGCGCTGCGGGCGGCGCCGAAGTCGGGATGGGTGCTCGAACTCGATCGCGTTCACGCCGATCGCCATGCCGCATGTCATCGTCGGCGCCGCGATCCTGTTCGCCTATCTGATGCTGCCGATCCCGGTCTACAACACGATCTGGATCCTGCTGATCGCCTACGTCACGCTCTACCTGCCTTATGGCATGCGGTTCATTTCAAGCGGGCTCACGCAGATCCACAAGGAGCTCGAGGAGGTCGCCGAGGTCTCGGGCGCCCGCATGCGGCAGGTGTTCTTCCGGATCCTGCTGCCGCTGCTGGCGCCGGTGCTGCTGGCGGCGTGGATCTACATCTTCGTGCTGGCGGTGCGCGAGCTCGGCGCCTCGGTGTTCCTGGTCGGTCCCGGCACGCATGTGCTCGGCACCATCAGCCTGACCATGTGGGAGGAGGGCGGCAGCTACGGCGCGGTGTCCGCGCTCGGCGTGCTGCAGATCATTCCGCTCATCATGATCGTCGCCGGCTTGCGCTGGCTCGAAATGCGGGTGCAGCGCCGCAGCGAAGCGGCCGCCGCCAAGGCGCAAGCAGCAGGGTAGGATGATGTTCGTGAGACTTGAGCAAAACGATGCCGCGAACTCGGTCTGCTCCCTCCCCCCTTGTGGGGGAGGGTTGGGGAGGGGGGTGGCGCGTGGTGGTACGGCCTACGCGATCGGATCACCCCCACCCCTAACCCCTCCCCACAAGGGGGAGGGGAACCGCTGTGGCGCGAGCCTCCGCAAATCCAGAAAATCACCCGCGGTGCGCGCGTAAAGGATCACCCGCTCCATGTTCGCGATCGAAAATCTCCGCAAGACCTTCGTGGCGCCCGGCAACGTGGTGGTGAATGCCGTCGACGGCATCAGCATCGGCATCGGCACCGGCAAGCTGATCACGCTGCTCGGCCCGTCCGGTTGCGGCAAGACCACGACGCTGCGCTGCCTGGCCGGGCTCGAGCGGCCGGAAGCCGGCAAGATCGTCATCGCCGACGAGACCGTGTGCGACACCGACAAGGGCATCTTCGTGCCGCCCTCGCGACCGCGGCATCGGCATGGTGTTCCAGTCCTATGCGATCTGGCCGCACATGACGGTGTTCGAGAACGTCGCGTTCCCGCTCAAGGTCGCGCGCGACCGCAAATACTCCGCCGCCGAGGTGAAGGAGAAGGTGCTGCGCGCGCTCGATATGGTGCGGATGTCGGGCTACGAGACGCGCCCGGCGACGCAGCTCTCCGGCGGCCAGCAGCAGCGGCTTGCGTTTGCGCGCGGGCTGGTGCGCGAGCCGAAGATCCTGCTGCTCGACGAGCCGCTGTCCAACCTCGACGCCAAGCTGCGCGAGCAGATGCGGGTCGAGCTCAAGCTGCTGCAGAAGCGGCTCGGCATCACCACCGTCTACGTCACCCACGACCAGTCCGAGGCGCTGGCTCTGTCCGACGAGATCGTGGTGTTCAATTTCGGCAAGATCATCCAGCGCGGCACGCCGCAGGAAATCTATCGGCAGCCCAAGAGCCAGTTCGTCGCCGACTTCATCGGCTCCGCCAACTTCCTCAAGGGCAAGGTCAAGGACGTGGCCGCGGCCGAGCACATGGCCACGGTCGAGACCCGCCACGGCCTGTTCCGCTGCATTTTTGGGCAGACGGTCTCGGCCGGCCAGGACGTGCTGGTCTCGGCCCGGCCCGAGGACTTGACGCTGTCCGACAAGCCGCCCGGCGACGGCCTCAATGCGATGACCGGCAAGATCTCGCACCGGGTGTTTCTCGGCGAGGTGGTCGACTATCTCGTGGACGCCGGCGACGGCGAAATCCGCATCCGCTCGAACCCCGAGGCGGAATTTCATATCGGCCAAGCGGTCCACGTTGGGGTTTCGCCGCAAAAATGTGTGGCGTTGCCGTCCTGACGGTGGTCTCGTGTCCCGGACGCGCCTCAAGCGCGTTCACGCGCGTCTTCGACGCGCTATGGCGCGAGCCGGGACCCATGGGCTGCATAGCAGCGCTTCGTTATTTCGCTGGACCCCGGGTCTCGCTCCGCTCGCCCGGGGAACGCGCGCGTGCTAGATAGGCAGCAAGCAAAGACGTCTCAAAGAGGATTCCCATGAATAACGCCCGTGTCACCGGCCTGCGCAGCATCGAGCTCGGCGTCACCAATCTCACCCAGTCGGTCGGCTTCTACAGCGCCGTCTGGGGGCTCGAGCCGGTGGTGTCCGATGGCGAGACCATCCACCTGCGCGCCAACGGCACCGAGCACCATGCGGTGACCTTGCGCGAGCGCCCGACCGCCGGGATGCTGGGCGTGCATTTCGCCGCCGTGAACCGCGAAGGGGTCGACGCCTTGTACGAGCGCGCCAAGGCCGCGGGCGTCAACGTCACGGCCGCGCCGGCTGAGCTCGCGCGCAGCGCCGGCGGCGGCTACGGCTTCCAGTTCAAGACCCCCGAAGGCCACGTGCTCAACATCGCCGCCGACGTGGCGCGCCATCAGAACGTCAACAGCAACTGCTCGGTGCCGAGCAAGCTTTCCCACGTGGTGCTCAACAGCGCCAAGATCGACCAGCAGACGTCGTTCTTCATCGACGTGCTCGGCTTCCAGCGCTCCGACACCACCGACATGATGGAGTTCGTGCGCTGCAGCCGCGACCATCACTCGATCGCGATGGCGCGCGGCAACGGCCCGACGCTCAACCACATGGCCTATGAGGTCGAGAGCATCGATGGGCTGATGCGCGGCGCCGGCCGCATGAAGAAGCACGGCTTCAACGTCGAATGGGGCATCGGCCGCCACGGGCCGGGCGACAACGTGTTCGGCTATTTCGTCGAGCCGAACGGCTTCGTGGTCGAATACACCGCCGAGGTGCAGCAGGTGGACGAGGCGACCTACGAGGCGCACGACGCCGAATACTGGCGCAAGTTCCCGATGCGCCCGTGCCGCTGGGGCATGGCCGGCATGCCGTCGAACCGCTTCAAGGCCGCGGCCGGCGGCGACCTCTCGGTCGCCGATCCGGAAGCCGGCAAGCGCTGCGAAGAGATCATGGCGCAGACGCTGGGGCGGTAAGACTCCACAGCTTGTAGCCCGGATGAGCGCAGCGAAATCCGGGGCTGACGGTCCCGCATGTCGCTTCGCTCATGCGGGCTACTTGCTTCGTAGGGCGGATTAGCCGCATCAGCGCGTTTACGCGCGTCTTCGACGCGCTATGGGGCGCAATCCGCCTACGCATTATATTCGCCCGGAGCGTCAGCGAGCGTCCGCCGTGGCAAAGCTGCAGATCAAACGAGTCTATGAGACGCGCTCCCGAGGCGATGGGCAGCGCGTGCTGGTCGATCGTGTGTGGCCGCGCGGGATCAGCAAGGACAAACTAAGCGACGCCGTCTGGCTCAAGGACGTTGCTCCGAGCACGGCTTTGCGCAAATGGTTCGACCATCGCCCCGAACGCTGGCAGCAGTTCTGCGTGCGCTACGCGGCGGAGCTCGACCGCAACGGTGATGCCGTCGAGAAGCTCCGCGCCATGTGCGCGCGCGGTCCGGTCACGCTGCTATACTCGGCCCGCGACGTGGAACACAATCAAGCGCGGGCGCTTGCGAACTATCTCAGTTTGTAGCCCGGATGAGCGTAAGCGAAATCTGGGGCATTCCTCGCCGGCGTCCCGCATGTCGTTTCGCTCATGCGGGCTACGGCTGCGCTAACATCGCATCGATGCTGCGCAGCATGTTCGACCAGCCCATTTCGACCTTCTCCACGTAGGACGCCCAGATCCTCTCGTGCACGATGGTGACGAATGAGCCCGCGCCGTCGGGCTCGATCGTGATCGTCACGATGGACGGCTCGTTCTCCTGGCTCTCGTCGACGATCCAGGTGAACGCGATCTTGCGCGGCCGGTCGAGCACGCGGTAGGTGCCCCAGTGCTTGGCCTCGCCGGCCTCGCGCATGTCGGAGAAGAAGAACTTTCCGCCGACGCGCGCATCCACCTCGATCCGCCTGACGTCGCCCGACAGGCCCATCTGCTTGAGCGCGGCGCTCATCCAGGCGCGCAGCTTCGCCGGCTCGAGCCAGGCGTCGTAGACGCGCTCTGGTGACGCCTGGAAGCGGTGCGTGACCTTGGCGGTCGCGAGTGTCTCCGTCATTTCCGTACGTTTCCTTGGTCTTCCTCACGCAACATGTCGTCGATCGCCTTGAGCGAGGCAGCCCAGAACGCCTGCTGCCTGGCGATCCAGGCCTGCACGTCGTTCAAAGGCTTCGGCTTGAACGTCAGGATGTATTCGCGGCCGGCCTTGCGGCGCGCGACCAGGTCGGCGCGCTCCAAAAGCTTGATGTGCTTCGACACCGAGTTGAACGAGATGTCGAACGGCTCCGCGAGATCGGTGATGCGCGCCTCGCCGCGTGCAAGCCTGCGCAGGATCGCGCGCCGGGTCGGATCGGCGAGCGCGATCAGGGTGTGGTCGAGATTCTCGGTGCGGGGTGTCGGCATTAATATTCATCCATTTGGATGAATATTAGATCGTTAGCGAGTGGAGTCAACCCTTAAATCGGAGCGTCCAGGCGCAACCTATCTCCGCCCTCATCCTGAGGGCCGCGCGATGCGCGGCGTCTCGAAGGATAGTGCGGCCCCGGTGTGTAGCCATGCTTCGAGACGCGTCCTTCGGACGCTCCTCAGCATGAGGCCCAGAGATGTGGGACCTGCCCAAAACGAAACCGCCCCCCGGTTTCCCCGGGAGGCGGTTCTTCTTGTTTGACGCCTTGTTATCTCGTTCTAGGCCGTGACGAGGTTGCCGAACTTCTGCAGGTTGGCCTTCTGCGCCTCGTTGCGCGGCGGCAGCTTGAACAGCCGCGCCGCGGTGCCGCCCACGATGTTGTGCTTGGCCTTCTCCGACAGGAACGGCAGGTCCCAGATCGTCGACGGCAGGTCGAAGTCCCAGTGCGGATAGTCGGACGAATAGAGCAGTTGCGTCTCCGCATTGATCATGCGGAAGGTGCACTCGATCGCTTCGCGGTCCTGGATCTCCATCGGCTGCGACGAATAGTACATGTCGCGCATATAGTCCGAGGGCTTCTTCTTCAGCACCGGCGCTTCCGAGGGCCGCATCATGTATTCATGGTCGAGCCGCTGCATCAGGAACGGCACCCAGGCCAAACCTGACTCGATCCACACCACCGGCAGCTTGGGGAAGCGCTCGCCCATGCCGTTGATCACCCAGTTGGTGCAGTGGAGGATGTTGTAGAACGAGAAGCCGAGCGCGTGCACCGACAGGAAGCGGTTGCAGGCGCGGAACACCGGCTCCGACCAGCTTGGGCCGGAGTGGAACGACAGCACGAGGCCGCGCTCTTCCATCGCCCGATAGACCTTCATATAGGCGTTGTCGTTGACCTGCAGGTTGCGCACCGTCGTCACCATGAAGCCGCCGACGCCCTTGCGGTCGCCGAAGGTCTCGACATGGCGCAGCGACGCGTCCGGATCGCTGAACGGGATGCACAGCATCGAGAAGAAGCGGTTGTTGGATTCCGGCAGCACCTTCTCGGTGAGCCAGCGGTTATAGGCCCAGCACAGCTCGACTTCCATTTCCTTCTGCGGATGCATGCCGATGTTGAGCATGCCGGTCGGGAACAGGCAGGAGTAGTCGACGCTCATGGCGTCCATCCAGCGCTCGCCGAGCTGGATGTCGCGATGCCGTCCCGGCTCGGTCTTCTCCGAGCCGCGCATCGGATAGCGCGTGACGCGGCCGCCCATGTCCTGGGTGAACCCCGCCTGCGACGGCAGGAGTTGGCGCCGGGAGGTCGACCGCCCGCCCATGCTGATCTGCTTGAGCACGTCGTTCTCCATGAACGGGAGAATCTCCGACATGTGCTCGTTCTCGTAGTGGTGCGCGTCGACGTCGACGATCAGCACGTCGTCGAACTTGCGCTGCACCGCCTGCTTGCGCGCATGCGCCAGCAGGCGGGTGGTGTTGAGCTCGTCGACTGTGACGCGTCGGCCGCGGTCGGCAATGAGGTCCATGGTTCGTCTCCGATCGTCTTCTTCGTTTGTTTAATGCGTATCTCTAACGCCCGGTCCAGCTCTGCCACATGCCGAGCTCGAACACGGCCAGATTGGCGGCGCGCAACAGCCCGCTCGCCGTCACCATCACTTCGGTTGGACTGACAGTCGTACGATGCGCCAATGGCAGCAGGTCCTCGCCGGCCTCGACGCGGGTCGCGTAATTCTTGCAGCACGCGCCCATCAGCGCATGCAGCGCCTGCGGTGTCAGCGTGTCGAGCTTGCCGGTGGTCAGCGCCTTCTCGATCTCGGCGGCGAGCTTGGTCGCGTCATGCGACGTCGAACCGTTCGCGTCAGCCTTGGTCGCGTCAGCCTTGGTCGCCGCAGCCTTGGTTGCGGCAACCTTGGCCGCCGGCTTGGCGGCCTTGCCGGCCGGTTTGGCAGCGGACTTCGATTTCGGCGCCGGCTTTCCGGCGCGCTTAGGCGACGACATAAACCTCGTCCCCTTTTTCAACGATCTTGTAGTTGCGCAGCTTGAGCTTGCGGTCCGACACGCATTCGCCGGTCTTCATGTCGTACTCGTAGCCGTGCCACGGGCACACGAAGTGCATTTCGGTGTCGGAGAAGAACAGGCCCTCCGAGGTCTTGTCCGGCCGCAGCCGCTCTTCGACCTTGGCGATGGTCAGGCCTTCGCAGGCGGGGCCGCCCTGGTGCAGGCAGTAGTTGCTGTAGGCGTAGAATTTCCCCTCGTGCCGGAACACACCGATCTCATTGTCACCGACGAAAATGATACGGCGGTCGCCGTCCTTGAACTCCGAAAGCTTACCGACGAACTGCTCAGCCATGCTTGGTGATCCTGCTCTACTGGGACGTTACACCCGAGTGTAACCTGAAATGGCGTTCCGCCTTTGTTGTTGATCGGCCGGGCATTTTGCAGCCGGCAGACCAAATATATGCCTGTTCTAAAGAAGGAACGCAATCAGCGCCGGATCGCCCGGCCTTGCTTAACTGCATGGCCGGGGTCCGGAAATGCTCAATGGCTTGCGTGGCATGCCGGCGTCGCCGCCGGGCCCCGATCAGGCCATCTTGGAACTGATTTCGCCGATCTTCTCGATCCAGAGCTTGACGGTGTCGCCGGCCTTGAGGAATTCACCGCGCCCGGCGCCGACGCCCGACGGTGTGCCGGTCAGGATCAGGTCGCCCGGATGCAGCGTCAGCCGGGACGACAGGTGGGCGATCTGCTCGTTCAGATTGAAGATCATCTGGGCGGTGTTGGAGTCCTGTTTCAGGACGCCGTTCACCCAGAGCTTGAGGCCGAGATTGTGCGGATCCTTGATGTCGCTCGCCGGCACGATCCAGGGCCCGAGCGGGCAGGAGCCGTCGAAGCTCTTGTGCGCCACCCAGTCGGCCTTGAACGGAGAGGTGTCGGGGATATGCGGCCGGCGGCCGCGGTCGCGTGCCGAGAGGTCGTTGGCGATGGTGTAGCCGGCGACGTAACTCAGCGCCTTCTCCTTGGGCACGTTCTTGGCCGGTTTGCCGATCACCGCCGCCAGCTCGATCTCCCAGTCCATCTTCTGCGAATAAGTGGAGATCTTGACGGTCGCCCCCGGATTGGAGAGCGAACGCGAGGCCTTGATGAAGTGCCAGGATTCGAGCCCGAGCGTGTGCGGGTCCGGCGGCGGCGGCTTGTTGTCCTTCGCCGCCATTTCGTTGGCGTGGTCCTGGTAATTCGCGCCTGCACAATAGATCGCCGAGGGGTAGAGCACCGGCGCCAGGAGCTTGGCCTTGCTCAGGGGCAGGGGCTTCGCCTTGCTCTTGGCGGCCTTTTCGGCGGCCGCCTTCAGCGCGCCCTGCGCCTTCGTCCAGTCGTTGAGGATACCGAGCACGGTGGCATAGGCCGGCTTGCCGGTCGCCTTGGCCGCATCGACGACCTTGTCGTCGACGACGAGGCCGGCGCGTGGCCCGTCCTTGGTCTGGTAGGTTGCAAGCTTGTAGCCGGCGGCCATGGTCTTCACTCCCCGTTCTAGGTTCTAAACTGCTGTCCCGTCCCGACAGAACCGCGATCATGCATGGATGGCAAGGGTGGGCTATAGTCGCCGTCATGCCAAGCGCTACGTGAATGAATGAGGAGAGGAAGATGATCAAGCCCCGGCGCGTCGGTCACGCGACCTTCGAGACCACCGATATCGAGAAGCAGATCGCCTACTGGACCGAGGTGGCGGGTCTGGTGCTGGCGGAGCGCGAGAAGAAGCGCGCGTTCCTGGCGTCGAAGACCGGGCTGCTCTCGATCCAGCTCGAGCAGGCCGACCGCAACCACTGCGCCCGGCTGTCGTTCGAGGTCGCGCCGGATTCGGATTTCGACGCGCTGGCGAAGGAACTCGGCAAGGACGGCGTCAAGAGCGAGCTGCGCAACGACTCCATCCCCGGCATGGGCAAGGTGCTCACCTTCAAGGACAACAAGGACACCTCAATCGACCTGTTCACCGAGTGGAAGTATCTCGGCGACCACCATCAGGTCAGCGGCATCGGCCCGCTCAAGCTCGGGCACATCGCGTTCCATTGTCCGGACGTGAAGGCGGTCGCCGATTTCTACGGCAAGGTCTTGGGTTTCAAGGTGTCGGACTGGATCGACGACTGGTTCGTGTTCATGCGTTGCAACACCGACCATCACACCGTGAACTTCATCAAGGGCGACAAGGCCGAGCTGCACCACATCGCGTTCGAGCTGAAAGACATGTCGCACATGCAGAACGCCTGCGAGATGTTCGCGACCAAGAACATCCGCATCCTGTGGGGGCCGGTGCGCCACGGCCCCGGCCACAACGTCGCCACCTATCACCGCAATCCGGACGAGCACACGGTCGAGATGTATATCGAGCTCGACCAGATGAAGGACGAGGTGCTCGGCTATTTCGATCCGCGGCCCTGGCATCGCGACACGCCGCAATATCCGAAGACCTGGAAGCGGACCGAGTCGACGATCTGGGGCCTGCCGCCGCTGCCGGACTATCGCCGCGGCAGTGGCGTGCCGGCGGTCGGGCAGCAGGAGTAGGGGCAAGAGCTCTCGTGTCCCGGGCGCACTGCAGCACGCAGTGCTGCTGTGCAGACCCGGGACCCCGGTTTCTATTCGCAAAGCTCGCAGCAACCGGGGTCCCGCATCTGCGGTGCACCGCTAACGCGCTGCACCGCGTGCGGGACACGCGTCTTACGGCCTAACCCCCGGCGTCTCCATCGTCATGCCGCGTGCGCGCCACATCAGATAGAGCTCGAGCTCGACCAGCTCCTGCGCGCCGAGCGCCGGAACCACCGTGCGGATGCCGGTGAGGCAATTGCGCAGCCGCCGCTGCAGCGATCCGAGGTTCTGCCATTCCAGCCGATAGATCGGGTATCCGGTCGGCTGGCCCTGCGTCACCGGATTGCCGGCGAGGCGGCCGCTCCAGTTGTCGTCGTGGCATTGCGCGCAGGAGAGATTGAGCTGGCCCTGCCGGCGCGTGAACGTAACACGGCCGCTCTCGATCGCCTTGCGCGTCGCGGCGTCGTCGGCGACCGCGATCGGCATGCCGCGCGATTGCCGGCCGACAAAGGCGGTGAGCGCGAGCAGGTCCTTGCTCTCATAGGCGAACGGCTTTGCCTGCTGGCGGTCGGCGCGGCAGATGTTGATGCGCTGCTCGAGATTGATCGGCCGGCCAAGCGCCGGGCTCATCGCCGGATAGCGCGCGGCGACGCCCTTCATGCTGGCGCGCGCGTCGCCATGGCAGTCGGCGCAGGATTTGTTGGCGGCGCCGGCGTGGCGGTTCCACAAAGTCTCGCCGTCGAGCACCCACAGCATGCCGGCGTTGGACGTGTCGTCGTCCTGCATCGCCTGGGTTTGCTTGCCCATGAAGTCGTAGCCCGACTTCCGCTCGGGCATCGGGATTTCGGCAATGGCGGGAACGGTGGCGGCGACGATCGCGAGCGCAGCAGCGATGCGCCAGATCAACATAACTTTTTTGATGTGGCGCATGTCCTCTTCGGCGAACCGGTGGCCACTTCGCCGGGACATGCGCGTGCTATTCGACGGTGATGGCGACCAACTCGGTGGCGTGGAACCCGTTGTCGCCGCTCCAGGTCATCGTGATGGTGCCGCTCTCGGTCGCGACCGTGGTGAAGGATACGAACGGATTGGCGGACACCGCCGGGAAGAATTCGGCGCGGAACACCTCGGTGCCGTTATAGGTGCAGACGAATTCCTTGATGATGTCGCGCGGGATCAGCTGCCCGGTCGAATTCGGACGGAAGCCGGTCTCCATCACGTGCGAGATCAGCGACTTGATGGTGATGACCTCGCCGCGCTTGGCCTTCTGCGGAACATTGATGAGTGCGCGCGCGGCGGCGGCCATCAGCTTTCCTCCAGGCAGGCGGCGAGGGTGACGATCACCTCGACCTCGTCGCGCCAGAAGCTGCCGTCGCTCATCTCCGCGACCGCCACCACCAGCTGCGTGTCGGCAAGCCGCATGCGGGTCTGGATGTTGGCGGTGCCGGCGCGCGGCCCGAGCTGGAAGCTCGCCACGTTCGGCTGCGGGTTCTTCTCGGTGAAGACGTGGATCGCCTTGACGTGATCGGCGTCGGTCATCGGGCTGTCGACCGCGATGCCGAGCGGGACGGCGTTGCCGTTCTCGACCAGCGGCGGCAGCTCGATCTTGATGCGGCCCTGTTTCAAGGGGCCGTCACCGGCGAGCGCTTTGATCGCCGCCTGCATGGCGGCCGGCCGCTCCAGGTATTGGGCGCGCGCGGCCGGCGCCCCGGCGACCAGCACGACGCCGGCCGCGCCGATCAGGAAGCGGCGGCGGGTCGCGACGATGGAGAAGGGCTCGGTCATTTCTTCTCGTCTCGCAGCGTCGAAAGGTACGCTACCACATCCTCGATCTGCTCGGCGTTCAACACGGGTTTACCGGCGAACGCGGGCGCTACCCGGGTAAGACCATCGATCCGATAGTATGGCGGCATGATGGTCGCCGGATTAACACGCGTGGAATCGACGATCCGCAGTCTCAACTGCCCCGGCGACCAGCGGGTTCCGGCGCCGGCGAGGTCGGGGGCCAGCGTGCCCTGGAACCGCTCCTCCGGGAAGGGTCCGCTGTGGCAGAGCAGGCAGAGCCCGACCTGGCGGTTGGCGACGATCGCGCGGCCCTTGGCCGGATCGCCCTTGGCGCCGGTCAGCGACTGCGGGATGGCGTCGCCGACGACTTTGTAGGATTTCAGCTCGGCGCGGGCGCTTGGGGCGCCGAACACCAACGCGGCGATGCACGCCAGCGCCAGTCCGGCTCGACTCTCTCCGCCGCTCGTCCCCGCGAAAGCGGGGACCCAGGGGCCACAAAGGAAGATTTTGGATTCCCGCTTACGCGGGAATGAGCGGACGATAGAGCCAGCCCACGTAAGAGTGCGCTCGACGTGACCCAAATCCATCGCGTCAGCCAAAGACTTCCTCGGTGATGGTCTTGAACCAGCCATTGGCAAAATTCGCTTCCAGCGCGCGGTCGCTGTGCGGCGCCTTCGCCGGGCTGACGCCGCCGGCGCCTTTGACGTCGGTCCATTGCCCGTTGACCGGTGAGTATACGCCGGCGACCGAGATGCCGTAGTCGGGCGCCACCAGGCTGTAGCAGGTGTTGATCAGCTTCGGCTCCTCCGGCTTCTCGCCGGCGAGGAGCTTTGCGAGCGCGGCGGCGCAACCCTTGGCCTGCGAGTTCGCCGAGAACGCCGACTTCGGCATGCCGCCGGCGATGCAGGCGTCGCCGATGACGTGGATGTTGGGCTTGAGCTTCGACTCGAACGTCACCGGATCGATCGGGCACCAGCCGGTCTTGTCGGCGACGCCGGCGCTCTCGGCGATGCGCCCGGCGCGCTGCGGCGGGATCACGTTGGCGACGGCGGCCTTGTGGCTCCCGAATTCCGTGGTCAGCGTGTTGGTCTTGGGATCGACCGCGGTGACGCGGCCGCCCTTCGACAGCGGCACCCATTCGATCAGCTCGGGATAGAGCTCCTTCCAGGCGGCGAGGAACAGGCCCTGCTTCGAGAACGCGTCCTTGGCGTCGAGGATCATCAGCTTCGACTTCGGCTTGCGCGTCTTCAGGTAGTGCGCGATCAGGCTCGCGCGCTCGTAGGGCCCGGGCGGACAGCGGAACGGATTGGCCGGCGCCGCGATCACCACCAGCCCGCCGTCGTCCATCGACTCGAGCTGCTTGCGCAGCAGCAATGTCTGCTCGCCGGCGCGCCACGCATGCGGCATGCGCTCGGCGGCGGCTTCGTTGTAGCCGGGCAGGCCGTCCCAGCGGATGTCGATGCCGGGCGCCAGCACCAGCCGGTCATACGGGAGCTTGGCGCCGTTGCCGAGGACCACCGCGCGGGCATCGGCGTCGACGCTCGTCGCCGCCGCGAAGGTGACGGTGATCTTGTCGGCAGCGAATTTCTTGTAGTCGAACTGCTGCGCCTTGAGGTCGCGCAGGCCGGCGATCACGTTGTTGCTGAACGGGCAGGCGGTGAAGGTCTGGCTCGCTTCGATCAGCGTCACCGAGGCCTTCGGGTCGAGGCGCTTGAGCGCGCGCGCACAGGTCGCGCCGGCGAAGCCGCCGCCCACGACGACGACGCGGCCGCCCGTGTTCTGTGCGATCGCGGGTGTGGCGAGACTGAGCGCCGCGGCGCTGGCGGCGGTGTGCTTGAGGAAATCGCGTCTATTCACGTGATGGTGGTTCACATGCTGTGTCATGACGGTCATTCCTTCTGCTTCGCGTACCAGGCGGCGATCGCCTTGACCTCGTCGTCGGTGAAGCCCTTGGCGATCCGGTCCATGACCGTGCCGGGCCGCTGCCCGCTGCGGAATTCCTGCATCGCCGTCACGATGTCGGCGGCATTGCGTCCGCTGAGCCGGGTGAACGGCGTCTCCACCGCGCGGCTCGCCGGGTGGCAGCCCGAGCAGGCGGCGGCGCCGGCGGGCGCAACATCGATGGCGGACGCGGCGCTGGTCGAAACACAAAGGACGGCGAGCACCGCAAGGCAGTGAATTGGTTTCATGCCGGCTTCCTCCCGAAACACTGGACGCGTACAGGCTGTCTAACGCAGCCTTATGTCTTCCTCAGGTCGTGGTTCTTCAGCGGCAGCGAGCGGATACGCTTGCCGGTCGCCGCGAAGATGGCATTGCACAACGCCGGGGCAACGACTGCAACGGGGGGTTCGCCGCATCCGCCCCAGAATCCGCCCGACGGCATCAGCACGGTCTCGACCTTGGGCATCTCGGCCAAGCGTAGCATGCGGTAGTCGTTGAAGTTCGACTGTTCCACGCGGCCATCTTTGATCGTGATCTCGCCGTAGAGCGCGGCGGTCAGGCCGAACACCACCGCGCTTTCGGTCTGCATTTCGGCGGTCAGCGGATTGACCACGGTGCCGGGATCGAGCGCCACGACGATGCGATGCATGCGCACCGCGCCGTCGGCGCCGACCGTGATTTCGGCGACCGCCGCCACGAACGTGTTGTAGGCCTCGTTCAGCGCGATGCCGCGGAAGGTGTTCGGCGGCAGCGGCGTCGTCCAGCCGGCGCGCTCGGCGGCGGCGTTGAGCACGCCGAGGAATTTTGCGGCGTGGCGATGCCTGCCGATCAGGCGGCGGCGATACTCCAAGGGATCGATGCCGGCGGCATGCGCCATCTCGTCGACGAAGCTTTCCTTGAAGAAGCAGTTCTGCGTGTGGTTCACGCAGCGCCAGAACCCGACCGGCACATGCGTGTTGCGGATCGCGTAGTCGGCGAGATAGTTCGGGATGTCGTAGGGCATGTCGGCCAGGAAGCCTTCCTGGAACTGCCGGTCGACGCCGCCGCGCACCGTCGCCGGCATCAGCGTGCCCCAGATCGAATTGCCGGTCATGCGCACATGCCAGGCGAGCGGCATGCCATCCGCGTCGAGGCCGGCCGCCATCCGCGCCATCGCCACCGGCCGGTAGTAGTCGTGGCCGGTGTCTTCCTCGCGCGACCACAGCACCTTGACCGGACGGCCGACCTCGCGGGCGATCAGCACCGCCGGCGGCACGAAATCCTGCGTGGCGCCGCGCCGGCCGAAGCCGCCGCCGAGCATGGTCTTGTGCACGATCACGTCCTGCGGCCGAATGCCAAGCGCGTGCGCCGCCGCCGCCATCGCCGCCTCGCCGTTCTGCGTCGGCACCCAGATCTCGGCGCGGTCGCCGGTCACATGCGCGGTGCAGTTCTGCGGCTCCAATGTCGCGTGCGCGAGGAACGGCACCGCATAGTCGGCGGCGACGCGGCGGCCGGCCTGCGCGAAGCCCTCCGCGAGATTGCCCTGCGCGCGCCCGACGCCGGCCTCGCGCGCCGCCAATCCGCCGAGCAGGAAGTCGCGGATGCTGTCGCTGGAGACGTTCCCGCTCTCGCCGGCGTCCCACTCGATGGTCAGCGCGTCGAGCGCCTTCTTGGCCTGCCACCAGCTCTCGGCGACCACCGCGACCGCGTCCTTGAGCCTGACGACCTTGTGCACGCCCTTCATGCCGGCGACCTTGGTCTCGTCGACCGACTTCAGCGTGCCCTTGAACACCGGGCACTGCGCGATCGCGGCGTAGAGCATGCCGGGCACGCGCACGTCGATGCCGTAGATCGGTTTGCCCTGGACCTTGTCGGCGACGTCGAGCCGTTTGGTCGGCTTGCCGATCAGGCGCCAGTCCCTGGCGTCCTTGAGCTTCACATCTTTCGGCGGCGCGATCTTCGCCGCCGCTTCGGCCACCTGCCCGAACGTGACGGTGCGGCCGCTCGGCTGGTGCGTGACGATGCTGTTGGCGGCGCGGCACTCGGATGCTTCGACACCCCACTGCGCCGCGGCGGCGGCGATCAGCATCTCGCGTGCGGTCGCGCCGGCCTTGCGCAACGGCTCCTGCGAATTGCGGATGCTGCGGCTGCCGCCGGTCGAGAAATCGCCCCAGATACGATTTCGCCTGAGGTTCTCGTCCGGGCGCGGAAACTCCGTGCGCACCTTGCTCCAGTCGCATTCGAGCTCTTCGGCGACCAGCATCGCCAGCGCGGTCAGGGCGCCCTGGCCCATCTCCGAGCGCGCCACGCGGACGGTCACGGTGTCGTCGCGCGCAATCACGATCCAGGCGGTGATCTCCGGCGCGCCACCGGCGGCCTGCGCGGCGTTGACGTCGAAGCCGAGCGCCAGCGCGCCGCCGGTCGCGGCGACGCTGACCAGGAAACTCCGGCGATCGATCCCCCGCGCGTGCGTCATCGCTCTCCCATCAAGCGTTCGCCGCTGAATGAATGGCCGCGCGCACCCGCTGATAGGTGCCGCAACGGCAAATATTGGTGATCGCTGCGTCGATCTCGGCGTCGGTCGGGCTCGGCTTCTGCTTGAGCAGCGCCGCCACCGCCATGATCATGCCGCTCTGGCAATAGCCGCATTGCGGCACGTCGTGCGCGATCCAGGCCTTCTGCACCCGGTGCAGCACGCCGTTCGGCGCCAGCCCTTCGATGGTGGTGATTGCCTTGCCCTCGACCGCGGCGAGCGTCAGCGCGCAGGAGCGCATCGCGACGCCGTCGACATGCACCGTACAGGCCCCGCATTGCGCGATGCCGCAGCCGTATTTGGTGCCGGCCATGCCGAGCGTGTCGCGCAGCACCCACAGGAGCGGCGTGTCGGTATCGGCGTCCACGTCGTGCAGACGGCCGTTGACGGTGAGGCGCGCCATGCTTCGTCCCCTCTTGCTTGCCGAAGCGGCCGGCCGGGAGATTCGAACGGCAAGGTGACGATTTCAAGTCAACAATTCAGGCAAAACCCACCTGTACAGGCCCCAAAATGGAAGCGGCGGCCGCTGGTTTCCCTGGGGCCGCCGCTCCGATTGCCGCTCCGGTGGCCGGGTCAGGCGGTCCGGATGCCTTGATCCTTCAGCGGGAACGAGCGGATGCGCTTGCCGGTCGCCGCGAAGACCGCATTGAGCACGGCCGGCGCCGCCACGAAGATGGTCGGCTCGCCGACGCCGCCCCAGAACCCGCCGGAGGGCACCAGCACGGTCTCGACCTTCGGCATCGCTGCGATCCGCATCGAGTTGTAGTCGTGGAAGTTGGTCTGCTCGACGCGGCCGTCCTTCACGGTGCAGCCGCCATAGAGGATCGCCGACAGGCCGTAGACGAACGAGCCGGAGATCTGCCGCTCGACCAGCATCGGGTTGGCGACGTGGCCGGGGTCGGTGGCGCCGACGATGCGATGGATGGTGAGCAAGCCATCGCTCGACACCGAGACCTCGGCGACGGCGGCGACGTAACTGCCGTAGCCCATCTGCTGCGCGATGCCGCGGAACACACCCTTCGGCAGCGGCTTGTCGTACTCCGCCTTCGCGGCGGCGGCGTTGAGCACGGCCAGGTGCTTGGGATGCTTCGCCATCATCTTGCGGCGGAACGCGAGCGGGTCCTGCCCGGCCGCATGCGCCACCTCGTCGAGGAAGCATTCGAGATAGATGGCGTTCTGGTTGTTGTTCACGCCACGCCAGAAGCCCGGCGTGAGGTGCGGGTTGCGCATGGCATGGTCGACCAGGATGTTCGGGATGTCATAGCCGATCTGGCCTTCGGTCCCGCCCGCGTTCAATCCCTGGAAGGTCGCGGGATCGCGACCTTTGTCGAGCCGGTCCGGCGCGATGCCGGCAAGGATCGACTGGCCGGAGATGCGCATGCGCAGCCCGGTCACGTTGTTGTCCTTGTCGAGCGCCGCGGTGAGCTTGCACATCGTGATCGGATGGTAGGTGCCCTGGGTCATGTCCTCTTCGCGTGACCACAGGAGCTTCACCGGCGTGCCGGGCATCTGCCTGGCGATCTGCACCGCCTGCGTGACGTAGTCGGTGCGCGCGCGCCGGCCGAAGCCGCCGCCCGCCGAGACCACGGTGACCTCCACCTTGTCGAACGGCAGCCCGGAGGCTTCCACCGATGCCGCCAGCACCGCCTCGGCGTTCTGGGTCGAGGTCCAGACCTCGCATTTGTCGGCCGTGTAACGCGCGGTGGCGTTGAGCGTCTCCATGCAGGCGTGGTTCTGGTAGGGATAGGCGTAGGTAGCCTCCACCTTCTTCGCCGCGCCCGCGAGTGCGGCGTTGATGTCGCCGGTCCTGTTGCCGACGAACGGCGTCTCCGCTTCGAGGCCTTCCTTCAGCGTCGCCTCGATCGTGGCGCTCGAGACCTTGGCAGCGGGGCCTTCGTCCCAAACAACCGGCAGCGCATCGAGCGCGGTCTTGGCGTGCCACCAGGTGTCGGCGACCACCGCCACCGCGTTGCCGCCGACCTCAAGGACGTTCTTCACGCCCTTCATGCCTTTGACCTTGGACGGCGTCGAAGCTCACGAGCTTGCCGCCGCGCACCGGGCAGGCCTTGATCGCGGCATTGAGCATGCCGGGCAGCTGGGTGTCGGCCGAGTACTTCTGCTTGCCGGTGAGCTTGTCCATCGTATCAAGCCGCTTGACCGGCTTGCCGGCGACCTTCCAGACCTTCGGGTCCTTGAGCGTGAGGCTCTTCGGATCCGGCGGCTCGATCTTGACGGCCGCGTTCACGACCTTGCCGTAGCTGGTCTTGCGGCCGGACGGCGTGTGCGTGATCAGGCTGTTCGCCGCCGTGCACTCGGAGGCGGGCACCTTCCACTCGTTGGCCGCGGCCTGGATCAGCATCTGCCGCGCCGCCGCGCCGCCGCGCCGCACATAGTCGTGCGACTGTCGGATCGCGTTCGAGCCGGTCGAGTTGAAGGCGCCGTAGATGCGCTTGCGGCGGATGTTCTCGCGCGGGTCGACATATTCCCAGGTGACCTTCGACCAGTCGCATTCGAGCTCTTCGGCGACGAGCTGGCACAGGCCGGTCAGCGCGCCCTGGCCCATCTCGGAGCGGCAGAAGCGCACCACGACGGTGTCGTCGGGCTTCACCACCACCCAGGCATTGAGCTCGGGCGTGCCTCCTGCGCCCCCTTGCGCATAGGCGGCGCCGAACGGCAGGCTCATGCCGAGCGAGAAGCCGGCGCCGGCCGCGGCGGTGCCGATGACGAAGGAGCGGCGATCGATCTTCGGAACGTAATTCATTGGATCCCTCCCTCGTTTAAGCGTTGGCTGCGGCGTGGATCGCGGCGCGCACCTGCACGAAGGTGCCGCAGCGGCAGATATTGGTGATCGCGTCGTTGATGTCGGCGTCGGTCGGCTTCGGCTTGTCCTTCAGCAGCGCCGCCACCGCCATGATCATGCCGCTCTGGCAATAGCCGCACTGCGGCACTTCGTTGGCGAGCCAGGCCTGCTGCACCTTGTGCAGCACGCCGTTCTCGGCGAGCCCTTCGATGGTGGTGATGCGCTTGCCAACGGCGGCGCTCACCGGCGTCGCGCACGAGCGCATGGCGACGCCGTCGACATGCACGGTGCAGGAGCCGCATTGCGCGATGCCGCAGCCGTATTTGGTTCCGGTCAGGCCGACGTTCTCCCGGATCGCCCACAGCAGCGGGGTGTCCGGTTCGACGTCGATGTTGTGTGATTGGCCGTTGATCGTGAGCGAGATCATTGCAGATCCTCCCGTGGGGAAATGGAATGCGTGCGCGCTTGTTGCCTCGATGCGCGCGCTGATGGGGAGCCTAGCTTGTGAATGTTCTAATGCGAAACAACAAATTTCCGCGAGCGGCCGGATGAATCGGCGATTTGAGAAATTGTGCAGTGCGTCAATAACTTAGTTCGGATGCTGGAGGGAACCGCGATACCGCCTGCGCGCTATCGACGCCGTCATCGCCTATTCAAGCCGGTGATGGCGCGTGCGAGGATTGCAGCAAGCGCAAACCAACAATGCCGGGGAGGCAATGATGTTCGGGTGGAGGACGGCGCGCCGAGTCGCAGGATGTGGGATCGCGGGATGGCTGCTGACGGCGACGCCGCTGGCCGCCGCCGATCCGGCGCTGATCGCGGCGGCGAAGAAGGAAGGCGAGGTGGTCTGGTACACCACCCAGATCGTCAGCCAGCTGGTGCGTCCGGTCACCGCCGCGTTCGAGAAGAAATACGGCATCAAGGTGCGCTCGACCCGCGCCAACGCCACCGAGACCGCGGTGAAGATCCTCAACGAGGCGAAGGCCGGCCGGCTGCAGGCCGATATCTTCGACGGTACCACCACGGTGGTGCCGCTGAAGGCCGAAGGCCATGTGCTGCAATGGCTGCCCGACGCCGCCAAGGACTATCCGGCGCAGGTGAAGGACCCGCAGGGCTATTGGATCGCCAACAACCTGTTCGTGATCACGCCGGGCTACAACACCTCGCTGATCCCGCGCGGCAAGGAGCCGCGCACTTATGCCGACCTGCTCAGCCCGAGCTTGCGCGGCAAGATGGCGTGGAACGGCTTCCCCACGTCCTCCGGCGCCGGCGGCTTCATCGGCACGGTGCTGACCGAGATGGGCGAGGAGAAGGGCCGGGCGTTCCTGCGCGCGCTCGGCCAGCAGAAGATCGCCAACCTGCGCGGCTCGGCGCGCGAGGTGCTCGACCAGACCATCGCCGGCGAATATTCGCTGGCGCTGCAGATCTTCAACCATCACGCGGTGATCAGCGCCAAGAAAGGCGCGCCGGTCGACTGGATCGTGATGGAGCCCGCGACCGTCACGCTCTCGACCCTCTCGGTGCTCGCCAAGGCGCCGCATCTCAATGCCGCAAAGCTGCTCATGGACTTCATCATCTCGCGCGAAGGCCAGGAGGTGTTCGCGAAGGCCGACTACATCCCGGCGCATCCGGGCGTGCCGGCGACGGTGCCGACGCTCAAGCCGGCGGAGGGAAAATTCCGCGCGCATTTCTTCACGCCGGAGGAGACCGAGGAGAAAATGCCGAAGTGGAACGAGGTGTTTCAGGAGTTCTTCCGCTGAGAGCAGGTAGCCCGGGTGAGCCATAAGCGCGTTTACGCGCGTCTTCGACGCGCTATGGCGAAACCCGGGGCCGCCTGTCCCGCATGTCGCTGCGCTCATGCGGGCTACGACTTTGAGGCCCCTACGGACCTCCATGAATTCTTCCACTGGTAGGGTGGGCAAAGCGAAGCCTCCGCGAGAGCGGAGGCGAAGCGTGCCCACCATGAATCTACAGGCGCACCACATTGCTATGGTGGGCACGGCGCTATACCAGTTGATTGGAGAGATATGAGCCCGCCGACCGCGCCTTTGCCCACCCTACGACCGTCGCCGCCGAAACGATTTCCGGAATGGGATCGTGCCATTCGCCCGCCGGTGCCGTTACCGCCGCCACACGCGTGCGACTGCCAGGCGCATATCTTCGGCGAGCTCGCGCAAATATCCGACCCAGCCCGGCGCCGCCTATGTCCCGCCGGCCGCGAGCTTCGAGGATCTCTGCGTCGTCGAGAAAACGCTCGGCTTCGAGCGCTTCGTGATCGTGCATTCGACGCTCTACGGTCCGGACCATCGGCTCGCCGTCGATGTGCTCGAAGCGCTGCCCGACCGCAGCCAGGTCCGCCTGATCGCGCGCGTCGATGACTCAACGAGCGACAAAGAGATCGAGAAGCTGCACGCGCTCGGTGCCTGCGGCGTGCGCTTCGGCTTCCGCCATGACCTGCCGCGGCCGCTCTCGTTCGACACCGTGGCGCGCACCGCCCAACGCATCGCGCCGCTCGGCTGGCACCTGCGGCTGCATTTCCTCCGCGGCACGCTGATGGAGAATGCGGACCGCGCCTCGCGACGCTCGCCGGCCTGCCGCTGGTCGTCGACCATCTCGGCTATCCCGATCCCGCGCTCGGCGCCGCCGATCCGGCCTGCCGTTGGCTGGTCGATAGGCTCAGGCATGATCCGAACTGGTGGGTGATGCTCTCGAACGGCAATCGCCTCTCGGCGATGGATGCCGGCTGGGACGACGCGGTGCCGATCGCCCGCGCCTATATCGAGGCCGCGCCCGACCGCGTGATCTGGGGCTCGGACTGGCCGCATGTGCAGTGGCGCAAGCCGCGCATGATGAATGACGGCGAGGTGGTGGAGCTGCTCTATCGCTACGTCGACAACGACAAGGCGCTGATCCGGAAGATCCTGGTCGACAATCCGGCGCGGCTGCACGGGTTTTGAAGGTCGGTGCTGGACGTCCGCCGTTGGGCCGCCTTTTTCAGCCGGTGGCGCTCCTCGCGCCCGTTAACAAGTATGGCCTTCTTCCGGCGGGAAGTGGGCGTCGGGCGGATTAAAGTCACAATACTTGCCAGATTGTTGCTGTACTTAAGTCCGTTACAGGGGTGGTGAATGCTGAATCTGAGAGTGGACGAACAGAGCACGTCGATACCCGACGCGCCCGCGATCACGCCGTCGCAGCAGGACGAGCGCGACATTGCGACCGCCGGCACGCAAACAGTCGGAAGGCTGCGGGCGCTGGTCGCGCGCGGCTACAAGCCCGAATACGACGTGTCGGACGATCGCTGCCTGGTGCTCACGCATCCGATCAAGAATTTCAAATACAGGGACATGTTGCTAGACAGCTCCGGCACGGTGTGGTGGCGCTACGACCAGGACTATACGACGCACTTCTCGCGCTGGGAGAAGAAGCGGTTCGAGACCTTCCTGCGTCATGTGCCGCAGCCGACCTCGTGGGATCGGACGCGACCGTACTGGGAGCGCATCGGCGCGGCCGTGCTCGGCGCGATCGTCTGCTACGTTCTCTACGTCATCGTCGGCGCGGCGATGCCGTTCGCATACGGATATTTCGGCTGGAGTTGAAAGCGTCAAGCCTGCAAATTGCTGTGGAGCATGTCCGCGCCGACAACGATCGATCTTCGCTGCAAAAACTTCATTCCGATGCTGCGCACATCAACAGGATGCAAGCAGCTTTGCTGTTCATGGCGCCGTAATCGTTTGACATTGGCCGGCATTGGAGCAGCATTCGCCTTCGCGAGAAGGATGATGCATGCCGGGATTTCGTAGCCCGCATGGAGCGAAGCGCAATGCGGGGGCCATGCGCCACGGAAAGGCCGCCCCGGATTTCGCTTCGCTTCATCCGGGCTACGAAGGAGCGCCGAAATGCGAGAAAGATCGGTAAGACGGAAAGAAAAACGAGCCAAGATGTTGGGCAGCAATCCGAATTCCGCGCCGTCCACAATCTTACTGCGCCTGTAAGACGCAGAAAGATCACTGGCTCTGCAACGTCGCTGCCTGCACAATAGCGCCAACAATAATCGGGGAGGGCCCTTGTTCCTGTGACCACGTCGGCCGACGTCGCGCGTATCGATACGGGGGCTGCGCTATCGGCCGCGCCACGCCGCTCCCGTTTCTCTGCGCGCCAGACGGCCATTCTCTCCGCGCTGCTGATCGTGATCCTGCTCGGCGCTGGTGGTTCCGCCATTCCTGTTCCTGATCCAGGGCAGTTTCACCATCGCCGGGCCGACGCCGAGCACGTCGACGTGGGGCCTCGGCAATTTCGAGGCGGTGCTCAAAGGCCGCCACATCGTCACCACCACGATCAACTCGCTGGTGTTCGCGGCGGCGAGCGCGGCGCTGGCGCTGCTGGTGGGCTGGGTGACGGCCTGGATCGTCGAGCGCACCAACACGCCGCTCAAGCCGCTCGCCTATCTCACCGCGATCATCTCGCTCGGCACGCCGTACATTCTGTATGTCACCGCGTGGCTGCTGTTCTTCGGCAAGGCCGGCCCGGTCAATCACCTCTATCGCACGCTCACCGGCAACACCGACGTCCTGATCAACATCTACTCCATGTTCGGCATGGTGCTGGTCGAGGGCTTCCTGTGGTCGCCGCTGGCGTTCCTGCTGGTGAGCGCGACGCTTGCGCAACTCGAATCCGGAACTGGAAGAGGCGGCGCGCGTGCACGGCGCCGGCGTCTGGCAGACGATCCGGCGCGTCACCATGCGGCTGTCGCTGCCGTCGATCCTGGCGCTGGCGATGCTGGTGTTCATCCGCGCGGTCGAGGCGTTCGAGGTGCCGGCGCTGGTCGGCCTGCCCGGCCGCATCTCGGTGCTCACCACCGACATCTACACCAACATGGTGGCGCGCGCGCCGCCCGACATCGGCGGCGCCAGCGCGCTGTCGGTGCTGATGCTGCTGCTGGTGTTCGTGCTGCTCTACATTTACGGCCGGCTGTCGCGGCATGCCGAGCGCTTCGCCACCATCACCGGCAAGGGCTTCCGCCCGCGCCCGTTCGACCTCGGGCGGCTGCGCTATGTTGCGGCCGGGATTCTCGTTTTCAATTTCATTCTGCTGCTGCTGGTGCCCATGCTGATGCTGGTGTGGGTGTCGCTGCTGCCGTTCTTCCAGCCGGTCAGCGCGGCGGCGCTCAAGCTCGTCAGCCTCAACAATTTCCGCACTGTCTTGGATTCGGGCCAGCTCGAATTGATGCTCAACACCATGATGGTGGCGGTCGCGACCGCGACCATCGCGGTCGGGCTGACCTTCGTGGCGGGCTGGCTGGCGGTGCGGCGCGCGCCCGGCGGCTGGATCGTCGATCGCCTCGCGACCATACCTCTCGTATTTCCAGGTCTCATCCTCGGCATCGCGGTGATGCAGCTCTTCCTCGCCGTGCCGATCCCGATCTACGGCACGCTGGGGATTCTGGTTTGGGCCTTCGTCATCAACTATCTGCCCTACGGCATGCGCTACGCGTCGTCGGGCATGCTGCAAATTCATCGCGAGTTGGAAGAAGCCGCCGCGATCTGCGGCGCGACACCGCTGACGCGCCTGCGCCGGATCGTGGCGCCGCTGCTTGCGCCTGCTTTGCTGGCAGGCTGGCTGTTCATCTTCCTGATGTCGGCGCGCGCGCTGTCGCTGCCGATCCTGCTGTCGGGCCCGCGTTCGCAGCTGATGGCGGTCGCGATGTTCGATCTCTGGGGCAACGGGCAGGGCACCGAGCTTGCCGCGCTCGGGCTGATGTGGTCGATGCTGATGACCACGATCGCCGTCATTTTCTACGTGGTCGCGCGCCGCTCCGCCGCCGGCGCGCTCGGACGCGCGTGAGGATTAAATTGTGATGCGTTTGGTTCGAATCTCTCCACCGCTCATTCCCGCGCAAGCGGGAATCCAGTCTAGATCTAGCCTGGGTCCCCGCTTTCGCGGGGACGAGCGGACACGCAACACGCGCCGGCTCCTACGAAGGTTTGCATAGCCATGCTACGCGTCGAGCGCCTGACCAAGATCTTCGAGAACTCCACCGACCAGATCGCCGGCGGCATCCGCGATGCCAGCTTCGACCTCGCGCCCGGCACGTTCTTCACCATGCTCGGCCCGTCCGGCTGCGGCAAGACCACGACCTTGCGCTGCATCGCCGGCCTCGAAACGCCGGACGAGGGCACGATCTCGGTCGACGGCCGCGTGCTGTTCGACGGCGCCAGGCAGGGTGAACGTGCCGGTCGAGCAGCGCGCCGTCGGCATGGTGTTCCAGTCCTACGCGATCTGGCCGCACATGACGGTGGCGGAGAACGTCGCATTCCCGCTCACGGTGATGAAACACCGGAAATATTCGCGCGCCGAGATCGAGGCGGCAGTCGCCAAGGCGCTGGCGGTGGTCGATCTCGCCGGCTTCCAGGATCGCCCGGCACCGCGGCTCTCCGGCGGCCAGCAGCAGCGTGTCGCGCTCGCGCGTGCGATCGTGCACGAGCCGCGGCTGCTTGCTGCTCGACGAGCCCTTGTCCAATCTCGACGCCCAGCTGCGCGACGAGATGCGCTCGGAGCTCAAGCGCCTGCAAAGCAAGATCGGCATCACCACGGTCTATGTCACCCACGACCAGTCGGAGGCGCTGGCGCTGTCCGACCAGATCGCGGTGATCGACCACGGCGTGGTCCGGCAGTTCGGCTCGCCGGAGGACATCTATTTCCGGCCCGCCAATCCGTTCGTCGCGCGCTTTGTCGGCGCCACCAATCTGCTGGCAGGACGGCTGGTCGGGACGGCGAACGGGCGAGGGGACGTCGAAGTCCTCGGCAATCGCACCATCAAGTGTCTCGTTCCGGGGACGATCGCCGATCCGGCCTCGGTGTCGGTGTCGATCCGGCCGGAGAGCATCCGCCTGGTGCCGCGCGCCGGCAGCGCGATGGCGACCGGCGACAATTGCATTCCCGGCAAGATCGCCGGCGTGACCTTCCTCGGCGCCACGCGGCGCGTCGACGTGAGCAGCGGCGGCGTCACGCTGCAGGTCACCGCCGCCGCCGATCTGCCGCTGCCCGCCGATGGCGAGGTCGATCTTTTGTTCGCGCCGGATCGCACCGTCGCTTTGCCGGGCAAGGTGTCGTAGAAATCAGACCATAGAGATCAAAAGCAAGGAGAAGAGAGAATGGCCAAGAAATACGAAACGGTCCTGATCGAAAAAAGCGAGGGCATCACCTGGCTGATCATGAACCGGCCCGACAAGCGCAACGCGATGAGCCCGCAGCTGCATCTCGACATGGACGATGCGCTCGACGATCTCGCCACCGACGCGGAGACCGATATCCTGATCCTTACCGGCGCCGGCGACGAGGCGTTCTGCGCCGGGCCAGGACATCCGGCTCTATTTCCGCGGCACCGAGCAGGACCCGAAGACGCGCGCCAAGGCGCGCCGCGCCTCCAACCAGTGGCGCTGGCAGCGGCTCTCGACTTTCCCGAAGCCGACCATCGCGATGGTCAACGGCTTCTGCTTCGGCGGCGGCTTCACCCAGGTGTCGGCCTGCGACTTCGCGATCGCGGCCGATGAGGCGCAGTTCGGCCTCTCCGAGGTGAACTGGGGCATCCTGCCGGGCGGCATCGTGTCGTGGAACGTCGTGAAGATGATGAACTTCCGCGACGCCATGTATTACGCGATGACCGGCGACACTTTCGACGGCAAGAAGGCGAAGGAGATCGGCTTCGTGAACCTGCACTTCCCGAAGGCGAAGCTGAAGGCGGAGACCATCAAGTTCGCCAAGAAGCTGCAGGAGAAGAGCCCGGCGGCGCTGCTCTATACGAAAGAGGCGATCCGCGCGGTGCGCTTCATGAACGAGCCGCAGGCGGCCGACTATCTCAACGCCAAGAGCGACGCGCTCAAGCACAACGACAAGGAAAACAGCCGCCAGCAGGGCATGAAGCAGTTCCTCGACGACAAGAGCTATCGCCCGGGCCTCGGCCACTTCAAGCGCCAGAAGGCGGCCGCGAAATAGCGCGTTCAAGCGCGTGCGCATTGTCGCGGTCGACGCCAGCTCCGACCTGATGCCGGCGGCTTACGCCGTGCGGCATCAGGTGTTCGTCGTGGAGCAGGCGGTCCCGCCCGCGCTCGAGCGCGACGAATTAGACGATGTCGCCGTGCATCTCGTCGCGCTACGCGGCGACGACGTGATCGGCACGCTGCGGATCGTGGTGAGTGGCGGCACCGCCAAGATCGGCCGCATGGCGGTGCTGGCGGCGGAGCGGAAGTCAGGTGTCGGCACGCGGCTGATGGAGCACGCGGCCGAGGTCGCGCGAACGATGGGCGTTAAGGAATTCACGCTGCACGCCCAACTCACCGCCAAGGCGTTCTACGCGCGGCTCGGCTATCGCGAGGAAGGCGCGGAGTTCGAAGAAGCCGGCATTGCGCATGTGGCCATGCGCAAGGCGCTCGCGTGACGATGCGCTGCATGCCGGGCTGGTTAACGCTGCGCGCACGTGCCTCAGGGGCCTGCCTTCCGCCTGGAAATGGGTCGGGTAAGATGCAGCAAAAGTCGGTCCATAGGCCGATCTCATAAATTCGCGCGATCTCGGGAGGAAGCCAATGACACTCATCCGCCGTCAATTCCTGTCGCTTGCTGGCGCCGCGCTCGCGGCTCCGGCCGTCGCGCGGCCGGCTTGGTCGCAAAGCTATCCCAGCCGCCCGGTGCGCGTCGTCGTCATGCTCGCCGCCGGCGGCGGCACCGACTTCCTGGCGCGGCTCACCGGCGAGCCGGTGTCGCGCGCGCTCGGCCAGCAACTGGTGATCGAGAACCGGACCGGCGCCGGCGGCACGATCGGCATCGAGACCGTCGCCAAGAGCCCGCCCGACGGTTACACGGTGCTGTTCTCCAACGACAACATCGCCAGCGCGCCGCACATCCTGAAGGTCAACGGCGACTACAACAAGGATCTGGTGCCGGTGATTTTCATCGCGCGCCAGCCGCTGGTGTGGGCGGTGCATGCGTCGCTGAAGATCAACACGCTGCAGGAATTCGTCGATGCGATGAAGAAGAACCGCGGCAAGGGCTACGCGACGTCGGGCGTGGGCTCGAACCAGCACTTCCTCGGCGAATGGTTCCTGAAAGAGGCGGGCGTGAAGCTCGATCACGTGCCGTATCGTGGCGCCGGTCAGGCGGTGAACGACCTGATCGCCGCGCATGTGCCGATCGCGTGCCTCGGACCGACGTCGATGATGCCGCATTTCGAGAACGGGACCTTGCGGTTCCTCGCGCAATCGTCGGAGACGCGCTCGCCGACCCTGCCGAACGTCCCGACTTTCCAGGAGGCCGGTTTCAAGGGCATGTCGCTCGACCAATGGTTCGGCGTGTTCGTGCCGGCCGGCACGCCGCCAGACATCATCGCGCGGCTCAACGCCGAATTCGGCAAGGCGCTCACCGAGCAGAAGGTGCGCGATTCGATGCTCAAGGCGGCCAACGAGCCGGTCGGCGGCACGCCCGAGCGGTTCGCGACGCTGGTGCGCAATGACTCCGCGAAATATGCGCGGCTCGCCAAGGAGCTCGGCATCAAGGGCGAGTGAGAGCGGCTGGTCTGTAGGGCGGGTTAGCGAAGCGTAACCCGCCATCTGGCGTCAGTCAGCGGATACGCGCTTCGCGCCAATCCGCCCTATGACGAACACGACCTCAGCTGGGCCTAGTTTTATTGCCGTTGATCACGTCGTAGAGGTTGGCGGCAATGCCCGTCGCCTCGTAGCCGTCCTGACCCGTCGCCTGCGCGATAGCAAACATCTGGTAGGCGAGGCCGACAAACGGCATCGGAACCTCCATGTCGCGCGCCATGTCGAGCCCGAAGCCCACGTCCTTTGGCATCCAGGACTTGCGCGGCTTGAACTTGCGGCTCACCAGAATTTCCATGATGCGCCGGGTCGCCACCGAATCCTGCTGAGAGTTCTTGATAATGGTCTGGAAGGTGGCCTCGTCGAGACCGCCCTTCCTGAGCCAACAGCAGATTTCAACAATGCTCAGGTGTTGGACGGCGGCCAACATAGCCATGGCGTTCTTGACCAGCTTGGCATTGCCGAGCTCGCCGACGTGAAGAATCGATTTGCCCATCGCCTTGAATATCGGCTGATGCTCGTCGAACAACGCCTTGGAGCCCGAAAGCCAAAGCGCCAGCTCACCGGCCGCCGCGACCTCCTCGACGCCGCCGGCCGAAGCGTCGACGACGGTCCAGCCCTTCTGCTTGAGCTCATCGCTAACGCTGACGATGGTCGCTTTATCGATGCTGCTGAAATCGATCCACACCTTGGTGCCGGTGGTCGCCTCGGCGAGCCCACTCTTGCCGAGGCCGACGGCCCTGACTGCATCGTTGTTCGGCAGCATCGAAAGCACGAGCTCGCACGATTCGGCCACTGCTTTGGGCGAGTCCTTGAACTGTGCGCCTTCGCCCTCCAGTCCCTTGGCCTGCTCGCGCCTGAGATCGTTCACGACCAGACGATAGCCGGCCTTGATGAGGTTGGCCGCCATGCCGCTGCCCATGCCGCCGGTGCCGATGAAACCCACAGTCTTCATGCCTCACGCCTCCTCAGCGCTCGCTGCCTACATCGTCACCTTGGCGCGTCTGGCCTGCGTTGCCGCGGCATCGACCACGAAATCTCCGCCGTCGCGCTTGAGCACCACGCCGTATTCGCGTTCCGCCGCGTCGGGTGACACCACGCCCTCGCGCACGTCGTCGAGCACGCGCTCCGGCTCGCGCTGCAAGCGCATCGCCGTGGCCGCCGCCGCCGGGCGTATCGAGCCGGAAGATGTCGCCCTTCTTCAGCGGATAGTCGGCGTAGCGGGTCGGCAGGCGCTTGGCGTCCTTGCCGTCCGGATTGATCCAGATGTCGCCGGGGCGTCCGGTGTTGCCGCCGGCGCAGCCGTTCGGCGGGATGACGTGCTTCATCGAGCGGATCGAGAAGCGCGCGTCCTCCAGATTGAGATATTCGCGGCGGATGCCGAGCCCGCCGCGATAGCGGCCGGCGCCGCCGGAATCCTTGATCAGGTCGAACCGCAGGAGCCGCGTCGGGAATTCGCTCTCGATGATCTCGATCGGCGCGATCATGGCGTTGCTCTGGTTGACCGTGATGCCGGACGCGCCGTCCTTGGTGGCGCGCGCGCCGGCGCCGCCGGCGATGATCTCGTATTGCACGTAGCCCTTGCCGGTGTAGGTCGAGCGCCCGCCGAGGATGATCGAGCGGCTGCCGGAGCCGTCGGCGCGCACCTTGTCGGGCACGATGTTGCTCAGCGCATCGTAAACCGCGTCGACCAGCGCATGCACGGTCGGATTGTAGGTGTTGACCGGCGCCGGGAAGCGCGGGTTGAGCACGCGAGCCCTCGCGCGCGGTGATGGTGAAGGCGCGCAGCAGACCCTGGCTCACGAAGGTATGCGGGTCGATCAGCGAGATCAGGCAATAGGCGCAGGCCGCCTGCACCAGCGGCGGGCGCACATTCGCCGGGCCCTTTGGTCTGGTCGGCCGAGCCGGAGAAATCGAAATGGATGCTGTCGCCCTTCTTCTCGACGACGACGTGGATGCGCACCGGCTTTTCGAGATCGATGCCGTCGTCGTCGACGAAGCGCTCGGCCTCGAAGCGGCCGTCCTTCCACTCCGCGAAGGTCTTGCGCAGCCGCGTCTCCGACAGGTCGAACAGGCGGTCGAAGCAGGCGAGGATCTTTGCCTTGCCGTATTTGGCGGCGAGCTCGTTGAGCCGCCGCTCGCCGAGCCGGTCGGAGCCGAGCTGCCCGCGGATATCGCCGAGCACCAGCTCGGGCGTGCGGCTGTTGGCGCCGATGATGCGCTCGATGTCGTTGCGCGTCTCGATAGCGGCGCTGGTAGCGCACCGGCGGCAGATGCAGGCCCTCGTTGAACACTTCGCGCGCCTGGCCGGAGCAGCTTCCCGGCACCGGGCCGCCGATGTCGCTCTTGTGCGCGATCGAGCCGCAGAAGCCGAACAGCGCGCCGTCGACGAACACCGGGCTCAGCACGCACATGTCGGGCGCGTGCGGGCTGCCGCCGTAGTAGGGATGATTGATCAGGAAGGCGTCGCCTTCCGCGATGTCGTCGCCGAACTCCGCGATCACGGCGCCGCAGCAGGCCGGGAACGCGCCGATATGCAGCGGCAGCACGACGTGCTGCGCCACCACCTCGCCTTTGGCATTCATCAGCGCGCAGGAGGCGTCCTGCGACTCGCGCACGATGGTGGAGAAGCCGGTGCGGAACAGCGAGTTCTGCATCTCCCGCACGATGCCGGAGAGGCTCGCCTTCACCACTTCGAGATCGACGGCGTCGATGTGCATTATGGTGCACCTCCGGCGCAACTGGTACGTCGCCCCGGTGCGCTCCGTCGTCCCCGCGAAGGCGGGGAGCCGATACGGGGTGGGGGTGGAGCGTGCGATACGGATCAATCGCCAGACGCGCGAGTGGCTACCTCCGACGCCTCCCCGCCATTCGCTGCGCGGATGACGCGGAGTGGAGTGGAGAGATCGTCGCTGTCAAAGAGAGGTCCATGCCGACTTCGCTTCCTACGTCACAATCAAATTCTTGTAGTCGTCCACCCGCGCGGTCTGGCCGGGGTAGATCACGGTGGTGCAGTCGAACTGATCGAGAATAGCCGGTCCCGTCAAGGTCGAGCCCGACGTCGAGCTTCTCGCGCTGATAGACCGGGCAGTCGATATCCTTGCCGTCCATGCGCACGCGGCGGGTCTCGCGCAGCGCGTCCTTGAGCGTCGCGCCGGTCGGCTTGAACTTCGGCATCTCGACCGGCGGCACCAGGCCGACGCCGCGCACGCGATAGGACACGATCTCGACCGGCTCCTCCGGCGCGTTGTGGCCGAACATCGCCTTGTGCTGCGCGTCGAACTGCTTGCGCAGCGCATCGAGCCCGCCGTCGCGCAGCGGCGCGTCGCCGCACGCCATGGTGATCTCGTAGCCCTGGCCGGCATAGCGCATGTCGAGCGCGCGCTGGATGCGGATCTGCTTCTCGCGCAAATCCATCCGCGTGCAGCTCTTCCGTCGCCGCCGCTTCAAGCCGCGCAAACATGGCGTTCACGTCCTGCGGCGTCAGCTCGCTGAGCGGCGTCATGCGCGACTGGATGTAGTCGTGCTTGACGTCGGACATGATCAGCCCGATCGCCGAATAGACGCCGGGATAGAGCGGCACGATCATTCCGGCCATGCCGAGCTCGCGGGCAATGCGCCCGGCGTGCACCGGCCCGGCGCCGCCGAAGGCGAGCAGCATGAAGTCGCGCAGGTCGTGCCCGCGCATGGTGGAGATCGCCTTGATCGCCTCTTCCATCTTCACGTCGATGATGCGCGCAATGCCTTCCGCCGCCTCGGCCGTGTCCATGCCGAGCGGCTTCGCGACCTTGCTCTCGACCGCCTGCCACGCCGCGGCCGAGTCGAGCCGCATCTTGCCGCCGAGGAAATTGTCCTCGCTCAGGTGGCCCATCACGAGATTGCAGTCGGTGATCGTCGGCATCTCGCCGCCGCGCGAGTAGCAGGCCGGGCCCGGCATGGCGCCGGCGCTCTCGGGCCCGACCTTGAGCACGCCGAAGCGGTCGACGCTGGCGATCGTGCCGCCGCCGGCGCTCACGGTGTTGATGTCCATCATCGGCACCGCGAGGTCGCGGCCTTCGATCTTGCCGCGGCTCGCGACCGAGGGCTCGCCGTCCTTGATCAGCGCCACGTCGCAGGAGGTGCCGCCCATGTCGAAGGTGATGATGTTCTGGAAGCCGGTCATGCGGCACGCGTACGCGCCGGCGGTGACGCCGCCGGCCGGGCCGGAGAGCACGGTGGTCACCGCCTTGCGCGCGGCGGCGGCGAACGTCGCCATGCCGCCGTTCGACTGCATGATGTATTTCTGCCGCGTGGTCAGGCCGGCTTCGTTCAAACGTCGCTCGAGCTGCGCAATGTAATGAGCCAGGATCGGCTGCAGGTAGGCGTTGATGACCGTCGTGCTCAGCCGGTAGTACTCGCGGATCTGCGGCACGATGTCGGACGAGAGCGAGATGCTGCAATCCGGCATCTCCTGCGCGACGATCTCGCGCACGCGCGTCTCGTGCTCGGGATGCAGGAACGAGAACAGCAGGCACACCGCCAGCGACTCGATCTTCTGCGCCGCGAGGTCGCGCACGGTTTCGCGCAGCGCCGCCTCGTCGAGCGGAACGAGCACGTTGCCGCGGAAATCGACGCGCTCGCGCACCTCGCCGGTGCGGCTCTGCGGCACCAGCAACGCCGGCTTGTCGTACATGACGTCGAAGATCGGCGCGCCGTAGGGCCGCGCCTGCTCGCCGACCGGATAGATGCCGCGGAAGCCTTCGGTCACCAGCAGCCCGGTCCTGACGCCCTTGCCTTCGAGCAGCGCGTTGGTGCCGACGGTGGTGCCGTGACAGAAGAACGAGATGTCGCCGGGCCGCACGTCCTGGCCGAGCAGCGTCTCGACGCCTTGCAGGATGGCGCGCGACGGATCGTCCGGCGTCGAGGGCACCTTGGAGATCGAGACCTCGCCGGTGTCCTCGTTGAGATAGACGAAATCCGAGAACGTTCCGCCGGTGTCGACCGTGACGCGGTAGCGGCTCATTGCTCTAGCGGGCGGCCGCCGCGGCCTCGCCGACCGCGCGCGGCGCCGGCTGCCATTCCTTGCCGGTGGCGGCGGAGGTCGGGAAGATCAGCGACTTGATGACCACCGGCACCGCGCCCGAGGCCGGCAGCATGGTGCCGATGTCGATGTAGTCGAAATCCTTGAGCTCGAGCCCGTCGATCGAGACGATGCCGCTCGCGATCTTCATCTCTTCGCTCAGGTGAATGCCGAGGAGGCCGCCGACGTCGCCGTCGCCCGCGAGCACGATCGGATGGCCTTTCGCCAGCACGCCGGCGAGGCCGTCGACCGCGCCTTTGCAGAAGGCGTCGAGCCGCTGGAAGGTGGCCGATCCCTGCCACGGCACGAACACCGCGACCGGGCTGTCGCCCCCGCCGAGATCGAGCCGCCGCAGCACGCCCTTGATCGCCGCCGAAATCTCCGCGCTGTCGATGACCTCGCCGTCGAGCGCCATGCGTCGGCGCGATCACCGGTACGTTGCGCAGCGGCAGCGTCTCCATCGGCGAGACGTAGATCGTGCTGCCGGAGACCTGCGTGGTGTATTGCGAGGCGCCGATCACGGTGGCGCGGATGCCCTCGTTCGAGGGCTCGAGCGCCGGGCCCCAGCCGGCAATGCGCGCGCGGACTTCTTCGGCCAGCAGCGTGCCGAGGTCGCCATAGGACTGCGCCTCGCGGCCGTAGATGTATTCGGAGACGCCGCCGGAGAACGTCACCTCGGTGATGGTGCGGCCGCCCTTGAGCGGATCAAGGCGGCACAGTCCTGACCCGTCGATCGACGGCGCGCCGCTCTTCATCGCCTCGAACAGCCGGTCGGCCATGCGCGACGCCAGCGCCTTCGCCGACTCCGGCGACAGCGTTACGCCCAACTCGAGCTTGATGCCGAGCTCGGCGGCGAAACGCCGGCCGGCTTCCTCGATGCGCACGATCTTGCCGGCGTCGTCGACGCAGACGAGCCGCGCGCCGACATCGACCGCGGTGAGATCGACGACCTTGCCTTCGGCGCAGACCGCGATCTTCGAGGTGCCGCCGCCGATATCGACGTTCATCACTGCGACATTGTCGCGGATCGAGCGCGCCACCGCGCCCGAGCCGTAGGCGGCCATCACGGTCTCGAGGCTGTCGCCGGCCGAGACCGCGACCATCTTCCCAGCTTGACGTGCAAAAAGTTCGCCGATCGCGCGGGCATTGCTTCGCCGCACCGCGACGCCCGTAAGAATGAGCGCGCCGGTGTCGATCTCGTCGGGATCGATCTTGGCGTCGACATATTGCTTCTCGATGAACTCGCCGAGCGCATCGGCGTCGATGGTCTCGCCGGCGGAATACGGCGTCAGCAGGATGTCGGACTCGTGGAAGGTCTCGCGGGTGGTGACCACGTAGCGGCTGTCGAGCCGCTCCAGCACGATGCGCGAGAACACGAGATGCGAGGTCGACGAGCCGATGTCGACGCCGACGCTGAGGACGACGATCTCGTCCTCGTCGACCAGCGACCGTCCCGTGCTGGAGAAGAAGATGCGGCCGCCCTGGGCTTCGTCAGACATTACTTGTACCTATCCAAACACGTCATTGCCGGGCATAGCCCGGCGAAGACGGGCGTGAACGCCCTTTCGCCCGGCAATCCATCCATTTCGTAAGACGATGGATGCGCGGGTCAAGCCCGCGCATGACGACGGCGAGAGTGGCGCCATTCAATCACGCGCCCACGAACTTCGGCACCACGGTGCCCTTCTTGTAGAAGTCGGCTTCCATCCGGTTCAGCGCGCCTTCCGCCTTGAGCTTCTCGGCAAACTCGTCGCGCAGGTACGGATCCTCCATGTAGTAGGGGATCGCGGTGCCGCCTTCCGGGATGTCCATGGCGGTGTAGTCGGTGTGCTTCTCGCCGGGCGGGCCGGGCTCGCGGCCGGGATTGTGCGGACCGAACCAGGCCGTCAGCCGGAAGCCCTCCTTGGACGCGTTGAAGTGCTGGTGATACCAGCGCGCGCCGCCGGGCGCCGCCGACACCATGCCGAACTGCGAATAGTCCACCCGCTTGACCTCCTCGGCCTTGCCGTCCTTCCAGGGCGTCACGCCGTTCCGCTCCGGCCAGGTGTAGGTGTAGCCGTTGCCTTTCAGGCAGATCAGCACCGCCGCCGACGTGTGGGCGTGCGCCTTGGAATAGCGGCCGACCTCGTGCTGGCCGATCCACAGGTAGAACGTGTTGCCGGTCATGAACGGCTCGACGCGGCGCCAGCCGACCGAGCGGCGATTGTCGAGCGGCAGGTCGCAATTGATGACGTCAGGCACGAAGTTGGTGCGCCGCATGGCGAGGCCGCGCACCGGATCGGGCTCGATGTCGTCCTTGTACTTGTAGAAGTCGTCGGCGCCCGAGAAGCGATCCTTGAACTGGTAGGGCGCGTTGAAAATGAAATCGGTGTTGTTGATGAGGTTCATCAGGTTCGGTGCCGTCGTGCCCGCGATCAGCACCGCCGGCGACGAGCTTGCATTGATCAGCCGGTGATGAGCGTTGACCGGGATCGAGAACAGCGAGCCCTTCTGCCATTCAAACACATGCTTCTTGGAGTCGTTGTCGAGCCACACCTCGGTGGTGCCGCGGCCCTCGGCGACCAGGTAGACCTCCTCGTAGATATGCTTCTCCGGATTGAGCGCGCCGGCGCCCGGAATCTCGACGACGTAGCAGCCCCATTTCCCTTCGGTGCCGTAAAGCTGGATGTAGGTGCCCTTGCCGCCCAGACGCTTCCACGGCTGCATCGGCAGGTCGAGGACGGTCTTCAATCCGACGTCGCGGAAAACCGGGACGCCTTCGGACTCCATGAACATGTCGTAGGGCGTCTTGGGACGGCCGAATTTGCCGACGCCGGCGCGGTCGATGCCGGTCGGCTCGTGCCAGTGGGTCTTTCCCGTTATTTCATGCATCGAAGTCGTCCTGTTGCGAGGGGGCGGGCTCCGGGATGGGTGACTTATAGCCCGTGTCCGGAGCAGCCGTTAGCGCGCAATGCCCGGTCCCGGCGCGACTTTTTGATGCCGGTGGATGATCAGGGGCGCAGCGATAGCCCTACGCTACGGCCGGTGCATTCATGTTGTCCAATACTGATTTATGCTAGATACATATCGTAAGTGCATGAATTGGAGATCCTGGTGGATCGGACGGATTGGCACCTGCTCGAATGCTTTCGCGTCGCCGGACGGCTGCAGCACGTCACGCGCGCGGCCGAACAGCTCGGCACCAGCCAGCCGGCGTTGAGCCGGGCGCTGGCGCGGCTGCAATCCGACCTCGGCGTGCAGCTGTTCCGACGCGCCGGGCGCTCGATCCGGCTGACGCCGTCTGGCGAGCGCTTCCTGGCGCGGGTGGAGCACGCGCTCGGCGAGATCGACAATGGCCGCCGCGAGCTCGCCGATTTCAAAGCCGCCGATCGCGGGGTGATCGCGCTCGGCTTTCTGCGCACGCTGGGCGCCAAGTATATCCCGGAGCTGGTGCGCCGGTTCGGGTTGCGCCATCCCGGCGTGCGGTTCTCGTTCGTGCAGAACAACAGCGCGGAGATCGAGGCGCAGCTCGATCGCGGCGAGCTCGACCTGATTTTTGTGGCGGTTCCTCCCGGCCGCGGCGGCTTCGAATGGGCGCGCGTGGCGGATCAGGAGTTCGCTCTGATTGTCCCGCATAGCCATCGGCTCGCCCGGCGCCGGCGGGTCAGGTTGCAAGAGGTGGCGGACGAACCGTTCATCTCGTTCAAGCAAGGGCACGCCATCCGTGAGATGACCCACGGTCTTTGCAAGGCCGCGGGCTTCGCGCCGGCGATCAGCTTCGAGGCGGACGACTCCAGCAGCATGCCGGGGTTCGTCGCCGCCGGCTTCGGGGTCGCGATCGTCCCGCCCGAAGCCGCCAAATATGCCGATGTCGTGAGCCTGAAGATCACCGAGCCGAGCGCGCGGCGCGCCATCGGGGTCGCCTGGGCGAAAGGCCGTTACCTGTCGGCCAGCGCTAAGCTGTTTCGGGATTTCGCGGCTGCGGCAAAATCCCCTTCCGGCTGATAGGGCCAATGGCGGGCCATGGCGGCCCATTCTCAGGCCGGACCGGGACTTTTGACGGCGTGACCGATCCGTTAGTATTCCTCTTACGCTTGTACCTCTGGGAGGGTGTGATGTTGTTGAGGACCGTTTTTGGTGCTGCTGCCGTCCTGACTGTGTTTGCGGCGATGCCCGCGCCCGCGCAGCAGAAGAGCGTGAAGATCGGGTTCGTTTCAGTACATTCAGCGGCCCGACCGCCGTGATCGGCAACGACATGCGCAATTCGTTCGAATTGGCGCTCGATCACATCGGCCGCAAGATGGGCGGGCTGCCGGTCGAGGTCATCTACGAGAACGACGAGCAGCGTCCGGATGTCGGCCGCCAGAAGACCGAGAAGCTGATCCAGTCCGACCGCGTCAATTTCGTCGTCGGCTATATCTGGTCGAACGTGCTGCTCGCTTCGCTCAAGCCGGTGGTCGACTCGCAGACCTTCCTGATCAGCTCCAATGCGGGCCCTCACCAGATCGCTGGATCGTTGTGCTCGCCGTTCTTCTTCTCGACGTCGTGGCAGAACGATCAGACGCCGCAGGCGATGGGCCACTATATGAACCAGAAGGGCGTCAAGACGCTCTATCTGATCGGGCCCAATTATGCCGCCGGCAAGGACATGTTGGGCGGCGTCACTTCCACCTACCGAGGCAAGATCCTCGGCGAGGATCTCACCCAGTGGCCGGGGCAGCTCGACTTCTCGACGGAGCTCTCGAAGGTCCGCGCCGCCAAGCCGGAGGCGGTGTTCGTGTTCTACCCGGGCGCCGCGGGCGTGCAGTTCCTCAATCAGTACGCGCAGTCGGGCCTGCGCGGGCAGATCCCGCTCTACACCGCGTTCACCATCGACTCGCTGTCGCTGCCGCTGCAGAAGGACCTCGCGCTCGGCGTGCCCGGCGCCCAGCAGTGGGTCAATGACCTGCCAAACGAGGCCAACAAGAAATTCGTCGCCGACTTCCGCGCCAAGCACAAAGCCTATCCATCGTTCTACGGCGCGCAGTCCTATGACGCCGCTATGCTTGTCAACAGCGCCGTGACTGCGGTGAAGGGCAACCTCAACAACAAGGACGGCATGCGCAACGAAATGCGCAAGGCCAACTACGCATCGGTACGTGGGCCGTACCGGTACGGGAACAATCACATCCCGATCCAGAATTTCTATCTACAAGACGTGGTGCGGGATTCGGAGGGTAACCTCACGCTGAAAACGGTCGCGACGATCGTGGAAAACAGCCAGGATCGCTTCAGCCGCGAATGCTCGATGAAGTGGTGACGATCCATCTCCGCCCTCATCCTGAGGAGGCGCATCGCAGATAAGTTTACGCAATCTGCGTATACTTGATTGCGGTGCGCCGTCTCGAAGGATCGGGGCGGCCCACCGATCTCGGGTTTACCCGAGATCGGCACGTTAATCTGCGCAAGTCGAGTAAACCCGACTTGCGGTGTTCGAGACGCACGCTGCGCGTGCTCCTCACCATGAGGCCGGGATAGTGCGGCGTACGAGGTCAAGTCAGGATCATGCCCCGCGCCAGCGGGGCATCCAACGAACGTAGCGTTTACGGGGTCGTCTGCTTTCGCGGATGATGGCGGCGGGGGTTGTCGATGCTTCTCGTCCTGGAACAGTGCCTCAACGGCCTGCAGCTCGGCCTGCTGCTGTTTCTGGTGGCAGCGGGCCTGACGCTGATCTTCGGCATCATGGACATGGTGAACCTCGCGCACGGTTCGCTGTACATGATCGGCGCCTATTTCGCGGCGACGTTCGTGGCGTGGACCGGGGATTTCGTGGCCGGCGCCGTGCTCGCGCTCGGCGCCACGCTGCTGGTCGGCATGCTGCTCGAGGTGATCGCGATCCGCCCGCTCTACGGCCGCGACCATCTCGACCATGTGCTCGGCACCTTCGGGCTGGTGCTGTTCTTCAACGAGCTGGTACGGATCGTCTGGGGCCCCGCCGGCCTGCGGGTGCCGCTGCCAGACTGGCTCAACACCTCGGTGCCGATTCTCCCGGGGCTTGCCTACCCGACCTACCGGATCGCGATCATCGTTACCGCGCTCGCGGTCGCTTTGCTTCTCTATGTATTGGTCATGCGCACGCGGCTCGGCATGCTGATCCGCGCCGGCGCCTCCAACCGCGAGATGGCGGGCGCGCTCGGCGTCAATATCAAGCTGCTCTACACGCTGGTGTTCGGCCTCGGCGCCGCGTTGGCCGGACTTGCGGGCCTGATGCAGGCGCCGATCCTGACCGTGCAGATCGGCATGGGCGAAAACGTCCTGATCCTGGCGTTTGTGATCATTATCATCGGCGGCATCGGCTCGATCCGCGGCGCCTTCGTTGCCGCGATCCTGGTGGGCCTCATCGACACCATCGGCCGCGCGTTCCTGCCCGATCTCCTGCGCATCGTGATGACCTCGCGCGGCGCCGCGACGGTCGCGCCGGCGCTGTCGTCGATGATGATCTACCTGGTGATGGCAATTGTCCTGGTGGTGCGGCCGCAGGGCCTGTTCCCGGTGACTGGCAAATGAACGCCTGGTTCACACCGCGCAACGTGGTGGTCGCCGCCCTACTCGTGTTCCTCGCGCTGGTGCCGGTCTATTCGGCGCTGACCGGCAATGCATTTCTGATGACGCTGTTCACCCGCGTCCTGATCCTGGCGATGGCGGCGACCAGCCTCAATCTCATCCTCGGCTATGGCGGCATGGTGAGCTTCGGCCACGCCGTCTATCTCGGCATCGGCGGCTATGCCATCGGCATCTTGGCGCATGAAGGCATCGGCTCGGGCTTCGTGCAATGGCCGGTCGCGATCGCCGCCTCCGCGCTGTTTGCACTTGGTGTCGGCGCGCTGAGCCTGCGCACCCGCGGGCTCTATTTCATCATGATCACGCTCGCGTTCGCGCAGCTCGTCTACTATTTCGGCGTCGGTCTCGATCGCTACGGCGCCGACGACGGCTTGCAAATCTACGGGCGCAGCCGGTTCGTCGATCCCGTCAATCTCTCGAATCGCACGCAGTTCTACTACTGGTGCTTCGCGCTCCTGGCCGGGAGCATCTACCTCACCTGGCGGATCGTGAACTCGCGCTTCGGACTGGTGATCCAGGGCTCGCGCTCGAACGACCGCCGCATGCAGGCGATCGGCTTCCCGACCTATCGCTACCGCCTCACCTGCTTCGTCATCGCCGGCACCATGTGTGGCCTCGCCGGCGTGCTGCTCGCGAACCACACCGAGTTCGTCAGCCCGGCGATGATGCACTGGACGCGCTCCGGCGATCTCATCGTGATGGTGGTGCTCGGCGGCATGGCGTCGACCTTTGGGCCGCTGATCGGCGCCGTCACGCTGCTTGGTGCTGGAAGAGAGCCTGCCGGTGCTGATCAAGCTCGTTGCCACGCCGTTCGTCGGCGCGGCGGCGTCGCGGGCGGCGGAATACTGGCAGATCGTGCTCGGTCCGCTGTTCCTGCTGGTCGTGCTGTTCGCGCGCGGCGGCATCAATGGCTTGCTGGAGAGCTTGCGCCGTGACTGATGCGCTGCTCACCATCGACGGTCTGGAGAAGCGCTTCGGCGGCGTCACCGCCTCCGACGGCATCGACCTCGCGGTGCCTTCGGGCGAGCTGCACGCGATCATCGGCCCGAACGGCGCCGGCAAGACCACGCTGATCGGCCAGTTGACCGGCGAGATCGCGCCCGACGCCGGGCGTATCCATTTTGCCGGGGACGACATCACCGCGCTGCCGGTGCACAAGCGCAGCCAGCGCGGGCTCGCGCGCTCATTCCAGATCACCTCGCTGTTCAACGACTTTACGGCGCTCGATAACGTCGCATTGGCGGTGCAGGCGCATACGGGGCATTCGTTCCACTTCTGGCGCGATGCGCGCGACGATGCGGCGTTACGACAGCCGGCGCGTGAAACCTTGGCGCGGGTCGGGCTGGCGGGCCGCGAGAATGTGATCGTGTCGAGCATGAGCCATGGCGAGCACCGGCAGATCGAGATCGCCATGGCGCTCGCGACCCAGCCGCGCATGCTGCTGCTCGACGAGCCGATGGCCGGCATGGGCCCGGAGGAATCCGTGCGGATGATCGCGCTGTTGCGCGAGCTTAAGCGCGACCTGACGATCCTGTTGATCGAGCACGACATGGACGCCGTGTTCGCGCTCGCGGACCGCATCAGCGTGCTGGTCTACGGCCGCGTCATCGCGTCGGGCGCGCCGGCGGCGATCCGCGCCAACGAAGAAGTGCGCAAGGCTTATCTCGGCGAGCAGGACAGTCATGGCGGTGGCCTTGGGGGCAGCCATGGCTGAAACGCTGCTCGAGATCGACGGCATCGAAACCTGCTACGGGCGCAGCCAGGTCCTGTTCGGCATTTCGCTCGCCATCGCGGTCGGCGAGATGGTGACGCTGATGGGCCGCAACGGCATGGGCAAGACCACGACCGTGCGCTCGATCATGGGGCTGACGCCGGCGATGGCGGGCTCGATCCGCTTCGCCGGCGAGGGCATCCGCGACTGGCCGTCCTACCGCATCGGCAAGCTTGGCATCGGCCTGGTGCCGGAGGGCCGGCAGGTGTTTCCCAATCTCACCGTGTACGAGAATCTCGTCGCCACCGCCGCCAATCGCGGCGGCGCGGCCGACCCGTGGACGCTCGACAAGATCTGCGCGCTGTTTCCGCGGCTCGCCGAGCGCCTCGACAACATGGGGCACCAGCTCTCCGGCGGCGAGCAGCAGATGCTGGCGATCGGCCGCGCGCTGATGACCAATCCGCGGCTGCTGGTGCTCGACGAGGCGACCGAAGGTCTCGCGCCACTGATGCGCGCGGAGATCTGGCAATGCCTCTCCCGGCTGAAGGCGCAGGGCCAGTCGATCCTGGTGATCGACAAGAACGTCGAGACGCTCACCCGCATTGCCGACCGGCATTACCTGATCGAGCGGGGCAGGGTGGTGTGGAGCGGCACGTCGGCGGCGCTCGCCGCCGCGCCCGACATCCAGCACCGCTATCTCGGGGTGTGATCGCGCCGACACGGTGTTGCTGTGAAGCGCCGCCGCTTGTTAACCCGGTAGCAAGGTTATCGCCAGGCTTGCGCCCGGCTGCTCCCGAATTCCCGCGCCATCAACGTGGATAGTTCAAATTTTAAAGGTTTTGGTAACCCCAGTGGTTTCCAATTCGTCAACTACGATGAGGAACCCCTAGAGGAACCCCTATGAGTATCAGCCAGGACACCGACGCTGCGGCGCCCGCAGCGGCTGCCACTGAAGCTTCATCGACCGCCGCTACCGAACAACGGATCAGCCTCTCGCCGGAGCCGGCCGCAAGCGAGGCACCGAAGCCGACCGAGATGCCGAAGATCTTCCAGATGCCGAAGCCGGTCGAGGCCGTGATGAAGGCGGCCGAGGCGCTGAAGGCGCCGGAAGCCGTCAAGACGCCGGTCGCGCCGCTCGAAGAGCCGGTGATCGTGCCGCCGGTGAAACAAGTCGCCGACGACTCGCGCTCCAGCCGCTTCGCGCTGCTCGCCGCGTCGGTGGCGTTCGCCGGCGCGCTCGGCGCGATGGCCGGCGCGCTCGGCACCTCGGTGTTCGCGCGCGGAACGCGGCGGAGACGACGGCGGCGGCGGTCGACCTCACCCCGGTGCGCGACGCGATCGCGACGCTGCGCACCGAGATCGGCGCGATCAAGTCGAGCGTCGAGGCGAGCAACCGCAACGCCACCGCGCAACTGGCGAAGTTCAACGAGCGGCTCGAGCGTATCGACCGCGCGCAAGCGGCATCGGCTGCACAGCGCGCGCAGGCGCCGAGCGGCCCCGTGACCGGCTCGGTGCAGCCGCAACAGGCCGCCGCCGCGGCAGCCGCGCCCGCGGCGCCGGCCGCCGCGCCGCCCGCCGAAGCGGCGCGCCAGCGCGTGATCGACGGCTGGACCGTGCGCCATGTCAGCCGCGGCGTCGCCATCATCCAGGGCCGCCGCATGGGCGCGATCGAGGTCGAGGCCGGCGACGTCGTGCCGGGCGTCGGCCGCATCGAGTCGATCCGCCGCCAGGACGGCCGCTGGATTGTGCTCACCTCGAACGGCATCATCCCGTCGCCGACGCCGCGCTAGACGCGACGTCGCGAACATCACGGATGCACGATGCCCGGGCCTTGAGCCCGGGCATTGTGTTTTTGCGCGCCAGCTCATTGCAAATGACGCACTGCTGCGTAGGCTATGCGTGGCCGAATAGGGAAGAAGCACATGCGTGAGCACACCGAAGAGCGGCTGGAAAAGGAATGGAAAGAGCTCTACGAGCGCATCAAGGCCGTCCTCCAGCCTTATGGCGAGGACGATATCGACGGCGGCGATTTTTACGTGGTTGACGAAATTTTTGAGAGCTACGTCCACCAGGTTGAGATGCATCAGCTCGACATGCTCCAGCCGAAAGTTATCAAATCGCTGCAGGGCGTGCTTGCGGGCTATCCCGATTGGGAGATCGAGATTTCAGTATCCATTCCGAAAGCGAAGATCAGCATCGATCCGGGCGAGGGGCTCACCCTTCGTGATGATGCGATCATCGATGGATTGGATCGAAAATTGCTCCCGAAGAAGTATCGGGACTTTGTCTATGAAGGTAGCCGCCCACGGCGGAAATTCGGAGCAGGGATTTTTGCGAACGACTAGCCATTCAAGGGAGATCACGGTGGCAAGCCTGATACGCATCCTAGTCGGCTTGGGGATCGGTGCCGTTGCGATACTGGGCACCCGCGGCCCCGCCATCGCCCAAATCGTGCAGCCACCTACCGCCAAACCCGAGATGCGCGAAGGCTGCCCGGGCTTCATCGCGCGCAATCGCCCGCGCGCCACGCCGGCGTCGCTGCGGCTCGCGCTCAACGCCGACCAGATCCGCGTCAATTACATCGGCCACTCGACCTTCCTGATCGAGAGCCCGCAGGGCGTGCGCATCGCCACCGACTACAACGACTACGTCAGGCCGGCGGCGCTGCCCGATATCGCCACCATGAACCACGCCCACACCACGCACTACACCGACCGGCCCGATCCGCGTATCCCGCATGTGCTGCGCGGCTGGGGCGTGAGCCAGGACAAGCCGGCGCGCTACGACCTCTCGGTCAAGGACGTGCGCGTGCGCAACGTGCCGACCAACATCCGCAACTGGCTCGACGGCGGCACCGAGCGGCACGGCAATTCGATCTTCATCTTCGAGCTGGCGCAGCTCTGCATCGGCCATCTCGGCCACCTGCATCACACGCTCAACCAGCAGCAGCTCGACGAGATCGGGCGGCTCGACGTGGTGTTCGCGCCGGTCGACGGCTCGATGACGCTCGATTCCGACGGGATGATGGAGGTGCTGCAGTCGCTGAAGGCGCCGTTGGTCATTCCGATGCACTTCTTCAGCCGCTACACGCTGGAGCGGTTTCTGGGTCGTGCGCGCGAGCTGAAGTGGGATGTCGAGATGGCGGTCACGCCGTCGTTCGTGGTCTCGAAGACGACCTTGCCAACGACGCCGAAGGTGCTGGCGCTGCCGGGGCGCTAGAGGTGTCTCGTCACGACGTGCCGAAGAATCCGAAATAGATGAACCCGTAGAGGATCATCACCAGCGTCAGGCTGACCACCAGCACCGCCAGCACCGGGCGGTCGAGAAATCCTTGCCTGGCCTTGACCGCCGATTCGACGATGTGTCCGTGTACCTTGTGCATAGGCCGGCTCCTTGTTCTCGCACGCTTGCGTTCATTTGGGACAACGCGGGCGGCGCGTCAGGGGTTCCGGGGCGGTGGAACCCACCCCGCCGCGGTCGTATAAAGGGATCAATCAATCGTCAGCAGTGGGATTGCCCATGCTCAGCCAGGAACAGAACGATCTCATCACCCGCATCGGGCCCGGCACGCCCGCCGGCACGCTGATGCGGCGCTACTGGCAGCCGGCGGCGCTGGTCGATGAGCTCGCCAGCAACCGGCCGATCAAGCCGGTGCGGCTGCTCGGCGAGGACCTCGTGATCTTCAAGGACGGGGAGGGGCGCTACGGCCTGATCGGCCGCTCCTGCCCGCATCGCGGCACCGATCTCGCCTATGGCCGGCTCGAGAACGGCGGCCTGCGCTGCGCCTTCCACGGCTGGCTGTTCGACGTCGGCGGCAAGTGCCTGGAGACGCCGGCGGAGCCGGAAGGCAGCCGCATGTGCGACGGCATCCGCCAGAAGGCCTATCCGGTGGTGGAGAAGAACGGCATCCTGTTCGCCTATATGGGGCCGGGCGAGCCGCCGCCGTTCCCGCATTTCGATTGCTTCGTCGCGCCGGCCTCGCACACATTCGCGTTCAAGGGCTTCATCGACTGCAACTGGCTGCAGTCGCTCGAGGTCGGCATCGATCCCGCGCACACCTCGTTCCTGCACCGCTTCTTCAACGACGACAAAACTGGCGACACCTACGGGCGGCTGTTCCGCGACAAGTCGGCCGATTCCGATATGCCGATCACGCAGATCGTGCGCGAGCACACGCGCCCGCAGATCGACGTCGAGCCGACCGACTACGGCCTGCGCATTCTCACCACGCGGCGGCTGAGCGACGCGTCGACCCACATCCGCGTCACCAATCTCGTGTTCCCGCACGCGTTCCACATCCCGCTCAGCCGCGAGATGACGATCACGCAGTGGCACGTGCCGACCGACGACAAGACGCACTACTGGTATGCGATCTTCACGAGCTTCGGCGGCCCGGTGGACAAGGACGAGATGCGGCGCCAGCGCCTCGAGCTCTACGAGCTGCCCGACTACGTGCCGCGCAAGAACAAGACCAACAATTACGGCTTCGATCCGCACGAGCAGGAGCACGAGACCTATACCGGCATGGGCGCCGACATCAACGTGCACGACCAGTGGGCGTGCGAGTCGATGGGCGCGATCCAGGACCGCACCAACGAGCATCTCGGGCAGTCCGACAAGGGCATCAGCGCCTACCGGCGCATCCTGCGCCGCGCGCTCGACGAGGTGGGCAACGGCGGCAAGCCGATGATGGTGCTTGATGCGGAGACGGCGCCGAAGCTCACGGGGCCGGCGGCGATCGATGGCATCGGCCCGACCGATGACTGGCAGGGCTACTGGCGCCGCACCGACGAAGCCCGCCGCAAGGCGTCGAGCTGGTCGAACGGGAATTAGGGCATGTCCCGTTCGGGGCAACATCTCTCCACCGCTCATTCCCGCGCAAGCGGGAGATCCAGAATCTTCCTTTGTGGCCCCTGGGTCCCCGCTTTCGCGGGGACGAGCGGAGAGAGTCGGTCGCCATGCCGCTAGCCGCCGCGGATTCCTGGCCGGGGCGGGCGCGTCGGGCGGCGTTGCATTCGCTGCGCCGGCGTTGGCGCAGAAATATCCGTCGGCCACGCAAATCCGCCTGATCGTTCCGTTCGCCGCCGGTGGTCCGGTCGACATCCTGGCGCGCATCATTTCCGATCCGCTTGCGAAGCAGCTCGGGCAGTCGATCGTGATCGAGAACCGCGGCGGCGCCGGCGGCAATATCGGCATCGCAGCGGCGGCGCGCGCCCGGCCCGACGGCTACACGCTGCTGCTCTGCTCCTCGTCGCTGGTGGTCAATCCGCTGCTGTACAAGAGCGTGCCGTTCGACCCGTACAAGGATTTCGTGCCGATCTCGCTGCTCGGCACCTCGCCCAACCTGATGCTGGCGAAGCACGACGTCGCGAAGTCGATGCTCGACTTCATCGCCAAGGCCAAGGCCGCGCCCGGCAAGCTCAACTATTCGACGCCCGGGATCGGCACCAAGGGGCACTTCGCGGTGGAGCTGCTCAAGCTGCGCGCCGGGATCGACCTCGTGCACGTTCCCTATCCGAGCGGCGGCCAGGTGGTGCAGTCGCTGTTCACCGGCACCACGCAGCTCGGCTCGACCGCGCTGCCGGCCGGCGAGCCGCATGTGACCTCGGGCTCGCTCGCTGGCCTCGTGGTCAGCGGCGTCAAGACGCTGGCGCACAATGCCGGAGGTGCCGACCATGCTCGAGCTCGGCTATTCCGATTTCGTGGCGGAAATCTTCACCGCGCTGGTGGCGCCCGCCGGCACGCCGGCGGACGTCGTGGCGCTCCTGGTCGCGGAGGTCGGCAAGTTGGTGAAGGATCCGGCGGTGGCCGAGAAGGCCGAGCGCGCCGGCTACGAATGGATCGGCGCCGGCCCCGACGCGCTGCGCAAGGCGATGGCGGCCGAGGTCGCGCAGTCGCAGGAAGTGATCAAGGGCGCGGGGCTGACGGCGCAGTAGGAGAGCGTCTAGGGCGCCCAAAGGTAGTGGGGTTTGACCCTCGTCCTATTGACGGTCGCTAGGAATTGCCGGGGGATGCGGGCATATTCGCCGCATGGACCGGACCTCGCCCCTCAAAGTTACAGGACACCTTGTCGGCGCGGTGGTCATGGCCTTCGCGCTGGGACTGGTAGTTGGAGGTATTGTGCCGCTCCGCGTTAGCGGCTGGGGTTGGCTGTTCGTCCTCTTCTCTGCTGCGGTCCTTGTTCTCGACGTTGTCACGCTGTTGCGGGGCTTCTGGAGCCGTAATGTCTGACCGCCGCAAACGCATTGTACGGTTCCGGACAGAGCGAGAACGTTGAGTAAGCGGCACACGTTGAGACAATCGGAACAAAGCAGAATGGCTACATCAATATGCGCGCACCCCCGCGCCGCGCGGGGTGCACGGAACGTCATGGCCGCGGCGAGCCCGGCCATGACGTTGTTTGTTATTGATCCCGTGTAAGGCGCCTACGCAACCACCGGCGCCGCGATGTAGTCGCGCGTGATCTCCTTGACGTTCTTGGTGCCGGCGAGCCGCATCACGATCGTCAGGTTGTCTCGCACGTGATCGAGCACGCTCTGTACGCCCTGCGCGCCGCCGAGCGCGAGGCCATACATGACCGGCCGGCCCATGCCGACGACGTTGGCGCCGAGCGCCAGCGCCTTGAACACGTGATCGGCGCGCCGCACGCCGGAGTCGAAGACGATCGGAATGCGGCCGTCGACCGCCTGGGCGATGCGCGGCAGCACGGTGATGGTCGCCTGCACGCCGTCGAAGGCGCGGCCGCCATGGTTCGACACCCAGACCGCGTCGAGCCCGACCTTCACCGCCATCGCGGCCGCCTTCGCCGACTGCACGCCCTTGGGCATGACCGCCAGACCGCCGACCTCCTGCTTGATCCACTCCAGGTCCTTCCAGTCGAGGTCGCGCTTGCGGGCGCTGATCATTTTCACGTCCCGTGTCGAAGTCGACACCGCGCGGCGTGTTGCCCATGCCGAGCGATGCCGGCGTCACGAAGCCGCTGCGGATGTTCTCCTCGCGCGGATAGGACCAGACATTGTCGACGGTCGGCGCGATTGCGGTGTAGCCGGCGGCCTTGGCGCGCTGCAGCAGCTCGCGGGTATAGCCGCGGTCGCTCGGCACATAGAACTGGAACCATTTCGGGCCGGGATTGTTCGACGCGATCTCTTCCAGGCTCAGGTTCGACACCGTCGAGGTCGTCATCAGGGTGCCGGCCGCGGCGGCGCCCCTTGAGGTCGCCGCTTCTTTCTCGACGTGGGCGCGGCCATGGCTGCCCATCGGCGGGATGAAGACCGGCAGCGAAAGCCTCGAGCCGAGGATTTCCGTCGTCGAGGTCGACCTTGGAGACGCCGCTCAGCGCCTGCGGCTCGATCTGTACGCGGCTGAACGCTTCGGTGTTCTCGCGCCGGGTCCAGTTGGCGCCGGAGCCGCCGGAGATATAGCCGAAGCCGCCGGCGGGCAGGACCTTCTGCGCCTCGGTTTCGAGATCGAGCAGGTTCACGATCTGGAGCTTGCGGTTGAGCTTGCTGCCCTCATAGGGAATGTTCGGGCGATCGGTCGTTCCGCTGCCCGGCTCTACCGCGGGCTGCGCCTGCGCGAGCTGAGTTTGCGCGAGTGCCTGGCCGTTCGAAGTCACTGTTGCGGCGGCCGCCGCGGCAATGGTGCCGGACAGCAAGAAGTCACGTCGATCCATGGCAGTCCCTCCCTTCATGCGCCAGTCGTGGCCTCGCGATGAGACCCATCCGCTTGGGCTTGGGAGGAATTGTCGGATCAAAACCGATCAGAGTCGAGGCCGAAACGCACGGTGACAGCCCGGATGTTTTATCCCGGGCTGTCGCTATTGCGCTGCGCCTGGATCGTTACGCAATCGCCGGCGGCGCGATGTAATCGCGCGTGATCTCCTTCACGTTCTTGGTGCCGGCGAGCCGCATCACGATGGTGAGATTGTCGCGCACATGCTCGAGCACGCTCTGCACGCCCTGTGCGCCGCCAAGCGCCAGGCCGTACATGATCGGCCGGCCCATGCCGACGACGGTGGCGCCGAGCGCCAGCGCCTTGAACACGTGATCGGCGCGCCGCACGCCGGAGTCGAAGACGATCGGGATGCGGCCGTCGACCGCCTGCGCGATGCGCGGCAGCACCGTGATGGTCGCCTGCACGCCGTCGAAGGCGCGGCCGCCGTGGTTCGAGACCCAGACGCCGTCGAGCCCGATCTTCACCGCCATCGCTGCCGCTTTCGCGGATTGCACGCCCTTGGGCATCACCGGCAGGCCGGACTCCTGCTTGATCCACTCCAGGTCTTTCCAGTCGAGGTCGCGCTTGCGGGCGCCGAGCATCTTCGCGCCGGTTCCCGGGTCGACGCCGCGGGGCAGGTTGCCGCGGCCCAAGGTCGACGGCGGTCGGAACACGTTGCGGATGTTCTCCTCGCGTGGATAGGACCAGACATTGTCGACGGTCGGCGCGATTGCGGTGTAGCCGGCGGCCTTGGCGCGCTGGAGCAGCTCGCGGGTATAGCCGCGGTCGGTCGGCACATAGAGCTGGAACCATTTCGGGCCGGGATTGTGCGAGGCGATCTCCTCCATGCTCAGGTTCGCCACCGTCGAGGTCGTCATCAGGGTGCCGACCGCGGCCGCGCCACGCGCGGTCGCGGCTTCCTTGTCGACATGGGCGAGGCCGTGGCTGCCCATCGGCGGGATGAAGACCGGCAGCGATAGCCTCGAGCCCAGGATTTCCGTCGTGAGGTCGACCTTGGCGACGCCGCTGAGCGCCTGCGGCTCGATGTTGACGCGGCTGAACGCTTCCGTGTTCTCGCGCCGGGTCCAGTTGGCGCCGGAGCCGCCGGAGATGTAGCCGAAGCCGCCTGTCGGCAGGACCTTCTGCGCCTCGGTCTCGAGATCGAGCAGGTTCACGATCTCGAGCTTGCGGTTGAGCTTGCTGCCTTCGTAGGCGATGTTCGGGCGATCCATGTTCACGCCCGGCTCGGTCTCGACCTTGGTCTGCGCGAGCACCTGGCTGGACGTTGCGGTGGCCGCGGTCGCGGCGGCTGCAAGCGTCGAGGACAGCAAAAAGTCGCGTCGATCCATGGAAATCCCTCCCTTGTGTTTGAAACAAGCTGGTGCGCCGCGTGGCGGCGTCCGCCCGTCCTTGGGAGGAATTGTCGGATCAAATTTCTATTGAGTCGAGACGCAATCCGCCGCAACCCACGGCGTCGTTGCATGCCAGATAAGCCGGCGTGATTTCGCTAGCCTTTGAAATCCGGGGAGTTTTCCATCTGCTGCAGGTCCGACGCCAGGTATTCCTGGATCGGCAGATGGATGAAAGCGCACCAAACGGAAGGTTTTTCGGGATCAAGGTTGAAATGCTGGTGCTCGACCTCGTTCGGATGCAGCGGGAGAAGCACGAGGTCGCCTTTCTCCCAGTCGATGCGCTCGCCCTCGACGATGGAATAGCCCTTGCCCTCGAGCACGTAGATCACCAGCCCGCCCTGGTGGCGATGCTTGCCGGACTTGGTGCGGATCTCGTGGGTGAACACGCGCCACATCTGCAGCGGCGTCTCCGGGTGCGTAAGCGGCTCGAGGTAGTAGCGCAGTTTCCCCTGCCGCGCCTGCTGCATCGGGCGGTCGGCCTTGCGCACGACGATCGGACCGGTCTTGTTGCGCTCGAGCATCGCCGCGCGCTGGCGCATCACCTTCTCGTACGGATTGTCGGAGAGCGGCGGCCGCTCGCGCTCGCGCGTTCGTTCGATCTCAGCCATTTTGTGTTTTCCTTCTTCTCGGCGCGCTGGGCCTCGATCGCTTCGCGCATGTCGGCGACGGTCGGCGCGGCGACCTTGGAGAAATTGGTGCGCTTGATGGCGGCGCGCTTGGCGTCGTCGCAAAGCTGCCGGAGCCTCGCGCCGGAATAGCCCTCGGTCAGCGGCACGACGGACGTGACGATCTCCTCGATCGTGCCGGCATCGCCGGTGCCACGCAAACAGACCTGGAGGATCTGCTTGCGCTCGGCGGCGTCGGGCAGCCCGACCGGGATGTGCACGCCGAAGCGGCCGGGGCGCAGGATCGACGGGTCGATCAGGTCGATGCGGTTGGTGGCGCCGAGCACGATCACGCGCGAGAGCTGCTCGACGCCGTCGAGCTCGGCCAGGAGCTGGCTGACCACGCGGTCGGTGGTCATCGAGCCGGCATGGGCGCCGCGGATCGGCGCGATCGCTTCGAGCTGATCGAAGAAGATCACCGTCGGCGCCACCTGGCGCGCGATCCTGAAAATCTGCCGCACGCCTTCCTCGGATTCGCCGAGCCACTTGGTGAAGATTTCCGGCCCGTCGACCGAGATGAAGTTGACGCCGCACTCGTTGGCGAGCGCTTTCGCCAGCAGCGTCTTGCCGGTGCCGGGCGCCCCGTAGAGCAGCACGCCGACATGCGGCGGCAGGCCGCTGGCGGTGAGCAGCTGCGGGTTGCGCAGCGGCAGCTCGACCGTCTCCTGCAGCCGGCGCTTGACCGCATCGAGCCCGCCAATGTCGTTCCAGGAGACATCCGGCACGCTGATCAGAGTTTCGCGCAGACGCCGAAGGACGGATCTGCGACAGCGCCAGCTCGAAATCCTCGCGTTCGACCCGCAGGTCTTCAAGCGGGATGCGGAAGGCGGCGCGATGGTCCGAGAGATTGCCGGCGCTGCGGCGCAGCCGCGACAACCCGGCGTCGCGACAGAGCTCCATCAGGTCGGCGCCGAGGAAGCCGTGGGTGCGCTTCGCGATCTCGTCGAGATAGGCCTGCGCATCGTCCGCCAGCGGCATCTCGCGGGTGTGGATTTCGAGGATCTCGCGGCGGCCGGCGACGTCGGGCGGACCGATGAAGATCTCGCGGTCGAAGCGGCCGGGCCGGCGGAACGCCGGATCGACGGCGTCGATGCGGTTGGTGGTGCCGATGACGATGACGGAATCGACCCGCTTGAGGCCGTCCATCAGCGCCAGCAGCTGCGTCACCGTGCGGGTGTCGGCATGGGCGCCGGTCTCGCCGCGCTTGGGCGCCATCGCGTCGAGCTCGTCGATGAAGATGATCGACGGCGCGTGATGGCCGGCCTCGTTGAACATGCGGCGCAGATTGGCTTCGGTCTCGCCGGTATAGGTGCCGATCACGTCGGGACCGTTGATGTAGTAGAAGCGCGCATCGACCTCGTTGGCGACCGCGCGCGCCAGATGCGATTTGCCGGCGCCGGGCGGGCCGTAAAGGATGATGCCGCGCGGCGGATTGATGCCGAGGTGGCGATAGACCTGCGGATGCGAGAGCGGCAACTGCACCAGCTCGCGGATCAGCTTGATCTGTTTGCTCAGGCCCCCGACGTCCTCGAAGGTGACGTCGAAGGCGCCGTCCGGCAGATGCGCGTCGTGATACTGCAGCGCGATCTCGGTGGTGTCGTCGACGACGCCCGGGCCGTCGGCGACGTGTTGGACCTCGTAGGTCGTGCCGGCGTGCGACTTGGGGAAGGGGACGTAGAGCACGGCGCCGATCGAGACCGGCGTGCGCGCCTCGCACAGCACCTGCTTGATGTGCGGCACCAGGTCATGCGCCATCGACACGTCGACGGCGGGATTGAGCTCGACGCGCTGCACCGGGCGCGCCTCCGCCTGCTCGATGTCGACGGTTTCGTTGAGATGCGCCTTGAGCGCCTGCCGCACGAAGCGGTCGAGCCGCACGACGCCCGAGCCGCGGTCGGCATCGGCGGGCGGATCGAGCCGCGCCAGGATGCTGCGGCCGCGGTCGGTCGCCAGGCGGACGATGGCGTCAGCGGCGACGCCGAGTTGCTCCATCAGCGCGCCGTCGAGACGGATCGCCAGCCGCGCGCTCTGGCCGGTCTGGCTCGCGAGATGATCGACGCTGGCGTGGACATGGACGCGACCGCCGTGGCCGTGAGCGCCGTGCTGGTGCGTGCGATCGTCCATCGCCTAGTGCCTGTCCCGAGTTTGGTGACGTGAACGTTCGTGTTGAAGACGGTCTGCCCGGGGGGCACGGCCGGATTCCCTCTCCCCGGAGGGGAGAGGGTTAGGGTGAGGGGGTTCGAACCTATCGAGGGAGCTATACCCCCTCACCCCACCCCTCTCCCCAACGGGGAGAGGGAGCAGACCGAGTTTGCCGCTTGTGCTCGCCATCCACTCCAAAGTTCGCTCTCTCACTTGCGCCGGTATTCCGGCGCGTCCTCAAGCTGCTCGAAGCCGGAGCCGCGGTCGACGAAGGTGCATTCGGTCCAGTTCGGCTCGGTGGCGACGAATTTCACCGTCACGTTGGGATCGGTGTTGAAGTGCTGCACGATGATGCCGCGCGGGCGCAGCGGCAGGTTCAGCACGTCGCCGGCTTCCCAGGTGTGCTTGACGCCGTCGATGACGCTGTAGCCCTTGCCTTCGAGCACCAGGATCACCTGGCCGCCCTGGAACTTGATGCGGCCGGAGCGGCTGCCGGGCGGGATCTCCTGCTGGAAGAAGATCATGGTCGAGAGGCAGGTGTCCTTGATCGACGGATGCATGTACCAGCGCATCAGGCCCTGCCGGTTGCTCTCGAGCGGCAGCTCGGTCTCCTTCACCACCTGGAGGCCGGTGCGGATCTGCTCGCGCTGCTGGTCGCGGGTCGCAAGCAGGTCGTCCCAGTAGTTCTTCTCCGCGAGCTTGGCCTTGCGCTCCGGTCCCGCGCGCCGCGGTTTGGTGTCGCCTGTCATCTAAAACTCGTTTCCGTATTGCTCGTGGAGCAGATCGAGCCGGCGCAGCGCGTCGCGGTCGGTGACCAGGAACAGCGTCGCGGTCTCGTCGGCCTTGTGGGTGATCCAGTTGCCGTGCGGCAGGCTGAACACGTCGCGCTTCTCCCAGGCGATCGTATCCTCGCCGACCTTGGTGGTGCCGCGGCCTTCGCACACCAGGCACACGGCGTTGCTGGTGGTGCGGAAGCGGATGGTCTCGACGCCCTTGTCGATCTGCACGAGATAGCAATCCATCAGCGGCATGGTCGGGCCGCCGTTGATCGGATTGACGTAGCGCACGCGCCGCGAGCCGTCCTTCCACTTCGGCGCGGCGCGCACCGCGGCCGAGGCCGCGGCCCAGGGATAGCGGAACACCGGCGAGAACGGTGTCGCCGCGTCGGCGAGCTCGGGCACGATGTTGGGGAACGCGAACGCGGCATCGGCCGTCATCGCCGGCAGGTCGTGCGCCGGGCCGGGCTCGAACTTGTCGGTGCCGAGATAGCGATGCAGCGGCGCGTCGAGCGCATCGAGCCAGATGATCGGCTTGTCGCCGCGGTGCACGTGCTCGTGCCAGGTCCAGCCCGGGGTGATGACGAGGTCGCCTTCCTCCATCGGGCAGTCCTTGCCGTCGACGACGGTGGCGGCGCCCTTGCCTTCGACCACGAAGCGCAGCGCGTTCATGGTGTGGCGGTGCGGGCGCGCTTTTTCGCCCGGCAATAGTATTTGAAATCCGGTGGCGAGATTGGTGGCGGTTGAGCCGGCGCCGCCGATCGCCTCGGGATCGGTGAGCGTGAGCACGCGGCGCTCGACCGCGGCCGGGTTGGTGACCGCCATGGCGTCGTCGATCAGCGGCCGCAGCACCTTCCATTGCCAGTGATGCGGCGCCGGGCCGCCCTCGCGCGCCTTGTGGGCGAGCGCGCTCTCCCACAGCGGCTTGAGGTTGGCGGCCTTCCAGTCCTTGCTGATCTCCTCGTAGGAGCGGCTGCCGGGCGCGGTCGCCATCGGCGTATCGGTTGCACTCATGGGGCTTCTCCAGGGGGCGATTTGCGCCACTATAGCAAATGCGCGCGCGGCGCGTCCGCTTCGCGGGGCCGGTCAGGCATGGCCGTTTCGACGCCGGCGGCGCCGCGGATGCGGTTAACGATGTCGGCGGCGTCGGCGGGGCTGTCGTTGCCGCGCCAGGCGACGTGGCCGTCCGGCCGCACCAGCACCAGGCTCGTCTCGTAGAGCGTCGCGACATCGGGATCGGCGAGGGTGACGGCGCGCATCGGCACGCCCTGCGCCTTGGCCGCCTCGATCAGGCGCGTCGCCTCGGGCGGATTGAGCGCCGAGCCGCAGCAGCACAAAGCCGTCGCCGAACAGGTCGAGCGTCGAGCGTTCATCGTCGAGCCAGGCATGCGGCGCGCGCGTGCCCGGCCGGGTCGATGGCACGAACCGCGATGGATCCATGACCGCAGGCGGCGTGCCGTCGGCGACGCAGACCGGCGAGCCGTCGTAGCCGTATTGCAGCTTGATGTGCTCGGGCACCGACAGCCAGGCCGGATTGGCCTTCCAGTCGGTCACGCCGTCGCGCCAGCCGGGAATGGCGGCGATGGCGTTGTAGGAGCGCGTCGCGAGGCCGACATTGCGCACCGCGATCGGCCGCCGCTCGATCTCGTAGGACGCGAGCAATGCCGGCCCGCCCCAGCCTTCGGTCAAGGCGGCGAGCTTCCAGCCGAGATTGACCGCCTCCTCGAGCCCGGTGTGCATGCCGATGCCGCCGGTCGGCGAGCATTCATGCGCGGCGTCGCCTGCGATGAAGATTCGGCCCTGTCCGTAGCTCCTGGCGACGTAATCGCGCCGCTCCCAGGGCGACACCGAGATCATCTCGTAAGGAAACGCACCGCCGGTCATTTTGCGAAGGAGAAAATCCGGGTCGGCCTTGCTCAGCGGCTCGTCGAACACGGTGAGCCGCCACAGCTCCTTGCCGTCGATCGGGATCAACTCGCCCCAGCAGCCGGTCTCGTCGATCACGCGGTAGAACCGCGCCCAGCCTTTGTCGTGCGACGTCGCCAAGTCGGGAGAACGGAAGAACAGGTTGACGCTGTGGGCGATCGCGCCGATGCCTTCGATGCCGATGCCGAGCGCATCGCGCACGATGCCGGACGGCCCGTCGCAGCCGACGAGGTATTGCGCTTGCAAGGTCTGCGCGGCGCCCGTCGTCATGTCGATGACTTGTGCGGTCACGCCGTCGGCGTCCTGGTCGAAGCGATCGAGCCGTGTGTTGTAGGCGAGCGTCACGCTCGGCAGCGTGCGGGCGTGATTGCCGAGGATCGGATCGAAATAGATCTGCGGGCAGGGGCAGGCGGTCTCCGGCGTGATGTCGCGCTTGTCGCGCTCGACGTAGGACGGCACCTTGAACCGCAGCAGTTCCTTGCCGCGCAGGCTGTCGAGATAGACGAAGTCGCGCGAGAAGCTCTCCGGCCAGACCGCGGTGCGCACCGTCTTCGCTACGCCCCAGCGGCGGCAGAACTCCATGTTGCGCGCGCTCACCATGCTCTGCTTGGGCACGTTGATGGCGCCGTCGCGCTTTTCGATCAGTACGCAGTCGACGCCGCGCTGCCCGAGGTCGCAGGCCAGCCCGAGGCCGACCGGCCCGGCGCCGACGACGATCACCGATGTTTTCTTGTTTTCGTTCATGCCAGGCTCCGTCTAGCCGCTAGACGCTATCCGAATATCGAACAGGATGCTAAGGGGCTCGCAAAAGGCGTATCGGGAGGAAGGCATGACGCGGATTTTGGCAGTCATTGCCGGCGCGGCCGTGCTGATGGCGACCGGCCAGCCGGCCGCCGCGCAGGGCGACTATTACGCCGGCAAGACGCTGCGCGTCATCGTCGGACTTGAAGCCGGCGGCACCGTCGACACCTTCGCGCGCACCTTCTCCGGCTATCTGCGCAAGCACATTCCCGGCAATCCGACCATCCTGGTGCAGAACATGCCGGGCGCCGGCGGCAAGACCGCGACCAACCACGTGTTCGAGCGCGCCGCGCCCGACGGGCTCACCATCCTCTACGGTCCCTGGGACCCGCTGGCGCAGGCGCTCGGTGACCAGGGCCTGCGCGCGCGCTACGAGAAATTCGAATTCCTCGGCGGCACCGGCGACATCCGCGTCGTTTACGGACGCCGGGATATGATTGCGGGCGGGATCAAGTCGCCGGCCGACATCGTGAAGGCCGAAACGGTGGTGCTCGGCTCGCTCAACAGCACGGACATTTCCGGGCTGCTGCCGCATCTCGCGTTGCGCACGCTGGGGGTCAAGCACAAGCTGGTCGTCGGCTATCGCGGCGGTAACGACGTTTTCCTGGCGCTGCAACGGGGCGAGGTCAACGTTCATTCGACCAGTATCACGACCTTCCGCGGTCGCAACGCGCAATTCGTCAAGACGGACGGTATCGGGTTCGCCTATCTCGTCCCGGTCGATGGCAACGGCCGCTACGAGGTGAGCAAGTTCATCACCGAGATGCCGGCGTTCCCCGATCTCTACCAGCAAGTCCACGGCAAGGTGCCGTCGGGCGCGATGTGGGACGCGCTGAACTGGCTCACCAACCAGACCGGTGAGCTCACATTCGTGGGCCTCGCGCCGCCGGCGACACCAGCCGCGCCGCTTGCGATCCTGCGCAAGGCTTATGAGGCAGCGTCGAACGATCCCGAGTTCATCGCGGAATCGACCAAGCGCTTCGGCATGCCGTATACGTATATCGACGTGGAGCGCGGCCGCGGCGTGTTCCGCTCGCTCGCCGACGTTCAGGGCGGTGTGCTGACGACGCTGCGCGCGGCGATCGCGGGACAGAACTAGGGGAGTCTGGCAACCTCTCTTCCGCTCGTCCCCGCGAAAGCGGGGATCCAGCTCGTCGCAAGACTGGATTCCCGCTTGCGCGGGAATGAGCGGAGAGAGCGAGCTTGAATTGGCGCTACGCGTCGACGCTGGCGTTCAGCGCGTTCTGCTCGATGAAGATGCGGCGCGGCTGCACGTTGTCGCCCATCAGCTCGTCGAACAGCGTGTTGGCTTCGTCGATCTCCTTGACGGTGACCTGCAAGAGCGTGCGCGCATTGGTGTCGAGCGTGGTTTCCCAGAGCTGGTCCGGGTTCATCTCGCCGAGGCCCTTATAGCGCTGCAGCGAGATGCCCTTGCGGCCCGCCGCCATCACCGCTTCGAACAGGCTGACCGGCCCGTGGATCGCGGTCTCCTCGTCCTTGCGGCGGAACGTGCCCTGGCGCGGATAGACTGCCTGAAGCGATACGGCGAATTCGTCGAGCTTGCGCGCCTCGGCCGAATTGAGCAGCGCGTGATCGATGATCGCCACTTCCTTGACGCCGCGCACCGTGCGCTCGAACTGGAAGCCTTCGCCCTCGGTGAATTTGCCTTCCCAGCCGCGCTCGGTCTCTTCGGCAAGGGCGTCGAGCCGCGCGGAGATGTAGGGCGCCGCCGCCGTTGCCTTCACGAGGTCGCCGAAGATGCGGGAGTTGAGCACGCCGAGGATCGCAGCCTGCTCGACCACGGTGCGGTTGTAGCGGCTGTGCAGCCCGTGCAGGACGTTGCGGATCGTGCGCGCCTGCTCGACCAGGGTGCGCAGGTCGCCGCCGGCACGGTCCTCGCCGGTGGCGAGGTGGAAGACCCCTTCCTCGATGCCGGTGCCGATCAGGAAGTCCTCGAGTGCGCGTTCGTTTTTGAGGTATTGCTCCGACTTGCCGCGCGACACCTTGTAGAGCGGCGGCTGCGCGATGTAGAGGAAGCCGCGCTCGATCAGCTGCGCCATCTGCCGATAGAAGAACGTCAGCAGCAAGGTGCGGATATGGGCGCCGTCGACGTCGGCGTCGGTCATCACGATGATCTTGTGATAGCGCAGCTTGTCGACATTGAACTCGTCGGTGCCGATGCCGGTGCCGAGCGCCGTGATCAGCGTGCCGATCTGCTCCGATGACAGCATCTTGTCGAAACGCGCGCGCTCGACGTTGAGGATCTTGCCGCGCAGCGGCAGCACCGCCTGGAATTCGCGGTTGCGGCCCTGCTTGGCAGAGCCACCGGCGGAGTCGCCCTCGACGATGAACAGCTCCGACTTCGCCGGATCGCGTTCCTGACAGTCGGCGAGCTTGCCGGGCAGGGAGGAGATGTCGAGCGCGCCCTTGCGGCGCGTCAGCTCGCGCGCCTTGCGCGCGGCTTCGCGGGCGGCGGCGGCTTCCACCACCTTGCCGACGATGATCTTGGCCTGCTGCGGGTTCTCCTCGAACCAGGCATTGAGCGCATCATTGATCACGCCTTCGACCACCGGCCGCACCTCCGACGAGACCAGCTTGTCCTTGGTCTGGGAGGAGAATTTCGGGTCCGGCACCTTGCACGAGAGCACGGCGGTCAAGCCTTCGCGGCAGTCGTCGCCGGTCAGCGCCACCTTCTCCTTCTGCGCCACGCCGCCCTTTTCGGCATAGCTCGTGACCTGGCGCGTGAGCGCGCCGCGGAAGCCGGCGAGATGGGTGCCGCCGTCGCGCTGCGGGATGTTGTTGGTGAAGCAGAGCACGTTCTCGTGGTAGCTGTCGTTCCACCACAGCGCGCATTCGACCGTGACGCCCTCGCGCTCGACCTTGATCATGATCGGCTTCGGCACCAGCGCGTTCTTGTTGCGGTCGAGATAGCGCACGAACTCCTCGACGCCGCCCTGGTAACGCATCTCCTCGCGCTTCTCGACCGCGTGGCGCATGTCGGACAGCGCGATCAGCACGCCCGAATTGAGGAAGGCGAGCTCGCGCAGCCGGTGCTCCAAGGTCGCGAAATCGAACTCGGTCTTGGTGAAGGTCTTCGTCGAGGGCAGGAACGACACCTCGGTGCCGCGCTTGCCTTTCGCATCGCCCGCCACCGCGAGCGGAGCGACCGCCTCGCCGTCGCGGAATTCGACGAAATGCTCCTTGCCGTCGCGCCAGATCGTGAGCTTGAGCCAGCTCGACAGCGCGTTCACGACCGAGACGCCGACGCCGTGCAGGCCGCCGGAGACCTTGTAGGCGTTCTGGTCGAATTTTCCGCCGGCATGCAGCTGAGTCATGATGACCTCGGCCGCCGATATGCCTTCGCCCTTGTGGATGTCGGTCGGGATGCCGCGGCCGTTGTCGCGCACGGTGCAGGAGCCGTCCGGATTGAGCGTGACCGTCACCTCGGTGGCGTGGCCGGCGAGCGCCTCGTCGATGGCGTTGTCGACGACCTCGTACACCATGTGATGCAGGCCGGAGCCGTCGTCGGTGTCGCCGATATACATGCCGGGCCGCTTGCGCACGGCGTCGAGGCCCTTCAGGACCTTGATCGACTCGGCATCGTAATCGGACGGTTCCGGCGTCTGGCGGGCAGGTTCAGCCATGGAGCAGGGCTTTCGAATCGCGCTCGAGAAAGCGCGTGGGAACGCGGTTTGGTTTGACACGAAATGGGGGGGCCGTACAGGCCCATTTGACTGCGGCTAATATATTGATTTGTCGAGAAATTTAAAGGTCGGCCGGGCAGAAAAATCGGCTCCGGAAAGGGTCGCAAAAAAGGCTCGAATCCTAAGGCCGGGAAAGGACTTTTTGTGGATGGTCGGAGCGGCCATCCGCGCAGCCGTTAAAGGTTCTGGGCGTCAGGATCGCGGCGCGACGCTGCCGGGCACGACCTGAAACAGCTGCGCGCGCGGCTCGATCTCCGCGAACGCCGCCGGGTCGGCGCCCGTCATCCACACCTGCGCGCCAAGTTTTTCCAACTCGCCATAGAGCGCGATCCGCCGTCCCGGATCGAGATGCGCGACGACCTCATCGAGCAGGAGCAGCGGCGCAAATCCCAACATTTCCGCAAGTAAGCCGGCATGCGCGAGCACCAGGCCGATGAGCAGCGCCTTCTGCTCACCGGTCGAGGCATCGGACGCCGGAATGTTCTTGGCTGCGAAAGCCACCGAAAGATCGGTGAGGTGAGGGCCGTCGAGCGTGCGGCCGGCAGCGGCGTCGCGGGCGCGGTTGTCCTTCAGCACGGTGCGATAGCGGTCCTCGATCTCGGCGGCCGGATGGCTGGGAACGAGCTTCTCCATCCAGCCGTCGAGCGCGATCTCGGCGGCGGGAAACGACGAGGCCGGATCGGGCCGCGCGGCCAGCGCGCCTTGCAGGCGCGCTACCGTCTCGGCGCGCTGCGCCGCGACCGCGACCGCCAGCTCGGCGGTTTCGTGCTCGACCGCGTCGAGCCAATGCGGATCGGGCCGGGGCTCTTCCAAGAGCCGGTTGCGCGAGCGCAGCGACCGCTCCAGTGCCGACACGCGGCTGGAATGATCGGCGTCGACCGCGAGCACCAGCCGGTCGAGGAAGCGGCGCCGCTCCGAGGCCGGGCCGTTGAACAGCATGTCCATCGCCGGCACGAGCCAGATCACCCGCAGGTGATCGGCGAATGCGGTGGCGGAAGGAACCGGCTCGCGATCGATGCGGCATTTGCGGGTGGTGGGCGCGGCATCGCCCGCCGGTGCCTCGATGCCGGTTCCGAGCGATGCAAGGCCGAGTGCGCCTTCCACGTCGCACGCCAGCGCCCAGGAGCCGTCGCCTTCCGCGAACGCCAATTCGTCAAGCGTGGCGCGGCGCAAGCCGCGTCCCGGCGCCAAGAGCGAGATCGCCTCGATCAGATTGGTCTTGCCGGCGCCGTTCGGTCCCGTCAGCACGACCAGCGATGCGCCGACGTCGATCTGCGCGGCGTGATAGCTGCGGAAATTCGTCAGCGTCAGGCGGCGGATGCGGGCGGCGGTCATGGAGGATCTTGTCGTGCAGCGATGGAACCGCGGGGAACTCAGTGCCGAATAGCCCAAGCCTCCGAACAAGTCTCTGAAATCGAGTGCTCACGCGTCTGGTATGTCGGAACCAGCGGGCTGGCCCAGTGATTAACTCATCGTGGGAGCAAGTGCGAGCCGCGTATCGGCGACGAACCAAGTCGCGGCTCACAAACCGAGTGTGGGCGCAATGGTTGAGAAGGCAGTTGCCACCGACGCACTAGCGCGTCATCTGCACGCCGCGATCGAACGCGTGCGCGAGGACGTGGCGAAGGTCGAATTCTGGGCCGATGCCATGACCAGTTTCTCGGAGCCGGTGCCGGACTACGACCCCAAGGATGTGACGGTCTGGCTGCCGCCGGAGCAGGCAACGAGGATTTCAGCAGCCAAGCAGTCCAAGCAGGGCGTCGCTCGCAAGCGGTCCAATCCTTCGAAGCGCCGTTAAACCCGCATCGGCATCAGCACGTAGAGCGTGCCTTTGGAATCCTTGTCCTCGATCAGCGTGGGCGAGCCCGGATCGGCGAGCCTCAGCACGGCGGCTTCGCTTTCGATCTGCGACGCGATGTCGAGCAGATAGCGCGAGTTGAAGCCGATATCGAGCGGATCGGAGGCGTACTCGACCTCGATCTCCTCGGTGGCGCTGCCGGAATCCGGATTGGTCACCGACAGCACCAGACGCCCGCTGCTGAGCGAAAGCTTGACCGCACGGCCGCGCTCGCTCGACACCGTCGAGACGCGATCCACGGCCTGCTCGAACTCCTTCTTGTCGACCACCAGCTCCTTGTCGTTTCCGGACGGGATGACGCGGGCGTAGTCGGGGAAGGTGCCGTCGATCAGCTTGGAGGTGAGCACGACGTCGCCGATGGTGAAGCGGATCTTGCCCTGCGAGAGCTCGATTGCGACTTCGGCCTCGTTGTCCTCGATCAGGCGCTGCACCTCGCCGACGGTCTTGCGCGGCACGATGATGCCCGGCATCCCGACGGCGCCCTTCGGCAGCGCCAGCTCCACCTGCGCCAGACGGTGGCCGTCGGTCGCGACCGCGCGCAGGGTCGGCGCCTTGGCGGTGCCGGCGGCGTGCAGATAGATGCCGTTGAGATAGTAGCGCGTCTCCTCGGTCGAGATCGCGAACTGGGTCTTGTCGATCAGCCGTTTGAGGTCGGCGGCGCCGACCGTGAACGAGTGGGTCATCTCGCCGGCGGCGAGGTCGGGAAAATCGTTTTCCGGGAGCGTCTGCAGCGTGAAGCGCGAGCGCCCCGCCTTGAGCGCGAGCACCGCGCGGTCGCCGGAACCTTCGATCACGACCTGCGTGCCTTCCGGCAGCTTGCGCACGATCTCATAGAACATGTGCGCCGGCACCGTGGTGGAACCGCCGGGCGACACTTCGGCCGCGATGGTCTCGGTGATCTCGAGATCGAGGTCGGTGGCCTTGAAGGACAGCTTCGAACCCTCGGCCCGGACCAGGACGTTGGCCAGGATCGGGATGGTGTTGCGGCGCTCGACCACGCGATGCACGTGCCCGAGCGACTTCAGCAGCGATGCGCGTTCGACGGTGACCTTCATTTGTGGACCCCGTGGCTGGCACGGTCTCTGAGGAGGGACGACAAAATTGGCGCGTGGGCGCCTATTTCGCAAGAGTTTATAGGCCTTATCCACGCGACTCGGGGTGGCCGGAACCACACCATGCGAATTCGCGGCGTAAAGCAAGGCCCGGCCGCCAATGTGGCGTAGCGGCCGGGCCGTGCTGGATTCGGGCCGAACGGTAGAAATTTAGTCCTGGAGCTGCCGCTTGAGGATTTCGATTTCCTCCGCCAGCGAGGTGTCGGTGTTCACCAGGTTCTCGATCTTGCGGACCGCGTGCAGCACCGTGGTGTGGTCGCGGCCGCCGAAGCGCCGGCCGATCTCCGGCAACGATCGTAGCGTCAACTGCTTTGCGAGATACATCGCCACCTGCCGCGGGCGCACGACGTTGGCCGTGCGCCGCGACGACAGCAGGTCGGCGCGGCTTACATTGTATTGCCGCGCCACGATGCGCTGGATCTCCTCGATCTTGATCCTCTTGGGCTCCTGCGGCCGGATCAGGTCGCGGATCTCGCGCTCGGCCATTTCGAGCGTGACCGGCTGGCCCGTCAGCTTGCTGTGGGCCAGGAGCCGGTTGAGCGCGCCTTCCAGATCGCGGCCGTTATGGGTGACGGTCTTGGCGATATAGACCAGCACCGAGGACGGCACGTCGAAGCCGGGATGATGCAGCTTCGCCGTCGTCACCCGCGCTTTCAGGATCTCGAGCCGCAGCTCCTCGCCAAGCGAGCCCATCTCGACCACCAGCCCGCCGGCGAGCCGCGAGCGCACGCGCTCGTCGAGCGTCTCCAGCTCGGACGGCGGCCGGTCGGAGGCGATGACCACCTGGCGGCCGGAGTCGATCAGCGCGTTCAGCGTGTGGCAGAACTCCGCCTGCGTCGCCTTGCCTTGCAGGAATTGCAGGTCGTCGATGACCAGCACGTCGATCGCGCGCAAGCGCCTCCTTGAAGGCCATCGCATTTTGCGCGCGCAGGGCGGCGACGAAGCCATACATGAATTTCTCGGCGGTGAGATAGAGCACCTTGCGTTCGGCGGTCGCGTTGCCCGCCCAGGCGAGCGACTGCAGCAGATGCGTCTTGCCGAGCCCGACGCCGGCGTGGATGTAGAGCGGATTGAACATCACGGCGTCGCCACGCCGTCCCTGCGCGACCTGTTTGGCGGCGGCATGCGCGAGCGTGTTGGAGCGGCCGACGACGAAGGTCTCGAAGCTCAGCCGCGGATCGAGCGGCGAGCCGCCGAGCGCATCATGCACGGCCGAGATCGGCGCCGCCGCGCGCGCCATTTCCATGCCGGTCCTGATCTCGCGCCTGTCGCTGGCGGGCGGCGCGATTTCCGGCGCCTTCGCCTTCGGCGGCAGCGGCTTGAGCACGGCGGAGCGCACCGTCAGTTCGATCCGCGTGATGGTCGGCATTTCGTCTTGCCAGCAGGCGAGCAGCCGGTCGGCGTAGTGGGACTGCACCCAGCTCTTCAGGAATCGGGTCGGAACCGACAGGCGCACCGTGTCGCCTTCGATCGCTTCCAGCTCCATGCGCGCGAACCAGCTGTTGAAGATGTCGTCGCCGACATTGGATTTCAGCCGCTCCCGCACCCGGTTCCATAGATCTTGGTCAGAACTGTTCATTGCGCCGTCTCGGTCTGTTCGTGTTGTTTTTGTTTCGATGGACTCGGATTACTTCCACTCACCCGAAAAGTGCGGGACGCAACACGAACTCAGCGATGGTACGTTTGAGGGTTGACGACGAGTGCAAGCGAGGCGGCGTGAAGCTCAGCCGGCTCGGTTGTCGGAGTTTAACGGCCGGGCGGTTCCGGCCCCCGTACCGTGACCAAGACGTCCGACCATCGCGAGCGCGGGTCGGACGGGTGGCGCGCAGTCGCGCCGGATCGATGCAAGCAACGATATGTCGAAGTCGTCATGCTGCCCCCTTGCCCATCGTGGCCGCACGTCACGATGGCCTTCGCATTCTTCGACCGCATACGGTCGTTGGTTTCATTCCCGCTTCGTAGCTCCTGGCTCCCTCCAGCGAGGCCACGAAACGCATTCACGCTGAAACCGCAGTGAGATGTCTCGTTCGGTGTCGGTCGTTGCCCGAAAGATTTTGGGCAATAGTCAGCCGTCCCCTTTTCGAGGAATCTCGACTACGATCTCATTTACTGAATTCCGTCGGTGAGCCCGGCGGCGTGTGGAAAAGTGATAACACGATGAGCCCGGTCCGCAAGATTGGGGGTGTCGCAAGTAACGCCCGTTTTGCGGGCACAATCCTGATGCAGGTTGCGACCGTTGTCATGAATTTCGGAATAACTCGTTGAAAGAGTTTTGCAATTGCGTCATGTGACAAGGAAGAACAAAACGCGTAATTCACCTGATGAATTCGCGATTAGGCCAGAAACGAGTGTGGCGCAAAGGACGCAGATTCAAAGCCCGACAATTGGTATGCCCATTAAGGCATTCTGCAGGCAGATTTTTTTCTGAGCGAAAATGACGGGTAGCCCCGACCGCGAGGGCGCCGATCGGGCGGCGCAAGGCATCTTCGGCGGACGCGCTTCAACTTTAGAGTCAGCCCGTGACACTTATGCAACAGATGTTCTTGCGGAATCCGCTCCAAGATCGGTTCTGATGTCAGTGCGGCTTCGGGATTCGATTCAGCTTTGAGTGTCTCGCGTATGCACTAGCGAAGGCGACGTGGTCAGGCGCTACTATGCATTCGCGACTTGGAATGGGTGGCAACTGCATTGATGCCAGGAATCCTTGGCGCGTTGACGGCCGTGGCGGCGTTGATCGCGCCGCCGGCCGACACTGCAGATATTCCGGTGACGTGAGTTGGATTGCGACGGCCATCGGTCGCGTCGGCATCGACTTCAAGCACGTCGACGCGGCGCATCTGAGAGCTCGCAACGTCACAACAAAAAAGCCCGGCGTTTCCGCCGGGCTTTTTTTCATCAGAATTGATGAGCCATCACTTGGCGAGGGTCGTCAGCCGCTTGGTCAGGCGCGACACCTTCCGGCTCGCGGCGTTGGGATGGATCACGCCCTGTTGCGACGCGCGCATGATGACGGGCTCGGCGTCCTTGAGCGCGGACGCTGCCTTGGCCTTGTCGCCGGTGGCGAATGCCTCCTCGACCTTGCCCAGGGTGGTGCGCAGCCGCGAGCGGCGCGATTTGTTGACTTCGGTGCGGCGCGCGATGACCCGCGTCGCCTTTTTGGCTGAACTCGTATTCGCCATGCTGGTCTCTGATCGATCTCTGTGGGCCGGGAGTCCGAAGGCGAAATCTCGGCGCTGATAAATGGAAGCGGCGGCGTAAGCACGCCGCCAGTTGGCGCGGTTTATAGTCAGGGCGGCGGGGCAAGTCAAAGCCCGGCCAAAACCGTTCAAATGGCAGCCTCAGGCGGCGCTTTTGGCCCGCACGCCGTCGTAGCCGGCGGTCACCGCGGCCCGGTCGGCGGCCGGGAACGCGGCCAGGGGCGGCTTGACCCGCCCCAGCGCGGCATCGCGATGGATATGAGAGAGCAGCGCCTTGACCCCGGGCACCAGCGCCTTGCCGTCGAACAGCTTGCGGATCGTCACCGCCGCATCCAGCGCCGCCGCATCGCCGCCATGGAAGGCGCGGGCGCAGAGGTCGGCATTGAGGTTCGCGGTCGCCGAGATGCAGCCGGCGAAGGCGCCGCCGCGGGCCTCGAGCAGCATCGCCTCGGTCGAGGGGAAGACCGCGAAGTCCTTCGAGATCGCCGCCGCCTCGCGGGCATAGGCCATGTCGCCGGAGGAAATCCTTGAGCCCGACGATGCGCGGGCCATGGCTGTCGAGCAGCCGGCGGATCAACGTCACGTGCCAGGGCAGGCCCGACAGGGCCGGGTAGTGATAAAGGTAGATCGCGATCGGCGTCGCGGCGGTCGATTGCACGATGGTGTCGACATAGGCCGCGAGCCCGTCGTCGGGCACCCCTTTATAATAGAACGGCGGCAGCACCAGCGCGCCGGCGAAGCCGAGCTCGGCGGCATGGCGGGTCAGCGCCACCGCGTCCGCCGTCGCGGCCGCGCCGGTGCCGACCATCAGCCGGTCGGTCGGGATGCCGGCGTCCTTGTAGGCCGACATCACGCGCTTGCGCTGCTCGAGCGAGAACGACGTCGCCTCGCCGGTGGTGCCCAGCACATTGAGGCCGTCGCAGCCGTTGGCGAGCAGGAACCGCGCCAACGTGGTCGCGCGCGCGAGGTCGGGCTCGCCGGCGTCGTCGACCGGTGTGGCGATGGCGGCGATGACGCCGGAAAGGGTGGCTCGGGCCATGGTGTCTCCCTGGTGTGTCCGGATTTCTAAAGCACCGATCTCCGGTCGGAATCAATCAGCGGACGGCGGTGGGCGCTAGCCGCCCGCCGGCGGCGGTGCGGATGCGCAGCGCCGACGCTTTGGCCTCCCGCACCACCTTCTCGACGTCATAGGCCACCAGCCGGCCGCCCCGCTTCACGATGCGGCCGTCCACCATCACGGTGTCGACGTTGGACGGCATTGCCGACTGCACCACCGAAGCCTCGATATCGGCCACCGGCGCGATGTTGATGTCGTTGCCGCGGATCAGGATGATGTCGGCGCGCTTGCCGACCGTGATCGAGCCGGTCACGTCGCCGAGGCCAAGCGCCTTGGCGCCGTTCAGCGTTGCCATCTCGATCACCTCGCGGAAGGTGACCTCGGGCAGCTTCTCGGTCGGCGTGCCGCGCCAAGGGATGCCCATGTTCCAGGTGAACCGCATGGTCTCGAACATGTTGGGTGGCGCGATCGAATTGGCGTCGAACGACAGCGAGATCAGCACGTTGTGCCGGCGCATGCGTAACAGCGCGTCGCGCGGGTCGCCGGCGCGGCCGAGCCGGAATTCGGAATGCGTGGCGAAGCTGAGCGGCGTCGCCGTGCGCGCCATCGCCTGCGCGTCGGCGTCGCTTGCCGGGATGTAGTGGCAGATCAGGAGCTTCGGGCCGAGCCAGCCGCGCTTCTCGTAGTCCTCGGCGATCACCCGGTTGGGCGGCGATTGGCCGGCGTGGATCGCGATCCACATCTTGCGCTCACGCGCGGCTTCCATGTCCTTGAGGTAGGTCGCTTCCTCGCTCTGCGACAGCCCGCGCAGATTGACGCCATAGCTCACCAGCCCGTCGAACGCCGGCCCCTTGGCGAAATACGTGCGTTGCAGGTCGTCGATGCGGGTGAAATCGAGCGGTTGGTCGCGCGGCATCAGGTCGACGTGGCCGTGCGAATAGAGCGCGCGCAGCAGCGTGTCGCGGTGCGCGCGCAATTCCGCCTCGGCATGCGCCGGCGAGCGCGTGTTGTGCGACCAGTTGTGCACGGTGGTGACGCCGGCATTGGCCAGCTCCACCAGGCCGAGCATCACGCTGTTGTAGAAGTCGGCGGGCTCATACAGCTTCGACGTCGCGTTCTTGGCGGCGAAATAGCCGAAGCCGTCGCCGACGAAGTTGCGGCCGACCGCGCTCCACATGTGGTAGTGGGTGTCGACGAAGCCCGGCATCACGATCATGTCGGTGGCGTCGATCGTCTCGGCGCCGGCGGCTGCGAGATCGGGGCCGACGGCCTCGATGCGGCCGTCGCGCACCAGGATGTCGGCCCGCGGCAGCACGCCGGCCTTGTCGACGGTGATGACGGCGCCGTTCCTGATGAGATAGGTGCCGCGTGCGACGGTCGGCGGCGCGCTTTGCGCCATCGCGGGAGACACCAAGCCCGGCGCGGCAACACCGGCCAGCGCCGTTGCTCCGAGCAGGAATGTCCTGCGATTCAGCATGGGCGCCTCCTCGTGTGGTTGGTTCAGATGTTCGCCGTATTCATCCGCTGACGTTGAAAGCCGCGAGCGCGGCCATGTTGACGAGCTCGGTGTCGTTGGCCGACAGCGGTACGATCTGCACCGGCCGGTCGAGGCCCACCAAAATCGGCCCGATCACGGTGGCGCCGCCGAGCTGCTGCAACAGCTTGGTCGAGATCGACGCCGAGTGGAACGCCGGCATGATCAGCACATTGGCCGGGCCCGACAGGCGGCAGAACGGATAGGCTTCCCGCAGCTCCATATCGAGCGCCACGTCGGCCGCCATGTCGCCGTCGTACTCGAAGTCGACGCGGCGCTGGTCGAGCAGCTGCACCGCCTTCTGCACGTGCGCGGCGCGCTCGCCGGGCGGATGCCCGAAGGTCGAGAACGCCAGCAGCGCGACCTTCGGCTCGTAGCCGAACCGGCGGGCGACGCCGGCGGACTCGACCGCAATGTCGGCGAGGGCCTCCGCATCCGGCATCTCGGCCACGGCGGTGTCGGCGACCAGAACGGTACGGCCGCGTGACACCACCAGCGAAATGCCCATGACCCGGTGGCCGGGTTTGGGATCGATGCAGCGCCGCACCTCCTGCAACGCGACCGAAAAATTGCGCGTGACGCCGGTCACCATGGCGTCGGCATCGCCGAGCGCCACCATGCAGGAGGCGAAGTGGTTGCGGTCCTGGTTGATCATGCGATGGCAATCGCGCAGCAGATAGCCGCGGCGCTGCAGCCGCTCGTAGAGATAGGCTGCATAGGTGGCGTTGCGCTGCGACAGCGCCGCATTGATGATCTCGATGTTGCCGCCAAGCTCGACGCCGAGTTGGGCCGCGCTGGCGCGCACGCGATCCTCGCGGCCGACCAGCAGCGCGGTGCCGAGCCCCTGTTGCACGAAGCTCGCCGCGGCGCGGATGACCTGCTCTTCCTCGCCCTCGGCGAAGACCACGCGCTGCGGCCGCCGGCGCAGCCGCTCGTACACCCGCTGCAGCACGCCCGCGACCGGATCGAGGCGCGAGCGCAGCGCGGCGCCGTAGGCGTCCATGTCCACGATCGGCTTGCGCGCCACGCCGGTATCCATGGCCGCCTTGGCCACCGCCGGCGGCACATAGGAGATCAGCCGCGGGTCGAACGGGACCGGGATGATGTAATCGGGGCCATATTTCGGCCGCGCGCCGTAGGCGGCGGCGACCTCGTCGGGCACGTCCTCGCGCGCGAGGTTGGCCAACGCGTGCGCCGCCGCGATCTTCATTTCCATGTTGATGGTGGTCGCGCGCACGTCGAGCGCCCCGCGAAAGATGTAGGGGAAGCCGAGCACGTTGTTGACCTGGTTCGGATAATCGGAGCGCCCGGTCGCCATGATGGCGTCGTCGCGGATCGCGGCGACCTCCTCCACGGTGATCTCGGGGTCGGGATTGGCCATGGCGAAGATGATCGGCTTCGGCGCCATCGACTTGATCATGTCGGCAGTGAACGAGCCCTTGGCCGAAAGCCCGAAAGCGACGTCCGCGCCCTTGAAGGCGTCGGCGAGCGTGCGCGCCTTGGTCTCGACCGCGTAGGCCGACTTCCATTGGTTCATGCCGTCGGTGCGGCCTTTGTAGATCACGCCCTTGGTGTCGCAGAGGATGAGGTTCTGCGGTGCGAAGCCGACCGCCTTGAGCAGTTCAAGGCAGGCGATGCCGGCGGCGCCGGCGCCGTTGCAGACGAGCTTGGTGGTCTTGACGTCGCGGCCGGTGAGATCGAGCGCGTTGAGCAGACCGGCCGCCGCGATGATGGCGGTGCCGTGCTGATCGTCGTGGAATACCGGAATGTCGAGCAGCTCGCGCAGCCGCTGCTCGATGATGAAGCACTCCGGCGCCTTGATATCCTCGAGATTGATGCCGCCCCAGCTTTTGCCGAGCAGCTTCACGCAATTGATGATCTCGTCGGGATCTTCGCTCGAGACTTCGAGGTCGATGGAATCGATGTCGGCGAAGCGCTTGAACAGCACCGCCTTGCCTTCCATCACCGGCTTGGCGGCGAGCGCGCCGAGGTTGCCCAGGCCGAGGATGGCGGTGCCGTTGGTGATGACGGCGACGAAATTGCCCTTGGTGGTGTAGTCGTAGGCCTTGTTCTCGTCGTCGGCGATCGCGAGCACCGGGACGGCGACGCCGGGCGAATAGGCGAGCGACAGATCGCGCTGCGTCGCCATCGGCTTGGTCGCCACGACTTCGAGCTTGCCCGGCCGGCCCTGGCTGTGAAACAGCAGCGCTTCCTGGTCGGTGAATACCGGGCGGCCGCGGCCGCCGTTCTTGCCTGACATATCAACTCCCCAACGCCCACCAGACGCAACAACAGCGGCCGGAATGGGCGAAACTAGCTGCTAGAGGCACCCCCCTCAAGGGACGGCTGGTACCGCGATGCATGACGGGCGCGCATGGCGTGCGGACCACTGGCAAGCAAAAGCTGCTCGTGGAGCTTGGATTCGACATTCGCGTCGTGAGCTTGCTGCCAGGTGGGTCGCGAATGTCAAATCCACTCCACTACATGCGACATCACGCCACTTTCTGATGCGGAATGCATTGAACCGGCCGGACGACAAGGGTAATTCATCGGCCCATAGTCGCGAACCACAATCGGCATGACGATCCCATGATCCGTTTCCTGTTGCGGTTTATCGGCCTGTTGTCGCTGGCACTGGCCTTTATCTTCCTGGTCTACGACGGCACCAAGTCGATTGCCGATCAGCGGCTCTATGTCACCGAGGTCGCCGAGGTTTGGGCCACGCTGCACGAGCCGAGCCTCAAGCAAGTGCGGCCGACGCTCGAGGGCTTGGCTCCCTGGCTGTGGGATCCGGTCGCGAGCAAGGTGCTCAACGCCCCGATCTGCCTGGTGCTGGTGATCATCGGCACCATCCTGGTGCTGCTCGGCCGCAAGCGGCGCCCGCTGATCGGCTACGCCCGCTGAGCGTCCTCGCGGTGGCGTGATCGGCTCCGGCCGACAGTTGATGACGAGACCCATGCGCGGCCGCTGTGGCTGACCTATATTGGTGGCACGATATCTGGCCGACCACGGGAGATGCCGCATGTTCATGCTCCGCAAGAAGACCGAGATCCCATCCGCCGCCGACGCGCTGCCGGGACGGCCGACGCCGATCCCCACCGCCGCCAAGCACTTCATCAACCAGCGGCCGCTGAAGGGCCCGTATCCGGATGGGACCGAGACCGCGATCTTCGGGTTCGGCTGCTTCTGGGGCGCCGAGCGGAAATTCTGGGAGCTGGGCGAGGGCATTCACGTCACCGCCGTCGGCTATGCCGCCGGCCACACGCCCAACCCGACCTACGAGGAAGTCTGCTCCGGCCGCACCGGCCACAACGAGGTCGTGCTGGTCGCCTACGATCCGAAGAAGATCTCCTACGAAAAGCTGCTGAAGACCTTCTGGGAAAGTCACGACCCGACCCAGGGCATGCGCCAGGGCAACGACGTCGGCACCCAGTATCGCTCCGGCATCTACGTCACCAGCGAGGCCCAGCGCAAAGCCGCGCAGGCGTCGAAGGCGATGTACGACAAGGAGCTCAAGAGCAAAGGCTTCGACGCCATCACCACCGAAATCCTCGACGCGCCGCCGTTCTACTTCGCCGAGGACTATCACCAGCAGTATTTGGCGAAGAATCCGATGGGCTATTGCGGCCTCGGCGGCACCGGCGTGAGCTGCCCGATCGGGACCGGCGTTGCGGCGTAGTCCTTCGAATTCCGAACTGCATTGATCCGTCATCGAAAGGCGCGCGCTATGCGTGCTGCAAGGTGGCGGATCATTTTTTCTGGCGCGCTGCTATAAGGTCCGTGGCGAACGCGAAGCGGGGAAACCATGCCGAATTTCGAGCGCATCATCGAGAACGTCCTGTTCCACAGCCGCTGGACGCTGGCGCCGTTCTATCTCGGCCTCGCGTTCTGCCTGCTGCTGATGCTGTTCCACTTCGTGCGCGAGCTCATCCACTTCGTCGTCAAGCTCCCAGGTGCAACTGAGTCCGATGTCATCCTCGGCGTGCTCGCACTGATCGATCTCACCTTCACCGCCAACCTGGTGCTGATCGTCGTCTTCTCCGGCTACGAGAATTTCGTGTCGAAGTTCGATAAAGGCGATCACGACCGCCCAGACTGGATGACCAAGGTCGACTTCGGCGGCCTCAAGCAGAAGCTGATGACGTCGATCGTCGCGATCTCCGCCATCCAGGTGCTCAAGGCCTTCATGAATACCGCCCAGGCCGCCGGGGCCCCGGACACGACCAGGCTCGCGTGGCTGGTCGGCATCCACGTGCTGTTCCTGGGCTCGCTGCTGGCGGTCGTGATCGCGGACCGGCTCTCGGACCCGGGCAAACCGGCAGCGGAAAAGCCGCATCCCACCCAGAAATCCGCCGGCAAGGAGTGACGGCAAACACCCGAAATTTCGGAGCTAACCCGCGGGTGAGGCTTTCTTAACCATATCCGGCTGTAATCCGTTAACCGTGTCAGTTGGGTTCGGATTCGTCGCATGCGGCCAAGCCGCCTTCTCGCGATTTTGGTTGCCGCCCTCACGGCGGCCGGATGCATGCAAACAGCGTTCGCGCCGGACAGTCGCGCCGTGTCGCGCGCCGGCGCTTACCGTCCCGCCCAATCTCGACAGCATGGCCTATGAGCGGCGCGCCACGCCGCCGGCCGCGGCCTACGCGCAATCCCAACCGCAGCAGGCGCAGCCGCGTCAGGCACAGCCGCAGCCGCCCCAGCAGCCGCAGCCGCCGGCCCAGCAGCAGGAAGATCAGCCGGCCCGGCAGGCGCGCACAGCGCCGCTGCCCGACGCCGCCGCCATGCAGGCGCACGCGCAAGCTCCCGTCATCCCGGTCGTTGCACAACGGGAGCCGGTCTATGCGCTCGATACCGGCGACAAGCTTCGGATCGTGGTGTTCGGCCAGGAAGGCCTGAGCAATTCATATTTCGTCGACGCCGCCGGGCAGGTGACCATCCCGCTGATCGGCGCAGTCACCGCGCGCGGCCTCACCACGCAAGCATTGGCGCGCGCCGTCGCGGCGAAGCTGCGCGCCGGTTTCATCCGCGAGCCGCATGTCGCGATCGAGGTCGAGACCTATCGGCCGTTCTTCATCCTCGGCGAGGTGACGCAGCCGGGGCAGTATCCCTACGTGCCCAACATGACGGTGGAAACCGCGGTCGCGATCGCCGGCGGCTTCACGCCGCGCGCCTACCGCTACGACGTCAGCATCGACCGGCAGACGCCCGGGGGCACCGTGCGCGGCCGCAGCTCGGTGCCGCTGCTCACGCGCGTGCAGCCCGGCGACACCATCGTCATCAAGGAACGCTGGTTCTAAGAGAGCGAATAGCGAAGCCGTAGGGTGGGTTAGGCGCGAAGCGCCGTAACCCACCGCGGAACTCGCGGCACATTCAGCCGGTGGGTTTCGCTTCGCTCAACCCACCCTACAACGTTATTCGCTACTTCAGGTGCTTCTTCAGGAAGTCGACAAAGCGCGGCCACGCCGCCTTCGCCGATGCTTCGTGGTAGCTGCCGCGCTCGTCGCAGTGGAAGCCGTGCCCGGCGTCCGCATAGACGTAGATTTCGCTGTCGCCGCTACGCTTCGACTTGATGGTTTCGACATCCGTCATCGGGATGCCCTGGTCCTTCTCGCCGAAATGCATCTGCATCGGCACCTTCGGCTTCTCGTCGGCGAACTTCGAGATCTGTCCGCCATAGTAGGCGATCGCGCATGAGATGCCGGAGAGCCGCGTCGCCGCCAGGAAGGCGATGCTGCCGCCCATGCAGAAGCCGACGATCGCGACCGGGCCTTCCTTCTTGAGCTCGTTGATCGCGGCTTGCGTGTCTTTCAGCATCGCGTCCCAGTTCGGGTTGGCGACGAACTTGCGCGCGTTCGCGATCTCGTCGGGCGTGTAGCCGCACTCGAAATCTTTCTGCGTGCGATCGAACAGCGCCGGCGCGACGGCGGTGTAGCCTTCGGCCGCGAGCCGGTCGCAGACCGCGCGGATGTGTTTGTTGACGCCGAAAATCTCCTGAATGACCACCACCCCGCCCTTGGATGCTCCGGCGGGGTCGGCGCGATAGGCGCCGAGCTGGTGGCTGTCGTCGGCCGTTAATGTGAACTGCTTACCCAAAGTAACCTCCTGTCGACGTTCTTGGCTGGCTGCTTAAGTGCTTGGGATTCAGCCGATTTCACGGTGGTGCGCAAGCCATTGCCATGCGGTGGGAACCGCCCGCTTTGCCACACCGTCGCTCCATCGATGAATGTCAGATGAACGAAAAAACCCCAAAAATCAATCGGTTGAACCTCCGGCCCGCCTATCCCGACGAATGCTTCGGATGGTTCACATCGAGCCAAAATGTCTCAAACCCAAAGGTCCCTCTAAAATGTTCAAACGTACTGCACTCTTCGCCTTCGCCGCGGCGCTCGTCGTCGGCCTGGCAACTCTCGTCTCCTCGGCTGCTGATGCGCGTGGCCACGGCGGCGGTCAAGGCGGCGGCCACAGCCATCACGGCGGTCGTCACGGCGGCCACGGCCAACACGGCGGCGGTCACCACCGTCCCCACGGCCACCATGGTCACCACCGTCCCCACGGCCACCATGGTCACCACCACCACCACCGCCATCACCGGCATGGTCACCACCACCATCATCACCACCACCGGCACTGCTGGCACCGGCATGGCCACCACTTCCACCGCCACTGCCACGGTCATGTGCACTTCCACTGGCGCCGCCACTTCTACGCGACTTACCCGGTTGCTTACCCGGTTGCTCGCCCGGTCGCGTCCACCTGCACCTGCCTGGTGAAAGAGTATCTGCCGAACGGCGCCGTCCTGTTCCGTGACGTGTGCACCAACGAGTCGGCCATGAACCCGCCGGCCCAGGCCGCTGAGGTTCCTCCGCAGGGAAGCTAATAACAACAACAAGAGCGAAACTCTTAGAGCCCCGGCATCGTCCGGGGCTCTTTGTTTTTTGGGTTGTTGGCTTCGGCTCGCTGCTGCTGATTTTTTTTAGTTTGTTTTTGATTGGCGCGCACGCGAACAAAACCTTGGCCAATCAACGGCGCCCGCGTCGCATCGGTGCCGCATCGATGAATGCGTAATGAATGAAAGATTAAATGGATCAACGGCTTGAACGCAACGCGACGGCCTCACGACCAATGTGCGGATGGACAAACCCGTAGCTCCATAAGGAACGTCCATGCTCACTCGTACTGCAATGCTCGCTCTCGCCGGCGTCCTCACGCTCGGTGCGGCGACCCTGACCACGACCAGCAACGCGGATGCCCACGGCTGGCGCCACTGGCACCGCTACCACGGTCACGTCTATCTCTATTATCCCCGCGTGCACCGTCACTGCCGGTTGTTCTGGCACTACGACCACTGGCATCGTCGCTGCCGTTGGCACTACTAAGCCTTCGGCTTGATCTCGAGATCACGGGAGCCCCGGCATCGTCCGGGGCTCTTTGTTTTTTTGGGCCCGCCGATTGCGACCCTGTCGAAAATTTAATGTGCGGCGGAAACCGCCTGGCCCGCGAGCCCGAACGCCTGCGCCAGCAGTTCATACGAGTGCCGCCGCGCGGCGTGGCCGTAGAGCATCGTCGTGATCATCAGCTCGTCGGCCTTGGTTGCTTCGATCAGCGGCGTCAGCTGGGCGAGGATCGTCTCCGCCGTGCCGGCGAACAGCCGCGCGCGGCGGTGGCGGATGCGTTCGAGATCGACCGGCGTGTAGGGAAAATTCTGCGCCTCTTCCGGACTTGCGAGCGGCAACAATTCGCCGCGCGCGCGGCGCGCCCAATTGAGATCGAGCGTGGTGGCGAGGCGGTCCGCTTCGGCGTCGCTGTCGGCGCACACCGCCGCGACCGCCAGCATCGCGTACGGCTTGTCGCGCGCCTGCGACGGACGGAAATGCGTGCGGTAGCTCAGCATCGCGGCGACCGCGTCGTAGTCGGAGAAATGATGCGCGAAGGAAAATCCCGCGCCGACCATGCCGGCGAGCTGCGCGCTGTAGCCCGACGAGCCGAGCAGCCAGATCGGCGGCAGCGCGACGTCGGACGGCATCGCATGCACGTTGCGGAACGGATGATCTTCCGGATAGGCGTTGCTCTCGAACAGGAGCAGCTCCTGGAACCGCTCCAGGAAATCGTCGTCGGTGCCCTGCTGCTGGCGGCGGCGCAGCGCGTAGGAGGTCACCGGATCGGTGCCCGGCGCGCGGCCGAGGCCGAGATCGATGCGGCCGGGGAACAGCGCCTCCAGCACCTTGAACCGCTCCGCCACCATCAGCGGCGCGTGGTTGGGCAGCATGACGCCGCCGGAGCCGACGCGGATGTGCGTGGTCGCGGCCGCGATCTGGCCGATCATGATCTCCGGCGCCGAGCTCGCGACCGATGGCAGATTGTGATGTTCCGCCACCCAGTAGCGCTTGAAACCGAGCTGTTCCGCGAATAGTGCGAGGTCGATCGAATTGCGCAATGCGACCGCGCCGGACGAGCCGGCCGACACCGGCGACAGATCGAGCACGGAGACGGGAATGGCCATTCGGTTAGAATGGCCCTAGCCGGCGCAGCTGCCAGTCCTTCTTCCAGCCGGTCAGCCGCCCGCGGCGGAACTGCAAGGCGATGCCGTGGTCGGTCGGATAGAAGCCGGGAATGCCGGCGGGGGCGACGGCGATAAAGATTTCCGCGCCGGGACGGCCGGAATGGTAGGTGAGCGGCAGGCCGAGCGCGGCCGAGGCTTCGCCCGGCGTCATTCCGAACGCCAATGGAATGGTGTTTGCGCGCGGCGCGCCGCACCAGGCCAGCCAGCACACGCACAGCGACGCGATCGCCCGTCTCATGTCGCCCCGTCTCATGGTGGCGTTATCTTCTGGCGTTATCTTCCGTCCGTTCGGTTGCGGAGGCAAGGCGGGCCGCTAAAACCGCACCGCGCCCGACCGAAATCGGGCCGATTGCCTCGAATTTGCCTTGCGCGCGGGCGATCCGGGGCTCTACCCAGACGTTGAAACCAATACCGGATTCGATGAACTGGCGCACCGCGGAACTGATTCTGGGACGATGAGCTCGACCGACTGCCAACATTGCGGGGAACCGGTTGTACGCGGCGCGCGCACGTGCGGCTATTGCGGCGCGCCGGTGCGCGCGCGGAAGGGCGCGCTGATGATGACCCTGGTGCTGGCGGTCCTCTGCCTCGCGGCGATCGGGCTCGCGGTTTTCCTGCTGGCGGGTCGCTCGGCGGACCAGCAAGGCGCGGCGGTCGACCAGAGTGGCGGCGATTTCGCCTGGCTGGAAACGGCGATGAAGCAATGCGACGAGTTGGCCGGCAAGGACCCCAAGGGACTGCATTACCTGGTCACCCCGCTGATCGATGAGCCGCGGGACGAGCCGGGCTGGCGGCGGATCTCGATCAACGACATCGGCAACGCCATCCTTATCAACGGCGACGACATGCTGGCCGGCCTGCGGCGCAAGGCGCTGCGGATCAGCACCGACGAATACGTCTTCAGCACCCGCAATGAGGCGACCAAGGACATCCTGACCTGGAAGCCGTCGAGCGGCGTGCGGAAATTCGTGATCAGCGACGCGGCGGCGATCGGGCAGTTCAAGGTGCAGTTCCAGTCGAACGACGCTTCCCGCGCGATCAACTGGGGCGCAACCTTCGAGCGGCAGCCGGGCAATTGCTACTGGGTCAATGCGATCCTGCGGCATTCCTCCGATTTTTATAAAAATTGAGCGATCGGCATCACCGGATCGAAGTTCCCGCGCACTAGTCTGGTGACCCCGCAACCAGGCCGGCCGTCATCGCATGTCTGCGAAACAAGCCGAAAAGCTGATCGAGAATCTCGGCATTCTGATCGTCGACGAGAGCCTGTACATGCGCAAGCTCACGCGCATGATGTTGATGAACATCGGCGCCAAGACGATCTTCGAGGCGTCCGACGGCGTCGCCGCGCTCGACACCATCCGCAGCGCCAATCCCGACGTGGCCATCATCGATTGGGACCTTCCGGTGCTCAGCGGTTTGCAGGTGGTGAAGATCGTGCGCTCGCCGGATGTGTTTCCGAAGCCGCATCTGCCGATCATCATGCTGTCGGCAAGCGTGAGCCGCGCCGACGTCGCGGAGGCGATGCGGCTTGGCGTCCATGAGTTTTTGGTCAAGCCGACGTCGCCGCGCGCATTGCGGGACCGGCTGGTGTCGATCATCGTCAAGCCGCGGCCGATGGTGCAGGTCGGCGACCATTACGTGCCGGAGCCGCGCGGCATCGGCCAAGGCGACTCTGGTGTTGCGGCGCAGACGTCCGCAACAGAGTTGCCGCAAGTCCAGATTGCGGACTGTCGGGACACTAGCCCCGCCGCCTAATCAGGTCGATTTGCCGGAAAACAGCTTGCGCGCCCCGCTGACGGCGAGCGTGATGGTGATGAGCCAGGTCAGCACCGCGCCCAATCCGAATACGATCCGGCCGACCATCGCGTTTGCTTCCGGCGAGAACAGGAACATGCCGGTCCCGCTAAAGGCGCGCGGCCCCGGACCGAACGCGACCCACGAGCCGATGATGGCGAGCGAAGCCGCGATCACCAGGCCGATCGCGTAGTAGAACAGCCGCATCCACCAGCCGGTGTCCTTCGGCAGTTCGCCGGTTTCCGATACACCATGGATCGCGCCGACCGCGATCGAGACGCCGGCCAGCATGAAGGCGATGCCGGCCGCGGATGCAATCCACAACGGCGCGTCCCCTGCGCGCGGCTTCATCGGGACCACCCCCAGACCGAACAGCAGAAGGAACAGGCCCATCGCGACGGCCAGCAAGCCGCAAAGCAATGTGGTGCGGGGCGAGGCGGGTTGCTGGCGGTTCATGGTCGAGCCAAGCAGGCCGGTTGCAAGGCCCCCAGTCTGACCGATGTTGCTTGCTAATTGGTTGAAGGCCGGCCGCGCTTGACGAGCCGATGGCTCTGACCGATGAAATCCTAAGGACATCGGGGAGATCGACATGAGCGGACGTGCCTTCGCCTGGCCCGACGGCAAGCGCATCGCGGTGACCGTCAACGCCATGCTGGAGACCTGGTCGGAGGGCAAGGCGCCGCCCTATGGCGTGCAGGCCTCGCAGCACAAGCCCGGCATCGACCACTCCGGCATCGCCTGGGGCAGCTACGGCGGCAAGGTCGGCGTCTGGCGGCTGATGGCGCTGCTCAACCGCCACGGCATCCGCGGCACCTTCTGCGTCAATGCGCGCTGCGCCGAGATTTTTCCGGAGGCGGTGAAGGCGATCGTTGAGCAGGGCCACGACGTCGCCGGGCACGGTTATCTGCAGGATGAGCTTTTGACCGGAATGGAGCCGGACGAGGAGCAGGCAACCATCCGGCGCTCGATCGATATTCTCGAACAGGCGGCCGGCCAGCGCCCGACCGGCTGGATCAGCCCGGTGACCGCCTTCACCGCGCATACGCGCAAATTCCTCGCCGCCGACAAGCTCACCTGGCACGGTGACGCGCGCGACACCGACCTGCCGAGCGTGGTCGAGACCGACGCCGGACCGATCGTGCAGATCCCGGGCAGCGATTTCACCGACAACCGCACGCTGCGTTCGAGCCCCCAGGATATCTGGGACGTCTACAAGGAGACCTTCGACTATCTGCGCGCCTGCGAGCCGCCGGGCTTCCTCGCGCTGTCGCTGCATTGCCATTTCGGCGGCCGGCCGATGATCACGGCGGTGTACGAGAAGGTCCTCGGCTATATGCGCCAACACAACGACGTCTGGTTCTCGTCATTCGGTGAGATCGCGCGCTGGGTGATGGACACGCAGCGCGACGCCGACACGCATGCGCGGCGTTTGATCAAGAACAAGGGCTAGATAGATGCCGTTTGTATCCACGCCGGAATTGCGCGCCGAGGTGCTCGCGGCCTGCCGCGTGCTCACCTTCTTCCGGATCGTCGAAGGCTTCGGCCATGTCAGCGCGCGCGTCGGCAGCGAGCGCGTGCTGATCACGCCGCGCCGCGCGCTCGGGCTCGTCACCGAGGCCGAGCTGGTCGAGCTCGATCTCGACGGGCGCCAAGTGGCGGGCGAGGGCGCTCCGCCGCTCGAAGTGCCGATGCATCTGGCGGTCTACCGCCGCCGCGCCGACGTGATGGCGATCGCGCGCGGCCATCCGCGCAACGTCGCGGCCTATGCCTGCGCCGGTGCGGCGCTGAAAGTGGCGCACGGCTTCGGCGCCAATCTCGGCGCCGAAGTAGGCGTGTTCCGCGAGCCCTATCTGATCACCGCCGGTGAAATGGCGGACGGCGTCGCGGCCGCGCTCGGCAATGCGGAGGCGGTGATCCTGCAGGGCAACGGCATGCTGGCGGTCGGGCAAACGGTGCCGCATGCCTGCGTGCAGGCGCTGTTCCTCGAAGAGACGGCCGAGCTGCAACTGCGCGCGCTGGCGGCGGGGCTGACGCCGCAGTTCTATTCCGCGCAGGGCGCCGCGCGGCGCCATGGCGACGACCGCGTGCACGAGCCGGTGCGGGCGTGGGAGTATTACGTCGCGGCGGCGGAAGGGCGGCTGAAGATTTCGGGGTAGGGGCGATGGCGAAGCGGCCTGTAGCAGCGAAACCGAAGGGCGGCCGCAAGCCGAAGCGGCGGCTCGGTTGGCCGCGCCTGAAGGCGATGGCGCTGAAGCTTCGCCTGCCCGGCGTCGAGGAGACGACATCCTGGGGCGAGCCGACACTGAAAGCGCATGGCAAGCTGTGGGTGTGGTGGAGCCCGCACGAGGACGCGCCGGTGTTCAAGGTGCCGTTCGAAGAGCGCGAGGTCCTGGTCGAGGCGGCGCCCGATACGTTCTTCTTCACGCCGCACTACAAGTCGCATCCGCTCGTGCTGGTGTATCCGGAGAAGCTCGATCTCGCCTGGGCGAAGGCGAACCTGATCAGGGTCTGGCGTGAACAGGCGCCCAAGCGCGTGCTCAAGGCCTATGACGAATCGCAAGCGCGCAATAAATAACGTCGGGGCGCCGGTGCGACACCGCCACACAATCGTCATGGCAGCTCTTAAATTCCCAGTGCGATCGTATCCGCCTCGTTCGGAAGGACCTGACCGTGCCCGGCACCATTCCCTACGCGCCTGATCTCGAGGCCGCCTTGCGCCGAAGCACGGACTTTGCTCGCGCCTCGAGCCACGCCCATGCGGGAGCCGAGCACGTCCTGCTGGCGCTGCTCGACGAGCCGTTCGCCGCCGTGACGTTGCGCGCCTGCAAGGTCGATTTCGATGCGCTCCGGCAGCGCCTGATCGCATGCCTCGACGCGGAGCCGCTGGCCGAGGACGGCGCCGAGCTGAAAACGAGCGATACGCTCCAGCGCGTCCTCAGTCGTGCGGCCCTGCATGTCGAGGTCTCGGGCGCCGAGGCGATGACCGGCGCCCATGTGGTTGTCGCCATCATGGCCGAGCGCTGCCGCGCCGCCGACTTCCTGAAGGAGCAGGGCGCGAAACGCGAGGACGCCGTCGAGAACGTCGCGCGCACCGTCGTCCCGGCGCCGCCACCGCCGCCTCCACAGCGCGTGACGGTCAGCGCGAAAGGCTATGTCGACTTGCCGTGGCCGGAAGCCGTGAAGGAGTTGCGGCTCAACCGCCGGCTGGGCGGACGCTGCCTCTATAACTACTACGAGACCGCGGACGAAGAGATCGCGCGCATCGAGAGCGATCCAGGGCTGTTGCGGATCTACGACGACACGCCGAACTGGCGCGACAAGATGCGGCGGCAGGTGCGGCACGTGCCTTACGTGCGATATTGGTGGGACGATGCCGCGATCGACGGCGACCTCGATCTCGATGCGACATACGATCCGCGTCTGATCGCGGGCTTCGCCATCGACGGCAACGCTACCGTCTCCGGCTCGGTCCTGAACTGGGAAATCGACACGCATTCGTCGTTCTTGTCGGTGGTCGGCAATCTCACCTGCGAGCACTTCATCATCGGCTGCTCGGATGTCGTGGTGCTCGGCAACGTGCGCGCATCGGGTGTCATGGTTGCGACCCACCACGATGGCTGGCTCGAGATCAACGGCGACGTCCATGCCCGCACGTTCATCGTCGACGATCACCACGCCTTGCTGCGCGGCGATCTCCACGCCACTGCATGGACGACCCGCGACACCGGCCTCGGGCTGCCCGTCAGCGACTGGCATAACGAAGTCCGCCCCGAGTTCGTCCGCGAATTCTTCAACGCGGACGGCGATTTCAAGGATGGCAACTGGAACATCTCGGTGGTGAAGGCGCTGGTCGCGGGCCGCGACGTCCTCAAGCCGCGCAAGCCGCGGGGTGGGCGGCGATAGCCGCCGATTGCCGACCGGCCGTCACGCCTTTTCGAACACCAGCATGGTGTAGCGGATGCTGCCGCGCCAGTGCAGCCGCTCGAGATGCAGGCCGCCGAGCTCGGCCTCGCTCAGCCGCGCGAAGCCGGCGCTCGCTTTCGTGCCGGCCTGCGACGAGAGATCGACGAAGGCGGCGTCGAGATCGCTCTCCGCGCGCGGCTTCATCAGGCCGGAGAGGTCCTTGCGGTGGGCCAGCCGCAGTCCGGCCGCGGCGGCCACGGCGATCCAGCCCTCGGCGCTCGGCGCCACCGGGCAGCGCCAGCAGCGTTGGAATTCAGCGAGAAATTCGACGTCGCTCGCGGGAACGTCGTCGACCGGCATGTCATCGATGACGATTATCCGCCCGCCCGGATCGATCGCGGACGCGAGATTGGCGATCGTGTGCGCGGGATCGGACGAGTGGATCAGGCTCTCGATCGCGACCGCGACATTGTAACGGCCGGGCAGCGGCGCGTCGTAGGATGAGAGATGAAAATCGATGCGGCGCTCGAAGCCGCGCGCCTTCGCAATTCCTGTGGCGCTCGTCCATTGCTCCGGCGAGATGGTGACGCCGGTCCAGTGCCCGCCGTGCACGTGCAGGCAGCGAAAGCAGGTGCCGCCGTAGCCACTGCCGGCGTCGAGCCCGCGTACCGGCGACTGCGTGGCGATATGCGGATCGACGAACTTGTAGATCGTGGTGGGCGAGAACGCGCCGGTGTCGGCGTCGATAAGGAAGCGATGGATGGTGTCGTTCTCGCGCCCCGAGAAGACCTGGAAATCCTTGTCCTTCGCGGTCCAGCGATGCAGCTCGTCATAGTAGAGCGCCACGTCCTGCGCAGACATGCTTTGGATTTTCCGGTTTTGCTGAAGATCAGTACGAGGGGACCAGGAGGATGGATGCTTCGGCGCCGCGGGGAGCGGCTGGGGTGAGGTGGAAAACGTCGCCGCTCATGAGAGCAACTGGCGCACCTAGAAATTAAAGGTGCGCATGGAACGTGGCAACACGTCGGAATCCGCCCGCCGTTTTCGGACCCTTTTCATGCGGTCTATGCCCGCGCCAGCCACGGCGCGGGGCGGCATCGCGTGGGGACATCCGAAATGATCCAGCCGCCGGCGGCGCTGGAACAGCAGAGCGGCACGCCGCTTGTCGAGGTCACACGTCGATCCAGGCGGGGCGCTAGCGATCCCGCACCGCGCCCAGCAGCTCGCTCCAATTGATCAGGTCGCTGTCCCGTCCCCCGCGGATCGCCGCGTAGGAGCCGTCTGACGCGTACAGGTCATGGATCAGACGGGTCATGGTCGCGACCGCACATGGGTCTTCGACACTCTCTCCTTCTGAGCTCGAGGCCTGCTCGGTGCTCTTGGTCGCAACCATATCGCCACCCCCTTGATCCGACCGGCAGCGAATCCCGTACAGTGAGATTGAGACGGAAAAGTCGGCTGCAAGTGGCAATGTTGGCACTGCGATACCGGCAAGGGTAACGCGGTACGAGATTCCACAAAAAATTTACGCGTGCTGGAACATTGCAGCGGCTGATGCGCCTGTGCGTGTGTCACCAAGCTGCGGCCGTAACGACCGCTCAACCATCTTCGCTCAAGATCAAATCAATGGCTTAGCAGTGCGGGAACGTCCTGCCCGTAACGTCGCGTGTGGCCCGTCGGGATGCCGGCAGGGAGCGGAACGCGCGACACCCGATGATGTCGCCCGCTGGCCTGCCGCCGACCTAACTGCAAGGAGGAGGAAGCCATGGTGAAACTTGCTTGGATCGTCCCGCTCGCAACGCTCGCAGCCGCAACGGTGGCTGTGGCAGAAACCGCGATCCCCGACGTGCGCGGCACCTGGAAAGGCGACAGCGAAACCATCATTCTGGGTGCCGGAAACCCGCATCATGCCGCGACCAAACCGGCGTCGCCGCGGCTCAATAGCGTTGCGTTCACGATGGTTATCAAGCAGCAGGACGGGCGCCGCTTTTCCGGCACGTTCACGTCCGTGCGCGGCAGCGATCCGATCATCGCTGTCATATCGCGCACCGGGGCGATCTACATGGTCGACGACGACGGCTACACCGTGGGCACGATGCTGGCGCCGAACCGGATGGAGCTCTGCTATCTCCAACTATCGCCGAAATCGCGGATCGCATCCTGTACGGAGCTGACCAAGCAGCCATAAGTCCGCTTCGGTCGGTCGTTGCTTGCGGGACGGGATGGCGCCGCGGCGCCGGCCGAACCTACTTTAACCGCTCGTTTACCATATGACGGTATAGCTTTCCGCATTTACGACTCCGAAACGTTTGCCCAGGGGGAAGCGATGGGGCTGATTCAAGAGCATCTGCGTGATCGAGGCAGACTTTCGGCGGAGCTTGAGCAGGTGGTGCATTTCAGACGCAATCGCCCGCCTACCGAGACGAAGGCCGTAACGGCAATCGATCTCGTCTATCAAGCGGCTGAAGTATTGCAGAGCATCGAAGATCGGTCGGCCGCAGCGGAAGCGCGCACCCACGCTCTTGCGCGACAGGCTGCCGAGCAACTGCAGCTGGCGGAAACTCGAATCCGTGCTTTGGAGTCGGCCCAACGGGAAGCCGAGGCCAAGGCCAATGAGGCCAATGCTCGCGCCGACGAAGCAGAGCAGATGGTCAGGGCTACCGAGTTGCAGGTCGCCGCCATGGGAGATCGTCTATCAACTGCCGAGCAGCGCGCCAGAAACGCAGAGGTGCGTGCCATCGAGGCTGAAAAAATCCTCATTCGGGTCGAAGATGCGATCCGAAATCAGTTGCTTGTGAAACGGCAGACATTCGAATCGGCGGCCTGACGTTTAAAGCCAATCGCATCGCCGCCCTCACGCGCGCATTCGAGCGCTGCTGCGCTATGCCGGCTATGGCGAGTTGGCGTGACGATAGGCGGCAAGTGGCGCACCCGACAAGATTCGAACTTGTGACCTCTGCCTTCGGAGGGCAAATTTTAGCGGGTGCGGCCGGTTGCTAGCGATTGCGAAAAAGCTCAGAAAGCCCCATTTTTAGACCATATCTTGGTGTTTATCGTTGCTTTGGTTTGCGCGCGTTTGCGCAGATTTGCTTGCTTGCTGCTTGCTAATAGCTTGCTAGGAGAGGTTACCGTGGGGCGTGAGCGCATCGGCCTGAAACACATCAAGAGCATCGGCCAGAACTCGATCATCTGGGATCGCACCGTCACCGGCTTTGGCATCCGCCGCCAGCGCAGCGATGCGGTTATCTATTTCGTTTTCTATCGAACCAAGGACGGCCGCCAGCGGTGGCAGAAGATCGGTCGCCACGGCAACGGTTGGGATTGCGACAAGGCCCGGGAGCAAGCCCGGCAGAGATTCTGGGCGAGGTTGCGGACGGCACCGATCCGGCCAGCGTGCGGGAGCAGCATCGCCACGCGACCGTAAGCGACCTGTGCGACAAATATCTTGAAGCCGCGAAGGCCGGTCGCATCCTCAATCCGCCAGTCGCCATCGCGGTGGGTTCACTGTTCTGGGCAACACTCGCTTGGGCTATTTGGTCGCTCTCGTAGACAAAGTTAGCACAGCAATTGGTTGTCACGCGTTATCAGCGCTGATGCGATCTGCGATCCGCTCGCACTCAGACACTCGGCAGCGCAGTGAGCGTACCAGCGCCGCTGCTGCTAACGCTCAGCAACATTCCAGATTAGAATCTCGCAGTGGGGCCCGACCACCCGGGGGACCCTCCACCGGGGGTGGGGGGTGGGGTGTGTTGCGCTTTGTCTCAGGCAATCACCGCAAAAAATTTCCTGCAAAGTTTTTCTGCATGTAAACTGTCCGCTGCTTACTGACATGTTTTTGGGGAGAGGGTTGCATGCCGAGCTTTTACAGAGAGGGACGCGGGTTCTTTGGGTGGGTGTTCCTGATCCTGTTCCTCGCGTTCAACGCATTCATGGCATTGTATCTTGTAATGGCGCTATCGATGGGAGCGAGCGCGCTCGTAAACATCGTCGGCACGGGGATCATATTGTTCGTTTGGACGTGCGGCGCGGTCATCACCGGCCTGCTGGCGCTGCTCACGCGCGGCCGTCGCATCTACTAATGTGCCTGTAAACTTTCGCTGCCAATAATTACTCAGCAATTCATCCCAAAATTCCTGCGAGAAATCTGCTGCCTGTAAACTTTAACCGCGATCCTACAGGGCTAGACCCATGACCAAACTCGGCACCTATTTCAGCAATCGCCGCGCCATGATTGCTGGCGTGGTTTCGATTTCGCTGTTGTTGGGATTCTTATGGTTGGGGGTAAAAGTCTGGCTGATGATCTTCTTTGGCGACAAATTACCTGACGAACTTCCGTCGTGGCATGTGTGGCTTATGGTAATCGTAATCTTGGGGCCAATCTACTTTCTGACGCAAGCGGTAGAGCGCTGGATAGATCGCCTCCCGATCCGTGGGCCGAGGAGGCGGCTATCGAGGCTGAGGAGGAGCGTGAAGAGGAGGAGCATAAGGAGGAAGAGAGAGTTCGGCGGGCGGCGATGAAAAAGCGTTACCCCACCAAGGCGGACTACAAGGCGGCAACCATTCAAGCGAAGCAGGCTGTTGCCACGCTGTTGCGGGATGACGATAGGTGGGATGCGTCGATGCGATGGCATTTTGCCGAGGTTGCGCTTATCAAAGCCGCCTTCGATGAAACCACAGTGGAACAGGCGGCCAAGGACTAAGTTTGAAGGCAAACAACATTTTGAAAACGACCGATGAGACGGATAGCAGACAAAAGCAAACTCCCCCGCCGATCTGATCAGCGAGGGAGTTGAGGCGTTGCTACAGCGATCAAACGGCCCGAGCGAAAGCAGGCCGCTAAAAATCCCTCGGCGGCTTATAGGTTTCTGCCGCGTCCAAATACGTGCGCAACAGATAGTCAGCCAGTTCGTCAGGCGAATAGCGGCGATCCCGATCCTGCCGCGCAACGTAGCCATGCGTACCCGGCTCAACAGCTCATAATCGAATTTCAAGACCCTCGTGCGGTGGGGCTCGTGGAAAGTCGTGTAGCCCGGCAAGCCCGGCACGCTGTCCCAAAACTCCATTTCAAGCACTAGAGTCTCCCAGCACGTTGGCGTACGAGGTCCATCGAACCGTCATCCATAGTCCGAGACGAGAAACGGCAAAAAAGTTCGGTCCGTAACTGGGAAATTTTCGCAACTGCATTCTTGCAAGGTGGGAATTGGTCGATGCCAGCGATTTGCAGGATGCTTCTACACAATCCACGAGCGTCCGGAATGCTGCAAATCCAGCATTTGCGCCCTCCTGGCTTTCTCGAAATTTCTTCTTAGCATCCGCAAGGCCCATCTGCCGCTGAAGGCGCGCGGCTCGGTCGGCCACTGTCTCCACAGTCGGACTGCCACCAAGTTCTTGAACGCGCTGCTCAATGACGGCCGCAGCACCCTTCAACCCGAAACGACTTAATCCGTACCAAAGTCGCGTCTTGGGAAGCCACGGCGGTGCACCCTGCGGATCGCCGGTGGGGATGAAGAGTGAAAATTCGTATCCTTCTTGGAACGCTCGATTTCCGGATTGCCGTTTCTTCGATCCGTGTGAATGGAGTTTTGACCCCACTCTGGCCGGGTAGAAAACGACGACGCATCGGGCAGCGGAGCCAAACACATCGTTGAATACCTTTTCGCCGTCCTTGCCCGCAAGATTTTTCTGCTGTTCCGAGTAAAGAAACGTCCTAAAGCGATCTTGGAGATAATCGTTAAGCTCGGCTGCCTTTCCTCGTCGCTGCTGTGGAACGAAAAGGCGACATCAAAATCGAGAAGACTCGTTCGTCCATCGCTTCCTCATTTCGTGCCTCGATTTTGCGACGGGACATGCAGGCCCCACAAGGGCTAGCGGCTGGTCATGCCGCCGGGAATTCGTCATTCAATCCGGGCATGCCCAAAACGCCCAAGCCACCAACTTTCGAGTATCTCGATCCCGGAAGCGCCGCGCACCAAGCGCATCATCGAGGCGGCGCTTGTCCGTCAACGTGCCGTGGGAGCCTGAACAAAGCCCTGTGTGGCAGCCATCAAAGGTCGCAGAGCTTGCCGAGCGCATCGACCGGCGCGCACAACAGGGTCTTACCGTTCATCTGAAACCAGCGACTGCCCGCACCGTCGCGATGACGATGCGGCTCTATGCGGAAGGCCATCCCGATCTGCGTCAGTCGCATCCTCATCACGTCGAGGATTGGACGCAGGAGCCGCATACGGTGTTGGCCTATTGCACGAATGCGACGTTGGCAGTCGGGGCTTGGGAGCACTACGCGCCGCAGTATCCGCAATCGCAATTTGATCGCGACGTGGGGCGGATGGATCACGCGCGGCAGCAAGCGAGCTTGATGCCGGAGCACTTGGGAAACTGTACAGTACGATTTAAAGCCAGCTGAACTTAAGGCGTTTTCATTCCAATTATGAGTGCAGTCTGTGTATTGCGCGGGCCAGTGTCAGAATGCCCGCGACTAGCATTGCCGCTACTCCAAAATAAAAAATCGAGATCAGAGATATTGACCACCACGGGAGTTCTTGAGCCCAGAACCACTGTAGACTGAAAAATGTCAATCCCGTGTGCGCCGCGAGCAGCGCAGTGAGCCCAATAACTGCTGCCATCAAGCCCGTGGATTTCGCCCATCCTTCAATCGCCTGGCAGACCTGCACAATGATTATGAAAAATATCATCAGTATCCCGTGCACGGGTAGAATGTAATTCCGCCCAGTGGTGAGCCAGTCGCTGATGAGGCCGACAAGAAACCAGCCAAGCATCACGAGGAAGAAAAGGAAGCCACAGACGAAAATGGCAGCTACTATTAGAAATACCGCAGCCGCCGCAGCTGCCTGCCTTTTAGCACGCTCGGTCCCAAGCCGATAGGCGCGTAGGTTGAGATAGGACAAGATCGCGCCACCACTGCCGACTACTGCCATAAAGCCTCCGTTTACAAGTGTTTCACTTGCTTCACTTAAGCCCCACGGCAACCAACCCAAGGTACGCCAAGGCCAAGATGCTAACGCCGATGCTGCCAATGATGAGACTGCCTCGAAAGAACGACCGGGCTTTCTTGATGTCCGAGTAGTCGGCTGTTTCCTCCGCCGTCACCGCTGCTTTCTCCGCCGTCACCACTGCTTCGCGTGGGTGATGTGAGAGATCAGGGGGCGCGGCCGCGGACCGATTGATGGATCGCACGAACCGGGTCATGTGAGCATGGAAGTCGCGGCCGCTGTCTACGTTGGCGGCTTGCCGGAACGCAAAGGCCTCCATGCTCTCCGGCAGATCGGACAGCTTGGGCATCGGCGCGCCATCGATCAGAACTGGAATGACTGGCGTGCCTTGGGCCAGGGCAGTCTCGATCTCGATGCGCACCCAATCGGTCGGATCGAACAGCCGTGTCCGTCCGCTCTCATCAGCGGCGAGCCAGTTGGGCCCGATGACTGCGAGCAGAGCGTCACATTGGCCGAGAATTTGACGCAGATGGTCTCGGAAATCTGTTCCGAACGGGGATCGGAATTGATATCCAACAAAGACATTGGTCTTGCCAAGACTTTTTTGCAGTCGGTCAAGAATACGGCCGGTGATCCATTGCGAAGTCACTTCTGCGATACGAGACGATGACGGTAGGCATGTAGCTCAGGCCAACGGTCTAGCACCAGCTTTGAAGTGGTTCGCATTTGGTCTTGCTGCAATGAAGCGACTTGGCGAGACCTTCGCTGATCAGTATCTCGCCAACATCTTTACCGTTAGCGGTGAGCGTGCCGCAAGAGCGGCCATAGTTGCATTGCTTGGTGCCGACATCTGATCGGCGGCAAGAGCAGCGAACCTCGGTCAGATCAAGGTCTCCGCCTTCGACAAGCTCAATGAGCCTGATGGCTGCCTTGTGCCCTAGGATGCGCTCTGCATTGCACTGAGCGCGTCTTGCGATCTCGGGTGTGTCAAAGCCACCAAGTGGTAGGTCTTGCCACGGGCACGGATGGTGTCGCCGTCAGTGAGTCGACGATATCGGTTGGGGCAATCGGATCGGCGGCAGCGCTCCAGACATGCCTGACACGATCAGTATCGCGATGATCAAGCGCCATATGATGTTGCTTGCTATTTGCTTGCTAAGAGCCTTTTAGCCAATCGAATCAAAATACAAGTTATGCCGAATTTATTGGCGCACCCGACAAGATTCGAACTTGTGACCTCTGCCTTCGGAGGGCAGCGCTCTATCCAGCTGAGCTACGGGTGCGTGCTTTTGTCGTTCTTGGCCCCTAGATAACCGAACCGGGTGGCAGCGGCAACGGCGCAGTCGGGTTCGTGCTGTGGCTCTGGCCGTGGCGGCCGACAGCCGGTAACCTGCGCCCCAATTAAAAATAGTCTGGGGAGGCTCAATGAAAGCGTGGGTCATTGCGGCTGCTGCGGCGTGCCTGGCACTTGATGGTGGGACTGCGACCGCCGAGCCGCTGAAAATCCGTGCCGGGTGGGTCAATACACCAGCGACGATGTCGCCGCTCCTGTTTCAGAAGCCGGAGATTCTCAAGCACTACGGCAAGGCCTACGTCGTGGAAGCCGTCAAGTTTGCGGGTTCCACCGAAGTTCTCGCAGCTTTGCATGCCGGAAAGCTCGAGATCGGCGCCGTGTCCTATTCGAACGTCGGCGCCGGCATCGTCAACCAAGGCATCAAGGACCTGCGCATCGTCGCGGACGGCAACCAGGGCGGTGTCGACGGCTATGCATCGGTCGATTTCTACGTCCGAAATGACAGTGACGTCCGTTCAATCGCCGATCTGAAGGGCAAGGTGCTCGCGACGAATGGTATCGGCGGTGCTGCGGATTTTGGATTGCGCGCGATGCTCTATCGCAGTGGCCTGCAGGACAAGCGTGACGTGACCATCGTTGCCGCGCCGTTCCCCACGCTCGGCAAGCTATTGCTGGAGGGCAAGGTCGCTCTTGTCTCACTCCCGGCGCCCTTCAGCTACGATCCGGCCGTCAAGGCCGGCGCCCGCAAGCTGTTCTCCGTCAAGGACGGGCTTGGCCCCACCCAACAGCTTGTCACCACGGCGATGCGAGGATTCCTGGAAAGCAATCGCGCAGCGCTCCATGACTTCTTCGAAGATTACGTGGGCGCGATGCGCTGGTTCACCGATCCGGGGAATCGCAACGAAGCGATCAGGATTCTGGCCAAGGTCTCAAACCTGCCGGAGACAAGGTTCGCGAGCTGGGCCTTCACGCGGGATGACTTTTATCGCGATCCGTCGGCGCGCCCCAATGTCGCGGCTTTGACGCAGAACCTCGCGACGCTGCAAGAAATGGGGTTCCTGCCGCTGGCCCTCGATCCGGGTCCCTATCTCGACCTGAGCTTTGTCGAGGAGGCGGCACGGCGGTTGAAATAACTGTCGGCCGTTCTTTTCCGGCGTCCGCAAGCCTCCTATAAGGGAATCCATGGCCGAAACCGCGACCCCGCAAAAGCCCGCCCGCGCGCAGAAATCCACCGCGCCGCTGACCGACGCCGCCTTCGACTGGCAGGACCCGCTCGATCTCGAAGGCGAGCTCTCCGAGGACGAGCGCATGGTGCGCGACACCGCGCGCGCCTATGCGCAGGAGAAATTGTTCCCGCGCGTGCTCACCGCCTATCGCGAAGAGCGCTTCGATCGTGAGGTGGTCAACGAGATGGGCGCAGCTCGGGCTCCTCGGCGCGACCATCCCGGAGGAATACGGCGGCTCCGGCCTCGGCGACGTCTGCTACGGCCTGATCGCGCGCGAGGTCGAGCGCGTCGATTCCGGCTACCGCTCGATGATGTCGGTGCAGTCGTCGCTGGTGATGTATCCGATCTACGCCTACGGCACCGAGGCGCAGCGCCGCAAATATCTGCCCAAGCTCGCCACCGGCGAGATCCTCGGCTGCTTCGGCCTGACCGAGCCCGACCACGGCTCCGATCCCGGCTCGATGGCGACGCGCGCCGAGAAGGTGCCGGGCGGCTACAAGCTCACCGGCAACAAGATGTGGATCTCGAACGCGCCGGTCGCCGACGTCGCGGTGGTGTGGGCGAAGCTCGACGGCGTGATCCGCGGCTTCCTGGTCGAGCGCGGCACCAAGGGTTTCTCGACGCCGATCATCGAAGGCAAGCTCAGCCTGCGCACCTCGATCACCGGCGAGATCGTGCTCGAAGGCGCCGTGGTGCCGGAGGAGAACCTGCTGCCGAACGCGCAGGGCCTCGCCGGCCCGTTCGGCTGCCTCAACAATGCGCGCTACGGCATCGTCTGGGGCGCGATGGGCGCCGCCGAGTTCTGCTGGCATCGCGCGCGGCAATATGTGCTCGACCGCAAGCAGTTCGGCCGGCCGCTCGCGGCCAATCAGCTGATCCAGAAGAAGCTCGCCGACATGCAGACCGAGATCGCGCTCGGCCTTGCCGGCGCGCTGCGGCTCGGCCGCCTGATGGAGGCCGGCAAGGCGGCGCCGCCGATGATCTCGCTGATGAAGCGCAACAATTGCGGCAAGGCGCTCGACATCGCGCGGCTGGCGCGCGACATGCACGGCGGCAACGGCATCTCCGACGAATTCCACGTCATGCGCGTGCTGTCGAACCTCGAGACCGTCAACACCTACGAGGGCACGCACGACATCCACGCGCTGGTGCTCGGCCGCGCGCAGACCGGCATCCAGGGCGTTTTTCTAGAAGAATGGCACTGCCCTTGATCCGTCACCCTGAGGTGCCCGAGCGCAGCCGAGGGCCTCGAAGGGCGACGGCCCGGCTGTTGCAACACCGGGGCCGGCATCCTTCGAGGGCCGCTTCGCGGCCACCTCAGGATGACGGCGTGAGCGTAGCCATCGGCATGAACTGACTGAATCGACTCCACATCGTCTTTCTGTTGCTCGCCGCATTGCCGCCCCCTCACCCCATCTCCCCCCCTCCCATCAAAAAAGAACCCCCTTGCGGGGTCCCGAGGTACCAACGCGAGGTTGGCTATTCCGCCTTTTCTTTCGCGGCGGGCATTCTCGATTGCGCGCCACCCTGACCGGTCGTCACTGGCGCGGTGCTGCGCTCGACCCCGGGGGCGGACGCGGTGGTGGTGCCTTCGTGGCTGGAGAGCGCATACATCGCGATGCCGCCGACCACCATCACGGCGACGGCGATACCGGCCCAGGTGGCGGTGCTCATGCCTTCCTCGTTGATTTCGCGCACAAGCTCACGGCGGTAGTTGGGATCGTTTGGATTCATCGTCATGGCATGTCCTTTCCGGACGGTTGCTCTGATTGTCAACGTTTGGTGCGCGGGGACGGTTCCGCGTGGCATCCCACACGCCGCATGATGAATCCGTAAAAAAGGCCGGCGTTGCTGCGCCGGCCTCCTACTTGTCTCGTCTAACGCGCGATCTGCGAACGCAGCGTGCGTTCGACGGCCTGGTCGAACGAGTTCGTGGTGGGCCGCGGTGCCTTGGCGCGCGTGTCGGCGATGTGGCGGTCGCGCCGGCGCACCAGCTCGGAGAGCTTTTCGTTGAGCGTGCGGCGCTCGCTCATCTGCCGGTCGATATGCGCCTGCCGTTCGGCCGGCGCCATCCGGCGCAGATCGTCGGGCAATTGCGTCTCCGGCAAGGACTGCAACGACTGCCGGCCGGCGGCAACGTCGCCGACCAGGTCGCCTTCGCCGGTGATCGCGTCGGCGGCGTAGCCGGGCCGGGCGGCGCGCTTCGCCATGTAGCCCGCCATGTCGGAAGCGACGGGCGCCGGCGCCGCATAGCCCGCACCCAAGCGGTCGCGCACGCCGCGCTGCTGGCTCGGCGAGCCATACGGCACCACGGTGCGGCCGATGCGGCCCTGCAGCTCGATGATCTCGCGGTCGTAGGGCGACTCGATCACGACGATCTTGCCGCCGTCCTGCGGGATCATCATGTACTCGCCGCGGCCCATCTGCGCGATCTCGCGCCAGTAGCGCTCGGTGTCGCGCGCGCCGCCGGCCTGCACGGTGTTGACGGTGATGTCACGCGTGCGGGCGAGCCGCATCACCTCGGGGTATTTCATGTCCTGCGCATAGTCCATGTGCGGCGGCGCGTCGCCGACCAGGAAGATGATGCGGGTGGAGTTGCGGCCGCGACTCCAGTTCACCTTGGTGACGCCGACGTAAAGCGCCTCGTTGACGCTTTCCGGCCAGTCGCCGCCGCCCTTGGCGCGCAGCTGCAAGAGGTCGGCGTAGAGGCCCTGGATGTCGGTGGTGAGCTCGAAGGTCTTGGTCACGTAGTCGTCGCCGATGTCGCGATAGGCGACCAGGCCCATGCGGATCTCGGCGTCGGGGCTGCAATCGATCAGCGTGGTGGCGATCGACCAGATCTTGCGTTTGGCGCCCTCGATCAGCGGGCCCATCGAGCCGGTGGTGTCGAGGACGAACACGACCTCGATCACGGGTTTGTTGCCTGCAGCCTTCGCCGGCAGGATCGACAGCATCATCGTGAAGGCCAGAAATGCGACCGGTGCGAAATGCTTGAACATTGATATCCCCTCGCAACGTCGCCCCGAGCCGGGATGCTCGGCGTTGTTCGCGTCCGCCCCACGCCGGAATTGCGGCGCGCCATCGGCGGATTCGCGGAAAATTTCGTGTGTGTCGCGCCCGCCACGCCACGTGCGTTGCACTGCAAACCGCGATATGAGTGCGGCCATGAAAGTCGCGGGAAAACCTACGCGCAGCATCTGGCTGGAGGCCGACGGCGTGACCGTCGGCGCCATCGACCAGACCTTGCTGCCGCATCGCTTCGCCACAATCCGGCTCGAAACCTTGCAGGACGCGGCGCGGGCGATCGTCACCATGCAGGTGCGCGGCGCGCCGCTGATCGGCGCGACCGCCGCCTACGGCGTCTGCCTGGCGTTGCGGGAAGATGCCTCCGACGAATCGCTCGAGCGCGCCTATGCCGTGCTGCTGGCGACGCGCCCGACCGCGATCAACCTGAAATGGGCGCTCGACGAGATGGTGGCGGTGGTGCGCAACCGCTCGCGCGAGGAGCGCGTCGCCGCCGCTTATCGGCGTGCAGCTGAAATTTGCGACTGAGGACGTCGTGATCAACCAGGCGATCGGCCGCCACGGCCGCAAGCTGATCGAGGCGATTGCCGCCAGGAAGCAGCCGGGCGCGCGGGTCAATGTGCTGACCCACTGCAACGCCGGCTGGCTTGCGACCGTGGACGTCGGCACCGCGCTGGCGCCGGTCTACACTGCGCACGATGCCGGCATCCCGCTCCATGTCTGGGTCGACGAGACCCGCCCGCGCAACCAGGGCGCCTCGCTCACCGCCTGGGAGCTTGGCCAGCACGGCGTGCCGCATACCGTCATTCCGGACAATACCGGCGGCCACCTGATGCAGCACGGCGAGGTCGATATCGCCATCGTCGGCGCCGACCGGGTGGCGGCCAACGGCGACGTCGCCAACAAGATCGGCACCTATCTCAAGGCGCTGGCGGCGAAGGACAACAACGTGCCGTTCTATGTGGGGCTGCCGTCGCCGACCATCGACTTCACGGTGAAGGACGGCGTCGCCGATATCCCGATCGAAGAGCGCAGCGCCGACGAGGTCGCGACCATGTCGGGCAAGACCGCCGATGGCCGGATCGAGACGGTGCGGGTGGTGCCGGACGGTTCCGCGGTCGCGAACTACGGCTTCGACGTGACGCCGGCGCGGCTCGTCACCGGCCTGATCACCGAGCGCGGTGTGCTGACACCATCGCGCGAGGCGTTGGCGAAGGCTTTTCCCGAACGCAGCGATGCGGCAAAATAGTCGGGTCTCCGTCAGCTCAGGATGACGGATCGAGATCGATCGCGTGTGCGGGGGCGTTGCGTGCGTTTCGTCCAGAAGACCACGATTGTCCCGTTGCCAGGAATTCTGCATTCGATGAGCTTCTCTTCGCTCGCCGCATCGCTGCCCGTCGACGGCCGCCAGTCGGCGACCGCGCTCAAGGTCGCGCGCGGCACGACGCGGCTGCTGCATTCGTTCGGACTGTCGGTGGTCAGCGAGCTGCCGCTGGCGTCGGGCCGGCGCGCCGACCTGGTTGCGCTCGGCACCTCGGGCGAGATCTGGATCGTCGAGATCAAATCCTCGATCGCGGATTTCCGCGCCGACCAGAAGTGGATGGACTATCGGCTTCACTGCGACCGGCTGTTCTTCGCCACCACGCTGGAAGTGCCCTGCGACATCTTCCCGAAGGATACCGGCCTCATCGTCGCGGATGCCTTCGGCGCCGAGATCGTCTGCGAGGCGCCCGAGCACCGGCTGCATGCCGCAACCCGCCGGAGCATGATGCTCGCCTTTGCCCGCGCCGCGGCGCTGCGGCTTTCCGCGCTGGCCGATCCCGAGGGGCCCTACGGCAGCGGTAACGATCTTTAGAGCATGATCCTGGAAAGCGGCTGACGATCCAGGCAAGATCATGCGATCAGGCAAAGACTTGCGAAGGTATATCAAAGTCCCGTTTTGACAGCGGGATACCCGCCGGATCGTGAGCGTCGCCTCAGAAATGGCATTTTGTCGGCGCTTTTGCGCATGCCGGTTTGTTTTTAGTTGCGTAACAGTTGTGTAACAGGAGAATAGCGTGATTGAGATCAACACCATGCCGGGGGGCCGTGCTGTTGCAACTCTGGCCATCATCTGCGGACTGAGTGCAGGCTTTGGCGCAGCGTCGCCTGCCGTCGCGCAGTCAGCCGCGGACTTCTACAAAGGCAAGACCATCACCATCGTGCTCGGGCATCCGCCCGGCGGCTCTTACGATTTGTACGCTCGGCTCGCTGCCGATCATCTGAAGCGATTCATCCCGGGCAATCCGAACGTCATCGTGCAGCATCGGCCTGGCGGCGGCGGCGTCGCGGCTGTGCGCTGGTTCCACGCGCAGGCGCCGCGCGACGGCACCACCATCGGCCTGTTCGCCGAGACCATCGGCCACACGCAGTTGCTCACGCCGGAGCAAGGCCAGTGGAAGGTCGAGGAGATGACCTATATCGGCACGTTCGCGCCAAGCAATGCCGCCTTCGTGATCCGCAAGAACGCGCCCGCGACCACCGCCGACGGCATGCGCAAGACGGCGGTGACGGTCGCCTGCACCGGCGTCAATTCGCAGAGCTACCAGTATCCCGCGTCGCTGAAGGAGCTCGGCGGCTTCAAGTTCATCATCGTCTGCGGTTACCCCGGCTCGGCTGAAGTCATGCTCGCGATCCACCGCGCCGAGGCCGACATGTTCTCGGGCTCCTGGCACGTCTGGCGCGCGACGCAGCAGGCCGGCCTCAAGGACGGCAGCCTGATTCCCGTGATCCAGGGCGGGCTCAAGCGCACCCAGGATCTTCCCAACGTGCCGCTGATGCAGGAACTGGTCAGCGACCCGAAAAAGAAGAAGGTCATCGAGTTCATTTCCGCCGGCTCGGCGATCGGCCGCGCGCTGATCGCGCCGTCCGGCGTACCCGCCGACCGGGTCGCGGCGCTGCGTAAGGCGTTCGACCAGCTCGTGCTGGATCCGCAGTTCCGGGCTGACGCCGCCAAGCGCTCGGCCGACCTCGAGCCGGCGCCCGGCGCGATCGTGCAGGGCTACAGCGACTCCATTGCCAAGGCGCCGAAGGACGTCATCGAGACGGCGGCGCTGGCGATGGCGGCTGAAAAGAAGAAGTAAGCCTGTCCCGGGCGAGTGAAGCGTCAGCGGAACGAGACACTGATCTCGGGTCTACCCGAGATCAGCAGTTAGTACGTGCGTGGATCCAGCGCGACAAGAGCGAAGCGCGAAAATAACTTATTGCGAAGGTTGCTGGGTCCCGGCGCGCGCTTCGCGCGTCCGGGACACGGGCATCACGCCAGCGCCACCGCTTCCACCTCGATCTTGAATCCATAGTGCAGCTGCGGCACCGGCACCACCGCGCGTGCCGGCCGCGCCGCGCCCGCCCATTGCGCATAAATCGCATTAAACTCCGGCCAGGATGCGATGTCGGTGACATAAACCCGCACCTGCACGAGCTTGTCGACGCTCGAGCCGGCGCCGGCGAGCGCCTGCGCGACATTGTCGAGCACTTGTTGCGCTTGTTCTGCAAAAGATGCCTCGTTGAGCTTCGTTCCGTCGCGCGCGATCGGCAATTGCCCCGACACGAACACCAGCCCGCCGCCCGCCACCGCGTGGCTGTAGTGGCCGCCCGGCGCGGCCATGGTCGCGGGATTGGCGGTGCGGATACTTGCGGTCATTCTCGAGCCCTCGTTACTGCGGCTTGATGCCGGCGGCCTTGGCCAGGTTGCGGTTCATCTCAACCGACTGCCGGATGTAGTCCTGGAACTGCGCGGGCGTCATGTCCATCGGTTCGCCGCCCGACGCGGCGAGTTTGGCTTTCACGTCGGGGTGCTCCTTGGCCTTGCGGATTTCCTGGTAGAGCCGCTCGACAATGTCGGGCGGAGTCTTGGCCGGCAGGAAAAAGCCGAGCCAGAATTCGTAGTCGGAATTAGGATAGCCGGCCTCGACCGTGGTCGGCACCTCCGGCAGCGCCGTCGAGCGCCGCGCGCTGCTCACGGCCAGCGCCGCGAGCTGACCGCCCTTGATCAGCGGCTGTGCGACCAGCACCGGGCTGAAGAAGAAATCGACACGGCCGGCGACCACCTCGGTCTGCGCTTCCGGCGCGCCGCGGAAGGGGATCTGCTGCGCCTCGAAGCCGGCGGAGAGCCGCAGCCGCTCGGCGGTCATGTGCGCGGCGGCGCCGGCGCCGACGGTGGCGTAGTTGATCGAGCCCGGTTTCGATTTCGCGGCCGCCACCAATTCCTTGAGCGACTTGTGCCGCGCCGGCGAGACCACCAGCACCAGCGGCACGCTGACCGCTGGCGTCACCGCGGCGAAGTCACGCGCGGTGTCGAACGGCAAATTGCCAAAGGTCGCCGGGAAGATCGTGACCGCCGCGGAGTGAATGAGAATGGTGTAGCCGTCGGGGTCCGACTTGGCGACGAAAGCGGCGCCGATGGTGCCGCCGGCGCCGGTCCGGTTCTCGACGATGAAGGTCTGGCCGAGCTGCGCCGACAGCCGTTCGGCGATCACGCGCGCGGTGATGTCGAGCGCGCTGCCGGCCGTCACCGGTACGATCACGCGGACCGGCTGCTTGCCGGGCCAATTCTGCGCCGAAGCCGTCGGCGCGGCGGCGTGCAGGCCGGCGACGAGCGCCAGCGCGGCGAACAGGCGTCCCATGGTGTCCCCCTCCCGTGAAGGCTTATCGTTGGATGCGACCATAGCATCCGCCGCGACACCAGAGGTACTGGGACGCCAGAGGTACTAACGCCAGACGCGATGCAACCACAGCCACTGTTCGGGATATTCGCGGATCCAGCGTTCGAGCAGGGATGCACATAGCTGCGTGGTCGCCTGCACGTCGACGCGTCCGCGCTCGTCGCGCGCCGGCTCGATCGGTCCCACGATCTCGTAGTCGAAGCGCCCGTCGTCGCGGCGGATGACGCGGCTGCCATAGACCGGACAGTCGTAGATGCGTACCAGCCGTGCAAACAGCGGGTTGAATTTGGTGGGACGCCCGAAGAACGTGACCTCGATCCCGGAGACGGAGTGCTGGTCGATCAGCATACCGAGCGCGTCGCCCTCGTTGAACTTCTTTCGTATCTCCGAGATCATCGATGGACCGACGGTCAGCGGCGTGGTTCCGGAGGCCGTGCGAACGCGGACGAGCTCGGTGGTGAGGGGTTGATTGCTGAGCCGGCGGTAGGGGATCAGCCGTTTGACGTCGCTCTGCGGCGCTGCACTCGCGCACAGTTCCCAATTTGCGCTGTGAAGCGAAAAATGCAGCGTGCGCCGCTTCGCCGCCTTGATGCCGGCGAGGACTTGCTGGCTGGCCGCGCCCACCACCACGCGGGGCGAATCTTGTTGCGCGGGACGCCAATAGGTTTCGAGCTGTGAATATTCGACGCCGGTGCGGCCGAGATTGTCCCACATTCCGAGCGCGATCCGCTCGCACTCCTGGGGCGACTTGTCAGGGAAGGCGAGGGCGATCTGCTCGAGCGCGCGCCGATGGCCACGCAACAGCGGACCCACGCGCCGCATGATCCATGCCGCGAAACCGGTCCAGCGGTCCGGGCCGGTGAGGCGCAAAATCCGCAGCAGGAGGACCACGCCTTTTCCGCCGAGGCCGCCCGCACGGTTGATCAGCCGCCTTCGGCCGTGGATGTGTTCGCGGTCGGGATTGGCCTTCTCGATGGCGCTCATCAGGCGGCCGATGAAGCGCTGATATTCCGCGCGCATGTCCTTCATGCGCCAGCGATCGCGGAAGCCCGACGTCAGCACCACCGGTTGGCCCTGCGGCGTGCGCAAGATATGCCGCGAGTAGGGCGTGCGATGGCCGAGGAAGTTCATGGTGAAGGATTCGATGAAGCTGAAATCGGCGTACGGCACCGACCATTCGCGTCCGCCGTCGCCAATCACGAGCGCCGTCTCGCCGAGACGATAGGTCCGTTTGCGCGCGAGCGGATGTGCACGACAACGATACGAGGATTCGAGCATGCAGCGCTTTAGACCATCGTCCGATCACGGTCCAGCTTCGCGCGCATTTGATTATAATCCCTGAAAACTGTGCGCTGCCTGCGTGGTAGCCGGCGGCCGTTGCCATGTGTTGGTGTCTGCTCAGCGCCAGACGCGATGCAACCACATCCACTGTTCGGGATATTCGCGGATCCAGCGCTCGAACAGCGATATGAACTGCTGCGTGGTGGCGTGCACGTCGACGCGGCCGCGCTCGTCGCGCGCCGGCTCGAGCGGCCCGACGATCTCATAACCGAAGCGCCCGTCGTCGCGGCGGATGATCCGGCTGCCGTAGACCGGGCAGTCATAGATGCGGACCAGGCGCGCGAAGAACGGATTGAACTTGGTCGGCCGCCCGAAGAACGTGACCTCGATCCCCGACATGTAATGCTGGTCGATCAGCATGCCCATCGCATCGCCTTCGCCGAACTCCTTCCTGATCTCCGACAGGATCGACGGCGCGACGGCCAGCGGCGTGATTCCAGCCGCTCTGCGCCTGCGCACCAGCTCCGCGGTGAGCATTTCGTTCTTGAGCCGGCGGTAGGGGATCAGCGACTTGAGGCCGTATTGTGGGCCGGCGATCGCGCACAATTCCCAATTGGCGATGTGAAGCGAGAAGTGCACCGAGCGCCGGTTCGAGGCCTTGATGTCGGTCCAGATCTTCGTGCTGGCGTCGGTCCTGATGACGCGGCTGCGCTCCGGATGGGCCGGGTCGTGGCGCCAAAATTTGTCGAGCTGCGTGTACTCGACCGCGGTGCGGGCGAGATTGTCCCACATTCCGATCGCGATCCGCTCGCGTTCCTCCGGCGACTTTTCGGGAAAGGCGATGGCGATCTGCTCGAGCGCGCGGCTATGGCCGCGCAGCCGCGGACCGATGCGACGCATGAGCCAGGCGGCGACGTTCGCCCAACGATCCGGGTTGGTGTGGCGGATGATCCATACCAGTAGCAGCACCACCTTTGCGCCAAGGTCGCCGGCGCGGTTGAACAGCGGCCGCCCATGGATGTATTGGCGGTCGGGATTGGCGTCGGTGATGGCTTTCAGCAGTCGGTTGATGAATGTGTCGTACTCGGACCGCTTGTCTACAATGCGCCAGGGATCGCGAAAGGCCGCTCCCAGCGCGACCGGGCCGTGCGGCGTGCGCAAGATGTGCTGCAAATACGACGTGGCGCTGCCCAGGAAGCGGACGTCGTCCGCCTCGATGAAGGTGACATCGCCGTAGGGCACCGACCACTCGCGCGCGCCGTCGCTGATCGCGAGCGCCGTCGCGCCGAGACGAAAGGTCCGGACCCGTGCAAAGGGATGCGCACGATAGCGATAGGACAATTCGGACATGAGATTAGTCTAGCGCGGACGTCCGCGGTCCGCCCCGCCCCGTCCGTTACTTCGGTGCCCGCTTCGCCAAGATGCGCTGGAGCGTGCGGCGATGCATGTTGAGCCGGCGCGCGGTCTCCGAGACGTTGCGGTTGCACAGCTCGTAGATGCGCTGGATGTGCTCCCAGCGGACGCGATCGGCCGACATCGGATTTTCCGGCGGCTCGGCCGACTTTCCTTCGAGTGCCAAGAGCGCGTTCACCACGTCGTCGGCGTCGACCGGCTTGGCGAGATAGTCGAGCGCGCCGAGCTTCACGGCGGTCACCGCGGTCGCGATGTTGCCGTAGCCGGTGAGGATGATGGCGCGGGCGTCAGGACGGCGGCGCTTGAGCGCCGAGATCACATCGAGGCCGTTGCCGTCGCCGAGCCGCATGTCGACCACCGCGAACGCGGGCGAGGAGGTCTCGAGCTGGATCAGGCCTTCCGCCACCAACTCGGCGGTGGTCACGGTGAAGCCGCGGCCTTCCATGGCGCGCGCCAGGCGTTGCAGGAACGACTTGTCGTCCTCGACGATGAGGAGCGTACGGTCGCCCGCGGTCGTTGTATTCCGGTTCTCAGCCATCGTCTTTTCGGCCGTCTTCTCGGCGAGGGTCATTGCCATGGCGTCTGCCTCCAGCGCCGCGCCGCTGGATACAAAATCTGGGAAAGACCCAAAGATTTGCTAGACCAGAGGCAACGGCTGCAGCCGTTCTACGCAACATCAATTCTATATATTCATGGAGCGGCGCGCCTGACAACCGCGCGGCAGGGTAAATTCTTGTCCATTTACTTTGCCGGCCCCGTTCCAACGGGCTTTGGTGCGGCGCAATGCTGATCAATACGCAAACGCGGGCTGTTGTTCGAAGTCGCCGCGGCCCCAGCGCACCCGTACCACGGCACCGCGCTGCGGGGCGGCGCGGTTCTCGAACTCCAGCGTGGCGCCGGCGCGTTCGAGCAGCGTCTTGGCGATGAAGAAGCCCAGCCCCAAGCCGCCGCCGGCCTCGCTGTCGACGTTCATCTTGCGCTGCCGCCGGCTGGTGACATAGGGATCGCCGATGCGGTCCATGATCTCGGGCGCGAAGCCCGGTCCGTCGTCGGTGATGGTTACCGAGACGTCGTCGCTGCGTCCAGTCGGCGGCGACCTCCACGTGCCGTGCGCGAAGTCGACCGCGTTCTCAACCAGGTTGCCGAGGCCATAGAGGATCGCCGGGTTGCGCCCGCCGACCGGCTCGGTGGCGTCATGCGGGGTGAGCGCGACATTGATGGCGACGCCGAAGTGGCGATGCGGCGCCACCACCTCTTCGAGCAGGGCCGACAGCGGCATGCGGTCGAACGGCTCGCAATCGGCGGACAGCTCCGTGAGCTTGCCGAGGATCTGCCGGCAGCGCTGCGCCTGCTCGCGCAAGAGCTTGATGTCCTCGGTCAGCGGCGAGCCCTTCTCGATCGCGCGTTCGAGCTCGGTGGCGACGACGGTGATGGTCGCAAGCGGCGTGCCGAGCTCATGCGCGGCCGCGGCGGCGAGGCCGTCGAGCTGCGAGAGATGTTGCTCGCGCGCGAGCACGAGCTCGGTCGCCGCCAGCGCGTCGGTGAGCTGGCGCGCCTCCTCGGTGAGCTGCCAGGCATGCACGCCGATGAAGCCGAGCGAGAGCAGCGTCGCCAGCCAGACGCCGGCGATGTAGACCGCCGGCAGCTGCATCGGCCGCTCGTCGGCGTCCCACGGCAGCGGGTAGTAGTAGAACGCGAGCACGCTCGAGCAGAGCGCCGCGAACACCGCGAGGATGACGATCATGCGCGGCGGCAGCGAGGTCGCCGAAAGCAGCACCGGCCCGAGCAGCAGGAACGAGAACGGATTCTGCAGCCCGCCGGTGAGGAACAGCAGCACGCCGATCTCGGCGATGTCGAACGCGAACAGCCAGGCGGCGCGATCGGGCGGCAGTCGCTGGGTGACCGAGAAGCGCACCCGCAGCGCCACATTGAGCCAGGCGGCGAGCGCGATCACCGCCAGGCAGGCATAGAGCGGCAGCGTGAAATCGAGCGCGAAATGCACCACCAGCACGGCGATGGTCTGGCCGATGACCGAGATCCAGCGCAGCCGCACCAGCGTATCGACGCGCACGTGGCGGCCGGTCTCCAGCGCCTGTCTGAGATCCTCGGGCATGCGGCGAATGTAGCGGTTCGTGCGGGCGCCTAGAAGCGCGGTCGATGGCCGCGCGGGGAAATGAGGGGGGCATCGCTCGCTACGCTTAACGAGGCTCGTCCTGAACGCGCGGGGCTACTCCGCCTTGATGCCGGCTTCTCTGAGGATCGGCCACCAGCGCTCGATCTCGGCCTTTTGAAAGGCGGCGAGCGCCTGCGGCGTCTGCTGCTGACGTGGGACGATTTCATAGCCGAGCTTGGCGAGCCGGGCGCGCACAGTCGGGTCCGCCAATGCGTCAAGCACAGCGGCGTTGACCTTGTCGGTCACATATTGCGGCGTGCCTCCAGGAGCCCACATCGCGAACCAGGGCGCAGCATAGAACCCCGGCAATCCTGCCTCGTCTGCGGTGGGGATTTCGGGCGCTATCGCAAGGCGGTTTTTGGCTGTTACCGCATAGGCTTTGATGCTGCCAGCGCGCACGTGCTCCAGCGCAATGGTGGCGAAAATCATCAGGTCGATGTGCCCGGCAATCAAATCCTGCATCGCCTGTGCGACACTACGGTAGTTCGCGAACTGGAAGCGGGTGCCGGTCTGCTTCTGGAACAGCATGCCCGCAACGTGGGCCGGGCTGCCCGGGCCGGTTTGTCCGAGCGACGCTTTCCCGGGATTTGCCTTCAGCCAAGCGATTAATTCACCGAGATCATTGGCCGGCATGGCCTTCTTGGCGAGGATCAGCTGTGGGTTATCGGCAATCAATGCGACAGGTGCGAAATCGCCGACCACGTCATAGGGCAGGGCGTAGATCGCTCCGTTCACCACGTGCGTGGCGGATGATGCGCTGAGCGCCAGCGTGTAGCCATCGGGCTTGGCGCGGGCGAGCCTGCCGATACCGATCGTACCATTGGCGCCGGCCACGTTGTCGATGACGACCGGCTGACCGAGTGACGGTCGCAGGCCTTCGACGATGATGCGTGCCACCACGTCTGATGGGGCGCCCGGGGCGCTGGGCGTTATCAACGTGATCGGCCGCGAGGGATAGCCTTGCGCGCCTGCGATCCGCGCGAACGATGGGAAGGCAGCAGCGCCAGCAGCAAGCCGCAGCAAGTGGCGGCGCGTAGGTCTGATCATGTCTCCCTCCAAACAAGCGCGGATGCAATTCAGCTAGAATTTCGGGAACAGTTGGCTATCGGCCAGCCAGCGCGACATCGTTGCAGTCTTCTTGGTGAGCGGGGCGGTATGAAAGCCGTCGTGGCGCGCCTTGTTCGGCCACACATGCGTCGCAGTCACCGCCAGGCGGACACGAACGTCTTCCGGCGTGACGTTGAACACCATCAGGTCCTGCGCCAGCGCGAGCGGACCGTCGTAATGCTTGCGGATTTGGCTCTCGATCTCCGCGCTCGTATCGAAGTCATTGAAGAAGTGGTAGACGACAGCGAAGCGCGGCTTGACCATCGCGAGGATCTGCCCCACTTCGTCGGGCGCGGTGTGGATCATGGTGCCGATTTGGCGCGCCTGCCTCTCGCTATAACCGCTGCGCTCGACCAGTTGCGTTACACTGTTGAAGCATTCGTGGATCAAGAGATCGGCGCCCTGTGCATTGTCGACAAAGAAGCGACTCGGTGTGGTGTCGCCTGAAAACACGAAGGTGAGCCCGTTCCATTCGAGACGGTAGCTCACCGGGCCATCCTGCTGGTGAACAGCCGGAAAGCTCTTGATGACAACGCCGTTGCGTTCATAAACCACGCTCGTCTGCCGATAATCGAACTCGTGAATCTCGACCTCCGCTCCGGCGTCGGGAAGCACTCCCAAGCGCGTTTCCAAATCCCAGACGAACGATTCCATCTGCCGGCGAACGAAATGCGCCATTCCGTACTTGGGCTCGGCGCCCGATGGGCCGTAGACAAGCAGCGGCTTCACTCGGCCGCCGGTCCAACTGCCGATCCACACCTGCGCGAAGTCGCCAACGTGATCGGTATGCAAGTGGGTGGCGAAATAGGCCGTGATGTCCTGATGGGGAATCTCGAGGGCGGTGAAATTCGCCTGCGAACCAGACCCGAAATCCATGATGAACTTGTCGCCGTTGGCAAGCTCTATCAGCCAGGAGCAATTGGCCTGCGCACGGCGAATGAACGGACGACCGGTGCCAAGCGCGATGACGCGCATCTCGTTGGCGGTAAGCGGCTCGGTATTGGGAAAGTAGTGATCGCGCAGCCGGTTCATATGGCCACGATAAGGTATGCGGCTATGCGCGAATAATGCTATCTTGTGATACTTCCATATCCAGACTGCAATGGGCACAAAATGCAGCTTAGCGATCGCATCGGACGCCGAATGAAGCTGCACGATCTCCATGTCCTAATGGCGGTTGTGCAGGCCGGCAGCATGAGCAAGGCCGCGCAGCTTCTGAATACGACGCAACCCGCTATCTCAAGGTCGATCGCCGACCTTGAACACGCGATTGGCGTGCGACTTCTTGATCGTGGACGACATGGCGTCGAACCGACTGAGTATGGCCGCGCCTTGCTCAATGGTGGAACGGCGATGTTCGATGACCTGCGCCAGGCGGTAAGGAACATCGAGTTCGTTAGCCGATCCGAGTGTGGGCGACGTTAGGGTCGGTACGCATGATCCCATGGTGGTGGGTCTGCTTCCCGCCGTGTTCGAGCGGCTGCGCCGAAGATTTCCGGGAATCTCCATTCACGTGACGCCGGTCGTGCCGAGCGCACAACAGTATCGAGGGTTGCGTGAGCGCAACCTCGACCTGCTGCTCGGCCGCCTGGTGCCTCCGATCGAGGAGGACATTGATTCAGAAATTCTATTTCAAGACCGCGTGGTGGTGGTCGCAGGACCGGAAAGCAAATGGGGTCGCCGCCGCAAAGTCGAACTCAACCAATTGACTGACGACCCATGGGCGCTACCGCCGCCGGATTCGACCATCGGCATGCAGGTTGCCGACGCATTCCGTGCGCGCGGGGCGAAGTTCCCGCCAAGAGGCGTGGCGTGGGCGTCAGCCTCGTTGGTTTGCGCACTCCTCCCGAGAGGACCGTTCTTGGGGACGCTACCGGCTTCGCTGCTGCGGTTCGGGGCCAATCTGCCGCAGCTCAAGGTCGTGCCGGTGAACTTGCCGGTCCCGTCGTGGCCTGTTGGCGTGATGATGCTCAAAAACCGCACGATCACGCCGGCGGTGAAGCGCTTCATCGATTGTGCGCGTGAGGTCGTGAAGTCACTGGCGAAGAAGAACTAGGTTTCCGTCCTATCCCGGAAATAGGCCAGCGTCCCGCGGTTCACGAGCCGGTCGCTCTCGACCAGCTCATGCGGATCGATATCGCTCGCGGTTCCGATCCACGCATAGATCGGGCCGAAGTCGCGGTAGCACGCGTCGAGCAGGGCCTGGAAACTGTCGATCACGAAATAGGTCTTCTGGAAGTCGTCGATGATGTAGTTCGTGCGCATGACGCGTTCGAGATCGAACGCGACGCGATGCGGCGAGGCGTCGTCCAGCGCGAACACGCTTTCGGTCATCGACGACATGATGCCGGCGCCGAAAATGCGCAGGCCGGACCCAGCAGAATTGGCGCTGCGGATCAGCCCGAACTCGACCGTGTACCAGTAGAGCCGCGCCAGGTTCTTCAGGCAGCCGAGGTCGAGCGCGCGCTGCCCGCCCTTGCCGTAGGCCTGCATGAAATCGGCAAACACCGGGTTCGGCCAGCAGCGGCACGTGCCCGAACACGTCGTGGAAGATGTCGGGCTCCTCGAGGTAGTCCATCTGCGCTTCCGGGCGGATGAAGGCGCCGGCCGGAAAGCGCCGGTTGGCGAGATGGTTGAAGAAGACGTCGTCGGGCACCAGCTCGACCACCGGAACGACGCGCCAGCCGGTGAGCTTCTCCAGCCGGTCGCTCAGCTTCGCCATGTCGGGGATGCCGGCCTCGGAAAGCTCAAGCCTATCCATCGCGGTGAGGAATTCGTCGCAGGCGCGCTCGCGCAGCACCGTCTGCGAGCGGCGGAACAGGCGGTCCCAGCGGTCGTGCTCGGCGCGCGTGTACGACGCCCAATCCTGGTCGATGGTGAAATCCGGATTGCGCCGGGCGTTGAGGTAGCGGTTGGTCTCGGCTGTGTCGGCGACCGCCATGGCGATCCTCGTTGGCCGGGGCGTTGCACAAGAACGCCCGGCGCGAGCAAAAGTTGATGCTGGAGGCGGAGTGAAGCAAGATTTTGACGAGGGCTCAATCGGCCGTCGCTCGGCCCGATCATTTTACTCCCATGACCATCGACAATTCGCTTGTAACCGGCTCAACGCGCAGATTGCGGAAGCCTGATTTCTGCATCCAACCGACAAGGTCGGCGCTGGTGTAGTCGAAGCCCCCCTCCGTCATGATCAGCATGTCGAGGCTTGCGAGCGGGCTGGATGCACTGCTTTGCACCATCGTCGATCATCCGCTCATAGACGACCAATGCAGCTGCCGGCGGAGGCGTCATAGGCCTTGGCTCAGGAGCATCACTTGGTCGCAAGGTCCCAGTTGTGGAGTACGCGGCCAATAATCAGTACGTCTGCAGAAGGTAACGGGTCGTGTAGGAAGTTCCCAGCGTGGAAGACAGGCGGTCGGACAATCCGTGTATTTGCACATACGCCTTGAAACGCGGTCGCACGGGAGGAAGGTCGAAGCCCCCGCCGGTCAAGTGCGGGTGGGCGCGTAAGATCTCGACCGGCAGGCCGCCTTGGAGGTCCCGATATCGACAACGTCCGATATCGGTGCCACGGGAATTCGTGGCAATGGCCGGCGCGACAAGGCGCGCACTGCTGGTCATTCCCTCTGTATAGGCTTCGAGCGCAGACTGGTCGGAATAGACGTCCAAGAAATAGTTGCCGGCGCTCGCCACGCTTTGGGGCTTTCCCGTCCTCAGCGCTGTCGTCAGCGAATGCCAGTGCGGATAGCCGCGTTTGTTGAAGTGATCAAGCTCGCCGCCGATATAGGTCGGCTTTGCGCGATCCAAGTAAAGGTCTGTCTCGAGGCGTGTTGTGGTAGCGGCCCGTTTCATCCCGTTCGAGCAGCTTGAAGCGCAACCAGCGAATCGAAGAAATCTCGCGCGCCGCGCTCGGAAATCCCGGGCTCGGTCCGCAGCGCTTCCAGATCGGCGGTCTTGGCGAGCGCGGTGAAGACGCCAAGCTCGACGGCGCTGAACAGCGCTTTGCTGGCTCTGAAGGCTTTGCCGAGTTGCACGATGTGGTCGGCGGTGACGGGCGCGCTGTCCACGCGACTCATCGGGATGCCTTCAAGGACTGCAGCACTTCTGCCGCCTTGCGGGCGATCGGCGTCGACGTCGCCAGTATCTTCCGCACGATCCCTTCGACCTCCTCGCCGGAAGCCGGCTCAAGCGGCATGTTGCGCTCGGCTGAAAAAGCCAGAAGCTCGGGATCGGACAACGCCGCCGCCATCGCTTTGCGAAGCACCGCGATTCGATCCTGCGGCACGCCCGGTGGCGCCACCAGCGTACGCCCAACGGCGGAACTCGATGCAAACAGATCGAGAATTTGCTTGGCCTGGTCGTCGCTCCCGAGTTCGCCGATGGTCGGCAGCGCCGGAAAATCCGGATGGCGGGTGAGCGCGCTCAGATAGACCGGCCTGATCGAGCCGTCCTTAAGCCTCGGTCCAAATCGCATGGCGAGACTTCGCGATTCCGAATGAGCCCACCATGTCGATTTCGCCGCGATCCAGGGCGAGCAGCGCTTCGTTCGCGCTTCGGTATCCCGAAATGAGCTTGAACTTCGCGCCGGCGAGCCTGCTGAGCAGATATGGCATGGCGGTGGAACTGGCCGTGCCGCCGGTGCCGCCGACCGAGACCGCCCTGGCACGCACGTCGTCGAAACTGCGGACGCCTGATTTGCCGCTGGCGATGCCGACCTCAAAGTTCATCCCGATCCGGCCAATCCAATGGAATCGTCCGGCATCGACGCCTTCGCTGAATCCCAGCATGGTATCGAAGGGGATGGTCTGCGCGAGCACGCCGAGCGTTGTGCCGTCCTTCGGCGCGACCTCAAGGAGATAGCGCCGGCCTTGACGCCGCCCGCGCCCGGCATGTTCTTCGACGATGACCGTAGGCTGGCCAGGCAGATGACGTTTCAGGAACTGGGCGATCAGCCGGGCATAAAGGTCGTAGCTGCCGGCCCCATAGGACACGACGATAGTGATCTGCTTGCCCTTGAAGTAATCCGCGGCGCTGTCGGCAGCAGCCGGCCGCACCGCCGCGGTGGCAAGTACAAGAAGGGCGGCAAACATCCTGATGCTCGGCATGGCTCTCCGATCTCGGCAGTCGTCGTCAAACCGTGATCCGAGCGATAGCGGAGTTCATGATATTCAAATAATGCTATCAGCCGATCATATGATATCTATCTCGATATCATAGGCGTCGACATGGATAAGATTGAACGCATCGAGCGCCGTCTAAAACTGCATGACATGCGCGTTTTCTGTCGGTCTTGCAGGCGGGCAGCATGCACAAGGCGGCGGAGCGCCTCGGGACTCCCAACCCGCCGTCTCGCGATCGATTTCCGATCTGGAGCAGACGCTCGGCGTGCGTCTGCTCGACCGCAGCCGGCGTGGAATCGAGCCAACGCAATTCGGCCGTGCCGATCACCAAGCGCGGCATCGCGGTGTTCGACGAGCTAAGACAGGGCATCAGGGATATCGAATTTCTCACCGATCCTACGGCGGGAGAGTTGCGTATCGGATCTGCTGAGAGACTTGGCGTCTGGCCCAGTCTTTTCGGTCATGGATCGGCTCACCGCGGCATCCAGGTATGGTGTTCAAGGTCATCACGGGACCCGCGCCGCCCTCTACCGAGAACTGAGGGAACGAAATGTCGAATTGGTCGTGATGGCCGGGATGACACCGGCGCATTCCCGAAGAACACGTAGTCGCGGAAAGATTGTTTGACGATCAGCTTCGTGGTCGTTGCGGGTGCGGCAAATATCTGGACGCGTCGACGTCGGGTCAAACTGGCAGAATTGGTGAACGAGCCGTGGACGTTGCCGCCGCCCGAAGCCCCTCCGGGCGCGCTCGCAGATGGAAGCATTTCGGGCCAGCGGCCTTCAGCCTCCTCAAAATTCGATCATCACCGAGTCCGTCAGTCTGCGGATCAAGTTATTGAGACCGGCCGCTTTCTTACTTTTTTGCAAAGGTTTGCTTTTGCATCTGCCAACAGCAATCGCTCACTGAAGGCTTTGGCGCTTGAGCTGCCCACCACGCGCAGAACGTTTGCTATCGTCACCTCGCGGAACCGAACGCTCAGCCCGCTGGCGGAGCTTTTCATCAGGACGGCTCGCGATGTCGTCAAACCGCTGACGAAGACGGAGTAAGTTGAAGCCACCATCATCTTGAGCGGTGCGAACCCGTTAGCCGTCGTTCGCGTTGGCGTGTGTCGCCCTTGCATCCCAGCGCGCATCGCGCCACATGTCCTCCCGAAACCGCCGACAATTTCCGAGAACTGCGTGCCGCAAACCCCCGCGATCGAAGTCGAGAACCTGACCAAGGTCTACACCTCCAAGGGCAAGGTGACGCGCGCGGTCGACGGCATCTCGTTTGCGCTCGAAGCCGGCACCGTCACCGGGCTCCTCGGTGGCAACGGCGCCGGCAAGACCACGACCATCGCGATGATCCTCGGGCTGATCGAGCCGACCTCCGGCCATGCCCGGGTCATGGGCGCCGAGATGCCGCGCGAGCGCTACCGCGTGCTGCACCGGATGAATTTCGAGAGCCCCTATGTCGACATGCCGAACCGGCTGACGGTGCGGCAGAACCTGACCGTGTTCGGACGGCTCTACGCGGTCGCGGATTTGCGCGGGCGCATCGCCGCGATCGCCGAAGAGCTCGATCTGTCGGACCTGCTCGACCGGCCGACCGGCAAGCTCTCGGCCGGGCAGAAGACCCGCGTCGCACTCGCCAAGGCGCTGATCAACCGCCCGGACGTGCTGCTGCTCGACGAGCCCACGGCGTCGCTTGATCCCGACACCGCCGACTGGGTGCGCAGTCATCTCGAGCGCTACCGCGCCGAGCAGAACGCAACCGTGCTGCTCGCCTCCCACAACATGGCCGAGGTCGAGCGCCTGTGCGAGCGCGTCATCATCATGAAGCAAGGCAAGATCGAGGACGACGCGGCGCCCGACGTGCTGCTGGCGCGCTACGGCCGCGACAACCTCGAAGACGTATTCCTCGACGTCGCGCGCGGGCGCGGCGAAGCCGCCCGCGAGGCCGCGCAATGAGCACCCCCTCGACCTCGGCGCTGGCGCTGTCCCCGCATCGCATCAACGCGATGGTGCTGCGCTATCTCTATCTGTTGCGCTCGTCATGGTCGCGCGTGCTCGATCTCATCTACTGGCCGGCGGTGCAATTGTTCGTCTGGGGATTCCTGCAGCTCTACATCACGCAGAATTCCGGATTCTTCGCCCGCGCCGCCGGCATGTTCATCGGCGCCGTGCTGCTGTGGGATATCCTGTTCCGCGGCCAGCTCGGTTTCTCGGTGTCGTTCCTCGAAGAGATGTGGTCGCGCAATCTCGCCAACCTGATGTTCAGTCCGCTGCGCCCGATCGAGTTCGTCGCCGCGCTGATGGTGATGAGCATCGTGCGGCTCGCGATCGGCATGGTGCCGGTGACGATCATGGCGATCGTGTTCTTCGGCTTCAATTTCTATTCGTTCGGCTTTGCGCTGGCGGCGTTCTTCCTCAATCTCATTCTCACCAGCTGGTCGGTCGGGATCGTCGTGTCCGGCGTGGTCATGCGCAACGGCATGGGCGCGGAGACGCTGGCCTGGACCGTGATGTTCATCCTGATGCCGCTGACCTGCGTCTACTACCCGGTATCGGTGCTGCCGGACTGGCTGCAATACGTCGCCTGGGCGCTGCCGCCGACCTATGTGTTCGAGGGCATGCGCGCGCTGGTGCTGGAGCAGACCTTCCGCGCCGATCTCATGATCGCGGCATTCGCCCTTAACCTTGTTTATTTCGCAATTGCGGTAGCCGTGTTCCTGGCGCTGCTCCGCAGCGCCCGCCGGATCGGCTCCCTGCTGCAGTCCGGCGAATAGAGACCCCCTGATATTTCAGGGGAAATATCCCCATCTATTTCAGTAGATCGCAAGTATTCTCGGCTAGGATTGACCTTGTGACCGAAAAAAGACAGGCTGCTGCACTGCAAAATAAAGCGCTGGGGACCGGGGCAATGGCAATTGGCGAATTCGGCGGCGCTGCAGCCGCACCGGACGGACTCAGCCCGGTTCTTGGCCCGGCGCTCGGCCCGATGTACGGGGCGCCAGCTTATTGGTTCTACGAAATGGGCCAGGCCTCGCTCAATCCGGCCCGCGCCTTTGCCGATGCCGGCAAGCTGTTCTTCAAGAATCCCGCCAACCCCTGGTCCCATACCGAGCTCGGCAAGACCGCCGCCGCCGCGTTCGAATTGTTCGAGCGCTCGACGCGGCGCTACGGCAAGCCGGAATGGAACGTCACCTCGACGCTGATCGGTGCCGAGCGCGTGCCGGTGCACATCTCCTCGGTCTGGCAGCGGCCGTTCTGCCGGCTGCTGCATTTCGAGCGCGCGGTCGAGCATGCGCTGCGTCGCCCGCAGCCGAAGCTGCTCATCGTCGCGCCGATGTCGGGCCACTACGCGACGCTGTTGCGCGGCACGGTGGACGGCTTCCTGCCCAATCACGACGTCTACATCACCGAATGGATCGATGCGCGCGTGGTGCCGATGTCGGAAGGGACGTTCGATCTCGACGACTACATCGACTACCTGATCTCGATGCTGCATTTCCTCGGCGGCGACGTGCACGTCATCGCGGTGTGCCAGCCGTCGGTTCCGGTGCTGGCCGCGGTCGCGCGCATGGAAGCCGACGGCGACCCGCATGTGCCGCATTCGATGGTGCTGATGGGCGGCCCGATCGACACCCGCATCAATCCGACCGAGGTCAACCTCCTGGCCGGCCGGCGCGGCATCGACTGGTTCCGCCGCAACGTCATCACCAAGGTGCCGTTCCCGAATCCGGGCTTCATGCGCGACGTCTATCCGGGGTTCCTGCAGCTCTATGGCTTCGTCAGCATGAACCTCGACCGCCACATGGAGGCGCACCGCAATCTGTTCCTGAACCTGGTCAAGGGCGACGGCGACTCCGCGCAGAAGCATCGCGAGTTCTACGACGAGTATCTCGCCGTCATGGATCTCTGCGCCGAGTATTATCTGCAGACCTGCGACACCGTTTTCATCCGCCATGCCTTGCCGAAGGGTGAGATGACCCATCGCGGCATTCCGATCGATCCGTCGAAGATCCGGCGCGTGGCGCTGATGACCGTCGAGGGCGAGAACGACGACATCTCGGGTCTCGGCCAGACCGAAGCCGCGCATGCGCTGTGCGTGAACATCCCGCAGGATCGCAAGTACCACTGGATGCAGTCCGACGTCGGGCACTACGGCGTGTTCAACGGCTCGCGCTTCCGCGCCGAGATTGCGCCGCGCATTGCCGACTTCGTGCTGTCCAACAACGGCAATGTCGCGCGCGACAAGAAGCCTGCTGCCGGGGCACGCTCTACCGCCAACGGCACGTCGCATGGCGCCAACGGCGTCGCTCCCAAGGCTTCCGCGAAGCCGGTATCCCGGGCCCGTCCCAGCGCCTGACGGCCGTCGCCGCGCGCGTCTCGCCTTCGGCCGAAGCCGCTCGGGATGGATTCACCGCGATCCCGTCTCAAGCTATTGTAGCGAGTCGCAACGCCAGCCCCGCGCCTTGGGGAAGGCCTTTATTTTTGTGCCGGACATGCCGCGCGCCCTTGCCCGTATGCCAATATCCCGCCTGGGACGCTTCCTGGGCGGAGCTTCGGCCATGTCTTCGGCCATGTCGCTGCGTGCGCTGCTCTACCGTCGGCCGACCGAACCGCAGACGATCGACGTCGTCTTCGAGAAGTCGATCTATCTGGTGCGCCTGCGCCGCCACCGGCAGGCGCGGCGCTACACGCTGCGCATCGATGCGGCGTCGCGCGAGGTCGTGCTGACGATCCCGCCGCGCGGCAGCCTCAAGGAAGCCCGCGACTTCGCGCAGAAGCACGGCGCCTGGATCGCCGCGCGCCTGAAGCGCCTGCCGCAGGCGACGCCGTTCGTGGCAGGCGAGGTGGTGCCGTTGCGCGGCGTGCCGCATCGCATCGTGCACCGGCCGCGCGCGCGCGGCACGGTCTGGACCGAGCAGGACGACGCCGGCGAGCGCCTGATCTGCGTCGCCGGCGAGCCGCCGCATCACAACCGGCGGATCGGCGATTTCCTCAAGCGCGAGGCGCAGCGCGAGCTCGATGCCGCGAGCCGGCGCTATGCCAAGGAGCTCGACGTCGCCATCAAGCGCATCTCGGTGCGCGACCAGTCGAGCCGCTGGGGCTCGTGCTCGAACTCCGGCGTGCTGTCGTTCTCGTGGCGGCTGATCCTGGCGCCGCCGTTCGTGCTCGACTATCTCGCCGCCCACGAGGTCGCCCATCTGGTCGAGCTCAACCACTCGCCGAAGTTCTGGCGGCTGTTGAAGCGGCTCAATCCGGACTGCGAGCGCGCCAAGGCGTGGCTCGACACCCACGGCACCGACCTGCACCGCTACGGCGCGGCGGGGAGGGCGGGCAGCGCCGCCGGCTGATCCGCCGATCTCGGATTCAAAGGTAGCGGTACAGACGGCGCCGCTTGCTCCGTCACCTCTCCCCGCTTGCGGGGAGAGGTCGGACTGCGAAGCAGTCCGGGTGAGGGGGACTCTCAACGAGTCGCAGCTCTCGGAGGGCCCCCTCACCCCGACCCTCTCCCCAGCGAAAGGGCGTTCACGCCCGTCTTCGACGGGCTATGCGGGGAAAAGGAGCGCACCGCCGTCGCGGCGCCATTTCAGCCCCTGAAACCGCCCGTTAAGCCAACCGGCCACACGCCCCTTGACATCCGTTCCTAGATTTCCGATATTTCTGTCATGACAGAAATTACAGACAAATCCGGCAAACTGCCCGAAACCGTGGAGCGCTTGATCCTGCACTGGGGCGACATGGGCTCCTCCTGGGGCGTCAACCGCTCGGTCAGCCAGATCCACGCGCTGCTCTACCTCTCGGAGCGGCCGCTGACCGCCGAGGACATCGCCGAGGCGCTCGGGCTCGCCCGTTCGAACGTCTCGAACTCGATCCGCGAGCTGATGGCCTGGGACCTGATCCGCCGGGTGCCGGTGAAGGGCGACCGCCGCGATCATTTCGAGGCCGAGACCGACCTCTGGGAAGTCGCCATGCGGATCGCCGCGGTCCGCAAGGAGCGCGAGATCGATCCCGCCGTCGACGCGCTCAAGACCTGCGTCGCCGGCGCCGACCATGACGCGAAACTGCATCCGGTCGCCGCCAAGCGTCTGAAGGACATGCTCGCTTTCATCGAGTCGGTCGACCGCTGGTACGCGCAGATGCTGACCGTGCCGCGGCCGAAGCTCGCCGCCTTGATCCGCCTGGGGACCCGGATCGTGAGCCTCTTGCCGATGGGGAGATCGAAGTAACTGAAAGCGAGGTCCGTATCATGCGTGCGGAAGCTCTGACGTTCGAACTGGCACCGGTCCCCGACAACGACATCGACGCGCGGACCGCGCCGCGTCCCGATCCCACTCTCGGCGATTTCCGGTTTCGCGCGCTGCTGCGCGAGCGTGACTGGTCGTCGCTCCCGGATGCGATCCGCCGCCGCTTCAGCAAGCGGCTGCCGCATGGCGGCACCACCGTCTATGCCGGCGAAGTGCTGGAAACCCGGATGAGCTTCCTCGGCTGGCTCCTGGCGCAGGCGCTGCGGCTGATCGGCGGGCCGTTGCCGACCGCGCGTTGTGCGCACCTCGCGAGCGTCGTGACGGTGACCGAGGACAAAGCGAGCGGCGGACAGATCTGGACCCGCATCTATGCGCGCCGTCATGGCTTTCCGCAGGTCGTGCATTCCGCCAAGCGCTTCGCCGGGGCGACCGGGCTTGAGGAATATGTCGGCTACGGCGTCGGCATGGCGCTCGAATTGCTGGTGCGCGAGGGCGCGCTGATCTTCCGCAGCCGCGACTACTTCGTGCAGATGTTCGGGCGTCGCTTCGTGCTGCCGAAGTGGCTCTGCCCGGGCGAGCTGACGGTGATCCACGCGGAAGTGCCGGACGGCCGCTTCAGCTTCACCTTGCAGCTCACGCACCCGCGCTTCGGGCTGATGCTGCGGCAGATGGCGTTGTATCGGGAGTTGGCGTCATGACCTCGCATCTGCTTTCGCGCCGGCACGCGAAGCCTCAGCCATGCGACGGCGCTTGTCGATGCGCTACCGTCCCGCCAGCGTGTGCTCGTCACCGGCGGCACCGGCTTCATCGGACGCCGCTTGGTGGAGGCGCTGGCGAGCGCTGGGCACGATGTCACCGTGCTCACGCGCGACCCGGCGAAGGCAGCGACGTTGCGGCCGCCGCTGCGGATCGTGACGAACCTTGCGCAGATCGCGGACGACGCGCGGATCGATGCCGTGATCAATCTCGCCGGCGAACCCACCGGCACGCTTTGGACGCGCCGCAAGCGCCGCCAGATTCTGTCGTCGCGACTGCGCGTGACGCGCGCCGTTGTGCGCCTGATCGCGCGGCTGCAGCAGCGACCCGCGGTGCTGATCAGCGGTTCCGCGATCGGCTGGTACGGCCTGTGGCAGGACGAAACGCTGACCGAATTCGACGGTGGCAAGCGTTGCTTCTCGCACCGCCTCTGCGAAGCCTGGGAGCACGAGGCGAGGAAGGCGCAGCGCCTGGGCGTGCGGGTGGTGCGGCTGCGCATCGGCCTGGTGCTCGGCATCGAAGGCGGGATGCTCAGCCGGCTGCTGCTTCCGTTCGAGTTCGGGCTCGGCGGCCCGATCGGCAGCGGCCGGCAATGGATGTCATGGATCGAGCGTGACGATCTCGTGCGGCTGATCGCCCACGTCATCGCGACGCCGTCGCTGACCGGTCCGGTGAATGCGACTGCGCCGGACGCCGGTCACCAACGCCGAATTTGCGCGAGCGCTGGGTGGAGCGTTGCGGCGGCCGGCGCTGCTCCGGATACCGGCCGCGATCCTGCACTCATCTCGGCGGCGCGTTCGCCGACGAACTGCATGCTCGGCGGCCAGCGCGTCATTCCCGACAAGGCGCAGTTGAGTGGATTCGCGTTCCGCCACGAGACCCTGCGCAGCGCATTGGATGCAATCCTCGGCAATGCTTCGGTGACGCAGGCACGATGCCGTCGACCAAGCCCGCGCTCAGCGACACAAAGCCCGCGCTCAGCGTCGGCCGAACAGCTTGTCGATCAGCCATCCGTCGAGGCCGCCGCTCGGCTGCTGCGTTCGCTGCGGCTGCGCCGCGGCTGAAGGCCCGACATTGGCCGGCGGCGGTCCGTTCACCGCCTGCTGCACGATCGACGCCAGCGTCGGCGGCGCCGAAACGCCGGGCAGGGCGGCGACCGTCACGCCCTGGTGGGCGCCGCGCATGAAGCGGGCCCAGATGTCGACCGGCATGCCGCCGCCGGTGGCGCGGCGCGACGGCGAGGAGTCGTCGTTGCCGAGCCAGACGCCGGTCACGAGATGCGCGGTGTAGCCCACGAACCAGGCGTCGCGGAAATCCTGGCTGGTGCCGGTCTTGCCGGCGGCCTGCCATTCCGGCAGTTGACCCTTTTTCGCGGTACCGACTCGCAAGGTCTCGCGCATCATCGCGTTCATCATCGCGACATGGCGCGGCTCGATGATCCGCCCGAGGTCGTGCGGCGAGCGGTGGTAGAGCGTCTTGCCGGCCTTGGTGCTCACGCGCTCGACCACATGGGCCGCGATCGCGTTGCCACCATTGGCGAACGGCGCGTAGGCGGAGACCAATTCGATCAGCGACACCTCGGAGGTGCCGAGCGCCAGCGAGGGATTGGCCTCGAGCTTGGAGGCGATGCCGAGGCGATAGGCCGTGCGCGCCACCGCGGTCGGCCCGAACTCCTGGGTGAGGCGCACCGAGATGGTGTTGAGCGAATGGGCGAGGCCCTGCGTCAGCGTGACCGCGCCATAGTACTCGCGGCTGTAGTTCTCCGGCCGCCAGCCCTTGATCGCGATCGGCCGGTCCTCGCGCACGGTTTCCGGCGACAGGCCGCGCTCCAGCGCGGTGAGGTAGACGAACGGCTTGAACGCGGAGCCCGGCTGGCGCCGCGCCGCCACCGCGCGGTTGAACTGGCTCTCGGCGTAGCTCTTGCCGCCGACCAGCGCGCGTACCGCACCGGTGGGCGTCATGGCGATGAGCGCGCCCTGGCTGACGCCGAACTTCTCGCCCTTCTGCGCCAGCTCGTTGACCAGCGCGGCTTCGGCGGCGGCCTGCAGCGCCGGATCGATCGAGGTGCGGACGACCAGGTCCTGGTCGATATGGCCGACCAGATCGTCGAGCACGTCCATGATCCAGTCGGCGATGTAGTTGGCGGAGCCATTGCCCGCGACCTTCACGGCGCGGGCCGGCTGCGACAGCGCGAACCGCGCCATCGTGTCGGTGATGTAACCGTGGCTGCTCATGGCCGCGACCACGACCTGGGCGCGCCGCTCGGCCCCGTCAGGATTACGGTTGGGCGCGAGCCGCGACGGCGAGCGCACCAGCCCGGCAAGCATCGCCGACTCGGCGATGGATACGTGGCGGGCGGACTTGCCGAAATAGCGCTGCGCGGCCGCGTCGACGCCATAGGCGCCGGCGCCGAAATAGACGCGGTTGAGATAGAGCTCGAGAATCTCGGTCTTCGAGAATTTGCGCTCGAGCCAGAGCGCCAGCACCAATTCCTGCAGCTTGCGCGCGAAGGTGCGCTCCTGCGTCAGGAACAGGTTCTTGGCGAGCTGCTGGGTGATGGTCGAGCCGCCTTGCGACACGCCGCGGCGGCTCAAGTTGGCGAACGCGGCGCGCACGAGACCGATCGGGTCGACGCCGAAGTGGTTATAGAAGCGGTGGTCCTCGATCGCGAGGAACGCCTTCGGCAGATACGGCGGCATTTCCTTGAGCGTCAGCGTGGCGCCATGCATCTCGCCGCGGTTTGCGATCAGCTTGCCGTCGGTGCCGACGATCTCGATCGAGGGCGGCCGCCGCGGAATTTCGAGCGAGTGGATCGGCGGCAGGTTGGCGGCAACCCAGACGATCGCGCCGCCGCAGGCGATCAGCGCCCACAGTCCGAGCACGGCGCACCAATAGAACGCCCGGCGCAGCGGCGAGCGGCTGCGCGCGCGCTTGCGGCCGCCGCTCATGTCGTTGCTCCCGGCCGCGTCCGGCTCGCCGCGCGACGCGCGCGGCAACGGCGTATCGACCACCGGCTCGCGACGTTCGGCAGACTTGCGCTTGCGACGTGGCATCTCCCCATCCCGGCCGTTCCCCTGAGGCCAGAAACCTCGGCCGCACGGTAGGCCTCGCTCGTTTAAGGGCGGTTACCGCGGCGGCAGTCGCGCTGCAGCGCGGGAGTGCATTCGCCTAGTCTCTGAATCTTCGACGAAAAATTCGCTCCGAAGATTTGCGCGTGCCGGTTTTCTGTACAACAGATGAATGATCAGATGAACAAATATACATAAACAAATTCAGCGTCTTATATGGCTAACGGCGACGGAATCCTCTTCCATCGCCAAAAATTCCAGCATAGAGTTTACGCATCCGGGATATCCGGCTCGAAATCTTTATTGGGGGATGAATCATGCGAAAGCTCGCACTTCTGCTTGCGGCGGCACTGCTCGTGTCTGCTCCGATGCTCACCACGACTCCGACTGAATCACTCGCGGCCGCTAAGGCGAAGGCGAAGGCCGACAAAGGCGGCGGCGGCGGCGAGCCCAAAGGCTTCTTCGACGCGCTCGGCAATCAGCTCGCCAACCCGCCGGCCGCTGCTGACAAGGGCGGCAAAGGTGGCATGGGCGGAATGGGCGGCATGGGTGGAAAGAAAGCCAAAAAAGGCGGAATGGGCGGCATGGGTGGAATGGGCGGCGGTATGGGAGGCATGGGCGGCGGAATGGGCGCCGGCGGAATGGGCGGCATGGGTGACGGCGGAATGGGTGGCATGGGCGACGGCGGCAAGAAGAAGTAAGCCGCACACCTTCACCACGGCCGAACTCTCGACGTCGAACGCTTAGCCGTTCAACCCAAGAGCAGTTCAACACGAAGTTCAACACAACGGCTGCCGGCGATATCGCCCGCAGCCGTTGTCGTTTTTTGGGATTGTGCTGTCAGCCCGCGGCGGCCGCCGGCGTCGTCGGCGCGGTCTCGACCGACACGAACAGCTGGAGCAGGGCGCGCTTGATCGCCGCCTGCCGGGTCGCCGACGAAATCTTGTCGCCGAGCAAGTCGGTCACATAGAACACGTCGACCACGCGCTCGCCGAAGGTCGCCACATGCGCCGAGGCGATGTTGAGGTTGAGCTTCGATATCGTCGCCGTCAGCTCGTAGAGCAGGCCGGGGCGGTCGAGTCCGGTCACCTCGACCATGGTGTAGCGGTTGGACCACTGGTTGTTGATGGTCACCTCGGGCTCGACCGCGAACGCCTTCAGGCGGCCTTTGGGCGGCGCCCGCTTGGCGACCATTTCCGGCAGCCGCAGGTCGCCGCGCAGCGCCTGCTCGATGCGTCGAGGCGACGCGGACGGCGCGCCGCTCCTCGTCGTCGTCGCGCTCGAAGCCGCGCGAGACCGCGATGGTGTCGAGCGCGCGCGCATCGGTCGTCGTGTAGATCTGCGCGTCGACGATGTTGGCGCCGGTCATCGCGCAGGCGCCGGCGATGATCGAGAGCAGCCGCGGATGGTCGGGCGCGAACACCGTCAGCTCCGCCACGCCGCGCGCCTGGTCGAGATTGATCGCGGTCGCCAGCGACTTGCCGGCGGCCTCCGTCGCCCGCACGAATTTCGCATGCGCGACCTTGGTCGGCAGGTCGACCTTGAGCCAGTAGGCGGGATAGTGCCGCCCGATATAGGCCTCGACCTGCTCCGCCGGCCAATCCGCCAGCTTCTCGCGCAGCTCCGCCTGCGCCACCGCGACGCGCTGGGCGCGGTTCACTTCCGAGAAGCCGCCGGTCAGCACCGGCTCGGTCTCGTAGTAGAGCGTGCGGATCAGCTGCGCCTTCCAGCCGTTCCAGACGCCGGGGCCGACGCCCTTGATGTCGGCGGTGGTGAGCAGGGTCAGGAGCTTCAGCCGCTCGACCGACTGCACCACCTCGGCGAAATTCTGGATGGTGACGCGGTCGGAGAGGTCGCGCGACTGGGCGACCGAGGACATCACGAGGTGCTGCTCGACCAGCCAGGCCACGGTCTCGGTCTCGGCCGGCGTGAGCCCGAAGCGCGGGCACAGCCGCCGCGCCACCCGCGCGCCGGCGATGGAATGGTCCTCGATCCGGCCCTTGGCGATGTCGTGCAGGAACAGCGCCACATAGAGCAGCGTGCGGTGCTCGGGCTGCATGGTGCGCATCAGCTCGGTCGCGAACGGCGCATCCTCGGCGCGGCCGTCCTCGATGTCGGCCAGGATGCCGATGCAGCGCAGCAGATGCTCGTCGACCGTGTAGTGGTGATACATGTTGAACTGCATCATCGCCACGATGCGGCCGAAGGTGCGCACGAACTTGCCGAGCACGCCGGCCTCGTTCATGCGGCGCAGCACGGTCTCGGCGTCGTTCTTCGAGGTCAGGATCTCGAGGAACAGGCGGTTGGCCTCTTCGTTCTCGCGCAAGCCGTTGTCGATGAGGTGCAGCGAATGGCGGATGGCGCGCATCGCATCCGGGTGGAACGCGAGATTGTATTTCTGCGCCAGGTGGAAGACGCGGATCAGGTTGACCGGATCGCGCTTGAACACGGTCTGGTCGGCGACGGTGATGCGGTTGTAGTCGACGATGAAATCCTCGGTCTCGCTCAGCGTACGGCGCTGCGACGGCCGGAACCGCGCCATCATGCGCGAGAGCACCGGCATCGCCTTGGCCTGGCTGTCCTCGAGCTCGGCGCACAGGATCGCGGTGAGATCGCCGACGTCCTTGGCGATCAGGAAGTAGTGCTTCATGAAGCGCTCGACGTCGCGCAGGCCGGGATGCGAGGTGTAGCCCAGCCGCACCGCGATCTCGCGCTGGATGTCGAACGACAGCCGCTCCTCGGCGCGGCCGGTGAGGAAGTGCATGTGGCAGCGCACCGACCACAGGAAATCCTCGCAGCGGCGGAACAGCATGAATTCGGCGCGGTTGAACACGCCCTTCTCGATCAGCTCCTCGGGCTCGCGCACGCGGTAGACGTATTTCGCGATCCAGAACAGCGTATGCAGGTCGCGCAGCCCGCCCTTGCCGTCCTTGACGTTGGGCTCGACCAGATAGCGCGACTGGCCGGCGCGGCGGTGGCGCTCCTCGCGTTCGGCCAGCTTGGCGGCGACGAATTCCGGCGCGGTGCCTTGCGCCACGTCCTTGTCGAAGCGGGCGACCATCTCGTCGAACAGCTTGCGGTCGCCGAACAGGTAGCGCGACTCGAGCACGGCGGTGCGGATGGTGATGTCGGCCTTGGCCTGCCGTACGCACTCGTTGATCGAGCGCGTCGCGTGACCGACCTTCAGCCCCATGTCCCACAGGCAATAGAGGATGGTCTCGGCGACCGACTCGCCCCACGCGGTCTGCTTGTAGGGCAGGATGAACAACAGATCGATGTCGGAGCCCGGCGCCAGCAATCCGCGCCCGTAGCCGCCGGTCGCGACCACCGCCATCCGCTCGGCTTCGGAGCGGTTCTGCGACGGATAAAGGTGTCGCTGCGCGAGCTCGAACAGCAGCCGGATGATCTCGTCCTGCATGTGGCACAGCCGCTCGGCGCAGCGGCGGCCGTGCCGATCGCTCAGCAGCAGCTTCTCGGCGGTAGCGCGCCCCTGCATGAGCGCCGCCTTGAGGCGTTGCGCGAGCGCGGTTCGCAGCTCGCGCTCGTGCCCGGCGTGCAGCTTGCAGAGCTGGTCGAGGTCGGCCGCCAGCGCATCGGCGTCGAGCAAGTCGGCGGGCGCGCGTTGAGCCTGATCGGCGGGACGTGAGCATGGCCTGTGGGGATAGCGGAGCCGGTGGCGCCTGTCATCCGGGAGCGCAAGAATCCCCCAGCAACACTGAAAAAGCAATTAAATTCAGGTGGTTATTCCCTAGGCAGCGAGCCGTCCGCTCAATCCACCTTGAGATTGGCGTCGCGGATGACCTTGGCCCATTTCGTGGTTTCGGCGGTGATGAAATCGCCGAACTGCTCCGGCGACGACGTCATGACCTCGTAAAGCAGCGGCTCGACGAAGCGCTTGCGGAACGCCTCCTCGTTGAACAGGCGCTGCACTTCGGCATTGATCTTGAGCACGACCTCGCGCGGCGTTCCCGCGGTGGTGAACAGCCCGAACCAGGTGGTCGCTTCGTAACCGGGCAGGCCGCTCTCCGCCACCGTCGGCACCTCCGGGATTCCAGGCAGCCGTTGCGCGCTGCCGATCCCGAGCATCTTGACGAGGCCGTTGCGCCAGGGCTGCAGCGCCGAGCTCACCGCCACCGAGGTGAGCTGGATGTGCCCGGCGACCACGTCGTTGAGCGCCGGCGCCATGCCGCGATAGTGCACCGGCAGAAGCTTCACGCCCGCCATGCTTTCGAGCAGCGCGACATTGACATGCCCGGCGGAGCCGATGCCCGAGGTGCCGTAGCTGATGGTGCCGGGCTTCTCCTTGGCGAGCGCGATCAGTTCGCCGACGCTCTTGGGCGCGAAGCCCGCATGCGCCAGCAGCGCCTGGTTGGCGCGCACGAGCCCGGTGACCGGCGCGAAGTCCTTCACGGTGTAGGGCAGGCGGCTGTAGAGCGATGGATTGATCACGAAGATCGTCTCCGCGCCGAGCATCAGCATGTGGCCGTCGCTTGGCGCTTTCGCGACCTGCGCCGCGCCGATCTGATGGTTGGCGCCGCCGCGGTTTTCGACGATCACCTGCTGGCCCCAGGCCTCGCTCAGGCGCTGGCCGACCGCGCGCGCGAGGCTGTCGCTGACGCCGCCCGGGGCCGCCGGCACGATGATGGTGATCGGGCGCGTCGGATAGGCCGCCGCTTCAGGCCGCGCAAGCAACAACGCAGATGAGTGCAAGGAATGCCCGCCAACCCGCCATCGCCGTCTCCTCGTTATTGGTGAGGAGTATAGCGGGCTTCCGTCAACCTTTGGCGGCGGATTTGGCCTTGAGGGCGTAGAGCGCCTCCAGCGCCTCGCGCGGCGACAGCTCGTCGGGATTGATCGCCGCCAGCGCGGCGACGACTTCCGCCAGCGCCGTGTCGATCGTCGGCTTGGCGGATGTCGGCGGCGCCGTTGCCGCAAACAGCGGCAGGTCGTCGAAGCCGGGCGGCGTGGCGCGGTCTTCGGCTTCGAGCTTGGCGAGCACGAGCTTGGCGCGCTCGATCACGCTCGCCGGCAGGCCGGCCAGCTTCGCGACCTGGATGCCGTAGCTGCGATCGGCGGCGCCCGGCACCACCTCGTGCAGGAACACGACCTCGCCCTGCCATTCCTTGACGCGCACGGTCGAGTTGAACAGCCGCGGCAGCTTGGTCGACAGCACCGTCAGCTCATGGAAGTGCGTCGCGAACAACGCGCGGCAGCGGTTGGCGGCATGCAGGTGCTCGATCGTGGCCCAGGCGATCGAGAGGCCGTCGAAGGTCGCGGTGCCGCGGCCGATCTCGTCGAGGATGACGAGCGAGCGTTCGCCGGCCTGATTGAGGATCGCGGCGGTCTCGACCATCTCCACCATGAACGTGGAGCGCCCGCGCGCGAGATCGTCGGCGGCGCCGACGCGTGAAAAGAGGCGGTCGACCACGCCGATCCTGGCGCGCCGCGCCGGCACGAAACTCCCCATCTGCGCCATGATCGCGATCAGCGCGTTCTGGCGCAGGAACGTCGACTTGCCCGCCATGTTGGGGCCGGTGAGCAGGCAGATGCGGCCCGCCGCCCTGCTGCGGGAGCGGGGAGAGAGATCGCAGTCGTTGGCCACGAACGGACCGCCGTCGGTGACAGCGCCTGCTCCACCACCGGATGCCGCCCGCCTTCGATGACGAAGTCGTGCGAGCCGTCGACCTCGGGCCGCACATAGTCCTGCTCGACCGCGAGCTGCGCGAGCGCGGCGGCGACGTCGAGCGAGGCCAGCGCGTCCGCCGCTTCCTTGATCGGGCTCGTCGCGGCGGTCACTTGCGCCGCCAGCCGCTCGAAGGTCGCAAGCTCGATGCCGAGCGCGCGGTCGGCGGCGCTGACGATCTTGGACTTCCAGCTCGCCCAGCTCGGTGCTGGTGAAGCGGACCTGGCCCGCCATCGTCATGCGGTGGATGAAGGTCGCGTTCAGCGGCGGCTGCCGAAGCTTCTCGGCGTGCTGCGACGGCACCTCGACGAAATAGCCGAGCTGGTTGTTGTGCTTCACCTTCAGCGTGCGCACGCCGGTCTCGCCGGCGTAACGGGCCTCCAGCGCGGCGATCACCTCGCGGGTGCCTTTGCGCAGCGCGCGCGCTTCATCGAGCGCGGCGTCGTAGCCGGCCCGCACGAAACCGCCGTCGCGCTTGAACAGCGGCAGCTCGTCGTCGAGCGCCGCGGTCAGCTCGCGCGCGATCGCGGCGTCGGGCCCTCGCAACGCGGTCGCGGCTTCTTGCACTTGAAGCGGCACGGCGCCGCCGGCGGTCAGCTCGGCAGCGAGGCTTGCCGCCGCCTCGATGCCGTCGCGGATCGCGGCGAGGTCGCGCGGGCCGCCGCGGCCGACGACCAGGCGGGACAGCGAGCGGGCAATGTCGGGCGCGCCCTTCAGCTTGGCGCGCATCGAACTGCGCAGGCCCGTCTCGGCAACGAAATGCGCCACCGCATCGTGGCGCTCACCGATCGCTGCCGGGTCGGTCAACGGCGCGGCGAGGCGTTGCGAGAGGAGCCGCGAGCCGGCCGCGGTCACGGTGCGGTCGATGGCGGCGAGCAGCGAGCCGCGCCGCTCGCCGCCGAGCGTGCGGATCAGCTCGAGATTGCTGCGGGTGGCGAGATCGAGCGCCAGCGTCGCGCCTTCGGCCTCGCGAACCGGCGGCGACAGCGGCGGGCGCTGGCCGAGCTGCGTGCGTTCCACATAGGTGATGCAGGCGGCGGCCGCGGTCAGCTCCAGCCGCGAGAGCGCGCCGAACGCATCCGAGGTGGCGACCGAGAAGTACGACGCCAGCCGCCGCTCGGCGGTCGCGCCGTCGAACACGTCGCGGGTGAGCGGCGTCACCGCCGGCAACGAGCGCAGGAACGGCGCGAGGTCCGTATCCGAATAGAGCGCGTCGGAGACGATGATCTCGCTCGGCTCAAGCCGCGCCAGCTCGGCGGCGAGGCCGGCACGGTCGCATTCGGCAATGCGAAACTCGCCGGTGGAAATATCGATCCAGGCGAGCGCGAAGCGGCTCGCCTCATCCGTGGACGACACGCGCGCGCGGGCGAGCGCCAGCAGATAGTTGTTGCGGCGCGCGTCGAGCAGCGTGTCCTCGGTCAGCGTGCCGGGCGTCACCAGGCGGACGACGTCGCGCTTCACCACGCTCTTTGAGCCGCGCTTGCGCGCCAGCGCCGGGTCTTCCATCTGCTCGCACACCGCCACGCGGTGGCCCTGCGCGATCAGGCGATGGAGATATTCGTCGGCGCGGATGACCGGGACGCCGCACATCGGGATGTCGCGGCCGAGATGCTTGCCGCGCTTGGTGAGCACGATGCCGAGCGCGCGCGCGGCGATTTCGGCGTCCTCGAAGAACAGCTCGTAGAAGTCGCCCATCCGGTAGAACAGCAGGCAATCCGGATTGGCGGCCTTGATCTCGATATACTGTTCCATGACCGGGGTAGCGCGGCCGGCCGCCTCCGCTGGCGGATCGGACGCAAAACCGGACGGAGGCAGGGAACGCGCGGCATCCATGGGGCCGCGACGCTAGCAGATGGCACTTTGCCCGTCATTGGTGGCTTGACCTGCGCATGGATTGTCCTGCGAATAACATGTGCATGGATCGTGGGAGGACGGCCGATGAAGTCCCTGCATGTCGCATTGCTCGCGGTTTTGGCCGGCGTGTTGCCCGCCGCCGCGCAGGACTGGCCGGCAAAGCCGGTCCGGATCGTCGTACCGTTCGCGGCCGGATCGACGCCCGACATCATCATGCGGCTGATCGGCGAGCGGCTGCAGACGAAGACCAAGCAGTCGTTCGTGGTCGACAACCGGCCGGGTGCCAGCGGCAATCTCGGAACCGACGCGGTCGCCAAGGCCGCGCCCGACGGCACCACCATCGGGATCAGTCTGCTCGGCCCGCTCGGGCTCAACACGCTGCTGTTCGCGAAGATGCCCTACGACCCGTTCACCGACCTGGCGCTGGTGACGCGGCTGACCGACATGCCGAGCGTGCTCGCGGTCAACGCCGACGTGCCGGTGCGCAGCACCGCCGAGCTGGTCGCGCTGCTCAAGCGCGCGCCCGGCAAGTTCAACTACGGCTCGATCGGCAACGGCTCGTTGTCGCATCTCGCGATGGAGGCGATTGCGCTCAAGAGCGGCACGCAGCTCGTGCATATTCCGTACGGCTCGTCGCCGCAGGCGGTGACGGCGCTGATCCGCGGCGACGTGCAGATCGTCTGCCTGCCGGCGGTCTCTGTCATGTCTCAGGTCCACACCGGAAAGGTGAGGGCGCTCGCGGTCACCTCGCAGAAGCGCTCGCCGCTGCTGCCGGAGATACCGGCGCTGAACGAGGCCGGCATCGACGTCGAAGCCAATGCCTGGAACGGGCTGATCGCCCCGGGGAAGACGCCGGACGCGCTGATCGCCGCGATCGCGCGCGAGGTCAACGAGGCGCTGCGCGACGGCGGCATCCGCGAGAAGCTCACCGGGCAATACATGGAGCCGCTCGGCACGTCGCCGGCCGAGTTCAAGGCGTTCGTCGAAGCCGAGATGCGGCGCTGGACCCCGGTGGTCCAGGCCGCGAAGATCAAGCCGAACTAACGATCATCATGAGCATGGATCCCGGATAGCCGCTGCGCGGCTTCCGGGATGACGGCCACGGGCCGTCACTTCACCAGCTTCACGCCGGTGACCTTTTCCAGGTTCTTGTAGTCGATCGCCTCGCGGTCGGCCTTCGGGATGTTGAGCGAGTCGAGGATGCGCAGCGTCTCGCGCGGATACATCTTGCCGCCTTCCGGATCGAACGGGCAGTCGGAGGCGAACACGATCTTCTCGAGCGGATAGAACTCGAGGCCGCACTTGGTCGCCGGCTCGCCGCCGAACACCGCGGTGTCGGCCCAGAAATCCTGCTTGAAGTAGTCGAGCGGGCGCTTCTTGAGGCTCTTGCGCAGCCCGACATAGTCCTCATCCGAAGTGCGCGAGCCCATCACGTCGTTGCCCGGCCCGAGCCGGCCTTCGAGCATCGGCACGATGCCGCCGAAGTGATGGGTGATGATCTTGAGGTTGGGGAAGTCGTCCATGATCTTGGAGTACACCAGCCGCGTCATGGTGCAGGCGGTCTCATACGACCAGCCGAGCGTCCACCAGATCTCGTAGAGCGACTTCTTCTCGTGCAGCGGATAGTCCGATGTATCGGCGCCGCGCGCCGGATGAATCCATATCGGCTTGCCAAGCTCGTTCATCTTTTTCCAGAACGGCCGGTACTCGGGCAGGTCGATCGGCTTGCCGAGCACGTTGGTGTAAATCTGCACGCCGAGCGCGCCGTTCTTGATCGCGCGCTCCGCTTCGCCCACGCCGGCGTCGGATGAGCCGAGCGCAACCTGCGCAACCCAGCCCGGGAAGTGGTCCTTCTCCTTCGCGCACAGCTCGGCGAAGCCGTCGTTGCAGAGACGGATCATCTCGTCGATCTGCTGCGGCGTCTTGCAGAAGCTCTCGAATGGCGGCTGCGGGTAGGAGAGGATCTGCTGATAGTCCTTGTGCCCGTCGATGATCGACTTGCGGAAATCGAGATCGTAGAGCGCCGGCAGTGACCGCACGCGCTTGCCCATGTCCTTGTAGTCGCCGGCAATCTCGATCAGCTTGTCGAAGAATTGCTTCGGAAAGAAATGCGTGTAGGCGTCGATACGCATGGGGGCGATGCTCCGGGTTTTGGCGTCGGCTTGAACCGCTCGTTTCAATGGGGCCGGGCTGGGAAGCGCGGCGGTAGGTCGCGCGTTGTTAGCTTGTCGGGCCGCCCCTGTCCATCATAGGAGGGCCCGGTAACCCTGCGGCGCAGCGCGCCTTTTACAGGGACCTCGGCTGCGCTAGCGTGCGTCTCGACAACGAATTCAGGGAGGAACTATGCAACGATTTGGCAAGGCGCTTTGCGCGCTCGTGGCCGGCCTTGTGGTCACCACCTCCCTCGCATCTTGGGCGCCCGCCCAAGCGCAATCCCAGAGCTGGCCGCAGCGGACGGTCCGCTTCATTGTGTCGCTCGGCCCCGGCAGCGGCGCCGATATCGCCGCGCGTCTGATCGCCGACAAGCTGACCGCGAAATGGAAGCAGCCGGTCGTGGTCGAGAACCGCCCCGGCGGCGACGCCGTCATCGCCATCAACGCCTTTATCGGTGCCAAGGACGATCACACGCTGCTCTACACGCCGACCTCGTCGTTCACCGCGCATCCGTTCCTGATGGCGAAGATGCCGTACGACCCGAACGATCTCGGGCCGATCGCGCGCGTCTCGAACACGCTGGTCGGCCTGGTCGTCACGCCGTCGTTGAAGATCGACACCGTCAAGGACCTCGTCGCGCAGATCAAAGCGCAGTCCGGCAAGCTGAACTATGCGACCGCGACCGGGATGACCGACGTGATCTTCGACGGCTATTTCAAGAGCGCGGGCCTGAACATCACGCGCGTGCCGTATCGCGACGTGGTGGGGCCGATCACCGATGTCAGCGAAGGCCGCATCCAGGCCTATGTCGGCGCGCTCGCGATCGTGCAGCCGCACATCCAGTCCGGCCGGGTCAAGCTGATCGCCATCACCAACAGCCAGCGCGCGCCGACGCAGAAGGACACGCCGACGATAGCGCGAGGCAGGCTTCCCCGCGCTGACCTTCGACGGCCTCATCGGCCTGTTCGGCCCGCGCGACATGCCGGCGGCGGTGCGCGACCGCATCGCGGCCGACGTCAAGGAAGCGGTCTCCGACCCGACGGTCTCGGCGCGGCTCACCTCGACCGGCCAGGTGGTCAGCCCCGGCACCGGCGCGGATTTCAAGAAATCGATGGACGAGCAGAGCGCCAAGCTTGGCGCGATCGTGAAGCAGCTCGGGCTCAAGCCGCAGTAGCTTTGAATTTGGCTACGACGTCGTCCGGCATTGCCTGCGCGCGCAGGCCGCCCGGACGCGTCGGGTCGCGCGTCACCCAGCAGCGGGTCTCGTTGCCTTCGACCGCGAGCGCGCCGGCGAGCGTGAGCTTGTGCTGGATGGCGAAGCTCGAACGGCCGATCCGGATGAACGCGGACTCGATCTCGACATCATCGCCGTAGCGCGTCGGGAGCAGAAAACGCGCCTCCGTCGCCACCGACGGGAACCCGCCGAGACCGTGCTGCTTGTTGAGGGTGATTTTCTTCACGCCAAGCGCCCCCTCGATCAGGAGTTCGGTCGAGTGGTTGAACATTGCGAAATAGCGTGGATAGAAAACGATGCCGGCGGGATCGCAATCGCCCCACTCGATGCGGAGGGTGCGGCGGATGCTGAACATTCGGGGATGGCTCTCGGGCATTGACGGCAGTGGCATTTGACCCCGCCAATGGCCCCCCGTAAATACGCCGCAGTCAATGGGACTTGTCCGATGGCGCGTTTCCTGTCGCTTGCCGAGGCCGTGCAATCGAATGTGCGGGACGGCGACACCGTCGCCATGGAGGGATTCACCCACCTGATCCCCCATGCCGCCGGCCACGAGATCATCCGCCAGCAGCGCAAGCGCCTGACGCTCATTCGGATGACGCCGGACCTGATCTACGACCAGCTCATCGGCATGGGCTGCGTCGACAAGGTGGTGTTCTCCTGGGGCGGCAATCCCGGCGTCGGCTCGCTGCACCGCTTTCGTGACGCGGTGGAGAACAACTGGCCGCAGCCGCTCGCGATCGAGGAGCATTCCCACGCCGCCATGGCCAACGCCTACGAGGCCGGCGCCGCCGGCCTGCCGCTGGCGGTCTTCCGCGGCTACATCGGCGTCGACCTGCCGAAGGTCAATCCGAAGATCAAGTCCATCACCTGTCCGTTCACCGGCGAGCAGCTTGCCGCCGTGCCGTCGCACCGTCCTGATGTGGCGGTCATCCATGCGCTGCGCGCCGACCGCGAAGGCAACGTGATGCTCGAAGGCATCGTCGGCGTGCAGAAGGAAGCGGTGCTCGCCGCCAAGCGCTCGATCGTCACGGTCGAGGAGGTGGTCGACGATTTCGGCCCGCGCAACCTCAACGCGGTGATCCTGCCGCACTGGACCGTCGGCGCGGTCGCGACCGTGCCGGGCGGCGCTTATCCCTCCTATGCACAGGGCTACTACAAGCGCGACAACGCCTTCTACATCGCCTGGGACAAGATCGCGCGCGAGCGCAAGTCGTTCCTGGCCTGGATGAAGGAGAACGTGCTCGACGCAGGGGCCGGAAGCCTTCGCCGCGCATGTGCGCCGCCTCAACGCGAAGGCAGCCTGATGGCCGACTACAAGCCCAACGAGATGATGACCATCGCCGCTGCGCGGGCGTTGCGCAACGACGACGTCTGCTTTGTCGGCATCGGCATGCCGTCGGCGGCCTCGAACGTGGCGCGGCTCACGCATGCGCCCGGCATCACGCTGATCTACGAATCCGGCACCATCGCCACCAAGCCCGACGTGCTGCCGCTCTCGATCGGCGACGGCGAATTGTGCTCGACCGCGCTGACCACGGTGTCGGTGCCGGAGATGTTCCGTTACTGGCTGCAAGGCGGCCGCGTGACGGTGGGCTTCCTCGGCGGCGCGCAGATCGACCGCTTCGCCAATCTCAACACCACGGTGGTCGGCGCCTATGACAAGCCGAAGGTGCGGCTGCCGGGCGGCGGCGGCGCGCCGGAGATCGCCTCGGCCTGCGGCGAGATCTTCATCATCATGGCGCAGTCGAAGCGAAGCTTTGCGGCGAAGCTCGATTTCATCACCTCGATGGGCCACGGCGAGGGCGGCGATCATCGCGCCCGGCTGGGCCTCAAGACCAAGGGCCCGACCAAGCTGGTCACCGACCTCTGCATCTTCGAGCCCGATCCGCAGTCGAAGGAAATGACGGTGACGTCGATCCATCCCGGCGTCACCCGCGACCAGATCGACGACAACACCGGCTGGCCGGTGCGCTACGCCGCCAATGTGATCGAGACCAAGCCGCCGACCGCGGACGAGCTGAAGGTCCTGCGCGACATCCACGCCCGCACCGCGCGCGCCCACGGCAATGTGGCGTAGAGCAGTGGCGTAAGGAGAATTCATGAGCACCACGCGCGACGTCTTCCTCTGCGACGCCATCCGCACGCCGATCGGCCGCTATGGCGGCGCGCTCGCCAAGGTGCGTGCCGATGACCTCGCCGCGATCCCGATCAAGGCGCTGATGAAGCGCAACCCGAACGCGGACTGGGCCGCGCTCGACGAGGTCGTGTTCGGCTGCGCCAACCAGGCCGGCGAGGACAACCGCAATGTCGCGCGCATGGCGGTGCTGCTGGCGGGGCTGCCGGATCATGTACCCGGCGTGACCGTGAACCGGCTCTGCGCGTCCGGCCTCAATGCGGTCGGCGACGCCGCGCGCGCGATCCGCGCCGGCGAGATCGAGTTCGCGATCGCCGGCGGCGTCGAGTCGATGACGCGGGCGCCGTTCGTGATGGGCAAGGCGGCGGAGGCGTTCTCGCGCGCGGCCGACATCCAGGACACCACCATCGGCTGGCGTTTCGTCAATCCGCTGATGAAGCAGCAATACGGCGTCGACGCGATGCCGGAGACCGGCGAGAACGTCGCCGAGGAGTACCAAGTGTCGCGCGCCGACCAGGACGCGTTCGCGTTCCGCTCGCAGCAGCGCGCCGGCCAGGCGATCGCGTCGGGTTATTTCGCCGAAGAGATCGTCGCGGTCGAGGTGCCGGGCGGCCGCGCCGGCCCGGTGACCGTCGACAAGGACGAGCATCCGCGTCCCGACACCACCATGGAGGGCCTCGCCAAGCTCAAGCCGTTCGTGCGCAATCCCGGCACCATCACCGCCGGCAATGCGTCGGGCGTGAACGACGGCGCCGCGGCGATGATCCTCGCGAGCGAAGCCGCCGCCAAGAAGCACGGCCTCACGCCGCGCGCGCGCGTGCTCGGCATGGCGTCGGCGGCGGTGCCGCCGCGGGTGATGGGCATCGGCCCGGTACCCTCGACCCGCAAGCTGATGGAAAAGCTCGGCCTCAAGATCGGCGATTTCGACCTGATCGAGCTGAACGAAGCGTTCGCCTCGCAGGGGCTCGCCTGCCTGCGCCAGCTCGGCGTCGCGGACGACGCCGAGCACGTCAATCCGCATGGCGGCGCCATCGCGCTCGGCCATCCGCTCGGGATGTCCGGTGCGCGGCTCGCCTTGACGGCGGTGCACGGCCTCGAAAAGCGTGGCGGCAAGCTCGCGCTCGCGACCATGTGCGTCGGCGTCGGGCAGGGGGTGTCGCTGGCGCTGGCGCGCCTGTAGCGTCGCTCGCTCTGCCGACAAATCCTGGAATAATCTTGTACGCGAGCACCCACGACCTTTGATTGATTTGACGAACGGCCGCGCATTGTTCCATCAAGCTTCCGCCGGACCTGATTTGGAGACGCTACCCGTGGCGATGAGTGCAGGCTACATCCCGTTTCACCCGAACCCGTCGAATCCGAAATACAAGCCGCCGGCGGGCGCGGTCGACACCCATTGCCATGTGTTCGGGCCGGAGGCGGTGTTTCCGTTTGCGCCGAAGCGCAAATACACGCCCTGCGACGCGCCGAAGGAGAAGCTGTTCGCGCTGCGCGACTTCCTCGGCTTCGACAAGAACGTGATCGTGCAGGCGACCTGCCACGACACCGACAACCGCGCGCTGGTCGATGCGCTCCTCCATTCCAATGGCAAGGCGAAAGGCATCGCCTTCATCGGCGAGGACATCAGCAATCACGAGCTCAGGGAGCTCGACCACGCCGGCGTCAAGGGCGTGCGCTTCAACTTCATCAAGCGGCTGGTCGATTCGACCCCCAGGGACGTGATGCAGCGGATCGCCACGCGGATCGCCTCGCTCGGCTGGCACATCGTGATCTATTTCGAGCACGCCGATCTCGACGAGATGGGGCCATTCCTGCAGTCGCTGCCGACCACGCTGGTGTTCGACCACATGGCCTGTCCCAACGTGAAAGAGGGCGTGAACAGCAAGCACTTCCAGAACTGGCTGAAGGCGCTCGACGCGAACAAGAACTGGATCACCAAGGTGACCTGCCCGGAACGCTTCACCGTCGCCGGGCCGCCCTATGACGACGTGGTGCCGTTCGCCAAGGCGATCGTCGAGCGCTTCCCGGACCGCGTGATCTGGGGCACCGACTGGCCGCACCCGAACATGCCGAAGGAGGCGCCCGACGACGGCGTCATCGTCGACATGATCCCGAAGATCGCGGTGACGCCGGATCTGCAAAAAAAGCTCCTGATCGACAATCCGATGCGGCTCTATTGGAGTTGACAGGTCTGGGGCAGAAGAATCGGAGCAGGATATGCTCACTGGCCAGCTCGCCTTGACCACCGCCGCGCTGTTCACCGGCGCCGCCGTCTATGTCAGCCTGTGCGAACAGCCCGCGCGGCTTAAGCTCGACGAGCGTGCGCTGCTCACCGAGTGGAAGCCGTCCTACAAGCGCGGCGCGGCCATGCAGGCGCCATTGGCGCTGATCGGCGCCGTCCTCGGCTTTGCGGCCTGGTGGCAGGCGGGCGACTGGCGCTGGCTCGCCGGCGCCATCGTCATCCTCTCGGCCTGGCCCTACACGCTGCTGGTCATCAAACCGACAAATGATCGATTGCTGGCGATCGATCCGGCCGATGCCGGGGCGCAGGTGCGTTTGCTGATCGAAAAATGGGGCACCCTGCATGCCGGGCGCAGCGGGATCGGTGTGCTTACAACGGTTCTATTTCTCTGGGCCTCGCTGCGCTCATAGGCCAGGCCGCCGCTTACGTTGCATTGGTCCGCTAAGCTATATATGTCAGGGCAAACCCGGCCCATTGGAGTGAAGGCGATGGCGCGCAAGGACACTGCCCGCAAAGAGAAAGACTACGACGACATCCCCGGTACCGTCGTGTTCGACGCGGAGCGCTCGCGCCAGGGATTCGGCATCAACATGTTCTGCATGTCGCTGATGAAGGATGAGAACCGCAAGGCCTTCAAGGCGAACGAGCCGGAGTATCTCAAGAAATTCAACCTTACGCCGGCGCAGACCGAAGCCGTCCTCAAGCGCGACTACAACCGCATGCTGGAGCTCGGCGGCAACATCTATTTCACCGCCAAGCTCGGCGCCACCGACGGCCATTCGTTCCGTCATCTTGCCGCGGTGATGACCGGCTCGACGCAAGACGACTACGCCGCGATGATGCTCGCCGGCGGCCGCTCGGCCGAGGGCAATCGCAGCAAGTCCGGGCGCAAGACGACGAGCATCCTGGTTGGGAGCGCCAAAGCTTCAGGCAAGCCGAAAGCAAGCAAGTCGAAATCCAGCAAACCGAAATCACGCAGCAAGGCGAGGTCGAAACGTGGCTAAGATCATCGCAGGTGTAGCGTCATCGCACGTGCCGGCGATCGGCGCGGCGATCGACAACAAGCAGACCGAGGAGCCCTACTGGAAGCGGGTGTTCTCGGGCTTCGAGAAATCGAAGGAGTGGATGGAGAAGGCGAAGCCCGACCTCGCCATCATCGTCTACAACGACCACGCGTCGGCGTTCTCGGTCGAGGTCGTGCCGACCTTCGCGCTCGGCTGCGCGGCGGAATTCCCGCCCGCCGACGAGGGCTGGGGCCCGCGCCCGGTGCCGGTGGTGAAGGGGCATCCCGAGCTCGCCTCGCACATCGCGCAGTCGGTGATCCTCGACGAGTTCGACCTCACCATCTGCAACAAGATGGAGGTCGACCACGGCCTCACGGTGCCGATGAATCTCTTGTTCGGCTCGCCCAAGGAATGGCCGTGCCCGGTGATCCCGCTCGCGGTCAACGTCGTGCTCTATCCGCCGCCGACCGCGCACCGCTGCTACATGCTCGGCAAGGCGATCCGCAAGGCGGTCGAATCCTATCCGGAAGATTTGCGGGTGGTGGTGTTCGGTACCGGCGGCATGTCGCACCAGATCAGCGGCCCGCGCGCCGGCCTGATCAATTCGAAATTCGACAAGGCGTTCCTCGACAACCTCACCAAGGACCCGAAGAAGCTCACGCGCATCTCGCATCTCGAGTTCATGCGCGAAGCCGGCGCCGAGGGCATCGAGATGGTGATGTGGCTGATCATGCGCGGTGCGCTCGACGACAAGGTCGAGGAGACCTATCGGTTCTACACCGTGCCGGCCTCCAACACCGCGGTCGGGCACATCATCCTCGAGCCGAAAAAGAAGGTGGCGGGCAAGAGCAAGCGCCCCGCCAGCAAGATGAAGCGCGCCGCCGCGCGCGCGAAAACAGAAGTACGCAGGAGCAAGTAACGATGAAGATTTGCGTCGCCGGGCAGGGCGCCTTCGGCCAGAAGCATCTCGATGCGCTCAAGCGCATTCAGGGCGTCGAGGTGACGTCACTGGTGGGTGGCAATCAGGACGCCACCGCCGAGATCGCCAAGAAGTACGGCATCCCGCACTACACCGGCGATCTCTCCGAAGGCATCAAGCGCGCCGACGCGGTGATCCTCACCACGCCGACCAAGATGCACTTCCGCCAGGGCGAGCAGGTGATGCGGGCCGGCAAGCACGTGCTGGTCGAGATCCCGGTCACGGACTCGGTGGAAGACGCCGAGGCGCTGGTGAAGATCGCGAAGGAGACCGGCGTCACCGCCATGGGCGGCCATGTGCGCCGCTTCAATCCGAGCCATCAATACGTCCACAAGAAGATCGAGAAGGGCGAGCTCAAGATCCAGCAGATGGACGTGCAGACCTATTTCTTCCGCCGCAAGAACATCAATGCGGCGGGCAATGCACGGAGCTGGACCGACCATCTGCTGTGGCACCACGCCGCCCACACCATCGACCTGTTCCAGTATCAGGTTGGCGAGAACATCTCCGATTGCTACGCGGTGCAGGGCCCGATCCATCCGCAGCTCAATATCGCGATGGATATGGGGATCGTGGCGCGCACGCCGTCGGGCGCGATGCTGACGCTGTCGCTGTCGTTCAATAACGATGGCCCGCTCGGCTCGTTCTTCCGCTACATCTGCGACAACGGCACCTACAAGGCGTTCTACGACGACCTCTCCGACGGCAAGGACAACAAGATCGACGTATCGAAGGTCGACGTGTCGATGGACGGCATCGAGCTCGAGGACCGCGAATTCATCGCGGCGATCAAGGAGAAGCGCGAGCCGAACGCCAGCCTGCAGCAGCTGCTGCCCTGCATGCACGTGCTCGGCAAGCTCGAGCAGATCTGCGACCCGCAGCGCAAGGCGCACGCGTAGTCGGCGATCTCGTGTCCCGGACGCCCGAAGGGCGGAGCCGGGACCTAGTCCTTACAACAGAGCTCTGGGTCCTGGCGCTCGCTCACGCTCGGCCGGGACACGAGACCTGTTGGGCCGCGGCCCATCGCCGTCAGCCTCGAACGATAGACGACTTTCCTCCCGCCGCGTTCCGCGCTACCGAAAGGGAAAGCTTAGCCGGAGGAGCGTCTCATGGAGCGTACCAAGCCACCTTACCGCGCCGACCATGTCGGCTCGATCCTGCGCTCGGACGCGATCCACGCCGCCCGCGCCCAGCGCGAGAAGGGCGAGATCGATGCCGCGCAACTCAAGGCGGTCGAGGACCGCGAGATCGAAAAGATCGTGCGCAAGCAGGAGGAGGTCGGGCTCAAGCTCGTGACCGACGGCGAATACCGCCGCTCCTGGTGGCACATGGATTTCTTCTGGGGCCTCGACGGCGTCGAAAAGCTGATCCTGCCGCATGGCATCAAGTTCCACGGCGTCGAGACCCGGCCCGAGGGTTATAAGATCACCGGCAAGATCGATTTCACCAACCACCCGATGCTGGACCATTTCCGCTATCTGAAATCGATCGCGCGGGTGACGCCGAAGATGTGCATCCCGGCGCCACCGGTGATGCATTTCCGGCTGCCCAAGGACGGCATTCCGAAAAACATCTATCCGACCATCGACGAATTTTTCGCCGATCTCGGCAAGGCCTACGCCAATGCGGTGAAGGGGTTCTACGCCGCCGGGTGCCGCTATCTGCAGTTCGACGACACCGTGTGGGCGTATCTGTGCTCGCCGGCCGAGATGCAGGAGGCGCGCGGCCGCATGCCGATGGCGGACAATCTCGCGCAGATCTATCAGGACGTCATCAACACCGCGCTGGCGGTGAAGCCCGCCGACATGACGATCACCACGCATGTGTGTCGCGGCAACTTCAAGTCCACCTGGGTGTCGGAAGGCGGCTATGAGCCGATCGCCGAGCGGCTGCTCGATGGCGTGAACTACGACGGCTATTTCCTCGAATACGATACCGACCGCTCCGGCGGCTTCGAGCCGCTGCGCTTCCTGCCGAAGGGCGACAAGCGGGTCGTGCTCGGCCTCGTCACCTCGAAGAGCGGCACGCTGGAGAAGAAGGACGACCTCAAGCGCCGCATCGACGAGGCGACGAAGTTCGCCGCGCTCGATCAGTTCTGCCTGTCGCCGCAATGCGGCTTCGCGTCGACCGAGGAGGGCAACATCCTCGCCGAGGACGAGCAATGGGCGAAATTCCGGATGATCGTACAGACCGCGGACGAGGTGTGGGGCAAGTAATGATGGTCGAGCCGCGAACTCCGCCGGCTCCCTCTCCCCGTTCTTACGGGGAGAGGGTGGGGGTGAGGGGCAACCGTCGTGTCGAGAGCCCCCCTCACCCGACGCGCTTCGCGCGTCGACCTCTCCCCGCAAGCGGGGCGAGGTAACTCGTGGCATCACCCGTGCAAATCTTTCCCACGACGCTGGTCGGCTCCTATCCGCAGCCGGACTGGCTGATCGACCGCGCAAGCCTCGCCAAGCAGATGCCGCCGCGCGTGCGCGCCAAGGAGCTGTGGCGCATCGATCCCGAGCGGCTCGACGCCGCGCAGGATGACGCGACGCTGATCGCCGTCCGCGACCAGGAGCGCGCGGGCCTCGACATCGTCAGCGACGGCGAACAGCGGCGCGAGAGTTATTCCAACCGCTTCGCCACCGCGCTCGACGGCGTCGACCTCGACAATCCCGGCAAGACCCCGAACCGCACCGGCGGCTTCACCATCGTGCCGCGCGTCATTGGCGCGATCCAGCGCCGGCATCCGGTCGAGGTGCGCGACGTCGAATTCCTGCGCGCCAACACCGACCGCAAGATCAAGATGACGGTGCCGGGCCCGTTCACGATGGCGCAGCAGTGCGAGGACCACTACTACCGCGACGACGCGGCGCTGGCGCTCGACTACGCCGCTGCGGTGAACGCCGAGATCAAGGACCTGTTCGCGGCCGGCGCCGACGTGGTGCAACTCGACGAGCCCTGGATGCAGGCGCGGCCGGACAAGGCCAAGGCCTACGGCCTCGCGGCGCTCGACCGCGCGCTCAAGGGCGTCACCGGCACCACCGCCATCCACCTCTGCTTCGGCTATGCGCAGATGGTGAAATCGAAGCCGTCCGGCTATTCGTTCCTGCCGGAGCTCGAGCAGACGGCCGCGCAGCAGATCTCGATCGAAGCGGCGCAGCCGAAGCTCGATCTCGCCGTGCTCAAGGAGCTGCCGTCGAAGACGATCATTCTCGGCGTGATCGACCTCTCGGATATGACGGTCGAGACGCCTGAGCTCGTCGCCGAGCGTATCCGCCGCGCGCTGCCGCACGTCCCCGCCGAACGCCTCGTCATTGCGCCCGACTGCGGCATGAAATACCTGCCGCGCGACGTCGCCTTCGGGAAGATGAAGGCGATGGTCGAAGGCGCCGCGATCGTGCGGCACGAACTCACCGGACAGCGAGTACGCCCATCATGATGCGATCAAAGCCGCCGTTCCGCGCCGACCATGTCGGCAGCCTCCTGCGCTCGGCGCCGCTGAAAGAGGCGCGCGCCAAGCGCGAAAAGGGCGAGATCACGCGCCGATCAGCTCAAGGCGATCGAAGATCGCGAGATCGAGGCGATCATCAAGAAGCAGGAGGCGGCCGGGCTCAAGTCGATCACCGACGGCGAATATCGCCGCGCGTTCTGGAACTACGACTTCCTCGGCAAGCTCGACGGCGTCGAGGCCTATCTCGGCGAACGCAAGATCAGCTTCCAGGGCGTGCAGCCGAAGCCGATGATGCTGCGCGTCATCGGCAAGCTCGGCGGCTACGTGCCGCATCCGATGATCGAGCATTTCAAGTTCGTGCAGTCGCACACCAAGGCGACGCCGAAGATGACGATCCCGTCGCCGTCGTCTCTGCACTTCCGCTACGGCCGCGCGGCGGTGCCGGAGGCGATCTATCCGTCGATGGACGACTTCTACGCCGACCTCGGCACCTCCTACCGCAAGGCGGTGCGCGCCTTCGCCGACGCCGGCTGCCGCTATCTGCAGCTCGATGAGGTCAACTTCACCTATCTCTGCGATCCGGAGCTGCGCAAGCACGTCACCCAGCGCGGCGACGATCCGGAAGCAATGCCGCACATCTACGCGACGATGATCAACGCCGCGATCTCCGACATCCCGGCCGACATGACCATCACCATGCATCTGTGCCGCGGCAACTTCCAGTCGACCTTCGTGGCCTCGGGCGGCTACGAGCCGGTGGCCGAGATCCTGTTCAACGAGATCAAGGTCAACGGCTATTTCATGGAATACGACAGCGCACGCGCCGGCGGCTTCGAGCCGCTGCGCTTCGTGCCGAAGGACAAGACCGTGGTGCTGGGCCTCGTCACGTCGAAGAGCGGCACGCTCGAGAGCAAGGACGAGCTCAAGCGCCGTATCGACGAGGCGGCGAAGTATGTGAGCATCGACCAGCTCTGCCTGTCGCCGCAATGCGGCTTCGCCTCGACCGAGGAGGGCAACATCCTCACCGAGGAGCAGCAATGGGCGAAGCTGCGGATGATCGTCGAATTGTCGGAAGAAGTGTGGGGTCGTTAGCTCAATGACGCGTACCAAGCCGCCGTTCCGCGCCGACCATGTCGGCAGCCTGTTGCGCTCGCAGGCGCTCAAGGATGCGCGCGCCAGACGCGAGAAGAACGAGATCACCGCCGCCGAGCTCAAGGCGATCGAGGATCGCGAGATCGAGGCGCTGATCAAGAAGCAGGAAGCCGCCGGCCTGAAATCGGTCACCGACGGCGAATTCCGCCGCGCCTCCTGGCAGACCGACTTTCTGAAGGCGCTCGACGGCGTCGAATCCTACGTGGGCGAGCGCGCGTTCCAGTTCCACGGCGCGACGTCGCATCCGATCCAGCTGCGCGTCAACAAGAAGCTCGGCGGCTACACGCCGCATCCGATGATCGAGCACTACAAGTTCGTGCAGTCGCACACCAAGGCGACGCCGAAGATGACGATCCCGTCGCCCTCGACGCTGCATTTCCGCTTCGGCCGCAAGGTCGTGCCGGAGACGATCTATCCGTCGATGGACGACTACTACCGCGACCTCGGCCAGACCTGGAGCAAGACCGTCCGCGCCTTCGCCGACGCCGGCTGCCGCTACCTCCAGCTCGACGAGACCAATCTCACTTATCTCTGCGATCCCGAGCTGCGGCCGCAGGTCGCCGCGCGCGGCGACGATCCCGACAAGCTGCCGTTCGTCTATGCCGGCATGATCAACGCCGCGATCGCCGACATCCCGGCCGACATGACGATCACGATGCATCTCTGCCGCGGCAACTTCCGCTCGACCTTCATCAGCGCCGGCGGCGGCTATGAGCCGATCGCGGAGATGCTGTTCAACACCATCAAGGTGCACGGCTACTTCATGGAATACGACACGGCGCGCTCCGGCGGCTTCGAGCCGCTGCGCTTCGTGCCGAAGGGCAAGACCGTGGTGCTCGGCCTCGTCACCTCGAAGACCGGCACGCTCGAAAGCAAGGACGAGATCAGGCGCCGCATCGACGAGGCCGCGAAATTCGTCGACATCGACCAGCTCTGCCTGTCGCCGCAATGCGGCTTCGCCTCGACCGAGGAAGGCAATATCCTGGCCGAGGACGAGCAGTGGGCGAAGCTCCGGATGATCGTCGAATTGGCCGAGGAAATTTGGGGACTGTAGCTCTTCCGTTGCCGCGCACTCGGTCGGATTCCCTCTCCCCGGAGGGGAGAGGGTTAGGGTGAGGGGGTCGAACCTATCGAGGGACCTATACCCCCTCACCCCACCCCTCTCCCCAACGGGGAGAGGGAGTCGGTCGGAGCTAGCCTCGACAGCGAGTATTGCATCGCGCCCGGACGTGATACCGAACTGCGGGAAAGAGTTCGACGAGGCAAAGGGCATGGCTGCAGGCATCGTTTCGGGAAAAGTCGCGATCGTCACCGGCGCGGCGCGCGGCATCGGGCGCGGCATCGCGCTCGGCCTGGCGCAGGAGGGCGCCAAGGTCGTCGCCTGCGATATCGGCGCGAGCCTGCAGGGCGCCGGCACCGACGCCGGCCCGGCGCAGCAGGTCGTCGACGAGATCAAGCAGGCCGGCGGCGACGCGATCGCCTCGACGCTGTCGATTTCCGAAGCGAAGAACGCCGAGGCGATCGTCAAGACCGCGGTCGAGACCTTCGGCCGCGTCGACATTCTCGTGAACAACGCCGGCATCCTGCGCGACGCGATCTTCCACCGCATGAGCCACAAGGACTGGCAGGACGTGCTCGACGTCCACCTCAACGGCTCCTTCAACATGAGCCGCGCCTGCGCCGCGCATTTCCGCGAGCAGAATTCCGGCGCCTTCGTGCACATGACCTCGACCTCGGCGCTGGTCGGCAATTTCGGCCAGGCCAACTACATGGCGGCGAAGTTCGGCATCGTCGGGCTGTCGCGTGCGATCGCGCTCGACATGCAGCGCTTCAAGGTGCGCTCGAACTGCATCGCGCCGTTCGCCTGGACCCGCATGATCGATTCGATCCCGGCCGAGACCGAGGAGGAAAAGCGCCGGGTCGAGCGCTTCCGTGAGATGACGCCGGAGAAGATCGCGCCGCTGGTCGTCTATCTCGCGTCGGATCGCGCCGACGGCATCACCGGGCAGATCTTCGGCGTGCGCAACAACGAGGTGTTCCTGTTCTCGCAGCCGCGTCCGGTGCGCACGATCCACCGCTCGGACGGCTGGACGCCGGAAAAGCTCGACCAGCAGCTCAAGGGCGCGTTCGGTCCCTCGCTCACGCCGCTGGAGCGCTCCGGCGACGTGTTCTCGTGGGACCCGGTGTGAGACTATTGCCAACACTCCGACGTCATGCCCGCACTTGTTGCGGGCATCCACGTCTTCCTTTCTTGTCCGCGATGAAGCAAGACGTGGATGGCCGGGACAAGCCCGGCCATGACGGTTGAGAGAGTCGCATGCCGATCGTCTACGAGAAGCTGCTCGCGCTGAAAATCCCCGACGTCGAGCACAGCTACGGCCCGAAGGACTGCATGCTCTACGCGCTCGGCCTCGGGCTTGGCTACGATCCCGTGGACGAGAACCAGCTCAATTTCGTTTATGAAAAGAACCTCAAGGTGCTGCCGACGATGGCCGTCGTCATCGGCCATCCCGGCTTCTGGGTGAAGGACCTCGACACCGGCATCGACTGGGTGCGTGTCGTCGCCGGCGAATATTCCGTGACGCTGCACCGGCCGTTGACGCCCGCGGGCACCGTGATCAGCAAGACCCGCGTCACCGAGATCATCGACAAGGGCGAGGGCAAGGGCGCGGTGCTCTATTCCGAGCGCACCATCGACGACAAGGCGACCGGCGCGCGCATCGCGATGATCCACCATACGACGTTCTGCCGCGCCGACGGCGGCTTCGGCGGCCCGCCGCGCCAGCAGCCGCCGCCGCATCCGATCCCGGAGCGCGCGCCCGATCTGGTCTGCGATCTTCCGACCCGGCCGGAGATGGCGCTGGTCTACCGGCTCTCCGCCGACCCGAACCCGCTGCATGCCGACCCCGCGGTGGCGAAGGCCGCGGGCTTCCCGCGCCCGATCCTGCACGGGCTCGCGACCTATGGCGTCGCCGGCCACGCGCTGCTCAAGAGCCTCTGCGGCTACGACCCCGCGAAGCTGACCGCGATCGCCGGGCGGTTCTCGGCACCGGTGTTCCCGGGCGAGACCATCCGCACCGAGATGTGGCGCGACGGTCCGGTCGTGAGCTTCCGCTCCCGCGTGGTCGAGCGCGACGTGGTCGCGATCAACAACGGCCGCGCCGAAATCGCGCTATAGTCCGCCGCATGGCTCAAGGCGATCCCCATCACGACGATCTCGCGCCGGTCCGGGCATCGGTGCGCGCGCTCTGCGCGGACTTTCCTCCCGAGTACTGGCGCGCGCTCGACCGCGAGCGCGGCTATCCGACCGAGTTCGTTGCCGCGCTCACCAAGGCCGGCTTCCTCGCCGCACTGATCCCGGAGCAATACGGCGGCAGCGGGCTGCCGCTATTAGCCGCCGCGGCGATCATGGAGGAAATCCATGCGTCGGGCGGCAACGGCGCCGCCTGCCATGCGCAGATGTACACCATGGGCACGCTGCTGCGTCACGGCAGCGCTGCGCAGAAGGACCGCTACCTGCCTGGGATCGCCAAGGGCGAGCTGCGGCTGCAGGCGTTCGGCGTGACCGAGCCAACGTCGGGCACCGACACGCTGAACCTCCGCACCACCGCGGTGCGCGACGGCAACGACTACGTCGTCAACGGCCAGAAGATCTGGACCTCGCGCGCCGAGCATTCCGACCTGATGCTGCTGCTGGCGCGCACCACGCCGCGCGAGCAGGTGGCCAAGCGCACCGGCGGGCTCTCGGTGCTCCTGGTCGACATGCGCACCGCCAAGGGCCTCACCATCCGGCCGATCCGCACCATGATGAATCACGCGACGACGGAAATCTTCTTCGACGCCATGCGGGTGCCGGCGGAGAATCTGATCGGCGAGGAAGGCGAGGGCTTCCGCTACATCCTCTCCGGCATGAACGCCGAGCGCATCCTGATCGCGTCGGAATGCATCGGCGACGCGCGCTGGTTCATCGACAAGGCGACGGCCTACGCCAAGGAGCGCAGCGTGTTCGGCCGCCCGATCGGGCAGAACCAGGGCGTGCAGTTCCCGATCGCGCGCGCCTATGCGCAGATGCGCACCGCCGCGCTGATGGTGCGCGAGGCGGCGACGCTCTACGACGCCGGCCGCGACTGCGGTGCCGAGGCCAATATGGCGAAGCTCGCCGCCGCGGATGCCTCGTGGGCGGCGGCGGAGATGTGCGTGCAGACCCACGGCGGCTTCGGCTTCGCCGAGGAATTCGACATCGAGCGCAAGTTCCGCGAGACCCGGCTCTACCAGGTGGCGCCGATCTCGACCAACCTGATCCTCTCCTATCTCGCCGAGCACGTGCTCGACCTGCCGCGGTCATACTGATGCCGCTCCCGCTCGAAGGCCTCCTCGTGGTCGCGCTCGAACAGGCCGTCGCCGCGCCGATGTGCACGTGCCGCCTCGCCGACGCCGGCGCGCGCGTGATCAAGATCGAGCGGCCGGAGGGCGACTTTGCGCGCGGCTATGACGATGTCGCGAACGGCGAGTCGAGCTATTTCGTCTGGCTCAACCGCGGCAAGGAGTTGGTCGTCCTCGATCTCACCAAGCCCGACGACAAGACGCTGCTCGCCGCCATGCTCGCGCAGGCCGACGTGTTCGTGCAGAACCTCAAGCCCGGCGCGGTGGGCAAGCTCGGCTTCCCGATCGAACGGCTGCGGCGCGAGCATCCGCGCCTGATCGTCTGCTCGGTCTCGGGCTACGGCGACAGCGGTCCCTATGCCGCGCGCAAGGCCTACGACCTCTTGATCCAGGCCGAGGTCGGGCTTGCCTCGATCACCGGCGGGCCCTCGGAGCCGGCGCGGGTCGGCGTGTCGGTCTGCGACATCGGCGCCGGCATGAACGCCTACGAGGCGATCCTCGAAGCGCTGATCGTGCGCGGGCGCACCGGCGAGGGCGCCGAGCTCTCGGTCTCGCTGTTCGACGCCATCGCCGACTGGATGGCGACGCCGCTCTGCAGCAGGAAGGCGGCAAGCCGCCCAAGCGCGTCGGGCTCGCGCACACCTCGATCGCGCCTTACGGCGTGTTCAAGAGCCGCGACGGCGTCGACGTGCTGATCTCGATCCAGAGCGACCGCGAGTGGCGGGTTCTGGCGGAGCAGGTGCTCGGCGACAAGGCGCTCGCGGCCGATCCGAACTTCGCCAGCAATGTCGAGCGGGTGAAGCGCCGCGCCGAGACCGACGGCCGCGTCGCCAAGGTTTTCGCCTCGATGGACGTCGAGCCATTGATTGCGAAGCTCGCCGCCGCCGACATCGCGTTCGCGCGGGTGAACGATCCGGCCGGGCTCGCGCAGCATCCGCATCTGCGGCGGATCGCGGTCGGCACGCGGGGCGGCGTGGTCAACTATCCGGCGCCGGCCGCCCGCCGCGCCGGCGAGACCCGCCGCTACGGCGCAGTGCCGTCGCTCGGCGAGCACACGGCAAAAGTCCGCGCCGAGTTCTTGCGCTAATCAGATCAATCCCAGATCCGCGAACGCGGTCTCGTGCATCCGCGCCGAATCCGACGAGAAGCAGCAGAACACGACTTGCGTCAGGTTGCCCGGCGCGGCGGAGACTTCCGCCGCCACGGTGCCGACCGCGATGCGCGCCGCGCGCTCGGGCGGGAAGCGATAGACGCCGGTCGAGATCGCCGGAAAGGCGATCGAGGTGAGGTTGTGCTCCGCCGCCAGCGTCAGCGCCGTGGCGTAGCAGGAGGCGAGCAGCCCTTCCTCGTCGCGGGCGCCGCCATGCCAGACCGGCCCGACCGCGTGGATCACGATGCTTGGCCTTGAGCTTGTAGCCCCTGCGTGATCTTGGCCGAGCCGGTCTCGCAGCCGCCGAGCTTCTTGCATTCCGCCAGCAGCTCCGGTCCGGCGGCGCGATGGATCGCACCGTCGACGCCGCCACCGCCCAGCAGCGTCGAATTGGCCGCGTTCACGATCGCGTCGACATCAAGCGTCGTGATGTCGGCGATGCAGATGTCGAGCCGTGTCGGCCCGATCGCGGCGGAGAGGAGAGGGGCGCTCATGGTCTGCAGTCTACAGCATTGCCTCGATCTCGTGTCCCGGACGCGGTGCAGCACGCAGTGGTGCACCGCTGATCCGGGACCCCGGTTACTCGTGCTTCATGAAACCGGGGTCCCGGGTCTGCAGCGCATCATTTCATGCTGCGCTGCGCCCGGGACACGTGAGGCGAGCTCTATCACGAAGCAGCCTTCACCACCGGTGCCGGCCGCCGGTCGAGCCATTTCGGGGCCGCCTCGGCCGTCAGGTCGATCGTGCTCTTGCGGCCGATATTGCCGAAGTGCTCGTCGAGGAAGCGTTGCGCCGAGGCCTGGCCGAGCTGGCGCAGCCGGTCGAAGAACTCGTAGTCGTTGTTGAGCTTGCTGCGGTCGTCGAGGGCGATGTCGGCGTCCATCACGATGCGATGCAGCCTTATGCGCCGGTATTGTCCCGGCGCGGTGCCGCGCGGCAGTCCGCCTTCGCTGATCAGTCGCTCCGCCAGCTCAAGCGCGCGCAGCTCCGCCAGGAGCGGCGCGTTGAAGGTGAGCTCATGCAGCCGCGTCATGATATCGCGCGCGCTGGTCGGCGGCCCGCGCTCGAGCGGATTGATCTGCACGATCAGCAGGTCTTCCGTCGACGTCGCGCGCAGGAACGGCAGCACCGACGGGTTGCTGCTGTAGCCGCCGTCCCAGTAGGGCACGCCGTCGATCTCCACCGCCTGAAACAACAGCGGCAGGCAGGCCGACGCCATCACGACTTCCGGCGTCATCTCGGCGCGCGAGAACACCCGCTGCTCGCCGCTGTGGACGTTGGTGGCGGAGATGAACAGCTCGCGGCGCGTATCGCCGCGCACCTGCGCGAAATCGACGAAGCGCTCGATCAGGCTCTTGAGCGGATTGATGTTGAGCGGGTTGAGATCGTAGGGCGACCAGTAGCGCGCCAGCGCGCCAAGCCACGGCACCGGCGAACTGTGCCGCGGCACGAACGCGAACAGCCGCTCGATGGCTTCGCGTTGCAGTTCGGGCAGGCCGCCGCCGAAGCTGGCGGCGCGCCAGAAATCCGCGAGCCGCTGCCGCGCCTCCTCCGGCCCGCCGCGCGCGAGCCCGTCGGCCAGCATCACCGCATTCACGGCGCCGGCGGAGGCGCCGGAGATGCTGTCGATGGCGATCCGCCCGTCCGCCAGCAGCTGGTCGAGCACGCCCCAGGTGAAGGCGCCATGCGCGCCCCCACCCTGGAGGGCGAGGTTGACGCACTTGCCGGCCTGGGCGAATCCCAAGCGGCGCGCCCGGTGCGCGCTGGAGCGCCACCGGAGAGCGGAAAAGGCCTTGCTCAACAGGACTGGAAGCATCACATCAGTTGTGGGTTGATGACCAAAACTTGTAACGAATCAGGAACATAGGAAGCTTGTAGCAGCTTATATTGCGTTGCAGTATGAATTTGTTGCGACGCATCATTGTTCCGAATGCGGCATTAACGGCTAAGGTTCCCTGATGGCCCGGGCGAAAGCGGCACATGACAAGGACGAGGCGGCGGTTTTTCCCGCTCCTGGGCACGATCATGCGCGCTGCACCACCGATGCCATGGCGGTCGCGGAGGCGCGATGCAGCGAGCGCGGGCAGCGGCTAACGCCCATCCGCAGGGATGTGCTGGGCGCATTGCTGGCCAGCCATCAGCCGCTGGGTGCCTATGAGATCATGGAACGGGTGGCGCCGTCGGGCCCGCGTCCGGCCCCGATCACGGTTTATCGTGCGCTCGAGTTCCTGCGCGAAAACGGCCTCGTTCACCGGATCGAAAGCCGCAACGCGTTCGTTGCCTGTGTGCATAGCCACGCAGACGGCGATCTGGTGGTGTTCCTGATCTGCGAACGCTGCGGCACGGTCGGGGAGGCGTCCTCGTCGGAGGTCGCTTCGACCGTCAAATCGGCCGCCGATGCTGTCGGTTTCACGCCGAAATCGCCGGTGATCGAAATCTCAGGAATCTGCACGCATTGCGGCAAGGGTTAATGCAAAGGGCTTAGGCCCCAACGTTGACGCCGCCGGGTGGCTCTGGCACCCAAGCGGCGCGAATGGAGAGAGTTATGAACGCGGGTCCGCAGCAGCGCCGTATCTCGGTGCCGGTCAATGTCGGCAACGTGACCGTCGGCGGCGGCGCGCCGGTCGTCGTGCAGTCGATGACCAACACCGACACCGCCGACGTGAACGCCACCGTCGGGCAGGTCGCCGCGCTCGCGCGCGCCGGCTCCGAGATCGTGCGCATCACCGTCGACCGCGACGAGGCCGCCGCGGCGGTGCCGAAGATCAAGGAGCGCTTGCTGCAGCAGGGCTGCGAGGTGCCGATCGTCGGCGACTTCCACTATATCGGCCACAAGCTGCTCGCCGACCATCCCGCTTGTGCGGAGGCGCTCGACAAGTACCGCATCAATCCCGGCAATGTCGGCTTCAAGGACAAGAAGGACCGCCAGTTCGGCGCCATCGTCGAGACCGCGATCAAGCATAACAAGCCGGTGCGCATCGGCGTCAATTGGGGCTCGCTCGACCAGGAGCTGCTCACCCACCTGATGGACGAGAATTCGCGCTCCAATAATCCGAAGGACGCGCGCGAGGTGACGCGCGAGGCGATGATCCAGTCGGCGCTGTTGTCGGGTGAGCGCGCCGAAGAGATCGGGCTTGGTCGCGATCGCATTATCTTGTCCGCCAAGGTCTCGGCGGTGCAGGACCTGATCGCGGTCTATGCGGATCTTGCGCAGCGCTCAAACTATGCACTGCATCTTGGTTTGACTGAAGCGGGAATGGGATCGAAGGGCATCGTCGCCTCCTCAGCCGCGATGGGCGTGCTCCTCCAGCAAGGCATCGGCGACACCATCCGCATCTCGCTCACGCCCGAGCCCGGCGGCGACCGCACGCTGGAAGTCAGGGTCGCGCAGGAACTGCTGCAGACCATGGGCTTCCGCACCTTCGTGCCGCTGGTCGCGGCCTGCCCCGGCTGCGGCCGCACCACCTCGACGACGTTCCAGGAACTGGCGCGCGACATCCAGAGCTTCATCCACACCTCGATGCCGGAGTGGAAGAAGCAATATCCCGGCGTCGAGGCGCTCAACGTCGCGGTGATGGGCTGCATCGTGAACGGCCCGGGCGAGAGCAAGCACGCCGACATCGGCATCTCGCTCCCCGGCACCGGCGAAAGCCCGGCGGCGCCGGTCTTCATCGACGGCAAGAAGTCGGTGACCCTGCGCGGCCCGACGGTCGCGGCGGATTTCCAGAAGCTCGTGATCGACTATATCGATCGCCGGTTCGGCCACGGCGGCGCGGGCAGGACGGCGGCGGAGTAAGGCAAGCGCCTGCCGGGCATTGTGCTGCGCCCGCGCCGTCCTACATGATCCGGCATGACCAACCGCGATCCCAACGATCCTGGCAGTTCCCGGCCGCGTTCCGAGCCCGAGATCATTCCGCCCAGCCAATCCGGCCGGAACGAGCGCGGCATCTGGGTTTCCGTCGATGACAACGGCGGGCCGCGTCGCGTCTTCGTCGCCCGGCCGGGCCCGTTCACGATCATCCTCGCGCTGGCGGTCTTGGCGCTGATCGCCCTGGTCATGCTGATCTTGCTGCTCAGCGTGGCGGTGATCTGGATTCCGGTGGTGATCGTCCTGATCGCCGCGTTCGTCGCATCGATGTACTGGCGGCGCTTCCGCACCTGGCTGGCGCGGCGCTGACGCGGCCCCCGGTCATCCCTTGAGGAACTCGCCGCCGATATTCACCATCAGCGCGAGCACCGCGACATTGTAGAAAAACGACACGGCGCCGTGGAACAGGACCAGGCGCCGAAGCGACTTGCGCGTGATCTGCACGTCCGACACCTGGAACGTCATTCCGATCACGAACGAGAAATAGACGAAGTCCCAGTATTCCGGAGCAGGGGCCTTTTTGTCCTCGTCGGGTTTCGGAAACAGTAGTCCGCCCTTTCGTTTTCCGTCGGTTTCGCCGTAGTACTCGTGCGCGTAGTGGAAGGCGAAGATCGTGTGGATGAACACCCACGACAGCACCACGCTGATCATCGCCAGCACGGGAGACAGCCGGTTTGCCTTGTTGTCGGCACCCAGTCCGGCAAAGATCGCAACCACACTCGCCGCAGCCGCGGCGACGGTCAGCGCCAGGATCAACGCGGCGCCGACGTCTTCCTCCGCGAAGAGCTCGCGCATGTGGCTGTGTTCGTGCCGCGTGATCACCCAGGTTGCGAGCGCCAGATAGGCGAGGATGGCAACGTTCCAGGCGGCCAGAAAATGAATCACATTGCGCGGTTCGTCCTGCAGGATGTTGACGATCCGCCAATGCATGGCGGCGAACAGTGCAAGGCCGACTGCGGCCGATACGATCAGCTTCCAGTGCACATGGAAGGTTTGCGCCAGCTTCCTGCGCCTGGGCTTGGTCGGAGACCTTAAGTCGGACATGGACCTCAGCCGTTATTTGCCGGTGAAGATCTCCGCAAAGAGCTTCCTCCACCGCTCGCCGTCATCCAGGAACCTGGCCACGTCGACGAGCGCGAGATTATCCGGGATCGGCGCTACTTTCGGATTGACCGGAACGTTGAAGCGATCCGCTATAATGCGCTGTCCGTCGGTCAGGAAGAAGTCCGCCAGCAGTGCGGCGGCATGCGGATGCGGCGCGCGGCGCACGATGCCGGTGCCGGTCGGCAGCCCGAGCACCGGCGGCAGATAGATGATCTCGACCGGCTGACCTTCCCGTTTCAATTGTTCGATACGGTAACCGTAGACGGTCAGCGCCAGCGGCACCTCGCCGGTCGGCACGAGATTCGCGAGCAGCGAATGGCCGCGCCGCACCGACATCCCGTTGGTTGAGACGATGTTGCGGAACAGCTTGATCGCCTTGTCCTCTCCCATGATCGTGGCGAGCTGCATGAGCCAATAGGCGTTGCTGGCTTCAATTCCCAGCCGGCCTTTCCAGCGCTGATCGGCGAGGTCCTCGTAGCGCCTGGGCGCGTCGGCGGAGGCGATCAGCTTGCTATTGTAAGCACCGGTGATCAGATTGATGCGGGTCACGATCCACTGGCGGTGGGCATGGGTCGCGGCCGGAATGAGCTCCGCGGAGACCGGCGTCACGAACGGTTGCAGCGCCTTTTCGCGGGTCATGACCTCCATGTCGGAGCCCGCGGTCTCCACGACGTCTGCCTCATAGCGGCCGGCGCGCTGCTCGTTGATCGCGCGCCGCGCGACGTCCTCGGAGCTCGCCCGCCAGAGCCGCACCTTGATGCCGTACTTCTTCTCGAAGGCAGCAATCTGCGGGTTCATGTCGACGACATTCGCCGACGAGTAGAGCGTGACCGTGCCCTCTTTCCTGGCGCCTTCGAGGATGCGCTGGCTGCGGTCGGCACCGGTGTAGGTGAAGATGTCCTGCGCGGCAGCCGCCGCCGGCAGGAGTGCGAGAACAATCGCGATCGCTGCCAGCCGGAGCGCCGCGTTCGTCACGCCGCGCCCGGGCGTCATCACGCCGCGACCTTCGGCGGCAGGTTCGGCACCTCGGCCTCGTAGACCGGCTCCATCTTCGAGGTCACGCCGTGCTTGGCGAGCTCGTCGTGGAACATACTTGCGCACCGCCTGCAACTCGTCGGCGTAGTCGATCTGGTTGCCGCCGAGGCGGCGGCTGATCCAGGACAGCGGCACGCCCTGGCTGTTGCGCGGCGAGGCGTGCTTGAAGGCGAGATAGCGCGCCGGGGTGGCGCCGCCGTTGAAGTGCTGGTGGAACCAGGCATTGGGCGGCACGATCAGCGTGCCGTATTTCCAGTCGTAGCGCCGCGGCTCCTCGCCCTCCGGCCACATCAGCGAATAGCCTTCGCCGGTGAGCACGATCACGTGCGCGCCGGGGCCGTGCGCATGCGCCTTCTTGTAGGTGCCGACCGGGAACTGCGAGATGTGGCTTGCGATCGAGCCCTTCGCCATGTTGAAGCGGATGTGGCCGCCGCCGGCGCCGCGCTCCTTGGCGGTGATCAGCGGCAGGTTGATCGCGTCGGCGACGAAATTCGTGCGCAGCAGGAAGCCGTCCTGCTCGCCCTTGGACGCGAAGTAGTCCGGCTCGCCGGAAAAGCGGTTCTTGAAGTCGTAGTCGAAGTTGAAGACGAAATCGACGTCTTCGTAGAGGTTCATCACCGACGGAAAATTCGTGACCGCGACCAGCCGCACGACCTCCTGCCCGGAGCCGTTGAAATGCTGGTACCAGCAATTGAGCGGGATGGCGAAGATCGACCCGGCCTTCCATTCGAAGGTGACGCGCGACCCGGCATTGTTCCAGACCGTGGTCGAGCCGCGGCCGGACAGCACCATGATCATTTCCTCGAACAGATGATGGCGCGGCTCGAGCTTCTTGCCGGGCGCGATCTCGCAGACATAGCAGTCGTTGGAGGTGCGCGAGGCCTCGTGGTTGATGAACACCCCCTTGGCACCATCGCCCCGCCGCGGCCACGGCTTGAGGTCGACGGTGCACAGATTGGGCACGTATTGCGCGCTGATGATGTCGAGGCCGTCGCCGCGCACGTACCGCAGATAGGGCGTGTCCTTTTCGGTCTTGAATTTTTCCGCCAGTTCTTTCGATACGATTGCGTCCTTGGCCACGTGTTACCTCCTGACGACCGCGCTCTTCTTGCCGTGATTAAACAGCGGCGCACGGTCCGCCGCAATGCCGTCAATGAGTTCCGTGCCTACCGGCCCGCCAGCGTTCGTTCCGGCGGCTGGCGACCGGCGGGGTTTCCCATTAATTTGGATATACCAACCGAGGCGTCGAGGTGCGGGCATGGGCTGGGAGGAACTGCGGGAGCGCCTCATCTTCATGGCGATGTCGGCGTTCGTCGTGTGGCACGTGATGGCCATCATGATCGCGCCGGCGTCCGACAACAGCGCGCTGGCGCAGTCCCTGCGGCGGGTGTTCGACCCCTACCTGACCCTGTTCAGGCTGAACAGCAAATGGGACTTCTATGCGCCGAATGTCGGCAGGGGCCATCAACTGCGCTACATCGTTGAAGGCGCCGACGGGGATCGCCGGACCTTCACGTCGACCGACGGTTGGAGCTGGCATCATCCGGCCTACTGGTGGTTTCGGGCGTGGAACGACGCGATCATCGCGTCTCCCGACCGCTATGCAGACCGCGCCATCGCGTCGCTCTGCCGCCAGCATGCCGCTTTGCGGCCGACTGCGATCACGCTCCAGCTCATCCAGCAGCAGGACTTCACGCCGGCGGATCATCTCGCCGGTGCCCATCCCCTGGATGCGGAGTTTATCGTTGAAAGCATTCTCAAGCAGGGCTCATGTCCACGCACATAGCGTCCAAGCTCCTGGCGATCGCGCGGTTCATCGCCGGCATCTGGACGGGCCTGATCCAGGCCTGGACGCGCTTCTGGTTTGAGAGCGCGCCCACCACGCCGCTGGAGCTGGCGCGTATCGGCGTCGGCGGTGCGCTCCTGATCAACTACGCGCTGGCGACACCGCACCTGCGGATATTCTGGGGCAGCGGGGAATGGGTGCCGCTCGCGCAGCTATTCGACGACATCGACGAGTGGACGCATTCGCTGTTCTTCCATCTGAGCCATGATTGGGAATTCATCATCTTCCACGCGATCTTCCTGTTCTGCTGCGCCTCGCTCATGCTCGGCTGGCGCACGGCCTGGGTCAAATGGGTGGTGCTGATCGGGCAAATCTCGTACGCCCACCGCAATCCGATCCTGGTCTACGGCGTCGACAAGATTCTCGGCTCGCTGCTGCTGATCCTGTGCTTCGCGCCGATCGGGCGCGCCATCAGCCTCGACCGGCTGCGCCTCGTGCGCGCGGCAAAACGCGCCGGTCTCGCGGCGGTGGTTCCGCAATTCAGAAGTCCCTGGGCCAATGCCTGCACCCGGCTGATGCAGATCCAGATGGCGGTGCTGTTCTTCTACAGCGGCATCGAGAAGATCCGCGGCGACGATTGGTGGAACGGAGACGCCATCTGGATGGTCTTCGCCGCCAACGACATGTACAACGGCTTTCTGCTCGACGTGTTTGCCCGCCACTATTGGCTGGTCAATGTTGCGACCTATCTGACGCTGCTGATCGAGCTCGCCTATCCATTCCTGATCTGGCAGCGCGCCACGCGGCCCTATCTCCTGGCCGCGGCGGTCTTCCTGCATGCGCAGTTCGCCACCTTCATGGGGATGCCGTATTTCTCCTTTGTCATGATCATGGGCCACATGAGCTTCGTGCGCCCGGAATGGCTGTCCGAGCTTGGGCAATGGTGGAAGCGGAAGATCGGCGCGATGGAGATGATCTACGACGGACGCTGCGGTTTCTGCGTCCGCTCGATGGCGTGGTTCCTCGCCTTCGACGGTCTCGCGCAGATATCGGTGCGCGACTTCCGCACCGATCCGTCGCCGGTCGTCAGCGATGCAGCGATGGAAAAGGCGCTCTATCTCGTACTGCCCGACGGCCGCGCACTGCCGGGCTTCGAGGCCTACCGCTACGTGGTGTTGCGCGTGCCGGGGCTGTGGTGGCAGGTCCCGTTCTTCTACATCCCGGTGCTGAGCCGCCTGCTCGGTCATCCGATCTACAACTGGGTCGCTTCGAACCGCTCGTGGCTCTCCTCGTTCCGAAGCAAGTCGGCTTCTGCGCAGCCTTCCTAGAGCATGATCCCGAAAAGTGGATGCCGGTTTTCGGAAAAAGATCATGCTCAAACGCAACAAGCTAGATCATGGTCCGATTCAGTTTGAATCGGATCATGATCTAGCGGCACGAGGTTGGCGGCGATGACGCGGGCTTTTCGCTGGCTGCGGGCGATTGTCCTCGTCGTGCTCGTCCTCGTTCTGCTGCCGTATCTGATCGCGCCGTTCTATCGCTTCGTCGATCCGGTCTCGACCACCATGCTGTGGCGCTGGATGCGAGGCCAGCGCGTCGAGCGCACCGTCGTGCCGCTCGACCGCATGGCGCCAAGCTTGCCGCGCGCGGTGATCTCGGCCGAGGACGGCAGCTTCTGCACCCATCACGGGATCGACTGGCGCGGGATGCGCGAGGCGTTCTACGAGGCCGACGACATCTCCGAGATGCGCGGCGGCTCGACCATCACCCAGCAGGTCGCCAAGAACCTGTTCCTCTGGCAGGGCCGCAGCTACGTGCGCAAGGCGCTGGAAATGCCGCTGGCAATCTGGATCGACCTGGTCCTGCCCAAGCGCCGCGTGCTGGAGATCTATCTCAACGTCGCCGAATGGGGGCCGAACGGGCAGTTCGGCGCCGAGGCCGGGGCGCGCTACGCCTTCAACAAATCGGCGCGCCAGCTGAGCCCCCGTGAAGCGGCGCTGATGGCCGCGGTCCTGCCCGGCCCGCGGGGGCGCAGCGCGCGCCAACCCTCGGCCAATGTGCGCCGGCTGGCGGGGATTTACGAAGCCCGCGCCGCCCGGTTCGAGGCGCGCACGAGCTGTATCGACGGTGGCCGCAAGCCCCAGAATCCGCGGTAGCCAGGGCCTAGCGCAGGGCCAGTCCATCCTTTATAAGCCCGGCTTTCCCGACATTCGTGCCCGGCAATATCAGGAGTTTTCGCCAAATGGCCGTCCCCAAGAGAAAAACATCACCGTCCCGGCGCGGCATGCGCCGCTCCGCCGATGCATTGAAGCGGCCGACCTATGTCGAGGACAAGGATTCCGGCGAGCTGCGCCGTCCGCACCATGTCGATCTCAAGACCGGCATGTACAAGGGCCGGCAGGTGCTCAAGGCGAAGACTGAAGCCTAATTCGTTGCCGGGGCGTGTACTCAACGCGATGTCGGGCTTTGGGAACAAAGCGGACTAGAAATGCTCGCTGCGAGGGTTTCCGCTAATAATCCGCCAATGTGATTCACAGCGGCGGATTACGCCTTCGGCGAAATTTCGCCCTACGCGCTGGGCGCTCGCTACGACGTCGGCGAAATCGTCCGCATCAAGGTCGCGGAGTTGATCTGGTACGCCACGGCGGTTTGCGCGAGGTTGATCGCCGTAAGCAGCAGGAATTCGGTATTGTCGAAAATCGCAAGCGCCGGCACCTTTGCGGCGCCGAGTGCGAACAACAATATCTGAACGATGGCGATCAAGCCCATGAGCAGGATTTCGGTGGTATTGTTGATGCCGGGTCTGGCCACCTTAATCTGCTCGGCCATAGCCATGATCGCGGCGGCGACCAAGAGGACTTCGACCCACGAGAGCTTGTACCCCATGAAATCGACCAGCGTCGCTCTCGGATCGGGAAAGAGGTACGTCCCGACGATGTACAGGATCAGGATATAGAAAAATCCCGGCACCAGACTAAAGCGCCTCCCCCTCTGCGGGCGGCTCGATCCCGGCCTACGACTACGGGTTCAGGATGGTCTGCATTTGACATCCTATTGAGTCCTTCTGTCCCTCTGGGTGGATTGTAAGATGGTTGAGCGAGGCGAAACCATCGCATTGCTACGACATCTGGAAGATAATGGTTTCGCTTCGCTCAATCCATCCTATGCGCTTGATTGAAGGGTAACACGCCATCCATCGACGGTTAAGCTACAACATCGACTGCAACATTGGAATTTGCGTCGGATCGAGAACGCGCCATCATCGCCGCAGATCGTATGGCCCACACCGCTAATTGTTAGGGCGTGTACTCATAAACGAACGATGCCGGCTTTCGGACGCAAAGCGGACCAGCCCGACACAAAGGAGCAACGCCATGTACCTGATCGGCTTTCCGCTGCTCCTGATTCCGTTCGTGCTCTACAACATGGTCGCGTTCCTGCTCGACATGGAATTCACCACCCCGCTGTTCAGCGTGCCGTTGCTGTCGGGGCGGAGCATGGTGATCTCGACCGGCGATCTCCTGGTGCTGCTCGGCATCGTTCTGCTTTATATCGAGATCCTCAAAGCGACGCGGTTTGCCAGCAGGGCGATCATCGATCACATCCTGTCGTTCGTGCTGTTCGTCGTGATGATAATTCAGTTCGTCGCGATGCCGCGCGCCGCCACCTCGACCTACCTGATGCTGATGGCGCTGTGCTGCGTCGACGTGCTCGGCGGGTTCACCATCACCATCCGGACCGCGCAGCGCGACATCTCGGTCGATCGGCCCGAGCACATGGCGCCGGGCGCCTGACCTTTCCTACAAGGAAATCTTGATCGCGCCCGGTCGCGCGATCGTTGCGGCGGCGGCATAGAGCGCGGCCGCATGATCGGCGCTCGCGCGGCGCCGCGCGCGCGTCTGCGGCGCGCCCTGGGCGATGGCGATGAGCTGGGCCAGGAAGACGGCGGAGGCGCGCGCGTTATGCGCGTCCGCGGTGCCGCGCATGCTGTTGGACGCGGCAACCGGCACCAGGCTGCGCCCGGTGGCGAATGGTAAATCCTCGGTAACGCTGACCCGCATCGGACGCCCGCTGTCGCGGATCGGGACAATCCCGCCGCCTCCAACGTCACATCGCAAGCCGCATGCCCCGCCTTCGCGCCGCTGCGGCGATCCCTGGCCAACCCCCGCGATTTCCGAATAATTTAAGGTTTTCCGGCACGTTAGCGGCCATCCGCCGCCGGTCTGCCAATGCCGCAGCGGCCTAGAGGGAGCCAAGCGGGGACAGCGTGGCCAACCAAAATCGGACAGGCGTCGATCCCGGCGACGACGAGGGCACCGAGCCCCGTCGCGTCGAGCGCGCGGCATCCGAAAACGCCGCTCCCGCAGCCCTCGACCCTCACGACATTTTCGCCTCCACCGGTGTCGTTCCCTATGCGTGGGATGTCGCGACCGATGCGCTCGCCTGGGGCGCCAATGCCCGCGATGTCCTTGAGGTCGCCGACGCTGCGCTGATCGCCAGCGGCGGCCGCTATGCGCGGCTGATCGATCACAAGGACGGCCGCTCGCGCGTCGACGCGGTGATGAACTCCGGCATGAAGGACGACGGCGCGGGCGTCCCTTACGAGGTGCAATACGCGCTGAAGCCGACACCGGATTCGGCGCCGCTGCACTGGATCGAGGACTCCGGCCGCTGGTTCGCCGGCGCCGACGGAACGCCGGCGCGCGCCCACGGCGTCGTCCGGGTGATCGATGCGCGCCGCGAGCAGGAGCAGCAGCTCGCGTATCTCTCCCGCTACGATGCGCTCACCAACGAGATGAACCGCTGGCACATGACCGCGGTGCTTGAGCAGACCATCGAGGAGGCGATGAAGCTGCGCTCATCCTGCGGCTTCATGCTCGCCGCGATCGACAATCTCGGCCGCATCAACGAAGCCTACGGGTTCAATATCGCCGACGAGGTGATCGCGGCGGTGGCGTCGCGCATCCGCTCGCAGATGCGCGGCAAGGATCATCTCGGCCGGCTCTCCGGCAACAAGTTCGGCATCATCCTCAACAATTGCACGCCCGACGACATACTGATCGCCGCCGACCGGCTGCTGGTCGGCGCGCGCGACCATGTGGTGCAGACTTCGGCCGGACCGGTCGCCGTCACCGTGACCATCGGCGGCGTCACCGCGCCGCGCTACGCCCGCAACGTCAATGAGGTGCTCGCCCGCGCGCAGGATGCGCTCGACAGCGCCAAGGCGAAACGGCGCGGCTCGTTCCAGGCCTATCAGCCCAATCCCGAGCGCGACGCGCAGCGCAAGGAAAACGTCCGCGCCACCGACGAGATCATCAAGGGGCTCAACGAGCGCCGGCTGTTCCTGGTGTACGAGCCGGTCGTGGCGATCGGCTCGCGCCAGCCGGCTTTCTACGAATGCCTGATGCGGGTGCGCCGCGACGACGGCAGCCTGCTCGCGGTCAACGAGGTGGTGCCGCTCGCCGAGCGGCTCGGCCTCGTGCGCCTGCTCGACCATCGCGTGCTCGAGCTCGTTCTCGACGAGCTTGCCGGCGCGCCCGGCCTGAAGGCGTCGCTCAACCTCTCGGCGGCATCGACCGTCGATCCGGACTGGTGGGCCTCGCTCGGCGCCGCGCTGCGCGCCAATCCCGGCATCGCCAAGCGGCTTACCGTCGAGATCACCGAGACGACCGCGATCCAGGACCTCGACGACACCCGCGGCTTTGTCGCGCGCGTGAAGGACCTCGGCTGCCGCATCGCGATCGACGACTTCGGCGCCGGCTACACCTCGTTCCGCAACCTGCGCAAGCTCGGCGTCGACATCGTCAAGATCGACGGCTCGTTCGTGCAGAATCTGCGGCGCTCCGAAGACGACCGCGCCTTCGTGCAGACGCTGATCGATCTGGCGCGGCGGCTTGGCCTCGAGACGGTCGCGGAATGGGTGCAGGACGAGGAGTCGGCCGCGATCCTCGCCGACTGGGGTTGCGACTACATCCAGGGCGCGCTGGTCGGGCTGGCGACGCTCGATCGGCCATGGGCCGCGCTTACACCGGCGCTGAAGGCCAATTCGGCCTGACGCGCACGGCTTAGCCCGGCGGCTTCTGGTTTTTCTTTCAGACGCTCGATGCTGACGGCCGTCTAGCCGTTGTCCTTGTTGCCGAGACGTTCGAGCTGCTTGCGCATCTCTTCCATCTGGCGCCTGAGATCGTCGATCTCGTCGGTTCCGCCACCACCGCCGGTGCCACCACTGGCGCCGGCCGGCCGCGGCGACGCGTCGTTGCCCTGCTGCGCCTCGCGCTTGGCGAACGGCGTGAACATCGTGAAGGCGCGCTGGAACATCTCCATGTTCCGCCGCACCTGATCTTCGAGCGGGCCGAGCGACCCGAACGCCCCGGTGCCGAACGCCTGTGCAATCTGCGCGCGGAACTTCTCCTGCTCGCGCGTCAGCGACTCGATCGAGGCTTCGAGATAGCGCGGCACCAGCATCTGCATGGAGTCGCCGTAGAAGCGGATCAGCTGGCGCAGGAAATTGATGGGCAACAGGTTCTGCCCTTCCTTGTTCTCCTGCTCGAAGATGATCTGCGCCAGCACCGAGCGGGTGATGTCCTCGCCGGTCTTGGCGTCGTAGACGACGAAGTCCTGGCCGGCCTTCACCATCGAGGCGAGATCCTCGAGCGTTACGTAGCTCGAGGTGCCCGTGTTGTAGAGCCGCCGGTTGGCGTATTTCTTGATAGTGACGGGTTCCGATGGATTAGCCATGGCGCCTACGCTCGACAATGATCTGTTTGAGCACCGACCGGGTGATGTCCTCGCCGGTCGCAGCCTCGTCGTCGTCGAGGCGTTGGGCCAGGTCGCCGAGCGTCGGATCGACGCCCGCAGCCGGATCGTAGCGCCGTTGTCCGGCATAGCGTTTGACGACTAGCGGTGTCCCGGCCTCAGTCATTGTTCGACGTCACTCCAGCCCCGACCTGGGAGCATAGACCGTTTCCAAGCGGGCAAGCCACCGTTTTGTCAGCCGATTTCAGGACGGGGGGAACATGGGGCGTTTGACGGGGGTTGACTGCACAGCTGATCCGCAGGGCGTCCAATTGACAGGGTTCAACGGGGCGGCCATGTCTAAATCGAGATGTGGTTGCCAGCCGGGTGTCGTCGGGACGCCAAAATCAACGGCTAGATCATCGGCCGCCATTCAAGCCGGATAGGAAGGAGTTACGAGATGAAGGACGATATCGTCATCGTCAGCGCGGCGCGTACGGCCGTGGGCGCGTTCAATGGGGCGTTTGCAACCCTTCCGGCGCATGAGCTCGGCAAGGTCGCCATCGCGGAGGCGCTCAAGCGCGCCGGCGTCGAGGGGCCGCAAGTGTCCGAGGTCATTCTGGGACAGATCCTCACCGCCGGGCAGGGCCAGAACCCGGCGCGGCAAGCGTCGATCGCGGCCGGCATTCCGGTCGAGAGCCCGGCCTGGGGCGTCAACCAGCTCTGCGGTTCCGGCCTGCGCGCGGTCGCGCTCGGCTATCAGGCGATCCTCAACGGCGACAGCGACATCGTGGTGGCCGGCGGCCAGGAGTCGATGAGCATGTCGCCGCACTGCCAGCATCTTCGCGGCGGCGTGAAGATGGGCAACTTCGAGATGATCGACACCATGATCAAGGACGGATTGTGGGACGCGTTCAACGGCTACCACATGGGAACCACCGCCGAGAACGTCGCGCGCCAGTGGCAGATCACGCGGGCGCAGCAGGACGAGTTCGCAGTCGCCTCGCAGAACAAGGCGGAGGCCGCGCAGAAGGCCGGCAAGTTCAAGGACGAGATCGCGCCGGTCACCGTGAAGACCCGCAAGGGCGACGTGGTGGTCGATGCCGACGAATATCCCAAGCACGGCACCACGCTCGACATCGTCGGCAAGCTGCGCGCCGCCTTCGCCAAGGACGGCACCGTCACCGCCGCCAATGCCTCCGGCATCAATGACGGCGCCGCCGCGGTGGTGCTGATGACCGCGAGCGAAGCGCAGAAGCGCGGCAAGACGCCGTTGGCGCGCATCGTTTCGTGGGCGCATGCCGGCGTCGATCCGTCGATCATGGGCACCGGCCCGATCCCGGCCTCGCGCGCGGCGCTCAAGAAGGCCGGCTGGAAGGTCGAGGACCTCGACCTGATCGAGGCCAACGAGGCGTTCGCGGCGCAGGCCTGCGCGGTCAACAAGGACCTCGGCTGGGACACCGGCAAGGTCAACGTCAACGGCGGCGCGATCGCGATCGGTCATCCGATCGGCGCGTCCGGCGGCCGTGTGCTGGTGACGCTGCTGTTCGAGATGCAGAAGCGCAACGCCAAGAAGGGCCTCGCCACGCTCTGCATCGGCGGCGGCATGGGCATCGCCATGTGCGTGGAGCGGTGATTGCCGGTAATATCCGGCAATCTTGAAAATCAGGGAGGAGACGCCTTATGGCGCGCGTTGCGGTGGTGACGGGTGGAACCCGCGGGATCGGCGAAGCGATCTCCAAGGCGCTGAAGGCGGCCGGCTACAAGGTGGCGGCGAACTACGGCGGCAATGACGAGGCCGCGCAGAAGTTCAAGGCCGAGACCGGCATCCCGGTCTACAAGTGGGACGTCTCGTCCTATCAGTCCTGCGCCGACGGCCTGAAGCAGGTCGAAGCCGATCTCGGCCCGGTCGAGGTGCTGGTCAACAATGCCGGCATCACGCGCGACACCATGTTCCATCGCATGAAGCCGGAGCAGTGGGGCGACGTCATCAACACCAATCTCAGCTCGCTGTTCAACATGTGCCGGCCGGTGATCGAAGGCATGCGCGAGCGCAAGTTCGGCCGCATCATCAACATCTCCTCGATCAACGGCCAGAAGGGCCAGATGGGGCAGACCAACTACTCCGCCGCCAAGGCCGGCGAGCTCGGCTTCACCAAGGCGCTGGCGCAGGAGAGCGCGCGCGCTGGCATCACCGTGAACGCGATCTGCCCGGGCTACATCGCGACCGAGATGGTCAAGGCGGTGCCGAAAGAGGTTCTCGAGAAGAACATCATTCCGCTCATTCCGCTCGGCCGCCTCGGCGAGCCGGAAGAGATCGCGCGCTGTGTGGTGTTCCTCGCCTCCGACGAGGCCGGGCTGATCACCGGCTCGACACTGTCCGCGAACGGCGGGCAGGTGATGGTGTGACTCGTGAGCGAAGCCTCGGCTGACACGCGTGGCGACATCAGCCGGCAATGGATCAAGGCCAATTTGTTGGGTGGCATCGTGTTCGCCGTGGTGCCTCTCGCCAGCGATCTTGTCATTAAGTGGGCCGGCATAAAGGCTGTCCATATCGGAATAGTCGATTTGCTGGTACTGGGAATTGTCTTGGTTGCAGCTAATTCACTCAGTCTCCTGATCTTGGGATATCTGATCGGCGTCGTGCTTCGTCAAAAGTTGCCACTGTTCCCGTTGCGGGCGTGGCTCATACTGTTCGCCTTTTTTGGGCTTCTCGTCGGGCTCCTCACGACGATGGCATGGCTCGATGCGGAGAGTGAACTGGACAAGATGGGATAATCTAAAATAACCTTACGTTGTTGAACCTTACGGTGTTGGCCGTCGGCATCGTCGTTGCGGGCATTGTGGGGATGTTGATTGGTGCGACAGCGGGGGCGCTTGAAGCCTTCGTCCTCCGCAAGACCGCCGAGGGGCTTCGGACTTGGGTCTTGTATTCGGCGCTCGCCGGCATACCGATCGTCGTCGTTATGGTGCCGATGGCCGTTTACGGACCACGGTCCGGTTTCGTCTCGGAAGTGCTTGAAGCGGTTGCCGGCTTTTTCGCCACCATCACTGGAGCCTTCATCATGCTGCCCGCAGTGCGACAGCTGCGCCCGCGCTGATATTGATGGTGTGAGCATCGGATCGGACACCGTGCACCCGAGTATCGGATCCCAGTGGATCAAGGCCAATGCGATCGGCGCGGTCATCAACCTTGCCGTGAGCTTTGTCGCGTTTCTGGTCGGTCAGGCGCTCGGCGTGAGCGAGAAGGGTGCTTCCGCCGGATTGCAGACGGTCTTTGTGGTGGTCGCGACCGCGGCGCTGACGTTCGGCCTGTTCGTGCTGGGCTATCTCTCCGGCGTGGTGCTACGCACCAAGCTGCCGGCGTTTCCGATGCGCAGTTGGCTGGCGTTCTACGTCGTACTCGGCGCGGTCTTCGGAGCGGTCTCGGCGTATGCCTGGCTGACACCGGAACTGCCGACCGATCCTGAGCCGGTCGAGACCGCCGTCGCCTTGGGATTGGCGCTCGGCGCCGCCATCGCCGGCATCGTGATCAGCACGGTGGTGGGATCAGTGCAGGCGCTGATCCTGCGTCCAGCGGCGGTCGGGCTCGGCCGCTGGATCGCCTGCTGCGCGCTCGCGGGCGCGTTGTTTGCACTGATCGTGCCGGCGGTGCTCTACGGCCCGCAGTCCGGCTTCGCGCAGGAGCTTGTGGTCGAGCTTGTCACGCTGGTGGTGACGATCCTCGCCGCCGTTATTCTGCTACCGGCGGTGCTGCGGCTGCAGCCGCGCTGACGTTCGCCCGACACCGCCTATCCTTTGCGTCCCGGCAACCAGTCCTTGGGTGCGAGCTCGAAACCCTCGAACTCGAAACCCGGCGCGACCGTGCAGCCGACCAGCGTCCAGTCGCCGAGGCTCTCGGCCGCCTGCCATGCATGCGCCGGCACCACCGCCTGCGGGCGCTCGCCGGCGGCGAGATCGGGACCGAGCGTGACGCGCTCGATCGGGCCGTGGCCGCTCGCCGCGGTCTCCAGCATCAGCGCGCTGCCGGCGTAGTAGTGCCAGACTTCGGCGGCGTCGACCTTGTGCCAGTGCGAGCGCTCGCCGCGCGCCATCAGAAAGTAGATCGCGGTCGCGTGCGCGCGGCCGTCCGCGCGCGCATCGCGATGGGTCTCGATGAAGTGACCGCCTTCGGGATGCGGCTTGAGGGCGAGCATCCGGATGATCTCGGCCGCGGTGAGCTGCACGCTGCGTCCTAGAACTTGTTCTTCCGCGTGCGGATTTCGGCGAACACCTCGGCCGCCGGCGCGCCCGCCATGCCCACCGCCTTGGCGACCTCCGGCACGTCGGCGCGCAGGAACGGATTGGCGGCCTTCTCGTCGCCCAGCCGCGAGGGCGCCGTCGGCTTGCCGGCGGCAAGCAGCTGCGTGACTTCCTGCTCGCGCGCGGCCAGCGCCTTGTTGCCGGGCTCGATGGTCTTGGCGAAGCGGATGTTCGCCAGCGTGTACTCGTGGCCGCAGTGAACCATGGTGTCGTCGGGCAGCGCGCGCAGCTTCAGCATCGATTGCCACATCTGCTCCATCGTGCCTTCGATCACGCGGCCGCAGCCGATCGAGAACAGCGTGTCGCCGGCGAACACGAGCTTGTCGGCGCCGAAGTGGAGCGTCGCCGGCGCCGAGGTATGCCCCGGCGTTACGATCACGCGGCCTTCGAGCGCGCCGACGCGGACGGTGTCGCCGTCGCGTACGGTCTCGTCGACGTCGGGAATGCCGCCGGCTTCGCCGTCGGGCGCCACCACGCGGCAGCGGTAGCGGTCCTTGAGCTCGGCGATGCCGCCGGTGTGGTCGGCATGATGGTGCGTCACCAGGATGTCGGTGAGCTTCCAGCCGGTGGCCTTGAGCGCGGCCTCGACCGGCGCCGCCTCCGGCGCGTCGATCGCTGCGGTGCGGCCGCTGCCGGGGTCGTGCAGCAGCACGCCGAAATTGTCCTTGAGACACATGAAGAGACGGGTTTGCGCAGCCATAGTCCTCTCCGGGTAACGTGCCGATAATGCCCGTAGGGCGTTATCGTTCGGCGTTAACGGATCATCCGCTTTCACGGATGATGACGCAACAACCGCGGCGCGGCGTGCTAAATTTGGCCCCATGTCCATCGACGTCGTCGACCTGCGCAATTTCTACACCCAGCGGCTCGGGGTGGTGGCGCGGCGCTTCATCAGCCGCGGCATCCGCGCGCGGTTCAACGATACCCGCGGCATGAGCATGCTCGGCGTCGGCTATGCGACGCCCTATCTCGGCCTGTTCCGGGAGGAGGCGGAGCGCTGCCTCGCCTTCATGCCGGCGGCGCAGGGCGTGATGAAGTGGCCATCGCAGCGCCCGAGCCTCGCGACGCTGGTCGACGAGCTCGACCTGCCGCTGCAGGATTCCTCGGTCGATCGCGTGCTGCTGGCGCACGCGCTCGAGATGGCGCACGACCCGGCCGCGCTGCTGCGCGAAGTCTGGCGCGTGCTGGCGGCGGGCGGACGTCTGTTGGCGGTGGTGCCGAACCGGCGCGGCGTGTGGGCGCGCATGGACACGACGCCGTTCGGACACGGGCGTCCGTATTCGCGCTCGCAGATCACGCAGCTCCTGCGTGACACCTGGTTCACGCCGGTCGGATGGAGCGAGGTGCTGTACGTGCCGCCGATCGGGCGCGGCTGGTTCCTGCGCTCGGCGGTGGCGTGGGAGCGTGCGGGCGCGACGATCTCGGCACCGTTCGCGGGTGTGCATATCGTCGAAGCGACCAAGCAGGTCTATCGCGCGATACCGGCGCGGCGCGAGCGGCGCCGACTCGTGCCGGCATTGGAGCCGGCGCTGGCGCCTTCGCCGCGCGATATCCAAGTTTGAATCAGGGATCGCTGAAAAACGTATGCCCGGCACCTAAGCGCCGGGCATGACGTCACTAGCAAATCGAGATCAGATCAGTCCTGCGGCGCGGCGTCGTCGCGCGGGCCGCCCTCGCGCGGGCCGCGATGGCGGCGGCGGCGGCGATGCAGCGGGAAACGATCCGGCTGGCCGTCATGGCCGTTCTGGTTGGCCTGCTGGCCGCCCGCGCTCTGCGGCTGTCCGCCGGTGATGAACGACGGCAGCCGATCGACGTCGCCGTTGTCATTCGGTTGCTGCCGGGGCTGCGGCTGCGGCTGCTGTTGCGGATTGGGAAACGGCTGCGCCTCACGCGGCAGATAGGGTTGCGGCTCGCGCGTGCCGTAGGCGTAGGGCTCGCCGCCGCCGGCTTGCATGGGCTGCTGGTTGCCGGGGTTGGCGGCGCTGTCCTCTTCGCCGTCCTCGAACGAGTCGTCGCGCATGTCGCTGCGCATATCGGTCTCGGGGCGATTGTTGAATTGCGGATTCTGCTGGCGGAACTGTTCCTGCGCAGCGGCGATCAGACGATTGTAGTGCTCGGCGTGCTGATAGTAGTTCTCGGCCGCCACCGGATCTCCGGACGATTGCGCGTCACGGGCAAGCTGGACGTATTTCTCGGCGATGTGAGACGGATTTCCGCGGATCTTAACGTCGGGTCCGTTGGACTCGAAAACCCGCGACATCGGGTTCTGATTCTTGTTGCGGTGATGTGAGTGGTGATGCTGGTTGTTGCGACCGCGCATCCGCTTGTTGTTCTGACCGTTTCTCATGACTCGCCTGTTTGTATCCTCTTGCTTGGCGGTTATCGCCGCCTTGCTTCACGTCCGGTTCCACGCTCGCGCGACGATCACATCGATGCGGCACAAGGGCCGCGTCCTGCCGGATCAAACGCGCTACCGAATTGCGGCACGGCGTGCCGCAATTTCGGATTTCGTGTCACGAAGCAGCAACCCCTTCCCGCAACCTTCTTTGCGGTGTTGCCCACCTCTCGTCATGCGCAACGCTCATATCGCGGGCGGCGCAAACCGATGAAGCATTTCGATCCCAGGAAGGCGAACCTACTGCCGGATGTCCGGCCTGAACTTGATTCGCGCCTTGTGCCTGTGGCTCTCCGAGCGTCGCTGCGGGCTCTTGCTGGCGCCTGGGGTCGATTCCTGCGCGAAACCTAGTCGTTCTTGACCCACAATCCAAGTGCTTTTTTGCGTGGCTGAATTGTGGAGGCGGTATGCCGATTCCCGCGATTTTGGGGCACAAATAACTATTCCGAAACCGTGATGGCGAGGGCGCGTGGCACACCAGACAAGTCGTTGCGACATGCGCCCGGCGTGAGGCCGGCCGCAGCCGTTAACGACGTCACGGCGTCGCGCTGTCCGGCGCCAAGCTCGAGCACCAGCAGGCCGCCGGGCGCCAACAGCCGGCGCGCATCGTTGGCGATGGCGCGATAGGCGGCGAGGCCATCCGCTCCGCCGTCGAGCGCCGCCCGCGGATCGAAGTCGCGCACCTCCGGCGCCAGCGCCGCGATGTCGCCGCTCGCCACGTAGGGCGGGTTGGCGACGATCAGATCGAAGCCGCCACCCAGCGCCGCGCCACCCAGCGCCGCACCGTGGTCGCAGGCGACAAACGATGCGCGGCCGGCCAAGCCGAGCGCGGCGGCATTCGACCGGGCGCAGGACAGCGCCGCGACACTGATATCGGTGCCGACGCCGTGCGCCGCCGGCAGCTCGGAGAGCAGCGCCAGCAGCAATGCGCCCGAGCCGGTGTCGAGGTCGGCGATACGCAACGCGCGGCCGCGCGCTCCGCTAAGCGCCGCGAGCGCGGCCTCGACCACGGTTTCGGTCTCCGGCCGCGGCACCAGCGTGTCGGCATTGAGCGCGAGCGGGAGCCCCCAGAATTCCTTGGTGCCGACGATGCGCGCCACCGGCTCGCCGTTGAGGCGCCGCTGCGCCAGCGCGGCGACCGCATCGATCTCGCCGTCGGTCAGGCGGCGCTCTGCCTGTGACGCCAGCGCGGCATGGTCGAGCTTGAGCGCATGGCCCACGAGAATGCGCGCGTCGAGATCGGGCGTATCGAGGGCTGCATTGCTGAACTCGCGCGCCAGCTGCCGGCGCGCGGCGGCAATGGAGAACGCGGTGTCGGCCGCGACCGCCGCCATCACGACGACTCCGCCGCCAACAGCTCCGCCTGATGCTCCGTCACCAGCGCGTCGATGATCTCGCCGAGCGCCTCGCCCTCGATGATCTGCGGCAGCTTGTAGCAGCGTCAGGTTGATGCGGTGATCGCTGACGCGGCCCTGCGGGAAATTGTAGGTGCGGATGCGCTCGGAGCGGTCGCCGGAGCCGATCTGGCCGCGCCGCTCGGCCGCGCGCGCGGAGTCGCGCTTCTGGCGCTCGTGCTCGTAGAGGCGGGCGCGCAGCACCGCCATCGCCTTGGCGCGGTTGCGGTGCTGGGAGCGATCCTCCTGCATCTTCACTTCGATGCCGGTGGGAATATGGGACACGCGGATCGCGGATTCGGTCTTGTTGACGTGCTGGCCGCCGGCGCCGCCGGCGCGCAGCGTGTCGATGCGCAGGTCGGCATCGTTGATGACGATGTCGACGTCCTCGACTTCCGGCAGCACCGCGACCGTCGCGGCCGAGGTGTGGATGCGGCCGGAGGCCTCGGTGTCGGGCACGCGCTGCACGCGATGCACGCCGGATTCGAATTTGAGCTTGGCGAAGGCGCCGCGGCCTTTGATCTCGGCGACGATTTCCTTGTAGCCGCCCATCGAGCCCTCGCTCGCGGAGACCACGTCGACCTTCCAGCCCTGCTTGGCGGCGAAGCGCTCGTACATGCGGAAGAGATCGCCGGCAAACAACGAAGCCTCGTCGCCGCCGGTGCCGGCGCGGATTTCGATGATGACGTTGCGGTCGTCCATCGCATCCTTGGGCAGCAGCGCGAGCTTGAGCTGCTGCTCCAGCGCGGCGCGCTTCTGCTCCAATACCGGCTTCTCGGCCTGCGCCATCGAGCGCATCTCGGCGTCGGTCTTGGGATCGTCGATGCAGCGCGTCGAGGCCGTCGACTTCCGCGACGACATCGCGGTAGGCCTTCACGGCATCGACGACCGGGTTGAGCTCGGCGAATTCGCGCGACAGCTTCACAAAGGTCTCGGGCGCGAGCTGGGTCGACAGCTCGCTCTCGATCGCCTTGTGGCGGGTCACCAGCGCGTCAAGTTTCTGTTCAGGCAGCATGAGTTGGTTATGTCGCTTCGTCGGCTATTGGAATCGGCGCAAGTGGCGGTGTATGTCAATGGTACAGGGAACCGGAACCGGCCCGAGATAGCGCAAGGGAGCAAAAATGCCCAAGATCAGGCACCTGGCCATCATCTGCATGGACCCCGAGAAACTCGCGAAGTTCTATACCGAGGTTTTCGAGATGAAGGTGGTGGCCCGCAACGGCCGCAACAACGTGTTCCTGACCGACGGCTACATGAATCTCGCGCTGCTCAGCCAGAAGGCCGAAGGCAAGGCCAATGGCCTTAACCACTTCGGCTTTCATGTCGAGGATTCGGACGTGATCGCCGAGCGGCTGAAGAACTGGGACATCGTCGGCCCGTCCGAGCGGCCCGCCGACCGCACCTATGCCGAGCAGCGGGCGACCGATCCCGAAGGTAACATGTACGACATCGCGGAGGGCGGCTTCGACCGCGACCTCGCGACGCCCAAGAAAACCAAGGCGCCGGTGACGGCCTGATCGTCGTGCTTGGCCTACAGGGACCTCTCCCCGCTCGTCCCCGCGAAGGCGGGGACCCAGGGGCCCAAACGAAAGGCCGGCAAGTCTGGATTCCCGCTTGCGCGGGAATGAGCGGAGCTTGGATCGCGGCTGCGTTGCTGGCGTCGACAGTGATTTCCGCTCACGCCCAGCCGACCGACGAATTCTTCCGGGGCAAGCAGATCCGATTCGTGCTCGGCGCGGCGCCGGGCCAGGACTATGACGTCTGGGCGCGCTTCCTCGCCCGCCATCTGCCGCGCCATATTCCCGGCGCTCCGGGCTTTATCGTGCAGAACATGCCGGGTGCGGGCCATCTGCTTGCGACCAACTGGCTCTACAACGTCGCGCCGCGCGACGGGACGGTGTGGGGCAGTGTCAGCCGCAACATTCCGAGCGTCGGGTTGCAGCAACTGTCCGGCGTTCGCTTCGACCCGCTGAAGTTCAACTGGCTCGGCAGCCCGGAACTGACCAATCGCGGCTGTTTCGCCATGACCAAGAACCCGCGCATCAAGACTGCCGCCGATCTGTTCGAGCACGAGCTGGTCGTCGGCGGGACCGGCGCCGGCTCGACCGTCACGGAAACGCCGAAGCTCTTGCGCGGGCTGCTCGGCATGAAGCTCAAGGTGGTCGAAGGCTATGCGAAGCCGCAGGATGCGCAATTCGCCATGGAGAACGGCGAGCTCGACGGCATGTGCTCGACGGTGCAGTCGTTCCGCAATTTCCGCCCGGACTGGATCAAGTCGGGCATCGCGCGCGTGTTGTTCACGCTCGAACAGGACACCGTTCCCTGGACCGGTGCGCCGACGATCTACGGATTCATGAAAACCGACGAGCAGCGCCGGGTGCTGGAGTATTTCTCGTCCAGCATCGAATATGGCCGCCCGATCCTGCTGCCTCCCGAGGTGCCCGAGGCGCGGGTCCGGATGCTGCGCCGCGCCTTCGAGGCGACCGTCAACGATCCGCAATTTCGCGACGAAGCCCACAGGCTCGGCTTCGAGATCACGCTGCGCACCGGCGAGCAACTCGAAGCGCTGATCCGGTCGGCCAAGGAAGCGTCGCCCGAGATCATCGAGCGTGTCACCAAGATCATCCAGTCGCCGGTGAACTGAGACGCTGCCCTAGATTTGCAGGCCGTGCTCCGCCGCGAAGGCCTTCAGCCGCTCGCGGATCGGCACGCTGGAAGCCGGGCTGTCGATCAGCGGGCCCAGCAATTTGCCGGCCTTGCCGGCGTCGAGGTCGAGCAGCATGGCCTTGACCGGGCCGATCGCCGACGGCGCGACCGACAGCGAGCGATAGCCGATCGCGACCAGCGCCAGCGCGCCGAGCGGATTGGAGGCGAGCTCGCCGCAGAGCGTGACCGGTTTGCGCTTGGCCTTGCTCTTGTCGGCGATCGCCTGGAACACGCGCAGCATCGGCGCGGAGAGGGGGTCGAAACGCCCGGAGACCCGCTTGTTGCCGCGGTCGGCGGCGTAGAAGAACTGCAGCAGGTCGTTCGAGCCGACCGACAGGAAGTCGACGCGCTCGATCAGCTCGTCGAGCTGATAGAGCAGCGAAGGCACCTCGACCATGGTGCCGACCTCGACCCGGTCCGGCAGCCTGTGGCCGTGGCGGCGCAGATGGGTGAGCTCGCGCTCGACCAGCCCCTTGGCCTCGTCGAATTCCTCGACCGTGGCGATCATCGGGAACATCAGCTTGAGGGAGCGCCCGCCACCCGCCCGCAGCAGCGCGCGGATCTGGGCGCGCAGCAGCCCCGGGCGGTCGAGGCCGAGCCGGATCGCGCGCCAGCCGAGCGCCGGGTTCTCCTCTTCCTCGTTGCGCATATAGGGCAGCACCTTGTCGCCGCCGATGTCGAGGGTGCGGAAGGTCACCGGCTTGTCGCCGGCGGCGTCGAGCACCGCGCGATAGAGCGAGAACTGTTCGGCGGTGCGCGGCAAGGTCGCCGCCACCATGAACTGCAATTCGGTGCGGAACAGGCCGATGCCGGCGGCTCCGGTCTCGTCGATATGCGGCAGGTCGACGGCGAGGCCGGCGTTGAGCAGGAGCTCGACCGCTACGCCGTCCTTGGTGACGCAGGGCCTGTCGCGCAGCGCGAGGTACTGCAACTGCCGGCGGGCGCGCAGCCGCACCCGCTCGACATAGGCCGCTTCCATGTCGGGCGAGGGCCGCATATGCACGTCGCCGGTCGCGCCGTCGACGATGATCGGATCGCCCGGATCGGCGACGCCGGTGGCGTTGGCGATCTCGCCGACGGCGGGGATGCCAAGCGCGCGCGCGACGATCGCGACATGCGAGTTCGGTCCGCCTTCTTCCAGCACCAGCCCGCGCAGGCGTTTGCGGTCGTATTCGAGCAGCGCGGCCGGGCCCATGGTGCGCGCCACGATCACCGCGTTCTCCGGCAGGCGGTCTCTCGGCGGCGTGTAGTCTTTGCCGAGCAGCTGGTGCATCAGCCGGTTCGACAATTCGTCGAGATCGTGCAGGCGCTCGCGCAGATAGGGATCGGTCGCGCGCAGCATGCGGGCGCGGGTGTCCGACTGCACGCGCTCGACCGCGGCTTCGGCGGTCAGGCCGGTGACCACGGCTTCGGTCAGGCGGTGCTGCCAGCCGCGGTCATAGGCGAACATGCGATAGGCTTCCAGCACGTCGCGATGCTCGCCGGCATCCGGCATTTCACCGCGCTCGAGAATCAGGTCGAGGTCGGAGCGCATGGTCTCGATCGCGGCTTCGAGGCGCTTCATCTCCTTGTTGACGTCGTCGGCGATGAAATTGGTGATGACGATGCGCGGCTCGTGCAGCACCACATGGCCGAGCGCGATGCCGTCGTTGAGCGCCGCGCCGTTGATATGCACCGGCCTGCGCGCCGCCGGCTCGGGCGCACCCGGGCGCGCGATGGCGGACAATTCGCCGGAGGCGATCATCTCCGCGACCACCATGGCGGTGGTCTGCAGCGCCTCTTCTTCCTCCTCGGAATAGGTGCGGCGCGCCCGGTTCTGCACGACCAGCACGCCGAGCGTGTTGCCGGCGCGCAGGATCGGCACGCCCAGGAACGAGTGGTAGATCTCTTCGCCGGTCTCCGCCCGGTAGGAGAAGGCCGGGTGCGACTGCGCCTCCGAGAGGTTGATCGGGTTGGCCTCGCTGGAGACCAGGCCGACCAGGCCTTCGTCGGCGGCGAGCACGGTGTTGTGCACGGCTTCCGGCTTCAAGCCTTCGGTGGCGTAGAGCTCGAGCCGGCCGTCGACGCGCAGCACGTAGACGGAGCAGACCTCCGCCACCATGTTGGCGGCGATCAGCACCACGATCTTGTCGAGGCGTTCCTGCGCGCTGACCGGCTCCGCCATCACTTCGCGAAGCCTTCGCAACAGCACGCGCGGACCGCCGAGCGCGCCACGCATTGGCGTGATCCTCGGGGCTGGCTGGAACAGGGCGGCTCCAGCGCTACTCAGTCAGGAAATCGCGCCCGCAGGGCCGGTCACCCGCGGACACATCTCACCTCAGGCTATAGCCAATGCCCCATGCAAACCGCAAGCCAAAGGGCGGGGAAGGAGGCTCGGAAGGTGTCACGGGTTCGGCACAATCCCGTGGTCTCTCATTGCCGATCAGAAGGGGATGTGCCGTGCGCCGGATGCTGGCACTGGGGATTCTGGTGGTGGCGGTAACCGGCGTGGCCGGGCCGCTCACCTGCGATTCGGGCGGCGTGGCCCGTGCCGAAGAGGCCCCTCCGGCGCTGAAAAAGTCCGACCGTCTCCCATTCCTGCCCGCGCGCGAAACAGCCTGGGATTGGCCGCCGCAATCCAATTGGCGCTACATGCCGGAGCACCTGCCGCGGCTGTTGTATGAAAAGCAACGTGGGCCGCTGCGAGGCGATTTCTGGACCAAGGACGAGATCAAGCGAACTGTTCGATCCACCAGCGACCGTTCGGTCGTTAGCGGCATCGCGCCTACGAACCCGCCCGGGCAATTCGTGCGCCCGATCAGCTCCCCGCCAGCCGAGCGCGATGCACAGCGCGATGGCCGCAATCCGGGCCCGGCGCGGGCCGAATGATTAACGGTTCACAACAGCCGTCAGCTTGCCCGCTACGCCTTGTCGAGCTCGTAGAGGTGATGCAGCGTGCGCACCGCGAGCTCGGTGTACTCGGCGTCGATCAGCAGCGAGAATTTGATCTCCGAGGTGGTGATCGCGCGGATGTTGATCTGGCGCTCGGCCAGCGCCTTGAACGCCTTGGCGGCGACGCCGGCGTGGCTGCGCATGCCGACCCCGATCACCGACACCTTGGCGACGTCGGTGGCGCCGTCGAGCCGCTCGTAGCCGATCTCCTTGCGCGCCTTGGCGAGCACGTCGGCGGCGCGCTCGTAGTCGGCCGCCGGGACGGTGAAGGTGAGGTCGGTGGTCAGCCCGTCGGCCGAGACGTTCTGCACGATCATGTCGACATTGATGCTGGCTTCCGCGAGCGGACCGAAGATCGCGGCGGCGACGCCGGGCTTGTCGGCGATGCGGCGGATCGAGATCTGCGCCTCGTCCTTGGAGAAGGCGATACCGGTGACGACCTGCTGTTCCACGATCTCCTCCTCGCCGCAAATCAGGGTTCCGGGCGGCTCCGCATGCGGATCGATATCGCCCGGCTTGTCGAAGCTCGACCGCACGAAAATGCGCACGTTGTGCACCATGCCCAATTCGACCGAGCGCACCTGCAACACCTTGGCGCCGAGCGATGCGAATTCGAGCATTTCCTCATAGGCGATCTTGTCGAGGCGCTGCGCGCGCGGCACCACCCGCGGGTCGGTGGTGTAGACGCCGTCCACGTCGGTGTAGATGTCGCAGCGCGTGGCCTGGATCGCGGCCGCGATCGCGACCGCCGAGGTATCGGAGCCGCCGCGGCCGAGCGTGGTGATGCGGCCGGTATCCTTGTGCAGGCCCTGGAAGCCGGCGATCACCGCGACCTCGCCGCGCTCCTTGAAGCGGGCGACCAGCTCGCCGCCGTTGATGGCGAGGATGCGCGCCGCGCCGTGCGCGTTGGAGGTGACGACCGGCAACTGCCAGCCCTGCCAGGAGCGGGCGTTGACCCCGATGCCTTCCAGCACGATCGCGAGCAGCCCGGCGGTGACCTGCTCGCCGGAGGCGACCACGGCGTCGTATTCGCGGGCGTCGTGCAGGGCGGCGGCGTCTCGGCACCAGCCCACCAGCTCGTTGGTCTTGCCGGCCATGGCGGAGACCACGACGGCCACCTCGTGGCCGGCGTCGACCTCGCGCTTGACGTGCTGCGCGACATTGCGGATTCGGTCGAGATCGGCGACCGAAGTTCCGCCGAATTTCATCACCAGGCGGGCCATGGGGACCAGGTCTTCTGCTACGGAGCGGCGGCTGCAGGACTTTGCCGCAAGCCGCCGCGCCAAAAGGCGCGTATACATAGCGGCGAGGGGATGGGGCTGCAACCGCGCCCCGGAGAAGCATGAATGGCTGCTGTCAGGCCCGAAAGTCCGACCGTCGACGCCGACGAGATCGCCCGTTTTGAGGCGCCTCGCCGCCACCTGGTGGGACGAGCGCGGCAAGATGGGCGTGCTGCACAAGTTCAACCCGGTCCGGCTGGGCTACATCAAGGAGGCGGCCTGCCGGCGGTTCGAGCGCGACCCGAAGCGGCTCGACAGCCTCGCGGGGCTGCGCATCCTCGATATCGGCTGCGGCGGCGGCATCCTGAGCGAGCCCCTGGCCCGGCTCGGCGCCGACATGGTGGGCGCCGACCCGGCCGCCGCCAATATCGAGGCGGCGCGGCTGCACGCGGCGCAGGGCGGCCTCACGATCGACTACCGCGTCACCACCGCGGAGGCGCTGGCCGATGCCGGCGAGCGCTTCGACGTGGTGCTCGCCATGGAGGTGGTGGAGCACGTCGCCGACGTGTCGCTGTTCATCAAGCGCTGCGCGGAGATGGTGAAGCCCGGCGGGATGATGGTGGCGGCGACGCTCAACCGCACGATCAAGAGCTTCGCGCTGGCGATCGTCGGCGCCGAATATGTGCTGGGCTGGCTGCCGCGCGGCACCCACCAGTGGGACAAGTTCGTGACGCCCGACGAGCTTGAAGCCGCGCATCGAGCGGCACGGGCTCAAGGTCGCCGACGAGACCGGCGTGATCTACAATCTGATCGCCGACCGCTGGCAGATCTCGACCGACATGGACGTCAACTACATGGTGACGGCGGAGAAGCCGGCGTAGCGGGGGCATACGTGCTCAACTCTTCCTGGCTCTGGGCGCTGTTCACCGTCATCGCCGCTGCCGCCCAGACCGTCCGCAACGCCACCCAGCGCGAGCTCACCACGTCGCTCGGCACCGCCGGCGCGACCCATGTGCGCTTCCTGTTCGGGTTGCCGTTCGCGCTGGTGTTTCTGCTCGTCGTATGTTCGCGAGCGGCGCAGGCGCTGCCGAGCCTGCCGGCGGTCTACTGGCCGTGGATCTTGCAGGGATCGATCGCGCAGATCGCCGCCACCGCGCTGATGCTCGCGGCCATGAGCGACCGCTCGTTCGTGGTGGTCTACGCCTACATCAAGACCGAGCCGGTGCAGGCGGCGCTGTTCGGCCTCGTGTTCCTGGGCGACGTCGTCACGCTGCCGATGGGCGCGGCGATCCTGATCGCCACCACCGGCGTCGTGCTGATGGCGCTCAAGCCCGGCACCACGCTCGACGTCCGCGCGACGCTGCTCGGCATCGCCGCCGGCGGCATGTTTGCGCTGTCGGCGGTCGGCTATCGCGGCGCGATCCTGAGCCTCGGCCTGCCGAGCTTTCTGATGGCGGCGACGTTCACGCTCGTCGTCGGCCTCATCATCCAGTGCGTCGCTGGTGTCGGCGTGGCTCTTGCTGCGCGAGCCCAAGGTGCTCGGCGCGATCGCGCGGCACTGGCGGCCGTCGCTGCTCGCCGGTTTCCTCGGCGCATTCGCCTCGCAATTCTGGTTCCTGGCGTTCGCGCTCGCCACCGCCGCCAGCGTGCGCACGCTCGCGCTGGTCGAGGTGCTGTTCGCGCAGGCGATCTCGTCGTTCGTGTTCAAGCAGACGACGACGCCGCGCGAGGCGTTGGGCATCGTGCTGATCGTGATCGGGGTCGCGGCGTTGGTGTGGGCGTATTAGCCCAGCGAACTCGGCATTCGTAGGGTGGGCAAAGGCGCGGACAACGTACACATGCCTCTCAAACCGGGCGGTGCAGCGCCGTGCCCACCATGGCCATTCCGACATCAGCTGTGGTGATGGTGGGCACGGCGCTTCGCCAGTGTGCTTGGCACGTTCCGCTTGTGCAGACCGCGCCTTTGCCCACCCTACGAAATTCGAGAGAGAGAGGACTAATTTCGCTCGTCGGGCAGCACCGGCAGCGGATGGAATTCGATGCCTTCCTCGTGCATGTCCTTGGCTTCCTCCGGCGATGCCTCGCCGTAGATCGAGCGGTGCTCGGTCTCGCCGTAGTGCATCTTGCGGGCTTCTTCCGGAAACTTGCGGCCGACATTGTCGGCGTTCTTGGTGAGGTGGTCGCGCAATTCCTTGAGCTTCGTCCTGAACTCGCGCTCCTCCGACGAGATCATCGCGACCGGCGCCGGTGCTTCGCTCGCCGCCGGTACAGCCTCAGGAGCCGGCGCGGGCATCGCAGCCGGCACCGATGGGCGCGCGCGCTTCTTGGTGCCCGCGAGCGTCGGCGCCATCAGCGCCTTCTCGACTTTCGCGTTGCCGCAGACCGGGCACTCGACCAGGCCGCGCTTCGCCTGCTTGTCATAGGCGGCGGAATTCTGGAACCAGCTCTCGAAGGTGTGGCCTTTCGAACAGGCCAGCGCGTAACGGATCATCAGGAGCCTCCGACCGCGTGCAGCGGTACGGTCTTTGCCGTCGGGTCGGCCATCTCGAAACGCCGGCCGTGCTGCAGCGATGGAATCCGCGCGCGCGCAGTCGCCACCTCGGCTGGATCGATCTTGGCCATCACCACGCCCGGCTCGGTATCGCCCTCGGCGAGGATACGCCCCCAGGGGTCAATGACCAGTGAATGGCCGAAGGTGTCGCGGCCGTCCTCGTGGCGGCCGCCCTGCGCCGCCGCGAACACGAACGCGGTGTTCTCGATCGCGCGGGCGCGCAACAGCACATGCCAGTGCGCCTCGCCGGTCTGCTTGGTGAACGCCGCCGGGCTCGCGATGAACGACGCGCCGGTCTCGGCCAGCGCGCGGTGCAGCGTCGGGAAGCGCAGGTCGTAGCAGATCGTCAGCCCGAGCCGGCCCCATGGCAGGTCGGCGACCACGGCCTGCTCGCCCGGCCGGTAGCTGCGCGACTCGCGGTAGCTCTCGCCGCCCGCGAGGTCGACGTCGAACATGTGGATCTTGTCGTAGCGGGCGAGAATCTCGCCCTGCGGGTCGATGAGAAACGAACGGTTGGCGGCGCGCTCCGGCGAAATCCTGATCGCGAGCGAGCCGATGTGCAGGTGGATGCCGAGCTTGCGCGCCAGCGTACGGAACGCGGCCAGGCTCGTGTCGCTCTCTTCCGCCGCGGTCGCCGCCAGCATGATGTCGCGTTTGTTGGCGACGATGTTGGTCATCTCCGGCGTCTGCACATAGTCGGCGCCGTCGGCCTTGGCCTGCTCGATCAGCTTGACGGCGGCGTCGAGGTTGCGCGCGGGGTCCTGCCCCGAGCGCATCTGCACAAGAGCCGACGGTGAAGGGCGTCGTCATGCCGCTTGTCCTTTTCCGTTCAGCAACCCGTCGAGCTTGCCGGCGCGCTCGAGCTCATGCAAGTCGTCGCTGCCGCCGACATGAACCTCGCCGATGAAGATTTGCGGCACCGTCATGCGGCCGTTGGCGCGCTCGATCATCGTTGCGCGCCCCGCCGGGTCGCCGCTGACGTCGATTTCGGTGAATTGCACGTTCTTGCGGTTCAGCAGCGCCTTGGCCGAGATGCAATAGGGGCAATAGCGGGTCGTATAGATTTCGACTTTGCTCATCGGAGTGCCGTTTCTTCCGACTTTATATGGGATTGCGGGCCCCGGCCACAACCCGCGCGAATACCAGTGCGTCGACCTGCGCAGCGCCGGCCCGCAGCAGCGCCCGCGCGCAGGCATCCGTGGTGGCGCCGGAGGTGAGCACGTCGTCGACCAGGATCAGCCGCCGGCCGGCCACCTCGGCCTTGCCGTCCGCTGGCACTCGGAAGGCGCCCTGGACGTTCTGCGCACGGGCCGCCTGCGAGAGCCCGACCTGCTGCGGCGTCGCCTTGACGCGCTTGAGCGCGCGGTAGCTCACGCGTAGCGCGCCGCCGCTTGCCGCATTGCTCTCCTTGGCGATGACCTCGGCGAGCAGCGCCGATTGGTTGAAGCGCCGCGCCCATTGCCGGCGCCAGTGCAGCGGCACCGGCACCAGCGCGTCGGCATCGCTGAGCAACGGCTTCCCGGCGCTCGCCATCCAGCGGCCCATGGTGGGCGCGAGATCGAGCCGGTCGCCGTATTTGAGCGCATGCACGAGCGTGCGCGCGACGTCGTCGTAACGCACGGCGGCGCGGGCGCGGTGATAGGCTGGCGGATCGGCGATCGCCTCCATCGAGAGAATGCCGGGACCGGGATCGTAGGTGAACGGGATGCCGAGCCGCTCGCAATAGGGCGGCGCGATGAACGAAAGCTTCGACCAGCAGGCGGCGCACACGCCGGCATCGCCGACCGGCTCACGGCAGGAGGCGCAGAGCTGCGGCAGCGCCACGTCGACGACGAGCCCGAAGCTCGCGCGCAGCGCGCCGGCGATCCGGCGCAGCCGCGTCGGGCGTGTGTCGTGCGGTGGCGAGCCCCGTGTCCATGCAAGGAGGCTAACGAACAACCGCTGCGCTCTCAATGCATCATCAGCGACGGCTCTCTCCGCTCCCCTCCCTCCCATTCGCCTTAAGCGCGTACACGCGCGTCTTCGACGCGTTATGGCGAATGGCGGGGAGGGGTCGGGGGTGGGGGGCTCTGGAGTTTTGATTGAGGCACCCCCCACCCCCAACCCCTCCCCGCCGCTAGCGCGGGGGGAGGGGCGACTCGCGGCCCGGGCTGCCGTTTCACCGAGAGTTTGAGCGAGCGGCGAGAGAGTCAAAGCGGTATGAGTCTCATCGAAATGTCCGCAGGCCCGATCATCTTCGACCGAAAACTGCAGCGCGCGCGGCGCAAGCGTGCCGAGCGGCTTGGTGCGTCGGATTTCCTGATCGAGCGCATGGCGGAGGACATCGCCGAACGGCTGTCGGTGGTGCTGCGGCAGTTCGATCGTCGCCGTCGACCTCGGCACGCCGGGCGACGCGGTCCGGCGTGTGCTGGCGGAAAGCGGCAAAGTCGGCGCGATTGTCGCGGCCGGCCCGTTTGCAGCCGGGCCGCTGGCGGTCGCCGCCGACGAGGAGGCGCTGCCGTTCCGCGATGGCGCGCTCGACCTCGTCGTCTCGGCGCTGTCGCTGCAATTTACGAACGACCTGCCGGGCGCGCTGGTGCAAATCCGGCGCGCGCTACGGCCGGATGGGCTGTTCCTGGCGGCGCTCGCCGGCGGCGACACGCTCACCGAGCTGCGCCAGGCGTTCGCGCAGGCCGAAGCTGAGATCGAAGACGGGATCTCGCCGCGGGTCGCGCCGTTTGCCGATGTGCGCGAGCTCGGCGCCTTGCTGCAACGCGCCGGCTTTGCGCTGCCGGTCACCGATGTCGACCGCATCACCGTGCGCTACGCGTCGCCCATCGATTTGATGCACGATCTCCGCCGCATGGGCGCGACCAATGCGCTGGCCGAGCGGCGGCGCAAGCCGCTCCGGCGGGCGACACTGACGCGCATGATCGAAATCTACGGCGAGCGCTTCGCGGACGCCGACGGCCGCATCCGTGCGACCTTCGAGATCGTGTGGCTGTCAGGCTGGGCGCCGCATGAAAGCCAGCAGCAGCCGCTCAAGCCCGGCTCGGCGCAGCGACGATTGGCGGACGCATTGGGAACGAAGGAGCAGCCGGCGGGCGAGAAGGCGAAGCGCTAGAACAGGTTCGCGACGCTCTGGTACAAGTTGGCGGTGGTGGTGCCGAGGCTGTAGACGGTCGCGGCCACGGTGGCGCCGATGCCCGCGGCGATCAGCGCGTATTTGATCGCGGTGCCGCCTTCCTCGTTGCCGGCAACGCGCCGGCTCAGCCGCGCTGACCAGCGACGTCCGGGCCGTCGTGCTTTCCATTTTGGCTTTCATCGGCATCACAGCAGCGTCGTCAGGTGTGAGATCAACGGCACGTCCGCCGGCGGCATCGGATAGTCTCGCAGCTTGTTCGGACGCACCCACGCGAGCTCCTGGTTCTCGCGCGGCGTGACCATGCCCTCCCAGCGCCGGCACACATAGAGCGGCATCAGAAGGTGAAAGTCCTCGTAGGTGTGGCTCGCGAAAGTCAGCGGTGCGAGACACGCCTCGTTGACGACGATTCCCAGCTCCTCCTTCAACTCCCGGATCAGCGCATCTTCGGGGCGCTCACCCGGGTCGACCTTGCCGCCGGGGAATTCCCAGAGGCCGGCCATCGATTTGCCTTCCGGACGCTGCGCGATCAGCACGCGACCGTCGGCGTCGATCAGCGCGCAGGCGGCAACCAGGACGACCTTCGCGCTCACGGCTTGCTCCGGATGGTATCGAGGGCTGGGTTAATGGCGATGCAACGTATTCCAGCGCAACGCCGGTGTCATCCCGCTGGTTAAGCGGCTTAAAGGGCACGCATGATCGTTCCCAAAAACCGGTATGATCGTTTCGGGATCAAGATCAAGAGAACCGCTAGGAACGGTAGTCGCCGTTGATCGCGACGTACTCCTTGGTGAGGTCGCAGGTCAGCACGCGATCCTTGCCGCGGCCGAGGCCGAGCTGCACCTTGAGCGGAATCTTCGGGCTCTTCATCGCCTCGGAAACTTTCGCTTCGTCATAGCCGGGGTCGCGCTCGCCCTTGTGCGCGACGCGGATGCCGCCGAACCAGATCGAGAGCTTGTCGCGGTCGGCGGGCTCGCCGGCCTTGCCGACCGCCATCACCACGCGGCCCCAATTGGCGTCCTCGCCGGCGATCGCGGTCTTCACCAGCGGCGAATTGGCGATCGACATGGCAATGCGCCGCGCGGACTTCTTCGACACCGCGCCCTCGACCTCGATCTCGACCAGCTTGCGCGCGCCTTCGCCGTCGCGCGCCACCTGCTCGGAGAGATCGGCGAGCACCGCCTCGAACGCCTTGCGGAAGCCTTTCAGGCGCGGATCGCTGGCCTTGCTGATCTTCGGCGCGCGCTTGGACCCTTCCTTGGCGGCGCCGGTCGCGAACACCATCAGCGTGTCGGAGGTCGAGGTGTCGCCGTCGATGGTCACCGCGTTGAAGGTGTCCTCCACGGTCTCGCGCAGCAGCGTCTGCAGCAGCGGCGCCGCGATCGGCGCGTCGGTGAACACAAACGAGAGCATGGTGCCCATGTCGGGCATGATCATGCCGGCGCCCTTGGCGATGCCGTTGATGGTGACGGTCGTCTTGCCGATCGATGTCTTCGCGGTCGCGACCTTCGGAAACGTGTCGGTGGTCATGATCGCGCGGGCGGCGTCGAGCCAGCCGTCGCCGTTGGCATTCGCGACCAGCGTGTCCATCACGCCGTCGAACACGCTGGCGTTCAGCGGCTCGCCGATGACGCCGGTGGAGGCGAGGAAAACCTCGTCCGGCTTGCAGCCCACTGCCTTGGCGGCGATTTTCGCTGTGAACGCGCAGGCCTCGCGGCCGTTCTTGCCGGTGAAGGCGTTGGCGTTGCCGGAATTCACCACCAGCGCGCGCGCCTTGCGGCCCTTGAGCTTGGCGCGGCACCACTCGACCGGCGCCGACGGGCATTTCGACCTGGTGAAGACGCCGGCTGCGACGGTGCCGGGGTCGAGCACCATCAAGAGCACGTCAGTGCGGCCCTTGTAGCGGACGCCCGCGGCGGCGGTGGCGAACCTGACGCCGGCGACTGCCGGCATGTCGGGGACCGATACGGGGGCGAGGGGAGAGACTTTGGTGCTCATGTCATGGCCGTGTCATTCGAGGCGCAAGCGAAGCGCGCGAGCGCGGACGCTCTAACACCAGCTTCTCGCGCCGTGCGCAAGGGCATGTCGGTCGGTAAACTCGTTGCGTATTGGAAAATAGTGTCGCCGCCGCCATGCAAATGACCCCAAATTCTGCGCCCCCATGCCCCGCGCCCGACCGAAATCCCCGCCCGCCGCGCACGCGGCTGCCGCCCGGCGCCTGCGATACCCACGCCCATATCTGCGGTCCGGCGGATGCCTTCCCCTACGCGGAGGAGCGCATCTACACCCCGCCGGATTCGCCGCTCGACGACTATCTGCATCTGCTCGGCGTGCTCGGGATCGACCGGGCGGTGCTGGTGCAGCCGAGCGTCTACGGCACCGACAACCGCGCGCTACTCGATGCGCTGTCGCGCCGCCGGCAGGGGCTGCGCGGCGTCGCCGTCGTGAAGCCGGATATTTCCGCGGATGAGGTCCGCGCGCTGAACGACGCCGGCATCCGCGGCGTGCGCTTCAATCTGGTCGACCACAAGGGCGAGCGGAATGTCGTTCCCGAGGATGTGGTGCGGCGGCTTGCGACCGCGATCGCGCCGTTCGGCTGGCACATCGAATTCCTGGTCAATCTCGACGAGGCGCCGCGCTTTGCGGACGGGATCGCCGGGCTGCCGGTCGACATCGTGGTCGGCCATCTCGGCTATCCGCGCAGCAGCGCCGGCCCGTGGTCGAAGGCGCCGAGCCTCGACGCCTTCCTGCGCTTGTTCGAGACCGGCCGCTGCTGGGTCAAGCTGACCGGGCCGTATCGTATTTCGGCTGCGCCCGATCTGCCCTTTCCTGACGTCGCGCCGCTCGCCCATCGTCTGGCCGGCGTCAACCCGGACCGGCTGATCTGGGGCACCGACTGGCCGCATGTCATGAACAAGAAGCCGATGCCGAACGACGGCGACCTCACCGATCTCATCGCCGACTGGCTGCCGGACGCGGCGCTGCGCGAGCGCGTGCTCGTCGCGAACCCGGCCAGGCTCTACGGTTTCTCGAACGGCGAAGCGCTGACGGCGAAAGCGTCGTAAGTCTACTTCTTCGCCGGCGCCGGCGCGCCCTTCTGGTCGAGGCGCTCGATCTTCGCCTTTTCGCGCAGTTGCCCGATCAGCTCGGTCTGGCCGCGGCGCACCAGGAAGGTCTCGATCTGCGGGCGGACCTTGTCGAACTCCGGCACCGGCCGGTTGCGCCGGTCTTCGAGCTTGATGACGTGCCAGCCGAACTGCGTCCGGATCGGGTTCGATACCTGCCCCGGGGACATCTGGAACGCGATATTGGCGAACTCCGGCACCATCTGATCCTTGGTGAAGTAGTCGAGGTCGCCGCCGTTCTCCTTGCCGGAGGGGTCCTCGGTCAGCTCGCTGGCGACGGTCGCGAAATCCTCGCCCTTCTTGATGCGCTCGAGCGCGGCGCGCGCGCGCTCCTGCGCCTCCTCCTGCGCCTTGGCGTCCTTGGGATCGGCGCGGAACAGGATGTGGCGGGCGCGGATTTCTTCCGCCGCGCCCATCGGCTTGATCTGCTCGTCATAGACCTTGCGCAGCGCTTCATCGGTGACGATGGAGCGCGCATGGTCCTGCAGCATCAGGCCCATCAGTAGCTTGCGGCGCAAGAAGGCCTCGCGCTGCTTGAAGTCGTCCGAGGTCTGCAGCTTGCGGCGCCTCGGCGGCCTGGGCGGCCAGCATCACGTCGGCGACATAGCTGATCAGCTGCTCGCGCCGGTGCTCCGGCGGGATCTGCTGGATCTCGGCGCCAAGGTCGTCCTCGGCCATCGCGAGGTCGCTTTCCCGGATATCCATGCCGTTAACGCGGGCGATCACCGGACTGGACGTCGAGCCGCCCGACGAGGACGACGACGACGACTGCTGCTGCCCGCATCCGGTGACGATCGGCAGCACCAGCAGTGCCAGGGCGGCGACGGTCGAGAACGCGGTGCGGCGCCGTGGCTCGTCGGCACGCGTGGATTGTGACGGGAGGGGAAGCCTCAGCGAAATCATGGCGCTGTCCTTGAAGATGATTTTGGGCCCCGCCGACCGCGGAACGCGCCGGACAGTCGCCCAATCGGCACCCCTTTGCAATATCCGCCAAACGGCGGGATTCTGAAAAGAACGTGAGAAAAACTCGCCAATTGACAAGGCTCTAGCCCACTCCTATGTCTCGCAAAACCGGCCGGATCAGGCCCGAAAGCCGCCGTTTGCCCCTCGAAAGTTGCTCCAATTCCGGCATGCAGTGGCAAGACCGATGAACGTGCGCACGGTTTGGCGCGACAAAGGTCGGTTTCGCAATGTCCGGTGCGCCGTTTCCTGGTCGATTTGGTAGACTGGTTTAGAACATGATCCCGAAAAGTGGGCACCGGTTTTCGGATAAAGATCATGTTCAAACAGAAGCGCTGGGGCGCTTTGCGCCCCGGGGGGCCTCTAAGGGAATTCCAGCATGATTGGCGCGCTCGCCCGCAAGATTTTCGGCTCTTCCAATGAGCGCCGGATCAAGACCTACATGCCGCGCGTGGCAGAGATCAACGCGCTGGAGCAGGAGCTCGAAAAGCTCTCCGACGACGCGCTGCGGGCGCGCACCGCCCAGTTCAGGAAGGAACTCCAGGACGGCGACAAGACGCTCGACGATATCCTGGTACCGGCCTTCGCCACCTGCCGCGAGGCCGCCAAGCGCACGCTCGGCCAGCGCCATTTCGACGTCCAGCTCGTCGGCGGCATGATCCTGCACGAGGGCCGCATCTCCGAGATGAAGACCGGCGAAGGCAAGACGCTGGTCGCCACGCTGCCCGTGTACCTCAACGCGCTCGCCAGCCGCGGCGTCCATGTCGTCACCGTCAACGACTACCTCGCCAAGCGCGACGCCGAATGGATGGGGCAGGTCTACAAATTCCTCGGCCTCACCGTCGGCGTGATCGTGCACGGCCTCGACGACGAGCAGCGCAAGAAGGAATACGACTGCGACGTCACCTACGCCACCAACAACGAGCTCGGCTTCGACTATCTGCGCGACAACATGAAGTACCGGCTGGAGGACATGGTCCAGCGCGGGCATATCTTCGCCATCGTCGACGAAGTGGACTCGATCCTGATCGACGAGGCGCGCACGCCGCTGATCATCTCCGGCCCGCTCGACGACCGCTCCGACTTCTACAACACCATCGACACCTACATTCCGAAGATCGACAAGGCCGACTACGAGGTCGACGAGAAGCAGCGCACCGTCGTGCTCACCGAAGTCGGCATGGAAAAGATGGAGCAGATGCTGCGCGACGCCAATCTGCTCAAGGGCGACTCGCTCTACGACGTCGAGAACGTCTCGACGGTGCACCACGTCAACCAGGCGCTGCGCGCGCACAAGCTGTTCCAGCGCGACAAGGACTACATCGTCCGCAACGGCGAAGTCGTCATCATCGACGAGTTCACCGGCCGCATGATGCCGGGCCGCCGCTACTCCGACGGCCTGCACCAGGCGCTCGAAGCCAAGGAGCACCAGCCGATCCAGCCGGAGAACCAGACGCTGGCGTCGATCACGTTCCAGAACTATTTCCGCATGTACGAGAAGCTCGCCGGCATGACCGGCACTGCGCTGACGGAAGCCGACGAGTTCGCGGACATCTACAACCTCGAGGTGGTCGAGGTGCCGACCAACATGCCGATGATCCGCATCGACGACGACGACGAGGTCTACCGCACCGCCATCGAGAAATACCGAGCGATCCTCACGCTGATCGACGACTGCAAGCAGCGCGGCCAGCCGGTGCTGGTCGGCACCACCTCGATCGAGAAGTCGGAACAGCTCGCCGAGATGCTGCGCAAGGCGGGCTGGAGGCAGCACGAATTCACCGACCCGCTGGCGTTCGCCGCGCTCTATTCCGGCGACGAGGAAGCCGCCAAGGCCAAGGATTTCGCCATCCTCAACGCCCGCTTCCACGAGCAGGAAGCGGAGATCATCGCGCAGGCCGGCGTGCCGGGCGCGGTGACGATCGCCACCAACATGGCCGGCCGCGGCACCGACATCCAGCTCGGCGGCAACCTCGACATGCGGGTGCGCCAGGAGCTCAAGGACGTCACCGACACCGGCGCGCGCGACGTGCGGATCGCCGAAATCAAGATGCAGATCGCCAAGCTCAAGGAGAAGGCGCTCACCGCCGGCGGTCTGTTCGTGCTCGGCACCGAGCGGCACGAGAGCCGCCGCATCGACAACCAGCTGCGCGGCCGCTCCGGCCGTCAGGGCGACCCCGGCCATTCGAAATTCTTCCTGTCGCTCGAAGACGACCTGATGCGTATCTTCGGGTCCGACAAGCTCGACAGCATGCTGCAGCGCCTCGGGCTCAAGGAGAACGAGGCGATCGTCCACTCCTGGATCAACAAGGCGCTCGAAAAGGCGCAGCAGAAGGTCGAGTTCCGCAACTTCGACATCCGCAAGAACCTGCTCAAGTTCGACAACGTCTCCAACGACCAGCGCAAGGTGATCTTCGACCAGCGCATCGAATGGATGAAGATGGATTCGGTGGCGGAGATCGTCACCGACATGCGCCACGTCGCGATCGACGATCTGGTCGCCAAGCACGTCCCGGAGAACGCCTATCCCGAGCAGTGGGATGTTGCCGGTCTCAAGACCGAGCTCGAGCGCGTGCTCGGCCTCGACCTGCCGGTCGACGCGTGGGCGAAGGAAGAAGGCATCGCCGACGAGGAGCTGACCGCCCGCATCGATCGCCGTGCCGACGAGCACATGGCGTCGAAGGTCGCGCAGTGGGGCGCCGAGACCATGCGCGCGGTCGAGAAGACCGTGCTGCTGCAGACCCTCGACCACCTCTGGCGCGAGCATCTCGTGATGCTGGAGCACCTGCGCCAGGTGATCGGGCTGCGCGGCTACGGCCAGCGCGATCCGCTCAACGAGTACAAGGCCGAGGCCTACAATCTGTTCGAGGCGATGAGCCAGAACCTGCGCGAGCAGGTGACCGGCTATCTCATGCGCATCCAGGTCATGGACACGCCGCCGGAGCAGTCGCCGGACCTGCCCTACATGGAAGCGCACCACCTCAATCCGGACAACGGCATGGACTACGGCATGGCCGAGCCGACGCTGGCGCCGGCCATGGCCGGCAACGGCAACACGGTGCGCGCCGTCGACCGCAATCCCACCGATCCGAACAGTTGGGGCAAGGTCGGCCGCAACGAGGTCTGCCCGTGCGGCTCCGGCAAGAAATACAAGCATTGCCACGGGCGGTTTGCTTGAGCAGCGGCATTTCGTAGGGCGGATTAGCGAAGCGTAATCCGCCATCTTTCTGCTGCGCTTGCGCTATGCCGAACTACCGCCGCGCGTTTGTTCCGGGTGGATGCTGGTTCTTCACCGTCAACCTGCTTGATCGCCGCGGTCGGCTTCTCACCGACAATATCGAGGCACTGCGGGATGCCACTCGAAAGACGCGACAGCGATGTGCGTTCCACATCGACGCCATCGTTGTGCTGCCGGACCATCTGCATGCAGTGTGGACGTTGCCTCCCGGCGACGCGGACTTCCCAATCCGTTGGCGGTTGATCAAATCGTGGTTTGCGCGTTCGATCCCGAAAGGCGAGCGACTGAGCCGCGTTCGGCGGGCGCGCGGGGAGCGCGGCATTTGGCAGCGCCGATTCTGGGAGCACCTGATCAGGGACGACGCGGACTACGCGCGTCACGTCGAGTACTGCTACATCAATCCCGTCAAGCACGCGCTGGTTAGCCGTGTTCGCGACTGGCCGCATTCTTCATTTCATCGAGATGTGCGAGCAGGCATTTTCCCCGAAGACTGGGCGGGGGACATCGAACCGTCGGGAGAGTTCGGAGAGCGCGTTTGACATGGCGGATTACGCTTCGCTAATCCGCCCTACGCCCTGCGGTTCCGGCAAGAAGTACAAGCACTGCCACGGGCGGTTTGGGTAAGGTCCGCTCCCGCTCCCGTCACACTTTCTAAACCGCTGCATCGCTCGGCGATTGACGGGGGCCTCCTCAGAAGGGAGGCTCCGGCAGCGCATCCTTGCCGAGCGAGGTCGTCATGCCCGATCACAGCCGACGCGACGTCATGGCCGGCGCAGTCCTTGCCGGCGCCGCGACGCTGACGTCATCGGACGCAATGGCGCAAGGGACGTCACAAGGGGCGTCACAAGCGACGTCACAGGGGGCTTCGATGCATCAGGGCATGAGCTATGACGACGTCCGCAAGCTGCTCAATCTCGAGCCCAACGCCACCTGCGGCTACGTGCGCGTGACATTCATGAGCCCGCAACGGATCGCGCCGGGCGGACTGCCGGCGCCGTTCGATGCCGGCCGCCCGATGGGCTCGGCACTCTATTTCATGCTGACGCCGGACGAGCCGGTGAAGCTGCACCGCATCCGCAACGACCAGTTCTATCACTACTATCTCGGCGACCCGATCGAGGTGCTGATGCTGATGACCGATGGCTCGACCCAGCATCACATGGTCGGGCCCGACCTGCGCGCCGGGCACAAGGTGCAGCTGTTCATTCCGGGCAATACGTTCCACACCGCGCGCGTCGCCGGCTCGCGCCGCTGGTTCCTCGGCGGCAGCACGGAGTGGCCGGGCGTCGAGCCGGCCGATGTCGAGCTTGGCAAGATGGACGAGCTCGCCGCGAAATACCCGAGCGTGGCGCGGCAGATCCGCACCTATCCGCTGCCGGCGAAGGGGTGAGGGCTACAGAAGCTCTTTGAATTCTTCGACCGTGAAGCACGGCTTGTCGGATGATGGAACGCAAGGTGCCTGGTTTGAGGTCTCGATTCGCGTGGACTGGCACGGTCACCGTGCGCGTCGGATCGGCCGGATAGACGAGCACGTGATCGGCTACCGACGATGCGATCGACGACGAAGCCATTCCTCGTCAACGCGCGAATAACCCGATTGCCGCTGACTGTTGGCAGGCCCCCGCCGGCCATATTTATGCGGCTACGGTCACGCGGCGGATTTCCGGTTGGGCGTCGGCGGGAATGATCATGCCTTGGTCGCGCCGATACGCCAAAACGGCGCGAATGGCTTCCTCGGCATTGGCGAGCGCTTCCTGCTCGGTCTCACCTTCGGTGACGACTTCCGGGAGCGCCGGGACCAGTACAGTGAAGCCGCCGCCTTCCTGCGGTTCGAGGACGACCGAGAAGCTGTAGTTCGCCACGATGTGGCTCCTGCGCTGCGTGTGCGTTGATCGTAACAAACCGTAGGCAAGCGTCAATGAAACGGCTAGCGCCGTCCGCAAGCCTTGCAAATATGCCGTTAACTCAGCGCCAGGCGCCGAAGCGGTTGTCGAAGCTGCCGGTGGGCACGGTCGGCTGCGCGCCGTTGATCGTGCTCTGGCCCGACGCGGGCGCCTGCGTCGATGCGGTCTGCGTCTCCGCGGGCTCGCTCTTCGGGCGGATCGCGCCCGGATTGGTGTTCGCGCTCCCGGTCTGCTTGGCCGGCTGATCCTTCTTGTCGGTCGGCTTCGTCTTGGCGGTCTTCGCCGTCGCGGGCTTCGCCTTCGGCGCCGGCGGCGCCTTCTCCGCGCTGTTCGAGTTGCCAAGCCCGACCATGCTTCTCATGCGGTCCATCATGCCGCCGCCGGACGACGACGGCTGGCTGCTGGACGATGACGCGCTGCCGCTCGACGAGAACATGTTGCCGAAGAAGCTGCCGCTCGAAGAAGACGACTGCACGGAGGCGGTCTCGGTGCGCACCACCGGTTCGGCGACGCTGCCGGTCGCGGTGCGCGTGGTCGCGCGCGACGCCAGCGTGCGTTCACCGCTCGGCGGGGTGCGGATGTTGGCCGGGATCGTTCCGGCGGAGGTCGCGACGCGGCTGCGGACGACGCCGGTATCGTCGACATTGTGCCCGCTCACGGCAGAGGCAAAGGTAGGATGCATGCTGCCGTCGGCGAAGCTTCGCATCGCCGGCAGGCTGCCGCGGCGGACCAGGTCGGCGACCTGCGCTTCGTCGCGCTGCTGCTTGGTGCGCACCGCGGCGAGAACGTCGTCCGGCGTGGTCAGGGCCGGGCAGGCCGCGGTCGAAACGTAGCGGCCCTTGGTCTCGGTGTTGAACACGTAGCGGCGGTCGCAGACGTCGACCTTCGGCTCCTGGCGCGTCACCTCGAAGTGGTCGTAGCCGGTCTTGAGCATCTTCCAGAACGGCATGTGCGGCGAATTGCGGTAGCGCGCCATGTTCTGCGGCGTCATCCGGAACGGGAACGCCTGGATCTGGAACGAAGACTGGCCGCCGAAGAACGACTCGCGCGCCAGCGCGTAGATTTCCGCGATCTGCTCGTCGGTCATGGCGTAGCAGCCCGCCGATGAGCAATCGCCGTGGATCATGAGGAACGAACCGGTGCGGTCGTTCGAACGGTCATAGGCGTTCGGATAGCCAAGATTTATCGAGAGGTAGTAATTGGAGTTTGGATTCATCAGGCTCGGCGTGATCGTGTAGAACCCCTCTGGAGCCTGGCGGTCGCCTTGCTTGATCTTCGGACCGAGATCGCCCGACCAGCGGCAGATCGGATAGGTCTTGAGCAGCGCCATGCGGCCGCTCTGGTCTTCCTTCCAGACCTCGAGCTCGGACTCTTCCTTGAAGATGCGGACGAGGATCGGGGATTCCTTGCTCATGTTCCGCCGCTCGATCTCCGCGATCATTTGCGGCGAGAGCGGTTGCAGCGAGCGCAGCGTCGGGGTGGCGATGCCACTTTCGGGGTCGCAGCCGGCAAGCGTCACCGCAGCAAGGATTGCCGCGGACGCTAAAAGCGAGCGCACCAGTGGGCGACGGTTCAAACCCGAGACTCCCCCGACCGATCCAAAGGCGATCCCTAGCCCTTGAACACTAATGGTTATCTCTTGGAAGGGTTGACCGCAAGGCAACCCCCTCCAGACGCGAGCCGATTGAGCATGCCGAAGGTGAACGAATAGTAAATATTAAGAAAGTGTTCCCCGTCGGTCACGTATTCGGAGGCAAAACAATACCGTTCCACCCCAATTTCCGAGGGGAGGGTGATCCAACACTTGGGAGATATCGGGGCAGGGTTGAGGAATCCCCAGGGAAGTAAGCCGCCCTGGCGTTAACCTTAACGGGCCTGCAATCGCCGGTGGACTTTGCCCCGCCAGCCGCCACAATCGCCGGAAAGGCCCCGCCCGGCCCCCTCGACCCTGGGGTCCGGCGACAGGGAGCCATGACAAGGAGGAGGCCCATGAAGCTCATCCAAGCAAAACCTGCTCAAGCATTGATGCTGGGCGCCGCGGCCCTCGCGCTCGCAGCGCTGGTGGCCGGACTGCCGTCGCAGCCGGGCGCGCAGACCCCGGCGGTCGCCATCGACAACGACGATATCGGCGGCGTGGTCACCGGCCCGAAGGGACCGGAGGCCGGCGTCTGGGTGATCGCCGAGACCACCGACCTTCCCACCAAATACGCCAAGATCGTCGTCACCGACGACCAGGGCCGCTACGTGCTGCCGGATCTGCCGAAGGCCAAATACAAGGTGTGGGTGCGCGGCTACGGTCTCGTCGATTCGGCGCAGGTCGATGCCGCGCCCGGGAGCCAGCTCAACCTCACCGCGGTGGTCGCGCCGAACGAGAAGGCGGCGGCGGAGTACTACCCGCCGATCTACTGGTACGCGATGCTGCGCATCCCGCCGCACAGCGAATTCCCCGGCACCGGACCGAAGGGCAACGGCATCAATCCCACGCAACGCACGCAGCAGCACTGGCTGGCGGACGTGAAGAGCCTCGGCTGTCTCGCCTGCCATGCGATGGGCACGCCCGGCACGCGCGTGATCCCGCGCGAGTTCGGCGACTTCCCCAATTCGCGTGACGCATGGACGCGCCGCATCCAGGCCGGTCAGGCGATGACCTCGATGGTCAACGTGGTGTCGCGCCTCGGCGCCGACCGCTCGGTCGCCGAATGGGCGAACTGGACCGATCGCGTCGCCGCCGGCGAGCTGCCCAAGCACAAGCCGACGCGCCCGCAGGGCGCCGAGCGCAACGTGGTGCTGACGCTGTGGGACTGGAGCGAGCCAAAACTCTATCTGCATGACGTGATCGCCACCGACCGGCGCAATCCGACGGTCAACGCCAACGGCAAGATCTACGGCTCGCACGAGAACTCATCGGACCTGGTGCCGATCCTCGATCCGGTGACGCACACCGCGTCGTCGGTCAAGCATCCCGTGCTCGATCCGAAGACGCCGTCGCACCGCACCGATCCGATGACGCCGTCGGCCTATTGGGGCGAGGAGGCGATCTGGGACGCGCAGGCCAACCAGCACAATCCGATGATGGACGAGAAGGGCCGCCCGTGGTTCACGGTGCGGCTGCGTCCGGCGGCCAATCCTGCGTTCTGCCGCAAGGGCTCGGATCATCCTTCGGCCAAGGTCTTCCCGATCGATAGTTCGACTCGGCACGTGTCGATGTACGATCCCACGACCGGCAAGTTCACGCTGGTCGACACCTGCTTCCCGACCCATCACCTGATCTTCGCCGAAGATGCCGACAACACGCTGTGGCTCTCGAGCGGCGGCGCCGGCGCCAGCGTGGCCGGCTGGGTCAACCGCAGGATCCTGGAGGAGACCGGCGATCATCAGCGTGCGCAGGGCTGGTCGCCGTTCGTGCTCGACACCAACGGCAACGGCCGGCGCGACGACTGGGTCGAGCCCAACCAGCCGGTCGACGCGGCGAAGGACAAGCGCGTCGCGGTCGGCTTCTACAGCGTCGTCGTCAATCCGCAGGACGGCACGGTGTGGGGACAATCCTTGAGTCCGTGGCCCGGCTATGCCGTGCGCTACGATCCGAAGACGCAGCTCACCGAGATCTATTCGCCGCCGCTGCCGGGCTATGGCGGCCGCGGCGCCGACATCGATCGCAACGGCGTGTTCTGGACGTCGCTGGCGAGCGGTCACCTCGGCGAGTTCGACCGCCGCAAGTGCAAGGTGCTCAACGGCCCGACCGCGACCGGCGATCACTGCCCCGAAGGCTGGACGCTGCATCGCATGCCGGGCCCGAATTTCGAGGGCGTGAAGGAGGAGCACAGCGCCGAGGGCAGCTATTACACCTGGGTCGACTGGTTCAACACCGGCGGGCTCGGCGAGAACGTGCCGATTGCGACCGGCAACCAGAACTCGTCGCTGCTCGCGCTGGTGAACGGCCGGTGGCTCAATCTGGTGGTGCCGTATCCGATGGGCTTCTTCACCAAGTGGGTGGAGGGACGCATCGACGATGCCAATGCCGGATGGAAGGGCAGGGGCTTGTGGACCACCTATTCCAACCGCACCATGTTCCATCTCGAAGGCGGCGTTCTGAACCGTCCGAAGGTGGTGAAATTCCAGATGCGGCCCGATCCGCTGGCGAAGTGAGGATAGCTGGTGTCCCGCAGATGCGGGACACCCGTTGCTTTTGAATGAAACGACCGGATCCCGGGTCAGCAGCGCACCACTTCGTGCTGCGCTGCGCCCGGGACACGAAACGACACCCTGGGGAGGGAACGACATGAAACTCAAGCAAGCCTTGATGCTGAGCGCAGCTGCCGTGGTGGCGGGTGCGTTGTTCGCCGGCGTGCCGTCGCAGCCGGGCGCGCAAACCGCCGCGGTTGCGATCGACAATGACGACATCGGTGGCGTCGTCACCGGCCCGAAGGGTCCGGAAGCCGGCGTCTGGGTGATCGCCGAGACCACCGATCTCCCGACCAAATACGCCAAGATCGTCGTCACCGACGACCAGGGTCGCTACGTGCTGCCCGATCTGCCGAAAGCGAAATACAAAGTCTGGGTGCGCGGCTATGGCCTCGTCGATTCCGCCAAGGTCGATGCCGAGCCCGGCCGTCAGCTCAATCTCACCGCGGTGGTCGCGCCGAACGACAAGGCGGCGGCGGACTACTACCCGCCGATCTTCTGGTACTCGATGCTGCGGATTCCGCCGAAGAGCGAATTCCCCGGCACCGGTCCGCAGGGCAACGGCATCAATCCCGGGCAGCGCAACCAGCACTACTGGCTCGCCGACGTCAAATCGCTCGGCTGCATGTCGTGCCACGCGCTCGGCACGCCGGGCACGCGCACCATTCCAAAGGAATTCAGCAGCCACTTCGCCAATTCGCGCGACGCCTGGATGCGCCGTCTGCAGGCCGGCCAGGCCATGGGACAGATGGTCGGCGTGACGACGCGGCTCGGTCCCGACCGCGCCGTCGCCGAATGGGCGAACTGGACCGACCGCGTCGCCGCCGGCGAAACGCCGAAGGCGAAGCCGACGCGGCCGCAAGGCGTCGAGCGCAACGTCGTGCTCACGCTGTGGGACTGGGGCGATCAGAAGACCTATCTGCACGACCTGATCGCGACCGACCGGCGCAAGCCGACGGTCAATGCCGGCGGCAAGATCTACGGCACGCAGGAGCACTCATCGGACATGGTGCCGGTGCTCGATCCGGTGACGCACACCGCGTCCAACATCAAGCATCCGGTGCTCGACCCGAAGACGCCGTCGACCCGCGAACTCAATGCGATGACGCCGTCGGCCTATTGGGGCGAGGAGCCGATCTGGACCGCGCAGGCCGACAACCACAACCCGATGATGGATGAGCAGGGCCGCCTGTGGTTCACGGTGCGCGTGCGGCCGCCCGCCAACAACCCGGGATTCTGCCGGCAGGGCTCCGATCACCCGTCCGCCAAGGTCTATCCGCTGAACAGCTCGACCCGGCAGACGTCGATGTACGATCCGGCGACCGGCAAGTTCACGCTGATCGACCTCTGCTATCCCACGCATCACCTGAACTTCGCGGAGGATGCCGACAACACGCTGTGGTTCTCGAGCGGCGTCGGCGGGCTCAACGTGGCGGGCTGGCTCAACCGCCGCGTCTTCGAGCAGACCGGCGATCACGCCAAGGCGCAGGGCTGGTCGCCGTTCGTGCTCGACACCAACGGCAATGGCCGGCGCGACGACGGCTGGGTGCAGCCCAATCAGCCGGTCGATCCGCAAAAGGACAAGCGCGTCGCCGTCAACTTCTACAGCGTCGTGGTCAATCCGCAGGACGGCTCGGTGTGGGGGCAGGGATTGAGCCCGTTCCCGAGCTTCGTGGTGCGCTTCGATCCGAAGACGCAGCTCTCGGAAATCTATTCACCGCCGTCGCCGGGCTACGGCGGGCGCGGCGGCGACATCGACCGCAACGGCGTGTTCTGGACGTCGCTCGCGAGCGGCCATCTCGGTGAGTTCGATCGCCGCAAGTGCAAGGTGCTCAACGGCCCGACCGCGACCGGCGATCACTGTCCGGAAGGCTGGAAGCTGCATCGCATGCCCGGCCCGACCTTCGAGCAGGGCGTTGACGACGAGCACAGCGTCGAGGCGAGCTACTACACCTGGGTCGACTGGTTCAACATCAGCGGGCTCGGCGAGAACACGCCGATCGCGACCGGCAACATGAACTCGTCGCTGCTCGCGTTCGTGAAGCGGCAAGTGGGTCAACCTGGTGGTGCCGTATCCGATGGGCTTCTTCACCAAATGGGTGGAAGGCCGTATCGACGATGCCAGCACCGGCTGGAAGGGACGCGGCCTGTGGACCACCTATTCCAACCGCACCATGTTCCATCTTGAGGGCGGCAAGGAGAACCGTCCGAAGGTGGTGAAATTCCAGATGCGGCCCGACCCGCTGGCGAAGTAGCGGGCAACGCGGTCGCACAACATGAGAAACCGCCCGGCTGGTCGCGCCGGGCGGTTTGTCATGTTTGATTGTGAATCTGGAGACCCAGCCTGGATTCGAACCAGGATGCGAGCGGTGCCCCGCCCTCGCGTCGCCATTCCGCGCACCGGGTCGCAGCGCCAGCCTAACTAGTCAGGTGCAGCGCAGCGGCAATCACTAGCGCGGAATATGCTTAAAGCAAGTTACCGGCGTCACGTAATGGAGCGCCCCACCGCTAAAAATTTCTCGCGGCGCTGGCGGCGCACCGCCTCGCGGTCGAGGCCCTTGAGGTCGTCGAGCGCCTCGCCGATGGCGTCGCCGGCGGCGGCGATCGTCGCCTGCGGGTCGCGGTGGGCGCCGCCGATCGGCTCGGTCACGATCTTGTCGATGACGCCGAAGCGCGCGAGATCCTGCGCGGTGATCTTCATGCTGGTGGCCGCTTCCTGCGCCTTGGTGGTGTCGCGCCACAGGATCGAGGCCGCGCCTTCCGGCGAGATCACGCTGTAGAAGGAGTGCTCCAGCATCAGCACGCGGTTGGCGGTGGCGATGGCGATGGCGCCGCCGGAGCCGCCGACGCCGATGATCAGCGCGACATTGGGCACGCTCGAGGCGAGGCAGCATTCGGTCGAGCGCGCGATCGCTTCCGCCTGGCCGCGCTCCTCGGCGCCGATGCCGGGATAGGCGCCTTCGGTGTCGACCAGCGACAGCACCGGAATGCCGAAGCGGTCGGCCATCTCCATCAGGCGCACCGCCTTGCGGTAGCCTTCCGGCCGCGCCATGCCGAAATTGTGCTTGAGGCGGTCCTCGGTGGTCGCACCCTTCTCGTGTCCGAGCACGCAGATGCTCTCGCCACGGAAGCGGCCGAAGCCGCCGACGATCGCTTCGTCGTCGCCGAATTTGCGGTCGCCGGCGAGCGGCACGAAGTCGGTGATCAGCGCGCCGACATAGTCGAGGCAGCGCGGGCGTTCGTGATGGCGCGCCACTTGCGTCTTCTGCCAGGGCGTAAGGTTGGCGTAGAGCTCGTCCAGCGTCTGCACCGCCTTGGCCTCGAGCCGCGCGATCTCCTCGGCGATGCCGGGACCGGTCTCGCCGGTCTGCACCGCGCGCAGTTCCTCGATCTGGGCCTCGATCTCGGCCACCGGTTTTTCAAAGTCGAGGTAGATGCGCATGGTCCAGGGATCAGTAATCAGTTGTCCGCAATCAGATCAACGGTCGACATCCGGCCGCTTGTAGTTGAGGTTGGCGCCGCCCTTCTGCGACTCCAGATAGCCTTCGACGTCGCCCAGCGGGTCCATCACGCGCCGCAGCCGTTGGCCGACCAGCGAGTCGAGCTGGATCGCCTGCGACAGCGAGAGGTCGCGGCCCATCTGCACGGTGATCTTGTGATGTTCAAGGGGTGCAAGGTGTCGGGTCGCGAGGTCGCGCGCGAACTCGATCGTGTGCGCTTCGAGCTTGTCGGCCGGCACCGCCTGGCTGATGATGCCAAGCGCGTCGGCCTCCTTGCCGGTGATGTTCTTGCCGCCGAGCGCGATCAGCGAGAGCTTCTTCACCGGCAGCCCGGAATGCAGCAGCGTCGAGGTGACGAGCTGGCCGAACGAGCCGCGCAGCACCTCGGGCATGCCGAGCTGCGCGTCCTCGGCCGCGAACACGATGTCGTGGCAGTTCATGATGCCGAGCGCGCCGCCGAGGCAATAGCCGTGCACCTGCGCGATCATGATGCGCGGGAAGGCGCGGATGTCCTCGGCGATCTGGATCGTCAGGTTCGGCCGGTCCCAGTCGAGCATCGGCCCGTTCGAGACCTCGCGCAGGAAGGTGAGATCGAGCCCCGACGAATAGACTTTGCCGGCGCCGCGGGTGATGACGATCTTGAGCTCCTTGTCGGCGCGGATGATGTCGAGCGACTCCAGGAAGGCGTTGCAGAGCGGCCGGTTCCAGCAGTTGCGCTTGTCCGGCCGGTTGAGCGTGATGCGCGCGACGCCGGCGTCTTCAAGCCGCTCCAGATAGAGCTCGGGCCATTCTTTGAGTTTCTTCCAAGTGTTTTTCACCTGAGTATCGGCCATGCGATGCCTCCGCGCGTTTTTGTAGGGTTGTTATGGCGCGGCGGGCGGAGCGATGTAAAGCGGATGCGGTGCCGCGCCGATTGAAATTCGTGACTTTTCGAGCGGAATCGCGTATATCTTCTGCTATGGCCAAAGTCAAAGATCGGCTCTCCCCTGAAGAAGTCGCCGCCGCGCGCGAGCGGCGTCTTGAGGCCAGCACTGCAGGTGATCGAGGGCAATCCGCTCGACGCAGAAGACATCGCGATGTTCGAAATGTTCGAACGTGAGGGATGGGACCACGAGCGGCGACGCGCCTACATTCTAGGCGCAGGCTCGCGCAGCTGCCGATGCGAAGTGAGCGAGAACGTCGATCCCTACATCTATCCTGGGCACCAAGAGTCCTTCGTAATCGCCTTGGCATTCTCGATGCCACGCAAGCTTGATCGAGATTGAGCGCCGCTTACGTGATGCGACAGAAGTGCGGAAGGCGTGCCTATCGGGCTCATTCGATCTGACCCATCTGCGCGCCATCCACCGCCATCTGTTCCAGGACGTCTACGACTGGGCGGGAGAGCTGCGCACGGTCGAAATCTTCAAAGGCGGAAATCAATTCCAGTTCCGTCAGTACATCCCGACCGGGATGGCGGACGTTCACCGCCGGCTGACGCGCGCCGGATTTCTCAAGCGTCTGCCCGCCAGCGAGTTTGCCCGTGAGGCAGGGATCATTATCGGCGACATCAACTACATCCATCCGTTCCGCGAAGGGAATGGTCGAACGCAGGCGCAATATCTCAAGCAGTTGGCAGAACAGGCCGGGCACGCGGCTCGATCTTCAGGCGCAGTTGATCCGGCCAAGTTGTGGATCGAGGCATCAAAGGCGAGCCATGCGGCGGATTACTCCTTGATGGCCGAGGTCATTCGGGAGGCGATCGTTCCGGCGTCTCAGCAGTAGAAGCGATCGGCCTAAGTCTCCCCCAGCGGGTGCAAATCCCGCACCAGGCTCTTCAGCCGCTCCTCCAGCACGTGCGTGTAAATCTGCGTGGTGGAGATGTCGGCGTGGCCGAGCAGCGTCTGCACGATGCGCAGGTCCGCGCCGTTGTGCAGCAGGTGGCTGGCGAAAGCGTGGCGCAGCACATGCGGGCTCACCTGCTCGGTGCGCAGCTTGGCGCTACCCGCGAGCGCTTTCAATTCACGCGCAAAATGTTGCCGGGTGAGGTGGCCGCTGTCGCCGAAGGAAGGGAACAGCCATTTCGACGTCACCGGCTTGGGTGCGATCTTGGTCTTGCTCTTGGATTTGACCGGCTCCTCGTGATCCTTCGAGGCGCGCTGCGCCAGCAGCGCGCGGTATTCCGTCATCGCGGTCTTGGCGGCGTCGTTGAGCGGCACCAGCCGTTCCTTGCCGCCCTTGCCGCGCACCACCAGCATGCGCGCGTTGCGCTCGGCGGCCGAGGCCGGCAGCGACACCAATTCCGACACGCGCAGCCCGGTGGCGTAGACGAGCTCCAGCAGCGCATTGAGCCGCGCCGCGCGCAGCCGCTCGCCATTGCTGCGTCCCCTGCCGACCGCGTTGCGCGCGTTGGTGAGCAGACGGTCGACCTCCTTGATGCTGAGCACCTTGGGCAGCGTGCGTCCGCGCTTCGGCCCTTCGATGATGGCGGCGGGATCGTCGCCGCGCCGTCCTTCGGCATAGAGGAAACGATAGAGCTGCCGGATCGCGGACAGTTTCCGCGCCACCGATGTTGCCGCGAACTCGCGCTTCGAAAGCGATTGCAGATAGCCGCGGATGTCGTCGGTCGCGGCGCCCGCGATGGTGCGGCGCTTGGTGACGAGGTATTCGGCGAAGTCGTCGAGGTCGTGCCGGTAGGCCGAGAGCGTGTTCTCGCCCGCGCCGCGCTCGGCCGCGAGCATGTCGAGGAACAGCGCGATCAGCGTATCGTCGGCGTGTCGTGTGGGGCGGGGGCGGGCCATGGGCGGCTGCCGCGTTCCATCTATTTCTGTTTCGAGAACCGGTCGGGCGGAACCGGCACCGTGATCTCGCGCTGCGGCGGATCGTAGAACTGCGCCAGCGCCAGCATGCCGCCGTAGATCACGCCGACCACGATGGCGACGAAGGCAAGGAATCGGAACAGGCTGGGCATTGCGCTCGATCCGGCGTCGTCCAGAATCGGGACGCTAGTATCGCACGAAAGGTGAAAAAACTACGTCCGGCCGGACTTTATAAGAGGCTCGATCCCCAATGCCGGATGGTCTATGGAGACGGGACCGCCATAGCGGGATTCGAGCCTATGTCCAATCCGGCAGCGTCCAATCCGGCAGCGCCGCAGCCGGTAGCGCACCATAGCAACGGCAATGCGGCGTCCGAACCGGCCATCGTGGCGGCGCTCGGCGCACGCTCGGTGGTGCTCGTCGGCATGATGGGCGCCGGCAAGTCCTCGATCGGCCGGCGGCTGGCGACGCGGCTCGGGATTCCGTTCGTCGATGCCGACGCCGAGATCGAGAAGGCGGCCGGCATGTCGATCCCCGATATCTTCGCGACCCACGGCGAGCCGGATTTCCGCGCCGGCGAGGCGCGCGTGATCGTCCGCTTGCTCGACGGCGGTCCGCAGGTGCTGGCGACCGGCGGCGGCGCCTTCATGAATCCCGACACCCGCGCCGCGATCGCCGCCAAAGGCGTGTCGATCTGGCTCAATGCCGACTTCGAGACGCTGATGCGGCGCATCAAGCGGCGCCACGACCGCCCGCTGCTGCATACCGAGGATCCGGCCGCGACCCTGCAGCAGCTCATCGACGTGCGGTATCCGGTCTATGGGCTGGCCGACTTTACTGTTCAATCGCGTGAAGTCCCGCACGACAAGATCGTCGACGAGATCGTCGAGGTGCTGCGCGCGGGACCGCTGCCGCGCGGCGCCGTGCCGGACGACGCCACCAAGGGAGACATCGCGTCATGACCGCGCCGTTGCGAAGCAGCGATCCGATCGTCGTCGACGTCGCGCTCGGCGATCGCAGCTATGACATCGTGATCGGCCGTGGCCAGCTCGCCTCGCTCGGCGTGCGGATCGCAAAGTTGCGCCCGGGCGCCAAGGTGGCGATCGTCAGCGACAAGAATGTCGCCGCGCGGCATCTCGAGGCCGCGGTGGCCGCCGTCAAGGATAGCGTTGCGCAGGTGTCGACCATCGTGCTGCCGCCGGGCGAGAGCACGAAGTCGTTCATCCAGCTCGCGACGCTCTGCGACGAGCTGATCTCGCAGCCGGATCGAGCGCAACGATCTCGTCGTCGCGCTCGGCGGTGGCGTCATCGGCGATCTCACCGGCTTTGCCGCCGCCATCGTGCGGCGCGGCATCGGCTATGTGCAGGTGCCGACCTCGCTACTGGCGCAGGTCAATTCCTCGGTCGGCGGCAAGACCGCGATCGATTCCCCGCAGGGCAAGAACCTGATCGGCGCCTTCTACCAGCCGGTGCTGGTCGTCGCCGACACCGCGCTGCTCGACACGCTGCCGGAGCGCGAGTTCCGTGCCGGCTATGCCGAGATCGCGAAATACGGCCTGCTCGGCGACGCCGCGTTCTTCGCCTGGCTCGAAGCCAACTGGCAGGACGTGTTCGCCGGCGGTCCGGCGCGCGAGCACGCGATCGCGACCAGCTGCCGCGCCAAGGCCGCGATCGTCGCGCGCGACGAGCGCGAGACCGGCGACCGTATGCTGCTCAATCTCGGCCACACCTTCGGCCATGCGCTCGAAGCCGACGCCGGTTACTCCGACCGGTTGCTGCATGGCGAGGCGATCGCCATCGGCATGGCGCTCGCGGCCGAATTCTCGGCGCGGCGCGGCCTGTTGCCGAAGGCGGACGCCGAGCGCGCGATCCGTCATTTGGCGGCGGCCGGCCTGCCGACCAAAGTATCCGAGGTGCGCGGCGGCGTGTCGGACGTCGACCGGCTGATGACGCTCATTGCGCAAGACAAGAAGGTGTCGCGCGGCAAGCTGACGTTCATCCTGATGCGCGCCATCGGGAACGCCTTTGTCGCGCCCGACGTTGATGCTTCGGACGTTCGTGCGTTCCTGGCTGAGAAGCTCGCTTAGGCGACATTGATGGAACCTGAAGACTGGCTGGCCTTAGCCGCGATCCTGATCTGTCTCGGCATCTCGTTCTTCTTTTCCGCGAGCGAGACCGCGCTGACGGCGGTGTCGCGCGCGCGCCTGTTGCGGCTGGAGAAGGCCGGCAACGCCCGCGCGCGGCTCGTCAGCAAGCTGCTCGAGATCCGCGAGCGGATGATCGGCGCGATCCTCACCGGCAACAACGTCGTCAATATCGCGGCGACGGCGCTGACCACCGGCCTGCTGCTCTCGTGGTTCGGCGAGATCGGCGCGCTCTACGCCACCGCGATCATGACAGTCGTGGTCGTGGTGTTCATGGAGGTGCTGCCCAAGACGCTCGCGATCAATGCGCCGGAACGGGTGGCGCTGCTGGTTGTCCGCCCGATCTCCTGGACGGTGCGGTTCTTCGGGCCGCTGCTGATCGGGATCGAGGGGCTGGTCCGGTTCATCCTGCGGATGTTCGGCGTGAAGATGGGGACCGACCAGGCGTTCCTGTCGGCGCACGAGGAGCTGCGCGGGCAGGTCGACCTCCTGCACCAGGAGGGCAGCGTCGAGAAGCAGGACCGCGACATGCTCGGTGGCCTGCTCGACCTGCGCGATCTCGTGGTGTCCGACGTGATGATCCACCGCACCAAGATGATCACCGCCTGCGCCGACGATCCGCCCGAGGACGTCGTCAAGGAGGTGCTCGAATCGCCGGTGACGCGGGTGCCGCTGTGGAGCGAGCGCCCCGAGAACATCATCGGCATCCTGCACGCCAAGGACCTGCTGCGCGCACTGCAGGGCGCCGGCGGCGATCCCACCGTGATCGACGTCAAGGCGATCGCGCGTCCGCCCTGGTTCGTGCCCGACATCCGTCCGCTGTCCGAGCAGCTCAAGGCGTTCCGCCGCCGCAAGACGCCGTTTGCGCTGGTGGTCGACGAGTACGGCGAGGTGATGGGCCTGGTCACGCTCGAAGACATTCTGGAAGAGATCGTCGGCGACATCACCGACGAGCATGACATCGTGGTGCCGGGCGTGCGGCCGCTGCCGGACGGCTCGGTCAATGTCGACGGCGGCGTGCCGATCCGCGACCTCAACCGCGCCATGGAGTGGAGCCTGCCGGACGACGAGGCCACCACCATCGCCGGCCTCGTGATCCACGAGGCGCGCTCGATCCCGGAGCCGGGGCAGAGCTTCACCTTCCACGGCTTCCGTTTCAACGTGCTGCGCCGCGAGCGCAACCGCATCACGGCGCTGCGCATTACGCCCGTCATGCGCAAGGCGCCGAAAGCCGCCTAGCCTTTATTTTTCACCACGATTTGGCCGTCTTTCGAACGGTAGTTGACGGCCGTGGATGATCGAGGTCCGGGGGCCGGCGCACGCTTGGCCGCGGACGTGCGGACGTCGCCTTGCGTATGCTTGCTGTCATCTCATATCGCCGCGCCAACTCGCAGGACATCGCGGGTCGTATTGCCGATCACCTGCGCCACCGCCTGGGCGCGCGCCAAGTCTTCCTCGATGCCGGCAGCATTCCCGCGGGAGCGGATTTCCGCCACACCATCCAGGAAGCGTTGCGCCGGCGCGGCGTGCTGATCGCGATCGTCGGGCCGGAGTGGATGGCCGCGCGTCACGGCGCGCCGGAGCGGATCAACGATCCCGACGACCCGGTGCGGATGGAGATCGCGACCGCGCTCGACGATGGGCTTCCGATCATTCCGGTGCTGGTGAATGGCGCGAGCATGCCGGCGGCGAGCGAGCTGCCCGATGATGTGAAGGACTTCGCCTATCGCAATGCGCTCACCATCGACCGCGGCCGCCATTTCCACCGCGACGCCGACGAGCTCGTGCGTGCGATCGAGACGCTGGTCCCGCGTCGCGTCTGGCTGCGCCGGACGGCCGCGGCGCTGGTCGCGGTTGCGGCGGCGTTTCTCGTCGGCTGGATCGCGGTACCGCAGTCCTCGTGGCACGCGCTGCGGCACATCGTGGCGCCGGCGCCGGCGAGCGACGTCGAAGTCGCGACGTTCCGCGTGCCGGAGGGCAGGGGCGAGCTCAACTACATCCGCCAGAAGGTCGAGCGCAATTTCGTCGACCTGTTCAGCGACGCCAAGCTGCGCGTGCGCGCGTCGCTGACCACCAACCAGTCGCTGGCGCGCTCGCATTTCACGCTCGGCGGCGAGATCATCGAGCGGTCCGGGCAGGTCATCGTCACCGCCGAGCTGCGCGACGCGCGCGGCCTAGTGGTGGGCTCGTCGCAGATCGAGGGGCCGCTTGCCGAGCTCGAAGCGATCGACAAGGTCATCGCGGAAACGCTGATGTACGGGATGGCGGTCGACACACCGACGCTCACCCGCAATCGCCGCGCGTCGCGCCCGACCGAGTCGGTCGAGGCGATCGCCTATTTCCTGCAGGCGCGCCGCGAGGTCTATCTGCGCGACTTCCAGGCCGCCGAGTGGTCGCTGCGGCACGCCATCGAGATCGACCCGGCGTTTGCCATGGCGTACTGGGCGATGGGCGAGATCAACCGGCTGCAAGGCGATCCTGCGCTGGCGGGGGAGTGGTACGCGAAGGCGGCTGCGCGCAACAAGGATCATCCGCGCTGGTCGATCGAGCCGGCGCGCGAGGCGCAGCCGGTGCCGGCGCTGCTGGCGCAGTTGCGCGCCGCCGAACCCGCCGAGCTGCTGCCCGGCGCACATTATTCCGTCGCACGGCTCGTGGACTACGAGGTCAACTTGCATGTCTGGTCGTTCGATCCGAAGCGGTTTCACCTCAAGGTGCGGCAGCAGGCGTCTGCCGGCGGGCAGGCGATCGGCGACTTCCTGAGCGAGAGCGGCGACGTGCTCGCGATCAACGGCGGCTTCTTCGACACCGACTCGCGCGAGCGCCTCACGCCGAGCGGGCTGCTCATCGTCGACGGCGCAGTCGTCCGCGACGTCACCGACAAGGGCTCGGGCATCGTGTTGGCGACCGCCGACGGCGTCGGGATCGTGCGCCGCCAGGATTTTCGCGCGGCCGGCGTCGTTCAGGCGGTGCAGAGCGGGCCGCTGCTGGTCGATCCCGGCGGCAAGCTCGGTATCTACAAGGAGGACTTCGACCGCCAGAACCGCAGCGCGATCTGCCTCGACGGCAGCACGATCCGCATCGTCATGGTGGAAGGCGGCCTGAGCCTGCTCGAGCTTGCGCGCGTGCTCTCGTCGCCGCGCGAGGCCGGCGGGCTCGCCTGCGAGGTCGCGCTCAATCTCGACGGCGGCCCTTCGACGCAGGCGGTGGCCCGCATCGGCAGCCAGGAGCTGTCGCTGGTCGGCCGCTGGCGCATCCAGAACGCACTGGTGATCGCGCGACGCGACCGGTTCGCCGACCGGCCGTAGACAAGCGTTGAATAGAGACAGGCGTTGGATAAAAGCCGGGACGCGGCCTATCATCCCTTCAACGTCCAAGCTGAGGGGAAACGCCGTGCCGATGCTGCGCCAATTCGTTGTCTTGTTGATTGCGATCTTGTTTGCGTCTGTCGCGCAGGCGCAGACCTATCCCGACCGGCCGATCCGATTGATCGCGCCGTTCCCGGCCGGCGGGCTCGCCGACGTGCTGGCGCGCGCCGTCGGCGACCAGATGAGCAAGACGCTCGGCCAGCCGGTGGTGGTCGAGAATCGCGCCGGCGCCGGCGGCAATACCGGCGCGCTCGCGGTCGCAACCGCGGCGCCCGACGGCTACACGCTGTTGATGTCGTCGGCCGGCATCCTCACCGCCAATCCGTTCCTCTACGCCAAGATGCCGTTCGACGTGGAGACCGCGTTCATCCCGATCTCCAACGTCGCCGAGATGTCGATGCTGCTGGTGGTGAATCCGAATGTCGAGGCGAAGACGCTCAAGGAGTTCGTCGCGCTCGCGAAGGCACGGCCGGGCAAGCTCAACTTCGGCTCCCCCGGCATCGGCACCACCGGCCATCTCGGGCTCGCGATGTTCATGCATGCGGCGAACGTGCAGATCACCCACGTGCCGTATCGCGGCGCCGCGCCCGCGGTGCAGGATTTGATCGCCGGCCAGATCGACGGCGTGGTCGACAATCCGCCGACCGTGATCTCGCATATCGAGAGCGGCAAGCTGCGCCCGCTGGCGGTGGCCGCGAAGTCGCGCATGAAGCTTCTGCCCGACGTGCCGACCGCGGCCGAAGGGGGCGTCGCCAACTACGAGGCCTCGTCCTGGTTCGGCATCGCCGCGCCCGCCGGCACGCCGGCGCCGATCGTCGAGCGGCTGCACAAGGAGATCGTGGCGGCGCTGCGCAACCCGGCGATGCAGGAGCGCTTCGCGAAATCCGGCGCGCGCCTGGTCGGCAATACGCCGCAGGAATTCGCGGCGCAGATCCGCACCGAGCGCGTGCGCTGGGGCGAGATCATCAAGGCGGCCGGCATCAAGGCGGAATAGGTCATCTCATGAAAGCCATGCAAGCAGTCGCGGTCGCACTGATCGCCGGCATCGTGGCGTTCGCGCCGCGCGCCGACACGCAGGAGGCCGAGGCCACCGGGAAGGTCAAAGCCAAGCGCATCTACGCGGCGACCACGACCAACAGCGGCCAGCCGATCAAGCTGCCGCAAGGCAATGTCGAGGTGGTGGTGTGGATGTACGACATCCCGGCCGGATCGAAACTGCCGGTGCACAAGCATCCCAACCAGCGCTACGCCTATGTGCTGCAAGGCACGCTGCAAGTGACGGACGTCGAGAACGGCCGCAGCTTCGCGTACAAGCCCGGCGATTTCATCGTCGAGATGGTCGACGGCTGGCACTACGGAGCGAACAACGGCAAGGGGCCGGTGCGGCTTCTGGTCATCGACCAGGTCGAAAAAGGCCAGGCCAATACCATCCTCAAGTGAGGTAGGGAGACGCGCCGATGAAGCGAAGCATGGTTGGAGCGCTCGTTGCATGCGTGGCACTCGTCGCGGGTGCCGCGCCATCGTTGGCGCAGTCCTATCCCACCCGCCCGGTGAAGGTAGTGGTGCCGTTTGCGGCCGGCGGGCCGCTCGACCTCGTCGGCCGCGCGGTGTTCGAGAAGCTGTCCGCGAGCCTGAAGCAGCCGTTCGTGATGGAGAACCGCACCGGCGCCGGCGGCAATATCGGCACCGAGGCGGTCGCCAAGGCGGCGGCGGACGGCTACACGCTGCTGTTCGTCCTCTCCGGCACGCTGACCGCCAATCCGGCGATGTACCGCAAGCTGCCGTTCAACGTGGAGAGGGATTTTCGGCCGATCTCGCTGCTGGTCGCGAGCACGCAGATGCTGGTCGTGCATCCGTCCACGCCGGTGAACACGCTCGCCGAGTTCGTCGCCTACGCGAAGAAGGAGCCGCTCGCCTATGCCCATGCCGGCCCCGGCAGCGGCGGCCATCTGGCGATGGAATATTTCCGCACCATGGCCGGCTTCGAGACCGTGCAGGTGCCGTATCGCGGCAACGCGCCGCTGGTGGTCGATCTCGTCGCCGGACAGGTCAAGGCGGGCTTCGTCTCCACCGCCGGCGTCATCCAGCATGTGCGCGACGGCAAGCTCAAGGGTCTGGCGATTTCCTCGACCGTGCGCTCGCCGCTTGCGCCCAACGTGCCCACCACGGCGGAAGCCGGATATCCCGATTTCAAGCTCGGCACCTATTTTGTCCTGCTCGCTCCCGCCGGCCTGCCGGATGCGATCGCCGAGCATCGTTGGAACGCGAAGTGCGCGCAGTATTGAAATCGCCCGACCTTGCGGAAAAATTCCGGCCGCAGGACATCGAGGTGGTCGCGTCGGACGCCGCAGCGGCGCGCGCGTTCCTGCGCGAGGACACCGCGCTGTGGGCGAAGATCGCAAAGGACGCGAACCTGCGCGTGGATTGAAACGTGGCGCAACGATGGAGCGCCAGTGCATCTTCGATACACAGTGGTGTGAGCGATACACAGTGCCGTGAACGGCACACGGCTCTGTGATCCGCACACGGCGCTGTGATCCGTTTGGACCATAACAACGCGCCGGATGCTTCCTAGCTCTGGGGCGGATGAGCACGAGCGCTCATCTGCAACTACTCAGGAGACATCAACAATGAACATCAAGACCAAGCTCATCCTCGCCACGACGGCGGTCGCGCTGCTCTCGGCACCGGCTTCCGCTCGCTTCGACGGTGATGAAGGTGGCGCCAGTGCCTATCCGCGCTTCGGAAGTGAGGCGAGGGCGTACACGACGGACGCCGCTTCGGCCTACGCGTGGGGCGCCACCGTTCAGCCCAACGGCGTTCAGCGCCCGCATCGCGTGCGCAATTCGCATCCTCAGCGCTGACGTCAGGCGTAGCTTGAGCAATCTGGCGGCGGGCCTCGGCCCGCCGTCATTTCTTTGGCTAGCGAAGGGCGCTTTAGCTGACGTGCCGCGACCAGTCGGCGGCGCGCAGCATCTTCATCACCAGCGCCGCCACCGCGGTGCGCTGCCGCCCGGCGACGCCATAGAGATGGACCGGCCGTGCGAGCGCCAGCCCGTTGACCATCACGCGCGCCAGCGAGTCGGGGCTCGACGTGCTGCGCGGCACGATCGCCACGCCGAGGTCCGACGCCAGCATCGACATCAGGTCGCTCTCGGACGCGATCTGGAACGAGTGGTCGACGTCGAGGCCGTGAGCTCCGCAACAGCGTGGCGGTGGCGTTCCGCATGCTCGCAATAGCTCCGCAGCAGCAAGCGCTCCTCGCGCAGTTCCGCAAGCTCGATCGACGGTGAGCGCGCCAGCCGATGCTGCGCGTTGACCAGCAGCACGAAATCCTCGGTGAACAGCGGCCAGCGATCGAGGCGGTCCCAGCCTTCGCCGAGGTCGGACGCGATGCCGAGCTCGGCGTCGCCGCTCTTGAGCAGCTCGACGACCTCGGGAGCGGTGCCGCGCAGCAGCCGGCATTCGAGCCGCTCGAACCGGCGCCGCACTTCGTTCAGATGCGGCATCAGGAGGTTGATGTCGAAGGTGTGCGACAGCGCCAGCCGCAGCGACGCGACCTCGCCCTTCTTCATCGACAGCGCGAGCTCGCGCGCGCCGACCGCGCTGTCGTAGCATTGCTTCAATAGCGGCAGCATGCGCTCGCCGAGCTCGGTGAGCTGCGCGTGCGGGCGCTCGCGCCGGAACAGGTCGCCGCCGAACTCGCTCTCGAGCTGTTTGATCGCGCGCGTCAGCGAAGGCTGGCTGACATTGCACTCTTCGGCGCCGCGAGTGAAATTGAGGTTCTTCGCGACCGCGAGAAAATACCTCACCTGATGCATTTCCATCGGTCAGGCGCCTGCGATCCTTGTCGTCCTGATCAAGCCGCCGCGATCGGCAAATCAGCGGCGCGACGATCCTTATCCGCGTTGACGGTTCCAGTCTATCGGCAGCGATCGCAGAGCCGCAAGCAACCGCCCAGGCGGTGTGGGCCCATCACGGCCCTTCACATTTGAGTTAATCGCGCCCGACCGGCCGGGGGCCGGCCCCGTCGGATAGCCGGACCGTATCGGCACGATAGAGCATCGATATTTCAGTTCGGGCGGCGTCTGCCCCAGTTTCGCGGCCATCGAGCCCACGAGCCCGTGCGCGCGGTTGCGCCGGGCCAAACCAGCGAGGGTGTGATGGAAACGATGACCGTGACCCACATGGCGGAGCCGGCGAGCCTTTCGATGCCATGGGCGGGTGCCCCCCGGCAGGCGCTCGTTGCCCGCGACAAGGCGCTCGTGGCCCTGATGCAGCGTGCCCAGAGCGGCAGCGAGGGCGCCTATGCGCAGTTGCTGCAGGAGCTGCCGCCGATCATCGGCCGGATGATCCGGCGGCAGATGGCGAACGCGTCGCCGAGCGATCGCGAGGACCTGCTGCAGGAGGTGCTCATGAGCATTCATGCGGCGCGGGCGACCTACGATCCGACGCGGCCGTTCATGCCCTGGCTCAAGACGATCGTGGTCAACCGCACCATCGATTTCGTGCGCCGCCACAAGCGCCACGCCACCGGGCAGCTGCTGACCGACGAGATGGCAGCCGGCATCGCCGACGATTCCGCGCCCGATATTGCGGCGCGCTACGACGCCGTCGATGCCCTGCAAAAGGCGATCCGCAATCTGCCGGCCGCCCAGCGCTCCGCCATTGAGCTGCTGAAGCTGCGCGAAATGAGCCTGCGCGAAGCCGCCGCCACCAGCGGCATGAGCGTCAGCGCGCTCAAGGCGTCGGTCCATCGCGCCGTCCGCACCCTGCGCATTTCGCTTGCCCCATATCAGGTGGCATGAACGGCTCTGGCATGGGCGCGATGGACGCGATATTCATGGTGCGCCTAGACCCGATCGAAGCTTTCGGTTCCAAATGAACGAGACGCAGACCCGACTGGAACTCAAGCGGGCGTTCGAACGCCTCAACGAATCGAACCTGTCGTTGGGCGAGCAACTCGACGCCGCGTCGCGGTCGGTCAAGGAGCGGCGGCCGGATTTCGCCGCGGCCATCGATCGGATGGTCGGGCGGCTCAAGGAAGGCGGCGCCGGCACGCAGGCGCCGCAGGTCGGTGAGGAGATGCCGCCGTTCTACCTGCCCGACGAGCACGGCCGCGTCGTCGGCCTCGGTGAGCTGACTGCAGGCGGCCCGGTCGCGGTCACGTTCCATCGCGGGCACTGGTGCCCGTTCTGCCGCATCAGCATCAACGCGCTGGTGCGCGCGCAAGAGCAGGTCGCTTCGACCGGCGGCCAGATCGTCGCCGTGATGCCCGAGCGCCAGCAATTCGTCTCCGACCTCAGGGCGACATCGAAGGCGCCGTTCCTGGTGCTCACCGATATGGACAATGGCTATGCGATGTCGCTCGGCCTGGCGATCTGGGTCGGCGACGAGATGCAGAAGATCATCGCGGAACGCCACCAGCTGCCGGAGTACCAGGGCAACGACACCTGGACGGTTCCGATTCCGGCGACCTTCGTGGTCGGGCAGGACGGCCGTATCAAGGCGCGGTTTGTCGATCCCGATTACCGCAAGCGGATGGCGATCGAGGATCTGCTCGCCGCCATGCGGTCCTGATCTCTCGTCCGCGGGAATGAGCGAAGGATGGGTCAGCGCAAAAGAAACACGGCCCACTTCTTTTCGAAGGGGCCGTGCTTTGATGTGTTCTCCGAGGATCGGAGCGTCAGCGCCTGCCGCCCATCGCGATGCAGCCGCTGATGAAGTTCATCAGCGCGCGGCCATCGTGTTCCTGATCGTTGGTGCTGTAGCCGCGCTGAATCGCGAGCGAGTGGCAGGTGCCGTAGCTGCCCGGATTCGCCGCGCGCATCTTGGCCATTTCTGCGCGGGTCGACTCGCTCATCTGCGCGCTCGCCGGGGCGGCGACGCTGAGCGTGGCGAGGGCGGACGGCAAGCAGGGCAATCATTCGCATGGTGGTTCTCCCTTGAAGGCGGGTCGCGGACCATCCGCGATCCGATGCCCAAGCGATGTCCGGTTTCGGGGGGCTCGCTTGAGATGCGCGGACTTTGTCGGGAGGCGTCGCGCAACGGAAATGCTTAAGCGGCATGATCTCCATTGCCGCCGGCTATTCTCGTCGCCGCCTTCGCAGAACGTCAGCGATGACAGAGCGATAGCTCACGTCGCCGCGAGCCGGCGCACACGTTTGCCACACGCTGCTGTGATGGGCGCGTGTGCAACTTTGCGCCGGGTGCTCCCGAACTTAGGGGCAGGTGAGCAGCAACGCTCATCCCCCTGAACCAACCCCGTAAGGAGACAGCACCATGAACATCAAGACCAAGCTCATCATCTCCGCCGCGCTCGTTGCGCTGCTCTCGGCCCCGGCCTCGGCCCGCTTCGACGGCGACGAAGGTGGTGCGAGCGCCTATCCGCGCTTCACCAAGGAGCGCACCCAGATGTCCAGCAACGGTCCCCTGGTCAACCGCCCGTTCGTTCGCTAAGCGCCGGACGGAACTTTCGAGTGGCTCTGGCGGCGGGCTTCGGCCCGCCGCCACTATTTTAGCTGTTAATTTGGAGCATGATCTTTTTCCGAAAACCGGTGCCCACCCCGCACAAGTGCGGGGCAGGCTTTTTCGGCATCATGCTCTAGCCTTCCCCCGGCGCCGAGGCCTGGATCGCCAGCGCATGCACGCCACCGGCCAGTTCCTGCGCCAGCGCGGTGTTGACCATGCGGTGGCGCTCGATCCGGCTCTTCCCCTGGAAAGCCTCCGACACGATATAGACCCGGTAGTGGGTCTCGCCGCTTGGCCGGCTGCCGGCATGGCCCGCGTGCTGGTGGGATTCATCCTGCACGTCGAGGCTGACCGGCGCGAACGCGGCGTTGAGCTTCTCCGAGATGCGGTCGCGGGTGTTCATGACGTGCGCATACGGCTGTCATGTGCCTGGGTCAATGTTTCTAAACCGCGCGGCAGCCAATTCCGCAAAGTCAAGACTTGAAGGTTCAAGGGCTCCGCCCGCATAATGTTCGGTCATGTCCAGCGACTCGCCATTCTTTGATCGCATCCGGGTGAAGCCCGACCAGGACCGGCGGCTGCGTCAGCAGCATCCGCCCTGCGAGTGGCCGGGCTGCGCCGGCGCCGCCACCCATCGCGCCCCGAAAGGGCGCGACCGCGAGAAAGAGTATTGGCGGTTCTGCCTCGACCACGTGCGCGAGTACAACCACAACTACAATTTCTTCGCCGGCATGAGCACCGACGACATCGCGCGCTATCAGCGCGAGGCGGTGATCGGCCATCGTCCGACCTGGAAGATGGGCATGAACGGCGGCAAGCCGACCGGGCGCTCGCGCGCGGCGCGATTCGGGCCGGCGTTCGAGGGCAGCGACGATCCGTTTGAGTTGTTCGGCGACGCGAAGAACGGTGAACATCTGCGCCGCCGCGAGACCCGCGTCATCCGCAACGCCGAGCGCAAGGCGCTCGACACTCTCGGGCTTGAGGGCGAGGCGACCACGGCGAAGATCAAGGTCCGCTTCAAGGAGCTGGTGAAGCGCCACCACCCCGACGCCAATGGCGGCGACCGCTCCAGCGAGGACCGGCTGCGGGAGATCATCGCGGCCTACAATTATCTGAAGTCGGTCGGCTTCAAGTAAAGAATCACCGCCGCCGCGGCGAGCTCGAGCGCGATGCAGAGCGCGAGCGCGGCGCCGTAGCCGCCGGTGAGGTCGTGCAGGGCGCCGAGCAGGCCGGGTCCGACCACGCAGGTGAACTGGCCGATCGCGGTCGAGAGCCCGACCAGCAGCCCGAACGAGGCCGCGTCGAACTCGCGCTGAATGACGATGGCCGGCAGCGTGATCAGGTTGCCGACGCTCAGACCGAATACCGCGCAGGCGATGAAGAGGAGCGTGACGTCGGTCGTCTGCGTCATCGCCAGCAACGCAGCGGCCTGGCTTGCGGCTGACAGCGCGGTGACGCGCCGGGCATCCCATCGCGCGATGAAGACGCCGAGCACGATCCGCCCGGCCACCGCGGCGACAGTCATCACGCCGACCGCCAGGCCGGCGAGAGGGCGGCCCATCGCCGGTTCGAGGAACGCGATCTGGTGCACGATGAAGCCGATCTGCGCCATCAGCGCCACCGCGAACGGCCCGGCGACGCTCCAGAACGCCACGCTGCGCAGCGCCTTGGCGCGCGTCCATGTACCCGGATCGTCTTGCGACGACCGCGTGTTGCGACGACCCTTGCGGCACCGGCGGCCGATCGATCCAGAAACCGGCGGCGGGCAGCACCATGATCGCCATGATCGCGGCTGCGCCGGCCATGGCGGCTTGAAATCCGAATGTCTCGATCGCGATCACCAGCGCGGGCGTGACCAGGATGCCGCCGAAGCTCGCGCCGTTGAGCGCGAGGCTGATCGCCAGCCCGCGCTGGCGGTCGAACCACAGCCCGACGATGGTGGTGATCGCGCCGGTGTGCATCGCGGCCGCGCCGGTCGCCAGGATGAGGTAGGCCGCGAACAGCTGCCAGGGGGCCGTGATGAAGGCGATCAGCGTCACGGCGCTGCCCATGCAAACGGCGCCGATCAGCACGACGGCGCGCGGTCCAAGCCGCGTGATCGCGTCGCTGATGTAGATCACCAGCGTGGCGCTGAGCAGGTAATAGGCCGACGCCGCGCTGGCGATCAGCGACGCCGGCCAGCCGTGCACGCGCTGCAGCTCGACCAGGTAGACGCCGTGGCCATAGAGCCCGAAACCCCAGCAGAACACCGCGACCACGAAGCAGGCGGCGACGACCCGCCAGCCGGCATAGCGCGGCGAGGTTTCGTCGGTGGCAATCGGTGTGGCGGCGGCGGTCACGGCAACATTAATGTAGTGCATTGACCGGCATTCATAGTTCGGAAATACTCGAACTATGAAAGACGGTCCCGACATCTCGCAGATCGCGGCGCTGATCGGCAATCCGGCCAACGCCAATATGCTGATGGCGCTGATGGCTGGGTCGGCGCTGACCGCGACCGAGCTGGCGCAGGAGGCGGGCCTTACGCTGTCGACCGTCAGCGGAAATCTCGCACGGCTGGAAAAGGCCGGCCTGCTGACCACCGCACGGCAGGGCCGGCACCGCTATTTCCGCCTCGCCGATCCCGACGTGGTCGCCGCGCTCGAAGGATTGATGCCGGTGGCTGCGCGCGCCGGGCACATGCGCGTGCGCACCGGGCCGCGCGATCCGGAATTGCGCCGCGCGCGCTCCTGCTACGACCATCTCGCCGGCGACCTGGCAGTGAAGACCTTCGACCGCCTGGTCGATCGCAAGCTGGTGGCGCGCCGCGGCGAAGAGCTCGACGTTACCGACAAGGGCCGGCGCTTCTTTGCCAAGCGCGGTATCGATGTCGATGCGTTGGCGCACGGCCGGCGCGCGCTCTGCCGTTGCTGCCTCGACTGGAGCGAGCGCCGCTACCACCTCGGCGGCATGCTCGGCGCCGCGATCCTCGACGCGATCGTGGCGCAGGGCTGGGCGGCGCGGGAGGCAAAATCCCGGATCGTGCGGTTTTCGCCGGCCGGGGAGCGCAAGCTCCAGGCCTGGTGGCCGAAATAGCCGTCGATCCCCATATAACCACGAGCGCTATGCGGCCGGCGCGCAGGCCCTCTGCGCGTCGATTTTTCGCTGATTTACTTGAATTTTTGGTCGTTTCGGCCGATCACTGGGCCGCTTCCGGACCGCAGCCGCATTTGCTAGGTTCGCCCCAATTTCCGGCCGCATTCTCGAACGATTCGGGTCTCGCGTGCGTATCGAGACCACGGAGGAACAATGACTGTTGCAACACAAGAGGTCGCCGGCCTGCCCGACATGAAAGTGTCGGTCCGTCAAATATTTGGCATCGACAGCGACATGGAGGTCCCGGCTTATTCGGAGCCCGACGACCACGTGCCGGACATCGACCAGGACTACCGTTTCGACCGCCCCACCACGCTCGCGATCCTCGCCGGCTTCGCCCACAACCGCCGCGTGATCGTCTCCGGCTACCACGGCACCGGCAAATCGACGCATGTCGAGCAGGTCGCGGCGCGGCTCAACTGGCCGTGCGTGCGCGTCAACCTCGACAGCCACATCAGCCGTATCGACCTGATCGGCAAGGACGCGATCGTCATTCGCGACGGCCAGCAGGTGACCGAGTTCCGCGACGGCATCCTGCCGTGGGCCTACCAGCACAACGTCGCGCTCTGCTTCGACGAGTACGACGCCGGCCGCCCGGACGTGATGTTCGTGATCCAGCGCGTGCTGGAGTCGTCCGGCCGGCTGACGCTGCTCGACCAGTCGCGCGTGATCAAGCCGCATCCGGCGTTCCGCCTGTTCGCCACCGCCAACACCGTCGGCCTCGGCGACACCTCGGGCCTCTATCACGGCACGCAGCAGATCAACCAGGCGCAGATGGACCGCTGGTCGATCGTGACCACGCTCAACTATCTGCCGCACGACAACGAGGTCGAGATCGTGCTCGCCAAGGCGAAGCACTATCGCACCAGCGAGGGCCGCGACATCGTCAACAAGATGGTGCGCGTCGCCGATCTTACCCGCAACGCGTTCATGAACGGCGACATCTCGACCGTGATGAGCCCGCGCACGGTGATCACCTGGGCGGAGAACGCCGACATCTTCAAGGACGTCGGCTTCGGCTTCCGGCTCACCTTCCTGAACAAGTGCGACGAGCTCGAGCGGCCGATCATCGCCGAATTCTATCAGCGCTGCTTCGGCGTCGAGCTGCCGGAAAGCTCGGTCAACGTGGCGCTGACCTGAACGGAGTGTGATGGCCGAGGTCAAGGTCGAGACGATCCACGGCCCTGTACGACGGGAACTCCTCAAGGGCCTGCTGGCGTTCAACAAGCGGACGCTCGGCAAGTTCGAGTTCAAACCGCTCTCGATCACGCTCCGGCATCGGGGCGCCATCGTCGGCGGTCTCTACGGCGAGACCTATCTGGGCTGGATGTTCATTTCGCTGTTCTGGGTCGCGGACGAGTTTCGAGGCAAAGGGTTCGGGTCGAAGATCATGCAGGCGGCCGAAAAAGAAGCCCGCAAGCGCGGCGTCAAGAATGCCTATGTCGACACCTTCAGCTTTCAGGCGCCGCAGTTCTACCAGAAGCTCGGCTATCGCGAGTTCGGCAAGCTGAAAGATTTTCCGGCCGGGCATTCCCGTAGCTGGCTGACCAAGGCGCTGTAAATGTCCTCGAACTTCAAACCCAAGACGCCGCAACGGGAATCGCCGACCGAGCCGTTCAAGCGCGCGGTGACCGGCTGCCTGCGCGCGATCGCGCGCAAGAGCGAGCTCGAAGTCGCGTTTGCCGCCGAGCGTCCCGGCGTGGTCGGCGGCAAGGTCCGGCTGCCCGAGCCGGCGCGCAAGCTCTCCACCCACGAAGCGGCGATCGTGCGCGGCCATGCCGAACTCGATCGCGCTCAAGCTCGCCTGTCACGATCCGAGCGTGCACCGCAAGCTGGCGCCGGGCGGGCAAACTGCGCGCGCGGTGTTCGATGCGGTCGAGCAGGCGCGGGTCGAGGCGATCGGCGCGCGCCGCATGTCCGGCGTCGCCAAGAACCTGACCGCGATGCTCGACGACCGCTTCCACCGCGGCAAGTTCGACGAGGTCACCGACCGCGCCGATGCGCCGATCGAGGACGCGCTGGCGATGCTGGTGCGCGAGCGCCTCACCGGGCAGGCGCCGCCGGCGGCGGCCAAGCGCCTGGTCGAGCTGTGGCGGCCGCTGATCGAGGACCGCGCCGGCAAGGATCTCAACCGGCTCGAAAAGCTGATCGAGAACCAGGCGCTGTTCGGCGACGTCGTGCACGACCTGCTCGAACTCGCTCGACATGGGCGAGGATCGCAGCTCCGATTCCGACGAGGAGGAAGGCGAGGAGGGCGATCAGGACCGCCAGAAGGACGAGAGCGGCGAGGAAGGCGAGGGCGCCGAGACCGACGACGCCGATGCCTCGACCGACGATTCCGCGGCGGCTGGGGAGGACATGTCGGAATCGACCTCCGAGGCATCGGAGGCGATGACGGCGGAGATGTCCGACGACGCCGAGATGGGCGACAGCGAAGCGCCGGCGGAGGCGCGGCGTCCGGGCCGGCGCGGCCAGAACGAGCCGCGCGGGCCGGAGTACAAGCCGTTCGTCACCCGCTTCGACGAGACCGTCGACGCCGACGAGCTGTGCGAGGCCGAGGAGCTCGAGCGGCTGCGCGGCTATCTCGACAAGCAGCTCTCGCATCTGCAGGGCGTGGTGGCGCGGCTCGCCAACCGCCTGCAGCGCCGGCTGATGGCGCAGCAAAACCGAGCGTGGGAGTTCGATCTCGAAGAGGGTCTGCTCGACACCGCGCGGCTACCGCGCGTGATCATGGATCCGATGCACGCGCTCTCGTTCAAGCGCGAGAAGGACACCACCTTCCGCGACACCGTGGTGACCTTGCTGCTCGACAATTCCGGCTCGATGCGCGGCCGCCCGATCACGGTGGCGGCGACCTGCGCCGATATCCTGGCGCGCACGCTCGAGCGCTGCGGCGTCAAGGTCGAGATCCTCGGCTTCACCACCCGCGCCTGGAAGGGCGGGCAGTCGCGCGAGTCCTGGCTCGCCGCCGGCAAGCCCGCGAACCCGGGCCGCCTCAACGACATCCGCCACATCATCTACAAGTCGGCGGACGCGCCGTGGCGCCGCGCGCGCAAGAACCTGGGCCTGATGATGCGCGAGGGCCTGCTCAAGGAGAACATCGACGGCGAGGCGCTCGATTGGGCGCACAAGCGCCTGCTCGGCCGCACGGAGTAGCGCAAGATCCTGATGATGATATCGGACGGCGCACCGGTCGACGACTCGACGCTGTCGGTCAATCCCGGCAACTACCTCGAGCGCCACCTGCGCTGGGTGATCGAGGAGATCGAGACCCGCTCGCCGGTCGAGCTGATCGCCATCGGCATCGGCCACGACGTGACGCGCTACTATCGCCGCGCCGTCACCATCGTCGACGCCGAGGAGCTCGGCGGCGCGATGACCGACAAGCTCGCCGAGCTGTTCGACGAGCACGCCGCGCAGGAGCTGCGCGCGGCGTCGCGGCCGCAGCCGAGCGCCTGGTCGCGCGCCTCCGCGCGCTTCCTCGATCCGGCCCCCGGGGGGCGATAGGCAAGAACATCATGGCGACGCGAAGCATCGGCTGCGCCGCCGTCGCGCTGATCGCGGTGCTGGCCGCTCTCGCTGCCGGCGTCCGCGCAGAAATCGAAGAAGGCGGCCGAGCCGCCCGTGCCACCGGCCGCGATCGAGATCCAGGCGCAGCCGATCCCGGCGTTCGACCACCGCGATCCGAGCCGCCGGCGGTTCGGCATGCTCGATTACCGCGGCGGCCTGGTGCTGACATCCGCGTTCAGCGAATTCGGCGGCATCTCTTCGATGAACATGGCTTCCGACGGCGCCAATTTCATCGCCGCGAGCGACCGGAGCTGGTGGCTGCGCGGGCGCATCACCTACGCCGGCACGCGGCCGACCGGCATCACCGGCGCCGAGATGGCGCCGATGCTCGGGCCCGATGGGCGCACGCTGCGCGCGCGCGGTTGGTACGACACCGAGGCGATGGCCCGCGACGGCAACACGGTCTATGTCGGCATCGAGCGCGTGCACCGGATCGTGCGTTTCGATTTCGGCAAGGACGGCCTGCTGGCGCGCGGCCGGCCGATCGAGGTGCCGGCGGCGTTCCGCGCGTTCCCGAGCAACGGCAGCATCGAGGCGCTCGCCTTCGTGCCGCGCGGCTCTACGCCGCTTGGCGGCACGCTGATCGCGATCGCCGAGCGCGGGCGCGACCGCGCCGGCGACCATCTTGCGTTCCTGATCGGCGGGCCGCGGCCGGGGGCGTTCACGATCAAGCGCAAGAACGACTACGACGTCAGCGACGCCACCGTCCTGCCGGGCGGCGACCTCGTCATCGTGGAGCGCAAGTTCGGCTGGACCACCGGCCTCTACATCCGCCTGCGGCGGATTCCAATTGCTGCGATCGCGCCGGGCGCGCTGGTCGATGGGCCGGTGCTGATCGAGGCGGATCTCGGCCAGCAGATCGACAACATGGAAGGGATCGGCGTGCACCGCGCTGGCGGCGAGACCGTGCTGACGCTGATCTCGGACAATAATTTTTCGGGGCTGCAGCGCACGCTGCTGCTGCAGTTTTCGCTGGTCGGGGAGTGAGAGGATTCGCTTTAGCGCGCTGAAACGTCGGCCGAGTGGGAGTGCGGCGCATGACAATCAGAGCTCTTCTTGCCGTGGTTCTTGCGATCGCCCTGTCCGGAGCGCCGGCACCGGCACAGCCTGTGTCGCCGGGATCGACGTGCACCGGCCAGGCGGGCGTCGACTGGGACCAGCAGATCGAGAGCTGCACGGCGATCATCGAGTCGCCGCAGGAATCGCCACGCAACCGCGCCGTCGCCTACAAGAACCGCGGCAACGCCTGGAACGCCAGGCGCGACTACGACCGCGCCATCGCCGACTACAGCGAAGCGATTGGGCTCGATCCGAAATATGCCGTCGCCTACAACAACCGCGGCCGCTCCTGGTATGAGAAGCGCGACTATGACCGCGCCATCGCCGACCTCGGCGAGGCGATCCGGCTCGATCCGAAATACGCCAACGCCTACAACAACCGCGGCCTCGTCTGGCACGGCAGGCAGGATTATGACCGGGCCATCGCCGACTTCGACGAGGCGATCCGGCTCGATCCGAAGCTGGCCGACGCCTACATCAACCGCGGCCTCGTCTGGTACGACAAGCGCGACTACGACCGCGCCATCGCCGACTATAGCGAGGCGATCGGGCTCGATCCGGACGACGCCGACGCCTACTTCAATCGCGGCCTTGTCTGGCAAGCCAAAGGCGACCACGACCGCGCTATCGCCGACTTCAACGCAGCGATCCGGCTCAACCCGAACGACGCCGAGGCGTACTTCAGTCGCGGCTTGGCCTGGCAAGCCAAAGGCGACCGAGATCGTGCTGTTGCCGACTTCTGGACCGCGGCGCAGCTCGGTCATGCGGACGCGCACGACGAGCTGGAGAAGCTCGGCATGAAACCGCGCTGAGGGCGGTCATCGGCCAGCGATTGTCAATTGATCAATACGCGCTCTAGCCCGCCGGCGCGGCGGCCTTCTTCTTCTTGATCTGGCGCTTGAGGTCGAGCGCCTTGGGCGAGAGCTCCGAATCCTTGGCCTTGGCCAGGAAGGCGTCGAGCCCGCCGCGATGGTCGACCGTCTTGAACGCGTTCGCCGAGACACGCAGCCGCACCGAGCGCCCGAGCGCGTCGGAGATCAGCGTCACGTTCAGCAGGTTCGGCAGGAACCGCCGCTTGGTCTTGATGTTCGAATGGGAGACCTTGTGGCCCGTCTGGGCGCCCTTGCCGGTCAATTCGCAGCGTCGCGACATGACGAAAACCCTTAAATCCGGAAGCTTTGACGAGCGGTCGCCGCGGCGCGGGGCCGTTTTGGCCGACAAAAGGCTCGCTTGAAGACCGCGGAGGTATAGGAACCGAGCCGCGAGGTCAAGCTTTCGCCGGCGTCGGCCTGCCCCGCGGTAACGGATTGGGCCAATTCCGGGATTTGCCTTGATCGGGTCATGATGAGAAGGCAAACCGTGGCCGGGGCGCGCACCACTGGATCTAGTTGTTCGACGTCCCGGGGCCACGCCCGGCCTATCCCCGATTGGGGGGCAAGTCCCCGACAGGGAGTAACGGCCGGCGCGACCGCAAGACCTGAAAAGGGCGCGGAATGCAGGCGCGGAAGAATGGGGTCGCCGTTTTGAAGTCGCTACGTCCTGCCCGGCACGCGATCCTCGCGAGCGCGCTTCTCGTCACGGCGCTCGGCTCCGGCACGAGCGCCTTCGCGCAAGGCACCCTCGACGCGCGCTATGAGGTCACGCTCGGCGGGGTCTCGTTCGGCCGCGGCGCCTGGCACATCGACGTGCGCGACGACCAGTTCACCTCGGCGGTCTCGGGCACCACCACCGGCATCATGCGCATGTTCTCGACCGGGCGCGGCACCAGCGCGTCACGCGGCGCCGTCGTTACCGGCGGTGCGCTGAACGCGTCGTCGTATTCGTCGAGCATCGCGACCACCCAGAAGTACGACGAAGTCCGGATGCAACTCGCGTCCGGGACCGTAAAGCAGTACATGGCGGAGCCGCCGAACAGTCCGGATCCGGAGCGGGTGCCGGTGCAGGAGGCGCACCGGCGTGGCGTGCTCGACCCGATGACCGCGGCGATCCTGCGCGTGCCGGGCAGCGGCGACACCTTCGTGCCGCAGGCCTGCAACCGTAAGCTCGCGATCTTCGACGGCCGCATGCGCTACGACCTGCAGCTCGCGTTCAAGCGCCTCGACCGCGTGAAATCCGACAAGGGCTACCAGGGCACCGTCGTCGTCTGCGCGGTGAGTTTTGTGCCGGTCGCCGGGCACATCCCGAGCCGGCCTGTGATCAAATACCTGGCGGACCTGCGTCAGACCGAGCTGTGGCTCGCGCCGATCGCCGGAACCCGGCTGATGGTGCCGTATCGGGTGACATTGCCGACGCCGCTGGGGCAGGGGGTGCTGCAGGCGACGCAATTCGTCACGGCCGCCCAGTCGCCGCGCCTGACGCCGACCAGCGCCCGGTCGCAACAATAGGTGGGTCACCCGGCCGCAATAGTGGGGTTAGACGGGGGTTAATGGCGCCGGTCAAATGCGCCGGAACGTTCGGATCGCATTTTACTTGATTTAGTGGCCCCCAGGAGGGCAGGCGCGAGATATGGCCGTGAACGAAATCAAACTGGAGGCGAGTCACCGATTCGGCCGCGATTCGTTCGAACTCGTTCCACAGCTTAACCACAGGCTTTTCCTCCGTCGCATTGTGGTACAGAAGAGGCTTGGGAAGGGTGGCGGCCCTTCCCATTTCCCGGACCTGAAATGGCAATTTCATTCTCTTCGCCGAGCAACCGCGACGCCCGTGCCCGCGGCACAGGTGTCACGGCGGTGCTCGGGCCCACCAATACCGGCAAGACCCATCTCGCGATCGAGCGCATGCTCGCGCATTCCTCGGGCATGATCGGGCTGCCGCTGCGGCTGCTCGCGCGCGAGGTCTACAACAAATGCGTGGACCGGGTCGGCGCCGAGAACGTCGCGCTCGTCACCGGCGAGGAGAAGATCAAGCCGCCGAACCCGCGCTTCTGGGTCGCGACCGTCGAAGCGATGCCGCGCGACCTCGACGTCGCTTTCGTCGCCATCGACGAGGTGCAGCTTGGCGCCGATCTCGAGCGCGGCCATGTGTTCACCGACCGCATGCTCAACCGGCGCGGCCGCGAGGAGACGCTGGTGCTCGGCGCCGCCACGGTGCGGCCGATGGTCGAGCGGCTGTTGCCCGGCGCGCATGTGCTGACGCGGCCGCGGCTCTCGACGCTCACTTTCACCGGCGAGAAGAAGCTGACCCGGCTGCCGCGCCGCTCGGCGGTGGTCGCGTTCTCCGCGGAAGAAGTCTACGCGATCGCCGAATTGATCCGCCGCCAGCGCGGCGGCGCCGCGGTGGTGCTCGGCGCGCTGTCGCCGCGCACGCGCAATGCGCAGGTCGCGCTCTACCAGTCCGGCGACGTCGAATACATGGTCGCGACCGACGCCATCGGCATGGGCCTCAATCTCGACGTCGATCATCTGGCGTTCGCCTCCGACCGCAAGTTCGACGGCTATCAGTTCCGCAAGCTCAATCCATCCGAGATGGCGCAGATCGCCGGCCGCGCCGGGCGCGCCACGCGCGACGGCACCTTCGGCACCACGGGCCGCTGCCCGCCGTTCGAGACCGAGCTGGTGCAGGCGCTGGAGAGCCATTCGTTCGAGCCGCTCAAGCAATTGCAGTGGCGCAACACCGCGCTCGACTTCATCTCGGTCGGTGCGCTGCAGGCGTCGCTCTCCGAGGTGCCGAAGGAAAACGGGCTCACCCGCGCACCGGTGGCCGAGGACATCCTGGTGCTCGACCATGCCTCGCGCGACGACGACGTGCGCCAGATGGCGACCACGCCGGAGGCGGTGGCGCGGCTGTGGGAGGTCTGCCAGGTCCCCGACTATCGCAAGATCTCGCCCGCCTCGCATGCCGAGCTGGCGATGACGCTATTTGGTTTCCTCATGCGCGAGAGCCAAGATCCCGATCGACTGGTTCGCGCGCCAGGTCGAGCTCGCCGACAACGACACCGGCGACATCGACACGCTGTCGAACCGCATCGCCCACATCCGCACCTGGACCTTCGCCGCCAACCGGCCCGACTGGCTCGCCGATCCCGAGCACTGGCAGGGCGTGACGCGTGCGGTCGAGGACAAGCTCTCCGACGCGCTGCATGAGCGGCTGACCGAGCGCTTCGTCGATCGCCGCACCAGCGTGCTGATGCGGCGCATGCGCGAGAACACCGCGCTCGAGACCGACATCGGCAAGACCGGCGAGGTCGTGGTCGAAGGCCACAAGCTCGGCCGCCTCGACGGCTTCACCTTCACGCCCGAGGCATCCGCCGCCGGCTCCGAGGCGAAGGCGCTCGCGGGCGCCGCGCAGAAGGCGCTGGCCGGCGAGATCGACGCCCGCGCCGGGCAAGCTCGCGCAGGCGAAGGACGAGCAGTTCGTGCTGGCGACCGACGGCGTCATCCGCTGGCAGGGCCAGCCGGTCGGCCGCATCGTCGCCGCCGACGAGGCGCTCAAGCCGCGCGTGCGCATCATCGCCGACGAGCAGCTCACCGGCGCGCCGCGCGACAACGTGCAGGCGCGGCTCGACGCGTGGCTGAAGGCGCATATCGAGAAGCTGCTCGGGGCGCTGTTCCAGCTCGCCAATGCCGAGGACGTCACCGGGCTGGCGCGCGGCGTCGCGTTCCAGCTCGCGGAATCGCTCGGCGTGATCGAGCGCGGCAAGATCGCCGACGACGTGAAGTCGCTCGACCAGCCGGCGCGCGCGTCGCTGCGCAAATACGGCGTGCGCTTCGGCGCCTATCACATCTACGTGCCGGCGCTGCTCAAGCCCGCGCCGCGCGTGCTCGCGACCCAGCTCTATGCGCTCAAGCATGACGAGACCAAGGGCCTCGAGATCATCCAGCAGCTCGCCGCCTCGGGCCGCACCTCGATCGTCGCCGACAAGACGATCGCGCACGAGCTCTATCGCATCGCCGGCTTCCGCGTCTGCGGCGAGCGCGCGGTGCGGGTCGATATTCTGGAGCGCCTTGCCGATCTCATCCGGCCCGCGCTGGCGTGGCGCCCGGGCGCGCCCGGCCCGCGGCCGGCCGCCGCCGCCGACAAGTTCGGCTTCGTGGTGACGACGGCGATGACGTCGCTCGCCGGCTGCTCGGGCGAGGATTTCGCGTCGGTGCTGCGCGCGCTCGGCTATCGCATGGAGAAGCGGCCGAAGCCGCCGCCGGAGCCTGTCGTCGCGACGCCCGCTGTTGAAGCGCCGGCGAGCGAGGCGGCGCCCGCCGATGCGGCGACGGCCGACGCAACGACGGCTGATGCGCCATCCGAAGCGCCCGCGCCCGAACCGGCGTCGACCGAAGCGCCGATGACCGATGCCGCGGCGGTCGATGTCACGCCGCTGGTCGCGGAAGCTGCACCTGAAATTGCGCCGGTCGAAGCGCCAGCTGAGCCTGCCGCGCCGCCGGAAGAGGTCGCCATCGTTGAATCGACCGAGCCGGTGGCTGATGCCGTTGCCGCGCCGTCGTCCGAAGCCATCCGCCGAGCCGGCCGCATCCGAAGCAACGGCGGCTGCATCCGCGGAGCCGGCCACATCCGAAGCAACGACGGCGGCACCCGCCGAGCCGGAGATGATCGAGGTCTGGCGGCCGGGGCGTCCCGAGGGTCAGCGTCGTCCGCCGCGTCCGCCGCGCGAAGCGCGGCCACGCCGCGAGCCGCGCCGCCCGCGGCCTGCGCCGCAAGCGCCCGCCCCTGGCAACGGCGCGCCGGCGCCGGCAGAAGGCGTTGCCGCGGCGCCCGTTGAAGGTGCCGCTGCAGTCGAGGGCGCACCTGCGCCGGCGGCGGATGCACCGAAGCCGTGGCGGCGGCGCGAGCGCGGCCGCGATGGCGAGCGGCGTGAAGGTGGTGATCGCCCCGAGCACGCTGCGCGGCCGCCGCGTCCGGATCGTTCCGACCGTCCGCAACGCGACGAGCGCGGCGGTGGCCGTCCGCATCGTGGCAATCGTCCACCGCGCAGTGACCGCCCCGACCGTCCCGATCGCGATCCCGAGTTGCGTGCGAAATACATCAAGGGCCGCGAGGGCCGTGGTGGCGGGCGTGACCGTGAGCCCGATCCGAACTCGCCGTTCGCCAAGCTCGCGGCGCTGAAAGCGCAGCTCGAGTCGAACAAGGAGCCTAATTAGGCGTTATCTTCTTTGGACCGGCAGCGCATCGACAAGTGGCTGTGGCACGCGCGGGTGGTGCGCACCCGCAGCGCCGCCGCCGCGCTCGCCACTTCCGGCCACGTGCGCCTCAACAGCCAGCGCATCGATGCCGCAAGCCGCACCGTGCGCGCCGGCGACGTGGTGACGGTCGCGCTCGACCGCGCCGTGCGCGTGCTGAAGGTCGCAGGTTTTTCCGAGCGGCGCGGCTCGGCGGACGATGCGCAGGTGCTCTACGAGGATTTGAGCCCGGCGCCGCGACGGGCGGCGTCGGAACCGGAACCGCCGCCGGTGGCCGAGCGGGAACTCGGTGCTGGCCGCCCGACCAAACGCGACCGCCGGGCGATCGGCCGATTCACGGGAGATGAGGGCCAATAGCCGCCGAATCGGGGCCACCATGACCTTGCGTCACTTGCCCGACCGGTTCCGGTACGCTACCTCACCCCCGCTACAGCGGAGTTTGTGATGACCTACGTCGTCGTCGAGGGTTGCATCAAGTGCAAGTACATGGACTGCGTCGAGGTGTGCCCCGTGGACTGCTTCTACGAGGGCGAGAACATGCTCATCATCCATCCCGACGAATGCATCGACTGTGGCGTCTGCGAGCCGGAATGCCCGATCGAGGCGATCAAGCCGGACACCGAGCCGGGGCTTGAGCGCTTCCTCAGCCTGAATGCGGAGTTCGCGAAGATCTGGCCCAACATCACCGCCAAGAAGCCGTCGCCCGCGGACGCCAAGGAGTGGGAAGGCGTGCCCGACAAGCTCGAAAAGCACTTCTCGCCGGAGCCGGGGCAGGGCGACTAACGGCGACTGCGTTATCAAAAGTCTATTGCTGCATTGCACAAGTAATCGTTCGAGACATTTCTACGCATTAACCACCTGACCGCAATTTAATTGGTCCGCATGACTGAAATACCATTTTGCGACGCCATAAGGCTTTGATTTTTGGGAAAAATGTGTTATACATCTGGAAAATGAGCGAAAGCCCCGCATCCGAGCCGCTCCCCCTGGGAGCGTAATTTTTACGGGGTTAATTTCCGAGGAACCGTCACTAGAAGGCGTGAGACCCACGAAGAGTGCCGTGGCAGGCAAGACGCGTCATCGTTCGAAGAAGAGCCCCGCCCTGACCCGGCGGGCCAAGAAAGCCGGCCCTCGCCGGAGGGCTTCCTCGCCCGCTCGCGGCCATGCTCGCGGGAGGGCTCCAGTGACCAGCCACCGGCGCAAACCGGAGGCCGAAGGAGCAACTCTCGGAATGACCACCAAAAAGACCACCCAACGGCAAGGTTTCAAGACCGGTGAGTACATTGTCTATCCGGCGCATGGCGTGGGCCAGATCGTTTCGATTGAAGAGCAAGAAGTCGCGGGCCTGAAGCTCGAACTGTTCGTCATCAACTTCGTCAAGGACAAGATGACGCTGCGCGTCCCCACCGCGAAAGCGGCGTCGGTCGGCATGCGCAAGCTCGCCGAAGGCGCGCTGGTGAAGCGCGCGCTCGAGACCCTGAAGGGTCGCGCCCGCGTCAAGCGCACCATGTGGTCGCGCCGCGCGCAGGAATACGAGGCCAAGATCAATTCCGGCGACATCGTCGCCATCGCCGAGGTGGTGCGCGACCTGTTCCGTTCCGAGTCGCAGCCCGAGCAGTCCTATTCCGAGCGTCAGCTCTACGAGGCCGCGCTCGACCGGCTATCGCGTGAGATCGCTGCCGTGCAGCGCATCACCGAGACCGAGGCGATCAAGGAGATCGAAGCCGCGCTCGCCAAGGGTCCGCGTCGCGGCCCGGCCAAGACGGCCGAAGAGCTGGTCGAGGACGAGGCGGCGTAAAGCCCGTTTCCTCCAGACGAATCAATTCAGAGGCCCGGTGGCGACGCCGGGCCTCTTTGCGTTTGTTGATTGGGGGCGCCTTCGCTGGCGTGCCCCGGTTTGTTGCCGGAATGTTCGGGTCGGACCCGGCTAAGTGGTTTGTCGCATTAAGGAACTTCGCGTCCGAACAGCAAAAATATCACGGTCAAGGACATATTGTTGCTTCGATTCTGGGTGACGCTCGGGGCATCGGGAGATCCGCAGACGGGGGTTTGCGTTTGAAAACAGGACGTTTCTTGGCGTGCCTCGCCATGGTTGGCGCGGGCGCGATCGCCGGTACGCTATCCGGGGGATACACCAACGCAGCGCGTTCGCCGGACACCATTCCGGCCGGGGTCTTGGTCGACCTTGGCCCGGCCGAGGTGCAGGCGGCGACCGAAGCGCCGGCGGAATACACGCAATCCAACACCACCGCCGTCGCCATGACGTCGATCGGGGCGCTGCGGGCCAAGTCTGTGCCGCCCAAGTCTCTGCCGCCCAGCTCCGTTGCGCCCAACCCTGTCGCCAATGAGCCTGCGCCGGCCGCCGTGATCGCGGCGCGCTTCCCGTCGCAGTGGCAGCAGCAACGCGCGCGCGCCGCGAGCGGCGACAACGATGCGCCGGCGCTGGCCTACGCGGCCGAGCCGCAGCGTGCCGAGCCGCAACCCGTCGAGCCGGTGCGTCCGGCGGCCGCCTCGTCGGGCGGCTTCACGCTCGCCAGCGTCGACACGAATGCAAACCCGGAACCGGCGGCGATGCCCAAGCGCATGGCCAGGCCGGAGAAGCCGAAGCCGGCGGTCCTGTTCAACGACGCGCAGCTCGCCAGCATCAAGGCGCGGCTCCGTCTCACCCGCGACCAGGAGCAGTACTGGCCGCAGGTCGAGTTGGCGTTGCGCGCGATCTCCTGGAAGCTCGCGACCCAGCAGAAGGGAATCGTGCGCGGCAATCAGGCGCAGATGATCGATCCCAGCAGCCCCGAGGTCGCACGGCTGAAGTCGGCGGCGTTCCCGCTGATCATGAGCATGCGCGAGGACCAGAAGCAGGAAGTGCGTCAGCTCGCGCACACGATGGGATTGAAGCAAGTCGCCGCGATGTTCTAGCGAGCATCAACGGGTTGCGGCGTTGATGCTAAATGGCCCTCTCCCCTCGCGGGGAGGGGGCTATTCATTTGTGCGTACGGACACGCGCCAATCTCACTCCACCTTGATCCCCGCCGCCGAGATCACGTCCGCCCATTTCTTCGATTCCGACGCGATGAATTTCGCGAAATCGTTCGGCGTGCCGGGCCGCGGCTCGACCCGGAAGCGCGCGAGGCTCTTCTTCATCTCGTCGGACTTGAGGGCGTTGTTGATCACGCCGTTGAGCCGCTCGATCGCAGGCGCCGGCGTGCCGGCGGGCGCCACCACGCCGGTCCAGAACGTCATCAGGAAGTCCGGATAGCCGGCTTCCGCCATGGTCGGCACGTCGGGCAGTTCGGAATAGCGCGCCGGGCTCGTGACCGCGAGCGCGCGCAGCTTGCCGTCCTGGATGTGCGGCATCAGCACGCCCGGTGCGTCGATGATGAAGGCGTGGCGGCCCGCGATCAGGTCGGTGATCGCCGGCGCCGCGCCCTGGTAGGGCACGAACAGCACGTCGGTCTTGGTCAGGAGCTTGAACAGGCCATAGGCGATGTGCGGCGGCGTGCCGAGGCCGGAGCCGTAATTGAGCTTGCCTGCATTCGCCTTCGCGTGCGCGACCAGCTCGGCCATGGTCTTTGCCGGCACCGACGGATGCACCACGAGCACCAGCGGGCCTTCCGCCACCGCGGCGACCGGCGCGAAGCTCTTCACCGGATCGTAGCCGGCGTTCTTGTAGAGCGCGGGCGTCACCGCCAGCGAGCCGGACGAGCCGAACAGCAGCGTGTAGCCGTCGGGCTCGGCGGTGGCCACGGCGCGGCTGCCGATCACCGCGCCGGCGCCCGGGCGGTTCTCGATCACCACGGTCTGGCCGACGCCTTGCGACAGACGGTCGCCGGTGAGGCGGCCCATCACGTCGATCGGCCCGCCGGGCGGGAACGGCACGATCATGCGGATCGGCTTCGATGGATAGCTCTGGCTCTTCGCCTCGGCGGCCGCCAACAACACGGCGGCGCAGGCCAAGGCGCACAGCAGCGTGCGCTTGCGCATCATGGTTTCACTCCCTGGGTCGTTGCGCCGCTTCTTTGGTGTCGGCGTGCGAGCGTGAAGTGTAGCGGATGAAAGGCACGGCTGCGATGCGGCTGTAGCCCGCATGAGCGACGCGAAATGCGGGGTGGTCCATCCCGGATTTCGCTGCGCTCATCCGGGCTACGGACTGCAGCCCGGGACACGCATTCATCCCACCGCGGCGGTCGCGTCGTAACGGTAGATCCAGTCGTAGCGCTGCGTGACGCGCTCTTGCGTCCATTCGCGGTCGATGTGCGCGGCCGCTGCATCCGCGCTGGCAAAGGCGCGGTTGACCGCGTTCGAGCGCGTCTGCAGCGAGCGCGCGACCACCGCGGCGGTGCGCTCGCGCCGCTCCGCCTCGTAGTGAGCGAACGCCGCCGCCGGATCGCCGGCATGCCTGGCGATGCAGCCCGCCAGCACATAGGCGTCCTCGATCGCCATCACCGCACCTTGGCCGAGGAACGGCAGCGTCGGATGGCAGGCATCGCCAAGCAGCGTCACGCGGCCGCTGCTCCAGCGCGGCATCGCGGGGCGCATCATCAGCGCCCATTTGAACGGCTGCTCGATACCGCCGAGGATTGCATGCAGGTCGGCGTGCCAGCCGGAGAAATCGCGCGCGAGCTCGTCATGCGTGCCGCGCTCGGTCCAGGACTCGACCTGCCAGTCGTCGCGCTCGATGAAGGCGACGATGTTCATCAGCGCGCCCGCCCGCACCGGATAGTGCAGGGCGTGGCCGCCGGGCCCGAGCCAGTTGACGGCCGCCGTGCGCGAAATCTGCGGCGGCAGCGCATCCATCGGGACGAGCCCGCGCCAGGCGACGATGCCGACGAACGCGGGCGCGTCCTTGCCGAACAAGGTTTCGCGCACGGGCGAGCGGATGCCGTCGGCGCCGATGGCAAGCGCGCCGTGCGCCGTGCTGCCGTCCGCGAAGATGACCGTGATGCCGTCGTCGTTCTGCGTCAGGCTCCCGAAGCGCCGGCCGAGCCGGATTGCGGCCGGCCGCTCGCGGCGGATGGCGTCGGCGAGCGCCGCTTGCAGATCGCCGCGATGCATGAAGATGTGCGGCGAGCCGTAGCGCTCCTGCGCGATCGCGCCGAGGTCGAAGGTCGTCCAGGTCTCGCCGGTGTTCCACAGCCGCGCCGCCTTGCCCGAGGCGAAGAACTGCGTGGTTGCGAGCGCGTCCTTCAAGCCGAGCGCATGCAGTACGCGCGTGCCGTTGGCGCCGATCTGCACGCCGGCGCCGACCTCGCGCAGCTCATGCGCCTGCTCGTAGACTTCGACGTCGATCCCGCGCCGGATCAGCGCCAGCGCGCAGGCGAGCCCGCCGATGCCGCCGCCGATAATGAGGATGTTGCCGGAGGAGGGCATGCGGGAATGCAGTCTAGTTGCAACGAAACTCGAACGACGCCATCCGCTGCAGGCGTCCTCCGCCCAACCAGGCCAGACTTTGATCGCCATCGAGCCCGGTGCCGGTTCTCGCCAGCACTGCCAGCACATCCGAGCTTGCGGCAATCGGCACGATGCCTTTGAGCGCGACCTGCAGGATCGCGTCGGTCCCGCCAAGATACTCGCCGGTTTCGTGCAAGAAGGTCGAAGGATACTCGGGCAACCGGCCGTTGAAGATGCCGCCTTGCACGAAATACCTGTAGGGCTTTTCCGTTTGCTCGTTGAGTTTGCTGATGCGCGGGACGTTGTCGGCCGCATAGATGATGTCTTCGCGTCCATCGTTGTCGAGGTCGAGCCCAAAGACCGCGACGTCCATCGGCATCAAGTCGGCGTCGTCGGCGTAGATCCTGCGCAACTGCTGCACGACCGCCTCGGGTGGAATTTTCCGCAGCTTTCGACCCGTCGGCGTGGTGCGCTCGCTGCTGGCATCCCACTTTGCCCGGCTGAGCGCGCAGTCCGGGTTCTGCGGCGACGCGTTTTCCATCGCGATCGCCCCGGTCGCCGACACCCAAACGACCTCGCCCTCCGTGATGGGTTGTACGATCAAGAGCCGTCCGGTTCCGGTGCATCGATCGGGCAGGAGGATTTCGCCATTCGATACGCACAGGACGACGGCGCCGCTGGGCTCGACGATGGCGTGGAAGCCGGACGCTTGGACGAGCGCTTTGGCTTTGATCAGGTGCGGGCCTTTCGATCGGGGCGGTCTGTTGGATCGCTGCGGGTTTGAAGTAGGTCGCGCTCACGACATAGGACGCGATGCCCGCGAAAACGATTGCGATCAGGGCGAGCACGATCTTGCCGGGCGACACCATCAACGCCTCCGCTTGCAGATAGCCGCAGTCTGCCCGGGACCTCGATCTTAAGTCCCGCGGAATCAGCTCATGTTTCGCTCGAAAGCAACTCTGGCGGAAACGGCCAGGCGTGCAAAGCGAACAACGATCATTTCAGCTGCAGCGGAAGCCCGCAAAAGACTTCTTGACAATAGTCCTATATGATTATATGCCTATAACCGCGGTCCCGTTCGCCGAGGGCGTCTCCGCAGCAAAGCGCTAGCGGGTCGAAGGACTCGGCTGGAAGGAAATTGAGAAACCTGCGGAACACGAAAACGAGTGTCACGAAAAGAATGATCCCGAGAGCATTGCAACGGCCGACGAGCCGCCGCGTCTTGGCGACTTCCTGGTTGTAGCCCGCATGGCGCGAAGCGGAATGCGGGGCCTTCGTCCGACCCGGATTTCGCTCCCGCCTTCGCGCTAACGCGCTTCGGCGGACTCAAGCCCGCCCGCAGCTCGCGCAGCGAGCGGAGGCGGTCGCTCCATCGGGCTACGAACGGCATCGAAACGCTGTAAGACCCGTAAGACGGTAAGATCGTGACCGTAAGCCGCAGGTCACAAAAGACAATTCGGCATTTTTCTCGGTCTTACACCCCCGCCGGTTCGCTGTAAGATCGTGGCCAGCGCGGGAGCGCAACGAACAACACAACAAACTCCGGGGACGGCAATGTCTGAGATGAGCGTCACGATCAGCCCGAACGGCGGCGATCGCACCACCGAAGCGGCCGCGCGCACGCGCCCGAAAACCGCCGCCGCCAATGCCAGCGATCTCGATCTCTGGCTCGAGAAGATCGAGGCGATGGGCGAGCTCAAGCGCATCACCGCCGAGGTCGACCCCGATCTCGAAGCCGCGACCATCACCTATCTCGTCGCGCTCGAGAAAAGCCCGGTGCTGCTGTTCGAGAACATCAAGGGGCATCCCGGCCACAAGGCGCTCTACAACATGATCGGCTGCAACCTCTCGCGCTTCTGCACGATGATCGGCGAGGAGCCGGTCGATCATCCGCTGAAGGCGGTGCAGGCGCTGCAGAAGAAGCTCGGCCGCAAGATGGCGCCGAAGGAAGTGCCGGCCGAGCAGGCGATCAGCAACCAGAATATACTCACCGGCGACGCCATCGACATCCGCAAATTCCCGGCGCAGCGGATGTGGCCGCTCGACGGCGGCCGCTATCTCGGCACCGGCGACGCGGTGGTGACCAAGTGCCCGGAGACCGGGCGCATCAATGTCGGCACCTACCGCATGATGATCAAGGGACCGCGCGAGGTCGGCGTCTACACCTCGCCCGGCAAGGACGCGACGCTCGACCGCGAGAAGTGGTGGAAGCTCGGCAAGCCGATGCCGATCGCGGCCTGTTACGGCATCGACCCGCTGCTGTTTCTGGTTGCGGCGACGAGCCTGCCGAAGACCGAGTGCGAGTACGACTATTATTCCGGCATCGCCGGCGCGCCGATCGAGCTGTTCATCGGCGACGTCACCGGGCTGCCGCTGCCGTCGCGCGCCGAGATCATCCTCGAAGGCTTCCTCTATCCCGACGAGACCTTTGCCGAAGGCCCGTTCGGCGAGTTCACCGGCTATTACGGGCGCCCAAGCGGCGCGACGCCGTACATGCGCGTGGAGAAGGTGCGCTATCGCGACAACCCGACGCTCACCTGCGCGCTGATGGCGGACGGGCCGTCGAACGAATGCGGGCTGTTCTGGGCGGCGCTGCGCTCGGCCGGCATCTGGGCCGACCTGCAGAAGCTCGGCATCCCGGGCATCCAAGGCGTGTGGTCGATCCCGGAAGCCGCCGGCTGGGGCATGACGGTGGTGTCGATCAAGCAGATGTATGCCGGCCACGCGCCGCAGGTGATGGCGCTCGCCGCGCAATGCACCGCCGGCGCCTATTTCGGCAAATACGTGATCGTGGTCGACGAGGACATCGACCCGACCAATGTGGGGCAGGTGCTGTGGGCGATGGCGACGCGCTCGCGGCCGGCGCAGTCGATCGACATCTTGCGCGAAACCTGGAGCACGTTCCTCGATCCGAGCCTCAACCCGCCGGAGATCCGGCCGTGGGGCTCGAAGGCGCTGATCAACGCCTGCATGGACTACAAGCACATCAAGACGTTCTCGAAGCGCACCAAGCTCGCGAAGAATACCTACGACGCGGTGGTGGCGCGCTGGAGCGAGCTCGGCCTGCCGGGCACGCCGCCGGTGGTCACGGTGTTCGAGGAGGATAAATTCCCGGACAGTATTACGTAATGTTGATGGTTTACGCGCCCGCGCGGCATTAACGTTGATGCAAACGGCACGGCCGGTGACCGCAGCGTTCGGCTAAACTCTGTCCCAATGCGGCAGTGTCTATGAAAGAACGTGAGTATGTTGGTTCGAACAATCCTTGCCGTCTTCTGCCTCGGCCTTGTGTTTGCCGCGGACGAAGCAGACGCAAGATCGAGAGCGTCGGGTCATGGCGTCAACCGGGCGGCCTCGGCGCCGCGATCGCTCCAGCGATTCCACCAAACGCCAAGGATCCATGCGAGGACGCAAGGCTTGCGCGTGACGCGGCACCACCATCGAGGGTCATTTCATCGGGATTTCAGGCGCCGGTGGCCGTTCGTGTTCGCCGCACCCTACGGCGTCGGCGACGACAGCGTCGTGCCGCCAACATCGTTTGCGGAAAGCCGTGACATCCCGCCGGGAATGCCGGTCGTCATCAACCGCCGTCCCTGCTTTGTAGAGCCCCACATCGTGCCGTCGGAGGGGACCGGCACGATGCGCATGGTCACCGTGACGCGCTGCTACTGACGACGTCACTCATCGCGTCGGCTGGATGCCGAGCGTCTTCGCGATCTTGGCGATGTAGGCGCGCTGCTCGGCGATCGACGCCGCGAACTCCTTGGCGCCGCCGCGCGCGGGCGTCTGTGCGGTCTGGTTGAGGCGGTCCTCAATCGACTTGTCGTTCGAGATCTCGACGATGTCGTTGCCGATCCGCTCGACCAAAGCGGCGGGCACGGCCTTGCTGGCGAACAGGCCGACATTGCCGTCCATCTCGAGCTCGGGAAATCCGGTTTCGATGCCGGTCGGGATGTTGGGCAGGCTCGGCGCGCGGACCTTGCCGAATGTCGCCAGCACGGTGACGCGTCCGCCTTCGTGGTGCGGCCGCTGGATCGCGTAGGAGGATGAATAGATCTGCAGGCGGCCCTCGCCGAGGTCGGTCGCCGCCTGCACGATGTCCTTGTACGGGACCTTCTGCGTGGTGATCTTATGGTTGTGCATGAAATAGTCCTGCGCCAGCTCGGTGATGCCCGGCACGGCTGCGGAGTTGAACTTGCCGTCGTTGGCGCGCGCCGCCTTCACCAGCTCGGCGACGGTCTTGATCTTCATCGACGCCGGAACGCCGATCGCCGAGGATGGTCGATGGAGAAGCGCGCGGCCGGCACGATGTCGTTCGGATCGTAGGGCAGCTTCTTGTACTGGAACGGATGCACGATGAAGTTGCCGCTCGGGCCCCACAGGAAGGTGTGGTCGTCGTTGGCGGAGAGCACCGCCTGGATGGCGATGATCAGTCGCCGCCGGGGCGGTTCTCGATCACGACCGGCTGGCCCCACTTCTTCTGCAGCCGCTCCTGGATCAGCCGCGCGCCGATGTCGGCGCCGGCGCCGGGCCCGAACGGAATGATGAAGCGCACCGGCCGCTGCGGCCAGCTCTGCGCCTGCGCCTGCGAGACCGGCGCGGCGAGGAGAATGAGGCTTCCGAAAACGCCGACGGCGGCGGCAAATCTAAGTGCAGCAAGCTCAGCGATAACGAACGCATACGTTTTCCTCCGGGTGCTTTTGCCGCAAGGCTAGGCAACCGGCGGGCGAAAGACAACGCTCAGGGCCTGGGCTTTGCGGTCGCAGCATGGATGGCCGCGACCTGCTTGCGCTGCGCCTCGATGGCGGCGGCGAATTCCTCCGCCGTGCCGGTGCGCGGCACGGTGCCGACCTTGAGCACGCGGGCGCGGAAGTCGGGATCGGCGACGATCGCCGCGACGTCGGCGACCACGCGCTGGCGGATCTCGGCCGGCATGCCGCGCCAGCCGTAGACGCCGGACACGCCCTCGAAGGTGAGGTCCGGGAAGCCGGCTTCCTTGGCGGTCGGCACGTCCGGCACCTGCGGCGAGCGCTCGCGGTTGGTGACGAACAGGAGCTTGGCCGTGCCGGCGCGGTGGTGCGCGACCTGCGTCGGCACGCCGGTGCCGATGACATGCAGCCGGCCCTGGTTGAGGTCCTGATAGGCGGGCGCGAAATCGCGGTAGGGAACGTTCGCCATCTCGATGCCGGTGTGCGCGCTGCAAAGCGAGCAGCGCATAGACCGGCAGTCCCGGCGTCGCCGCCTAATTGAGCTTGCCGGGCTGCGCCTTGGCGGCCGCGACCAGCTCGGCGAGCGTGTTCACCTTCAGCATGCGCGGTGACGGAGACGCCGAGGAAGTTGTCGATCACAGGCGCGATCGGGAGCAGCTCCGCCGGATCGTAGGGCAGCTTCTCGTGCAGCAGATGGTTGAACGTGACGATGCCGCCGAACGAGAACAGGAAAGTGTGGTTGTCGCGCGCAGAGAAGAACGAGGTCACGGCCGGAATGCCGTCGGCGCCCTGGCGGTTCTCGACCACGACCGGCTGGCCCCATTTCTGCGCGAGCCGCTCCGCCACCACGCGCGCCGACAAATCCATGCCGCTGCCGGGCGGCAGCGGCACGATGAAGCGGACGGTGCGCTGCGGCCAGGTTTGTGCTTGTGCCTGCACCGTCGGCGTCGCGGCGACGCAAGCGAGAAGGGTGACTGCGGCGCAAGCCGCGATCAAGCGATGCAACATGAACACTCCTTATCCGTGACTCTCCGGCCCAACTTCGTAGCCGGAATCCTCGATCGAGCCGGCGCCCATCCAGCCCCAGACCAGAACCACGTCCTCGCTCGAGGTGTTGTTGAAGCCGTGCCAGCAGCCGCGCGGCGAATAGACCACGTCGCCTTCGCCGGAGGGCTCGTCGCCGTGCTCGCCGTAGATATGGCCGTGGCCCTTGAGCACGATGAAGAACTCGTCGCAGTTGTGATGCCGGTGGCGCTCATGGCGCGCGCCCGGCTTGAGCACGGTCCAGCCGACGACGTGATCGGCGCCGGCGCTTTTCTTGTCGATCAGGAACTGCACCTGCATGTCGACCCAGCCGTCCTTGCGCGCGAGCCCTTCGACCTTGGGCACGTCGCGCATGTTGGTGCGGTACATCGGCGTGCCTTTGGCGCGCTCCTCCGCAAATTTGGCCTTGCGTGCCCTTGACGGCTTTCGCCAGGGCGGAGCCGAGTTTCTCAAAGTCCACCATCACTGTCCTCCCAGTCGGCGGTACACTTGGTGCGCGACCACGAAATCATTGGCGTCGATGCCGAGCCCGCGGCAGGCATTCATCAACTCGTTGGCGGCGGCGGCGAGCGGCACCGGGCTGCCGAGCTTGCGGCCGAGATCGAGCGCCAGCACCATGTCCTTCTGCTGCAGCGTGACGTCGGCAAGCGGCACCGCCGGCATCTTGCCTTCGAGAATGAATGGGCCGCGATAGCCGAGCACTGGCGACGCCGCGACGCTCTTGAGGATGGCGTCGACCGCGACCTCGCGCGCGACGCCGCCTTTCTCCGCCAGCGCGACCGCCTCGCCGAAGGCGATCACCTCGACCATCAGCAGGAGATTGACCGCGATCTTCATCTGCACCGCGAGGCCGTTGCCGCCGATATGCGTGACCTTCGGGCCGATGGCGCGAAACACCGGCTCGGCCTTGTCGAACGCGGCCTTGTCGCCGCCGACCATGACCGAGGCGTTGCCCTGCGCCAGCGTGACCGGGCTGCCGGAGAGCGGCGCGTCGAGCATCGCGAGGCCCTTGGCGCGCGAACTCGGCGGCGACGGCGCGGCTCACGTCGGGCGAGATGGTGCTCATGTCGGCATAGATGCAGCCGGGCTTGAGCCCCGCGATCACGCCGTCGCTCGCCGAGCGCCACCGAACGCACCGCGGCGCCGTCGGTGACGCAGGAGAACACGATCTCGGAGCGCGCCGCGACTTCGCGCGGCGTGTCGGCGAGGCTCATGCCCTGATCGATCAGCGGCTTCGCCTTGTCCTTGGCGCGGTTCCAGCCGGTGACGCTATGCCCGGCGGCGATCAGGCGCGGCACGATGCCCTGGCCCATCACGCCGAGCCCGACAAATCCGAGGTTCATGAGTGCTCCGCTTCGGTGTCTCGTCGCGTACACGTAAGCGGATTGGAAGATCGAATGCAATGTGACGGGCTATCTCCGCCGCTCATTCCCGCGCAAGCGGGAATCCAGTCTTGATTTAGTCTGGGTCCCCGCTTTCGCGGGGACGAGCGGAGGCTGAGCGCCGCTTCACTCCGTCACGATCTTCACCTGATCGCCCGCGCGCAGGCGGTCGGTGGGGCCGAGGCCGTTGAGGATGCGGAACCGCTCCTCCTTGCGGTCGGTCGCCATGCGGGCGGCGAGGCGCTCGACGGTGTCGCCTTCGCTCGACCGGCACCATGCGGATGCGCAGCGGCTTGGTGGCAGCCGCCTCGGCGGTGCTCATGCGGCGGAAGCTGTTGACCGCTTCCCGGAACGAACGGTCGGCCGCCGGCGTCATCTGCTTGGTCGCGAAGATGAAGCGGTAGACGTCGCTGCCGAAGCGGACCACGTACAGCCGGAACGCCCACTGATCGCCGCGGGCGACGCGCGGTCGCCGCCGGGAAGCCGCCGATGGTGACGTCCTCGACGGTGGCGCCGTCGATGTTCTCGATCCAGCCGGAATTCAGATATGCGGTCAGCGTCTGCTCGGCCGGCACGCGCACCACGTCGAGCCGCAGCGCCTGGCCGCCGCCGTCCTTGATGCCGAGCACCGCCTGCGGCGTGTTGTCGAGCGTGAAGCCTTCCGGCGCCATGAAGGTGAAGCCGAGCCGCGGATGCAGGAAGCGGCGGCCGCGCACATATCCTTCGCTCGGATCCTCGCCGTAGAGCATGCCGTCGATGCCGGCGAGATAGGCCTCGCGGTCGCGGTTGCCGCCGCCGGGCCCGGTGAACTGGCGGGCGTTGATCTGCGCATTGCGCACGCGCTCGGGCGTCGCCGGATGCGACGACAGGAAGTCGGGCATGCGGCCATCGGCGGCGGCGGTGGCGCTCTGGCTCGGCGGGCGCAGCTCGGCCTGGCGTCCGAGCGAGGACAGGAAGCGGACCGCGCCGAACGGATCGTAGCCGGCGCGCGCGGCGATGCCGACGCCGATGCCGTCGGCTTCCAATTCCTGCGAGCGCGAGAAGGTCGCGAGCGCGATCTTCGACTTCGCCAGCGCGAGCGCATGCATGTCCGGATCGGCGGCGCCGAAATTGTCGAACACGCGGCCCACCAGCGCGACTTGCCGCGCGCGGTCCTCGCGCATCGCGGCATGGCTCGCGATCACATGCGCCATCTCGTGCGAGAGCACCGAGGCGAGCTCGGAGGTGTCGTTGGCGAGCGAGATCAAGCCGCGGGTCACGTAGAGATGCCCGCTCGGCAGCGCGAAGGCGTTGACCGCCGACGAATTGAGAACGGTGACGCGGTAGCGCTGATCCGGTCGCTCGGACGCGGCGACGAGCTTCTCGACCGCGCTGTTGAGCACGGCGTCGAGCTTCGGATCCTGATAGGCGCCGTTGTAGGAGGCGAGGATGCGCTCGTGCTCGCGCTGGGCGGCGGTCGGCGGCGCGGCGCGCTGCGGCGGCGGCTCGGGAAGGCTGACCTGCCGGGCCGAGCCGGTCGTGTCCGGCGTGAGGCAGCCGCCGAGCAGCAGGCCGAGCGCGACGGCCGCCGGGGCCGCCAGGCGGCCGGTACTCCATGCTTGGTTGCGCGTCGTCTGCACGGTGGTCTTCAATTCGCCGCTACTAACTCGATCTGCTCCGGACGGCTGGCTTCGATTCGCGGACCGTTGCGAACCTCGATCCAGCCACGCACACGCAGGCGCCGATTCTCGAGCGCCTTCGGGCGCGAGCCCGGCGCCCGAGAAGATGCGCTCTTGACGTTTCGATATGGTGACCGTGAGCGCCTGCGACCATCGGCGGCCGAAATTCACATATATGGTGCCGCCGCTGTTCGCGGACCGACAACACTTTGCCTTCGACCACCGCGAAATGACCCTGTCCGGCTACCAGACCCGTCAAATCCCCCGCCGCCATTATGGCATATCGAGGCTCGCCCCACAGGCCAATCTTGGCGGTCCGGGCTACACGCTCCTGTGAGAGCAGCTCTGCGGCGCATGCGGGATCGCCCACCGCGGCGCCCACCCGGGCGTGGCCGCGGGCCAGCATGGCGTGGGCGACCGAACGCGGCGGCTCGCCGGCGGTAAAGACGTAGGCAACCGCGCGGCCGTACCGGTCGGGCGCTGCCGCGGCGCTGCGCAGCGCGACGGTCTCGCCGGCGAGCATCGACGCCAGAGCGGCCCGTGCCGCGGCTCCGGCGGGGAACGCTTCGTTCGCGGCGGGAACCTCGAGCGACGCCAGCCGGATTTCGCGCCCGTCGTCGAGCACGAAGCTGCGGCCATCGATGACACGGTCAACGCGGCCGGCCGGCATGACCTCGGCGCCGCAACGGGACGTCGCATCATGGGACGTCAAATCCTGGGCGCGGGCGTCGAACACCGCACCGCACAACATTCCCACGATGATAATGGGGCCCCACCCGCCCATACCGTTAACGAAAGGGGCGGAATGGGGCGCAACTGCGGCGCGCCGATAACAATCCAGAAAATGAATTAGGCTGTGGGTATTTTGATGCACTTGCCGCTTGCTAGTGTGGCGGTTCGGAAGTCCGCATCGAGGCCAACGCACTGACGAAATCCGCCGGACTGCTATGAGCAGTTATGGGCGATTAAAATCGGGGAGAATTGCAATGATTCAGGTGAAGAGGCTCGGGCATGCAACGTTCAAGACGCCCGACCTCGAGCGCATTGTGGACTATTGGACCCGCATCATCGGCCTCACCTTGGTGGACAAGGACAAGAACCGCGCCTTCCTCGCCACCAAATACGGGGAGGAGGCGATCGCGGTGGAAGCAGGCGAGGGCGCGAACCTCGTGAAGGCCGCGTTCCAGGTCGCGCCCGGCAGCGAGCTGGCCGATCTGCAGAAGGACCTGGCCGAGGAAGGCATCAAGAGCGAGCTGCAGAGCGACATTTCGCCCGGGGTCTCAAGGGCGATCGTGTTCGCCGATCCGAAGGGCACCATCGTCGAGATCTATTCCGACTACCGGCATCGCCGGCCGCGACACCGTCGAGCAGGGCGTGATGCCGCTCAAGTTCGGGCACCTGGCCTATCGCTGCAAGGATCCGGTGAAGGTGACGAGCTTCTACACCGACGTCCTCGGCTTTAAAGTGTCGGACTGGATGGGCGACCGCTTCTCGTTCCTGCGCTGCGGGCGCGATCACCACTCGGTGAATTTCGCGCGCTACGACGAGGAGCGGCTGCACCACATCGCGTTCGAGGTCGCCGACATGGCGGAGGTGCAGCGCTCAAGCGACTTGCTCGCGCGCAACGGCATCCATCTGGTGTGGGGGCCGATCCGCCATCTGGTCGGCCACAACATCGCGGCCTATCACCGCAATCCCGACGACCAGCGCATCGAGATTTTCGCCGAGATGGACATCATGCGCGACGAGGAGCTCGGCTATTTCGAGCCGAGGCCCTGGCACCAGGATTTCCCGCAGCGGCCGAAGGTCTGGCCGGCCGATACGCTGCGTGCCTATTGGGGTTTTGGCTCGTTCGGCACGTTCCCGGGCTATCCGTAACGCGTGCGATATTCGAGAAATTTATAGAGCCACAAAAATCGCGAATTTCGGGCTCGCGCCGCGCCAAAAAAACTCGGCCAAAAAACAAAAAAAGCCGCCGTGCAGAGCACGGCGGCTTTTCTTGCCGCGTCAGGTATCAGACCTTGAGATTCTCTGCCGATTCCTTGCCGCGATTGGCGACAATTTCGTAGGTCACGGTCTGGCCCTCATTGAGGGTGCTCAGGCCGGCACGCTCGACGGCGGAAATATGGACAAACACGTCCTTGCCGCCGCCTTGAGGTTGAATGAACCCGTAGCCTTTGGTCGGGTTGAACCACTTCACTGTTCCGGTAGGCATCGTCGTCTCCTTGCGCCTTGCCTTGTCAACTCTCGCCGCGAGAGCCGACATCGGGTCCGAGTTTTGGGATATGACTTGGGAGAGCAACCCAAATGGGAGCCTGGCAAGACAGAACCAAAACCTTGGCTCCCTAGCCTGTACGATTGGGGCCTACACGTCAATTATCTATGCGGCATTTTATTTGCCCTCGAGGATCGCCTTGTAGCGGGCGATCAGCTCCGGCGGGCTCTGCGCCAATCGCTCGATCATGCCCCGAACGGTGGCGCCGTCGAGCGGACTGACGTCGAGATCGAGCTTTTTCGCCTCCACGAGATAGTCGGGGTCCTGGAAAGTTTTCATGAACGCTGTCTGCAACACCTGGGCGCGGTCCGCGGGCACGTTCGGCGGCGCGACATAGGGGTAGGTCACGCGGAACGGCAGCTCCACCAGCTCGAGCATGGCGCGGTCCTGCGGATTTGACGCGAGCTCGCGCGCGGTCGGCACGTCCGGCATCTTTGCCCAGCGGGTCTCGCGGCCGAACTGCAAGAGGAAGCGCAGCTTGCCCTCGCGGATGTAGTTGCCATAGGCGCCGACCTGCAGCGGCGCCCAGCCGATCGCGCGGCCGTCGATCTCGCCGCGCTCCATTGCGATCGAGAGATCGGTCGAGCCCTTGTAGCCGCGGATCAGCTTGAGATTGAGGTTGAGCACGTCCTTGGCGACCAGCACCACGTCGGTGTCGGTGCCGCCGGCGCCGAGGCCGCCGATCAGCGCCGGCCGCAGCGCAGGATTCCTGAGGTCGGCAACCGTCTTGAACGGCGCATCACCCATGGTGACGAGGAAATAGGCGCTATCGGCATAGCTCGATGAGGTGCCGAGCCAGGTGTAGTTCTCGGCTTTGTATTTGGCGGCGGTGATGCCGAGCGTCGGCTGCATCGGCGTCGCGCGCGACAGCACCGCGAAGGTGAGGCCGTCGGGCTCGGCGACCGAATACATGTAGTTGGCGGCGGCGAGCCCGCCGGCGCCCTGCATGTTCTTGACGATGATGTTGGCGACGCCCGGAATATATTTCCGCATGTGGCGGGCGAGCGCGCGCGCCGCCACGTCATAGCCGCCGCCGGCGGCATTGCCGACGATCAGCGAGACCGTCTTGCCTTCGTAGAAATTTGTCTGGGCGTCGGCGGCGTGGTTAAACGTGAAGATGCTGGCAGCGACCCAGCACAGGCGCATTCCCAACTTTGCACGCATCCGCTTCCCCCTGTGTTCCCCGCACGCGGTGCAGCACGCAGTGATGCACCGCAGATGCGGGGTCCCGGTTGCTTGTTCTGGAAGAAACCGGGGTCCCGGGTCTGCAGCGCATCACTTCGTGCTGCGCCGCGCCCGGGACACGAGACCATTTCACGCGGCGAGATTGCCGAAGCGGCGGAGGTTCTCTTTTTGCTTCTCGTTGCGCGGCGGCAGCTTGTACAGGCGCGCGGCATTGCCGCCGAGGATGTTGTGCTTGGCCTTCTCCGAGAGGAACGGCAGGTCCCAGATCGACGACGGCAGGTCGAAATCCCAGTGCGGATAGTCGGAGGCGTAGAGGAGCTGCGTCTCCGCATTGATCATGCGCAAGGTGCATTCCAGCGCGAGCGGGTCCACGGTCTCCATCGGCTGCGACGCGTAGTACATGTCGCGCATGTAGTCGGACGGCTTCTTCTTCAACAGCGGATATTCCGACGGCCGCAGCATGAACTCGTGGTCGAGCCGCTGCATCAGGAACGGGATCCAGGCGAGCCCGCCTTCGATCCAGATCACCGGCAGCTTCGGGAAGCGCTCGCCGATGCCGTTGGTGACCCAATTGGTCATGTGCAGGATGTTGTAGAACGGGAAGCCGAGCCCGTGCACCGAGGCGAAGCGGTTGAGCGTCTTGAACACCGGCTCCATCGGGTTGATGGCGGAATGGAACGACAGCGGCAGCCCGCGCTCCTCGAGCGCGCGAAAGACTTTCATGTGCCGGTTGTGGTGCACCGGCTGGCCAGCGCACCGAGGTGATCATGAAGCCGGTGACGCCTTTGCGGCCGGCAAAGGTCTCGATCTGGCGCATCGCCGCGTCGGGCTCCGACAGCGGCAGGCTCAGCATCGAATAGAAGCGCCCGTCCGATTCCGGCAACGCCTTTTCGGTGAGCCAGCGGTTATAGGCCCAGCACAACTCGACCTCCATCTCGGATTCGGGATGCAGGCCGATCGCGAGCATCAGCGTCGGGAACAGGCAGGAATAGTCGACGCTCATCGCGTCCATCCAGCGATGGCCGAGCTGCACGTCGCGCATCTTGCCGCCCTTCTCGGTCTTCTCGGACGAGCGCAGCGGATAGCGGGTGATGCGCCCGCCCATGTCCTGGAAGCCGACCGCCATGTTGGGAACGAGGCTGCCGCGGCCCTTGGCGCGGCTGGCGATCGCGAGCTGGCGGATGACGTCGTTCTCCAGATAGGGAAGGATGTCGTCCATGCACTCGTTTTCGTAGTGATGGGCGTCGACGTCGACGATCAGGATGTCGTCGAACTTGCGCTGCTGCGCCTGCTTCTTGGCGTGCGCCAGAAGCCGCGTGGTGTTGAGCTCTTCGACGGTGACGCGCCGGCCGCGTTCGGCAAGAAGTTCCATGGTCGTTTCTCCTTATTTGTTTGTTTGATCCGGCGGGCGTTGGTCGCGTCGCTTCGGTTTGCGGGATTATAGCGGTGTGAAGGTACGCGGGAAAGCGCACAGGACGTCGTGTGTCCGCGGGTGCGGTGCGAATTGTTGTGCCCTCTCCCCTTGTGGGAGAGGGCAGCTCGGTCTCTCAACAATGGGAAATGGGTGAGGGGTGGTCTTGAGTTGCGCGCTCTCGCACCACCCCTCACCCAATCATGACTTGTTGAAATAGCTTCATGCCCTCTCCCACAAGGGGAGAGGGCACAATAACGCCGGCCGTGCTTGCGGCTCAATTCCGGTAGCCCGGATCGATCTGGTCGAGCATGCGTAGATAGGCCGGCCAGTCGGCGGCGCCGCGGCCGGAGTCGTGCGACTGGTATTGCGCCGCGACCTTCTCGCAGATGTCGCGCGGGATCTCGATCAGCTCGGCGCCGGTCGCTTCCATGCGCAACTGGATCTCGGCCGCGCTCATCAGATACTTCATCAGCACGAACGCCTCGCGGGCGTTCTTGCCGACGGTGAGGAAGCCGTGGTTGTTCAGGATCAGCGCGCGGTTGTTGCTGAGCGCCTGCAGGATGCGCGCGCGCTCGCCGAAATCCTCGGTGATGCCCTCGTAGGGGTGATAGCCGATGCGGTTGTGGAAGCGCATCGCCTGCTGCGACACCATGCGCAAACCGTGTTTGAGCCCGGAGAGCGCCATGCCGGTCTCGGTGTGGACGTGCACCGAGCAGTTGACGTCCGCCCGTCCGGTGAGCACGCCGCCGTGGAGCGTGAAGCCGGGGCGGTTGACGCCGGCCGACTCATCGAGGTCGTCGCGCATGTCGACCTTCACCAGGTTCGACGCCGTCACCTCGGTCCACAACAGCTCATGGCGCTTCATCAGAAACTTGGTGTCCTCGCCGGGCACCCGCATGGCGCAGTGATTGTAGATCACGTCGTCCCAGCCGTAGTGCGCGCACAGCCGATAGACAGCGGCGAGGTCGACGCGCGCCTGGCGCTCCGCGTCGGAGACATCGGCGAGGTTGGTGGTGGCTTTGGCGGCAATGGTCATGCCTGTGTCCTTCAAGTCGGTGGCGCCGGACACGCCCCATGGGGGCATCCTACTGCAGCGTAGCACCTGACGTCTTGATTATCGCCGACCATTTCGCGATTTCGGCCTTGATGTAGGCGGCAAGCTCCTCCGGCGTCGTGGGCATGATGTCGAGGCCGGCCTCGGTCAACTGCTTGCTGATCGTAGGGTCTTTCAAGGTCTCGTGCATGGCCCGGTGGATGGTCGCGACCACGTCCTTGGGCAGCTTGGCGGGGCCGACCAGCGCATGCCAGGCGGTGGCCTCGAAGCTCGGGATGGCGAGCTCGGCCACCGAGGGCACGTTCGGCAGCAGCGCGGTACGCTTGATCGTGGTGACTGCGAGCGCCCGCAGCTTGCCGCTCTCGATCTCCTCCTTCACCGGCGACACCGATGGAAACATCATCTGCACATAGCCCGCGACGAGGTCCTTCATGGCGAGTCCGGTGCCCTTATAGGGAACATGCGCGATATTGATCTTTGCTTCCTTCTTCAGAAGCTCGGCCGCGAGGTGCGGGGAGGAGCCGATGCCTCCCGACGCATAGTTGATCTTGCCCGGGTTCGCTTTGGCGCGAGCGATCAGTTCGCTGAGCGACTTCGCGGGTACCGCCGGATGGACCACAAGCACATTGGCCTGCGCGCCGACCAGCGTGATCGGTGTGAAGTCCCGGATGGCGTCGAAGCCGGTGCGTTTGTAGAGGCTGGCGTTGGCGGAAAGAATTCCGGAGTTTGCAAGCAGCAGCATATAGCCGTCAGGCGCGGCACGCGCGACCATCTCGCCGGCGAGGTTGCCGCCGGCGCCGGAGCGATTCTCGATGATCACTTGCTGGCCCAGCGCCTGTTCGAATCGCTTCGCGAAGATGCGCGCCATCACGTCGCTCGGGCCGCCCGGCGCGAAGCCGAGCACCAGCGTGACCGGATGGTCGGATAGGCGACTGCGGGAGCGGACCACACGCCACCAGACAATGCGAGCCCCACGACGAAGCTTGTGAGCAGTCGCGTCATGGCAATCTCCTCAGCGTCGGGACCAGCGTGCGACATCCCGACCTGCTGTGCAACTGGAGATTGTTGCGCGGTCCCGCTTATCCCGCGCTCAAAAGTTCGGCACCCGGTTCGGACGACATTAATCCAGCGTGGCGCCAGACGCCTTGATGAGCGCGGTCCATTTCGGGATTTCCGCCTTGATATAGGCGGCGAGCTCGTCCGGCGTCGTGGGCATGATGTCGAGCCCGAGGCCGGTCAATTGCTTTGCGGTCGCGGGGTCCTTGAGTGTCTCCATCATGGCTTTGTGGATGGTCGCGAGCACGTCCTTGGGCAGGCCGGCCGGTCCGACCAGCGCGTGCCAGGCGGTGGCTTCAAAGTTCGGGATCGCAAGCTCCGCCACCGAGCCAACGTCCGGCAGCAGCGCCGTGCGCTTGAGCGTGCTGACCGCCAGCGCCCGAACCTTGCCGCTCTCGATCTGCGGGATCGTGGGCGACACCGACGCAAACATCATTTGCACATGACCGGCGATCACGTCCTGCAACGCCGGCCCGGTGCCTTTGTAGGGTACATGCACGATGTCGATCTTGGCTTCGGCTTTGAGCAGTTCACCCGCAAGGTGCGGCGACGAGCCGTGCCCGCCCGATGCGTAGCTGACCTTGCCCGGGTTGGCTTTGGCATGCGCGATGAATTCGGCGAGCGTCTTCGCCGGAATGTTGGGATTGATCACCAGCACGTTGGCCTGCGCGCCGACCAGCGTGATCGGTGTGAAATCCTTCACGGGTTCAAATCCGGTGCGTTTGTAGAGCGCCCCGTTGGCGGCGAGGATGCCGGAATTGGCGAGCAGCAGCGTGTAGCCGTCAGGATTTGCGCGCGAGACCATCTCGCCGGCGATGTTGCCGCCGGCGCCGGAGCGGTTCTCGATCACGACCGGCTGGCCGAGCGCCTGTTCGAGGCGCTTGCTGAAGATGCGCGCCATCACGTCGCTCGGTCCGCCAGGCGCGAAGCCGAGGATGAGCGTGACCGGCCGCGTCGGATAGGCGGAGGCGGCGTTGGGCGTTAGCCCACTGAGCAGGACCAGGCAGGTGGCAAGGCTTGCGACCAATCGCATCATGGACGTACTCCCCGAGATCGTGCCGGCTTTCTTGAAAGGCGCCGTTGCAGCGGGCATCAAAGTGCGCTTTTTCCGATGGTCCGGCAACCGGAGATCGGGTGCGTCATTAATTCGCCGGCGTCGGCCGGTGATGGGGAATAAGGAGCGAACCCATGAACCTTCGGCAGACGCTGGCGAGCATTGTGATCGCGGTCGCGCTGATCGGCGCCATGCTGCCGGCGCAGGCGCAAGAGGCAGCCAAGGACTATCCGTCCAAGAACATTACGCTGGTCGTGCCGTTCCCGCCCGGCGGCGGCAACGATGCGATGGCGCGCATCATGGCCGACCGGCTGAGCGCCGGCCTCGGCAAGACCGTGGTGGTTGAGAACCGCGGCGCCGGCGCCGGCATCGTCGGCACGCGCTCGGTGATCAAGGCGCCGGCCGACGGCTACACGCTGATGCTCGGGCACACTGGCAGCATCGGCATCAACCCGACGCTCTACGTCAATGCCGGCTTCGATCCACGCAAGGACTTCACGCCGCTCGGCCTGATCGCGCAATTGCCGCTGGTGCTGCTCGTGCATCCGTCGGTACAGGCGAAGGACGTTGCCGGTCTGATTGCGCTCGCCAAGGCCAATCCCGGCAAGTTCAACTTCGCGTCCTCGGCCTTGGGCACCGGCTCGCACATGTGCGCCGAGATGTTCCGGCACGAGGCGGCGGTCGACATGAACCTGATCCCCTACAAAGGCACGGCGCAGCTCGTCACCGATCTCGTCGGCGGCCATGTGCAGGCGTCGTTCGCGGCGATCACGCCGTCGTTCGGCAATATCAAGGCAGGCAATCTGCGCGCGCTGGCGGTGACCGGGCCCAAGCGCTCGTCGCTGCTGCCGGAGGTGCCGACGGTGGCGGAGTCGGGGCTGGCGGGCTTCGAGGTGATACTGAACTACGGCCTGCTGGCGCCCACGGGCACGCCGAAGCCGATCGTCGACAAGATCAACGAGGCGATGCGCGTCGCCATCACGAACGAGGAGGTGCGCAGGCGCATTGCCGCCGACGGCGCCGAAGCCGTGTCGAGCACGCCGGGCGAATACGGCGCGATCGTCGATGGCGACATGACGCGCTGGTCGGCGCTGATCAAGAAGCTCAACCTGAAAGTCGAATGATGAAGCGCAGCGACAGCCGCATCCTCACCACCCATACCGGCAGCCTGCCGCGGCCGCCGGATCTGGTGGCGCTGCTCAACAAGAAAGAGCTGGGCGAGCCCTACGACCGTGGCGCCTTCGACGCGCGCATCGAGCGTGCGATCGCAGAGGTGGTGAAGGCGCAGGCCGATGCCGGCATCGATATCGTCGATGACGGCGAGCACAGCAAGGTCAACTGGATGGCCTATGCGCGGGCGCGGCTCTCCGGCCTCGAGGAGATCGACGCGCCGGTAAGCTTCCGCCAGGCCACGCGCGACATCGCCGAGTTCGGCGACGCCTACGAGGACATGGCGGTGATGCTCAAGGCGCGCTCCGGCGCCATCGTCGCGAAGCGCACCTTGCGGCCGAAGGCGCAGGTCTGCTCCGGGCCGATCAAATATGTCGGGCATGACGAGGTGCGCGCCGACCTCGCGAACCTGAAGAAGTCGCTCAAAGGCGCGAAGGTGGAGGAGGCGTTCGTCAGCGCGATCTCGCCGTCCAATCTCGAGCTCTATTACGAGAACCGCTACTACCCCTCCGACGAGGAATATCTCACCGCACTCGCCGACGCGATGCACGAGGAATACAAGGCGATCGTCGATGGCGGCTTCCTCCTGCAGATCGATGATCCGCGCATGGCGACGCACTACAACCGCGCGCGCGACGCCTCGATCGAGGACTGCCGCAAGTTCATCGCGCTGCGGGTCGAGGCGGTGAACCACGCGCTGCGCGGCATTCCGGCCGAGCGCGTGCGCTTCCACACCTGCTACAGCGTCAACATTGCGCCGCGCGTGCACGACTTCGAGTTGCGCCACTTCGCCGACCTGATGCTGAAGATCAACGCCTGCGCCTACCTGATCGAGGGCGCGAACCCGCGCCACGAGCACGAATGGGCGCTCTGGCAGGAGGTGAAGCTCCCCGACGACAAGATCCTGGTGCCCGGCGTGGTGTCGCACTGCATCCACCTGGTCGAGCATCCGGAGCTGGTGGCGCAGCGCATCGAGCGCTACGCGTCGGTAGTCGGGCGCGAGCGTGTGATCGCCGGCACCGATTGCGGTTTCGGCACCTCCGGCGCCGGCGACGAGGTGCATCCCGACGTCGCCTGGGCGAAGCTGCGTGCCATGGTCGAAGGCGCAAAGATCGCCAGCAAGCGGTTGTGGGGACGGTGAGGGCGCGAGGACGGCCGCGCGTCCCACCGACTGCCGACGCCTCACGTCGCGCGCAAGGCCAGCGCGTCCGCAACGATCTTGTTGTGATCGAACGCCAACGTTTCGCCTTGCCAGTCCGCGACGAACGCGGCGCTGGCGGCATCGTCGCCCGCACGCGGAACGAAGTCGGCAACGCGGACAAGGTATGCGATGCTCACGGTGTGCCCGCGCGGGTCTCTGCCAGGGTCCGAGTACACGCCGACCAACGTAAGCGCGATGGCGCGTAGCCCGGTCTCTTCAGTGAGTTCCCGTGCGGCGGCCCGCTCGGTTGTCTCGCCGTACTCAACGAACCCGCCGGGCAGCGCGTACTGTCCCTGGAACGGCGGGTTCTTGCGGCGAATGAGCAGCAGCCGCCTCTGCGGATCGAACACCACGCAATCGGCGGCAAGGGCGGGCTGGCGATGCTCCATGGCTCGTGTCTCAGGCGGCTACTTCGCCGCCACCGCCGCCACGACGTCGACCTCGAACATCATGCCGGGCCGCGCGAGCTGTACGACGTTGAGCAGCGTGTGTGGCGGCAACGGCCGGCCCTTGAACACCTCGGTGCGGCACGAACGCATCTCGTCGCGATAGCGGATGTCGGTGACGTAGGTCGTCGCCTTGACGATATCGGAGACGGTCGCGCCATGTTCCTTGAGCAGCTTGCCGATCTTCTCCCACGCGAACCGGCATTGCGCGAGGAAGTCGTCCTTGTGGCGGACCGAGCCATCGTCCTCGTCCTCTGAGCCGATGCCGGCGAGGTAGATCATCTTCGCCGGGCCGGTGACGGTCACCACTTCGGAGAACGCACCCTTGGCGAACTTGCTGTAGTTGAAGTTCTTCTTCTCGAAGGTCTGGGCGTTGGAGGCGCTGGCGAGCACCAGCAGCAGGGCGGTGGCGGCGAGCACGCGTTGCATGGGGTTTCTCCGTGAGATGAACTGTTCTGCAGTGACCACACGATAGCCGCCATGCCGCCGTTCAGGAATGCCGTTGCCAACGGGCCTGGCATGATCCATTTAGGTGGCAAGCGGTCCCGTAGCTCAGCTGGATAGAGCACCGGTTTCCTAAACCGGGGGTCGCAGGTTCAAGTCCTGCCGGGATCGCCACCCGTCCCACCGCGTGCCCGTCTCTCCAACAAGCAAGAAACCACAACAAGAATGGACTTCCTCTTCACGCCGGAGATCGGGCCGCTGCTGTTCGCCGGCCTTTCCGTCGCATCGTTCGTCTCGGGCTTCATCGGCGTCTTCACCGGCGCCGCCGGCGGGGTGCTCCTGCTCGCGCTGATGGCGATGGTGATGCCGCCCGCGGCGCTGATCCCGGTGCACACCGTGGTGATGCTCGGCACCGGTGCCGCGCGCACCATGATCATGTGGCGGCACGTCATGCGCGGCACGCTCGTCCCGTTCATCATCGGCTCGGTGATCGGCGCGGCCGCCGGCGCCAAGGTGTTCGTGGCGCTGCCGCTCACCTGGTTGTATGCGATCCTCGGCGCCTTCGTCCTGCTGGTCACCTGGATGCCCAAGCTCGGACGCTTCGGCGCCGAAGGCGGCCGCTTCGCGTTCCTCGGCTTTGGCACGACCTTCCTCGGCATATTCGTGAGCGCGACCGGCACGCTGCTTGCGCCGTTCGTCGCCAGTCACGCGCCCAATCGCTACAACCACGCGGCCACGCTTGGCGCGCTGATGCTGATCTCCCACATCTCGAAGATCATCGCCTTCGGCTTCATCGGCTTTGCGATCGGCAGCTTCGTGCCGCTGATGGTGGCGATGGTGCTGGCCGGCGCGGCCGGCAACTGGCTCGGCGAAATCGCGCTCGATTACACCAGCGAGGGCCGCTTCCGGCTGATCCTGCAACTGGTGCTCACCGCGCTCGGCCTGCGGCTGATCTGGATGGCGGTGCCGGAGCTCGGGTGGTTTTGAGCGCGCGCGAGCGCGTGCTCACAACCCCGGCAGATTGTAGCGCGAGAAATCGTGGCCTTCCTTGACCACGAATTCCAGCAGGAACGGCGAGCCCTTCTCGGTGGCCGTCACCGCCTCCTTGATCGCGCCGACGATGTTGGCAGGCTTCTCCACCCGTATCGCCGGCACGTTGAGGCCTTCGGCGACTTTCGTGTAGTTGCCGCCGACCGTCATCGTTCCGTACTTCTTGTCCGAGATCGGCAGCACGTCGCGCTCGGCGCCCATGACGCCGTTGTTGAACACGACGGTGAGGATCGCGATCTTGTTGCGGGAAGCAGTCTCGATATCCATGCCGGTCATGCCGAACGAGGCGTCGCCCATCACGTTGACGCAGAGCTTGTTCGGCTCCGCGAGCTTCGCGCCGATGGTGATGCCGAGCCCGTAGCCGAGCTGCGTGGACTTGCCCCAGCCCATGTAGGAGCCGGCCTTGGTGGTCTCCCAGAACGGCAGCAATTGCTCGCGCGGCGAGCCGGAATCGTGCGTGATGATGACGTTGTCGCGGTCCATGGTGCGCATGAGATCGCGGATCACGCGATACTGGTTCATCGGCGTCTCGTCCGAATCGAAATGCTTCGCCCATTCCCCGAGCCACGCCTTCTTCACGGAGGCGATTTCCTCCTTGAGCGAGGCCAGCGCGTTGCCGCCGCGGGCGGCGCCCTTCTGCTTCTCGACCTCGGCGATCAGCGCCTCGATCACCAGCGCGGCATCGCCGACCACCGAGAGCGCGGCGCGGCACTCCTTGTTGATGTCGCTCGGATCGTTGGTGGAGTGGATCACGGTCTTGCCGGGCGGCATGTTGGGACCGAAATTCGTCTTGGTCACGCTCGAGCCGATCGCCATCACCACGTCGGCCTTGGCCATGAACTCGGTGAACATCTTCGAGCGCGAGCGCGTCGAGCCGCCGAGCGCCAGTGGATGCGCATCCGGGATCGCGCTCTTGCCGGGATTGGTCGCGACGACAGGCGCGGGGATGAGCTCGGCGAGCGCGGCGAGCAGATCGCCGGCCTCCGCGTAGTGGATACCCTGGCCCGCCCAGAGCACCGGGTTCTTGGCGGCGAGCAGCATGCGCGCCGCTTCCTTGATCGCGGCGGGATCGGGCGCGGCGCGCTGCACCGGCACCGGGATGTAGTCGATCTCACCCTTGAACTCGGCCTCGAAGACTTCGTTCGGGATTTCGACCATCACCGGCCCCGGCTTGCCCGAGCGCAGCGCCTGATAGGCGCGCCGCATCAGGTCGGGCAGCTCCTGCACGTTGTGCGCCAGCGCCGCCCATTTGGTCACCGGCCGGTAGACGTCGGCGGCGCGGAACGTCGGTTTGACGTAGTGCTTGGACAAAGGAAGCCCGGCCGGGATCATCAGCATCGGCACGTTCTCGGTGTAGGCCTGCGCGACGCCGGGGAACGCGTTCTCGATGCCGGGGCCGGCTTGCGCGGCGAACACGCCGTTCTTCTTGCCGCGCTTGATGCGCGAATAGCCGTCGGCAAGCCCGACGCCGACGCGCTCCTGCCGGCAGAAGATCGGTCGGATGTTGAGCGCGGCGCAGCTCTCGATCAGCGGATTGCGCGGATAGGCGGACAAGAAGTCCGTGCCTTCGCGGCGGAGGATTTCAGCGACCACGTCTGCGCCGTTCATTGGGATGTCCTTGGGTGGAGGGGAGGAGCCGGGGCGAAAGTATAGGGGTGAAACGCATTGCGGCGAAACGGCCTTGACGCGCGGCTTTCCATCCTCATCGTGGGCAGGCTTTGCGACGAAGAAACGGGGGCCGGGATGTGTTTCTCCGCGACGGCAAGCTTCACCGCGGCGGTGGTCGCCGGCAGCATCGGCGCCGCCACGCTGTGGAAGGCCGGGAAGCTGCGCGATCCGGCGCTGCTGCCGATTGCCGCATTTCCGGCGTTGTTCGCATTGCAGCAGACCGTCGAGGGCCTGCTCTGGCTCGAGCTGGCGCGGCCGGCCGCGAGCGCATGCCGGCCGTTCCTGACCCATGCCTTCACCGCCTATGCGGAAGTGTTCTGGCCGGTGTTCGCGCCGCTCGCGGCCTGGCTGATCGAGCCGGTGCAGTGGCGACGACGCCTGATCGGCCTGTGCGTGCTCGTTGGGGCTGCGCTTTCGATCTACCTGCTGTGGAAGATGCTCGGCAATCCTTACAGCGCGTCGGCCGCGACCGGACACATCGTCTACAGCAACGGCGTGACCTATCCGAAGGGCATCGAAATTCCCTACGTGCTCGCGACCACGATCTCCCTCTTGTTGTCGTCGCACCGCATGATCCAGCTGCTCGCGGTCGTCATCCTTGGTGGCTTCGCGGTGGCATGGCTGTCTTTCCATCAGTCCTACATTTCAGTCTGGTGCTTCTTCGCCGCGGCGGCGAGCGTCATCGTCTATCTGTTCGTGCACCGGGCGGCGCCGGCCGCCGAAGGAAGCCAACAAGCGAGAACGTCATGATCCGCACACCAGTCTGCGACGTGCTGGAGATCGATCATCCGATCGCGCTCGGCGGCATGGGCTCGGTCTATTCGCTCGACCTCGTCGCCGCGGTGTCGAACGCCGGCGGCTTCGGCGCCATGGGTTGCCACCGTTTGAACGCGGAGCAGATCCTCGCCAGCACCGCGGGGCTGCGCGAGCGCACCAACAAGCCGTTCGCGCTCAACTTCCTGCTGTTCGACGTGGTCGAGGAGCGCTTCGCCGCCGCGCTCGCGCTGCGGCCGAAGGCGATCGCGTTCGGCTGGCCGCGCCCCGAGCAGGATTTGAAAGCTTACGTCGGGCGCGCGCATGACGCCGGCTGCAAGGTGACGTTCATGGCCAACGGCGTGCCGGAGGCGGTGAAGGCGGCCGAGGCTGGCGCCGACGTCATCATCGCGCAGGGCACCGAAGGCGGCGGCCATGTCGGCTGGGTGACGAGCATGGTGCTGACGCCGATGGTGGTCGATGCGGTGGCGCCGATCCCGGTGCTCACCGCCGGCGGCGTCGCCGACGGGCGCGGGCTCGCGGCCGCGATTGCGCTCGGCGCCGACGGCGTGCTGCTCGGGACGCGGTTCCTCGCGAGCGTGGAGTCGCCGCTGCATCCGAATTTCAAGCAGGCGATCATCGACAGCGACGGCCACGACACCGCGCTGTCGGAGATCCCCGACATTGCCGCCGGCGAGGTCTGGCCGGGCGCGATGTCGCGCTCACGGCGCAACCGATTCATCGAACGGTGGGCGGGTCGCGAATGGCTGCTGCGGTCCCGGCAAGCGGAGGCGCGTGCCTCGATCCAGGCGGCGCGGAAAGCGGGCGACATCAATGAAGCGCCGCTGTCGATGGGGCAGGACGCCGGCCTGATCAACGATATCCCGGCGGCGGGCGAAATGGTGCAGCGCATTGCGCGAGGAGGCGGCCGCGATCCTGTCGCAGCGTTTGCCGAAGGTGATGCGAAATTAGATTCGGCCCTTCGCCGCTCGTCCCCGCGAAAGCGGGGACCCAGTCTAAATCAAGCCTGGATTCCCGCTTGCGCGGGAATGAGCGGAGGAGAGAACCTGGAATCATTCAAAGCTGACGCGATTGTTGGGCTCGCGCTCTTGGGAGTGCCGAGCAAAGGCTCTATATGAGGCGCACGTTGCCAGAAGGAGACTTATTGCATGTCGTTGTCATCCCCGGTTGCCGCTCCCGTCGAAGCCGATCCGCGCACGCCGCAGCGCGTGCGGCACCAGCCGCGCCGGCGCGAGCTCGACGTGCTGCGCGTGGAGAAGATCGCGGCGCACATGATCCGCGTGACGCTCGGCGGCGATCTCGAAGGCTTCACCAGCCTCGGCTTCGACGACCACGTGAAGCTGTTCTTCCCGACCGGCAAGACCGGCGCGGACGGCGAGCCCGAGCTGAACTCGCGCGATTACACGCCGCGACGCTACGATCCCAAGGCCAAGAACTCTCGACGTCGAATTCGTCATCCACGACGCCGGACCGGCCACGCGCTGGGCGGAGCAGGCAAAGGCCGGACAGACCCTGCGCATCGGCGGCCCGCGCGGCTCGTTCATCATCCCGACCACGTTCGACTGGCATCTGCTGATCGGCGACGACACCGGGCTGCCGGCGATCGCGCGGCGGCTCGAGGAATTGCCCGCCGGCGCGCGCGCGGTGGTGCTGGCCGAGGTGGACAACGCGGCCGATGAGATCGCACTCAAGAGCGCGGCCGACGTGTCGGTCACGTTCGTGCATCGCAACGGCGCCGAGGCCGGCAGCACCGACGTGCTGGCGCGCGGACTGAAATCATTGAAGCTGCCGAAGGGCGACTACTATGCCTGGGTCGCCTGCGAGTCGCTCACCGCCAAGGCGCTGCGCGCGCAGCTGATCGCCGACCACGGCGCCAATCCGAAATGGATCCGCGCCGCCGGCTACTGGCGCCGCGGCGCCGTCGCCGTGCACGAGAACCACAACGATTGAGATCTGAGCTGGAGGCCGTAGGGTGGGCAAAGGCGCGAAGCGCCGTGCCCACCAAGGCCGCGTGAACATGTGCTGGGTGAGATGGTGGGCACGCGTCGCCCGCTTCGCGGGCTAGCTTTGCCCACCCTACGGCTACGGCCTGCCGCGCGACCCTACTTGAACTTCATCCGGAAATCGCGGCTGAGCAGCTCCTGCAGCCACGCGATCGACGACGCGTCCATCCGGCCGATCGCGGCGATGTTGGCTTCGAGCTGCTCGCCGGTGTTGAAGCCGTAGCCTTCGAGCACGGTCTCGGCGGTCTTGAGATAATCGGGATCCTTCACCATCCGCTCGATGCCGTGCTTGATCGCAGCGCGCGCCGCCGCCGGCGCGTCGCTGTGGATCATCAGGATCTTGCCGCCGTTGCCGATCGCGCGCGCGACCGCCTTGTAGGATTCCCACTCCGGCCCCGACGGATCGACGCCGTGGATCGCCCGATAGGCTTCCGCCACCGACGGCACGTCCGGCGCCGCCGGGTCGCGCGTCAGCTTGTCGCCGTCCATGAAGCCTTGCGCGAACAGCGGGATCGCCTGGCCGTCTTTGACCGACGGCCGCACGCTCTGCTCGAAGATCGGCGTCGACTGCGAATCGAGATTGATCTCGTTGCGCAGCAGCGCGAGCCGGACGTCGGCCTTGCCGGGATAGCCGGTGATCGACTTGAAGTTTGCCCTCAGCACGGTGAGCCCGAGCACCGCGTCGATGGTCGAGATCACCTCGGGCACGCCGAGGATCAACGGCTCGCGCGGATTGAGCAGGTCCTTGGTGGATTTGAAGCCGGTCTGCGGCGACGCATAGGTGATGCGCCCCATCGGGGTCGCGACCAGCGCCTGCAGGTCGGAGATTTTCGCACGCGCGCCGTCGAGCCCGAGCAGCAACCGCACCAGCAGCTGGCCGGTGCCGATCAGCACCGTGGTGCCGTCGCGCGCCACCCGGTTGGTGTAGTTGTTCATGGCGATGACGCTGCCGGCGCCGGGCTGGTTCTGCACCACCACCGAGGGCTTGCCCTCGATATGACGCGCGAGCCCGTCGGCGATCACGCGGCCGTAGAGATCGCTGCCGCCGCCGGGCGGAAACCCGACCAAGACCTTGATCTGCTTGCCCTGATAGAACGGCGCCTGCGCCGCCGCCGGCGCTCCGGCGAGCGCCAGCAGCAGGACCGCGGCGGCAATGCGGATGCGCATGCGGCGCTCCTTCATTCAGCCGCGACCAGGGTTTCCTGCCTGGCTTGCTCGAAGATCGGCAGCCCGACCAGCATGATCTCGATCCCCTCGTCGGAGGTCAGCTCGAAATCTTCGCGGCCGGAAAACGCCGAGTACTGGCGCAGCGCCTGTCCGTTGACCGCGCCACTGCCCTGCACGACGAAGCCGATCTGGATGCCGCCCCGCGATAGTTGCACCCCACGTGCGCCCGCCTCGAGCTTGACCATCGAGAATTGCAGGCTGCGTTCGGAGAAGATGCAAAGCTGCTTCCTGGCAACGCCCGGCTCATCCTCCAACGGCTCCCATTCGAAGCCGTCCGGCTTCATCAGGATCGCCTCGCCGTAGCGCGGCTTCGGATAGACGACCTTGCGCTTGTTGACGTGCTCCCAGATCGCCTCGTAGCTGTCCTGGTTGCGCTTCTCGCCCGGCGCCAACTGGCCGACGCGCTTGAAGATGCCTTTCTCGAAGGTGCCGAACTCCTTCATCTCGTCCATCGCCTTCTGCACGCGCGCCGAGCTGATGAAGCCGTTGCGGCTGGCGCCGCCGAACTGCAGCGTGATGCTTAGGCGCTCGGTGTCGCTCTGCTCGGGGCCGTAGGGCGTGCCTTCCGGGAAATAGGCGATCTCGCCCGGCGCGATCCATTTGTCCTTGCCGTAGTTCTGCTTGCCGCCTTCCAGGCACATCCGGATCTGGTCGAAATTGTGCTTGTGGCGCGGGCACGTCGACCTCGCCCTGCTGGCGGACGAAATAGAGACGGAAGTTGTCGAGCGCGCCATCCTCGCCGATCAGCAGCGTCTTGAACTGGCGCTCCTTGCCGGTCCGCGTGCTGGCGATCTGGGTGGAGTCTTCGGCATGGGCAACTTGCATGGTTGCATTCTCCTTCTTGATCGCTCCGGCGCGTCCCGCCAGGGAACTTTAGCAGGCTGCTGAAAATCTCTCCATCGCCATTCCAGCCGAGGGTGGCAGCGCGGACGGTAGCCATGTTATCCTACCGGTGCGTTCAGGGCGCGTCCCGTCCACGGAAAGGGAACCTCCCACCTGATCTCTGCAAGGTCTCGTAGCAGTGACGACCCTCTTTCAGCCCGTCTCGTGGACATCGGGCATATCATGAAAGAAGGTCAGCCATGACGGAACTAGCCCGCAACGCGGACGCGCAGCGCTTCATCGAACCGCTGCCGCCGAAACCCAATCTCGACAAGCAGCGCAAGCTCGCCAAGACGCTGGCGCTCGATTACTGGCGCGGCGACGCAGATGCGACGGCGCGCGTTAAGGCGCTGCACCCGAAGCCTCCGACAGCGGACGCGTTCGTCCTCGCCGATGCGCAATTGGTGATCGCGCGCGGTTACGGCTTCGAAAGCTGGGCGAAGCTCAAGCACAAGATCGATTCGCTGACCAAGCCGCCGGTGGAGCTGTTCGGCGCGGCGGTCAGGGATGGCGATGTCGATGGCGTGCGCACGCTCCTGAGGGCGCATCCCGACCTCGCAGCACGCATCAACGAGCCGCTGTTCGATTTCAAGCAGCCCGCGATCCAGCTTGCCATGGGCAACCTCCCGATGCTCGACCTGCTGATCGCGCATGGCGCCGACATCAACGCGAAATCGGCCTGGGAGATGGGCGGCTTCGGCATCCTGGAGAACGCAACGCCCGAGCAGATGCCCGCGCTGATCGACCGCGGGGCCAAGGTCGACGTGTGGTCGGCCGCGAAGTTCGACATGGCCGACCGGCTGCGCGGCTTCCTCACGTCCGATCCGTCCCTCGTCAACGCCAAGGGCGGCGACGGCAAGCGGCCGCTGCACTATGCGGCGAGCGTCGAGATCGCCGAGCTTCTGCTCCAAGGCGGCGCCGAGATCGATGCGCTCGACGACGATCATCATTCAACGCCGGCGCAGTATCTCGTCAGCGACCGGCCCGACGTCGCTCGCTTCCTGCTCGCCCGCGGCGCGCGCTCGGACCTTCTGCTTGCGGCCGCGCTCGGCGACCTCGACCGCGTGCGCCGGCATCTCGACGAGGACCCAGGCGCGATCCGGATGCGGGTGAGCCAGGACTGGTTCCCGATGATCGACACCGCCAAGAACGGCGGACACATCTATCAATGGACGCTCGGCTTCTATGCCTCCGCGTTCGATGTGGCGCGCAAGCAAGGGCACAAAGCCGTGCTCGATCTGCTGCTGGAGCGCGCCGGTCCGCTCGACCGGCTGCTCGATGCGCTGTGGAACGGCGATGTCGTTACGGCGGACGCGATCCTCGCGTCATCGCCTGGAATTGTCGAACAAGCGCCGGCCAGCGCCACGCGGCTCGTGGCCGACGCCGCCCGCAACAACAAGAGTGCGGCGGTCGAAGCGATGCTCGCGCGCGGCTTCCCGGTGACGGCGACGTCACAGCACGGCGCGATGCCGCTGCACTGGGCGGCGTGGCACGGCAATCCCGAGATGGTGCGCGCGGTGCTCAGGCATCATCCGCCGCTCGACGCGCGCGACCGCGATCACGATGGGACGGCCATGGGCTGGCTGATCCACGGCGCGATCGGTGGCTGGAAAGGCATCGCCACCGACAGGCATGCCGAATGCGCGCCGTTGCTGCTGGAGGCCGGCCTGACGGTGGACGAGGCCGCGCTCCCGACCGGGCACGACGCGCTCGATCGGGTGCTACGAGAGTGGCTCGTGCAACGAAAGTGACGCGGCGGCGCGTTACTTCGCCGGCACCGGCTCGCGGGCGCTCGCTTTCGCTGGCGCCGGATCGCGCAGCCCGAGGATGCGCCGCGCGTTGTCGTAGAACAGCTTCTGCTTGTCCTGCGGCGAGAGCTTCAGCTCGTCGATCAGCTTGAGCGCCTGCGCCGGCTCCCAGCACGGGTAGTCGGTGCCGTACATCACGTTGTCGATGCCGTAGTACTCGATCGCGAATTTCATCCCGGCCGCGTGCGGCGACACCGTGTCGGTGTACATGCGTTTGAGATAGGTGCTGGCCGGCTTCGGCAGCTTCGCCTTCGGCGTGTTCTTGTCCATGCGGCCGGACTGATAGGGCAGGGCGCCGCCGGTGTGCGACATCACCACCTTGAGCTTCGGATGCCGCTCCATCATGCCGGAGAGCACGAGCCGCATCGCCGCGACGCTGACCTCGATCACGCGCCCGAGGCTCAGGTGCAGCGAGCCGTCATAGCCGGTGAGCGCATCCGCGAACACCGCGTCGGTCGGATGCAGGAACAGCGGAATGCCGAGCTCCTCGACGCGCGCATAGAACGGCTCGAGCCGCTCGGCGTCGATGCGCGGATCGGCGCCGATCGAGCCCGGCATGTTGACGCCCATCAGGCCGAGCCGGCCGACGGCGTCGTCGAGCACCTCGATTGCGATCTTGGTGTCGGTGAGCGGCACCGCCGCGCTCGCCCAGAGCCGGCCGGGATATTTCTTCTGCGCGCCCGCCATCTCCTCGTTCCAGTGGGTGGCGGCCTCGCGGCCTTCCTCGCCCGGCAGGTCGGAGAAGAACACCGAGAACGGGCCGATGGAGCAGACCACGTCGACCTGGTGGCCGAGGCCGTCCATGTGCTCGAGCTGCTTGTCGAGGTCGAACCACTCGGTCCAGCTGTTGAGGATGTAGTCGACGCCGTCCTGGCGCAGATACGTGTAGCCGCCGCGGTCGTTCGGGTGCGCGTAGGGGAAGGTCTTGCGCTTGCAGAACCGCTCCGACACCGAGCGCGGCCACCAGTGGAAGTGCGAGTTGATGATGTGCATAGCGAAGAATCTCCAGGCGCGAATTACGGTTCCATTTTAGCCCGGCTGCCACATTGCTGCCACCCGGCCGGGACTTGGGCCCCGACAGAGGGTGTCCCAGTTCGGGAAATGCCCATTAATACTACACTAAGGTTGACCTCAGATTATGGATTTCGCTGCAATCGCAGCGACCGGCGTGCCTCATTCCTGCCTGCCTCCCCCACCAGATTGCCTCCTGGATAACGGGGGTTACCCACCGCGGTAATGATCTGAATGCGAGCATCCCTCGCCGAGTCATCGGCCGACCGGATGTCCAGCACCATCACGTGGTTCGCGTGGGGGCTGGCAGGCTCGTTCTTTTTGTTCGTCATGCCGATCGCGTTCTCCTCTCCCTACCCAACGCCCAGCCGCCCGGATTGGTCCACGCAACAGCCGCCGGCGCAGATGGCGCTGGCATCAGCATCGGGTTTCTCGCTCGCGTCCGCTTCCTCGGTTCCGGTGCGGTCGGAGGAGCAGGTCGTTCCGCTGGTGACGACGGTGAAGACATTGTCGATCCGGCGGCCGATCGGAGATGCGCCGGAGCCGGAAGCCGACCGGCCGATCGTGACCGCGAGCATCGGCAAGTATCAGGCGCGTGAGCCGGCCTATGAGCAGCAACTGGCCGCGGTGCCGCCGTCGATCGTCGATGAGCCGGCCGAGCCGCCGGCTTCCCGGCCGCCGCGCACCAGCCCGACGCCGGACGAGCTCAACCTGTATCTGTGGGAGGTCTATCAGCGCCAGCCCGTCAAGAAGGACCGTGGCGGCGACTTCAGCTGGAAGGATCCCGCCGCCGCGAACCGCATGGGCAAGACGCTGCAGGCCTACGTGGTCCTCGGCATGGACGCCGATTTCCGCGAGATCGTCTATCACGCCGGCAAGGCGATGGACGCGGCCGGCATCGAATGGACGATCGTCAGCGGCTTCCGCGACGACTGGCGCCAGAGTATCGCCTCCGGCATCAAGGCGCGCACCGGCTACTCGCGGCACGGCGGCTCGATCGCAGTCGGCGGCTATGGCCACGGTCGCGCCGTCGACATCGGGCACGTCGATCGCGAGCGCAACGGCGAGGTGTGGCGCTGGCTCGACGCCAACGGCGCGAAATATGCGTTGCATCGTCCACATCGCAGTTTCGATCCGCCGCATGTCGAGCCGCGCATCGAGTGGCGCCGGCTGGCGTCGAAGTTCCGCCGCGAGCGCACCGGCGGTGTGGAGGTTGCCGAGGCCGAGACTCGTGAAACGGCCGAAGAGACGCGTCCGGGCGCGCGGCGGAAAGTGCGTAACGCGCGCGTTGCGTCGGCGCGCGGCAGCAAGCCCGCGCGCAACGGCCGCCGGCATAACTGATCGCTTGGTGCTGGCGACGCGCGCTGGGCCGCCGTGATGCGCACGCGGCCGTTGCCTCGCTAGAGTCCCAATTGCCTCGTTACAATGCTCATCGAAATCCTGCTGGAGGAGACGAGCCATGCGTAGCGCGTTCGCAACTGTTGCCCTTCTCGCCCTTTTGTCTGTCTCTTCACCCGCGCCGGCTCAAATACCTTACTACGTCTCGTCCGCTGACGCGCAGGCGATCGCCGTGCAGAGCGGTGTTGCGGTCATCTACCGGCTGCGGCTCGACGAGGGCGTCTGGAAGATCGAAGGCCGTGACGTCACCGGGCGGTTTGTCCGCATGAGGATCGATCCCCGCACCGGCGACGTCGTGAGGCTGGACCGCGGCTGGTGGTGAGACGCTAGTATCCCACTAGTTGTCCTTCTTATCCGTACCGAGCGCCGCCCGCGCCTTGGCCACGATATTCGGCGGCGCATTCACCGTCGCATTGACGAGCTGCGTGACGCGCTCGGCGGAGAGCGGGTTCATGTCGAGCCGCACGCGGTTGCCTTCGGCGATGTAATCGGGGTCCTTCATGGTCGCGGCGAACGCCTTGCGCAGCGCGGCGACGCGATCGGCCGGCACCTCCGGCGGCAGGAAGAACGGCCGCCCGAGCGCCGCCGGCGACGAGATCAGCGCGAGGATCGCGCGTTCCTCGTCGTTGCGCGCGAGCTCGTGCATCAGCGGCACGTCGGGATATTCGGCCTCCTTCTCGCCGCCGGTCTGCACCAGGAAGACGACCTTCTTCTCCGCGACCCAATGCGGCCGCTCCTGCTTGACCCCGGTCAGCGTCATGCCGCCGCGCGCCTGCACCTCGCCGCGCTCGATCGCGAGGTCGACCGACGCGGAATCCTTGTAGCCCATCACCATCTTGAACCTGGTGCCGAGGATCACGTTCATCGCGTTGGTGTAGATGTAGGTGCCGGAGCCGACGCCGGTGACGCCGGTCAGCAGTTCGCGCTCGTAGACGTCCTTGATCGTCTTGAAGCCGGCGGTGTGCCACGCCATCGTCATCAGGTTGGCGAAGCCGGTCGAGCCGAGCCAGATGAACTTGCCGGCGTCGAACCGCACGCCGCGGCCGTCGATCACCTGATGGGTCGGGATGCTGTTGACCACGCCGCCGATGACGGTGCCGTCCTTGGCGGCTTGCGTGAACATGAAGTTCGACATCAGCACGTGGCCGCCGCCCGGCATGTTGCGCACCACGATGGTCGGATTGCCGGGGATGTGCCGCGGCAGAAACCTCGCCACCACGCGGCAGGCGAGATCGATCGGCCCGCCGACGCCGCCGCTGGCGACGATGGTCACGGTCTTGCCCTTGTAGAAGTCGGCGATGGGATCGGCCTGCGCGTGCGCGTTGGCAGGCACAAGCGCCAGCGTGAGCAGCAGCGCGTACGTGCGGGGCTTCATCTTCTTCTTGCTCCGGCGGTTTCGCAAGAAGCATAGGTTCAAAGCACGGGACCAGCAATTGCGCGCGGCTGCGGCAGTTTTGCGCTTGAACGTGCCGCGAGTCACCTCGCCCCGCTTGCGGGGAGAGGTCGACGCGCGAAGCGCGTCGGGTGAGGGGGAGTTGCAAAACAACGAGCGTCTCGATTGCCCCTCACCCCAACCCTCTCCCCGTAAGAACGGGGAGAGGGAGCAGACCGCCGTTGCGGCACTGCTCCGGCAATATCAAGCGATCTTCAGGAGCTTCTTCGCGTTGCCGGCGAACACCTTCGCCTCGTCGGCGGGCGCAAGCTTCAGGTCGCGGATCATCTGGATGCCGTCGCCCTTGATCGGCGTCAGCGGCGGCGCATCGGTGCCGAACACCACCTTGTCCGCGCCGACGGTCTCGACCACGCAGCGCGCCGCCGGCAGGTGGTAGCAGACGCTGTCGAGGTAGCACATCTTGAGATAGTGCAGCGGCGGATGCTTGATCAGCATCGGCTCGTAGCTGCCGAGGAAGAACGCTTCCTCCTGCAGGGTGTAGGCATAGTTCATGCGGCCGATCACCTCGCAGATGCCGCCGCCGAGATGGGTGACGACGAGCTTGAGCGTCGGGAACTGCTCGAAGATGCCGCGCACGATCAGCCGCGCCAGCGCCAGGCAATTGTCCTGCGGCCGGCCGACGCTCGAGGCGAGGCGATAGTCGTTCATCACCTCCTCGCCGTAGCCGACCGGCGGCGGATGGATCACCACCGGCACGTCGAGATCGGCGCAGAGCTTGAAGAACGGCTTCGCGGCGTCGGCGTCGGGATACTGATGCTGGTGGCTGGCGCGGATCATCACGCCCTTCATGCCGTCGACCTTGATCGCGCGCTCGAGCTCCTTGAGGTAGTCGTCGCGCCCGTTCGGGATCGAGCAGGCGAGCGCATAGATCTTGCCGGCATGCTTCGCCTGCTGCTCGGCCAGGAACTTGTTGATCTCGTGGTGGTCGACGAGGATCTTGTCGAGGTCGGCGTGCCGCAGATAGGGCGTGTGGTTGCTGATGACGGTGGCATCGACGCCGTGCCGGTCCTGCGCCGCCAGCACGTTCTCGATGGTCATCGGGCACTTGCCCTGCCAGGCCGGCGCGGCCTGCTGCTTGGGCGGATAGACGTGGGTGTGGAAGTCGATGATCATTTGATCCGCGTCGCCGTCCAGCCCTGCGGCGCGATGCCGACGATGGTGTCGTTCTCGACGCGCCCGCGGAACACCCGCGGCCCGACGCCCATGTCGATGGCGAACGAGATCTCGGTGCCGTTGAGCCGGCCGTCGCGGACTTGCGTGGTGTGCGCCTCGACCACCTTCGGCAGCGTGAACCGTTCCACGTGGGCGGCGGCCTTGAAGCTCTGGAACGCCTGGTCGACGTCGAGCACGAAATTGCCGTCCTCGCTCTTGACCTGCCAGCGCCCGGCGACCTTCGCCGGAATGGTCCATGAGAACAGAATGCGCCCGCGCAGATTGTCGGTGGCGTCCGGCCACCAGTCGTCGCCCATGTGGAAGGCGTGGGTGACGAGCCGCGCGCCCGGGCGCATCTGCTCCAGCAGCCGCGGGCGCAGGTCGAGATTGACCAGCGGCAGCAGATAGGTCGTCACCACGTCGGCCTTGCTGATGTCGGTGTCGAACAGGTCCTTCACCTCGAAGGTCGCACGCGCGCTGACGCCGGCCTTGGCGGCGTTGGCGACGGCTTCCGCCACGCGCTTCGGATTGAGGTCGACGCCAAAAGCGCGCGCGCCGCGCTGCGCCGCCGTGACGACGATGCGGCCGTCGCCGGAGCCGAGGTCGATCAGGTATTCGCCGGGCTTGACGTTCGCCATGTCGAGCATGCGCTCGACCACGTCCTGCGGCGTCGGCACATACGGCGTATCGCGCTCAACAGAATGTCGTCTTCGGCGAGCGCGCCGCCCAGAGACAGAACGATTGCAGCCGCACTCACGAGGACGCGGGACGCCGACACAGCAACTGACATGGACACTCCGGACGATTGAAACGGACGGCGGCTGCTTAGCACGGCGCCCTTGCCGCTCAAAACCCAACACTTGCAGGCTTAATACAAGCCTTGCGCGGCCGCCAGCAGCAGGCCACCGACAATGCCGACATTGGAAAACCAGTTAAGGATGGCCCATACCCGCGCATCGCCCTGCATGCTCCAGAACGGGAGCATCATGATGCTGGCGATAATCGTAAAGGCTATGAGCCCCAGCGCGACCGGGAAGACGAACAGCCCCAGGATCAGCAGCGTCCCCGCGACGATTTGAAACGTCGTGCCGGCCGCCAGCAGTAAGCGGGGAAAAGGGAACCCCATCCGCTTCATGTCTGCCGCGATGGCAGAGAAATTCATGACGTGGCGAATGCCGCCGAAGACAAACAGGCAGCCGAGCAGGATACGGCCGACCGTCAGCAGCGCAGGTATCAGCTCGGATTTGGTCATCGTCTCACCCCGGGCGGACTTGTCGCCCAAAATCCGGCGATTGCAAAGGTGCAGCAGTCCTGTTTGGATCGCATGGGACGGGGGAAATAGAGCGATGGACGCAACCGTTAACAAATTCGGCATCGGCCAGCCGGTGCGCCGGGTCGAGGACCAGCGCTTCATCACCGGGCGCGGCAGCTATGTCGACGACATCGCCCTGCCGCGGCAGTGCTACGGCGTGGTGGTGATGTCGCCGCACGCGCATGCGCGCATCGTGCGCATCGACACCTCGAAGGCCGCGGCGGCGGAGGGCGTGCTCTGCGTCCTGACCGGCAAGGACGCCGCGGCCGACGGGATCGGCACGCTGATGGATCCGATGCCGGAGGACGTCGGCGGACCGAAGGGCTATCGCGCGCGGCGTCCGCTGCTCGCGGCCGACAAGGTGCGCGCGGTCGGCGACCGCGTCGCGTTCGTCGTGGCCGAGACCTTGCGGCAGGCGCAGGACGCCGCCGAGCTGATCGAGGTCGACTACGAGATGCTGCCGGCGGTGACCGCGGTCGAGGACGCGGTGAAAGCGGGCGCGCCGGCGGTCTGGGACGACAACCCCGGCAACGTCGCCTTCACGCTCGCGTTCGGCAACAAGGACGCGACCGACGCGGCCTTCGCCAAGGCGCGCCACACGGTCTCGCTGCGGCTCGAAAGCAATCGGCTGAGCGCCAACGCGATCGAGCCGCGCGCCGCGATCGGCGACTACAACGCCGCCGACGACGCCTACACGCTCTATGCGACGTCGCAGAACCCGCACGGCAACCGCTCGCAGCTTGCCACCAACGTGCTGAAGATCCCGGAGACCAGGCTGCGCGTGATCTCGCCCGACGTCGGCGGCGGCTTCGGCATGAAGTGCGGCGGCTATCCCGAGGACGGGCTGGTGCTGTGGGCGTCGCGCCGGCTTGGCCGGCCGGTGAAATGGACGTCGACGCGCTCGGAAGCGCTGCTCGGCGACACCCACGGCCGCGACCAGGTGGTGCGCGGCGAGCTCGCGCTCGACGAGAAGGGCAAGGTGCTCGGCCTGCGCGTCAACTCGATGCACGCGGTCGGCTCGCACACCTTCGGCTCCACGATGGTGAACATCTTTTTCACCATCAAGCTCGCACCCGGCGTCTACGACATGCCGGCGCTGCATGCGGTGGGGAAGGGCGTGTTCACCAACACCGGCCCCGTGCATCCCTATCGCGGCGCCGGACGGCCGGAAGCGACCTACCTGATCGAGCGGCTTGCTCGATCGCGCCGCCGCGGTGATCGACATCGATCCGGTGGAAATCCGGCGGCGCAATTTCATCCGTCCGGCGCAGATGCCGCACAAGACCGGCACCAACACCACCTACGACAGCGGCGACTTCGCGCATGTGATGGACGAGTGCCTCAAGCTCGCGGACTGGATCGGGCTTTCCCAAGCGCGCCGCCGCTTCGAAGAAGAGCGGCAAGCTGCGCGGGCGCGGGCTCTGCTATTTCCTCGAAGAGGCGTCGGTGTTCAACGACCGCATGGCGCTGCGCTTCGATCCGAGCGGCATGGTGACCATCCTCGCCGGCACCCATTCGCACGGCCAGGGCCACGCCACCGTCTATGCGCAGATGGTCTCGGAGTGGCTCGGCGTTCCGTTCGGCAGCATCCGCTTCGTGCAGGGCGACACCAACGCGGTGCCGATCGGGCGCGGCACCTACGGCTCGCGCAGCATGCAGGTCGGCGGCAATGCGCTCAAGAAAGCCGCCGACGCCATCATCGACAAGGCGAAGCCGATGGCGGCGCATCTGATGGAGGCGGCCGTCGGCGACGTCGAGTTCAAGGACGGCCGGTTCGGGATCGTCGGCACCGACCGCTCGATGGCGCTCACCGACGTCGCCAAGGCGTTCTACCGGCCGGCGCATCTGCCGCCGCAGTTCGAGGTCGGGCTCGAAGCCGCCGGCTCGTTCTCGAGCGAGCCGCCGAACTATCCGAACGGCTGCCACACCTGCGAGGTGGAGGTCGATCCGGAAAGCGGCGCGGTCGCGGTCGTGCGCTATGCCGCGGTCGACGACGTCGGCCGCGTGATGAACCACCTGCTGTGCGAAGGCCAGGTTCACGGCGGTGTCGCGCAGGGCGTCGGGCAGGCGCTGATGGAGAAAGTGCTCTACGACGACAGCGGCCAGCTCGTCACCGGCAGCTTCCAGGACTACTGCATGCCGCGCGCCGACGATTTGCCGGAGATCGTGTCGGAGCTGGCGGAGGTTCCCTCGACCACCAATCCGCTCGGCGTGAAGGCGGCGGGCGAGGCCGGCGCCACCGGTGCGCCGCCGGCGGTGATCGGCGCGATCCTCGATGCGCTGCGGCCGCTCGGCGTCGAGCACATCGACATGCCGGCGACGCCGAGCCGGGTCTGGGCGGCGATCCAGCGCGCCAAGGCGAATGGCGGATAACGACCGCGCCGCGAGTTTGACCGAGCACATGAAAGGCGGTGGCGCCGCGAGTCGCCCCTCCCCCCGCGTTAGCGGCGGGGAGGGGTTGGGGGTGGGGGGTGTTTGAATTGAGTACGCTTTGCCCCCCACCCCTGACCCCTCCCCGCCACTCGCTTCGCTCGCGGGGGGAGGGGAACGGAGAGAGCGCGCGTGCATCGGTGACGTGATTCCGTTCGAGCATCGGTGTAAGCGTCTCTATGAAATCCAACACGAACGTCGCGGTCGTCGGCGCCGGACCGGCCGGGCTGATGGCCGCCGAGGTGATGGCGCAAGGCGGCGCCAACGTCACGGTGCTCGACCGCATGCCGGCGGCGGGACGCAAATTCCTGCTCGCCGGGCGCGGCGGGCTCAATCTCACCCATTCGGAGCCGCTTGATGCGTTTCTTGCCGCTACGGCGCGGCGACGCCGCATCTGCGCAGTGCGATCGAGGCGTTCCCGCCCGGAGCAAGCTGCGCGCGTGGTGTGAAGGGCTGGGGCAGGAGACGTTCGTCGGATCGAGCGGGCGGGTGTTTCCGAAAAGCCTGAAAGCATCGCCGCTGCTGCGTGCCTGGCTCCGGCGGCTCGATGCCGCCGGCGTCGTGTTCAAGCCGCGCCATCGCTGGACCGGCTGGGCCGACGACGGCGCGCTGACGTTCGAAACGCCGACCGGCATCGTGACCGAGCATGCCGATGCGACCGTGCTGGCGCTCGGCGGCGCGAGCTGGCCAAGGCTTGGCTCCGATGGGAGCTGGGCCGAGATCATGACCGCGCCGGCGTTGCGGTATCGCTCCGCTGCGGCCTGCCAACGCCGGCGTGCTGGTGAATTGGTCGGAAATCTTTCGCGATCGTTTCGAAGGCGAGCCGCTCAAGCGCATCGCGCTTGTCGCTCGGCGGACGGACCGTGCGCGGCGAGGCGCTCGTCACGCGCAGCGGCCTCGAAGGCGGCGGCATCTATGCGCTGTCGGCGCCGATCCGCGCCGCGATCGATGCCGCGGGCGAGGCGGTCCTGCACATCGACCTGCGTCCTGACCTCACGCGCGACGGCGTTGAAGCAAAAACTCGACGCGCCGCGCGAAAAACAATCGCTGTCGACGTTCCTGCGCAAGGCCGCGAGCCTGGCGCCGGCCGCCATCGGACTGCTGCAGGAATCGCAAGCCGGCAAGCTATCCTCGCTGCCGCCCGACGCCATGGCCGCGCTCATCAAGGCCGTGCCGGTGCGGCTCGCGGGCGTGGCCGACATCGCCAAGGCGATATCGACCGCCGGCGGCATCGCGTTCGACGCGATCGACGCGCAGTTCATGCTCCGGCAAAAGCCGGGAACATTCGTGGCCGGTGAGATGCTCGATTGGGAGGCGCCGACCGGCGGCTATCTGTTGCAGGCATGCTTCGCCACCGGCGTGGCCGCCGGGCAGGGCGCGCTGCTGGATCATCGGCTGAAGCGCTAGCGCCGGCCGGAGCCGTTCGTTCCGCCGCCGTCCTTGAAGAAGCGGTCCTCGATCTCCGCCTGGATCCGGTTCATCCACTTTTCGGCGCGGGTGGCGCGATCCTGGTAGTGGTGGATGTCGCCTTCCAATTGCGCGATGCGGTCTTCCGCTTCGCGCAGCTTCAGCGAGAGCTTGTGCGCGATGTCCATGGCGCGCTCGCAGTTCTGCTTCGCCACGTCGACCGCGTCCTGCAGCATCGACACGATCGCCTGGCCGGAACGGTCGAGCGGATCGCCGTCCGGCTGCCGCTGCTGCAGTTCGCGGGAGGGCGCGAACGGAATGACCTTCTCGGGGATGCGCTGATTCATGGCGGCAGACTTCCGACCGGCATTGGCATTGAACCCTCCATCGATACCGATCGATGGTCGCAAAGAAAAGATCGCGCGATACAAATGTCCGTGCTGTGGCCCGTCCGCAACGGCCGGCACGCAAGCGGGCGAATCCGGCACGCAAGCGGGCGAATCAATGCGACGGTGGAGCACTATAGCGCGAGCCGAAGTGGTTGCCTGCGTCATCTGGTTCCCGTTTTTGAATGGAACGCCGCCGAATAGTTGCTAGGCTTGCGCCCAAGGCCGGTGCCGCATTGCGCAGGAACAAGCCGGCCGTCCCTAGGGAAACGTCTGCTCGGCAAGGAGGATTCATGGTCTCGTTCACGCTGAACGGCCGGCAGGTATCGGTCGATGCCGCCGCCAACACGCCTTTGCTCTGGGTCATCCGCGACCATGTCGGGCTGACCGGCACCAAATACGGCTGCGGCGCCGGCCTGTGCGGCGCCTGCACGGTGCATGTCGATGGTAGGGCGGTACGCGCCTGCCAGACCCAGGTGTCCGAGGTGACCAACAAGACCGTCGTCACCATCGAGGGCCTCTCGCCCAATTCCTCCCATCCGCTGCAGAAGGCCTGGGTGGCGCTGGAGGTTCCGCAATGCGGCTACTGCCAGTCCGGCCAGATCATGAAGGCGGCCGAGCTGCTAGCCAGCAATCCCAAGCCGAACCGCGCGCAGATCGTCGCGCATATGGACGGCAACATCTGCCGCTGCGGCACCTATCACCGCATCATTGCCGCGGTCGAGCAAGCGTCGAGGGAGGGCTGAGCCATGACGATTGCGATCAAGGGCTCCGAGGTCTCCCGCCGCAGCGTGCTCGCCGGCCTGGGCGGCATGACGTTCTGCCTCGCGTTCGGCTCCGACGGCGCGCGGCTGTCTGTCCGAGGCGCAGGCCAATACGATGGCGAATGCGCAGGTCACGCCGTGGGTGCGCATCGCGCCCGACGGCACCATCACGATCCTCAGCGCCGGCGCCGAGATGGGGCAGGGCTCGATGACCAACCTGCCGATGATCGTGGCGGAAGAGATGGACGCCGACTGGTCGAAGGTGGCGATCGAGATGGCGCCCGCCGACGCCGGTGTCTACGGCTACATGATGAACGACAACACGCGGATGATGGCGATCGTCGGCAGCCGCGCCACCATGCTGTACTACACTGACCTGCGCACCGCCGGCGCGCAGGTGCGCAAGGTGCTGCTTGATGAACGCCGCCGAGCGCTGGGGCGTCGACGCCGCGACGCTGCGCACCGAGCCGGGCGTCGTCATCAATCCGGCCAACGGCGCAACGACTGACCTACGGCGAGATCGCGAGCTTCGGCAAAGTGCCGTCGCCGTTGCCGAAGGTCGACGCCAAGGAGCTTAAAGCCCGCAAGGACTGGCGGCTGATCGGCAAGGGCGTTCCGCGCCGCGACACGCCGCTCAAGGTCAACGGCACCGCCACCTTCGGCATCGACATCAAGCTGCCGGGGATGGTCTACGCCACCACGCTGCACTCGCCGGTGCACAATTCGGCGCCGGAGAGCTGGAACGACGCCGAGATCAAGGCGATGTCCGGTGTGGTCGGGACCGTGCGTCTCGCCAACGGCGTCGCGGTGGTCGCGGCCCGCTTCGAGCAGGCGCTCGCTGCACGCGATGCGCTCAAGGTCACGTGGAAGAAGGGACAGGCCGCCGGCTTCAATTCGGAGGAGGCGCTCAACCGCGACTACGTGAAGATCCACCACGATCCGAACGCGCCGGTGCAGTCGGTGCACGCCGCCGGCGACGCCAAGACGGCTTTCGCCGCGGCGGCCAAGGTCCACAAGGCCGAGTTCCATTCGGACTACGGCTATCACGCGCAGATGGAGCCGCTGAACGCGGTGGCCCGCTTCAACGACGCCGGCGACAAGGTCGAGATCTGGGAAGGGACGCAAGCGCCCGACATCTCCCGGACCGCGGTGGCCAAGGCGCTCGGCTTCAAGGAGGAGCAGGTCACCCATCACCAGTGCTACATCGGCGGCGGCTTCGGCCGGCGCAATGGCGGCATGGAGGCGGTCGAGGCGGCGCAGATCGCGCGCGCGGTGCGCCGTCCGGTGAAGCTGATCTGGACCCGCACCGAGGACCTGGCGCAGGGCCGGTTCCGGCCGCAGTCGTTCCAGTGCCTGGAGGCGGCGACCGACGCCTCCGGCAAGGTCACCGGCTGGAAGCATTGCGTGATCGGCGACGGCGGCAACATGCTGCTCACCGGCGGCATGCGCATCGCCTATTACGGCGTGCCGAACCAGTCACTCGAGCTGCGCGGCATCTCGCATGGCGTGCAGATCAAGCACTGGCGCGCGGTGGCGCACGTGTTCAACGTGTTCGCCATCGAAAGCTTCATCGACCAGATGGCGGTCGATGCCAACATCGACCCGATCGCGTTCCGGTTCGAGCGCATGGGCGCGACGCCCAAGGCGCGGGCGTGCTTCGAGACCGTGGCGCGCATGTGCGACTGGAAGGCGGCGCGTCCGCAGGGCCGCGCCATCGGCGTCTCGATCTCCGAGCGCTCGGGCTCGCTCGGCGCCGGCGTGGTGGAAATCTCGGTCGACCGGGCGAGCGGCAAGATCAAGGTGCACAAGGTCTGGGTCGCGGTCGACGGCGGCACCATCGTGTCGCCCGGACCGGCCAAGGCCAATATCGAGAGCGCGATCATCTACGGGCTCTCGAGCGTGCTGCATGAGCGCGTCACGCTCAAGGACGGCGCGGTCGAGCAGACCAACTTCCACGACTACAACCTGATGCGCATGTCCGACCTGCCGGACGAGATGCACGTGCAGTTCGTCGACGTGGAGACGCGGCCGACCGGCCTCGGCGAGATCGGCAATCCGTTCATCGCCGGCTGCGATCTCCAATGCGTTCCACCGGCTCACCGGCAAGCGGCTGCGCCATCTGCCGTTCACGCCGGAGCGCGTGCTGGAGGCGTTGAAGGCCTGAGGCGACCCCCACCCTAACCCTCCCCGCTTGCGGGGGAGGGAAGGGAGGGGGCATGCAAGCGCCCGCCGCGAGGCGGGCGCTTTGCGATGCGGGAGACGATGCGTGCGGATCATTTCAAACATGATCAATCGGTGGAAGGTGTGGAACACCTTGCTCGATTATCCGGTCTATTCCCCGCCGTTCCGCGGTTCGGGGAAAGTTCTGTCAAAAGAAAAGATCCGGGCGAATTACGACTACTTCCTGGAACAGAAGTCGGCACGTCTCGACCATCTCGCCAAATATCTGATGCGGTTCTCGATCGAGCTGTGCCTGGCGTCGGAGGCGCTTCCTGCTCTCGATCGCTGGCTCCATCGCTACGGCGGTCATCTTTTTCCCAGCGGAGGCGGGGCCAGCGAAGCACTGCAGCACTATGAACCGGCTTGGACCCGCAAGTACCACGGCCTGAATATTCTTAACGACATCGCGATTTTCGCCGGGGACTACATCGTCGCCAAGAACAAGAACTTCGCTGGGATGTCTGGTACGGCGACGGCTTAAGGCGGGCCCACGAACATCTAGGATTCGGTCAGCCTTGCCTCTTTGGTCTGCGCCACTTCGTCTACAACGACTCGCTCCCATGACGTGGCAACTATACCATTGCTGCTATGCAGGCTTCCATCGATTGAGGCGCGGCGGGAGAAGTGTGCATCAAGAATTGGATATTCCCGGCGAATTTTCTCGTCGCATCGAATATCTGGCGAATCCAAATCCGCCAATGCCTGTTCTCTTTTCTCATCTCGTGATCGACGACTGAAGCGTCTCGGGACGGCGTCAAGAGGACACAAAAAACCGATACGGCTCCAGCAGCAAACCTTAGTACCCGAGCCGCAGGTGGTCGCGGTAATAGAACCACAGATGTTGGGTGAGCCAGACGCCCTGCGTGCACAGGCAGACCAGCACGATCGCCGCACAGGCCTGGACGCCGAAGCCCGCCGCGTACAGCAGGATGATGCTGCCGATGCAGATCACCAGGAAGCTGACGGCATTGGCGCAGAGGATCGGGAGCAAGGGCGAGCCGTCTCCGACGAGGACGCGACGGCGCACGTCGAAGCGCGTCAAAAGATATTCCGTGAACATGTAGGCCAGGACGACAGTCGCGAACGCCCCGACCAGCACCACCCCAAGCACAACACACTCCACCGTCGGTTGGCTGGTGTTGATCTAAGCATGGCCGATAACGGCCGGCTATCGGGCACGCGCTTGGGCTCAATCAACGGCCGGATCATGTGGCATTTTCGCCACGTCCGCGGCGCCTGTCTGGCGGCGCTGCACACGCCGCCCTAAGATGCGCGCGAGAGAAGTTTTTGTCGGGGAAACAACACGATGCGATTGCTGTTCGGTGCCGCCCTGCTGGGCCTCACGATGCTCTTGGCGCCCACGGGTGCGTCCGCGCAGGCCTATCCGACCAAGCCGGTCTCGCTGCTGATCGCCTTCCCGCCGGGCGGGCCGAGCGACGTGCTCTCCCGCGTGGTCGGCAAGAAGCTCGAGCAGATCCTCGGACAGCCCTTCATCATGGACAACCGTCCCGGCGCCGGCGGCAACATCGCCGCCGAGGCCGCCGCCCATGCGGCCGGCCGACGGCTACACCATCCTGATGGGCAACAACTCGATCCTCGCCACCAACGCGGCGCTCTACAAGAAGGTCAATTTCGACCCCGAGAAGGATTTCGCGCCGATCAGCCTGATCGGCTCGCAGGCGAACATCCTGGTGGTCAATCCCAACATGCCGGTGCAGTCGCTGGCGGAGCTGATCGCGCTTCTTCGCGCCAATCCCGGCAAGTTCAACTACGCGTCGTCCGGCCACGGCACCGCGGCGCATCTCGCGGCGGAGCTGTTCAAGGCCGAGGCCAAGGTCGAGATCACCCACGTCCCCTACAAGGGCGGCGCGCCGGCGCTGCAGGACGTGATCGCGGGCCACGTGCACATGATCTTCGCCACCGCCGCGTCGGTGGTGCCGCATATCAAGAGCGGCAAGGTGCGCGCGCTGGCGGTGACGCCGATCCAGCGTACCGCAGTGTTCCCGGAGCTTGCCACCATCGACGAGCTCGGACTGAAAGGCTTTGACGCCACCACCTGGCACGGGCTGGTGGCGCCGGCGAAGACGCCGCGCGAGATCGTGGTGCGGCTGCATCGCGCCACCGTCGAGGCGCTCAACGATGCGCAGGTGCGCAAATCGCTCACCGATCTCGGGGTCGACATCGTCGGCAACACGCCGGAGGAGTTTTCCGCCTACATCAAGGCGGAGATCCCGAAATGGACCGCGATCGTCAAGGCGTCGGGCGCCAAGCTGGATTGACGCCACAACGTCATGGCCGGACTTGTTCCGGCCATCCACGTCTTTAAGCTGTCGGCATTCTAAGACGTGGATGCCCGCGCACCGCAGACAAGTTTACGCAGTCTGCGCAAGCTTGACTGCGATGCGCGGGCATGACGAAGCACAGAGAGCGAGTCGAAAAATATGAACGTCGTCGAGCGATCCAAACCAGCCATGGCCCGCAACGTCCGCCGGCTCGGACATATCGACCTGCCCGGCGCCGGACAGGTCTGTGTCGCAGGCAAGCACGCTTATGTCGGGCACATCCCGAACAAGGACCACCTCGGCACCTCGATCGTCGACATTTCCGATCCCGCCAATCCGCGCGTGGTCGCGACCATCACCCTCGACGACCAGACCTCGCACAGCCACAAGGCGCGCGTGGTCGGCGACATCATGATCGTCAACCACGAGCGCAACCCGACCGCCATCGGGCGGCGCGCCGACGAGCTGCCGCGGGTGGTGAAGGAATTGACCGCCGCCAAGGGCCGCGCCCCGACCCATGCGGAGATCGCGACCTGGCTCGGCGTCGAGCCGCAGGACGTGGCGGAGATCGAGGCCGAGGCGAAGCGCGGCTACACCATGGGCGGCTTCAAGGTCTACGACGTCTCCAATCCGGCGCAGCCGAAGGAGATCGCGCACCACAAGACCGGCGGCATCGGCGTGCACCGCTTCGACATGGACGAGCGCTACGCCTACATCTCGACCGAGATGGCGGGCTATGTCGGCAACATCCTGGTCATCTACGACATGCGCGATCCGTCAAAGCCGCAGGAAGTGTCGCGCTGGTGGATGCCGGGGCAGCACATCGCCGGCGGCGAGACGCCGACCTGGCTCGGCCGCCAGCACCGGCTGCATCACGCGCTGCGCTTCGGCGACGAGATGTGGGCGAGCTGCTGGCACGGCGGCTTCCGCATCGTCGACGTGTCGGACCTCACGAAGCCGAAGACCAAAGGCGGTTACAACTACCATCCGCTGTTCCCGGAGCCGACGCACACCGCGATGCCGGTGCCGAAAGCGATCAACGGCAAGCGCATCGCGCTCGCGGTCGATGAGGAAGACCAGGCGCAGAGCGCCAACGAGGAGCAGATGCGGCGCGGCCGGGCGCATGCCTGCATCCTGACCTTCGACGTGACCGACATGGCCGACATCAAGCCGCTCGGACAGTTCCAGGTGAGCGAGCTCGACTCGCCGTTCGCGCGCACGGCGGGCGCGCGCTTCGGCGCGCATCAGTTCTGCGAGCGCATGTCGGGCACGATCTGCTTTGCGACCTGGTTCGGCGGCGGGCTGCGCGTGGTCGACGTCGGCAATCCGCTCTCGCCGCGCGAGGTCGGGCACTTCATCCCGGAGCCGGCGGGCGGGCGGGCAGCGCCGCAGACGAATGACGTCGCGCTCGACGCCAAGGGGCTGGCCTACATCGTCGACCGCTATGTGGGCTTTGACGTGCTGGAATTTGGGGGCGCCTAGCTGCCTGCGCGTGGCGCCGTTATCTTGTTGTACTGAAAATAATTGTCCCAGACCGTGTCAAGACGCGCGAGCGCGTCCTGCGGCGGCGGCACGGCGATGCGCTCGCCGTCGCGCCGCAACAGTCCGAGCCGGTCGAGCTTGCCGAGCGCGTCGTCAATCTCGAAGTCGGTATCGAGGTCGAACGCCTCCTTCAGCCACGCCTCGATGCGGCGGTCGAGCTCGCTTTGCGTCAGCGTTCCTTGCTGCAGGAAGTAGTAGGCCAGGAACGCCTCCTTGCACTCCTGCTCCTCCGCCGCACCGATGATGTAGTCGAAGATGCCGGCGTTGTTGTTGACGTTGCGGAAGTAGATGTTGTCGGTGAGCTGCTTCTGGTACATCAGCGACTGGCGCTGATACTTCATCCACTGCCGCATGATGAAGCCGCCGAGCGCGACCAGCCCGCTCATCGCTGCGAGCGCGCCGGTTATGGCGTCGTCGTGCACCGACGCCGATAGGCCGAGATAGAAGCCAACCACCAGGAACAGCACGGTCACCGTCGAGGCGAGCTTGATGAGAATCGGAATGCCGCCGAGGATGGCGGGTACGCCCAGGATCAGCTTGTCCCACAGGCTCATGACCACCCGCACGTTCGGGAACAGCGCGTTGAGCTCGGAGCTTGCAATGTTGCGGAAATATTTGATCAGCACCGATCCCGGCCGGATGCGGCGTTGTAAGGTCTTCCGGCGCTTGTGGGCCTCGCGCGTGTCGGGCTTCAGCGCAACGAACAGCACCACGTCGTCATAGACCGTCGCCTCGACCGTCTTGGTTCGCAACCCGAACCAGCGCGGAATATCGAAGGTTTCCTGGTGGTGGCCGCGGCGGAAGAAGCGCACGTCGCGGAACTCATCGAGCGCGCGCCACGATCTCGACGCGTGACCGCGACGCTCTCGCGATGGGCGCGCTCGATCTCCTCGCGGGAGACCTCGATGAAATTGGCGCCCTTGAGCACGGCGGTGAGCGACTCAACCAACTCCGCATAGGCGCGATCGACCGCATCGGCGCTGAATCGCGTATGCGCGGACAGCTCCGGATTGAAATAGTAGTACGCGTGCCGAGCTTCTCGAGCCGGTCGAAATATTCGTAATGATAGACCGCCGCCAGCATCTTGCAGATCTGCCGGAACTGCTCGCGCTGCGCATCGTCCGGGAATTCGCCACGCTCGACCAGTGCATCAAGGATGTCGGCCTTGCGGACCGGGATGAAGTTGCCGCGTTGGTCGGCGCGCGCTGTCGCGGTACCTTGGAGCGCGTGCTGCATCAGGGCTCGGCGGCGTAGAACGATCGCGCGTCGTTGGTGAACTTCAGCCGCGACTCGTCGTCGATGTAGAACATGTGCCCGCCGCGATAGATCTTGAGCTGCGCGCGCGTCGGGTTCGCGAAGTCCGGCAGGTGGTCGAGCACGTAGCGGCTCACCGCATAGGGCGTCACCATGTCGGCGTAGCCGTGCACGACCAGCAGCCGGAACGCCGGATCGAGCGAGAACAGCGCGCGCAAATCTTCGTCAACGCTGGCGTTGTCGCGGTTGGAGCCGCGGCTGCCCCAATCCCAGCGGCTGTTGGCTTCGCGCGAGAGCAGCACGTAGGTCAGGTCGGTCTTGTAGCCGAGCTCTTCGCGTACATAGACCGACATCGCCCCGCTATAGGTGCGCGACAGGCGTCGAGAGCAGCGGATCCGGCCCGCGCGGCGTCGCGCTTTCGGGATGCGGATCGGCGCCGGTGAAAGTGACGTCGTAGCGGCTGACGATCAGCCCCTCGGCGCCGCGCAGATGCTTCACATAGTTGTCGCGGATGAAGCCGCGCGTGCGTGTCACGACATCGAGCGGCATGCCGGTGATCTCGGCGACGCGGGCATAGAAGGCGCGCGCCAGCCTCGCCGCGCGGCGGCGCGCCGGCGAGCGTGGTCAGGTATTCGTTGAGCGCGAAGCGTTCGGCCTCGGCGAGCCGCTCCGGCGTCAGCGTGCCTTTGCGCTCGAGCTCGGCGGCGGCGAGCGACGGGATCTGCATGGCGGCACCGAGCGCGAAGCGGGTGCCGCCGAAGGTGAAGGCGCCTTCCATCAGCGGCGACACCATCATGATGCCGGCGACCGCGATGCCGTGCTCGCGGCGCAGCTCGCGCGCCACCTTGGCGGCGCGGAAGCCGCCGTAGCTCTCGCCCAGGATGTATTTCGGAGAGTCGGCGCGGTGGTTGTCGGCGATCCACTGTGCGATCACCTTGGAGAGCGACTCGGCGTCGCGCGCCACGCCCCAGAACGCGCTGCCGCCGTCGGCTTTGACCGGTCGGCTGAAGCCCGATCCGACCGGATCGATCATCACCAGGTCGGTGAACTGCAGCCAGGTCTGCGGATTGTCGTGCAGCCGCGGCGGGCCTTCGCGGCCGGCGCGGAATTCGGCGAGGCGCGGGCCGGCGAGGCCGAGATGCAGATAGGCCGATGCCGCGCCGGGCCCGCCGTTGAACACGAACGTCACCGGCCGTTTGATCGTTGCTGCCTTGTCCGCCGCGTATGACGACGTAGAACACCGCCGCGGTGCGCTCGCCGGACTGGTCGTGCAGCGCCAAGCGTGCCGGCGGTCGCGGTGTAACTGATCGGCCCGCTGTCGGTCGCGATGTCGTGGCGCGTCACCGATTTCGACGGCAACAGCCGCAGCGCGCCCTTGTCGATGACCTGGCCGAGGTCGACGGGCGGCACCGCCTGGTGCTCGGTCGGCTGCTTGGCCTCCTGACCGCGCACGCGTTCGACCTGTGGCACCGTCACGACGGCGGCCACAAGCAATGCGCCGAGGGCGCGGGTCAATCCGGGCAGGGCGGGAGAATTCATCGCGGGCGATCCTAACAGCTCCGTATCGCCCCCATGCGGCAAACCTACTCGATCCGGCGTGGCCGTTCAAACCAGCCGGCTCTCGATCTTGTACAAATGGGCGTGTACGAGACATCTGCGACGATGAAGAGACGACGAAGGAGACGAAACGATGTCCGAGGCGCTCAGGAGAAAACTCACCAATGCCGGGCGCGTCCTGGCCATGCAGGACCAGGGCGATTTCGTCGCCGGCCACGTGACCGTGCGGCTCGATGACGACAAGAGCCGCTTCCTGATGAAGCCCGCCACCATCGGGCTCGAGGAGATGACGCCGCAGAACATCATCACCGTCGATCTCGACGGCCAGCGCGTCGGCGGCTCGATGCCGCGCCACAACGAGGTGTTCATCCATTCCGAAGTGCTTGCGCGCGCGCTCCGACCTCAACGCGGTGATCCATACCCATGCGCCGCACGCGGTCGCGTTCTCCTCGCTCGGCAAGGAGCTGCTGCCGGTCAACAACGAGGCCGGCTACTTCTACAAGCGCCTGCCGGTGTTCTCGGAGACCACCGACCTGATCGTCACCGCGGATCGCGGCAAGGCGGTGGCGAAGTGCCTCGGCGAGCGCAACGCGCTGCTGCTGCGCAATCACGGCATCGTCGCCGCCGGCCGCACGCTCGAAGAGGCGGTGTGGGTCGCGCTCAAGCTCGAGCGCGCCTGCCGGGTGCAGCTGATGGCGGAGTGGGCGGGCGGGCCGAAGCACATCGCCGAAGGCGAGGACCTTGAGAAGAAGAACCAGCGCGGCATGCGGCAGGATCTCTTCACCAACGTGTTCAACTACCTCGTGCGCTCATGGTGCCGCGTGCACGGCAAGCACGACGATCCCTGCTGCGCCGAGCACTACGAGACGGATTTGAGCGGGTACAAGGGGTGATGTCGGCCACCGGTCGTGCCGCGGGTTACCCTCCCCCTTGTGGGGAGGGTCGACCGCCGAGCGTAGCGAAGGCGGTCGGGGTGGGGGTGACAGCGAGAAGGTAGAATCCCCGAACCCGCATCACCCCCACCCCGCTCGCATTCCGCTTCGCTTCATGCTCGCGACCCTCCCCACAAGGGGGAGGGTGACTCGCGGCGCGAGCGTCGCTTGTTTCAGTGATCAGCGATTGCGGTGACAACTACCGCGGCTTCAGCACGATATTGGTCCAGAGCTCGTCCCACTTCTTCCGGTTGTCGAGCATCTCGACCGGATCGATCATGGTGAGATCGACGCCCTCCGGCAGCGGCCGGATCTTCGGATTGGTCGGCGTCATGTCGCGCTTGGCCATGATCTCCTGGCCCTCGCGGATCATGAAATCGTGGAACAGCAGCGCGGCATGCGGGTGCGGCGCGCAGCGCGACACCGCCGGGCCGTAGCCGAGCGCGACCACCGGCTTGAGATAGAGCGGCTCGACCGGCGCGCCCTCGCGCTTCTGCTGCTCGGGCTTGTAGCTGTAGACCGTGAGTGCGAGTGGCACTTCGCCGGCCTGGACCAGATTGGCAAGCAGCGTGTGGCCGCGGCGCACCGACATGCCGTTGGTCGCGACGATCTCGCGGAACAGCTTCAGGCCCTTCTCTTCGCCCATCTTCATCACGATGGTGCCGAACCAATCGAAGTCGGCGGCCTCGACCGCCAGCCGGCCCTTCCAACGCGGATCGAGCAGGTCCTCGTAGCGGCGCGGCGCCTCCTCGCGCTTCACCAGGTTGGTGTTGAACGAGGCCGAGAAGATGTTGAGCCGCGTCGCCACCCATTCGCCGTGCGGGCGGAACGCGAGCGGCGCCAGGTCCTCGGTGGCCGGCGTCTTGACCGCGATCAGGACCTTCTCGCGATGCAGGGTCTCCAGTTCCGCGGCGACCGTCGCGAAGGCGTCGACCGCGCAGCGCCCGGCGCGGTGCTCGTTGACCGCGCGCTGCACGAGCTGCTCGGAGCTCGCACGCCAGTACTGGAAGTCGATACCGTAGCGCTTGCGGAAAGCGTCGCTCACCGGCCGCATGTCTTCGGCGACGGTGGAACCGTAGACGGTGACCGACTTCTCTTTCTTGGCGCCGGCGATCAGCCGCTGCGTGCGGTCGGGACCCTGATAGGCGGCGACCTCGGCAATGCTCGGCGCCTGCGCGCACGCCGTCTCCGCGACGGTGGCCAGCGCGGCAGCCAGGATCAGCGCGACAGATTGCGAGGAACTTCCGGCCGTCACCACGTTCTCCCTGCCGACGTATCGGGCGCACGAACGCGCGTGCGATTCGCCGTGCCCGACAAATATCGCTCTAGATGACGTCGTGACGCGCCGCAACGCGGCCCACTGCCGCGCTTGTCTGAGCATGATCTTCTCCGAAAACCGGTGCCCCCTTTTGGGGATCATGCTGGAGGTTCCTCGGTAGACAATCACCGCAATATCAGCAAAGTACTGCCTCCCGGCGGCCACCCGTCGGGAGAAAAAACGTCCCCTTACAGGTCAGGAAAATGCCGGTTCCCAAGGCTTCGCGTGCGCTCAGCCGTTTCACCGTTCTCGATCTGACCCAGGTTCGGTCCGGGCCGACCTGCGTGCGTCAGCTCGCGGATTGGGGCGCCAACGTTATCAAGATCGAGCAGCCGCCTTCGCTTACTACGGGCGAGCCGCCCGGCGGTCCGCGCGAGGGCCCGGATTTCCAGAACCTGCATCGCAACAAGCGCGCCATCACGCTGAACCTGAAGGCGCCCGAGGGGCTCGCCGCATTTCGCCGCATGGTGAAGAAGGCCGACGTGGTGGTCGAGAACTTCCGGCCCGACGTGAAGAAGCGGCTGAAGATCGACTACAAGGACCTCAAGAAGATCAACCCGAAGATCATCCTCGGTAGTATTTCGGGGTTCGGCCAGGACGGGCCCTATGCGGGCCGGCCGGGCTTCGACCAGATCGCGCAGGGCATGGGCGGCCTGATGTCGGTCACCGGACTGGCGGGGCAGGGGCCGGTGCGCGTCGGCATTCCGATCGCCGACCTCTGTGCCGGGCTGTTCTGCGCGATGGGCATCCTGGTCGCGCTGCTCGAGCGCGACAAATCCGGCCAGGGCCAGCACGTCGCGACCTCGCTGCTGCAGGCGCAGATCTTCATGCTCGACTTCCAGGCCTCGCGCTGGCTGGTGAAGGGCGAAGTCGCGGGGCAGGCCGGCAACAATCATCCGACCTCAATGCCGACCGGCGTCTACAAGACCGCCGACGGCCACATCAACATCGCCTCGACCGGCCAGAAGATCTGGGAGCGGCTGATCGGCGCGTTCGGCGCGCCCGAGATGCTGAAGAACCCGGACTACGCCAACGCAGCGACGCGCTCCAAGCACCGCGACAAGCTCAACGAGGAGATCGACAGCCACACCGTCAAGCGCACCAGCGCCGAGTGGATCGAGCTGCTCAACGAGGCCGGCGTGCCGTCCGGGCCGATCTATTCGATCGACCAGATGTTCGCCGACCCGCAGGTCAAGCACCTCAAGATGGACCCGGCGGTGAAGCGCAAGGACAAGTCGCTGATGAAGCTCGTCGGTCAGCCGATGACGCTGTCGCGCACGCCGAGCAAGCTCGTCGTGCGTCCGCCGGCGATCGGCGAGCACACCGACACGGTGCTGAAGGAGTTCGGATTCAAGCCGAAGGATATCGCGGCGCTACGCAAGGCCAACGCAATTTAGCGCGCAGCAAGCGCGGGAGATGAGCCATGGATGACAAGACCAGGACCGACAAGATGCTCTCGCGCAAGGAGGGCGGCGTCGGCTACATGATCTTCAACAATCCGGAGCGGCACAACGCGGTGTCGCTGGAGATGTGGGCGGCGACCACCGACATCCTCGAAAGCTTCCGCAATGATCCCGAAGTGCGGGTCGTCGTGGTCACCGGTGCCGGCGGAAAGGCCTTCGTCTCGGGCGCCGACATCTCGAAGTTCGAGAGCGAGCGCTCCTCGATGGAGGCGGTGAAGCATTACAACGTGACCGTCGGCAAGGCCAACCAGACGGTGGCCGAGTTTCCCAAGCCCACCATCGCGATGATCAGGGGCTACTGCATCGGCGGCGGGCTTGGCCTCGCGCTGTGCTGCGACATGCGCATCGCCTCCGACAATTCGAAGTTCGGCGTGCCGGCGGCCAAGCTCGGGCTCGGCTACGCCTATCCCGGTCTCAAGCGGCTGGTCGACGTGGTCGGACCGGCCTTCGCCAAGGAGATCTTCTACACCGGCCGGCAGTTCGACTGCACCGAGGCGATCGCCATGGGCCTGATCAACCGGGCGGTGCCGGGCGACGAGCTCGAGGGCTACGTCAAGAACTACGCCGATACGATCGCGGGCAACGCGCCGCTGACGCTCAAGGCGGTGAAGTTCATCGTGGGCGAGACCGTCAAGGACGAGAGCCAGCGCGACCTCGCCCGCGCCAACGAACTGGTCGAGAATTGCTTCACCAGCCAGGACTACATCGAAGGCCGCCGGGCCTTCATGGAGAAGCGCAAACCCGTCTTCACGGGGAAGTGACGATAGCGCCGCTCGTCCGGTCTCGCTTTCCGCGGGGCGCGGGCAACCTAAGGCGGCAAGCTGTCGCGGACACGATCTACAGGTTTCGCTCAATAAACCCAGACGGGAACGGTACAATCCGGCCTCGTCGTTGCGGGAGGATATGGCGTGGCGTCGGTAGAATTGCGCGGTCTGACCAAGCATTACGGACCGCTGGCGGTGGTCGACAACATCTCGTTGACGATCGAGCACGGCAAGCTGGTCTGCCTGTTGGGCCCGTCGGGCTGCGGGAAGACCACGACGCTGCGGCTGATCGCCGGTTTCGTCGAGCCGACCGGCGGCGACATCCGGGTCGGCAACCATCTGCTCTCGTCGCCGTCGCGCACGGTGCCGCCGGAGCGGCGCAACATGTCGATGATCTTCCAGAGCTACGCGCTGTGGCCGCACATGACGGTGGCGCAGAACGTCGTCTACGGGCTCGAGCTGCGCAAGCTCGACAAGGAGACCATCAGCAGCAAGCTCAATGCGATCCTCACCACCACGCATCTGGCGAGCCTTGCCGACCGCTATCCCGGCGAGCTCTCCGGCGGCCAGCAGCAGCGCGTCGCGCTGGCACGCGCGCTGATCGTCGAGCCGGAAACGCTGCTGCTCGACGAGCCGCTCTCCAACCTCGACGCCAACCTGCGCGAGGAGATGCGCTTCGAGGTGCGCCGCCTGCACGACGAGTATCGCTACACCACGGTCTACGTCACTCACGACCAGTCGGAAGCGATGACCACCGCCGACATCATCGCGGTGATGAACCTCGGCAAGATCGAGCAGGCGGGATCGCCGGAGGAGATCTACGAGCGTCCGCGCTCGGAGTTCGTGGCGCGCTTCATCGGCATGAGCAATGTCGTGCGCGGCAAGGCGCTCGACAAGAATCATATCTCGGTCGCCGGCGAAACGCTGCGCTGCATCGGCGACGGCCTTGCCGCCGGTGCCGACGCCGCGGTGTCGGTGCGCCAGCACGTGATCCGGCTGTGGGCGCGCAAGCCCGAAGTCGACCGAGAACGTCCTGCCGGCCACGGTGTTGCGGCAGGTGTTCCTGGGCTCGAGCCGCGACTACATGGTCGAGGCGGCGGACGGCACGCAGATCCGCGTGGTGGCGTCGCCGGCCGAAAACGTCGCACCCGGATCGTCGGTCTGGCTGCACCTGCCGCCGGAACGCTGCCGCGTGCTCGCGGGTTGAATGAACGATCGCCGCCCGGCACGAGGCCGGGCTTGAGAGGGAGACGACAATGAGGCTGCCGAAGATCACGAGACGCGACGTCCTGAAAGGATCGGCCGCGGTCGCCGCCGGCACCTTTGCGTCCTCGGCCAAGGTGCTGGCACAGGCGCCGGCGGCCGTGACGATCACGCCGGAGCTGATCAAGGCCGCGCAGAAAGAAGGCGCCGTCAACTACTACACATCCATCGATCTGCCGCTGGCAGAGCGCATCGCGCGCGCGTTCGAGGCGAAGTATCCGGGCGTCAAAGCGCGCGTCGAGCGCAGTGGCGCCGAGCGCGTGTTCCAGCGCATCGGCCAGGAATATGCCACCAAGATCCATCGCGTCGACGTCGTGAACTCGTCCGACGCGGCGCACCTGATCGTCTGGAAGAACCAGGGCATCCTGGCGCCGTTCGTGCCCGAGGACGTGGCCAAGCACTTCCCCGCCGAGCACAAGGATCCGGACGGAACGTTCTCGAGCTTCCGCCTCACCCTTTGCCCGGTCGCCTACAACACCGCGCAGGTGAAAGCCGAGGAGGCGCCCAAGAGCCTGAACGATCTGCTCGACCCGAAATGGGTCGGAAAGATCACCAAGGCGCATCCGTCCTACAGCGGCACCATCCTGACCGCGACCTACCAGATATCGCGCGACGTCGGCTGGGGCTTCTTCGAGAAGCTCGCCAAGCAGAAGATCATGCAGCTGCAGTCGGCGACCGATCCGCCCAAGAAGATCGTGCTCGGCGAGCGCATGCTGGCGGCCGACGGCACCGAATATGTCATGCTGCCAGGAGAAGGAAGCCGGCCGCCCGATCGAGATCGTCTATCCGAGCGAAGGGACGCCGCTGATCGTCGGGCCCAATGCCGTGTTCAAGGCCGCGCCCAATCCGAACGCGGCGCGCCTGCTGCAGGCCTGGATGTATACGCCGGAATGCCAGCAGCTTTGCATCGACCACGGTGGAATGCGCTCGGTGCATGCGCTCGCGAAGGAAAAGCCGGGCCGCACGCCGCTCGCCAAGATCAAGCTGATGAAGGACGACGCGGGCGCGGTCGAAAAGCAGGCCGAGTCGATCAAGAAGCGCTACAGCCAGTTGTTTGGCGTCTGACGTAGGAGACGACGATGAAGCTGCGCAAGATTTCGCGGCGCGACGTCCTGAAGGGATCGGCCGCGGTTGCGGTCGCCGCCGGCACCTTCGCGCCGTCGGCCAAGGTGCTGGCGCAGGCGCCGCCGCCTGCGGCGATCACGCCGGAGCTGATCAAGGCGGCGCAGAAGGAAGGCCGGGTGGTCTGGTACACCTCGCTCGATCTGCCGGTCGCCGAGCGCGTCGCCAAGCAGTTCGCCGCGCGCTACCAGGGCATCACGCCGCGCGTCGAACGCACCGGCGCCGAGCGCGTCTTCCAGCGCATCGGGCAGGAATACGGCAGCAAGATCCACGCGGTCGACGTCGTGCAGTCGTCGGACGCCGCGCACTTCATCGTCTGGAAGCGCAACGGCATCCTGCTGCCGTACGTGCCGGAGGACGTAGCCAAGCACTGGCCTGAGGAGCACCGCGATCCGGACGGACAGTTCGCGACCTTCCGCTCCTGGCTGTGCTGTATCGGCTACAACACCAACATGGTGAAGGCGCCGGAGGCGCCGAAGAGCTTCGCCGATCTGCTCGATCCGAAGTGGGCCGGCAAGATGGTGAAGGCGCATCCGGGCTACAGCGGCACCATCATGACCGCGACGTTCCAGATCACCCGCGAGCTCGGCTGGGAGTACCTCGAAAAGCTCGCCAAGCAGAAGATGATGCAGGTGCAGTCCGCGGCCGATCCGCCCAAGAAGCTGGCGCTCGGCGAGCGCGCGGTGATGGCCGACGGCAACGAGTACAACATGTTCCAGGAGAAGGAGGGCGGCCGGCCGGTCGAGATCGTCTATCCGACCGAAGGCACGCCGCTGATCATCGGCCCTAACGGGTTGATGAAGGCGGCGCCGAACCCGAACGCGGCGAAGCTGTTCCAGAGCTATTGCTACACGGCGGAATGCCAGCAGCTTCTTATTGACGTGGGTGGCCTGCGCTCGGTGCATCCGAACACCAAGGAGAAGCCCGGCCGCACGGCTTTCGCGAGCATCAAGAAATGGAAGGACGATCCGGCCGGCGTCGACAAGTCGGCCGACATGATCAAGAAGCGCTACAGCCAATTGTTCGGCGTGTAGTCGGGCCGCATCCAAGCGGTGGACTTCGAAAGAGAGGGAATAGTCATGACGAAACGTCCGATCTCCCGGCGGTCGGTGCTCAAGGGCTCCGCGGCCGCTGCCGCCACCGTCTTCGCCGCGCCCGCGCGCGCGCAGTTGCCGGCGGCCGCGCCGCTCAACGACGCGCTGATCGCCGCGGCCAAGAAGGAAGGCAAGGTCTCCTTCTACACCGCAATGGACCTCGATTTCGCGCAACGCCTCGGCAAGGCGTTCGAGTCGAAATACGGCATCGCGACGAAGGTGGAGCGCTCCGGCGCCGAGCGCGTGTTCCAGCGCATCGGCCAGGAGCATGGCGCCAAGATCTTCGCCGTCGACATCGCCAACACCGCCGACGCCGCGCAGTGCATCATCTGGAAGCGCAACGGCTGGCTCGCTCCCTATCTGCCGGAGGAGGTCGCGAAGCACTACGACAAGGCCTACTACGACGCCGATGGGACTTGCGATCGTGACGCGCATCCTGGTGTCGCCGATCGCGCTACAACACCGAGCTGGTGAAGAAGGAAGACGCGCCGAAGAGCTTCAAGGACCTGCTCGACCCGAAATGGGCGGGCAAGATGGTCAAGGGCCATCCGGCCTATAGCGGCACCATCATGAACGCGACCCAGCAGATCGCGCGCGACATCGGCTGGGACTATTTCGAGAAGCTCGCCCGGCAGAAGGTGATGCAGGTGCAGTCCGCGACCGACACGCCGAAGAAGATCCAGCTCGGCGAGCGCGCGGTGATGGTCGACGGCGCCGGCTATCTCGTCATCCGCTACAAGGAAGAGGGCAGCCCGGTCGAGATCGTCTATCCGGAGGAGGGGACGCCGCTCGCGACCGGCCCGAGCGTGGTGTTCAAGTCGGCGCCCGAACCCGAACGCCGCGCGGCTGTTCCAGAACTGGATGCACGGCCGCGAGGCGCAGCAGTATCCTGGTCGACTGGGCGCGGCAGTATTCGGCACATGGCCAGACCAAGGAGAAGCCGAGCGTCCGCGCGCTACGCGACATCAAGCTGATGAAGGAAGACCCGGCGGCGGTCGAGAAGGAAGCCGAGGCGATCAAGAAGCGCTACGCGCAGATCTTCAAGGTGTACGTCTGACTGGTCTGTGGGAGGACGGCCATGACGGAACGAAAGCTTTCCCGCCGGCACGTATTGGCCGGCGGCGCTGCCGCGGCCGGTCTGTTGGCGGCGCCGGCAAAGGTGCTGTCGCAGGCGCCGGCGGCTTCGCCGGTCACGCCGGCGCTGATCGAGGCGGCCAAAAAAGAGGGCAGGGTCGTCTGGTACGCGGCGATGGACCTGCCGGTCTCGCAGAACGTCGCCAAGCGGTTCGAGGCGAAGTATCCGGGCATCTCGGTGCGCATCGAGCGCACCGGCTCCGAGCGGCAGTTCCAGCGGCTGGCGCAGGAATACGGCATCAAGATCTATGCCGCCGACATCATCAATGCGTCGGACGCCGCGCACTTCGTCGCCTGGAAGCGCAACGGCTGGCTCGCGCCCTACGTGCCGGAGGACGTCGCGAAATTCTGGCCCAGCGAGCATCGCGATAGCGACGGCCTCTTTGCGTCGTCGCGCATCTACGTGGTCTCGCTCGCCTACAACACCAACATGGTGAAGCCGGAGGACGCGCCGAAGGGCTTCATGGACCTGCTGCACCCGAAATGGCTGAACCGGCTGGTGAAGGCGCATCCGTCCTACAGCGGCACGATCATGACCTCGACCTACCAGGTCGCGCGCGACCTCGGCTGGGACTATTTCGAGAAGCTCGCGAAGCAGAAAGTGATGCAGGTGCAGTCGTCGGTCGATCCGCCGAACAAGGTCGCGCTCGGCGAGCGCGCCGCCATGGCCGACGGCAACGATTTCAACGTCATCCTGCACAAGGAAGCCGGACGCCCGGTCGAGATCGTCTATCCGACCGAGGGCGCGCCGCTGATCGTGTGCCCGAACGCCGTGCTCAAGGCCGCGCCCAATCCGAACGCGGCGCGGCTGTTGCAGAGCTACCTGTTCTCGCAGGAGGGCCAGCAGGCGCTGTGCGACTTTGCCGCCCAGCATTCCGCCCATCCGCAGGTCAAGCCGAAGCCGGGGCGGCCGCTGCTCAAGGACATCAAGGTGATGAAGGACGACCCGGTCGCGGTCGAAGCGCAGGCGGTCGAGATCAAGGCGCGCTATCAGAAGATCTTCGGCGTGTGATGAAGTGGGGGAATTCTAAGTGAGCATCGCATTGCCGGCGGAGCCCGCGGTCCAGCGGCGGCCGTTCAGGATCGATATGTCCTGGCCGGTGCTGTTCGCATTCGCCGCGCTGTTGTGCGTGCTGATCGTGCTGCCGATGTCGTGGCTGGTCTACTACAGCGTGGTCGACAAGGCCGGCCATTTCACGCTCGACAATTTCGCGACGCTCATCTCCGAGCCCGAATATCCGCGCGCCGATGGTCACGACGCTGATCCTCGCCACCAGCGCCTCGATCTTCTGCTGCCTCGCCGCCGCGCCGATGGGCTGGCTGGTGGCGCGCACCGACCTGCCGTTCTCGAAAGCCGTGCGCGCGCTGGTGACGGCCTCGTTCGTGACGCCGCCGTTCCTCGGCGCGATCGCCTGGGAGCTGCTTGGCGGCGCCCAATTCCGGGCTGCTCAACAAGCTCTACCGCCACGTCACCGGCGCCGAGATGGGCGACCACATCTTCAACATCTATACGATGACGGGACTGATCTTCGTCGTCTCCTGCTACACGTTCCCGTACATCTTCGTGCTGATCGCCAACGCGCTCGACCGCATCCCGGGCGATCTCGAGGACGCCTCCTCGATGCTCGGCGGCCGCACCTGGACCACCGCGCGCCGCATCACCATTCCGCTTGCCATGCCGGCGTTGCTCGCCGGCATGCTGATCGCCTTCCTGCAGGCGATGACGCTGTTCGGCTCGCCGGCGATCCTCGCGCTGCCGGCGGGCTTCCACACCATGACCACCAAGATCTGGAGCCTGTTCCAGTTCCCGCCCAAGCCGGAGCTGGCCGCGGCGGCCTCGCTGCCGCTGCTCGTGCTCACCGTGATGCTGCTGCGCGCCCAGCACATGATCCTCGGGCGCAAGGGCTATTCGGTGGTCGGCGGCAAGACCGGCGATCCGCGGCTCATTCGGCTCGGCATCTGGAAATGGCCGGCGGTGATCTTCGTCTTCGGCGTGCTGATGCTGCCGGTGTTCCTGCCGTATTTCGCGCTGTTCAACGCCGCGCTGTCGCCGATCGCGACCACGCTGGTGACGCCCGAGAACGCCACGCTGAAGAACGTCTGGTTCACGTTCGGTCTGTCGTCGACCAAGATCGCGCTGCAGAACACTTTCATCCTCGGCGCGCTCACCGCGACGCTCGGCACCGTGATGGCGCTGGTGATCGGCTACATCGTCGTGCGGCGCGCCGTGGTCGGGCATCAGGCGCTCGGCTTCCTCGCCACCGCGCCGATCGCGATCCCCGGCATCGTGCTCGGCGTCGGGTTGTTCCTCGCCTATACCCAGCCGCCGTTCGTGCTCTACGGCACGATCTGGATCCTGCTGCTCGCCTATCTCACCATCGAATTGCCGGCGGCGTTCCAGCAGCTTTCGTCGGCCTACAAGGCCGTGGGCAACGATCTCGAGGACGCGAGCCGCATTTTGGGCGCAACGCGGCTGCAGGCGCTTCGCCACATCACCGCGCCGCTGTTGCGCACCAGCGTGATCGCGACCTGGTGCTTCATCTTCGTCGCCACCATCCGCGAGCTTTCCGCCGCCATCATCCTGTTCACGTCGGACACCAAGGTGGTGTCGGTGCTGATCTTCGACCTCAAGGAATCCGGCGACCTCGGCGCCATCGCGGTGCTCGGCATCATGATGCTGGTGCTGACGTTCGCCGTCGTGATCGCGATCAACCGCATCCCCGGCTTCGGCGCCGCCCAGCGCCTGCGCAATACCTGAGATTGACAGGGCAACGCACACTGCCCTTTATCCGTCATCCTGAGGTGCGAGCGTAGCGAGCCTCGAAGGACGACGGCCCGGCTGCTGCACCATCGTGGCCGTGCATCCTTCGAGGGCCGCTGCGCGGCCACCTCAGGATGACGGATCAAAGTCAGTACCTGTGGTGGAACCAAGATGGACGCTGCCCTCCCGAAAACCTCCGTCGCCGAGCATCTGGCGGATACCGTCGTTGCGCTTGACGCCGCCAAGCTCCCCGCCGCCGTGCGCCGCACCTGCGAGGACCTGCTCGTGGACGTCGCCGGCCTCTGCGTCACCGTGCGCGAGGCCGACTACATCAAGGCCTCGCTCGCCGGCTGGGAGGACGACGGGCCCTGCACCGCGATCGGCCACGCGCGCACCATGACCGCGGCCGGCGCCGCCTTCGTCAACGGCACCGCGGCGCATGGCGAGGATTTCGACGACACCTTCGAGGGCGGCCCGGTGCATGCCGGCGCGGTCATCGTGCCGGCGGTGCTGGCGGCCTGCGAGCGGCACAATCCGGACGGGCGCGCCGCGCTCGTCGGCATCGCGGCCGGCGTCGAGATCATGTGTAGGCTTTCGCCTCGTGGCGCCGATGAAGGCGCACAAGGCCGGCTTCCATCCGACCGCGATCTACGGCGCCATGGGCGCCGCCGCGGGCGTCGGCGCGGCGCTGGGCCTGAACAAGAAGCAGATCGTCGACGCGCTCGGCATCGTCGGCTCGATGGCGTCGGGCATCATCGAATATCTTGCCGAGGGCGCCTGGACCAAGCGCATGCACGCCGGCTGGTCGGCGCAGTCGGGCATGCGCGCGGCGCTGCTGGCGCGCGCCGGGCTTCTACGGACCCGCGCACCGTGTTCGAGGGCGTGCACGGGCTGTTCCACGGCTTCGCCAACACGCTCGACGGCAACTACGACGAGGTGATCGGCGATTTCGGCAAGCGCTGGGTCACCGAGACGATCGCCTTCAAGCCCTATCCCTGCGGGACCATGGCGCATCCCTATATCGACTGCGCGCGCCGCCTCGCGGCGAAGGTCAAGGCTTCCGAGATCAAGGAGATGGTCTGCGACGTGGGCGAGGGGACCGTGCACCGGCTCTGGGAGCCGCTCGCCGCCAAGCAGACGCCCGCCAACGGCTATGCCGGAAAATTCTCGACGCCCTACTGCATCGCCGCCGGCTTCGTGCGCGGCAATGTCGGGCTTGGGCGATTTCACCGACGAAGCGGTGCGCGATCCGGCGGTGGTCGCGCTGGCGCAGAAGGTCAGCTTCCGCATCGATCCGCAAAATCCCTATCCGCGCGAGTTCACCGGCCACATCCGCGCGACGCTCAACGACGGCCGCGTGATCGAGGAGCGCCAGCCGCATTTCCGCGGCGGCGCCAAGGAGCCGCTGACGCGCTCCGACATCGAGGACAAATTCGTGCTCAACTGCCGCTACGGCGGCTGGGACGAGGCGCGCGCCGAAGACGGCGATCGCGCTGCTGCGCAAGCTCTACGACGGCAGGATCGATCTCTCGCCGCTGCGGGGGTAGTCATCGTGGCCTATCGCTCGATGATCATTCCCGCATTGATATTCATCGCGTTGACATTGTTGACGCAGGTCGGTGGCGCCGTTTTCATACTCGCCGTGCTTGTCGGCCGCTGGCTCATCCCGCGAGCGCTGCAAGGCTGGCGGCACGGCGCGCTCACCACGGTGATCTTTCTCCTTCTCTATCAGGGGCTGAGTGTCACGGCGGTCCCCGCGCTCGCGGCGATCGGAGGGCGCGTTCCGCTACCCTGCTATGCCGACGCCGAGCGCCCGTTTGCCGCGGGCAGCCGCCTCTATTGCATCCTCAATCGCAACTACGTCGATGCGCGGCTGGTTGCGCTGCTGACGGAGATGTCGCGCGCGATCGACCGCGCTCACCCCGGCACAATCACGCTCTATCTCGACGGCAATTTTCCCTTCGTCGACGGATTTCCGCTGCTGCCGCATCTCTCGCACAACGATGGCCGCAAGCTCGATCTCGCCTACTACTACGCTACGCCCGATGGGGACTACCTGCCCGGACGCATGCGGTCGTCGATCGGCTATTGGGCGTTCGAGCAGCCGGGCGCGGGCGACAAGCCGTCGTGCACGGGCCGGTCATTGCTGAGCCTTCGGTGGAACCTCGGCTCCCTTCAACCGCTCTATCCCAACCGGCCGCTGGAGCCGAAGCGAACCGCCGCGGCGTTGCGGTGGCTGGCGGACGAGGGGCCGAAATTCGGGATCGAGCGGATATTCGTCGAGCCTTATCTTGCCGCGCGTCTTGGCGTCTCATCGCCGCTGCTCGGCTTTCAGGGCTGCCGCGCCGCGCGCCACGACGACCACATTCACATTCAGATCAAGCCGTAGCTGGAATGACATCATGACGTGGCCTCGCAATAGTGCTAGGTCATCCGCCGACATCCAAATCCGCGTAACGAGGCCCCCCATGTACACCGATCTCGCGCTCCACATCGACGGCCAATGGCTCAACGGCGACGGCCGCGCCGGCGAGGACGTGATCAATCCCGCGACCGAGAAGCCGCTCGGCAAGCTGCCGCACGCCAGCGCGGCCGATCTCGACCGCGCGCTCGAAGCCGCCAAGAAAGGCTTCGAGGTCTGGCGCAACACGCCGCCCTATGAGCGCTCGAAGGTGCTGCGCAAGGCCGCGGCGCTGGTGCGCGAGCGCGCCGACAAGATCGGGCGCATCATGACGCAGGAGCAGGGCAAGGTGCTCGCCGAGGCGCGGCTCGAAGTTCTGGTCACCGCCGACATCATCGAGTGGTATGCGGAGGAGGGGCGCCGCAGCTACGGCCGCATCGTGCAGGGCCGGGAGAAGAACGTGCGGCAGATGGTGATGCAGGAGCCGGTCGGCGTGGTTGCGGCGTTCACGCCGTGGAATTTCCCGACGCTGACGCCGGCGCGCAAGATCGGCGGCGCGCTCGCGGCCGGCTGCTCGCTGATCCTGAAGGCGTCGGAAGAGACGCCCGGAAGCTGCGTCGAGCTGGTACGCTGCGTGATCGAGGCCGGCGTGCCGCCGGGCGTGCTCAATCTGGTGTTCGGCGTGCCGGCGAAAGTCTCCGAGCATCTCATTCCGTCGGACATCGTGCGCAAGGTGTCGTTCACCGGCTCGATCCCGGTCGGCAAGCATCTCGCCGCGCTCGCCGCCAAGGGCGTCAAACGCACGACGCTGGAACTCGGCGGCCACTCGCCCGTGGTCGTGTTCGGCGACGCCGATCCGGAAAAAACCGCCGACACCATCGCGGCGTTCAAGTATCGCAATGCCGGGCAGGTCTGCATCTCGCCGACGCGCTTCTATGTGCAGGAGCCGGTCTACGACCGCTTCCTCAAGCGCTTCACCGACTTCGCCAACAACATCAAGCTCGGCGACGGCCTGGAAGAAGGCGTCACCATGGGGCCGATGGCGAATTCGCGCCGCCTCGACGCGCTCGAGAGTTTCGTCAACGACGCCAAGAACCGCGGCGGCAAGATCGTCACCGGCGGCAAGCGGCGCGGCAACCAAGGCTACTACTTCGAGCCGACGGTGGTCACCGACATCCCCGACGACTCCAAGGTGATGACCGAGGAGCCGTTCGGGCCGATTGCACCCATTGTGAGGTTCAAGACCTTCGACGAGGTGGTGGCGCGCGCGAACTCGCTGCCATTCGGGCTTGCGGCCTATGCCTTCACCTCGTCGACCGCGACCGCGACTGCGATCGGGGATGCGCTGGAGTCGGGCATGGTCGGCGTCAACTCGGTCGCGATCTCGACGCCGGAGACGCCGTTCGGCGGCGTCAAGGAATCGGGCTACGGCAGCGAAGGCGGCGTCGAGGGGCTCGAGGCCTACACGGTGACCAAGTTCATCTCGCAGGCGTGACCGGCGATGATCGACCGCCGCGCCGCGCTGTCCCTCTTGCTGACGCTGCCGATCGCAACATCGGCTTCGGCACAGTCTTATCCGGACCGCCCCATCAGGATGATCGTGCCGTTCGCTCCGGGCGGCATCACCGATGTCTCGGCGCGGCTGATTGCACAGCTGATGTCGATTTCCGTCAAGCAATCGATCGTGATCGAGAATCGTGCCGGTGGCGGCGGAACGATCGGCGCCACAGCGGTGGCGCGGGCTGAGCCCGACGGCTACACGCTTTTGGTGTCAAGCTCGGCGACGAACGCAATCCTGCCGGCCATGTACGAGAAGCTCGACTACGATCCCATCAAGGGCTTTCTGCCGATCGCCCGGATTTCGAGCGCGCCCTACCTGCTGATCGTGAATGCCGACGTCCCGGTGAAAAGCGCGCGCGAGCTTGCCGACTATCTCAAAGCCAATCCGAAATTCGCGTTCGCGGCGCCGACCGGAACGCCGCCGCATATCCTCGCCTTCGCCTTCAAGGAGCTGACCGGCGTCGACTTCACCGTCGCCTTGTATAAAGGCGGTGGTCCGGCGATGGTCGACTTCTTTGGAAACCAGATCCAGGCGATCTTTCAGGCCACGACCATTGTCCTGCCGCTTGTGGGCGACAAGCGGGTCCGCATCCTCGGCATCGCGGCGCAGGAACGGTCGCCTCTGCTGCCCGATGTTCCGACCCTGGCGGAGCAGGGCTTCCCGCTGCTGGTCGCGGATTCCTGGAACGGGCTCAGCGCGCCCGCGGGTACTGCCCCCGACGTCGTCCGCCGCCTCAACCATGAGGTCAATGAAGCGCTCAAATCCGCGGAGCTGAAGGCGACCTATGCCAAGCTCGGGATCTCGGCCAATATCGTCAGCCCTGACGAGTTCGGCGTGTTCCTGAAGGAAGAGGCCGTTCGCTGGGACAAGCTGGTCAGGGCCTCGAAGCTGCCGAAGGTGCGCTAACAGCGGCTACGCAGTGATACTCGCTATTGCGGAACGGTTCGCGGTTTCGTCGGATCACCAACCTGGATGACGAGATACCTGACCGGCCGGTCCGGGCTCGGGTTTCGAGATACGGCATGCAACGAACCCGGCGGCTCATAAAATGACTCGCCGGCCTTGAGCTGGCGCACGGGACCATCGTCAACCTGAATCTCGTACGTCCCTTCGAGCACATAGCCAAACGTATGATGCCCTGGATGCCGGTGCGGCGAGCTGGCATTGCCGGGAGCACGCTCCGTCACGCTGATGCGCATTTCGCGCGCGATGTCGGGCATTGCCTGGGTCAGGACCTCGGTGCTCTTGGTGCCGGATGGCTGCGCGTGAGCAGTCGCCAGCACCATCCGGTCCCCTTGGCCCGTCAGAATGATGGTGGTGGCGGAAGCCGCCAGGATCGCAGCCGCTGCGGCGACGATGGTGTGCGAAATCAGGTTTCGAAGCGGATTCATTGTCTGGTCTCCCTGAGAGACACATACTTACGAAGCAAAACGTAACACGGCCGTCGCTCAAGCTCACCTGAATCCGGCGCGATAATAGGCAGAGAGCCCCTCAATCTCGGCCGCCGTCAGTCGCGCAGCGATGGTGCGCATCCTCGCATAGACGTCGTTGCGTCGCTCGCCGGACGCGTACAGTTGCAATTGCTTCACCAGGTATTCATGTCCTTGCTCGGCCAAAATCGGCGCTTCGATGGGTCCTCCTGATCCAGGACGATGGCATGACGCGCAGGGGGGAATAGTACGGCGAGGGTCCCCCAACTCGACGAGCTGCACGATCTCCGGACGAGCCGGCGCCAGTGTCACCGGATTTGGCTTACGCTGTGGCTGGCCCGCGTAATAGGCAGCGACGTCGGCAATTTCCGATTCTCTCAGCGCCTTGGCGACGTCCGTCATCAGCGGGTGAGTACGGCTGCCGGTCCGATAGTCGAACAGCTGCTTGTAGATGGCGGGCCCGGATTGACCAGCCAGGTGCGGAAATTCCGACGAGGGTGAAACGCCGGTTTCGCCGTGACACGCCACACAGACCTCTTGGACCTTTGCGCGCCCCTTTGCGACATCGGCGCGTGCGAGAATTTGCAAGACTTCAGGCGTCCAGACCACCTGCGAGACCGGTGTCGAGGGCGTCCTGTCCAACGGCTGCGGTTGGGCGGGCGAACCCGGAAGGATTCCAAGCGCCCGGCAGATCGCCGTGTAGGCATCGAGCCCGGCGCCCCAGCCCTGAACAACGGGAATGACGATGACGCCCAAAAGGATGCCGACGAGCAGAATGCCCATGATGGCCACGGTCGACCAGAGGCGCCACGGCTGGTCGAGGACATGAGGATCGGAGGGGCGGTCGTCCGACATCATTGCACCCTGTGCACGATTGCCGAAGGCGATGGCTCGATCAGGAACTGGGCAATGGGAAAGCCATAGGCCAGGACCATCAGCACCAGCACCAGAACGTTCCACAGGCCGAAACCATTCAGCGCGGCCGGCACGCGCTGCGGCGGATGGACGGCCAGTGCGTAGAGCGGGCGGGGAATCGCCCGGACCGTGCTTCTGTGGAGCTGGGCCAGGTTCCAGACAAACAGGATTGCCGAGATGAGCAGGATGATCCCGCCAACGAGGGAGACCACCACCCATGGCCCCCAGCCCGCGATGATGGGATCGGCATAGTTGAAGTTCGCCACGCGACGCCACTGGCCTTGCAGTCCCAGCCAATGCCAGGGAAGCGTCATGACCATCATGCCGACGAACCACAGCCAGAGCTGAAGCCGCAACGGCGCCAGCGAAGCATGGTCGCGACCCGTCAGCCGCGGCCAGATTTCATAGGCGATGGCGAAGTACATGATCACCACCGAGCCGCCGAAGATGAGATGGAAATGCGCGGTCACCCACGAGGTGTTGTGCACCATCGCGTTCATGCCATAGCCCATGTTGATGATGCCGCCGAAACCGCCAAATCCGAGCATGATGAAGCCAAGGCCGGTTGCCAGCACCATCGGCCGGTCCCAGGGAAGCGCCGCGATCCAGCCGAACACGCCGCGGCCGCCGCGCAGACGTCCCGCGATCTCGAGCGAAGCCGTGATGGTGAAGATCGTCAGCAGGGTCGGGACGGCCACGAACGCCGTCAACAGGACCTGAATGAATTTGGTCGCGTTGCCATGTTCCGGATCCATCAGCAGATGATGCATGCCCACCGGCAGGCTGTAGATCAGGAAGAGAATGAACGTCAGGCGTCCCATGGTGTCGCTGTAGAGTCGTCCGCCGGCGGCGCGCGGCACCATGGTGTAGAAGGCGATGTAAGCCGGTATCAGCCAGAAATACACGATCGCGTGCAGCGTCCATGAGAACAGCGTGCGCGACAAGCCGACATCGATGGTCTGGACTATTCCAAGCGCCGCGGGAATGACCTGGAAGACAAGCTGCGCCGCCACGCCGACCGTCGTCCACAGCCACATCACCGCGTTGGCGACCGTGGCGAACATGGCAAGCGGAACGGGTCGCCCGGGATTCTCGCGCTTCCATGCGCTCATCGCGGCCAGCATCAGAGCGCACCAGATCCAGGACCCGGCCACCACCAGCACCAGGCCAATGTAGAACCACACACTTGCGGTCAGCGGCGGGTAGAAGGTGAACAGCACCGTGGCTTGGCCAAGGCCGATCGGTATGATCGTCACCACCACGCCCAGCAGCGCAATCCAGAAGGCAGCCCAGGCCCAAACGCGTCCGGGAAGCGGCCGGTTGAGCGACGTCACCGCGACGAAATAGCCAAAGCCCATGATGAAAAAGGTGGTGAGCACATAGGCCATCGAGACGCCGTGCGCCGTCACCGACATGAAATATTGCGCCGGCGTGCCGACCTTCGCGCCCAGCGGACTGCGCACCCACATCTGCCAGGTGCCGATCACGCAGGCGAAGAGGAAGGCCCCGAAAGCCACCCAGAAATGCGCCAGGCAAAGCCGGTCAACGTTGCGCACAGGAAATCCTCCCGTCGGGTCCCGGCTTGAATTGTTCGTCGGGCAGCACCTGCACGGTCGCCCACATCTCGCTGTGTCCCAGGCCGCAATATTCGTGGCACGGCATCAGGAGATCGCCGGTGCGCGTAAACTCGGTGTGCACCTGCGCGACATAGCCCGGGATGACCATCGTATTGACGTTGGTCCTGGTGATCAGAAGGCCATGGATCACATCGGGCGACGCGAAACGAAGCGTAACCTTCCGCTTGGCTGGAACAGCGATACATTGCGGCACGAACATGAACTGGGTCGCGATCGCGCGGACCGTCACGCTGCCGTCACTCGCGACAGTGGTGCCGAGATTGTGCTCCGCGAACTCTCCCGAGAGATGCAGCGTCTTGGGATCGATGCGCTCGACATTGCTCGGCGGATTGACGCTGATCGTAAGCGCCGTGAACACGATCATGCTCAGCGTCGCGGCGACGAAGACGCCGACCCCAAAGGCCCACAGCAACTCGGTCTTGAGAATCCAGCTCTCATGCACCTCGTGTGGGGTGTCCGACATGATCAGCCCACCGTGCCGCGCGGAAGGAAGACGAAAATGTAGACAAGCAGATAGCCGAGAACGAGCAGCGCGACGGCGGAGCTGGCCAGCACGGCTGCGCCGAGCGGAACGGTCCGCATCACGGATGCAAGGGCCGTTTCGTCGACATCGTCGGCGACTTCAAGGTTTGAGTCGGCTGCGGAGGGCTGATCGGAGTGCATCACACTTCACCTCCAAGCGCCGCGCCGGTAAACCGGCTTAAGCGATCATCGCAAAGTCTCGCACGCTGTTCAACGCGTCCGATGCAGTCCGGGCTCCGTGAATTAACTCTCCCTTTACCGTCGCTGCGGGGAGCGGCCAGCTCCGAACAAACAACATACGCAACTAGCTGAGGGGTGAGACTTGCCACTCACCCCGATCTTCATTGTTGAGTTACCAAGTAGCCCTCTCCCGCAGGGGAGAGGGCGCATCAATCGGCACCGCGCTTGCGGCGCGAACGCTCAATCCAGCGGCTCGACCCGCACGATCGACGCGCCGTGATTGCTGCCGACCCACAGCACCGGCCGTGGGCCGGTCTCTTCCACGAACACGCGGCGGATATTGGTGGTGCGCGGCAGCAGGTACTGCACCATGTCGCCCGATTCCGGGAACAGCCGCGTCACCAGGTCGGTGTGCATGGAGCCGGTCCAGGCCTCGCCGTTGCGCGCCGGCACGACCGCATAGGGATTGTCCCACTTGGTCGGCGTCATCCATTCCTTGATGGTCTTGGTCTTGGGATCGAACATCGCGATGCCGCCGTGGTATTCGGCGAACCACAGCCGGTTTTGATGATCGATGCCGCCGCGCCGCGGCCGCGAGGCCGGGAACGGCGTCCGCCAGATCTCGACTTCGAGCGTCTTGGCATCACGCCGGCCGATGCTGGTGCCGCCGAACTCGAGCAGATACATGTTGTTGTCGTGATCGGTCGGAATGCCGTAGGCGCTGATCTGCCGGCCGTTCTTGTCGACCGCCTTGCCGGTGTTCTCGAATTTTCCGGTGGCGAGGTCGAGCCGGTAGTATTCGCGCGTCTCCTGGTTGTTCGACCACACCTTGCCGTCGACGTGCGAGAACCGCGGCGCCACCATCGACGCCTGGGTGCTGAAGCCGAGCCATTCCTTCGGATAGGGATAGACCGTCAGCTTCCTGGTTTGCCGGTCCATCTTGGCGATGGCCGACTGGTACATCATCGCAATCCAGAGATTGCCGTCACGATCGAGCTGGAGATCCAGCGTGCCTTTGGGCTGTTCTTCGCGCACCACCGGGATGTCGTAGTCGATGACCTTGCCGGTCTTGGGATCGAGCACGCCCATGACCTGCGAGCCGAAGTCGGAGTACCAGGCCTGCCCATCGGCATCGACGACCACGTCATGCGGATACGCGTTCTTCCGCGGCAGATCGTATTCGGTGATGATCACGCGGGTGGCGCGGCCCTTCGGCCGCGGCAGCGGCTTGAAGTCGTATTCCTTGGCCTCCGGATTGGACAGGCTGACGTCGACCAGGAACTGCGCCGCCGCCTGCGCGACCTTGGGATCGACGCGCGGACGCTCGCTGCGGGCGCCGCCGCTAACGAGCAGTTGCGGCTGCGCCGGCGTCGAGCCGGGGTAGTAGCGGCCCATCCGGTTGAACACCTGGATCCATTCGTCGACGTCATGCTGCGCCGTGAACAGCCGCTGCAAGGTGTGGCAGCCGGTGCAGCCGGTGAGGAATTGCTTCTCGCGGTCGGTGCCGGGGAGGCTCGCCATCCATTCGGCGTTGGAAAGCTGCAGATGGATGTTGCGGGCGCGATTGAGCTTGAGATCGGCGGTGGCGTTGCCGCCAGCCGGGATATCGACCGTCTTCGGCCCATCGAGGATGTAGCCGACGGCGCGGATCGAGATCGTGTACTTGCCCGGCTGCACGCGGCCGGCCGGGAAGCTGTAGCGGCCCTCTTCGTTGGTCACCACCGTGGTGGTGATGGTCGAGCCCTCACGCTTCACATTGACCAGGACGCCCTCCATCCGGGGTTCCTGGGCCGAGGTGACTTGTCCGCTTAGTGCTGCTGGGGTCTGGGCATTCGCGGCGAGCGTGCCGAACAGGATACCGCCGACGATGGCTGATAGGCTCAATCGAATGAATTGCATGGGTTCGCCTCCCGAGACGAAATAGCGCGATCCGGTCTGTCGCCGGATTCGCGAGAGGCGTCAGTATCCGCCCGGCGACGGGATGCCGCAAGGGCTTCGCGGACTGTGTGCCCGGCCGAGCGAAGCGACCGTAGTTGTTGTGCCCTCTCCCCTTGCGGGAGAGGGCTGCCCGGTATTTCAGCGCAAAGGAATGGGTGAGGGGTCCGCTTCGAAAGACACTTCTTACGAAGACGACCCCTCACCCAGCTTGCATTCGTGGATTCTTCTTGAGCCCTCTCCCAAGGGGAGAGGGCGCAGCAACAACCGCCGTCGCTCTCGGCGCGTTACGCGCCGTGCGCGCGGATCGCCTTCCAGACCTTCTCCGCGGTGGCCGGCATTTCCATCAGCGCGCCCGGCGCGCCGGCAATGGCGTCGTCGACCGCGCTCATCACGGTCGCGATCGCGCCGGTGGTCGCCGCTTCGCCCACACCCTTGACGCCGAGCGGGTTGGTGGTCGCGGGCACGATGTGCAGCTGGTCGCGGATGACAGGCATGTCGACCGCGCGCGGCATCTGGTAGTCCATGAACGAGCCGCTCAAGAGTTGGCCGCTATCGGGATCGTAGACGACGTTCTCGCCGATCGCCTGGCCGAGGCCCTGCGCCAGCGCGCCGTGGAATTGTCCCTCGACGATCATGTGATCGAGGATGTTGCCGCTGTCGTCGACCGCGGTGTAGCTCACCACCGCCATCTGCCCGGTGTCGCGATCGATCTCCACCTCCGCGACATGGCAGCCGTTGGGAAAGGCTTGCGGCGTCTCGGTGGTGGTCTTGGTGTCGAGGTCTTCCGCGACCTCGCCGCGCGCTTTCATCTCTTTCGCGCGCGTCGCCAGGTCGAACAGCGAAATCCGCCGGTCGGTGCCGACTACCTCGAAGCGGCCGTCCTTGTAGGCGATGTCGGTTTCGGCGGCTTCGAGCGCGTGCGCCGCAATGGTCTTGCCCTTGGCGAGCATGGTGTCGATCGTCTTCACGATCGCGCTGCCGGCGGTGATCGCCGAGCGCGACGCCACCGACGCAAAGCCGGCAATCTCGTTGGCGGAATCGCCGTGGCGGTGCACGACCTGCGCGGCCGGGATGCCGAGCCGCTCGGCGACGATGCGTGGGAACACCGTGGCGTGGCCCTGTCCGGTCGACTGCACGTTGAGCGCCAGCACGAGGGCGTCGCCGCCCGGGAAGCGCAGCGCCGCGCCTTCGAGCGGCGCGCCGCCGGAATGCTCGAGCACGCAGGAGATGCCGAGGCCGCGCAGCTTGCCGCGCTTAAGCGCTTCCTTGCGCCGCTTCTTGAAGCCGTCGACGTCGGCGAGCTTGAGCGCCTTGTCGACGATCACCGGGAATTCGCCGGAGTTGTAGGTGGTGCCGACGGCGGTCTTGTAGGGGATCGCTCTCGCCGGGATCAGGTTCTTCTTGCGCAGCTTGACGCGGTCGATGCCGGTCAGGCGCGCGGCCTCGTCGACCACGCGTTCGAGCACGTAGTTCGCCTCCGGCCGGCCGGCGCCGCGATAGGGCGACGTCGGGGCGGTGTTGGTGAAGATGCACTTCACGCCGATGTCGATCGCGCGGATGTCGTACATGCTGGGAAAGCAGCGCGCGAAGTTCAGCGTCTGCAGGTTGGCGCCGACCGCGCCGACATAGGCGCCCAAGTTAGCGAAGTGCCGCACCCGCAGCGCCAGGAACTTCCCGTTGTCGTCGAGCGCAAGCTCCGCTTCGGTCACCGTGTCGCGCGCATGGGCGTCGTTGAGGAACGACTCCGAGCGGCTCGCCATCCAGTGCACGGGACGCTTGGCGAGCTTGGCACCGACGAGCTGCGCGATGTATTCGGGATAGGCGCCGGTCTTCATGCCGAAGGCGCCGCCGACGTCCTCGGTGATGACGCGGAGCTTCTCCTTCGGCACGTTCATGACCGCCATGGTGTGGTCGCGCATGGCGCCCGCGCTCTGCGAGCAGACGCGCAGATGATAGCCGTCGCTCGCCGCGTCGTAGCGCGCGGTCGCGCCGCGCGGCTCCATGGTGACGTGGGTCAGCCGCTGCTGCACGACCTTGACGCGCGCGACGTGCTTGGCGGAGGCGATGATCTTCTCGACCTCGGCCGAATTCGCATCCGGATTGGGATGCGTGCCGGCCCAATCGAGCGCGATATTGCCGGGCGCCTCCGGCCACAGTTGCGGCGCGCCGGACGCCTGCGCTGCGTCCATGGTGACGACCGTATCGAGCGGCTCGTAGTCGACCTCCACGAGGTCAGCCGCGTCCTGCGCCGCGAATTCGGTCTCCGCGATCACCATCGCGACCGTCTCGCCCACATACATCACGCGCTCGCGCGCCAGCGCATGCCGGTGCGGCATCACGAGCTTGGTGCCGTTGCGGCCCGGCAGCGGCGGATGCCGCGTCACGCTGCCGACGCCGGCGGCGTCGACGTCCGCGGCGGTCACGATCGCGATCACGCCGCGCACTTTCCTGGCCGCATCCATGTTGATCCCGCGGATGCGGGCGTGCGCATGCGGTGAGCGCACGAACGCCGCCGCCACCTGGCCGGGCTCGGCGGCATCGGCGATGAAGCGGCCGTTGCCGCGCAGGAGATAGTCGTCCTCGACGCGCGGATGATGGGCGTGGCTGTCGGCGGTCTTGCTGTCCATGGGGCGTCCGGGGAGGTTTCGCGGGCCCGCGTTTATAGCCGAAATGGCGGGGCAGGGTAGGGCTTTCGCCGCCCGCCGCAATCTGCAAGAAACGCCCAATAATACGCAGGGATTGGTGCCATGGATCAGGTCAATACCTCGTCGCGCGTACCCGCCTCGACCATCGCCGCGCTGATCGCGGATTCGTTCAAGGCGATCGGACTGCCGGCGGCGGACGCTGCCAAATGCGCCGAGCTGATGCTCGAAGCCGACCTCACCGGCGCCGACGCCCATGGCGTGTTCCGGCTGCCGCAATACATCAAGCGGCTGCGCGGCGGCGGCGTCAATCCGAAGCCCGACATCCGCGTCGAGAAGACCGCGGCGGCGACCGCGCTGGTCGACGGCGACAACGGCATGGGCCATCTGGTGATGGCGCGCGCCGCGGAGACCGCGATCGAGCTGGCGCGCGACGCCGGCATCGGCTGGGTCGGCGTGCGCGGCTCGAACCATGCCGGCTCGGCCGGTGTCTATGCCGCCATGGCGCTGCCGCACGGCATGGTCGGCATCTACGGCGTGGTCGCGAGCGCCAACCACATGCCGGTGTGGGGCGGCGTCGAATCGCTGCTCGGCACCAATCCGGTCGCGATCGCCATACCCGCGGGCGAAGAGGCGCCGATCGTGCTCGACATCGCCACCTCGGTTGTGTCCTACGGCACCGTCAAGTCGCACCGCCTGCAAGGCAAGCCGATGCCGGAAGGCTGGATGGTCAACACCAGCGACGGCACGCCGCTCACCGACGCTTCGCGCAGCCACGAGGGCGTGCTGCTGCCCATCGGCGGCTACAAAGGCTCGGGCCTCGCGCTGGTGCTCGGATTGCTGGCCGGCCCGCTCAACGGCGCCGCCTTCGGCCGCGAGGTGTTCGATTTCAACTACAACGACACCGACGTCTGCAACACCGGCCACTTCATCGTCGCGCTCGACGTGAAGCGCTTTACGCCGCTCGACACGTTCAAGGCCGAGATGGATCGCCACCTGCGCGACCTGCGCACGTCGAAGCCGCTGCCGGGACAAGGGCCGGTGCGCCTGCCCGGGCAGGAGCGCCGCGCGCGCCGCGCCGACCGGCTCAAGAACGGCGTGCCGCTGCCGCGCGAATTGATCGCGCAGCTCGATCAATTCGCCGACGAGCTCGGCATCAAGCCGCTCGGTGCGCGGTAAATTCTAGCGCGGCGGCTCAAGCGCCTTGCGCACCCGCTCGGCGATCGGCGCCGGCGTAGCGAGCACCTTCGCGATCAGCTCTTGCGCCTGTTGGCCCGTGATCGGATCGATCTCCATGCTGAGCTTCTTCGCGTCGGCAAGGAATTCCGGATCCTTCATGGTGGCGTCGAAAGCGCGTCGCAATGCCTGCACGCGGTCGTCCGGAACGCCGGGCGGCACGAAATAGGGCCGGCCATATTCAAGGCGCGCGATGAGGAGGTGCAGCGCGGACCGATCGGCGTCGCTCTTCGCGAAGTCGAGCGCCATCGGAACGTCGGGTAGGTCGGGGTGCTTCTTCATCGCCCATTGCGCGAGCACGTTCACCTTCTTGTCGCGTACCCAGTCGCCATTGAGCGACAGCAGCGTCGTCCAGTTGGTCGCGCCGTTGCCATGGACTTCGCCGCGCTCCATCGCGAGATGGATCGCCTGCGAGCTCTTGTAGCCGCTGACGACCTTGAACTTGGTGTTGAGAACCGTGTTGGCGAGCAGCGGATAGTCCCACTGCGTGGTGCCCGCCGCCTGCGCGCCGGTGATCACTTCGGTCTTCAGGATCTCGGCGAAGCTCTTCACCGGCGCGGTGTGCCACATATAGGTCACCTGCGTTTCCCGGTTGGTGCTGCCGAGCCAGATCATCTTGTTGGGATCGAAGCGCACGCCGTCCGGCTGCAGCAGCGGCGCCGTCGGCAGCCCGTTGAACGGCGCGCCGACCACGGTGCCGTCGAACGGACCGTTGCCCACAAGCTGATTGACCATGGTCCGGCTGCCGGCGCCGGGCTGGTTCTGCACGATCACTGTGGGATTGCCTGGGATATGCTTGCCCCAGTGGCGTTGCAGGACGCGGGCGGTGACGTCGTAGCCCGAGCCGACGTCGATACCCACCACGATGCGGATGGTCTTGCCCTTGTAGAAATCCGCGACGCTCTGCTGCGCCAGCGCGGGCGTGCTGCATCCGGCAACGCAGGTCAGAACCAGCAGTGCTTGCTTCACTTTCACAGTTTTCACTCCCCTGTGTCCCGCCGTCGTTTGGTCAAAGGGCGCTTGAGCCCGGGCGGTCAATCGCCGATATAGTAGCACGCCTACCGACGCCTGCCGCAGCTTGCGACGTCCCGCCGCGCGGCCCGCATCCCAGATAAAGGACCATGATGACCCGGCCCCGCACCATTGATTGTCACACCCACATCCTTACCGACGAGACCATCGGGCTCCTGGCCAAGGAGGCGCCCTGGGTGTCCCCCAAATTGACCCCGATCGACCAGGATTTCGCGGTGCTGGAAATCGCCGGCACGGCCTACCGGCCGTTCCCGCGCGGCGGCTGGGAGCTCGAGCGCCGCTTCAAGGACATGGATGCGGCCGAGGTCGACGTGCATGTGCTCTCGGCGACGCCGCAGACCTATCTCTACGACCAAGACCCCGCCATGACAGTGGCGACGTCGGCGCTGCAGAACGACCAGATCGCCAAACTGGTGAAGGCGCATCCGGACCGCTTCATGGGCATCGCGACTTTGCCGATGCAGGCGCCCGAGCGCGCCGCCGAGGAATTGACCCGCGCCGTGACCAAGCTTGGCATGCGCGGCTCCATGATCGGCTCCAATATCGCAGGCAAGAATCTCGACGACCCGTCATTCGAGCCGGTGTGGGCGACGGCGGAGGAGCTCGGCGCCTTCATGATCATCCATCCGGCCAATGTCGCCGGCGCCGACCGGCTGCGCTCATATTATCTCGCCAACCTGATCGGCAATCCGCTCGACACCACGATCGCGGCGGCGTGCCTCGTGTTCGGCGGCGTGTTGGAGCGGCATCCGAAGCTCAACGTGTTGCTGGTTCACGGCGGCGGCTTCGTGCCGTACCAGGCCGGGCGCTGGGCGCACGGCTGGCACGTGCGGCCTGAGCCGAAGGTCAACGTCAAGCAATCGCCGGAGCCGTGGATCAACCGGTTCTATTACGACACCATCCTGCACGCGAAGCCGCAGCTCGAATTCCTGGTGGCGTCGGTCGGCCCGTCGCGCGTGCTCATGGGCAGCGACTATCCGTACGATATGGGCACCGGCGAATGCGTGCGGCAGGTCGATGCGCTGTGGATCGAAGACACCGAGAAGGCGGCGATCCTCAACGGCAATGTGGTGACGCTGCTGGGTGTTACCAGTTGATCGTCCTCCTGCAATGAACCCCATTACCAAGAACTACGACACCATTATCGTCGGTGGCGGTGCGGCCGGCTGCGTGCTGGCCAACCGTCTTTCCGCGGCGTCGAACCGGAGCGTGCTGTTGCTCGAAGCCGGGCAGGACACGCCGCCGGACGATCTGCCCGCCGACGTGCGCGACACCTATCCGGTCTCCTACTACAACGACGCCTATATGTGGCCGGAGCTGAAGGTGCATTGGCGGCTGCGCAGCAACTCGCCCAGGGTCGGGTTCTCGCAGGCGCGCATCATGGGCGGCGGCTCCTCCGTGATGGGCATGGTGGCGCTGCGCGGAACGCCTGACGACTACGACGAATGGGAGGCCAAGGGCGCCGCCGGCTGGGGCTGGAACGGCGTGCTGCCGTTCTTTCGCAAGCTCGAAGCGGACTTCGATTTCTCCGGCAGCGATATGCATGGCGGTGACGGGCCGGTCCCGATCCGGCGCACGCCGGTCGCGGATTGGCCGCCGCTGTCGCGCGCGATGCATGGCTATGCGCAGGAGCGGCAGATTCCCTTCATCGCCGACATGAACGGCGACTTCCGCGACGGCTATTGCTCGGTGCCGATGAGCAACTGGCCGGACAAGCGCGCGTCCTCGGCGATCTGCTATCTCGATGCGGCGGTCCGCTCGCGCAGCAATCTGACCGTCGCCAGCCGGGCGGCGGTGACGCAATTGCTGTTCGACGGGCACCGGGCCGTCGGCGTGAAGGCAAACGTTGCCGGCGCGGACGTCGAGTTTCGCGGCCGCGAGATCATTGTGTCGCTGGGCGGCATCCACTCGCCCGCGATGCTGATGCGCTCGGGCATCGGGCCGGCGGATCATCTGCGCGACCATGGCATCGCGGTGCGTGCGGACCTGCCCGGCGTCGGCCGCAATCTGTCCAATCACGCCATCCTGTTCGTGGCGATCCACCTCAAGCCGCAGGGACGGCAGGCGCCGTCGCTGCGTCCGCATCCGACCACGTTGTTCCGGTTCTCGTCGGGTGTCCCCGGCTGTCCGCCCGCCGACATGTACATCAACGTCCAGAGCAAGACCTCCTGGAGTGCGCTCGGCCACCAGATCGCCAACCTCGCGCCGGTGCTGTGGAAGCCCTTTGCGCGCGGGCAGGTGTCGCTCACCTCGGCCGATCCGCGGCAGGAGCCGCTGGTCGAATTCAACTTCGTCAGCCATGAGCTCGATTTGCAGCGCTTCAAGATCGCGTTCCGCCGCACCGTCGATATGCTCGCCGATGCGCGGGTGCGCGAACTGGGCGGCGTGACTTTTCCCGTCAAATTCACCGACCGGCTGCGCATGCTCAATCGCGTCTCGCGCGTCAACGCCGCCAAGAGCGCCGTCATCGCGAAGCTTCTCGATCTCGTTCCGGCGTTGCGTGGGCCGGTGTTCGCGACGCTGGCGGATCGACGTGTCGATCTCGCGGCGCTGGTGGCGGACGACGCGGCGCTTGCCGAGCATATCCGCGACAACGTCGCCGGCCAGTTTCACCCGGTCGGCACCTGCCGCATGGGGACGGCGGACGATGCGAACACAGTCGTCGATGCGGCGGGACGCGTGCGCGGCTTTGCCGGACTGCGTGTCGTTGACGCCTCCATCATGCCGACGCTGACGCGCGGCAACACCAACATTCCGACCATCATGCTGGCGGAAAAAATCGCCGCCGCCATCGCCGCCGACGCGGCCGCGTGAGCGGCACCGTTACTGACCCGGAGCCGACCTACGTCGTTTGAACGTTGGAACCATACTTCTTTTTGAGCTTGGCGATATCGTCGGCGGAATCGACCCATTCTTCGCTGAAGCCGCAAGCGGCACAGAGATAGCGCGTTACCTTGACAGCACTAAAGACGGTCGCTCCAGCCATGATATTGTTTCCTACACCAAAGGCCCGAACCTGGCCGGGTATACGAAGGATTTCGGCCGAACGACACTTTGCGCATATCTTCGAATTTCGCATGTCGGTCCTCCCAATAGATAGCGCGCGCGCCGCCCACTAGCGCTTGGCCGTCATGATCGTCTCCCAGATCGCGAGATGGGAGATCGGCAGCGTGTTGACCTCGACATTGAGCGGCGCGAGCGCATCGTTGATCGCATTGGCCACCGCGGCGGGCGCGCCGAGATAACCGGCCTCGCCCGATCCTTTCTGTCCGAACGTGGTCAGCGGGGAGGGCGTGCAGTGGTCGACGATCTTCACGGGCGGAATTTCGTGCGCGCTCGGGATCAGGTAGTCCATGAAGGTGCCGGCGGTGAGCTGGCCGTGGTCGTCATAGGTGAAGTGCTCGTAGAGCGCGGCGCCGATGCCGTGCGCGATGCCGCCATAGGTCATGCCGTGCACGATGTCGGGATTGATCATCACGCCGCAATCGTGCCCGCAGACATATTGCTTGATCGCGGGCGCGGCGGTGTCGGGGTCGATCTCGACATAGACGATGTGGCACTCGAAGGCGTAGCAGGGATAGATCTGGATGCGGCCGTCTGCGGTCGGCAGGCCGCCGCCGGTCGGCACCTGCCAGGTGAATTTCGCCTGCAGCCCCGGCTCGACGCCGGGCGGCATCGCATGGAATTTGCGGTGCGCGATCTCGATGAGCTGGTCCCAGCTCAGAGCTTTTTCCGGCACGCCCTTCAGGCTGACGTTGCCGTCGCGGTAGTCGAGGTCTTCCTTCTCGCATTCGAAATTGTGCGCGGCGATCGCGACCAGCGTCTCCTTGATCTGGCGCGCCGCGCCGGCCGCGGCGCCGCCCAGCATGATCGCCATGCGGCTGCCGACCGGGCTGTTCGAGGGCAGGGCCTGAAGCGAGTCGGCGTGGATCACGCGAATTTCGCCGGATCGCGCTCAAGGATTTCGCCGACCACCGTCGACACCAGCGTCTCATGGCCCTGGCCCGATGATGACGTGCCCATGATGCCCGTGATCGCGCCGGAGAGATCGACCCGGACCAGGCAGGAATCCATCCAGGTCGTGGTCTCGTTCTTCGGATTGAGCAGCGGCTCGAACGCGGAGTTGCCGCCGCTCGGCTCCAGGCAGGTCGAGATGCCGATGCCGGCCAACTTGCCGTCCCTGCGCGCCGCGTCGCGGCGGGCGACGAGCGACGGGTAGTCGATCGCGCTCAGCGCCTTGTCGAGCACGGTGTGGTAGTCGCCGGAGTCGTAGGTCGAGCCGCTCGGGATCGTGTACGGAAATTCGTCTTTGCGGATCAGGTTCTTCTGGCGCAGCGCGATGCGGTCCATCTTCAGGTGATGCGCGACGCGATCCATGGTGCGTTCGAGCGCGAAGTTGGTCGGCGACTGGCCGAAGCCGCGCACCGCTTCCTGCGGCGTCTTGTTGGTCATCACCGAGACCGGCTCGTAGGCGACCGCGTTTATGCGATAGGGCCCGCAGATCGCGCTCACCGGCTTGCCGAGCTGGAACGGCGCGCGCCCGGCATAAGCGCCGACATTGTCGATCGCGCGGATTTTCAGCGCGCGGATGGTGCCGTCGCCGTCGAAGGCGACGGTCATGTCGAAGGTGCGGTCGGGGCCGTGCATGTCGCCGCCGCGCATGTTCTCGAGCCGGTCCTCGATCAGGCGCACCGGCATGCCAAGCTTCTTCGCGAGGTAGCCGACCAGCACGGTGTGCTTGATGCCGCGCTTGACGCCGTAGCTGCCGCCGACGTCGACGTCGTAGTGCACGCGCACCGCGTTGCCGGGCAGCCGCAGCGCGCGTGCGGCCTGGTCGGGATATTTCGGCATCTGGATCGACGCCCAGATGTCGAGGATTTCGGTCGCCGGATTCCACTGCGCCGCCACCGCGAAGGTCTCGATCGGCACCGTCGCATTGCGATTCCACGTCGCACGGAAGCTGAGCTGGTGCTCGGCCTTGCCGAATTGATCCTCGACCGGGCCCCAGACGAAATTGCGGTGCAGGATCACGTTCGAGCCGTGCGCCGGATGCACCAGCGCGCTCGCATCCGTCATCGCCTGCTCCGCATCGGTGACATGCGGCAGCGGCTCGTAGTCGACCTCGACCAGCTCGGCGGCGTCCTCGGCGAGCGCGCGCGCTGTCCGCCACCACCGCGACGACCCATTCGCCGGCATAGCGCACGCGCTCGCGCGCCAACGCCCAGCGCGTCACCTTCGGCGCATCGACGCCGATCGGCAGTGAATCGGTGGCGGCGCAGAATTCCTCGCCGGTCAGCACGTAGTGCACGCCCGGCGCCGCGCGTGCCGCGTCGGTGCGGATCGCGAGAATTTTGGCGCTGGCATGCGGCGAGGCGACCAGCGCGACATGCTTGAGGCCGGGCAAGGCGATGTCGGCGGCATAGCGGCCGCGCCCGGTGACGAAGCGCGGGTGCTCCTTGGTGCGGCGTTTGGCGCCGATATAGCGGAAGCCGTAGGGACTGGCGGCGGGCGCGCTCATTTGCCCGCCCCCGCGATGCGTTGTGCCGCGAGCGAAATCGCCTCGACGATCTGCTGATAGCCGGTGCAGCGGCAGAGATTGCCGCCGATCGCATCGCGGATCTCGTCCTCGCTCGGCCGCGGATTTTCGTCGAGCAGCGCCTGCGCCGCGATCAGCATGCCGGGCGTGCAATAGCCGCACTGCAGCCCGTGCGCCTCGCAGAAGCTGTCCTGCAGGATGCTCAGGCTTCCGTCCGGCTGCGCGAGGCCCTCCACCGTGGTGATGCGATGGCCGTCCGCTTGGACGGCATACATCAGGCAGGAGCGTACCGGCGCGCCGTCGAGCATCACCGAGCAGGCGCCGCAGATGCCGTGCTCGCAGCCGACATGCGTGCCGGTGAGATGGAGATGCTCGCGCAGCCAATCGACCAGCGAGGTGCGCGCCGTGACCTGACCGGTGCGTTTGACGCCGTTCACCTCGATCATGATCGAATAGAGATTTTCGCTCACGGCGCGACCCTCGCGACGTCGTAGGCGGATTGCAGCACGCGCGTCGCCAGCACGCCGGCGAGATGGCGCCGGTAGTCGGCGCTTGCGTGGGTGTCGCTGCCGGGCTCGAGCGCCGCGGCGGCGTCGTGCGCGACGTCGTCGAGCGTTGACTTGTCGAGCCGCGTGCCGACGAGCCGCTCCGCGAGCTGCGGGAAACGCGACCGGCGTCGGCGCCGCGCCGCCGACGCCGAAGGCCGCGCGCGTGCATTTGCCGTCGTCGTCGATCGCGAGCTGCGCGCCGGCCGCGACCATGGCGAAATCGCCATGGCGGCGGCTGATCTCGGTGAAGGCCGAGCCGGTCTTGCGTTCGCGCCAGACCGGCCACTGGATTTCCGTGAGGCATTCGTCTGGCTCGATGCTCGTCGTCATTGCGGCTGCAAAGAACGCCGACGCCGGCAGCGTGCGTGTGCCCGATTTGCTGCGCATCACCAGCCGCGCCTCCAGGATTTGCGCGACCAGCGGAAGCTCCGCCGACGGGTCGGCGTGCACCAGGCTGCCGCCGGCGGTGCCGCGGTTGCGCGTCTGCACGTGGCCGACAAACGCCAGCGCCTGCCGTAGCAGCGGCACGGTGGCGGCGAGCGTGTCGTCGCGCTGGATGTCGCATTGCCGGGTGCAGGCGCCCATGCGCACCGCGTCGGTTTCGAGCCGGATGAAATTCAGCGCGGCGATCTCGTTGATGTCGATCAGCCAGGCGGGACGCAGCAGCCGGAACGCCATCATCGGAACGAGGCTCTGCCCGCCGGCGATGACCTTGGCGTCGTCGCCGTGCTGCGACAGCAGCTCGCAGGCCTCGTCGATCGAGGCCGCGCGGGCGTACTCAAAGGGGGGCGATTTCAACCTGCGACCTCAAGACGCTGACAGCCGGATATCAAGGAGGCTGCACTATCCTAGTCTCCGGGCGGAAGATCACACGTCCCCCTTGTGGGACGCAACGCGCCCTGTTCAATATCACCTCGGCGCCAAAGATGCCTCAGGGAGGAATTATGAGACGGTTCTGGATGTGGGTTGTCGCGATTGCGGCGTGCATCGCACATGGCGAGGCGCTGGCGCAATCGTGGCCCACCAAGCGGGTGACGGTGGTCGTGCCGTTCACCGCCGGCAGCGCGACCGACATCATGGCGCGCACGGTGGCGCAGCGGCTGTCGGAGCAGCTCGGCCAGCCGTTCGTGGTCGAGAACCGCCCCGGCGCGGGCGGCACCATCGGCGTCGGCGCGGTGGCGCGGGCCGAGCCGGACGGCCACACCATCCTGGTGCATTCGTCGTCCTACACCATCACGCCGACGACCTATCCCAATACGCCTTACGACACGGTCCGCGATCTGGTCGGCATCACGCCGCTGGCGCTGCTTCCGAACGTGCTGGTGATCTCGCCGGACAAAGGCATCAAGACCGTGCCGGATCTGGTGAAGGCCGCGAAGGCGAAGCCGGGCGCGATGAACTACGCGTCCGCGGGCGTCGGGACCGCGACGCAACTGAACGCCGAACGCTTTCGTATGGGCGCGGGCATCGAGGTCGTCCATGTGCCGTTCAAAGGAACGCCCGAGGCGCTGACCGAGGTCCTCGCCGGTCGCGTCGACTACTATTTCTGCCCGGTCAATGCGGTGCTGCCGTTGATCGAAGGCAAGAAGCTCCTGGCGCTGGCCATGGGGAGCTCAAAGCGATCGGCGGCGCTGCCGGACGTGGCGACGACGGTCGAAGCCGGCGTGGCGAATTCGGACTACAATTTCTGGGTCGGCATGGTCGTGCCGGCGAAGACGCCGCGCGACGTCGTGACCAAGATTCATCAGGAGACGGCGAAGGCGCTCGAGAGCAAGGAGGTTCGCGCCAGCATGGCTAAGCTCGGCGCCGAGTTGATGCTCATGCGACTGGACGAATTCGACAGCTATATCCGCAACGAGGTCAAGTCCAATGCCGCGCTGGTGAAAGCGGCGGGGATCACCGCGCAATAGCGCGGCGCTACTTCGTCTCCAAGGCCTTACGCACGCGCGCCACGGTGTCGGGCGACGTCTTCTGTACCTGTTCGACGAACGCGGCGAGGTCAGCACCGGTCATCGGATCGACATCGATCTTGAGCTTCGCGGCCTCGGCGAGATAGGCGGGATCCTTCATGGTCGCGTCGAATGCCGCGCGCAGCGCTGCGACGCGGTCGGCCGGCACGTTCTGCGGCAGGAAGAACGGCCGCCCGACGTCGAGCCGCGCCATGATGAGCTGCATGGCGGCGCGTTCGTCGTCGGTCTTGGCGAGATCGAACGCATTCGGGACGCCCGGTAGGTCGGGGTTCGGACGAAGCGCCCATTGCGTGATGATCTTGATCTTCTTCTCCGCCAGCCACTGCGAGCTCAGCGTGCGCACGCTGGTGAGCGCGGCGATTGCGCCATCCACTTCGCCCAACTCCATCGCGAGGTTGATCTTGGCGGTGGAGCCGTAGCCGGCGATGACCTTGTGCTTGAGGTTGAACAGCGCATTGGCGACCAGCGGAAAATCGACCTGCGAGGAGCCGGCCGCCTGCGCGCCCATGATCAGCTCCGTGGTGCGCAATTCGTCGAACGACTGCACCTTGGACTTGTGCCACACATAGGTGACGTGCGTTTCGCGGTTGGTATTGCCGAGCCAGTTGAGCCTGGTGAGGTCGAAACGCGACGCCGCTGCCGGCGTGAACAGCGGGTAGGTCGGCAGTCCCGCGAACGCGGCGCCGATCACGGTGCCGTCGAACGGCCCGTTGGCGTAGACCTGCGCCGTCATGTTGGCGCTGCCGGCGCCGGGCTGGTTCTGCACCACGATCGCCGGATTGCCGGGGATGTGATTGACCAGATGTCGCGCCAGCAGCCGCGCGTTCACGTCGTAGCCGGAGCCGACGTCGATGCCGACCACCATGCGAATGGTCTTGCCCTTGTAGAAATCGGCGACGGATTGCGCCGGCGCCGATGTGTGGAGAGCAGTCAGGGCGCCAATCGCCAGCAGCAGCCTTCGCATGAGCATTCCTCCGAATTCCTCTCTGAACCCGTCATCCTGAGGTGCGTGCGAAGCACGCCTCGAAGGATGCACGGCCCGGGCCGTCGCCCTTCGAGGCCCTCGCTACGCTCGGGCACCTCAGGGTGACGGCGATAGAGTTGAGAATGCTGCGGTAAAAAGCAATCCTCTGACGTGCGGCCTATTTCCGCTTCGGCGCGAACGACTGGTTGGGGAACGCCGATGCAGCCGGCCGCTGCACGACGATGAAGCCGCGGTTGGCCGCCTCGTGGCAGGAATTGCAGGCTGCCGTGAGCTTGTCGAAAGCGCTCGCGAACGCCTTGCCGTCGCGCGCCTTGATGGCGGCTTCGACATCATCGATCGGCGCCATGGTGGTCGCCTCGATCATCTTGCCGACCGGCACCTCCTTGTAAACGGGAATGCGCTTGGCGATGTCCTCGAGCAGCTCCTTCAGCTCGTCGACCTGATAGTCCGCGAGCTCCCAGTTGCGTGCGTTGCCGGCGAGCCAAAGCTTTGCGTGATGGTTTTGGACGAGCACCATGAACTCGACCAAGCCCGGCTCGTACGGCTTCGCCGGCTCGCTGATGGCGCCGCCGGGTGCGCCGACAAGGGCGAGGCTGGTTAGCAAGACGAATGCAGTCTTCTTCATGACGGTCTTCCCTGGGTTCTTGATTTCTTGGACGGCTCACGAGCCGGTGTTCTGGGCCGGAGGCGTGGCGGCGCCGGTGTGCGTGCTGGCATCCTGCGCGCCCGCGGTCGATCCGAGCCACATCCGCCGCATCACGGCGTTGCGCTTGATGAAGTGGTGCCGCAGCGAGCCCGCGATGTGCACGACGATGAGCGCCGCCAGCAGGTACGACGTGATCATGTGGGATTCTTCCAAGAGATCATGCAGCGCGCGATCGCGGACGATCTGCGGGATCGGTATCCCGAACAGGTCGAGCGTCATCGGCCGTTTGAACGTGCCGGCGAGCCCCCAGCCGGAGAGCGAGGCCGCGAACATCAGGACGTAGAGGCCGATGTGTCCGGAGCGCGCGGCGATGACCTCCCAGCGCTTGAGATCGCCCGGCATCGCCGGGACCGGATTCATCCAGCGCCACAAGAGCCGCAGCACCAGGAGCGCGAGCAGGTCGTATCCAAGCGCGGCGTGCCACGTGTAGTTCGCGAAGCGCTCCGGCCGCGGCGCCATGTGGACCATCCACCAGCCGTGCAGCAGCAGGACGAGGACGGCGAGGGCGCCGATCCAATGCAGGAGTTTTGACGGCCAGCCCCAATCGCTCTGCGAATTGCGCAGCATCGGCGTGCTCCCGGATGTCGTTGTCGCCCGGGAACTACAATAGAATTATTCTAATGAGAAGTCTAGGGGCTATCCCTATGCCGCCGCATGCTCGTCGCCGGGCTCGAGCGGAAGCTTCACCGGCTTCTTGGTCTTGGCCGAGAGGTCGAGCGCCTTGGTCAGCATCAAATTACGGTGCGCCTCGGCGGCGGTCGCCGCCTGCGTCGGCACGCCGAGCGCGACGCGGTTGAGCCAGGACACGGTCTCGTCCGCCATCGGGCCGCGCAGCTCGCCGAGCGCCATGTCGCCGGGCGGATAGCTGCCCATGAAATCGACCAGCCGCGTGCGGTCGGGCGCGTAGCCTTCTTCCTGCGGCTTCGACACCGCCAGCACCATGTCGCGATGGGTGTCGTCGATGGTGAGCACGCCGTCGGTGCCGTTGATGCCGACCTCGAGCGAGTAGACCGCGCCCGGCCAAGTCACCGGCAGCGCCCACGAGATGTTGAGGTGATAGACGCTGCCGTCGGAGAACATGATCATGCCGGCGGTGGCGTCGATGCCGCCGTAAAGCGGGCCGAGCACCTTGTCGACCGAGCGCGCGTAGCACTCGACCGGCGTCTTCTTCTCCATGTACCACATCACGATGTCGAGCGCGTGCGTGCCCGAGATCACCATCGGCGAGATGGTCGAGGGATCGTCGGTGCGCTTGTAGTTGTCGATCGCGACCAGGCGGTTCATGAACGCGCGCGAGGTGACGAGCGTCACGTCGCCGAGCGCGCCGGTGCGCACCTTCTCCTTGGCGCCGAGCCATTTGCGGCGGAAGCGCTGGGTGTAGCCGACCACCGCGTCGAGCTTGGCGTCGGTAATTGCTTTGAGCACGCGCGCCGACTGCGCCAGATCAGTCGCCAGCGGCTTCTCGATCAGCATCGGAATGCCGCGCTCGACCGCCGCCATGATCGGATCGACATGCAGGTGCTCGTCGGTAGCGATGATCGCGCAGGTGACCTCCGGCCGTTTGAGCAGCTCGACGTGGCTCTGGGTGACGAAATCGGCGCCGATCTTGGGCGCGACCTCGCCGGCGCGGTTCGGGTTCTTCTCGGCGACGCCGATCCACTTCACCGCCGGATGGCGGTTCGCCACCTCGCCGCGGAACAGCCCGACACGGCCGCCGCCGATGATCGCGAGGCCGATGTCCTTCGCCGGCGTCCTCATGGGCATACCCTCTCCACACGTGCCCCGGACGCAGTGCAGCGCGCAGCACTTGCGGAGCGGTGCACTGCTGATCCGGGGCCCCGGTTACTTGTTGTTTGAGAGAAACCGGGGTCCCGGGTCTGCAGCGCATCACTGCGTGCTGCCATAGCGCGTCGAAGACGCGCGTAAACGCGCTTATGGCGCCCGGGACACGAGAACTGAACCGTCCTCATACGTTGTCCCCCTTGCGGAATTTGGCCTTGAAGTCCGCGACCGCCGCGATCGTCTCGTTGGTCAGCGGCAGGTCGACCGGCTCGTTGCGGTCGGCGGAAAGGTCGGCGGCGGTGTAGGTCTCCATCACCATGCGCGCCAACTCCGGCGTCACCATCACCGGCGTGTTGCGGATGCAGGCCTCGACGAAATGGATCGTCTCCGGGCCCATGCCGCCGGCAAACACGTGATCGACCATCTCGCCCGGCATGGTCGACATCGGGAACACCTGGCCGGTCGTTTCAGTGTTGAGCCAGTGGTCCCGTGCGGTGTCGTCGAGCACCAGCGCGCCGTTGGTGCCGGTGATCTCGATCCAGGTCGCGCAATAGTTCGGGAAGCTCTCCGGGAAATTCCAGCCACCGCCGATCATCACCACCACGCCGTTGTCCATCGTTACGGTGGTGAACATCACGTCGTGCGAGCCGTTGATCGGCTCCATGTAGCCGTAGGCGCCCTGCGAATAGACGCGGACGGGCTTGGCCGGTTCGAGCAGCCACATCACGAAGTCGAGGTCGTGCGTCGACTCCATCACAACGGGCGAAAGCCGCACCCGGCTCGCGATCTTCTTGCCGAGCGCCCGCGACAGGTGCCGGCTCACCAGCACGGAGACGACCTTGCCGAGCGTGCCGTCGACGATCTTCTTCTTGGCGTAGGCGATCTTCTGGTTGAAGCGCTGCGAATAGCCGATGGTGAACTTCAAATTGTTGCGCTTGGCGAGCATGATCAGCTCGTCGGCTTCCCACAGCTCCAGCGCGATCGGTTTCTCAAGCATCACGTTCTTGCCGGCGCGCAGGCAGTCGCGCGCGATCGGGTAGTGGTTCGACTCCGGCGTGGTCGAGACGAACACCACCGAAATGTTGTCGTTGTTGATGATGTCCTGGTAGTTGAGCGTGGCGGTCGCGGGCTTGTAGAGCGCCTTCACCTCGGCCAGGCGGTCGGGGCGGATGTCGCACAGATGCAGCTTGTCGACCAGCGCCGTCCGCGCCAGCGTTTCCGCGCGCGTTCCGCCGACCCACCCCACGCCAATGACCGCCGCTTCGACCTGCTTCACTTACGCTTCCTCCGGTTGCTCTTGATCCGTCATCCTGAGGAGCGAGCGAAGCGAGCCTCGAAGGGCGACGGCCGAGAGATTGCGTGCGGAAAGAACCATGAAGCACCGGTCTGCGCAAATAGGGATTCATAAGAAAAAGGCCGGCCTTTCGGGCCGGCCTTTCCGATGATTGCTGCGCGGCAGCTTAGGACATCGCCGCCCGGACCCGGTCCGGGGTGAACGGCGCGCGGCGGATGCGCACGCCGGTGGCGTCGAACACCGCATTGGCGATGGCGCCCGCCACCGGGCGGATCGAGGGCTCGCCGGCGCCGGTCGGATCGCGCTCCGGCCGGTTGATCAGCACGTAGTCGATCTCGGCCGGCGTCTCGGTGATGTCGAGGATCGGATAGCTCTGCCAGTCGATGCTCGTCACCGCCTTGTTGTTGAACTGCACCTCTTCCCAGAGCGTGCGGCTGATGCCCTGGATGATGTTGCCGTCGATCGTGAGCTTGAGGCCGTCCGGGTTGATGATCTGGTTGCAGTCATGCGCGACCGTGAACTTGCGCGCCCAGATCTTGCCGGTGCGGCGGTCGACCTCGACCTCCGCGACGATCGCCACCACGGTGCCGTTGCGGCGCGCATAGGCGATGCCGCGGCCGGAGACCGTGTTGCCTTTCTGGGTCTTGTCGTGCGGGGGCCGCGACTTCCAGCCGTGCTTCTCCGCCGCCGCCTTGAGCACCGCGGCGTCGCGCGGATCCTTCACGTATTTCAGCCGCAACTCGACCGGGTCGACGCCGAGCGAATGCGCAACTTCGTCCCAGAACGACTCGCTGGCGAACTGAATCTGCGGACCCACGGGGTCGCGCAGATGCGAGGTGCGCAGCGGCGAGGCGCGCTCGAGCAGCGGGTGGATGGTCTCCCACCACGCCTTCTTGTTCGGGAAGGTGTAGGTCTCCGCCGGGCCGCCGAAACCGTCTTCCGACTTCAGCGGCGCGCCGAGGAAATGGCCGGCGAGCGTGCGCTCGGGCCGGCTCTCGTTGGTCTGCACGTCCCAGCGCGAGAACGCCTTGGTGTAGAACTCATAGGCGATCACGTTGCCGGAGGAGTCGAGGCCGGCCTTCACGCGATGGACGGAGGCGGGGCCTTTCGGATCCCAGCCGGTGCCTTCCTCGCGCGAGTATTGCAGCCGCACCGGACGGCCGACCGCCTTCGACAACACCGCCGCGTCGACACAGGCATCGCCGGCATCGTTGCGGCCATAGGCGCCCGCCGCCTGCAGCGAGATGCCTTCGACCTGGTTCGGCTTCATGCCGAGGATCGCGGCGACGCCGTCGCGGCAGTAGTGCGGCTTCGGCGAGCCGGTCCACACCGTCGCGCGGTCGGGCCGTGCATCGACGACGCCGCAGCCCGGGCCCATGCTGGCATGGGATTGGAACGGCCATTCGTACTCGTGCTCGATCACGCGCGCGGCGGTCTTGAACGCCTCATCGACGTTACCGACCTCCTTGCCGTCGATGCCCTTGCCGCGCACCGGCGCCTTGCGGATGTGATCGTAGATCGCGTTGGCGTTGTCCGGGAACGGCGGCTTGACGTCCGACCACTCGATCTTGAGCTGGCGGGCGGCCTGGATCGCGCCCCATTCGGTGTCGGCGACGACGCCGAGGAACGAATGGCCTTCGCGCACCACGCGCACGCCGGGAATGCCCTTCACCGACGACTCGTCGAACTTCACCGGCACCGCGCCCGCGACCGGCGGACGGATCATGCGGCCGTGCGCCATGTTGGGCACGCGCACGTCGCTGACGAACACTTCCTTGCCGAAGACGACCGGCGCGACGTCGTCACGCGGGATCGGCTTGCCGACGATCTTGTGTTCCTTGTAGCTCTTCGGCTGCGCCTTGCCGGGCGCGTAGAGCGCATTGCCGATCTGCTTGTTCCATTCGAGCTGCGTGTTGAAGAACTGCCCGCCGATCAGCTCGGAGTAGGACACCTTCTTGTTCGGGTCGCTCTTGGCGTGCACGACACCGTCGGTGACGGTGAGATCGGCCGCCGGAATGTTCAGCTTCGCCGCCGCCATGTCGACCAGCACGCGACGCGCTTCGGCCGATGCGTAGCGCATCTGCTTGCCGCCGAACTGGATGCCGGTCGAGCCCGACGCGCCGCCCTGGTTCACGCTGTTGCGGGTCTGGCCCATGATCACTTTGACGGCCTTGTAGGGCACGTCGAGCTCTTCGGCGACGATCTGGCCGATTGCCGTGAACAGGCCCTGCGCCATGTCGGTCTTGCCGAAATAGGCGTCGACGGTGCCGTCGGCATTGACCGCGATGTAGGACGAGAGCTGATCGGGCGTGAGCGGCGGCTTGGTGCCTTGCGCGCGCGCCTGGCTGATGCCGAGCACGGTGTCGGCGCCGACCGGCATGCCGATCGAGATCACGAGTGCTCCGCCGGCCTTCAGCAGCGAGCGGCGGGAGAAGTGCGTGGCTTTTTCCATTTTTGTCATGGCTCTCTCCCTCAACCCATCGCCGCGGCGGCGCGCTTGACCGCCTTCAGGATGTTCGCATGCGTGCCGCAGCGGCATTTGAGCCCCTCGAGCGCGCTCCGGATCTCGGCGTCGGTCGGCTTCTTCTTGTCGCGCAGGAACGCGGCGGCGGTCATGATCCAGCCGTTCACGCAGTAGCCGCACTGCGTGACCTGCTCCTGGACATAGGCGGTCTGCAGCGGGTGCGGCTTCTCGGGCGTGCCAAGGCCGGCGAGGGTGACGACCTTGCCGTTACCGATGGACGACACCGGCGTCACGCAGGAGCGGACCGGCTGGCCGTTGAGATGCACGGTGCAGGCGCCGCATTGCGCGACCCCGCAGCCGAAATGCGGATTGTTGAGACCGATGTCGTTGCGCAGCGCATAGAGCAGCGGCATGTCGGGATCGGCATCGATCGTGTGCGACTTGCCGTCGACGTCGAGCGTTATTCTGGCCATGGGTGCATGTCTCCCTGGGTGGCTGGTTTCTTGGAAAGGGGGTGGTCGATGGGCCTCCGCGCATCGGCCACGATCACGGCTATGAGCCGTGATTAGGACTGTTCTAAGTCGAGGGTAGTCCAAGGGGCAGGGCTTGGGAACCGCAAAAACAGTCTGGCCGCCCGCGTGAAAAAGACGCGATCAGGACTTGGTTTCAGGACTTGTCTTCGATCGTGCTGACGGCGGCGAGGAGCCCGCGCACCTGGGCTTCGCTGATGTTCCGGGTGATGAAGACGATGCGGCTGCCGTGCTGGCCGTCGGGCCAGGCCGCGAGTTCCACCGGCGGGTGCGCGAGGTGTTGCACGAACTGCACCAGCACCGGGCCGCGGCAGCCTTGCACATCGAGGAAGCCCTTGACCCGCAGCAGGTCCGATCCGCGCAGCGCCACCAGCGTTTCCATCGTGCGCGCGAACGACGCCCACTTGAGCGGCAAGTTTTCGGTGACCACGAAACTCGCGATACCGTCGGAGTGCTCGGCTTCGGCCACGAAGGTGGAGCGCTCGCCGGCCTCGATACCCTCGATCAGGCAATTCGGATCGACGTGACCCTCGTTCGCCACGATGAGTTCGGCATGCGAATTGAGCTCGCGCAGCCGCTTGCGCAGCCCGTCGTCGGCGTCCGGCTGGGCGAGATCGACCTTCGACAGGATCAGCCGGTCGGCGAGGATCACCTGCTTGCGCGATTCCGACGACCAGCCGATGGTTTCGAGGCCGGTGGCGGTGTCGACCACCGTCACGACGACCTCGACGAAGAACTCGCCGCCGAGTGCGCGGTCGGTCGCAAACGTTTGGAGGATCGGCGCCGGGTCGGCCATGCCGCTGGTCTCGATCACGATGCGCCCGAACGGCGGAATCTTGCCGCGTTCGCGATCGATCACAAGGTTGCGCAGCGCGTTCTGCAGGTCGGTGCGGGTGACACAGCAGACGCAGCCGTTGCCGAGCAGCGTGGTCTGATCGGTCGAGCCACGGATCAGCGCGTCGTCGATACCGACCGCTCCGTATTCGTTGACGATGACGGCGGTGCCGCGGCCTTGCGGCGTCGCCAGGAAATTCCGCAGCAGCGTGGTCTTGCCCGCGCCCAGGAAGCCGGTGAGCACGGTGACCGGGATGCGGCCCCCGCGCGCGTGCTTGAGGCGCCGTCCGAACGGGCCCGCGGCGCGCGAGGGGAAGAGTTCAAGCGCTGTCATGTCTGGTTCCAAGGACGACTTAGCATAAAAGAATTGCAGCGGCTGGTTGCATTTGGAATCATAACTCGCGGCGGTACAAGGGCAGGGGGTGCGATGAATGGGGTGAAATCGGCGGGAGCGCTCGGGCGCGTCGCTTCCGTGTATTTGCTGCTGTTGTTGGGTGCATGCGCGGGCATCACGCCGGGCGTTGTTGAGAAGCTGGACGGGATAAGGCAGGTCGGCATCATTTCCGCCTTCGGGGACAAGTTCCATCTGCGAAAGGTGGGAGTGACCGTATTCCAAAACGAGTTGAACGAGTTCCCGGTCGCGGCTTGGGGTATCGACGATCTGGTCGTGACCAAGGTTCGTGCCATGCTCGGCCAGCGCTTCGATATCCGGCCGGTGACCTATCAACGGTCGGCATTTTACCAGCCCAATGCAGGCGGCATCGGTGCCTGGACTTGCGCCAGCGGTGTCGGTGCCGCGACCCGCGCCGCCGCGCCGACTGGCGGAGTTGACGCATATGTCGTGATTACGCGCGGTGTGAGCAAAGTAGGCGCGACCAATCAATTTGTGAATGGACTCGGCATCATCGAAACCAGCTCCCCCATCTACGCGAGCAGCTACTTTTTTTACGCTCTCTATGCCGTGTCTATCGTTGACGCCAAGACATTCGAATCCAAGGGCATCGTCAATTCGCGGATGCCCGGCGAAGCTCAGATAAACCCGCTCCCCACGACATTTTTGATCGGTCCGCACCGGCAGGTCGATCAGTCTTGGTGGCCGACGTCACTCGATGCCGCGTCCAACCAGCGGCTGAAAGGTGCGGTTGTGGAACTTATCGACAAGAGTTTGTCATCTACTCTGCAGCACTTACCGCTCACGAATTGAGCAGCACGCCGCGTTCCATCAACAGGCAACGCCGGCGTGCTGCATCCTGTGCGGGCTTAGAAATCCATCTCCAGGATATAGAGGCCGCCGGAGAAGCGATCGACCGTGTAGACGATCTCGCGCTCGTCGACGAACACGTCGTTGAGCTGGATCGACGCGTATTTCGACAGCGCCGGTCCGGGCGGCACGAAGGTCGCGACTTCCTTCGGCTGATAGGCGTTGGAGATGTCGTAGGCGCGCAGGCCGCCGTTGAAGAACGTGCCGAGGACGATCTGGTCCGACTGCCACGAGCACGGGCCGGGCGTGTTCTCGTGGATGTTGTGCGCGCCGAAGCGGCCGCCGCGGGTCTTGTAGTCGTCCGGGTTCGGCATCGGGCAGGTCGAGATCGGGACCAGGTTGTTCTCGTCGCGGGCGTCGAGGATCCAGATCAGCTTCGGCCAGTCGGCGGCGTTGTCGGAGGTCGACTCGTCGGTCATGACCACAAGCCCGCGATCGAACAGCGGCACGATGGTGTGGGTGAAGCCGGTATAGGGCGGCGAGTTGTCGAAGCGCGAGATCGGCTTCGGATTCGACTTGTCGGAGATGTCCATGACGAACATGCCGGCGTCGAGATAGGCGAGATACATCCGGTCCGGCCGCTGCGGATAGACGTTGGTGTTGTGCGCGCGGTTGCCCTTGTCGAGCGCCGGCTTCTGATGACGGGCAGGCGGCGGCTCGTTGTCGCCCTTGCGCGTGCCGGGCAGCCACCAGCGGCCCACTTCGGTCGGCTTCGAGGGATTGCGCACGTCGAAGCAGCGATAGCACTGGTCGTCGAGCGGATGGGTCGGCTCGAAGTCGGCGGCGCCGGACGCCATGTGGACGTATTCGCCGTCGGCGAACCAGAGCTGGTGCACGCCGCGTGAGAACGGGCCGGAGCAGTCGACGAACGCGATCGACTTCGGATTCTCGGGCTTCGAAATATCGAACAGCTCGAAGCCGGCCGGCTTCTGCCCGACCTTCTGGCACTGATAGGCGACCGCCATCACGTTGCCGGTGATCTCGAGCGAGTTCGAGCGCATGTAGCCCTGCGGCAGGTCGGTCTGGCAGACCACCTTGGGCTTGCGCGGATCGGAGACGTCGACCGCGGTGAAATTCTTCGGCGCGCTCTCATGCGCCAGCCAGATGATCCGCCGGCCGTCCGGCGCGATCTGCATGGACATGCCTTCGCCCATGCCGCCGAAGCCATCGAGCGTGTGCTGGGCAATGAGCTTGAAATTCCAGGCGACCGGGTCGTAGGCGGACCCTTGCAGCGGACTCTCGGTGACGGACATGGACTTGCTTCCTCCAATGGTGCGGGCAGGGTTTAGCGCGTTTTCACTGGGTGTGAAAAGGCCGGCGCAGCCGCGCCGGCCCGCTGCTCAAGGGTGCCCTGTCCTGGACGCTTAGCTGCTGGCCTTGGCCCAGAAATCCGGGCGCAGCGCCTTCTTCCAGTCCGGCATGGCGTCAATCTTCTTCTCGCGCAGAAGAATTTCGGCCTCGCCCTGCAGGTACTTCTGCAGATCGGCCGGGAAACCGGGGCTGACTTCGACGCGCGCGAGCGCCTGCTGGAAGGTGTCCTTGCTGAGCTTGTAGCCCTTGCCGGTGAAGAACGAATAGATCACGTCCGCGACCTTGCCGGGGTTGTTTTTGAATTCGGAGGCGACGTCCTGCCACGCCTTGAGATAGGCGATCACGGTCTCCGGGTGCTTGGCCACGAAATCCGGCGTCGCCGCCATCAACACCGGCATGCGGTCGAAGCCGGAGAAATCGATGATCGAATCCCCGATGTTGTCGGCGACGGCGATCGCATTGTAGGGCTCGACATTGACCATGGCGTCGACGGTCTTCGCCGCCATGGCGGCGATCATGTCGTTGACGTTCATCCGGATCTCCTGGAAATCCGACTTGCGGACGCCGAACTTCGGCCCGATCGTGTCGACGAACACGTTGCCGACGGACGATCCGACCTGATTGGCGACCTTCTTGCCCTTGAGATCGGCGACGGACTTAAGCTTCAGGTCCTTGCGGGTGACGACCTGCGCGGTCTTGCCGACATATTCGATCAGCGCGATGGCGACGAGCCCGCCTTTGTCGTGTCCGATCAGGAACGATTGCCCGGCATAGGTGCCGAGATCGACCTGGCGGCCCACCATCTGCTGCATGGTGAGATTGCCGGACGGTACGGCGAACTCCTGGAATTTCACGCCGCGTTTTTCGAGCGCGCCGGAGCGCATCAGGTAGTAGGTCGGCATGCCCCAGATGTTGGTCTGGTAGCCCTGACGGACTGTCGCCAACTGTGCGGACGCCGGCTCGGCGCCGAGCCCGAGCGCCAGCGCGCTTGCTCCGGTGGCGGCGAGATAGTGCCGGCGCGTGATTTGGTTGTTCGTCATGGTCGGTTCCTCCGGTTTTCTCTTGCTCAATCCTGCTGCAATCCGAATTCCACGATGGTCGATGCGACTTCGTCGCGCGTCTGGACGATGATCTTGCCGAGCGCGGCCGGGCTCGAAGCCTCCGGCAGCGAGCCGCCTTTCTCGATCAGTTCCTTGTACTCAGGCGTGGCGACGATCGCGGTGATGTGCTTGTTCAACTCGGCGATGATCGGCTGCGGCGTGCCTTCGCGCGCGCAGATGCCGAGCCAGCCGAAGCGGACGAACGGGATCTTGCGCTCCGTGAGCGTCGGGATGTCCTTCGCGTTCGCGAGGCGCTCGGGGCTGGTGATGCCGATCACCTTGAGCTCCTTGCTGTCGTGGAGCGGCAGCACGGCCAGCGTCGGCGAGACGTAGATGTGCACGCGGCCGGCGATCAGGTCCGGCATGATCTGCGGGCCGGTGCGGAACGGCACCCGGTTCATCGAGATGCCGGCGAGCCGCTCCAACTGGCGCACGAAAATTTCCTGCGCCGAGCCCGCGCCCAGCGTGCCGTAGCTGATGGCGCCGGGATTGGCCTTGGCGTGCGTAATCAAGCCGTCGATGTCGTTGACCGGCAGCGCGTTGGTCATGGCGATGCCGTAGTAGTATTTCGCGACCAGCGAGATCGGCGCGAGGTCGGCGAGCTTGAACTGCGGGTTACGGTACACCGCCGTGTTGATCGATTCGAAATGCGTGCAGAGCAGCAGCGTGTGGCCGTCGGCCGGCTGCGAGATCGCGTCGCGGGTCGCGAGCATGCCGGCCGCGCCCGGCTTGTTCTCGACGATCACGCGCTGCTTGAGGATCGCGCCGAGCTTGTCGGCGATGAAGCGCGCGGGGATGTCGGTCGGCCCGCCGGCGCCGAAGCCGACGATGAGCCGCACCGGCCGCTGCGCGTAGCTCTGCGCGTCGGCCGCGGTGGTCGCCGCGAACGCGAGACAGAATCCGAGCAGTACGGCGCGATAAACTCGCATCGAAGCTTCCTTCCCTGACGGCACCGGAATTTGCTTCCGGTCTTGTTGTATCGGTCGCGTTTGGTAGCTTAACCGTTAGCCGACTTGCTCGTACGGTGCCAATTGCCACAGACGCTGGGGCATCGGTTGGATTGGCGGCAGCTCAAGAGGACCATATGGCCCGTTGAGGCCGTTCTCATGTTTCCAATAGTGGATGTAGAAAACGACCCGAAAGCAGGGCTCGGACGGAACCTCGTCGAAGTGATACTCGCCCAATGGACCGGCACCATCGGGTGTGAGGTACTTCTCACACCACGCTACCTGCCAATTGTTGGTTGGCAGATCGGGATCTGGATGGACAAACGCCTCCATCGAGAAGGTTTCATCGGCATATTCCACCGACGCTTCCACCAACACAGCGCCGCCAAGGTTTTGCTCAAGCTCTTCTCGGATATCGGCGAGCTCTTCAGGTGACAGGTCGGCGATTTCGTCGGGATAGCGGGAGACCACCTCGTCGAGGAGCGCCTGAAAGTCGGAAGAGCTCTCGCGAGGAGAATAGATGCCGAGGACTTTAACGTGGGGAGCAGTCATCGATAGTCTCAAAGACTTGTTCGGTCGCGAAGCCTTTGGGTGCTAAGGCAAGTTCTGTACGGGTTCCGTCGCGGTCTCTTGTCCGAGATGGCGCAGCAGCAGTTTCTGATAGTCCAAAAACTCCACGCTCAGCGGATTGCGCGGCCGCTTGAGCGGGATCGCGACTTCGGTCTTCACCGTGCCGGGATGCGGGCTCATCACGATCACCCGGTCCGCGAGATACACCGCCTCGGCGACATTGTGGGTCACGTAGATCACCGTCTTGCGCGTCTCCCGCCACACTTCGGCGAGCAGCTGCTGCATGGCGTCGCGGGTGAGCGCGTCGAGTGCCGCGAACGGCTCGTCCATCAGCAGCACCGCGGGATTGTAGGCGAGGGCGCGGGCGATGGCGACCCGCTGCTGCATTCCGCCCGAGAGGTGATGCGGATAAGACTGCGCGAATTTTTCGAGTTTCACGAGCTTCAATTGCTTGAGCGCGATCTCCTCGCGCTCGGCTTTCGGCAGGCCCTTCATCTCGAGCCCGAACGCGACATTGCCCAAAGCGGTGCGCCACGGGAACAACTGCGCGAAATCCTGGAACACCACGCCGCGGTCCATGCCGTGGCCGGTGACCGGCTTGCCGCCGATGCGGATCTCGCCGCCGGTCGGCGTCAGGAAGCCGGCGATGATGTTGAGCAGCGTCGTCTTGCCGCACCCGGACGGCCCGACCAGGCAGAGGAATTGCGACTGCTCGATATCGAAGCTCGCGTGCTCGACGCCCACCACGCGTCCGGCGGGTGTGTCATAGGCGAGCGAGACGTCGCGGACTTCGATGTGAGGCATTTGCTGCGCGGCCGGTGATCAGGCGTTTGCCGTTGCGGGCGCGAGCGCCTGCCGCAGAATCTCAAGCGCGGGATCGGAGCCGTCGAGCGTGCGATAGGTGCGCCGCTTGATCTTCCAGCCGCGCGGCGTGCGCACAAGCTCCCAGCGGTTGGCGCCGACGCGATGGACTCGGTATCCGCGCGACGCGCCGTGGCCCGGCACTTCGATCTCATCGTCGGTCGGATGCGGCGCGAGGATCTGCAAGTAGGACGTGACCACGGCGCGGTCGCCGTCGATCGTCACATGCGGCAGGCCGGCGAAATGCGCGAGCCCGCCTTTGATCGCCTCGCCGTGCGAGGGCCGCTTCACGATGTCGGAGATCGGCCCCTTGCCGGACGCCGACTTGCCGCCGCCGAGGTCGAGTTCAGCGTCGTCGAGGAAGATCGACTGGATGTAGGACTGCGCGCCGGTGTCGGCGCTCGGCGGATGGCTCGCGATCAGATTGTAGATTTCGAGGCGATCCTCGATGGCGCGGATGCGATCCTCGATCGTCTTCGCCGCGTCGGCCGGCATGGCGTCCTCCCTGGTTGGTGGCGATGCTGCCATGGCCGTCTTGTTGCGCCAAGGTCTTGGCGCTGCCAAGCGGCCTATCGCCGCCACGGCGGGCGCCAGCGCCGGTCGGCGAGGATCGCCTGCGCGGCGTTGTGGCCGGGCGCGCCGGTGACGCCGCCGCCGGGATGCGCGCCGGCGCCGCAGTGATAGAGCCCGCCCAGCGGCCCACGGTAATCGGCGTAGCCGAGCATGGGCCGCGCCCAGAACAGTTGATCGAGCGACATTGATCCATGCGAAATGTCGCCGCCGACAAGGCCGAACTGCTGTTCGAGGTCGAGCGGCGTCAGCGCCTGGCGCCCGATCACACTGGCCTTGAAGCCCGGCGCATAGCGCTCGACGGTGTCGATCATGAGATCGGCGACCTCATCGCGATGATCGTTCCAGGAGCGGCCGTCGGGCAGCTCCGGCGCGACGTGCTGGCAGAACAGCGACGCGACATGCGCGCCCTGCGGCGCCAGCGTGTCGTCGAGGGTCGAGGGAATGACCAGCTCGACGATCGGCTCCCGGCTCCAGCCGTGCGTGCGCGCGTCGGTATAGGCGCGGTCCATGTAGGTCAGGCTCGGGCCGATCACGATGCCGGCGGTGTGATGGTCCGCCGAGCGTGTGTCCCGGCAGCGCGGTGAAGCTCGGCAATTCGGAGAGCGCGACGTTCATCCGGAAGGTGCCGGAGCCGCAGCGAAACTCCTGCATGCGGCGGAGAAATTCCGGATCGAGCGCGCCGTCCGGCACCATCGAGGTGTAGAACAGCTTGAGATTGGCGTTGACCGCCACCGCGCCGGCGCGGATGACGCGGCCGTCGTTGAGCACCACGCCGCGGGCGCGGCCGCCCTCGACCAGGAGCTCGCGCACGGGAGCATCGGTCTCGATCGTCGCGCCGTGGCTCACCGCGGCCTTGGCCATCGCCTCGCTGATCGCGCCCATGCCGCCGACGGCGTGGCCCCACACCCGGCGCTTGCCGTTCACTTCGCCAAACGCATGGTGCAGCAGCACATAACCGGTTCCGGGCGTGTACGGGCTGCCGTAGAAGCCGACCACGGCGTCGAAGCCGAACAGCGCCTTCACTAGGTCGTCCTCGAACCAGCGGTTAAGGTGCTCGCCCGCGGAGCGGGTGAACAGGCCGTAGAGCGTGCGCAAATCGGCGTCCGGCAGATGCTTGAGCTTGCGGCCGAGCGCGCCGGCCTTGATCAGCTCGCCAACGCCGGCGATGCCATGCGCCAGGTTCGGCGGCGCCTTCAGGATCAGCTCGCGCAGCACGTCGACCGCCATGTCGATCTCGCGGTCGAAGGCGGCATAGCGCTCGGCGTCGCGCGGATTGAGCTTGGCGATCTCGCGCTCGGTGCGGCCTTCGCCCGAGAGGAGATAGCGGCCGTCCGGTCCGGGCAGGAAGTTCTGGGCGCGCCGCTCGACGATCTTGAGCCCGTGCTCGTGGAGGGCGAGGTCGCTGATGACCTTCGGGTTGAGCAGGCTGACGGTGTAGGCCGCAATGGAATTGCGGAAGCCCGGGTAGAATTCCTCGGTTACCGCCGCGCCGCCGACGATCGGGCGGCGCTCGACCACCTTCACCGTCAGCCCGGCCATGCCGAGATAGGCGGCGCAGGTCAGCCCGTTATGGCCGGCGCCGACGACCACGACATCGTATTGTTGATTTGCGTTGCTCATCGATTGGGCAAGGCCAATGTCATATGGCCAACGTTGCAGCGACTGTCATGTCCGCGCAATGTTGAAATCATCATCTCGGCTCTTGCGAATCCGGATTGCTGCCTTATTGACACGGCCAGTCGTTCACTTAAGGAACCGTCTCGCCGTATGCCCGTTGAAAGTCCGGCATCACCCGTCACATCACGCCAGCTCTGGAAATACACGTTAGTCTCGTGCCCAAGCGATTGATATTGCCCAAACGAAGCCCGCCGTGGCGTAACCGCTTCCGCGTTGGCCGCTCCAAGACCGGTCTCGGCCTGTTTGCGCTGAACCCGATCAGGCGAGGCGAATTCATTGCCTACTATTCCGGCCCGCTGATCACCAACAAGCGCGCCGACGCGCTCTGGACCAAGTATCTGTTCGAGGTCAACAACCGCTGGACCGTCGACGGGTCGGGCCGCGGCAACATCGCGCGCTATATCAACCACTCCTGCAAGCCGAACGCCGAAGCGGACGTGCGCAAGCACAAGGTCTTCATCGCCTCGATCAGGACCATCCAGCCCGGCGACGAGATCACCTACAGCTACGGCAAGGACTATTTCGATACCTTCATCAAGCCGCATGGCTGCCGTTGCCTGGGCTGCAAGCACAAGCGCGCGGAAGAGCGGGCCAAGAAGCGGGCCGCCGCCAAACGGCGCCAACAGCGCCTCGCCCGCAAGCGCGCCAACGGGCACGCCTAGTCCCTTGAATCCAGGAACGCCGCGATCTTCGGATTGGCCTTGAGCCGCTTGAGGTCGTCGTCGGTCGGCAGTTGCGGCTTGTCGCGCTCGGCGTTGACCATGCAGAGGAAGCCGAGCGGCTCGCCCTTGGTGGCGCGGAACTGATGCCAGGTCATCGGCGGAATGGTGATCAGGTCGCGGGTCTCGATCGCGCGCACCTCGTCGCCGACCAGGCAATCGCCGCGCCCGCGCAGGATCAGCACCGCATGCATGTGCTCGTGTCGCTCGAGCGTGGAGAAGCCGTCGGCCGCCATCTCGAAATAGCGGAGCTCCCCGTTCATGGCGGGATCGGAGAACAGGGTCTGCCGGGTGATCGCCTTGAACAGCGCGCGGCCGTCCTCCTTGTAGGGGAGGAGGTCGACGCTATCCCAGCGATAGTCGTCGGTCGCCTTGCGGTGGATCGGGCGCTCGCTGCTCATCTCAAGCCTTCACCGGCTTTTCCAGGCGTTTGAGCTTTCCAGCCGTGGACCTCGGCCACGAAGGCTGCGGTCGCTTCGGTCAGGCGCTCGCGGGCTTCGAGCAGCCCGCCGCCAATCAGCAACATGATATCGGTTCCGTAGAATTCAAGCATCTCGCCGACGCGCTCGCGGCTCATGCCGCCGGCCGGAACCGGCACGCAGGGCTTGAGGCCGTTGCGGACTTCGAGCGCGCGCGCGGCGATCGCGCGGCAAGTCTCCGCCGAATAGCCGAAGCGCCCGCCGTGATTGGGGAAGACGACGGCGTCGGCGCCCAGCATGCGGAACAGGCCGCCGAAATGGAACGGCGGCGCGATGCGCGCGGCGCCCGCGAGCGACGGATGCGTGAGGAACGCCATGTCCGGATTGTCGGCGAGGAGGCGGTGGAAGTTCGACACGCCGGAGACCATCGGCGCGACCATCACGGTGCCGATGCCGGCGTCGCGCGCGATCGCGATCTGCGCGCGCATGGCGTCGAGATCGCCGGTGATGCTCGGCACGTAATGCGCCGCCGTGCCGCGCAGCGCCGTCGCGATGGCGGCGACGCGATCCTTGAACGGCGAATAGGCCTGGTCGGCAAGGCCGTGATCGTCCTTGATGTAGTCGATGCCGCCGTCGGCGAATTTGCGTGCGAGTTCGGCGAGTTTCGCCGGCGGCAGACCCTGCGGCTTGATGGCGGAGCAGGTCAGCGCGCGACTGCCGGCGCTGACTCGCTTGCGCAAGCCGTCGAGTCCATGCCGCGGGCCGCCGAACAGTGCCGCGACCTCGTCCGGGATCTCGGCATCATGCAGCACCACATCGTCGTGGATCGAGGTGTTGCCGAACAGCATGTTGAGGAGCTGCCCGGCGTCGCGGCCGACCGTCGCTGCCGACAGCGAGATCCGCGCCTCGAACAGTCCAGGGCCAAGCTCGCGGATGCCCTCGACGCGCCCGGCGATCTCCGACAGCACCTGCTTGTCGTCGATCGCCGTGAGCGGCATCTCGACGCTCTGCTCGACCGCGATCGCTTGCGCGCGCGCGTCGATCGATTTCGCGTCGCAGCGGATGTGATAGATCGCCTGCAGCCGGGCCACGAGGGTACCCTGGAGCCCGGTCAGCTAGCGGTCAAGGCGCGCGCAGCGCCGCGCCGTTCAAGCGCCAGACGACGGCGCTGGTGAGATCGCGGATCAGGTTGATCGTCACCAGCGAACCGACCGCGGCCAGCCAGAGCACGAACCAGGCGAGCAGCAGGAGCAGCACGACGATGGTCACCGGAATGAGGATCGGCGAGAGCAGCAGCGCCTCGATCGGCCGGATCGTACGTGTCCCAGTTCGGAACAACACCGCCGCTTCGGCGGAGCGTAGCGTTGCTTGTCCGATCAGGCGCAACGGAATAATCCGCGCCTCGGGGCGTTCTGTCGGTTGGTTGGTCATGGCGCGATCGAGGCTCCGGCTTCACGTTTGCTGATGCGCGTCACACAACTTAACTCACTCGACACAGCCATCGGCCGACATTTGTACACCGGCGGCCACGGTTTCGACCAGCACGCCTGGACCAGAAATGAAAATTTCGGCTCGCCTGTTTTCTTTAATTCAGTTGCGACGGGGGCGGGGGCGAGCGATCGCTCCAACGTCGTATTTAGATGCCGATCATACGCGATTCGTTCCATTCTGGCGATGAGTTGCATCATTCGGAACCGGCGATGCCGGCCTGCTGAACCAATTTCCCCCACTTGCCGATTTCACGCGGCAGGAAGGAACGCAGTTCGGCAAGCGACGGCGATGTGACAGGCAGCATGCCGAGCTTGATCGCCTGTTCACGCATCTCGGCGGTTCCCGCCAGCGCCGTGAGTTCCGCATGCAGCCGCGCCGCGACCGGTTCCGGGGTCTTGGCCGGCGCCATGAACACGGTCCACGACACTGCCTCAAAGTTGGGCACGCCGGCGTCGGCGATCGGCGGAATTTCGGGCGCGCCCGGCAGCCGCACCCGCGACGTCACGCCGAGCGGGCGCACCTTGCCGGCCTTGATCTGCTGGATCGCCGACGACGGATCGGCGAACACGAGCTGCACATGGCCGGCGACCACGTCGTTGAGCGCCGGCGGTCCGCCTTTGTACGGCACGTGGGTCATCTGGATCCCGGTCATGCTTTTGAGCATCTCGCCGGAGAGATGCAGCGTCGTGCCGGTTCCGCTCGACGCATAGGCGAGCTTGCCGGGATTGTCCTTGGCGTACTTGATCAGGTCGGGGATCGACTGCACCGGCAGCGACGGGTGCACGACCAGCACCAGCGGGATGTCGGCGACATAGGCGACCGGCATGAAGTCGTTGGCGGTGTCGTAGGGCAGCTTCTTGTAGAGCGTGGCGTTGATCGCGAGCGGGCTCGGCGACACCAGCACGGTGTGGCCGTCGGCCGCCGCGCGCGCGACCGAATGGGCGGCGACGACGGTGCCGGCGCCCGGCCGGTTCTCGACCACGAACGGCTTGCCCAGCTTGTCGGAAAGTTTCTGCGCGAAGGATCGCGCGAAAATATCGATCGCGCCGCCGGGCGCGAACGGCAGCACCAACGTGACCTGCCGCGCGGGATAGTCTTGCGCGTGTGCGGGCGCGCTGGCGCAGACCACCACGGCGAGAGCGCACGCGATGACAATACCTCGCTTCATCGTTTCCTCCGGAACTCTCCGCGTCATGGCCGGGCTTGTCCCGGCCATCCACGTCTTCAAATTTGTTCCACGAAGCAAGACGTGGATGCCCGCGACAAGCGCGGGCATGACGACATCGAGAATCACGCTTTCGCCGCCCGCACCATGCCCCAGCGCTGCACGGTGGCGCGCTCGATCGAGCCGAACACCAGCCGCTCGAACACGAAGCCGATGAAGCCGATCACGACCAGCGCGGAGAGCATGACCGCGGCGTTGAGGAATTCCTTGGCGTCGTAGATCACCCAGCCGAGGCCCCAGTCCGACGACGCCAGCATCTCGGCGCCGACCACCGCGATCCAGGCGCGCAGGAACGCCTGCCGCAGCCCGGTGATGATGAACGGCGACGCGCCCGGCAGGATCACCTTCCAGAACATCGCGTTCTCGTTCGCGCCCATCGCGCCGGCGGCGCGCAGCCAGAGCTGATTGACCGAGCGCACGCCCGACCAGGCATTGAGCATCATCGGGAACAGCGCGGCGTAGAACACGATCAGGATCGAGACCGTGTTGCCGAGCCCGAACCAGAGGATGAACACCGGCACCCAGGCGAGCGACGGGATCGGCATGAAGGCCGACGCCAGCGGCATGAAGAAATTTTCGACCGGCCGGAAGCGGCCCATCATGATGCCGAGCGGAATCCCGATCACGACCGCCAGGCCGAAGCCGCACATCATGCGATAGAGCGTCATCGCCGTGTGCTTGAGCATGGTGCCGTCGAGGAGCAGCGTCCACAGCGTCGCCGCGACCTTTCCCAGCGGCGGCAGCAGCGCGGGCGCAAACCAGCCCGAGCGCGCGGTCGCCTCGTAGCAGGCGAGCACCACGAGGATCGCGATGGTGCCGCGCAGGATCGAGCGGGCGCGCTCGGAGATCGGCAGGGAGGAGATCATGACTTCATCATCCCCCAGCGCACCACGGTGTAGTGCTCGAGCCGCTCGAACACGAGCTTCTCGAGCGCGAGCCCGATCATGCCGATGACGGCGACGCCGGCGAGCATCACGTCGGTGTTGAGGAACTCGCGCGCGCCGAAGATCAGCCAGCCGAGGCCCCACGGCACGGCGGCGAGCAGCTCGACCACCACGAGGATGCGCCACGCCTGCGCCAGCCCGAGCCGCAGCCCGGTGAAGATGTAAGGCAGCGCGCCCGGCAGGATGACGTGATGGAACAGCCGGCGCTGGTCGGCGCCCATCACCTGCGCCGAGCGCACCCATATTTCTTTCACCGCCTTCACGCCGGTCCAGGTGTTGAAGATCACCGGGAACGCCGAGACGAAGCCGACGATCAGGATCGCGGAGAAATTGCCGAGCCCGAACCACAGCATGATCAGCGGCGCATAGGCGATGCCGGGGATCGGCGCGCCGATCGAAACCAGCGGCAGGAGATAATCTTGCGCCCGCTTGGAGCGGCCCATCGCGATGCCGACGGTGACGCCGATGACGGCGGCGAGCGCGAAGCCCGCGAACAGCCGCGCCAGCGTTTCGGCGACGTGGCGCGGCAGGATGCCTTCGATGGTGAGGCGCCAGAACGCCGCGGCGATTTCCTCCAGCGGCGGGAACAGCCGCGGCGGGAACACGCCGGCATGCGCGGTGATCTCCCACATCGCGCCGAGCACCAGGAACGGAAACGCGGTGCGCGCCGCCACGCGCAACCGGCTCTCGCCGCGCGGCGGCGCAGCGGTGCGGACGTCAACGGTGGAAACGGCGTCGGTCATGGCGGTCCCAGTTGCGCCTCGGCCATCGCGGATGCGGCGAGGGTAGGGGGCTTGGGTGGCAGCGGCAAGCGCGCCGCGGTGAGGCATCTGCGCCCGCCGCGCGGCGGCATCTTACCCGGAGGGCGATAGTCAGTAAGATGCCGAAAACCGAATGATTCATTAGATCGTCCAATCACTTCCGCGATTTTTCTTGCCGTCTTACCGGTCTTACACCGCAACGACCTCGTAGGGTGGGCCATAAGGGCGTTGACGCCCGTCTTTGACGGGCTATGGGCGCGAAGCGCCGTGCCCACGCGGACGTCGCCGCAGTCTCAAGGCAAGACGTGGGCACGCTTCGCTTTGCCCACCCTACGAACTGCGCACGCATCATCCTTCTCGCGAGTCACAACGACCTCCGAGCTTTGCCAATCTCCCCTCACACCAAGCGAGGGGGCGGAGCGCCGACAGGCGCCCGGGTGCAGCGGCACCCGTCGGCGGGCGCGTAACGTACGCCCGCAGGCGTCAGCGGACGCCTTGCGTCGCGGCTCTTGCGCAAGCGCGGGACGCTCGCCTCTCGGCGCTCCACCGCGGCGATTTCTTGGCTCCGAGCCCGCCTTGGCGAACATCCGAGCGTTGCACATGAGCGGTGCTCTTCGGTCTCGCATTGGCGCATTCGCGCGTTCCGCTCGTAGTGGCGGAAGGGCGGTTTTGCCCGGGCGCCTCCCGGGAGCGTGGTTACGAGCCAGCCCGCAGGACGCCGCATCCCGCTCCAACTCTGGCTCGTCTCCGGAGACGCCCTCGGTGAGCGGGACGAGAGGACGATATGCCTACGCAAGCATGTGTCAAAGATTTTCGGCGCTGTGCACAGCGAAACGGGGGACATGCTGTTGATGTGCGTGATGGCGATGGATCGAATTAGGAAGCGAACATCGATCGATGTCGCCCCAACTTACATCCACAGCAATCTTGTGCAGCCAATTAGGGATCAAAGGATTGCCCTTAGACCCGCGGCAGTAGGCTCGCGAAGGTGTGCCCGCCGTGCAGCACAGCTTGCAGCTCGGCCAGTTCTTTGTCCCGGCCGTGGTAGCCGCAGGTGTTAATGCAATCAGCGGCGATGTTGAGATGCTTCTTCGCTTCGTCGTGCCAGCTCTTGCGCTCCGCTTCGCTTGGCGGCCCCGGCTTCGGCATACCCTCGTCGCCCATTCCATTGAGTGGCGCGAATGCCTTGACGCGCGCGAAGGCGAGACGTGCTCGCTCTAGTGCAAGGTCGCAGAGAACGAGGCGCATCGGCCCCGGCTCAGCGATTTCCTCGACCTCATCAAGATCTCGTGTGGCGCCGTTCCAGTCGCCAACACTGCGACGGAATGCGGCGCGGGCGAGGAAGCCAATAGGAAGGTGTACGAACGATGTGCCCGCCTGTAGGTATGCAATACCATCATCCAGGTGACGACGAGCGTCGCGAATGCGAGCGATACGCGCCTGCGATTGTTCCTTGTCACTTATAGACTGCAATGCAAAACCGATCTCAGATCGGCCCATGGAAATGCGCGCAAAACCGCGATCAAGTAAACTGACTTGGAACCTTGCTTCCTGCGCAATGATTTGCGCGCTTCGATTGCGTACTTCAATCCAATTTCTCCTTGAAAGTAGGAGGTTACAATACTGGTATCCCCGAAACGAATACAGAATGGGAAAGCTGGGACTAAACTTCTTTTGCTGTTTCTCGGCGCGCGTGAATAAGCGCTCGGCCCGAGCGGCCTCCCCCGCAGCATGCATCGCTTCGGCTAAAGTAGTGTGTCTAACCAATATCGAAAATCTGTCACCACTTCTCTTGGCATGGGCCACAGCGCGCTCTGCCACTTCGATGGCTGCGGAGATTTCTCCCACTGCAAGCAGGGTCTCACTTAGATTAGTTGCGCTGACCGCGGCTTGTTCCCATTTCTGAAGACTTTCGTTCCCCGACAGTGCGGCTCGTGAGAGCGGTACAGCATCTGTCAGTCGGCCGGTGCTTCGAAGACAAATTCCCGCCATCCCGAGTACCCATGATTGATATGCCGGACTGAGTGTGGCGACGGGCGCCTCGAAAGGGGGTTCAAAGAACCATGTTAGAGCCGCAAGATCACTTCCAAATGCTCCAAGCTCCATGGCTGCGTAGAATTTAATTTCTCCGTTCGTACGGTGTCGACAGATGCGATTTTCATAAATCGTTACAATTGTTTCTTGCCAGCGCCCAGCTTGGCAACCATGGGCGATCGCCTGATAAAGCGGTGCAAGTTGTTCCAGTTTCGGTTCATTGCCCTCGTGCGTCGTGTCGCGCAGGTGCTCGTAGAGCCGGCTATGCGCGGCCTTCCATGCCACCTCATTCGATTGTTTGAGTTGCTCGCCGAACCACTCACGCACCAGCGGATGGGCGTCGAGCGTGTCGGACGCGGTGGGGTCTGCCGGCGCAAGTAGTCGCACTTCGCGCAGACGCGCGATCGCGCGCTGCCATCCGCCATCGTCGAGCTCGACGATATGGTCGGTGAGCTGATCGATCGCGGGCTTGGCACGCAACGCTTTGAGGCAATCCCTGCTCGCCGGACGGTTGAACAGGCCCATCATGTGCATGATTGTGAGGAGCATGGGTTGTCCGACAAGCCACTGCTTCTCGTAGGACTCCATAACGCGCTTGGCGTGGTCGTGGCGCGGATTGTCGAGATCGGCAAGATACGCGCGGATGCGATCACGCCGCCGCATATCGCCCGTCTGGGTCTCTTTGAGAAAGCTCGCGAGTAGGCCGAGCGCGAGCGGATGGCCGCCGAAGTCGTGCGCCCCTATTTTCAACTCCCTGTCGGTACCCCACACGCCATTGTCGCGCAAGAGCGCCGCTCCAGCCTCGTCCGAGAGTCGCTCGACATCAACGACAGGGGCGGTGCTGTTCTGCCAGCGGGCGATATCCTTGACCGCAAGCCGGCTAGTAAGAACGATCAATCCATGTGCCTGCGATGGCGGCGTTGCCGCAAAGCGCCGCAGCAGTGCGCGCAATCCTTGGTCCTTCAACTGGCCGAGCTGCGTGTCGAGACCATGCTGCAACGGCTCGACGCCATCAAGCACCATCAGGACCCTGCGCTGCATCATTGCTTCGGCGATCGCCTCGCCCTTGGCGCTAGCGCTTGTTGTCTCGAGCTTGATAGCAAGTTTATCGAGGATCCAGTTAAGAAATTCGTCAGCCGCCGTCGCTCGCTCCTTCGAGCCTTGGCTGTAAAACGACCAGCCGAGCACCGCCTCGGCACCGCGATAATTGTCCATCTGCAACAGATTGAGCCACTCGTTGACGAGCGCTGATTTGCCAGCGCCCCCCTCCGCGATAAGCGAGAGGATGTTGGTTGTGGAATGGGTCCATGCCTCGTCGAGGCGCCTCAGTTCGGCCTCTCGGCCAACGAGACGTTCGTACGCAGTTTCGGGGAGGTTACTGATGTGAACATACGATGGGCGCGCGAGAGGGGCAGCCAGCAGGGATATACCTTTGCGCGCGACGATCTGCTGCGCAATCTGCGCGATCTCGTTGGCTGCGTCCGTCATATGTTGAAGGCGGTCATGATAGGAAAAGCTGGAGAACGGCTTGGCGTCGCGCGGACGGAGGTTCTTATCCTTGACCTTGTTCAGCCCGGCATCGGGCGTGGGCGTTAGCAAAAGTGGATAGAAATAGACGTCGTGACCGTTCGTCTGCCGTTCGCGGATGATCGCGATCTCCTTATCGACGATGTATTTCGACGCCATCGAATTGGCGGACACCAGCAGTATGAAGATGTCGCAATCGCGCAGTTTCTGCTCAATTTCTGGGTCCCAGTCGGCGCCGCCCATCATCTGGCGGTCTACCCAGAGATCGAAAACACCGTCCCTCACAGCTGGCTGCAGATATCGGCGAACGAAGCTGAGCCACTGGACTTCGCCCTCCGTGGGCTTGTCAGGCTCGTCCGCGTGCGCGTAACTGATGAAGATAACCGGTTTGGACGATGCATCCGCCATGCGCGCTCCCACAACCTCCGGAAGAGCGTGCCAGTCCATGCGCGCATGTCAAGGCGGTGAGTTCGCGGCGCCCGAACCAGACCAGCTATCAAACCATACTGCGCTGGCGTCGCCCGCCAAAGTCGGGGATAAAGCCGCCCGCAGCGGTACCAATGTCCCAGCCTTCCCTCGACGACATCCCGATCAAGGACGCACCGGCAACGGCGCCACCGCCGGCCGACACCCCGCGCTCGCGCCTCGCGGACATCGCCATCACCACCTTGATCCTGCTCGCCACCTTCGCCGTCGCGTTCGCTCGGCGGCTACATCGGCAAGCTGCTGAACTTCCCGCTGCCGTGGATGACCGGTGCGCTGATGATCACCGCCGCGCTCGGGCTCGCGGGCGTGCCGGTGCGCTCGCTGTGGCAGGCGCGCGCCGCCGGGCAGTTCGTCACCGGCGCGGCGGTCGGCACCACCTTCACGCCGGCGATCCTGCTGACGGTGCTCACGCTGCTGCCGATGATCATGCTCGGCGCGCTCGTTTCGATTGCCATCGCCGTCGTCGGCGCGCTGATCCTGATGCGGCTGGTTGCCGTCGACGCCAAGACCGCGGCGCTCGCGACCATGCCCGGCGGCGTGATCGAGATGGCCAACATCGCGAAACGTATCGACGCCGATCCGCTGCCGATCATGGTGCTGCAGACCATGCGCGTCGGCCTGACCGTCTGCGCCGCGCCGTTCGTCGTCACCGCGCTGGCGGAAGCCGGCGCGCGCAATGTGGTGACGCAGGGTGAGGTGATGTCGTGGCTGACCGTGCTCGCGCTGATGGGCGCGTCGTTCGTCGGCGGCGCGCTGCTCAACCGCTTCACGCTGCCGAACGCCTGGTTCCTCGGCTCGCTGTTCGTGATGGCGGCGCTCGGCGCGCTCGGGCTCATTCCCGGCCGCGTGCCGGAGCCGATCCTGACCGTGGCGCAGGTCATCATCGGCATGAGCATCGGCACGCAGTTCAGGCACGAGTTCCTCACGCGTCTGCTGCGCCTGCTGCTGGCGTCGCTGGTGACGGTGCCGTTCGCGCTGGTGATGCTCGCCCTGCTGGCGGCGGTCTATGCCGCCGTGCTCGGCCTGCCGGTCACGACGCTGGTGCTGGCGCTCGCGCCCGCCGGCATCGCCGAGATGGCGCTGACCGGCAAGGTGCTCGGCCTCGACGCCGCGCTGATCACCGGCTTCCAGATCGTGCGCATCGTCATGACCATGGGGCTCGCGGCCTGGGTGGCGCGGCGGTTCGAGAAGATGGTGGGGAAGTGAGCGCCGCTTGGTGATGAAATACAGCGGATCGGCAGCGGTGGTGTGCTCCCTCCCCCATAGCGCGAGACGGGCGGACGCCCTTGCGCTGGGGGAGGGTTGGGGAGGGGGGTGGCTACTGCGTTTCGCAAGTCGTCAAACCACTTCGACCCCCACCCCTAACCCCTCCCCACAAGGGGGAGGGGAACACACCGAGTTTGTGGCGCGATTTGCGTCTAACGGGAGCAAAGAAGCGCGCAGTTGAAGCCGCCGCCCCGGTGGCTTAGGACAGGGCGAGTTTTGTGGGGTCATCAGGAGACGGGTAAATGGCGAACAGTGCTCAGAAAATCGGCTGGATCGGCATGGGCCGCATGGGATCGGCCATGGCGGAACGGCTGCTCAAGGCCGGCTACGACGTCTCCATCTGGAACCGCACCCGCGCCAAGGCCGAGCCGCTGGCGGCGAAGGGCGGCAAGATCGTCGACAAGCTCAGCGATCTCGCCGGCATGGACATCGTGTTCTCGATCGTCTCGACCGGCCCGGACCTCAAGGAGGTCTATTTCGGCCCCAACGGTCTGGTCACGGGCCGCAACGGCAAGCTGCCGAAGATCTTCGTCGACTGCTCGACCATCGCGGTCGAGGACTCGAAAGAGATCCGCGAAGAGCTGAAGAAGCTCGGCGCCGATTTTGTCGCCGCGCCGATCAGCGGCAATGCAAAAGTGATCAAGGCCGGGCGGCTTTCGGCCGTGCTGTCGGGCGCCGACGCGTCCGCCAAGGCGGTGACGCCGATGATGGAGGCGATCGCGCCGCAGGGCGTCGCTTACGTCGGCGAGGGCGAGCTCGCGCGCATCTGCAAGATCGCGCACAACGTGATGCTCGGCGTGGTGATCGAGAACCTGATCGAGATCACGCTGCTCGCCAACAAGATGGGCGTGCCGCGCCACGCCTTCCTGGCCTTTATGAACAACAGCGTCATGGGCTCGATGTTCACCGCCTACAAGTCGCCGGCGCTGGTCAATCTCGACTGGACCACGACCTTCACGCCGGAGCTGCTGCGCAAGGACATGGACCTCGGGCTCGAGCTCGGCCGCGACTGGGACGTGCCGATGCCGGTGACGGCGGCCGCGCGCGAGGTGCTGCAGGCGCATTTCGGCGCCGCCATGCTGCAGAAGAACCCGGACGAGTACATTCAGAAGGATTTCGCCGCCATGATGGAGACCATGGCGCTGATGTCCGGCATGAAGCTCGAGAGCGAGAACAAGAACGTCCCGACGGGGCTGGAATAGCTTAGCTTGGCTGTACTTGCTTTCGCGTAGAGGGTGTGTGTCCCGGGCGCAGCGCAGCACGAAGTGTTGCGCTGCAGACCCGGGACCCCGGTTTCTTTCTGCTGTTAACCAGCGCTGGCATTCTACGTCTACATCCTCGCGAGCCGCTATCGGGGCACGCTCTATATCGGCGTGACTAACGATTTGAGCCGTCGCATCGGGGAACATAAGAGCGGATTGGTTCCCGGATTCACCAGAAAGTACAAAGTGTACCGCTTGGTCTACTACGAGGAATACGGATCGATTCTCGAAGCACGCGACAGAGAGCGAGCACTCAAGCGGTGGCGGCGGGAATGGAAATTCAAGCTGATCGAAGACGTTAATCCGCGCTGGCGCGACCTGACGGTCGATCTTATTGCTTTGTAAGACGAAGAAACCGGGGTCCCGGGTCTGCACTGCATCACTACGTGCTGCAGTGCGCCCGGGACACGAGGTAGGCGATGGAGCAAATCCGCACCACATGCTGCGTCGCCGGTGGCGGGCCCGCCGGCATGATGCTCGGCTTCCTCTTGGCGCGCGCGGGGGTCGACGTCGTGGTGCTGGAGAAGCACGCCGACTTCCTGCGCGATTTCCGCGGCGACACCATTCATCCCTCGACGCTCGAGATCATGCACGAGCTCGGGCTGCTCGATGAATTCCTCAAGCTGCCGCACCGGCGCGTGGAGCGCCTCGGCGGCATCGTCGGCGACACGCCCGTGCAAATCGCCGACTTCACCCACCTGCCGACGCGCTGCAAGTTCATCGCGCTGATGCCGCAGTGGGACTTCCTCGATTTCCTCGCCGACCATGGCCGGGCCTATCCGCACTACCATCTGCGCATGCGTGCGGAGGTCACCGGCCTGATCGAGGAAGGCGGCCGCGTCGTCGGCGTGCGCGCGACGACGCCGGATGGCGAACTTACCGTTCGCGCGGCGCTGGTCGTCGGCGCCGACGGCCGCACCTCGGTGGTGCGTGAGCGCGCCGGTCTCACGGTCGAGGACCTCGGCGCGCCGATGGACGTGCTCTGGATGCGGCTGTCGCGGCGCGAGAGCGACGGCGGCGAGGCGCTCGGCCGCATCGCCGCCGGCAAGATGATGGTGATGCTCGACCGCGGCGACTACTGGCAATGCGCCTATGTGATCCCGAAGGGCGCGGCGGAGGAGATCAGGGCCAAGGGCATCGAGGCGTTTCGTGAGGCCGTTGTTTCGGTCGCCCCGCAGATGCACGACCGCGTGCAGGAGCTGCGCAGCTTCGACGACGTCAAGCTGCTCACCGTGAAGGTCGACCGGCTCGCGCAGTGGCACCGGCCGGGGCTGCTTTGCATTGGCGACGCCGCGCACGCGATGTCGCCGGTCGGCGGTGTCGGCGTGAACCTCGCGGTGCAGGACGCGGTGGCGGCGGCCAACCGCCTGGCGGCGCCGCTCGCCGCCGGCACCGTCAGCGACGCCGATCTCGCGGCGGTGCAGCGCCGCCGCATGTTCCCGACCCGGATGACGCAGCGCATCCAGGTGTTCATGCAGAACAACGTGCTCAGCGCCGTGCTCGCCGGACGCACCACCCCGGTGCCGCCGTGGCCGGTGCGGCTGGTCAGCCGTTGTCCGATGTTGCAACGCATTCCGGCGCGCCTTGTGGGGCTCGGCGTGCGTCCCGAACATGTGCTGGTTTCACCGGCCAATGTGCCAGCGCCACGTGCTTGACAAGCGGCCCGCTCATTGGCGCAATTCCAATCTGAGCCCGGCAAACAGGGAACAGGGAGACGCGTCGTGTTGAGCGCAGACAAAAACAAAGTCCTCACCCAGGTCGGCCCCGGCACCCCGATGGGCGACTATCTCCGCCGCTACTGGCAGCCGATCGGCGGCGCGAGCGAGCTCGACGCAAATCCGATCAAGGCGATGCGCCTGTTCGGCGAGGACCTCGTGCTCTACAAGGACCTCGGCGGCAACTACGGGCTGCTCGACCGCAACTGTCCGCACCGGCGCGCCGACCTTTCGTATGGCTTCGTCGAGCAGACCGGCATCCGCTGCAACTATCACGGCTGGCTGATGGACGAGCGCGGCAACGTGATCGAGCAGCCTTATGACGACACCGTCAATCCGCGCGGCAAGACGCGCGAGCGCTGCCTCGCCAAGGCCTATCCGGTGAAGGAATGCGCCGGGCTTCTGTTCGCGTATATGGGCCCGCAGCCGGTGCCGGAGCTGCCGGTGTGGGAGCCGTTCACCTGGGAGCACGGTTTCCGCGAGGTGGTGCTCTCGGACATCCCCTGCAACTGGTTCCAGTGCCAGGAGAACTCCTGCGATCCCGTGCATTTCGAATGGATGCACGAGAACTGGAGCACGCGGCTCAACGGGGCGACCGCGCCGTATGCGGCGAAGCACCTCAAGCTCGTGTTCGAGGAATTCGAATACGGCCACGTCTACAAGCGCGTGCGCGAGGGCCAGAAGGACGGCGATCCGGTCTGGACCGTCGGCCGCGTCACGCTGTGGCCGAACGGCTTCTATCTCGGCAACCATTTCGAGTGGCGGGTGCCGATCGACGACGAGAACACGCTCTCGGTGTGCTGGTTCTTCATGCGGGTGCCGAAGGGGCGCGAGCCTTACGTGCAGGACAAGGTCCCGACCTGGATCTCGCCGATCAAGGACGAGAGCGGCCGCTGGATCTCGAGCCACGTCATCAACCAGGACATCATCGCCTGGGTGGGGCAGGGCGTGATCGCCGACCGCACCAAGGAGAACCTCGGCGCCTCCGACCTCGGCATCGCGATGATGCGCAAGCGGCTGTTTGAAGAGCTGGACGCGGTCGCCAAGGGCGCCGAGCCGAAAGGGCATCGTGCGCAGCGCCAACCTGGCGAAGTGCGTCGAATTGCCGAACATCACCAAGACGACGTCGACCGAAGGCATCACGCTCGAAGAGTTTCCGAAGTATCCGCTGCTCAACGCGCGGCTGAAAGGCTTCCGCCACTGCTTCGGCCAGCCGCCGGAGGTGCGCAAGGCGTTTTGCGATGCGATGGGCATCGCGCCGTAGCGGTGGCGCGCGCCCCGCGTATCGGTTGAAAATATCGAGGGAGAGGCGTCCATGTTTGCGAGATCGTTGGGCCTGCTTGCGCTCGTCACCATGATGTCGGCCGTCGGTGCCGCGCCGGCACGTGCCGCCGAGGCGGTGAAATCGGCGGTGGCCGCGCGTGTGATCTTTGCGATTCCGTACTGGATCGCCGAGCGTCAGGGATATTTCAAGGACGAGGGCATCGATGCGAGCCTTGCCGTCGGGCTGACGAGCTCGGAAATCACGGCGCAGACCCGCGCCGGCGCGTTGCAAATCACGTTCGGCGGACCGGACGCTACCCTCATCGATGCCACCAAAGGCGGATCGATGCGCATCATAGCGGGCGTGGTACGGCGCCCGCCGCTCTGGCTGATCGCAAAATCCTCGATCAAGAGTTTCGCCGACCTGCGCGGCGCCAATATCGGCGTGCTGTCACTGACCGAAGGCAGCAGCAAGCTGCTGCTCAAGATGGCGCGAGCGGAAGGACTGGCGCCCGGCGACCTGAAGATAACGGCCGTGGGTGGAGCACCGACGCGCTGGAATCTGCTTAAGGCGGGCAAGATCGATGCCGGCATGCAGCCGCTCCCGCTCAACTACGAAGCGGAGGCCGCCGGCTTCAACGACCTCGGCTGGGCCGGCAAGTACGAGCCGGAATGGCAGTTCATTACGGTCAATGCCAGCGCCGAATGGGCGAGCCGCAATCCGAAGACCACCACCGGCTTCATCCGCGCCCTGCTGCGCGGTCAAGCGTTTATCGCGTCGAATCCCGCCGAGGCGGCGCAGATTGCGGCCGACGAGCTGAAATCTCAGGTCAGCCTGACCGCCCGTTCACTGTCGGCGGCAGTCCAGCTCGGCATCTTCGATCCGCGGCTCGACGTGTCCGAGATCGGCTTGCAGCGGGTCTTCGAGAACATGCAGGGCGAGGGCGCCATCCCCGCGGACCGGCAGTTCGACCTCGGCCGCGTGTTCGTTCCGGACTATCTGCGTGCCGCGCAACGTTCGCTCGCGGTGAAATGAGCTTCGGCTGTCGTCCCGCCGGGCCCTACGACGGCAAGGAAATCACCGTACCTACGCCGGCGGGATCGAATCGCGGGCCGAACAACCGGATCATTTCCGCAAAGGCGAACGGTCCGGTGCAATGGCCGGCAGCCATGCGCTCGATCTTCCACTTGTCGCGGAACGACGTCACCATTTCGGTGACCCGAGCATCAGGTATGTCGACGAGATGGAACCCGCCGAAGACGGCATGAATTTGCGGATCGATTTTCGCCGCTGCCTCCACGATCCTTTCGATACCAGGATGGGAGCAGCCGACGACGAGCACTCCTCCCCTTGGCGTCCTAATGAAGAGCGATACTTCACTCATCTCCCTTGTGCCCGGCAACTCGGATCGCAGCGTAAGCAGGAAGAGCCCGGGCAGCACCTCGGTCGTCTCCCGGACGTGAGTGAAGCGATCGAGGCCCCACGGCGATTCGGAGCTGTTCACCTTGGGCGGATTGCCGCCGAAATAGCGTAACTCGTCGGGGACGGTCTCCACATAGCGCCGGATCAGGTTCATGAGCGCAGGCGGGGTTGGTGAGCTGAAGCCAGCCTGCTCCAGCGGCGCATAGATCGTGACCTTCGGATTTTCGCGCAACACGTAGTGCAGACCGGCCGTATGGTCGTTGTGCCGGTGCGATATGACGACGAAGTCGAGATTCTTCAGGTCGATCCCCAGCGACTTCACGTTGTGCTCAAAGTTCGCGCCGTTCGAGCCGGTGTCGAAGAGAATGCGTCGACCGCCATACTCGATGAGCGATGAATATCCCCAACCTCTCCTGAGGTCCGAGGGCTTGCCGAAAGCGTCAAAGAGAATTGTAACCCGGGCGGCTTGAGGCTGTGCCATTGCGGTGCTGATCGTAAATGGTGCAACAAGCGTGGCGGCAGAACCTGCAAGCACGTGACGGCGCGTAATCATATGCTCTCCTCCGATGCAAATAGCAGGTCAGTCGCGTGCTATCCGCGACGCGTGCTCGCTGCATTGTCAAAGTACTGCATAGAAGCTTGGGCACGGAAGGGGTGCATGTCGCCTTTTGGCGCGTCCGGCCCGCGCGCTCGCACGTCTGCTTATGGCGCCCAAAGCGGACGTCGCCATTTGTTCAAAAACCAACCCCTAAGTGCGCACAATTATCTCGGGCGGCCTTGTGGCGCCGAGGTTGCAGATCGTGAATCCGTACTTGCGCGCGGTGCGTTCGCTAATACCCTACCCGTTGCTGCCAACCTTACCCGGTCCAACTTGCTGTATATTGTGAATATGACAATCCGCTTAGGGCAGCCATTCGATACGAAGGTCTCGTCGCCTACCTGCATCCCGACACAAAATCGTCGGCTGTCCCGAAGACGCCGCTCCGCGGTCGTTAGCTGCAACGGGCGTCGAATGGAGAGCGAATATGCTCCTGCGAATGACGTTTTACGGAGCTTTTGCGCTGGCGCTATATGCTCAACCGGTCCAAGCGGAGCGTTCGACACCGTGGCGTACCTGCACCGGTATGCCCAACGTGAATTGGGATCGGCAGATCAAGAGCTGCACCGCGATCATCATGTCGAAGCGCGAAACCGACAAAAATCGCGCCGTTGCATACAATCGCCGCGGCCTCGCCTGGCAAGCCAAGATTAACGGCGCACGGTGGGACGAAAATCAAGCCAATGCCAAACGTGCCATCGCCGACCACACTGAAGCCATCACGCTCAATCCAAGTTACGCCGATGCCTATTACAATCGCGGCATAGCCTTGGAATTTGGGATTTACAGGGACGAAATCGATCGTGTCATCGCCGACTACTCTGAAGCGATCCGGCTCGACCCAAATCACGAGAGGGCCTACGCGCGGCGCGCAGACGCGTGGGCAACCAAGGGCGAACTCGACCGCGCCATCGCCGATTATACCGAGGCAGTTCGGCTCAATCCAAAACGGTCTCGCAACTACTGGCGACGTGGCGGCACGTGGTTTCAGAAGGGCGACTTCGATCGCGCCATTGCAGACTACAACAAAGTGATCCAGTTCGAGCCAAAAAACGGTCGCGTCCAGGGCGATCTTGGAAAAGCATATCTTGCTGCGGGCGAATACCGGCGTGCGATCGCAGTCTACACGCGCGCGATTCAGCTCGAACCTGATGACATCAATCGCGCCGATCGCGGTTATGCCTACTACCTGCATGGCGATTTTTCCGCCGCTGCAGCCGATTTTGACCGAGCGATAGTCCGATCGCCAAGGCACGGATATGTTTGGAATTACGTGCTGTTTCGCTATATCGCGCGAACGCGCGCCGGTCAGAACGCCGAGCTGACTCCGCACCGGGCGAGCGGCCCTGAACGTCTTTTCGATCTTTATCTGGGTCGCATCAGACCTGAGGCCGCGCTTGCTGAGGATGACCGGCCATTCGAGGACCGTTGCGTAACCGAATTTTTTGTTGGGACGTGGCACCTGATCCGGGGCGAACTGGACGCGTCACGAACACACTTCCAGGCAGCATCGGCGGCCCAATGTAGGGGCTTCTTTCCACATCACCACATCGCCGTCGCCGAACTGAAACGGCTGGCGCAGTGAGCAAAAGGTCGCTTGCCGAGCCTGCTATCGATCGTCGTCGGATGCCGGCGCCAACAATAGATAGCAACCGCCCCGCCCAGCGCGGACTAGCGCAGAATATCTGTCTCGATTATGATCGATGGCTTGGATTTAATGAGTATAGACGAGCATGAGGGCCGGCGTGATTCTTCGCTCTGATACCCTTCGAATGAATGCGATCAACAGGCGCTTCTTTCTTTGCGTTGTCGGAAGCATGCTTGCCGTTACATTCTCGTTCCTGTGCGAGAGCGCAGCTGCGGAAGACTTAACTCCCCAAGCCGCGGGTTCCGTAGAGGAGGCCAGCGGGGAAGCCTTCGCAAAGGTGGGGGAAAAACAACGGCTCCTTAAGCGAGAAGCGCCGATTTTTGTCAGTGATCAAGTCGGCACCGGACCCGATTCGCGCCTTGAGCTGCGGCTCGGCGAAAATACCATGGTTCGATTGGGAGAAAGAGCGCGGCTTACCATCAATCAGTTTTTGATGAATGTGGGCGGCAAAATGACGCTGGACGAAGGCGCAATGCTTTTCGACAAGCGGGCAGGTGAGCCGATGCCGATGGAAATTCGCGGCGAATTCGGAGTTATCGCCGTTCGTGGAACGCGCTTTTTCGCGGGGCCAAGCAACAAAGTCTTTGGCGTGTTTGTTGAAGAAGGCGCGGTGACGGTCTCCGCCGGTGGCCGGCAAGTGACCGTGCGAGCCGGAGAGGGTACGGACATCGCCAAGCCAGGTGCTCGGCCGACGGCGCCCAAGCGGTGGGGCCAAGCGCGCATAGATGCGGCTTACGCGAGCGTACGGTAGGGTATCTCTCGTCTAAGTGTGAATGCTCTCGCTAAATTGACACACATCATGAGAGGTCAGCCAGGGCAACGCGATGTTCACAAATGTCGTTGCAGCAAATGTTCCCGAGCCGCTATCTCAATTCCAGCAGCGTCTGGGCCTCCTGTGTCGATAAGAGCAGGAATTAGCTCCTGCAATAGTGCACTCAGGCTATGGGGTTCCGCGGCATGATCGAAACTGTCGCCGAGGTTATTCCTTTCCAGTTCACGGGAAAGGTACCAGAGCAGGACAATGGCTTCGTCGCGATGCAGCGTTAGATTGATCGTCTCTCGAAATCGAAATTTTTCAGTCACGATGCCTCCGGTTGCGTAGTCGCAGAAGGAATCCGCTGTCCGCGTGCCGCGTATTTTGTTCGGCACCGCCGAATTTACCAACGTAAGCCTTTGACTTAACTACAAAAAATAGGGGCCAATAATTGTTTTTGGCCGCCGATGCAAAATTCCTGAGGCCATCCGTCTGACCAGGCATCAGGGGGATATGCGCACCGCATTCTCCCATCATGCGGACCGCGCGGCACGCGCGCCAGTCCATCAGAGGGAGATGTGCCATGGCGAACATTCGAGGAACTGCAGGCAAAGATACGCTCAACGGGACGAGCCTTGCTGACGTCATTCTTGGTGGCGGAGACGACGATACGATCGACGGGGGTGCGGGAAACGACAAAATGTTCGGCGAAACCGGGAACGACACATTCCTCGGGGGCGACGGCGTGGACACCATGGACGGCGGTGCCGATGTCGATACCGTCACCTATGCCCAGAGCACCTCGGGCGTGAAGGTCAGCCTTGCAACCGGAAACGGTTCCGGCGGCCAGGCCGAAGGCGACACCCTCATCAGCATCGAGAATCTGACCGGCTCGCAGCATCGCGACTTTCTCTTCGGCTCCGACGGGAGCAACACGATCAACGGCGGCCAGGGCAACGACCTTATCTCGGCCGGGGGCGGCAACGATGTTGTCTTCGGCGGCACCGGCAATGACGTGCTGAGCGGCGGCGGTGGCAGCGACACCTTTGTCTTCTCGAGCGGGCACTTCTTCGGCGGCAACAACAATGGCGCTGACATCATCACCGACTTTCAAGTCGGCGTGGATGTGCTGGAATTCCGCAGCGGTGGCTGGGCCGGCCATGTTGAAAGCCTGAACGACCTGTCGTTCAGCCAGGTCGGCAACGACACCGTCATTTCCTTCGGGAACCAGGGCGAGTCGATCACAATGACCGGCGTGAACGTGGCTGAGCTGCACCTGCACGCTTCGACTGACTTCTTGTTCTCATAACACTTGGTCCACCGGCGCCGGCTTTCGCAGACTGCGGAAGCCGGCGCTTGTCACATCGGCACCTGATTGTCGGGTTGCATGGCGTCCTGAAGGGCTGTTCGCGCGCGTCCGAAGTTGGCATTCAGATCTGCGAGACGGAGGAGCATCGGATCATGAAACGTTTTAGCCGAAGAGGCGCGATGCTCGTCTCGCTGGGAGCACTCATAGCAGTGCCCATGCGAGCGGGGGCACAACAGACGCTGCCTTCGTTACAGGATCTGTACTCGGTTCCGACGGCGGCGGAAGCGCTGGCAGACACCTACGGCCAAGCCGTCATCGCTGAGTTCGCACGCCTGATGTCACAGCATATCGATACGGACTGTGCCAGAACCAGCGTGATCGGAACCAGGGAATTGAATCAGCGCGCGGAAGAAATGCTGCTTCGCTACGGCGATAAGGTCGAGAAGATGCTGTATCCCACGGTGAGTGACGCCGCCGTCGAAGAGGAATTGGCAAAGCTTGCGGGACCCGGCGCGGTTCAGGAGCTTCGCAATTTTGCAAACCATCCGGGAGTCAAAAAAATCCGGATGCTGGGCGCTCCCGTCAGAAACGACGAGCTTGTCGATGAGATCGCGAAAGCTTTTGACCGTTATATGGTCAATGCCCGCCTTTCGCTAGGACGAGAGCTCAGTCCGATCGTCTCCGGAAATCAGGCACTGATTGAGCTGTGGGAAAGCCGCCTTGCACCGATAGACGATTTTACAGGCTCCGTTGAAGAAGAAGATTGGTTCAGACGCTTTCATGCATTGCTGCAGCATCTAAATGCTGCCCATGATGCCGTCGTGGCCTCATCTGGCCACAGCGCCGACCCGACGTACCCGGAGTTTGCAGGAGTGGAGGAAGATTTCCGCAGCGGCTGCATTCTTCCAAAGGCGCGCTAATCCAGCGGCTGCACGCCGAAATCGAAAACGCTTAATTCGGCGAGGCAGTAATCGAAAAAGACGCGGCCCTTGTGCTGGTGGACGTCGAAGGCGGAGAGTTCATAGACGAGCCAAAGCTCGCGTTGATCGCGCTTGGCGAGCACGCGCAAGCGCTTATCCAGCGGTCCGGCGCGTGCATCCAACTGGTAGTCAAAGCCGGCCGGCCGATATTGGATCAGCTTCGGGAAAGTGGAAAAATAAGACACGCAGCGATCAGCAAGCCGCAAACTATAGTTCGAGCCATAGGCGCCGATCCAGAGGTCCGCCAAGCCAACGTCGTCATAACCGAGCTGTTCGGACTCGAGCGACCACCGCTCCAGCTCTCCGTAATGCGGATGGCAATTGTAGCCCAAGCTGGAAAGCCGGGCGCCATCGCGGAAATAGGCCGATCCCTTGTCGAAATCCAGCAGCAGTGAATGGGGGTCGGCACCCTCGTTGCGGGACCTGGGCTCCCCGAGCAATTGCACAAGCTCGACGGGCGTCGTCGCGCCAAGCCGAATGCCGGCAGAATTGCCGAGGTTCAGCAGGTCCAGCAATTCGACCGCGAACGGTTGCTGGTCGTGAAAGGTCGGCGTCCAGATGGCATCGGCCGGCGGCTCCCGCTCACTCACGCGATCCCCGCCATCGTGACGCCCTTTATCTTGCCGTCATAAATGCCGGGTCCGGTACCGATGACGGTGAGGTCGTAGGGCATGATGTCCTTGACAGCCTGCGCCGAGTTGAGTGCTTGAAATAACGCGTCCAGTCCAAGGTGACAATGCGTCGGCCGGATAGAGACTTCGCCTTTCTGGTGGTACCTTAGGTTGGTCACCACTGGGATGCTCGACGATTCGAAGAATTCGGATTCTCTAATAGGCTACGTCAACGATTATTCGAAACGGCATTTTGACATGTCCCGCTACGCCGATTCCGCGGACGTCGCTGCGTTGTTGAAGGATCTCTACGCCGCCTTTGACGAGCCCAATGATCTCTTCACGAAGCCGCGTTACTCGGAAGACCGAGCGGAATTCGTCGGAGAAGTCCTGCGTTACGATCGGGACACGATACCGGAACAACTCCTGGACCTTTTGGCGTGGCGGCTTGTGACGACCGTGGGCACGCCGCAGACCATGCGGCATTACCTGCCGCGGATTTTCGAGGAATTCCTTCTGAATAACGGGCTGGACACGTCCGACTGGTGGGTTGTTGCGGACCGAATGAGAGTGGCGAAGTTCACTGATTGGCGAGAGGATCAGCGCCGCCTCACGGTGCTGGCCTTCAAGTTCGTGATTGCCAATGAAGTCCTGTCGGAGAACCGGATCATGCTGGCAGACATGCCGGAACTCGCGGCGGAAGCGATCCCCGGTATGACGATGGCGGCTCTGATCGGACTCCTCGACCCCTTGCGCGACACTGCGCAGGCGGGGCTGGGAAGCACAGCCCACTGGCGCCCTTCGGTGGACTTCCTCCTGGAAATCGATGGCGTGTTGAAGGGTTAGGGCACCTTATTGGCCCTTCACGTCGATACTGGGATGTCCGCTGCTGGCCCAAGCAGACGTGCTGAAACCAACACCCCAATGTTGCCAATTGAGTTTGTCACCCATATCTCACTCCGGGTCAAATCTTTGGTTATTTTTCGGATGCCGGCTTTGCGCTTGGTCTGATCTCCACGCCCAAAATATCTTGATACGGATCGAAACCTTCGAGGCCGATCTTTTTCAAGTCGATTTCAAAAGCGAGCGCCTGGGAAAGAACAAGATCCAGCACCTCGAAATACGCAAAATGCCGGCCCCGTGCGTATTCATCTCCGGTAGCGGATGCCGCTTTGGCTGCTGCCGCTTCTTCTTTCAACAGAAAGACCAGATCGCGAAGGAAGCCGAGCTCCAGTTCGACAGAGGATTGCATCTTCCAGCGCTCCTGCTTTGTAGCCTTAGAATTGATGAGCCAACGGGCCGATAAATCGACCAACCGAATGGCAAACACCAGACGCGCGCATACCTTCCATCCGGAGGAACCGAATGGTGGTAGCCGACTATCAGATTTATAAGCTTGGGTTGAGTTTGAGGGAACAGTGTCGGGCGAAGTCCGCTTCTGACCAAAGCGGACATCCCGCGATGTCCGCTCACATGTCTGCTTTCAAGGGGATTGTATTGCAAAACCATCTTGAGCGAGAACTAGAACCCAGTATTTTGAACCTAGCCACTACGCTCCAAGCCAAAGTCACATCAGCAATTCGTGCGACTTTGGCGTTCGTACGTTTGCTATCTGATCGTCTCAAGAGCCAACTGCCACGGAGCCCGCCATGCCAAAACAACGCCTCGCATCCATGTCAGTAAATGCCCTGTTAAAGCTTAAGAATGACATCAGCGGCATCCTCAGTCGCCGAGCTGACGCCTTGAGACGCGAGCTTCGCTCCTTAGGTGAAGACTATAAAGAAGTTGGTCGCATCGCTATCTACGGAAAGAAGTCTAAGAAAGCGAGCAAAGCGAAGATCGCCAAGAAACCGAAGAGAGCCAAGAAAGCGAAGCCAGCCAAGAAAGCGAAGAGAGCCAAGAAAGTGAAGATGCCAAGAAAGCCACCGGCGGAAGGTCGCCCGCGCCTATTCGCTCCCCTGACTCCCCCGTTCTCTAGCAGCGCGCCGTGGGTCCGTTGTTGGCCCGAAGCGGACATGCCGAAAAATTCCTCGATATCCGCTTCCGAAGGATAAGCGGATATCGATGTGCGCATTTACTAAGTACACGTCCTGGTACGAATTAGGCACCCGCCGAGAATGCTACCTAAGTATGGTCATCCCTGCGCATTTCTCACACGCGGGCGGGGTGTTGGGGTCTAGATGCAGTGCCCCAGACTGCGATACACTTAATATCCGGAGAGACCGTCCCTCCAACTCGGTTGCTTTTAGTCGATTTACTTCTTCGGCTTCCGGTGCGAGCTTAGCCGGCGAAACGCCTTATGAAGTTTTTTTCCCCCCGCCGGCCGCCGAAGCGGCCACCCGAATTGACTTACAGCGTCGATGAAGTCCCGCCGTTGCACGTCACTTTGCTCGGCGGCTTGCAGCATGTCGGGCTCATCGCGATATTCCTGATATTTCCGATCGTTGTCATAAACGAAGTTGGCGGGCCGGCCAGTCTGTCTGCAAATATCTTAAGCTTGGCAGTGATCGCGCTGGGTTTCGCCGCAATCTTGCAAGCAATACCAAAGGGGCCAGTCGGCAGCGGATTTCTCTGCCCTGCGAATTACAGCGCGATCTATCTGGCTCCCTCAATCGCGTCCCTCAAAATGGGCGGATTGCCTTTGCTGTTTGGCATGACGGTCTTCGCTGGAGTTATCGAGGCTGCCCTGTCACCGCTGTTGCATCGAATTCGGTCGTTGTTCCCGCCAGAGCTCAGCGGTCTAGTCGTCTTTTTCGTTGGCACTACAGTAGGCTCGCTCGGCTTTCGCTACCTGATCGGCGTTGGCGCGGATCTACCACCCACCCGCAACGACATTTTCGTTGCCGTGATTACCCTCGGGGTGACCGCTGGGCTCATTGTGTGGGGCAAGGGTCAGACCCGGGTGTTTTGTGCACTGATTGGAATGATCGCGGGCTACGGAGCCTCTGCTCTGATGGGAGTTCTGCCCTTAGATGCGTTGGAGAACCTTCGTTCACTCCCCCTCATGGCATTTCCGACGGTCGACCACATCAGCTGGTCGTTTTCTTCCGCGCTAGCCTTGCCCTTTGCGATCTCAGCCGTTGTTGCGGCGATTAAGGCGGTAGCGGTTATTTCGGCCTGCCAGCGCATCAATGATGCCAGTTGGGTTAGGCCGGAGATGCACTCCTTGAGTTGCGGCGTCCTGGCCGATGGCCTCGGAACCATCTCCTCAGGCGTGCTGGGCTCAATGGGAGTCAACTCTTCGCCGACTGCGGTTGCCCTCTCAGCTGCTACGGGAGTTACCAGCCGCGCCGTTGGATTTGCTGCAGGAGGGCTGCTCATCGCCTTCGGATTTTTTCCAAAGATTATTGGATTGCTTGTGCTGATGCCGCGGCCGGTAATGGGGTCTTTGCTGGTATTTGTCGCGTCCTTCATCCTTGTTAGTGGCATTCAAACGATGGCAACGCGCATGCTGGATGCGCGTCGTACACTCGTAATAGGCTTGGCGGCGTCGGCGGGCATCACTGCTGAAATGGTTCCGAACATCGGTTGGGAAATGCCTACTGCAATACAGCCCATTCTCACGTCTTCACTTGTACTCGGAACGACCATCGCGCTGGTGCTGCATGTGCTCTTTCGGGTCGGACAACGGCAACGCGCGACTCTCGTATTTGATCCGGCGGCATCGGATGCGAACGGGCAGGTTTCCGATTTCGTAGAGGATTGCGGCAGGGCATGGGCAGCGCGCCGCGACGTGATGGAACGGGTCTTGTTTGGTGTGACGCAAGCGATTGAAAGCATCCGCGAGTTCTCCAGCGGCGGTCGGCCGATACGCATCGGGGCCCGATTTGACGAGTTTAGTGTAGACATAGACCTGACATACGAGGGAGAACTCATTCCCCTTCCGGAGCGGCGACCAAGTAATGAGGAAATCATTGAGTCCAAAGACGGACATCTAACACTTGCCGGCTTCATGCTGCGAAGAAACGCTGACGGTGTCACAGCTTTTCGCAGGGGCGGTGAAAGCGTCGTGCAATTCCATTTCGATCACTAAGGAGAGCGAGGATTTGTCCGCTTTGAGTCAGACGCAGACAATGGGCGCGCGAGGCTCGATGTCCGCTTCTGACCCAGAACGGACTTAACGTGCACCGCAATTTCATTCTGGCTGAATATTTGCCGCTCTGATGACGTCTCGCCACCTTATGGCTGTCGCCTTTAACCGAGCCTCTGCCTCAGCGCTGCTGCTGGCGATGGGTTCAAGCTCTTGGCCACGCAGTCGAGCCTTGATCTCTTCAGAGGCAAGAGCTTGGCGGACTTCGTGCTCGAGTGCCGTGCGAATCGGCCGTGGCGTGCCGACGGGCGCCAGAACGACAATATAAAAGCCGACGTCGAATAGCGGGTATCCCGACTCGGCAACTGTCGGCACATCTGGCGCAAGCCGGCTGCGATGGACTCCCGAGACTGCCAAGCCTTTCAGCCTGCCATCTTTCACGTGCTGGATCACTCCCGGCGTGGCGACAAATCCCGCTAGCACCTGTCCGCCAATCAGATCTGTGACGACGGGTGCGTTGCCCCGGTACGGCACGTGCACGGCATCAAAGCCGGTTTGCTGTCGAAAATATTCCATCGTGAGATGACCAGGACTGCCGACTGCGCCGCCGCTGCCGTAAGTGATGCTCTGTCGCTTTGCGAAATCAACGAATTCCTGGAGCGACCTGACCGGAACTGAGGGATGGACCACCAACATTTGGTAGAAGCCAGCCGCGATTGAGATCGGAATGAAATCGTTCTCCGGATCAAATGGCAATTTCTTGTACAGCCACGGGTTAACGGTCAGCGGGGTGTCGATCACGACCAGCAACGTCTGGCCGTTCGGTGCGGCTTTGGCAACGGCTTCGGCGCCAATATTGCCGGCGGCGCCGGGACGATTGTCGACAATGAAGGGCTGCTTGAAGCCAATAGTCAGTCGCTCGGCAAGCAACCGCGAGACAAAATCGAGCGGTCCTCCACTTGGGAAAGGCACCACCATTCGGACCGGGCCGCCGGGGTATGTTTGAGCCGATGCCCTGTCGGGCGAGCCAAATGCGTTGGCCAGAGCTATGGCTCCTAGGACAGCGCTGCGTAGGAAGCGCGGCTTTGCCGGTCTGACGTTGCCCATTTTCGAAGCCTCCTGGTCGGCGAGACCAAACCAGAATAGCCCGTGCAGGCTTACTCGTATAATTCTATGATCGGATTAAACCATAACCATTCTGATAAGGCCGTCCGATGGAATATAGCGAGCGAATTGGCCGACGGCTTAAGTTGCGCGATCTGCACATTCTGCTCGCGGTCGTGCAGCACCGAAGCATGGCCAAGGCTGCGAACGCGCTTGCGATCTCGCAACCCGCGGTGTCGAAGGCGATCGCGGAAATGGAAGACGCACTCGGCCTGCGCCTGCTCGATCGCGGCCGCTACGGCGTCGAGCCAACGGCCTACGGCGACGCACTCGTCAAGCGAGGGCGTGCAGCGTTCGATGAACTCAAGAATGGCATCGAGGAATTGCTTTTCCTGGCAGATCCAACCGTTGGCGAATTGCGCCTGGGCAGCGCCGAAGCAATGGCGGCGGGCATATTGCCGGTCGTCATCGATCGGTTCTCACGCCAGAACCCTGGAGTTCACGTCTCAATCGCGCAGGCGCTGTTTGCAACAATGCAATACCGCGAACTGCGCGAACGAAGCATTGATCTACTCTTGGGACGGATTCCTGAATCGTTTGCGGAAACTGATCTCGAAGCTGACATTCTCTTCGACGACCACGTTCACGTTGTCATCGGCAAGCAAAGCAAGTGGGCTCGCGCCCGTACGCTGAAACTGGCTGACCTTGCCAACGAAGCATGGATTTTGCCTCCACCGGATACTCTGGCGGGGTCGCTGACTGCGGATCTGTTTCGTGTCAATGGTCTTGCTGTCCCGCGAGCCCCCATGACCACGCTGTCGATGCACCTGTGTTGCCAACTTGCTGCGACTGGGCGGTTTGTCACCGTGCTCTCAAATTCGATCTTGCACTTCAGAGGTGAAGCCTTGGGGCTGAAGGTGCTGCCTATCAAGCTGCCCATGCAACCGAGACCAGTTGCATTCGTGAAGCTCAAGCATCGAACCCTGAGCCCGGTCGCTCAACGCTTCGTGGAATGTACTTACGAGATCACGAAACCGCTGAGAATTCGACAACAATCTCGGTGACGTCGCGCGGGGTCGCCCGTGGGCCGCAGCAAAGGCATGTCTGAATTCACGTCCGCTCCTGGCGGTGAGTTCAACTGATCAGCGCAACACGTACCTTAAACCGAGGACGTGGAGCGATAGCGATGAAGTATCATCGGGTTGGGTTTACAGCAGCTCAGAGCGCGGAGCTTTGGGAGCGCTGGAAGAAGGGTGAAGGCCTGAAGTCGATCGGGCGTGCCTTTGGCAAGCCGTCCTCCTGCATTTTTGCACATTTGAGACCCAGCGGCGGGGTCATGCCGCCGGCCCGGCGCCGATCCCGTCTGGCGCTGACGATGGCGGAACGCGAGGAGATCTCTCGGGGCATTGTGGAGGGCCAATCGGTCCGGGCAATAGCGAGGATGCTGGCTCGCGCGGCATCGACGGTCAGCCGCGAGGTCAGTCGCAACGGCGGAGCGGGTTGCTACCGGGCTGCGGCGGCTGACAAGCTCGCATGGAAGCAGGCGCTGCGCCCAAAGCCGTGCAAGTTGGCGATACATGGCCAGTTGCGGCAGGCTGTTGTTAGAAAGCTGGAGCTCAACTGGTCGCCCGAGCAGATTGCAGGCTGGCTGAAGCGGGCATGTCCAGGGAATGAGGCGTGGCGCGTGTCTCACGAGACCATCTATCGCAGCCTTTATGTGCAGGCCCGCGGCGTGCTGAAGAAGGAGCTGATGCAACATCTGCGGTCCCGGCGGCCGATCCGCCGCTCGCGGCACGCAACGGCGAAAGCAGATCAGCGTGGCCGCATCGCGGACGCTGTCTCGATCAGCGAGCGACCGGCTTCGGTCGAGGATCGGGCCGTGCCTGGCCACTGGGAGGGCGACCTGCTCTGCGGGTCGAAGAACAGCTACATCGTCACATTGGTCGAACGCCACTCGCGTTATGTGATGCTCGCCAAGGTCGCAGGCCGAGACACGCAAACCGTCGTCGCCGCCCTGATCCGGCAGGCGCGCAAGCTGCCGGACGAGCTCTGTAAATCGCTGACCTGGGACCGCGGCACGGAGCTCGCCGATCACAAGCGCTTCAGCGATGGAAACGGATATCGATGTTTACTTCTGCGACCCGCAAAGCCCTTGGCAGCGTGGCTCAAACGAAAACACCAATCGCCTGCTGCGCCAATACTTCCCCAAGGGACTTGATCTGGCGCAGCACTCGCAGGCCGAGCTGAACAGGGTGGCGCGCCAACTCAACGAGCGGCCCAGGAAAACGCTGGACTTCGAGTCCCCAGCAGAGAGATTTAGCCAGTGTGTTGCGTCGACCGGTTGAGACCGCCGCCCTAAGCCGACATGCAGGTCGCCTCACAAAATGTCCGCTTCTAGCGGAAGAGCGGACGCCGATTCTTGTGAGTACACGCCCTAGTTAAACAACACCGCCGCCTTCTTGGTGATCGCGGCCGGGATCGCGTAAAGCTCGCGCAGCAGATCCTCGATCCGCGCCGCCGGCACCGGATTGATCTCGAGCTTCGCCTTGTCGGCCTCGGCCAGGAATTCCTTGTCCTTCATCGTCTCGATGAACGCCTGACGCAGCGCCGCGGCGCGGTCGGCGGGCACCGCGGGCGCGCCGAAGAACGGCCGGCCGATCACCTGCCGCGCCACCAGGAAGCGGAACACGTAGCGCGCCTCGTCGTCCGCCGCGAGGTCGGTCAGGAGCGGCACGTCGGGCAGCTCGGCATGCTTGGCGGACGCCACCTGGATGAGCGGACGCAGCTTCTTGTCGTCGAGCCAGTGCTGCAGCGTCGCCTTCACGCTCGACCACGACAGCGCGCAGCGGCCGTGGATCTCGCCGCGCTCGATCGCGAGATTGATCTGGTTGCCGCCGGGATAGCCGGACACCGTGCGGATCTTGGTGCCGAGCAGCGCGTTCATGGTCTTGTAGATCTGCACCGCCTCTTCGGTCGGGCCGGTGGCGCCGAAGGAATATTCCTTCGTCTTCAGATCGTCGAAGTGCTTGATCCCGGACTCGCTCCAGGCGGCGCAGATGCTGACTTCGTCATTGGCACTGCCGAGCCAGGAGAATTCGCGCGGATCGAACTTCGCCGCCGCGACGCCGAACAGCGGCGCTGCCACGGTCGCGCGCCCGATGGTGGCGATCGCGGTGCCGTCGCGCGGCGCCACCTGATGCATGTAGTTGGCGAGCCGCAGCGAGCCTGCGCCTTCCATGTTGCGCGGCACGACGCTCGGATTGCCGGGGATGTGCCTGCCGATGTGGCGCGCCAGCGCGCGGGCGTAGAGGTCGTAGGTGCCGCCGGCCGAGAAACCGACATAGATGCTGACCTGCTTGCCCTTGTAGAACTCGGCCGGCGTCTGCGCCGCCACCGGCGACGTCAGCGCCACTGCAAGAAGGACCAATAGGCGCGACATCGGCCACCTCTCGATCGTCATGCCCGCGCTTGTCGCGGGCATCCACGTCTTCCGTCGAAATCGAACAAAGAGTGGATGGCCGGGACAAGCCCGGCCATGACTCGTTGCTGGCTACTTCACGAATTCCGCCGCCTTGTCGACCACCGCACGCGGCGTCGCGTAGATGTCGCGCACGATCCCCTGCACGCGCTCGCCCGACACCGGCGTGATCTCGAGCTTGAGCTTTTCCGCCTCGGCGAGGAACTCCGGATCCTTGAGCACGTCGAGGAACGCCTTGCGCAGCGCCGCGACGCGGTCGGCCGGCACGTCGGGCGTGGTGAAGAACGGCCGGCCCATCACTTGTCGCGCCGCCAGCAGGTTGATCATCTGCCGTTCCTCGTCGGTCTTGGCGAGATCGCCGGCGAGCGGCACGTGCGAAAGCTCGGGATGCTTCTGGTAGGAGAGCTGCACCAGGATGTTGATCTTCTTCTCCTCGAGCCACTGCCGGTGCACGCTCTTCATGCTGGCCCATGAGAACGCGCAGCGTCCCTGCGTCTCGCCGCGCTCGATCGAAATCGTCATCTCGTTCGAGCCGGGATAGCCGCCGATCACCTTGAACTTGGCGCCGAGCACGGCGTTGAGGAGCTTCGGCACGGTCTGGCTCTCGTCGCCGGGTCCGGTCGCGGCGATGATCAGCTCGCGCTGCCGCACATCGTCGAATGACTTGACGCCGGAGAGGTGCCAGGAGGCGCACAGGCTCACTTCGTCGTTGGCGCTGCCGATCCAGACGAATTTCTCGGCGTCGAACTGCGCGCCCTTCATGCCGAACAGCGGACCGAAGGCGCCGCCGCGCCCCATGGTGGCGAGCGCGGTGCCGTCCTTCGGCGCCGACGCATACATGAAATTGGTGAGCCGGATCGAGCCGGCGCCTTCCATGTTCTTCGGCACCACCGTCGGATTGCCGGGGATGTGCTTGCCGATGTGGCGCGCCACGATCCGCCCGTAGAGATCGTAGGTGCCGCCGGCCGAGAAGCCGATATAGAGCGAGACCTGCTTGCCCTTGAAGAACTCGGCCGGCGTCTGCGCGTGCGTGGTTGTCGCTGCGCCGAGCACTGAAAGGCCGACGGCGGCCGTGGCAATCGCCTTGAACATTCGATCTCCCGCTTTTCTTGTTGGCTTAGCAATGGACGTGAGGCGGATGATGGCAGACGCGCGGTCGCGCGCGCCTGCAACAAATCGCCTCACGGCTGGATGGTGGTCTGCTGGCTGATCGCCATCTGCCAGTGGCCGTCGCGCTTCACCCAGAGCCGGGTGGCGCGGTAGGGCGGCCGGCGGTTGCCGGGCATGGCGTGGTCGGCGCGCATGACGGCGGCGTCGCCCAGCACCCAGAACTTCAGGCTCACCACCTCCGCCACGAAGGTCTCGGCGTTGATCGCGCGCTGCGTCGCCATGAACGCCATGCGCGCCGCCTTGTCGGTGGGATGCTGGCGCGTGCGCGTGACCACGAACTCGTCGGCGACGTGGTGCGTCCACTCGTCCGGATCGTTGCGGGTGACCGCGAGCTCCAGCGTCTGGAACGCCTTGATGATATCGCGCTCGGCCTGCGACTTCGGCGCGTATGGCACTTGCTCCAGCGGGTTGATGCAGCGCGGCGCCGGCGCATCCATCGGCCGCGGCGTCGCCGGACACATGCGCCGACGGCGCGTCCGGCCGCGCCAGCACGTTGTTGTGATGGATCAACGCCTGCCACTTGCTGCCGTCCTTGACCCAGACGTCGAGCGCGAACAGGTCTGAGCGCTCGCCGGCCTGCGCCGACTGGTAGCTGCCGGTGATCAGCGCGACGCGGCCGTAGTCGCGCACCTTGACCTGCGTCCCGGCGCTGCGCGGGCTCGCCTTCAGCGCATCGAGCACCTCGCGGCGTGCGTGCGCATGCCCGGCGGCGTCGATGAACGAGAAATCGCGGGCGAGGAATTTTTCCGCCGCCGTCGCGTTGCCGGCGCGGATCGCGGCCTGCAGCGCCTTCGCCGCCGCCAGCACGGACTGCTTGGCGCTCGGCGCGGGCTTGGCGCTCGGCGCGGGCCTGGCGCTCGGCGCGCTGCGCTTTGCCGTCGTCGCGCGGCGCGGCTTGGCGGCTTTGGTTTTCCTGGCTTTGGTTTTGGCTTTGCTTTTCTTGGCGGTGGTCTTGGTGCGCTTTACGACTTTAGTCGATTTCGGCAAGGCGTTTCTCCTTAAGGACCGTTCACCAACGGTACCGAAAGATGTCTAACGCCGCCAAATGTTTCTTGCATGTTTCGTCACGCCGGAAAGTGGTTACGTCGGCGCGCAGCGTTGAACGCTCAAGGCGCCTCGCGCGTCTCACGGACATAACGTCCCGTTGAGGTCGTTAAAGCGACGCGCCGCTCCCGGTTCCTTAGCGCTCGTCGTCGATCGGCCCGCCTGGCGCTCCCCCCGGGCGGGCCGATCCTGTTCGCACTGGTGCCCCGCTTCCGAAGTTCGCGATACATCGCAGCGCCATCTGACACGAACAGGGCGCGCCGAATTGCAAGACCCAAAAAGATACCGTTCAGCACGCGGCGGTCGTTCGCTCGTGGCATGTCGCGTGGCCGGTTCGGCAGGATCGGCCTGATGGCAGCCCACTCGTGATCGGCAAGCTCATGGCGCATGATTCGAAGCTCCCAGTTTGAGAGCTTGAAGCACAGCCCCATGGCCGATCCAAACGCGCCCCGCGCGCCGCTTGTCAGCCCGGCTTAAGTCCGCTTTTTGGGGCGAAGCCAAAGCGGGCCAGCAGGAACCCCGGCTGCCTCGGTCGAAAATGACCCCGCGCGACCTTTCAGCCTCGGTCCATACGCCTGCGGCGTTCTCGGACAGCAACTTGCTTCCGTGCGGCGGCCGACTTGCCTACCGAAGGCTTCGTGATCGGGAGGACCTCGCGCATGTACTTGGCGAGCATCTCGCAAAAGCTTTCGGCATAGCGCGGGAGTGGGCGCCGGTTGTCCCAGTGAATGACCAACGGTTCACGGAGCGGTTTGCGTAGATGCGTTACGCGGACGATTTTGAGCGCGTAGCGATCCGTTCGCAACAATGAGGGAATTATCGCGACCCCCTGCCCGGCCTCGGCCAGCGCAAGCAAGGTGTGCGGCGCGCGGCTCTCGAGCAGAATGTTGGGCTCAACGCGTGCGAGACGGCAAGCCGCGTTGAACATCCTGCGCAGTGAGTAACCTGATTCCAGCAGGAGCAACGGATAGGCGGCAAGGCGGCCGATATCGATCATGCCGGCGTGGCCAAGCGCGAGCGATGGTTCGCAAGCGGCTAAAATCTCGTCCGGTGGCAAGGCCTGGCTCGCGAAGTGGCGATCGACATATTGATCGTGTCTGATGCCGACATGCACGTCGCCGCGTTCCAGCAGGGCCGACATATCGGGACCAAGGGCCTCGGTCAGTTTCACCTGCACGTTGGGAAAGCGTTGTGCGTATCGAGGCAGGAACCTCGACAAAACACTTTCGATCGTGTGCGGCGGGGCGGCCACCTTCAGTACCCCCCTGTCTCCGCGCCGAAGCAAGTCCACCCGCTCGCCGAGTGAGCCGACGTGACCCAACACGTCTCGGCAATCTCCGAGCAACTGCTCACCGATGGCGGTCAGCATGAGCCGGCGTCCCACACGGTCAAAAAGCTTGAAGCCAAACTCCTGCTCCAGGTCGATGATCTGTCGTGAAAGGGCGGACTGGCTGATGCGCAAGCCCAACGCCGCGCGCGAGACGGTGCCCAGCTCGGCGACGGCGACGAACGTTCGCAGGCGCTTGAGATCCATGTCCTTGCTTATCTCCAAATTGCATAGAGACGTAGAAGAATTATGCATTGGACGGGAAAGTGATCCGGGCATAATCTTCGCCCGAGCCTCCGTCAAGAAGGCAAGCCGATCCCAGTGGCGGCCTGACGAGTCGCTGCAACGAACCGCATAACGATTAAATGCCCTCCGCGCGGTACGAGACGCGCTGCGCGGCGCGAGATCGCTTAGCCCAGGTGTCCAGATTCGGAGGATTTCATGAGCTGCTGCGACGAAACCACTGCCCGCGTACCTGATACCGACTTGTCTCGGCGTTCGCTGTTCAAGGGTGCGGCGCTCATTGCAAGCGTCATCCCTGCGGCGCGGCCTACGCGCTCCGAAGCGCAGGGCAAGCAGATCAAGCTCGCATACTGCAGCCAGCTTCTGTGCGGGGTGCCTTACGAAGTCGCGCGCGCGGCTGGGAACTTCAAGAATCATGGGCTTGATGTGCAAATTGTCTACACCCGCGGCGGCAATGCCGCGATGCAGGCGCTGGTCGGCGGGGCGGTGGATTACGCCGCCACCTCGCTGGACGTTGCTCTCCAGGCCTATGCCAACGTCGGCGCGGACATCCGCCGCTTCGCGGTCACCGGGCGTCTTCCTTTGTTTGCCGTTGTCACCGCTCCCAAGACCGCCGACCAGATTCGATCGATCAAGGATCTGGAGGGAAAGACGGTTGCCGTTGCCGCGCTCGGCACTGCCGATCATGCCTTGGCGCTCTACCTGCTGAAGCAGGCCGGCGCCGACGCCCAAAAGGTCAAGTTCGCGACCATGGGCAACAATCTGCTGGAAGCGTTACGCCAGGGCCAGATCGACGCCGGCCTGGTGCAGGAACCGGCTCTGACCCTGCTGAAGCGCTCGGGCGCGCGCGTGCTCGTGAACGCAATGGACCTAGAAGACGCCAAGCACTATCTCGGCGGTTCGTTTGAATTCATGGGCGTCGCGGTGCGCGCCAAGGAGATCGAACAACGCCGGCCGGAAATGGTTGCGCTGACCAAGGCACTGGCCGATGCACTCAAGGCGTTGCGCGCGATGACCGGCGATCAGTTGGTCGCGGCTTTCCCCAAGGAGATGACCACCGGGCTCGATCTCAAGGAGTTCGGCGAGATCATCGCGCGTCACCGCGACGCGCTCTATCCCGAAACGGTGAACATCGACCTCGAATTGGCCAAGCGAGTGGAGCAGAGCCTGATCGCCGCCGGCCTCATCAAACCCGGCGCGAGCGTGTCCGGATTGCACGACACCACGATCGCCGGAGGGTGAATTGCGCGTCCGTAGTCTGACGATTTCCTACGGCGGCGAGCCGGTCCTCGAAGGCGCGAGAATCGACGTCGGCACCGGCCAGTTCGTGAGCCTCGTCGGACCTTCCGGCTCGGGCAAGTCGAGCATGCTGCGCGCCATCATCGGACTGCAAAAGCCACTTGCCGGCATTGTCGATGCGGGCTTCGCGCCGTCCGAAATCGGCATGCTGTTCCAGGATGACGCACTGCTGCCGTGGAAGACCGCGCGCGAGAACGTCGCGCTCGGCCTCACCTTCAACGGCATCGGCCGTACCGCGGCGCTGGCGCGGGCGGATTCCTGGCTCGGGCGCCTTGGCCTCAGCGGTTTCGGCGAGCGTTTTCCCCGCCATCTTAGCGGCGGACAACGCAAGCGTGTCGCCATTGCCCAGGTGCTGGCGATGCAGCCTAAATTACTGCTGATGGACGAGCCATTTGCTTCGCTCGATGCTATCGTGCGCGCTCGCATCATCCAGGACGTCGCCGCGCTGGTCGAACGGGAGCGCATCAGCGTCCTGCTCGTCACCCACGATCTCGAAGAGGCGATCAGCCTCTCCGACTGCGTCTACCTGCTCTCGCAGGGCCCGCGTGCCCGCATCACGCAGCAATATCAAGTGCCGATCCCGCGCCCGCGCGATCCGGTGAAGGCGCGCGTGCATCCAGCGTTCGCGCCGCTTTACGAAAAACTCTGGAACGATCTCTCCCACGAGGTGGATTTCGATCACCTGGCAGAGGCCGCCGAATGACAACGCTCGATCCCCGCTGGAAATGGATGCGCCAGCTCGCGGCCTTCGCCATTTTCCTGCTGCTGTGGGAGGGGGCCGGGCGCGCTGGGCTGCTTAATCCGCTGTTTGTGCCGAGCCCAAGCCTCATCGGCAGCGCTCTCTATGAACTATTCGCGGACGGCCGCATCTGGCCGCATCTCGACGCCACCTTCACCGCCGCGCTGCTCGGCCTGGCGCTCGGCATCGTGGCTGGGATCGTGCTCGGCGTCGTCGCCGCGCTGCTGCGGCCGGTCGCCGAATTGCTCGAGCCGGTGATGACGCTGCTCAACGCCATTCCCCGCGTGGTACTGGCGCCACTGTTCGTGATCTGGCTAGGCATCGACCTTGCCTCAAAGGTGGCGCTCGCCTTCATCCTGGTAGCCGTCGTGATCTTCTTCACCGTCTACAGCGGCATCCGCCAGGTCGATCGCAAGCTCGTGGAGCGCATTGTCACGCTGGGCGGCGGCCGCTGGGATCTGGTGCGGCATGTGTACCTGCCGTCGGTGGCGGCCTGGGTGCTCGGCAACCTCAAGATCGCGGTCGGCTTCGCCTTCACCGGCGCCTGCGTCGGCGAGTTCGTGGGTGCGAGCCGAGGCCTCGGCTATCTCCTGTCGTTTGCGCAATCGACTTACAACGCCGCGCTGATGTTCGCCCTGATCTTCCTCATCATGGTGGTCGTGCTGGTGATCTTCGCTATTGCGGGGCGTCTGGAAAAACATCTGCTGCGTTGGAACTGAGCGCCGATCGCCGAGGGATGACATCGCTGTGACCGATCTGCTGACCCGCATTAGAGAGCAGCCGCGCGAGGTGCTGGACACCATCGCCAAGTCCATGAACGTCCGGGCATCCGAGCCGGCCATGCAGACCATCTGCGCCCGCTACATGGCGCAGATCGTTCTGCCCGATAGCGCCCGTGTACTCGAGGTTGGCTGCGGGAATGGGGCAGCGACGAAGCTCATCATGCAGCACATCGGCCCGGCCCAACTGGTCGGGATCGACCCGTCTTCCGTGTTCATCGACATGGCGCGGGAAACATTCGCCGGCGAACCGCGGGTCTCATTTGCGCTCGGCGACGCTGTGACGACCGGCCAGGCGGAAGCCTCCTTTGACCTTGTTATCGCGCACACGGTCTACTCGCACTTGCCCGACCCGGAGGGAGCGCTGGCCGAGGCGCGCCGGGTTCTCAAGCCGGGCGGGCAACTCGTCATTTTCGACGGCGACTTCGCGACCATCACCGTCGCCATGTTCGATGGCGATCCCCTGCAAGCGGCCGTAGGCGCGGTGCTGCGTAATATGATGCATGCCCCCTACATCATGCGGCGGCTTCCCGCTCTCGTCACCGCAGCGGGGTTTAGCGTGCAGTCGGTCGACCCGCACGGCTATGTGCAGACGACGACCCCCGACTATCTGCTGACTTTGCTGTCGCGCGGCACTAACGCAGCCGCTCGCGTCGGCGAAATCGGTCAGGAGATGGTTGACGGCTTCGCTCAGGAGGCGCGTCGGCAAGTTGCCAACGGCACGTTCTACGGAGCCATCCTGTTCCTCAGCCTGGCCGCGCGCAAGGACGGCGAGTGACTGCGCCCTTTGGCGGGCGAAGAATTGCACTGTTCGATTGGACATAATGGATCAGGAGAATAGGCACATGTCGCAGACTCGCTTCGAGAATTGGCACCTCGATCTGCAGGACCTGTTGGGCCTCGCGGTTCCGCCGGTTGCTATTGCCTTTATCAGCCACGTTCCTGCCGGGATCCGCCGCATCGAACGAACCATGCCGCCAGCAACGGCGGATGGCCGGACGGGAGCCGCTGCCGCGAGCTGCGTCTTTTGGATCCAGGGCACGCATGGCGTGTTCGCGACGGTGGCGGAGGACCACGGCAATTGCAGCGTCGGTAGCCTGACGCATGGTTTCAAGAGCATGGAGGACATCGCCCACAACGCGGACGTTGCCGCGCTCTGCGAGACCGGATGGGTCACGCCGGAAGCGGTGGCAAAGATCGCGGTCGTGCGCGAAAAGCCGACAAGTGTGGTTTACGGACCGTTGCGCGACATGTCAGTCGAGCCGTCAGTCATTCTGCTGCGGCTGAATGGAAAGCAGCAGATGCTGCTGCACGATGCGTGGCCGGGCCTTCGCTTCGAAGGCAAACCGCAATGCCACATCATTCCGATCGCCAAAGAGAGCGGCGAGATCGCGGTGAGCGTCGGCTGCATGCTGAGTCGCGTGCGCACGGGCATGTCGAATAACGAGGTCACGTGTGCGGTTCCGGCGAGCCGTGTGTCTCTGCTGATCGAGCGCCTGCGCGCGGCGCGCGCCGCCGATAATGCAGTGGCAGCCTATGCCGCAGAAGACTCCAAACGTTTTCGCCTTCAGCAATGAGGCGTTACGCCGTTTTCATTGGAGTGCGGCGCGCAGCGTTGAACGCTCAAGGCGCCTCGCGCGTCTCACGGACATAACGTCCCGTTGAGGTCGTTAAAGCGACGCGCCGCTCCCGGTTCCTAGCGCTCCCCCCGGGCGGGCCGATCCTGCTTTTACCGCGTCTGCCTGGCGTCGCGAAAACTCACCAGTTGCCGCCGCGCTTCGCACCACAGCGCCAGCCTGACGCAGCGGAAGCTCTGCACGAGCGTCACCCGGCTGATGCCGCGCAATTCCGGATGGTCGCGCAATGCCCGCGGCAGACGGTAGTAGGGAATGCCGCTGGCCAGATGGTGGACATGGTGCACGCCGATGTTGGCCGTGAACCAGCGCAGCAGCGCCGGCAGGTGATAGTGCGAGCTGCCGTGCAGCGCCGCCTCGTGGCGGTCCCAGTTGTCGTCGCGGTCCCACAAGGTGCCCTCGAACTGGTGCTGCACGTAGAACAGCCACACGCCGATGGAGCCGGCGAGCAGCGTGATCGGCAGGTGCACGAGCAGGAACGCCTTGATGCCGATGAACCAGATCAGCGTGGCGACGATCGCCGCGATCGCGAGATTGGTCGCCATGGTGCTGATCCACGGCGTCCAGCCATTGCCGCGCATCAGGCCGACCGGCAGCCGGTGTTGCAGCATGAACAGATAGGCCGGGCCGATACCGAACATCACCACGGGATGCCGGTAGATGCGATAACGCAGCCGTCCCCATCGGGATAGCGCCTGATATTCGCGCACCGTCAGCGTGTCGATGTCACCCATGCCGCGCCGCTCGAGATGGCCGGAGCTGGCATGATGAATGGCGTGGGTGCGCCGCCAGAAGTCGTAGGGCGTGAGCGTCAGTACCCCGATCACGCGGCCGACCCAGTCGTTCGCGAGCCGGTGGCGGAAGAACGCGCCATGACCGCAGTCATGCTGGATCATGAACGCCCGCACCATGAAGCCGGCGGCGGGCACCGCGAGCAGCAGCGACACCCACCAATAGCCGAAATAGTAGGCGGCCCAGGCCAGGACCCACAGCGCTGTGAACGGCGCCAGTGTGATCGCGATCTCGACGATGCTGCGGGCGTGGCTTGGCTCGCGATAGCGCGCGAGGACTTGCGTCCAGCTCCGTGCAGAAGGCGCGACGGGAGGACAGAGCGGCATCAGGTTTCGTGTTGCAAGAGTTCGATTCCGTGGTTCTGGAGAGGGGATCGGCTCTTTATGGATGCGACGGTGTGGATGCGTCGCATTGGCCGGGCCGGCGCCGTGGGCGCTCGAATCTTGCCCTTCCTTAGCACGGCCGGCGGGCGCCGTGTGTGACATTCGCGAACTTGGCGATCTGCCGCAGGACCCGGGGGTTCCGTGGTCGAATTGCGGCGGCGGCGAGGGCGCCTACGGCATGGGTTCTACGGCATGGGTTCGACGCCATGCCGCTTGAACACGGCGGCCGCCGCCGGCGTCGTCAGGAATTTCAGCAGGGCCGCGGCGGCATCTCTCTCTTTGGTTGCAGCGCCGATGCCGGCGACGAAGCTGCTGTAGCTCTGCAGCTCCGCCGGCAGCGGCCCGGCGAGCGCGACGCCCTTCGAGCGCAGGATCGGCACGATGCCGGTCACGGTCATCTCGATGTCGCCGCGCGCGACCGCCGCCTGCGTGTTGGTGCCGGGCCGCAGTTTCGGCTTCATGGCTTCGGCGATGCCAAGTCTATCGAGCAGGCCGACGAAATAGCTGCCGCTGCCGCCGCCCTCGGTGTAGCCGATCGAGGTGGCCTCGAGCAGCGTGCGCTTGAACGCGTCGGTGGTGCCGATGTCGGGCTTGCGCGCGCCCGCGCGCACCGCCAGCCCATAGCCGCTGCGGCCGAGCGCCACCTGCGTGCCGGCGGCGATCTTGCCCTGCTTCACCAGGCCGTCGAGGTCGCCGACCAGGATCGCGGCGTCGAACGGCGCGCCGCCTTCGATCTCCTTGCGCAGGACCGACGCAACCCCGAGCCGCATGGTGACCTTGTGGCCGCTCGCGCGCTCGAACGACGGGATGAGCTCGTCCAGGACGGCGTTGATGGCATTGGAGGCCGTCAGCGCGATGTCGGCGGCCGCCGCCGGACGCCCCGGGCTTACGAGCACAAGCGCCGATACAAGGGCGGCAATAATTTTCATAGCTCCTCCCGAGCAACCGCAGGTCTAGATGCCCGCTAAGCGGGGGCGATCTTACTCTCGCCGCAGCTTTGCGCACAAACTGCAGTCAATTTCCGTGCGAATTGGCGCCGGCCGGCAGCGTGGACTTAACGGTTTCCGGCAACCTTTTCGCGCGTCCTTCGTTGTTCCACCCAAGGGACGGATTTCAGCGTCCGTGGCTATGCCGCGGGTATCGTGGAGGCTTCCATGCATTGCATTGCGCGTATCGCATGTTTGACGCTCGCGCTTGCGCTACCGGCGCATGCCCAGGACGCCCCCGCCAAGCAGGATCCCCAGGAGCGCGTCGAGATCGACACCAACCTGTTCTGCGACACCCCGCAGCAGGTCGAACGTTTCGTATCGCTGCTCGACGAGAACAAGGGCAGCGCCGAGGCGGCGATCGCGGCCGTCAACCAGGAGAACAAGACCCAGGACGCGTGCGTCATCGCCACCGCCGCCTATCGGCGCGCCGGCGTCACCTCGACCGTCAAGAACCGGGAAGCGACGTTCGACGTCACGCGCATCGTGGTGCTGGGCATCTACACGGTGAAAGGTCTCGAGCGCTCGCTGCCAACCGAATTCTTCACGCTGGTGCCGCGCGCCGGCGAGGACGGCACGGTCGGGCAGGGCGGGCGGTAGCGGTCGCTGCTACGGCGCCAGCACCTCACTCCTCCGCCTGTCATGCCCCGCGAAAGCGGGGCATCCATCATGCTCCGGCGATTGATGGATAGAGGTCAATCCAATTAGGGTTATTCTCTTCAATGAGTTAATTTCCATGCGCGATTCCACTTCTTCAATCGCTTTTCACGCCGGATCGCATTTTCAATGTCGTCGTGTATCTCGTAGTAAACGAGATTTATGACATCATACTTTTTTGTGAAACCGGACACTACCTTCGAACGATGCTCGTAGACCCGACGAATGATGTCGTTCGTGACGCCAATGTAAAGCGTCCCGTTACGCTGACTCGCAAGAATGTACACGTAGTAGCTCATACGAGTGCCTGGATCGCCCGCCTTCGCGGGCGATGACAGCGGAGACTACGGCGCCAGTACCTGATCGGCGTAGCCGAGCTGCAGCAACAGTCCGAGCTCGTCGCCGAAATACCAGGCGTCCTTCCACTTGCCGTCGACGATCTGCGCGATGCCGATCTCCGGCGCCTCGACGCGGCGCCCGGTCGGCGGCAGGCCGTAGAGCGGCTTTGAGTGCACGGCCGCGAGCTTGAACCGCATCCACACCTTCTCGCCTTCGCCCATCAGCCCGTCGATCGGATCGCGCCGCTCCGGCATCGCCGACGTGACGGTCTGCGGTGGCGGCGCCGTTGCGTTCGCCGAATTCGCGCAGGTTCTGGAAGCCGGCGCGGCGCTGGCGGAAATCCGGCGCGCGCACATCTTTCGGCGGCGTGGAGCTCTTCGAGCGCGCGACCAGGAGGCGGTTGCGGGCTTCGACGGTGTCGAGCGGACCGGCCATCAGCCGCTTGACCACGGCGTCGGCGTCCTCGCCTTCGCCGGTGACCGGCGGCACGATGCGCTTGGCGTCCTTGCGGGTGGGCAGCGTCGCGCCAATCTGGCGCAGCAGCGCGAGCTCGTCGGCCATGAACCAGGCTTCCGAAATCCTGCCGTCGATCAGCTTAAAGATGCCGACCTCGTAGACGTCGATGGTCTTGCCGGTCGCCTCGATGCCGAACAAGTTGCCCTTGTGGCGTGCCCGTGAGCTTGAACAGGTAGCCGACCATGTCGCCCTCGGCGATGATCTCCACCCCGGTGTCGACACGGTCCGGGAACGCGCCGCGCAGATAGTCGCCGGCGCCTGGAAAACCCTGTCCGGCCGCATTGGCGGCGAGATGCAACATGCCGCCGCGGTGGCGCCGGTAGTTGGGCGTCATGAATTCCGCTTCGACCTCCTTCACGGATTTGCCGAGCTTCTGCGCCTCCTTGAAGCCGCGCACGACGGCCTTGTTGCGCTCGCGCTGCGAAGCCTGTTGCGCGCCTTGCGCGGCCGCGGGGCGCGCGCCGCCAGCGAGCATCAGGCCGGCTCCTGTTGCACCGCGAAGCATTCCACGGCGGGTCAGCATGCGATCCTCCCTGATGTTTTCTTGTAATGATGCGGCCAGCCTAGCAGCATCCGCCGCAATCGTTAACGGCCTGATCGGACGTGACTAAATCGCCACACCGGCCGCGCGCCTGCGGCCACGTCCGCAAGCAAATCCTTGCGCTTCATGAGTCTGATTGATTCACTGCGCAGACTGATTCGGTATGCGCGTTTGGAAGCACGGATGCTTGCGGAGGCCACGCATGCTGGACGGGCAACGATATTACTCGGAATTTCCGGATGAGGAGCCGGAGCAGCCGAAGCGGCTGCTCTTGAGCGACGAGCTGCTGGTGACGCTCGCGGCGATCGAGCGCGAGATTAGTGAATTCATAGGCGCGTCGGAGACAGCGGACACCGCTGCTCTAGGCAACGCGGCTAAGAAGTGACGTTCGGCGGTAGGGTGGGCAAAGGCGCGGCCCAAATACGCAAGATTCTCAGCTTGGATAATGCAGCGCCGTGCCCACCAACTCGGCGCGACGCCCGTTACCGTCATGGTGGGCACGCTTGCTCCCGCTGACGCGGTCGCACGCTTTGCCCACCCTACAAACGACAACCAGGAGCGATCAATACCTGTTCGCGATCGGCAATTCCTCGGCCGGGAACAGCGTGATCACGCGGCAGCCCTTGTCGGTCACCACCACCTCTTCCTCGATGCGCGCGGCGGAGTAGCCGTCGGTCGCCGGGCAGTAGGTCTCGATCGCGAACACCATGCCTTCCTTGATCTCGGTCGGGTGATCCATCGACACCACGCGCGAGATGATCGGCCGCTCGTGCAGCGCGAGGCCGAGGCCGTGCGCGAACTGCAGCCCGAACGCCGACATCTCGTCCGGGAAGCCGAACTTGTCGCAGGTCGGGAACGCACTGCAGATGTCGGAGGTGGCCGCGCCCGGCTTGATCCGCGCCATGGCGTTGTCGAGCCACTCGCGCGCCGTCTTGTAGGCGTCGTGCTGCGCCGGCGTGGCGCGGCCGACATTGAAGGTGCGGTAGTAGCAGGTGCGATAACCCATGAACGACTGCAGGATGTCGAAGAACGCCTGGTCGCCCGGCCGGATCATGCGGTCGGTGAAGTTATGCGGATGCGGATTGCAGCGCTCGCCGGAGATCGCGTTGATCGCCTCGACGTCGTCGGAGCCGTGGGTGTAGAGGAACTTGTTGACCTCGGCGACGATGTCGTTCTCGCGCACGCCGGGCTTGAGCTGCTCGTGGATCAGGTGATAGGCGCCGTCCACCATCGCGGCGGCGCGGTTGAGCAGCGCGATCTCGTCGGCGCATTTGATCTCGCGCGCTTCGAGCATCACCTGCTGGCCGTCCTTGACCTTGAGCCCGGCCTTCTCCAGCTCGAACATCATCGGCGGCTCGATGATGTCGACGCCGATCGGCATGTCGGCGACGCCGGCTTCGCGGAGGATCGATGCGATCTCCTCGGCATGCCGCTTCATCAGGCCGAACGCGGGATCCACGGTGCCGCGCAGCCCGACGAGGCCGGCGCGGCAGTTCTCCGGCGCGAGCCACGGCGTGTAGAGCTTGTGATGCACGGCGGCGGAGCCGAAATCCCACAGGATCGGTTCGCCGGTGCGCGACAGCAGCGCCCAGCGCGAGAGCTTGTCGCGCTCCCACTCGCCGATCTTGGTCGAGGTGATGTAGCGGATGTTGTTGACGTCGAAGACGAGCAGCGCGCCGAGCTCGGACTTGTCGAGCGCCATCTTCACGCGCGAGAGCCGGTAACGATGGAGCCGGCGGTAGTCGACGCGCTCCTCGAAATCGACGCCCATGATGCCGAGCGCCGGCAGCGCGCGGCCCCAGTTGAAGCGCGGGTTGATGTCCTCGGCGGTGATCCTGCGAACGGTGTCGTCCATGGGGGGCTCCCTGCGCTTTAGCCCGCATAAGCCGGCTGGCGCCATATGGCTGGTCGGCCGGGTTTTTGGGCCGCTTTGCTCCTAGAGTCTAGTGGTTTCGGGGCTTTTTCAAACCGGGGAATTGTCCCTAGTATGCGCCCCGGGAGACGAGACGCCATGGCAGTAACTGCAGCGGACAACGTCGCGGCGGCCGATGCCATCCCGCGCGACTACAATTTCGCGGACGACCTGTTCCGCCGCTTCGCCGAGAAGGGCTGGCTCGGCCGGACCGCCTATATCGACCCGCGCGGCTCGTGGACCTATGGGCAGCTCACGCAGCGCGCCAGGCAATTCAGCGCGGTGCTGACGGAGAAAGGCATCCAGCCCGGCGAGCGCGTGCTGATGTGTCTCACCGACACGATCGATTGGCCGGCGGTCTTCCTCGGCACGGTCCTCGCCGGTCGCGTCGCGGTGCCGGTCAACACGCTGATGACCGAAGACGACTACCGCTACATGCTGGCCGACTCGGGCGCGCGCATGCTGGTGGTCTCGCAGGCGCTGCTGCCGAAATTCGAGAAGCTCGTGGTTGGACTGCCGGACTTTCACCTGGTGGTCGCCGGCAGCCACAACGAGTTGCCGCATCAGGATCTCGACTTGCTGATCGACGGCGTCGATGGCGTGGAACGCGCGGCGGCGACGACCTGCGACAGTATCGCGTTCTGGCTCTACACCTCGGGCTCGACCGGCAAGCCGAAGGCGGCGGTGCATGTGCATGCCGACCTCAAGCTGACCAACGATCTCTATGCCGCGCCGATCCTCGGCATCACCGAGAACGACGTCTGTTTCTCGGTGGCGAAGCTGTTCTTCGCCTACGGCCTCGGCAACGCCATGACGTTTCCGCTGTCGGTCGGCGCGACCACGGTGCTGCTGCCCGACCGTCCGACGCCGGACGGCGTCGCGGAATTGCTGCGCCGGCATCAGGTCACGGTGTTCTATGCGGTGCCGACCTTCTATGCCGCGTTCCTGGCCAGTCCGGCGGCGCCGCCGCGCGATGCGGTGAAGCTGCGCTGCTGCGTCTCCGCCGGCGAAGCGCTGCCGCCCGACATCGGGCGGCGCTGGCGCGAGCGCTACGGCGTCGACATCCTCGACGGGCTCGGCTCGACCGAGATGCTGCACATCTTCCTCTCCAACCGTCCCGGCGACGTGAAGTACGGCACGTCCGGCAAGCCGGTGCCGGGCTACGACATCCGCCTGGTCGGCGACGACGGCAGCGTGATCGAGACATCAGGCGAGATGGGCGAGTTGCAGGTGCGCGGCCCGACCAGCGCGGTGATGTATTGGAACAACCGCGAGCAGTCGCGCACGACCTTCCTCGGCGAGTGGACGCGCTCCGGCGACAAGTACGTGCAGGACGAGGCCGGCTACTACGTCTACTGCGGCCGGCGCGACGACATGCTGAAGGTCGGCGGCATCTATGTCTCGCCGTTCGAGGTCGAGGGCGCGCTGCAAAGCCACCCGGACGTGCTGGAGGCGGCGGTCGTCGCCTGGCCGGACGAGGACGAACTGATCAAGCCCAAGGCCTTCGTCGTGCTGAAGACGGCGGGCGCGGCCTGCGACACCCTGGCGGTTGCGTTGCAGGAGCATTGCAAGCAGAAGCTCGCGCCCTACAAATATCCGCGCTGGATCGAATTCCGCGCCGATCTGCCGAAGACCGCTACCGGAAAGATCCAGCGCTTCAAGCTGCGGGCCGAGATCGGAAGTCGTTGATTTCCATCATTATAAGCTGATTGAATAGGCCATAACCAAATCGCGGTCGAGGCGGCCGATACGCGATCGGATGGGTGAGGGGCCCATTTGAAAAATGATGCGGAAGAACCTGCTCGGCCGCACCGGGTTTCTGGTTTCTGAGATCGCGTTCGGCGCCGGGGTGACCGGCGGCATCCTGATCAAGGGCGAAGAGACCGGCGCGGTGCGCGCGCTCAACCGCGCGCTCGCCATCGGCGTCAACTGGATCGACACCGCCGCGCTCTACGGCAACGGCGAGTCCGAGGCCACGATCGGCCGCCACATCAACTCGCTCGAGCCGCAGCCCTACGTCTCCACCAAGGTGCGGATCGAGCGCGACGAGATGCACGACATCGCGGGCGCGATCGAGCGCAGCCTGGTGGCGAGCCTCGAGCGCCTCAACCTTGAGCGCGTCGCGCTGTTCCAGCTGCACAACCAGCTCGGCGCGGCGGTCGGCGACCGGCCGGTGCTCTCGCCGGAGCAGGTGCTGGGGCCCGACGGCGTCGCCGATACCTTCGACCGGCTCAAGGAGCAGGGATTGTTCTATGCCTCCGGCATGACCGCCACCGGCGAGACCGCAGCGATCCTCGAGGTGATCGAAAGCGGGCGCTTCGAGGTCGCGCAGGTCTACTACAACGCCATCAATCCGAGCGCGGGCTGGTCGCGTGCGCAGAAGAACTGGCGGTCGCAGGATTTCTCCGGGATCCTGGCGGCGTGCTTCCGCCAGGACATGGGCGTGCTCAACATCCGCATCTTTGCCGGCGGCCCGCTCGCCAAGCCGGCGCGGCCGGAGCGGCTGGCCGTGCTCACGTCAGGCACCGACGTCGACAACGAGGTGCGCTGCGCCGCCGCCGTGCGCGCCGCGCTCGGCACCCAATACGGCTCGCCGGCGCAGGTGGCGCTGCGCTTCGCGCTCGGCAACCACGACATGACCAGCCGCATCATCGGCGTCGGCCACATGCGCGACCTCGACGAAGCGCTGAAGGCGGTGGAGGCGGGGCCGTTGCCGAAGGAGGCGGTCGAGAAGCTCGAGCGGCTGTGGGCCACGGATTTTGAGGTCTGACAGCAGGGGGTTGCAGTCGGCCCCTAACCTGCATTATAGTGCATGCATTATAATGCAGGTATCCGATGGCCGGCCCGAAATCCAAGCCAAAATCGCGCGAAAAAGACGGCGGCCTGCCAGCCGCTGCCGACGCCTTTGCCGCCGCGGTCGGCGGCCTGGTGCGCTCGGCGCGGGCGAAGCGCGGCATCACGCGCCGGCAGCTGGCCGAGCAGTCGGGGGCGTCGGAGCGCTATCTCGCGCAGATCGAGAGCGGGCAGGGCAATCCCTCGGTGACGATCCTCAAGGGCATCGCCGACGCGCTCGACGTGCCGGTGGCGGAACTGCTCCCCGGTGCCGGCGGCCGCGGCAAAGCCTTCGGCCGCATCCTCGACCTGCTCGCGGGCGTGCCGCCATCCGAGCTTGCCGCGATCGCCGATCTGATCGAAGGCCGCACCTCGGCCGATCTCGCCGCCGACCGCGCGCGGCGCATTGCGCTGGTCGGGCTGCGCGGCGCCGGCAAGTCGACGCTCGGGCGCAAGCTTGCCGAGCGCCTCGGCGTGCCCTTCATCGAGCTCGACCGTCTCATCGAGCAGGAATACGGCACGCGCATCTCCGATCTGGTCGAGATCGCGGGGGTCGCGACCTTCCGCCGCTACGAGCGCGGCTGTCTCGAACGCGTGATCGCCGAGCACGCGGCGGCGGTGATCGCGACCGCCGGCGGCATCGTGTCGAGCCCGGAGACCTACGGGCTGCTGCTGCGCCGCACGCACACGGTGTGGATCAAGGCGCGGCCGGAGGAGCACATGCGCCGCGTGATGGCGCAGGGCGACTTCCGCCCGATGGCGCAGAACCGCGAGGCGATGGCCGACCTGATGGCGATCCTCGACGCGCGCAGCGCCGACTACGCGCGCGCCGAAGCCGAGCTCGACACCTCGGGTGACGACGCGCAGCAAAGCTTCGCGAAACTGATCGAGATCGCGACGCGTTATTCAAGTGGAACCGCGAGATGAGAATTCGGTCGGTGCAGCGGGCGCGGTTACCTCTCCCCGCTTGCGGGGAGAGGTCGACGTGCGCAGCACGTCGGGTGAGGGGGGCTCTCCAAGAGCACGACTCGTGGAGATTCCCCCTCACCCCGACCCTCTCCCCGCAAGCGGGGAGAGGGAGCGAGAGATCGTGCGTCCCTGACGTCAGTGGGAACCGGCGGTGATGACGCTCGCCGACCAAGGCTTCCTCGATCCCGGCCACCTCGCGCTCGGCAGCATGCGGCTCGAATACCGCATGATCGGCCCGCGCCCGCAGGACGCGCCGACCATCGTGATGCTGCACGAAGGGCTCGGCTGCGTCGGATTGTGGAACGACTTCCCGGACCAAGCTCGCGGCCGCGACCGGCGCCGGCGTGTTCGTCTATTCGCGGGCGGGCTATGGGGCGTCGTCGCCGGTGACTTTGCCGCGTCCGCTGAGCTTCATGCATGAGGAAGCGAAGGAGGTGCTGCCGCGGCTGCTCGACGCCATCGGCTTCCGGCGCGGGCTCCTGCTCGGTCACAGCGACGGCGCCTCGATCGCGGCGATCTACGCCGGCTCGGTGCAGGACCATCGCGTGCGCGGATTGATCCTGATCGCGCCGCACTTCTTCACCGAGGACATGGGCATCGCCGAAATCGCGCGCGCGAAGGACGTCTACGACACGACCGACCTGCGCGCAAAACTCGCGCGCTGGCATGCCGACGTCGACAACGCTTTCCGCGGCTGGAACGATGCCTGGCTCGATCCCGATTTCCGCCAATGGGACATCACCACCGAGCTGGCTTACATCCGCGTGCCGGTGCTGATCGTGCAGGGCGCCGACGACCAGTACGGCACCGTCAAGCAGATCGAGGCGGCGGAGCGCGAATGCTACTGCCCGGTCGAGGTCGCGCTGTTGCCGGGCGTGCGCCATTCGCCGCATCGCGAGGCGCCCGACGTGCTGCTCAAGACCGCATCCGAATTCGCCAACCGGCTCCTGCGCGATCATGAGGAGGGAGCGATGCATTCCGAGAGTGCTGCGCATGGCTGACACCGAACGAAAGCTCGCCAACGGCAAGACCCGGATCGATTTCCAAACCGATCCCGCGCGCTACCGCCACTGGAAGCTCGCCGTCGACGGCGACGTCGCGACGCTGACCATGGACGTCGACGAGAAGGGCGGGCTCTACGAGGGCTACGACCTCAAGCTCAATTCCTACGACCTCGGCGTCGATATCGAGCTGGCCGATGCGATCGAGCGGCTGCGCTTCGAGCATCCGCAGGCGAAGGTCGTGCTGTTGCGCTCCGCCAAGCCAAAAGTGTTCTGCGCCGGCGCCAACATCCGCATGCTCGCGGGCGCCACCCATGCCCACAAGGTCAACTTCTGCAAGTTCACCAACGAGACGAGGAACGGCATCGAGGATGCGAGCGACGCGTCTGGCCTCAAGACCATCTGCGTGATCAACGGCACCGCGGCCGGCGGCGGCTATGAGCTGGCGCTCGCCGCCGACCACATCATGCTGGTCGACGACGGCGCGTCGGCGGTGTCGCTGCCGGAACTGCCGCTGCTGGCGGTGCTGCCCGGCACCGGCGGGCTCACGCGCGTCACCGACAAGCGCAAAGTGCGGCGCGACCATGCCGATTTCTTCTGCACCACCGAGGAAGGCATCAAGGGCAAGCGCGCGGTCGAGTGGCGGCTGGTCGACGAGGTGGTGCCGGGCTCGAAATTCGACGACACCGTCAAGCAGCGGGCGCAGGATTTCGCCGCCAAGGCGCAGCGCGGCAACGGTGCCAAGGGAATTGCGCTTACGCCGCTCAAGCGCGAACGCGCCGGCGACGCGGTCGACTACAGCACGGTGTCGGTGGCGTTTGACCGCGCCGGGCGGCTCGCAACGATCACGATCCGCGGCCCCGATGCCGCGCCGCCGAAAACGGCAGACGAGATGGTCGCGCTCGGCGCCGATTTCTGGCCGCTGCGCCTCGCGCGCGAGCTTGACGACGCGATCCTCGACATCCGCATCAACGAGTTCGACGTCGCCGCGATCGTGTTCAAGTCGGCGGGCGATATCGGAGAGGTGCTGGCCTATGACGCCTTCCTCGACGCCAACAAGGGCCACTGGCTGGCGCGCGAGATCGCGCACTACTGGAAGCGGGTGCTCAAGCGCGTCGACCTGACCTCGCGCACGCTGGTCGCGCTGGTCGAACCCGGCTCCTGCTTCGCTGGCACGCTCGCCGAATTGGTGTTCGCCACCGATCGTTCGTACATGCTGACCCCCTCCCTTCCCTCCCCCGCAAGCGGGGGAGGGTTAGGGAGGGGGGACGACAACAAACCGCCGGCGATGATGGCGCTGTCGGAGCTGAACTTCGGCGCCTATCCGATGTCGAACGCGCTGACGCGGCTGGCGAGCCGCTTTCTCGCCAATCCGGCGCTGGTGGAAGTCGCCAAGGCCGAGATCGGCCGCATGCTCGACGCCGAAACCGCGGAAGAGATGGGGCTGGTGACGTTTGCCCGCGACGACATCGACTGGGAGGACGAGGTGCGCGTGTTCCTGGAGGAACGCGCGAGCTTCTCGCCCGACGGGCTCACCGGCCTCGAAGCGAATTTGCGTTTCGGCGGGCCCGAGACGATGGAATCGAAAATCTTTGCGCGCCTCACCGCCTGGCAGAACTGGATCTTCCAGCGCCCGAACGCGGTCGGCGAGGAGGGCGCGCTGAAGCGATACGGCACCGGCCAGCGGCCGGTGTTCGATACGAAGAGGGTGTGATGATGCGTGCCCGCGCGGCGAACTCGGTGCGCTCCCTCCCCCCTTGTGGGGGAGGGTTGGGGAGGGGGGTCGTTGTTGTTGTTCGCGCAGTGTCCACCAACAACGACCCCCACCCCTTACCCCTCCCCACAAGGGGGAGGGGAACGGAGAGAGCGTGCGGGCTAAAGACGGACAAGAGGAGCGTTCCATGAATATCCAGGCCGTCGACTATTCGACCAAGATCCCGAACAACGTGAACCTCTCCGAGGACCGCGCAGTGCTGCGCGCGCTCGAGAGCTGGCATCCCGGCTATATCGACTGGTGGAAGACCATGGGGCCGGAGGGCTTCCAGGAGGCGCTGGTCTATCTGCGCACCGCGGTCTCGGTCGATCCGAAAGGCTGGGCGAAATTCGACTACGTGAAGATGCCCGACTACCGCTGGGGCATCTTGCTGGCGCCGCAGGAAGAAGGCCGCAAGGTCCCGTTCGGCCAGCATCTCGGCGAGCCGGCGTGGCAGGAGGTGCCGGGCGAATACCGCGCCATGCTGCGCCGCCTGATCACCATCCAGGGCGACACCGAGCCGGCGTCGGTCGAGCAGCAGCGCCACCTGGGCAAGACCGCGCCGTCGCTCTACGACATGCGCAACGTGTTCCAGGTCAACGTCGAGGAGGGCCGTCACCTCTGGGCGATGGTCTATCTCCTCCAGAAATATTTCGGCCGCGACGGCCGCGAGGAGGCGGCGGAGCTGTTGCAGCGCCGCTCCGGCGACGCCGACAAGCCGCGCATGCTCGGCGCCTTCAACGAGGCGACGCCGGATTGGCTGTCGTTCCACATGTTCACGTTCTTCACCGACCGCGACGGCAAGATGCAGCTCGAAAGCCTCGCGCAATCGGGCTTCGATCCGCTGTCGCGCACCTGCCGCTTCATGCTGACGGAAGAGGCGCACCACATGTTCGTGGGCGAGACCGGCATCGGCCGCACCCTGCAGCGCACCTGCGAGGCGATGAAGGAGGCCGGCATCGAGGACGTCAACGACATCGAGCGCGTGCGCGCGCTCGGCGTCATCGACCTGCCGACCATGAAGAAGAAGCTCAACCTGCACTATTCGCTGTCGCTCGATCTGTTCGGCTCGGAGGTCTCGACCAACGCCGCCAATGCCTTCAACGCCGGGATCAAGGGCCGCTTCCAGGAGACCAAGATCGACGACGACCACCGGTTGGAGAACGCGACCTATCCGGTGCTGAAGCTGGTCGACGGCGAGATCAAGCGCGTGGACGAGCCGGCGCTCACCGCGATCAACATGCGGCTGCGTGACGACTACACCGCCGATTGCCAGCGCGGCCTCGAACGCTGGAACAAGATCATCGAGCGCACCGGCGTGGCCTACAAACTGGAACTGCCTGACGTCGCCTTCCACCGTCACATCGGCGAGTTCAAGGACATCCACGCGACGCCGGACGGGGCAATGATCGACGACGCCGCGTGGAATCGCGAGAAGGACAAGTGGCTGCCGTCCATCGACGACGGCGAATTCATCAAGAGCCTGATGAAGCCCGTGACCGAGCCCGGCCAGTTCGCAAGCTGGATCGCGCCGCCGCGCGTGGGCATCGACAACAAGCCCGGCGATTTCGAATATGTGAAGATCGCGACGTAGCTAGAAGCGGCCTCGGCGCACCGGTCTCGTGTCCGGACGCGGTGCAGCGTGGAGCGAAGCGCAACGGTGCACCGCTGATCCGGGACCCCGGTTACTTGTTGATCGACGAAAGAAACCGGGGTCCCGGGTCTGCAGCGCACCACTACGTGCTGCGCTGCGCCCGGGACACGAGAGCGAGCTAGCCCTCGCGGCCGTAGATGTTCACGGCCTCCTGCTGATCGAGGCGGGCCGAGCCGGTCGTCATGTTTTCGGCGGCGGTGATTTGAAAGGCGTTCAGGGTGAACGACCAGGCCGTTGCCAGCACGGCGGCGGTAACGGCGGCAAGGATAAAGACGCGCATGGAATCCTCCATGAGGAGCTGCCCTGCTGTTGAGCTAGCAACGCAAGCATCCGTTATCAACGCGTGTCACGGAACCGTGTTGATCGTGCGCTTGGCTACTCCGCCGCTTCGGAATTGCGCGCCTGGTCCCACCAGGGACAGACGCCGGCCATGCGCTCGTGGTTGCCGTCGATCACATTGACCGGCTTGCGCAGCCCCGACGCGGCGGCGGCGATGCGCAGCTTGCGCGCCTCGACGCGGCCTTCCGGCGGCATCCACATGCGGTCGTGGCCCCACATGCTCGGGCCCCAGTTCACCTCTTCCGGCTGCCAGTTGTCGACGTCGATGACGCGCCCGCCCCAGCCGTACTCGACCATGAAGCCCGACGGCGTGTTGGAATAGAACGACGTCACCTCGTCGTTGATGTGGCGGCCGAGCGTGACGCCGATGCGGCCTTCCTCGCCGAGCGCGAGGTCGTAGCACTGGCCGACGTCGTCGAGATTGTAGAGCTCCATCATCAGGTGATGCGTGGCGATGCGGCCGGTCTCGATGAAGGCGACCGAATGGTGACGCGGGTTGGCGTGGAAGAAATAAGCGTTGAACGGCCGCGTCATGAAATCGGAAAGCCGGAAGCCGAGCACGTCGCGATAGAACGGGATCACGTCGTGGATGCTTTTCACATGCAGCACCGCGTGCCCCATGCCGAGCGTGCCGGTGCGGAAGCCGGAGATGTTGCGGCCGGGCTTGAACGGCTCGCTCGCGATTTCGGCGCCGTGGAAGACCTCCAGCCGGTTGCCGACCGGATCGTCAAACGCAATCAGATCGGCGACGCGGCGCTCGTCGGCGAGTGCGCGGGTGCCGCGCGTGACCGTGACGCCGGCCTGTTCCAGTTTCGCGGCATAGCCGTCGACCGCGGCGGCGCTCTCGACCTCCCAGCCGAAGAACGCGACGCCTTCGCCGCCGTCCGGCGTCACCACCACGCGCTGCTTGCGGTCGTCCATGCGGAAGGCGAGGCTGCCGCGGCTCTTGTCGACGAGCTGGAGCCCTAAGAATTTCTCGCCGAAGCCCGCCCAGTCCTCGAGCGACTTCGCGCGCACGCCCACATAGCCCAATCCCTGAATCGTCATTACGGCCTCGTCTCATTCCGTTCGAGTCAACTCTGTCCGCCGCTCATTCCCGCGCAAGCGGGAATCCAGTCTTGACCTAGACTGGGTCCCCGCTTTCGCGGGGACGAGCGGGTTAGATATCGCGACCTAATCTCTAGTCCTGCTGCGGGATGCCGGCGTCCTTCACGACCTTGGCGAAGCGCGCCAGATCCGACTTGTATCTTACAGCAAACGCGTCCGGGGTTGAACCGACAACCTCGTTGGCGGTGGCCTCCATCCGGGCCCGGACGTCGGGCATCTGGAGCGCTTTGGCGGCCTCGCGCTGGATCAACGCGATGACCTCGGCAGGCGTTCCGGCCGGCACGAACCAGCCCTGCCAGCTCCCCGATTCGAAGCCCGGCACGCCGCTTTCGGCAATGGTCGGCACGTCGGGCAGCGAGGACGAACGCTTGGCGCCGGCGATCCCGAGCGCGCGCAGCCGCCCGGCCTCGATGTTCGGCTTGGCGGTCGCGAACGGCACCACCGCGAGATGGACCTCGCCGGCGATCAGCGCGGTATTGAGCGGGGCGTCGCCGCGATAGGGGATCGGCTGGAATTTGACGCCGCCCGCGTGCATCAGCATCTCCATGGTGAGGTGCAGCGGATTGCCGACGCCGGTCATGCCGTAGTTGAGCGTGCCGGGCTTCGCCTTGGCGAGCTCGATCAGCTCGCGCGTGGTCTTCGCCGGCAGCGAGGGCGTCGCGACCAGCAGCAGCTGCGACGCGACCAGCTGCGTGACCGGGACCAGGTCCTTCACCGGGTCGAACGGGAGCTTCTTGTAGAGCGCCGGGCTGATCGCGAGCCCGTTGGTATTCTGCAAAATGGTGTAACCGTCGGGCGGCGACTTCGCGACCAGGTCGGAGGCGGCGTTGCCGCCGGCGCCCGGGCGGTTCTCGATGATGACCGGCTGCCCGAGCGCTTCGGTCAGCTTCTGGCCCATGATGCGCGCGAGCAGATCGACGGCACCGCCGGCGACGAACGGCACCACGATGCGGATCGGCTTCGACGGATAGGTCTGCGCCGCTGCGGGCATCGTGCCGAGCACGACGAGCGCGCATGCGATCAGGTAGGCCGGCCGTTTCATCGCTTCCTCCCGGCTGGTTTATTTATTGAAGCGGAATGCCCGCCTCCTTGATCACCTTAGCAAATCGCGCGACGTCGTCGCGGAATTTGGCGGCGAACGCCTCCGGCGTCGATCCGACCGGGTCGTTGCCCATGGCGGCGAGCCGCTTCGCCATCGCGGGATCGGCGATGATCTTCGCGGTCTCGCGATGGATCGCGGCCACGATCTCCGGCGGCGTCTTCGCTGGCACGAACCAGCCCTGCCAGCCCGAAGCCTCGAAGCCGGGAACGGCATCTTCGGCGAACGTCTGCACGTCCGGCAGCAGCGGCGAGCGCTGCGCGCTCGACACCGCCAGCGCGCGTATTGCGCCCGATTGAACATGGGGCACGATCGCGGCGAGCGGCACCACCGCGACGTCGATCTCCCCGGCGATCAGCGCGGTGTTGAGCGGCGCGTCGCCGCGATAGGGGATCGCCTGGATGTCGATGCCGGCGGCGCGCTTGAACATCTCCATCGTGAGGTGCAGCGAGTTGCCGACCCCGGTCATGCCGTAGTTGAGGCCGCCCGGCTTCGCCTTGGCGAGCGCGATCAGGTCCTTGGCGGTGCGCGCCGGCAGCTTGGTGTTGGCCACCAGCACCGTCGACGTGGCGACGAGCTGCGTCACCGGGATGAAATCGCGCATGGTGTCGAACGGCAGCGATTTGTAGATCGCCGGGCTGATCGCCTGGCCGTTGGTATTTTGCAGAATGGTGTAGCCGTCGGGCGCGGCCTTGGCGACGTCGGCGGCGCCCGTGGTGCCGCCGGCGCCGGCGCGATTCTCGATCACCACCGGCTGGCCGACCGCTTCCTGCAGCCTGGCGCCGACGATGCGCGCGAGCTGGTCGACCGCGCCGCCGGCCGCGAATGGCACCACGACGCGGATCGGCTTCGACGGATAGGGCTGGGCGAAGGCGGGTGTGCAAATAACTGCGGCGCCGGCGGCAACAACCGCCATCAGTCGCGCGAACCGCAAGCGCCTCATGTTCCCTCCTTATTTGTGGCTTTGTAGGTCACGGTTGGGCGCGATGATACAACGATCCGCTCGTCCCCGCGAAAGCGGGACCCAGAGCCAAAGGCGAGATTCCTGGATCCCGCTGCTATCGGCACAATTCGCTATCGCTTTGATACAGCGCGATAACTGCGAGACGCCTGGAAACAGCGTGTAAGCACTGTGTAAGTATTTTGCGCCGAAACCAGTGCGGCCTAGCCCACCAAAGTCCGGCACTAGCAGCCATAACCCGGCGCTCTCGCGCCGGGTTAGGCAGCTTCGGCGTCCAGCTCCTCAGTCCCGGTGGACAGACGTGCCCTCGCTGCCGGGGGCGACAAGGATGCTGCCAATGGACTTGATACCGACACTGACCGCGCCGTCGTTCCACCACATGATTCGGATGATTCCGAAATCGTACATATTCCCGGCGCCGCCGGACACGCTATCGAGTTCGGCATCCGCGAGCGGGCGAATGCCAGATTCCTGGATGTTCACACTGTGCATTTCACGTCTCCCGTGTTGTCGCTAGGCGGACCATTCCGCTTTCGCAGGGAGACTGTCGCGTATTCCCGGCTCCGGCGATGTGATGCCAAACACACATTGTTGGATCAGGGATATTGCTGACGCGAATGTCTCAGACTGGGGTCGCTTGCGAGCCCGCGCGCCTGGGCGCATAGAAAGCCCCGCGGCGTTGGGGCACCGCGGGGCCGAAATTACTCACGACCAGCAGGAAGAGCCGCACCCATAACATGGGAGACTCTCTTGCGCATCCGTCGAACCGTCTATTGGAAATTCGGCGCGCCGATCACGCTGGCGTTCCTCGCGTGCATCGCTGACCAACATCCCGAAGCTGTCGAACCGCCACCCGCACCGGCAACAGCGAACGTGAAGGAACGCCGCGGGCCGCACAGATGGACCGCGAAGGCGGAACGGACGCCGCGGCTGACCGACGCCTATATCCGCCGCGCGTTGGAACCCTGGCCAATGAAATTCCCGCTTTCGCGGGAATGAGCGGAGGAGAGAGCCTGCGCGATTAGGCCGCGACGTTGCCGAGGAAGGTCTCGATCTCGCGCCGCAAATTGTCGACCGCGCCTTCGACCGACTCCGAGGCCGACAGCACGACTTCCGCCGAGGTGCGGGTGGCGACCGCGGCATCGGCGACCTCGCCGAGCACCGCGACGATCTTTGCGGTCTCCTGCGCGGCGGTGGCGACGTTGTTGGAGATGTCGAGCGTCGCCGCGCTCTGCTCCTCGATCGAGCCTGCGACCGCCGAGGTGTAGGAGCTGATCTCCCCGATGCATTTCTCGATGCTGCCGACCGCGTGGATCGCGCCTTTGGTGGAGGACTGCACCGCCGAAATCTGCTCGGCGACGTCCTCGGTCGCCTTGCCGGTCTGCAGCGCCAGCGATTTGACCTCGGAGGCGACCACCGCGAAGCCGCGGCCGGCCTCGCCGGCGCGCGCCGCCTCGATGGTGGCGTTGAGCGCGAGGAGATTGGTCTGCCCGGAGATCTGTTGGATCAGATTGATGACGTCGCCGATCTTCTGCGCCGCATTCGACAGTCCGTCGAACTCGTCATTGGTGGCGTGGACCTTGCTCACGGCGTCGCGCACGATCTTGGTGGTCTGCGCGACCTGCTGTCCGATCTCGGTGGCGGCGCTCGACATCTGGCGGGTGGCCGCCGCGGCGTTCTCGACGCTGGTCGAGGCGCCCTGCGACGATTGCAGGATGCCTTTGGCGCGCTGCGAGGCCTGCTCCGACGAGCCGAACAGCTTGGCCGCTGTCGATTTCATCGCATTGGTCGAGGCGCTGACGGTCGTAAGCACGCTTTCGACGCGCTGGCGGAACGACGCGATGGCGGAATCGATCGAATCGCGGTGCGCCTGCTCGGTGATGTCTTCGTGGGTCGCGACCCAGCCGCCGCCCGGCATCGGCGCTCGCACCACCTTGATCAGGCGGCCATCGGTGAGCTTGTCGATGCGGCTGGAAACGGCGTCGGGTGAGTGGTTCCTCAGCGCCTTGAACTGCTCCTGCTCCGACTTCGCGAGGATGCCGCTCGTCAATCCGATGCCGGATGATGGCCTCGTGGCCGGCCCCGGGCGCCGTCAGCTCGGGCGGCAGCGCATAGAGGCGCGCATAGCGCTCGTTGCAGACGACAAGCCGCTTGTCGGCATCGAACATGCACAGACCCTGCGACATGTTGTTGAGCGCGGCATTGAAGCGGACGGCCTGGGTCTGCACCTGCGTGGTCGACGATTCCCGCTCGCTCAATTGCCGGAAGTGGAGGATCGAGATCGCCAATCCGATTCCGGCGAGCGCCAGGAACAGGCCGAGGGCGACCGTGAAGCTCTGCGTCTTGATGCCCTGCAGGAATGGGCCAATCGGGACGTCGATCGCGAACGCGCCCATGACGTCGTTCAACCGCCACTGGAATTTGTCCGATTGCAGCTGGTTGTGGCAATTCACGCAGCTCTGCTCGTTGGCGAGCGACGGATAGACCGTGCGCAGAATCTGCCGGTTATCGATGGTGGTGAGCGCCGAGCGCGGGCTGCGGTCGGCGGTGGTCGTAAACGCCTCGATCATCGCGGCCGTCTCGGCGTCGATGGGCGGCGTCTTGATCTCGCGGCCCGACCGCCCGACCCAGCGCAACACGTAGGTGCCGCTGTTGCCGAGCTGCTTGTTGAAGGTCTCGATCGAGTGGGCGCGGAATGTGGCCGGCACCGGCGCGTTGTCGCCGAACTGCGAGCGCAGGCGCGAATAGTTGGTCACGAACGCGTCGACGAGCTGAAGCGTCGTGGCTTTCTCATCGACCTTGTCGGCGATGAAGGTCGTCAGGCTGGAGTTGTAGAAATAGCTCGCGACGGAGGCGCTGATGATCGCCGCGAGGACCAAGTAAATAAGGAGGATCCGCCCGGCCTTCGAGCGAACAAAACGAACTAAGGTACTCATTCCCGCCCCGAGGCTTGGCAATAGCGGGGATTATCGTATTAGAAAGGTTAATGAACCCTATCGATGTAGAACACTATGCTAACTTTGATTGCGCGCGCCGCCGGGAAGTCCGCCCACATTTCAAGTCCGCCCACATTTGGTGATCAGGCCGCCGCCGGGTTCGAGACCGCGCGCCCGCATCGCCGCGGCGGCTTCAGGCGACGTAAAGAATCCGATCAACGCCTTGGCGGCATCGGGTGCGGTCGCACCGGCTCCGACCACGGCGGAGAGATGCGTCACGAGCTGCAGCTCCGCCGGCAACGGCCCGACGACGTCGAGGCCCTTCACCGGTTTCATGGCGCTGATCTGCCAGATCGCCAGCTCAGCTTCGCCGCTGACCACCATGCGGCCCGACGAGGTGCCGTCGCCGAGCCGATATTTCGGCTTCATCACGTCGGCGATGCCGAGCTGCTCGAAGATCTTGACCGTGTGCACGCCGCTGGCGGCGCCGGTGCCCGGATCGGAGAAGGTGACGGCCTTTACGGCGAGCAATGTCTTTCGCAGCGATGCCGCCGTTCCGATATCCGGATGCGGCGTGCCGCTGCGCACGCCGACGCCCATCAGCGAGCGCGCGATGCCGGTGCTCGTCCCCGCGAGCTTGCCGGCCTTCGCCAGTTCATCGACGACGTCCGGCGTCACCACCAGGAGATCGACCGCTTCGCCCGCGACCACGCGCTTGGCGACCTGCGCCGAGGTGCCGAAGCCGAGCATGACCTTGTGTCCCGCTCGCGCGCTCGAACAGCGGCGCGACGTCTTCGAGCATCGTGCGCACGGAATTGGAGGCTAGGACTTTGACCTCCGCGGCCTGCACGCTGTGAACGGACGATAGCGTCATGAGCGCAAGCCCCAGGCCCTTGAGATTCATCATTCACTCCACGCGATCCCGCGGCCGCATGATATAGTGGCGCTCCCGCGACGCAATTGCAGAAAATCAAAACACCAGCCACGTCCGACGAAGGCCCTCGACCGTGATTATCGACGTGTTCAACCACTTCATGCCGCAGGCCTATCTCGACCGCCTGGCGAAGCTCGCGCCCGACCACATCGCGGTCACCGGCTTTCCGCGCTTGAAGCCGCTGGTCGATGTCGATGCGCGGCGCCGTCTGCTCGACCAGTTCGGCGACCTGCGCCAGGTGATCTGCCTCGCCAATCCGCCGCTCGAGCTGGTCGCGACGCCGGAGCAATCGCCGGAGCTGGCGCGTGTGGCGAACGACGCGCTGGCCGAGGTCTGCCGCGACCATCCCGATCGTTTCCCGGCGTTCATCGCATCGCTGCCGATGAACAATGTCGACGCGTGCCTCGACGAGATCGACCGCGCCATCACGCAGCTTGGCGCGCGCGGCATCCAGGTGTTCACCAATGTCGCCGGCAAGCCGCTCAGCGCACCCGAGTTCCGGCCGATCTTCCAGAAGATGGCGGCGCACGACCTGCCGGTCTTCGTGCATCCCATGCGCGGGCCGAATTTTCCGGACTATGCCAGCGAGAAGATGTCGGAGCACGAGATCTGGTTCAGCTTCGGCTGGCCGTACGAGACCACGGCCTGCATGACGCGGCTGATCTATGCCGGCATCTTCGACGAGCTGCCGACCCTGAAGATCATCAGCCATCACATGGGCGGCATGATCCCGTATTTCGCCGGCAAGATTAAGCTCGGCTTCCGGCAGATCTTCTTCGGCACCACCGAGGACAATCCGGTGGCGAAGGAAAGCGGGCTGAAGAAGCCGCCGCTCGACTATTTCAAGATGCTCTATGCCGACACCGCGCTCGGCGAGGATGCGCCGACGAAGTGCGGGCACGCCTTCTTCGGCACCGGCAACTGCCTGTTTGCCACCGACGCGCCGTTCGACGCCGAGCAGGGCTACCGCCTCATCGCCAATACGCTGCGCGCGGTCGAGGCGCTGGAGATATCGAAGGCGGAGCGGGATGCGATATTTTCTGGCAATGCGAAGAGGTTGTTGAAGCTGTAGCGCGCGTGTCCCGCACGCGGTGCAGCGCGCGAGCGGTGCGCCGCAGATGCGGGACCCCGGTTACTTGTGCTTGAAGAAACCGGGGTCCCGGGTCTGCAGCGCATCACTTCGTGCTGCGCCGCGCCCGGGACACGAGTGGAGAATGCAATGCGAACGGAAACCATCAAAGTGAAACTGCGCGACGGCGAGATGGGCGCCTACGTCGCCTATCCCGACCGCACGCCGGCCGGCGCCATCATCGCCATCATGGAGATCTGGGGCGTCAACGACACCATGAAGCGCCACGCGCAGGAATTCGCCGAGGCGGGGTTCGTGTGCCTGGTGCCGGACCTGTTCTGGCGGCAGGAGCCGGGCGTCGAGCTCTACGACAAGAATCCCGAGGACGTGAAGAAGGCGTTCGATCTCTACTACGACTTCGACTACGACCTCGGCGTGCGCGACATGGAGGACATCCGCGCGTATCTGCAGACCATCCCGGAATGCAACGGCAAGGTCGGCGCGGTCGGCTACTGCCTCGGCGGCAAGCTCTGCTACCTGATGTGCTGCCGCACCGACATCGATTGCGCGGTCGCCTATTACGGCACCTATATCGAGCATCGCATCAGCGAGGCGAAGAATCTGCACCGTCCGTTCGTGCTGCATATGGCGATGAAAGACCGCTGGGTGCAGGCCGAGGTCAACGATCTGCTGGAGCGGCGGCTGTCGCCCAATCCGCTGGTCACGATTCACAAGTATCCGGGCGCCGATCACGCGTTCGCGCGTCACGGCGGCAAGACCTACTCCAAGCCGGAGGCCGACCGCGCGCTGGCGCTGAGCGTCGATTTCTTCAAGCGGCATCTTGCCGCCGGGCCCTGATCGGCGGTGATGTTGATTGCGGTCTATGATGGTGCAGCGAACTGCTGCATGAGTGGCAGACCTGAGCCCGCCGCTCGACCGCAGCAAAACAAAATCGGGAGGATCGCACCATGAAGCGACGGGACTTTCTCGCGGGCGGCATGGCCGCCGCAGTCGCCGGCACCAGCAATGCTCCTACATGGGCGCAGGACTATCCGGCCAAGCCGGTCACGGATCATGGTCTCGACCGCGCCCGGCGGCATGGCGGATACGCTCGGGCGGCTGCTGGCGTCGCACCTGACCCAGGCGATGGGCCAGCAGTTCTACGTCGAGAACCGCGGCGGCGCCGGCAACATCATCGGCATCGATGCGGTCGCGAAGTCGCCGCCCGACGGCTACACGCTGCTGGTCTGCGCCGGCACCGTCACCATCAATCACATCATGTACAAGAAGATGCCCTACGACGTGCAGCGCGACCTCGCGCCGATCACGCAGCTCGTCTCGCTGCCGAACGTGCTGGTGGTGCATCCCTCGCAACCGTACAAGACGCTGGCGGAGTTCGTCGCGGCGGCGAAGGCGAAGCCCGGCCAGATCAACTTCGCCTCCGCCGGCGTCGGCAGCAATCTGCACCTCTCGATGGAGCTGTTGAAGGCGATGACCGGCATCGACGTCGTGCACGTGCCGTACAAGGGCGTCGGCCCGGCGATGTCCGATCTCCTGGGCGGGCACGTCGCCTCGATGGTGTCGAACGTGGCGTCGGCCAAGCCGCATATCGACAACGGGAAACTGCGTGCGCTCGGCGTCACGTCGCGCGAGCGCGCGCCGGCCTGCCCGACGTTCCGTCGATGGCCGAAGCCGGCGTCAAGGGCTACGAGGTGCTGAACTGGTTCGGCATGTTCGCGCCGGCCGGGACGCCGGCGCCGATCATCACGCGCATGCACCTGGAGGCGAAGAAGCTTCTGGAGACGCCCGAGATGAAGAAGCGCCTCGCCAACGAGGGCGCCGAGCCGATCCTCAGCACGCCGTCGGATTTCACGGCGTTCGTCAAATCCGAGATGGCGCAGTGGACCGAGGTCGGCCGCACCGCGAAAATCCAGCCGGCGGATTAGTGGCGCCGCGGCTTCTGCCTTGGGGGCTCGCGCAGCATCTCGTGAATCTCGGCCAGCGCGGCTGCCGCCGCGATCAACGACACCACCCACCATTCTGATACCAGACCCGGTAAGCAAGGCGCGGGCAACAAAAAGGCAGTGAACCTGTCGCTTTTGGCCGTGCCATTTGTGCAACGTTGGGGAAAGAAACGACAAGCCGGCGGCGCCGCCGTTGAGTCCTGGGGACCCCTCCATTAGGGTCTGGTCTGACAGCGGCCGGCTGTTGGGGGCTCAGATGCTGGCATCGACGCTGCGCCTTGGCACAACAGCGGCGCTCGCGCTGATGTTGCTGTCGTTGGCGGGTGGGGGACCCGCGTTCGCGCAACGCAACATCGGATCGGCAATCGCGGTCGAACGCGACGTCTCGGCGGCGTTGGCCGGGAGCGTCCGCACCCTCGGCGTCGGCAACGGTGTGTTCGCGAACGAGCGCATCCAGACCGCCAACCAGAGCGCGGCGCAACTGCAGTTTCTCGATCAGGCCAGGCTGCGGATCGGGCCCTCCGCCACGGTCGTGCTCGACCGCTTCGTCTACAATCCCGACCGGACCACGCGCGAAAGCACGGTCCAGGTCACCACCGGCGCGGTGCGTTGGATCGGTGGCGTGTCCCAGCCAGGGACCCACCGGGTCAGGACACCGCATGCGATCATCGGCGTGCGCGGCACCGTGTTCGACGTCATCGTCGAGTCGCGGCGCACGGTCGTGACGCTGCGCGAAGGCGTCATCGTGGTCTGCCCGATCGCGGCCCCGCGCAACTGCCTGACACTCGACCGTCCCGGACAGACCGTGATCGTCACCACGACCACGATCGCGGGACCGCTGCCTGAGAGTGCGTCGCCGACACGCTTCGCCGATCTCTGCCTGGCGCCGATCGACCGCGCCTCCTGCGGGTACACGACCACGGCCCAGTTGGGACCCGAGCCCACCTGGGACGGCTTCCGCGCCGGCATCCACGGGGGCTACGTCGGCAGCCGCGCACCTGTCGTCGTCTCCGGCTCTGCGGCGATCGAGGCCTCGATCGCCGCCGGCAACGTGCCGCGGTTTCTCGATCCCAGCGGCACTGGCTTCATCGGCGGCATCCAGGCCAGCTATTCAAGGCAATTCGATAATGTCGTCCTCGGCGTCGACGCCGATATCAGCGGGCTCGCCGCGCGCGGACGCGACAATGTCACGGTCGCCCCGTTTGGCGTGATCGTGAGCACGACCGCCGAACATAATCTCGATGTGCTCGCAACGCTGCGCGCGCGCGCCGGTGTCGCCTTCGACCAATTCCACGTCTTCGCGACCGGCGGCTTGGCCGTCGGCCATATCAATCTGCAGGGATCGATCATCCCTAACCCGGCCGCCAACCCGACCTACGTGGGGAGCCGCTCGCTGGTGAAGGCGGGATACGCGTACGGCGGCGGGATCGAATACGCACTCCCCGGCGGGTACTCGATTCGGGCCGAGTACCTGCACTACGATCTCGGATCGACGAACCTGTTCCTGACCGAGATCACCGGGCTGGCGCCGGGCGAGTTCGCGCAGATGCGCTTCCGCACCAGCGGCGACATCGGCTGGATCGCGCTCAACCTTCGGTTCTGAGGCGGGTGTCTCGATTCCGAAGTTCGTACCATCTTGCGGCGCTCACTTTTCCTCAAGCTCCGTGACGGGCACCCAGTCGGCGGGACACGACCGCGCGAGCGTGCCGCAACGCCGCTCGTAGAACCCGTAGAGGCCGTGCAGTAGGGCTGGCGCGGCGGCACCCGCCTGCTTCGCGAGCGAAGCAGCGGCCGCGAAGTCGCCGCTGCGATAGGCCGCGAGCATGTGCTCGTGGAGAGCTGCAAGCGCAACAAAAGCTTCGCTGCGTCCCTCGATGCCGCTCCCTACGAGTGTGAACACCTTGACCGCCTTGATCTTGCCGACGACGCGGACTGTGTCGACCTCGAGCCAGGGCAGGTCGGGAGAGGCATCGCGCGTGGCCTCCGACGCGAGCGTGCTCGTGCGATAGAGCTTGGTTGCTGCCTCCAGACGCGACGCTAGGTTGACGCAGTCCCCGAGCGCCGAATAGTCGAAACGGTGGCTCGATCCGAAATTGCCAACGTAGGATTCGCCGGTCGCGAGTCCGATGCCAAACCTGACCTCGTGATGTTCCTCCCCGCGCGCCTCGGCGCCCGCCTTCCATTTCGCGTTCAAGACATCCAGCTCGCGCATCATCGCCAGCGCCGCCTGCGCGGCATGGCTGGCATGATGCGGATCGTCGAGGGGCGCGTTCCAGAACGCCATGATGGCGTCGCCAATATACTTGTCGATGGTGCCGCCATGCGCCAGCACGGCATCGCTCATCGAGGTCAGGTACTCGTTCATAAACTGGGTGAGGCTCCTGGCATCGAGACGTTCGGCCATCGCCGTGAACCCGCGCACGTCGCAGAACATGATCGTGAGCGTGCGCGTCTCGCCACCGAGGACAAGCTTGACCGGATCCTCCGCAAGCCGCTCGATGACCGCGGGCGAGACGTAGTGTGCAAAAGCCTCGCGCACGAACCTCCTGCGGCGCTGCTCGCTGCTGTAGAGCCACATCAGGCACATGACGTAGGTAGTGAGGATCGCAAGGCCAGGCAGGGTGGGGTCGACCAGCAAGCCGTTGGCCGTGAACTCATACCGGCTTGCGTAGACCACCAGGGCAACGGCCGCGGCCCCGCCGAGCGCCCCCGCCAGCGCACCGACGCGCGGCAGCAATGCGCCGAATGCCAGCACGAGACCGACCGCGAGCACGAGTTCGACGCCGGGGGCCCAATCCGGCCGCCGCAGCCATGCGCCAGCGAGAACCTGCTCGATGACCTGCGCCTGGATTTCGCTGCCGGACACCGACGTCTCGACCGGCGTGGAGCGCTCGTCGCGCAGCGCCGCCGCAGTGGTGCCGACGAGCACGATGCGCCCCTCAATCTCGCCACGCTCGACATCGTCGGCGAGGAGCTTCCAGGCCGGGATGAAGCGGCGCGGCTCGCTGCGCGTAGCGTGCACCCGCAGCGCTCCCTGCGCATCGGTGGGAATCTCGAGGTTTCCGACTTTGATGGTGTTGACACCCGTCTGTGCTCCGAACGCGGTCTCTCCGCTCGCGTTCGACGACCGCACGATCAGCGGTAGAGGCGCCTTGAGCGACGCGCAGAGTCTCGAGCGCGAGGCTCGGCACGATGCGGTCGCCGAGCACGAAGATGAGCGGTACCCGGCGCACGATCTGGTCATGGTCGGGCAACCAGTTGAGCGCACCGACGCCGTGGCTGGCCTCGCTCAGGACCGGCAGCGGCAGGACCGCCCCCGTGAAATGCGCCAGGAACGGCAGTGGATCGTCGCCGGCGATGGCGAGGCCGGTCTTGTCGGGGAAGTCCGCCGTGCGGACTTCCTGGGTCAGGACGGCGCCGAGCACGGTCGGCATCCGGGTGAGCGCCTCCGCCAGCACGGCGTCGTTGGTCGTGCGTTCCTTGATCTCCGTTTGGAGCAGGAAGCGCCCCGGTGAATCCGGCAGCCGCGCGACCACCTGCTCTGGGCTGCGGCCGTCGGGCTCCGCGAATACGATGTCCATCGCCACGGCAGAGGCACCGAGATCGCGAAGCTTCGAGACGATCTCCGCGATGGTGGAGCGCGGCCACGGCCACTGACCGATCCGGGCGAGCAATTCGTCGTTGATATCGATGATCCGGACCGGCAGGTTCGGATTCCAACTCCGGTGGTCGAAGCGCTGATACGCATCGAACACGAGATTGCTCAAATCGATCGGCACCCAGGTCTTCACGAGCCCGACAAGGACGACGGCGGCGACGGCGGACGCCACCGTTCCGGCGTATGACCAGCGAACGATTTTGCGCAAGGCGCCCGACAGGAAGTCGTGCAATCCGATCGGCAATCGAAACATCGCTGTTGACCGCCTCCGCTGGTATCGAGGCTACCACGCCGAAGAGTGGTCGCAAGAACCGCACATTACGGTCCGCCGGCGGCTATCGCTGTCTTGCAAACATTGCTGTTGCGAACCCCGGTTTGGTTCATTCCGGCGTTCTGCCGACCAGATTCTACCGTTCCTGCCGATGGTTAGGCCGGTCGCGGACCGTTCGGCCCGGATTCGACCATCTTGTGATGGCCGGCACAGTCCTCAGTCGCGGCTTGAGCGACAACAAGGTACGGCTCCGGGGATGAGCCCCGGCCGTACAACCTAAGGAACCTGAAACATGTTCAAGCGCACTGCACTGTTCGCCTTTGCCGCAGCGATTGTTGTCGGCTTGGCGTCTCTCTCCATCACTGGTGCCGAAGCCCGCGGTCACGGCGGCGGCCACGGTGGCGGTCACGGCGGCGGCCACCGGATGCACGGTGGCGGCCATCACGGCCATCACGGCCATCATGGTCATCACCGTCATCACGGTCATCACCATCATCACGGCCATCACCACCACCACCGTCACCACGGTCACCACCACCACCACGGCCATCACCACCACCACCGTCACCATGGCCATCACCACCACCACCACCACGCTTACTGGCGGCACTATCGTTGGTACCGCCCCTACTACCCGACCTACTCCTACCCGTCGTATCCGGTGTACCCGGCTGCGGCTCCGGCTCCGGCTCCGGCTCCGGTCTACTCCTGCCCGGCTCCGACGCCCGCGAGCTATGAGCCGCCGGCTCCGGCGTATACGCCGCCTCCGGCTCCTCCGGCGCCCCCGGCGTATGCTCCTCCGTGCACCACTTGCCCGCCCGGGACCTATCCGTCGCAGGGCTCGTAAGGTGTAAGGAAGTTGGTTGAACGCTTAGAACCCCGGCTTTGCGGCCGGGGTTCTTTGCTTTTGCGCATCTGTCAGCGCCGCGCGCACGCCGTCGATCACGTATTGCGTGACCTTCACTCCAAAGCCAGAACAGCCTATGTCCCAGCAGACCACATCAGACGATGGGGAGGGCGCAGTGACTCACACCGCGCTTGCGCGCAATAGCGAAAGGCGTCGCTACTCCGCCGCTACCTTGCTCGCGCCACCCAGTGAGGAGGCGAGGTAGTCGATCGCCGCCTGCGTGACGCCTTAGTCCGGGTGAAAGTTCTTTGCTGCACGCCGGGCTAAATTCAGCAATTGGCGAACCACCGCAGATGTCTCGCCGCGCCGCGAAGCGAGATTTAGTGGGGCCTTGAGTGCCCGCCGCCTTGAGGCGGCGATAGCTCACGCCGCGAATGTTCAATTGCTGGAGTGAAGCGGGAACAATGGAAATGCCGATCCCGGCGGCGACCAGTGGAAGCGTTGACATCACATGAGGCGCTTCCTGGCCGATGCGGGGACTGAAGCCTTCCGCGTGGCACGCCGCGAAGACTGCATCGCGCAGCCATGCCCGTGCGCCATGTTGCCGGTAAACGACGAATGTTTCGTCGGAAAGCTCCTTTAACGGAAGGACAGCTCGGGCTTTCCCCCGGGCGAGCGCATGCTTGTCGGGCAACGCCACGACCATCGGCTCCTCCAGCAATGGATGGATGACAAGTCCTTGTAGATCGGCGATGGGGGTTCGGATGAAGGCGGCATCGAGCTGATCGCTTCCCATGCGTTCGATGAGGCCGCCGGGACTGTCCTCCGCCAACGTCACGGAAACCAGCGGAAACGACCTTCGAAACTCGCGAATGATGCCTGGCACCAATGGATGAAACGCAGCGGAGGTTGTAAAGCCCACCGAAATTCGGCCTTCCTCGCCTCGCGCCGTGCGCCGCGCGGATTTAAGCGTACGATCGAGGTTGGCGAACGTCGCGCGCGCACCGTCAAGGAAGGCGCGTCCGGCGTCCGTCAGCTCAACGCCGCGTGGCACGCGGCGGAACAGTTGCACCTTGATTTCCTGCTCGACCGCCTTGATGAGCCGGCTGAGCGGCGGCTGCTGAATGCCGAGCCGTTCCGCCGCACGGGTGATGTGGCCTTCCTCGGCGACAGCGATGACGTAGCGGAGATGCCTGAATTCCATTGTCATACCTCTGTGGGTATGGAGATTGCATCGACCATATCATAGCCAAACGCCGTTGGAATGAACTAACTCCTCCCGGTTGAGCCTTGTATCGATCGATTGAAAGCTGTCGGAGACGCCATGACGCTTCTGCGCAGGCAATTTCTGCATCTCGCAACATCGACGTCACGCCTCTTCGCTTGCTCTTGTTTCGGCTTGTTGAGCTTGGTGCTCCCGGCGCCTGCTCAAGCAGCCGATTTCAAGGGGGAAACTGTCACTATCCAGATCGGGTTCGGGCCGGGCGGCGGTTACGACACCTATGCTCGCGTCCTTGCACGCCACTTTGGCCGCTTCATCCCGGGCAATCCGACCGTAGTGCCGAAGAATATGCCGGGCGCGGGCTCATTGCGCGCGGCCAACCACATCTACAACCTCACGGCTCGGGATGGCATCGAGATCGGCACATTCTCGGCTTCGACCGCCATGGAGCCGATGATGGGAAACGACCAGGCGAAGTTTGACACCTCCAAGTTCGGCTGGATCGGCAGCATGAACCAGGACATCGCATTCTGCGGCGTCTGGCGGGGACAGGACATTCCCACATCGTTCCCGGAAATGCTCAAGAAGGGCGCCAAGGAATTGATCTTCGGATCGGCAGGACCCGCTGCGGTCACGCATCAGCACGCGCTGATCCTGAGAAACGTGCTTGGGGCCAATATCCGCGTCATTTCCGGCTACCAGGGCCAGAAAGAGGTCAATCTGGCGATGCAGCGCGGCGAGGTGCACGGCGTATGCGGACTGTTCACCTCCGCGATCAAAGTTCAATCGTTGTCGGATGTGCAGGCCGGACGGCTCAAACTCTTTCTGCAAATGGGGCCGAAGGTGACGAATGAATTCGGCGAGGTTCCCGACGTCTTCGAATTCGTTAAGACTGATGAGGACCGGAAAGTGTTGGAACTGCATTTCAAGCAAACGATCCTTGGCCGTCCGTTCGCAGCATCGCCAAGCCTCCCAAAGGATCGAACTCGCCGCGCTGCGCCGCGCATTCGCCGCAACGACGAACGATCCCGAGTTCGTGGCGGACGCCAAGAAGTTCAGTCTCGATATCGATATTGCGACCGCGGACGAGGTCGAGCGGCTATTGAACAGTTTCGCCAACTATCCGAGGCCCGTCATCGACCGGGCGAGGATCGCGATCGGCCGATAGCTACTCCGCCGCCACCTTGTTCGCACCACCGAGCGAGGAGGCGAGGTAGTCGATCGCCGCCTGCGTGCCGCCCTTCTTGTGCGGGATGCCGGCGAGCGACAGCGCCATCTCGGTGATGCCGAGCGCGCCGATCTGCATGCCCTCGTTGACGTCGCCGAGATGTCCGATGCGGAAGTATTTCCCGGCATAGGGGCCGAAGCTCGCGCCGTAGGAGATGTTGAAGGTCTCGAGCGCGAGGTTGCGGAAGGCGTCGGCGTCGTGCCCGCCGGGCAGCATCACCGCGGTGATGGTCGGCGAGTAGTATTTCGCCTCCTTGCACATGATCTCGAGGCCCCAGGCCTTGACCGCGCGGCGGGTCGCTTCGGCGAGCCGGTCGTGGCGGGCAAACACGTTGTCGAGCCCTTCCTCGTGCAGCATGTCGATACCTTCGGCGAGGCCGTGCAGCATCTGCGTCGCCGGCGTGTACGGGAAGAAGCCGATCTTGTTCATGTTCAGCATGTCTTCCCACGACCAGAACGACTTCGGCATCTTCGAGGTCTTCGACGCCGCCAGCGCCTTGTCGCTGACCGCGTTGAACGACATGCCGGGCGGCAGCATCAAACCCTTCTGCGCGCCGCCGATGGTGACGTCGACGCCCCACTCGTCGTGGCGGTAGTCGGTCGAGGCGAGCGAGGAGATGGTGTCGACCATGAACAGCGCCGGATGGCCGGCGGCGTCGATCGCCTTGCGGATCGCGGGGATCGGCGAGAGACAGCCGGTCGAGGTCTCGTTGTGCAGGACACAGACCGCCTTGATCTCTTTCTTGGTGTCCTTGCGCAGCACGTCCTCGATCGCGTTAGGATCGGCGCCGATGCGCCAGTCGGTCTTGATGAACTCAGGCTTGAGGCCGATGGCCTCCGCCATCTTCTTCCACAGCGTGCCGAACTGGCCGGTCTCGACCATCAGCACGCGGTCGCCGGCGTTGAGCGTGTTGATCAGCGCCGCTTCCCACGCGCCGGTGCCGGTGGCGGTGTAGATGATGACCGGGTTCGTGGTCTTAAAGATGGTCTTGATGCCCTCGAGGCAGCGCTTGGCGAGCTTCGAAAACTCAGGACCGCGATGGTCGATGATGGGCGTATCCATCGCGCGCAGCACGCGATCGGGAAGCGGCGTCGGGCCGGGGATCTGCAGGAAGTGACGGCCGACGGGACGCGAAGAATTCTTAGTCATCATCTCTACCTTGCGGGCTCGTGCTGGGGTCGAACGCGGCCGTGGCGCCGTATCGGGCAACAGCTTGCCGCCATGAATAGCGAATGCGGCGGCCAGTCAAGCCTCTAGGCAAGTCGTTGTTGCAAAAGCCTTATGAAGGCTCGCGCGTTGATCGAGGCGTCAATCGGGCGATTGAAATCGTAAGGCAAGTCGAAATCCAAGGCACCCAATCCCGCGCCAAAATCGATGCCCTGTCCGTCATACGGACTACACGGGCCGTCGGTATCGCCCGTACGCCTGACGCCGGGAGCGGTCCATGCTGACCAATTACGAAGCCGCCACGCTGGCAAAGCAGAAGACTGCCGATGCGGCACGTACTCAAGCGACTCCCGCGCGGAATCGCATCGGTGCCGTGCTGCTGGCGTTGAGCGTCCTTTCGGCGGTCGGCCTGCTGTACTCGGCCTTCTTCCATCCCGGTCACGTTTCGTCCGCCACGCGGGTCGTTCCGTCTGCGACGGTTGCAACTCCCGTGCTCCATCCGGCGACAAGCGGCCATCCCGAGGCAGCGCTGTTCCTGCGGCATCGTCCATTCGAGGGCGATAAGCCAACGTCGGTCCGGTGATTGGCTGCGCTGGTGATCGAGTTGTGCCGGCCGCTTGGCGGCCTTCTGCCGCTGCCAAATATTCTCGTCCGCGTCGATTGCGGACATGGACCCTCGCCCGCTAGCCTCACGAGACTTTCGCGTGAGTGGGACCGTCCATGTCAGAAGGTTGCGACCCGGCCTGGAACGCCGCCTGAAGGCCGAACTGACCGGCGACGTCATGTTCGACCGCTTCAGCCGCGGCCGCTATTCCACCGACGCGTCGCACTATCAGATCATGCCGGTGGGCGTGGTGGCGCCGCGCACGATCGAGGAAGCCGGGCGGGCGATTGCGATCGCGCGGGAAGAGGGCGTTCCGGTCACGCCCCGCGGCGGTGGGACGTCGCAGTGTGGACAGACCGTCAACACGTCGCTGATCGTCGACTGCTCGACATATCTCGACAATGTAATCGAGCTCGACGTCGCCGGCCGCCGCTGCGTGGTCGAGCCCGGCATCGTGCTCGACGAATTGAACCGCCGGCTCAAGCCGCACGGCCTGTGGTTTCCGGTCGACATCTCCACCGCCTCGCGCGCCACCATCGGCGGCATGGTCGGCAACAATTCCTGCGGCGCGCGCTCGCTGCGCTACGGCAACACCCGCGAGAACGTGCTCTCGGTCGATGCGCTGCTGCCGGACGGCAACGCGTTTCACTTCGGCCCGATCGCGCCCGACCTTTCCGACGTTCCTGAAGGGCTCAAGCCCTTGGCGCGCGACCTCATGGAGATCGGCGAACGCGAAGCCGAGATGGTGAAGGCGCGCTTCCCGCAGATGCAGCGCCGTGTCGGCGGCTACAATCTCGACGCGCTCGCGCCCGGCAGGAACGACGTCAACCTCGCGCATATCCTGGTCGGCTCCGAGGGCACGCTCGGGTTCTCGACCAAGATCGAGCTCAAGCTCTCGCCGCTGCTCGGCCGCCGCGCGGTCGGCGCCTGCCACTTCGGCAGCTTCCAGAGCGCGATGGAGGCGGCGCAGCACATCGTCAAGCTCGCGCCGATTGCGGTCGAGCTGATCGACCGCACCATGCTCGGCCTCGCGCGCGACATCGCGATGTTCCAGCCGACCATCAACGCGGTGGTGCGCGGCGAGCCGGAGGCGATCCTGTTCGTCGAGTTCGGCGAGGACGATCACCGCGAGAATTTCCGCCGGCTGCTGCGGCTCTCGGAGCTGATGGGCGACCTCGGCTATGACTGGGGCAGCACCGGCGCGCGCTGGGGCGGCGTGATCGAGGTGATGGACGCCGCGTTGCAGACGGCGATCGGCGAAGTGCGCGCCGCCGGGCTCAACGTGATGATGTCGATGAAGGACGAGGGCAAGCCGGTCTCGTTCGTCGAGGACTGCGCGGTGCCGCTCGAGCATCTCGCCGCGTACACGGCGAAGCTCACGGAGGTGTTCGAGCGCCACGGCACCCGCGGCACCTGGTACGCGCATGCCTCGGTCGGCTGCCTGCATGTGCGGCCGATCCTCAATCTGCGGCTCGAGAAGGACGTCAAGGCGATGCGCGCGATCGCCGAAGAGGCGTTCGCGATGGTGCGCGACTACAAGGGCTCGCATTCCGGCGAGCACGGCGACGGCATCGTGCGCTCGGAATTCCACACGGTCATGTTCGGCGAGCGGCTGGTGAGCGCGTTCGAGGACGTGAAGGACCGCTTCGATCCGAACGGGGCGTTCAATCCCGGCAAGATCGTGCGCGCGCCGAAATTCGACGACCGCAACCTCTTCCGCTACGGCCCCGACTACCACGCCGACGCGCTCACGACCCATCTCGACTGGTCGGCCTATCCCGGTCAGGGCGGCGGTTTCCAGGGCGCGGTCGAGATGTGCAACAACAATGGCGCCTGCCGCGCGCTCAAGGGCGGCGTGATGTGCCCGAGCTACCGCGTCACCCGCGACGAGCGCGACGTCACCCGCGGCCGCGCCAACACGCTGCGGCTCGCGCTCACCGGACAGCTCGGGCCCGACGCGCTGGCGTCGGACGAGATGGCGGAGACGCTGAAGTATTGCGTGTCCTGCAAGGCCTGCCGGCGCGAATGCCCGACCGGCGTCGACATGGCGCGCATGAAGATCGAGGTGCAGGCGGCGCGGCTTGAAAAGCACGGGCTGTCGCTGCACGACCGGCTGGTCGGCTACCTGCCGCGCTACGCGCCGTGGGCGGCGCGGTTTCCGCGGCTTGCCAATCTGCGCGACAAGATGCCGATCGCGAAGCGGATGTCAGAGCGGCTCACGGGATTCAGCGCGCGGCGCAAGCTCCCGGCGTGGCGCAAGGACGTGTTCAATGATGACAGCGGTCGCCAAAAGAACGACGGCGCCGAAGTCGTCCTCTTCGCCGACACCTTCAATCGCTATTTCGAGCCCGAGAATCTCCACGCCGCAGTTACAGTGCTCGAGGCGGCCGGATGCCGCGTGCATCTGCCGACGCCGGTGGACCGTTCAAAGCGGCCGCTCTGTTGCGGGCGTACTTTCCTGTCGGTCGGTCTGGTCGAGCAGGCGCGGGCGGAGGCCGAGCGAACGCTTGCGGCGCTCGAGCCCTATGTCGGACGCGGCGTCGCGGTGGTCGGGCTCGAGCCGAGCTGCATCCTCGGCTTCCGCGACGAGATCCCGGCCTTGCTGAAGACCGAGGAAGCGCGCTGGCTGGCGGCGCGCGCCATGCTGTTCGAGGAATTCGTGACGCGCGAGCTCGACGCGCTGCCGCCGATGGCGTCGATCGGTCCGCGCGCGCTGCTGCACGGCCACTGCCACCAGAAATCATTCGGCCTGATGGGCCCGGTCGAGACGCGCGCTGAAGCTCGTGCCGGGGCTCGCGGTCGAGACGATCGAGTTCGAGCTGCTGCGGCATGGCCGGCGCCTTCGGCTACGGCGCCGACACCATCGACGTGTCGCTCAAGATGGGCGAGTTGTCATTGCTTCCGGCGGTGCGCAACGCGCCGGCCGATGCGATCATCGTCGCCGACGGCACTTCCTGCCGTCACCAGATCGGCGACGGCGCCGGCCGCGAAGCGCTGCATGTCGCGCGCGTGCTGGCGATGAGCGTCGAGGCCGCGCTCAAAGCTTGAACCGCACGCCGGCATAGGCGGCGAACGGCGCGCCGGGGCTCAGCGTGCGCGGGTCGGTCAGGTTGAGGAACGGCACCTCGCCGGTGTCGAAGAAGGTGCCGAACGTGTAGTAGCGCTTGTTGAACACGTTCTTCACCAGTCCGAACGCCTCCACCTTCTTGTTGACCTTCCAGGTCGTGGTCAGGTTGACCACCCAGTAGCCGGGCAGCATCGGGTTGAGGTTCGATTCATCGCCGCGCAGATATTGCCCGCTCACGGCGATGAGGTTGGCGCCGACCGTCCAGGTATCGGTGACGGCGTAGTCCGCCACCGCCTTGAAGCGGTGACGCGGGATCGACGGGATGCGATTGCCCGGCAGCACCGTGATCTCGCCGTTGATGGCGAACGGATTGTCGGGAGAGGCGAGCGTGATGGTGTCCAGGAACGTGGCGTCGAGGAAGCTGTAGGCGGCCAGCAGCGTCCAACGATCGATGCGCGCCTGCGCCGACGCTTCGAGACCCTGCCGCCGCGTGGTGCCGATGTTCTCGAACACGCCGCGGCCGGTGATTGCGCTCGGCACAGCCAGAATGTCGTCGCGGCTGTCGGTGCGGAACAGTCCGACGGTCCAGGTCAGCCGGTTGTTGCCGCCAAAGTCGTGATTGCCGCGCAGGCCGGCCTCCCAGGTCTTGCCCACCACCTGCTTCAGCGGTGGATCGGAGACCAGGAAGTTGTCGAGCAGGCATGGCCGCGCCGGATCGGCGCAGGCGAGCTCGGATGGTGTCGGCACGCGGTTCGATTCCGAATAGCCGGCATAAGCGGTCACCTGCGGGGTGATCTTGTAGGTCGCGCCCGCGACCGGATTGAAGCGGTGGAATTCGTGCGCGCCGTTGAGCGCGGTGCCGAGCTGGTCGTCGAGGCGGATGGAAACAAGATTGAACCGCCCGCCCGCGGTGAATGAAAGCCGCGGTGTCAGGTCGATCGTGTTGGTGGCGTAGAGGCCGGTATAGGTGTTGGTGGTCAGAACGCTGACTGGCGCGATCGTGCCGTCCGGCTGCGAGATGATGACGCCGGTCCCGGTGACGAACAGGTCCGGGCCGATGGTGCCGAGCTCGCTCGACGCGGCGAAATTGACCCGGCCCCGATCGATGCTCGATCCGACGACGAAGTGATTGTTGCGCCCGAACACCTGGTGGGTGCTGGTGAACTGCCCGGAGCCGCCGACGGCGTCGGCCTTGGTTCGGGTGCGGTCGATCGAGCCGGGGGTGAGGCCGTTGAGGATGTTGGGCACCGGACCGCTGGCGCTGAACAGGAGGTCGTCGTCCTCTTCCAAACACAGGAAGCCGGGGAACAGCGCCGGGTCGCAGGGCAGCACCTCGCTGGTGTTGCCGTCGACGTGCTTCTGCCGGAAGCCGCGATAGTAGACGACGCCCTTGAAGTTGAGCCGGTCGCTGATGTCGTAGCTCGCGGTCGCGTTCAGGAAGTTGAGCTGGTTCTTGTAGGTCTGCGGCGTGGTGTAGACGCTGGCCCAGCGCCGGTTGAGCATCTCGACCGGCGTCGCTGCCGCCGCGCCGAACGAGTTCGACGCGCCGGTGTAGCTCAGGTGGAATTCGGAATTCTCGCCGCGGGCGCCGATGTCGGCGTAGAGCCGCCGCAGCCGCGACTCCGAGCGATCGCGCCAGCCCTTGTCGTTGAGCGCGTCGGCGGCGAAGTAGCCGGCGATGTTGCCGTACTGTTTCCCGTACTGCACCGTCGCCGCGCGGCGCCCGAACGAGCCGCCGAGCAGCTCGGCCTCGGCGCCGCTGTAGCTGAAGCCGTCCTTCATCCGGATCGAGAGCGCGCCGCCGAGCGCGTTGAGCCCGTAGATCGGGCTGTTGGGGACGAGGTCGAGACGGGCGATGGCGTATTCCGGGATGAAGTCCCAGTTGACGGTGTCGCCGAACGACTCGTTGACGCGGACGCCGTTCTGGTAGACGGCGAGGCCTTGCGGCGTGCCGAGCGTCGGCGACGCCACGAACCCCCGATAGAAGACGTCGGGCTGAAACGGGTTCACCGCAGTGTCGCTGAGGAACACGCTCGGGACCCTTTGCTGCAGGCTGTCGGGCACGCTCGACGACCGGGCGTGATCGAAATCCTCAGGCACCAGGGTCTGCGTATTGGCGGGGACCTTGTCGCGGTCGATGGCCGAGATGTCGGTCTGCGGCTGGGGCGAGGGCTGCGTCGGTCGGGGCTGGCGGTGGCTGGGCGCGAGACGGTGCGCGGCGTGCTGATCGGCGACGTGCCGATGACATGGATATCGGGCAGTCTGATGCTGGTTTCCTGTGCCAGGGCCTCGCCGGCGATGATCAGCAGAGCGATACCCGGCGGCAATACGCGCGTGGCGCGGCATGCCGCGCTTACTCTACCCACCATTTCCATCCCAAACCCGAGCCGTATGCGGCTCGTACCATTGTTATTGTCTACTTGCGGATCATCGGCCTCCGGATCGGTGTTGGCTCCGCTGCCGCCGTGCGCTCGCCAAAGGCGTTGAAACGTATGTTCATGCCGACCGTGATCCAGTGCGCGTTCTCGCCGAAGATGTTGCGGCCGTAGATCACGTCGAAGTCGAGATCCTCGTTGGGCTTGAACCGCACCGCGAACTGTGCCCGCGGATCGTTGGCGTGCGGTTTGTCCGGGTCGTTGTTGAAGAGCAGCCCGAACGCCTCGCCGATCAGCGAGATCTTGTCGTTCACGCTCCAGTCGAAACTGGCGCCCCAGGTGCCCCAATGCCGTTCGTTGGGAAGGTTGTAGAGCCAACCGCCGTTCAGGTTGATCTTGAAGTTTTCGACGACCTGGAAGGTCGCCGGAATGTTGACCAGGACGTCCGCCAGCTCGTGCGTGGTGATGTTGTAGGCGGCGGCGGCGGAGAACAGCACGCCCCACTTTCCGACCCCGCCCGGAATAATGAGCGTGCGCAGCTTCACGGTCGCACCGGATTCCCACTCACCATCGGAGCGCCCGCGCACAAAGCCGAAGGTGATGTCCACGGGGCGGCCGAAATCGAACACGCATCCGGGGGAGACGACTCCGAGCCGGTCGCGGTTCGACGCGAACGATGCCCAGGAATCCACTTTGCAGTTGCCGACCGGGTCCATGTCGATGTCGTCGACCGCGACACCGCCGTTGGCGGCCAGTGCGTCGCGCGGGCAGGCAAGCAGGATCAGCAGCAGCGCTGCTGCTGCGGTACGGCATCCGTGAACGCCACCGAGTCGAAGTGACATGGTCGCCCGCCCCCGCAGGTGTGAGCGCCAGTGTCAGGCCGAATCAGGGGCAACTGCAACGGGGTAGTGGCGGTTGGCTGACCTTTATTGCAAATTTGCAACAGCGATTGAGCCGCTAGGGCCACGCTAGAGCGGCCCGGCCAGCGTCAGGCGGACCGCCAGCGGCTCCACCGGATGCAGGTGGCGGTCGAAGGTCGCGACGCCGGCGGGCTCGCTGGCGAGCCGGGACTCGTAATAGTACTCGATCTGGTTCGCCTTGACGTTGAACAGGTTGTAGGCGTCGAGCTGCAGCCGCATGCCGTTCTCGAAGCGGTAGCCGGCGCGCGCGTTCACCAGCGTGGTGGGCGACGAGCGCACGCTGTTGTCCTCGATCAGCGGGCGCGGTCCGAAGTAGCGCAGCTTCGCGGCGCCGAACCAGCCGGTCGCCTTGCCGATCACCACGCCGGCGCCCACGACCATGTTCGGTGAGCCCGGGATGCGGTCACCCGCCGGATCGAAATCGGTGAAGCGGGCGCGCGTCACGGCGATGTCCAGGTCGAAGCCGAGCCAGGGCAGGGGTTGATAGTGGTTGGTCCACTCGACGCCGACGCGGCGGCTCGGGCGGCTGGCCTCGGTGGTGCCGGCGTCGCCGACGAACAGCAGTTCAGAGGCATAGTCGAGCACGAACAGCGCGAGCGAGGATTCGAGGCCGGGGACGACCTTCGTCGTCACGCCGACTTCGGCACCTTTGGATCGCACCAGGAACGGCACCTTGTCGGCCGGCAATCCGGTGGCGGGATCGACGGTGATGACGACGCCGCGCACGTCGTTCGAGTGGAAGCCGTAGCCCGCGTTGACGAAGAACTCGGTCTTCTCGAACGGTCCGAAGATCAGGCTGAACTTCGGGCTGGCGATGAAGTCCGAGGCGTTGCCGGAGTTGAGCGGGTTGTCGCTGGCGATTTTGGCGCGGTACCAGTCGCCGCGAGCGCCGGCGACCGTGCGCACCCAGTCGGTCCAGCGGGTGGTGTTCTGGACGTAGAGCGCGATGCTGCCTTCCTGCACGTCGTCGGCGCGCACGGTGTTGAGCAACTGGCGCCGCACCGTGTTGTGCAGGCCGACATTGATGTCGTCGTAGCGGCCCTGCACGCCGACGCGGGTCTCCGAGTCGAACGGCCCGAGCCGGCCCTTGAAGGTGTGATTGCCGTGAAATCCGAGGATGGTGCGGCTGTCGGTCTGGCTGAACTGATCGCCGTCCACCTCGTTGTTGAGGAAATAGGTGAAGTTGTTGAACAGTGTCATCGTGTAGCGGATGGCATAGGCCTCGACCTTGGTGACGCCCCAGTCGTTCAAGGTGCTGAACCGGCTCGACAGGCTGTAGCGGCTCGAACGGCCGCCATCGGTCGGATCGAGCGTGCCGAAGCGGCCGATGATCCCCTGATCGATCGCGCGCTGGGCGACCTGGTCGGTCGAGGTCCAGCGGTTGTTGTAGGCCATGCCGGTGATCGAGAAGCCTTCGAGCGCGGTGCCCTGGCTATAACGGACGACGCCGTTGATCTTCTTCATCCGGTCGGGAACGTCCCATGGGCCGTCGTAGACGGTGCCTTCGCCCGCGACCAGGAGATTGCCGGCGCCCGCGGCGTACGACTTGATCCCGAGCGCGCGGCCGTAGCCGAACATGCCGATCGTGCCCTGCCACATCCCGGGATTCTTCGTGTCGATGTAGTCGATGTGGATCGCGCCGGCCGACGAGAAGTCGCCTTCGTCGGCGAAGTAGGGACCCTTGCGGACCCGCATCGACTGAATCAGCTCCGGGATCAGGAAGGCGATGTCGGCGTAGCCCTGGCCGTGGCCGTGGGTGCGCATGTTGACCGGCATGCCGTCGACCCAGATGGCGAGGTCGGTGCCGTGGTCGAGGTTGAAGCCGCGCAGGAAGTACTGGTTGGCTTTGCCTTCGCCGGAATGCTGCGTGACGATCAGGCCGGGCGTGATTTCCAGGAACTCGCCAGGCCGGGCGTAGGGCTGCTCGACCACGCGCTGCCCCGAGAACGTCATCTCGCTCGCTGCGTTGTCCGGATCGGTCTGGCGCGTCGCCGCCCCGATGTTCACGATGTCCGGAAGCACGATCGACGTCGTGGCGGGAGCTTGCGTTCGCACCCCCGGCGCCGCCTTCTTCGCAGCGCCTTTCTTGACGGCCGCTTTCTGCTTTTGCTCCGGCCCCGACACGTCCACGGCCGGGAGCTGTTGCGATGGCGGTTCGGTTGCGGGCGCGGCCGTCGATTGCGCGAAGGCGCGGTCTGGCGTCGCGCCGATCTGAACACTCAGTGCAAAAGCCGAAACCGAAACAAGCAACGACGCCCGCAACGACATGCCACCCCCGTACCCAGTCCGCGCCGTCCATGGCGGCGGCGGATCCCCGCGGAAGATTTACAGCGGCAAGTATGATGTTGTCAAAGGAAGATCATACAAAGAGCATGCGCCGGTATGCGCAAGGATAAGACGTCGTCATACCGGCGGGCGCATGCCGTGCCCAAAAGAAAACCGGCCGCCCGCGGGGTGCGGGCGGCCGGCTTGGTTTGAGTGCGGCGATATCAGATGACGGCGCGGCTCAGGATCACGAGCCCGGTGAGCGCCACCGCGCTGCCGGCGAGGCGATAGCCGAGCGGGCCCTGGGTCGCGCTGATGCGGCCGACCAGCATGCCGAACGCGACGCCCGTTGCGTGCAGCAGCGCGGTCGCCACCAGGAAGCCGGCGCCATAGACGGCGGTCGAGCCGGCGAGCGGCGCCTCGATGCCGTGGGCATAGCCGTGGAACACCGCGAACAGCGCCACCAGCGCCATGGCCAGCGAGACCGGCGGCTTCAGCGCGAGCGCCACGATGATGCCGAGCACCACTACGGAAGCCGCGATGCCGCTTTCGACGAAGTAGAACGACACCCCGGCGACGCCGAGCAGGCCGCCCGCGGCCATGACCGCGAGGAAGGTCGCCGGAACCGCCCACAGCGCGCGTCCGCCGATCTGATAGGCGAGGATACCGACCGTCACCATCGCCAGGAGGTGGTCGAGGCCGCTGATCGGATGCAGGAAGCCGTGGATGAACCCCGAGTGCTCGCCGTGGCCGGCATGGGCGAGGGCCACGGCCGGAGCGAGGGCCGCGGCGGCAAAGGTCAATCCCGACAGAAGTTTGCGCATGTTCGTTTCCTTAGCGTTCTTGAGTAAGACGTTTGATCCAAATCTGAATATCAAAGGAATTTGGTGCCCACAAGGGCGCGAAACTGGCGGGCCATGCCAGGTATTCCAGAAATCTAAGCCGCCCGGCGCCGCTTCTTGCCGGAATGCCGGTGCGGATGGTTGTGGGTGGTGCCGTCCGCATGGGTGTGCGGCTTGATCATGACGTCCGTGGGCACCAGCACGACGCGGCCATGGCGCACGCCGCGCTCGGCGATCACGTGCTCGGCGAAATGCTGCACCTGGTCGGCCTTGCCGCGCAGGATCGTCACCTCCATGCAGTTGTCATGGTCGAGATGCGCATGCATGGAGGCGAGCGACAATTCGTGATGGTCGTGGAAGGTGTCGGCCAGCCGCTTGGCCAATTGGCGCGCATGGTGATCGTAGACGTAGACCAGCGCCGCCACGCAGTCGCGATGCTTGTCGATCGACTCCGCCGCCTGCCGGATGCCGGCGCGCGCCAGGTCGCGGATCGCCTCCGAGCGATTCTGGTAGCCGCGGGCCTCGATGATGCGATCGAGCTCGGTCATGAGCTCGTCGTCGATGGTGATGGTCACGCGCTGCATGGGATGTTCCCGGCCGGTGGGTTCAGTCAGCGCGGTTGTAGTTCGTAATTCGCTTGCGGCCAACGCATATCCCCAAAAGCAAACCCGCCCGGACGGGATGGGTCCAGGCGGGTCGCTTTGACCGACGCGGGGGTGGATGGGGGCGCACGCGCCGATCGCAACTCTCAGTCCCGAAGGACAAATCTCAGCTGCGAGGAACGATCCTCAGTAGGGGACGCAGGCCCAGCTGCGGCCGACGTAGTTGCCGCGCCGATCGAAGTGCCGGACCCAGCCGCAACGCTCATACGGGCCGCTGTTGGCGATCACCGCGCCAGCCACGAAGGCGCCGGCGAAGGCTGCGGGGCCCCAACGCCAACCACGGGCGTCGGCTTGGCTAGTGGAGGTGATCAAGCTGGAGGTGATGGTGACGACGGCGAGCGCCGCGATGGCGAGCGTTTTACGCATTTGAAATCTCCCGAGTGCTTTTGAGCAGGGCCCGTAACGGCCACTTGTCCATTGGTCGCGAGCCCTTGCGGGCAGGTTCAAAGGGGTTCGGAGATTTCCGGCAGGCCGTTGAAATAAGGCGGGGCCGGGGGAAAACTATGGATTAACCACTCCAGCCCCGCGGTCTCGGTTCCAAGTTCCATGCGTGCCAGGCTCCGCAACAAAAAATCTTCGCGATTTCGGGTGCGACCCGCCCGGCGGCCGATCTCGACGCGCTCATCGATCTGGAACAGCGGGTGTTCGCCACCGACCGGCTGTCGCGGGAGAGCCTGCGGCGCCTGCTCGCGTCGCGATCCGCCTGCGTCATCGTGGCCGAGAGCGGCGCCCGTCTTGTCGGCGCCGCGGTGGTGTTGTTCCGGGCCCACGCCAAGGTGGCGCGGCTCTATTCGATCGCGGTGGCGCCGCCGATGAGCGGCAAGGGGGTCGCCGTCGCCTTGCTGGCGGCTGCCGAGCGAACGGCGCTGCGCCGCAAGTGTCGCGCGGTGCGTCTCGAAGTACACGAGAGCAACGCGGCGGCGATCGCACGCTATCGCAAGAGCGGCTACCGGCAATTCGGCTGCCATGCGTCCTACTACGAGGACGGCGGCGATGCGCTGCGGTTCGAGAAGCCGCTCTAGCTTGCCCCCTGGAAATGGTTCATCGAGCGGTTCAAGCAGTAGCCTGATTGAGCAGATAGAGCGCAGCCATTAGATTGACGTCGCGGGCATGACGACGGAGAGAGGGATGTTGCTGGGACTCTTGCGCGTAGCGTTCTTTCTCGTAGTAGCGACGTCGACTGTCGGCGCCCAATCCCTCGACAAAATCTCGTTCGGCACCAACTGGGTCGCGCAGGGCGAGCACGGCGGCTTCTATCAAGCGCTCGCCGACGGCACCTACCGCAAATACGGGCTCGACGTGACCATCGTGCCGGGCGGCCCGAACGTGAACAACCGCATCCTGCTGACCGTCGGCAAGCTCGACTTCTTCATGAGTGCCAACTCGCTGCAAACCTTCGACGCGGTCGAGCAGAACGTGCCGATCACGCCGGTCGCCGCCATGTTCCAGAAGGATCCGCTGGTGCTGATCGCGCATCCCGACCAGGGCGTCGAGAAGCTCGCCGATCTCAAGGCGCTGACGCTGTTCATCGGACGCGAAGGCTTCGCGACCTATTTCCAGTGGCTGAAGTCCGACTTCGGCTTCGACGAAAAGCGCGTGAAGCCCTACACCTTCAATCCGCAGCCGTTCCTCGCCGACAAGCGCAGCGCCATGCAAGGCTACGTCACGTCCGAGCCGTTCGCGATCGAGCAGCAGGCCAAGTTCAAGCCGCGCGTGTTCCTGCTGGCGGATCAGGGCTTCGATCCCTACTCGACGCTGATCGAGACCCGCCGCGATACGATCGCCAAGCGGCCGGACCTGGTGCAGCGCTTCGTCGATGCCTCGATCGTCGGCTGGTACAACTATCTCTACGGCGACAACCGCGCCGCCAATGCGATGATCCGCAAGCACAATCCGGAAATGCCGGAGGCGCTGCTGGCCTATGCGGTCGCCACCATGAAGGCGCATGGCATCGCCGATTCCGGCGATGCGGTGAAACTCGGCATCGGCGCCATGACCGAGGCGCGCATGACAGAGCTTCTTCGACACCATGGTGCGCGCCGGCGTCGTCAAGCCGACGCTCGACTGGCGGCGCGCCTTCACCACGCAATTCGTCAACAAGCGCGTGGGCATCGACCTGCGTCCGAAGAACTAGTTGAACCAAGAGGAAACAGCATGCGTATCGTCGACCTGAGCCGCGATCTCTATCACCGCACGCCGAGCTATCCCGGCCAGCCGCCGATCATCCACGGCATCTGGAAGACGCACGAGGAGGCGTTCGTGGACTCCGGCAACGTGCAGGGCAACAGCGTGATGTATTTCTCGATGCCCGATCACGGCGGCACGCATATCGACGCGCCGCGCCATTTCGGCAAGAGCGGAACGCCGATCGACGAGTATCCGCTCGAGAACTGCATCGTGCCCGGCATCTGCATCGACCTGCGCCACATTGCGCCGCGCGCGGAAATCACGCCGGCGGATTTGGAGGCGGCCGTGAAGCAGGCAGGCGTGCCGATCCCGAAGCAGGGCACGGTGCTGCTGTGCACCGGGCACCATGCCCGCACCTTTCCGACGGCGGCCTACTCGACCGACAATTCCGGCGTGAACGTCGCCGCCACCGAATGGCTGGCGCAGCAGGGCATCGTGCATTTCGGCATCGACTCGATGCGGCCGGGACCGGAGGGCAAGGTGAACGCGCTCGTGCACAAGGCTTGCCTCGAGCTCGACATCACCCACATCGAGAGCCTCTGCAATCTGGAGGCGCTGATCGGGCAAGGGCACGTTCCGCTTCATCGGCCTGCCGCTGAAGTGGCGCGGCGGCACCGGCTCGCCGATCCGGGCGGTGGCGGTTTTCGAAAGTTAGGGGAGCATGATCCCGACCCGCCTCCGCTCGGTGCGAGCTACGGCGGGTCCGCGTCCGCCGACGCGCCGCGCGCGAAGGCGGAAAAGTGGAAACCGGTTTCCCGCCTTCGCGAAGCCCGCTTCGGCGGGCGAAGGAAGGTCGGAAAAGATCATGCTCAAAAGCGGCCCTCGAATCGGTAACGGGGTGATTCGCCAACCCTGGGGATAACGGGCCCGGCACCGGCTACCGGAGGTCTGCGCCGCCCCCTTTTGGGTGCTCCGAACCGGCAAATCTGTGCTGGAATTGCAACACTCGGATTCTTTCCATCGCAATAAGCCAAAAACGCCTAAAAATGCAGCACTTGCTACCGGTTTCAACTTGCCGGTTATTCTCATCCTATTGTTAATTTTTGGACACAAACGGCCCAACGCGAAGCCGGGGATTTCGGGCTTCGCAGTTGGGAACGTGTAGCGGTCCCGTTCGGGCGGCTTCATTCGGGGATAAGGGGTCTAAAGATGAAAAAATTCGTGATGTCGGTCGTTGCTGCGACCACGATGTGCTCCGGCGCTGCAATCGCCGCCGATATGCCTGTCAAGGCGCTCCCGGTACCGGTCGCCGTCGTCAGCCCGTGGGATTGGGCGTTCGGCGCCGCGCTGATGTCGGACTACAATTTCCGCGGCATCTCGCAGTCCAACCGCGGTCCCTCCGTCACCGCCTATTCGGAGACCCGCTACAACGTCAATTCGAGCTTCCAGCTCTATCTCGCCAGCCAGTACTGGGCGGTGACACTGCCGACCAATCCGACCGCCGAGGTCGACATCTACGGCGGCGCCCGCTTCACGTCGGGCCCGGTCGCCCTCGACATCGGCGCCATGTACTACTGGTATCCGCGCGAGCGGCAGCACAACAGCGCCATCATCGGCGCGCCGTTCCCGACCTATCCGAACGGCAACGCGACGCTCAAGCAAACCGACTTCTGGGAAGTCTACGGCAAGCTCGACCTGGGAAGTCGTGAAGGACAAGTTCGCGGTCGGCGCCAACGTCTACTATGCGCCGGACTGGCTGAACACCGGCGCCTACGGCCTGTTCGCCACGGTCAGCGCCAAGGTCACGCTGCCGTCGTTCAAGCTCAACGTCTTCATGCTCGACGAGATCGGCTGGTACATTTCGGGCGAGGGCGGCCGTTACTGGCTCGGCACCGCGGATGCCTATCCGGGCGTGTTTGCGGTCAACACCCCGCTGCCCGACTACTGGACCTGGAACCTTGGCGTGGCTTTCACCTGGAAGGTCGCGACCCTCGATCTGCGCTACTACGACACCAACCTGTCGAAGGCGAACTGTAACCTCCTGACCGGCGATCCCAACGCGGTGGCTCAACGCCGCCGGCGTCGGCCAGTCGAAGTGGTGCAACGCCACGTTCATCGCGGCCCTCAAGTTCGACCTGGTCGCGTCGCAGCACCTGAAGTAGTCGTTATTGACCCCTTCTCACGGGCGGCGTCTTGGAAACGAGACGCCGCCCTTTTCTATTGCGGCATCGTTAGCGGGGAGCGTGGCACAGGGGCTTGCTGGCATAGGGGTTGCAACCGCAATCCCGTGCGCAAGGAGATCACAGCGGGCTATGTCGTGGCCGGCGCCGCCGGCGGCGCGGTCGCCATCGGACTGATGCAGGTGCTTTCGGAGCACGCGGCATTCCCGCTGATGTTCGTTCCCTTTGCCACGTCGATCGTCCTGGTGATGGGCACGCCCGATGCCGGGCCGGCGCAGCCGCGGGCCCTGGTGGGCGGCCATCTGATCTCGACCGCCGTCGGCATGCTGACGCTGAGCGTCACCGGCGCGTCGCCTTGGGCGGCGGCGCTGGCGGTCGGGCTCGCGATGGCGGCGATGCACGCCAGCCGCACCTTTCATCCGCCGGCCGGTATCGATCCCTTGATCGTGGTGGCGCAGGACATGCCGTGGAGCTTTCTCCTCGCGCCGGTGGCGGTCGGCGCGTTCGCGCTCGCAGCCTTCGCCTGGCTTTGGCACAACCTCGTGCGCCGTGAGGCTTGGCCGGCGCGCTGGTGGTAGCGAAGCTCTAACCTCGCACCATCGCCTGCTCGCGCAGACGATGGCCCTCGGCCTCGCGCACCAGCACCAGATGCCGGTCGTGGAAGTCGGCGAGGGCGGCGCGGTGCCCGATCGACACCAGGGTCGTACGCGGCAAGCCGGGTCTTGAGCAGCTTGTACAGCGCGGTTTCGGCGGCTTCGTCGAGCGAGGCGGTGGACTCGTCGAGGAACAGGAAGTCCGGCTTCTGCAAGAGGGCGCGCGCGATGGCGAGCCGTTGCTGCTCGCCGAGCGACAGCACCCGGTTCCAGTGCGCTTCCTCATCCAGGCGCTCGACCAGGTCCGGCAATCCGACCGCGGTCAGTACATCCACGAGCTGCGCGCGATCGAACGTTCCGGGCGCGTCCGGGAAGCTCACCGCGTCCGCGAGCGTCGCCACCGGGAAATACGGCCGCTGCGGCATCACCATCATGCGTGCGCCCTTGGGCACGCGGACGACGCCGCTGCCGAACGGCCAAATGCCCGCGATGGTGCGAAACAACGTCGACTTGCCGGCTCCCGAAGGCCCCGTCACCAGGACGCTATCGCCGCTGGGTTCAATCGCGAGCGTCTCGGCCGCGACCAGCGGCTGGCCGTTCGGCAGACGCACCAGGAGATCGCCGATCGCAACGGACTGACCGTCTTCGCGCGGGCGGACCGCGATCGCGGCCGGCGCCATGGCGGTCGCCTGCGCCTGTGCGATGGCGGCGTCGAAGCCGTCGAGCCGGGCGACGACCGCGCGCCATTCCGCCAGGTCGCGGTAGACGTCGATGAAGATCGAGAGCGCCTGCTGCACGCTGGTGAAAGCGCCGGCGGTCTGCATCAGCGCGCCGAGCTGGATTTTCCCGGCGAAGTAGGCCGGGCTTACCAGGATCAAAGGAAACACCGTTGAGATTTGTCCGTAACTCTCCGTCAGCAATTTCAGCCGTTTCGTCCGCGACATGATCGCGCGCCAATTGTCGATGACGAAGGAGAAGCGACGCTGCAATCGTGCATCCTCTGCGGTCTCGCCCTTGAGCAATGCGATCTGCTCGGAGCTCTCGCGCACGCGCACGAGGTTGAATCGGAAGTCGGCTTCGTAGCGCTGCTGCAGGAAATTGAGGTTGATCAGCGGTTTTCCGATCCAGTGAGTCACCGCGGTGCCGATGATCGCGTAGATCAGCGCGGCCCAGACCAGGTAGCCCGGGATCGAGACCTCATAACCGAACAACACGAGTGGGGCGTCGGCCGAAAGCGCCCACAGGATGACGACAAAGGAAACGAACTGCACGAAGGCGCCGAGCACGCGAGTGCCGATCTTAATCGCGTTCTCCGAGAACAGCCGGATGTCGTCGGCGATGCGCTGGTCGGGGTTGTCGGCGGCGTCGCCGAGGAGCTGCATGCGGTAGTGGTTCGACCCGGCCAGCCAATGGTCGAGGTAGCGGCGCGTCATCCAGGCGCGCCAACGGATTTGCAGCCACTGTTGTAGATAGAGCTGGTAGACCGCCAGCACCACATACGAGCATCCCAGCAGCGTGAAGATCATCAACTGCTCGACGAACGCATCCCAGGCTCGGTCCTGCAGGGCATTGTAGAAATTGTTCTGCCAGCGGTTGATCATCACGTTGATGGCGACCAGCGACAGCTCGATCAGGATCACGCTGGCGAGCAGGATGCGTCCGGCCTTGCGGTCCTCGGAGAAGAAGTAGGGATGGGCAAGCCGCCAGATGACGGCGAAGGTTTCGAGAAGGCGCGACACGAAGGTCTCCTGTGCTGGCACGGCCGTCTGCGATGCGGCCGGGCTGCTGGCGCTGCGCACCGGCGGTCATTTCAGTGTCGATTGCAAGGCCCCTGGCGCGGCCCCTCGGCATCGATGGCCGCCAGTGGCTGGGGGCCGTTTAGGCCTGTTCCCGCCTCTGGAATCCCGAGAAATTTACGCGAAATCTGGTCGCTGGCGGTGTCTACTGTCAGGGCAGGGGTGAGACGAAAGAAGCCTTGTGAAACGCCGCGGCTTCTGTCCAAATTAGGGCCTGTCACCGCTGGAATATCGTATCCCTGCCGGCGGTTATCCAATGTGCGGCCAGGCGAAAGGCCGGAGACAAAGTTTCGTCAACGCAATCACTGCCCGGGGAGGGCGTCACGTATGTCAACGCAATCTCACTCGTCCAAATCCACGCGCCGCTACTTCCTGCGCGGCGCTGCCGTAGCGACCGCAGCCACCGTGGCTGCGCCTGCGGTGGTCAAGGCGCAGGGTCCGATCAGCATGCGCTGGCAAAGCACTTGGCCGTCGAAGGACATCTTCCACGAATACGCCAACGACTTCGCCAAGAAGGTGAACGACATGACCGGCGGCGATCTTCGGATCGAGGTGCTGCCGGCCGGCGCCGTCGTGCCCGCGTTCCAACTGCTCGACGCGGTATCGAAGGGCGTGCTCGACGGCGGCCACGGCGTGGTCGTCTATCACTACGGCAAGCAGACCGCGCTCGCGCTGTGGGGCTCCGGCCCCGCCTACGGCATGGACGCCAACATGCTGCTCGCCTGGCACAAATACGGCGGCGGCAAGGATCTGCTCGACAAGCTCTACAAGTCGATCGGCGCCAACGTCGTGTCGTATGTGTACGGTCCGATGCCGACGCAGCCGCTCGGCTGGTTCAAGAAGCCGGTCACCGGGGTTGCTGACTTCAAGGGTCTGCGCTTCCGCACCGTCGGCATCTCGATCGACGTGTTCCAGGGTATGGGCGCCGCGGTGAACGCGCTGCCCGGCGGCGAGATCGTGGCGGCGATGGACCGCGGCCTGCTCGACGCGGCCGAGTTCAACAATGCCTCCTCGGATCGCATCCTCGGCTTCGCCGACGTCTCCAAGGTCTGCATGTTGCAGAGCTACCACCAGAACGCCGAGCAGTTCGAGATCCTGTTCAACCGCGGCAGGTTCGACGCGCTGCCGGAACGGATGAAGGCCATCATTTCAAACGGAGTTGAGGCAGCCTCCGCCGATATGTCCTGGAAGGCGGTCGACCGTTACTCGAAGGACTACATCGAGCTGCAGCAGAAGGACAAGGTCCGGTTCTACAAGACGCCGGATGCGATCCTGACGCGTCAGCTCGAAATCTACGACAGCGTTGTGGCGGCGAAGGTGAAGGAAAACCCGCTGTTCAAGGAGATCGTCGAGTTGCAGATGGCGTTCGCCCGCCGGGCGACGCAGTGGGAGTTGGACACGGTCGTGTCCCGCGTGATGGCGATCAATCACTACTTCGGGCCGAAGGCGAAGAAGCAGCCGATCTGACGCCCATGTGAATCCGGCAAAGCACCATTCGGACTGGAATCCGGATGGTGCTTTGTCACATTGGGTTACCCTCGCACCCAGTGCGGCGGTTTAGAGGTCCGCATCATTCTTCGTATGTATACCGTATGGTGAGTTTACAGAAACCGCCGGGCGCGCTTCAACTATGAGATCGGCGAGACTCCAGCGACGGTCGTGAATGACACTCCGGGCCTTCCTGCACACCATCGACGGGATCAGCACCTGGATCGGCAAGGCGGCAGCCTGGCTCATCATAGTGCTGATGGCCGTCGTCTGCGTCGAGGTGGTCAAGCGCTACGTGCTGAATTCGCCCACGGCGTGGATCTTCGACGCCGAGAACATGCTGTACGGCTCGCTGTTCATGCTGTGCGGCGCCTATGCGCTGGCGCAGAACGCGCATGTGCGCGGCGATTTTCTCTACGGATCGATGCGGCCGCGTACGCAGGCCTCGCTCGACCTGTTTCTCTACTTCCTGTTTTTCATCCCCGGCATCGCGGCGCTGATCTACGCGGGATATTACTTCGCGCTGCATTCGTGGAACATCAACGAGCACTCGAGCGTGACCGCCGACGGTCCGCCGCTCTATCACTTCAAGTTCGTCATGCCGATCGCGGGCGCGCTAGTGCTGCTGCAGGGCTTCGCCGAGATCGTGCGCTGTGTCGTCTGCATCAAGACCGGGGTTTGGCCCGACCGGCTCGCGGACGTGAGCGAAATCGACGTGGTCGAGGAGCAGCTCGCCGCCAGCGAGCACATCGACGAGGAGGAGCGCAAGCAGGTGATCGCGCGCGCGCATCAAATTGATGAAATGGCGCGTCAGCGCGGTCTCGGGGGAGACATCAAGACATGAGCGACCCGGCACTCGGACTGACGATGCTGGTGCTCATCGTGGTCGTGATCGTGATGGGCTTCCCCACCGCCTTCACGCTCATGGGTCTTGGGATCGTCTTCGGCTTCGCCGCGTTCTACGACCCCAGCCAGTTCTGGTGGGACAACCGTGTCTTCGAACTGATGGTCCAGCGCACCTACGGCGCCATGACCAATGACGTGCTGATCTCCATCCCGCTGTTCGTACTGATGGGCTACGTGATGGAGCGCGGCGCACTCGTCGACAAGATGTTCTATTCGATTCAGCTCGCGTTCAAGCGCGTGCCTGCCTCGCTTGCGGTCGCGACGCTGATCGTGTGCACGTTCTGGGGCATCGCCTCGGGCCTGGTCGGCGCCGTGGTGGTGCTGATGGGCGTCATCGCGATGAATCCGATGCTGAAGGCGGGCTATGACGTGAAGCTCGCCTCCGGCGTCATCACCGCGGGTGGCACGCTCGGCATTCTGATTCCGCCGTCGGTGATGATCATCGTCTACGCCGCGGTGGCCGGACAATCGGTCGTCAAGCTCTATGCGGCCGCGATGTTGCCGGGCTTCCTGCTGGCGTTCCTGTATCTCCTCTACATCGTCGGCTGGGCGATGCTGCGACCGAAGATCGCGCCGCCGCTGCCGGAAGAGCAGACGCGCGTGCCGGTGCCGGCCTGGATGCGCGTGCTCCAGAGCGTCTATTCGCCCAACATGTTTTTTGCCCTCCTGCTTGCGCTGTTTGCGCCGGCCAATGCGCGGTCGATCGACGCCGACGGCAAGCCCATCAGTTACGGGATGCTGCTCAAGAACTTTGCGCTCGCGCTGGTGCCGTTCATCTTGGTCGCCGGCACGCTCGCGCTGGTCTACTGGTACGTCATCATTCATCAGCAGCGGGGCGCCGAGGCCGCCGTGACCGGTGTGCAGCAGCTGGGAACGCCGGTGGAGCCTTCCGGCCCCAGTGGAAGCGGGGCGCCCGAGAACTTCTACATCTATTTCGGGCTCGCCGTGGTCTTCGGCGCCATCTATATCGTGCGCTACTATTGGAATCTGACCGCCGAGCGCTTCGAGCTGTTGAAGCTCCTGACCTCGTCGGTGATGCCGCTCGGCATTCTCACCGCTGTGGTCCTCGGCGTCATCCTGTTGGGCATTACCACCGCCACCGAATCCGCCGGCGTTGGCGCCGCCGGTGCGTTCCTCTTGGCGCTGCATGCTCGCACGCTCAACTGGAAGCGCACCAAGGAAGCCGTGTTCCTGACCGCCAAGACCACCGCCATGGTGTGCTGGCTGTTCGTCGGCTCGGCGCTGTTCTCCGGCGTGTTTGCGATCCTCGGCGGGCAGGCGCTGCTCGAGCAATGGGTGCTGTCGCTCAACCTGAGCCCGGTTCAATTCATGATCCTGTCGCAGGCGATCATCTTCCTGTTGGGGTGGCCGCTGGAATGGACCGAGATCATCATCATCTTCGTGCCGATCTTCCTGCCGATGCTGCAGCACTTCGGCATCGATCCGATCCTGTGGGGCGTGCTGGTGTTCGTCAACCTGCAGGCTGCGTTCCTGTCGCCGCCGGTGGCGATGTCGGCCTACTATCTGAAGGGTGTCGCGCCCTCGCACGTGACGCTCAATCAGATCTTCTCCGGCATGATGCCGTACATGTTGATCGTCATCCTGTGCATGGTGCTGCTGTATCTGTGGCCCGGGCTGGCGCTCTGGCTGCCGGAGTTCCTTTACGGCCGCTAGCGCTCCACGCCGGCCGTTCAATGAGAAGAGGGCGCGAAGATTGCTCTTCGCGCCCTCGGCATTCCTAGACTTGGCTACGATGGATTACGCCTTATTGTTTCAGCATGATCTTATCCGAAAACCGGTTCCCACTTTTCGGGATCATGCTGCGCTGGGCGGCACGCCGAGCGTCTCCTTGAAGAACGCGATCGTGCGGCCCCAGGCGAGGTCGGCGGCGGCCTTGTCGTAGCGCGCCTTGCCGGTGTCGTTGTTGAAGGCGTGCTGCGCGCCCGGATACATGTAGAGCGTGTAGCGCTTCTTGTTCGCCTTGAGCGCCTTCTCATAGGCTTCGATGCCGGCATTCACGCCCTTGTCGTTCTCCGCGTAGTGCAGCACCAGCGGCGCGGTGATCTTGGGCACGTCGGCGTCATCGGCCTGCCGGCCGTAATAGGCGACGCCGGCGTCAAGCTCGCGGCTCGCCACCGCAAGACGATTGACCATGTAGCCGCCGAAGCAGAAGCCGACGGTGCCGACCTTGCCGGTCGATTCCGCGTGCTTCTTGAGGAACGTCACGGCGGCGGTGAGCGCCACCACGGCGTCGTCCTGGTTGAGCTTCTTGTGCAGCGCGAGCGCATCGTCCTCGTTGGCCGGCGTGCCGCCGACGAGCGAAAGCAGGTCCGGCGCATAGGCGAGGAAGCCCTCGACCGCGAACCGGCGGGCGACGTCCTGGATATGCGGATGCAGGCCGCGGTTCTCGTGGATCACGACAATGGCCGGACGCTTGCCCTTGGATTTCGGGCGCGCCAGGTAGCCGTTGACCTTGCCTTTCGGTGAATCGAACGAAGCCTGCTCGGTGGCGAGGCGGGCATCGTTGGCCGGCACCAATTGCGCGTGTGCGAAGTCGCTCTGCAGCAGCGACATGGCGGTGGTCGCCGCGGCGGTCGAGCCGACCATCACGGTCAGCCGCTCAAGGAACGCGCGGCGGTTCATTCCGCCGTGGATAAAGTCGTCGTAAAGGTCGATGATTTTCTGGTCCATACGGGATCCTCCCTGGGTATCACGCCATCACGATAACATAGCGGATGGCCTGTATATTCCCTATGACTTGAGCGCGATCAAGGCGAGGCGGACCGCTCGCAACGGAACCGGTTGGAATGCCATCGATCTCCCGGCGCGATTTCGTTAATGGCGTGGCGCTGAGCGTTGTCTCGGGGCTGACGCCGGCCGCGCAAATTGCCGCACAGCCCGCACGCTACCCACCTTTGCTGCGTGGACTACGCGGGCAGCACGCGGGGTCGTTCGAGGCCGCGCATGCCTTCGCGCGCGATCGCGCCGCCTTCTCGGTCGAGAGTTTGCCGGCCGAGGAACGCTACGACCTGGTCGTGGTCGGCGGCGGCATCAGCGGGCTCGCCGCCGCATGGTTCTATCGCCGCACGCACGGCGCCAACGCGCGCATCCTCATCCTCGACAACCACGACGATTTCGGCGGCCACGCCAAGCGCAACGAGTTCATGCTCGATGGCCGCCTGGTCATCGGCTACGGCGGCAGTCAGTCGATCGATAATCCGAATTCGTGGTGGAGCGACACCGGCAAGGGACTGCTGCGCGAGCTCGGCGTCGACGTGCGGCGGTTCGAGACCGCGTTCGAGCGCAACCTCTATTCGTCGCTCGGCCTCTCGCGCGGCATCTTCTTCGCGCGCGAAGCCTTCGGCCGCGACCACCTGGCGACCGGCGATGCCTTGGTCATGCCGCGCAACGAGGTCAGCCGCCGGCTCGCCAATGCCAAGCCGCTCACTGAGTTCGTCGCGGGCTTTCCGATCTCCGAGGCGAGCAAGACGCAGCTCATCGGTCTCTATTCCGGGATGCGCGATCCGCTCGCCGGACGCAGCGTCGACGAGAAGCTGAAGCTGCTCAAGAGCACGAGCTATCGCGATTTCCTGATCAAGATCTGGGGCTGCAATGAGGAGGTCGCCAACTGCTTCCAGGGCCGCACCTTGGGCTTCTTCGGCCTCGGCTGCGATGCGGTGCCGGCCGCCGACGTTCGCGACCAGGGCTATCCCGGCTTCCGCGGGCTCAATCTGCCCGCCGCCGGCGGATCGGGCGGCGGCGGCGGCGAGCCCTACATCTATCATTTCCCCGACGGCAACGCGTCGCTGGCGCGGCTGATGGTGCGCGGCCTCGTTCCAGGCGTCGCGCCCGGCAACACCATGGACGATATCGTGCTCGCTGCGTTCGACTACGCCCGGCTCGACAGTCCGGACGCCAGTGTCCGCATCCGGCTCGACTCGACCTGCATCGACGTGCGCAACGCCGACGGCGAGGTGTTGCTCGGCTATGTCCGCGACGGCAAGCTGCATCGCGTGGCCGCGCGGCACGCAGTGCTGGCGTGCTTCCACATGATGATCCCGCATCTGATGCCGGAGCTCGCGGCGGACCAGCGCGACGCGCTGGCGCAGAACGTCAAGACGCCGATCGTCTACACCAATGTGCTGGTGCGCAACTGGCGGCCATGGGTCGAGCTCAAGGTCAGCGATATCACCGCGCCGATGTCGTTCCACAGCCGCGTCGCGCTCGACTTTCCGGTCAGCCTCGGCGGCTATCGGCATCCGCGCGATCCGGGCGAGCCGATGGCCCTGCACCTCGTGCATGTCGCGGGCGCGCCCAACCAGGGCCTCACCGCGCGTCAGCAGTTCAAGGTCGGGCAGGCGAAGCTTCTCCAGTTGCCGTTCTCGGAATTCGAGGCACGCATTCGCGACGAGCTCGACCGCATGCTCGGCGCCGGGGGATTTTCGAGCGGCCGCGATATCGCCGCCATCACCGTCAATCGTTGGCCGCACGGCTACGGCTATGTGGAGAATTCGCTGTACGATGGCGACGACTACAAGAAAACGCTGGAGCGCGCGCGGCAGACGGTCGGTCGCGTCGCGATCGCCAATTCGGACGCCGGCGGGGACGCCTATGCCCATCTGGCGATCGATCAGGCGGCCCGCGCGGTGCGCGAACTGACCGGCTGACCAGCCCATCACGGCCGATATTGCCTCATCGGAATTTCATCAATGGCTTCACGGTTCTCGTTCGAAAGTCCGCAGCTGACCGTCCAGCTGCTCCTCGGCGTGAACATCGTCGTCTACGGCTTGTGCGTCATGCAGTCGGGGCAAGCCGATATTCCCGGGGAGCTGTTGTTTCGTTACGGCGCCATGTATTCCAATGCGATCGAGCGCGGCGAGTATTGGCGGCTGATCACGGCCGGTTTCCTGCATGCCACGCCGCTTCATATCCTGGGAAACATGCTCTGCCTGGTGCTATGGGGCGGTCCGCTCGAAAGGCGGCTGGGAGCGCTCTACTTCACCTTGATCTATGTTTCCGGGCTGGTCGCCGGAGGGATCGTCAGCAACATCACCCATGCCGGGCCGTATCTCTCCGTTGGCGCGTCGGGCGCGACCTCGGCCGTCCTTGGCGCGTTGCTGTCGTTGCGCCTGCTCAGGTTGACTGACCTGCCGTGGAATTTCTTCGTCATCAATATCGGCTTGAATATTGCGCTGGCCGCCAGTGCCTCGCGCATTGACTGGGCGGCGCATCTCGGCGGCTTCGCTGCCGGCATGATCGTGTGCGCATGCCTCGACATCCTGGAGCGGATATTTCCGCTGCTGCTGCGGTGCAAGTTCCCGGAATTCGTGAAAATGAACGGTTTCATCGTGTTCGTCATTGTTGCGGCGTATTGTTGGAACATGGCGGGGGCCGCGTTATCTCAGCCGAACATCGGGGTGTTCGCGCTTGTGGCCATGATTGTTGGCTTCGCCGGTATCAAAGTGATCGACCTCATCCTCTCGATGAAGAAGGGCCTCGCCGTCGTTGCCGGTGCGTTCGCGTTGGCGAACCCTGCGCTTGTATTGCTGTGGAGCGACGGCATCGGCCGGGCTTTGGCGTCGCTGTGTGCGGGCCGGGTCAGGCCGGCGAACACGGCCGCATCCGCAATCTGTACGAATATCGACGGCGCCATCGTGGTGGTGGCGTTGGCGGTGTTGGCATTCACCGTGCTGCTCTATTGGCCGCAATTTATGCGCGGCATCTCGGATATCGGGTTCATCGGTGCGGGGTTTCGTGGCGAGCGCGCGCGCCGTCAAAGGCTCTGAGTAGAGGTATGAAGGACGATCGCAAAATGAGGATGGTCAGGATGTGGATGTCAGGAGTGTTGAGCCCGCGGAGCATGTCGGCGCTGGCCGCGGTCGCGATCGGGATGGCGGCCGCCGTGCCGGCGCACGCGCAAACCTTTCCGTTCGATCAGGAGATGCTGCTGGAGACGAGGCCGCTGCCGGGCTCACGCCGGGTGCCGATGATGGAAGTCCATCCCAACGGCAAGGCCTCGGTCGATATGTGGTGTCACAGCGCGGTGGCGGAGATCGCGATCACCGGCAATGAGGTCAAGTTCACCTTCGTGTCGGCGAAGCCGGAGAACTGCACGCCGGAGCGGATCGAGCTCGACCAGAAAATGGCCAAGGAACTGCTCGAGATCACGCACTGGCGCCGCAAGAACGACATCGTGGAATTCGTGGGTCCCACGACGTTTCGCTTCCGTATCTCAACGCATTGATCCATCCGAACGCGTCGCGCTCGTATGAAAGTGCGCGTGCTACTTCCGCCACTGGTCTTTGTCGGAATCCCACACCGAGCCTTTGAGCGCGGCCGCGATGGCCTCCGGCAGGGCGTCGCTGCCTTCCGGCTCCACCTGAGCTTCGCCGCCTTCCTCGCTTTGGTTGAGCGAGAACGTGAGGCGCGGCGCGGGGCGCTCGTCGACGATGCGCGACGAGATGCTCTCGATCCACAGGATCGATTGCTGGTTTGCGGTGAGCAATTCCGGCGCGACGACGGCCGAGATGGTCACGAGCTGCGTGAGCTTGAGCCCTGCGATCAACTCGTCCGGCCGTTTCAGCTCCACGGAAAGCTCGCCCATCAACGGGTCCCAGGACGTCGAACCGACGGTCGCGGACATTGCCTTCGCCATCGCGGCGCCCACCGCGGCCGCGAGCTTGTCGCGGTCGAGCTTGCCGGCGCCGTCGCGCCAGGGCGCGGACGGGAAGCGCACGGCGCGCCCCATGTTCGGCGTGTTCGAGGAGAATCCGACCTCGGCCACGCCCGACACGGACTTGATCTTGGCAAGGACCGCGCCGACGCGCTCGGCCTCGACGTCGATCTGCACGGTGTAGTTGCCCGAGCGCAGCACCCGGCATGACGGCAGCAGGCCGCTGTAGAGCAGTCGTACGTTCTGGTCGCGCAGCGCATCGAGCAGGGCGGTCAGCGCGGCGCGGCCGACCCGGGCATGCAGCGCCTGCGGCCAGGCGGCGGTGAAGTCGGCCGGCGAGAGCTCGATCGCTGGCTCCGCCAGGAATTGATCGGTGATCTCTTCCTCCGTCATCTCGGTGTTGTCGGTCGAGCGGATCTTTTCCGTGATCGATCCGCTGGTGATGGTGCCTTCGAAACTGAAATTGCCGCCGGCGACCCGGCGGGCGAGATTGATCGTGACCGCCTGCTTGCCCTCCTGGCTTTGGCCTGAGCCGGTCAGGCGATTGCCATCGACCTTCAGCGGCACCACAAAGCGGTCAAGCTTGTTGGACGCGCCGGGAACCTGGTGGCAGACGTCAAGCTCGGCGGCGGTCAGCGCCGTGCCCTGGCGGGTTTCCTTCAGGATTGCCTCGGCGCCGAGTTCGCTGAAAACGCTGGACGACAGATCGAAATAGCGGACCTGCGGGCCGGCCGGCCCCTTGCCCTTCTGGCCCTTCTGTTCCGCGACGGCGGACGAACTCGCGACCGCAAGCACAAGCACGGCGGCAACTGCCGCAAACTGTCGTTTCATCACGCTCTCCCCAATGTCGTTCGAACCAGAGTCGTTCGATGATACCGCCGTCGCCATATTGTCGATCATCCCGCGGCGTTTGCGAAGGTATGCGCAAAAAATAAAACGGGCCGCTCGCGCGGCCCGTTTCGAACTTTACTGAAAGATAACGGAACGGCGAAACTTAGAAGCCCATCCCGCCCATTCCGCCGCCACCCGGCATCGCCGGCGCCGCGCCCTCTTTCCTGGGCGTCTCCGCGACCATCGCTTCGGCGGTCACCAGCAGGCCCGCGACCGACGCCGCGTCCTGCAACGCCGCGCGCACGACCTTGGCCGGGTCGATGATGCCCTTCGCGACCATGTCGACATACTCCTCGGTCTGCGCGTCGAATCCGAAGGTCTCCGACTTGTTCTCGTTGATCTTGCCGACCACGATCGAGCCCTCGACGCCCGAGTTCTCCGCGATCTGACGAACCGGAGCCTCCAGCGCCTTCAGCACGATGTTGATGCCGGCCTGCACGTCGGCATTGTCGTTCGTGATCTTGCCGACCGCCTTCTTGGCGCGCAGCAGCGCGACGCCGCCGCCCGGCACGATGCCCTCTTCGACCGCCGCGCGGGTGGCGTTGAGCGCATCCTCGACGCGGTCCTTCTTCTCCTTCACCTCGACCTCGGTCGCGCCGCCGACGCGGATCACCGCGACGCCGCCCGCGAGCTTGGCGAGCCGCTCCTGCAGCTTCTCCTTGTCGTAGTCGGAGGTGGTCTCCTCGATCTGCGCCTTGATCTGGCCGACCCGGGCCTCGATCTCCTTCTTCTTGCCGGCGCCGTCGACGATCGTGGTCTTCTCCTTCTCGATGATGACCTTCTTGGCGCGCCCGAGCATGTTGAGCGTGACGTTCTCGAGCTTGATGCCGAGGTCTTCCGAGATCAGCTGGCCGTTGGTGAGGATCGCGATGTCCTCGAGCATGGCCTTGCGGCGATCGCCGAAGCCCGGCGCCTTCACGGCCGCGACCTTGAGGCCGCCGCGCAGCTTGTTGACCACCAGCGTCGCCAGCGCCTCGCCTTCGATGTCTTCCGCGACGATCACCAGCGGCTTGCCGCTCTGCACCACCGCTTCCAGCACCGGCAGCATCGACTGCAGGCCGGTGAGCTTCTTCTCGTGCAGCAGGATGTAGGCGTCCTCGAGCTCGGCCAGCATCTTCTCGGCATTGGTGATGAAGTAGGGCGAGAGATAGCCGCGGTCGAACTGCATGCCCTCGACGATCTCGACTTCGGTGTCGAGCGCCTTGGCCTCTTCGACCGTGATGACGCCTTCGTTGCCGACCTTCTGCATCGCCTCAGCGATCATCTTGCCGATCTTGGCGTCGCCGTTCGACGAGATGGTGCCGACCTGCGCGACTTCGGCCGACGAGCCGACCTTCTTGGCGCGCTTCTCGATGTCCTTGACCACCGCAGCGACGGCGATGTCGATGCCGCGCTTGAGATCCATCGGGTTCATGCCGGCGGCGACCAGCTTGGCGCCTTCGCGCACGATCGCCTGCGCCAGCACGGTCGCGGTGGTGGTGCCGTCGCCGGCGGTGTCGTTGGTCTTGGAGGCGACCTCGCGCACCATCTGCGCGCCCATGTTCTCGAACTTGTCTTCGAGCTCGATCTCCTTGGCGACGGTGACGCCGTCCTTGGTGATGCGCGGCGCGCCGTAGGACTTTTCGAGCACGACATTGCGGCCCTTGGGGCCGAGCGTCACCTTCACCGCATTGGCGAGAATGTCGACGCCGCGCAGCATGCGGTCGCGCGCGTCGGTGGAGAATTTCACGTCTTTGGCAGCCATTTGAATTTTGCTCCGTTGATGATCCTCATCCTGAGGAGGCGCGTAAGCGCCGTCTCGAAGGATGAGGCCAGGGATTCTTCGGGGGCCTCATCCTTCGAGACGCGGCCTTCGGCCGCTCCTCAGGATGAGGAGTTGGATCAGGTCAGGCGATCACGCCCATGATGTCGGACTCCTTCATGATCAGGAGCTCCTCGCCATCGATCTTGACCTCGGTGCCCGACCACTTGCCGAACAGCACCTTGTCGCCGGTCTTGAGGTCGATCGGGATTAGCTTGCCGGCCTCGTCGCGGCCGCCGGGGCCGACCGCGATGATCTCGCCCTGGCTCGGCTTCTCCTGGGCGGTGTCGGGAATGATGATGCCGCCTTTGGTCTTCTCTTCGGCAGTGATGCGGCGCACGACAACGCGGTCGTGGAGCGGGCGAAACTTGGTCTTGGCCATTGGGGGTCCTCGCGACGTGTGACTCGATACGTAACTGTTTGAGATTCAAAGATGTTTCTGACGGCGCTTAGCACTCAACGCGATCGAGTGCCAAAGGCTTGTGCGGACATAGGTTTTCCCTTGCAGGGAGTCAAGGCGAAGCCGCCGGCCAGCGACCTGACGGACGCTTTCCCTGGCATGGGATTCATGCTGGATGAGCGAAACAGAACGAACTTGGAGATCGGGGATGACCACCACACAGGCAACAACACGAAAAACCGGCCTCACGCCGCAAGCGAACGACATGCGGGCGCTGGAGGCCGCCGCGGCGACGCGGATGCTGGTCGCCGAGCGCATCCTCGACTACAGCGGCCACGTCTCGATCCGCATCCCGGGCCAGGACGCCTTCGTGATCCAGATCGGCTCGAATTCGCGCGCCGAGGTCGAGCCGGCGTCGATGCTGGTCGTGGACTACGACGGCAACGTGCTGGAAGGCGACGGCCAGCCGCCGAGCGAAATCCCGATCCATATCGAAATCCTGAAAGCGCGGCCGGACGTGCAGGCGGTGCTGCACTCCCACATGGAACTGGCGATCGCCTTCACCATGATGGAGGGCGTGAGCCTGGTGCCGATGCGGGCGCGCGCCTCGCGCTGGAAGAGCGGAATCCCGACCGATCCCGATCCGAGCCACATCAAGACCACGGAGCAGGGCCGCGCGCTCGCGAAGACGCTCGGGCCGCATCATGCGGTGCTGATGCGCGCGCACGGGCTGACGCTGGTGGCGGAATCGGCGCAGGCGCTGTTCATCGACGCCGTGCACTTCAAGGAGAACGCGACCGCGCAGATGCAGGCGCTGCAGGCCGGCGCCAAGCCGCTGCCGCTGACCGACGCCGAGATCGAGCAGATCGAGAAGATGGAGATGCGCGACTGGCACATCAAAAAGCTCTGGAATTACTACGTCCGCAAGGGCCTGAACGAAGGCGTGCTGCCGCAGGAATGGAGCGAGCCGCTGATTCCAAGCCGTGAGATGTTGACGCGCGACCACACCCATTGACGGTTGCCTTTCAGCAAATCGATCACGAGGCGGTATAGGACCATCATGCGAGCGCTCAGCCTGGCCGAGGCCAACAAGATCATCGAAGGCACGTTCAAGTCCGCCAGGAAGCGCAAGGCCTATGCGCTGGCGGCGTGCGTGCTCGACGCCGGCGGCCGCGTGAAGGCGTTTCAGAAGCAGGACGGCGCTTCGCTGATGCGGTTCGAGATCGCCTACGGCAAAGCGTTCGGCGCGCTCTCGCTCAACCGCTCGTCGCGGCAGGTGCTGCAAAAATTCCGCGACAAGCCGTACTTCATGAGCGACTTGCATGAGCTCGCCGACGGTCCGTTGTTCATGGAAGGTGGCGGCCAGCTGATCCGCGATCCGTCGGGCGAGATCGTCGGTGCGCTGGGCGTGACCGGCGACGTCAACGAGGTCGACGACCTCTGCGCGATCGACGGCATCCATGCCGGTGGCTTCCGCGCCGACGCCGATTTCGACGCCAAGGCGGCGAAGCGGCTCAACATCAAGGTCGACCCGCCGCTCAAGGACCCGCGCAAGATTTCGGGCAAGGCGAAGTAGTGGCCGTGCATCTGCCGCCGCGTGGAACACGTATTCTTTGCGAGCGGCTGCCCCAACTCTGCCTTTCCCGGCTCCTAGGGTGGCCGCTTCTGGGGCTGTCGTGACGGGAACCGGGCGCGCACGCGGGGGGTTGCTCACGCGTTAACCGTGATACTGTAGCCCGATTGAAAGGTTAATGCCGGTGGCGCTGTAATGGCCTCCAAGCCGCCGCGCTCTGCGCATAGAGGAGGGGCTTCTATGGGGACGTTCGGACGCCTCTCGCCGCCGGTCGCGGCGGTTGTTTCTGCGCTTGCGCTGGCGGGATGCGCCGGTACCAGCAGTTGGTTCGGTGGAAGCTCGCCGGATCCCGTGGTGGCGCAGCCGGAGGCAGTGCAGGAGATGCCGGCCACCATCCGCGCCTCCGAGATCGTCGGCCGCTGGGGCTACGCCGCCTTTCACCGGCAGGAGGACCGCGCGCGCACCGAAGCCGCCGCACGCGGCCAGTGCCGGCAAGCCGTCGTCATCAATCAAGGCCCAGGCGGCGGCGTGATGATGTATCTCGCCGACCAGTCCGAGCTGCAGGAACTGCGGCTTAAAGGCGCTCCCAACAATCGCAACTTCATCGGCCCGGCCGGCGAGCCTGCGGGCGGTCCGCAGGATCGTGAGATCGTGAACTTCGACGGCCGCGTGATGCTGCTCAAGTTCACCAATCCGGAAATCGACGGCCGCTACGGCACCGGCATCTATGTGCGCTGCGCGCCGGCCGCCGGCGGTGTCGCGCAGACCAAGAAGAAGAAGCAATAGCGTTCTGCAATCCGGCGGCGCGCCTGCTGCGCGTTGCGATGCCGTGCTAGGCTCGCGAGCCTCCACGCGATTCCAGAAAATGCCCACCCTTCACACCGTCATCGCCGGACCCTGGCGCGCCGTGCTCGTGCTCGGCGTGACCCAGATCATCTGCTGGGGAACGCTGTTCTATCCGCCGGTGCTCACGGTCCCGCTGATGGCCGCCGAGCGCGGCTGGTCGCTGACCTTTGCGATGAGCGGCTTCTCGCTGGCGCTGCTCGCCGGCGGCATCGTCTCGCCCACGGTCGGCCGCCTGATCGACCGTTACGGCGGCCACCGCGTGATGCCGGTCGGCTCGCTCGTCGCCGCGCTCGGTCTCGTCGCGCTGGTGCATGCCGCGCATCCCGCCGCCTATCTCGCAGCCTGGATCCTCCTCGGCATCGCGATCGCGGCGTCGCTCTATGATCCGGCGTTCGCCACGCTCGGCCGCATCTTCGGCGCCCAGGCGCGCTCGCCGATCACGGTGCTCACGCTCGCCGGCGGCTTTGCCTCGACGGTGAGCTGGCCGGTGACCTACCTGTTGATTCAACATACCGGCTGGCGCGGCACTTACCTCGTCTACGCCGCGGTGCTGGCCTTGGTCGCAGCGCCGCTGCATGCGTTCGCATTGCCGCGCACGCGCGCCGAGCCGCCGGTGCCGACCACCGCGTCGGCGGCCGCTGCGGCCGCGCCGGTGCTGCCGGCGCACGGATGGGCGTTCATCATGGTTGCGACCGCGTTCGCCGCCTATGCCTTCGTGCCGTCCGGCCTGTCGGCACATCTGCTTGCGATCTTCGGACGCGCCGGGATCGACGCCGCGACCGTGGTCGCGATCGGAACGCTGTTCGGCCCCGCGCAGGTCTTTGCGCGGATCTGCGAGCTCGCGTTCGCGCGCGGCGTCCACCCGCTGGTGGTGGCAAGGTTCGCGGTCGGCACCTTGCTGGCGGCGTTCGCGATGATGGCCTGGCTCGGAATATCGCCGCTGATCGCCGCGGCCTTCATGGTGATGTTCGGCACCGCGAACGGGTTGATCACCATTGCACGCGGCGCCGTCCCGCTGGTGCTGTTCGGTCCGGTCGGCTATGGCGCGACGATCGGGCGGATCGCCGGCCCTTGGCTGGTGATGCAGGCGATCGCGCCGTTGGTGCTCGCCTTCGTTATCGAGCGCACGTCTGATCCGGCCGCGCTGGCGCTCACCGCAAGTCTCGCGCTGGTGTCGTTCGTCTGCCTTATTGTGCTACGCGCGCCAAAACCCCCTCCCTTTCCCTCCCCCGCAAGCGGGGGAGGGAAAGGTGGGGGCTAGCCGGTCGCGAACATGGCGTCGACGTCGTCCTGCGAGGCGTGGCCGTCGTCGTCGTCGAGCTTCGGACCGTGCAACAGACCGCTACGGTCGAGCTGCGCCTCCGCCGCCACTGCATAGGACTTGAACGCCTCGATGCCGCCCCAGATCTCGATCATGTGCGCAATCCGCTCCTCGACGAACGTCAGGGTCGTGAGCACTTTGGCAATGCGCTGCCCGGTGAGATCCTGGAAATTGCAGGCTTCGAAGATGCGCAGCACATTGTCCTGGATGTCGAGCGCGAGCGATTTCTCCTGATCGCGCTTGAGGCTCGCCGACAAGGTGTTGGCCGCGTCTTCGATCTCCTCGGCGGCGCCCAGGATCTGCTGGGTCGCGCGTTCCGCACTTTCCACAACCGCGTCGAGCTCGCGCGTGACGCGCGCGGGCGCCGGCCCGAATGCGCTGGCGTGCAGCGCCGCAACCTCCTGCTTGGTGCGGGTGAGTGCGAGATGGATGGCGTCGGTATCGGATTTGAGCCGGCGCAGCTCATCGGCGCTGCAGGTCTCGATCTCCGTGCTCGGTTTCGTGCTGCGACGCTCGACAAGATCGTGCAGCGCCTTCAGTTCGGCGATGATCTCGTTGCGTTCGGCGGGTGAAATGCCGGCAGCATCGAGCATGCCGACGGTCGCCTTGACCGGCGTCGTCTGCTCGATGCGAAAGATCTTGCGCTGGACCGGCATCTTCTTGCGCGCCCCGTGGTGCGCCCACTCTAAGTGCGCGCGCTTAACGTCTGGTTCATCGCAATGCGCATGGAGAGACGATCGATTAACCATGGCGCATCGCGTTTTACTCAAAAGAAACTATAACTTGATGAACCAAGCGTTTCTTACTGCGTTAGTTAAAATTCCCGCGCCGATTTTTACCAAACAAACTCGGGTTGTGGATTAACTGTGGCGCATGCGCGGCCGCTTTGTGTGGCGGTCGAAGTGTTGGTCCCCAGTACAGAGTCCCCAACAAGAGTATGCAAATGCAGCGTATCGCGTTCTCCACCTTCGTCACGACCTTCCTCGCGTTCAGTCCGGCCTTCGCCGGTCCGCTCAATCTCAATCCCCAAGGCCCGCCCGCGGCGACCTCGGCGCCGACGGGCATTGGCTCGATCTTCGCAGTGCCGTCGGCGCCCGAGCCGGTGGCGCCGCGCATGAGCTACGCCGCCACCGAATCAAATTACGGCGGCGGCTTCTTCGAGATGCTGTTCCGCGGACCGGGTAGCGCGGCGCCGCAACCGCAGTACCAGCCGGAACCCGCTCTACGGCCGCTCCCACAGCAATCAGGACGTCGACGATCCGCAATCGCGGCAGATCAATCCGCGCTTCCTGCGCCAGGAAGTGAACTACGACGGCCGCGAAGCCGCCGGCACCGTTGTCATCGACACCCGCGAGCGGATGCTCTACCTGGTGCAGGGCAACGGCCGCGCCATCCGCTACGGCATCGGCGTCGGCCGTCCCGGCTTCACCTGGGCCGGCTCACATTCGATCAGCAACATGCGCGAGTGGCCGGATTGGCGGCCGCCGGCGGAGATGCTGCGCCGGCAACCGCACCTTCCGCGTTACATGCGCGGCGGTCCCGACAATCCGCTCGGCGCGCGCGCGATGTATCTGGGCTCGACGCTCTATCGCATCCACGGCTCGAACGAGCCCTGGACCATCGGCACGCAGGTCTCCTCGGGCTGCATCCGGATGCGCAACGAAGACGTCATCGACCTCTACGGACGCGTGCGCGTCGGCACGCGGGTCGTCGTGATCTGAACCGATCGACTGAACCAATGAGAAAGGCCGCCCGTCTTCGGGCGGCCTTTTGATTTCAGGATGGACGTGCGCGACGGGACGTTACGTCACTCGTCGCTGCTGTCGAAGTCGCCGCCATCATCAAGACTGCCGTCGTCGCTGTCGAAGTTGTCGTCTTCGACCTGCGTGTCGCCGTGGTCGGATTGGCCGCCGCTTGCGTCGTTGAACATGCCCTGGCCCTGGCCTTGCTGACCGAACGGCCCCGAACCTGAGCGGCCGATATCGTCGAGGCCGGCCTGCCGCGCGAGGTCACCGCCGCCACCACCGCCACCGCTGCTGCCCCACGGCGAGCCGCCGCCACCGCCGCCATGCGCGTCGTCGGCGAGGGCCTGTCTGGATCCACCGCCGCCGCCGGTCATGCCCCGCATGCTATTCATCAGCAGCGAGCCGCCGATGGCGCCGACGGCGGCCGCCGCCGCGGTGCCGAGAAACGAGCCGCCACGGCTCGGCTCGGGCGGCGGAGGCATCTGGCCTTGCGGTGGGTAGCCCGGACCGCCCATGGGCTGGCCTTGATACGGGCCCGGTTGCGATCCTGGATACTGACCTGGTTGCTGACCTGGCCCGCCAAATTGCGGAGGCGCGCCCATCGGCGCATCGCCGGGCCGCACATTGGGCACGGAGCCGCGCGGCTCGTCCCGGCGGCCCCAGATGCTGTCGCGCATGTTGTCGAGGAAGCCGCCCTGGCGTTGCGCGTTGCCGGTCCCGAGCTGGCTTTCCAGCTCCTGAATGCGGGCATGGGCGCCCTTGAGCGCCTCGTCCTGCACCAGCGTGGTCTGCACCAGCGCATAGACGGCGTTGGGCGCCTGGGCCATCCCATCGCGGATCGCGCGCTCGGCGTCGGGATCGCGCGGGGCATCCTCAAGCGTGGCAAGGCGGTCGAAAAGCTCGGTGACGAGTTGGCGTTCAGCAGGGGTCATATCCGTATCCTCCCAGGACACTACTTCGGCCGCTATGTAAGCAGGCCGAATGGCAGGGGAATGACCCCGCCGGCAATTATTTATTCGCCGGACCGTTGAACCTGCGGCGTATTACGCAAGTGTAATGCCTTGGCTGGCCAATAGCTTCGGAAAAGTCTCACTGGAAAAATAGGCATATTCCTTCTCGCGCAGCGTGGTCAGCGGGTCGAGGCGCCGCAATTCCGCATCGACCGTGCCGGGATGGCACATGACCAGACCACCGTCCGGAAGCTCGTTGAGGAAATGCGGGAACAACGCCGCAAAGTCCGCGCTGTCGTTGAAAGCATAGGTGCCGGCGAAGGCGGTATTGGTGCGCACGTCCAGCGCCGCGGCACGCGCGCGGAATTTCTTGCTCAAGTGGTCGAGCAGGAGCCCCTTCGGATCGCCGATCCGTTTGGGGAGCGTGCCGGTGCGGCCGCACTGCCTGATCCAGGCAATCGGCGCCATCTTCCTCGCCACCGCGAACAGCGCGTCCCGCACTTGCGGAAAGATATGCACGTGCTGATGGCCGTCGATGAAATCCGGCGCGCGGCCGAACTCATGCCCGAACATCCGGATCTGCGCGGCGACTTCCGCTTCCAACGCCTTGCGATCGAGCTGCCGCAGCCATGCGCGCACGAGCATCATGCGATAGGTGGGGAACGCCTTGTTGACCAGCGGCGTGAAGCCCTGGGTCAGCGGCTGGAACGGTGCCGACAAGGTGAGATGCAGGCCGACCGCGACCCGCGCGCCGTGCACGCGCAGGGCGTTGAGGGAGGCCGCCTCGGAGCGATGGAAGGTCGGCGCCACCACCATGACCGAGGTCGCATTGATGCGGCCCTGTCCGACGAGATCGCGGATCGCGTGATTGACCGCGGGCGAGATGCCGTAGTCGTCGGCGCACAGCCAGATCTTGCGCGGCGCCGGCGACGACGCAACGATGCCAGTCCCATCCATTCGTTCAGACACGCCCGTCCCCGACATCCTGCGTGCTTTATTCCGCCGCCGATCGCGCCGGCGGTTCTTTGGCCCGATCTGCGTCGTCGGCAGTCTTCAGGCTGTGCTCGGCCACGAAGTACACCGGCCGCGCTTTCAGCTCGGAGAGGATCTTGCCGATGTATTCGCCCATGATGCCGATCATGATCAGCTGCACGCCGCCGATCACCATCAAGCCCACGACCACCGACGGATAGCCGGGCACCGATTGCCCGTATACGAAAGTCTCGATCAGGATTTGCGTTCCAAACACCAGCGCGGCGAACGCGAGCAGCAATCCGAGCAGGCTGGCGATCCGCAGCGGCGCGACCGAGAACGACGTCAACCCTTCGATCGACAGGCCGATCAGCGAGAACGCATTCCAGGTGGTCTGGCCGTGGCTGCGCGCCGCCGGCTCGTAGTCGACGCGCAGCTGCCGGAAGCCGATCCAGCTCGCCAGGCCTTTGAAGAAGCGATTGCGCTCCGGCATCTGCTTGAGCGCGGCGGCGGCGCGCGGCGAGAGCAGGCGGAAATCGCCGGCATCTTCGGGAATCTTGTGGCGCGCGCCCCAGTTGAGCAGCGCGTAGAAGCCGTGCACCGACAGGCGGCGCAGGAACGGCTCGCTCTCGCGGTTGGCCTTGGCGGTGTAGACCACGTCGTAACCGTCATCGAGCCAGTGCCCGACCAGCCTCTCGACCAGCGTCGGCGGATGCTGGCCGTCGCCGTCCATGAACAGCACGGCGCCGAAGCGGGCGTGGTCGAGGCCGGCGAGCAGCGCGGCTTCCTTGCCGAAATTGCGCGAGAGCGAGACCACCTGCACGTCGAGCGCGTCGGCGGGGAGCCCGGCGGCGATGGCGAGGGTGTTGTCGCGGCTGCCGTCGTCGACATAGACGACCTCGGCGGTCAGCCGCCAGCGCTGCTTCAGCCGCGCGGCGATTTCGCCGATCCGGGCATGCAAGGCGGCCAGGCCGCCGCCCTCGTTGAAGACGGGGACGACGATCGACAGGCCAATTTCGTTGCGCCCGCGCGGTCGCATCGCTGTGGTGGGCGCGCTTGCTACGTTCGTGGTCGTGGCCGCCATCGGAGCCTTTCAAGCCTCGCAAGTCTCGCATCTATAGCGCAATCCGCGCCCGGCTGTCGCGAGACGCCCTGCCACATAATCATTGGGATCGTGAATGGTATTGGGCAGGGGCGGGGCTGCGGCACTATGGGCGGCCGCGGGGCGGATGAACGGATGTTTGGTTTGGGCTGGCTGGCCGGCTTGCGCCGGCTATGATGGCGGCTCCCAACGAGCAAAAACACGAAACGGGGAGTCCACGCATGACGCCGAGCCACATCAGCCGCCGCGCAATGTTGCAGGGGGCAACGGCGCTGGCCGCTTCGGTCGCCGGACCGGGCGATCTTCTGGCGCAAGCGACGACGCGAACCGCGGCCGGGCCGGGCGCACCGCTGCCGCCGCGCAGCGAGTTCGTCATCCGCGGCGCCGTCGTGCTGACCATGGATTCCAAGCTCGGCGATTTCGCGACCGGTGACGTGCACGTGCGCGACGGCGCGATCATCGCCGTTGCGCCAAAGATCGACGCCGCAAGCGCTCAGTCCGTCGATGGCCGCGGCATGATCTGCATGCCCGGCTTCATCGACACCCACTGGCATCTCTGGGCGAGCCTGTTGCGGCCGTTCGCGCGCGCCGATGTGTCGGAACTCGGCTACTTCGCCGTCACCAGTCGCCTGGGCCGGCTCTACACACCCGAGGACAGCTATCGCGGCGTGATGCTCGGCAGCGCCGAAGCCCTGAGCGCCGGCGTCACCACCGTGCACAACTGGGCGCACAATGTCCGCTCGCCGGAGCATGCCGATGCCGAGCTCTCCGCCATGCGCGACGCCGGCATCCGCGGCCGCTTCGCCTACGGCCCGGCGCAGGGCATGCCCGACGACCAGCCGATGGACACGGCAGGATTGGCGCGTGTGAACCGCGACTGGATGCCGAACGACGGCTTGCTGACGCTCGGCATCAATTCGCGCAATGTCGGCGCCAGCTCGATCAGCAAGCCTGGCGTGCGCGGGCTGCTCACGGCCGAGCAGGCGAAGCGCGACTGGGACGCCGCGCGGGCGCTCGGACTGCCGATCACGCTGCACACGTCGGGGCCAAGCCCGGTCACGGCGCTTGAGCAGGCCGGGATGCTCGGGTCCGATGTGCAACTCGTGCACCCGATGCTGACCACGCCGGAGGAGCGCGCGATCCTGAAGGCGCGCGGCGTCAGCTATTCGATCTCGCCGGTCGGTGAACTGCGGCGGTCGTCGAGACTCGGCGTCATCCAGTTCGGCGAGTTGTTGGAGGCGGGCGTGAAGGTCAGTCTCTCGACCGACCACACCGCCAACTACAATTGCGATCCTTTCGTCGGCATGCGGCTCCTGTTCGCGCTCCACCTGCACCGGATCGGCAACGACAAGGTGCCGCTGACCATGAAGCGCCTGGTGCAGCTTGGAACGCTCGATGGCGCGGTCGATCTCGGCGTCGCCGACAAGACCGGTTCGCTCACGCCCGGCAAGCGAGCCGACATCATCCTGGTGCGGACCACCGATCCCAACATGGCGCCGATCAGCGATCCCTACGACGCGCTCGTGACGCTGGCGCAGCCGGCCAATATCGACACCGTGATCGTGGACGGCCGTATTCTGCGCCAGGCCGGCAAGTTCACCGCGCTCGACCATGGCAAAGTCGTGCGTGACGCCCATGAGGCGGCGATGGGGCTGCGCGCCAAGGCGAAGTGGCCGGCGTAGGGGCGCTAGAGATACTTCGGCAGGTCGCGGATCAGCGCTCCCAAATCGGGCTCGTCCACCGCGTTGGCCGCGTCCTCCAATGTGAACCAGCGGCCGGCGCGCTCGCTCTGCTCGGGCCATGACTCCAGCCGTCCGGTGACGGCGAGGGCAAAGACCTCGACCGTGCACCAGACCGGCAATCCGTTGTCGAATAGCTTCTTGTAGTGGTAGCTGCCGATCGGACGCTTCTGGATCTCGCCGACCAGCCCCGCTTCCTCGCGCGCTTCCCGCGCCGCGCAATCCCAGGCGGCCTCGCGTTCAGCAGGCCAGCCTTTGGGGATGACCCAGCGGCCGGTATCGCGCGACGTGATCAGCATGACTTCAAGCGTGAGGTCGGGAAGTTGCCGATATGGCAGCGCGGCGAACTGGAAGTTGATGGCCTTCTCGGTGGTCACGGCACTAGCCCCGACAGCCAGTAGAAGGTGGCGCCGATCAGCGCCGTCGCCGGCAAGGTGACGACCCAGGCCATCACGATGCTGGTCGCCACGTTCCAGCGCACCGCCGAGACCTTGCGCGCGGCGCCGACACCGATGATCGATCCCGTGATGGTGTGCGTGGTCGAAACCGGAATGCCCAGATAGGTGGCGCCGAACAGCGTGATGGCGCCGCCGGTCTCGGCGCAGAAACCCTGCATCGGCGTCAACCGCGTGATCTTGGAGCCCATGGTCTTCACGATACGCCAGCCGCCGAACAGCGTGCCGAGCCCCATGGCCGCCTGGCAGGTGATCACCACCCAGAACGGCACGTAAAACTCGCTGCCCAGATGACCTTGCGAGAACAACAGCACCGCGATGATGCCCATCGTTTTCTGTGCGTCGTTGCCGCCATGGCCGAGCGAATAGAACGACGCCGACACGAATTGCAGCCGGCGGAACGTACCGTCCACCGCGCGCGGGCTCGTTCGGACGAAAATCCATGACACGATCAGGATCAGCATCAAGGCGAGGAAGAAGCCGGTCATCGGCGACAGGACGATTGCTGAACCGGTCTTGAGAACCCCGGCCCACACGATGGCGACGCCGCCCGCCTTGGCCACGCCCGCGCCGATCAGGCCGCCGATCAGCGCATGCGAGCTCGACGACGGAATCCCGCCCCACCAGGTGATCAGGTTCCAGGCGATCGCACCCATCAAGGCGCCGAAGATGACGCGCGCATCGACCACGTCGGCGGCCACGATGCCGACGCCGACGGTCTGCGCCACGTGCAGGCCGAAGAACAGAAAAGCGATGAAGTTGAAGAACGCCGCCCAGGCCACGGCATAGCGTGGCCGCAGCACCCGCGTCGACACGATGGTGGCGATCGAATTCGCTGCGTCGTGCAGTCCGTTCAGGAAGTCGAAGGCCAGAGCAACAATGATCAAAGCGATCAGGACCGGCAGGCTGATAAGTGCATCCACCGCAAGTGATCCTGTCAGAGCTGATCGATGATAAGGGCGTTGATCTCGTTCGAGACGTCCTCCAGGCGGTCGACCACCGATTCCAGATGGTCGTAGAGCTCCGTGCCGATGACGAAATTCATCGCGCTGCCCTGTCCGTTGCGATTGGCGAGGTAGAGTGTCTTGCGGCCCTGGTCGTGCAATTGGTCGGCCTGATCCTCGATCCGGATGATCTCCTCGGTGATCGCCTGCAAGCGGGCGGCATTTTTGCCCATCGACTGCAGGAGCGGCATGGCTTCCGCCATCAGCTTCGACGCCTGCAAGATAATGTTGCCCATCTGCTGCATGTGCGGCTCGAAGCTGCGCAGCTCGAACAGCATGATCGTCTTGGCGGTCTTGTTCATCTGGTCGATGGCGTCGTCCATCGAGGAGACCAGGTCTTGGATGTCGGTGCGGTCGAACGGCGTGATGAACGTGCGGCGCACCGCGGTCAGGACCTCCCGCGTCACCGCGTCGGCGTCGGTCTCGCGGTCGGAAATCTCCTTGCAGAAACGCTCGACTTCGGCGCCGCCCTTGAGCACGCCGCACAACGCCTCGGCCCCTGCGACGACAATGGCGGCGTGCCGTTCAAACAGCGGAAAAAAGCTGTCCTCCCTGGGCATGATGGCCTTGAACCAACCAAGCACGGCGACCTCCGGTCTGTACCCACACGATTCGCGCGAGTGTAGGCCCCGCCGGGGCTGTCACAAATCCTTCACATTGAAATATCCCCGGCCCTGAACGGGTCAGCGGCGCGTCAGCGGCCCTTGGGATTCAGGCTCGCCGGCGACAGCGTGATGGGGTCGCTTTCTTCAACTTGCGCGGCAGCCTCGGCCTCGCCCGCCGCCTCCAGCACCGGATAGGCGACCGAGCAGATATGGGAGTGGATGCGCTTCAGATCGCGCAGCACGTCCAGATGCAGCGACGTGGTCTCGATCGATTGCGACCGGCCTTCGCGCAGACGCTCGAAATGACTTTCCGCCGCCGCGAGCTCGGCGCTCCGGATCACCGCCTTTTCCGCAATGAGTTTGCGCGCATCCGCGATGTCGCCGGACATGAACACGCTGAAACCCAGCCGGAGACTGTCGACGATCTGCTTGTGGAACGCCTCCAACTCGGCCGCTCCGTCGGGCGAGAACTCGATCCGGCGCTTGATCTTCTTGGTCGCGAGCTCGCACAGGTTCTTGTCGATGATGTCGCCGACATGCTCGAGATTGATCGCGAACGAGATGATCTCCATCGCGCGCTTGCCGTCGCGCTCGTCGAGGCTTTCGCGGGTCAGCTTCGTGACGTAGAGCTTGATGCATTCGTTAAGGTGGTCGACGACGTTGTCGGTGCGCGACACGTTGCCGACCAGCGTGCGGTTGCCGGTCATCAGCGCCAGCATGACGTTGCGCAGCATGTTCTCGACGAAGTCGCCCATCCGCAAAGTTTCCCGCGCCGCATCCGTCAGGGCGAGCGACGGCGTCTCGAGCGCGCTCTCATCGAGATAGCGCGGTGCGTATTGGCTGTCGGAGGCGGGCTGCGTCGGGAACAGCTTGGTCAGCAACCAGGCCAGCGGATCGAGCAGGCCGATGAAGATGACCGCGAGCGCGACGTTGAAGGCGATGTGGAACTGCGCGGTCAGCATCCCGAGATTGGGCTGCAGCGACTGAAGCCATCCGGTCAGTGCGGGCAGGAACGGAACGATCAGGACGATGCCGACCAGCCGGTTGATCAGGTTGCCGACCGGCAGGCGGTAGCTCGCCGGGTCGTCGCGCCGGCCGCCCTCGAACACCGGGTTGATCGCGCTTCCCAAGTTCGCGCCCAGGACCAGCGCGAGCGCCGCCGACGGCGTGATGAAGTGCGAGTACGCAAGCGACATGATCAGCAACACCGTCGCGACGCTCGAATGCGCGGCCCAGGTCAGCGCCGCCGCGATCACGATGCACAAGACGGGGTCGCCGGTGATCGATTGCAGCAGGGTGCGGACGATCGGCGCGTCCTCGGCCGGCGCGAGGCCGACCATCAGGATGTGCAAGGCCAGCAGCATCAGGCCGAGGCCGATCGCAATGCGGCCGGCGTTCTTGATGCGGGAATTGCCGCCGAAGCGGAAGGCCACCAGGCCGAATACGAAGAGAACGGGAGCGACGGCCGCGATATTGAAGGAGAGGACTTGAACGATCAGCGTGGTTCCGACATTGGCGCCGAGCATGATCGCCAGTGCGGTGGCGAGCGGCAGCGCGCCCTCGGCCGCGAACGAGGCGGTCATCAGCCCGGTGGCGGTGCTCGACTGCAGGACCGCGGTCAATCCAAGGCCGGCGCCGAACGCGGAAAAGCGGTTGCCCAGCGCTTTGGACATGAGCCAGCGCAGGTCGGAGCCGAAGGCGCGCGAGATGCCGCTCTGGACCATGTGCAGGCCCCAGAGCAGCAACGCGACGCCACCCATCAGATCGAGAATGACGATCGTAGCCATTCGCCCACCGTACAGCGGTGGAAAACCCATGCCAATGCATGACGTTGCGGCCGGCGGCCGCAGCGGAGGCCCGCCGGCCGAAGCATCGCTGCCGGCGACTGCGCGGCATCCTTCCGCATGGGGCTGCGAGCGGGTACAGTCGCGCTGGAGCAGGGACCGACCCATGACACCAAACACCGCCTGGCTGGTTTTCCGCGTCTTGCGCATCGGCTTCTGGCTGGCGACCGTCGTTTACTATTTCGAGTTCACCCGGAACCGGGCGGACTACCTGACGCCGTTCGGGCATCTGCTGACACGGACCGAGATGTGGATGTTCGGCCTGCCTTTGGCCGCGATGTTCCTCGGATTCATGGAATTGATGATGCGCGAGTGGGCTGGACTGCCGGCGCCCGCCATTGGCCGCGACTGGACCACGAAGCGATAACGCCTTGCGGATTACCGGCAGGCGTAGCGGACGCTGATCTCCTCGTCGATCTTGCGCACGAGCGCCCAGTCGTCCCGGTAGTTGATCGGCATGAACCGCGACACGCGCAGCGGCGCGAACTCTTTCGCGAGCTCGCTCCCGGCCCACGGGAAGCTGAAGAACGCCTCGCGGATCCTGTTGGCGAGCTGTGGATCGAGGTTGTGGGCGAGACCGAAGCCCGCGGTCGGAAACCGGGCCGACCGGTACACGGTCACGATCTGCTCTTGCTTCACCACGCCGCGCGCCATCATCCGGTGCATTACTTCGTTGGCGATCGCGGCCGCGTCGTAGTCCTTGCTGGCAACGCCGAGCACCGAATTCTCGTGCCGGCCGGCGAACACGGCGGTGTAGTCCCTGCGAGGTTCGAGGCCGTACGTGCCGCGCAGCAGCACCGACGGCACCTTGAAACCCGAGTTGGACGTCGGCGAGGTGAAGGCAAGACGGCGACCCTTCAGGTCCGCGGGCGTCACGATGCCGCTGCCCGGATAGGTGATGACCTCCATCTCGTATCCGAGAATGCCATCGTCTCCTCCCATGATCGCGAACGGCACGAAGCCGGCGCAGTTCACCGCAAGCGGGACCGCACCGGTGCCGAACGCCGCAATGTGCAGCCGGCCCGCCCGCATCGCCTCGATCTGCGCGGTGTTGGATTGCGCCGCGAAAAACCGGACCGGCCGTTCGGCCGCTTTTTCCAGATGGCGCAGGAAGCCGTTCCACGTGCTGCGGTAGAGCGCGGGGTCTTCTCCCGGCGTGTACGCGAACAGGAGGGCGGCAGGGCTGCTCGTCTTGGCGGGCGTATCGGCAACAAGGTCGCCGTCGGCGTCGGTGTAGCGCGCATCGAGCGCAGCCGCCGAAGTTGCGGCAAGGGCGATGAGACAGATCAGCGCCCAGCGCAGACATATGCTCGCACGGCGCGTCTGGTGTCGGCTCGACGTGTTGCCAGGTCTCGGCATGGGTGTCCGCCCCTGACCGTCGCTGCGGGTCAACGCGGCCCGATCAAGAGACCATGAGATCGGCGCGCTGGGAAGAATTAAGTCAAGCGACCGTCTGACGGAAGATGTCGCAGGGTAGCACAAGCGTGGCCGCGGGTTGTTACACGTTCTGCCTGCGCGCTCAGAATTGCTGGATGCCTGCGGAGCGGATCGCCGCGCGCATTTTTTCGATTTCGGTATCGGCCAGTTTTTTCAGATATTCCGGCGAGCGCTGGTCGCGCGTGGCCACGTTCGCGACGATGTCCTTGAACCGATCGTGCACCCAGGGCGTGTCGAGGGTCTCCGCAAGCGCCGCATTGAGCCTGCGGACGATCGGCTCCGGCGTATCCTTCGGGAAGAACAGGCCGAACCAGGTGCTGACGTCGAAATCGGGCAGGCCCTGCTCGGCCGTGCTCGGCAGGTTCGGCAGTTCGGGCGAGCGCTTCGGTTGCAGAATGGCGATGCCCTTGACGGAGTTGGCCTCGATCAGCGGCTTGCCGGTCGGACTGAGCGTGCAGATGTAGTCATAGCGGCCGGCGATCAGGTCCTGCATCGCCGGGCCGCCGCCGCGATACGGCACATGGGTGACCGTGCCGATGCCGAGCGCCGCATTGAGCAGCTCGCAGAACAGGTGGCCGGTCGAGCCGGCTCCCGCCGAACCGTATTGCACCGTCTTCAGGTTGGCCCTGACATAGGTGGCGAATTCCTGCAGCGTGTTGGCGGGAAAGTCCTTGCGCGCGAGCAGCACGGTCGGCTGGCTTCCCATCAAGCCGGCCGGCACGAGGTCGGTCGCGAAATTGTAGAGCGGCGCCTTGTAGAGCGTCTGGTTGATGGCGTCGGCGGTGGTGCCGACGACCATGGTGTAGCCGTCGGGCGTCGACTTCACCACTTTCGCCGAGCCCAGCATGCCGCCGGCGCCGCCGACGTTCTCGATCACCACCTGCTGGCCAAGCACCTCGGACAGCCGCTTGGCGATGATGCGCCCCAGCACATCGGTGCCGCCGCCCGGGGGAAATGGCACCACCATGGTCACCGGCCGCGCCGGCCAGGCTTGCGCAGCGGCCGGGCTCACGCCGGCGCCGAAGACTGCAAAAGCCAAGAGCGCAAAGGCCCAGCGCGCCAGCAGGATCTGGTCTCATGGTGCGTCCCCTTCAGCCCGGCAGGTTGAGCGATCGGTCCAGCATAGGCGGTCGGCTCGACCGATTTCAATGTCCGCTGGCAGCATTGGCCGCCAGAAAATCGCCCATGATCTTCCCGACCGCGTCGGAATTCTCGAGATGCGGCAGGTGACCGGCGTTGTCGATCGAGTTCGACCCGCGCGCCGGCAATCGATTTGGCGAACTCCTGCGCGTAGGCGGGGTCGATGATCCCGTCCGCCTTGCCCCAGACGATCAGCGTCGGCGCCGCAACGCGGTGAATGCGGTTCTTGAATCCGCGGTCGGCGATCGGCCAGACGAATTTGCCGGTGCAGGCCTGCGCCCAGATGAATTTTGCGAGCGTGTCGACGCGCGCGTCGGGATCGCTCGGCACGTGGAAAAAGCGTTGCGCCGCTTCGCCATCGGGATCGGCGAACAGCGCGCGCCGGCGTGCGTCGGGGCTGAGCAGCATCCAGTTCTTGACCGGGAGGTCATCCCGCCACAGCCCGACCGGATCGATCAGCACCAGCCGGCTAACCGACTTCGGCGCCGCCGCCGCGAACTCGGCGGCGAGGAGACCGCCGAAGGAATGGCCGGCCAGCGCCGGCGCGGTGAGCTCCAGCCTGTCGAACAGCTCGCCATGATAGACGACGAGGTCGAGCCAGTTGTCGAGCGCATGCACGGCTTCGATGGTCGCCATGGCTGGTGCCGGGAAATTTCGGCGCGTAGACCGTGTTGCCGTTCGCAAGGCGCGCAACGAACGCGCGGTCGGGAGCAAGCCCCCACGGCCCGTGCAGATAAACCAGCGGCGGACCACGACCCGAAACCTCGACTTCGGTTTCGATCCGGTCATGCCAAAGCCGGAGCTTGCGCACCTCGGGAGCGGACATGTTTGCTTTCCGTCCGCGCTCAGGATGCGGCGGCCAAGGAGGAGGCGGCGGATGTGCCGGCGGCCGGACGCTTCGCTCTTGAGCCGCTCGGGCCACCAGCGATCTTCGTACTTGATCGTCCCACAACGGCGCGAGATGTGGCAGCACCTCGCTTGCGAACAGGTCGATGTTCTTCTTGCACAGCTCGGTCGGCATCGAGCCGAAGTGCAGCAACGTGAGCAGATGGCCGATGCGGTTGCGCTTGACGCCGTCCAGGAGCTGCTCGCGCACGGTCTTGGGGCTGCCGACGATGACGAAGCCGCGCTCGTAGAAGTCCTTGGCCTTGAGCTCGCGCAGGTTGATGGCGGCGCGCGGATTGTGCCGCAGCGCCTGCACCATCCCGTTGTAGTCGAGGCAGCCCGGGATCGCCTGATAGTGCGACGGCGTGTACAGGAGCTTGTGAAAGAAATATTCGGCGTGCTCGGCGTAGAGGTCCTCGGCCTCGGCATCGGTTTCGCCGACGCCGATGAGCTGCAGGAAGCTGTAGCGATAGGGATTGTCGTCGCGCCCCTTGCTTGCGACCAGCTCCCAGTAGCGGTCGCTCACCGTCGTGGCGTTCTTGGCGCCGTAGTAGCTCAAATGGCAGAAGCAATGATCCAGGCCGACGACGTATTCGGCGGTCGACGAGAGACCCGCGCCGGGAATCCAGATCGGCGGATGCGGCTGCTGGATCGGCCGCGGCCACAGGTTCACCATGCCGAGCTGATAGTGCCTGCCGTTCCAGGCAAAGATCTCTTTCGCCGACCACGCCTTGGTCACGAGCGCCAGCGCCTCGCGGTAGCGCTCGCGCTGTTCGACGGGGACGACGGCGTTTGAGATCGTGGCGTCCGACGGCAGCCCGGTGGGAAATCCGGCGACGAGCCGCCCGCCGCTGATGCAGTCGAGCATCGCGTATTCTTCGGCGATGCGCGTCGGCGGCGTGGTGGAGGGCAGCGTCGAGCCGAGCTGGATGATCGCGACGTTCTGGCCGTTGGTCTGCCGCGCCAGGACCGCGCCCATGATGCTCGGATTGGCCATGAACCCATAGACGTTCTGGTGATGCTGATTGGTGCACAGCCCGTGCAGGCCGGCTTTCGCCGCATGCAGCATCTCGTCGAGCGTGGCGTTGTAGTACTGGCCGACCTTGTCGGCGTCGGCGACGTCGAACCAGATGGGGTCGATATGGGACGAGTTGTACCGCTGCTCGAAATCGGCGGGCAGGTCGCGATAGGGCATCAGGTGGAACATGCAGACCTTCACGGCAGCACCTCGTCTCCCGCCAATGTTGGGGTGGGATGCTACGCTTGCAGCGCCGGCCCGCTCAACCAAGCGCGCGGATTTCCCATCCCAAGGTCTCGCGGTCAGCGGAATACGATAGGGGGTGTCGCCCGCCGCCCGCCGTGCTAAGCGGGGGCCGTCATGACGCTTCCCCCCTGGATCGACAGCCTCCTCGCGCGCGTTCTGCCGTCCTGGATCGACCGCGAGCTGGTGGCCAAGGCCATCAGCTTCGGGCTGATCGGCTGCGTGAACGCGACCGTCGATTTCGTCGTGTTCTCGATCCTGCATCTCTATGCCGGGCTGCCGATCATCCCCGCCAATCTCATCTCGTGGTGCGTGGCGGTCACCAATTCCTACGTGCTGAATTCGATGTTCACCTTCGCTGCCGAGTCCGGTCGCCAACTGACCTTCCGGCGCTACATCGCGTTCGCGGCGACGCAGGTCGGCGGGCTGATCGCCAACACCATCACGGTGTTCGTGGCGTCGTTCTTCATCCCGGTCCTGATCGCAAAGCTGCTCGCGATCTTTGCGAGCTTCGTGGTCGACTTCACGCTGTCGCATCTGCTGGTGTTCCGGCGGCGTGAGGAAACGCCGCCGCACTAAAAACGGAGACGGTCACTTGGCGTACGACGAGAACCTCAAGGTCGAGCATCCGACCTTCGTCACCCACCTCGAATGCTCCTATACCGGCGAGCGCTATCCGGCCGACGAGGTGCACGGCCTCTCGCGCGCCGGCAAGCCGCTGCTCGTGCGCTACGACCTCGACGGCGTGCGCAAGGCGCTCACGAAAGAGGCGCTGGCGAAACGGCCGCCGGACTTCTGGCGCTACCGCGAGCTGCTCCCGGTGCGGCGCACCGCCGACATCGTGAGCCTCGGCGAGGCGATCACGCCGCTGGTGCCGCTGCCGCGCACCGCGGCGCGTTCGGGCGCGTCCGAGCTGATCGTCAAGGACGAGGGCCGGCTTCCGACCGGATCGTTCAAGGCGCGCGGGCTGGCGCTCGCTGTCTCGATGGCGAAGGCGCTCGGCATCAAGCACATGGCGATGCCGACCAACGGCAATGCCGGTGCCGCGCTCGCCGCCTATGCCAGCCATTGCGGGATCAAGACCACGATCTTCTGCCCGGAGGACACGCCCGAGGTGAACGTCAGCGAGATCGCGCTGCAGGGCGCCGCGGTCTATCGCGTGAACGGGCTGATCGACGACTGCGGCAAGATCGTCGGCGAGGGCAAGACGAAAGTCGGCTGGTTCGACACCTCGACGCTGAAGGAGCCGTATCGGATCGAAGGCAAGAAGACGATGGGGCTCGAGCTCGCCGAACAGTTCGACTGGGACGTGCCCGACGTGATCCTTTACCCCACCGGCGGCGGCACCGGCCTGATCGGGATGTGGAAGGCATTCGCGGAACTGGAGGCGATCGGCTTCATCGGCAAGAAGCGCCCGCGCATGGTGGCGGTGCAAGCAAGTGGGTGTGCACCCATGGTGCGCGCCTACGAGCAGGGCGAGGAGCACGCGCCGCGCTGGGAGAATGCGGCGACCATCGCGTCGGGAATCCGGGTGCCGCAGGCGGTCGGCGATTTTCTCATCTTGCGCGCCGTGCGCGAGAGCAACGGCTACGCGGTCGCGGTGTCGGACGAGGCGATCACCGCGGCGCTCGACGAGGTCGCGCGCGAGGACGGCTTCCTGATGTGCCCGGAGGGCGCGGCGACCTATGCCGCCTGGAAGCAGGGGATCGCCGACGGCCGCATCAGGAAGGACGAGCGCGCGCTTCTGTTCAATTGCGCCACGGGTCTCAAGTATCCGCTGCCGCCGATACGCCGCACCCTCGACCGCCATAAGCCCATCGACTTCGCCAGCCTTTGAGTCGAAAATCCCCCGAAACAGCGATGCTTTCGAGGGAGACGACAATGAGTTGGCGAAGGATCGGCGCGGCCTGTGCGGCGCTGGCAATCGTTGCGGCGGGCGACGCGCGCGCCCAAGGCGACTATCCCAACAAGCCGGTGCGGATCGTGGTCGACTCCGCGCCCGGCAGCGCCACCGACGTGACGTTGCGCGTGGTCGCCGAGCGGCTGAGCCGGATCTGGAACCAGCAGGTGGTGGCGCTCAATCATCCCGGCGCCGGCGGCTCGATTGCGGCGCGTACCGCCTCGCAATCGCCGAACGACGGCTACACGCTCTCGTTTGCGGCGGCCTCGACCTTCACTGCGCTTGCCGGCGCGCCCGGCGTCCCGGCCAACCTGCCGATCCAGATACCGCGCGATTTCCTGCCGATCGGCTTTGTCAGCCAGCAGCCGATGTTCCTCGCGGCGTCGCCGAAGTCCGGCATCAACTCGATCGCGGATCTGATCGCGGCCGCCAAGAAGAGCCCGGGTGATATCTCTTACGCGACGACGGGCGTCGGGCGCATCACGCATCTCACGATGGAGCTCTTACAGATGCGCGCCGGCATCAAGCTCCAGATGATCCCCTATGCCGGCGGCCCGAGCCAGGCGCTCGCCGACCTGATTGCCGGCCGCGTCCAGATCGTGCTCGACGGCTACGGCGGCGTCGGCCCCGGCATCGAGAGTGGCCAGACCAAAGGCATCGCGGTCGCCACCACCAAGCGGCTGCCGGAATTCCCGAACCTGCCGACGGTCGCGGAGACGCTGCCGGGCTTCTTCGCCGGCGGCTGGAACGTGCTTGTTGCCCCGCTGGGAACGCAAGATGCGATCATCCGCAAGGTGAGTGCCGACCTGCGTGTCGCGCTCGAAGACAAGGGCGTGCAGGCGAAGCTCGCGGCGATCGGCACCTATGTGCAGCCGATGACGCCGGAGGAGCTGACCACGTTCGTCAACGAGCAGCAGAAGATCTGGAAGCCGGTCGCGGAAGCGGTCGCCGCCGCGCAGAAGAAATAGGTCGGCGCATGGTCAGGCTTGTTTCTGCTTTCCTCTGCGTCGTTGCATTGAGTATCACGGGCGCTGCGGCGCAGCCTTATCCGTCGCGGCCGATCTCGTTGATCGTGCCGTATCCGGCCGGCGGGCCGCTCGATCAGGTGGCGCGCGTGATGACCGAGCACATGCGCGGCACGCTCGGCCAGCCGTTCGTGATCGAGAACGTGAGCGGCGCCGGCGGCTCGATCGGTGTCGGCCGCGTCGCGCGCGCGGCGCCGAACGGCTACACCATCGGCATCGGCGACGTCGGCACGCAGGTGCTCAACGGCGCGGTCTATCCCTTGACCTACGACGTGATGACGGACTTCGAGCCGGTCGCGCTCCTGGTCGCGAGCCCGCTGCTCGTGCTCTCGCGTGCCTCGCTGCCGGCGAAGACGCTGAACGAGCTGGTGGCGTGGCTGAAGGCGAACCAGGACAAGGTCTCGCAGGGTTTCATCGGCTCCGGCACGCTCTCGCATCTGTGCGGGCTCTATCTGCAGCAGACCATCAAGAGCAAATGGACGTTCGTGCCGTATCGTGGCGCGGCGCCTGCGATCCAGGATCTGGTCGGCGGGCAGGTCGACCTGATGTGCCTGGCGCCGAGCGGCAGCTCGCTGCCATTGGCACGCAGCGGCAAGGTGCGCGCCTACGCCATCATGTCGCCGACGCGGCTGCCTGCGGCGCAGGAGATCGCGACCGCTGACGAAGCGGGCTTGCCGGGCTTTCATCTCTCGTTCTGGCAGGCGTTCTGGGTGCCGAAGGGCACACCCAAGGACGTCGTCGACAAGCTCAATGCCGCGGTGGTCGCGGCGCTCGCGGACGACGGCGTGCGCGCCAAGCTCACCGAGCTCGGGCAGATCATCCCGCCGCGTGAGCAGCAGACGCCGGATGCGCTCGCGGCGCTGCGCCGCGCCGAAGCCGACAAGTGGTGGCCGATCATCAAGGCCGCCGGCATCAAGCCGGATCAATAGATTTGTTTGAGATGGGTCATGTCGCGGCCGCAGACTCGGTGTGTTCCCTCTCCCCGGAGGGGAGAGGGTTAGGGTGAGGGGGTTCGAACCTATCGAGGGAGCTGGACCCCCTCACCCCACCCCTCTCCCCAACGGGGAGAGGGGAGCAGACCGAGTTCGCCGCGCGATCGTGGCCCATCGAAGTAAGAGGAGGAACGCATGAGAGTGCTGCTTGCCGCGGCCGCCGCCATTGCTGTCGTCACCGGCGCGATCAATGCCGCCGCGCAAACCTTTCCGAACAAATCGATCACCATCATCGTGCCGTTCGCCGCCGGCGGGCCGTCCGATGCGCTGGCGCGCATCATGGGCGAGCGCATGAAGGCGACGCTCGGCCAGTCTTTCGTGGTGGAGAACGTCACCGGCGCCGCCGGCTCGATCGGCGTCGGCCGCGCGGTGCGCGCCGCGCCCGATGGCTACACCATCAGCTTCGGGCATCTCGGCACCCATGTCGCCAATGGCGCGATCTATCCACTGCCCTACGACATGCTCACCGATCTCGAGCCGGTGGTGCTGCTGCCGAGCAATCCGATGGTCATGGTGAGCAGGCCCACGCTGCCGGCGAAGAATCTCAAGGAGCTGATCGCCTGGCTCAAGGCCAATCAGGACAAGGCGACCGCCGGAACCGCAGGCGCCGGCTCCGGTTCTCACATCGCGGGCGTGTACCTGCAGTCGCTCACCGGGCTGCGCCTGCAATACGTGCCCTATCGCGGCACCGCGCCGGCGTTGACCGATCTGGTTGGCGGCCAGATCGACATCATCGTCGACCAGGCGTCGAACTCGATGCAGCAGATCCGTTCCGGCGGCATCCGCGCCTATGCGATCAGCGACTCGAAGCGGCTCAAGGCCGCGCCTGACATTCCGACCGCCGAGGAAGCAGGCCTGCCGGGATTCCACATGACGCTGTGGAACGGGCTGTGGGTGCCGAAGGGCACCCCGAAGGACGTGATCGCACGGCTCAACGCCGCGGCGGTGGAGGCGATGGCCGACCCGGCGGTGCAGAAACGCCTCAACGATCTCGGCCTCGAATTGCCGCCGCGCGAGCAGCAGACGCCGCAAGCGCTCGCGGGCTGGCACAAGGCCGAGGTCGACAAGTGGTGGCCGATCATCAAGAAGGCCGGCATCAAGCCGGAATAGCGCTCATGGTGTAGCGGCGCCGGAAGAACAGCGTCGCGATCACGATGAAATTCAAAATGTTGAAACCAACGCCGACGGCAAAGGCCGGGGCGTAAAAGCCGAAATGATCGTAGAGCGCGCCCGCGAGCCAGGTGCCGGTGGCCATGCCTGAGCCGCTGAGCAGCAGCACCACCGGCACGCGCCAGCTCGCCTCGCGCGCCGGGAAATATTCGCGGACCGCGAGCACATAGGCGGGAATGAGCGCGCTGAAGCCGATGCCGAAGGCGGCGGCGACGGCGTAGAGGCCGGCCTCGTCCTGCGTCACGACGAACCCGGTCATGGCGAGGGCCTGGAGCACCGAGCTGATCAGCAGCGTCGGCAGCGCACCGATGCGGTCGGCGATCGCGCCCCACATCTGCCGGGCCAGCACGCCGAGCCCGAGGAGCACTGAAAGCATCGCGGCGCCGCTCTGTGCGGAAAAGCCGAGATCGCTGCAGAATGCGACCAGATGGCTCTGCGGCATCGACATGGTCACGCAGCACAGGAACGCGGCGATGGCGAGCAACGCGAACACCACGTTCGGCGGCCAATCGAGCACGCGCGGCGTTTCGCCCGCCGCGCCGGCGGCGCCGGCCGAGGTGTGCGTTTCCGGCGGCTCTCTCAGGAATATCAGCGCCAGCGGAATGATCACGGCGGCTGCGAACAGGCCGTAGGTCACCATCGTGGTGCGCCATCCGAAATTGGCGATCGCGCGCTCGAAGATCGGCGGCCACACCGTGCCGGCGAGATAGAGCCCGCTTGAGAGCAGCGCGAGTGCCGAGCCGCGGCGGCGGTCGAACCACTGACTGACATAAACATAGAGCGGCGCGTTGAGGCCGGCGGTACCGAGCAGTCCGACAAAGATGCCGTGGCCAAGATAGAGCTGCCAAAGCTCGCCGAAGGTCGAGATCCAGAGCCCGATGCAGATCGACACGGCGCCGAAAATCACGGTTTTGCGGACGCCGTAGCGGTGTGCGAGCGGCCCCATCATCAGGCCGCCGAAGGAACTCCCGAACCAGGCCAGCGAGCTTGCCAGCGACGGTCCCGAGCGCGCGCCGCCGAGATCGGCCGCGATCGTCTTCAGCCCGACCGCCACGATCCACAGCGCGCCAAACGCAACCGCGCAGCACGCGAGCGATATGCTCGCGACCACCCAGGAGGTTCGCGTCTCGATTGATGGCAGCGACAATGTCAGGTCCCGGCAAGTGACCGCCGCGAGAAGTCGCGGCAGGTCGGCTTTAGCGGGAGAGGGGGCTCAAGTCCATTGCGGCGCGGGCAAGGGAGCAATGCGCACGGCAGCGTTGGCCCGTGTCGGCGAAAAGTGCAATTTGCCGGCTGTGATTTAGGATTTGACAGGGACGCTTTGTGAAGGCTCAGCTGTGGTCGGTGAGCGCCGCGGTGGGAAGACCTTCCTTTGCCGTCTGTAGGCGGCCCACGTGGGACCTTGTCGGCCGGCGAGGAGGTTGCTCCTCAATCACGACATTTCACGACCTTTGGTTGCCGCCACGCATTCGATGCAGTGGTGCATCAAAAGCGCGGGCGTGCGTTCCGCAAAAGTTGCATACTGGAAAGACCTACTGGCTCTTAGGACGGCTCCTTGGGATCGGCCCGACGCGAAAGATATTTTCTGCACGGTGAGATGTCAAAGTGATCGTGGAGATGCAAGCCGGCCCGTCGGCTCCTGCATTATGGCGTTCCGGCACGCCGCTCTACAAGCGCTGACCGGCAGATGGTTACGAGCGATTGTTGTGTACACTTGGCGACGATGCGTGCGCCGTTTAGTCACGTTTCCCATCAGCGAAGAAGAATACCGCCAATGGTCTGGCGGCTAGGTCGCTACGCCGCCTTAGCGCTTCAGGCCCGCCTCGAGCTTCTCGTAGAGCGGGTTCTCGCGCGCGAACACGTAGTCGAGGCCGGTGACGGTGACGCCGCCGGCGCCCCTGGCACGCAGGAAGCTCGCCAGCCCATGCACCTTCGACGGCGGGCAGTGCAGCGTGAGCATGCCCGACGAGGTCGGGCCGCCGAGCGGCGAGACTACGCCGAAGCGCTCGCGCGCCTCCGCCAGCATGGCGTCGTTGCAGTTGGCGAAACGCGTGCGGACCTCGCGGAAGGCGCGGGCGCGCGCCTGCGCGGCGATGCGGTCGAGCACGTCGCGCGCGATGTCGCGGTTCTCCTCGCTCCAATCCGCGCCCTTCGAGGCGACCAGATTGGCCTGCGAGCGCAGGATCACGCCGTCCTCGACGATCTTGAGGCCGTTGGCGGCGAGCGTCGATCCGGTCGAGGTGATGTCGACGATCAGCTCGGCGGTGCCGGTCGCCGGCGCCGCTTCGGTCGCGCCCGCGCTCTCGACGATGCGATAGTCGGTGATGCCATGCTTGGCGAAGAAGCCGCGGGTGAGATTGAGATATTTGGTCGCGACCCGCATCTTGCGGTCGTGCTTGATGCGGAACGCAGTGGCGACGTCGTCGAGATCGGCCATGCTGTTGACGTCGATCCAGGCCTGCGGCACCGCCACGATCACATTGGCGTCGCCGAAGCCGAGCGCTTCGAGCAAGACGACCTTGGCGTCGGGATCGGGCATCTCCTCGCGCACGAGGTCTTCGCCGGTGACGCCGAAGTGCACGGCGCCCTGCGCCAGCAGCAGCGTGATCTCGGAAGCCGACAGATAGGCGACCTCGACGCCGGGCAGCCCTTTGACGGCGCCGCGATAGTCGCGCTCGCCGCGCGGCTTCACGAGCTCGAGCCCGGCGCGCGCGAAGAATGCGTCGGTGTGCTCCTGCAAGCGCCCCTTGGCGGGCACTGCGATCACGAAAGCGCCGTTCATGACGGCCTCCCGCAGGCCATGAGCCGCTCGACCCACACGCCCAGGCCGACCGCCGGGATCAGCGTCGGCGAGCCGAGGCGGCTAAGCAGCTTGTCGTAGCGGCCGCCGGCGACCAGCGGTTCCTCGACGCGGCCGTTCGGATCGTGCAGGCGGAATTCGAAGCCGGTGTAGTAGTCGAGCCCGATGAAGAACCGGGTCGAGAAACGGATGCGCGAGACATCGACCCCGCGCGCGGCGAGGAAGCCGGTGCGGCTCTCGAACAGGTCGAGCGCGGCATTCATGTTCACCTTGGCGTCGCTTGCGAGCTTGCGCAATTCGGCCGCGACCTTGTCGGGATCGCCGGTGATCCAGAGGAAGCGCTCGATCAGCTGCGCCATTTCATGCGGCAATGATGTTTGCGACCCGAGCGCGGCTTGCTCGAGGAAGCGGTCGGCAATCTCTTCAACCGAACGGCCGCCGACGGCGTTGATGCCGGCGATCGAAAGCAGGTCGATGACGAGGGCGTGCGCGGCCTTCGGCTCGGAGCGCGCCATCGCGGCGAGCACGCCTTCGTACTCGGAGCGCGCGCCTGCGGGCTTGATCGCGAGCACATCGAGGTCGCGCTCGAGCCTTCCGGCGCGATTGAAATCCTTCACCAGGCGGCGTTTCCACGCCGGCGCGAGGTCGAGACCTTCGACGAGCGCCGTGAACAGGCCGACGTCGCCCATGCGGATCTCGGGATTGGTCACGCCGAACTCCGCAATCGCCTCAAGCCCGAGCGAAAGCATCTCCGCATCGGCCGCCGCGGTATCGGCACGGCCGAACAACTCGACGCCGGCTTGCTGGAATTCGTTGGGGCCGTCGTCGCCCTGGCGGAACACCGGCCCCAGATAGCAGAAGCCGGCCGCGCGGCCGGCTTCGGCCGAAGCCAAATAATCCCGTGAAACCGCGATGGTGAAATCCGGCCGCAGGCAGAGTTCCTTGCCGCGCCGGTCGGTGGTCAGGAACATGCGCTGGCGGATGTCCTCGCCCGACAGGTCGAGGAACGGCTCGGCCGGCTGGATCAGCGCCGGCAGCACCCGCCGATAGCCCGCGCGCCCGTACGAGGCGACAAGCGCCTCGGCCCGCGCATCGGGCTTGGTCTCGGATATGGTCGCGGCGTCGGTCATGGCAAAGGCTTGGTTGCACCGCGATGTAACATGGTTCATGCGCAATTTTCGATGAATTGTGACCGGTATCACGGTCCAAATCGCGGGTTTCTCTTAACGGAATGGGTTGCTTCCGGCCAAGGCGCGGCGGACCGTTAACCCTCCGGGTCCCCGCACCAGTCCCCGAGCACGCTGCCTACCAAAGCGAGCGCCGCCACCGCCGCGGTATCGGCCCGCAGGATGCGCGGCCCGAGCGCCAGCCGTATGACATTGGGAAGACCCGCGAGCGCGGCGCGCTCATGCTCGGCGAAGCCGCCCTCCGGCCCGATCAGCACCGCGAGCGGCAACGGCGGCGGACCCTTGCGCACGGCCGCGAGCGCCGCGACCGGATCGCGCACGTCGGCGGCCTCGTCGCAGAACACCAGCACGCGCGCCGGCTCGCGCGACGCGATCATGCGCTCGAACGAGACCGGCTCGGCGATCTCGGGAATGCTGAGAATGCCGCACTGCTCGGCGGCCTCGATCGCGTTGGCGCGCATGCGTTCGAGATTGATGCGTCCGACTTGGCCGTGCTGCATCGTGACCGGCTGCAGCCGCGAGGCGCCCATCTCGACCGCCTTCTGCACCATGTAGTCGAGGCGCGCGTGCTTGAGCGGCGCGAACAGGTAGTGCAGATCGCGCGGCGGCGTCTGCGACCGCGTCTGCTCGCCGACGTCGAGCGCGGCGGAGCGCTTGCCGGTGTCGGCGAGGCTCGCGCGCCACTCGCCGTCGCGGCCGTTGAAGAGGAGCACGCCGTCGCCGGCTTTGAGCCGCATGACGTTCTTCAGATAGTTCGCCTGCGCAGCGTCGAGCGCCAGCCGCGCGCCGGCAGCGAGCGGGGTGTCGATATAGAGGCGCGGCGAGCGGAAATCGTAGCGCGGCATAGGCGAGGAATGCCGTGTTGTCGCCCCAATGAAAAGGCCCCCTTGTGGGGTCAGCCGCGAGTCCAAGATGATCGAGATGCTGGAAGCGGACGGCATCCTGTGGCACAGGGCCCCAGGTCGTCCAGCAGGTCCGGGGCAGCGCGCAGCAGATCGGCAAGCAAGTTTGCGATGCAGCGGAGCGGTCCTTGCCGTCGCGGAGTTCAATAAGCGCTCGCAGTCACCGGCCATCCAGAGCGGCAAAGTGTCGTGAATCGCGGGAAACAGGGCTTCCCGACCGCCCCCAAATATTAATTCGGTGGATACGCCGTGTTATTGCCCTATTGAAAAGCCTGTTAATATGCCGGGGGCAAGGTCGTTCGCCGGTGATTTACCGGCGCGGAGGGAAACGATGATCATCTGCCGGGCCCTGCTGGCAATCGCCATTGTGGGCGCAACGATCCCCTATGCCGGGGCGCAGTTCGGCGGCATGCCCGGGATGCCGGGCAGCGGCATGCCGGGAGGAGGATTCGGCGGAGCGCCGCAAGGGCCGCCGCCGAAGTGCCAAGCGTTGCTGAACATCCGCGACGAGCTGCAGAAGCACGGAGAGGCGATCTCCAACGCCAACAACAAGAAGGCGGACGTGAAGGTCGCTTGCGGCCTGTTCCGCAAGTACCTCGCCACCGAAGCCAAGATGATCAAGATGCTGGAAACGGACGGCCCGTCCTGCGGCGCCGGGCCCCAGGTCGTCCAGCAGGTCCGCGGCAGCCACGCCAAGGCGCAGCAGATCGGCAAGCAGGTGTGCGATGCCGCCGCGCGCGGGCCCGCGGCAGCCGGCCCGACGCTCTCCGACGCGCTCGGCACGTCGCCGTCATTGCCCGACACGCGTGACAAGAAGGGTGCCGGCACGTTCGAGACCCTGACCGGCAATCCATTCCAGCAGCGATGAGCGACGCGGCCGGACGCGTCGCCGATTTAACCGGAAACTGGGTTGATAGCCACGCGCCGGTCTGGCTGCGTCCCTATCTGCGGCTTGCAAGGCTCGATCGGCCGATCGGCTCCTGGCTGCTCCTGATCCCCTGCTGGTGGTCGCTCGGCCTCGCGGCGATCCACGCCGGGGCGCCGGTCAATGTCTGGCACGTCGTGCTGTTCTTCATCGGCGCCTTTGCCATGCGCGGTGCCGGCTGCACCTGGAACGACATCGTCGACCGCGATCTCGACGCCATGGTCGAGCGCACGCGCTCGCGGCCGATTCCCTCGGGCCAAGTGAGCGTACAGGCCGCGGCCGTCTTCCTGGTCGCGCAGGCGCTGCTCGGATTGGCGGTGCTGCTGCAGTTCAACGGCTTCACGGTCTGGACCGGCATCGCCTCGCTCGGCATCGTTGCGGTCTATCCGTTCATGAAACGGATCACCTACTGGCCGCAGATCGTGCTCGGCCTCGCGTTCTCCTGGGGCGCGCTGATGGGATGGCCGGCGACGTTCGCGCGGCTCGACTGGCAAGCGCTCGTTCTCTACGCCGGCTCGATCGCCTGGGTGATCGGCTACGACACCATCTATGCGCATCAGGATCGCGAGGACGACGCGCTGATCGGGATCAAGTCGACGGCCATCCTGTTCGGCGAAAACACCCGGCCGTTGCTGGCGGCGTTCTACACGTTGGCGGTGGCGCTGATGGCGGTCGCCGGCTGGGGCGCCGGTGCCGGCATCGTGTTCTCGCTCGGGCTGCTCGCGTTCGCCGCGCAGCTGTCGTGGCAGATCAGCCGCTTTCGCATCGGCGATCCGGATTTGTGTTTGCGGCTGTTCAAGTCGAACCGCGATGCGGGATTGATCCTGTTCGGCGCGATGGTGCTCGACGTGCTGGTGCGGTAGCGAGTCACCAGTGGGCGCAAAACAGTCCCGGAACCGAAGGAATGGATTCGGCGTTCTACTGGGTCCGCCCAGTGATCAGCAGGCGCACCATTGCCGCCTGAGGGAGTTTGTCGCGTAGTTTTTGAAACTGTTCACCGGGCCGCGCCAGGAGGCACGGGCCATGAAGCAAATCTTCGACCAGTTCCTGCAATTCCTGCAGCAAGGTATTGCCGCGATATTCCGATTTATTCAGCTCATCTGGACATGGTCGGCGGACCAGATCACCAAGATCGCCAAAGTGCCGTGGGACAGCTGGCCGCTTTGGAAACAGATTCTGCTGATCATTGTCATCGCAGCGGTGGCTTATCTCTTGTTTATCGCCGCCAGGCAGCTTTGGGGCGCAGGCATCCGGGTGTTGACCGCCTTTGGCAGCTTGCTGTTCGCCTTCATTGTCACGCTTCCGACGATCCTGATCGCCGGGGTGGTCGCGCTGGGAGGATTGTGGGCGATCAACAATTTCAACCTGTCGCTGCCCACCCTGACCATCCTCACCGAACCGCCGGCCGATAGCAGCGACGCGAAGACAGATCGGACCGTCGGGCAGCGGTGACGGCGTTGAGGACGCGATCGAGGCCGCACCCGGCTCTGCAATACCGGAGTAGGCTACTTCCGCTCGTGAATTCGAATGCGGCCGGGCTCAACGATCCATAGCTCGCGATCGATGGACTTTGTCCTGAGCAGGGTCGCAAGCTCGGTCACCCGGGCAAGAATTATGGATGGCGATATTCGGCCGCTGCATTCAAGCACAGCGATTCCTGCCGTAGCTTCCGGACGAAAGCGAATGGTCTGGCCGAAATCGCGGTCGAGCGTCACCAGTATGCGGCCCTCGTCTCGACAGTGCTGATAGAGGCTCTCGTCTTCGGCACCGCTCAGATGCTGCTCGGCGACCGTCATGACGTCGTGACCGTCGGCCTCCAGCAGCGACTTACCAAGCAAGCCGAGATTCTCGTCGAGTTTGACCTTCATTCCGCCGCTGCGTTGGGTACCGGCACAATGCGCTCACGGGTGATCTCCGCGGCATAGGCAAGCGCGGCACGGATATCCTCCGGCCGCAATTGCGGATAGGCGGCAAGAATTTCATTCTCAGTCTGACCGCTGGCCAGTAAGTCAAGGATCAGCGAGACCCAAATGCGCGTGCCTTTGATGCACGGCTTGCCGAAGCAGATGTTCGGGTCTATCGAGATTCTATCGAGCGGCTCGTTCATGCTTTGATTGTATCAGAGCGCGAAGCCGATGTCAGGCTTGGAGCGGTCGGCCCAGGCTGGTTGTCGAGTTCACTTGTGTCGGCGTCCATGCCTCTCGCGACGCCGAGCGACCCCTCAATCCCTCGCAACAATCTCGCGCTCGTCGCAATGCACGGTGGCGCCGTCGATCGAGCGCCCCGGCTTGCGCCGCATCAGAATGGATGGCCGCCGCTTCCTGATCGCCGAGTGCCGTCGACGCCGCCCAGTGGGGGAGGCGACGCGGACGGCGCCAATGCGGTCGAACGCTTCACGCAAGCGTCCGTCCGCTTCGGCGACCAGGAGCGGCATGCCAAGCACCTGCGCCCACGACTGCCATTCGGCCACGATGTCCGTGCCGTCGTCGGCGCTGAAAAGAGGAAGTGAGAGAGCGTGATCGCGATGCGCCAGCACGATCGAAACCGCGCCGGGCGTATCGCCCTGCGGCGGCTCCATCTTGAGCGCCACCCCGAGATAGGCGGTGACCGGAAGGTTGACCGCCATCTTCATGCCGCGCAGCGCCCGCCGCACCACGACCCGTTCACGGGTCAGCTCGACGTGCCGCACGCGTCCGTCGGCCGCCTTGTCGGTGGCCGCGAACTGCACCGGTAGAGAAAACGGGTCGAGCCGCTCAACGCGGCTCGACCCGGCAGGCATGGCCCTGCCGATCACTGTTTGACGCCTCACGAACCTGCTCCCCGCCGGGTTTTCCCCGGTCGTTGGCCCCCGTCGGAGTTCGTCCCCCGATCGTTGCCGCAAACATGCCGCAAACCCTTCGGAATCCGCTTAATGTTCCTGGTTAATCTGCGGTATCAGATAGGTCCCATCAACTCATGCTTGACGGGACGTTGCCGCGTTTCGTCAATTTGCTGTAACCACTCACCCAACCGCGCCAATCGCAGTTAGAGTCCCCGCAATGTCCACGTCACTTCTCGACCAGTCAGCTTTGTCGGATCTCGCCGAGCGTCTCGTCGCCGCGGCGCGCCGCGCCGGCGCCGATGCCGCCGACGCGGTCGCGGTCCGCTCGATGTCGTTGAGCGTCGGCGTGCGCGAAGGCGCCGTCGATCAATCCGAGCGCTCCGAAAGCGACGACATCGGTTTGCGCGTCTTCGTCGGCCGCCGCACCGCTGTCGTGTCGACCAACGATATCGCGGGCGACGTCGCGCCGCTCGCCGAGCGCGCGGTGGCGATGGCGAAGGTCGCGCCCGAGGACAAGTTCGCGGGCCTCGCTGATCCCGCCTTGCTCGCGAAGTCGTTTCCCGAGCTCGATCTGCTCGATCCCGAGCTGCCGCCGGTCGCCGCGCTCGAGCAGCGCGCGCTGCGCGCCGAGGCGGCCGGCCTGGCGGTCAAGGGCGTCACCAAGTCGGAGGGCGCCTCCGCGTCGGCCAGCATCGGCGGCATGGTGCTGGCGACCAGCGGCGGCTTCCACGGCGCCTATCTCGCCTCCCGCTCCGGCTTCAGCATGTCGGCGATCGCCGGTGAAGGCACCGCGATGGAGACCGACTACGACTACTCAAGCGCGCTGCATGCCGCCGATCTCGAGTTGCCCGAGAAGGTCGGGCGCACCGCCGGCGAGCGCGCGGTGGCGCGGCTCAATCCACGCAAGGTCGAAACCACCAAGGTCCCGATTATCTACGACCAGCGCGTGTCGAGCTCGCTGATCGGACACCTCGCCAGCGCGATCAACGGCAGCGCGGTCGCGCGCAAGACGAGCTTCCTCAAGGATAAGCGCGGCGAGCGGCTGTTCCGGGAGGGCATCCGCGTCATCGACGATCCGCTGCGCAAGCGCGGGCAGCGCTCGCGGCCGTTCGACGGCGAGGGCGTCGCCGGCCAGCGGCTGGCGCTGATCGAGGACGGCGTCTTGATGACGTGGCTGCTCGACAGCGCGACCGCGCGCGAGCTTGGGCTCACCACCACCGGGCACGCGTCGCGCGGCGTGTCGTCGGCGCCGTCGCCGGGCGCGACCAATCTCTATCTCGAAGCCGGCACGATGAGTCCGGACGAGCTGATGGCCGACATCGGCGAAGGCTTCTATGTCACCAGCCTGATCGGCATGGGCGTCAATCAGGTCACCGGCGACTACAGCCGCGGCGCGTCGGGTTTCTGGATCGAGAACGGCAAGCCGACCTATCCGGTGAGCGAGGTCACGATCGCGGGCAATCTCGTCGACATGTTCGCGAAACTCACGCCGGCGAGCGACCTCGAGTTCAAATACGCCGTCAATGCACCGACCGTCCGCGTGGAGGGCCTCACCGTTGCCGGCCGGTGATCGCCTGACCGAGCGCGACGTGCTGGCGTCGGCCGTGCGCGAGGCCGGCGCGCTTGCGCTCAAGACCTTTCGCAGCCCGCTGCGGCAATGGATCAAGGGCAAGTCGTCGCCGGTCTCCGAGGCCGATATCGCGGTCGACGCGCTGTTGCACGAGAAGCTCGCGGGCGCGTTCCCCGCCTATGGCTGGCTGTCGGAGGAAACCGAGGACGATCCGCAGCGGCTCAAGGCCGATGCGGTCTGGATCGTCGATCCGATCGACGGCACCCGCGCCTATCTCGACGGCCGCGAGGACTGGGTGGTCTCGGTCGCGCTGGCGGCCGCCGGCCGGCCGCGGCTGGCGGCGCTCTATGCGCCCGTCACGGACGAGTTCTTCTTTGCGGTCGCGGGCGAGGGCGCGACCTTGAACGGCGTGGCGATCCAGGTCCGGCCCGGCACCGGGCTCGAAGGTACCAAGCTGCTCGGCCCCAAGCGCTTCCTCGGCTCGCTGGCGGAACTGCATCCGTCGGTGGTGCCGCTGCCGCGGGTCGGTTCCCTGGCGCTGCGGCTCGCGCGGGTCGCGCAAGGCGAGGTCGATATCACCATCGTCAGCGGCAACAGCCACGACTGGGACCTTGCCGCCGCCGACCTGCTGGTGCACGAAGCCGGCGGCGCCCTGACCGACATCGACGGCGAGCCGTTGACCTACAATTGCCCGCAGCCGGTGCATGCGCTGCTGGTCGCCGCGAGCCGGTTGCGCCATGGCACGGCGCTTGCTCTCATACGCGAACGCAGAGCGCAGTTTGTGTGACGCTGGCCGCATCGTTTATCTTGGGGAACTTCAATGGCTGAACAACCCGCACAGTTGCTGCATCTGGTGTTCGGAGGCGAACTGAGCGACCTCGACCGTAATGTGTTCAGGGACCTCAACAAGCTCGAGATCGTCGGGATTTATCCCAACTACGCGACGGCTTATGCCGCCTGGAAAGCCAAGGCCCAGCAAACGGTTGACAACGCCCACATGCGCTATTTCATCGTCCACATGCACCGCCTGCTCGATCCCGAGACGGATACGACTCGCGGCAAGGATTGAGCGAGATTACGCCGCCTTGATGCGGCGCCATCGTGCTGCACCCGCTCAATTTCTCGGAACCGAGAGCGAACTACGCCTGCTGTCAAGTCTGGCAGCGTGACCCTATAGCCGCTACTGTGAAAGCGAGGCTTGAGTCGGAGAGTGCGTTGTCCCAGGGGGTCGTCGAAAGGCCGATGGCAGTGGAGCGGCTGCCGCTTTCGTTGCGCGCCTATCGGCTGGCAACGTCGGTGGGCGCGCCGCTGGCTGGATTCCTGCTGTCGAACCGCCTCAAGCGCGGCAAGGAAGATCCTGCGCGGCTGACCGAGCGGCGCGGCGAGACGCGCACGGCGCGCCCGGACGGCCCGCTGGTCTGGATCCACGGCGCCAGCGTCGGCGAGGTCGCCGCGATCATCCCGCTGATCGAGCGCATCGTCGCCAAGGAATTCAACGTCCTGCTCACCTCCGGCACGGTGACCTCCGCCAAGCTCGCGGGCCAATGGCTGCCGCCCGGCGTCATCCATCAATACGTTCCGCTCGATGCGCCGCGCTTTGCCGCGCGCTTCCTCAACCACTGGAAACCGGACCTCGGCCTGTTCACCGAATCCGACCTCTGGCCGAACCTCATCCTGATGAGCGCGGAGCGGCGCATTCCGCTGATCCTGGTCAACGGCCGCGTATCCGAGCGCTCCTTCAATCGCTGGCGCCACGCGCCCGGCATGATCGCGGCGCTGCTGCGGCGGTTCGACCTCTGCCTCGCGCAGTCCGCCGCCTACGCCGCGCGCTACCGCGACCTCGGTGCGCCGCGCATCTCGACCACCGGCAACCTCAAGCTCGACGTGCCGGAGCCGGCCGCCGACCAGGACAGCCTTCGCAAGCTGCAGGCGGCGATCGGCGACCGCACGACCATCGCCGCGGCCTCGACGCATGCCGGTGAGGAGCTGCCGCTGATCGAGACGCACCGGCGGCTGCGCCACACCTTCCCGCGGCTGCTTGACGATCATCGCGCCGCGCCATCCGGATCGCGGGCCCGGGATCGTCGAGATTGCGCGCGACGCCGGCCTCTCCGCCTCGCTGCGCTCGCGCGGGCGGCTGCCCGAGGCGCAGGACGACATCTATGTGGTCGACACGCTCGGCGAGCTCGGGCTGGTCTATCGGCTGGCGCCGATCGTGTTCATGGGTGGATCGCTCGCGAGCCACGGCGGCCAGAATCCGGTCGAGCCGATCAAGCTCGGCGCCGCCGTGCTGCACGGCCCGCATGTCTGGAATTTCGCCGAGCTCTACGAAGCGCTCGACACCGCGCGCGGCGCCGAGCTGATCGGCGACGTCGGCCGGCTCACCGTGCGCGTCGGCGCCTTGCTCACCGACGCCAAGGAGCGCGCGGCGATTACCGGTGCGGCGCGCGAGACCGTCGATCGGCTCGGCGGCGCGCTCGAGCGCACGCTCACCGCGCTCGATCCCTACCTCATGCAGATCCGGCTGGAGCGCCGAAGCAGCCATGCGTGAGCCGCCGTTCTGGTGGCGGCAGGGCGGCGTTGCGGCGGCCCTGCTGGCGCCATTCGCGGCGGTCTATGGTGCGGTCGCCGCGCGTCGCATGGCCGGCAAGGGCGCCAAGGCTCCCGTGCCGGTCGTCTGCATCGGCAATCCGACCGTCGGCGGCGCTGGCAAGACACCCGCCGCGCTTGCGGTCGCGCAGATGCTCAAGGCCGCCGGCGAAACGCCGGTATTCCTCAGCCGCGGCTATGGCGGCCGGCTCGCCGGCCCGGTGCGGGTCGATCCGGCGCAGCATCGCGCAGCCGATGTCGGCGACGAGCCGCTGCTGTTGGCGCGCAGTGCGCCGACGCATCGTCGCGCATGATCGCGCCAAGGGTGCGCAGGCGGCGGTGGCGGCGGGTGCAAGCGTCATCGTGATGGACGACGGCTTCCAGAACCCGTCACTCGCCAAGGATTTCTCCGTCCTCGTGATCGATGCAAAGCGCGGCATCGGCAACGGCCGCGTCATCCCGGCCGGGCCGCTGCGGGCGCCACTCGATGGGCAACTCGATCGCGCCCAGGCGCTGATCGTGGTGGGGGAGGGGGATGTAGCGGATGTCGCCGACCAAGCGCGCAAGCGTGCGCTGCCCGTCTTCCGCGCGCGGCTCACGCCCGATCCGGCACTCATTGCGTCGCTTGCCGGCAAGCGCGTGCTCGCTTTCGCCGGCATCGGCGATCCGGAGAAGTTCTTTGTGACGCTGCGCGCGGCCGAAGTCGCGGTCGCCACGACCCGGAGCTTCGACGATCACCATCGTTACACGCGCGCCGATGCGCAGGCGCTGTGCGCCGAAGCCGAACGCTCCGGTCTCGTTTTGGTTACGACCGAGAAGGACCTGGCGCGCATGCAGGGCGATGAAGATGCCGCGCCGCTGGCCGCGCGCTCGCGCGCGCTGCCGGTGACGCTAACGTTTGATGACGATGCCGGATTTCGCAGCTTGTTATTTGAGCAGGTCGCGCGGGCGCGCGGATAGGAGTAGCCCGGATGAGCGAAGCGATATCCGGGGTGTAGTCGTCCATGGTTAGATATCGACGTAATTTCGTTCCCGGGGGGACGTTTTTCTTCACGGTAACACTTGCGGACCGGCGCTCATCATTCCTCATAGATCACGTCGTTGAGTTACGTGCAGCATTCCGAGCGGGGCGACGCGAACGTCCGTTTACAATTGATGCCATCGTGATCCTTCCGGATCACTTGCACACGATCTTGACCCTGCCGCAGGGAGATTCGGATTTCTCTGCACGATGGCGGCGGATCAAAGGCCACTTTAGCAGCCACATGATTGCATCACGTGCGTTTTCGAAGCGACATTCAAATGAGGACTTCGCGCTTTGGCAAAGACGGTTCTGGGAGCACACCATTCGCGACGAATACGATTTCGAACGCCATGTCGACTACATTCATTTCAATCCGGTAAAGCACGGACTCGTGACCCGTGTTTGCGACTGGCCGTACTCGTCGTTTCATCGGTACGTGCGACAGGGGGTATTGCCCGTCGACTGGGCAGGTGAAGTCGACGAAGGTGGGTTGAAGTTTGGCGAACGCTGAGAATTGGTCCCGAATGCAGGAGGAGAGGTCCTCCCCGCATATCGCTTCGCTCATGCGGGCTACATCTAGCGCTTCGCCTGATGGGGGAAATGCCGCTGCAACACGACCTCGGGCGAGACATAGGCTTCCTGCAGGTCGACGCTCCAGTACTTCAGCTCTTCGAGCGGGATCGGCGTGCCGGTAACGGCGCAGCGCACGAAGGCGCCCGGCCGCAGCACGCGGAAGTCCCCGTCGAGGTATTTGACCTCGGCCTCGCCGGCCATCGGTGAGGAGCGATCGAAACGGTTCAGCACGTCAAAATCTCCGCCGCAGTCTTCGGCCCCAAAGTAGTATTAGACTCCAAAGTAGACTTGGACCCCAAAATAGTCGTTTGCGCCGCCGGATGTCACCCGTTTCCGCTGTGCAACCAGCGTCGGAAGGTGCACAAGCCGTAAGCACCGTTTTGGGCGGTTTCCCGTTCAAAACAGGCTGCCTTGGCCCTCCTCGGGACCCGGGCGTCGCCGTCTCCGCGGCCTTGGCGGCACCACGGGCGCTAGCGAGGGCGCGCCCTCTGCCGCCGCCCGCACGCGTCCGTCGGCGAATTCGATGTCGAGGCTCTGGCCGGCCTCGACCGCCGCGGCCCGGCGCAGCGGACTGCCGTCGAGGCTGCGCACCAGGGCGAAGCCGCGCTCGAGCACACCGCGATAGGACAGGGCGGTCAGCAACTGGCCGGCGCGCTCGATCCGCAGGTCGCGGTTGTCGAGCAGGTTCTCGATCGCGCGCTGGGCGCGCTCGCCGAACGCATGCAGCCGCTCGCGATGGCGCGCGATGCTCACGAGGCGGGTATCGCGATAGGTCTTGAGCGCGGTCGTGAGACGAACCTGCAGACCGTCGAGGCGCTCGCGCCGCCGTTCCACGAGGACGCCCAGCAGCCGCGGTGTGGCCCGCCCGGCGACGCGCGAGAACTTGACGCGATCGATCTGGATGTTGGCGACCAGCGCGCGCGGCAGCCGCGCGGTCGCGTGATCAAGCCGCTGGCGCGCCAGTGCGAACAGCTCGTCGGCGCTCGGCAACGCGCGCGCGGCGGCGCGCAGCTCGGTGCGGCGCGCCTCCTGGCTGCGTTGCCAGCCGGAGGTCGAGCGCCGTGCCAGGCTGTCAATCCGCGTCATGAGTTCGGCGCGCACCGGCACCGCCATCTCGGCGGCGGCGGTCGGTGTCGGCGCGCGCACGTCGGCCGCGAAGTCGATCAAGGTCACGTCGGTCTCGTGGCCGACCGCGGAGATCAGCGGGATCATGCTCTCAGCCGCGGCGCGCACGACGATCTCTTCGTTGAACGACCAGAGGTCTTCGAGCGAGCCGCCGCCGCGGGCGACGATCAGAAGATCGGGCCGCGGAATGCGTCCGTTCGGCGCCAGCGCGTTGAAGCCGCGGATCGCGCCGGCGACCTGCTCGGCGGAGCCTTCGCCCTGCACCTTCACCGGCCAGACCAGCACGCGGCGCGGGAAGCGGTCGCGCAGCCGGTGCAGGATATCGCGGATCACGGCACCGGTCGGCGAGGTGATGACGCCGATCACCGACGGCAGGAACGGCAAGAGCTGCTTGCGCGCCGGATCGAACAGGCCTTCGGCGGCGAGCTTCTTCTTGCGCTCCTCGACCAGCGCCATCAGCGCGCCGAGCCCGGCCGGTTCGAGCGCGTCGATCACGATCTGATATTTCGACTGGCCAGGAAAGGTGGTGACGCGGCCGGTGACAACGACTTCGAGCCCGGCCTCGAGCTTGAGCTTGATACGGCTCGCGGTGGTGCGCCAGATCACGCCGGCGAGGCAGGCCTTGTCGTCCTTGAGGTCGAGATAGACGTGGCCGCTCGTGTGATACTTGACGTTGCCGAGCTCTCCGCGCACGCGCACGTGCCCGAACGCATCTTCGATGGTGCGCTTGAGCGAGGCCGACAGTTCCGAGACCGTCAGCTCGATGAGATTGAGGCGCGGTTCGTTCATGCGTATCGAGTTCCAGGCGGTGGCCCGGACGTCAAGCGATAGATGGCATCGATTCGCTCAATTCGCTACCGCCGTCTCCATCGCCGGGCAGGTGCGCTTTTCGACCGGCAACTCGTAAGGCTCGACATTGCTCTTGTCGACCACGATGGTGCGCAGGATCGCCTCTTTCGGCACCGCCTGCTTGCGGATCAGCCGGATCGCGAGTTGCGCGGCCACGCAGCCCTCGATGAAGCCGTTGAAGTCACCGCTCGCCACCATCTGTCCCGACTTGATGAGGTCGGCGGCGTCGCGGCTGGCGTTGATGCCGACCACCAGAGCCGTGCGGCGATTGGGCCCGAGCGCGTCGAGCGCGCCCAGCGCCATCGGGTCGTTGGCGGCGAGGATGCCGTCGATCTGCGGATATTTGCGCAGCAGATTGTTCATCAGGTCGGCGGCCGGCTTGCGTGCGTAGTTCGCGGTTTGCGAGGTGAGGAGCTTCACGTTGGGGAATTCCTTGAGCGCGTCGTTGAAGCCCTGCACGCGCGCCATGCTCGACGCCAGCTTGGGCGGCCCTTCCAGGATGATGACGGTACCGGTGCCCTTCATCGCCTTGAGCAATGCCTGCGCGGTCGCGCGCGCGATCGCGCGGTCGTCGCTGCCGACATAGGCGGCGGCGTTGCCGCCAGCGAGGCGGTCGTTGACGTTGACGACCGGAATCCCGGCGGCAGTGAACTTCGACACGATCGGCACCAGCGCCTTCGGATCGGTGGGCGTGATTACCACCGCGTCGGGCTTGGAGCGCAGCGCTTCTTCGGCAAGCGAAGTCTGCTGCGGCACGTTGTCGGCGCTGGTGGGAATGAAATTGAACACCAGAATCTTCTCGGCGCGCGCCGCGGTCTCCGCCCCAATACGGATCGAGCGCGCCACCGGATTGCCCTGGCTCTTGGTGAACACGGCGATCGTCTGTGCGTCCGCCGGCGCGGACGCGAGGCCAAGTGGCATCAGGATCGCAATCGCCGCGGCACAGGCGGCACTCTGGCGCGTCATCGTGGTCCTCCCGACTTATGATCTTGTCCAGAACTATAGCCGAGCCCGGGCAGCCAACAAGCCACCCTGGAAATTCAGCGCGCGATGGCCGCCCGTGCGGCGTCGACGGCCTCCGTCGGTGCCTTGAACATGCGCTCGACCATCTCCTGCAAGACTTCGCCTTCAACCAGCTTGACTTCGAGCTGCTGCTTGTCAGCCTCAGCCAGAAACTCCGGGTCGGCGACGGCGCGGGCGAACGCGCCGCGCAGCACGGCGACCCGCGCTGCCGGCACACCGGGCGGGGCCGCGAAGGGGCGGCCCATCGCCTGTTGCGACAGGATCAGCGAAAGCGCGTTGCGTTCGCGGTCGTTGCGGGCGAGGTCCGTCACCAGCGGCACATGTTGCAGCTCGGGATGCTTCTCAGTCGCGAACTGAACCGCGATGTAGATCTTGCCGTCTCGGATCCAGTCACCGCGCGCGGCTTTCGCCGCCGACCAGGTCCAGCCGCAGCGTCCGTCGGTTTCGCCGCGTTCCATTGCCAGGCTCAGGTCGTTGACGCCGGGATAGCCGGTGACGACCTTGAATTTGGTGCCAAGCAGGTTGTTGAGGATACGCGGGAACACATCGGACTCGGCGCCCGGCGCATTGGCGGCGAAGGTGAGCGGCCGTGCCATGAACGCGTCGATCGAACGAATGCCGACGGCATGCCAGACCGCGCAGATGGATACCTCGTTGTTGGCGCTGCCGATCCAATTGAACTCGACCGGATTGAAATTCGCGCCGGCGCGGCCGAGCAGGCGGTCCATCGCAACCGAGCGCGAGAACAGGCCGAACACCGTGCCGTCGCGCGGCAGCACGTTGTAGAGCTCGCTGACGAGATTGAGGCTGGCGGCGCCGGGCTTGTGGCGCACGGTGACCTGCGGTTGCCCCGGTATGTGCCTGGCCATGAAGCGGGCGACGAGCCGCGCATAGACGTCGTAGCCGCCGCCCGGCGGATAGCCGACGAACAGGCTGATGTTCTTGCCTTTGTAGAAATCCGCAATTTCGTCGGCCGCTGCCGGCTGCGCACAGATGAGCAGAGCGGCGGTGAGGCGAATGACGATTGAAGCGCGCCGCGTCGATTTCACGATCAGGATGTCCACCAGCGCCAGAACCACCAGCCGACCAGGATCATGGCCGCAATCCAGATCAGGACAATGACCACCGCCGCGGTCGTGCTGCGTGGTTTCGCCGCAAGTGTCGCGGCCTGCTCACGGAATTCCGTCATCAAGGCGGCTGGGATCAGCGCGACCACCAGCAGGATACCGAGCGGCACGATCACGAGATCGTCGAGATAGCCGAGTACCGGGATGAAGTCTGGGATGAGATCGATCGGGCTCAGCGCATAAGCCGCGACCGCCGCCGCCAATGCCTTGGCGTACCAGGGGACGCGCGGATCGCGCGCCGCAATCCATAAGGCCAGCACGTCGCGCTTGATCGCGCGCGCCCAAAGCTTCGCGCGTTCGAGCATCGTCGGGCGCTGTGCCTGCACCGGAGCGTTCATCGTGCGCCCGGCGCGGCCAGCTGCTTCACCAGCCGGTAGAGGAAGTCCTTGCTGGCATAGACGTCCTTCACCGCGACGCGCTCGTTGCGGCCGTGCACGCCATTGCGACCCTGGTCGCTGAACAGGCCGGAGACGCCATAAGCCGGGATGCCGGCGTTGCGCAGCCAGCGATTGTCGGTGTAGCCCGCCGACATGGTGGCCTGCACCGGCACGCCCGGCCACATCTCGCCCGCGAGCGCCGACACCGCCTGCATCACCTCCGGATGCGGCGGCGACGGCGGTGCCATGGTCGGCCGGCCCGTGGGCGTGATCGTGACCTTCTCATCGGCGATGACGCGCGTAAGGATTTTCGCCGTCTCCTCGACCGGCTCATCCGGCAGGATGCGGCAGTTCACCGTGGCGCGCGCGGTCTGTGGCAACGCATTCTCCACCGTGCCCGCTTCCAGCAATGTGGCGACGCAGGTGGTGCGCATCTGCGCGTTCATGGTGGGATTGGCTGACAGCGGCGCGAGCGCCTGCGGATCGGTCGAGCCGGCGAGCAGCGCTTTGATCGCGGCGGCCATTGCTGGCGTCTCGGTCTCGGCCAGCCGTTCGAAATTTCCGCGCGTCACCTGATTGAGTCGTGGCGGGAAATCGAACTGCGCGAGCTTGCCCAGCGCCGCCGACAGCCGATAAATCGGATTGTCGCGGCGCGGCGACGCGCTGTGCCCGCCGGGATCGGTCACCTCCAGCACATAGCTCTGGTAGACTTTTTCGGCGAGCTGCACGGCAAAACGGAACGGCTGGCCGTTGCGCAGCGCGCCGCCGCCGCCCTCGTTGAGCGCAAACTCGGCGTCGATCAGCGCGCGCTCGTTGTCCAGGATCCACTTCACGCCGTTGTGCTGCGAACGGGCGAGCTCCTCGTCGGTGGTGAGCGCCACGATGATGTCGCGCTCGCCCTTGAAGCCTTCGCGATGGAGCTCGATCAGGTTGGCCACGAAGATCGCCGCCATCGCCTTGTTGTCGATGACGCCGCGGCCGTGGAAATAGCCGTCGGCTTCGGTGAGCCGGAACGGCTCGTGCTGCCAGCCGTCGCCCGCCGGCACCACGTCGATGTGGGCAAGCAGCAGCAACGGCTTGCGCGCGCCTGACCCGCGCAGCCGCGCCACCAGGTTGCCCTTGCGCGGGCCGGTCGAGATCACGCGGATGTCGGCGGCGGGAAATCCGGCGGCCTTGAGCCGCGCCGCCATCGCTTCGGCGGCTTTCAGCGTATCGCCGGCCGTATCGGTGGTGTCGATCTCGACAAGCGCGCGATAGATGTCGCGGAACGCCTGCTGTTGCGGCGACGGCGTCTGCGCCGCCGCACCATCGACCCATGCTGCGAGGATCGCCGTCAGGACGAATGCAGATAGGCAATCGCGCATGAACGCTCACTCCAGCGGCTTCGTTACCGAGTTCATGAAGATGACAGATTACGTCCGGATCGAGCCGTTGTCTGCCCACCGCGCCCTCGTTCCTGGAGACGGCCGGTGCGATGCGCTATACCTGCCGCAGGCGAAACGGTTGGCCGTATTCTTCGGAGTCGTCATGCGCAGCGGTTCCCGCGTTCTTGTCACGATCATCGTCCTTGTCGTCGGCATCTATCTGCTGCGGCCGACCATCGACCGGTTGCTGTTCGCGGAGACGCAGCCGCGCGCCGTCGAGGCCCGCGGCAATCTCGCGGACTTCGAGAAGCTGACGGTCGATATCTTCCAACGGGCGGCGCCCTCCGTCGTGCAGGTGGCGGGACGGGCCGCGGCCGCCAGCCCGGAAATGCTGGCCGAGCAGGAAAACGGTGGTGGCGTGCAGGGAGGAACCGGGTTCGTCTGGGATCGTGCCGGTCACATCGTCACCAACAATCATGTGGTGCAGGGCGCCTCCGACCTGCAAGTCCGTTTTTCCACCGGCGACGTCGCGCGCGCGCAACTGGTCGGCGGCTCCGCCAATTACGACCTCGCCGTCATTCGCGTGACCGACGTGCGCGACCTGCCGCCGCCGTTGCCGGTCGGCACGTCCGCCGACCTGAAAGTCGGGCAGGCGGCGTTCGCGATCGGCAACCCGTTCGGGCTCGACCAGTCGCTGACCGCGGGGATCATCAGCGCGCTCAGCCGGCGTTTGCCGACCAGCGGCGGGCGCGAGGTCGCCAACGTCATCCAGACCGACGCGGCGATCAACCCGGGCAACTCCGGCGGGCCGCTGCTCAACTCCGCCGGGCGGCTGATCGGCGTCAACACCGCGATCTATTCGCCGTCGGGGGCCTATGCCGGAATCGGCTTTGCGATCCCGGTCGATGTGGTCAATCGCGTGGTGCCGCAGCTCATACGCAACGGCCGCGTCCCGATCCCGGGGATCGGCATCCAGGCCGGGAGCGACGCGATGGCCAGCAAGACCGGCATCAATGGTGTCGCCATCATCCGCACCGTGCCCGGTTCTCCGGCCGAGCGCGCCGGCCTGCGCGGCGCCAACATGCAGACCGGCCAGCTCGGCGACGTGATCGTGGCGGTCAACGGCAAGCCGGTGCAGCGCCTTGCCGAGCTCACCGAGCTGTTGGAGCAGGCGGGCGTCGGCGCGACCGTGCAGCTCGAGATCATGCGCGGCGGCGGCCGCACGACCGTCCCGGTACAGATCGCTGATATCGGTCTCACCCGCTAGAACTTCCGACACACCCGGCTCGCTGAGGGAGACAATGCGATGTCCATGACCCGTCGTGGCCTGCTCAACGCCATGGCCAGCCTCGGTGGCGCCGGTGCGGCTTACGAAACGCTGGTCCTGTTCGATTTCCTCAAGCCGCCGCCGGCGATGGCAGCGGGGCTTTCGCTGCCCGCCGATGCCGGCAAGGGCCGCACGGTCGCGATCCTCGGCGCCGGCGTCGCCGGCCTCTGCGCTGCCTACGAGCTCGACCGCGCCGGCTATGACGTCACGATCCTGGAGGCGTCGAACCGCATCGGCGGGCGCAATCTGACATTGCGGCGCGGCGACGTACTGAAGGAAATGCACACAGAGGCGCAGGTGTGCCAGTTCGACGAGGGGCTGTGGCTCAATGTCGGGCCCGGGCGGATCGCCCATCATCATGTGCATGTCATCGACTACTGCCGGCAGTTCGGCGTGGCGCTGCAGCCGTACATCTTCACCAGCCGCGCAAACCGCGTGCACACCGGCCATGTCGGCAACGGCCGCACCTGGCAGATGCGGCAGGCGGTGCACGATCTGCAGGGGCATATCGCCGAGATGCTCAGCAAATGCGTGAGCACGCAAGGCATCGACCTGCCGCTGACCAAGACCGACGTCGAGAAATTCCAGGACCTGCTGATGAATTTCGGCGGCCTCACCAAATCGGTGCAGGCCGGCACCGCGAGCTATTCCTACAAGAACCAGACCGGCCGCGGTGGCTTCGAGCGCTCGCACGGCGTCGGTAACCGGCCGATGGTGGGGCTCAGCCCGCTCGCGCTCGACGAGATCTTGCGCTCGGAGCTCTGGAACGACTTCATTTTCCGCGACAGCGAAATCATGTGGCAGGCATCGCTGCTGGAGCCTACGGGCGGCATGGACCATTTCGTGCGCGCGTTCGCCCGCCAGCCGCTGACCCAAAAGCCCGGCACGCTCGACGGCTTGGTGCGTCTCGGCGCCAGGGTGACGGCGATCAACGTGGGCAACGATCGCGTCACTGTCGCCTATGACGGCGGCGGCACGCCGCGCACGCTCGCGGCCGACTACTGCATCTCGACCATTCCGATGCCGATCTTCAGGGAGCTCAAGACCAATCTCCCCACCGCCTACATGAACGCTGCGCGCAACCTGCCGGTCGAGGCCGCGGGCAAGGTCGGCTGGCAAGCGGAGCGATTCTGGGAGACGCGCGACCAGATCTACGGCGGCATCTCGTGGACCACCGACACCATCCGCCAGGTCTGGTATCCGTCGTCGGGCTTCCTCAGCCGCAAGGGCATGCTCACCGGCGCCTACATGTATGGCAAGATCGCCGAGGCGTTCAACGCACGCCCGATCGAGGAGCGCCTGCACATCGCGCGCGAGCAAGGTGAGCGATTGCACGACGGTTTTGGCAAATTCGTCGAGCACGGCATCGCGATCGGTTGGGACCGGATGGAGCATTTCCGTTTCGCCTGGTCCGACGAGACCGATCCCGCGTTCGGCGACAACGCGGAGCTTTTGGCGACGCCGCAAGGCCGCTTCCACCAGGCCGGCGACCAGATCACGTTCTGGAGCGGCTGGCAGGAGGGTGCGATCATCAGCGCCTGGGAGGCGGTGAAGTCGATCGACCGGCAGACCAATCCGACCGCCAAACGCGGCTAAGAAATTCTCTCGACGTCATGCCCGGCCTTGTGCCGGGCATCCACGTCTTGAGATAGTGAAGACGTGGATGGCCGGGCATCAGGGCGTTCACGCCCGTCTTCGACGGGCTATGCCCGGCCATGACGGAGCTATGCATATGCAACTCACCATCGCACTGGAGCGCTACGACCGGCACTTCCCGTTCTTCGACGGCACCGTGAAGCCGCCCAAGGGCATCGAGCTCAAGACCATGCAGGTCGGCCAGTCGAGCGCGGCGCGCGACGGCATCGACCGTCACGGCCGCATGCTCAAGGGCGAGTTCGACGTCGCGGAATTCTCGATGTCGACCTACCTGATGGCGATCGACCGCAAGCTGCCGATCACCGGCGTGCCGATCTTCCCGCGGCGGCTGTTCAGCGCCGGGCTGTTCTTCGTGCGCGCCAATTCACCGCTGACCACGCCAGCCGATCTCAAGGGCAAGCGCGTCGCGATCCGTGCGTTCCAGACCACGCTGTCGCTGCTCGCCAAGGGCGACCTCAAGTTCGAGTACGGCGTGCCGTGGGAGGACATCCACTGGCTCTTGGAAGATGAAGAGAAGATCGCCTTCACGCCCAAGCCTGGCGTCAAGATCGAGACGCTGCCGAAAGGCACCGACGTCGGCCACCTGCTGCGTGACGGCAAAGCCGACGCCGTGATCCAGCCGCATCCGCCGGACTCGATCATGCTCGGCGAGGTGCCGGTGCGGCGGCTGTTCGCCGACGCCGACGCCGAGGAGCTGCGCTACTTCAAGAAATACGGCTACTGGCCGATCATGCACATCATGGCAATCCGGCATGACGCCATCGCGCGCGACCCGGCGCTGCCGCGCGCGGTGATGGCGATGTATGGCGAAGCGCGTGCGCTTGCGCGCGAGTATTTCTCCGATCCGAATTTTTCGAGCCTTGCTTTCGGCCGACGCTACTTCGAGCGCGAGAACGAAAAATTCGGCGCCGACATCTGGCCGAGTGGGCTCACCGCCAACCGCAAGAATCTCGAACAGTTCATCATGTACTCGCGCGACCAGGGTTTGATCAAAGGCGACTTCGCGGTGGACGATCTGTTCGAGAAGTCGGTGCGCGATACTTGAGAGGAGTGCGCGTTAACCATACCGAGCGGTGTATGTGGATGGTTAACGCGACTTAAGATATGGATTTGCTGGGGCCCGTGATGGTCACTCACCATCCCCCCGATCCCCCGTGACCTTCATGCATGGCTTCCAAGGGAGCCCTGATCCAGAACGGGTTAGGGCTCTTTTGCCCACGGCAATTGATTCGCGCTGCGCTTGCACAGGTCGGACCGGGACGCGCTTAGACCAGTAGCAACTCGTTCGAGCGGCGATTTTTGCGGCACCTCGCTACCAATCTCGCAGCGGCCGGTAACGGCCTGCCGCCAATGCGGAACCGCGGCACTTTTCTGTCGTTATCGATCATTAGGGGATTCGCGGTATTTAAATCGGGGGAGTGCTTTGTGGCGGCAGCAAACGACAACCGGAATGCTCGTAGGAAGCGCGTGAACGCGAACGCTGCCCGTTCGGTCGCGACCATGACGCGCATCATCCACGACCTGTACGGCTCGGAAGCCACGAAGCATCCGGACGCCGAGCGCAGCCGCGAGGCCGCGCCGGAGCCAGTATCCAGTCCCTGATCGCGCCGCCTTTGTCGCCGCGCGATCGTCCGCACGCCGGTCATGCGTCCGCCCGCTGCGACACGTCGCGTGTCGAAGTGGCGTATTGAATCCGGGCGACATTTCTTCCTTAGTACCGTTCGACAACGCCGCGCACGAGGCGCTGCGACCGGCTGTAGCCGGCGGGAGAGGAAGCGACGGGATGCTACTGTATCGTGCTGCCGGCGCTGCCCTGCACGCGGCCGCGGCCGTCCTGACGTTTTGCAATTCCGCCGCAGCGCAGGACGCCGCCGATTTCTACCGCGGCAAGACCATCAATCTGATCGCCGGCTTCAATCCGGGCGGCGGCGCCGACACCTACGCCCGGCTGGTTGCGCGCCATCTGGGCCGGCATGTCGCGGGCAACCCGGCGGTGGTGGTGCGCAACATGCAGGGCGCCGGCAGCGTGGTAGCGGCCAACTATGTGTTCAACGTGTCGCCCAAGGACGGGACCGAGCTTGGCCTGTTCGCCGGCAACATCGTCATCGATCCCTTGATCGGCGGCACGCAGCACAAATACGAGGCGCGCGCCTTCAATTGGATCGGCGCGCCGTCCTCGGATTCCAACGTCTGTCTGTCGTCGCCGAAGACGACATTCAAGTCGATCGACGACGTGCTCACGCGCGAGATGATCACCGGCACCTCCGGTACTTCGACGCTCGATTTCCCGCTGACCATGAACAATGTCATCGGCACCAAGTTCAGGCTGGTGAAGGGCTATGCCGGCAGCGCGGCGCTGCGGCTCGCGATGGAGCGTGGCGAGATCGAAGGCTTCTGCGGCGTCGGCTACAACTCCATGCGCACGGCGGGCCTGCTCACGCCCGACAAGGCCAACATCCTGGTGCAGGTCGGGCTCTCGAAGAATCCCGCTATGCCGAAGGTGCCGTTCATCTTCGATTATGCCAAGACCGAACAGGACCGGCAGATCTTCACGCTGGTGTTCGGCTGGCTCGATCTCGAACGGCCGATCGCGGCGCCGCCGGGCACGCCCGCCGACCGCATGCAGGCGCTGCGCGACGGCTTCGACAAGGCGATGAAGGACCCGGCGCTGCTCGCGGATGCCGAGAAGGTCAATGTCGGGATCGAGCCGATGACGGGCGCTGCGATCGCGAAATTCGTGGAGGACGCGTCGCGCACGCCAGCGACGGTGACGGCGCGGGCGGCACAGATTCTCGGGCGCAGCAAATAGGCCGGCGGTTAAGCCTGCAGCAGCGGCCGCAGCGCGCGCACCGAGGCGAGCGTGCCCAGAGTAGCGATCGCCTGCACCAGGCCCTTCGCCTTTGCCTCGCCGGAGATCGGCGCGACCAGATCAATCGCCTTGGTCTCGATCTCCGGCGTGGTCATGGGGTTGTCGGGCGTGCCGCGCACCGCGACGGCGTGGTGGCGCACCTTGCGGCCGTCGTTGAGCTCGACCTCGACGATGCCCTGCCGCGCCGGCTTCGCTGTCGTCAGTTCGGCGCTGCCGACCAATTCCACGTTCTTGCGCACCGCCTGCACGGCGGGATCGCCCATGCGGTCGTGGTCGTGCACGCTGGCGAAGGTGACGGTGCCGTCGACGATCGACATCGCGACCAGATGCTGCACGCAGACGTCAGGCATGTGACCGTTGTTGACGATGTGCATGCGGTCGTCCGGCATGGTGATGACGACGCGCTTGGCGTTGCCTGGCTTCACGCCATGCTCGTCGATCAGCACCTGCGTCGCGTCGAGCACCGACTGGATCGGCGAGCCGACGCACCACTTCTTGATCGACGCCTCCATGACCTCGAAGCGCTTGCCGAGGGCGTCGGTCAGCATGTCCGGATTGGCTTTGAGCGCGAAGCCGTCGAAGAAATTGCCCTGGCCGGTGAACGGCTCCTCGACGCCGGTCATTCCCGAATGGACCATCATCGCGCCGGCGACGCCGTTGCGTGCGCCCATGCCGCCGAAGTCGAACGCCTTCTCGACGTGGTCGCTGTCGCGGTACCAGTAGGGACAGCCGGATGCCTGCTGCACGGCGTAGGAGAGCACGTAGCGCACCTTGACCGGGTCGAAGCGCAGCAGCGCCGCCGCTGCCGCTGCCGCGCCGAAATTGACGCCGAGCGTGTGGGTCGAATGGGTCGCGGCATTCGGGTTCGGATAGCCGAGCGCCATGTTGAAGCGGGTGCCGATGTCGTAGCCGAGCGCCACCGCGCGCAGGAAGTCGGCGCCGCTGCGGTCGGCGAACTCGGCGACCGCGAGCGCGGCCGGCACGATGCCGCAGCCGGGATGCCAGCGGCCGCGCAGATGGGAATCGTCGGTCTCATCGGCATGGCCGCCCATGGCATTGGCGAGCGCCGCGCTCTCGACCGGAACCACGGCCGACGAGCCGATCAGTGTCGCCTCGGCGGCGCCGCCCAGCCGCTTCACGTAGTTGATGGCGAGCTCGCCGGCGCGCAGCCGAGAGCCCGAGATGATGGCGGCGAGCGAATCCAGGATGTGGTGCCCGGTCTTCTCGACGACTTGGGGCGGCAGCTCGCGGGTGGCCGCGGCGGAAATATATTCGGACAGCGTCCGGGTCATCGGGGTGATCGTGTTGTCGCCTTTGCCACTCATTTGATTGTTGTCTCCCGACCTCTTATCTCCCGGCCGAGCATCCACGTCTTGAAGCAAGCTAGTAAAAGACGTGGATGGCCTGCACAAGAGGGCGGTTCACGCCCAGATCTTCGAAGCGGGCTAAGCCGCGCTGCGCGCCGATCTGACATTGCGCAGAGCACGTGCAGTCGCTATCGGTGATCGCACGAGGGATCAATTCAGTTGGAGGGATCAGTTGGCTACGGAACGTCCATTGGAAGGTAAGGTCGCCATCGTCACCGGCGGTGTGCGGCGGCTCGGCAAGGGTATGGCCCTGGCATTCGCCCGCGACGGCGCCTCGGTCGTCATCAACGCGCGCTCGTCGCGCGAGGAGGCCGAGAAGGCCGCCAAGGAGGTGGAAGCCGCCGGCGGCAAGGCGATGGTGCATATCGCCGATATCACCGACGAGGCCGCGGTCAACAAGATGGTCGATGCCGTGGTCGCCAAATTCGGCCGCGTCGACATCCTCATCAACAACGCCGCCAACCGCGCCGAAGCGCCGTTCCTCGAGATGACCTTCAAGCAATGGCGCGACATCATTGGCGTGATCCTCGACGGCGCGTTCCTGTGCTCGCATGCGGTGCTCCCGCACATGGTCAAGAACAAGTTCGGCCGGATCATCAACATGGGCGGCGTGTCGAGTCATTTGGGGGCGCCCGGCCGCGTGCATGTCGGCGCCGGCAAGGCCGGCATCGTCGGCTTCACGCGCGGGCTGGCGTCAGAGTTCGCGCCGCACGGAATCACCGTGAACTGCATTGTGCCGGGCCGCATCGGCGGCCAGCGCTCGGCGACCTCGGGGCAGGGCATCGGACACAATCCGCCGGTCGGCCGCGAGGGCACGTTCGACGACGTGTCGTCGCTGGTGCGGCTGCTCTGCCAGCCGGACAACGGCTACATCACCGGCCAGACGATTCACGTGAGCGGCGGCCTGTTCATGCCGTAAAGGTCCGCGATGGCTTTGCAACCCGCCACCAAATCCGACTACGGCGCGGCGCCGCTCGGCCTCAACGTCACGCGCGATCTCGCGGCGTTCCTGGCGCGCTTCCGCTTCGAGGATCTGCCCGAGGCCGCGGTGCACGAAGCGCAGCGCGGCGTGCTCGACTGGATCGGCTGCGCGCTCGCGGGCAGCCGCCATCCGACGGTCGGGAAACTCTTGCCGGTGCTGAAGGCGCTGAATGCGCAGCCGCAGGCGACGGTGCTCGCGCACAATCTCAAGCTCGGCACGACTGAGGCGGCGCTCGCCAACGGCCAGATGGGCCACATGCTCGATTTCGACGACACCCATATGGGCGGCGTCGTGCTGCATGCGTCGTCGCCGATCCTCGCGGCGCTGTTCGCGCTGGCCGAGCGCGGCGCCTATGACGGCCGTGCGCTGACGTGTGCGTATGCTGCGGGGTTCGAAGCCGGCGTGCGCGCCGGGCAATCGGCGCCCGGCCATCACGATGGCGGCTGGCATCTCACCGGCACGCTCGGCACGATCGCGGCCGGCGCGGCGTCGGCCAAGTTGCTCGGCCTCGATGCGCAGCAGATGACGCATGCGCTCGGCATCGCCGCGACGCAGGCGGCGGGCATGCAGCAGAACCGCGGCACCATGTGCAAGTCGTTCCATGCGGGACGTGCCGCGTCGAACGGATTGCTCGCCGCGCTGCTGGCGCAACAGGGCTTCGACAGCTCCGAAGAAATCATCGAAGGCAAGCGCGGCTTCGCGCGCATCTACAGCAATGTCGCGAAGCCCGAGCTGGTGCTCGATCAACTCGGCACGCGCTGGGAGATCGCCCGCAACGGCTACAAGCCCTACGCCTGCGGCGTGGTGCTGCATCCGATCCTCGACGCCATGGTCGCGCTCGGCGAGCAGCGCGCGCTCGCGCCCGACGATATCGCCCGCATCGAGGCGAAGGTGCATCCGATCGCGGTGCGCATCACTGGGCTGGGCGATCCGAAGACCGGGCTGCAATCGAAATTCAGCATCTACCACGCTGGCGCCGTCGGCTATCTCGACCGCGTCGCCGGCATCACGCAATTCTCCGATGCGCGCGCCTCGGCCCCCGATGTCGTCGCCTTGCGCGGCAAGATCGAGGTGACGACCGACGAGAACTTCCGCAAGGACGAAGCGCACGCGACGCTGGTGACGGTTTCCGGCGAGCGGATCGAGGCGCATGTCGCGCATGCCTCGGGCACGGTCGACAATCCGATGTCCGACCGCGCCATCGAGAATAAATTTCTCGCCAACGCCGCGGCTGTGGTCGGCGACGAGCGCGCGCGGCAAATCGCCGCGACGGCATGGAAGCTCGACAAGCTTGCCGACGTGCGCGCGCTCATCGGTCTTTGCGCTTGATGCGCATCGCCGGGTCGGCCAGCATGCCGGCCGACAAAAGAAGGAATCGGCCATGAGAGCTGTCGCTGCTGCAACCGCCGCCGTCTTGATCGTTGCCGGAACGGCGCCGGCATCGGCGCAAGCATTCAAGCCGACCAAGCCGATCGAGATCGTCGTGCACAACGGGCCGGGTTCCGGCCCCGACATCTTCGGCCGCACGGTCGCGCAGGCGATCGAGCAGGAGAAGCTCGCGCCGGTGCGCTTCCAGGTCTCCAACAAGGTCGGCGGCGGCGGCGTCACCGCCGCGAACTACCTGGTCGAGCGCAAGGGCGACGCGCATGTGCTTGGCGCTTTCACCAGCGTGTGGATGACCAACCCGCTGGTGCAGCAGGCGGCGTCGACCAAGGTCGTGGACATGACGCCGATCTCGCGGCTCGTGGTCGAGCCGGCGGTGATCGTGGTGCGTTCGGACTCGCCGTTCAAGACGCTGCGCGATGTCATGAACGCGGCGCTCAAGGAGGGCTCGAAGATTCGCCAGGCCGGCGGCTCGCCGCTCGCGCGCGACGCGCTGGTGCGCCAACTGCTGATGGCGGAGAGCGGCGGCAAGTGGGCCTTCGTCTCGTTCCCCGCCGCCAGCGAGCGGCTCGCCGCGCTGCTCGGCGGGCATGTCGACTTCGTGCTGCTGGAGCCGCCGGAAGCCGGCGAGCTGATCCGCGCCGGCAAGCTGCGCGCCGTGGTGCAGATCGCCGACAAGCGGTTGCCCGGCTATGAGACCGTGCCGACATTGCAGGAGGCCGGCTTCAAAGTGCCGAACGTGCCGCAGGCGCGCGGCATCACCGGTCCGCCCGGCATGCCGGCGGAAGCGGTGGCGTATTACGAGGACATGCTGGCGAAGATGTCGCGCTCGCCGACCTGGCAGAAGTTCCTGACGGGCAACCAGCTCGACGACGCCTACCTGAATGCGAAGGCGACGACGGCGTTCCTCGGCGACTACGAGGATCAGCTGCGCAAGATCCTGATCCAGAGCGGCCAGAAGCTGGTGCGTTAGTGCTAATCTCGTGTCCCGGACAAGCTGCATCACGCAGTGATGCAGCGCCGATCCGGGACCCCGGTTGCTTTCGGTAGGTCAAGAAACCGGGGTCCCGGGTCTGCAGCGCATCACTCCGTGCTGCGCTGCGCCCGGGACACGTGCCCTACGTCAGCTTCGCCATCACCCAGCGCGCGCAGGCGAACAGCGCATCGTCGCGGTAGCGCTGCGCGACCAGCTGGATGCCGACCGGCAGGCCCTGCGGGCCGGTGTGGGTCGGCAGCGACATCGCCGGGCCGTTCAGCACCGTCCAGAACTGCTGGAACGCCGGCTCGCCGGTGAAGCCCAAGCCCTTGAGCGCCTCGCCCTTCACGCAGGGCGAGATGATGGCGTCGATGCCGTCGTAGGCGTCATCGATACGCGCGCGGCAGCGCTCGGCAAGCTGCAGCGCCGCGACATAGTCCTCGTGCTTCATCTCGAAGCCCTTCTTGACGCGATCGCCCAGCACCTTGCTGATCTTGTCCGGGTGATGCTGCCAGTCGGCGGCCATGCTCTTCGAGCGCTCGTAGTTGTTGATGGTCTCGCGCGCCGTGTAATAGAGCTTCTCGAATTCCTCCGGCAGCACGATCTCCTTCACCGACGCGCCGGCGGCCGCGAGCCGCTTCGCTGCGTCCTCGACGGCGTGCTTGGTGGCGTCATCGGCGGTGTCCCACAGCGGCGTGCGGCAGAGCCCAAGCCGCGGCGCAGAGTCGAGCTTCAGATAGGCCGGCGTCTTGTTGACGAGCACGGCGGTGACGAGCTCGGCGTCGTCGACGGTGCGCGTGAGCAGGCCGATGGTGTCGAGCGTCTCGGCCGCGAAGCAGATGCCCTGGCGGTTGATCAGGTTGAAGGTCGGCTTATAGCCGACACAGCCACAGAACGCCGCCGGCCGCAGCACCGAGCCGCCGGTCTGCGTGCCGTAGGCGACCGGCACCATGAAGTCGGCGACCGCGGCGGCCGAGCCCGACGACGAGCCGCCCGGCGTGTGCGCCGGATTATGCGGGTTAGCGGTCGGCCCCGGAAACATGCCGGCGAATTCGGCGGTGACGGTCTTGCCGAGGATCACCGCGCCCGCCATGCGCGCCAGCGCGACGCAGGCGGCGTCGCCGTGCGAGCGGTGGCCCTTGTAGAGCGGCGAGCCCATTTCCGTGGGCAGGTGCTCGGTGTTGATGATGTCCTTCACGCCGATCGGCACGCCGTGCAGCGCGCCGCGCGACGACGGCATGCGGTCGAGCGCGCGCGCCTGCATCAGCGCGTAGTCGGGATCGATGGTGGCGAAGGCATGTACCGTCGGCTCGCGCGCGGCGATGCGGTCGAGGCAGTCGCGAACCACGGCCTCGGCGGTGAATTTTTTCGCCGCGATGCCTTTGGCGACGTCGGCGGCGGAGAGCTTGTTGAGATCAGGCATGGTTCAGTGCCGCGAGCTCGGTCTGCTCCCTCCCCCGTTTACGGGGGAGGGGTGGGGAGGGGGTGAGCGGAAAGATTATCACGTGCATGCCCCCTCCCTAACCCTCCCCCGCATAGCCCGTCGACGACGGGCGTAAACGCCCTATCGCTGGGGGAGGGAACGCGCTGCCTTCGTGGCGGCGCTGAGTTCTAGTTCGCCTTGGCGCGTCCGGCCGACGTGCCGGCGATCTTGCCGAACACCGAGCCGGAGCAGAGCCCCGAGCCGCCCGGATAGTTGAAGTAGAAGATGCCGCCGACCAGCTCGCCCGCGGCGTAGAGCCCGCGGATCGGCTGGTAGTCGGTGTTCAAGACTTCGCAATCGGTGTTCACGCGCAAGCCGCCGAAGGTGAAGGTGATGCCGCAGGTCACCGCGTAGCCTTCGTAGGGCGGCGTATCGAGGGTGTTCGCCCAGTTCGACTTGTTGATCGCGAGCCCCTGCGTGCAACGGCCGTCCTTCACGTTCGGATTGAACGGGACGTCGGTGCGCACCGCCTTGTTCCACTCGGCGACGGTCTTGATGAATTGCTCGGCGTTGACGCCTTCGAGCTTCGCGGCGAACTCCTCGATGGTGTTGCCCGTCACCTTGGTGATCTGGCGGATGCGGTACTCGTCGCGCTGCAGGTGCTTGGTCTTCTGATCGAACACCTGCCAGGCGAACTGGCCCGGCTGCTCCAGCACCACGCGGCCGTACTTCGCATAGGTGTAGTTGCGGAAGTCGGCGCCCTCGTCGACGAAGCGCTTGCCGGTCGCGTTGACCAGCATCGCGAACGGATAGCTGTGCTTCTGGAACTGGTCGCCGACCGCGAGATCGCCGAACTCCGGCGCGTTCATCTCCCACTGCACGGCGTGGCAGCCCGACCAGTTGCCGCACGGGCTCGCGCCGATCTCCAGCGCCATGCGGATGCCGTCGCCGGTGTTGAAGCGGGTGCCGCGCACCTTGGCGAGGTCCCAGCCCGGGCCGAGATAGCGCGTGCGCCATTCCGGATTGGCCTGGAAGCCGCCGGACGCGAGGATCACCGCCTTGCCGCGGATCTCGCTGTCGCGGCCGTCGTGACGGATGCGCACGCCCTCGACGCGATCGCCGGTGTGGATGAGCGACAGCGCGCGGGTCTGGTAGCGGATCTCGATGCCGCGCTTCTTCGCGGACTCGGTCAGCATCTGAACGAGGCCCGGGCCGCCGCCGACGGATTCGATCGTGAGGCCACCCCAGAACTTGAACTTGCCGTCGATCTTGAACGCCTGCCGGCCGTAGATCGGAATGAAGCGCACGCCCTTCTCGCGCATCCAGTTGAGCGTGTCGAAGCTCTTGGTGACCAGCAGCTCGACCAGATCGGGGTTGGCGCGGTTCTGCGTGACGCGCGCCATGTCGTCGAAGAACTGGTCGGCGGTATAGGTGCCGAAATCGGTCTCCTCGATTTCCTTCGGCGTCAGGTCGGGGATCAGCGTCTTGATGTCGTCGACGCCGTTGTAGACCACGCGGATCGAGCCCGCGGTGAAGCGGCTGTTGCCGCCGGCTTCGTCCTCCGGCGCCGCTTCCAGCACCACGACCTTCGCGCCCTGCTCCTGCGCCGCCAGCGCCGCGCAGAACGCCGCATTGCCGCCGCCCACCACAATCACATCGTACTCAGCCATTGAGAGAATTCCCGTCCCTTTGCGATACCGGCGGATGTTCTAGTTCGATACGACCCGCCACTCAATCGTCTCGCCGCCGCGGTAGACCAGGGCTTTCTCGTCGGGACCGGCGACCTTGACCTCCTCGGGGGCGGTCCAGGGCGACTTCTCCAGCGTGATCCGCTCCTCGTTGGGCGGGAGCTTGTAGTGCTTCGGCCCGTTGAGCGAGGCGAAGGCTTCGAGCCTGTCGAGCGCGCCTTCCTCCTCGAACACCTTGGCGTAGGTCTCGATCGCGACCGGCGCGTTGAAGATGCCGGGGATGCCGTTGAGCGCAAGCTTCTTCGCCACCGGATGCGGCGCGGAATTGGTGCCGAGGAAATAGCAGGCTTCGCCCGAGGTCGCCGCCTTGCGCAGCGCGGCGCGGTCCTTCGCGGTTTTGATCACCGGCATCACGTACATGTACGGCTTCAGCCCCCAGCCGAACCAGTCGGTGCGGGTGAGGATCATGTGATAGGGCGTGATGGTGCCGCCGACCTGCGGCGCAGCGCTTTTCACGAAATCGACGCCGTCCTTGGACGAGAGATGCTCCAGGATCATGCGCAGGCCGGGAAACTGCCGCGTCCATTTCGACAGGTAGCGCTCGATGAACATCGCCTCGCGGTCGAAGATGTCGATCTCGGGATCGACGTCCTCGCCGTGCATCAGGAACGGCATGTCGATCTTTTCCATGCGCTCGAGCACGCGCATGACCTTGCGATAGTCGGTGACGCCGGCGGCGGAATTGGTGGTGGCGTTGGCGGGATAGAGCTTCACGCCGGTGAACACGCCTTCCTTGAAGCCGCGCTCGACGTCGTTCGGATCGGTGTCGTCGCTGAGATAGCAGGTGATCAGCGGCTTGAAGGTCGAGCCCTTCGGCAGCGCCGCCATGGCGCGCTCGCGGTAGGCGATCCCGTCCTCGGTGGTGCACACTGGCGGGATCAGGTTCGGCATCAGGATGGCGCGCCCGAAATTCCTGGCGGTGTAGGGCAGCACCGCTTTCAGCATCTCGCCGTCGCGCACATGCAGATGCCAGTCGTCGGGTTTGCGGATGGTGAGGCGGGTCGTCATGACGGCAACCCTACCGGCGCCGTGTACCAAAATCAAAATTTTTTCCAATTTTTGTACATGCGCCTTGCTATTTGCCTGCTGAGCGGCTGCTACATAGGATCGCGGAGCTACCGATGGCGAAGCAATCAGCCGAATTTCGCGCGCTCGTCGCCGACGCCATGGCCCATTTTCAGGCGGGGCGGGCGGCGCGAGGCCGAGAGCGCGTATCGGGCCGCGCTGGCCATCGTCCCGAGCGATCCCGCGGTCACGCACAACCTCGGCGTGGCGATTGCGGCGCAGGGCCGTCACCGGGAGGCGCTTGGCTGTTTCGAGGCGGCGCTCAAGCGCCGATCCCAACTTCGTCTCGGCGCACTACAACCAGGCCGTCGCGCTGATGGCGCTCGGCGAGGCGCGGCACGGCGATCGAGGCCTTCAGCCGCGCCGCTGCGCTTGAGCCGCAGCACTACGAGGCGCATCGCGCGCTCGGCTTCCTCTGGCTGTCGCAAGGCGAGCGGGGGCGGGCGCTCGATCATTTTGCGCGCACCTACGAGCTGCGGCGCGGCGACGACCGGACCACCATCGCACGGAAGTCGCTGACGACGACGGCGCGCCACAAGCTCGAGCACGATGCCGAGCAGTTCCTCTATCTGTCGCAGCGAACGCGCGACCGTCCGCGCTTCGAACTGCTCGCGCGCAGCTACGGCGAGATCGCGAAGCAGGTCTCGGACGAGGTGGCCGCGCTATCCGATGCGCAGATCGACGCGCTGGGCGAGGACTACAACACGCCGATCTTTCTGCGCGCAGCGCCCGAGATTGCGGGAGGCGCCGTCAACGAACGGACGGACAAGACCGCGCTAGCCGCGCAGTTCGAGCAGCAGGGCGCGATCGCCGTCGACGATCTGCTCACGCCGCCGGCGCTTCACGCATTGCGGCGGTTCTTGCTGGAGAGCACGATCTGGCACGACTTCTCCCACATCGACGGCTTCGTCGCGTCCTATCTCGAAGATGGTCTCGCGTGCCCGCTGCTGCTGCAGATCGCGGACGAACTGCGCCGCGCGTTTCCGGAGATCCTCGGCAAGCACCCGCTGAGCCAGGCGTGGGCGTTCAAAGGCCTGCGGCCCCAGTCGGCGGTCGACGTGCACGCCGACGCCGCCACCGTCAGCGTCAATTTCTGGGTCACGCCGACCGAGGCCAATCTGGCGCCCGAACGCGGCGGCCTGGTCGTCTGCCGGGCGCCGCCTCCTGACGATTGGGAGATCAAGGACTACGACGCCGACCAGGCGCGCATCGTAACATTTTTGGAACAAAAGGCTGTTGAAAGCCTTGTCGTGCCCTATCGCGAGAACCGCGCGGTGCTGTTCCGCTCGCGTCTGTTCCACCACTCTGACCGCCCGAAATTCGCCTCAAGCTATGAGAATCACAGGATAAATTTGACGATTCTCTACGGGTAGCCAGCGACTGTTAGGGCTCCAAAATCAGCCGGTTCCGGCACTGTTCCAAAATTGACACATCGGCTTATCGACCCTATACAGGACATGACGCCCGCGACGGACGCGGGCTGGCAAAAGACTGCCCGATCGATGCCTGCCGAGCCGAACGACAGCTACACCAATGCCGCCTTGCGGGTCGGCGACGTCGACACCTATCCGCAGCGGAAAGTGGGCGAGTTCATCGGGACCGTGGTCTCGAACGATTGGGTCAACGACGAATACAAGCACGTCGTGCTCAAGGTGCATGAGCAGGCCCTGAAGGCCTATGCGGGGCAGATGTTCCACCTGCTGTGCCCGTCGCCGGATGGCGCCGAGGTGTGGATGCGCCGGCCGATGAGCGTCTACCGGGTCGACAAGACGGCTGGCGAGGTCGATTTCCTCTACAAGAGCGAAGGCCGCGGCACGCGCGGCATGGCGACGTTGCAGCCGGGCGACGACTTCAACATCGCGGGCCCACTCGGTGTCGGCTTCAAGCTGCAGCCGTCCTGGAAGAACATCGTGGTGCTCGGGCGCGGCGTCGGGCTCGCGACTCTCGCGCCGCTCTCGCAGCTTGCGGCGGAGCAGGGTGTCGGCGTGACGGCGATCCTGAGCGCGCGCCACGCAGGCGTCGTGATGTCGAAGGACCTGTTCGACGGGCTCGGCGCGCGCACCATCACCGTGCTCGACTCGGACGGGACGAGCGCCGTCGAGAACGTCGAGCGCATCCTCGAGGAGCTGATCGCGCAGGGCAAGGCGGATGCCTTCTTCACCTGCGGCTCCAACCGGCTGCTCAAGCTGATGCAGCGGCTCGGCAAGAAGCACAGCATCCCGGGGCAGGTGGCCATGGAGCAGATCATGGTCTGCGGTTTCGGCGCCTGCTACGTTTGCATGCGCACCTTCGAGGTCGACGGCAAACGCGTGCTCAAGCGCGTCTGCCGGGATGGTCCGGTCTTCAACATGCAGGAGGCGGTCGGATGGTAGATCTTTCCGTCAAGATCGGCGACCTCACGCTGCAGAATCCGGTGCAGCCGGCGTCCGGCGCGTTTTCCTGGGAATACAACGACGTCATCGATCTCAACCGGCTCGGCGCGCTGGTCGCCAAGACCATCTGCCGCGAGCCGCGGCTCGGCAATCCGACGCCGCGCATGGCCGAGACCGAGGCCGGGATCATCCAGTCGATCGGGCTGCCGGGGAAGGGCATCGACTATTTCGTCGAGCACATCGTCCCCGAATACGCCAAGTTCACGCCGCCGCTGGTGGTCAGCGTCTCGTCGGAAAGCATCGAGGATTTCGCCGCGCTCGCCGAAGAGCTGAGCGTGCCGGATGTCGACGTGATCGAGGCCAATATCTCGTGCCCGACGCGGAACCAGACCGGCGGCAACTTCGCGATGCACGAGGACTATACCCGCGACTGCATCACCGCGATCCGCGCCAAGACCAAGAAGCCGCTGTGGGTGAAGCTCTCGCCCAATGCCGGAGACATCGTGTCGATCGGCAAGGCGGCGGAAGCCGCCGGCGCCGATGCGCTGGTGATCGCCAACACGTTCCTCTCGCTGAAGATCCGCACCGACAACTTCCGGCCCGCGCTCGGCAACAAGTTCGGCGGCCTGGTCTCGCCGGCGTTGAAGCCGATCGTGCTGCGGATGGTCTATCAGGTGGCCAAGGCGGTCAAAATTCCGATCATCGGCATCGGCGGCGTCACCAAGGCCGAGGACGTGGTCGAATACATGCTCGCGGGCGCCACCGCGGTCGGCATCGGCTATGCCGGCTTCCGCAATCCGACGGCGCTGATCTCGATCATCGACGATCTCGCAGCCTGGTGCGACGAGCGCGGCATCAAGAAGGTGACGGAGCTGATCGGCGCCGTGCGCGACCAGGACATGGAGATGGACACGCTCGCCGCCGCTTCCGCGGGCGTGTGAGGCGGCCCGCCACTGCTATCCCATTTTTCCTGCCGGTGACGGGTCTCTCCCCCGCTCATTCCCGCGCAAGCGGGAATCCAGGCTTTGAGTTAAACTGGGTCCCCGCTTTCGCGGGGACGAGCGGGAAAGAGCGAGTTCTATCCCGTGCGCGCGAGTTGTTCGCGCATGAACGTCACCGCCTGCGTCCCCTTGAGGGCGCGCTGCCACAGCTCCTTGGCCATCTTGTCGTGCAGCGCCAGCGCCTCCGGCGCCGACGTGATCATCGCGACGCCGACGCGGATATTGGGCTGCTCGCCGAGCCGGAACGGCGACAGCGCCAGCACATGCCGGTCGGGCTGGCGGAAGATCTGGAAGCTCGCGTGCGGCAGGGTGTCGGGCACGATCCCGATCTGCACGCCGATCGGTTCGTCCGCCATCATCGTGGCGAAATGCTCGGCCTCGGCGCGGGCGAGCGCACGCCGCTCTTTCAGCGCCGCCTCCGGCAGGTCGTAGCGGCCGACCATGCCGTTGCGCAGGAAGCGCTCCATCTCGGCGGCGGAGATCAGGTTGACGATGCCGGGCTGGCGCTTGCGGTAGCTTTCCTTGCGCTGGCGCAGCACGCTCATCAGCTCGTCGACCTGCGCCAGCGCGCGCTTGCGGCCCTCGTAGCCCTCCGGGACGTTCTCGCGCAGCACGTCCGCCAGCGTGCGGTCGAACGCGTCGGAGGCGAGCAAATATGAAATTGGCCCGGCAAGCACGATGATGTGCTCGGAGGTTTCCTCGATCTGGCGCATGCGCTCGAAATAGGCCACGGAAGAGGCGACGTATTCGACGCCGACCCCGAGCAGGGTGGGCACTGACACGCCGAGCAGCTCGGAGAGTTTTTCCAGCGTCTCGATCTTGGCGAGCTCGCCCTTCTCGAAACGATACAGCGCGGTGCGTGAAATGCCGAGCCGGTTGGCGATCTCGTCGGCGGAAAGCCCGGAGCCGAGGCGGAACGCCTTCAGCCGGTTTCCGATATCGTCGAAGCGGATGGGCATGTTGTGCTCGCCTCAGATATGAAGTCACGACGGTCTGTCCCTGCGCGGGAGCGAGGTCTCGCTCGCTGTGGCACGAGCCTTTGCATCTTCAGAGACCGAGTCCGCATGTCCGGTCCGTTTGCGATCACGCGCTTCAGCGTGCCGCCTGCAGCCGTTTCGCCGCATCGAGCGCGGCGGCGACGATGTTCTGGTAGCCGGTGCAGCGGCAAAGATTTCCCGAAATCGCAATCCGCACCTCCTGCTCGGTCGGGTCCGGATTGTCGCGCAGGAATTCGGTGAGCGTGGTCAGCATCCCCGGCGTGCAGAAACCGCATTGCAGGCCGTGATTGTCGCGGAACGCCTCCTGCAGCGGGCTCAATTCGGTCGCCGACGGCGCCAGTCCTTCGACGGTCGTGAGGTCGTGGCCGTCGGCCTGCACCGCCAGCATCAGGCAGGAGCGGGCGGTCAGACCGTCGAGCAGGATGGTGCAGGCGCCGCAGACGCCGTGCTCGCAGCCGAGATGCGTGCCGGTGAGCCCCAGCGTATGCCGGATGAAATCGGCGAGCGTGAGCCGCACTTCGGCGTCGGCTTCGTAGCGTTTGCCGTTGACGGTCAGGGCAACCTTGCGGGTTTCGGTCATGGGCTGCCCGTTCAATGTTTGGCTTGGCTCTTGAGCCGCGCCCGCGCCGCTTCGAGGGCGCGGCGCGACATCACGGTCGCGAGATGCTGCCGGTAGGAGGCCGGCGCGTGGATGTCGTCGAGCGCGTCGTATTTGCGGCAGGCTTCGCAGGCCTCGCGCAGGAGCTTGTCGTCGGGCGACTGACCGATGAGCGCCTGCTCCACTTCCGTGGCGCGCACCGGCGCGACGCCGATGCCGCCGAGCGTCACCGATGCGCGGGTGATCTTGCCGGCGCCGTCCTCGGTCAGCAGCGCCGCCGCCGAGACGATGGCGAAATCGCCATGCCGGCGCGAGAACTCGACGAAGCCGTAGCCATGGCCGTCCGGCCAGGCCGGAAAGCGAACGGCGGTCACCAGCTCGTTCAATTCGATCGCCGGCGTCATGAACGCGACCGGGAAGGCGGCGAACTCGATCTGCCGCGTGCCGTTCGGGCCCTGCACCGTCACCGTCGCGTCCATCGCGGCGGCAACGGTGACCAGCTCCGCCGACGGATCGAGATGGCAGAGCGAGCCGCCGATGGTGCCGCGGTTGCGGGTCTGGCGGTGGCCGACATGCTGGATCGCCTCGTGCATCAGCGGGATGCGCTTGCGCACCACGTCGGAGAATTCGATGTCGCGCTGGCGCGTCATCGCGCCGATCTCGAGCGCGCCGTTCGCCTCGCGGATGTAGGCGAGGCCGTCGACCTTGTTCAGGTCGATGATGTGATCCGGCTGCACGAACCGCATATTGAGCATCGGCATCATCGACTGCCCGCCGGCGAGGAGCTTGGCGTTGTCGAGGCGGCCGAGCAGGGCGACGGCGTCGCCGACCGTGCGCGGGTCGTGGTAGCTGAAGGGCGGTGGCTTCATCGTTGCATCGCTGAGGGCGTCGAGCCTTTACATAACAGGAAAAGCGTGCCTGAATCCAAAAAATAGTAAAAGTCCCAAATATGGAACGGCCGGCTGCACGGTCCAGGTCGTAAACAAGAGCCATGAAACCCGCCGCCTTTCGCTACCACGCGCCGAAGACGCTCGATGAAGCGGTCGCGGTGCTGGCGGAGGTCGCGCCCGACGACGGCCGGGTGCTGGCGGGCGGGCAGAGCTTGGTGCCGATCATGGCGTTCCGGCTGGCGAAGCCGACACACCTGGTCGACATCAACGGCATCAAGGAGCTGGGAGAGATCAAAGTCGCCGGCGGCAAGCTCCGGATCGGCGCCTGCGTGCGGCATGCGGCGTTCTACGAACCGGTGTGCGAGGGTCCGTTGGGCAGGCTGCTCGCAACGGTCGTCCGCAGCATCGCCCACCATCCGATCCGCACCCGCGGCACCTTCTGCGGCAGTGTGGCGCATGCCGATCCGGCCTCCGAGTGGTGCGCGCTGACCGCGACGCTCGACGGCGAGATGGTAGCGAAGAGCCGACGCGGCGAGCGTATCATCGCGGCGAAGGACTATTTCGCCGGGGTCATGACCACCGCGCTTGCGGAGGACGAGCTGCTGACCGAGGTGCGGCTGCCGATGCTGCCTTCGGACACGCGCGTCGGCTTCCAGGAATTCTCCCGCCGCGCCGGCGACTTTGCGCTGAGCATGGCGGTGGTGACCTATCGTCTCGCGAGCGGCAAGATTTCCGACACACGCGTCGGCATCGGCGGCGCCGAGCCGAATGCGCGCCGCATTGCCGAAGCCGAAGCCGCGCTCAATGGCAAGCCGCCCAGTGCCGACGCGTTTAACGCCGCGGGCGAAGCCGCTGCCGCGGCGATCGACCCGCTTGAGGATATTCACACCAGCGCCGAGTATCGGCGCGATCTCGTCCGCGCCATGACACGCCGCGCGCTCGATAGCGCAGCGTAAGCGCCAGAAGGAAGGCTACCGATGAACCGGCCATCCGATTTGAAGTCCACGTCGCTCGCCAATGCGCCGAAGCAGGACCTGCGCACCTGGATCTCGCAGCTCGAAGCCGCCGACGAGGTGCAACTCGTGCGTGGCGCCGACCGCGACCGCGAGATCGGCGGCATCGTCGATTTCTACCAGCGCAAGGCCGGTAACCGCGCGGTGCTGTTCGACGACGTACCAGGCTTCCCGTCCGGCTATCGCGTGCTCGCCAACATCCTGACCTCGACCAAGCGCATCAAGATGACGCTCGGCCTGCCGTCGGATGCGACCGACATGGACCTGATCGCGCATTGGCGCCGGTACATGAAGGAAGCAAAGATGATCCCGCCGCTTGAGGTGCCGACCGGGCTGGTGATGCAGAACGTCTATCGCGGCGACGATATCGATCTCACCAAGATCCCGGCGCCGAAGTGGCACGAGTACGACGGCGGCTACTACATCGGCACCGGCGACATGGTGATCATGCGCCATCCCGACACCGGCTGGATCAACTACGGCGCCTATCGCGTGCAAGTGCACGGCAAGAAGCTCGCGTCGGTCATGTGCTCGAAGGGCAAGCACGGCAACCTGATCCTCAACCGCTACAAGGAGCTCGGCCAGAAATGTCCGGTCGCGGTGATATGCGGCATGCATCCGGCGCTGTTCATGGTGGCGGGGCTCGAGATCCCGTACGGCAAGAACGAGTACGATGCGGCCGGCGGATTGCTCGGCGAGCCGGTGGAAACCATTCCCGGCCCGGTCACCGGCCTGCCGATCCCGGCCAATGCCGAGATCGCGTTCGAGGGCTATGTTTCGCTCGATGACTTGATCGACGAGGGCCCGCTCGGCGAGTGGACCGGCTATTACGCCGGCGGCCACAAGAAAGAGCCGGCGATCCATGTCGAAAGCTTCATGCACCGCGACAACCCGGTCTTGCTCGGCGCGATGCCGGGCGTTCCGCCGGATGACGACAGCTACTATCGCTGCACGTTCCGCTCCGGCGCGGTGTGGAACCAGCTCGAAGCCGCCGGCGTGCCGGAGGTGAAGGGGGTGTGGTCGCACGAGACCGGCGGCAGCCGGCTCTGGCTCAACGTCTCGATCAAGCAGATGTATCCGGGCCATTCCAAGCAGGCCGGGCTCATTGCGTCGCAGTGCCACGCTGGCGCCTATGCCAACCGTTTCGTGGTGGTGGTCGATGACGACATCGACCCCTCCGACATGAACAAGGTGATGTGGGCGATGTGCACGCGGTTTGATCCGCGTGAAGGGCTTGAGATTCTGCGCGGCTGCTGGAGCACCGTGCTTGATCCGATGTGCTACAGCGAGACCGATCCGCGCAATGCCCGCGTTGTGATCGATGCCTGCAAGCCGTTCAGCCGCCGCGACACCTTCCCGCGGGTGGCGCGCAACTCGACCGAGCTCGACCAGCACATCGTGGAGCGGTTCAAGGACATCCTGCCGCGCTGATGAGTGAGAAGGTCGACATCACGCTGACGATCAACGGCGCGGCGCACGCGATCCGCGTCGAGCCGCGCAAGACCTTGGTCGACGCGATCCGCGACGACTGCGGCCAGACCGGCACCCATATCGGCTGCGAGCACGGCGTCTGCGGCACCTGCACCATCATCCTCGACGGCGACGCGATCCGCTCCTGCCTGATGTTCGCGATCCAGGCCGACGGCCGGGAAATTCGCACCGTCGAAGGGCTCGCCGATGGCGAGACGCTGCATCCATTGCAGCAGGCGTTCATCGACCACCACGGCCTGCAATGCGGTTTCTGCACGCCGGGCTTCCTGATGCTGGCGGCGAACGCGCTTGAGCACAATCCGAACATCGGCGACGACGAGTTGCTAGACGTGCTGTCGTCGAACCTCTGCCGCTGCACCGGCTACCAGAACATCATCAAGGCGGTGCGCGCCGCCCGCGACACCCTGCGCGGCGCGAAGCCTTCGCGACAATGAGGTGTGAGGTGCGCAGGCTCTCTCCGTTCCCCTCCACCCATTCGCGCAGCGAATGGCGGGGAGGGGTCAGGGGTGGGGGGCTCTTTCTTTCTGCGACAGCCCCCCACCCCCGACCCCTCCCCGCCGCTTCGCGGGGGGAGGGGAGCCGAGAGGGCGTGCTCGCCATCCAAAAAGAGACAACAGCGAGTTCTCCATGACTCACGGCGGCAACGGCCACGACTATCCCACGCCGCCGCCATCGTCCGAGCGGCGCGTGCTTGGGCACGCAGTGACGCGCATCGAGGACAGGCCGCTGGTCACCGGCCGCGGCCGCTATGCCGGCGACATCAACTTTCCGCACCAGCTGCACATGCGGGTGGTGCGCTCGCCCAAGGCGCACGGGAAGATCATCTCGGTCGATGCCTCGGCCGCGCTGAAAATGCCGGGCGTGGTCGCGGTCTGGACCAACGACGACATCGCCGATCTTTCGCCGATCGATTTCCGCGCCGACAAGAACGCCACCGGCATTCGCGAATTCCGCCAGCCGGCGCTGGCCAAGACCTATGTGCGCTACATCGGCGATCCGGTGGCGGCAGTATTCGCCGCTGACGTTTACGTGGCCGAGGACGCCGCCGAGCAGGTCGCGCTCGAGATCGAGGAGCTGCCGGTCGTCATGTCGGCGAGCGACGCGCCCGGCGAGTTCGAGCCTGGCCGTTCGAGTGAAGCGATCGTGCTGCATCACAGCTTCGGCGACATCGACGCGGCGTTCCGCGACGCCCACGCCGTGGTCGAGATCGACGTCCAGACCGGACGGCACTCCGGCGTGCCCATGGAGACTCGTGGAGCAATCGGCGTCTATGACGCGGCCAAGGATCTGCTGGAGCTGCACGGCGCGGCGAAGATCCCGCACCGCAATCGCGAGACGCTCTGCCGCATGCTCAACCGCGGCCCGTCGTCCCTGCATGTGCACGAGAGCCATGTCGGCGGCGGTTTTGGCATCCGCGGCGAGCTCTATCCCGAGGACTTGCTCGTTCTCGTTGCGGCGATGCGGTTCCAGCGGCCGGTGAAATGGATCGAGGACCGCCGCGAGCACTTGATGTGCGCCAACCAGGGCCGCGAGCAGCGCCATCTCGCGCGTATCGCGGTCGACAAGGACGGCCATATCCTCGGTATCGAGGACGAGATCTTCCACGACCAGGGCGCCTATATCCGCACCCACGGCGTGAACGTCCCGAACCGCACCATGTGCATGATGACCGGCGCCTACCGCGTGCCGGCCTATCGCGCGAAGGCGCGCGTGCGCCTCACCAACAAGACCCCGGCCGCCACGTATCGTGCGCCCGGCCGCTATGAGAGCACGTTCGTGCGCTCGCGGCTGATGGACGCGGTCGCGGCCAAGCTCGGCCTCGATCCGGTGGAGCTGCGGCGGCGCAATCTCATCACCGGCGGACGAATTGCCCTACGTCATCGCGTTCAACGAGCCCGGCGTCGAGGAGCTGGAATTCGATTCAGGCGATTACCCAGCTCTGCTTGAAAAGGCGCTCAAGGCGTTCGGTTGGGACAAGCTGCAAGCCGACATGAAGCGCCGCCGCGCTGCGGGCGAGCTGGTCGGCGCCGGCGTCGCGATCTTCATGGAGGAGAGCGGCCGCGGCCCGAGCGACAATGCCAAGATCAAGGTCGATCCCGATGGCGCGGTCGAGCTGATCACCGGCGGCGCGTCGCTGGGGCAGGGGTTCGAGACCGCGATGGCGCAGATCTGCGCCGAGGCGCTCGGCGTCGACTACCGGCGCGTGCGCGTGATCCATGGCCAGACTGATTTGATCGACCACGGCATCGGCGCCCATGCCGCGCGTGCGACCGTGCTCACCGGCGGCGCCGTGCACGTCACGGCGATGATGGTACGTGAGAAGGCGCTCGAATTTGCCTCCGAGCTGTTGCAGACGCCGGCCGCCGAGCTCGACATTGTCGACGGCATGGTGATGCGACGCGGCGCCAAGGATGGCAGTGGGCCATCGATGTCGCTCGGCGATATCGCGAAGCGCATTGCGCCGGGCTCAAAGCTGCTGCGCGGCCGCGATCCGCAGCTTGCGGCGCACGGCTGGTACAACACCGACCACACGGTGTTTCCTTATGGCGTGCATCTCGCCATGGTGCGCGTCGACCCGCGAGACCGGCAAGATCGCGGTCGAGCGCTTCATGGTCGCTTACGACGTCGGCCGCGCGGTCAATCCGCTGCTGATCGAGGGACAACTGGTCGGCGGCTGCGTGCAGGGGCTCGGCGGCGCGCTGTCGGAGGAGTTCGTCTACGACGAAATGGGCGAGCCACTGTCGGCGACTTTTGCCGACTACCTAATGCCGACGCTGCACGAGGTGCCGGACGTCGAGGTGCTGCTCACCGAGGACGCGCCGTCGCCGCGGCATCCGCTCGGGCTCAAGGGCGCGGGCGAGGGCGGCATCAACGGCGCCGGCGGCGTGATCGCTTCCGCGATCGACGACGCGCTGCAGATGCCGGGCGCGATCACGCGCTTGCCGGTGACGCCGCAGCGGATCAGGGAATTGCTCCGGGGAAAGCGCTGACTGCCCGTGTCCCGGGCAAGTGAAGCGAGCGTAGGCGAGCGGAACGCGACACCGGGACCCAGCGAAAGAATCGCGAAGCGCATTTTAGTTAGGCTGGGTCCCGGCTCTCGCTTCGCTCGGCCGGGACACGAGAGCGGCGACCCTACGGCTTGATCGCGACGCGCGCTTCTTCGACGATGTCCTTGGGCGTGGCGTAGAGTTCCGCCACCAGTCGCGCCACGTCCTCACCGTTGACCGGATTGACCTCGAGCTTGAGCTTGTCGGCCTCCACCAGGAACGCCGGATCCTTCAGCGTCGCGTCGAAAGCGCGGCGCAGCGCTTGCGCGCGATCGGCGGGCACGCCGGGCGGCGCCGCGAACGGTCGGCCCATGGTCTGGCGGCTGGTGACGAGCTTGAGGACCTGCTTCTGGCGGTCGTTGGCGAATTCGTTGATGGTCGGAATGTGCTGCAGCTCCGGCGCCTTCACGTCCGACATGTGGAAAAGGTAGTTGAGCTTCTTCTCCGGAATCCAGGACGGCCGCGTCGACTTGACGCTCGACCACGACCAGCCGCAGCGGCCGTCGACCTCGCCGCGCTCGATCGCCAGGATGATATCGGAAGTGCCGTGATAGCCGGTGACGAGCTTGAGCTTGACGCCGAACACGTTGCGCACGAAGGCGGCATAGGTGTCGGGATCGGAACCGGCGCCTTCACCGCCGACCGCGAAGCCGAGCTTGAGGGCGTCTGCCCAGGTCTTCACCGGCGACGTGTGCCAGGTCGCGCACAGCGAAATCTCATTGCTGCCGCTGCCGAGCCAGGTGAACTTGGTCGCGTCGAATTGCACGCGCGCGGTGCCGATCAACGGCTCCATCGCGAGACCGCGGCCGAAGGTGCCGAACACGGTGCCGTCCTTCGCCGCCACATTGTAAATGTTGTTGGCGGCGTTCAGGCTGCCGGCGCCGGTGATGTTCTGGACGACGAAATTCGGATTGCCGGGAAGATGCTTGCCCATGTGGCGGGCGAGCGCGCGGGCATAGAGGTCATAGCCGCCGCCGGCGGTGTAGCCGACGATCACGGTGACGTTCTTGCCCTTGTAGAAATCAGCGACGGATTGCGCCTGTGCGCCGGCCGGCATCGCCAGGATGGCGATGCCCAATGCCAACTTCGCCAATCCGCGCATGTTCGCCCTCCATTCCGGATGCCTGCGACCTTGCAATGGCCATGCCAGCCGCGTCAACGCAACGAGGTCTAGACGCTCGCCTTTGGCGGTGGCATGAGGCAATCTGACGCTCAGTCGAGAAGCATTCTGAACAAAGCGCAAGAGGTGTGCAGTGGGTCAATGGGGAATAGGTCAACCGGTCCCGCGGTTTGAAGACCCGCGGCTGATCCGGGGCGAGGGCAATTACGTCGGCGACATGATGTTTCCCGGCACCGTGCCGGGCTATGTGCTGCGCTCGCCGCACGCGCATGCGAAGATCAAGAGCATCGACACGTCCAAGGCCAAGGTCGCGCCCGGCGTGCTGGCGGTGCTCACCGGCGAGGACTGGGACAATTCCGGCTTCGGCGATCTCCCGGTGCCCTCCGGCCCGAAGCGCCGCGACGGCTCACCCCTCTATAAGCCACGCTACCGCGCGCTGGCGCGCGACCGCGTGCGCTGGGTCGGCGACTATGTCGCGTTCGTGGTGGCGGAGACCGCGCATCAGGCCGCCGACGCGGCCGAGCTGATCGAGGTCGACTACGAGCCGCTGCCCGCGATCGTCTCCGCCGAGGAGGCGATCAAGCCAGGCGCGCCGCTGGTCTGGGACGACTGCCCGAACAACATCTGCTTCGTGCATCTCGAAGGCGACAAGGCCAAGACCGATGCCGTCTTTGCCAAGGCCGACAAGATCGTCAAGCACCGCTTCGTGATCAACCGCGTGACCGCGGCGAGCATGGAGCCGCGCGGCTCGATCGGCGTCTATCGTCCCTACGACGATCACTACACCATCTACACCACGCTGCAGCGCAACTTCACGTTCCGCGAGGAGCTCTGCAAGTTCGTGCTCAAGGTGCCGGAGCACAAGGTGCGCGTCGTCTCCGGCGACATCGGCGGCTCGTTCGGGATGAAGAGCGCGGTCTACAACGAAGCGGCGCTGGTGCTGTGGGCGGCCAAGGTCACCGGCCGTCCGGTGAAATGGATCAGCACGCGCTCGGAAGCGTTCCTCTCCGACGGCCAGGCGCGCGACAACGTCACCGAAGCCGAGCTGGCGCTCGACAACGACGGACATTTCTTGGGACTGCGTGTCAATCTCATCGCCAATGTCGGCGCGTTCCTGCAGGTCGGCGGGCAGTCGTTCGTCGGCAATCTCGGTACGCTGGCGGGCGTCTACAAGACGCCGGCGGTGTACGTGGACGTGACGGCGGTGCTCACCAACACCAATCCGGTGCGGCCCTATCGCGGCAACGGCCGCCCCGAGGCCGCTTACGTGATCGAGCGCATGGTCGATGTCGCCGCCGACGAGCTCGGCATCGATCCGGCGGTGCTGCGGCGGAAGAATTCGATCCCGCCGGACGCGATGCCGTACAAGACCGGGCTCACCTTCACCTACGACTCCGGCGAGTTCGCCAAGAACATGGACGAGGCCTTGCACATGGCCGACGCCGACGGCTTCGGCAAGCGCCGGGCGGAGTCGCGCAAGCGCGGCAAGCTGCGCGGGCTCGGCATGTCGAACACCATCGAGCGCGCCGCGGCGCCGAGCACTGAAGGTGCCGAAATCCGTTTCGATCGCGGCGGAGGGATTACGCTGTTCTCCGGCGCGAACAACCAGGGCCAGGGCCACGAGACCGCGTTCAAGCAGATCGTCTGCGACCGTCTCGGCGTCGACCCCAAGGACATCACCTATATTTCGGGCGACACCGACACGGTGTTCTACGGCGAGGGCACCGGCGGCTCGCGTTCCGCGACGCTGGGCGGCTCCGCGGTCGCCGCCGCTGCCGATAAGGTCATCAGCAAGGGCAAGCAGATCGCCGCGCACGTGCTCAAGGTCGCCGTCGACGACATCAAGTTCGAGGACGGCCTTTTCTCATCGCCGAAGAGCAACCAGACCCTCACCGTCGGTGACGTCGCCCGCACCGCGGCCAATCCCGCCAAGCTGCCGAAGGGCATGGAGGCCGGGCTGACCGCCACCTCGATCTTCTACGCCGACGTCGAGAACTTCCCGAACGGCGCTCATGTCTGCGAGGTCGAGATCGACGAGGAGACCGGCCAGGTCGACATCGTGCGCTATAGCGTGGTCGACGACGTCGGTGTCGTGCTCAATCCGCTCTTGGTCTACGGGCAGATCACCGGCGGCGTGGCGCAGGGCGTCGGCCAGATCCTGATGGAGGACATCCATTTCGATCCGGATTCCGGCCAGCTCACCACCGGCTCGTTCATGGACTATGCGATGCCGCGCGCCGACAACATCAGCGCGCTCAACATCCATTCCAACCCGGTGCCGACGCCGACCAATCCGCTCGGCGTGAAAGGCTGCGGCGAGGCAGGCTGCGTCGGCGCGATGCCGGCGGTGGCCAATGCGATCGTCGATGCGCTGTCGGTCTACGGCGTCCGCCACATCGAGATGCCGGCGACGGCGGAGCGGGTCTGGCGCGCGATCCAGGGAGCGCGGCCGCAAGCGGCGGAGTAGGGGCAGGGCACCTCCCTTTCCCGCGTGGGAACTCGCAGCGTGCCGCTGGCGTTGAACGTCCAGGGCTGAAGGCACGCGCATCTCATGACCACACCGCAAATCCTGGCATTCGCCATCATCGGCGCGATGGTGGCGCTGTTCGTGTGGGGACGGCTGCGCTACGACCTCGTGGCCTGCTGGCACTGTTCGCCGCGATCGTCGCGGGCATCGTGCCCTACGACAAGGCGTTCTCCGGCTTCTCCGACGATATCGTGATCATTGTTGCATCGGCGCTGCTGGTCAGCGCGGCGGTGCAGCGCTCCGGCATCGTGGAGACACTGCTGCGGCCGATTGCGCCTCGCCTGACAACGACCACCGCGCAGGTGGCCGTGCTGGCGGGCTCGGTTGCGCTCTTGTCCGCCTTCGTGAAGAACATCGGCGCGCTGGCGATGCTGATGCCGGCGGCGTTCCAGCTCGCGCGCAAGAACAAGACCCCGGTGTCTTATCTGCTGATGCCGATGGCGTTTGCGGCGCTGCTCGGCGGCATCGTCACGCTGGTCGGCACGTCGCCTAACATCATCGTCGCGCGCATGCGCGAGGAACTCGTCGGCACGCCGTTCTCGATGTTCGACTTCACGCCGGTCGGGGCATGCCTCGCCATCGGCGGCGTGGTCTTCCTCGCCTTCGGCTGGCGTCTGCTGCCGGGAGACCGCAAGGGCGCCTCGTCCATGGACGAGGCGTTCAACCTCGAAGGCTACACCACCGAAGTCACGCTTCCTAAAGGCTCGCCGCTCGCCGGCAAGACCGTCGGTGAGATCGAGACGCTGTCGGAAGGCGCGGTCGAGGTGCTCACGATCCTGCGGTCGCGCGACCGCGTCCATGAACCGCCGTCGAACACCAAGCTGCGCGCCAATCACAGGCTGATCCTCATGGGCCAGCCGGACGCCCTGAAGCGGCTGGTGGACGGGGCGAGGCTCAAGCTCGTGCGCGACGAAAACACCGGCGAGATCGACGCGCCCGACGACGACATCGGCGTCATGGAAGCGATCGTCACCGCGGAGTCTCCGCTGGTCGACCGCTCCGCCATGCAGTACCGGCTGCACGACCATCATCAGGTCAATCTGCTGGCGGTGAGCCGCAGCGGACGCCGTATCGCCCATGGGATCGGCTCGACGCGCCTCAAGGCCGGCGACGTCATCGTGCTGCAGGGCGATCTCACTACAATGCCGGAGGCGCTTGGCGAACTGCGCTGCCTGCCGCTGGCCCATCGAAACATGCAGCTCGGCCGCGGCCGCCGCGGCTTGCTGCCGGTGGTGGTGCTGGCCTTTGCGATGATCCTGATGGCGTTCGGTGTGGTGCCGGTCGCGATCGCCTTCTTCGGTGCCGCGGTCGCGATCCTGCTGATCCGGGCGCTGACGCTGCGCGAAGCTTACGAGGTCGTCGAGTGGCCGCTGCTGGTGATGCTCGGTGCACTCATTCCGGTGAGCGACGCCCTGCGCACGACCGGCGGTACCGACCTGATCGCGGGCTGGCTGGCGGCCTTCTCGCAGGGATTGCCGCCGATTGCCGCGCTTGCTTTGATGATGACGGCGGCGATGGCGGTGACGCCGTTCCTCAACAATGCCGCCACGGTGCTGGTGATGGCGCCGATCGCCGCCGGCTTCGCCAAGAACCTCGGCTACAATCCCGATCCGTTCCTGATGGCGGTCGCGATCGGTGCGGCCTGCGATTTCCTCACACCGATCGGTCACCAATGCAACACGCTGGTGATGAGCGCCGGCGGCTATCGTTTCGGCGACTATGCGCGGCTGGGATTCCCGCTGTCGATCTTCGTCCTGGTCGTCGGCGTGCCGCTGATCGCGCTGTTCTGGCCGTTCGCGCGCTGAGGCGTGCTACTTCACCCCCTCCGAGATCGCGGTCTTGGTCATGGCGATCACGTCCGGCGGCGTGGCGTAGAGCTCGCCGATGAGCTTCTCGATCGCGGCGCCGCTCATCGGATTGACGTCGAGGCGGCGCTGTTGCGCTTCGGCGAGATAGTCGGGATCTTTCATGGTGGCATCGAAGGCGGCGCGCAGCGCGTCGGCGCGCTCCTTCGGCAAGCCGGGTGGTGCCGTGAACGGCCAGCCCATCTCCTGCCGGCTCAAGACCAGTTTGAGGATCTGTCGCTCGCTGTCGTTGCGGGCGAGATCCATGATCAGCGGCACGTCGGCGAGCTCGCTGTTCTTGTGCAGCGCCATCTGCAGCGCAAGGTTGATGCGCTTGTTCTTGAGCCAGTCCGGCTTGGTAATCTTGATGCTCGACCACGACCAGCCGCAGCGGCCGTCGACCTCGCCGCGCTCCATCGCGAGGTTGATCTCATTGCCGCCGGGATAGCCCGACACCAGCCGGATCTTCACGCCGAAGATGCTGCGGATCATGGTCGCGAACATGTCGGGGTCGGAGCCGGAGCCTTCGCCGCCGACCGTGAAGTCGGTCTTGAGCATGTCGGTCCAGCTCTTCACCTTCGACGTGTGCCAGGTGGCGCACAGGCTGACCTGGTCGCTGACGCTGCCGAGCCAGGTGTAGCGGCGCGCGTCGTATTGCGTCGCGCTCCCGCCGATCAGCGGCTCCATCGCCATGCCGCGGCCCACCATGCCGATCGCGGTGCCGTCCTTGGGCGCGACGTTGTAGAGGAAGTTGGCGAGCCGGAGACTTCCGGCGCCCGCCATGTTCTGCGCCACGATGTTGGGATTGCCCGGGATGTGCTTGCCCATGTGGCGCGCCAGCACCCGCGCATTGAGATCGTAGCCGCCGCCGGCGGTGTAGCCGATCAGGAGCTGGATGGTCTTGCCGCGGTAGAAATCCGCGACCGGCTGGGCGGGGGCCGGCGGCATCGCGAGCAGCAATGCAAACGCACCAAGTGCAACGCGAGCAATCATCTCAAACCCCTATCTCCCTCAGTCAGTCAATTCTGCACGCCAAGGAGGACCATGCAAAATAGATGCCTGTGACATAGCAGCCCGTCGCAGCGAGGCTGTGCACCGTGAACGTCCAGATCGAATTGCAAGGGCGGCAGGATTCGAACCCGCGATCTCCGGGTTGGAACCGGATGCTTTAGCCAGGCTAAGCTACGCCCCTATTGGGACCTGCGCGCGGTTACGATCCGCGTTCTTCGGGGACACAACCCGACGCTCTTCCATTGAGCTACGCAGGCATGAAGAGTGATCGCCCGCCTACGCTGAAGCTTCGGCGGGCAAGCCCGCCGTAGCGCCGCAAGCGCGTTTGCGCGCTATGGCGCGAAGGCGGGTGGTCGCAGGTCCGGGTGACGATCCCGGCTGTCGATCCTTATGAGAGATCGCTCCTCGCCAGCGAGGCCCTGCGATGAACAAAGCGTGAGGCCGGTCGCAGAATTTTGTGACGTCGGCTTGTCGCGCGCATCGTTGCGTCGAAGAATGGCGAGCATTATTGCGAGCCAGGAGTGTGACTTTGAGTTCCTGTTACAGTGGAAGCGGGTGTAGGAATCGAACCCACATAGGCGCGCTCAAAACGCGCCGTCCTGCCATTGAACGAACCCGCTACAAAAATTGGCGCTCCCTGACGGTTTCGATCCGTCTCCTGCGGGGTGAAAATCCGCGATCCTAGCCACTAGACGAAGGGAGCAGCGCGCTACCGTGTTGGTAGCTGAACAACAGTTCACATCGCGCTTTGATGGCCGCCAAAATCCACTGGCGCATCCAGAACAATTGATGCAAATAGTTCACGGGTGGGTGACGTATCCAAAGGGAGACCAATCAATGCGAATGTTTTTCTCGGGTCTGGTGGTGGCCGCTGCGGTGGCGCTGAGCGCGCCCGCAATTGCCGCGTCGGTCATGAGCCCGGCCGGTGTTGCTGCTGCAGTTAACGAGAACGGTATGATCGAACAGGTTGCGCATGGCTGCGGTGCCGGCTGGTGGCGCGGACCGGATGGCGTTGGACGCTGTCGGCCGATGCGCCGGGCGCCGGTCGTGGTGGTGCCGGGCGCGCCTGTGGTTGTTGTTCCGCGCCGCGCGCTGGTGCCATGGCGCGTATTCGAGCCGCCGCTTCCGCTGCTGAGCGTCTCCGCATTCGATCAAGGATTGCCCGGCCATCGTGCCGGGCTTTTCTTTTGTCGGTAAGAGAATGGCAACGCGTAAGGCGCACGCTCCTGTCCGGATGATTCGGGGAGCGGACGATGTCGCCCACCACCTACACGGTTCAGATGACGGCCGCCGAGACGGCCCTCAAGCTCGCCCGCGACGCCGGCGATGGCGCAGCGGTGCTGGCGGCGCTGGCAACGATCACGCGGCTTGTCCGGCAGCAATACTGGGCCGCCAAGCTCGCATCGTAGCGATAGCGGCCCGACTTCGCGCCATAGCGCCTTGAAGACGCGCGTGAACGCGCTTTAGGAGCTACGACGGGCACCCGCCTACGAGCGGCCTTGCCCGCCGAAGCTTTAGCGAAGGCGGGTGGCGGAGGCTGCATCCTCCAAAGGGCTTTGATCTGACTCAGCTTTTCGCTGCTATTGAATGGCTAGCCACGTCATTACCCACGGACGATTGGCCCGCCGGGTCAATCAGCACATGCTCCTAAGCGACAAACCGTGACCGCCATCACATCGCGTGTGTGAGCCATCTGAAATGTTGACTCACGGACAGGGGATGGCCTCTGCCGCTAACAGGAGCACGATCATGAACACCAACGACATCCGCGAGTTGAGCTTTGACGAGACCGACCTCGTGTCGGGCGGTACGGCAGGTGCAGTTATCGGAGGGATCATCTTCGCCTACGTCGCCGAGGCATACCTCGACGGCGCCTCTGGTAAGGGCGCTGTATTGGACGTCCTTAAAAAGGCTGCCGATGAAAAGAGGGGCAAGCAAAAGCAGTAACTCCACCATGTTCGCGAGGGACCGGGGATAAGCTCCCGGTCCTTTGTTTTTTGGTCATGGCAGCTCTAGCTCATGTTCCTCATCATATTCGGCTAGGTGCTCGTCTAAGGTCTTGGGCCTTGTCATTTCGGCAACGATGTCAGCCGGTGTTGGCTCTAGCGGGACTTTGCACATCGTCGGCGCCGATCTCATCGGACGATCTCAGGGGTATTTGGCGGAGGGTGCAGGAGTCGAACCTGCCCGACCCGAAGGTCTCGCCGCGTTAGCAGTGCGGTGCCTTGCCGCTCGGCCAACCCTCCTTGAGATGTTTGGAGCCCTCGGCAGGACTCGAACCCGCACGGTCCTGAGGTAGAAGCTCGGCGCTCTGTCCGATTGAGCTACGAGGGCATCGATGTCGTAGGTTGGGTCAGCGCGGCCACAGCGCTTGCGACTTGAGCTGTGCGCGCTAGTTCCGCGCGTAACCCAACAATTGAAAGCGCTCGCATATGCCGTGTTGGGTTACGCGCGGAGTAAGCATCGGTGCTATTGCAAGCAGCCGGGCCGCGCTAACCCAACCTACAAGCGACGAGGGCGTCGTTTGAATTGGTGGAGACAGCCGGTAACGCTCCGGCCACGACGATCTTGCAAGGATCATCTGCACTCTTGTGCTGTCCCCGTAAATTGAAGTGGCGGACGGGACTCGAACCCGCATGTGCGCGATTTGCAGTCGCGGCCGTGGCCAATTCCGGTCACCGCCACATGAAAGCTGGATCCAGGAGCAGGATTCGAACCTGCATCGCAGCGTTCAGAGCGCCGCATCCTGCCGTTAGACGATCCTGGAAAATCAGGAATTGCATGCCCCCACCCCAACCCTCCCCCGCAAGCGGGGGAGGGAGGGGATAGGGTCAGTCCTTGAACGGATCGAACACGTCGGCGCCCGCCATCACGACGATGAACGGACGCAGCGTGTGCTCGATCTTGATGGTGCCCGCGTGTTCGGCGAGCACCTCCGGCAGGCGGCGGTAGGCCTGCGGCGCCTCGTCGAGGTCGCCGCCGACCAGATGCACGCCCTTCGCGCGCAGCCACGTCTGCATGGCGTCGGCGCTGACGAGGCCTTCACTGAGAACCTCGCCGGTCTTGCGGTTGCGCTTGCCCTTCGCCTGGGTGCGCGACATCACGCGGCCGGCGCCGTGCACGGTCGAGTACAGGCTCTTGGCGCCGTCCTCGCTCTCGACGCCCGAGAGGATGACGGCGTTGTCGCCCATCGAGCCGCCGACGAAGCCGCGCTGACCCGGGAACGCCGGCGTCGCACCCTTGCGCACCACCCACAGGTCACGCTCGCCGTGGCGCTCGCGCCAGGCGTAGTTGTGGTGGTTGTGCACGGTGTCGAGCGCCTTGGCGCACAGGATGCGCCGCACCGTCTCCACCACCCACTCGCGGCCGGCATACGCATACTCGCCGGCCAGCGTCATCGCCGCGAGGTAGCGCTGGCCGAGCTCGCTCTCGACCGCGACCACCGTCGGCGCGACGTCCATGCCGTCCTTGCCGCCGGCGAGCTTGAGGTAGTGCGTCGCGCTCTTGTGGCCGAGGCCACGCGAGCCGAAGTGCACGCCGATCCACACGTAGCCCGCTTCGTCTTCGAACAGGTCGACGTAGTGGTTGCCGGAACCGACGGTGCCGAGCTGCGCCCGCGCCATCTGCTTGAGATGGCCGATGTCGGCGTCGTGCCACAGCGGCGAATCGAACACCGCGTGGTCGATCGGGTTCGGGTTCGAGCGGCCCATGCCGAAGCTGATCGCCTTGTTGATGTCGTTGGCGATCACCGGCACGCGCGCCTTGATGTCCTCGTACTTGAGGTTGATGCGCGCCGCCATGTTGCCGCAGCCGATGTCGAAGCCGACGCCGGAGATCGACACATGGTCTTCGTAGGCGATCACGCCGCCGACCGGCTGCGCATAGCCGAGGTGGCCGTCGGCGCACAGGACGCCGCCAGCCACGCTGCCGACGCCCATGCAGCGCCACATCTGCGAGACGGTGCGCTCGTCATGGTCGCCGTAGATCTTGAGTTCAGTCACGATACGCTCCTCTCTTTGAGTGTTGCACATTTCAGGTTGGTCGGCCCACGCTTGGCGCGGGCTTTTCAGGGTTGCAGGGACTGTGGGATAGTCGCGGCCGATAACAACGATCAGCCGTTTTGGAATTCGGGGAGGTAGTGAGTGGTAGACCGCAGGAACGATCCGGCCTTTCTCTACTTTCCCGATAATTACCGATGGTCGATGGGGCTGATGATCTGCCTTTCGGGCGCGCCCTGGGGCGGCGCCGAGATCGACGACGTCAACCGCGTCGGCCGCGCGCTCGCCGACAAGGTCGGCGACGACGACGCGTGGTTCGAAGAATGGACCCGCATGGGCGACAAGATCGAGGCCCAGGGCCGTGTTGCCGAGCGGGAAGGGCATAAGCTCACGGCGGCATCCTGCTTCCTGCGCGCGACGCGCTACTACCAGACCGGCGAGCGCTTCCTGCAGCCGAAGTCGCAGCGCGGCATGGACGTCTACGCCAAGTCGGTGAAGACGTTCCGCGACGCGGCCGCGCTCATCCGCAGCCCGCGCATCGAGCACGTTGAAATTCCATATCAAGGCACGAGCCTGCCGGCGCTGCTGGTGCACCCGGATCGCGAGGTGGCGGGCGACCGTCCGGCGCCGGCCATGGTCTTTTTCGACGGCTTCGACGTCACCAAGGAAATCCAATACGGCTACGCGGTGCCCGACCTCGCGGCGCGCGGCGTCGGCTGCCTGATCGTCGACGGCCCGGGCAACGGCGAGAGCGTGCGCTTCCGCAATCTGCCGCTGATCGCCGAGACCGAGCGCTACGCCACGCCGGTCTACGACTATCTCGCCGGCCGGCCCGAGTTCGATCCGAAGCGCATCGGCGTGATGGCGCTCAGCCTCGGCGGCTACTACGCGCCGCGGGCCGCTTCGCTCGAACCGCGTTACGCCTGCTGTATCGCCTGGGGCGCGCAGTGGGACTACCACGCGATCTGGAAGAAGCGGCTCGAAGACCTCGCCAGCGGCAAGGTGCTGTCGCTGTCGGTGCCGCCGGAGCATCTGCAATGGGTGCTCGGCGTCGACAGCCAGGCAGCGGCGCTGAAAGTGCTCGAAGGCTTCCGGCTCGACGGCATCGTGCAGAAGATGCGCTGCCCGTTCCTCCTTCTGCACGGAGAAGGAGACGAGCAGATTTCACTGTCGCTCGCCCACACGCTCTACGACGCCGTCGGCTCCAAGGAGAAGAAGCTCCGGGTTTTCTCCCGCGAGGAAGGTGGCTTCCACCATTGTCAGGTCGACAACATCACCATCGGCGTCCACGCCATGTGGGACTGGGTGTGCGACGTGCTCAAGCCCGGCCGCTGATCAGGGACATGTAGGGTGGGCAAAGGTGCGGTCCACAACCACGCCCTCGCAAACGGCACGACGCAGCACCGTGCCCACGCGTTCTCATCCATTTGCATCAGCCCCGCGTGGGCACGGCGCTGCATCATTACGTTGCGAGTTTCTGTAGACTTGGTCCGCGCCTTTGCCCACCCTACGGGACGACGGGGGTGATCCCATGAAAAGCGAACAGCGCGACGGGATGCAGATCGACTGGGACGCGCCCATCGAAATGGACGACGGCGTGGTGCTGCGCGCCGACGTGTTCCGTCCGATCGGCGGCGGCCAGCATCCGGTGATCCTGAGCTACGGGCCGTATGCGAAAGGCCTCGCCTTCCAGGAAGGCTACAAGGGCAACTGGGAGCGCCTGGTGAAGGCCGCGCCCGAGGTGCTCGAAGGCTCGACCAACAAGTACCAGGTCTGGGAGCTGGTCGATCCCGAGAAATGGGTGCCGGACGGTTACGTCTGCGTGCGCGTCGATTCACGCGGCGCCGGCCGCTCGCCCGGCACCATCGACATCTGGTCGCCGCGCGAGGCGTTGGACATCTATCACTGCATCGAATGGGCCGGCACGCAGCCCTGGTCGAGCGGCAAGGTCGGCATGAACGGCATCTCCTACTTCGCCACCAATCAGTGGCAGGTCGGCGCGCTGCGCCCGCCGCATCTCGCCGCGCTCTGCATCTGGGAAGGCTTCGCCGACTACTACCGCGAGCTGGCGCGACACGGCGGCATCCTCTCCGGCTTCACCGCGAGCTGGTACAAGCGCCAGGTGCTGCGCGTGCAGCATGGCGTTGGCGAGAACGGCCCGCGCAGCGCCGTCACCGGCGAGCCGGTGGCGGGACCGGAGACATTGCCGGCCGACGCGCTCGCCCAGAACCACGTCGATGCCGCCGGCGAAGTGGCGCGGCGACGTCTTGTCGACGACTTCTATCGCGCGCGCATGGTGGCGTTCGAGCGGATCGAGGTGCCGCTGCTCTCCGCCGGCAACTGGGGCGGCGTCGGCCTGCATCCGCGCGGCAATTTCGAAGGCTATCTGCGCGCGGGCTCGCAGCAGAAATGGCTCGAGGTGCATGGCGACACGCACTTCACGCACTTCTACAGCAACTATGGCATGACGCTGCAGAAGCGCTTCTTCGGACATTTCCTCAAAGGCGAGGACACCGGCTGGCAGCGCCAGCCGCAGGTCTCGCTCAATATCCGCCGCCCCGGCGAAAAGTTCACCCTGCGCGGCGAATGCGAATGGCCGATCGCACGCACGAAGTGGACCAAGTACTACCTTCAGCCCGATGGCCACGCGCTCGGCACCGATGCGCCAGCGCATGCGACGACGCTTTCCTATCAAACCACCGGCGACGGCATCACCTTCCTCACGCCGCCGATGACGGCCGACCTCGAAGTCACCGGCCCGGTCGCGGCGAAACTTTGGCTATCGTCCGACACCACCGACGCCGACGTGTTCCTGGCGCTGCGCGTGTTCGATCCCGCCGGCAAGGAAGTGACCTTCATCGGCTCGAACGATCCGCGCACGCCGGTCGGGCTCGGCTGGTTGCGCGCCTCGCACCGCAAGCTCGATGGCAACGAGACGCTGCCGTACCGGCCCTGGCACACCCACGACGAGCCGTGGCCGCTCGAGCCGGGCAAGCCGGTCGAGCTCGATATCGAGATCTGGCCGACCTCGATCGTGGTGCCGCCGGGCTATAGGCTTGGTCTCACCGTGCGCGGCAAGGACTACGAAGTCGACGGCAGCGATGGCGGCTTCGCCAACGCGATGTATCCCATGAAAGGCGTCGGGCCGTTCACGCACGCCGATCCAACCGACCGGCCGCCTGCCATATTCGGCGGCGTCAACGTGCTACACTTTTCTGCCGAGAAGCTGCCGTATCTGCTGCTGCCAATCATTCCGCAAGCATAAGCGGGAAGGGCAGACATAAAGCTCGAAAGGGAGAACTCCATGAAGGCGTCGCTGCGTCTTTCGCTCGCTGCTCTTTTGGTCGCGCTTGGTTGGAGCGCCGCCGCGCAGGACTATCCGAGCCGCACCGTCACGATCATCGTTCCGTATCCGGCCGGCGGTCCCACCGACCAGCTCGCGCGCGTGCTCGCGCCAAAATTTTCCGAGAAGCTCGGGCAGAATTTCATCGTCGAGAACATCAGCGGCGGCGGCACCACCATCGCCACCGGACGGGTGGCGCGCGGCGCCAAGGACGGGCACACGCTGCTGCTGCACAACCTCCAGATCTCGGCCAATGTCGCGCTCTATCCGAAGCTCACCTTCGACACCGAGAAGGACCTCGCGCCGGTCGCCTTCATCAACCAGAACCCGCTGGTGCTGGTCGGGCGCAAATCGCTCGCCGCGAACACGCTGCCCGAGCTTCTCGCCACGATGAAGAAGTCTCCGATGCGCATGGCACATCCCGGCACCGGCTCGACCGGCCACCTCGCCACGTCGCTGCTCGCCAAGGAGGCGAAAGTCGAAGTCGTGGGCGTGCCCTATCGCGGCGCCGCGCCGGCGCTGCAGGACATCGCCGGCGGGCATGTCGATCTGTTCTTCGCGACGCCGCAATCGGTGGTGCAGACCGTCGCCAACGGCCAGATGAAAGCCTATGGCATCACGACGAAGGCGGCCTCGCCGCAGTTCCCAGGCGTCGCAAGCTTTGTCGACGCGCTCGGGCCGAAGCTCGAGATTTTCTACTGGCATGCCTTGTTCGCGCCGGGCGGGACGCCGAAGGGCGTGATCGACAAGCTCAGCGCCGTGCTGCTCGGCGTGCTCGACGATCCGGCGATCGTCAAGGCCTGGGCTGAGACCGGCGTGACGCCGTTCGCCAAGGACCAGCGTTCGCCGCAGGCGGCGCAGGCGCTGCTGCAGAGCGAGATCGCGCGCTGGAGCCAGGTCGTGCGCGAGAACAACATCCAGCCCTCCGAGTGATCCGGCGTACGCCGAAGAAATGGACCACCCAGCAGGACTCGAACCTGCGGCCTCCGGCTCCGCAAACCGGCGCTCTGTTCCGCTGAGCTATGGGTGGAATGGTGTTAGGATCGTCCCAGCGCGCAAACGCATATGCGCGGCCAGGGGAGACAGTCGATGGCGTGGTATCGGGTCGTAGCGATCGCGGCGATATTGGCGGCGCTGCTCGTTGTCGGGACGCAACCGGCCTCGTCCTATCCTGAAAAAACCGTCCGCATCGTTGTGCCGTTCCCGGCCGGCGGCGCCACCGACATCCTGGCGCGGCTGGTGGCGGAGCGCCTGAGCGGCGCGTTCGGCCGGGCGGTGGTGGTGGAGAATATTTCCGGTGCCGCCGGCGCGACCGGCACCGCGGCTGCCGCCAAGGCGGCCGCCGACGGCCACACGCTGTTGATGGGCACCGGCACCACCACGACGCTGCTGCCGCATCTGCGCAGCGATCTGCCCTACGATCCGCAGCGCGACCTGGCGGCGGTCACGCTGATCGCGAGCTTCCCCAATCTCTTGGTGGTGCGCCCCGCGATTCCGGCGAAGGACGTGACGTCGCTGATCGCGCTGGTGCGCGCCGCGCCCGGAAAATTCAGCTATGCGAGCTCCGGCTTCGGCGCATCGCCGCATCTTTCGGCGGAATGGTTCAAACGGCTGACCAAGACCGAGATCCTGCACGTCCCCTATACCGGCAGCGGGCCGGCATTGCCGGCGCTGCTCGGCGGCCATGTCGACATGATGTTCGACACGTTGCCGTCGGTGCTGCCGCTGGTGCAGGAGGGCAAGCTGCGCGCGCTTGGCGTCACCACCGCCGAGCGGGTGCCGTTCCTGCCTGATCTGCCGGCGATCGCCGAGACGCTGCCCGAATTCGACGTCACCTCCTGGCTCGGCATCATGGTGCCGGTCGGCGTGCCGGCCGATATCCGCGCCAAGATCGCCGCGCCGCTGGTGACCTTCGTCAAGGAGCCGGCAATCGTGAAGCGATTGCAGGAGCTCGGCGCGGTGGCGGCGACGATCAACACGCCGCAACAGTTCGACGCCTGGATCCGCCGCGACTACGAGAAGTGGCGGCGCGTGATCCAGGAAACCGGAATCAAAATCGCCAAGTAAATGGTGCTGCAACGCAGGTCGTGTTTACACGACCTGCGCACTTCTGATGCCGATGTCGGGTAAACCCGACATAGGATGGGATTTGAACCCGCGATCTCCGGAGTGAGGTTCCGGCATCCTTGGCCGCTAGACGACGGCAGCGTGTTGGCGAGTGAAAGTGGCTCCTGGAGCAGGGCTCGAACCTGCAGGCCTTGCGGCACCTGATTAACAGTCAGGCGCGTTTACCGATTCCGCCATCCAGGAAGAAGTTCGTTCAGGAATTGTCGGCTATCGTTGCGTTTCGAATCCTCCGTCGAGGACAGAACGATGCGATCGAATGTTCGGAATGCCATTGCCATCGCGGCCATTGTTGCCGCGATGGGGGCCGGGCTAGGCACCGGCTATGCGATCTGGGGCTGGCCGACCAACTGGTATGCAGGCCACGACGTCGCGTCGCTGCCGCCGGGGCCGCAGACCGATCTCATCCGCTATGGCGGGGAGCTCATCCGCGACACCGCGCGCCATATCGGCAAGAGTGCCACCGATCCGGCCAAGCGCTACGCCGGCAACAATCTCGCCTGCTCGCATTGTCACATCAACAGCGGCCTCAAGCCGTTCGGCATCCCGCTGGTGTCGACGTTCGCGACCTTTCCGATGATGGTCGACGAGCACGTGATGTCGCTTGCGGAGCGCATCAACGGCTGCATGACGCGCAGCATGAACGGCAAGCCGCTGCCCGACGACGGCCGCGAGATGGAGGCGATGGTCGCCTATCTCCAGTTCATCGGCCGCAAGACGCCGCAGGGCGTGCGGGTCGCGGGCATGGGATTGCCGCCGCTGCGCAAGGCGTCGCGTTCACCCGATCCCACGCAGGGCGAGAAGGTCTATGCCAGCCACTGCGCCAAGTGCCACAAGGACCAGGGTGAGGGCGAGCAGCTGATGGCGCCCGGCATCGGCTACGAAATTCCGCCGCTCTGGGGCAACGATTCGTTCAACTCAGCCGCCGGCATGAGCCAACTCGAGGCCGCGGCGGCGTTCGTTCACGCCAACATGCCGATCGGCGCGAGCCATCGTGAGCCGATCCTGACCGAGCAGCAGGCATGGGACGTTGCGGCCTATGTCACGTCGAAGCCGCGTCCCGCGCTGCGTGCGGCGCCTGCCAAGAAGCGGTGATGTGAAAAAGCTTTGGCTCACGCCGCGGGTCGCAGCGTGAGCCAAAGGACGCGTAACGGGTCGCGCTGGTTAGATGTAGTAGTAGCGGACGCGATAGACGCGGTAGACCGGGTAGACGCGATAGTAGCGGACGTAGGGGCGATAGCAGCCGCAGCGGTTGCTGATCAGCGAGGCGTCGGCGCGGGTGCCGGTGCTTCCGGTTGCCGTGATCACGTCGTTCGCGACGTTGGCATTGGCGCTGGCGGGGGCCGCGCCGAAAGCGGTCAGGGCGGCGACGAAACCAAGGGCGGCGATCGAGGACTTGAGTTGCATGGTGGTAACTCCAGGTGAGGTGGGATGGGGCCATCCCATCCGCGTGCCCGGTTAGACGGACGCATTCTTTTTTCTTTGCACGGGCTTCCGCTTTTTATCGCTCGGTCCGGATTCCTCAGGAATTACAACGCGATGGCTGGTGCCTGGGGTTGGTTTCGAGCCAACCTCCCCGCATTTTCGGTGCGGTGCTTTCACCAGATTAGCTTCCCAGGCATTTGATTGGCTTGCCGGCCGTAGCGCGCTTCAGAGGCGAAGGTCCGTCTTCGCTGAAGCTTTGACGGACACCCGCTCAGGCGAAGGCCGTGCCCGCCGAAGCCTGAAGCGCGTTCACGCGCATCATCGATGCGCTATGGCGAAGGCGGGTGGTGGAGCGAGCGGGACTTGAACCCGCATCTTCCGCTTGCAAGGCGGTTGCTCTCCCAGTTGAGCTATCGTCCCGTTTGATTGGCCCGCCTTCGCGGAAGCCGCGTAGCGGCGAAAGTCCGTCTTCGCTAAAGCTTCGACGGATACCCGCTTAGGCGAAGGCCGTGCCCGCCGAAGCGTCAGCGAAGGCGGGTGGTGCGGACGGCGGGAATCGAACCCGCGCCCCCTGAGTGGCGCTCAGGGACTCTACCTTTGAGCCACGTCCGCAAAGTTGGTGCGCCCCCGAGGATTCGAACCTCTCGTCGGGCCGACCTGCCGGTTTCACAAGACGCCGGTTTTACAGACCGGTGGCAGGAGAGGGACGCAATGGATGAACGCGCTGCGCACGCGCGTGGCGGCGCGTGTCAGGGCCGGCGCGACGAGGTCGCAGCCGCGGGAAGATGAAAAGCTGTCAGGAGCGGTTCGGCCGGAAAGCGGCGCCGATGCACTTGGCCTTAGTGAGCTCGGCCCGCAAGCGCCAGGACGCGGTCGTTGCGCTCGTCGCTAGGCCTGTTCGAGCCGCTCGATATTGCGAATAAGCTCAATGCGGTATTTTTCGAAAATCTGCGTGACGTGGTGGCCGATCACTTTACCATCGATCCGGGACAGATCATGCTTGATCTGCGCCAGCGCGCCGAACGAGTTGTCCCTGTTGAGCGTTGTCACGCACGCGTCCTGTACTGTCCGTCAACTTGGCCTGCTTTTAAGCCGCGCCTATCTAGGGCTCGGTAAAGTCGACCCTAAGGGCGAATACGTATAAAATGCGCGCCACGGCACGATCCCTGAGTCGGACAATGTCTTCGAAAATGCCCGATTCACCGCAGGACTCCGTCTCGGTCGGCGAGATCTTCGTTGTCGACGATGACCCTGGTGTGCGCGCGACGTTAACAACGATTTTCGAGCGCGCCGGCTATCGGGTTATTGCCTTCGCCGATGGCGCGTCGTTTCTGGCGCATGCCCGCACCGCGACGCCGCTGTCGATCATTCTCGATGTACACATCCCCGGCCGTTCCGGGCTCGACATCTTGCGGGAACTTCACGCGCAGGACTATCCGGCGCCGATCTTCATCGTCTCGGGGCAGGGCGACATCCCGATGGCGGTGGACGCGATCAGGGCCGGGGCGCTCGACTTCATCGAGAAGCCGTTCCGCGGCGGCGAGGTGGTCGAGCGCGTCAAGCAGGCGATCGAGGCTTATACACTGCGCAAGCAGGACGATGGCGCCGTCCCGGACCTCTACTTCCCCGGCCGCGAGCCCTTGACCCGCCGCGAGCGCGACGTGCTTGGAACCATCCTCAACGGCGCGTCGGCCAAGGAGGCGGGCCGGCAGCTCGGCATCAGCCACCGCACCATCGAGGTGCATCGCGGCAAGCTGATGGAGAAGTTCGGGGCCAAGAACGTCACCGATCTGATGCGGATCGTGTTCGATCAGGGCCAGCGGCGATGATCCTGGGGTGGCTTGCCAGCCGTAGCTCGCGCAGCGACAACCCGCCTTCGCTAAAGCTTCGGCGGGCAGCCTTGCTCGCTTCGCGAGCGAAGGCTGGCGGAAGGTGAAGGAGTCGAACCCTCGACCCGGAGGTCGGCCCGGTTTTCGAGACCGGTTGCGCGCCGCCGCGCACCACCTTCCAAAATGGATGTCCCGGCGCGATTTGAACGCGCGGCCTCCGCGGTCGGAACGCGGTGCTCTGATCCGCTGAGCTACGGGACAGTGTTGCAACGTGAAATGGTCAGGGTGGTTGGATTCGAACCAACGGCCTCCTGCGTCCGAGGCAGGCACTCTCGCCGGGCTGAGCTACACCCTGATAAAGCATGATCCCGAAAAGTGGGAACCGGTTTTCGGAAGAGATCATGCTCAAACATATGAACTGGCGCTCCGTAGGGAGATCGAATCCCTCTCGCCCGATAGACAGTCGGGCCGCCTCACCAGATGCGTAACGGAGCAATTTGGTGCGTCTGGCTCGACTCGAACGAGCACTGAATGCGGTCTCGGCGCATTCCCTCTGCCAATTGGGGTACAGACGCGCAAAATGGAGGATCAGGTGGGACTCGAACCCACGAAGCTTGCGCAGCGGCTTAAGAGACCGCTCCCTTTGCCACTCGGGTCACTGATCCAAAGACAAACTGGAGGACGCGTGTGGTTACGATCCACAGGCCGACGGGTTAAAAGTCCGCTCCCTCTCCATTCGGGTTTAAGGCTACGCGTCCATCGCATGCGCAGATATGGTCGCCCCGCGCGGTTTCGATCCGCGTTTTCTCGGTTATCGGCCGAGCGCCTTAGCCACTAGACGACGGGGCACTGGTGCGTCCTCACGGATTCGAACCGCGGGCCTTCTGCATGTCGCGCAGACGCTCTGACCAGCTGAGCTAAGGACGCATCGTATGCTGGTGCGAATTGAGGGGATGGAGCAGGCACTCTTGGACGTGCTCCATCCGCGCCGGCCGCGCAGCCGTCGTTCGTCCGTTTGGTCGGGCGCGCTTCCGGGGGGAGAAGGCGCGCGGAGTGCCAGGGACGCGGATGCGCGGCGGAAAGTTGGTACCTCCTCAGGGAATCGAACCCCGGATCCCGCGATGTAAGCGCGGAGCTTTGGCCGCTAAGCTAAGGAGGCATGTCTGTGGGTAGCGTCGCCCGCGCATGCGGGCGATCGCGTGGACGCCGGACGAAATCGGCGTGTCAGCTATTTGAATTCGCGGTCGAGCACGACGTCGATCAGCATCGGCGCGCCGCTCGCGAGCCCTTGCCGCAGCAGATCGGTCGCCTCGTGCACGGTCTTGGCGCGCGCCGCCGCAACGCCGAACGAGCGCGACAGCGAGACGAAATCGATCGCCGGGTTGGTGAGCTCCATGCCGACATAGGTGTCGGCCTGCTGCGAGAGCCCGCGCATCGCGTGCAGGCGCTGCTTGAGGATGCGATACGACGTGTTGTTGAGGATCACGATGATCGCAGCAATGCCATAGTGTGCCGCCGTCCAAAGCGCCTGGATCGTATAGAGCGACGAGCCATCGCCGATGATCCCGACAACGGGCCGGTCCGGCAGTGCGAGCTTGGCGCCGATGGTCGCCGGCACGCCCCAGCCGATGCCGCCGCCGCGCAGGCCGAAATAGCTCTGCGGATCGTCGGCGCGGATCAGCTGCCGGATGCCGCGGTTGGAGGACAGTGATTCCTCGATCACGACGGCGTCCTTCGGCAGCGTTTCGCCGATGGCGTGCAGCAGCGCCAGCGGCTGCACCGGCACCGCGTCCGCAAGCGCGCGCGCCGAGGCATGCAGCGCCGCGCGCTCGGCGGCACCGGCGTCGCTTGCGGTCTTGAGCCGGTCGCGCGCCGCGCCTTTGGCACCGCTCGACATGCGCTCGCGCACGGCGGCGATCAGGTCCGGCAGCGTGCCCTTCGGATCGCCGAGGATCGCCACCTTGGGCGGATAATTCTTGCCGATCTCCCAGGGATCGACGTCGAGATGGATGAGCGCGATGCCGGGCGGCATCGGATCGGTCTCGGACGGCAGCGACAGCGTGAACAGATCGGCGCCGACCGAGAACAGCACGTCGTGCTGATCGAGCAGCTCGACGCACCGCCGGGGCGGTGCGCGTCATCTGCCCACGAAACAACGGATGCGAGCTCGGAAAGGACGCTGTGTTCGGAATGAACTCGAGATAGACCGGCGCGCCGAGCAGCTCCGCGAGCTCGATCAGCTCGGCATGCGCGCGGCTCTGCGCCACGATGTCGCCGGCCATGATGATCGGCCGTTCCGCCCTTGCCAGGATCGCGGCCGCCGCCTCGACGGCGGCGCGGTCACCGCGAATATGCGGGGCAATACGCGTCGGTCCCATCAGGTCGAGATCGGCGTCGGCGCGCAGGATGTCGCCCGGCAGCGAGAGGAACACCGGTCCGGTCGGCGGCGCCAGCGCGGTCTTGGCGGCGCGATGCACGATGCGCGGCAGGTCGGCGAGGCGATGCACCTCGGTCGACCACTTCACCAGCGGCCGAGCGATCGGCGGCAGGTCCGCCATCAGGATCGGCTCGGTGACGTTGAAGATCTGCTCGTGCTGGCCGGCGGTGACCAGGATCGGCGCGCCCGCCTTCTGGGCGTCGTAGAGCATGCCCATGGCGTTGCCCAGGCCGGGCGTGGTGTGGAAGTTGCACACCGTGAGTTTTCCGGATGCCTGGGCGTAGCCATCCGCCATCGCCATGACGGCGGCTTCCTGCAGGCCCAGCACGTAGCGGATCTCGTTCTCGGTTGCGAACGCATCCATGAGCGGCAGCTCGGTGGTGCCGGGATTGCCGAAAACGACTTCGACGCCCTCCTGCTTGAGCAGTTCGAGGAACGCGTGCTTGCCGGACATCACGGGCACCATGGTCTCCTGTCGTGCGTGTGTTTCGCCGCGACTGTCGCATGCGGATCGGCCATGCGGAAGCGGGCCGCTGCCCAACTTCGCGATATGGCGCGGCGCGATGTCGGTGGTGTAATCTTGCGGCCCGCCGCTTGGCGACGACATCAAGAAAAACGGGAGGACATCATGCTTCGGACAATCATGGCCACCGCCGCGACGGCGATCGTTGCAACGTCGGCGCTCGCGCAGCAGCCGATCGCGCTGCGCGACATGGGCTCGTTCCATATCGGCGGCCGGCATATCGAGATCTCGGGACAGCCGATCAAGGAGATCGTGTTCACGCCCGGCGGCGTGCCAGCGAAGGTGGACCCGAACGGCACGTACCAGGTCGAGCAGATGTACTCGCAATTTTTCCTGGTGCAGAACCGCAAGGGCAAGCTGCCGCTGCTGATGTGGCACGGCGGCGGGCTGTCGGGCGTCACCTACGAGACCAAGCCCGACGGCAAGCCGGGATGGCTGAACTACTTCCTGCGCCAGGGCTGGGACGTCTACATCTCCGATGCGATGGAGCGCGGCCGCTCGGGCTGGACCAATCAGTTCAAGGGCGAGCCCGTGTTCCTGCCGCTCGGCGATCCCTGGGAGCGTTTCCGGATCGGCCCGATCGGCTCGTGGTCGCCGGAGGCGGCGAAGCGCAAGACCTATCCGGGCACGCAGTTTCCGATCGAGGCCTATGAGCAGTTCATGAAGCAGGGCGTGCCGCGCTGGGTGACGACCGACAAGGAGATCGTCGCCGCCTATATCGCGCTGGTCGACAAGGTCTGCCCGTGCGTCGATCATGGTGCACAGCCAGTCCGGCACCTTCGGCTACCAGGTGCTGGAGGCGCGGCCCGACAAGGTCAAGGCGCTGATCGCGGTCGAGCCGACGGTCGGCGGCGACCGCAGCAAGGTCGCCTCGATCAAGTCGACCCCGATCACCATGATCTACGGTGATTTCGCCAAGGATCATCCGCGCTGGTCGAAGATCCGCCAGGGCGGCGTCGACTATGCCGGCGTGCTCAAGGCCGCGGGCGGCAGCATCGACATCGTCGATCTGCCGGACGCGGGCATCCGCGGCAACAGCCACATGGTCATGATGGACCGCAACAGCGACGAGGTCGCCGCGCTCATTCAGAAGTGGCTCGCGAGCAAGGGGCTGGTGGATTGACCCGCCTTCGCGGCGAGCGTGTTGAGACCGGCTTGCCAGCCGTAGCCCGCTTCGGCGGGCGAAGGGTGGTGCGCCAGGCAGGATTCGAACCTGCACTGTGCTCTTTCTGAGAGAGCCGCCTCCTGCCGGTTGGGCTACTGGCGCTGAAGCTGGTGCCTTCGGCGTGAATCGAACACGCGGCCTGCTGCGTACCGGGCAACTGCTCTTCCAGTTGAGCTACGAAGGCAAGCAAAGTGGTGCCGGCTGCGTGACTCGAACACGCGGCCTCCGCGTTACGAGGGCGGCGCTCTTCCCGTTGAGCTAAGCCGGCAGAGAAAAAGAGAAGGAAAATTGACAAAGGGCCAGCGGCGCCGCTCTCGCAAAGCATGATCGAAATGGATCATGCTCAACAAAGGTCGCGACCTTGCAACAGGGACTTCCGCTCCTCGCGAAGCAGACGCCGCTGGCCTATTCTGGACGTTCACGATGTCAAACAGCGTAGTCACGTTTGTGCGTGATCCCACTTCGCGGGATCACGCTTAGTCAGCAACGAACAGCGCAGGCTCGGCCTGCACTGGAGTCGGTAAGAAAGGCTCGTGCGATCGCGCACGGGCGTGCCAGCCCTGCAATCCCGAAGGATGTGGAGCGTGCCGCGCCAGCCTCGTCGTTGAGGTCGAGAACACGGCCTCGACCAGCGACAAGACGCTGACGACAACCGCGACAACCAGGGTCGACGCGACCGTGACATTGGCGAGCGCGCGCCACGATTCGGCGCCCGCGCGCAATGGCGCACGATCGGCGGACTGGTCTCTGAAACTTCTGAAGTCGTTGCGGGCCATTGCTGTCCCTCCTGCCTTGCGGCGGAGGGATGAGGCCCGCCGCCAGTTAATCCGGTTGTCTCGTTCCGGATTGCGTATGGAAGGAGCAACCCGGCTTGAACGCGCGCATGACGCGGCCGTAGCCCAGTCGACTAATCGACCGGACGTCGGCGCTGAGCGCGTTGATGGTGCCTGTTAGGCGCATCGGGTTCCTCGTCATGCCAACACACACGGTGTGTCGGCGGGTTTCTGCCAGGCGCAAAGCGCCCAGCGGGTGGTGCTTGTGTCAGATGTGTCGGAAAAGTTCAAGACGAGGTTCGAGAGTTCGTGCGAAAAGCAAGAAAAGACTCGACGGCTGGCGCTCTTGCGCAACTCCTGTGCTTGTCGCCGCACCGGGCGGGCAATTTAGTCTCGCGTACAAGGCCTCCGAGGCGCGTTGCGGCCGTTAAGGGACTGTGCACTGATAAGGCAAAGGCGCTCGCTACAAACGAAGCGCCCGGTAGGAGAGACGAGAGGAGAGGGCGATGAGCGCAGGATTCCGTGTGGGCCTGGCGGCGGCGGCGATGGCCGCGTTGCTAGCCGGATCGTCGGTGGCCGGAGCACAGCAGACCGCGGGCGGTATCACGGTCGGCGACAGCGACCTCGGCGGGGTCGTGCGCAGCGCCAAGGGCCCTGAGGCCGGCGTCTGGGTGATCGCGGAAACCACCGACCTGCCCACCAAATTCGCCAAGATCGTCGTCACCGACGGTGAAGGCCGCTACGTCCTGCCGGAACTGCCGAAGGCCACCTACAGCGTCTGGGTGCGCGGCTACGGCCTGGTCGATTCCCCGAAGGTGCGGGCGACGCCCGGAAAAATCCTCGATCTCACCGCGGTGACGGCGCCGACGCCGGCTGCGGCCGCCGAGTACTACCCGGCGCAGTGGTGGTACTCGATGATGAAAATTCCGGACAAGAGCCTGTTCCCCGGCACCGGGCCGAAGGGCAACGGAATGGCCACCAACATGCGCAGCCAGGCGATGTGGCTCGCCAACGTCAAGTCGCAGGGCTGCGGCTCCTGCCACCAGCTCGGCAACAAGCCGACGCGCGTGATCGAACCCAAGCTCGGCAAGTTCGACAGCTCGCTTTCGGCCTGGACCTACCGCATGCAGGTCGGTCCGGCCGCCGAAATCATGGTCCGCAACATCAGCCAGCTCGATTCCCAGCATGCGCTGAAGAATTTCGCCGACTGGACCGACCGCATCGCCGCCGGCGAGCTGCCGAAGTCGCAGCCGGCGCGCCCGGCGGGGCTCGAGCGCAACGTGGTCGTCACGCTGTGGGACTGGGGCACGCCGACCGACTATCTGCACGACGAGGTCGCCACCGACCGGCGCAACCCGACGGTCAACGCCAACGGCAAGATCTACGGCGCGACGGAGGACTCGACCGATCTCGTGCCGGTGCTCGATCCGGTCACGCATACGACGATCGCAAGTCAGGCTCATCACCCGCACGCCGGTCAAGCCACGCGGCATGTTCATTTCCCAGCACGAAGAATTCCTGAACCAGCCGTCGCCGTACTGGGGCGACAAGCCGCTATGGGGCGCGCAGACGACGCCGCACAATCCGATGTTCGATCATATCGGGCGGGTCTGGTTCACCAGCCGCATCCGCGAGGCAGCGACGCCAGCGTTCTGCCGCAAGGGCTCGGAGCATCCGTCCGCCAAGCTCTTCCCAATCGAGCAGGCCGGGCGGCAGCTCTCGGTCTACGATCCGAAGACCGGCAAGCTCACGCTGATCGACACCTGCTTCACCACGCATCACCTCAACTTCGCCGAGGACGAGAACCACACGCTGTGGCTCAGCGCCGGCGGCTTCCGCTCCGGCTATGTCGGCTGGTTCAACACCAAGCTGTTCGACGAGACCGGCGACGAGCAGAAGGCGCAGGGCTGGTCGCCGATCGTCCTCGACACCAACGGCAACGGCCGGCGCGACGAAGGCTATGTCGGGCCGAACGACCCGGTCGATCCGACCAAGGACAAGCGCATCGTCGCCGGCCTCTACGCCATCGCCTACAACCCTATCGACAAGTCGATCTGGGGCACGGTGCAGGTCTATCCGGGCGCGATCGTGCGCATCATGCCGGGCGACAATCCGCCGGCGACCGTGCTGGCGGAATATTACGAGGTGCCGTTCCCGGGCTACGGCCCGCGCGGCGGCGACATCGATCGTGACGGCGTCTACTGGACTTCGCTCGCGAGCGGTCACCTCGGAAAATTCGACCGGCGCAGATGCAAAGGCCCGCTCAACGGCCCGACCGCCACCGGCAGGCACTGCCCGGAAGGCTGGACGTTCTACCCGCTGCCCGGCCCGCAGTTCGAGACCGTGACCGACAGCGGCAGCGCGCAGGCGAGCTACTACACCTGGGTCGACCAATTCGACACCTTCGGGCTCGGGCGCAACGTGCCGGTCGCGACCGGCAATTTCACCGACTCGCTGGAAGCGCTGGTGGACGGCAAGTGGGTCACGCTGCGGGTGCCGTACCCGATGGGCTTCCACGCCAAGGGGCTCGACGGCCGCATCGACGATCCCAATGGCGGGTGGAAGGGACGCGGCCTGTGGTCGGCTTATGCCGGCCGCGCAACCTGGCACATCGAAGGCGACCGCGAGCGGCCGAAGGTGGTGAAGTTTCAACTCCGCCCCGATCCGCTCGCGCGGTGACTTATCTGCTTTGTTAGGGAACGGTGCAGCGAACTCGCTCTGTTCCCTCTCCCCGTTCTTACGGGGTGAGGGGTAGGGTGAGGCGTGGCCCCTTCCGCCTGCTCGCAAAGCTGATGTAGCATCTCGGCCAAGCTGCCCGCGCGGGACGTGCCGAAGTCCCCTCATTGCAATGGCAGCACGGGTGCCATCGTTGGTAGCATTCCCAAAAATATCCGGCATTTGAATGTTGCTGCATTCCTGGGAGGGAACGCCATGAAATTTCGCCGCCGACAATTTCTGCGTCTGGCAGCGGGTGTGGCTGCTTTGCCGGCGGTCTCACGAATTGCGAGGGCGCAAACCTATCCGACGCGGCCGGTGCGTTTGGTTGTTGCCTTTCCTGCGGGCGGCCCGCACGATTTCCACGCGCGGCTGTTCGGACAATGGTTGACGGAGCGGTTTGGTCAGCCATTTGTTGTCGAGAACCGGGCCGGCGCCGCAGGCACCATCGGAACCGAAGTCATCGTGCGCGCGCGCCCGGATGGATATAGCTTTGTCGTGCTTGGAACCGCGAATACCTTGGGTGCGCTTGCATCAGCGAAGCTGTCTTACGACATCGTCCGCGATCTTGCGCCTGTCGCCGGTCTCAACACCAACATGTTTCTTCTACTTGTAAACCCGAAACTGCCCGTCAATTCAGTTCCCGAACTTATTGCACACTGCAAAGCAAATCCGGGCAAACTCAATTTCGGGTCCGCGGGGATCGGAACCGTACAGCACGTTGGCATCGAACTGTTCAAAATGATGTCTGGCGTTGACTTAACTCACGTGCCATATCGCGGCGAGGCCCCCCAAGTGACCGATCTGATCGGTGGACAGGTCCCAATCGGATTGGTGACGATTTACAGTGCGATTGAATACATCAGGTCAGGTGCGCTGCGGGCTTTGGCCGTGACCGGTAGCGTTCCTTCGCCGGCGCTGCCTCACCTGCCAACGATTGCGCAATTCTTGCCAACATACGAGGCAACCTCGTTCGTTGGTTTAGCGGCACCGGTTGGTACGCCGGCGGATGTAATTCAAGCTGTCAACCGTGAAATTAACGCCGCATTGGCGAATCCCGGCATTCAAACGCGGTATTCGGAGCTTGGGGCAAATCTCCTTCCAGGCGCTCCCGGTGACTTTGGCAAGCTGGTCGCCGAACAAGCAGAGAAATGGACGAAGGTCATGAAATTCGCAGGTATGACGCCGGCGTGAGGCCGCGATCGATACAAGGTGACGACGCTCGATACCCACGAGTTCATCCGCCGCTTCCTCATCCACGTGCTGCCTCAGGCTTCAACCGCATCCGCCACTACGGCCTGTTCGCCAGCAGCAAGCGGATCGAGAACATCGCGACATGGCGAACCCAGACTCGGGGCTGGTCCTGTCTTGCGGCGTTGGTATTGGACGCAATAGTCAAGCACTCAGCGGCTCGCCAGTCGCTGCTTGTAGGTCGCGATGGCCCATCTGAGGTCACGGTATTCGTCACAGGGGAGCAGGCAGATTTGCTCCAACGCGGCCAATTGCGCCTCGGCCTCAGCCAATTCGCCGACCGAAAGATGGGTTTCGCCGGGAGATATGGGGACACTTTACTTATTTCCAGCTCCGATCGCGCATTGGCAATTGCGCCTCGCTAATCCGCCCTGCAACGACCCCTTCGCTGTGCACAGCGCGCAGAATTTTGTGCATAGCGCCGCCGCAACAGAAAGCCCGATAGCTGTTGCACGCGGCTTGCACGCAACGGCGACAAACGCGCGCCGCTGCCACCAGGCTGTAAACAGTTGCGCGACGTTCAGCTTGACGGCGCGAATTTCTGTGGCACCGTCGTTCCGTTCCGGCCCGCGCCCCGGAACGACGGAGGGAGAAGTCGCGGTTGTGAGAAAGACCGGTAAGACGGAAAGAAAAATCGCAGAAGTGTTTGGCCAGGCTGATGAATTGTTCGATATCCGCCATCTTACTGCCGATCACCGCCGAGTAAGACGCATCGTAACCGCGCCGGAAATCCATGGTGTTGCGCATGTCGGGCTGTGCTGGTGGGCACGGCATTGTGTGCTGCCGTGGGCCACGTTGGTGTGTTCGGCCCGCGCCCGTAGCCCGTCGAAACCGATCCTACTGCGGCTGCGACTCGTAGTATTTCAGTCCACCAGACGCCAGCGCGCCGCCCACCACGCAGGGCAGGCCGAGGTAGATCTGGCCCGTGGCGGCGGCGCCGATACAGCCAAGCGAAAGCGCGCCGATGCCAATATTGCCCCACTTCGAAATTTCACGCCGGGATTGCGGGCCCTTGCGGCGCAATTCCTCGATCGAGGCCATCGCGTCCTTGCGCAACCGCCCGGTCTCGACAGTCTCGGCGGCGGTGATGACTTCCTTGAGCGGCGCCGCGGTCGCCCTTGGCGGGTTCCGTTGTTGCGCTTCCCGCAACATCGCCAGAAGCTTCATGTCGCGCACCGCGTTGCTCGCCAGCGTGAACTTGGCCATGTTGCCGAGCGTCAGCAGCTCGACGCTGTTGTTCTCGTTCGAGTAGGGCAGCATGGCGACGATGCGCGAGATCGGCCGATAGCGTCCGCTCGCGAAATAGTAGCCCCAATAGGTGTCGAGCAGCTCCGGTGTCAGCTCCAGCTCCTCGCGCGGGCCCTTCTTCTTTCCGTCGCCGAAATAGGTGTCATAGGAGAAATACGAGCGCACCTTTTGCCCGGTCGTCGGCGCCCGGCGGGCCGCGACCTGGAACAGGGTCGGCGACTGGTTGCGCAGATAGTTGGTGATCATCACGCCGCGGGTCGGCATACGCGGCGCAAAGACGCGCAGCAGGTGCTTCCAGTCCGGATGCGCCGAATAGGCGATCGCGCGCACGAGCACCCAGTGGTTCTCCTCCGGCAGCGGAAACATCTTGGCGATCAACTCTTCGGCGCGCTCGGGATTGGACCCGATCACGCCGGCAATGAAACCGATATAGGGGCCCGCGCTTTCCGGATCCTTGAACGCGGACATCCGGCTCAAGGCCTTGACCACGTCGGGCACGCTCGACGGATCGGGCTTCTGCCGATAGCCGTTGATCCAGCGCAACACCGATTCCGGGGTCATCAGGTCGATCGTGCGCAACTGCTGGGTCGCAGCCGCCGGCCACAGATCGGTGATGACAAACACGATGTTGATGATGACGACGATCAGCGCCCGTCGCATCCGACCCACCACGCGCCCCCGGCGCGTGCTCCCTGACATCCCCTACAGATGCCCCAAGACCGGAGCACAACAGGGGGTTTCGACCATTTCTTGCTGGGGACATGGCGGCCTTGTGCCAAAGTCGTGGCAAGGCCAACACAGAGGTTACCGGCTGCCGTTATTCCACGGTCGGGGAGGGGGCGGCCCGGCCCCTAGGATTGGACGAACCGCACCGCGACTTGGCCGCCCTCGCGCCGGGTCACCCGGCAGCGGCGGCGAAATACCAGGACAAACTCGTCCGGTACCTGGTGGGCGCCCACCGTCAGCTTGGCGCCGGTCGCGGAGATGTCGCAGATGATGCAATTGACCGACGTCGCCGCCGGACCGAGGTCGATCTGGCCCAGATAGTGGACCTCGAACCGCGGACTTTTGCGCAGATCGTTAAATCGTTCGTCCAGTCGGAATAGCGACATGGGAGTACCCTGCGGCGTGCCTGGCGGTAAGCTATTTCCGCTTGGTAAACGCAGTCTCGCGCGCGTCGTCTAAACACCCCCGCTCTGTGAAAATGGAACGGTGCAAGGCTGCCGGGCGGTTAACGCAAACGCATCACATTGAACATCAGTTGATCTTGATGCCGAGCTGCCGGACGATCGCGCCGTATTTCTCGTAGTCCTCGTGGATCAGCTTGGAGAACTCCACAGGTGAGAGAACCAGCGGCTCGAGGCTGCCGGAGACGTTGAGCCTCTTGGCGAACTCGGCGTCGGACAGGAGCTTGTGCACCTCGGTGCGCAGCCGCGTGACGATCGGCTCCGGCGTTCCCGCCGGTGCAAACAGCCCGAGCCAGATGTCGACCGCGTAGCCGGGATAGAACTCGCCGATGGTCGGCAGGTCGGGGAAGCGCGGGGCGCGTTTCTTGCCGCTGGTGGCGACCGCGCGTAACTGGCCGGCCTGGATCAGCGACGCGCTGGCCGAGCCCGAGAACAGGACTGCGGTATCGCCGGCAACCGTTGCCGTCGTCGCCGGCGCGGCGCCGCGGAACGGCACGTGCAGCAGGTCGATCTTGGCGCGCTGCTTGAGCATCTCCATCATCAATTGATGCTGGCTGCCGTTGCCGCCTGACGCATAGGGCAGCGCCGGCTTGGTCTTGCGCGCGTAGTCGATGAACTCCTGGAACGTGTTGGCCGGCACCTTCGGGTTGAGCGACAGCATGAACTGGTTGGTGGCGACGCTTGCGACCGGCAGCAGATCCTTGAGCGGATCGAACGGCAGCTTGCCGTAGACATGCGGATTGATGGTGATGCCGCTGTCGGCGTGCAGCAGCAGCGTATAGCCGTCCGGATCCGACTTCGCGACTTGCTCGGAGGCGATGTTGCCATTGGCGCCTGGGCGATTCTCGATCACAACCGACCAGCCGAGCTTTTCGTTCAGGCTCTGTGCCAGCATGCGCGCGGAGATATCGGGAGCGCCGCCGGGCGGGATCGTCACCAGCACGCGGATCGGACGATTGGGGAAGGTTTGCGCCTGCGCGGCGCCGCCTGCCAAGAGGCAGACCAGCAAGGCAGCTATCGTCCGGACGATCGTCGGCATCGTTTCCTCTCCTGCGCACACGGTCTTTCGCCGTTCACAGGCCGCATTATCGCTTCGGAGTGGCGACGCCGCCAGTGCGGCTTATTGCTGCTTGGCGGGCGCTGGCGGCGGCGCGGCCGGCGCGGTGGGTCCGGATGATACCAGCGGCGGCTTGATCACCGTGGGCGCGATGCCGGGTTGCCGCGCCGTGACGCCCATCGAAACATAGAGGCTCATCAATCCTTCGATCCCGATGTCGGCGGGCTTCACCCATTTCACCGGGACGTAGACCAGCGCGCCGCCGACCGGCACCGGCGCCGATGGCACCAGAACGACGTGATAGGCCTCGCCGTGGAGCATGACCGTGTCGGTCGACGGCAGCAAGGCGAGCACCGCCGCGCCACCTTCGCCGCCAAAGAAGCACCAGACCGGCCGCATGCCTTTGAAGTCGCCGTCGTCCTTGCGCTCGACGATGGCGATCAGGCGCTTGGCCATGTCGTAGACGTAGCCGATCAACGGGATGCGCTGCATCACGTTGCCGATGATGTTGTGGACGCTGTGCTGCAACCGCGACTGGACCATCAGGCCGAGCAGGTAGATGCAGAGCGCCACGATCAGCACGCCGGCCAGGTAGGCGACCCAGGTCGAGGCGGAGAAGCCGAACCCCAGCGTGATCAGGATCGAGCCGACCACGCTGTTCGGGCCGACAAAGGTGATGACGATATTGGCCACCCAGACCACCAGCACGATGGTCAGCACAATGGGCAGGACGACCAGAAGGCCGGCAATGAAGGTGCGTGCCAGACGACTCATGGATGAGAACCCGCTTCGCTCCCTTGGAACGTGCCCTTAGAACGCTCCCTGGGGACGGCTACAAGTCGGCGCCTGTTGCGCCGCCCCATGGAATGATACACCACCGCCGCCCTGTACAGCATCCGACTTTAGGCAATGAACATCCTCCTGATCGGCTCCGGCGGCCGCGAGCACGCGCTGGCCTGGAAGATCGCCGCGAGCCCCCTGGTCGAGCGGCTCTATTGCACCCCCGGCAATGCCGGCATCGCCCGCGACGGCGAGCTTGTGGCCGTCGACCCGAGCGACCATGCCGCCGTGGTCGCGTTCTGCCGCTCGCATAAAATCGACCTGGTCGTGGTCGGCCCGGAGGGCCCGATGGGCGAGGGCATTGTCGACGCCCTCGCGGCGGCCGGGATCAAGGCGTTCGGGGCGCGGCGGGCGGCGGCCCAGCTCGAGACCTCCAAGGGGTTCACCAAGGACCTGTGCCGCAAATACGGAATTCCGACCGCCGCCTACGAGCGGTTCTCGGCGGCGGCGCCGGCCAAGGCCTATGTGCGCGCCCAAGGCGCGCCGATCGTCGTGAAGGCCGACGGCCTCGCCGCCGGCAAGGGCGTGGTGGTGGCGCAGACCGTGGCCGAGGCGGAAGCGGCGGTCGACATGATGTTCGGCGGCGGCCTGGGCGACGCCGGGGCCGAGGTGGTGATCGAGGAATTCCTCGACGGCGAGGAGGCGTCGTTCTTCGCGCTCTGCGACGGCGAGACCGCGATCCCGCTGGTCTCGGCGCAGGACCACAAGCGTGTGTTCGACGGCGACCAGGGCCCCAATACCGGCGGCATGGGCGCCTATTCGCCGGTGCCGATCATGACACCGGCGATGGAACGCCGCGCCATGGACGAGTTCGTGCTGCCGACGGTCGCGGCGATGAAGGAGATGGGCATGCCGTTCACCGGCGTGCTCTATCTCGGGCTGATGATCACGGCGTCGGGGCCGAAGCTGATCGAATACAACGTCCGCTTCGGCGATCCCGAATGCCAGGTGCTGATGCTGCGGCTGATGTCGGACATCGTCCCGGCGCTGCTGGCGTCGGCGGAAGGACAGTTGCGCAATTTCGATTTGCGCTGGTTTCCCGACACGGCGCTGACGGTGGTGATGGCGGCGAAGGGCTATCCCGGCAGCTACGGCAAGGGCTCGGTGATCGAAGGGCTCGACGCGGCGGCCGAGGTCGAGGGCGTCGAGATCTTCCACGCCGGCACGGCTGACAAGGGCGGACAGATCGTCGCCACGGGCGGTCGCGTGCTCAATGTTTGCGCGATCGGCAAGAGCGCCGCGGAGGCGCAGGCGCGCGCCTATGCCGCCGTCGACTTGATCCGCTGGCCGGATGGCTTCTGCCGTCGCGACATCGGCTGGCGGGCGGTCGCGCGGGAGCAGGCGCGAACGCCATGACCAAATCGCTCGCGCTTGCGCTCGGCGGCGGCGGCGCCCGTGGCATTGCGCATATCGCGGTGCTCGAAGTGCTCGACGAGATCGGCGTGCGGCCGACCGCCATCGCCGGCAGCTCGGTCGGCGCCATGATCGGCGCCGCCTATGCCGCCGGCATGTCGGGCCGCGACATCCGCCGCCATGTGATCTCGCTCGCGCACAACCGCAGCGAGGTCCTCCGCCGGCTGGTGGCGGCGCGCGCCGGCAGTTTCGCGAGCCTGTTCTCCGGCGGTTTTGGCAGCGCGACGCAAGTCGATGGCGAGAAGTTCTGCGAGCATTTCCTGCCGGCCGCGCTGCCGCAGGATTTCAGCGAGCTGAAGATCCCGCTGCTGGTCATCGCCTCCGACCTCTACCGGCGTCAGCAGGTCGTGCTGTCGACGGGGCCGTTGCGCCGCGCGGTCGCCGCCTCGATGGCGCTGCCGACGGTCGTGCGTCCGATTGTGATCGACGACAAGGTCCTGGTCGACGGCGGCGCCACCAATCCGCTGCCATTCGATCAGGTGCGCGACCGCGCCGACGTTGTCCTCGCCGTCGATATCTCCGGCGAGCCGAACGATGCGCGGCGCGATATCCCGTCGCCGTGGGAGGCGATCCTGGCCACCATCCTGGTGATGGGCCAGGCCATCACCACCGAGAAGCTCAAGCACGGCGCGCCCGACCTGATCATCCGGCCGAACGTCGGACTGTTCCGCACGCTCGACTTCTTCCAGGCGAGCGCGATCCTGCGCGTATGCGAATCCGGCAAGGCGGAGATCCGGCAGCGGCTGACGGCGCTGCTCGAGAGCTGATCCGCCACGTCGTCAATATGGTCAACGCACGTCGCAGCGTTTGGGATCTTCGAGCGCGTTGTTCGACAGATTGATCCAGCTCGTTGCGGCAAAATAGCACACAGCCACCGACTTCTCGCGCTGCAGCGTCACCACGAAGGTCTCGCGGTCGCCAGTTGCTTCGCCTTTCGCAAAGGTCACGCTCTTGATCTCGAATCCGCGGCCGAGGAGGCCTTTGAACGTTTGCTGCTCCTGTGCGCGTGCGCTGTCGGACTGCACGGCCGTCAGTGCAATGGCAGCGGCGATCAGACCGGCGGCAGATGTCTTCGGCATGCGGCTCTCCTCGATTTCGTACGGAATGGATTGCAGGATATAGTAGTGCGACCGGTCCGGCGACGAGCACCGCCGGTCCACTGTTGATAAGGCGGCGACGTCAAAGACGCGACGCGGTCCGAGGTGGAGATTGATGCGCAGGTTCGCTCAGGTCCTGCTGGTCGCGATGCTGGGGCTTGCCACCGGCGAGCCGGTCGTTGCCCAGGACCGGACCACCAACTGCCGGCCGCTGGCCGAGCGCGGGCGGGTCTGGATCGACTGCTGCAACCAATCCTTCGCCCGCAATCCGACCCGGGCGATCTCGCGCCGCGCCCGCCTGCGCGGCATCGAGCGCTGCGTGCGCAACCGGCTGCGGCACCCCTAGCAGGGTTTAACGCCGCGCGCGGAAGAAATCCTTGAGCAGCGCCGCCGCCTCGGCTTCGGCGATCGCGCCGTAGACCTCGGGACGATGGTGGCAGGTCGGCGACGTGAAATAGCGCACGCCGTTCTCGACCGCGCCGCCTTTGACGTCGGCGGCGCCGTAGTAGAGCCGCCGGATGCGGGCAAACGAAATCGCCGCCGCGCACATCGCGCAGGGTTCGAGCGTCACGTAGAGATCGCAGTCGGTGAGCCGCTCCGAGGCCAGCGCCTCGGCGGCGCGCCGGATCGCCAGCATCTCGCAATGCGCGGTCGGGTCGCGGTCGGCGAGCGTGCGGTTGTGCGCCTGCGCGATCACCTCGCCGTCGCGCACGATCACGCAGCCGACCGGCACTTCGCCGGCCGCCACCGCGGCGCGCGCCTCGTCGAGGGCAAGGTCCATGAAGGAGGGCATCGGGCTCCTGTTCGCGTGCCATCGCGCCTATGGCGTCCGGGACACGCGGGGCCGCTTCTGCTATCAGGCCGCTGTCATGACGCGCAAGGGCGACGAAAGTCGGCAACACGAGGGCGAACGCATCGCCAAGGCGATCGCGCGCGCCGGGCTCGCCTCGCGGCGCGAGGCCGAGGCCTGGATCGCCGCCGGCCGGGTCAGCGTCAACGGCAAGAAGATCGCCTCGCCGGCGCTCAACGTGACCGCGGCCGACCGCGTCACCGTCGACGGGAAGCCGCTGCCGGTGCGCGAGCGCACGCGGCTGTTCCTGTTCCACAAGCCGCGCGGGCTCGTCACCACGCATTCCGATCCGCAGGGGCGGCCGACCGTGTTCAGCGTGCTGCCCAAGCACCTGCCGCGGCTGATCAGCATCGGCCGGCTCGACGCCAACACCGAGGGGCTTTTGCTGCTCACCAACGACGGCGGGCTGGCGCGTACCCTGGAACTGCCGGCGACCGGCTGGACGCGGCGCTACCGGGTGCGCGCCAACGGCAAGATCACGCAGCTTCGGCTCGACCGGCTCAAGCATGGCATCGAAATCGACGGCATCACCTACGGGCCGATCGAGGCGCGGCTCGACCGCGAGCAGGGCGCCAATGTGTGGCTCACCTTCGCGATGCGCGAGGGCAAGAACCGCGAGGTGAAGAACGTGCTCGGCCATCTCGGGCTGGCGGTGAACCGCCTGATCCGGGTGTCGTTCGGGCCGTTCCAGCTCGGCGAGCTGCCCGAAGGCACGGTCGACGAGGTGCGCACGCGGCATTTGCGCGAGCAGCTCGGCGAACGCGTGGCCGCGGCGGCGGGATTGGATTTCGCGGGGCCGATCGAGGACCAGGCCCGTCAGTCTGCGGCGCGGGCTCCGACTTTGCCCCGTCACCCTGAGGCGCGCGTGAAGCGAGCCTCGAAGGGCGACGGCACCGATCTCGGGTCTACCCGAGATCGGCACCAAAAGGGCGCCAGTCGGCAACAGCCGGCTGGCGGTGGCCGTGCATCCTTCGAGGGCCGCGAAAAAGCGCGACCACCTCAGGATGACGGAGCAAGGGAATCGCGCGGCGCGCAGCCGAACAAGAAGAAGCCCCGCCGCCACGGGCCCGACCGGCTCGGCGAGCCGGAGCGGGCGCGGCGGGAACGAAAGCAAGGCCGGCGGCCGTTCCGCGGCAAGCCGGGCTGATGCGCATCGTCGGCGGACAGCATCGCGGACGCGCGCTCGCAGCGCCGCGCTCGCGCGACATCAGGCCGACCTCCGACCGGCTGCGTGAGAGCCTGTTCAACATCCTCGTCCATGGCCACGGCGACCCAGTGACCGGCGCGCGCGTGCTCGACCTGTTTGCCGGCACCGGCGCGCTCGGACTCGAAGCGATGTCGCGCGGCGCGGCGTTCGCGCTGCTGGTCGACGACGGCGCCGAGGCGCGCGCGCTGATCCGCGAGAACGTGGCCGCGCTCGGGCTCGGCGGCACGACGCGCGTCTTCCGCCGCGACGCCACCAAGCTCGGCGACGCGCATCCGATCGAGCCGTTCTCGCTCGTCTTCATGGATCCGCCCTATGGCCGCGGCCTGGCCGAGCAGGCGCTGGTCTCGGCGCGCGCCGGCGGCTGGCTCACACCCGGTGCGCTGCTCGTGGTCGAGGAAGCGGCCGACGCCGCGTTCACCGCGCCTGAGGGCTTCACCGAGATCGAGCGGCGGCGCTACGACGACACGGAACTCGTCTTCCTGAATCTCGCCGCGTGACGATGCATCAAGGCAGCGCGCGGTGCGACATCGCACCGCGACGACATCGCGCGACCATTTGTCCCGTCAACCTTTGCTCATGCGCGTGCGTTGGGCACGGTGTGGTGGGGCGCGCAACAATGTCGGGGAACATTCGTCATGGTACTGCTGACAGCCTTTCTCATCACCGTTGTGCTCGGCGACCTGATCGCGATCGGGCTTTCCGCAATCGTCGAGCAGTTTTCCAAGCCGCTCAGTCTGTTCGTATTCCTGTTCTTGTTCCTCGGCGTGATCCCGATCGCGTGGCGCGTCGCGGTGCGCGCGACCGAACCCGAGGGTCCGATCATGCGGCGATTGGGCAGCGCGGGGGTTCGCAAGCCGTAAGGCGGCGCGTCCGCGGATCAATCCACGATCACGCCTGAGGCCCGGACCGGCGGCCCCCACTTGTCGAGCTCGCTCACCACGAGCTTGCCGAGATAGTCCGGGGTGCGCCGCTCCGGCAGTGCGACATTGAGGCCGGCTTTCTCCAGCCGCTCGCGGACGTCGGGCATGTCGAGGATCGCCGAGGTTGTTTGCGCGAGCTTGCGCACGATCGCGTCCGGCGTGCCACGCGGAAAGAAGAACGCGTTCCAGCCGTCGGCGTCGAAATCCTTAAGCCCTTGCTCATGCGCGGTCGGCACGCCCGGCAGCGCGGCGTTGCGTGTCGGCGACAGGATGGCGAGCGCCCTGATCGCGTCGACCTTGACATGCGGCGCGCCGGTCGAGGTCACCTCGCACATGTAGTCGATGCGGCCGGCCAGCATGTCCTGCAGCGCCGGTCCGGTGCCGCGATAGGGCACATGCGTGATGTCGACGCCGATCGCATAGTTGAACAGGACGCAGCTTACATGCGTAGCCGACGCGATGCCGGCCGAGCCATATTGCATGGTCTTCTGGTTCGCCTTGGCATAGGCGATGAACTCGCCAAGCGTCTTGGCCGGGAAATCCTTGCGGACGGCCAGGAACTTGACGTTCTCGACCACCACCGCCACCGGCGCGAAATCGTTCACGGCGTTGTAGAGCGGCTTCTTGTAGAGCAACTGGCTAAATGTATGCGTGCCCTGGTTGCCGAACAGGAACATCGAGCCGTCGGGCGGAGATTTGGAAACGCGCGCCGCGCCGTTCATGCCGCCGGCGCCGCCGACGTTCTCGACGATCACCTGTTGGCCGAGCCGCTCCGACAGTTTCTGTCCCATCAGCCGGCCGATGAAATCGATCGGTCCGCCGGCGGGGAACGGCACCACCAGGGTGATCGGCCGCGTCGGCCAATCCTGCGCGGCGGCGCCGCCTCCAAGACCAAGGGCGATCAAGGCCGCAAGCAAGACCTTCAGCATGCGCTTTCTCCCGTTTCCTTTTCTCCGACCTCATGGTGAGGAGCCGCGCCATAAGCGCGGCGTCTCGAACCATGGCAACAAGCACGGTGCCCGCCCCATCCTTCGAGACGGCGCTGCGCGCCTCCTCAGGATGAGGGCGGATTGAGAGGGCGTCACTCGATCACGGCGCCACTGCTCTTGATCGGCCCCGCCCAGCGTTCGGTCTCGCTCACGACGAATTTGCGCAGATACGCCGGCGTGCGGCGCTCCTTCGCGGGCACCACCACGCCGATCGCCTTGAAGCGGTCGCGCACCATCTGCGACTCGACCGCTTCGTTGGAGGCCTGCGTCAGCCGCTGCACGATCGCGTCCGGCGTGCCCTTCGGGAACGAGAACGAGCCCCAGGAGCCGCAATCGAGGCCCTTCAATCCCTGCTCGTCGGCGGTCGCGAGGCTTTCGAGCCCTGGTGCGCGGTCGAGCCCGAATGTCGCCAGCGCCTTCACCTTGCCGCCCTGGATCTGCGGCAGCGCGGTCGAAATCTGCTCGGCCATATAGTCGACGCGTCCGGCGACGAGGTCCTGCATCGCCGGGCCGGCGCCGCGATACGGGATGTGCGCGATCTTGGTGCCCATGGCGACGTCGAGCAGCACCGCGCAGACATGCGAGCCGGAGCCGGCGCCGGCCGAGCCGTATTGCATCTTGCCCTGATTGGCCTTGGCATAGGCGACGAATTCGGCGAGCGACTTGGCCGGAAAATCCGCCCGTGTGATGAGGATGCGCGCGGAATCGGAATGCAGCACCACGTGCTCGAAGTCGGTGGCGCCGTTGTAGAGCGGCCGCTTGTAGAGCGACTGGTTGATGGTGAGGACCGCGCTGCCCGAGAGCAGCAGCGAATAGCCGTCGGGCGGCGACTTGGCGACGCGCTGCGCGCCGGTCATGCCGCCGGCGCCACCGACATTCTCGATGACGAGCTGCTGGCCGAGGGTCTCGCTCATGCGCGCGCCGAGGATGCGGGCGATGGTGTCGACCGGTCCGCCGGCCGCATAGGGCACGACCAGGGTGACCGGCCGCGTCGGCCAGCTTTGCGATTGCACACTTGTAGCCAACGCGACCAACGCGATCGTCGCTGCGAAGATGGTTCGCACCACGGCGTTCCTCCCCAAGATGTTCGGACGCTTATCGCGTCTCTTAGAAAATCACTCCACCGGAATGCCGGCCTGGACGATCACCTTCTTCCAGCGCGCGACGTCTTCCGCCAGATATTTCGCCAGGTATTCGGGCGTGCGCTGCTCCGGCGGCAGGATTTCGAGGCCGAGCTCCTCCAGCCGTTTGCGCATCGCCGGATCCTCGATCGCGGTGTTCATCACCTTGTTCATCCGGCGGACGATCGCGTCGGGCGTGCCCTTCGGAAAGAAGAAGCCGTTCCACACCGTCGCCTCGACGCCCGCCAGGCCCTGCTCGCCGGTGGTGGCAAGCTCGGCGATGATCGGGACGCGCCGCGGCGACATCACCGCGATGCCCTTCACCGTTCCCGCCTTGGCCTGCGCCGCGCCGGTCTGGATGGTGTCGCACATGTAGTCGATGCGGCCGCCGATCAGGTCCTGCATCACCGGAGCAGCGCCCTTGTAGGGAATATGCGTGGTCTTGACGCCAAGCGTCGCGTTCAGGAGCTCGCAGGGCAAGTGCGTGCCGGAGCCGACGCCAGCGGAGCCGAACTGCATCTTGGCATGGTTCGCTTTCACGTATTTCACGAACTCCTGCAGGTTGTTCACCGGCAGGTCCTTGCGCGCCAGGAGAATGCGCGGCGATTCCGTCACCAGTCCGACCGGCGCGAAATCGGTGACCGAATTGTAGGGCGGGTTCTTGCGCAGGCCCTGGCTGAAGGCGTGCGTGCCGCTGTTGCCCATCAGGAACGTGTAGCCGTCGGGCGCGCCTTTCGCGACCCGCAACGAGCCGACCGTTCCGGCCGCGGCGCCGAGGTTCTCCACCACGATCGTCTGCCCGAGCAGCTCGCCCATGCGTTGCGCCTGGATGCGTCCCGACGCGTCGACGCCGCCGCCGGGCGCGAACGGGATGATCATGGTGATGGGACGCGACGGCCAGTCCTGCGCCGAAAGGGCGCCGGTGAGCGCGACGAGGGCGGCGGTGGCGACGACGATAGTCTTGCGCATTCTCAACTCCGGTTTTGGGGCACACTCGCCTGCAGGCGGGGCCTGGATCAAGGGCGATAGAGCCGCAGCGACAGACCTACAGCCGCCAAGAGGACTAGTTAAATCATTGATTCGACAATCAATACTGCAATAGCGAGCCTGCTACAATGGAGGGTAGCCTATGGCCGCTACAACCTCCGTCACATCGATCCGGCGATGCCGGCGGCGCGGATGGTCTTGCCCCACTTCTCGATTTCGTCGCGCACGAATTTGGCGAGGTAGTCGGACGAGCGGCGGTCGGCGGCGACCAGCGATGCGCCGATCTCGCCCGCGCGCGCTTGCACCGCCGGCGTGCGCATCGCTTCAAGGATTACCGCACTGAGCCGATTGACGATCGCCGGTGGCGTCTTCGGCGGCAGGAAGATGGCGTTCCAGGTGCTGGCGTCGAAATTGGTGAAGCCCTGCTCATGCGCGGTCGGCACGTCCGGCAGCACGGACACGCGCTCGCGCGAGAGCATGGCGACGGTGTTCACGAGCTTGCCGCTGATCTGCGGCAGCGCGCTCGAGACCACGTTGCAGGCGAAATCGATCTGGCCGCCGACCAGGTCCTGCATCGCCTGTCCCCCGCTGCGATACGGCACGTGCGTGGTGGTGGTGCCGATCGCCATGTCGAGCAGGATGCAGCTCAGGTGATTGGCCGAGCCGACGCCGGCTGTGCCGTAGGTCAGCTTGTCGCCGCGCTCCTTGGCGAGGGCGGCGAACTCCTTGAGGTTCTTCGGCGGCAGGTCCTTGCGCGTCACCAGAACGAGCGGCGTCTCCGCGATCAGCGCGACCGGCGTGAAGTCGGTCAGGACGTTGTATTGCGGCTGCTTGAACAGGGTCTGGTTGAAGGTGTGGGTGCTGATCGAGCCGAGCACGAAAATGTGCCCGTCGGGCGCGCCGCGCGCGACGCGGCTCGATCCGATCATGCCGCCACCGCCGCCGACGTTCTCCACCACCACCTGCTGGCCGAGCAGCTCGGACAGCCGCGGCGCCAGCACGCGGCCGAGCACGTCGACCTGTCCGCCGGCCGCGAACGGCACGATCATGGTCACCGGCCGCGTCGGCTGCCAGTCTTGCGCCGCGGCGGGGGTGGCGACGATCAATACAACAAACAATGCGGCGACTGAACGCATTCCGTCTCTCCACTCGTGTCCCGGACGCGGTGCAGCGCGCAGCGGTGCACCGCTGATCCGGGACCCCGGTTGTTTGTTAGCAGAAACCGGGGTCCCGGGTCTGCAGCGCACTACTTCGTACTGCGCTGCGCCCGGGACACGCACGATAGTCGGAAATCACCGCCGGCCGAACAGCGTCTCGATGTCGCTGAGCTTCAGCTCCACGTAGGTGGGGCGGCCGTGATTGCACTGGCCGGAATTGGGCGTCGCCTCCATTTCGCGAAGCAGCGCATTCATCTCTTCCGGTTTGAGGCGACGGCCGGCGCGCACCGAGCCGTAGCAGGCCATGGTGGCGGCGACGTGCATGAGCCGGCGCTCTAATGGCAGCGCCTCGTCCCACTCGGCGATGTGCTCGGCCAGATCACGCACCAGCGCGCGCGCATCGATCTCGCCAAGCAGGGACGGGGTCTCGCGCACGGCGACCGCGCCCGGGCCGAACGGCTCGATCGCGAGCCCGTAGCGCGCGAGCTCGTCGGCGCGCGTGAGCACGCGCTCGACGTCGGCCTCGTCGAGCTCGACGATTTCGGGGATCAGCAGGATTTGCCGCGCCACGCCGGTCTTATCCAGCGCCGCCTTCATGCGCTCGTAGACGATGCGCTCATGGGCAGCATGCTGGTCGACAATGACAATGCCGTCACGGGTCTGTGCGACAATGTAAGTCTCATGCACCTGCGCGCGGGCGGCGCCAAGCGGCCGGTCGATCAGGTCGGGCGCGATCTCCGCGACCGCAACGTGGGCGGACGGGCCGCCCACGTCGAAGGCGGCTTGCGCGGCCTCCGCAAAGCCGACCGCGGCGTTGCCCTGCACCGAAAAGCTCGGTCGTGCCGGCGAGCGCCGCCAGTCCCAGCCGCGCGATCCCCCTGATGGAAGCGAAGGGGAAGGGCGGAACGCGGCGATGGTGGCGCTGCCGCCGGTGGTGGCGGCGCGCTGGCTGTCGCGCAGCAGCGCCTGCTGCAGCGAGGTGATCAACAGCGCGCGCACCAGCGCCGGATCGCGGAAGCGCACTTCGGCCTTGGCGGGATGCACATTGACGTCGACCTCGCGCGGATCGAGCGTGACGAACAGCGCGACGACCGGATGGCGGTCGCGCGGCAGGTAGTCGGCATAGGCGCCGCGCACCACGCCGATCAGGAGCTTGTCGCGCACCGGCCGGCCGTTGACGAAGAGATATTGCCCGAGCGCATTGCCGCGCGTGTAGGTCGGCAGCGCCGCGAAGCCTTCGACGGTCACGCCGTTGCGCTCGCCCGCGACCTCGACCGCATTGGCGCGGAACTCGTGCCCCAACACGTCGGCGAGCCGCGCCAGCCGTCCGGGCGCGCCCGGCAGCGCGGCGGCCCAGGTCACCGGCGCGCGCTCCTCGCCGGCGAGCGTGAAGGCGACGTCGGGGCGGCTCATGGCCAGACGCCGCACGATCTCACGAATGTTCTCGCTCTCGGTGCGGTCGCTCTTGAGGAATTTCAGCCGCGCCGGCGTGGCGTAGAAGAGGTCACGCACCTCGACCCGGGTGCCGTCGCCGAGCGCGGCGGGCTTCACGTCGGATTTCTCGCCGCCGTCGACAGCGATCGCCCAGGCGTGCGGCTCGCTCTTGTGGCGGGTGGTGATCGAAAGCCGCGCCACCGACCCGATCGACGGCAACGCCTCGCCGCGGAAGCCGAGCGTCTTGATGTCGAGCAAGTCGTCGTCGGTGAGCTTCGAGGTGGCATGGCGCTCGACCGCGAGCGCGAGATCGTCGCGCGGCATGCCGCTACCGTCGTCGGTGACGCGGATCAGGCGGCGGCCGCCGCCGTCGGTGACGATCTCGATCTTGGTGGCGCCGGCGTCAAGCGCGTTCTCGGTGAGCTCCTTGACCACGCTGGCAGGGCGCTCCACCACCTCGCCGGCGGCGATGCGGTTGACAGTGGCCTCGCTGAGCTGGCGGACGGGCATGGCGGAACCTTGATTCGCCCCCAATCTAGCGACCGACACCTGCGTTCGCGAGGGGCGGCCGCAATCCGCCCCCGCTATTCAAACGACGGCTTCGCCCGCCGCAAACCTTTGATGTTGCCGCGGCGTTTCTTGGACTCGATCCGCTTTTCGCGCGATGCTCTCGTGGGCTTGGTCGGCCGGCGCTTGACGGGGACGACCGCGGCCTGCCGGATCAACTGGATCAGCCGGTCGCGCGCGTCCTGCCGGTTGCGCTCCTGCGTGCGATGGCTTTGCGCAGAGATGACGATGACGCCGTCCTTGGTGAGGCGGCTGCCGGCAAGCCGCATCAGCCGCACCGCCACGTCATTCGGCAGCGATGGCGAGCGCCGCACGTCGAAACGCAACTGCACCGCGGTCGCGAGCTTGTTGACGTTCTGCCCGCCAGGGCCGGACGAGCGGACGAAATCTTCCTCAAGTTCGCTCTCGTCGATGGTGATGGAATCGGTGACCCGGATCATGCTGTTAGTACAATAGCAACAACGATCGTACCGAGAACTCCGATTGCTCCTAACACGAGGAGTGCACGAATTGACCAGACCAACCTATTTAGCCGCGCATCGTCGAGCGCTTTGAATTGCGTACCAAATATGAATCCAGCCGTGCGAAATCCGCTCCGGACAAATGGCCAAGGGTTAGAGGCATGCTCTGCGATGGATGGAAATTCAGGGCTTCCTAACTCGGCCCAAGTCGGCGTGTGGAAGCGTCTCAGGTATTGCATCAAATAGAAAAACGAGACCACATACGCCACGACGACGAACATCAACGTTGTTACAAATAAAATATGCAGAGATGAGCTCATTTTGGCGCTCTAACCATCTAGTTACCCGAACTTGATGGGTGTCATTCTATCCTTTCAGGTACTGCTTCGCCAAGATCTTGCCTTCCTCGACCGCGGGCTGATCGAACGGATCGACGCCGATGAGATGCGCGGCGATGATCGTCTCCAGCATGAAATGCATCAGCAGCTCGCCGAGGCTCGTCTCGTCGAGCTTCTCGACGTGGATGGTGCGGACCGGACAGCCGTTCTTGGCCAGCGTCTCGGCGGTGGCGCGGCCCTGCGCGGCGACGAGGTCGCCCATGGTCTTGCCGGCGAAGTCCGGCTCGCCGGCGAGCTTGGCGAGGTTGGCCTCGATGCGCGGCCCGCGGCCGGCGGCGCCGGTGGTGATGACGGTGAACAGCTTGTCGCGCGGGCCCGCGATGAAGAGCTGTAGCTGGCTGTGCTGGTCGACGGGCCCGCGCGCCGCGATCGGCGTCGTGCCCTTGCCGTCCTTGCCCAGGCTCTCGGCCCAGAGCTGCACGTACCAGCGCGTGAAACGCTCGAGCCGGTCGGCATAGGCCATCATCACCGCGATGGGCTTGTTGATGGCGACCGCCAGCGCGGCGCCGACGGCGGCGGGCACGTCGGCCGGTGCACGCTTCTCCAATATCGGCTTCAGCGCGTTGGCTGCGCCGCCGCGGATCGCATCGATGTCGAGGCCGATCGCTGCTGCGGGGAGGAGGCCGACATTGGTCAGCACCGAGAAGCGCCCGCCGACACCGGTATCGTGCTCGAGCATCGCGATCTTGTATTCGTCGCAGACGACGCGCAGGCCTGAGCGCTTGCCGCCATTGGCCGGTTCGGTGAGGCCGAGGAAAAGGTCGGGGATGCGCACGCCGAGCCCGGCCGCCTTCACCGCCGCCAGCGCCGCGGTGAGCTGCATCAGGGTCTCGCCGGTGCCGCCGGACTTCGAGATCGCGACAAAGCGCGCGGTCGCGAGCGGCACCCGCTTGAGCAGCGCCGCGTAAGCTGTCCGGATCGAGATTGTCCATGAAATGCAGGCGCGGCCCGTTGCGGAACGCGCCGGCGCCTTCGACGGCGTAGTCGGCAAGCTGCGCGAGCGTCTGTCCGCCGAGGCTCGATCCGCCGGTGCCGAGAATGACGATGTCGGTCGCGTCGCTGGCGAGCCGCGCGCCGGCGGTGCGGATGGCATGGATATCGTCGTGCCGTTCCGGCAGCCGCAACAGCGGCAGCGCGCCGTCGGCATGCCGCGCCCGGATCCAGTCGAGCGCTCCCGCGGTGCGCTTGAGCGCATCGTTCAACGCGGCGGCGTCGACGCCGTGGGTTCCGATGCGCTCCTTGAGCGCGCTGTCGATTGACTGGCGGAATGGCATGATCGATTCACCCTAGAGCATGATCCCGAAAAGTGGGAACCGGTTTTCGGATGAGATCATGCTCAAACGAAAAACGCCCAATAATGTATTGGGGTGCGGCGTTCCGCGAAAGCGGACATACCCGTCATTCCATGACGATAATCTAGGCGGGGAGCTCTAGCCGCCCGGCGGCCGCGCGGTCACGCCCTTCGGCCGGCCGACGACGGTGATCGCCAGGCCGCCGTCGAGCAGCCGCTTGGCGACGCGGCGGGCGTCGGCCAGCGTCACGGCGTCGATCATGGCGGAGCGGCGGTCGATATAGTCGATGCCGAGATTGTCGATCTGCATCTGCACGAGCTGCGACGCGATCTTGGTCGAGGTGTCGAGGTTGAGCGCGAACGAGCCCTTGAGATAGGTCTTCGCCTTCACGAACTCTTCCTCGGTCGGGCCGTCGGCCGCCATGCGGCGGAATTCCGCCTCGGTCACGTCGATCGTCTCGCCGGTGGCGTCGGCGCGGGTGGCGGTGCCGCCGAGCAGCACCGCGGCATGCTCGAACCAGGTCAGGCCGGTGTTGATGCCGTAGGTCAGGCCGCGCACCTCGCGCACCTCGCGATAGAGGCGCGACGAGAACGAGCCGCCGCCGAGGATGTGGTTGACGATATAGGCGGCCATGAAATCGGCATCGTTGCGGGCGATGCCCGGACCGCCGAACGTCACCACCGCCTGCGGAACGTTGAGATCGACCAGGGTGCGGCCGCCCAATCCAGACACCTTGGCGTCGGCGACCGGCTTGAGCTGCGCCTTGGCCGGCAGCTTGCCGAAGGTGCGGTCGATGAGCTTGCCCGCGGTCTCGGCGTCGATGTCGCCGACCACGCCGATCTTGAGGTTGTCGCGCGCGAGCACGCGGCGCGCGTAGTCGCGCATGTCGTCCGGTGTCACGCGGGCGACCGATTCCAAGGTGCCGCTGACCGGGCGTCCATAGGGATGGTTGGGGAAGGCGTTGGCCCACCAGGTGCGGCTCGAGATCGAATTCGGGTTGGTGCTCTGGCGCTGCAGCGACGCCACGGTCTGCGACCGGATGCGCTCGACCGCGGCCTGATCGAAGCGCGGCTCATTGAGCGCGAGCCGCAGCAGCTCGAAGGCCTCGTCCTGGTTCTCCTTGAGCGTGCGCAGCGTGCCGCGCACGGATTCGCGGCTGGCGCGGATTTGCAGCTCGATCGCCTTGCGCTCCATACGGGCATGGAAGGCGGTGCCGTCGAGGTCGCCGGCGCCTTCGTCGAGCGTCGAGACCGTCATTTCGGCAAGGCCGCCCTTGTCGTCGGGATCCTGCACGGCGCCGCCGCGGAACGCGAACTCGATCGAGACCAGCGGCACGGTGCCGTCGCGCACGAACCAGAATTCGATGCCGGACGGGCTGACGACGCGCTCGATCTTGGTCGCGCTCGCCGGAAGGCTCAGCGCCATCAGGAGCAGAGCTGTGAGGGCGATACCGATCACGTTAGTCCAGCGGATCGTCGACTGAGCGAACCGGTGGATGGCTTGCTGATTGATCACGAGCGGTCGTCCCTCGATCCGGCGGGTTTGATGAGATATCCGGTAACCGACCGCCGCTTGTCGAGCACCTCGCGGGCGGCGTTCTTCACGTCGTCGACCGTGACCGCGCGCAGGCGGTTGGGCCACGTCCTGATCTGTTCGATGGTCAGCCCGGTCGACAGCGACGCGCCGTACCAGCGGGCGAGCGAGCTCTGGCTGTCTTGCGCATAGACCGCGTCGGCAATCAGCCGGTTGCGGGCGCGCTCGAGCTCCTCCTGGGTCACGCCTTTTTCGATGATCTCGGCGATCACCGCGTCGACCGCCGCTTCGATCTGGGTCAGGCTGGTGCCGGGCTTCGGGGTCGCGTAGACGCCGAGACGGGTCATGTCGAGCGCGGTGCCGTAGTAGCTTGCGCCGGCGCTGACCGCGACGCCGGCGTCCACCACCAGCTTCTGATAGAGGCGGCTGTTGGCGCCGCGGCCCAGGATGTGGGTGAGAATGTCGATCGCTTCGGCCTCGCCGGGACGGCCGGAGGTGTAGGAGGCCGCGAGATAGTAGCGGCTCAGGCTCGGCTGGGTGACGCGCGGATCGGCGAGGGTGACGGTGCGCGGCGCTTCCTGCTTCGGCTCCTGCGGACGGTGGCGCGGTTTCACCTCGGCGACGCGCGGAACACGGCCGTAGGTTTCCTCGGCAAGCGCCTTCACTTCGTCCGGCGAGACGTCGCCGGCGACGATGAGGATCGCATTGTTGGGCGTGTAGAAGCGCTTGTAGAACTCCAGCGCGTCTTCGCGCGTGAGCCCTTCGATCTCGTTGCGCCAGCCGATCACCGGCCGGCCATAGGGATGGTTCAGATAGAGCGCCGCTTCCATCTGCTCGGACAAGCCGCGCATTGACGTTGTTCTCGACGCGCGAGTTGCGCTCTTCGAGCACGACCTGCAATTCGGGCTTCACCACGTCGTCGGTGAGCACGAGATTGGTCATGCGGTCGGACTCGAACTCCATCATCAGCTTGAGCCGGTCGCGGCTCGTGCGCTGGAAGTAGCCGGTGTAGTCGGAGGAGGTGAAGGCGTTCTCCGAGCCGCCGATGGTCGCGACCGTCTGCGAGAACAGGCCCTGCGGGTTCTTCTTGGTGCCCTTGAACAGCAGGTGCTCGAGGAAATGGGCGAGGCCGGACTTGCCGGGCGTCTCGTCCGCCGCGCCGACCCGGTACCAGACCATGTGGGTGATCACGGGGGTGCGGCGGTCAGGGATGACGACCACGTCGAGCCCGTTGGCGAGGGTGAAGTTGGACACTTCCGGCCCCCAGCCGGTGCTGTGTCCAATTGATCCTGCGAGAACGGAAAACGAGAGGGCGGTGAGCGCAACAACGGCGCGCTTCAGGGCATGGCGCAAGGCAGGCCTCTTGGATTGGTCGCTCACCCGGACGGAACATGGCGATCCGGGAATACCGCCGCAAGAGCCCGCCGAATACGGCCCAATTGCGGCCCGTTTCGCGCTATCCGACCTATTGACGAGCCGGATCGAACTGCTGCGGCGCCGCCCGCTCGACCCGGCGCGTCACCCCATAAGGCTGGGCCGGGGACGGTGTCTGGTAGCCGGGCGGCGGCTCGGTGAGCGTGTTCCGCGACGGCTCGGTGGTGAAGGTCCCGGTTTCGTTGGTGTAGCCGCCGAAGCCCCAGGCCCGCATTGAGAATAGCCCGCCGAAGTAGCCAAGCTCGGATGGGGCAACCGGCTTCCCGTCAACATCAGTGCCCGGAGCCGGCGCATTGGATCGGTTCGATGACGGAACGGGAGCGCCGGGACGGTTCAATTGATCCGGCGTAATCGGATTGCCTTGATTGTAGACGCTCCGGCTGAGGTCGCTGCCGGCGTTCAGCTTGCGCTTGGCCTCGGCGGCCTTCCGCGCCTTGGCGACGTCCGGATCATTCGGCCAGGCGGGGTTTTTCGGCGTTGCTTTCGCCTGCGGCGGAGGCAGGGTGGTGCTCGGCGGGACCACCAGCGGCGACCGTTCGCGGTAGTCGATCTCCGGGGTGTTCGGGTCGCGCAGGCCAAGCCCGCGGACGATGCCGCCCCACACCCGCTGCTCCAGGTTCCAAATCGAGTTCTGGTCGACGGCGTCTTCCTGCTGGGCCTGCGCGGGTGCGCCAGCCACGAGCACGGCCAGCGCCAACGCGCCGGCAACGCCGAGCTCTTTAACCCTGCGAGCTTGAACCCTGCGAGCTTGCATCATGTCGGTCCCCTCGACGCGGCATTTTGCGTTTTCGACGCTGTCGCGCCTCAAGCCAGTCATTTCAGGCGGTACCCCCGGCCCTGATCCTGAAATTATCGTTTCGGATCAGGGCTGTTTTGCGGCACGTCGGCCAGCCACTGAATCATACAAGAGTCCGGCCACTCCGGCAACGATGGCGGCATCGGCCAGGTTAAAGACATACCACTTGAAGCTGAAGCTGGTGGTGGTCAGGTGCAGCAGCACGAAATCGGCCACCGCCCCATAGGCGGCGCGGTCAATGGCGTTGCCCACCGCGCCGCCGATGATGAGGGCGAGCGACACAACCATCAGCCGCGAGGTCGAGCGCGCCAGCCAGACCCAGAGCAGCACCACGGCGACCGCGGTCAGCGCCAGCAGGATCCACTGGCCGTAGGGGCCGCGCTGCTGGAACAGCCCGTAGCTGATGCCCCTGTTCCAAATCAGGACGAGGTCGAAGAACGGCGTCACGTGCACGATGCCGCGATTGGGCAGGTCGAACACGAACAGCAGCCAAAGCTTGGTCGCCTGGTCCAGCAGGGCGGTGACCGCCGCCACGGTCAGCCCGAGGCGGGCGAGCGGGCCCCAGAACATGGGCTCACTCCGCCGCCCGGCTATGCGCCGTGTGCCATTCGCGCAGCGCCTGCGCATCGCGCGGCGTCACGTCCGGATACTCGGGATCGCTGCCGACCGCCGGTGACACCTTCCACGAGCGCGCGCACTTGGTGCCTTCCGCGAGCTTGGCGACGACGGCGACGCCGTTCACGTCCGGCAGGCGGAAGACGTCGGCGGGACCTTCATCCGACACGAGCGTCGCGGCCGAGGTGATGCAGATCTCCGCCAGATCGACGTCGACCATCGCCGCGAACAGGTCGGGATCGGAGACGTGCACGATCGGATCGGCTTCCAGCGACGAGCCGATGCGCTTGCCCGCGCGTTCGATCTCGAGCGCGCCGGTGACGACGCGGCGCACGGTGCGTATCTTGCGCCACTTCTCGGCCAGCGCATCGTCGCGCCATTGCGCCGGGATGGTTGGAAACAATTGCAGATGCACCGAGCCGTCCTCGGAGGGATAGCGCGAGAGCCAGGCTTCCTCGGCGGTGAACGGCAGCAGCGGCGCGAGCCAGGTGACGGCAGCACGGAACACGTGGTCGATCACGGTGAGACTGGCGCGCCGCTTCAGCGACGAGATCGGATCGCAGTAGAGCGTGTCCTTGCGGATGTCGAAATAGAACGCCGAGAGGTCGACCGTCATCAACACGTTGAGCGCGGCAAAGATGCGCTTGTAGTCGAAATCGGCGTAGGCCGCCCGGACCAGCCGGTCGAGCTCGACCAGCCGGTGCAGCATCAGCCGCTCCAACTCCGGCATTTTGTCCAGCGTGACCCGCTCGTCCTCATGGAAATGCGTGAGCGCGCCAAGCATCCAGCGCAGGGTGTTGCGGAGCTTGCGGTAGGTGTCTGCCGTCGTCTTGAGGATTTCCGGACCGATGCGCTGGTCGTCCCAATAGTCGCATGAAGCGACCCACAACCGCAGGATATCGGCGCCCGATTGCTTGATGATGTCTTGCGGCGCGACGGTGTTGCCGAGCGACTTCGACATCTTGCGCCCGTTCTCGTCGAGCGTGAAGCCGTGCGTCACCACTACATCGTAGGGCGCCATCCCGCGCGTGCCGCAGCTTTCGAGCAGCGACGACTGGAACCAGCCGCGGTGCTGGTCGGAGCCTTCCAGATACATCACGGTGTCGGGACCGCCATGGCGCTTGTCGTGGATGCCGGCGAGGCCGGGGAAGTGCTTGGCGTCATCCAGCACGAACGCGTGGGTCGAACCGGAATCGAACCAGACATCGAGGATGTCGTCGACCTTCTGCCAGTCCTCGTTTGCAAGCTCGCCGAGGAAGCGCGCGCGCGCGCCCGGCGCGTACCAGGCGTCGGCGCCTTCCTTTTCGAAGGCGTCGGCGATGCGCGCGTTGACGCGCTCGTCATTGAGGATATCGACCGTGCCGTCGCCTTTCTCGCGCACGAACACGGTGATCGGCACGCCCCAGGCGCGCTGGCGCGAGATCACCCAGTCGGGCTTCGACATGATCATGCCGTTGATGCGGTTCTCGCCCTGCGTCGGCACCCAGCGCGTCATCTTGATCGCTTCGAGCGCGCGGGCGCGCAACGTGTCGGCTGGTTTCGCATGGCCGCTCGCGTCCGCGATCGGCTTGTCCATCGCGATGAACCATTGCGGCGTGTTGCGGAAGATCACCGGCTTCTTCGAGCGCCAGGAATGCGGATACTGGTGCTTGAGCCGCGCGCGCGCGATCAGCATGCCCGCCTCCGACAGCGCCTTGATCACGGCCTCGTTGGCGTCGCCCTTTTCGCCCTTGTCGTTGAGCACGCGCTTGCCGGTGAAGCCCGGCGCCTGGTCGGTGAAGGCGCCGTTCTCGTCGACGGTGTAGGGGATGACGGTGTTGATGCCGCGCGCCGCGAGCTTTGCCGCGTTGGCGGTCCATACCTCGAAGTCTTCGCGGCCGTGGCCGGGCGCGGTGTGCACGAAGCCGGTGCCGGTATCGTCGGTGACGTGATCGCCGGCGAGCAGTGGAACTTGAAAGCCATAGCCCGGCATTGAAGTTTCTGAGCGGATGCGCGCAGATCATCCGGGGAAGCAGTCTCGTGCGTGATAGCTGCCGGAGTTGCTGGACGCCAGCACACGCGCTTGCCGCATAACTTCGATTGCGAGCTTTTCGGCGATGACTAACTTGTCGCCGATTCTTGGCCCAGTTGCCTGCTGGCGCGTCGGTTACCTCGAATAGACCGTAGCTGATTTTTGGCGAATAGCTGATCGCGCGATTGCCAGGGATGGTCCAGGGCGTCGTTGTCCAGATGACAACAGAGGCATTCGCCGAATTCATCGAGAGCCTCCGGCGGGTGCCCCGACGCCGTATGAACCGGAAACTTCACCCACACCTGATCCGAGGTGTAATCCTCGTACTCGACCTCGGCTTCGGCGAGCGCGGTCTTCTCCACCACCGACCACATCACCGGCTTCGAGCCGCGGTAGAGCGTGCCGTTCTGCGCGAACTTCATGATCTCGCGCGCGATCTGCGCTTCGGCCGCGAAATCCATGGTCGAGTAGGGATGCGCCCAGTCGCCTTCGACGCCGAGCCGCTTGAACTCCTCGCGCTGCACGTTGAGCCAATGCTCGGCATAGGCGCGGCACTCCTTGCGGAACGCGATCATCGCCGCCGGATCGGAGAGGTTCGGCTTCGGCTTGTTCTTGGAGCGGTAGTTCTGCTCCTCGATCATCCATTCGATCGGCAGGCCGTGGCAGTCCCAGCCCGGCACATAGTTGGAATCGTTGCCGAGCATCTGCTGGCTGCGCGTCACCACGTCCTTGAGGATCTTGTTGAGCGCGTGCCCGATATGGATGTTGCCGTTGGCGTAGGGCGGGCCGTCGTGCAGCACGAACTTGGTGCGGCCGCGCGCCTCCTCCCGCAGGCGGTGATAGAGGCGAAGCTTCGCCCAGCGCGCCAGGAGCTCGGGCTCCTTCTGCGGCAGGCCGGCCCGCATCGGGAAGTCGGTCTTGGGTAGAAATAGAGTCTCGCTGTAATCGCGGGTGGCGTCGGTCATGACCTTACCAAGGCTGAGATGGCGGTGAGGGCTCGGTGGCGGTCCCGGTCCTCCGCTGACGCGAAAACGTCAGGCGGAAGCCGGGCCCGTAATGGACCGAGCGGCCGACCCGATGATGAAAACGCGTGAATTGCAGGCCATCATGGCGGGCTTGGTACCAGATCGGCCCCGCGCAGGCTAGGCCAGCGTGACGCCGGAGCCCGATTCTGACGGTACTGTTACCGCGCCGTTCTCGACCGGCAGCGGCGTGAACGGATCGTCCAGAAGGTGCAGGTGCTCGGCGAGCTCGCAGGGGTATTCGAGCCGGCGGAACGCCGCCGCGATGTGGGCGGAGACCGCCTGCAGCAGCGACGGCCCGAAGGCGGCGCCGAGCCGGCAGCCGACGCCGCCGGCCTCGCAGATCGCCACCGCCTTGAGCGTATTGCGGATGCCGCCGAGCTTGGTGACCTTCAGGTTGATGACGTCGCACATGCGCCCGCTGACCAGCTTCGCCACGTCGGCGAGCGAGCCGGCGCTTTCGTCGGCCTCGACCGCGACCGGCAGCGTGCGCGTGCAGAGCGCGAGGCCCTGCCAGTCGTCGGCGGTCACCGGCTGCTCGACCAGCTTGATGTCGTGCTGCTCGATGCGGCTGAAGGTGTGGATGAATCCCTTGGCGGAATAGGTCTGGTTGGTGTCGACGGTCAGGATCGTCTTCGGCCCGACCGCCTTGCGCACCGCGGCGATGCGCGCGGTGTCGAGGTCGGCGTCGCCGGAGAACTTCACCTTGATCATCGGATAGCCTTCGGCGGCGAGCTTCGCCGCGTGCTCGGCCATCTCGGCCGGCTGCTTCAGCGGCACGATGCGGCCCTGCGGAATCGTTTTTCGCAGCGCGCCGCCGAACAGCACGTTGAGCGGCACGTTGAGCTTGCGCGCGAGCAGGTCGTGCAGCGCCATGTCGATGCCGGCCTTGGCGGCGGGCGCCAGAGCCAGCGCGATGTCGACCTCCTCCATGATCGCGGCGATGTCGGCGCCGTCGCGGCCGATCAGCCGCGGCAGCAGGAAATCGAGTGCCGCCTTGGTGCCCTCGGAATGCGCCGTGACCGTCGGCAGCGCGTGGCCGTAGCCGAGCCCGATGCGCCCGGCATCGTCGGTCAGGACGATGGTCCAGCCGCGGATGTCCGGAACGGCCGCGCGCGCGAAGGTCCAGCCTGCGTCGGACTGGCGCTGCACGCATGGCTTTGTTTCGGCGGAGACGATGGTCATAGTGGCTGTCCAGGATGCCTGCCCGACTATGGAGACAACGACGATGAAAGCAAGCCGATGGGCGCTCATGTGGCTTGCCGCCATGCTGGGGACCGCGCACGCGCAGGCCGACAACTATCCGGTGCGCCCGATCCGCTTCGTCGTGCCGTTCGCCGCCGGCGGACCCACCGACGCCGCGGCGCGGCTGTTCGCGGAGCCGCTGCGCAAGCAGCTCGGCCAGTCGGTGGTGATCGAAAATCGTCCCGGCGGCGGCGGGACCGCCGGCACCGAAGCGGTGCTCAGCGGCCCGCGCGACGGCTACATGCTGCTGCTCGGCGCGCCGGGGCCGCTGTTCGTCACGCCGAGCGTGCGCGCGGTGCGCTACGACGTGCAGAAGGACCTGGTGGCGCTCGCCGAGATCTGGCGCTCGCCGCAGGTGCTGATCGTGCATCCGAAGCTGAAGGCGAAGACGCTCGCCGAATTCGTCGCGCTCGCGAAGTCCGGCCAGCTCAACGCCGGCTCGGCCGGCGTCGGCACGCTGCCGCATCTCTCGATCGAGCTCTTCAAGCGCGAGGCCGGCATCAACATCGTGCACATTCCCTATCGCGGCACCGGCGCGGCGGTGCCGGACCTGCTCGGCGGCTCGATCGACATGCTGTTCGGCGACGTCGCGGTGCTGGCGCCGCTGGTGACCGGCGGCAAGGCGATCGCGCTGGCGGTGACCGCCGCGCAGCGCTCGCCGCTCCTTCCGGATGTGCCGACCACGGCGGAGGCCGGCATGCCGACGCTGTCGGCGGAGAACTGGTACGCGATGATGGTGCCGGCGAACTTGCCGCCCGCGGTCATGGCGAAGCTCACCGACGCAGCGCGAGCGGCCGTCGCGGACACCGAATTCCGCGCGGCGCTGGCCAAGCAGGGCGCCGGCTCCGGTGACGCCACGCCGGAACGGCTCGCCCAGTGGGTTGCGACCGAGACGGCAAAGTGGGCGCCGATCGCGCGCGCCGCCGGGATCAAGCTGGACTGATCCGTCGCAGGCGCCGGTGGAACCCGGAACCGCAATGCTGCGTTGATGCCCCATAGCAGATGCGCGACACCGCCACGGAGCCAGCGATGGCACGGACGGTCGCGCTCGCCTGCCAACCCGGGAGGGATGAGTGGACTTGCTGCGTGCCCAGAGGGAAAGGCGGCAGGCGTTGATCATCAACGATCCGCAACCTGTCGCCAGCACCGAGGACATCTGGGCCACGACATCGCAGTTTGCGATTATCGGTATCTTCATTCTGCTGCTGGGCGCGGCATTCGACATCGCCCGCCCCGTCCTGCTGCCGATCATGGCGGCGATCATCGTCGCGACCACGTTTGGCCCGATCATCAAGCATGCGAAACAGCGTGGCGTGCACCCGTGGGTGACGGCGACCTTGATTGTGCTCGCGCTGGTGGCGGCGGCGGGAATTGCCGTCACGTTGTTGGCCGGTCCGGTTGCCGCGTGGATCGATCGCGCGCCCGAAATCGCCGCGCGGATCAAAGAGAAGCTGTACGTCCTGGATTGGCCGCTCGCGGCCTTGCGTGACCTGCAGAACACGCTCATGCCGCCCGCCGCCAATACGGTGAAGGTCGAGCCCTCGCAGATCAGTCTGCTCGCGCCGGTCGTCACGGCGGTCACGCCGGCCGTCGCACAAGTCGTCATATTTGCCGCGACGTTGTTCTTTGCGCTTGTTGCGCAGCCGGAGCTGCGCAAGCTCAGTTCACTTTTTTCGAGCCGTGATGCCAAGCTTCGCTATCTGCGGATCGCAAACGACATCGAGGACAATCTGGCCTCCTATGTCGCGACCGTAACCGCCATCAACGTCACGCTCGGTGCGGTCGTGGCCGCGGGCGCGTGGCTGTTCGGATTCGACAACCCGCTGATACTCGGGCTGCTCACCGCGATCCTCAATTACATCCCGTATATCGGCCCGGCCTGCATGGTGCTTATCCTGACCGCCGTCGGCCTCGTCACCTTCCCGACCTTGGGGTACGCGCTGATGCCACCGGCAGCGTTCATCGCCCTGACGACCGTCGAAGGTCACATCATCACGCCGACCATTCTCGGGACACAGGCTGACGCTCAATCCGCTGTTGGTGTTTACCGCGATCGTGTTCTGGGCGTGGCTGTGGGGCCCGATCGGGGCGTTCCTGGCGGTGCCGATGTCGATCGTCGCATTGGTGATCTTCAACCATCTTTTTCCGGCCGAAGAAGCCAAGCTGCCCGGATGAGATGGAACTTTTTCGCGCACGGCCCGTTAGCGGGCCAAGCACTCTTTCATCCAACGGAATCCGGAGTAGTGATACATGTCGAACATGGGCAACATAGCGCGCGACACCGTCAAGGAAACCAACAAGGCTGCATCGGCCGGCGCCAAGGATATTCAGGAAGATCTGGAAGCGCTGCGCGACGACGTTGCGCGCCTGACGCAGCAGATCGCCAGCATTTTTGCCGCCAAGGGCAACAAGGCATGGCAGCGCGCCCGGACCAATGTCGAGGGCGTGATTTCCGACGCGCAGGACAAGGGCATGGAAGCGGTCGGTGCGGTGCGCGAGGTCGGCGACAATATGGTCGACGCGATCGACGAGTTGCTCAAGAAGCGGCCCTACACGACGCTCGCGCTCGTCGCCGGCATCGGTTTCCTGTTCGGCGCGACGTGGCGGCGGTAGATCGCCGCATCAACAATAGAACGCTGACTCTGGCTTGAGCGTCGAACATGCTCGCAGGCGTGGTGCAAAATCTTCGGCTGAGGGCGGAGGCACGAACCGGCCTCAGTAGCGCCGTGGTCGTGTTCGCGCTCGTTGCCGCGATCGCCGCCGTGGCGGCGTTTGTCTTCTTTGTCTTCGCCGTGTTCATCTGGCTGGCTGAAGCCTACAGCCCGCTGACCGCTGCGCTGATCGTGGCGGTGTCGTTCGTGCTGATCGCCATCGCCGGTGCGCTCGCCGCCGTGTTTACGCAGCGCCAGACCAGCGAGCGGGCCAAGCGCGCGCTGGCGGTGCGCAGCCAGTCGCCATGGTTCGATCCCGCGACGCTCGGCATTGCCATGCAGATCGGCCGCAGCATCGGTCTGCGCCGCATCGCGCCGCTGGCGGCCGCCGGCTTCCTCGCCGCTGCGCTGGCGAAGGAATGGTTCCGCGATCGCCACGAGGGCGCCGCAGACGTTAAGAGAAGAGGAAGCCCAGAGCTAGCTACAGCGGTGGAAACGCGTTCGGCGCTTTCGTGAGCGCGGCGCGCGCGATGCGGCTGTCCTCGTCCATGCGCCGCACCAGCTCGTCGATCGAGTCGAATTTCAGCTCCGGCCTGATCCACTCGATGAAGGCGACGTCGATCGTCTGCCCGTAGAGGTCGGCCGCGAAATCGAACAGGAACACTTCCAGCAGCACGGTGCCGACGTCGAACATCGGGCGGCGGCCGAAACTCGCGACGCCGTCGAGCCGCCGGCCGCCGACATCGACCCGCACCGCATAGATCCCGTGCCGCAAGCCGCAGGTCGGGTCGAGCCGCAGGTTGGCGGTCGGATAGCCGAGCTCGCGCCCGCGCTTGTCGCCGTGCACGACTTCGCCGGACACGAACCAGGGAAAGCCGAGCATCGCGGCGGCGTCGCCGACATGGCCCTCGCCGAGCGCGGCGCGAATCGGGCCGGACGAGATGCGGCGGCCGTTGTCCTCGAAGCGCGGCACGATGTCGACGGCGAAGCCGTGCCGTGCGCCCGCGGCGGCAATGTAGTCGGGCGAGCCGGTCCGGTTGGCGCCGAAATGGAAATCGAAGCCGATGGTGACGCCGGAGACCGCAAGCTGCTCGATGAGGATGCGCTCGACGAACTCGTCGGCGGAGAGCGCTGCCAGCGCCGCGTCGAAGCGCAGCACGATGGCGCCGTCGAGCCCGGTCGATGCCAGGAGCCGCAGCTTGTTGCGCGCGTCGGTGAGACGGAACAGCGGCTCCTGCGGCCGGAATAATCTGCGCGGATGCGGCTCGAAGGTCAGCGCGGCCGCCGGCCGTCCCAGCGCCGCCGCGCGCGCCCGCGCGGTCGCGATCACCGCCTGGTGGCCGCGATGCACCCCGTCGAAATTGCCGATGGCGACCACGGCGCCCCGCAGGGCGTGGCCGGGGGGCGTTTCCCCGTGGGCCACGGCGAACGCATCGGTCGGTTTCGGGCTCTCTGCCATGGTGTTTTGGTTAACGTTCCGAACGGCACTCTTCTTAACGGGCTTCCTGCCGCCAAGAGCAGGGGTTAGCGACGCTCAAATCAGCATGATTCTGTTGAAGAATCCTGCCCTTGCCGCGCTCGTGTTGCGAGCAGTTAACCGGATATTCAACGCCTTTCGCTAGTAGGTTCGGTTGGAAGAATGTCCGGAATGGCTTCGGGCCGGTTGGTTTGTTGTCGCCGAAGTCTGAAGGAGGGACTATGCCAGCCGACGCGTCGATGTCGATCCTGATTGTAGACGACTACAACACGATGATCCGCATCATCCGGAACCTGCTCAAGCAGCTCGGTTTCAACAACGTCGATGACGCCGCCGACGGCTCTTCCGCGCTCGCCAAGCTGCGCGAGAAGTCCTACGGCCTCGTGATCTCCGACTGGAACATGACGCCGATGACCGGCTACGAGCTGCTGCGCGAGATCCGCGCCGACCCGGTCCTGCGCCCGACCCGCTTCATCATGGTGACCGCCGAGTCCAAGACCGACAACGTGATCGCGGCCAAGAAGGCCGGCGTCGACAACTACATCGTCAAGCCGTTCAACGCGCAGACGCTGCAGCACAAGATCCACTCGGTGTTTCCCGACCATCCGGGCCCGCCGCTCGCGGCGTAGCGTTCGTCACCACACCAGCTGCTGCATCACGAGCTTTGGCGCGACCTGCGCATCCTTGAACATCGCGGACAGCGCCGCGGCGTCCGGATTGTCGCGCCCGCCGAGCTCCTCGGCATGGATGCCGGCGGTCACGAACAGGCAATCGATGCCGAACGCGGCCGCGCCCTTGAGGTCGGTGCGCACCGAATCGCCGATCGCCAGCACGCGCGCGTGCGGAGTGTCGCGGCCGCGCGCCTTCAACGCCGCGGCCATCGCCTGGTCGTAGATCGGGCGATAGGGCTTGCCGGCATAGATCACTTCACCGCCGCGCGCGGCATAGCGGTCGGCGATGGCGCCCGCGCAGTAGATCAGATGTTCGCCGCGCTCGACCACGATATCGGGATTGGCGCAGATCATCGGCAGCTTGCGCTTGAGCATCGCCGCGATGACGCCGTCGTAATCGTCCGGGCCTTCCGTGGTGTCGTCAGTCAGGCCGGTGCAGACGACGTAGTCGGCGTTCTCGATCGGCACCAGCGCGGCGCCGAGACCGTCGAAGATCGGCAGGTCGCGGGGCGGGCCGATATGGGCGACGCGCTGGCCTGAGCGTTCAAGGACCAGCTCGCGCGTCACGTCACCCGAGCTGACGATCGCGTCGTAGCTGTCGCGCGGCACCTTGAGGCGATCGATGAATTTCTGCACGAAATCGCCCGGCCGCGGCGCATTGGTGATCAGCACGACGGTGCCGCCGCGCGTGCGGAATTGCCGCAACGCGTCGCAGGCGTTCGGCGTCGCCGCGACGCCGTTGTGCACGACGCCCCAGACGTCGGAGAGCAGCACGTCGTAGCTCGGCGCAACGGTCGAGAAATGGCTGCTGAAGGCGGGTATGGTCGGGGACATGGGATCAGTCGTAGAGGCGCGGGCGGCTGCTCTTAGACGATCCGCAGGCTCGTATCAAATGCGGCCGACGCTGCGGGCGAGCTGGGCCAGGCCGGTGGTGCGCGGCGGGTGTCCCGCGCCGTTCGTTACGGGCGCCTCGCCGGCGCTGCGCGCGGTCATGTCCGGCGCCGGCGCGTCGTCGGCGGCGCTGGCCTCCCGCACGATGACGTCGCTGCGGTCGGCGATCCCTTGCAGCGCCTCGGCGCGCACCGGACGCGGCGGCGAGAACAGGAAACCCTGCCCGAAGCGGACGTCGTAGTCGAGCAGGTCGACCACCATCGTCTCGCTCTCGATCTTCTCCGCAATCAGGTCGATGCCGAAGCGGCCGAGCAGGTCGGAGAGATCGGCGGGATGGATGTCGGCCGTGGTGTCCTTGGGATTGAGCAGCAAGTTTCCCGGAATCTTGATGTAGCGGAAGCCGCGCGCCGCGAGCTCGCGCGGCTCGATCCGCAGGTCCTGCAGGTTGTCGAGCGAGAAGCGGAAGCCGAGGTCGGCGAGCGCGAACAGCAATTCATTCTCGATCGGACCGGCGGCGCGCAGCGCGCTCTGGGTGAATTCGAGCACCACCGACGGCGCGATCGCGCGGTTGGCGTCGAGGAATTCGAGCAGCTGCTCAAACACGGCGCCGTCGACCAGCGTCGATTCCGAGAGATTGCAGAACAGGCCGATGTCGCGGTTCTTGAGCAGCAGGCGCCGCACCACCTGCACGCAGCGGAACACCACCAGATTGTCGATCTTCGGCATCAGTCCCGCGCGGTCGGCCAACGGCACGAAGTCGGCCGCGAGCAGCATCTCGCCGGTCTCGGTGCGCAGCCGCGACATCGCCTCGTAGTAGCGGACCTTGCGCTGCGGCAGCGTCACGATCGGCTGCAGATAGAGGTCGATGCGATTGGCATCGATGGCGCTGCCGATCACCGCCAGCCGTTCCTCGTGGGCGGAGTTGGTGGTGGCGACCGCGGCGGCGATCGCTGGCCCGCCTTGCGGCTTCGGTTCGGGGGCGGGAACGGCCGCGGCCGGCGCTATCGGCGTCGGCGACAGGGTCTGGACGATGTCCTCCACCAGCGTGGGCAGGGGCTCGACCACAGGCGGCGCCGGTTCCGGCGACGCCGGCGCTGTGGGTATCGACGCTGCGATCGCCGGTGCAGCGGCCGCGGCTTCGGCGAGTTCGTCGAACCGCGCCTCGTAGGTCGCGACCGTTTCGGCGAGTTGCCGGACCAGGGTGCCGAGCTCGCTGATCTCGACGGCGAGCGGATCGATGGCGGCGCGGGCGCGCTGCTGCGCGCTTTCCACCCGGCCTTCGACGCCCGAGAGCCGGCGGCTGATCTCGTTCACCTGGCGCGCCAGCTCGAAATTGCTGCGCGACAGTTCGCTGAGCTGGCTGCCGACCGCGCTGCGCACGCCCAGCCGGTTCGAGAACGTGTTGTAGAGCCCCAAGGCGGTCATGACCGCGAGCCCGACAATGATCGCCTCCGTCCCGGAGAAGCCGAAACCCAGATAGACCGTGGCGCCGGCCGAAGCCGCGACCACCACGATGCAGACTGCAATGAAGACGGCTCCGAGGCGCATGCTTAAAGGGGCCTTGCGGCACTGATTCGCTCAATTCCATCCAATGTCTACGAGGCACCGGGCCGGCGCAAGCGATCTCCGGCCGCCCATCCCGCCTCATTGGGGGGAGGGGGGTGCCTCTTCCGGGCGTGGCGGGACGAAGGCGTAGTGGACCAGGTCCTGGGAACTCCGGAACAGCGTCCGCCGCGGCAGGAACAAGGGCGGCTGCAGTTCGGCCCGCGGGAACGCCCGCCGGATGTTCTCGGGCATCTCGGCTTTGTTGTCCGGCGGCTGCCAGAGGAGGACAGCGCCGCGCCGGTCGAGGTCGGCGGGATCGATCCAGGGGCTGAGCCGAAGCTCGCCGTTGACGATGACGTGCGGCCGGTCCGGCGAATAGACCGCCACGTTATTGGCGGCGAACTGCCCGGCGCCCAGCGCCTCCCGCGGTCCGCCGCGGGCGGCGACGATCACCCGGGCGCCGCCCACGTAAGTGAGCGGCGTGCCGGTTTTCTCCCGCCACTGCCGGGTGATGGTTTCGGCGAGCAAGCGGCCGGGGAACTGCGTCGCCTTGTGACGGTCGCGGAGCAGCGGCTCGCCGAGCTCCGCCACCGCAAAGCCGATCGGAAACGCGATCAGCACCGCCAGCGCCGCGCCGGCGAAGCGTCGCAGCTGCGCCGGCTCGAGCGCCGGCGGCCACAGCATCAGCACGGCGAGCGGCAGGAACGACCACAGCGGATAGCCCCACAACGCGATCGGTTGCCGTCCGAGCGCGGCGGCGACGACGGTCGTCACCGCAAACGGGCCGAACGCGAGCGCCGCGACATAGCGGCGGTTGAAAGCGGTGCCGTCGCCGGCGGTTTCTCGCGTGATGGGGCGGCGCGGCCAATAGAGCAGCGCCAGCAAGATCAGCGCCGGCAGCAGATACGCCAACTGGCCGCCGGTCCAGCGCAGCGGAAACAGGACATAGTGATACCAGCGCGTGGCGCCGGCGGCGCGATCGTCGACATAGTGGAACGGCATGAAGTCGTTGTTGACGAGCCACCACACATTCGGCGCGATCACGAGCGCGAACACGGCGGCCATCATATAGGGGCCGGGCGTGCGCCAGGCGCGCCGCGCAAACGGATCGACCAGCAGGATCAAGCCGAGCGTCGCCGCCAGCGCGAACGCGGCGTATTTCGACCAGAACGCGCCGGCGAGGAACAGCCCGGCGAGCATCCAGTCGATGGTGCGTCCGCGCACGATCGCGCGCCAGAAGAACAGTCCGGTCAGCGCCCAGAACGGCAATTGCATCTGGTCGTGCGCGAATTTCACGACCGAGATGTTGTAGTAGTGGATCGCCGCCAGCGCCGCGACCGCGATCAGCGCTTTGGTCTCGCCGGCGACCTCGCGCGCGAGCAGCCAGACCGCATAGAGACAGACTGCGGCCGCGAGCGGGCCAAGGATATAGACTGCGTCGATCGTTCCGGTGAGGCGATAGACGAGGTCGGTGACCCACCACGGCAGCGGCGGGTGCTTCCAGTAGCCGAGCTGCCATTCCTTGCCGAGCGCGAGCCCCTCGACCAGGTCGAGCTGCAGGTTGGCCGAGATCAGCGCCGGCATCAGCGTCCACACCACGAGCTGGAAGCCGATGAGCCACGCGAGCGCCGCCGCCGGCCGTCGCCGGGCAGTAGTCGACGATCCGGTCGAGAAATCCGCGAATGCTGTCGGCTGCGCTCATGCCGCGCATGTCCCCCAGGGGCGATGTTCCACATCGCAGGATTTTTTTGCCGAGGTCCAGCCCTGCGATATGCCCAAGCATTGTTGAGTTACGGTGCGTCGGCGGTCTCGGGCGGTACCTGGGCCAGCAACTCGCGGAAGAAATGCGGCCAGTTTTTTTGCGCGGCTGTGAGCGCGCCGATCTCCGCGAGCCTGTCGACAATTACGATGGCGCGCTGCAAGGCCGCTCGCGCCAGCGCGGGTTCAGCCACCCTACTGATCCAGAACAGGCTGAATACGAGGTCGGACTGCCATTGGGTATTGTTGGGATCGGTAGCGACGAGTTTCTCGGCGACAGCGAGGCCCAAGCGGAATGCCGCCAGCGCGTCCTCGCGCGGCCCTCCTTCCGCCAGTATGGCGCCAATCCTGTTGTAGCTAATCGAGAGGTCGCGCTGCCACTCGGTATTGCCGGGATCGGCGGCTGCGAGCTTCTCTGCAATGACAAGGCTCGCGCGATATTCCACCAGCGCTTCCCGTGGCCGCTTCCATATCAGCAGCACGTCGCCAATCTGTTCACGGCTGACTCCCACATCGCGCTGCCAATGCGTATTGCCGGGATCGCTGGCGGCGAGCTTCTCGCGGATGGCCAGGGCCTTTCGGTATTCCGCCAGCGCATCCTCCCACCGGTCTGCCGCTCTCAATATGTCGCCGATCCGGCTGTGGTTGACCGACAGGTCGCGGTGCCACTGCGTGTTGCCGGGATCGGCGGCGGCAAGCTGTTCGCGAATGATGTGGCTCCGGCGATATTCCGTCAGCGCCTCCTCGTGCCGCCCCGCCGCCAGCAGCATATCGCCGATCTTGCTGTAGCTGATGGCCAGCCCGCGCTGCCAATCGGTGTTGCGGGGATCGGCGGCGGCAAGTTTCTGTATGATGGCGAGGCCCTTGCGATATTCCGCCAGCGCATCTGCGCGCTGGCCCGCCGTTACCAGCACGTCGCCGAGCCGGACATGTCCGAGCCACAGATCGCGCTGCCACTCGGTATTGCCGGGATTGGAGGTGGAGAGCTTGTATGTGATGGCGAAGCTCCTGCTGTATTCCGCCAGCGCTTCCTCGCGTCGCCCCGCCGCCAACAGCATGCCGCCCATCCGCTCATAGGCGACCGCGAGGTCGCGCTGCCAGAGCGTGTTGCCGGGATCGGAGGCGACGAGCGCTTCCATGATCGCTCGCACACGTTCGCCTGCCTCCAGCGCCGCCTTGGTGTCTCCCAAGGCCAGGAGCACGTCCATCAGCTCCCCGAGCGCGAGGGCTTCGCTTGCGCGCAGCCGCGGTGCGGTCTCGCCGGACTCGACAAGCTGCCGTTGCAGCGCATGCGCGCGGTCGAGAATCCGGCGCACCAGGTCGCGCGGCATGCCGGCACGATCGCGGAATTCGCGAGCGAGTTGGACAATGAGGGCGTTTGCCGTCTCGCGGGCCGCGTCGAGCGAGCGCTCGGCGCGGTCGCGTTGTTGCTGCGCCAGTTGCCGCTGCTGCTCGGCGATGTTGCGCTGCTCGATCGCGACCTTCGCCTGCCAGCCGGCGAGGCCCGCGAGGAAAAGCAGCAACGCCACCGCGCTCCAGGCTAATCTTAGCCTGCGACGTTGCTCCCGCACCTCTTGCGAGAGCAAATCCTCCTTCGGGATGCCGTGGATGGCGGCGGCGAAATCGGCGCCGGCTTCAATGAAGCGGCTGTCGCGCGGATCGGCGCCGTCTCGATAGGCGCGCAGGTCCACCCATTTCGGCTCGCTCGTGAAACGTCCGGTCAGCACCGGCGGCAACGGCATGCCTTCACGCCGGACGAAATCGCCGACCGCATTGTCCCAAACGAGCTCGCCGTCGGTGACCGCGATCAGGATCGTCTCGGCGCTCCTGTTGTCGAGCCACCAGGAGACTTCCTTGTTGACCCAGGGCGAGGCCGCCGCCTCCGGCGAGGCCAGCACGATCAGGTAACGGGAGTTGCCGAGCGCCTGCTCGATCGATGGCCAGAGGCCGGGGGTCGCCGACAGGCTGGTGTCGTCGCGGAACACGCGCAGCGCCCGGCGCCGGTACCAGGGCTTGCCGAGCCGCTGGATCACCGATTGCAGCGCCGCCGCGATCGGCTTGTCCTGGGCGTGGCTGTACGAGACGAAGGCGTCGTAAAGCGCCATGGGATTTCCCTGCGCGATAGGGGGACCCTATCAGGTTGCCGACTGCGGCGCTTTCGCCGTGGCACTGCTTTTGTCCCTGGATGCGGCGATGCTATTGTGCAAGCTGCTGAAAAGGACGCTGGGATGGTTCCTGCTGCCGTCGAATTCTCGATCGTGCTCCCGGCCCACAACGAGGCCGGCAACATCGCGCCGATCATTGCGGAGCTGCGGCGGTTGATGTCGGCGGTCGGCCGCACCGAGATCATCGGCGTCGACGACGGCTCGACCGATGGCACGCTCGAGGCGCTGCGCGCCGCCGCCGCGGCCGACCCGATGGTGCGCTACGTGTCGTTCACGCGCAATTTCGGTCACGAGGCGGCGATGCGCGCCGGCCTGCGCGCCGCGCGCGGGGCGGCCGTGATCGTGATGGATTCGGATTTCGAGCATCCGCCCGAACTGGTGCCGCAACTGGTCGAGCAGTGGCGCGCCGGCTTCAAGGTGGTGGCGGCGCAGCGGCAGGACGACGTCGCGGTGTCGGCCTTCAAGCGGGCGTCGTCGCGGCTTTATTACCGCGTGCTCGGCGCGCTCGGCGACGTGCAGATGGAGGCCGGCAGCGCCGACTTCCTGTTGATGGATCGTTCGGTGGTCGACACCATCAACGGCTTCGAGAACCAGGAGCTGTTCCTGCGCGGCCTGGTGCGCTGGCTCGGTTTCCCGATCGCCAAGATCAGCTACCGGCCCGGACAGCGCCGCCATGGCGCCAGCAAATATTCGCTCGGCCGCATGGTCGAGCTGGCGCTCACCGGCATCGCCGCCCACAGCGTGCGGCCGCTGCGCGCCGCGATCTGGCTGGCGCTCGGCTTCGCGATGCTGGGGATGCTGTTCGTGGTCTACTCGATCGTGAGCTTCTTCTTCGTGCAGCACACGGTCGCCGGCTGGACCTCGATCATGGCGGCGATCGCGATCCTCGGCGCGGCGCAGCTGTTCGTGCTCGGCATCGTCGGCGAATATGTCGGCCGCATCCTGCGCGAGACGCGCCGGCGCCCGAGCTATGTCGTGGCGGAGACGGAAGCGGATCGGCACACGCGAACGCCGGTGAGCGAGTTGCGGATAGCGGGCAGCGATTAGCAGACGTCCGCAGCGCGTAGCCCGGATGAGCGAAGCGAAATCCGGGGCGGACTGCGCCGCTTGTCCCGCATGTCGCTACGCTCATGCGGGCTACGCACTGTACAATTGATCTGATCAACCTCTTCAGCGCTTCGCAGACGTGCCGCCACCTCCGTCAATCTGCCGGCCCATGAGCGCGATCGCCTGCTGATAGACCGTCGCAGCGTTCCATCCCTGGATCGCCACGAAGTTGGGTTCGCCCTGTTGGTATCCCGCGCCCGCGCGCCAGCCATGGCCCTTGAGGAAGTTTGCCGTCGAGGCCAGCGCATTGTTCACGTTGTCGAGGCTTCCCCCGACGCCGTAGTTCAGGATGCTCTTGGGCATGAATTGCGTATGGCCGACCTCACCATGCGCAGCGCCACGCGTGTCCGCCGAAAGGATCTTGCGATCGATCAGCGTCAGCGCGGCGTAGAGGTGCTCGGTGAAAAAGGCCGTCCGGCGGCAGTCATAGGCGAGCGTAGCCGTAGCCGACAGAACGTTATGTTTCCCGCGGTCGGCCCCGAAGCCCGTCTCCATTCCCCAAATGGCCAGCAGCGGCCCGGGCGGCACGCCGTAGCGTTGCTCGATGGACGCAAACATTGCCGCATGGGTTTGCTTGAGCGTGCGGCCGCGCGCGACGATCGCCGGGCCGCCACGCTTGGCGAGAAACTGATCGAGCGATAATTTGAAGCTCCGCTGGCCGCGATCGGCCGAGATGGTTGCAGTTGAATAGGTGGTCGCCTGGAGGGCCGCGAGGGCGGAGGCGCCGACGCCCTTTGCCCTCGCTTCATTGGTGAACTGGCTCTTCCACGCCTCGAAGCCAGCCCCCGTGTTGCCGCACTGCGCGGCGCCCGCTTCACCGGCCGTCCACACGAGCGCCAGCAAGGCTGCGACGGTGACTGTCTTGAACTGACCGCCCGTAGTCATTCAGAACTCCCTTATCTGCTCGCCGTCTGTGCCGGGACGAGCCGTGCGGATTATAGAGTCGCAGGCGCGGGAATTATGGCGACACCCCGACCGGTTCCCTGTGCTTCCGCAAGCGCGTAGCCCGGATGAGCGTGTAGCCCGGATGAGCGCAGCGAAATCCGGGTCACTGCGCCGTTTGTCCCGCATGTCGCTGGCGCTCATGCGGGCTACTCAGAATCAGACGAACCACCGGTCGCCTGGCGCCATATCTCTTCGAACTCCGCCCTCGTGATCTCCGCCGGCTCAAATTCGGGGATGGAAGCGATCTTCGAAAGGGCAGGGACTTGCTCGACACTCAACCCCGTGGATCCTCTCAGCGGATCCTTTCTGCTCGCATAGCCGAGAAGTCCATCTCGAAACACCTCGACCTTTCGAATCTCCCAACGGGCGTCATCCAACTCGCTGTAAAGAAGAACGGGCTCATCGGGATGGGCATGCTTCCAGGCAACCTTTATATACTGCATCTACGTACTGCATCCGCTACGCGACCGCTTTGATCGTCTTCGCAACCTTCTCGAAAATCTCGCCGATCTGGCTCTCGCTCACGATCAGCGGCGGCGTCAGCGCGATGGTCTCGCCGGTGGCGCGCACGACCAGGTTCTCGGTGTTGAACGCGTGCACCATGGCGTCGTAGGCGCGGCGTCCGACGGCGTCCGGCCGCGAGGCGAGATCGATGCCGGCGGTGATCCCAATGGTGCGGATGTCGAGCACGTTGGGCAGGCCCTTGAGCCCCATGGCGGCGTCGGCCCATACCGGTTCGAGCTTCTTCGCGCGCTCGAACAGATTTTCCTCGCGATAGAGATCGAGCGTCGCCAAGCCCGCGGCGCAGGCGAGCGGATGCGCGGAATAAGTATAGCCGTGGAACAGCTCGACCACGTGCTCGGGGCCGCGCATGAAGGCGTCGTAGATCGACTTCTTCACGATCACGCCGCCCATCGGCACGGTGCCCGAGGTGATGCCCTTGGCGAAGGTGATCATGTCGGGCGTCACGCCGTAGCGTTCGGCGGCGAACGAATAGCCGAGCCGCCCGAAGCCGGTGATGACCTCGTCGAAGATCAGCAGCAGGCCGTACTTGTCGCAGATCGCGCGCAGGCGCTCGAGATAGCCTTTCGGCGGCGGCAGCACGCCGGTCGAGCCCGCCATCGGCTCGACGATGACAGCGGCGATGGTCGAAGCGTCGTGCAGCGCGACGATGCGTTCGAGATCGTCCGCAAGATGCGCGCCCCAGTCCGGCTCGCCCTTGCTGAACGCCTGCTCGGCGCGATTGTAGGTCGCCGGCAGATGATCGACGCCGGCCAGCAGCGAGCCGAAGAATTTGCGGTTGCCGACGATGCCGCCGACCGAGATGCCGCCGAAGCCGACGCCGTGATAGCCGCGCTCGCGCCCGATCAGGCGCGTGCGCGAGCCTTCGCCGCGGATGTTGTGAAAGGCGAGCGCGATCTTGAGCGCGGTGTCGACCGCCTCCGATCCGGAATTGCAGAAGAACACATGATCGAGGTCTTTCGGCGCCAGCGCCGCGACCCGGCTCGCCAGCTCGAACGCCTTCGGATGCGCGAACTGAAACGCCGGCGCGTAGTCGAGCTCGGCCGCCTGCGCGCGGATCGCCGCGACGATCGGATCGCGATTGTGCCCGGCGTTGGTGCACCACAGCCCGGCGGTGCCGTCGAGCACGGCGCGGCCGTCGGGCGTGTAGTAGTGCATGTCCTTGGCGCGCGCGATCAGCCGCGGCGCGGCCTTGAACGCGCGATTGGGCGTGAACGGGAGCCAGTAGGACTCCAGGTCATTGGGGATCGTTGCCGACGTGGCCGGGTTGGAAGCCATAACTGCTCTCTATCGTTCTCTGGCCGGTCCCTTGCCGCTCAGTGAACCGGCTGCTACCACCGCGCGACTAGTCAATCTATCCCGACGATGTAGCACGATCATGGCCGACAAAACCAACAAGCTTAAGGCGCGTCTGCCGCGCGGTCTTGCCGACCGCGGTCCCGCCGAAATCGCGGCCACGCGGCGCATGACCGACGCCATCCGCGACGTCTACGAGCGCTATGGTTTCGAGCCGGTCGAGACGCCCGCGATCGAATACACCGACGCGCTCGGCAAGTTCCTGCCCGACCAGGATCGCCCGAACGAGGGCGTGTTCTCGTTCCAGGACGACGACGAGCAGTGGCTCTCGCTGCGCTACGACCTGACCGCCCCTCTTGCACGTTACGTCGCGGAAAATTTCGACGCGCTGCCGAAGCCTTATCGCAGCTATCGCTTCGGCTGGGTGTTCCGCAACGAGAAGCCGGGCCCCGGCCGCTTCCGCCAGTTCATGCAGTTCGACGCCGACACGGTGGGTAGCGCGTCGCCGGCGGCGGACGCCGAGATCTGCATGATGGCGGCCGACACCATGGAAGCGCTCGGCCTCAAAGGCCAATACGTGGTCAAGGTCAACAACCGCAAAGTGCTCGACGGTGTGCTGGAAGCCATCGGCCTCGGCGGCGAGGCCAACGCGGGCAAACGTCTCACGGTCTTGCGCGCGATCGACAAGCTCGACCGGCTGGGCGCCGGCGGCGTGAACCAACTGCTCGGCGAGGGCCGCAAGGACGAGAGCGGCGACTTCACCAAGGGCGCGGGTCTCGATGCCGGCGCCATCGACCGCGTGCTCTCATTCGTGGAGTTCGAAAGGCGCGAACGCCGAAGCAACGCTGGCCAATCTTGCGAAGGTGGTTGCGGGCTCGACGCAGGGCGAAGCCGGTGTCGACGAGCTGCGCCAGATTTCCAGTTTGACGACGTCGTCCGACTATGGCGACGATCGCATCCTGATCGATCCCTCCGTCGTGCGCGGCCTCGAATACTACACCGGCCCGGTCTACGAGGTGGAGCTTCTGCTCGAGACCAAGGACGAGAAGGGCCGTCCGGTGCGTTTCGGTTCCGTCGGCGGCGGCGGCCGTTACGACGGATTGGTGTCGCGGTTCCGCGGCGAGCCGGTGCCGGCGACCGGGTTCTCGATCGGCGTGTCGCGGTTGCAGGCGGCGCTCACCATGATCGGCAAGCTCGACGGCAAGGCCGGCGCCCGGCCCGGTGGTGGTGACGGTGTTCGACCGCGACCGCACCGCCGACTACCAGAAGATGGTCGCTGCGCTGCGCAACGCCGGCATCCGCGCCGAGCTCTATCTCGGGAACCCGAAGAATTTCGGCAATCAGTTCAAGTACGCCGACAAGCGCGGCAGCCCTTGCGTGGTGATCCAGGGCGGCGACGAGAAGGCCAAGGGCGAAGTGCAGATCAAGGACTTGATCCTCGGCGCCGAGATCGCCGGGTTGTCGAAGGAACGCGACGACTACCTGAAGAAGCAGGCGGAAGCGCAATTCGCCGTGCCGGAGACCGACCTGGTCGACGCGGTGCGCAAGGTGCTCGCGCGCCACGACATCCGCTGGAACTGAGCAACAAATTCTTTTTTGACGATTGTTGATGAGCGGGTGGAACGAGGTGACCGCCCGCGCATTGAATCCGTCGTCCGAAGGGAAATCGTCCGTGATCAGGCCTTGGCAGCCAGCGTTTCCGCAGGCCATGCAACGGCATGGCGGTCAAACGCGCCCGGCGGTTCCGCCGGTTGCCAAGGCCGGTACATCGCCGCAGCGAAAAAGCGGACGACGAACAATCGCAGCGATGCGAATGTCGGGAACCGCGCCGGACAGATCCAGCGAAGCCAAGGACTAGCCAATTCGATGCAATAGCTACTTCGGCGCGCCCTTCGGCACCGCGTCCATCATCTTGCGCAGATCGCGGATGTTCATCGTCTGGCCGTTGGCCATCGTGATGTCGCCGGGCCGTTGGCCTGCCTTGCAGGCGCCGACCCAGCGCGCCTGGATGGTGGTGGTGCCGCCGGCGGCGTCCTGCGCGCCGGCCGGAAGCCCTTCGATCTTCGAGGTCACCTTGACCGTGTAGTTGCTGGTGAAGTCGCCCGTGACGACGCTTTGCGACGTCGATTTCATCGGCCCGACCTGGCAGGTCGCGCTGATCACCAGCGTCGCCCCGACCTTCTTGACCTCCTGCTTGGAACACATGTCGGCGCTGAGCGCGCCGCCGAACGCGTTCATGAGCTTGTCGGTCTCGGCGTCGGTGCACTGCTGCATCGTCTGCGGCGGCGTGTTGCGGCCGTCGTGATTGATCGTCACCTCCCACAATCCCGCCCGGCGCGTGGGAATCTCCTGGGCGGCGGCGGAGGAAGCGCAAGCAGCGAGCACGAGCACCGAGACGGCAAAGCGCATGAAGGAACCTCCCTTGATCCGACGGACGCGGCTTTATGGATCGAATACGGCTTTTCTGCCTGCGTTGAAAGACGTCGTTTCAGCCGTGCGCGCCGCGCAGGTCGCCGACGTCGCGGTGGTGTCGCGGGTAATCGGCGCGTAAAACGCGCGCCGCGCTCGACGACGGGTTTGGCTCTTGTAGCGGTGGTTCAGTAGCGCACTTGCACGCGCGGATGCAGCCGCGGCGCGCGGGCGTTTGCGTAGCACGACGAGCGCGTGCGCACCCGCGGGATCTGGTAGGGCGCCATATCGGGGCGCCACAGGCAATTGAAGGCGATGTAGTCGCCATACATCCGGTGCACGCTGGTGATGCGGGCGTACTTGTTCCAGCTCGCGCAATACGCGCCGGCGATCTCGCGCGCGTCAACTTCGTTCTCGCACGACCACGGAATGATGCCGCCGGTGTCGTTGCCGCGGTAGACCTGCGCGTGCGCGCCCGGCCGAGAGCAATGCCAGGGCCAATCCGACCAGGGACGAACGCCAAACCGTAGGCACCAACCCCGCACGCATCTTTAAAGCCCCCCGTTGCGACTCCGATTCTAGAGCATCGGGCGCAAAACTGGAAACCGGTTTTCCAGTACGCCGATCAATCCACAGGTGATGGTATCGGGCGGGCGTATGTGTGTCGGCGGGCCAATGTCTTTGAACAACGGGGACAAATCCGCCCCGTTTTGACAGCGCCCGCCGTGGCGTCGCGGCCACAGGCGCCATCTATCCAACGTTGAATCGTCCGCCGCCCTTGACCTCCCAGGGGGCGCGCGGCACCGTTTGCGCCCAATCGTGCGAAGGGATGGGGTCATGTGCGGCCGCGCATCGTGGTTTGCTCTCGCCGTGGTCGCGGCGCTACTGCCGGCCGGACCGGCATCGGCGGCGAGCATTTTCGAGCTCAACTCCTGGCTTTCCGGTCCGCGCTATGACGGCGTGCTGCCGTCCTGCGATTCGTCGGCGGCGCTCAACACGATCGCCTCGAGGTTCGCCCAGAAGGAAGGCCGCTTCTGGAATTCGGATCTCACCATCCAGGGCTATGAGCGGGTTCGCGAGGTCGCGTTCCGGCCATGGGCGCCGAACACGATTCCACGCCGGTTCTGCAGTGCGCTGGCGCTGGTCTCCGACGGCCTCAAGCACCCGGTGCATTATTCGATCGCCGAGACCACCGGCATGATCGGCGCGAGCTGGGGGGTCGAATGGTGCGTGGTCGGGCTCGACCGCAACATGGCCTACAGTCCGGCCTGCAAGATGGCGCGGCCGTAAGGCGCCAGCGCTCTATTTTTGTTCTTGAAATGTTCCTGACGCGGCGCCATAGTTGGCGGCGTTCCTGGAGCATGATCCCGAAAAGTGGGCTCAAAGCAAAGCCGGCATGAGTGAGGGCGTCGATGTCTCGGATGGTCCGTCGCGCGGCAATCGCCGCAACCTTGTTGCTCGTAACGGCGGCGGCCTCGGCGCAGGATCGCCGCCAGAACCAGCCCGGCCAATTTGATTTCTACGTGCTGGCGCTGTCGTGGTCGCCGTCGTTCTGCGAGGCGTCGGCGGAGAAAGGGCGGACGCCGCGCGAGCAATGCGGCGGGCGGCCTTACTCGTTCGTCGTGCATGGCCTGTGGCCGCAATACGAGCGCAGGTTCCCGGAGTACTGCCAGAATCCGTCGCCGCGGCTCGACCGCAACATCATGTCGTCGATGCTCGACCTGATGCCGGCGCCGGGCCTCATCTTCAATCAATGGGACAAGCACGGCACTTGCTCGGGTCTCGGCCCGCGCGGTTACTTCGAATATGTGCGCAAGGCGCGCGCGCAGGTGAAAATACCGGAGCCCTATATCGAGCTCGCAAAGCCGCTGATGGTTTCGCCGGACGAGGTCGAGGAAGCATTCGTTGCGGTCAATCCCGGGCTGAGCCGCAAAGGCATCGCGGTGATGTGCGACAGCCGGCGTCTGCAGGAGGTCCGGATCTGCATGACCAAAGACCTCCGCTTCCGCGATTGCGCCGAGGTCGACCGGCGCGCCTGCCGCCGCGACCGGCTGGTGATGCCGCCGATGCGCGGCGGGGCTGCGAGCAACTGACGGTTCGCTTGCGCCGCGGACTGAATTCGTCGTCAATGAATTGATGAACTATCGCCACGCCTTCCACGCCGGCGGTCCCGCCGACGTCGTCAAGCATGCGGTGCTCGCGCGCATCCTGGTGCATCTCAAGAACAAGCCCGCGGCGTTCCGGGTGATCGATACCCACGCCGGCGCCGGCCTCTACGATCTGCGCGGCCCGGAAGCGACCCGCAGCCCGGAATGGCGAGACGGCATCGCGCGGCTCATGGCTGCGTCGATCGACGGCGAAGCCGGTGCGCTGCTCGCGCCCTATCTCGATGCGGTGCGCGCCCTCAATCCCGCCGGCGAGCTTGCCGCCTATCCGGGTTCGCCCGCGCTCGCCCGCGCGCTGATGCGCAGCCAGGACCGCCTCCTCGCCTGCGAGCTGGAGCCGACCGCCGCGGCCGCGCTTGTCCACAACCTTGGCGGTGACCGGCGCGCCAAGGCGGTCGCGATCGACGGCTGGAGCGCGCTCAAGGCCTATGTGCCGCCGCCGGAGCGGCGCGGCGTGGTCCTGATCGATCCGCCGTTCGAGGCCATGGACGAGTTTTCCCGCCTCGCCCAGGCGCTCGAAGCCGCCCACCGCAAGTGGGCGACCGGCATTTTCCTGATCTGGTACCCGACCCAGGGTCGGCAGGATTCCGACGCGCTGGCCAAGCGTTTGCGGCGCTCGGCGATCCCGAAAGTGCTGCGGGCCGAGGTCGATTTCGCACTGCAACGTGAGCCGGAGCGCCGCGCTGGATGCGGGCTGATCGTGGTCAATCCGCCCTGGACGCTTTCCGGCGAGCTCGAAATCCTGGCTCCGGTCCTCGCCAAGGTTTTCGCGGGCGGTCATCGCGTCGACTGGGTGGCGCGCGGGGAATAACCGCAGCCTAAAATGCCCGTCTTTAGTACAAAGGACACCGGTCCCACTTTTCCACAGCCACGGATTAGAATATTTTGTAATTGTTGGCTTTGACGTTCCGCCTCCGGTGGGGGCTGGCGGAGTGACTGAGGCCGTGAATGGCCAATGCCTTCCCCGCTTGCGGATGTCCGGCCGCGCCGTCGCCCGTGGGGAGCGGCGGGGGGCAACCCACGGGGAAGGGAGTTTCCCGATGGCAATGGCAGGTACGGTCAAGTTCTTCAACGCCGAACGCGGTTATGGATTCATCAAGCCCGACGATGGCGGGCGCGATGTGTTCGTGCACATCACCGCGGTCGAGCGTGCAGGGCTCAAGGCATTGAATGAAGGACAGCGGGTGTCCTTCGATGTCGAGCCTGATAAAAAAGGCAAGGGCCCAAAAGCGGTCAACCTTGTCATCACGGGTTAGCTTGACGCCCGCATAAGAATTCGCACGTCGGCTGCGCGACGGGAGACGCAGCCGCAGGCGAACGCCCGCTCAAATCTGCTGTACTGTCGTTGACGCGGCTAGTATCGAGCCGCGCAAGAAGAGGTGACATTGCCCATGTTGATTCGAACAAGCTTCGGTTCTCCGTTCGGCCGCAAGGCCCGCATCGCCGTCAGTTTGCTTGGGCTCGACGGCAAGGTGAAAGTCGAGGCGGCGACGACGACGGATCCGTCCGATCCGCTGCGCCAGCAAAACCCGCTCGGCAAGATTCCCGTGCTCATTCTCGACGACGGTAGCGCGCTCTACGACTCGCCGGTCATCCTCGAATACCTCGATCACCTCGCGGGCGGCGGCAAGATCATCCCGGCCGACTTCAAGAAGCGCATCGATGCGCTCAAGCTGCAGGCGCTCGCCGACGGCATCATGGATGCGTCGATCCTGATCGTCTACGAAGGCCGCTACCGGCCGGCCGAGAAGCACGAGCAGAAATGGCTCGATCTGCAGCAGGGCAAGATCGACCGTGCGCTCGCGGCGCTTGAAGCGGCGCCGCCCGCGCTCGATGCGCCGCCCAATGTCGGCCAGATCACGCTCGCCTGCGCGCTCGGCTATCGCGAGTTCCGCTTCCCCGGCACGCTGAAGACGAACTGCCCGCGCTTGACCGCCTGGCTCGACAATTTCGCGGCCCGCGTGCCGGCGTTCGAGGCGACCAAGCCTCCGGCGGGCTAATCAAGTCCAACAAAAAAAAGCCCCGGGCTCAGCCCGGGGCTTTTTAGTTTGTCCGTCGTTGTTGTTGTTGCTTGTCAGAATCGAAAGTTCACGCCGCCGCGCACCACATGCGTGCTGAACGACACGTTGTCCGGATTGATGCCGCTGCCGCAGGCGAGGCCGCAGTTGAACTTGCCGAGATCGACATAGAGGTACTCGGCTTTTGCGGTCCAGCTGCCGGCAATGACGAATTCGAGGCCGCCGCCCGCGGTCCAGCCGGCGTTGGTGTCGTCGCCGCCGCCGAAGCCCGGTCGGCTGGCCTTGATGTTGCCGACCGCGAGACCGCCGGTGATGTAGGGCAGGAACCGGTCGAAAGCGTAGCCGACGCGGCCGCGCACCGTGGCCAGCCAGCCATTGCTGGTCTTGCAGCCGGCGACGCAGGCGGCGGTCGAGCTACCGTCGATCCAGGTCGCAGTCGACGTCACCCTCGAGCCCCAACACCCATTGCGAGAACTGCCAGTTGTAGCCGACGGTGCCGCCGATCATGGCGCCGGACACGTCGAAGGTGCCGACGCTGTCCCACTTGGAGTCGCCCCAGGCGCCGCCGCCGTTGATGCCGATGTAGAAGCCGGTCCAGTTGTAGACCGGCACGAAGGCCCGCTGCGGGACCGGATCGTAGCGCCGCGGCAGATCGGCGGCGTTCGCCGTCGCCGCCAGCCCGAGCACGCCAAGCACGCAAACACAACGCGTTTCATCACTCATCCTCCACGCAAACTCATGGGCGCGATAGTATTCGCGATTAACACTGTGTCTAGTGTAAGAAAGACACACACTTAAGCAAAATATACCGTAACTTTTCAGTAATAGAAATGCCGCGGATCGGCCACGAATATAGGAAATAGACTGTAAACTTGAAGGGCTTGTGGTGAATGAATACTTAACAGAAATGCCACCGAGGTGCCGGGTATCGGCGGGTGCGCGCGACTGGTCCGCTGCGCGGTGAGCTCTTACGTTGCCAGCCATGAGCGTTCCCAAAAAAGACGTCGACCCGGCGACCGAACTGGTCGAGGAGGACGACGAGCAGAGCCTTCCGGAGCTTGAGACTGCGGTGGACCTTGCGACGCCGGCCGGCGCCGGTCCGCTCGCGGCCGGCCGCGCCGCGATCCTGCGCCATATGAAGCTCGCGCCCTCGGCGCCGGGCGTCTACCGCATGGTCGATGCCCATGGCGCGGTGCTCTATGTCGGCAAGGCCAAGAACATCCGCAAACGCATCACCTCCTATGCGCGGCCGACCGCCTACGACCCGCGCATCGAGCGCATGATCGCGTCGACCGCCGCGCTCGAATTCGTCTCCACCAAGACCGAGACCGAGGCGCTGCTGCTGGAAGCCAACCTCATCAAGCGGCTGCGCCCGCGCTTCAACGTGCTGCTGCGCGACGACAAGTCGTTTCCCTATATCCTGATCACCGGCGACCACTGGGCGCCGCAGATCCTCAAGCACCGCGGCGCGCGCAACCGCGACGGCCGCTACTACGGCCCGTTCGCCTCGGTGTGGGCGGTGAACCGCACCATCACCGCGTTGCAGCGCGCGTTCCTGTTGCGCTCCTGCTCCGACGGCTTCTTCGAGAGCCGCACGCGGCCGTGCCTGTTGCACCAGATCAAGCGCTGCTCGGCGCCGTGCACCCGCGAGATCGAGTTCGCCGACTATCAGGAGCTGGTGCGCGAGGCGACCAACTTCCTCTCCGGCAAGAGCCGCGCGGTGAAGGAGGAGCTCGCCACCGAGATGGAGAAGGCGTCCGACGCGCTCGATTTCGAGCGTGCCGCGGTCTACCGCGACCGTCTCGCGGCGCTCTCGGCGGTGCAGGCGCAGCAGGGCATCAATCCGCGCTCGACGGAAGAAGCCGACGTCTTCGCCGTGCACCAGGAGGGCGGCTTCTTCTGCGTCGAGGTGTTCTTCTTCCGCACCGGCCAGAACTGGGGCAACCGCGCCTATTTCCCCAAGGCCGACCGCACGTTCGGCTCCGGCGAGGTGCTGGGCGCGTTCCTCGCCCAGTTCTACGACGATAAGCCGGTGCCGGAACTGATCTTGATCTCGCACGAGATCGAAGACCGCGCGCTGCTGGAGCAGGCGCTGACCGACCAAGAGCGACCGCAAGGTCGAGGTCGCGCAGCCCAAACGCGGCGAGAAGAAGGAGCTCGTCGATCACGCGCTCGCCAATGCGCGCGAGGCGCTGGGGCGCAAGCTTGCCGACACGGCGTCGCAGCGCAAGCTGCTCGATGCGCTCGCCGAATGCTTCGGGCTCGCTACGCGCGCCGCGCCGTATCGAGGTCTATGATAACAGCCACATCCAGGGCACCAACGCCGTCGGCGCCATGGTTGTCGCCGGGCCGGAGGGCTTCCAGAAGAACCAGTACCGCAAGTTCAACATCCGCTCCGCCGAGCTGACGCCCGGCGACGACTTTGCGATGATGCGCGAGGTGCTGGAGCGGCGCTTCAAGCGGCTGATGACGGAGTCGCCGCGCGTGCCCGCCGATCTGGCGGCCGCAGCCGTCGCGGGTGCTGATGGGACGTTTGGTATGGCCGCGGGCTCGGATACCTCGCCCCGCTTGCGGGGAGAGGTCGACGCGCGCAGCGCGTCGGGTGAGGGGGGCTTTCGAGAGAGCGTGGTCGCGGAGAATTCCCCTCACCCCGACCCTCTCCCCGCAAGCGGGGAGAGGGAGACCCCCGCGGGGCGAGCCGACGACATCGAAAGCGACGAAAGCGCTGAAACGGCCGACTCGCCCTGGCCCGATCTCGTCATCATCGACGGCGGGCGCGGGCAGCTCTCCGCCGCGCATGAAACGCTCGCGGCGCTCGGCCTCACCGACGTGCCGCTCGTCGCGGTCGCCAAAGGACCGGAACGCGACGCCGGCCGCGAGACCTTCTTCGCGCCGGGACGCGAGCCGTTCAAATTGAAGCCGCGCGATCCGGTGCTCTATTTCGTGCAGCGGCTGCGCGACGAGGCACATCGCTTCGCCATCGGCTCGCATCGCGCGCGGCGCCGGAAGGACATCCGCGAATCCGGCCTGCAGGAAATCGCCGGCGTCGGCCCGGCGCGCAAGCGCGCGCTGCTGCAGCATTTCGGGACGCTGAAAGCGATCGAGCGCGCATCACCCGCCGACCTCGCCAAGGTCGAAGGCGTCAGCGCCGAGATGGCGAAGAAGATCTACGACTTCTTCCATGAGGCTGGGCGCTAGTTACCGCGGAACAAAGTTTCGGTCCATGCATTGTTCCCCGCTGCCCGTGCATTGCCTAACAGGAGCAGCAGGCAAGCATGAGATGTCTTCGATGCAACTCTTGAGGCCGTTGGCAGGCGCCGTACTCGTGGTCGCGTTCGCGGCCGCGATTTTTCTTGTTGGCGCGTCGGGTCCGGTGAGAGCGCAAGCGAGTTACGACGGATCATGGAGCGTTCTGATCATCACCGAGACCGGCGAATGCGATCGGGCCTATCGCTATGGCATTCGCATCGAGCGCGGCCAAATCATCTATGGCGGCGAAGCTGGGGTCGCCTTCACCGGGCGCGTCGAAGCCAATGGGCAGGTGTCAGCGACTGTCCGGCGGGCCGAGCAAAGCGCCACCGGGAGCGGCCGCCTCTCTGGCAGCAGCGGCGCCGGGACGTGGACGGGAAAATCGAACACAGGCGCATGCGGTGGCCGGTGGGAAGCCGAGCGCCGTTAGCACGCGCAGTCTTTGATCGCGCTCCGCTCTCTCCGCGCCACAGGACTTGCCCCATTTTCAGGCGTTACCGGCGCGCAAAATGACGTGGCGGCATCGGCCCGGTCGTCCTAGGCTTGCGCCATGACGATAACCGCACCCGCAACAATCCCGCTCCGTCAGGATCGTCTGGGCCTGCCGCGCGATTGTTCGTTCCAGCCGAGCGATTGGGCGGTGCTGTCGCGTGCGTGGTTTCCGGTGGCGCGCTCCGACGAAGTTGCCGACAAGCCGATCGCGGCGCGATTGCTCGATGTCGACGTCGTCGTCTATCGCACCGGCGGCATTGCGCGCGTGGCGCGCGACCTCTGCTCGCATCGCGGCGCCGCGCTCAGCCGCGGCTGGGTGGAGGACGACACCATCGTCTGCCCCTATCACGGCTTCCACTACGCGCCGGACGGGCGCTGCACGCTGGTGCCGGCGCATCCCGATCTTCCGATCTCGCCGAAGCTGCGCATCGTGACGTTCCCGACGGTCGAGCGCTTCGGCCTGATCTGGTGCACGCTCAACGGCCATGAGGAGGAGCTGCCGGAATTCGAGGCCTGGGACGATCCCGACTTCCAGCCGATCGTGGCGCCGACCATCGACATCAACGGCTCGGCCGGGCGACAGGTCGAAGGCTTCCTCGACGTCGCGCATTTCGCTTGGGCGCACACCGAATCCTTCGGCGAGGGCGCGAGCCCGATCGTGCCCACTTACAAAGTCGAGCGCACCGCGCGCGGCATTCGTGCGGACTATGTGAGCGGCGTCAGCAACTATCCGCGCGGCTTCCAGCATCTCGCACCGCCGGACTTTCAGTGGCTGCGCGTGTTCGAAGTCTATCCGCCGTTCGCGGCGCGCCTGATCGTGCACTTCCCCGAGGGCGGGCGGCTGTGGATCCTCAATGCCGCATCGCCGATCGCCGGGCGCAAGACCCGGTTGTTCTGTCCGCTGGCGCGCAACTTCGGCAAGGACGGGCCGATCGAGGACGTGCACAAGTTCAACCTGCTGATCTTCAACGAGGACAAGGTCATCGTGGAATTGCAGCGCCCGGAGGACCTGCCGCTCGACGTGCAGATGGAGGCGCATATCGCGGCCGACCGGACGTCAATCGCTTACCGCCGGTTGTTGAAGGAGATGGGCCTCGGCGCGCTCTATGTGAGCTAGCGCGATGCGAGTTTGGCCCGGTTTTCCGGGCTAAATCGGGCTTTTCAAACATTCCGAAACTCCGCCATAGGACGCTAACCACTTTCGTCTAATGGGCTGGCGTATTGCCAAAACCGGCCCTATATATCTCCCGGCTCTGCCGCCTGAGGCCGCAGATGCCGTTGCTCCCTTCCGAGCAGAGATCAAGCGCAGCAGGGAACGCCTTGCTGCCGAAGGCGTTGAAAACGATGAGCCAAGTTACCCATATCGTGCAGCGCGTGGCTGCATTCCTGCAGAAGCGCAATGCCGCCTATTGCGAGAGCTGCCTGGTCGAACGCCTGCTGATTGCCAGCCGGGTGGCGATGAAGGCCGCGATCGAGACCGATCGCTTCTCGACGCGCATCGGCATTTGCCCGGACTGCCGGACGCGCAAGCAGGTGATCGCCTGCCGCGACGGCGCCGGCAGCAGCAAGGCCGCCTAAGCGCCTTACGGCATTGCGGTTCCACCCTGGCTAGAGTCGCTCGCACTCGTCAGGGAGGTTGAACCATGCTTGCAAGAATTCTCGCCTGCGCCAAGCCGCTGGCGTCGCCGGCCAAGTAGTCGACCTATCGTTGCGGGGTTACAATCTTCGGCACGCTGCCGCGGCGGTCCTGCGGGTTGTTGGCACGCGGCGACGTCATGTCCTGCGGATTGCTACGTCCGATCATGTCCTGCGGGTTCGACGGATTGCCGGGACCGCGCCCGGTGGTGGCGCTATTGGATGGTGACGGCGTGGTAATGCCGGGCGTCGATGTTCCAGTGCCCGCACCGGAACTTCCGCCGGATTGAGCGAGTGCAGCGCCGCCCACGATCAACAAGGCAGCCGTCGTCGCGCACAGTCGTTTCATGACGCGTGCTCCATGCTATCTCTCTCAACGACTGGCCGACGGGAGCGTTCCCGGCCATGCATGCGCGCGTGAGGCCATTTTCGCGTTACAGCCCCGCGAACGGGTCGACCTTGGTCCCAATGGTCGGGAGCTGGAAGTTGATCCCCGCCGTCTTGGCACGGTCCTCGATAAACGCGATGCCGGCTTTGCCGCTGTCATTGGGCGTGGCGGAAGCCGCCGGACCGGACAAGTCGTCCCAATGGATGGGGACGACGCGCTGCGGCGCCACCCGCATGACCTCAGTCCAGTAGTTGTCGCGATGCGTCGCGTTGGAGTTGAGCGACAGCCCGCCCACCGCCAGATAGGCGACGGCGGCGCTCTTGCCTTGCAACGCGTTGGCTGAGAAGCCTGCGCTGCCCTGCACCATGATCGTGCGGCCGCGCCCGCTATACTGGACGAAGATCGCGAACGTGCCGCCCTCCTTGTAGTCGCCGACGGTCGTTGGGACGGTCGGCGCGGTGATGTCGCCCAGGTTGTCCAATCCGAACGGAAGCGGGACGTGACCCGTGCGTACCAGCGAGACGCGGAATCGTCCGACGCAGAAGCTCTCGCCGCCGCTGATGACGCGTATCTGCGCTTCCGGGAAAGCCCGTCCGCGGGCGATGTTCGCGGTCGTCTCGGAACCGACCAGCAGCGCGCCGGTGCGGTCGGCCACGACCGAGGAATCCATCGCGTGATCGTAATGAGAATGGTTCACCACCACACCCGCGAGGCTGAGGGTGCGCGTCGCGGCGGTGGTCGTGATCTGTGCCGCCTCGAGCGCCTTGTCGATCGCAGCCTCGTCGGGCGTGACGGTGGTGTTCGTAAGGCTGATAGTCGGACGCGTGAAGAAGCCGTCGATCAGCAGCGCCTGTGACCTATCTTCGAACAGCAGCGTCGATGCGCCGAGGAACGTAACCTGGAACGGCGAGGGCGAGCCGACGATGCGCAAGCCGTAGGTGCGCACGTATTGAAGGATGTTCATCGGCTGCGGGCAGGCGTCGATCTTGAACAGGAGCAACGCGAGAATAGCCGCCGTGAGGGCGGCGACCGCCGACATCAAACGCCGCATGTGACAGCTCCTGGGTGCAGCAAAAAGAACGCGTCACAGGAAACGAATGGATCAGCCCCAAGTGAGGTCAACGATATCACGATCCAGTCGCGCAGGCATCAGGTCCAAAGGAACTGGGGCGCTGACACGGTGTTTGACGTTCAACGGTGGGACGACGACAACGGCGGTCATGCAGGCTCCTGCATGGCTGTTTCGACATAGGAGCAGCGCGATGACGAATGCTTCAGGCCGGGTGAAATTCGCCCGCATCTGGCGTGGCCGCGCCGTCAAGGCCAAGGCCGACGAATACCAACGCTACCTGCTGCAGAACGGAATCGCGCCGCTCGAAGCCAAAGGCGCGCTGGGCGTGCAGATGATGCGCGAGGACCGCGAGACCGAAACCGAATTCGTGACGATTTCCTATTGGGAGAGCGTCGAGGCGATGACGGGCGGCAGCGGCGCCGATCCGCGCCAGGCCCATCATCTCGAACGCGACGCGGAGTTCCTGATCGAGCTGCCGCGGGCGGTGCAGATCCTGACCATCCTCGACACGCGCGGCGCCGGCGCCCGGTCGTAAGGCGTTGCAGAATCGAGTTGGTGCAACGCCGAGCTGGGAGGTTCCCGCATTCATTAAACTCCCCTTAATTCATGTGTCATAGGCTTGTTGTTGGTGGGAGCGGCCGCTCAAAGGTTGCGCCACAGGGCCAGGAAAGAACATTCCGCCAAGTGCTCGACCAAATGAACAGGTTGTCCTTCGTCAGCGATTCGACGTTTGATGCCGAGCGGCTGCGCCGCCAGTTGGCGGGCCTGCTCGACGTCCAATTCGTCCAGCTCGCGGATCATCCACCGGTCAAAGCCCGATCGGTTCACCGTTGTTTCGGCCAATCTCAGCAATGCATCCGGCCTTCTCGATTTGAAGGAATGGATGAAGTCGAAGCCGAAGGGCGGCAAGATCATTTTTGTGACGCAACCCGGCTCGCGCATCGAGACGACGCAGGCCTATGCCCTCGGCGCGACCGACGTGGTGAACTGTCCGATCGACGCCAAGGAATTGCTCAAGACGGTGTGGAGCGATTTTGCGGTCCTGGGCGGCGACTGCTCGGACCTCCGTACGCAAGGCCACCAGGCTGCGGCGGCGGCGCATGACGGCTTGCAGACGATTTTCAACTCGGCATGCCTCGGCGAGGCGTTGGACGCCGCGAAGATCAACGCGGCGGGCACGCTGGTCGTCGACGAAATCGAATCGAAAGGGCTGTCGTCCTGGATCGACGCCGTGCGCAAGCACCATAGCCAGACCTACCAGCACTGTCTCCTGGTCACGGGCGTGACGGTCGCCTTCGGCCAGCACCTCGGCCTGCGGGCGGTGGACCGCAACCGGCTGTCGTTCGCCGGCATGTTGCACGACGTCGGCAAGGCGATGATCCCGGTAGCGATCCTGGAAAAACCCGGCCCGCTCGATCCGGACGAGATGGCGGTCATGAAAAAGCACCCGGAATATGGAATCCAGGCGCTGAAGGGCGGCGCTGGATTGCAGCCGGAAATGATCGACATCGTCGCTCACCATCACGAATATCTCGATGGGTCGGGATATCCGCACGGCCTGCAGGCGCACGAAATTTCCGACCTCGTCCGCATCACGACCGTCTGTGACATCTACAGCGCGCTGATCGAGCATCGCGCCTACAAGCCGCCGCTTTCCAGCCAGAGGGCCTACGAGCTGCTGCTCGACATGGGGACGAAGCTCGACAAGGATCTGGTGCGCGAGTTCAGCTTCGTGCTGAAGGCGGCGTAGCGCTCACGTTGTCTGCTGCCGGTCGCATTGACCGAGGCAAATTCCGCACTACGCTGTTGCCCCAGAAGATCACAAGAACCGAATGGGGGCGTTCATGCACTACGCTGTCAGAGCGGCGCTGCTTTCCTGTCTCTGCCTTGGTTTTGTGATCGCGCATGATGCCGCCCGGCCGGAGGCGGCGCGCACCATCAAGATCGTGATCTCGGTGCCGCCGGGCGGCACCATCGATTTCCTGGTGCGGGTGATCGCGGACTATCTCGGGCGCACGCGCGGGCAGACCATCGTGGTCGAAAGCCGGCCGGGCGCCGGCTCGATCATCGCGGCGGAGACCGTGGCGCGCGCCGCGCCGGACGGCAGCACTTTGTTGATCAATTCGAACGGACAGATGATCAGCCCGCTCCTGCGCAAGGTGAATTTCGATCCGCGCACGAGCTTCGAGCCGATCTGCTTCCTCGTCGATTCGCCGCAGGTGCTGGTGGTCAACAGCAAGTCGCCGTATCGCACGCTCGCCGATCTGGTCGAGGCGGCCCGCGCGAAACCCGGCGAGCTGTCGATCTCGACGGTCGGGCCCAACACCACCCAGCACATCGCGGTCGAACGCTTCAAGCGCGCCGCCGGGATCAACCTCACCTATGTGCCGTTCACCGGCGGCGCGCCGGCCATCAATGCGCTGCTCGGCGGGCACGTGACCGCGGTGCTGCAGAATTTCTCCGAGGCCGGCGAGGTGGTGAAGTCAGGCGCGTTGCGCGCGCTCGCGACACCGTCGCGCAGCCGGATTCCGCCGCTGCCCGAGGTGCCGACCATCGCGGAAGCCGGCTACAAGGATTTCGTCGCCGAGGTCTGGTTCGGGCTGGTGGCGCCGGCCAAGACGCCGCAGCCGATCATCGATCAATACATCGAATGGTTCGGCGGCGCGATCGAGGCGCCCGAGGTCAAGGACAAGCTCGACGGCGCACGCGCTCTATCCCAACCGGCGCTGCGGCGCCGACTTCGCCGCCCATATCCAGCGTCAGGTCGACGAGTTCACCCGCGTGATCGCGGAGCTGAAGCTCAAGGGCTAAATCACGTTCGGCTAGTCGGAGCCTTGCCTCGCAGAGGTCGGCGGTGCCCCTTGCGCGGTCGGCACCGGCCGCGTTGCGGCGTCCGCGATCGCGGTGCCGAGTGCGCGTGCCACGCAGGCGTAGCTCCAGTCGTTCATATGGAGCTCATCGGGTGAAATGAATTTGTCGAACGCGAGCTGCTCGACCTCGCGCCAGCGCCGCATCAGTTCGTAGCGGCGGAACAGGTTGACGTTGGTGCCGCGGGCGGTTTCGGCGATCATCGAAATGATGGAGCTGGCGCCGGTGCCGCGGATCACCTTCGGCGCATATTGCGGATCGATCAGGACAATGTCCGCGCCGGTTGCCTTGCGGAGATGGTTGACGCCGCCCCTCAGCACCGCGATGTGCTTTTCCAGCGGATTGCCGTGCAGCATCGAATTGGTGCCGAGCTGCCAGAGCACGACGTCGGGCTTTTCGGCAATGACGTCGCGCTCGAACCGGCCGCGCTTGTCGTAGTCGTTGTCGCCGTTCACGCCGCGGTTCACGACCGCGATGTCAAGCGCGGGAAACCGATACGCAAGCTCGAGCCGGAGCCGGCTCGGATAGGACCACTCCGGCGTGCTGGCGCCCTCGCCATAGGTCGAGGACGAGCCGATTGCGACGATCTTGAGCGGCTGCCGCGCCGCCATTCGGCGGGCGGCGCGCGGCAGCGGAAGATCGAAATGCGCCAGCTCCGGCGGAATGATGCAGGGCGGCGTCACCGCCGGCGGGTCGGGCCTGCGCACCTGGCCCCATGCCGCAGGCATTGCCGCGATCAGGGACGCGGCGGCGACGAGGACCGTGCGGCGATGTAGTCGGGCGACAGGCATGTTCGGTGTTTCGCTGTTATCGAGCTTACGCAATAAACCAGGCATCCACCAGATGGAAAGCTCATGGTGCAGTCCGCAATCGTTTGAGGCGGCGGACCGTATTTTTGCAATGAGGCGGAATCCGGAAATCCACGCGACATGACCAATTTGTCATGTCGGCCTTGCCTAAGGCGATTTGATCGTGCGTCCGGTCCAGTGCCGGTAGCCCCATTCCGCGGCGAACGACACCGCCGCGATGACGACCAGCGCGCCGATCGCCGCCGGCTGCTGCCGCCAGGTGTAGATGCCGAGCATGACGAACATCGCCAGACAGGTGATGATCGAGAGCCAGACGATGATCGCGTTGGCGCCGGTCTCCTTGAGCACGCGCAGGTGGCCGGCATTGACGGCGGCGTAGACCAGGAGGAACGCGGCGCTGCCCATCATCGCGATGCCGGAGAGATCGAAGGTGAGTGTGACCGCGACCACCAGGCCGGCCGTGAGCAGCAGCCCGCCGGTCGCGTCTTTCCAGACCGTGCCCGACAGCCGCGCCGGCAATTCGCCGTCGCGCGCGATCATGTAGCAGACATTGGCGGAGCCGAAGAGCGTGGCGTTGATCGCCGACGCGGTCGAGAACAGCGCCGCGATCGCGATCAGGCGGAAGCCGAATTCGCCGAGGAACGGTTTTGCCGCCTCCGCCAGCGCATAGTCGCGGGCGTGCTCGATCTGCGCGTCGGTGAGGTTGCCGCTGACGGTGACCGACACCGCAAGATAGATGATGATGACCAGGATCACGCTGGTGTAGAGCGCGCGCGGCAGCATGGTGCGCGGATCGCGCATGTCGCGCGCGGCGTTGGTGACGAGGCCGAAGCCTTCGTAGCCGATGAACAGGACGCCGGCGCCGAACAGGATCGCCGCGGTTTCCGGCCACAGTGCCGGCGAAAGGTTGCCGGGCTTGCACGAAGAACAGCCCGGCGCCGGCAAACAGGATGAGGATCGCGACCTTGACCGCGACGATGAACGTTTCCGAGCGGCCCATCGCGCGCGCGCCGAAGGCATTGATCACGGTCAAGAGCAGCACCGCGGCGAGCGCCAGCGATTTCACCAGCATCGGCGAGGGCGTGGTGGTGATGAAGGTCGCGGCGTAGCTGCCGAACGCGACGGCGTAGAGCGCGAGCGAGATGATGTAGCCCGCCCACATGAAAAGATTCAGGCCGCCGGCCAGCACGCCGTCGCCGAAGCTCTTGACCAGGAAATGCACCGCGCCGCCGGCGGACGGGTAGGTGGCGCCGAGCTTGGCGTAGGAATAGGTCGAGAGCAGCGCCACCACGCCGCCGATCGCAAACGCGAGCCACATCGCGTTGCCGGCCGCGTGCGCCACCACGCCCAGGATCGAGAAGATGCCGGCGCCGACCATGCCGCCGATGCCGATCGACACCGCCGCCGCCATGCCGATCTGGCCGGAGCCGGTGGTGGGGCCGGCGGGGGGTAGCTTGGTGTCGCTCATGCTGATTCTCGCGGCTGAAAAGAACCGCGAGTGTAGCGCGTCATTTGGCGGATGTTTCCGAAATGATCAGCAGCGTGGTGCCGTGGATGACGTAGTAGCCGGCGATGGTCGCAATGATCCGGTTCGCCCAGAGCCGGTACTGCCGGTCGCTCATCATCTCCAGGAAGCGCTTGGCGGCGGTCGTCCCGACCATCGACGCGACGATGGCGAGCACCGCGAGCATCGGGTCGAGCGTGCCGGCCTGCTCGATGATGCCGCCGAAATAGGCGAGCTTGAGCGTGTGGCTGATGATCTGGCACATCGCCTTGGTGGCGACGATCTCGCGGCGGTCGAGCTTGCCGCCGAGGAAGAAACTGTCGATCAGCGGGCCGGCGACGCCGGTGAGCAGCATCAGCGTCATGCAGACCACGCCGTAGACGATCCCTTGCCCATGGCTTTCGGGATTCGGCTGCCAGTCGGAGGGAAACAGCTTCACCAGGAACGGGGTCACCCCCAGGAAAATGAGCGCTACCGGGGTGCTCGGCACATAGCGGAAGAGCGACCAGGCGGAGAGCGCCAGGAGGCAGCCGAACACATAGGCGGCGACCGGGGCCCAGCGCACATGCTTGCGCCAGAGCAGGCCGCGCCAGCCGTTCGATGCGATTTGCGTGACCGCGTGCAGCACCATGGCGGTCTGGACCGGCAGCAGCACCAGCAGAACGCCGATCAGGATCAGGCCGCCGGCCATGCCGAAGATGCCCGACAGGAAGGAGGTCGCGACCATCAAGAGGCAGAGAAACAGCATCATCAGCGGGGTCACGGGCGGTCCTCCGTTCCGTCCGTGATGCGCCCATTGAGGCCGAGGCACAAACTGAGATATATTGGCCTAGCATCAGTTTTCTTGATGGTAAGCATGATCCCGAAAAGTGGGTACCGGTTTTCGGACAAGATCATGCGAAGGCAAAACTCAAATGCGCAGGCTGCCCTATCTCAACGGCATCAAGGCGTTCGAGGCCGCCGCCCGGCAGGGGAGCTTCGCCGCGGCGGCGGGCGAGCTCAACGTTTCGCCGGCGGCGATCAGCCGGATGGTGCAGCTCCTGGAGGAGCGGCTCGGCGTGGCGCTGTTCGAGCGCAAGGCCAACCGGCTCGCGCTGACGCCGACCGGGCACACCTATCAGGCCGGGCTCACCACCATCTTCGACGCGCTGGCGAACCTCACCAGCCAGGTGACGTCATCGGCGGGCGAGCGCGTGCTCACCATCGGCGTCGGGCCGACCTTCGCGATCCGCTGGCTGATTCCGCGGCTGGCGGATTTCCAGAAAGTCGAGCCCGACATCGAGGTGCGCTTCACCACCGGCGGCGTGGCGGCGCCGTTCGCGGACGACTGGACCTGCGGCATCACGCTCGGCGACGGCGACTGGCCGGGGCTCACCGCCGAGCGCATGTTCGCCGCCGACCTCACGCCGGTGTGCGCGCCGCGGCTCGCGTCACGGCTCAAGCGCGTGAGCGATCTCAGCGCGTCGACGCTGCTGCGGGTCGCACACGCGAAAGACGACTGGCCGCGCTGGCTCAAGGCCGCGGGCGCCGGCCGCGTCGCGGCCAGGGGCCGGAGTTCGAATATTACGGGCAGGCCATTCAAGCGGCCGCCGACGGCGTCGGCGTGGCGATGGGCATCCGTCCGTATATCGACGACGATCTCGCCGCCGGGCGGCTGGTCGCGCCGTTCGCGCTCACAGTGCCGAAGGGGCAGCAGTGGTATCTGGTCTATCGCGATTTTCGCAAGGACCAGCGCGACTTCGTGGCGTTCCGCAAATGGCTGCTGCGGGCGTCGCGGAAGCGCGCAGCGTGAGCGTAGCCCGGATGAGCGAAGCGAAATCCGGGGCTGACCGTCCCGCATTTCGCTGACGCTCCTTCTCGTATGCGCGCAGCTCTGAAGCTAGCTCGTCACCACCACCCGCTCCGTCGGCGTCATCTCGAACCTCCGCAGCCGGCCGAGCCGCAGCACGTCGACACTCACGCGCTTGCCGATCCGGCTGCGGTCGAGCAGGCGGATCATGTCGTCGATGCCGGTGACCGGCTCGCCGTCGAGCCGCACCACGAGGTCATGCGAGAGCAGCCCGGCCTGGCTCGCCGGTCCGTTCTGGTCGAGCGAGGTCAGCATCGCGCCCAGCCGGTTCTCGATGCCGGCTTCGATCGCGTGCCGGCGCGGCACCGGCACGGTCTGCGCCGCGACGCCGATATAGGCGCGCCGCACCCGGCCGTGCATGATGATCTCGCTCAGCACGTGATTGGCGGTGTTGCTGGCGACCGCGAAGCAGATGCCCTGCGCGCCCACGATCACCGCGGTGTTGATGCCGATCACCTCGCCGCGCGACGAGACCAGCGGCCCGCCGGAATTGCCGGGGTTGAGCGCGGCGTCGGTCTGGATCACGTCCTCGATCATGCGGCCGGTGGTGGCGCGCAGCGAACGGCCGAGCGCCGAGATCACGCCCGGCGGTCACCGTCGACTCGAAGCCGAGCGGATTGCCGATCGCGATCGCGAGGTGGCCGCGCTTCAAGGTCTTGGAATCGCCGAGCGGCGCGAACGCGAAGCTGCGGGCGGCGTCGGCGCGCAGCAGCGCGAGGTCGGTGTCGGGATCGATGCCGAGCAGCCGCGCCTCGGTGGTCCGCCCCTCGGTGTCCGACAGGCGGATCTCGCGCGCGCCATTGACGACATGGGCGTTGGTGAGGGCCAGCCCGTCGGGCGAGATCACGACGCCGGAGCCGGTGCCGCCGCGCGGCTTGCCGTCGACGCGCTCGCGGGTGTCGACGCGCACCACCGCCGGGCCGACGGTCTCGACCACCGAGGAGACCGCCTCCGAATAGGCGTCGAACAGCACGCGCTCGTCGGCGCCCTGGTCGGCGCTGCCCGGCGCGGACGATTGCCCGTTGGGGTGGTCGGGGTCGAGTAGATAGGCGAGGCGGGTGTCGAGCATGGGACTCACACAAATGGCTGTGGGGGATCGTCCGTTTATGTGGTTCCCCGGTGCCCGGTTTGAAAGATGGCGGCCGCAGGCCAGGGATGCAGGTGGGGCCTGTGCGACATGGTGGCCGTGCACGATGACGGCAAATTTACCCCATGGCCGTAAATCCGACGCCGAGCACGCGAATATCGCCAGTGTGCAATGCGCCGCCGACCCTTTTGGCTGGCGGCAAACAGGACTACATTCGAATCATGGATGGCGTGACGAGCAGGCCAGCTCCAACCCGGCCAATGCCGGCGCGCCCGTTCGCGCTGCCGAACCTCTTGACCTATGCCCGCATCGCCGCCGTGCCGGTGGTGGTGCTGTGCATCTTTTTCCAGGAAGTTCCACGCGCCGGCGAATACCTGCGCTGGGTCGCGCTCGTGGTGTTCATCGCGGCCGGGGTGACCGATTTCCTCGACGGCTATTTCGCGCGCAAGTTCGGCGAGTTCACCGCCTTCGGCCGCATGCTCGACCCGATCGCCGACAAGCTCCTGGTGTCGGCCTGCCTGCTGATGCTGGTGTACGACCAGACCATCAGCGGCTGGTCGGTGTTCGCGGCGGTGGTGATCCTGTGCCGCGAGATCCTGGTGTCGGGCCTGCGCGAATACCTCGCCGGGCTCAATGTCCGGGTCGAGGTGACCCGGCTCGCCAAATGGAAGACCACCCTGCAACTGGTGGCGGTCGGCTTCCTGGTGCTGGGCGACGCCGGCGACGCGATCGTGCCGGTGATCACGCCGATCGGCCTGTCGCTGCTGTGGCTCTCGGCGCTGCTGACGCTCTATAGCGGCTGGGACTATTTCCGCGCCGGGCTGCGTCATCTGATCGATTGATATAGAATTGCGCCCTCTGAGGAAGGTGTTGAGCGTGAAGCTGCTGTATTTCGCATGGGTGCGCGAGCGCGTCGGCAAGCCGCAGGAAGATGTCGAGCTGCCGGCCTCGGTCGCGACTGTCGGCGACCTGATGGCATGGCTCGCCAAGCGCGGCGACGAATACGCGCATGCGTTCGAGAACCCGAAGATCATCCGCGCGGCGATCGACCGCGCCCATGTGCGCCCCGACACGGCGATTGCCGGCGCGCGCGAGATCGCGTTCTTCCCGCCGATGACGGGAGGCTGAGCGATGGGCGCGACCATCCGCCTGCAGCGTGAGCCGTTCGATACCGCCGCCGAGACCGCGGCGCTGACGCGCGGGCGCACCGACATCGGTGCGGTGGTTGCCTTCACCGGCATCTGCCGCGGCGCCGAGGACGGCGCGCCGATCGCGGCGCTGACGCTCGAGCACTATCCGGGCATGGCCGAGGCCGAGATCGCGCGTCATGTCGAGGACGCGCAGGCGCGCTGGGCGCTGCTCGGCGTCACCGTGATCCACCGCTACGGCCGCATCGAACCCGGCGAGCCGATCGTGCTGGTGCTCACCGCCTCCTCGCATCGCCAGGACGCGTTTGCGGCGGCCGAGTTCCTGATGGACTTCCTCAAGACCCGCGCGCCGTTCTGGAAGCAGGTGGACGCCGCCGGGGCGACGACCTGGGTGGAGGCGAAAGCGACCGACGATAGCGCTGCGGAGCGCTGGTCGGGTACGCCGCCGCGCCGCCGCGACGCGGCGGAGTGATCAGCGTCTGTTAGCTATAAATCGCGATTGTTCGCCAACCGCGGCGCATGTCCGCTTTGCTGCTCTCCGGAATGATATCGGGGTCCCGGATCGAGCCAAAGAGGGACTGAGCATGCAAAATCTGACATCGCGCAACGGGCACATCATGACTGCGGCCGGGCTGCTTCTGGCGGTGACGCTGGCGGTGCACGCCGTCCCGACGCCGGCCATGGCACAGCACGTCTGCGAGCCGGATGCGCGCCGGCTGTGCAGCCAGTTCATCCCCGACGAATCGACGGTCGGGAGCTGCCTGCGGCGGAACATACGGAACCTGAACGCCGATTGCCGCGCCGCCATGGGCCAAGCCAAGGCCGCGAAGAGAGTCGCCAGGCAGAAGGCGAAAAAAGCGCGGACCAATTGATCGAGGTCTGCACCAACATTTCTGAAAATTATAGAAGAGGGCGCCGGACGACGTCGCTTCGGGGGGAGGAAGTCATCCGGCGCGTGCGTGGCGTGAGGGAGGGGACGCCACGCTATCGGGCTAACAGCTTTAGCAGCAATTCGTTGCATGCAGCGACACGTAGCGCTGCGGCTGAAGTTGCGCATGGTCGAGCGTCGACACGATCTCGGCGAGCATCGTACGCAGCTCCTGCGGGTCGACACCGTCGGCCGCCATCACCGTCCGCACCAGCGGATCGGTGAGGGCATTGCCCAGTGTGAGCTCTCGTGGTGGGAGCTTTTGGCGTTGATGTCTCATGTCATGTCCTCATTTCGTCAGTGCGTCAGCGCCGGATAGTCGGTGTAGCCCTTCTCCTCGCCGGCATAGAACGTCGTTGCATCGGGCGTGCTGAGCGCGGCGCGCTTGCGGTAGCGCAACGGCAGGTCCGGATTGGCGATGAACGGCACGCCGAACGCCACCAGGTCGGCTTCGCCGCGCCCGATCGCCGCCTCGGCGGTGGCAGCGTCGTAGCCGCCGTTCACCATCAGCGTGCCGTCGAAGGCCTCGCGGATGAACGGCGTGACGCGCACGGTGCCGTCGACCTTCATCGGGCCCGCGATCGCCTCCGACACATGCAGATAGCCGAGGCCGAGCTTGCCGAGCTCCTTCGCGATGTAGCTGAAGGTCGCGATCGGATTGGAGTCCGACATCGAGTAGCCCGGGAAGTAGGGCGAGAGCTTGTAGCCGACCCGGTTTGCGCCGAAAACCTCGGCCACCGCTTCGGCAACTTCCAGCGGCAGGCGCGCGCGCTTCGAGACGCTGCCGCCGTAGGCGTCGGTGCGCACGTTCGCGCCGTCGCGCAGGAACTGGTCGAGCAGGTAGCCGTTGGCGCCGTGCAGCTCGACGCCGTCGAAGCCGGCCGCCTTGGCGTTCTCCGCGCCCTTGCGGAATTGTTCGATGATGCCGCGGATCTCGCGCGTCTCGAGCGCGCGCGGCGTCGGGATCTTGACCTTGCCATTGGTCGTGAAGGCTTCGCCCTCGACCGGCAGCGCCGACGGCGCGACCGGCAAGGCGCCGCCGTGGAAATCGGGATGCGAGACGCGGCCGACATGCCAGAGCTGCGCGAAGATGGTGCCGCCGACGCGATGCACGGCGTCGGTCACGCGCTTCCAGCCTTCGACCTGCTCGGGCGAATGGATGCCCGGCGTGCGGATATAGCCGACGCCTTGCGGGCTCACCTGGGTGCCCTCGGTGATCATCAGCCCGGCCGAGGCGCGCTGCACGTAATAGGTCGCGGCCAGCGGGTTCGCGACATTGCCGTCGAGCGCGCGGCTGCGCGTCATCGGCGACAGCACGAGCCGGTTGTTCAGGGGGATGTCGCCGAGTGTGTAGGGCGAGAACAGCGTGGGTTGCGGCTGGGCTGGATAGATTTCGAGGGAGCGGGCGGCGGGGGAGGGCTGGACACTCATGGATGGTCTCCTGGCGGTTTCGGCGCGTTGTCGGGGGTGACAGGGGCCGGGTCTTGTGGTACTGACCGGTAACACTACATGATAGGTACTGACCGGTAACACCCGTGTCAAGAGGCAACCGCATCATGAGCACGAAAGCTCCCGTAACCCTCGACAAGATTGAGAAAATCCCGCCGCGCGAGCGGATCCTCGCGGTGGCCACGGAGCTGTTCTACCAACAGGGAATCAGGGCGGTGGGGGTGGATGCGATCGCCGAGGCGGCCAACACCAACAAGATGACGCTCTACCGTCACTTCGCGTCCAAGGACGAGCTGGTGGCGGAATATCTGCGCCAATGCGCCACGCGCGAGGCCGCGAACTGGGAGAAGCTCGCGGCGCGCTACCCCGGCGACGCGCTCGCGCAACTGCGCGCCTGGCTCAAGGATATGTCCGATCACGTCGTCAACAGCGATGAGCGTGGCTGCCCGCTCGCCAACGCCGCGGTCGAGCTGGCGGATCGGGATCATCCGGTGCGGCGGGTCATCGAGCAGTGCAAATGCGCGACGCGCGAGAGGGTGATCGCGCTCTGCCGCGCCGCCGGGCTCAACGAGCCGGAACAGCTTGCCGGTGAATTGAACATCATGCTGGAAGGCGCCCGCGTCACCGCGCAGAGCGTCGGCAGCGACGGGCTCGGCGCGCGGCTCGAGCGCATGAGCGAGGCGCTGATCGCGGCGCATTCGCCGAAATAGCGCGGCCGGTTTCCGCCGCATTGCCGGCCTACGACGCGCGGCCATGTTGCCGAAAATCCAAGGAACCGCAATGCCGCGGGGCGCCACGCGCCGATCGTTCGTGCAGATGCTTATCGGCGCGCCGCTCTTGGCGGCGACCGCCGGCGGTTCGGCGCATGCCGAAGCAGCAGCGACATCGATCGACCGACTGATCAAGGAGGCGCGAGCGCGGCCCGCGGCGCTCGCCAGCGTCTCGGAGCGGATGGATTTCATCTCGCGCGCGCTGCTGGGCGTCCGGTATCAGGCCAACACCTTGATCGGCGGGCCGCAGCGGCCGGAGCAGTTCGTCATTCGCGCCGACGCCTTCGATTGCGTCACCTTCTGCGAGTTCGTGCTGGCCGCTGCGATGGCGCGCAACTACGGCGAATTCGAAACCGCGCTGCGCACCATCCGCTACGAGCACGGCAAGGTCGTGTGGGCGGAGCGCAATCACTATTTCGCCGAATGGTGCCGGCGCGCCGTCGAGAACCGAATTTGCGCGCCGGTGGCGATGCCCGATGCCGTCACCATCGACAAGACCGTGCAATGGGGCAACCAGGGCCGGCGCCAGGTGTCGATCATTGGCGTTCCGTCGGAGAGCCTGCTGGCGAACGCTGCATCGTTGGAGAACGGCGACATCATCGGCTTCCTGTCGCGGCGGCCGAATCTCGATTTCTTCCACACCGGGCTGGTGATCTTCGAGGACGACGGCGCTTTGATGCTGCGCAGTGCCGCGCAGAGCCGCCGCCGCGTTCTCGACGAGCCGATGGATCGCTTCCTCGCGGCCAACAAGGTGCAGCACGTCGCGCTGCTGCGTCCGCTGGACGGGTGGCGCGTCTAGCCGGCGCCCCTCAGGAGCCGGCGCACGCACCCGGGCTTCGCTGACCTTTTTTGCGTGCCGCCGCAATGCACGCCCGGATGCGTTCGACATGCTGCTCGAACGCAGCCCGCGCCTTCGGATAGGACAGCGCTACAAGTTGCGCGGCGAGCCGCCGGCCGACCTGAAAGTGCTGGTAGTCGATCCCGCGGGGCCAGTAGCCGCCCCACTGCGCAAAGCCATGGTGGGCGAACACGTCGACCACCGCCTCGGCCATGCCGGGGCGCTGATCCTGCCGCCGGACGTAGCCGCTGCCGGCGGGCGGGCTCACCTCGATCCCGCGTGCGCGCCGCTCGACATAGGGATTCTGGATCGGATTGAGATCGATCGCCAGGCCGTAGGCATGCAGCGACATCGAGTTGGTGCCCTCGACGCGGCGGACGTTGAATGCCGACGTGTTGTTGCGCGCCATCGAGGCGTCGTCGCTGCCACGATAGTGATTCATCAGCTTGGCACTGGCGATGGGGAACGCCCGGCTTCGCAAGCGCGACGAAGATCGCCAGCACGTGGTCCGCCACCGCGTCGAGCACCACCAGCTCGCCGTCATCATGGGTGGCGCCGTCGAATCCCACATAGCCGAACCGCACCAGCCGCAAGCGTTCGCAGCCGACCGGCGCGCCGGGATTGAGGACCTTGGTCGACCGCATGTCACGGCAAAGCGCGTCCGCAATCGGCGAAATCGTATCGTGTGCGGATGGCGGCGTAGCCGTTTGCGCAGGCAGCGATGTGCTGCCGAACGCGCACAAGAGCAGGAGAGCGAGGCCGGCGATACGCGGGAGATCGCGCGCGGTCACCGCCACGCGGACCTAAGCCGCCGTGGCCTTCACCTTCGGCTGCACCTCGGCGGTGTAGTCGTCCATCAGCTGCCGGGTGATGGCGCCGGGCGTGAAGCGCCAGTCGGCGATCTCCGACACCGCGGTGACTTCCGCGGCGCTGCCGGTGATGAAGCACTCCGGGAACTGCGCCAGCTCGTCCGGCATGATGCGCCGCTCGATCACCTCGATGCCGCGCCGGCGGGCGAGGTCGATGACCGTGCGCCGGGTGATGCCGTCAAGGAAGCAGTCGGCGATCGGGGTGTGGATCTTGCCGTCCTTGATGAAGAAGATGTTGGCGCCGGTGCATTCGGCGACGCGGCCCTGCCAGTCCAGCATCATGGCGTCGGCATAGCCTTTGCGCTCGGCCTTATGCTTGGAGATGGTGCAGATCATGTAGAGGCCGGCGGCCTTGGCGCGCACCGGCGCGGTCGCCGGATCGGGCCGGCGGAAATCCGCGAGGTCGAGGCGGATGCCCTTGAGCCGCTGCACCGGGTCGAAATAGCTCGGCCACTGCCAGGTGGCGATGGCGAGGTGAATCTTGTTGTTCTGCGCCGAGACGCCCATCATCTCGGAGCCGCGCCAGGCGACCGGACGCACGTAAGCGTCCTTCTGGCCGTTCTTCTCCAGCACTAGGCGCTTGGCGGCATCGATCTCGGCGACGGAGTAGGGGATCTCGAAGTCGAGCGTCTGCGCCGATTTCTTCAGGCGCTCGGAATGCTCGGTGCATTTGAAGATCTCGCCGCCATAGGCGCGCTCGCCCTCGAACACCGCGCTCGCATAGTGCAGGCCGTGCGAGCAGACGTGCAGCGTGGCTTCCGACCACTCGACGAGCTTGCCGTCGTACCAGATGACGCCGTCGAGGCGGTCATAGGGCTTCTCGGACATCGCGTTCCTCCGTCTGGCACTCGGACCGGGGCCTGCAGCCCCTTATCCGGGCGTTCTTGTACGCTTTTGCGTCCCGGGCCAACACCCGGTATGATTCCGCCGCCCATGAGAGCGCGCCCGCGGCACCGGCGCAACGATCGATCGCCGCAGGCGTCCGGACCGCTGGGCTCTGGGCCCTGGATGCCGCTGGCTGACGACCGCATCATCGTTAGCAAACCGAGCGAAATATGTCAACATGGCTGACCTAACTGCCCCCGCCGCGTCCGACCACAAGCCCGCCAGCGGGGACCGCGCGGGGCGCCACAACGAGCCGATTTGGGACATCATCGAGCTGTTGTTCTTCGCCTACCGCGACTTCGTGACCGAGCCGGATGACGTGCTCGCCAAGTTCGGCTTCGGACGCGCGCACCACCGGGTGCTGCATTTCGTCAACCGCAATCCCGGCATGAAGGTTGCGGAGCTGCTCGACATCCTCAAGATCACCAAGCAGTCGCTCGGGCGCGTGCTCAAGCAGCTCGTCGACCAGGGCTATGTGGTGCAGAAGGAAGGCGCCAACGACCGCCGCCAGCGGCTGCTCTACGTCACCGCGAAGGGCGAGACGCTGGCGATGAAGCTTGCCGGGCTGCAGACCGCGCGCATCGCGCATGCGCTCGCCGAGCTCGGTCCCAATGCGCACGAAGCGGCGCGCCGCTTCCTGGTCACGCTCATCGATCCCGACAACCGCGACGGCGTGCTGCGGTTCATTGCGCGGGCCGACCGCGCGCGGCGTCAGCGCTCCTGAGAGCATGATCCCGAAAAGTGGGAACCGGTTTTCGGATTAAGATCATGCTCAAACGCAACAAGCTAGATCATGACCCGATTCAATTGAATCGGATCATGATCTAGGGGGACGCGAGGCCATGGCAATGGGCCAGGCACAGTTATTGAAGAGCATCCCCGACGACGCGCCGCATCTGCTGGTGGTCGACGACGACCGCCGCATTCGCGAGCTGCTGTCGCGCTTCCTGATGTCGGAAGGCTACCGCGTCACCACCGTGGAATCGGCGGCCGAGGCGCGCGCCAAGCTGGAAGGCCTGAGCTTCGACCTCCTGATCCTCGACGTAATGATGCCGGGCGAGACCGGTTTCGAGTTCGCGCGCAAGCTCCGCACCTCGTCGAGCGTGCCGATCCTGATGCTGACCGCGCGCGGCGAAGCCGAGAGCCGTATCCAGGGGCTTGAGATCGGCGCCGACGACTATGTCGGCAAACCATTTGAACCGCGAGAACTGTCGCTGCGGGTCGCCAGCATCCTGAAGCGGGCGCGGCCCGCGGCAACGCCGCCGGTCGAGTTCGTGCGCTTCGGCGAGTTCGTGTTCCACATCGGCCGCGGCGAGCTCAAGCGCGGCGACGAAATCGTCCACCTGACCGATCGCGAGCGCGAGATGCTCACGCTCCTGGCGGCGACCCCGGGCGAAACGGTGCCGCGCCTGGCGCTCGCCGGCAACGGCAACAACGGCGGCGGCAATGGCGGCGCGGTCGGCGAGCGCGCCGTCGACGTGCAGGTCAACCGGCTGCGCCGCAAGATCGAGCGCGACCCCGCCAATCCGCTGCTGATCCAGACCGTTCGCGGGGTCGGCTACCGGCTGGTGGTGACACCATGACCGCGCTCGACACCGGCATCGCGGCGCTGCGCTCGGCGGCATCGACCGTGCGCTCGGCCGCGGGCCGCGCCTACGACCTGTTCGACCGCTTCAGCAATTCCATCCGCAACGTGATGCCGAAGGGCCTCTACGCGCGGGCGCTGCTCATCATCATCGTGCCGATGGTGATCCTGCAGTCGGTGATCGCCTTCGTATTCATGGAGCGCCACTGGAATTCGGTCACGCAGCGGCTGTCGGCGGCGGTGGTGCAGGACATCGCCGGGCTGATCGACGTCTACACCACGCTGAAAGCCGACCAGGCGCAGATCCGGCGTATCGCCCAGGAGCGCTTTGGCCTGGTCATCGACTTTCTGCCGGTCGCCGAGATGCCGCCGGTCGGACCGAAGCCGTTCTTCTCGCTGCTCGACTATTCGCTATCGGAGGAGATCAGCAAGCGTATCCGGCGCCCGTTCTGGATCGACACCGTCGGCCGTTCCGCGCTGGTGGAAGTCCGCATCCGGCTCGACGACGCGGTGCTGCGCGTGTTCGTGCGCCGCAGCGCCGCCTATGCCTCCAATTCGGAGATCTTCCTGCTCTGGATGGTCGGCACCTCGACCGTGCTGCTGATCGTCGCGATCCTGTTCCTGCGCAACCAGATCCGCCCGATCCTGCGGCTCGCCGACGCTGCCGAAAGCTTCGGCAAGGGCCGCGAGGTGCCGAGCTTCCGCCCGCGTGGCGCCCTGGAGGTGCGCCGCGCCGCGCACGCCTTCATCGAGATGAAGACCCGCATCGAGCGCGCGATGGAGCAGCGCACCGCGATGCTCGCCGGCGTCTCGCACGACCTGCGCACCATCCTGACCCGCTTCAAGCTCGAGCTGGCGCTGCTCGGCGACAACAGTCCCGAGATCGAGGCGATGAAGAAGGACGTCGACGAGATGGCGCGGATGCTCGAAGCCTATCTCGCCTTCGCGCGCGGCGATTCCGGCGAGACCTCGTCGCCGACCGACATGGCGGCCTTCCTCGACGAGCTCAAGTCGGAGGGCGATCGCAACGGCCACCGCACCAATGTCGCGTTCCACGGCCCGCCGATCGTCACCGTGCGCCCGGCCGCGTTCAAGCGCTGCGTCGACAATCTGGTCTCGAATGCCGCGCGCCATGCGCGCTCGATCTCGATCACCGGCCATCGCGACCATCGCTGGCTGACGGTGACGGTGGATGACGACGGTCCCGGCATCCCAGCGGCGATGCGCGAGGAAGTCTTCAAGCCGTTCCTGCGGCTCGACGACGCCCGAAACCAGAACGAGGGCGGCACCGGCCTCGGGCTCGCGATCGCGCGCGACATCGCGCGCTCGCACGGCGGCGACATCACGCTGTCGGATTCGTCGATGGGCGGCCTGCGCGCCACGGTGCGGGTGCCGGTGTAGGCTGGCTCTATCTCCGCTCATTCCCGCGTAAGCGGGAATCCAGAATCTTTTTTGCGAACTGGGTCCCCGCTTGCGCGGGGACGAGCGGAAGCAATGCTAAGCCGCCGCGCTCTCGTCGTTGCGATCCTCGCCGCGCCGCCGCCCGCCGAACACGCGGGTGGCGTTGCAGGCCGCTTCCGGAATCCGCAGCAGATCGTCGAGCAAGCCGGCGAAGCGCTGGCCGCTCGACATCGCGCGGTCGAGCGCGGCGAGCGTCTTGGCCTGGCCGGGATCGTCGTCGTGCGCCCAGGTGCGCAGCACCGAGGCATACAGCAGCGCCAGGCCCTGCGCCCGCACCATGCCCTTCGATCCCGTCGCCGAGATGTCGGCGGCGGTCAGCATCCATTGCATCGAGCGCACGGTCAGGCCGTTGAGCGCGAGCGCGAGGCCCGGATTGAGCAGCACCGAACGCTGCAGCGACTGCACCGCCGCCTTGTCGGGTGCGGTGAGGTCGAGCCGGCGCATCAGCACGTCGAACAGCCGCTCGCGCGGCGGCTCCTCGGCCATGCCGGGATCGATGCCGTCGAGCACGGCGCGGTCGATCTCGCGCGTGTGCGCGGCGAGCATCTCGATCTTGGACGCATGCTTGACGCGCAGCTCCGAGAGCGAGACGCCGGCGCGGCGCGCAATCTCGCCGAAGCCGATGTCCTCGAACCGCTTCTCGCCCAGCAGCGCCATGAACGCGCCGACGATCGCGTCGCGCTGCACGCTGGATTGCTGAGGCTGCGAGGATGGGTCGGTCATGACGCGCTCCTGTTACGCTCTACCACTGCCGGTAAGATACGCCACCAACAGGGGCGGTTCCAAGGCGGCGGTTATCCCGCCAGCTCCCGCGATCGCCGGGTCGCGGCCGCGATTGCGCGCGTCATGAGCGCATCGAGCCCATCGGGCGCCATCAGCACGTCGAGCGCCGCCGCGGTGGTGCCGCCCGGCGAGGTGACGTTCTGCCGCAACGCCGATGCGTCGAGCTGCGAGCGGTGCAACAGCTCGCCGGAGCCCGCCACCGTTTCGCGCGCGAGTTTCACCGCAAGGTCAGCGGGCAGGCCGGCGGCGACGCCGGCGCGGGCGAGCGACTCCGCCAGCAGGAACACATAGGCCGGTCCGGAGCCGGACACCGCGGTCACCGCATCCATCAAGGCTTCGTCGCCGACCCACTCGACCGCGCCGGTCGCCGAAAGCAGCGCGTGCACGAGGTCGCGCTGGCGCTGCGACACCCGCTGATTGGGTACGGCGACGGTGATGCCGCGTCCGATCGATGCCGGCGTGTTCGGCATTGCGCGCACCAGCGCGGCGCGCTGCGACAGCGCCTGTTCGAGGAAGCCGAGCGTGCGGCCGGCCATGATCGAGAGCACGACCGTGCCGGCGCCGAGATAGGGCGCGAGCGTCGGCACCACCTCGGGCGCGAGCTGCGGCTTCACCGCGATCACGATCGCGGTCGCTTCGCCGACGGTGTGCGCGGGCGGATTGAGCCGCAGGCCGCGGCTCGCGAGCGTCGAGACCTCGCGTGCCGGCTGCGGCTCGATCGCGACCACCGATTTCGGATCGAGCCCGAGCGCCAGCCAGCCTTCCAGCATGGCGCTGCCCATCTTGCCGGCGCCGACCAGCACGATGGTTCCGCTGAGGCCGGCAAGCGTGCGCGCGCCGGATGGTGTCGATTGCGTCATGACCTTCTCTCGTCTTCGCTCTCACTCCGTCCTCATCCTGAGGGCGCACGAAGTGCGCGTCTCGAAGGATGGGGCGGCCTCGTGCTTCGAGACGGCGCTAACGCGCCTCCTCAGCATGAGGCCGGGAGAGAGCCAGACTAACAGAAGTGCAGCCGAATGCGCGGCGATTACGCCTCGCCGGCGGTATCGAACATGGCGGCATCGATCGCCTCGCGCGCGGTCTTGCCGGCCCAGACCACGAACTGGAAGGCCGGGAAGTAGCGCTCGCAGGCGTCGAGCGCGGTCGAGAGCATCGCCTCGCATTGCCGGCCGGAGGCCTCGACGCCGCCGGCGAGCACCAGCGCGTGGCGGTACATGATCAGGCCGTCCTTGGTCCAAAGATCGAAGTGGCCGACCCACATCTGCTCGTTGATCATCGCGATCAGCTGCTGGGTCTCGCCGCACCAGCGTTCCGGCACCTTGAACTCGAAGGCGCAGGCGAGGTGCAGCGCCTCGATGTCGTGCATCCAGGTGAACGACACCTGGTAGTCGGTCCACTTGCCGCGGACCAGAAGGGTGATCTCGTCTTCGCCGGCGCGCTCGAACGACCAGTCATTGGTCGATGCCATGCGCTCGACCACCTCGAGGGGATTCGCGCGCGAAGGTTCGATGTTGATGAGGGACATGTCGTCTCCAGTTGCCGCTCGGAGTGGGATGCGCACTCGACGCGCACCACGCCACGTTTCTTACGCGGTCCCCGATGGAGTCCGATTTAGCCGGTCCCGGGCGAATCACTTAGCGATTCGAATATAACCGTCTGATTCCACTGGCCAAGCGTCATCGAAGCCGACAACGGTTAACGATTGGTGGATATCGCGGCGTCATCCACAGCTTCACGAGTCGCGGAGGCGGTGGCGAATCAAATGCACTCGAACCCCGGTGCAGAGAGGTTCCCGCCAACCATTTTGTTGATGTCTTGAATCGGTTTCCTGCCTGCACGGGCAGCCACGTCTTAATCGCGAGTCAAATCAAAGACGTGGAGAGGATCAGTCGAACAGGCTCGACACCAACTCTTCGTTGGCGGTCCGGCCGATCGCTTCGCCGATCAGGCCTGCGGTCGAGAGTATCCGGATGTTCTTCGCCCCGGCGACCTCGTTGGTCGCCTGGATCGAGTCCGTGATGACCAGTTCCTTGAGCCGCGACTTGGCGACCCGCGCGACCGCGCCGCCCGACAGCACGCCGTGGGTGATGTAGGCGTAGACGTCGATGGCGCCCTTTTCGAGCAGCGCGTCGGCCGCGTTCACGATGGTGCCACCGGAGTCGATGATGTCGTCGACCAGGATGCAGGTGCGGCCTTCGACGTCGCCGATCACGTTCATCACCTCGGATTCGCCGGGCCGCTCGCGGCGCTTGTCGACGATCGCGAGTGGGGCATTGATGCGCTTGCCGAGGCCGCGCGCGCGCGCCACGCCGCCGACGTCGGGCGAGATCACCATCAGCTTGTCGAGGTCGAAGCGCTCCTTGATGTCGCGCACCATCATCGGCGCGGCATAGAGGTTGTCGGTCGGGATGTCGAAGAAGCCCTGGATCTGCCCGGCGTGCAGGTCGAGCGTCATCACCCGGTTGGCGCCGGCGGTGGTGATCAGGTTGGCGACCAGCTTGGCCGAGATCGGCGTGCGGGGGCCGGGTTTGCGGTCCTGCCGGGCGTAGCCGAAATAGGGAATGACCGCGGTGATGCGCCGGCCCGACGCGCGGCGCAGCGCGTCGATGATGATCAGCAATTCCATCAGGTGGTCGTTGGCCGGGAACGAGGTCGACTGGATCACGAACACGTCGGAGCCGCGCACGTTCTCCTGGATCTCGACGAAGATCTCCATGTCCGCGAAGCGGCGGACCACGGCCTTGGTCATCGGGACTTCGAGATGGTTGGCGATGGCCGTGGCGAGGGCCGGATTGGAGTTGCCGGCGACGAGCTTGATCGCTCCGTTATTGGTCGCCGCCATCGCCGTCTCCAAGCCTCGTCAGGGAGCACCCACCCAACCGCGCGTCCTGATAACAAGCCGCCGATGGGGCTGGCAATACGACCCCCGTCGCAAGTCCACGAGTTTTCGCGCTTTTTCGCGGCTTTTAGCTACTCGGTGGTCACCGAATAGGCCAGAACCGGGGGGTTCTGGCGCTGCCCCGGCCGGGGGCGCCGAGGCGGCAGCGGGACCGGCGAGGCGTCGGCCGCGGGGGCCGGTGCCGGGGTTGCCGCGAACACCCGGAAGATGCCGGCCGCTTCCGGCCGGAAATCGTCGGGCATGCCGGCCAGCGCCGAGCCTTGGGACAGGCCTTGGGGTGCCGGGCCCTGGGTCGGCATCTCCGCGGTCGCACCCGGGGTGCGGTCGGAGGCGATGAAGGTCATGAGCTCCGCAATGCTGGTCGCGGCGATGCGCCGGATCACCTCGTCGTTGGCGGCGGCCCAGGAGCCCGGACCCACGGTGCGCTCCTCGCCGCGCAGCCGGAACGCGCGCTTGCGTTCGGCGTCGTAGACGTCGAAGGCCCAGGCCAGCACCGTCGTTCCGCCTTCGGCGTGCGCGGCGACATAGGCGCGGATGAGGTAGAGCGCCTGCCCGCCGCGCGTCACCACCACCAGGCGGCGCGCCGCCGCTTCCTGATCGAGGCTCTTGGCCAGCCGCGCCGACACCGGCCGCGGCGGCCCGTCGATCGATTCGAAGATGATGGTCGCGCCTTCGGCGGCGGTGGGTGAAACCGTTGGTGCTGAGGTGGCTACGCAGCCGGCGAGCGCCAACGCTGCCGCAACGGCAACGATTCCGATCGCACTGCGACCGCGCGCAATACGCATACAACGCCCCCCGATACGGCCGCCGCTCTTATGGCGAGCTGGTTCGGCCGGACAGAATCCGTAGCTCTAAACGATGCGGCGGTCTAGTGCCCCGAATCCGAAGTTCGCACACCCGTGCTGCAAGTGCTTTTGCGAACTTCGGATTCGGGGCACTGGCACCAATAACTTGCTCGTGTGGCTTTGCCTCAGAAGTTCGCTACCAACTCAGCCGAGAAGTATGGCGAACTTCTGAGGCGCCACACGAGTGCGATTAGTCGGACAACGCGATCGCGTTGATATGTCGCCCGTAATCGGATTCGTTGCGGTGCACCGAGCGCCGATAGCTGTAAAAAGCTTCGGCGTCGGCGTAGGTGCAGCGGCCGATGTCCTCGATCTGACGGATGCCGGCCGCCGACAATCGCATCTTGATGTAGCCCGCAAGATCGAACATCGCGTGGCCGTCCTTTGCGCTCGGCGTGAAGAAGCGCTCGTTCGCCGCGCCGTCGGCCTTGAAGCGCTCGACGAATTCCGGACCCACTTCGTAATTCGGTTGCCGGATCATCGGCCCGGCGGCGGCGGCGATGTTGTCGCGATCGGCGCCGATCTTCTCCATCGCCGCGATCGTGGCCTCGATCACGCCCATGAACGCGCCGCGCCAGCCGGCATGCGCGGCGCCGATCACGCGCGCGGTCGCGTCGGCGAACAGGATCGGCCCGCAGTCCGCGGTCGAGACGCCGACGGCAATCCCCGGGACGCGCGTCACCAGCGCGTCGGCGCGCGGCCGCGCGTCCGTTGCCCATGGCGCTTCGACGGTCACCACGTCCGGCGAATGGATCTGATAGGCGGTGAGAAAATTTTCCGGCCGCACGCCGACGGCCTCCGCCATCAATGCGCGGTTCTCGGCGACATGCGCCGCCGCATCGTGCGAACCGACGCCGCCGTTGAGGCTTTGATAGACTCCACGCGAAACGCCGCCCTGGCGCGTGAAGAAGGCGTGGCGGATGCCGGGCAGCGATGCGAGCGAGGCGGCGTGCAGCATGGCGTTATCCCGGCTGACGCCCCCTCCCTTTCCCTCCCCCGCTTGCGGGGGAGGGGAAGAGTGGGGGCGCCGGACTTGCGCCCGCCGGCTGTTCCTTTTCGAAACCCGGCAGCTCGCCAATTTTTGGATCGGCAACGGCCATCGCCTTGAACAGCTTGCCCATGCCGGTGCCTTCCGAAGCGGTGAGCCGCGTGAGCGCGCTGTTCACCTCGGCGGTCTTGCCGAGCGGCGCGCCCTTCTTGAGCGCCTCGGCGCGGGTCTCGATCCCGAGCCGGCGCAGGAACGTGGCCTGGTCGATCGGACCGTGAATGTCGGCGCCGAGCGCTTGCGCCGCATGCGCCAGCGCGTGGAAATCGACATGGGCGGTGAGGTCAACGGTGCCCGGCGAATTCAGCGGGTCGGTGAAGGTCTGCCGGCCGACCGCCTGGAAGGTGTCGCCGGCGGCGCTTTGGGTATGGCCGTAATCGACAATCAGTGCGGCGCCGTGCGAATGCACGACCCGGCGGCCGATCTCGAGCGCGATCTGGTCCGCGCGCCACTCGAAGATCGCGCCGATCGGCGCGTTGCGCAGCGGCCGCGGCAGCATCTGGTCGAACAGCGGAATTGGATCGCGGGCGTGGCTGAATTGCAGGCTGCCGTTGTCGGCGATCTTGATCACGCGCTCGTGCCAGCCGTCGACGCACATCACCGCCTGATGCACCGGCAGCGCGTCGACGAACTCGTTGGCGATGATGATGGTCGGGCCATCCGGCACCTGTTCGATCGATTGATGCCAGTCGACCGGAACATCCGTCCCTGACAGCGCCTGCCGCTGCTGCTGCTCGAGCTTGGGGCTGATCTCGACCATGTGCACGACCACCGCCTTGCGGAAATCGGGCACGATGTGCATCGCGCGCAGCGCATCTTGCATCATGGTGCCGCGGCCGGGTCCGAGCTCGATCAGCCGCACGTTCTCCGGCGCGCCCATCGCCCGCCAGGTGGCGGCGCACCAGAGCCCGATCAGCTCGCCGAACATCTGGGTGATCTCCGGCGCGGTAATGAAGTCGCCTTTGGCGCCGAATGGATCGCGCGTGATGTAGTAGCCGTGCTGCGGATGGGTGAGGCAAATCGTCATATATTGCGCAACAGACATCGGGCCGGCGGCCTTGATGCGGCGTCGGACTTCGGCTTCCAGCGGCGGATAGTCGTCCGTCATCGCGCCATTACGCCTCTTGCACTCGTCACGCCGGTTGCAGCGGCTTTGCCCGCCGCGCCGCCATGATCAGCATGACACCGGCGATCATCAACGGCAGCGACAGCAGCATTCCCATGGTCAGCGGGCCCCACAGGAAACCAAGTTGCGCGTCGGGCTCGCGGAAGAATTCGCAGATCGTCCGCGCCAGCCCATAGCCGAGACAGAACGTACCGAGGATCGTGCCCGGCCGCGTCAGCGCACCGGCCCGCATCATAACGGCGAGCACGCCAAACAGCACCACACCTTCGAGTGTTGCTTCGTACAGTTGACTTGGGTGGCGCGGCAGCGGCCCGGCGCCGGGGAATACGAAGGCCCAGGCCACGTCGGTGGTGCGGCCCCACAGCTCGGCATTGATGAAGTTGGCGATGCGGCCGAGGAACAGCCCGATCGGCGCCACCGCGCAGACGATGTCGCCGAGCGACAGAATCGAGATGCCGCGCCAGCGCGCGAAGCCGATCACCGCGAGCACGCAGCCGAGGAAGCCGCCGTGGAACGACATGCCGCCCTTCCAGAGCTGCAGGATCTCGCCCGGATGCGCGAAGAAGTAGGAGGGGTTGTAGAACAGCACGTAGCCGAGCCGGCCGCCCAGGATGATGCCGAGCGTCACCCACAGGATGAAGTCGTCGAAGTCGACGACGGTCAGCGGCGGCTTGCCGCCGCCCCACAGCCGTTCCGAGCGGATGATGGCGCGGGCATAGACCCAGCCGCCGAGGATGCCGACGATATAGGCAAGCGCGTACCAGCGGATCGCGAGCGGCCCGATCTGGATCAGGACGGGATCGAAGGCGGGGAAGGGCAGGGCAAGAGGCGGCATGTCTCGTGGGTCGCCGATAAGTGCGGCGGTGATGCGGCCGGGCCGCGGGCGAAGTCAATAGATCGCACGTGATGCGTGGTCCTGGATACCACGACTGGCGATTCGGACAGGTCGCCGCGACGCCTTGAAAGGGCGCCGGCCGGACGCCATTTTCCCGGACAGAGCATCGGCCGGGAGCCGGGAGAACGTGTCATGACCCAGACCACCAACCGTTTCTTCGACGAAGTCGCCCGGCTGATGAACGACGCCGCCGGCGTGGCGCAGGGGGTGCGGCGCGAGTTCGAGACCCTGGTCAAGACCCAGACCGAGCGCTGGCTGCGCGACCTCGACCTGGTCAAGCGCGAGGAGTTCGAGGCGGTCAAGGACATGGCGCGGCTGGCGCGCGAGGAGAACGAGGCGCTCAAGGTGCGGCTCGCCGCGCTGGAGGCGAAACTCGGCGTCGGCAACCAGAGCCCCCCGACCCCGCCGCCGTCGCCCCCGATGCCGGACCAGCCGGGCGGGGTGTCCGGCTAATCGGCCGAGCGGCCGTTTCGCTCCCTTTCCTTGTCATTGTGGCGCATTGCCGCTAAACAACGCGCGCGACCGCGGCCCCGACCCCCCTGGAGGCAGGCTGCGGCGTTTTCAATCGTTGAGACAAGGACTTAGGAAATGGCCGCCACCGTCAAGGAAATGAAAGCGACGGCGCGCCCGAAGGCCGGCAAGGGGGCCGCGCGGGCAGTTCGTCGTGAAGGCCGCGTGCCGGGCGTCATCTACGGCGACAACAAAGACCCCCTCGCGATCTCGGTCGATCACGCCGAGCTCAAGCAGCGCATCTATGCCGGGCGCTTTCTCACCACGATCTACGAGCTCGACGTGGATGGGACCAAGCACCGGGTGATCCCGCGCGACTTCCAGCTCGATTCGGTGAAGGACCTGCCGCTCCACGTCGACTTTCTGCGTCTGAGCGCGGGTGCCAAGATCCGCGTGCGCATCCCGGTGCACGTCCAGAACGCGGACCAGTCGCCGGGCGTGAAGCGCGGCGGCACGGTCAACATCGTCACCCATGCGGTGGAGGTGGTCTGCTCGCCCGAGGAGATTCCGGAATCGATCGACGTCGACGTCTCCGGCCTCGAGATCAACTATTCGAAGCACATGAGCGACGTGACTCTGCCGCCGAACATCAGGGTGGTGGGCAATGTCGACCAGACGCTGGTCACCATCGTGCCGCCGTCGGGCTACGCCGAAGAAATGAAGGCGGCTGCCGAAGCCGCCGCTGCCGCTGCCGTCGCCGCTGCGGCCGCCGCAGAAGCCGGCACGCCGGCAGCAGGCGCCGCACCGGGTGCTGCACCCGGCGCTGCTCCTGGCGCGGCTCCCGGCGCCGCACCGGCTGCGGGTGCGCCCGCTGCAGGTGGCGGCGGAGACAAGAAGTAAGCCGCCTCGTGCTTGTCATCGCCAGTTTAAGACTGGCGATGACGTACCCACCGTTGCCGGAGTTTGCTGCATGCCCCGCCCTTTTGCGGGGCATGACAGCAGGGACGCCATCCCATGCAGCTCTTTGTCGGCCTCGGAAATCCTGGCGCGCGCTATGCCGACAACCGCCACAACATCGGCTTCATGGCGGTCGAGGCGATCGCCAAGCGCCACAACATCGGTCCGTTCCGGCGGCGCTTTCAGGGCGTGGCGGCGGAAGGCCCGATCGGCGCCGCGCGCGCGCTGCTGCTGCTGCCGGGAACGTTCATGAACGAGTCCGGACGCGCGGTCGCCGAGGCCGCGCATTTCTACAAGCTCGGCGTCGACGAGATCACCGTGTTCCATGACGAGATCGAGCTCCCGCCCGGGAAGGTCCGAGTGAAAGTCGGCGGCGGCATTGCCGGGCATAACGGGCTGCGCTCGATCTCGGAGCATATCGGCAACGACTATCGCCGCGTGCGCATCGGCGTCGGTCATCCCGGCGTCAAGGAACTCGTGCATGCCTACGTGCTCAACGACTTCGCCAAGAGCCGAGCGGCCGTGGGTCGAGGCGCTGTGCGACGTCATGGCCGACAACGCCGAGCTGCTGGCGAAGGGCCAGGACGCAAGCTTCCAGAACAAGGTTCACCTCGCGCTATGCGGCCAAGGGCTTCTTCGACGACAAGGAGTCGAAGGAGCCGAAAGAGACCCCGGCCGGATCGAAGGCGCCGAAAGACAATCCACGAGAGACGTAAATGGGCTTCAAATGCGGCATCGTCGGCCTGCCGAATGTCGGCAAGTCGACGCTCTTCAACGCGCTCACCGAAACGGCGGCGGCGCAGGCGGCGAACTATCCGTTCTGCACCATCGAGCCGAATGTCGGCGAGGTCGCGGTGCCCGATCCGCGCCTCGATCAGCTGGCGAAGCTCGCGAAGTCGGTCGAGATCGTGCCGACGCGGCTCACCTTCGTGGACATCGCCGGCCTGGTGCGCGGCGCTTCCAAAGGCGAGGGGCTCGGCAACCAGTTCCTCGCCAATATCCGCGAGGTCGATGCGATCGCGCATGTCGTGCGCTGCTTCGAGGACGACGACGTCACCCATGTCGAGAACCGCATCGATCCGATCGCCGATATCGAGACCATCGAGACCGAGCTGATGCTCGCCGACCTCGACAGCCTCGAGCGCCGCGTCGACGCGCTCGAGAAGAAGGCCAAGGGCAACGACAAGGAAGCCAAGGAAACGCTCGGCCTCGTCACCCGCGCGCTGGCGCTGCTGCGCGAAGGCAAGCCGGCGCGCATGGTCGAGCGCAAGGCGGAGGAGGAGCAACTATTCCATTCGCTCGGCCTGCTGACCTCGATGCCGGTGCTCTACGTGTGCAATGTCGAGGAGGCGTCGGCGGCGACCGGCAACGACTACGCGCGGCGGGTCGAAGCGCGCGCCAAGGAGGAAGGCGCCGGCGCGGTGGTGATCTCGGCGAAGATCGAGGCGGAGATCGCCGTGCTCTCGCGCGAGGAACGGGCGGAGTATCTCGCCGCGGTCGGCCTCGCCGAGCCCGGCCTCGACCGGCTGATCCGCGCCGGCTACGCGCTGCTCGACCTCGTGACCTATTTCACCGCCGGTCCCAAGGAGTCGCGGGCCTGGACCGTGACGCGCGGCACCCGCGCGCCGCAGGCGGCCGGTGTCATCCACACCGACTTCGAGCGCGGCTTCATCCGCGCCGAGACGATTTCATATCAGGATTATGTGACGCTCGGCGGCGAGGCCGGCGCGCGCGACGCCGGCAAGATGCGGCTCGAAGGCAAGGATTACGTGGTCGCCGACGGCGACGTGATGCATTTCAGATTCGCAAATTAGTCTTGGTGCGCAGTTGTAGCCCGGATGAGCGAAAGCGAAATCCGGGACCGCCCGCCCCGCATATCGCTTCGCTCATGCGGGCTACGAATTTCCAATTCCGCTACATCCCGCCCCGGTTGCGGATGGCGCCGAGATGCTCATTGATCCGGAAGATGATCAGCACGTATTCCGCGACGATGCGCGCGAAAATCACGCCGATCAGCATCCCGATCAGGCTGCTGACCACGGAGATCAGTCCGCCGATCGGGCTGGCGAACATCATCGCAAGGCCGCTGAGGATACCCGCCACGCCGACCAGAAGGCACAGGGCGACCATGAGCCAGTAGAAAATCTTGATGATCGAGGGGGTAATAAAGCGTTCCCATTGAAACAGGTCGCGTAGCTCGAACATGGCTCCTCCTTGTCGACCAGGACCGGGGCGCAACCCGCACTTTACGCCCTGCCGCTGCGCACCCTGACCGCGGCCGGCGGGACACTGCACCCTGCGGCCGGGGCCGGTCAATCGCGATGGCAATGGGTTGGTTTTGCGCCATTTTCGCGGCGCGTATAGTCTGTCCACATGAGACGCGGGGGAACGCGCGTCGGCTTTAGGGAGTGAATTCGCACCATGAGCGTCGCGGGCGACCGGGCCGCCGATGCCGCAACTGAATCGGCTGTCCGCCGCGACGAGCGCCGCGCCGCCGGCGTCGCCTGCAGCGCGCACGCTCTGCACGACGGCTTCACCGATGTCATTTTCGTGCTGCTGCCGGTCTGGCAGCGCGAGTTCGGGCTCGGCTATGCCGAGGTCGGCATGCTGCGCGGCATCTATGCCGGCACCATGGCCACCTTCCAGATTCCGGCGGCGATGCTGGCGGAGCGGCTCGGCACCGCGCCGGTGCTGGCGCTCGGCACCGCGCTCGCCGGCGTCGGCTATTGCCTGGCGGGTGTGAGCACCGGCTTCGCGCTGCTCGTGATGGCGCTGTTCGTCGGCGGCCTTGGCGCCAGCGTGCAGCATCCGCTCGGCTCGGCGCTGGTCGCACGCGCCTTCGCGGGGCCGCGCTCGCTGAAGGCGCTCGGCACCTACAATTTCGCCGGCGACATCGGCAAGATGAGCGTGCCGGCGGCGGCCGCGCTGCTGCTCACGGTGATGACGTGGCAGCCGGCGGTGGTGCTGCTGGGTGTGACCGGCCTTGCCTGCGCCGTTGTGATCTTCGTCGCCACGCCGCGCTACGGTCCGGAGCCGGCGGTCGAAGCGAAAGCCGGAAGCGGCGTCGCCGGCGCCGCGCCGGTCGCGGTGAGCCGGATCGCATTTCCGGTGCTGCTCTCGATCGGGGTGATCGACAGCGCGATCCGGATGGCCTTCCTTACCTTCCTACCGTTCCTGCTCACCGCCAAAGGCGCGAGCCTGCCGACCATCGGCCTCGCGCTGACGCTGGTGTTCGCGGGTGGTGCCGCCGGCAAGCTCGTGTGCGCGTTCATCGGCGCGCGCATCGGCACCATCGCGACGGTGTGGCTGACCGAAGGACTCACGGCCGCCCTGATCCTGGCGCTGCTGCCGCTGTCGCTCGAAGCCGGTATGCTGCTGCTGCCGGTGATCGGCGTCGCGCTCAACGGCACGTCGTCGGTGCTGTATGGATCGGTGCCGGACCTGGTCGCGCCGGAGCGGCGCACCCGCGCCTTCAGCATTTTCTACACGGGTTCGATCGGCGCCGGCGCGCTCGCGCCGCCGCTGTTCGGCATTGTCGGCGATCTCGTCGGCGTGACCACGGCGCTCGTCGTCGTGGCATGCGTGGTGCTGCTGACGCTGCCGCTCGCACTGGTCCTGAAGCCCGCGCTGCCTGCGCGCATCTCCTGACCTCCGTCAAATTCGCATGCGCTGCTAAACAATTGTGCAGAGGGAACCGCTCGCGCTGCAGACGCGTTAACGTCTGTTGTGAGATCAGGAGGGACCCGTGAAGCCATCTTTTTGTCACGCGATGTTCGCACTTGTTCTTGTAGGCGGTGTCGATGCCGCGTCCGCACAAATCGGGTCGACGCCGCCGACAATTCAGGACGGAACGATCGGAAAGGGCGATCCGCTTGCGACGCCACGTCTGTCCGAGGCGCAACGGAGCGCCATCGCCGACGCCGTTCGGCGCGACAACAAGGCGGTCGCGCCGTCGGTAAGCTTTGTCGCGTCGGTCGGTGCGCCGGTGCCGCCGGTGATCGAGCTCTACATCCTGCCCGATGCCATCCTCGCCGAAGTGCCGGAGGCGAAGCGGGTGAAGTATACGGTGATGAAAAATCAGCTCCTATTGGTCGATCCCGTGACCATGCGGATCGTGGACATCATCCAGCAATAGCGAGCTTTAAAACGTGTGGGCATGATCTTTTCCGAAAACCGGTGTTCACTTTTCGGGATCATGCCCTGTTAGTCCGTCCGGTCGACCGCCAGTGTGGTCACCGCCGCCGGCAGCGCGTCGAGATAAGGCCCCATGAAGAACGCCTCGCCGGTGCCGTCGCCGAAGAAGCGGTCGTAGGCGTCGATCATCGCGCGCACCGGCCCCACGCAACTCGGCACCGACGCGACGATGAGATCGCCGAGTTCGGTGTGCGGCGCCTGCTTGCGGAAGCGCGGATCGGCGGCGACGTTGCGGGCGATGCATTCGGTCGCCGATCGCATCAGCGCCTGCACCGCCGCGTTCTTCTGCTGCAACGAGAGGCGAACGTTGGCGCCGTCAGGCTCGATCGCCGGGCCGGCGGCGACGCTGATGGTGAGCGCCACGCCGGCGAGCTTGGATAGAATCATTTCGTCGTCCCCAGTCCCCACGGGAATACTACCTGCGCGTTCTGCGCGTGCGAAATGATTCTTTCGTCTGTGATGTCCGCGCCACACGCGGAACTCGTTGGAACTTGGCGTGCGTTTCGCGCCTAAGCGTGCGATCGCATTTGACGAAAACTGCCGGCGAATTGGCGTCAATATCGACGAATCCGGAACAGCGCTCCTGCCGTCGCGTTGAACAGTGTTTGGCGCAAACCCACGGCAAGGAGATCATCATGGTGACGAATTTCGGCCACGCAGCCATTGTGCTGGCGTTGCTTGCGGGCACGTCATCCGCCAGTGCGCAATACTTCCGGGAGTACGACGCCCGGGCGGTCGTCACGCAGCCGCTGCCGCTGACCCAGGCGCAGCGCACCACCATCTATCGCACCATCATTCCGCAAGGCCGTGGACGGCAGCCGATCGTGCGCGAGCGGATCGTGACCGAGACGGTCCCTGCCGCACCGATCGTGCGCGAGCAGGTCGTCACTGGCGCGCTTGATGCCTACGCCTATGGCGACACTTATGCCTACGGCGACACCCGTGCCTATCGCGACGTCTATGCATATGATCCGGCGCCGCGCTACGGCTACGACGCGCCCCGCTATCAGCGACGCTACGTCGAGCCGGACGCCTACAGCGCCAACGCGAGCGCGTATTTCGTCGGCGGCCGCGTGCCGATGGCAACGCGGCTCGCCCCCTTGCCGCCCGCGCTCATCGCCGACGTCCCGGCGATCCGCTCGTATCGTTATGTGACGATCGGCGCGCGTGTGCTGCTGGTCGATCCCGACACCGGCGTCATCGTTGCCGATGTGACCCCGTAAGATAGAGAGCGCGCGCTTCACCAGTTTCGCTTGAAGCGGGCCTTGAGACTTCTATCGCGCTCGCCGGTCGCGGTCTCGCTGACCGCGCCGGTGACGCTCACCGGCCCACCGAACAGTCTCTGCTCCGCGCTCAGCGAACGGCGCCAACCGTCCTCGGCGCTCGAGCCGGTGGTGCCGATCGACAGCGTCGTGTCGAGCGGCAGGTAGGTAAAGCGCACGGCATGATTGCCTTCGACGACGTGACCGCCATGCGCCATGACCGGCGCGCCGTGCAGCAACGGCTGCGTCCACGCAAAGGCGTTCTGCAGCGTCAGCGAGACGTCGCTGCCGACCGGCACCGAGCGGCTCAGCGTTACGCCGAAGCGGCTCTGCTGATACGGATCGATCCGGGTCTCGATCGCGGAGCGGTCCCAGACCATGAGGCCGGGCGCGGTGACATTGGCCCAGGCCACGCCCACGGTCTGCTCGGGCATCATGCCGGGCAGCGGCGTGTCCCGGGCGCATCTCGGCATGGGGCGTGCCCTCGCGATTGTCGATCCCGGCCTTGCTGGTCCACAGCGGCGGCGGCAGTCCGCGCGTAAACCGCGATGGATCGAACGGGCTGGCTGACGGCGGCATCGGCACCGTGAGGTCGAGCGGCTCGTCGAACATCGGCTCGATGTCGGCTTCCGGCATATCGTCCGCTTCGTCGGTCTGCGCATGCGCGGTCGCTGCAACGCAGACGACCAGCACCAAGGCGATGCCGCTCAGTCTTCCAGGTCGGACCATGGTCCCCGCGTCCCGTGATTCTTGTCTGCCCTTGGCGCGTTCCTGCAGAGGGCTGCGGGCAATTCTTTGACCGCCTGTGACCAATCCTCATCAGCGAGGTTAACAATTGGTTAGAAACCCGCCGCATCACAGGAGCCGCCACCGGAGCAAGCCGACCACGGCCTCCGGCAGCGGCACATGCGCGATCAGGAATTCCGGATCGAGCGACAGCGCCGCCGCGCCGACGATCGAGAGCGCGGTCGCGAGCATCATCATCCCGCCGAACATCTCGTGGTGCGGGTTCATCAGCCCGCGCCAGCAGATAGCGGAAGACGAGGTGCAATTGCAGGATCGGCATCACCACCGACACCGGCGCGACCACCAGCGCCAGGTAGAAGAACACCTGCGACACCGTCACCAGCACGCCGGAGGCGACGAACCATTTGGCCGGCACCGGATCGATCGACAGCACGTGACGCAATTGCCCCGGCCACAGCATCATCAGCGCGATCACCACGGTGGCGGCGCAGTAGGAGAGGAGCCCGGCCGCCATGCTGTCGGCGAGGCCGCCGCGCTCGACCACGATGCGGATCAGGATCGGCGTCACGCCGTAGCAGGCGGCCGCCAGCAGGCCGAACAGGTAGCCTTCGGTGTAGCGCGGCTGGAACGGTGGCGGCCCGGCGGCGACCGAACGGCCGCCCGCCGCCGCGCCCGCGTCGATGTGCGCCGCCGGCGCCGCGTCGGAGCGGTGCATCAGCGCCGGGCCGAGGATCACCAGCACGATGCCGACGACGCGCAGCGGGGTGAGGCCCTCCTGTAGCGCGGTGATGGCGAGGAACAGCGACACGATCAGGCTGAGCTGCACCACCGGACCGGAGAGGTTTGCGCCCATCGCCTTGACCGAGCGATAGTTGCAGTAGCGGCCGCAGATGAAATGCAGGACGCCGGTCGCCACCATGACCAGCAGGGCGTCGCGCGGGAACGTCGCGATCGCGCCGAGCCCGCCGCTCGAGCAATGCGAACAGGAAGAACATCGGCACGCCGATGGGCACGCCGATCGCCAGCGCCTGGCCGACCGAGCCGGTCAGGACGCCGCGCCGCGTCATCGCATTGTTCAAACCGAAGGAGGCTGCCGAGAGGGCAGCGAGGATGGCTCCAAGCACGTGGGTAGGACCTCTGGAGGCGCGGAACGCGCGCCGGCACGTTAACCAAATCAGGTCCGCAGATGAAAGGTGTTTAGGCCGTCTTCAGCGTCCGTTGACCATGTGCCGCAGCACTTGATTGACCATGTCCACGGCAGGAAACGCCCGCGCGCCCGCCGTTAAGAGTGCAGGAGTGATCCCCCGCTAGCCTCCAAATGGGGACTTTGGGGAGGTTCGTATGCGTTCCGCAATCCATCTCAGCGCGCTGCTGATCGCGCTTGGCGCCTGCCTCGGGCTGGTGACGGCGCAGCAGCACGGCGCAGCGGTCGACGAGACGGTCGGTCTCGGCACGACCCACGACACAACTCATGCCGCGATCGTCGACGACTATGACAACGAGACCGAGATCACCGGCAGCATCATCAATCTGGCTTCCACGCCGCGGCTGTCATTGTCCGACGAGCAGCGCGGACTGATCTTCCTCGGCGTGATCAACCTGCCGGATATTCCTGAGCTCGCCTTGCGCGCGCCGGAGCCCGGCGTGCCGCTCCCGCAGGCGGTCGAGCTGCACGAAATTCCGGCGATGGTCGTGCGCCGGATCCCGGAGGTCAGCGGCTACAAGTTCGTCAAGCTCGAAGACCGCATCCTGCTGGTCAGCGCGGAGACCCGTCAGGTCGAGTCGATGATCCCGCGCTACAAGCTGGTCTTCCACTGACGCATTTCCACTGACGCATCAGGCCGACGCGCCAGCTCGTCGTCTCGGAACGCTGAGCGCTTAGCTGCGCGGGTTGCGCGCGGTCACGTCGCCTTTCCAGTGCGACAGGCTCTCGGCGATGATCTTGGTCGACTGCATCGCCGACTGGCTCAGATGCGCGTACTCGGTGATCTCGCGCTGAACCCGGGCGCCCTCCTGATGCAGGAGCTCGCGCAGTTGCTGCAGTTCTGCGATCAGCCGGTCGACTTCCTGTACCGACGTACCCGCCACCCGCTGCAGCAGCGTGGAGATGTTGTGCGCGACCAGTTCGCTGTCGATTTCGGGCGCTCGCCGCAGAGCCTGTCCGTCACGGCGGACGAACTCGCGGATCTCGCCCTCAACCCCATTTTCGCGTGGTTGCTGGTCGTGCTCGGCAGACTTCGTTGACTTGATAGCAGTCATGATAGTCACCCCCTAACAGTGCGCATGCGCGCAAATCACACCCAGGGGTGATTGCGTCATCAGAATGTGACCACTTCGCGGCCGCCGGTCCTTGATTCACATGACGATTTCGGGGCGAATAACGGCAATTTATAGCGCTGCGCCGGCGAAATATGGGCGAAGGGCCTCCCCGCGTCGTCAGAACTGTCATGGCTGCAGGTTCCACGCCGGCGATTGCCACAGCGTCTGCCAATCCGCCTCCGGCGTGGTGCAGCGCAACCGGCGATGCTCGACCTTGGAGAGGGCGAACCCGTTGAGCTCGCCGCCGCCCTGCCGGTAGGTGTGGCGCAGCTCCCGGGCCGGGCAGACGTCGCTGCCGCGCCAGGCCGTGAGCGTCCTGGTCTGCGCCTCCCAGCTCATCAGGCCGGGCTGGCTCGACGCGCTGAACCCGCCGGTCGGCGCCACCACCGGGAACGTCATCAGCGACGGCTCCATCTCGACCGAGCGATCGAACAGGAAGGCGCGGCTGTCCGGCGTGATGCCGAAGCACGGCACCATCGCCATCAGACGGCGGCCGTCGGCGGGCCGGAAGATCAACACCGGGTATTTGGCGATCAGCGCATCGGTGAGGTTGCAATTGCTGCGGTCGATCGCGGCCTTGAGCTGGCGCGGAATCCGATCCAGCTGCGTCACGATAAACGGCCGTCCGCCGGAGGGGACCTGGATCGTGTCGTGGTCCACCGGGGGCGGCGCGGTGATCGAGGTTGGCGGCTCGCCAGGATTGAGCTCCGGCATCGGGCGGCACGTCTGCGCAGACGCCGCTGTTGCGGTCACGAGCACCGCGAGCACCGCAACAGCCGCTTTGCCGCCTCCGTGACGACGGGCCGACACGTGAGCCCCCTAGTGCCGCCGATCTAAATTCCGACAGCAGTTGCGTTGCGCATCGCGCAACGTGCACCCACTCCAGTGCCCACTACTTAGTATCCGATCAGGATTTCCGCCACCGTCGGACGCAGCGCGCGCACATCGGCGTCGCTCGACAGCAATTCCTTCGCGCTGGCCAACTCGGCGCGCGCCTCCTGCGGCGTGCGCGGATCGGCGATGAAGCGCATGCCGATCTTGCAGCCGCCCTGGAGCTTGAGCAGTTGGCCCTCCTGCCAGTCGGCGGCGGTGCTGCCGTCGGCGCCGAACGCGGTGAGCTTGAACGGCTTGCCGTTGAGCTTCTCGACCGCGGCGAGCTGCGCGCCGAGCTTGACGCCGCGCGGCGCCGCCCAGGCCGACTTGCCGTTGATGACGATCACCTGCGTGCCGGAGCGCGATGAGGTGTTGTTCCACAGCATCTCGAGCCGCCGCGCCGGATCGCGCGGGAACAGCACCGAGGCCGGGATCTTCGAATTCTCGGGACCGTCGACATCGGTGAAAGTGACGTTGTCGGGCCCGAACACCTGCGCCAGCCGGATGTGGCTGGAATCGCGCGCGAAAGCGCCGCGGCAATCGATCGTCCGCGGCTGCGCGCCGCCGCCCCCGCCCTTGGATGGGCGCTTCACCGCCTGCGGCATGTCCCCGCCGGGCGCGCGGGTCGCCCTCCTGCGCGCGCTTGATCTGCGCCGGGGTGAGTTCCTCGACGTCGTCACGCGGCGGCTGCTTGGCTTTGGCCTTGGGCTTGGATTGCGCCGGTGCCCCGCCTGGCGGATCCGGCCATTGCTGCGCGGCTGCGGGCACCGCAAGGCTTGCGACCAGCGCCCAGAGAATCAAACGACAACTCATCAGGAACTCCCACCCGGAAGGACTTATCCACCCGCGGATATCATACACCGATTTGTGGCGAGGTTGGGCGCGGCGCCATGGCGAGATGCCACGGGCCGCTCCAGCCCGGACGAACGAAAACGGGGCCGGCTATCAGCCGGCCCCGCCTTAATTCCTTGACGCAAGAAACTTTGACTACTTCGTGACGGTGCGCAGTCCTTCCCACGAGAACACGAAGTCCTGCTTGGTGGTGAGCGGCAGGTGGCATTTGAAGCAGGCCGCGAGCACCGCTTTTGGATTCGGCGTGCGGTCCGCCAGGAACGCCTGGTACTGCCAATCGCCGTTGCGGATTTCTTCCGGGACGTCCTTGCCCCAGCCGGGACGCTTTTCCATCACGGTGTAGCCGACGATCTTCTCGGTGCGCACGAAGCGTCCGTTCGGGCCCTTCACCGGCTCGCCCTTGTCGTCGACCTGGGCGGCGTATTGCACCATGGTCAGGACGGTGCCGTCGGGCAGCGGCTTGCCGGCCTTGGCGGCGTCGATGACGGCTTGGCTGCTGGCATAGAGCTGGCGCACCTGCTTCAGGTCGGCGCGGTCGACCGTCTGGTACAGCACGCCCTTGGCGTAGTCGGCGGGGAACGTGATCAGGTCGCCGCGTTGCGCGTGGCCGGACATCACGGCGGCGCCGGTGACGATGGTCGCGGCAACGGCCGAAAGGATAATGGATCTCAGCAAAGTCATGAAAAGCCTCCCTCTGGCTGGCTGCATGCGTGACGCGTCTGCGGCGCATGGGCTGGCAAAGGCCATGCTAGCGGAGGTACGTGAAACCTGTGCCGGCGGATGCGCTGGCCGGACGGTCAAATGTCGGTGACCGTGGCGAGGGCGGAAATCACGGAAATGAAAGACCCGGATCGCTCGGGGGGAGGCGATCCGGGTCTGGGGTATTGGACCTGTATCGTCGGGGGGTACGATGCAGGTCCGGGGTTGGCCGTTCTTGGAGGCGGGCCTTTACTTTCGAATTCCTTGTCTCAGCGAAGCACGCTGGCAGCGGCATTGCCGGCGAGGGCGCAGTTGGCGTCGGTGCTCGCGGCCGGCGTCGTGCAATTGACCGCGCGGTAGACTGTCCGGGTCTCGGTCGTGCTCATGCCGGGCCGGCTGTGGGCCTGGGCGAGCGCGACGATCACGGTCAGCGCGATCACGGGCATTGCGAGGAAACGGGCGGTGAGCATCGGTCGTTACTCGGTTCTCATCGGGTGTGATGGTTGTGTAGCAACCCCATGTTTCCGCCTGATGTCGTCGAATGTTTCCGGAGTGTTTCGTGCCCGCCGCGGGCGCCGGAGGATTCGGAAGGGCCCCGTCAGGGGCCGCCTTCCCGGCTTTTCCCGGGGCATCTAACCTTTTGTAACCTTTTGCCGTGCCTCGGATTTTGCTCAGCGTCCCAAGGCAACCAAGTGGGCTACCTGGGCGTTGCCGTCCGACTCGTTCAGAGGAGGACGCCATGCGCGCCTTGCGTTCCGGTTTGGTCACGATTGCAATTTTGCTGGGTCTTGGGGTCGCCTTCGCCCAGCAGGGCGAGAATCTCGCCAGCCCGCAGCAGAAGGCCCAGCAGGAGAAGGCGCAGCAGACCAAAGAGGGTCAGGCCGGCACCACCGAGCCGAGCTCGCACACGCCGACCGCCCGGCCGGACGAGTCCTGGGTGTTCGAGAATGGCCGGCTGAACGTGCCGGGCGCGCCAGCCGACAGCCAAACCGTCCCGGCCAAGTTCTCGGAGCGCAACAACGCGCTCGACGAGCTGCCGACCATGGCGTTTCCGCTGCCGCTGACCGACGAGCAGCGCCAGCGCATCCGCGCCGCCGTCAGCAAGGTGCCGGCCGAGAGCGCCAATACCGGTCTCGCCGAGCTCTTGCCGAGCAGCGTCAACGTGCGCGAGCTGCCGCCTGATCTAACGCAGGGAATTCCGGCGACGCGCAACCTTGGCTATGTGCGCACCGCCGACAAGGTCCTGCTGGTCAGCCCGGCGAACCGCATCGTCGTTGGCGAAATCCCCGCGCAAGGCGCGTCGAAGTAACTCTTAGGGTTTTTGCGCCGCGAGTTGCTCCGCGAAGAAACGCAGTGCGCGCGCGGTCGCGTCCGCTTTCGCGTTCGAATTGGCCGGATTGCTCTGCCGTACACGGCCGGGATCGTCAAAGCCGTGCACCGCGCCGGGATAGAGCGTGATCGCGATGTCGCCGCCGGCCTTGCGGCTCTTCTCGACGAACGCGTTGCAGCGCCGCGGCGACGTTTCCTCGTCGGCGGTGCCGTGAAACACGCGCACCGGCGCATAAGGCCGATAGCCGTCGTCGAAGCGGTCGCGCAGCCGGCAGCCCGGGTAGAACACCAGCGCGGCGCTGAAGCCCTTGAGCGACGTCGTCGGCGCCAAGGACGAGAGTTCTGCCATCGCCGCGAGCGCGGCACTGCCGCCGTTCGACCATCCCTGCAATCCGATGCGGTCGCCGGCGACGTCCTTGCGCGTGCGCAGCCAGGTCACCGCGCCATTGGCGTCGAGCGGGCGCACCGTGACTTCGTTCACCGCCTCGGGCCGGGTGTCGAAGCTGAAGCGCGGGAAGCCGCCCGGATAGCCGCGCGGGCCGAAGCCGTCGACCAGCACCGCGACATATCCGTTCGCCGCCCACAGGTTGCCCCACATGCGGTGGCGCTGCGAGATCGTCGAAGCATCGAAGCGGCCCTTGGCCGCCTTCGAATAGGCGCCGCCGCGGCCGTGCATCATCACCACCGCCGGCATCTGGGCGTCGCGCTTGGCCGGGATAAATACATAGCCGACCAGCGTGGTCTTGCCGTCCGCGCTCGGGAAGGTGACGCGCTCCTGCGCGAGCGCATTGCTTGATGCGAGCATCAGCATGAATGCAAACCCGGCGATCTTCATCGTGCTCTACCGATTAGCATTCTGCTGCCGCCATGTCGCCGGCGTTTCGAACGTGCCGGCCCACAATCCGCGCCGCGCCTCGCGCGCCTCGCGCTCCGCCTCGGCATAGCGGCCACGGCTGTGGCGCGCATAGTCGAGCGCGTGGCCGCCGCGCACCATGGCTTCGCCGAGGTCGAGATCGTCGACGGCGCAGAGCGCGACGTCGCGGTTGTATTGGTCGACCTGCACCGGCGTGCAGGTGACGCTGCGGCCGCCGATCGCGGCCGCGAGCGCGCGCATCGACGCGCGCCCGCAGGAATAGGTCTTGCCGTTGGCGTCGCGGCAGTCTTGCTCGCGCTCCGGTGCGTCGATGCCGTGCAGGCGTAGGCGCACGCCGGCGATTTCGAGCGAATCCCCGTCGATGACGCGCGCCGAGCCGGTGACGGGTTCGCCGGGGACGCGCGCCGGGCGTTGCAGCATGTGCGCGACGGCCGCCAGCACGGCGAAGGTCACCAGCCAGACCATGATGGACGTCGAGCGGCGCAATGTCAGGGACCTCCGAATCGAACGGTATTGTAGTCGCCGCAATGGCCTTGCGCTCGGCGCGATCGCGCGTCACGCTGCCCCCCAATAACGGGAGGAACGCCATGCAGAAGACGCTCATTGCTCTGACGATCGCCGCGGTCGCGGCCATGACGGCGTACGCGCCAATTGATGTTGCGCGCGCCCAGAAGGGCGTGCCGGCCGACGTGATGAAGGAGCTGGCGCCGACCGGCAAGCTGCGCGCCGGCATCAATCTCGGCAATTCGGTGCTGGCGCAGAAATCCGCCGCGGGCGAGCTCGGCGGCATCAGCGTCGATCTCGCGCGCGAGCTCGGCAAGCGGCTGGGCGTGCCGGTCGAGCTGATCGAATTCCAGGCCGCGGGCCGTTCATTTGAGGCCATGGGCAAAGGCCAGACCGATATTGCGTTCTTTGCGATCGAGCCCGTCCGCGCCGCCGAAGTTGTGTTTTCGCCGCCTTATGCCGTCATCGATGGCGCCTACATGGTGGCCAAGGATTCGCCGCTGAAGACGCCGGCCGATGTCGACCGTCCCGGTATCCGCGTCGGTGTCGGGCTGGGCTCGGCCTATGACCTCTATCTGACGCGTGCGCTCAAGAACGCCACCATCGTGCGCGCCAAGGTCGGCGGCGGTCAGGCCTCGACCGATCTGTACTATGCCGAGAAGCTCGACGCCGCGGCCGGCGTGCGGCAGCCGCTCGACGCGCACGCCAAGACCAATCCGAACGTGCGGGTGATGCAACAGCCGTTCATGGCGATCCAGCAGGCCATGGGCGTGCCGCCCGGCCGGCCGGCGGCGGCACGCTACGTGCGCGACTTCGTCGAGGAGATGAAGAAGAACGGTTTTGTCGCCGCCGGACTTAAGCGCAGCAATCAGTCTCCCGATCTGGTGGCGCCTGCGGCGACGAATTGATCGGCGCTACGGGCGCACCTGCAGCACCATCTCGGTCAGTACCGGTGCATCGAAGGCGAGTCCGGCGATGCTGACCGCGACGCGGGAATGCGCCCCGCGCTCCGGTCCGAGCAGCTCGACCAGGAAATCGGAGGCGCCGTTCACGACTTGCGGCGCCTGCTTGTAGCCGTCGATCGCGTTCACATAGCCGGTGAGCTTGAGCACGCGCTGCACCCGGTCGAGATCGCCAAGCGCGAGCTTGAGCCATGCGAGCTGGTTGATGACGCATTGCCGCGCCGAGGCATAGCCTTGCTCCAGCGTGACTTCGCGGCCGAGCTTGCCGGCGACGGGAAGGACGTGCTCGCCGTTGGCGTTGACGACGGTGCCGATCATGCCGGACAGCCAGCAGACCTCGCCGAGCACGGTTGCCGGAATGAAGTTCGCCGGCATGGGCCGCGGCGGCGGCAGTGCGATACCGAGCTGCTGTAGGCGCGCTTCGATCGTCCCCATGGTCGCTCCGATGGTTTCTCGTACGATGAGCTTAACTTTGGCCGCGCTTTCACGTAAGGCGTGACCAGCTCACCCTTCGAAGGAGAACGAGCACGTGACCACCGCCCCCGCCGACGTCGTGAAGTCGCTCGCGCCCTCCGGCACGCTGCGCGCCGCCATCAACACCGCCAATCCGGTGCTGGTGCAGCGCAATCCGATAACCGGGGCGCCGATGGGGGTCACCATCGATCTCGCGCAGGAGCTCTCGAAGCGGCTCGCAGTGCCGCTCCAGCAGGTGGCGATCGACGGCGCCGGCAAATCCTTCGACGCGGTGAAGACCGCGGCCTGCGACATCGGCTTTCTGGCGGTCGAGCCGGCGCGCGCGTCGGAGATCGACTTCACCGCGCCCTATGTGATCATCGAAGGCGTCTATGCGGTGCGCACCGACGGGCCGGTCAAGAGCAACGACGACGTCGACCGCGCCGGCGTGCGCGTCGCGGTCAACAAGGCCGCGGCCTACGACCTCTTCCTCACGCGCTCGCTCAAGCACGCGACGCTGGTGCGTGCCGAGGATTCCTTCGACACGTTCCTGCGCGAGGGGCTCGAAGTGGTCGCCGGCGTGAAGCAGGGCGTGGTGCGCTTCGTCGAGGCGAGCCCGGTGGCGCGGCTGCTGCCCGGCCGCTTCATGGAGATCCAGCAGGCGATGTGCCTGCCCAAGGGCCGCGATGCCGGCGCCGCCTATCTGCGCGCGTTCGTCGAGGAGATGAAGGCGTCGGGCTTTGTCGCGCAGGCGATCGCGCGGGCAGGGCAGGAGGCGACGGTGGCGCCTGCTGCGGGGTGACATTCTCTGCTCGTGTCCCGGACGCCACAAGCGCGTTTACGCGCGTCTTCGACGCGCTATGGCAGCGTGGAGCGAAGCGGAACGGTGCACCGCTGATCCGGGACCCCGGTTGCTTGATCTAGAAGAAACCGGGGTCCCGGGTCTGCAGCGCACTACTTCGTATTGCGCTGCGCCCGGGACACTGTATTTGGCATCACGCCACGCGCCGTCGCCGCAGCGCCGGACCCTCGGCCGCGTGGTCCGGCTCCGCCTCGAAGGTCGTAGGGAGGCGCGGCTGGTGCGGGACGCGCGCTGGCGTGTCCCAGCGCTTGGCGATTTCGCGCAGCCGCGCGATCGCGGGCTCGCTCATCGCTTCGATCGACGGTTCGGACACGCGCGGTTCCGGCGCACGCGGACGAATGACCGGACCGGCCGCACGCGGTGCCGGGCGGCGATCGCCTTGACCGCGCCGCGACGCGGCGAGCTTGAGCACCGTGCGGAACGCGATGGCGACGAACGCCGCCGTTGCCGACAGGAAGATCAACAGATGTGCGACGCCGGGCGCCGGTTCGGACGGCTGCGAAGCCGTACGATCGGCCGCCGTCATGACGGGCTGGACCACTGCCGCGTCCTCCGCCGGCGTCTGCGCAGCCGCTGCAGCCGCTTCGGTGTTGTCATGGCTGCCAACCGTCGGCACGTCGTGCGCGCTCGTAGCGGCCGCGTTGGGCGCGGCGGGCCACGCCGCCGAAAACTGCGTGGCGGCGACCGAGTAGGCGGGCGCCGTCCCTGTCGCGCTCGTCTCCGCCGCGGCGGCGGGCGGCGGTCCGGCGCGCGTCGGTTCGTCGGCGCGCAACTCGGCTGGCGCCGGCGCCGGTGTGAGCACCGCGCGCTCGGTGCGGGCCGTTCGCTCGGTGCGAGCGGCCCGTTCGGCGCGAACCTTCTGACTGGCGGGGCCGAGATACCAGCAGCGCCGCTGCGACGGGCGTTCAAGCCGGTAGAACCAGTGGCTGCCTTTCGGCGCTGTCGTGCCCGGCCGGGCCAGGCATTCGTCCGCCTTGCTCTTGCGGGGCTGGCGCAGCTTGCGCGGCCGGCGCCGCCGGCGCGAGTTGCGGGAAGAGCGCCGAGAGCTGGGCTTGGCTGGGTTGAACGCTCAGGCCGCTCGCGGCGATGACCAGCGTGGCGACGAGCGACGCCGCTCCTGTCATTCGATTGCGCATGTTTGAGTCCCCCGAAATCAATTCGCGATCATCTGTCCCCATCGCGAATATGTGTGGTGAACACTTGTTCAGTGATTTCGGCCGGAGTCGGTCGTGAATGTGACCATTCGTGGCGGCGCGGTGTGAGCCTACCGTCCTGCCGACAAATCCACAGGAAGGTCGCGTTGTGTGCGCGTGATCGTCAAATATGTGGTCACGCAGACTTGAGTGTCGTGGTGCGAAACGCGCCCCGCGGCCTGCGCGTAATACCATTATGGCGGTGCACACAGGCGAACCTGCCGGTGGGTACCTCCGACTAAATAAAGAGAACGGATGTGACCTCTGTCACATCGAATGGTGCCGGGTACGCGCAGTCTGTCAGGCGCGGGCAATCGGCCCGCGAAACAGGAAGGCGCGATGAAGGCTTGTTCACAGCACCCGGTTGCCCGCGGCCACGCGATGGCCGCGCCGCGCTCGTGCTGCGCGCCGGCCTTGCTCGCCGCCTATGCCATGGGCGCGACGCTGTGGGCGCCGGCGCTGGTGCTGATCGCCGGACAATTCGGCGGCCTGTTCGCGCGCTTCGTCCCGGACTTTCCGCTCGCCGGCGCGACGCGCCTGTTCGCCGTCGTGTGGCTGCTGCGTTTCGCGCTCTATCTGGTCGGCGCCGCGCGCGGCTTCGACTACGGCTACGGCGTCAACGGCGTGATCGTGAACCGGCAGTGGACGCTGGCCGAGAAGGCGCAGCGCATCGCGCGCGACTGGTTCGGTGTGCTGCTCGCTGTGGTGTGGATCGGCTACATGGCGGTGGTGCTGATCGCGACCATCGCCGGCCGCTAAAGTCGAGCCGGCCCTCTCCGCTCATGCCCGCGAAGGCGGGCATCCATAACCGATCTTTTAGTCTGGGTCCCCGCTTGCGCGGGGACGAGCGGGAATGAAATTCCTAGTACTTCGCTCGCTCGCGCAGCAGCTCGCTCGCGATCTTCTTCAGCTCCTCGCAATAGTCTTGCGCGACGTAGCGCTCGCTGAGCCGTCCCCAATTGATGTAGCAGAGATCGTTCTCGCCCGGATAAGCGCCGAACTTGGCGCCGGTCGGCAGATGCTGGACTTGATAAGGACCGACAGAGAATTGTTCACGTGACGGCTTCTCATTTCCCTCGCTGTCACCGTGTGTGCTGTCACCGTGTGTGCTGTCACCGTGTGTGCTGTCAATGTGTGTATCAACTCGCGTGTCAACGTGTGCGTCTTCAACGCCTACATCCGTCATGCGTGCACCCCCGTGCATCACCGTTAGCCATGCGTCTTCAACGCGGCTTTCGGCAAACCCCGATGTGCAAAGACGATACGGTACTAGAAACCCGCCCCCCAAATCGCGCCCTGCTGCGATGGTTACGAGGTTCCTAAAAGAACTCGGCCAATGTGTGTCATGGAGAACGCAGTGAAAATAAATTCGCATGCGATGCATGTGACGCGTGCGCCATACTCCGTTACTGACGGCGCAATTCGCTTCGCCGTTCAATGATGTGCGGACGTTGCGTGTCCGGCGCGCGCATGTGGACAAGCTGTTGATAGGCGGTGGAGCGCGGCAGCGAAGGCCGGCCTCGGGTGACGCGGCGGGCGCCGTCAAAACTGACCGCATGCGACCGGTCTTGATAAGAGACTGTTGAGCGTCATGTGTTGAGCTGCATTTCGCATTTCAAAAAAACCGGTAGGAGCGGGTCGATGTTTCCTTGCAAGCGCTTGGCCTGTTCGCTCGTCGCCACGCTGCTGTTGTGCGCGCCGCCCGTTCGCGCCGATGATGCGTCCCGTGCGGCGATCGCCGCCGCGCTCACGCAATGGACCGCCGACTTCAACGCCGGCCGCGCCGACAAGGTCTGCGACCTGTTCTCGCGCGAGCTGCGCGTCGATTTTCGTGGCCTGCCCGAGCGCGGCTACGATGCGCAGTGCGATCTCTTGAAGCGCGCGCTCACCGACAGCGCGCGCACGTTCTCCAACGCGTTCGCGATCAAGGAGATCCTGGTGTGGGGCGACACCGCCGTGGTGCGGCTGACCTGGACGTCGACGATCCGTCCGAAGGACGGCCGCGCGATCACGGCGGTCGAGCCCGGCCTCGACGTCTTCCGCAAGGAGCAGGACGGCCGCTGGCGGATCGTGCGGTATATGGCCTACGAGCAGTAGCGACCGTTTTGCTGGGGCCGGACGGGGCGTAGGAGGGCCAAATTCAATATTTAAGGAGTTGTAAATCTTTTTTCGAGATCATGCGTTGCCTTGTGGGACACAGATATTTCGATGCCTTGCGCCGCATCCGATCTGCGACGGTTTGTAGGGAAGTCGCAATTCGCGACGATTCTTGCCGACCCTCCGTGGCAGTTTACAAATCGAACCGGGAAGATCGCTCCCGAACACAAGCGACTTTCACGCTACGGTACGATGACTCTCTCCGATGTTATGGCGTTGCCGGTTGCTGACATTGCGGCGCCGACCGCGCATCTTTACCTGTGGTGCCCAAACGCATTGCTGCCCGACGGCATCGCTGTGATGCAAGCGTGGGGCTTCTCGTATAAATCCAACCTTGTTTGGCACAAGGTGCGCAAGGATGGCGGTTCGGATGGGCGCGGCGTTGGCTTCTATTTCCGCAACGTAACTGAATTACTTCTGTTCGGCGTTCGTGGAAAAAATGCGAGGACTCTTAAGCCAGGTCGTAGCCAAGTAAACTTGTTGGCGACTCGCAAACGGGAGCATTCGCGAAAGCCCGATGAGCAATACGAGCTTATCGAATCGTGTTCGCCGGGGCCGTTTGTGGAGTTGTTCGCAAGGGGAACGAGAAAAGGCTGGGTAACGTGGGGGAACGAGGCAAATATCGCCTATTCTCCATCGTGGAGCACTTACCGTCATAACTCGGCTTCTCCAAGAGATCCCTCCTTCGTCTCGTAGCGGGAGCCCAAATTCGCCCTGTTGCTCAAAAGGAGTGGTGACGATAGTCTGCTACCTATAGGTGATTTGGCGGGCGGCGCGGTGCCACGAGAAACTGAAAACCGGATTATTCCTGCGATACGCGTCCATCAATGGTTGGCTGGATGGGACAAGATTAATTTTTCTCCGAAGTCGCACCGACGTCGGCCAAATCCGCACTTCTTCTTGTTCTCAATGCCGGCTGCCGAGCTTCGTAGCCTATGTGGGATAGCGCGTCGGCAGTCGGCGCAATTGACTCCAAGAGCGGCAGATCTCGGAATTCAACGAGAGCACGATCCGGATCGCTCTGAAGAGATCGCGCAGTTTGTTGAATTTGGGTATCGCAATATGTTGCCGCACAGTTCTCTGTCTTCACTGGCGGATGGGCTGGAGCTATCCGGGAAATCGATCTTAGCATTTGCTGCGTGGGGACTCCCCAAATTAGCGCCTCTTCTTCGCCTACGGCCCTTGAGCCACGGCAGCCGCGTTTGCCACGCGTCGAAGCGTAGGCCCGAATCCAAGCGACACGTTTCCAGTCCCTTCGGCGTAACCGGGGACTTTTCCGTGGAGTGGTATGCACGCGAAGCCGATCGCTTCACCCTGCAGTCGGCAGGACCCGCGCAGCCGCTACTTCTTGCCGTAGGGTTATGTCCCGGCGTGCCTTGGCCCTGCGCTGACGCGAACGGTGACGGCGCGGCGCCGCCCTTCTCTTTCTTGTTCTTGTCCTGCTTGGGCTTCTTCTTTTCCTTGTTCGATCTCATCTGACCCTTTGCCATGGCGTCCTCCCGTTGTTGATGGTCGCGCGCCGCATTCCAGCTCAGCCGCCTTGCACCACGCGGTGATCGCTGAGCTTCTTCACCACGCCCGATTTGAGGCCGGCGGCGACGGCCTCCTCTACAGTACACGTGTGCCCGCATTTGTGACAGGTCACGTTTTGTCCGGCGCCAGCAGCGGCGGGCCCGAAAAGCGGTGGTCGGCGCATTGCGGGCACTGGCCGATCGCGCCGAATAGGAAATAGTTGGCCATTCGTTCTCCTTGCGCCGGGCTAGCGGCCGCCCGGTCTGTAGCCTATTCCGCCGCCAAAACCCGCACCCGCTTCTCGATCCGCGGCCAATCGGTCGCACGGGCGCGGCGCAGGTCGTAGTCGGCTTGCAGGTTCATCCATAGCTCCGGCGTCGTTCCGAAGTATTTCGCAAGCCGCAGCGCGACCGGTGCGGTGATCGTCGATCGGCCATGAACGATGTCGTTGATGCGCGCCGGATTGACGTCGAGGTCGCGCGCCAGTCGGTTCTGACTGATCCGGTTCGGCTTCATGAATTCCTCGGCGAGAATTTCGCCCGGAGGGATTGGGTTGAGCTTCTTTGCCTTTGCCATCGCCGTTCATCCTCGATGATAGTCTACAATTTCAACGTCATCGGCGCCGTCTCCATGCCAACGGAAACAAATGCGCCATTGGTCGTTGATGCGAATCGAGTGCTGTCCTGCACGATTTCCCTTGAGAGCTTCGAGCCTGTTTCCCGGTGGCGAGCGAAGATCGTTCAGGTTGCCCGCCGCATGCAGCAATAGGAGTTTACGGCGTGCCTGCCGTTCGATTCCGCGGAAGCGGGGAACGTCCTCGTCCGCGAAAAGGCGGGCGGTCGAAGCGTCCCTGAACGAACGGATCATGCTTGGACATGGTATTCTATATCACGGAATACTGCAAGCAGAATGGTCTATCGCCCGCGTGGCCGCCATCCGCCGCGTTGGCCGGGCTTGCCGCCGCTTGAGCGCGGTCCCGCCTTCGCGCCGCGCGCTTCGGCGGGCGAGTCGCTGCCCGGCCGATGCGGCGCGACTTCATGCGACAGCGCAATCCCCATCTCGTCGAGCGAGGGTTTGTGGATGCGGCTGCGTTGCGTGCGACGACGCGGCGTTGATCGCGGCCCCCGCCGCCTTGCGGCGAGGGTGCCGGCCGCTTCGCCGTGGGATCGTCGACCACCGCCAGCTCGGTCGCGCGCAGCCGCTTGAGCTCGTCGCGCAGCCGCGCGGCCTCCTCGAAGTCGAGATCGGCGGCGGCTTCGCGCATGCGGGTTTCGAGGTCGGCGACCACCGCCTCGAAATTGTGCCCGATGGTCGCGGTGTCCTCCTCGCCGACGCCGGTGATTCCGCCGGCGGTCGAGACCAGCACGTGGTCGCGCTCGTAGACCGAATTGAGGATGTCGGCGATGCCCTTCTTCACGCTCTCGGGCGTGATGCCGTTCGCGGTGTTGTACTCGACCTGCTTCTCGCGGCGGCGGCCGGTCTCCGCCATCGCGCGCTGCATCGAGCCGGTCTCGGCGTCGGCATAGAGGATCACCTTGCCGTCGATATTGCGCGCCGCGCGGCCGATGGTCTGGATCAATGAGGTCTCGCTGCGCAAAAAACCTTCCTTGTCGGCGTCGAGGATCGCGACCAGCGCGCATTCCGGAATGTCGAGGCCCTCGCGCAGCAGGTTGATGCCGACCAGCGCGTCGAAGGCGCCGAGCCGCAGATCCCGGATGATCTCGATGCGCTCGATGGTGTCGATGTCGGAATGCATGTAGCGCACGCGGATGCCCTGCTCGTGCAGGTATTCGGTGAGGTCCTCGGCCATGCGCTTGGTCAGCACCGTGACCAGCGCGCGGTAGCCCTGCCGCGCCACTGCGCGGACTTCGCCGACGAGGTCATCGACCTGGGTGCGCGCCGGCCGCACTTCCACCGGCGGATCAATCAGCCCGGTCGGGCGGATCACCTGCTCGACAAACACGCCGCCGGACTGGTCGATCTCCCAGCCGCCCGGCGTCGCCGATACCGCCACGGTCTGCGGCCGCATCGCGTCCCATTCCTCGAACCGCAGCGGCCGGTTGTCCATGCAGGAGGGCAGGCGGAAGCCGTATTCGGCGAGCGTCGCCTTGCGCCGGAAGTCGCCGCGATACATGCCGCCGAGCTGCGGGATCGAGACGTGGCTCTCGTCGCAGAACACCAGCGCATTGTCGGGCACGTATTCGAATAGCGTGGGCGGCGGCTCGCCCGGCTTCCTTCCGGTGAGGTAGCGCGAATAGTTCTCGATGCCGGCGCAGCTCCCGGTCGCCTCCATCATTTCGATGTCGTAGATGGTGCGCTGTTCGAGCCGCTGCGCCTCAAGGAGACGCCCGGCGGCGTTGAGCTGGTCGAGCCGCCACTTCAATTCCTGCTTGATGCTGGCGACCGCCTGGATCAGCGTCGGCCGCGGCGTCACATAGTGCGAATTGGCGTAGATCTTGACGAATTCCAGCTCGTCGGACTTCGCCCCGGTGAGCGGATCGAACTCGTCGATCAATTCCACCTCGTCGCCGAACAGGTTGATGCGCCAGGCGCGGTCCTCGTAGTGCGCCGGGAACACGTCGACGGTATCGCCACGCACCCGGAACGAGCCGCGGAAGAAATCGCCCGAGGTGCGCTTGTATTGCAGCGCCACCAGGTCGGCGAGCAGTTGGCGCTGGTTGATGCGCTCGCCGCGCTTGAGCGCGAACGTCATCGCCGAATAGGTCTCGACCGAGCCGATGCCGTAGATGCACGACACAGAGGCGACGATGATCACGTCGTCGCGTTCCAGCAGCGCGCGCGTCGCCGAGTGGCGCATGCGGTCGATCTGCTCGTTGATCGAGGATTCCTTCTCGATGTAAGTGTCGGTGCGCGGGACGTAGGCCTCCGGCTGGTAGTAGTCGTAGTAGCTGACGAAATACTCGACCGCGTTGTCGGGAAAGAAGCTCTTGAACTCGCCGTAGAGCTGCGCCGCCAGCGTCTTGTTGGGCGCGAGGACCAGCGCCGGGCGCTGCGTGCGCTCGATCACCTTGGCCATGGTGAAGGTCTTGCCCGAGCCGGTGACGCCGAGCAGCACCTGCATGCGGTCGTGGCGCTTGACGCCCTCGACCAGTTCGTCGATCGCCAGCGGCTGGTCGCCCTTCGGCTCGAAGTCGGATTTGATCACGAGCTTCTTGCCGCCTTCGGATTTTTCCGGGCGCGGCGGGCGGTGCGGGATCCAGATCGCCCCGGCCTGGGCCTGGTCGTTGAATTCCTTGCGGCCCTCGCGCAGCAGCTTTTCCAGCGCCTGCGCGGTGGCGGTGACGCCGGACGGCGCAGTGTTCGCGTCGACGTCCTCGTCGCCCGGCATGCGGTAGCCGAGCGCCTCCGCGAGCTTGGTGTTGATGGTCACCGGCTCGTTCGGGGTTTTGCCGACATAGTCCGACTGCGGCGCCTCGTCGAAGCCCTTGGTCGACTTGCGCGCCCGGTGCGCGGCGGAAAAATCCGCGCGGCGGTCGAACGAGTTGTCCGGCGGCGGCTTGAGGCCGCTCGTTTCGGGGTTCGGCTCCATCCCGGTCTGCGCGCCGACACCGGCGGTGCCCTTGCCGATCGCCGGATTGAGCAGGTCGGCAAGCGACGGTTCCATCGGCGAGGAATCCGGCCGCGAGGCCTTGGCGCGCGTCGGCCGGGCGGGGTCCTTCTTGGAATGCTTCGCCGGATTGCGCGGCGGAATTCTTGGGGGATTTCGGCATCCGTCCAATATGGGCCTGGCATCGCGGCGAGGGAAGGGCGGTTGCCTTCACTGGGGAAATGCCGACAATCGCCCGCGAATAAAGGGAGGAGCACCGTGCGCGATCGACGCAAGCTGACGCGGCGGCAGCTGTTGCGGGCTTCAGCGGCCGTCGCCGCCGCGCCGATGCTCGGCCACGGCGCGTTCGGCCAGACCGCGTGGCCGTCGCGGCCGGTGCGGGTGATCGTGCCGTATCCGCCGGCGGGCGGCGCCGACACCGTGAGCCGCATCCTGTTCCAGAAGCTCGGCGAGCTGTGGAATGCGCAATTCGTCATCGACAACCGCGGCGGCGCCGGCGGCACCATCGGCGCGGCGGCCGCCGCCAAGGCGGAACGCGACGGCTACACCGTGCTCTATGACGCCACCGCGCATTCGGTGAACCCGTTCCTCTATCCGAAGCTGCCGTACGACACCGTGAAGGATTTCCAGGCGGTGTTCCTGGCCTCGCTGGTCGCCAACATCCTGGTGGTCAACAACGGCGTGGCGGCGAAGACCGTCGACGACGTGATCGCGCTGGCCAAGGCGTCGCCGGGCGGGCTCGACTGGGCGTCGTCCGGCAACGGCACCGTGCAGCATCTCGCGCTCGAACTGTTCCGGATGCGCGCCGGCGTGAAGCTCAACCACATTCCCTATCGCGGCGGCGCGCCCGCGCTGAACGACATCATCGGCGGCCAGGTGAAGTTCTTCTTCTCCAACGGCGCGTCCTCGGTCGGCCACATCCAGGGCAAGGCGCTGAAGGCGATCGCGCATACCGGGAAGGGCCGGCTCGGCACGCTGCCGGACCTGCCGGCGGTGGCGGAAACGCTGCCGGGCTTCGAGGCCTATGAATGGAACGGTGTATTCGTCCCAAGCGGCACGCCGGCGGCGATCGTGGCGAAGCTCAACGCGGGACTGAACACCGTCTTGCGGCAAGGCGACGTCGTCGCACGCCTCAACCAGCTCAATGTCGAATTCCGCGAGAATACGCCCGACGAATTCCGCGCCTTCGTGCAGGCGGAGATGGAAAAGTGGGAGCGTGTGGTCAAGGAAGCCAACATCAAGCTCGGATGAGCACGCCCCTGAATACGCCCGCAAACGAACCGCCGCGGATCGCCGGCCCGGTCGCGCATCCGCGCCGCCCCGCCGAGATGCCGGTTAAGGGCGCGTGGGACACACATGCGCATATCTTCGGCCCGGTCGCGCGGTTTCCGTTCGCGCCCGGCCGCGGCTACACGCCGCCGGAGGCGCCGGTCGAGCAGTTCATCGCGCTGCACGACCACCTCGGCATCGCGCGCGGCGTGATCGTGCAGGGCAATGCGCATGGCCTCGACAACAGCGTCGTGCTCGACGCGCTTAAGCGCTTTCCCGATCGCTTCCGCGGCGTCGCCATCACCGACACCCGCATTGCGCCCGCGACGTTGCGCGAATGGCACAAGCGCGGCATGCGGGGCCTGCGCTTCCATCTGTTTCCGCCCGGCGGCAAGCCCACGATGGTGCGCGGCGTCGGCCTCGACGTGTTCGAGGTGTTCCGGCCGGCGATGCGCGATCTCGGCTGGATCATGCAGACCTGGTGCGACCACCGCGTGCTGCCCGAGGTCGCGGACCTGCTGCGCGAGGTCGCCAGCGAGATGCCGGTCGTGCTCGACCACATCCTGCACATGCCGGCGGAGCGCGGCACCGGCGATCCCGGCTTCCAGGCGCTGCTGCGCCTGGTCGGCGAGGGCGTCGTGCACGTGAAGCTGTCGGCGCCGTACCGGCTGTCGCAGCGCTACCCGGACTATGGCGACGCGCAGCCGTTTCACGCCGCGCTGCTGCGCGCCAATCCGGAGCGGCTGCTCTGGGGCACCGACTGGCCGCATCCGCAGATCGCCGCCGAACTGATGCCGGACGACGGCCAGCTCGTGGATTTGTTTCACCAGTGGACGCCGAACATCGAAGATCGCCGGCGCATCCTGGTGGACACGCCCGCGCGTCTGTTCGATCGCGCGTGACCTACATCGTGTTTTAAGAAAATCGCCGGCATCCCGGGCGTTCGCGCGCCGGCGGACTGCTTTCGTGCGTGCCCAAAAAAAATCGCGCGATGTGTGAAGTGCCTCACATTCGGAAACGCTGCGCGGTGGCGATAGTCGCTCATTGCCACCACCAGCGTAGAGGGAGGACATCATGCCAGCCATTCTGCAGCAGCTCGCTCTCGTGTCTGAATCCAGCGGCGTACCGTTGGGAGACGTCATGCGGGTCGCGGCGGCCTTGCAAAAGCAGGCGTCGCGCGACTTGGCGCCCATTTGGGAAATCTCGGCCACTGTCGATGCGTTCGAGAAACTCGAAGACGTACCGCCGGGCACCTGGCCGATGATCGTGATGGACAACATCGGATTTGATGCCGCCGGCATCCATCTCGACCGGGATGGACAGCCGTTCGCGTTGATCACCTCGTCGTCCGATCTCGATACCTGGGCGCTGACCGCGTCCCACGAGTTGTTGGAAATGCTCGTGGACCCCTTCGGCAGTCGCCTCGTTGCGGGAGATTCCCCGAAGCCCGGCCAAGGCCGGGTCGAATTCCTGGTCGAAGTCTGCGACCCATCGGAGGCCGCGGAATTCGGCTACAGCGTCAACGGCATCCTGATGTCCGATTTCTACACGCCGCGCTTTTTCGATCCGCTCGTCGCGCCCGGCGTGCGCTATTCATTCACCGGTGCGCTCACCGAGCCGCGCCAGGTTCTGCGCGGCGGTTACCTGTCCTGGCACGACCCGGTGTCCGATCATTGGTGGCAGCAGACATGGTTCAGCGGCGCCGCTCCGCGGTTCCGCGATCTCGGTGTGCTGACCGCAAGCGCCGGCGGCATCCGCGCGCAGATCGATCGCATCACTGCCGCCGAGACCGCGAAAGCGATCGAGCCGGCCCGGCCGGCTGCGACCGCCGCCGGGTTGGTGGCCAGGGTGGTCCAGGACTTTTCCGTGTCGAAAGCCGAGCACTGGCGCGAGCAGATCAGCGCGCTGGTGAAAGCCCCGCAGCGGTCGACCGAGGCGGCCGGCACGCCCGAGGTCCGGCGCGCACGCCGCGTGCGGTGAGAAGCGACGGCGCGTTGCTTCGCCAGACGTCGACCAATGGGGCCGCCGTTGCGGCCCCATTGACATTGGCCGGCCTGCTAGCCACGTGACACGCGTGGGAACGGCAGGAGTTCACGATGGCCAAAAACCCGACACCCGATGAGGGCGGCGCCCAGCGGGCGGCACGGCTGCGGGAGCAGATCAAGCGGATCAAGGAAGGCGCGCCGCGTACCCCGGACTCCGAGCGGGCAACGCCGCCGGCCAAGGAAAAGCTCAGCCCGAACGAATATATCGAGCGGCGGATGCAAGACCTCGACCGGAAGAAGAAATAGCAGCCGCGTCAGCTCGCGATTGTCGAAAAATTCTTCGCCATGTGCTCGGCGCCGCGCAGCGACACCGCCATCAGCGTGTTGGTCGGATTGACCGCGCCTTCGGTCGGGAACAGGCCGCCGCCGGCGAGGTAGAGGTTCGCGAGCTCGTGGGTCTGTCCGAAGCTGTTGGTCACCGAGTTGGATGCGTCCGTGCCCATGACCGTGCCGCCGAGCAAATGCGACGAGCCGGGTGCGGCGCCGCCGCCTTTCCAGGCTTCCTTCGGCTTCGCCGCCTTGACGATCTCGAACGCCTCGTCGCGTCCGGCATCCCAGCGGTCGACCGCCGCCTGATCGAATTCGTGGATGATGCGCGCGATCGGCAAGCCGAACTCGTCCTTGGTGCCCGAAAGCTCGACGCGGTTCTCGGCGCGCGGCAATTCCTCGCCGGAGTTGCCGATGCGGGTGAGCCCGCGCACCGCGCGCTTCATGAAGTCGGCGAGCGGCTGGCCGAACAGATCGGGCCGCGCGCCTGACAGGCCGGCGTTCGGTTTCATGGCCGAGCCGCTGCGGATGAAGGTGCTGCCGAAGCCTTTCTTCGCGCCCGCCTTGCCGTAGAGCTCGTACGACATGAATTGATAGGCGGCGGTGCCCATGTGGTTCTCGACGTCCTCGTCGAACATCGCCCACGCGGTCGATAGCGCGTGGCACATCAGATATTTGCCGACCAGCTCGTTCTTGTTCGCCAGGCCCTTCGGGTGCTTGTCGGTCGCCGAGTTGAGCATGATGCGCGGGTTTTCCGCGGAGTAGGCGGCGAGCACGACCACGCCGGCGGGCTGCACGTGCTGCTCCTTCTTGCCGTCGTAGTATTCGACGCCGGTGACGCGGTCGCCGCTCGCATTGGTGAGCACGCGTGTGACATAGCTGAACGCCCGCAGCTCGGCGCCGCGCTGGCGCGCGTCGCGCAGATGGCCGACCAGCGGCGTTGCGCCCGCGCCGATCGCACAGCCGGCATGGCACCAGCCGCAATTGGTGCAGGCCGGGCGGCCTTTGTATTCGGTGCTGTTGATGGATGTGGGCATCGGCGCCAGCGCAATGCCGTGCGCCTTGAAGGCGTCGTTGAAGATCGTTCCGTTCTGGAAGGCCTTCAGCGGCGGCATCGGATAGTCCTTGGCGATCGGGAACCAGCGCCGCTCCTGCGCGGCGTCGCCGGCGATGCCGACTTCTTCGGCGATGCGGTCGTAATAGGGCGCAAGCTCGTCATAGGAGATCGGCCAGTCGAGCCCGCGGCCGTGCTCGCTCTTCACCCGGAAATCGCTCGGATGCAGCCGCGGCCAGTTGGCGTAGAAGTGCAGCATCGCGCCGCCGGTGCCCCAGCCGGCGTTGCCGCCGTGGCCGGGCGGGTTGCGGCCGCCGAGCTCGAAGCGCGGCGCATGCTTGAGGCGCTTGGCCCAGATCTCCGAGCTGACGAACTTCTTCATGTCCCAGTCGGGACCGAATTCGAGGATCACGACCTTCTTGCCGGCGCGCGCCAGCACGTCGGCGAAGATTGCGCCGGAGGGACCGGCGCCAACGATCACGACGTCGACTTTTTCTTGCGTTGCCATGTCACTACCTCATGGTTGCGACGGGACCGGGCGTGCCCCGGACGCGGTGCAGCACGTAGTGGTGCACCGCAGATCCGGGGCCCCGGTTATTTTCTTGCAGCCAAAGCGAACAAACCGGGGTCCCGGGTCAGCACCGCCCCCCTCCCTAACCCTCCCCCGCTTGCGGGGGAGGGAAGGGAGGGGGAGTGCGCCCGGGACACGAGAGCAGAGTCAGCTTGCAATGGCGGAAAAATTCTTCGCCATGTGTTCGGCGCCGCGCAGCGACACCGCCATGATCGCGTTGGTCGGGTTCACCGCGCCCGAGGTCGGGAACAGGCTGGAGCCGGCGACGTAGAGGTTCGCGAGCTCGTGCGTCTGTCCGTAGCTGTTGGTGACCGAGGTGGACGCGTCGGTTCCCATGATGGTGCCGCCGTGCAGGTGCGACGTGCCCGGACCGCCGCCGCGCCACACTTCCTTCGGGTTCGCCGCCTTGGCGATCGCGAAGGCTTCCTCGCGCCCGTATTCCCAGCTTCCGATCGCGTCCTCATCGAAGCTGTGGGTGATACGCGCGATCGGCACCCCGAACTCGTCCTTGTCGCTCGCGAGCTCGACGCGGTTTTCCGCCAGCGGCATCTGCTCGCCGAACAGGCCGATACGGGTGAGTCCGCGCGACGCCCGCTTCATGAAGTCGGCGAGCGGCGCCCCGAACAGATCGGGCCGCGCGCCTGCAAGGCCGACATTCGGCTTCATGGCGGCACCGGTGCGCAGGAAGATGCTGCCGAAGCCCTTCTTCGGACGCTTCTTGTCGTAGGTCTCGTAGGTCATGAACTGGTTGGCCGCCGTCCCCATGTAATTCTGGACGTCTTCGTCGAACAACGCCCAGACGTTCGCGGCCGAATGGCAGGTCATGTATTTGCCGACCAGCTCATTGCGGTTCGACAGGCCCTTCGGATGCTTGTCGGTCGCCGAGTTGAGCATCAGCCGCGGGATCTCGGCGGCATAGGCGGCGAGCACGACGACGCCGGCAGGCTGGACGTGCTGCTCCTTCTTGGCGTCGTAGTATTCGACGCCGGTGACGCGGTCGCCGGCGGGGTTGGTGAGCACGCGCGTGACGTAGCTGAACGGCCGCACTTCGGCGCCAAGCTTGCGGGCATCGCGCAGGTGGCTCACCAGCGGCGAAGCGTGCGCGCCGATCGCGCAGCCGACATGACACCAGCCGCAGTTCACGCAGGCCGGCCGGCCTCTGTACTCGGTGCTGTTGATCGCGACCGGCATCGGCGCCAGCGGGATGCCGTGGGATTTGAACGCGTCGTTGAAGATGTCACCGGCCCGGAACGCCTTCAGCGGCGGCATCGGATAGTCCTTGCCGACCGGATACCACTGCTTCTCGGCCGCCGCATTGCCGGAGATGCCGACGTCGGCGGCGATCCGATCGTAGTAAGGCAAGAGATCGTCATAGGAGATCGGCCAGTCGAGGCCCTTGCCGTACTGGCTCTTCACCTTGAAGTCGTTGGGCGCGAAGCGCGGCCAGTTGGCGAAGAAGTGGATCATCGCGCCGCCGGTGCCCCAGCCGGCGTTCGACCCGTGGCCCGGCGGATTGCGGCCGGCGAGCTGGAAGCGCGGCGCATGCTTGAGCCGCTTGCCCCAGATCTCCGAGCTGACGAAGTCCTTCATGTCCCAGTCCGGCCCGAACTCGAGGACCACGACCTTTTTGCCGGCTTTCGCCAACGCATCGGCGAAGATCGCGCCGGAGGGACCGGCGCCGACGATGGCGACGTCGACTTTTTCCTGCGTTGCCATGTCACCACCTCGCCTTCGGGGCGACCAGCGGCATATAGGGCACGCCGAGGCGTTCGAAGCCTTCGACCGTGCCGTAGACGACGTCGACGGCGTCGCCGCGGAACGCGTTGTAGATCGCGCCTTGCGGCGGCGGTCCCTTCCAGTCCGGGTGCTTGTTGACGCGCATGGTGCCGATGAACGCGGTCTGCTCGGCGGCGGTCAGCTGCGCAAACGGCTTGCCGTGCTGGGCCTGGCATGCGCCGTCGATGGCATTCAGCGCCGCGCGATAAAAGTTCACGAACGGTGGGCGCACATTGCCGATGCGGATGCCGAGCAGCGCGTCGTGCGGCGGCACCGAGCATTGCTGATCGACGAAATGCGCGATACCGGCGTCGCGCGCGCCCGGCACCAGCGTTTCGCTGACGGCTTCGAGCCGCAGCGCTTCGTCGGCGCTCAACACCTTGAGCGGGACTTTTTGCGCGCGGGCTTCGCTGGGCAGCAGCAGAACTTCGACACCGCCGACGGTGAATGCCAACGCACCCGCCGCGGCGCCCCGCACGAATGTGCGGCGCCTGATATCTTCCATGGGTCTCCTCCCGTGAAGCGGCCTTTGCGGCGCTTCGCATTTTTTCTTTGAGCCCGCCGTCCGGTGGGCAGGGACAAGGCTACGCCCGCGCGTTGCCGCCGTCACGGGGAATTTTCATTATTCTAAGTCGATGGAAGGTCGTGCACGGTCGCGATCGCGTACCCTGACGCGATCATCGGCGCTGCTGCACGATTACTTCTTCAGTCCCGCCGACTGCGCGACGCGCGCCCATTGCGCGATCTCGCTCTTGATGTAGCCGGAAAATTCGTCCGGCGTGCCGCCGAGCGTCTCGAACCCTTGCTTGCGCAAGGCCTGGATGACGTCATCCATCTTCAGCGCCTCGTTGATCCCGACCGAGACCTTGTCGACGATCTCGCGCGGCGTGCCGGCGGGCGCCAGCATGCCGAACCACAGGCCCGCATCGAAGCCCTGGTAGCCGGCGTCCGCCATGGTCGGCAGATTGGGCAACACGTTGCGGCTCGTCGCCGCGATCGCCGTCAGTCCGCCCGACTGGATATGCGGCAGCACCGTCGGCGCCGGCGAGAACATCACCGAGATGCGGCCGGCCAGCAGGTCGGTGAGCGACTGCGCGCTGCCGGGGTAGGGCACATGCGTGAGCTTGATGCCGGCCTGGATATTGAGCAATTCGCCGTAGACGTGCAGCGCGCTGCCCACGCCCGACGAGCCGTACATCATCTGCTGCCCCTTCGCCGCCGCCACCAGGTCGGCGACGGTGCGGAAGCCGGTCGAGGGATGCGCGACCAGGATGTTCGGCACCGTGGTGACGAGCGCCACCGGCGCGAAGTCCTTGGCGAAGTCGAAGCTGAGTTTCGAGATGGTCGCGTTGATGGTGTTGGCGACCGTGCCCATCAACAGCGTGTAGCCGTCCTTCGGCGCGCGCGCGACGTATTCGGCAGCGAGGTTGCTGCCGGCGCCGGCGCGGCTCTCGACCACGAATTGCTGGCCGTATTTCAGGCTGAGCTTCTGCGCCACCGTGCGCGCCGAGTAGTCGGCGGTCGAGCCCGGCCCGAACCCGACGATGATGCGCACCGGCCGCGATCGGATAGTCGTCGGTCTGTGCGGGCGCGCCGGAAAAATTTGCTGCAAGTGCAACGGTTGCAAGCACAAAACTCGCGGCGACGCGCGTGGGCGTCAGCATGCGTTTCTCCCCGTGTTTTATTCCCCGCAGGATAGCATGCCCGATCGCCGTGCAACGCCCTTTTGCGGGCGGGATCGCCGCACCATAATGGTGAAGATGATGCGGCCCACCGCCCAATTGAGTCATGCTTCAACGGTCGCGAGTACGAACGAAGGACAAGTCCGATGATCGACCTGCACTACTGGACCACGCCGAACGGCCACAAGGTCACGATCTGTCTCGAAGAGGCCGGATTGCCGTACAAGATTTTCCCCGTGAACATCGGCAAGGGCGAGCAGTTCAAGCGCGCGTTCCTGGCGATCTCGCCGAACAACCGCATCCCCGCGATGGTCGATCACGATCCGCCCGGCGGCGGCGCGCCGATCGCGGTGTTCGAGTCGGGCGCGATGCTGCTCTATCTCGCCGAGAAGACCGGCCAGTTCATCGCCAAGGACATCCGCGGCCGCACCGACACCATGCAGTGGCTGTTCTGGCAGATGGGCAATCTCGGTCCGATGTCGGGCCAGAACAATCACTTCAGCAACTACACGGTGGAGAAATATCCGTATGCGATCGACCGCTACCACAACGAGGTGAACCGGCTTTACGGCGTGCTCAATACGCGGCTTGCCGATCGCCCGTACGTCGCCGGCGAGTATTCGGTCGCCGACATGGCGAGCTATCCCTGGGTGGCGATCTACGAGCGCCAGCACCAGAACATCGACGACTTCCCGCATGTGAAGCGTTGGCACGACGCGATCAAGGCGCGGCCGGCGGTCGCGCGCGCCTATGCGAAGGCGAAGGAGATCAATCCGAACCCGCCCGGCATCCGCACCGCGGAAGAGCGCGCGATTTTGTTCGGACAGAGCGCGGCGTCGGTCGCGGCGGCGGTGAGGTAAGAAACGGTCTCGCGTCCCCCAACTGATCTTGGCGAACAATGCCTTACAAGCTAGTCCACGGTGGAACCTAGCGTGTCCGAGGCTGTTGGACTTACGGGTGGCTTAAAGATGGCAAAAGCAAATGCGAAAAGCCAAGAACCCGCGTCCGGAAGGGATCGGCGAAAAAAGCCGGCAGATCAACCGCTCGGCCACGGCACGTGCGCAAGAAAAGCGCTCCGACGACAACGGCCGCTACAGCGAAGCGCGTTGAAATGCCCGCCGTTGTAACGCCTCCGGAACAGGTAGTGGCTCCGACACGATTAGCGTCCCCGCTCGTATTTTGGCCGGCGTTTCCTATCGCGATGATGCGGATGTGGCTCGGGCCGCGAGACGCGGCGACAGGCAAGTAACGCCAAGCGCTGACGTTACGGATCGACGATCTTCGAGAGTGGATTGAAGCAAAACAAAGAGCCCGTCGAGCTAAGGGGGCCGAGGCGGGCTCTTTGTCAGTCGCCGAAAGATAACCCTGTAAAGGCAAATTTCGGTTTTGGCCGGGACATTACTTTCAGTTCATGTCTCTCTTAGCCAGTCAGGTCTACAACGCGAGCGCAGAGCAAAGAGTTCCCTAACGCGCTTCACGATGCGCGTGATGCGTTCGCCAGTTGGTCCATGCTGGCGATTTCCATGGCGCTTGCTGCGCGACGTTTTTGAGCGGTCGGGAAGTTCCGCGGCCGGAAGTAAGAGTTGCTATCCGGGCCAAAATGGCGCAGGATGAAACCATCACCGGCAGCGGCTCTAAAGCTAGGCGCCGGTGGCTGAGAGACGAGTAGCGCTCCCGCCTGTAAGGCAGAGGAGTGCCCAATGGCCATCACGCAATATCTGCAGAACGAGTCCACGTTCGGCCCCGACGACATCAAGGTGATGTCCAGGGCGCTGGAGGACGCCTGCAAGGCGCTCAACATCGACGGTGACGTGAGGGCGCGAGAGACCATCGCCGCCCGCATCATCGAACTTGCGCGCCGAGGGGAGCGCGACCTGACTAAGCTGCGAGACCAGGTGGTGCATGAAGCGAATGGCGCGACCGCGCCGGTGGCGTCAGTGGTGGCTACAATGTCCTCGGTTGTACCGCTTTTTAGAGAGAGCGGATTCGACGCCGAAGCGACCCAGAATTTGGGCAAGGCCTATGACATTGCCTGCCTGTCCCTTCACCCCAAGGGCCGGCCGCCCGTCGTGCAAGAAATGCTGGCCAAGAAGATTCTCGAAGTCGCGCAGCGCGGTGAGCGCGATCCTGACCGGCTTGCGGCGATTGCTCTGGGAATCCTGGGCCCGTTTCACCAAGACTTATCTCGCCGCTTCGGGCTCGTTCCCAATTTCTTCATGTCGGCTCCCGATGCGCCGGAGATTGTCGAGAAGCTTTGGGATTTTGCCAAGTCGGCGTATCTCGAAAGCCCGATCCCCTCGCTCTTCAAGGAGCGCTTGTTTGTCTTCCTGTCGCGGTTCTGCCAGGCCCGCTACTGTATTGTGCGTCACTGCGGATTTCTTGTCGGTTACGGGCATGCATCGGGCGATCCAGGAGCCACGCCGCAAAGCATCGAGCAGGCGGTCAAGCTGCTCAAGGCACCGACGCCGTGGCGCCGGCAACTCGAGCCGATCTATGAAGGCTTGGAAGCATTTAAAAACCCGAGCGATTGGCCGGTCCCTGGCAGCGATATCGAAGACTGGATATTTGCCGCTTCCGCTGTGATCTTTGTCGAACCGACGAAGTCCGAGCGCGCCCAGCAGGCATTGCGGCAGGCGCTGGGCGGCAAACGCCTTGAGTATCTACTCGCGCTTCTCGCATTTATCAGGGCTGCGCATTATTGGACCATGGTTCATCCCGGTCTCAAGATCGAGGACGACGTCAGGGAGTTGATGAGTTCGCACAAGGAGCTCGCTTACTTGCTCCTGCAAGAACCCGATCTTGCCGATACAGATGATCTGCGTATGGCCCCAAAACCGGAAAGCCTCACGGTAAGTATTTAACTTCCGAGTGGGCCTCTTGCGCAGCAGCCTCACGCCAAATGCGGAATCTGCGGCCGCTCGCCCGTTGCCTTGCCGGTGATCGGCGGGCGCGGAAGCTTGGTCGTGCCCGGCTCCATGGTGAAGGTGTAGTCGAGCGAGTACCACGGGCCCTGCACGTCCGCCGCCGGCGCTCGCTCGTTCTCGTGCCGCACATAATTGCCGATCAGCTTGCGCGTCACGCCGAACTGCACGTCGCTGTCGATGAACTTGTCGTCCTGCACGTAGATCTGCGAGATCAGCGTCTTGAAGCCGTCCTTCGTGACCAGGAAGTGCAGATGCGCCGGCCGCATGTTGTGGCGGCCCTGCGCGCGCAGGAGATCGCCGGTCGGGCCGTCGACCGGGATCGGATAGCCGGCAGGCTTGATGCTGCGGAACGCGATGCGGCCGTCCTTGCCGGTGACGAACTTGCCGCGCAGGTTCATGTCGGCCTGCACCGGGTCCTGGTTCTCGTAGAAACCTTCGGTCGACGAATGCCAGATGTCGACCTCGGCGCCGGCGATCGGCTTGCCGGCCTGGTCGACGAATTGCGCGTTGACGAACATCGCATCGCCCGGCGTCGGCGAGCGCACGATCGAGCCGCCGTTCTCGGTCGGCGGCGAATGCATGCGCCAGAACGGGCCGAGCAGGCTGGCGTCGGTCTCGACCTGGCCGTTGTCGCCGTTGTTGAGCATGACGACGAGCTGCGAGAGGCCGAGCGAGCCGGCCATCAGCACCGCCTCGTTGTGGGTCTCGTTCGAGGCCTGGCCGATCCTGACGATGGTGTTCATCGCCTCGCGGAATTCCTCCTCGGTCAGGTTCACCTCGCGGGCGAAGTCGTGCAGGTGGCGCACGAACGCCGCCATCACCTCGCGGAAGCGCGCATTGGGCGCGCGCTCGAGCTCCGCGAGCACGGCTTTGGTGACGTCCTGTTCGGTCTCGATGATCATGCTGGCTTCCGCTCGGTGTCAGGGCAGGGGGCGAGGCCCCTAAAGTCGGCGACACAGTAATAAGGTGGGCTGAGAAAGTCAGCCGTTCTGCTGCGCCGCCTTGGCGCGCAGGCAGGCCGGGCACAGGCAATCTTCGGCTTCAGAATCCGGCATCGGCAGGCGGTAGGGCTCTTCGGCGCACCAGCAGCCGCCGCCCAGGCTGCAGTCGAACGCCGTGCCGCAACGCGCGCAGGCGAGCCGGCGCGGGGTGGGGGCTTGGGCTGGAGCCGATGCCATCAGGGCGGTCCACTCTTGTCCGGCGCCGTGCGCTCTATCGCTTGGTTGGCGATCTCTTGGCCGATCGTCTCGGCCGAGGCGCCGGCCTCGATCCGCCGGCGGATGTCCTTGAGCCGCATGAGCTGCTGCACGATCTGCGGCATCATGTCGAGTTTTTCCATGAGCCGCCAGACATAGACGAAGATCGCAAAGATGGTGCCGACGTCGGCGCCCGGCATCGTGGCGACGCGCACCAGCACCAGCAGGAACACCAGGATCGAGAGCACCTCGATCGCCGTCCAGTTGAAGGCGTCGGCGTCGGAGAGCTTCACCCGCCAGCCGCGCACCGCGGTGAAGTGCTGCGCGACCTCGGCCTCCTTCGCGGCATCGACGATGCGCACCTCGTGCTCGAGCTGGTTGTTGAGCCCTTCGTTGAGCATCAGCGAGCGGCGCATATAGCGGCGGTTGAGGATCGCCACCGGAACGAACAGCAGCGCACATATTGCGCCGATTGGCAGGTCGTACCAGAACAGGATGGCGGCCGAGCCGACGATGGTCACCAGCGTGTTGAGCACCACCGGCATGTCCTTCTCGAAGAAGGTCACGAACTCGCGCGACATCGCCGAGCGCGCCGCCACCTTGGTCGGCTCGATGCCGGCCTGGCGCTGGCGCAGCACGGTGTCGACCACGATGGTGTTGTAGACCGTCGTATAGAGACGCGTGTCGTACATCTGCCGGCCGCAGCCGATCGCGGTGTGCAGCACCCAGGCGATCATCACCGGCGCGATCATGCGGTAGTCCTGCGCCAGCAGTCCGTTGATCGCGAGGCCGGTGGCCCACGGATAGGACAGCTCCAGGAGGTCCTCGATCACCGTGAGCGCGTAGGTGAAGCCGATCCGGAAGCGGAACGGGCGGATCGTCACCAGCACGGACTTGGATGGAACAGCGGGCGCCGTCAGGCATCGGGACAATCGCTCGCTCTATCGGCCGCTCGTCCCCGCGAAAGCGGGGACCCAGTCTTTTACACTGGATTCCCGCTTACGCGGGAATGAGCGGAGGAGAGGTTGCGCGCGCCAAAAGTGATAGCATCGGGGCAACGATAGGGGAGGGAAAGATGAACAAGATCGCAAGTGTGATCGCTACCAGTGCGATCGCCGTCTGCGCCGCGATGGCCGTGGCGCTGCCCGCTCATGCGCAGACCGCGTATCCGAGCAAGCCGGTGCGCCTGTTGATCCCGTTCCCGCCCGGCGGGCCCACCGACTCCGCGGTGCGGGTGTTCCTGCCGGCGCTCTCGCAGGCGCTGGGCCAGCCGTTCTCGGTCGTGAACATGGCCGGATCGCACGGCGCGCTGGCGCCGACGGCGCTGCTGAAGGAGCCGCCCGACGGCCACACGCTGCTGGTCGGCAACTCGAGCCCGCTGGTGGCGGTGCCGATCCTGCGCAAGGACGCGCCGTACGATCCGGTGCGGGACTTCGCGCCGGTCTCGCTCATGGGCTGGACGCCGCTGCTGCTGGTAGTGACGCCGGACGTGCCGGCGACGAATCTCGCCGAGCTGATCCGCTACGCGCGCGCCAACCCCGGCAAGCTCACCGTCGCGGCCGCCAATCCGCCGACCATCTTCACCATGGCGCAGCTGCGCACCCGCGAGAAGCTCGCCATCGCCAGCAAGGACTATCCGATCGACGCGGCGGCGATGAAGGCGCTGCTCTCGGGCGAGGCGCAGATCATGGCGGCGGGCCTCAACAACGCGCTCGAGCTCATCAAGGCGGGGAAGCTGCGCGCGATCGCCACGCTCGGCGCAAATCGTGCGCGCCTGGCGCCGGACGTGCCGACGATGGCCGAGGCGGGCGTGGGCGATTTCGCGATCCTGCCGTGGGTCGCGATGTTCGCGCCCGGCAAGACGCCGCCCGCGATCGTCGAGCGCCTCGCGCGCGAGGTCAACGCCGCGATGAAACGTCCGGACGTGCGCGAGGGCCTGGAGCGCGCCGCGTTCGACTACAAGAGCTCGACGCCGCAGGAACTCGGCGCCTTCCTCAAGGAACAGCTCACAGTGTGGGGCACGGTCGCCCGCGAAGCCGGGCTTGCGGCGCACTGAAAGCGGCCTTTGGACGAAGTCACGTCTTCCGCCTGCTGCGGTCGGCGCGCCTTGCAGACGGCACGCGAGGTTTCGCCACACCATCTCGCCGCAACGCAGGTAATGCGGCCGCGGCATCCAGGAACGCGCTGACCAATCGAACGCGCAGCGAAGCGCGCGTCCATAAAAGCCCCATGCGGCGTGTGAATGACTGGTTGGCGACCGGGAATTTGGCGAGCGATAGCCCCTCCGGCCAGGGCGGCGCCCAATCCGGCACGAGCGAGACGCCCAGCCCCCGATCGACAAGCACGGCGATGGCCTCGAGCCCATCAAGCTCGAATCGGTCGCGCGGGCGAATGCCCGCCTGGCGCAGGTAGCCGTCGACAAGCCGCCCGCCCCAATTGTTGCGGTCGTAGCGAATGAACGGCTCGGTCGCCAAGGCCGCGTGCGGATCGGAAAAGCGCTTGCTCGCCGGGGTCAGCACGACCAATGGCTCGTCCCGGAATACCCGCCAGTCGCACGCCTTGGGCATCGCGAACGGCGGCTGCGCGATCAGCGCGGCATCGAGATCGCCGCTAATGACCTTGTGATAGAGCTCCGCGGATGTCCCGGGCAGAATATAAATCTCAATCTGCGGATATTTCTCGATCATCGACGTGAGCACATCGGGCAACAGTCCCGATATGGCCGTCGAGACCGCACCGAGCCGCAACTCTCCCGACGTTCCCTCGTTGGCGACCGACTTGAGATCGCGGATGTCCTGAACGAAATTCCGCGCGCGGCCCAATATCGCCGCGCCGGCTTCGGTCACCCTCACCGTGCGTCCCGGAACGGGACAGCAGGCGCGCGCCGATCTCGCTTTCAAGCGCGTGGATTCTCTGCGCGACAGCGGCCGGCGTGAGATTGAGCCGTCGCGCGGCCTCCGCGATCGAACCGCCGTCGACAACCGTCACGAAGCTTTCGAGGAAGCGGGTATCCATGACAACAAAATCTATCTTCTAAAGATACTATCGTCCACATTTTCTTTCTGTTCGAAATGGCGGAAAGTGCACGCATTCGCTCTGGCTGTGGGAGGACAGAACATGACGAAGTTATTTTCTACTGCAGTAGTGGTTGCCGCGACGCTGACGGGTATCGTGAGCGCTCCGGCCCAGAACTATCCATCGCGACCGATCACCATCGTTGTGCCGTTCGCCGCCGGCGGGCCGACGGACGTGATTGCGCGCGTCGTGGGCGAACGCATGCGTGCGTCGCTCGGACAAAACGTCATCATCGAGAATGTCACCGGCGCGGCCGGAAGCATCGCGGTCGGGCGGGTCGCGCGGTCCGCAGCCGACGGGTACACGATCGTTATCGGCCATTGGGGCACCCACGTCGTCAATGGCGCGACCTACTCGCTGCAATACGACTTGCTGAACGATCTGACGCCGGTCGCTCTGCTCGCCAGCACGCCCTCGTTGATCGTCTCGAAAAGCGCCGTCCCGGCCAAAGATCTGAAGGGATTGATCGCGTGGCTGAAGGCAAATCCGGGCAAGGCGGCGCAGGGCAGCGGCGGCGCCGGAAGCGCCGCGCATATCCACGGCATTTTCTTCCAGCAAAGGACGGACACGCACTTCCAGCACGTGCCCTATCGGGGCGCTGCCCCCGCCATGCAAGACTTGATCGGCGGACAGATCGATCTCATGATCGACCAGGTGCCGAACTCGCTTCCGCATGCGCGCAGCGGCAAGATCAGAGCCTATGCCGTCACCGCCAAGACTCGCCTCGAAGCGGCGCCCGAGATTCCGACCGTCGATGAAGCCGGGCTGTCGGGTTTCCATACGTCGGTCTGGCACGCGCTTTGGGCTCCACGGGCGACACCGAGCAACGTCATCAGCGCGCTCAACGCTGCCGTGGTCGATGCTCTCGCCGATCCAAAGGTTCGGCATCGTCTGGTGGCCGACCTCAGCCAAACCATCCCGCAGCGTGCCGAGCAGACGCCCGAAGCGCTTGGGACCTTTCACAAGGCCGAGATCGAGAAGTGGTGGCCCATCATCAAGGCCGCAAACATAAAAGGCGACTGAACATGTGACGACGCGGACAATTCCAGTGCCGTGTGGGCTTGACTGGCCCGACAATGGCAGCCCATCGCAGACCCGGCATCGCGCTCCTTGAGAGCGCGATGTTGCCGTTTCGCCGGAACACACAACAGAAGAAGTACGAACAACACATGATAAGAAACGCAACACCAGCCGACATCGAGAGCATCGCGGCCATCTACAATGAGGCGATCCTGGAAGGCGGGCTCACCGGCGATCTCGAACCGGTGTCGATTGAGAGTCGACGTGCGTGGTATTCCGATCATCAAGCCCCGTATGCGATCTTTGTGACCGTGCTTGACGGCGCTGTCGTCGGCTACGCTGCGATCTCTCCATACCGAACGGGCCGCGGCGCTTTCAATGAAACCTGCGAGATCAGCTATTACTTGTTTCGAGAGCACCGAGGGCGCGGCTTCGGCAAGGCGCTGATCAATCATGCGATCGAATACGCCAGGCAGTCCGGATTTCGGATCGTCCTTGCGTTCATTTTGGAATGCAATCGACGCAGCATCGACTTGCTGATGGGATTGGATTTTTCAATTCGTGGCCGGTTGCCGGACGCAGCCAATATCAACGAAGAACATGTCGACCATATCTACCTTGCCCGCAGCCTGTATTGATGGCAACACGCCCATCAGGGATCAGAGACACACTGTTGACACAGAACCAATAGGGTGTGGGCCGTTGATATGTCGTGTTGGAGGCGTTTGACGTTTCCCCAACAGATAGTCTGTAATTTACCACGTCGTTCCGAGGAGGCTTGCGATGGCATGGATGTCCCGCCGAACGTTCGTCGGTGCGCTCCCATTTGCGGCAACCGGTCTGTCAACGCTCGTCCGGGCAGAAGTCGCCGCGCCTTCGGCGGCCACACTGTTCCAGAACGTCCGCATCTTTGACGGCAAGGCCGGCGCGCTCACCGCGCCCTCGAATGTGCTCGTCAGGCGCAACGTCATCGAACGCATTTCGACGGCGCCGATCGCCGCTGAAGCCGGTGTCACCGTTGTCGCGGGCGGCGGCCGGACGCTGATGCCCGGCCTGATCGACAATCATTGGCACGCCTTCCTGGTGCGGCCCACGCCGGCGCAAATGATGGGTGACTTCGCCTTCAACACCCTCGCGGCCGGCGACGAGGCGGCGGACACGCTGATGCGCGGCTTCACCACCGTTCGCGATGTGGGCGGGCCGGTGTTCGGTCTCAAACGCGCCATCGACGCGGGCATCGTCAAGGGTCCGCGCATCTATCCGTCCGGCGCCATGATTACGATCACGAGCGGGCATGGCGATTTCCGCCAGTTCTCCGATCTGCCGCGGACCATCGGCGGCATGCTCACCCGCATGGAGCAGATCGGCGGCAGCATCGTCGCGGACAGCCCCGACGAGGTGCGCACGCGCGTGCGCGAGCAACTGATGCAGGGCGCCTCCCAGATCAAATTGACGGCAGGCGGCGGGGTGTCATCACCCCACAGTCCGCTCGATGCGACCACCTTCACCGAGGCCGAACTGCGGGCGGCGGTTGAAGCGGCCGAGAATTGGGGCACCTACGTCGCCGCGCACGCCTTCATACCGGTTGCGATCCAGCGGGCCATTGCCGCTGGCGTGAAGTGTATCGAACACGGCTTCCTGATGGACGAAGCGACCGCCAAGCTGATCGCCGAGAAGGGCGTTTGGTTGAGCTTGCAGCCGCTCCCGGAAGAGATGAGGCAAAACCTTCCGGTGGGTTCGGTCGAGCGGGCCAAGGCCGATGAGGTGTGGCCCGGCATCGCCAGGGCCTACGAGTTGGCGAAGAAGTACCGGATCAAGACCGCGTGGGGCACCGATGTCCTGTTCTCCCGCGCGCTGGCGCAGCGCCAAGGGGCCATTCTGGCTTCGCTTGTCCGCTGGCACACGCCCGCCGAAGCGCTCGCCATGGCGACCGGGACGAACGCCGAATTGCTGGCGCTGTCCGGCAAGCGCAATCCCTATCCGGGAAAGCTCGGCGTGGTCGAGCAAGGCGCGCTCGCGGACTTGCTGATTGTCGACGGAAATCCGCTGGAGAACATCAATCTGATCGCCGACCCTGCCAAAAATCTCAAGGTCATCATGAAGGACGGCGCCATCTACAAGAATACGCTGAGCGGGTAGCAGGCGCGATTCCTCTGCTCCATCCCGCCGACGCAGGATGGAGCAGAGGATAGAGCGTTGCCGAAGCGACAATCGCCGTCGCGGTCAGCTCAGGTGCCGCGGCCCCACAGCCCGCAATAGCGGCGGGCGATGAAGGGCAGGCCGGCCGCATAGCCCGGCCAGTTCTCGTAGCCTTCGAGCTTGAACTCCTTTTCGCCCGGCTCCCAGCAGCGGCCGGCCTGGCCGAGCCGTTTGCCTTCGGCGGACGCGACCTGCAGCAGCTTGAGCTGGTCCTCGACGTCCTTCTTGGTGCCGAGGCGATCGTTCGGCTGGCCGGGGTGACCGGGGATCAGCTTTTCCCAGTCCATCGCCAGCACGCGCTTCATGAAGGCTTCGCTCTCGATCGGATACATGTCGATCATGCCGCGGCCCGGCACCGCGCCGACCGGGATGGTGTCGACGATGAAGATGATCTTCTCCCGCGGGAGCCGCATCACCAGCGTCGTGTCGGAGTGATTGAGGCCGAGATAGCGCAGCTCCAGCGCCGTGCCGCCGAGCCTGATGGTGGTGTTGTCGCCGACATAGCGATCGGGCATCGGCGTGTTCGGATCATTGACCGCCGCCAGCCGCTTCTTCGCATTCTTGTGCGCGATGATGGTGGCGCCGGCGTCCTTGAACGCCTTGCCGCCGGCGATGTGGTCGAAGTGGTGGTGGCTGTAGATCAGGTAGCGGATCGGCGCCTGCGTGATCTTGCGGATCTCGGCGATGTAGTCCGCCCCGCCGGTGGGCCGGCCATAGGCGACCGGGTCGGTGGCGATCACGCCTTCCTTGGTGACGACGAACATCGCCTGATGGTTGCCGTTGCGGAAAATGTAGACGTTGTCCGTGCCGTCGACCTTGGTGACCGCGATCTGCGGCCGCTTGGTTTGTTCTTTGGCCTTTTCCTTGGCCTGCTCCTGAGCCAGCGCCTTGGGCGGCGCGTTGAACGCGGCAAAGCCGAGCGCGACCAGCGCGGCCGCCACGGCTCCGAAACGAAGTACTGACATTGTGAGACCTCCCGTTCCGTCGTGCGAAAGCGTCCGCCGCTCAAACAGGCGGCAGACGCTCCACACTAACACCGGACCCAAGCGCAAAGTCCGGGAGAGGGGTGGCTATTTCTTCATGCTCGCTTTTTTCGGCGGCGGCGCCTTCGAGACCGGCGGCGCGGGCTGCGACGAGGCGGCCGGCGCATTCTGCGGGTCGTCCTCGGAGTTGTCGTAGACGAAGCACAGGTGGTACTGGTCGGCCGGCACGTCCTTGCTGGTCGCGCAGCGGTGGAACATCAGCAGATCGTCCTCCACCGAATAATGCGTATAGGGCGCGATCATGTAGCGGGTCTCGCCGTCGAACGAACCGCCGTAGCGGTCGATGCGGCCCTTGAGATTCGGTGCAACGTCGAGAATGGCGTCGCGCAGCGAGTTGCCATCGAGGAAGTTGTCGGGCAGCTGGTCGAACGGACCGTCGTAGTAGTTGTTGACCCGCGAATTCCCCTCGAACACGCCGATCAGGATTTTGCGGTTGAGCTTGTGGTCGCGGTAGAACGCGAAGCCGGTGCGCTTGCCGATCAGGATGCGGTCGGTCGAGGGCGACGGCGTGAAGCTCTCGTTCGGCGTGATGGTCTCGTCGAGCAGATAGTGGAATGCCTTGAGCTTCTGGTTGTAGACCAGGAGGAAGCGCACGCCCGACTCGTCGAAGATCGGTCCGATGAAGCGCTCGTCGCGGGTCATCGCATCCGCCGGCGGCTTGACGTGCCTGAGATCGTTGAGGTCGAACACCACCGTCTTGGCGCCGAGCGAGACGCGATAGGAGAGGTCGTCGATCTTCTCGATGGTGACGCCGTCCGCCTTGGTGAGGATCTTGAAGACCGCCTTCATGTCGTCCGACCGCCATTCGGCGAGCTCGGGCGCGAACGCGAAATGCACCTGGCCCTGGTCGCGTCGCTCGTTCTCGAGCCGGATGTTGCCGGAATATTGGACGCCGGCGTAGTTGAACTTGAAGTAGTAGTAGTTCTCGGTCGGATAGATCGTCACGCGGTCGGGCAGGCTTTCAAGCACCATGCGGAACGCCGAGACTGCATCCGTGATCTTGAGCGCCGCCGAATTGTTGAGTGCGATGTCTTCCAGGAATTGCTGGTTGGTGTAAACGCGCGGCCGGCGGTTCTCGGTGGCGTCGGCGGTGCTGACCAGACTGGTCGTGACAAACCCTACGGCGAGCATAGTTCCGGCCATCAGGCTCTGCAGGGTGCGCTTGGTGATCATGATCGTTGCTCCGGTTTGAATACGCGTTCGGTAAAAAGGCGCCGGTCCCCTGCGAACAGGGGACCGGCTTTTCTTGTGTGATCAGCGTCGGCGGCCACCTCCGCTGAAGCCACCGCTTCCGCGGAAGTTCTGCGGTCCGACGCGGCCCATTTGCGGGGCGCGGTTCGGCGTGAACGACTTGTTCAGGCCCATGCCGCCGCCGGACATGCCGGACATGCCACCGCCGGTCATGCCGCCCATGCCGCCGCCGGTCATGCCGCCCATGCCGCCGCCGGTCATGCCACCCATGCCGCCGCCGCTCATGCCGCCCATGCCGCCGCCGCTGTTGCCGCCCATGCCACCGGTACCGGTGCCGGGCTGGCTGGTACCGCGGACATGCGTCGTCGGTGGCGTCGTCGGCGGCTGCTTGCTCTTGCTCTCCGCGCGCAGATGGCCGTTGGGGCCGCCCGGATGGCCTTTGCTCGTCACCGTGTTGTGAGGACCGGGGCTCAGATGCCTCGCGTGGCTGATGGCCGGCGTATGGCCTTGGCTCCGCACCGTGTTGTGGGTGCCGGGGCTCAGATACTTCGCGTGGCTCATGACCGGCGTATGCCCTTCGCTGGTGCTCGTGGAGTGGCTGCCGGTCCGCTGGTGGCTGAGGCTGCGGACGTGGCTGATGCCGCGATCATGGCTGATGCCGCGATCGTGACTCTCGCGCCGATCGTGACTGACGCTCCGATCGTGGCTGATCGTGCGGTGGTGGCTGATCTTCCGCTCGTGGCTGATACCGCGGCAATGGTCCGGGAAGCTCGGGCCGCGCCGGTGCCACTGGCTCAGGCGGCGGTAGTGGCCGTCCGAGCAGGTGCGTTGATGGCCGTCCGACCAGCGCCGGTCATGGCTCGCCCAGCGGCTGTGCGAATGCCAGCGCCAGTGGCTGAAGAAGCGCGAGTGCGAGCCGGCCCGGTAGTGGCTGGCCCATCGGCCGTGGATGATGACGCCGGCGACCGGCACCGCCATCAGCGGATAGGTCGAAGCGTAGGCAGCGCTGGCCAGCGGGCAGATCTGGTAGACGCTGATGTCGCCGATCATGGTCGCGTCGTTCTTCGCGTGTTGTCCCGGGATCGGGTTGCCTTCACCGTCGACGTTGATGTCGATGTCGACCATGTAGGCCTGGCCGGGCCCGACGGGATTGACCTGTTGCGGTTTCTCGGCGGTGGCCGACGGCGGAACGAGCGCGTTGTACATGTCCTCCGGCTGGCCTTGTGCGCCGTGCACCTCGGAGTCGTCGGGCTGATACTCGCTTTGAGCTCCGCCTCGCACCGACACCTGCTGCGCCTGCACCTGCTCCTGGCTGGCCTGTGCATTGCACGGGCCTTCCGGCGAGCACAGTTTGTCGCCGGAGATCCACACGAACCCGTCGGCCGGGCCGGTCGCGCGGCCGTCGGCGGAGTAGCCGGGACCGAACGTGGCGCCGCCGGCGCAGTTCGCATTGATGAAGGGTGCGCCTTCGTTGGAGCGGTCATAGTTGCCGATGTCGTAGCGGCCCATCGCGCGCCACGTGCCGGTCTGGTCGAGCTCGTAGCGGATGGTGCGCGCTTCATGCGGCGTGGCGAACGCGTTATCGCGGCCGAGGCCGAGATTGCGCAAGCCGCCGCGCTCGGCGACCAGCATGATCGGCCGGCCCGAGCAGGCCGGGAAGGTGATGTCGGAGACCGGGCGGCTGTAGCCAGCGCGCGCGATGTCCTGCGGATTTGAGAAGAAGTCCGGCAGCACCAACTCGCGCCGCACGCCGGCGGCGTCGAACGAACCGTCCGCACCGAGCCGCACCGACCACAGCGTGTTGCGCTTCTCGTCGTCCGGCAGGTTGTTCCAGTCGGAGCCGCCGAGATCCGGGCTGCTCGCGACCGAGTAGTACAGCCGGGTTTCGCCGTTCGGGCCCTTCCACACGCCGAGGCCCCACACGCGCCGGTTTGAGTCGGCGATGTTCCAGCATTCCGGTGTGTTGTCGAACTTGCCTTCGCAGTTTGCGATGTTCGCCTGCGACGCCGGATTGAACGCGACCGGGCTGAGGCTCATCGACTGGCCGGACTGCGCATCGACGAAGCTCGCGCGGCCTTGCGTGCCGTGATCGAAGCTGCCGAGGTCGCGGCCATCGAGGCTGACGCGGTGGATCATGCCGGTCTCGAGATCGGAGACCAGGAACTGCTTGTTGAAGCGGTCATACGCGATGTTGCCGAGCGCGGCGCCGGTGTTCTGCCGATCGTTCAGCCGGATCACCGAGAACAGCACCGGCTTGTAGCCATTCGCGGCGTCGAGCTTGTAGATCGCGCCGGGGCCGCCGCGGCCGAACATGCCGGGCATCCACTGCGCATTGTCCGTGGTCCGATGCAGGCCGAACGCGGCGGTGGCGGTGACGTAGATGTTCGGGGGAGTGGCATCGTCGAACGCGACGCCGAACACCTGGCCGGTTTCTGCGGCGGTGACCGGGTTGCGTTGCGGCTCGTTGATCCAGTGCTGGCCCTGCGGCGGCTGACCCGGATTGCGCAGGTCGAGGATGCTGCCGACGGTGCCTTGGGTATCGATCGACGGGCCGTCGGGCCCGGGCACGGTGCCGGAGAAGCGGGTGGCGAAGGCTTCGCCGGGCTGCAGGCCTTGCGCCAGGCCGGGGCCGGCGGTGAGGGAGAGCAGCAGCAAAGCGGTGGCGCCGACGAGTTGCATTCGACGTTTGGTAAGGTGTGTTGACGTTGTGATGGCGGGCATTGGAGAGCTTCCTTCTCTGGAAATTTGTGCCCAACGACCACCACGTCCGGACAGCCAGACACGACGCCTGACACGACTTGGTCGCGAGGCTTTGTGGCCAGGTTCGAAGATTCGTCCCCAATTGGCCGATTCTGTACGGCCGTTCAGCAAAATCGGCGGTACGCGCGCCAATAGTGTTAACGCGGTGTTCGAATTGAAACGCCAATTGGCCGCGCTACACGCGCGACGAAACATTGAAGAAACGATCAGCAGCGCGACGGGCCGGTCGCGCTTCGTACGGTCGCTTCGTGAATATCACTTCGCTGGCGGCAATCCGCCGAAGAAGCCCGCGATCCGCCAGGTATTGCCGTCCTTCACGTAGCAAAGCAGATCGCCGGGCAGCGGCAGCAGCGCATCCGCCGCGACATATCCGAACGCGCCCGACGGCAGCACGATGCGCACCGTGTCGGTGTGCACGGCGGCCGCCGGCGACTCATCAGGATAGACCCAGACCAGATGCATGCCGAGCTTGCCGGTGACCTTGCTGTTCTTCGGCGCGGCGTCGCGCACCTCGAGGCCGTTCGCCGTCGGGTAGTACCAGAACGACGACGCGGTGCCGGTGGCCTCGCCGAGCGCGGCCGCGGCCGCCTGATCGTGTTTCGGCTCGCCCGGCGCGCAGATCACGCCCTTGCGCTCCGGCGACGGATCGGCGGTTGCTTCCGCCGCGAACGCCGCCAGGATCTCCCAGCCTTCGGTATCGGGATTGTCGAGGTAGAGCGCGCGCGCGAAGTTGTCGATGCCGGGGCGTCCTTTCAGCGCGATGTCCTTGCCGTCGTCGGTCATCCAGTAAAAATTCGCCGCCACGTGCTTGGCGAGCGCCGCGCGATCCTTGCGCTTGGCGATGTCGGCGAGCTGCTTGCGGAAGACCGCGAAGCTCGGGTCCTTGACCGGCTGTGGCAGCTCGATCGCGACCGGCTTGTAGGGTTGCGGTTTTGGCGCGGCTTCTTCCGCACCAGTCCTTCCGAACGACGCCGCGCTGACCAACGCGATCGCAATAACAGCGGTGATGGGACGAATGATACGCATTGGAACTCCCCGGCAACGCACGCGTCGAATGGTGCGATGGAATAGTTGTTGATCCGAACCCGAGCCATTGCGGCGCTGTCCGGATCGATCTGACTATAAAAACGATCTGGCCGAAAAAATGTCGCCGACGGTTCGTCACCGCCGGCGGAGAGAAAGAATGGTTCCAGCCTGGGGGCAGATCAGGCCGGAACCAGTTCGTCATTGCGTGCATCAACGCGACGCAATCAACGCTACGCATACGCAACTGGAACGCTACTAACGCAACTGAACGCTACTCTTTAAACGCTACCTGATGCTCCGATGGTGGAGCGGGAAAAACCTAGCCGGGGCCCGTTACATCGCCGTGACAGGGCGCCCGGCATTGTGGATGATGTGGGATGCCAGCCGCATCGCGGCCGGAAGCCTTTGTTTCACCCCGGAAATTCAGCGAGTCCCCCAGCATGCCCGCCGCGTTTTCCTCGGCCTATCTGACGCCGATCCTGCTGCTCGTCGCATCCAATGTGTTCATGACCGTCGCGTGGTACGGCCACCTGCGCTTCAAGGAGACGCCGCTGGTGACGGTGATCTTCGTGGCCTGGGGCATCGCTTTCGTCGAGTACTGTCTGGCGGTGCCGGCCAATCGTTTCGGCAGCGCCGTCTATACGACCGCGCAGCTCAAGACCATTCAGGAGGTGATCACGCTCCTGGTGTTCGCCGGTTTCTCGGTGCTCTATCTCAAGGAGCCGATCACCTGGAACTACGCGATCGGCTTCGTGCTGATCGCGGCCGGATCGTTTTTCGTGTTTCGCGGACCGCTCTAATCGCGTTGCGCTGCATCGTTAATCTGTCAGTCTATTCATGAAGTTATCCGCGAATTAAGTTGTTTGCCGCCTCAGTGTCGACAAGACTGAAGCGCATCCACTCAAGTGTGGGTGCGATGATTTGCAGACGGTGAAGCATGGCACTTGATCCCAAAACACAGGACCCAAGACGCTTGCGGCGCTGGCGCTGCACCGGTTCGGTCTCGGACCGCGCGCCGGATCGGTGGCCGCGATCGCGTCCGATCCGCGCGGCGCGCTGATCGCCGAGCTCGACCGCGCCGGCGCCGGCCGGCTCACCGCGCCCGAGCTGATGAGCAGTGCTGTTGCGGCGCGCGCGGCGGTCGAGTTCCAGATCGCGCAGCGGCAGCTGCGCCGCGAGGCCGGCGGCAAGAACGCGCAACCGAAGAACGCGCAGCCCAAGGACATGCAGCCGGCCGACGCCGAGCAGAAGACCGCGCAGCCAAAGAACGCGCCGCCGCGGCAGCGGCCCACCGTCGGCACCGCGCCGCAGGAGCTCTATCTCACCGAAGCCAAGGCGCGGCTCGATGCCGCGCTCGCCGCCGACTTAGGCTTCAGCGAGCGCCTGGTCTGGTTCTGGTCGAACCATTTCTGCGTCTCCGCCGACAAGGGGCAGGTGCGGCCGATCGCCGGCGCGTTCGAGCGCGAGGCGATCCGCGCCCATGTGCTCGGCCGCTTCGGCGACATGCTGCTCGCGGTCGAGAGCCATCCGGCGATGCTGGTCTATCTCGACAACGCGCGATCGGTCGGGCCGAACTCGGTGGCCGGCCGCAACCGCCGCCGCGGCTTGAACGAGAACCTCGCGCGCGAGATTTTGGAGCTGCATACGCTCGGCGTGCGCAGCGTCTACACGCAGGACGACGTCACCAATTTCGCCAAGGTGATCACCGGCTGGACCGTGGTGCCGCCGCGGCAGGACCCGGAGCTGGGCGGCACGTTCTCCTTCAATCCGCGCATGCACGAGGCGGGTCCGCAGACCGTGATCGGAAAACGCTACGACGCGGCCGGCGTCGAGCAGGGCCGCCGCGTGCTCGCCGATCTCGCACGCCACCCGGCGACCGCGAAACACATCGCGCGAAAATTCGCGCGCCATTTCATCGCCGACGAGCCGTCGCCCGCGCTGACCGAGCGGTTGAGCAAGCGCTTCCTCGACACCGGCGGCGATCTCAAGGAGCTCGCCAAGGCGCTGATCACCTCCGACGACGCCTGGAGCGCGCCGCGTACGCGCATCAAGCGGCCGGGCGAGTGGATCGCGGGCACCTTGCGCGCGATCGGCGCCAAGCCGCCCGACGTGCGGCCGATCGTGCAGGCGCTCAACCTGCTGGGCGAGCCGCTGTGGCGGCCGCCGGCGCCGAACGGCTTCGCCGACGACAACGCGACCTGGCTCGACGGCCTGTCGCAGCGGCTCGACCTCGCCAATCAATTTGCACGGCGCAATGCCGGCGATGCCGATCCGATGGCGGTGTTCGCCGAGACGGTGGCGCCGATCGCGTCGGAGGAGACGCGCCGCACCATCACCCGCGCCGAGAGCCGCCCGCAGGCGCTGGCGCTGCTGTTCATGTCACCCGAGTTTCAGCGGAGGTGAGACATGCGACGCGTCCGCACCATTGGCTTGAGCGTGATGGCGGTGTGCCTCGCATCGACGGGCTCGCTGGCTTGTCCCGCGTCGGACTTCAACACCACGATTTTCTTTACGAGCGTGCCGGCCAAGGTGGATGCGCCGGCCGTCGCGTCGGTCCGCGTGGTCAAGCTATTGAAGCCCGACCGTTACGGCTATTCCTTCACCGGGCATGCGCGCGTCGAGAAGGTGATCAGAGGGAACATCAAGGGCGAGGTCATCCATCTCATCGCACTGCCCAAGTCGCTTTGTGATGACACGCAGAAGTTCCGGGTCGGAGATAGCGGCGTCGTCATCGGAACGGTCCGGCAGGGTGCCGGCGACATTCCGGAATTCGAGGCGCTTGCCGAAACCTTCGGGCAAAGGCGTCTGCGAGAAAAAGGCGGAACACCATGACCATCAATCTCCACGCACCCACCCGCCGTGAACTGCTGCTGGCCTCCGGCACGCTGTTCGCCTGGGCCTACACGCCAAAGCTGGCGCTCGCCGAAGGCCGCGATCCGCGGCTGCTGACGATCGTGCTGCGCGGCGCGCTCGACGGCCTCGCTGCCGTCGCGCCGGTCGGCGACCCGAACTGGGTCAAGCTGCGCGGTGACAAGGCGCTGCGGCTCGATGGCCAGACGCCGGCGCTGCCGCTCAACGACATGTTCGCGCTCAACCCCGCGATGCCGAACCTGCATCGGCTCTATAAGGCGGGCGCGGCGACCATCGTGCATGCATCGGCGACGCCCTATCGCGAGCGCTCGCATTTCGACGGCCAGGACGTGCTCGAAAGCGGCCTGCCGCGTCCGGGCGCGGTGTCGACCGGCTGGCTCAACCGCGCGCTGGCGACGCTCGCGCCGGCCGAGCGCGCCAATCCGCGCGCGCGCAATGCGTTCGCGGTCGGCCCGATTGCGCCGCTGGTCGTGCGCGGCGCCGCGCCGGTGCTGTCATGGACGCCGCCGCGGCTGCCGCCGGCCGGCGACGACACCGTGATGCGCCTGCTCGATCTCTATCGCCACACCGATCCCGCGCTTGCGCGCGTGCTCGAGGAGCGCATGGGGCTCGCCGCGATCGCGCGCGCCGGCGGCATGAACCAGCAGGGCGCGGCGAATGCACAGCCGCGCGGCGCCGCCAATGCCGTGCGCGCCTATTTCGAGCAATCGGCCGGCGCCGCGGCGCGCTTCCTGGCGCGCGCCGACGGCCCGCGCATCGGCGCGCTCGCCTTCGACGGCTGGGATACCCACGCCAATGAAGGCGCGCTCGACGGACGGCTGGCGGCGCTGCTCGGCGCGCTCGACGGCGCCATCGCCGCGATCGAGACCAACATGGGCGAGGCGTGGCGCGAGACCGTGGTCGCGGTCATCACCGAGTTCGGGCGCACCGCGCGCATCAACGGCACCGAAGGCACCGACCACGGCACCGGCACGGTCGCGATCCTCGCCGGCGGCGCGCTCAAGGGCGGCCGCGTGGTCGCCGACTGGCCGGGCCTCGCCGACAACGACCTGCACGAGAAGCGCGATCTGAAAGCCACCACCGACCTGCGCGCGGTGCTCAAGGGCTTGCTGCGCGATCACGTCCGGGTCGACGAAGCGGCGCTGGCGTCGCGCGTATTCCCCGACAGCGTGGCGGTGAAGCCGATGGCGGGGCTGCTGGCGTAACGTGCTGTCGTAGCCCGGATGAAGTCGTAGGGTGGGCAAAGGCGCGTAGCGCCGTGCCCACGCGGACATCGCGACAAGCCCAAAGCAAGACGTGGGCACGCTTCGCTTTGCCCACCCTACGGCCGAACTGCACACTTCGCCGCACGCGTGTGATCGTCGTCACATTCTGTCCAGTCATTCATCTGGCGTCGTGAAAACGCGCGCATTTTTCTCAAGATATTCCGGTTTTGGGCCCTCGCTGAACCTTCCGTCCACGCCATGAAACTAACAACAAGATGGAACGTTATGTTCCCCGGAAGCACGATGCGGAGGCGCCCGATGCGCAGGAGAAAGCCCGAACTGGTTGCCGTCAGGATGGTCACCTGGCACGAGAGCCTTGGCCTCTACGGCATCGTCACCGAGTTCGACGACGGCGAGACCTACAGCGAGCCGTGGGGTTCGCGCGAAGACACCGAGCTGGCGGTACGCATCCGCATGCAGGATATTCGCCGGACCGTGAAGTAGTCACTTTGGGTTGACTTCGATATGAAGCCGCGCTGCCCGCAGCGCGGCTTTTGAATTCTGCTCATGCCTTGACAGTTGGGTGCTGGTCAGGCGCAAATCGCATCCGCATTGCCCGGATGAATTGCGATTGGCGAACTTTCATGGAAAAACCCGGCGCACATATCCTGCTGGACGCGCCGACGGATTTGAGCGAGACGCGGATTTCGGAAGCGCTTACTTCACGATATCCCGATGTCCCGGTCGTGGTTGGTGGCAACGAGACGGGAGCGCTCCTGAATTTCTCCGGTTTGATGGTCCTGATCAGCTATTTTGACGTGCCGCTGCCGCCCTTATGGCCCTCAGAGATCGAGCGCGCCAAGCGGGTGCGTTGGCCGGAAGCCGAGGCCGTATTCGATCGCCACAACGCCCACATCATGATTTCGGTCGTGCTCAGCGATGAATTCAGTCGCGTGCAACTCGCCCACGCCGTCAGTGCTGCGATCGGTGCAGTGATCGACAGCCTGCCCGCATGCACCACGGTGCTGTGGGACAAGACCATCATCCATTCGGCGGCGGAAGCTGCCGAACTCAGCCGTTCGGCATTCGAGGAGGACCTCTATTGTGGCCAGCTCTGGATCGACCTTGATCCGTTCGAAGACAAGAGAACGTCCACATCCGGCGTGATTACGGTGGGACTGAGGAACTTCATCGGCCGTGAGATCGAAATGGAAGGGCGTGACGAAGATTGGGAGCTGCTGCAGCGGACGGCGGGAAACCTGGCGCTGTATTTCTTGGAAGATGGTGTGACGGTCGAAGATGGCGAAACCTTCAGCAACCCGGATTACGAGGACGTGAAGATTCCGATGCACTTCCGGGATTCACCACGCTATGAGGGCGTTCCGGTCATCGCCATAACGCTTCCGCCTCCGAAGACTTGATCGCGTTCGTAGGATGGGTTGAGCCATAAGCGCGCTCACGCGCGTCTTCGACGCGCTATGGCGAAACCCATCACTTGCGCGCGCCGAAACCAGGCCCCCGAGAAACTCAACTGCGTCGATAACGATGGGTTTCGCTGCGCTCAACCCATCCTACTGTTGCCGCTCCGCCATCCACACGCCGCAAGAAATTGGGGACGTGATTTCGGTCGAGATCGTGCCGCCATTGGGGCATCACGCCGCGATGCGCGCATGTTGCTGCACACAGCATCTCAACAGATGAAGGGGCGCACGCATTGACAGCGCGCCGATCTATGTCACCGTGACGGGGTCGCGTTCGCGAATGGTGCTCATCGCGACGCGTGACATGGGAACGCCGCAAATGCTGTAAGACCTGTAAGACGGTAAGAAGTTTCGCGTAACGCCATGGATCACCTGACAAATTTGATCGTTTCTGCGATCTTACTGCAACTTCCGCCAGAGTAAGATTGAGGAACCAAGGTGCGCATTGTCGACATCCGCGAGACCGCGATCCCGTTGAAATCGTCGCTCGCCAATTCGAGCTTCGATTTCTCCGAGATGACCACGTCGGTGGTCGCGGTCATCACCGACGTGGTGCGCGATGGCAAGCCGGTCGCGGGCTTCGCGTTCAATTCCACCGGCCGCTACGCCTGCGGCGCGCAGATGCGCGATCGCTTCATCCCGCGCATCCGCGCCGCCAAGCCGGAGTCGCTGCTCGACGGCGACGGCAATCTCGATCCGGCAAAAATCCTCGCCTGCATGATGCAGCGCGAGAAGGCCGGCGGGCATAGCGAAAGGTCGATCGCGATCGGCACCATCGAGGTGGCGGTGTGGGACGCGGTCGCGAAGATCGCCGGCAAGCCGCTGCATCGGCTGCTGGCGGAGCGCTTCAACGGCGGCAAGGTCGCCGGGAAAGTGTTCTGCTATGTCGGCGGCGGCTGGTACTGGCCGGGGCAGACCATCGGCGATCTGCAGGACGAGATGCGCCGCCATCTCGATGCCGGCTACACCATGGTGAAGATGAAGGTCGGCGGGATGGCGCTCGCCGACGACGCAAAGCGCGTCGAGGCGGTGAAGAGCATCCTGCCGTCGCATGCCGAGCTCGCGGTCGACGCCAACTGCAAGTTCGGCCGCGACGAGGCGCTCGCCTACGCCAAGATGCTGGCGCCGTTCAAGCTGCGCTGGTTCGAGGAGCCGTGCGATCCGCTCGACTTTGCGCTGCTCGCGGAGATCGCCAGCGTCTACGACGGGCCGCTCTCGACCGGCGAGAACCTGTTCTCGACGCCGGACGTCGAGAACCTGGTGCGCTTCGGCGGACTGAAAGCCGCGCGCCGCGACGTGATCCAGGTCGATCCGCCGCAAGCCTATGGCATCGTGCAATATACGCGCACGCTCGCGGCGCTCGCGCGCCATCAATGGCCGCGCGATCTGTTGTTTCCGCACGGCGGCAACCAGATGTCGCTCGCGATCGCCGCCGGCTTCGGCCTCGGCGGCGCGGAATCCTATCCCGGCGTGTTCGGCGATTTCGGCGGTTTCGCCGACGACGCGCGCATCGAGAACGGTTTCATCACGCTGTCGGATCGTCCCGGCATCGGCTTCGAAGGCCAGGCCGCGCTCTATCGCATCATGCACCAACTGGTCGAGGCTGTAGCCTTTTGGCAACCGGATCATTTCGTAAATTGCGGCGGACAGTTGGGAAAAGGACTAGGATGTCGGCGCAATAAACAAAAACGATGAATTGGGGAGGTCGTGATGAAATGCCGGTCGTTGATGATCGCCGTTCTGGCCCTCTGCATGTCGGGGAGTGCCATGTCTGGAAGCGCTAAGTCAGCCGAACTCATTGTGCTTTCGAGCCAAGGCAATGCGCCGGGTGTGAACGAGCTCGCCGCCGGCTTCGCGCGCGCGAGCGGGCACAAGGTGACGGTGGTGAATGAAGCCGGCAGCGCGCTCGCGCAGCGGATCGCCAACGGTCCCGCCGACCTGATCATGGGCGGGCCCGAGGTGCTCAACGCGCTTGCCAAGAAGGGCACGGTCGTCGCCGGCAGCGTGACGCCGTACATGCTCGCCGGTCTCGGCGTGTCGGTGCGCGCCGGCGCGCCGAAGCCCGACATCTAGCACGGTCGAGGCCTACACCAAGACGCTGCTGGCGGCGAAGTCGATCGGCTATTCGAGCGGCTGCAGCGGGCAACACGCTGCCGACGGCATCGCGCAGCTCGGCCTCACCGAGCAGCTCAAGCCCAAGCTCACGGTGACCGCTGGCGGCAAGGGCCCGGTGACGTTCTACCTGGCGCGCGGCGACTTCGAGATCGGCATCCAGCAGACCAACATCATGGTCGGCGTTGCCGGCACCGACTATGTCGGGCCGGTGCCCGCTGGCGTAGACAAGCCGTGCCCCAACGGCGTCGCGCTGCTGACGGTGTCGAAGGAGCCGGACGCCGCGCGCGCGATGATCAAGTTCATGACCTCGCCGGAAGCGGTGCCGCTGCTGCGCAAGGTGCATGAACTGCCGGCCAGCAGCTGACGCGTCGGGAGGACATCATGCTGAATTGGTTTGTCGCGGCCGGCTTCGCCGCCGGCCTCGCGGCGGCGCCGCTACCGGCGCACGCCGCCGAACTCATCATCCTGGGATCGCAGGGTTCGATCACCGGGGTGCGCGATATGGCCGCCGCCTTCGAGAAGGCAAGCGGGCACAAGGTGATCGCGCGCCAGGAAAAGGATGTGATGGCAACGGTGAATGCCGGCACGCCCGCCGATATCGCGACGCTGAACCCGCCGCTGATCGACAAGCTCATCAAGGAGGGCAAGGTCGTCGGCAGCCGCGTCGACTTCGCCCGCGCCGGCATCGGCGTCGCGATCAAGGCGGGCGCGCCCAAGCCCGACCTGAGCAGCACCGACGCGTTCGTGCGCATGCTGCGCAACGCCAAGTCGATCGGCTATTCGACAGCGGGTTCGGGCCTGATGGTGGCGAACATCATCAAGGCGCTCGGGCTCACCGACGAGCTGAAGGCGCGCACGAAATTCCTCGACGGCTTCCCGGCCGCCGAGGCGGTGGCGCGCGGCGAGGTCGAGATCGCCATGCAGCAGATCAACGTGATCCTGCCGGTCGCGGGCGCCGAGCTCGCCGGGCCGCTGCCGGCGGAGCTGCAGCAATACAACTATTTCTCCGTTGGGCTGCTGGCGGTCTCGAAAGAACGCGACGCGGCGGCCGCGATGCTGAAGTTCATGGTCGCGCCGGAGAACGCCGGCGTCCTGCGCAAGGGCGGGCTCGAGCCGCCGAAAGGCTGACGAACGAGGACTCTCATGAAAGTGTTGCCGCGCACGATTGCCGGAGTGCTCTTCGGTCTGTCGGTTGGGGGCATGTCGCACGCCGCCGAGATCACGATCTTCACCTCGATGGGCTCGCTCTCGGGCGTCACCGATCTGGCCGCGGCCTACGAGAAGGCCAGCGGTCACAAGGTCGTGGTGGCGGCGCGGATCGGGCCGGCGCTGCCGAAGGCGCTCGCCGGCAACGAGCCCGGCGACATCCTCGCGAATTTCACCAACACGTTCGACGCGCTGATCAAGCAGGGCAAGGTCGCGCCGGGCAGCGTGGTGGAATTCGCGCGCGCCGGCGTCGGCGTCGCGATCAGGAAAGGCGCGCCGAAGCCGGACATCGCGACGGTCGACGCCTACAAGCAGACGATGCTGAAGGCGAAGTCGATCGGCTACTCGAAAAGCGGCAGCGGCCTGATCGCGGAGCGCGGCCTGCAGCGGCTCGGCATCTTCGATCAGGTCAAGGACAAGGTGCGCTATCTCGAAGGCACGCCGGTCGCGGTATTCGTCGCCAAGGGCGAGGTCGAGCTCGGCATGCAGCAGTCGAACGCGATCGTGCCGGTCGCGGGCGCCGAATATGCGGGTCCGCTGCCCGGCGATCTGCAGGAGTATCTCTATTTCTCCGTCGGCCTGCTCAACATCGCGACGCAGCCGGAGGCGGCGCGCGCATTCATGCAGTTCATGGCGTCGCCGGAAGCCGCCGCGCATCTGCGCAAGAGCGCGATGGAGCCGCCAAAGGGCTAGAGCACGATCCCGAAAAAGCCTGCCCCGGACTTGATCCGGGGTGGAAACCGGTTTTCGGAAAAGATCATGCTCCAATAAAGATTTATCAGACCGTGTTGCGGGTGCGCTCGAACAGCCGCACGAGGTCGTCGCCGTCGCGCGCGGTCAATGCGAGCCGCGTGAACAGCGACAGCGGCCGTTCCGGCGGATTGTCCGCGCCGGGCGCGTCCGCCTTCGAACTCGTCCTGATGTTTGCCCTTGGCGCGCGGCAGCGGCGGCAACAGCCGCGCGTCGCGCGTGAGCACGTCGACCATCTGCTTGGATGCCGGATCGTTGGCGCCGAACAGGCAGCGGCCGGGGATCATCCCGAACAGGTGCAGCATGTGCACGGCAAACCCGTTCGGGACGATGGTCAGCAGCACGCGCTCGCCGGACGGCAGCGTCAGGTTGGCGAGCGCGCGATCTCCGAAGTCGAAATACTTGTGCAGGACCGGTTCGGACATCCGCGCGCTCGAGTTACTCGGCCGCTTGCGAGGCCCCGCCGGCGTCGATAAAGCCGCCCGATTGCCGCCGCCACAACGCGGCATAATGTCCGTTGGCGCGCAGCAGCGCGTCGTGCGTGCCCTGCTCGACGATGCGGCCGCGGTCGAGCACGACCAGCCGGTCCATGCGCGCGATGGTCGAGAGCCGGTGCGCGATCGCGATCACGGTCTTGCCGGCCATCAGCGTGCTCAGGCTTTCCTGGATCGCCGCCTCGACCTCCGAGTCGAGCGCGGAGGTGGCCTCGTCGAGCACCAGGATCGGCGCGTTCTTGAGGATCACGCGCGCGATCGCGATGCGCTGGCGCTGCCCGCCGGAGAGCTTGACGCCGCGCTCGCCGACCTGCGCGTCGTAGCCGCGCCGGTTCTTCCAGTCCTCGAGCGTGGCAATGAACTCCTCGGCATGCGCGAGTTCGGCCGCGCGCTCGACCTCGGCATCGGTCGCGGCCGGCCGTCCGTAGCGGATGTTCTCGCGGATCGAGCGGTGCAGCAGCGAGGTGTCCTGCGTGACGACCGAGATCTGCGCGCGCAGCGATTCCTGCGTGACGCCCGCGATATCCTGGCCGTCGATCAGGATGCGGCCTTCCTCGACGTCGAAGAAGCGCAGCAGCAGGTTGACCACCGTCGACTTGCCGGCGCCGGAGCGGCCGACCAGCCCGATCTTCTCGCCCGGCTTCATGGTCAGCGTGAAGCCGTCGAGCACCGCATACCGGCTTTCCCCGTCGCGGGTCACGATCTCGCGGCCGTAGCCGAAGCGCAAGTCCTCGAACACGATCTCGCCGCGCGTGACCTTGAGGTCGGGCGCCTGCGGCGCGTCGGCCAGGCCGATCGGCTTCGCGATCGTCATCATGCCTTCCTGCACGACGCCGATGTTCTCGAAGATGTTGGTCACCTGCCAGGCGACCCAGCCGGAGATGTTGACGATCTGCCAGGTCAGCGGCAGCGCCATCGCGACGGTGCCGACCTCGACCTTGCCGATCACCCACAGGTAGATCGCGAGCGCGGCGGTGCCGGTCACCATCATCGCGTTGAGCGACGACAGCGTCAGGCCGAACAGCGTGTTGAGCCGCAGCGAGGCGTGGAACATGCCGGTGTGCTCGTCCACCGCGTCGCGCACATAGGCGTCTTCCTCGCGCGCGCGCGCGAACAGCTTCACCGTCAGGATGTTGGTGTAGCTGTCGACCACGCGGCCGGTGAGCATCGAGCGCACCTCCGACATATCCTTCGAGCGGTCGCGCATGCGCGGCACGAAGATGCGCAGCATCACCAGATAGGCGGCGAACCAGATCAGGATCGGCAGCGCGAGCCAGCGGTCGGCGGAGGCGAGCAGGATCACCGCGGCGGTGCCGTACACGAGGATGTACCAAATGGCCGTGAGCAGCGCGACCAGCGTCTCGCGAATCGCCGGTCCGGTCTGCATGACGCGGTTGGCGATGCGGCCGGCGAAGTCGTTCTGGAAGAACGCCCAGCTCTGCCGCACCACATGCCAGTGGCTCTGCCAGCGGATCATGTTCGAGACGTTGGCGGCGATCGCCTGGTTGGCCATGATATTTTGGGCTGTAAGCGCAAGCGGCCGCAGCACCAGCAGCACGACCGCCATGCCGGCGAGCAACTGCCAGTGATCGTTGATCAATTGATCCGGCTTCACCGAGGTGATCAGCGTGACGACGCGCCCGATGAACACCGGGACCATCGAATCGAGCAGCGCCACCATGAAGCCGGCGGCGAACAGGCCGATGAGCAAGCCCTTGGCCTGCCGGGCAAAATGCCAATAGAAACCGATCAGCCCCGGCGGCGGCTCCGGGTGCTCGGGCATCTCAGTGGGCTTCAACAGCCGTTCAAACAGGCGAAACATGGCAGTTTCTCAAGCGCAAATAGCGGCGCGCCCCGACAGGCGCTCTTGTGGAGCGCCGCGCGGCACGACCCGATTAGATTACCGGAACGGGCGGTGCGGATAACGACCGTTCATGACAGGAGTATGGCAGCGCTACCGGCGCTATCGGGCTCCGACGATGTTGTCGATCCAGGCGGCCAGCCGGTTCAGCATGTCGGCGCGGACCTCCGCGTCCTTGCGGCCGGTCTTGGCCGGCACGTGGAAGGAATGATCGGCGTCCGGAAAAATTTCCAGGGTGGCGCGTTCCCCGAGCGCCTTGCACACGCGGCTCGAGCTGATCGAGCAGCGCGAGCTGGTCGCGCGAGCCCTGCAGGAACAGCATCGGGATTTGCACGTCGTAGAGATGCTCGGCGCGCTCCTGCGACGGCTTGCCGGCCGGGTGCAGCGGAAATCCGAGGAACGCGAGCCCGCGCACGCCGGGCAGTGCGTTCGCGGCCTGCGCCTGCGAGGTCATGCGGCCGCCGAACGATTTGCCGCCCGCGATCAGCGGAAGCTTCGGCATGAGCCGCGCCGCTTCGGCGACGGCGGCGCGCACCGCGGCGTGCGCGAGCTTGGGCGGATCGGGCCGCTTGCCGCCTTTCTCCATATAGGGGAACTGGTAGCGCAAGGTCGCGATGCCGCGCGCCGCAAGCTCGGTCGCGACCGCCGCCATGAACGCGTGCTTCATGCCGGCGCCAGCGCCGTGCGCCAGCACATAGCAGGCGCGCGCATTCGTCGGCGCCTGCAACAGGCCGGAGACGTGCGTACCATCGTCAAGCGAGATTGTGACAGGTCTTGCATCGCTCACGGTGCGGGTTCCTTCTGGTCACGCGATCAGGCAATGACTACATATCATCTCAGAGCATGATCCCGAAAAGTGGAGACCGGTTTTCGGAAGAGATTGCTCAATGAAAGTTTTCGGAAGAGATATGCTCAAATGAAATAAGCGTAGACGAGGACGCCACCACGATGTGCCGGAACATCCGTACCCTGTTCAATTTCGCGCCGCCCGCGACCGAGGACGAGGTCCGCGCCGCCGCGCTGCAGTTCGTGCGCAAGCTGAGCGGCTACACGCGCCCCGCCAAGGTCAACGAGGCGGCGTTCACCCGCGCGATCGACGAGGTCGCGGCGGTGGCCAGCCGCCTGCTGACGTCGCTGGAGACCACCAGCCCGCCGCGCGACCGCGACGTCGAAGCCGAGAAGGCGAAGGCGCGCGCCAAGGCGCGCTTCGCGCAGGCGGCGTCGGGCTGAGCTCTTATTTGAGCATGATCTTTTCCGAAAACCGGTTCCCACCCCGGATCAAGTCCGGGGCAGGCTTTTTCGGGATCATGCTTCAGGCCAGCGTCACGATGCCGGTCCAGAACTGCAAGAACTTGCCGGTGTCGACATCGTATTTGCGCACGAAGGTGAGCTTGCCGTCGCTACCGATGCGATAGACCACCATGCCGGCGGTGAGCGTGCTGACGCTGTTGCCGTCGCGGACCAGCATCGGCTGGATGCTCGCCGCCACCAGCATGCGCCCGCTCGGATCGATCGCGAATGTGCGCAGGTGAATGGTGGGCGCATCGGCATTCTGGATCAGCGTCGGCTCGCCGCTCGCCGGATCGATCGCGAACACCGCGATGTTGTTCTCGCCGCCGCGCGACACGCGCTTGCCTTCGAACTCCACCGTCCCGGAATTGCGGTTGGTCAGGTAGACGAAGCGGCCGTTCGGATGCACATGGATGGCGCCGGCGGCCTGCGGCGGCGGCGCGTTGCCGCGATCGGCGAGCGTGTTCTTCACAAACATCGGCTGGCGCGCGAGCGCGTGGTCGGGTTGCAGCCGGTAGACGTAGAGCTGGCTCTGGCGCTCGACCGAGACGAACACCCACGGCTGTGTCGGATGAAAATCGATATGGCGCGGCCCGAAGCCGAGGCCGTCGCCGGGCTGCACCGAAGCGAGGTTCGTCAGCACGCCGTTCTTGAAGCCGTAGACCTTCAGCGCGCCGGGATCCTCGGGACTCTTGGGTTCGGCGTTGTTGCCGCGCGCCACCAGGATCACGCTCTGGTTTCCCGGCGTCGTGAGAATCTGGTGGGCGAAGATGCCGGGGTCGGGCTTCACCGGCTGCGGAACGAGATCGCCGATCGCGCCGTCGCCCTTGAGGCGATGCACCGTGATGTTGCTCGGGATGTTGTAGGCGGTCAGCAGGTATTCGCCCGTGGCGTCGACGCTGCAATGGATCGGCCGCGACGGCAGCGCCGCCGCCTCGCCATGCGCCGTGAGCGCGCCGGAAGCGGGATCGATGCGGAACGCCTGCGCGATGTGCTTGGTGCCGGGGATCGTGCCCGGTCCGCCGTCACTCGACACGATGTAGAGATATCGCTTCGACGGATGCGGCCAGACGTATTGGATGTTGGCGCCCGGCGTCGACACCGTGCCGCGCTTGGCGAGCGCGGCGCCATCGACGTCGATGTCGTAGAGCGTGAGCTCCGGCCCGACACTGCCGTAGAACACGGACTTCTTCATCGTCTGGCTCCAGGCAAGCGTGGGCGCGGCGGCGGTGCCGGCAAGCAAGGCTGTGAATGTGCGGCGGTTGATCATGATTGTCCTCCCGGTGAGCGGCCCCGCTCGCTGGATGGAGCGTCAGGCCGCCCTTGCGGCGAATGATAGGGAATTCAGTGGCGCCGTGCCATCGGCGCGACTGCGGAGGCGGTGTGATTGTGCTACCGCGCGCGACCTTCAGCGATCGGAGCCGGGATCGCGGAACGCCGTGGCAAACGCCTCGAGATCGCCGAGGCCGAGATCGGACACGGCCCAGTAAGCGGTATTGTCGTCGCGCCAGCTCAACACATTGTAGCCGGCAATCGCCTGGCGCGCGCTCAGACGTGCGCCGTTCGCGAGCGGCGCCGCAATCAGGCTGATCAGATGCTGCCGGTGACGATAGACCAGCGTCGGCACTGGTCTCGTCCCGATGACGTCGATGCGGCCGCCGACCAGCGGGAAGCCCTTGTCGGTGAGGTCGACAACCCGCGGCGCCTGCGGGGTGCGGCCGTTGAACCACGGCTTCACGGTGTGGCGGTCGGACGAGCTCACATCGGTCGGCTGCGGCGCCATCAGCGCGCGCATGTGGCTGGCGACGACCAGTTCGGCCGACGCCTCGGCGCCGTTCGGGCGCAGCATGAACCAGCTCGCTCCGCCCGTGATCGCAGCCGCGAGAATGACCGCGGCCGCGAACGCCAGCCAGGATGGACGCGCCGGCTCATGCCGGATACCGCCGATGTGCTCGGCGAGCGCCACCAAATCTTCCGGCGCCGGCTCCGGCGGCAGTTGCTCTTTGATCGCGCGGCGCAGCGCCGCGATGCGGTCGCGCTCGGCGGCGAGCGCCGGGTCTTCGGCGAGCCGGCGTTCCATCTCGATCGCGTGAACCGGATCGAGCTCGCCGTCGAGATAGGCGTGCACCAGCAGATAGGAATCGTTCTGCGCGGTCGGAGTCGTCATGGCGCGTCCTTGCCCATCGTGGCGATCAGGCGGTCGCGGGCGCGCGCGAGCCGCGACATGACGGTGCCGATCGGCACGCCGGTGACGTCGGCGATCTCGCGGTATTCGAGGCCCTGCACGTCGCGCAGCACCAGCGTCTCCCGAAACGGTATCGGCAGCGCTGCGATTGCACGCTCGAGCCGCGCGGCTTCGGTCTTGGCAATCAGGGCCGCTTCCGGCGTCTGCGTGCCGCCGGTGACGGGGCTGCCGCAGCCGGCGGCTTGCCCGCGCTCGACCGCTTCCAGGTCCTCGACCATCAGCAGCGCGGACGAGCGGTTCTTGCGGAGCCAGCTATAGGCGGTGTTGCGCACGATGGTCAGCGTCCAGGCGCGGGCGTTGTTGCCGGAAAAGCCGTTGATGGCACGGAGCGCGCGCAGGCAGGCGTCCTGCACCACGTCCTCGGCATCGGCGCGGTCGCCCGTCAGCCAGCGGGCGAGCGCATAGCAGTCGTTGAGATACGGCAGCACCACTTGCCGGAAGCGGGCCCGTTCCTCCTCGGTGGCGCCGTTTGCCATGATCCCTATGCGTGGTTGCGGTCTGTGACATTCCCATAATGATCGAATGACAGGCCGATTTATTCCCACCTGGCCGAAAAATTACGCCCATCCGGTCTGGGAATTTTGCGCGCCGCCGCCCGGTCTCCTCACCGCCCCCCATCAATTTTTCAGGAGGAACAGGCCATGAGCAGCGATTTCGATCGTCGAGAGCTTCTTTCGATTGCAGGCCTTGGCGGCCTCGGTGTCGTCTTCGGTTCGTCGATCGCACCACGGGCAGCGGCGCAGGGCTATGATCCCGGAAAGGCGGGTCCGGCCGAGGACTTCTTCTTCATCCAGCTCTCCGACACCCATTGGGGCTTCAAGGACGACAAGGTCAATCCGGACGCCGCCGGCACATTCAAGAAGGTGATCGGCGCCATCAATGCGCTGTCGCGCCAGCCGGATTTCATCGCCTTCACCGGCGACATGACGCACACCAGCGACGACCCGGCCGAGCGCCGCCGCCGCATGGCGGAAGTGCGCGACATGGTCGCCACCCTCAAGGTCAAGGACGTCCGCTTCGTGCCCGGCGATCACGACGCGCAGAAGGACCGCGGCGAGGCCTATCAGCAGTTCTTCGGCAAGCTGAACTATACCTTCGACCACAAGGGCTATCACTTCATCGTTCTCGACAACACGTCGGATCCGGACCAGAAGCTCGGCGACGCGCAGATCGCCTGGCTCGCCGCTGATCTAAAGCAACTGAAGCCGGGAACGCCGGTGGTCGTGCTCACCCATCGTCCACTGTTCGAGCTCTACCGGCCGTGGGGCTGGTGGACGCCGGACGGCGACAAGGCGCTCGATCTGTTGCGGCCGTTCAAGCCGACCGTGTTCTACGGTCACGTGCACCACGAGAACCACACGACCGCGATGGGCGCGGTGCATCACGCGACCGCCTCGCTGATGATCCCGCTTCCGTCCGCCGGCACGCGGCCGGAACGCGCACCGATCCCGTGGAATGCGGCGGCGCCTTATCGCGGCATGAGCTGGCGCACCGTGTCGGCGCGCGGCAATGGCGCGGCGTGGGAAGTCATTGGCCAACCCGTCTCGGGCTAGGAGCCGTTGGTCCGGCATCGGCTATTCCGCCGCTTGCGGGGTGTCGCCGGTGTCGACCAAGAAGCCGCCGGACTGCCGTTGCCAGAGCGCGGCGTAGTGGCCGTTGAGCCGCAGCAACTGGTCGTGCGTTCCCTGCTCGACGATGCGGCCGTGATCGAGAATGATCAGCCGGTCCATGCGGGCGATGGTCGAGAGCCGGTGCGCGATCGCGATCACGGTCTTGCCGGCCATCAGCGTGCTCAAGCTTTCCTGGATCGCGGCCTCCACCTCGCTGTCGAGCGCCGAGGTCGCTTCGTCGAGCACCAGGATCGGCGCGTTCTTGAGGATGACGCGCGCGATCGCGATGCGCTGGCGCTGGCCGCCGGAGAGCTTCACGCCGCGCTCGCCGACCTGCGCGTCGTAGCCGTGGCGGCCGCGCCAGTCTTCCAGCATGCCGATGAATTCATCCGCATGCGCCAGATGCGCGGCGCGCAGGACTTCCGCTTCGGTCGCGTCCGGCTTGCCGTAGCGGATGTTCTCGCGGATGGAGCGATGCAGCAGCGAGGTATCCTGCGTCACCACCGAAATCTGCGCGCGCAGCAACTCCTGCGTCGCCTGCGAGATGTCCTGGCCGTCGATCACGATACGGCCGGCTTCGAGATCGAAGAAGCGCAGCAACAGATTGACCACGGTCGATTTGCCGGCGCCGGAGCGGCCGACCAGGCCGATCTTCTCGCCCGGCCGCACAGTAAGGGAGAAGTTGTCGAGCACGCCGACCTGGCGGCCATAGCCGAAGCGCACGGCCTCGAAAGCGATATTGCCATCGCTGATGACGAGCGCTCGGCCCGAGGTGGATCGATGAGTTGCAGCGGGCGGGCGATCGTCATCATGCCTTCCTGCACGACGCCGACTTCCTCGAACAGGTCGGTGATCTGGATCGCGATCTGGCGCGACATGTTGGTGAGCTGTAGCGTGAGCGGCAGCACCATCGCGATGGCGCCGACCTCGACATAGCCCTTCTGCCACAGCAGCAGGGCCGTCGCGCCGGCACCGGCAATCAGCAGGGCGTCGAGGAGCTTGAGGAGTGTGCCGAACGCCGTCAGCAGGCGTTGCGCCGCGATGAAGACGTCGACGTGGCGGTCGACCGCGTCGCGCACGTAATTGTCCTCGTCGCGCGGCCGCGCAAACAGCTTCACGGTGAGGATATTGGTGTAGCTGTCGACGACGCGGCCCATCAGCGCCGAGCGCGCTTCGGAATTGATCTTGGAGCGGTCGCGGATGCGCGGAACGAAGTACCATAGCAGCGCGATGTAGCCTAAGAACCAGCCGAGGATCGGCGCCGCGAGCCACGCATCGGCCGATGCCGTCATCACCACCGCGGTGATGCCGTAGACCAAGACGAACCAGACCGCGGTCACCGTGGTGACCAGCGTCTGGCGCACCGCCGGACCTGTTTGCATGACGCGATTGGCGATGCGGCCGGCGAAATCGTTCTGGAAGAACGACCAGCTCTGGCGCACGACATGCCAGTGCGCCTGCCAGCGGATCAGGCTCGAGAACGGCGCCGTAATCGCCTGATTGATGATGAGATAGCGCGCGAGTGCAACGAGCGGCCGCGCCACCACGACGACCAGCAGCATGCCGACCAGCCACGGCCAGGTCTCGGCCAGGAAGCGATCGGCCGGGATTTTCGACACGAAGGTGACGATCTGCCCCATGAACCAGGGGACGGCCGCGTCGGTCAGCGCGACGAAGAACTCGACGACAAACAGCGCGATGAACAGCGGCTTCGCCTGCCGGGCAAAATGCCACAGGAATCCGAGCAATCCGGCCGGAGGCTCCGGATTCTCGGGGGTCGCTGTCGGTTTCAGGAATCGCTCGAAACGGGAAAACATATGCTGCGAATATAGGACTTGGCGCGATCTTTCTACAGTCGCTTGCTGAAGCCGATGCGGCGGGGATAAATGCCCTCAAGCGCGCAAAGAGAGGCTTGAATGAAGGGATTCTGGAGCGTCGGTGCCGCACTCGGGCTGCTGTTGGCGGCAACCGCGCCCGCGAGCGCGCAGGCCAACTATCCGGACCGGACAATTCGCATCTTCGTCGGCTTCCCGGCCGGCGGTCCGCCCGATATCGCCGCGCGCATGCTGGCGGAGCGTTTCTCCGCGAACTGGGGCAAATCGGTCGTGGTCGAGAACGCGACCGGCAGCGGCGGCAACATCGCAGTCGAGCGCGCGGTCAAATCCGCGCCGGACGGGTACACGCTGCTGATGGCGAGCAATGCCATCGCGATCAATCCGTCGCTCTATCCGGCGCTGCCCTACAACGCGATGAAGGACCTCGTGCCGATCTCGCTCGCGGTCACCATGCCGGTTATTCTGGTCGTCAACAACGACGTGCCGGCAAAGACCGCGCGGGAGTTCGTGGCGCTCGCAAAGGCGGAGCCCGGCAAGATCGTCGTCGGCCACGCCGGCGTCGGAACGCCGGCGCACATGGCCGGCGAGCTGTTCAAGATCGCGGCCGGTGTCGACGTTCAGCAGGTGCCGTATCGCGGCATCCCGGCGCTGCTGCCGGATCTGCTGGCCGGGCGCATCTCCGCAGCATTCCCCAACATCTCGGTGGTGCTGCAGCTCATCCGCGAGGGCAAGCTGCGTGCGCTGGCGGTGACCTCGCGTCGGCGCGCGGCAGCGACGCCCGATGTGCCGACGATGACGGAGGCCGGCATCTCCGGGATCGATGCCGATGCGTGGTTCGGCCTGATGGCGCCCGCGGGAACGCCGACGCCGATCGTCGAGCGGCTGCATCGCGAATCCGTGCGCATCCTGGCGCAGGGCGAGGTTCGCCGGCGGCTCGACGAGCTCGGGATGTCGGTGGTGGCGAGCTCGCCGGCAGAATTCGCCGCGCTGATCCAGTCCGACACCGCGCGCTGGGCCAAAGTGATCAAGGCCGCCGGCATCAAGCCGGGCGAGTAGGATCACTTATTCGCCAAATTCATTTTGCTGCGCGCGGTTCCGCGACTGCGGATCATCGTCGATTTGCGCGAGGCCGGTGGCGCATCAATCGCTTTGGCAATTTCGTGCGCACATTCGATAAAGCGCTTGACCGGGGGACTCAAAGTTCGATTTTTCAGCACCACGATCAAAACAGGAGATCGCGGCATCGGTAAGTCGAGCGGCAGCTCCTTCAGAGAATACAGTTCGGGATTAAATCGGAGAACTGAAGCAGGCAACACCGCGATGAAGCGACCTCTCATGCACAAGATGTTGCGCACGTGAATTGAGAACGTTGTTACGGCGACGCGTGGCGTTGGCAGTCCCGCCTTGCGGAGTGCCTCGATGAGGGCCGCTCCACCTGGGGTGTCGGAGGAAGGCGGTGAGATCAATTCGGCTTCGGCCAAGTCGGCGAAACCGAGCTTGCGGCGTCGTGCCCACTGGCTTTGCTGCGCTGCCGCCAGACAAATCCGCTCGTTAAACAACACCTCGCCTTGAAGATGTTCGGTGAGCTCATGCTCAAATGAAGCGACCGACAACATCAACGCGACATCGGCCTTTCTTTCATGTAGCGCAGCATATCCCATCTGTCGATTGCTCACCTGGGACACGTGCAACGCAACCTTCGGATAGCGCAGAGAAAAGCGATCGAGTATGGCGGGCAAGACCCCGGCCGCGATTGCTTCCGTACATGCAATGCGCACCTCGCCGACCTCGGGTCGGTCAGTGACCTCGATGTCCTTGATCCCTGATCGCAGTTCGTCGAAAGCGGCCTGACCACGCTGCATCAGGGCAGCACCATAGGTGGTTGGCTCAACGCCCCGTGGCATACGGTCAAGCAAGGGAACCCCGACCGCATGTTCAAGCGCGGCAACCGCCTGGGAGACAGCGGACTGCGACATGCCGAGATGCCCGGCTGCCTTGGCCATGCTGCCGTGCTGGACGACCGCGAACAGAATGTGCAGGTCCCGCAGCCTGACCCGCCGACCAATCCGACCGTCCCAATTGAAGGATTTTGCCATCAGTAGTTTACTTATATACTTATCTTAAAATGGCGCTTCTCCTTCTAGCAGCCGTGGCCAATTCTTCAAGCTGTTGAGCGATCCGGGCCAGAGACCGGGCAGCAAAGAATATGCTGCCTGGCCGGACACAGGAGAAATGCCATGCACCTTCCGCGGCGGCAATTTCTGCGTCTGGCGGCGGCCTGCCGCCGCGCTGCCAGTGACGTCGCGCATCGCAAGTGCGCAAGCCTACCCGTCGCGCCCGGTTCGCATCGTCGTCCCGTTTGCTGCTGGCGGCGGCAGCGACATCGTCGCGCGGCTGCTGGGACAATGGCTGTCGGAACGACTGGGTCAGCCGTTCATCATCGAGAATCGTCCCGGTGCTGGCGGAACAATCGGGACCGAGGTTGTCGTGCGCGCCCCTGCCGATGGCCATACGCTGCTGCAGATCGGCACGTTCAACGTCATCAATGCGGCCGTGTACGAAAAGCTCAGCTTCGATTTCGTTCGCGACATTGCACCGGTGGCAGGCATCATCCGCGTGCCGGGCGTGATGCTGGTCAATCCAGCATTTTCGACGAGATCGGTTCCAGAATTTATTGCTTACGCCAAGGCCCATCCCGGAAAGATCACCATGGCGTCGGGTGGCACCGGAGGATTCAGCCACGCGTTCGGCGAGCTGTTCAAGATGAGAGCCGGTGTCGAATTGCTTCACGTGCCGTATCGCGGTGTCGGGCCGGCGCTGACCGATCTTCTCGGTGGCCAAGTGCAAGTCATGTTTGACACGCTGCCCCAGTCGATCGAGCACATAAGATCCGGGAAGCTTCGTGCACTGGCAGTCACCACCGCAACGCGGGTGCCGTTGTTGCCGCACATCCCGACCGTCAGCGAATTTGTGCCGGGATACGAAGCTGATCGCCTTCCAAGGGATCGGCGCGCCGAAGCAACACATCCGCGGAAATCGTTGGACGGCTCAACAAGGAGATCAATGCGGGTCTTGTTGACGCCAAGCTAAATGCCCGGCTTGGCGAACTTGGCGGAATCGATACTTCCGGGGTCCGTTGCAGAATTCGGCAAATTCATCGCTGGAGAGACCGAGAAGTGGGCCGAAGTGGTGAAGTTCGCCAAAATCCGGCCTGAGAAGTAGGTCTGGAGCCGCGCCTTGGATTGCCGCAGCGAGACGGAGGTCTTGATCGTCGGGGCCGGACCAGTTGGCTTGACGCTCGCCTTGGACCTTGCCCAGCGCGGCATTGACGTTGTCGTGGTCGAACGCCGAGGAGCGCGGCGAGCCGCCCCGGATCAGGACCAATCACATTTCGGCACGATCCATGGAGATATTCCGGCGCCTTGGCATCGCCAGGGCGCTGCGGGAGGCTGGGCTGCCACCGAACTATCCCAACGATGTTGCCATCCGCACGACGGTGACCGGGATCGAACTGGCGCGAATTCTGATTCCATCGCGGAGCCGATCGCTATTCCGCGATCGACGGGCCCGACGGTTGGTGGCCAACGCCCGAACCGGCCCACCGGGTCAATCAAATGCATTTCGAGCCTATTCTATTCGCGCATGCGCAGTCCCAACCGCGCATTCGAATCATTTCTGCGGCGAGCGTCGAGGATTTCGTGCAGCATGAAAATGAGGTTGTTGTGTCCATCCGCTCTGCGGATACGGATGGCACCGTTCCAACTGTCATGCCGGTATCTTGTCGGCTGCGATGGCGGACAATCCATGGTGCGAAAGAAAATCGGGGCCACAGCTCAACGGAACCCCAATCATCCACCAGGGCCGATCCATCTGCATCCGCGCGCCCGAACTTCTGTCCCTCATTCCTGGAGCTCCGGCTTGGTATTTTCAGGTCCAAAATCCGCGTCGCTGCGGAATCGTCTTCGCGATCGATGGCCGAGACACTTGGCTGGTGCGCTACTATCTCGGAGATAAGGATACGGGACTTGGAATCAGTCAGATCGCGACGAGGCAGTCCGCACTATCCTCGGCGTAGGAGCGGATTTTCACTATGAAGTAATCGCTGAGGAAGACTTTGTTGGACGGCGGCTGGTGGCCGACCGATTTCGCCACCAACGTGTGTTCATATGCGGAGACGCTGCGCATCTGTGGCCGCCTAACGGCGGCTACGGAATGAACGCCGGGATCGCCGACGCTGCTAATCTGTCCTGGCTTTTGGCGGCAGTCTTGAACGGCTGGGCTGCGCCCGCAATCCTTGACGCCTACGAGGCAGAGCGTCGACCCATCACGGAGCAGGTCTCGCAGTTCGCCAAGGATATGGCGTCCAAGAATATTGAACACCGGCGTGAGACCCCGGCTGAGATCGAATGCCCGGGCCGATAGGTGATGCCGGCGCGCGTACGCGTCGGCAAGGAAGCCTACGACCTCAACCTTCAATCGATTTGTTGCGGAGGGCTGAACTTCGGTTACTTCTACGATGATTCACCGATCATCGCATACGACGGCCACCGGCAGCCGGAATACACGATGCATGAGTTCACGCCCTCATCGGTCCCCGGTTGCCGCGCGCCGCACATATGGCTTGAATCGGATCGTTCACTCTATGACGCCCTGGGCCCCGAATACACGCTGCTTCGATTTCAACCAGCCGTGAAGGTAGTGGGCTTAATGGAGTCGGCGGCGCGCCGTGGGGTTCCTCTCACGGATATTGGATGTCGGCAGCTCTGGCGCACGATCCTTGTACGGCTACGACCTTGTGCTCGTCCGTCCGGACCAGCACGTGGCGTGGCGTGGCGATGGGGAACCCGCCGCTCCCATGGAGTTGATTGACTTGGTGCGGGGGGCCCGCGCCATGCCGAGATACTCATAAGAGGAACAATTTTCCTCCACTACTTCCCCGGTGAGACGCGCAAAATGCGGCCGTTGGAATTGTCGGTCGCGATATAGAGCGCGCCATCGGGGCCCTGCCGCACGTCGCGGATGCGCTCGCGCAGATTTTGCAACAGCCGTTCTTCGGCGCCGACCTTCTCGCCGTTGACGTCGAGCCGCACCAGGGTCTGTCCGGCCAGCGCGCCGACGAACAGATTGCCGCGCCATTTCGGAAACAGGTCGCCGGTGTAGAACGCCATGCCCGACGGCGCGATCGACGGCACCCAGGATTTCACCGGCTGCTCCATCCCGGCCTGGTGCGTGCCGACGCCGATCTTGGCGCCGGAATAGTCGATGCCGAGCGTGATCACAGGCCAGCCGTAGTTCTTGCCGGCCTCCGGAATGTTGACTTCGTCGCCGCCGCGCGCGCCGTGCTCGTGCGTCCACAGCTTGCCGCTTTGCGGATCGAGCGCCGCGCCCTGCATGTTGCGATGGCCGTAGCTCCAGATCTCGGGCTTGGCGCCGGCACGTTTGACGAACGGATTGTCCGGCGGCACGCCGCCGTCGGTGGTGACGCGGATCACCTTGCCGAGATGATTGCCGAGGTTCTGCGCGTCGTCGCGATAGCGGAAGTGATCGCCGGTGGTGAGAAACAGGTTGCCGTCGCGCGCCTGCACGATGCGGCAGCCGAAATGGTTGCCGCTCGACGGCGACCCGTCCTGCTGGAAGATCACCTTGACGCCATCGAGCCGCGGCGGATTGCCGTCGACGAGCCGCGCACGCGCGAGCGCGGTCTGGCCGCCGCCGCTCACCGGCATCGCGAAGCAGAAATAGATGGTGTTGTTGTTCGCAAAATCACGATCGAGGATCACGTCGTGGAGGCCGCCCTGGCCGCGCGCGAACACCTGCGGCACGCCCTCCACTGGCGGCGACAGGTTGCCGCCTTTGGCGACGATGCGCAGGCGGCCGGCGCGCTCGGTGACGAGCATCCGCCCATCGGGAAGGAAGGCGATCGCCCAGGGATAGGCGAGGCCGCTGGCCACGGTCTCGACGGTCAGATTGTCCGCGGCCGATGCGCCGGACGGCCGGAACGGCTGTTGGGCGTGCGATGGTATCGCGCTCGCGGCAAGCAACAGTGCTGCGGCGGCCGGCAGTCTCGGCAATCTCATCGGGGGGATCTCCTCGGGCGGCGCACGGCTGTGCGACCGATCGTCAACTATGCACCGCCCGGGAGGATTCCAACATCGCCACGAGTACAAAATTCACGCGCAAAAATACGAACTCACACTTTCCCCTTTGGGCCGTTCGCCATGAAGGCGGTCAGCCCACCCATCGCCAACAACAGCAAACCGATCAGCAGCGCGATGGCGAGCGGCGCGGGGTCGCCGTCGGCACGGATGCCGGCGACGTCGGCGCGCGCAATTCCGATCGACACGGCGGTGGCCGCGACGACCGTCGACAATGCGAGCAGTACGGTTGTGATCAGCTCCACCAAGGCAACGGGCCGCGCCTGCGACTCCGCCGTCTGGAGGGCACAGCGTCGAGACGCCGCCCTCTCAAGCCCGGTCATTTCACTCTCCCGCGATTCGAATCAGTGTCGTCCTTGCTGCCAGCATCGCGGGCGATGCCGGCTTCCATTCGTCGGGATTTGGGCGAAGGCGTGGTGTTTGGTTAAGGAAGGGTTAAACTCAGCCGGATCGATCGGACTTTGTCGATCCATGTGGCCCGAGAGCACAAGAAGAGTCGCATGCTGCACAACACGGGGAGGCTTCGATGACAAAAATAACTTCCGGGATGCTCGCGGTCCTGTCGGCGGTGCTGATCGCCGGCGGCGCGCTGCCGACCGCTGGCGGCGCCTTGGCGCAGGCGAATTATCCGGAGCGGCCAATCCGCATGATCGTGGCGTTTCCACCGGGCGGGCCGTCGGACATCGTTGCGCGGCTGATGGCCGACAAGCTCACCGAAGCCCTGGGCAGGCCGGCCGTGGTCGAGAATGTGAGCGGCGCCTCCGGCAACATCGGCACCGAACGCGTCGCCAAGTCCGTGCCGGACGGTCACACATTGCTGATATCCGCGCCCGGGCCGCTGGTCGTCAATCCGTCGCTCTATCAAAAGGTGCCGTTCGATCCGATCCGGGATTTCGCTCCGATCTCGCAGCTGTGCTTCACGCCCAATGTCCTGGTGGTCAACAACGACGTGCCGGTGAAGTCCGTGCAGGAGCTCATTGCACTCGCGCGCAAGGATCCGGGGAAGCTCTCCTTCGCATCGGGCGGCGCCGGCACCAGCAACCATCTCGCCGCCGAGCTGTTCAAGCTCATGGCCGGGATCAATCTCCAGCACGTGCCTTATCGGGGCGTCTCGGTGTCGGTGCCGGATATCATCGGCGGCCGCATCCCGGTCGCGTTCCTCAGCCTGCCGACCGCGCTGCCGTTGACGCGCGACGGAAAGTTGCGGGCGCTGGCGGTCGGCACCGCCACGCGCTGGCCTGCCGCGCCGGAAATCCCGACCATGGAAGAGCAAGGAGTCCATGGTTTCCGCTCGACGGTGTGGCATTCGTTCCTGGCGCCGGCCGGAACGCCGCCCGCGATCCTCGATCGGCTGCATCGCGAGACCATGCGGATCCTCGCGCTGCCGGACGTGCGCAAGATCTTCGACGATCAGGGCCTCGCCGTGATCGGAAGCACGCCCGCTGAATTTGCCGCCGTCATCAAGGACGAAGGCCAGCAGTGGGCGAAGGTGATCAAGGAAAGCGGACTGAAGGTCGGCAACTAGTAGTCGGGACACAGCGCCTATTGCGCAGCTTCGAGCGCGCTCGGCTGCCAGTCCATGTCGATGTGGCGGGGCTGCGACGCGACGCGATCGAGCCAAGCGCGGATCGCCGGGAACGTGCCGAGGTCGTACTCGGAAAGATGCGCAAGATGCGTATAGGCATAGAGCGCGATGTCGGCGATGGTGTAGCGGCCGGCCGCGAAGTAGTCGTTGTGCTTGAGGTGGTTCTCCATCACGCGCAGCGAGCGGTAGCCTTCCTCCATCCAGTCCTCGAGCGCGTGACGCTGCAGCTCGCGCCCGCCTTTCACCAGCACCAGCCAGAAATAGGCGGCGCCGAGATTGGGCTCGAGGCTGTGCTGCTCGAAGAACATCCATTGCAGCGCTTCCGCGCGATCGATGCGATCTTCCGGCGCGAGCGACGTGCCGCCGGCGACGTACCAGAGAATGGCGTTCGATTCCGCGAGATGACGATCGGGCGCGACTTCGAGCAGCGGCACCTGGCCGTTCGGATTCTTCAACAGGAATTCGGGCGTGTGGCTTTCGCCCTTGAGGATGTCGACCTCGACCAGCCGATACGGCACGCCGAGCTGGGCGAGGGCGAGCCTCACCTTGTAGCTGTTTCCCGATCGCTGCATTGAATAGAGCGTGTGCATCGCGTGCCTGAAGCCGCCGGTTCTGCAACGTCTGTAGTCACCTTCAATTAGGAGACTATGACATGAGCACGGCCATGTCGTGTCAATTCACGACTGCGACAGTATTGCGGAGATTTGTTTCGCAGCGCAGCAAAAGCAGCGTGGAATTATTCTGCGTTTAAGTTGCCGGCGAGTTGGTTCTGCCCTGCGTTGCGACCATCGGCAATGACGGATCGGCTGCTGCACGGATCGCCATGGCACGCGCGGCCATGATGCAAAGCACCGCGATGATGGTGCCGGCGACCATGTCGATGAAGTAGTGACCGCCGTCGATCGGTATCGAGGCCAACATCAAGACGTTTACGACAACGCCAAACCAGCGCAACACCGGCACCGGCCACAGCGCCACGACGAAGATCACCCCCAGCGCAGTATGGAAGCTCGGGAACGTGATGATGCCCTCCGACGTAAGGCCGGTGAGGGCGCGGAAGGAACCATCGCGCAGTCCGTGGAAGATCGGCAGGTGCAGCTCGCGGGTGGCGGGGACGATCGCGGGATAGTCGGCGGCGGAGAGATTGAGGAACCCCCAAATCCCTTGCGCCGGGAGCACCGCCGAGATGGCGATGCAGACCAGCGCCGACAGCGCCAGCGACAGCATGAAGATCCGGATCTGAACGAGATGGCCGCAGAACGCCAGCGACAGCACCGTGACCGACGCCTGCAGGGTGAAGCTCATATAGGCGAGCATGAAGACCGTGTGGCCGGAAGTGTGTTCGTTCATCCATGCCAGCATGCCGCGCCAATCGAGCCCGATCGCGCGGTCGGCGGCCTCGAACATGGCATCCTGGAGCGGAAATGCGCCGCCCGCGGCGGCCGCGAGATAGGAGAGCGGCGCGCCGACCGCGGTGAAGGCCACGAGTTGCGCCGTGCATTCCAGACCGGACGCCAGCCGCTGATCGGGGCGCCAGTGGCGGTAGAACCAGGCGCCGGCGCAAAGCGCCAGGGCGCCCGCCGCCGGGCCCGCGAAGGATCGCCATTCCAGATAGAACGTGGTGAAGAACGTCGAGGCCAGCACGACCACCGTGACGGCCGCGACCAGCGCCCAGATCGTACGATCGAGCCTGCGCAGCGTAAGCGGGTCGGCGGGGTCGGCGGTCATGGTGTCTCCCGGCCCATCGCTAGCAAAACGGGATTGACCGGCGGTTAAGCCCGTCGTCACGTCGCCGTCACGCCTGAAAATGGCGCCAGGGGCGCAAAGCCGCCACAGTCGGTTCAAATTCCGCTGAACCAATGGCCACTTGCCCTTGCCGGACTCGGGCGGGGGCCTTAGGAGATGGCCGTCCTTCAACGCAGGCCACAGAAAAGGAGACATCGATGGCCTTCCTCGCCGAGCAGCTCAAGCGCATCAAGCCGTCGCCGACGATCGCGGTGACGGATAAAGCGCGCGCGCTGAAAGCGGCGGGCCGCGATGTCATCGGTCTGGGCGCCGGGGAACCGGATTTCGACACGCCCGACAACATCAAGCAGGCCGCGATCAAGGCGATCCTGGGCGGCAAGGCGTCGAAATACACGCAGGTCGACGGGCTCGCCGAGCTCAAGGAAGCGGTGGCGGGCAAGTTCAAGCGCGAGAACGGCCTCGACTACAAGACCTCGCAGATCACGGTCGGTGCCGGCGGCAAGCAGGTGCTCTACAACGCGTTCATGGCGACGCTCAATCCGGGCGACGAGGTGATCATCCCGGCGCCGTATTGGGTGAGCTATCCCGACATGGTGCTGCTCGCCGGCGGCACGCCGGTGCCGGTGGTCGGCACCATGGAGAACGGCTTCAAGATCAGCGCCGAGGCGCTCGAGCGCGCGATCACGCCGAAGACCAAATGGTTCCTGCTCAACTCGCCGTCGAACCCGACCGGCGCCGCTTATTCGCGTGACGAGCTGAAGGCGCTCACCGACGTGCTGGTGAAGCATCCGCACGTGCATGTCATGACCGACGACATGTACGAGCACCTCGTCTACGACGACTTCAAGTTCTTCACGCCGGCGCAGATCGAGCCGTCGCTCTACGATCGCACGCTGACGATCAACGGCACCTCCAAGGCCTATTGCATGACCGGCTGGCGCATCGGCTATGCCGGCGGGCCGGAGCCGTTGATCAAGGCGATGGCGATGATCCAGTCGCAGTCGACCACCAATCCGGCGGCGGTGTCGCAATGGGCGGCGGTCGAGGCGCTCACCGGAACGCAGGACTTCATCCCGAAGCACAACAAGATCTTCAAGGACCGCCGCGACCTGGCGGTGTCGATGCTCAACCAGGCCAACGGCATCAAATGTCCGACGCCGGAGGGCGCGTTCTACGTCTATCCGTCCTGCGCCGGCACCATCGGCAAGAAAGCCTCGACCGGCAAGACGCTCAAGACCGACGAGGACTTCGTCACCGAGCTCCTGGAGGCGGAAGGCGTCGCGGTGGTGCAGGGCTCGGCGTTCGGGCTCGGCCCGGCGTTCCGGATTTCCTACGCCGTGAAGACCGAGGACCTCGAAGAGGCCTGCCGCCGCATCCAGCGGTTCTGCGGCAATCTGAGTTAACTATACGCAGCACCATCGAGAATTGACCGCCCGGAACTAGAACTTCCGGGTGGTCTTCCGTTACTATGGTGCCAGGTTCCCGGGGCAGGGCCTTTGCCGGGTCATCTGGCGCCACGGGACGGGGTGAGGAGGGTTGCTCATGTTTCGTAAGGCAATCGTCGCCGCAGCGCTGCTGATAGCGTTCGCGGCGCTCGAACCGGCCGCGGCGCAGCGCGCCCGGACTGGCATGCTCGGCTGCGACGTCTCCGGCGGGATCGGCTTCATCATCGGATCGCAACGCAGGCTGGTCTGCACGTTCTCGCCCGACGGCGGCGGTCCGCAGGAGGTCTATCACGGCACGATTTCGCGGTTCGGCCTCGATATCGGCGCCACCGCCGGCGGCACCATGGTGTGGGCGGTGTTCTCCGAGTTCGTCGGTCCGCGGCCCGGTTCGCTGGCGGGCGACTATATCGGCGCCACCGGCGAGGCGACCATCGCGGTCGGGCTCGGCGCGAATGTGCTGGTCGGCGGATCGAACCGGCAGGTTGCGCTGCAGCCGCTCTCGATCGGCGGACAGGTCGGGCTCAATCTCGCAGTCGGCGTCGCCGAGCTGCAGCTGCGCATCGGCCGCTGATCAACAGCAACTTGTCATAGTGCAACGGCCGCCCTATCGGGCGGCCGTTTTCATTGCGCGGTCGGCGGTTCGCGCCAGCCGGCCGCGTCGAGCGCAAACGCCGCAATGCGCGCCGCCTCGTCGAGCTCCACGAACCGGCCCGACGGCGCCGGAATGGCCGGCGGTGAATTGCGTGATCAGCACGATGCGGGAGTCGTTGGTCTTCATCGCCCGCAGCCTGGCCACCCACTTGGCCGGTTCCCAGTACTGGACGCGCGGGTCGCTGATGCCGGCCGTCACCAGCATGTGCGGATAGGCCTGGGCCTTGACGTTATCATAGGGCGAGTAGCCGGCGATGGTGTGGTACGCCTTGACGTCGCGGATCGGATCTCCCCACTCGGGAACGTCGCTCGCGGTCAGCGGCAGCGTGTCGTCGAGCATGGTGTTGAGCGCATCCACGAACGGCACCCGGGCGATCATGCCGGCGAACAGGTCGGGCCGCATGTTTGCGACCGCGCCGACCAACAGCCCGCCCGCGGAATCGCCGCGTGCCACGATCCGTCCGCGCGAGGTGTAGCCGCTCTTGATGAGATGCTCCGCAACGGCAATGAAATCCGTAAACGTGTTGACCTTGTTCGCGCGGCGCCCGGCGTTACGCCAGCGCTCGCCTTTTTCGATGCCGCCACGGACGTGCGCGATGGCGTAGACAAAGCCGCGATCGACCAGCGACAGGACGTTGGCGTCGAACGTGGCCGCGAAGTTGTAGGCGTAGGCGCCGTAGCCTTCGATATACAACGGGGCGGAGCCGTCGATCGCCGTATCTTTCCGATGGAACAGCGTGACCGGCACTTCTTCCTTGTCGGCGGTCACGACGAACAGCCGCCGCACCACATAGGCATCGGGATCGTGGCCGCCCGGAAGCGTCTGCTCCTTGCGCAGCACCCGTTCGCGGCTCTCCAGGCCGTAGTCGTAGGTCCGCCGCGGCGTCGACGGCGAGGCAAAGACGAACCGGATGGTCCGGGAGTTGTGCTCGTAGGGAATGGTCAGCTCGATATCGTAGGCTTCGGCGTCGAATGACACCGCATGCTCGGCGCCGTCAGCCTTTCTGCGGATGACGATGCGGCCGAGGCCGTTCTCACGTTCGAGCCGCACCAGGTGGTTGGCGAGCGCTTCCACCAACTCGATGCGGCGGCCCTCGCGATAAGGAACCAGATCGCGCCAGTGCTCGCGCCCGGGCGTGGCCAACGGCGCGGTCATGATCTTGTAGTCCTCGGCGCCGTCGGCGTTGGTCAGGACGATCAACTGCTCGCCGCCGTCATCGATGCCGTACATCAGGCCCGGCGTCCGCGCCTCGACCAGCCTGGGCTCGCTCTCCGGTTTTGTGGTCTCGACGATCCGCGCTTCGCTGGTGTCCGAGCTCGCGGAGGAGATCACGACGTAGCGGCCGCTGTTCGTCCGGCCGACCGTGACCGAGAATTGCAGGTCGGTCTCCTCGTAGACTAGCGTGTCGTTGGCGGGATCGGTACCGAGGCGGTGCCGGTAGACGAAGCGCCCCCGCAGCTCGTCGTCCTGCCGGACATAGTAGATGACGTTGCTGTCGGCCCAGGTGAAGTTTGCGACCGACTTGATGACATCGGGCAGGTCGCGTTTCGCGGCCAGATCCCGCACCATCAGAGTATAGCTTTCGGAGCCGCTGTCGTCGAAAGTGTAGGCAAAGTAGCGGTGATCCGGGCTGTGAATGCGCGTATCGCCGAACGCGAAATAGGGCCGGCCCTTGGCCAGCACATTGCCGTCGACAAGAACCTCCTCGTCCCCGCCGTCGCGCGGTGCGCGGACGTGGACGATATATTCGGCGCCGGCGACGAATTTTCGCCAGTACGCATACGGACCGTCGGGCATCGGCACGCCGGTGTCCTGCGGCTGAAGGCGTCCCTTCATCTCAGCGGTAAGCCTGGCGCGCAGGCCGGCGAGCGGCGCCTGCACCGCATCGGCGTAGCGATTTTCGGCCGCAAGATAGGCGCGGATGGCCGGCGCAAGCCGCGATGAGTCCCGCACCACCTCGCGCCAGTTCTTGTCGCGCAGCCACGCGTAGTTATCGACCCGAACGATGCCGTGGTTGCGCAGCCGCACCGGCTTGCGGGCCGCCACCGGCGGTTCGATCCGGGCCGTCTTCGCCGTTGTCGGTGCGCGTTTGTTCTCCGCCGCGCCGGTGACGATCGCCGGGAACAGAACGAGAAGCGCTGACAGGGCAATCCACACGCGCATCGGCGCCTCCGTTCGGGAACCGCGCTTGCATGACCGGAAGAGGCCGATTTGCGGTCGTTGTTGGAGCCGCCATTGCGGCACAAATACTCGCCTCTTGCCAATCCCCCTTCGGGTTTGAAACGATAGCGTTCCGGCCCCTTAAGAGCCGTAGTCAGCTTGGGAGGCGGAAATGGCACAGAACGGCACACGAGCCACGGGCCCCCGGTGCATTGCGCTGGTAGGCCCGTTCCAAAGCGGCAAGACCACTCTTCTCGAAGGCATCCTCGCACGCACCGGCGCGGTCCAGCGCCAGGGCACCGTCGATGCAGGAACCTCGGTCGGCGACGCCAGCAAGGAGGCGCGCCACCATCGCATGAGCGTCGAAGTCTCGGTCGCGACCACGAGCTTCATGGGCGAGAACTTCACGTTCGTCGATTGCCCGGGCTCAGTCGAATTCATCCATGACATGCGTGCGGCGCTGCCGGCGGTCGATGCCGCGGTGGTCGTCTGCGAGATGGATGAAAAGAAGGTCCCGCAGCTGCAGCTCATCCTGCGCGAGCTCGAAGACCAGAAGATTCCCCGCTTCCTGTTCCTGAACAAGATCGACAAGGCCAACTCCACCATTCACGACGCGCTGGCGCTGTTGCAGCCGGCGTCGCGCTCGAAGCTCCTGCTGCGCCAGATCCCGACCTTCAATGGCGACATCGTCTCGGGCTTCGTCGATCTCGCGCTCGAGCGCGCTTTTGTCTACAAGGAGCACGCCGCCTCCGAAGTCGTGCCGCTTGAAGGCGACATGCTCGATCGCGAGAAGACCGCGCGCTTCTCGATGCTGGAGACGCTCGCCGACCACGACGACGAGCTGATGGAGCAGCTGCTCGGCGACATCGAGCCGCCGAAGGACAAGGTGTTCGACGATCTGTCGAAGGAGTTGCGCGACAGCCTGGTCTGTCCGGTGCTGATAGGCTCGGCGACGCGCACCAACGGCGTGCTGCGCCTGATGAAGGCGCTGCGCCACGAAGCGCCCGACGTCGCCACCACCGCCAAGCGGCTCGGCGTCAAGGGCGGCAACGATCCGCTCGCCTTTGTGATCAAGACGCTGCACACCGCGCACGGCGGCAAGATGTCGATCGCGCGCGTGCTCAACGGTCAGGTCGCCGATGGCACGACCTTCCAGACGCCCGAGCGTGAAGCCGGCCGCGTCGCCGGCGTGTTCAAGCTCATGGGTTCGGCCACCGAAAAACGCGGTCCGGCCGGCGTCGGCGAGACCGTCGCGCTTGCCAAGCTCGACCATGCTATGACCGGCGACACCATCACCGCCGGCAAGCAGGCGCATGCGGCGCTGCCGACGACGGCGCCGACGGCGCCGGTGCTCGCTATCGCGGTCTCGGCCAAGGAGCGCAAGGACGACGTCAAGCTCGGCCAGGCGCTGCACAAGCTCCTGGAAGAAGACCCGTCGGTGACGATGGTGCACAACCCGGAAGCGCACGAAGTGGTCGTCTGGGGCCAGGGCGAGATGCACCTGCGGGTCGCGGCCGAGCGGCTGGCCGATCGCTTCGGCGTCGCTATCACCACTGGCAAGCCGAGCGTCGGCTACCGCGAGACCATCAAGAAGCCGATCCAGCAGCGCGGGCGGCACAAGAAGCAGTCCGGCGGTCACGGCCAGTACGGCGACATCGTCGTCGACATCAAGCCGATGCCGCGCGGCTCAGGCTTCACCTTTGAGGAGGCGATCAAGGGCGGCGTGGTGCCGCGCAACTTCATCCCGTCGGTGGAGGAGGGCGTACAGAACGCGCTCAAGCACGGCCCGCTCGGCTTCCAGGTGGTCGACGTCTTGGTGAAGCTGGTCGACGGCTCCTATCACACCGTCAATTCCTCCGACATGGCGTTCCAGCTCGCCGGCCGGCTCGCCATGAACGAGGGTCTGCCGCAGTGCCAGCCGGTGCTGCTCGAGCCGATCTATACGGTCGACATCGTGTGTCCGTCGGAGGCGACCGCCAAGATGAACGCGCTGATGTCGGGGCATCGCGGCCAGATCCTCGGCTTCGACACCCGCGAAGGCTGGGACGGCTGGGACATCGTGAAGGTGCAGATGCCGGAGGCCGAGATCGGCAACCTCATCATCGAGGTGCGCTCGGCGACTGCCGGCGTCGGCAGCTTTACCTTCAAGTTCGATCACATGGCGGAGCTGACCGGCCGCACCGCCGACCAGATCATCGCGGCGCGCAAGGCGGCCGCGGCGGCGTAGCCTTGCAAGATTCGCTCCCGCGCAATGTGGGGGCGGAACAAAACAACGGACGTCCGGACCTCGTTCCGGTGGGAGGATCGTCATGCGCATGTCGTGCATTCTGCGCGGAGCCGCCGCTTCGCTCGTCGCCATCGGAGCCCTCATGTCGAACGCAGCCGCAAGCTCGCTTGGCGGTCCGCTCGTCCTCGCGGATGAGGGCAGCTTCTTTGTCCGCGGCACCAACGAACGGACCGACTACGCTGATGTGCGTGGCGGCGCGCCGGTCGCTGGCACGATCCGGACCGGCCAGATGTACGTGCAGTTCAAGATCCCGGTGAAGAGCAACGGCATCCCGGTGATCATGGTGCACGGCGCCAATCATTCCGGCGTGACGTATGAAACCACGCCCGACGGCCGGGAAGGCTGGGCCAACTATTTCGTGCGCGGCGGCTTCCCGGTCTATGTCGTCGACCAGGCCGGACGCGGCCGCTCGGGGTTCAACCCGACCGCGATCAATCGCGCCAAGGCGAAGGGCGACACGTCGGAGATGCCGACCATCGCCATCGCGCAGCGCGAGGCGGCCTGGGCGAGCTACCGGCTCGGGCCGAAATACCCCGAGTTCTGGCCGGACTCGCGGTTCCCGCAGGCCGCGCTCGATCACTACTTCTCGCAGGCCGCGCCGATGGGCGACGGCACCTTGCCGGGCGCGCTCGGCGAACAGACCGTGCTCGGGCTTGTTGCTCTGCTTGAGAAGACCGGACCGGCGGTGGTGCTGGTGCACTCGCAATCCGGTGGCTATGGGCTCGCCGTGGCACGCGCCAAGCCCGAACTTGTCCGTGCGCTGGTCAATGTCGAAGGCGACTGCGTGCCGTTGTCCGACGATGACGTGAGCAAGACCTTCAGTCGCGTGCCGCTGCTGTCGGTGTGGGCCGATCATAGCGTTGGCAACAAGTCGCGCAACGGCGACGAGCGCCGCAACGGTTGCTCCGGCAGCATATCGACGATCGCCGCCAAGGGCGGTCCGGCGAAATTCATGCTGCTGCCGGAACTCGGCATCAAGGGCAACAGCCACATGATGATGGTCGAGACCAACAATCTTCAGATCGCCGACCTGATCATGGAGTGGATCAAGGCGTCGGCGGCGACGCGCTAAACCAACTCAAGGTCCCAATTGGTGAGGGGCCCGGAATTTGCTCCCGGGTTTCTGCGATTGCGGTTACCATTCGCAAAGCATCCCGCCCATTCCATAGCGGTCCGTTATGGGTGTTAACGCTCTGGCGGGGCCTTTTGGCTAACACTCGACTAAACGCGCACCGATAGGCGGACGCAGCAAACGGCGCTGCAGGATTCGATGCTGAAATCCTTGCGGGAGATGTTCGGGCCGAAGGAAGTCGTGGCCCCTGAGCCGGCCGACGGCAAGATCACGCTCGCCGATGTGCTCTCCCGCGGATGGTTCGAGCTGTTCTATCAGCCCAAGATCGAGCTCAAGACCATGCGGCTCAACGGCGCCGAGGCGCTGGTGCGCGCGCGGCATCCGCAGCGCGGCGTCATCGCGCCCGGTATGTTCCTGCCCGGCGCGAGCGAAGCCGACATGCTGGCGCTGACCGAGCGGGTCATCGTCAAGGCGCTCAAGGACTGGGACGACTTCGCCGCCAACGGGCTGTCGCTGAAGATCGCGGTCAACGTGCCGGTCTCCGCGCTCGTGCAGCTGCCGATCAGCACCATGGTGCGCGAGCTGCGCCCGGCGGCGGACAGCTGGCCCGGCCTGATCCTGGAAGTGACCGAGGACGAGATCGTGCGCGACCTTAAGGTCGCCAACGAAGCCGCTGCCGAGCTGCAGGCGGCGCGCTGCTCGCTCGCGCTCGACGATTTCGGCGCCGGCTATTCCTCGATCGCGCGGCTCAAGCAGCTGCCGTTCAGCGAGCTCAAGATCGATCGCGCCTACGTGACCAACTGCCATACCGACCGCGTCAACGCCGGCCTGTGCGAGGTGTTCGTCGAGCTTGCGAAGCGCTTCGGGCTCAAGACCGTGGCCGAAGGCATCGAGCTGGTGCACGAGAGCCACAAGCTGCAGGCGCTCGGATGCGACGTCGGGCAGGGCTATCTCTACGCCAAACCGATGGCGAAGGAGCAGCTCATCAGCGCCATGCGCCGCCGCCTGGTCGGCGCGCCTGCGCCGGTTCCGATGCCGGCGCGCCGGCTGTCGGGGCTGATCCCCGGGTTCGGCAAGGGTTGAACCGCCGGTCGTTCACCTTTGTCACGCCGCCATCCCGCATCTGTGACTTGCGGGTGATCGCATGCGCCCGTACTTCTCAGGGAAACCGAGGAGGGTCGCCATGCACGTCATCCGCCGCCGTGGCTGGGAAATTCCCGAGCGCGAGGCTACGCCCGAGCACGTCTTCCTCAACCGCCGCGCCTTCCTGGCCGGCACCGGCGCCGCCGCGCTGGCGCTGTCGCCCGAGCTTGCCGCGGCGCAGCGCGTAACCGACCTGCCGGACCCGAGCGCCAGCCTCTATCCGGCCAAGCGCAACGAGAAATACACGCTCGACCGGCCGGTAACCGACGAGAAGATCAACACCAACTACAACAATTTCTACGAATTCGGCTCCACCAAGCAGATCGCGCGGGCGGCGCAGGCGCTGAAGCTGCGGCCCTGGCAGATCAAGCTCGACGGCATGGTCGAGAAGGAGCAGGTGATCGATATCGACGACCTCTTGAAGAAGGTCGGGCTCGAAGAGCGCCTCTACCGCATGCGCTGCGTCGAGGCGTGGTCGATGTCGGTGCCGTGGACGGGCTTCCCGATGGCGAAGCTGGTCGAGATGGCGAAGCCGTTGTCGTCGGCGAAATACGTGCGGATGGAGACGTTCAACGACCCGTCGACCGCGCCCGGGCAGCGCCAGCGCTGGCATCCGTGGCCTTACGTCGAAGGCCTCACGATGGCCGAGGCGGTGAACGAGCTCACCTTCATGGTCACCGGCGCCTATGGCAAGCCGGTGAAGCAGATGGGCGCGCCGATCCGGCTGGCGGCGCCGTGGAAGTACGGCTTCAAGTCGGTCAAGTCGATCGTGAAGTTCACCTTCACCGACCAGCGGCCGAAGTCGTTCTGGGAGGCGCTACAGGCGTCGGAATACGGTTTCTGGGCCAACGTCAATCCGGCGATCGCGCATCCGCGCTGGAGCCAGGCCACCGAAGAGATCATCGGCACCAACGAGCGCAAGCCGACGCTGTTGTTCAACGGCTACGGCGAGTTCGTCGCCGACATGTACAAGGGCCTGGAGAAAGAGCGCCTGTGGGCGTGATGTTTGTCAGCCGCCCACTGGCAGCAACTCACAGCGGAGATCAGCCAGCTATGTTTGCATCGCCGGCTTGACCTTCGACGCCGCAAATTCGGCATCTGCAACGGCATCGACGTGCGTGTCGGAGACGCCGCGCGCAAGAATTTCATGGTCTCGGCTTACAACTTCCCAATACCAGTTGCTGCCGTTTGGCATTGTACGAATTTGAAGTGCTTCGGCCACGTCAATTCTAGCCCACCTTTGGCGTGACGGCGGCGGCGAAATTTTCGAAGAAATCGTCGGCGGTCTTCTTCGCCGCGCTGTTGATGAGGCGTTGCCCGAGCTGAGCGAGCTTGCCGCCGATCTGCGCTTCGACGTTGTAGGACAGCAATGTACCACCATCCTTGTCGGCGAGAGAGACCTTGGCGCCGCCCTTGGCAAATCCGGCGACGCCGCCCTCGCCCTCGCCGGAGATGCGGTAGCTGTTGGGGGGATCGAGGTCGGAGAACCTTACTTTCCCTTTCCAGCGCGCCTTGACGGGGCCGATCTTGATCGTGGCGACCGCCTGGAATTCGTTGTTCGAATCTTTATCGAGCAACTCGCAACCCGGAATGCAGCTTTTCAGCACGGCGGGTTCGTTGAGCATCGCCCACACCGCTTCACGGCTTGCCGGGAGCTGGACCTCGCCAATCATATTCATCGCCATAGAGTAGCTCCTTGTGGTTACGCAGCGTGTCACGCTGCACGAACGCGGACTAGCGATGAGGTCTTGCCTGGCTCACGATAAATGACACCACGCCAACGCCGATCGCAGTAGCCAACACGACGGTCAGCAACGGCGACAACATCTCGACATACGACCACATTTGGCCATGCTCCTAGAGTTACCCCGGCGCCCCTCGGACAGTCACGCAAACCGAAATTGTCAGGCGACCTTGTTGAACACTCCAGGGATTCCGGTCTTCAGCGGCTCGGCGGCCTCAAGCGAGACCCTCTGAGCCAGCGTCGCAAGTTCTTTGCTCTGCGCCGTCATGGTTTCGAATTGCTGGCGCGAGCGTGCGGTCGACAGTTCGACAAACTCCGACAGGGACTTCACGCCCAGCAACTCGCGAGCGTAATCAAAAGCCGCATTGGTATTGAAACGGGCGATCTCGAAAACCTTGAGGTTGTAGTCGGTGGCGCCCTTGGCGGCGACGGTATAGGCCTGTTGGAAAACATGGGCGGCTTCCTCGGTGGCGGCCTTCGCGTTCTTGAAGCTGTCCTTTGTTTGGGCGATGCCCTGGTCAGCCATCTCATGCATCGGGTTCGTCGCTGTTCCGGCCGGATTGGCGGTCCGGGCTTTTGTGGTTTCAGTCATGACACTCATCCTTTAGGGGCGGTTGTGGTTGGACCTCCGGACGCCGCCCTGAACGTCGATTGGTGCGCGTTGAAACGTTTCTCATTTGGCCGTCAAAACAACCCGGATGGCATTGATCCATTCGTCGGGTTTCTCGATGCATTTCTCGCGACTGGAAAATGGGCCCGAGACGAGGTTGCCTTCGCCATCCGTTGCGTACCAGCCAGACTTGATGCCGCGCATGTCGGATTTGCTTTCATTGATGTAAAGGGGAACGATCATTGGGGGACCTGGGTGGTCTTTAGGGGATGCAATCGTATCGGTCCTTAGCGACCGGACGACGGGTTCAAGAGCGCTGCAATCAGCGCCGCGCCCGCACACGCACGGAGCCGGGCGCCGACGGCACCCGCGCCGAACGCAACTCATTGTCGAGTGATTGTGCCTGCCGACGGCACCAATGCTGCCAGTTGATTGGAGCGGAGACTTCGGTACGTCGCCGTTTTCTGGGCAGCCTTCAGGCAAGCCGCTGCTTGTCTGTATTGTTAATCTGGTGGCTTGGACGCGATGCACAATAGGGGTTGAGAAATAAGCCTACAGCAACGGCACTCGCCGCAGGTTGCGCACCGATCATCGTCAGTCGATCAGGATGAAGGTCACCTTGAGATCGACGCGATCCCGCGTCCGCTTCGGGCGGAGCGGACTCTCGTGAGCCCATCCGCACGGGAGCGTTATGAGTTCGCGTGCTACTAGTGTGACAGGCGGCCCGGCCTGAGGGCCATTGTCGACGTCGCTTCGTCTATGTCGTTGGCATAGAAGGCCCAATCCGATTTTGCCTCCTCGACGGTCATATTCCGTTGCCGAGGCTCTATTTCACCAAGCAACGTCCTTAAGTCAAAGAGTCTCTCGTAGTATGAAACGGTGCCGTCGTCGTTCACTTCGAGCCACTTTTCAGTGCTGCCAGTTTCAGTGTGGAAAATGGTGATGGGCATGACAATCCAATCCCGACACCGTCGTTTGAGCCACTCTATTGCCTGGGGCTGCGTCTCAGTTGCCACAACCATGCGCGCTCTGGCCCTTGAAGTCGAGGATAACGTCTGACGCTGCGAATACTGCCCCACGCACCTCGCTAATAGGCCTTGGCGACACCATATGTCGTAGACGTCCCCAAATTGCGCATTCGAGAGAGAGGTCTTCTCACAGAAAGGCTCCCTCATGTTCACGCCCCAGCAATATCGTGCAAAAGCAGCCGAATACACCGACTTGGTGAAGGCAGCGAGCAACCCGGCCGAGGCTCTTGAATTCCGGACGCTTGAACAGAGCTTCACTGTGCTCGCGGACAATGCGCAGTGGCTCGCCGACAATCAGAGCAAGATCGTCCATACGGCGGAGCCGGGTCCCTTAATATGACCCCAGACACTCAACGGGACGCGAGCCGACAGGCGATCGCGCGCTGGGAGAACGAGGGCGGCGCGTCAACGTCATTTCCCAGGAAAGAGAGCACAGAGAGCGCCGAACGCTTGGCAAAAGGCTCGCGCTCCAGCCGGCCGATTGGAGGAAACCACGAGAATTCCCGTGCCACTCACCCAATTATCCTGGGACAGCCCAAAAGGTAACAATGAAAATCGCGCAGATTGCGCCTCTGATCGAGAGCGTTCCTCCACGACTTTATGGCGGCACCGAGCGAATCGTTTCCTACCTGACCGAGGAATTGGTGGCGCTCGGCCATGATGTGACGCTGTTTGCGAGTGGCGATTCCATTACGGCGGCCAACCTGGTGCCGTGCGTGCCCAAGGCGTTGCGACTCGACGCCAGCGTACGCGATACGATCCCTTACTACATGCTCATGCTCGATCGCGTGCGCCAGCGCGTCGACGATTTCGATGTCCTGCACTTCCATATCGACCAGTTCCATTTTCCGCTGTTCCGGCCGATCGCGAGCCGCACGGTCACCACGCTCCATGGCCGCCAGGACCTGCCGGATCTGGTTCCGCTCTATGTGGGCTTCGACGACATGCCGCTGGTCTCGATCTCCAACGACCAGCGCCGGCCGATGCCGAATGCAAACTTCGCGGCGACCGTTTACCACGGCCTGCCCGCCGGTCTGCATCGTCCGATCGCGGGGCCGCACGGCGGCTATGTTGCCTTTCTCGGCCGCATCTCGCCGGAGAAACGTCCCGACCGCGCCATCTCGATTGCGCGTGCGCTCGGCATTCCGCTGAAGATCGCAGCCAAGGTGGACCGCGCCGACGAGGCCTATTTCCGGACGACGATCGAGCCGCTGCTCAACGGGCCCGGCGTGGAGTTCATCGGCGAAATCAACGAACACCAAAAGACGCAATTCTTGGGCGAGGCGCAGGCACTGCTGTTTCCGGTCGACTGGCCGGAGCCGTTCGGCCTCTCCATGATCGAAGCCATGGCCTGCGGCACGCCGGTCCTGGCGTTCCGCTGCGGCTCGGTGCCGGAGATCATCGAGGATGGTCTCACCGGCGCCATCGTCGACACCATGGAGCAGGCTATCGGAGCGCTGCCGGGCGTCATCGCGCTGGATCGGAAAAAGGTGCGTCAACGTTTCGAGCAACGTTTCTCCGCGACGCGCATGGCCAAGGACTATGTCGGCGTGTATCGCAAGCTGCTCGGAACGTCTAAGTCCGCCAGCGGCGAGGAGCGGGAGCCCCGACATCAATCGCCGGACGGCAATTATGCAATTAGCTTCAGGCCTCAAATTGCTTAGGCAGAACCAACTGCGACCCTGATCGAAGAGGTTGGCCGGATGCGCTACTTGACGCGCGTGATGTCGGTGCCGTCCGTGGATTCTACTTCGGCAAGCTTGCCGCGCCAGTCGCGGGTAACCGCCGAGATCGCCGCCAGCGCGAGCAGGGCGGCGCTGATCAGCAGCAGCGCCAGCGCGATCGGCCGCTCCAGGAAGATGCCCCAGGTGCCGTCCGACATGATCAGCGACTGGCGCAGCGACATCTCGAAGATCGGCGCGATCACGAGCCCCAGCACCAGCGGCGCCGGATCGAAGCCGAATTTCTTCAGCGCATAGCCGACCACGCCGAAGATCAGCATGATCCACACGTCGACGATCGAGTGGTTCACCTCGTAGACGCCGATCACGCAGAACATGATGATTAGCGGATAAAGATAGGCGTAGGGGATCCGCAGCAGGTTCACGAACACGCCGACCAGCGGCAGGTTGAGCAGGAGCAGCATCAGGTTGCCGACATACATCGACGCGACGAAGCCCCAGAACACGTTGGGATGGTCGTTGACCAGGTTCGGCCCTGGCGGCACGCCGTGGATCAAGAGCGCCGCCATCAGCACCGCGATCACCGGCCCGGTCGGCAGCCCGAGCGCCAGCATCGGCACGAACGCGCCGGTCGAGGCGGCGTTGTTGGCGGATTCCGGGCCGGCGACGCCGGCCACCGCACCCTTGCCGAATTCTTCCGGATGCCGCGAAAGCTTGCGCTCGAGCGCATAGGACACGAAGCTCGAGATGATGTGCGCCGAGCCCGGGATGATGCCGATCAGGAATCCGAGCACCGAGCCGCGCGCGATCGGCCATCCCGACTCGCGCCATTCCTGCCGCGTCGGCCAAAGCTCGCGCAGCTTCGGGGCGGTAACGTCGCTCTTGACCTGACGGCTCGGCGTCGCGAGCAGTTCGCCGAGGCCGAACAGGCCGACCGCGACCGGCACGATGCCGATGCCGTCGCCGAGCTCGGCGATCCCGAACGAATAACGGAAGTGCCCGGTCATCATGTCGATTCCGATGGTGCCGAGCAGCAGCCCGAGTGCCGCCATCAGCAACGTGCGAATGAGCGACGTGGTCGACATGTAGGCGAGGAAGATCAGGCCGAGCACGAGGAGCGCGGTGTATTCGGGCGGGCCGAAGCGCAGCGCGAACGCCGCCAGCGGCGGCGCCACCAGCGTGAGCACGATGACGCCGAAGGTGCCGGCGATGAACGAGCCGACGGCGGCGATGCAGAGCGCGGCGCCGGCGCGGCCCTTCCGCGCCATGGCGTTGCCGTCGATACAGGTCATCACCGAGGCCGCTTCACCCGGGATGCGCAGCAGGATCGAGGTGGTCGAGCCGCCGTATTGCGAGCCGTAATAGATGCCGGCGAGCATCACGATCGCTTTGGTGGCGTCGAGGCCGAACGTCAGCGGCAAGAGGATCGAGATGCCGGCGAGCGGGCCGATGCCGGGCAGCATGCCGACCAGCGTGCCGACCACGCAGCCGAGGAACGCGAACCACAGCACGTCCGGCCGCAGCGCGACCGAGAAACCAAGCATGAGACTGTCGAAGACGGTTTCCACGATCAGAACCAGAGCACGCCGCGTTCGAGCGGCGCCTTCAGCGCCTTGCCGAACAACCAATAGGCGAACACAGTCAGGCCGATGCTGTAGGCGGCGGCGATCAGCACGTTGCGGCGCTCGACCACGACCAGCAGCGCGAACACAAGCAGCGTCATGGTCACGAGAAAGCCGAGCTGCTGATAGGCGTAGACGCCGGCGGCGGTGATCAGCACCACCAGCAGTGCGTGCCAGCGGTCGCTCCAGTCGATCTCGGCGAGCCGCTGGCTGCTGTGGGCGGTGACGAAAATCGCCACCGCGAACGCCATCATCAGCCCGGCCATCAGCTTCGGCATCATGCCGGCGCCGGGCGCCGAGATGGTGCCGAACGGCAGGTCGCCGCTGAGCGCGAACACGAGCACGCCGAGCGCGATGAAGAAGAGGCCGGCGGCGTGATCGGCGCGGAGGGTCATCGGCGCAGCTTCGCACGTGTAGCGATTCCGCTCGATGTCGTTGTTCGAGCTGGTGCCGCGGGTTGGCCCCTCCTCCCACGCGAAGCGTGGCGGGGAGGGGTCGGGGGTGGGGGGCTGCAAGGCTGCAGCATCATCCAGCGCTGCTTGGATCGCGGTCAGCACGCCTGTCGATGTTCGTCGAGCACATCATTGTTCCAGAACCGCAGCACGCGATAGCCGCGCGAATTGAGAAAGTTGGTTCGCGCCGCATCGGCAGATCATTTGAGCATTGATCCCATGCTGCCCGCCGTCGAGTCTCGATAATGAGCCGCAGATCATGGCAGGCAAAGTCGGCATAGTAAGGCCCAATCGTTGCTTGTCGACGAAAATGCGATCGCGTGGGAGCGACGCGCCGCAAATGCCACCAGAGCTTCCGCTCTGCAATCGTCATGTCGCGACGAAGTTTGCGTGCGCGGGGCACGCGCGTGTCAGGTTTGCGAGGTTTGCGTTCTGGTGCCAATGTCCGCGCCCCCCACCCCCGACCCCTCCCCGCCGCTTCGCGGGGGGAGGGGAGCGGCGGCGTCCTGCGTCCCTTACAACGTCGAAACCGACGAACCGGCTATTGGACAGCGCCTAGCCCGCCACCTTGCCGATCGACTGCACGGCGTCGTCCGACCGCTTGCCGTCCTCGTCCCAGAACGTCGTGAAACCTGCCGCGTTGAGGTAGCTCGGTTCGAGGCCGATCTTGACGATCGCGTCCGCGAACTGCGGTGAGGCGGCGGCCTTGTCGATCGCCCCGGTCAGCGTCGCGACGATCGCGGCCGGCGTGCCCTTCGGGGCAAACAGGCCGACCCACAGGTAGTAGGTGAGATCATAGCCGAGCTCTTTCAGCGTCGGCACATCAGGTAGCACCTTCGATCGCTGGGCACCGAAGCTCGCCAGCGCGCGCAGCTTGCCGGACTTGACGTGCTGCAGCGACGCCAGCACCGTCTGGGTGCTCGCCTGGGCGTTGTTGCCGAGCATCGCGGTGATCGCCGGCCCGCCGCCGGCGGTCGGCAGGTGCCGCATCTTCGGCAAGCCCGCCGCCTTCTCCAGCATCGCCACCGGCAGATGGCTTGCGCCATAGAGGCCGCCGGAGCTGTAGACGATCTGGCCGGGACGTTTCTTGGCGTCGGCGACAAAGTCCGCCAGCGTCTTGTAGGGCTGCTGATCGTTGACCAGCAGCAGGACAGGATCGGCCGCGAGCCGGGCCAGTGGAATGAAATCGGCACGCGTCGTCTTCGGCGGCCGGCCGAACAGTTTGTCGACCTCTGCGTAGCTCGCGAGCCCGTTGTTGTGTGAGAGCAGCGAGTAGCCGTCCGGCTTCGCGCTGGCGGCAACCTGCGCGCCGACCGCGCCCGCAGCCCCGGCCTTGGTGTCGACCACGACCGGTTGCTTGAGCACAGATTCAAGCGTGATGGCCATCGGCCGCGTGACGAGATCGTTGGCGCCGCCGGGCGGAAACGCGTTGATGATGGTGATGGCCCGGGACGGAAATGCGTCCTGGGCAGGCGCTTCGCCGGACCCAATGGCGGCGGCGGAAGCGGCGGCGCCGATGACGAATTGTCGTCGATCCATGGTGACCTCCTTATCAGCCCGCGACTTTGCCGATCGACCGCACCGCGCCCTCGACCCGCTTCGCGTCCTCGTCCCAGAATTTCGCGAAGTCGGGCTGGTCGAGATAGGCGACCACGTCGCCGAGGTTTTCGATCGCCTTGCCGAACGCCGGCGCGGCGACCGCCTGCTTGGCGTCGGCGCGCAGCTTCTTCACCGCCGCATCGGGCGTGCCCTTGGGCGCGAACAGCCCGACCCAGAGCGAGAACTCGATGTCGTAGCCGAGCTCCTTCATGGTCGGCACGTCCGGCATCGACGCCGCGCGCTTCGACGAGAAGCAGGCCAGCGCCTTGACCTTGCCGGCCTTGGCCTGCGCGTTCGCCGCCGCGATCGACGACACCAGCACCTGCGCATTGTTGCCGAGGATCGCGTTCAGCGCGGGGCCGCCGCCGGCGGTCGGCAGGTGGCGCATCTGGATGCCGGCCGCCTGCATGAACAACGCGGTCGGCAGATGCAGCGCGCCGTAGAGCCCGGACGATGAGAAGATGATGCCGTTCGGGCGCTTCTTGGCGTCGTCGACCAACTCTTTCAGGGTCTTGTAGGGCTGCTGGTCATTGACGACGAGCACCATCGGGCCTTCGGTGAAGCGGGCGATCGGGATGAAGCTGTCGCGCGTGAACTTCGGCTCGCGGCCGAACAGCTTGTCGACTTCGGCGAAGCCCGAAATGGAAACGATATGCAGGAGCAGCGTGTAGCCGTCGGGCTTCGCGCTCGCGACGAACTGCGCGCCGACCGCGCCGGCGGCGCCGGGCTTGGTCTCGACCAGCGCCGGCTGTTTCAGAAACGGCTCGATCGCCGCCGCGAACGGACGTCCGACCACGTCGGTGGCGCCGCCGGGCGGAAACGGATTGACGAACGTCACCGGCCGTGAGGGATAGAGCGTCTTGAGCAAATGCGGGCGCGGTGGCAAGCGTTGCGGCGGCCGCCGCCGAGCCGACCACAAAACGACGCCGGTCGATGTTGCGTTCGTCCATGACTTCCTCCGAAAGCGGCCGTGAAGGGCCTGTTGTATGGTTGCGGCGATGCTATCGAGGGAGCGGGCAGGGAGCAACCGCGCAGCGTCGGCATCAGCGCGGCATTTCGGCATGATTCTTAAGTATCATCGCGCAGGGAACAGTCGGTCTTGAACGCACCAAACCATCGGCGCGCCCTGGTGATCGGCGGCTCCATGAGCGGCCTGTTCGCGGCCATCCTGCTGCGGCGCGCCGGATGGGAGGCCGACGTCTACGAACGCGTCGACGTCGGGCTGATCGGACGCGGCGCCGGCATCGTCACGCATGAAGAGATGCGCGCAGTGCTGCGCGCCGCCGGTTGCGATCCGAGCAAGGACCTCGGCGTCGATGTCACCATGCGCCGGACGCTCGACCGCTCCGGCGCCGTGGCCGGCGACTTCGTCTGTCCGCAGACGCTCACGTCGTGGGACCGCGTGTTCCGCATGCTGCGGGAAAAATTTCCGGACGAGCGCTATCACATCGGCAAGGAGCTGCAGCGCGTGGAGCAACGCGGCGATCGCGTGGTCGCGCATTTCGCCGACGGCACCTCCGCCGAAGGCGACCTCATGGTCGGCGCCGACGGCTTCCGTTCCAACGTGCGCGCCGAGGTGCTGCCCGACGTGAAGCCGGTCTATGCCGGCTACATCGCCTGGCGCGGGCTGGTCGACGAGGACGCGATCCCGGCAAAGGTGCATGCCGACATCTTCGACGCCATGGTGTTCGGTCTGCCGCCGAACGAGCAGTTCATCAGCTATCCGGTCGCCGGCCGCGACAACGATCTGCGGCCCGGCCATCGTCGCTGCAATTTCGTCTGGTACCGCCCGGCCGATGAAGCGACCGAGTTGCGCCGCCTGCTGACCGACGCGAGCGGGACGTTCCACGCGCTCGGCATTCCGCCGCCGCTGGTGCGCGCCGAGGTGATCGCGTCGCTGCGCGAAGACTCTCGCACATTGCTGGCCCCGCAGCTCGACGCCGTGGTCAGCCTGACGCCGCAGCCGTTCCTGCAGCCGATCTTCGACGTCGAGACCACGCGCATGGCGGTTGGCCGGGTCGCGATCATCGGCGACGCCGCCTTCCTGGCGCGGCCGCATGTCGCCGCCGGCGTCACCAAGGCGGCGGAAGACGCGATGGCGCTGGCGGATGCCTTGCGTGCGAACGACGATATTGCCGCGGCACTCGCCGCATGGGAGCGCGAGCGCATTCCGGCCAATATGCGCATCATGCAGCGCGGCCGCGATCTCGGCGGCTACCTGCAGCCGCATCTCCTCGCGCCGGCGGCGCTCGCTGCGGCCGAGCGTCATCACACGCCGGCGGCGATCATGTCGGAAATCGCGGTGTTGGATTTCTGACGGATTTGATTGCCGTTTTCCTCCGCGGTGAACCTGCCGGCCAGGCTTGCCGACCAACTGAGCGGTGGAACAGACACTCCGGAACCGGAGGAGGAGATGATGTTCCGCACGATCTGCGCCCTTGGTCTGGCCGTCGCCGGACTGGTGCTGATGCCCGCGGCAAGCGCGGAGGCGAGGTCCAGCATTCATGCGCGTGGTGGGTCGCACCATGCCGTGGGTTTTGTCGGGTCATCGTCGCCCGCCATGAGATCGCGATTCTACGCAGGACCGGTCAGCCGATTTCCTGTGAGACGTCCCCACAGCGTCTACGACGTAACGATGAAGCGCGGCATCATTGGAAGTTCGAACCGTCCAACGATGTCAGGACACCGGACACACAGGCCGATCATCCTCAGGACGCGTCTGGACTAAAGGCCCGGGAATTCAAAGCGTCGCTACTTGCTCTTCTTCCTGCCCCGCTTCACGCCGGCCATCGTTTCCATCACCGCACACACCGCGGCGGTGTCATCCATGGCGTGGCCGGAACTCAGCGCCTTGTCGTAAATGCCTTCGGTCGCGGTGAACAGCGGCGTCGGGCAGCCGATCGCTTTCGCGAAGTCGCCGATCACCTGCATGTCCTTCTGCCAGACTTTTACCTTCATCGTCGCGTCGCCGTATTTCTCGGTGGCCATCATCGGCCCGCGCAATTCGAATACGCGCGAGTTGCCGGCGCCGGTCTTGATGGTCTCGAAAATCGCCTTCGGATCGAGGCCCGCCTTCATGCCGAGCACCATCGCCTCGGCGGTCGCGACATTGTGGATCGCGACCAGCAGGTTGGCGACGTATTTCATGCGGCTGGAATTGCCGAACGCGCCGAGCTCATGCACGCCGCGCGAGAACGCTGCGAACACCGGCTTGAGCTTGCGGATCGCGCGCGCATCGCCGCTCGCATAGACGACGACGTCCTTCACCTTGGCCTGCGAGCCGGTGCCGCTGATCGGGCAGTCGAGCATGGTGTGGCCGGCCTTGCGCAGCTTCTCTTCGGCGTTGAGCTTGTCCTCCAGCGTGAAGGTGCTGGCCTCGGCGAGGATACGCGGCTTGACCTTGGCCGCCACGATCGCGGCGACGGTGTCGTGCAGCGCCGACGGATGCGGCAGGCTGGTGATGATGATGGGCGCATTGGCCGCCAGGTCGTGAATGCCCTTGGCGATTTCGACGCCGGCGCGCGCGGCAGCGCGGCAGGCCTTCGGATCGATGTCATGGCCGATCACCCGCCAGCCCGCCTTCGCGAGATGGCGCGCGAAGGCGCCGCCCATGATGCCGAGGCCGACGACGCCGACCGTCCCCTTCGCTTTAGCCTTTACCTTAGCCTTAGCCATTCCCGTCTCCACTGAATCGCCGCGGACGCTACACGGACTTACGCCATCGGCCAATTGTCGATACCGGCAAGGCTGTGGAACGGCGGGAAGGGATCGCGTATCGTCCGGCCGTCAATTTGAAGAGGAAGCGTCACGATGGATGTTGGGATCGCAGGCGTCGGCAAGATGGGCGCGGCCATCGCGCTCCGGCTGATGGAAGTCGGGCACAAGGTCACGGTCTGGAACCGGTCGGCCGACAAAACGAAGCCGCTGGCCGATGCCGGCGCCAGTGTCGCGGCCACGCCGGCCGAGCTGGCCGCCAAATCCGAGGCGATCATCACCATCCTCACCGACGCGCCCGCGATCGACGCCGTCTATAGCGGCCCGTCCGGGCTGCTTTCCGTCGCGGTCGCCGGCAAGCTGTTCATCGACATGAGCACGGTGCAGCCGGCGACCGAGGTGGCGCTCGCCGAAAAGGTGCGCGCCAAAGGCGCCACCTTCGTCGAATGTCCGGTCGGCGGCACCACCGGGCCGGCGCGGCAGGGTCAGCTCGTCGGTCTCCTGGGCGCCGAAGCCGCCGACGCCGATCGTGCGCTTCCGCTGTTGAAGCAACTCTGCCGCCGCATCGATCACTGCGGCAAGGTCGGCGCCGCGGCGTCGGTCAAGCTCGCGATCAACCTGCCGCTGATGGTGTCGTGGCAGGCGTTCGGCGAAGCGTTTGCGCTGTGCAAGGACACCAGGATGACGCCGGAGCAGCTGGTCAACCTGTTCACCGACATTTCGGCGACCACCAACGCGATCAAGGCGCGCGCGCCGATGATCCAGGCGATGCTGGCCTCCGCCGGCGGTGCCGATTCCTCGGGCGCGACTTTCACCATCGATTCCGGTCTCAAGGACCTGCGCACCATGGCCGCGGAAGGCAAGGCGCGTGGCATGAATTTGCCGCTGGTCGAGCGCGCGGCGGAGTGCTTCGAAGAAGCGGCGCGCAGTGGCTGGGGTCCGCGCGACGGCGCTGCGGTCGCCGCCTACTGGTCGAACCGCAAGAAATAACGACGATCCTTCGCCACAACACATCATCCGTATCGGGAGTCACCATGCAATCGCTTACGCTCGCGCAGGCCTCAACCGTTGTCGACGTTGCGCTCAAGACCGGCCGCGACAAGAAATTCCAGCCGCTCTCGGTCGCGGTGCTCGATGCCGGCGGGCATCTCGTCGCCTTCAAGCGCGAGGACAAGTCGGGAATCCTGCGCTTCGACATCGCTTTCGGCAAAGCCTGGGGCGCGCTCGGCATGGGCCTGGGCTCGCGCACGCTCGCCGAACGCGCGGCCAACACGCCGCAGTTCTTCACCATGCTGGCGGCGGTAAGCCAGGGCCGCATGGTGTGCAATCCGGCCGGCGTGCTGATCCGCGATGCCGACGGCGACGTCATCGGTGCGGTCGGCATCTCGGGCGACACCGCCGACAACGACGAGGTCTGCGCCGTCGCCGGCATCGAGGCGGCGGGGCTCAAGGCCGACCCGGGCGGCAGCAAGAAATAGCGAAAACTAGCGCGGGCGCGCACGGCTTGCCGAGCGCGCGCCCGATCGACTTCAGGCCTTCACCAGTCCTCCAGCGCTTCCACAGTTCGACGCTCTGCGCTGCTGTAAACCCAACCCGACGATACTTCCTCTTCATACCCTCGCTCCACGACCTCGGTTTAAGGTACGTGTTGCGTTGATCAGTTGAACTCACCGCCATTAGCGACATCATTGCGCTTATTCGATCGCCTCCTCGGCGCAAATGTGCAGCATCGGCGGCACTTCGAGGCCGAGCAACGTTACGATCCCATTCAATGCGACGCCGGCATGGCAAACCCGCGCTCGGTCCAAACCGCGGCCGCCGCTGGCGCCGTCAGGCTTGCGACAAATGCCCGGGCGATGTCTCGCTCTTTTGCACTCTTCAGCACCCCGGCAGTGAACGGCTCCCGGTCTTCCAGAGGATGCGGCAGGGTGCCGGCGAACTTCAGGCCGGCCGTGGTGACGATCGAGCTCTTGAAGGTGATGCCGATCGCCGCCTCACCCTTCACAATCGCCATGACGACGCGTTGGCTGCCGGGCACCAGCACCGCCTTGCGCGCCACTTCGTCGGCCATGCCGATCTCGGTCAGAGCGCGGGCGAAGTACTGGCCGAACGCCCCACCGCTCTTGGGGTCGGTGTAGGAAATCGACGGCGCAGCGCGCAGCAGAGCCTTGAAAGCTTCCAGTGTGGACACGTCTGGCGTCGGCGCGTCAGCCCGAACGCCAACGCCAGCCAAACTTGCCGCGACCGGCACTGGATCGTCCAGTAAGCCGGCGCCGACCAGCGCCACCTTACCCGGCTCCGGCAGCACGATGGCATCGGCCGGCTTGCCCGCCCTGATGTCTGCGAGGATTGGCCCGGTCAGGCCGTAGCCGATATTGACCTTGTGGCCAGTGGCACGGGTAAAGGCCTGCGCAAGGCGATCGAGCGGATCTTGCACCGCGTTCGCGGCCAGCACGCGGATTTCACCAGCCAGCACAACGCCGGTGCTCGCCGCCAGTAAAAGCAGGATGGCGATGATATTTCGGAGCATGCGATCAATTCTCCCGGCTACCGACCTGAAGCAACTGCGCGGCGTGTATTCAGATGTGTCAGTCATGTTGGGCTCTCGTGTGTCCGCTCGATAGGCTGAATGGATAGAGTGGATTGCCAATCATGCGCAACGCCTTGGCGCCAACTTTAACGTACGCCTTGGGTCAGAAGTGGAAATTCTCAAAGCGAGCACAGCGAGTCCGCTTTTCCCGAAAGCGGACATTCCTGCGCGTTCATGAGTACACGGCCTAACGCGGCGCGGCGACCTTGCGCACGCGCGGGGCTTGCCCGCCGCGCGCGCGTTGCGGCGCGATCGCCTGGCCCCAGACCCGGTGGATGTGCGCGACCTCGGCCTCGAAGCGTTCGAGGAACAGCCGCGCCTGCGCGCTCAACGTCCGCCGCGACGGCTCGATCACCACGAACTCGGCGTAGAGCGAGGGCTCCGCGATCGGATTGACCACCAGATCGCGACCGCCGATGTCGTTGACCGAGATCAGGCTCGGCAGCACGGTCACCCAGTCGGAGCGCGCGACGAATTCGAGCGTGCCGATCATGGCGTCCATCTCCAGCATGGCCTCGACTTCGACGCCGTGGGTCTGGAAATAAGTTTCGAGATTGCGCCTGCGGATGTTGTCGGGGCCCGGCAGCACGACCTTGAATGGCCGGCAATCCTTGAGCCGCACCGGCGCCAAAGGCGTCAGCCCGCGGCGCGGGCCCGACAGCAGCATCTCGCGGTCGCGCACGAGCAGCCGCGAGCGCAGTCCGATCTGGCCTTCGAACGCGGGCACCACGGCGAAGTCGAGCTCTTCGGCGCGCACCATTTCGGTCAGCACGCCGCTATAGCCCTCGACGATGTGCAACCGCACCTCGGGATGCTTGGGCACGAAATCGTCGAGCGTCGGCGCCAGCACCGCGCGCGTGAAGGTCGGCATCAAGCCGATGCGCAGGTCGCCGGTGACGCGGCCGGAGAGGTCGCGCGCCTCTTCACGGGCGGTCTCGAGCTGGCCGACCGCGGCGACGCAGCGCTTGTAGTAGCGCAGCCCCGCCGGCGTCGGAGTCACCCCGTTGGCCGAACGCTCGAACAGCTTGACGCCAAGGGTCCGTTCGACCGCGGCCACGTGCTGGGAAATACCGGATTGCGTGGCGTTTTCGCGCGTGGCGGCGCGCGTAAACGAGCCTTCCTCGCACACGGCGATGACGGCGCGGACTTGGCGCAGTGACGTGTTCGACATTAGGAAATATAATCCTCCCAGCCAGATTATATTATTTTGTTTGGCCCTGTCACCCGCGTAGCATCCTCTCAACAGGCGCGGCTCGTGAACGCCGGCCGGTGCGGGAGGGATCACGTCATGGGAGCGAATTTCGGCATTGCCGGTCTTGATTGGCAGCAGCGCGTCAACTGGGACCGCATGCGCACGTACCGCACCGAGCGGGCGCGCGAGATGATGAAGAAGCACGGCCTCGGCGCCATGCTCTGCATGTACGACGAGAACGTGCGCTACCTCACCGGCACGCTGACGCCCGGCTGGAACCGGCTCAAGCCGGGTCTGCGCTACGCGATGCTGTGCGGCGACGGCGCGCCGATCCTGTTCGAGCAGGGTGACCTCGGCTTCCAGATCGAGCGGCACTCGCCGTGGATCCCGAAGGAGAACGTCCGGCATTCGTTCGCGTGGATCAAAGGCGCCGCCGGCCCGGCCGCGACCCAGCAGGTCAACAAATTCGCCAACGCGGTCATCGAAGAGATGAAGCGGCACGGCGTCTGGGGCCAGAAGCTCGGCTGCGACTTCATCGACATCAACATGATCAAGATCTTCGAGGAGAAGGGGATCACCTGGACCGACGGCATGTCGCCGATGATGGAGGCGCGCGCGGTCAAGAACGTCGACGAGCAGGAATGCTTCCGCATCGTCGGCGCGATCGGCGACGCGACGCACTGGGAGTGCATGAAGTTCCTGCGCCCCGGCATCACCGAGAACCAGGTCACCGCGCACCTGATGAAATATCTCTACAACATCCCCGGCATGGAGGACGTCGAGGACGTCATCGTGTCGTCGGGCCCGAACACCTGGCCGAACTGGCGCAACTTCTCCGACCGCATCATCCAGCCCGGCGACATCGTGTTCATGGATTTGGCCGCGCTCACCTGGAACGGCTACAAGTCCTGCTATTACCGCACCTATTGCGTCGGCAAGGAGCCCTCGCAGGAGCAGAAGGACACCTACGCGACCGCGCTCAAGTGGCTCGACAACTCGATGGGGGCGGTGAAGGCCGGCGCCACCACGCGCGACATCGCGCTCAAGTGGCCGTCGGCGATGGAGACCTGGGGCTACGAGGACGAAGACCAGGCCGCCGCCAATCTATGGGGCCACGGTCTCGGGCTCGCGCAATACGATCCGCCGGTGATCTCGCGCATCTGGTCGCTCGATCATCCGATCGAGATCAAGCCCGGCATGACCTTCGCGCTCGAGACCCAGCACGGCAAGCGCTTCCGCTACGGCGTGCGCATCGAAGAGATGCTGATCGTGCACGACAATGACATCGAGATCGTGTCGAACTTCCCGGTGCGACAGATCACCGTGGTTGACCCGATCACGGGTTATGCGGATCACGTGAAGTAGGTAAGTTGAGCGAGTTGCAACATCGTCATTGCCGGGCTTGACCCGGCAATCCATCTCTCTTCGCAAGAAGATGGATGCCCGGGTCAAGCCCGGGCATGACGATCGGAAAGGGCTGAGCCCGCCGATGTCTGTGTTCATCCTCCCGCTCGACGCGCTCGGCGCCACCGATCCCGGCGTGGTCGGGCCCAAGGCGGCGAATCTCGCCGCGCTCGCGCGCGCGGGATTGCCGACGCCGGGCGGCTTCTGCCTCACCGCCGACGCGTATCGGCACCAGATCGCGCATCTCAAGATCGGCGAACTCGTCGAGAGTTTCGCAACGGCGTCGCTCAATGAGCAGCGCAGGCTCTCGGTCGAGATCAGGCTCAAGCTCTATGAGGAACCGATCGCGCCGGAGATCCTCGAGCCGCTGATGGCGGCCTGGCGCGCGCAGCGCGCCGCAAGCGGACAGCCGGGCGCGATCCGTTCCTCGGCGCTGGTCGAGGACCGCGCCGGTTCAAGCTTCGCCGGCCAGTTCGAAAGCTTCCTCGGCGTCACCGAAGAGGCGGAATTCCTGACCGTCGTGCGCGCCTGCTGGGCGGCGCTGTGGACCTCGAATGCGCGCCGCTACATGGACAACCACGGCCTCGCGCCGTCCGGGACCGCGATGTCGGTGCTGATCCAGCCGACTGTCGCGGCGCGCGCGTCGGGCGGCGGCTTGAGCGAGACCGCCGAAGGCCAGATGCTGATCAGCGCGACCTGGGGCCTTGGCTCCGCGATCGCGCAGGGCGAGGTGGTGCCGGATCGCATCGTGCTGTCGCGGCAAGGCTTCGTGCGCAAGATCGAAGCCGGCCGCAAGGATCATCGCGAGACCTGCGGCCATCGGCGGCACCGTGCCGCAGAAGGTGTCGGCCGAGCTTGCGCGCGAGCCGTGCCTCGACGCCGGGCAGGCGGTGACGCTCGGGCGGCTGATCCGCAAAGCCGAAACGCTGATGGGCATGCCGGTCGAGATCGAATGGGCGCTCGACGACGCGGGCTTCAAGCTGTTGCAGGCCCGGCCGCTGCACGTGCAGAAGGCGCATGTGCCGGACGAGATCTGGCTGCGCCATCCCGGCTTGAGCGGCCATCCCGCCGGTATCGGCTGGGGCTCCGGCCGCGCGGTGGTGGTGAGCTGCGAATGCGAACTCTCGCGCGTCGCGCCCGGCGACGTGCTGGTGACCAAGGTCGCGGGACCGGCGCTGAGCCACATCCTGCCGCGCGTCGCGGGCGTGGTGGCGGAGCTCGGCGGCTCGACCTCGCATCTCGCGTCGCTGGCGCGCGAGCGCGGCATCCCGATGGTGCTCGGCGTGCTCGACGCCACGCAGCACATCCCGGACGGCGCGCAGGTCGCGGTCGACGGCGTCGTCGGCACCGTGCGGTGGCTGCGCTGATGGCGGCGAAGTCCACCAAGCCGCGCATCTTCGTGACCCAGCCGGTCGCGGAAAGCGCGCTCAAGCGCCTGCGCGCGGTCGCGAGCGTCAAGGTCTATCCCGACGATAGCAAGATCATCCCGAAGCCGGCGCTGATCGCGGCGGTGAGGAAGGCCGATATCCTGTTCTGCCTGCTGCACGACCGCATCGACCGCGCGGTGATCGCGGCCAATCCGAAGCTCAGGCACATCGCGTCGCAATCGATCTCGCCGTCGAATGTCGACGTCGCCGAGGCGACCGCGCGCCGCATCCCGGTCACCGTGGTGCCGCCGGTCACCACCGAGGCGACCGCCGACCTCAATTTCGGGCTGATGATCGCGGTGGCGCGGCGCATGGTCGAGGGCGACCGGCTCGTCCGCGCCGGAAAATTCCCCGGTGGCCAGTCGCGCCATCTGCTCGGCTCGATCGTCGCGGGCAAGACCATCGGGCTGATCGGCGGCGGCGGGCTGATCGGCAAGGCGGTGGCGCGCCGCGCCCACGGCTTCGGCATGCGCGTGCTCTACTGGACGCCGCGCCGGAAGCCCGAGAGCGAGGAGCGCGAGGCGGGGCTGACCTTCGTGGCGCTCGATCAGCTGCTGCAGGAATCCGATTTCGTGTCGCTGCATCAGCCGCTCAATCCGCAGACCCGCCACCAGATCGGCGCGCGCGAGCTCGGCCTGATGAAGAAGAGCGCGTTCCTGATCAACACCGCGCGCGGCGCCATCGTCGACGAAGCGGCGCTGGTGCGCGCGCTCAAGGGCAAGAAGATCGCCGGCGCCGGCCTCGACGTGTTCGAGCACGAGCCCAAGGTGCATCCCGAGCTCAAGCGCATGAAGAATGTCGTGATCGTGCCGCATCTCGGCAGCGCCACCGTCGAGGTGCGCGAGGAGATGGCGAATATCGTGGTCGACAACATCATGGCGGTGCTCGAGGGCCAGCGGCCGCCGAACATCGTCAATCCGGAGGTGCTGGCGCCATGACCCGTCCGATCATCGCCGTCACCGACAGCCCGTTTCCGTCGCTCGATCCGGTCAAGGCCGCGCTGGCGGCTGCCAAGCTCGATCCCGACATCCGCATGTCGAAGAGCACCTCGGTGGAGGACGTCATTGCGGCCGCGCACGACGCCGATGCGGTGATCGTGTGCTACGCGCAGATCACCGCCGCCGTCGTGGCTGGGCTCAACCGCTGCAAGGTGATCGGCCGCACCGGGCTTGGCGTCGACAATATCGACGTGCCGGCGGCGGCGGCGCGCGGCATCGCGGTGACCTACGTTCCCGACTACTGCCTGCGCGAAGTCTCCGACCACGCCATGGCGCTGCTGCTCGCGCTCGCGCGCAAGGTCACGCTCGCGAACAAGCTGGTGCAGTCCGGCCGCTGGGAGCTGCCGCCGGTCGTGCCGCTGCGCCGGCTCGAAGGGCAGGTGCTCGGTCTCGTCGGCTTCGGCAATATCCCGCGCGCGGTGGTGCCGAAGGCCAAGGCGTTCGGCCTCACGGTGGTCACGCACGATCCGTTCGTGTCGAAGGACGTGCTCGCTTCTGCCGGTGTCGAAGGCGTGAGCTTCGACGACCTCTTGGCGCGTTCCGATTTCGTCTCGGTGCATGCGCCGCTGATGCCGGCGACGCGCGGTCTGATCAACGCTGCTGCATTTGCCAAGATGAAGAAGGGCGCCTTCGTCATCAACACCGCGCGCGGCCCGCTGATCGATGAACCCGCGCTGATCGCCGCGCTCGACTCCGGCCATCTCGGCGGCGCCGGCCTCGACGTGGTGACGACCGAGCCGCTGGCGAAGGACTCACCGCTGATCGGCCGCGACAACGTGATCCTCACGCCGCACACCGCGTTCTATTCGGTCGAGGCGCTGATCGAGCTGCAGACCAAATGCGCGACCGACGTCGCGCGCGTGCTGTCCGGAGAAAAGCCGGTCTATCCGGTCAAGGCGTGACGGTCACTTCTCGCGGTCCCAGATCACGATCACCTTCACCACCTTGTTGTTGACGTTGGGGTGCGGCATCGGCGGGCTCTCGATGAACAGCCGGTCGCCCTCGAAGCGGATGAAGCGGATCTGCTCGCCGCCGACCCAGGCCTCGTTCCAGGCGATCTCGACCTTGGTGATGACGCGGCCGTTCTCGACGCGGTATTGCCCGGAATAGGAGATCATGGTGCGCAAGGCCTGCGCGCGCTGCTCGTCGGTCTTCGGCACCGGCCGTCCCTCGGCGGTGACGAGCGCGAGCCAGCGCCCGTCCGCGGTCGCGATCTGGCGGCCGCGCGGCTTTTCGCCCAGCACCGGCGAGCGCTCCTTGGTGGCCTGATCCTCGTAGACGACGGAGACCAGCGTCCACATGCCGACGATCTGCTTGCGCAGCACGTCGTCGTCGGCGCGGGCGCCGGTCGCCACGATCGTCAGAGCTATCAGCAGCAGAGCGCGCATAGGCGTCCTCCCAGAGCATGATCCCGAAAAGTGGGAACCGGTTTTCGGAAAAAGATCATGCTCAAACGCAAATTTTCGTTATTCAGCCGTCCAGCCGCCGTCGATCACCAGCGCCGAGCCGGTCATCAACGACGACGCGTCCGATGCCAGGAACACGATTGCGCCGGTCAGCTCCTCGAGCTGGCCGAGGCGCCCGAGCTTGATCTTGCCGAGCACTTCGTCGCGGAACGCCTTGTTCTCGAAGAACGGCTTGGTCATCGGCGTTTCGAGAAACGTCGGCCCCAGCGAATTGACGCGGATGTTGTGCGGCGCCAGCTCGATGGCCATCGCCTTGGTGAAGCCCTCCATCGCGTGCTTGGACGCGCAATAGACGGTGCGGCGGGCGGCGCCGACATGGCCCATCTGCGAGGAGATGTTGATGATCGAGCCGGGTTGCTTCGTCTCGATCAGTCGCCGCGCCACCGCCTGCGCGACGAAATAGGCGGCACGCACGTTGAGGCTCATGATCGCGTCGAAGTCCTCGACCGTCACATCGGTCAGCAGCTTCGGCCGGTTGGTGCCGGCATTGTTGATCAGGATGTTGAAAGGTTGCGCCGCGCCGATCATTTTTTGCATGACGGGGAGGTCGGTGACATCGAGCACCATGACATCCGCCTTGTCGCCGCGCGCACGGATCGCCTCGGCCGCGGTCTCGATCTCGGATTGGGTGCGCGCCGCCAGCGTCACATGCGCGCCGGCTTCCGCCAGCGCCGACGCGGCCGCGAGGCCGATGCCGCGGCCGCCGCCGGTGATCAGCGCGCGCCTGCCGTCGAGGCGGAAGGAGGGCGTGTGTGTGAGTTCGACGGTCATAGACGTAAACTGCTTGCGGCATCGGCGGTGCGCTCCCCTCCCACCCGTTCGCGCAGCGAACGGCGGGGAGGGGTCGGGGGTGGGGGGAGGAAATGTGTCTTCGAGCAAAGCGGCCCCCCACCCCTAACCCCTCCCCGCCATGCTGCGCAGGGGGGAGGGGAGCGCGCCGGAGTTCGCGGACGCTGTGATGGCAAACGGCAACAACATCATCACTCCGCCGCCTGCGCATAGGGCACGTTGCGGCCGCCGTAGCGGCGCACCCGCACATTGGCCTGCTCCGCATGCGCGTAGAAGCCTTCGAGGATGCAGAGCCGCGAGCAGTATTCGCCGACCAGCGCCGACGCCTCGTCGGTGAGCACCTTCTGATAGGTGCAGGTCTTGAGGAATTTTCCGACCCAGAGCCCGCCGGTGTAGCGCGCCGCCTTCTTGGTCGGCAGCGTGTGGTTGGTGCCGATCACCTTGTCGCCATAGGCGACGTTGGTGCGTGCGCCTAAGAACAGCGAGCCGTAGTTCTTCATGTTGGCGAGGAAGTAATCCGGATCGCGCGTCATCACCTGCACGTGCTCCGACGCGATGCGGTCGGCCTCGCGCACCATCTCGGCCTCGTCGTCGCAGACGATCACCTCGCCGAAATCCTCCCAGGCCTTGCCGGCGGCGTCGGCGGTGGGGAGGATTTTGAGAATGCGCTCGACTTCGGCCATGGTGGCGCGCGCGAGCTTCTCCGAATTGGTGATGAGGATCGCGGGCGACGTCGGACCGTGCTCGGCCTGTCCCAGAAGATCGGTCGCGCACATCTCGCCGTCGACACTGTCGTCGGCGATGATCAGCGTCTCGGTCGGTCCCGCCAGCAGGTCGATGCCGACGCGGCCGAACAGCTGGCGCTTGGCCTCCGCCACATAGGCGTTGCCGGGCCCGACGATCATGTCGACCGGCGCGATCGTCTCGGTGCCGAGCGCCATGGCGGCCACCGCCTGCACGCCGCCGAGCACGTAGATCTCGTCGGCGCCGCCGAAATGCATCGCCGCGACGATCGCCGGATGCGGGCCGCCCTTGAACGGCGGCGCGCAGGCGATGATGCGCTTCACGCCCGCGACCTTGGCGGTGACGATCGACATGTGCGCGGACGCGACCATCGGATAGCGCCCGCCCGGCACGTAGCAGCCGATCGCGTTCACCGGGATGTGCTTGTGGCCGAGCACGACGCCGGGCAGCGTCTCGACCTCGAGGTCGCGCATGGTGTCCTTCTGCTTCTGCGCGAAGTTCTTCACCTGCGCCTGCGCGAAGCGGATGTCGTCGAGGTCGCGCTTGGCGACCTGCGCGATCGCGCGCTCGACCTCCTGCGGCGTCAGCCTGAACGAGGGCGGCGACCAGTTGTCGAATTTCTGCGACAGCTCGCGGATCGCCACGTCCTTGCGCTCCTCGACCTGCGCCAGGATGCCTTCGACCGTCTCGCGCACCTTGGCGTCGGCGGCCTTGATTTCGCTCGCGTCCATTCCGCGCTTGAGGAAGCGGGCCATGAGGGACCTCCTAATTTGAACAGCGGTGCAACTCGCACCGGCGTCATGGCCGGACTTGTTCCGGCCATCCACGTCTTGTTGTGCGGCGCAGTCTAAAGACGTGGACCCCCGGGACACGGGACGTCGCCGGTATAGCGCGGGATGAGATGCACATGCACGTGCATGCGCGACTGGCCGCCGGCCTTCCCGATATTGACGCCGATGTTGTAGCCTCGGGGGAATGCTCGCGTGCAATGTGGGCCTTGGCGCGGTCGAGCAGCACCGGATCGCGGCCTTCTCCGCGGCCGTCATGTCGAAGAAGTCCGCCACGTGCCGGCGCGGCACCGCCAGCACGTGGCCTTTGCTCAGGCTGTTGTTGTCGTAGCGGACATAGGCGAGCTCGTCCTCGATCAGCACCATGTCGGGCGTGCAGAGTCTCGCAGCCTTCGGTCACTTAATCGCCTGCGGATTGATCGGCGATCCCGTCCCGCCCGTGATGATCAGCGGCGGGCCGCAGAAGAAGAATTCGTAGACGCCGTCGTCGTCGCAATCCTCGGCCAGCTCCTTGAGGTAGAAGATCTCGCCCATGCACAGGCCCATGGCCGGGATCACCACCCAGTGCCACGGCTGGTTCGCTTCCGTGGTCTCGTTCGGCCGCACCTCGACGCCCCAGGTGTCGGTGCAGATCGCGGCGATCTGCTTGTCCTGGCACCAGTAGCAATTCTCGAACTTCACGCCGGGCGCGTCGCCGCCGGCATAGCCGCCCCATTTCTTCTCCTTCAGGCAGCGCTCCATCTGGCCGGTGCGCACGATCACGAAGTCGCTCTTGCCGATCTGCACGTTTTGCTGCTTGGCGCACTCGTCGAGCTCGTCGTTGGAGATGCCTTCGCCGTCCTTGAGCCAGTCGACGCCGCGATGGCGCGCGATGTCGAGCAGCACGCCGCGCCCGACCATTTTATTGCGCGAATGCTCGATGCCGAGCACGGAGAGGCCGCGCAAGTCGATCAGCTTGGCGTCGTAGCCGTTGTAGGCCTTGTCCTCATAAAAGATGTGGCCGAGCGCGTCCCAATGCGTCGCGCCCTGCACGCAGAGGTTCAGCGTGTCGTCGGCGTAGCGGATCTTGTTCCAGTCCTGCTGGCCGGCGATGGCGTCGGTGCCGGTCGCGAGCATCTGGTGGATCGGATTGAAGCGGCCGCCGAACAGGCCGGTCTGCGGGCCGTCGCGGTCGAGCGGGATGCCGAGCGCGAACACTTTGCCGGTGCGGATCAGGCTCGCCGCCTTGACGATGTCCTCGGGCGTGATGTGGTTCAGCGTCCCGATCTGGTCTTCCTTGCCCCAGCGGCCCCAGTTCCTGAGCTTCTCGGTCGCTTCACCGATCGCCTTTTTCCCGACCTTGATATCCATGCTTCTCGCCCCCTATTCCAGATATTCCCAGTGCAAATCCGCGCGGATACTGACCGGCCGCAGCGCCCGCGTCCACGGCCAAAATCGACCTATCTAGAGCCGTCCCAGCGCCCGCAAAATCTTGTCCGGCGTGAACGGCATGTCGGTCAGCGGCGTTGCCCCAAGCGGGCGCAATGCGTCATTAATGGCATTCATCACTGCACCGGGTGCACCGGCGGTGCCGGCCTCGCCCGCGCCCTTGGCGCCGAGCTCGCTGTCGGCAGTGGGCGTGACCACATGACCGACTTCGATGTCGGGCATCTCGTAGGCCATCGGCACGAGGTAGTCGGCCATGTTGCCGTTGAGCAGCTGCCCGCGCGCGTCGTAGAGGCAATGCTCGAACAGCGCGGCGCCGATCCCTTGCACCACGCCGCCGCGGACCTGCTCGTCGACCAGTTGCGGGTTGATGACGGTGCCGCAGTCCTCGATGCACCAGTGCTTCAGCAGCGTCACCGCGCCGGTCTTGATGTCGACCTCGAGCCAGCTCGCCTGGATGCCGTTGGTGAAGGCGAACGGCCAGGCGCGCGGCACGTAGTGGCGCGTCGCCACCAGCTCGGCCTGCACGCCGGCGGGCAGGGTGTCGGGGCGGAAATAGGCGATGCGCGCGAGCTCATCGAGGCCGAGGCGCTCGGTGCCGGTCGACGCATCGACGACGACGCCCTTGCGGATGTCGAGCGTCTCCGGCTTCGCCTGCAGGATCGAGCCGGCGACCGCGAGCACGTTCATGCGCAGCGCCTTGCCGGCCTGCCACGCGGCTTCGCCGCCAATGCCGGCCGCGCGCGAGGCCCAGGTGCCGCCGCCATAGGGCGTGTTGTCGGTGTCGCCGGTGATGACGCGCACGCGCTCGATCGGTACGCCGAACGCGCTCGCCACGCATTGCGCCATCACGGCTTCCGCGCCCTGACCCTGCTCGGTGACGCCGGAATGGACGAACACCGCGCCGGTGGAGTCGAGCCGCACCGTGGCGCCGTCCTGCGAGGAGATGCGCGCGCCGCCGACGCCGTAGAACGCCGCCGACGGATTGGTCACCTCGATGAAGCTCGCAAAGCCGATGCCGCGATGGATGCCTTGCTCGCGCAGGCGCGCCTGCTCGGCGCGCAGGCCCGCGTAGTTCATCATGGCATCGAGATGCGCGAGCAACTCGTGATGCGACAGCTTCTCGAACTTGATGCCGGACGGGCCGGAGCAGGGATAGGCGTCGTCGGCAATGAGATTGCGCCGCCGGATCTCCAGCGGGTCCATGCCGATCTTCGCCGCCGCGAGGTCGACCAGCCCTTCGGTGACCGCGGTCGCGATCGGATGGCCGACGGCGCGGTACTGGCACATCACGTTCTTGTTCTGGAACACGACCCGCGCCCGCGCCCGATAGTTCGGACACGTGTACGGCCCGCCGGTGAGATTGACGACCTGGTTCGCCTCGATGCCCGACGTGCGCGGATAGACCGAATAGGGGCCGATGCCAGTGAGATCGTCGATCTCCCATGCCGTGATGGTGCCGTCGTTCTTCACGCCGATCTTCGCCTTCACCCGATGATCGCGGGCATGGATGTCGGTGATGAAGCTCTCGAACCGGTCGGCGACGAATTTCACCGGCCGCTTGAGCAGCTTCGACAGCGCCACCACCGCCATCTCGTCGGCATAGGTGTGCACCTTGATGCCGAACGAGCCGCCGACGTCCTTGGTGATGACGCGCACTTGATGCTCTTCGAGCCCGAGATGCTTGGCGAACAGGTTCATCATCATGTGCGGCGCCTGGGTGCCGTGATAGACGGTCAGGCGCTGGTCGCCGGGATTCCAGTCGGCGACGATCGCGCGCGGCTCGTTGGTGACGCCGGTGTGGCGGCCGAACACGAAGGTGGTCTCGATCACTGCGTCGGCCTCGGCGAAGCCCTTGTCGGGATCGCCGGCTGTGTGCGCGCGCTCGAACGTCAGATTGTCGCCGAGATCGGGATGGATCACCGGCGTCGCCGCATCGAGCGCGGTCTCGGCGTCGGTGACGGCGGTGAGCGGCTCGTAGTCGACCACGACCTTTTCGCAGGCGTCCTCGGCTTCGGCGCGGGTGCGCGCCACCACGGCGCAGACCGCCTCGCCCTGCCAGCAGGCGCGATCGACCGCGATGGCGTGCTGCGGCGCCGACTTGATGCCCTTCAGGTGCGTGAGCACGCCGACCCAGGGCGTGATCACCTTGGATAGCTCCGCGCCGGTGACCACGGCGACGACGCCGGGCATGGCCTTCGCCGCCGCGCTATCGATCGCCCTGATGCGCGCGTGCGCGTGCGGCGAACGCACGAACGCCACATGCGCCATGCGCGGCAGCGTCACGTCGCTGACGAAGTGCGCGCGGCCCTGCGTGAGGCGCGCGAGGTTCGGCCGCGGTACCGAGCGGCCTATGTACGAGTTTGGCCGGTCGAGCGCGGTGAGGGCAGACGGGTTGTCGTCGGCGATCTTCATGAGATGACTCTGCGCTGAGAACGCAACGTTGCCGCGTGTACGGTTTGCTCCCTCCCCCGCAAGCGGGGGAGGGGTGGGGAGGGGGTGAGCTTGCTCGAATCCTCGTGCATGCCCCCTCCCTGTCCCTCCCCCGCAAGCGGGGGAGGGGACGCTGTGGCACCGGCGCGTTGCTGCTTCATAGCTTTGCCCCGTTGCGCGCAACGCCACCGCCTCGATCGCGTCGACGATCGCCTGATAGCCGGTGCAGCGGCAGTAGTTGCCGGAGATGTGGTCGCGGATCTTGTCGCGCGATGGCACCGCACCGTCGCGCAGCAGCGCCTGCGCGGTGAGCAGCATGCCGGGCGTACAGAAGCCGCATTGCAGCGCGTTGCGCTTCTCGAACGCGCTCTGCAGGTCGGCGATCTCGCCGGAATCCGAAATGCCCTCGATGGTGTCCACCTTGCGCGCCGTCGCACTGCACCGCCAGCGTCAGGCAGCCGCGCACGACCTCGCCGTCGAGGCGCACCGAGCAGGCGCCGCACAGCCCGTGCTCGCAGCCGATATGGGTGCCGGTGAGCGCCAGCGTCTCGCGCAGGAAATCGACCAGCGTCTGTGCGCGCGTCGACCCGCTCGCGCACGTCTTCGCCATTCACGGTCACCGCGATGTCATGGAAGCGCTCGCTCATGGCTTGGCTCCGGTGATGGCGCGCACGATGTCGATGGCGCGCCGCATCAGCGTCATCGATGCTTCAAGGGTGCGGAACGCCGCGTGCGACGAGATGGTGGCGTTCTCCATCTGCGCCAGCGGATGGTCGCGCTTGAGCGGCTCGGTATGGAACACGTCGAGCCCGGCCTGCGCGATATGGCCGCTGCGCAGCGCCTCGATCAGCGCCGCCTCGTCGATCAGCGCGCCGCGCGCGGTGTTGATGAGGATCACGCCCGGCTTCATTTGCGCGATGCGATTGCGGTCGATGATGCCGCGGGTGTCATCGTTCAAGGCGAGGTGGAGCGAGACCACGTCGGCGCGCGCCAACAGCTTGTCCAGCTCGACGACAGGGCAGGGCGCGTCGTCCCGCCGGGTGCGGTTCCAGGCGATCACCTCCATGCCGATGCCGCGCGCGATGCGTACGACCTCGCCGCCGATGCCGCCGAGCCCGACCACGCCGAGGGTCTTGCCTTGCAATTGCACGCCTTCGAGCGGTCCCCAGGTGCCGGCGCGCACGCCGCGGTCCATGCGCGCGAGCCCCCGCGCGCAGGCGAACATCAGCGCGATGGCGTGCTCGGCCACCGCGCGGTCGCCGTAGCCCTTGATGGTGTGGACGGTGACGCCGCGCTCCTTGAGCGCGGGCACGTCCATGTAGCTCGACGCGCCGGTGCCGAGGAACACGATGTGCTTGAGGGCGCGGCACTGCGCGACCATGTCGGTCGGCATGTAGGAATGGTCGTCGAGGCAGATCTCGTAGCCGTCGATCAGCCGCGCCAGCTCGGCCGCCGGGACCGGCTTGGTATTGACCGTGATCGGCGGGTCGTCCGCCCGGTAGACCCGGGCGAAGACCGCGTCCAATTGATCGTTGCAGTCGATGAAGATCGATTTCATGACCGGCGTTTCCCCGGCAGGTATGATATGGCAAAGCCAGCCAAAATGGAGGGGTGGATATGGCAGGAGAATTTCAGGGCAAGGTCGCGGTCATCACCGGCGGCAGCCGCGGCATCGGACGCGGGATCGCGGTGGCGTTCGCGCGCGAGGGCGCGCAGACCGTGATCGCGTCGTCCTCGGCCGACAACCTTGCCATCTCCGCGAAGGTGATCGCGCAGGTGGGGCTTGAGCCGCTTTCCGTGGCCGGCGACCTGCGCAAGCTTCCCGACTGCGAGCAGCTCGCCGCCAAGGTGAAAGAAAAATTCGGCCGCTGCGATATCCTCATAAACAACGCCGGGCGCACCCGCGCCGGCAATTTCCTGGAATTGCCCGACGAGGCGTTCTTCGACGGCTTCGCGCTCAAGTATCACGCCGCCATCCGGCTCACGCGGCTGTTCTGGCCGATGCTGAAGGCGTCGCAGGGCCACATCGTCAACATCGTCGGCGGCGCCGCGCGCTCGCCGGAGCCCGAGTTCACCATCGGCAGCTCGGTCAATGCCGCGCTGGCGAATGCGTCGAAGGGATTGTCCAAGCTCGGCATGCGCGACGGCATCAACGTCAACGTGATCCATCCCGGCAACACGCGAACGGAGCGGCAGGAGGAGTTGCTGGCGCAGCGCGCGCAGGCGACCGGCAAGTCGGTCGAGGAGTTGCGCGCCGCCGCGCTCGCCCGCACCGGCATCCGCCGCGTCGGCGAAGTCGAGGACGTGGCCGCGCTCGCATTGTTCCTTTGCACGGAATCCGCGCGGCATATCCAGGGCACGGCAATCGCAGTCGATGGCGGAGCCACCGTCGGGTATTACTAGCTGAGAAGGCCGCGCAGTCTTGCGCCGCGTATTTGCGGACCTTATGCTCGCATGAGTTGTGGAGCGTGAGGGCTGGCCATGCGGGCTCTTTTGTATGCGTTACTTTTGGTGGCGGGGCTCAGCGCAACGGCCCGCGCAGATACCCCCTCGCCGAGCGCCTTCACCGCGCAATTTGCTCGCGCATTGCAGGCGGCGATGCCGTCGGCAAAAGTCAGCATCGTTCGCGATCTGCAACTCGATGTCAGGCGTGCGGATGGGACATCGGCAACTGTCAGTCTTGCAAACAACTACAAGGACTACGTCCCCGATCCGAAGTGGTTCGATGCCGTGATCAAAGCCTATGCGGCGGCGCTCGCCAAGCCGGTGCCCGCCAAGCTGTCGGCCAAGGTCGATCACACGCGCATCGTACCCGTCATCAAAGACCGTGCGTGGCTTGCGGAGCTCCAAGCACGCTTCAAGAGGCAGGATGCGTCGCAACAACCCTTGTTCGATGAACTCAACAGCGAGTTAGTCATTGTCTATGCCGAAGATACTGACAATAAGACGCGCTATCTCGGCTTCTCGGAAATCACTGGCTTCGAGCAAGGCAAGTTACGCGCGCTTGCGGTCGACAACCTGATGCGGCTGACGCCACGCATCGAAATGCGCCAGCTCGCCGAGGGCGCATTCATGATCACGTCACACGCGGATTATGGTGCGAGCCTCATATTGGTCGATAGCATCTGGTCGGGCAGCCAGATCAAGGTAAATGGCGACGTCGTCGTGGCCGTACCGGCCAAGGACGTCATCCTGGCCACGGGCTCGCGCGACGGCACGAATTTAAAGGCCATGAGAGGGTTGGCGCAGGACTTTGCAAAAGGCAGCGGCGGTTTGATCGACACGCTCTTCGTCTATCGCAAGGGCAGGTTCGTGAAATTCGACGGCGGCTGAGGTGCGTGCCGTGGCAATCGGTGCAATTTGGCCATTCCGACGCAGACCGGTTGTCGATGCGGACACCGCGTCTTGGCATATCGAAAATATGAGTTGGCTGATCCGTGAATTTGGCGGGCGCGATGGTCTGGCGGAATCAACGCTCGTACTGCCGAAGCCGGGGTTCTTTGTATTCGAGGGCGAGCAGGGCCATGCGCTCGCTTTGCGCCTCTTCAACCAAGTGAAGGCCTATTGCGGGATGTCTGATTGGGAAGTCGATTTGGTCCCCGACGACAACCCTCTGGCTGCTACACCGACCCTCGCTGCGGCAATGGTCCAGCCGCAAAAACATGCCGCTGGGACGTTTGGCGTGAGCGGAAATCGTGTTGAGATCACTTATGCAACAGCGCAGTTGCAGCGTCCCGACCGGTTGATTGCGACATTCGCGCACGAGTTGGCACATTACCTGCTCGCGACCGCGGCAAATCCTCCGCCGTGTGACGACGAGGAAATGGAGTTTCTGACTGATTTGGCGGCGGTCTACCTTGGCTTTGGTGTGTTTCTTGCCAATACGCGGTTCGAGTTCGAGGCGATAAGCGATGGTCCGATGCAAGGCTGGCGATGGCAGAACGCAGGTTATCTGCCAGAGGCAGACCTGATCTTTGCCCTTGCCTTGTTCTTGCGCGCAAAGGAGTTGGATGAGCGCTCCGCTTGCGAAGCCCTCAAGCCACATCTCGCGAAGTTGCTGAAGCAGGCGGTTTCGGACTTGCCCGCAGACATCTTGTAGGAGATCGGCTGGTTGCTATTTTTTGCCTTCGCACCGTGTGTCATTGTGATAAAGACGCCGCCCGGCGCGTCTAGGTGCCATACGAGTATTCCATGGCCGCAAAGTCCAAAGTCAAAGCAGCCTGCGTCATCGGCTGGCCGGTCGAGCATTCCCGCTCGCCGCTGATCCACGGCTATTGGATCAAGAAGTACAAGCTCAACGCCGAATACCGCCGGGAGGCGGTCTCGCCCGAGCGGTTTCCTGATTTCGTCGCCCACTTGGCCGAGCGCGGCTATGTCGGCGCCAACGTCACGATTCCGAACAAGGAAGCGGCGCGCGCGCTGTCGAAGGCCGACGACCGTGCCGACAAGGTCGGTGCGTCCAACACGCTGTGGCTCGACGGCACGACATTGCGGTCGACCAATACCGACGTCGAAGGTTTCATCAACAATCTCGATGTCACCACGCCGGGATGGAACCGCGGGCTGGACACGGTCGTGGTATTGGGCGCCGGCGGAACCGCGCGCGCCATCGTCTATGGATTGAGCGAGCGCGGCGTGAAGCACATCCACGTGGTCAACCGGACGTTCGCGCGCGCGATGGCGCTGCGTGAGGAATTCGGCAAGCGCATTAACCCGGTACGCTGGGAGGAACTCGGCGGGTTGCTCTCCAATGCCGGGTTGCTGGTGAACACCACCTCGCTCGGAATGACCGGCAAGCCACCGTTGAGTGTCAATCTGGCGCGGCTTCCCGCCAGCGCGGTGGTCGCGGACGTGGTCTATGCGCCGCTCGAGACCGCGCTGCTGGCTGCGGCACGCGGCCGCGGATTCCGCACCGTCGACGGTCTCGGGATGCTGCTGCATCAGGCGGTGCGTGGTTTCGAGCTGTGGTTCGGCGTCCGGCCGGAGGTAACACCGGATTTACGCGCTTTGGTCGAAGCCGACCTGCTGCGCGAACAGGCCTGAATCCCCGTATCGCTGCACGGCGCGCCGGAATAAGATTTCCGCCCTGGGGTTTGCCGTGCGAGCCCCCACAAAAAATCGGGAGGAATGCTATGAAACAATCGCAGGTTCTCGCCGCCTTTGCCGCTGTCGCGGTGCTGGTTGCGTCATCGGCCCTGGCGCAAAAGCCGCAGACGCAGGTCGTCAAAGGCAAGATCGCGGCGGTCGAAGGTTCCACCGTGGTCATCGATCAGGCCAAGGGCGCCGGCCAGGCCAAGGTGAAGCTCAAGGACAAGGCCGTCATCATGACGGTCGGCAAGGCGACGCTCGCCGAGGTCAAGCCCGGCGCCTATATCGGCGTCGGCGCCATGCCGCAGGCCGACGGCAGCCAGAAGGCCATTCGCGTGATGATCTTCCCGGAGATGCAGCGCGGCACCGGTGAAGGCCACTATCCATGGACCACGCCGGGCAGCGTGCCGAACTCGACGATGACCAATGCGACCGTCGACACCACGGTGGCCAGCGTCGATGGCCAGGTGCTGACCGTGAAACACAAGGGCGGCGTGCACAAGATCATCATCGGTCCGGATGCGCTGATCGTGTCGAATATTCCGGGTAACGCCGGCGATCTTAAACCCGGCACGGCGATCACCGTACCGGCGGCCGAGGCGACGGCGGACGGAGGGCTCGAAACCGCGCGCGTCAATATCGGCCGCGGCGACTTCGTTCCGTAGCCGCACGTAGTTTGCATGACTTCACGGGAGGACAAGGAATGAACAGGGTACTTCGTATCGCGTTCGCCATGGCTGCGGTCGGCACGCTGGTGGCGACATCGGTCAGCTATGCGCAACAGAAGCTGGTGCGCATCCGCGGCACCATCGAGAAGGTCGACGGACAGAATCTCGAGGTCAAGTCGCGCGAGGGTAAGAACATCAAGGTGATGGTGGCCGAGAACGCGCGCTTCACCGCGATCGTCAAAGCCTCGCTCGCCGACCTCACGCCCGACACCTATATCGGCGTCACCGCGATGCCGAACGCGGACGGCAGTCAGCAGGCGATCGCGATCCACATCTTCCAGGCGGCGCAGCGCGGCACCGGCGAAGGCTTTCGGCCGTGGGACCTGCAGCCCGGCTCGACCATGACCAACGCCGCGATCGCGACGACGGTGGCCGGCACCGATGGCCAGGTGGTGACCGTGCGCTACAAGGAAAAGGACAAGGTCGACGAGAAGAAAGTGATCGTTACGCCGAAGACGGTGATCGTCCGCTACGTGCCGGGCGACCGCGCCGACCTCAAGGCCGGCGTGCGCGTCTTCCTCAACAACGCCAAGCCGATCGACGACGGCACCATCGAAGCGCCGACCGTGAGCTACGGCCGCGACGGCATCACGCCGCCGATGTAGGGAGATGATCATGATCAAAATTCTCGCAGGTGCAGCGATCGCGGCGGCGTTGGTCGTCACGTCGGTCGCAGGCGCAGCAGAAGACCGTTCGCGTCGTCGGCACCATCGTCGGCGTCGACGGGCCGACCATCGTGGTCAAGCCGCGCGGCAAGGGCGACGAGCAGCGCGTGACCTTGACCGACAAGGTCGGGGTGTTCGGCGTCATTCCGGCGACGATCGCCGACATCAAGCCCGGCGCCTTCATCGGCGTCGGCGCAATGCCGCAGGCCGACGGCAGCCAGAAGGCGATTCGCGTGATGATCTTCGCGGATGTGCAGCGCGGCACCGGCGAAGGCCATCGTCCCTGGACTCGGCCGGGCTCGACCATGACCAATGCCACGGTCGATACCACGGTCGCGGGTGTCGAAGGCCAGGTGCTGCGCGTCACCTACAAGGGCGGCGAGCAGCGCATTCTCATCGGCCCCGATGCCACCATCAACGCCTACGTGGTTGGCGAACGCGGCGAGCTGAAACCGGGCGCCAACATCGCGATCAACGCCGCGGACTTGAAGCCGGACGGCTCGCTCTCGGCCTCGCGGGTCAATGTCGGCCGCGAGAATGTGATTCCGGATTGAGTTGAGGGCGTTGCCGCAACGGCGGTGCGCTCCCTCTCCCCGCTTGCGGGGAGAGGGTCGGGGTGAGGGGGACTCACAACGAGTGCAGTCTTTCGATAGTCCCCCTCACCCGGATTGCTTCGCAATCCGACCTCTCCCCGCAAGCGGGGAGAGGTGACGGAGCGCGTGGCCCACCTAACGCCAAATTTCAAAATCTAACTCGCCGCTGCGCCGCGGCCGTTCTTCTCGCGTGGTTTCTCGAACGCGATCCCCAGTGCCTTGATGCGTGACGCCAGCGTCGTCGGCTTCACGTCGAGCAATTCGGCGGCGCCGCCACGGCCGAACACCTTGCCGCCGCAGGATTCGAGCGCCGCGACGATATTGGCGCGGTCGCGCTCGCGCCGCTCGTCGTCCGTCAACAAGCGGTCGGCTGGTGACTGCGCAGCCGCCGCTGCCGTCTTCACTACCGGCAGGTCGATGCGCAGCCGCGCATGACGCGCCAGGATTGCGGCGCGCTCGATCACGTTCTCCAATTCGCGCACGTTGCCCGGCCAGTCGTATTGCATCAAGCGGCGCACGTCGCCCTCGGTCAGCTTGAGCTCGCGCTTGAGCTTGCGGCCTTCGCCCTGCACGAAATGCGCGGCCAGGAGTGGAATGTCGTCGCGGCGCTCGCGCAATGGCACCGACTCGATCGGGAATACGTCGAGCCGGAAATAGAGGTCTTCGCGGAAGCGTCCGCGCCGCACCTCCTGCTTGAGGTCGCGGTTGGTGGCCGCGATCACACGCACGTCGACGGTGCGGGTCTGCGCCTCGCCGACGCGCTCGAAATTGCTCTCCTCCAGCACGCGCAGCAGCTTTCCCTGCAACTCGATCGGCATGTCGGCGACTTCGTCGAGGAACAGCGTCCCGCCGTCGGCTAATTCAAAGCGCCCGACGCCGTCGCGCGCCGTGCCTGGAAGCGCGCCCTTGGCGTGGCCGAAGAACTCGCTCTCGAACAGCTCGCGCGGAATGGTCGCGCAATTGACGCGGATCAGCGGGCGGCGGCTGCGCTTGCTGGCGTCGTGGATCGCGCGCGCGATCAGCTCCTTGCCGGTGCCGGATTCGCCTGAAATCAGCACGGTGGCGTCGGTCGGCGCCACCAGCTCGACCTGGCGCAGCACCTTCTGGATCGCGGCGCTGCGCCCGACGATGCCGTGGTGGTTGTTCTCGATGCGGATTTCCTCCTGCAGGTAGGCGTTCTCGAGCTCCAGCCGCTCGCGCAGGCGGTCGACCTCCTCGTGCGCGGCGCGCAGCTTCTCGTCGGCCTCGCGCCGCTGCGTGATGTCGCGGAACACGATCACCGCGCCGACCACGTGGCCGCCCTCGCGGATCGGCGTCGAGGTGTATTCGACCCAGAACGACGTGCCGTCCTTGCGCCAGAACACCTCGGTGTCGACCTGATGCACGGCGCCGTCGCGGAACGCCGCGTAGATCGGGCAGTCGTGCTCGGGATAGCGCGTCCCGTCCGGATGGGTGTGGTGCACGATCGAATGCATGTCGTGCCCGACCAGCTCCTCGGCTTTCCAGCCGAGCATGCGCTCGGCGGCCGGATTGACGAACGTGGTCTTGCCCTCGGCATTGACGCCGTAGATGCCTTCGCCGGCGGCGCGCAGGATGAGCTGGTTCATCGCCTCGCTGCTGAAATCGAAGGCGATTCCAGGGGCGCTCTTGCTCATTTTGTCAGCAGTCGCCGGTTTACCATTGCTGGCCATGACGTGCGGAATCCTACGAAAGTTCGTAATATTCACCACGAACTGTCGCGCACCACGACTTTTCGTAACGCGCCCGTCACCTCCCAAGCAGAAATCGCGCCAAAACCGGCTGCGGCATTGCTGACGTGCCGCTCCGGCAGCAATGGCACGGTTGTTGCTCATTACTGCTGCGCAGAGCCACGGTTCGCAGGAGAGGTGCGATGTCCACGTTCGACAATCCGTTCGACCCGAAGCGCCGGCTGAATCGGTCGGGATGCAGTTGCGGCAGTCACGCGACGCAGGACGATCACGATCGCGCCGCGCAGCTGCAATGCGCCGCGGTCGAAAGCGAGGACAAGCGCTACGAGGGCGTCGTCGCCTCGGCGGTGATGCGCAAGCTGTTCCCGCAGGACGTTGCCCGCCGTGAATTTCTGAAAGCCGTCGGCGCCTCGACCGCGCTCGCCGCGATCTCGCAGTTCTTCCCGCTCAGGACCGCGACCGAGGTGTTTGCGCAGGGCGGACCCCTGGAGAAACGCGACCTCAAGGTCGGCTTCATCCCGATCACCTGCGGCACGCCGATCATCATGGCGGAGCCGATGGGTTTCTATAAACGCCACGGCCTCAACGTCGAGGTGATCAAGACCGCCGGCTGGGCGGTCATTCGCGACAAGACCATCAACAAGGAATACGACGCCGCCCACATGCTCTCGCCGATGCCGATCGCGATCACGCTCGGCGTCGGCTCGAACGCGATCCCCTACACGGTGCCGGCGATCGAGAACATCAACGGCCAGGCGATCACGCTGTCGGTCAAGCACAAGGACAAGCGCGATCCGAAGCAGTGGAAGGGCTTCAAATTCGCGGTGCCGTTCGACTATTCGATGCACAACTACCTGCTGCGCTACTATCTCGCGGAGCACGGCCTCGATCCCGACCAGGACGTGCAGATCCGCGCGGTGCCGCCGCCGGAAATGGTCGCCAATCTGCGCGCCGACAATCTCGACGGCTTCCTCGGCCCCGACCCGATGAACCAGCGCGCGGTCTATGACGGCGTCGGCTTCATCCACGTATTGTCGAAAGACCTCTGGGAAGGCCATCCGTGTTGCGTGTTCTCGGCGTCGCGGGAGTTCGTCACCCAGACGCCCAACACCTACGCCGCGCTGCTCAAGTCGATCCTCGATGCCACCGCGTTCGCCAGCAAGGCGGAGAACCGCAAGCAGATCGCCGAGGCGATCGCGCCGCCTAACTATCTCAACCAGCCGGTCACGGTGCTGGAGCAGATCCTGACCGGCACCTTCGCCGACGGGCTCGGCAAGGTGCAGAAAGTGCCGAACCGCGTCGACTTCGATCCGTTCCCGTGGGAGTCGTTCGCGATCTGGATCATGACCCAGATGAAGCGCTGGGGTCAGATCAAGACCGACGTCGATTACGCCGCGGTCGCCAAGCAGGTCTATCTCGCCACCGACACCACGCGGCTGATGAAGGAAGTCGGCCTCAAGCCGCCGACCGCGACCACGAAGTCGTTTTCGGTCATGGGCAAGGCGTTCGATCCGGCCAAGCCGGAGGAATACATCAAGAGCTTCAAGATCAGAAGGACCGCATAGACGATGCTGCACGCGCCGGGCGTACGACATCAATTGTGCCACGCACTCGGTCTACCTCTCCCCGCTTGCGGGGAGAGCTCGGATCGCGAAGCGATCCGGGTGAGGGGGATTCTCAACGAGTTGTGCTCCTGGAGATTTCCCCTCACCCCGACCCTCCCCCCGCAAGCGGGGAGAGGGAGTCGAGAGGTCCTGCCATGAACCTCTCCATCGGCATGCGCGCGGCCGTGGTGACGGTCGCGATCTTCGTCGCATTCATGCTGGCCTGGCACATCGCCACGCAAGGCTCCGGGCCGGTCGCGCAGATGGACCCGGAATACGCCAAGCTCATGGGCAAGACCGCGACCCAGGGCACGTCGGCGATGCCGGGCCCGCTCGACGTGGCGTCGAAGCTGTGGGAGCACCTGCGCGAGCCGTTCTATGACCGCGGCCCGAACGACAAGGGCGTCGGCATCCAGCTCGCTTATTCGATCGCACGCGTGTCGATCGGATACTTCCTCGCGGTGGCGGTTGCGATCCCGATCGGATTCCTGATCGGCATGTCGCCGCTGATGAGCCGTGCGCTCGATCCGTTCATCCAGATACTCAAGCCGATCTCGCCGCTCGCCTGGATGCCGCTCGCGCTCTACACCATCAAGGATTCGCACCTCTCCTCGATCTTCGTGATCTTCATCTGCTCGGTGTGGCCGATGCTGATCAACACCGCGTTCGGGGTCGCGGCGGTGCGCAAGGAGTGGCTCAACGTTGCGCGCACCCTCGAAGTGGGCACGATCCGCCGCGCCTTCACCATCATCCTGCCGGCGGCGGCGCCGACCATCCTCACCGGCATGCGCATCTCCATCGGCATCGCCTGGCTGGTGATCGTCGCGGCCGAGATGCTCGTCGGCGGCACCGGCATCGGTTACTTCGTGTGGAACGAGTGGAACAATCTTTCGATCACCAACGTGATCACCGCGATCCTGCTGATCGGCCTGGTCGGCATGGTGCTCGACCAGATCCTCGCGCGGCTCACGCGCCTCGTCACCTTCCCGGAGTGAGGCGCCGATGAGCGACAAGTTCATCTCCATCGAAGGCATCACCAAGCGCTTCCCGGCGCCCGGCGGCGGCACCACCACGGTGTTCGAGGACCTGTGGCTGTCGATGCAGCGCGGCGAGTTCACCTGCATCATCGGCCACTCCGGCTGCGGCAAGACCACCGTGCTCAACATCCTGGCCGGCCTCGACACACCGTCGGAAGGCACGGTCATCGTCGACGGGCAGGCGATCGAAGGGCCGAGCATCGACCGCGCCGTCATCTTCCAGAGCCATGCGCTGCTGCCGTGGCGGACCGTCATGGGCAACGTCGCCTATGCGGTATCGTCGAAGTGGCGGCACTGGACGAAGACCGAGCAACACCGTCAGGCGCAGAAATTCATCGACCTCGTCGGCCTCACCGGCGCCGAGCACAAGCGGCCGGCGGAGCTCTCGGGCGGCATGAAGCAGCGCGTCGGCATCGCGCGGGCGCTCTCGATCGAGCCGAAGATCATGCTGATGGACGAGCCGTTCTCGGCGCTCGATGCGCTCACGCGCGGCACGCTGCAGGACGAGGTGCGCCGCATCTGCATGGAGACCGGGCAGACCGTGTTCATGATCACCCACGACGTCGACGAGTCGATCTATCTCGCCGACCGCATCGTGATGATGAGCAACGGCCCGGACGCCGTGTTCGCGGAGATCGTCGAGAACCCGCTGCCGAAGGACCGCAAGCGCACCGACTTCCACAAGCATCCGCTCTATTACGGCGTGCGCAACCACATCATCGACTTCCTGGTGACGCGCTCGAAGACGATCCGCGACGACATCAAGGCGGGCGCTGCATTCGACCGCCGGCATGTGCCGGTGGTGCGTCCCGGCGTGCCGGTGACGGTCGCGGCGAGCACGTCGCCATCGCCATCTTCGATGCCGGGCCTCGCCCGGCCGTCCGTCGCCAACGGATGAATTGATTTCATCGATGCGCGGCGAGCGCCGCGCAACACCTAACGTATGCGAGCTGGGAAAGGAGACGACCCATGAACCGTGCCGCTCTCACCGAGAAGATCCTCGACATCAAGCGCGAGAAGGGTTGGAAGTGGAAGACGATCTGCGAAAAGGTCGGCGGCTTCTCCGACACGCTGATCGTCGGCGCGCTGCTCGGCCAGATGAAGCTGACCAAGCCGCAGGCCGCCAAGGCCGCCGAGCTGTTCGGCCTGTCGAAAGGCGAGGAGGCGCTGCTCAACGAGGTGCCGATGCGCGGCACCGGCACGCCGATGCCGCCGACCGATCCGCTGATCTACCGCTTCTATGAGATGGTGATGGTCAACGGCCCGGCGTGGAAGCAGCTGATCGAGGAAGAGTTCGGCGACGGCATCATGTCGGCGATCGACTTCGACTTCCAGATGGAGCGCGTCGCCAATCCGAAGGGCGACCGCGTCAAGATCACGATGTCGGGCAAGTTCCTGCCGTACAAGTATTACGGCGCGACGCGGCAACGTGCCGGAGTACGGCTATCAAGGAAGACGTAGGAGCGATGGCCTCCGTCCATCGCAGCCTATCCGAAGAAGCCCGGCTTCCGCCTCGGCATCTACGTCTGCAAGGACGCCGAGATCGTCGACTTCGCCGCGCCGCATGGCGTGTTCTCGGTGGCGCGGCGGCTCGATCCCGAGCTCGACGCCTTCATCGTCGCGGAGGCGCTGCGGCCGGTGCAGGCGCAGGCCGGCTTCACGGTGCTGCCGAACTACGGCTTCAACGACGCGCCCGACATGGACGCGTTCCTGATCCCGGGTGGCTTCGGCTTGCGGCAGGAGACCAACAACGGGCGGCTGCACGCGTTCGTCCGCGCGCTGCCGGAGAAGACGCTGCTGGTGAGCGTGTGCACCGGCTCGTGGATTTACGGCCGCATGGGCCTGCTCGACGGCAAGGCGGCGACCAACCGCAAGGAGCCGGATCGGCTCGAAGCCTCCAACATGGGCAAGGTGCCGATCGACCGTCTGGCCGAGATTGCGCCGAAATGCCGGATCAGCCGCGCCCGCGTGGTCGATTCCGGCCGCATCATCTCAGGCGGCGGCATCAATTCCGGCATGGAGGTGGGCTTCCACCTGCTGCGCCGGGCCGGCTACGACGAAGCCTTCATCGCCGACGTCGCGCGCGTGATGGAGTACAAGGCCGCGTACGACGTCTACAAGGACGATATCGAATACGACGGATAATCGGTCCGTGTCCCGGACGCTCGTAGCGTCCGGGACACGTGCTCAGGTCACGCCGCAATTTTCAGCTCTGCCGCACGCTTGACGAACAGCCGCGAGAGCGGGCTCTTCGGCCGCATCGCCAGCCGTTCGGAGGCGAGCGCAGTCGCGATCGACTGCTGGCCGGCGCGCAGTGCCGCCTCGATCAGCGTGAGGTCGATGACGTCGCGTTGCGCGTGGCTGCCGCCGAAGCGGCTCGCGATGTTGCGCACGTCGCGCAACCGCCACAACGTCTCCGTATAGTTGCCGTCGCCGAACGCCTTGATCGCCAGCACCACCGGATGGCCGACCTTGCGCGTGAACACGGCGTTGTCGCCGTCGCGCGCCATCGCTTCCTTCTGGGTCTCGATCACGCGCGCCAGCAACTGCTTGCGGCCGGCGCCGACAAAGGCCATCGCCGCGTGCGCGTCGTTGAAGGCGTAGTTGCCGGCATCCTGCATGCGGCTCCCAGGCGTCCGCCACCGCCTGCCAGCGGTCGCCGACGTCGACGCCGCGCAAGTGCATGCGCCACAGCATCGCCGAGGCGTCGATCATTTCGAGAATGATGCGCGACTTCGCGCCGTTGATCGGCCCGTCGAACAGCTGCAACGCCTCGTCGGCCTGGCCGAGATCGAGGTGATAGAGCGCGACGTGCCACCAGTTGTGGACGGCGAAGAAGCTGTCGCGCGACCAGCCTTCGGTGTTGCCGGCCATCCAGGTGATGCCTTCCTGCTGGCGGCCCTGCATCTCCATCACATGCGCGACGGCATGTTGTGCCCAGCTATCGCGCGCTTCGAGCGCCACCGCGGTGCGGCCCGCGACCTCGGCGGCGATGTAGTCGCCGGTCTCCTCGAGGCCGAAGGCATGCATGCCGAGCATGGCGTGATAGCCCGGCACGCTGTTCGACCACGCCGGCAATGCACGTGCGACGCGGTCGCGCAGCATGCGCGCTTCGCCGCGGAAGAAGTCGAGCTGGTGGCCGACTTGCAGCGCGAGCAGGTCGTGCGGATGTTCGATCGCGACGTCCTCCATCACCTGCGCCGCCTGGTGCCAGCGGCCTTCGATCAGATGGTTGATGGCGTTGAGGTGGCCCTGCTCCTGCGCGGCGGCGGGAAGCGTCCAGGCGGCATCGCGTGACGCGCGCGCGACCGCAAGTCCGGCCGGCTCGGTGCCGAGCAGATGCAGCCACGCGCGCAGCGCGTGCGCCATCACGAACTCGGGGCTTTCGGCAATCGCCTTGTCGACGCTCGCGACCGGATCGTTGATGAAAAGGTTCAGTTCACGCACCGCCGTCTCATAATGAGGCAGGCTTTTCTCGGTGGCGCCGGTCAGTTGGTGGCCGCGGCAATCCTTCAGCACACGCGTTCTCCTTTGTTCTTCTTCACAATTTCATCTGGAAGGCCCCTTAGTTGCGCGAGGGGACGGTTTGGTTCAAAAATTTTCGGAAGAATTTTGGCTGGCCGCACGACGAAAGTATAAGACGCTGGAAAGTATGAGGCGCTAGACCTCGACGACGACGTATTGCGCCTCGATCGAGACCGGAAACGTCTCGGCGACATAGGGGCCTTTCACCAGTTCGCCGCCGGGCGCGACCGCCACCGGATATTGTCGGATGACGAGATTCTTCGGGTCGCAATAGGACTGTCCGGTCGCGATCTCGAACTCCCAGCCGTGCCACGGGCAGCGCAAGAATTCGCCCTTGCGCACGATCTTGTAGTCGCCGGGGCCTTCCGATTGCGCAAGCCCGACGATCTCGCCCTCGCAGAGCGCGCCGCCGGCATGCGGGCAGCGGTTGGCGAGCGCGTAGAATTTGCCGGCGACATTGAACAGGCCGATCTCGCGGCCCTTGACCGTGACGAGCTTGCTGTTTCCAGGCGTGATCTCGTCGACCGTCGCGACGACGTGACGGCTCATGCGAGCCGATACAACGCCTTTGCGTTGTCCCGGAACAGCATGGCTTTCTGCTTGTCGCTCATCTTGAACTTGATGGCGTAGCGCGGATCGTCGAAATCCCAATGCGGGTAGTCGGTCGAGAGCAGCATGCGATCCCAGCCGAGCCAGTCGATCACCTCGGTGAGATGCGCGGGATCGTCGGGTTCCTCGATCGGCTGAGTCGTGTACCAGAAATGCTCGCGCAGATATTCGGACGGCGGGCGTTTGAGGTGCGGCACTTCCTTGCGCATGCGCTCCCAGTTGCGGTCCATGCGCCAGCCGAGCGCCGGCGCCCAGGTATAACCGGACTCGATCGACACCACCTTGAGTTTCGGGAAGCGCTCGAACACGCCTTCCATGATCATGCTCACCACCATCGCCTGCTGGTGCGGCAGGAAGGCGTAGTGTTCCTGCATGTAGTAGGTCGGCCAGCCGGAGCCGGTGGAGGGATGTCCGCCGTTGATGTTGGCGTTGTGCTGCCCGAGCGGCAGGCCCGACGCCTCGACCGCCTCGTAGATCGGCCAGTAGCGCTGGCGGCCGAGCGGTTCGTTGGCGCGCGGCGAGATCAGCACTTGCGAGAACGAGCGGTCGGCGGCGCGCAGCTCGATCTCCTTGACGGCGGCGGCCGCGTTCTCCTGCGGCACCACGAGCCCGGCGCGCAGCCGCGGCTCCTTGCGGATGAAATATTCGAGCTGCCATTCGTTGACGGCATGCGCGAGCGCCGCGCCATAGTCGAGATTGCGCTCCTCGAAGCCGGAGCCGTTGCCGGGGATGAGCATGCCGACTTCGACGCCGTTGGCGTCGAGGTGCTGCTTCTGCATGGTCTCGAGATCGGAGCCGGGCGCGCCGCCGCCGGGCGGGAACGCGTCCTTGCGCCGGCCGCCGGCCATCATGCGCGGATAGACATTCTGTCCCGCCCACAGGCCCTGCCGGATGTGGCCGCCGAAGGTCGCCATGTGCTCGCGCCAGCGCGCTTCCATGAACGGCGCCAAGTCCGATTTCACGCGCTGAACGGGATGGATGTCGCAATCGATGATCGCAAGCTTCTGTGCGGCGGTGACGTCCCGGACCGGAATGTTCATGGGACTGCCTCCTTGTTCTTCGTTGGCGCTCCGTCTTGGGCCTCGCGCAGGCGCGGATAGGTCGCGAGCGGATTGTCGACCAGAATCTTGCCGATCATAGCATCGGAAAGCCCGTCCGGCAGCACCCTGTCGCCCTCGAATTGCCAGTGCGGATAGTCGGTCGAGAACAAGAGCAGGTCCTCGCTGCCGATATGCTCGAGCGTGCGGATGAGCTTCTGCGGATCATTCGCGGGCAGGTCGAGCGGCTGCAGCGTGAAACGCACGTGCTCACGGATGATGTCGGCCGGCGGGCGGTCGAGCCACGGCACCTCGGCGCGCACGCCGCGCCAGGTCTTGTTGATACGCCAGAGCAGCGTCGGCAGCCAGGTGAAGCCGGACTCGATGCAGACGAGCCTGAGCTTGGGAAATTTCTGGAACACGCCTTCGGCGATGAAACTCAGCAGCAGGTTCTCGAAGCTACCGCTTTGCGCGATGTAGTCCTCGACCTGATAGGACGGCCAGCCAGCGGCGGTCGGCGACGTGCGATAGGTCGAGCCCGCGTGCACACCGACGGTGAGGCCGTGGCGTTCGCAGGCTTCATAGATCGGCCAGAACATGCGCCGCCCCAGCGGCATCTCGCCCATCACCGGCATCAGCACCTGCACGAAGCGCTTGTCGTGCGCGAGCCGCTCGATCTCCTTCACCGCCAGCTCGGGATTGTGCAACGGCAGCAGGATCGACGCGCGCAGGCGTGGCTCGCGGTCGAGCCATTCCCTGGCGATGTAGTCGTTGACCGCCGCGATCAGCGCCGACGCCATGTCCTCGTTGAACAGGGAGATGGCGCCGTGCAGCGTATTGCAGATGGCGAGGCGCACGCCGAAGGCGTCGAGTGCGTGCGCGCGCAAGAGATCGAGGTCGCTGCCGGGCGCCGCGCCGTCCTTGGGCCGCCAGTCGGGCCGGCACGACAGCGGCGAGTTCGGCGGATAGCTCTGCAGATGGAACGACTGCTTGTGGATGTGACGGTTGACGACCTGGTCGCGCCAGTAGTCGTCGAGATAAGGCAGCAGCGCCGTGGTGCCCGGCACAGCCGGGTGGATATCGCAGTCGATGGCGCCGCGGGTAATCATCCTCACTCCATCGCCTTCTTGGCGGTCGCGAGCACGTCCGGCGACACCGCGAAGCTCCGCGCCACGATCGCCTGCATTTCGCCGCCGGTCAAAGGCGCAACGTCGAGCTTGCCCTTGGTTGCTTCTGCGAGGAAGCCCGCATCCTTCATGGTCAATTCGAACGCGCGGCGGATCGCGGCGGCGCGCTCGGGAGGCGTTCCCGGCGGCATGAAGAACGGACGTCCCAGCGCCGGCACCAGCGAGAGGAAATCGAGCACCAGCTTGTCGCGCTCGTTGGTCCCGACGTCGGGCAGCAGCGGGCGGTCCTTGAGCTCCGGCGCCTTGCGCAGTCCCTGCTGCACCAGCACGTTCACCTTGCCGGCCGCGACCCAGTCGCTGGTCGCCTTGAGCCCGGTCCAGCCGGAAACGCGCCCGCTCACTTCGCCGCGCTCGATCGCGAGATCGGCCTCGGTCGCGCCCGGATAGCCGGTGATGACCTTGAACTTCGTCCCGACGAGCTGGTTGAGGATGCGTGGCACAAAATAGTTGGGCGAGCCGTGGCCGGTCGACGACAGCGCCACCTCGCGCTCGCGCACCTCGGCAAGTGTCTTCACCGGCGTGGTGTGCCAGACCCACAGCACGTTGACCTCGTCGGCCGGGCTGCCGACCCAGTGGAATTTGCGCAGGTCGTATTGCACGCCCTCGGCCTGCATCACCTGGTCGGTGACAATGCCGGGCGTGGTGATGCCGATCGCCGTGCCGTCATGCGGCCCGACCTTCTGAAACAGGTTGGCGAGCCGGCGGCCGCCGGCGCCAGGCACGTTCTGCACGATGACGTTAGGCTTGCCCGGGATGTGCGCGCCGATATGGCGCGCCAGGATGCGGGCATAGAGATCGAACACGCCGCCGGAGCTGAAGCCGACCGAGATGGTCACCGTCTTGCCGGCGTAGAATTGCGCCAGCGCGGCGTCGTCTTGCGCGGCAGCGGGCGCAACGGATGCAACAAGGAGGACGCCGAAGGCAAATGCGGAGCGCATGTCTCACCCGGGAATGCGCTCACAGCCTATGGCCCGCGCTGCGCTGCTGCAAGCAGCCGCGGCGCGGGCTGTCGCCCACCATTCGGCGGTGGCGACGCGCTAACGCGCTCCCGCCTTGCCGTCGGCAGACTGCGAATGCGCGCCGCCCGGCTCCGAAATGCCGCACAGCGCTTCGCCGGCGTTGGCGGGCCCGTCCGCCACGGCGAGATCGCCGAGCGAAACGATGCCGACCAGCCGCTTGCTCTTGTTGAGCACCGGCAGGCGGCGGACTTTGATGTCCGCCATGTTCTGCGCCACCTCGCCGACGTCGTCTTCCTCGAAGCAATATTTGACGTCCTGGCTCATCACGTCCCGCACCGGCGTATCGGGCCCTTTGCCGAGCGCGATCGCGCGCACCGCGATGTCGCGGTCGGTGATCATGCCGACCAGGCGATCGTTGTCGCCGACCGGCAACGAGCCGGCGTCGATCTTCGCCATCAGGATCGCCGCGTCACGAATGGACTGATTTGGGCTCGCAATGCGTACGTCGTCGCTCATTGCCTCGCGAACTTGCATGATTTCCTCCTTGCCGATTGCCGAGACCCGCGTATGCAGAGGAAACGCTGCCTGTTCCCGGCTGTTCCGTCGTTCCTGGGTATTTTTGAACCGGTTGGCAGTTCCCGATCGCGGCGTATGATGAAGGCCGACATCGGGATCGATCGGCATGCGGTTTTTGTTCGTTTTCGTGCTGGCGCTGTTGACCGTTACCGCGGCGCCTGCGTTCAGCCAGGACTACTACCGCGGCAAATCGATCACTCTGTTTGCCGGACAGCCGCCGGGCGGCGGCATCGACATGGAGATGCGGCTGGTTGGGCAGTTCTACGGCAAGCACATTCCGGGCGGCCCGGGCATCGTGCCGCGCAACATGCCGGGCGCCGGGGGGCTGATCCTCGGCAATCATCTCTACAGCGTCGCGCGGCCGGACGGCCTGACGCTCGGCATGCCCGGCCGCACCGGCTTCGTGCTGGCGCCGATCATCAGCGCCGCCGACACCAAGTATGACCTGCGCAAGTTCACCTGGATCGGCAGCTCGGCGTCGAGCAACCTGGTGCTCTATGTGCGCCGGGGCTCGAACATCAAGAGCTTCGACGATCTCAGGAGGGCCAAGCGCGAGATCATCATCGCCGGCAGCGGCTCGACCACGTCGAACTCGATCATCCCGGAAGTGCTGGCGAAATACGAGAACCTGCCGATCAAGGTGGTGCGCGGCTATCCCGGCATCGCCGACGCGGTGCTGGCGGTCGAGCGCGGCGAAGCCGACGGCGTGCTGTGCCAGCGCGCGAGCCTGCGCCCCGACATGCTGGCGTCGGGCGCGACGGTGCCGGTCTTTCAGCTGTTTGACATGGAGCCGGGCGTGCCGCTGTTGCAGGATCTGGTCAGCAATCCGCGCGAGAAGGCGCTGCTGGAATTGCTGGCGGCGCCGCAGAAGCTCGGCCTCGCCGTGATCGCGCCGCCCGGATTGCCCGCCGAGCTGACGCGTACCCTGCGCGAAGCCTATCTCGCCATGGTCGCGACCGCGGAATACCGCGACGAAGCGGTCAAGCGCGGCTTCGACGTCGGCGCGCCGAATACCGGCGAGGCGATCACGAAATACGTGGCTGACACGCTGAGCAATTTTCCGGCGGAGACGATCGCGGAGTATCGCACCTACGTGGAGCGGCGTTAGCTTCAGCTCTCTTCGATCGCGTCGACACGGTTGGGATAGAACGCGATGCGGCCGGAAATCTCGGCCATCGCCGGAAACGGCTGCTCGTAGCTCCATATCGCGTTCTCCGCGAGCTTGTCGCCGGCGCGGATCGAGTAGTACGACGCGTCGCCCTTGTAGGGGCAATGGGTCGAATGGCTGGTGCGTTCGAACGCCGCCATGTCGGCATCCTCGCGCGGAATGTAGAACACCGGCTTGTAGGTCGTTTCGCGCAACACCAGCGCGCGCGTGGTGTCGGCGACGGTGCGGCCGTTGAACGTGACGCGCACCCGCTGCGGATGCGGCTCGATCGTGATCGGATGGTCGGGACCGGGAAGTTTCATGCCGGGGAATCTAGGAAGCTTCGCCGGCTGGCGCAATGCGGGAACACCGCTGCCGCTCGACGTCGGATGTGCTAGGCTCAAGCCGCATAAACAGCCCGCGCTTGAACACGGGTGAGGGAGGTTGCCATGCTTGTGAAGCGGCTCGCCGCGGCGCTGCTGTGCAGTGCCGCTTTTCTTTTCAGTGACACCAATCTTGTCAGTGACGCCAGGGCGCAAAATCTCGTCATCCAGGGCGGGACCCTGATCGACGGCACCGGGCGCGCGCCGATCGAGAACGCCGTCATCGTCATCGAGAACGGCCGCTTCAAGGCGATTGGGCGGCGCGGCGAAGTGCAGGTCCCGGCCGGCGCGCAGGTCGTGGATGCGAACGGCAAGCACATCCTGCCCGGGTTCATCGACGGCCACTGCCATTGGGAAACGTTCTGGGCCGAGGTCTATCTGCACCTCGGCGTCACGACCTGCGTTCAGATCGAGACCCATCAGAACGGTCCTTGGGGCCTGGCGCAACGCGACGCCACCGCCGCGGGCCGCGTCCGCGGACCACGGCTGTGGGTAGCCGGCGTGGCGATCGGCACCCGCCAAGGTCTACTCGACACCGAAGGCTCGCGCGCCTGGCGCAGCTACGTCGCAGTACCGAATGCCGACGCCGCCCGCGCCGTGGTACGCCAAAAGAAGCAGGACGGTTATGACGTCCTCAAGCTCAGCGAATTTCTGACGCCGGAATTGGTGAAGGTCATTGTCGACGAGGCGCACAGCCTCGGGATGGGCGTGACCGGCCATTCGTGGGACGTCATCGGCTACGCCGGGGCCGGCATCGACGCGATCGAGCACATCTGGTCGGTAGGCTACTCCTCGATCGACAATTTGGATCGCCGGAACAAGCTCGCGATCGCGCGCACCTCCGGCAAGATCGACGCCGAGGTCGCCGGCGCACAATACGAGGTCCAGGGCTTCGACGCCGTGATCAAGGCGATGGTCGACAACAAGGTCGCCTGGACCCCGACCATCGCGAAATGGCTGCGCCCGCTGTCACCGAGCGCGCAGCGCTTCTGGCAGCGCGAACAGGAGATCCTCGCCAATCCGAACGCGCGGTTCCCGGCCGCGGTGCGGGTGATCACCGAGTACACGACCGAGAAGCTGTTCAAGCGTTACACGCCGGACCAGCTGGAGCAGGCCAAGGTCGGCTATCAAAAGGCCAACGAATTCATCCGCCGCTTCGTGGCGGCCGGCGGCATCCTGAAGGAAGGCTCCGATCCGCCGCGCGGCATGGCGGGCATGACCTTGCATGAAGGGCTGGTGATGGATGTCGAGGCCGGTGTCCCGCCGATGGCAGCGATCCAGGCCGCCAGCATCAACGTCGCGCGCGCCTTCAGGAAGGACCGCGACTACGGCAGCATCGAGCCCGGCAAGGTCGCTGATCTGTTTCTGATCGAAGGCGATCCGCTCAAGGACATCTGGATGACCCAGAACGTCAAAATGCTTGTGATGGACGGCAAGGTCGTCAATCACGAGTTCACCGGCTATGTGAATCCTATCCCCGAGTTCAATTCCTGGCAGCAGCTGTCGCAGACCATCCGCGTGACGCCGGAGGCGGTGACACAGGGAGATTCGGCCACGCTACGGGTTCGCGGGCAGGGGTTCTGGCCGTTCCACCGCGTGATGTTGAACGGCCGAGAGCTGGAAACAAAATTCGTCAGCCGCAGCGAGCTGCAGGCTACGCTGCCCGGCGACGCCATCCAGAACGTCGGAATGTACAAGGTCACGGTGAAGAGCTTCGGCGAAGCGGTCCCGGAATCGGCGCCCGCGCCGCTGGTGGTGCGGTTCAAGCTGTAAGCTTCGCGAATACGATTTAGCTATTCGCGATGACCTTGCGGTCGATGTCGTGCACGCGGTTGATGCCGCACAGCGCCATGGTGACACCGAGCTCGTCGCGGATGATCTCGATCGCACGCGTCACGCCCGCCTGCCCGCCGGCGCCGAGCCCGAAGATGTAGCTGCGGCCGATCAGGCATGAGCGCGCGCCGAGCGCCAGCGCGCGCATCAGGTCCTGCCCGGAGCGGATGCCGCCGTCGAACATGACCTCGATGTCGGAGCCGACCGCGTCGGCGACCTTCGGCAGCGCCGAGATCGAGGACGGCGCGCCATCGAGCTGGCGGCCGCCGTGGTTCGACACCACGATCGCGTCGGCGCCGGTCTTGGCCGCGCGCCGCGCATCGTCGACATCGAGCACGCCCTTGAGGATGAGCTTGCCGGGCCACAGGCTCCTGATCCACTCGACGTCCTTCCACGACAGCGCCGGATCGAACTGCGTCGAAATCCACGACGCCAGCGACGCCACATTGGCGCCGCTCGGCGTATAGCCGGCGAGATTGCCGAAGGTCTTGCGCTTGCCGCGCAGGATGCTGAGCGCCCAGCCCGGCTTGGTCGCGATGTCGAGCACGTTGCGCAGGCGGATTTCCGGCGGCACGGTCAGGCCATTCTTCGCGTCGCAATGACGCTGGCCGAGCACCTGCAGATCGATGGTCAGCATCAGCGCGCTGCATTTCGCCGCCGCGGCGCGTTCGACCAGGGATTTGGCGAAGCCGCGATCCTTCATCACATAGAGCTGGAACCAGAACGGCTTCTCGACCGCGCCGGCCACGTCCTCGATCGAGCAGACCGACATGGTCGACAGCGTGTACGGGATACCGGCCGCCTGCGCCGCGCGGCACGCAAGAATTTCGCCGTCGCCGTGCTGCATGCCGCCGAGGCCGATCGGCGCCAGCGCCAGCGGGATCGGCACCGGCTCGCCGACGATGGTGGTGGCGAGGTCGCGTTGCGAGACGTCGACCAGCACGCGCTGGCGGAATTTGATGCGCTCGAGATCCGCGCGGTTCGCCCGCAGCGTTTCCTCGGAGTAGGAGCCCGCCTCGGCGTAGTCGAAGAACATCTTGGGCACCTTGCGCCGGGCAAGCTGCCGCAGGTCTTCAATGCAGGTGATGGTGCGCATGGAGCCACCATATCCGGTGGGTTCCGCCGGTGGAACGCCCATGCAATGCTGCGCGTTATCTGTTCCAGGGCCCTGTTTCCGGGCCGATGACGGAGATTTGCGATGGCGGACCGAAACCAGGCCAAGCCCAATGACGCGGTGTCCCAGGGCGATATCGACCGGAAGCGCCGGCAGGAAGCCCGCGAGGAAGAGCGGAACGAGAACCGCCATCGGGCGGACAGATCGCTGGAGCAAGGCCTGGAAGGCACCTTCCCCGCCTCCGATCCGGTGAACGTCACGCAGCCGCCGAAATCGCCACAGGATCGCAAGCCCGCGCGCTAGCCGGTCGTCGGAGCCTTTTCGAGGACGCACCGCCAACCGCGCCGGCGGTGCGTTTTGTCATGCGCGACAAGGCCTTACCGACACTCACGTTTTTTAAGAATTATGGCGTTGAATTGGGACGCCGCGACCGCTTTAAGCTTCGATGATCGGAGACCCCGGGCAGGGGAGGGGTGAGTTCCATGGCTCGCAAATATTTCGGCACCGACGGCATCCGTGGCCGCGCCAATGGCGTGATCACGCCCGAGCTCGCGCTCAAGGTCGGGCAGGCCGCCGGGCTTATGTTCAAGCGCGGCGAGCACCGCCACCGCGTGCTTATCGGCAAGGACACCCGGCTCTCCGGCTACATGATCGAGACCGCGCTGGTCGCCGGCTTCACCTCGGTTGGCATGGACGTGCTGCTGACCGGCCCGATGCCGACGCCGGCGGTCGGCATGCTCACGCGCTCCATGCGCGCCGATCTTGGCGTGATGATCTCGGCCTCGCACAACCCTTATGACGACAACGGCATCAAGCTGTTCGGTCCGGACGGCTACAAGCTCAGCGACGACATCGAGCGCAAGATCGAAGCGCTGATGGACGGCGACCTCACCAAGAAGCTGGCCAAGAGCGCCGACCTCGGCCGCGCCAAGCGCATCGAGGGCGTGCACGACCGCTACATCGAATTCGCCAAGCGCACGCTGCCGCGCACCATGGATCTCGCGGGCCTGCGCGTGGTCGCCGACTGCGCCCATGGCGCCGCCTATCGCGTGGTGCCGGAAGCGCTGTGGGAGCTCGGCGCGGAGGTGGTCTCGATCGGCGTCGAGCCCGACGGCTTCAATATCAACCGCGACTGCGGCTCGACCTCGCCCGAGGAGCTCTGCCGCAAGGTGCGCGAGCTGCGCGCCGACATCGGCATCGCGCTCGACGGTGACGCCGATCGCGTAATCATCTCCGACGAGATGGGCCATATCGTCGACGGCGACCAGCTGCTGGCCTTGATCGCGGAAAGCTTCCAGTCCGACGGCCGCCTGACGCAGCCCGGCATCGTCGCGACCATCATGTCGAACTACGGGCTCGAGCGCTATCTCACCGGGCTCAAGCTCAAGCTCGCGCGTACGCCGGTCGGCGACCGCTACGTGCTCGATCATATGCGCGAGCACGGCTTCAACGTCGGCGGCGAGCAGTCCGGCCACATCATCCTGACCGACTACACCACCACCGGCGACGGCTTCGTCGCCGCGCTGCAAGTCTTGGCGGTTGTGAAGAAGCTCGGCCGTCGCGTGTCGGAGGTCTGCCACCGCTTCGACCCGCTGCCGCAGATCCTCAAGAACGTCCGCTACAAGAGCGGCAAGCCCTTGGAGAACGCCAAGGTGCGCAGCGCAATCAAGGACGGCGAGCGCCGTCTCAACGGCCATGGCCGCCTGGTCATCCGCCCCTCCGGCACCGAGCCGGTGATCCGGGTGATGGGCGAGGGCGACGACAAGGTGTTGGTTGAGGACGTGGTTGACGGAATCGTCGCCGCCCTTAACCGTGTTGCGGCCTAGCCGGCGCGCCAAATCATTGAATCGCTGACTGAATCGGTCCGGCTTGCGGGCGCTGTTGCAGCGCACCGAACAGATTGGAATACGTACAAAAATAGCGCTTTTTCTTTGCCTAGGCGGTATCCGCTGCAGTATCGATAGTTTCAGAAACAACCAATCGCCCGGGCTGGGGAAGCGCTGCGTCCATGATCGTATGCTCCTGCAACGTGCTCACTGACCGCGATGTCCGTACGGCGGTCAACGGCTCGGAGCCCCCGCGCACGGCCGGCCAAGTCTATGGTTGCCTCGGCTGCAGCCCGCAATGCGGGCGCTGTGCGCGCACGATCCGGCGCATCATGGACGAGGCGGTGGCGGCCACTGGCGGCTGCCCGTGCCGCCCCAACGGCGAATAACGCGCCGAATTTCTCAACTATTCACTGATGTTTAGCCCGTACGGGCGTTTCCGGCTTGTGCAGCGCGGGAACTGCGTACACATTAGAGCATTACTAAACTGGCCCGACCCGCCGGCAGGGCAAAAAAACCATCCAGCACAGGACGCGGACCATGAAGGGCGACGCACGGGTCATCGAGTATCTCAATCGCGGACTGCGGCACGAACTGACGGCGATCAACCAATATTGGCTGCACTACCGGCTGCTCGCCAACTGGGGCTACAACGACCTCGCCAAATACTGGCGCAAGGAATCGATCGAGGAGATGGAGCACGCGGACAAGATCATCGACCGCATCATCTTCCTCGACGGCTTTCCCAACATGCAGGTGCTCGATCCGCTTCACATCGGACAGAATGTGAAGGAGGTGCTCGATTGCGACCTTGCCGCCGAGTATTCCGCGCGCGCGCTCTACGAGGAAGCCGCGACCCACTGCCACTCGGTCAAGGATTACGTGACGCGCGATCTGTTCGAGGGGCTGATGAAGGCCGAGGAAGAGCACATCGATTTCCTCGAGACCCAGCTCGAGCTCGTGAGCAAGCTCGGCGTCGAGCTGTACTCGCAGCATCACATCGGCAAGCTCGGCGACAAAGAGGATTGAGATCGGTCGCTGCGACCGGCCCGCATGGTGTCGCGAGCACGCGGTATCGCCTTAGCGCCTGACGACACCAGCCTTCTTCGACACGTCGCGTGCGCGAATCAAAATGCGCGCGTCCCGTGCGCACGTCGGTTTCGCCGCGCACGGCATCGGCAACCGTTCATTAACAAAGGTTACCAACGCGCTTCGTTGGCATGCGCGGGTCGCGGTATTGCGCGGCCTGGCACAGCTTGCGCGGTAACGTTCGTAAATATTCGCGGTTAAAAAGTAACCTTAAGCCACGTTTAACCGTTTGCTGCGATCTTCGGCTCCGTTGGTTCATTTCCGCGGGCGTCGCCCGCTGGACGAAAGGACGAAGTCATGGGTCCGACTAAGATGTTGGCGTTCGCCGGAGCTGCGACCGCATTGATTACGACGACGGCGGCGACCGCTGCCGATTTCCCTGCGCTGCGGCAGCCCGCGCCGCCGCCCGTTGTAGACACCGGCGGCTGGTATCTGCGCGGCGATATCGGCATGACCAATCAGCAGGTCAAGACGGCTTGACAACGTGCTGTTCGCGACGACGCCAAACCTTGTCATTCACGACAGGAATTTCGAGTCCGGAATGCTGTTCGGCATCGGCGCCGGCTACAAGTGGAACAACTGGCTCCGCTTCGACGTCACCGGTGAATATCGCGGCGAGACCGGTTTCCACGGTTTCGACACCTGGAACGACGGTGTTGGCGCGCGCTTCAACAACTATACCGCCAAGAAATCGGAGTGGTTGGTGCTAGCCAACGCCTACCTTGATCTCGGCACGTGGTGGTGCATCACGCCGTTCATCGGCGCCGGCGTCGGCTGGAGCCAGGTGACGATCCACAGCTTCCGCGATGCAGGTATTAGTGGACCAGGCCCAGTCGGTTCGCCCACGATGGCCTATGCCGATGCTGCGTCGAAGTCGAACTTCGCTTGGGCACTGCATGCCGGACTTTCTTATGAGGTGACCAAGTCCTTCAGCGTCGAGCTGGCGTACCGTTACGTCAATCTCGGCACTGGCGTCAGCGGCGACATCATCGCCTTTGACGGAACGAACAACATCAACAATCCGATGCAATTCAAGGACATCACGTCCCACGATGTGAAGTTTGGCGTGCGCTGGATGTTCCAGCAGCCGGAGCAGCCGGTGCTGATGCGCCGCGGCTAGTCGGCAAAGAATTATCGGGGGTGCGGCGGCGCGGGCATGTCCCGCGCCGCCTGCTTTTTCAGTCACGCGAAATCGTTTGCACAAGCCGCCGGTATGGGGCGGAGCTAACCGCTCATTAAGGTTAATCAATCATGATGACGGTGGCGCAGGGAGGTATCTGCGCGAATCAAAGGGTCCGTCATGCGCCGTAGTCTTGTTGCTCTTTGCTTGCTGGCATTCGTGACACCGACAAGCGCCCAGGATTTCGACACGCCGACGCTGCGCGGCACGTCGCCGTTCATTCCGGCGGCGCCGAAATACACGCGTTGGGCCGGCTTCTATGCCGGCGGCCAGATCGGGCGCAGCAGCAGCGAGATGGATTTCGAGGACGCTACGCGGGACTTGATCGCCTACATGCTTCGTACGCTGGCGCTGGAGAACGAGCGACATCCGTCGCAATGGGGCGTGCTGGGGAAGGCCAATCCCTCGGGGATGAGCTATGGCGTCTTTGTCGGTTACAACGTGCAGTTCAGCGACGTCATCTTCGGCTTTGATCTCCACTACAACCGCAGCAGCTTTTCTGCGAACGCGCCGGTGACGCCGATCTCCCGCGGCGTCAGCGCCGGTGGCAATAGCTATAACGTGACCGTCACCGGCTCCGCGTCGATGGACATCACCGACTATGGCTCGGCGCGCCTTCGCGCCGGCTGGATTCTCGATAACTTCCTTGTGTATGGCGCCGTCGGCTTGGCGGTGGGCCGCGCCAACATCACGCGCTCTGCGAGCGTCTTTGGTACGGAAACCTCGCCTTGTAGTCCCACGCCCTGCACCCCGGTCCCATTCCCATTCGCTTTCTCCGACAGCGAGTCAAAGAACGCGCATTTCCTCTATGGCTGGTCGGCTGGTGGCGGCGTCGACGTGCTGCTGATGCCCAATGTCTTCGTCCGCGGCGAATTCGAGTACATCTCCTTCACCAAGGCCCAGGGCATCCTGGCGCAGATCGGCACCGCGCGCGTCGGCGCCGGCTTCAAGTTCTGACCGGCGGCCGCGCGGCCCGCGCGACAAGATTCAGTTCACGGTGCCGCGCAGAGGCGCTTGACGCGGCGGCGCCGTTTCCTTATTTCCGGCGGCGGGACACCCCTCCCCACCGAGGGGCATCTATCTGGAAGGATAGACTATGGCCAATACGATGCCCGCCATGCGGCCGGCCGTGCCGCATTTCTCCTCCGGCCCCTGCGCCAAGCGCCCCGGATGGAGCCTGCAAGCCCTCACCGACGCAGTCCTCGGACGCTCGCACCGCTCGAAGATCGGCAAGGCGAAGCTCAAACGCGCCATCGATCTCACCCGTGAGGTGCTCGAGGTTCCCGCCGACTATCGGATCGGCATCGTGCCGGCCTCCGACACCGGCGCGGTCGAGATGGCGCTGTGGTCGCTGCTCGGCGCGCGCCCCGTCACCATGATGGCGTGGGAATCGTTCGGCGAAGGCTGGGTGACCGACGTCGCCAAGCAACTCAAGCTCAAGGACGTGACCGTGCTCAAGGCCGGTTACGGCGAGCTTCCCGATCTTTCCAAGGTCGATTTCTCGACCGACGTGGTGTTCACCTGGAACGGCACCACCTCCGGCGTGCGCGTTCCGAACGCCGACTGGATCCCCGCGAACCGCGAGGGCCTCACGATCTGCGACGCCACTTCGGCCTGTTTTGCGCAGGCGCTCGACTTCGCCAAGCTCGATGTCGTGACCTTCTCCTGGCAGAAGGCGCTGGGCGGCGAGGGGGCGCATGGCATGCTGATCCTGTCGCCGCGCGCAGCCGAGCGGCTCAAGACCTACGCGCCGCCGTGGCCGCTACCGAAGATCTTCCGGCTCACCAACAACGGCAAGCTGATCGAAGGCATCTTCGACGGCGAGACCATCAACACGCCGTCGATGCTGTGCGTGGAGGATTATCTCGACACGCTCGCCTGGGCGAAGTCGATCGGCGGGCTCAAGAGCCTGATCGCGCGCGCCGACGCCAACACCAAGGCGATCGCCGACTGGGTCGCGCGCTCGCCCTGGATCGACTTCCTCGCCAAGGAGCCCGCGATCCGGTCGAACACTTCCGTTTGCCTGAAGGTGGTCGATCCCGCCGTCACCGCGCTGCCGGCCGACGCGCAGGCGGCGTTCGTGAAGTCGCTGGCCGCGGCGTTGGAGAAGGAGGGCGTCGCCTACGACATCGACGCCTACCGCGACGCGCCGCCGGGGCTGCGCATCTGGTGCGGCGCGACCGCCGAAGCGCGCGACGTCGAGGCGCTGACGCAGTGGCTCGACTGGGCCTTCACCAAGACCAAGGACGCGCTGCCGAAGGCGGCGTAGCGATGCCGATCGTCCCCGCGAAAGCGGGGACCCGGTCATCGCAGCGCGAAATTCAAGCAACGCCTGCTGTGATGACTGGATGCCCGCCTTGGCGGGCGTGACCGTCGAGTGAACAGCAAACGAACTTAATTCGGATCACAACCATGGCCCCCAAAGTCCTCATCTCCGATGCCCTGTCCGACGCCGCCGTCCAGATTTTCAAGGACCGCGGGATCGACACTGTGTTTCAGCCCAAGCTCGGTCCTGACAAGGAGAAGCTCGCCGAGATGATCGGCGAGTTCGACGGGCTCGCGATCCGCTCGGCCACCAAGGTGACGGCGAAGCTGCTCGAACGCGCCGGCAAACTGAAGGTGGTCGGCCGCGCCGGCATCGGCGTCGACAACGTCGATATTCCGGCCGCCACCGCCAAGGGCGTGATCGTGATGAACACGCCGTTCGGCAATTCGATCACCACCGCCGAGCACGCCATCACCATGATGCTCGCGCTCGCACGCGAAATCCCGCAGGCCGACGCCTCGACCCAGGCCGGCAAGTGGGAGAAGAACCGCTTCATGGGCGTCGAGATCACCAACAAGACGCTGGGTGTGATCGGCTGCGGCAATATCGGCTCGATCGTCGCCGACCGCGCGCAGGGCTTGCGCATGCGGGTGATCGCGTTCGACCCGTTCCTGTCGCCGGAGCGCGCGCGCGACCTCGGCGTCGAGAAGGTCGAGCTTCCCGAGCTGTTCAAGCGCGCCGATTTCATTACGCTGCACACGCCGCTCACCGACAAGACCAAGAACATCGTCGACGCCGCCTCGATCGCCACCATGAAGAAGGGCGTGCGCATCATCAACTGCGCGCGCGGCGGCCTGGTGGACGAGGCGGCGCTGCGCAAGGCGCTCGATTCCGGGCAGGTCGCGGGCGCGGCCTTCGACGTGTTCGTGGAAGAGCCGGCGACGGAGAATCCGCTGTTCGGCCATCCCAACGTGGTCTGCACGCCGCATCTCGGTGCTTCCACCTCGGAGGCGCAGGAGAACGTCGCGCTGCAGGTCGCCGAGCAGATGTCGGACTATCTGCTCAATGGTGCGATTTCCAACGCCGTCAACTTCCCGTCGATCTCCGCCGAAGAAGCGCCGAAGCTCAAGCCGTTCGTGGCGCTGGCGGAGAAGCTCGGCTCGTTTGCCGGCCAGCTCACCGAGACGGGCATCTCCAAGGTGCAGATCGCCTATGAGGGCCACGTCGCGGCCATGAACACCAAGGCGCTGACGTCGGCCGCGATCGCCGGTATGCTGCGGCCGATGCTGCAGGATATCAACGTGGTCTCCGCGCCGCTGGTCGCCAAGGAGCGCGGCATCGTGGTCGAGGAGGTGACACGCGAGGCGGCGGGCGATTACGACAGCCTGATCACCGTGCGGATCACCACCGAGCGGCAAACGCGGCATGTCTCCGGCACCGTCTTCGCCGACGGCCGACCGCGCATCGTCAACATCAAGGGCATCCGCATGGACGCGGAGTTCGGTCCTTCGATGGTCTACATCACCAATCTCGACAAGCCGGGCTTCATCGGCAAGTTCTCGTCCACCATGGGCGATGCCGGCATCAACATCGCGACCTTCCACGTGGGCCGCGAAGCGCCCGGCGGCAACGCCGTCGCGCTGATCGAGATCGACGGCACCATGCCGGCGGACGTGCTTGCCAAGGTGCGTGCGCTGCCGCAGGTGCAGTCGGCGCGGGTGCTGCGGTTCTAGCGATCGGAAGTGTTCGCCGCGGCGGGCTCTAACGCGGCCGGCCGCAATAGCGGACACAACGCCCGTTCTGCATCTGGGCGAAGCACATGACCGCGTGCGTATTGCTGCCGCAGGCGGTCCGGCAGGCCGGATTCTCGGGCGCGATACAGACGACGCGATAGCGTTGCGCTTCGGCGACGGTGCTGGTGAAACTGATGGCGGCACTGCCCAGCAGAACCGTCAGGAAGATCGAAAATAGCAGGCGCATTGAACGTCCCGGCTCCCGCAGACGCTGCGCTGCCCGCGATCGCGCGCCTGCGCAACAGGAATTCGCTAGCTGATCGCCAGCGCGTTGATCTTGCCGTCGCCCGAGAAGCCGAAGCGGAAAGTCAGATTGGCGGGGCTGCCCGGGAACGTGCCCGTGACTTTCACGAGGACGGTGGTGTGATCGCCGTCGATCGTGCAGGTGAGCGGCTCGGCGGTGATGCGATACTTTGCGCTGGTCTCGGCGATCCAGGCGCGGACCGCGTCGCTGCCAACGATGTCGCGGCCTTCGTCGTGCACTGCGGCGTCCGGTGAAAAGCAGGCGGCCATCGCGTCGATGTCGTGCGCGTTCTGTGCCGTGTAGTAGCGGTTCAGACTGTCTGGCAGGTCCGGTTTCATGCACGTCTCCCGCATCGCTGACTGCGATCGACGCCATGTGCTGCTATACTGCCCACATGGCAAGAACCCACAAGAAAGTAGGCTACTCACCCACGGGTAAGCTCGAAGACGTCACGCCCGACATGGCGGCGCGCGGCATCGAAGGCGCTTTCCGGATTCTCGAGGGGCGCTGGAAGATGGTGATCGTCTTCCATCTGTTCGCGCGCGGCGTCCTGCGCTTCTCGGAGCTGGAGAAGGCGATCCCGGCCGCATCGCAGAAGATGCTGATCCAGCAGCTGCGCGACCTCGAGCGCGACGGCGTCGTCAGCCGCACCGTCTATCCGCAGGTGCCGCCCAAGGTCGAATACCGCCTGACCGAATGGGGGAGGGCGATGTGCCCGGCGCTCGACGCGCTGCTCGAATGGGCGGCGCTGCGGCCGAAGGGCTCGTCGCGTGCGGCCGGCTGACGCATCTCACAGATGTAGGCCCCCTTACTGGCCGCCGTCCGCCAGCCTATCATCCCTCCCAATTACAGATAAGGAATTGGGAGGATGGCAATGCTCAGGCTCGCGATTTCTGCCTTGCTCGTCGTCACCGCCGCCATCGCCGGCGTTCATGCGCAACAACCGTTTCCATCGCGCCAGATCACGCTGGTGGTGCCGTTCCCGCCCGGCGGATCGACCGACGCCATCGCACGCATCATGGCGGACCGCATGCGTGGGCCGCTCGGCCACCCGGTGGTGACCGAGAACGTCGGCGGCGCCGGCGGCTCGATCGCGGTCGGGCGTGTCGCGCGCGCGCAGCCAGACGGCTACACCATCGACATCGGGCAGTGGGACACCCACGTCGGCAGCATCATCTACAAGCTGAACTACGACCTGCAGAAGGATTTCGACCCGATCGGTCTGCTCTCGGTGAACCCGCAATTGATGGTCGCCAAGAAGAATCTCCCGGCAAACAATCTCAAGGAGCTGGTCGCCTGGATGAAGGCGAACCCCGGCAAGATCACGTTCGTGAACCAGAACGCGGCGGCGCACGTGACCGGCCTCCTGTTCGAGCAGGCCACCGGCCAGAAGGTGCAGTTCATCCCGTATCGCGGCGCGGGTCCGGCGATGACCGACCTGATCTCCGGTCAGGTCGACCTCCTGGTCGTGCAGGCCGCCGTCACGCTGCCGCAGCTGCAGGCCGGAACGGTCAAGGTGCTCGCCAACCTGTCGCCGCAGCGTTCGGCGGCGATCCCGGACATCCCGACCTCGGACGAGAGCGGCGTGCCGGGCCTCTATATGTCCGGCTGGTTCGGCTTCTTCGGTCCGCGGGGATTGCCCAAGGATGTGCTCGCGCGGCTCAACGGCGCCATGGTGGATACGCTGGCCGATCCGGCGGTGCGCAAGCGCTTCACCGATCTCGGCCTCGACGTCGCTTCCAAGGAACAGCAGACCCCGCAAGGGCTCGCCGCGTTCCAGGCGGCCGAGATCAAGAAATGGTGGCCGATCATCAAGGCGGCCAATATCAAGGGTGAATAACAAGAAGACGAGGACGATGCGCGTGAATGGAATGCAATTTCGTTTGGCGGCCGCGATGCTGGCTGCCGTTGTCGTGCCAGCGTCGCCTAGTCACGCGCAGGATTTCTTCGCCGGCAAGACCGTGACGCTGGTGGTCGGCTATCAGGCCGGCAGTCTCTACGACACCAACGCCCGCTTCGTGGCGCGCCATCTCGCCCGCTTCATTCCCGGCAACCCGACGGTGATCGTGCGCAACATGCCGGGCGCCGGCACGCTCACGGCGGCGAACAATGTGGCGAACCTCGCGCCCAAGGACGGCACCACCATCGCCCTGATTGCACGTGGAATGTCGATCGAGCCGCTGCTCGGCGGGCAGGGCGTGCGCTTCGAGCCGCTGGCGCTCAACTGGATCGGGAGCACGAGCCAGGAAGTTTCGGTCATCGCGGTGCGCAGCGACACCGGCGTGAAGACGCTCGACGACGTGAAGACGCGCGAGGTGGTGGTGGCCGGCCCCGCGCCCGGCACCGACGGCGTCACGTTCCCGACCACGCTCAACAACCTGCTCGGCACCAAATTCAAGATCGTCACCGGCTACCGCAGCGGCGCCGAGATGACGCTCGCGGTCGAGCGCAAGGAGGTCGACGGCCGCGGCTCGTGGTCGTGGGCGAGCTTCCGCAACGACGGCATGGCCATGCTCAAGCGCGGCGAACTCACGCTCCTGGTGCAGATGGCGGCCGCGAAGTCGCCGGATATTCCACAGGTGCCGCTGGTCATGGACTACGCCAAAACCGACGAGCAGCGGCAGGTGCTGGAATTGCTGCTGGCCGGGCAGGCGATGGCGTGGCCGGTGTTCGCGCCCGCCGAGGTTCCGCCGGAGCGCGTCGCGCTGCTGCGCAAGTCCTATCTCGCCATGCTCAAGGATCCGGAGACGCTGGCGGACGCGAAGAAGCTCGGCGTCGACGTCGACCCGGTGCCAGGCGAGACGATCGCCGCCATGCTCAAGCGCATCTACGCGACGCCGCCAGCGGTGATCGAGAAGGTGCGCGAGCTCGCCGGCCGAAAATAGAAAAATCAACAAGCGGGCGTAGCTCATGTCACATGCCAGGCTCAAGATTGCGATCGCCACGCTATGCGCCGTTCTGGCGCTGCCGCCGGCCTCTGCCGCTCAGGATTTCTATGCCGGCAAGACGGTGACGATCTTCTCCGGTCATCAGCCGGGCAGCCTCTACGACACCAATGCCCGCTTCGTGGCGCGGCATCTCCCGCGTTTCATTCCCGGCAATCCGGCGATGATCGTCCGCAACATGCCGGGCGCCGGCACGCTCGCGGCGTCCAACCATGTCGCCAATCTCGCGCCCAAGGATGGCACCGCGCTCGCGCTTGTTGCACGTGGCGTGGCCATTGAGCCGCTGCTCGGAGGGCAGGGCATGCGGTTTGAGCCGTTGACCTTGAATTGGATCGGCTCGAGCAGCCAGGAGGTCTCCGTCGTCGCGGTGCGCGCCGACACCGGCGTCAAGACGCTCGACGACGCCAAGGCGCGTGAAGTCGTTCTGGCCGCGTCCGGCGGCGACGGCGTCACGTTTCCGAATACGCTGAACAAGCTCCTTGGCACGCGGTTTCGAGCGCTGTCGGGCTATCGCAGCAGCGCGGAGATGGCGCTTGCCATCGAGCGCAAGGAGGCCGACGGGCGCGGCTCCTGGTCGTGGTCGGCGTTCCGCAACGACGGCATGGCGATGTTCAAGCGCGGCGAATTGAATCTGCTGGTGCAGATGGGGCTCGCGAAGATGCCGGAAATCCCGGCCGTGCCGCTGGTGATGGACCTCGCCAAGGATGCCGGGCAGCGGCAGATCCTGGAGTTGCTGCTGGCGGCGCAGGCGATGGCTTGGCCGATGTTCGCGCCGGCCGAGGTGCCGGCCGAGCGGGTGCGGTCCTGCTGCGCAGCGCCTATATCGCCATGCTCAAGGATCCCGAAGCGCTCGCGGATGCGCGCAAGACCGGCATCGAGGTCGATCCGGTGCCAGGCGCGGCGATCAACGAGATGCTCGCGCGCGTCTACGCGACGCCGCCGGCGGTGATTGAGAAGGCGCGCGAGCTCGCCGGGCGGAAGTAGCGGACGGCTTCGCCGGCGTCGCCGTCAACTGCAGCGGATCTGCGTCGTGAACGTTCGCGCCCGCTCGGCGATCTGCGTGGTTTCGAGCTTGGCCGTGCTGGCAGCCGCCGACGCGTTGACGTTGCCGGCTTCCATGAAGCCCATCGCGATCAGCGATTTGATCGCGAAGTTGACGTTCTGCGGGATGTCGCTCGTCACCTTGGCGATCCGCAGCGCATTCAGTTTCGAGACCACCACCGCCACCACGTTGCCGTGCTGGTCGAGCACCGGGCCGCCGCTGTTGCCGGGCTGCACCGGCGCCGACATCTGGATCATCGTGGTGTCGTCGCCGAGGCCGGCGACGGCGGTCACGTTGCCGATGGTGAAATTGCCCGAGCTCGCGAGCAAGCCGGCGAGCGGAAATCCGTAGACGAAGATGCTTTCGCCGAGCCGCACGCCCGTGCGCAGGTTCGGCACCGCACTGGGCTTCAGCCCGCTCGTCGTCAGCAGGGCAAGATCGTTTTTCGAATCGCGCGCGATGACCCGCGCGGACTGCGACAGCGTGCCGTCCAGCGCCACGGAGATCGCGCCGCAGTTTTCCACGACATGGTGATTGGTCAGGACATGGCCTTGCGACGACACGAAGAAGCCGGTGCCGGTGCTGCCGCCTTTTCCCTGCGGCGGCGCTGTCGGCCGGCGGGTCCGAGCGGCCTGCGCGACGCTGGAACGGATCCGGCCGCGGCGGGTTCGGGCTGCTCCAGCGGACCGGTCGCCAGCCGCCGTGCCGGTGCCGACACCGAGCGTCTTCAGCCCGTCCAGGCGATCCTGTTGCGTCCGTCGAGGCTCAAGGCTTGCCGGTAGTCTGCGATCGCGTCCTCGCGACTGGCCGAGCTTGCGCCAGATGTCGCCCCGGTTGGCGTAGGCCCGTGCATATCTCGGATTGAGCTCGATCGCGCGGTTGTAGGCCGCCAGCGCCTCCTGGAGCCTGTTCATGATTCTCAGCGCTTCGCCGCGGTTGTTGTGAGCGATCGCATAGCGCGGGTTGACCTCGATCGCACGGGTGAAGTCCTGCAGCGCGCGCTCGTTGTCGTCTTGCGCTGATGTAGATGCGGCCGCGGTTGTTCAGCGCCTCGACATACCGCGGATTGATCTCGATCGCGCGGTTGTAGTCGGCGAGCGCCAGGTCGAGCTTCTCGAGTTCGACGATAGCTGACGGCGCGATTGTAGTAGTAGACGGCGTTGCGCGGGTTCTTCTGGATCAGCTGCGTGCAGGCCCTGATTGCCAGCTCGTGATTGTTCGACGCGCAGTCGCGGACGGTCGTTGTGCGAGGGCCGGCGGGGTGGTGACAACGAGAGCGGCCAGCACGGTAACAATGCGCAACATGCTTTTCCCCTCCGGGTGCGACGCACCACCATAGCCCCGGCCCTCCGACAATAGCATGTCGCCGGCCGGCAGGCATTCGCCGCGATGTTGCCGCCTGTTTGCGTTCGCGCAAGCGGAATCGCTTCCCAGAGATGCCCGAGGATGCCGGGGCTGCAACGTCGGCGCCCGCACATACGCGCGCCCTATTGCCTTAAGCGACGGTCATCGCGACTGGGCGTTTGATCGCGAATCGGGGGCTCGGCCGAATGTCGGTCCTCACCTTCGCGGCCATCGACGCTCCCATCTTTTTCCTCTGTCGACGCGACTTGTGTCGGAAGCGCCGCCAGTTGTTCCCCGGCCTCCGGCGCGTCGATGCCCAGTATCTTCAATCCGGCCAAGGCAAGCCCGTTCTTCCGATCGATAGTCAGGGCGTGCCGGTAGTCCGCGATCGCATTCCCCGGCTGCTTCATCTTGCGCCAGATGTCGCCGCGGTTAGCGATGGCGCGGGCGTAGCGCGGATTGATAGCGATCGCCTTGTTGTAGGCGACCATCGCGTCTTCGAGCAAATTCATGTTCTCGAGGGCTTCGCCGCTATTGTTGTGCGCGATCGCGTATTTCGGATTGATCTTGATGGCCGCCTCGAAGTCCTGCAACGCGCGCTTGTTGTCGCCGCGCCCAATGTAAAGATTCCCGCGGTTGTTGTAGGCCAGGAAATATTTTGGATTGATCTCGATGGCCCGGGTGTAGTCGGCCATCGCCAGGTCAAGCTTGCCGGTCTCGCGATAGCTGATGGCGCGATTGAAATGAGCGACGGCGTTTCGTGGGTTCTGCTCGATCAGCAGCGTGCAGGCGGGAATGGCCAGGCCATGGTCGTCGGCCGCGCAATCGCGGACGGCGTCTGCGAGCGCCGGCGGCGCGGTGACAACCAGGGCAGCCAAAAATGTAACGATGCGCAACATGGAAGATTGCCCGTTTGAAGCCTTCCCAACTACCGGCTTATAGCACGCCGGCCGGCAGGGTATTCGCCGCGATCTTGCCGTGGGATTGCCATCGGGAGAGCGGAATCGGTCCGCAGAGGTGTCCGGGACAACGGGGGCAGGGCGCCCGCCCGGATCGGACGGCCGCCCGCGGAAGATGTCTTGAAGGGCCCCGCCATCTTGCTTGGCGGGGCGGCATCTATTATCCCGGGATCGCCTGATGGTCAGGCCAATCTTTATAGACAAGCGCATTTATCGCGCCGTTACGGGAAAGGGCGGCTCGTGGCCAATGTTGTCGTGGTCGGCTCCCAGTGGGGGGACGAAGGCAAGGGAAAAATCGTCGACTGGTTGTCCGAGCAGGCCGACATCGTGGTCCGCTTCCAGGGCGGCCACAATGCCGGCCATACGCTGGTCATCGACGGCAACACCTACAAGCTGTCGCTGCTGCCCTCGGGCGTGGTGCGGCAGGGCAAGCTGTCGGTCATCGGCAATGGCGTGGTGCTCGATCCGAAGGCACTGCTGGAGGAGATCGACCGGCTGCGCGGGCAGGGGGTCGCCGTCTCGCCCGACAGTTTGCGCATCGCGGAGAACGTCACCTTGATTCTGCCGCTGCACCAGGAACTCGACGTGATGCGGGAGCGCGCCTCCGGCAAGGGAGCGATCGGCACCACCGGGCGGGGCATCGGTCCCGCGTACGAGGACAAGGTCGGCCGTCGCGCGATTCGCCTGATGGACCTCGCCGACCTGCAGCTGCTCAACGGCAAGATCGAGCGGATGCTGGCGCACCACAATGCGTTGCGCCGCGGGCTCAGCATGGACGAGATCGCGCCGCGCGCGGTCTACGACCATCTCACCGCGATCGCGCCGAAAGTGCTGCCGTACATGGATTCGGTGTGGTCGCTGCTCGACCACAAGCGCCGCGAGGGCAAGCGCATCCTGTTCGAGGGCGCGCAGGGCGCGCTGCTCGACATCGACCACGGCACCTATCCGTTCGTGACGTCGTCCAACACCGTGGCCTCGCAGGCCGCGACCGGATCCGGCATGGGCCCGTCGTCGATCGGCTACGTGCTGGGGATCTGCAAGGCCTACACCACGCGGGTCGGCGCTGGCCCGTTCCCAACCGAACTGATGCAGGGCGACCCGATCGGCGACGGCATCGGCGCGCGCGGCCGGGAATTCGGAACCGTCACCGGCCGGCGTCGGCGCTGCGGCTGGTTCGATGCCGTGCTGGTGCGGCAGACCGTCCGGACCAGCGGTATCGACGGCTTGGCTTTAACCAAACTCGACATCCTGGACGGGATCGACGAGATAAAGGTGTGCGTCGGTTACCGCCTGGACGGGCGGGAGATCGACTATCTGCCGGCGGGGGAGCATGCTCAGGCCCGGGTGGAACCGATCTATGAGACCATCGAGGGCTGGCAGGCGCCGACCGCCCGGGCCAGGTCCTGGGCCGACCTGCCGGCCGCCGCGATCAAATATGTACGCCGTGTCGAGGAGTTGGTAGGTTGCCCGGTGGCGCTCCTATCAACCAGCCCGGAGCGGGAGGACACTATCCTGGTGACTAATCCATTTGAGAATTAAGCGGAAATCGGGGGGCGAAGTAAGCTATGCTGGATACCGATGGCCGACTACTACCCACTGATCGCTCGCGCGGTTGCCGGGCTTGAGAAGAATACCGGCGACGCCCGGCGGGCGCTGTATGAGCGTGCGCGCACCGCGTTGGTCGCGCAGCTGCGGAGCGTCAACCCGCCGCTGAGCGAGAACGACGTGACGCGCGAGCGCCTCGCGCTCGAGGAATCGATCCGCAAGGTCGAGGCCGAGGCGGCGCGCAAGAACATGGGTCGATCCAGCCAACGGCGCGGCGCCGACGCGCGTACGCGCGCCCGAATTTCCGCGCTGGGAGCCGCCGCCGCTCCAGCGCGCCGGATGACGACGAGCCGCCGCCGCGTCATGCGGCGGAGCCGCAAGCGCGCAAGCCGCACAGCCGCGCAGCGAGGCCGCCAACGGCCGGCAGCCGGCGGCGCGCCCGTTGCGGTCGTCGGCTCCGGCCGCCGCCCCGGCAACCAACGGCATGCTGGGCGGCGAGCGCTACGTCGATCCGGTGTTCGACCAGCCGATGGCGTCGGAGCAGGCGCCCAATGTGCCGCCGCGGCCGGCGACCGCGCGCGCGCCGAAGTCGGATCGCCGCTCGCTGCTCGACGCCGGGCTGAAGGATTTCCGCGAAGGCGTTTCCGCGACCGGCGAAGACAACGATCCGATGCCGCGCGTGGTGAAGAACGGCCCGGCGCGCGAGAATGGCGCCGCTGCCGTCGTCGCACGACTTCGATCGCATCGATGCCCGCTCCTACGATCCGCACAGCACGGCGATGGCGGACTACCCGGCGCCGCCGATGCTGGAGCAGGGTGCCGACTACGACGACGCGCGGCCGCTGCCGGCCAAGGCGCGGCATCAGGGCGGTCCCGCGATGGAGCGCGCCTCGCGCCGGTCGTTCGGCGACATCGTCAGGCTCTCGCTCACGCTGCTGGTCCTGGCGGGTCTGCTGGGCGTCATCGTGTGGCAATGGCCGAACATGATGTCGCTCTACCAATCCGCCCGCACGCCGTCGCCACCGCCGACCCAAGTCGCCGGCGATCAGCAGCCGACCAAGGCGCGCAAGGTCCCGGACCGGTTGGAGCCGAGCGGCGGCACCGCGCCCGCCGCTGCGACGCAGCAGCCAGCGCTCGCGGCCGCGCCCGTGACCGGGCCTGCCGCCAGCGGCGCGACCGTGGCGCAGAAGGTCGTGCTCTACGAGGAAGACCCGAGCGATCCGAACGGCAAGCCGTTTCGTCGGCTCGGCGATCTGGCGCACCGAGCGGGTCTCGCCCGGACCGGGCCAGCCGGAAGAGGTCGCTGATCCGCGCCGACGTCGAGATCCCCGACCGCAAGCTGAGCATGATCTGGTCGCTGCGCCGGAACACCGACCAGTCGCTGCCGGCGAGCCACACCGTCGAGATCATGTTCAGGCTGCCGCAGGACTTCCCGCCGGGTTCGGTCACCAACGTGCCGGGCATCCTGATGAAGCAGACCGAGCAGACGCGCGGCGCGCCGCTTGCCGGCCACGCGGTCAAGGTCACCGACAGCTACTACCTGATCGGCCTCTCGTCCTACGACGCCGACCGCGAGAACAATCTGCGCATGCTCAAGGAGCGCGGCTGGTTCGACATCCCGGTGGTCTACAGCAACAAGCGCCGCGCCATCCTCGCGGTCGAGAAGGGCACGCCCGGCGATCGCGCGTTCGCCGAGGCCTTCGCCGCCTGGCGGCAGTAATCCGCTCTTTCAGTTGTCATTCCGGGGCGCCGCGAAAGCGGCGAGCCCGGAATCTATGGCCGCGTCTGCGGCGTATGGATTCTGGGCACGCGCGCTGCGCGCGCGACGCGTCTTACTTTGCCGCCGAGCAGGGTGTAAGACGTCCGACAAGGGACAATTCGTCAGTCCGGCCAAGCGCTTCTGCGATTTTTCTTACCGTCTTACAGGTCTTTCTCACATTTGGTCATGTCGGGCGCCCACCTTCTTCGTAGCCCGGATGAAGCGCAGCGAAATCCGGGGCGGTCTCTCTGCGGCGCATGTCCGCCCCGCATTTCGCTTCGCTTCATGCGGGCTACGGATATCGCAGCAAGCGTAGGGTGGGCAAAGGCGCGTAGCGCCGTGCCCACGCGGATGTTGCGGCTATCTTAAAGCAAGACGTGGGCACGCTTCGCCCCGCTTTCGCGGGGCAAGCTTTACCCACCCTACAACGCACGCGTCATTAACAGACGCCCTCGATGAACCGGACGCACGACGATGCCAGAGAAATTGGCGTCGTCAAGCCGAACGTCGCGCAACTGTTTGCAGCCTGGTGACAGCGACGCGTCTTGTCGGCCGTGTATGCGCATGACGTGCAACAGCCGTCGCGCGTTCTGTCACGCGCGCACTATGCACATGAATCTGCGCGGTGTGGACAGCGAAGGCGCAACGCTCACCCACGCGCCGACGCCAGCGGCGCCGCCGCGCCCGCCTCGCGCGCCAGCATCGACGCCAACAGCTTGCGGGCCTGGATCGGCCCGGCGTCGACCCGGATCGAGACCGGGAACACCGCGCGGTCGGGATCGCCGCCGATCAGGCGCTGCTGCGCCTCCAGCACCGTCTTGTCCTGGTCGAAGGTCTTGGCGATGCCGTCGCGGATGTAATCGGTCAGCGCCTGATCGTCGATCTTGAACTGGCGCACGATCGCCCAGAAATAATGCGTCGTGGTGCGTCGTCTCCGGGGTGATGAAGTTGAGCACCTTGCGCTCGAGCGCCGCGCTCTTGTCCTTGGCGCCGGCCGGCATCGAGCCGTTCTCGATGACGTGCAGGCCCGGCGGCGAGAACGTGTTGGTGTGCCAGCGGTCGATGCGGCCGGTGAAGCCGGTGGTGCGCTTGTAGAACGGCGGCGCTTCCATGTCGTACATGTCGCGGTGCATGCGCACGCGCTCGCCGTCGAGGTTGACGGTGAACGGCGCTTCCGCCACCGCCTCGTTGCCGATCGTGTCCTCGTGCACGAAGCTCTCATGCGAGAGGTCGAGCAGGTTGTCGTTGACGAGCTGGTAGTTGGCGGCGAAGTGGTGATAGCCGTCGGCCACCGCCCAGGCCGGATGATCGCACCAGTGCACGTCCGGGATTTTTGCCGGATCGGCGAGCGCCGCGTCGCCGAGCCAGATCCACGCGAACGAATATCGTTCGACCAATGGATAGCTGCGCACCCTGGCCTGCCGCGGCACCGTCTCCTGTCCGGGCACGCGCACGCAGTGGCCTTCGGCGTCGAAGCACATCCCGTGATAGCCGCACTGGATCTGCTCGCCGCTGACGCGGCCGAGCGACAGCGGCGCGAAGCGGTGCGGGCAGCGGTCGGCGAGCGCCGCCGCCTTGCCCGACTGGGTGCGGAACAGCACGACCTCCTCGCCGCACACCGTGCGCGCGAGCGGCGCGTTGCCGATCTCGCGCGCAAAGCCGATCACCTGCCAGCAGTTGCGAAGCCACATAGGGCGTTCTCCTGGGCCGTTTCTCGCCCATTTTCGGCGATCTTAGCGCATCAGGCCCGGGCTGCGCCAAGCCGTGGCGGACCGCCGCGTCTCTCGACCGCGGGGCAGCCGTCTTGTGCCCAGGCGACTGATTGCGCATCGTAGCGGCTCGTGTCCCGACATGGAGGCGACGATGGCGTCCTTGATGCGCGTTTTCGGCCCGTCCTGCACGTTTGCGGTTGCCGCATTGCTCGCCGCCGCAGCGCCCGCGACGGCCCAGGAGAGTGCGGAAAAGTTCTACAAGGGCAAGACGGTGCAGGCCATCGTCGGCTACGGGCCGGGGTCGACCTTCGAACTCTACCTGCGGGTCCTGACCCGCCACATCGGCAAGCACATTCCGGGCAACCCGAACATCGTCGTCCAGCACATGCCGGGCGCCGGCTCGCTCAAGGCCACCAACTACCTCGCGGCGATCGCGGCCAAGGACGGTTCGGTGTTCGGCATGCCGAACCCGGTCAACACCATCGAGCCGCTGATCGATCCGAAGAATTCGCGCTTCGACCCGCGCAGCTTCGTCTGGCTCGGCAGCCTCAACACCGAGATCTCGACCTGCGGCTTCTGGGCCAAGGACCTGCGTACATTCGACGACCTCAAGAAGCGCGAGGTGGTGGTGGGCTCGACCGGGCCGGCCTCGGGCTCGACCATCGACGCGCGCGTGCTCGGCACGCTCACCGGCATCAAGTTCAAGGTCGTGACCGGCTACGGCGCGCTCGGCGATATCCGCCTGGCGTCGGAGCGCGGCGAGACCGACGGCTTCTGCGGATTGCTCGTGTCCGCGCTCAAGACCGACTACTGGGACCAGTACAAGTCCGGCCGCATGGCGGTGCCGGTGCAGATGGGGCTCTCGAAGCACGCCGAGTTCCCCGACATTCCGAATGCCTTTGAGCTCGTGAAGAGCGAAGAGGACCGCCAGCTGTTCCGCCTGATCTTCGGGCCCTGGTCGTACGGGCGCCCGCTGTTCGTGCCGCCGGGCACCGATCCCGCACGCGTCGCGGTGCTGCGCACGGCGCTGGCGGCGACGCTGAAGGACCCGGCCTACCTGGCCGAAGCCAAGAAGCTCAACATGGAGATCCAGCCGGCGGCGCCCGAGACCATCGCCAAGCTGGTGGATCAGATCCTGCAGACGCCGCCGCCGGTGATCGAGCGCGCGCGGCAGGTGCTCGGCGTCGCGAACAGGTGACAGCTCTGTAGCCCGGGTGGAGCCATAAGCGCGTTTACGCGCGTCCATAGCCCGTCGAAGACGGGCGTGAACGCCCTTATGGACGCGCTATGGCGCAATCCGGGTATGACAAACCCGGATTTCGCTGGCGCTCAATCCGGGCTACGATGCCTGCACGGTACACAAGAACAACAGGAGCTTCCCATGAGCGTCGCCAGGCACCCCCGTCCGCCGGAGCTCGTCGACATGCCGGTCGAGGAGATCATGAAGAAATTCGTCGGCCGCTACAGCGAGAAGCGCGCCGACTGGGCGGCGTTCGAGGACGCCAAGATCGAAGGCTACAAGCGCGCGCAGCACCGCTTCATCGGCGCCGGCGGCTCCGGCAAGCACGACGACCCGACCGTGATCCCGGCCAAGAACTTCACGCTCTCGATCATGTTCGTGCCGCCGGGGCAGGGCAACGCCGCGCACACCCACGAGGTCGAGGAATGCTTCTTCGTGCTGCAGGGCCATCTCGACGTGTTCGTCGAGGACGAGGCCGGCAAGCGCATCACCACGCGGCTCGGCCCGTGGGAATGCATCGCGTGCCCGGCCGGCGTGATCCACGGCTACCAGAACAACTCGCTCGAGCCGGTGTATTTCCAGGTGATGATCGGCCGCGCCAAGCCGGAGACCATGGGCTACGCCGACGACGATCTCTACAAGCGCCGCGACGCGCATCTCAAGGCGGTGTGACGAAAGGCAGGCGGATGCGCCGCTTTCATCTGCACCACCTGCGGCGTTCAGTATCCTCCGTCGGACGCGCCACCGCAGCACTGCGCGATCTGCGAGGAAGAGCGGCAGTACGTGCCCATCACCGGGCAGAGCTGGACCACGCTCGAGCGGATGGCCGGCCGCTACGCCAACACGTTCATCCAGCAAGAAGAGAACCTGCTCGGCATCGGCACGGTGCCGACCTTTGCCATCGGCCAGCGTGCGCTATTGATCCGCACGCCCAACGGCAACGTGCTGTGGGACTGCATCTCGCTTATCGACGACGCCACCGTCACCACGATCAAGGCGATGGGCGGGCTTGCGGCGATCGCGATCTCGCATCCGCATTTCTACACGACGATGGTCGAGTGGAGCCGCGCCTTCGACGCGCCGGTGCATCTGCACGCCGCCGACAGGCAGTGGGTCATGCGGGGCGATCCCGCGCTGAAATTCTGGGACGGCGAGACGATGGCATTGCTGCCGGGCCTCACGCTGATCCGCGGCGGCGGTCACTTCAAAGGCGGCACCATGCTGCACTGGGCGGCAGGCGCGGGCGGGAAGGGCGCGCTGCTTGGCGGCGGACATAGCGACCGTGACGCCGGACCGGAAATTCCTCTCCTTCATGTACAGCTATCCGAACCTGATCCCGCTGAACGCGCGGGAGGTGGAAGCGATCGCCGCCTCGGTCGCGCCCTATGCGTTCGACCGCATCTACAGCCACTTCTTCGACCGCGTGATCGCGGCCGGCGCGAAGCAGGTGTTTGCGGCCTCGGTCGCGCGCTATCTCAAGGCGATCCAGGACTGACATAAAAAAGCGGCCCCGTTTGCACGGGGCCGCTCATTTTCATATTCGCTAGCGAGGCGGCTTAGTGCGCCGACATCGCCGGGGCGACCGGCGGCGCTTCCATGGTGGCGACGCGGTTCTTCACCGCCTTCTGCACCTTCTCGAAGGCGCGCACCTCGATCTGGCGCACGCGCTCGCGCGACACGCCGAACTCGGCGGCGAGGTCCTCGAGCGTCATCGGATCGTCGGCGAGGCGGCGCGCCTCGAAGATGCGCCGCTCGCGGTCGTTGAGCACGGTGAGCGCGTCGGACAGCGCCATGCGGCGGTTGTCCGCTTCCTCGCTCTCGGCCAGGCGGGTTTCCTGGTCGATCTGATCGTCGGCCAGCCAGTCCTGCCATTCGCCGGCGTCGCCGTCGTCACGGATCGGCGCGTTGAGCGACATATCCCCGCCGAGGCGGCGGTTCATGTCGATCACGTCCTGCTCGGTGACGCCGAGGCGCTTCGCGATCAGCTTGACCTGGTCGGGACGCAGATCGCCGTCCTCCAGCGCCGAGATCTTGCTCTTGGCCTTGCGCAGGTTGAAGAACAGCTTCTTCTGGTTCGCGGTGGTGCCCATCTTCACGAGCGACCACGAGCGCAGGATGTATTCCTGGATCGCGGCCTTGATCCACCACATGGCATAGGTGGCGAGGCGGAAGCCCTTGTCGGGCTCGAACCGCTTCACCGCCTGCATCAGACCGACATTGCCTTCGGAGACCACCTCGGAGATCGGCAGGCCGTAGCCGCGATACCCCATGGCGATCTTGGCGACCAGGCGCAAATGGCTGGTGACGAGCCGGTGCGCCGCATCGCGGTCGCCGTGCTCGCGCCAGCGCTTGGCCAGCATGAATTCTTCCTGCGGTTCCAACATCGGGAACCGGCGGATCTCTTCGAGATAACGGGAAAGTCCTGATTCAGCCGTCAGGATCGGCACAGCAGCAGCATGGGCCATGATAGCGCCCTCCTTCAATTTGCCCCCGATGATCGGCGGGCGGATCGATGCCGACGCATTCAGCCACCGGCACCAATGTGCAACCGCGATTACGATCGCAGGTGCAGCATACAGGACCGAAGGGGGCGAAAGGAAGTCAATCCGGGTCACGTCGGCGTGACCCCACCTCGACCAACGTCAAGCCTTTGATTTGACGTGCCCTTTACGCGCTAACCTTGGTCCCGGAACTGTGTTCTGAGAGCTGAGGCACGCACGTAAACGTGCGAGATCGCCCGGTAGTTCCGAGCGGAACTCCAAGGGGCGACCTGTGACCGGGTGTTCGATGGTCAATAGATATGCATGCAAGGCCTGTCTTCCAAGGGCTTCGACCGCCTCGGCCGCCTGCGTGCTCAAAAGCGTGATTTTGGTGCGGAATCCCGGCCCATAGACCGAATCGCCGATCAGGGGGTGGCCGGCATGGGCCAGGTGGACCCGGATCTGGTGGGTGCGGCCGGTTTCCAGCCGGCAGGCCAGGAGGCTCGCCACCGGCTTGCCGTCCGGTCCCGGGAAGCGCTCCAGCACCTCCCAATGGGTGATGGCTTCGCGGCCGCCCGGCCGCACCGCCATCTTGTCCCGCGCATGGGGGTGGCGGTCGATCGGCTGCGCGATGGTGCCGCGCGGCCGGTCGGGGGTGCCCCAGACGAAGGCGAGGTAGCCGCGCCGGAGCGGTCCGGTGCGGCCGTGGTCGGCGAACTGAGCGGTGAGCTTGGCGTGGGCCCGGTCGGTCTTCGCCACCACCATCAGCCCGGTGGTGTCCTTGTCGAGCCGGTGCACGATGCCGGGCCGCCGCACGCCGCCGATGCCGGACAGGCTCGCGCCGCAATGCGCGATCAGCGCGTTCACCAGCGTGCCGGTGGCGTTGCCGGCGGCGGGATGGACGACCATTCCCCGCGGCTTGTCGACGACGATGATCTCGTCATCCTCGAACACGATGTTGAGCGGAATATTCTCCGGCGCGGGCGTCGCCGGCTCCGGCGGCGGCAGCGCGACCGTGACGGTGTCGCCGGCGTTGACGCGATGGCCGGGATCGCGGACTGTGCGGCCGCCGACCGTCACCTCGCCGGCCAGAATCAGGGCCTTGAGCCGCGTGCGTGACAGGTCGGCGATCGTTGTGGCGAGCGCGCGGTCGAGCCGCGCGCCGGCATTCGCCTCGGCGACCACGATTGTTTCGGCGCGCTGATCAACGACCATAAGCTATTCACAGCATGAGCGAGGACGACGAAAAACCTCTCGACCCGGCGGCGGCGCGGCTCATCTCGCGGGTGCGCTTGATGATGGCCATCTCCGCGCTCACCACGCTGATCGCCGTCGTCGCCGTCCTTGGGGTGGTCAGCTACCGCCTTTTGCGCTCGGATGGAAGCACATCCGCTGCCGCCGACATGACCGCAATGTTGCCGAAAGGTGCGCGCATTGTCTCGACCGCGGTAGCGGAGGACCGCATCGCGGTCACGGTCGACGTCAACGGCGTCATCGAAATCCGCACCTTCGACTTGCGCAGCCTCAAGCAGACCGGACGGCTTCGGTTTGCGACCGAGCCGTAAGCCCCCTGAACCGCCCGAATCTGAACCCCACAAGTCTTGAACCGCCTAAGTCTTGGCTGCGTCAAAGGACAATACGACAATCTCCCAGAACAGTTCGTAAAGTAGCGGGACCGATCCATGACCGACGCCGTCGCGCCGACAGACCTTCCCATCGCCAGCTCAGGTCCCGTCGCCAGTCCGCTTCCCCCCGCCAGCCCCGTGATCTTTACCGGCGTCCGGCGCGACTTCAGGCGCCTGGTCACCCGCGGCGCCATGGCTCGAACTCATCACGCTCGGCTTCTATCGCTTCTGGCTCGCGACCGACATGCGCCGGCACCTCTGGTCGCACACGTCGGTGGAGGGCGATGCGCCGGAATACACCGGCACGGCGAAGGAGCTGCTGATCGGGTTCCTGATCGCGCTCGCCATCCTGGTTCCGCTCAACCTGGCTTACTTTTTTCTCGCCCTTGAAGTGGAGCTCTGGAAGGCGTTCGCCAGCATCCCGCTCCTTATCTTCGTGTTCCTGTTCTATCAGTTCGCCAAGTATCGCGCGCGCCGCTACCGGCTCACGCGGACGATCTGGCGCGGCGTGCGCTTCTGGATGAAGGGATCCGGCTGGTCCTACGCCTGGCGCGTCGGCCTCTGGACGCTGCTCGCCATCATCACGCTCGGACTGGCGCTGCCCTGGTATCAGGCGGCGCTCGAACGCTTCAAGATGAAGAACAGCTTCTACGGCGATCTGCCCGGGCGCTTCGACGGCACCGGCGGCGCGCTGTTCGCCAAAGTCTGGTGGCTGTGGCTGGCGACGGTCCTCATGATGGTCGTGGCCGGAGGCCTCGCGTACGCGTCGCCGCCGGCGGCCGGCGCGTTTGTTACGCTGATCTCGCTGTGGCTGCCGTTCGGCTATGCGATCTACAAGGCGAACGAGTGGCGGTGGTGGGTTTCCGGCATTCGGTTCGGCGAGGTGCGTTTCGAATCCAAGCTGACCGACATCGCGCTTATCGATCTGTACTGGATCGTGATCGGCTGGAGCTGGGCGATCATGATGGTGCTGTTCGTGTGGATCTTGGCGGTCTTCGGGATCGGCTACGTCGTCGCGCGGGTGCTGGGCGGTACCGGCCCGGACGCGTTCGCGGCGCTTGCGCAGAACTCGGTCGCGATGGGGAGCCTCATAGCCGTGGTCGTATTGGGCTATCTTGCCTGCGCGCTCGCCCTCGGCGTGGTGATGCGGATGTATCTGCGCCGTGACGTGTGGGCGCGGGTTGCCGCGTCCACCGTGGTCTACAATCTCGCCGCAGCGGACAGCGTGGTCGCCCGCGGCGACACCGTGAACGCGCTCGGCGAAGGCTTTGCCGACAGCTTTGATATCGGCGGCTTCTAGAACCTATTGCAGTCGTGATCGCAAAGGACGGCTGAGCATGACGATGCAGGATGTGCAGCAGGGCGCCGCCGTCTATTTCGACGGCGCGTCGAGCCGCAAGCATCAGGTCACGCTGCGGCTTGGTTCCTCGCTCGATATCGTCCAGGACGGTGCCGTGGTCGCGACCTGGCCGTTCGAGAAAATCCGCCGCGCCGAGGGGCGATCGGACCGGCTGCGCCTGAGCTCGCTGTCGGCCGCGCCGCTGGCGCGTCTCGAGATCGACGATCCCGCGACGATCGAAGCCGTGACCGCGCGCTGCACCGCGCTCGACGTGCATCGCGGCGGCCCGAAGCACACGCTGCGCATCGTGTTCTGGTCGGCGGCGGCGATCGTGTCGATCCTCGGCATCGTGGTCTTCGGATTGCCGCACGCCGCCGATCGGTTGGCGCCGCTGGTGCCGTATTCGGTCGAGCAGCGCATGGGCCAGGCGGTCGATTCGCAGGTGCGGGCGATATTCGGCGGCAAGGTCTGCGAGGCGCCCGATGGCAAGGCCGCGTTCGCGAAGCTGGTCGAGCAGATCAGGACCGCGGGCGGCATCGAGCATCCGTTCGACGCCAACGTGCTGCCGAGCACGATTCCGAACGCGATCGCATTGCCGGGCGGCAAGATCTACCTGTTCGACGGGCTGCTGCAAAAGGCCGGCAGCCCGGACGAGGTTGCCGGCATCATCGCGCACGAGCTCGGGCATGCGCATCACCGCCACAACATGCGCACGCTGATCTACAACGGCGGCTCGTCGTTCCTGATCGGCCTGCTGCTCGGCGATGTCACCGGCGGCAGCGCGGTCATCTTCACGACGCGCTCGCTGCTGCAGGCCTCGCACTCGCGCGAGGCGGAGCAGGAGGCCGACGACTTCGCCTTCACGACCATGCGCAAGCTCGGCCGCTCGCCGGTGCCGATGGCCGAGCTGTTGTTCCGCATCACCGGCGCGGAGAAAAAGCAGCTCGGCGGCTTCAGCATCCTCAGCAGCCATCCACTGACGGAGGACCGCCTCGCCGCGGCCAAGAAGAACGAGCGCCCGAACAGCGGGCCGGAGCTGCTTTCGGAATCCGAGTGGCGCGCGCTGAAGGAAATCTGTCAGGCGAAATGACGACTCTCCTGCGCGGGGACGAGCGGAATCCCTTCAACGCTTCGCCGTGATCTCGATCTCGATCAGCTTGCCCGGCCGCGAATAGCCGTCGACCTGCTCGACCTCGCAGTTGTCGAGCGGCACGGTCCCGGTGGCGGCGACGCCGTCGATGAGCGCCTTCGGGTTCTCGCTCCGGTGCAGGAAGAACGCGACGTGCACGACGTTCTTCCAGCCGCAGCCGGTCTCGGCGAGCAGCGCGCCGGCGCGCGTGAGCACGTCGGTGTATTGCTCGCGTAGCGTCGGCAGCGTCTCGCAGGTCATGCCGGCGAGGAACACCATCGGTCCCCAGGTGAGATGGCGGATGAACGGCTGCACCGGTGTGTGCTCGGACACTTTTCGGGTCGCGCCCGGCGGCGCGGCGATGGCGAAGAGGTCGATCCCGACATCGGCGGCGGACGAGAAGTAGCCCGGCGAAATGTAGCTCGAGGTGGCGGCACGGGCCTGGCCTTCGAACACCTGGCCGCGCACGCCGCTCACCACGTCGCGCGCCTCGCGGGTGCGGCCGAACACCCGCGAGCGCACGACGTTGTTGTCGAGTGCAAGCCCTTGTGACGCCAGCGCCGCCGCGGCCTGGCCGAACAGCGCCTGCGACTGGGCTTCGAGCGTGCCGCCGCCCTCGGCTTCGATGGCGAGGTAGACAAAGCGCTGGCCGGCGAAATTGAACGTCTTCTGCCGCATGACCCGATCCCCCTGGTTGTGGTGACAAGGCTAGCGCCAATGCCGGCCGGCCGCCATCGCGGCCTTGGGCACGGCGCGCTTGCGCCGCCGCGCATTCGAGGCTATCTCGATGGCTTCGCACCCGCTCCCTTCGTCTAGCGGTCTAGGACGCGGCCCTCTCAAGGCTGAAACAGGGGTTCGATTCCCCTAGGGAGCGCCACCTGCCTGACCTCCGATACATCGGAAAACCCATCAAACGGATCGAGGACCTGCCGCTGTTGCAGGGCCGCGGCCGCTTTGTCGACGACCTGCAGTTTCCGGACACGCTGCAGGCGGCCTTTGTGCGCAGCCCGCACGCGCATGCCACGATCCGCGGTATCGACGCCGCGGCAGCGCGCAAGCTGCCCGGCATCCATGCGGTGTTCACGCTGGCCGATCTCGCGCCGCTGCTGTCGCAGGAGCGCATCCCGCTGCAGTTCCGCACCGCGCAGTTGCCGGCCGACATCACGCAGTTCGTCCTCGCCAAGGACGAGGTGGCGTTTGTCGGCGAAGCGGTGGCGGTCGTCATCGCGGAGATCGCGCTATCTCGCCGAGGACGCCGCCGCGCTGGTCGCGGTCGACTACGAGCCGCTGCCGGCGGTGTCGGACTGCCGCGCGGCCCTGGCACCTGGTGCGCCGCGCGCGCATCGCCGCAAGGTGTCGAACCTCATGCACCAGTTCCGGCAATCCTACGGCGACGTGGCGGCGGCGTTTGCGCGCGCGCCGCATCGCACGACCGTCAACCTGAAGCAGCATCGCGGTGGCGCGCATTCGATCGAAGGCCGCGGCGCGCTCGCGGTCTACGACGGCAACGAGGATCGCCTCACACTGTGGTCCTCGACGCAGCTCGCCCACGAGGTGCGGGCGTTCCTGATGACACTGTTGCGTCTCGACGAGAACCAGGTGCGCGTGGTCGCGCCAGAGGTCGGCGGCGGCTTTGGCGCCAAGTTCGTGATGTACCCGGAGGAGGTCGTTGTTGCTGCCGCCGCGCTGATGTTGCGGCGGCCGATCAAATGGATCGAGGATCGGCGCGAGCATTTCCTCTCCGCGATCCAGGAGCGCGACCAGTATTGGGATCTCGAGGTCGCGTTCGGCGACGACGGCCGGCTGCTCGGCGTGCGCGGCCGCATGATCCACGACGAGGGCGCCTACACGCCGCAGGGCGTCAACCTGCCGTTCAACGCATCCACCGCGCTGCCGGGGCCTTACATCCTGCCCGCCTACGAGCTCGACGTGCAGGTGGTCGAGACCAACAAGGTCGCGACCATGCCGGTGCGCGGCGCCGGCTATCCGGAAGGCGCGTTCGCGATGGAGCGCGTGCTCGACGCCGTCGCCGATGCGCTTAGCCTTGACCGCGCCGAGGTGCGGCACCGCAATCTGGTGCCGGCCGACAAGATGCCTTACGCGACGCCGCTGAAGACGCGCGCGGGCGCAGGCATCACGCTCGACAGCGGCGACTTCCCGGCCTGCCAGCAGCGCGCGATGGACGCTATCGGCTACGCCGGCTTCGCCGAGCGGCAGGCGCGGGCGCGCGCGGAAGGCCGCTACCTCGGCATCGGCCTCGGCAACGGCATGAAGGGCACCGGCCGCGGCCCGTTCGAGTCCGGCATCGTGCGCATCGGCCGCTCCGGCCGCATCTCGGTCTATACCGGCGCGATGCCGATGGGGCAGGGCATCCGCACGGCGCTGGCGCAAATCTGCGCCGAGCAGTTCGGCGTGCCGCCGGACGAAATCACGGTGGTGGCCGGCGACACCGCGGTCATCCCGCACGGCCAGGGCGGCTTTGCCAGCCGGCAGACCATCACCGCCGGCTCCGCCGTGCATCTTGCCGCGGTGGCGGTGCGCGAGAAGGCACTCGCGGTCGCCGCGCATCTGCTCGAAGCAAGCCCCGACGATCTCGACATGCACGACGGCCGCATCGAGGTCGCCGGCGTGCCGGGCTCAGGCGTGACGCTGCGGATGGTGGCGGAAGCGGTGTCGGGCGTGCCGGGTTATTCGCTGCCGGGAACGTTCGAGCCCGGCCTCGAAAGCATGCAGAATTTCATTCCGCCCACGCTCACCTACGGATTGGGATGTCACGCCGTCGAGCTTGAGGTCGACATCGACACCTGCGGCGTGCGCATCCTGCGCTATGTCGTGATCAACGACAGCGGGCGCGTGATCAATCCGGTCATCGTCGAAGGACAGATCGTCGGCGGCGTCGCGCACGGCATCGGCAATGCGCTCTATGAGCTGATGGTGTATGACGACCAGGCGCAGCCGATGACGACGAATTTCGCGGACTATCTGCTGCCCGGATCGGCCGAGGTGCCGAAGATCGAAGTGACCTTCGCGGAATATCCGTCACCGCTCAATCCGCTCGGCGTCAAAGGCGTGGGCGAATCCGGTTGCGTACCGGCGGCGGGCGCGATCGTCTCGGCGATCGAGAGCGCGCTCAAGCCGTTCGGCGTGCGGATCACGGAATACCCGGTGACGCCGGCGCGGCTGTTTGCACTCTTGGGGAAGACGTCTTAGCTCCAGGTCAAACAGGGAGCAGCAATGTGGCGCAGCCCTTTGCGGAGCCTTGCAGCCGCGGGATCATCGCCGCGCAACCCTGCCCGCGGGAACTCGGCCGCGAAATCCCGGTGCGGCGCCGGCAGATGGTGCTCGCCGCCTGCGTGCTGGCGTCGGCGATGGCGTTCATCGACGGTTCCGCGCTGACGGTCGCGCTGCCGGCGCTGCGCGCCGCGTTCGGTGCCGACCTTATGTCGGTGCAGTGGGTACTGAATGCCTATGTGCTGGCGCTGGCGTCGCTGACGCTGATCGGCGGCGCGCTCGCCGACGTTTACGGCAAGGCGCGCGTGCTGGCGATTGGATGCGTCCTGTTCGGCCTGGCGTCGGTGGCTTGTGCGTTGGCGCCCTCGGCGGCCTGGCTGATCGCCGCGCGGACCGTGCAGGGTGTTGCCGCGGCCATCGTGACGCCGGCCAGCCTTGCCCTGATCGGCGCGGTCTATCCACGCGACGAGCGAAATCGCGCCATCGGCGTCTGGGCCGCGGCGTCGGCGCTGACCACCGCCGGCGGTCCGGTCCTGGGCGGCTGGCTCACCGACACGTTCGGCTGGCCGATGGTGTTCTGGATCAACCCGCCGATCGCGGCTGCCGCGGTCGCGATGTTGCTGGTCTTTGCACCGGAAGATCGCCGCGAGCCGCGGCGCTTCGACGTTCTTGGCGCAACGATCCTGGTGGTCGCACTGGCGGCGCTCGCCTGGGCGCTCAGCCAGCTTGGCGGCGGCGAAGCGCAAGCAACGTCAACCGCACGGCCGATCTCGGGGTTCGCGATTGCGCTCGCCATCGCCTTCGGCGTTGCCGCGCTCGCCGCCTACGCCGTCTGGGAGCGCACGACCGATCATCCGATGACGCCGCCGCGGCTCCTCAAGGACCGCGTGTTCGCGGGGCTGAACGTTGCAACGTTGCTCGTCTACGCCGGGCTGTCGATCATGTTCTTCCTGCTGCCGTTCGATCTCATCGAGCGCCGCTCGCTGCCGGCGACCGAGGTCGGGCTGGCGTTTCTTCCTTTCACGCTGGGTGTCGGTCTGCTGTCGCGTGCTTTCGGCGCGCTGGCGGACAAGATTGGAGCGCGGCCGATGCTGATCGCCGGGCCGGTCGGGGCTGCGCTCGCCTATGTCTGGATGGCGCTCGGCCAGGGATACTCTTTGTTGTTCGGCGTGCTCGCTCCGATGGCGTTGCTGGGGTTGTCGTTCGCGGTCCTGATCGCACCGCTGACGGCGTCGGTGCTGTCGAGCGTGGACGACGCCGATGAAGGACTCGCGTCCGGCATCAACAACACGGCGAGCCGCATCGCCCAGCTGGTGGGGGTGGCGTTGGCGGCCGGCATCGGGTCGGCCGCGCTCGGCTACCAGGTCGCGTTCGCCGCGGCCGCGGCCACGTCCATCGCCGGCGCGCTGGCGGTCGCCGTGATGATGCCTTCCGGCAAGCAGCCGCGTTCGGCCTGATCACGGCCGCTATGTCGCCGGCTGCTTCTTCGGAAACGCCCAAGAGGCCGCAACAGCGACCAGCACGATGCCGATGATGACGCCGAGCGACGCTTTGACGGAAATATCGACGATGCCCGTCAACAGCATCTTGCAGGCGACGAAGCAAAGGACGACGGCGAGCCCCGGCCGCAGATAGTGGAAGCGCTGCACGACATCGGCCAGCACGAAGTAGAGCGCGCGCAGGCCGAGCAGGGCGAAGATATTCGACGTGTAGACGATGTAGGGATCGCGCGTGATGGCGAGCACCGCCGGTATCGAGTTCGAGCGCGAAGATGATGTCGGTGGTCTCGATCAGGATCAGCGCGACGAACATCGGCGTCGCCATCAGCTTGCCGTTGTCGCGCACCAGGAAGCGCTGGCCGTCCGCGATCGGCGTCACCGGGATGATGCGGGCGACCCAGGTCGTGCAGGCGGCGCAGCTCTCCTCCACCAGGCGCCGTTCGGTGTTCTCGCCGAACAGCAAACGAACCGCCGCGAACAGCAGCAGCGCGGCGAACGGATAGATCGCCCAGTGAAAGCGCTCAAGCAGATAGACGCCGCCCCAGATCATCAGCGCGCGCATCACCAGCGCGCCGACGATGCCCAGGAGCAGCACGCGATGCTGCTGGTGCGCCGGGATCCGCAGCTGGGAGAAGATCAGGACGAAGACGAAGATGTTGTCGACCGACAACGACTTCTCCAGAACATACGCCGCGTAGTAGGCGGCCGCGACCTCGCCGCCCTTGGCGGCCCAGATCCACAGTCCGAACGCCAGTCCGGCGCCGACCCAGATCGCGCTCCACAGCACGGCGGCGCGCAGGTTTGAGCCGCGGTGGCCGAACAGCAGGTCGATCGTGAACAGGAAGATGACGAGGCCGAGGAATGCGGCCCATGCCTGCAGGGACAGTTCAAGCATCAATCACCGCGTCGGTCGCCGGCGGAGGCTTGTACCATGTTTCCGGCGAGGAAGCCGTGCAACGCGGCGACGACCTGCGCGCCTTCGCCGATCGCGGCGCCCACGCGCTTGATCGAGCCGGCACGAACGTCACCCACGGCAAAGACGCCGGGGACGCTCGACTCGAGTGCATTCGCGGCGCCCTCGGCGGCTAGCTCGCAGCGCCGCGTACCGGTGACGACGAACCCGGCCTTGTCGACTTCGACGCCGCAATCGGCGAGCCAGGCGGTCGCCGGGTCGGCGCCGACGAACAGGAAGACGTTGCGGATGGCGCTGGTCGTCTCGGCGCCGCTGCGCCGATTGCGCCAGCGAACCTGTTCAAGGCCGTGCTCGGAGCGTGCCGCTCAGCGCGACGATTTCGCTGTGGGTCATCACCTCGATGTTGGGCGTCGCGGCGATGCGATCGACCAGATAGCGCGACATGCTGCGCGCCAGCCCGTCGCTGCGGATCAGGATCGTCACCTTCGCCGCGTGGCCGGACAGGAAGACCGCGGCCTGGCCCGCCGAGTTGCCGCCGCCCACCAGGATGACGTCCTCGCCCTTGCACAGGCGCGCTTCGATCGGCGAGGCCCAATACCAGACGCCGCGGCCTTCGAAGCGTCCCAGATTGTCGATGGCTGGCCGGCGATAGCGGGCGCCGGTCGCGATCACCAGCGACCGCGCGCGAAGCCGGCCGCCGTCGCCGAGCTCCAGCGCCAAGGCGCCATCGCGGCGGCTGCAATCGACGGATTTTACCTCGGTCGGGATCACGATCTCGGCGCCGAATTTCTGCGCCTGCACGAAGGCGCGGCCGGCCAGCGCCTGGCCGGAGATGCCGGTCGGAAACCCGAGGTAGTTCTCGATCCGCGCGCTGGCGCCGGCCTGGCCGCCATAGGCGCCGGCGTCCAGCACCACCACCGACAATCCTTCGGAGGCGGCATAGACCGCGGTCGCGAGCCCGGCCGGCCCACTGCCGACGACCGCGACGTCGTAGACCTTGGTGGCGTCGAGCCGGGCGATCATGCCGAGCGCGCGGGCAAGCTCGGCGATCGAAGGATTGCGCAACACCGCGCCGTCGGGGCTGATCACCAGCGGCAGCTCGGCGTCCGCCGGCCCGTATTTGACGACCAGGTCGCATGCCTCCGGATCGATCTCGGGGTCGACCACGTGATGCGGCTGTCCGTTGCGGCGGAGAAAAGTCTGCAGGCGGACGACGTCGTGCGAGTCCGGCGAGCCGATCAGCACCGGGCCGCTGGCGCCGGTCTCGATCAGGCCGACGCGGCGAAGGATCAGCGCGCGCACGATGCGCTCGCCAAGCTCGGCTTCGGCCACGAGCAGCCGGCGCAGATCTTCAGGTTCGATCACCAGCGCTTCGACGTCGCCGTCGGCGTGGCCGTCGACCAGGGCAGGGCGTCCCGACAGCGTCCCGACCTCGGCCAGGAACTGGCCGGGACCTTGATCCACGATCGGCGTGATGTGTCCGAGGCCGTCGCGCTGGGTGATGGCGACGTGGCCGCTGATGATGACGAACATGCCGCGGCCGACGTCGCCGGTCCTGAACAGGAGCTCGCCGTCGCGGTAGCGGCGGATCGATCCGAAACGTCGCAGCCGCTCGATTTCCGGCGGCGTCAGGCCGGGAAACATCTGATCGTAGCGTGACCGCAAGGTTGGCGAAGTGATTGCGGCCTCCGCGTCTTCGAATACGCGCGGTTCGTCTGTCATCGATTGTTCACAATCCCTGGCTTGAGGCGCCGGCCGGTCAGTGTAGCACTGCCTGTTCAGCGAGCCAGGGCGCGGCAGTTGCGACTGTCGGACTAAATCCAACCGCTTCGGCGAAACCGCCAGTAGAGAATGCCGCAGATGGTCAGGATTCCACCGACGACGATAAAATACCCATAGCGCCACTTCAGCTCCGGCATGTGGTCGAAGTTCATCCCGTAGATGCCGGCGACGGCCGTCGGTACCGCAAGAATAGCGGCCCAGGCCGCCAGCCGTCGGGTGATCGACGTCTGCTGGGCCTGGCCTATCATCAGGCTGGCTTCGAACGCGAACGCCAGGACTTCGCGCAGCGAGTCGATGTCCTCCCGCACCCGCCGCACATGATCCGTGACATCGCGAAACAAAGGCTGCATGGCGGCGTCAATGGGCATCACTTCGGCATGTTCGAGCCGATTGCACACCTCGACCAGCGGAACGACGGAATTGCGAAAGCGCAGCAACTCGCGCCGGATCGTGTGCAGCCGCTGGACGTCGATACTTCCGGCGGGTTTGGAGAACACGCTGTCCTCGATCTCCTCCACTTCCGCCTGGAGCGTTTCAAGCACCGGGCCATAGTTGTCGACGATAAAGTCGAGGATGGCATAAAGAATGTAGTCTTCGCCGTGGGAGAGCACGGTCGGACAGGATTCGGTCCGTTCGCGAACTGCCGCGTAGGAAGTCGAAGCGCCGTGGCGTACTGTCACCACATATCCATGCCCGACAAACAGATGCGTCTCGCCGAAGGCGACCCGTCCATCGATCAATTGCGCGGTCCGCGCGACGATGAAAAGCGCCTCGCCATACTGTTCGATCTTCGGATGCTGATGTGCCTTGCTCGCGTCCTCGATTGCCAGATAGTGGAGGCCTAGCTGCTCTTGCACGCGCTGCAGCAGATCGACGCTTGGCTCCAACAGACCGATCCAGACGACATGCCCCGGTCGTTTCGACCATTCCCCGGCTTCATGGATAGCGATGTCTTTTACACGGCGTCCGTTGGCATAGACGCTGGACGCGACGACACCGGCTTCGTTGTCGGCGCCGGTAGTCGTTGGTTTCGTGAGAGCGTCCATGGCGATCTCATGCTCTCGCCGCGTACCGATTGCCGGATCATTCACGGTTCGTTGCGGTTTGTCGATGGCCTTGCGCCACGCAACATTGGCTTGGGACATTGCCTTGGGACCCGGTTCCTTGACAGAACGTCGGCCTTGCACCGCGCGCTTCAAGCTCGATACTCTCGATAAGTCGGTTCCGAAGGGGTGGTGAGGGCTTAGTCCATGATACGTGGCGTGTTGGGTGCGATGCTGGTGGGTCTTGCGGTGTGGGCGTCGCCGGTGGCGGCGCAGGCGCCGGCCGCATCTGTGGGCAGCCAGATCAGGATCGTCTACGGCGAGCCGAAGAACCCGGCGCATCAGCCGATCTACGAGCGGCTGCAGAAGCGCCGCGTGCTCGAGGACTTTCGGGATTTCCTGTCGCCGCTCAAGCTGCCGCAGCCGCTGACGATCAAGACCGAAGGCTGCGGCGTGGTGAACGCCTATTACAGCGGCGGCGCGGTGACGATCTGCTACGAATATATCGCCTGGATTCACCAGATCGCGGCGAAGATCACGCTGTCGAACGAGATCTCGCTCGAAGACGCCGTGGTCGGGCCGTTCGTGGACGTGCTGCTGCATGAAGTGGCGCATGCGATCTTCGACCTCCTGAAGATTCCGCTGTTCGGCCGCGAGGAGGACGCCGCCGACCAGCTTGCCGCGTTCATCCTGCTGCAATTCGGCAACGACGTCGCGCGCCGGACCATCGTCGGCGCGGCGTTGCTGTTCCGGCAGATGGCGGAAGACCACCAGCCGGGCACGGCCGACTTCGCGGCGGTGCACGGTCTGCCGGCGCAGCGCTTCATCAACGTGCTGTGCATCGCCTACGGGGCGCAACCCAAGTTGTTCGCGGACTACGTCAAGCAGGGCTTCCTGCCACCACATCGGGTCGGCCACTGCCGCTGGGAGTACCAGCAGATCCTGTACGCCTTCAAGACGCTGATCAGCCCGCACGTCGATCCGGTGCTGCAGGAGAGGGTGCGCGGGCGCGAGTGGCTGCCGGCGAGCGGCAAGTGAGGGAGCAGAATCAGGCCATGGCCATCCGTATCGGCACGTCGGAACATGACGGCACCTTTCACAGCCAGGGCCGCGCGCTCAAGGTCGGTGCTCGACCGCCAGCCGTCGCTGGCGCCGGTCGAGGTGCTGACCGCCGACACCGCCAGTGTCGAGAATGCCAACCGCCTGCACGCCGACGAGATCTCGTTCGGCTTCATGGCGGCGAACTGGATCGGCCGCGCCAAGCAGGGCGAAGCGCCATTCCGCAACCCGATCGATATCCGCATGGCGGCGCCGATGAATGCCGGCCCGCTGTTCTTCATCGCGCGGGCCGACTCGGCCGTTCGCTCGGTCGCCGATCTGCGCGGCCGCCGCATCGTGCTGGGGCCGGAGAAGAGCGGCATGGTGCAGCATGCGCACACGATCTTCGGCGTGCTCGGTCTGGCGTTCACCGAGTTCACACCGGTCTATCTCGATTTTGAGGCGGGCGCCGATGAGCTCGCACGCGGGACGGTCGACGCCCAGCTCCAGTGTCCGATCCCCAACAAGGTGATGACCGCCCTGAGCGAGCAATGCGACGTCCGCGTGCTGCCCTATGCGCCGGGACAGCTCGAGAAGCTGCTCGGCGCGGTCTCGTTCTACCGCCGCGTGGTGATGCGCAAAGGCGCGCTGCGCGGCCTCGACGCCGACGTGGCGCAGCCCGGCGTCGTCAACATCCTCGCCACCCATGCGCGCACGTCCGACGAAACGGTGCGCGATGCGGTGGCGGCGATCGTCGCCAACGCCGCCGAGCTCGGCCGCATCAATCCGCTGTTCAACGGGCTCGGCGAGCTGTTCCAGCCGCTCAAGGCCGACGGCGCCAAGGCGCTGGAATTCGGCGGGGTCGCCCTGCATCCGGGCGCGGCGCGGGCCTACCGCGAGGCGGGGTTGCTGGCGTAGAATACAAACAACGACAACAATGCAGGGACGGAGACGTCGATGCCTTATACCCTCAGCCAATTCTGCAAGGACGCCAACGCGATCCTGAAATCGCAGCCGCAGGCCGCGGCGCTGCCGAAAGTCGCCGAGCGCCTGGGCGAGCTGCTGCTCAATCCTGACTTCGTCGCCGAGACCTTCAACGACGACACGCCGGTCGGCCGCCGCGAGCTGTTCCACGATCCGGAGCTTGATTTCTACGTGCTGGCGCATGTGCAGGAAGGCGGCAAGACCGGCCGGCCGCACAGCCACGGCACCTCATGGGCGATCTACGGCAACGCCATGAACGCCACCGAGATGACCGAGTACCGCCGCGTCAATCCGGAGAGCGAGGAGAACGTGGTGCTCGAGCCTGCGAGCAAGTATGCGCTGCGTCCCGGGCAGACCCGCTCCTACGGGCCCAACGTGATCCACTCGACCGCGCATCCGCAGAAGGCCTGGGTGATCCGCGTCACCGGCACCGATCTCGACAAGCTGCCGCGCTTCCACTTGCGCAAGCAGGACCGCGTGCTGGAGAAGGCGTAGCGTGAGCGCGCCTCTAGCTCCGCTCATTCCCGCGCAAGCGGGAATCCAGTCTGGATCTAGCCTGGGTCCCCGCTTTCGCGGGGACGAGCGGAAAAGAATCTACTTCCCCTTCTCGGCGCCGAGCGCGTTGTAGCGCGCGATCACGTCTTTCGGCGTCGCCGCCATGCGGCCGACCAGGCGCAAAATCTCGTCGGCGTCGATCGGGCTCATCTCGATGCCGAGCTGCGCGCCTTCCTCGAGCACCGCCTTGTCGCGGCACATCGCCATGAACGCTTCCTGCAGCGCCTTGACGCGGTCGGCCGGCACGCCGGGCGGCGCGACGAACGGCAGCGACATGAAGAACGGGATCTCGGCGAAATCGATCAGCGAGAGCATCGCCGGGTCCTTGGTCAGCTCGCGCCCGGTCGGCACGTCGGCGAAGTCGGGATGGCGGCTGGTGCGCCCGAACAGCACCGGCACCTTGAACGCGCGCTTCTCCCACATCGCGCGCTGGCCGGTCTTCACCGAAGAGATGCCGACGAACTGGCCGTCGATCTCCTTGCGCTGCATGGCGAGGAACATCGGCGCCGCGCCGGTATAGCCGCGCACGACATTGACGTTCAGGTTCAGCGCCTCCTTGGCGATGACGCCGAAGATCAGGTTCGACGATGCGGCGTTGTTGGCGCCGAGCGTGATCTTGCCGGGTGCGCCGGCGCGGATGTCGTCGACCGATTTGATCGGCGTGTCGGGATTGAGCAGCATCAGATAGGCGTCGCCGCCGTAGGACGACATGCTGCCGAGCCAGTTCAGCTTCATCGGATCGAACTGCGCCTGCGGATAGCCCTGGATCGCGAGCTGCGGCGTCGCGCGTTCGAGCTTGGCCAGCGTGAGGCCGTCCTTCTCGGAGGCGTTGAAGATGCGGTTGGCGGTGACGAGCCCGCCGCCGCCGGGCGTGAACTGCACGTTGATCACCGGATTGCCCGGGATGTAGCGGCTGAAATGCTTGGCCGCGAAGCGCGCGGTGATGTCGTTGATGCCGCCGGGCGAGGTGCCGACCAGCACCGTGATGGTCTTGCCCTTGTAGAACTGCTCGACCGTCTGCGCCGACGCCTGCGTCATGGCCGCCCATCCCGCGCTGAGGCCGAGCGTCGCGATCAACGTCCGGACATAGCTTCGCTTCATCACACGTCGCTCCCTGTGGCTTTGTTCTTGTCTCTTACGGCAAGTCCCGCAGCATACAGCCGAAGCCGCCGCGCGGCTCCCGGACATTTAGCCACTTCTGGAACTCCCAGACCCGCGCCGTGACCGGATGCACCACCGGCACCTGCAGGTCCTGCTCCAGGAGGTCGATGATGTTGAGCGTCCGCCAGCCGGAGCCGAGCATGTAGATCGCGTCGGCGCCCTTGGACTTGAGGAAGCTCTTCTTGATGTGGGCGTAGATCTGCTCGCCCGACAGCTCCTGCGCCTTGTTGAAGGGCACGTCGACGCCGGCCATGCTGCGCACCTTGAAGCCGGCGTCCTCGAAATATTTGGCGAAGATCTTGTTGAGCTTGTCGGGGAAATAGGTCGCGCCGACGAAGCTCTTGGCCTTCACCGCCTGGAGCGCGCGCACGTGGTTCTGCGCCACGCTGCTGATGCGCGTTTTGTATTTCTTCTCCCAGGCCGCGACGATCTTCGCCTCGCCCTTGAAGCCGTGCACCATGAACGGCGGCGCGCCGTTCGGGTGGATGATGTCGCAGTTCTGCTCGGCGAGCAGCGCGATCAGCTTCTCGTAGTGCGGCATCATGGTCTCGAATTCGTCCTCGGTGCCGCGGCGGATGTTGAGGAACAGCGGGATCAGGCCGATGCCCTCCGGCAGCAGGCGGCAGACTTCCTCGGTCATGCCGGGGCGCATGGTCGGGTTCACCATGCCCACGACCCCGCGCCAGCTTGAGAATGACATCGCCTCGCCTCCCTCAGATCTCGTCATGCCCGGCCTTGTGCCGGGCATCCACGTCTTTAGTCCAACAAGCAAGACGTGGATGGCCGGGACGAGCCCGGCCATGACGCCGCTGCACTATTTATCGACCTTCGCCGTAACATAGCCCTCGGCCACGTCGCGCGCGCGTGCCGCAGCGTCGCGCTTGCCCGGGTCGCCGTAGCCGCCGCCGCCCGCGCTTTGTGCCAGGAATTTCTCGCCGGCCTTCAGCTCGAAGCGCGCCGAGGCCGGCGTCTCGAATTCCTCACGCGTGCCGAGCCGCACCACGAAGCGGGCAGGGGTGCCGGCCTCGCCGCCGCCGAGGCCCTCGGGCGGAAACTTGATCTTGTTGAAGCGGCGGATGACGGTCGCGTCTTCCAGCAGCTCGTATTCGCGCCGCAGCGCCAGCCCGCCGCGCCACTGCGCCGGCGCCGCCCGAATCGGGCACCACGTCGAAGGCCGTGATGCGGCAGGGATATTCGGATTCGAGAATCTCGATCGGCGTGGTGTGCAGGTTGCTCAGGTGCGTCGCGGTCGCGGTGGTGCCGTCGTGGCCGGCGCCGCCGCCATAGGCCGAGCCCATGATCTCGTATTGCATGGTGGACTGCCCCGGCCGTCCGCGTGACCAGGCGATGCTGAGCGCGCTCGATGCGCCGGAATGCGCGATGGCGCGAGTTCGGGATGAATTTCGCCAGCGCTTCGAGGATCACGTCGACCAGCAAGCAGGTTGACCATCTGATAGTTCGAGACCGGGGCCGGCGGATCGGCATTGACCACGGTGCGCGGCGCGAATTTGAGCCGCACGACGTCACGCATGCCGTCGTTGAAATGCAGGTTCGGGCCGAGGCTGCCGATCAGGGCATAGAACACGCAGGCTTCGACCATCGAGGGGCGCAGGTTGACCGGGCCGCGCGCCTGCGGATCGCTCCCTGAGAAATCGAAGCTGGCGATGCCATCCTTGATCGAAATCGAGACCGCGAGCTTGATCGGCTTGTCGAGCACGACGCCGTCGTTGTCGAGCAGTCCTTCCGCCGCCGACTCTCCGGCCGGCAGCTTGGCGATGGCGGTGCGGAGCTGGTCGGCAGAACCTTTCAGGATCGCGGCGAACGCACCCGTCACGGTCCCGGCGCCGAAGCGCGCGCATAAATCCTTCACGCGCGCCGCGCCCATCTGCGTCACGGCAATCTGGGCGTGGATGTCGCCGCGCATCAGCTCCGGCTGGCGGCTGTTGGTCAGGATGATGCGCTCGATGTCGGGGACGCGCTGGCCGCCTTCCCAGATCTTGATCGGCGGCAGCAGCAGGCCCTCGTGGAACATCTCGGTCGCGTTCGCCGACGTCGAGCCCGGCACCGCGCCGCCGACGTCGGCCTTGTGCGCGATCGAGCCGGAGAACGCCACGATCTTGCCGTCGGCGAACACCGGCGCCACGAACGCCATGTCGGAGACGTGCGGCAGGCCGCCTTCGTAAGGGTGGTTGGAGACGAACACGTCGCCTTCGTTGATCGCGCCGGCCTTGCCGTAGGTCTCGAGGATGCGGCCGACGAGGTGCCGGTAGACCGGCGCGTGGAAGAACATCGGCGGCGCCACGATCAGGCGGCCGTCGCGGTCGACGATCACGCAGGAGAAGTCGCGCGACTCGCGGATGATGGTCGAATAGCCGGAGCGATAGAAATGATAGTGCATCTCATCGACCAGGCTGGCGATCTTGTTGCGCAGGATCTGGATGGTGATGGCGTCCATGCTCACGCTCCGCTGTGTGTAGGGCGATGCGGTGCAGCGAGCGCGGTCTGCTCCCTCTCCCGCTTGCGGGAGAGGGGTGGGGAGAGGGTAGCCTGTGCTCGACCGTGCGTGCATGCCCCCTCCCTGTCCCTCCCCCGCAAGCGGGGGAGGGGACGCTGTGGCGCGAGTCTTCGCAAGAACGATCACGTCATTAGCCTCGTTCCAAAATCAAATTGCGGTAGCCGTCGACGCGGCCGGTCCAGCCGGCGGGGATCACGGTGGTGGCGTCGAACTGCTCGACGATGGCGGGGCCGCTGACCACGCGCGCCGACGCCGAGCTTGTCGCGCTCATAGAGCGTCGCCTCGACCGCCGACTTGCCGCCGAAATGAACCTTGCGCGTGCCTTTGGCGGCGATCGCCGGCTGCGCCTTCGGCAGCGCGTCCTGCTTCGGCTGATATTTCGGCACGTCGACGCGCACGCGCAGGCGATAGCTCACCACCTCGACCGGCCGCTCCTTGGCGGCGTGGCCGTGGATCTGCGCGTGACGCTCGTCGAAGCGTTCGCGCGCCGCGATGAGCGACGCCGCTGTCAGGCGATCCGTGAACAGGCCGTCGAGCGAGGTGCGCAACTCGTAGCCCTGGCCGGTGTAACGCAGATCAAGCTCGCGCAGGAACGCGGCGGAGCCGGGGTCCATGCCTTCGGCCTTCAGCTCCTCGCGCGCCTTCGCTTCGAGCTGCCGGAAGATGTCCTCGGCGTGCTCCGGCGTCACCTCCGCCAGCGGCTTGAGCTCGGAGCGGATGTAGTCGTGCACCACGTCGGTGCAGAGCAGCCCGAGCGCCGAGAACGCGCCCGGCCGCGGCGGCACCAGAATGCGCCGCATGCCGAGCTCTTCCGCGACCGCGGCGGCATGCACCGCGCCGGCGCCGCCGAACGGCAGCAGCGTGAAAGCCGAGAGATCGACGCCGCGCTTGGCGGCGAACACCCGCACCTCGTCGGCCATGCGCATGTCGACAATGCGCTGGATGCCGACGGCGGCCTCCAGCACGTCCATCTTGAGCGGGCTCGCGACGTGCTCCTGCAGCGCCTTGCGCGACGCCGCGACGTCGAGCGTCTGCGAGCCGCCGAGGAAATAGTCCGGGATTGAGATAGCCGCAGACGACGTCGGCGTCGGTCACGGTCGGGCGCGTGCCGCCGCGCCCGTAGCAGGCGGGGCCGGGATCGGCGCCGGCGCTCTGCGGGCCGACATTGAGGAAGCCGCCGCCGTCGATCCAGGCGATCGAGCCGCCGCCGGCGGAGATCGAGCTCATGTCGAGCGCGGGCACGTCGATCTGCCGGCGCGCGATCGTGCTCTCGGTGGTTTCGAGCGGCACGCCGCCTTCGATGAAGGCGATGTCGGCCGAGGTGCCGCCCATGTCGAGGGTGACGAGGCCCGCTCTGCGCCTCGTCGCGCGCGAGATAGGCGCTCGCCTGCGCGCCGGCGGCCGGGCCGGAGAACAGCGTGTGCACGGTGCGGCCGCCGCCGATCGCGGCGGTGAACGGCATCACGCCGCCGTTCGATTGCATCAGGAAGCGCTGCTGCGTGCCGACGCTTGGCGTCATCGAGGCCGTTGTTGAGATGGTCGATGTAGCGCACCAGCACCGGCTCGAGATAGGCGTTGAGCAGCGTCGTCGACATCCGCGCCCATTCGCGGATGCGCGGCAGCACCTCGCTCGACAGCGACACCGAGACGCCGGGATATTCCTCGAGGATGATCGCGCGCGTGATCTCCTCGTGCGCCGGGTTCATGAACGAGAACAGGTAGCAGACCGCGATCGAAGTCGACCTTGGCGTCCTTCAGCTCGCGCGCGGCGCGGCGCACCGCCTCGCGATCGAGCGGCACGAGCACGGTGCCGGCATAGTCGGAGCGTTCGGGGATTTCGCGCGTGAGGCTTTGCGGGGCAATCGGTTGCGGCTTCGAATAGAAATAATCGAACAGGTTGCCGTCGCGCGCCTGGTTCTGCACCTCCTGCACCGCGCGATAGCCCTTGGTGATCAGCATGCCCGACTTTGGCGCCGCGCATCTCCAGCAGCGCATTGGTGGTGATGGTGGTGCCGTGCGCGAAGAATTCGATCTCGCCGGGCGCGACGCCGCGGGCGATGAAGCGTGCCGAGGCCGTTGAGCACGCCGAGCGCCGGGTTCTTCGGCGTGCTCGACACCTTCTCGACCAGGAGATCGCCGCCGGTCTTGTCGAGCAGCACGAGGTCGGTGTGGGTTCCGCCGACATCGACGCCGAGCCGGTAGCGCGCCGTGCCGCTCATCGCGCGCACCGCGCGGGATGCGGCGACGGGTCACACGCCTGGAGCGCGTTTGTCAGGTCTGGTACTGATCGGAGCCCGCAATAGACGGGCCAAACAAGACACAGGGCAGGAGCACTCAGGATGCGCGCGTTCACGGGCGGGACATTCGTTGTTGCCATCTTCCTTGCCTTGACCGGACTGGCGCCGTCAACTGCCGCCGATCCGGTCGCCGACTTCTACCGCGGCAAGACCATCAGCATGATCATCGCGACCGCGCCGGGCGGCGACTACGACCTGCGCGCGCGGCTGGTCGCCCGCCACATCGGCCGTCACATCCCGGGTAACCCCGCGATCGTGCCGCGCAACATGCCGGGCGGCGTCGGCATCCAGGCCGCCAACTACATGGCCAGCGTCGCGCCGCAGGACGGCACCTCGCTGCACGCCATCATGCAGAACATGTCGACCCATCAGGCGCTCGGCGGCGCCGGCGTCGAATACGACACCCGCAAGTTCTTCTGGATCGGCAACACCACCGATACGCCGAACACGATCATCTCGTGGCATACCACCGGCATCAAGACGATCCAGGACGCCATGGCGCGCGAGCTGGTCATCGGCGCGCCGGGGACGGCGACGGCCTCGGTCTACTATCCGAAGTCGCTCAACGAAATGGCCGGCACCAAGTTCAAGATCGTGACCGGCTATCCCGGCGGCAACCAGGTCAACCTGGCGATGGAGCGCGACGAGGTCGGCGGCCGCATCAATTCGTGGGCGTCGTGGAAGGCGACCAAACCCGATTGGCTACGGGAAAAGAAAATCTTCGTGCTGGTGCAGATCGCGCTCAAGCGCGACCCCGAGCTTGCCGGCGTGCCGACCGCGATCGAGCTCGCCAAGACCGACGAGGACAAGGCGGTGATGACGTTCCTGTCGGCCGACATCCCGATCAGCCGCGCCTATGTGACGACGCCGGGCGTGCCGAAGGAGCGCGTGCAGGCGTTGCGGCGCGCGTTCGACGCCACCATGAAGGACCCCGAGTTCATCGCCGAGGCGAAGAAGCTCAACATGGACATGAGCCCGTCGACCGGCGAGGACGCGCAGCGTTACTCGGACCTGATCGCCAACACGCCGGCGAAGGTGCTGGCGCGGGCCAAGGCGATCATCGAGAGCAAGTAGCGGCGGCGCTCCTTGCGCGCGACAATCTTCGCCGCAGGCCAAGAGATCAGCGGCGAGCTCATTGCTCGCCGCCGATGCTCCGGTTCGTTAGCGCTGGTGCGTCCGGTTGACCAGCGTGTCGCGGGCCTTGGCCGCGCTGAACGCCGGATAGGCGCTCGCGCCGTCTTCGTTGTCCATGCGGGCCGAAGCAGGCGCCGCAAGAACCGCGACGAAGGCGAGGGAAGCGATAATCTTAGTCATGGTGTTCATGGTTCATGTCCGGGGTTAGAACGAGCGGTATTGCTCGTTGCGGACATTGCAGGAAAGTGGAAAGCGCCAATATCATCCAGCCGTCTTGACCGCGATATCAAACGTCTGGTTCGCAATAATCAAACATATGACTTGGAACTGTTCGGCGCTGTAAGGGCTACGTCCCGCTTACGTCCGCTTTCGGGTGTCAAGCGGACTCGCTCCGAGAGCCCGGAAATGTCGCCTAATGACCCCAAGCAGACGTGGGCGTTGGCCTCAGCCGCCCCAGCCGCCGACATAAGTCAGCAGGTAGCCACTGTGGCGCGGTGCGGTTTGCCGCACGGTGATGATACTTAACGCGCCGAATAGGAATCCTGTGGCGAGGAAGACGGCGACGGCCAGATCCATCCTGACGAGACCCGCCGCGGCGGCCGCGATGATGAGCACAACGACGAGCGGCAGGGCGATTAGAAACATCTTCACGGTAACCTCCTGGATAACGGACTTGCTCTGGTCAGACGGACGCGGCGACGGATTTTTCAGGCGATTTGGAGGAAAAAAACGCCATGGGGGTATCCGCCAGCCAGTGGGCTTGCAATTGGACGGAGCCAGCAGGCCGAAATCACTGCTGTATGTCTCTTTGAGGACTAGCGATTTCGCCGCCGAACGAAGTCTGCGGCACCCGCAAGCGTTGCCACATTGTCGAAGCACGGCCGCTCATGTCTGCTATGGGCAGGGGCGGACATGAACCTGTTTCCTCGCCATGTCCGCTTTTGGCCCTAAGCAGACCGACCGAGATGTCTGCTATTTGGCCGCTTTCGGGCAAAGCCGCCATTCCCCGAACGATCACGCTTTATGAGAACACGCTTTAGCTCACGCGGAACGTGAAGCTACCTTTCACCACGTGCTTGTCGCTCGATTGCACGGTCCAATTCACCCGGTAGGTGCCGGCGGTGATCGGGTTGAGCGAGACGCGGACAATCCGTCCGTTGCCGTCCGGTTTGGCGTCTGCGCGATCGATCCGGGCGTTGCTTTGGTCCGTCACCGAAATCGCGTCGGGCGCGGCGCGCACCCGCTCGCTGAAGTAGAGCGCGACCTGTTGCGGTGCCGTCTTGACGGTTGCATTCGCCTGCGGGCTGGAGCGGATCATCGACGCGTGCGCGCGGGCGGGCGATGGGCCCGCACCCAGCAGAGCCATCAGCGCCAGCGAGAGTTTTCGTCGGTTGAGCATCATGGCGAGCCTCGTGGGTCAATGCACCCGGCGGAGCTACTTCGGCGGCTTGTAGGTCAGCGCATCGCGCGTGCGGTCGATGATCTCGCGCGGCAGCGAATACATCTTGTTGACCAGCGCCTCGATGTCCTCGCCCGATAATGGCCGCACCTCGACCCGCATCTTGTCCGCTTCGGCCAGCAGCTCCGGTGTCTGCGTCGCCGCCATGAACGCCTTGCGCAGCGCCGCGACGCGATCCGGCGGCGTGCCCGGCGGCAGGATATAAGGCCGCCCGAACGCCTGCTGCATATAGGCAAGCTCGATGATCTGCCGCGCCTCCGCGGTCTTGGCGAGGTCGACGGAGCGCGGCACGCCCATCTTGTCGAACAGCGGATTGCCTGAGAGGTTCTCCTGCACCAGCACGCGCGCGAAGCCCTTCGCGATCCAATCCGGGCGCTGGCTGTAGATCGCATCCCATCCGGTGCCGCAGAGGCCGTGCACCTCGTTGCGTTCCATCGCGATCAGGATCTCGCGCGTTCCCGGATAGCCGGTGACGATGCGGAATTTGGTGCCGAGCACGTTGTTGAGCAGCACCGGCGCGTCGCGCGTGGAGCCGCCTTCGGCGTTGGCGCCGAGGATCACCTCGGTCGTCATCGCCTCCTGGATGGTCTTGGCCGGTGCGTCGGCGCGGACGTAGCAGTTGTAGGTCGCGGCCTGCGCGCTGCCGAGATGGATCAGCTTGGTGGGGTCGTATTTGTACTTGGCCTTGCCGACTTCGCCCGCCCACAGCGGCTCGGTGATGACGCCCGGCGTGGTGGTGCCCATGACCGTGCCGTCGCGCGCAGCGACGTTGTAGACATGCGCCGCCGAGACGTGGCCGCTGGCGCCCGGCATGTTGACCGGCACGATCGTCGGATTGCCGGGAATGAATTTGCCGAGATGGCGGCCGACGAGCCGCGCGTAGGTATCATTGCCGCCGCCTGAGATCGCGCCGATGATGAAGCGGATCGATTTGCCGCGATAGAAATCGGCGATCGGGTCCTGCGCCTTGGCAGCCGTCGCCAGCGGCAGCATCGCCGCCACGATCGCTGTGGCAAGGGGCAGGGGCCTCATCATTCGTCCGGGTTCATGTGCCAGTCGGCGCTCGGCGGCGGACCCCAGCCGGCGATGCTGCGGTTCGCCCGCGTCCAGACCTTCGGCCGCTGCGGCTGGTCTTCGTGCCACGGGCGCGGATCGAAGAAGCCGAGGTCCTCGTCCAGAAGCTGGTCGAGCTCGGCATAGAACTCGACCACCTGTCCGTCCGGGTTGCGGTGATAGATCGAGACGTTGTGTCCGGGGCCGTGCCGCAGCGGTCCCCAGATGATCGGGATACGGTTGAGCGAGAGCACGTCGCAGCCGTTCTCCAGATGCGAGAAGTCGCGCAGCTGGAACGCGAAGTGATGCATGACGGCGCGCTTGCCCTTCACGAAATTCACCGTGTGGTGGTCGGGATTGCAGCGCATGAACACGAAGATGTCCTCGATCCAGTCGGAGACGCGGAAACCGAGGATGCGCTCGTAGAAATCCGCGATCGCCTGCACGTCCGGCACCACGAAGGCGACATGCCCGAACTTGAACGGCGCGACGCCGCCGACCGACTGGTTGGGCGTCAAGAACGTCCAATCCGTGATCAGCTCGATGGTGGTGTCCTTGATGTCCTTGAAGGCGAGCGATTTCGACATGCCGGGGATGTCGTCGCTCTGGATATCGCTCTTGATGCCTTGCGCGGTCAGCCACTTGGCGATCTCGCCGAAGTCGGAGCCGGGCGCGACCTGGAAGGCGAGCTTGGCGCAGCGCGGGCGTTCGCCTTTGACAAGTTGCAACGCAAGTTGTCCGACCTTGCAGGAGAGCAGCGCGCGATCCTTCTCGCGCGCCGCCACCACGAGCCCGGTCACCTTGGTGTAGTGCTCGATCTGCGCCTCGATGTCGGGCGTCTCGAAGGTCGCGTGCGAAATCCGCCGGATACTGATCATGAGTTCCTCTTGTTCGTGGCCGATGCCGCGCTTCTACCAAGTCAGTCGAGCGTTATCCCGGCGTCCTTGATGATCTTGATCCACCGATCATAGTCGGTCCTGATGAAACGCTCGAGTCGGGCCGGCTCGATCTCCATGAGCTCGCCGCCGATCTTTGTGAGCGCGGGCTTCATCTCCGGCCCGGCGGCCGCGATTTCCCGCTGCAGCCGAGCGATGACGGCGGGCGGCGTCCGTGCCGGCGCAAAGATCCCGATCCAGGAATCGATCTCGAAGCCGGGCACGCCGGACTCGGTCATGGTCGGCACCTCGGGCGCCTGCGGGTTTCGTGAAGCCGTCAGAATGGCGATGCCCTTGACCTGACCGGACTTGACGTATGGCAAGGCCGCCGGTGTCGAGTCGAAGAACAGATCGACGCGGCCGCCCAGAAGATCGGGAAAAGCCAGGGACGATCCACGGTAGGCGACCTCCAGGAACTTGATGCCGTTCATGGCCTGGAAGGCGGCGCCGACGATGTGCTGGCCGGTGCCGACGCCGGCATTGGCGAGCTTGAGCGCGCCGGGGTTCTTTCTGGCCGCCGCGATGATCTCTTTCGGCGTTGCATAGGGCAGGCTGTTCGAGCCCACGAGCGTGTACGAGATGTTGAGGACGAGCGCGACCGGCGCGAGGTCAGCGAGCGGATCATAGGAGAGGTTCTTGTAGAGGCCCGCGTTGAACACGATGTTGCTGAGCCCGCCCACCAGGAGCGTGTAGCCGTCGGGCGGCGACGATATCACCGCCTTGGTGCCCACGACGGTGCCGGCGCCGGGGCGGTTCTCCACCGTGAACGTCTGACCGAGCCGCCGGGTAAGCTGATCGGCCACGACGCGTCCGAGGATGTCGTAGCTGCCGGCCGGTCCGATCGGCACCACGATCTTGACCGGACGGTCGGGATAGGTTTGCGCAAGGCCACCCGCCGGCGCCGACACCAGCGCAACCAGCAGTGCCATCAACGCGACGCAGTGCGATCGCATCATGGTCGTCCTCCCCACAGCTTGAGCTCTGGTTGGGAGGCATCCTAGCAGCCGACATCACCGGACGGCAGATGGCGATTGGGCGCGATGCGGAAGCCGCTCAGCCGTAGGTCTTCAGCACGTGCCGCGCGATCACCATCATCATCACCTCGCTGGCGCCTTCGGTGATGCGGTAGCTGCGCTGCTGGCGCCAGAATTTCTCGATCGGCAGGTCGGTGGTGAGCGCGATGCCGCCGTGCACCTGCATGCATTCGTCGGCGGCGCGGAACGCCATCTCGTCCGCGTAATATTTGCAGACGTAGCAGTCTTCCCGCGCGTCCTCGCCGGCATCGAGCCGGGTCGCCGCCTTGTAGACCAGCAGCCGCGCCGCCTGCAGCTCGATATACATATGCGCGAGCTTCCACTGGATCGCCTGCCGGTCGGCGAGCAGCCGGCCGAAGGTCGAGCGCTGCTTGGCGTAGGACGTCGCCATTTCGAGGCAGCGCTCGGCGACGCCGAGCGCGCGGGCGCCGTGCTTCACGCGGCCCGCGCCCAGCCACTTCTGCGCCAGGCGGAAGCCGCCGCCTTCCTCGCCGACGAGGTTCTCGGCCGGCACCCGCACGTTGTCGAGGATGATCTCCCAGGGACGATCGCCCATCATGGTCTGGTAGGAGGTGCCGAGCTTCACGCCGGGCGTGTCCATGTCGACCAGGAAGCATGAGATGCCGCCATGCGAGCCCTTGGCGCGGTCGGTCGCCGCCATCAGCTGCATGAAGTGCGCCTTGTTGGCGCCGGTGATGAAGCGCTTGGTGCCGTTGATGACGTAGTGGTTGCCGTCCTTCACTGCGGTGGTGCGCATGCCGCCGGGATCGGAGCCGGCGTCGGGCTCGGTCTGCGCGAACGCGACCTTCTTCTCGCCGCGCAGCACCGGCATCAGGTATCTCTCGCGCATCTCGCCTTTGAGCGTGAACAGGATGTGGCGCACCGACGGGCCGGTGATGCCTTCGCCGCGCGCCGGCAGCGCGATGGTGCGCGACAGCTCTTCGGTGACGATGGTCCGCTGAAACAACGACAGCCCGGGACCGCCGAATTCCTCCGGCACTTCCATCATCCAGATGCCGAGGTCCTTGGCGCGCTGCTGCAGCTTGCCGAGGAATTCCGGCTTGATCTCTTCGCCCTCGGTGGTGAGCGTCTGCCGCTCGATCGGGATCAGCTCGTTGTTCACGAACCGCCGCAGCGAATCCTTGAACATCCGCAGTTCTTCGGGAAGCTCGAACTCCATCACCAACCTCCCTTTTTGCTTGTCGGTTATTTAGCGTCGCGCCAGATCACGCGCACGTCGACCGCGACCGCGCCTTTTCCTTGAGCGCGCACCATCAGTGGATTGATCTCGATGTCTTCGATGCGCGCGCGGTGGTCGAGATAGAATTGCGCGAGCGCGAGGACGGTCGCTTCCAGCGCGGCGCGGTCGGCGGCGGGGCGCCCGCGATAGCCGGCGATGAGGTTGTTGAGCTTGAGGCCGTCGACCATCGCCGTGACGTCGGTCTTCGTCACCGGCAGCAGCCGCAACGCGGCGTCCTTCGCCAGTTCGACCAGGATGCCGCCGGCGCCGACCAGGAGCATCGGGCCGTAGAGATCGCCGCGCACGCCGACGATCGCCTCGATGCCGGACACCATCTCCTGCACCAGGAAGCCGTCGATCTTCGCATTGGGATAGGCGGCTTTCGCCGAGGCGGCGAGCGCGTCGGCGGCCTTGAGCACGGCGTCTTTGTTGCGCAAGTCGAGAGAGACCCCGCCGGCCTCGGTCTTATGCAGGATGTCGGCGGAGCGGATCTTCAGCACCACCGGGAAGCCGATCTGCTCCGCTGCCGCAGCCGCTTCCGCCGCGGTCGCGACCTCGCGGCTTTGCGGCAGCGCGATGCCGTATTTCTTGAGCGTGGCGTCGAGCGTCGCCGGCGAAAGATCGCTGGGCGGGGCAGGGGGCGGCGTCGGCGGGCTTCTTGCCGGTGCGCTGGGCATGGAACCACAGCCCGTTGAGCGCGCGGATGGTCGGCTCCAGTCCCTGCAGGAACGGAAAGCCCGCCTGCGTCTGCGCTTCGACCGCTTCCGGCGTCATCTGGTAGCTCATGCGCCCGAAGCCGACGATCGGCTTGTCGGTGCCGCGCACCATCGCCTGCAGCGTCTCGACGCCGTCCCAGGCGCCGGCTTTCGACGGCAGCATCGCCGCCCAGGCGATCATGTCGATGTTCGGGTCCTTGGCGACGACTTCGCAGACGCCGGCCGCCTGCTTCAGGCCGCCGGGAATGCCGAGGTCGAGCGGGTTCTTCGGCTCGATGCCTTCCTGCATGTAGGGCATCAGCCCCTTGAGCGTCTCCGGCGAATAGTCCGGCATCGGGGCGCCCTCGAACTCGGCGTAGTCATAGAGCAGGTCGACGGTGCCGCCCGAGGTGGTGACGAAGCCGATGCGCGGTCCTTTCGGCAGCCGGCCGCCGTCGAAGGCGAGCGCTGCCTCCATCATGTCGTCGAGGTTGCGGCAATTGTAGATGCCGTAGCGCTCGCACATCGCGAGGTATGCCGCATAGTCGCCGCCGATCGCGCCGGTGTGCGATTGCGCGGCGGCTTGCGACTTCGCGGTCGCGCCGGTCTTGATCGCGACGATCGGCTTGCCGGCTTCGAGCGCGCGCGCCGCCGCCGCCATGAAGGCGTCGGGCCGGCGGATGCCCTCGATGAACAGCGCGATCACCTTGGTGTTGGGATCGTCGACCAGGAAATTCAGATAGTCGGCGAGATCGAAGCTGATCTCGTTGCCGGAGGTGATGCCGTAGGAGAAGCGCAGCCCGCGGTCGGCCGAGGTGCGCAGCCAGAACTGCAAGGTGCCGCCGGACTGGAACGCCGCGCTCACCGAGCCGGCCGGGAAGCGCGGCAGCTCGTTGTTCGGATAGGCGTAGATCTTCTCGTGATAGCTGTAGGCGCCCATGCAGTTCGGGCCCGGCCACCTTGATCTTGCTGCGGCTCAGGAAATCCTTCAGCCAGGCGCCGCGCTTGTGCGACTCCGGGTCGGGGCCGTCGCCCATCGCCGCCGAATAGATCGTGGCGGTGGTGACGCGGGCGGCTTCCGCGTCCTCGAGCACGCCGGCGACGCCGGTGGCGGGGACGATGACCATCGCATGCTCGACCGGCTCCGGCGCGTCGCGCAGCGACGGCACGCAAGGCTCGCCGAACACTTCCTTCTGCCGTGGATTGACCAGGATCAGCCGGCCCGGATAGCCGAAGTCGCGGAGGTTGCGATAGATGAGGCGGGCCCAGGGCGCCCGCTCCGATGCCCCGACGATGGCGATCGACTTGGCGCGGAGGACCGACTCCGGCGACCGAAACATAGCCTCACCTGACACGCGACCTACCCCCGCACGTTTCTTGCTCTGACCAGCATCTGTCTTAGGACCTCGCCAGAACGCGGTCAAAGGGTAGGGGGAGGGCAATTGCGCGCCCCCGCTCCGCGAGCGGCGCAATTCTGCTATAGTGCCGCTACGCAAGAACAAGCCTCGGGAGCGAAACAATGAAAATCATGCAGCTTGACGATGCCCCCCTCGTGCGCGGCCTCGAGCACCGCGGCGGCACGTTTCACTCCCGCACCATGGCGGAAGGCACGCCGGGCACGCCGGGCAATTTCAAGTTTTCGCTGAGCTGGCTCGGCACCGACTATTCCGGCCCGCGCCACCGGCACAATTTCGATCAGTATCGCTTCATGATCGAGGGCGAGTCCGACTACGGCCAGGACGGCCCGCTGAAGGCCGGCATGCTCGGCTATTACCCGGAAGGCGTGCCGTACGGTCCGCAGGTCAACAAGACCGAGATCTTCTGCGCGGTGCTGCAGTTCGGCGGCGCCAGCGGTTCCGGTTATATCTTGCCCCGCGACGTGAAGGCCGGGATGGAGGAGCTGAAGAAATTCGGCGAGTTCAAGGACGGCATTTTCCGCCGCAACGACGACGTGGCCGGCCGGCGCAACTCCGACGCCTACCAGGCGATCTGGGAGCACATGCACGGCCGCGAGATGGTCTATCCGAAGGGCCGCTACGACGCGCCGATCTACGCGGACTCGAAGAGCTACAACTGGGCGCCGGTGAAAGGCGCGAAGGGCGTCTCCGAGAAGCTGTTCGGCGTCTGGACGGAACGGCGCACCGAAGCCGGCCTGCTGAGACTTGAAGCGGGCGCGAGCCACACGGTGGCGGGCCGCGGCGTCTATCTGGCGATGTCCGGCGCCGGGGATTGCGCGGGCAAGCCGCTCCAGAAATACACCTGTGTTTTCCTGGAGACCGGCGAGACCACGACGCTCAGCGCCAGCGAGACCATGGAGCTGTTGCATTACGGCCTGCCCGACCTCTCGGACATGGATGCGGTCGTCCACACCTCCGGCGTCGCGATGCAGGCGGCCGAGTAGCGGGCGCGCGGTGTCTCGTCCGTCGCGCCGGGGAGTGCTGACCGGTCTGGGCGCGCTCTCGGCCGCGCTCGCCGCTGGCGCCGCGCGCGCCAACGACTTCTACCAGGGCAAGACGCTGACGGCGATCATCGGCTTTGCGCCGGGCGGCGGCGTCGATACCACGGCGCGCATGGTGGCGCGCCATCTGGTGCGGTTCATTCCGGGGCAGCCCAGCCTCGTGATCCAGAACATGGAAGGCGCCGGCGGTATCGTTGCCGCCAACCATCTCAGCCGGCGGGTCGCGGCCGACGGGTTGACGCTCGCCGTCCCCGGCCGCTCGTGGTTCGTCGAAGGAATCGTCAAGAATCCGGGCGCGACTTTCGACTCGACCGAGCTCGTCTATGTCGGCAGTCCCGGTGCGGTGAATTCGATGGTGTTCGTGCGTGCAAGCACCGGCATCAAGACGTTCGACGATCTCAAGTCGCACCCCAAGACCTTGAGCTTCGGCTCGCTCGGCAGCACCACGCCGACCGCGATGATCCCCACCTTGCTGGCGGCCCACGGCGCGCCGATCAAGGTGATCTTCGGTTACGTCTCGACCGCGCGCGTGCTGCTGGCGCTCGAGCAGGGCGAGATCGATGCCGTCTTCACGGTCGAGGATTCCTTCGCGCGCCGGCAGGACCTGATCAAGAACAAGATCGTCATCCCGGTCCTGCAGAACAAGCCGACCTTGCCCGGCGTTCCGCTGGTGCGCGACGTGCTGCCGCCGGGCCAGCAATCGCTGCTCACGCTGGTGCTGGCGCTCGAGAATTTCGGATTGCCGCTGGTCGGTCCGCCCGGAATCCCGGCGGACCGCGTGGCGATCCTGCGCAAGGCCTTCATCGAGATGTGCAATGACGGGGACTATCGCGCCGAGGCCGCGCGCATCGAGCAGCCGATCGGCGCGCCGCTCGAAGGCGGCGTGCTCGAAGCGATGATGAAAGAGCTGGCGGCGGGCGTCACGCCCGAGATCGTTGCCGCCTATCGGCGGCTCGCGTCAGGCAAGCAGTAGGCGGGCACGCCAAATAGAAACGGCGCGGTCGGGTTCCGACCGCGCCGCAATTCGCAACACTGGCTCCGAAGCTCAGGCCTTCTTCTCGACGGTGTCGGTGCGCGCCGTCATCGGTGCCTGGCTTGCGCCTGCTTCCTCGATGTCAAGGAAGCCTGGGACATACTTGTTCAGAAATTTTTCGAGGAGCGCATAGAGGCCCGCCACGAGAAACACCCACACGGCCATGGCGGCGCACTGCTGGAGAAAGACCCAGATATTGATATTCATTTCCTGGTTCCCTTCACCGGAATTCCGGTTCGGTTGTTAGCGACGGCCCGGCCGAAACAGGCCGGGCCGATTGATCAGATCGACGGCAGGAACTTCAAGGCCGGGAACCATTGCGCGATCAGTGTCGGCGGCCACGGGATCGACATCACGTTGTCGAACACGAAGCTGATCGCGAACACCAGAACGATCGCGTAGGTGATGACGAGCTTCCACGGTTCCTTGTTTTCATACCGCATGAAGATGACGACGAAGAGCGCCACGGTCGGCACCAGGCCGATCACGGACATGACGCCCATGAAGGCGATCAGGTAGCCGAAGAACCGGGCTGCGCGCTTGACGATCGTGCTGACCGGCAGATGCTCGGTGTCGGACGCGAGATCCATGTGGATCTTCTGCTCCACCTGGTGCTGCGCCGCCTCCGCGAGGCTTTCCGTGGCGTGCACGGTCGGCTTGCGGCACATGTCGTTGAACAGGCTGACCAGGCACACGGTGATGCCGACGCTGCCGACGACCAGCGGCACGATCTTGGCGCTGAAATCCCAGGCCGTCGCCATCATCACCATCGAGCTGAGGATGGAGAGCATGAAGATCGTGAACAGCTGGCTTGGGTGGAACCGCGGCCCCTGGAAGTTCTTGGTCATCTTGACGACGCCGCCCTGGCTGCGGATGTCCTGAATTAGCGGACGCAGCAGGCCGATACCCGCCATGATGAAGAGGATCGCGACCACTGGGCGGGCGAACCAACTGATGCCGTAACGCTCGACCGAAATGAACATGTAGCGTTCGATCGTGTCGCCGAGCACCGCGCCCAGGATGAGCGGCGGGCGCGGCCACTTGAACTGCTTCATGCACCAACCGACGAGGCCGAAGAACAGCAGCGCGAACAGATCGCCCCACTGACGGGTCGCCTCGAATGCGCCGATGTAGATGATGCCCATCACCGCCGGCAGGATGAGGCTGAAGCGCAGGGTCGCCAGCCGCGCAAACTGCGGGCTGAACGCGTACGCCATGCCGGCGCCGAGAATGTTGGCAAGGGCCACCGACCACACCATCGAATAGGTGATGTCGAGGTTCTTGTGCAGCATGTCGGGGCCGGGCACGAGGCCGTGGATCAGGAACGCGCCGAGCAGGATCGCCATGGTGGCGCTGCCCGGCACGCCGAACGCGATGGTCGGGACCAGCGCGCCGCCTTCCTTGGCGTTGTTCGAGCTCTCCGAGGCGATGACGCCGCGCACGTCACCCTTGCCGAAGGTGAGCGCCGCGCCTTTCTCGGTCTTCAACGCGTGGCCATAGGCGAGCCAGTCGACGACCGAGGCGCTGATGCCGGGGATCGAGCCGATGCCGCCGCCGATCCACGAGCAGCGCACGATCAGCCACCAGTGGGTGAGGCAATCCTTCACGCCCTGCCATTGGCCTTTGTAGATGTCGGCCTTCTCGAATCCGGCCGCGATCGCCGTGCGTGTAATCAGCAAGTCGCAAAGCTCGGGTAGAGCGAAGATGCCGAGCAGCAGCGGCGTGAGCGGCAAGCCGTCCCAGAGATAGAGGCTGTTGAACGTCCAGCGCAGCGTTCCTGATTGCGGATCGGTACCGATCATCGCGATCATGATGCCGAGGCAGCCGGCCGCGAGCCCGCGCAACGGCGCGTTGCCGGACAGGATCGCGACCATCGATATGCCCAAGACGGCAAACGCCAGCAGCTCCGGCGAGCCCAGGAACAACATGACCGGACGCAGAATCGGAATCGACACGGCGAGCAGGCACGCGCCGAAGATGCCGCCCATCATCGACGACATATAGCAGGCACTGAGCGCTCGACCGGCCTCGCCCCTCTTCGCCATTGGGAATCCGTCCAAGACGGTCGCCGCAGAGGCGGCACCTCCGGGCACGCCGAACAACACCGCGGGAATGGGATCGCCGGTCGCGGTCGTCGAACCAAGGCCGAGAAGGAGCGCGAAGGCCGCGTACGGATCCATGTTGAAGGTGAAGGGCAGCAACATCGCCGTGCCGGCCAGGCCGCCGATGCCTGGAACGATCCCGAGCACGAGCCCCATCAGACAGCCGGCCGCGAGATACATCAGGCGCGTCGGATCCATGAGGATCAAAAAAGCCTTGCCCGCAGCGGCTGCCATGAAGGCAATTTCGCCAGTGATCGCGTCCATGAATTCCTCACCCCGCCCCAATTCCGACGGCCGCTAGGCCGTATGCTTCACGTCAAATGCGCGGGATGACCCCGCGCCCAATCTGTACCGGTGCAAGTTTCTTGCGAGCAGATCAACGCTCCGCGGCCGACCTGCGGCCGGGCCCGCGATCGTTGCGATGGCCCAGATTTCCTCCCGTCCCAACGCGTTACCTCAACATGCCAACGGCCGCACTAGTGCTCGCCGCCAAGGCATGGTAGCCAACCCCCCGGTTTATAAGGGGATGTAAGCAGAAGATCGCGTCATGCGAAAGTCGTTTCTTTTATGGGAATGGCTGTACGCAATGCCGCATGGTCGCAAGTGGAACCATGGTGGCATACCAGCGCGCGCGAAGGGTTTCCACGCCGACCGCAACACTGAAATGCATCGGTGACAGCGCGCTTGTGCGGTTTGGCTGCACCTGCGCTGAATGATCGCAGTTACAGATAAAACCAATCGGACAAAGCGAACGAAGAGAAAGAGAGAACAGCGATGAAGTTGGATCAGATTGAAGGAAAACCGGACGACAAGGTTGCTTGGGGAAGCGACATCGCCGCGCAAATGCTGCGCCGTTTCAATATTCCTTTTATCAGCCTCAACCCAGGGGCGAGCTATCGCGGATTTCACGACAGCCTGGTTAACCACCTCGGCAACCAAAATCCCGGCATCATTCTCTGCCTGCACGAAGATCATTCGGTGGCGATCGCGCACGGCTACGCCAAGGCGACCGGCGAACCGATGGCGTGCGTCCTGCACAGCAACGTCGGGCTGCTGCACGGCATGATGGGAATCTTCAATGCGTGGTGCGACCGCGCGCCGATGCTCATGCTTGGTGCGACCGGTCCGGTCGCTTCCGAGAAGCGCCGTCCGTGGATCGACTGGATTCACACGTCGCGCGACAACGGCGCCTACATCCGCTCGCTCGTGAAGTGGGACGACCAGCCGACCTCCGCCGCGGCGCTGGTCGAGGCGATGGCCCGCGCGAACATCATCACGCGCACGGCGCCGACCGCGCCGGTCTATGTCGTGCTCGATGCCGGATTCCAGGAGACCAAGCTCGACAAGGAGCCGGCGTGGCCCGACCTGAAGCGGTTTCAGCCGCCGAAGCCGCCGCGTCCCTCGAAGGAGGCGCTCGATCAGGCGGCCGCGATCCTGAAGGACGCCAAGAAGCCGGTGATCCTGTTCGGCCGCGGATCGCGGCAGGACGAATATTGGCAGCCGCGCATCCGCCTCGCCGAGCGGCTCGGCGCCTGCGTGTTCACCGATCTCAAGCAGGGAGCGATGTTCCCGAGCGACAACCCGCACCACTACAGCGAGCCGTTCAACGCGATCGTCAAGGAAGCGCGCGAGCTCTTGTGCGAGGCCGACGTCATCCTCTCGATGGATTGGATGGATCTCGGCGGCGCGCTGCGCCAGGCCAAGAGCGTCGGCGACGTGAAGGCCAAGATCATCCACTGCTCGCTCGACCAGAATCTGCACAACGGCGCCAACATGGAGTACCAGGAGTTGCCGCCGGCCGATGTCTACTTGAGCACCACCACGGACGTGATGGTCGCGGAGCTCAATGGGGCGCTCGGCGAGGGCCGTAAGGATCCGTGGAAGGCGAAGCTGCCTGCCAAGAACAAGGCCGCGAATGGCGCGCTGACCATGGAAGTGATCGCGCAGTCGCTGCGCGATCAGTTCAACGATCCGGAGAACGTGACCTTCTGCACGCTCGGCCGCGGCTGGCCGACGGAGATCTGGCCGTTCCAGAGCGGCATGTCCTATCTCGGCAAGGACGGCGGCGGCGGTCTCGGCTCCGGCCCCGGCATCTCGGTCGGCTCCGCGCTCGCGCTGCATCACAAGTTCCCGGATCGCTACGCGATCACGATGCTCGGCGACGGCGACTTCTGCATGGGCGCGACCGCGATCTGGAGCGCGGTGAAGCACCGCATCCCGCTGCTCGTGATCGTCAACAACAACCGCTCCTACTTCAACGACGAGCTCCATCAGGACCACGTCGCGCGCGACCGCGGCCGCGAGCCGAAGAACCGCTGGATCGGCCTGCGCATGGAGGATCCGGTGCCGAGCATCGCCAAGCTCGCCGAGGCGCAGGGCGCGGTCGGCATCGGGCCGGTCACCAGCCAGGCGGACGCCAAGGCCGCGATCGCCAAGGGCGTCGACGTGCTCAAGAAGGGCGGCGTCTGCGTGATCGACTTCCATGTCGAGCCGCCGGCGGAGCGCCAGGCCAATCACGGCCTTGGCTACCGCGCGACCAATTGATCGCGTCGGCTGTTTGAAAAATCGACGGCCCCGGGCTCACCCGGGGCCGTTTCGTTTTCCGGGGGCATGCTCTATTGAAGGGCAGGTGGAGTTCGATATGAGCAACGGCTCACCAAAACCCTGGCCGACGGAACTGCGACTGCACAAGGATCGCCGGACGCTGTCCGTTGCCTTCGACACCGGCGAGGCGTTCGATCTCAGCGCCGAATATCTGCGCGTGCGCAGCCCGAGCGCGGAAGTGCAGGGTCACTCGCCGGACGAACGCAAGACCGTCGCCGGCAAGCAGAACGTCGCGATCCTCGAGGTCAACCCGATCGGCAACTACGCGGTGCGGCTGGTGTTTGACGACATGCACTCGACCGGCCTCTATAGCTGGGAGTACCTGCACGAGCTCGGCCGCACCCGTGACGCCAATTGGCAGGACTATCTCGACGAGCTCGCCGGCAAGGGCCTCACGCGCTGAATGGCCGGCGGTACCTCGCGTCGAGGCGTCAATTCGACTGAACGCCCGTGTAAATCTCGGAGAGGGCGAAGTCTATCGTTAGTGCTGCGATGCGGATGATTCCGTCATTGCCCTTGATCACATCCGGCCCAGGCGAAAAGCCTGACGCACCACGCACCCAAGTCCATGCCTTCGGCTCGTCCTGTGAGAGCACCAGATAGGCGTACAAGCTCGGCAACTGCAAATATTCAGATGCCTTGTCGCCAAGATCGTTGCTCACAGAGGAGGGGGAGAGCACTTCCGCGACCAGGATGGGGGCCGTTGCAGTCAGGTCTTTGAGTAGCCCAGTCGCGACATCCACGACGACATCAGGATATCGAACGGTTTCCGGACCAAGGTCTACTCCGAAATCGGACGTCAACACCGTCCATCGATTGGGATCAAGGCGCTTCTCCAAGGCTGCTGCAAGACGCCGCGTGATGATCCCGTGTCCTCGCGATCCGCCGGTCATCATCATGACGCGACCGCCCACAAGCTCGTATCGTTCCTCGCGCTCCTGGAGCCACGCGAGGAACATTTCCTTGTCCATACGCAAATTCGGTTGGACATTCATGCGCGCCTCATAGCTGACAATTATAGTGACGATTTATGCAAAAAATAAGGGGCTTCAGCCGCAGGGTTTCACCACGCACCATGCGCCGATTGCGGACGTGCGAAATGCGGCTGGTGGATGTCGCGGTGCTATCGCGTCACGATCACCGTCGCGCCGACCGGCACGCGATTGTAGAGATCGATCACGTCGTCATTGGTCAGCCGGAAGCAGCCCGACGACACCGCCTGGCCGATGGTCTCCGGCTCGTTCGAGCCGTGGATGCGGTAGAGCGACGAGCCGAGATAGAGCGCGCGGGCGCCGAGCGGGTTGTCGGGTCCGCCCGGCATGTGGCGGGGCAAGCCGGGCTGCCGACGCCGCATCTGCTCGGGTGGCGTCCAGTCCGGCCATTCGCGCTTGGCCGACACGCGCGTGGTGCCGGCCCAGGTCATGCCGTCGCGGCCGACGCCGATGCCGTAGCGAATGGCCTGGCCGTTGCCGACCACCAGATAAAGCCGCCGCTCCCGCGTATTGATGACGATGGTGCCGGGCCTGTGATTGCCGGGAAAGCTCACGGTCGAGCGGCCGACCGGCGACGAGCTGAAGCCGAACAAGCGGCCGACCGGATCGACGGTCTGCACCGTGTGGTCGAAGTTGCGCGATTTGCCGGCGGGCGCAGCCGAGGCGGCGCTGGTCATGACACATGCGGCGGCAAGGCAGGCGAGGAAGCGGAGGGACATCGTGGGCCTCGTGACGGCGCGACTTGAGGGAGAGTTGCAGAACCGATTTCGGTTTGGAAGCCGTAGTTTCCCGGAGATTTAGGCAAAAACCGGCAGCCGTCGCATCTGCCCGCACGATTTTCCCGTATTGATGTTGCGCGGACACACTCAACCCCTTGTCACCGCGAGCGTTGTCATTGATCTTCCGGATGAGCTCGGGACGGCGGCGAATGGACGCAATCGCGACGACGATCGCAATCGGGGTGGCCTTGTACGTGGCGGCCGGCCTGGTGACGGCCATCGCCTTTGTCACCTCCGGGGTCACGGCGGTGCAGAGCGCCCCGGTGACGGTCGGCGCGCGCATCCTCCTGCTCCCGGCGGCGACCGCGCTGTGGCCGCTCGTGCTCTCCCGCTGGCTCAAGGTACGTCGGCCGCGATGAGACGCATCCACCGGACCGCCCATCGCATGCTCTGGCCGGCGCTCGCCGTGCTGGTGGGCATTGCGTTTGCGATGTCGCTCGCGATGCGGGCGCCGCCTCCGCCTCCGGCACCACCGGCCGCGGTCGAGGGGCAGCGATGAGCGTCGGGTTCAAGGCGGTGCAGTGGAGCCGCGAGAAGCTCATCTATGACGCGATCCTGCTCGCGGGCGTCACTCTCTATATAGGGGCCTTCATCGCCGGCAGTTATCGGATCGAGCCCCCGAAGGACCTGGCGGCGGCGGTCGACGTGCGTATCCGCGCGTTCGGCACCTGCGCCTTCTTCATGCTGACGATCATCCTGTCGATCGGGCCGTTGGCGCGGCTCCATCCCTGGTTCCGCAAGCTCTTGTTCAACCGCCGGCATTTCGGCGTGCTGACATTCATCATCGCGCTCTTGCACGCGTGGTTCATGATCGAGTGGTACGAGGCGCAAGGCACCTTGCCGAGCCTGCTGACCGAACTGACCAAGTGGTCGGACTACGCCAAGTTCATCGGCTTCCCGTTCAAGGTGATCGGCTTCGCCGCGCTGCTTGTGCTGTTCCTGCTCGCCGCCACCAGCCACGACTTCTGGCTCTCGTTCCTGTCGCCGCCGGCCTGGAAATGGCTGCACATGATGCTCTATGTCGCGTACGCCCTGGTCGTGCTGCACGTCGCGCTCGGCATCATGCAGTACGACCAGAATCCATTGATCCCGCTGATGCTGGCGGCGAGCTTTGCGCTGGTGACGGTCTTGCATCTCGTCGCCGGCTGGCGCGAGCGCGCGCTCGATCGCGGCATGCCGGCGGGTGGCGACGGCTGGATCGCCGCCGGCGCGCCGGGCGCGATCCCGGACAAGGGCGCGGTGATCGTGGTGGCGCCGGGCGGCGAGCGCATCGCGGTGTTTCGCGACGGCACCGAGATCGGCGCGCTCACGAACCTCTGCTCGCACCAGAACGGGCCGATCGGGGAGGGCCGCATCATCGACGGCTGCGTCACCTGTCCCTGGCACGGCTGGCAGTATCGGCTGTCGGACGGGTGCGCGCCGCCGCCGTTCACCGAGAAGCTCGCGACCTATCCGGTGCGAATCAGGGGCGGGATTGTCGAGGTCAATCCGCGCGCGCTGCCGCCCGGAACGCCTGCATCCATTCACATGCCATCTTGATGACAGGGGCCGCTGTGAGCCCGGCTGTCATAGGTTAAGAGCGCGCGGTCGAAAATCGTCGCTACTGACGCTAATTCGAATGCGACCGAGCCTGTATGAATGGCTGTTCAGCGGAACGGCTGACACATGCGCCGTGTGCATCGCGGCAAGCCGCACGGAAATTTCCTGGAGATAGAGTGAGGATATTGCTCGCCGGAAAAGAGCAACGCATAATCCATTTCGCGGCGGAGCAATTGTGGGCGACTTCACACGAGGAAGAACATCATGAGAAAGCTTGTGCTCGCACTGGGAGTGGTTTTCGCGACCGCCTTCACCGCCGGATCGGCGTCGGCGTTTCCGGGAAGCGCCGGACTGATCGACGCTCTCGCAACTCAGAATATGGTGCAGGACGTGCAGTACTGCCGTCGCGGCGCCTATTGGTGCCCGGGCCGGATCAGCGGCTGCTGCCCGGTCGGCTGGGCCTGCGGCTCGACCACCTGCTATCGCTCGGCGACCCGCTCGAGCCAGGCCGCGCGCACGAACAAGGTTCCGGGCCGCTAAGCGGTTCGTCCGCCGCATCCGAGCGCAAACTTGACTTAGGTCTTGATGCCCGTCGTCGAGCCGGCCACGCCGCCGGTGTCGGCGATGGGCATTAAATTTTGCGGCGAACGCCATCCGTGCGCGCGGCCGCCATGAAAGTGCCTTGTCAATCAAGCCAACAAGCACGAACATGCCAATGTCGGGATGGGCGCGAAGGAAAGACCGATCATGGCCGCGAAAACCTCCGGCATCACCCCGCTCCGGTTCATCGTCGGCGCCGCCGGCCTGATGCTTGCGGTCGCGCTGCCGCTGTCTGCGCTGAATGCGCAGGCGCCCGCGACCAAGCAGGACACGACCGCCGCCAAGAAGAAGATCTATTACGGCGACGCCGCCAAGAAGGGCGCCTATCCGTTCATGGTGTCGATATTCAAGGCCAGCGCCAAGCAGAGCGAGGCCGGCATCCACGGCGCGCATTTCTGCGGCGGCTCGCTGATCCGCCAGCGCTGGGTGCTGACCGCCGCGCATTGCATGTACGAGCTCGACCAGCAGCCGCCGCGCGCGCGCAAGCCGGAAGACATCAACGTCTATGTCGGCTCGAACGAGTTCAAGGGCGGCCAGCGCATCAAGGTGCGCCGCATCATCGTCCATCCGAAATACGAGGTTGAGGAAAACCCCGACAACGATATCGCGCTGCTGGAGCTCGCCGAAGCGCCGGCGCCCGGCCGCACCTCGATCATCACGCTGGCGACGCCGGCGACCGAGCAGGAGTTCGGCGTTCCGGGCAAGCCCGTCACCGCCGCCGGCTGGGGCGAGAACGAAGAAGGCGAATTTCCGAAGGCGCTGATGGAGGTCAAGCTCGACATCGTCGACGCCGGCACCTGCAATTCCAACATCCTGTCCTGGCGCCGCAATCAATGGTTCGAGAACAACGTGGCCGGGCTGCGCGCCAAGCTCTCGCTGTCGGAAGAAACAGTGAACCAGATGCGCAAGCTCCTCGACAACTCGCCGCAGCAGCGCGTCATCACCGACAACATGATCTGCACCGCGAAGTTCGCCACCCGCAAGGACACCTGCGTCGGCGACAGCGGCGGGCCGCTGTTTGCCGAGGTCTCGCGCGGCCGCTTCGTTCAGGTCGGGCTGACCAGCTTCTCGGAAGCCGGCTGCGGCATGGCGGAGCAGGGCCTGTTCGGCGTCTACACCCGCGTCGCCCAGTACGTCGAGTGGATCGAGCAGACCGCGAAGTAGCGGTCGGCTCAGACCGCGTATTTCTTGGCGAGCGGCAGCCAGAACTTCTGTTCTGCCTGGATGAAGCGGGTCAACTCGTCGCCGTACATCGGCTGGAATTCGGGGCCGGTTTCCTGCAGCCGCTTCTGTAGCTGTGGATCGTCGAGAACCTTGCGCAGGCTGTCGTTCAGGATACGCACGATCGGCTCCGGCGTCCCGCGGCGCGTGGTGAGCGCCTGCCAGCCGATCGAGTTGAAGCCGGGAACGGTTGCGGCTGCTACCGGCAGGTGGGGAAGCAGAGGCGACGGTTTCGGCGACAGGATCGCAAGCGGGGTGAGGTCCTTCAACTCATAGGCGCCGCGCAGGCTCGCCCATCCATCGATCACCGCATGGACGCGTCCGCCCATGATGTCGCGGATCGCATCATTGGTGCCGCCGGTCGAGTAGGGAACGACCGCGATGGCGGTGTTCGTCATGTCGACGAACAGTTTTGCCGTGATGTGCGGCAGGCTGCCGGCCGGATTGGTGCCGATGACCAGCTTGTCCGGCATCTTCTTGGCGAGCGCGATGAACTCGGCCAGCGAGTTGACACCGAGCTTCGGCGAGCAGGCCATCACCAGGCCCTCATACGCCGTCAAGCCGATCGGGATCATGTCTTTGTTGACGTCGAACGGCAGCTTCTCGTTCTGGGCCGGCAGGATCATGTAGATCGACGCCAAGGCCGCAAGCAGCGTATAGCCATCGGGCTGCTCGCCAAGCATGGCGCGGGTGCCGATGATGCCACCGCCGCCGGGGCGGTTCTCGACGATCACCTGCTGGCCCCACAATTGCGTCAACGCTTGCGCGATCAGCCGATGCCGGACGTCGGGCGCGGAGCCTGGCGGTAGCGGCACAATCATTTTCACCGGACGTGTCGGGTAAGTCTGGGCTGATGCCGGTCCGGCGGCGGCCAGGCCGAAGCCGCTGGCGGCCAGGCCGGCCAGTAGCGCTCGTTTGGTGAGCATGGTGATCCTCCCAGGTTGTTAGTGCGGCGGTTCAATTGTCCCGCCTTTGAGCGTAAGCTTCTCGCAAACGCCGGCGACAAACAACAGCCGGCGACAGCAGGGAGGCTTACGTGAAAAAATCAACGGGACAAGGCCGTCTGCAGCAACGTCATGACGATGGCGCCGCCGGGTCATTGAACCGGCGCCGCTTCCTGACGTCGGGCGCCGCGGCCGGCGCCGTCGCCGCAGCGGCGGCAACGCCGACGCAGCCGGCGCGCGCCGCCGATGCCATCACCTGGGACCGCGAGGCCGACGTCGTCGTCATCGGCGCGGGCGCCGGCGGGCTGCCGGCCGCGATCGCGGCGCGCGAGAAGGGCGCCTCCGTCATCATCGTCGAGATGAATTTCGACATCGGCGGCCGCTGCATGATGAGCTTCGGCGGGCTCTATATCGGCGGCGGCAACCGCATGCAGCAGGCGATCGGCATGAACGACACGCCCGATCTCGTGTTCGCCGACTGGGCGCGCACCGAGATGCCGATGGGCAGGTTCAGCGACCGCGCGCTGGTGCGCACCTATGCCGACGACAATCTCGACCTGTTCGCGTGGCTCGAGAAGCACGGCGTGAAATGGGAGGCCTACCGGCCGAAGCCGGACCGGCTCGACCGCTCGCGCACCCGGCTCAATTGCTTTGCCTGGCCGAACGAGCCGACCAATCCGATGCGCGGCTCAGGCTTCGTGCGGCCGTTGGCGCAGACCGCGCGCAACATGGGCGTCGAGATCCTGCTCAAGCAGCGCATGACCACGGTTCACCGCGAGCAGCAATTCTCCGGGCGCGTCCTCGGCATCACCGCGATCGAAGTCGACGACTGGTTCAAGCCGACCGGCAAGTCGATCAACATCCGCGCCCGCAAGGGCGTCATCGTCGCCAGCGGCGGCTGCGCCGACAATGTCGAGTTCCGCACCATGTTCGACGTGCGCCTGACCGAAGAATACCAGGCGGAGAACACGGGCTGGTCGAAGCGGACCGCCGACGGCGAGATCGCCGCCATGCAGATCGGCGCCGCGCTCGGCGCCACCGCCTGCCAGACCACCGAAGACGACAACATGCTCAACAAGGGCCGCATGGGCATGAAGTCGAACGGCGCCGCCACCGTGATCCATCCGGACGCGCCGCATATGTTCCGCGCGCGGGCGGTCGGGCTGGCGGTGCGCGACTATCAGAACCTCATCCTGGTGAAGGAGAACGGGCTGCGCTTCCATGACGAGATGGCGGGCCAGCGCGACTACGACTATCTGGCCGCGGCGCTGGCCTGGACCGGCGATCCGAAGAAGATGAACGGCGGCGGGCCGATCTGGGCGATCTTCGATTCGGATGCGGTCGCGCGCGAGAAGTGGAACGTCAAGCCGCCTTATGTCGATCCGGAAGGCTACTTCTTCAGCGCCGATACGATCGAGGAGCTGGCGAAGAAGATCGCCAACGAATACCAGTGGCGGCCGATGCCGCCGGCGACGCTGCGCGCGACGGTCGAGCGCTATAATTCGTTCGTCGATGCCGGCGCCGACGCGGATTTCAAGAAGCCGAAGCCATTGCGCAAGATCGCGACGCCGCCGTTCTACGCGGCGTGGCACACGCCCTGCATTCACGACACCTATACCGGCATCCGGATCAACACCAAGGGGCAGGCCGTCGACCTCCGCGGCAAGGTGATCCCCGGGCTTTATGCCTGCGGCGATTGCGCCGGCGGCTTCGGACAACATGGCATCGCCCGGGCGGCAGTGTTCGGCCGCATCGCCGGGTTCGATGCGGCCGGTCAGGTCGTTTGACCCGCTCGAGAGTTTCAGTTGGAAATCAGGCGGAGCCGCGTACTCCGTCACCTCTCCCCGCTTGCGGGGAGAGGTCGGATCGCGCAAGCGATCCGGGTGAGGGGGACTTGCCGCAAAATCAAGTTCGGAGTTGCCCCTCACCCCAACCCTCTCCCCGTTAGAACGGGGAGAGGGAGCTCACTGCCGCCGTGGCCGGCGCTTCCGCTAGAGCGTAGGAACTAACTCAGAGTCCCTTGATGCCGGCCTTGGCGATGATGTCGCGCCAGCGCTGGCTGTCGGTGCGGATGTAGGCGGCCGCCTCCGCGGGTGAGTTGCCGATCGCCGAGAGCCCGAGCGTCTTCATGCGGGCGGCGACGTCGGGCTCCTTCAGGCTGGCGACGATCGCGGCGTTGAGCGTCTTGACGACGGCGTCGGGCGTGCCGGGCGGTGCGACGAAGCCGTAGAACGCGTCGTTGAAGAAGCCGGGGAAGGTCTCGGCGACGGCCGGCACGCCGTCGAGCTCCGGCCGCCGCTCCTTGCTGCCGACCGCGAGCGCGCGCAGGTTGCCGCTCTGCACCTGCGGCAGGATGTCGGTGAGATTGCCGAATACCATGTCGACATTGCCGGCCACAACGTCGAGGATCGCGGCGCTCAATCCCTTGGCGTAGGGCACGTGCCGCACATTGATCCCGGCCGCGACCTTCAGCATCTCCATGGCAAGGTGCGGCGTGCCGCCGACGCCGGGCGACGCGTAGGTGAGCTTCTCGGGATCGGCTTTGGCGAGCGCGATCAATTCTTGCAGCGTCTTGACCTTCAGGCGTGGATTGACCGCCAGCACGTTCGGCGCGGTCGCCGTGATGGTGATCGCGGTCAGCGCCGTCGGATCGAAATTGAGCTTGGCGAACAGGTGCTGGTTGATCGCGACCGGTCCGGGGAACACGGAGAGGATGGTGTAGCCGTCGGGCGCGGCGCGGAACACCAGCTCGGCCGCGATATTGCCGGTGGCGCCCGGCCGGTTCTCGACGATGACATTCTGGCCCCAGCGTGCGCGCAGCTTCTCGGAGAGCAGCCGCGGCAGCGTATCGGGCACCGAGCCCGGCCCGGTCGGCGAGACGATCGTGACCTGGCGGGTAGGGAAGGTGGCTTGCGCGGAAGCCTCGCTCGGCCGCAATGGCTGCAACGGCGCCGGCCAGCGCCAGCGCCGCGGCAATGCGCACCAGGGACGCGCTCATGACCGCGCGTCGCCTTTGGCGAAGATCTCGTCGTAGTGGCGCTGCGTCGCGCTGGTGATCTCCCACCAGTGCTTGTTGAGGTCCTGCAGCTTGAACGAGCGCACGCCGGCGCGCTCCTCGATCGGCTCGACGGTGCGGATGCCGTAGGTGTCCTTCTGCTTCAGCGCGGCGGCATGGGCGGCATCGACCTCGGCCGCGCTCGCGACCGACAGCTTGAAGCGGTTCTGCGGTCCCTGGTCCTTGGCTTCGGCGTCCTCGACGCAGACGCACACCACCGACCACGGGCCGCCCTTCCAGAGGTACTGCGCCTCCGGCAGCGGCCGCACCACGTCGATGCCGAGGAACTCGGTCAGGAAGCGGCGGGTGGCTGCAATGTCGCTGCACTCGATGGTGCCGTGCGACAACAGCTCGGGCTTGATCATCGGCTCGACCATACTCATGACGTTTCCTCTGGAAATTGTTCGTTTGCTTATTGCTTCATCGTAGCCCGGATGAAGCGAAGCGAAATCCGGGGTTGGCTGTCCCGCATTACGCTTCGCTCCATGCGGGCTACAAGCTCTCAGTGCTGATCGCCTTTGTCGCGCAGCGTGGTGTAGAGCAGCTCCGGCGTGCGGTATTCGATCTCCCACCAGTTGCTGTCGCCGTCGACGAAATAGAAGGCGTAGGAGCCGTGGCGGAAGCGCGGCTTCTGCACGCGGCCGATCCCGAAATCCTTCTGGTGCGCGTTGACCTTCTCGAACGCGGCGTCGACCGCGGCCTGGCTGGTGACGAACACGCCCCAGTGATTGAGCATCTCCTGCGGCACCTCGACCTTGGCCACCTCGCGCGCCTCCAGCACCCAATAGGGCTTGCCGGCGAGCGGGCCGCCCGGCTGGTGCCCGCCCTCGCGGATGAGCAGCGTGCCTTTCTCCGGCGAGACGCATTCGAGGCCGAGCAGCTCCTCGCACATGCGCCGCGCGCGCTTGATGTCGGTGGTCACGAAGGTGCCGCTGATGAGCAGCGTGGGCTTGATATGCGAGGCAACCGCGGCTTCGGCTGTCATACTCATCGTCGTCTCCTCCGTCGCAGTTTTTATCGATTCAAAACGAAGCTTACAGGTCCAGCACCAGCGTCTCGTTCGGGAGCGCCCGCGACACGCAGACCTGAATCTCGTGCTCGCGCTGCTCGTCTGTCAACACCTCATCGCGGTGGTCGGCCTTGCCGGAGAGGAGTTTCACGCGGCAGGTGCCGCACACCCCCTCCTTGCACAGCGTCTTGATCTTGAGGCCGTTCGCCCGCAGCACCTCGAGGATCGACTTGTCGGCCGGCACCGTCAGCGTCTTGCCGGCGCGGGCGAGGGTGATCTCGAACGGCTGGTCGGTGCTGCGCGGCGCCACGTCGGCTTCGTTGCCGCGGAACAGCTCGTAGTGCACGGTGCCCTTCGGCCAGTCGCGCGCCGCCTCGCGCACCGCGCGGATCAGGCCCGCCGGGCCGCACACATAGACGTGGGCGGCGGCGGCGCGCTTCGACAGCAGCGCCGCGACGTCGAGCCCGCGCGCGATATCGCCGCCGTCGAGATGGACGGTGAGCCGCTCGCCGAGCGCGGCGGTGAGCTCGTCGAGATAGGCCGCGCGCTCGCGGTCGCGGGCGCAATAGTGCAGCGTGAAATTCGCGCCGCGCGCCTTGAGCCGGTGCGTCATCGATTTCAGCGGCGTGATGCCGATGCCGCCGGCGATCAGGAGATGGTTCTCGCCGGCCTCGTTGATCTGGAAATTGTTGATGGGTTCCGTGCTCGCGAAGCCGGTCGCCCTCGCGCAGGTGGTCGTGCACGAAGGTCGAGCCGCCGCGGCTCTCGACCTCGCGCAGCACGGCGACCACGTAGCGGTGGGTCTCGGTCGGATCGTTGAGCAGCGAATAGGAGCGCTCGATGCCGTTGCCGAGCGTCACGTCGATATGGGCGCCGGCGGTGAACGGCGGCAGCGCGCCGTCGGCTGCGACGAGCTCGATCTCCCGGATCGAGGGGGTCACCGCGGTCAGCCGTTTGACTTCAAGGTTCAGCACGCGAGCCCCGCGTTTCGGTCATCGAACCAGGGCAAACTTATCGGCTGATCCGGCGCCCGTCCATGCAACGCTACGGCGACGGCGGGGCGGAGGCCGGCGTGGCGCCGCCTCACCGGAGCATCAGTCCGCCTGAGATCAGGATCAGCACCAACACGACCAGGCGGAACTTGCGGCTGTCGACGCGGCCGAACAGCGCCATGCCGATGAACGTCCCTGCGATCGTCGCCGGCAACGCCGCTGCCGCGACCACCAGAACGTCGCGGCTGATGGCGCTGGGCTGCGCCAGCAGCAGCGCGATGGCAAACGCCTGCATGGCCAGGATGTAGGGCTGTACCAGGCCGCGCTGCTGTTCCTTGGGAAGGCCGCGCAACTCGCACCAGATCACCGGCAGCGCGCCCGGCATCGCGGTCAGCCCTCCGACCAGCCCGCCCGCAAATCCGACTGCGGAGCTCACGGCCGCGCCGGCACAACGAACGATCGTGACCGCCGGCCGCGCCAGCATGTAGACGGCGTAGCCCACCAGAACGATGCCGAACGCGATGCGGAAGGCCCGCGGCTCGACCAGCGTCAGCAGGAAGAGCGCGATCGGCACGCCGACGAAGCCGCCGATCAGGAGCGGCGTGCTTTCCTTCCACGCGATGTGCTTGCGTATCATCACCAGCGAGATCAGCTGGGCCGCGATGCTGCATAACATCATCAGCGGAATTGCCTGCATCGGCTTCAGGAAGTGCAGCAGGATGGCGCCCGCGACCGCCGAGAACGCGAAGCCGGCAAAGCCCGAGACAACGCCGCCGAGGAAGACGGCCAGCATCAGAGCAGCGAGGTATGCCATTGGTGTGTCAGGGGCAGGAGGGAGGGTTAGTCGATGGCAGCAAGGCCAGAGCGAAGGACGCGATCGACGGCGGCCACCTGCCGGGCGCGATGCGCGGCGACGAGCCTGGCAATGATCGCGACAAGCCCTCGACGTGCCGACGTTTCGGCCGCGGCGGCGCTGGTGACGGCTTGGCCGGGCCGCAAAAAGGCGCCATTCGGCGTCAATACGGCGGCAGCTCGCATGTCCGTCTCCCACGTCGGTGACTTTCCGGGTCAGACGGACACGCGCGATTTTTTTCGGGCTTGGGGCCCCGCTATGGCGCACCCCTGGCGCGAGGCCAAGGCGTTGACATATAGCAAGGGCGCTTCGGCGCAGGTCGCGCGCCGGCCACCCTGGACGATCGAGCCGTTCGAGCATGCTGCGACTGACCGACCTGAAGCTTCCTCTCGACCATGCGGACGGTGATATCGAATCGGCCGTGCTCAAGCGGCTGCGGCTCGCGCCGCAGGAGCTGCGCGGCTATTCGGTCTTTCGCCGCGCCGTTGACGCGCGCAAACGGTCGGCGATAGCGCTGATCTATGCGCTCGATATCGACGTCGAGAACGAAGCGGCGGTGCTGGCGCGCTGCAAGGGCGATCCGCATCTCGCGCCGGCGCCCGATCTCAGCTACCGCTTCGTGGCGCCCGCGCCCGCGGCGCAGGCTTCACGACCGGTCGTGATCGGCACCGGCCCCTGCGGTCTGTTCGCGGGGCTGATCCTGGCGCAGATGGGCTTTCGCCCGATCCTGCTGGAGCGCGGCAAGGTGGTGCGCGAGCGCACCAAGGATACCTGGGACTTGTGGCGCAAGGCGGTGCTGAACCCGGAATCCAATGTGCAATTCGGCGAAGGCGGCGCCGGCACGTTCTCCGACGGCAAGCTGCACAGCCAGATCAAGGATCCGCACCACTACGGCCGCAAGGTGCTGACGGAATTCGTCAAAGCCGGCGCGCCGCCGGAAATCCTCTATCTCGCCAAGCCGCATGTCGGCACCTTCCGGCTGGTGACGGTGGTGGAAAACATCCGCCGCACGATCGAGGACCTCGGCGGCGAATATCGCTTTCAGAGCAAAGCCGTCGATTTCGAGATCGACGAAAGGCCGGACGGCAGCCGTCGGATCGCCGGCGTGATGCTGGAGGACGGCACGCACATCGCGACCGATCATGTCGTGCTGGCGGTCGGCCACAGCGCGCGCGACACGTTCGAGATGCTCAAGGCGCGCGGGATCGCGATCGAGCCCAAGCCGTTCTCGATCGGATTGCGCATCGAGCATCCGCAATCGCTCATCGATGGCTGCCGCTACGGCACCTCTGCCGGCCATGAGCGGCTGGGCGCGGCCGACTACAAGCTCGCGCATCACGGCACGAACGGGCGCTCGGTCTACAGCTTCTGCATGTGCCCGGGTGGCACCGTGGTGGCCGCGACCTCCGAGCCGGGCCGCGTCGTCACCAACGGCATGAGCCAGTATTCCCGCAACGAGCGCAACGCCAACGCCGGCATCGTGGTCGGCGTCACGCCCGCGGACTATCCCGGCGATGCGCTCGCCGGCGTCGCGTTCCAGCGCCACTGGGAGGAACGTGCGTTCGAAGCCGGCGGGAGAAATTATTGCGGCGCCGGCGCAGCGCGTGGGCGATTTCCTCGCGGGCCGGCCGTCGACCTCGCTGGGTGAGGTGGTGCCGTCCTACAAGCCCGGCGTCACGCCGGCGGACCTCGCGGCCTGCCTGCCGGATTTCGCCGCCGCCGCCATCCGCGAGGCGCTGCCCGCGTTCGAGCGGCAGATCAAAGGATTCTCTCTGGACGATGCGGTGTTGACCGGCGTCGAGACCCGCACGTCGTCGCCGATCCGCATCCGGCGCGACGACAGCTACCAGAGCTTGAACACACGCGGGCTTTATCCGGCGGGCGAGGGCGCCGGCTACGCCGGCGGCATCCTCTCGGCGGCGGTGGATGGCATCCGCGTGGCGCAGGCGGTGGCGCTGGATATCAATGGAGCGGAGGCTGCCCAGAAACCGTTGTCCGATATCGCATCGCCTGCTTGAAGGAGCGATGGCATACTTCGAAAACAATAAAGGAGGAAGGTCATGCCCGCTCTCACGGCCCGCGTTGCGCTTGCTGCGCTGGCGCTGGCCATGTCCGCGACGGCCGCGCTCGCGCAATACCCGAACAAGATCGTGCGCATCATTGCTCCCGCGCCGCCTGGCGGCAGCACCGATGCGATCGCACGTTTGGTGCAGCCGGGATTACAGGAGCTGTTGAAGCAGACCGTGATTGTCGAGGCGCGCGGCGGCGCCGGCGGCTATATCGGCTCCGACTATGTCGCAAAATCTCCGCCGGACGGTTACACGCTGCTGGTCGGCGGCGCGTTCGCGACCATCACCGCGTCGATGCGCAAGCAGCCGGCCTACAATGCGCGGAAAGATCTCGTTCCGGTCGCTGTGTTCGCCAGCGTGCCGAACGTTCTGGTCGTCGGGCCGCACGTCAAAGCCGCGAACGTGGCGGAGCTGATCGCCGACGCAAAGGCCAATCCCGGCAAACGGAACATGGGTTCGAACGGCGTCGGCACGACGCTGCATTTGTCGGGCGAGCTGTTCCAACTTCGGACGGCGGTTTCGCTCACTCATATTCCCTACAAGGGTTGGGGTGATTGCGTGGTGGCGCTCATGCGCGGCGACATCGACGTCATGTTCGACAATGTCTCGACGGCACTGCCGAATATCAACGGCGGCAAATTCCGCGCACTCGCCGTCACCGCGCCGGCGCGGCACCGCTCGCTGCCGGACACGCCGACGCTGGCGGAGGTCGGCGTCAAGGACGCCGAAGTGTCGTCGTGGTTCGGCATCATGGTGCCGGCGGGAACGCCGCAATCCGTCATCGATACGCTGAGCGCCGCATTCAAGACGATCTCGGAGCAGCCGCAGACCCGCAAGCTCATCGAGCAGCAGGGCATGGACGCGATCTACTACGGGCCGACGGAAGCCGCGAAATTCTGGAACGGCGAGATCGACAAGTGGGAGGCGGTGGTCAAGGCGGCGGGTCTCGTCACTCAATAGCCCTGGTCACGCAATAGAAGCGACACCGGCTTCGTCTACGCCAGCCCGGCGACTTTCAGTGCGGCCAAGTGGTCCTGCAGGATCCCCGGGATCTTCTCCACCGGCGTGCGGCCGAAGCCGCAATAGGCAGCGAGGCCGAAATCGGGCAGGAACTTGCGCGCGACGTCGAGCCGCTCTTTCAGCGTCGCCATGGTGTGGACCGCGCCGAGATAGACGCGCGCGCCTTTGGCGTCGAGCCGCTTCAGCGGTGCATAGAAGGCGTCGTCGGTGCGGTCGAGCGTCGGGATGTGGACCCAGTCGACGCGCCGGTCGATGCGCGCCAGCGCGGCGTTGATGAGATCGACGGGACGGTTGAGATCGTCGGGCGCGAACGCCGGCCAGCCGCCGAAGGTGCCGAAGCAGAAGTGGAAGCCGAGCGCGACATCCTCCGGCACGATGTTCGACAAGCGGGCGATCTGCGGCACGTGGGTTTCGACCTCGAGCTCCGACGGCACGCTTTTGCCGGCGCCGCACACCGCCTGCAATTCCCAGGCGCAGTCCCACTGGATCGCCAGATCCTCATGCGGAATCTTCGCCGAAATGGCCTCGACTTCCGCCGCCAGCGCGGCCTCAAAGCCCGGCCGGATGCGCGGCAGGTCGGCGGGGTCGGGAAAGTACAGCGGCCGGATCACGCTGTGGCACGCCGGAATCGAAATCTGAAACCGCACGCCCTTCGGCAGGATTCCTTTTTCGCGCAGCGTGCGGAACACGAAATAGGACGAGACCGCGTCGCGCGCGTAGCCGAGCCGCGAGCCCGGATTGCCGAACCGCACGCGCTCGACGCCGGGCTTGACCCGGAACTGCCACGCATCGTCGCGCGACCGCGGCAGCAATTGCTCGACGCCGTCGACCGGCTTCGGCCGCTTCAGCGTTTCGAGGTCCTGGTGCCCGTTGAAGATCTGGTACGACAGCCGGTTGACCCAGGAACGCCGCTCGCCGACCTCGCCGTCCGGCATCGCGGGCAGATAAGGCCCGAGCGCGCCGCCGAACGTGCGCATCACCTCTTCCACCGTCTCCAGCGGGACGCTTCCGACAAGAAGGAGATTGTTGCCCATGCATTGGTACCTTGATCCGCCCTGATCCGCACGGTAGTCGGCGACGGGAGCAGATTGCAAGGCGACACGGGCGACACCAGCCCGCGGTGTGCGGGAGCCTGATCAGCTGCGATTGAGCGGCCGCAGCGATCGGCTCATGCGCGTGACGATGGCATCCCAGGCGGCCCTTTCGCGCGCCGGAAACTGCAGGTCGAAGCAGTGGAGCGTGCCGCCCGTGGGCGAGACGTTACAACGGCTGTAAAAGATCTTGTCTTCCCGGACGCCCGAGACTGCGAAGAAATCGCGCGTGACCCGCTCATACGTCACGGCCGCGCGCGGGAACAGGAAGTTCTTGCGCAAATAGCGCGCCGGCGTGTCGCCTTGGTTGTTGCGCTGCGAGTAGATCGCCACCGCGGCGCGGCCGTCCGCGCTCTTGAACTGGCGTCCCACGCCTCGGTAGGCGGGGCCGTCGGGCATCGAGAGCACGGCGCTCGGAAAATCGATCCTGGTCCCGAGGCTCGGCTCGAAAAACACGGTCCATTTGGCATCGCGCGGAAGCTCGACGTCCTGAATGTCGGCTTGTATCTCGGCTGCGGCATTGGCGGCTGCTGCGCCTCGGCTTGCGACGTCTGAGGCTCAGGCATCGCGGGCTGCGGTATCTCGGTCTGCTGCGGCTGAGGCTCGCCGGCGGCTGCACCTCGGCCTGTTCGTCCGCGGCTCGGGCATCGCGGCTGCGACCTCGACTTGCTGCGCCAGGGGCTCGGGCATCGCGGGTTGCGGCACCTCGGCTTGCTCGGTCTGTGGCTGCGTCACCTCGGGCTGCTGCATCTGAGGTTGCTGCGGCTCGCCAAGCGGTTGCTCGCCTTGCTGCCACGCGTCTTGCGGCAGCCCGCCATGCTGCTTCTGCGCGAGCGCGGGCTGACTGACCGATATGAGAAGCGCGCTAACTGTTGCCGCCAGGAGTCGCATGATCCCACCTCATCTTGGAATGCAATTGTCCGCTGTCGGCAACGCGTGGCCGCCGACGGTCAGGCGGAGTTACGAGGGGGGTGCGCCTATGGATGCGCCATGGCCGTGCGTCCTTGGTGCGCGTTGTCGATGGCGGTGGAGGCGGCGTAGATTGGAACCCAAGATGCACTAGCGCCGTCAGACAGGGCGCGCTGGGACGATCGGGGGTGAGGGGGATGATGAAGCTCATTTGGGCCGCGGCATGCGCGGCCATGCTGCTGGGTGCGATGTCCGGCTCCGCGCCGGCGTCGGCGCAGTCCTATCCGTCGAAGCCCGTCACGATCGTCGTTCCGTTTGCAGCCGGCGGTCCCGCCGACACGCTGGCGCGGATGCTGGGCGAGCGGATGAAGGCTTCGCTCGGCCAATCCATCGTGGTGGAGAACGTCGCCGGCGCCGCGGGCTCGATTGGAGTCGGGCGCGTCGTGCGCGCGGCGCCGGACGGCCATACCATCGGGATCGGCCACCTGGGCACGCATGTCTTCAACGGCGCGCTCTACAATCTTGCGTACGATCTGGTGAAGGACCTGGAGCCGATTGCGTTGCTGCCGTCCAACACCTCCGTGATCGTGAGCAAGAAGGACGTGCCGGCGAAGAACCTGAACGAGCTGGTGGCGTGGCTGAAGGCCAACCCGAAGCAGGCGTCGGCGGCGACGGCGGGGATCGGGTCGATCGCGCATATCGCCAGCGTCTACTTCGGCGACAAGACCGGCGTTGCGCTGCAGATCGTGCCGTACCGCAGCGGCGCAGCCGCGTTCGGCGACGTGGTCGCCGGCCATGTCACGTTGATCTTCGATCAGTTCACCGGCGGCTCCGCGGAGATGTATCGCAGCGGCCAGGTGCGGCCGTTCGCGGTGACGGCGAAATCGCGGCTGGCGGCGGTGCCCGACATCCCGACGGTGGACGAGGCCGGCATTCCCGGCCTCTATGTGTCCACCTGGTACGGCTTGTGGGCGCCGAAGGGCACGCCCAAGGACATCGTCGCGAAGCTCAACGCGGCGGTCGTGGAGGCGCTTGCCGAACCGGACTTTCGCAAGCGGATGGACGCGCAGTCGTCGGTCGTTCCGCCGCGCGCGCAGCAGACGCCGCAAGCGCTCGGCGACTTCCAGCGCGCCGAAATCGAGAAATGGTGGCCGACGATCAAGGCCGCGAATATCAAGGCGGAATAGGTTCGTTGCGAGTGGTTCCCCGGAAAGGCACACACACGGATGTGAGCGCCGCCGGGTTCTGCTTGCGACGGAAATGGGAACGGAACGCACCTGTGGCGGTTTCATTCAGATGGCGCGCCGCGCAGCGGCGCCTGAAATCCATCTGGAGATGACGATGACAATGACACTACCGACCAAGACATTGGCTCCGGCGCTGCTTGTGGCCGCGATCCCGCTGTTCGCGGGGTCCGCGTCGGCGGCGCCGCTGTCGCAATCATTGGCGCTCGGCAACGCCGAAACCGCAACCGTCGAGCAGGTTCAGTATCGTCGCGCGCGGCGTTACTACAACGGTGGCTACTACGCTTATGGCTGGGCACCAGGCTACGCTCCACGAGGTCGGGCTTGGAACTACGGTAACGGATCGGCAGCGACCGGCCCGGGCTCAGCGGCCAGATGTGGGTCGGATCGTTTTCAGGCGAGCGGCTATCCGAGCTGGATGTGCCGGTAGTCCAAGCAAGCCGGCCGAAGCAAAGGCGCCCAGTTGGGCGCCTTTTGCTTACCAAGCAGAAGTTCGAATGAAGAGCCTCTGCGGTTTCGACGCGTAGAGGTGTGCGGGGGTGTTGCTAACACACTGAAATCAATAGTGGGCGCTGTAACCTACGGGTAACCGGCTCCTTGAGTTGGTATGCTCTCGTCTCGGACTTTGCCGGTCGAAGGTTCTTTCCATGACCCAAATCCCTCCAGGACGATCGGCGCCACCGATGGATCCATCCGTTGCAGTCGCGCAGCGACGGAGACCGGCCACTGCCGGTCGCCGGCTTCAAAGGCACGCCCGAAGAGATCGAGCGGCAGTGGTACGAGCAGGTCTATCGCGGCCAAGGCGACAGCATGGCGCAACTCACCTGGCGCGCGGTGCTGGTTGGATCATGTCTGGGCGCCGTGTTGTCGCTGACCAACCTCTACATCGGTCTCAAGGCCGGCTGGGGCTTTGGCGTCGCTATCACGGCGTGCATTTTGTCTTATGCGATCTGGACGAGCTTGCTCAAGATCGGCATCGCGCGCACGCCGATGACCATCCTTGAGAACAACTGCATGCAGTCGACGGCGAGCTCAGCCGGCTACTCCACTGGCGGCACGCTCGTTTCGGCCTTTGCGGCCTACATCATCATCAATCAGCACTCGATGTCCGTGCCGCTGATGCTGGCCTGGGTGTTCTTCATCGCCGTGCTCGGGGTCACGATGGCTATCCCCATGAAGCGGCAGATGATCAATATCGAGCAGCTGCGCTTCCCGTCCGGCATCGCCGCGGCTGAAACCCTGCGCGCGCTGCATGCCAAAAGCTCGCAGGGTCTGCGCGCCGCGAAGGCGCTCGGTCTCGCGGGGCTGATTGCCGCGATCGACAAGTTCTGGGCAGAGGGGCTGTCGACGATCAGCGCAAGTCTCGAACGCTTTTCGAGCGGGGCGCTGCTGACCGGCCTGCAGAAATGGCTCCTCGGCAGCCATTACGACGCCTGGGCGGGCCGCACCGTCCACTTTTCCTGGGATTTCATCTTTCTCGCCGCCGGCGCCATCACCGGCATGCGAGTCTGCGCGACCATGCTCGTCTCGGGCACGTTGTGCTGGGCCGTGCTCGTGCCGATCCTCCAGGCGAACGGCGCCGTTGAAGGTCAAGGCTTCGCCGCCCTCGTGCAGTGGACGCTCTGGTTCGGCGCCTCCTGCATGGTGGCGGCAGGGCTGTTGAGCTTTGCGCTGAGCTGGCGCACGGCCGTGAGCGCGTTCCACGATCTCGGGCAGATGTTCTCCTTCCGCGCGGCGCCTGCAACCGAGACAAGCCGCATCGAGGCGCCGATGAGCTGGTTTGCCACCGGCCAGGTCGTGTCGCTCATTGCGCTGGCCTGGCTCGGGCATGTGAGCTTCGGCATCGCGGTCTGGGAAAGTGTCGTTGCGGTGCTGCTGTCGTTCCTGCTGGCGCTGGTCGCCTGTCGCGTGACCGGTGAGACCGATACGACGCCTGTCGGTGCCATGGGCAAAGTCACGCAGCTCACCTTCGGCGCACTGAGTCCTGGCAACGTCAATGTCAACTTGATGAGCGCCAACATCACGGCCGGCGCGGCGACCTCATCCGCGGACCTGCTCACCGACTTGAAGAGCGGTTACCTGCTTGGTGCCAACCCCCGCCAGCAGTTTCTGGCCCAGTTCTCCGGCATCTTCGTCGGTACGGTCGTCAGCGTGCTCGTGTTTGCGGCGCTGGTGCCGAACGCGCAGGTGCTCGGCACCGACCAGTTCCCGGCACCCGCCGCCCAGACCTGGTCCGCCGTTGCCATCGCGCTCGGCAAGGGCCTGGCCTCGCTCGAGCCGCTCAAGCTGTGGCTGATAGTGGCTGGCGCTGTCGTCGGCGTGGTGCTCACGCTCGCGCCGGTCTTGCTCCCGAAATACCAGGCGTATCTTCCTTCAGCGGCAGCGTTCGGCCTCGCCTGGGTGTTTCATTGGTACTATGGGCTCTTGTTTTTCCTGGGCGCCCTGCTCGCGCTCCTGTTCGAGCGACGGAAACCGAAGCTCGCCCAAGAGTTCACCCTGCCGGTGGCGTCGGGTGTGGTGGCCGGCGGCTCGCTGATGGGCGTGTTGCTGGTGTTGTGGGCCAACGGCGGCAACATTCTCAACAGGCTCTTCGGCGGCTGACGGGACACAGGCTCTCGCGCGTGAAGTGAACGCTCATACGAAACCAAGCGCCAAGGCTTGAACTTCGCTGTATGGGGCGAGCGTCCGCGATTGTGCGCAGAAAAACGTAATCGAAGATCGTCAGTCAGTCCGACGTAAGTCTCGTCGGGATAATCGATGCTCTTGAAGCAGATAGACGTACTTCATTTAGTCAACGCCCGTCTTCGCCCTGCGGGCTTCGACGGGCAGCCTTCGCCACTTCGCGCGAGAGCATCGAGAATGGCTTGCCAGCAGTAGCCGCGAAGCGGCGAAGGCTGGTGGGCGCTGTAGGGATTGAACCTACGACCTCTCCCGTGTGAAGGGAACGCTCTCCCGCTGAGCTAAGCGCCCGGTCCGAGGGCAGGATTTAAGGCACTGAGGCGCCGTGTGCAAGCATTTGCCGTGTCGAGCACGCTCACGCCGCGGTTTGCGCCGTCCTGCGCCCTAAGCGGCACTATCAGGCGCGGCTCGGCTGCGGCACCTGCGAGGCGCGGCTTTGCAGCGCCCGCATGCGGTCGGCAAGCGAGCCGCGCGAGCCTTCGCCGTTGCGCTTGTCGCCGCCGGCAGCGGCGGCCGGCGCCAGCGGCGCCGCAGCGGGGGCTCCTGCCAGCATCGTGTCGATCTGCGATCCCGGCCCTTCCAGCGCGCTGGTGAGGCGCGCGACCTCGGCGGCGACGTCGTTGATGCGCTCGCGCAGCACCGCGTTCTCCATGCGCTCGGTCGCCCAGGTGGCCTCGACCTCGCGCTTCATCGTGGTGATCTCGTTCTGCAGTTTGTCGCGCTCGGCCTGCGACTGCTTGAGCTGCTCTTCGAGCGCGGCGCGCTCGGTGGTGAGCGTCTCGGTCGAGGCGCGGCGGCGGTTTTCGGCTTCCGCCAGCTCGGCGCGCAGGTCGGCCACGGTCTGTTGCGCGGAGCTGGCTTCGTTGCGGAAGGAATCCGTCGATTGCTCGCGCTCGGTGAGGAAGCGGCCCTGCTCGTCGAGCCCGGCGAGCAGCTCCTGCACGCGGCGGCCGAGCACTTCAGCCTCGGTGGTCTGGGCGATCACCTGCCGCTCCAGCTCGGTGACGCGGCTGGTAAGCCCTTCCGACTTCGCGATCTCGGCGGTCAGCGCCTGGCGGGTCGCGTCCGCCGCCGTGTTCTCGACGGTGAGCCGCTCGTGCAGCTCGCGGCTTTCCTTGTCGTAGCTCGCAATCTGGCCCTTGAGCACCTCGATCTGCGCGCGGGCGGTGACGAGCTCGACGCGCTGGCTGTCGACGATGAGCGCTGAATCGTTCGCGGTGACCGCGGTGGAGGAGAGCCGCGCGCGGATTTCGCCCAGCTGGCGCTCGGCTTCCGCCAGCGCGGCGGTCTTTTCGTCGCGCTGCTGCTGCGTCTCGTGCAGGTCTTCGCTGAGCTGCTTTTCCTTGGCTTCGAGCGCGAACAGCGCCGCGGTCTTCTCGCTGAGCTCGAGCTTGATGCGTCCGATCGCCTCGCTCTTCTTGCCGATCTCGGCGAGCTGGCTGGTGGTCTTCGACTTCATCTGGTCGACGCTCATCTCGAGGCGTCGGGTCGACATCGCGAATTCGGCGCGCAGCTGGTCCTTGTCGGCCTGGATCTCGGCCATCGACATCGGCGTCACCGCTTCGAGGCGGCGCGTGGTGAGCCGCACGGCGCGCGCGTGCACGACCGGGATAATGCCGATGATGAGCATGCACGCGACCAAGAAGCCGATCGCGACATACATGATCGGTTCGATCATCTGGCTACGCCTCCTACACCGCTGATTTTTAGCACATTGCCACGGCCAACCGCGCGGGGCCAGCGACCCGGACCATTAACCTCAATCGGGCCCATGATAGCGAGGTTTTCAGCGAGGTGTTTGAGCGCGGTCTTGATCTCGCTCGGCGGGAGAAAAAGCCGGGGCAATCCAACGCCGGCGTGACAGCCGCCCGTCTTAGGCGACGCACAGACGCGCGGCCGGCGATGCCGCGCTAGAACGGGTTCCAGGTCGGCGAGCGGGTGAAATGCAGATAGCCGATATTGGCGCCGAGCCGCAGCCCGACGCCCGAGCGGATCGGCACCAGCACGATGTTGCCGGCGCCGAGCGCGGTCATGCCGAAGCCGCCCACGAAATACGCGGAGCCGTCGATGCCGGCGAAGCGCTGATACATCGCCTCGGTGGACGGCAGGTGGTAGACGAGAATCATGGTGCGGGCGCCTTCGCCACCCCAGTCGAATCCGATCGACGGCCCTTGCCAGAACACGCGGCGGTCGCCGGCGTTGCGGGTATACAGCGTGCCTTCGCCGTAACGCAGTCCGGCGACGAACGCGCCACCCGCCTCCTGGCCGAGCACATAGCCGTTGGGCAGGCCCCAATTGCTCACCGCTTTCTCGATCACGCTCGCGAGTCCGCGCGACACCGTGCCGAAGAAACGATGCCCGGTCGAAACGAGCTCGCCCGGCGGGTATTGCTGCACGGATGGCGGCGGCGCTTCTTGTGCTGCCAGCGGGTTCCCCAGGCTCACCAGGACAAGTAGCAAGATCGCGGCCCGCGTTACGGCGCCCATCAGCAGCTCCATTGCAGTGACTTGACGGAATTTACGGCTTCGTCACGCCAGTAGCCTAGGTTTGCGGCACGAACGCAACCGAATCGCCACAGGATCGGCAATACTATGGCCACACGGCGGCATGCACGGAAGCTGGCCGTTCCGCCAGCCCGATCAAGCGTCACGGCCCTTGCCCTGCTGTGGATTGTCGTATCCGCGTTACCGATCGCCGCGGCCACCACCGAGCATATCGTGGTCGACCGCAACAGCGGCCTCGCGATCCACGGTTTTGACCCGGTCGGCTATTTCACCGAGGGGGCGCCGACGCTCGGGAAGGGCGCATTCGAATACCGGCATGCCGGCGTGGTCTGGCGGTTTCGCAACGCCGGCAACCTTGGCGCCTTCGCCGCCGACCCGGACGTCTATATGCCCCGCTATGGCGGCTACGACCCGGTCGGGGTCGGCCGCGGGGTGCCGCTGGCCGGCGACCCGCGCCACTGGTTGATCGTCGAGCAGCGCCTCTATCTGTTCCAATCGCCTGAAAACAAGGCGATATTTGCTGTGGGCAGCGAGCGTGCGGTGGCCGCCGCGGACGAGCACTGGCCGATCGTGCTGCGCACGCTGGCGCCCTGAACCTTCAACCAGCGGCCTGGATGGCTGACGGGTCGCCCCAGGCAATGAAGCCGGGCACCCGCAGGCCATCGGCCGGGCGATAGGAGAGCGGCCTCCGCTCCGGGGTGGTCACGATACCGCCGGCGGCCGCCACGATGGCGTGGCCCGCCGCGACGTCCCACTGATGGGTGGGGGCGAGGCGCGGATAGACGTCGGCGGCACCCTCGGCGACGCGGCAGAGCTTGATCGCCGATCCGCTCTTGAGCCGCGTGACCTCGCCAAAGCGGGCGCCAAGGCGCCCCAGGAACGCATCGCTTTCGGCATCGAAATGAGAGCGGCTGACCGCCGCGACGATGCCGGCCTTGGGCATCGGACGGGTCCGAATCGCGGTAACCCCTGCCGCCGCGCTCGCAGGCGCGCCGGGCGCCAGCCGAAAACGCTCGGCGCCGCCGCCGGCTGCGGTGCGCCAGACCAGGCCGAGCGCGGGCGCGGCGACGATCCCGAGCGCGGGGAGGCCGCCCCGCACGAAGCCCAGATTGACGGCGAATTCGTCGCGGCCGGCGACCAGCTCACGGGTGCCGTCGACCGGATCGACCAGCACGAAGTCGTCGGCAGCCGCGCCAACGGCCGCGCCGGCGCTCGCCTCTTCGGAGATGATCGGCACGCCCGGCAGGAGCTTCGCCACGCCCTCGAGGATGATGGCTTCGGACGCGTCGTCGGCGGCCGTCACCGGCGATTGATCGGCTTTGATGCGCGTATCGAGCGCGCTCGCGCGGGCGGCGAGAATCGCCGCCGCCGCCTGTGAAACGATGGTCGTCAGGTGGTCGATGAGGGAGGCGTCGGATGGAACAGTCATAATCTGGCGTTGCGCGGTCTTTGCCTTGGCGGATGAGTGCACGCGGTGTATCACACCGCCGCGTTCGCGCTAGGCGAGCTGAGTCGTCCTGCATTCCCGTTTTGGTGCATCCCCGCATACCGGAGACATCGTCATGTCCGGCCCCGTGACCCTCGAATCGCTCGATCTGGCGGCGCTGCTCTGCTCGCGCGTCTGCCATGACCTCATCAGTCCGGCTGGCGCCATCGTCAACGGGCTTGAGGTGCTGGAGGAAGGCGGCGACGCCGAGACCAAGACCTTCGCGATGGACTTGATCAAGAAGAGCGCGCGCACGGCGTCCGCCCGGCTGCAGTTCTGCCGGATCGCGTTCGGCGCGGCCGGTTCCGCCGGCGCCCAGATCGACACCGGCGATGCGGAGAACGTGGCGCGCGGCTTCATCGAGGACGACAAGGTCAAGCTGACCTGGAATCTGCAGCGGGCGCTGCTGCCCAAGAACCGCGTGAAGCTGTTGCTGAATATGCTGGTCGTCGCCGGCGGCACCATCCCGCGCGGCGGTACGCTGACGGTCGATCCGATCGGTTCCGGCGAGACCGTCGGCTTCAAGATCACCGCCACCGGCATCAGTGCCCGCATCAACCAGGCGGTGCCGGGCCTGCTCGATGGCCAGTCCGAGAACGGGACGGTCGACGCCCACGCCATCCAGCCGTTCTATACGGGGCTTTTGGCCAAGGCCTGCGGGCTTTCGGTCACGCTCGCCGCCGAAGGCGACACCGTGACGGTCGCCACCCAGTAGGGCGTCCCACCAGTCCCGAATTGCTAACGCAAGCTTAACGCGCTCGCTTAAACGCTGCGCGCACCGCGCGCGTATGCACCAAAATTAAACCCTTTGCCAACACACTGATCCGGCTCCCAAAAGGTCATCGATTGGGAGGCTTTTGCGTGTTTGAAAGCCTCGGCCGCCATGGACGAACTGCTTCGGGACTTCCTCACCGAAACGCACGAGAGCATCGACGTGGTCGACGTCGAGCTCGTGCGCTTTGAGCAGGACCCTAACAACGCGAAGATCCTCAACAACATCTTCCGTCTCGTCCACACCATCAAAGGGACCTGCGGCTTCCTCAATCTGCCGCGGCTCGAAGCGCTGACGCATGCCGCGGAAGCGCTCATGGGCAAATTCCGCGACGGCGCGCGCGTCACCGGCGACGCGGTGACGCTGGTTCTTGCGACCCTGGACCGCGTGAAAGTCCTGCTCGATCAGCTCGAGCAGAATCAGGCCGAGCCGGCGGGCGACGACCGCGACCTGATCGTGAAGCTCGAGCGCATGGCCGCGACCACCACATCGGCACAGCCGGCGCACCAGCCGAACGAAAACGTCATCGACGAACTCGAGCGCGCGTTCCGCGATACGCCCGCGCCGCGCTACCAGCCCGCAGCCCCGCCGCCGCCCGCGGCCGCGCCAGCACCAAGCGTTCCGGCGCCCGCTCCCGCGTCAAGCGCTCCGGCGCCGGTCGCAGTGGGCGCGCAGGCCGACGCCAGCGCCAACGGCGACACCAACGGCCGCGAGGAAGAGCGCGCCGACAGCAAGGTCGCGAACCAGTCGATCCGCGTGCATGTCGATACCCTCGAGTATCTGATGACCATGGTCTCGGAGCTGGTGCTCACGCGCAACCAGCTGCTCGATATCGGCCGGCGGCACGAGGATTCCGAATTCAAGGCGCCGCTGCAGCGCCTCTCCAACGTCACCGCGGAGCTGCAGGAAGGCGTGATGAAGACGCGCATGCAGCCGATCGGCAATGCGTGGCAGAAGCTGCCGCGGATCGTGCGCGATCTCTCCGCCGAGCTTGGCAAGCCGATCGAATTCGAGATGCAGGGCGCCGAGACCGAGCTCGACCGGCAGGTGCTCGACCTGATCAAGGATCCGCTGATCCACATGGTGCGCAATTCGGCTGATCACGGCCTCGAGATGCCGGCCGACCGGCGCGCCGCCGGCAAGCCCGAGAAGGGCACGATCCGGCTCTCCGCCTGGCACGAAGGCGGCCACATCATCGTCGAGGTCTCCGACGACGGGCGCGGCCTCGACGCCGCGCGCATCAAGTCAAAGGCGATCGAGCGGGGTCTGGTTTCCGAATCCGAAGCCGACAAGCTGTCGGAGTCGCAGGTCCAGAAGTTCATCTTCATGCCCGGCTTCTCGACCGCGTCGAAGGTGACGAGCGTATCCGGGCGCGGCGTCGGCATGGACGTGGTCCGCGCCAACATGGATCAGATCGGCGGCGTGATCGACGTCAAGTCCGTGCTCGGCCAGGGCACGAGCTTCATCATCAAAATTCCGCTGACGCTCGCGATCGTGTCCGCTCTGATCGTGCAGTGCGCCGGCGATCGCTTCGCGATCCCGCAGCTGGCGGTGGTCGAACTGGTTCGCGTACGCAACAATTCGGAACACCGCATCGAGCGCATCAAGGATGCCGCCGTGCTTCGGTTGCGCAACAAGCTGCTGCCGCTGTTCCGGCTGAGCAGCCTGCTCAAGATCAGAGAGGAAGCCGACAACGACGTCGAGAACGGCTTCATCGTCGTCACGCAGGTCGGCAGCCAGACCTTCGGCGTCGTGGTCGACGCGGTGTTCCACACCGAGGAGATCGTGGTGAAGCCGATGTCGGGCAAGCTCCGGCATATCTCGATGTTCTGCGGCAATACCATCCTTGGCGACGGCTCGGTGATCATGATCGTCGATCCGAACGGGATCGCGCAGCGTCTGTCCGGCTCGTCGTCCACGCGCATGATCGCGGAGACGGTAGTCGAGCGCGGGCCGGAGGAGGGCATGGTGGAATCCATGCTGCTGTTCCGCGCCGGCTCGCCGCACCCGAAAGCGGTGCCGCTATCACTGGTCACGCGGCTCGAAGAGATCGATCCCAAGGCCATCGAACGCACCAACGATCGCGCGGTCGTACAATATCGCGGCCAGCTCATGCCGTTGGTGCCGGTCAACAACGACGTGCGCGTCAAGAGCACCGGCTCGCAGGCGCTCCTGGTGTTCAGCGACGATGGCCGTTCCATGGGCCTGATGGTCGACGAGATCGTCGACATCGTCGAGGAGCGGCTCGATATCGAGCTGGTGAGCAACACGGCGGGCGTCCTGGGGTCCGCGGTCATCAAGGGCCAGGCCACCGAGGTGATCGACATCGCCCACTACCTGCCACTGGCGTTCGAGGATTGGCTGCATTGGCGGCATCATCAGACCGCCGTGGCGCCGCACCATGTGCTGCTGGTCGACGACGCGCCGTTCTTCCGCAACATGCTAGCGCCGGTGCTCAAGGCCGCCGGCTATGTCGTGACGCCGGCTTCGTCGGTCGACGAGGCGATCGCGCTGCTGCAAGGCGGCCGCCGTTTCGACGTCGTCGTCACCGACATCGAGATGCCCGGCAAGGACGGTTTCGAGCTCGCAGCGGCGGTGCGCGCCAATCCGCGGACCGCCAACCTGCCGGTCATCGGATTGTCTTCGCTGGTTTCGGCCGAGGCGGTCGAGCGAGGACGGCGAGGTCGGCCTGCACGACTACGTGGCCAAGTTCGACCGGACCGGGCTGATCGCGGCGCTCAAGGAGCAGACCGCCGAGCTGGTGCGGGCGGCGTAAAGGATCGAGATGAGCGAGGCACCGGAAAACGTCATCGAATACGTCACCGCAACGGTGGGCGGGCAGTTGTTCGGCCTGCCGATCTCGCGCGTGCAGGACGTGTTTGCGCCGGATCGCCTGACGCGGGTGCCGCTGGCGCCGCCGGAGATCGCGGGGCTGCTCAATCTGCGTGGCCGCATCGTCACGGCCATCGACCTGCGCCGGCGGCTCGGCCTCGGCGCGCCGGCAGGCGACGCGCCGCGGATGGCGGTCGGCGTCGAATGGAAAGGCGAGTCCTACGGTCTGCTGATCGACGCCATCGGCGAGGTGCTCAAGCTGCCGATGAGCGATCGTGAAGACAATCCGGTCAATCTCGATCCGGGGCTCGCGCGGGTATCCGCCGGCGTGCATCGGCTCGACGGCAAGCTTTTGGTGGTTCTCGATGTCGACCGGGTACTCGACATCGCGCCGCGATCCGAGGCGGCATGAGAAGCGGTCAACAAAAACGGTGTCGGTCACCGCATGGAGTGGAGCGAGGGTAGCGATGAAAACCTGTTTGGTTGTCGATGACTCCAGCGTCATCCGAAAGGTGGCGCGGAGAATTCTCGAAGGGCTTGAGTTCGAAATCGTCGAGGCGGAAGACGGCGAGCAGGCGATCGAGGTCTGCCGCGGCAAGATGCCCGACGCCGTCCTGCTCGACTGGAACATGCCGAAGATGGACGGCTACGAGTTCCTGCGTTCGCTGCGGCGGATGCCGGACGGCGATCGGCCGAAGGTCGTGTTCTGCACCACGGAGAACGACGTCGCGCACATCGCGCGCGCGCTGCACGCCGGGGCGAACGAGTACATCATGAAACCCTTCGACAAGGAGATTGTCGAAGCCAAGTTTCAGGAAGTCGGCCTGCTCTAGTCGCCGCGCGTCGCGTTCGTTGGCGTTCGTTGGCGTTTTGTAGCGTTCCGTAACTCAGTCAGTGGTGCGATGAGTATTGCAGTCGCCTCTCCGACGCCGCATCCCGAATCCGGCCAGGGGCCGATCCGGGTCATGGTCGTCGACGACGCCGTGGTCGTTCGCGGCCTGCTGACGCGATGGATCGAGGCGGAAGACGGGCTGCAGATCGTCGGCTCGATGCGCAGCGGCCGTGAGGCGATCGAGCAGCTCGAGCGCGCCAATCCCGACGTCGTCATCCTCGACGTCGACATGCCCGACACCGACGGCATCACCGCGCTGCCGCGGCTGCTCGAGAAGAAGCGCGACCTCGTCGTGATCATGGCGTCGACGCTGACGCGCCGCAACGCCGAGATCAGCTTGCGCGCGCTCGCGCTCGGCGCTTCGGACTATATCCCGAAGCCGGAGAGCACGCGCGAAATCACGACCTCGGCCTCGTTCCGCCGCGAGCTGATCGAGAAGATCAAGGCGCTGGGATCGCGCCGCAAACGCGCCGCGGCCGCCGCTCCGGCGCCGGCCGCTTCTGCGACGGCGCGGACGTTCGAGCGCCCCGAAGAGGCCGCGCTGCGTCGGGTCCCAAGTCCACCGATTGCACCGGCGCCGCAAGAGCATGGGGCGCTGAAGCTGCGCCCGCTTCCGATGATCCCGCCGCGCGTGCTTCTGATCGGCGCATCGACCGGCGGCCCGCAGGCGCTCAACCGTTGTCTCGCCCAGCTCACCAGCGTGATCGATCTCGCGCCGGTGCTGGTGGTGCAGCACATGCCGCCGACGTTCACGACCATTCTCGCCGAACATCTGTCGCGTGCGGTCGGGCGGCCGGCGCACGAGGCGATCGACGGCGAAGAGGTCAGGGCAGGGCAGATCTATATCGCGCCCGGCGGCCGCCACATGCGTGTCGTGCGCCGCGACGGCAATCCGACGATCGCGCTCGACGACGGGCCGCTGATCAATTTCTGCAAGCCGGCAGTCGATTCGCTGTTCGATTCCGCGGCGGAGATCTGGGGCGCGAAGAATCTCGCCATCGTGCTCACCGGCATGGGCTCCGACGGCACCCGCGGCGCAGCCAAGCTGACCGCGGCGGGCGGAACCGTGATCGCGCAGGACGAAGAGACGAGCGTCGTCTGGGGCATGCCGGGCTCGGTCGCGGCCGCCGGGCTGTGCTCGGCCGTGCTGCCGCTCGACCTGATCGCGCCGAAGGTCGTCCGCCTGTTTGGGGGAGGTCACGCGTGACCCCCCTCGACTACGATTATCTGCGCAAGCTGGTGAAGGAGCGGTCGGGCCTCGTGCTCTCGGCCGACAAGCAATATCTGGTCGAAAGCCGGCTGCTGCCGGTTGCGCGCAAGGCCGGGCTCACGGGCCTTTCCGAGCTGGTGCAGCAGATCAAGGGCGCGAAAGCGCAGGCGCTCGTGGTCGAAGTCGTCGAAGCGATGATGACGAACGAGTCGTTCTTCTTCCGCGACAAGCTGCCGTTCGAGCATTTCCGCGACACCATCATCCCGTCGCTGGTCGCGGCGCGCGCCAGCCAGCGCCGGATCCGGATCTGGTGCGCGGCGGCCTCGACCGGCCAGGAGCCATATTCGCTGGCGATGTGCCTGAAGGAGCTCGCGCCATTGGTCGCCGGCTGGCGGATCGACATCGTCGCCACCGATCTCTCGAACGAGGTGCTCGAAAAGGCGAAGGCCGGCATCTACAGCCAGTTCGAGGTCCAGCGCGGACTGCCGATTCAAATGCTGATCAAATATTTCGCGCAGATCGGCGATACCTGGCAGATCGCGCCCGAGATCCGCGCCATGGTGCAGTTCCGCTCGTTCAACCTCCTGAACGACTTTGCCGGCCTTGGCATGTTCGACGTCGTGTTCTGCCGTAACGTTCTGATCTATTTCGACCAGCAGACCAAGATCGGCATGCTCGACCGCATGGCGCGCACGGTCGAGCGCGACGGCTATCTCGTGCTTGGCGCGGCCGAGACCGTGGTCGGCCTCACCGACAGCTTCAAGCCGGCGCCGGATCGGCGCGGGCTCTATGCGCCGAACACCGGTACGCGGGCGTCCGCGCCGCGGCTCGCCGTGGTCGCCGGCGGCCGCTGACCGCGCAACATCTTCTTACGTTACTTCCCTTCGTCGCAGGCGCCATCGTATGGTGACCGTCCCACCTGTGCGTAAGGACGGTTCCGCATGAAGGTCGCCCAAGCCATCAGCCGCGCGCTCGTATCGGAAGGCGTCACGCTCGCCGCCGGCATCGCCGGCCAGTCGATCTGGCCGGTCATCGACGCCATCGGCGACTGTGAGGAAGTGTCGCTGATGTATGCGCGGCAGGAGCGGGTGGCGTTCGACATCTGCGATGGCTTTGCGCGCGCCAGCGGCAATCCGGCGGTGGTGTTCACCGATGCCGGACCGGCGGCCGCCAACCTGATGGGCGGCATCGTCAATTCCTGGGGCGACTCGGTGCCGGTGCTGTTCCTCGCCGGGCATAACGAGCGCACCCGGGTCGCCAGCAAGTTCACCAAGGAAATCCCGTTTCTCGAAATCTTCGCGCCGGTCAGCAAGTGGGCGGCGATGATCGACGATCCGTCCAAGGTGGCGGAGACGCTGCGGCGTGCCTTCATGCACATGCGCACCGGACGGCCGGGGCCGGTCGCGCTCGGCGTGCCCGTTGACGTGGCGCAGATGGAGGTCGGCAATTTCGAGTATCTGCCGGTGTCGCCGCTTCCGCGCGTGCGCAGCGGCGCTGATCCGGACGCGATCGCCGCGGCCATCGATCTCATCGGCAATGCGGAGCGGCCGTACGTCTATGTCGGCGCCGGCGTGCTTGTTCTCGGAAGCGACCGACGAACTGGTGCGCTTCGCCGAGCTGCTGACGCTGCCGGTCGCGACCACGCTGAACGGCAAGAGCGCCTTCCCGGAGAATCACGCGCTTGCGCTCGGCATTGGCGGCTTCGGCCGCGCCTCCTATGGCTCGCTGCCGGCTACGGTGCTGGGCGAGAGCGCCGACGTCATCCTGACGGTCGGCTGCGGGTTCAAGCAGCACGCGACGGTGGCGCGCCCGAGCCAGCGCACCAGACACATCCAGGTCGACGTCGACCCGACCGAGGTCAACCGCGACCATGTCGCGGACGTGGCGATCCTCGGCGACGCCAAGGTGGTGTTGCGCCAGCTCGCCGAGGCCGCCAAGGCGCGGCTGCCGGCGGCGCGGCTCGCGCCGGTCGAGCGGCGCTTCCAGGAGCTCGGCGAGCTCCGCCAGCGCTGGGCCGCCGCCTGCGAGCCGCTGCTCGGCTCGGACGAGACGCCGATCAATCCGTTCCGCGTGACGCGCGAATTCATGAAGCTCGTCGACCCGGCCGAGACCATCGTCCTGCATGACGCCGGCACCGTGCGCGGCACCACCTCGCAGCATTACATCGCGCCGCGGCCGCGCTCGTTCCTCGGCTTCGGCGTGCAGAGCGCGATGGGCTGGTCGCTCGGCGCCGCCATCGGCGCCAAGAAGGCGCAGCCCGGCAAGCTGGTCACCGCATTCATCGGCGAAGAGGCGCTGAACGAGACCGCGATGGATATCGAGACGTCGATCCGCAACGACGCGCCGATCCTTATCATCGTGAAGAACAACCGCAAGGTGCCCGATCAGGACGGCGGCAAGAGCAAGAAGCTCGCGGTCGCCCGCTTCAAGCAGGGCGTCGACATCGGCGCGCTTGCGACCGCGCTCGGCGCCAAGGCCTATCGCATCGAGAAGCCCGGCGATCTCGCCGGGACGCTGTCGGCTGCGATCGCGAACGTGCGCGGCGGCCAGACCGCGGTGGTGGAGGTGATAACCGCGCGCATCAACGGCAGCCTGCATCACCTCTGGGATCCGAACGCCAAGTCGGGCAGGGGCGAAGGCGGATGAAGGCTAATCCAGTGGGTCGAAGCGGTGCAGCGACGGCAGCGTGCTCCCTCTCCCCGCTTGCGGGGAGAGGGTCGGGGTGAGGGGGACTCTCAACGACCGCGCTCTGTCGAGAGCCCCCCTCACCCGGATCGCTTACGCGATCCGACCTCTCCCCGCAGGCGGGGAGAGGTGACGGAGTGCGCGGCACCGCTTCACCCCACGCTGCTGGATGAGATGCTCGTTGTTACATCTGCCCGTCGTGCTGCGAGAACACGACCAGGCACGGCTTGTCGGAGCGGTTTGACCAGGCGTGGTTGGTGCCGCGCTGGATCACGGTGTCGCCTTCCTTGAGATGCACCTCCTCGGTGTCGAGCACCAAGGTGATCTCGCCTTCGAGGATGTAGCAGAAGTCGAACGTCCGCGTGCGTTGCATGTAGGGATGCGGCGCGCCGGCCGACGCGGTCGATGCAGCAGGCGAGCCCATGGCGGCGAAATGCGCCTGCACGTCGTCGGCCGTGATCCTGCTTATGTAAGGAGCTTCCGGCGGAAACTCGACCACGCGGCAGACCGAGCCGTTCGGCGGCGGCTCGATGGTGTGCGGCAGATGCAGCGTCTCGCGCAAGCCTCTGACGCGCGCCGGCGTGGTGTCGGTCACCCACAGCCGCGTCGATGCGAAGCCCGGCCGTGCCGGATCGAGCGTCACGTCGGGGGAGGGCGCATCGCTGTGCACCACCGCCTTGCCGCTATCGTCCTCGCCGGCGACAACGCGCCTGATCGGCCTGACCATGTTATCCATCCTTGATTATTCGTAGGTCGCGCCGATCATGACGTAGCCCATCAGGCTGTCGTCCTCGGGATTGCTCCAGGCGTGGTAGTTGCCGAGCTCGATCACGAAGTCGCCCTTGCCGAGCGGCACCTCTTGATCGTCGAGGACGAGCGTGCGGCGGCCGGCGGCGACAAAGCCGTAGTCGACCGAGCGGGTCTTGTGCACGACCGAGCGCCCGGCCTGCCGGCCGCCCTTGTCGCCGCGGCCGGTGACCGGATCGAACACCGGTTCGTGCAGTGGGATCGCGTGCGGGTCCTTGGCAGGGTCATAACCATCCGGGATGCGCAGCGAGCGCACGAACCGCAGGAATGCGCCGTGCTGCGGCGGATCGTGCGTGAACGGCGGCTGACCGTCGTCGCGGTTGCCGGCGAGCGGCACCGGCACCGGGTCGAAGCACCAGAACTCGACCATGCCGCCGCCCGGGCGTGCCGCATCCGGCCGCGTGTTCGGCGCGGCGCTGTCGTAGAGCACGCAGGATTTCCCCTGCGCGTTGTGGCCGGTCACGACGCGGCGCATCGGTTTGAACTCGTCGGTCATCAAAACTCCGTTTCTTATTTGATGGTGTCGAGGACCATGGCGATGACCTCGGGCCTGGTCGCGATCAGGCGGTCGACCGCCTGTTGCGTCGCTTCGCCGGAGGTGGCGTCGACTTCGAGCCGCGCGCGTTCGACGTCGGCGAGGTAATTCGGGTCCTTCGCGGTCTGCTCGAGCGCGCGGCGCAGCGCCGCGACGCGCTCCGCCGGAACGCCGGGCGGCGCGACGATCGCGCGCGCGGTCGCCGCCTGCAGCATAGTCACTTCAAGAATTTGCCGGTGCACCGGATTGTCGGTCAGCTCCAGCAAGGTCGGCGCGTCGGGCGCCCGCGCGATGCGCTTGGGCCCATGCACCGCGAGCACATTGATCAGGTTCTTCGGCAGCCAGTGCGGCGCGAGGCCGGCGAGGTTCTCGATGTTCGAGGCGGTGCCTTCGAGCTCGCCGCTCTCCATCGCGACCACGCGATTGCGCTCGTAGCCGGAGATGATCTTGAATTTCGTGTCGAGCAACCGGTTGGACATCGCCAGCAGCTGGTAGGCGGTCGAATTCCTCGTCGGCACGCCCATCACCGGCTCGCGCGTCCGCGCGTCGCGGAACGTCTTCGCGGGCGCGGTATGGAAGGTGAAGATGACGCCGGTCGCGCCTTCGAGATTGCCGATCCAGTTGAACTTGCGGGCGTCGTAGCGGACGTTCTTCGGCGTCACCACCTGGTTCATCGGGACGCTCTGGTTCGGCATGCCGATGACGCTGCCGTCCTTCTCGGCCACCTCGTAGAGCCAGTTCGCGGTGCCGATGGTGCCCGGCATGTTCACCACGATGACGTTGGGCCGGCCCGGCATATGCGCGGAGAAGTGCTTGATGAAGACGCGCGCCGCGAGGTCGTAGGTGCCGCCGGCGCTCGCGCTGACGACGAGCTTGATGGTATTGGCTGCGGTAGAAGTCCTCGACCGCGTCGGCGCTGGCGGCGTATGAGGCGAAGCAAGCGGCGGCGATCGCCGCGAATCGTGCTGCTATCCGAACGTTTCCGGTTGGTCGCAATCATCCGATCTATCATCATTTGAGCACGTCCACGATCGCCGCTGCGACCTCGGGCGAAGTACTGAGCAGACGCTTCACCTCGCTCTGCACCTCTTCGCCGGTGTCGGGCTCGATGATGGTCTGCAGCTTCGCCACCTCGGCGAGGAAAGCCTTGTCCTTCACGGTCTGGTCGAAGGCGCGCCGCAGCACCTCCACGCGATCCGCCGGAACGCCGGGCGGCGTGAAGATCGCGCGCGCGGTCGCCGATTGCGCCATCCAGAATTCCAGCATCTGACGATGCCGCTCGGTCTTGGCGAACTCGATCATGGTGGGGACGTTCGGATGCCTCGCCAGCCGCTTGGGCGCGTTGATGGCGAGCAGATTGTATTGGCTCTCGGTCCAGTTCGGCGCCATCGCCGGGATGTTCTGCAGCGTCGAGCCGGTGCCGTCGACCTCGCCGCGCTCGACCGCGAGCACGCGGCCGGTCGAGTAGCCGAGCACGACCTTGAACTTGGTGCCGATGATGTGGTTCGAGAGCGTGAGCAGCTGATAGATGATCGAGTTCTTGCCGGTGCCGGCCATCGGCGTCTCACGCCGCATCGCGTCCTGCATCGTCTTCGTCTGCGACGTGTGCCAGGTCAGGATCGTGCCGGTGGCGTTTTCGAGATTGCCGACCCAGGACACCCGGTTGGCGTCATAGCGCACCGGCTCCGGCGCGATCACCTGGTTGAGCGGCATGGTCGAGAGCGGCATGCAGATGACCGAGCCGTCCTTCGGCGCGACGTTGTAGCACCAGTTGGCGAGGATGGTGCCGCCGCCGCCCGGCATGTTGACCACGATGATCGAGGGTTTGCCCGGCAGGTAGTTGGTGAAATATTTCGCGAAGCTGCGCGCGATGATGTCGAACCCGCCGCCCGGCTCCGAGCTCAGGTGAAAGCGCAGCGTCGCGTTGCGATAGAAATCGGCGGCGGGTTGCGCGTGCGCCGACCCGGCGAGTACGCCGAACCCAGGTGGCAACAGCGATCGTTCGCTTGAGCGTGATCCCCGGCATTCCAGCCTCGTGAGAATGCGCGGCCGATGCCGCGAACTCTCTCTGTTCTATTTCGTTCATCATGACACAACCTTGTACCACCGCAACACGTCGTGACCTGCGGCACGGCTTGACGCGTTCGAGCCGCGCCGACCAATGTCTGATGCGAATGGCCCGATCGGGAGACTGGCGATGATCGACAGGCGCGCGATATGGGCGGGGTTGCTATCTCTGCCGTTGATGGCGACGGAAGCCCCGGCAGAGCTCGCCACCGAAATGAAGCTCTCCAATGCGGGCTTCATCATGCGGGTCGCGAAAACGCCGCGTCAGCTCGAGCGGCTCAAGACCATCCCCGCCCGCCGCATGGTGGCGCGCACCAAGGACGGCGTTCGCCACTATCTCTATGCTGACCCCGAGGGCTGCCAATGCGTGCTGATCGGCAACGAACGGGCGATGGCCAACTACCGCGACATGGTCAAGCCGCCGCCGCTGCCGCCAGGCTTCAAGGATTTCGAAGGTGCTCCCGGCGGGGGTGGCGTCAATGTCGAGCGTGAGATGATCCACGAGATGAACGCTGATGGCGAGCCGCCCTGGGAAGACGATGTCTTCGATGCCGCTTCTTTGAACTTCAGGTTTTAGTCTCGCAGCGCCATAGAGGGCACCATGCTGCTCAACCTCAGTCAGATCGGTCAGATCGCGCTTCCGGTCGCCGACGTCGACCGCGCCGAGGCCTTCTACGAGAAGGTCGTCGGCTTGCGGAAGCTCTACCGCTTCGGCAATCTCTCGTTCTTCGACTGCGCCGGCGTGCGGCTCCTGCTCGACAAGCTCGAAGGTCCGGGCCCGGTGACGCCGCAGGGCTGCATCTATTTCCGCTGCGCCGACATCACGCTCGCGGTGAGCGAACTGACCAAGCGCGGCGCATCGTTCGCGTCCAAGCCGCATCTGATCGCGAAGATGGACGACCACGATCTGTTCATGGCGTTCTTCACCGATCCCGACGGCCACACGCTTGCGCTGATGCAGGAAGCGCCGAAGGGATTTGTGCCGTCCTAAGTGCCTACAGCAGCTTGAACGCGCGATAAAAATCGGCGGCGGCGCGGATCAGCCTGATCTTGCGCAGATAGACCACGCCCCGGTTCACATAGAGCTCCGGCTGTTGCGGCTCGATCGCGATGGCGCGGTTGTAGTCGGCAATCGCGCGCGCATAGTCCTCCCTGCCTTCGTAGAGGCATGCGCGCTGCGCGTAGGCGCCGGCGTCGGCCGGATCGAGCGCGATCGACCGGTTGTAGTCGGCGAGCGCGCGCTCGGTCTCGCGCTTCATGAACCAGCAGTGGCCGCGGTTGATATAGGCGACCGCAAGCTTCGCCGCCGGTGCCTCGTTCTCGATCGCCTTGGTGAAGTCCTCGATGGCGACGTCGTACTGGTCCTTGCGGTAGTATGCGATGCCGCGGTTGATGTAGGCGATCACGCAACGAGGATCGAGCGCGATCGCCTTGTCGTAGTCAGGCAACGCGCGCTCGATGTCGCCCTTCAGCTTGTAGGCATAGCCGCGGTTGTTGAACGCAGACGGCTCGCTCGGATCGAGCGCGATGCTGGCGTTGTAGTCTGCGATCGAGCGTTCATAGTCGCCCAGCATGTCGTAGACGACGCCGCGGCTGTTGTAGGCGTGCGCCGACTTCGGCGCGCGCTCGATCGCCTTGGAGTAGTCGCTGAGCGCGTGCTCGTACGCGCCGCGGTCGCGATGGATATTGCCGCGCCCGTAATAGGCGCCGGAAAGATCGTCGTTGATGGCGAGCGCAGCGGCGTAGTCGGCAAGCGCGGCGTCGTGGTCGTCCTGCCCCTCATAGACGGCGCCGCGGCTGAGCAGGGCGTGGGCATGCGCCGGCTCGAGCGCGATCGCCTTCGAGAAATCGGCAATCGCGCGCGCATGGTCGCCCATGAATCCGTGCACGTTGCCGCGCAGGTACCAGGCCTGGGTCCATTCCGGCCTGAGCTCGATGGTCCTGGTGAGATCGCGGGCGGCCTTTTCGTAGGCTTCGGTCGAGGCATAGGCGACGCCGCGGTCGTAGTAGGCCTCGGCCGCCGCCGGATCGAGCGCGATCGCGCGGGTGTAGTCCGCAATCGCATGCGCGTAGTCGAACTTTGTCTCGTAGAGATTGCCGCGATCGTAGAACGCCCTGGCGGTAGACCGCCGCTCGATCAGGAAATTGCTGGCCGCGAGCGCGCCCTTGAAGGAGTCGTCGGGTCGGCGGGACGGGACGCTGGCAGCCATGGTCCATTCACGTCGGTGCTTTTGACACGTCCTTTTTGGTCGCCGTCCACCGATCCAAGGTTCACGACGGACGCCGTCGCGAGGCACGGAAACCCAGCTGTTTACGCGGAGTTTTCACGGTGTCGACCAGTACTGAAGGATGGCCCGCAGACCCCACGCCCCTGCTTACGGTCCTTGGACCGACCGCAGGTAGGCAACGGCCGCCTGGGCATCGTCTCGCGCGAATCGGAAGGCCGGCCGATCGGGATGCGTGCTTTGCTGGCCCTGCCGAAGCCGGTCCATGAATTCGTCGAGGTCGGTGTGGTCGTCGAGCGAGCGGAACGTCGGCGCGCCGGCATTGGGGCTCGCGCCGGTCCGGCCGACGGCATGGCACTCGCCGCAGAGTTTTGTGACCAGCGTCCGGCCGCGCTCGATGTCGTCCTGGGCGGTGGCTTGGCTGCCCAGAGCCATCGCCAGGCAGATCGGAAGCACAACATCTCGCACGATCTTCGATGTCATTGATTTTACCTGTTCTCATCCATGTCGGCGCGTTCGCATACTAACTCCGAGCGCCGGACCATCGTCCGCGCGTAAATAAAAAAGAAAAACCCCGCCATTTCTGGCGGGGTTCCGGAATTGTCCGAAGTCCTGGGAGGAGGAGCCTCTTTGAGGCTCCGTGGTAAACCCTAGGCCGGGATCTTCGCCTCGTCTTCGGCAGGCTCACGCAGCACGTAGCCACGGCCCCACACCGTCTCGATGTAATTCTTGCCGTTCGACGCATTCGCGAGCTTCTTGCGCAGCTTGCAGATGAACACGTCGATGATCTTGAGCTCGGGCTCGTCCATGCCGCCGTAGAGATGGTTGAGGAACATCTCCTTGGTGAGCGTGGTGCCCTTGCGGAGCGAGAGCAGCTCCAGCATCTGATATTCCTTGCCGGTCAGATGCACGCGCGCCCCGTTCACCTCGACGGTCTTGGTGTCGAGATTGACGCAGAGGTCGCCGGTGTTGATCACCGACTGCGCATGGCCCTTCGAGCGGCGTACGATCGCGTGGATGCGCGCCACCAGCTCGTCCTTGTGGAACGGCTTGGTCATGTAGTCGTCGGCACCGAAGCCGAGACCGCGCACCTTGTCTTCGATGCCGGCGAGACCAGACAGGATCAGGATCGGGGTCTTGACCTTCGACACACGCAGCGAGCGCAGAACCTCGAAGCCCGACATGTCGGGCAGGTTCAGGTCGAGCAGGATGATGTCGTAGTCGTAGAGTTTGCCGAGATCGACGCCCTCTTCCCCCAGATCGGTGGTGTAGACATTGAAACTCTCGGACTTGAGCATCAGCTCAATGGATTGAGCGGTGGCGCTGTCGTCCTCGATCAGCAAAACGCGCATGCCAGTCCCCTTCCTCGCCGCTTCGGGCTCAGGTCGGCACGCCGCAGCGGCGGCCCGTTAAAACGCTTTGGGACAACCCGACTCGGCACACTAATGCCACATGGTTAACAAAATCTGATTCCCGCGCGCAAGAACCCACTGGGCAAATTCTGTCGAATCGCCCTAAGATATTGCGTCGGAGTGATTTTTCGACCAGTTGGCAGTTCATGTCACACGTGAGAAGTCGGCTCTAACTGACTCAAAAGATTCAGCCCCCCGTCTAATACCGGGCAAAACACGTGGCCCGGCAGTCCCAGACGGTGACGCAATGATTAACGACGCGGGTAAACACCGGGTTAAGAAGCGCCGCACTGGCGTTAAGAACCGCGGGCCGAGGCGCCGCCGACACGGGCGCGATCGCATGAAGGGTGCCGGTACATGAAAGGCCCCAGTACATGAAAGCTTTGGCCGAGCAGATCGCGGAGCTCGACGGCATCGAAACCTATGGCCGGGTCGTCGGCGTGCGCGGCCTGATGGTGGAGGTCGCCGGACCCATCCACGCCATGTCGGTCGGTGCCCGGGTGGTGATCGAGAGCGGCGGCGACGGCCGCGACATCCCCTGCGAGGTGGTCGGCTTCTCCGGCGAGAATGCGCTGCTGATGCCGTTCGGCGCGCTCGAAGGGGTGCGCCGCGGCTGCCGCGCCATCGTCCGCGCCGCCGCGGCCTCGGTGCGGCCGTCGCTGGGTTGGCTCGGGCGCGTCATCAACGCGATGGGCGAGCCGGTCGATGGTATGGGGCCGTTGCCGCCGGGACCGTCGCCCTACGGCTTCCGCAACGATCCGCCCTCGGCCCATGGGCGCCGCCGTGTCGGCGGGCCGCTCGACCTCGGGGTGCGGGCGCTCAATACCTTCACGACCTGCTGCCGCGGCCAGCGCATGGGCATCTTCGCAGGCTCCGGCGTTGGCAAGTCGGTGCTGCTCTCGATGCTCGCCCGCAACGTGCAGGCCGACGTGTCGGTGATCGGGCTGATCGGCGAGCGCGGCCGCGAGGTGCAGGAGTTCCTGCAGGACGACCTCGGCCCGGACGGCCTCGCCCGCTCGGTGGTGATCGTCGCCACCTCCGACGAGCCGGCGCTGATGCGCCGCCAGGCCGCCTACCTGACGCTGGCGATCGCCGAGTTCTTCCGCGACATCGACAAGGACGTGCTGCTGCTGATGGATTCGGTCACCCGCTTCGCCATCGCCCAGCGCGAGATCGGCCTCTCGGCCGGCGAGCCGCCGACCGCCAAGGGCTATACCCCGACCGTGTTCACCGAGCTGCCGCGGCTGTTGGAGCGGGCCGGACCCGGCACCGGCGCCGGCACCATCACCGGGCTGTTCACGGTCCTGGTCGAAGGCGGCGACCACAACGAGCCGGTGTCCGACGCGGTGCGCGCCATCCTCGACGGCCACATCGTGATGGAGCGCCAGATCGCCGAGCGCGGGCGGTATCCGGCTATCAACGTGCTCAAGTCGGTGTCGCGCACCATGCCGAAGGCGGCCGACCCGGTTTACCTCCCGGCGGTGGTGCGGGCGCGCCAGGTCATGGCGACCTATGCGGATATGGAGGAGCTGATCCGGCTCGGCGCCTACCGGGCAGGATCGAGCACGGAGGTCGATGAGGCGATCCGCCTGCACGGGCCGCTGGAACAGTTTCTGGCCCAGGCCAAGGAGGAATTGACCGATCTTGGGCAGGGATATCAACGTCTTGAGCAAATACTCGGTACCTTGGAAACCGAAAACTAACACTGTCCGGCCACACTGCCGCGAACGGTTCTGCCGGCGGAGGGCTGACTTGGCCCCTGTGCGGCGGAAACGGCGTTTGTTTCCGGGCCGCGTTGCGCGTCGTCGCTGCGCCGCGGATCCGGGACTTCGGGGGAGTAAGAGTTGATGAAGTCACGCGAAACGCTCATTCGCCTGAAGAAGTTTCAGGTCGACGAAAAGCGCCGCAGGGTCGCGCAGATCGAAGGCATGATCGCCGAGTTCGATCGCATCGCGGGCGACCTCGAGCGCGAGATCAAGACCGAACAGGATCGCGCCGGTATCCATGATCCTGCGCATTTCGCCTATCCGACCTATGCCAAGGCCGCGATGCAACGGCGTGAGAACCTCAAGCGCTCAGTGTCCGAGCTGCGGACCCAGCTCGACGAGGCGCAAGCGCACCTCGGCGAAGCGTTCGAGGAGCTCAAGAAGGTCGAGCTGCTCGACGAGCGCGACCAGATGCGCGAGCGGGCCGAGGAAGAGGCCCGTGAACAGGCCGAGCTCGACGCCATCGGCATGATGCGCAACGGCGCCCTGAAATCGGCTTGATTTCTGGAACCTGGACTGAGCCGGGGCGTTTTGACGCCCCGGGCATTCATTGGCGCGGCTCTCGACAGGGCGGGTCGGTCGGGGATAATCCCTGCATAGTGTGGCGGTTCAGAAGTCCGCAACAATGTGGCGGCGAGTCCGACTTGCGGACTTCTGAACCAAAGCCACACTGAGTACAAAGTTGCTAGTGTCCTTCGATTCCGAAGTTCGCATAGGAACCCGCCGCGAAGTCGTGCGAACTTCGGAATCGGGACACTAGCGGGCGACGCGCTTCCGGGGCAGGGGCCATTGGTAATGTCTACGTCTACGCCCGTTGAAATCTCACTGATGCTGGCATCGGTCGCCAATGGCGACGCCGGCGCGTTCGAGCGCCTCTACCAGGCGACGTCGGCGAAGATCTATGGCGTGGTGCTGCGGATCGTGCGGCGGCACGACCTCGCCGGCGACGTGATGGAAGAGACCTATCTCAACATCTGGAAGACCGCCGCCAAGTTCGATCCGGCGCTGGCGTCGCCGATGGGCTGGATGATGGCGATCGCGCGCGCCCGCGCCATCGATCTGGCGCGGCGGCCCGACATCGTCGCCAACGACGCCGATCCCGAGATTGCCGACAACGAGAGCCCCGGCGCGCTGTCGCGGCGCGAGCTCACCGACGAGCTCAAGCGCCTGCTCACCTGCATCGGCCGGCTCGAGCCCGATCGCCAGCGCATGCTGCTGCTCGCCTACTACGGCGCCTTCACCCGCGAGGAGCTCGCCGGCAAGCTCGACATACCCGCCAATCTGCTCAAGGCGTCGCTGCGCCGCAGCCTGTTCGAGATCGAACAATGCCTGACGTCGTAAGCAACGAAGAGCTGAACGCGCTCGCCGCGGAATACGTGCTCGGCACGCTCGACTACGAGGAGCGCAAAGGCGCGACCGCGCTGCTCGAAGTCGATCCGACCTTCCGCGGCATCGTGCGCATCTGGGAGCGGCGGTTCGGCGATCTGCATCTGATGGTCGAGGCGGTCGAGCCCGGTCCGCAGCTTTGGCTGCGCATCAAGCCGAAGATGGCCACCGTCGAGCAGATCGCGCTGGCGATTCCGTCGCATGTCGAGGAGCGGCGTACCGCTGCGGCCGCTGCTACGCCGGCAGCGGAGCCGGCGCCACCGACCGCGCCGGCGGTTGCGGCGCCACCCACCGCGCCGGCGGTGGACGCACCACCTGCCGAGCCAAAAGCCGACGCGGCGGTTGCAGAGAGCACAGCGCCGGCCGATGCGTCGCCGCTGGGCGAGGGCGCACCCGCCGAGGCCAAGCTTCCCGAAACAAAGCCTGCCGAAACAAAGCCTCCCGAAACCACGCCTGGCGAAACCACGCCCGCTGACGCAAAGCCAACCGAGGCGCCGCCCGCCGTCGTCGAAGCCGAGCTCAAGCTCGCGGAGCTGGCGGCGCTGCTGCCGGTCACGGGCGATCAGAGCCGCGGCGCGGCGGAAGGGACGGCGGCGCCAGCCGAGCCGGTGCCGGAAGACGGGCTGCACACCCATGCTCCCGATCTCGTCCCGCGCGGCTTTGTGCCGCCGGTGCCGATGAGCACGCGCGGCACGCCGGCGGTTGTGGAGGTGCCGGTCGTCCAAAAGGGCGGTCGCGGCTGGATGGCGGCGACCTTGGCGATGGCCTTGATCGCGGTGGCGCTCGCCGGGCTGATCAGCGCCTGGCGGTTCTTCCCCGAGCGGCTGCCGGCGCAACTGCGGGCCAACACGCTGCTCAACCCGACCACGAGCGCTGCCCAGCCGGCCCCGAAAGTGACACCACGGCCGAAGCTCGCGCCATTTGACGAATAATCCCCGAAATAAATAGGCCGACCCCAAAATGCATCGGGGCCGGCCTGAAAACCTTAGGATTCCAAACGGATCAGCGAACCGTATTGCTGTCGGTCGTCGCAGCCGTGACCGGCACGGTGGCCTTGACCACGGTAGCTTGCAGCCCACTGGCCGTAACGGTGCCGTCGGTGACGCGCGCCGCGATGCCGACGCCGGCAACCATCGTCGCGCAAACCAGCGCCACAACCACGATCTTGAGGTGGGTCATCCGATCCGCAGTGAACATCGAGGAGTTGTTCATGGCTTCCTCCCGCGAGGGGGTCTTAAGGGTTGGTCGCGGCAACCCGTAAAAAGGTTCACGGCTCCTTACCGCCCTTCATACGAGCACTCAGGCACACAAGTTTCCGTCCGCACCCTCACGGGCACAGGCGGCCAGATCCCCCGATTTCACTGACGTTGGGTAACTTAGTGCCGCCCGAAAAGTTCCTAAAGAGCTGGTAACGACTCTCACGAAACATTGAACGATCCGGCCTGGCGCCTGGCGTTTGACTTTGAGTTCCGCCCTGCGCAAAAACGCGGCAGAATTCCTCCAAGAACAAGGTCAAAATGACCGTTACTGCTGCTCCCGCCGATCGTGTTGCCCGCAAATCCTTCAAGGAAGTCTGGCTCATCACCATCGGGCACTCGCTAACCCATTGGTATCCAGCGACTTTCTATCTGCTTCTGCCGCTGATCGGGAACGAGCTGGGGCTGAGCTATCTGCAAATCGGCTCGATCCTGACCACCCAGGCGCTCGCCGGCGCCGTCTCCAACATCCCGGGCGGCCTGTTCGTCGATTCCGTGGGCCGCAAAGGCCTGCTGATGGCGGTGTCGCTGTTCTGGATCGGCGCGCCCTACCTGCTGATGGGCTTCAGCCACGACTACTGGCTGCTGTTGACCTGCGCCGCCCTGGTCGGCATCGGCAACAATCTCTGGCACCCGACCGCGATCCCGCTGCTGGCGCAGCGCTACCCTGACCGCAAGGGCCTGGTCGTGTCGATCCACGGCATGGGCGGCAATGTCGGCGACGCGCTCGCGCCGCTGGTCGCAGGCGCGCTGCTCGCGGTGCTGAGCTGGCGCGAGGTGGTGATCATCAACATCATCCCCGGCGTCGTGATGGCGGTGGTGCTGCTGGTGCTGCTCGGCCGCACGCTGACGGCCGGCGATCCCGCGGCGACGCTTCCGGCGCCGAAGCGCACGCTTGCCGAGACGCTGCGCGACTTCAAGCCGCTGCTCGCCAACCGCACGCTGATCTTCCTGTGCGCGGGCTCGGTATTCCGCTCGATGACGCATGGCGGGCTGATGACGTTCCTGCCGCTCTATCTCGCGACCGACATGGGCTATGCGCCGTTCTGGATCGGCGCCTGCATGGCGGCGCTGCAGACCGCCGGCTTCATCGCGTGCCCGATCGCGGGGCATCTTTCGGACAAGATGGGCCGCCGCCAGATCGTCATGAGCAGCATGGCGATGACCGCGGTGATCATCGCGGCGATGATCGTCGCCGGCGGCTCGAGCACCTTCGTGTTCTTCATCGCGTTCCTCGGGTTCTTCTTCTTCTCGACCCGGGCGGTGCTGCAGGCTTGGCTGCTTGACGCCACCCCGCCGAACATGGGCGGCTCCTCGATCGGCGTGCTGTTCGCGATCCAGTCGCTCGGCTCGAGCATCGGCCCGCTGGTCTGCGGCCTGATCGCCGACCGTTACGGCCTGCTCGCGACCTTCTATTTCCTGGTCGGCACCATCATCGTCGCCAACATGCTGATCTTCTTCACGCCGGTGGTCGAGCGTGACGAGAAGGTGCGGTTCGCCGGCCAGCCGGCGGAGTAGCGGGAATTCAGGCGGCGGCTTTCGATGTGTCGTCGCGGACCTCCTCCCAAGATCCACTTTTCCCGAGGCGTTCGAAATCCTTGGGATCGTGCAGTCTAAGCGTGGCAATCATCTTTTAAAAACAGCCGTTTCCATTGCAGTCGCGCTCCCGTTTCAACATGTGGTCTTGGACGGGCCGAAGCCGCAAATTGTTCAAACCCTGGAACACTATTGTTTGATCGACGGTGTTGGAAGCGAGCAAAAGCGAGTGTCGACGAAGGCTTAGCCTGTTCGGGCGAAGGACCGATTAGAAATTTTCCGTCACGGCGCTGAAGAATTTTGCGATCTGCCCGTCTGAGCCGGCACGGACGAATTTTGTCCACCGTCAACCGGCGGCCCTGTCCGCCACAACCGCAATGGGAGCGGCGCCATCGGCGCCGAGGCTGACCTATGGCCATCTTTAACGACGCGACCGCGGGCAATGACATGCGAACTGGTCCACTCTTCGAGGGGAACCAGTTCATCGGCTTTGGTATCGGCAGCGACACGCTCACCGGCGGAATCCGGTCTGACGTGTTCTTGATGTCTGTCGACGGCAACACCGACAGCATCAACGGCGGCTTCGGCATCGATCGTATCGACTACAGCAATTCCAGCCGCGCGCTGACAATCGCGCTCGACGCGGGTTCGGTGACGTCGAAATTCTTCACCGGTTTTCAGCCGGGGCCGTTCGGGTCGACCATGCCGGTCTATGAGACCAAGACGGTCGCCACGCTGGCCGGTATCGAGGATGTTGTCGGGTCGGCGTTCGGTGACTCCATCACCGGCAACGGTGTAGCCAACACGTTGGATGGCGGCGCCGGCAACGACTCGATCTTCGGGCTTGCAGGCAACGACACGCTGATTGGCGGCGCCGGCGACGATACCCTCGACGGCGGCAGCAACGACGACCTGCTGTTCGGCGGCAGCGGCCGCGACACCCTGACCGGCGGTGCCGGCTCTGACACGTTCCTGTTCACCAACATTTCCGACATAGCGCTGGGTGACGGTCCAGGTGACGATATCCTGGATTTCGAACGTGGCATCGACCGGATCGATCTCTCGGGCATCGACGCCAATGTGAATGCCGCAGGCAACCAGGCGTTCGTTATCGTCGGCGAATTCACCAGCAGCGCCGGACAGCTGAAGGCCATCCCGCAGTGGCGTGGCGACGGCCAGGCCTGGCTGATGGATGTCGACGGCGACGGCGCCGCTGATGGTCGAATCATGGTGCACACCACCGACGGGCTGGGTACCTTCCTGACCAGCAGCGACTTTATCCTCTGATTTTTGCGTGCCACGGAATTAGAATAACCATTGGCCTCCTCTCGTTCAGCGTGTCGCTGCATCAGGGAGGCCATTGGCTGCCCATGGAGGAACCGTAGACGGCACAAGCATGACTTCGCGCCGCTCAATCGTGCGTGTGTGCGCGGACCGTTCGCTGTTCGCTCAGATGCTGCCCACGGTCTTGAGCCTCGCGCGCGGGTGGATTTCCGCCTGCGAGAGCACCGGGGTCTGGGAGCGGAAGCGCTCCACGATGCCGCGCACGAACGGCCGCGCCGACGCCGAGGTGACCAGCACCGGCGCCTCGCCGTTGCGGGCGGCGTCCTCGAAGCGCTCGCGCACGATGGTGATGAATTCCGTGAGGCGAGACGGCTGCATCGCCAGCGTGCGGTCGTCGCCCTGGCCGATGATCGACTCGGCGAAATTCTGCTCCCAGCGCGCGGTGAGCGCGATGATCGGCAGGTGGCCGGCCGCGGTCGTGTATTGCGCGCAGAGCTGGCGCGCGAGCCGCGCCCGCACGTGCTCGACCAGCGACGCCGGATTGCGCGTGAACGCGATGCCGTCGGCGATGCCTTCGAGGATGGTGGGCAGGTCGCGGATCGACACCCGCTCCGCCAGCAGCAATTGCAGCACGCGCTGGATGCCGGAGACCGAGACCTGCGACGGCACGATGTCCTTGACCAGCTCGGCCTGCTCCTTCGGCAGCTCCTTGATCAGCTTGTTGACCTCGGCATAGGAGATCAGCTCGGAGACGTTGGCCTTGATCAGCTCGGTCAAGTGCGTCGACATCACGGTGGCGGCGTCGACGACGGTGTAGCCCTTGATCGCGGCGTCTTCCTTGAGCGCGGCGTCGATCCAGGTGGCGGGCAGGCCGAAGGTCGGCTCGGCGGTATGCACGCCGGGCAGCGTCACCTGCGCGCCGGTCGGGTCCATCACCATGTACTGGCCCGGCCAGATGCGGCCGTTGCCGGCATCCACTTCCTTGATCTTGATGATGTAGCTGTTGGCGTCGAGCTGCACGTTGTCGAGGATGCGCACCGACGGCATCACGAAGCCCATCTCCATCGCGAGCGAGCGCCGCAGCGCCTTGATCTGCTCGGTGAGGCGGTCGGTGCCGTCGGGCGAATTGACCAGCGGCAACAGCGCGTAGCCGAGCTCGATCTTGAGATCGTCGATCTTGAGCGCGGTCGAGATCGGCTCCTCGATCGGCGCCGCGGGCGCCGCCGCTTCGGCCGCCTTGGTCACGTCGACCGCGGCCTGCTTCTTCTTCTTGTCGACGTACCAGGCCAGCGCCCCGGCGCCGCCGCCCAGCAGCAGGAACGGGATCGCCGGAATGCCCGGCAGCGCCGCCATCACGATCATCACCGCCGCCGACATGCCGAGCGCCTTGGGGTAGCCGGAGAACTGCGTCATCAGCGCCTTGTCGGCCGCGCCCGCGACGCCGGCCTTGGACACCAGCAGGCCGGCCGCCATCGAGACGATCAGCGCCGGCACCTGCGTGACCAGGCCGTCGCCGACCGTCAGCAGCGTGTAGGTGCGTGCCGCTTCCGCGAACGGCATGCCCTGCTGGGCGATGCCGATGATCATGCCGCCGATGATGTTGATGAACACCACCAGCAGGCCCGCGATGGCGTCGCCGCGCACGAATTTCGAGGCGCCGTCCATGGCGCCGAAGAAGCCGGATTCGTCCTCGATCTCGCGGCGGCGCCGGCGCGCCTCCTCCTCGTTGATCAGCCCGGCCGAGAGGTCGGCGTCGATCGCCATCTGCTTGCCGGGCATGGCGTCCAAGTGGAAGCGCGCGGCGACTTCGGCGATGCGTCCCGAGCCCTTGGTGATGACCACGAAGTTCACGATCACCAGGATCGTGAACACGATCACGCCGATCACGAAATTGCCGCCCATCACGAAATTGCCGAACGCTTCGATGACGTGGCCGGCGGCGGCGGTGCCTTCGTGGCCGTGCGACAGGATCAGCCGCGTCGAGGCGAGGTTGAGCGCCAGCCGCAGCATGGTCGAGATCAGCAGCACGGTCGGGAAGGCGGAGAATTCGAGCGGCGCCTGGATGAACAGCGCCGTCATCAGGATCAGCACCGAGAAGATGATCGACAGCGCCAGCGCGAGGTCGAGCAGCATCGGCGGCAGCGGCAGGATCAGCACCACCAGGATCAGCATCACGCCGATCGCGAGCGCCAGGTCGCCGCGTTTGAGGATTGCACCGATCTCGCCGAGATTCGGCAGGTTGAATTTCGGTGCGCCCGCCGCCACTACGTCCGTCATGGGTCCCCGCCGGGCCCGGTCATGGGCTCCGAATGATTGTTGAGCGGCAGAGAGGCCGCCGACTTGCGAGATTGGAACCGCGCCCGCTTCCACTGGGTGCCCTCGATTCCGGTGATTGAAGGAAAGTCAGCGCCTGTCGGAAAAAATTACCTCCCAGTCCCTGGGCAAGATTTGCCGTGCTTATGGTTAATCGGGGGTTAAGGGCGGTACTCCAAGGCCGCAATTTCCCCGACCGTGCGGCGTGAAAAGCGCATCGCAACACAACAAAGTAGATGAAGAAAACGGCGTGGGACCAGGCGTTTGCCGGCCTGCGGCTGGGCACAAAGATAGCCCGCTGCGTTGCCGCAGCGGGCTTGTGGCAAGGGCGACAGGACGGGGGGACAACCTGCCGCCTCGGGGGCCACGGGAGTGCCAGGAGATACGGGGCAGGGCAGGCGCGAGATGCACGCGCGCTCGCATGATGGGCGCCCCGCCGCGGCCCAATCTTACAGCCGCGGTGGAGGGGTGTAAGATCGTCGAAAAGGACTAAACTATCAATTATATCATAGAGTTAAGTGCCGCATCTTACCGTCTTGCCGGTCTTACAGCGCTCCGATGAGGCGGCCGTGTCCGACCCCGCTCGTCGAGGGCATCTAGACTATATTCCTATATCTTTGCCCAGTCAAGCCGCTTCATGGGATGCCGTGTAAGGGATAGCCGTGTGAGCGACGGATATCGCGTCTGCGACGCGACACTGGGAGTGCGGAAATGCAACGAACGATCGCCGGTGTGACTTTGGCGGCAGCCCTCGTGGCGACAGCGGCTTCCGGCGCGCGTGCTGAAGGGCATCGAAGCCGGGCTCTGGCGCTCGATTCAGACTCCCACGATCAATGGGATCGCCGGCCCGCCGCGTGAAACATCGCGCTGCCTGCGCGCGGACGACGTCGCCGATCTCAAGCGCACGTTCAGCCCGGTCTACGGCACCACCAATTCTGCATGCGAGCAGGTGGAGGACGAATTCACGCCGCAGCGCCTGAAATGGCGTCTGCAGTGCCGGGGCCAGCTCGACATGGACGTCGCCGGCGAGTTCGTCTTCGAGCGAACCAATCGTTACACCGCGACCATTGTCGCGAGCTCTTCCATGCTCGGGAAGGTGATGCAGGAAGTGCACACGCGGATCGAGGCCGAGCGCGTGGGGGAGTGCAAGTAGCGACGGCCGTCAACGCGCTTTCACGTCGCGAAAGACCGGATGTCGCGCTCGGCCGCCGCTTCGCCGGCTGCGATGTCGGGGCCGTGCAGCACGGCATGGCCCATTGCTCCGAGCCAGTCGAGAGCGGCCTTTCCACCACCAATTCCGCAAACTTGCTGCCACCGGCCATTGCGCCGATCTGCCCCCCAAGGCCTTTCAACGTTGCCCAGTAGCATGGTCCGGTTTGCAATTCGACGGCCGCCAGACTAAATTCCAATTTACGGGCTGGTCACTGCGTCGCGGGGGCCGGCCCGGTTTCGACTCCGCCGCGCGGCAAACGCGAACGCGGCGCCGAGACCGGATCGATCGGACGCCTCTCGCGCAGAGATCGAAAATGACTGTCAGCCGCAGGAACGCCGCCGCCAGCAACCGGGAGGCCGCCGCCTACACGCTTTCCGAGGCCGCGCATTACGTGCGGCTGCCTGCCGCCACGCTGCGTTCATGGGTCCTGGGTCGCCGGTATCCCACAGCCGGCGGCGGCGGCCAGTTTCCTCCGCTGATCCGGCCGGCTTCGCGACGGCCGCCCTTGCTCTCATTCTCCAACTTGATCGAGGCCCACGTGCTGCGCTCGTTGCGAGCCGAACATGGCGTGTCGATCAAGGCCGTGCGCAGCGCCCTCGGGTACGCTGAGAAGGAGCTTGGCATAGAGCGGCTTCTGTTGCGGCCGGAGCTGCGCACCGGCGCGGGCAAGGTGTTCCTTGATCGATACGGCGAATTGATCGAGCTGACAGCGTCCGGCCAGCTCGCCATGCGCCGGGTGTTTGACGAGCATCTGAAGCGGATTGAATGGGACACGGCCAAATTTCCGGCGCGGCTCTATCCGTTCTTGTCGGCTTCCGCGCCAAGCGAAGCGCGCCCGATCGTTATCGATCCGCGCATTGCATTCGGCCGTCCGGTGGTTGGGCGCAAGGGCGTCTCCACCGCCATCATCGCCGAGCGCATCGACGCCGGCGAAACGGTGGAGGACGTCGCCGCCGATTATGAACTTCGCCCGCCGGAGGTCGAGCAGGCGGTCCTCTACGAGCGGGCAGCTTGAGCTTTGTCTATTTCACCGATCGCGATCTCGGCAAGACCTTTGCCGAGATTCTCAGATCAAGCGGCTTGACCGTCGAGCGGCACCACGATCATTTCGCCCCGGATACGGCGGACGAGGCGTGGCTCGAGGCCGTCGGCAAACGAGGCTGGATCGCGCTCACCCATGACCGCCGGATTCGCTACAAGCCGAACGAACGCAACGCCGTCATGCGGCACGGCGTCGCCTTGCTGGTGATCGTCGGCGCCGTGCCGTTTCCGGACCTTGCCCGCGCATTCGTCGCGAGCTTGCCGGGCATCGAGCGCTTCTTGGCCCGACACAAGCCTCCGTTCATCGCGAAAGTGTATCGACCGACGCCTGCCGAAACGACGCAGCACAGCGCGGCGCCGGGACGCGTCGAGCTGTGGTATCCGCGATAGGTCGTTCGCCTAGCGCTGAACTGGCTGCCGCGCGGCGAACGCACCCGGTAGCGGGCCGCGAGGATTCGTTACAGCCGCGAGAGACTACCGTGCGCGATCACTTCGCCGGTGGGCTGGCCGGTCGGCGAGCCGCCGAGCGGTTCGAGCGACACCGCGAGCGTGGCGCCGCTGCCGACGTGCTTCAACAGCTCGGGCGGCAGGTTGAGCTGCACTGGTTGCCCGGCCGAGATCAGGCCGAGCGAGGCCGGCTTGCCGCCCTCCGGGATCAGCCACAATTCCATCGAGCGCTTGTCGGTGGTGAGCAGCGCCGCCGGCACGATCGTGAGGTTTCTGCCGTCGCCGCTGATCGCGGCGACGAAGTTCGGCATCTTGGTCTGGGCGCCGGTCAAGGTCGCGAGCAGCGGCGTGCGCGGCGTCGCCGGCGGCATCGGCCGCATGCCGACATAGACCAGCGCGGCGACGCAGGCGGCGGCCAGCACCGAGGAGCCAACGCTGAAGGCGCGCCAGAACGCCAGGCTCTGCCAGATCGACGTGGGCGCGGCGGCGGCGCCCAGCGGCTGCTCGCCGAGCGACGCCTGGATGCGCAGCCAGGTCTGCGTCGGCGGCGTTGCCGGCGTGATGTAAGAAGCCATGCCGCCGAGCCGCTCTTCCCACTCGGCGACCTCGCGCGCGAACGAGGCTTGCTCGGCCATGCGCGTCTCGACCGCGCGCCGCTCCTCGGCGCTGAGCACGCCGAGGACGTACTCGGCCGCGAGCACGCGGCTTTCGTCCTCAGGTGCGATATGGTCGGTCGCGTCGCTCATCGTTCGAGACAGGTCCTCAGCTTCAACAGTCCCCGCCGGATCCAACTCTTCATCGTTCCGAGCGGCACGTTCATGCGCTCCGCCAGTTGCTCATAGGTCACGCCGTCGAGGAACGCCGAACGGATCGCCTGCGACGTCTTCTCTTCCAGCTCGCCCAGACAGACGCCCAACCGCGCCTGCTGCTCCGCCTTCACCACCATGTCGAGCGCGCCGGGGCTGACGTCGCGCACCTCCACCGCCTCCTCCAGCGGCGCCGAGCGACGGCTCATCGCCCCCGCCCGCAGCCGGTCGATCGCCCGGTTGCGGGCGATGGCGACCAGCCAGGTAATGGGGCTCGCCCGCTCCGGATTGAAGAGGGCGGCCTTGCGCCACACCGTCACGTAGACGTCCTGCAGCACGTCCTCGGCCTCGCTTCGGTCCTTCAAGATACGGAGCAGGACACCAAAAAGCTTCGCGGAGGAATCCTGATAGACGATCCGCAACGCGGCGCGGTCCCCGGTGCCGGTTCGCACCAGGGCCGCGGCAAGCTGGCTGCGGGCGGCGTCTGCGTCCATAGATCCAAGGCCCCCCGGAGCGGCCAATACCGCGTCCGGGTGCCGGCGCGGCGTCACCCGCCTATTATACGGGGATCGGGCGGATGTGGATGCGAATTTGTGATCAGGGAGTTCAAATGTGAACGGCGCCTTTCCGGCGGTGCCGATCGGCTCCGTTCCGTGATAGCCATGGACGATGACAGTTTCCATCCGGCGGGCGCTCGGCGGCGCGTCCTTCCTGGTACTGCTGTTCGCGTTTCCGGCGCAAGCGCAGCTGCCGGCGCAGGTGCCCGCGGGCTTTGTCGACGCGGCCGCGGTGGTCGAGGGGCTCGTGGTCGACATGCGCTATTTCGGCGAAGACAATTTCGTCGGCGCGCGCATCGACGGATACGAGGGCGCGCGCTGCCTGCTGACGCGTCCGGCGGCGGCGGCGCTCGCGCGCGTGCAGCAGGACCTCGCGACGCAGGGGTTCGGGCTCAAGGTGTTCGATTGCTACCGGCCGACGCGCGCGGTGGCGCACTTCGTGCGCTGGGCGCGCGACATCAAGGACGTGAAGCGCAAGGCCGATTTCTATCCCGACGTCGACAAGCGCGACCTGTTCCGGCTCGGCTATATCTCGAACCGCTCCGGCCATTCGCGCGGCTCGACCGTCGACCTCACGCTGGTGCGGCTTGCACCGGGGAGGGCGCCGGAGGAAGTCGATATGGGCACGCGCTTCGATTTCTTCGGGGTGCAGTCCTGGCCGTCGAGCCGCGCCGTAAGCGCGGAGGCGCAGGCGAACCGGAAAACCCTTGCCACCGCGATGCGGCGCGGCGGCTTCATCCCCTACGACCGCGAATGGTGGCACTTCACGCTGCGCGGCGAGCCCTATCGCGACACGTATTTCAATTTCGTGGTGAAGTAGCCGGTGTGCCTAGGACATCTACTCATAAAATGCGGCGCTTGCGGCGGAGCTTACAGGGTTGATGTGACCATTTCTAAGGCGCTATCCTTGCCCCGCTGAGGGGCGCGGCTGGCAATGGCCAACAAAATTTTCGTCAGCTATCGCCGCGAAGATAGCGCCGCCAACGCGCTCGGTATCAGTCAATATCTGGAGCGCGAATTCGGCGGGAAAAACGTCTTCATTGATGTTGATTTGCGTGCGGGGGCGAAATTCCCCGTCGTCCTGGAACAGCGGCTAAGAGAATGTGGCGTCGTGCTGGTCCTTATTGGACCGCATTGGTTGGAAGCGCGAGACGCCGAAGGGAATCGGCGACTCGATAATCCCGACGATTGGGTTCGACTCGAAATCAGCTCGGCGCTTAGGCGCGAAATTACGGTCATCCCGGTGCTGGTTGGAGGTGCTGCTCTCCCTCCCAAGGCCGCGTTGCCTGCCGACATCAGGGGCTTGTTGGACCATCAGGCGGTGTCGATCAGCAACACCGGCTTCCGCAGCGACATGGCGGGTCTGGTGCGGGACATCCGCCCCGTGCAGAGCAAGAAAATATGGATAGGGATCGCGCTGGCTTGCGCAGCGGCGGGAGTGTTGGGGTTGCTCGCATTCGGTGCGCTGCCGGTCGATTGGACGACAAGATTTTCGTCCGGCGCAAAGCCGCGCGCTGAAATCGATGGTCCCAACATGAAGGGTTGGACCATGTATGACTACATACCGGCAACCAGGGTTCCTCATTTTATGAAATTCGATACGGTACGCGTTCTCTCGGACAGAGCCTTTGTTGAAAGGAGGAGCTTGTTGCAACCAGGCGCGGATCCGAAAAACCTGGACGCGTACTACGACCAAGGCATTCTGGTCTTTGATTGCAACAAGCCGCGACTTGCAACAGCGGAAGTGTCGACCTATTCGAAATCAGGCAAGCTATTGGAGCAGTTCAAATGGGGAGACGGCGAGAGCCTGGACCTTTCAATCGGCGCAGCAATAGTGCCCGGGAGCATTGGCGACTCCGGCAGGCATCTTTTGTGCAGCGGCGGACTATATCGGCCCCTCGTTGCCGTTCCTCTTGATCTCACCTCACGCAGATTGACCGCTCTGTCCGACACTGTTGGTGGCGATGGAGAGATCTTTTACGACCCGCTGGTGACTCGCACGTTTGACGGGAATGTCCAATCCACAATGCTAACCAGGCTGCGCAGTGATGCCAGCACGGCCCGCTTTTTTCCCAACATGCATCCCAGCTTGCCCGCTGCATATCGCTTCACCGCCGAACGTGTTTTGATAAACTGCAGAGAAAGCAAAGTCGCGCTTTTGAAGCTTGAGGTTTACGATAGTTCGAATGACTTGATTTACGTGAGCGCACAAATATCTCCCGGATTCCAAACAGTCTTGGAAAAAAGCCCGATGGAGTCGTTGAAGCGCATTTTGTGTAAGTGAAATCAAGGGCAGGCGGACATCCAGCACGTCGTCAAACGCGACCTTTGATGCATCCGTCAAAGCGCGCTTTGGGACAACGGCCGAGCGGCGCAGTCGCGGCTAGGTCGAAGATGAAGCATCTTTGAGACCGTCCACATATCCGCGCACATAATCTATGCCGTGTTGACTTCAGGAGACGCTCGATCCGTTCGTCGAATGCTCGTCTGAGCTCGTCAGTGGAGAGCGTCTTCCAATAGCTTTCAAACTCGGCTTTGAGCGATCGATCGAGCATCGGGCATCCTCATCATCTCCGCATCTGTCCGGACTCTTGGACGCGGCCGTCGCGCGTAGCATATCCTCGTCAGCTTTTGCGGATCGTTGTCGGTGCTCCTCCGATGTGACGAGGGCCCGGCGCGGTGCCGGGCCCTTAGAATATAGCGCATCTTGTTACTTCTGCTGCGCCGGTTTGTCCTTGTTGGTCTGCTCGCCCTGCTGCTGGTTCTGCTGGCCCGGCTGTTGGTTCTGCTGGCCCGGCTGTTGGTTCTGCTGGGGAGCTTGGTCGGGCTGAGAAGGATTTGCGGGCTTGTTCGGCTCGGAAGCAGTAATATTGATGTTGGTCATAGGATTATCTTTCGTAATTCTACTCGGAAATATTTCCGGGTAGACTTATGAATTGTGATCGAAAACAGATATTACAAGGCAGATGACGGCAAAAACATTTATGAGAATCAGTTGAATATTATGGTATGACTTTCTTCGTGGCCGACATCGACGAGACGCCGCATTCGGCGGTGCTGCCCGGGCCTGTTGAATAACGATCAAGTTTTTCCGATGAGCATGATCCCGAAAAATGGGCGCCGATCTTCGGGCAAGGTCACGCGATCGCTCAGAGCCCTGACCGTGCCAGCCAGCAGATCGAAGACGTTTCGCAAGATGGCCGCCGACGCGCTGCGTAGCGGGCGCAAGGCCGCGCCCGGCAACGATCGCAGCGCGCACTTCAGCGCGGCGGCATCCTACAAATCGCTGGCGCACGACGACGAATGGATGTGCGGAGAGCGCCAGCGCTCACACAAGCGCAAGCCTCCGCCGAAGAAAGCCTGAAAGCGGATAGCGGCGGTCCATCTACAAATGGGTATGGCTTGATGAAGAAGCGGCCCGCGTTGGTGGAGGGCGCCCTCCAAACGCGGGCCTGACCTCAACCAAAGGAGCGACCGATGGCCGGGGCTGAAACGATCGTATCATCGCACTGACGCCGAGTCTTCCTTGCCGTGGCCGACGACGCGATCATCTCCGCACCGAGTTAGCGGGTTGGCGATCAGCGCGAATGTCAAACCTTTGCTGTAGGCTTTGGACGATGGCGCACAAGGCGCGCTCGCAGCGGCCCCATTCGGAGACACCGGGGTCGAAGCTTGCAACCTGCCAATTGGCAGAAATACGAAAATCGTCATACGGAATAACAGTGACATGCACGGCACCTTCGCAGTCAGGACGCGCACGCAATTCCGCGAGCACCGCAAATTCAAGTTCGGCCTTCGTCATTTCCGCCTTTTCCATTTGATTGCCCTCGGATGCTCGGGAAACGGGTGAGGAAGGCAGAGCGAGGTTGGTGCATCGAAACGATGGCGGAAGGCAAGTCTGCTATTGCCGAAAGCGGACACATCCAACCCGGCCGACGGCCTAGTTCGCCTTCGCCTTGCGCTTGGGACGCTTGAGCGGAAACTCCTCGCTGTCGTAGAGCCGCTGGATGGCGTCGACGTCGTAGCGCTCGTCGCCGACCTGCAGCCAGGCGCCGAGCGTGCGCACCGCGGGGAATTCCTCGACCGCGAAGCGGATCGCTTCCGCGGCGGTGCCGAAGCGGCGATAGCCGAGCGGCTGGCGCACGCCGCCCTTGCGTTTCGCCATGAACAACTCGGCCGGGCTTTCGTAGTCGAACTTCATCGTTACGCTTTCACAATCCGGCCGTCGGCCGGTACCCCTGGTCTCGATCAGTCCCGGTTGAGCTGGCTCTCCTTGACGACCCGCTCGTGCGGCTCGCTGGCGCTCTTGATCCGGTACTGGCGATCGTCGCCCTCGGGCGGCAGCAACTGGGTGACCGTGTAGATCTCGTTCGGCGTGCCGCGGCCGTAAGGTCCGGAGGTGTAGTGGACCGATTGCCCGATCTTGAACTTGTGGTCGCTCACGGCGCGCTCCGTGCCGCGGGAACGCCCGGTCGTCCGCCGGTCAGGCGGGGCCGCAAACCGCTGCTGCTGGAAATCATGCGGATTCCTAGCATGAAATCGGCGGCGGCCGGCGAACTATTTGAGAAATATTACGGGCGCAGGGGCTGATACTTCGGCCAATACAGCCGCTTTTTTGTTAACGCCGCGACGGAAACAGCGCCTCAAAACCGCTCGACCCAGGGCCGCAGCTCGATCTCGGTCGCCCAGACGCTGCGCGGCTGGTGGATGATGTGCAGATAGCTCGCCGCGATCCCGTCGGGATCGAGCAGGCTGGCGGGCTTGTCCGGCGGCTCGGCGCGGCGCGCGCTCTTGATGCCGCCGTCGATCACCACATGCGCGACGTGGATGCCCTGCGGATGCAGCTCGCGCGCCATGCTTTGCGAGAGCCCGCGCAGCGCGAACTTGCCCATCGCGAACGGCGCCGACTGCGCATAGCCCTTCACGCCGGCCGACGCGCCGGTGAACAGGATGACGCCGCGTCCTTTCGGCAGCATGCGCTTGACCGCCTGCTGCGCCACCAGGAACGCGCCGAAGGCGGTGACCGCGATCGATTTCTCGACCTCGGCGGGGTCGAGCTCGGCGAACGGCCCGCGGGTGCGGTAGCTCGCGTTGTAGATCACGATCTCGGGCGCGCCGATGGTGGCGTCGAGATTGTTGAACAGCTCGTCGACCTCGGCACGCTTCGCCGCGTCGCACGCGAACGTCTCGGCGCCGGCCTCGACCGCGAGGTCGTGCAGGTCGTCGGTCGAGCGCGCCGCCAGCGCGACCTTGATGCCCTCCTTGCTCAGGACGCGGGCAAGCGAGGCGGAGAGGCCGGCGCCGGCCCCGACGATGAGAGCGGTGGTGAATTGTGTTTCGGTCATTGCGGGCTCGTCGTCTCCGGCTGAGAATACTGATACGGAGAAGGCTAGCACGCCGGCCCCGCCAGGATCGACACCATGATGCGCTTCCTCATCGCTCTCATTGTCTCGATCCTGATTGTCGTGATGGCGTGGCCCTATCTGCGGCGCTTCATGCCGCGCCGCCCGCAGCATGGGACGGGGGCGCCCAAGCCGCCGACCAAGGGCGAGCTGATCTATTTCGCGATCATGATCACGGTCGCGCTCAGCTTCACTATCACCACGCTGATGTGGGTGTTCGGCGGACGCTGATCGCCGGCGCTGCTACGCCGCCCCTCTGATCTCGCCGCCACCGGGCGGCGGGATCGGCACGCCGTCGTCGGCATATTCGTTGAGCTTGTTGCGCAGCGTGCGGATCGAGATGCCGAGGATATTGGCGGCGTGGGTGCGGTTGCCGAGGCAATGCTTGAGCGTCTCGAGGATCAGATCGCGCTCGACGTCGGCGACGGTGCGCCCGACCAGCGCCCGCGTCACGGTCTCGGCCGCGAGCGTCGCATGCGCCACGGTCGGGTTGCGCGCCTGATCGAGGCGCATCGCCGTCCGGCGTCAGGATGCCGTCGATGCCGATCTCGTCGCCGGTCGCAAGCAGCACCGCGCGATGCAGCGTGTTCTCCAATTCGCGCACATTGCCCGGCCAGCGGTTGAGCACCAGCGCGCGCCGCGCCTCCGCCGACAGCGGCCGCGGCGGCACGCCGTTGGCGTCGGCGTATTTCTTGATGAAGTGCTGGGCGAGCTCGAGGATATCGGCCGGCCGTTCCCGCAACGGCGCGATCTTCAGGTTCACGACATTGAGGCGGAACAGCAGGTCCTCGCGGAACGTGCCGGCGCGCACCGCCTCGACCAGGTTGCGGTTCGACGTTGCGATGATGCGGATGTCGACCGGCACCGGCTTGGTGCCGCCGACGCGGTCGATGACGCGTTCCTGGATCGCGCGCAGGAGCTTGGCCTGCAGCCGCACGTCCATCTCGGAAATCTCGTCGAGCAGCAGCGTGCCGCCGGTCGCCTCCTCGAACTTGCCGATGCGGCGCGCCACCGCGCCGGTGAAGGAGCCCTTCTCGTGCCCGAACAGTTCGGACTCCAGCAGGTTCTCCGGGATCGCCGCGCAGTTGACCGAGATGAACGGCGCCTTGGCGCGGTTCGAACGGCTGTGCACATAGCGCGCGATCACCTCCTTGCCGGTGCCGGACTCGCCGGTGATCATCACCGAGGCGTCCGACGGCGCGATCTGCTGCGCGAGCTTGACCACATGCGCCATCAGCTCGTCGCGATAGATCAGCTCGCGGGTGTCGTCGGTGACGGCCGCGAGCACCGCCGCGATCAGCTCCGGATCGGGCGGCAGCGGGATGTACTCCTTGGCGCCGGCATGGATGGCGGCGACCGCGGCGCGGGCGTCGGTGCTGACGCCGCAGGCGATGATCGGCACCGAGATGCGTTCGGCCTCCAGCCGCAGCACCAGGTCGCGGATGTCGAGCGCGACGTCGACCATCAGGAGATCGGCGCCGCGTGCCCGAGCGCAGCACGTTGAGCGCCTGCTCGATGTCGCTGGCGTGGGTGACGCTGGCGCCGCGATCCATCGCGATCTTGGTCGCTGCGGTGAGCTGACCCTTCAGGGTTCCGACGATCAGGAGACGCATGGCTCTATCCTTTCAGTTCGCGTTCGCGCGTTTCTCGCGCGCAGCGCGCATCAATTCCGCTCCGCCTTGATGATTTCCGTCATCGTCACGCCGAGCTTGTCCTCGACCAGCACCACTTCGCCGCGGGCGACCAGGCGGTTGTTGACGTAGATGTCGATCGCCTCGCCGACCTTGCGGTCGAGCTCGAGCACCGTGCCGGGCCCGAGCTTGAGCAGGTCGGAGACCTCCATGCGCGCGCGCCCGAGCACGGCCGAGACCTTGACCGGGACGTCGAACACCGCTTCGAGGTCGGCGGCGCTGTGGCCCGGCGTCTCCGACGGCTGCGCCGCCAGCGCCGCCGGGTCGAGCGGCGGCATGCCGTTGGCTTCGAGATCGGGAAGCGGCACCTTGCTGTCGTTGTCGCTCATGGGTTACCTCCACCTGACGTTCGGCGTGCGCGCGCCGTTCGCGTCCACGCCGCTTCGCCGTGCATTGATGTAGCGCGCCACCGCTTCGTCGATCGCGGCGGCGACGGCGGCGGTGTCGCGGTCGATGCCGCCGTCCGCCCATTCGATGCGGCAGTCGCCGGGCGCGATCTCCGGCTCGGCCAGCAGCACGAGCTTGGTTTCGGGACTGCAGCGGCGCACGATCTCGTCGAGCTTCTCGCGCGCGCTCTCGTGCAGCGCGTCGTTCACGCGCACCACCACATGCGGGCACTTCACCAGGTTGCGGAAGCAGCCGATGGCGAGCGCCGCGATCTCCGCGAACGGCTCCTGCGAAACCAGCTCGGGCGCGAGCTTCTTGGCCACCGCGACCGCCACCTCGATCGCCTCGGTCTCGAATTTCGCCTCCACCGCGTCGAGATGCTGGTCGAGCGCGCTCATCGCCGCCGCGATCCGCTCGATGATGGCGAGCGAACGCTGCTCGGCCTCGGCTGAGCCCTGTGCGAAGCCGCGCGCGAAGGCGGCGGCTTCCGCCGCCTTGAGCTTGGCGGCGTGGTCGTCGAGCGTCATCAACGACTTGCGCTCGCCCCCGCCCGGGGCGAAGTCGTTCTCGAACATGAATTTGGCCGGCGCCGCTCTCATTTTCATCGCCTCAATAGATCAGCTCTTCGTCGCCACGGCTCTTCGAGATCATGATCTCGCCCTTGGCGGCGAGGTCCTTGGCGAGATTGACGAGCTGCGATTGCGCCTCGTCGACGTCGCGCAGCCGCACCGGACCCATGGCCTGCATGTCGTCGGCCAGCATCTTGGCGGCGCGCGTCGACATGTTGCTCATGAAGAACTGGCGCACGGTCTCGTTCGCGCCCTTGAGCGCGATCGCGAGCTTGTCCTTGTCGATATTGCGCATCATGGTCTGCGCCGAGCCGGTGTCGAGCCGCGTCAGGTCGTCGAAGGTGAACATCAGCGTCTTGATGCGCTCGGCGCTCTCGCGGTTCTGGTCCTCGAGCGCGGTCATGAAGCGGGTCTCGGTCTGCCGGTCGAAATTGTTGAAGATCTCCGCCATCACCTCATGGGCGTCGCGGCGCCGGGTCTGCGAGAGGTTCGACATGAATTCGGTGCGCAGCGTGCTCTCGACCCGCTCCAGCACTTCCTTCTGCACCGCCTCCATCTTCAGCATGCGGTTGACGACGTCGAGCGCGAGGTCCTCCGGCAGGATGCCGAGCACGCGCGCGGCGTGCTCCGGCCTGATCTTGGAGAGCACCACCGCCACGGTCTGCGGGTATTCGTTCTTGAGGTAGTTGGCGAGCACCTCTTCCTGAACGTTGGAGAGCTTCTCCCACATGTTGCGGCCGGCCGGGCCGCGGATTTCTTCCATGATGCCGCCGACGCGTTCGACCGGCAGGAATTGGTGCAGCAGCCGCTCGGTGGCGTCGTAGTTGCCCATCAGCGCGCCCGACGCCGACATGCGTCCGACGAACTCGAGCAGCAGGTGCTCGACCGATTCGGCCTCGATGGTGCCGAGCGTCGACATCACCACCGACAATTCGCGCAATTCGTCGTCGTCGAGCATGCCCCAGATCTTGCCGCTGTGCTGCTCGCCGAGCGCGAGCATGAGCACGGCGGCGCGCTCCGGCCCGGTCAGCTTGCGCGGCGGCCGCCCGCTGCTGCGGCCGGCGAGCGCCGCCACCACGCCCTCGATGTTGCGTTTGGCTTGCTCTTGGTCTTGGGCTGATGCCATGGCGATTTATCAGGCTGCGCTTTCGTGGAGCCAGGTGCGGATGATGGAGACGGTCTCGGTCGGATTGCGGTCCACCAGCTCGCCGACGCGCTGCACCGACTGGGCGTGGACCTGGCCCTGCACCTGCGCGATGTCGATCATCTTGGCGGTCTGGTTCGGAACCGCCTTGATCTCTTCCGGCGACGCCCCGGCGGCGATCGCGGTCGGCACGTCGCCGCCCGCGATGGCGGCGGCGATCGCGGCTTGTTGGCCGCGCCCGCCTTCGGGCGCCAGGATGCGGCGCACCAGCGGCCGCACCACCGTGAACAGCACCACCAGGCCGAGCAGCGCCATCACCAGGAGCTCGACCCAGTGCATCACGTCGGCTTTGGTGAACTGCAGGAAAGACAGCCAGCCGGTCGGTTCGGCTATGGGGGTGGCAGCAGTCTCGGCGAAGCGCAGGTTGACGACCTCGACCTGATCGCCGCGCTTCTGGTCGAAGCCGATCGCGGTGCGCACCAGCGCTGAGATGCGGTCGAGCTCTTCCTTGTCGCGCGGCTGATAGGCCGCCTCGCCGTTGGCGCCGCGGGTGTAGTTGCCGTCGACCAGCACCGCGACCGAGACGCGGTTGATGCGTCCGCCTTCGGTGACTTCGGTCTTGGTCGAGCGCGAGATCTCGTAGTTCACGATCTCTTCGGTCTTGCGCCCCTGCTCGCGCGCCTGCTGCTGATTCTCGGCGCCCGCGCCGCCGCGCTGGCCGCCCGGCAGCTCGTTGCCGACGGAGACCTGCCGTCCTGGCCGTTGGCGCCGCTGTTGGTCGATTCTTCGCGGGTCTGGCTCGAGCGCAGGACGCGGCCTTCCGGGTCGAACTTCTCGGAAGTTTGCGTGACGCGGTTGAAGTCGAAGTCGGCGGTGAGCTGCACCCGCGCCCGGCCCGGACCGACCACCGAGGTCACGATGGTCTCGACCTGGTCGCGCAGCCGCCGCTCGTAGGCGATCTGGCGCTCGTCGGCGGTCACGCCCATCGCGTTGTCGCCGCGCGCGCCGTCCGCCAAGAGCCGGCCGGTCTCGTCGATCACCGACACGCGCTCGGGCTTCAGGCCGTTGACGGCGGACGCCACCAGGTGGCGGACCGCCCGCACCTGCTGCGGTTCGAGCATGCCGCGGACCCGCAGCACGATCGAGGCCGACGGCTCCGGCCGGTCGCGCGAGAACAGCTGCCGCTCCGGCAGCACCAGGTGCACGCGCGCCATCTGGATCCGTTCGATCGCCCGGATGGTGCGCGCGAGCTCGCCTTCGAGCGCGCGCAGGTGGTTGACGTTCTGGACGAAGCTGGTGGCGCCGAGCGTGTCGGAGCGGTCGAAAATCTCGTAGCCGACGCCGCCGCCCTTGGGCAGGCCGCCCTCGGCGAGCTTCATGCGCAGCCGCGCCACCCGGTCGCGCGGCACCAAGATCATGGCGCCCTCGTTGCGCAACTGGAACGGGATATTCTGCCGCTCCAGGTCCTTGATGATGGCGCCGGAGTCCTCGAGCGAGAGATCGGAGAACAGCATCGTCATCTGCGGCGCCGACATCCGCATGATGATGAAGGCAAAGAAGCCGATCAGCGTCACCGCGACCGCGACCATCGCCGCGATCCGGGCTGCCCCCAGTGATTTCAAGAACTCGACCAGTCCGTTCACGGACCCCGACCCCGGTAATGACCTACCCGGCAAGAATTGCCCGGTTCATGGTTACCGTCGGGTTAACGAATGGGTTACAGGGTCAAGAATTGGGTCGAGGAGGCCGGACTGTGGCTAATCGATCACTTCGACCACCTTCTGGTCCTGCGGGTCGACGATCAGGATCTGGCTCTCCGTGACATAGAGACGGTGCGACTTGATCAGGGCACCTTCTGGCCGATCAGCGGCGGAATCGGGCTGCAGCGCGACCTTGCCGGGGATTTCGTCGCCGGCCGCCAGCTTGAGATCGTCCTTGGCCGGGGCGACTTTGAGCTCCTTGACCAGTTCGCGGATCACATGGCGCTGCTCGAGGGTGAGGTTGACGGTCCGCGTGCCGGCCGGGACTCCCGGATTCGGCGGCTGGGCGTACCCAGGGACGGCGATCAGCAGGACGGCGCAAAGCGCCAGTCCGAGTAGCCTCGTGACGCGTTGCATATGTTCGTCCTTGGGCTTGATCCTTGCAGCTTTGGTGTGTGCCACAAGTCAATCGACAGGCAGGGGCGAAAGTTCCATCCCGCGTTGCTCCAAAACGCGACAACGCCGGCGTGATGAGCCGGCGTCGTCAGGAATTCGGTAAGGAGTCTTTCGCGGACGTTACTGGCGATACTGCTGGATGCGCGTGGTGCGCAGACCGGCAAGTCCATGCTGATCGATGGAATACTGCCAGGAAAGGAATTCTTCGACGGTCAGCGTGTAGCGGCTGCAGGCTTCCTCGAGCGAGAGGAGACCGCCACGCACGGCTGCGACGACTTCGGCCTTGCGCCGAATCACCCAGCGCTTCGTGCCAGGTGCGGGCAAATCGGCGATCGTCAGCGGGCTGCCGTCCGGCCCGATGACGTATTTGGCCCTTGGTCGTAGGGGCTCAGTCATGAATCACTCACGCACTCGACTGACCAACTCGCCATGAAAACTACATGCTGCCGCTTAAAATTTGCCTAAGCCCATCGGATCAATTGGGAAAATGTTGCCGTGCGTTGTTATTGGCTGCGTGTTGCCCGATTGTGGCCGCGCCGGAACCGGATTGACCCCTCAGCGCGTTACCTCTTTCGCACCGCGGCTTACCTTTCGGTAACGGATGGGCGGCCGCGCTAATGGAAATGCCTCCCTGGGGTGGGACGTGGGGTAGGGCTATTCTGTTCCAATTGACGAGCTTTCGATTCAACTGAACTTCGAGAGTTCCGCCGATGGCGTTGAGCGAAGACCTTGGGGCGTCGCGCGGCCGTCCGCGGCTGCAAGGATGGGCGCGCTACGCGTTCGAGCTCGCCGCTATCGGCGTGATCTATTTCGTCGTTCGCCAAGATCGGGCTGATGCTGGCCTCGATCAATCCGAGCGCGTCGCCGATCTGGCCGTCGACCGGGCTTGCCTTGGCGGCGATGCTGCTGCTGCGGCTACCGGATCTGGCCGGCGATCCTGATAGCGGCGTTCGTCGCCAACGTCACCACCGCCGGGTCGGTCACCACCTCGCTCGCCATCGGCGCCGGCAACACGATCGAGGGCCTGCTCGGCGCCTACCTGATCACGCGGCTGTCGGACGGCAAGGCGACCTTCGACACCCCGGCCGGCGTCGCCCGTTTTGCGCTGCTGTCGTTCATGCCGACCGCGCTGTGCGCGACCATCGGGGTGACGAGCCTCGCGGCCGGCGGCCTTGTCGTACCGCCGCGAGCGTCGGCTCGGTCTGGCTGACCTGGTGGCTCGGCGACCTCGCCGGCGCGCTGCTGGTCACGCCGGTGATCGTGCTTGTGGGCGGCGGCGGACGTCCGCAAGTTCGACCGCCGCAAGCTGTTCGAATCGATCGTCATCTTCTGTGTCGCCTGCGCGATCGGCTTGATCGCCTTCAGCCCGGTCTTCGAGACCGCGGAGCGCCGCGCGCCGCTCGGCTTCCTCGCGGTGCTGCCGCTGTTGTGGTCGGCGCTGCGCCGCGGCCCGCGCGACACCGCGACCTCGGCACTGGTGCTGGCGGGCTTTGCGGTCTGGGGCACGTTCGCCGGCAGCGGACCGTTCGACCGCGACGACGCTCAACGAATCATTCCTGCTGCTGCTGACCTTCATGATCGGCGTCACGGTGCCGAGCCTCGCGCTCAGCGCCGACGCCGCCGTGCGCCGGCGCAGCGAGGACGAGCTGCGCGCCGTCCACGACGATCTCAACCGGCGGGTCGCCGCGCGCACCGCCGAGCTTACCGATGCCAATCGTGGCGCTCGTAGCACGAGATCGATCGCCGCAAGCACGCCGAGAACGTGCTCGATCAGCAGAGCCGAAACCTGATCGAGGCGCAGCGCCTGGCCAATCTCGGCAGCTGGGTGCGCAACTTCGAAACCGGCGAGATCGTCTGGTCGGACCAGCTCTACGAGATTTTCGGCGTGCAGCCGGGCGAGGAATTGGCCGGCTCGTTCGACGGCTATCTCAAGCGCATCCATCCGGACGACCGCGAGCGGGTGCGCGAGCAGGTGCAATTCGCGATCAGGGCCGGCCAGGGGTTCCGCGGCGACCGGCGGATCGTTCGCCCGAACGGCGAGATCCGCCATGTCCAGACCTGTGTCGAGCTGGTGAAGAACGACGCCGGCCGCGTGGTCAGCATGCACGGCATCTGCTTCGACGTCACCGAGCGCAAGCAGGCCGAGATCGCAGCTCGAGCGCACGCGCGAGCAGCTTGCGCAGATGCAGAAGATGGAGGCGCTCGGCCAGCTGACCGGCGGCATCGCGCACGACTTCAACAACCTCCTGATGATCGTGAGCGGGCACGCCGAGCTGCTGCGGCGCAAGCTCGGCGATCCGAGCCAGCTGCGGGCGATCGAGGCGATCATGGGCGCCGGCCACCGCGGCGAACGGCTGACCCGGCAGCTCCTGACGTTCTCGCGGCGCCAGCCGCTCAACCCGGTGCCGATCGACCTGCGCCAGCGGGTGCAGGAGATGCGCCCGATGCTCAACAGCTCGCTGCGCGGCAATATCGATCTCGTCATCGAGCTGCCTGACGATCTGTGGCCGGTCGAAGCCGACATCGCCGAATTCGAGCTGGCGATGGTCAACATCGCGGTCAATGCGCGCGATGCGATGCCGGACGGCGGCACCTTCACGATCTCGGCGCGCAATGTGGCGGGCGGGCGAGGGCAACCGCGGGCAGCCGGCGACCGACCACGTCGTTATCTCATTCACGGATACCGGCGTCGGCATCCCGCAGGACACGGTGAAGAAGATCTTCGATCCGTTCTTCACCACCAAGGCGGTGGGCAAGGGCACCGGGCTCGGCCTGTCGCAGGTGTACGGCTTTGCCCACCAGTCGGGCGGAACGGTCAGCGTGGTGAGCGAGGTCGGACGCGGCTCGACCATCTCGCTCTACCTTGCGCGCTGCAAGCTGGCCGCGCTGGCGACGCCGCAGATCAGCGACCCGAAAAACGTCGGGCAAGCGGAGGGCACGATCCTGGTGGTCGAGGACAATCCCGAGGTCGCCGACGTCTCCGCCGCGCTGCTCGAGCAGATCGGCTACCGGGTGCTGCGTCGCCGGCAACGCGGTCGAGGCGCTGGAGCGGATCGAGGGCGGTGACCGCATCGACCTTGTGTTCAGCGACATCGTCATGCCGAACGGCATGAACGGCATCCATCTGGCGCAGGAATTGACCAAGCGCTATCCCGCGATCCGCGTGCTGCTCACCACCGGCTACAGCGACGTCGCCGCCGCCGGCGAGACGCGGTTTCCGATCCTGCGCAAGCCGTTCGAATTGCCGGCGCTGGAGCAGGCGATCCGCGATGTCATGGCCGGCCACGAAGCGCGGCCGCTGCGCACCGCGGGCAGCGCGACGCACTAATCTAGGTCAATAAGAGAGATCACGTGGTCGGCCGCACCACGCGCTTGATCTTGTCGAGCGTGAAGGGCTGGCCGCCGACCTTGAGCTCCGGCGGCGTCTTGGTGAGGTCGACGGAGTCGACGACGCCTTCGATCTCGGTCGGGATCGCCACGGTCTGCCCGCTGGTGTCTTTTCCAGTTACCGAGATGGTGTAGTTGCCGTCCGGCCATTTCACGCCCTGGGCGTCGCGGCCGTCCCACTGGAAGCTCTGCATCCCGGCGTTCATCGAGAAGCTGCCGGTATAGACGGTCTGGCCGGTGCTGTTGCGGATCGTCACCTGGGAGGTGACCGGCTTTGGCACGTTGAAGGTCCAGGTCGCCTGGCCGTTCTTCAGCGCCGCGGTCTGGCCGTCGATCGCAACCGTGGCGCCGACATAGGCGAGGGCGGTGGTCGCCTGCGCCGACCTCTCGATCGAGATCAGGGTCTCGAGCTGCGTGTTCTGCTTGATCTGCTGCTCGACCTGCGCGAACTGCACCAGCTGCTGGGTGAACTGGTTGGTGTCGAGCGGATCGAGCGGGTTCTGGTTCTTGAGCTGCGTGGTGAGCAGCGTCAGGAAGGTCTGAAAGTTGCTGGCCAGCGAGTTGTTGTCGACCGTGCTCTTGACCGCGTTATTGATCGTGGCCTGCACGTTGGAGGTGGTGTTGGGGATGACCGTGGCCATGTCAGGTTCCTCAAACGCGGATGTCGATGCCGCTGCCGCCGCGCAGCGTCAGGCCGTAGGCCGTTGACGCGGCTTCGGTGGCGGGCAACTCGGGATCGGCGATCAAAATGCGTGGGTTGTTGGAGTCGTTGCGGTCGTCACGCCCGGCGGACGACTGGTCGCGCAACGAGAATTGCAGGCTGTTGTCGGAGGTCTTGAGGCCGGCGTCCTGCAGCGCGCGTTCGAGCTGATGGGCGTCGCGGCGCAGCACGTCGAGCGTCTCCGCCTTCTCGACCACCAGCCGCGACGTGACATTGCCGCTGCGATCGATATCGAGCCGCACGTCGATGCGTCCGAGCTCCGGCGGATCGAGACGGATCTCGAAACGGTTGCGCCCGGACAGCGCGCGCGACGCAATCTCGACCGCGAGGCTCTCGAGCGGCACCGGCGACGACACCAGGGGATTGGAGGCGTCGGCGCTCTGCGCGGCGTGCGCGGTGGCAGCGACCGCCTGCCCGAAGTCACGACCGCTTTGCAGATGCGCGAGCTGGCTGCCGTCCGGCGTGGGTTGTTGCGCGGCGTGGATGAAATCGCTTACCGCGCTCGCGTTTTGCGGACGTTCGGTCGCGTCCGGCCCATGCGGACGCGCTGATGGTGGGGAGGGCGTTTCGGCATGCGCCGGTTTCTCCGGCGCGGTTTTGGTTTCGGCGTGCTCCGCGCCCGCAGTGGGTGCGATCGCCGCCGCGGTCTCAGGCGTCGCTGAGGGCTGCGGCTGCTGGTTCGCGGCCTCCGGCGTCGTCGTCGCTTCAACCGACGCCGGCTTGGCCTCCGGCATGGTCGGCGGCGGTGCGGCGGCCTGCTGCTGCGCCGCTTGTTCGGATGCTTGCGGCGCCGGCGTGGCCGGCGGCGGCGCTTGCGGCACGGTTGGCGTGCTCGCGCCGACGGCAGCGACGGCCGCGATTTCGCCGGCGGCGGTTGCGGTAACCCCGGCCGCCGCCGCGGACTCGACCGTGTCGGGATCAGTCGGTGCGGTGGCAGCCGGGGTCGCCGCAGCCGCCAGTGACGGCGTTTCAGTTGCGACCGGTTGCGCGGGTGATGGCGGTGTCTCAACCGATGCCGCCAGCGCGGCGTCGATTGCGACGGTCGCTTCGTTGGAAGTGTCGCTCGTGCTGTCAGCCGGCTGCGGCGCCAGCTCAGGAGTCACCGCCGCCTGGCCGGCGGCGGCGATCTCGAATGGCTTTGCGGCCTCGTCGTCGTCTTGCTCGGTGGCCGAGGTTTGCGTTGCGCAAGCCTGCGCCGCGGCATCGGGGGAGGGCTCTTCGTCGGTTTGCTGCGGACGCTCGGCGTCGGTGCGGTGCATGTGGCTGCGCGGCGGCTCGGTCCGTTGGGTGGCCGATGCGCCGTTGGTCCGCTTGGCGTTGGGCCGCGGCGGCGCCTCGCCGCCGGCCTCGGCCAGCAGGATCGAAAACGGCGACGTCGAATCCTTGGGCTCGCCCATGCGTTCTCGCTGGGTCAGACCGTTATGTTGCGGCTTCAGAACGCTGGCCTTGGACGCCACCTGCGGCACGGATGCACCTCTCGACACGAAATCAGTCGCGGTCAGCGGTGCAATCCCCGGGCCATGCCCCGGATCTCGAAAAATTGCCAAAGTTTCAAGAGCTTGTCATAAGGAGGCGGCGGCCCGGATGGAGGCTGTGGCCGGCACGACCTGCTGGCCGGCGGCAAGAACTGCCCATCTGGGGCCACCGATGCGATGACGCGCGGGAATCCCTATAATAAGGGTGCGCGGCAAAACCGGCCCCCGGCCGACGATTTTGAAGGAGCGCGGCTCGGCCGCGGCCCAGGATGCTGAATTCGCTCGATCTTGAGGGACGGCCCGAGGACACGCGCGTGGTCGTCGCGATGTCGGGCGGCGTCGATTCCTCGGTGACGGCGGCGCTGCTCAAGGCCGAGGGCTATGACGTCGTCGGCGTCACGCTCCAGCTCTACGACCATGGCGAGGCGACCCACCGCAAGGGCGCCTGCTGCGCCGGGCAGGACATCCACGACGCCCGCGCGGTCGCGAGCCGGATCGGCATTCCGCACTACGTGCTCGACTACGAGAGCCGCTTCAAGGAGACGGTGATCGATCCGTTCGCCGCGAGCTATGTCGCGGGCGAGACGCCGGTGCCGTGCGTCCACTGCAACATGTCGATCAAGTTCAAGGACCTGCTCACGACCGCGCGCGATCTTGGCGCGCGCGTGCTCGCGACCGGCCACTACGTCGCCAGCCGTCCGCTTAAGGGCGGCGGCCGCGCGCTCTATCGCGCCTGCGATGCCGAGCGCGACCAGAGCTATTTCCTGTTCGCGACCACCGCGGAGCAGCTCGACTTCCTGCGCTTTCCGCTCGGCGACAAGACCAAGGCGGAGACGCGCGAACTGGCGCGGCGCTTCGGGCTCTCGGTCGCCGACAAGCACGACAGCCAGGACATCTGCTTCGTGCCGACCGGCCGCTACACCGACATCGTCGAACGGCTGCGGCCGGGCGCCGCCGATCCCGGCGACATCGTCGATCTCTCCGGCCGCGTGATCGGCCGCCACGACGGCATCATCCATTTCACGGTCGGGCAGCGGCGCGGTCTCGGCGTCGCCGCCGGGCATCCGCTCTATGTGGTCAAGCTCGACGCGGCGACGCGGCAGGTCATCGTCGGCCCGCGCGAGGCGCTGCGCAGGAGCCGCATGCAGCTGCGCGAGGTCAACTGGATCGGCGGCGGCGCGATCGACGAGGTGCTGGCCGACGATCGTCGCGAGGTGTTCGTGAAGGTGCGCTCGACGCGGCTGCCGCAGCCGGCCTGGCTGCGCCGTTCCGCCGCAGGCGTTTCCGGGGTCGAGGTCGAGTTGGCCGGCGGCGAGGACGGGGTTTCCCCCGGCCAAGCCTGCGTCTTCTATGACGCGCCGGACGGCCAGTCGCGGGTACTCGGTGGCGGATTCATCCAGAATGTGGCCGATCCGGCCCGGTCCCTGCCGCTGGAAGCGGCGCCGGCGGGTACCAGCCCGCCGTAACCAGGTCCGGGGTTATCGGTCTGTTCAGGAATGCGAAATCAAAAAAATATTTTATGACAACACCACATAACCCGGCGTCGTTTGTTACGATACCGGGTCACACGGGGTGGAACATGCCGGCAGGACTTCGGCCAAAGGCTTGTAAGGGAGTTGCGTGACGTGTCGATGACGGGTGAGTTGAGCAACGATTCGGTGGCGAAGACCTACGCGCAATGGGCGCGCTTTGCTCCGGTCTACGATCTCGTCTTCGGCCCCGCCCTCTCGCAGGGCCGCAAGGACTCCATCGCCGCCGCCGAACGGGTCGGCGGCCGCATCCTCGACGTCGGGGTCGGCACCGGCATTGCGCTGAAGGATTACTCCGGCCGCCATCGCGTGGTCGGCGTCGACTATTCCGAGCCGATGCTGCGCAAGGCGCAACAGCGCGTAAAGGAGCACAAGCTCAAGCACGTCGAGGCGCTCGCGGTCATGGACGGCACGCGGCTCGGCTTCCCGGACGGCGCGTTCGACGCGGTGCTCGCGCAATACGTCATCACCACGGTGCCCGATCCGGAAGGCACGCTCGACGAGTTCGCGCGCGTCACCCGGCCGGGCGGCGAGATCATCCTGGTCAATCACCTGGGCGCCGAGCATGGACTGCGGCGCGACATCGAGCGCTCGTTCGCGCCGATGGCGCGCAAGCTCGGCTGGCAGCCGGAATTCGCCTGGACGCGGCTCGAGCAATGGGCCGCGCGCAACGGTTGCGTGCGGGTGATCGAGCGCCGGCCGATGCCGCCGTTCGGGCACTTCTCGCTGATCCGGTTCGAGCGCCTGGCGATGGCCAAGCGCCCGCAAATGGCGGGTATTGCCATCGGCTAGTCCGGCTTCGCTTGACTTCGAGACCGGCGGTTTCTATATCGCGGCGCTCGCGTTAACGCCGTGAACTCACTATATTTTCGAGGCGTTTTTCCCGGCCGGGTGCATGTGGCGGGGTAGCTCAGTTGGTTAGAGCAGCGGAATCATAATCCGGAGGTCGGGGGTTCAAATCCCTCCCCCGCTACCAAAGCACCCAAGTTATTGAAATATCTTATATTTTGTTGAAATATGGTAGCGGGAAAGTTGCCTTCTAATACCTCTTTCGTTCGCCTAAGTGATCTAATGCAATGGGCTTTCCAGGTGTTGTCTCGCTTGCGTACAAAGCGCGCACAAGATCGCAGCGTTCCTCGCGATCCGCTCCGGTCCCCACTATTGTCTGAACTAGTTGGTCGTTGGTGCGCGATCGCAATGCCGAGTCTTGCGCCCACCTAACGCATTCTGGCGCTCTGGTCATGGCTGCTTCACGATCATCCAAGCGAATCACGATTGATGTGGACGGTACCCCGAGGAGAGTAGTCTCCATCTCAGAGGGTAAGGATGGCAGCGTCTTTCTAAGCCAGAGAGCTGGCGGCCGCTTTGGTCAGTCTAAAACTTACGAAGGCGCGGCGATTGCAGGTCAAGTTGGAAGAACCTTGCGTGAGGATCGCATCTCAATCCACGGAAGTGCTAGAAGCAAAAAGAATTTCAACGTGATCACGTATAACTTCTTGTTTGAGGGCGGAAAACGTTTCTCCAGTCAAAACTACACCCACGCAATAAAATCTGGGTCGGGCGCAGCGTTCCTTTTCACGAAGCGATATTCAACCCTAAGGGATTCGATACATTGCACCAATGGTAGCGACGAGAAGAACATCAGCTTGGGAGCTTACGATCCTTCCTGGTTCACGCTCGTTGTAACGATATTTGTGTGTGATCCAGGCTATCGGTTTGAGCCAATCGAAGGAGGCTTCTACTCAGCGATGGAAATTCCTGTAGGCAACTACAAGCTCATCGTTATGTGGTCGTATCTATCCTGGTGGTCCTCACTCCAAGACTACAGGATCACTCTCGCCCTTCAACCGTCAAAAATCCCCGAAGATTACCAAAACCTCGGCGTTCCGGCGCAAAACCTGTCCGCTTTTTTCGACCAACAGCTAGAGGAGGTTCGTCGAAAATTCTTGGCGGCGTACAGAGTCCCCCCACATCGCCTGTTCTATGTGAAAGTGCCTAGCTTGAAGACGGAAGAATTTCACAAGGCCGCTCAAGCACGGAAAGTCAATGAAGAACTAATCCAACTCGCGCAGCACCTAGGAATGCCCCGAGAGGATCTAGTTGGTCGCGATTTGGAGTTCAGGGCTTTTTGGGAACCAAAAGACGAGACAGGCGCATAAGCAAGACCAAATTACAGCCCTTGAGTTGCTTGTCGCGGCAACGCTATTGCTGACGATCGCCGCTGGTAGGTCGGAATTTCTAGATCGACATTGGCGCTAGAGTTTTCGATGATCACTTCGACGGCCTCACCCCCGGCCTTCGAGGTCGCAGAAAAAATCTAGCCAATGCTTGTTATTGGTTGAGATCGCAGTGCCTTGCCTGCGTCCACCTATAGGAGATTTCGCGAGCATCTGAGCTTGATCAGGGGAATGGACGAAAACTGGAGGACCGCATGCCACGACTACTCGTGCACTCCGTCCTCACATGAACGCGTGTTCCTCGATTACACCTAGTTCCGACTCAGCCCCTACGGCGAACAATATCGACTGCCATTCCCGTATGAGAAAGATGAGGACGACGGCAAGGGTCTGTAATGACGAGGCCGCCAACTGAGGCGGCCAACCGGGAGGCGCGCCATGGAAGAGCGCTATTACATCTACGAAAACTGGCACCGTAAACGTGGCCGCATCCACGTTGCCAACTGCACCTATTGCAACGAAGGACGCGGAACCCAGCAAGCAGACAGCGGCAGGAATGGAAAATGGCATGGCCCGTTCAATCGGAATGAGGCGTTTGTCACGGTTGAGCGTTACAGAAGGGTGCGGATATCCAACCGTGTTTGGTTTGCAAGCCATGATGGTGAACATGATGGGCGAAGGTCGGTGATTTTGTCTGTAACGGCCCCCCGCTACCAAGCACCCTTCAAGCGAGCAGCCGCTATTTGTGAGGAGCAGGCGCCGCTAGCCTCACCAATTTCAGTATTGCAGCGCAACAATGAAAGCGCAGGCCAGGAAGAAAGCAACCTCATCAGCCGTCCAACTCGTGAAATTGGAGGTTCGCGATTTTCGCGAATGCGTCTGCGAACCAGTCAAGAGAGACGGCGCCTCTGTCTGCGAGCCATTCGAGAAATTTTCTTGCGGTCCCTGTCATATCGCCCTCAAATTTCCGCCGCTAAAGGTCCTTCTCAGCCAGCTCGCGGAACGCGTCGGGGACCGAATGGGCAAGCCCCATCGCCGCTCCGTATCCGACCGCTTCCCACCCGAACCGTTTGCGAATCTTGTCGACCGCACGATCGGCTGTCCAGCGTGCCATCCCGCGCTTGGTGCCGGGCCGGCGCTGCTCGTTGGCAAGGCCGAGCGGCAGCTCAAGCTGCAAATCCCAATGGTTCTCGAGGTGCGACACGGAGATCGCGAGCAGCGAGATCGTCTTCTCGCTGGGGTGATCCGCGAGCGCCGCGCGCACGAGCTCCTCGGCGACTTCGGCTAGGCTCGCCGTCGCCGAGATCGGCGCGTCGAGCGTGAACGAGCGGGTGACCGAGCGGAGGTCGGCAAAGCGAACGCGCGCCGTCACGGTGCGGCCCGGCCGGGATTTTGCCCGCAGGCGGGTCGCGACGCGGTCGGCGAGGTGACGCAGCACCGGCCGGAAAACCTTTTCGTCAGCGGGCTTCTTGTCGAAAGCGGACTGGGCGCCGGCCGAATGGGCCCGGCGGTGCATCTGAATTTCCCGCGGATCGCGATTCCAGGCGAGCGCCGCGAGCTTCTCGCCCACGGCGCGGCCCACGATGCGCTCGAGCGACCATCCCGGCATCTGCGCGAGCTGGCCGATGGTTTGGACGCCGATATCGGCAAGCCTCGCGCGCGTGACCGGGCCGACGCCCCACATCAACTCGACCGGCAGATCATGGAGAAAGGCAAGCTCGGAGGCGGGATCGACCACGACCAATCCGTCGGGCTTGGCTACTTGCGAGCCAATCTTGGCGAGGTGCTTGGTGCGCGCCACGCCGATCGAGATCGGGAGGCCAAGCTCGGTTTTCACCCTTTGCCGGATCGCGCGTGCGATGTCGGGGGCAGAACCGAACAGATGCTCGCAGCCCGCGACGTCGGCGAAGGCTTCGTCGATCGAAATCCGTTCGACCAGTGGCGTGAAGTCGTTGAGCACGTTGATGGCGGCGTCGCCCAGCCGCTGGTACTCCTCGAAATGGCCGCCGACGAAAATCAGTTGCGGACAAAGCTCGCGCGCCTTCCAGCCCGACATGCCGCCGCTGACGCCGAACGCTTTCGCTTCGTAGGAGGCGGCAAGCACCACACCGCCGCCAACCGCGATCGGCTTGCCGCGCAAGGTTGGATCGAGCAATTGCTCGACCGATGCGTAAAAGGCATCGAGATCCGCATGAAGGACGGTGGCTGCTGTTTCCATCCCGCCCGTCCGTCGGCGAAAACGCGCCGCTTTCAGCGCGCGGCTTCATGAGAACAAAAAGGGAACATAGAGTCAACAGGCTTCTTGTTATTGCCGCGCTTGGGAACGATCGGCGCGGTGGCGCGTTGTACTGCCTGCGGTAGCGCGTTGTCCTGTCTACAGTGGCGACGTGTTGGTGACGTGTTGAGTTAGCGGGCGTATTGAAACGAAAGTTTCGGTACGAGCCGCAAGTAAAGGGTCTCGCGCGAAAGCGCTGAGGCCCTTTGCTTTTGAGCGGCCGGCAGCATGTGCGAAATTTCCGCCCGCTTCTTCAGCGCGGTTCCTTGAGGAAACACCGGAACGAAGCGATGGCGGGGGACGTTGCGGTCACGTTGTCAATCAATGAGGAGGAACGTGAAATGAAGCGAAGTCTGTTGATGACGATAGCGGCGGTGTCGCTGCTCGCCAGCACGCCGTCGTTTGCGCAAACGACCGTGATCGAGCTCAGTCCCGAGCAGCGCACGACGATCCGTGAATACGTGGTGAGAGAGCGGGTCCCCGCGGCCACGCTTCCGGGCGAGATTCGCGTCGGTGCCGTCATTCCCGGTGGTGTCGAGCTTGTGACTGTGCCGGAGACCTGGGGCCCTTCAGTGCGGCGCTATCGCTATGTGCACTGGAACGACCGCGTGGTGCTGGTCGAGCCGTCGAGCCGGAAGGTGATCCAGATCATCGACTGATCGAGCAAAAGCCGGGCGAAGCGGCGCGCTGCCAGCGCGCCGCTTTGCCTTGTCCGGCAGTGTCTACTAGTCGTGACGGCCCATGCGCCCGATAAAGAACCCGACTGCGAGGGCAGCGATCGCGACCGTGTAAGGCCGCTCCTCGACAATCTCGCGGACGATGTCGCGTGCCTCGACGGCGCTGTCCTGCGCTATGCGGGCTGCGTCGGAGAGCGCGTCCTTGGCCTGGCCGTAGAGATCCTGCGCCGCGCCTTCCACCTGCCGCATCTTGCCTTTGGCCTCCTGGGCAAAATCGCCGGTGGCGCTTCCGTACCCTTCCTGCAGCTTGCCGCCGAGATTCTTCGCGGTCCCGGCCATCCTGTCGTCAGTCATTGTTCTCACTCCAAACGGTTGCGTCGCTGTCTCAACCTTTGAAGTGAGCTTTGGTTCAGCCATGCCAATAACGGCGGACAATCAATCCAAGTTAAATCCCTTCTTCCGGATGAAGGCGCCGAAATCCGCGCGCAGCGGCTCGGCATATTGCCGCGCCTTGTCCTCCGACCAGCCATAGAACGAGGCTTCGCCCCATTGCTCGGGCTTGCGCTGCTTCCAGGGCGGGCGGCCTTCGTTGCGGCGGCAGTCGTAAGCGTCGATGTCGGCAGCGAGGTCGCGCTCGCTGTAAGTGTCGATGTGCACGGTGGCCTCGAGGCCGAGCCGCGGCGAGATGTAGCCGCGCTCGGACGGCCACCCGACGCACATGCCGGCGACCGGTACCACCCGCTCCGGCAGCCGCAACAGGTCGCTCACGAACGCGCAATGATCGCGGATCGCGCTGATCGGGCAGCAGCCGAGCCCGGCGGCTTCGGCGGCGCGGATGAAGGTCGCGAGCACGATCGAACAATTCGACACAGCGTTGAAGAACAGGTCGAGGTGATCGTTCGGGAACGGCTTGCCGCGTAAATTCGATATCAACGGCTGCCGGCGGCCGTTGGCGAGGAACACGAGGAACGCCGGCGCAGTGGCGATCCAGGGATTGTCGGGAATCTTCGCCGCAATCGCCGCGCGGATCGAAGGGTCGCGCACGACGAGGATGTCGCTCTGCTGCAGATCGCTCTTCGACGGCGCCGATAGTGCGCAGGCGCACAGCAGCCGGATGAGCTCGTCCGACACCGGCTGCGGCAAATAGCGCCGGTGGGTGCGGTGCGCGGCGATGGCGGCGAGCTCGGCCAGTCCGCCGAGACCGTCCTCGATCGGCATCCGCTCGCCGAAACGCACGTTGAGCGCGTCTTGCAGGGCTTTGGCGACGTCATCGTCCGGCATGAGCAGAGGTCCGCATTTGCATGGGAGGGTTGCACGACATCTTCGATCGGACGAAGTATAGCTACCTCTCACACCACGTCCCGCCTTGATTCCGAGCCGAAAGACCCGGCCTCCGCTACCCGACGCATGAACTATCGCTTCATCCTGCCCCTAATGACCACCGCGGTCCTCGAACAGACGGTGGTCACCATCGTGCGCGTGACCACGAGCTATCGCGCGGTCGAGCTCGGCCTGTCGGTGGTGTGGCTGGGCGTCATCACCGCCGCCATCGCGGTGCTGCCGCTGCTGCTGGCGGTCAAGGTCGGCCGCTACATCGACCAGGGCAACGAGACGCGCACCGCCGTCGTCGGCGCCGGCTTGCTGTGCATCTCCTGCGGCGGCTTTGCGGTGTGGCCGTCGCTGACCGGGCTCCTGATCTTCACCGCGCTGCTCGGTCTCGGCCACCTGATGCTGGTCATCAGCCAGCAGATCCTGTGCGCCACCGATCCGACGCCGGGCGCGCTCGAGCGCAATATCGGCAACTACATGGTCGCCAACGCGATCGGGCAGGCGCTCGGCCCCTATATCGTCGGCTATGTCGGCGGCGATGCCAGCGTGCCGCCGACGCAGTGGCTGTTCATGGCCGGATTCCTCGGCTCGTTCGTGATGTTCGCGGCGTCGCTGTTGCTGCGCCCCGGCGGCCCGCGCAAGCCGAAGGTCGAGAAATCCGATCCGATGCCGCTGCGCGATATTCTCCGACTGCCGGGCATCCGCGTGATCCTGTTCGTCGGCGTGACGGTGGTCTCCGCGCAGGACCTCATCGTCGTCTACCTGCCGTTCCTCGGCGCCGAGCGCAACATGGCGGTCGAGGTGGTCGGCTGGCTGCTGGCGGCGCGCGCGATGTCGTCGGTGCTGTCGCGTTTCCTGTTCGCGCGGCTGCACGCGCTGATGGGGCACTGGCGGCTGATGATGACGAGCGTGCTGGCGAGCGCGATCTCCTATGCGGCGGTCGCGCTGCCGCTGCCGATCCCGGTGATGCTGGCGGTGGTTGCGGTCGCCGGCTTCGCGCTCGGCATCGCGATCACGGCGACGATTGCGGCGCTGCTCAACCTGGCGACGCCGGAGACGCGCGGCACGGCGAATTCGCTGCGCATCATGGGCAACCGCGCCGGGCAGTTGGTGATTCCGTTCTCGGTCAGCCTGATTGCCGCGGCGACCGGCGTCGCCGGCATTTTCGTGATCATCGGCCTGAGCCTGACGGCCTCGACCGTGATCATGGCGCTGCAGAAGCCGAAGCAGGAGTAGCGGCGCACTCCTACGACCGCGCGCGCGGCAGTCTCGGAGACTTTGCGGCGGCCGCTGTTGGTTTCGGTTGACGTGCTACAGGCCAGCGCTCCATCCGCACAACCGGAAGGATGATGACGGTCGCGGGTTCGTTCCGCTGCGATCCGGCGGGCGGTTTTTTGGATATCCGTTCGAACGGAAATTGAATGACCGTTCCCATTGTGCGCTCCAATCGCGCCCATATGAGCGCCTGCGCGTTCCTATGCACGCAATTTTTCCGCCGCTCAGTGAGGTACTTCACACTTCGTGCAATCAAAGGAACCAGGCAATATGGCTACCGGCAGTGGATTAGCGCACGGCTGCTAGCGCCCGGTCAGCTCCGAGCCGGCGGTGGCCGGCAGCGGATAGAAGATGATCACGGACAGCGCCGAGAGCGCCCCGATGGTGAAGAAGCCGAGCGACACGTCCTGCGCCGTGATGACGTCGCCGTGGCCGTGCATCACCGTGCTCAGGTGAACCACCAGCGCGGTGAGGCCGACGCCGAAGCTCTGCATCAGCTGCTGCATCATCGAGGAGAAGCTGGTGGCGCGGCTCATCACCGCGGAAGGGATTTCCGCATAGCCGAGCGACTGTATGCTGTTGAACTGCGACGAGCGTGAGAAGCCGGCGATGAACAGCACCGCGAGCATCACGGGAATCGGCGTCTGCACGGTGAACAGGCCGCAGGCCGCAAGGCAGGCGCCGGTCAGGAGACCGTTCCAGATCAGCAGCCAGCGGAAGCCGAGGAAGTTCAGCATCGGCCGCAGCGTGAACCGCATCACGGTCGAGCCGACGGCGCCCGCGAGCAGCATCAGCCCGGCATGGAAGGCGGAGAATCCGAACCCGATCTGCAGCAGCAGCGCCATCAGGAACACCTGCGACGTGGTGCCGATGTAGAACAGCCCGCCGCCCCAGATCGACGCCGCGAAGGTGCGGTTGCGCAACAGCGTGAGGTCGATGATCGGATCAGGCTTGCGCCGGGCGTGTGCGAGGTAGAACGAGCCGCAGATCGCGCCGACGCTGATCGACGCGACGATCACCGGCGTCGGCAGCGCGCCGCGTCCGAGCGCGGCGAAGCCGAACACCAGGCCGGCGAGCGCGAGCCCGACCAGGACGAAGCCGCGCAAGTCGAGCGGCGCGACCGTGTCCTCGCGCAGATCGGGCACATACCGGTACACCAGGAACAGGCCGGCGATGCCGATCGGCAGGTTGAGGAAGAAGATCCACGGCCAGGAGAAATAGGTGACGATGAAGCCGCCGACCGAGGGGCCGATCAGCGGCGCCAGCACCGCCGGAATGGTGACGTAGTTCATGGCGCGGACGATCTCGATCCGCGGCACGCTCTTGACCACGATCACGCGGCCGACCGGGGTCATCATGGCGCCGCCGATGCCTTGCACGGTGCGCCAGAGCACGATCTCCGCCAGGGTGCTGGAGAGGCCGCACAGCACCGAGCTCACGGTGAACACCGCGATGGCGGCGAGGAACACATGCCGCGCGCCGTAGCGGTCGGCCATCCAGCCGCTGATCGGCACGAACACCGCGAGCGCCAACAGGTAGCAGGTGATCGCGAGGTTGAGCTTGAGCGGGTCCTCGTTGAGCGACACCGCCATCACCGGCAAGGCGGTCGTGATCATGGTCCCGTCGAACTGGTGCATGAACTGGGCACAGCCGACGATCAGCGGGACGATGACGGAGAAGCGGGCCGGGGAGGGAGATGAAGACATCGGCTTGGTCATGCAAGACGCGCGGGCGGCGCGCAAGCCTTGGTGCATGCGACTAGAGCATGGCGAGCGGCACTTTCTTGCGGGGCGGCGGAAAGGCGCCGTCGAGGTCCTTGAGATCGTCCGCGGTGAGGGCGAGGTCGTAGGCCGCGCGGTTGGCGCGGATATGCGCCGGCTCGACCGCCTTCGGGATCGCGACCACGCCGCCCTGGTGGATGAGCCAGGCGAGCGCCACCTGGGCGGGGGTCGCGCCATGCCGCGAAGCAACCGTCTTGAGCGTCGCGTTGCCGAGCAGCCGCGTCAGCGCCGGCGGCGCGCTCACGAACGGCGAATAGGCCATGACCGGGATGCCTTCGCCCTTGCACCACGGCAGCAGGTCCCATTCGATGCCGCGGTTCATGAGGTTGTAGAGCACCTGATTGGTGGCGATCGCTTCGCCGCCGGCGAGCGCCGCCGCTGCTTCCATGTCGTCGGTGTCGAAATTGCTGACGCCGTAGTCGAGGATTTTTCCGTCCTGCTTGAGCTCGGTGAACGCCTCGAGCGTCTCTCCGAGCGGCACCCCGCCGCGCCAGTGCAACAGATAGACGTCGAGATGCTCGGTCTTGAGCCGCTTGAGGCTGCGCTCGCAGGCGGCGATGGCGCCGCGGCGCGAGGCATTGTGCGGGTAGACCTTGCTGACCAGGCACACTTCGTCGCGCCGGCCCGCGATCGCCTCGGCGACGACCTTTTCTGCGCCGCCTTCGCCATACATTTCGGCGGTGTCGATCAGCGTGATGCCGAGATCGAGCCCAAGCTTGAGCGCGGCGACCTCGGCATCGAACGTGGCGCGCTTCTCGCCCATGCCCCAGGTGCCCTGGCCGAGCACCGGCATCTGTCGCTGGGAGGGGAGGATGAGGGAGCGGATAGCTGTCATGAGGTACGTCCGTCTGCACCGGTCGTCATCACCGGGCCGGCGCGAAAGCGCCGAGACATCGCAAGTCGGGTTTACCCGACTTGCGGAGCTTAACCAATGCGCAACTCGGGCAGGCCCGAGTTGCGGTGTGATCCATCTTCTTACGAATATGATGGATTGCCGGGTCAAGCCCGGCAATGACAAAGGAGAGGTCAATAGATCGCCCACAGGCCAGGCGTCGCGAGCTCGAGCAGATGGCCGTCGGGATCGCGGAAATAGATGCTCTCGCCGCCGCGCTTCCAGGTGGTGCGGCCCTCGATCGCGATGTTGTTCGCGCTGAGCCGTTCCTCCCATTGCGGCAGCGCGTCCTTGGCGATGGCGAAGGCGACATGCAGCGGCCCGGCGCCGTCATGCGGCGGGATGGTGCCGCCCGGCATGTGCACGGTTTCGAGCGAGCCGCCGCGCGGGAACAGCAGCAACACGTTGCGCCCGCCGACCGAGAACGCCGTGAGGCGGCTGTCCTGATAGAGCGGCTTCAGTTCGAGCACGTCGCGGTAGAAGCGCACGGCGCGGTCGAGATCGTCGACATAGAGCGCGGTTTCGAGGACGGCGTCGAGCTGCGGCATTCGCAAATACTAACCACCCACAGGCGCGAGGTCACGGACTGTATCCTTGACCGGGCGCGGCGTGATGCCGAGCTCGCGCAGCCCCGGCATCGACGCCGAGGTGACGGTGTCGACCTCCATCAGCTCGACCTGATTGCGCGTCACCGGCGGGCGCGGGAGGATTTCCGCGACGCGTGCCAGCAGGTGCCAGCCGGCAAACGGGAAGGGGACCAGCAGCGGCCGCAGTCCCGCTTCGCGCGCGACCGTGCGCAGGAAATCTTCGTAGGTGAACACATCGGGCCCGCCGAACTCGTAGAGCGTCGGCTCACGCTCCGGGCGGGTGAGAATGCGCGCGATGGCCTCCGCCACGTCGTCGGCCGCGACCGGCTGCAGCCGCGTCTGCCCGCGTCCGAACAGCGGATAGGCCGGCAGCTTGCGCATGAGATCGAGCACGGTGGTGACGAAGCCGCCGTCGGCGCCGAACATCACCGCCGGGCGCACGATCACCGCGCCGGGGAACGCCGACTGCACCGCCTGCTCGCCTTCGGCGCGCTTGCGCACATAGAGCGACGGCGAGGCGGTGTCGGCGCCGATGCCGGAGACCTGGATCAGCCGTTCGGCCCCGGCCTCGCGCGCCGCCTGCGCAATGGTGCGCGCGGCGTTGACGTGGACCGCATGGAAGGTGTCGCTGCCGTGCTCGACATAGAGGCTCACGGCGTTGACCACGCCCCAGGCGTTCACCAGCGCAGCCTCGACCGCGATCGGGTTGCGGATATCGGCGCGGATCGCCTGGATCTTGCGATCGCCGTGCTCGACCCGATCCGGATGGCGGGAGGCGGAGCGCACGATAAAGCCGCTGGCGCGCAGGCAACGCACGACATGCCGGCCGAGGAAGCCGGTGCCGCCGAATACCGTCACGATGCGGTCGTTCATATGCGCACCAATGGGGCGCCAACGTCAGAACAATTGAGGCAACAACCTCCGCCTCCGCTCATTCCCGCGCAAGCGGGAATCCAGTCTTTCTTCCTTGGATTCTGGGTCCCCGCTTGCGCGGGGACGAGCGGAACAATTGCTCAACTCAATGACCGGCGCTGCTGTTCCCACCGTGGATCAACTCCACGATCTTTTGCGGCGGCAGCGGGGTCTGCGCGATGCGCACGTTGAACGGCTGTAGCGCATCCTCGATCGCATTGATGATGGCGGCGGCGGTCGGGATGGTCGAGACCTCGCCGGCGCCCTTGCAGCCGAGCGGATTGAGCGGCGAGGGCGTCTCCTGGAAGATCGCCGTCATGTTCGGGATTTCGGTCGCGGTCGGCAGCAGGTAATCGGCGAAGGTGGTGGTCACCGGCTGCGCCGCGTCGTCGTAGCCCATCCACTCGTAGAGCGCATTGCCGATGCCGTGGGCGATGCCGCCCTGGAGCTGGCCCTCGACCAGCATCGGATTGATCAGCACGCCGGAATCCTGCAACGCGACGTAGTTGAGGATGCGCACCGCACCGGTCTCGACATCGACCTCGACCTCGGCGGCGTGGCAGGTATTGGCATAGGCGAGCGCGTCGGTGCGCCAGTTGACGTTGGCATCGAGGCCGGGTTCGACCCCGGGCGGGAAGCCGTAGCCGGGCGCGCCCTTCAGGATGCGCGACAGCTCGGCGAGTTTCACCGACAGCTCCGGCGCGCCGACCACGCGCACCGCGCCGTCCTTCAATTCGAGATCGTGCTCGGCGGCTTCGAGCAGATGGCTGGCGAGCTTCTTCGCCTTCTCGGCGACCTGGCGCGACGCCAGCAGCACCGAATTGCCGGCGGTGACCATCTGCCGGCTGGCAAATGCGCCGAGCCCGAGTGCGGCGCCGGAGGTGTCGCCGGGCACCACGGTGATGTCCTCCGAGCGCAGCCCAAGCTCGCTCGCCGCGATCTGCGCCAGCACGGTGCGCAGCCCCTGTCCGAGATTGGCGGCGCCGGTGAACACCGTGACCTTGCCGGTGTTGGAGACGCGCACGATACCGGACTCGAACGGCCCGCGGCCGGTGCCTTTGATGCCGTGCGCAAGACCGATGCCGATGTAGCGGCCCTGCGCGAGTGCCTCCGCCTGTCGTTTCGGGAAATCGTCCCAGCCGGCGGCCTTCAGCACCGCCGCCTGCGAGCCCGGATAGTCGCCGCTGTCGTATTGCATCGCCACGCCGGAGCGCGCCTTCAGCGGCTTGGTGTAGGGCATCTTCTCCTTGGGGATCAGATTGCGCCGCCGCACCTCGGCGCGATCGAGCTTCAGCTCGCGCGCGATGCGGTCCATCATCCGCTCCATCGAGAAGGCGGCCTGCGGATAGCCGGCGCCGCGGATCGACGACACCGGCGTCTTGTTGGTGGCGGCGACCACCACGTCCATGTGCAGCGACGGCACGATATAGGGGCCGCTCATCATCGACGCGGAGTTGAATGGGATATTGACGTCCTGCAGCGCGAAGGCGCCGACGTCATGCACGAGATTGCCGCGGATGCCGAGCACCTTGGCGTCGGCGCTCACGGCGATATCGATCGACCAGTATTGGTCGCGCTCCTGCGCCGCATTGGTGAAATGCTCGCGGCGGTCCTCGATCCACTTGATCGAGCGCTTGAGCAGCATCGATGCCGCCACCACCGCGATGTCTTCCGAGTAGATGCAGAGCTTGGGCCCGAAGCCGCCGCCGATTTCGGGCGTGATCACGCGCAGCTTCGACTCGTCGATGTCGAACAGCGAGGTGATGGTCTGGAACAGGTCGTGCGCCTTCTGGGTGGAGGCCCAGGCGGTGATGCCGTCGGTGCCGCGGTGGAATTCGGCGAGGATACCGCGGCCCTCGATCGGATGGCCGGCGCCGCGGTGCTGCCAGAGGTCGGTATGGAACACGTGCGCGGCCTTGGCGAAGGCGGCGTCGGGATCGCCGAAGTTCACTTTATAAGTGGCGACGGTGTTGGAGTTGAGCTCCTTGCGCACCGCCGGCGAGCCGGGCGCCACCGCCTTGCGGCAGTCGGCCACCGCAGGGAGGATGTCGTAGTCGACGTCGACCAGCGCGGCGGCGTCCTCGGCGATGTAGCGGCTGTCGGCGATCACGATCGCCACCGGCTCGCCCACGTAGGACACCTCGCCGTCGGCGAGCGCGAAGCACCACATGCGGTCGAGCGGCGTGCCGGAATTCGAATGCCGCATCATGCGGCGTTTAGCCATCACCGGCGCGACGTCGTCGAGGGTGAGCACGGCGTGCACACCCGGCAGCGCCAGCGCCGCGTCCTTGACGACGCCACGGATCGCGGCATGCGGATGCGGGCTGCGCACGAAGCCCGCGTGCAGCACGTCCGGCACCACGATGTCGTCGATGAAGCGGCGCTCGCCGCGCAGCAGCGGCGGGTCCTCGACGCGGTTGACGCGCGCCCCGATCAGCGAAGTCATATCAATTTTCTCCGAACCATCCGTCGTCATGCCCGCGCTTGTCGCGGGCATCCACGTCTTGGCTGCAGCCGAGACACTAAAGACATGGATGGCCGGAACAAGTCCGGCCATGACGTTGTGGCTAGACTTTTCATTACCTCGCGATCGCCTGGCTGGCCTTGGTGATCACGTCCTTGGGCGTGGCATATAGCTCGGCGAGCAGCTTGTCGATCTCCGGCCCACTCACCGGATTGACGTCGATCCGCGATTTCTTGGCGTCGGCGAGGTAGTCGGGATCTTTCATCGTCGCGTCGAAGGCAGCGATGAGCGCAGCGGCGCGGTCGCGCGGGATGCCGGGCGGCGCCGCGAACGGCCGCGCCATCTCCTGCGCGGCGAGGATGAGCTTCAGGATCTGCAGCTTCTCGGTGTCCTTGGTCGGCGTCCATGACCAGCGGCACGTTGCCGATCTCGGGGTCCTTCTTGAAGGAGGCCTGCACCAGCAGATTGATCTTCTTCTCCTTCAGCCACGCCAGATGGCGGGTCTTGATCGTGCTCCAGGACAGCCCGCACAGGCCGTCGACCTCGCCGCGCTCCATCGCCAGCGTGATCTCGTTGGTGCCGGGATAGCCGGCCACGAGCTTGATCGGCGCGCCGAACACGTTCTTGTAGAGATTGGCAAAGATATCCGGCTCCGAGCTCGGCGCCTGCCCGCCGAGCGCGGTCGGGACCTTGAGGAAATTCTCCCAGGTGTTGGCCTTCGAGGTGTGCCAGGTCACGCACAGCGAGATGTCGTTGGTGACGCTGCCGAGCCAGGTGAACTTGGTGCCGTCGAAGGTCGCGCCGCTCTCCAGCAGCGGATTGAGCCCGGTGGTGCGCGCGAAGGTGCCGAACGCGGTGCCGTCCTTCGGCGCCGCCGAATAGACGAAGTTCGCGGCGCGCAGCGACCCGGCGCCGGCCATGTTCTGCGGCACGATCGTCGGGTTGCCCGGGATGTGCTTGCCCATGTGGCGGGCGAGGTGCCGGGCATAGAGATCGTAGCCGCCGCCGGGCGTGAAGCCGATCGCCAGCGTGATGCTCTTGCCCTTGTAGAATTCCTCGACGCTTTGCGCCTGCGCCGGCATCGCCGCGGCGAGCACGGCGGCAAGGGCGAGGGCAGGGAGGCGTAAGTTCATCTGATGTCTCTTGTTCTTGATGTGGTGCTTGATCCCGGTCACTTGGTTGCCGCCTGCGCCGCCCGTTCAAGCACGTTCTTCGGGGTGGCGTAGAGTTCCTTGAGCATCTTGTCGATCGCGGCACCGCTGATCGGGTTGAGATCGAGGTTGAGCTTCTTGATCTCGGTGAGGAATTCCGGGTCCTTGAGCATTTTCTCAAACGCCGCGATCAGCGCCGCCTTGCGATCTGCCGGTATCCCGGGCGGCGCTGCGAACGGGCGCGCCATCTCCTGGCCGTAGAGGAAGACCTTGAGCACCTGCCGCTGCTCTTCGGTCTTGGCGAGGTCGAGCGCCAGCGGCACGTTCGGGATGTCCGCCTCTTTCTGCAGCGCCGCCTGCACCAGCACGTTCATGGTCTTGTTCTTGAACCAATCCATGTGGCGCGCCTTCACGGTGCTCCACGACAGGCCGCAGAAGCCGTCGACCTCGCCGCGCTCCATCGCCAGGATCATCGGATTGGTGCCGCGATAGCCGGAGATGATCTTGATCTTGGTGTTGAAGACGTTGTTGTAGAGGTTCGCGAACACGTCCGGATCGGCGCCGGGGCCGTCGCCCGCGAACGTCACCGGATTTTTCAACAGTCCGCCCCAATCCTTCACCGGCGACGTGTTCCAGGTGACGCAGGTCGAGACTTCGTTGGTGACGCTGCCAAGCCAGATGAACTGGGTGCCGTCGTATTGTGCCGATGGATTAAGCAGCGGCGTGATGCCCATCTGGCGGCCGAAGGTCGCGAGCGCGGTGCCGTCCTTGGGCGCGATCGAATAGAGGTGCTGCGCGGCGCGCATGCTGCCGGCGCCGGGCATGTTCTGCGCCACGATCGCCGGCTTGCCCGGGATGTGCTTGCCGAGATGGCGCGCAACCAGTCGGCCGTAGAGGTCGTAGCCGCCGCCGGGCGTGAAGCCGATTGCGAGGTTGATGGTCTTGCCGGTGTAGAACTCTTCGACGCTCTGCGCCTGGGCTGGCGCAAACAACAAAGCAGTCAGCGCTGCGGTGGCAATCGATCGCGCCGCGGTCGTTCGTACGCAATTCGTCATGTACGCCGTCTCCGACACCAGCAAGGCCGTTACCGCCCGATGACGGCCCTGGCCTTTGCAAGGATTGGCTCCGGCGTCTTGTAAAGTTCGGCGAGCATGCTGGCGAGCTTCTGGCCGCTGACCGGAGCGACTTCCATCTGGTGCTTGGCCGTTTCGGCCAGGAAGTCCTTGTCCTTTGTGGTCGCTTCAAACGCCGCGATCAATGCGGCAGCGCGGTCGGCGGGGATGCCGGGCGGCGCGGCATAGGGTCGCGCGAACTCGTGCGCCGACACGAACAGCTTCAGGATCTGCAGTTTCTCCGGGTCCTTGGTCAGCTCCATAGTGGATACCGCCTCCGACACTCAACGCGTCATCGCGATCCTGGCTTTCGCGAGGATGTCTTCAGGCGTGGTGTAGATCTCAGCGAGCATTTCGGCGAGCTTCTTGCCGCTGACGGGAGCGACTTCCATCTGATGCTTGGCGGTTTCCGCCAGGAAGTCGGGATCCTTCATCGTCGCTTCAAAGGCCGCGATCAATGCGGCAGCGCGGTCGGCCGGAATCCCAGGCGGCGCGGCGAACGGGCGCGCCAGCTCGTGCGACGACACGAACAGTTTCAGAATCTGGAGCTTCTCGGGGTCCTTGGTCAGCTCCATGATCAGCGGTACATGCGGCAGGTCGGGGTCCTTCCGGAATGCGGTCTGAGCGAGGACATTGATCTGTTTCTGCTTGATCCAATGCGGGCGCTGGGCCTTGAGCGTGGTCCAGTCGATGCCGCAGACGCCGTCAAGCTCGCCGCGCTCCATGGCAAGCATGATGGCGGCCGTGCCTTGATAGCCGGACGCGAGCTTCACCTTGGCATCGAGGACGTTCTTGTAGACGTTGGTGAAGATATCGGTCTCGTTGTTCACGCCCGTCCCACCGAACGAGACCGGCTTCTCGATGAAATCGTTCCAGGTCTTTACCGGCGACGCGTGCCAGGTGGTGCATACGCTGACCGCGTCGGTAATGGCACCGAACCAGGTGAACTTCGCGCTATCGTATTTCAGGCTGGGATCGAGCAGCGGCGCGATGCCGGCCATGCGCGTGAAGGTGCCGAAAGCCAGCCCATCCTTCGGCGCCGCGGTGAACAGAAACTGCGCGACGCGCAAGCCCCCGGCGCCCGGCATGTTCTGCGGCACGATCGCAGGATTACCCGGGATGTGCTTGCCCATGTGGCGCGCAAGCGTGCGGGCATAGAGGTCGTAGCCGCCGCCGACCGGGAAGCCGATCGCCAGCGTGACCGACTTGCCCTTGTAGAAATCCGCGACGCTCTGCGCGTTGGCGGGCAGCGCGGTGATAGCAGCGAGAGCGAAGCCGATGACGGTGGCGCGTCGCATGGCGATGTCGGCGAAGGCCATCACAGTACCCCCCTGATTGCGCTCCCTCGCGCAGGCGCGAAAGCGCGCCGGAACGCGCGCCGAAGGCAGCGCAATAGTGCGTCCGCATGGGACCCAAGCGAAATTGTATTCGCTTGTATACATTTGTAAATGGGCGGCGCGAGCACCTGTTGGGCGGAGCGCGCACTTCAAGGGTGGCGCCGCGGCAGCGCTATTCCGCTGCCTTCGGCGCGGCGCCCTTGCCCGGCTGGTAGACGCCTTCGATGAACTTGCTGATGCCGTGGTCGAGCCAGTTGGCGTTCTTCTGCTCGTAGGTCATCTGCAGGAGGCGCGCTTTCAGCCAGGAGCGGGCGTCCTCGTAGCTCATGGTGCGGATGTCGACTGCCTTGAAGGCGTCCTTGGTGGCGCGCAGCGCGTGGCGGTCCTTGCCCTTGAGCGTGTTCGCGACTGCGAGCGTCTTGGCTTCGAGCTCGGCGCGCGGCACCGACATGGTGGTGAACCCGATCTCGACCGAGCGCTTGCCGTCGAACTGCTCGCCGGTGAGGCTGTAATAGAGCATCTGGCGGTAATTCATCTCAGTCGATATCGCCTTCGCGACCAGCCCGCCCGGGATGCTGCCGAAATTGATCTCCGACAGGCCGAACGTCGCCTCGTTGGCGGCAATCGCGATGTCGGATGATGCGACGATGGTGAAGGCGCCGCCGAAGCAATAACCGTTGATGCTGGCGATGGTGGGCTTCGGGAAGGTGTTGAGGATCTGGTGGCGCCACTCGTGCGAGATGCGCTGGATCTCCTCGGTCTGCCGCACGCTGTCCTTGTTGTCGTAGAAATATTCCTTGAGGTCTTGCCCTGCGCAGAAGGCGTCGCCCGACCCGGTGATGACGAGCACCTGCGTCGCATCGTCGAATTGCAGGTCGCGCAGCGCCGCATGCATTTCGCGATGCAGCGTCGGGCTCATCGCGTTCTTCTTCTTCGGGCGGTTGAGCCGGATCGTGGTGATGCCGTCGTCCTTCTCGACCAGGATTGTCTCGTAGGTTGTCATAACGTCCTCCAGTGAACGGCGATCCGGCCGCGTCAACGGCCGACTTTGAGAATCATGCGGGCGAGCGCCATGCGCAGCACTTCGACCGCACCTTCCGTGATCATCATGCTGCGCTGGTCGCGGAAGAAGCGCTCGATCGGCAGCTCCTTCGACAGGCCCATGCCGCCGTGGATCTGCATCACGCGGTCGGCGGCCCAGAACGAGCGCTCATCGCCGAAAATCTTGACCATGAAGGCCTCCTCGCGGCAGTCCTCGCCGCGGTCGTATTTCCAGGCGACGTGGTAGAGCATCAGGCGGAGCTTGTGCATGTCCATGTAGATGTCGGTGAGCGGCCATTGCACCGACTGGCGGTCGGCGAGCAGCGCGCCGAAGGTCTTGCGTTGCTTGGCGTAAGCCGAGCCAAGCTCGAAGCAGCGTTCCATCACGCCAAGCGAGCGCGCGCCGTGGCGGATGCGGCCGGAATTGAGCCAGGACTGCGCATGCTTGAAGCCGTCGCCCTCCTGGCCGATGCGCTTCCACGCCGGCACGCGGACATTGTCGAAGACGATCTCGCAAGGCTTGTCGTCGACCATCAGGTCGTAGGAGGCGGTGACTTTCAGCCCGGGCGTGTTCATGTCGACCAGGAAGCCGGTGATGCCGCCGCGGGCGCGCTTCTCGGTGTCGGTCACGGCGAACACCTGCGCAAAGTCGGCCTCGTCGGCGCCGGTGATGAAGCGCTTGACCCCGTTGATGACGTAGTCGTCGCCGTCACGCACGGCGTTGGTGCGCATCGCGGCGGGATCGGAGCCGGCGTCGGCCTCGGTCTGCGCGAAGCATGAGGTCTTCTCGCCGCTGATGACCGGCAGCAGGTATTCGTCGCGGGCGCGGCCTTCGAGCGTGTAGAGGATCGGACTGACTGGAAAGCCGAAGATGCTGAGGCTGCGCGAGGGCAGGGAGGTGGTGCGGGAAATCTCGCTCCAGACGATGACCTTCGCCATCATGCCGAGGCCGAGCCCGCCGAGCTCTTCCGGCACGTCGTATTGCCAGAGCCCAAGCTCGTCGACCTTGGGGCGAAGCTTCTTCGGCAGTTCCTTCTGCAGCCTGATATCGTTGACGACCTGGCGTTCGAGCGGGATCAGCTCCTTGTCGATGAATTTGCGCAGGTTGTCCTGTAGCAGGCGCAGTTCTTCGGGCAGTTCAAAGTCCATTCCATCCTCGCGTGATGTTATTCAGTAAGCGCGCCCGATTTCGTTGCCGGTTTCTGCCGCTGCGCGCAAGCCCGCCTGACAAGCCTCACTTGATGGCGTCCTTGACGCGGTCCATGACCGACCGTGGCATGCTGAAGATGCGCTTGAGCACGTCGTCGATCTCCTCGCCGCGCACCAGCAGCACCTGCATTTTCCGCTGCGCGGCCTCGGCGCGATAGTCGGGATCGTCGAGCGTGGCGTTGAACGCCTTGCGCAGCGCCGCCACCCGCTCGGCGGGTACGCCGGGCGGCGCCATGAACGGCCGCGCGAACAGGTTCGGCGACACCACGAATTCGATCGCCTGCTTGTCGGCCTCGGTCTTGGCGAGATCGAGCGCCAGCGGCACGTCGAGGTGGTTCTTGTTCTTGGTGAGGCCGAGCTGGACGAGCTGGTTGACCTTCTTGTCGCGCACCCAATCGGGCCGCGTGTATTCGAGGGTGACGAATCCCATCGAGCAGAAGCCCTCGGTCTCGCCGCGCTCCATCGCCAGCAGCACCTCGGCCGAGCCAGGGTAACCGGGAACGACCTTGAACTTCGCGCCGAGCACGGCATTGAGCACCTTGGGATAGAAATGCGCGTTGCCGCCGGTGCCGGTCCCGCCGACGAGGAGCTCGCGCTTGAGCACATCCGCGAACGTCTTCACCGGAGATGCGTGCCAGGAGAAACAGGTGCTGACGTCGTTGTCGGTCGAGCCGATCCAATTGAACTTCAGCGTGTCGAACCGCGCCCGCTCCGGCGCTACCAACGGCTCAAGCGGGATCGCGCGATCGAAGGTCGCCATCTCGGTGCCGTCCTTCGCCGCCGTGTTGTAGAGCTGGTTGGCGAGGATGAGGCCCGCGGCGCCCGGCACGTTCTTGACGACCATGTTCGGATTGCCGGGGATGTGCTTGCCGATATGGCGGGCCAGCGTGCGGGCATGCAGATCGTAGCCGCCGCCGGCCGTGAACCCGACGCTGATGGTGACGCTCTTGCCGCGATAGAAGCTGGCAACGGAATCCTGCGCCGACGCGTCGGCGGCCATGAGCGCGGCAGCGCAGGCGAGCACACAGCCGACCCAGCGCGCCGCAAAGCGGCTGATATCCATGCGGTCGTCCTTCCCCGGCAGCTTCTATTTTCGCAGGCCTTATGACTGGCCATAGTCTGTATACAACAGGATACCATGCCGGACAGCGGCAAAAAGCGGGGGCCTGCCATGACGAAGCGGGTCGTCACGGGCCACGCGCGCGTCGGCGCCTTGGAGGGTCGCTCTATTTGTTGGCGAGCAGTGCCTTGAGCCGCGCCGGCGTCACCGGCAGTTGCGTGATCGCGCCCGGACGCGAGATGGCGTCGTCGATGGCGGAGGCGATCGCGGCACCGACCGCGTTGACGCCGCCTTCGCCGGCGCCCTTCAAGCCCAGCGGATTGAGCGGCGAGGGCGCGTCCTCGGTGAGCAGCACGTCGACATGCGGCACCTCGTGCGCGGTCAGCATGTGATAGTCGGCGAAGGTGGTCGCGAGCGGCGCGCCGCCTTCGTCGTAGGTGAATTCCTCCGAGACCGCGCCGCCGAGCCCCTGCGCGAAGCCGCCGACGAGCTGGCCTTCGACCAGCATCGGATTGACCGCGCGGCCGACGTCGTAGGCGATCAGGTAGCGCTCGATCGCGAGACCGCCGGTGTCGCGATCGACCTTCACGACCGCGACGTGGACGCCGTAGGGGTAGGCCATGTGCTCGGTATAGTGCCAGCCCTCCGACGTCAGCCCAGGATTGCCGCCGTTCAGGAATTTCGAGCCCGGCGCCCGCCGCCGCGCGATCTCGGCGAGCGCGATCGAAGGTCCTGACGGCGCGTCCTTGCGCACCACGCGGCCGTCGATGATGGTCAGCGTATCGGCGGGCGTCTGCATCAGTTGCGACGCAGTGTCGAGCGCAAGCGCGCGCACCTGCAAGGCAGCGACGTGCGTCGCCGACCCGGTCATTACGGTGGCGCGCGTCGCATGCGCACCGATGCCGTGCTCGATGCGGTTGGTCTGGCCGTGCACGACGCGGATGCGGCTATAGTCGACGCCGAGCGCGCCGGCGCAGATCTGCGCCATCGCGGTCTCGAAGCCCTGGCCGAGCGACGAGCCGCCGGTGACCACTTCCACCGCGCCGGTCGGATCGACGCTGATGCGCACGCCGTCGGCCGGGCCGAGCCCGCTCTTCTCGACGAACACCGCAAGCCCGGCGCCGACCAGCTCGCCGTTGCGGCGGCGCGTGGCGAGCTTCGTTTGCAGCTCCTGCCAGCTCATCGCATTCAGCGCCTTGTCGAGCAGCGCGGCATAGTCGCCGGAGTCGTAGACCACCTCGTCGCCGAGCGCGGTGAGCGGACGCTCGAACGGCATTTCGCTCTTGTCGATCAGGTTGCGGCGGCGCAGCTCGATGCGGTCGATGCCGAGCTTCTGCGCAATCGCATCCATCAGGCGTTCGCGCGCGAAGGTGCTTTCGTAGCGGCCGGGCGAGCGATAGGTCGCGGCCGGAGTCTTGTTGGTGAGCCGGTAGTGGCCCTGCGCCCGATAGGCCGGCACGTGATAGGGGCCCGGCAGCATGCCGGCGGTGAGGTCGACCACGCGCGCGCCGTGGGTGCGCACATAGGCGCCCTGATCGTGCACGAAGTCGTCGTCGATCGCCGAGGATGTGGCCGTCCTTGTCGACGGCGGCGCGCAGCTTGTGGCGCTGCTGGCGTGAATGGTTGGCGGCGACGAAATGTTCGTGCCGGTCCTCGATCCATTTGATCGGGCGGCCGAGCCGCAGCGCCGCGAGGCAGACCAGCACGTCCTCGGGGTAGAGCTCGCCGCGCACGCCGAAGCCGCCGCCGACATGGCCCTCGAACAGATGGATGCCCGACAGCGGACGGTTGAGGATTTTCGCAAGCTGCTCGCGATTGCGGTGCGGCACCTTGGCGGCGCCGTGCAATTCGAGCAGATCGCGCGCGGCGTCGTAGCGCGCGATCGCGCCGCGCGTCTCCAGCGGCACCGCCGAGTGGCGGCCGATCGCGACGTCGGCTTCGACAATGGTGTGCGCATCACGGAACGCGGCGGCGAGATCGCCGTAGCCCTTCTCGATGATCATCGGCTCGGTCGAGAGCCCGTCGATCTCGACCGGATCGTCGTCGGCCGACATCACCGGCGGCAATTCGTCGAGCTCGATAACCACATGATCGGCGGCGTCCTCGGCGGCGTAGGGATCGTCGGCGAACACCACCGCCATCGGCTCGCCGACATAGCGCACGCGGCCGCGCGCCAGCAGCGGCTGGCGGTGCGGTACGAGCTTCTCGACCCGGTCGTCGCGGAAGTCGATCGGCGACATGTCGGCGAGGTCCTCGCCGGTCCAGACCGCGACCACGCCCGGCGCGGCGAGCGCGTCCGCGGCGTCGACGCGCTTGATCCGCGCATGCGCCAGCGGCGAGCGCACGACGCGCATGTGAAGCTGGCGTGGAAACGACACGTCGGCGGCGAACAGGCCGCGGCCGCGCACCAGCGGCGGGTCTTCGATCCGCGCCACCGCGGCGCCGACGATGCCCGCACGCATTGCTTGTTCGGATTGCTTCATCAGCCTGATGTCACCAGACGCACCGATGATGGCGCGCTCAACCCTTACGACTTCGGCGGCGCGTTTGGCAATGTGCAGGCGAGTCCGGGCCTACTCCGAGATGATCGCGCGGGTCTCCTCGACGACATCTTGCGGCGTCGCGTAGAAGTCCTTGAGCAGCGCGCCGATCGCCTGCCAGCTGATCGGGCCGACATCGAGCTTCTTGGCCGTCATCTCGGCGAGATAGTCCGGGTCCTTCATGGTGTCCTCGAACGCCTTGCGCAGCGCGGCTGGCGCGATCCTCCGGAATGCCGGGCGGCGCGACAAACGGACGTCCGAGGGTCGACGCGTTGAGGACGAAGCGGAAGATCTGCTTGTGGCGGTCCTGCTTCACGAACTCCATGATCGCCGGCACGTCGGGCAGTTCCGGCGAGCGCTCGAGCGCGAGCACGTTCAGCACCTTGATCTTCTTCCCCGTAATCCATTCCGGCCGCGAGATCTTGATGCTCGACCACGCCCAGCCGCAGCGGCCGTCAAGCTCGCCGCGTTCGACCGCCAGCACCATCTCCGCGCCGCCCGGATAGCCCGAGACCAGCTTGGCCCTGACGCCGAGCAGCTTGCGCAGGATCTTGGTGTACATGTCCTCGTCGGAGCCCGGGCCGAGGCCGCCGAGCGTGAACTCGTGCTGCAGCGTGTCGGCCATGGTGTTGACCTTCGGATTGCCGAGCAGGGCGCAGACCGTGAGATCGCTGGCGCCGCTGCCGAGCCAGGTGAACTTCGTCACGTCGAAGCCGGCGCCGCCTTGCGAGCCGAGCAGCGGCGCAATCACCGGCGCGCGCGTCAGCGAAATGACGGTGCCGTCCTTGGGCGCGACATTGTAGACGTGGCTGGCGGCGCGGAGGCTGCCGGCGCCCGGCATGTTCTGCACCACGAGGCGCGGCTGTCCGGGAATGTGCTTGCCGAGATAGTTCGCGATCACGCGCGAGTAGAGATCGAAGCCGCCGCCGGCCGAGTAGCCGGCGATCAGCGTCACGGTCTTGCCCTTGTAGAAGTCCGCGACAGTGTCCGCCTGTGCCGGCGCTGCAAGCGCCGCGGCGAGGACCAGGCCACCCAAACAATTCGGAAATCGAACGCGCATTGCGACACCTCTTCCAAGTCGGCGGGAGCGAGGACTGCTCTGATGTCCCGACCGGCATCGTGACCTGCAAAAGCTATTCCAATTGAAAGCCGCTCGCCATCCCTGAAGTGCGCGAACGCAGATTGTCGGTCATGGAGGGGCACACAAAAAAGTTGCGCAACATCGCCGGAGGTCCGACGATGTTGCACAGGTTTCCTTGGTCGTTTCTTCTTATGTGTGCTCTTGGCGGGGTGGAAGCCCCCGCAATCGATTGCCTATTGCAGCGGCGCGTGGGCGCGCTTCTGCACCTCGATGTTGACGAGCTGCAGCGGCAACTCGGTCTCCTCCAGCATGCCCCAGCTCTTCACCCACTCGTAGGTGCGTTGCAGCTCGTCAGCCGGGATCGGCGCCGGATCGACCAGCACGATGCGGCCCTCGCGGAGATCCTCCGGCTTCAGCGTGCCGATCTCGGGGTCCTTCGCCTTGTGGTAGTCGATGAAGTAGCGCAGGTAGGCCTTCTTGTTGGCATTGATGCGCCGCACCGCTTCTCTCACCGCGCGGTTGAAGGCGGCGTAGGTCTCGGCGTCGACCCGGTCGGAGGCGACCTCGGTGCCGTGGAAGAACGCCGAGCAGATGACGCGGCAGCCCTTCTTCTCCGCCAGCGTGATGTAGGGCTCGGTCAGCGTCGTCGCCTCGATCTCGCCCTTCATCATCAGGTTGAAGCGGTTGCGCGAGCCGTTGGGCGCGCTGCAGACATTGATCAGCTCGCGCGGCATGAAGCCTTCGAGCAGATGCAGCGCGAGATAATGCGTGCCGGCATAGAACGGCACGCCGACCGTGCGTCCGGCAAGCTGCTGCGGCGTGTAGACCGGCAAATCCGGGCGCACCACGATGGCGGCATAGGTGACGATGGCGCGGCGGCCGACCTGCCGGCTGCCGACGCTGGTGCCGCCGGCGCGGCAGTAGTTGCCCCATTCGCAGGCATTGTACATGTCGGCCTTGCCCTGCTCGAGCAGCGTGCCGTGGCTGCCGAACATATTGGTGGCCTTGGCATCCTTGATCGACGTGTCGGAGGTCTTGATGCCGGCCTCGTCGCGATCGGCCCACTCGACCTGGACGCCTTCCTTGGCGAACAGGCCTTCGTCATAGGCGACAAGCTCCGCCAGACCCTGGAACGGCGAGGTGGTTTCAAGCACGAGTTTCTTCATGTTGTTCCTCCTGCTGCAGCCGCCAGGCGCGGCGCCCCGAGCGCCTGGGAACCAGAATATCGTTGAAATCTCAGAATATCGATTTTATGATGGTCCATCGATTTGTCAACACTCGCAACGGATGCGCGGATGAAACCCGCCAGCGCGGCAGCGCTGCCCCAGGACCAGCCCGGCTCGCAGATCGAAGGCGCCTATTGGCGCCTGCGCGAGGAGATCATCTGCGGGAACCTGGCGCCGTCGACCAAGCTGCGCATCGACCTGCTGCGCCAGACTTACGGCTTCGGCGCCAGCGCGCTGCGCGAAGCGCTGTCGCGGCTGGTTGCCGACGGCCTTGCCGAATGCGAGCCGCAGCGCGGCTACTGGGTCGCGCCGATCAGCCGCGAGGAATTGAACGACATCACGGTGGCGCGCCAGACCGTCGAGGTCGAGGCGCTGCGGCAATCCATCCGTTTCGGCACGCTGGAATGGGAAAGCGGCATCGTGGCGGCGTCGCACAGCCTCGAACGCGTCGAGACCTCGATGACGAAGGCGACGCCCGAGACCATCGCCGGCTGGGAACAGGCCAACCGGCAATTCCACACGGCGCTGATCGCCGGCTGCCCGTCGCGCTGGCTGCTGCGCTTCACATCGTCGCTCTACGACCAGTGGCAGCGCTATCGCCACCGCACCGTGCTGCGGCGTGCGATCCCGCGGCGCGGGCTGAGCACGGATCACAAGGAGCTGATCAGGCTGACGCTGGCGCGCGAGGCCGATCCGGCCTGCGCGGCGCTCTCGCGGCATATCGAAGCGACGGCGCGCACCGCCGAGGGAGCGATCTTCGAGAGCATTCCGATCAAAGCGGCGGCGAACTCCGCGCGGCGCAAGCCCGGCAAGGCCTGACCGCGCAAGGCGCGTGGATCAAAACACCCGTATGCGCGTTGTCGCTCCATGCGCGCGACGCTGTTTCACAATCCCACTGCCGGTGGGGGCAAGTTTACGAAAAAGGAGCTGATGACGGCGCTCAAGCTCGGCGGGCTCGAGCCGCGTTACGTCTCGACCAAGAGCAAGCGCCTCAAGAAGGAGCTGGCCGCGGCCGAGAACCTGGTCGTGGTGGCGGGCGGCGACGGCACCGTGGCAAAGGTGATCGCGCAGATGCCGGACCGCGGCGTCCCGGTCGCGATCCTGCCGCTCGGCAGCGCCAACAACATCGCGCGCTCGTTCGGCGTCGCCGGCGCGCCCTACGAGCTGGCGGAAATCCTGCATCCGCTCTATTGGCAGCGCTACAGCATGGGCGTCGTGCGCGGCCCCTGGGGCCGGCGCCGCTTCGTCGAGGCGGTGGGGCTCGGGCCGCTTGCGCGCATGATGCGGAAGCCGTCGCTCGACGCGGCGTGGGGCGTCGACAGTCTGCGCGGCGGTCGCGCCGAGCTGCGCAAGATTCTGAAGAAGGCAAGGCCGCTCGATATCGACGTGCGCATCGACGGCAAGCCGCTGCCCGGCGACATCCTCGCGATCGAGATCATGAACATCGTCTACACCGGCCCGGGCCTGCCGCTGGCGCCGTCCGCCGATCCCGGCGACCGGATGCTCGAGGTGATCTGCGCGCGGCCCGCTGACCGGCGCGCGATGATGGATTGGATCAGGGAGCCGCAGCATCGCAATCCGCCGGGTTCGGTACGGCGCGGCCGCATCGTTCAGATTGTCTGGCGCGGCGATCCGATGCGCGTCGATGACGACGTTATCGATGCGCCCAAGCAGGAGACGGTGGTGACCGTCGCGCTGGAACGTGCCGCGGCGAAAATCCTGGTGCCGCCGCCGCGCGGCATCCGCCGGCTGTGGTCGGACTGGCGGTGACCTTTTCGAGCCGAAAGCAGGTCTATCCTCCGCTCATGCCCGCGAAGGCGGGCATCCAGAATCTTTTTGCGGCCCCTGGGTCCCCGCTTTCGCGGGGACGAGCGAAAGTCGTGCTCAGCGCCAGCGCGGCAGCAGCGCCAGCGCGTTGTCGCGTTCGACCTTGCGCAGATCGTCCTTGCTGAAGCCGAATTCGCCGAGGCCCTTCACATAGGCGCTGCCGGGCCGGAACGGAAAATCGGTGCCCCACAGGATCTGCGAGATCGGCACCATGCGGGTGAGCGCGGCGAGCCCCATCGGATGCTCGATCTGCGCGACGTCGTAGTAGAACTTCTGCAATTCCGGCCAGACCCCGTTCGGCACATGCGGCGCGTTCACCGGCAGCTTCCCGGCGCGCACGAAGCGGTCGGCGAACATCGGCAGCGAGCCGCCACCGTGCGAGAAGATCCACTTGATGTCGGGGAAGCGATAAGCGGTGCCGGTGAAGAGCAGCCGCGCGATTGCGCGCGCGGTGTCGGTGCCGTATTCGATCACCGCCTCGTTGATGCCGGGGATGAGCCCGCGGCAGCAGAGCGGCGCCTCCGGATGGGTGAACACCAGCGCCTGGCGGCGGTTCAACTCTTCCATCACCGGCTCGAAGGCGGGATCGCCCAGCCATTTGTCGCGATAGCTGGTGAAGAGGACGATGCCGTCGGCCTTGAGCACGTCGAGGCCGTGCTCGATCTCGCGCAGGCTCCCTTCGATGTCGGGCAGCGGCAGCGCCGCGAACATGCCGAAGCGGCTGGGATGATCGGCGGCGAGCTTGGCCGAATAGTCGTTGCATTCGCGCGCGACGCGGCGGCCCTGCGCGTTGTCGCCGATCCACACGCCGGGCGTGGTGATCGAAGTGATCGACGTGGCGACACCGGCCTCGTCCATGTCGGCGAGCGTCTTCTCCGGCGTCCAGTTGATGGTCGGCGGCTGCAGCAGCGCGCGCATCTCCTCGATGTATTTCGGCGGCGCGACGTGGTGATGGATATCGATGCGATGCGGCTTGGTTGCATTCGCGCTCGACAAGCCACTTCCGGCGCCCGTGTTGGGAACGCTGCCGGGCGTGGCGGCGGAGAGGGCGCGGCCTCCGGACGACACGGCGCTGGCGCGCACGCGCGGCGAGGGCAGCGGGCGGCGTTGCGACGATGACGAAACAAAAGGCGTGCAACAGACGCAGCCGCGGAATGACAACCGGCGGGCAGAGGGCATGGGACGTTTCCTGTTGTTTTTCTCGGCGCCGATTTAAGTCGGTGTGCGCGCGCTACGCAACACCGGATCGCCACAGCACCTCGGTGCCATCGTCGCGCACGGCGACCATCGCGGAGAGAATGGCGTGCTGATCGCCGCCGTCGGTGAGGCCGGCGCGCACGGCATAGACCTCGCCGGGTTCGAAGCTCTCGGTCGCCGACGCATCGAGCGACAGGCCGATGGGACTGACTGAGCGCGCCTTGCGTCACCGGATGCTGGCGGTAGGGCGTGCCGACCGCGAGGATCTTCGAAAGCTGCGCCAACGGTACGCCGGGCTTGATGGCCGAGAGCGCGTTGTCGAGCAGCAGCGCCGCCAGCGAGGCCGCCGGCTGCGGCTCGTTCGAGAGGCAGGCGAAGCCCTCCGCCCAGTAGTTGAAGTTGCGCACCGCCGCATAAACCTGCAGCGGATCGACGCGGCGGTCGTCGATGGTTTCGAACGGCCGCAGCGTGCGGCCGCCGTCGAGACTGTAGAGCGTGCGGATGTCCTGCGCGCCCAGATCGATCGCGGCGCGTTCGCCGGCGAGCAGCGCGGTGGCGGCGCCATGGCCGGCGCGCACGGCCTCGCGCATGGTGATCATGATCTTGTCCAGGATGGCGCAGGCGTCGCGGATGCAGGCAAGCTCGCTTGACGACTTCCGCCGCATCAGAATTTGCACATGCGCGGTCGCATCCTGCGCCGTCGCGTTGGTCGCCTCGTCGATGGTCTTGCGCACAGCGGTCGACATCGCGCCGCCGCCGACCAGCAGCGGCGATTTCCATCCGGCGATGAGTTTCGCCAGCGCGTTGAGCGGCGCCATGTCGGCGATGAAGGTGAGGGGCTTCATCGCGCCCATCATGTTCGGGCCGCCGCCGAACAGCAGCTTGTGATTGCCATCGCGCGACAGCAGCGCGATGCCGGGCTCGAGCTTCGGCACGAAATTGGTCAGGTACGCGAGCTCGGCGTGGCGCGCGGCGCTGCCGAACACGATCGCTCGCGACGCATCGGGAAACGCCGCCCACAGCGCGGCAAGGCGCCGGTCGAACGCGGCTTTCGGCGCGCGGGCCTCGTCCCAGTCGGACGGGCCGATCAGCAAGGTGGGATGCTGCGTGTACACGCCTATGTTCCCTCCGATGTGAGGAGGGCAGGACCTCTCCGCTCCCTCCCCCCATAGCCCGTCGAAGACGGGCGTGAACGCCCTTTCGCTGGGGGAGGGTCGGGGAGGGGGGTGATGCGAGTGAGCACAGAGCGACCCCCACCCCTAACCCCTCCCCACAAGGGGGAGGGGGACACAGCGGAGTCCTGCGCGCGATCTTGCATCATCATCAACGCTAACCCGCCACCGTCGCGAGCGCGGCCTTCTGCGCGGTCAGCGGCTCCGCGCCGTCGGCCGTCAGCAGCACCGGCTCGCCGCAAAGCAAATAGCCGGTCTCCGGCAAATACTGGTTCGGATGGATCATGAACACCATGCCGGGCTCGAGCGGCGTTTCGTTGTCGAGCGCCACGTCCCCCGGCCGCACCGATGCGAAGCCCAGCCCATGGCCACGGCGGCGGATGTGCGGCGGGTGGCAGAACTCGGCGTAGCCTTTCGCCTCCAGCACGGTGTTGATGGCGCGGCAGACCTCCGCCATCGGCACGCCGGGCTGCGCGGCAGCGATGCCTTCATCCATCGCATGCACCACCAGCGCGTATTTCTCCGCAAGCTCGGCCGATGCGTCGCCGACCACGACCGTGCGGCAGATCTGCGCCAGTTGGCCGTGCACGCTCGGCGTGATCTCGGCGAGGATGATGTCGCCGTTATGGAATTTGCGGCCGGTCGAGGGCTGCACCGCGCGATTGTGCGGGGCGGCGCAGAGCAGCAGGAAATTGTCGTCGGCGCCGAGCGTCTTCATGAACCATTTCAGCTCGACCGCCAGCGCATCCTCGCTCATGCCGGGCTTCGCGATGTCGAGCAGGTGACGGTAGCCAAGCTCGGCGATGCGCGTTGCTTCGCGCGCGTTGGCGATCTCGGCGTCGGTCTTTCTGCGCGCGGCGTCGAACACGAGCTTGTCGGCGGACGGCGCGCCGGGCAGGGCGGCGGCGACACGCTCCGCGATGAACGACGGCAGGAAGCGCATGCCGGCGAGACCGGCATTCTTGCGTGCGCCGTTGCTGAGCGTCGCGGTCAACGCATCGGCGACGTCATCGGCGCCCACCACCTGCGCCTGCGGGCATTGTTCGGCGGCGCGCTCCGCGTCCCAGGCCGGCGTCGCAATGAGCGTTGATGAGCCGTCGCTGCGCAGCACCGCCGCGGTGGGCCCGAGCGACTTGAAGCCGGTGATGACGGTGACGGGATTGGGCTTCTCGATGAAATGCGCGCCGTCGTGCAGCGCGACGACGGCATCAAGCTTCGCCTCCCGCATGCGGGCGAGGATGTCGGCGAGGCGGTCGTTGAAATTCATGGCTCACGTGTCCCGGACGCGGTGCAGCGTGAAACGGTGCACCGCTGATCCGGGACCCCGGTTACTTTGCAACTCAAGAAACCGGGGTCCCGGGTCTGCACAGCAGCACTACGTGCTGCAGTGCGCCCGGGACACACGGCTATCAAACCTCCTCCGTGCCCGCGGAGTCGCCGAGGTCGGTGTCCTCGAACAGTTCCTCCAGCGGGCGCGTCTTTGCGATCATACCCTGCTGCTGCACGTAGCGCTGGATGGTCTCGAGGTTCTTGCGGTTCTTCGGCGTCAGCCCGTACTCCCAGGGGTCGCGGCCGAGCGTCGCCCACTGCTCCTCGAGCGCGGTGCGCACGAAGGCGAGCGGCACCATGCGCGGGTTGGCGACGCGCTTGTAGGCAAGCTGCTTCGACTCCTCCAGCGCCTTCACCAGATTGGTCGCGACCCAGGGATACTTCTCCGTGATCTCCTGCTTCACCGTGGTGACGTGCATGATCGGGAAGATGCCGGTCTGCTTGTAGAAGTCGATCTCGACCTGCTTGTAGTCGGCGAACAGCCGCGCCACGCGCTTGTCGCCCTTGACGAACGGCGTCGGGATCGACGGCGAGATCATCGCCGGGATGTCGCCGTCGACCAGCATGTCGTTGAGCGGCTTCGAGGTGTCCATCACGATGTTGAGGCCTTTCGGCGCGTCGAACGGGATGTCCTCGCTGCGCTCGGTGACCCAGGTCACCGAGCGGTGCGGCAGGCCGTAGTACTCTTCCAGGACGCCGCGCATCCAGATATTGCCGGCCGGCATGAAATTGGTGCCGCCGATCTTCTTGCCGATCAGGTCCTTCGGCTCCTTGATGCCGGCATTGGTGTTGATGAACACGAAGCCGTGGCGGAAGCGGCGATGCATGAACACCGGGATCGCCGTCAGCGCGTGGCCCTTGCTCCTTTGCGATGAAATAGGCGCCGACGTTCTCCTCGCAGATGTCGAACTCGTGCTTGCGCGCCAGCCGCCAGTGGCGCTCGCGCGGGCCCATGTCGGTGAGGAAGATCAGCTCGATGCCGGCGGCTTCGACAATGCCCTCCTTGAGCGGGCGCACGATGTCGTAGTCGCCGCAGGCGATCGTCAGTTTCAGCTTCCCCATTGCGTTTCTCCCGCGCGGCCTACTTGCCGCGTTGTTTCCTGGTCGCTTCGAGGTCGACCGTCAAATCGTCACGCAGCACGACGCCATATTTCTCGCGCGCCGCGTCGCGCGACACCAATTCTTCCAGCACGTCGGCACGCACCAGCTCGGGATCGCGCTCGCGCGGATCGCCCCAGCCGCCGCCACCGCCGGTGCGCACGATCGCGGACGCATGCAGCGGCACCGGAATATGCGCGCCGACCATCATCTTGAAGTCGTTCTCGCCGGGAAGGCGAAGCAGATACGCGCTCGGTTCGCCGTCGCCGCCGCCCCACAGCCCCCAGGGCGGGCAGATGTTGCGGCGGGTCTGCTCGAAATTCCATCGGCCCTCGACCAGGTTCTTCACCTGCATGTCGATGCCGAGCCCGCCGCGGTGCTTGCCGGCGCCGGCGGAGTCGGTGCGCAGCGCGCGTCCCTCCACCAGCACCGGGCATTTGAGCTCGATGCCTTCGATCGAGCCGTTGCGCACGTCGCCCTGGCAGACCGACACGGTGGCGGACTCGCCGTCCTCGTAGGGGCGTCCGCCCCAGCCGCCGCCCTCGATGCTCTGCACCACGAAGCGTCGCTGGGTCTTCGGATGCGTGCCGAAGAACACCACCGCGCCGCCGAGCAGGCCGTGATGGCCGGCCGGCACGCGATCCTTCATCGGCTTGGCCAACGCCTTGACGATGGTGTCGACCACCATCGGGATCATGATGCTCCACGACGCCATCGGCGCCGGATAGCGCGCCATCATCACGTTGCCTTCCGGGATGATGACGTTGAGCGCGCGGAACGAGCCTTCGTTGACCGGATCGTTCGGGCCGGTCAGCGCCTTGTAGGCGACGCGCGCGCCGGCCAGCGTGCGCGAGTTGACGCCCGACTTGCGCTCGGCCGAGCAGCCGGACAGGTCGATGGTCATCTCGCCTTTCTTGATCGTGACCTTGACGCGGATCGGCACCGGCTCGCCCTTGCGCACGCCGTCGTCGTCGATCGCGGACTCCGCTTCGTAGACGCCGTCGGGAAGCTGCGCGACCACGTTGCGGCACTTCAGCTCGGTCTCGTCGAAGATGGTCTCGATCGCGGTGAGGATGGTCTCGCGGCCGTATTTGTCGAACATCTCGTCCATGCGCTTGGCGGCGAGGCGGCAGGCCGCCATCTGCGATTTCATGTCGCCGAGCGAGGATTCCGGGAAGCGGATGTTGTCCTTGAGCACGCGGTAGAGCGTCTCGTTGAGCTTGCCACCCTCGTAGATCTTCAATTGATCGAGCTGGAGGCCCTCGAGCCAGGGATCGGCCACCGTGGGGCCGGCGCCGAAGCCGGTCGACATGCCGCCGATGTCGATCCAGTGCGCGCGCACCATCATGAACATCAGGAGCTCGCCCTTGTAGAAATAGGGCGCGTAGATGACGACGTTGTTGAGGTGCTGGCCGGCGACCGCCTGGTGGTTGGTGATGATCACGTCGCCCGGCTTGAAGCCCTTGCGGCCGTAACGCTGCATGCCGTCGATGATGATGACGCCGAGGTCGGCGACGAAGTGCGACACGCCGCCGACGTTCTGCGAGACCAGCTTGCCATCGGGATCGATCAGCGCGGTGCAGAAGTCGCGCACCTCGTAGATCATCATGTTGTAGGAGGTGCGCTGCAGGTCCGCCGCCATCTCGTTGGCGACCGCGGGCAGCGCGTTGCGGATCACTTCCAGCGTGACCGGATCGAGCGCCTTGCGTTTCGCGGAGCGCTTGACCTGCGGCTTGCGCTTGAGCGCCGCCTGCTTGCGGGCCTTCGCCATCACGCGCCTCCCACCTTGATGATCAATTCGCCGGACGGCGCGACCGTGCACACGTCCTTCTGGAACAGCACCGTGGTGGTGCCGTGCTCCTGCACCAGCGCCGGCCCGACGATCTTCGTTCCGGCCGTGAGCTTCTCGCGCTGATAGACCGGGCAGCGCACCGCTTTCCTGGTGTCGCTGAAATAGACATCGCGGCGATGGGTGATCGCGCTGCCGCGGCCTTTGCCGAGGCGCGGGAATTTCAGCGTCGGCCGCTTGCCGATCACCGAGAGCCGCATGTTGACCATCTCGACCGGATCTTCCGGCGACGAGTGCGCATAGCGGTGCTCGTAGAGCTTGTCGAAGGCGGTGCGGATCGCCTTGCGGTCGCCCTTGCGGATGTCCTTGACCGAGACCGGCACCGACAGCGTGAAATCCTGCCCGACATAGCGCAGATCGAGCTGGACCCGCTCTTCGGCATTCTTGGTGTTACGCAGGCTTCCCTTGGCGCCGTCGCGCATTTCCTCATAGACCTTCGCCAGCTCGGCGAAATCGAGGGTCGCGAGGTCCGAATAATAGGTGCGGATGAAGTCATGCCGCTCGTCGGCGGCGAGCATGCCGAGCGCCGAGAAGTGCGACGGGAACTGCGGCACGATCACGGTCGGGATGTGCAGCTCGCGCGCGATCGCGATGACATGCAACGCGCCGGCGCCGCCGGAGGCGACCAGCGCGAAGTCGCGCGGATCGAATCCCTTCTGCACCGACACCTCGCGCACCGCGAGCGACATCTTCGAGATCGCGATCTCGACGATCGCCTGCGCGGCCGCGACGGTGTCGATCTTGAGCGGCTTGGCGATCTTCTCGGCGATGCCGCGCGCTGCGGCATCGGCGTCGAGCTTCATCTGACCGCCGAGGAAGTTGTCGGGATCGAGCCGACCAAGCACGACATTGGCGTCGGTGATGGTCGGCTCGGTGCCGCCCCCGCGGTAGCAGATCGGTCCCGGATCGGCGCCCGCGCTTTGCGGGCCGACCTTGAGCGCGCCGATGTCGTCGATCCAGGCGATCGAGCCGCCGCCGGCGCCGACCTCGACCACGTCGATCATCGGCAGCATCACCGGATGGCCCGACGCATAGCCGCCGACGTAGTAGCCGGGCGCGAGCGTCGGCTCGCCGTCCTTGACCAGGCTCGCCTTGGCGGTGGTGCCGCCCATGTCGAACGAGATGACGTTGTCGTAGCCGAGCGCTTGGCCGACCTGCGCCGAGGCAATGATGCCGCCCACCGGGCCCGACTCCATCATCGCCACCGGCCGCTCGGTCGCGACCTCGGGCGTCATCACGCCGCCGTTCGAGCGCATGATGGAAAGATTGCCGTCGAAGCCGATCGCGCCGAGGCTCGACTTGAGGCTCTTCACATAGCCGCCGACCTTGGGGCCGATATAGGCGTTGACCACCGTCGTCGACATGCGCTCGAACTCGCGATATTCGCGCAGGATGTCGTGCGAGAGCGACAGGTAAGTGCCCGGCAGCGCCTTGCGCACGATCTCGCCGGCCTGCTGCTCGTGGCTGGGGTCGAGATAGGAGTGCAGGAAGCACACCGCGACCGCCTCGACGCCTTCTTCCTTGAGCGCGCGGCAGGCGTCCTCGACGCTGGCGCGGCGCAGCGGCTCGTGCACGTCGCCGGACGCGAGCACGCGCTCGTCGGCCTCGCGGGTGGAACGGCGCGGCACCAGCGGACGGTGGCGGTGGAACAGGAGGTTGTAGGCTTCGGGGCGGTTGCCGCGGCCGATGATGTAGACGTCGCGGGTGCCGCGGGTGACGATCAGCCCGGTCTTGGCGCCCTTGCGCTCGATCAGGGTGTTGATGGCGATGGTCGAGCCGTGGATCAGCTCGTCGATCGCGGACGCCTCGATGCCGCTCTTGCGCAGGCAGTCGATGATGCCCTGCACCAGCTGGGCAGGCGTGGTGAGGCTCTTGGCCTGGACGAATTTGCCGGTCTTGGAATCAAAGCCGAGCAGATCGGTGAAAGTGCCCCCGATGTCGATGGCGACGACCAGCACGCGCGCGTTTCCCCTCACAAGACGTTGGTTGTTGCGCGCACCATGAGGTCGATGGGCTAGGCAAGCAACGGGATTTGGAGCTACATACTTGTAGCCATATGGCTATAAGTACCGGGTCCGATGATTTCCGCAAGCCCGCGCCGCCTTACGGTGTTCAAGAGTGTCGTCGACCTCGGCGGCTTCAATGCCGCGGCGACCGAGCTCGGCATCGCCCAGCCGTCGGTCGGGGCGCACATCCGCGCGCTCGAATCCCAGATCGGGCAGCCGCTGTTCCACCGCCAGCGCGGCAGCCGTCCCAAGCTGACCAAGGCCGGCGAGGCGCTCTATACGTTTGCGGTCGACTCGCTGCGCCGGTCGGAGGAGGCGACCCACGCGCTCGACGATCTGCGCAAGATCGGCGCCCGTGAGATCGCCATCGCGGTGCATCGCGACCTGTTGTCGGGCCGCTATTCGGCGTGGCTGACGACGTTCACGAAACGGCACCCGAAGGCGAAGGTCGTCACCCGCACCGGCACCATCGAGGACGTGATCGCGCTGATCCGCGAGCGCGAGGTCGCGCTCGGATTGTTTCTCTCGTCCGGCCCCATGGAGGGCGTGCGATCCGAGATCCTGTCGCACGAGCCGCTGCTGCTGGTGGTCGCGCCGCAACACCCGCTGGCGTCGCTCGCGCGCGTTTCCCCTGGCGAGATTGCGCGGCATCCTTTTGTCTCGGGGCTGCGCGGATCGCGCTACGTCGAGCTTGTCGATGCGGCGCTCCGCTCGATCGGGATCGCGGCGCGCGACATCGCTATGGAGCTTCAGGATTCGATCGCGGTGAGGGAAATGGTCCGCCACGGCGCCGGCATTGCCTGCGTGCCGGCGTGCACCGTGCGCGCCGAGATCGCCGCGGGATCGCTCGTCGTGCTGAAGCTTGGCGCCAAGCTGCCGTCGCTCGAAATCCGCTACGGCCACATCGCGGCGTTGAGCGGCGTTGCGCGGCAATTCGTGTCGGCGATGCGGGTCACTGCGGCGTGATGCCGGCGGCTTTCGCGATCGCGCCGAAGTTTTCGATGTCATCTCTGAGCAGCTTCGCAAACTGCTCGGGCGTGCCGGCGATGATCGCGAGATCCGAGCCTTCGAGCTTTGCGCGCGCATCCGGCGCGGTGATCGCCTTGACCATCTCGGCATTGAGCCGTGCCACGAGCTCACGCGGCATGTTCGGCGGGCCGAGGAATCCGAACCAGGTCGACGGCTTGCGGAACGTCGGCAGGAACTCGCTCATCGAGGGAACGTCGGGCATTTTTGCGTAGCGTTTCGGCTCGAGCACGGCGAGCAGTCTGGCCTTGCCGTCCTGCAACGCGCCGGCCGCGCTCGAGACCGAGATGAACATCATCGGGATGTGCCCGGCGATCACATCCTGGATGGCGAGCGCCACGCCGCGATAGGGAACGTGCCGCGTCTCGATGCCGGCGCTATGATTGAGCAATTCGCCCATCACATGAAACACCGAGCCGACGCCGGAGCTGCCATAGGTCAGCTTGCCCGGGTTGGCCTTGGCATAGGCGATCAGCTCCGGCACCGATTTTACCGGCAGGCCGGAATTGACGACGAGGCCGGTCACCGGCTCGGCCGCCGCCATGATCGGCGTGAAGTCCTTGATCGGGTCGTAGGGCAGGTTCTTCATCAGATGAACCGGGCTCACATGCGTCCCGGAGGTCGCGGCGATCAGCGTGTAACCGTCGGGCGCGGCGCGCGCGACCATGGTGGACGCGATCGAGCCGCTGGCGCCACCGCGGTTCTCCACGACCACGGCTTGGCCGAGCGATTGCCGCAGCTTTTCGGCGACCATGCGGGCGACGAAATCGACCGCCGGTCCGGGCGGAACCGGCACCACGATGGTGATCGGCTTGGCCGTCGGCCAAGGCTGGGTAGCGCCTTGGGCGGCAGCGCTGCCGCCCGAAGCCGCAACCGACAGCATGCACAGCAGGCCCGCAATCGCACGCGAGATGTTCATCGGCGTCCTCCGGCGCAGCCGACCGCAGAGGTCTGGACCTGCGCGGCAAAGTGCCGATAATCCAGGCCAATAACAACGGAAAATGCGGGAGGGTGACATGCTGCCACGGCGCGCGGTCGGATTGCTAGGCGTGTTGGTTATCGCCGGTGCGGCGACGACGTTGACGACGCCGGTGCCGGCGCAGGTGGTCGCGCCGAAAGTCGAGAATGTGCCGATCCCGGCGGGGGTCGACCGCTTCGGCCTCTCGCTCGAGGACTTCAAGAAATATTCGTCATCGAAGAATTTTGAGCTGCTCGGCCAGGCCTATTTCAAGATTCCGGAACGCACGCCGTGGGCGAAAGGGCAGGGCCGCGCCGGCGGCGAGGTCGGCTCCGGCTTCAATACCGTGCGCGTCTACGACGGCATCGCCTATCTCGGCGGCTACAACTCGCCACCGACGCTGTTCGGCATTTTGATTGCCGATGTGCGCGACCCGAAGAACATCAAGCCGCTGAGCTTCATCCCGTGCAATCCGGGCACGCGCTGCAACTACCTGCGCGTCAACCAGAAGAAAAAGATTTTGATGTTCGGGCACGACGCCGATCCGCGCGGCAACCCGAACAAGGTGCCGGCGGGCGAGGCGACGCGGTCGGGCACGTCGTTCTACGACGTGTCGGACCCGAGCAACCCGAAGGAGCTTGCGTTCGTGCCGGCCGCGCCGAACGGCAAGGTGCACGGCCTCGATGCCGACGACCGCTATGTCTATAGCTGCTCGCAGTTCTCCGACGAGCTCAATCGCGAGGGCTTGCAGATCATCGACTACAGCAATCCGGCGCAGGCGAAGACCGTCGGCACCTGGCACGTCACCGGGCAGAAGAAGGGCGAGCAGTACGGCCCGCTCAACCGCAACGGCCCCGACGGCAAGCCGCAGATCATCCAGTGCCACGAGATCGTCTACTACAACGACCGCGTCTACGCCGCCTGGCGCGACGCCGGCATGGTGATCCTCGACGTCAGGGATCGCACCGCGCCGAAGCTGCTCGCGACCTACGACTACAATCCGCCGTTCCATGGCGGCAATCTCGGCGCCGCGCACACCTCGGCGCCTGTCGTCACACGCCCGGGCGAGCATCCCGATCTCATCGTGCACACCGATGAGATCTTCGACTGCCCGCCCGGCTTCGGGCGCATCCTCGACGTGTCCGACCTGAAGAATCCGGAGGTGCTCAGAGGCGAGCGGCCGGCCAATGTGGTGCTGCTCTCGACCTTCCGCTTCGACTACGTCTCCGACAATTTCGATCGCGAGAAGAAGCGCTTCGTTTGCGACGGCGACGGCCCCGGCGGCCGCTCCGGCACGACCACGCATCTGCCGTGGTTCGACCAGCGCTCGCCGAGCCTCGTCTACATCACCTGGTACGACGAGGGCGTGCGCGCGATGGACATCTCCAATCCGTTCGCGCCGGTGTTCATCGGCCACTACCTGTCGCCGCGCACCGGCGCACCCGGCCGCAACGATCGTCACACCCGTGAGATCTTCCAGGATCCCGACACCGGGCTGCTCTATCTCACCGACGGCAACGGCGCAGGCTTGATGGTGCTGCGCTACACCGGTCCGATCCCGGACAAGCATCCGTTGCCGGGCGGCCGATGAAACGCGTTGTCGCCGGAGCGTTGATTGTCGCATTGGCCGCGCTTGGCGTGTGGGGGTCGCTGCGCGCCCATGACGTCAGCGATCTCGAGTTCCTGCCGAAGCTCGACCGCTACGCGCTGTCGGAAGCGTTTCGCCGCGGCGGCGCGGCCGAGCGCGACGCGCTCGCGGCGGAGCTTGCGCCGATCCCGGGCGCCGACGAGAAGGCAGTGGTGCTCGGCCGCGATCTCGATGGCGACGGCGATCCCGACGAAATCCACTTCCATCTCGAAGTCGTCGAGATCCAGGAGGAGGTCTATCCCGGCGAGTTCGTCACCTTCTGGGTGTTCGCGCCGCTCGGCGCCGGCATGAATTCGACGGCGCGGCTGCCGTCACCGACCTTGCGGGTAGAGGAGGGCGACCACGTCGCGATCACGCTCTACAACACCCACTATCTGCCGCACACCATCCATCTGCACGGCACCAGCCAGCCGAACGACATGGACGGCGTGCCGCACATGACCCAGCACGAGGTCGAGCCGGGAAAATCGTTCACCTACCGCTTCGTCGCGGGCAAGCCCGGCACCTACTGGTATCACTGCCATGTGCAGGATCATGTGCATCCGCTGATGGGGCTCGCCGGCATGCTGATCATCGAGCCCAACCGGCCGCACAATCATTTTGCGCACCTGATCCCGGGCGCCGGGCGCATCACCTCGATGGCGAAGGCGACGCGCGAGGAATATCAGAACGAATATTCGCTGGTGTACATGGACATCGACGACCGGCTCAACCGCATCCCGGCCGCCTATTCCGATCCGCGCGAGATCGAGAAGCGCATGCATCGCGAGTACGACTCGACGCAGCGCGTGCCCAACATCTTCATGCTCAACGGCCGCTCGTTCCCCTTCACCATGCGCGACACGCCGATCCTGGTGAAGCCGGACGAGACGACGAAGCTGCGCATCCTCAATGTCGGCGCCCGCACCATCCATCTGCACACCCACGGCCATCATCCGACGCTGACGCATCTCGACGGCCGGCCGGTTCCTGAAGGCGCGCGCATCACCCGCGACACTTTCGACGTCGGCCCGGCGCAGCGCGTCGATCTGGCGCTGCGCACCGGCAGCGACGGCGTGCACGCGGCGGGGCCGGGCGTCTGGCTGATGCACAACCACGCGCAGCCCGCCGCTTCCAACAAGGGCATCAATCCGGGCGGCGACCACACCGCAATCGTCTACGACGGCTTCATGGGCGATGACGGCTTGCCGAAGACGCCGACCGATCATCCCGGCCACTCGGCGCATGCGCGCTATTTCGATCCGGCTTATTACCGGGGCGAGGTGCCGGTGTTCGATCCCGGCATCTTCGCTGCGACGCCTGAGACCTACGAGCAGGGCTGGCCGACGACGCCTCCGGCCGGTGGGCCGTTCGACTATCCGAAACGCGCACAGTTGCCGGCGCTGCCGCGGCTCGACCTGATCGACGCCGAGCGGCACCGGCCGGTGGCGAACGCCTGCGCGGAGCGGCCGCGCTCCAAGCGCCGCATCGTGGTGAAGGCCGGCCGCCAGTACGCGCAGCTCGGCGAGGTGTTCGCGTTCGAGCCGCGCGAGATCCGTGCCGAGCGCTGCGAGGAGGTCGAGATCGTGCTCGAGAACACCGACGAGATCCGCCACGATTTCATGATCCCCGGCCTCAACCCGCTGTTCGCGCTCAATGTGGTCGGGCCGGCCACTGCGTCGGCGACGTTCGTCACGCCCGACGAAGATGTGACGCTGTTCCTGCATTGCCACCTGCCGGCGCACGACAAGGTCGGCATGGTCGGCAAGCTGATCGTCGGCCGCGGCGCCGAGCCGAACGTGCTGCGGGTGCAGGCGCCGGCCAAGGCGCGGCTGCACAAGGGCGTCGGCGTCGTGGTCGCGACCGTTCCGCGCGCCGGCCGGCTGATTGTCGACCACGAGGAAATTCCGGGCTATATGGCCGCCATGGAAATGAGCTTTCAGGTCGCGCCGCCGTCCCTGCTCAAGGACATCAATCCCGGCGACAAGATCGGCTTCACGATCGACGCGGGCAAATCCGCGATCATCGCGATCGACGTGATCGAGCGCGCCAAGTAAACAGACAAAGCAGGGGTCGACGGGGTGCCAAAAGCGAAGCCGCGTTCCAGGGCGCAAGCCAAGATGCGCCTCGCCGCCGATATCGGCGGCACCTTCACCGACATCGCGGTGTTCGACGACAAGACCGGGGCGCTGACCTTCGGCAAGGCGCTGTCGACGCCGCAGCGGCTGGTCGACGGCATCAACCGCGGGGTCGAGAAGGCCGGCAGCGACTATCGCTCGGCCGCCCTGTTCCTGCACGGCTCGACGATCGCGATCAACGCGATCCTCGAGCGCGCCGGCGCCAGGACCGCGCTCTTGATCACCGAAGGCTTCCGCGACGTCTACGAGATCGGGCGGATCAACCGGCCGGACGCCTACAATCTGTTCTTCCAGAAGCACGCGCCGCTGGTCGAGCGCGCGCTGCGGTTCGAGGTGCACGAGCGCGTGCTTTCCGACGGCGAGGTCGAGAAGCCGCTCGACGCCAAGGAGATCGCGGCGCTCGGCGTGGAGTTGACGAAGCGCGGCATCGAGGCCTGCGCGATCCTGTTCATCAACTGCTACGCCAGCCCCGATCACGAGGCGCGCGCCAAGGCGATCCTGGAGAAGAACCATCCGGAGATGTTCGTCTCGGCCTCGCACGAGCTCTCGCAGGAGTACCGCGAGTTCGAGCGCTGCTCGACCGTCGTCGCCAATGCCTATATCGGGCCGAAGGTGCGGCGCTATGTCGGCGAGATCGATGAGCACATCCGCAGCGAAGGCTTTGACGGCTCGTTCCTGATCGTGCAGTCGACCGGCGGTCTCTACGAGGCGGCGCAGGCGCAGAACCAGTGCATCCGGATGCTGGAGTCCGGGCCGGCCGCCGGCGTGATCGGCACCCAGGCGCTCTGCCACACGCTCGGGATCGAGAACGCCATCGCCTTCGACATGGGCGGCACCACCGCCAAGGCCGGTGTGATTTACAAAGGCGAGGCGCTCACGACCTCGAAGGCGCTGATCGGCGGCTACGACAAGGCGCTGCCGGTGCAGATCGCCATGATGGACATCTTCGAGGTCGGCACCGGCGGCGGCTCGATCGCGCGCGTCGATCACGGCGGCCTGCGCGTCGGCCCGCAGAGCGCGGGCGCGTCGCCCGGGCCGGCCTGCTATGGCCTCGGCGGCACCGAGCCGACCGTCACCGACGCCAATCTCGTGCTGGGGCGGCTCGGTGCCGATCGCTTTCTCGGCGGCGAGATGCCGCTCGACGTCGCCGCCGCCGAGCGCGCGATCGCGACGATCGCCAAGCCGCTCGGCCTCGACGTGACGGCCGCGGCGGACGGCGTTCTGCGGATCGCCGCGACCGCGATGTCCTACGCGGTGAAGGGCGTCACCACCGAGCGCGGCCTCGACGCCGGCGATTTCGCGCTGGTCGCCTATGGCGGCGCCGGGCCGCTGCAGGCGGTGCAGGTCGCGCGCGAGATCGGCATCCGCAAGGTGATCATCCCGCTGGCGCCGGGCGTGTTCTCGGCCTTCGGCATGCTGTTCTCCGATTTGCGCTACGATTTCGTGCGCACCGCGCTGATGCGGCTCGACGAGGCGCCGTTCGAGCGCATCGAGAAAATCTACCGCGAGCTGGAGGCGCAGGGCCGCGACGCGATCGCCAACACCTCGGTCAAGCCGCAGAAGGTCGTGGTCAAGCGCGCCGCCGACATGCGCTACCAGGGCCAGGAGCACGCGGTGACGGTCGATCTGCCTGACGCCGTGTTCAAGCGCCGCGACCGCAAGGCGATCAAGCGCTTGTTCGACGAGATGCATGAGCTGCGTTACGGCACCTCGGCGCCGCAGGAGAACGCCGAGATCGTCAGCCTGCGCGCGACCGTCACCGGGCTGATGCGCAAGCCTACCCCGGCGAAGATCAAGCGCGGCACCGCCGCGCCGCCGAAGGCCGCGTTCACCGGCAAGCGGCGGGCCTATGTCGGTGGCGGTTTCAGGGAAGCGCCGACCTGGCGCCGCGCCGCGCTGCTTGCGGGCAACGAGATCAAGGGCCCGGCGCTGATCGAGGAGCATGCCTCGACCACGGTGCTGATGCCGGGCGATGCCTGCGAGGTCGACGCCTACGGCAATCTGGTGATTGCGGTCGGCCGCGCGCGCTGACGCCGTAGGGTGGGTTAGGCGCGAAGCGCCGTAACCCACCGCCGGAACTCGCGGTACGTTCAGCCGGTGGGTTACGCGCCCATAGCCCGTCGAAGACGGGCGTGAACGCCCTTATGGGCGCTAACCCACCCTACGATTTCCGCTTCAACTTCATCGTGAACGAGAGCCCCGAGCCGCCGCAGCACGGGCAGTTCATCGCCACCAGGATGCTTTGCTTCTGCTCCTCGCTGAGGTCGGAGCGATCGAGCATGTCCATGGTCTGCTGTTGGAACAGGTCGTGCAGGGAGGCGTCGCCGATGGCGCTCGTATCGTCAATGAGCGGAGTCGGAGTCTCGAACAGCTGATCCAGTGTCGGCTGGCTCGCCGCTGGCGTGCGCTTCTTCCGCTTCGCTTTTGCTCGCTTTGCCGTCTTCTTCGCCACGGAGCGTTTGCTCCTATTTACGGATCAGGTCCCGCATGCCGTCAATATCGCCGCGCAGGAAGCACTCCATATTGTGCTCGACCGTCACCAGCGCCAGGTCGGCATAGACGTCGCAGAAGCCGCCGAGATGCGGCGTGATGATGACGTTCTTCATTCCCCACAGCGGGTGATCGCCCGGCAGCGGCTCGGTCTGGAACACGTCGAGCGCCGCGCCCGCGATCTTGCCGGCCTTGAGCGCATCCATCATCGCGTCCTCGTCGACGACCCCGCCGCGCGCGAGGTTGACGAAATACGCCGTCGGCTTCATCGCCGCGAACACGTCCGCACCGATCGAATGCCGCGTCTCTTCCGAGTAGGGGACGAGCAGCACGAGATAGTCGAGCTCCTTCGCAGTCGCGATCAGCTCGCCGCGCAGCAGCATGCGGTCGAAGCCGGGCACCTCGCGCTTCGTCGACGAATAGCCCCAGACCGTCATGCCGAACGCCTTGCAGCGCGGCGCCAGCGCCTCGGCGATCAGCCCGATGCCGTAGATGCCGACGGTCTTGTTGTCGAGCAGCTTCGGCGGCCAGCGCGTCCAGCTGTTCTGATCCTGCGAGCGCACCGAGCGCGGCAGGTCGCGCGAGAGCGCCAGCATGCCCATGATCGCGGCCTCCGACACCGGCGCGCCATGGATGCCGCGGATGTTGGTGACGGTGACGTGCTTGCCGAGCGAAGGCTGGTCGGTGATGCCGTCGATGCCGGTGCCGAGCGCCTGCACCCATTTCAGCTTGGGCGCATTGGCGAACACCTCGTCGCGCATCATCGGGCCGAAGGTGAGCAGGATGTCCGCGTTCGGCGCAAGCGGCGTCGCCTTGGAGAAATGATCGGCGACGTCGATCTCGAGCTCGGGGAAACGCTTCTTCAGGCGCGCCGCGTAGTAGTCGCGGACGTTGCCGGGGAGCGTGAGCAGGATGAGCAGGCGGGGCATGGGATTGGCTACGGTCCTTCCACCGTCATGCCCGGCCTCGTGCCGGGCATCCACGCCTTTGCCCCTCCCATCCCTCCCCCGCAAGCGGGGGAGGGTAGGATGGGGGCGTGGATGCGCCGGGACAAGGCCGGCGCATGACGACGCCGGCTAGTTGATCTCGAAAATCTTCTTCGCGGTCTTGTGCAGGCAGTCGCTCACGCCCTTCGCCTCGACCATGTAGTTGTCGCAGATCGTCATCCACATCGACGACGTGTTATAGCCGGGGTGCACGGCGAAGTTCATGTGCTCCTCGATCGGCATGGTCTCGTCGGCGCGGATCATCGGCCGCTCGACCATGTCGTAGCCCTGGCTGTGGGCGTAGAGCCGGATCTCCAATTCGAAGCCGTGCTTCTTCATGTACTCGTCGTGGGCGTTGGCGATGTCGCGGCAGGAGGCGCCGGGCTTCATCAGCGACAGCGTGTAGTCCTGCGCTTCCTTCATCGCCTCGAAGCCGTCGGTCAGCTCGTTTGACGCCTTGCCGAGCACCAGCACGCGCGCGATCTCGGCGTAGTAGCCGCCGGGGCCGTTGTTCTCGATCAGCAGCACCAGATGATCGCCCTTCTGCAAGGTGCGGCCCTGGAAATGGCGCGGCGCGAAGCGCGCCGGCTGCCCGACCGGCGCCGACGAGCCGAGGAAGATGCCTTGCTCGCTGCCGCGTAGCCGCCCTTCGTATTCGGCGAGCGCGGTCACGTCGATGTCGCGCATGCCGGGTTTGATGTTCGACGCGACCTTGTCGAAGATCGCGTCCTGCATCTCGCAGCACTGCTTGATCAGGCCGATCTCTTCCGCGCTCTTGATCGCCTTCAGCCGGTCGATGAAGTCGGTCGCGTCCACGAACTTGGTGGTGCCGGAGAGCCCGTCCTTCAGCCGCGTGACGAACGCATGCGGCATGCTGCCGGGGCCGACCAGCCCGATGGTGCCGTAGCCGCGCTTCTTCAGGTCGGGGAGGATGCAGTTGGCGTGGAAATGGTCGGTGTAGTTCACCGCGAAGAACGACGGCGAGCCGATCACGTCGCCGATGCCGCGATGCACCGGATCGGAGCCCTTGAGATTGCGCACGGCGTTGAAGCCGCCCATCTCGACCAGGGTCATCGGGTCGTTGGCGTGGAACACCACGGTCTTCGGGTAGGCGTTGGTGGCCGGGATGTCGGTGAACCACTTCACATGGCCGCCGAGCCAGTCCGAGTTGTTCTGCATCACCAGCGCGTCGATCCCGCGCTCGCGCATCTCCTTGCGCGCCGCCGCCCAACGGCGCTCCAGCTCCTTCGTCGAAATGGCGGTGGTGATCCGGTCGTTCGGGCCGCTCATGAGGTCTTTCCTGTGTTTTTCAGTCCGAAGAATTTTTCGGCATTCTTGAAGCAGATATCGGCGCGCACGTCATCCGAAAGCGGCACGCTGTCGATGAAGTGCCCGGCCTCCTCAGCTTTTTCAAATGGGTAGTCTGCGCCGAACATGATGCGCTCGTGGCCGAGCGCGGCGATGGTGCAGTTGAGCGGCTCCGCCGAGCACATGCCCGACGTCGTCACGATGATGTTGTCCTTGATGTATTGCGACGGCGGCTTCGAAAGCTTGACCGCATAGAAGCTCGGTCCCGCCCGGCTGTCGAAACGCCAGAGCAAAAACGGCAACGTCTCGCCCAGGTGGCCCAGCCCGAGCTTCGCACCCGGGAACCGGTCGAACACGCCGCCGAAGATCAGGCGCAACGCGTGCGATCCGGTCTCGAACGTCCATTCCCAGGTGGCGCGGCGCAAGCCCTTGTGGCCTTCGAGCACGGGCGCCGGCGTCACCGGATCAGCGGGATGGAGATAAATCAGAGTGCCCAATGCTTCGGCGCGCTCCCAGAATGGACCGAGCGACGGGTGGTCGAGATATTGCCCGTTGGTGTGGCCGTTGATCATCGCGCCGTGGAATTTCAGCTCGTTGACGCAGCGTTCGAGTTCGTCGGCGGCGGCTTTGGCATCCTGCATCGGCAGGTGAGCGAAGCCCATGTAGCGATCCGGGCGCTTCTGGATTTCGCGTGCGAGGAAATCGTTGGCGGATTTCGCGTTACGGACGGCAGTGGCGGTATCGCGTTCGGCCTGCACGCCGGGCCCGGCGAGGCCTAGAACCGCGCGCGTGATGCCAGCGCGATCCATCGACGCGAGGCGCGCCTCGCCGAAATCGGTCAGCCGCGCCAGAGCCGCGTCGCGGATGGCGGCCGGCAAATCCGCCGCGGTTGGATTCCAGTAGTCCTGGAAGCCGGGGCACAGGAAGTGCTCTTCCAGCGCGATCTTCGAAACCATTCACTCCTCGCGTGTTTCCCGCGTGCGTTTCCTTGCGGCCCCTTGTACCGTAATTTGGTCCGGGTGTACCAGAGTGTGAACCAGAGGCGTTGTCGCGCATGGAGAGGCACCTGCCCAACGGGAAGAACCAGATCCAAAAAAACCAGATTCAGGTGATCGGTCGCGCCGCCGCGATCCTGCGCGCGCTCGAGAACCAGGCATTAGGGCTTAGCCTCGGGCAGATTGCGCAACGTGTAAGCCTTGCGCGCTCGACGGTGCAGCGCATCGTCGCGGCGCTGGAGGCGGAGAAATTCGTGATCGCGGCGTCGCCGACCGGCCGCGTGCGGCTCGGCCCGACCATCCAGCGGCTGGCGATGTCGGTCGGTGCCGATTTCGTCTCGGCGGCGCGGCCGTTCCTGATGAAGCTCTCGCAGGAACTGAACGAGACCGTCGATCTCGCGACCATCCGCAACGACCACCTGGTGTTCGTCGACCAGGTGATCGGGCCGCAGCGCCTGCGCGCGGTGTCGGCGGTGGGCGAGGCGTTTCCGCTGCATTGCACCGCCAACGGCAAGGCTTATTTGGCGGGGCTTACCGACGACGACGTCGCGCGCCTGATCGGCAAGAGCTACGAGCAGCGCACGCCGAACACGCTGACGCGGCTGAAGGATCTGCTCAAGGACCTCAAAGTCGCGCGCAAGGCCGGCGTCGCGCTCGACCGCGAGGAGCATACGCTGGGCATTTGCGCCGCCGGTATCGTGATGACCGATTTCACCGGCAACCATGTCGCCATCTCGGTGCCGGTGCCGGCGCAGCGCTTTGCCATGCAGCAGGCGCGCATCGCCAGGAGCCTGCTGGCGACCAAGCGCGCCTTGAGCGAGCAGCTGGCGGCGCCGGGCGATTGACGCGGCCGCCGCCTTGTGTTCGCATAGTGGAGCAAATGTATCGTATTGCGGTACAGTATCCGTGACGGGAAAAAAGCCTGCGCGGGCTTGCTGAGAGTCGAAGACCGGAGGAAGGCGCCGATGGCTGCACCGAACGTCAGCATCCGCGAGCATCGCATCCCGAGCGCGGGCAGCGGCCCTTACATTTGCGTCGAAGGCCCGGATCAGTGTCTCTGGTTCTGCGAGAGCGGCATCGGCAAGATCGGCCGGCTCGATCCGGCGAGCGGCGCGTTCGCCGAATTCGCGCTGGCCGATCCCAAGGCCTCGCCGATCGGCATCACCGTCGGCGCCGACGGAAATCTCTGGTTCGCGCAGAAGGCGGCCAACAAGATCGGGCGCATCTCGCTCAAGGGCGAGATTGCGGAATTCGCGCTGCCGACACCGAAGGCGGGCCCCGACGGCATGATCCTCGGTCCCGACGGCAATGTCTGGTTCTCCGAAACCGAAGTGAGCCAGATCGGCCGCATCACGCCGCAAGGCCACATCACCGAATTCAAGGACGGCATCTCGCCGGGCGCGCGGCCGCTCTCGATCATGGTGCGCGACGGCATGCTGTGGTTCAGCGAAGCCTCCGGCAACCGCATCGGCCGCATCACCACCGACGGCAAGGTCACCGAGTTTCCGATCCCGAGCCACGACAGCCAGCCGCGCGCGATGGTGACGCACCCGGACGGCTCGATCTGGTTCGTCGAGACCAGCACCAATGCGCTCGGCCGCATCGATCGCGACGGCCGGATCACCGAGCATCCGGTGCCGACGCCGAACTCGTCGCTGCGCGGCGTCACCGTCGGACGCGACAACAATCTCTGGTACACGGCGAACGCCGCCAACAAGATCGGCTGCATGACGCCGAAAGGCGACGTGCTCGGCGAGTTTCCGATCCCGACGCCGGCGAGCGGCGCGCGCTGCATCGCATCGATGTCGGACGGCCGCTTGTTCTTCACGCAATGGGACGCCGGCCTGATCGGCGAGGTGAGGGTGCACTGAAGTCTTTCAAGAAACGAAAAGCGGGAGGAGTGTCATGACCGGTATCCTGCGCGCATTGGTTTGCGTCGCGTTCGTTGTCGCTGCATCGACCGCGCATGCGCAGACCTATCCCGACAAGCCGATCAAGATGATCGTCTCGATCGCCGCCGGCAGTGTCACCGACGTGATCATGCGCGCGGCGGCGAACGAGTTGCAGCCGCGGCTCAAGCAGACGCTGGTGATCGAAAACCAGGGCGGCGCCGCCGGCATCCTCGGCGGGCAGGCCTGCGCCCGTGCCGCGCCGGACGGCTACAGCATCTGCGTCATCTATCACTCGACCATGTCGTACAATCCGCTGCTGTTCACCAAGCTGCCGTACAATCCCGACACCGACTTCGCGCCGATCGCGCGGCTGTTCTTCCTCACCGAAGGCGTGTTCGCGTCGACGGCGCTCGGGGTGAACAGCATCGCCGAGCTGAAAGCGAAGGCGCAGTCGGGCGCCGCGCTCAACTACGCGACGCTGGGCGAAGGCTCGTTCCCGGACCTGTTCCTGAAATGGATGAACAACCAGTGGAACACCAAGATCGTCGGCATTCCCTATCGCGGCGGCGGCCCGGCGGCGCAGGCGCTCGCCGCCAACGACGTGCAGGTGACACGCTTCGGCGTCGGCAATTTCACCGGCCTGCTCGAAGGCGGGAAGGTGAAGGCGCTGGCGGTCGGCCTGCCGGCGCGCTCGCCGGTGCTGCCCAATGTGCCGACGCTGGACGAAGCCGGGCTACCCGGTTTCCCTGGCCAGGGCTGGTGGGGGCTTGCGGCTCCTCGTGGGACGCCCCCGGCCATTGTCGAGCGGCTCAACAGCGAGTTCGCGAAATTGTTCAGCGAGCCGAAGTTCAAGGCATTCCTCGACAAGCAGGCGGTGGCGTCGGCGCCGACCACGCCCGCCGGCTTCGCCGAATTCCTGAAGGCCGATCGCAGGGCGGCGGAAGCGCTGATCAGGATCGCCAACACCAAGCCTGAAGAATACAAGCCGGAGAAGTAGGACGCGTCACCGGCGCCGACCTATACTGTTTAAGAGGGAGCTCTACCGTGGCCAAGAAGATCCGTGGCGTATTGTTGGAAGAGAACAACAACAACAGCATGGGGCTGGAGTTCTACAACCTGTCGCATCGCTTCGGGTACCAGTCGCCGAACTGGCCGTACTTCGAGGACGTCAAGATCGAGCGCATCCACTATCACGCCAAGTCCGGCGTGCTGTCGCAGCGCATCACCACCTCGATGCACAACACCACGCATATCGACGCGCCCGCGCATGTGGTGCAGGGCACGCCGTTCATCGACGAGGTGCCGCTGCCGCACTTCTTCGGCTCCGGCATCGTAGTGTCGATCCCGAAGAAGAAATGGGAGCAGATCACCTACGATGATCTCGAAAAGGCGGCCGGCAAGATCGTGCGCCCGCGCGACGTGGTGATCGTCAACACCGGCTGGCACAAGCTCTACGAGGACAGCGAGGACTATTTCTGCCGCGCGCCCGGCTTCGTGTCGTCGGCCGGTGAGTGGTTCGTCGAGAAGAAGGTGAAGGTCGTCGGCCACGATACGCAAGCGAACGATCATCCGCTCGCCACCGCGATCGGTCCGCAGCGCAACGGGCCGCTGCATCCGCATCTCGCCGACGAATACAAGAAGTGGTCGGGCGGCCGCGACTGGAAGGACGATTTCCCGGAATGGGAGCCGGTGCACCGCATCCTGTTCAAGAACGGCATCCTCGGCATCGAGAATGTCGGCGGCGACATCGACAAGGTCACCGGGCGGCGCTGTACGTTTGCGTTCTTCCCGTGGAACTGGGAGCGCGGCGACGGCTGCATCGTGCGGCTGGTTGCGATCACCGATCCTGCCCAGAAATTCCGGATCGACAAGGGGGAGAAGTTCTGATGATCGTTCGCAGATTTTCCGAGGCGAAGGCCTACGAAGCGCCGAACCATCGCGAATATAAATCGTTCCGGCTGTTCGGGGCCGAGATGGGCGGCTCGCAGTCGCTGATCTTCGGCATCTCGCACTTCCTGCCCGGCGGCGGCGCCGGCCCGGATGCCTCGCCGCCGGAGAAGATCTACTACGTGCTGGCCGGCGAGCTGACGGTGATCGTGGGCGGCAAGGAGACGGTCGCGGAGGCCGGCGATACCGTCTACATCGGGCCGAACGAGAGCCGCGAGATCGTCAACCGCGGCCACGAGGTCTGCACCATCGCCGTCGCCGTCGCGCCGGTGAAGTGAATGCACGCTTCAACAAGCGCCCCCCACCCCCGACCCCTCCCCGCCGCTTCGCGGGGGGAGGGGAGCGGCACCGCCGGTGCGAGTTGAAGCAAGTGAGGTGAGCGCGGCGCTTGGGTTCCCCTCCACCCATTCGCCATAAGCGCGTGCACGCGCGTCTTCGACGCGCTATGGCGAATGGCGGGGAGGGGTCAGGGGTGGGGGGCCGTTGAGCTTTGCGAACGATGACATGATGGGACGGAAAACATGTCCGACGAATATCTGAAAGACCCGCTGTCGCTGTTCAGCGTGAAGGGCAAGACCGCCATCGTCACCGGCGCGTCGGGGGCGTTCGGCGCGATGGCGGCGAAGGTGCTGTCCGGCGCCGGCGCCAATGTCGTGATCTCGGCCGGCGGCGCCGATGCGCTCGATAAAGTCGCGCAGGAATGCGCCAAGCTCGGCGGCAAGGTCGAGACCGTGCCGGTGCGGCCGTCGTCGGAAGCCAATTGCGACCGTATCGTCGACGCCGCGGTGAAGGCGTTCGGCCGCGTCGACATTCTCGTCGTCGCCTCCGGCATCAACAAGGTGTCGAAGATCGTCGACCAGAAGGCCGAGGATTTCCTCGCCGTGATGGACGTCAATGTCACGCAATCCTGGCTGATGGCGCGCGCCGCCGGCCGGCAGATGCTCAAGCAAGGGCAGGGCGGCAAGGTCGTCCTGATGTCGTCGGCGCGCGGGCTGCTCGGGCATCCCGCCGGCTACGCCGCCTATTGCGCGTCGAAGTCGGCGGTCGACGGCATCACCAAGGCGCTCGGCTGCGAGTGGGGCGCGACCGGCATCACAGTGAACGCGCTCGGGCCGACCGTCTTCCGCTCGCCGCTGACGGAATGGATGTTCGCCGATGACGAGCGCGGCAAGACCGTGCGCGCCGGCTTTCTCACCCGCGTGCCGAAGGGCCGGCTGGGCGAGCCGTCCGATCTCGCCGGGCCGCTCCTTTTCCTGGCGTCGAAGGCGTCGGACTTCTACACCGGCCACACCCTCTACGCCGACGGCGGCTACACGGCGGGCTGACTATGAGTATGTCGCGATCTTGCGTGTCCCGGATCAGCGGCGCACCGTTCCGCTTTGCTACACGCTGCACCGCGTCCGGGACACGAGAGTTGGTGCAATGAGCAAAGCCCGCATCGCAGTCATTGGCGCGGGCCTGATGGGCCACGGCATCGCGCAGGTGTTCGCGGTCGCCGGCCATGACGTGACCATCACCGACAGCGTTGCGGCGAGTGTCGACAGCGCCAAGGCGCGCATCGCGGCGGGCCTGAAAGATTTGGGCGACGATCCGCGCGCGGTCGAGCGCGTCACGCCGCATCACGAACTTGCGGCGGCGGTGCGCGATGCCGACTACCTCGTCGAGGCAGTGTCGGAGAACCTGCCGCTCAAGCAGAAGCTGTTCGCCGAGGTCGAGGCGCATGTCCGCCCGGACACGATCCTCGCCAGCAACACCTCGGTCATCCCGATCACCGACATCATGGGCGGTCTCAAACATCGAGAACGTGCGCTTGGGACGCATTGGTGGAATCCGCCCACATTAGTGCCGCTCGTCGAGGTGATCGGTACGCAATGGACCTCGCCGCAGGCGATCGATTTCACCATGAAGCTGCATGCCGAGGCCGGCAAGAAACCCGCGCATGTGAAGAAGGACGTGCCCGGCTTCATCGGCAACCGTTTGCAGCACGCGCTCTGGCGCGAGGCGGTGTCGCTGGTCGAGCGCGGCATCTGCGACGCCGAGACCGTGGATACGGTCATCAAGGCGGCGTTTGGGCGGCGGCTGGCCGTGCTCGGCCCGCTGGAGAACGCCGACCTGGTCGGCACCGATCTGACGCTCGCCATCCACCAGACCGTGCTGCCGGACATCGAGCACCGGCCCGGGCCGTCGCCCTATCTCGAAAAGCTGGTCGCTGACGGCAAGCTCGGCTTCAAATCGGGCGAGGGCTTCCGCAAATGGACCCCTGACGAACAGGCTGCATTGCGTGCCAAAGTCGTGCAGCATCTGAAAAAAGCGCGCGCGGACGACGCGTGACACCGGAGTAACGAGGAAACGCAAAGATGCCCCAGCTCGCCAACAAGGTCGTCATCACCTGCGCGATCACCGGCTCGATCCACACACCGACGATGTCCGATGCGCTGCCGATCACGCCCGACGAGATCGCGACTCAGGCGATCGACGCGGCTCAGGCCGGTGCCGCGATCCTGCACCTGCATGCGCGCGATCCGAAGGACGGGCGGCCGTCGCCCGACCCGAAGGTGTTCCGGCAGTTCGTCCCGCGCATCAAGCAGGCCTGCGACGCCGTCATCAACATCACCACCGGCGGCAGCGTGACCATGACGCTGGAGGATCGGCTCGCGGCGGCGACCGACCTGTCGCCCGAGATGTGCTCGCTCAACATGGGCTCGATGAATTTTGCGCTCTATCCGATGGCGCGCCGCTACAAGAATTGGAAATACGACTGGGAGCTGCCCTATCTCTTGAACTCCGACCAGAACATCTTCCGCAACACCTTCAAGGACATCGAGCACATCGCCAAGCTGCTGGGCGAAGGCCATGGCGTAAAATTCGAGCACGAATGCTACGACACCGGTCACCTCTACAATCTCGCGCATTGCATCGATCGCGGCCTGTTCAAGCCGCCGGTGTTCCTGCAGCTGATCTACGGCATCCTCGGCGGCATCGGGCCCGACCTCGACAACCTGCTGTTCATGAAACGCACCTGCGATCGGTTGTTCGGCAACGACTATCTGTGGTCGGTGCTGGCGGGCGGACGCCACCAGCTCAATTTCTGCACCAACGCCACCATGATGAACGGCAACGTGCGCGTGGGGCTCGAGGACTCGCTCTATATCGGCCCCGGCAAGCTCGCCAAGAGCAATGCCGAGCAGGTGGCGAAAATCCGCCGCATCATCGGCGAGCTCGGCTTCGAGGCCGCGACGCCGGCCGAGGCGCGGCAGATGCTGGGGCTCAAGGGCGCCGATCGGACCAATTTCTGACGTCGGGATTTAAGTGATGAGTACAATCATCGACATCTTCTGCCACATCTTCCCGGAGCGCTATTTCCAGGAGATGACCAAGGCCGTGCCCAATCTCGAGAACATGGGCAAGCGGCTCAAGCAGGTGACAAAACTGTTCGATCTCGACGCGCGCTTCCGCGAGATGGACCAGTTCGGCGACTATCGCGAGATCATCTCGCTGCCCAATCCGCCGATCGAGGACATCGCCGACGGCACGCTTGGCCTGACGCTGGCGCGGGTCGCGAATGACGCGATGGCGGAGCTTTGCCGCAAGCATCCGGAACGGTTTCCAACCTTTGTTGCCGCGGTGTCGCTGAAAGATGTCGAAGGCTCGGTCGCGGAGGCGCGGCGCGCGGTGAAGGATCTCGGTGCCTGCGGCATCCAGGTCTACACGCCGAACGCTGGGCGTCCGCTCGACGATCCGATCTTCGAGCCGGTGTTCGCCACCATGGCCGAGCTTGATCTGCCGATCTGGCTGCACCCCGCGCGCGGCGCGAATCTCACCGACTATCCGGCCGAGGCGAAGTCGCGCTACGAGCTATGGTGGTGCTTCGGCTGGCCCTACGACACCTCCGTGGCGATGGTGCGGATGGCGTTCTGCGGGCTGTTCGACCGCTATCCGAAGCTCAAGATCATCACCCACCACCTCGGCGGCATGATTCCATATTACGATGGCCGCGTCGGACCAGGGCTGCAGGTGCTCGGCGCGCGCACCTCCGACGAGGACTATTCAAACGTGCTGCCGTCGCTGAAGCGGCCGCATCTGGACTACCTCAAGGAATTCTACGGCGACACCGCGATGTTCGGCGGCGGCACTCACGCATTGCGCTGCGGGCTCGAATTCTTCGGCGCCGATCATGTGGTGTTCGCGACCGACACCCCGTTGGGCCCGATTGCACCGACGATCGAGGCCGTCAAGCGGCTGGACCTGCCGGCCGATCAAATGCGAAAACTGTTCGTTGGAAACGCCGAGCGGCTGCTCAACAGACCGTTCAACTAACCACAAGACGAAGCAACGGGGACACCATTCAAATGCCACAGGTAAAAGGGGTACGCGAGGTCGGCTGGGTCGATTGCGCCGGCGGCGGACAGATCACGGTCGAGAAGGGCATCGCCTATGTCGGCCATATGTCGGCGCCGCACGGCACCAGCATCTTCGACGTGCGCGACCCGAAGAACGGCAAGCAGCTCGCCGCGATCGAGATGCCGAAGGGCACGCATTCGCACAAGGTGCACTCCAAGGACGGCATCATGGTCGTGAACCATGAGCAGGCCGGCACGCCGTCGCCGGACTGGCGCGGCGGCTTCGGCGTCTATGACGTGAGCGATCCCTCGAAGCCCAAGCCGATCACGCGCTGGGAGACGGTCGGCACCGGCATGCACCGCTTCTCGTTCGACGGCCGCTATCTCTACGGCTCGCCGACGCTCGAAGGCTATGTCGGCAACGTCATGGGCATCTTCGACCTGAAGAACCCGGCGAAGCCGGAGCTGGTCGGGCACTGGCACATGCCGGGACAATGGACCGCCGGCGGCGAGACGCCGTCGTGGCAGGCGACGCATCACCGCTGCCATCATCCGCTGCGGCTCGGCAACCGGCTCTACACCAGCTACTGGCAGGGCGGCTTCGTCATCATCGACATCGCGGACATGTGCGAAGCCGAAATTCGTCTCCGGCCTCGACTGGTCGCCGCCGTTCCCGTGCCCGACCCACAGCGCGATCCCGGTGCCGTTCGAGATCGGCGGCCGCAAGATCCTGCTGGTGGCGGACGAGGACGTGATGCACCAGTTCGAAGGACCGCCGGCGTTCCTCTGGGTCGTCGACATCACCCAGGAGGATCGGCCAGTGCCGTTCGCCTCGTTCCAGGTCGAGGAGCTCGACGGCACGCCGGCGCCCAAGCATTCGGGCTGCCACCAGCCGATCGAGAACATCACCGGCACGGAAATCCCCGCCGCCTGGTTCATGCACGGCATGCGCATCATCGACATCGGCCGCCCGCGCGCGCCCAAGGAAGTCGCCCGCTTCGTGCCGGACGCGCCGCAGGGCTTCGACCATCCGCTCAGTAACGACGTGTTCGTGGACGACCGGGGCCTGATCTTCCTGCTCGACCGCCAGCGTGGATTCCACATCCTGGAGCGGCTGTAGGTTTCCGTGTCCCGGGCGAGTGAAGTGAGCGCAGCGAGCGGAACGAGACCCGGGACCCAGATTCGCGCCAAACGCTGGGTCCCGGCTCTCGCTGCGCTCGGCCGGGACATGAGGTCGGGACTCGCTGCTCGCGGGTGCGGCAAATTTTGTGCGTTCCCGGCTTGATTCCCTGCCCCTTTGGCAGCAAGAAACAGGCCGGGCTTCAACGCCGCGCGTATCGAATGAATAGGGAGAAGAAACTATGAAGCTTTGTCGTTTTGACGAGGATCGGCTCGGCGTCGTGAAGGGCGATATGGTGCACGACGTCACCGCGGCCCAGGACGAGATCCGCAAGAGCGCGCGCTACGACATGAAGGGCGACGCCGTGATCGCCGCGCTGCCGACCTGGCGCTCGCGCATCGAGGAGATGGCGGCGAAGGCGCCGGGCAAGCCGATTTCGTCGGTGAAGCTTCTGTCGCCGGTCGCGCGACCCTCCAAGGCGATGGCGGCGCCGACCAACTATAAGAAGCATATCGAGGAGATGCGAACCCGCACCGACCTGCCGCGCGACGCCACCAACCGGCCGCCGAACATCGAAAAGGCCGGCATTTTCCTGAAGGCGAATTCCTCGATCGTCGGGCCGTCGGAGGGCATCTCGCTGCGCTTCCCGGATCGTCCGAACGAGCACGAGATCGAGCTCGTGATCATCATCGGCAAGCAGGGCACCGACATCCCGAAGGCAAATTTCAAGGACTACGTCGCCGGATATGCGCTCGGCCTCGACATGACGACGCGCGGTTCGGAGGACCGGAGCTTCCGCAAGTCGATCGATGGCTATTCGGTGATCGGGCCCTGGATGGTGACCGCCGACGAGATCGCCAATCCGGACGACGTGGTGATCACGCTCCACTGCAACGATGAGCTGCGGCAGACCGCCGATACCAAGGACCTGATCTACGATTGCGGCCGGCTGATCGAGTTCGCGTCGTCGTTCTACACGCTCTATCCCGGCGACGTGTATTTCACCGGCACGCCGCATGGGGTCGGTCCGGTCAAGGCCGGCGACACGCTCTTTGGACGCAACGACGCGCTCGGCGAGTTGAAGATCACGGCGCGCCAGCACAAGATCGGCGGATGAGGTAGAATAACAAGCAAGAACAGGAGGAAGCCATGATCAAGGTCCGACGCCTCGGCCATGCCACCATTTCGACGCCCGACATGGAGGAGCAGGTCCATTACTACGGAGATATCCTCGGCCTGCGTGTCGCGGAGAAGAGCAAGGACCGCGCGATCCTGGTCAGCAAGCAGGGGTTCGAGGCGATCGAGCTGGTGAAGGGCGAGAAGGGGCAGCTCAAGCGGCTCTCCTTCCAGATCGCGCCCGGCACCGACCTGAACGACGTGGTCAAGGAGCTGCAAAAGCTCGGCATCAAGTCCGAGAAGCGCAGCGGCGTTTCGCCCGGTATCGCCGAGTGCGTCACGCTCACCGATCCGAAGGGCACGCCGGTCGACCTCTATGCCGAGTACAAGTTCCACGAGGCGGCGCAGCCGGCCTATTTCAATATCCTCAAGCTCGGCCACGTCGCCTACCGCGTGCTCGACGTGCAGCCGATCGTGAAGTTCTATTCCGAGGTGCTCGGCTTCCGCGTCTCCGACTGGCGCGGCGATTTCTTCGTGTTCATGCGCTGCAACACCGATCACCATACGCTCAACTTCATCAACGACGAGAAGCCGCAGCTGCATCACATCGCGTTCGAGGTGCTCGACTGGTCGGAGATCAACAAGGCCGGCGACTGGCTCGCGCGCAACAAGATTCACCTCGTGTGGGGACCGGGGCGCCACGTCATCGGCCACAATGTCGCGACCTATCACCGCAACTCCGACGTGGTGCGGGTCGAGATCTTCACCGAGATGGACCAGATCAAGGACGAGGCGCTCGGCTATTTCGATCCGCGTCCGTGGCATCAGGAATTCCCGCTCTATCCGAAGATGCACGGGCCGGAGACGCTGCGGAATTACTGGGGCTACGGCTCCGAGCGCGTGGTCCAGGGCTACCAGACCAACGAAGTCCCGCAATACGAGGCGATCCGCGGGTAGACTCTGCGACGCTACTTGCTACGCCGCCTTCGCCGGCGCTTCGTCGGTTGCCCACACCGCCTTCACCGCCGGCCGCTCGCGCATGCGCGCGAGCCAGGCCGCGAGCTTCGGCGTCGCCGTGGCGTTGAGCATGTCGGGATAGAACTCGGCGAAGCGGTCGACGAACGGAATGAGGTCGATGTCGGCAAGCGTGTATTGCTCGCCCATCAGCCACGGACCTTTCCCGAGCCCGGCTTCCATCCGCGTGATGATGAACGAGGCCGCCTTGCGGCCGCCGTCGAGATCCTGCTCGCCGAAGCCGCCGCGCGCGACCTTGGCCCAGCGCTCCTGGCGCTCCGTGAGCGGAATGCGGCCGAGCGTCTCCTTGAGCTCGTTTGGGTTGAGCTTGTCGGTGTACGTCTTGAAGCTCGGCCAGACCCGTGGCACCACGCCGGCAAGCCCGTGGTCGCTGGCGAGCTTGGTCCAGACCCGCATGCGCGCCTTGTCGAGCGGATTGGTCGGGCGCAGCCGCGTGTGCTGGTCGTATTTCTCGTCGAGATATTCATTGATCAGCAGGGAGTTCGACGATCGCCTCGCCATCATCGATGAGCGTCGGCACCACGCCGTTGGGATTGAGCTTGAGATAGGCCACGGTGTGCTGCTCGAAGCCGCGCAGGTTGAGGAAATGGCTGGTGTAGGCGAGGCCTTTTTCCTTCAGGCACAGCCGCGCCTTGCGCGAGCAGGTGGTGTGGCCGCCGTGATAGAGCTCGAGCATCGCTGATCCCCGGACTTTTGCGTTTGAGCATGATCTTATCCGAAAACCGGTTCCCACCCCGGATCAAGTCCGGGGCAGGCTTTTTCGGGATCATGCTCTAGAACCTCGTCGTCAGCTCATTCAACCACACCGGCGACGCTTCGACGAGGGCGGTCTCGATCGCCTTGTCGGCGCCGGTGACGATCATGAGCCCGGTCGCGGCGAGCACCACCCCCATGACGAGCTTGCCACGCTGACCCGCAGCCAGCAGACGCTCGCGCCAGCGCAGCATTGCCTCGCGCGAGAGCAGTCCGAGCAAGACCAGCGGCAGCGCCGCGCCGATGCCGAACGCCAGCATGGTGAGAGCGACCGCGCCGAGATCCTTGCCCTGCGAGGCCAGCACCGAGGCCGCGCCCAAGGTCGGCCCGACGCAGGGCGACCACACCGCGCCGAGCAGGAGCCCGACCGCGAACTGCCCGCCGAGCCCGGAAGTCGAGAAGCCGCCGAACCGCTGCTCGGTCCAATTTCCGACCGGGCCGGCGGCGAGCGCGAACTGTGCCTGCAATCGCGGTGCAAGAAGCACGACGCCGACGGCGATCAGCAGGATGCCGGCAACCATGCGGAACACGCCGGCATCGAGGCCGATCGCAAAGCCGACGGTCGCGACCGCGAGCCCGATCACGACGAACGACAGCGCCAGCCCGCCCGCAAGGGCTAGCGGCCCGGCGCGATGTTCGCTGAGCGCGCTGCCGAGCACGATCGGCAACAGCGGCAGCACGCAGGGCGACAGCGTCGAAAGGACGCCCGCGAGGAATGCCAGCGCCGTCGTCGCCATGCGGGCGCCCCGAATGCCTGCTAGACCATGATCCGATTCAACTGAATCGGATCACGGTCTAGCTTGTTGCGATTGAGCATGATCTTTTCCGAAAACCGGTATCCACCCCGGATCAAGTCCGGGGCAGGCTTTTTCGGGATCATGCTCTAGAGCGACTTCGCGACCAGGGCTTCGATCGACGTCTTGTTGGTGTCGCCGGTCGTACGCGCGATCTCGTTCTTGCCCTTGAATACGATCAGCGTGCTCTGCTTGTGCACGCGGAATTCGCGCGCCAGATCCTTGTGACGATCAAAGTCGATCTCGAAATACGCGATCTTCTGGTATCTTGGATTCTGACCCAGCGTGGTCAGGAACGGCCGCTGCACCTTACAGACCGGGCACCAGGTCGTGTAGAACTCGACCAGGATCGAGCGTCCGGATGCTTGCGCTTCCGCGAATGCCTTCTGGTCGAACGGCAGCCGGCGGGTGAGGGCGTCGGCGGTGGCGGTCGAGAGCACGAACGCGCCCACCGCAAATGCAGCCAGCAGATGACGTCGCTTCATCATGGCGTTGCTCCCCGTATGATCGGGGCGCATCTTACCGGGCCTTCCAGCGCTCCATGTTCACGAACCGCGGGGGTCCGTTCACATCGCCGTGCGCACCGCGAGGTGGGGCCACCTCACTTCACCAGCGCGCGGATGCGTGCGATCACATCCGGCGGCGCGGCGTGGACGCGCTCGAGCAGAGCGTTGATCGCGATGCCGGTGACCGGGTCGATCTCCATGTTCTGCGCTGCGGCCTCGGCCAGGAACGCTGCGTCCTTCATGGTGCGGTCGAAGCCGGCGCGCAATGCGGCGACGCGATCGGCCGGCACGCCAGGCGGCGCGACAAACGGCCGACCCATCACCTGGTCGGTAAACACGATCTCGAACATCTGCTTGGCTTCCGCCGTCGTCATGACCTCGATCGCCGTGGGCACGTCGGGGAAATTGTCGTCACGCTTCATGCCCATCTGCATCACCGCCCGGGCGCTGCCGTTCTTGAGCCATGGCATGATCCGCGCCAGTGTCGCCGCGCTGGTGCCACCCGATACATAGGCCTCGACCTGGCCACGCTCGAGCGCGGCGAGCGCCTCCGGCGATCCCGGGAAACCCTCGATCGGCCGGAGCTTCGTGCCGTAGAGCGCGTTCAGCATGCGCGGATAGACCGAGTTCGGCGCATTGCGCGAGGTCGAGCTCGCGGTCACTTCGCGCTTCCTCACGTCGTCGAGCGAGCGCAGTCCCTTGCGGGTCGAGATGATGAACAGCCCGACCTCCTGCTGCAACGAGCCGAGCCAGTGGAATTGCAGGGCGTCGAACTGGATGCCGGGCTGGAACAGTTGCACGGTGCCGATATTGCGCGAGAGCGCGCCGATCGCGGTGCCGTCCTGCTCGGCGGCGGCATAGAGATGGTTGGCGGCGCGGATGCCTTCGCCGCCCACCATGTTCTGCACGATCATGGTCGGCTCGCCCGGAATGTGGCGGACGATGTGCTTGGCGAGCAATCGGGCGTACTGGTCGTAGCCGCCGCCGGCGATCGAGGACACATAGAGATTGATGCGCTTGCCGCGGAAGAATTCGGCGGCGGATTCTGCGCACGCGCCCGAGGGCAGGGCGATCGCGATTCCCCATAGCACCGCTATCCAGCGAGCCGCCGACGCAGGCCGCATAACCTGCTCCTTCCCGCCGCGCGTCCTGTTGCTCTCGCGCGGCCTGCTTGTTCTATCCGTCGAGCGTCGGATCGAGCACGATCTTGCCCGGTACCTCGCCGGTTTCCGTCAGCCGATGCGCTTCCGCCGCCTGCGATAGCGGCATGATGCGCTCGATCTGCGGTTTCACCTTGCCTTCCGCCGCCGCCGCGAAGCACTTCGGCAGATCTGCCGGATTGTTGCCCGGCCGGCCGCGGATGGTGATCTGCTTGTGATAGAGATGCGCCATGTTGATCGTGACGTTCGGCCCGCCATGCGCACCGGCCGTCACCAGCCGCCCGCCGAAGCCGAGCCCCATGAATGCCAGCGGCAGCACTTTCGGATTGGCGATGTTGTCGTAGATCACGTTGACGCCCTTGCCGCCGGTAAGCTTGAGCAGCTCATCCTGGATGTTGTGAGTGTTGTAGTTGATGACGTGGTCGGCGCCAAGCGCGCGGCCGATTCCGCAACGATCGTCCGAGCCGGCTGCCGCGATCACCTTTGCCCCAGCAACATTCTTCGCAAGCTGGATGCCGACGCTGCCGAGATTGCCGCCGGCGCCCATCACAAGAACGGTCTCGCCCTGCTTCAGTTCCGCGATGTTGAAGAGGAGGTTCCAGGCGGTCGGCACGTGGCGCATCACCACCGCGGCGTCGCGGAAATCGAGCCCCTTCGGCACATCCACCGTGGCGCAAGAGGGCACACAGACGAGCTCGGCGAAGCCGCCCTGGCGCTTGATGCCCATCATGCCTTCCGGGCCGCTGTAGCCGGAGCAATCTTCCGGGCAGATATCGAGTGGCATGCCGCCGGCCGCCGCCACCCGGTCGCCGACCTTGCGCTTCTTTACGCCGGGGCCGACCGCGTCGATGACGCCGGCGCAGTCGACGCCCGGAATCAGCGGCAGCGTCGGGCCGCGGAACATCTCCTTGCCGGCGCGCAGGCTGACGTCGAGCACGCGGTTGACGGTCGCGGCATGGACGCGGATGCGCACCTCGCCTTCGCGCGGCACCGGATCCGGCCAGTCCTGGTATTTCAGATTTTCGGGCGGGCCGAATTGGTGAACCACATTGGCTTTCATGCGTCGTGTCGTCCTCGTTCGTCGTGATGGGGTTGATCAGTCGCGGCCACGGTTGAGCTCGGGCAGGGGCGGCAGCCCCCAGCAATTGTTGAGCCCATGCGGCCAGACCTTCGGGCGCTGCGGCGTGTCGTGATGCCAAGGGCGCGGCACGAAATAGCCGAGCTCCTCGTCGAGCATCTGGTCGAGCTCGCAATACAGCTCGATCACCTGGTCGTCGGGATTGCGGTGGTGGATCGCCATGTTGTGGCCGGGGCCGTGGCGCAGCGGTCCCCACAGGATCGGATGCTTGCGCTGGCCCATGAGGTCGCATGCGGATTGCAGGTGCACCACGTCCTTCAGCTCGAACGCCATGTGATGCATCTTCTCGTTCTTGCCGCGGATGAAGTTGAGCGTGTGGTGGTCCGCGTTGCAGCGGATGAACACGAAAAAATCGCCGATCCAGTCGGACACCCGGAAGCCGAGCACGCGTTGATAGAAGTCGCAGGTCGCCTGCACGTCGTTGACGACCCACGCCACGTGGCCGAGCTTGAGCGGCCCGACGCCCGACACCGGCGTGTGCTTGCCGAGGTAGCTCCAGTCCTTGAACAGCTCGACGGTGGTGCCCTTGTTGTCTTTGAACGCGAGCACCGCCCCGACACCCGGAACGGGATCGTTGCGCAGCTCGCTCTTGATCCCGTCCTTGCCGAGCTCACGCGCGACCTCGCCGAAGTCCGAGTCCGGGGCGACCTCGAAGGAGAGCTTGGCGCAGCGCTCCTGGTCCCCCTTGTTGAGCTGGATCGCAAGCTGGCCGATCTTGGTGGCCAGGAAGACGCTGTCCTTCTCCCGCGCGGCGACCGTGAGGCCCAGCAAGTCGGTGTAGTACTCGGTCTGCCGTGCGAGATCGGGGGTCTCGAAGGTCGCGTGTCCGATGCGCTTGGCCTTGACCATGACTCACCCTGTTTTCCCTGTTTCGGCCTGCCGGGAGCGGCCGTGGCCCCGGCTATATGCGACGGTTATGCCCGGCTTTTGGCTTAGCAAGTCGCGGTTGTCCGGCCAAGATGTCCCTTTGCGTGCCGCTTGAGTTGGCTTGGAAGCCCGCTAATCTGCCCGCTCTCCAAGACCAAAAACCCAAGGACGCCATCCATGACGATTTCCATGTACAAAGTATCGGTCCCGATTTTCGTGCAATTCCTCACCGGCCAGTCCAATTGCATCGACAAGGCGCTCGCGCATATCGAAGCCAAGCAGCTCGATCCGAGCTTCCTGTTCAACATGCGCTTCTATCCCGACATGTATCCCTATTCGCGGCAGGTGCAGCAGGCGACCACCCATGCCATGCGCTGCTGCAGCGCGCTTGCCGGCACCGAGATGCCGAACATGCCCAACACCGAGGCGGATTTCGCCGCGCTCAAGGTGCGCGTCGACAAGGTGATCGACTATGTGAAGGGATTTAAGCCCAATCAGATCGACGGCACCGAGGACAAGGACATCACGCTCAAGCTCGGCAACAACGAGCGCAAGTTCACCGGGCAGGCGCTGCTGCTCAATTTCATCCTGCCGAATTTCTATTTCCATTGCACCACCGCCTACGACCTGCTGCGCCATTGCGGCATCGAGCTCGGCAAGCGCGACTTCATGAGCCAGCCGGTCAATCTCTGAGCAGGATTGTGATGGGCGCGGCGGTTTGACGCCGCGCCGTTTCGTCCTGCCCGACGTTCTGCGCCTTTGGTAAGGTGCGGCGACGTCTGTTGAATTGGAGAGCGGATATGGATGTGGCGAAGACCATCGGCAGCGCGCTCGGCGCCGGCATCGCAACGGTGCTTGTCGCAGGGATGGGCGCGCCGGTCGCGGCGCAGACGCCGGAGGAATTCTACAAGGGCAAGACCGTCACCGTCATGCTCGGCCATCCGCCCGGCGGCTCGTATCACATGTATGCGACGCTGGCGGTAAACCATCTGAAGAAGCACATCCCCGGCAATCCGAACGTCATCATCGAGCATCGCCCCGGCGGCGGCGGCGTGCGCGCGGCGCGACACTTTTATACCAACACGCCGCGCGACGGCTCCGTCATCGCCCTGTTCCCGGAGACGCTTGCGCACACCGAGATTCTCCAGCCCGAGGTCGGGCAGTGGAAGACCTTGGAGATGAACTACATCGGGAACTTCGCCGGCGTCGGCGCCGTGATGATGCGGCGGCAGAACGCGCCCGCCAAGACCATCGCCGAGATGCGCAAGACCATGTCGAGCGTCGGCTGCACCGGCAAGACCTCGCAGGCCTATCAGACCGCGGCGCTGATGAAGAACCTCGGCGACTTCCAGTTCAAGATCATCTGCGGCTATCCGGGCTCCGCGGACTATGTGCTGGCGCTGATGCGTGGCGAGCTCGACATGGTGTCGAGCGCCTGGCTGCAATGGCGCACGTCGCACACCGACGAGATCGCCAAGGGCACGATGGTGCCGGTGATCCAGACCGGGCTGCGGCGCAACCGCGAGCTGCCCAACCTGCCGCTGATGCAGGAGGTGGTCGACGACCCGACTGCCAAGCGCGTGATCGAATTCGTCTCCGCCGGCACCTCGTTCGGCCGTGCACTGATTGCGCCGCCGGCGATCCCCGCCGACCGGCTGGCGGCGCTACGTGGCGCGTTCGACAGCCTGGTGAAGGATCCGGCGTTCCTGAAGGACGCCGAGCGCGCCAAGGCGCAGATCGATCCGACCTCGGGCGCGGAATTGCAGCAGGACCTGATCGCGCTGTTCAAGGCGCCGAAGGACATCGTCGAGCGCTCAAAGGTGGCGATGGATTGAAGGCACTACGGCCTTCGCCTCCGCATCATCACAAACGGCGTCGCGCCCGAGATGAACGAAAGCACCGCGGTGATCGCCGTGGTCGCGACCAACGGCCCGATCGCTCCATTCGCCAACAGGCCGTAGAGCTGTGAGAAGGCGGCCCCACCCAGATTTTGCATGAACACGCCGAGGCCCGCAGCCATTCCGACCAGCTGCGGGTTGACTGCCATGGCGGCGGCCTGGCCGAACGGCAGCGAGATGCCCTGCGCCATGGTGACGAAGAAGCCCGGCACGAACAGCACCAGCGGGTTGATGGTACCGGACAGAAGAAAGGCCGACTGCGCGCAAACCGTAACCAGTGACAGCGTCGCGCCGGCCATCACCATCGTTTCGTTGAGGACGCGGCCGCTCAGTCGCGTGGAGATGAAGCTTCCGCACAGGAAGCCGGTGGGGAACAGCAGGAAGTAGAGACCGAATTCGAACGAAGGCCGCTCGAGCAATTCCTTCATGAAGCCCGCCGACGCCGTTGCGATCGTTAGAAAAGTCCCGGTGCTGAAGCCGGTCTGCATAACGAAGGCCGAGAAGCGGATCTGGCCGAGCAGCTCGAAATAGCCGCGCAGGAAGTTGACCGGCGCCGGTCGGTCTGCGGCCCGGGTCTCCGGGATCGCCAGATAGGCGCCCGTCAGGATCAGGCTTCCGACCAGCAGCGCAAAGCCGAACACGCTGCGCCATCCCAGCGTGTCGATGAGGAGACCGCCGACGATCGGCGATGCCATCGGCCCGAGCGTATAGAACATCGTCAGATAGGCGATCGCCTTCACCAGCCGTCCCGGGCCGTAGACGTCGGACGCGATCGCGCGCACCAGCGTGACGCCGCAGGCGGCGCCGATCGCCTGCAGCGATCGGGCAAGCACCATGGTTGCAAGCGAGTCCGCCAGGAACGCGACGACACTTCCGAACAGAAAGATGCTGAGCCCCGACAGCAGGAGCGGCCTCCGCCCGTAGCGGTCCGAGAGCGCGCCATAGACCAGTGTCGCGAACGCCATGCAGAACAGCGCGACGCTGAACGTCAGCTGCGCCTCGGCATCGGTCAGCCGCAACGCCGCCTTCACCACCGGGATGACGGGGAAATAGAGATGAATCACCATCGGCCCGATCAGCGAGATCGAGGCGAGCACCGGCGCGAAAAGGAGGCTTGGCGGGCGGGATGTCATTCCAAGGCGCGCTTATGGCTCAATCCGGGCGGCGTTGCACCCTGTTAGTTCGCCGCGGCCGGAGTTCCGCCCGGTCCGGGCGCGCCGGCATTCGATGATTGAGCCCTCAGAGCGTCTTGAGGTATTCGACCAGCGCGTTGCGTTCGCGTTGCGTCAGCTCCGGACCGATGACGCCGTTCGGCAGCTTCTTCGGGTCGGCTTCGGTGCCCTCGAACGAATGGCCGAGGTTGCTGTTGCCGAGATCGTCGGCGTCGAAGCGCGTGTAGGCGCCGCAGGCGCCGCCCTCCGGCTGCGCCAAGCCAACCTTGGCCGGATCGAACTGCCGGCTGCCGACGCAGAAGACCTTCGGCCGCTGATGTTGCGGGGTCAGCATGTCCTGCAAGGTCGGCACCGAGCCGTTGTGCAGATAAGGCGCCGTCGCCCACGCGCCGTCGAGCGGGCGCGCGCGGTAGTGCGCAACCGGGTGAAGCTCGGGCCGCGCGGTTTCGGAATCGGTCCGGCGTACGGTCCTGAACACACGCCGGTTCTGGCAGTTCCGGCGCGGGCCGCGCATCTCTTTCTCGATGGGGCGGTATTCCGGATGGTCGTCGAACCAGCGCGCGATGGTGCGGTCGACCACCGCCATCAGCGCCAGCACGAACGGCACATTCAAGGTCTCGTCCCCCGTCGTCGCCGGCTCCTCGCCGGGCAGCTCGCACGCGCCTTGCGCATTGAGATGCGCGATCGGACGCAGGCCGAGCGCCGCCGGCAGATTGACCCGCCGCTCGGTCAGCACGCGGGCCTGCTGGCGATCGGTGCCGATGGCATCGACCGACAGGTGCGCGACGTTGAAATAGCGCTGGCCTCCCATGTTCACCCAGTGCGCGTCGTCCCAGACCGACTTGTCGCTCGGGTCGCTGACCGGGGGACGATGACATTCGACGCAATGCTTGCGGTAAAGCGCGCGGCCTTCGGTTACCAATGCGTCGTCGAGCTTCCAGGCGGAGTCGTTCGGGAACAGCTTGGCGGCGTCGCTCCATTTCGGCGCCAGCAGGCCTTTGAACCCCTTCTCGCCGTCAAGCGGATGCGCCCCTGCGAGCAAACGCTCGAACCAGTGAATGTTCAGCATCTCCACCGATGAGCGGAAGGTCGGCAGTTGCGCGTCGCCATATTCCCTCAGGTTCACTTTGGCATTCACGCCGAGCGCTTCGCCGGCGTTGCGTACGAGCTCGTTCTGGACCGAGGCGTCGTATTGCGCCCAGCTGAACCAGGGCGTGCTCCAGATCGGCGGAAAACTGACCGGCGCATCCTGCCGCGCAAAATTGGCGGCCAGGCGATGATCCGGCATGACCTTTTGCAGGTCCTTGCTGGCGTCCTTCTTGGTTGCCTTGCGCGGCAACATGTTGGCGAAGAACACCTGGTTGCCGATGCGGTTGAGCGCGTCCAGCCTGCCGAAGCCTTCCTCGACGTGCCGTACGTCCTGCTGGTCGAGGATCTTGTCCTCCAAGCCCTTCTTGTTCCGGATCTGCGCCAGCGCGTCCTCGAGCTGTTGCTTGAGCTGGTCGCGATCGACCGGTTTCTGGCTGATCCGCTCGACCTCGCTGGCGAAGCGGTTGAAGCGGGTCGGAATGAAGATCGTGTAGGCGATCGACAATCCAATGGCGCGCTCGAGCTCTCCGAGATTGGCCATCGCCGGGCCGCCGTCGAAGCGGATGCTGACGTTCCGGTATTCGACATGGCCGGTGTGGCACGCCGCGCAGGTGAAGCCGAGCAGCTCGGGGTAGGGGGCGCCGCTCGCGGGGTCGATCGCCGCTTTTGCCTTTGCAAAGCCGACCGGCAATCGGAACGCGTTGTCCGGATAGCCGGTGGCCTGATCGCGCTCGGTGGTCGGGCGGGAATCGACAGTCTTGCCGTCGCGGTAGCCGTACTGCGGCGCGCCGCTCCTCAGCGAATTGACGTCGGGGCTCGGGATGAAGCCCAGGCGGCGCATGAACGCTTCGTCCCTGATGTATCCGGGATGACGGAACAGCGAGATTTCCGGACGCTCGAGCGCCAGGAACCAGACGAAGGGTATCGGGAAGGTCGCCGTGCCCTGCGGCGTGTGGTGGAACCAGTAACGGTCGCGGTCGGACCAGTTCTGCGGCAGCCAGTGCGCGGCGTCGATGCGGGTCGGTGGTGGCAGGCTCGCGGGCAGGAACTGCGCGACCTTCTTGGCACTCTTTTCAACACTCAACGTCGCTTGCCGGATCTTGTCGGGCGCAAAGAACAGCGCCCAGATCGCCGCAATGACCACGACGATGGTCACCAGCAGCAGCGTCGTCAGACAGTGATGGCGCCGCAGAAAACGAATGAGCCGGCTCATTGCAATCCCCTACGGCACATGCCGCATTAAGCGAGCAGACTATCGACTTGAGTTATTTGCCGAGCAATTCCCGGTTGATGAACTCGACGACCTCGGCGGTTTCCGTCGCCGTGCGGCGCGTCGCGGTCGGCACGGCGGGGCCTTTCTTGAGGAACGAGGTGAACCAGCCGAAATTTCTGACGTTCCAGTCTTCCTTCGGCAGCACCGCAGGGGCCACGCCCTCGACCTTGAAGTTGTTGCCAAACCGAACCACTGGCTGGGCGGTGTCGGTATGGCAGCTGATGCAGTCGGTGTTGAAGAAGTGGCTCTGCTTCGGATCGGCGATGATGTCGACGATCTCCCGAATGCGGGTGTCCGAGGCGTTGCCGTCGATAAACTGTGCCGTCGCCACGCCCTTGCGTTCGCTCGCGGGCTGCGGCGGGTTCTGAAAAGCAGCGTGCCGGCAGGTGATCGGGTTTTGATTGTTGGTCACCGGCGCCGGTACGACTTGCGGACCGCCCCTGAAATTGAGCATCTGGGCGACCTGCGCCCCGTCAAGCGTCGGGCCCGGAACCGGCACGAAAACGAGTTGACCGCTTTTGTCCGGAAGCTTCGCCATGGCGATGAAGATCCATGGCTCGGGGAAAGCGAGGCCCATGACCGCCATGGCGCTCAGACGCGCCGACACCAGATGTCGTTCCAGCAGGCCTTTCAGCGCGTTTCGGTAGGGCACTGCGGATGCGCCGGACAAGCCCGGATGAACGTTGAGCGGACCTGCGGTATCGACTTTGACATTGCCGAATGCTCCGGACGCAAGCTGGTCGCGTAGCGCGACGACGTCACGGATGACGGGCTGAAACGCGGCCATGTCCGGCTTGGAGCGGGGCAGGCACTCTTTGACTGCTCCGGGCTCGGGCGGCTGGGCGGAGTAGCTGAAGATCAGATGGGCGGCGATGTCGTGCACATGGAAAGTGCCGCCGGACTGCGTCACCGGTTGCGCGATAAACCGTATCTGCGGCTGTTGTCCGTATTGTTCGATGATCTCCTTGGAAAGGCCCGGCGCGCCCGGGTCGATGCGGATGCCGGCGATGAACCAGGCGTCGATGCGCTTGACTTCGGCGGGCAATCGAAGCGGTGGCAAGCCACCGGCGACCTGCGCCGCCGGATTTTCAGCGATCGCCAGGAACCGGTTGAAGTCGGCGTCCGACCAGACGCGCCCGCTGCCGGCAGGGCCGTTCAGCGTCGACAGCGGGATGAGGTTGGCCAGATCCTTGGCGTTCCGGGGGGCCGGAAACAGGATCGACACATCGTTGGCCGAAAGCGGCTGTGGCGTCGGCGGCTGCGCGGCCGTCATCGACGCACCGAGCGTGCATACGCCGGCGGCCACAAGGCTCCACGTCATCCAACGCCGCAAACGATTTCAGATTGTTCATGATCCGGCCCATCCTTATGCAGATTGGCGCCTCTCGACTCACAACCTAAGCAGGACGCAATACAAGATCGATCATACAGAGGTATCGCTCGCCGGTTGATGACAGTCCCGCGGCGCAGGGTCGGGGGCCAGGCCGATCGCAGGTCGCCGGCCGCAAAAGGGTTGTCGCGTACGGCCAGAGGCTTGTCGCGCCTGCCCACGACATCTGCTTCGCCTTATGGACGATATCGCAGGCCGCGCCTGCCATGGCGCGGCCCTCAGCATGAACAATTGACGCGGCGGCTTGCGGTCGACGCGTCAGTTCGCGGCGAAGCAGTAGAGCAGGCCGGCGCCGCCCGACGCCACCAGTTGCGGAGCGCTGCAGCCGCGCGACGGATGCGACGAATTCCACGACTTCGACGCCGCGTCGTCGCGGGTCGCCCATGCGGTCGGCATGACCGACCAGCGCCTGGCCTTCGCTGCCGCTGGTCCAGTTGTTGCAGGTCAGGTCCTTGCCGGCAGGTGGCGCGGTCCCGTCCATCTGCGTCCCGGTGAGGATGTCGTGCTGGTTGACGGTATAGAGCCGGCTCGGAATGAGCCGGCCGTTCTCGGCGAGGATGGTTTGCGCGGTGATCTTGTTGTTGTCGGAATGCAGGTCGGCGACGCTCGACGCGATCTGCACGCCGGCGGTGTTGACCCACGGACCATTGCCGATGCGGTCGCGCGCGTTCACCGCCTTGGCGCCGCCATTGGCCTGCACGCTGAGATAGGCGCGCCAGGTCTTGGCGCTGGCGCCGGCCTTGGCGGCAAGCGCCTGGCAATGCTTGTCGGCGCCCTCGATACCGCCGAAGTTGGCGCCGTTGGGTCCGCCGGTCGCTGGTGATGAAGAAAGTCATGTTGGGGAATTGCGGCGGCTGTTGCTGTGCCTGCAGATCCCCGCTCAGCACCATCGGCGCGAGCGCCACGGTCGCGAGCGCGAGCAGCTTCAGTTTCGTTTGCATGTCATCCTCCCTTTGGTTGTTTGTCAGCGCAGCCTGATCCGGCTGGCATCGTTCTTGGTTTGACTTAGTTCACCGGGCCGCTGCCACCGATGTCGGCCATGGCGGGCTCCGCCGGCTTGACGCCGGTGGCGCGGTTGACCAGCACGGTGACGACCCACAGCACGACACCGAGGCCGATCAGGATGCCGGCGATGCGGTATTGCACCATGTCGCGGCCGGTCCAGGGGCCGGCCAGGAAGGCGCAGGTGATCGCGCCGAGGATCGGCACGATCGTCGGTGTGCGGAAATGCTTGTGCTCGACCGGGTCGCGGCGCAGCACCAGCACCGCGATGTTGACCACGGTGAAGACGCACAGCAGCAGCAGCGCGGTGGTGCCGCCGAGCTGCGGCACGTCGCCGACGAAGGTGATCAGGCCGAAGGCGAGCAGCGAGGTGAAGCCGATCGCGATATAGGGTGTGCGCCGCGTCGGATGCACCTTGCCGAGCGCCGCGGGCAGGACGTGCTCGCGGCTCATGCCGTAGACCAGGCGGCTCGCCATCAGCATGTTGATGAGTGCGCTGTTGGCGACGGCGAACATGGTGATGAAGCCGAAGATCCATAGCGGGAAGTTCGGCGCACCGGCCGAGACCACCTTGAGCAGCGGCGTCTCGCCTTCGCCGAGCTCGGCGGGCGACACCAGCGTGATCGCCGAGATCGACACCAGCACGTAGATCGCGCCGGTGATCAGCAGCCCCGCCAGCAGCACCCTCGGGAAGTGGCGGCACGGGTCTTTGCACTCCTCCGCCATGTTGACGGAATCCTCGAAACCCACCATGGCGAAGAAGGCGAGGGTGGTGGCCGCGATCACCGGCCAGAACATGCTGTCGCCCACGGTCTTGAACTCGAGCACGCGCGACACGTCGCCTTGCCCGTGCCCGATCGCCCACATGCCGATCATGATGATGATCAGCAGGCCGGTGAGCTCGACGCAGGTGAGGACGACGTTCGCCTTCACGCTCTCGCCGACCCCGCGGAAATTGATGATCGCGACCGCGGCCATGAACAACAGGCCGATGATCGTGATGCCGATGCCGGTCTCAAGGCCGGGATAGAACGAGTGCGCGAAGTTGGCGGCGAAGGCGCGCGACGCGGTCGAGGCCGAGGTGATGCCCGAGCACATCACCGCAAAGGCGACGATGAAGGTCACGAAGTGGATGCCAAACGCCTTGTGGGTATAGAGCGCGGCGCCGGCGGCGCGCGGATATTTGGTCACCAGCTCGAGATAGCTGAAGGCGGTGAGCAGAGCGACGACGAACGCCACCAGGAACGGCAGCCACACCACGCCGCCGACCTGCTTCGCGACGTTGCCGGTCAACGCGTAGATGCCGGTGCCGAGAATGTCGCCGACAATGAACAGGAGAAGGAGCCAGGGGCCCATCACCCGCTCGAGGGTCGGCTCAGCCGAGGGAGTTTGCTGACTGCCGCCGCCGACCGACACGTCCGCCATCGTGTGCCTCCTGCCGCTGATGTGAGACAGTCTCACACGGCGCCGGGGAGGTCACAATGGGATTCGGGAGGGCTGCACCAACTGATGGGACATAACCGTTGAATTCGTAGCCCGGATGAGCGAAGCGACATCCGGGGCCGACCGCGCCGGTTGTCCCGGATTTCGCCATAGCGCGTCGAAGACGCGCGTCAACGCGCTTATGGCTCATCCGGGCTACAATTTTCGACGTCGCAGCGCGCCTACTGCAATCCCGCCGCCTTCAGATATTGCAGATCGACGAACCGCTCCGCCGCAGGCAGCGGCGCTTTGAGCGCGCCGGTGACGCCGAGCAATTCGATCACCTTGGCGACGCCGGGCAGGCTGATCTCGGCTTGTCTGGGCATCACGCCGCGGTCGGGCTCGTAGTAGAAGGCGAGCATCGCGCGCGCGACGTCGGCCGGCGCGCCGGTGGTTTCGGTGAGGATGGCGGTGACCTCGTCGCGGTTCTTGGGCTCGCGCATGAAGCGATAGGCGTCGCCGAAGGCGCGGGCGAAGCGCACCGCAAGGTCCTTGTTCTGCGCCGCCCAGTCGCGACGCGCGGCGATCACGTTGAACTGCAGCACCGGGATCACCTCGAGCAAGTCGCCAAGCTTGCTGAAACCCTTGGCGGCGAACACGATGTCGTCCGGCTGGCCGAGCGGCACCGCGTCGCATTCGCCGTCGGTCAGGCATTTGGCGCGGGTCTGGGTGCCGATCAGCTCGGTGGTGCGGTAATCGGTGTCCTTGAGCCCATGCTTGGCGAGCAGCAGCCGGCTCGCGATCGAGATGGTGTCGACCGGCAGCGACATCGCGAACATCTTGCCCTTGAGATCGGCGAACGACTTGATCCCGGGCTTCGCGATCACGCTGAAGATGGTGTTGGCAGGACCGCCGACGATGCCGACCGTCCCCGAGCCCTTCAGCACGCCCTCGATCAGATAGGGCGTGGCGGTGTGGCTGACGTCGACGGTGTTCTTGTCGAGGCCTTCGATCATGTGGTGGACGCCGGGCAGGCGGATGACCTCGAGATCGATGTTCTCGCGCTTGAGGAATCCCTTGCGCTGCGCGGTGTAGAGCGCGAGCGAGGACACGCTCTTCACCGAGCCGACGATCTGGCCGTAGCGCAGCTTGTCTGGACCCTTGGTTTGCGCCTGCGCGACAACCGGCAGGGCAACGAGAAGTGCGACGATGAAATTGAGTGCGATGAGATTTGGCAGTCGGCAACGCATGGCGCGGCACCCCTTCAGCTATTGCCCGATATAGCGCTTGGCTTGCTCGATCAGCGGGCGCGGTGTGGCGGCATAGGCGGCCACCATTTTCTGGACCTCTTCGCCGCTCAGCGGCTCGAGATCGAGCCTGCGCTTCTGGATTTCCGCGAGCAACTCGGGATCGCGCATTGCCGCCATGAAGGCGGTCCGCAGCGCCGTCGCGCGCTCCGGCGGGATGCCGGGCTCGGCCACCAGCGAGCGGCCGATGTCGGGGACGCTGCCAAGCAGGCCAAGGAGACTGCGGCTGCGGTCGTCATGAGCAAAGTCGAGCAGCCCCGGCGTGTCCGGCAGCGCCCGCATGCGTCTGGCGCCCTGCGTGTAGAGCACGCGAATCTTCTTCTCGGTCAACCAGTCCTGGTGATTGGACTCGATCGCCTCCCAGCTCATGCCGCCGATCGAATGGACCTCGCCGCGCAGCATCGCCAGCGCCTGGTCGGGCGAGCCGCGGAAGCCCAAGATGACTTTGATCTTGGTCCCAGCCAGGTCATTGAGGGCAGCCGGGATGAAGCTCGAGCTGTTGGCCGGTACCGTGCCGGCCATCAGGAGCTCCCGCGTCTTGGCTTGCTCGATGGTGTGCACCGGCGAGGTATGCCAGGCCACGGAGACGGTCGCGGTGGAGACGATGCGGCCGATCCAGGTCAGCTTGACCGGATCGAACTCGCCCGGGCCGCCAAGCACCTTGCCGAGCGTGAGGGAATCGAGAAACAGGCCGAGCGAGGTGCCGTCCTGCGGCGTGATGCCCGTCATGTAGGTGGCGGCGCGCGTGCCGCTGCCGCCCAGCATGTTCTTGACCACGATCTGCGGATTTCCAGGGATGTGACGCGTGAAATGCGGCGCGATCACGCGTGCATAAATATCGTAGCCGCCGCCGGGCGGGAAGCCGACGTAAAGGCTGATGGTCTTGCCCTTGTAGAAGTCCGCGACCGGATCGGCCGGCGCCGACGGAACGGCGGCCAGCATCACCGCGCCGACGCCAGCGAGACGAAGTATTGCGGACAAACGCATAGGGAAGATCCTAGAGCTTCAGCAGTGTCCTGGCGGTGCCGCCGAGAACCTTGGCCTTGTCGGCAGCGTCGAGCCCGAGCTCGTCGATGATCGCGCGGCCGCGGGCCTTCAAGGCGACCAGCATGGGGGAATCGGTGCCGAAGATCAAACGGTCGGCACCGACGGTCTTGATCGCGCATTCGATTGCCGGCGCGTGATAGGCGACGGTGTCGAAATACATCATGCGCAGATAGTCGCTTGGCTTGCGTGTGATATGAACCGGCGGGCCGTAAGGCCCCAGGATGAGCGGGTTGTCGCGCAGCTCGTAGGCGTAGTCCATCCGGCCGATGATCTCGCAGATGCCGCCGCCGAGATGGCTGGCGACGAACTTGATCGTCGGAAACTCCTCGAACAGGCCTTTCACGATCAGTCGCGCCAGGGCCAGGCAGGAATCGAACGGACGTCCGACGCTCGACGCCAGCCGAAACTCCTTCATGCGCTCCTCGCCGAAGCCGACCGATGGCGGGTGCATGAACACGGGGATGTCGAGTTCGCAGCAGAGCTTGAAAAACGGCTTGGCCTCGTCATCGTCGGGGTAGGCGCGGCGGTGACTCGAGCTGATGATCACCCCGCGCAGGTCGTCCTGTTTCACCGCGCGTTCGAGCTCTTTCAGATGGTCGTCGCCGCCGCCCGGGATTGCGACCGCGAGCGCGACGATCCGGTCCTTGTGCTTGTCGCGCAGCGAGGCGAGATACTCGTTCGACGCGCGGATTGCCGGCACCGCGTCCTCGCGGCTGAACTCCTTCAGGTAGTGACCGGAATTCGAGATCACGCTGACGTCGAGGCCGACCTCGTCGTGCAGCCGCAGCACATTATCGATGGTCGCGGGACATTGCCCCTTCCAGCGCGGCATGGCTTGCTCGCGCGGCGAATGAACATGCGTGTGCCAATCGATGATCATTGCACACTCATACCTTCGCTGCATGTTTGCGCAGCTCGTCCTCGTTCACGTCGGTGCCCCAGCCGGGGCCGGTCGGCAGCAGGAACTCGCCATTCTCGATCACCGGCGGATGCGTAAGCAGCTTCGGCTTCCACGGCACCTCGTCGACGTCGTATTCCGAGATGCGGAGATTGGGAATGACAGCAGCGAAATGCGCGCAGATGATCGCGGAGAGCGGCCCGCTGAAATAGTGCGACGCCACGTTGACCTCGTAAGCGTCGCACATCGCGGCCATGCGGATCGCTTCCGGTACGCCGTTATACTGCGGATCGATGATCGCGACATCGACGCAATGCGCTTCGAGATAGGGTTTGAGGGCGCGGCGGCCGAGGATGGTCTCGAGCGACGCGATCGGAGTCGTGGTCGACTGCCGGATGCGGGCGAGCGCTTCGGGCTCGTACATGTCCATTTCGAGCCACATCAGGTCGAACGGTTCGACCTTGCGGGCGATGCGGCGGAAGCCCTCGGCCTTGTAGTTGAAGTTGACGTCGACCGCGATGCGGACCTTGGGGCCGGCGCCCTCACGCAATGCGGTGAGCTGTGCGATCAGCGCGTCGAGCATCTCCTCCGGGAGGTTGAGTTCAGGATGGCCGGGGCCGCGCGCGGAGCCCGGCGTGTACTGGCGGCCGCCGTTCTTGTCGAACACCAGGAGGTTCGCCTTGATCGCCTTGTAGCCGAGGTCGCGGGCTTCGCGGGCGGCGGCCTTGAGGTCATCGACGGCGTGCACCGCCGGGCGGTCGATCACTTTGCCGTCGAAATACTCGGCACAGCGTGCCCGGATCACGCCGCAGCGGGACCAGTAGACCGGGATGCGGTCGCGCACGGCGCCGCCAAACAAATCGTAGACGGGCACGCCCAGCGCCTTGCCCTTGATATCGAGGCAGGCGTTGAGAATGGCGCCGGCCGCGTTCTGGTTGAGCCCGCCCGGCACGGCGCGCGTAAACGAATTGAGCATGGCATCGATGCGGCCGATCGCGCGCGGGTCCTGGCCGACGAGCAACTCGCCCATGCCGTGGATCGCGGCCGCGACGCCAGGCCGCCGGTGCTCCCTGAATTCCGACCAGCCGGTAAGACCCGCATCGGTGCCGATCTTCAGGAACGAATAAATCTCCCACCCGCAGTCGACATGGAATTCCTCAAGCTTGGCAATTTTCATTCGGCGCCCCAATCCTGGTTCTGCCGCCGATATGAACCGCTATTCACGGGCTCACCTATCCGCGATCACTTCGTGTATCGCAGTGTAAGCACGGGAGCGGCACAGCGCCATCCATCGCGATTGTCGCGTTAACGATGGCCGAGTCTGCGACTATCGGTGCATAGCTGTTTGCGTTGCCTTTGACGGTGAGTGCGCGTAGCGTTCGCACATGTCCTGAAATCGCCCGGAGCACGCCATGGCCGGCCATCCAAGGTTCCCCCTGTTCGGGCCTCTGGTTGCGCTGATGGCCGCGTTAGCTCCTCGTCCCGGCGACCGCCCGCGCGCAGAACAACAATCAGACGGCCGAGATCGCCAAATATCACGGGCCGGACCGCGAGAAGCGGCTCATCGACGGCGCCAAGAAGGAAGGCGAGCTGATGTTCTACGGCTCGCTTCCGGTTGCCGACATGGCGATCGTGACCGAGGCCTTCACCAAGAAATACGGTGTCAAGGTCAAGGCCTGGCGCGGGGACTCCGAAGCCATGATGTCGCGCGTGCTCAACGAGGCCAAGGCGCGCCGCTATGAGGTCGGCGTCATGGCGGCGTCGAGCTCGGCACTCGAGCCGCTGTCGCGCGAGAAGCTGCTCACCGAGGTGAAGTCGCCGCTGCTCGCCGATCTCGTGCCGGGGTCGGTCGCGCCCAACCGCGAATGGGCCTCGGTGTATCTCAATACCTTCGTGCAGGCCTACAACACCAACCTGGTCAAAAAGGACGAGCTGCCGAAGAGCTACCGCGACCTCCTCAACCCGCGCTGGAAGGGGAGGCTCGCGGTCGAGGCGGAGGACTACGACTGGTTCGCGCAGGTCGTGCTCGGCCTCGGCGAGGCGCAGGGCCTGAAGCTGTTCCGCGACATCGTGGCCACCAACGGAATCTCGGTGCGGCGCGGGCACTCGGTGCTCAACAATATGATCGTGGCCGGCGAGGTCCCGCTCGGGCTCTCGGCCTACGGCTTCATCGCCGAGCAGGCGAAGCTCAAGGGCGCGCCGATCGACTGGTTCGTCATTCCGCCGCTGCTGGCCCGCCCGACCGTCGCCGGCGTGTCGCGCTTTGCGCCGCAGCCGCACGCCTCCGTGCTGTTCTACGATTTCCTGATCGGCGATGCGCAGCCGATCCTGGCGAGCCGGCAATTCGTGTCGCCGAGCCTCAAGATCGACTCGCCGTTCCTGCGTAACAATCCGCTGCAGCTCATCGACTCGGTCGAGATGCTCGACCATGCCAAGAAGTGGCAGGAGCTCTATCAGTCGATCGTCATTCGCGCCGCGCGTTAGCGCCCCGCAAAAAAGAGCATTGCAGGACGGGGTCCAAGCGGGCAGCCTCTATCAGTAAGGGAAAACGTCGGGGGCAACGGCCGCGTCACAGGTGGCCGTGCCCCTCATCGCGCCGGGGAGCAGTATTGCATGATCATCGATTTCCATGTCCACGTGCTGCCGCCGGAGGACATGGCGGCATTCACCGGCACCCAGTTCCACAAGAACATCGGCGCGCAGCACAGGCGCTCGCCGACCACGATCGAGAACGCGCTCGAGGCCGCCAAGATCGGCGGCGTGGACATCACCGTCATCAGCAATCCGATCCACAATCTGCGCGACATGGATCCGCAGCAGCAGTTCGAGCGCTGCGAGCGTCAGAACCGCTTCAATGCCGATTGCCAGAACAAGTATCAGGGCCAGATCGTCGGCATGGCTTCGACCGTGCCCTATGGCGGCGACAAATTCCTCCGCGCGTTCGAGCGCGCCATCAAAGAGGATGGGCTCAAGGGCGCCTGGATCACCTCGAGCCTGCAGGGCAAATATCCCGACGACGACGAGGCGATGCCGTTCTTCGAGCTGGCGCAGGAGCTCGACGTGCCGGTCGTCATCCATCCGCCGTCGGTCGGCTTCGGCGAGGAGCGGATGCGCGACTATCGCCTGGCGTCGAGCATCGGCCGTCCGATGGACGGGGCGCTCGCTATCTCGCGGCTGATCGTGCGCGGCGTGTTCGAGAAATTCCCGAAGCTGAAGCTCGTCGGCACCCATCTCGGCGGCGGCATCTGCGAGATGATCGGCCGCATGAATTATGCCTATCGCTTGCAGGACGAGGCGTTCTTCCTCGGCTCCTACGAACCGATGCTGATCAAGCACGAGCCGCTGCATTACCTCAAAATGATGTATCTGGAATCGACCTGCTATCATCCGCCCGGCGCGCGCTGCGCGATCGACACCGTCGGCGTCGATCATTTCCTGTTCGGCACCGACTCGCCGCCGCTGTTCGTGCTCAAGCAGGAGGGCGTCGACCTGATCAACAAGCTCGGGCTCACGCCTGAGGAGAAGGACAAGATCTACTACCAGAACGCCAAGAAGCTTCTAAAGCTCTGACAGGGAGGAACGCGATGAGGTGCAGGACCACTCTCGCCGCCGGCGCCCTGGCGGCCGCGTTCCTTTATGCCGGCGTCGTCGATTCGGCAGCCGACGACTACTTCAAGGGCAAGGACATCACGATCTTCGTCGGCTCGACCTCGGGCGGTCCTTACGACGCCTACGCCCGCATGCTGGCGCGCCACTGGGGCCGCAACATTCCAGGCCATCCCAATCTCGTCGTGCAGAACATGCCGGGCGCCAGCGGCCGGCGGCTGATGGGGCACATGCAAGGGATCGCGCCCAAGGACGGCACCGCGATCGCGGCCGGCCATCGCGCGCTGCCGTTCGATCCGCTGATGGGCGTGAAGGCCAAGTTCGATCCCACGAAAGTGACCTGGATCGGCAACGCCAATGACGAGGTCAATATCTGCATCGTGTGGCACGCCTCGCCGATCAAGACCTTCGACGATCTGCGCCGGCACGAGGCGGTGGTCGGCAGCGGCGGGCCCGCCAGCACCGACACGATCTATCCCAACATCATGAACGCGTTGTTCGGCACGAAATTCCGCGTCATCCACGGCTACGAAGCCGCGGCGCAGACGCATATCGCGATGGAGCGCGGCGAGGTCGACGGCCGCTGCGGCATGACCTGGGACACGCTGCAGGCGATCAAGCCGGAATGGATTGCGGAAAAGAAAGTGAGCATCCCGGTGCAGTTCGCGCTGGAGAAGCATCCCGACCTGCCGCGCGTGCCGTCGGTGTTCGACTTCGCCCGCAACGAGGAGGAGCGCCAGATCCTCGCGCTGTGGTCGGCGCCGAACAAGATGGGCCGCCCGTTCTACGCGCCGATCGAGCTGCCGAAGGATCGCGCCGCGCTCCTGCGCCGCAGCTTCGACCGCACCATGAAGGACCCGGCGCTGCTGGCGGAGGTGGAGAAGACCAAGCTGTTCGTCGCGCCGACCACCGGCGAGGAGATCGGCGCGCTGATCGAGCGAATTTACGCGACGCCTGCGGATGTCGTCGCCAGGGCGCTCGAAGCCAGCAAAGGCGGCAAATAGTCGACGGTTTCATCCGACATCGAGGAGACAAGTTCATGAGCATGCCGGCATTCGCCTGGCCAGAGGGCCGCCGCGTCGCGGTCATTGTCAGTGTCCTTCTGGAAACCTGGTCCGAAGGGAAGGCGCCGAGCTATTTCCCGCGCACCACGCCGAACAAGCCGGGGATTCCGGATATCGCCGGCATCAACTGGTCGACCTATGGCGGCAAGGAAGGCGTGTGGCGGCTCGGGCGCATTCTCGACGAGGTCGGTCTCAAGGCGACGCTGTTCTGCAACGGGCGCTCGGCCGAGCTCTATCCGGACGCGGTCGCGCAATATGTGCGCGCCGGGCACGACGTCGCCGGGCACGGCTACCTGCAGGACGAGGTGTTCGCCCAATTGACGCCGGAGGAGGAGCGCGGCCGCATCCGGCAGACCCTCGACGCGATCGAGAAGGCCGGCGGCAAGCGCCCGACCGGATGGATCACGCCGATCTACGGCTGGTCCGAGCACACCATGGATATCGTCGTGCAGGAGAAGCTGGTCTGGTGCTCCGACGCGCTCGATTCGAACCTGCCGTACCGGCAGAAGACCAAGAGCGGCTCGGTGGTCGTCATCCCGTGGAGCGACTTTGTCGACAACCGGGCGCTGCGCGCGAGCCCGCAGATCTATTTCGACGTCTACAAGGAGACGTTCGATTATCTGCACGCCTGCGAGCCGGGATCGCTCATCAACGTCGGCGTGCACAGCCATTTCGGCGGCCGTCCGCTGATGTCGGCGATGTTCCGCAAGGTCCTGCAATATCTGTCGAGCTTCCCGGACGTCTGGTTCCCGCAGCATCACGAGGTGGCGCAGTGGATGCTCGACAACAAGATCGAGAATCCGACCTACGCCAGCCGGTTCTTCAACCGGCGGTGATTGCGTGAGGTTGAACGCTGGACGCCAACTGCGCGGATGAGATCGATTTCTGGTTGTGCCTCAAAGCGGACATCCCTACGCTCGCTCACGATGTTCAGCTTCTGACCAAAGCGGTAATCGCGATGTTCCATGGTACCGGCGCCAAGTCATTCGCCCTTGATGTTCGCCGTCCTGATAATAGGCCACCACTTCTCGATTTCGGACTTCTGGAGCGCCCCGAGTGCCTGTGGCGTTTGTCGGTCACGTGACGGAATCTCGAATGCGAGATTGGCGAGTTGCTTTTGCACCGTAGGGCTAGCCATTGCCTCCAACACAGCGGCGTTAATTCTTGCAATAATGTCACGAGGCGTGCCTTTTGGAACCCAAAATCCGCTCCACACGGACACGTGAAATCCTGGCATACCCGTTTCGTCAGTCGTAGGAATCTCGGGCATCTGAAGCAGCCGAGTTTTGGAAAGGACCGCGTAGCTCCTCATTTTTTCTTCACGTAAATGCGGAAAAAAGAGCGCAGCTTGATTGAAGAACAAGTCGATTCGCCCAGCGAGAAGATCCTGCAAAGCTGCAGGACCGCCGCGATAATTCACAAGCTGCAATCGGGTGTCGGTTAGTCTCTGAAATAAGAGCGCGGCGAAATGCGACGCTGTCCCAATTCCGGCTGTTCCTATGGATAGCTTGTCTTGATTCTCCTTCACCCACGAGACCAATTCCGGGAGATCCCTTGCTGGCAGGCCGTTCTTTGCTCCTAGCAATAGTGAAGTGCCAGGAAGCAATGCGACGGGCTCGAAGTCGCTCACCACATCATATGAAAGACTATAGATCGCGGGATTGACGACATGGGTGCCCCATCCGCCGCTCGCAATTGTGTACCCGTCGGGTGCAGAGCGGGCAACGCGGCCCATACCCAGGCTGCCTCCCGCTCCTGGGACATTTTCCACGATAACATTTTGCCCCAATGATGTTCGCATGCCCTCGGCGATAATGCGGGGAAGCACATCGATGGGTCCGCCAGCGGGGAAAGGGACTACGACAGTGATCGGGCGCGACGGATAGATTTGGGCCCCGGCACTGGTCGCGCAGGCCGTCATCACGAGCGCGGCAGCAAGGAGAGTTTGTTTCATGCCCGGTCCTACAAAGCTTTTGGATCTATCAACATCTCCATCATGCCGGTTCCGTACATCCAATAAAATATAGATTTTTGCTGTATCAGAAGATACGTTTTGTATTGATGGACACGCGCTTCCTCGAAAGCTTCGTCTGCGTCGTTGAGAGCGGTTCGGTCGCCGAGGCTGCCCGGCGGCTTAGTCTCACGGCGGCGGGCGTTACGCAGCGAATTCGCGCGTTGGAAGACGACATCGGTGCGCGGCTTGTGTTTCGGTCTGGCCGAAGGGTCAAGCCGACGCAAGCGGGTATGATCGTAGCCGAGCGCGCACGACACTTTTTGGCAGAGATCCGTGATCTCAAGTCAGCTGCAGCCGACGATCAGCTCTCCGGAGAATTTCGGCTAGGGGCAATGCCTACTGCCATATCAGGACTGTTGCCGGACCTGGTGTCCGTTTGGTCACGGAAATACCCACAGGTCGAAGTTCGCATGACACGTGCGACCTCATCAGAACTGTATCGGCGCGTTATCAATGGCGATCTCGATGCTGCAATTATCGCGCATCCGCCATTTGCCATTCCGAAAACCTGCGGCTGGCAGCCATTGCGGGACGAACCTCTGACCCTGTTTGCCCCTGCGGCAATGCGAGGTCGCGACCCACATGAGTTATTGAGATCAGAGCCATTCATTCGAAACGAGCGAAACACTTGGGCCGGACGCCTCGTTGACGCTTATTTGCGGCGGGCGGGTATCCAACCGCGAGAACGGTTTGAACTCGCAGGCCTAGATCTTGTAGCCGTTCTTGTGGATCGAGGGCTCGGAGTATCGCTTATGCACGATTCTGAACCACTCTGGCTGTCGGGTCTGTCGGTAGTGAAAATTCCACTGCCAAATAATCCATTCGCAAGGCGGACCGGCTTGCTATGGCCTCGAGCGTCACTACGTGTTCGCCTTGCAGCAGCATTTCTTAGTGAAGCAAAAAAAGTATTTGGGCCGCAGCCGGCTGCCTCAAGGAAAAGAAAGACCATTTCGGTAGGTCGCCAATAAGAGAGGCTCCCGGACGGGAGCCTCTCTTCATCTCATTCGGCTTGGCGAACGCGGTGGCGTTCCCTCACTTCGCAAGCGGATCCGGCCGCACCTGGATCTGCACCACCCGCGGATGCTGACCCTTGCCGCCTTCCATCAGCCAGGGCGTGCGGTCGCCGCTCGCGCTCCACAGGCCGCGGCCCTTCCAGCCGGCGTTGGGATCATCGATGCGCGCATCGAGACCCTTGGCGTAGAAGCCCATCGGGTAGGGGATGCGGATGCGCACCATCTCGCCGTTCACCAGCGCGGCGAAGCCGTCGTAGAGATTGGCGGTCGAGATCGGCACGTCGCGGCCGAAGCCGACCGCGTTATGCTGGTCGACCCAGGTGTAGTAGCTCGCTTCCGCGCTGTTCGGTCCGATGTCGCGGAAGCCCGGGCCCGGATACTGATGGAACGTCCAGCCTTCCGGGCAATGGCCGCCGGTGGCCTTCGGTCCGTTGAGCGGGCCTTTGCATTTGCGCCGGTCGAAGGCGCCGAGGTGACCGGAGCCGAGCGACACCCAGACCACGCCCTGCGAGTCGATGTCGCCGCCACGCGGCGAGAAGCCCGGCATCGGCACGGCGTAGAGCTCGGAGAGCTGCGTCTTCGGATCGTAACGCAGCACGCCGGCGGTGCCGCCGAAGACATTTTGGGTGTACCAGACCGAGCCGTCGGCCGGGTTGGGCATCACGGCGTAGGGGCCGGACCCGGCAATGCGCGTATCCTTGCCGGCCTCCGCCGGCTTGCCCGGCTCGGTCCATTCGTCGCGCGTGCCGTTGCCGTTGGTGTCGAGCACGAACGGCGCCCAGCCCTGTGAGCGGGCGGCGTCGCCGGTCGCGAGGAACACCTTGGCGTCGAGCCAGGCGGCCACCGGGCCGCTGCCGCTCACCCACAGGATGTTGTTCTTGTCGAACTGCAGGTGATGGGTGCCGAAGCAGGTGTCGACGAAGGTGTACTGCATCGTCTTCGGATCGAGGATCGAGAGTTGCCGGCTGCTCGAGGGCAGCGGGAACAGCTTGGCGGACGGATGCGCGGAGCCCTGCTTGCAGAAATCAGGGTTCGGCATGCCGCGGATGCTGGCGGCATTCCATACGCGGCCTTGCTCGTCGAACATGGCATTGTGGTTGTTGGCGCGCGTGTCCCAGAGCGGCCGCTCACCCCAGTAGGCTGACGGTCCGGCAACCTCGACGCTCGCGGCGTGTCCGGGCCCGAGCGACAGCGGCATGTTCGGATCGCGCACCGGCATCTTGAAGGTGGTCGCCGTGTGCGTCTTGGGATCGAGGATCGGCATCAGGTCGGTCGAATACTCGGGCGAGCCGTAAAGCTTGCCGTTGGCGTTGACCGTCGGATTGCGCCGATCGGACGAGATCAGGTCGTGCATGTATTTGTCGGGCGTCGACCACGCCCATGACGTGACCACGATGTTGCGCTCGACGCCCTGCGGCCGCTTCGGCTTGGCGAACGGCAGCTCGCCCTTGGCGATGCGTTGCGTCCAGTCGCCGAAATACCGATACGGCGCGCTGCCGAGCTGGCCGGCGAGGCGTTCGGTCATCTGCTGGCCGAACTGGCCCGACCGCACGCGCCGGACCCAGGCGTCGGCGTGCGACTCGAACTGGCCGAATTGCGCCGGGATCGTGCGTGTCGCCTCCTGCCCGAGCTGATGACAGCCGATGCAGTCGACGTTCTTCATCCGCTGGATCCAGGTGGTGCGGTTGATGTTCTTCGGGATATCGCCGGTGCCGCCGAACTCACTCTCCGGCGGAATGGTCAGCATCGAATACCAGTAGATCGCGGGATAGTAGTGCGCCGCCGCGGCATCGTTCGGCGCCACCACCGCGGTGTGATTGAGGGTCTGCCCGGGCTTCGCGCGCAGCTTCGGCGAATCCACCAGTCCGTAGCCGCGCACCCAGACCTGGTAATTTGCAGTCGGCAGGTCGGGGATGACATAGCGGCCCTGGTCGTCGGTCACCACCATCTTGATGAAGTTGGTCGGCAGATCGGTGGTCTCCGCGATCACCCACACGCCGGCTTCCGGTCCTTTCGGTCCGGTGACCACGCCGCCGATATCGTCGTTGTCGATCGCGACCGTCTGCGCCGCAGCCGGCCGTACGGTGAGGTCGGCGGGCGCATGGACCATCGTCAGCGCGGTGGCGGCCAACAACCCAAGATAAAATGCCCTGGTGCGTGACATCTCCCACTCCGTTTGTTTGGTTGATACTCGATCCGGCAGTTTCCGGGCCGATCCGACCCGGATGGTAGATATTTTCGATGGCGCTTGAAAGACGGTTCCGCCGGTCCTGTCGCATCGCTGTGTTGCGTGGCACACTGGTACCAACACACATGGGGGACGGAGGCGCGCCATGCTGCGGATCGTCGTCGCGACGGCGGCGCTGGTGCTTGCGCTCGCGCAGGCGCGCGCCGATCCCGTCGCCGACTTCTATAAGGGCCAGCAGATCAAGCTGATCGTCGGCTATGGCACCGGCGGCGGCTACGACGTCTACGGCCGGCTGTTTGCGCGTCACCTCGGCCGGCACATTCCCGGCCAGCCCACCGTGATCGTGCAGAACATGCCCGGCGCCGGGTCGCTGCGCGCCATCAACTTCCTCGCCAACTCCGCGCCGAAGGACGGCACCACCATCGCGACGTTCTCGCGCGACATGCCGCTGCTCGCGATCATCGGCCACAACACCAATGTACGGTTCGATGCGCGCGCCCTGACCTGGCTCGGCTCGTCGTCGAGCTACGCCAACGACGCCTACTTCCTGTTCGTGCGCAAGGACGCGGCGGTGCAGTCGATCGACGACGCGCGCCGCCCCGGCGGACCGCCGCTGGTGCTCGGCGGCACCGCCGAGGGCGCCACCGGCAACGACGTCGCGATGGTGTTGCGCAGCGCGCTCGGTCTCAACCTGCGGCTCATCCCCGGCTATCCGGATTCGGGCGGGCTGTTCCTGGCGGTCGACCGGCGCGAGATCGATGGCCGCTTCGTCGGGCTGTCGGCGACGGCGTCCTCGCATCCGACCTGGCTCGGCCCGACCAGCAATGTGCGCATGCTGCTGCAGTTCGCGCGCGCGACGCGCCACCCGGGCTATCCCGAGGTACCGACCGCACGCGAGCTTGCGCGCGACGACAAGACGCGCGCGCTCATTGCGCTCGCCGAATTGCCCTATCGGTTGTCGCGGCCGTTCGCCGCACCGCCCGGCGTGCCGCCGGAGCGCGCGAAGGCGCTGCAGGCGGCGTTCCTCGCAGTGCACAATGATCCGGCCTATCGCGAGGACGCGGCACGGCTGAAGGTCGACATCAGCCCGATCGGCGGCCATGACGTCGTGCGCGCGATCGACGATATCGCCAGCGCGCCCGCCGACATGCTCGACGTGATCCGCGCGATCATGACGGACACGAAAGGGGGCGGCGAGGGGAAGCGCTGAGGCGCGCCTTCTCTTAACCGCATCCCTCGGTCTGCCGTTGCCCGTAAATCCGGGACCGCATAGTCTTGCTGCAAAGACGACGGGAGAGAGACGGCATGCCCGGGCGATGGGCGAGACGCGCGTTGATCGCGCTGGCGTTGCCATGCGCGTGGACGGCGCTCTTCGCGCTGCCGGCCAAGGCCGATGCCGTCGCCGATTTCTACCAGGGAAAGACCGTGACGCTGGTCGTCGGTTACGGGCCGGGCGGCGGCTACGACGTCTATGCTCGGCTGGTCGGTCGCCACCTCGGCCGCCACATCCCCGGCAATCCCACCGTCGTCGTTCAGAACATGCCGGGCGCGGGATCGCTGCGCTCGGTCAACTGGCTTAACAACCTGGCGCCGCGCGACGGCACCGCGATCGCGCATTTTGCGCGCAACATGCCGCTGATGGGCATGCTCGGAAACAATGCCAACGCGCAGTTCGATCCGCGCAAGTTCACCTGGCTCGGTTCCTCGTCGAGCTTCGCCAACGACGCCTACATCCTGATCGTGCGCAAGGACATCCCGGTGAAGACCATCGACGATGCGCGCCGGCCGGGCGGCGATCCGCTGGTGCTCGGCGGCACTGCGGAAGGCGCCACCGGCAACGACGTGCCGATCATCCTGCGCGACACCATCGGGCTCAACGTCAAGCAGGTGGTGGGCTATCCCGATAGCGGCGCGATCTTCCTCGCGATGGAGCGCGCCGAGGTGCACGGCCGCACCACCGACCTCTCCTCGGTCAAGGCGATCAAGCCGGAATGGCTCAAGCCGGGCGGCGGCTTCCACGTGCTGGTGCAGTTCGCACGCGAGACCCGGCATCAGGATTTCCCGAACGTGCCGACCGCGCGCGAGCTCGCGCGCGACGAAGCCAAGCGGCTGCTGATCGAGCTCACCGAAATTCCCTACAAGCTGTCGCGGCCGTTTGCCGCGCCTCCCGGTATTCCAGCGGCGCGCGCGGCGGCGCTGCAGCGCGCGTTCGCGGCGACCCATCGCGACCCGCAATATCTTGCCGACGCCGCCAAGCAGCGGGTCGACGTCAGCCCGGTCAACGCCGAGCAAGTCCTGCAGGCGCTCAAGCGCATCGAAAGCGCGCCGCAACAGCAGCTCGACTACCTGCGCCGCCTGTTCGCGGAGTCGAAGGGCTGACAAGTCGCCAGGACGAAACCGCAAGGCGTGAGTTGGCATTTCCGCGGCCGGCTCTACAATCATCAAAAGGGTCGACCAAGGAGACATGCATGCCCAGGTTTTGCGCCGCGTTTGTATTTGCTATCGCCGCCCTCATCACCACGGCGGCGCAGGCCGACGAGGTGGCGGAGTTCTACAAGGGCAAGCGGGTGACCCTGCTGGTGAGCTACGGGCCGGGCGGCGGTTACGACGTCTATGCACGCGTGCTCGCGCGCCACATCGGGCGGCACATCCCCGGCAATCCCAATATCGTGGTGCAGAACATGCCGGGCGCCGGCTCGCTGCGCGGCGCCAACTACCTCTACAACGTCGCGCCCAAGGACGGCTCGGTGTTCGGCACCTTCGCGCGCAACATGCCGATGCTCGGTCTGCTCAAGAGCGGGCAGAACGTCCAGTTCGATCCGCGGAGGTTCACCTGGCTCGGCTCGTCATCGAGCCTCGCGAACGACGCTTATGTGCTGATCCTGCGCCGCGACGCCAAGGTGAAGACGATCGAGGATGCGCGCCGCGCCGGCGGCCCGCCGATCATTCTCGGCAGCACCGCGGAAGGCACCTCGAGCGACGCCATGGGCGTGCTGCTGCGCGAGTGGCTCGGCTTCAACCTCAAGGTGATCGCGGGCTACACCAACTCCGGCGTGCTGTTCCTGGCGATCGAGCGCGGCGAGGTCGACGGCCGCACCGTCGGGCTATCGTCGGTGAAAGCCAACAAGGCGGACTGGCTCAAGCCCAACGGCTTCGCCCGCGTGATGGTGGTGTTCGGCCGCGGTACGCGCTTCCCGGAATTCCCGGATGCGCCGACCGCCCGCGAGCTCGCCAAGAATGCGGAGGATCGAAATCTCATCGAAATCCTCGAAATGCCGTACGCGCTGTCGCGGCCCTATGCGGCGCCGCCCGACGTCCCGCCGGAGCGCGCCCGCGCGCTGCAGCAGGCGTTCATGGCGACGCACAAGGACCCGGCCTATCTCGCCGACGCCGAGAAGGTCGGCATCGAGGTCAGCCCGATCGACGGCGATGCGATCCGCAAGCTGATCGAACAGATCGCGAAGACGCCGGCCGACCAGCTCAAGCGGATCGAGAATCTGATCACGGCCGGAGGCTGAAAAACAAAACAGTTTGGGGAGGGAAACAATGACAACGAAACTTCCGCGCCGCGCATTCCTGCACGTGGCCGCGGGCGGTGCGCTCGCGGCCTCGTCGCGACAAGCCTTCGCGCAGACTTATCCCTCGCGGCCGGTGCGCCTGATCGTTGCATTCGTGCCCGGCGGTGCCACCGACACGCTGGCGCGGCAGATCTCCGAGGATCTCAAGCAGGCGCTCGGCGAGGCCGTCGTCATCGAAAACCGTCCTGGCGCGGGCGGCTATATCGCCTGGAGCCACGTCGCGTCGTCCGAGCCGGACGGCCACACCCTGCTGCTCGCGGAGAATGCGCTCGGCATGAGCCAGGCGCTCTATCGTGGCAAGACGTCCAGTTTCGATCCGCTCAAGCAATACGACGCGGTCGCCGGCGTCGCGACCTCGCCGTCGGCGCTGATCGTGGCAACGCAAATTCCCGCCAATACCGTCGCCGAGCTGGTCGCGTACGCGAAGACCGTGAAGGGGAAAATGAACTACGCCTCCGCCGGCGTCGGCAGCGTCTCGCACCTCAACTTCGAGGTGTTCAAGGATGCGGTCGGCATGGAGGCGGTCCACATTCCCTACAAGGGCGGCGGCGCGGCGATCGCCGACATCGTCGCCGGCCATGTGCCGATGACGATCACGTCGGTGCAGGGCACCAAGTCCCTGGTCGAGGCCGGCAAGCTCAAGGCGCTTGCGGTCACGAGCCTGACGCGCTCGCCGGCCATGCCGCACGTTCCGACCATGGAAGAGGCGGGCGTGAAGCGGACCGCGGACGTCGAGCTGCGCTTCTGGTTCGGCATCTTCGGTCCGAAGGGCCTGCCGGATCCCGTGAAGGTCAAGCTCGAAGGCGTGTTCTCGAAAGTGCTGGCCGACCAGAAGCTGCGCGGGCGGCTCGCCAATCTCGACATCACGCCGGAATTCTCAAGCGGCCCCGCGCTGCGCGCGCGGCTGGAAACCGAGATCAAGAGCTGGACGAAATTCGTCGACGACAAGGGCATCAAGCCGGAATAGCAGCGCGATGGGCGAACGCCCATCAAGGCGGCGCAACGGCTGTTCCCGGCTGGTCAAGCTGCGGCCGTCCGCACTATTCTGATGCCCCAACGACAAGACGCTTGAGGGAGGAAGACGATGACGCGCAGTCAGATCAGCCGGCGCACAGTGCTTCGAGGAGCGACCGCGCTTGGTGCGCTGGTTGCCGCCTCGCCCAGGCTTTCCGCCCAGCAGGCGCCGGCGCGCTCGGCCAAGGGTCCTGCCGCGCCGCTGCCGCCGCGCGGCGAATTCATCATCCGCGACGCCACCGTGCTGACCATGGATCCCAAGATCGCCGATCTGGCGACCGGCTCCGTGCACGTCCAGAACGGCGCGATCACCGCAGTGGCGTCGAAGATCGAGTCGACCACCGCGCAGGTGATCGACGGCCGCGGCATGATCTGCATGCCCGGCATCGTCGACACGCACTGGCACCTGTGGACCAGCCTGTTCCGGCCGTTCGTGCGCGCCGACGTCGGCGCGCTCGGCTACTTCCCGGTCTCCAACCGTCTCGGTCAGCTGATGACGCCGGAGGACAGCTACCGCGCTGTGATGCTCGGCCTCTCCGAAGCGATGAGCGCCGGCTGCACGACGGTGCACAATTGGGCGCACAACGTGCGCTCGCCCGATCATGCCGACGGCGAGCTTGCCGGCATGCGCGACACGGGCGTTCGTGGCCGCTTCGCCTATGGCCCGGCGCAGGGCATGCCGGACGACCAGCCGATGGACTTCGCCGGTATCGCGCGCGTGCAGAAGGACTGGATGCCGAACGACGGCCTGCTCACCATGGGCATCTGCTCGCGCAACGTCGGCGCCATGAGCATCGGCGGCGCCGCGCGCGGCGTGCTCACCATCGACCAGACCAAGCGCGACTGGGATGCGGCGCGCAAGCTTGGGCTGCCGATCACGCTGCATACTTCGGGCCCGAGCCCGATCACGCAGCTGGAGGAAGCCGGCCTCCTCGGCAACAACGACCTGCAGCTCATTCACCCGCTGCTCACGACGGCCGAGGAGCGCGCGATGCTGGCGAAGCGCGGGGTGAGTTATTCGATTGCGCCCATCGGTGAGGCCGGGCGGCCGTCGAAGGTCGGCGTCATCCAGCTCGGCGAGATGCTTCAGGCCGGCGTCAAGGTGAGCATGTCGACGGACCACACCACCAATTACAATTGTGATCCGTTCGTCGGCATGCGCGTCCTGTTCGCGGTGCACGGTCACCGCATCGGCAATGCGATCCCGCTGACGGTGAAGCGGCTGGTTCAGCTTGCCACGCTCGACGGCGCGGTCGACCTCGGCATCGCCGACAAGACCGGCTCGCTCACGCCCGGCAAGCGCGCCGACATCATCCTGATACGTGCCAACGACATCAATATGGCGCCGGTTGGCGATCCCTATGAGGCGCTGGTCCACCGGGCACAGCCGGGCAATGTCGACACCGTGATCGTGGACGGCCGCATCCTGCGCCGCGGCGGCAAGTTCACAACACTCGACCACGCCAACGTGGTGAAGGACGCACAGCAGGCGGCGGCCGGACTGCGCGACCGCGCCAAGTGGCCGACGTGAGGTTGAACATGCTGAACAGACGCTCGATTATCGCTGCCGGATTATTGGCTCCCGTCGTTGCGCGCGCGCAAACGCCGTCGTCCGGCATCATGCGGATCATCAATCCGTTTCCGGCCGGCGGCACCTCCGATGCCATGGCGCGGCTCTTACAGCCCGCTTTGCAGAATGCGCTGGGCACGACCGTCATCGTCGAAAACCGCCCGGGGGCGTCCGCCTCGATCGGCGCCACCGTCGTGGCGAAGTCACCGCCCGACGGTCTGACCTGGCTGCTCACGTCGGAGACATTCCTGGTCTCGACCTTGCTGCTCCCCAATCTGCCGTTCGACGTGCAGAAGGATTTCGAGCCCGTGACTATGATCGCGCGCGGACCGATGGTTTTGTGCGTGCATCCTTCACGGCCCTATCGCACGCTGCCGGAACTCGTCGCGGCGGCGAAGGAGAAGCCTGCCGTCCTCACGTATGGCACCACCGGGATCGGTAGCAACGGCCACCTCAGCGTCGCGGCATTGTCCCAGCTCACCGGCATCAAGCTGGTGCATGTCCCCTATCGCGGCGCCGCGCCACTCTTGAACGACGGCACCGCCGGCCATGTCGACATGGTGATCTCGTCGAGCGCGACGGTCGCGCCGCAGGTCGAGTCCGGGCAGCTGCGGGCGCTGATCCAGTTCGGCGATCAGCGGGCCTCGTTCATTCCGAATACCGCGACCGCGGTCGAGCAAGGCCTCGAGAGCCTGCGCGCCTATTCATGGTTCGGCTTCTTCGGCCCGGCCGGGACGCCGAAGCCCGTCATCGACCGCTTCTACAAGGAAGTGGTCGCCGGCATGCGCGACGAGAAGACCCACGGCATCTTCATCAACAAATTCCGCGTCGATGTCCCGCTCCCGACCCCGGAGGAACTGCGCAAATCGATCGCCGACGGGTTGCCGTTCTGGGCCAAGATCATCCGCGACAATAACATCAAGGCCGGGTCGTAAGACGGCTGGAATCCTGATAGAAACCCCGGCCGGACAGGAAATCGCAGAGATTGGAATAACGTGCTCGATCGGACCAAAGGCGGCAACATCAAAGAGCTTGGCGCCGACAAGCTTTATGCCCTTCAGAACACGATGCCCCTCGACGGCCGGGTCAGTTCCTACCCGGGCAGCGCGCGCGGCTATTCGGTCACCAATTGCTACCTGCTGCGGCAGCCCGACGCCGCCTGGCTGATCGACACCGGCTTCGGCGGCGACGAGGCGGCGCTGCGCGCCCAGATCGAATCGCTGATCGCGCGGACGCTGCCGCTCTCGCTGTTGCCGCTGCGCTTGAACGAGTTCATGTCGATTCAGAACATCGATCCGTTCACGCTCACCTTCAACGTGAAGGAATGCTTCACCGGCAATCCGGACGCCGCGTTCTGGTTCGACTTCGGCGCCGGCTCCAACTCCGGGCAGAACACGCTCGATAAGCTCAACATCACCACCATCAGCCGCGAGGAGACGATCCCGATCGGCAGCCTCGGGCGTCCGGTCGTGGTCTATCAGGCGCCGATCCGGCTGATCGCGACGCGCTGGATCTACGACGAAGCCACCAAGACGATGTTCACGTCCGACATGTTCACGCACACCTGGCGCGACCGGCCGGACGGCCCCTGGATCATCGAGGACGGCGACGACGATCCGACCGATTTCGACCACGTGCGCTCGTTCCTGCTCAACACCCGCTACTGGTGGCTGGAAGGCGTCGACACCGCCAAGCTGCGCAAGGGCATCGACAATATCCTATCGAAGCACGACATCGAGACGATCGCGCCCGGCTACGGCTGCATCCTGCGCGGCAAGAAGACCGTCGCGAAGCACATCAAGCTCGTCGACGACGTGCTGAAGTCTTTGGACAAGAGCGTTGCGACGTCGCGCTACGTCGACCGCGACGAGGAACGATAACGGCGAAACGATAATGGCAAGAAAGCATCAAGGCACGCTCGACCGTCCCAACCCGCTGCCGCGCGAGGTCGCGCCCGGCATCTTCTGGCTGGGCGAGTGTCTCGAGCAGCGCCAGCAGGGCAAGATCTACCACGGCTGCAACGCGTCGTTCCTGATCGTCGGCGGCACTGCCTCGATCCTGGTCGAGACCGGGCATCCGAAAGATTTCCCGATCATCGAGGGGCAGCTCAACAAGCTGCTCCCTGGCAAGGCGCCGCTCAAATATCTCTTCGTCACCCACCAGGAAACGCCGCATTGCGGCGGGCTCGGCCGCGTGCTGTCGCGCTTCCCGGAGGCGATCCTGTGCGGCGACGTCAGCGACTATCACCTGGCGTTCCCGCAATACGAACACCGCATGCGCATGATGAAGGAGGGCGACGAGATCGACCTCGGCGGCCGCGGCTTCCGCGCCGTCGAGCCCGTTGTGCGCGACATGCGCACGACCTGGTGGGGCTTCGAGACCCGCGACCGCGTGCTGTTCCCCGGCGACGGCTTCGCCTACAGCCACTATCACGAGGACGGCCACTGCGGGCTGGTCGCCGAGGAGGCGGCCTCGCTCGATCTGCAGGACACCACCGCGGTGTTCGCCGACCTCGCGCTGTGGTGGACCAAGTGGGCGGACATGCGCAACTACTGCGCCCGGCTCGACCACCTGATGACGGCGCTCGACGTGAAGACCGTCTGCCCGACGCACGGCCTCGTCATCACCGACGTCGCCACCACCATGCCGAAGGTGAAGGAAGGCCTGCTCTACGGCTCGAGTGTCGCCGAGCGCGGCACCAACGACGCGTCGTTCGGCAAGACCAAGCCGGCGGTGGCGGCCGAGTAGCCGTCGTACCTGAGAGCGCGTACTGACCCAAGGCAGACGTGAGGCGCCGCGATTCTGGAGATGCCAATGGCGCAGTGCAGGTGCGGCACTCTCGGCAAGTTCGCGGTCATCGATATGGGTCAGCATGAAGCGATCTTTCGGACACTCGAGCGTGTTCGTGATCGCGGCGCACCCTATTGGTGGTTGTATGCTTCTGTCTGCCAAGCGTGCAAGACAGCCTGGATCGTCGCTCAGGAAGAGCGGCAGAATGACATCTTCATTTTGCGGATGCTCGAATCGCCGGCTACGGAATTGGCCCTGCGCGACAATGTCTGGCCACCGGACTTTGAGCGCTATGAGTTTCTGCTTGAGATCGGCCGGGAGTGGGGCCGACGTGCGCGCTTTGCGGAGCCCGAAGACTCCTCGTTACCATGGACCATGGCCGATCTCGCGCGTGAACGGCCTGGCATCGCGGTCTCGCGGCTGGCGTGGTTGCTCAATCTCACACCCGAGCTTGCCACCGATCTTGCCCGCCAGGTGGTTGCCCGCGATGCGGTTGACATCACCTTTGATGCATAGGTGCGGTTGACCCGCGCCCTAATCCGTCTCCCGATCGTCGATGAAACGCACCGCGAACGGCCGCCCGGCGATGGCGGCGCCCATCTGCTTGCTGAACGGCATCGGCGTGCAGCGTTCGAGCGCCGCATCGACGGCGCGGCCGTAGCTGCGCCGCGTGTCGGCATCGGCTTCGCTGGCGGTGTAGGTCACGCGCGCCGGCGCCACCAGTGCGCCGGAACGCTTGAAGCTGAAGCGCACCGACATCTGCATCCCGCGAAATGATTCGTTCAACGGCGGCGGCTCCCAGCAGGCGCGCAGCGCCGCAAACAGGTCGCGAATGGAATTGACCGGTCCTTCCGGCACGCGGCCGGCTTCGGAGCTGCGGGTATGAATGGTGAGGCGGCGGTCCTGCCCGATCGACGGATACACCGGCACGCACGGCCAGGGGCCGAACACGCCGCAGAACGACGGGTTGCACGGCACGCCGTCGAAGACGCTGCACGGTGCGTTGGGATTGAGCGGATCGACGGCGGCCGCCGGATGCGTGCCGAAGACTGCACCCGTCAGGACCACGATCAACAGTGCAGGCGCGCGACCGGCCGATCGCATGGTTTCCTCCGCCACCCGGCCCCTCGGTGTGGGCGGCTTCTGGAATCTAGGATGCGAACGGGGATACGCCAAGGCAGCCCAGCGCGGTCGTGCGGGGCCGGATCGCCCGGCGGCAACGCCGTCTATCGCGCGGTGGCAAGAACGGCGTGGGGAACCTCGATGTCGATATCGAGCGTCGATACCTTGTCGCCGCGCTCCATCTTCACGCGCACCTGATCGTGGTCGACATTGATGTGCTTGGCGACCACCGCCATGATTTCGTCCCGCAGCTTCGTCAGCAGATCGGACTGCCCGTGAGTGGATCGCTCGTGGGCCAGCAGGATTTGCAGCCGCTCGCGCGCGACCGGCGCGCTGCCGCGGCGTTGGAACATCCCAAACAAGCTCATGCGGCTCTCCGTCCGAACAGCTTGTCGAGCAAGCCTTTGCGCTCGGCGGGAACGGTCATCGGCACGTTCTGGCCGCGCAGCCGCGCCGCGGCGTCGCGATAGGCCTGCGCCGGCGCGCTTGCCGGGTCGTTCAGCGTCACCGGCGTGCCGAGGTTGGACGCGCGCAGCACCTCTTCGCTCTCCGGGATGATGCCGAGCAGCGGGATCGAAAGGATGTCGAGCACGTCGTTGATGTTGAGCATCTCGCCGCGCGCCGCCCGCGCCGGGTCGTAGCGCGTGATCAGGATGTGCTTCTCGACACGCTCGCCCTTTTCCGCCAGCTCGGTCTTCGAGTCGAGCAGGCCGATGATGCGATCCGAATCGCGGACCGACGACACCTCAGGATTGGTGACGATGATCGCCGTATCGGCGAACCGCATGGCAAGCGTGGCGCCGCGCTCGATACCGGCGGGGCTGTCGCAGATCACCCAGTCGAATTTCGCGCGCAGCTCCTTGATCACGCGTGCGACGCCTTCCTCGGTGAGGGCGTCCTTGTCGCGCGTCTGCGACGCCGGAAGCAGCGATAGCGTGTCGATGCGCTTGTCGCGGATCAGGGCCTGCGGAAGCTTGGCGACGCCCTGCACGACGTTGATCAGGTCGTAGACGACGCGCCGCTCCGCCCCCATGACGAGGTCGAGGTTGCGCAGGCCGACGTCGAAATCGACCACCACCACGTTCTGGCCGGTGGCCGCGAGCGCGGCCCCGAGCGCAGCGGTCGTGGTGGTCTTGCCAACGCCTCCCTTGCCGGACGTAACGACAATGACTTTGCTCATGCTAGTGACCTCCTCAATCCAGGGGAGCGACCTTCAACACACCATTTTCAAGCCAGGACTGGATCGCGTGGGAGCGGATGGCATCGTCCCAATCTTCCGCGGTCCGGTAGTAGCCGTTGATCGCCAGCAGCTCGGCTTCGTTCTTGCTGCAGAAGATGCGCGCGCGGCCGTCGCCTTTGGTGCCCGCCATGGCGCGACCGCGCAGCGTGCCGTAGACGTGGATCGAGCCGCCGGCCACGATCTCCGATCCCGACGCGACCGATCCGAGCACCGTGACGTCGCCGTTCGGGAAATAGACCGCCTGACCGGATCGCACCGGGCTTTCGATCAGCAACGAGGTCGGTTCGTCCGCAGCGGCCGCCGGCTTCTTGGGCGCCGGCAGGTTGGGCGCGGGTGGGTCGGCTGCGGGCGCGTCGGGTGCGCTCTGGCGTTCCGAGGGGCGCCCGCTGGTGAGGAGCGGCGGCATTAACGGATCGAGCTGGGAAGGATCGGCGCCTTCAATGCCGACAATGCGAACCTTGCGTTCGTCGAGCTGACCGAGCAGGTGCCGGATCCCGGGCTGGCCCAACTTGACCGTGCCGAGGTCGAGCACGACCGGCCGGTCGGCAAAGAAACCCGGCGAGTTCTTGATCCAGCCGTCGAGCTGGGTGAGCCACTCGATGATGGGCGCCTGCGGAGCGAGCACGAAGGCGATGTACGAGCGAATACAAAACCGGATCGAGTTGTTCGCGTCGCTTGCGCTGGTCACGGCAGCCCCTTTGAATTTTGTGGAGGCGATTGCCGAGCATTAGGGATTGGAATGGTTAACGGGGAGTTAAAGCGAAACTATTCGTAAAGATGATCGCGCGACCGGCGGTAGTATACTGCTGGCAGACTGTAGTCGTAGATTAGGAAGCGCAGCCTACGGTAACGGAATACAACTGATCTAGTGGCAAGAATTACTGTGGCCCGCCGCAACCGCGGCTTTAGTACACGCCGAGATGCTGGGTGAGATCGACGCTCTGCCTTTCGATGTCGGCCGGTGTCGAGGTGACCGCGACGCGTCCGCTGTTGAGGATCGCGATATCGTCGGCGATGTCGAGCACGAGGCGCGGGTTCTGCTCGACCAGGACGATCGAGAGGCCGCTCTCCTTGAGCTTGCGGATCGTCGCCATCACGTCGGCGACGATCTGCGGCGCCAATCCTTCCGACGGCTCGTCCATCAACAGTACGCGCGGATTGGCCATCAGCGCGCGGCCGATCGCGAGCATCTGCTGCTCGCCGCCGGAGAGATGCGCGGCATATTGATGCTTACGCTCGGCCAGCCGCGGGAACATGCCGAACACGGTGTCGGTGGTCCACGGCGCGTGGCGACTGCCCGGGCCGGGCGGGCGCGCGGCGACGATCAGGTTCTCGCGCACGGTGAGGCTCTTGAAGATGCGCCGGCCCTGCGGCACCAGCGCGATGCCGCGCGCCGCGATCGCTTCCGGCGGCAGTCGCGTGATATCGGCGCCGAACACCTCGACGCTGCCGCCGCGCGCGGGGAGGAGCCCGACCACGACGTTCATGCAGGTCGACTTGCCGGCGCCGTTCCTTCCGAGCAGGCCGAGCAGGCGGCCTTCGCCGAGCGCGAACGACACGTTCTCGAGGATGTGGCTGTCCCCGTAGAAGGCGTGGATGTCGCGGAGGTTTAGGGCGCTAGTGGCCAAGATAGACCTCCCGGGTGCGCGGATCGGCGACCACCTCGGCGCGGGTGCCTTCGAGGATCACCTCGCCGAAATGCAAGAGCGTGATGCGCTCCGCCCAGTCGAGCGCGACGTCCATATTGTGTTCGATCATCACCACCGTGACCTCGCGCGGGATCGCATTGAGCAGCGTGCGCACGTCGCGCCGCTCGTCGATCGAGAGTCCGGCGAACGGCTCGTCGAGCAGGAGCACCCTGGGGCCTTGCGCCAGCGCCATCGCGATCTCGACGCGGCGGCGCTCGCCGTAGGAGGTCTGCGACAGCGGCCGTTCGGCGAGATGCGCAAGGCCGACGCGGCCGAGCGCCGCGCGCGCGTTTTCAATGATGTCGTGCTCGCGGTCGAGGTCGGCGAGCGGCGACCAGCGCTTGGGCGACAGCCCGAGCAAAGCAAGCGTGACATTGCGCAGGATGGTGTCTTTGTCGAACAGGGTGATGATCTGGTAGGTGCGCGCCATGCCGAGATGGGGCCGCTTGTGGCTCGCCATCCGGGTGATGTCGCGGTCGAACAGCGCGATCGAGCCAGAGTCGGGCGTAAGCTCGCCGGTGATCAGGTTGAACAGCGTGGTCTTGCCGGCGCCGTTCGGCCCGATGATGAGGCGGCGTTCGCCGGGCGCGACGTTGAGGTTGACGTCGGCGGTGACGCGCAGGCCGCCGAACGCCTTGCACAGATGATTGACGGCGAGGGCGGTCATGTCGGCACCTTTGGCGTGCGCTCCTCGACGGCCTGCGCCGGCTTTCCGTTCACCCGGGTCTTTATCGTGCTCCAGCCCCAGCGCCACAGCCGGACCGTGCCCGGCACCAGGCCTTCCGGCATGAAGGTGATGATGACGATGAAGATCACGCCGAGCACCAGGTTCCAGCGCTCGACATAGGCGCTCACCACGTTCTTCATGATGACGACGATCACGGCGCCGGCGATCGGGCCGAGCAGGGTGGCGGTGCCGCCGGAGATCACCATCAGCAGCACCTCGGCCGAGGCGGTGAGCGCCGACACCTGCGGCGAGATGAATTGGTTGTAGTAGATGAAGAGGAGCCCGGAGACGCCGGTCCAGAGGCCGGAGAACAGGATCGCCACGAAGCGGATCAGCCAGACATTGTAGCCGAGCGCGTTCATACGCCGCGCCTGGTCGCGGGTGCCGCGCAGGCTCGCGCCGAACGGCGAGCGCACGAACAGCATCATCGACCCGAGCGCGAGCAGGAACACGACCAGGCAGGCGAAGTAGAACGACGGCGCGCTGGTGAGCGAGAAGCCGAACGGCGCCGGCCGGGTGGTGACGTTGACGCCGTTGTCGCCGCCGGTGAGGCTCGCCCAGCGGTAGGCGACGCCCCAGATGATCTGGCCGAGCGCCAGCGTGATCATCAGGAAGCCGATGCCGGTCGAGCGCAGCGCCAGCACGGCAAAGATCGCGGAGGAGGCGAGCGTCACCACGATGGCGGCGCTGTTGGCGGCGAGATGGCCGTAGCCCATCTGCAAGAGCAGCGCCGCGGTATAGCCGGCAATGGCGAACAGGCCGGCGTGGCCGAGCGAGACCAGGCCGCCGTAGCCGACCAGCACATTGAGCGCGAGCGCGAACACCGCGAACAGCAGGATCTGGCTCGCGATGTTGATGTAGTAGGTGTTGCCGACCCACAGCGGCAGCGTGCCGAGCAGGACGAGCGTGATCGCGATCGCCGTGCATCGTGTCCGTCCGCTCATGGCACCACTCGCCCGAACAGGCCCTGCGGGCGCAGCACCAGGATCAAGAGCATCGGCAGGAACAGGATCACGTAGGCGAGGTCGGGGAACATCGCCTGGCCGAAATTGTAGAGGAAGCCGAGGATGAAGCTGCCGACCAGCGCGCCGAGCAGGCTGCCGGTGCCGCCGAGGATGACGACGATCAAGGCGAGCGGCAGCATCTCGAAATCGAGGCCGGGATAGACCGAGAGGAACGGCGCGCCCATCACGCCGGCGAAGGCGGCGAGCGCGGCGCCGAGGCAGAACACGATCGTGAACAGCTGCGAGACCTTGATGCCGCAGACGCGCGCGATCGCCGGATCGTCGACGCCGGCGCGGATCATGGCGCCGAGCCGCGTCCAGTCGACCATGATCCAGAGCGCGATTGCGACCACCACCGCGACGCCAAGCACCGCCAGCCGATAGAGCGGGAAGAACATGCCCATCGCCTGCACCGCGCCGCGCAGCTCACGCGGCGGGGTGGGCTGCCAGGGGTCGCCGGTCCAGATCATCAGGCAGAGGTCGGCGATGATGAAGGCGAAACCGAGCGTCAGCAGCACCTGCGGCAGCACCTGACCTTCGAGGCGGCGCAGCAGGAAGCGCTCGATGACGCCGCCGATCACCGCCATGGCGAGGCCGCTGAGCAGCGCGGCGAGCCAGAAGTTCATGCCCCAGTCGAGGAACGACACGCCGAAATAGGCGCCCAGCATGAAGAAGGCGCCATGCATCAGGTTCGGAATCCGCATCAGCCCGAAGATCAGCGAGAAGCCGGCGGAGAGAAGGAACAGCAGGCCGCCGAGCGCGAAACTGTTGATCGCGAGGATGACGGCCTGCGCCGACGTGATCTGCTGCATCATGGGGGAAGCGAGCTCTCGTGTCCCGGACGCGGTGCAGCGTGGAGCGAAGCGGAACGGTGCACCGCTGATCCGGGACCCCGGTTGTTTGCGTCCTAGTAACCGGGGTCCCGGGTCTGCAGCGCACCACTTCGTGTTGCGCTGCGCCCGGGACAAGAAATCGGACTATTCCAGATACTTCGCCGGCGGGTAGTCGCGTGCGTAGACCGGGTTCTTCAGGAACTCGGCCTCGTTGTAGGTCCAGAACTGGCTGACATTGGGATAGGTCTTGATCACGGTGTTGGTGAGCGTCTTGCCCTTGCGCTCGCAGCGGCGGATGAAGACGTCGCCGATCACGTTGCCCTGCTTGTCGAACTTCACCGCGCCGCGCGGCGTGTCCTTCAGCGAGACCTCGTGCAGCGCGTCGGCCAGCGCCTTACGGTCGTCGGCCTTGCCGCCGAGTTTCGCCATCGCGGCTTCGACGCACTGGCCCGCGACATACATGCCGGCCGAGTAGCCGCCGGGCAGGACCTTGTAGTCCTTCAGCATGTCGGCGACGAAGCGCTTGTTCGACGGCGTGTCGAGGTCGGCCGAATACCAGGCGGCGGAAAGGACGCCGACCGCCTCGTCGCCGAGGCTGCGCAACAGCGCGTCGTCCATCGCGGTCCAGCCGGCGAGCAGCGGGATTTTCCCCTGCAGCCCGAGGTCGGCATAGGTGCGCATGAACCGCACCGGGTTCGATCCGGCGAAGCCGTTGAACACGCAATCGACCTTGCCGATCTGCGCGATGTAGGGCGTGTAGTCCGGCGTCACCAGCGGCGGCCACAGCTTCTTCACCACGCGCCCGCCATTGTCCTCGAACACGCGCTGGAAGCCGGCCATCTGCTCGTAGCCGAACGCGAAGTCTTCCGAGATCAGCGCCGCGCGGCGGAATTTCAGATCCTTCGCCGCGTAGTCGCCCATGACGTGACAGCACTGCGCCGAGGTCGCCGAGGGGCGGATCACGAACGGGTTGGCCGCGCGCTGGGTGACGTCTTCCGCCGCCGCGAGACTGATCAGCGGCGTGGCGTTGTCGCGCACGTAGTTGGTGATCGCCAGCAGTTCGAAGGCGGCGAGCGGCCCGAGGATGACGTTGACCTTGTCGCGCTCGATCAGCTCCTGCGCCTTGGTGCGGGCGCCGGCCGGATTGCCGCCGGTGTCGGCGGAGATGAACTCGATCTTGCGGCCCGCGAGCGCGTTGCCCTTCTCCTTCAAGAAGGTGAGGATGCCCTGTTCCATCTGGATACCGCCCTGCGCCAGCGGGCCGGTCTTGACGGTGAGCAGGCCGAGCTTGAACGGCGCCTGCGCCTGCACATACGGCGCCCGCATCGTTGCGATGGCGGCGCCGGACGCGGCCAGACCTTTCAAGACACGCCGACGATGGACTGCCATATCGTATCCTCCCCTGAATGGTCCCTTTGTTATGTGCAAGCATGACAAGGTTTTGCGCCATCCGCTAGGGTGTTGCGGCGCGACCTGCCGGCGCTGAAATCCACATTGCCGGGGGCATGCGCAGGGGCGCACATTGATGCGTCATAACAATTGTTCCGGCGGGGAGGTCTTGCGATGAAATTGTTTTCGTTCTGGCGTTCGCTGGCGACGTTTCGCGTGCGGATCGCGCTCAATCTCAAGGGGCTGTCGCCCGAAGTCGTGGACGTCGATCTCCTGAAAGGCCAGCAGCGCAATCCCGAGTTTCGCGCGGTCAATCCGCAGATGGTGATCCCGGCGCTGGTCGAGGACGACGGGCGCATCCTGTTCCAGTCGCTGGCGATCCTCGAATATCTCGACGAGACGCACCCGCAGCCGCCGCTCTTGCCGAAGGACCCATTCGATCGCGCACGGGTGCGCGGCCTCGCGCTGATCGTCGCCTGCGACGCCCATCCGCTGGTGGTGCCGCGGATCCGCAATTATCTCGAGCACGAGTTGAAGCTCGACGAGCCGACGCGGCTCAAGTGGATCCGCAACTGGAGCAACGAAGCGCTCACCGCGCTCGAGACCCATCTCAGCCGCGACAAGCAGACGGGGCGCTATTGCCACGGCGACCAGGTCACGATGGCCGATATCTGCCTCGTCACCCACGCGGTCGGCGCGAAGCTGTTCGAGGTCGACCTCAAGCCCTATCCGACGGTGTCGCGGATCGTCGACGAGTGTCTCAAGATTGATGCGTTTTCACGCGCGCATCCGCTCAAGCAGCCGGGCGCGCCGGCGGGTGGCGGGCATTAGTTTCTGATTTGGCGATGTGGACTAGATGGAGCAGCGCACTCCGTAACCTCTCCCCGCTTGCGGGGAGAGGTCGGATCGCGAAAGCGATCCGGGTGAGGGGGACTATCGAAAGAGCGCGCTCGTGGAGACGCCCCACCCCGACCCCTCCCCGCCGCTTCGCGGGGGGAGGGGAGCGGAGAGACCCGTCGTATGTTTACTGCGGCTCGATGCCGGCGGCCTTCGCGACCTTGCGCCACTTCTCGAGCTCGTTCCTAATGTGCGCAGCGAATTCCTCCGGTGAGGTCGGCGTCGGCTCGGCGCCGTCATGCGCGAGCTTCTCCTTCATCTCGGCGGAGTGCAGCGCCTTCATCGACTCGGCGTGGATCTGCGAGATGATCGCCGCCGGCGTGCCGGCCGGCGCCAGGAAGCCGTACCACTGCACGGCCTCGTAGCCGGGGACGCCGGCTTCCGCGATCGAAGGGATGTCCGGCATCGAGCCGGAGCGCTTGGCGGTCGACACGCCGAAGGCGCGCACCTTGCCGGCCTCGATCTGCGGCTTGGCCGAGAGCGCGGTCGAGAACATGGCGTGGATCTGTCCGCTCATGACGTCGGTCAGCGCCGGCACGGTGCCGCGATAGGGGATGTGCTGAAGGTCGACGCCGGCGAGGCTCTTGAACAGCTCCATGCACATGTGCGGCGAGGTGCCGATGCCGGGCGTCCCATACGTGAGCTTGCCGGGCTGCTTCTTGGCGAGCGCGACGAACTCGGTCAGCGTCTTCGCCGGCACCGACGGGTTGGCGATCAGCACGTTCGGCGCCATGGCGGCCAGCGTGATCGGCGCGAAATCCTTGATCGGGTCGTACGACACTTTTTTGTAGAGCACGGAATTGAGCGACAGCGTGCTCGCCGTCATCAGGAAGGTGTAGCCGTCGTTGGCGGCGCGCGCGACGCTCTCGATGCCGATCATGTTGCCGGCGCCGGGGCGGTTCTCGACGAAGAACTGCTGCTTGAACGCCTTGGAAAAATGGTCCGCCATCACGCGCGCGACGATATCGGTGCCGCCGGCGGGCGGCGAGGGCACCACGATGCGCACGGGGCGGCTGGGCCAAGACTGGGCTTGCGCCTCAGCGGTCAGGACGACAGCGCCGATCGCAACCGACAGAACAATCCGAAGCATGGACGTCTCCTTTGACCTTCTGCAACCTTTCTTGGCCCGTCAGCGACATCCCTTGGCAAGCGGCCTGGCGACATCGCGGGCGGTATTCGGGACTCAGCCGAACTTCTGATCCATCGCCTTAGTGACGGCGGGTCGCGCAGCTACACGTTTCAGCCACGCCGCCACGTTCGGATAGTCCAACACTTTCACGCGCTCATGGGTGATCCCGTTGATGCGGGTGAAGGGTATGATGTCAGCGACCGAATACTCCTCGCCAAACCAGTCGCGTCCCGCGAGATGCCGGTTCATGGCATCGAGCTGTTCCTTGCAGCGCTCCTCGAGCGAAGGTTCGGTGTTGCCCCTGAGCTGCCCCATGGTCGGTAGCACGTTGGTTGCGTGAAACATCGACCACTTGAGAACGTTTGGATGGTCTTCAGGGGTGCCCAGAAACTTGCCGACCTTCTCAGCCAGATAGAAGCAGATCGCAGCCGACTCGAACAAGGTCGCCGGCTTTCCGCCGGGCCCTTCGCTGTCGACCAGCGCAGGAATCTTCCGGTACGGGTTGATCTTTTCGTAGGCGGCGGTTTTCTGGTCGCCTTTGCGGATGTCGATCTGACGCAACGTGAACGGCAGGCCGGATTCCTCGGCCATGATCAAGGCGCGGCGCCCGTTGGTTGTCCCCCACGCATAGAGGTCGATCATTACGTTTCCCTTTCAAACGGTGCTTCGCTGAAATACCTGACGACGCCGTCGGTGTTCTAGTTCGCTGCCGTGAGCAGCTTGCCGTTGCGCTCGACCGGCTTCGCCGCGACCAGCACGAAGGCGACCACGCAGGGCACTGTGCCTTTGTTGATCCAGTTGTGGATGGTGCCGCGCTGCACCAGCACGTCGCCCTGCTTGAGGTGCACCATGGTGCCGTCCATCTCCATGTCGATCTCGCCCGACAGCACCATCGCATAGTCGACCGACTCGGTGCGATGATTGCGCGGTGTGACGCCGGGCCCGTACTCGACCAGCCGGAACACGGTGCCGGCGGGATCGACAGTGCCGACCTTGCGCAGCCCGTCGTCGGCCTCGCCGCCGTTGTCGGCGGGAAACGCGCCGGTGGTCCAGATCACGCAGCTCTCGTGGTTCGGCCGCCGCGAGATCGTGTTCTTCGAGATCTCGTCGATCGCCACCACGGCCTTGCCGCTGGCGTCGTGTCCGGTGACGACGCGCCGGATTTTCAGGGACATTTGTCTGGGACTCCTTACACGGGCGGGAATGAACTCGGCCGGGAGCTTGTCTCTCGCACCTGACGCTGTCAAATGATGGGTGTATACTGCGTTCACACCGCAACATAAGAAAGAAACGCCCATGCACGATATCACCGGTTCCCATTGGCACGAGCCCAAGGCGGGCGAGAACGCCGGCTTCGGCAAATTCCAGCGCAAGCCCATGCCCTACGACACCTTCATGGAGTCCGAGGGCGTCCCGGTCTATCGCAACATCGGCGTGCGGCGGGTGCAGGACCTGCCGATGCAGCCGTGGAAGCGGCTCGGCGGCCGCGGCTCCTACATCCAGCTGTTCGGAACCGAAGGGCTCTGGGGCCAATACGTGATCGAGGTGCCGGGCGCCGGCGCGCTCAATGTCGAGCGCCACCTCTACGAGAAGATCTGCCTGGTGGTCGAAGGCCGCGGCTCGACCGAGGTCTGGCAGGAAGGCCAAACCAAGAAGCACGTGTTCGAATGGCAGAAGGGCTCGCTGTTCGCGATCCCGCTCAACGCCTTCCATCGCATCGTCAATGCATCGAGTTCGCCGGCGCTGATCCTGTGCGGCACCTCGGCGCCGAACGTGATGAACCTGCTCGACAACCCGAACTTCATCTTCAACTGCCCGCATAATTTCAGCGAGCGTTTCTCCGGCGCCGACGACTTCTTCAAGCCGAACGACGACGTCGAGCCGGACCCGATCCGCGGGCTCGCCATGCGCCGCACGAACTTCGTTCCCGACATCGTCGGTACCGAGCTGCCGCTCGACAACCGGCGCTCGCCCGGCTATCGGCGCGTCGAGCCGTCGATGGCGGGCAACCGCTTCTATGTCTGGATCGGCGAGCACGAGACCGGCCGCTATTCGAAGGCGCACAAGCACGCCTCCGCCGCGGTGCTCGTCTGCGTGAAGGGCAAGGGCTACACCTATACTTGGCCGGAAGCGCTCGGGACGCAGCCATGGCAAGCCGGCAAGGCCGACAAGGTGCTGTGTCAGGAATACGAGCCCGTTGGGCTCGTGTCGGCGGCGCCGATGGCGGGCGACTGGTTCCACCAGCATTTCGGCACCAGCAAGGATGCGCTGCGCATCAGCGCCTGGCACGGCCCGAACAATCAGCGCGCGCGGCGCGCCGGCGTGCCGGGCGAGCAGCTCGCCGACTACGGCGCCATCGACCTGAACAAGGGCGGCAGCGCCATCCCCTATCACCAGGAAGACCCGGCGATCCGCAAGCAGTTCGAGGAGCGGCTCGCGCGCGAGGGCGTCAAGAGCCGGATGAATTCAGAGTTTTACGAGCGTCCGCCGGCGGAAGGCGAAACGGTGATGGGCGACGTGATGTGATGCGGCTTGTCCCGGGCGAAGTGCAGCGAGCGCGAGCGAGCGGAACGAGACACCGATCTCGGGTTTACCCGAGATCGGGACATATTGGAGCGCAAGTCGGGTAGACCCGACTTGCGTGGATCCAACGCAAGACTTGCGAAGCGCTTTTTCGTTGGTGCTGGGTCCCGGCTCGCGCTACGCGCGTCCGGGACACGAAAACTGTCGCTACTGCGCGCCCAATCCCAATCGCTTGATCAGCTCGCCCTTCGATTTGTAGTCGGCGACGGTCTGCGCGTAAAAATCCGCGCCGTTGAGATATTCGATCGACTGGCCGGTGTTTGCCATCACCTTCGCCACCGCCTCCTGCTTGAGCGCCGTGCGACAGGCGCCTTCGAGCGCGTTACGGACGTCAGTCGAAATCCCGCGCGGCGCAAACAGGCCGTTGTGGCCGGGCGGCACGCCAGTGGCGACGCCAAGCTCCTTCTCGGTCGGAACGTCCGGAAAGGCCGGATGGCGCTTGTCGGAAAAGATCGCGAGCGGCCGGATCGACGGCTGCGGACGGATGGTCGACACGCCGATCGCGGCGAAATCGACCTCGCCGCGCAACAGCGCCGGCACCAGCGGTGCGTCGCCGCGGAACGGCACCGCGTTGAATTTGCGGTCCAGTGCATCGCCCATGTTCTCCATCGAGAGGTGGGGGATGGTGCCGATGCCGGCATGGCCATAGGTCAGCTTGCCGGGATTGGCTTTCGCCGCCGCCAGCAGCTCCTTCGCCGAACTGATCTTGGATTGCGGGCCGACCGCGATGGCGAAGACGTTCTCGAACACCTGGCAGATGTAGGTGAAGGACTCGACATTGTAGCGCACGCCCTTCACCAGATAGGGCGCGTTCGCGATCGGCGTGCTCGGCCCGAACGCGATGGTGTGGCCGTCCGGCACCGCGGCGGCCAGCGCGCCAAAGCCGAGCGTCCCAGCGGCGCCGTCGCGATTGAGCACGACGATATTCTGTCCTGCTTGCTGCGAGATCGCCGACGCCATGGCACGGCCGATCACGTCGACGCCGCTGCCGGCGGGGAACGCGATGATCATCTCGATCTGTTTTGACGGCCAAGTCTGGGCCAAGGACGTCTGGGCGGCGGCGGGGACAGCCATCGCCGCCAGCAGGATCGCGGTCGCCATCCATCGTGGTGTCGTCATCAGCGTCCTCCCACTTTGTTGCAATGTTAGGCGATCATCGTATCCGAGTGGAATATGTCCCACGCTGCTTCGGCTGCGTCAGGAGGGCGCTCTTGTGGTCGCTCCGTGCTCCGATATCGTACGCCGCATAACTGAGTGGCGCATGTCCTTTTCGGAAAACCGGTTCCCACTTTTCCGGGACATGCGCGAGGGAGGCGACAAAACATGAAACGAAGCAGCAACCGCATTCTCACCACCCATGTCGGCAGCCTGCCGCGGCCGGCCGATCTCCTGGATATGATGGACGCGAGAGAGAAGGGCGCCGGGCCCGATCCGAAAACCTACGAGCAGCGCCTGCGCGCGGCGGTTGCGGAGATCGTCAACAAGCAGGTCGAGCTCGGCATCGACGTCATCGACGACGGCGAATATTCGAAGCCGAGCTTCGTGACCTATATCAACCAGCGGCTGGGCGGCTTCGAGACCGACACGACCGGCAGCCTCACCAATCAATGGTCGCAGTCGCGCGAAGCGCTCGCGTTTCCGGAGTACTACAACTCGCCCGCCAATGCCGGACCGCCGCGGCCGCCCAACATGGTCTGCACCGGGCCGATCACCTACAAGGGCCACGACCTGGTCAAACGCGACATCGATAATTTCAAGGCCGCGCTCGGCAGCGCGAAGCCGGAAGAGGCATTCATGCCGGCGATCTCGCCATCGAACGTCGAGGACCGGCACCGGAATGCCTACTACAAGAGCCAAGAAGAATTCCTGTTCGCCATCGCCGATGCATTGGCCGAAGAATACAAGGCGATTGTCGCCGCCGGTTTTCTCATTCAGGTCGACGATCCGCGGCTCGTGTCCTACTACACGCTCAAGCCCGGCGTGAGCGTCGCCGACTGCCAGAAATGGGCAGGGCCGCGCATTGCCGCGGTCAATCACGCGCTGCGCGACATCCCGACCGAGAAGATCCGCTTCCACACCTGCTACAGCATCAATATGGGCCCGCGCATCCATGACATGCAGCTCAAGGACTGCATCGACATGATCCTCGGCATTCGCGCCGGCGCCTATTCGTTCGAGGCGGCGAATCCGCGTCACGAGCACGAATGGAAGCTGTGGGAGAGCGCCAAGCTCCCGAAGGACGCCATCCTGATCCCGGGCGTGATCTCGCACTCGACCATCCTGGTCGAGCACCCGGAGCTGGTGGCGGAAAGAATCGGGCGCTACGCCAAAGTGGTCGGGCGCGAGAACGTGATCGCCGGCTCCGACTGCGGCTTCGCGACGTTCGCCGGCTCGAAGGAGATCCACCCGTCGATCGTGTGGGCGAAATTCAAATCGCTCAGCGAAGGCGCCGCGATCGCGAGCAAGCAATTGTGGGGGTGAGGTGGCGCCGCGAACTCTGTTACCTCTCCCCGCTTGCGGGGAGAGGTCGACCGAACGGAGTGAGGTCGGGTGAGGGGGGCTATCGATAGATCGCGCTCGTAGAGAGTCCCCCTCACCCCGACCCTCTCCCCGCAGGCGGGGAGAGGGAGCACACCGCCGTCGCTGCACCGCTTCCGACCAATCCCAAAAAAATCATGCCCGGCGCGAAGGCCGGGCATGATCATTTCGGTGTGCGAGGATCGCGAGACTAACCCGGAGGCTGGCCGGGCGGTCCGTCCGGCGGCCCGCCGGGTTGACCATCCTGGGCCATCAGCCCGGTGATGTTGCGGACCTGCACGCGGCGGTTCTCGCGGCTCGGTCCGTCGGTCGGCACCCGCAGGTGCTGCTCGCCATAGCCCTGCGTCACCAGGTTCTCCGGCGGGATGTTGAAGTTGGTGGTCAGGATTTCCGCCACCGCTTCGGCGCGGCGGTCGGAGAGCGATGCGTTGTCTTCCGCCGAGCCGACCGCGTCGGTGTGACCCTCGAGCATGAACACCGTCGCCGGGTTCTCGCTGATGACCTTCAGCATCGCCTCCGCGAGCGCCTGCAACTGCGGGATCTGGTCGGGTGAGACCTCCCACGAGCCGCTCGCAAAGTTGATGGTGTTGATGTCGACGCTTCGCACGCGGTCGCGCAGCTCGACGTTGTCGCGGATCTCGTCGAGCGTGTAGGCGCGCTCGGGCGGCACCTCCGGCGGCGCATCGAGCGTCTCGTAAAGCAGCGTCGGCGGCGCCTGACCGGCGTCGACGATATAGCGATCGCGCGGGATCAGGATCCTCGGCGCGGCGAGGCCGAGCAACACGACGCCGCCCACCACCGCGGCACCGACGGCCGAAGCGCCGGCGGTTGTCGATCAGCCCATATTCGCGGCCGTCGGGGAAGCGGCGGTAGCGCCGCAGCATATGACCGCGGGAGTCGGTGATGGTGACGACGTCGTAACCGCCGCGGTTGACGATGGTGTAGCGTTCGTTACCGCGCGTTTCGAAGCGCGCGTTGCCCCAGCGCCGCATGCGCTCGCCTTCGTCATGCCGGATATAGACGCGGTTGCCCTCGCGGAAGATGCGGCGGTTGCCGGGCTCCACGATAACGACCTGGTTGCCGACGCGCTCTTCCCGCCGCTTGCCCTTGAGCTCCTTGACGTTGACGACTTGGGGCGGCGGTGCCTTCGGCGGCCCGAACGTCTGCTGCTGGACCGGAGGCTGCTTCGGCAGCACTTTCGGTTGCGGCTGGACCGTCTTCGGGTCCGGCACCGGAGCCAGCTTGGGCGGCGGCTGAACCGTCTTCGGCTCCGGCACCGGAGCGAGCTTGGGCGGCGGCTGAACCGTCTTCGGCTCCGGCGTCGGAGCGAGCTTGGGCGGTGGCTGGACCGTCTTCGGCTCCGGCGTCGGAGCGAGCTTGGGCGGTGGCTGGACCGTCTTCGGTTCCGGCACCGGAGCCGACTTGGGCGGTGGCGTGACCTGCTTCTGCACCGGTGGCGGCGCCTTCGGCGGCTCGACCTGCTTCACTACCGGCGCCTTCGGCGGAGGCGGCGGCGTGACTTGCTTCTGCACCGGCGGCGGCGCCTTCGGCGGCGGCGGTGTGACCTGCTTCTGCACCGGCGGCGGTGCCTTCGGCGGCGGTGGCGGCGTGACCTGCTTCTGCACCGGCGGCGGTGCCTTCGGCGGCGGCGGTGGCGTGACCTGTTTCTGCGGCGGCGGCGGCGGCGCCTTCGGCGGCGGCGCTACTTCCTTCTTCTTCTTCGGGTCTTCCTTCTGCGCGACGATGATGCGGCCGGCGTTCGAGCCGTCGAAGGCGCTGACGATCTGCGGCAATGCAATCGCGGAAACGACTGTGGTGGCGAGCAATACCTGTCGGTACTTCACAAGGGTGTTGACGAACGAGAATTCAGGCAATTCAGCCTCCTCTTGGACTTCCGGTAGCACTTCGACGGGTAGCGGCATATTGCGGCCGGAATTGGTTTTCTGCCCAATCGAGGCCCGATTAACGACCGTTCAGCCCCCTATGGCCGCGGAGCCGCTGCCCCCGAGAGCTGCTGTGACACGGCGCCGCTGCTCCTTTAGCATCCCGTCGAAACGCCGATGGTGACGTCGTACCGGGATGGGAACATGCTGGAACCGCGGGTGGGCGGTCTAACTAACAACGATCTCGCCATTCGGTTCCAAAGGGATCACTGCTCCGCAGCGTGATGAGGAGATAACCATGAGCGCGCGTGTCGGCCTGATCATCCCGTCGTCCAATCGCATGGTCGAACAGGAAATGGTGCACGCGTTCCCGGACGGCGTCACACCGCACATCACACGGCTGCGCATGACGGGGCCCAACCGCATGGGACATGACCAGCTCATCCCGCGGGTCGAAGAAGCGACACGCTCGCTCGCCGACGCCAAGTGCGACGTGGTGGCGTTCCACTGCACCGCGAATTCGATGGAGGAAGGGCAGGGCGGCGAGGCGCGCATCCTTGCCGCGGTCGCAGGTGCCGGCGCGCGCCATGCGACCACCACCGCGACCGCGATCCGCCGCGCGCTCGATGTTCTTGGTGCGCGCAAAATTGTGCTGGTCACGCCGTATAGCCAGGCCGTAACCGATCACGAGGCGGAATTCCTCAACGAGGCGGGCTACGACGTCATCTATGCCAAGGGCTATGAGCTTGCCGGCAGCGACGCCTATTGCGCGACGCCGCCCGAGGTCTGGCGCGATCGCGCGCTGGCGGCGGCGCGTCCGGACGCCGACGTCTATTTCCTGAGCTGCGCCAATATTTCGGTGTTCAGCATCATCGAGGATCTGGAAACGCGACTCGGCCGTCCGGTCATCACCAGCAACCAGACCGTGGTCTGGGACGCGCTCACGCGGCTCGGATGGGGCGACCGCCGCGGCTGCCCGGGACGATTGTTCGCAGCCGCTGCCGTTGCGGAGTCGGCGCCGGCGGCGCAACGTGCGTAGGGGAAGCGATTGGGGAGTGGAATGATGAGGATCGCTATCGCCGCGCTGGCAATGGCCATGACCGGTGCCGCGCCGGCCACCGCGCAGGATGACGTCGCCGCTTTCTACAAAGGCAAGCAGATACGCCTGGTTGTCGGCTCGGCGGTGGGCGGCGGCTACGATCTCTATTCGCGCGCGCTGGCGCGCCACATGGTCAATCACATCCCCGGCAATCCGACCATGATCGTGCAGAACCAGCCGGCGGCCGGCGGCATGATCCTGACCAACCAGCTCTACAACCAGGGTCCCAAGGACGGCACCGTGTTCTCGGCGCCGCTCAACAGCATGCCGACGGCGCCGATGCTGATGAACGGCACGCAGTTCGATGCGACCAAGCTCAACTGGCTGGGCAGCCTCAACCGCGAGGCCTATGTCGCGTTCCTGTGGCACACCGCGCCGGTGTCGCACATCGCCGACATGGCGAAGACCGAAGTGCTGGTCGGGTCCACCACGGTGGGCACGACGATGAACGACTTCCCACTGCTGCTCAACGACCTCTTCGGCTACAAGTTCAAGCTGGTGCGCGGCTACAAGGGCACGCCGGAAATCAACATCGCGATCGAGCGCGGCGAGATCCACGGCAATGCCGGCGTCGGGCTCGCCTCGGTCAAGACGCTGTCGCAGAAGTGGATCGACGAGAAGAAGATCAAGTTCATCGGCCAGTTCAATGCCAAGCCCTCGCCCGAGCTCGTCGGCGTGCCGCTGGTGATGGACCAGGCCAAGACCGACGTGCAGCGGCACGCGATGCGGCTCTTGTTTGCGCGCACCGAATTCGCGCGGCCGTATTTCCTGCCACCCGACGTGCCGCGCGAGCGCGTGCAGGCGATGCGGCGTGCGTTCGACGCGACCATGAAAGACCCGGCGTTCCTCGCCGAAGCCGAAAAGCTGCAGATCGAGATCCTGCCGATGACCGGCGAAGCGCTGCAGAAGCTGGTGAGCGAGCTCGCCGCGACGCCGCCGGAGATCATTGCGCGCGTGAAGGCCGCGCTCGACGCGCCGGCGGCGAAGTAACGTCCATGCAGGTCGTGCCGGTGGATTCCGACAACGACGCGCTGCGCGAGCGCCGCGCGATGCACGGCGCCAATGCGCTGCAGATCGGGCTGTTCGGGCCCAACTGTTCGTCGGGCCGCGCGGTCACCACCGTGCCGGAGCGCTGGACCGGAAGCTGGGCGGAGAATCTCGCGCTCGCGCGCATGGCCGACGAGGCCGGCATCGATTTCCTGCTGCCGATCGGGCGCTGGAAGGGCTACGGCGGCAATACCGACTACCAGGGCGAGACGCTCGAGACCATCAACTGGGCCTCGGGCCTGCTGGCGTCGACGCAGCGCATCACGGTGTTCGGCACCGTGCATGCCCCGCTGTTCAATCCGATCATCGCGGCCAAGAAGATGGTCACCGCCGACCACATCGGGGCCGGGCGCTTCGGGCTCAACATCGTGGTCGGCTGGAACGAAGGCGAGTTCGAGATGTTCGGGGTCGAGCAGCGCGAGCACGAGGCGCGCTACGACTTTGCGCAGGAATGGATCGACGCCATCAAGCTCGCCTGGTCCGACCGCGAGGATTTCGATTTCAAGGGCAAGTTCCTCAATCTCAAAGGCATCCGCGCCAAGCCGAAGCCCTACGGCGGCACGCGGCCGGTGATCATGAATGCCGGCGCCTCGGCGACCGGGCAGGCCTTCGCGATCCGCAACTGCGACGCGTTCTTCGTGCGGCCGTCACGGGTGTCGATCGACGAGACCGCGCAGCGGGTCGCGGCCGTGAAGAAGGCGGCGAAGGACCTCGGCCGCGAGATCGGCGTCTATACCGTCGGCGTCATCACCTGCAAGCCGAGTGAGAAAGAGGCGCGCGACTACTACCAGCACTGGAGCGTCGAGCTCGCCGACTGGACCGCGGTCGACAGCATCCTCGCGATCAAGAACATTACGCCGCAGACCGTGCCGATGGAGGAGTTCAACCTCCGGCGCCGGCAATACACCGAAGGCATGGGCGGGCTCTCCATCGTGGGCGATCCCGACCAGGTGACGAAGCAGCTCGCCGATCTTTCGTCGGCGGGGCTGACCGGCATCGCGGTGTCGGGCGTGAACTATCTCGAAGAGCTTCCCTTCTTCTGTGACGAGGTGCTGCCGCGCCTGCAGCGCCTCGGCGTGCGTGCGAGAACAAAATGAAGAAACTCATGTTGTTGTTTGCAATCGCCTGCGCCGTGACCGGCGCCGCCTATGCGCAGCGGCCGGAATGGCCGGCGAAGCCGATCAAATTGCTGGTGCCGTTCGGCGCCGGCGGCGCCGCCGACGTCGCCGCGCGGCTCTTTGCCGAGCATCTCGGGCAGGCGTTCGGCCAGCAGTTCGTGGTCGAGAACCGCACCGGCGGCGGCGGCCTGATCGGGGCCGTCGCGCTCGCGCGCTCGGAGCCCGACGGCTATACGCTCGGTTCAGGCGGCATGTCGGTGCACGTGCTAGGCGCGGCGCTGAGCGACAATCCCGGCTTCGATCCGGTCAAGGACTTCACCCACATCGCCTTCCTCGGCGGCGCGCCGAGCGTCATCGTCGCGCATCCTTCGATCGGCGTGAAGACGATGAAGGAGATGCTCGCCTATGCGCGCGGGCTGGCGAAGGAGATGCCCTACGTGTCGTCCGGCACCGGCACCGTCGGGCACGTCGTGTTCGAATATGTGGTGGTGAAGGAGAAGCTCAACGCCGTGCATGTTCCCTATCGCGCGGGCAGCGCGGCGGTGGTCGATCTCCTGGCCGGCCGCGTGACCGTCGGCGCGCTCAACTGGGCGACGGCGCGCCAGCACGTGCAGGCCGGGACGCTGATCCCGCTCGGCGTGTCGTCCGCCAAGCGGCTGCCGCAACTGCCGGACCTGCCGACGCTCGCCGAGCTCGGCTATCCCGACATCCAGACCACGACCTGGACCATGATCAGCGGACCGTCGGGGCTCCCGAAGAATATCGCCGATGCGGTGAACCGCGAGGTGCGAGCGATCGCGGTGAAACCCGAGCTCAAGAAGCACTTCGAGAACGAGGGCGAGGAGCCGCGGCTCCTGTCACCCGCGGAGCTGACCAGCCTGGTGCAGGCCGAGGTCGCGCGCTGGGTGCCGGTGGTGCGCGCGATGGTGAAGAAGTAATCGGTCTCTGTGTCGCCGGGCGCCATAAGCGCGTTCACGCGCGTCTTGGACGCGCTATGGCAGCATGAAATGATGCGCTGCAGACCCGGGACCCCGAAGTTTCTTGATCGGAGAGGTCACCCGGCGTCCCGGATCAGCGATGCATCACTGGGGTGGTGCACGTGTCCGGGACGCACGAGAACGTGCTTACAGCCGCGTCACCGTCACATGCAGTACGGCGGTGCGGCCGCCTTTCACTTCCTTGATGGCGCGATCGAGCGCCGCCGGCACCGCGGCCGGGTCGGTGACCTTCTCGCCATAGGCGCCGAAGGCTTCGCCGACCTTGGAGAAGTCGACGTCGGCCGGCAGGTTCGCCGAGAACTCGTCCTCGACCTTGGCGTCGCCGTCGGGATAGACGCGCAGCGTCGATTCCTTCACCGCCGACCAGCCGCCGTTGTCGAGCACGATCGAGAGGATCGGCAGCTTGTACTGCTTCGACGCGCCGTAGACCGAGCTCGGCACGTTGAAATAGAAGCTGCCGTCGCCGACGATCTGGATCATCATGCGGTCGGGCGCCGCGAGCTTGGCGCCGAGCGCCATGCCGCCCGATGAGCCCAGTCCGCCACCGCCGACGCGGGTGACCGTGCCGGGCAGGGGACGCGGGATCTGCTGCTGGATCGCCGGCGAATTGCGCGCCGCTTCTGCAAACACGATGTCCTTGTCGGCGATGCGCTTGGCGAGCTCGGCGCAGAGATAGTGTGAATTGATCGCGCCGACCTTGCCTTGGTTGGCGGCAAGCTCGGCGGCACTCTGCTTGCGCTTGGCCTGCTGCTCGGCCATCTCCGCGACACGCGTCTTCGCGGCGTTGAGGAACGCCGGCGACGCCTTCTGCTTCACCGCCTCGTAGAGCTGCTCGACGATGCGCGCGCTGTTGCCTTGCAGGCGCAGGTTCGCCGGGAAGCTCCACATCGGCGAGCCGCTTTTCAGCACATCGACGTCGATCTGGCCCCAGAAGGTCTTGTCGTTGACCTTGGTCTCGCGCGGGAAGAACGGCACGTCGACGTCGACCAGCAGGCCGAAGTCGGCCTTGCCGATATGCGGCCCGCCGCCGAAGCCGCCGAAGCAGGGGCTTTCATGGCTGAAATTGTTGACCATGTTGGCTTCGAACAGCCGGATGCCGGCGAACTCAGCGAGCTTCACGATCGCTTCCGATGCGCCGGGCGTGCGGCCGGCATAGGAGGCGAGCATGATCGGGTAGCTCGACGCGAGCAGCGAATCCGCGAGCTTGTCGACGAGGCGGGGATCGACGCCGGCCGGCTCGGTCGCGCCGTAGCGCTCGCCTGGATAGGAGCGCACGTCGTCGTCGGCCCAGACTTCGGTGAGGATTTCGCGCGGCAGCATCAGGTAGACCGGCCCCTTCGGGTCGCTCTGCATCACGGTGTGCGCGCGCCGGATCACCTCCTTGGCGACGATGCCGGAGGGGAGCGTCCATTCCCACTTGGTGTAGGGCCGCACCAGGCTGCCCTGGTCGAACGGCTCCTGCACGAAGTGCACGTAGTTGTCGCGCGTGCCGGTCAATTCGCCGTGCGTCGTGAACGGCGCCTTGCCCGCCATCAGCAGCACCGGCAGGCGACTGCGATAGAGGTTGTGCATGGCGTTCGCGGTGTTGGCGGTGCCGACGTCGACATGCACCAGCACGCCCTGGCCGCGGCCGGTCATCAGCGCGTAGCCGCCGGCCATATGCGCCGCGGTGTTCTCGTGCGGGCACACGATGATGGTCGGGATCTTCTGGCCGCGCCGCTTGCGGCCGGCGAACGCCTCGATGATCGGGGCGTGGTCGGTGCCCATGTTCGAGAACAGGAAGTCGATGCCGACCTCGTTGAGGCCCTCGATGAAATAATTCGCGGCCGAATAACTTGCGACATTGGCGCCGGTGTCCATGGCGTACTCCTTGAGCGTTGTTATTGTTCCAGCTTCAACAGATGAGCATTCTCTTTGAGAACCTGCGCCCAGCGCACGCTCTCTTTGCGGATGAACGCCGTCAGCTCATCCGAGGTCGAGTTGATGGGATTGATGCCGACCTTTTCGAGCCGATCGCGGGTCGGCTTGTCGGCATAGATCTTTGCGACCGCGTTCTGGATCTTCTCGACGATCGGCCGTGGCGTGCCGGCGGGCGCCGCCACCGCGATCCAGGTCGAGCTTTCGTCGATCGAGGGCAAGCCCGCCGCTTCACTCAGGCTCGGCACGCCGGGAAACTGCGGCAGCGGCTGGTTGGTATATTTCGCCAGCGCGCGATATTGGCCTCCTTGGACCAAAGGAAGCGCGGTGCCGGTCGAGTCGAGCGCGAAGTCGACGGTGCCGGCGAGCACCGCCTGGCCGATCTCGGCGCTGCCCTTGAACGGAATGAGCTGCACGTCGATGCCGGCGGTCTTGGCGAACAGCACCGCGCCGAGCCGCGAGGTGATCGTGCCGGCGCCCATGTTCATCTTGCCAGGCCGCGCCTTGGCCTGCTCGATCAGCTCCTTGATCGACTTCGGCCCGGCCGTCCGCGTCACCACCAGCGACATGTTCTTGGTCAGCATGGTGATCGGGACGAAGTCCTTGAGCGGCTCGTAGGGCAGGTTGGTGAGCGTCAGCGGATTGAGCACCATGGTGGTGTCCATGGGGATCAGCAGCGTGTAGCCGTCGGGCGCCGAGCGCGCGACCTGCTGCGCGGCGATCGCGGTGTTGCCGCCCGGGCGGTTCTCGACCACGACGGTCTGGCCCCAGTCTTCGCTCAGCTTCTGGCCGACGAAGCGCGCGATCACGTCGGCCGGCCCGCCGGGCGGGAACGGCACGATCAGCCGCACGATCCGGTTGGGATAGCTCGCCGCGTCGGAAGCGCTCTGCGCGAACGCCTGACCACTGGCGATGACGCAAGCAAGCCCGACGGCAAGCACGCGGATCATCGTCATGACGTCTCCTCCGGTTCTCTTACTTGGCGCCGCGCAACCGGCCGAGCAGCTCCGCGGTCGGCCAGGAATCCGCCGGCAGCTTGAGCTTGATCTGCATGGTCCGGACCGCCTGGCGGCTCTTGAGCCCCAGTATGCCGTCGATCCGGCCGACATCAAACCCGCGCTTGGCGAGCTGCGTCTGCAATTCGCGCACTTCATCCTGGCTCAAGCCGGGGATCTTCTCGCCCATGCCGGGATGGTAGGCCGGCGCGCCGGCCAGCCGTGACGCATAGTAGGCCGCGGTCAGCGAGTAGATCAGCGAGTTGTTCCACTCGGTGTAGACCTTGAAATTATCGAAGGTGAGGAAGGCCGGGCCGAAACGGCCCATCGGCAGCACCAGCGACGCCGGCATGGCATCGGCCTCCAGCGGCTTGCCGTCGGCGCGCGTCACGCCCCACTTCGCCCATTGCGATCGCGGATGCTGGATCGAGAGGTCGGACTGCTCCCACGGCAGGCTTTGCGGGACGCGCACCTCCTGGACCCAGGCCTGGCCGCGCTTCCAGCCGAGATGCTGCAGATAGTTTGCGGTCGAGGCGAGCACGTCGGGCATGCTCTTGATCAGGTTGCGCCGCCCGTCGCCGTCATAGTCGACGGCGCTACGGTAATACTCCGACGTCATCATCTGGGTCTGGCCGAGCTCGCCCGCCCACGAGCCGATCATCTCTTCCGGACGCAGGTCGCCGCGCTCGATCATGCGCAGTGCGTCGAACAACCGCGGGCGGAACAGCTCCGGCCGGCGGCAGTCATAGGCGAGCGTCGCCAGCGCCGGCAGCACGTGCTCCTTGCCGGCACTGGCGCCGAAGTCGCTTTCCAGGCCCCAGAACGCGACGATCACCGGCGCCGGCACGCCGAAATCCTTCTCGATGCGCCGGAACAGATCGTCATGCTTCTTGATCAGCTGGCCGCCCTTCTGAAGGCGGTAGGCCGGGATCAGCTTCTTGGAGAAGTCGAGGAAGTTCTGCGCAAAGAACCGCTGGCCGCGGTCGATATTGATGATGCGCTGCTCGAATTTCAGGTACGGCGAAGCGGCGGCGATGGCCGAGGCGGAAATCTTGCTTGCGGCGGCCTCGCGCTTGAACTCGGCCAGCCACTGGTCGAAGTTCGCAGTGTTGCGGCAATTGGGCTGGCCGAAGGCCGCGGTTGGCGCCCCCACCGTTATCAAGGCCACAAAGGGGAGAGCCAAGGTCCGACACCAGCCCAACGAATGTCCGTCGCATCGTCCCGTCCGTTATTGCTGAACCGCCATTGTTCCCCCGGAATGAGCGCCGCCGCAAGCTTCCCACACGCTTTGGCGCGTCCTCACAGCAAACCTTGCTGGCCTTGCCGCAACTCGCCTATCTTAGTGCCATATTCGCCGGGCCGGCGGAGTCGCGGCGTTGGCCCGGTGAATCCGTGAGGAACGGTATGTTTCCGACCACATCGTGACGGCGGCAGCGCGCGGCATGGGCGGTTTGGGGCTTGGGAGGCAGGGATGCCAATGCGCTTGATGATGGCGGTGATGATCGGTGCGGCGATTTTGACCACCGCCCCGGTGCGAGCGGAGCAGGGGGCGCCCGCGTCGCCTCCGGCGCCGGAATATGGGCTGCCGATCAACACCGAGCAGGCCAAGGCGGCGGCTACGGCCGCGCTGGCGGAAGCGCGCAAGAACAACTGGCGCATGGCGGTCTCGGTCGTCGGTCCGGAGGGCAGCGTCATCTATTTCGAGAAGATGGACGGCTCGCAGAACGCGTCGTTCCTGCTGGCCACCGCCAAGGCCCGCACCGCGGCGCTGTTTCGCCGCTCGAGCAAGGTATTCGTCGATCAGTTCGCTGCCGGCAACGTCGCCTTCATGACCTTTCCCGACGAGGCGCGGCCGACTGCATCCGAGGGCGGTCTGCCGATCATCGTCGATGGTAAGATCATCGGCGCGATCGGCGTGAGCGGCGGTACCGGCACGCAGAACGGCGTCGCCGCGACCGCCGGCGTCAATGCGGTGAAATAGTACAAATTCACGTGACCGAACTTTAAGACAACGAATTCGGTCAACTAACGCGTTGGATTTTATCGATTTTCCGAGTGCGGCAATGGGACCGCCGCTGGCTCTTTTAGAAAAACCACCCCATCTGTCCGTCACTACGGAGCGTACATTCAAGGACACGGAACTCCGGCCCCTATGGGCCGTTTCGTATCCAGCCGGGGGCATTCGCCCGTCACGCCAAGGGGATCTTGCATGGCCTCGTCAGCCATCCGTCATTTTCGCGGCCCAAGCAATGTCACTCAGATGCCGGGCACCGCAGCCGCGCGCGCGAGCAACATGCGCAGCCACTGGCTCGAGGCATTCCGTGACGTGCGCGGCGAGACCGAGCGCCGCGCGGCGCCGCTCTCCGACGAAGATCAGGTCATCCAGTCGATGCCGGACGCCAGCCCGACCAAATGGCATCGCGCGCACACCACCTGGTTCTTCGAGCAATTCCTGCTGCTGCCGCATCTCCCCGGCTATCGCGTCTTCGACAAGCAGTTCGCTTATCTCTTCAACTCCTACTACGTCGCCGCCGGGCCGCGGCACGCGCGCCCGCAGCGCGGGCTGGTGACGCGGCCGGGAGCGAGCGAGGTTGCGGCCTATCGCGCCCATGTCGACGACGCGGTCGCGCGTCTGATCACTGAAGCCGACGCGTCGAAGCTCGCCGAGGTGCTGCGTATCCTCGAAATCGGTCTCAATCACGAGCAGCAGCATCAGGAGCTGCTGCTCACCGACATCCTGCATGCATTTTCGCTGAACCCGATCGCTCCGACCTATGACGCCGCGCGGATTCCGCCGGCGCCGAAGAAATCCGCGTCGGGTTTCGTGGCGGTGCCGGAGGGTCTGCACACCATCGGCTTCGAAGGCGAGGGCTACTGCTTCGACAACGAAGGCCCGGCGCATCAGACCTATCTGCGCCCGGTCCGCATCGCGCGCTCGCTGGTCACCAATGCGCAGTGGCTCGATTTCATCAAAGACGGCGGCTACGCGACACCCTCGCTGTGGCTCTCCGACGGCTGGGCGACGGTGCAGGCGGAAGGCTGGGAGGCGCCCGGCTACTGGCGCAAAGTCGACGGCGTGTCGCATACGCTGACGCTCGCGGGCTTGCGGCCGGTCGATCCGGCCGCGCCAGTCTGTCACGTGAGCTACTACGAAGCCGACGCGTTCGCGCGCTGGATGGGCAAGGACCTGCCGACCGAGCAGGAGTGGGAGGTCGCGGCGCAAGCTCGGGGCTGATCGACGACGCCTTCGGCATCGTGTGGCAATGGACGCGCAGCGCCTATTCGCCGTACCCCGGCTATCGCGCCGCCTCCGGCGCGCTCGGCGAGTACAACGGCAAGTTCATGGTCAATCAGATGGTCCTGCGCGGCTCGTCGCATGCGACGCCCGCCGAGCATTCGCGCGCGACCTACCGCAATTTCTTCTATCCGCCGGCGCGCTGGCAGTTCAGCGGGCTGCGGCTTGTCGATTACGGCACCTGAGTATGTTTAGAGCGTAAGGAGGCGGCGATGACTGCATTGGCCCGGACTGCGCTTCGGCATCTGCCCGAGGTTGTCGAGTTGGAGTTCGCGCGTGACGTCGATTGCCGGGCTATCGGCGCGTCCGAAGCAGCTCTCGCCGAAATATTTCTACGACGAGGCGGGCGCGCAGCTGTTCGAAGAGATCACGCGGCTGCCTGAATACTATCCGACCCGCACTGAGCTCGCGATCCTCGAACGCCATGCCGCCGAGATGGCGAAGCTCATCCCCGCCGATGCGGCGCTGATCGAGTTCGGCTCCGGCTCGACCCGCAAGGCGCGCATGCTGCTCAACGCCGCGCCGGCGATCGGCGCCTATGTCCCGGTCGACATCTCGTCCGAGATGCTCTTGCAAGAAGCGGCCGAGCTGCGGCGCGACTATCCGCGGCTGACCGTGCTGCCGGTCGAGGCCGACTTCACCAAGCCGTTCCGGCTGCCGCGCGCGATCGCGGCGCGGCCGCGCGTCGGTTTCTTCCCGGGCTCGACCATCGGCAATTTCGAGCCGCATATGGCGGCCGCGTTCCTGAGCCACGCCGCCGAGCGGCTGGGCGCCGGCGCGACGCTGATCATCGGCTTCGATCTGGTCAAGGACGTGGGCGTTCTCAATGCGGCCTACAACGACGCCGCCGGCGTGACCGCGCGCTTCAATCTCAATTTGCTCACGCGCATCAACCGCGAGCTCGGCGGCGATTTCGATCTCGACGGCTTCTGCCATCAGGCGTTCTACAATACCGAGCGGCATCGCATCGAAATGCATCTCGCCAGCCGCGACCGCCAGCGGGTGCGGGTGGCCGGCCGCTGGTTCGAATTCCGCGGCGGCGAAACCATCCACACCGAGAACAGCTACAAGTACACGCCGGAATCCTTCGGCGCGATGGCGCGCGGCGCGGGCTGGTCGCCGGTGGCGGCGTGGACCGATCCGAAAGGCTATTTCGCGGTGCACGCGCTGACGGTGACGGCCTAGCGCCTGTCTCTATCGAAGCTACCAATCTCGATCCGTCATCCTGAGGCGGCCGCGAAGGCTCGCTTCGCTCGCACCGCAGGGTGGCGGATATAGAGTGCGTGACGGGTCAAGGTCATTTCGCGTCGTGGAAGATGATGCCCGCCGTCTGGCGATGGCCGGAGCGCAGGCGGCTCACGCCATGCCGCATGGTGACGCGATAGAATCCGCGCGTACCCTGCACCGGCCGGTGATGCACCGCGAACACCGCGGCATCGCCGCGCTTGAGCGGCACCACCTCGGCGCGCGACTGCATGCGCGGCCGCTGCTCGGTCAGCACCAATTCGCCGCCGTCGAAATCTTTCCCCGGCTCCGACAGCAGGATCACGACCTGCAGCGGGAAGACATGCGCGCCGTAGAGGTCCTGATGCAGGCAGTTGTAGTCGCCGGCGCCATACTTGAGCAGCAGCGGCGTCGGCCGCGTCTGTCCGGCGGCGTGGCAGCGCTTGATGAAGTCGGCGTGCGCCGCGGGATAGCGCACATCGATCCCCATCGCCTCGTTCCAGCGATTGGCGATCGGCACCAGCGGCGCATAGAGCGCCGGCCGCAGCGCCGCGACGATGCCCGGCAGCGGATAGGCGAAATACTTGTATTCGCCGCGGCCGAAGCCGTGGCGCGCCATCACGATGGTGCTGCGGAATGCAGCGCTCGTCGTCGTAGAGGGCGGCCAGCGCCGCGCACTCGTCTGCGGTCAACAGCCCTTCGAGCGGCGCGACCCCGCTCGTATCGAGATCGGCGGCGACGCGCGCCCAGTCCATGGCTGCCACGCGCGCCTCGGGGCTGCCTTCCAGGGCCGTGTCCCGCTTGCGGTTCAAGGCGGTGGTCATGCTCGGCCTCCAATCTTCAGAACGATATGTGCGCACGCCAAGGGCCGAGCGCGACCCGATTTCTGCTGGGTCTTGCACCCCGAGGGGGCTCGAAAATCGCCCCCAATTAGGCCGGTAGGTGTATAGACGCGCTTTGCCGCGCTTTTTATAGTCCCGGCCACTCAGCACACGAGGGAGCTTCCAAAGCCATGAAGATTGTTGGATTTGAATCGAGTGAGGGATTGCGCCTGGGCGTGGTCGAGGGCGACAACGTGATCGACCTGCAGGCGGTCGACGCGAAGGTGCCGTCGAACCTCGCGGACGTGCTGGCCCAGAGCAACGGCGACTTGAAGCCCCTCGGCGACCTCGCCAAGAAAGCTCCCGCCAGCGCCCGCAAGCCGCTCGCGGGTCTGAAATTCGGCCTGCCGGTGTCGCGCCCGCCGAAGAACATCTGCCTTGGCCTCAACTACCTCGAGCACGTCAAGGAAGGCTTCAATCGCGACAACATTCCGAAATTCCCGACCATCTTCTTCCGCTGCCATACCTCGCTGGTGCCGCACCAGCAGCCGATCGTGCGGCCGAAGGTGTCGGACACGCTCGACTATGAGGCCGAGATGGTCGTCGTCATCGGCAAGAAGGCGCGGCATCTCACGATGGACAACGCCTATTCCTGCATCGCCGGCTATTCGGTGTTCAACGAAGGCTCGGTACGCGAGTTCCAGCGCAAGACCACGCAGTGGGACATGGGCAAGAACTTCGACAAGACCGGCGGCTTCGGCCCCTGGATGATCACCGCCGACGAAGTGCCGCCCGGCGGCAAGGGCCTGAAGATCCAGACCCGCCTCAACGGCCAGACCCTGCAGTCGGACAACACCGACAACATGATGTTCCCGGTCGCCGAGATGCTGGTCTACATCACCCAGGGCATCACGCTCGAGCCGGGCGACATCATCATCACCGGCACGCCGTCCGGCGTCGGCTTCGCGCGCAAGCCCCCGATCTTCATGAAGGGCGGCGACACCTGCGAGATCGACATCGAAGGCGTCGGCGTGCTGGTCAATCCGATCGTGGACGAGAAATAAGACATTGCTTCGTCGCCGGACATCGGGGCGTTTTGCCCGATGTCCGGCGATGTCTTCTCCTGCCACAATGACAACAGCGTGGATTGAACGCGCGACAAGTCGAGTGCGGAGGGCGTTTTCATGACAAGTCGGTTCCGCATCGCGGCTGCGCTCGCCGCCGTTGCTCTCTCGATTGCCGTACAATCCACGCAGGCGCAGGATTGGCCGAACCGGCCGATCCGCATCATCGTCGGCTTCGGCGCCGGTGGCGGCACCGACATCGCCGCGCGCATCATCGCGGAGCACTTGTCGAAGGCGCTCGGCCAGCCGGTGGTGGTCGAGAACCGCGTCGGTGCCGGCGGCAACACAGCCGCCGAGCAGGTCGCGCGCTCGGCGAAGGACGGCTACACCGCGCTGATGATGAGCAATGCGCATGTCATTGCCCCGGCGATGTACAAGTCGCTGCGCTACGACTCGGTCAACGACTTCCAGATGGTGTCGATGGTCGGCACCGCCGGCCTGATGCTGGTCACCACGCCGGACTTCCCGGCGAAGGACGTCAAGGGCCTCATCGCCCATGCGAAGAAGAACCCGGGCAAGCTCAATTTCGGCAGCCCCGGCGTCGGCACCACGCAGCACTTCGCCTCTGAATTCCTGAAGCAGATGGCCGGGCTCGACATCCTGCATGTGCCCTACAAGTCGACGCCGGCGACGCTCACCGGCTTGATCGCGGGCGAAACCCAGATGGTGATCGAGCTGATCCAGACCGTGCAGGGCCAGGTGCAAGCGGGGAAAGATGCGCGCGATCGGCGTGACGTCGCCGCAGCGTTTCCCGACCGTGCCGGATATTCCGACGCTCGCCGAAACCGGGCTGCCCGGCTACGACGTGACGAGCTGGTACGGCCTCGCGTTCGCGGCCGGCACGCCGGCTCCGATCGTCGAGAAGACCAACAAGGCGATGCGCGAGCTGCTCGCGACCGACGCCGTGCGCGCGCAGATCGTCAAGGTCGGCGCGCTGCCGAAGTCATCGACGCCGGAGGAGCTGCGCAAGCACATCGCTTCCGAGATCGATCGCTGGAAGGCCGTTCGCGAGAAGGCCAAGATCGAACAGCAATGACACATGAACCCGTCATGGCCGGGCTTGTCCCGGCCATCCACGTCTTGAGATTTTGCAAAAAGACGTGGATGCCCGGCATAAAGCCGGGCATGACTCCCAACGAGGCAACAACGAGGACCATTCATGGCTGACCTGAACATCGTTTCCATCTGCGGCTCATTGCGCAAGGCGTCGTTCAATGCCGCGCTGCAGCGCGCGCTGCCGTCGCTCGCGCCGGCAAGCATGAAGATCACGCCGGCGCCGGCCTGGGCCGACGTCCCGATCTACAATTTCGATCTTCAGGGCGCGGGCTTTCCCGCACCGGTGACCGCCTGGGCCGACGCGATCCGCAAGGCCGACGGTGTCATCATCGTCTCGCCGGAATACAACTGGACCATCCCCGGCGGCCTCAAGAACGCGATCGACTGGACCTCGCGCATGAAGGACGATCCGTTCAAAGGCAAGCCGGTCGCGATCCAATCCTGCGCCGGGGGCCTGCTCGGTGGCGCGCGCATGCAGTATCACCTGCGCCAGTGCCTGACCTCGGTCGAGTCGGTGATGCTGATCCGGCCGGAGGTGTTCGTGAATTTCTCCGCCAAGAAGTTCGCCGAAGGCTCGCTCGAGCTCACCGACCAGGCCACCAAGGACATGGTCAAGCTGCAGCTCGAAGCGTTCGAGAAGTTCGTGCGCCAGCAGACCGGCAAGAACTGACCATGGGGCGGCTCGACGGACGCAGCGCCATCGTCACCGGTGGCGCCCGCGGCATCGGGCGCCACTATGCGGCGGCGCTCGCGGCCGAAGGCGCCGCCGTCATGATCGCCGACATTGCCGATGGCGGCGATCTGGCGGCCGAGCTGGCCGGCAAGCACGGCCGCAACGCCACCGCCAGCATGGTGTGCGACGTCAGCGACGAGGCGCAGGTCAAGGCGCTGGTGGCGAAGACCGTCGAGCGCTTCGGCAAGATCGACATCCTGGTCAACAACGCCGCGCTCTACTCGCAGCTCGAAGAGACCGAGTTCACCAATATCGACGTCGCGCTGTGGGACAAGGTGATGGCGGTGAACGTGCGCGGGCCGTTCCTGATGGCCAAGCACGTGGTGCCGCACATGCGCGCCAAGGGCTACGGCAAGATCATCAATATCGGCTCGGGCTCGACCTTCCGCGGCATGCCGCAGATGCTGCACTACACCACCTCGAAGGGCGCGATCGTCGCGTTCACGCGCTCGCTCTCGCGCGCGGTCGGCACCTCCGGCATCTGCGTCAACACGCTGGCGCCGGGCTTCACGCTCTCCGACAGCGTGGTCGAGAACAATCCCGGGCATGTGCAGTCTTCGCGCGACAACGCGATCCAGCGCCGCGCCATCAAGCGCGACGGCTATCCGCAGGATATTTTGGGCGCGCTGGTGTTTCTGGCGTCGAGCGACAGCGATTTCGTCACCGGCCAGGTGATCGCGGTCGACGGCGGCGCGGTGAATACCTGATCAGGCAGCGCGTCGCGACGATGTCGCGGTCACGCCGTCTCCGTGAAGAAGTCGCTCATCAACATGTAGGACTTGCGAGCGAGCTTCTCGCTATACGCCTTGTTTGTCGGATCGCAGAAGGAATGGACGGCACCACCGAACATCATCACCTGCCAGTCGATCTTGGCCTTGGTGAGCTCCTCGGTGAACGCATCCATCATGGGCTTCGGCGTCACAGGATCGGCCGAACCGTGGATTGCCAGCACCCGGCCCTTGATATTGGTCGGCGTTCCGGCGACCACCGGATTAGGATTGGTGACGTGGAATACCACGACCGCTCTGAAATCCGCCCCGGCGCGCGCGTGCTCGAGCAGGTACCCTCCGCCCGCGCAATAGCCGATGGCTGCCGTCCTCGTGGTGTCGGGGAGGCTAAGCTTGTTCGCCTCGGCAAGGAGCACTTCAAGGGCCCGGTTGCTGCACGCGATGGTGAAGGCTAGATCCTTGTGCACGGCGCTCATGCCGGCCACCAGTTCCTTGACCGTCTTGGGCTTGCTGCCGTAGCCGGCACCGAACATGTCTGCCATCAGCACGACATAGTCCTTGCCGGCCACGGTGCGTGCCACCGCGATCGTGTCGGCGTCGACGCCCTTCCAGTCGGGCTGCATGAAGATGACCGGGCGCCTCGTCTTCACGCTGTCGTCATAGACGACCATGCCTTCGAACTTCCTGCCGTTGACCTCATAAGGAACCGGCTTGGCGGCAGGTGCCGCCGAAGCGCTTTCGATGCCGGTGAGCCCGCAGGCCGCCGCGCCGGCGAGGATCGCGGAAGCTTTCAGGAATTCACGCCGTTCAATGCTGTCAGTCACGTCAATACCTCCCTTGGTTTTGTGCTTACCTTGTTATTCCGCCTTGATGCCGGCGGTCTTGATAACCTTCGCCCATTTCTCGGTCTGGGCCCGCACGAAGGCATTGGCCTCGGCCGATGTCATGATCACCGGCGTGGCGCCGACATCGGCAAAGCGCGCCTTGATCGCCGGGTTCGCGAGCCCGGCATTGATCTCCTTGTTGAGCCGCGCGACGATTTCGGGAGGCGTGCCGCTCGGCACGCCGACGCCGGAGAATGTGCGTACTTCCAGCCCCGGGATGATCTCACCCGCCGTGGGCAGGTCGGGCAGCACCGGCGAGCGCTCGGCGGAGAGCAGCGCAAGCCCACGGATGGCGCCACTCTTGATGTGCGGCAGCGAGCTCGGCAGCGAATCGACCGCGGCCTGGATCTGCCCGGAGATGAGATCGGCCATGATCTGCGCGCCGCCGCGATAGGGAACGTGCACCACGTCGATGCCGGTCGTGACCTTGAAGAACTCGATCGCGAGATGGCTGATGGTCGCGGCACCGAACGACGCCACGTTGACCTTGCCCGGATGGGCCTTGGCGTAGGCGACGAATTCCTTGAGGTCCTTGACCGGCAGCTTCGGGCTCACGTCGATGACGAGCGGCAGCTCGGTCAGGCCGGAGACCAGCGTGATGTCGCGCAGGAAGTTGAACGGCAGCTGCTGCAGCGAGACGTTGATGGTGTGGGTCGATGCGGTGAACAGCAGCGTGTAGCCGTCGGGCGGCGACGACACCACCGCCTGGGTGCCGATATTGGTGCCGCCGCCGGGCCGGTTGTCGATGATCACCGGCTGGCCCAGCCGCTCGCTCAGCCATTGTCCCATCAGCCGCGAAATCAGATCGGTCGCGCCACCGGCCGGGTAGGGCACCACCCAGCGCACCGGCCGCGTCGGGTAGGTTTGCGAGATGGCGGCGCGCGGAAGCGCGGGCAGGGCGGCTAGTCCGACGAGAAATTTTCGGCGTGCAAGGTTCATTGCGGCACCCTACGCACTAGCGCGTCTCGCCAGGCGTCCCGCCGGGTGTCGGCGCGCTCCAGGCCTTGAAATCCTCGGGCGAGACCGCCGCGATCTTGCCGACAAAGGCGACGATCGTCCAAATCTCCTTGTCGTCGACATAGCCGAAGCCGGGCATGCCGGTCATCCCGATGCCGTTCTTCACAACCCAGAACAGTTGGCGGGGTTCGCGATCCTTCACGATGTTCTTGAGGTCGGGCGGATAGGGGCGCAGGCCCTCCGACCACTTGCCCCAGCCGACGCCCGGGGCGCCGTGGCAATTGACGCAGCCACGCTCGGCATAGGCGCGCGCGCCCGCCCGCACCGTCGCCGGATCATCGAGTGCGCCCGGCGGCCGCTCGGTCGCATGCCGGTCGACCGAGGCCGCCCGGGTGCGCGCGAGCGCCCAGGCCACCACGGCCGGCTCTGCTTGGCTGGCGCCGACGTTATAGAAGCCAAGCAGGAAATAGCCGGCCCCGGCGATCGAACCGACGATCGCGATGAGGCCGATAAGCGCCAGAAGCTTCCCTTTCCATCGCATAGGATACCTCCCTGCTAGTTCTCGTAGGGTGGGTGAGCCATGAGCGCGTTTACGCGCGTCCATAGCCCGTCGAAGACGGGCGTCAACGCCCTTATGGACGCGCTATGGCGAAACCCACCATTCTTTCTGTTCGGCTCGACGGTGGGTTTCGCTATCGCTCAACCCACCCTACGAAGATCACTCCGCCGCCGCCTGCTGCTTCCCTTGCGGCAGGCGGTCGCGGAAGTGCGGCAGAATCTCTTCGGCGATCGCCGTCATGTTGGCGCGAGTCATGTCGTCCGGCAGCGTGCCGAATTGCGTTTTGGTCAGCGACGTGTTGAAGCCGGCGAGGTCCTGATACTCGGCAAGCTTCTCGCGCACGGTGTTGGGCGAGCCGACGATGACCACGCCGGTCTTGTTCAAGTCCTCGATCGACATGGTCTTGCCGGTCACCTTGGCGGCGCGCACGCGCTTCATCGACTCGATATTGCTGTAGCCCGGCGGCAGCAGCATCTCGACCGGCATCTTGAGGAAGCGGTTGACCAGTGCTTCGAGATGCGGCTTCGCCTCGCGCATTGCCTTCTCGTCGGTCTCGGCGACATAGATCGTGTTCGACCAGGCGAGCTGGTCGGGGGAGGGCGTGTAGCCGGCCTTCTCGGCCTCGTCGCGGTACATCTGGAAGAAGCGCGCCACCACGGCGATCGGCGAGAGCGTCTGCGCATAGGTGTAGCGCTTCTGCGCCGCCCACTTGATCGTCGACGACGAGCCCTGCGAGGGAATCCAGATCGGCGGATGCGGCGTCTGGTAGGGCCGCGGCCACGGATTCACGTAGTTGAAGTGATAGTGCTTGCCCTCGTAGGCGAACGGCCCGCGCTCGGTCCAGGCGCGCACGATCAGGTCGTGCGCCTCGGCGTAGCGCTCCTGCGAGAGCACCGGGTTGATGCCCATGGCGTGGTACTCGGCGCCGATGCCGCGCACGAAGCCGGCGATGAAACGGCCGCGCGTGAGGTTGTCGAGCATCGCGTATTCTTCCGCCACCATCAGCGGGTTGTTGAGGAGCGGCAGCGCGCGGCCGAGGATCGCGAGCTTGCCGCGCTTGACCGAGCGGGCGAGCGCGCCGGCGAGCACGCCCGGGATCGGCATCATGCCGTAGGCGGTCTGGTGGTGCTCGTTGAGGCAGACGCCGTCGAAGCCGAGCGTATCGGCGAACTCCATCTGGTCGAGATACTCGTGATAGAGCTCGGCGCCCTTCTCCGGATCGTAATGCTTGTTGGAATAGGTCACCCAGGCCGAGCCGTTCTGCTCGATCGCATCGAGGTCGGCGTGGCGATAGGGCATGAGGTGGAAGTTGAAGAATTTCATGCCGCTTTCCTCATAAGCGCGTACACGCGCGTCTTCGACGCGCTATGCCGTCGATGAAGCCGGTCAGCTCGGAGACGAACACGTCAGACTTCTCCACCTGCGGGATGTGGCCGCATTCGGGAATGATGACCGCCGTCGCGCCGGGGATCGCCTGCTGCCAGGCGTAGGCGTATTCCATCGGGAACACGCGGTCGTTGGCGCCCCACACGATCAGCGTCGGCACGTCGATCCGGTGCAGCCATTTGCGCAGATGCGGATCGTAGGCGCGCGGCTGCCACGCGAGCTTCGCGGTCGCGATCCGGTTCTTCATATTGGCGTCTTCGAACTCCGGCTGCAGGATCCGCGCGATCATCTCGGCGGCGCACGACTGGTCGTAGAAGAAATCGCGGATGCGCTGCTCGTCGCTGCCCAGAAACAGGTCGACCTGCTTGACGCCCGGCACATGGATGCCGGCGGCGCCGACCAGCGTCAGCGACGAGAGCCGATAGGTGTCGCGCACCGCAAGCTCGGCGGCGATCCAGCCGCCGAGCGACGCGCCGACCAGATGCACGCGGTCGAGATCGAGCTGCTCCATGAAGTCGAGATAGAAATAGGCGAGGTCGTGGATGGTATCGAGCCAGTCCGGCGTATCGCTATCGTTGAAGCCCGGATGCTGCGGGACGATCACGTCGAAGCGCGCGGCGAGCGATTGCATGAACGGCAGCCAGGCGCCGGCGCCGCTGGCTCCGTGCAAAAACAACAGCGGCGCCCCGGCGCCGCCGCGCATCAGCTTGATGTTGCAGTCCCTGACCGCAATCGTCGTGGTCGTGTGATCGGCCATGTCGGTTCCTTGTTGGCCGGATCGTATCGCTATTTCGGATTGCGCGGGAAGGGAATGAACCCATCCCGGTTCGGCATCTGTACCTTCGGCAGCGACTGCGCGTCGAGCACGTCGTTCGCCGCGACGATGCCGTTGAGATGGAGAATGTAGGCGGATACCGCGTAGAGCTCGTCGCTGGTGAGCGATTGCGATTCCTGGAACGGCATCGCCCGCCGCACATAGTCGAACAGCGTCGTGGCATAGGGCCAGAAGCTGCCGACCGTCTTCATCGGCACCTTGTCGGGCGCGAGCGAGCCCGCGCCGCCGACCAGCGCATCGTTGGGTTTGCCGCTGCCTTTCTCGCCATGACAGGCCTGGCACTTGGCGACGTAGATCGCTTCGCCCTGCGCAGCGGTGCCGCGGCCGGGCGGAAGGCCGACGCCGTCCGGGCCGATGCTGATGTCCCATGGCGCGATATCGGCGGGCGCGATCGGTTGCCCGAACTGCGGCGTCTGTGCCAGCGCGAGCGGTGCGATGACGGAAGCCGCGATGCAGATCGCGAGGGGTTTAAGCATACACATTGCTCGCCTCCCCCTTCGCATCGATCGCCCAGCTTGCGATGGCGTTGTAGTGGTAGCCGCCGCGCAGGCCGCGATCGTTGGCGAACTGCGCGCGCGTCGGCTGCACCATGCCGGTGTCGTCGGTGGCGCGGCTTTGCAGCACCGCGGGACCGCCGTTCCATTGCCAGGGCGCGCGGAAGCGCACCGGTGCCATCGGCAGGTTCGGGCCCGTCATCGCGGCAGGCGCCCAGCTCTTGCCGCCGTCGGCCGAGACCTCGACCTGCTTGATGCGGCCATTGCCGGACCAGGCGAGGCCGGAGATCTCGTAGAAGCCGGGACCCTTCAACGCAATGCCCGGCGCCGGGCGCGTGATCACCGACTTCACCTCCATCGGGAACACGAACTGCCAGGATTTCTCGTCCTTGAGCACGATGGTGTATTTCGAGGTCTCGTCCTTGGTCATCGCCGGGGCGGCGGTCAGCTTGAGCCGGCGCAGCCATTTGACGTTCATGTTGCCCTCGAAGCCAGGCAACAACAGCCGTACCGGGTAGCCATTGGAGGGACGAACGCGCTCGCCGTTTTGATAGAGGCACAGGAGCGCGTCGCCCATGGCCTTGGCAAGCGGGATGCTGCGACTCATGGCGCAGGAATCGCCGCCTTCGGCGATTACCCAGCGCGCCGACGGCTCGACGCCGGCCTCGTCGAGCAGCGTCGAGAGCTTCACGCCGGTCCACTCCTGGCAGCCGAGCAGTCCGTGGATCGCGGCCACGCCGAGCGGCGCCGCCTTCGGCGCGTTGAGCGCCTGGCTGTTGCCGCCGCACTCGATGAAGGCGATGCGCGACTCCATCGGATAGCGCGACAGGGCGTCGAGCGTGAACACCAGCGGCCGTTTCACCAGGCCATGGATGACGACGCGGTGGCGGTCGGGATCGATGTTGGGAATGCCGGAGTGGCTGCGCTCGAAATGCAGTCCCGACGGCGTGATGATTCCATCGAGCAGGTGCAGCGGGGTGCGCGAAGCGCCGACGCCTTGCGTCGCGGGATTTGCCGGCGGTGGAATGAGCCGCGCGACTTTGCTTTCGAACTTCGACGGCTGGCCGTAGCTCTCGAACCCTGCGCCGGGCGTCTTCATCCATGGCTCGATCGTCAGCGGCTGCGCCGAGGCGGCCGAGGCGCTGGCGGTTAGGCCACCCGCGGCGATCGCGCCTTCGAGAAAGACCCGGCGGCTCAGGATACCGTTGCCGGCAACCGGCTCGCCCGGCGGTCCTGCCTTGGCCTTGCGTTTCATGGCCGTCCTCCCTGTTGCGGCATCGATGTGCCGCTGCTTTTGGTTCTTTGTCTGCAAGACGATCCCGTTCCGGGACCTGCTCGAACGCTATCACGCACCCCGCCGCTGCCAAGGCCGTCTGCGGGCGACGCGTGTTGAGCCGGCTGTGGAGCAGCTATGCGGCGGATCGCGAGGAAAACTTGCAACCTGTCACGGAGGAGATAGTTTCATATTGTACTATCTTCCAGTTTTAGGTTATTCTAATCTGGTAGCCGGGATCCAAGGAGGCCGCCCATGCCGACCGCGTCAGTCACCAAGTCGAAGACCAACGGCAAACCGGGGCCCAAGCACAACATCGATGCGGTGCGCGAGGCGTTCTACGAGCGCATCTCCAAACGCGACCTGGCGCCGCTCTGGAAGGTGATGAGTTCCGTCGTCACCAAGGAGCCGGTGACGCGCGTAGTGCCGCATGTCTGGCGCTACAGCGACGTGAAATCGCTGGTGATGGAATTGGGCGGCCTGATCACAGCCGAGGAAGCCAAGCGCCGCGTGCTGATCCTCGAGAACCCGGCGATGCGCGGCGAGTCGAAGGCGACCAACACGCTGTTCGCGGGCGTTCAGATGATCCTGCCGGGCGAGGTCGCGCCGGCGCACCGCCACGTCTCGTCGGCGATCCGCTTCGTGCTCGACGGCGAGGGCGCCTATACCGCGGTCGAGGGCGAGAAGGCGTTCATGTCGCCGGGCGACTTCGTCATCACCGCCAACTGGGCGCCGCACGATCACGGCAATCCGTCGAAGAAGCCGATGCTCTGGCTCGACGTGCTCGATTTCCCGGCGGTGAATTTCTTCGAAGCGTCGTTCGCGGACACCTTCTACGACGAGGACAACAAGAAGCAGAAGACGACGCGCGGCGACGGCGACTCCGAGGCGTTCTATGCGTCGGGCGTGCTGCCGGACGGCGCGCCGACGAAGCTCAACCGCAGCCCGGTCATCAACTACACCTATGCGCGCACGCGCCCGATCCTCGATCGCCTCAAGAAGGCCGGCGAGATCGACAAGAGCCACGGCGCCCGCGTGCACTACGTCAATCCGGTCAACGGCGGCCCGGTGCTGCCGACCATGGGCGCGAGCCTTGCGCTGTTCCCGAAGGGCTTCAAGGGCGAGAAGTACCGCGCCACCGACGGCACCATCTTCGTCTGCACCGAAGGTGGCGGCACCACCACGGTCGGGCGGCAAGGTGCTGGAATGGAGCGTCAACGACGTGTTCGTCGTGCCGCCGTGGAAAGCCTATTCGCACCAGACGAGCAAGGACTCGGTGCTGTTCTCGATCTCCGACCGTCCGGCACAGGAAGCGCTCGGCATCTGGCGCGAAGACCGTAAGCCGAGCTAGCGCCGGCTCGCGTCCAAGTGCGGCGGCTAGATTAGCTGCCGCACCAGCGCGTTGTGAGGTCTCACGCTATTTCGCCCGCTTTGTCAGCAAAGCCACCTTAGTCCTGGATGGCAGCGCCGACTTGCTCGGCGATCGGTGCTGCCGTGAGGCTAGCCGCGTTCCTTTCAAGGCGCGAGCGGGCCGTGCGGTCGATCGACTGTTCCGGGCTTGGCGCCGGGGATTCACCACATTGCCATTTGCATTGACAGGAACCCCCATGCGGTCCGCGACAACAGTTGCGATCGCGGTTGCTGCATCGGCGATGAACCGGCCGCCGACTTCGAACATGCGCTTCAGGTCGATCGGTCCGGAGCCCGCTATCGTATCCCGCAACGGATTTTCCGACTTCACGGCCGTGAGCTGCGTCGGTTGGCAGTGATTCCACTCCATCCGGTTTCGGTATCCGTATGGACAAACGATGCCATGCCCGGCGGCAATCTCGTGCCATTGCTGCGCCTCCGGGCTGCCCGGGCGGCCGATCCCAGCCATATCCACGGCAAGTCCATAGGCGTGCAGCGAGTAGTATTTGTCTGCGAAGCCGCCAACTCCGAACACCGGCGGTCTATACGCCGAAAAAATTCCGGCCTCGGTTAGTCCCGCCCTGCGGGCCGCCTGGATGGCGCCGGCGAGGCGCTTCGCGAATTCCGGGTGCAAACGTTCGATCGCAAGGTCCGGACCTTGCCGAACCATTGTTCCACCTGGTCGGGCAGTCTTGACCAGGTAATCTCGCGCTTGCTGAAGATCCGCGTCGGCGTCACAAGATTGACTGTCGCATCTCGATATGGACCCGGTGACGAGCGGCGAAGAGCCCTCGTCCGCAACTGCAAAGTTAAGGGCCGGCGAGATGAACAATCCTGCAAGCAGCAGGGCTTTGACGTGTCTCATTAGTTCCCACGTGCGTTGAAGGAGCGATCATGAGGTCGATTGCGGCGGAGGCCGCGACCCCTCACTCGAAGAGACATCGCGCAGCCCGGAGGCAATTCGCGACGTACTTCGAAGCGTCTGCTGAAACTGAAATAGTTCCCTGTCCCGCCGGAGCGATGGGCCGCGATATAACCAATGATTATTCAAATGCAAGGCTTTTGTGCGCGCGGTTTGTTCTAGGTTAAAGGCGCTATGGAACTTTGCATCCGGGAAGTGCGCCGGGCGCGCGACCGTTGCACTCAACATTGCCGGCAAGCTGCGCGATTTAACGCTGAGCGCCTCGCATACAACTCCAGATAAAGCCACGTGCGCCGCCCATGTCGCTATCAGCGAAGCCCCGCTGATATGCAATCTCCACACACTGATTGTAGGTCATCTGAGCGACCGCTTTCTTCTGAGCTACCGCTTTCTTTTTCTGTGCTGCGGTGGGGCTGACGGTCTGGGCAGCGGCGATACTGACCATAAGCACCGCGACCGCGGTAGCAAAAACAAATCGCATAGCGAATCCTCCAATGCTTGGTGCGAGCTTCGATATCTTTAGCAGCATGTAGCCAACTCAATCCGGCCGGGCGCCGGAGAACTTCACCACCTTGGCCCATTTCTCGGTCTCGGCGGCGACGAGCTTGCGGAAGTCCTCGGGCGAGAGCGGCAGCGTGGTGGCGCCAAGCTCGGCGAGCCGCGCCTTCATCTTGGGCTCGGCGAGGATCAGCGCCGATCTCCTTGTTGAGCCGTTCGATGATGTCGGCGGGTGTCGCCCGCGGCGCGCCGACGCCGTAGAAATTGCTCGCCTCGAACCCCGGCACGAACTCGTTCATGGGCGGAAGATCCGGCAGCGCCTCGACGCGCGCCGCGGTGCCGACAGCGAGCGCGCGCACCTGGCCGGACTTGATGAACGGCATCGACGCCGACGTGGTGGTGAAGATGACCTGCACCCGTCCGCCGATCAGGTCGGTGAGGGCCGGTCCGCTGCCGCGATAGGGCACATGCACCATGTCGACGCCGGCCATCATCTTGAACAGCTCGCCCGCGACGTGGCTGACGCTGCCGTTGCCGACCGACGCCATGCTGATCTTGCCCGGGTTGGCCTTGGCATAGGCGATGAACGCCGGGACGGTCTTGGCCTCGAATGCCGGGTTCACCAGCATGACGTTGGGCTCGCGGTTGATGCCGGCGACCGGCGCGATGTCGCGCAGGAAATTGAAGTTGAGCTTGTCGTAGAGCGTCGCGTTGATCGCGACCGGCGGGCCGACCCAGAGCAGCGTGTAGCCGTCCGGCGGCGCGCGCACCACCGCCTCGGTCGCGATGTTCGAGCCGGCGCCGGGGCGGTTCTCGACCACGAACGGCTGGCCGAGCCGCTCCGACAGCGACGGGCTGATCAGGCGCGAGACGACGTCGACCCCGCTGCCGGGCGGAAACCCGACGATGATGCGCACCGGCCGCGCCGGATAGGCTTGCGCCGAAGCAAGCTTTGACGCAAACGGCAGCGTGGACGTGCCGGCAGCAAGCTGCAGTACGGCTCTGCGGGAAAATTTCACGGCATCCTCCCCAAAAGAAATGCGCGCGGGTCTTACTCGCCCTTGATGTTGGCCTCGCGAATGACGCGGCCGTAATCGTCGACTTGCCGGCGAAGAAGCGCGCTGAAGTCCGCGCCGCACGCTGCGACCGGATAGAGCCCCTGCGCGACCAGTTTCTCCCGCGCTTCGGGCACCTGCATCGCTGCGGTAAACCACTGCGCGAGCTGTGAGACCATTTCCTTCGGCGTCTTCGCCGGCGCGAGCACCCCGAACCAGGCATCCACCGCGTAATCCTTGAATCCCAGCTCGGCCACGGTCGGCAGGTCCGGCAACGGCTCGATTCTTGATGGCGTTCCTGCCGCCAGGGCGCGCAGCGTTCCGGCTTTCAATTGCTGCCCCACATTCGAATAGGTGCCGAACATCGCCGTGACGTGCTGACCCATCAGCGCGTTCACGGCAAGCGCGTTGCCGGTGTAAGGGACAAAGGTCAGCTCAGCCTTGGCGGCGCGCTTGAGCGCCTCGACTCCCAGATGAAACGGACTTCCGGGACCGATGCTCGCCACGGTCACCTGGCCGGGCCGTTTGCGGGCATCGTCAAGCAGGTCGGCGAGGGTGCGATAGGGCGAAGCGCTGTTGACGACGATCAGAGTCGGCGCACGCACCAGTTGGCAGATCGGCTCGAAACTCGTCAGCGGATCATAGTTCACTTTCCGCAGATTTGGGTTGATCACAAACGGATTGGCCACGAAGAGAACCGTGTTCCCGTCCGGTGGCGCGCGCATTGCGGCCTCGGTTCCAATCACTTCGCCCGCGCCTGGGCGATTGTCGATCACGACGGTCACGTTTTGTGCGCGCGAAACCTGCTCTCCAAGGAGCCGGGCCAGGATGTCGTTGACGCCGGCCGGGGCACTCGGGACCACAAACTTGATGGTTCGCGCGGTCTGAGGCCAGGCGTCATGATGGGCCAAGGTGGCGGCTGCTATCGCGAGTGTGGCAGCAATCGTCAGACGCGGAAGTCGACGCGGACGTTTCATGACGTCACCTACTCGCCCTTGATGTTCGCGGCCTTGACGATCGGCCACCACTTCTCGATGTCGGCTTTTTGCAGCGCGCCAAGCGCCTCCGGCGTCTGCTGCGCGCGCGGCGGCGGCGCCTGGCCGAGCTCGGCGAAGCGTTTTTGCACCGCCGGGTCGGCGAGCGCCTCGACCGCGGCCGCGTTGAGCTTCGCCACGATGTCCTTCGGCGTGCCCTTCACCGCCCAGAGCGCGTTCCAGACCGTCATGTGAAATCCCGGCAGCCCCGCGTCATCCGTGGTCGGAATGTCGGGCGCCGACGGATAGCGATCCTTGGCGAGCACGGCGTAGGTCTTGATCTTGCCGGCGCGCGCCTGCGGCAGCGATTGGATCGGCGAGTCGATCAGGAGATCGATCTGCCCGGCGATCATATCCTGTAGCGCCGGCGCGGTGCCGCGATAGGGCACGAAGCGGAAGCGCGTGTTGGTCGTGGTCTGGAGGGCGACCCCGGCGACGTGCGGCGGGCTGCCGGGTCCGACGGTGCCCATCGTGGCCTTGTCCGGGTTCGCCTTCATCCAGGCGATCAATTCCTTGAGGTTGTTCGCGGGCAGGGTGACCCTGCCGACGAGGATGGGCGCGCTGGTGGCGAGCAGTGCCAGCGGCTCGAAATCCTTCACGGTGTCGTAAGGCAGCGCGTAGATCGCCGGGTTCACGACATGGGTCGCCCAGGTGCCGACGCCGATGGTGTAGCCGTCGGCCGGCGCGCGCGCGACGCGCCCGACGCCGAGGGTGCCGTTGGCGCCGGATACGTTTTCGACGATGACGGGCTGCCCGAGCGTGGCGCGCATGCGCTCGGCCATGATGCGGCCGAGCGTGTCGTTCGGCCCGCCCGGCGGGAACGGTACGATCATTGTGATCGGCCGTGACGGAAAGTCTTGCGCGCGCGCGATCGGGGCTACAGCAGTCGCCGCCGCGCCCGCAACGAGAAGCAGAACTACGCGGCGGGGAAATGTCATCACGTCACCTTTTCCGGCAATGCGCAAAAGAAGTCCCTCAAATCAGTCCGGCTTGGCGCCGGAGAACTTGACAACCTTGGCCCATTTCTCGGTTTCGTCGGCGACCAGCTTGCCGAAATCGGCCGGCGAGCCCGGCAGCGCCGTGCCGCCGAGGTCGGCGATCCGCGCCTTGATCTTGGGATCGGCCAGCACGGCATTGATCGCATCGTTAAGCCGCTTGACGATCGCCGGCGGGATCGCCTTGGGCGCGCTGACGCCGAAGAACGCGCTCGCCTCATAGCCCGGCACGAACTCGGCGATGGTCGGGACACCCGGCAGCGCCTCCGAACGCATCGCCGTCGTCAGCGCGAGAGCGCGCAGGCTGCCGGAGCGGATGTGTCCGATGGAGGAGGGCAGGTTGTCGAACATCACCTGCGCGTGGCCTGCGACGAGATCGGCGATCGCGGGTCCGGCGCCGCGATAGGGCACATGCACCATGTTGACGCCGGTCATCATCTTGAACAGCTCGCCGGCGACATGCACCGAGGTGCCGGTCCCGCCCGACACCATGTTGATCTTGCCGGGATTGGCCTTGGCATAGGCGATGAACTCGGGGACCGATTTCGCCGGCACCGATGGGTGCACTTCCATGACATTGGGGACGCGCATGATGCCGGCGACCGGCGCGGTGTCGCGCACGAAGTCGAACGGGAGCTTGTCGTAGAGCGATCGCATTGATCGCGTTGTTCGGCCCGACCATGAACAGCGTGTAGCCGTCCGGCGCCGACCGGATCACCGCTTCGGCGGCGATGTTGCTGGAGGCGCCGGCGCGGTTCTCGATCACGATCTGCTGGCCGAGCCGTTCGGAGAGCGCCTGGCCGATGAGGCGCGCGATCACGTCCTGCGTGCCGCCGGCGGCGAAGCCGACCACCAGGCGGACCGGCCGCGCCGGATAGTCTTGCGCGCCCGCAATGCTTGCGACGGACGGCAGTGCGGCGGCCGCCGCTATGAGAAGCAGCAGCGCGCGGCGCCGCGCCGTCACGGCGCGCCCCCGAAGAATTCGATCAAGAGCTTCGCCGTCGCCTCCGGCTGCTCCTGCTGCACCCAATGGCCGGCGCCGTCGACGAAATGGGTGCCGCGCCATTTGGTGGAGACCGGGCCCTGCATCGCCTCGAGCTCGCCCGGCGTCTTGTAGGAGCCCCAGTCGCTCTTGCCGGCGATGAAGCAGATCGGCACGTCGATGGTGCGGCCGGCGAAGGTGCGCAGCTCCGCCAGCGTGCGTGGATCGTTGCCGCGCCGCACGCGGTAGCCCTGCAGCGCGCCGGTGAAGCCGGTGCGCGAATATTCGGTGACGTAGACGCTGAGCTCGGCATCGGTGAGCCATTTGCAAGCGGCGATCTCTGCTGGCGACGGCATGAACGGCGCCACCGTCTCGGCCATGCCTTTGTCGCGCTCCATCACATAGTAGGTCGGGACCTTCGCCATCTCCTCGGCGGTGCGCGCTTTGAGCGGATGCGGCTTGTTCTCTTTCCAGTCGGCGCTCTTGTAGTGGTAGTAGGCGCGGAAGAACGCATGCAGCCCCTGCGGCGCGTGCAGCATATCGTCGTTGGCTTCGCGCCGGCGCTGGTGGTTGTGATAATATTTGCGCGGCCGCGGCAATTTCGCCATCTCGGCGTCGAGCTCGTCGTCGGTCGGCGCCCGCTTCGGCAGCTCGCCGCCATTCGCGGTGTTGAACGGGATCTTCGGCGGCCCCGGGAACGGGGAGCTCAGGATCGCGACCTTTGGGAAGACGTCGCCGCGGATCAGCGCCGCCCACGATGCGACCGGCGAGCCGGCGTCATGTCCGGCAATGCCCGCCACCGACTTGTAGCCGAGCGCATGCACGAGCCCGGTGGCGTCGCGCACCATGTTGAGGATGCGGAACGGATCGCCGTCGGCGTCGTAGGAGCCGTCCCAGCCGGTGGTGCGGCCGTAGCCGCGCTGGTCGGGCGCGATCACGTGATAGCCGGCGGCGGCGAGCGGCAGCATCACCTTGCGCCAGCTATAGGCGAGCTCGGGAAATCCATGCAGCAGCAAGAGGCACGGCCGCCCCGGCGTCTCGAAGCCTGCCTCCAGCACATGCACCATCAGGCCGTTGTTGTTGTCGACCATGCGGGAACGGATGCCGGCGGGCAGCGTGCCGTTGCCGTAGGGCGGAAGGCTTTCGACTTGCTGTGCGATGTTCATGCGTAACGTTCTCACTCACCCTTGATGTTGGCGGCGCGGATGATCGGCCACCATCGTTCGATCTCGGAGCGTTGCAGCGCGCCGAGCGCTTCGGGCTTCAACTGCTCCGGCGACGGCATCACCGCGCCGAGATCGGTCAGGCGCTTGCTGACCGCCGCATCGGTCAGCGCGGCGACGACCGCGGTGTTGAGCCGCGCAATGACGTTCGCGGGCGTGCCCTTGGGCGCCCACAGCCCGAACCAGTACGAGGCCTGGAAGTCCGTCAGACCGCCTTCATGCAGGGTCGGCACCTCAGGGGCCGAGCCCAGCCGCTTCAGCGCCGTGACGCCGTAGGTCTTCACCTTGCCGCCGCGCACCAGCGGCAGCGCGCTCGATGCCTGATCGAACACGAGGTCGATCTGCCCGGCGATCAGGTCGCCCAGCACCTGCGGGGTGCCGCGATACGGGATGAGCTGAAACTGCACGCCAAGTGCGTTCTGGAAATAGACGGCGGTGAGGTGCGACGGCGCGCCGGGGCCGGCGGTGCCGATCGTGACCTTGCCGGCATTCGCCTTGAGCCACGGGATCAGCTCCTTGAAATCCTTCGCCGGCAGGCCGCTCTTGGCGAGCAGCAGCTGGAAATTGGTCGGCAGCAGGCAGACCGGCTCGAAATCCTTCACCAGGTCGTATTGCAGCGAATAGATCGCGCCGTTGACGACATGCGTGCCGAGATTGCCCATGATCAGCGTGTAGCCGTCCGGCGCCGCGCGTGCGGCGCGGCCGACCGCGATGCTGCCCGCCGCGCCGGACACGTTTTCGATCACCACCGGCTGGCCGAGCGACAGCCGCATCGGCTCGCTCAGAATCCGCGCCAGCACGTCGGCCGGTCCCGCCGCCGGAAACGGCACGATCATTGTCACCGGACGCGAGGGGTAGGCTTGCGCCTGCGCGCGCTGCGATACCGCCGAGAATGCAGCGGCGCCCGCCGCAAGATGCAGGAATTGTCTGCGCCGCAGTGTCATGCCGTCCTCCCTCACTATTATGCTTTTGGCACCAACGGTCGCACGCTGGCGGTTTGGTTTGCAAGCGGGTGGCGTCGCTTCTTGTCGTTGCGCGGTCCCCTTCAAACGACCGCCGAATGCGATAGACTGCAAGCAACGGCGGCGCCGAAGAGCGCCGGTCAGGGGAGGTCCGCCATGAAGAAATATTTTGCCGCCATCATCGTGCTTGCGGCGAGCCACAATCTTGCGGTTGCGCAAAGTGGCGATCATGCCCAGGCGATCAAATTGTGGACCGGACCCGAGGCGCATTGCCGGAATTGCCACGGCGTCAAAGGCGAGGGCGGATTTGGGCCCGATCTTGCGGGCCGGAAATTGACCACCGCGCAGTTTACCCACGCCGTGCGTAGTCCATGGGGGATCATGCCGGCCTATATCGGCAGCCAGATCAGCGACAACGAGCTGGCTTTGCTCGCGCGCTATTTCGAGGAGATGCCCGCGGTCGCGCAGCCGGCCAAATGGCGGTTCGAAGTGCCCGCCGGCGCGCCGCAAGGACAGGTGGTCGCGCTCACCGCCGGCTGCGGCCAATGCCACGGCCCGATCCTCAACGGTCCGCGCTCGCATCTCGGTGCCATCGATGCCGACTTCGCCTGGTTCAAGACCATGGTCTACGACCACACCACAGCCATCCTCGAACACGAAAAGGTGCTGCACGAACCGCCGCCGGTGCGCATCCGCATGGGCAATTATTCGCCGACCCGGATGTGGGAATCGCAGCTGCGGACCATCTATGACTGGACGCGCGACATCGGTTTCCGCGCGCGCGTCTTGGGACGCCTGAGCAAGGGCGCCGATGGCGGCAACGGCGTCGTCTACACGCTCGACGTGTCGAACAACGGCTTGCCCGGCAAGGGTCCGACGGTCGAGGACGTGACGATCGCGCTGATCGTTCCGGACGGAGCGAACGTGGTCGCGGCCACCGGCGCGGGATATCAAGGCGTCCGCATGGACGAGAAGGCGAAGCGCAACGCGGCAGTCTGGACGGTGCCGCGCATGGCGCCGAAGGACAAACAGTCCTTCACGATCACGCTGTCGCGCGCCGGCACCGCCGCCGACAATCTGCGCGGCAGCGTCCGCTGGACCAAGCCGACGGTCAAGACCGGCCCGTTCGACGAAGCGAATATCAACCCGGCGCCGCTCTAACTCTAAATCGCGCTAGGCGTCGAGCTTCAAGAGTCGCGCCGCGTTGCCGCGCAGGATCAGGTCGCGGTCGGCGGTCGACAATTCAAGTTTCTCCACGGTGCCGACCACGTCCTCGACGCTCATGTCGGCCGGGAAGTCGGTGCCGCAGACGACCCGGTCGGCGCCGACCTGCCGTACAAGGTTCATCAGGATCGGCACCGAGTGCGCGACGGTGTCGTAGTAGAAACGCCGCAGATAATGCGACGGCGGATTCTTCAGATGCTTGGTCTCGGGCCGCACGCTCGCGCCGTGGTCCCAGCGGCCGATCAGTTGCGGAAACACGCCGCCTGAGTGCGGCAGCACCACCACGAGGTTCGGGAAATCGTCGAACGCGCCCGAGAAGATGAAGGACGCCGCCGCCAGCGCCAACTCCGTCGGATTGCCGATGAAGTTGCGCAGGTGATACTCGCGCATGCGCTCGGCGCCGACCGGATTGACCGGATGCAACAGGATCGGCAGGCCGCGCTCCTGCGCGCGTGCATAGACCGGCCAGAATTCCTTCTGGTCGAGGTTCTTGCCGTTGATGTGGGTCGCCATGTAGAGGCCGCGGATGCCCTTGAGCTTGGCGACGCGGTCGATCTCCTGCACTGCGAGCGCGGGGTCCTGCACCGGCACCATCGCCAGCCCGACGAAGCGGTCGGGATATTGCGCATGCAGCGCGTCGCAGGCGTCGTTGTAGGTCTGGCAGAGCTTGAGCCCGAATGCAGGCGGCGCCCAGAACGCCATCGGCTGGGTCAGCGACAGCGCGTGCATCGCGACGCCGGCCTTGTCCATCGACGCAAGGCGGGTCTTGATGTTGGTGTATTGATCCTGGAACACGACCGAGAGGCCGGGGATGGTGGCGACGAGCTGGCCGCGCGCGTTGCGGCTCATCTTGGCGCCGTTGGCGTCGCCTTCCTTCTCCATGAGCGCGAGCCATTCCGGCGGATACCAGTGCGCATGCACGTCGATGACGCGCACCCGCGTCTGCTTGGGGCCGTCTTGAGCACTTGCGTCGATCGAGCCGGCGACCAATGCGGCAGCCGAGCCCGCGAGCATGTCGCGGCGTGTGAGCATGGTGACCTCCCGTCGTTATTTTTTGAGTTGCCGGCGATTATAGAAGCTCGCGCCACGCCGTCCATCGGCTGCAACGCGGTCTCAGCGACGGGAATGGGTCATAAATTTCAGCGCGAGGCAGCGTAGTGCGCGAGCGCGGCAATGTCGTCGTCGGAGACGCCGATCACGACATTGCTCATCAAGGTATCGGCGCCGGAGCGCTTGTTGTCGCGGAATTCCTTGAGCGAATGGATCAGATAGTCGATCCGCTGCTTCGCCAATCGCGGCATCTGGTCCTGCCCGGCGAGGCTCGGCAGATGACATGAGGCGCAGCGCATCGGCTCCATCATCGCGGCGCCGCGCTTGACCAGCGCCGGATCGATTTTTTCATCGCTCGCTTTCGGTTCGAGCTTGGCGAAATGGCCCGCCAGCGCGACGAGGTCGTCGTCCTTCAGGCCCTTCAGCAATTCCGACATGCCGGGGACCTTCCGCACGCCTTCGCGGAATAGGAAGAGTTGGTTGGTCAGGTAGAATTCGGGCTGCCCGGCGAGCGAAGGCGTATTCGGCATCGTCGAATTGCCGTCCTCGCCATGGCACGCGCTGCACAGCTTGATCCGCTCGGCGATCGGCATGTCCTGCGCCGCCGACGTATTCGAAAGTGCGGCAGCCGCCAGCGCGAACGCCAGCGGCCGCCACCAACTTGTCATTACATGTCTCAAGGCGCCGTTACTTTCCGGAATACGTGATCCGATAGGTCGCGCCATGCAACTCGTCCGATACCAGGAGCGAGCCGTCCGCCATCTGGAACACGTAGCTCGGCCGGCTGTGGTACTCGTTCTTCTGTTCGTCGAGCATGCCGGTCAGGAACGGCTCGATGGTCGCCTTGCCGCCGTCGGTCTTGGCGACGGCCACATCATATCCAAACCGGCTCTCGCGGTTCCACGAACCATGGCGCGCGATGAACGCCACGTTGCGATAGCTCTGCGGGAACATCGAGCCGGTGTAGAATTTGATGCCGAGGCCAGCCGAATGCGGCCCGGTGAGCGCCGCGGGCAGCGTCACGCCGGCGCAGGCGTTCGGAATCCGGATGTCCGGATCGGGGATGCCGTTGGCATGGCAATAGGGGAAGCCGAAATTGGCGCCCTCCTGGCCCTTGCGGACGACATTCAGCTCGTCCTCCGGCCCGTCATTGCCGGCCCAGTCGCGGCCGTTGTCGGTGAACCATAATTCGCCGGTCTGCGGATGCCAGTCGAAGCCGACCGTGTTGCGCACGCCGCGCGCGACGATCTCCATGCCGGTGCCGTCGGCATTGTAACGGCGGATCTGCCCGTGGATGGCGTTGTTGATCTCGCAGATGTTGCAGTTGGCGCCGACCTGCACATACATCTTCCCGTCCGGCCCGAACGCGACGTATTTCCAGTTGTGGTGGACGGTGTCCGGGAGATTGTACGCCTTGGTCAGGTCGACCGGCTCGCCCGGATTGTCGAGCTTGTCCTCGATGTTGTCGAAGCGCAGCACGCGATTGATCGCGAACACGTAGAGAGAGCCGTCACGGAACGCGAGGCCGTTGGGTTGGGTCAGGCCTTGCAAGATGACCTTGGCTTCGCGCTTGCCATCCTTCTCGGTGATCGCATAGACGCGGCCGATCACGCGCGTGCCCATGAACATGGTGCCCTTCGAGCCCATCACCATGGTGCGTGCGGCGGCATGGCCATGCGACCAGATCTCGGCCTTGAAACCCGGCGGCAGCTTGGCCCGCGCAACGGGAATCTTCTCGAGCGGCGTCGCCGTTGGCGGTTGCGGATTGCCCTTCAGTTTCGGGTTCTGCTGGCTCTTGGAGATGTCTGTCCTGTCGATCGTGCTGAAGCCCGGCCGCTCCTGCGCGTTCAGTGTCGCGCCAAAGGCGAGCCCGGCGGCGATCACGCCGATCGCCAATACTTTGGGTGTCATGCTGGTCATGTCAGATGTCCTCCCGATTTTCGGTTCGCGTGCGTAGCGATTACTTCTTGGTTGTCCCAGGCGCCGCATATGAGATGCGATAGATCGCACCGTTCTGCTCGTCCGAGACCAGAAGCGATCCGTCCGCCATCTGCAGGAGATAAGTCGGCCGGCCAAAGAACTCGTTCGCCTTCTGGTCCAGCAGTCCGGTCATGAACGGCTCAAGCGTCGCCTTCCCATCGCCCGTCCGCGCAATGACGACGTCATAGCCGAACTTTTGTTCCCGATTCCACGAGCCGCGCCGCGCGATGAGAGCGACGTTCTGATATTCCTTCGGGAACATGCTGCCGGTGTAGAACTTGATGCCCAGCCCGGCCGAATGCGGTCCGGTGGTCGCTGCGGGCAGCGTCACGCCGGCGCAGGCGTTCGGAATCCGGACGTCCGGATCGGGGACGCCGTTGGCGTGGCAATAGGGAAAGCCGTAGAACGCGCCCTCCTGGCCTTTGCGGATGACATTCAGCTCGTCTTCCGGCCCGTCGTTGCCGGCCCAGTCGCGGCCGTTGTCGGTGAACCACAGCTCGCCGGTCTGCGGGTGCCAGTCGAAGCCGACGGTGTTGCGCACGCCGCGCGCGACGATCTCCATGCCGCTGCCATCGGCGTTGTAGCGGCGGATCTGTCCGTGGGTGCCGTTGTTGATTTCGCAGACATTGCAGTTGGCGCCGACCTGCACGTACATCTTCCCGTCCGGTCCGAACGCGACGTATTTCCAGTTGTGATGGACCGTGTCGGGGAGATTGTAGGCCTTGGTCAGGTTGACCGGCTCTCCCGGGTTGTCGAGCTTGTCTTCGATATTGTCGAAGCGGAACACCTGATTGATCGCGAACACGTAAAGCGAGCCGTCGCGGAACGCGAGGCCGTTGGGCTGGGTCAATCCCTGCAGCAGTACTTTGACCTCGCGCTTACCGTCGCGGTTGGTGACCGCATAGACCCGGCCCGGGCCGCGCGTGCCCATAAAGATCGTGCCCTTGGAGCCCATCACCATGGTGCGGCCGCCGGGATGGCCTTGCGAATAGATATCCGCCTTGAAACCGGCCGGCAGCCTGATCTTGTCGAGCGGAATTTTGTCGACCGGCGTCGCAATCACAGGTGTCGGATGCGGCTTCAGGCCGGTGTCCTGCTTGCTTTTCTTCTGATCGGTGCGGTCGATCGGGCTGAAACCGGGCTGCGCATTGGCTGCAGTGAAGGCAAGCACCGCGGTGACCGAGGCGGCCGCAAGCATCCTGAACGTTGTCCAGCTCATATCAAGATCCTCCCATGTCCCATGTGACGTGCTTTTTTGTTTGGTCGACAGGATACGCAGGCTTGCCAGCGCTGAGAAGAGGGCCGGCACGATTTGCCGGACCGATGCGTCTCCGTTTTTTTCGATTGCCTGCCGGACGTTGCAACTCCTACTCTCGGCGCGCTGAAGCTGAAGGCCGGCTGAGAACGGCTGATAATGATGGATAAGGGGTTGGTGAATGGCGACGTTGATCTTGACCGGTGATGTCAATCTGAAGGGCGTCACCGATGCTGCGGTTCCGCTTGCGCGCGTCAATGACGAGCTGCGCAAGGGCGACCTCGTGTTCTGCAATCTGGAGTGTCTGCTCAGCGTACCGCCGGCGGATCATTCCCACAGCAACGAAGGTTTCTTCGTCGATCCGGACGTCGGCGCCAAGGTCCTTCGGGAGGCGGGCATCAGCGTGGTCGGCATCGCCAACAACGTGCACTACGGCGAGCCGATCAACGCCTCGGTCGCGCAGCTCGACCGCATCGGCGTCCTGCACACCGGCGCCGGGAAAGATCTTGCAACGGCCCGCGCGCCGGCGATCGTCGAGCGCGCCGGCGTGCGTTTCGGTTTCATCCAGCGCAGCTCGGTTTATTGGCCGACCAACCACGAAGCGCGCAAGGACGCCGTCGGCATCGCCGTGATCAAGGGACACACCGCCTATCAAATCCCGACGTCGCGCCTGAAGCCCGATTCCTTTCCGCCCAACCGTCCCGGCTTGCCGCCTGAGATCATCACCTGGGCGGACGCGGCCTATCTCAAGGAATTCAAGGAGGACATTGCCGCGCTGCGTCCAAAGGTCGACGTGCTGGTCGCGTCATGTCATTGGGGTGTCGGCCACGACGTGCTGCAATACATGACCGAGATCGCGCATGGCGCCATCGATGCCGGCGCCGACATCGTCGTCGGGCATGGCCCGCACTATGTCCTGCCGATCGAGGTCTACAAGGGCAAGCCGATCTTCTATAGCCTTTGCAATCTGTCGTTCCATTCCGGCCATCGCGGCGTCCACGGCGATTGGACCGGGCTGCTGGTGCGGGTCGCGCTCGAAAACGGCAAGGTCACGGGCGCAACGTTCCGGTTCATGCGGCACAACGACAAGAACGAGACGTTCGTTACGCCGCTCGGCAAGGAAGCGGAGGCGCTGGCCGAGATTGTCTCCGGCAGCGCGGCCTTCGGGACCCAGCTCAAGCCCAACGGTGAGCACGTCGAGATTCCGGTCGGCGTAAGATTCCGCTTGGCGCCGCGGAACGATCGGCGTGCCGCGCTTCTTGCTGTAGCCGTGGATGTCGAGCCGCTCCCATACGCCATTGGTGTGATACGGGTCGCTCTGCACGAAGCGGTCGAGCGCGCCCCGGCTGCCGGCGTCGATCACGAAGACGCTGCCGCACGGCGTCTCGCCGTCGTCGGCAATCAACGTTCCGGCGGTGATGACGTCGACGTTATAGTCTTCGGCGCGGTCGAGATGGAGGCGATGGTCGCGATAGTGCTTCGCGCGCGTCGGCATCTCGCCGTTCTTGTCGAGGGCGTGGATCACGTACAGCATGGCGGCGTCCTCACGCGAGGAGCCATGCTACCCCATTCAGGCGGTGGGTTCGACCCTGAATCCCTGACCGGCCTCGAGCGCGATCCGGCCGAGTTCCACCGCCGACGCCCAGCGCGCGGTCTGGAGAAGCCCGCCGAACGAGAAGAAATGTATCCGCACGTCGCCGAGCCGTCCGCGCTCCGCCGCCAGCGCGCGCACGACGGCGTCGGGCGCCGACATCGCGAACAGGTGCCGCATCATGCCGGCATGGCGCGCCAGCCCTTGCAGCGAGGCCGCGACCCCGCAGCGGGTGGCGTAGCGCATCAGCGTCGGCAGGCTGGTCGGGCCGGCGAGCCCGATCCGCACCGGCGTGTCGTGACCGAAGTCGCGCAGGCGGCGGATCCAGCCGATGATCGCATCGGCGTCGAAGCAGAACTGCGTGACGACGTGCAGCCGCAGCCCGGTCGCCTCCGCGGCCGCGATCTTGTCGGCGAGCGCGCGGTCGAGCTCATGGCCCGGGATGCGCGGATGGCCTTCGGGATAGCCGGCGATGCCGACCTCGCGGATGCCGTGGCGCTGGAGCAGACCACTGTCGATCACGTCGAGCGCGCCGCGCAGTGAGCCGGCGGGCGGATCGCGATCGCCTGCAATCACCAGCACCTGCCGCACGCCCGCCTCCGCCGCCAGCCGCGCCAGAAAGCGATCGATCTCGCCGGCGCCGGCGAACCGGCGCACTGCAAGATGCGGCACCGGCTCGAAGCCGCTGCGCCGCATGCGCACCGCATGCGCGACCGCTTCGTCGGCCGCCTGTGTCGGTACCGAGCTGATATAGACGCTGGTGCCCGCCGGCACGATGTCGCCGAGCGCCGCGATGTCGTCCGCCTTCGGGCGCGTCGCCTCGATCGAATACCGATGCATCAATGCGCTGATCGACTGCACCACGTCGTTGCCCTCGTCCCGGTCTCTTGTCGCCAGCGCCACGGTTTTCATGATCGCACTCTCGATCTCTCTCAGTCGCGCCGCCGCGAGATCACGAAGGATTCGTCGTAGAACCAGAGCCCGCCGCGCTCCTGCAGCACCTCGCTGGTGGCGTCGAGATAGCGCCCGTCCGACACCACCTCGCCGAGCCGATCGTCTTCGACCTGCGCCACGTAGATCGCGGCGTTCCAGGCCGCGAACAGCGTCGAGGTGCCGATCGACTCGGAGATTTCCGACGGCAGCGTGTGCATGTCGTAACGGAACAGCGAGCGGTTATCGGCATAGGCGTTGAAGTTGAGATCGCGCGCAGCGGCGCCGAGCTCGTGCTTCACCGTCTTGAGAATCTGATGCCGGTCGTGGGTGAACGGACTATCGCCGGGCCAGACCTTCTGGATGATCTCCATCCCGGGATCGTTGCCGTGCGAATGGATCGCGATCATCCGGCCGCCCGGCCCCAGCGCCTTGGCGAGCGGCGCGATCACGCGCCGCGCCTTGAATTCGAGCGGCGAGCGCGCCCGATAGGGCTGCGAGGCGATGACGAGGTCGTAGTTGGCGACGGTGCCGCCGGGACGCGGGATGATCGGGTCGAGCAGGAACTTGTGGTCGGCGCGGTAGAGCACCAGCACCACCGGCCGCTCGTAGACCGGATTGCCGGTCTTGCCGCTGATGCCGGCCTTCCAGTTCTGCGACAGGAACGGCACCAGGTCGGTGATCTGCTGCTCGAAGGCGTGCGCGGACTCACCCGTCAGCGCGGCTTCGTGCCAGACCAGGCTCGACGCCGCGTTCAACGACTTCACATGCAGCCACGGCGCGTCGGCATAGGCGAGGTTGGTGAGCACCAGCACCGTCGCCGGATGTTCGCAGAACCGGTCCGACATCTTCTGCAGCGCGAGCCGCACGTCTTCGAGGCTGATCTCCTTGCCGACGATATAGAACGGCATGTGCGGGAAGCGGTCGTGCATCGCGCGCAGCACCCGCAGCATCACGGTGCCGTCGCCGACGCCGGCGTCGAACATGCGCACCGCCGGCGGCCGCGGGTGGATGTTGCCGAGCTCGAGCGCGACGCGGTTCGCGATCACCCATTTTTCGGAGCAGGTGTTGACGAACAGCAGATACTTCTGCCGGTTGTCGAAGAAGCGGAAATTGCGTTGCGGGTCGTGCTCGCCGGGAGGCAGAGCGGGGCGCGGCACGGCAGCGCGCGCGGGCGGCGGGCGTTCGATGATCGAGGGCCGCGCGGCGATCGCGTCGGCGCGGTTGTCGTCCATGAAGGTGCGGATGCGGTCGAGCGTGTAGGTCGTGATCCGCCCGCCGTTGCGCAGCCGCGCCGCGAGCTTGCCGTCGTTCACGGCGCGGCGGCCGAAGGTCGATTCGGCGAGCCCGGTCTTCCGGCAGTAGTCGGAGATTTGCTGCAGCAGATCCTGGTGATTCATCCCTGACATGGCCGCTTGTTCTCGTGAGTAAAGCTGCGGTTCTGCCCCCGAGCATGCGGCGCAGGCGGATAGGGTCAACCACAAAATGGCCCATCGCGGCCGTGGGCGAATTGATGGGATGAATCCCGCCGAAATTTATAATATCTGTATCAATGCTTTAGTGGGTTGGCCCTGACGCTGCCCACTGTGACCAATCGGAAAATCCCGGGTTTGGGGATGCCGCCCACTGATTTTCGATGGATTGGCCTTTGGGTTCGGAAATACGCTAGTCAAAACGGGGCCTTCCGCCCTCCAACGTCCCACCGAACAGCAGCCCGCCATGCCCCGCCTTGCCGCCAATCTCGCCTACCTGTTCACCGAGCGCCCGTTCATGGAGCGCTTCGCCGCCGCGGCGGCCGCGGGCTTCAGGGCGGTCGAGCTGCAGTTTCCCTATGATCAGGCCCCGAGCGCGGTGAAAGCGGAGCTCGAAAAGCATGGCCTGACCATGCTGGGGCTCAACACGCCGCCCGGCAACACCGAGGCCGGCGAGTTCGGGCTCGCCTGCGTGCCCGGCCGCGAGGCCGAATTCGCGATCCTGTTCCGCAAGGCGCTCGACTATGTGGTGGCGATCGGCGGGCGGCAGATCCACGTGCTGGCGGGCAAGCTCCCACCGGAGCAGCGGCCCGCCGGGGAGACGGTGTTCGTGCGCAATCTCATGGCCGCCGCCGACCTGGCGGCGGAGAAGAACATCACGCTGCTGATCGAGCCGATCAATGCGCGCGACCGGCCGGGCTACTACCTCAACCGGGTCGAGCACGCCGCCGATATCATCGCCAAGGCGGAGCGGGGCAATATCCGCATCCAGTTCGATTTCTACCATGTGCAGATCGCCGGCGGCGATCTCACCCGCCGGTTCGAGGCGCATTTCCCCGTCATCGGCCACGTGCAAGTGGGGGCGGTGCCCTCGCGTCACGAGCCGGACGAGGGCGAGGTGAACTACCCCGAAATCTTCGCCATGCTCGATCAGAAGGGCTATGCGGGCTTTGTCGGAGGCGAATACCGGCCGCGCGGGCGCACCGAGGACGGCCTCGGCTGGGCGGCGCCCTATGGCGTCGTTCCGAAATAGCGGTGGAAAACAAGGCGTTGCCGCCGTCGCCTTGATGTCACACGGCGAGTTCGAATGGTCGCGGCCGGGCGGTCCGCCTTTGCGGCAACCGCGGTCATTGGCTAACGTGCCGGTATGTGGGGACGTAAGAATCAGGCGGCGGCCGAACCGGCCAAGGCCGATGAGCCGCAGCGCCTGAAGGACGCATTGCGGCGGGCGCGCATCGACGCCGCCGAGCGCACCGGCGTGGTCGTCGACCTGCACGACGCCGAGGTCGCCCGGCTGGAGCTGCTCAACGAGGCGCTCGATCCGCTGTTTGCGGAGATCCCGGCCGAGGTCGACCTGTTCGACCGCGGGATTTCGCGCGGCGAGAACCCGCGGCTCTGGATCGACGCCATCGCGCATGTCGCCATGGGCCGCGACAAGCGCATCTATCGCTTCCTGCAGGACACCCGCTACGGCCGCAAGGTGCTGGCCGAGAACGTCAGCATTCCCGAGGTCGCGGAGGCGGTGACCAAATACGTCGCGCAGCGCATGATCGAGCGCGAGCGTGCGCTGTCGGAAACCGCCACGCCGCTGACCGGCGACCTCCGCCGCGAGGCGTTCGGCCAACGCCGCCGCCGGCGCTGGCGCGCGTTCCGCATGTTCGTCCTCGGCGTGTTCGCAGGCCTGGCGGCGCTGGTCGCGCTGGCGTTGATTTTTCCGGGGCCGCGCTAGACTCCATCTTGTGTCCCGGACGCGGTGCAGCACGTAAGTGGTGCACCGCTGATCCGGGACCCCGGTTACTTTCTATTTTAGAACCGGGATCCCGGGTCTGCAGCGCATCATTTCATGCTGCGCTGCGCCCGGGACACGCAGGAGAGCGTCCAGCTAACTCGTCAGCACCGTCCTGTCCAATTCGACGACGCCGTCGCGGGCCATTCCGCGCGTCAACCACCTCGCAGCGCCAGGCGCCGCGCTCTCCGTCGATGCGATAGAGATTGTAGCCGGCGGGATCGTGCTCGCCGGGCGGCGCTTCCGATGCCGACGGCACCCCGATCGCCGGAATGCGCCCGGCGGGCCCGTCGAGCCAGACAGTCTGGCGGCGGTGGTTGTGGCCGTGGATCACGAGCTCGGCGCCGCGACGCGCGAGCACCTCGCGCAGGCGCGGACCGTCAGTGAGGCGCTTGAGATAGTGCGAAGGCTTGCTGGTCGGCGGGTGGTGGATGAGGACGACGCGGTAGAGTCCCTCGCGGGCGCAATCATCCAGGATTTTTTCCAGGCGTTGCAGTTGGTCGGCGCCGACGCGACCGATCGCGAACAGCGGCAGGCTCGGCACCGAAGTCGACACGCCGATCAGCGCCAGCGGCCCGCGCCGCCGCAGGAACGGGAAGTCGGTTTTGACCGCGCTCGCCGCGTCGCCGCGCATATAGTCGTGCCAGTGCTTCAGCGACGCCGTGACGCCGCTGCGCACATAGGCGTCGTGATTGCCCGGCACCAAGGTCACGTCGGCGGGCGGGCCGAGCGCATCGAGCCAGGCGCGCGCCGCTAAGTATTCGTCCGGCAGCGCCAGATTGACGAGGTCGCCGGTGACCGCGATGTGATCCGGCGTCTGCGCCTTGAGATCGGCGACGATGCGCGCGAGCACCTCCGGCCGGTGGATCGCTTCGCGCTTGCGCCTCCAGTTGACGAAGCCGGTGGCGCGCTTGCCGATCAGCTCGACAAGCCGCGGCTGCGGCAGCGGCGCAAGATGCGGATCCGACACATGCGCCAATACGAATGTCATCGTGAAATCTATGAACTACCGATCAGGATGCCCGCGAGGAACACCAGCGTTCCGCCCAGCACCACCTGGAACGCCGCCGAGAGGAACGGCGTGTCCATGTAGCGATACCGGATATAGGAAATGGCGACGAGTTCCAATGCGACCACGACGATCGCCACGATGGTGGCGGTCCAGAAATCCGGGATCAGGTAGGGCAGGGTGTGGCCGACGCCGCCGATCGTGGTCATCACCCCGCAGACCGAGCCGCGCAGCCACGGCGCACCGCGTCCGGTGAGCGAGCCGTCGTCGGAGGCCGCTTCTGCAAAGCCCATCGAGATGCCGGCACCGACCGACGCCGCCATCCCCACCAGGAAGGTTTCCCAGGTGCTGTGGGTGGCGAACGCCGCCGCGAACAGCGGCGCGAGCGTCGAGACCGAGCCGTCCATCAGCCCGGCGAGCCCCGGCTGCACGTATTGCAACAGGAACATGCGCCGCGCGGTCTCGTCCTCCTTGGCGCGCGCCGACGGCGTCAGGATCGACTGTTCGAGCTTGTGCGCGATGTCTTCGTGCTGGCTTTCGATCTCGGCGAGCTCCAGCAGCAATTGCCGGGTCGAGGCGTCGCGCGTGGTGTCGGCCGCGCGCCGGTAGAAGCGCTCGGCCTCGAACTCCATGGTCTCGGCGAACTTGCGCACGTCATCGAGATTGAGCTGCGGCATCAGCCACAGCGGCTGCTTGGTGATGAAGCCCTTGACGTCCTGGCGGCGGATCAGCGGCAGGTACTCGCCGAATTTCGACCGGTAGAGGTCGAACAGCATGGTGCGGTGGCGCACCTCCTCGTCGGCCATCTCGTCGAACACCTTGGCGGAGGCCGGATATTGCGCGCGCAGGCCCTCGGCAAAGCCGCGATAGATGCGGCTGTCCTCGTCCTCGTTGGAGATCGAGAGCGCCAGGACTTCCTGTTCGGTGAGATCGGCAAAACGTTTCACGGGCGGGACCTCAAAATCGGGCTGATATATACATTAGAATACCTCTAATCTAATGTTTTGATTGGATCAACCGGCGCAAAGGAGGGCATGACGGGCCCCGCAAACAGGGGCCAACGCGTGACCGAGCGCACGACCATTCTCGACCGCATCCGGCAGGTATTCGAGCCCGCGATCCGGCGCGTCTTCCATACCTACTGGCGCTTTTCACGCGGCATGACGCTCGGCGTGCGCGGACTCGTCATCGACGAGGCCAACCGCGTCTTCCTGGTGAAGCACAGCTATGTGTCGGGCTGGCATCTGCCGGGCGGCGGCGTCGAGCCCGGCGAGACCATGCTCGACGCGCTGATCCGCGAGCTGGCCGAAGAAGGCAATATCGAGCCGACCGCGCCGCCGATGCTGCACGGCCTCTTCTTCAACGGCCGCGTCTCGCGGCGCGATCATGTCGCGGTGTTCGTGCTGCGCGACTTCCGCCAGACCGCGACGCCGGTGCCGACGCACGAGATCGTCGCGCACGGCTTCTTCAAGCTCGACGAGCTGCCGAACGACACCACCGCCGCCACGCGCGCGCGCATCATCGAGGTGATGGGGCACGCGCCGGTCAGCGAACGGTGGTGATTGGTGTTAGGCGCCCGCCTTGGCGCGGCACGCCGGCCCGGGGCCGCGCATGTAGTGTCGTTCAGGGCGATAGGTGTTGAACAGGTCGCGGTGGAGGCAGGCGACCATGTCCGACAGCGTTGACCAGAGACCGGGCGCGGGGGTGTGCCTGAGGTCTACGTGGGTGCGGTCGGTGCGCATGGTCGCCTCTCCGGGACAAATCAGAAGGCCCGTCGTGCCTTCCACTTGCCCCGTTAGTCGCACGAACGCGCGAAACCGGATGTGACCGGGGTCACAGAAAACGCGATGGGTACTGAACGGATATTCAGACGCGCCCGCGGAGATCGCCCGGCGGCGCCGCCTACTTCTTCACGAAGGGCAGCGCCGATGCCGACAACGTGGTGCCGGTCACCGCTGCGAACAGCTTCTCGTCGGCCTCGCTGACCACGCAGTTGTGGCCGGCGCGCTTGGCTGCGAACAGGCACATCTCGGCGGCTTCGATCAGGCCTTGCGCAAGCAGGCGCTTGTCGAGGGTGGCGACGCCGACCGAGAGCGTCAGCCGCGCCTTCTCGCCGGTGGTGCGCCGCACCAGCTCGCATTTCATCACCGCATGGCGAAGCTGCTCGGCGATGCGGACCGCGGGCGGCAGGCTCGTCTTCGGCAGGATGATTGCGAACGCGTCATCAGCATAACGCGCGGCGACGTCGCGGCCGGTGATCGCTTCCTTGGCAACCATGGCGATGAAGCGCAGCACGCGGTCGCCGACGATATTGCCGTAGTTCTGGTTGATCCCCTTGATGCCGTCGACGTCGGCCATCAGCAGGGTCAGCGGATCGCCGGTGACGCGGCATTCCGCAATCGCGCGATCGAGCGCACTGAGGAAGTAACGACGGTTGCCGAGGCCGGTCAGGGGGTCGGTCTGGCTTTCGGTGCGGATGTCGACCATCTCGCGGCGAAGCTGCGCGATCTCCTCGCACATCGCCTGCAACTGCGTCTGCAGCCGCGCATTTTTCTCCGCTTGGCTGCGCGTCGCCTGCGCCAGGGCCTCGATGACGGCGCGAACGTCGGCGCGATCGACGGTGCCCGCCAGCCGTTCCGCGGCGTCGACAAGGTCGCGCGAATAGTGGCTCGCGGCATCTTCCGCCACCTCGAGCGTCGCGCGGACCTGGTCGATCCCGCCGGCCATGCGGGCGCCGATGTGCGAGGTCTTGTCCTCGACCTGGCCGGGAGCGATATGAGCGCCGTGCAGTTCCTCGATGTCGCCGTAGCTCAACGTCCCGTTGCGGCTGAGGCGTGTATTGATGGCCGCGGACAGGAGCCCGCTGTCGCCGGCGGCGTATTTGAACCAGAGCCCATAACTCTTCGGATCGGCCGGCTGACCGAGCGTGCTGATCTTGCGGAGCGCAGCGTCGGCGATCCCAACGGTGTTGTGGTATTGCTGTCGGGGCTGGGTCATCTGGGTTCCGCCAAGACCGGCCGCCAGTCGCATCGCAGGTACGGCCACCCGCTACAATGCGATGCTTTTTCTGAACAACTTCTTAACCAATCAAAAACGTCCGCGGTCGTGGGGTGCCATGAAGTCGATTGCCGGTCCCAGCGGGCCGAGCGGGACGATGCCGGTCGGGTTCACCCGCTTCTGGCTGCCGTAGTAGTGACGCTTGATGTGGTCCATGTTGACGGTCTCCGCCACCCCCGGCTGCTGATAAAGATCGCGCACATAGTTGGACAGGTTCGGGTAGTCGACGATCCGCTTCAGGTTGCACTTGAAGTGGTAGTGATAGACCGCGTCGAAGCGGATGAGCGTCGAGAACAGCCGCCAGTCGGCCTCGGTGATCTGGTTGCCGACCAGCCAGCGCTGGCGTGACAGGCGGTCTTCCAGCTTGTCGAGGGTGTCGAACAGCGCGCGGCAGGCTTCTTCGTAAGCGTCCTGGGTCACCGCAAAGCCGGAGCGGTACACGCCGTTGTTGACGGTGGTGTAGACGAGGTCGTTGATGCGATCGATCTCTTCTCTGAGCGGGGCAGGGTAGTAGTCGGCGCGATCGTCGGTGTAGCGGTTGAACGCCGAATTGAGCATGCGGATGATTTCGGAGGAACTCGTTGTTGACGATCGTGCGGCGTTCCTTGTCCCACAGCGTCGGCACCGTCACGCGTCCGGAATATTTCGGATTGGCGAGCAGGTAGACCTCCCACAGCTCCTTCGCGCCGTTGACGGTGTCGGGGAGCGAGCCGGGCTCGTCCGAGAACCGCCAGGTCCGCTCGCCATAGAGCGGCGCCGCGATGGTGATCGAGATCGCGTCTTCGAGCTTCTTGAGCTTGCGGAACAATGTCGTGCGGTAGGCCCACGGGCAGGCATGCGCGACATAGAGGTGGTAGCGGCCGGGGGCGGCGGCAAAGCCGCCTTCGCCGCTCGCGCCGGCGCTGCCGTCGGCGGTGATCCAGTTGCGGAACACCGACGGCCTGCGCACGAAGCGCCCGCGCTCGTGCCGGTTGGCCTCGGTGTCCTCGTGCCAGACGCCGTCGACGAAAAATCCCATTTCTCAGGTCCTTCCTGGATAGCTTTGTCGCGCGCTTCGCAGGCGGGCTTCAAGCCGCGTCCCACAGCGCCTTGACCTTGGGGAACGCGTCCTTGCCATGCTCCATGCGGGCCGGGCTCGTGGTGTCGCCCCACTTCACGACCGCTTCCGCAAAGGCGGGGCGCTGTTTGATGCGCGCGAGCCAATCCCTGAGCTTCGGCAGATCGTCCAACAGCGCGGTCAGCTGAAACGTTTCGAGGCGGTTGACATAGACGACCATGGAGATGTCGGCCAGCGAATAGATGTTACCGGCCAGCCAGGGCGAGGCCGCGAGTGCGTGGTCGATATCCATGAACAGCTTCTTGAACCGGCGCAACGCTCCGGGAAGAAGCGGGGAGTTGAGCCCCGCCTCGTTGTTGATCCTGTCGTTGTCGCGCCGGGTCTCTTCCGGCATCGCCTGGTAGTGCTTCTTCAAGGTGACGGGATCGGCTTGCAGCGTCACGAAACGCATGGCGACGCATTGGCCGATGGTCCGGCTGTCGACGTGGACGCTTTCGTCGACCAGCTTGGTCCAGAGCCGCATCTGGGCTCGCTCGTGCGGCGACGCCGGGCGCAATGCCGGGTCGGGAAAGGTGTCTTCGAGGTATTCAAGAATGACCTGCGATTCACGAACGACCATTCCGTCGTGGATCAAGGTCGGGACGACACCGCGCGGATTGAGCTTCAGATATTCGGGATCATGCTGATCGCGTTTGCTCAAGCTCGGATCGACGTAGCGGCTTTCCCATGCCAGGCCCTTTTCGGCGAGCGACAACCGTACCTTCTGCGCGGCGGTGGAGCGGTCGAAATGATAGAGCGCGATCATGCTCTCGGCTTTCGTGGTGGTGGGAAGCTTGCCGGGCTGCGGGCCGCACTCTACACGGTTGCGAGGGCGACCCAACCTCTCGTGTCCCGGACGCGGTGCAGCGTGGAGCGATAGCGGAACGGTGCACCGCTGATCCGGGACCCCGGTTACTTTACTTTGAAGCGCAGAAACCGGGGTCCCGGGTCTGCAGCGCATCACTGCGTGCTGCGCCGCGCCCGGGACACGGGCTGGCCGATGGACCAAAACGGCGCTGGATGCTAAGCGCATCACTATCCGATGAGCGATCTCTCCCTCACCATCCTGCCGGAAACCGCGGACGATGCGGTCGCGATCGAACGCCTGCACGAGCGCACCTTCGGGCCGGGGCGGCTGGCGAAGTCGGCCTACCGGCTGCGCGAGGGGCATGACCATGAACCGAGCCTGTCGTTCACCGCGCGCATCGGCACGCTGCTCGTGGGCTCGGTGCGGATGTCGACCATCCGCGTCGGCGACACGCCGGCGCTGCTGCTCGGCCCGCTGACGGTCGAGCCGCCATTCCGTCAGCACGGCATCGGCAAGGCGCTGATCGAGCGCGCGCTCGCGGAGGCGAAAACGCGCGGCCATCGCCTCGCGGTGCTGGTCGGCGACGAGCCCTACTACGGCAAGCTCGGCTTCAGGATGATTCCGAAGGGGCGGGCAAAGATGCCGGGCCCGGTCGATCCGGCACGGCTCCTGGTATGCGAGCTCGTCAAAGGCGCGTTCAACGGCGTCTCGGGTCCGATCCGCCCGGATTGGGGTGCATGATCAACAAGGCGCCCTGAATTTCGCGCGTTTACGATCTATTTATTCTCAATGTTGCAATGCCAGATATTTTTGACGCGGACCAGGCCGCGGAGTAGCGTCGCGCCGAAATCCCCCCAGACAAGGTGAGCACCGTGAAAATCCTCAGCGCCATTGTGACTGCGGTCGTGCTAGCGGCGGCGACGCCCGCGCAGGCCCAGAAGGTCGATCTGTCGACGATCACCTGCAAGCAGTTCCTCGAGATGAACCGGGAAAGCGTCAGCCTGATCCTGATGTGGATGGCCGGCTACTACTCGGACCAGGATGCGCCGCCGATCGTCGATTTCGACAAGATGAAGGAAAACGCCACCAAGCTCGGCGGCTATTGCGCCAAGAATCCGGACATCGGCCTGATCACCGCGGCGGAAGAGACGATCGCGGAATAAGCGCGAAACAAGTGATCGTAGCCCGCATGAGCGCAGCGACATGCGGGACGGTCCTCCCGGATATCGCTTCGCTCATCCGGGCTACAGCTTCCGACGAGCGTCACCGGCCCTCGCGGGCCCAGGTCATCGCCAAGGCGCCGATCAGGAGCAGCAGCCCGATCGCGCCGGCGAAGATCGGCAGCACGCCGATGCCGCGCACCACGCTCGCCTCGCGCATGCGCAAGCCGATCCAGTCGTCGCCGCGGAACGTGTCGCTCGAACGTATCGAGACGACGCGCGGCACGTTGACCGTGCCGGAGGCGTCGGCGATCCGCATCGACGCGCCGCCGGTGGCTTCGGTCAGCGGCGCCATCACCTGCGTGGTCGACGTGACTTCGGTGAACTCGCGCGGATTGGCCGGGCCGACATTGGCGAGCGCGGTGAGCTTGCCGTCGGTCGCGCGCCAGAGACCGAACTCATTCGCCTCGATGGTGGTGCGGAACACGCCGGGATCGCCTTCGGTGAGCCTGAGCGTGCGGGTCTTGCCGGACGGCGCGGTGAGCGTGATCTCCTCCACGCTCTCGGCCATGGTTTGACGCTGCACGCTGAGGTCGCGGCCGCGCACGATGATGCGCAGCGCCTCCTCTTCGAGGTCGGGTTGCTTCATCAGCCAGTGCGAGAGGCGGCGCATCAGGTCGATGTGCGGGCCGCCGCCTTCGTAGCCGCGCGCCCACAGCCAGATATGGTCGGAGAGAAGCAGCGCGATGCGGCCTTCGCCTTCGCGCGAGAGCTGGAGCAGCGGCTTGCTGTCGGGGCCCTCCATGACGGTCATGCCCTTGTTGGCGCGCGCGTCGACCAGCCGGAACCAGCGGCTCCATTGCGGCGGGTCGCTCTGCGAGCCTTCGAGCCCGCGCGTCACCGGGTGGCGCTGGCCGATCTTCGAGAGCTTCGCGCGGTACGCCATGTCGGTGGTGCGGCCCGACGGCTCGGCCGGCAGCACCGATTCAAGCGGCGTGCGCCAGAGGCTCGTCTGGCTGGCATAGTCCGGTCCCGCCGCGATCAGCACCGCGCCACCGCCGCGCACATAGCGCGCGATGTTGTCGAAGTAGAGCATCGGCAGCACGCCCTGGCGCGCATAGCGGTCGAAGATGATGAGTTGGAACTCATGGATCTTCTGCTGGAACAGCTCGCGGGTCGGGAACGCGATCAGCGACAGCTCGTGGATCGGCGTGCCGTCCTGCTTCTCCGGCGGACGCAGGATGGTGAAGTGCACGAGGTCGACGGCGGCGTCCGACTTGAGCAGGTTGCGCCAGGCGCGCTCGCCGGCATGCGGCTCGCCCGATACCAGCAGCACCCGCAGCTTGTCGCGCACGCCTTCGATCGAGACCACGGCGCGGTTGTTGACCGTCGTCAGCTCGTTGTCGAGCGGCGCCGCCTCGATCTCGACGATGTTCGGTCCCGCATGCGGGATCTGCACATTGACGCGGACTTCCTGGCCGACGCGCACGTTGCGCTTGTCGATCACCTCGCCGTCGCGGCGCACCGTGACCTGGGTGTTGCCGGCCGGCACGCCCTGGTCCTCGACCCGGTAGGCGATGGTCTGCGACTGCCCGACGATGCCGAAGCGCGGCGTCGTCACCAGCACGACGCGGCGGTCGCGTTCGTTCGGACGGCCGGTGATCAGCGCATGCACCGGGGCGGCGAAGCCGAGCGTGGCGGCGTCGGTCGGCACGTCGTGCACGCGTCCGTCAGTGATGAAGATCGCGCCGGCGACGCGTTCGCTCGGGATGTCGCTCAACGCCGTCTGCAGCGCCGTGAACAGGCGCGTGCCGTCGGCGTCGCCGCCGGATTCGCCGGCCTCGACGAAGCGCACTTCGAGATTGGGAATGCGTCCGATCCGCTCTGAGATCGCGGCGCGCACCGCTTCGGTCTGCTTGGTGCGGTCGCCGAATTCCTGGCTCGCGCTCTTGTCGACGACGACGATCACGACCGAGGTGAGGGGATCGCGGTCTTCGCGGGTGAACGACGGGTTGGCGAGCGCCAGCACGAACAGCGCCATCGCGGCGGCGCGCATCAAGGCGCCGCGGCTGCGCGACGCGAGCAGCAGAACCGCGAGCACGACCGCAACGGCGAGCGCCGACCACACGAGGTAGTCGGGAACGAGCGGAGCGAATGAGATGCCGATATTCACGGAACTCTCCTACTGCCCCAACCTCTCCAGCAGCGCCGGCACGTGGACCTGGTCGGCCTTGTAGTTGCCGGTGAGCGTGTACATCACGATGTTGACGCCGGCGCGGAACGCGAATTCGCGCTGGTAGGTCTGGCTCGCCACGATCGGCAGCATCGCCTGGCCGTCCGGCCGCAGCGCCCAGGCGCCGGCGAGGTCGTTCGACGAGATGATGATCGAGGAGACGCCGTCGCCGGTGCGCGCGGGCCGCTCCTGCGTTTCGTCGTCACGTTCCGGCGCGGTCGCTTCGACCCAGAGCTGCCCGCCGGCAAAGCGGCCGGGAAACTCCTTGAGCAGATAGAAGGTCTTGGTCAGCACGTGGTCGCGCGGCACCGGCTCGAGCTCCGGGATATCGAGCGAGGAGAGAATGGTGCGCAGCGCCTGCGTGGTGGGCGTCACGCCGCCACTGCCGCCAGGACCCTCGATGGCATCGCGGGTGTCGAACAGCACCGTGCCGCCGTTCTTCATATAGGTGTCGATCTGCTCCAGCGCCTCGCGCGAGGGGCGCGTCGCGCCCGGCACCATCGGCCAATAGATCAATGGATAGAACGCGAGCTCGTCCCTGCCGGGGGTGATCCCGACCGGATCGCCGGCTTCGAGCGCGGTCTTTTGCGCGAGGAAGAGGGTGAGGCCTTGCAGGCCGGCGCGGCTGACGCGGTCGACCTCGTCATTGCCGGTGATGACATAGGCAAGCCGCGTCTGCAGCGTCGCGCGCAACGCGGAGGTGTCGTCCTGCGCCTGCCCGGGCTGCGGCAGCAGGAGCCCTGCGGCGATGATCGCGAATGCGATGGCGGCTGCGGCCGGGCGGGGACGGCGGCGGAACAGCTGATGCAGCCCGCCGGCGAGGAAGAACACGACGATCGCGTCGACCGCCAAAAGCCCCATCGCCGCCAGCATCACCGGGCCGCGCAAGTCCTGCGGCTCGCTGACGCGATAGACGTCGCGCCGCGCATTGAGGCCGGCGAGGTCGAGCGGCGCGAGCTTGTCGTCGGGCGCCAGCGCATTGACCGCCAGCAGTCCCTCGGGCGGGCCGTAGAATCCGGGCGGGTGCTCGACGGTGGCGCGCGCTGAATATCCGGCGGCGACCGGGCGCGCGTTCTGCGGCGGCGGTCCGAACACGCCGAAGCCGTCGAGGATGCGGGTCGGCGGCACCACTTCGCGTCCGCCGCCGCGCGCGCCGTCGCCGTCGGCCACCGCGGCCGAGCCGGCGAGCGACACGATGCGCTTGAGCATGTCGACGAACGCGCCCGACAGCGGCAGGTTCGACCAGCGGGTGTCGGCGCTGACGTGGAACAGGATGATCAGGCCCTTGCCGCGCGCTTGCGCGGTGACCAGCGGCGTGCCGTCCGCGAGCGTCGCCCAGGTGCGGTCAGTCAGGGTGGCGTCGGGCTCGGCCAGCACCTGCCGGCTCACGGTCACGTCGTTCGGCACCGGCATGCTGACGAACGGGCTCTCGCGCGAGAACGCGGTGAGCTGCTGCGGCTGGTCCCAGCTCAACGCGCCGCCGAGCGCACGGCCGCCGCGGCGCAGCTTCACCGGAATGAGGTCGTCGTCGCCGGCGGCGAGTCGCGGTCCGGCGAAGCGCACCAGCACGCCGCCGTCCTCGATCCACTTGGTGAGGCGCTCGCGCGCCTCGGCGACATTGCCGACGTCGGCGAGGATCATCATCGGCAGCCGCTGATCCATGAACTGGTTGACCGCCTGCGCCGCCGAGCCGCGCTCGGCCTGCCGCACGTCGGCGAACGGATTGAGGGCGCGGGTGAGGTAGTAGGTCGAAGCGAGCAACGGCTGTGCGGTCTCCGCGGTGGCGCCGCTCACCACGCCGACGGCGCGACGGCGCCAGCGCTTATCCAGGAGCTGGACGGCGCCGGCCGATCGCTCGGCGGCGATGTCGAGCCGGGCGACGTCGTTGCGGATTTCGACCGGCAGCGTCAGCGCCGCCTCGGTCTCGGTGTCGTTCGCGCCGAACGAGAATGATGCTTCGCCGAGCGGCAGGCCCTTGAGGTCGAGGCCGCGGATCACGCCCGTCTGCGCGCCACCTTTGGCGGAGCGCAGGACCTTCACCGTCATTGCGCCGGCGGTGTTCTCGGCGCCGGCGAGCGCCAACGACGGCGAGAGGCCGCCTTCGATCACGCTCATCGTGCGCGTTCCGATCACGCGTCCGAGCGCGGCGACGAACTCGGAGCCGCCGCCCACGTCGACGCCGTCGGAGAGCCACACCGTCTCGACGTCCGCGGTCGCGCCGTAGAAGCGGGTCAAGCCCGGCAGCGCGTCGGAGCGCTGCACCGCATACGGTTTCGGCTTGATCTGCTTGAGCCGCACGCGTGCCGCGCCCGGCGTCTCGAAGCCGATCTCACGGCCGGTCTCGGACAATGGAATCAGCGCGACGCCACGGCCGTCGGTTTCGGCGCGGTTGATGAGGTCGTCGGCGGTGCGCGTGCGCGCGTCCCAGCTGCCGGCGGCCGAAAAGCCGTCGTCGATCAGGATCGCCAGCGGCGACGTCGAGCGCACCACGTCGGCCGCGGGATTCCACAGCGGACCGGCGGCGGCCAGGATCACCAGCGTGGCAAGGGTCAGCCGCAGCAGCGTAAGCCACCACGGCGTGCGACGCGGCGTCTCTTCCTGCGGCTTGATGTCGAACAGCAGCCGCGTGGGCGGGAAGTCGATGCGCGTCGGCTGCGGCGGGATCAGCCGCAGCAGCCACCACAGCACCGGCAGGCTCAACAGGCCGAGCAGCACCAGCGGCGAGGCAAAGCCGAGCGGCAGCCACGGCATCATGCCGACCTCCGTACCTGCACGCGGCCGCCGACCACGGAGCCGGGCGGCGGTGCCGCCATGCGCGCATGCAGCGCGAGCAACAGCTCGGTCGCCGGCCGGTCGGTGCGATGCACGGCAAAGCTCCAGCCGAGCTTGTCGGTCTCGGCGCGCAGCTCGGCGCGATGGCGCGCGACGCGCTTGTCGTAGTCGGCCTTCCAGGCCTCGGCGCGGCCGGCGGTGATCGAGCCGCCGCCTTCCGGTTCGATGAACTCGACGCGGCCGGAATAGGGGAAGGTCTCTTCCGCGGGATCGACCACCTGCACGGTGTGACCGTGCGCGCCGGTCGCGGAAAGACGCGAGAGGGTGGTGCGGATCTCGCTGATCGGCGACCAGAAGTCGGAGACGACGACGATCTCGGAGAGCTTCGACGGCACGAACGACGGCGGCAGGCTCGCCCGTTCGGTCACGTCATGCACCACCGCGTTCGCCATCTTGTCGAGCACGTTGCGGCTGCCGGTCGGGCGCATCAGGCCGGGCACGCCGACGCGTTCGCCGGCATGCACCAGCACCTCGGCGAGCGCGAACGCGATCACCAGCGTGCGGCTGAGCTTCAATTCCGTCGCCAGCGCCGAGGTGAAATGCATCGACGGCGAACGGTCCGGCCAGATCCAGACCGTGTGCGCGGCTTCCCATTCCTGCTCGCGCACATAGAGGATGCCGTCGCGGGCGGAGCGCCGCCAGTCGACGCGGCGCGCCGGCTCGCCGGAGAGGAAGCGGCGGTACTGCCAGAAGTTTTCGCCCGGCCCGGCGCGGCGGCGGCCGTGCAGGCCGTGGATCACGGTGGCGGAGATCTTGCGGGCTTCGAGGATCAGGCGCGGCAAATTCTCCGCGAGCGTGCGTGCTTCGCCGCTCGCGTGCTGTGTCGCCTTGACCTCTTGCTTATCGGCCCGCCGCGCCATCTCCGCCTATCCGATCCGCTGCTTGAGGCGGCCGATGACGCCTTCCATGGTCTCGCCATCGGCGCGGGCGGCGAAGGTGAGCGCCATGCGGTGCTTGAGGATCGGCTCCGCCATGTCGAGCACGTCGTCGATCGACGGCGACAGCCGCCCGTCGATCAGCGCGCGGGCGCGCGCCGCCAGCATCAGCGCTTGCGATGCACGCGGGCTCGGGCCCCAGGAGATCAGCTTGCCGAGCTCGCCCGACTCCGGCCCCGGACGCGCCGAGCGCACCAGCGTGAGGATCGCGTCGACCACGGACTCGCCGACCGGCAGGCGGCGCACCAGCCGCTGCGCGGCCAGAAGGTCGTCGGCGCTCATGGTCGCCTTCGGCTTGCTCTCTTCCATGCCGGTGGTGTCGAACACGATCTTCCGCTCGTTCTCGAGATCGGGATAGTCGACGTCGATCTGCATCAGGAAGCGGTCGAGCTGCGCTTCCGGCAGGGGATAGGTGCCTTCCTGCTCGATCGGGTTCTGGGTCGCGAGCACGTGGAAGGGGCGCGGCACGTCGTGGCGGTTGCCGGCGACGGTGACATGCAGTTCCTGCATCGCCTGCAGCAGCGCCGATTGGGTGCGTGGCGAGGCGCGGTTGATCTCGTCGGCCATCAGCAGCTGCCCGAAGATCGGGCCGGCGATGAAGCGGAAGCTGCGCTTGCCGCCGGGGCTTTCTTCCAGCACCTCGGAGCCGACGATGTCGGACGGCATCAGGTCGGGCGTGAACTGGATGCGGCGCGCCTCGAGCCCGAGCACGATGCCCATGGTCTCGACCAGCTTGGTCTTGGCGAGGCCGGGGAGGCCGACCAGCAGCGCATGACCGCCCGAGAGCACGGTGATCAGCGCCTGCTCGAGCACCCGTTCCTGGCCGAAAATGACCTTGCCGATCGCGGCCTTGGCGGCGGCGACCTGCGCGCTGGTCGACTCGGCCGCGCGCACGATCATGTCTTCGAGTTTTTCCAGCCCGTCTCCGGCTGCCGCCATGTCATTTGCTCCTTAAGTTCCGGGTACCAGTGTCGCGTACCGAGCCTCACCGGCCTGACTACAAAACGTGCAACATTCGCGCCAAATGCCGCAGGCCGGCGTCATCTGCGTGTCGCGGGCGATGGTGCCCAGGCGCACGAATCCCCTTAACTGCCTGGAGATTACGCTACTTTTCAACGGGTGCGATCCTGCCTTCTTGCAGTCCTGTTACCATCGCCCCGGAGGCCGGCTTCTCCGCGCGCCACGAGGGCTTGTCGGCTGCGGCTTTCCAGGTCCCGACCCATATAGTCGGTCGGCAGTGGATAAGCTTGCGCGCGATCGCGATCGCGCAGAGAACGGCCCGTCACCGGCTCACGTTCCAGGCAAAGAATGGCGAAGGAAGGGCAGGGAATTCAAGGATTTGAGAGCATCCTTGGGGCCGCCGGCGAGGCCGCCCGCAAGGGGCCGCCACCCGTGCATTTGTGGAATCCGCCCTTCTGCGGCGACCTCGATATGCGGATTTCCGCAGACGGAACATGGCATTACCTGAAAACCCCGATCGGGCGGCCGGCGCTGGTGAAGCTGTTCGCCTCGGTGCTCAAGCGCGAAGGCGACAAGTATTTCCTGGTCACGCCGGTCGAAAAGGTCGGCATCACCGTCGATGACGCGCCGTTCCTTGCCGTTGAACTAAAGGTTGAGGAGGGAAATGGGCCTCGGCGATTGCACTTCCGCACCAATGTGGATGACTGGGTTGCGTGTGGAGCGGGTCACGTGCTGCGCTTCGAGCCGGAGCCTGCTACCGGGGGGCTCAAGCCTTACCTGCACGTGCGCCGCGACCTCTGGGCGAAGGTGACGCGGGCGCTGTTCTACGACCTGGTGGAGCTTGGCGAGGAGCGCGATGTCGACGGCGTGCGGATGTTCGGGGTGGCGTCGGGCGGGGAATTCTTCGCGATGGCGCCGGCCGACAGTTTGAGGGAGTTCGCGTGACACGCAGCTATCGCATCGCCGCCATCCCCGGAGACGGCATCGGCACCGAGGTGATCGCCGCCGGGGTCGAGGCGCTCGACGCCTGCGCCAAACGCGACGGCGGCTTTGCCTTCGCGTTCGATCATTTCGACTGGGGCTCGGAGCGCTACAAGAAGACCGGCGCGTTCATGCCGGAGAACGGCCGCGACCTGATCAAGAACCACGACGCCATCCTGTTCGGCTCGGCCGGCGCGCCCGACGTGCCCGATCACGTCACGCTGTGGGGATTGCGGCTCGCGATCTGCCAGCCGTTCGATCAATACGCCAATGTGCGGCCGACCCGCATCCTGCCGGGCATCGTGAGCCCGCTGCGCAATGTGACGGGTCCGGAGCTCGACTGGGTGATCGTGCGCGAGAACTCCGAAGGCGAATACGCCGGCGTCGGCGGCCGCGCGCATCGCGGATTGCCGGAGGAAGTGGCGACCGACGTGTCGATCTTCACGCGCGTGGGCGTGACGCGCGTCATGCGCTTCGCGTTTGCGCTCGCCCGCTCGCGCCCGCGCAAGCTTCTCACCGTGGTTACCAAGTCGAATGCGCAGCGCCACGCCATGGTGATGTGGGACGAGATCGCGGCCGAGGTCGCTACGGAATTCCCCGACGTGACCTGGGACAAGATGCTGGTCGACGCCATGACCATGCGCATGACGCTGAAACCGCAGTCGCTCGACACCGTCGTGGCCACCAACCTGCACGCCGACATCCTGTCCGACCTCGCCGCGGCGCTCGCGGGATCGCTCGGCATTGCGCCGACCGCCAATCTCAATCCGGAGCGGAAATTTCCCTCGATGTTCGAGCCGATCCACGGCTCGGCCTTCGACATCATGGGCAAGGGCATCGCCAACCCGATCGGCACGTTCTGGTCGGGCGTGATGATGCTCGAGCATCTCGGCGAGAAGGGCGCCGCCACGCGGCTGATGCGGGCGATCGAACGGGTGACGGCGGACAAGTCGCTGCACACGCCCGACCTCGGCGGCACGGCGAAGACCGCCGACGTCACCAAGGCGGTGTGCGAGGCGTTGGCGGGCGACAATCAGAAGTACTAAAGCATGATCCCGAAAAGTGGGAACCGGTTTTCGGAAAAAGATCATGCTTAAAACAAGGAGCTAAAGCGTGATTGTGATTCAACCTAACGCAATCAAGCTTTAGCGAGACAATCAAAAACTTCAGGGAGAACGACCATGCGACAATACCTCGGGCCACTTTCGCTGGCGGTGTTGCTTGTTGCCGTCGGCGCAACACAAGCGTCGGCGCAAAGCTATCCGTCGCGCCCGATCACGCTGCTGGTCCCGGCCGCTGCCGGCGGTCCGACCGACGCCGTGTCGCGCATGGTCGCGGAGTTGATGGGGCGCACGTTGAATGCTCAAGTCGTGGTCGAGAACGTCGGCGGCGCCGGCGGCACCATCGGCATGGCGCGCGTCGCCAAGGCCCCCGCCGACGGCCACACCGTTTCGGTCTGGCACATCGCGCAGGCCACCGCGCCGACGCTCTACGAGAACCTGCGCTACAACGTGATCAACGATTTCGACTCGATCGGCCGCATCGCCGACGTGCCGATGACGATCGTCGGCAAGGCCAATCTCGAGCCGAAGAGCGCTTCCGAGCTGATCGCCTGGGTGAAGCAGAAGAAAGCGTCCGCGACCTACGGCCATGCCGGCGTCGGTTCGGCCTCGCATCTGTGCGCGCTGATGTTCATGAGCGCGCTCGATGCGCAGATGACGGGCGTGTCGTATCGCGGCACCGGGCCGGCGATGACCGATCTGCTCGGCGGCCAGTTCGACGTGATGTGCGACCAGACCACCACCACGACGGCGCAGATCCGCGAAGGCAAGATCAAGGGCTATGCCGCAACGACGCGCCAGCGCCTCGCCGTGCTGCCCGACCTGCCGACGCTGGAAGAAACCGGGCTCAAGGGCTTCGAGGTCGCGGCCTGGCATGCGATGTGGGCGCCACGCGGCCTGCCCGCTGACGTGTCGAAGCGGCTGACCGGCGCGCTGCAGGCGGCGCTGAAAGACCCGAAAGTCTCGGAGCGGCTCACCGCGCTCGGCGCCATCCCGGTGCCGCAACAGCAGCAGACGCCGGAGGCGCTGGCCTCGCATCTCAAGGCCGAGGTCGCCAAATGGTCGCCGGTGATCAAGGCGTCCGGCGCAAAAGGGACCTGACACAAAGGGACCTGACAGAAGCGGGCGATTCCGAATATGTGTTGCGCATGACGGTTTCGCCTCCCGCAGCCACGACGGCCGACTTCTTCGCCCGCGCCCGCGCGCGGCTCACGCTTGACGTTCCGGCGGGCATCACCGACGAGACGATCGTTCCGGCGCGCGGCGACCACGATCTCGATCCGATGGCGGCGGCGATCGCGGCGGTGCGCCCGATCCGCCCGGCGGCGGTGCTGGTGGGCGTGGTCGCGCGCGACGAGCCGATGGTGCTGCTCACCCAGCGCACCGTGCATCTCAAGGACCATGCCGGACAGATCTCGTTTCCCGGCGGCAAGATCGACGCCGCCGACGCCTCGCCGATGGCGGCGGCGCTGCGCGAAGCCGACGAGGAGATCGGGCTCGGCGCCGACCGCATCGAGCCGATCGGCTATCTCGATCTCTATCTGACGACGTTCGGTTTCCGCATCGTGCCGGTGGTTGCGCGCGTCGCGCCCGAGTTCGCGCTCACGCTCAATCGCGACGAGGTCGACGACGCCTTCGAGGTGCCGCTGGCGTTCCTGATGTCGCCGGAGAACCACCAGCGTAAAAGCCGCGAGTGGAATGGACTCACGCGACATTTTTACGAAATGCCGTTCGGCGAGCGCTATATCTGGGGCGCAACCGCAGGGATTTTGCGCAATCTCTACGAGCGTATTTACACGGCGTGAACGTGCATCTCTGTCGCGTTGGATTGCGGCAGAATCCCTGACAGACTTCGCACTGTAGTGTGATAGGGTTTTCGCGAGAGTGGGGAGCGCGAGCAAGGCTTCACCCTTGTCGCGTTGTGGATTGCATGGGACGAGCAGCGCACGCGGCGCGAGCCGGCGGCACATTTATTCGCGCGACAGTCGCCGGCCTGACGATTTCTTTTGCGGCACTCGTCGCCGCAGCCCCGTCCATCGCCGCCGACATCCAGGTGTTCTCGTCCGGCGCGCCTTCGGCGGTGCAGAAACGGCTTGCGCCGGCGTTCGAGAAGGCGACCGGCAACAAGGTCGTCCTCACCGCCGAGACCTTGAACGACATCCGCAAACGGCTCTTGGGGGATGCCACGCCGGACGTCGTCGTGTTGCCGCGCCCGGCTCTGATGGATTTCGAGAAGCGCGGCGCGCTACGGCCCGGCACCCTGGTGGACATCGCGCGCGTCGGCATCGGTGTCGTCGTGAAGGAGGGGGCGCCGCTGCCCGACATCTCGACCGTCGATGCGCTCAGGAAGACGCTGCTCAACGCCAAGTCGATCGCGCATCCCGACCCGAAGGGCGGCGGCTTCACCGGCGCGCATATCGACCGCATGTTCGAGCGTCTGAGCATTGCCGACGCCGTGCGCCCGAAAGTCCTGCTCGGCTACGCGTTCACCGGCGGCGTGGCCAACGTCGCCAAAGGCGTTGCCGAGCTCGGCATCTTCAACATCAGCGAGATCGTGCCGATCAAGGGCGTGACGCTGGTGGGACCGTTGCCGGCGGAGTTCCAGAACTACCTGGTCTTTTCCGGCGCGCTGCACGCGCGCAGCGCCTCGCCGGGGCCGGCGGCGGCTTACCTGCGTTCGCTCACCGACCCCGCCGCGCAAGAAGCCTGGAAAGCCGGGGGCATGGAGGTCGTTGTCCCCGGGCACTGATCGTGCGGGCCTCCGTCTTAACCCTGTGCGGTTGTGCGCTCTTCCGGATGCCGCGTCGGCCGGAGTAGGGTGGCGCTCGTGTGGGACCTTTTGGGTTAACGGACGGGGAGACATCATGTATCGCGTCGTCTCTGCAGCTATCGCGCTGCTGCTTTGCGCATTCGTTCCGGCGATCGGCGCGAATGCAGCCGATATCAAAATCCTATCGCCGGGCGCGACCGAAGCCGTGCTCAACGAGTTGCTGCCGCAGTTCGAGAAGTCGTCGGGACACCGCGCCACCATCACCTACGGTCCTGCCGGCAACATCGCCAATCGCGTGCGCAAGGGCGAGGCGGTCGACGTCCTGATCTCCTCCGAGGCGGAAATCAATCGGCTGCGCAAGGAAGGTCACCTCCTCGACGGCAGCCAGACGATCGTGGCCAAGACCGGAATCGGCATCTTCGTTCGCAAGGGCGACCCGAAGCCTGACATCAGCACCGGCGATGCGTTCCTGCGCGCGCTCTTGAATGCCAAGGTGATCGCTTACGCCGATCCGAAGCTCGGCGGTTCGGCAAGCATCGTCGTCGCTGACATCCTGCGCTCGCTCGACGTGACCGGTTCGATCGGCGACCGCACGCGGTTGGTGCCGCCGGCGAAGCCGCTGGTCGATCTGGTTGCGGGCGGCGGCATCGACTTCGGCTTCCAGCCGACCCCGCAAATCTTCCTCGATCCGCGCATCGAATTTGTCGGGCCGCTCCCGGCGCCGTATCAGCAATACACGAACTACCTGGCGAGCCTTGTCGCCACCAGCAAGCAGGGCGAAGCCTACAAGGCGCTGCTGGCGTTCCTGGATTCGCCGGTAGCGGCGAAGGTGTTCCGGTCGCAGGGATTCGAGCCGCGATGACGGCGCGGCGCGTTCCTGATTTAGGCGAACAGGAAGTCGTTCTGGTGCAGGCTGGCGACCGTCGCGTTCTTGAGCGGACCGTGTTGGCGGCGTGAGCGCGCGTTCTCGGTTTACGGCGTGAGCACGAGGTGCACGCTATCGGGCATTAGGCAATGAGTAAACTGTCCCCGTAATGCCTGGACCGTGCCTTAATTCATGCCGAATGGTCGAAGTCTTCGCCGTATCACTCACAAGCCGTACACGCTCATCATCCTTACAGGTCGGCACTGCCGCAGTGCGAACTGCAGATGCATATCCGTAGGAGCCTCGCTTCACGATCGTGGCAAGAATTTCGTAATGCTCTCGTGTTCGAGCGGTCGACAGAACCGGCTGCGATGCGACTCATGCACCAGGATAAACTTCGGCGCCGAGCGACAGCTTCGTTGACAGCTGTTGTCAGTATTTCGCAGCAGCCACTTGGGGGATACACGATATACTGTAGAACGTAAGGGCCATGCAAGTCCGCGCTTCGATATTCCAGCGAACCAGTGCCTCGCGAAATGCCAATGCGCACTTCCACGCCGTTGTCTTCCGACCAGCATTGCAATGCGGAAGCTTTTACCCCGCTCGGGAGGGCTCGCATAGTCTCTGCTCGATAACGCCAGCTTCGCCATATTCGCCTCCGATCGTTCCCGCTCAGAACTACGGTGACACATGACCCAATTCCCAGCGTTCAAGCCCGAGCATGACGCACTTCGCGCTCGACGATTTCTGCGCGCTCGCAGGATACGTAGCTGCGCGCCGTAAATGCGATCGGCGGTTTCAGCATTACGTTGCAACGACGATCCAAGTCGCAGCAATGCCAATATTCCACTGTCATTCGTACTCCAAATTAGGTGACGCCTTACCCATTTCCCAACTCTCGCCCCAGCATGACGCACCTCGTACTCATGATTTCGTCTCGCGCCGCAGTGATACGTTCGCGCGCAGCGAAAATTCATCGGGCATTCCGGTGATACCTTACTCATTGTGGCGATGTTGTACGGAACGCACGAATGGTCTCATGCGTTCCAAATGGCACCAACGCAAAAGATGGCTTGAACGCAGCGCCGACTAGCATCTCGCCGATGTGTGAGTGTTATCCTTGCCCAATCACTTTGCAGCGGCCTCCTTCGCTGTCCACACCACGCAGATTTTTGTTCATAGCGACCGACGTACAGAAAAGCCCGACGGCTGTTGCACGCGACGCGCATGCGAAGATCGAAAAACACGCGTCGCTGTCACCAGACTATGAACAGTTGCGCGACGTTCGGCTTGACGGCGCAAATTTCTGTGGCACCGTCGTTGCGTCCCGGCCGTCAAGGGTGCTCTCGCGAGGCATTGCATGAGCAGGTCGGGACCGGCGTCCTGCGCGTTGCTTTATGCAAAGCAACTCCCGGGAGGCGCCCGGCAACACCGCCCTTCCGCCACTAGGAGCGGAACGTGCGAACGCACCAATGCGAGACCCAAGGGCACCGCTCATGTGCACCGCCCGCGGGTTTCGCCATAGCGCGTCGAAGACGCGCGTGAACGGCTTATGGGCGAGTCCGGAGCCAACAATCGCCGCAGTGGAGCGCCGAGAGGCGAGCGTCCTACGTCACTGCGACGCGAGACGCCTCGCTATAGCGCCTGCGGGCGTACGTCACTCGCCCGCGTAAGGGTGCCTCGCAAGCACCCGAGCGCCTGTCGGCGCTCCGCTCCCTTGCATTTGTGCGAGGGAGAAATTGGCAAAGCTCGGAGGTCGTATGACTCGCGAGAACGATGATACGTGCGCGGTTCGTAGCCCGCATGGAGCGACCCGCCTCCGCTCGCTTTGCGAGCTACGGCGCGCTTCAGTCCGCCGAAGCGCACACGCGCGAAGGCGGAAGCGGAATGCGGGAAGGATATGCCCCGCAGAGGGACCGCCCCGGATTTCGCTTCGCTTCATCCGGGCTACGAAGACGTCGTGCCTCGGAGTGACCAATTGTGAGCAAGACCGGTAAGACGGCAAGAAAAATTGCGGAAGTGTTTGGCCAAGCTGATGGATTGCTCGATGTCCACCATCTTACTGCCGATCGCCGGCAGCGTAAGACGCGTCACGCCCGCGAACCGAACCTGCGTTAAATCAGGCCGCCTTGACGCCGGCGCGCAGCGCTTCCGGGCGCTCGAACGACAATTGCGCCAGCGGGACCGGCCGGCTGAACAGATAGCCCTGCCCGAGCTGACAGCCGGCGGTGCGCAGGAACTGCAGCTGCTCCGCGGTCTCGATGCCTTCGGCGGTGGTCTCGATGTCGAGACCGCGCCCGAGGCCGGTGATCGCGCACACGATCGCCGCGCTGTCGGAATGCGTGGTCATGCTCTGGATGAACGACTTGTCGATCTTGATCTTGTCGAACGGGAACATCTGCAGATAGCGCATCGACGAATAGCCGGTCCCGAAGTCGTCGAGGATGATCGAGACGCCGAGATTCTTGATCTCGTGCAGGGTGGCGAGGTTCTCTTCGCTCTTCTCGATCAGCACGGTCTCGGTGATCTCGAGCTCGAGCCGCCGCGGGTCGAGGCCGGTTTCCTTGAGCGCCGACTTCAACACCTCCATGAGGTTCGACTGCTTGAGCTGCACCGGCGAGAGATTGACCGCGATCTTGAGATGCGACGGCCATGCCGCCGCGTCGGAACAGGCGCGCCGCAGGATCCAGCCGCCGAGCGGCATGATCAGGCCGCTTTCCTCCGCCAGACCGATGAACTGGTCGGGGAACAGCAGGCCGCGCTCGGGATGGCGCCAGCGCACCAGCGCCTCGGCGCCGCAGCACTCGCGCCGGCCGATATCGATGACGGTCTGGTAGTGCAGCTCGAATTCGTCGCGCAGCAGCGCGCGCCGCATGTCCTCTTCGAGCTCGCGGCGGTCGCGCGCGTCCGCCTCCATGGCGGTCTCGAAAAAGCGATAGCGGTTGCGGCCCTCGGACTTCGCCTTGTAGAGCGCGAGGTCGGCGTGGCGCACGAGCTTGTCGGCGTCGCCGGCGTCTTTCGGCGCCAGCGTGATGCCGATCGAGGTGCCGATGACGATCTTGCGTCCATCGATGTCGTAGGGCTCGGTGAGCGCCAAAAGAATACGGTTCGCCAGGACGGCGGCCTGGTCGCGCTGGTTCATGTCGGAAATCTGGATCACCGCGAACTCATCGCCGCCGAGTCTCGCAACGACGTCGAGGTCGCGCACCAGGCGGCGCAGCCGGTCTCCGACCGCCTTCAGGAGCGAGTCGCCGATCGCATGCCCGAGCGAATCGTTGACCGCCTTGAAGCGGTCGAGGTCGAGCATCAGCACCGAGAACGGCTCGCCTTGGCTTTCCATGCGCGCCAGCGCCTCGCCCACCTTCTCCAGGAACAGCGCGCGGTTGGCGAGTCCGGTCAAGGCGTCATAGCGTGCCATGTGCGCGAGCTCGGCCTCGACGCGCTTTTGCGCGGTGATGTCCTGATGGACCGTGACCCAGCCGCCGTTGTCCATGCGCTGATGATTGATGGCGATGACGCGCCCGTCGCGCAGGTGGTCGATGATGGAATAGTCCTTGCCCACCGACATGTCTTTGATGCGGTCGGCCGCGTAGCTGCGGGACGCCGGCGAGGCGCCCGACGCCACGCGGGCCTCAAGGATGTCGCGCGCCGGCGTTCCCGGCGTCACCTGGTCGGGGCTGATATTGTACATGGCCGCGTATTGCTTGTTGACGACGACCAGCCGCTGCTCCTTGTCGAACATGCTGATGCCATGCGCCATGTTGTTCAGCGCGGCGTCGAGCTGCTGCGACGTCTGCAGCAGCGAAGCCTCCGACTTGCTCAGGAAGCGGACCTGCCGCGTGATCGCGATCAACAGGTAGATCGAGCACAAGAGCAACGCGGCGCTGCCGAGCCCGATCATCGCCGAACGCCGCAGCCAGCCGGCCAGCGCGACGTTTTCGGTCAGCGAGATGTTGACGAACAGCGGGTACTCCGGCACGGGCCGGACCGACACATAGCGATAGTTGTTGTCCGCCTTTGCGAGGATACGGAAGCTTCGCTTGCCGCTGTGGAGCGAGTCCTGCCAGGCCGCTTCCTGCGAGAGCTTCTTGCCGGCAAAGCCGGTCGCGTCGGGATGACGGAACAGGATCGTGCCGTCTTCCCGGATCAGGTTGAAGATAAGGGAGCGGATCGATTGCGTGGAGCCGTAGATTGCCTCGAAGTAGTTCGAGTTGACGCTGGCGAAAATGATTCCGGCGAACTCGCCGCTCGGCGTTTCCAGCCGCCGCGCGAACACGATCGTCTGATTGCCGTCGATCCGGTTCCGGATCGGCACCGAGGTGCTCAGGCGGCCGTCAAGGCGTGCCCGCGCGGTCTTGAAGTAGTCGCGGTCGCCGACATTGATGGCGGGCGTCGGCCACGCGGCGGTCGAGACGACGAGTTGTCCGTTCTCGTCTGCGACCACCATGTTGAAGATGTGCGGCACCGTTGCGAGAAGCCCCCGCATGGTGTCGTGCATCTCCTTGGTGTCGTAGATGGCCCGGAGCTTGGCGGGCGTATCGATGTTGAGGCCTTTGCTGGTGCCTCTGATCTCGAGCAGCATTCCGTCGATCGTGTTCAGCGAGCGCGACAATTGGCCGGCCAGGATCGCGGCGATGTTTCCGGTGTCGGTGATTGCCGACTTGATCGCATCGTTTCGGAGCTGCCAGATCGTGAATCCCACCGCGCCGATGGAAAGCGCGAGCAGGACGATCGCTGCCCACCACAGGCGGCGCAGCGGCATAGGCTTCAGCGACGGCGTTGCCGTCGGAGCTGGGTGCGCACGCTCGCTGTCGGCGGCGGATGGGTTGGGCATAGTCGTTGAACCGGGCCGGCGGTCTGCGCCGGCCTTGCGGTTCACCTTTAAACGCAGGAGCAGAATATCCGCTTAAGGTCTTGGGTTAACCGATCGCTAACCCATAGGTAGGACTACTTATTTTGAGGCAAATCCTGCGCGAGATGCGCGCGGCGTGGCATCGCCGCACGCGATAGGTGCGGCCTTACCGGTGCTCTGGCAATTTCCGCGAACGGAGCCGGCGGACCGCCTCGCGCCCGTCCGGAAGCCTCGGCAGCAAGGTTCCAACCGTCACCATCGCCACGGCGGTCAGGAATCGCGCCGTGAGCGGCTCATCGAGGATGAGGTAGCCGGCCGCAACACCGAACAGCGGCGTCAGGAACGTCAATGCGGCGAGCCGGTTCGCGGAATAGCGCTGCACCAATCCGTACCAGATCAGGAAGGTGATGAACGCGACCCACGCAGTTTGAAAAATCAACGATGCGATGGAGAGGCCGGAGGGCATGTCCGTCATGGTCTCGCCCAACAGCAGCACGCAAACCGCCGACACCGGAACCGATAGGCCGATCTGGTAGAACAAGGTCTTCTCGGGCGGTGCGCGGCAGAGCGAGCTCGCCTTGGCGACCAGCGTCGTGCCGGCGGCACCGATGGCGGCGAGCACCATCATGGCATTGCCGAGTGCCTGTTCGGGCTTCTCGAACGGCGACGCCTCGCCGAAGGCGATGACGATGCCGGCGAACGACAGCACAATGCCTATCCATTGCAGCGATGTGAATTGCTCGCCCGGCAGGAACCAGCGCGACGCAATGACGACGAAGATCGGCGCGGTGTAGAGATAGACCACCGAGCGGCTGGCGGATGTGTAAAGCAGGCCCTGGTAGATGAGCACGTATTCGAAGGTAAAGAGAAGGCCGATGAGAATCCCCGGCTTCAGGGTGCCGTCGCGAAAGTCGAACTTGATGCCGCGCGCAAACATCCAGATCGCCAGCAGCAATGTCGCGCCTGCGGCGCGTACGGTCACTTGAATGACCGGCGGCACGTCCGGCAGCGCCAGCTTGACCGCGACCTGGTTGAGACCCCAGCTCAGGCAAAGGATCACCGTCAGCGTGATCGCCAGCAGATCGAGCGGGCCGGTGTTCGCGTCGGGCGGAGGCGCTGTCCCCACCTCGACCGGCGTGTTCAGCACCGTGGGCGTGTCGGGCGTCTGCGTGCTCATGGAACGCGCGCCTGCGCGGTGGGGCCGACCTTGAGCTTCCAATCCTTGATCGGTGACGCCGCCACGTTGAGCCGTCCCGCGATGTAGTAGAGCCGCGCGGTGTCCTCGCTGCGCGACGTGCAGAAGCGATCCTGCAGATAGTAGGGCGGCGTCGCCTGATAATAGAGTGTCGCCCGCACCGCCACGGCGCGGCCGCCCAATTGCGCAAGCGGAACGCGATAAGTGACCGTGTCGGCGCCGCCGGTCCGATAGTCCGGATCGTCGCCGACCGCGACCGGCGCCACCTCCTCCGCGAGCTCGTGGTTGGCGCCGAGCGCATCGGCGATGCTGATGCGATCCTCGAGCGGCAGGAAGCCCGCCGGCAGCAGGCGGTTGTCCTTCACCTTGGCGCAGAGCGAGAGGAAGCTCGTGGTCAGCTCGCCCTCGGGCTTGGCGCCGATGCCGCAGACCGGCGCCGAGACGTCCGCGGGCTTGGCGATCTGCTCCTCGTAGATCTGCGCCTGATCCTGCCGGGTGATGACCTGGAAATGCGGCTGGTGCGCCCGCGCCAGCGGATTGATGCGCGCCGAACAGTCGGCTCGCCACCGCAGCTCGCCGGCGATCGGCGTGCCGCGCGCGTCGACGATCACGCCGGCGGCGTTGGTGCGCCCGGACGACCACAGCACGCGATCCTGCGCGTCGAGCACGCTGAACTCGATGAAGGCGCGGCGGAACGCGACGCCCGACGGGAACTTGTGCCCGGCCCGGTTGGTGATGGTGATCTTCGCGCTCAACGCGTTGCGGTCGCGCCGGACCTCGTCGACGCTGACGTCGGCGGTGCGGTTTCGCGCCTGGTCGAGCATGGCATTTTCGGTGGTGGTCAGGAAATCGATCCCGCGCTTGGCCGTGAGCATCGGGTCTTCGGTGCGGATGCCGAGCATTTGCGGGAATTGCTGCGCCATCTTGATCAGGAACAGGTTCAGCCCGACCAGGGTGTGGCGCGCATAGCCGTCGCGCACCGGCAGGTCGATGTCCTGCGGCGGCAGCGTATGCTCGGCCTGCGGAAAGTTCGAGTACTCCTGAATGGTCGCGATCTTGCTCTGATAGGGGAGGCCGAAGGCATCCCGCCTCGGCATGTGGCAATCCTGGCACGTCTGCGCCTTGGCACCGGCGCGCAGCGGCAGCGGACCGTCCGGGGTCGAGCCGGTGCGATAGGCGCTGAATGCCCATTCCGGATAGGTCGCTTGTTCGAAGGTACGCGCGACCGGCTTGCCACGATGCAGGACCGGCAGGTGCACGGTGTGGCAGCTCGCGCACATCTCCGCGCTCTTCACGTGCTCGCTGTGCTCCGGCACCATGCCGGTGGCGTTGACCATCGGCTTCTGCTTGGGATCGCGGAACGGTCCGTAGAGCTTGCCGGGCGGCCCGAGCAGGAAATTGCCGGTGAAGGTGCGCGCCAGGCCGCTGAGACCCGGATTGGTGCGTTCCTGCCGCGCGTCGATGCAGGCGTTCTGCGGCTGCGATTGCGCCGCCGCGGATGCCTCCTTGCCGAGCACCATGCTGTGGCAGGTGGTGCAGGAGACGCCGTCGCGCGCCAGCGCCGCGTAGTGCGCGAGCGCGCGTACCTCGTTATCGGCCTGAAACGGGATCGCATTCAGATTGTCGCGCACGAATGGCTGGCAGCTGCCGGTCTCGGCGTGGCGATCGTTGGCGAACTGGCGCTGGCCTTGCGCCGCATGACAGCCGAGACAGGTGTCCTCGATCGTCTGCGGGGATTCCGGATGGAAGGTCTCAACCTCGCTCGCGAGCTGCGCAAAGAAGATCGGATCGCGTCCGGCAAGGCCCTTTGGCGACGTGCGCCAGGTTCCATAGGGCGAGACGTTCGCCATCTTGTTGTCCGGCCCGGGCTCGGTCATGTCGAACTGCAAGCCGGTGGCGCCGGCGCTGTGGCAGCCGATGCATTGCGTCGACGTCACCATTTGCGATCGCGCATTGGGCAAGCCCGCGGGCGCCCAGACATGGTCGTAGGTTTCCGATGGCATGTTGGTGACGGTGGCGCTCGTCGGCAGCGCCTTGCTCAGGAGCCGGAACAAACGCGTGAACAGCGAAGAGTAGGGCGGGTCGGGCGGCGGCGCCGATTCCGGCTTTCCTTTTGCGATCTCCTCGTGAAAGCTCTCGAACAGCGGCGCCGTTACGAAGGTCTGGCTGAGGAACACCAGCGGATCGCCGCGCTCGCCCTTGATGTTGCGCAGCGACGCAAAGGTCGCGTTGTCGCGCGCCGAACCGTGGCAGTTCATGCAGTAGAGGCCGAAGCCCATGTACGGGTAGTCGTTGCCCGCCGGCGCCGGCCAGTCCGGTCGCCACTCATTCTTCTCGGTCCATCCGAACCAGCCCCAGAACCAGCCATCGTGCGACGCGGCCGCGTCGCGCACCATGATGGCGGCGCCCGACGTCGGCATCAGGTGGAGCGGATCGACGCTGGCACAGGCGGCGGCCGGCGGCGGGAACATCTCCTTGACCATGATCGCACCGTCAGGGACGGGCGCGGCCTCGAGCGGAACGGCCGACTCTTCGGCGCGGTTCAACTTCAGCCAGTCGACCATGTCCGGCGAGTACCAGGTCATCACCGGTGCGTGGGTGCCGAAATAGGTCCCGGTCCATTTCCCGTCCTTGAGCGTGCCGATGAAGGGCCCGGTGTCGCGCACGTGTTTATCGCGTTTCCACCCGGACGCTTCGTCGCGGTGGCAGTAGTTGCGCAGGAACTGCGCGAGCTTGGCCTGGTAGGCGTCAAGCGGCAGGGCGCGCGGGTTGCGCACGGTCTGTGTGAGCTCGGCGCACAGCGTCCGGTCGGTCGGGGGCAGCGGCTTGGCGCGCTCCGCCGTGCAAACCGTCGACGCGACGCCAATGCCGCACGAGAGGAGCATGAAGGCGAGGGCGCCTCCGACGCGAATCGAACCGACGACCTGCACCCCGTGTCCCTCCAGAACCTCCCACGAAAAATAAGAGTCGTTCCGGGGGCGGGTCAACTAAGGCAACTTCGGCAGCGATACGCAATTGTGGCGGATAGATATATGAGGATTGCGGCAACCATACCCATGCCGCCGGCGGAATAGCTGTGTACATTGCGTTCTATGATCCGCCCGATCGCCACCGAGCTGGCGCTGTTTCTCACCCCGTTCGCGCTCTACGCGCTGTTCCTGTGGGTGACCAAGCGCGGCGGCGTGCTCGACCTCACCAATTGGCCGATGACGCACGTCCTTTACCTGTTGGTTGCCTCCTTCATGATGGTGATTGCAGGCTTCTTCACGCTGGCGCAGTGGGATGGCGTGCCGGCGGGCTCGACTTACACCCCGGCGCATATCGAAGACGGCAAGCTGGTGCCGGGAGAGACCAAGCCACGCCAGATCAAGAAGTGACTCCGGAGCCCCGCATGACCTCGTCCTCCCGCATCCAGCTTTACCTCTTGGTCGCCTCCTTCATGGTGGTGATCGCTGGCTTCTTCATGCTGGCGCAATGGGGTGGCGCGCCACCGGGCTCGACCTACATTCCGGCGCATATCGAGGACGGCAAGCTGGTGCCGGGAGAGACCAAGCCGCGCCAGATCAAGAAGTGAGTCCGGAGCCGCCGCATGAGCTCGTCCCGCCCCACCCAGATCGGTCCTGAGCGGGCGCTCTGGCTGCGCGAAGGCCCGCTGCCGCGGCTGCTCGAGGTGCTCGATCGCGACGGCGAGGAAGCGCGCGTGGTCGGCGGCGCCGTGCGCAACGCCTTGCTCGGCGAGCCGGTCGGCGAGATCGACGTCGCCACCACGGCGGTGCCGGACGAGGTGATGCGCCGCGCCGCCGCCGCGGGCTTCAAGCCGGTTCCGACCGGCCTCGATCATGGCACGATCACCGTCGTGATCGACGGCACGCCGTTCGAGGTAACGACCCTGCGCGAGGACGTCGAGACCTTCGGGCGTCATGCGCGGGTCGCGTTCGGTCGCGACTGGCAGCGGGACGCCGGGCGGCGCGATTTCACGATGAACGCGCTGTACGCCACCCGCGACGGTACGGTCCACGACCATGTCGGCGGGCTCGACGATCTCAAGGAACGGCGCGTGCGCTTCATCGGCGATCCGGCGCGGCGGATCGAGGAGGACTATCTGCGCATCCTGCGCTTCTTCCGTTTCCACGCCTCCTATGGCGACGGCGGACATCCCGATCCGGCCGGACTGTCGGCCTGCATCGCGGGGCGCGGCGGGCTCGAGACGCTGTCGCGCGAGCGCGTGCGCGCGGAAATGCTCAAGCTGTTGGCTGCGACCCATGTGGTGCCGGCGCTGGTGAGCATGAGCGAGGCGGGACTGCTGGTGGCGGTGCTGGGCGGTGTGCCGCTGCTCGCGAGCTTTGCCAACATGACCAAGCTCGAGCGCGAACTGGCACTGACGCCCGATCCGGTGCGGCGGCTGGGTGCGCTCGGCGTCAGCACGACCGAGGACGCGGAACGGCTGCGCGAGCGGCTGCGCCTCGCCAACGCCGAATACGACCGGCTTGCATCGATGGCGGACGGCTGGTGGCACATTTCCGCGGCGACCGGCATGCACGATGCGCGCGTGCTGGTCTATCGGCTCGGGCCGGAAAAATTTCTCGACCGCGTGTTGCTTGCCTGGTCGCGGGCGTGGAACGAGAGCGTTGCCGATGAGCGCTGGCACGACATCGTGCTGCTGCCCGAGCGGTGGACGGCGCCGGTCTTCCCGCTCAAGGCCGCCGACTTCATCGCGCGCGGCGTGGCGAAAGGTCCGGCGCTCGGCACGGCCCTGCGCGCCGCCGAGGAGGCCTGGATCGCTTTAGATTTTCCGATGGACGCGGCAGTGCTTGCCAAGATCGCGGAGGCGGCGGCGCCGCCGGCGTGAACGATTACAAAATTGCTCGGCGCTTTTCGCTGGCGGTCGCGATCGCTCAATAGCGCGCAACCAACGCCGGCGCGCCGAAGCGGTAATTGATGCCGAACTTCACCACATGCAGGTGCTGGTCGATTTTGGCCGTGATCGTAGCGGGCGGAAGCGGCGGCAGCGCCGCGAACGATATCGTCTTGTCGCCGAAATCCATGTAGTTGTATTCGAGCTTCGCCGACCAGTTCGATGCGATACCGTATTCAACGCCCGCGCCGACCATCCAGCCCCAGCGCGTCTTGTCACCTTCAAACAGCACCTGGCCGGGGTTGACGACGATCGCACCTTGGACGATCTGAACCGTCGAGCCGATGGCATGTTCGTCGTGTGCAAAAGCGGCGCCGCCCTTCACATACCAGAGCCAGCGGTCGCGCGCGTAGCCGAGTCGGCCAGCGATGGTACCGAGCCACTTGACCTCGGTCGTAAAGAAGGCGTTGCCAAACTCGTGCCGGCCGTCGGCGTTGGACCAGCTCGCCTGCGCTTCGATGCCGTAAACCCAATCGCCGCTCTGCCAGTTGAAGCCCACCTGACCGCCCGCGATCAGCCCGCTCACATTGTGCGAACCGACGTCCGCCGGAGGATTGACCGTGGTGTCGGTCCAGTCCTTCTTGCCCCAGACGCCGCCGACATGCGCGCCGATATAGAAGCCGCTCCAATTGTAAACAGCGACGGGGACGACGACCGGCGCCTTGACCGGCATGCGGGCCGGCAGGTCGGCTGCCGATGCGGAGCTAATCGCAAGTCCAAGAAACAGCGCTGACCTGCAAATCGAAGAAATTGTGCCGCGCATCGAATCCCCCAGTCCCGTTGCCACAGAGACAATCTAGCCGGGGGTGCGACCGTCCGAATACGCGCAATGAGGACAATTTCAAAATTGCCAGGCGGCTGTTGTGGTTTCGCAACACCGCCAGAAGATAAGTGATCTCAATGATACAGGCCTTGTCGCTTACGCCGCGCGGCTGTCGGCGGCTTCGATCGCGCCGGTCTGCATGGTGCCGGCGAGGATGCCATAGACCTTGGCCCAGGCGGAGCGGACCTCCGGCGTGAACGCATCGCCGAGACCGCGCTCGAGCGTCCACATCAGCGCCTCGCCGACGATCCCATAGTGGGCAACGGTGACGCCGTAGCCGGCGTGGCGGGCGCCCAGCGCCTTGACGTGCGGCACCAGCGTCTTGAGGTCGTGCAGGCCGCCGACCGCCGCGGCGATCATCGCCATCAGCTTCGACTTCTGCTCCTTGAGGTCCTTCGGAAACATCATCCGCAGCTGCGGAGAGATCTCGAACAGCCGGTTGTAGAACAGGTCGGCAGCGGCGTCCTTGATCGGCAGGACCTTCGCAAAGCTCGCGCGCACAAGCGCAATATCGTTGGCGGTCAACATCTGAAAACCTCTGGATGAATTTGTTGCGTTCGCGGTTAGTTGCGCGGCGGCACAATTTGGTTCAACGCAAAATTGTTAATGCCGGTTAGGAAACGCGCGGCGGAGGCGCGGAAATCGCCGCTAATTCGAGGCCATACTACTTTCGTCGACACTCATGGCATTGCCGCGCCAGACGAAACCGGCCTCGCGCCAGCCTTCGAACCACAGCACCGGCAACAACAGGTCGCGCAGCATCGCGTGCAGCGGGTAGAGCAGGGGGAGGTGCCAGCCGGCGGCCGCCGCCAGCAACATCTCAGCGCCGTACCAGACGCCGAGCAGGAGCGCGCAGGCGGCGATGACCGAATAACCCGTGGCGGCCGCGATGAAGACGACCGCGAGGAGCGGCAGCACGGCGCCGGAGGCGGCTTCGAGACAATAGAAGGCGCGGAAGCTGTCGCGCCGCAGCCGCGCCCAGCGCACCTGCCGGTCCCAGACGTCGCCGCGCTTGCGCTCGCCGAGCGGTTGCTGGAACGGCGCATCGACCAGCCGTACCCGCTTCCCGCTGGCGCGCATGATCTTGGTCGACGCCGCGTCTTCGGCGGCTTCGGCGGCGAGCGCGCGCAAGCCGCCTGCGGCCTCGATATCGCTGCGGCGATAGAACAGCGTCTTGCCCTGCGCGAAGCCGAGCCCGATCGTGTCGGCCGTGTACTGCCAGCGCGCTTGGTAGGTGTTCAGAAAGACGCATTCCATCTGCGCCCAGAATCCCAGCGGATGGCTGCCGACCGGCGGCGCGGACACCATGCCGGTGTCGTCCCTGAAGGTTGCAAGCAGCCGCTGCAGGTAGTCGCGTGGCATCAGCACGTTGCTGTCGGCCATCACGACCCGATCGTTGGCGGCGGCGCGCCAGCCCTTCAGCACATTGTTGAGCTTGGGATTGGCGCTGATGCGCTCGTCGCCGACGAGGAGCTTGGCCGGGATCTGCGGGTGCTCGGCGATCAGGCTCTGCACCAGACCGACGACCGGATCACGCACCGACGCTGCGCAGAACAGGATCTCGTAGCGCGGATAGTCGAGCACGAAAGTCGACCGCAGCGTCGCTTCCACGAAATTGTCGATGCCGCAGACCGGACGGATGATCGTGATCGGCGGCGCATCGTCCGGCGGCGGAAGTTGGCGGGCGGGTGTCCGGCAACGGATGATGGCGATGGCGATACTGCCGAGCTGGACGGCGAGGGTGAGCCCGCAGAAGGCGGCTGCGGCCCAGATTGCGACTGTCATCCCCAATCGGTAACGCCAATCGATGACGCGCCCATGACGGCGGCTGACGCAAGCCATTGAATCGATTGTCATAAAACCGCAAGACAAAGCTGGCATTGGAACGCGCATGGGGATGAACGAACGAACGTGAGTCGACGTGAGGGCAGCAATCGATAACCGCCGGTTTCGCTCGCTATTTATCTCCGACGTGCATCTTGGCGCCCGCGGCAGCCAGGCCGAAAAGCTCCTCGATTTCCTGCGCTGTCATGAAGCCGACACCATTTACCTTGTCGGCGATATCGTCGACGGCTGGGCCCTGCGCTCGGGCTGGTTCTGGCCGCAGTCCCACAACGATGTCGTGCAGAAGCTCCTGCGCCAGGCGCGCAAGGGCGTGCGTATCGTCTACGTCCCCGGTAACCATGACGAGTTCCTGCGCGACTACTACGGCACCCATTTCGGCGGCATCGAGGTGTCGGAGACCGCCGTCCATGTGGGCGCCGACGGTCGCCGCTATCTCGTGATCCACGGCGACTACTTCGACCTGGTGGTGACGCAGGCGCGCTGGCTCGCGCTGCTCGGCGGCAAGGCCTACGACTGGGCCATCGTCGCCAACCGGGTGTTCAACGGGCTGCGGCGCCGGCTTGGCTTTCCTTATTGGTCGCTGTCGCAGTGGATGAAGCTGAAGGTCAAGAACGCCGTCAACTACATCGGCGATTTCGAGAAGGCCCTGGTTGCCGAAGCCCAGCGCCACGAGGTGCAGGGCGTCATTTGCGGCCACATCCACCATGCCGCAATCCACGAGGAATTCGGCGTCCGCTATCTCAATTGCGGCGACTGGGTCGAAAGCTGCACCGCCATCGCCGAACACCACGACGGCCGCTTCGAAATCCTGACCTGGACCGACGGCCAGCGCGACGCGCTAGTACCGGCAGCTACGTCGCTCAATCGGCGCGCGGCCTGACGTCTCAATGCCAATCAGAAGAGGTGCCGAAATAGAGTCGGTAAAAGCGTCCCGATCCCGTAGACACCGCAGGGCGCGGCTCGTTAGCATTCCCTTGCCCGGCGGTGAAAGGATATCCGAACCGCCAAGCTCACTGAGGAGGAAACCATGATCCGCATCATCACCGCCGTTGTGGCGACGGTTGCAATCGCATCACTCGCCGCCGTCGGCCCCTCTTTCGCCCAGTCGTGTAAGGAGAACGCGGCCAAGCAGAAACTGGCGGGCGCCGCGCTGAAGAGCTTCATGACCAAATGCGAACGTGAAGCGCACGAAGCGTGCGACACCAAGGCGGGCGCGCAAAAGCTCGCCGGTGCGGCCAAGAACAGCTTCACCAAGAAGTGCGTCACCGACTCGGTCGGTGGCTAGCAAGCTGGTTTGATACTGTCAGGCGGCCGGTCTTGCCGGCCGCCTTTGCTTTTGGGGTTATCGCTTGCCGGGGCCGGCGGCGACCTTGCGGTGGTCGCGCGGAGCGAGATCGGCGATCTCGAGGATGAGCTTCATCAGGATCGCTTCTGCGAACGTCTCGAAGCTCTTGGCGGCAATCATGAAAGCGCCGGGGCCGCCGATCACGTAGTCCTTGAAGTACTGGTCGAGCTGCGGCTCGAAGGCGAGGATCGGCAGGCCGTTGATGACGATGCCGGCATCGACCGCCTCGTCGCGCGCCTGCGTCACCGAGCGCCCGCGGTTGTTGGAGCCGTCGCCGGACACGTCGATGACGCGGCGCTCGGCCTTGAACGGTGCCTGCGGGAACAGCGTCACGGCATTGTCGATCGCGCCCGAGATCGAGGTGCCGCCGCCATACATCATGCGCGGCGCCGATTCGATGGCGCCGGCAAACCCCTTCATCGCCGTCTCGTCCTTGAGCACGGTCCAGGGCACCACCTGCGACTGCAGGAACGGGCCCGACCACTGCATCATGGTCACCGCGATCGACTGGTTGCGCCCGGCCAGGATGGCGCTCAGCACGCGCTTGTTCTGGAACGCGGCCACATAGCCCATCTTCTGAAGCTCGAAGCGCTGCGCGTTGACGCTGCCGGAGACGTCGACCGCGAGCACCAGTTGCAGGTCGACCGCGGTCTGGGCGTTCGCGCCGTCGCGCGGCATCGATGCCAGCAACAATAGCGCTGCCGCAAAGCCAATCCCGGGTCGCGTCAAGACCGATCGGGGCCGCCAAAAAGTCATGCGCATCGGAATGCCCCTCCGTGGCGTATCGACCCGGCAGCATAGCCGTTCCGATCGCGACTCGCACCGGGGGCCTGGAGGGGCTACATTGATGCATGATCCCGAAAAGTGGGACCGGTTTTCGGACAAGATCATGCACAAGTAAGTAAAGCGTAACGGCAGAGGCTGCCTATGAACCCGATGCGACGACCAGCCGATCTTGCCCGTAGCACCGCCCGGCAGTTCGCCGAGAGCAAGACCACGCGCGACGCCTTCCGGCGCGATACTTTCGCGCTGCCGCGGGCGCAGGCACGCGAAAAGGCGAAGGAGCTGTTCCAGCGCTTCCCCAAGGCGGCTTACCAGACCGAGATCGAGAGCTGGCGCGAGCTCCCCGGCGACTGCATCGAGTTCACCATGCGGCGCTTGCCCTCGGCGGACTGAGCCTTCCCGTGTTTTATTGTGAATATCTGCGAAAGGGCGTGACCAAGCGCCGTGCTAGTCCGTACTAGCGATTGGAAATGGTGGGAGCCTCATCGATGCGCAGGTTCTTGCGCGATATCGTCGTGTTCTTTTTCGGCGGCCTGCTCGGGACGGCGTTCGGCGTCGCGCTCGGCTTCTTCGTCTTCCCCTACGTCTTCCCGCCGCCGCCCGCGACCGAGACGCTGACCGAGGCCGACCGCTCGCGGCTCGTCGCCACCGGCACCTTCATCCACGCCAATCCCTCCGATCCGGTCCACTACGGCAGGGGCAAGGTCAGCGTTTATGAGCGCACGGTCTTCCTGGAGCCGGATTTCGAGGTCGGGCCGGGACCGGCGTTCCACGTCTACCTGGTTCCGAAGGCGTCGATCCGCTCGTCGTCCGACATGAAGGATGTGATGTTCGTCGATCTCGGACGGCTGCGCTCGTTCAAGGGCAGCCAGCGCTACGCCATTCCGTCCGGTGTCGACCTCGCGAAATACCCGAGCGTCATCATCTGGTGCGAGCGCTTCGGCGTGCTGATCTCGCCGGCGGATCTGAAGACGGCGCAGGCGGCGAAGTCGTAGCCGGGATTTGCACAATTCGTTCTGGCCGGGCATGACGGTGGCATGCTCGAGTCCATGCTCGCCTCGCTCGCCGCCATCTCCCCGCTCGAACTCGTCCTCATCGCCGCGATGGCGGTGTTCGCCTCGATGGTCGGCGGCATTGCCGGCTATGGCACCGGCGCGCTGATGCCGCTGGTTCTGGTGCCGGTGCTGGGGCCGGAGCCGGTGGTGCCGATCATCGCGATCTCGGCGCTCTTCAACAACACCTGGCGCGCGCTCGCGTTCAAGAACCTGATCGACTGGCGGCGCGCCATGCTGGTCGCCGCCTTCGCCACGCCGACCTGCATCGTCAGCGCCTATGGCTATACGCTGCTGACGGGCAAGGGCGCCGGGATCGTGATCGGCACCATGCTGATGCTCACGGTGCCGCTGCGCTACCTGTTCAAGCGCTACGTGATAGCGCTCGACAGCAAAGGGCTCGCGGTCGGCGCGGTCATCTATGGCGGCGCGGTCGGCGGCACGGTCGGCGCCGGCGTGATCCTGCTTTCGCTGCTGATGGCGGCAGGCCTGCAAGGCGCGGCGGTGGTCGCCACCGATGCCGTGATCTCGATGGTCGTCACCGCCGTGCGCATGGCGGTGTTCGGCTTCTCCGGCGTGATCGACGCGCGCGTGATGGCGGTCGCGCTGTTGATCGGCATCGTTGCGCTGCCGGCCGCGTTCATGGCCAAGGCGCTGGTGGCGCGCATGTCGCTCACCGTCCACACCGCGATCCTCGACGTGGTGGTGCTGATCGGCGGTGCGGTGATGATCGGCGGCGCGCTGATGCGGTAGCGCTCATCGCACCGGCGAGGCCCAGGTCAGGCCGTGCTCGAACGCCCAGCGCTTCGCCATCGCCGCCTCGTTGCCATACGGCAGACGGTTGGCGAAGCCGCGGCACTGCACGATGCGGCCGTCCTTGGTCACCTCCATGGTCACGCCGCGGTTGTGCCGGCCGATCGGGAATTCCGAGGTGAGCGACCAGATCGAGATGTAGCCCCGCTCGCAGGCGAACTTGTAGGTCGCGACGCAGTGGTGCATGCGCTGGCCCTCTCGGAACAGCTCGTGGCCGGTCTTGATCTGCCGGAACCGCCAGATCGCGCGGTGATGCTCCTTGCCGGTCTGATACTCGACGTCGGGCAGGGGGCGGCCGGCCCACGCCCCGCCGCCGATCGACTGGCTGCGGCGCAGTGCGCGGTGCCAGTCTTCCATGCGCCGGCGCAGCGTCGCCAGCGTGCGGCCCTTGAGCGTGAAGGCTGCGTCTTCCTGCTTGGCGACGAACAGGAAATCGACCAGGTCGTCGATCTCATGCACGGCGGTCGGGTTGCGGGCGAAGAAGCGCGCGACCTCCTTCCACCATGACGACGCGATCGAATAGCCGGCGATCTTCGAGCGCGCGACCTTGAGCGCGGCGTCCTTGCCGTCCGACTGCGCGCGCGCGACCGCGTACCACATCGCCTGCCGCAGCGACGTGATCTCGTCCGGCGCGGTGAGAAAGTGGTGGCACTCCTGCTTCGACAGCCAGGGATGCGCTTCCTGCTTGTAGAGCGAGCCGCCCTGCGCCGCGATCAGGTACCAGCGGCGCAAGTCGGGCGCGCCGGGGCGCGGCGCGTCAAGGCGATCGGGCGCGGTGATCTTGTCGACGAAATCGTCGTCGACGACGTTGGCGGTCCAGATCTGCTCGAGATGCGCGGGCACGCGATAGCGCGCGAAGCAGAAGCGCACGAGGTCGAGGAAGCGCTTCTCCTCCGACTTGCTCTTGATCCGGCAGCGCCAGTCCGTGGCCGGGCGCAGCGCATAGCCGCGCAACGCATCGACCTTCTGGCGATAGTCGTCGTTGAAGTCGTCGAAGCAGGCTGCCGCGCGCGCGTGCGCGAACAGCTTTTCGAGCTGCGAATGTGATTTCAGAACGGCCCAGACGAGATGATCGTTCTGGCGCCGCCGCGCCTCGCGCGATCGGTTTTTCTTTCCCATGGATCGTTCCAGACATGAATAGGCGTTGCCGCCCGTTCGGGCGGGTCGAGGAGCCTGATTGGGTTCCGAACCGCATGCCTGTCTCCATGAGACGAAAAACGCGCGCCGGTTATTCGGCGCGCGCGGGGTTGATCGCAGTTGTTTGTGGCAGATTTCGGTATTGGGGTGCGTAACCGAATTGCGTTGTTGTCGCCGTTCCCGCCAGCGCATTTCACGGTTGGCGGCGCGGACGCAAGAATCGAAATCGGATGCCGCCGGTGGCTACTGCGGCAATGGGCTAGGCCGCTTCTTCTTTCTCTTTCCTCCGCGACGTCGCCGGCGGAGGTCAGCGCCACCGCCGGGATCGCCTGGCGGAACAGGTCGCCTTCTTCGCCGAGCCAAATACACTCGACGTTCTCGTCGGTTATCGCGGCCACCGTCATCGACTGGCCGCCGGATTTCAGGAATACGACATCGCCGGGCTGGAACGTCATGGGGCATCCTCTCGTTGTGCAGCCCGGGACGGTAGCGGCAATCGATGACAGATCGATCACGGCCACGCTGGCCGATCAATCGTCATCCTCGTCTTCGTCCGTGCGAAATTCGCCGCCGAGGTTGAGGCCCTCGATCCAGGTCTCGCCGTTGCGCTTGATCACGGTGTGCGGGCGCACCTTCCCGCAAGCCTCGAACGCCGCCGCCAGCCGTTCCGAATGGGTCACGACCCAGACTTGCGTCCGCTCGGCCGCGCGCACGATCAGGCGCGCCAGCGGCTCGAGCAGCTCCGGATGCAGGCTCGCTTCCGGCTCGTTGAGCGCGATGAAGGACGGCAGCCGATAGCCGAGCAGGGCGCCGGCCAGCGCCAGGTAGCGCAGCGTCCCGTCCGAGAGCTCCCCGGCCTCGAACACGCGCTTGGGATAGTCGGGCATCGTCAGCCCGAAGCTTGCCGTCCGTTCCGGCATCGGCACGACGAGCTGCGAGCCGGGGAATGCGTCGTTGATTGCGCGATCGAGGTCGACCGTGTCGTCGCGGACATGCGCGAGCGTCGCGAACACGGCGGCGAGGTCCGATCCGTCCGAGGCAAGCGTCGGCGTCGTGACCGCGAGGCACGGCTGCCGCAGCGGCGAGGCGCGGTCGCTGCGGAAGTCGTGATAGAAGCGCCAATCGAGCATCGTCCTGCGCACGGCGTCGACATCGGGAAAGCGCGCCGGATCCTGTATCGCGCCGAGCGCAGTCTCGGAGGCGAGCAGGACGGTACCCAGCGTTTGCTTCTTGCCCTCCTCGTCGGTGGCGACGGCGCGCGGGCCGCGGCGATCGAGGATGGTGAGGGGACGCCGGCCCTTGTGGAACAGCAGCGTCTCCTCCTTGATCTGAGGCTCCAACGGAAGCGCCGCGGCGGTCGGCATCGGCAAGCCGATCTCGATCGCATAGGAATAGGTGATGTCGGTGTCTTCGCTGTAGCTGAACTCCGCCTGCGGTCGGCCGCGATCGGTGCCGCCGAGCCCGGCCGACAACTTCATGCGCGCAGGCTGGTTCGTCCGCCGTTTGCCGGCCCACAGCGCAGACTGCATGCCGCCCTCTGACGCCAGCTCGCGCGACAACTCGCCGGCGGCCGAGGCCTGCAACAGTTGCAGCGCGCGATACAGATTGGTCTTGCCGACGCCGTTGGCGCCGACGAAGACGGTCAAGCCGCCGACTGGAAACCGGATGGCGCGCAGCGAGCGGTAGCCTGCAATGCCGACCTCGCAAATGCGCATCGCGTTCGCCTCACGGCCACTTCACCACCGGCGGCATCGAGGAGAGGATCGACTCCACATTGCCGCCGGTGCGCAGGCCGAAGATGGTGCCGCGGTCGTAGAGCAGGTTGAACTCGACATAGCGGCCGCGGCGCACGAGCTGCTCCTCGCGCTCGGCGTCGCTCCATGGCGTCGCGAAATTGCGCCGGACCAATTCTGGATAGATCGAAAGAAACGCGCGGCCGACCGCCTGGGTGAAGGCGAAGTCGGCGTCCCAGTCGCCGCTGTCGACATAGTCATAGAAGATGCCGCCGATGCCGCGCATCTCCTTGCGGTGCTTGAGCGTGAAGTAGTCGTCGCACCAGGCCTTGAATTTGTCATAGGGCGCCACGGCCGCATGCGCGTCGCAGGCCGCCTTCATCGCGGCATGGAAGGCGACCGTGTCCGGGATCGCTCTGCGTGCGGCGGCGGTCGAGCACCGGCGTGAGGTCGGCGCCGCCGCCGAACCACGCTTTGGTCGTCACCACAAAACGCGTGTTCATGTGCACCGCCGGCACATGCGGGTTGTGCAAATGCGCGATCAGCGAGATGCCGGAGGCCCAGAAGCGCGGGTCGTCGGCGGCGCCGGGGATCTCCTTGCGGAATTCCGGCGCGAATTCGCCATGCACGGTCGAGCAATGCACGCCGACCTTCTCGAATACGCGCCCGTGCAGCATCGACATCACGCCGCCGCCGCCACCCGGGCCGGCTTTGGCCGGCCCGGCACTTAAGTTGCCGATCTCGGGTAAACCCGAGATCGGTTGGCCGGTGTGGTCGGTGCGGCTCCAGGGCGTGCGCACGAAGCGGCCGACCGGACGATCGGCGTACGGCGCGTTCGCCGGCAGCGCCACTTCAAGCGCCTCGAACGCCGCGCAGATCTCATCGCGCAGGCTTTCGAACCACGCGCGCGCGCGGGCCTTGCGGGCTTCGGTCAAGCTCACGTCCATGCGAGCTTTCTAGGCCAGGGCTATGGGCTGGGGAAGGGCGGCGTTACCGACTTGCCTCTTTCAGATAAGCGATGAGGTCGGCGCGCGCCTTGGCGTCCGGCATGCCGGCGAACGGCATGCGGTTGCCGCGGAACGGCGGCGCCTGCGGCTCGGCCAGGAACTTGTCGAGCAATTCCGGCGTCCAGACGAAATCGGCGCGGCGCAGCGGCGGCGAGTAGACGAAATCGCCGACGCTCGCCGCCTTGCGGCCGAACAGGCCCTTGAGATGCGGCCCGGCCTCGTTAGGCGCCGGGTCGAACGAGTGGCAGGCAACGCACTGCTCGAACAGCGCCTTGCCGCGTTGCGCATCCTGCGCGGCCGCCGACAGCGAGATCATCACAACGCTGGCGGCGGCCAGCACACGTATTCCCATCATCAGATCAGCGACCCCGGTTTCTTGAGATATTTTTCGCGGATCGCGTCCGCCATCCAATAGGCCAGCGCCCCGACCGGACCGGTCGGATTGTAGCCGGAGTTATGCGGGAACGCCGACGCGCCGGTCACGAACACGTTGGAGACGTCCCAGCTCTGGCCAAACCGGTTGAGCGCGCTGGTGTTCGGATCGGTGCCCATCACCACGCCGCCGGTGTTGTGCGTGCTCTGATAGGGCACGCTGTTCCAGGTCATGCGCGGCGCCGGCTTGCCCATCAGGGTCGGCTTCATCGCCTTGCCGATGCCGCCGATGATTTCCGCCGCGTGCCGCACGAGCCTGTGCTCGTTCTCGCGGAAGTCGAACGTCATCCGCATCAGCGGCAGGCCGAAGCGGTTCTTATAGGTCGGATCGAGATCGAGATAGTTGATCCGGTTCGGCATCACCGAGGCCGAGGCGCTGATCGCGAGCGCGCTGTGGTACCACTTGGCGACCGCGCGTTTCCAATCCGAGCCCCATTGCGGCGTGCCCCCCGGCAGCGGCCGGTAGGCGATCGGACGGCCGTTCGAGCCGCCGACCGTGATGTAGGCGCCGCCGATTCCGCGATGCACGCTGCGGTCGAAGTTCCAGTTGGTGTGGAAGTCGTCGATCGAGGTGCCCCATCCGCCGGTGGCGATGAACGGATTGAAGCTCTTGTCCTCGAAGAACAGCGTCACGCCGGCGCCGGCCTGGTAGGCGTAGTTCTTGCCGATCACGCCGGTCTGCGTCTCGGGATCATAAGGCTTGCCGATGCCCGACAGCAGCATCAGGTGCACGTTCGACAGCTGGTAGGCGGCGACGATGACGAGGTCGGCCGGCTGCTCGATCTCTTCGCCGGTGAGCACGTTCACGTATTGCACGCCGGTCGCCTTCTTGCCGGTCGAGTCCTTCAGCACCTTGGTGACCCAGGTATAAGTGCGCAGCTCCACATTGGGATTGCGCAACGCCACCGGGATCACGGTGATGTTCGGGCTGCCTTTCGCGTTGGCCTCGCAGCCGAAGCGCTCGCAGAAGCCGCAATACTGGCACTGCCCGATCTTCATCCCGTCAGGATTGGTGTAGGGCTGCGACGCGTTTGCGGTCGGCCGCACGAACGGGTGATAGCCGAGCTCTTTCGCCGTGTTGGTGAAGAGCTGGGCGGCGTGGTTCTGGATCAGCGGCGGCAGCGGGTACTCGCGCGAGCGTGCATCCTCGAACGGGTTGCCCTCCTTCTGCACCTGGCCCTTGATGTTGCCGGCCTTGCCGGAGATGCCGGCCGTGTATTCGAACCTGTCGTAATAGGGCTCGAGCTCGGCGCCGCTCACGCCCCAGTCCTGCAACGGCATGTCGGCAGGAATGAAATTCTTGCCGTAGCGCTCCTCATATTTGGTGCGGATGCGCAGCTCATGGTCCGGCCAGCGCCAGGTGACGCCGTTCCAGTGTGCGCCGGCGCCGCCGACGCCTTCGCCGGGCAGGAACGAGCCGAGCCGCCGCATCGGCAGCGCGGTCTCGGAGGGATTGTTGCGGATCGAGTAGGTGTCCTGCGACACGTCCATCATCATGTCGTGACGCGAGGAGAAACGCAGCTCGTCGCGGATCAGCGGCACCGCGAAGTCGTTCTGCGGCGCGCGCGGTGCGCCGCGTTCGAGCACCACGATCTTCAAGCCGCTGGGGCCGAGCTCCTTGGCGAGGATGCCGCCGGTCCAGCCCATGCCTACGATGACGATGTCGACGGGGGGAAGCTTGGTTGTCATGTTTGCCTCCCTCAGGACATGTCGGCGATGCCGACGGGATTGGCGGCGAAGCGCCGTCCGTCGCTGTACTTTTTGATGTTCTCGGCATTGTTGGCGGCGACGCCCGGGAAGCCGATCATCTTCCAGCACACCTTGTCGCGGTTGCCGCCATAGATCGGGTCGGCGAACATTCCTTCCATCACGTTCTGATAGAGCGCGCCGAAGAACGCGCGGCCGGAGAGCCCGCCTTGCAGCGTGATCTTCCCGCCGGAGAGCTCGCGCAGGAAGGTTTCCTTCTGCGCGGCGGTGCAGCGGTCGAAGGTCTGACCGAAGGCCTTGCGGCAATGCGCGTTGGCGCCTTCGATGCCGGCGCGGTAGAGCGCGGCCGGTGTCAGCGGAAGCTGGTAGCCCTGGTTGGCGGTGCCCGGCAGCCAGGGTCCCTGCATATAGAGACGGTCGCCTTTGCCCCAGGAGCCGGCGAGCGCGCGGTCGATATAGGTCGCGATGCCGATGTCGGTGCCGCTCGGGGTGAGCTCATCCTTCGGCACCATGTGGTCGACGACCGCTTCGATGAACAGCACCTCCTGCGGCTTGAAGAAGGTGTAACCGGCGGGCTGCGCGTTCGGCGGCGGCGCGGCCTGCGCCGGCGTCTGCGCGCTGGCGGGAGCGACGGGAGTCAGCGCATGCGCCGCCGCGGCGGCTGCGCCTGCAACACCGGCACCGCCAAGAAATTGGCGACGTCCAACATCCACGCGGGATTTTCCCTCGGCCATCGTCTCCTCCATGTTTTGTTTTGCGGGACGTCGGGCGCCCCGTGCTTACTTTAGAATGATATCAGGATGCGGCGGCGAGAGTCCCGCCCGCTGCAAGAGAGGTGGCATGCGCCATCTGCACAAGCGGTGACGCGGAGCGACGCCGCGCTCATGAGTTCGGGGATACCGTCGCGCGCGTCTGCCGCATCGCTTCGCCGAGCGCCATGGCGCAGGCGACCGCCACATTGAGCGAGCGCAAGCCAGGCTTGATCGGGATGATCAGCCGCGCGTCGGCAGCTGCGTGCACGCGCTCGGGCACGCCCGCCAACTCGCGGCCGAACAGCAGCACGTCATCGTGGCGGTATGCGTGGTCGAGATAGGAGACACTGGCGCGGGTGGTGAACAGGATCAGCCGGGCGCCTTCGTGGCGACGCCATTGCGTCGAAATCCTCCCAACTGCCGTGACGCACGATCGTCACCTGGTCGAGATAGTCCATCCCGGCCCGCCGGAAGGCCCGGTCCGTCACCGGAAAGCCGGCCGGCTCGATGATGTGCGCCTCCGCCCCCAGGCAGGCGGCGAGGCGGAGAATCGTCCCGGCATTCTGGGGAATATCCGGCTCGTAGAGCGCGATCCGCATGGGCGCAAAATAGCGGATTCTCAGGCCCTCAGAAGGCCGGAAACCGCATGGTCAAAGGCACTTGTGAGCCACTGCCCCAATGTGGCCATGCTGCACTTGCGCTCACCTTACAAGGGTGCCAATAAACCCCGCCGGTTCGTGCCGACCCGCCTTGCCCGGGCTCGATGCGACCGGACCGCCCGCCGCCCTCCGGAAGCGTGCTTTCCGATGGTCCCCCGCGCGGGCCGGCCGCTCTCGCATCTGGAAGAGGATTTCAAGACGTGGCAACGATCTCTTCGACCGAGCACACGCGCCGCGACTTTCTTTATATCGCGACCGGCGCCGTGGGCGCGATCGGCGCGGCTGCGGCGCTGGTGCCGCTGATCGCGCAAATAAATCCGGACGCTTCGACCATCGCGGCCGGTGCGCCGATCGAGGTCGATCTCAAGCCGATCGTCGAAGGCCAGGTCATCAAGGTGTTCTGGCGCGGCAAGCCGATCTTCATCAACCACCGCACCAAGAAGCAGATCGACGAGGCCGAGAACGTCAATCTGGCGAGCCTGCCCGACCCGCAGCCGGACTCGGCGCGCGTCAAGCCGAAGCATGCCAACTTCCAGGTGCTGATCGGCATCTGCACCCATCTCGGCTGCATCCCGATCGCGCATCAGGGGCCCTACAACGGCTACTTCTGCCCCTGCCACGGCTCGGTCTACGACACCTCCGGCCGCATCAGGAGCGGCCCCGCGCCGTTGAACCTGGCGCTGCCGCCCTACGAGTTCGTTTCCGACACCCGAATCCGGATCGGCTGATCGCCGGCGCGACGACAATCTCTGCAAGGTTAGATCATGAGCGGACATCCGACCTACCAGCCGCAAAACGCCTTCATGAAATGGATGGAGGCCCGGCTGCCGATCGCGGGGCTGGTCTACTCCTCCTTCATCGTCTACCCGGTCCCGCGCAATCTGAACTACTGGTGGACCTTCGGCGGCATCCTCGCCTTCATGCTGGCGACGCAGATCGTCACCGGCGTCGTGCTGGCGATGCACTATACGCCGCATGTCGACTTCGCCTTCAACTCCGTCGAGCACATCATGCGCGACGTGAACTACGGCTGGCTGCTGCGCTATATCCACGCCAACGGCGCGTCGATGTTCTTCCTCGCCGGCTACATCCACATGTTCCGCGGCATGTATTACGGCTCCTACAAGGAGCCGCGCGAGGTGCTGTGGATCCTCGGCGTGATCCTGCTGCTGCTCATGATCATGACCGGCTTCATGGGCTACGTGCTGCCGTGGGGCCAGATGAGCTACTGGGCGGCCGTCGTCATCACCAACCTGTTCTCCGCGATCCCGATCGTGGGCGAGTCCATCACCCAGTGGCTGTGGGGCGGCTTCGCGGTCGGCAATCCGACGCTCAATCGCTTCTACGCGCTGCACTATCTGCTGCCGTTCGTCATCGCGGGCGTGGTGGTGCTGCATGTCTGGGCGCTGCACGTGGTCGGGCAGAACAACCCGGACGGGATCGAGCCGCGGCAGGATTCCGACACCGTCGCGTTCACGCCTTACGCTACCATCAAGGACGGCTTCTTCCTGACGGTGTTCCTGATCCTGTTCGCCTGGTTCGTGTTCTATGTGCCGAATTACCTGGGGCATCCCGACAACTACATTCCCGCCAATCCGTCGGTGACGCCGACGCATATCGTGCCGGAATGGTACTACCTGCCGTTCTACGCGATCCTGCGCGCGGTGCCGAGCAAGCTCGGCGGCGTGGCACTGCTCGGCGCCGCGATCGTGATCCTCGCGTTCCTGCCGTGGCTCGACCGCTCGAAGGTGCGCTCGGCGCGCTACCGGCCGCGCTACCGCTTCTTCTTCTGGCTGTTCTTCATCACCTGCGTCGGCCTGGGCTGGCTCGGTTCGAAGCCGGCGGAAGGCATCTACGTCTATACCGCGCGCGCGCTGACGATTTACTACTTCGCGCACTTCCTGGTGATCCTGCCGCTGCTCGGCCGCTACGAGGCGACGCTGCCGGTGCCGGGCTCGATCACCGAATCGGTGCTCAAGCGCGGCAGCGCGGCCGGGGTCATCGCCTTCGCGGTGGCGCTGGCGGGTCTCGTCGGTCTGTCGTCGCCCAGCGTGGCGGCGGAAGCCGACACGCCGTCAAAGCTGAAGTGGTCGTTCGGCGGACCGTTGGGCAAGTTCGACCGCGCGCAGCTGCAGCGCGGCTTCAGGGTCTATCGCGAGGTCTGCCAGACCTGTCACGGTCTTTCTCTGGTGGCATTTCGCAATCTCGCCGAGCCGGGTGGCCCGGGCTTCACCTCGGCGCAGGCCGCCGCGGTCGCCGCCGAGTATCAGGTGCCGGCGGATCCCGACGATCAGGGCGAGGTCAAGGATCGCGCCGCCCGGCTCGCCGACCGCTTCCCGCCGCCGTTCAAGAACGACAACCAGGCGCGCGCGCGCTACAACGCGGTGCCGCCCGACCTCTCGGTGATCGTGAAGGCGCGTGGTTTTGACCGCGGCTTCCCCTGGTTCATTCTGGATCTGATCACCGGCTACCAGGAACAGGGCGCCGACTACATGGTGGCGCTGCTGACCGGCTACGCCGACGCGCCGAAGGGCACCGAAGCGCCGCCCGGCACCTTCTACAACAAGTATTTCCCGGGACACTTCCTGGCGATGCCGCCGCCGTTGACCGACGGCCGTATCACCACCGACGGCAAGCCCGTCTTTGACGACGGCACTCCGTCTACGATCGACCAGATGGCGCGCGACGTCACTGCGTTCCTGGCCTGGGCGGCCGAGCCGCACATGGAGGCGCGCAAGCGCACCGGACTGCAGGTGATCATCTTCCTTATCGTGTTCGCGGGTCTCCTCTACTTCACCAAGAAGAAGGTGTGGAAGTCGGTCGAGTTGCACGGCTGATTGCTGCTTGCTGCCCAACACACGGCGCAACCGAAGTCGATCCATGCGAGGACCGCTTGCATTGCTGTTGCTGGCCGCTGTCGTCGGCGGCGCTTTGGCGCAAGGCGGCAGCAAGGTCGACCGCATCGAGATCGTCGAGGCCGGCATCTACCGCGCGGAAACCGCGACCATCGAATCCGCGCCGGGTACGGCGACCCGCCAGCGCAACGTCCTGACCGACACCAGGCTACTGGTCTCGACGACCCGCATCGAGGCCAAGATCGGCATGCACTTCGGCATACGCTATCGGGTGGTCGGTACCCCGAGCCTGGCGAGCGTCAAGCTCGTTTCGGTGACGCAATATCCGGCGCCCGGGCTGAAAAATCCCAAGGGCGGCAGCATTCAGACGCAGGGCGAACACGCGCTGTTTGCGACCATCAACCAGATCAACTATCGCGGCTACGTCTTCGAGCACGATTGGGAGATGGTCGCGGGCACCTGGGTGTTCGAGCTCTGGGACGGCAAGCGCAAGCTCACCAGCCAGACCTTCGACGTGGTGAAGCCGTAGAGGACAAATAATGACCAAGGCCGTGCTCGGTATCATCGGCGGGTCCGGGATCTACGACCTGCCGGGGCTCGAGAAGGTCCGCGCCAAGAAGATCAAGAGCCCATGGGGCGAGCCGTCGGCGCCGCTGCGGGTCGGTGAGATATCGGGCCTGCCGATCGTGTTTCTGTCGCGTCACGACAAGGGGCATCGGCTCTCGCCATCCGACATCAACTACCGCGCCAACATCGACGTGCTCAAGCGCGCCGGCGTCACCGACCTCATTTCGCTCTCGGCCTGCGGCTCGTTCAAGGAAGAGCTTGCACCCGGCACCTTCGTGCTGATCGACCAGTTCGTCGATCGCACCCACAAGCGCGAGTCCTCGTTCTTCGGCAAAGGTTGCGTCGCGCATGTCTCGATGGCGCATCCGGTGTCGCCGCGGCTGCGCATCCATCTCGCCAGCGCCGCCGAGGCCGAAGGCATCCGCGTGGTGCGTGACGGCACTTACGTGTGCATGGAAGGGCCGCAGTTCTCCTCATATGCGGAGAGCATGACCTACAAGAACCTCGGCTATTCGGTGATCGGCATGACCAACATGCCGGAGGCGAAGCTCGCGCGCGAAGCCGAGATTTGTTACGCGACCGTCGCCATGGTCACCGATTATGACTGCTGGCATCCCGACCACGATGCGGTGACGGTGCAGGACATCATCAAGGTGCTGATGGCGAACGCCGACAAGGCGAAGAAGCTGGTCGCGCGCCTCGCCAAGGATTTTCCCCGCGAGCACGAGCCGTGCCCGATCGGCTCCGACCGCGCGCTCGACACCGCGCTGATCACCGACCCGAAAGCGCGCGACAAGAAGCTCGTCAAGAAGCTCGACGCGGTCGCGGGCAGGGTGCTGCGGCGTTAACTTCGGCCGGGTTGGCGTCAAACTCGCCTTGTATCGCCGTTTTCAAGGGCTAAGCTGGCCTGACCGGCGGGGCGGCCGAGGGGACTGCGCTAAATGGCGACCTACGACGCCTTCATTTCGTACAGCCATGCGAATGACAAGGCGGTCGCTGCGGCGTTGCAGACAGCGGTGCAGCGGCTCGGCAAGCCGTGGTACCGGCGGCGGGCGCTGCGCCTTTTCCGCGACGACACCAGCCTCTCCGCCACGCCGCATCTATGGCCGGCGATCGAGAGCGCGCTCGACCGCTCCCGCTTCCTGATTCTGATCGCCTCGCCCGACGCGGCCGCCTCGCAGTGGGTCGCGAAGGAGGTGGAGTACTGGCTCGATCACAAGAGCGTCGACACGCTTCTGATTGCGGTCACCGACGGTGATCTGGCCTGGGACAATGCAGCGGGCGACTTCGGCTGGCGCGACGACACGCCATTGCCGGCGGTGGTGCGCGGGCGCTTCGCGAGCGAGCCGAAGTGGGTGGACCTGCGTTCCTATCGCGGCGGCGTGCGCCGGCGCGATCGCGCCTTCAAGGAGCTCAACGCCGATTTCGCCGCGGCGATCCACGGTCTCCCCAAGGAAGATCTGCTCTCGCAGGAAGTGCGCCAGCAGCGGCGTGCCTTGACGCTCGTGTCGTCGGCGGCCGCCGCGCTCCTGGTGCTCGCCTGCGCCGCCGGCTGGCAATGGAGGGAGGCGGCCGCGCAGCGCGACCGCGCGGAGGCGGCGCTGGTTCAGGCCAATCGCAATTTCGACGCCGCCACCAACGTGGGTTCCGGCGTCGTCGAGATTGTCCGCAACCTGATTTCGTCGGGCACCATATCGACCAAGGTGGCCGAGCCGCTGCTCGACGTCACCCGCAAGACCATCCAGCAGCTCGACAGCGAGACGCCGAACCCGAAGCTGTCGTCGCTGCAATGGCGGCTGCTCAATGCGCTGAGCTTCGCCTATGTCAACGTGCCTGGGCAGGGCGAGAACGCGGTCGAGCTGGCGCGCAGGATGCTCGCGTTGTCGCAGGAGCTCGTCGCCGCCGCTCCGGACAACGACGATGTCCTGGAACTGCTGATCAACAGCGAAATACGCCTCGGCGATACGCTCGAAGCGCGCGGCGTGCTCGACGAGGGCTTGCAACATTTGCTGCGAGCCCGGGAAACCTTGGTCAAATTCGCCGACAAGGACCCGTCGAACGGCGACCGCGTGCGTACGCTGGTGTATTTGCAGCAGCGGATCGGCGACCTGCTGCGCAAGAAGGACGACACGCCGAAGGCGCTGCGCGAATACGAGGGCAATCTCGCGCTCGCGCAGTCGCTTGCCGGCAAGCCGCAAGCTAAGCCCGATTGGGTGCGTGCGCGTGCACTGGCGCATCAGCGGATGGGCGACATTCTGCGCGATGGCGGCGACAACACGGGCGCGCTCGAACATTTCCGCGCCTATCGCGACCTGATGGAATCGCTGGTCAAGACCGAGCTGACGAACGCGCCCAACTGGACCTGGCGGCTCGATCTATGGATCGGCCACCAGCGCATCGGCGATATCCTGTTTGCGCAGAAGGACTATGCGGGCGCGCTCGCCGAGTATGAGCTCTACAACAAGCGTGCGGGGGAGGCGGCCCGGCTCGACGCCGACAACGGCGAGTGGCAGCGTTTTCTCGCCAACAGCCACATGCTGATCGGCGACGTATTGCTGGCGCAGAATTCGGCGGCGCGGGCGCTCGCGCAATACACCACGGCGGTCGTGATCTATCGGGACGTGGCGAAGGATTTCCGCCCGCGCTCGCTGCGCAACCTCGCCCTCGGCCACTATCGGATGGGAATGGCGCGGCTCGCGATGGGGGATGTCGGCCAGGCGCAAGCCGAGTTCGACGCTTGCCTGGCCATCCAGGTCGACGAAACCGCGCTCGACGCGCAGATCCTGACGCCAAAATTGGTCAAGAGCGCCTGCCAGGAACGCTCTGCGCAAACCACCGGAAATATTGCGGGTCGTTGACGGCCGTCAGCGCTTTGCCATCACGGGGGCTTTTTCGGGCCCTGCTGCTGACCGGCCGACACGGATGAGATCGGCGCAAAGGTCGCGGTCAGGCCGGCCGCCACGAACAGCCCGAGCAATGCGATAAGTGCCAGCTTCTTCATAACCCCCTCCTGAAAAATGCGGCTTCCGACAGCAATCGTTAACAGTAGGCATTGGCCGCCACAAGCGGCCCCCGGGCGTCGCCACGGCGCGGCTGCCGCAAAGCCGTGGCCCGCTTGCCTAGCGGCTCCCGGCTCGCCAGAGTGCGCGGCGCAGCAAGTGCCTGCTGTTTCAATTGAATGAGCCCAATCCCTCCATGGACATCCAGTTCGAAAACGATCTCAAAGCCGCGATCCGCACCATCCCGGACTATCCCAAGAAAGGGATCATGTTCCGCGACATCACGACCTTGCTCGGCAACGCCCGCGCGTTCCGCCGCTCGGTCGACGAGCTGGTGCAGCCGTGGGCCGGCGGCAAGATCGACAAGGTCGCCGGCATCGAGGCGCGCGGCTTTATCCTCGGCGGCGCGGTCGCGCACCAGGTGTCGGCCGGCTTCGTGCCGATCCGCAAGAAGGGCAAGCTGCCGCACCAGACCGTGCGCATGGCCTATGCGCTCGAATACGGCACCGACGAGATGGAGATCCACGTCGACGCCATCGGCAAGGGCGAGCGCGTGATCCTGGTCGACGACCTGATCGCGACCGGCGGCACCGCCGAAGGCGCGGTGAAGCTCTTGCGTCAGATCGGCGCCGAGGTGCTGGCCGCCTGCTTCATCATCGATCTGCCGGAACTCGGCGGCGCCGACAAGCTGCGCAAGCTCGGCGTGCCGGTACGGACGCTGGTTGCGTTCGAGGGGCATTGAGCAGTCGTTGACTTGTAGGGTGGGCAAAGCGTCGGCCCGCGCCAGCGGGGCGAGGCGTGCCCACGCAGCTGACGTTGCGGTTTCTTGGTGGGCACGGCGCTGTAGCGTGTGCTGGGAAAGATATGTGCGCGGGGATCGCGCCTTTGCCCACCCTACAAGAACTAGCCTTTCAACGACGCCTTGACCTTCTCCATCAACAGCCGCAATTCGAGCTCGCGGAATTCCAGGAACACCCGCTTGGTCCATGAGCGCAGCTCGAACGCCGGTCCGATCGGGACCGGGGCGGACGACTGGCTGTGGAAGTCGACAAACGAAAGCCCCGACCGTTCCGCATGCGTCTTCAGGGGCGGCGGCAGCAGCGGAATGTGCAGCGGCACCGCGGCGGCGCGCGTGAACGGATACTGGTCGCGCAGCTTCTTGCCCTTGAGGATGCCGTCGTTGAACACCGGTGCCAGGATCAGCGAGGGCATCCTCCGCTGCAGAATGTCGTAGGCCTTCACCGACGTGGGGTGGGCGTTGGCGGCGTAGAGGACGATCACTTCGAGCGACCGGCGCTGCGCTTCTTCGGCGAACTGGATCTCGTCCATCACCGAGAAGAAGCGCGGAAACGCCAGGTGGCCGACGTCGACCACCTTGGCCACGCCGTCCGTGGTGATCAGCCGGTCGAACAGCCGCATCCGCGCCTTCGTGCTGTCGAGGTCGGAAAAGGTGGTCAGGTCGGGCAGTTGATCGGAGAGCGCCTCGTCGCCGGGTGCAAGCTCGAAGCCTTCGATCGGGCCGCCGTTCATGCGCAGGAAGTCGATGACGAGGCGGGCCAGGAAGGTCTTGCCGGTTGCCGGCCGCGGCGAGGCGACAATGAACACCGCCGTCCATGGCTGCGTTTGCGGATCGGCAGTCTCGGAGACTTCGTTGCCGATCGCCGCAAGCACGGACTGGCTATGGCTCAGCGCCACGTTCACGGTCTCCGTGCAAGGCTTGCAGCCCTGCAATATCCCCGCCGCACGAAGCGCGGCCGACGCCCTGACGGTGACTTACGCTCTATCATCCGCTCATTCCCACGCAAGCGGGAATCCAGGATCGATCAGATAAACTGGTCCCCGCTTGCGCGGGGACCAGCGGAAAAGAGGCCGCGCTACGCTAACCGAAGTATCGTTCTAGCCGGCAACCTGGATCTTCGGCCGATCCCGCTGCGGCGCGGTCTCGTCGGTCCTCGGCTTCGCGCCCACGAGGTCGGTGAGCTTGATGCGGTCGTACTCGGCCCAGACATTGCCGAGCCAGTGCCGCACATAGCCGCGCAGCACGAACGAATACGACGCCGCCTCGCCACCCGGCCGCTTGTTGGCGATGAAGGTAACATAGGGCACCGAAGCCAGGTCGACCTGCTCGGTCGCCATCTCGTTGAGCGGCGGGATGGTGACCTCGACCGCGTCCTTGATGCGGTTGAAGTAGCCCTTGTGGGTGCCCTCGTCCCAATCGAAGAAGTGCGTGCTGTTGTTGATGTGGTTCTTGACCAGGAAGTAGCGCGCGTCGCCGAGGTAAGCCGAAGTGTCCGCGATCTCGTCGAGCGAGGCGATGGTCGGGCCCAGGATGTGGAACAGCGCGAAGGTGATCTGGCCCTTCTTGGCCGCCTCGATGAAGCCGATATCCTTGAGCGCCTGTAGGGTCGGCGACATCAATCCGGCGCGCACGTCGAGCAACGTGACGGTCGCTTCCGCCGAGTTGAGGGTATCGAAAATCTTCATCTGGTCCGGCACCTTGGTGATGTCGACGACATCGGTCAGGTCCGGATGGAAGCGCTTCAGGGTCCCTTTCGGCGCTTCGGTATCGAAGGCGCGGATCGGAACCTGATGGGCCATGAAGTAGTCAACGAGCGTACGCGAGACGGTGGTTTTGCCGACTCCACCTTTATCAGCACCGACGAGTATGACAGCTGGCTTGGCCATGGACTTGCCCCCCGAATCAGTTGCGCGGCTTACAACGTTACCAAGCGTCCGGCAGAAGCGTGACCGAATGGCGGCGGCCGAATAACTATTTCTGGGCCCATCAAATTAGGTTCTGCACAATAAATTTGCCGATGAAGCCTTCGGCGCGAGCTTCCCCAAACTGGATAAGCCTGCGATCCGCGTTGGTTGCGGCGGAACAGCGATGGACGGTTGCGCGCGCAACCATAGGCGACACCAGTGCCCCGTTTCCGAAATCGGCGGCACTGGCTAGTTGCGTCGTGGCGGGCCCCAAGGACCGCCTTGTTGGCCCGGCTGGCCTCCGTCCTGCGCCGTACGGCCGCCGATCTCAACCGGCGGCTGTGAGGGCAGGAACGGCTTGTCGCCGCCGGCGCCGAACGGGGTCGGCGGCCCGGACGGCGGCACGCCGGGCCCGGTCGGCGACCATTGGCCGCTCTCTTCGCCCTCGTGTCCTTCCTCCGCCGGCGCTTCCGGCTCGGGCAGCGCGATCGGGCCGGGGTCGCGCCCGCCCGCAAAGCGGATGATCGCGGCGATTCGGCTCTCGATCGACGGGTGGGTGGCGAACAGATCGGCGATGCCCGAGCGCGGATTGTCGACGCACATTTCCATCACGGCCGAAGTCGCGCCTTCGAGCTCGCCGCGGTTCTCGATCTTGCGCAGCGCCGTGATCATGGCGTCGGGGTTCTTGGTGAGCTCGACCGCGCCGGCGTCGGCGAGGTACTCGCGCTTGCGCGACAGCGCGAAGCGGATGACGATCGACAGCAGCCACGCCACCGCCATCAGCGCCACCGCGATGACGATGGCGATCACGACGCCGCCGGCGCCCTTGCCGCTGTCGCTGCTGCTGCGGCTGCCGCGGCCGAAGCGGAAGCCGCTCTGGAAAAACACGCGGAACACCATTTCGGCGAAGAACGAGATGACGCCGGCCATGATGACGGCGATCACCAGCATGCGCACGTCGCCGTTGCGGATGTGGGTCAGTTCGTGCCCGAGCACGGCCTCGAGCTCGGCGTCGTCGAGCTGGTCGACCAGCCGCGAGGTGACGGTGATCGAGTATTGCTTCTCGTTGAGCCCGGTGGCGAAGGCGTTGAGCGCATCGCTCTCCATGATCTTGAGCTTCGGCATCGTGATGCCGCGCGAGATGCACATGTTTTCAAGCAGATTATAGACGCGCGGATTCTCCTGGCGCGTGATCTCATGCCCGCCGGTCAGCGCATCGATCATCTTCTGGTGGAATTTGTAGGCGATCCACAGCCAGATCAGCGTGCCGATGGTCACGAAGGGCAGGGCCTGCACCAGGTCGCGCAACGCGGCGCGCAACAGCCATTCCAGCGAGGCGTTGCCGGCCAGCATCGCCTCGGCCAGCAGCGCGCCCGCGAACGTCATCACATAGACGAGCAGGAACAGCCCGATCAGCAGCGCGATCGAGCGGCGCCGGTTCGACTGGATGTGGGTGTAGAGGCCGTAGGCCATGATGCTCGCTGGTTTGTGTCCCGGGCGCGGCGCAGCACGAAGTGATGCGCTGCAGACCCGGGACCCCGGTTTTGTCTTATCGAAAGAAACCGGGGTCCCGGATCAGCGACGCAACGTTCCGCCATAGCGCGTCGAAAACGCGCGTAAAATGCGCTTATGGCTTCACGCTGCACCGCGTCCGGGACAAGAGATCAGAACTTCACCTGCGGCGCCTGGCCGGCCGTCGCGCGTTCGGCGCCGAGATCGAAGAATTCCCTCTGCGTGAAGCCGGTCGGGCCGGCGAGCAGCACCGCCGGGAACTGCTGGATGCCGGTGTTGTATTCCTGCACGGCGTTGTTGAAGAAGCGGCGCGCCGCGGCGATCTTGTTCTCGAGGTCCGCAAGCTCGGTCTGCAACTGCTGGAAGTTCTGGTTCGCCTTCAGGTCCGGATAGGCTTCGGACAGCGCGAACAGCTGGCGCAACGCGCCGGAGAGCATGTTCTCGGCCTGCGCCATCTGCGCCGGCCCCTGCGCCGTCATCGCGGCGTTGCGCGCCTGCACCACCGCTTCGAGCGTGCCGCGCTCGTGCGAGGCATAGCCCTTCACGGTCTCGACCAGGTTGGGGACGAGGTCGTGGCGCTGCTTGAGCTGCACGTCGACGTCGGCGAACGCCTGGTTGACCCGCTGCCGCATGGCGACGAGGCCGTTGTAAATGATGATGACCCAGATCACGAGGAGGGCGATGACGCCGAGGACAATCCAGGTGGTGGTGGACATGGGGAAATGGCTCCGGAGGGTGTTTGTGCGCCCTAAAGTACCGCAAGTCCTATTGCCTGCGATAGTCGGGCGGAAAGGCGGCAAAGTTCACACATGGACGTAATTTCATGCGGGCTGAACCGGGCGCCTTCGAGCGCGTTCTTATGGCAACGCTTCGCAACAGGCCTTTTGCGGCATGAATTTCATGACGAATTCGAAAGGTGAGGCGGCGCCGGCGATCGTCGATACCGACATTCCCGCCCGGCTCGACCGGTTGCCCTGGGGCAGCTTCCATACCCTGGTGGTCGCCGCGCTCGGCATCACCTGGATTCTCGACGGCCTGGAAGTGACGCTCGCCGGCGCGGTGTCGGGCGCGCTCAAGGACAGCCCGGTCCTGCAATTCACCAACACCGACGTCGGCATCGCCGCCAGCGCCTATGTCGCCGGCGCGGTGCTGGGCGCGCTGTTTTTCGGCTGGCTCACCGACCGCCTCGGCCGCAAGAAGCTGTTCTTCATCACGCTCGCGGTCTATCTCGTCGCCACCGCCGCGACCGCGTTCACCTGGAATCTGTGGACGTTCATGGTCTGCCGCTTCGTCACCGGCGCCGGCATCGGCGGCGAATACACCGCCATCAATTCCACCATCCAGGAGCTGATCCCGGCGCGCTACCGCGGCTGGACCGACCTCGTGATCAACGGCAGCTTCTGGGTCGGCGCCGCGATCGGGGCGATCGGCTCGATCGTGCTGCTCGATCCGGCGGTGCTCGGCGGTGACCTCGGCTGGCGCGCCGCCTTCCTGATCGGCGCCGCGCTTGGCATCGTCGTCTTCCTGATGCGGATGTGGATCCCGGAATCGCCGCGCTGGCTGATGACGCATGGCCGCATCGCCGAGGCCGAGGCCATCGTCGCCGCCATCGAGAGCGACTTCCGCCGCCGCAAGACCGTGATCCCGTCTACCGCGTTGCCGCGCATCCGGCTGCGCGCGCGTTCGCATACGCCGCTGTCGGAAGTCGCGCGCACGCTTGTTCCGCGATCAGCGCCAGCGCACCGCGGTCGGCCTCACGCTGATGGCGTCGCAGGCGTTCTTCTACAACGCGATCTTCTTCACCTATGCGCTGGTGCTGACCGATTTCTACGGCATCCGCTCCGATCAGGTCGGCTGGTACATCCTGCCGTTCGCGGTCGGCAATTTCCTCGGGCCGGTGTTCCTCGGGCGCTTCTTCGACACCGTCGGGCGGCGCCCGATGATCACGGCGACCTATGCGGTGTCGGGCATTCTGCTCGCGATCACCGGCTACCTGTTCGCGATCGGGGTGCTCAGCGCCGTGCAGCAGACCGTCGCCTGGATGGTGATCTTCTTCGTCGCCTCGACCGCGGCGAGCTCGGCCTATCTCACCGTGAGCGAAACCTTCCCGCTCGAAATCCGCGCGCTCGCCATCGCCTTCTTCTATGCCGTCGGCACCGGCATCGGCGGCGTGGCCGGTCCGTGGCTGTTCGGCCTCCTGATCGACACCGGCTCGCGCTGGAGCGTCGCCGGCGGCTACCTGTTCGGCGCCGCGCTGATGATCGCCGCCGCAATTGTCGCGTTTCGCTACGCCGTTCCGGCCGAGCGCAAGCCGCTCGAAGCGGTCAGCCGCCCGCTGGCGGCGGTCGACTGAGCGCTAGCCCGGCACCCTTGCTTGTTCGCCCCATCCGCGTCTTGATACCGGCCGTCGAGTAAGTGGGAGTGGGGCGGGTCATGAGGGGCAAGATCGGGCTTGAAGAGCATTTCGCAATTCCCGAGACGCTGGACAATTCGCGCGGCTTCTTTCCGGACCGCATCTGGGGCGAGCTGAAGGCGCGGCTGCTCGATCTGCACGACAACCGGCTGCGGCTGATGGACGAGCACGGCATCGAGATGATGCTGCTCTCGCTCAACGCGCCGGTGGTGCAGGCGATCCCCGATCCGGCGCGCGCGAATGACGTGGCCCGCAAAGCCAACGACTATCTCGCGCGCGAGATCCAGAAGCGGCCCGGCCGCTTCCAGGGCCTCGCCGCCTTGCCGATGCAGGATCCGGATCTGGCGATCCGCGAGCTTGACCGCTGCGTGCGCGACCTCGGCTTCAAGGGCGTGCTGGTCAACGGCTTCTCGCAGGTCGGCGATCCCAACACCATCGTCTACTACGACCTGCCGCAGTACCGGCCGTTCTGGGCGATGGTCGAGCAGCTCGACGTGCCGTTCTATCTGCACCCGCGCAATCCGCTCAAAGCCGATGCCCGCATCTATGAAGGCGCGCAGTGGCTGCTTGGGCCGGCCTGGGCCTTCGGGCAGGAGACCGCGGTGCACGCGCTGCGGCTGATGGGATCGGGCCTGTTCGACGCGCACCCGAAGCTTGCGATCGTGCTCGGCCACATGGGCGAGGGACTGCCGTTCAGCATGTGGCGGGTCGACAACTGCAACGCCTGGGTCGAGGACCGGCATGGTTATCCGGCCAAGCGCCGGATCGCCGATTATTTCTCGGAGAACTTCTACATCACGACGTCGGGCAACTTCCGCACCCAGGCGCTGATCAACGCCATCCTCGAGATCGGCGCCGACCGCATCATGTTCTCGACCGACTGGCCGTTCGAGAACGTCGATCACGCCGCGATCTGGTTCGACAATGCCGCCATCAGCGAGAACGACCGGCTGAAGATCGGGCGCACCAATGCAGCGAAACTGTTCAAGCTGGGACTAAGCTGAAATCATGCAGGGCAAGATCGGGCTGGAAGAGCACTTCGCCGTGCCGGAGACGGCGCTGAACCCGCGCGGCACTTACTCGGACGTGACCTGGGCCGAGCTTGAGCGGCGGCTGCTCGAATTGCATGACGAGCGGCTGGCGCTGATGGACAAGCACGGCATCGAGATGATGGTGGTCTCGCTCAATGCGCCGGCGGTGCAGGCGGTGCCCGATCCGAAGACGGCGGCGGCGCTGGCGCGGGCGGCGAACGACGCGCTGGCGCGAGGAGGTCGCCAGGCGTCCCGACCGCTTTCAGGCGCTGGCCGCGGTGGCGATGCAGGACCCGGACGCGGCGATCACGGAGCTCGAGCGCGCAGTCAAGCAGCTCGGCTTCAAGGGCGTGCTGGTCAACGGCTTCTCGCAGATCGGCGATCCCGACAATGCGGTCTACTACGACCTGCCGCAGTACCGGCCGTTCTGGGCGGCGGTCGAGCGGCTCGGCGTGCCGTTCTACCTGCACCCGCGCAGCCCGCTGCCGCGCGACGCGCGGCTCTATGCCGGCCATCCCTGGATGATGGGCGCGGCCTGGGCGTTCGGCAACGAAACCGCCGTGCACGCGCTGCGCCTGATCGGATCGGGGCTGTTCGACGAGCATCCCAAGCTCACGATCGTGCTCGGCCACCTGGGCGAGGGCATCCCGTTCGGGCTGTGGCGGATCGACCATTGCAACGCTGCCGCGACGAAGACCGACGGCCACAACGCCAGGCGGCAGATCGGCGACTACGTCCGCGAGAACTTCTACGTGACGACCTCGGGCAATTTCAGCACCCAGGCGTTGATCCACACCATGCTTCAGCTCGGCGCCGACCGCGTCATGTTCTCAGTCGACTGGCCATTCGAGGAGATCGAGCACGCCGCAACCTGGTTCGACGCCGTCGACATCAGCGAGAGCGACCGGCTGAAAATCGGCCGCACCAATGCGGCGCGGCTGCTCAATCTGCCGGTGAGCTAACGCCCGGCTCGAACCCGAACGGCCCCCGCTGCGACCAATATTAGCGTGGCGCGGGGTGCGCCTCCGTCTTTGGGCGCATTGGGGGGTTCCTGACATGGCTGAACTGGACGTTGACGTGGCAGCGCTGGCGGAGCTGCGGCCGGGCGCACCTGGCGCCGCGCTGGTCGCGGCCATGGGCGCACGCTGGAAGCCGCCCGCGGCGCACGAGCAGGGCTGGGTCAAGGCCGCCGCGCTGAAACACGGCTTCACCGCGCGCCTCGACGTCAACGGCCGCGTCGCGTCGCTGGATTTTCAGGAGCCGTTTCCCCCGACCACCACGATCGCCGGGCTCCGTCTCGGAATGTCAGCCAATGCCGCACGCGGCGTGGTGCCGAAGCTCGTCATGTTCCACAGCACTGCGGTGCAAGGTGCCGAGTACTACGCCGCCGGGCTGCCGGGCGGATACCGGCTGGGCGCTGAATTCCATCGGGGCAAGCTCTACAAGATCGGATTGTTCGATCTCAACGCGACCTATCCCGAGAAGACCGCGGTGCCGTATCCCGCGCCCGCCGGGCGGCCGGGGGATCCGTTCGACGATCCGAACTTCAAGCTCGTGGTGCTCTCATCGTTGAACGGCATCCGGGCGATCGATCTGGGGCGGCCCCAGGACCTTGCCGAGTTCGCGCTGCGCCGCTCCGTCGACCTGGAACGGGAAGGGTACGAGCCGATCCGCGAGGCCTACGACTATCTCGTGCGATATCCGCTCGGCGACGCCGAGCTGGCCAAGGTCGAAGCGCTCAACTTCGACGGCGGCAACCCGATCTATCGCCACTTCTACTATTTCTGGGATGGCGAGGTGCGCGACTACGATGTGACGAGCGTCGCGGGCATCACGCGCCTGGTCAACCTGCGCGAATTCAACCACGTATCGATGCTCAGGCAGCTCGATGCCGCACATCTCGTCGGCCTCAATCAGCTCGAAACGCTCAGCTTCGAGTGCGACTGCCGCAATCCCGAGCGCCTGCTTGAGCTGCCGGCCCTGAAGTGGCTGACGTTCTACCGATCCGCGATCGGCGATGCGTCGCTGATCGCGACGCTGAAGCAGCGCGGGATCGCCGTCCGGGTGATCGGCTAGAGTCCTACCGCTCAGCTCGCTTCGCGCAGCTTCACCGCGCGCCTTCTGAAGCTCGCCCTTGCGTAAGAGCCGCGCGCCCGGAAGGGGCTTTCGCGCCCGCGAACCGATGGCGTAGAGTAACGCCTGCAATGTGCTGACAGTCTGCCGCGGAGACAACGACCATGCACGACGTTACGACCAGTCACTGGCACGAACCGGAAGGCACAAAAAACGCCGGCTACGGCGCCTGGCAGCGGCCGAACACGTCCTACGATAATTTCATGGAGCTGCAGGGCATCCCGATCTTTCGCGGGATCGGTGTGCGGCGCGTACAGGACTTGCCGTTGCAGCCGTGGAAGCGCATGGGCGGGCGCGGCACCTTCATCCAACTGTTCGGCACCGAAGGGCTGTGGGGTTGCTATCTGGTCGAGGTTCCGGGCGCCGGCGCGCTCAATCCGGAGCGGCACATGTACGAGGAGGTATTCCTCGTGGTCGAAGGCCGCGGCACGACCGAGATCTGGACCGACGACAACAAGAAGCCGCATACCTTTGAATGGGGGCGCGGCTCGATGTTCTCGGTGCCGATGAACACCTGGCACCGCATCGTCAACGCCGCTTCCAGCCCCGCGCTCATTCTGGTGGCGACCACCGCGCCGAATGTCATGAATCTGTTCCGCGACATCGACTGGATCTTCAATTGTCCGATCACGCTGAAGTCACGCTACGACGGCAGCGACAACTACTTCAAGCCCAAGGACGACGTCGCGCCCGATCCGCTGCGCGGGCTCGCGATGCGCACGACCAATCTGATCCCCGACATCTTCAATGCCGAGCTCTATCTCGATAACCGCCGCTCCGAGGGCTACAAGCGGATGGAGCCAAACATGGCCGGCAACGTGTTCTACCAGTTCATCGGCGAGTATCTCACCGGCCAATATTCCAAGGCGCATGCGCACGCTTCGGCGGCGGTGCTCGTCTGCATCGGCGGCACGGGTTACACCTACACATGGCCGCGCTCGCTCGGCATGACGCCATGGAAGGATGGCAAGGCCGATCAGGTGTTGCGACAGGACTACGAGCCGGTCGGGATGGTGACTGCGGCTCCGTTCGGCGGCGATTGGTTCCATGCGCATTTTGGAACCAGCGTGAAGCCGCTGCGGCTGATCGGCTGGTACGGCCCGAACAACCACCGCGCCCACAAGCCGGGACGCCCCGGCGAAAAAGCGATCGACGAGGGCGCGATCGATATTCGCGACGGTGGCACCGCGATTCCGTATTGGGATGAGGACCCCTTCATCCGCCAGGAATACGAGGAGATCATCTGCAAGAATGGCGTCCCCTCGGCGATGAACGAAACGCTCTACGTCGACTCCTCGAAAACCTGAGGCGGAGGCGTCAATATGACGCGAGCCCCGTGGCACCATTGCGTTGTTGCGGCGGCGTTCGCGCTGCCCGCGGGTCCGGCGGCGGCGCAGGTGGACCGGGTGGCCGATTTCTACTCCGGCAAGCAGATCAAGATCATCGTCGGCTTGCCGCCGGGCGGCGGCGCCGACGCCTATGCGCGTTTGGTGCAACGTCACCTCGGCCGGCACATTCCTGGCAATCCCACGACCGTGGTGCAGAACATGCCCGGAGCGGGGTCGCAGCGCTCGGTAATGGCGCTGAACACAAGCGGCTCCGACGGCACCACCATGGTGCATTTCAGCTCGGGGCTGCTGACCGAGGCAATCACCGCGCCCGATCGCGTCAAGATCGATTTCAGGAACTACGCCTGGATCGGCAATGTCAGCGAGGACGTGCGCGTCTGTTATTTGCGTAGCGCAAAAGGGGTGCAGAATTGGGCTGAGATGCTCGCCCATCAGGAGGTGATTTTCGCAGGTTCCGCGGCGGGCACCGCCGGCAACGCCAACATTGCCATGCTGCGCAATCTGTTCGGCGTGCCGCTCAAGATCGTACAGGGCTATGCCGGCAGCGCCGCCAAGCGGCTTGCGATCGAGCGTGGCGAAGTCGACGGCGACTGCGGCGGCTGGACATCGGTACCCGAGGACTGGCTGCGGGAGAAAAAGATCAATGTGATCGTTCGCCTGTCATCAACGCTGATTGCGGGCATGGATGGCGGAGTGCCGTTCGGCGGCGACCTCGTGAAAAACTCCGACGAGCGCCGCATTTACGATTTCCTGGTGCTGCCGGAGCGGCTGGGGCGGCTGTTCATGGCTGCCGGCGACGTGCCGCAGGAGCGGGTGACGGCGCTGCGTCGCGCTTTCGATGCGATGGTGGCCGATCCCGCGTTCCGCGCCGAAGCCGCGAAGGCCAATCTCACCGTTGCGCCGATGACGGGCGCGGAGGTCGCACGTCAGCTCGCCGAAGCCTATGCGATGCCGGCAGAGTTGATCGCCAAGGCAAAGGCTATCGTCAGCGAGTAAGGCCGTCAGCTCGCCTCGCGCAGCTTCACCGCGCCTTCGAGGTCGACCGAAACGAGCTGCGACACGCCGCGCTCGGCCATGGTGACGCCGAACAGCCGGTTCATGCGCGCCATCGTGATCGGGTTGTGGGTGATGATCACGAAGCGGGTGTCGGTCGAGCGCGTCATCGTGTCGAGCAGGTCGCAGAAGCGCTCGATGTTGTGGTCGTCGAGCGGCGCGTCGACCTCGTCCAGCACGCAGATCGGCGCCGGATTGGTCAGGAACACCGCGAAGATCAAAGCCAGCGCGGTCAGCGCCTGCTCGCCGCCGGAGAGCAGCGACAGCGTCGCCGGCTTCTTGCCGGGCGGCTTGGCGATGATCTCGAGGCCGGCTTCGAGCGGATCGTCGGCCTCGACCAGCTGCAGCTCCGCGGTGCCGCCGCCGAACAGCTCGCTGAACAGCTTCTTGAAGTGCGCGTTCACCACCTCGAACGATGCCAGCAGCCGTTCGCGCGCCTCGCGGTTGAGGTTCTGGATGCCCTGACGGAAGCGCTTGATCGCCTCGACCAGGTCGTCGCGCTCCTTGGTGAGGTTGCCGTGCTGGCTCTCGACCTCGTTCAGCTCCTCCTCGGCGCGCAGGTTGACGGCGCCGAGCCGCTCGCGCTCGCGGCGGATGCGGTCGAGCTTGGCCTCGACGTCGGCGACGTTGGGTAGCTCCGCGCCCGGTTTGATCTCGGCGAGCTCGGCGACCGCGACCGGCTCGATCTCGAGCATCTCTTTGATCTCGTGCTCGATGTCGGCGAGGCGGCGGTTGGCGCCGGCAAAGCGCTCCTCGGCGCGGGCGGCGTCCTCGCGCGCGCCGCCGACGGCTTCGAGCGCGGCGCGGGCGTCCTTGTCGGCGGCGGCGAGCGCGTTCTCGGCTTCGGCCAATTTATCGGCGGCGGCGCGGCGCGCCGCTTCGGCGGTTTCGATCTCGCTGATCAGCGCGGTGCGCTTCTCGGCGAACGCCGCGGGCGCATCGTTGAGGCTCGCGCGCTCGGTCTTGGCTTCCTCGACGCGCTGTTCGAGGGTTGCGAGCTGCGAGGCGGCGCTCGCCTTGCGCGACGTCCAGCCCTCGCGCTCCGAGGCAATCTGCGACAGCCGCCGCGCCGCCAGTTCGGCTTCGCGCGCGAACGCCTGCGCCTCGGCGCGCACCTCGGCGACATGGACACGCTGGGTCTCGATCTCGCCGCGCACCGTCGCGAGCCTGGTCTCGGTCTCGGCGGCGCCGGCCAGCCCCGCGAGCCCGCGCGCGGCGTCGGTGTGCGCAGCGTTCGCCTCGTCGCGGCTCGCCACCAGGCGGCTCTTCGCCTCGGTGAGCGCGGAGATGCGGGCGGCGTCGCGGCCGGCCTCGCGCTCGGCTTTGGCGTGCTGCTCGCGCGCGGCGGCGGCGGCGTGCTGCAGGTCGCGCCACCTGGCGCGGGCATCGGTTTCCGCCTCGGCGGCGGTGCGAACCTCCGCTTCGGCGGCCGCGACCGCCGCGCGCTTGGTATCGACCTCGGTGCGCACCGTCTGCAGCTCGGCTTCGATATCGGCCAGGCGGTTCTTGCCGGCGAGCCGGCGGGCGGCGCCGGTCGGCGCATTGGCCGCGACCAGGAAGCCGTCCCAGCGCCAGAGGTCGCCGTCCTTGGAGACGAGCCGTTGGCCGGGCTTGAGCAGGGGGACAAACCGCGGCGCGTCGGCCTTTTCGATCACGCCGATCTGGGTGATGCGGCGCGACAATTCGCTGGGCGCCTTGACGTGCTCGCGCAACAGCTCGACGCCGTCCGGCAGCTGCGGATCCCCGGGCTCGATCGCGGCGCCGGCCCAGCGCATGGGCGAGGACGGATCGACGGTCGCTTCGAGGTCGTCGCCGAGCGCAGCGCCGAGCGCGGCCTCGTAGCCCTTGGTGACGGTGATCTCGTCGATCACCGCCGGCCAGAGGCTCTTGGTGTCGACGTGCAGGAGCTTGGCGAGCGTCTTGGCCTCGGTGTCGAGGCGCTGGACGCGGCGCTCGGCCTCGGCGAGCGGTTCGCGCGCCACGTCGAGCGCCTGCCGCGCCGCCGAATGCGCCGCCTCGGCGCGCACCGCGGCCGCCTCCGCCTCCTCGACCGACGCTTGCGCGGTGTCGGCGGCCTGCGACAGCGCCACCAGGTCGGGCCGGCCGGCGGTGCTTACGCCGAGCTGCGTCAGCTCGCCTTCGACGCCGGAAAGCTCGCCGTCGAGACGCCTTCGCCGCTCGCTCTGGGAATCGAGCGCCGCCTGCAGCTGGTTGCGCCGCGCGGTGAGGTCGGCGAGCGTCCCGGTCAATTCGGCGAACGTCTTCTCGGCGGCCGCGAGCACGGCGTCGGCCTCGGCGACGCGGCGGTCGGCGTTGGTGCGCTTCTCGGCGTTGGCGCCGCCCTCGCGGTTGAGCGTTTCCTCTTCGGCGACGAAGCGCGCCAGCGCCGCTTCGGCGTCGGCGGCCTGCCGGCGCTCGCGCTCGATATCGGCGGCGAGCTGAATGAGCCGCTGGTCGAGCTCGACCATGCGGTTCTTGGCGCGGGTTTCTTCCTGTTCGAGGGTCTCGCGCGCGATCACCAGCCGCTGCAGCGCCGCGGCGGCTCTCGCTTCGGCATCGCGCAGCGGCGGCATGGCGGACGACGCCTCGGCCTGGCGGGTGGAGGCGCGCGCCTGCGCGCCGGTCTTATCGCCGACCACGCGGACGGCGAGGTTGCGGCCCTGTTCGGCCTCCGCCAGCTCGGCATTGGCGCCGACCCAGCGCAGATGGAACAGCGTCGCCTCGGCGGTGCGCACCTGCGCCGCGATGTTGCGGTAGCGGACCGCCTGGCGCGCCTGCTTCTTGAGTGAATCGACCTGGCTGGCGAGCTGGTTGATGACGTCCTCGATGCGGGCGAGGTTCTGCTCGGCGGCGCGCAGCCGCAGCTCCGCCTCGTGGCGGCGCGCATGCAGGCCGGAGATGCCGGCCGCTTCTTCGAGCACCCGCCGGCGCTGCTCCGGCTTCGCCTGGATGATCTCGCCGATGCGGCCCTGGTGCACCAGCGCGGGCGAGCGCGAGCCGGTCGAGGCGTCGGCGAACAGGATGTTGACGTCGCGCGCGCGCACCTCGCGGCCGTTGATGCGGTAGGTCGAGCCCTTGTCGCGCTCGATCCGGCGCGACACGTCGAGCTGCTCGTGCTCGTTGAACTGCGCCGGCGCCTTGCGGGCGCGGTTGTCGATCAGCATCGCGACTTCGGCGTTGTTGCGCGACGGCCGGCCGTTGGTGCCGGAGAAGATCACGTCGTCCATGTCGGCGGCGCGCAGCGATTTGTGCGAGGTCTCGCCCATCACCCAGCGCAGCGCCTCGACCAGGTTCGACTTGCCGCAGCCGTTCGGCCCGACCACGCCGGTCAGTCCCGGCTCGATCAGGAAATCCGTGGGCTCGACGAAGGACTTGAAGCCGAGCAGGCGCAGACGCGTGAGTTTCATATGGCGGTCATTCCAAAGTCACGACGGGTCGTTGGACTTGTTGCAACAAGATTCCGCTCGATAGCAGCCGGCGGCACCGGCGCGCGAGGCAAATCGCGCGCTGTCCCCATCCCATTGCGCAGCAACACGAATCCATCAAAGTGAGGCGAATCCAACCTGGACTCGCGCCCACATCTATGGGTCGAGGAGGGGTGCCGCATCGGGCCGGAGAATGAATCGGACGTATTGATTCCGCAACAGAAACTAAATGGAACCGGCCCCTGCCGGGGGTCTCCGGGCAGGGGCCGCTCTAGGCCTGTGAAAATCGCAAAAAACCCTGGTCAGCCCTTGAGATAGGGGGCCATCGCCTTCTCGAATTCCTCGATCCTGAAGACCCGGGCCGGCTTGCCGTTGATGAAGAACGAGGGCGTGGACTGGACGTTGAGCTTGATCGCCCGCTGCCGCACCTCCTCGAGCCCGTCGATCAGCTTCTTGTCCTGCAGGCACTCGTTGAACTGCTGCTCGCTCATGCCGGCCTGCTTGGCGATGGCCAGGAGCGGGCCGAGCGGCTTCTGGATGACCCATTCCTTCTGCAGCTGGAACAGCGTGTCGATCATCGGGAAGTATTTGTCCGGGCCGACGCAGCGCGCCAGCAGGAACCCCGCCAGCGCGAGCTGGTCGAGCGGGAATTCGCGGAAGATGAAGCGCACCTTGCCGGTGTCGATGTAGCGCTTCTTGAGCTCCGGATAGGTGGTCGCGTGGAAATCGGCGCAATGCGGGCAGGTCATCGAGGCGTATTCGATGATGGTGACCGGCGCCTTTTCGTCGCCCTGCGCCATGTCGCCGAGCGGCCCGGCCTGCATCAGCAGTTGCTGCGCCGAAGCGGGCGCGACCAGCGCCACATTGGCGAGACTGCCGAGGGCCACGCTCAGGGCCAGCGCGCTGGCGCCAAAGGCAAAGTCGCGACGGGTGATTTTCACAGAAGACTCCGTAGGTTGGATAGCCCGGTTGATACCACGAGGCAGGCGCGGTCAGGCCGCCCGACACCTCTATTTGACGCTACCATTGTGGCAATGACGGACCGTCCGGCAAGGACTTTTCGGCTAGTGCCGCCGATTTGATGGGCGTCCCGGCGAGGGGGCCGGGGCGCATTGCCGGCGCGCCACGGCAATGTCAGGCTTGCGCCAGAAACAATCAGCGGGAGGGAGCGCGCAATGCTGTCAAGGATCGGCGCCGTGCTTGCAGCCACGGCCGCGCTTTCGATTTCGGCGACCGTCCCGGTGCGGGCGGCAGATATCAAGATACTGACGTTCTTGAGTTCGCGACCGATCCTCGAGGAGGCGGGGCCGGCCTTTGAAAAGGCCACCGGGCACAAGCTCGTGATCGTCTACGGCTCGGTCGAGCCGCAACGCGACCTGATCGCGAAAGGCGAGGTGGCCGACGTCGTGATCACGTCGCGGGTGCTCGCCGACGATCTGGCCAAGCGCGGCCGGACTGCGGAGATTACCGAGGTCGCCCGCATCACCATCCGCCTGTTCGTGCGCGCGGGTGCGCGGAAGCCCGACATCGGTACCGTCGAGGCGCTCAAGGCTTCGCTGCTGAAAGCGGAGTCGGTCGCGTTCACCAATCCGGCGCGCGGCGCGCTGGCCGGACGCAGCTTCGCCAACGCGCTCAAGCGCATGGGCATCTACGATCAAGTGCTGGAACGGGCGAAGATCATTCCCGGACTGGGCCACGACGTCGTGGCGGCGGTCGCGCGCGGCGAAGCTGCGATCGGGGCGGGGCCGACCAATGACGTCACGCCGCTGCCGAAGGGGATCGATATCCTCGGTCCGCTGCCGAAGGAACTCGAGTCAGATACCCCGATCGTGGCGGCAATTCTTGCCAATGCGCCGTCTCCCGACGCGGCGGCGGCGTTCATCAAATTCATGAGGTCACCGCCTGGGGCGGCCGCTCTGACGAGGCACGGGCTGGAGCCGTAGCCTCGGTCACGGATCCCTGACCGCGGCGCCGAGCCGCGCCAGCGCCTGCCGAAGCTTCTCATCGGTGATCTCGGTCAGCGAGGACGCGATGCGCTCCGCGGCGGCGTGATCGGGCGCCGGCGGCTTGGGCTTCTCGCGGCGGCCGAGCGGCGCCTGCCGCAGCCGCAGATCGCCCACCGCCTGCCAGCCGAAGAAGCGGTTGACGCGCTCGAGGATGATCTTCGACAGGTGCTGGATCTCGATCGCGGTCGGGCCCTCGACCCGCAGCACCAGCGTGCCGGGTTGCTGGTCTTCGTTTTCGTAGGGGCGCGGCCACTGGATTTTTTCGGGCTCGCAATGGGCGGCGATCTCCGGCCCGACGATCTCGCCCCAGCGGGTCACCAGCTCGGTCGCGGCGAAGCCCTGCTTCGCGAACGCGTCCTTGATGGTTTTACGCAGGATGTCGGACAACGGCCGCGCCTGCGTTTTCCAAGGCTTGTCCATGTTCCAAGGCTTGTCCATGTTCCAAGGCTTGTCCGTGGCGCGCTGCTCTGTCATGTCGGTTCGATGACCGTAGCAGTAAGAGCAAATGCGCGGAAGCGCGTGGCGCCGCAGAGCGGTCCACAGCCGCGCGACTTGCTCGCCTGGTACGACCGCCACCGGCGCGTGCTGCCGTGGCGCGCCAAGCCCGGCGAGGCGATCGATCCCTACCGGGTGTGGCTCTCCGAGATCATGCTGCAGCAGACCACCGTGAAGACGGTGGGGCCGTATTTCGCGCGCTTCCTCGCGCGCTGGCCGGACGTGCATGCGCTCGCCGCGGCGCCGCTCGACGACGTGCTGCGGCTCTGGGCCGGGCTCGGCTACTACGCGCGCGCCCGCAACCTGCATGCCTGCGCGCGGGCGGTTGCAGAGCGCGGCGGCTTCCCGCGCGCGCAAGAAGAGCTCACCACGCTGCCGGGCATCGGGCGCTATACCGCGGCCGCGATCGCGTCGATCGCCTTCGATGCCAAGGCGGTGCCGGTCGACGGCAATGTCGAGCGCGTGGTGACGCGGCTGTTCGCGGTGGAAGAAGCGTTGCCGGCGGCCAAGCCGGAGATTCATCGCCTGGCGCAGACGCTCGCGCCCGATGCGCGCGCCGGCGATTTCGCGCAGGCGCTGATGGACCTCGGCGCCACCATCTGCACGCCGGTGAAGCCGGCCTGCGCGCTCTGCCCGTGGATGGAGGATTGCACGGCGCGGCGGCGCGGCGATGCGCAGACGTTTCCGCGCAAGGCGCCGAAGCGGGAAGGGAAGCTGCGGCGCGGCGCGGCGTTCGTCGCAGTGCGCGCCGACGGCTGCGTGCTGTTGCGCAGCCGCCCGCCGAAGGGATTGCTCGGCGGCATGACCGAGGTGCCGACCACGGACTGGTCGCACGATTTCGACGACAAGAATGCGCTACGCGGTGCGCCACGCCTCTCACGCACATCGCCGAAATGGCGCCGCCTGCCAGGTGTGGTCAGGCATGTGTTCACGCACTTCCCGCTGGAGCTGGCCGTCTACGCGGCCGAGGTGCCGCGCAGCGCCGGCGCGCCCGACGGCGCGCGCTGGGTGTTGATCGATGCACTACCGGGCGAAGCGTTGCCGACCGTCATGCGCAAGGTGCTTGCGCATGCGCTTGAAGACTAGTTCCGCGCCGACGCGCTGAGCGGCGGGAAATATTGCTGCAACGTCTGCCACGCCGCGGTCTGCAGGAATTCCGCGGTCTCCTGATCGAGGCCGGCGGTGTATTTCAGGCCGACCGGGGATTTGCGGAACAGCGCGCCGTAGGTGGTGGCGGCGGCGAGATAGCTGCCGGCCGGGCTCGGGTGGCGCTTATCATCGACATAGAGATTGAGCTGCGGCCGCCGCTCGATTGATTTGGCAAACGCCAAGCCCGCCGGAATGACGAAGGCGTCGCTGTTGTTGGCGGCGGTGGTGTAGGCGTCGGCCAGTTGCGCCGTCATCTCGGGCGCGTCGGCATAGGCCCACGACATGAAGAACACCGGCTTGGTGCCGTGTTTGCGCACGGTGTCGGCGTGCTGCTTCATCTTCTCGAAGAACACCGCCTTGAGCTGCGGATGCACCGGGCACTGGCTGCAATCCATCATGATCGCGAGGTCGAACAGCCGATCGAGCTTGTTGAACACGATCTCGTTCTTGGTGTTGAACGAATAGCGTCCGATCGCATTGGGCCGGAAGTAGGAGCCGACGTCGTGCCAGTCGGAGCCCGAGCCCGAGATCGTCACCGAGGTCGAGCGGAAGCGGTACTTGGGATCGCCGGCGTGGATCAGCCGCGTCACCTGATTGTGCAGGCTGTTGTTGTAATAGAAGAAGCTGTTGCCGATGTAGATCGCCGAGTGCGGATGCTCGACGCCCGACTCCATCACCGTCGGCTTGACCTGCGCCGTGGCCGGCATGGTCGCGAGCGCGATCAACGCGGCGCCGAGCAAACCGACAAGTGCCTTCGCGCCGAACAACCATTGCTTCGACATGGGCGTCTCCCCGTTGCTGTCCTGGTCTTGAGCCAGGACTTTGTGAGCGTCCTGCTTAATACAGTGCGTTCCCGATAGCGACGGGGCAGGCCTGCACCCCCGATTTGATGGGCGCTTGACAATAAGAAATTTGTTATATAACGATTATGTTATATAACAGGCGCCCAAATATGCCCAACCTCGACACGACCTTTGCTGCGCTCGCCGACCCGACACGGCGGGCGATCCTCGCCCGGCTCGCACTGGGCGAAGCCACCGTGATGGAGCTGGCTGAGCCATTCGAGATGACGCAGCCGGCGATCTCTCGCCATCTGAAAGTGCTGGAAGGCGCCGGGCTGATCGTACGCCGCAGCGAGGGAACGAAACGGCCCTGCCGGTTGGCGCCGGATGGGATTGCCGGAATCGATCAATGGCTCGCGATGTTGAGGCAGGCCTTGGCGAAAAACTACCAACGGCTGGATCAAGTTCTGGCCAGCATGCAGCGTAAACAGCAAGAGGATATGTGATGAGCAAGATGACGATTGAGACCGAAGGCGACCGACACGTTGTGGTCACCCGCCGTTTCGCTGCGTCGCCCGAGGCCGTCTATCGTGCTCACACCGAGCCGAAGCTGGTCCAGCAGTGGATGCTTGGTCCGGAGGGCTGGACGATGCCGGTTTGCGTTTGCGAGGCGCGCCCGGGCGGGAAGATCCGCTACGAGTGGAGCGACGGCAAAGGCGGCGGGTTCTCACTGACCGGTGAATTCATTGAGCTGGTGCCGTTCAGCCGCATCGTGCACGTCGAGCGGATGCACCTGCCGGACCCGACGCCGGACAATCATGTTGAAACGAAGTTCGAGCCGGACGGTGCGGGCACGCTGATGACCATGCGGATGACCTTGCCCGATGCCGAGACGCGCGCGGCCATGCTCGCGAGCGGCATGGAGCACGGAATGGAGGCAAGCTACGTGCGGCTCGAAATCAATAATCTGAGCGGCAAGGTCAGGCCGCCTTCGCAAGCCTACTTGGCCTTGATGTTGGCAGCCTTGATCACCTTCGCCCATTTCTCGCCTTCGGCGCGCATCGTGGTTGCGAAGTCCTCCGGCGTGCCGCCGATCGGGTCGAGACCGAGGGCGACGAGTTTTTCTTTCACCTCAGGCAGCGCGATGGCTTCGTTGACCTGCTTGTTGAGGAGCGCGGCGATCTCCTTCGGCGTCCCTGCCGGCACCAGCACGCCGACCCAGCCATCGCCATCCATGCCCGGGAAGCCGGCTGCGGCGATGGTCGGGACCTCCGGCATCGACGACGACGTCCTTTTGCTGAGGACCGCCAGCACGCGAAGCTTGCCGTCTCTCGCCTGCGGCGCCGCCGCCGTAATCGAGGCGAAGCAGATCGGTGTGTGACCCGAAATCGTTGCCGTGATCGCCGGGCCGCTGCCGCCATAGGGAACATGCACGATGTCGAGATCGTGGGTGACGCGGAATTGCTCGCCGAGCAGATGCGACGGCGTACCGAGGCCGGGCGATGCGTAGCTGTACTTGCCCGGATTGGCCTTGACGAGGGAGATGAGCTCTTTGACGGTCTTTGCCGGCACCGACGGATGCACCGCGAACGCCGACGAGAAGCTGACGGCGAGCGCCACCGGGTCAAAGTCTTTGTACGGATCGAACGCTACCTTGTCGAACAGCGACGGGTTGATGACGAGATTGTTGACGGTGATCAGGATCGTATAGCCGTCGGGCGCCATCCGTGCCGCTTGCGCTGTGCCGATATTGCTCGACGCGCCGGCGACGTTCTCGACCAGGAAGTTGCGGCCGAGGTTCTCGGATAGCCTTTGTGCGATGAGGCGGGCAGGGAGGTCGGTCGGGCCGCCGGGCGCGAACGGCACGATGATGCGCACCGGCCGGGTCGGATAGGATTGCGCCCAGGCCGCGCCCGGTGCGGCCGAGCGTCGCGGTTGCGGTTGCCGATAGTTTCAGAAAATGACGGCGATCCATGATGCTTTCTTCTCCGAGTTGCGGCCGGCAATCCGCGGGTCCACTATACAAGTGGGTTTCGCAGCTAAAAACTGCAAATCGAGCGGGACCGTAGTCCGGCGGGGGAGACCGATGCAATTCACGCGCCGCACCGTGCTGGGGGCAGCCGCCATGACGGCGCTCGCTCCCAAAGCCCATGCCTTCGAGGAAAGCGAGCGTTATCCCGATCCGGCAATCGTGACGCTCGATCAAAGCTTCGCCAAATATCGCCTCAACAATGCCGGCGTCGAGCGCATCGCAACGGGCATGCGCTATTGCGAAGGGCCGGTCTGGTTCGGCGATCTGCGGTGCGTGTTGTGGAGCGACATCCCGAACGATCGCATCATGCGCTGGGAGGAGGAGACCGGTTCGGTCTCGGTCTTCCGCAAGCCGGCGAACTATCCCAATGGCCTGACCCGCGACCGCCAGGGTCGGCTCCTCGTCTGCGAACACGGCGCGCGGCGGGTCACGCGCACCGAATATGACGGCTCGATCACCGTCATCCTCGATCGCTGGGATGGCAAGCCGCTCAATTCACCCAACGACATCGTGGTGAAGTCCGACAACTCGATCTGGTTCACGGACCCGGTCTTTGGCATCACCAGCAATTACCTCGGCAACGTAGCAAAGCAGGAGTTGCCGACGAATCTCTATCGGATCGATAAGTCCGGCCGCGCAACGGTGGCCGCCGGCGACATCAATCGGCCGAACGGGCTCGCGTTCTCGCCGGACGAGTCGAAGCTCTACATTCTCGAAAGCGGCGTGAGCCCGCCCGTCATTCGCGTCTACGATGTGGTTGACGGCGTGAAGCTCGCGAATGGCCGTCCCTTCATTGCCACCCAGGGCGAGGAAAACCCGGATGGCTTCCGCGTCGACGTCGACGGCAACCTATGGTGCGGGTGGGGGCGTGGCGCGGCGCTCGACGGCGTGATGATCTACAATTCCGCAGGCAAGCGCATCGGCAGAATTGTGCTGCCCGAGCGCTGCTCCAATCTCTGCTTCGGTGGCGCCAAGCGCAATCGCCTGTTCATGACTGGCGGCCGCTCGCTGTTTTCGCTTTACGTCGGCGCCCAGGGCGCCCCCGGCGGCTAACCAAGGAGAACCCGAGTGACCATTCAACGCTTCGAAACAGGATCGCGTCTCAGCAAGATCGTCATCCATGGCGACACCGTCTATCTGGCCGGGCTGACAGCGGACAAGACCGCGGGCCAGAGCGTCGGCGCGCAGACGCAGGAGATACTCACCGCGATCGACGGGCTGCTCGCCAAGGCCGGCACCGACAAGTCGAAGCTCGTGCAGGCCACGATCTGGCTGCAGGACATCCGCACCGTCGACGAGATGAACAAGGTGTGGGACGTCTGGATGCCGCAAGGCTGCGCGCCGGCGCGCGCCTGCATCGAGGCGCGGCTGCAATCGCCGGCGAAGATGGTCGAGATCCGGGTGACGGCGGCGAAGTAGCGGCCAAATCTACTGGAACTGCACGGCCACTTGCCCGTCCGTGCGCCGCACGATGCGGCAGCGGCGCCGGAACAGCAGCACGAATTCTTCGGGCAGGTCTTGCTGACCGGCGATCGTGAGCTTCGCCCCGCCTGACGAAATATCCCAGATGACACAGCTCATGATCGGATGATCGCCGCCCACCTCGACATGCGCGGGATAGTGCACCTCGTGGCGCGGGCTGGCGCGGAGGTCCTCGGACCACAGAGCTCGTAAGAATTTCACGGAAGTCTCCTGCGTCGGATGTCAGGCCGCGCCCACGGCGCGCTCCGCGAAGAATTGTCCGATCTGGTCGGCCGGCCGCGCCTTGCTGAACAGGTAGCCCTGCATCTCGGTGCAGCCGACCGCCTGCAGCGCATCGAACTGCTGCTGGGTTTCAACCCCTTCGGCGGTCGAGATCATGTTGAGACATTTGGCGAGGCCGGCGACCGCGTTCACGATCGCGAGCGGCTCCGCGCCATTGGAAAGGTCTTGAATGAACGACCGGTCGATCTTGATCTTGTCGAACGGGAAGCTGCGGAGATAGCTCAGCGACGAATAGCCGGTGCCGAAGTCGTCCATCGCGATCTGTACGCCGAGCTTGCGCAGCTCGTGCAGCGTGGCCAGGGTCGCGAACGTATTCTGCATGAGAAGAGATTCGGTGATCTCCAGCTGCAGCCGGTTTGCCGCCATTCCGGACTCGGCGAGGACGGTTGTCACCACCTTCATCAGGTTGCGGCTCTTGAGCTGGGCCGGCGAGAGGTTGACCGCGACCTTGACGTGGTCGGGCCAGCTCACGGTTTCCTTGCACGCCGTGGCGAGCACCCAGTCGCCGATCGGAATGATCAGGCCGGTCTCTTCGGCGATTGGAATGAACTCGGCGGGCGAGATCATGCCGCGCGTGGGATGATTCCAGCGCAGCAGCGCTTCGAAAGCGCTGATCTCGTTGGTCTGCAGGTTCACCAGCGGCTGATAGTAGAGTTCCAGCTCCTTGTGCGCGAGCGCGTTGCGAAGATCCATCTCCAGATCGCGCCGCGCCTTCATGCGCGTATCCATCTCTTGTTCGAAGAACCGGTAGGTGCCGCGGCCTTCCGACTTGGCGCCGTAGAGCGCCAGGTCCGCGTTCTTCAGCAGCCGGTCGGGTTCGGTTCCATCGATCGGCGCGATCGAGATGCCGATGCTGATATCCGAAATGATCTGGTGGCCGTCGATCTGATACGGCCTGACGATCGAATCCCGGATGCGCTTTGCGAGTATGGCTGCGTCGGATGGCTGCTGCAGCTGCGTCATGATGATGGCGAACTCGTCGCCGCCGAGACGGGCAATCGTGTCGGGTTCCCGGGTGCAGCCGCGCAGCCGGTCGGCGACAAGCTTGAGCAACTCGTCTCCAACCGGATGTCCCAAGGTGTCGTTGACGCTCTTGAAGTGGTCGAGGTCGAGGCACAGCATGGCCAGGCACTCGCCGCGTTTCACGCGCTTCAACTCATGCTCCAGCCGTTCGCGCAACAGGACGCGATTGGGAAGGTCGGTCAGCGCGTCGTGCCGCGCCATGTGAGCGATCTGCTCCTGGGCCTTCTGCCGGTCGGTGATGTCTTCGTGGGTGGCGAGCCATCCGCCGTCGGCGATCGGCGTGTTGACGATCGAAACCACGCGATCGCCGCCCGAGTTGACGACATTGCAAAACGTCTTCCCCTCGGCGAGGCACGCCATCAACCTGGCGACATAGTCGTCGAGATCGCCGGAAAAATTGCCGATCTGAGTGCGATGCCGCAGCAGGTCGCGGAGCGAGCAGCCGGGGACGGCCAGCGTCCGCGACAGTCCGTACATTTTGAGGTAGTGGCGATTACAAAATACTAACCGTGCACCTGCATCGAACATCAGGACGCCCTGTTCCATGTTGTCCAGGACGGTGTGCAGTAGGTGCTCGTTCTTGTGCGCGGCCTGCTGCGCGTGAGCGCTCTGCGCGGTCGGCGGAAATGGAATCACACTGTCGGACGAGACTTGCGGCTCCGCGGCATCCATTTCTTGTTTCCTCCTGGAAAACGCCATCGGTTCGCTCCGGAACCGGCCGGAACCCGTAGGACAGGAGTTATTTAGGCGTGTTCAACGGATTGCGGCCGCTTTTAATTAAAGCGTCTGCACAAGCGACAATGGTCTAGGCAAAGATTTGCTTAATCGATCACCGCCACCGCGTTGACGCGCGCCATGCGCGCGCGAAGAGTGCAACGATGAACTCGCGGGGCGCCTCGATGGCCGGAGACCAAGAAATGATTATTGCAACACGTGTTCTTAAACTGCGCCGTCCGGAAGGGTACGTTGACTTTCCTGTGCATATCTTTGCTCCCAAGCAAAAGGGCGAGGAGTGGTCGGGCCGAGTTGAGATTGGTTGGCCGGGAACGCCGCAGCCGATCGACGTCAATGGATGCGTCGACGCCGTTCACGTCATCGAAATGTCCATGAGGCTTATCGGCGCCGTTCTCTACGCGAGTATGCCGCATTTATCTGGAAATTTGGTTTGGCAGGAGCCCGGAAACGGTTACGGCTTCCCCGTGCTCGACGATATGCGTGACATGCTTCAGGGCGAGGACAAACGGCGCTTTTAGGTCGGCTCATCGCCGAGCGAAGCGCATCGCAGCCGGCAGGCGGCGAACAGGCTCGGAGGCGGACCCCGGTCAGTCGACCACCGCGACCGCGTTGATCTCGACCAGGCAGCGCGGGTCGGTGGCAAGCCGCACCACCTGCACGGTCGTCGTCGCCGGCTTGGCATCGCGGAAATATTCCGCCCAGACCCGGTTGAGCGCGTCCTGGTCGGTGAGGTCGGTGCAGAAGCGGTCGGCGGTCACCACGTCGGCGAAGGTCGCGCCCACCGCCTCGAGCCCGCGCTTGAGGTTTTCCAGCGCCGCGCGCGCCTGACCTTCCATGGTCTTCGGCATGGCATCGAACTCCTCCGGCCGATGCGGATGATGGTGATAGACCGGCGCCGCGGTCACGCCGGCCAGATAGACCGTCGTGCCGCCTCTGACCTTGATCGCCGGCGCGTAGGGCATCCACATGTCCGGCGCATTCGGCCAATGGATGTGTTCGACTGTCTTTGCCACGTCACGGCCTCCCGCTGCTGCCGGCTCAATACTCGTCGAACATCCGCTGGATGTCGTCGGGCTTCGCGGTCGTCGTCAGACCGAGCTGCAGCAGGATGCGCGCCTTCTGCGGGCTCAAGTTGTCGGCCGCGACAAAGCCCGGCTCCTGCCAGTTGTCGTCGCGGATCACCCGGCCGGAGCCGGTGCGGTTGCTGCGCACGACGACCACGCCGGTCTCATCGAACAGCGCCTTGAGCGCCTTGCGCGCGTTCTGGGTGTGGCCGGCGCCGGTGCCGGCGATCACCAGGCCCTTGGCGCCCGCGGCCACCGCGGCCTTGGCGAGATCGCCGTCGTCGCCGGCGTGGCTATAGAGGATGTTCACTTTCGGGAACGCCGTGATCTTGCCGAGGTCGAACTGCGACTGGGTCGTGTGTTTGCGCAGTGGCGCGCGATAGAACACGATCCGGTCGGGATCGGCGTAGCCCAATATTCCCAAGTCGCGGGATTGGAACGTCTCCAGCCGGTAGGTGTTCGACTTGGTGACGTCGCGCGCGGCGTTGATCTGGTCGTTGGCGACGACCAGCGTGCCCTTGCCGCGCGCGGCCGGATCGGCGGCGACGCGAATGGCGTTGAGCAGGTTCGCCGGCGCGTCCGAGCTGAGCGTGCTGAACGGGCGCTGCGCGCCGACCACGACCACCGGCTTCTCATGCTTCATCGTCAGATTGAGGAAATAGGCGGTCTCCTCGATGGTGTTGGTGCCGTGGGTGATCACCACGCCGGCGATGTCGGGATCTTTCAGCCGTGCATCGACCATCATGCCGAGATTCTTGAGATTCTCGGGCATGTCGCAGGGCAGGAACTCGTCCGACTCCACGCTCACGCGCGCGAACTGCTGCACCTCCGGGATGCGCTCGATCAGTTGCTTTGCGGTCAGGCGCGGCTCGCCGGTGGTCGCATAGCGAAGATATTCCAGCCGGTTCTTGGGATTGCGCGGCAGCGTTCCGGTGCAGGTGATGACATGAACACGCATCAGCGCTCCCTTTTCCTGCTGGGCCGACGAGGGTGTGGGAATTGTCGCGACGAGGGCGAGCATCATTGCAAAGAGGGACTTCATGGCGTTCCTCCATTGTTGTTGTCCGGGCGACAGCCGCCCGGTCGATGTGTAAGAGGCAGCCGGCGCGCTACATCGCCCGCTGCTGCTGGTCGTCGAAATGCGCCGGCTCCAGCGCCCACGCCGTATTGTCGTGGCCCATCGCATAGTTGCGGCCGGTCTGCGCCGGATTGCGGTTGACCAAGGGGCGCAGGAACATCGGGTGGGTGAGGCTTCTAACCTCGTGCTCGACCGTGAACAGGTGCTTGCCTGAATCGAGATCGACGATGTCGCGGAAGCGGTACTGGTACTGATTGTCCTCGCGGTTGACGAGGCCGCGCTCCTTCAGTCGGCGATGCGGCCCGGAGAAATCCGCGACATAAATCTGGATGTGATGCTCGTCGAAATCGGGCAGGGGGCGATCGGTCTCGCGGAACAGGATATGCTGCTCCTTGCCGACCTTGACGCGCGCGACGGTGCCGTCGCCGTTCGCGACCTCGGCCGGCGTGCCGACCATCTCGCGGTAGAAGCGCGCGATGCCCTTGGCGGTGCCGACCGGCACGTCGAATTCGACATAAGGAAATCCAAGTGCCAGACGTCCGAAGCGTGACGCGTCCGGCTCATAGCAGCGGATGCGGTTGCCCCAGGGGCAGATCGCCTCGACATGGTCGTTGCGCTCGCTGAAATCGAAGCGCGTGCCGTCGAGCTTCTTGCGCACCGAAGCCAGGCGCGAAAGCAGCGCCTCGCGGCCCTCCATTACGATGCCGGTGTGGCCGCGCAGCACCTGCGGATTGCCGGTCGGCAGGTGGAACTGGCTGCGCCCGACATTGATCCACATGTTGTTGTCGGCGACGTTGATATAGGGATCGCGCGTCAGCCCGAGCCCGACCACGTAGAACAGCCCCGCGATCCGCTGATCGGGGATCTGCACGTTGACGTGCTCGAGATGGACCGAATTGCCGAGGTCTTCCGCCGCGCGATCATAGCTCTGCTGCATGTTGGTCACTCCGCCTTGGCGCAAGCAGTGTACCTTATTTTCGGCTATTTCTGCAGCACGTTCCAGCCGGACCGAACAGGACAGGCCCCATGAAAAAGACCGTGAAAAAGACTGCCCGAGCCAAGAAGCGACCGGCCAAGCCGGTGCGAAAAGCCCGCAAGGCCAAGGCGGCGGTACATGCCGCAAGGGCCAGGCGCGCCGCCAAGGCCACGGCGCCTACCGAGGACCGCCGCTCCGCCGAGGACCAGCTCAAGGAGTTGAAACAGCGCCTGCTCGAGATCAGCGACCTCGGCGCGGTCGGCTCGGTGCTGGGCTGGGACGAGGCCACCTACATGCCGAAAGGCGGCGCGGCGGCGCGCGGCCGCCAGAGCGCGACGGTGTCGCGCATGCGCCATGAGCGCTCGATCGATCCCGCGCTCGGCCGGCTGATCGATGCGCTGACGTCGCATGCCGAACGCCTGCCGCCGGATTCCGACGACGCCGCGCTCGTGCGCGTGGCGCGGCGCGATTTCGAGAAGGCGATCAAGGTCCCGGCCGAATGGGTCGAGCGCTCAAACAAGCACGGCTCGGCCTCTTACGACGCCTGGACGCGCGCGCGCCCGGCCAACGATTTCGCGACCATGCGGCCCTATCTTGAGAAGACGCTCGAGCTCTCGCGCGAATACGCCGGCTTCTTCAAGCCATACGAGCGCATCGCCGATCCGCTGATCGACGACGCCGATGAGGGCATGACCACGGCGCTCATCCAGAAGCTGTTCGCGGAGCTGCGGCGCGAGCTGGTGCCGATCGTGCGCGCAATCGCCGACGAGCCGGTGGCCGACGACCGCTGCCTGCGCGGCGCGTTTGCCGAGGCGCCGCAGCTTGCGTTCTCGCTCGATGTCGCTGCGCGGCTTGGGTACGACCTCAACCGCGGCCGGCTCGACAAGACCCACCATCCGTTCTGCACCCGGTTCGGCGCCGGCGACGTGCGCATCACCACGCGCGTGCGCGAGGACGATCTCGGCGACGCGCTGTTCTCGACCGTGCACGAAGCCGGCCACGCCATGTACGAGCAGGGCGTCAGCGCCACCCTCGACGGCTCGCCGCTCGGAGGCGGCGTGTCGGCCGGCGTGCACGAGAGCCAGTCGCGGCTCTGGGAGAACGTGGTCGGGCGCAGCCGCGCGTTCTGGGAGCATTTCTTCCCGGCGTTGCAGCGGCTTTATCCCGAGCAGTTCCAAGGCGTTGCGCTCGACACCTTCTATCGCGCCATCAACAAGGTCGAACGCTCGCTGATCCGCACCGACGCCGACGAGGTGACCTACAATCTCCACGTCATGATGCGCTTCGACCTCGAGCTCGACCTGCTCGAAGGCCGGCTTGCGGTGAAGGACCTTCCCGACGCCTGGCGCGCGCGCATGCAGGCCGATCTCGCCATCGCGCCACCGGACGACCGCGACGGCTGTCTCCAAGACGTGCACTGGTACTACGGCGGCATCGGCGGCGGCTTCCAGGGCTACACCATCGGCAACATCTTGAGCGCGCAGTTCTACGCGGCGGCGGTGAAGGCGAACCCCGGCATCCCGTCCGAGATCGCGGCCGGCGAATTCAAGACGCTGCACGGCTGGCTCACCAAGAACCTCTACCGGCACGGCAGCAAGTTCACGCCCAACGACCTGGTCAAGCGCGCGACCGGCGAGCCGATGACCATGCGGCCGTATCTGGCGTATCTGCGCAACAAGTACGGCGAGCTTTATTCGTTGCCGGCGGCGGCCTGATCACATCGGCGTAACGCGCCTTGTTATCGCCGGGCGCACGCGTCACCATGCGCGGGGGCGAGGGAGGATCAAATCGATGCGTGTCCGGTCGTGTCTGATCTCGCTCGGCGTCCTTGCAACGGCAGGCGCGCTCATCCTCGCCGCCTGGACCGGCGGCGTGGCCGCCCCGGCGTCGCGCTTCGCGGACAAGCGCCCCGGCGCCATGCCGGTCGACGTCGAGCTCGTCATCGCCGTCGACGTCTCAAACTCAATGGACCCGGAAGAGCAGGAGCTGCAGCGCGAGGGCTATGTGGTCGGGCTGACCTCGCGCGAATTCCTCACGGCGCTGCGCGCCGGCGCGTATGGCAAGGTCGCGATCACTTATTTCGAGTGGGCCGGCCTGCACGACCAGTCGATCCTGATGCCGTGGCGGCTGATCGACGGCCCGGAATCGGCCGATGCGGTCGCCCGCGAGATTGCGCGCGCGCCCTATCGGCGCGCACCGCGCACCTCGATCTACGGCGCGTTGCAATTCGCCAAGCCGCTGTTCGATGCGTCGGGCTATCGCGGTCACCGCCAGGTGATCGACGTCTCCGGCGACGGCGTCAACAACATGGGACCGCCGGTCACGCAGATGCGCGACGAGGTGCTCGCTGCAGGCATCACCATCAACGGCCTGCCGATCATGATGCGGCGGCAGACCGGCTACGGCATGTGGGGCACGGCGTTCGAGCAGCTCGACGTCTACTACGAGGACTGCGTGATCGGCGGGCCGGGCTCGTTCGTGATCGCCATCAAGGAGCGCGACCAGTTCAAGGAGGCGACCCGCACCAAGCTGGTGATGGAGGTCGCGGGCGTGACGCCGCCGTCGCGCGTGGTGCCGGTGCAGGGCAAGAAGCCGCGGGTGTTTTGCTCGTGAGTTTGTGCGTGCGCGGTGAAAAAAATGCCCCGGCCGAAGCCGGGGTCCGAATGCGGCCCGCGCGCGCAGTCGCGTGCATCGCGATGCGGTCAATGTTCGGCGTCGCGGTTCTCGGGTTTCGATGGAATAGACATGCCGTCGTCCATTTGTTGCGCGGCTGTTATCCACATCTTGGCCAGATCGAGGAATTGCTTGCGTACCTCTTCGGACGGAGCGAAGCGGGCGGATTGGAAACATTCATCGGCGTACTGCCGATACTCGATTGATTTGGACATGACGCTCCTCGGACCTTACAGGCGGGAGCGGTACTCGTCTCTCAGCCACCAGCGCCTGGGACAAAGCCGCAGCCGGTGATGTCGTTAGCCTGCGCCTTCCCGCGTTGACGAACAACAACATAGGTTACGGACTGGCGTACCTGAGCCGGCGATTTGTCACGCGCTGGCACAGTCAGTGACCCCTCTTGAGTAAGTGAGAGGTCCGCGATGCGGCCGCGGATCGCTGTTTCGGTGCACGAAAGGAACAATTGAAGCGACGGGGGCATTACCAACTCATCACGCCTCATCACAAACCGGAGATTGCGCCGATGGCAAAACAGGAAAAGCAAGAAAAGCAGCTCGACGAGCTGTTCCATGAGACGCTCAAGGACATCTACTACGCGGAAAAGAAGTTGGTCTCGACCCTCCCCAAGATGGCGAAGGCCGCTCATTCCGATGAACTGAGGGCCGCCTTCGAGAAGCATCTCGATGAGACCGAAGGGCAGGTCGAACGCCTCGAACAGGTGTTCGCGATGATCGATGAAACGCCCAAAGGCAAGACCTGCGACGCGATCAACGGCCTGGTCGACGAGGGCAAGGAGATCATGTCCGACTTCAAGCGCTCGCCGGCGCATGACGCCGGGCTCCTGGCAGCAGCGCAGGCGGTCGAGCACTACGAGATTTCCCGATACGGCACACTGCGCACTTGGGCGATCAAGCTGGGTATGAGAGACGCCGCCAAGCTGCTCGACGAGACGTTGGCGGAAGAGAAGAAGACCGACGAGGCGCTCACCAAGCTTGCGGTCTCGATCGTGAACGATATGGCGGAGCTGCAGGCGGCGTAGTGCGTCCCGCCCTTGCGTTTTATCAGTTCGGTAGTGTTGTCGGCCCCGCTCGAATACGCATGACGACAGTGAAGAGCTCCGGCCCGCGGCCCGGGACTTCTTCATGCGTTGCGTTTATCGTCGCGCATCGCACAGCAAATAATCCTGGCAAACAGGAACCTTCTCCCGGCGCGACGGTTGGTGAGTCGCAACTTCCTTCCAGGAGAGAAAAAAATGCGAATAGCCCCAATCGCGGGCGTGCTGATGCTCGTGTCCAGCGTCGCGCTGGCGCAGCAGAAGCCCGCCAACCCAGACGCAAATACACCCGCCGTTTCGACACCGAACACCAAGAATCCGAATGCGCCGGTTGAAGGCGCCAACAGCTTCACCGAAGGCCAGGCGCGCTCTCGTATCGAGGCGGCCGGCTTCAGCAAAGTCACCGACCTGACCAAAGATCCGAAGGGCGTGTGGCGCGGTCGAGCCGTGCGAGGCGGCGCACAAGTTAGTGTCAGTCTCGATTTTCAGGGAAACGTGACGGCCAACTAGCCAGCACCACACATCATCATCGCTAACGGAGGTCTCAATGACCGTCACTATCTCACGGCTATACAACACTCACGCCGAGGCGCGTGCCGCGGTCCAATCGCTCGAAAGCGCGGGCGTCAAGCACAACGATATCAGCATCCTCGCGAGCAATGCCGACAACTGGTACTCGAAGGACAGCAAGCCCACGCTGGTCCCTGACCGTGATCTCGACGGCAAGGACGATCGTAAAGAAGCCGCCGCCGCCGGCGCGGGCGTTGGTGCCGCTGTCGGAGGCACCGCAGGCCTGTTGGCGGGACTGGGCTTGATGGCCATACCCGGCGTTGGCCCGGTCGTCGCCGCCGGCTGGTTGGTCGCCGCCCTTACCGGCGCGGCCGCAGTCGGGACCGCGGGTGGCATCATCGGCGCCTTGACCCAAGCGGGCGTCAGCCCCGACGATGCCGACGTCTATGCAGAAAATATCCGGCGCGGCGGCGCGCTCGTCAGCGTACGGGTGAATGAGAACGATCGCGCGCGAGTGCAGGCGCTGATGGACAAGTCGTCCGTCAATCCGAGTGACCGCGGCGCCATGTATCGCAAGGATGGTTGGCAGCGGTTCGATCCTGCTGCGCCGACTCTATAACGCCGACCAGGTGCGGCGGGAGCGTGAGCTGTATCGGTCCTAGCTTGCTTCATCGACACAGCGAAAGGGAGCCGCCACAAAAGGCAGCTCCCTTTTTCATGCGGTTGCCCTTCGCGAGGGGCAGGCAACCTCTTACCGCCCTTTCATCAATCCCGCGGCAGTCAGCGCCTTCGTGATGATGGCACCAATGTCTACGCGCGGTAGTTCCGTCTGCCCAGGCGCCGCGTTATCTGCTTTCTCATTCAACTCCATCGGCGCAGGCGATCGTGACTCAGCCAGCCGTTCGACCGGCGAGCGCTGTTCCGGTGCCGCGGATAGGATTTCCGCGGGCTGTGCGCGATGCTGAAGTCAATCCGAAGAATTTGGCGATGTGATAGGACGAAGAGATACCGACATCGAGCAGGTAGGGGCCTGCTGCGCCGCATTTGCCTTCGGCTGCACCCGTTGCGAGAGGCGTCCCATGAGCCATGTGGGTGACTGTGAAGGATTCGATCAACGCCTCTCCTGCTTCGCTGACCCACGCCTCACGCGGGTACCCGTCGACAGTGTTACGAACAGAGGGCAGCAGCGTTGTTCCGTGAACGTCGATCCATTGCTTGAGAATTTCCTGCGCGTTGCGGGGGATGACGGTCTTGTCCGCGCTGCCGTGCCAGATCGAGACGCGAGGCCATGGGCCAGCGTGGGATGATGCGCTCCTGACCAGCATGCCCCACTCGGGTGGCGATCGCGTCGGGCATTGATGCATGCTCTCAAATGCTTGTTGGACATTGGTCGCGGCTCCATACGGCAAGCCTGCGATGATCGCACCGGCGGCGAAGACCTCCGGGTAACATGCGAGCATGACGGATGTCATGGCGCCTCCGGCAGACAGCCCGGTAATGAACACGCGGCTGGGATCGATGCCGTTTTCCACCATCATGGCGTCGACCATCTGCCGGATCGATAAGCATTCGCCTCGGCCGCGCTCTGCGTCTCCGGGCTGAAACCAATTGAAGCAGCCGTTGGGATTGTTGGATCGCTGCTGCTCGGGCAACAACAAGGCGAAGCCATAGCGGTCAGCGAGCGTCGACCATCCGGCTCCGAGATCGTATCCGGCGGTAGTCTGTGTGCATCCATGCAGCACGACGACGAGTGGAGCATCGGCTGCAAGCTGAGGAGGCAGGTAGCGAAACATTCGCAGGTTGCCCGGGTTTGTGCCGAAGCCGTGAACCTCTTCGAGATGGGTGCCGGCCTTGTCGAAGTTCGGAGCCTTCGCGCCGCCAAGACCTCGCATCAAATGTCCCCACTGACCGCGGTCGCGCGCGACGTTCGCCAAGAATTTCTTGAGATTGAGCACTTGAATTGGACTCCTCACTGCCGTGCCGCCCCACGCATAACCCGTTATGGGTCAGTTGGTTGCTGCAGTGCAACAAAAATACAGAAATAAGATCCCGGTGCTTGAAATGCCGCTTTTCGTAACAGAGGCTCACGTTGAGCGACGCGCTCCGCGTTGAGTGCCGGTAATCAGAACGAAAACAGGGGCGCGCGCGGCATGGAGTTGACTTGGAGCGCGCCGGCTCACTCCGCCGGCGTCGCCATCTCCGCCCTAACCTCCGCGCGCAGCGCGTCGATCGAGATCAAACCCTTCGGCGTCTCGACGTGCCAGAACGCCCAGCCGTTGCAGGCTTCAAGCCTTGCACCAACGCGCCGATGCGGTGGATCGAGCCGACCTTCTCGCCGAGCGCGACCGCGCCGTCGGCGCGCACCAGCGCCTTGTGGCGGCGCTTGGCGTCGGTGAGCTGCGCGCCAGCGGAAACGAGACCGCGTTCGAGCAGCGCCGCGAACGGCACGCGCGGCGCTTCGCGCGCGGTCATGAACGGCGCGAGGCTCGGCGCCGGCAGCGGGTCGACGGCCGTGATCCGTTTCTCGGCGGCGGCGGCATAGCCCTTGTCGCGTTCGAGCCCGATGAAGCGGCGCCCGAGGCGCTTGGCGACCGCGCCGGTGGTGCCGCTGCCGCAGAACGGGTCGAGCACCAGGTCGTCCGGCCGCGATGCCGAGAGAATCACCCGGGCTAGAAGAGCCTCCGGCTTCTGAGTCGGGTGCAGCTTCTTGCCGTTTGAGTCTTCGATTCGCTCCTCGCCGGTGCAGAGCGGGATGGTCCAGTCGGAACGGACCTGGATGTCCTCGTTGCCGGCTTTGAGCGCCTCGTAATTGAAGGTGTAGCCCTTGCCGCCCGGCTCGCGCGACGCCCAGATCAGCGTCTCGTGCGCATTGGTGAAGCGGCGGCCGCGGAAATTCGGCATCGGATTGGATTTTCGCCACACCACGTCGTTGAGGATCCAGAACCCGAGGTCCTGCAGGATCGCGCCGACCCGGAAGATGTTGTGGTAGGAGCCGATCACCCACAGCGTCGCCGACGGCTTCATCACGCGGCGGCAGGCCAACAGCCAGGCACGGGTGAAGTCGTCATAGGCGGAAAAGCTCGAAAATTTGTCCCAGTCGTCGTCGACGGCGTCGACGCGCGAATCATCGGGACGCTTGAGGTCGCCCTGGAGCTGCAGATTGTAAGGAGGATCGGCGAAGACCAGGTCCACGCTCTCGGCCGGCAGCTTCGCCATGGCCGCGACGCAATCGCCGACCAGGATTTGGCTACCGTTTGCGGACTCAAAACTGACGCGGGGCGCCCTAAGGGACGCCCCGCGACGCGACACAACCATGACCCAGAACTCTGACTCAGGCGACGCGGTCGGTGACGCGGGACCTACAACCGACAGTCAGGATCATGGCCCCCCAAGGTAAAAATCGACTTAATCGAAGCTGCCTGTGCGCTAGGCAAGAATTGCCGGGGCACTATATTGATGGCTGAGCGTTGGTATCTGCGGATGGGTAAGTCGGTCTCCGACAATCACGAGAGCTGAGGAATCGCGCCATGCGCTGGGAAGACCTTCCGGAAAGTCAGAACGTCGAGGATCGCCGCGGCGAAGCAGGTGGTGGCGGCGGTGGCGGTTTTGGCGGTGGTTTTCCGGGCGGCGCCGGCGGTCTTTCGATCGGCACGGTTTTGATTCTCGGGTTGATCGGCTACGCGACCGGCATCGATCCCTCGCTATTGATCGGCGCCGCCGATCAATTCTCGCGGCAGCAGCCCCGGGTCGAGCAGGCACAGCCGAAAAGAACCGGCGCACCGATGACCGACGAGCAGGGGCGATTCGTCAGCCGCATCCTCGCTTCGACCGAATCAACCTGGAAGGACATCTTCACGAAGTCGGGCCGGACCTATCGGGCGCCGGTGCTGGTGCTCTATTCGCGCCAGACCCGCGCCAATTGCGGTGGCCAGGCAATGGCGGCGATGGGACCTTTCTACTGTCCGGCCGACAAGAAGATTTATCTCGATACCTCCTTCTTCCAGATGATCGAGCAGCGCTTCCGCGGCTGCGACGCCGGCAGCCCGTCCTGCCGCTTTGCGCAGGCCTATGTGATCGCGCACGAGGTCGCTCACCACGTGCAGAACGAGCTCGGCATTCTCGGCAATGCGCAACGGGAGCAGCAGCGCCTGGGCGGCCGGACGCCGGAGGCCAACCGCATTCAGGTCCGCGTCGAGCTGCAGGCCGATTGCCTCGCCGGCATCTGGGCCAACCGCGCGCAGGAGCGGCTCGCGCCCGGCGACATCGAGGCGGCGCTGCGCACCGCGAGCGCGATCGGCGACGATACGCTGCAACGCAAATCGCAGGGCCACGTGGTGCCGGACTCGTTCACCCACGGCAGCTCCGAGCAGCGCCAGCGCTGGTTCTACACCGGCTTCAAAAAGGGTACGGTCGACAGCTGCAACACGTTCTCGCCGACAGCGCAGCTCTAGGTGAGTTGTGCAGCCCGGGTTGAGCGTAGCGAAACCCGGGACCGGCGGCACCACATCCCCGGATTTCGCTTCGCTCAGTCCGGGCTACGAGGTCGTCGAATGAATTGCGACGCTCCTGATCGCCGCAGCGTCATCGCGGGCGGCATCGCGCTCGCCGGCACCGCGTTGCTGCCAAGTGCCGGCGCAGCGCAGGCCGGGCTTGGGCCGGCGGCCGATCTCCTCGCCGCGACGCGCAAGTTTCTCGCAGGTCTCGACGGCAACCAGCGCAAGACCGCGAGCTTCCCCTGGGACGGGACGCAGTGGCGCCGGTGGGACTATTTCGGCAGTGGCGACAACATCAAGCCGGGATTGCGGCTCGAAGTGATGAGCGCGGCGCAGAAAGAGACCGCCTGGGGCGTGCTCGCGACGCTCCTGTCGCCGGCCGGCATCGAGAAGACCCGCAACGTGATGACGCTGCAGGACGTGCTGGCGTCGCAGGGCAACATGCCCGGCCAGCGTTCGTCGGAGCGGTTCTCGTTCGCGGTGTTCGGCACGCCGGCGGAAACCGGCGCCTGGGGTTTCCGGCTCGAAGGCCATCACCTGCATCAATCGATCTCGGTGCGCGACAACCGCATCGTGTCGGTCACGCCGTCGTCGTTCTCGGTCAATCCCAACCGCGTCACCACCGGCAAGCATGCCGGGCTGGTCACACTGCGCGGAGAGGAAGTCGCTGGCGCGCAAGCTCTACGGCGATCTCGGCCCGAAGCTGCAGGGCAGGGCGCGTATCACGGCGACGCCGATGAACAACATCCTCTCCTATGCGGGGCGCGAGCGCGCCAATGCGCAGGCGCTCGGCCTTGCCGTGCCCGAGCTGGGGCCGGGCCAGCGCGATCTCGTATGGCAACTGGTCGAGGCCTATGCCGTCGACTACCTCGCGCCGCCGCTGGCCGAGGCACAGCGCGCGCGGGTGCGCACCGGCGATCGCGAGGCCGTGCATTTCGCATGGTATGGGCCGAACAATGCCGAGCGCGCCTTCGGCTATCGCGTCATCGGATCGAGTTTCGTGATCGAGCTCGGTTCGGTCGATCCGGCTGCGCAGCACCTGCACACGATCTACCACGACCTCGGCAACGTGCTGGGGCGTATGGGCTGAACGGATGACCCGACTCTGCATCCTCATAGCCGTCGCCCTGAGCATCGGCGCGCCGGTGCCGGCGGCGGCACAGGCGTCGCCGGTGGTGCTCTTGGTCGATCCCAAGAGCGGCTTGAAGTCGGTGGCGGAGTTCGCGGCCTGGGCCAAGGAAATCAACAAGAGCAGCAATAAGCCGCTCTCCTATTCGTCATCCAGCCCGGCCTCGCAGCGGCTCGGCGAGGCGCTGGCGCGGAAGCTCGAGATCAAAATCGTGCACGTGCCTTATCGGCCGGCGTCGCAGGGGGTTCTCGATCTCATCGGCGGTCATATCGATTTCTCGGTCGTTGACATCGGTGCGGCGGTGGGGCTGATCCAGGTTGGCCTGGTGACCGCGCTCGCGGTCGCTTCCAAACAACGGCTTCCGGATTTTCCCGATGTGCCGACCTTTGCGGAAGCGGGCTATCCGGAGCTGGCTGGGGTGTTTCCGCCCGGCAATCCGGCAAGCCAGACGACGGTGACGATGATAATGTGCCACCGTCCAGCTCACAGCACTTGATCACTGGGAGTGAATCGATGATCCGGCTTTGCATCCTGATCGTTGCCGTTCTGAGTCTCGGCGTGCCCGCACCGGTGGCGGCGCAGTCGTCGGAACCGATCGTGCTGCTGGTCAATCCCAAGAGCGGCGTGAAGTCGGTCGCGGATTTCGTCGCTTGGGCCAAGCGCAGCAAGAAGCCGCTCGCCTATTCATCGTCCGGTCCGGCCTCGCAGCGGCTTGGCGAGGCGCTTGCGAAAGAAGTTCGAGATCAAGACCGTGCACATACCCTATCGGGCGGCGCAGCAGGGCATACTTGATCTCCTCGGCAGGCATATCGACTTTTCGGTCGTGGACGTCGGTGCGGCGGTGGGGCAGATCCAGGGTGGCCTGGTGTTGGCACTCGCGGTCACCGGCAAACAGCGGGACCCGGATTTCCCGGATGTGCCGACCTTTGCGGAGGCGGGCTATCCCGAACTTGCCGGGGTCTTCCCTGGAGGCAATCCCACGAGCAAGACGGCCCATGCCCGGCATTGACCAAAGCAGACAATTCGTTCCGCTTACCATCGCGGTGCTCACCGTGTCCGACACGCGCGAACTGGCCGACGACAAGTCGGGCGCGACGCTCGCCGAGCGCATCAAGGCCGCCGGCCACACCGTGCACGAGCGCGCGATCGTGACCGACGACGTCGAGGCGATCCGCGCGCGCGTGAAGCAATGGATCGCGGCGCCGGCGGTCGACGTGATCATCACCACCGGCGGCACCGGCTTCACCGGCCGCGACGTGACGCCGGAGGCGATCGAGCCGCTGTTCGAGAAGAAGATGGAAGGCTTCGCCACGCTGTTTCTGATGGTGAGCCACGCCAAGATCGGCACCTCGGCGATCCAGACCCGCGCCACCGCCGGCGTCGCCGGTGCGACCTACATCTTCTGCCTGCCGGGCTCGCCCGGCGCCTGCCGCGACGCCTGGGACGAGATCCTGCTGCACCAGCTCGACTACCGCTACCGGCCGTGCAACTTCGTCGAGATCATGCCGCGGCTCGACGAGCATTTGCGCCGCCCGAAGGCCAAGGGCGCGACGGTGTAGTTGTTCTCGCGTGTCCCGGGCGCAGCGCAGTACGAAGTAGTGCGCTGCAGACCCGGGACCCGGTTCCTTCACACCAACAAAGTAACCGGGGTCCCGGATCAGCGGTGCATCACTGCGTGCTGCACCGCGTCCGGGACACGAGAGCATCACTTCGTCGCGTCGTGCACGACCTTGCCGCCCACCATCGTGATCAGCGGCTTGAGGTCCTTGATCTCGTCCGCCGGCACCGTCAGGTAGTCGCGGTCGAGCACCAAGAGGTCGGCATATTTGCCGCGCGCCAGTGACCCGATGTTCGCTTCCTGGAACAGGAAATAGGCGTTCGAGCGCGTGTGCGCGATCAGCGCTTCCTCGCGGGTGATGGTCTGGCGGTTCACATGACGTCCGCCGATCATCTTGCCGGTGATCGCGAAGCTCAGCGTGTAGAACGGATTGGACGGCGTCACCGCGGTGGCGTCGGAGCCGAGCCCCCAGTGGATGCCGGAATCCTGCACGCGGCGGAACGGCGGCATGTCCCAGGCCTTGTCGCCGTGCACCTTGTGCATCAGCGCGCCCTGGATCAGCGGCCGGCTGTGCAGCTGCGCCGACATGCCGAGCCGCTTCATGCGATCGAGCTGCGCCTCGGTGACCTGATCGAGGTGCGAGTACACCCAGCGCAGCACCTTGATCGAGCGCTCCTTGTTCACCGCCTCATACTGCTCGAGGAACGCGTCGATCGCGGTCTCCATCTCCACGTGCGCGTTGAGGTGGATGCCCTGCTTGGCGAGGGCGTCCGCGAGGCGGCGCACCTGCGCCATCACCGCCGGATTCATCGGGCCGTCGGCGCGCATGGTGTTGGTGGTCGCCGGGCCGTAAGTCGATTCACCCCAGCCGATGTGGTCGAAATAGTCGTTGCCGCGGAACGGCACGGTGTGCGGCACTTCCGCCAGCACCTTGTCCATCTGTTCCGGGCGTCGCCGGCTGGCGGATGGTGAGCCAGAACACCCGCACATTGAGCTCGCCGGCGTCGGCGAGGCGGCGATACGGCTCGTAGTGTCGCGCGCTCATGCCGCGGCCGCCGAGGTCCGACCACGCCGTGATGCCGAGCGAATTCAGATACGACACCAGCTTTCGCGTATTGGCGAACCAGGTCTCCTGGTCGGCATGCGGCACCTTGGCGGCCACGAAGGCGACGCCACCGGCGCCGCGCACCAGGCCGGTGAGCTTGCCGGACGCGTCCTTCTCGATTGTTCCGCCGGGCGGATTGGCGGTGCTCTCGTCGATATTCGCCGCCTTCAGCGCCGCGCTGTTGAGATAGCTGTGGTTATAGACCGACTGCAGCACCACCGGATTGTTCGGCGCGATATTGTCAAGTTCAGCACGCGAAAAGCCGCGCTCCTCGTCGGTGAACTGCTCCTCCGACCAGCCGCCGAGCACGGCGATCCATTCGCCCGGCTTCGACGCGCGCACGCGCTCGATGAGAAGTGCGATGGCGCGCTTGCGCGAAGTGACGCCGTCGAAGCGCAGCTCGTTGTGCTCGGCGGCGCGCACCCAGTGCGAATGGTTGTCGATCAGGCCGGGGATGACGGTCCGGCCGGCAAGCTCGATGGTGCGCGTTTGCGGTCCCCTGAGCTTGCCGATCTCGGCATTGCTGCCGACTGCGACGATGCGCTGCCCGCGGATCGCGATCGCTTCGGCGATGGTGAAGCGGTCGTCGACGGTGACGATCTTGCCGTTGACGAGGATGATGTCGGCCGGCGTCTGTGCTGCCGCCGGCGTGGCGCCGAATAGCATCAAGGCAAAGGCAGCGATCAGCAACGCGCGCATCGAACTCTCCATCTTCCTGAATTTCAAAAACGAGGCCGGGTCACGCCGGCGGCTCGAGGCCCCTTGCCTGCATCACGCGTATGGCGTCCGGCGACGCGAGGAACTTCAGCAACGTGCGGGCCGCGTCGGGCGCTTTGGCGCTGGCGCCGATGGCGGCGGGGAACACGGTGAAGTGCTGGATTTCCGCCGGCAGCCGGCCGGCGAGCTCCGCCTCCGGCACCAGGCCCACCTCGCTCGCCTGCGTGAAGCCGAGTTCGGTCGCTCCGGTGCCGGCCATGGTGGCGCCCGAGCCGTCCTTGAATTTCGCCTTCACCACGGCGGTGACGCCGAGCTTGTCGAACAGGCTCCAGAGATAGATGCCGGTCAGGCCGCGCTCGTTGAAGCCGATCGATTTCGCATCAACGACCATGCGCTTGAATGCATCGACCGTGCCGAGGTCGGGCTTGGGCGCGCCCTTGCGCACCGCGACGCCGAGCCCCGAGCGCGCGACGACGACGCGCGAAGCCGCGGCGAGCTTGCCCTGCTTGATGAGATCATCGATCGCGCCTTCGCCAATCAGCGCGAGGTCGACCGCTTCGCCCTTCTCGATGCGGACCTTCAGCGGATCGGTCGAGCCGAACGCGACCTTGAGCCGGTGCTCGGTCGTCTTCTCGAACAGCGGGATCAACTCGGGGAAAGATGTCTTGAATGCATTGGAGACGAGTACGGTGACTTCGGCGGCGGTCGCGGGAACGGCGCTGAGCGCCATCGCAAGTCCAACCGCTGCGGCGGCGAGTGCGTTTTGTCTCATGGCAAGTCCTCCCGGCGTCACGTGCCGGTGCTTGTTGTGGTGCCCGGCTCTCGTGCGACGGCGTCAGAATAGCACGGAATCTTCCTGCGCCACCTCGACGACTGCACCCGTCCGTGCCAACCTTTGCGCAACAAAACAAACGTGACGGGAGGTAGTGATGCCCAGCAAGCCAGCATGTCTTGCCGCTCTCGCGGCATTGGTTGCGATCGCCGCTACGCAGGTGGCGCAAGTCAACGCGCAGACCCGCTCGATGCCGGTGTTCGAAGTCGACCGCGCCTGGCCGAAGGTGCCGCCGCAATGGCGGCTCGCCGATCCCTCCAGCATCGGCATCGACGCGCAGGACAATATCTGGGTGCTGCAGCGGCCGCGCACGCTCAAGCCCGAGCAGGCGAAGATGGCGGCGCCGGCGATCCTGGTGTTCGACAACGCCGGCAACTTCATCAAGGCGTGGGGCGGCGACGGCGCGGGGTTCGAATGGCCGCAGCGCGAGCACGGCATCCACATCGACCACAAGGGCTTCGTCTGGATCGGCGGCAACAACTGCGCCGCTCGCGCGCTGCCGGGCCTCAAGCAGGTCGGCGACGACCAGCTCGTGAAGTTCACGCAGGACGGCAAGCTCGTGTTGCAGATCGGCAAGGCCAGCGCCAGCACTGGGAATGCCGACACCGCAAACCTGCATCAGCCGGCCGACGTGTGGGTGCATCCGCCGACCAACGAGATCTTCGTCGCCGACGGTTACGGCAATCACCGCGTGATCGTGCTCGATGCCGACACCGGCAAGTTCAAGCGGATGTGGGGCGCGTTCGGCGCCAAGCCGGCGGACAAGGACGAATGCCCGCCGCCGAGCATCACCATAGCGCCGCCGCCCGGCAAAGGCCCCGACCAGTTCAGCATCGTGCATGCCATCCGCGTGTCCAGCGACGGCATCGTCTATGTCGCCGACCGCGAGCACCGGCGCGTGCAGACCTTCACCCTCGACGGCAAGTATCTCACGCAGCTGGTGCGCGGCAACGCGCCGTTCGCGCGTAACGTCGCGCTGTCGCACGACCCGCAGCAGCAGCACCTTTATGTCGGCGGCGGCACCGACATCGTGGTGGTCGACCGCAAATCGATGGAGATCGTCGGATCGATCGAGGGCGGCGGGCTGGTCGGCGGCGGCCACCAGCTCGGCGTCGACTCCAAGGGCAACCTCTATGTGGCCGCGACCAATCGCGGCGTGCAGAAGCTGACGTTCAAGGGATTGGCGCCGGCGGCGACGCGCTGAGCGGCGCACGCAACAAAAACGCCAGGGAGGCGACCATGCTGACCCGCTGGCTACTGGCATGTGCGATGGGAGCAGTGATGGTGGTTGCGAACAACGAGCCGACCGGCGCGCAGGTGCGCTCGCTCGACGAGGTCAAGCAGGAAGTCCTGCGCCGCGCCGGCAAGATCAATCCGTTCAACCATATCCGTCCGGACGATGCGCAGCGCATCGTCGCGTCATTGACCAGCCTCGACCGCGATCACTGGGCGGAGACCTGGTGCAAGGTCGGGCTCGATTACGAGGCGCAGGGCGATGCCCGCGCCAAGGCCGGCGCCAGCGGCAAGGAGCTCGCCGACATCTATTTCCTGGCGTCCGACTACTGCCGGATCGGCCGCTATCCGGTCGCCAATACGCCGGGCAAGAAAGCCGCCTATCAGCATTCGGTCCGCATGTACCGCAAGGCGGCGCAGCATTTCGCGAACCCGCTGCAGATCGTCGAGATTCCGTTTCAGGGAACGAAGCTCACCGGCTATCTCACGATCCCAAAGGGCGCAACGCGCCCGCCGGTCGTGATGCATTGGGGCGGTGTCGACGGCTGGAAGGAAGACCGTGAAACGCAGAACCGCTTCCTGCATCGCGCCGGCCTGGCGACGCTCACCGTTGATATGCCGGGCACCGGCGAACATCCGATCCTCTACGGCGATCCGGCTGCGGTGAAGACCTATTCGGCCTGGATCGATCATCTCGCCGGCCGCAGCGACGTCGACGGCAGCCGCGTCGCCGTCTGGGGCGCGAGCTTCGGTGGCTACTGGGCGGCGCGGCTCGCTTACGTGGAGGCGAAGCGGCTCAAGGGCGCGGTGTTCCACGGCGGCAACGTGCACTACGGCTTCCAGCGCGACTGGCTGGTGCCGGCTTTCACCACCGGCGGCGCCACGTATCTCTTTGGCGCCGCGAGCCTGCTTGAAGCGCGCGCGCAGGCGATGGGCACCAAGACGATGGACGAATTCCTCGACGCGGTGCCGAAGCTCTCATTGAAAGAGCTCGGCCTGATCGACCAGCCGTCGGCGCCGATCCTCGGCGTCAACGGCAAGCTCGACGATCAGGCGCCGGTGCAGGACATCTATTTCCTGATGGAGCACGGCACGCCGAAGGAGGCGCGCATCTATCCGCAGGGCCGCCATATGGGCCGCACGCCTGGCCAGCCTGAGGATGAAATCGTGTCGATGATTTCCGGCTGGCTGAAGGACAAGCTGACGCGGTGATGCTGCGCCCGGGACACAGTCAGATATTCGACGTCATCGAGACGTCGAGCGTCGTGATCCGGCCGCGGCCGAGGCGGCGCAGCAAGTCCGCCTCCGGGTCGGCGGCGTCGGCCTTGTAGCCGCCCATGCTCTGATAGAGCGATTTTGCGATCAGCAGACCCTGCGACGGCTTCAGTTTCGCACCCAGCGCCGCGCCGATCAGCGCGAACGCCTCGGCGAGTTGCGAGCGGCCGCGGCCGCCCCGCGCGCGGAATACCGCGGCCTGTGTTTCGCCACCGGCCAGCTCGGATTCGCGGACGAAGCGGTGCAGTTCGTCGATCCAGTTCGTGCCGGGGATACAGCCGGGCTGCACGAACCACAGCCAGTCGGCGCGCGCCGTGGCGGCAGCGGCGGCGAGCCGTGCGCCGCGCTCGCCCGGGATCACCAGAAAGCGGCAGCCGGCGACGTCGGCGACCTTCGGCGTGCCGTCCTTGGAGCCGGCATCGGCGACGATGACCTCGCGCAGCACACCGTCGAGCGCGCCGGGCACCAGCGCCGCCAAAGTGTGCGCCAGCAGCCGCTCTGATTCGTGCGTGGGGATGACCACGCTGATCATGGGAACCGCCCCCAGTGAGAAACCGTTTCCACCATATCCTGTGCCGCCTTGCCAGAGCGGCCACGAGATGCCGCCTTTGCCAACAGGCCGTCATGTTGTTCTTGTTTTGTTCACAATGTCGGATTAGATCATTGCCATGGCTCGTTCTTCGACAGCCCTGAAACGCCCGCCGGCGCCTTCTTCGCCCTCCTTGCCAACGCCGGCGGGCGGCTTCTACCGGCGCGCCCCGGCGATCGACCTCGATCAGCCGGCCGACGCCGCGGTTGCCGTCGACACGGAGCGGCGGCGCGGACGCGGCGCGCAGTCGAATGCCTCGGGCCGCTACGAGCCGACCGCGCGGATCGCATTCGACGACGGCTGGCAGGCGCTCGAAGAGCTGCCGCTGTTCAAGACCACGGTCTCGGTCGACGCGACGCGCAAGATCATCACCCGCAACGACTTCCCCGACATCTCGTTCGACCGTTCGATCAATCCCTATCGCGGCTGCGAGCACGGCTGCATCTATTGCTTCGCGCGGCCGACCCACGCCTATCTCGGCCTGTCGCCCGGCCTCGACTTCGAGTCGAAGCTGTTCATGAAGCCGGAGGCCGCCAAGCTTTTGGAGCGCGAGCTCTCCGATCCGAAATATTCGCCGCGCACCATCGCCATCGGCACCAACACCGATCCGTACCAGCCGATCGAGAAGCAGTATCAGATCATGCGGCGGATCCTCGAAGTGCTCGACCACTTCGGCCATCCGGTCGGCATCGTGACGAAGTCGGCGCTGGTGCTGCGCGACCTCGACATCCTGTCGCGCATGGCGAAGCGCAACATCGCCAAGGTCGCGCTGTCGGTGACCACGCTCGACCCGAAGCTCGCGCGGCTGATGGAGCCGCGCGCCTCGACGCCGGCAAAGCGGCTCGAGGCATTGCAGAAGCTCTCCGAAGCGGGTGTGCCGGCGACGGTGATGGTCGCGCCGGTCATTCCCGCGATCAACGACGCCGAGATGGAGCGCATCCTCGATTCCGCCGCCGCCGTCGGCGTCAAGGAGGCGGGCTACGTCTTGCTGCGGCTTCCGCTCGAAGTGCGCGACCTGTTCCGCGAATGGCTGATGGCGAACTTCCCGGATCGCTATCGCCATGTGTTCAAGCTGATCCGCGACATGCGCGGCGGCAAGGACTACGATTCCAAATGGGGCGAGCGGCAGACCGGCTCAGGCCCGATGGCCTGGATGATCGGACGCCGCTTCGAGGCGACCTGCGAGAAGCTCAATCTCAACCGGGTGCGCACCAGGCTTACCACCGAGCATTTCTCGCCGCCCAAGCAGGAAGCGCCGCAGTTGAGTTTGTTCTGAGGGGCCGTTGCAATGGACACGCCTGCCGCACGTCTGACGCTGCTGACGATCTGTGTGAGCGATCTTGCGAAAAGCACGGCGTTCTATGAGGCGCTGGGATTCTGCCGCCGGGCGCGCAAGGCCGAAGGTGTTGCGTTCTTTGACGCCGGCGGCGTCGTTCTCTCGTTGTGGTCGGCGGCTGAGATGGCGAAGGACGCCGGCATTGCGGTCGAGCGGCCAGCCGGGTTTCGCGACGTGTCGCTCGCCTGGAACGTGGCTTCGCCCGAGGAGGTCGATCGCGCCATGACGCGAGCGGCGTCCGCCGGCGCCCGGATTCTGAGAAAGCCGGAGACGGCGTTCTGGGGTGGCTACACCTTCTATTTCTCCGATCCCGACGATCACATCTGGGAGGTCGCGCACAATCCGGGCTTCCCATTGTCCGATGACGGCCGGCTGACCTTGCCGGATTGATCGGATCCCGAGCTCAGGCGGCGCCAAGGGCGCGTTCGGCTCCCTCTCGCCCTTTTCGGGGAGAGGGAGCCCGCCTGAACCAACCGCATACCTTGACTCTGTTATCTAGATTCCTCCCCGGTTTTCACACACCGCCCACGCCAACATTGACTTGCCGCCTGTGCTGCGCACCATCGCGGCATGAGTCGAAGCGCTGTGCACAAAATCATACGCCTGCCGCTCGGCGAGGAGCCGATCCGCCCGAGCTTCCGCCGCGAGCGGGCAGCGATGAAGCGCGGCGTGTGGCCGGTGGCGGGCTGCGACGAGGCGGGCAGGGGACCGCTCGCCGGTCCGGTGGTCGCCGCCGCGGTGATCCTCGATCCGGCGCGGGTTCCGCGCGGGCTCAACGATTCCAAGAAGCTCGATCGCGAGGAACGCGAGAAGCTCTACGCCAAGATCTGCGCCAGCGCCGAGGTTGCGGTGGCGTTCGCGCCGCCCTCGCGCATCGACCGCGACAACATCCTGCGCGCCTCGCTGTGGGCGCTCGCCTGTGCGGTCAAGGCGTTGCCGGTCAGGCCCAGGCTGGTGTTTGTGGACGGGCGCGACCGCATCGACGCCGGCTGCGACTGCACGGCGGTGATTCACGGCGACGCCATCGTCGCCTCGATCGCGGCGGCCTCGATCGTCGCAAAAGTGACGCGCGACCGCCTGATGATGCGGCTTGCGCTCGCCCATCCCGGCTACGGGTTCGAGCGCCACATGGGCTACAGCGTGCCCGAACATCAGGCTGCGCTGGCGAAGCTCGGGCCGACCATCCACCACCGCCGCTCGTTCTCGCCGATTGCGGCGCACTATCTCGAGGACGGCGCCGACCCCGACGAGATTGTCCCGGCCGTATTGCCGCTCTAGCCTTTGCCTCCTTAGCAACAAGCCCTAATGTCATCCCCCGTTCGGGATTGCGTCGTCGAGCGTCGCGGGGGCCATGCTTTACGTATCGATTTTTGTCGAGCTTCTGCGCTCGCGCCCGGCACTGGCGGTATGGATTGCCGCGCTGGCGCAGGCGGCACTGTGGACGCTGGTCCCGACGCTGTTCTATTCCGGGCCGCCGGGCGATCTGCCGTTCGTGCTCGCGATCGGCAACGAGCTCCAGCTCGGCACCTATCTCGGGCCGCCGCTCGCGTTCTGGCTTGCCGAAGGCGCGTATGTGGCCGCCGGCAACAGCCTGTTCGGCGTCTACCTGCTGTCGCAGATCTGCGTGGTGGTGACCTACTACGCGGTGTTCGCGCTCGGCCGCTCGATCGTCGGCGCGCAGCACGCGGCGCTGGCGGTGCTGCTGATGGTCGGCATCTCGTCGTTCACGGTGCCGACGCCCGACTTCGGGCCAGTGACGCTGACCATGGCGCTGTGGTCCGCCATCCTGCTGCACTACTGGCGCGCGGTGAACGAGGGCAAGCGCGGCTACTGGGTCGCGCTCGCGGTCGAGATCGGGCTCCTGTTCCTCACCACCTATGCCGGGCTCCTGCTGCTCGCCGTGCTCGCGCTGTTCACCGCCGTCAACAAGCGCGCCCGCGCGGCGATGCGCTCGACCGATCCGTGGCTCGCGAGCCTGGTCGCCCTCGTCGTCCTGTTCCCGCATCTGCTCTGGCTGTCGGAGACCGGCGAGGGCCTGATGACGCGGCTGATGCGGCTGCGCACGGCGGAATCGGTGATCGACAATTTCAACGCCTGGCTGCGCCAGATCGCGTTCATCCTGGCCGCCCATGCCGGGCTCGCGGTGCTCGTGTCGGCCGTCGTCGGCTGGCCGTGGACGCGGCGCGAGCCCTCGCCGGTGATCGTGCGCGAGCCGGTCGAGCCGTTTGCGCGCCAGTTCATCATCTATTTCGCGGTGGTGCCGGCGCTCGCCGCGACCATCGTCGCGGTGCTGGCCGGCTGGCCGGCGCCGGTCGGCGGCATCGCGCCGCTGGTGGTGCTCTCCGGCCTGGCGATCGTGCTGCTCGCCGGCAACGGCATCGAGCTCAGCCACCAGCATATCGTGATCGCGGCCTGGTTCGGGCTCCTGCTGGTGCCGCCCGCGCTCGCCGTCATCGCGGTGTACGCGCTGCCGCTGTTCGGCGTCGATCTCAACGTCAACAAGCCGATGCGCCAGATCGCGCAGTTCTTTTCCGACAGCTTCCAGAAGCGCACCGGAACGCCGCTCGCAAGTGGTCGCCGGCGATCCGCGCACCGCGGCGCTGATCTCGCTCGGCGCGCCGAGCCGGCCGAGCCTGTTCCTCGACGCGACGCCCGAGCGCACGCCGTGGGTGACCTTCGACGACGTGCGCCGCAAGGGCGCGGTCATCGTGTGGCCGACCAACGATACCGTCGGCGCGCCGCCGCCGGAGATCAAGGAGCGCTTTCCCGACCTCGTCCCGGACCAGCCGCGGGTATTCGAGCGGCCGATGCTGGGACGCTTGCCGGTGCTGCGCTACGGCTGGGCGGTGATCCGCCCGCAGCCGGCGGAGAAGGCGCCGCCCGCGCCGGCCAAGGAAGAAGGGAAGAAGTAGACAACGATGCAAAGCAGAAGCGTTGGCATTATCGGTGTCGGCCTGATGGGCGCGGCGTTGGCGCAGCGGTTGGCGGCCGCGGGATTTAGGTTTGCCGGATACGACGTCGATGCGGCGAAAACCGCGCAGATAACCGAGCTTGGCGGCAAGGCGGCTCAATCCATTGCCGAGATCGCCCGCGAGTGCGATCCCATTGTGCTCGCGGTGTTCGACACCGACCAGGTCGAGGAGGTGGTCGAAAAGCATCTGCTGCCCGCACTCGGCGAGCACTCGAACCGCATCGTGCTTTGCGCCTCGACCTGCGATCCCGATCGTATCGCCGCGCTCGGCGTCCGCGTCGCGGCGCGCGGCTTGCGCTTTCTCGAAACGCCGGTGTCGGGCACCAGCGCACAGGTTGCGCGCGGGGAGGGCGTCGGCCTGATCGGCGGCGATCCGGCGATCGCCGCGGAGATCGAGCCGGTGCTGCGCGCGCTGTTTCCGACCTATTTTCTGATCGGGAAGGTGGGCGACGGCGGCCGGGCCAAGCTGGCGGTCAATCTCATTCTCGGGCTCAACCGGCTTGCGCTTGCAGAGGGGCTGGCGTTCGCCGAGCGGCTTGGGCTCGATGGCGCGGCCTTTCTCAAGGTGGCGCGTGGCTCCGCCGCCTATTCGCAGATCATGGACATCAAGGGCGAGCGCATGGTGCGCCGCGCGTTCGAGCCCGAGGGTCGTGCCCGGCAGACGCTCAAGGACGTGCAGCTGATGCTCGCGCAGGCGCGCGCGGTCGGGCAAGAGCTGCCGCTGCTCAAGGTGCATGGCGAAGTGCTGGAAGCCTGCCTGCGCGCGGGCGAGGGCGACTTGGACAACAGCGTGGTGATCGAGGAAATTCGCCGGCGGCGCAGCGGCTAATCGCTGCTTATGCCGCTGGCCTTTATCGGCGCGGCCCATCTCGCGATTTCGGTCTCCAGAAACTTGCGCAGATACTCCGGGCTCCGCCGGTCCGGCGCAGCCGGAATCAGGCCGATGGAATCGAACCGCGCCCGCAGCGCCGGATTGTCGAGCGCCTTGCGCACGGCCGCGTTCATCTTGTCAACCATGGCTGGCGTCGCGCTCTTCGGAAGCAGGATCGCGTTCCAGGCCGAGACGTCGAAGTCCTTCAGCCCCTGCTCCTCGGCGGTCGGAAGGTTGGGCAGCAGCGCGGCACGATCGCGCGCCAGCATCGCCATCGCCTTGACCTGGCCCGTGTTCACCGCCGGCACCGCAATGGAAACGTAGTTGCAGATGTAGTCGATCCGGCCCGCAATCACGTCGGCAAACGCTGGCCCGCCGCCGCGATAGGGAACATGGGTCACGTCGACGCCCATGATCTGGTTCAGCATCACGCAGCTGATGTGCGACGAGGTGCCGGTGCCGCCGGAGCTGAACACCATCTTGGCGTGATTGGCCTTGGTGTAGGCGATAAACTCGCGGAGATTGTTCGGCGGCAGGTCCTTCTTTGTCATCAGCAACAGGGGCGCATCGGCGATGAAGATGACCGGCTGGAAGTCGTTCGCCGGATGGTACGGCGCCTTCTTGTGCATCCAGTAGCCAATCGCATGCGTGCCGATCGAGGCGAGCACGATCAGATGGCTGTCGGCCGACGCTTGCGACACCCGCAGCGAGCCGGTCATGCCGCCGCCGCCGGGCACGTTCTCGATGATGATTTGCTGGCCCAGCGCTTCACTCAACGTCGGCTGGAGAATGCGCGCCAGCGAATCCATCGGACCGCCCGCGGCGAATGGCACGACCATCGTCATCGGCCGGTTTGGCCAGTCCTGTGCATTCGCCATTCCGGTCATCAGGACGAGCAGCGCCGCCGCACTGCAAACCGTCGTTCTGAAATGCATCATATGCTCCTGGCAACGCTCGGTGATAGTTACTGACCCGACGACGGAACCAGCTGCGCTTCAAGCTGCGCGGCAGGTAGTCAACGCATCAGTGGTGATAGCTCTCGCCGTGGCGGACCTTGCCGCGGAAGATCCAGAACACGAATACGAAATAGCCGAGGATGATCGGGAGCAGCCCTAGCGTTCCGACCAGCATGAACATCTGGCTCGCTGGCGCCGCTGCGGTGTCCCAGATCGTGAGCGACGGCGGCACCAGATACGGAAACACCGAGATCACGATGCCGGCATAGCCGAACAGGAACAGCGCGATGGCGGCGAGGAACGGCGGAATTTCGCGCCCGGCCTCGAGCCAGCGCCAGAGCGCGAATGCCGTCACCGCCGTGGCGAGCGGCACCGGCCACAGATAGTAGATGTTCGGCGTCGAGAACCAGCGCGTGGCGATCCGCTCGAACGCAAGCGGCGTCCACAGGCTCACCAGCGCCATGAAGCCGAGCACGGCGAGCAGCAGCAGCTTGGCGTGTCCTTTGGCGCGCGCGGCGACCTCGCCGTCGGTCTTCATCACCAGCCAGGTGGCGCCGAGCAGGCCGTAGCCGGCGAGCACGCCCAGCCCGCACATCAACGCGAACGGCGTCGCAAAGTCGAGCGCGCCGCCGGCGAAGGCGCCGTCTTTGACATTGATGCCCTGGATCAACGCGCCGAGGATGACGCCCTGGCAGATCGCGGCAAGCGAGGAGCCTGCGGTAAAGGCGAAATTCCAGTAGCGCTTGCTGGTCTCGGCCACGGTGCGGAATTCGAAGGCGACGCCGCGGAACACCAGCGCGAGCAGCATCACGATCACCGGCAGATAGAGCGCCGACATGATCGCCGCATAGGCGCGCGGGAACGCGACCCACAGTCCGCCGCCGCCGAGCACCAGCCAGGTCTCGTTGCCGTCCCAGAACGGCGCGATCGACGAGATCGTCTGGTCGCGCTCTTTTTCGTCGCGGCAGAACGGGAACAGGATGCCGACGCCGAGGTCGAAGCCGTCGAGGATGACGTAAAGCGCGACGGCGATCCCGATGATGCCGGCCCAGATCAGCGGCAGGTCCCATTCGCCCATGGCGCACCCTGCTAGAACTGAAGCTCAACTCTCTCCACCGCTCATTCCCGCGCAAGCGGGAATCCAGAATTTTCCTTTGCGGCTCCTGGGTCCCCGCTTCCCGCCTTCGCGCTAGGCGCTTCGGCGGACTGGAACCCGCCGTAGCTCGAACAGAGCGTAGGCGGGTCGCGGGGACGAGCGGAGAGAGAGCAAGCTATCCAAATGAACACGCCTTACGAGCCGCGTGCCAGCGCCTCGCGTCCGGCGTCGTGGGCCGCCGCCAGCGGGCGCGACGGCGAACCGCGTTCCGGCGGCTCGACGGCGCGGCCCTGCGGTCCACGCTCGATCAGTCGATTGATATAGTAGATGCCCATCGCGAATACGATGCCATAGACGACCACGAACAGAATGAGCGTGGTGAGCACGGTCGGCGCGGCGTGCGGCGAGGTGGCGTCGACGGTGCGCAGCACGCCTTGCACCACCCAGGGCTGGCGGCCGCTTTCCGTCACTACCCAGCCGGCGATGACGGCGACGAAGCCGGTCCACCAGGCATGCGAGACAATGCGCAGGTACCAGCGCGTTTCGAACAGCATGCCGCGCCAGAGCAGCCACGCCCCAACCAGCGCCGCCGCGATCATGAACATGCCGATGGCGAGCATGATGCGGAACGCGAAGAACACGGTCTTCACCGGCGGACGGTTCTGCGGCGCCACGTCCTTGAGCCCGATGATCAGGCCGTTGAGCCGGTGCGTGAGGATCAGCGAGCCGGCGTTCGGGATCGACAGCGCCCAGTCGTTTTTCTCGGCGGTCTCGTCGGGCCAGGCGAAGATATGGAAGTCGACCGGCTTGTCGCTGTCCCAGTGCGCTTCCATCGCCGCGATCTTGATCGGCTGGTGCTTGAGCGTGTTGAGGCCGTGCTGGTCGCCGATCAGGAGTTGCAGCGGCGCGAGGATCGCAAGCAGCACCACCGCCATCTTGATCATGGTGCGGGCGTGCTCGCCATGCCGGTCGCTGAGCCAGTAGCGCGCCCCGACCGCCAGCACCACGAAGCCGGCGGTGAGGAACGCGGCGTTGAGCATGTGGGCGAGGCGATAGGGGAAGCTCGGATTGAAGATGATCGCCCACCAGTCGAGCGGCATGGCGACGCCGTCCACGATCTCGTGGCCGGTCGGGGTGTGCATCCAGCTGTTGGCCGCGAGGATCCAGAACGCGGAGGTCATGGTGCCGATGGCGACGACGATCGCCGCCGTCACCTGCAGCCAGCGCGGCACCCGGCCCCAACCGAACAGCATGATGCCGAGGAAGGTCGCCTCCAGGAAGAACGCGGTCAGCACCTCGTAGCCGATCAGCGGGCCGACGATGTTGCCGGCGAACACCGAGAAGCGGCTCCAGTTGGTGCCGAACTGGTAGGACAGCACGATCCCGGACACGACGCCCATCGCGAACGAGACCGCGAAGATGCGGGTCCAGAACCGCGCCAGCCGCTGGTAGCGGTCCCGCCCGGTGCCGACCCACATGACCAGCAGCGTGGCGATATAGGCCGACAGCCCGATGGTGAAGGTCGGGAAGATGATGTGGAACGTCACCGTGAAAGCGAACTGCAATCGCGCGATCAGGACCGGATCGAGTTCCATCGCCATGCTCCGCCGCCGTCGCGCGGCGAGATAGTCGCCAGACACACTAAATTTAGGCCACGTTCGTGGCTTGCCAATGCGGCAGAATGATCACCGGGTGCGGCAAAGCAGCCATACCGAATCTCCGCGCCCGGCAACTATCAATTCGGATGATGCCTCATGAATGGTTCCGGCAGAACGTCCGCGATTTCGCTAGCCACAGGAATCCACACGACCCTCCGGGCGGGAATGACAGCTCCGCAGATTTGCTAGTATGCCGCCGCCGGGCCGATCAAAACGGGGGCAGGGGGACATGGCCGATACCAGCGCGCCGCAGGGTGGGAGTTCGCTCGCCGGCTTTCTCGACCGCCAGTTCGGCCTGACCGAAAACGGCACCACCATCCGCACCGAGTTCGTCGCCGGGGTCACGACCTTCCTCACGATGGTCTACATCGTGTTCGTCAACCCGGAGATCCTGTCGAGCGCCGGGATGGACCGCGGCGCCGTCTTCGTCGCGACCTGTCTCGCCGCCGCGATCTCGACCCTGATCATGGCGCTCTACGCCAACTACCCGATCGCGCTCGCGCCCGGGATGGGGCTCAACGCGTTCTTCGCGTTCATGCTGGTGCTCGGCGCCTACAAATATACGTGGCAGCAGGCGCTCGCCTTCGTGTTCATCTCGGGCGTGCTGGCGCTGATCATCACCGCCACCAGGCTGCGCGAATACATCATCACGTCGATCCCGCAGAACCTGAAGCTCGCGGTCTCGGCCGGCGTCGGGCTGTTCCTCGGCATCATCGCGCTCCAGCAATCCGGCATCGTCGCCGACCATCCGGCGACGCTGGTGACGCTTGGCAACCTCAAGGAATGGCCGCCGGTCCTGGCGCTGGCGGGCTTCGTGCTGATCGTGGTGCTGAACTCGCGCAAGCTGGTCGGCGGCACGATGATCGGCATCCTGGCGGTGACCATCGTCGGGCTCCTGCTCGGCATCGTGAAATATGGCGGCATCGTTTCGATGCCGCCGTCGCTGGCGCCGACCTTCCTGCAGCTCGATTTCTCGCGTGTGTTTGAAAGCACTGCGCTGTTCGTGATCATCACGCTGCTGTTCGTGGACCTGTTCGATACCGCCGGCACCTTGATCGGCGTCAGTTATCGCGCCGGCTTCCTCGATGATCAGGGCAAGCTGCCGCGCATGGGGCGCGCGCTGGTCGCGGATTCGGCCGCCACGTCGGTCGGCGCGCTGCTCGGCACCTCGAACACCACGAGCTATATCGAGAGCGCGGCCGGCGTCGAAGCCGGCGGCCGCACCGGGCTCACCGGTGTGTTCGTGGCGATGTTCTTTCTGCTGGCGCTGTTCTTCGCGCCGCTCGCCGGCATGATCCCGAAATACGCCTCCGCCGCGGCGCTGCTCTATGTCGCCTGCGTGATGACGCAAGGGCTCGCCGGCCTCGACTGGGACGACATCACCGAATACGCGCCGGCGGTGGTGACCGCGATCGCGATGCCGCTCACGTTCTCGATCGCGACCGGCATCGGGCTCGGCTTCATCACCTATGCGCTGTGCAAGATCCTCTCCGGCCGCTTCGCCGAGGCGAAGCCGGCGGTGGTGATCCTTGCTGCGCTGTTCGCCATGAAGTTTGCAATGTCATGAAGCTCACGCGTCGTGCCTTCAACCGCGGCGGAGCCGCCGTCGCCGCCGCCGCGCTGCTGCCGGGGCGCTGCGCGCGCGACTGTGCCGCCGAGGGACGAGGCGCTGGTGCTCGCGCGCGCGACCGACATCGATCTCTCCGCACAAGAAACCGCCGTGGTGCTCGCACCAGTGCCGCCGCCGCGCCGGCCGCCGCAAAAGCCCAAGCGCGCGAAGGGCGAAAAGCCGGCGGCTTCACGCACGTGGATCGTACTGCGTGACGTGGTGGCGGCCGATCGCGCGCCCGCCTATGACCTGTTCCTGGTGCTGGAAGGAACCAATGTGTTCGCGCCGACGACCACGACGCAGCCGGTCGGCGCGTTGGTGTTCGGAAAGGCCGGTGGCGACAACGGGTCTGACCGCAAAGAGTCCTTTGCCTTCGACGTTACCGAGGCGTTGGCGAAGCTTTCCAAGACCCGCGGCTTCAACATGCGCTTCCTGCGCCTCTCGATCGTGCGGCGGCCGGTGACCGACACATCGGGCAACGACACAGCGCCGGGTAATCCCACGCCGCCCGAGATCGGCACGATCGAGTTGGTTAGGTGGTAACGTATTCCTTGTAGCCCGCATGGAGCGCAGCGGAATGCGGGGCCGTCGATCCCGGATTTCGCCATAGCGCGTCGAAGACGCGCGTAAACGCGCTTATGGCTCCATCCGGGCTACAAACGTCTCAACTCGCCAGCGCTTTGCGCAGCGCCAGGAAATCGCGCCAGGCGAGCCGCTTCTGCAGCGGGCTGCGCAACAGGAAGGCGGGATGGAAGGTCGCGAGCGCGCGCAGCTCGCGGCTGCCGGCCTGGAACGGATACCAGCGGCCGCGCGATTTGGTGATGCCGTCGCGGATGTTGAGCAGCGTCTGCGCCGACGGGCCGCCGAGGCACACCAGAACGTTTGCGCCCGAGAGCTCGATCTGTCGCCGGATGAACGGCAGGCAGATCGCCGACTCCTGCGGCGTCGGCGTGCGGTTGCCGGGCGGCCGCCACGGCACGATGTTGGCGATGTAGGCGTTGATCTCGTCGAGCCCGATCGCCGCCATCATGCGGTCGAGCAGATGGCCCGAGCGCCCGACGAACGGCTTGCCCGACTTGTCCTCCTCGTAGCCCGGGGCTTCGCCGATGAACACGACGCGCGCCTCCGGATTGCCGCGCCCGAACACGAGCTGGGTCGCGGTCGCGCGCAATGCGCAGCCTTCGAAGCGGTCGAGGATCGCGCGCAGCTCGTCGAGCGTGGCGGCGGTGGTCGCTGCCTCGCGCGCCGCCATGACGGCGGCGTCGGGCGAGGGCGGGGCGGCGGCCGCGTTGGTCGCAAGGTCGCGCGGCGTCAGCGTGCGGACCGGTGTGGCAGGCCGGGCCGCCGCGGGCGGCGGACGCACCAGCTCCGGCGGCCGGCGGTGCCGGCATCGGCTCGGTCAGCCGGTCGACCGGCGTTTCGCCGACGGCCACGTCCACGCCCGCCTCCTGATAGAAGGCGAGCAGCTCGCGCATGGCCTTGTCGTGGGCGGTGGTCGTCATTGGATTGAAGATAGCACGCCCGACCGGACGAGGCTTGGAGATTGCCGCACGGCCGCAAACATGGAAGAACGGCAAACCCTAGAGCACTTCCAGATTCGGGGCGGCGAGGGGAACCATGGCCGAAAACGAACTCCCAGCGCGCGAAGCGATGGAATTCGATGTGGTGATCGTCGGCGCCGGCCCGGCCGGCCTGGCGGCGGCCATCCGCCTCAAGCAGCGCTCCCCCGATATTTCCATCGTCGTTGTGGAAAAGGGTTCCGAGGTCGGCGCACATATCCTCTCGGGCGCGGTGATCGATCCGGTCGGGCTCGACCGGCTGCTGCCGGACTGGCGCAACGACGAAGATACGCCGATCAAGACCAAGGTCAGCGACGACCGCTTCTACTGGCTGTCCGCGACGGCTTCGATTCGGCTGCCGAACTTCATGATGCCGCCGCTGATGTCGAACCACGGCAACTACATCGTGTCGCTCGGCAATGTCTGCCGCTGGCTCGCCACCGAGGCGGAATCCGCTCGGTGTCGACATCTATCCGGGCTTCGCCGCGGTCGAGGTGCTCTACGATACGAACGGCGCGGTCGCCGGCGTCGCCACCGGCGACATGGGCATCGGCAAGGACGGCAAGCCGACCGAAAATTTCACCCGCGGCATGGAGCTGCGCGCCAAGTACACGCTGTTCGCCGAAGGCGCGCGCGGCTCGCTCACCAAGACGCTGCTCAAGCGCTTCGATCTCGACACCGATCGCGATCCGCAGAAGTTCGGCATCGGCTTGAAGGAGCTGTGGCAGGTCGCGCCCGACAAGCATCGCGCCGGACTGGTGCAACACTCGTTCGGCTGGCCGCTCGACAACAAGACCGGCGGCGGCTCGTTCCTCTATCACTTCGACGACAATCTCGTCTCGGTCGGCTTCGTCGTGCATCTCAACTACGAGAACCCGTACATCAATCCGTTCGAGGAATTCCAGCGCTTCAAGACTCATCCATTGGTGCGTGGCACCTTCGAAGGCGGCAAGCGGCTCGCCTATGGCGCGCGCGCCATCACCGAAGGCGGCTACCAGTCGGTGCCGAAGCTCACCTTCCCCGGCGGCGCGCTGATCGGCTGCGCAGCCGGCTTCGTCAACGTGCCGCGCATCAAGGGCAGCCACAACGCGATGCTCTCGGGCATGCTCGCGGCCGAGCATGTCGCGGATGCGCTCTCCGAAGGCCGCAGCAACGACGAGATCTCGAGCTACGATGCCACGTGGCCGGAGATGGATATCGGCGCCGACCTCTGGAAGGTCCGCAACGCCAAGCCGCTATGGTCGCGCTTCGGCACCTTCCTCGGCATCGCGCTCGGCGGCTTCGACATGTGGTGCAACACGCTCGGCTTCTCGCTGTTCGGCACCTTGCGCCACGGCAAGTCCGACGCGAAGACGTTGCGGCCGGCGTCCGAGTTCACGCCGATCGCCTATCCGAAACCCGACGGCAAGCTCACCTTCGACCGGCTCTCCTCGGTGTTCCTCTCCAACACCAATCACGAGGAGAACCAGCCGCCGCATCTCAAGGTCGCCGACCTCGCGCTTCAGAAGTCATCGGAACACGACGTCTTCGGCGGGCCGTCGGCGCGCTATTGCCCGGCGGCCGTTTACGAATGGGTGGAGGAGGGGGGCAATCCGCGCTTCGTGATCAACGCGCAGAACTGCGTCCACTGCAAAACCTGCGATATCAAGGATCCCAACCAGAACATCACCTGGGTTCCGCCCGAAGGCGGCGGCGGACCGAATTATCCGAATATGTGATGCTTGCGGTCACGATACTGCCACACCGCCGCTTTCAATGGGGATTTCCGCCCTTGCGGCATTGGAAAACGGGGTGTTCTTGCGGGGCGGACGCAAAAAGGTCATTCTCGCCCGAATGATGCGGCCGCGCACTAAAATCAGGCGCTTCCGCCAGATGGAGTCGACCGAATCGTGATTCGTTCCATTTCGATCTTGCGGGCGGCCTTGCCGGCGCTTGCAGCCCTGCTGGTATGGTCGGGCCTTGCGGGTGCGCAGGCGCAAACGGGCGCGCCGCCACAAACCAGCTCAGCGGCCGAAGGCATCGACTCCCGCGTTCCCGCGCGTTTCGGTCTCGGGCAGCTATCTGGCCGCGCGGCATGCGGGCGTGTCCCGCGATGCGGCGGCGGCCTCGATCTACTACCGCGTCGCGTTGCGCGGCGATCCGCGCAATCCGGAGCTGCTCAGCCGCGCCTTCACGGCGGTGCTCCAGAACGGCGAAGTCGACGAGGCGGTGCGGCTGGCGGAACGGCTGGTGCAGGTCGACAAGAGCGACCGCGTGGCCCGCCTCGTGCTGGGCGTGCGAGCGATCAAGCAGAAGCAATATCCGACCGCGCGCCAGCAGCTCGCGCAGTCGGTGCGCGGTCCGATCACGGACCTGGCGGCGGCGCTGCTCTCGGCCTGGACCCAGGTCGGTCCCAATGAAAGCAAGGCCGCGATCGAGACCATCGACAAGCTCGCCGGGCCGGAGTCCTACAATCTCTTAAAGGACCTGCATGCCGGACTGATCCTCGATCAGTCGGGCCACCGGCGCGATGCGCTCAAGCGGCTGGAGCGCGCGTACAAATACGACGCGACCGTGCTGCGGGTCGCGCAGGCCTATGGCAGCCAGCTCTCGCGGCTCGGCAACCGCGACGAAGCGTTGAAGGTGTTCAAGGCGCTCGACGAAGCGCTGCCGCGCCATCCGCTGGTGATGGAAGCGCTCCGCGATCTCGAAGCCGGACGGCGGGTCGCGCCGCTGGCCGACACCGCGCAGGCCGGCGCCGCCGAGGCGCTCTACACCATCGGTGCGGCGCTCGGGCGGCGCGGCGAGGAGGTCGGCCTCGTTTATCTGCAGCTCGCGCTCTATCTCAATCCGAACCATGCGCTGGCGCTGACCTCGCTCGCCGACATCTATGAGGGCATGCGCAAGCCCGAGCTCGCGATCAAGACCTACGAGCGCGTCGCATCGGCCTCGCCGCTCAGCCACAATGCGCGCATCCAGCGTGCGCTCAATCTCGACCAGGTCGAGCGTTCCGATGAGGCGATTGCCGATCTCGAACGGATCGTCGAAGCCGACGCCTCCGACCGCGAGGCGGTCATGGCGCTCGGCAATATCCTGCGCGGGCGCAAGAAATTCGCCGAATGCGCGAACGTCTACTCGAAGGCGGTCGACGGCATCGGAAAGGCGCAGAAGACCGACTGGCTGGTCTATTATTTCCGCGGCATCTGCTACGAGCGATCCAAGCAGTGGCCGAAGGCCGAAGTCGATATGAAGGCGGCGCTCGAGCTCTCGCCCGACCAGCCGCTCGTGCTCAACTACCTCGGCTATTCGTGGGTGGACCAGGGCGTCCATCTCGATGAAGGCATGCGGATGATCCGCCGCGCGGTCGAGCAGCGCGCCGACGACGGCTACATCGTCGATTCACTCGGCTGGGCCTATTACCGGATGGGCGACTTCGAGAATGCGGTGAAGTATCTCGAGCAGGCGGTCGAGCTGAAGCCGGAAGATCCGACCATCAACGATCATCTCGGCGACGCCTATTGGCGGGTCGGCCGCCGTCTCGAAGCCGGCTTCCAGTGGGCGCATGCGCGCGACCTCAAGCCGGAGCCGGAGGATCTCGAGAAGATCCTGGAGAAGCTCAAGTCCGGCCTCGCGGGCGATCCGCCGCCAACCACCTCCGCCGACCATACCGCCAAGCCCGGCGGCGGCTGAACACGTGGCGGCCGCGCGCGCCGAACGGGCGCCCGCCAAGATCAATCTGACGCTGCGCGTCATCGGCCGTCGTGCCGACGGCTACCACGAGCTCGAGAGCCTGGTCGTGTTCGCCGGCGTCGGCGACACGCTGACCTTCGCGCCGGCGCGCGCGCTCGCGCTCACCGTCAACGGGCCGACCGCGGCGGCGTCCGGATCGATCGGCGACAATCTGGTGCTGAAGGCCGCGCGCGCGCTCGCCGAGCGGGTCGAGGGCCTCAAGCTCGGGCGCTTTGTGCTGACCAAGCGGCTGCCGGTCGCGGCTGGGGTGGGGGGCGGCTCGTCCGACGCGGCTGCTGCGCTGCGGCTCATCGCCCGCGCCAACCGCATCGCGCTCGACGATCCGCGGCTTGCCGAGGCGGCGCGCGTCACCGGCGCCGACGTGCCGGTGTGCCTCGATCCGCGCCCGCGCGTGATGCGCGGCATCGGCGAAATCCTCTCCGACCCGCTCGCGCTGCCGAAGCTGCCGGCGGTGCTGGTCAATCCGCGCGTCGCGGTGCCGACCAAGGATGTGTTCGCGGCGCTGCGCGCGAAGCTTGAGGCGCGCGGCAAGGCGGCAAGCGGCGCCGATTTCGAGGCGCGGCGGCGCTGGAAAGCGACCGATCTGATCGAGACGCTCGCCGGCGAGCCCAACGACCTCGAAGCGCCCGCTGTCGCAATCGCTCCGGTGATTGCGGATGTGCTCGCCGATCTCCGCGCACTCAAGGGCTGCCGTCTTGCACGCATGTCGGGCTCGGGCGCGACCTGCTTCGGCCTGTTCGCGACGGCGCCCGCGGCCGCTGCGGCCGCGCGGACGCTGCGCGGAAAGCATCCCGCGTGGTGGGTGCGCGCGACCAAGCTCGGCTAGTTCGCGCGCGGTTACGGCTATCGGATCGGTGAATAATCGGTGGCCTCGGCGTAGATCGAGTTGACTTTCAGATTGATTGGCCCGTCTTTCTCGGTCTCGGCCCAGACCTTGGCCCGCTCCGGGCTCGCCCGGAAGGCATCCCAGTTCTTCTTGGCGGCCTCGCGGCTGGGGTGGGCGAGCACATACACGAGCGTATTCTGCGACAGCGGAGCATCGCTCGCCGTCCAGAAGCCGACCAGCGTCAATCCGTATTTCGGGAATATCGTCGGGATGATGTGATCCCGGAAGCGCGCCTTCATCGCCTCGAATTTGCCGGGCTGCGCCGTGTAGGTCCGGATTTCGAAAACGCGACTGGTTCCTTGTGCGTGTGCCGCCGGTCCGATTTCACCACGGACTATGAAACCGGCGACGAATATTCCCGCGCCAACCGCGGCAAGCGTCCATGTGCGACCGAGCATGCGAACCTCCCCAAAGCTTGTTTTCGATTTTGTGCTGCGGCAAAGCGGCCGCTGCGCAAGCCTAGCACGGGCCGACGCTCGGAGTCCGGGATCGGACTGCGATGGATGCAGGCGATCAGGTGACGCGCGCGGCTTCCAGGCGGTACGCTACTTCGCGACCACCGCTGTGATGTCGATTTCCAAGAGCATGGTCGGGCTCGCGAGGCCGTTGATCACCAGGAAGGTGTTGGCCGGGATCGGACCCGTGCCGTAAGCCTCGTCCCGGCATTTGCGCACCGGACCCTGGTAGCGGACATCGGTCACGTAGACCGTCTGCTTTACGACGTCGGCAAGCGTGCCGCCATGCGTGGCCAACAGGCGCTTGATCTTGTCATAGGCGTAGCGGCACTGCGCGTAAGGATCGCCGACATGCAAGGTCTGGGCGTTCGAGCCCTCGGGCGCCTTCTCGTCCTCGGAGCCGATGCCGGCGAGGTAGATGGTCTTGCCTGGTCCGTTGACCGTGACCATCTCGGAGAACCGTCCCTTGGTCCACGGCGACGGGTTGTAGCGCTTGACTTCGAGCTGCTGCGCCGCCGCGGTGGCGGCGACAGCACACATGGCCAGCAGACCCATCGACACCTTGGCTAAGATACCCATGAGTTGCCTCGCTGTGTTGTGATGTGATGCCTAATTCGACCGTGCGATGCAGAACTCGACCGCCTCTTCCAGCGCTTCCTTCATCGGCGACGAAGGAAACAGCGCGAGCGCGTCCTTGGCGATGGCGCCGTAGTGGCGCGCGCGCTGGATCGTATCCTCGAGCGCGCGGTGCTTGACCATCAGCGCGATCGCCTCGTCGAGATCGGCGTCGGTCGAATCGCCGTCCTCGAGCGCGCGCCGCCAGAACGTGCGCTCGCTTTCGGAGCCGCGGCGGAACGACAGCACCACCGGCAGCGTGATCTTGCCCTCGCGGAAGTCGTCGCCGACGTTCTTGCCGAGCTTCGCCGCCTTGCCGCCGTAGTCGAGCGCGTCGTCGACCAGCTGGAACGCGACGCCGAGATTCATGCCGAACGAGCGGCAGGCCGACTGCTCGTCCTTCGAACAGCCGTTGAGCGCCGGCCCGACCTCGCAGGCGGCGGCGAACAGCTCCGCGGTCTTGGCGCGGATCACCGAGAGGTACTCGTCCTCGGTGGTGGCGGTGTTCTTGGCGGCGGTGAGCTGCATCACCTCGCCCTCGGCGATCACGGCCGCGGCGGAGGAGAGGATCTCGAGCGAGCGCATCGAGCCGACCTCGACCATCATCTTGAACGCCTGGCCGAGCAGGAAGTCGCCGACCAGCACGCTCGCCTCGTTGCCCCACAGCAGCCGCGCGGCAAGCTTGCCGCGCCGCATCTCGCTCTCGTCGACGACGTCGTCGTGCAGCAGCGTCGCGGTGTGCATGAATTCGACAGCGGCCGCGAGCTTGACGTGGCCGTCGCCGCGATAGCCGGCGAGGCGGGACATGGCGAGCGTCAGCATCGGCCGCAGCCGCTTGCCGCCGGAGGCGATCAGGTGGTTCGCCACCTCCGGGATCATCGTCACCTCGGAACCGGTGCGGGACAGGATGGTCGCGTTGACGCGCTCCATATCGGCCGCAACAAGAGTGGTCAGACGCTCGATCGAGGGAGGCGAGTGGCTTTCGAACGGGACGACGACGGCCAAGGAGGAAGCTCCGGTTTCAAGGACGCGCGACAATAGAAACGCTATGGTTGACGGGCAAGAGCGCAATCCTTCAAACCAACGTAGGGTTGCGATTTGGGAGATTCAATGACCGACGCCGGGCTTTCGACGCAGCGTGCGGAAAGGCAGGAGACGCGCCAGCGTCTTGCGGTGCTGGTGCCTTGCTTCAACGAGGAAACCGCGATCGCCCAGGTGGTCCGCGACTTCCGCGCCGCATTGCCGCAGGCGACGGTCTACGTCTACGACAACAACTCGACCGACCGCACCGTCGAAGTGGCGCGCGCCGCCGGCGCGGTGGTCCGGCGCGAGACTCACCAGGGCAAGGGCAACGTGGTGCGGCGGATGTTCTCCGACATCGACGCCGACGTCTACGTGCTGGTCGACGGCGACGCCACCTATGATGCGCCCTCGGCGCCGGCGATGATCGAACGGTTGATCGAGGAGCGGCTGGACATGGTGGTGGCGGCGCGCGTTCACGCCGACGACGCCGCCTACCGGCGCGGCCACGTCACCGGCAACCGGCTGCTGACCGGCTTCGTCGATACCGTGTTCGGCGCGAAGTTCTCCGACATCCTGTCCGGCTACCGCGCGTTCTCGCGCCGCTTCGTCAAATCCTTTCCGGTGTTGTCGGGCGGCTTCGAGATCGAGACCGAGCTGACCATTCATGCGCTCGAGCTCGAGCTGCCGGTCGCCGAAATCAAGACGCCGTATTTTGCGCGCCCGGAAGGCTCGGAGTTCGAAGCTGTCGACCTGGAGCGACGGCTTTCGCATCCTCCGCACCATCCTCAAGCTCTACCGTTCGGAGCGGCCGCTGCGGTTCTTTTCGAGCATCGGCATCGCGCTGGCCGCGATCTCGATCGTGCTCGCGATCCCGATCGTCATCCACTTCATCGAATACGGGAACGTGCCGCGGCTGCCGAGCGCGATCCTGGCGATGGGCCTGATGCTGGCGGCGTTCATGTCGACCGCCTCGGGTTTGATCCTCGACACCGTGACGCGCGGTCGCCGCGAGGTGAAGCTGCTTGCCTATCTCGAGCAGCGCGCGCCCGGCGAAGACTGGAACCGGCGCAATTAGGACTCCCACACCATGCGTGAGCTCGTCCGTACCAACGATCCCGTCCTGATCACCGCGATCGAGGCGCTGCTGCAAGGCGCGAACATCGAGCATGCCGTGTTCGACCAGAACATGAGCGTGCTGGAAGGCTCGATCGGCATGCTGCCGCGCCGGGTGATGGTGGCCGACGAACAGGTGGCCGCCGCGCGGCAACTGCTGACCGAGGCGGGCCTCGGTCACGAGCTGCGCCCCGATGGCGAATAGGATTCGGAACGCGCAACAGACTCGGTGCGCTCCCTCCCCCCATAGCCCGTCGAAGACGGGCGTGAACGCCCTTTTGTTGGGGGAGGGCTGGGGAGGGGGGTGGCTGCGTAAGCCGGAGTCGGTCTCATCACCCCCACCCCTAGCCCCTCCCCACCATAAGGGTGTTCACGCCCGTCTTCGACGGGCTATGGGGGAGGGGAACAGACCGAGTTCGCCGCACGACCAACTCTTGCTTCTACGATCATGAGTCCCAAGTCGCCAGCCGACATCACCGAGGACGCGGTCCTGGGCGGCCGGCTGCGGCTGCGTCAGCCGAAACGCGGGCATCGCGTCGGCCATGACGCGATCTTGTTGGCGGCGGCGTGTCCTGCGCGCGCGGGCGACAAGGTCGTCGACCTCGGCGCCGGCGTCGGCGCTGCCGGCCTGGCGCTGGCCGCGCGCGTCGCCGGCACCACCGTGACGCTGCTCGAGATCGATCCGAAGCTCGCTGCGCTCGCTGCGGAAAACGCGCGGCTCAACCGCCTGGAGACGCGCGTACGCGCGGTCGCGCTCGACGTCACGGCGCCGGCGCGCGCGTTCGCCGCCGCCGGCCTCGCCGCCGACAGCGTCATGCGCGTGCTGATGAATCCGCCGTTCAACGATCCGGCCCGGCAGCGCACCTCGCCGGATGCCGCGCGGGCGCTGGCGCATGCGGCGCCGCGGGCGGTGCTGGCCCCCTGGATCAAGACCGCGGCGCGGCTTCTCCGTGCGCGCGGCACGCTGACTTTGATCTGGCGGGCGGACGGGCTTGCCGACGTGCTTTCGGCGCTGGCTCCGGCCTTCGGCGCGGTCGCGGTGACGCCGGTGCATCCGGGGCCGGACAAGCCGGCGATCCGGATCCTCGCGACCGCGGTCAAAGCGAGCCGCGCGCCGCTCGCGCTGCTGCCGCCGCTGGTGCTCGCCGACGCGTCGGGACGGCCGACCGCTGCGGCCGAGGCGGTGCTGCGCGACGGCGCGGGACTAACGTTCGGAAGTATGTGAGGGTCGTGCCCGCCGGCTGTGCAACTGCCCGGCGGGGAAGCAAAACGTCAGTTGGCGCGTTCCTGCGATTGGCGGCGAGCGCCGACATGCGCGGCGGTCGCGATCGCGGCAATCAAGGCCAGCAGCATCACGATCTTCACTTCCATTTGTCTGAAGTCCTTCCCACCCGGGCTTACTGACAGCTCAACGTAGCAAGAAGCGTTCCAATGGTTGAAAATTGGTAACTTGTGCCCAAATCTTCCCCCGGCCCAAAAGCTCCTTGCCTAATTCCTTCCCCTGTTTATGCAGCGGCAATGGGCCGGGCGCGGGGCAAAATCTTGGCGCGGTGAGATAGAGAGAACGTCATGGCCGATCAAGGCAGGTCCGAACCGCGCACGCCCGAACCCGGCATGCCCGAGCATTTGCGCCAGATGCTGGCGAGCCTGCGCGAGACCGTGCGCCCGTGGCTGCCCAAGCGCCTGCGCGGCGGCGGCGCCATCGTGCCGGTGGTGCGGCTTTCCGGCGCGATCGGGCTGTCGACCCCGCTGCGGCCGGGGCTGACGCTCGCGAGCGTCGCGCGTCCGCTGGAAAAGGCCTTCACGACGCGGCGTGCGAGCGCCGTCGCGCTCGCCATCAACTCACCCGGCGGCTCGCCGGTGCAGTCGCATCTGATCCATCTGCGCATCAAGCAGCTCGCCGCCGAGCACAAGGTGCCGGTGATCGCCTTCGCGGAGGACATTGCCGCCTCGGGCGGCTACATGCTCGCCTGCGCCGCCGACGAGATCATCTGCGACGACTCCACCATCATCGGCTCGATCGGCGTGATCGGCGGCTCGTTCGGGTTCGCCGGGCTGATGGAGAAGCTCGGCATCGAGCGGCGGCTCTACACCTCGGGCGAACGCAAGGCCATGCTCGACCCGTTCCTGCCGGAGAAACCGGAGGACGTGGAACGGCTTAAATCCGTGCAACACGACATTCACGAGGATTTCATCGCGCTGGTGAAAGCGAGCCGCGGTGCGCGCCTCACCGGCCCAGAAAATGACTTGTTCTCCGGGGAATTTTGGACCGGACGTAAGGCGATAACGCTTGGCGTCGCCGACGGCATCGGCGATTTGCGCACGGTGCTGCGGCAGCGCTTCGGCGACGACGTGCGGATGCCGCTCATCGGCCCCGAGCGTAGCCTGTTCGGGCGCACACGTCCGGGCGTCGGACTGCGGGAGCGTCTGTTCGGGGGCGTTGGTTTCGCCGACGAGCTGATCTCGGCGGTGGAAGAGCGGGCGCTGTGGTCGCGTTACGGCTTGTGAACCTGCGCCGGACGCGTGGAGACTAACGCTGGCTCGCGACTCGCGAGCGACGACGTGAGGACGACAGGAACTGGCAGAGGAGGCCTTGAATGCCGTTTGTCATTCCGCCGCTGTTGAAATGGGCGCTCGCCGCCATGGGTGGCGCCGCCGTCATGACCTGGGCGGTCAAGGAAATCCGCCGCATCAACGAGGAGCTCGAGCGCGTCAGGGCGCAGCCGGCGATGGATGCCGCTGCCCGGCGGCGGCTGCCGACCTTGCGCCGTGACCCGGCGACCGGCGAGTGGCGCGTAGTTTAGCGAGCATGATCCCGAAAAGTGGGAACCGGTTTTCGGATAAGATCATGCTCAACTAAAGACGCTGCCTGTGTCAGCGCCGAAAACGAAAAAGCCCGGCCGCAAGGCCGGGCATTTTCGTTGGCTGGTTGGCTCGTTTGTCGATGCGGCTCAGGCCATCTGGTCCCGGTCGGGCTTCATCAGGGCCTTCGCAACCATGACATGGCCGAAAAGCGCGACGAGCACGAACGCGGCGACAAACGCGGTGATCAGGATCTCAAGCATGGCTCCCTCCGAATGCTGGTCCATTCATTAGACGGAGGGGCGTTGCCGCGAGGTTCACGCCGGTTCACGAGAATTTCGCCATTCTGGCCGGGGTTTTGCTGAAAACTCAATCAGTTCAAACGCTTGCAACTAGAAAATTTTTTTAGTCGTGCGCTGACCGTTGCCGTTGGCGGCTCCTCCTCCGGCGGCAGGGTGAAAGGAATTCCGACTTCCCCGTTGCCTTGACCGCCGGGGCCGTGCGACTAGGTTCGCCCGTCGAATCTTCCAAGAAATCCAAGAGAAATGGCCGATCTTCCCGCCCATATGCGCCCGGAGCGGTCGTTCCAGGGCTTGATCCTGGCGCTGCAGCGCTATTGGGCCGACTACGGCTGCGTGATCCTGCAGCCCTACGACATGGAGGTGGGGGCGGGGACCTTCCACCCGGCGACCACGCTGCGCGCGCTCGGGCCGAAACCATGGAACGCGGCCTATGTGCAGCCCTCGCGGCGCCCGAAGGACGGCCGCTACGGCGAGAACCCCAACCGCCTGCAGCACTACTACCAGTTCCAGGTGATCCTGAAGCCGAACCCGAGCGACCTGCAGGACCTCTATCTCAAATCGCTCTACGCCATCGGCATCGATCCGACGCTCCACGACATCCGCTTTGTCGAGGACGACTGGGAATCGCCGACGCTCGGCGCCTGGGGGCTCGGCTGGGAATGCTGGTGCGACGGCATGGAGGTGTCGCAGTTCACCTACTTCCAGCAGGTCGCCGGCTTCGAATGCGCGCCGGTCTCGGGCGAATTGACGTACGGACTCGAACGACTGGCGATGTATGTGCAGGGCGTCGAGCGCGTCTACGACCTCAACTTCAACGGCCGCGAGGGCGCCCAGAAGGTGACCTATGGCGACGTGTTCCTGCAGGCCGAGCAGGAATATTCGCGGCACAATTTCGAGCACTCCGACACCGCGATGCTGTTCGAGCAGTTCAAGATGGCGGAGACCGCGTGCAAGAACTACCTCGCCGCCGGCTGGTCGACCAAAGGCAACGCCAAGCACCACCTGATGGCGCTGCCGGCCTACGACCAGTGCATCAAGGCGAGCCACGTGTTCAACCTGCTCGACGCCCGCGGGGTGATTTCGGTGACCGAGCGGCAGAGCTATATTCTCCGGGTGCGCGAGCTCGCCAAGGCCTGCGGCGAGGCGTGGCTCGCGACCGATGCGGGAGGTGGGGCATGAGCGATCAGCAGCCGGAGATCGGCGGGACCGAGCCGATCGTTGTCGATGTGGTCGCGGGCGAGAGCTACTGGTGGTGCCGCTGCGGCCGATCCAAGAGCCAGCCGTTCTGCGACGGCTCGCACGAGGGCACAGGTTTCGAGCCGCTGGAATGGAAGGCGGAACGCTCGCGCCCGATGAGCTTCTGCACCTGCAAGCGCACCAAATCGCCGCCGTTCTGCGATGACAGCCACGACGAGCTGTGAGCGGCGAGGGGAGACGGACCATGCTCGCTGGGGTGAGGAACGTGGCCTGGGGCGCGGCAATGGCAATGGCCGGCTTCCTGGCTCTGACGTTGGCCTGCTGCGTGTGGATCATCCTCTTCTTGGATGCCCGCTCTATTTTCTTCGGCCCGTGGGGTGTCTTTGATGACCAGCCCTCGATTCACGGTCAGGGCTTATTGGAAAGCCTCCTCGCTCTTGCGGTGGTGATATGGCTGATTGCTCGCGCGATCCGGCGTGTGTCTAGATCAATATCAACTTGCCACGAGAGGATGTGAGCAGCGATATATGATGTGAGGCGAGCACGCCCTCTCCGTTCCCCTCCCCCTTGTGGGGAGGGGTCAGGGGTGGGGGTCCTGCGTGGGAAACGTCGATGTCGAAAGGCGATCGCGACCCGAAAACCTGGGCGCTCCTGGACCGATCGGTTCCTGAATTGCCGCAACGCCGCTTCGCACGACAAATGCGTTCGTCACCTACCGACGCTGAGCGCAAGCTTTGGTGGCACCTGCGTCATCGCCTCTCCGTCGAGAATTCGCATTTCCGCAGGCAAGTCCGGATCAAGCAGTACATCGTCGACTTCGCATGTCATTCCGCCCGTCTCGTTGTTGAGATCGATGGTGGTCAGCATGCTTCGATGACAGCCGCGGATGCTGAGCGAACGAAGACGCTAGAGGCAAACGGCTACCGCGTTCTGCGATTCTGGAACAACGATGTGCTTGGCAACATCGACGGCGTGCTTGAAGTGATTCAGCGTGCCATGAGCGACCACCCCCACCCCTAACCCCTCCCCACAAGGGGGAGGGGAACAACCCGCGGCGCTACCGCGGCCAAAGGGCCGACTTGTGGGCGCTGCCAGTTAACCTGACCATTTCACCTTAACCCGCTCATTTTGAAATACCGGCGTTACGCGCCGCCAACCATCAATACGCTCCGCCGTGGAACGGCGCGCCGGTGCGCTCCATTGTCGTCATGGATCATCGCGAGGTGGGATCATGGCGCAGTTCTCGTATGACGTCGTCCCGCACAAGGGCGGCTGGGCGATCCTGGTGACGCTCGGCGAGACCGACGCGTTTCCGACCAAGCAGGCGGCGTATGACGTGGCCGTCGAGCTTGCGCGCAAGCTCCGCTTCGCCGGCTTCTCCTTCCACGTGCATGGCGACCATCATCCGCCGGCGAAGAAGACCGCAGGCGCGCGTTAGCCCCGCGCGCCAACTGAACAGAACCGGCGTGACAACCGCGCCGGTGGCTGCTACCTGCGTTACCCCGACGGGGTAAACCGCAGCCATGCCCGACCTCCTGATCGAACTGTTCTCCGAGGAAATCCCCGCGCGCATGCAGCCGCGCGCGGCCGAGGATTTGCGCAAGCTCGTCACCGACCGGCTGGTCGCGGCCGGCCTCGTCTACGAGGGCGCCAAGGCGTTCGCGACGCCGCGGCGGCTCGCGCTCACGGTGCAGGGCGTGCCGGCGCACCAGCCGGACGTGAAGGAGGAGCGCAAGGGTCCGCGCGTCGGCTCGAACGAGGGTGCGATCAAGGGCTTCCTCAAGGCGGCGGGGCTCACCTCGATCGAGCAGGCCAAGGTGCAGCCGGACAAGAAGGGCGACTTCTACGTCGCGGTGATCGAGAAGAAGGGGCGCGCGGCGATCGACGTGATCGGCGAGATCGTGCCCGACGTGGTGAAGAGCTTCCCGTGGCCGAAATCGATGCGCTGGGGCGAGGCCTCGGCGAAGCCGGGCGCGCTCGGCTGGGTGCGGCCGTTACATTCGATCGTCGCGACCTTCGGGCCGGAAACCGAAGAGCCCGACGTGGTGCCGTTCTCTGTCGACGGCATTGCCGCGGGCGACGTGACGCACGGCCACCGCTTCCTCGCGCCCGCCGAAATCAAAGTCCGCCACTTCGACGACTATGTCGCCAAGCTCGAGAAGGCCAAGGTCGTGCTCGACCCGGAGCGGCGCAAGCAGTCGATCCTCGCCGACGCCAAGAACCTGGCGTTTGCGCAAGGCTTCGAGTTGGTCGAGGACGAGGGGCTGCTCACGGAAGTGGCGGGGCTGGTCGAATGGCCGGTGGTGCTGATGGGCGCGTTCGAGGAAGCGTACCTCGCGATCCCCGGCGAGGTGATCCGCGCCACCATCCGCAACAACCAGAAATGCTTCGTCCTGCGCAACCCGAAAACCGGCAAGCTCATCAACCGCTTCATCCTGGTCTCGAACACCGAAGCCAAGGACGGCGGCAAGGCGATCGTCGCCGGCAACGAGCGCGTCATCCGCGCGCGCTTGAGCGACGCGAAATTCTTCTACGAGACCGATCTTAAGGTGAAGCTTGAAGACCGGCTGCCGAAGTTCAAGCAGATCGTGTTCCACGAGAAGCTCGGCTCGCAGGCCGAGCGCATTGAGCGCATTGAGCGATTGGCGGCGGAGCTCGCGCCGCTGGTGAAGGCGGACGTCAAGAAGGCGGCGCGCGCCGCGCGCCTCGCCAAGGCCGACCTGCTCACCGAAGTGGTCGGCGAATTCCCCGAAGTGCAAGGGCTGATGGGCAAATACTATGCTCAAGCTCAACGTGAGGATGAAGCGGTCGCGCGCGCGATCGAGGAGCACTACAAGCCGCTCGGCCCCGGTGATCGCGTACCCACCGATCCGGTGTCGATCGCGGTGGCGCTCGCCGACAAGCTCGACATGCTCACGAGCTTCTGGGCGATCGACGAGAAGCCGACCGGCAGCAAGGACCCCTATGCGCTGCGGCGCGCGGCGCTCGGCGTCATCCGGCTGGTGCTGGACAACGGCTTGCGCCTCAAGCTGCTCCAGATCGCCAAGAATCCCGATCTGCTCACCTTCTTCGCCGACCGCCTGAAGGTGCAACTGCGCGAGCAGGGCGCCCGCCACGACCTGGTTGACGCGGTGTTTGCTTTAGAAGGCCAGGACGATCTCCTCCTCGTCGTCCGCCGCGTCGAAGCCCTCGGCAAGTTCCTCGACAGCGAGGACGGCAAGAACCTGCTCGCCGGCACCAAGCGCGCCGCCAACATCCTGCGCATCGAGGAGAAGAAGGACGCCCGCGAATTCGTCGGCAAGCCCGACCCCTCGCTCTACCGCCAGGACGAGGAATGGGCGCTGTCGAAGGCGATCGACGCCGCCAAGGCGGAGGCCTCGACGGCGGTCGCGAAAGAAGACTTCGCCGCCGCCATGCGCGCGATGGCGAAGCTGCGCCCATCGGTGGACGCGTTCTTCGACAAGGTGACGGTCAACGTCGACGACAAGCCGATCCGCGAGAACCGGCTGCGGCTGTTGAACGAAATCCGCGAGGCCACGCGCGCCGTCGCGGATTTTTCGCGCATCGAGGGGTAGGGCCCGGCTCTCTCCCCGCTCATTCCCGCGCAAGCGGGAATCCAGGAATTTTCAGAAAGACTGGGTCCCCGCTTTCGCGGGGACGAGCGGAGACGACTGCGAGCGCTGCTGCATCGCGGAACCTTTTCGTTGCCTCAATCGTCATTGGGGTGCATGAATCCCGCCATCTCCACCGCGTTCCGATCCATCATCGCCGGGAGTTTCGCATGAACCCCTACGTTATCCCGGTCGGCGCCATTGTTGCAGGTGTTCTGGTCCTGCTGATGCCTCGGCTGCTCAATTATATCGTTGCGCTGGCGCTTATTGCTTACGGGCTCTATGAGCTCAACAAAGTTCATCCATTCATCACGGTGTGACGCGCCGGTTGTCCAAAGGTTGAGCTTGCCTCGCTAACCCCTGCCGTGGTCATTAAAACGGCTGGGTACGATGGAATTTTTGAGTCATGGCCAAATCGCGCAGCTCGCTGAAATCCAAGTCGAAATCCGCAAAGCTCCAGCGCGCGAAGGCGGCCTCCTTGGCGCGCAAGCCGCAGACACGCGTGTCGGCGAAGCAGCCCGCCAAGAAATCGACAGGCAAATCCCGGTGGGTCTATCCGTTCGGCGGCGGCAAGGCCGCCGGCAAGGCCGGCATGCGCAATCTGCTCGGCGGCAAGGGCGCGGGCCTCGCCGAGATGGCCAATCTCGGCCTGCCGGTGCCGCCTGGCTTCACCATCACCACCGAGGTCTGCACTTATTACTACGCCAACGGCAACAGCTATCCGGGCGCGCTCGAGCAGCAGGTGAAGAGCGCGCTCGCCGATGTCGGCCGGCTGACCGGCAAGATGTTCGGCGACAAGTCCAATCCATTGCTGGTGTCGGTGCGTTCCGGCGCGCGTGCCTCGATGCCGGGCATGATGGACACGGTGCTCAATCTCGGCCTTAACGACGAGACCGTCGAAGCGCTGGCGAAGAAATCCGGCGACCGCCGCTTCGCCTATGACAGTTATCGCCGCTTCATCACGATGTATTCCGATGTCGTGCTCGGCGTCGGCCATCATCATTTCGAGGAAATCCTCGACGACCACAAGGACCGCAACGGCTACACCCTCGACACCGATCTCACCGACGCAGACTGGGAAGAGATGGTCGGCCGCTACAAGGAGCGGCTCGAGGAGGAGCACGGCGAGCCGTTCCCGCAGGATCCGTTCCAGCAGCTATGGGGCGCAATAAGCGCGGTGTTCAGTTCGTGGATGAACCAGCGTGCGATCACCTATCGCCGCCTGCACAACATCCCGGAGAGCTGGGGCACCGCGGTCAACGTGCAGGCCATGGTGTTCGGCAACATGGGCGAGACCTCCGCCACCGGCGTCGCCTTCACCCGCAATCCCTCGACCGGCGAGAAGACGCTCTACGGCGAATTCCTGATCAATGCGCAGGGCGAGGACGTGGTCGCCGGCATCCGCACGCCGCAGGAGATCACCGAAGCCGCGCGGCAGGAGTCCGGCTCCGACAAGCCGTCGATGGAAAAGGCGATGCCGAGCGCGTTCAAGGAGCTGACCCGCATCTATCATGTGTTGGAAAAACACTACCGCGACATGCAGGACCTCGAGTTCACGGTCGAGCAGGACAAGCTCTGGATGCTGCAGACCCGCTCTGGCAAGCGCACGGCGAAAGCGGCGCTCCGGATTGCGGTCGAGCTCGCGAACGAAGGTCTCATCAGCCGCAAGGAAGCGGTGACGCGCGTCGATCCCGCCGCACTCGATCAGCTGCTGCATCCGACCATCGATCCGAACGCTGAGCGCAAGGTGATCGCGACCGGGCTGCCGGCGTCGCCGGGCGCTGCCGCCGGCGAGATCGTGTTCTCGGCCGACGACGCCGAGACCATGAAGTCGCAGGGCAAGAAGGTGATCCTGGTGCGGGTCGAGACCTCGCCGGAGGACATCCACGGCATGCACGCCGCCGAGGGCATCCTCACCACCCGCGGCGGCATGACCTCGCACGCCGCCGTCGTCGCGCGCGGCATGGGCAAGCCGTGCGTCTCGGGCGCCGGGTCGCTCCGCGTCGACTACAAGGCCGGCACGTTGACGGTGGCGGGACAGACGTTCCGGCAGGGCGACTTCATCACCGTCGATGGCTCGACCGGGCAGGTGCTGGCTGGGCGCGTGGCGATGATCGAGCCGGCGATGTCGGGCGAGTTCGAAACGTTGATGGGCTGGGCCGACGAGGTGCGCAAGCTCGGCGTGCGCGCCAATGCCGATACGCCGAACGACGCGCGCGTCGCCGTGAAGTTCGGCGCCGAAGGCATCGGGCTCTGCCGCACCGAGCACATGTTCTTCGACGAGGACCGCATCCGCGCCGTGCGCGAGATGATCCTCGCCGACGACGAGAAGCAGCGCCGTGCCGCGCTCGCCAAGCTGCTGCCGATGCAGCGCGAGGATTTCGTCGAGCTGTTCGAGATCATGGGCGGTCTGCCGGTAACAATTCGCTTGCTCGACCCTCCGCTGCACGAGTTCCTGCCGCACTCGGAGGAGGAGATCGCCGAGGTCGCCGCCGCCATGGGCGCCGATCCGCGCAAGCTCGCGGACCGTGCGAGAGAACTTCACGAGTTCAATCCGATGCTCGGCTTCCGCGGCTGCCGCCTCGCGATCGCCTACCCGGAGATCGCCGAGATGCAGGCGCGCGCGATCTTCGAGGCCGCGGTCGCGGCGGGGAAGAGCACCGGCAAGACTGTCGTGCCCGAGGTGATGGTGCCGCTGATCGCCACCAAGGCCGAGCTCGATCTGGTCAAGGAACGCATCGACGCGATGGCGGCGGCGGTCGCGAAAGAGACCGGCGCGAAAGTGATCTATCAGGTCGGCACCATGATCGAGCTGCCGCGCGCATCCCTCATGGCAGGCGAGATCGCCGAGGCGGCGGAGTTCTTCTCGTTCGGCACCAACGACCTGACGCAGACCTGCTTTGGGATCAGCCGCGACGATGCCGCAAGCTTCCTCGGTCTTTACACCGCGCGCGGCATTCTCGAGGCCGATCCGTTCGTGTCGATCGACCGCGATGGCGTCGGCGAATTGATGCGCATCGGCGTCGAACGTGGGCGCAAGACGCGGCCCAAGCTCAAGGTCGGCATCTGCGGGGAGCACGGCGGCGATCCGTCGTCAGTCGCGTTCTGCCATCAGCTCGGCCTCGACTACGTGTCGTGCTCGCCGTTCCGCGTTCCTATTGCGCGCTTGGCGGCCGCGCAGGCCGCGTTGGGCAAGGACGCGGCGAGCCAAGCGTAAGAAGGCCCGTCAACCACCCACTGCGGCAAACCGCTCGCTGATCCATTTTTCCCAGAGGGGCTGCGCGCGTGCGACCGTCGCGGCCGCATCCTTGCCGTAGAGATAGAACCGCCCGGTGAGAAACACCTGGCCGGCCATCGGCAGCGGAAAGAAATGTGCAAGCCCGGGACCCGGCGTCTCGGTCTGCACCAAGAGCTCGGGCCATTCCGCCTGTCCGACCGAGTGCACCGTTCCCGCCAGAGGCGGCGCACCCGATACCGTGGCGATGTGGCCGCCGACCGTGGCACCGGCAATTCCCAAAGGCTCGAGCAACGCATTCCAGGCGCTGGCCTTCGGCTCCGGCGCGGTCGCCATCAGCTGGAACGACACGCCGTGCTGGCCGCGGAAATGTTCGAGATAGAGCCGCAGGATCCGGAAGAAGGCGACCCACCCGAAGGTGTGGCCTTCCATCTGATCGTCCCAATCGTCAGCGCTCGCGAACCAGCTATGGACGACGCGGACGACACAGGTGCCGCCGGCGCGGGCTTCGACCGTCCATTCCGTGGCGACGCCGCCCGGTCCTTCCTGGGTCTCGACCACGAAGCGGCGCGGCGGCGACCAGGCCGTGATCTTGCCGACCGAGTCCATGCTGTCGCCCGGGGCGAAATGGGAGACGGCGTTGCCGCCTTCGCGCTCCTCGACCTCGCTCGGGACGAACCACGACGAGATGCCAGGGCCGGTCGCGATGGCCTGCCACACTTCGTCGGGCGTACCGGGGACTTCGACCTCGGCCTCGACGGAACGGCGGCCGGACGCGTCTTTCTTGACGGGCATGTCACACTCTTTGTTCTGGTGAAGGATGGGCGACGAGCACCAGCCGATGCAGCCGGCCACTTGGCGCGGCGGCGTCGTGGTAACGGGCGACAAGCGACGTGATCGCCTGCGTGAGGTCGTGCGTGAACGCGGCGCGGTCGGCCGGCGAGCGGAAGCGGATTTCGGTGTCGATCGCGAGGCTCGCAAGGCCCTTGTCGCTTTGGGCGGCGCGGCGCCAGAGGTCGCCGACCTCCCTGACGATGCGCGCGCCAAGCGCGATGAGATAGCTGGCGGAGAGCCGATCCGTGCTGCGCCGCGGGTCGGTCGCAATCGGGCCAAGCGCCGCCGGCGACACGACATACGACGCGGCGCTCGCAACCAGCAGCCGCTCGGTCAGACCGCCCCATTGCCGCTCTCCGGCGGCGCGGACGAGCTTGTGATCCTCGAGCGTGCGCAGGTGATAGTTCACTTTTTGCCGCGCCAGACCGAGACGCCCGGCCAGCGACGCCGCGGAGCCAGGCTCCGTCAGCTCCGCGAGCAGCCGGTTTCGAATGGGGTCCAGCGCAAGGGCGGCGGCAGCCGGATCGTCGATCACGTCAACATCGAGCATGCCGCCATGCTGGCATTGACAAATTTATTTGTCAATGCGGCCGATGCTGCTTTTTCGGGAGAAATCCCGACCGGCGCCGCGGCGCAAAGGTCGTTCAGCCGCCCTTGATCTGCGACATGATCGCGCGGTCCTTGATCTTGTCGTCGTCGGCCAGCAGGAACGCCTTCGAGAGGATCAGCGAGAGCATGTTGTCGCCCTCGAACGGCAGGCGGACGCGGCGCGCCGGGGTTCCGGTGATCCTGCACGATGCAGAGATACTGATCGTTCGGCTCCATCAGGATGTTGGAGGAGCCGAGGTGGATGCGGTAGGTGCGCAGCTTGCCGGTGACGACCAGGAAGCGCTCCTCCAGCCGACAGCGATCGGCAATCGTGAGGCCCGGCAGCAGGTCCTTGAGCACGGCGTGGCGGGTCTTGGCGGTCTCGGTCAGCTCGCCGAACGCGGCCGTGGTCCAGTACTCGCCGTAAGCGCCGGCGTCGCGCGTGCCCCAGGCCGGATCGTTGCCGATGCTGGCGACGCTCACGAACAGGTCGACGTCGCGCATCAGTTCGGAGAACAGCACCGGCGGTACGTGCTCCAGCGCGACGGGCTCGCCGGCGCTCGTCGGCAAAGCGCACCTGATCGGTCGACAGGTGCAGGAACTGGAAGCGCTGCTCGTTCTCGAGCGACTCCTCGATCGGCTCGATCCAGAAATCGACCGTAAGCCCGCGCTGCGGGGAGGCGCTTATGCGGGCGGCTGTCGCCGGGATCCCAGGCGCCGAATGCGGGCACGTTCCAGCCGCGCGCCTGGCCGAGCGCGCGGAACAGATGCTGCTGCACGATGTGCCCGGCAAATCGGTTCGAATGGGTTTGCGTTGCCCGTTCCGCGTCGGTCAGGACGTAGATCTCGCGATGCGCCTGCTTGAACGGCTGCGTGATGCCAAGCTGCGCGAGCCGCTGCCGCCACGCCAGCACATGGTTGGCGTCGGACTGCATCGGATGCCAGAGCCGGACGCGGACGTCGATCGCCCTCGAGATCGAGCGGCGCTCCGGTTGCATCAAACACGTCCTCGGCTTCCGGCAACCCCGCGACCCAGCTCTCGCCGCGCTTGAACGACCAGATCAGCCGGCGCGTCATGCGCATGACCAGCGGCGCATCGAGATAGCGCGCACGCCATTCTCGATCGGCCACTCCCGCTCTTCGAGATAGAGCCGCTCCAGCCGCGCGCATTGCGACTTCAGCGTCTCGCCGATTTCCTTGCTGCGCGCCTTGAGCTCTTTCAGCGCCTCGGCATGGCCCGCCTTGACGTCGGCCGGCGGGCCTTTGAGCGGTCGTTCCGTCGGCCGCGCGCCAGCGCCGTCTCCAACGTGTTCGCATCGGTGATGGTCAGCATCGCCGTGGCCGGACCGATGGCGATCTCGAGCCGGCCGTCGCGACGTAAAGCCGTAGTCGGGCAGGCCGATCTCTTCGAGCTCGCCCGCGCTCATGCCGCGCGCTTGCGCGAGCGCGGCGAGCGCCTTGTCGACCGCCTTGATCTCGCCCGGCCGCTTGAGACGGCGGCGCAGCCGCGTAAGGCTCGCGACGCCCAAGGTGCCGGGCATCAGCGCGAAGGCATGGATCGACGCGTTGCCGAGCACGAGCGAGAGATAGGCGAAATGCGCGGCCGAAAAGGTCAGGCATGTCTGCGCGTAGGCTTCGAGCCGGCGCGCCGCCGCCTCCGGCGTCGCCATGGCGGCAAGCCAAAGCAGCGCGCGCAGCGTTTCCTGGTTCTCGAGCGCAATGTTGGTGCCGGGCTCATGGCGTTCGATGAGATCGAGCAGGTGCTCGCCGAGCGCCGCGCAATTGGGCCGGTCGAGCGCTTTCGCCGCGGTCTTGAGCCAGCCCTTGGCCGGCTTGGCGTTCTTGCCGCCCTGCGCCGCCAGCGCCAGCAGCGCGCTGAGCGGGCCCTGCACGTCGCCTGGCAGCGTGGCCAGCTTGGCCATGACCGCGGCGCCCCATTCGTCGCCCTTCGGCTTGAACAGCGGGACCGTGTTGCCGGCGCCGCGGCTGCTCTCCTGGTGCTCGAGCAACGCCTCGACGCCGCTGCTGAGCTTGCGGCCCTGCACGTTGTTGTCGGCGCCTTGCTTGTTCATTTCGCCGCGCAGCCGTTCGAGCGTGCGGCGCAAGGCCGCCGCTGAGGCCGTTCGCCGCCACATGGCGTTCGAGCGCGCCGAGGATCGCCTGGTTCGGCGAGTAGCTGGCATAGGTGAAGCCGTCGCGCACGCCCGACTCGGCGAGTGCGATGGCGTCAGCGTCGGTGAGCGGAAACTTCGCGCGCAGAAGATCGGACACGACGCGCCGCAAGCCGCCGCCGTTCGATCCGCCCCAGCGGTTCGAGCTCCACGCGTGATAGGCGGCAACCACCATGCGCACCCGATCGGCGGCCGGCAGCTCCAGGATCTGGCGTCCGGCCTCGGAGTCCGACAAAGCGGGCGCCTGCACGAACGCCTGCGCGGGGCATGTCGCAAGATAGGCGCGCAGCAGATCCGTCAACGCGGATGGAAGATTGGAACGCGTATTCGGTCGCCGGGACACGTGCCGGGCTGCCGTTCGACGCGGCAGTGGCGTGCTGCCGGAACAGCGCCTGCAATTGCGAGAAATGGGCGCCAGCCGCGGGTCGGTCGGATCGGCGCGCAGCTCGCGCATGCGCTCCGTAAGCGCGGCCGAAAGACGGAGATGTCTTCCGCCAAGCTCAGCCTCCCGCCAGCGGCACCAGCCGCAGGAAGCGCGCCTCGCTCACCGGCGTGAGCAGCAGCGGCGCATCGATGTCCTCGACCTGGACGCCGTTGAACATACAGGATGACACGGCGCTTGCGCAGCGCCTCGAGCGCGACGTCGATCTGGCGCTCGGTATCGAGTGGGCGGCGCCGCTCGCGCCGTGGTCCGTTGAGCGCGCGCTCCGGCTCCGACGGCGTCACCCACGCAAACGGGCCGGCAGTTCGTCCGCACTGTTGTAGCGCGCAACCTCCGCGGTGACGCGGGCCTGCACGATCTCGCGCGCGCTGACTTCGCGGGAGTGAAACGAGAGTGGGGGGCCCTCGATCGTCCCGACGCCGGGAAGTTGGTCGAGGGTCTTCAGCATGATGGTCATGAATGTGCCAACCGCCTGAATGGACCGGGGCGGTTGATAGCAACAAGCGTTGAAGAGGCCGTTGCGGCGGGTGGCCGACAATTAATTCAAATTCGAACGAAATTGACTGCCGAAGGAAGGGCGTTTGCGGTCGAGGAAATTCTTAAGCAGATGCGAAGCGCGCAAGGAGCCGCGCTGTCAGCACGGTCGCGTCTGCAGCAAGCTTAACTTGCCGTGACGGAGAAGCTCGTACGGCCGACGGCTTATGGAACGGGCATCCTTGGATCAGCTCGGCTTGATACCCGCAAACTTGATCACCTTGGCCCACTTCTCGGTTTCCCCGGCGATGAGCCTGCCAAAGTCGGCGGGCGAGCCTGCGAGTATCGTGCCGCCCGGGGCGGTAAGTCGCTCCTTCATCTTGGGATCGGCGAGGCCCGCATTGATCTCCTTGTTGAGCTTGGCAACGATCTCGGCGGGCGTATTCCTGGGCGCACCAACGCCAAAAATTCCGCTCGCCTCGTAGCCCGGCACAAATTCTTCCACGGTTGGGATGTCCGGCAACATCTCCAAGCGCGCCGACGTTGTCACCGCCAGCGGCGCGCACATTGCCGGACCTGATGTGTCGATCGACGAGGGCGTGGAGGTGAACATGACCTGCACCTGTCCCGCCGATCAGGTCGGTGAGCGCGGGCGCCGAGCCGCGATAGGGCACGTGCACCAGGTCGACGCCGGCCATCATCTTGAACAGCTCGCCGGCCATATGGGACGCGGTCCCGTTGCCGGCCGACGCCATGTTGAGCTTGCCCGGATTGGCCTTGGCGTAGGCGATGAACTCGGGGACTGTCCTGGCCGGAACCGATGGATTCACCAGCATGACGTAGGGCTCGCGGCTGATGCTGGCGACCGGCGCGATGTCGCGGACGAAGTTGAAGTTGAGCTTGTCGTAGAGCGTCGCGTTGATCGCGTTCGGCGGAGAGACCAGCAGCAGCGTATGGCCGTCGGCTGGCGCCCGCACGACCGCCTCGGTTCCAATGTTGTTGCCGCCGCCCGGCCGGTTCTCGACGATGAATGGCTGGCCGAGCCGCTCCGACAGCCATTGGCCCATCAAGCGTGCGAGGATGTCGGCCGGTACTGCCGGGGGCAATGGCCGACGATCACGCGCACCGGCCGCGTCGGATAGGATTGCGCCCAGGCGAAGCGCGACACCGCCGGGAGCGCGGCAGCACCCGCTGCCAGATGCAGAAATTGCCGGCGCGGAAGTGTCATGGCGTCCTCCTCTGGTCCAGGCTTGCGCGACGCACGGTCTTGCGGGCTATTTCGCGAGCCTCGGCCGCGGACGATAGGCGATGCTGCCATAAGCGGATAATGCTATTGTCTGATGATGTCATATCAACATCGAACATGGGTGCCGCCATGCAGTTGAGCGATCGCATCGGGCGCCGGATGAAGCTGCAGGACCTGCACGTCCTCATGACCGTGGTGCAGGCCGGCAGCATGGGGAAGGCGGCGCAACGCCTCAACACCACGCAGCCTGACATTTCGAGATCGATCGCGGAACTGGAGCATGCGCTCGGCGTGCGCCTGCTCGATCGCCACCGCCAAGGGGATTGAGCCGACCGAATACGGTCGCGCGTTGCTCGATTGCGGCGTGGCCGTCTTCGACGATCTGCGTCAGGGTGTGAAAAACATCGAGTTTCTCGCCGACCCTGCGGCTGGGGAAGTGCGGATCGGATGCAGCCACTTCGTGGCCGCGAGCTTTGTTTCCGCCGTCATCGATCAGCTCTCCCGGCGCTATCCGCGCATCGCGTTTCACCTCGTGGCGGCACACGGCGGAAGCACTGCACCGTGACCTGCGCGAGCGAAACGTCGATCTCCTGGTGGCATGGAGAGTCCGGCCGCTTTGCGGACGAGCAACTGGGTTTTGAATTTCTCTATGACGACTCCCATGTCGTCGTGGCAGGCGCGCAAAGCCCATGGGTGCGGCGGCGCAAGATCGAGCTTGCCGAGCTGGTGAATGAGCCGTGGGTGCTGCCACCGCCGGAACAGCGTGCTCGGGGCAGTCGCGATGGAGGCCTTTCGCGCGCAGCGGGCTCGATATCCTCGCGCGACCGTGGTCACGCTCCCCCCGAGGTGCGGATCAGGCTGCTGGCGACCGGGCGCTTTCTGACAATTGTTCCCGCGTCCGTATTGAGGTTTCCCACCAGGCGCGCGGACATCAAGGTCTTGCCGGTCGAACTGCCGATGGCCCGCGTGCCGATCGGAATCGTTACCCTGAAGAACCGCACGCTCAGCCCGGTCGCGCAGCTTTTCATCGAGCACGCCCGCGAGGTCGCGAAGCCGCTGGCGAAGCAAAAGTCGTAGACGCCATGTCGGGTAATGGCCCAAAGCAGACATTGCGTTGGCCGGCGGCGCCTGCGAGGCACGACGCCGACACACGCTGTGGGTCTTCGTGGGCATTTTGGCGAGTGATCGAATGATCATGAGGAAGACCGTGCCGGCCGCCGACCCCGATGCTTATGTCCGTGCGCTGGACGGTTGGCGGCGCACCTGCGTCGAGATGCTCCGCGGCGCCGTGCGCGGGGCCGCGGGACTCGAAGAGACAGTGAAGTGGGGTCATTTGGTGTACGCGGCGAACGGTCCGGCGCTACTGATCCGCGCGGAGGATAACCGCGTGCTGCTCGGCTTCTGGCGCGGCCAGCGGCTACGCGAGATCGAGCCCCGGCTCAAGCCCGGCGGCAAGTACGAGATGGCGACGTTCGACATCCGCGAGGGTGTGACGATTAAGCCTGCGGTCGTCTCTCGTCTGACCCGACAGGCCGTCGCGCTCAACAAGAAGGTCGGCGATCCGACGAAGGCCGCAGTGGCTCGGGCGAAGAAGCGCGGCACCCGCATGTGAAACACCCGTCATGCGGCTAGTGTCGGCTGCTTTATGAGGGATTACGGTGTGGTTGTCCGCGCGCGTCGATCTTGTCCTGCGTCTTCGTCGCGAAATCGCTGGCGTCATGGCGCTCGCGCAATTGTTGTTCAGGCGGCCCGCTGGCGCGGTTGACCATTCGCCCGCGCTTGACGGCCGGGCGCTCGCCGATTTCTTTCGTCCAGCGCGTCAGGTTTTTGTATTCGTGCGTCTGCAGGAACTTGCGCGGGTCGTTGTATGAGGCGCCGTTCAACATGCCGTTGCCGTACCACGGCCAGATCGCCATATCGGCGATCGTATATTCGTCGCCGGCGATGAATTGATTGTCCGCAAGCTGCCGGTCGAGCACGTCGAGCTGGCGTTTCACCTCCATTGCAAAACGGTCAATGGCGTATTTAATCTTTACCGGAGCATAGGCATAGAAATGCCCGAAGCCGCCGCCGACATAGGGCGTTGAGCCCATCTGCCAGAACAGCCAGTTCAGCGCTTCAGTGCGCTTGCTGCGATCCTTTGGCAGGAAGGCGCCGAATTTATCCGCGAGGTAGAGCAGGATCGCGCCGGATTCGAACACGCGTCGTGGTGTCTCCTCGCTATGATCCACCAGCGCCGGGATTTTGGAATTCGGGTTCGCCCCGACAAATCCGCTGCCAAACTGGTTGCCCTCACCGATCCGGATCAGCCAAGCGTCATATTCCGCTCCGCCATGACCGGCGGCCAGCAATTCCTCCAGCATGACCGTGACTTTGACCCCATTGGGCGTTGCTAGTGAATAAAGCTGGAGCGGATGCTTTCCGCGCGGCAACTCCTTCGCATGGGTCGCGCCCGCGATAGGGCGATTGGTATTGCTATAACGCCACTTGGGACTGTCGTCCTTCTCCCAGACCCAGACTTCCGGCGGCGTGTATTCAGGTGTGTCAGTCATGTTGGGCTCTCGTGTGTCGCTAGATAGATTGGCCGAATCGATAGAGTGGCGAGCGTGGGCTGCGCGCGTGCCACGAGTTGCGCCATGCAGCAGCCGCTCCATCGACAAGACCGATGAGCTTCCGCCGTTTCATGTCCGCCCCGGCACGGGCATACCGTGCAGGGCCAAGCTAGCATTCTGAGGGGGCTGTGTATGGGGCTACGGGCAGGCCGTCGGGAGGTCGACCAAAGTCCGCTTCGGCCAAAAGGAGACAGGGCGGACCTACTCGTTTTTCCGTACCAGCGGCTTGGCGACGTCGCGGGCGTGCTCGATAAACAGCTTTGCGACCGGACTAAGCGAGCGGTCTTTCAATGTCACGATTCCGATTGGGGCACGAGCGTGTTGAAGTTTAATGGGCAAGACCTTGATCTCCGTGCGCCTGGCAGAAAACCTCAATACGGACATCGGGACAATCGTAAGAAAGCGCCCAGTCGTCAGGAGGCCAATTCGCACCTCGGGAGGAGCGACGAACACCGTTGCGCGAGGATAGTCGAGCTTGCTGGCACGAAAGGCTTCCAAATAAACCGGGCCCAATGCACGGTCCGGCGGCGGCAGCAACCACTTTTCGTCCGCCAAATCGGCAAGTGAGATCCTGCGTCGGCGGGCCCAAGGACTTTGCGAGCCCGCCACGACGACGTAGGAGTCGTCATAGAGAGATTCAAAGCGGAACTTGTCGTCTGTAAAGGCGCTCAATCGACGCGCGATTAAGAAATCGACATGACGGTCGATCAGTTCACGGTAAAGCGCATCGGTTTCCGTGGTTAGATGAAATACAATTCGCGGATAACGGCGAGAAAGCCGTTCGATGACGGCAGAAACGAAGGTTCCAGCGAAAAAAGTGTTGCACCCGATCCGCACATCCCCAGCCGCAGGGTCGGCAAGAAACTCGATGTGCTTCACCGCCCGGCGCAATTCATCGAAGGCAGCCACTCCGCCATCGAGCAACGCGCGTCCGTATTCAGTTGGCTCGACCCCCTGCCGGTGGCGATCGAGCAGGCGCACGCCGAGTGCATGTTCGAGGTCCGCGATTGATCTCGAAATAACGGGTTGAACCGTATTCAGTCGTTGCGCCGCCTTCCCCATGCTGCCGGCCTGCACCACGGTCATGAGGACGTTCAGGTCTTGCAGCTTTATACGGCGTCCAATGCGCTCGCTTAACAGCATGTCGCGTCCCATAGCAATATTACTATGACATCATAGTATAATAGCATCTATATTGCTATGTTGAATGCAGTTATTTTCGTGCTGGGTCAGTGTTTGCACGGCGCGACCCGAGATTACGCGCCTTATCCCGCGAGCCGGAGGAGGAGGACCCCATGGCACTTTCGCGGCGTCGATTTCTGTATCTGGCATCTGCTGCGGTCGCGGTGTCCGTCTCACGAACCGCATGGGCGCAAGCCTATCCAGCACGGCCGGTGCGCATCGTTGTCGGTTTTCCCCCCGGCGGCCCGCAAGACATGCTCGCCCGCATCATCGGTCAAAGGCTGTCGGAACGACTTGGGGAACCGTTCATCATCGAAAATCGGCCGGGCGGCAGCGGCAACATTGCTACCGAAGCCGTCATGCGTGCTCCTGCCGACGGGCATACGCTTCTGGCGGTCGGTCCAGCGAACGTGATCAACGCGACGCTCTATGAGAGACTTAACTTCAACTTCATTCGCGACATCGCGCCGGTCGCAAGCATCAGTCGCGAAGCAAACGTTATGCAGGTGCATCCATCGCTGCCGGCTAGGACGGTTCGCGAGTTCATCGCCCATGCCAAGGCCAATCCTGGCAAGATCAACATGGCATCGGGCGGGAACGGGACAACCGGCCATGTGACGGGCGAACTGTTCAAGATGATGACCGGGATCGACATGGTGCATGTCCCCTATCGCGGTGCGGCGCCCGCGCTGACCGATCTGCTCGGAGGCCAAGTGCAGTTGCTATTTGGCAGTATGGCGCCGTCAATGCAGTACATCAGAACGGGCAAACTGCGGCCATTGGCGGTGACGACAGCGACACGATCGAAGGAGCTGCCGGATATCCCGACCGTGGGCGAGTCGGTGCCGGGTTACGAGGCGAGTTCGGTGTTCGGCCTTGGTGCACCCACGAAAACCCCCTTCGAGATCGTCGACAAACTAAACAGGGAAATCAACGTCGCGCTTGTTGATTCTAACATCCAGCGCCGGCTTGTCGACTTAGGCGGCATTGCGCTCACGGGGTCGCCTGCCGAGTTCGGCAAGCTCCTCGCGGACGAAACCGAGAAATGGGCCAGGGTGATCAAGTTGGCAGGTATCAAGGCGCAGTAGTCTTGAAGCCGGCGGCATTCCATAGATCGCGATCTGCGAATGGGTTTCGAGGTCCGCTTTGGGTCACGTGTGGACGGCGCCCAATATTGTTCTTCGCACGTTTCAGATCAGCGACACCAAGCGCTCAGCAATTTGAAATCACTTGGTGGTGACCGTCAGGTTGCCCTTGTACCGGTAGAACTGGAAGGTCCGAAGCTCGCCCGCCGTTACCGGGCCGTCGGGAACGCAGCGAGCAGTGACCGTTGCCGTGTACGAGGTGCCGGACGGAGCGGTACTCTTCCCGAGCTGAATCTTCACGGCCTCGCAGCTCTTTTTCTCGTAGTAAAAACCGTACCTGTCGATCGCAAAGATGTTGGTGCAGCGACCGTCCTGCGTCCAGCTCGGCAGCGTGTAAGAAGTCGTGTTCTTATCGTCTCGCGTGGCAAAGCACCACTCACCGATGAAGTCTATCGGCATATTCAGCGTTTTCTGGGCGTAGGTATGACTGCTGAGCGCAGCGACAACGGCTGCGGCGATTACAATTCGCAACATGACTTCTAGGTGCATACGTACTCCGTCGCGGGAGGGCCGGGAGTCGTCCGAACGCGATTGAAGCTGAGAAAACGGTGCACTGCATTGATTTGGAAAGCAAGTTCAAAGGGACTTGCTTTTACCCTGCGGGGCGCGCCATCGCCCGCTCCAAGTTCACAACCGCCGCGTGGCTGTTCATCCTGATGTCCGCTTATGAAGGCGTTGGGCCGCGCACAATAGACGCGCCTTGCGCGCAAGGCGCCACTCTTGTCGGCATGGATGAATTGGCGCATTCTCGCCATTAGAAAGCCGTGGCTACAAAAAAGGGGAGTGAGATGTCCGACAAGCCAAATTATCGGGTTAACCGCCGCGACGTGAAGATGACCGAGCAAGTCGCGCAGGCCGCTGTTGGAAAGTCGGTGTTGCGCACGCAAAAAGTTTACGGGACCGAGACCAGCATCATGTTCGCCGAGCGGGCGGCGGGCTACCACACCAGCCCTCATATGCATGACTGTGAACAGATGAACTACATCGTCTCCGGCGAGATGTTTTTCTTTGTCGATGGGCGCGGCTATCGATGCAAGGCCGGCGACGTCATGCGCATTCCCCGCAACAAGGTGCATTGGGCCTGGAACCGCGGCACGGAGACCGCGATCGTGTTCGAATCCCATTGCCCGCCGCTGACCGGCACGATCCATGGCCGCGGCGATGCAGTCGCGCTTCTTGGGCCGGATGACGATCCGGCGAAGATCCAGCACATGGCCAACATCCTGGTGAAGATGGACCAGGCCGAGATCGACGCCATCGAGGCGCGTGGAATTGCGGAAGAAGAAGGCCAGCAGGCGGCCGAGTAGCTGCGTCACCATGAATCTTCGGCTCATGACACGCTGTGCCCTCGTGGCGCTCGCGCTGACATTGTCGGCTCCTGCTGCCAATGCCCAAGGCTTCTATCAAGGTAAGACGCTCGAGATCGTCGTCTTCGGCGCCGCGGGCGATAGCTACGACACCCTCAGCCGATTGGTTGGGCGCCACATCGGCAAGCACCTGCCGGGCAATCCGACCGTCATCGTTCGGACCATGCCGGGCGCTGGCGGGATCGTGGTGGCCAATCACCTTTATAATCTCGCCGCGCGCAATGGCACCGTCATCGGCATGCTCGACCAGTCGATCTTCGAGACACAATTGTTCAGTCCGGGGAGCGTCAAGGCCGACGTGCGGAAGATGAACTGGATCGGCCGGGTCATCAGCAACAATGCCGGTCTCTATTCCTGGCACGCCGCGACGGTGAAGCGGATCGAGGACTCCTACACGCAGGAGCTGATCGTCTCTTCCAGCGGTCGCGCGTCGCAGATTCGTTGGACGATGTTGAAGAACCTTGTCGGCGTGAAGTTCAAGTTGATCACCGGCCACAAGGGTGCGACCGAAGGACTGCTGGGCATGGAGCGCGGCGAAGTTGACGCCGTCAGCATGCCGTGGACGGTCTTTCGTGTGATTCGGGCCGACTGGCTGCGGGACAAGAAGGTCAACGTCCTGCTGCAGACCGGACTCGACAAGGCGCCCGATCTTCCCGACGTGCCGCGCCTGATCGATCTCGGCCGCGACGCCGAGCAGCGGACTATTCTCGAGCTGTTCTCGCAGTCCGAAAAAATCGGCCGCTCCTTCAGCGCACCGCCAGACATGCCGCCGGAGCGGGTGGTCGAGTTGCGGGCGGCCTATGCGGCGACGATGCAAGATGCTGCCTTCCTGGCGGATGCCAAGGTCGCGAACGTCGAGCTGGATCCGATGTCCGGAGCCGATCTGCAGGCTATCATCGCCAAATTCTTCGACCATTCGCCGGCGCTGGTCGCGAAGGCGCTTGCGCTGACCAAGATGGAATAGCGCCTGTTCGCGCGAAGGAGCAGTTTATGTCGGAAACGATCTATCTCGAAGTCGCCGGACGCACGATGGACGTGCTTGTGGCATCGCCTGCCGGGACGGGGCCGTTCCCCGGCGTGCTGCTGATGTTCCACCGCGGCGGCATGGATGACTGCACGGCACATTATGTGAAGGAGCTGCCGAAGGCGGGCTACCTGACCATCGTGCCCAATTTTTATCATCACTGTCCGAAGGACGTGCCGCTGCACGACTGCAAGCAATTCCTCAAGGATACCGAGGTGACCGCCGAGATTGCGGCCAGCGCGGACTACGCGCTTGGACGGTCCGATCTCGATCGCAGCCGCTTCTTCATCATGGGACATTGCATGGGGGGGCGTCTCACCTTCCTGGGCGCCGCCACCAAACCGGTGTTTACGGCCGGCGTCGCCTATTACGGCGGTGGAATGATGACCCATTGGGGCGAGGGCATGCCGACGCCGTTCGATCTAATCGGGAACATCAAGTGCCCGATTTACGGCTTCTTCGGGGGTCTCGATAAGAACCCTTCACCCGACGATGCGGATAAATTCGAGGCCACTCTCAAGCGCCACAACATTCCGCACGTCTTCCATCGATATCCAAACGCCGACCATGGCTTCCAGAACCCGGCACGCACGCATCCCCGCACGTCGGAAGAAATCAAGATTGCCGACGAAGCCTGGGCAACGATGTTAGGCCTGATGGAGAGAAATCATCCGGCTCGCGCGACGGCGGGCGCCGTTCGCGAACCGGCGCGGCCGGGATTGTGAATCCGCATTGCGGACAATGGAACGCTGGGCCATCAGGGAGGACTTCGTGATGATGGGCAATGAGAACCGGCCGATCGGCCGTCGTGATTTCCTTGGCGCATTGGGAGCGGGAGTGGCATCCGGCGCGATGCTGGCGCAGCCGCGCGATGCTCGCGCGCAGGACAAGCCTGCGCAGCCATTGCGGGTCGTGGACTTTCACAATCATTACGTCGGCCCATCGTTCACATTGACGACAATGAACAACGCGCCGCCGGCGCTGCGGGAGAATCAGGCGCAGGTTAATGCGCTGCTTTCTGACCCGCGCGCGCTTCTCGGATCGCTCGACGTCGCCGGCGTTGCGGCCCGCGTTATCAACACGCCCACGGCTTTCCTTCAGGATGCCGACGGAAACGTGCCGAAAGGCACGATTCCCCGGATCAACGATGAAATCGCCAACCTTGCAGCCAAAAACGCTGGCAAGGTCTATGGCCTCGCGACCGTCGATGCTTATAGCGGCGACGATGGCGCCCGTGAATTGACCCGCGCCGTCCGCGAACTTGGGCTGCGCGGTGTATTCATCGAGAGCGCCAAAGGGGACCTGCTTCCCAATGCGCCGCAGGCGCGTCCGACGCTGGCGACCGCGGCCCAACTCGGCATCCCAGTGTTTATCCACCCCATCACCGACCCGACGATGCACAAGCGCTTCGGCCAGACTGGCCGGCAGGGCGTTCGGCTTGCGCGCGCGACCATCAATTCGCTGGCGCTCATGTCCCTGCTCGAAGGCGGTGTCTACGACGAATTGCCGAACCTGAAGGTCGTGGTTACCACGCTCGCGATCGGCGGCGTGCTGATGGCCGGCGGTTTCGGAGAGGGGCAGCGGATCAGGCGCGACACGCCGGCCGACAAGCGCCGTCACGTCTATATCGACACCATGGGACTACATCCGGCGCTGGTTTCGAGCGTCGTGGAGCTGCTCGGTGCGGATCATGTTATCGCGGGCACCGACTGGCCCATCGTGGTTGAGAAGGACGTGCCTACACGCTTGCATCGGGCCCTTGCCGTCGCCGGACTGAGTGCCGACCAGCAGCAGATGGTCGCTGCAGGAAACACGCTGAAGCTGCTCGGCGTCGCCTGAGCCGCTGGCAGGTCGGGGTCAGTCGGCCAACGGATAACAGGAAGTTTTGGTACGGGAGGAAATGGTCCGCTTCTGGCCCAAAGCGGACATGAAGCGATGTCCGCGCTTACGTCTGCTTTCGGATGTAAAGCGGACTCGCTGCTCGCTTTGAGGATTTCCGCTTGTGACCCATATCAGACATAGCGAAAGTCGTGCTGTCGCCTTAGCGCCTCGCATCAAGTGTTTTCACTCCGGCTCGCAGCTGTTCGATGAACACTTGAGCCACTGGATTCAAGGTTCTGTTCTTCAGGGTTGCAATCACGACCGGCCATTTCCGCTCAGCCAGCTTGATCGGTAACACCTTCAACCCCATGGAGCGCGCATAAAGCATCATCATCGAACGTGGCATCACCGAGAGGTGGCGCCCCGTGGCCAGCAAATTTGTTCGCAGCGTCACTGAAAAACTCACAAAACTCACGGTCGGGAGAGGTAATCCGCGCGCGCGAAAGGCTTCCATCACGACGATGCTGTTCGTAGTCTCGGCCGGCGGCAATATCCACTCCGCATCGACAAGGTCCGCGAGATCGATCTTCCGGCTGCGCGCCCACCGGCTCTGCATACCCGCAACGAGGACAGTTTCGTCATCGAACAGTTCTTCGACACTCAAATCGTCTAGATGCGCCGGCAGCGGCCAGCGGACGCGCAACACCGCGAGGTCAATAGTACGGTCGCGCACCTGCGGCAGATCGAGCGTCGGCGCCGCCACGTCCGTCACATGAAAGACGACACGCGGGTATCGGCGGGACATGCGCTCAAAGATGGGCGGCAATATCGCTGAAATTGTTTCCGGACAGCCGATTTTCACCTCGCCGGCAGTGGGGTCCGCCAAGAACTCGATATGCTTTACGGTTTGCTTCAATTCATCGAAGGCCACCGCCCCGCCCTTGAGCAACTGACGTCCATATAGCGTAGGCTCGACGCCCCGCGGGCTGCGATCGAACAGCCGCACGCCGACGGCGTGCTCGAGCGCGGCGATGACCGCGGAGACGACAGGCTGAGCCACGCCGAGTTCGGCCGCCGCCTTCGCCATGCTGCCGCGCTGCGCGACGGTCAGGAAAACGTGAAGATCGCGAAGCTTCAGCCGGCGGCCGATCTGGCGATCCCAATCAATTCGCGCGGCCATAGCAAAACACCTATAGCGATAGAGCAAAATAGGGAATTCTCAATATACCTATAATCCATACGATCCACCACTGACCAGGAAGCGCGATTGTGCGGTCTGACTCCCGGAGGACCAATGGCGATCCTCAATTTCGGAAAGCGCATCACGTCCGGCTTTGGGTTACGTCTCATCAGGAGGAACGCTATGGGTCAGCGCAGCATGCTCGTTATCTTCGCCGCATCGGTACTGTTCGGATCTATTTTGCCGCTGGGAAACGCGGTTGGACAATCGGCCAAGGATGTCGTCGGCAGCTACACGCTGGTGTCGGTCGCGAACGTGCAAGATGGCAAGAAATATGAACCGTACGGCCCCAATCCGAAGGGCATGATGAGATTGGAGAACAACGGTCGCTATGTGGTTGTCCTGATTCGCCCCGACTTGCCCAAGTTAGCCTCGAACGACCGCAACGCGGGGACGCTGGAAGAATACAAGGCGATCGCACTCGGGAGTTTTTTTCATCTTGGCACCTACACCGTCGGCGACGGCCACATCATCTTCCGTCTCGAGAACGTGAGTTTCCCCAACTGGAACGGTCAGGAGCAGAAACGAAAGCTGACCGTCACCGGTGATGAGCTGAAATACGAAGTGGGCTCGACATTGGGCGGGACGTCGACGCTCGTTTGGAAACAAATTCGATAACGGCAATCAGCCTAAACAATACCGGCACTGCTAGTCGGCGCGAATACCCAGTTCCTTGATCAGCGGTCCCCAGCGGGCGCGCTCCTCCGCAAGGTAGCGCGTGAATTCCTCCGAGGACGACCCGACCGCCTCCGTCACAAGTTTGCCGAGGCGGTCCCGGACGGACGCCTCCTTCGACAGAGCCACGACATCTTTCTCAATCTTGGCAACGATCTCCGTGGATGTGCCAGCGCGAACGCCAATGCCAAAGAAGGCCGATACATCAAAGCCTGGGACGGTTTCCGCAACAGTCGGAAATTCGGGCACCAATGGCGATCGGTGCGCGCTCGTGACGGCGAGCCCCTTCACCTGGCCTTGGCGAACGGGATCAATCGAACTTGTGATGTTGTTGAACATCAATTCGATATGACCGGCGATAAGGTCGTTCATCGCCGGGGCGCTGCCGCGATAGGCCACATGCGTCATCTTGGTGCCGGTCAGGTGTTTGAACAACTCCGCCGTCAAATGAATGGAAGAGCCGGCGCCGGGCGAGCCATAGTTGAGTCTGCCGGGATTGGCCTCCGCGTATGCGATAAGCTCGGCGACCGAATTGACCGGAAGGTTCTTCGTCACCAAAAGTAGATTGGGCATTCGCGTCACGCACGAAATCGGAATGAAATCACGTTCAAGATCATTGCTGAGATGCGGGCGCAAAAACTGGTTCGTGATGAAAGGCGCCGCCATAAGCAGAAATAGCGTCCCGTCAGCAGGGCCGTTGGCCACCAGACGATGGCCAACGTCGCCGGTCGCTCCGGACACATTCTCGATCACGACCGGTACACTCCATTTGACAGTCAGCCGATCAGCGATGATGCGACCTATCAAATCGATCGAACCGCCGGGCGCGAATGGGACGATGATCTTGATGCTGAGGCCCGATGGATAAGGTCGCTGGGCGCTTGCAGCCATTGGCGCAATTGCCGTTGCGGCCGTTCCCATAAGACATTCACGACGTGTGACCAGCATTTTGCCAAGCCAAAATTGCCTTCACTATACGGCTAGCGATTCAGCGCCAGCATACCCTAGCGCATTCTGCCATGTTGCAGGGACCGCGGGTTACCCTTCGGCTAATCCACCCGGCGATGTCGGCTCCTGGCCCAAAGCGGACATGCACTCCTCATCTGGGACCGCCACACAGCGGCCAGGCTGAACCTTTCCAAAATTTAACGGATAGACTGCAACCAGTGTCCGTCAAACAGGGTGAGCTATTCACCCTTTTCGGCGGAGCGGAGCAATGACCACCTTCAATGTCACGTCCAGATCGACGACCCAGCCTGGCGATCACGCCTTCAATCTCGATAGTGCTCTAGCCGATACGCTTAACGTCGGTTCGAGCGTCAGCTTGACCGCCATGGGCGCAGGCAGCCGCGGCGCATTGCTCGCCCCCACCGGCGCATGGACCGTGAACGTCGATGGAAAAATTTTCTCGGAAAATTCCATCGGCATTGACCTCGCGGCCGGCAATACCGCTTTCTCAACCATCAACATCAGGGGAACCGTCGGGGGCGAGGAAGCGGCTATCGCAGTGCGCAGTTCCGCCGAAATTGTGAACAGCGGCAAGGTGGTCGGGACGGTCAATGGCGTCGCCATCCAAAACGGCGGCACGCACGCCGTTGCGAATTCCGGCCTGATCAGAGGAGACAGTTTCTCGATCATCGACGTCAATGGTCTCAGCAACGACAAGGTGACGAATTCGGGCACGCTCGATGGTGCGGTCAGTCTCGGGGGTGGAACGAACGAACTCGTGAATTCAGGCACCATCGAGGGCGCGGTGAGCGGCGGCAACGGTACCGACGCGTTCAGAAACGCCAACACGATATTCGGCGATGTCTCTCTCGGCGGCGGCACCAACACCCTCACCAACGAGAACCGCTTTGCCCTGATCCAGGGCAATGCTGTTGGCGGCAGCGGCAACGATACGATCAACAACTTTGGCGGCACAATCACCGGTACGGTGTTTCTCGGGGACGGCACCAACAGGCTGAACAATTCAGGCACGATCCGAGGCGATGAGGGGCCCTTCAACCCGAACCTGGATAGCGTCATTGGCGGTTCCGGCAATGACACGGTCAGTAACTCGGGGACGATTCTTGAAGGCGTGAACCTCGGTGGCGGTCAGAACACCCTCGGCAACTCAGGCACGATCGACGGCAGCGTCAGTTTCATGGCGTTTGGCGGCGGCAGTGACACTGTCACCAATTCGGGACTGATCAACGGGGGCGTGAATCTGGGAGACCGCGACGACACGCTTAACAACTCAGGCACCATCACAGGGGTTGTGCTTGGCGGTGAAGGCGTCGACACGGTGACCAATACCGGCAGGATCCTGGACGTTATCAACCTCGGCAACGGCAACGACACTTTCAACGGCGGCGACAATGTTGAAACCGTCCGCGATTTCAACGGCGCCGATACGGTGACGCTGGCTGGAGGCGCTGATACCTACATCGCTACCTATAACAATGCCGCTAACACTGGAACCGATGGCATCGACACCATTGATGGCGGCGGAGGCTCCGATACCTATGACGCCAGCGGAGCGACCAGCAGGGTCGTGATCAATCTCGGGTCGATCCCTGGTGAAGTGATGGCGAACACGGCGACCGGCGTTGATGTTGCTGGAACACTGCGGGACTCGATCACCGGATTTGAGAACGCCAAAGGAGGAAGCGGCAACGACACCCTCTTTGGCACCAACGACCGCAACTCACTCGACGGCGGAGGCTAAAATGATTTCCTGTTCGGTTTTGGCGATGCCGACACGCTCAATGGCGGAATTGGAAATGACGTCATCGTGGGCGGCTTGGGCAGAGATGTTCTAACCGGCGATGGACTGGCACCCGGCTCCGTCACCTTCGCCGACATCGCTGACACCTTCCGTTACTTCAGTGTCAACGACAGCGGCGCCACCAGCGACACTCGTGACGTGATCACCGACTTCCAATACTGGCAAGACACGATCGACCTGCGGTTCGACGCCAACACCAATACCGCGGCCACTGATCAATTCGACTGGATCGGGACGGATGTCGCGTTCACCGAACAGGCCGGCGAGCTGCGTGCGAGGTCGGTGGCCGAGGGCCTGATCGTGGAGGCCGACGTTAACGGCGATGGCACGGCCGACTTCTCCATTAAATTGCTCGGCACATACGGCAACATCACCCTGACTGCTGACGTATTCGGACTTTGACGGCTTGGTGGGTTCCGGCACACAGGAGCCCAACGCGTGGGATTGTTCCAGTCGCTTCTGGAATCCGATCCGTGAGGTCGAGCCCTCTTACGGCCTTTCCGGATGTTTGGTTGGAGGAGGAGCGGTCACGCTTGGCCAACACGACCAAGTCGCAGTTTGGCTAAGCGGACGTCCCGCGATGTCCATTGCGAATAGGAAATCCGAATACGAATTCTTGTTGGTTTGAAGCAGAAGGCGGGGAAGGCGAAGGCGTGGACGTGGCAGGCGTTACGGAGGATGGGCACGCACCCTTTTCAGGGGGTGCATGCCCGCGAGGCAATCGGCTATCTCATGTCTTTTTCGGTAGATTGTTGATGAAAGTGAGGATGTCCTCAATGATAGTTCGATCCCGCCAAACGTAGCACTTGCCGGCGGCTTCATAGGCGCACACTTGGTTGCCGCCGGAGACGACGACAAGCTCTTCGGCATTCAGTTCACGGATTTCGGTGGTGTTCATTTCAGGCTCCCTTGATGTGACAGCCAGGATTGACCGTCGATGGAGGGACAATGCCGAGGGAGTGTGTGAGTGGCTGTGATGGGCGTCACGGAAAGTCGGTTTGAGGGAGGCTGGGAAAGCGAAGGCGTGGCGCTGGCGTAGATGGAGGGGTCGGAAAGTTTCCGACCCCTCTTTGATCTCGCTTACTGGGGCTTCTGAGCACCCTTAACAACTGCCTGGGCAACGCCAGCCCAAAATGAGGTCTCTTTGCATTCTACATGATTGGGATACACGCCCGGACCGCCACCCGCCTTCGTGCCAAGCACGCATTCTTTATAGTTGGGGTCTGAACCGCCGCTTACGAGATCGAGTTCGGCAACGTTCAGCTCACGAATTTCGGTGTTCATTTCATGCTCCCTAGGTTTGAGTGACGGCCTTCATGACCATCGATGGAGCCATGATGCTTTGAGGGGGGCTGGGCGGCTGTGATGGGCATCACAGAAAGGCGTATTTCGACCGCTGCCTACTCTCCCAAAACGGCGTAGCCCACGCACCGGTTTGTCTTGCTTCTGAGCTGGGTCACAACAGCGCTGGGAACGAAAGTGCTCGAGGACAACGCAGAAGGTCACAAAAAAATAGAGCCCCGCCTTTGGGGGAGACGGGGCTCTGAGCGAGTGAGAACGTTCGACACCATCGAACGCCGGGGCGTCCGGATGGTCGTAGTTACAATTCAGCAAACGCTTGCCAGTTCCGGAGATCGCTAGAGCGGTAACCCTGCTTCTCGAAGCACTTGCTCTCTGAGCCTCACTGGGTTGCGTTCTCCGCGCCCGGCCAAAATGACGATGCGGTCGGCGATAGCTTGGCGAACTGTGTTGTCACCACGAGGCAAGTTCAATGCAACACAGACCTCATCGAGAACTCGTGACATTGCTTGGATGTCTTGCGGATCGAACACCTGTTCTCGGAGAAACGGGATGATGTTACCCATCACACACTCCTGACGTGGCAAAGTCTTCACGCCAAAAACGAGGACAGATAGTAGCGGTTCCGGTTTCTGAGCCGGCGTATTCGGTACGGTTACGAACGATCAGCCAGAAACCGCGACAATCTCGTACGATGTCAGCTTCTGGCCCAAAGCGGACCTCCCGCGATGTCCGCTCACATGTCTGCAAAGCGGACATGGCGATTGCGGAACGGTCACTATTTGTGAGTACACGCCCTGGTCCGCCCCTGCGGCGCTATTCGTTTTTGTCCGGCTCTTGGTCCGGCTGAACTTGCTGTTGCTGTTGGGCGGCAGGCTGCTGTGGTTCTGCTGTGGAGGGAGGAGGTGATGCGGCTTCTGCTTCCTCGGCCTTGTTGAAGGCAGCGGTCGCGGCGTCGGTCAGCAGACTTGCGAGCTCGAAATCTCCGTTTGCTCGCGCTTCCATTGCGAGCGCAAGAAAGCGCGCGGCCTTTTTCCGGGCGGACTCCGCCTCCGACGTCATATTCAGGTTCCCCAAACACTCGGGGACTTAACTTAGGTTATGCCCGCTTGTTCCGAGAGGAAGAGCGCAAAGCGCAACCCACAGCTTCTGCCCAGAAAACGCGATTTCTGTTCGCAGCGCGCACCCAGGCTTTGACTTTTTATCGGATTTAGTTCCTAATAATGTTTGTTCGTTTCACCCGCCGCACAGGCCGGAATGGCGATGCGGAGAAAGACCGGTAAGACGGTAAGATAATTTCGATAAGCTACTGTTTTACAAATAAGAATTGTCGACTTTGGTGATCTTACTCACCGGCCGGCCGCCGGTAAGAAACATAGACTCGCAGCGAAGCCGCCGCCTGCGTCGCTCTGCGCCGCGCGTCTGCGGCACCGTCACACTTTGGTCTACACGCCATGCGGCCGATGCCATGGTAGCGTCCCCTGGGACGGCGCCGACAAGAGCGCGGAGGGGACATGGCCCAGGACGGTAACGCGCACGGCAAGGCGCCGGAACTGACGTGCGCGCAGTCGGAAGCGATCGACGCCGGCCTCGCCGGCGCCGCGATCTCCGGCGAGGCGCTGCGCAAGGCCGAAGCCTTCATCGAGGAAGAGGAGGGGACGGCGAACCGGTTCATCGGCTTCGCCGCGGCGTTCGTCACCGCGATCGCGGTCGGGATGTCGCTGTTCCATCTCTACACGGCGATTGCCGGCGTTCCGCCGCTGTTCAGCGAGTTCCCGATCGTGGCGACGCAGCCGCTGCGCTACACCCACGTCGCGTTCGTGATGGTGCTGTGCTTCCTGCTGTTTCCGCTGGCGCAGCGTTTCCGCAACCGCATCCAGTGGTTCGACGTTATCCTGGCCGCCGTCGCGGTCGGGATCCTGATCTACGCCCTCGAGGGCGGCGAGGATTTCACCGATCGCGCGACCATCCCGACCCAGACCGACGTCATCATCGGCGTCGTGTTCATCATCATCCTCCTGGAAGCGACGCGCCGCACCATCGGCTGGATCGTTCCCATCGTTGCGATCCTGTTCATGGCCTATGCGATGGCGGGTCCCTATCTGCCGTCGCCGTGGAACCATCGCGGCTACGGCGTCGACCAGCTGGTCGGGCATCTGTTCATCACGCTGGAGGGGATCTTCGGCATTCCGGTCGATGTCTCCTCGTCGCTGATCATCCTGTTCACGATCTACGGCGCGTTCCTGCAGCATTCCGGCGCCGGCAAGTTCTTCATCGATTTCTCGCTCAAGCTGATGGGCAACAAGCCGAACGCCGCCGGCCGCACCGTGGTGCTGTCGTCGTTCCTGCTCGGCGGTCCGTCGGGCTCCGGCGTTGCCACCACGGTGACCGTCGGCGCCGTTGCCTGGCCGATGATGCAGAAGTCCGGCTTCGAGAAGAACGCCGCCGGCGGACTGCTGGCGGCCGGCGGTCTCGGCGCGATCATCTCGCCGCCGGTGCTCGGCGCCGCCGCGTTCCTGATCGCGGAGTTCCTCAAGATCAGCTATCTCGACGTGATCTGGATGGCGGCGATCCCGACCTGCCTCTACTATCTGTCGCTGCTGTTCATGGTCGAGCTCGACGGACGCCGGTTCGGCGGCCGCGCCGGCGTGACGCTCGACGATTTCTCCTGGTGGCAGTCGTTCCACTTCATCTCGCTGATCGCGATCATCGTGTTCATGATGCTCGGGCGCTCGCCGGCGCTGTCGGTGTTCTACGCGACCGTGCTGGCCTTCGCGCTGAGCTTCCTCACGCGCGAGACCGCGCTGACGCCGAAACGGCTGGTGCGTGCGCTGTCGGACGGCTCGACCAGCGTGCTCACCGCGGCCATCACCTGCGCCACCGCCGGCATCATCGTCGGCGTCGTCACGTTGACCGGCCTCGGTCAGAAGTTCGCCGACATCGTGATCAGCTATGCCGGCGGCAGCCTGCTCCTGACCGCGCTGTTCACGGCGCTGGTGGTCTGGATCATCGGGCTCGCAGTGCCGGTCACGGCGTCCTACATCATCTGCGCCGTGATCGCGGCGCCGGCGATGATCAAGCTCGACGTGCCGCCGGTCGCCGCGCACATGTTCATCTTCTACTACTCGGTGCTCTCCGAGGTGTCACCGCCGACCGCGCTGTCGCCGTTCGCGGCCGCCGCCATCACCGGCGGCGATCCCTACAAGACGACGTTGCAGGCGTGGAAGTACACGCTGCCGGCGTTCCTGGTGCCGTTCGTGTTCGTGCTCGATCCGCAGGGCATCGGCCTGCTGCTCCAGGTTCCCAAGAACGGATCGGCCATCGACATCGTTCTGATCACGCTGAAGACCGGGCTCGGGCTCGCGGCGCTCGCTTCGGCGGCGCAGGGCTGGGCGATCCGCAAGACCACGGGTTCCGAGCGCTTGCTGCTGCTGCTGGCCGGATTGCTGATGGTGTTCCCGGGCTTGCTCGAGGCGCTCATGGAGGCCATCATCGGCCGCGACATCAGCTACACCGCGACATTTGGCATCCTGATCGCTGCGGCCGTGCTGATAAAACAATGGGTGTTGCCGGCGCCAATGGACGCAAAAGCGACCGGCCGACGTTAGCGCAGTCCCGGCGAAGTGGACACCGGTTCGCCGAAAAGTACATGCGCCATGTGATGAGGGAGAACGACCATGCGAAGGAACGGGATTTCGATCGCTGCGCTTGCGTTGGCGGTTGTTGCGTTGGCCGGCACCGCCGTCGCGCAGAACATGAACATCGCGATCGCCACCGGCGGCACCGGCGGCGTCTACTATCCGCTCGGCGGCGGCATGGCGAACGTGCTCTCGAAATACGTGCCCGGCGTGCAGGCGACGGCGCGCGTGACCGGCGGCTCGGTCGACAACCTGCGCCTCATCCACACCAAACAGAGCGAAGTCGCGCTGGTGATGGTGGACGCCGCGCTCGATGCGCTCAAAGGCGAGGACAAGTTCAAGGGATCGCCGGTCGCCGTGCGAACGCTCATGGTGCTCTATCCCAACCGCATGCACGTCGTGTCGGTCGAGGGCACCGGCGTCACCAGCATGGCGAGCCTCAAGGGCAAGCGCGTGTCCACCGGCTCGCCCGGCAGCGCCACCGAGGTGATGGCGTTCCGTGTGATCGAGGGCGCCGGTCTCGACCGCGACAAGGACATGCGGCGTGAGCGGCTTGGCGTCGCCGAGTCGGTCAACGCGCTCAAGGATCGGAGGATCGACGCGTTCTTCTGGGTCGGCGGGCTTCCGACTGCCGCGGTCACCGACCTCGGTGCGACGCCGAACGTGAGGATCGCGATGATCGACCACGCCGAAGTGGTCGAGAAGATGAATGCCAAATACGGCGGCATCTACTCGAGCGGCATCATCCCCGCCAAGACCTATCCGGGACAGACGAAGGACAACCCGATCGCGGTGGTGCAGAACATCCTGGTCGCCAATGCCAGCATGCCGGACAAGGTCGCGTACGACATCGTCAAGACCTTCATCGAACATCAGAAGGAACTGATCGCGGTGCATGCCGAAGCGGCGAGCATCGTGCTCGAAAATCAGCTGCGCAAGAACAGCACCATCCCGTGGCATCCGGGCGCCGAGCGCTACTTCCAGGAGCGCGGCGTGAAGATGTAATCGGCTCGACAGTCTTGCCCGTGAATGATGTCATGCCCCGCGCAAGCGGGGCATGATTCTATGCGAACATCGATAGCGCTCTGGTGGCGCCTGCTCATGATCGCGGGCGGCTTCGCCTTCGGTCTGTTCGCGGATCGGCGGCCGTTCGGCGATACCTTCCTTGCGAATCCGATCGTGGTGTTCGCCGGTATCGCGGGATTGGGTCTGCTGATTCTGCGCGTCGCTCTCGGCCGTCCGGTTCCCGAGGTGATCCCGGAGCGCGCGATCGTTGTCGGGTTCCTCTTAGGGATTGCCGCGTTCCTCGCCGGCAACTGGATCGGCGTGCATCTGCTCGCAGTGCGCTGAAGCACGTCGTTGTTGACTTGCCGTTTACCAAATTCGGCCTGCGCGGTTCCCGATAGGGCGACTTTCACGCGATGCAGTTAACGCGTTCGCAAGGTTAATCCGTCAATAAAGAAACCCGTCGCATTTGCGCCATCTCGGCGCCGCGTCGTGACGGCAGTCTCTGTTGCGTCTGTAGCGTTGCGTAGAGTTGGGGTGGATGATTGTATCGCGTTTGAGGCCGAAGGGCGGCCTTGTCTCGCCCTTCGGCCTCGGTCTTCTGACTTTCATCGTCGCACCAAGTGCAATCGGGTCGCAGGATCTTGCGGCGCTGGTTGCGCGCCAGCCAGCTGTTGCCGAACGGCCGGCGCCCGCGCGCTTCTCGCTGATCTCACCCGCGCACGGCGCGACTTTCACCATGCCGCGGCCGATGAGCGCGGCGATGCCGGTGTCGCTGAGCTACGCACTCGCCGGTCTCGACCCGACCTTTAGCGGCATCAGCGGCTCGATCCGTGAGCGCCTGCTCGGCGAAGCCGCGCTGATGCCTGACGACGTCGAGTTGCTGCCGGTGGCGGACCGCAAGCTCAAGGGCGACCGCCTGCCGCTCCCGCCAAGCGAGCCGCAAACGTTTGAGCTTTCGAGCGCCGATCGCCGTGCCGCGCCCCCGCCGGCGGCGCCGAGCGTGGCCGAGGCAGGTGCGCCGACGATCAGCGCGCCGGAGACCATCGCGCCGGCCACACCTGAGAATGCGCGCGGCGCCGCGGCCGGATTTGCCGACAGCCTCGCCGTCGGCATCGGCTTCACGCGCGAGGAGGCCGATCCGGCGTTCCTGATGGCGCGGCTCTATTTCGGCGGCGCGCCGATGGGCGAGACGCTCGAACAGGTGAAGCCCTGGGAGCAGGGCGAAGCGCCGAACGTCGAGACGCTCACGGTCTCGGTCGATACCGAGGTGACCACCGGTGCGCTCGCGCCCGATCCGACGCCCACTGAGCGGCCGTCGGCCACCGTCGGCGTGTCCGGGGGCGAGACCATCGCCAGCAAGGGCGAGGTCACCGGCGAAGGCCGTCGCCCGATGTCGCCGGCCGAGCGGCTCGGTCTCGGCGCATCGACCCGCGCCAAGCAGGAGAAGTGCCTCGCCGAGGGCATCTATTTCGAGGCCCGCGGCGAGCCGGTAGTCGGCCAGATTGCGGTGGCGCAGGTGATCCTCAACCGCGCGTTCTCGGGCCACTATCCGTCGAGCGTGTGCGGCGTCGTCTACCAGAATTCGCACCGCTATCTCGCTTGCCAGTTCACCTTCGCCTGCGACCGCCATCCCGACGTGATCCGCGACCAGAACGCCTGGCGGCGCGCGACGGCGGTGGCGCAGGGCACCCTCGACGGCAAGCTGTGGCTGCCGGAAGTCGGCAAGGCGACGCACTATCACGCCTATTGGGTGCGGCCGGGCTGGGTACGCACGATGCAGAAGCTGCACCGCATCGGCGTGCATACGTTCTACCGTCCGCGCAACTGGGGCGATGGTGCGAACGCGCCGGAATGGGGCGACGCCACCGCGACCGCCGAAGCGACGCGGGCTCTCTAGTCTTTAGTTGAGCATGATCTTATCCGAAAACCGGTTTCCACTTTTCGGGATCATGCTCTGCTACATCTCGATATCGAGCGCGACGTCGAGCGCGGGCGCCGAGTGCGTGATCCAGCCAGAAGAGGCGTAGTCGACGCCGGTCGCGGCCACCGCGGCGATCGTCTCGAGCGTGATGCCGCCCGAGGCTTCCAGCAGCACGCGGCCGGCAGTCACGGCCACCGCCTTGCGCATGTCGGCGACACCCATGTTGTCGAGCAGCACCGCGTCAGCGAGGCCTGTCTCCAAGACCTCGGCGAGCTGGTCGAGGGTGTCGACCTCGATCTCGATCTTCACCAGGTGGCCGGCGTTGGCGCGCGCACGTTCGAGCACGCCGCGCACGCCGCCCGCGACGGCGATGTGGTTGTCCTTGATCAGCATGGCGTCGTCGAGGCCCATGCGATGATTGAAGCCGCCGCCGCAGCGCACCGCGTATTTCTCGAGCGCGCGCAGGCCCGGCGTGGTCTTGCGGGTGCAGCAGATGCGGGTCTTGGTGCCCTTCGTGAGCCGCACGAAGTCGGCGGTCGCGGTGGCGATGCCTGAGAGATGACCCAACAGATTGAGCGCCGCGCGTTCGGCCGAGAGCACCGCGCGCGCGTCGCCCGCGATGATCATCAGCTCGGTCTTCGCCGCGACGCTGTCGCCGTCGCGGGCATTCGCCTTGATCTCGATATCGGGCGCCAGTCGTCGGAACGCGGCCGCGACCAGCGGCAATCCTGAGATCGCGCCGGCCTTGCGCGCGACCACGACGGCACGGGCCGGGGTGCCGGCTGGAATGGTCGCAATCGAGGTCACGTCGCCGGCGCGACCGAGATCCTCGGCGAGCGCGCGCTCGACCGCGGCGTCGATCTCGAGCGGCGACAGGAAGCCTTCCGGATAGAGCAGGGAGGTGGTGGTCGGAACCGATGGCAGGCTCTGCAGCATGGCACGCCTCTATGGCTGACTGCGTGAATCTCAGCTCTTCAAATTCACCATCCGCTCGACCGCGCGCCGCGCCTTGGCGGCGATGGCGGGATCGATCACGACTTCCTCCTTGAGATAGACGAGGCTGTCGAGGATGTTCGGCAAGCTGATGCGCTTCATGTGCGGGCAGAAGTTGCACGGCCGTACGAATTCGACGTCCGGCAGCTCCGCCTTCACGTTGTCGGCCATCGAGCATTCGGTGACCATCACCACGCGCTTCGGATTGTGCTTGCGCACCCAGTCGATCATGCCGGCGGTCGAGCCGGTGTAGTCGGCTTCCGCCAGCACGTCGGGCGGGCATTCCGGATGCGCGATGATCTGGATGCCGGGCTCGTCGCCGCGCACGCGGCGCAGCTCCTCGCCGGTGAAGCGCTCGTGCACCTCGCAGGCGCCCTTCCAGGCGATGATCTTCTTCTTCGACTGCGAGGCGACATACTTCGCGAGATACTGGTCGGGCAGGAAGATCACGGTGTCGCTATCGAGGCTCTCGACCACCTGCACGGCGTTCGACGACGTGCAGCAGATGTCGACCTCGGCCTTCACCTCGGCGGACGTATTCACGTAAGCGACGACAGGCACGCCGGGGAATTTCTTGCGCAGCAGCCGCACGTCCTCGCCGGTGATCGAGGAGGCGAGCGAGCAGCCGGCGCGCAGGTCCGGGATCAGCACGGTCTTGTCGGGATTCAGGATCTTCGAGGTCTCGGCCATGAAGTGCACGCCGCCCTGCACGATGATGTCGGCGTCGACCTTGGTGGCCTCGCGCGCGAGCTGAAGCGAATCGCCGACGTAGTCGGCGACGCAGTTGTAGATCTCGGGCGTCTGGTAGTTGTGCGCCAGGATTACGGCGTTGCGCTCCTTCTTGAGCGCATTGATCGCCTTCACATAGGGCGCGAAGAACGGCCACTCGACCGGCGGGATCACGGCCTTCACCCGCTCGTAGAGATGCGCGGTCTCGCGGCCGACCTGCTCGTTCCATTCGAGCGACGGCATCGGCAGCACGCCGAACCGGCGCGCCGCTGCTGAGAGGCCCGCCGTGGACGGCGGGATAGGCGGCGAAACGGAAGTGGGACCAAAGGCTTGCAGGATCGGCATCGCATCTCTCCAGACCATATATACTCAATTTGAGCATATATGGGTACAAAAACATCCGGCGTCCGCCGGCAGCGCTCCGAGAGGAATTATCCTCATTTCGAGCAAAACGAATATAACACGTTCGATCCTGTTCTGCCAGTCCCCGCCTGTCGTTTCCTTTGGAGGCTGCTATGCGCTCGCGGATGGAGGCTTTGACCAAGTTGTGATTGGGGCGCACGCGCGTGCGGCCTATGTTCGCCTCGCGCCGGAGATTCCCATGACAGACGCTGCTTCCAGCGCCACCAAATCGTTTTCGTGGCGCACGCCGATTATCCTGACGCTGTGCGCTTGCGCGATCTCGGTCATCACGTTCGGGCCGCGCTCGACGCTTGGCTTCTTCTTGACGCCGCTGTCGCAAGCCAACGGGTGGGGCCGCGACGTGTTCGCGCTGTCGCTCGCATTGCAGAACCTGCTGTGGGGTCTCGGCCAGCCGTTCGCCGGCGCGATCGCCGACAAATACGGCGCGCCGCGGGTGCTCAGCGTCGGCGTCACCCTGTATGCGCTCGGGCTCTATCTCACCGCGAGCGCGTCGACGCCGGAGATGCTGCATCTGTCTGCCGGCATCCTGATCGGCTTGGGCCTGTCGGGATCGGCGGTGCCGATGGTGATCGGCGCGCTCGGCAAGTTGCTGCCGGAAAGCTGGCGCTACATCGCGTTCGGCGCGGTGACCGCGGCCGGCTCGTTCGGCCAGTTCCTGTTTTCGCCGATCGCCGTGCATCTGATGGATGCCTACGGCTGGCGTGACACGCTGGTGATCTTCTCGGCGATTCTGCTGCTGGTCATTCCGCTGTCGATGTTGCTGATTGCGCCGCGCAAGCCCGCCGGCGCGCCGTCAGCCGCGGCGCCACCGCAATCACTGGCGCACGCATTGTCCGAAGCGTTCGGCCATCGCTCCTATGTGCTGCTGGTGCTCGGGTTCTTCACCTGCGGCTTCCAGCTCGCTTTCGTGACCGTGCACCTGCCGAGCTATCTCCTCGATCGCGGACTGTCGGTCGAGGTTGGCGGCTGGACGCTGGCGATCATCGGCCTGTTCAACATCATCGGCTCGCTCGGCTCCGGCTGGCTCGCGACCTTCCTGCCCAAGCGCTATATCCTGTCGTTCATCTATTTCTCGCGCGCGATCTCGATCGTGGCCTTCATCCTGCTGCCGGCGTCGCCCACTGCCACCCTGATCTTCGGCGCGGTCACCGGGCTGCTGTGGCTCTCGACCGTGCCGCCCACGTCCGGCCTGGTGGTGGTGATGTTCGGCACGCGCTGGCTGACGATGCTGTTCGGCTTTGCCTTCTTCAGCCACCAGGTCGGGGGCTTCCTCGGCGTCTGGCTCGGCGGCATCGTGTTCGAGCGCACCGGCTCCTACGACGCGGTGTGGTGGCTCTCGGTGCTGTTCGGTGTGCTCTCGGCCCTCATCAATCTGCCGATCGTGGAAAAGCCGGTCGAGCGGCCTATTCCTGTCCCTGCCTGATCGGCATACTTTGCCGATGCAGCAGCCCAGCCCGACCGCCACGCAGTCGCTTTCATCGTGGCGGACGCCCGCCGTCATCGTCGCCTGCGGCTGCCTGATCGCCACCATCACCTACGGGCCGCGCTCGTCGTTCGGCTTCTTCATGGCGCCGATGACGCTCGACAACGGCTGGGGCCGCGACGTGTTCGCGCTCTCGGTCGCGATGCAGACGCTGATCTACGGCATGGCGCAGCCGTTCTCCGGCGCGTTCGCCGACAAGTTCGGCACCGTGCGCGTCATCATCATCGGCGCGCTGCTCTATGCGGCCGGCGTGTTCATGATGTCGCGCGCGACGACGCCGGGTGAGCTCTATTTGACCTCCGGCGTGCTGATCGGGCTCGGGCTCACCGGCTGCTCGTTCAGCCTGATCATCCCGTCGTTCGGCAAGCTCCTGCCGGAAAGCTGGCGCTCGATCTCGTTCGGCGCCGGCACGGCGGCCGGCTCGTTCGGCCAGTTCCTGTTCTCGCCGCTCGGCGTCAGCCTGATCGACAAGGTCGGCTGGCGCACGACGCTCGAAATCTTCGCCTGCATCATCATGCTGGTGATCCCGTTGTCGTTCGCGATCGCGACATCGCGGCAGGACGCGGCGCCGTCGAAGCGCGGTTCGGCGGTCAACGATGTTCCAGGCCAGACCTATCAGCAGGCGCTGGCAGAAGCGTTCGCGCACCGCTCCTTCATCCTCTTGGTGCTCGGCTATTTCACCTGCGGCTTCCAACTCCAGTTCGTCACGCTGCACCTGCCGTCCTACCTGATCGACCGCGGCCTGTCGGTCGAGGTCGGCGGCTGGACGCTCGGCATCATCGGCCTGTTCAACATCATCGGCGCGCTGCTCTCGGGCTATCTCGCAAGCCGCATGCCCAAGCGCTACATCCTCGCGTTCATCTATTCGACGCGCGCGCTGGCGGTGATCTTTCTCATCACCATGCCGGCGTCGCCGGCGGTCGCGCTGATCTACGGCGCGGTCACCGGCCTGCTGTGGCTGTCGTCGGTGCCGCCGACCTCCGGGCTGGTCGCGGTGATGTTCGGCACCCGCTGGCTTGCGATGCTGATCGGCATCACGTTCCTGAGCCACCAGATCGGCGGCTCGCTCGGCGTCTATCTCGGCGGTTTGCTGTACGAGACCACCGGCTCGTACAACATCATCTGGTGGGGCGGCGTCCTGTTCGGCTTCCTCTCTGCACTGATCAACCTGCCGATTGTCGAAAAGCCGGTGCCGCGGCCGGCACTCGCAACGGCCTGACGATCGTCGGTAGAGATCGCGCGGGCAGTTGTGTAAAAAAGAGGCCGCCATGCAGGATCGGCCGAAGTTCTCGATCATCATTCCCGCCTACAATCGGATGCAGTCGTTGCCGCGCGCGATTGCGAGCGTGCTGGCGCAGACGGAAAAAGACATCGAGCTGATCGTCGTCGATGAAGCGTCGACCGACGGCACCCAGGAATATCTTGCAACGCTCAGCGATCCGCGCATCCGCGTCACCGGGCGCGAACCGGACGGCGCGCCGCGGCGGCTTGGGGTCAGTGCCGCGCGCAATCTCGGGCTCAAGGCGGCGCGCGCCGATATCGTTGCATTCTTCGATTCCGACGATGTCTGCCGTCCGCACTACGTGGCGGCGCATCTTGCCGCCTATGCGGACGACCCGGACATCATCTGTGTCATCTGCGCGACCCTGATGCTGCTCGGCAACGGCAGCAGGGTATCACCCGTCCCGGACGTCACCCTGCCGCCGCGTGTCTTCGAATGGGCCGTTGTCACCGACCTGTTCCCGATTTTCGCGCCCGCGACCTCGATGCGGCGCGACCACGCCATCGCCATCGGTGGCTTCAATGCCGCGATATCGCTCGCCGAAGACCGCGAGATGATGGTGCGCCTCGCGCCACGCGGCGCCATCCGGCTGATCTCGAACGTGCTGTGGGAAAAGAGCTGGACGCCGGACGGGCTGTCGCACCTGGGCGCGAAAGCCGGCCCGCAGCATCTCATCTTCATGGAGAAATGCCCGGCCTATCGCACGCGCTTTCCAAAGGTCGCGTCCTACGCTACGACCAGGGTTCTTGTTGCCGACATCCGGCGCGGCCTGTGGGGCGCGTTGTGGCGCGATCTGCGCGCGTTCCGCAAGGCCGGATTGTTGGAAGGCGGTCCGTTGCGGTGGTTGCGCAATCATCGCGAGGTGCGGCGTTATCGCCGCGACATGAAGAAGCCTGGCGCGCTTGCGTCGATTGTCGATCCGCCGCAGCGGTGGGATTGATTCAAATTCTTGCGCTTGGAGGCGACGTGGCGACATTCAAAGCGATCGTGATCGAGAAGGCGGAGAGCGGCCAGAGCGTCGCGCTCAAGGACTTCGACGAAGCCAACCTGATGGAGGGCGACGTCGACGTTCGTGTCGAGTGGTCGACCGTCAACTACAAAGATGGCCTTGCGGTCACCGGCAAGGCGCCGGTGGTGCGGCGCTGGCCGATGATCGCCGGCATCGACTTCGCCGGCACGGTCGAGAAGTCGTCGCATCCGGATTGGAAGGTGGGCGACAAGGTGATCCTCAACGGCTGGGGCGTCGGGGAAACGCATCTTGGCGCCTACGGCGAGAAGGCGCGCGTGAAGGGCGAGTGGCTGGTGCGCTTGCCGGCGACCATGTCGACGCGCGACGCGATGGCGATCGGCACCGCCGGCTACACCGCGATGCTGGCGGTGATGGCGCTCGAGAAGCACGGCATCACGCCTGATCGCGGGCCGCAGATCGTGACCGGTGCCGCCGGCGGCGTCGGCTCGGTCGCGGTCGCGCTGCTGGCGCGGCTCGGCTACGAGGTCACCGCGTCGACCGGCCGGCCGGAGGAGGCGGACTATCTCAAGGAGCTCGGCGCCAAAGAGGTGATCGAGCGCAAGGAGCTGTCGGGCACGCCGCGGCCGATGGCGAAGGAGCGCTGGGCCGGCGGCGTCAATTCGGTCGGCTCGACCACACTCGCCAATGTTTTGTCGATGATGCGCTACCGCGGCGCGGTTGCGGCCTGCGGTCTTGCCGGAGGTATGGATTTGCCGACGTCGGTCGCGCCTTTCATTTTGCGCGGGGTGTCACTTTTGGGCATCAACTCCGTCTATCGCCCGCGCCCCGACCGGGAAGCGGCGTGGAAACGGCTCGAAACCGATCTCGATCGTGCGAAATTGGAGGAAATGACCGCCGAAATCGGCCTGTCCGACGTCATGGAGGCGGGGCGGCTGATCGTCGAGGGTCGGGTCCGCGGTCGAATCGTGGTCAAGATTGGGTAAACATGTTCACCATTTGGCGACGATCATCAGGCAGGATCGCCACTTCGCCATGGTTACCCGCAAGTAAACGCGGTAGTATCTGTTCGGGTTAGGGGGAATTCCAATGTTCGTGCGTGTTGTGACGGTCGCAACGACCTTGCTTGTGGCATGGCCGGCGCTGGCGGAACCGCTTGGCGTTGACGCTGCGCGGCGTTTCGTGGTCGGCAAGACATTCGCCTACAGCTGTTTCGACGGCACCCGTGGTGCCGGTCGCATCCAGAGCGACCTGTCGGTCGCGGGCACCATCCAGATCCGCGGCAACGGACCGATCCGGTTCGTGCAGTTGCCGCCCGGCACGATCAAGGTCAAAGGCGAGTCGGTCTGCGCGTCCGTGCGCGGCATTCCGATGGAGCCGTGCTTCGTCGTCGACCGCACCGCCGCGGAGAGCTTCCGCGGCTCGGTCACGGGATTGCCGTTCGCCTACTGCGATTTCACCCGCCGCGGGCCGCGCACGCCGTCGGCGGTGCGCACGACGCATCGGACCTCGCAGCCGCTGTCGATCCAGGCGGCCGCGCCGCCGTCCGGCGACTGACAAAGCGCCACGCGCTCATCCACTCGGTGCGGCGCCCATTTCGGGCGCCGTTGCTTTTCGTGCCGGGAACAGCAGACGCTGGTAGAGCCAGCCGATGCCCATCAGCACCAGGCCGAGGCAGATGATCGACAGCGCCCGGTAGAGGCCCTGCACGTCGCGCAGATCGATGAAGAACACCTTGAAGGTGTCGAGGATGACCACCGCCGCCGAGGCGAGCCGCGCCGGCTGCGATTTGAGCGCAATGCCGATCAGCAGCAACGCGACCCCGAAGCCGAGCCACACCACCGAATAGGTGTAGTGCTCTGCGTCCGAGATGAACGGGGCGTTGAGCACCGGCCCGTGGAAGAGGGTGCGGACCTGGAGCGTGAGGTAGGCGAGCATCAGCACGATCGCCGCCGCGGCACACACGAAATAGTAGGGCTGCGGCCGCGTCGTCGCGGACGACGCGCGCCAGGATCGCCATCAGCACCGCCGGGATGCCGTAGCCGAGCAGGACGTAGTTGAAGAACGGTCCGCCGACCGGCGCACCGGTCAACAACGGATTTTCGCGGAACCCAAGCGCGACGACGACGCTGATAAGCGCCAACCCGCCGAACACGCGCGCGGCGGCATCGTGGATGATGCTTCCACTGCGTGCGCGCTGGTGCTCGAAGCCGATCGCCATGGCGATCCAGATCGAGATCTGCAAGCCGGCCTCGCCCAGGCTCACCCGCGGCCGGAAAATGTCGCCGTCGTTCATCAGGTGGCGGATCTCGAGCATGGCGGTCAGTGCGGCAAACAGGATTGCCGCCAATTCCGCCATGCGCGCCGGCACGTCGTCGGCGCGCCGGCGCAGCACACGGCCGGCATACCAGAACGCCAGCGTGGGTACGCCATAGCCCCACAAGAGCCAGTTGAAGATCGGCGTCTTGCCCACGTCGCTGCCGACGATCTGAGGATCGAGCGCGATCCGCCCCATCACCAGGAGGATGATGACGCCGCAGAGGTTGCGCAGGATCGGCATCGGCTGCCGGTCGGCAATCAAGGCGATGCCGGGCACCATCAGGGCGAGCGCGACCGTCAGCCAGCCTTTCTCGAGTGCGAAGGTGAGCGCCAAGGCCAGCGCCGCGACCATGCCGGTCGCAAAGATCGCGCTGGCTTCGCGGATTCCCTCGCGCTCCTCGCGCTGCCAGAGGCGGAGCGCGGCGAGGGCGAACAGCGCGGCGAGCGCCAGCGCCATGATCGCGAACGGGATCGAACGTCCATAGGACGTCAGGCTGTAATAGAGCGCGATCAGGATGACCACCGGCGTCAGCACCGCGCAGGCTGCCCACAGCATGGAGAATTCCAGGCGCTGGGATCGCTCCTGCGCCCAATAGCCCATGCCGCCGAACACCGCGGCGGTGCCGGCGGCGAACAGCAGATGCTGGCCGCGGCCGGTGATCGTCCAGCTCGGCGGCGCGCCGTAGAACGGGCCGCGCGGCGACAACAGGATCTCGAAGTTGAAGTTCACCGCCCAGTGCACGATGACGAGCACGGCGAGCGCCGCTGCCACCGGCATTGCGAGGATCGTGGAGTCGCTGCGCCAGGCGATGATCGCGGTGGCGGCCGCCAGCATGAACAGCGTGATCAGCGAGGTGTTGGTGTGCGTCGTCAGCATCACGAGTGCGAAGGCGGCGACGAGATAGCCTGCCAGCACGCCGGAGGCGACCGGGCTCACCTGGCCGCGCGTTTCGGCCGGCCCATAGACCAGCCCGGGCACCAGGAAGACGGCCGCGAGTGCGAAGCCCGCCAAGGCGGAGAACGCGTGCGCGTGCAGCGATCCGGGACGCAGATCGTTCATGCCGACGAACGTCCACAGGATCGAGAACACTGCCGCGGTGATCGCGAGCCACCGCCACATCCGGTAGCGCGCGAGTGCATAGGCCGCCGCGGTGACCACGGTGAGGTAGACGTAGAGCGTCCAGTAGCTCGGCTGCGTCGTGCTCACGAGCAGCGGCGTCACATAGGCGCCGATCAGCCCGAGACCGCCGAGCGCGGGGCCGTGCTTGAGCGCGGCCGCGAGCGTTCCAAGCGCCACCAGCCCGAGCAGCAAAAAGGCCATGGCGGGCGAGAGGAATTTGTAGATTTCATAGGCCGCCCAGACGTCGGCATAGGCGATGGTGGTGCCGGCCGCGGTCAAAATGCTTGGGATGTGCGCGCGCGGCATCTGGTCGATGTCGGATGCGTTTTCCTTGCGACGCGCCAACTCGCCGAGACCGACCAGTAGCAGCGCGAGCACGGCACCTGCGGCGACGCGCAGCTCCGGGCCGAACAGGCCCTGCTCGATCGAGTAGCGCACCAAGAGGATGCCGCCGAGCGCCAGCGCGAAACCGCCCACCCAGACCACCAGTCGGGTGCCGAAGAATTGCTCCAGATTGAAAAAATTCGGCTGCGACGGCTCCGCCTGAGGTGGCGCAGACTCGGGCGGTGGCGGCTCCGTCGGCGGCTGCGCGGGAGGCTGCTCGGCGCTGTCGATGACGCCGGACTGCGGCAGCGGCTCGTCCCGAAAGCGCGCGGGAATCTCGTCGGCGTTGAAGGCCGCCGGCCGCGCGGTCGGGACCGTTTCGGCCGCTGTGACGGGAGGCCCCGGCGTCGGCAGCGCCGGCGCGGGTTCGACGGCAGCTGCGTCGCGCAGCGAGGTTTCCGGCGCGAGCTCGGTGCGTGGCGCCGTTTGGGTGTCGCCCGTTGCTGCGGCGGCCGCTGCCGCCGGTGCTCCCGACGTGCCGAGGCGTTCCACGAGCGCGCGGATCGTGGCCTCAAGTCGCTCGATCTCGCCGCGCAACGTGCTCGTGCGATTCATCGAAACGACTGCGAGGACGAGGAGGGCGATCAGGAAGATGAATTCCACGGTCTCGACCTTTGTTTTGCTCGGCGCGCCGCAGCGCGCCTCGCGTTCAATTCATCACGTCGGTGTAGGTGCGGCCGGTAAGCGCCGCGGGAACAAGCGCCGCTGGTAAAGGATTCCGCCGCGGACGATGCGCATCCCGGGGCCGAACCAGCCCTGCTCGATCGAATAGCGAACCAGGAAGAAGCCCGCGAACGCCAGCGCGACACCGCCGACCCAGACCGTCCATCGGGTGCCGAAACGCTCGTCGGAGCCTGGGTTCGGCCGGAGCCGACGGAGGCGGCGGCGAGGGCGGCACCGAGGCCGCGGCGGCTGGCCTCGGCGGCGCAGCGGGCTCAGCCGGGCTGGCGGCGGGCGGCGGCGGCACCGGTCGCGGCGGCTCCGGGGCAGGGGGCTCGGCGGTAGCGGCGGGCGCGGACGGCACCTGCGACAGTGGCGCGGCTGCTGCTGCGGCGGCCGGCGCGGCGTCTTGGCGCTTCTGAAAGTCGGCAAAACGTTGTTCAAGGGCGCGTACACGATCACGCGCACCGACGGCGATCACCAGACCTGGGATTGCGATGATCGGGGACGACAGCACCGGCAGTACTGCCAAAGCAATATCCATAATGGGCTCCCCAGCCGCCTGCTTCGGCAGGATGCTAGTCGGTTGTGAGTCCTGGCGGAAGTTGGTTGCCGTGGATTGTGGAGTGGTTCGAACAGGTTGGATGTATTCTTTTTAATGTGGAGAGAGGTTCATGCTGGGCCCGCCCCGGTCGCGCTCAGCGGCTCGCGGATTCCGTGTGCAGTCGCGTGGCGATTCCACATCTCAAAATGGGGGTAGCGGGGATAAGTGCGGATCGTCACAAGAGCCGCACAATGATCAAAATCGTACCACACCCGGGACAAACTTATTGCCAAGCATCAACCATGCCCGCTTGAAACCGACGTTCCTTGGACATCGGCGGCACGGGCTGGGGATGGGTGGTAGCTGAGTGAGGGTCTGCTGCGCGTATGGTTCAGTGCGTATGGTCCAGTGTGCGTGTGTACCTGTTGCGTAGAGTAGACCCACTGCACGGGGGTGTAGCATGTGGGCGTTGTTGTTGCGACGGCCGAGTGGGCCGATCAATGTGATCCGGATATGGACGTCGACTTTCCGCGCTGTTGTGGTCTTCGTCTCACCGAATGCCGCGCACCAGGATAGGGAGCGGCGGTCGATCTGGGCGACCTTCGGTCGCTAAGTGCGGATCTCTTCCTACACTGACGGTTTGCGATCGCGGCAGCAGGACGCTGCCGGCGCAAGGCTCGATGCGCGCCGCTTGCGGCTCGCATCCCCGACAGTGACATCCGCACAAACCATAACGATAAAATCGAATCTGTTCCGGAGAACGCTACGATGAGTATGTCACACGGGGATGAAGTTACGCTCGACCGCAAGAGCCCGCTCGACATTGCGGAACACATGGCGCGCTCGAACGCATGGCCGTTCGAGCGCACCAATGAGAGCGAGATTACGTTGCTGGTGCGCGGCAAATGGACCGACTACCGGGTGTCGTTCTCCTGGATGACGGGACTTGAAGCGTTGCACGTCGCGTGCGCGTTCGACGTCAAGGTGCCGGAGCGCTCGCAGGCCGAGGTGCAGAAGCTGATCGCGCTGATCAATGCGCGGCTGTGGGTCGGGCACTTCGATCTCTGGCCGGAAGACGGCATGGTGCTGCATCGTCATTCGCTGGTGCTGTCGGGCGGCGTCGAGGCCTCCAAGAGCCAATGCGAGGTGCTGCTCTCGAGCGGGCTCGAGGCCTGCGAACGCTACTACCCGGCGTTCCAGTTCGTCGTGTGGGCGGGCGAGGGCGCGCGCGAGGCGATGGAAGCCGCGATGTTCGAGACCGCGGGCCAAGCGTAGACGTTGTCGCGTTTGAGCATGTCCGAAAACCGGTTTCCACTTTTCGGGATCATGCTCTAGCCGCGGCCGCCGAGACGCAGTCCCGCGGCCGGACGTTCCGCCAGCACGTCACGGCGGAATCGAAACAGCGCTGCCGGCCGTCCGCCGGTCGCGGTCGACAGCTCGCCGGTCGGTTCGACCAGTGCTCCCGTCTCCACCAGGCGGCGGAAGTTCTGCTTGTGCACGCGCCGCCCGGAGATCGCTTCGACCGTGCGCTGCAATTCCGTCAGCGTGAATTCACGCGGCATCAGCTCGAACACCACCGGGCGATATTTCAGCTTGGCGCGCAGCCGTGCGATCGCGGTCGCAAGGATGCGGCGATGGTCGAAGCGCATCGGCTCGCCCAGCGCCGGTAGCGTGTTGCGCGCCAGCGCCGCTTCGCGCCCGTCGCGCCGCGCTTCCTCGATCAGTCCGGCCTCGTAGAGCAACTCGTAGCGGTCAAGCACGCGCTCCTCGTCCCACGGGCTGCCGCCGGTGCCGAAGGTGAAGCGCAGCCGCTCGCGCCGCCCGAGCGCATGCGTCGCTTCCGGGCCGGCGGTCGAGGCCCACTCGTTGAGCAGCGGCAGGATCGTCTTGTCGAGAATTGCCGGACGGGCCTCGCGCCAGTCCTCCCACGGAAAGAACCGATACCACGGCTGGAAGCCGGCGCCGGGCACGCGCAGCGCGTTGTCGGACATGCGGGTGAGCGCGAGATAGCCGACCGACACCATGTGCGCCTCGGTGTCGCCGGGGCGCGCATGACGGCCGCGGTCGCCGAAGGTGTAGAGCTGCTCGACATAGCCGACGGTCAGGCCGGTCTGCGCCTCGACCCAGGCGCGCAACCCGATCTCGAAGGTACGATGTGAAAGCGGGTCGAACGGCCCGAACGGCAGTCCCGTGCGCTCCTCGTCCTGAGCGCCACCGGCTTCGCCGGCGGCCAGGATGGCGGGCTCCTCATCCTCGACCGTCACGATTGCGGCGGTGAGGCCGATCTCGATGGGGGTGAGGGGAGAGTCGGACATGGGGCAATCATAGCAAACGATCGCCCTATTCGTAGATCGCGCGCGCCTGCTTCAGGACCTCGGGCGAGGCGCCCGACATCTTGGCAACGATCGCTTCCGCGGTTTCGCCGGGCAGCGGCTGCACCGGATGACCGAGCTTCTGCATGTCGGCCTGGAAGGCCGGGTCCTTCATGGTCGCGTTGAACGCCGCCCGCAGGATCGCGAGCCGGTCCGGCGGCACTTGCTTCGACATGATGAACGGCCGGCCGATCTCGTCGCCGCCGCTGAGCACGTTCAGGAGCGCACGCTGCTCTTCGGTCTTGGCGAAGGTGCCGATATAGACCGCGCTTTCCGGGATCTCCTCGCTGCGCTTCTGGGAGAAGCGCACGAACGGGTGGACCTTTTTCTCGTTGACCCACGCGGGCGTGATCGATGCATAGGCGCCGCAGTCGCCGTCGAGCTCGCCGCGCTCGATCGCTATGCGTTGCTCGGCGCTGCCGGGAAAGCCGAGGATCTGGCGCACCGGTGCGTTGAACACGATGCGCAGGATTGCGCCGTTGATGTAGTTGCCAGCGCCCTTGGCGGTGGTGCCGAGGATGAACGACTTACGGCTCATCATGTCGGCCCAGGTCTTCACGCCGTTAGGACCGAAGCCGTAGCAGACCCGGTAGTCGGCGGCGACGACGCCAAGCCAGGACACGTTGCGGAAATCGACTTTCACCGTTTCCGGCTGCACGAGCGATTGCGTCACCAGGCCGGGGTTGAAGGTCACGATCGTCGTGCCGTCGCGCGGCAGCGTGGCGTCGAGATTGCGCACCGCCGATAGCGAGCCGGCGCCGGGCGCGTTCTGCACGATGACATTCGGATTGCCGGGGATGTGCTTGCCGATGTGGCGCGCGACGGCGCGGCCGTTGATGTCATAGCCGCCTGCTGGCGTGAAACCGACCACGATATTGACGGTCTTGCCCTTGTAGAAGTCGGCCTGTGCGTGGGCGGGCGCTGCGAAGCAAGCTGACAGGGCGAGCGTGCAGGCAACGCTCAGGCTGAAGCGGATGTGGGTCAAGGCGAGGTCTCCCCGGATGTTTTTCTGCTACCCCGATGGAAGCCTAGGGTGCCGCGCCCGCGTGAACAATAGGGCGCAATGGCGCGGTTTGACGCGCCGCGGGCGCAGGCGGGAGCTATCCGGGGTTACGCCATCCGGGCGGAAGCGGTTTCGGCCTCGCGTTCCTGCAGCCGCGACACCGCCAGCATGGTGACGCCGCCGATCGCGCCCGAGATCAGCCCGACCAGCACATCGCGCTCCGACAAATTCAAGAGGTTGGCGGCGATGAAGAAGCCGAACACGAAGAACGACACACCGATGGTGATGGTCACGGTCTGCTGCTTGACGTAGTCCAGCATGGCGGTGGGCTCCGCGTCGATCCATACCTACGCTAGGGAACACTCATGAACTCGCGATTAGCGGCGTTGCTGCAAGTTGCGGTGACTTTGGCAACGCCTGGTTAACGGAGCGCCGTGATACGCGCTATTCGAGCTCCAGCAGGAACGGGACTGCCTCGTAGGCACTCGTGCCAATCCCGATGGCGCTGATCGCGTCGACCATGCGGCCGTTGCGTCCCAGGACGTCATCGGCGATCGACACGATGCGGCGGTTCGGCGACGCCGTGTCGGAGCGTCGTCGTAGTTCCTGCGCGATCTGCAATTCCGCGCGCCCGGGATTGAGCGCGCAGGCGGCCACGAATGCGCCCGCGGTCGAGCGGCTGATGCCGGCATAGCAATGCACGACCAGCGGCGTCGCGCGGTCCCAACCGCGCGCGAAGGCGATGAGCTTGCGCACATGCTCCTCGCCAGGCGCGACATAGCCGTCGGCCGGCTCCGGGATGTCGTCCATGCCCAGCATCAGGTGCTTGTCCTCGGCAATGCACTTGGGGCGCGTCACCAGATGCAGGTCGCGCAACAGCGTTACGACGTGACGGGCGCCGGTTTCCTCGACGATGCGGTGCAGGCGGGACAGCGAGCAGACGTAAATCATGGCGCCTATATATGCCGGCGGATGATGTCGCGAAAGCGTCAGTCGCGAAACAGTCGTGCAAAGCGCTCGAGATAGCGGGCCTCGGCGGTTTCCGCCGGCCACGGCGTCAGGTAGTCGCGCAGTGTCGCGGCAGACAGCGCCGGCGGCTTGCCGAAGAATCGCCCGGCTTCCGCCGCGGTGAAGCCCGCGAGTCGCGTCGCCTCGAGATACGCGGCGCCCTGGTCGGCGGCCTTGATCAGCGCGAGCAGCTCGGCCGACGGCGCCGCCGTCAAACCGAATCGGATATGGATGGCGGCAAGCAGCCGCGCCTCCACCGCCTTGTAGTTGTCGCCGATCACCGCCTTGAACGGCGAGATCATGTCGCCGATCACGTATTCTGGCGCGTCGTGCAGCAGTACCGCGAGCCGGCCCGCCCGGTCGAGCCGCGATTGCTGACGCGCGATGGTCTCGACCAGCAGGCAATGCTGCGCCACCGAGAAGATATGCGCACCGATGGTCTGGCCGTTCCAGCGCGCGACCCGCGCCAGGCCGTGGGCGATGTCCTCCATTTCGACGTCAAGCGGCGAGGGATCGAGCAGGTCGAGCCGGCGTCCCGACAGCATGCGCTGCCAGGCGCGCGGTCGGGCGCCCGGTTTTGCCGTTGTTCGTGTGGAGCGTTTCACTTCGCCAGTTTCTTGCACGCCGCGTGGCGGTGGCAAGTGACGAGGTGGTCGTTGACCATGCCGACCGCCTGCATGAAGGCGTAGACGATGGTCGGACCGACGAACTTGAAGCCGCGCCCGGCAAGGTCCTTCGAGATGGCGCGCGACACTGCGGTCTCGGCCGGCACCTGCTTGATGCTGCGGAAATTGTTGACCTTCGGCTTGCCGTCGCAGAAATCCCAAAGCAGCTGCGAGAAGCCTGGGCCTTTCTCCATGATGTCGAGCCACGCGCGCGCCGAGAGCAGGGTGCCCTCGATCTTCAAGCGATTGCGCACGATGCCGGCGTCCTGCATCAAGCGCTCGACCTTTTTCGGTGTGTAGCGTGCGATCTTCTCCGGCGCGAAATCGTCGAAAGCCTTCCGGAAATTGTCGCGCTTGCGCAGGATGGTGATCCACGACAGGCCGGCCTGGAAGCCGTCGAGGATCAGTTTTTCAAAGAGCGCGCGGTCGTCGAATTCGGGCACGCCCCATTCGTCGTCGTGGTAGGCGACGTAGAGCGGGTCTTCCTTCGGCCAGGGGCAGCGCTTAAGGCCGTCGGCATGTTTGATCGATGACGTCATTCGGCTGCCTTCGCCTCGCCCGGCCATTGAAACCGCGCCCATGCAGGCTTCACCGGACGAATCGCGATGCCGCCGGCCACCATGGGTGTGCCATTTGCCATCGCGTCGGCAACCCGGTCGAGGCGCAACGTGGCAAGCCCCCGGCCGATGACGCCCGCGCCCGATCCCATCATGCCGAGCGTGGTCTCGCCGGCCGTCACGGTGACGCCCGCTTCCGGCGGCGGACCGTCGAAAGCGACGGGGACCACGCGGGTGCGGGCGGTGCCGCGATGCTCCATGCGCGACACCACCTCCTGGCCGACAAAGCAGCCTTTATCGAAGTCAACGCCGCCGAGCTGGTCCATGTCGGCTTCGTGCGGAAACGCGTCGTTGTAGATGAAGTCCGAGCCGCCGCGCGGCACGCCGAGCGCGATGCGATGCGCCTCGTAGTCGGCGGCATCGACCAGCGTCGCGCCAAGCTCCGCCGCGGCCTTGTCGGCGATGTGCGTGGAGATCATGCAGCGCAAGCCCAGCGCAGGAAGCCGCGGGTCGGCGTAGCATAGGCCCGGTCCGCTGGTGCCGGCGCCATCCCACACCGCGAGCACGCCGAGCGTCTCGGACAAATCCTCGACGATCACCTTGGCGCGCAGCTTGTAGAAATTCAGCCGCTGCACCAGCGTCGGCGCCAGCGCGCGCGGGCAATCGAGGAAATAATGATCGTCCTCGGCGGCCTTCACGATAATGAAATCGGCGATGATCTTGCCCTGCGGCGTGAGCAGCGCGGCATAGCGCGCACTCCCCGCCGTGACCTTGTCGAGGTCGGCGGTGATGAGGCCATCGAGGAACTTGACGGCGTCGGCGCCGGCGACTTTGACCACGCCGCGGTCGGGGAGGAGCGCTGCCTTCATGGACGGTACTTGCCAGATGTTGAGAGGGAACGTAAGCCGCGTGGGGGACCCTCACAAGAGCGTGACACTGGAATGGCCCAAACCTTCGACCTGATCCTCAAGGGCGGCACCGTCGTCAATCACGACGGCGAGGGCGCACGCGACATCGGCATCACCGGCTCCCGGGTCGCGGCGCTCGGCGATCTCTCGCAGGCATCGGCCGGCCAGACCGTCGATTGCCGCGGTTTGCACATCCTTCCGGGCGTGATCGACACCCAGGTGCATTTCCGCGAGCCCGGCCTGACCCACAAGGAGGACCTGGAATCGGGATCGCGCAGCGCCGTGATGGGCGGGGTCACCGCGGTGTTCGAGATGCCGAACACCAATCCGACCACCATCAGTGCCGAAGCGATGGCCGACAAGGTCGCCCGCGGGCATCACCGGATGCATTGCGATTTCGCCTTCTTCATCGGCGGCACCCGCGACAACACCGCGGACCTGCCCGAGCTCGAGCGGCTGCCGGGCTGCGCCGGCGTCAAGGTGTTCATGGGCTCCTCGACCGGCTCGCTGCTGGTTGAGGACGACAAGGGCGTGCGCGACATCCTCAAGGTGATCCGCCGCCGCGCGTCGTTCCATTCGGAGGACGAGTACCGCCTCAACGAGCGCAAGAACCTTCGCGTCGAAGGCGATCCGCGTTCGCATCCGGTCTGGCGCGACGACGTCGCCGCGCTGCAATGCACGCAACGCCTGGTGCGGCTCGCGCGCGAGACCGGCAAGCGCGTGCATGTGCTGCACATCTCGACCGCGCAGGAGATGGACTTCCTCAAGGATCACAAGGACGTGGCCTCGGTCGAAGCCACGCCGCATCACCTCACGCTGGAGGCGCCCGGCTGCTACGAGCGGCTCGGCGCGCTCGCGCAGATGAATCCGCCGGTGCGCGACCGCGCGCACAAGGAGGGGATCTGGCGCGGCATCCACCAGGGCATCGTGGACGTGCTCGGCTCCGATCACGCGCCGCACACCGCGGAGGAGAAGGCAAAGGTCTATCCGGCGACGCCCTCCGGCATGACCGGCGTACAGACGCTGGTCCCGATCATGCTCGACCACGTCAATGCCGGCCGGCTGTCGCTGATCCGGCTGGTCGACCTCACCAGCGCCGGGCCGTCGCGTTTGTTCGGCATTGCCGGCAAGGGTCGCATCGCCGTCGGCTACGACGCCGACTTCACGGTGGTCGATCTCAAGCGGCGCGAGACCATCACCAATCGCTGGGTCGCCTCGCGCGCCGGCTGGACGCCCTATGATGGCGTGACCGTTACCGGATGGCCGGTCGGCACATTCGTGCGCGGATCGCAGGTGATGTGGCAGGGCGAATTGACCACGCCATCAGGCGGTGAGGCGGTGCGCTTCCTTGAGACGATGCCGGCGGCATAGCCGCCGACCCTGTTGCGGACTATCCATCCTCTGTACAACCTGCGTGCGCGCCGCCCGGTGCCGGGGCGGGATTTTGGCGGCCAACATGATTGCGGGCGACCTCATCTCCCTTCGCGTCCTGCTGTGCTCGGCCTCGGCGGCCGAGCGCGATCTGATGCGCCGTGGCGCCGGTGTCGCGTCGGTGCCGGTCGAAATAGTGGAAGCCGAGAGCGCTGCCGCGGCACGCGCCAAAATCACCGCCAACAATATCGATGCCATCTTTATCGATGCCGCCATCCCGGCGGCGGAACGCGCCCGCTGCATCGCGCAAGCGCGGTCGATGGAGCAGAATCCGTTCGTGTTCCTCGTGGCCGCGAGCATGGAGGAGGCGCAAGGCCTTGCCGACGCCGGCGCCGACAGCGTCGTCGTCAAGCCGGCGGACGTCGGGCAGGCCAAGACGCTGATCGAACGCTGCGCACGGCTGCGGCTGCCCAACCGCGTGCTGGTGGTCGATGATTCACTTACGATGCGAGGAATCGTGCGCAAGATCCTGGTGGCCAGCCGGTTTCAGCTCGATCTGGCGGAAGCGCAGGAAGGCGTCGATGCGCTCAGGAAAATCGCGAGCGGCAAATTCGATCTCGTGTTTCTCGACTACAACATGCCGGGACTGAACGGCGTCGAGACGCTCGCCGAGATCAAGCGCCATTCTCCGAATTTGCACGTGGTGATCATGACCTCGGCGGCCAGCGACGCGCTTGCGGAGCAGGCGCGCCGTGCCGGCGCCGCTGCATTTCTCAGGAAGCCGTTCTATCCGGCGGATGTCGATGCGATCCTGCATCGCTTCTTCGGCCTGCGGGCGCAATAACAGGATCAGTCACCAGCCACGAAAAACTGCCAGGAACCGTCGGGAGCGATGCCGATCCGGTAGAACGAGTAGACCCCGAACTCCACCATGTCCTTGTAGTCGGCGCCGGTGATGATCCGGAACAGCTCGACCCGCTGCTGCGGCGTCAGCGACTTGAGCGGGATGCGCGCGAAATAGGGCCACAGATAGATCTCCTGCGGCGTGCCGACGTCGACATGCACGAACGCGGTTTCGAGCACGTTGATCAGGATCGAGAGCGCTTCCACGCCCTCGGAGTCGGGATAGTTCGCCTTCCAGAACGTGACCGGATCGTTGTCCTCCGAGAACGAGAACACCGGCAGCGTCGGCGCCTCCTTCATGACCGCGAACAGCTTCAAGAGCTCACCGGAGCGGGCCGCGGCGAGGATGCGCTCGCGGGTGCGCGCGACGGCGGGAGGAAGTCGCGCCGGATTGGTGATGATCTCCGGCAACTTGCCGGGCGTGGCTCCGGGGGCGGCCACGTGCCCCTCGTTGCGGAACTTCTGCTCATCCGGCGCCGGCGGCCGGATCGTCTCGGTACGGACCTTGTTCTGCGCCAACTGGTTCTGCGCGAGCACTTGCGCCGACGCGATGCCGGCGGCTGCAACGGCCGTGAGCAGGATCGACAAACAGAGGCGTATGATCATGGTTCGCCGCGTTTCAAAACAGCGGCGATTCTACAAGCTATTGTGGCGAGAAGCGAGATTTCGGCTGTCAGCAGCGTGGCGAGGCTTGGAAACTGCTTGCCTATTGTCGCGCCAACGGCAGCGAGAACTCGCCGTTGCGGATGCGCTTGGCGAGGCCTTCCGCGAAACGGGCGGCGGCTTCCTCGCCATAGGTCGTCACGAATTCGGCGAAAGCGGTGAACAGACAAGCCTGCGCCAGGCAGTCGCCATCGATGCCGTCGAGGCGCGCTTCCGCCCACGCCTCGTGCAGATAGCCGAGCGCAGCGCGCTTCTGCTCATGGTCCGGCCGGCCGGCCGGAGCCTGAAAAGCCTGCACTGTCATGCGATTATCCGCCCCTCTGCCGATTTTCGGCGCGCGTTTCCCCACAAACCCGGGCAGACGTTATCACGCGAAATGTTAGCGACCAGCCAGACTTTTAAAATAGGTTAATACGGGCAATCAGTTACCGTAGCGGGCGGTGACTTCGCGTGCGATCCGCGAGCCTTCTTCCAAATAGCGGCGGATCACGATGTCGGCGGCCGGCGTGCAGGTGCGGTAGCTCTGCTGAAAACCGCGATAGCCGCGGTTGAAGCTCGCGATCATGCGGGTGCGGCGCTCGCCGGTCGGGGCTTCGGCGTCGATCAGCGCCTGCACCTCGGTGCGCCATTTCTGGCCGTCATTCGCCCCACAGAGGCCGCGCAGATAGTGCAGCGCGCCCATGATCTCGGCCAGCCGCTGCAGATTGCCGTCATAGGGGGCGGGCGGCTGCGCGCGCGCCGGCGTGGCTGCCACTGCGAGGGCAAGCAGCGAAGTGACCAGCAGGGTCTTGAAGGGTCGTTGCATTGTCTACCGGCATACGGCCGGGGCCACGCGCCCGCAAGCCGCCGGGCAGGATCACGGTCTAAGCCGCCGGAATGATGGCGCGGGAATGGCCCTACCTCGCCGCCTTGAGCTGCTCCACCGCGTTGGCGACGATCTCGGCAAGCCCCGGCGTCGTGGGCATGGATGCCACCTCGGCGGGATCGACCCATCGCCACTCGCTGAGCTCCTCGTTGAGTTTGGGCTCGCCCGCGATCCAGCGCGCTGCGAACGGCAGGATCACGAAATGGCGCTCGACCTTGTCCTCGGCATCGCGTGCCACCACCTCGCGGTAGCCGGCCAGCGCGACCGGCTCGATCACGAGCGAGGTCTCCTCGTCGACCTCGCGCTTGACCGCTTCGGCGAGTGTCTCGCCGGCCTCGACCACGCCGCCCGGCAGGCTGTAGAGCCCGCCCGCCGGGTTGCGCGCGCGGCGCACGACCAGCACCTTGCCGTCGCGCAGGATGGCGGCGCTGACAGCGAGGAACGGGCGGGTCGGGTAGGTTCTTGCGTCGGCCACCTGGAATCGGGCTCCGTTGTGAGGTCTTGAGGACCATAGCATGTGCGGGCGCTATCTCATCACCTCGACGCCGGAAGCGATGCGGCAGCTGTTCGCCTATCTCGAGCAGCCGAACTTCCCGCCGCGCTACAACGTGGCGCCGACGCAGCCGATCCCGATCGTGCGGTTGTATCGAGGGCAAGCGGCAGTTCGCGCTGGTGCGCTGGGGACTGATCCCGGCCTGGGTGAAGGACCCGAAGGCGTTCTCGCTGCTGCTGCAGGCGCGCAGCAATTCCGTGCTCGACAAGCCGTCGTTCAAGAACGCGATGAAGTACCGCCGCTGCCTGATCCCGGCCGACGGCTTCTACGAATGGAACGAGGACACCACGCCACGGCGTCCCTATGTGGTGCGGCCGACGCATGGCGGCCCGGTCGCGTTCGCCGGCTTGTGGGAAAGCTGGATGGGCCCGAACGGCGAGGAGCTCGAGACCGCGGTCGTCGATCACCACCGAGGCGAACAAGACGCTGCATCCGATCCACTACCGCATGCCGGTGGTGATCCCGCCCGAGGCGTTCGACTTCTGGCTCGATTGCCGCAACGTCGATGCCGAAATGGCGTCGGCGCTGCTGGTGCCGGCGCCGGAGGATCTGTTCGAGGCCTATGAGATTTCGCCCGCGGTCAACCGCGTGGCCAACGACTATCCGGGTTTGCTCGAGCCCGTGCGCAAGGATGCGCCGGCGGCGACGGTCGAGGAAGCGGCGGTTGCCGCGCCGGGCGGTACGCAGCCCAAGCGCGCCCGCAAGCCCAAGAAGGACGACCGGCAATCGTCGTTGTTTTGATTGGTTTTGATTGCCGGGCCGCGCCGCCGCACTGCTATAAGCAGGCGCTTGGACTCATTCTAAGAGGCGCGCGGCTATGGCTGACACCGAAGACTGGATCGACATCGGCTCGGCCGACGAGCTCGCGCAACGGCCGCTCCAGCAGGTCCGCGCCAACAACCGCGACTTCGCGGTGTCGTTCAAGGACGGTCAGTTCGGCGTCATCGCCAACGGCTGCAATCACGTCGGCGGTCCGCTCGGCATGGGCAAGCTCGACGGCGAGTACGTCACCTGCCCGTGGCACGCCTGGAAATTCCACCGCTGCACCGGCTTGGGCGAGCCCGGCTTCGAGGAAGATGCCGTGCCGTCCTATCCGGTCAAGGTCGAGCGCGCGCGCCTGCTGGTCAACCTCGCGGCCGCGACCAAGCGGTCGCGCAAACCGCATCCGCCGCACCCGCTCGAGCGCGAGCCGAAGCGCGAGCCTGGGCCGATGCGGATCGTCGGCATCTCGACCACCGTGATGGACGACCAGCATCCGCGCTTTTCCGGTTCCGATCATCTGCTCGAATGCGCGCTCAAGGCCGCGGCCGAGACCGGCGCCGAGACCAGGATGATCCGGCTCAACGAGCTGAAATTCAAACCGTGCGAAGGCTACTACTCGAAGGCCGCGCGGGCCTGCACCTGGCCGTGCTCGATCACGCAGATGGACGAGAAGGACGAGATGGACCGCGTCTACGAGGCGTTCGTGCACTGGGCGGACGCGGTGATCGTCGCCTCGCCGATCCGCTGGGGCGCCGCCTCCTCGCTCTATTTCAAGATGGCGGAACGGCTCAACTGCGTGCAGAACGCCGTCACCATCAGCAACCAGGTGCTGATCCGCAACAAGGTCGCGGGCTTCATCATCGTCGGCGGCCAGGACAACATCCAAGGCGTCGCCGGGCAGATGCTCGGCTTCTTCGCGGAGCTTGGATTCATCTTCCCGCAGTTTCCTTATGTGGCGCATTCGCGCGGCTGGTCGCGCGAAGACATGGAGCGCAACGTCGAGGTGGTGCGCTCGTCGAAGGAGCTGGCCGAGGGCGCGAGCGAGCTCGCGCGGCGCTGCCTCGACCTCGCCCGCAATCTCATCGCCCGCGACGAGGCGCCGACCGCGATCGAGCGCGGCGGCCGCAAGGCGCATGCGCTGACGTGATCGATTTTGAATCGATTTCGACGACGATACGCGACAAAGGCGGTTTGATCTGAACCGCCGCCGGCGTTGTTTCGTTTCTCTCCCGTCCATACGTGTCTTCGAGCGTCGCTCATAGCGAGGAGCGACACCTCTGCCATGGGAGTTGCGGTTGGCCGTTTGCAACCCGATGACATCGCAGGAGCGGATCCGGCTCGCGCTGCGGCTTCACAAGCGCGCCAAGGATCCGAGGCTGAGCGTGAAGGAACGCAATAGCGCGCTCCGTCATGCCTGCAATCTCGTTCGCATCAATATGGCGGTGGCGGAACGGGAATGCCCGGAGCCGTCCGCACCAGGTGCTCGTAGCAATCAGGAATGAAGCGCTAACCGGCTGTGCGGATCAGCGCGTCGGCCAACGCGGATGGCCGGGCGTAAGCCCCCCGACGGCTTGCGATGGGCGCAGCGTCGGCGACGGTGCAGGCGCGGCCGCGGGATCCGGGCCGATCGGCCGCTTCAGGAGGCGGAAGCGGTCGGCATCCGGCGCCGGCGTCGCCGGTTGCAGCGGAGGCGGCGGCTCGGTGAGCGCGCCGTACTCCGGACTGGCGTCCTCCGTCCGGCGGTGGCTCATGGTGGCGGCACGCCAGCGCTCGATGACGGATGCGATGAATTCCGGCGACTCGGCATTGCCGGCGTCGCCAGGCTCGCCGATCCGCTCGCCCTTCGGGCGCAGATGGGCGGGCAGCTCCTTGAACTTCAGCCGCGTCGGCAGCGCGACGCCCTCGCCGAACGCGAACACCTCGCGGGTCGAGAGCGACGGCAGGAACGTGAGCAGGCTCGCGGCCGCGTCCGACACGGCGGAGCGAACAAACGCCTGGTCGTGGTCGTTCGACAGCCGCATCGTGAACAGCGTGCTGCACTGGGAGATGATGTTCGGATCGAGCTCGGCCGGGCGCTGCGTCACCAGGCCAAGGAATACGCCGTACTTGCGGCCTTCCTTGGCGATGCGCGAGATCGCGCGGCGGGTCGGGCCGAAGCCGATCTTGCGATCGACCGACGCGTAGCGGTGCGCTTCCTCGCAGACGAACAGCAGTTGGATTGCGCCTTCGCTCCACAGGCCGAAGTCGAACGCCATGCGGCACAAGACCGACATCACCGCGTCGACGACTTCCGAGGGGAAGCCGGCGAGCTGCATGATCGTCATCGGCTTGCCGTTGGCGGGCATCCGGAACAGCTGGCTCAGCACCTCCGCCATCGTGTCGCCGCCGACATTGGCGTTGTCGAACATGAAGGCGTAGCGCGGATCGTTGCGCAGCGTTTCGATGCGCGTCAGCAGGCGGTGGTGGAACGCGCGCGAGGAGCGGTTCTCGAGCTTGCCCATCCGCTCGTCGATCAGGCTGATGAGGTCGGCCAGCCGGTAGGGGACCGGCGTCTCGACGGTGAAGCCGGAGTTGCGGGGATCGGCCGACTTGGCGGCGAGCCGGTTGGCCGAGCCGCGGTACTGCGTGTACATGCCCTTCGCAAGCGGGATGACCTCGGAGAGGATTTCGACTTCCTCGTCGATGCCCGGCCGACCGCCGAAGACGACGTCGACGATCTCTTCGAAATTGAACAGCCAGAACGGCAGCTTGAGGTTGCGCGGCGTGAGCACCTGCGCGCCTTCGCCGAAGAAGCGGCCGTATTCGTTGTGCGGATCGACCAGGAAGATGCGCAGATCCGGCCGCGACTTCTGCAGTTCATGCAGGATGATTGCGACGCCCGAGGACTTGCCGACGCCGGTGGTGCCCAGCACCGCAAAATGCCTGCCGACCATGTCGGTGCCGTTGATGTAGCCGCCGATGCTGGGGTCCTGCTGCAGGTGGCCGATATTGATCGAGCCCGATCCTGCCATCTCGTAGATGACGCGTAGCTCCGCGTTCGACATCATGGTGACGCCGTCGCCGATCGCGGGATAGTTGGTGACGCCGCGCTGGAAGCGCGAGCCGTTCGCGTCACGCGTGATCTCGCCCATCAGGTCGAGCCTGGCGGTCGCGACGAAGCCCTTGTCGCGCGCGGCCGCCGGGACCTCGACCGACACGTCGGTGATCAAGCCGATCAGCAGCGTTTTGCCGCTCGGAATGCAAAGGAATTTGCCGACGGTCGCGCGCGTCTCGTCGGACGCGCCGGCCTGCGGCATAAGGCCGACGGTGGCATGCGTTCCGTTGACGGCGAGCACGCGGCCGATCGTGGGCGCCGCCATTGCATGCGTGCCGGTTGTCGCCGGTGCGGCGACCGTCGAAGGGCGCATCGCAGCCGGCGTAGGCGCGGCTGCGCCAAACTGGTCAAGACTCACGTGCACCACCCCAATTTTGTATTGGCGCGCGGTCGCGAATTGTTCGCGCCGCCGGTCTTCTGGTGGTGCAGTGTTACATGCGGGCCTTCTTAATCCCGGTTAATTGCAGTGGTTTGATCGCGCTTAACATTGAATGAAATCGATGGAATCCCGGGCGATCTCGATCGGGCAGCGTGTGACACGGTGAAGATTTGCTGAACGCGCGCCGAAAGATGGGGGTCTGCGGCTTACAGCACCTTGCCGGGATTGAGGATGCCTTGCGGGTCGAGCATCCGTTTGAGGCTGCGCATCAGGTCGTAGGCCACCGGATCCTTCACCGACGGCAGCACGCCGCGCTTCATCACGCCGATGCCGTGCTCGGCCGAGATCGAGCCCGCATATTTCGCGACCACGCCGAACACCGCGTCGTTGATCTCATCCCAATGCTTGAGGAATTCCGCGCGGTCGGCGCCGACGGGCTGCGAGACGTTGTAGTGGATGTTGCCGTCGCCGAGATGGCCGAACGGCACCGGGCGGCAGCCCGGGATCATCGCCTCGACCTTTGCCGTCGCTTCCGCGATGAAATCCGGCACCGTGTTCACCGGCACCGACACGTCCTGCTTGATCGAGCCGCCTTCGTATTTCTGCGTGTCGGCGATGTGATGGCGCAGCAGCCACAGGCCTTTGGTCTGATCGAGGCTCTCGGCAATCGTCGCGTCCTCGATCAGGTTGCGCTCGACGCCGGTCGCAAGGATGTCTTCCATGATCGCGCGCAGGCCGTCGCGCGCCTGCGTCGACAACTCCATCAGCACGTACCACTTGTGCTGGCTCGCCAGCGGATCGCGGCACATCGGCGCGTGCCTGACCGCGAACTCGAGCGCGATGCGCGGGATCAGTTCGAAGCTTGTCACGCCGCCGCCGGCGCGCTCATAGGCGAGATTGAGCAGCGCCAGCGCTTCGTAAGGCGAGGGCACGCCGATGAACGCGGTCTCGACCGCGCGCGGGCGTGGGAACAGCCGCAGCACCGCCGCCGTGATGATGCCGAGCGTGCCTTCCGCGCCGACGAAGATGTGGCGCAGGTCGTAGCCGGTGTTGTCCTTCTTGAGCTTGCGCAGATTGTGGAGCACGCGCCCGTCGGCGAGCACGACTTCGAGCCCCATCACCAGCTCGCGCGCGACGCCGTAGGCCAGCGCGCCGGTGCCGCCGGCATTGGTCGAGAGGTTGCCGCCGATGGTGCAGCTCCCTTCGGCGCCGAGCGAGAGCGGGAACAGCCGGTTCTGCGCCTCGGCGGCTTCCTGCGCCTTGATCAGCACGACGCCGGCTTCGCAGGTCATGGTGTTCGAGGTGGCGTCGACCTCGCGGATGCGGTCGAGCCGCTTGAGCGAGAGCAGGATCTCGCCGTTGTGCGGCGTCTGTCCGCCGACGAGCCCGGTGTTGCCGCCCTGTGGGACGATGGGCGTGCCGGTCTCGTTCGCGAGCTTCAGGATCGCGGAGACTTCCGCCACGGAGCCCGGCCGCAGCACCATCGGCGAACGGCCATGATAGAGCCCGCGCTCCTCGGTCATGTAGGGCTCGATGTCGTTCGCCTCGGTGAGCGCATAGCGCGCGCCGACGATCGCCGCGAAGCGCGCGAGCAATTCGGGCGGCAGGACTTTGACGGGACGTTCGACCACATTCACGTTCATGGATGTCCGTCTTCCGATCCGGTTTCAGTGTTTCGATCTTACAGGGCGGCGATGACGCTGTAAGACGGCGAAAATCGCATAATTGTTTTGAACGATCAAAGCTTTGCCCGGCCGATCTTACAGTCTTACAGGCCTTACACCGGATCGCGGATTTCGCGTTTTCAGCGGCCGCGCCGATCGACCCTGTGGAGCGATCTAGGATTATAGTCATTGAGCGCAAAATCGTCAAGGCCGCGGCGCGGCGGCGCGCTGGAGCCGGTCGTTGATCGCCTCGCCGAGACCTTCATGCGGCACCGGCATCACCGCGATCGCGCTCGCGCCGGCGGCATCAAGCGCGCGCAGGTGCGAGAACAGATTGGCGGCGGCCTCGATCAGGTCGCCGCGCGCGGAGAGGTTGAGCATGCGCACCGGCGTCGCGCCTGCGGGCATTTCAGCGCCGAAGGCCAGCAGGGCTTCTCCGGCCGACAGGCTGGTGGCGTCGAGCCGCAACGGGCTGCGCGGCGCGTAGTGCGAGGCGAGCTGGCCGGGCGCCAGCGGGGCTTCGCCTTCGTCGGCGCCGGGCTGCAAGGGCGCTTCGTTGAGCGCGTGTCCAAGCACGCGCTCGATGGCGGCGCGCGGCACGCCGCCCGGCCGCAGCAGCGATGGCTCGCCGAGGCAGGCGACGATGGTGGATTCGACGCCGACCGGCGTCGCGCCGCCGTCCACGATCAAATCGATACGCCCGCGCAGATCGGCCAGCACATGCTGCGCGGTGGTGGGCGAGACGTGGCCGGAGCGGTTGGCGGAGGGCGCGACCACCGGGCGCCCGAAGGCGGTGAGGATGTCGCGCGCGACCGGATGATCCGGCACGCGCACCGCGATGCTGTCGAGGCCGGCGGTGGCGAGGTCGGCGACCGTGCAGCGTGCCGCCTTCGGCAGCACCAGCGTCAGCGGCCCCGGCCAGAGCGCGGCGGCGAGCCGTTCGGCCGCCGCGTCGAAGCGCGCGAGTTCCCGCGCCGCCTCGAGGTCGCTCACATGGGCGATCAGTGGATTGAACGCGGGCCGGCCCTTGGCGTCATAGAGGCGGGCCACCGCGATGCCGTCCTGCGCGTCGGCGCCCAGCCCATAGACGGTCTCGGTCGGGAAGGCGACGAGCCCGCCGGCCTCAAGGCAGCGCGCGGCGGCCGCAACCGCCTCGGAATCCGCCTTCATGACGCGCGTTGACGGTCCGGCAGTCACGTCAATGAAGCTCGAGGAAGTGATGGATGGTCGGAGTGATAGGATTTGAACCTACGACCCCCTCGTCCCGAACGAGGTGCTCTACCAGGCTGAGCCACACTCCGACACTGGCCGGGGTTATAACGGGGGGCCCCCGACGCCGCAAGCGAGAGATGGCTGGGTTTTCCGGCCCTTCAACTCGCGAGCCAATCCCCCGCGGTCACCGCGCCCGTGCCCGCTTCCCCGATCCATACATCTCCTGCTCGCGCGCATTGATCGCCGCCGCGGCCTGGACCGTGCCGTCGTCGGCAATGAACGCGATCGGGCCGACGCGGCGCTCGTCGAACACGGCGGCGATGAGCGGATTGCCGTACCAGGCAAGCGTGTCGAGGTTGAGCCGGTTGGGGCGAAGGTCCGGCAGTCCGGTCTCGGTCGGCGTGTGGCCGTGCACGATGTAGAGCCCGTGGTCGGTCGTGTCCGACAGGAACGGCTCGCGGATCCAGAGCAATACTTCCTTCCGTTGCTGGGCCAAAGGAATGCCCGGCATGATGCCGGCATGGACGAAGAAGCGCCGCTGGTCGTGCTCGTAGAGCGGCAGGCTCTCGAACCAGGCGAGATGCTCGCTCGGGAGCTCCTCGGCGCTGCGTGCGCCATAGCTGTAGAGGGTGGCGTCGCCGCCGTTGTCGAGCCACATCATCTCGTCCTGGCGGTGGGCGGCGGCGACCAGCATGTCCTCGTGATTGCCCCTGAGGCAGACCACCTGGCCGGGCCAGCGCGCCTGCGCCTCGATCAGCAGCGCGACCACCTCGCGGCTGCGTTTGCCGCGATCGACATAGTCGCCCAGGAACACGAAGCGGGCGGTGTTGTCCCCGCAGTGGTCGACGCAATGGCGCAAGAGATTGGCGAGCTTGGTATAGCTGCCGTGGATGTCGCCGATCGCATAGGTCAGGACTGCCGCCATCCAAAATCCCCAAGCCCGCCAACGCGAATCTATTTACCACCTGATCGTGGCCAGCCATGTGGTCGAAAGTTCGGCACATGCCGTTGGCGACCGCAAGTCGTGACAGATGGTAGCAACGGCCTTGTGTCAGCCCAGTGTAGCCGCGTACCCTCGCGCGCGGTTTCAACAATTCAGGGCACGCCCGCGCGCAAGCTGGCGGAACCCAAAGACGTAAAGACGTAAACAAAGGGCGTAATGCGGAGGGAATACATGGTTTCACGGCGTAAACTGCTGCGCGCCACCGCGCTGGGGTCGATGTCGGCCGCGGCGTTGAAGGTTTTCGGAGGCCGCGCGCTGGCGCAAAACTATCCGACGCGGCCGATGCGCTGGGTGGTGCCGTATCCGCCGGGCGGCGCGACCGACATCGTGGCGCGCATCGTCGGCGCCTATCTCACGCGAGAGTCTCGGCCAGCAGGTCGTGATCGAGAACCGGCCGGGCGCCGGCAACAATCTCGGCACCGAGGCGGTGGTCAACGCGCAGCCGGATGGGCATACCTTCCTGCTGGTCAATCCCGCCAACGCGATCAACGCCACGCTCTACAAGAAACTGTCGTTCAACTATCTGAAGGACACCATCCAGGTTGCCGGCATCATCCGGGTGCCGAACGTGATGGAAGTGCATCCCGGGGTGCCCGCCAAGAACGTCGCGGAATTCATCGCCTACGCGAAGGCCAATCCCGGCAAGATCAACTGGGCGACCTCGGGCAACGGCACGTCGGTGCATCTGTCCGGCGAGTTGTTCAAGATGATGACCGGGGTCGATCTTCTGCACGTGCCGTATCGCGGCTCGGCGCCGGCGCTGACCGACATGCTGGCCGGCCAAGTGCACGTGATGTTCGACAACATGCCGCCGTCGCTGCCGCACATCAAGGCGGGCAAGCTGCGCGCGCTCGGTGTGACGACGGCGCAGCGCTCGTCCGCGCTGCCCGACGTGCCGACGGTCGGTGAGACGGTCGCCGGCTACGAGGCGAGCGCGTTCTTCGGACTGGCCGTGCCCAAGGGCACGCCGGCGGCGATCGTCGAGCGGCTCAACCGCGATGTGAACGCCGCGCTGAAGGACCAGAAGGTCGCCGCACGGCTCGCCGATCTCGGCGGCATCCAGATCGGCGGCACGTCGGCGGATTTCGCCAAGCTGGTCGAGGACGAGACCGCCAAGTGGCAGAAGGTCATCACGGTCGGCAAAGTCACGCTGGAGTGACGCGCGCAACGGTTGACTGCGTACGCTTGAGCGCGCATGGGCTCGCCGCATGAGCGACGACATTCCCTTCGACAAGACCTTCGATCTGCCGCCCGGAAAGGTCGAGGAGGTGGCGCCCGGCGTCCGGCGCATCCTCTGCAACAATCCGGGGCCGTTCACGTTCAAGGGGACGGTGAGCTACATCGTCGGCCGCGGCGCGGTCGCCATCATCGATCCGGGTCCGCTCGATGAGGCGCATGTCGCGGCGCTGCTCGATGCGGTGCGCGGCGAGACCGTGACGCATATCTTCGTCACCCACACCCATCGCGACCATTCGCCTTCGGCGGCGCGGATCAAGGCCGCGACCGGCGCGCCGACCTTGGGCGAGGGGCCGCATCGCGCGGCGCGCCCGCTCAACATCGGCAGCGACGTGAGGCCGCTCGATTCCTCCGGCGACATGGAGTTCCGGCCGGACCGCGTGCTCAAGGACGGCGACGTCGTCGACGGCGCCGGCTGGTCGCTCACGGCGATCACCACCCCCGGGCATTGCGCCAACCACATGGCCTACGCGCTCAAGGGCACCGATATCCTGTTCTCCGGCGATCACGTGATGGCGTGGTCGACGCCGGTGGTCGCGCCGCCCGACGGCTCGATGAGCGACTACATGGCGTCGCTCGACAAGCTCGCGCGGCGGGGCGAGACGACCTACTACCCGGGCCACGGCGGCGCGGTGCGCGACGCGCCGCGCTTCGTGCAGCACTTCATCGATCATCGGCGCGCGCGCGAAGCCGCGATCCTCGAACAGCTCAAGGCGGGCGAGACCGACATCCCCTCGCTGGTGCGCGACATTTACGTGGGGCTCGATCCGCGGCTCACCCGCGCCGCGGGGCTGTCGGTGCTCGCGCATCTCGAGGATCTGGTCACGCGCGGCAAGGTTGCGACCGACGGCACGCCGTCGGCCGGCGGGCGCTACCGGTTGGCTTGATTGCCTTTCGGTGCGGCTTTCGGCGGCGCCTTCTGCGGCGCTTTCGGTGCGCCCTTGGCCGGTCCCTTCGGCCGCGCGATCGGCGGCGGCTCGTCCGGCGCCTGATTGGCGAACTCGTTCTCGATGTCTTCCAGCAGCGTGCGCACCCGCGCCGCGTTGGCGCCGAAATCGAACGAGCCGTAGCGCGACGACGAGCGCACATCGACGCGGGCGCCGCCCTCGAACGCGCGCACCCGCACGATGACGTCGTCGCGGAAGCCCATGATCGGCGTGCGCGCCACCGCTTCGATGCGGCCTTCCGGCCGGCCCTGATCCGGCGCGCGCGCCTCGACCACGCGCCAGCGCCGCCGTTCAATGACGGTCAGCGCGGCGTTGTAGGCGGAGCGGGTGTCGATGTCGGCGTCGAGCGGCTCGATATCGGGATAGGCTTCGAGCTGCATCTCGGCCGCGGCGAGACCCGGATAGACGATCGGATTGGCGTCGCGCGGCCGCGCCTTGGCGAGCGTGTCGTAGCGCGGCGGGTCGATCGGATCGGTGGTGACGTCGTAGATCCACGGCAGGTTGCGCGCCTTCACCGCGAGGAATGTGGGATAGGCGAGCAGCAGGGCGGCGATTGCGATGGCGCCCAGGCTGGCGCCCATGCCGAGCAGGCCTTCCCGCCAGATCGATACGAAGCCGGCGAACGCCAACAGCAGCGCCAGGATCGCAAGCGCCAGTGATGCGCCGAACGTCACCAGCGCAGGACGCATCTCCAGCAGGCCGGAATGCACGATGATGATCGAGAGCAGCGCGGCGGCCAGCGCAAACAGCGCGATGCGCCGCGCCCACAGCGCCAGCCGGGAGGTACCCTGGTCGATGATGATGCGCCGCGCCATCCCGGACCGATAAAGCCTTGAGACATCAGTGTCCAGCATCCGAAGTTCACACAACCGTGCTGCAACCGCCCCTGCGAACTTCGGATGCAAAGGACACTGGAACGCATAGCTTTCTGGTGTGGCTTGGTTCAGAAGTTCGCTACCGATCTGGCCGCAGAGGGATGGCGAACTTCTGAACCGTCACACCAGTGGCAATACATCGCAGAAAAGGCCGGTGACATCGCAGGTTTCTTCACCAAGATCAGTTGCCGCCCTTTGGCCCGGCTCTAGAATCTGGCATTTGCCGCCGGCGTTTGAAGCTCGGGAGATTTTGCGAATGCTCCGTATTGTCCATGGCTGTTTCAGGTCGGCAGGCCGCGTCGCTCTGCTCGCGGCCGCCGCGCTGACGGCGGCGATCACGCCAGCCGCGGCCCAGCAGGATTTCTACGCCGGCAAGCAGATCACCTTCATCGTCGGGGCCGGCGTCGGCGGCGGCTACGACCTGCAGGCGCGCACGGCGGCGCGGCATCTCGGCAAGCACATTCCCGGCAATCCGGCGGTCGTGGTGCAGAACATGCCGGCGGCCGGCAGCATCGCCGCCACCAATTTCATGTTCTCGAGCGCGCCCAAGGACGGCACCACCATCGCGCTGATCCAGCGCGGCATGCTGCTCTCCAAGCTGACCTATCCCGCCGGCACGCGCTTCGAGCTCGAGAAATTCGGCTGGATCGGCAGCCTCAACAGCGAGACCGCGGTCACGCTGGCGTGGAACGCGACGTCGCCGCACCGCACCGCCAAGGACTTGTTCGAGCGCGAACTGATCGTCGGCGGCATCGTCAGCGTCGATCCCGAGACCACGCCGCGGCTCTACAATTCGCTGATCGGCACGCGGTTCAAGATCGTGTCCGGCTACAACAGCACCGCGCAGATCGCGCTCGCGATCGAGCGCGGCGAGGTGCAGGGCATCGCCGACTGGTCGTGGTCGAGCTTCAAGGCGGTGCGGCCGGATTGGATCCGCGACAAGAAGGTGACGATGCTGATGCAGGGCGCGCTGCAGAACGATCCCGAGCTCAAGGACCTTCCGAACGCGCTCGACTTCATCAAGAGCCCGTCCGACCGCCAGGTGATGGAGCTGCACTTCACGCAGAAGACGGCGGCGCGGCCGGTGATCCTGCCGCCCGGCGTGCCGGCGGAGCGGCTCGCGCTGCTGCGCCGCGCCTTCGCCGCGCTCGGGCAGGACAAGGACTTCCTCGCCGAGGCGGCGAAGAGCAAGGTCGAGTTCAACTTCGTGTCGGGCCAGGAGGTCGACAAGGTGGTGGCACTGATCGTCGCGACGCCGCCCGAGATTGCGGAGCGCTACGCCAAGGCGTTTGCGCCGGCGCAATAGACGCAAGACAACGGCCGCCGGGGTGTGCCCGACGGCCGCTGTGGATTGCGCGATCTAGATCAATTCGCGGCGAAGCAGTAGAGCAGGCCGTTGCCGCCGGTTGAGACCAGCGCCTGCTGGCTGCAGCCCTTCGACGGATGCGACGAATTCCAGGAGATCGCCGGCGGCGAGGTGTCGAGGCCCTGGCGATCGTGGTGACCGACGATGGCCGAGCCGGCGTCGGCGCTGGTCCAGTTGTTGCAGGTCGTGTCCTTTTCGCCGCCGCCGACCGCGCGGCCGTCCGGCGACGAGCCGGTGAGGATGTCGTGCATGTTCGGCTTGTCGCCGCGGCCGTTGACCACCTGGCCGGTCTCGGTGAGCGCGGTCTGCTTGTTGAGATTGTTCTTGTCGCTATGCAGGTCGTCGAGGGTGCGGGCGACCACTTCGCCCTTCGCGTTCTGCCAGGGGCCGCGGCCGATGCGGTCGCGCGCGTTGACGGACTTCGCGCCGGAGGTGCTGAGGTAGGCGCGCCAGGTCTTGGCGGTTGCGCCGGCGGCGGACGCGAGCTTCTGGCAGAGCGCGTCGGCGCCGTCGAGGCCGCCGAGATTGCCGCCATTGCCGGAACCGGCGCTGGTGATGAAGAAGGTCATCGAGCTTTGCTGGGCCTGCGAGCCCGGCGTCGTGGCCGCGGCTGCAAGCACGACCGAGGCGGCGAGGGCGATTTTCACCGTTGGTTTCATCTGATCCTCCTTCTCCATCCAGTGTTATATTATTCAGGGCGGCCAGAAGGCATGCCCGGCACCCCGTGCTAACAAACCAACGCGTAACTTCTTCCGCGGCCACACCGCCGGAATGAAATATTTCCGCGTTGGCTGATGGCTACCCGAAGCGGCCGATCCGGAACCGCGCAATGTCGTGGCTGCTCGACTGCCCGGTTGCGAGGTCGGCGAGAATTTCGCCGATCACCGGCGCGAACTTGAAGCCATGGCCGGAGCAGGGCGAGGCGACCACGATCGACGCCGCGCCGGGGAGCCGGTCGATGATGAAATCGCCGTCTGGCGCGACGGTGTAGAGGCAGGTCTTGGCAGCGACCAGTGGGCCGTTGGCGCCCGGCAGATGATCGGCGACTGCGGCGCGGATCAGCGCTTCGTCGTCCGCCGAAACAGTGCGGTCGTAGGACTCCGGATCGACCGTTTCGTCACTGTGGTGATGCTTCGCGACCTTGAGCCCGGCGCCGAACGGCGGAAAGCCATAGTGAATGCCGTGCGCGCTTTCGATCAGGAACACCGGGAAGCGGCCGGGTGCGAAATCGGCGGGCGCCGGCGGCGCGAACCAGGCCATGACCTGGCGCGTCACGCGCAACGGCAGCGCGGCGTCCGGCAGCAGCGATGAGATCCACGGACCGGCGGCGACGATGATGGAGCCGGCCTCGATGGTCGTGCCGTCGATGACGATGCGAGCCTTGTCCTGTGCCGGCTCGATCGCGCGCACCGGCGTGCTGAAACGAATCTCGGCGCCGTGTTGTTGCGCCAGCGTCAGCATCGCTTGCACGGCGGCCTCGGCTTCGAGGAATCCGCCGTCCGGCTGCACCACGCCGACGTAATGCGGCGGCAGGCGGAATGCCGGATAGCGCCGCATCAGCTCCGGCGCCGCGATCAACTCGTGCGGAATGTCGTGCAGCCGCGCCGCCTCGAGCGTGCCGTTGACCAGCGCGCCGTCGGGCGGGCCGATCTCGGCGATGCCGGTGACGTGGAGCAGCGGCCGCGCGGCCGCGTTCTCCAACTCGCGCCACAGCGCATAGGCACGGCGCACCAGCGGCACATAGGACGGATGCTCGAAATAGGCGAGGCGGATGATGCGGGTCTCGCCATGCGACGAGCCGCGATCGTGACCGGCCGCGAAGCGGTCGAGCCCGAGCACGCGGGCGCCGCGGCGGGCGAGATGATAGAGCGCGGCGCTGCCCATCACGCCGAGCCCGCACACCACGGCGTCGTAGTGGGCCATCGGATCTCGCTATCGTGCGCGCAGCCGGCGCGAGCGCCGCGCGCGCGGCACCGCGACCGCAGCCTGCTTGCGCGGACGCGCCACGCTGGGCGCCGCCCGGCGCGCATTGATGGTCGCGGCATGACTGGTGACCAGCTCGACCAGCGCATCGAGCTTCGGCGAGCGCGCGCCCTTGCGCCAGAGGATCGCCATCTGCGCATGGCGCAGCTCGTCCGGCAGCGGATGCACGCTCAACCGATGCATCTCGGGGAAGGTCTCGAGCACCATGCGCGGGACCAGCGAGATGCCCATGCCGACCACCACGCAGCCCAGCATCGCGTGGTAGGACGTGATCTCGATCATGCGTTCCGGCGTGTCGCCGGTGAGCGCGAACCACTGCTCGAGCCGCTTGCGCCACGGGCAGCCGTGCTCGAACACCAGGATGGTTTGCGAGCGTGCGTCACGCGCCGAGCGGATCGGCGGATGCCCCGCGGCTGCGATCAGCACCAGCTCCTCGTTGTAGATGGCGGCCTTTTCGAATGGCGCATCCGGAAACGGCTCGACTGCAATGCCGGCATCGATCGCGCCGGTGAGGATTTCGCTCGCGACCTCCTGGCCGTTGCGGCAGCGCAGCTCCAGCGTCACCTCGGGATAGAGCCGGCAGTATTCGCTGAGCGGCGTCGGCAGCCGCACCGACGTGGTGCTTTCCGGCGCCGCGACACGCAGCAGCCCGCGCGGCTTCACGTCATGCACGGACTCGCGCGCTTCGCGGGCGAGGTCCAGCAATCGCTCCGCATAGCCGAGCATGACCTTGCCGGCGGGCGAGAGATGCAGCCGCTTGCCCTCGCGGATGAACAGCGCGACGCCGAGCTGCTCCTCCAGTTGCTGGATTCGGGTGGTCACGTTGGACTGGACGCGGTTGAGTTTCTCGGCGGCGCGGGTGATCCCGCCGGCCTCGACGACGGTGCGGAACACCTGAAGATCCGACAGCTCCATCATTCTCTCTACGAGATCAATTTCATCATGATTATTCATTTTACGGGATTGAACCAAAACAGTAAAGCCAGACACTAAGGGAACCTGCCGAAAGGACCTCGCTATGAACTACAAGGACAAAGAGCTCGACTTGCAGCTGCGCTGCTATCGGATGCTCACCCCGGTGCAGCGCGCGGAAGTGAACCGCCACGTGATCGAGCGTGCCCGCGCTTACCGGGCGGCGGCGATCAAGGACCTGTTTCAGTGGCTGTTCGGCTGGATCAAGCGGCGCGCCGCGGTGGCGCGGCTGCAGGCCCTCGACGATCGCATGCTCAAGGACATGGGCCTCAATCGCGGCGAGATCGAGCAGGCCGTGCGCGGGCCGGAGCTGCCCCCCGAGCGACGCAAGGCGGCCTGAACCGGATTCCCCTTTTCGGCGTCATGCTCTAGCCTGTCGGTTCGATCCATTCGCAAACCGAGCCGACAAGACCCGTGGCGGACGCATTCGGTGGAGGAGCCCGGCCGGTTGTCGCGCTGACCGGCGCGACCGGCTTCATCGGCCAATACCTGCTGCGCGAGCTGCCCAAGCGCGGCTATCGCCTGCGCGTGCTGCTGCGCCGCCCGAGCACGATCCCGCTCGAGTCCGCGAGCGCGGTGATCGGCGACCTCGGCCGCGCGCAGAACATGTCGCAGGCGCTTGCCGGCGTCGATGCGGTCATCCATTCGGCCGGGATCGCGCACGCGATGTCGGGCGTGCCGGAGGACGACTACCGGCTGCTCAACACCGAGGCCACCATCCGCCTGGCGCAGGCGGCGCAGCGCGCCGGCGCGCGGCGCTTCGTGTTCCTCTCCTCGATCCGCGCCCAGTGCGGCCCGGTCGAGCACGACGTGCAGACCGAAAGCATGGAGCCGCGGCCGGTCGATGCCTATGGGCGCTCGAAGCTCGCGGCCGAGCAGGGGCTCGCGGCGCTCGATCTCGACTGGGTGGCGCTGCGGCCGGTGCTGGTCTACGGACCGGGGGTGAAAGGCAACATGGCGGAGCTCATCCGCCTCGCGCGCTCGCGCCTGCCGCTGCCGTTCGGCGCGCTCAAGGCGCGGCGCTCGCTGCTCTCGCTCGACAATCTCGTTGCGGCGGTCGATTGCGTGCTGTCGGCGCCGGCGCCGCTGCGGCGGCCGCTGGTGGTCGCCGATCCGGAGCCGGTGACGCTGCCCGACATGGTCGCCGCCATCCGCCGCGGCCTCGGCCGCCGGCCCGGGCTGGTGCCGGTGCCGTCCGCGATGCTCGCGGCCGCCTGCCGGCTCGCCGGCCGCGAGGAAGCCTATGCCCGGCTGGCCGGCTCGCTGGTGGCCGATCCGGCGGCGCTCAAACGATTCGGCTGGACGCCTGCTGTGACAACGCCGGACGGTCTGGCGGCGCTGATGCGCTGATTGCGCAAGCTGATTTACGGCGGCACAATGCGGCTCGGAAAAGCCGCAATTCGTGCAGAAACCGGTCACGTGAAACGCAGTTGCGCCATCATTATTGCCCTCGTGACCCTGACGGAGATTGCGGCGGCGCAAACCGTTCCGCTGCCGCGCCCGCGGCCATTCTCCAATACCGACACCCCCGCGCGCACCGCGGCGCCGACGCCGGCGACCCCTGCGCCGTCGGCCTGCCGGATCCGGCTGACGGCGGAACGCGCGATCGCGCCGTCGGTCGACGCCATCGAGGGACCGGGCGAATGCGGCAGCGGCGACCTGGTGCGGCTCGAAGCGGTGGTGCTGCCCGACAACAGCCGCGTCGAGATCAATCCGCCGGCGGTGCTGGGCTGTCCCATGGCCTCGGCGATCGTCGACTGGGTGCGCGACGATCTCTCGGAGCTGGCCGCCTTCAACCTCGGCTCGCGGTTGCGTGCGGTGCGGAACTACGCCTCCTATCACTGCCGCAGCCGCAACAACATCATCGGTGCGATGATGAGCGAGCATGGCAAGGGCAACGCGCTCGACGTGCGCGGGGTCGTGCTCGCCAACGGCAAGACCGTCGACCCGACCGACGTGCATGTATCGCGCGAATTCCGCGAGAGCTGGAAGAAGAGCGTGTGCGCCCGCTTCTCGACCGTGCTCGGCCCCGGCTCCGACGGCTATCACGAGAACCACATCCACGTGGATCTGATGGAGCGCCGCCTGGGCTTTCGCGCCATGTGCCAGTGGGACGTGCGCATGCCCGAGGAGAAACCGGCGCCCGAGCTTGCCAGCACCGGCTCGATCCCGCTGCCGCAGCCGCGCCCGAAGATCGACTAGGCTCGCGGCTCAGTAGTCCTGGGCGTCCCCTTTCGGGGCCAAAGCCGAAACATTTGCGGCGCGTCTTGCGAGCCGCTCGACCCGGCCGACATCCGATCCACTTAACGGCTGCGCTCCGCAGCCTTTCGCCGAGCCTCGTCGGCGCTCATCTGCAATGCTTCGCGCTGCATTCCGCCGAGGTTCTGGAACACGGCCGCGGTTTCCTTCCTATCGACGTTGCTTCGATTGAATGCGCGCTTGTTGAGCGTCGCCGCGATATGCTCCTCGAACATTGGGGCGCGGAGACTATCCTGCGTACGGCTCACTGCGGAGTCACTGTTTGTGTTTCTGCCGCAATCCGCAACAACGCGGCTTTCCTTGGGCGTGATCGAAGTGATGGTCGCCTCGCACTCCAGCAGGGGCGCCCAGCTTGCGTATTTCATGTTCAATTTGACGCCCTTCGCCGAGCGCCCGGCGCCCCAGATCCTTATCATCTCCCCTGGCCCGTCGCGCCTCGGAAGGGTGGTCTTTGCGTCCACCAACATGGTCTGGACCTGATCCTTGGAATAGGGGAAGACCGTCGGGTCAGCGCTGAGATCACAGCCGCCCACGACTAACGCGCCCGCGAGAATAAAGACGAGCTTTGCGCTCATTCGCCGCTCCCGATTTCAATTTGCCTGATGTTGTTTAGACGAAGACGTTTGAAAATCTTTTACGTGATTAACTCAAATGCGATCTGACACGTCGACCTATGATCCACGATTACGACGCGGGCACGCCGCCGCTTCAGCTGCGGCCCGCGCCGACACAAAGCGGGCCGGTGTAAGCACTGCCGGCGCGTGGCGACGCTACGACCATTGCATAGTCACACTGGCACATAGCGGCACTTTCCGGGATCGGGTCGCGTCCGGTATGATCACGCATGCCGAGCACCATCCCCAGCAATCTCGCGACCCGCGATATCGAATCCCTGCTCCATCCCTACACCAACCTCGCGGCGTTCCGTGACACCGGCCCGCTGATCATCGAGCGCGGGCAGGGCATCCATCTCTACGACACCGCCGGCCGGTCCTATATCGACGGCATGGCCGGGCTCTGGTGCACGGCGCTCGGCTGGGGCAACGACGAGCTCGCCGACACCGCGGCGGCGCAGATGCGCAAGCTCGCCTTCGGGCATCTGTTCGGCGGCAAGAGCCACGACGGCGCGATCGAGCTGGCCGAGAAGCTCAAGGAGATCGCGCCGGTCCCGACCTCGAAGGTGTTCTTCTGCAATTCCGGTTCGGAAGCAAACGACACCCAGATCAAGCTCGTCTGGTACATGAACAATGCGCTCGGCCGCCCGCGCAAGAAGAAGATCATCAGCCGCCGCAAGGGCTATCACGGCGTCACCATCGCCGCGGCGTCGCTCACCGGGCTGCCGGTCAACCAGACCGACTTCGACGTCCCGATCGCCAACATCCTGCACACTGCATGCCCGCATCACTACCGCTTCGCGCATGAGGGCGAGAGCGAGGAGGCGTTCGCGACGCGGCTCGCCGCCGAGCTCGACGACCTGATCCAGCGCGAGGGACCGGACACCGTTGCGGCGTTCTTCGTCGAGCCGGTGATGGGGGCAGGCGGGGTCATCGTTCCGCCGGCGACCTATTTCGACAAGGTGCTCAAGGTCTGCGCGAAGTACGACGTCTATGTGATCTGCGACGAAGTGATCTGCGGCTTCGGCCGGCTCGGCACCCGCTTCGGCTGCCAGGCCTTCGGCTTCGAGCCGCACTCGATCACGGTCGCCAAGGCGCTGACGTCCGCCTACGTGCCGATGGCGGCGCTCACGGTGCCCGAGGTGATGTACCAGGCGATGCTCGACCAAAGCCGCAAGATCGGCGCCTTCGGCCACGGCTTCACCTATACCGGCCATCCGGTGGCGGCGGCGGTGGCGCTGAAGACGCTGGAGATCTACGAGCGCGAGCGGCTGGTGGAGCGGGCGGCGAAGCTCGCGCCGCAATTCCAGGCCCGGCTCGCGGCGTTAGGAGTGCATCCGCTGGTCGGCGAGGCGCGCGGCTATGGCCTGGTCGGCGCCGTCGAATTGGTCGCGGACAAGGCCACCAAGCGCGCGTTCGATCCGAAGGCGGGTGTCGGACCGCGGGCGGTGGCGTTTGCCGAGGGGGAGGGGCTGTTGCTGCGCTTCCTCGCCGGCGACGTGATGTCGATCTGCCCGCCGCTCGTCATCACGCCGCAGGAGATCGACGAGTTGTTCGATCGGCTGACCCGCGCGCTCGACCGCGCCCTGGACTGGGCCAGGCGCGAACGGCTAGCGTAGAGGCGGATCGCGATGCCGTAGGGTGCGCCTAAAGGGCGTTCACGCCCGTCTTCGACGGGCTATGGGCGCGGTCGACGTGCTCTGACATTGCCAATCATGCTGATGCAGCGCCGTGCCCACCAGGATCGTTGCACATGTCGCGCCGCTTTGGTGGGCACGGCGCTGTAGCGTGCGTGTGGATCGGCCCGTGCCTGTGGTCGCGCCTTTGCCCACCCTACGAAGGCTGAAACGGCAACGGCGCCGGACTTTGCCGGCGCCGTGCAATTTCAACTGGCTATCGATCGAACGATCAGCGCGTGTTGCTCGCCATGCGCGGATTGAGCGGAGTATCGCCCTGCCGCGGCGCCAGCACCACGACGATCGCGCCCATCTTCACGCGGTTGTAGAGGTCGATCACGTCCTCATTGGTCATGCGGATGCAGCCCGAGGAGATCGCCTGCCCGATATATTCGGGCTGGTTGGTGCCGTGGATGCGGAACAGCGTGTCGCGGCTGCCCTGGAACAGATAGATGCCGCGCGCGCCGAGCGGATTATGGGCGCCGCCTTCGACACGGTCCGGAACTTCCGGCATGCGCCGCTTGATGTCGGCGGTCGGAGTCCAGGACGGCCACTCTTCCTTGCGGCCGACTTTGGCGACGCCCCAGAACGACAGCGCGTCTTCGCCGACGGTGACGCCGTAGCGGATCGCCTTGCGGTTGGGGAGCACGTAGTAGAGATAGCGCGCATCGGAATCGACGACGATCGAGCCCGGCGCTTCCGAGCGATGATAGTCGACGATGTGGCGCTGGTAGGCTTGTGGAATCGTCGCCTGCGCATACGGCGCATTGGCGAGCAGCTTCTTGTCGCGCGGCGTGAAATTGGCGTCGGTGGTGGGCTCGAGCGTTGCGGTCACGCAGCCGCCGAGCGTCAAGCCAGCAACAACGAGAAGCGCGATTGTACGCACTGCCATAACCCACCCTCTCCCGCGATGTGGCGCGGCCCGAACCTGTGTGGCTTCAACTCGTCCCTTGGGGAAATTACCCAAAAGCACCCAGTACTTCCAGAACTTTGGGCGGCACCGCAGCATGGTCGTCGAGTTCTGTTGCCGGAATGCCGCAGTGGGTCGACGAACTTCACGAAATCGCCCGGTTTCGAGCCGCGTTGGAGCCGGTGCCCACAGGGTCCAAGGAACAATTGGAGTGTGCCGCACAACGGTTAACTACCGGTTTACCAATGCTCGGCGTTATGGGGCGGCGGTGCCGCCTGGCTAGGCAAATGTCATGATAGCTCACGATTTGCCGCGCACTTCTGCCCCACTCGATAACTACATTCAAAAAGTTCCGCCAACTGCCCAAAAACACGAATAAATCCCCATGGAGCGAGACCAATGAAGTTGAAGGATGCGGCCCCCTCAAGCGAACAGCGAACGGGCGAGGACCTCGGTGGCCGCTACGGCAAGATCGGTATCCCGGCCGTTGCCGCGGCGCTGCCGTATCAGAGCGACGCCAAGAACTCCGCGTATGCGCCGGTCGTCCACCGCGACGAGGAGTGGCGCTTGGAGTCGACCGCCGCCTGATCCCGACGCAGGACAGAATTCGACGGACCCGTCCGGCGCGCAGCCGGGCGGGTTCGTTCGTTGTTGCGCAAGGCGGTCGACATCAAAACGTCTTGCAAGACCCGCAGTACATGGGCCATCACTGACTCGGCCGGTATTGGGGTCGGCCTTCATTCGTCAGGACGGCGCGCGCGGAGGGTTCATGCTCTCGGTCTATGTGCCCCAGGGCGCTTGTCTTGAGCGCACCGAGGTCGCGCCCACCGGCCGGCTTCCCGAAAACGGCGTCTGGTTCGACCTCGTCAGTCCCACGATCGCCGAAGACAAGCTGCTCGAGCGCCATCTCGGCATCGCGGTGCCGACGCGCGAAGAGATGCTGGAGATCGAGGTCACCAGCCGTCTCTATGTCGAGAACGGCGCGCGGTACATGACCGCGACCATGATGTGCCAGTCCGACACGCAGACGCCGAAGACCACGGCGGTCACCTTTATCCTGTCGGGCCACCGGCTGGTCACGGTCCGCTACGACGACCCCAAGCCGTTCCAGATCGTCGGCAACAAGCTGTGCCGGGCCTCGCCTGCCAGCACGACCGGTGAGACGGTGCTGATGGAGCTGCTCGACGCGGTGGTCGACCGCGCCGCCGATATCCTGGAGAAGATCGGCGTCGACGTGGACCAGGTGTCGCACGACATCTTCGAGCCCGAGCAATCGTCGGCGTCGAGCGCGCGCAACTACCGGGCCATCCTCAAGGCGATCGGGCGCAAGGGCGACCTGACCTCCAAGGTGCGCGAGGCCCTGGTGTCGATCGGGCGCGTGCTGCTCTATCTCGCCAACGAAGCCGACAGCATGAAATGGGCCAAGGACACGCGCGCGCAACTGCGCGGCATGCAGCGCGACGTTCATTCACTCTCCGACCACGCCGCCTACCTGCAATCCAAGATCACCTTCCTGCTCGACGCCATGCTGGGCGTGGTCAACCTCGAGCAGAACAACATCATCAAATTGTTCTCGGTGGTGGCGGTGGTGTTCATGCCGCCGACGCTGATCGCGTCGATCTACGGCATGAATTTCGAGATCATGCCGGAATTGAAGTGGCAATACGGGTACTTGGTTGCGGTTGTCTTGATGCTCGCCGCTGCGATCGGGCCGCTGGCCTATTTCAAATGGAAGAAGTGGCTTTGATCGGAGCCGACTTTCGGTTCTCTCTGCGTCATGGCCGGGCTCGTCCCGGCCATCCACGTCTTCAATCTTCTCCCGATCTAAGACGTGGATGCCCGCGACAAGCGCGGGCATGACGAGCGGAACGAGTGCGCCAGCCTAAACGTGCTGGCCGCCGTTGATGTGGATCTCGGCACCGTTCAGATACGACCCCTTGCGCGACAGGGGTTCCGGGGGTCTAACCCCTCAACACATTGAAAACACTTCGATAGTGACGGGGATCGACGGGGCGTCGGCGGTCGCCTATCATGGGGTAGCACTTTGCATAAGGTTTGCGTCACCGAGGTAACGTCGATGAAACGCGTCATGCCGAAACACAAACCGAAGATCGTGCGCGTCAAGCTGAACGCGGAGGTCGTCACCCGCAACCCAGCCAACCGGAAGGCGCTGACTGAGGACAACGTTTTGAAGTTGCGCGTGAAGAGGGCGCAATATCGGGTTTGGGATGCGGGGACTGATGCTGCGCGCGGCCTGGGGGTGCTCGTCAGTCCGGCCGGCGCCAAGACTACATGAGCACCTACTATTTCACCGGTTCGTCGGAACCCCGCACGCGCGCTCTCGGGCGTGTTGGTGAAATGTCGCTGCAGGAGGCGCGCGATCAATGTCGCCTGGACCGCAAGGCCGCGAGGAAGGGTATCGACCCCAAGGCCGACGATCCCTCGAAGTCATCCACGTGGGCTGCTGCGGTCGAAGAATACGTCCGGCGTGATCAGGCCGGGCGCGAACAAAATTCTCCTTCGACGGTCAAGGAAGCGCGCCGTGTTCTGCTGAAGCTGTCGAACCCCAGCCATCGTGGATTGTCGGACGAGGAAAAAGAGAAGCACAAGCATCCGTGGCTGACACGTCCTGTCGCGACCATTGGCGTGCAGGAGATCGAGGAATTGCTTGAACTCGTTCGCGATGGGGATGAAGGGCAGGGGCTCAAGCCGAGACCCTATCTCGCGAACTCCTTGTACGGTCGGTTCTGCACATTCTTCGCCTGGTGCGCGAAACGCGGCAAGTTGAAGGTCTCGCCGATGCTCAACATCGACAAGCCTTGGAAGGGGGCAAAGCGGCGCGAGCGCGTTTGGTCAAAGGTGCAGCGGCAGATGACGCGATCAAAGCGCTATGGCGTGCGGGTGACGCGATGGGCGGGACGGAGGGCAAGTACCTCAAGCTCCTCCTGCTCGTGGGCAAGCGCAAGACGGCGCTAGCGGAAATGCGCTGGGAGGATATTGACGACACGTGGTTCTGGACGCCGCCCAAGCCGAAGGGCGAAAACAAGCGCCTGCATCCCGTCCCCCTGTCAATCTACGCCCAGCGCCTGTTGCACCCTCGGGCCAAGGGGTTTGTGTTCCCCGGCGACGATGACGGCCACATTTACGTCAACGGTTCCCAGCTGCAGAACAAAATCATCAAGGCGAGCGGCTTGACGGAGTACTTCCATCACGGCGTACGCCATATTGTTGAAACCAAAATGGCGGAGCTACGGACGGACAAGACGAGACCTGACGATAAAACTCGGCCCCTCATTCTCCCGCATATCCGAGATCTGCTCCTCGACCACCGTCCGCAACGCGGTTCGGGTGCCGATTACGATCATCACGATTATCTCGACGATATGCGGGACGCGATGGAGGCATGGGCGGCGCACGTCGCGAAGCTGGTGCGGCCTGAGGGTGTCGCGGTCCTCAAGTGAATGCCCCTGCGGCCCTGACGTGATCGACGCGCGGCACCCGGGGTCATTTCACAATCGACGCATGGCAAATACCCACCCCACCCTTTGAAGTAGCAGCGCCTCGATTTGAGGCGGGTGTCAGTCACCGCCACTATCAGGGGGACCCCCACCCCCTAAAAACGAACGTAGACCCCGTTTCCCCTACTCCTCTTCGGAGGTGCCTCCCCCAAGTGGGGTGCGTTCACGCATCGGGGCCAATCACGTCGAGACGTGATTACCACAACGCGCCGCTGGTGCCGCATTGTACTCAGGGACGCAGCTCCTTGCGTCAATGAGGAGAGCGACCCCATGATGACCATCCCCAACAACGAGGACAGCGACGCCGCGTGGGTCGCGACGTTCCTGTCGGAAGCCGCGCTCGCGTTTGCGGACAGTGAAAATCGTGACGTGACCGTCGCACCATTCAGCGAGACCGATCAGCGGCCGGTGAACATTCTTTCGGATCGCCAGGTCGAGGGCTTTACGCTGCGGTTTGGTTCGCCCGGCGGAGCGGAGTTTCTGGTAACGGTCTCGAAGAGCAACTAGCCGTAGCCAGACAATCGGAGTTGGGGGAGCCCCGCCACAGCGCGGGGCTTTTCTATTAGTTAGTGAAGCCGGTCCAAAGACCTGAGACAAAAAACAGGCCCGGGACTATCAGGAATGGCCATAGCGGGGAGCCTTCTGGTTGTTCCATTTTCTAGCAATCTTCTTTCTTGGGTTGGACTTGCTGCTGTTGTTGAGTGACTGGCTGCTTTGGATTGGCGGCGGCACCGGTTAGCTTGGCTACGTCGCTTACTAGCTTTTCCAGGGACTCTCGTAACGCCTCAGCGAGCCCGGCGTGGCCCACGGCTCGCAGTTCGTCGATCAACTTGCGCAGGCGTGCCAGTTCTATTTGAAGCGATTGGAGGGTGTCCGCCACATCGTACTCCCCTACTCACGAACCAACGTACGCCAGAACTGTACGTTCCCGTACTTAGGGCAATCCTCCGAATAAATTATGGCAATGCAATCGCAAAAATCAGCGACGCACCTAGATTGCTCAGGCTAGAGTGTCTAAGATTCCACTAGCTTGGCACGTCGAAGGAGCGCCGTGACGGCCCGCATGATGATCGACGGGATGGAGAGCGCGTTGCGTCGGTTCTCTATCGAACACGATAAGCGCGCTTACTCTCCGGCGGCGATTAGCTCGCTCGCTACATCGTGTCCCCTCTCATCACCTCAATTCAGGTCAGGTTTTCGGTTCATCGTCTTCGTCTGGCTGTTTCTGCTCCTGCTGTTGTGCGACGGGCTGCTCCGGTTCTTGCGATGGAGCAGGAGAAGTGTTTGCGGCGCCGATCTTCACTAAACATTTCGCAGCGAGTTCGGTGAGCAGATCGGCGAGAGCGGAACTACCATCCTCGAGTGCTTTCGCTCTCAGCGCGAGGAGCCGCCCCAGTTCAAGGTGCAACGCGTCTACCGGATCGGGCATGGCTACGCTACCAATACGGGAGTTCAACATAGGTTAATAAATATGCGTTCCGTCCAGATCTCCGAATTTCAGTCCGGAACTCGATGTAAAGATTGCGTATACTGCACGGGAACCGATGGTCCCGAACTTAGCACGCCTCGCGCTCAGCCACTGCAGCAGATTCTACGCGTGCGCGCAAATCGTCTCTGGCGTCGTTCCGCTGCCGATCTGTGCGACTTCGATGATGAGCTTGGCAATGGTTCTCGGTCAGAGGATCGTCACGATCCTTTAGTCCAAGCTCAACAAGGGCAAGCTCATACGCTTCACCCATGCGCTTTGTGTCTTCCGGATTGAAGGCCGACTTCTGCAACAACCTATAGATCGTCATGGTGCACCTCAGCGATCTTTGAACTTTACGAGGGGGCGGCGTTTCCTCGGCGTCTCGTTGCCTTCTTGCTGCACCGGGCCGTTACGTCGCTCTTTGATTGCGGCCTCAGTCGTCCTCTTGCTGACACCGCACGTTTCGTAGAAGGCACGCATCTCTGCCTCGTCATTCAAACTTAACTCAGGCAATTTGATCATGGTTCATCCTCCGCCGCTGTGCGGCAGCAGCAAATGAGTTGCGGGCGACGGCTAGCAGCCAGTGCCACCATTCGCCTCGGCGATAGACCCGGTCCCGGAGCTTGGTCGCGTCGTGCTCCCCGCGCCGGGCAAGCTCGACAATGCGGGTGGCGATGATCTCCTTGGCCGTGGATTTGCCGTCCAGTTTCAGAGCCGCGCAAACTTCATTGAGCGCTCTCGACATCGCCTGGATGTCGTCCGGCTGGAACACGCCCTCGTGCAAGAAGGGGACGATGGTACTCACAGTACATCCCTAAGCTACAGGCGGGAGCGCTATAGCGTCTCTCAGCCAACGAATGCCTGCGGTTGTCCCGCGCCTGTCGCTGGTAGCGTCATTATCGCGCCGTCTATCGGCACTTTCGAGCACAAAGTTCCGTCCGTCTCCGTACCGATGTACCCGTGCCTCTGCGTATATGCACGGAAACGGGCATATATGAGGCGTATCACCGGCCACGGCCTCGTGCCCGCAGGCGTCGGTGGCTGAGAGACCGTCGCGCTCCCGCCTGTTAGCGAGGAGCGCGTCATGGCCAGCCACCGCAACATTTTGCTCGCATCCCTTTCAGCCAAGGATTTTGGTTTGTTGGAGCCGCATCTCCAGGCGGTGACCCTCGGACTTCGCAAGAGCCTCGAAAAGCCGAACAAGCGTATCGAGGCAGTCTACTTCCCGGAGAGCGGCTTCGCGTCCGTTGTCGCCGTCCAGTCGTCCAAGACGGAGGTCGAGGTCGGCTTGATTGGCCGCGAGGGTATGACGGGTTTGGCCATCGTGCTCGGCAACCACCGCTCACCGCACGCGACCTACATCCAAGCCGCAGGGACCGGGCAGTGCATTCCAGCTGACGATCTTCGCAAGGCGATACGCGCGAGCCTGTCGCTCCGAGACCTCCTGACAAAGTACGCGATTGCGTTCGGCGTGCAGACAACGCACACGGCGATCTGCAACGCGCAACTCCCGACTGGACCAGCGGCTGGCGCGCTGGCTGCTGATGGCACACGACCGGATCGGCACTGACGTTATGCCGCTGACCCACGAATTCCTGGCGCTGATGCTCGCCGTCCGCCGGGCTGGAGTGACGGAGGCGTTGAGCGCGCTTCGAGAAGGAGGGTCTCATCGCTTACACGGCGTGGCAATATCACCGTCCGGAACCGCAAGGGCATAGAGCGAACGCGCCGGTGAAGCCTACGGAGTTCCCGAGGCTGAATATCGTCGCCTGTTCGTTGATATGAAATGACCGGCGGGATCGAGCACGGGAGTGAACGAAACCCGCCGGTCTTGGTTCTGCACAAGGCAGGACCTTTGTGGGTACAGGAGAAACCCAATGCGTTGGGTTGGCCTAGCGGCCCGGCACGCGCTTTGACACGCATGGTCGATCCCGGCGGCTGGGCCTGTCCGAGCAACCCTTCTGCAAGGCTCTCGGAACTGTCGGCTGTTGTTTCGACAACACGGTCACCTGCCGACTGGACCGTGCCCGGCGTGAACACCGGGGATAGAGCTCGCTCACGCGGGAACCGTCGATCTCAAAAAAATCAAGATTGCCAATGTCGTTCAGTGCGAGCATTCGCCTTATCTTTCGGGTGCGCTTTTGGGTCCTTCGGATGAAGGAGAACGCGCGGCTCTGATTTTTTCTCGGGTTTTGCGTGAGTGCTGTTTGCACCGTTCGCGGCGGTTGGTCGTCGCGGTAGGGGCTTTAACTTGCCGGGTTGCACATATTGGATCGACAGGACGGTCATTGCTGACGCGTCCGACCGCCGTACGACGTTGGTGAAACCTTCTTGGTGAAGCGCCAAGACGCACGCTTCCTCTTGCTGTTCGAGCATATCGAGGTGCGCAGCCAATTCTTTGATGCGCTCCGCCTTGTCGAAAGCGGACAACGCGGGCACGTTCGGTCGAGGCAAGTGCCCGACGGCTTCGACCAGCCGCTCCGTCGCCTTCTCGGGATCAAACCAGCACAAAAGTGCGAGCGTGTGCGTTGAGTTCAATGGTTTGATCGCGGTCGGATCATCACCAAAGAACGACAGCCCGAACCCATCGCCGCGTCCCATGGCTGGTGTGGGCCGCGGAAACACTTGCGATGCCAGGCGTTCAACATAATAAACCGCCTGCGCTTTCAAATCCTCGACGGGCAGCGGTGCGATCGCTGCGTCTCGCTGCGCGCGTTTCACTGTGTTGATCTCGTCCCGGAGACGCGCGAGACAGGTCTTAAGACTTTCATTCTTTTTTAGTTTGAATGGGACGGCAGGCGCTTCTTCAATTTTTCGTTCACTGACACCCAAGCTCTCAACGAAAGTGCGCAGCGTCGCCAGCAGGTCGGCGTTGTCGCGGTGCCGCTGCAACTCGACACCCTGCGCGGTCGCGTGATCTCGAAGCTCAATTTCGAGCTGCGCGCGATCTTGATCGCTCATGCTGACATTGGCGCGAAAGGCGTTCTCGATCTCCTCGCGCCGGCGCTTGGCGGCCTCCGCCGCTTGCATGGCCGTGGCCGCATTGTTCTCGTAGCGCGACAACCTCGATGCGGCGCCGGGTGGCAGAATTCTGTTATGCAGTGAGGTCGTCATTGCCATACTCCCTTCTTTCTGCGCAGTACAGGCGGCGGCTTGGACCACTGCATGCTTAGGCTTTTGTCGTAGCGGTCATAGATGCTCTGCGCTGCCTGCTCGATTTCCGTCGCAACTTGTTCGTCCTTGTGCGCGAGCACTTGTTCGAGTTCTTGCGCGAGGTTGCCGGTGTCGTCCGGCACGGTGCTGGTGTCGAGCACTTCGACCCTGATGCGCGGACGATCTGCGATCACGACCGGTTCGACTACCGCTTCGGTCTTGGACGGAGCAGCGGGCGCTGGTTCAGGCGCGGGAGGATCGGCTGCCTTCTCTTTAGTGTTATCGACGGCCTTATCCGTCACGAGTTCTTCGGTCTTGCCCGCCATAGCGTCACTCTTGATCTCATCCGCGATGGCGCGGAAGACCGCTCCTCGAACAAGCTGTGGGCGGAGTAGCGGTCGCGGTCGTCGCGGGCCTGTTCCAGCATGGTCTTGAGGCGAGTGGCAGCAACTTCGATGGTGTCCATGGTCGGGTTTGCAAAACCGTGGAAGCTCACGGCCATCTTTTGGGCGGCCCGGACCGCGTCCCGCAGCCTGAGCTCAAACTCGTACTCGCCGACGAGATAGCGCTCGCGGTCGGTGGCGTCGTCGTCGAGCTTGTCCAGGCAACGTTGCTTGATCGACAGCAACGATTGCTTGGAAATGACCATCTTGGTCGTCATTGGCCGCCTCCCTTCCAATTGGTGGGCTCGGGATCACGCCAAGCATTCTCGATCCTCTCGTTGTAGCGACGGCTGTACGCCGTATCGCCGGATATGACTTGCAAGAAGGTCGGTGCTGCACCCTGCGCGACGGTGCTAGCTAAACTCGACTGCGCGACTGCTTGCTGCACGCTGCCGGGGGCGTAATCGCCGGGGCCGTACCGAACCGATCGTCCGTCGCGAAGCCAAGTCATTGTTCGCCTCCTTCGCTGCCGGGCGGGTTGCGCCACGCGTTCGAGACGCGCGCATCCTGATCGGCGTACAACTTTTGACGCCGCTCGCGTTCCGCGTCGGTCTGGATCACTTCGCGCGGCCGACGATCTGCATGCTGGTATGGTGCAGGCGGCTCGTTCACCGTCTTGCCGTCCATGAAGTACAAGCCGACGCGCAGACGATGACCGTCGCGAATGATCGGGTCATCGCCCGTCACCTCATCGCCATTCTCGTCGTAGACCTTGCTCTTCCACGCCGAGGACAGGCGACGGTCATAAGCATCGTAGATGTTTGACATACAGTTCTCCTGTTCACGTTCCGAATGGACGCATGTGCCTACTCGACCAAAGCGACATGTAGCTCGGGACATCTTGCTCCCCCGTGACCCAAGCGAGCGAGCTGTCGTATGAATGCTTGCGCTTCGCGGTCAGCAGGTGGATCAGGCCGCACACGGCGTTGGCGTAGTCGTCGGAGCCGTTGCGCCTTGGATGATCGACGCTGTCGCGACCGCCGCGATGCGGTGAACGTTCGAGCAGGCGCAATTCGGTGACAAGCTTTTGGTGATTAGGGATCGAAACCAAGCCGCGCACCGAGATCGGCAGGCTCTCCAGATAAATTCCGCTCTTGTTGACCTCTGACTTTTCAAACGTGATCTCGGAGCCGCGCCATGCAGTCTCGGCCCACGCCTCCGCGTAGGCGTCACCGCGCACCTTGGTCACGTGATAGCGTTTCAGCAGCGCTGCGTGCTCTGCCACGACCTCATGCGGGTCAAACGGCGGTCGAGCGCCTTTGATGGCGGCAATGATGCAGCGGTCGCCTTCGCGATAACCGACAGAGGTAACGAAGCAATCCCGTCGACCGCCGCTCACGTCGGTGAATGCAAAATATCGGTTGCCTTCACGGTAAGGCAGCTCCAAGGGGCGCGCGTGGTCGATTGCTGCGTCAATGGTCGCGTCATCGAGAAACGCGGCAACATCGGTACGGAAGCCGCCACCCCATTCGCTCTCCGCTGCCTCGGGGTCGTTCGCCTTCGCCTTGGCGAGCTTCTTGCGGTCGAATGTCGGGTTGAAACGTTCGGTCGCGCCTTGCACGACCAAAACATCGTCGCTGCTCTTTCCGAAATGGTCGCGCCACTTCTCGTACAACAGACCAATCTTTCGGTAGCCGGTGCTGATACCGATCCATATCCCGCGCGTCGCAGCGAGAGCGGGGACGCAGGCACGAAACGTTTCGACGTCTGGCGAGGCCGACGCCTCGTCACGCCAGAACGATGTCTCGTCGGCCACGACCGCGAGGAGTGTTCGCCCGCGCACGGATCGGAATGAATTTGCGTGAACCGCAATGACGACGTCGCCCTTTAACCAAACTTCGTCTTGCGTCACCTTCTCGATCTGTTGCCTGAGGATCGGACTGCGTTCGAGGAAGCCGACAACATAGTCGAATGCGACCTTCGCTTGATCGCGCGACATGGCGAGGAGCAAAACGAAACCAACTTCACCAGGTGCGAGGCGATGCTGCTCGATTGCCGCGATGAAGACGCTGGTTGCAGCAGCCATCCTCGTCTTGCCGGAACGTCGCCCAACCACAGCCCATAATTCACTGACACGCTGATCTGGTGGCTGGCGTGATCCGGCGACCTTCTGGAACAGACGGCGCTCATGCCTATTGAGATCTAGTCCGAATGCAGCACGCAACACCGTCAGCCATGTTTCCCAACTGTCTAGGTCGTCTAAAGCGGCACCAAGCAGCTTGGGGTCAGATAGGGCGTCGGCAATGGTGATGCGTGATGAACTGCGGTGATTGATCACCACGCGCTTCACCCATCGCTCTCCATGCGGTCAACGCGAATGCGATTGCTAGGACGCGCGTGACCATTGCGTTTGCGTTGGTTGAGATATTCGTGGAGGTCTGGTGTGGCGTCACGGCGCACACGCTTCAGTCCAAGCGATATCAGATGACGACGTTCGGCGTTCGCGATCTTGAGGTAGTCGTCCAGATCATCAGGTTCGCCGTTGACCATGGCTGCGTCGTGCAGCTCACGCTGGACCACAAGGCCAGCAGTCGATCGCACGAGCAGCATCTGGGTTGTGGTTAGGTTCTCGACGCCACCCAGGTCGTTCGCAGATCGCGGATGATATCCTTGATGCGACGTGCAGATGCTGATCGCCCATCTATCCGATCAAGTACGCGCGAACCGTTAGTGATCGCGCTCTTGTGCTGTGGTGTGTCGATGTCCTTGAGCTTGTGTCGTCGCACTCGCTACCGCCGGGGGAACGCGTTGTGCTGTTGATCACAAGTGTTGAAATTGCATATGCTTTAGATGAAGTGTCAATCCCCACTCAGAAGCCCACTATTGATACTGATATCTGTAGATATCGTATATCATCAATCGTGAAATCGATCAAAGCCCCAGTGTAGGCTGATGGATCAGGTGCCGCTTTCAAAGGGGATTCTCTACACTACTTGTTTCAGTGATTACGGGTGTTGCCCTGCAATCGTTCGCGCGTCAGGAGTATGGACTGATCAGGTGACGACGTGCGGCTTGTGTACGGACGAGGGATGCTCTACCAACCTGCGACCTGTCATCCTCGTGGAAAATATCTACCTTGCTTCTTCTTAGGCGTTACCTGATCTTTTCTTCTCTTCTTCCTCCAGCAAGTCGGCAGCGAAATTTCCTAACCACCACGGGTTCGCAGATCCTTGATGCCCTCCTGCGTGGCCGCATGCAGTACAGCATATCCCTCCACCAGTTTATGTTTTAGTTCGGCTTGCGTGAGGATCCCAGCTTTGAAGTCGCGCTTATAGCCGGCTATTCGTTCCAAGACTTCGTCAATCAGATCCATGTGGCTCTCCCTATTCGGCTGCTTCTAGTTGTTCGGCGGCCTCGATGAACTCAGCCATACTGTATGACTTCAACGGACCCGTCGGGCGGCTTAGGCGCAGTTTCTGTTCCCGACTGGTTTCGCGCAGGGGCTTGTTCTTGATTATCCGTTCCCGTTGGTTTTTGCGTTTCAGCACTTTTCGAACTGACATGTTAGCTGCTCCTACAGTTCTCCCTGATATCGAGGGACGCAAATATCATACTGCCCGCGCGAAACTGCGAATTGTGCGCGGATGCTGAAGTTCGTGCGGAATATGCGGATGGTTGTGGGGTGACCACCAACGCCAACAAGACATAACATATTGTATTGTTGGTCACCTCTATTTGGGAGTGACCGATAACCATCACGATCACATGAACCGCGCGAACGTCGATATTGGCGCGAGGGTTACGACGAACACCATTTGTGTAGGTCGGGACATTGGTGGTCACTCCTCAACGACGCTGCGCGCGTTTGCGACCATGCCGCTGCAGGATATTGTCAACTGTGGTAGAACTCTTAATTCCAACCTGCTCCGCGATTTCCTTGCGGGTGTATTCGCCGCTGTCGAATAGTTCGAGCACCTTCTGGTCACGCGCGGGGTCCGCACGGCGGCCTATTGGTGCGTCAGCGTCCTTACCTGTCGCATCCCACTGGATCGTCCCCTTTGCCGTCGCCGCGATGATGCGCGAACGCGCCTGCTCCGGTGCCAGATGTCGGGGTTTGGTGAACGACAATCGAAATGCCCATGAACTGTCGTCGCCTTCATTGTGCTGCGGCGTGGACTTCGTAACTGCGTCATCAGGTCGAACCTGATGGTTTTGGTCATCGACCCGTACTGAGCGCCTGTTTTGTTGTCGTGGTGCAGGAGCAAGACATGGCGGCCGTCGCGCTTGAGCTTCGCAATGAAGCGCTCGACTTCCGGCCACGCGTCCTCTTTCACCTTGCCTTCGTTCAGCTCGATCGGGATCAGGGTCATCAGCGAGTTGAGGGTAACAAACTTTGGATCGAATGCGTTGATCTCGCCCATGAGATATTTGCGCCCTTCCTCGGTCGCGAGCGTCACGCGCGGGAGGTCCATCATGTAGTTCATTTGGTCGGAGATCAGGCGGAAGTTCGGCGAATACGGTCCCAGTCGTTGCAGCTACGCCTTCATGGTCGCCGGTGGCAATTCGGCATCAATGTACAAAACGCGCTCCGCTTTCGGTATGTGCCAGTCCATCATGTCGGCGCCAGTAGCAATCGCGTAGCCGAGTGACAGCGACAGTCGGGTCTTTCCGCCGCCGGGTTTTGCGCTCAGCATGGTCGAGTTGCCGTGCAACATGATCGGCTCAACGAGGTAGCTCAACTCGGGAATGTCGGCGTTGATAAACTCCTCCATGCTCATGGACGTGAGATCGCTGTAGTCCGGTGCTTCGATCAGGGGTGCGCGCAATATCATCCGCTTGAGCTTGGCAAGTTCGTCGCGATCACCCTTCGCCATTCGCAGACGATGGTTCCAGTCGTTGCCGCGTTTCGGCGTTGCGATGCGAACGCGCCGACCGCGCGCGGCAAGGCGCTGCGCCAATTGCTTGGCTGCTTGCTGCCCACCTTCCCCAGGATCAGCGGCAATGATGACTTCGCTGCATGGGGGCACCATGACCGACGACATCCCGCTCGTGCCGCACGTCGAAATGCCGCCTGCTATGCCCGCGATTTGCATGGCGCTCAGCGCCGTCTCAATACCTTCCGCAACAATCAGCGGCGCATCGTCCTTGATCGTACCTAGCGGGACGTAACCGCCTGTGATCGCACCCCACGAGCGTTTGTGGCCCTTGATGCGTTGGGTGCCTCTTTGGTCAAAAGTGTTGTATGAGCACCAGCCAGGACGTTGCCCTTGATGATCGCATTGACCGCCGCGGGAAGGCGCTCGCCTAACACCTTGGCGCTGACGTTGGCCGGCAACAACATCGAGCTGCCTGCGTCAATCGTGATCCCGCGCGCTCGCAAATAGGCGTCGGGCCTGCCTGCATTCGCAAGCGTGGCTGCGCGCAGGATGACATACGCGCGATGGTGCCGGTCGGCCTCCTCCTGCCTTTGCGAAATACCTTCGTAGCGGTTCGGTCGAATGTTCAGTGTCGCGCCATTCAGGCGGGACTTCACATAACCCCAGACGTCGCATCGGCCTTTGGTGTGGTGGCAGTAGAATGTCGGCTTCCCGTTGCGGCCGGTGTCGGCCGCAACACACGCTCGGTGCCGCATATCGGGCAGCTATGTCGACCCGCTTTTGAAGGGCCGAGAATTTGCGTTATGGACGAAACCTCGTGTGGCTTGTATTCTGCATGAGCGTTGTGATCCTTCATCCGGTCATTACTGCGCCCCGAGGCTCCTGTCGCTTCACGGCAGGGGCCTCATCCGTCTTCTTCTTCTAGTTCTTCCTCACGCTGTTTTAGTTTCTGCTCGCACGCGCCACCAGTTGCTCGACGTAGGACGGCAACTTATGTAAATCGCCGTGGTATTGGGCGGCAGCCTCGATCTGCCTTCCCATAAACTTCTTCGGCAAAGTCGTCGGGCGACTTCTGCCTGATTAAGTCGATCAATCTAACCAGCACCTTTAGAGGGTCCATGTTGGCCCCGCCGAAGGCCGTTATTTCTTTGCGCTGCATTCCCGGGTGGACGTCGCCCCGCTCTACCATCGCTCGAGTTCGGCCGCGTCGAATCAGCCAGCACGGCAAGCGTGGTCCATGACGGCGGTAAAACCGACTCATGCGTCGGATTTGACAGGAACGAATGCCCGCATCTTCATCAGACGTTGACCGACCCGTTCGGTGAACGGCAGTTTGCCTTCGTTGCCGGTCTTGAAGTGCATGGTGCGGAACATTTCGCACCATTGACCATGCTTGAGCGCCTTCTTGGCCTGGATCAGCAACCGGCCGGTTTCGATGATGGCCGCAACCGACTTCTGCCACGTCGCGGTAATTTCGATGACGAAGTCGGCAGCCGATTCTTCTGCTTCAATGGTACGCGCGCCACCATGGATCACGCCTCCTGATACTGCTTCAGGTTGAGCCTGCGTTCGTGTGGCTGCCGGCGGGCTGTACGCCGCCGTTCCAACCACGCCTCGACATCGCGCAGCCGCCATCGGGCGGGGGCGCCAGCGGAGGTGTAGATTGGCTTTGGAAATTGGCCCGACCGGCACAGGCATTGATGGTGTAGGAACTGACGCCTAGTTTCGATGCCAACGCATTCTTGCGAATGAGGGTAATGGCGTCAGCTTGTGTAGGTCGCAGTTTTACCCGTTCGGTTCTCATGTCGTGAGTTCCTTCGCACGTAGTACCCCCGTCGCTTTGACGTGGGCGTCATGCGAAGACCATACTCACGCACTTTCGAACGAAGCAGGAACCACGGGTAAATCGTTTTGCGTTACCTTTGAATGGGGCTTTTGCGCTAAAAATAACTGTGAATGAAATCAACCCTAAACGTGCTGGCCGCCGTTGATGTGGATCTCGGCACCGTTCACGTACGACGACATCTCGGTGCACAACACGTAGATGATCTTCGCCACCTCGTCGGGGGTGCCGAGCCGGTGCATCGGGATCTGGTGCGCGACGATCTCCTCGGTGCCGGGCGACAGGATCGCGGTGTCGATCTCGCCCGGCGCGATCGCGTTGACGCGGATGCCGAGCGGGCCGAAGTCGGCCGCCATCTCCCGGGTCAGTGAGGCGAGCGCCGCCTTCGAGGTGGAATAGGCCGCGCCGGCGAACGGATGCACGCGCGAGCCGGCGATCGAGGTGACGTTCACCACCGCGCCCTGCGCCGCCTTCAGCTCGTTGAGCAGGCCGCGCGCCAGCATGATCGGCGCGAAGAAGTTCACCTGGAACACGTGCTGCCAGACGTCGAGGTTGGTGCCGATGGCGGTCAGCCGCTTGCCTTCGTCGGCCTTGGGCGAGATCGCGGCATTGTTGACCAGCGCGTGCAGGAGGCCGTTGTCGAGCCGCGCTTTGATCTCGTCGATCGCGGCGACGGTGCTCGTCGGATCGGCGAGGTCGAGCTGGATGTGATCCTCGGGCCCCATCTCCCACGGGCAATTCTCGGGGAAGGCGTGGCGCGAGCAGGTGATGACGCGCCAGCCGGCCGCGGAGAAGCGCTTCACCGTGGCGTGGCCGATGCCGCGGCTGGCCCCGGTCAGGAGCAGCGCCCGGCGCGGCTGGTTGTCGTGCGATGTCGGTGTCGCCATGAATCTACATTATCTCACGGGTAGAGCCGCGTCTTGTTCCACGGCGCGTCGAGCGCGGCGCGCTGGAATTCGATGCGGTCGTGCAGCCGGTACGGGCGGTCGTGCCAGAACTCCATGACCAAAGGCTTGACCCGATAGCCCGACCAGTAGGGTGGGCGCGGCACGCTCCCGACCGCATATTTCGCCATCGCCAGCGCGATCGCCTTCTCGAACGCCATGCGGCTCTCGAGCGGCGCCGATTGCTTGCTGGCCCAGGCGCCGATCTGCGCCAGCCGGGCGCGGCTGGCGAAATAGGCATCGGCTTCGGCGGCGTCGACCGGCTCGACGGTGCCGCGCAGGCGCACCTGCCGGTTGAGCGACTTCCAGTGAAACACCAGCGCGGCTTTGTGATGGCGGTCGAGCTCGCGGCCCTTGGCGCTTTCGAGGTTGGTGTAGAACACGAAGCCGCGCTCGTCGAAGCCCTTGAGCAGCACCATGCGCGCGTTCGGCAGGCCGTCGTCGTCCACCGTCGCGAGCGTCATCGCGCTGGCGTCGGACGGTTCCGAGCGCTGGGCTTCCTCGAACCATCCCGCGAACAGCCGCAATGGCTCGTCGGCTTCGGTGAAATCACCGGAAGTTAACGAATTTGGGTGCTGTATCGGTGATGAGTCGGCCATTCCGGAGTACCAGTAGGTGCTTTGTTCCTGGTTGCGGCAGTGCCGTTATAAAGGAAGCGCCTTCGCCCGGCCATGCCGCCGCCCGATGCGGTTGCTGACGGCCTGGGGCGCGGCGCTGTCGCTTGCGTTCGTTGCGGGCGGCTGCAGCTACCGGCTGGAACTCGATGTTCACGCGCAAGCGTGACGCCGGTGTGGAGACCACCAGCGTTGTCGCCCCGACGACCTCGCCACGGCCGCAAACCGTCGCCGCCATGCCCCACGATGGCGATCTCGCCGCCGCCCGGGTGGCGGTGAGCGAGGCGCTCGGCAAGAGCGGACGCGACGCCAGCGTTCCCTGGGAAGATTCCACCACCGGCGCGCGCGGCACCGTCACGCCGCTGTCGAACGCCTACAGCCTGGACGGCACCACCTGCCGCGACTTCCTGGCCAGCTACGTCCGCAACGGCACGGAGTCGTGGCTGCAGGGTGAAGCCTGCCGCGGCGTCCAGGGCCGCTGGGAGGTCCGCCAGATGCGGCCGTGGCGGCGGACCTAAGGTCCGATCCATCAATATGTTGCGCGCCGCCGCGCTGCTCCCCACATTTACGCCATGAACGGACGGCTGGGGGCCAATACCCGCCATGGAGAGGCTAAGAGGGCTTAACGATGCGCGACCCCTATAGCGTCTTGGGGGTGTCCAAGGGCGCCAGCGCCGCGGACATCAAGAGCGCGTATCGCAAGCTCGCCAAGAAGCTTCACCCCGACGCCAACAAGTCCGATCCCAAGGCGGCCTCGCGCTTTTCCGAGCTGAATGCCGCCTATGAGATCGTCGGCGACGACGACAAGCGCAAAGCCTTCGACCGCGGCGAGATCGACGCCGAGGGCAAGCCACGCTTCCAGGGCTTCGAAGGGTTTGGCGCCGGCCCGCGCGGCGGCGCCGGCGGCCCGTTCGGCGGTCAGGAAGGCGCGTTCGAAACCTTCACCTGGGGCCCGGAAGGCATGCAGCGCTCGAGCGGGCGCGGCGGCGGCCGTGGCGGTGGCGGCTTCGAGGATGTGCTGCGCGACATGCTCGGCGGCGCTGCGCGTGGGCGGCGCGGCGGAGGCGGCGGTGGTGGCGACTTCCAGTTCGAGGAAGAGGAATACGCGCCGCCCGCCGGCCGCGACATCACCGCGACCGCGACCATCACGCTCGAGGAGGCGGCCAAGGGCACGACCCGGCGCGTGCAGCTGCCGAACGGCAAGGAGCTCGAGGTGAAGGTGCCCCCCGGGCTCACCGACGGCCAGCAGATCCGGCTGAAGGGGCAGGGGCTCGCCATGGCCGGCGGCAAGGCCGGCGACGTGCTGATCACGGTGTCGATCGCGCCGCATCATCTGTTCGAGCGCGACGGCAATGACTTGCGCATCGAGCTTCCCATCACGCTCTACGAAGCGGTGCTGGGCGCCAAGGTGCGGGTGCCGACGCTCGACGGCGCGGTCGAGCTTTCGATCCCGCCCAACACCAGCTCGGGCCGCACGTTCCGGCTCAAGGGCAAAGGCTTTCCCGCCAAGAGCGGCGCCGGCGATCTGATGGCGACGGTGCGTATCGTGCTGCCGGAAGGCAGCGACCAGTCGCTCGAAGAGCTGATGAAGTCGTGGCAGGAGCTCAAGCCCTACGATCCGCGCAAGGGCATGGGCTGAGCGGGGCCCTAGCGCACAAGATTGCGCGTGATGTTGCGTTTGCCGTGTAGAACTCGCAACACCATGACTTCGTTATCCGCGTAGTCATAGACGATGATGTAGGGCAGCACGACTGCAATCCGCGTTGAAGGCCCGAGCAGTGGCCGCGGCGGACCCGCGGCTGGAATGGCGGCAAGACGGCGATACGCTGCCTTGAAAGCGGCAGCATAACGGGTCGCTACGCGCAACCCGGCTCGGTCATGAAGATCGTTGAGAATTCGTCTGAGATCGAGTTTTGCCGGCTCGGTGACAAAACGCGCCATCAGCGCTTCAATGAGGCGAGATGTGCGTCGATGTCGGCGATCGCATCGTCAAGGTTCACGGATTCTCCGCGGGCTGCTGCTGCTCGCGCTTCATCGATGTCAGGCTTCGCCCAGGCGAGGTCGTCCTGATCAATGGCCATGAGGTCAGCCACTGCGATGGCCACGGCGTCGTCGACCGAATCGAAATGGCCCGCCGCAACCTGCGCTTCAAGCCACGCCTGCTGTTCAGTAGGAAGTCGGATATTCATGTCAGGATTTTAGACGACCTGCGCCTGCTCTGGCAACATAAGCGGTCTAACTTCGATCGGGCCAAATCTTGATCTGCGATTTCGCAAATCGCCCCGATGTGCTGGAAATGCTTCGATTCACAGAGCGTTGATCCCAAATCGCAATCGATGCGGAACGCATGGGTTCGGCCAGCGTTTAACATCCTGAACAAATGTTTGGGTGCAAAATGCCTGGTTCCCCGGTCCCCATCTATCTCGGCTGCGCCGGCTTGATCGTCGGCAGCCTCGGTCTCGGCGCGCAGCATATGCTGGGCGGAAATTCCGTCTCGGCCACAAACACGACGGAACAACCGTTGTTCGCGCGCTCCGTTGAAGAAGCATCGCTGCCGGCAACTGGTTGGCCGTCGCAGAATGTCAGCGTCGCGCACTATGAGCCGATGGTGGAGCTCCTGACGACACCGGCGCGGTCGACGCAGCCGCGCCGCGGCCGGCGGCCGCCGCACAGCCGGAGAGCCCGCCGATGGCGCAACAGCCGCAGCAGGAACCGCGCGCCGCGCCGCGCGAAATCGTGCGTGATCTTTCACAACCGCAGGGCAGGCAGTCACGCCGTGCAAGAGACACGCGTGAGACGGCGGCGTCGACGGAACAGGCCGATCCACGCGAGGCGCGGACGCAGGAGCGGCAACGCAACGCCGCACAAGCCGAGACCGACAAACGTGACGGTGGGTCGCGCCGATCCGAACGCCGTTACCGCGATCGGGATGACGCCGAGGCCGTGGACATGCGGTCGCGCCCGGACCGCCGCCAGCGCGACGGCGAACGCGTTGTCGTCCGCGAGGAAATCCGCGAGCCGGAGCAGCGTGTCGTGCGCGGGCCGGAACAGCGCGACGGCGGATTCAGCCCGTTCCGCCTGTTCGGCATCTTCGATCGCTGAGCGACTTACGATCCCTTCCGCTTCGAGACCAGCGGGAACGCCGCGCCGCGGGCGGGCGGGTTCTCCATCTGCTCGTAGGCAGTCTGCGCGATCTTGGCGAGCCGGTCGCGGTCGTCGGGCCCGCTCACCACATAGCCGATCTCGCTCTCGACCCAGTGCATGGCCGCGACCTCGCCGCCGGACTGATAGCGCAACGCCATGCGCAGCTTCTTCGATTTCGAGCAGTAGATGGTGAAGCGCTCGCCGTTCGGGCTCTCGTACATGAACAGCGCCGCCGGTCCGATCGGCCCCGGCAGCAGCCGGCCGCCGAGGAGCGTGAGCGAGTATTCCTTCAGGTCCGGAACCCGCAACGTGGTGCCGACCCGCTTTGACAGCCACGGGATCAGATGCTGCTCGGCCGCGCGCACCTCGATCGGATGGCGCACCTCGGCGGTGAAGAGCTTATGCGCGCTCAGCGCCTCGGCGGTGATGATCTCGACCGAGGTCGGCGCCGGCGTCGATGCGGCATGCCCGACCCAGCCGGCAACGCCACCAAGCGTGGCCGCGAGGACCGCCGCGGCCGCGATCGCGCGCCAGGGTACCTGCGGCCGCGTGAGCTTGGCGAGGTCGAACCGTGCCGGCACCGGCTCGTCGGCCACCGCGCCGTAGCGGCCGCGCACGACTTCCGCCAGCGCGCGCCATTCCGCGACCCGCGCGGCGTCATCGGGATGAGTGGCAAGCCAGGCTTCGACGGCGCCCTTGCGGTCGGCCGGAAGCATGCCGTCGACATAGGCATGGAGTTCGTCGGCGGTCACGGGTGAATCACGATCGGTCATGGTGATGTCCCTCAACTCTTTCTCGTTCCGGTTTTTCTCGCTTCGGCTTGTTCAACGGACACATGTCGCCACCACTCACTTCACGCGGCGCAGCGAAGGGCGCGCGCCGTCGAGATAGGATTTGATCTGGATGCGGGCGCGCGCGAGCCGCGACATCACGGTGCCGATCGGCACGCCCTGGATTTCGGCAACTTCGCGATAGGTCAATCCTTCGAGCACGACCAAGAGCAACGCGATGCGCTGGTCTTCCACCAGCGAGGCGAGCGCGCGCTCGATGTCGCGCCCGCCGGCCTCCGGCCCCGACGAGTCGGGCGCGTCGTTGTCCTCGATCGACGTATGCGCCGGCCGGCGCGCCAGCGAGCGCAGCCGGTTGCGATTGAGGTTGGTCAGGATCGTATAGAGCCAACTTCGTACGTCTCCGCCATGAAACAGGTGCTCCGAACGCAAGGCCCGCACCAGGGTGTCCTGCACCAGGTCGTCGGCGAGCTCGGCGTCGCGAGTCAGTGCGCGCGCATAGCGCCGCAGTGCCGGTATCGCCGCTTCGACGCTCGGCCGGAATCCGCTCACTCGCCCTCTCCACACCACAGCCGCGGCACTCGTGGCCGGACGCTTAACGCCATTCGGTCCGTCGCCGCAACCGCAGAATGGTAGCCCATCTGCCGGGCGTCTGCGCGCCTGGTCGCCCACACCGATGCGCCTTCAGCCGCGCTCGGGGAGCCCGATAGAACAAACACTTGCATGGCGCGGCTATTCCCGCACGCGAAGCGGCCGGATTCGGCCGGCTGCTTGAAGGCCCTATGACCCTATGCCATAGCCATAGGAGGCCGCTCCTCCGGGGCGGAGCGAGGAACAGATGGACGCGTCCGGTCTCATGCGCGGCAAGCGCGGCCTGGTGATGGGGGTTGCCAACAACCGCTCGATCGCCTGGGGCATCGCCAAATCCTGCCGGGCGCATGGCGCCGAGCTCGCCTTCACCTATCAGGGCGATTCGCTGCAGAAGCGGGTCGAGCCGCTGGCCGAGGAGCTCGGCGGGATCGTCGTCGGCCATTGCGACGTCACCGACCCCGCGACCATCGACGCGGTCTTCGGCGAGATCGCGTCGCGCTGGGGCAGCCTCGATTTCGTCGTGCATTGCATTGCGTTTTCCGACCGCGAGCAGCTCACCGGCCGCTATGTCGAGTGCACGGCGGAGAACTTCTCGCGCACGCTCTTGATCAGCTGCTACTCGTTCACGGCGATCGCGCAGCGCGCCGAGAAGCTGATGCCGAACGGCGGCTCGCTGCTGACGCTCACCTATTACGGCGCCGAGAAGTGGATGCCGCACTACAACGTCATGGGCGTCGCCAAGGCCGCGCTCGAGGCGTCGGTGCGCTATCTCGCCGCCGACCTCGGCGAGAAGAACATCCGCGTCAATGCGCTGTCGGCCGGCCCGATCCGCACCTTGGCGGCCGCCGGCATCGGCGACTTCCGCTACATCCTCAAATGGAACGAATTGAATTCGCCGTTGCGGCGGACCGTGACCATCGAGGAGGTCGGCGACGCGGCGCTCTATTTCCTCTCCGATCTCGCGCGCGGCGTGACCGGCGAAGTGCATCACGTCGACGCCGGATATCACATCGTCGGCATGAAGCATCCCGACGCGCCCGACATCAGCGTCGCCAAGGACTGATGTGTCGCGCCCCACACTCTATTACGTTCGTCACGGGCTGACCGACTGGAACATCGAGGGCCGGTTGCAGGGTGGGCGCGACACCCCGCTCAACGAACGCGGGCGTGGCCAGGCAGCGCGTTGCGCCGAGATCCTGCACGATTTGTTCGAACGCGACGGACGCGCCGCTGCCGACTTCCACTACGTGTCGAGTCCTCTGGTGCGTGCGAGCGAAACCATGGACATCGTCCGCAAGGGGCTCGGCCTTCCGCCTGGCGAATATGCGCGCGATCCGCGGCTCAAGGAGATCGCGTTCGGCGATTGGGAAGGGCTCACCTATCTCGACGTGCTCAAGCGCGACCGCCACGTCGTGGAGCAGCGGGAGTCGAGCAAGTGGCTGTTCCGTCCGCCCGGCGGCGAAACCTATGAAGAGGTCGCGCGCCGGGTCGGCGAATGGTACGCGACCCTCGACCGCGACACGGTGGTGACCGCGCATGGCGGCACCGCGCGGGCGCTGGTCGGGCATCTCGGCATTGCCGCGCCCGAGGACGCCGCGCACCAGCCGATCGAGCAGGGCTGTGTTTACCTTTTCGGGGACAAGCAGCTCACGCGCTACGCCTGACGTTTCACCCATTTGACCGCGGCCCGCCGCGGGGCTACCACCACGGCGCAGCCGTGGAATCTGTGGAATCCCATGTCGTTCAATACGTTCGGCCATCTGTTCCGGGTCACGACCTTTGGCGAGAGCCACGGGCCCGCGATCGGCTGCGTGGTCGACGGCTGCCCGCCCGGCATCCCGCTGACCGAGGCCGACATCCAGCCCTTTCTCGACAAGCGCCGGCCGGGGCAGTCGCGCTTCACCACCCAGCGGGCGGAGCCTGACCAGGTGCGGATCCTGTCCGGCGTGTTCAAGGACGAGCGCATGGGCGCGCAGGTCACCACCGGCACGCCGATCGGATTGCTGATCGACAATGTCGACCAGCGCTCGAAGGACTACTCGGACATCCGCGACAAATACCGGCCCGGCCACGCCGACTTCGCCTATGACGTGAAGTACGGGCTGCGCGACTATCGCGGCGGCGGCCGCCAGTCGGCGCGCGAGACCGCGACGCGCGTTGCCGCCGGCGCCATCGCGCGCAAGATCGTGCCCGGCATGACGGTGCGCGCCGCGCTGATCCAGATGGGCACGGAAAAGATCGACCGCGCGCGCTGGGACTGGGCCGAGGTCGAGCGCAATCCGTTCTTCTGCCCGGACGCGCAGAAGGCGAAGTTCTTCGAGAGCTATCTCGACGGCATCCGCAAGAAGGGCTCGTCGGTCGGCGCGGTGATCGAGGTGGTGGCCGAAGGCGTGCCCGCCGGTCTCGGCGCGCCGGTCTACGGCAAGCTCGACGGCGACCTCGCGGCCGCGATGATGGGCATCAATGCGGTGAAGGGCGTCGAGATCGGCGCCGGCATGGGCGCGGCCGCGCTCACCGGCGAGGAGAACGGCGACGAGATGCGGATGGGCAACGACGGCAAGCCGATGTTCCTCTCGAACCACGCCGGCGGCATCCTCGGCGGCATCTCGACCGGACAGCCGATCGTCGTGCGCTTCGCGGTCAAGCCGACCTCGTCGATCCTCACGCCGCGCCGCACCGTCGATCGCCACGGCAATGAGACCGAGATCTCAACCAAGGGCCGCCACGATCCTTGCGTCGGCATCCGCGCGGTGCCGATCGGCGAGGCGATGATGGCGTGCGTGGTGGCGGATCATTATCTGCGGCAGCGCGGACAGGTCGGCGAAAGCCCGGCCTGGCCATTCGCGAAGCCGCGCAGCTAAGGAAGACCTTCGTGGACGAAACCCATCAACGCGTCGAGGCCGCGATTGCCGCCTTTGCCAAAGGCGAGATCGTGGTCGTCGCCGACGACGACGACCGCGAGAACGAGGGCGACCTGTTCGTCGCGGCGTCGCTGTGCACGCCCGACAAGATGGCGTTCATCATCCGCAACACCTCAGGCATCGTCTGCGCGCCGCTGGCGTCGGAGGAGGCGAAGCGGCTGCACCTCGATCCGATGGTCGCGCTCAACGACGCGCCGCTCGGCACCGCCTTCACGGTGTCGGTCGACGTGCGCCACGGCCTGACCACCGGCATCTCGGCGGAGGAGCGCAACAACACCGTGCGCGCGCTCGCCAACGGCAACAGCGGCGCTAACGACTTCGTGCGGCCCGGCCACGTGTTTCCGCTGGTGGCCAAAGAAGGCGGCGTGCTCATGCGCTCGGGCCACACCGAAGCCTGCGTCGACCTCTGCCGGCTTGCCGGGCTGCCGCCGGTCGGCGTGCTGGCCGAATTGATGAACGACGACGGCACCGTGATGCGCGGCGCCGTAGTCGCGGCGTTCGCCGAGAAGCACAAGCTCAAGAGCGTCTCGATCGCCGACGTGATCGCCTACCGGCAGGTGCGCGACAAGCTGGTCAAGCGCGTCGGCGAATTCCCGGTCAAGAGCGAGATCGGTAACCTCACCGGCTACGCCTACGTGACGCCGTTCGACGCCGTGCAGCACATGGCGTTCGTGCACGGCCGCATCGGCGACGGCGAGGACGTCCTGGCGCGGCTGCACCGCGCCGACATCATCCGCGACGTGTTCGGCGGCAGCAATATCATTCCCGCCGTGCTGCGCCGGTTCAAGGCCGAGGGCCGCGGCGTGCTGGTGTTCCTGCGCGACGGCGCGGCGGGCGTGCCGACGCACGAGATCCCGCAGGCCGGCTCCACCAACTCGGAAGCCGCGCGCTCGCGGCAATGGCGCGAGATCGGGCTCGGCGCGCAGATTTTGAAGGACCTCGGCATCTCCTCGATCCGGCTGATCACGTCGCGGAAGCTGCGCTACGTCGGTCTCGCCGGCTTCGGCATCGAGATCAAGGACACGGTGCCGCTGGAAGGGTAGGCGGACGTAAGCGCAATCTTCTTAGCCTGGTCAGCGTCGGTCGCCTTGACAATCGATGTATCGTCGAGCGATACTATGGCTGCAGGGAACTATGACCGCAAGGAACCTACCTTGTGATCCGGAGTTTCAGGGACAGAGCAACCGAGCTGGTTTTTAACGGGCGATGTCCCAAAGGATTTCCTTCGGATCTGTTTCCGGTGGCGCGACGCAAGCTGGGAATGCTGGATGCCGCGGTTTCCTTGAATTCACTTAGGGTGCCGCCGGCGAACAGACTCGAAGCGCTGAAGGGAGATCGCAACGGGCAGCATTCAATTCGAATCAACGATCAATGGCGGATTTGCTTCCGTTGGACCAACAGCGGTCCCGAAGACGTTGAGGTCGTCGATTATCACTAGAGGCGCTCGCGATGAGAAGAAAGAAACGGACGACTAAAACGCTACCCCCTCTGCATCCCGGCGAGGTTCTGCGGGAAGAGTTTCTCGTTCCGATGAAACTGTCGCCATATGCGGTTGCGAGGGCGTGCGGCGTTCCCCGGACACGCATCGAACGCATTGCTCGCGAGGAATTGGGCATCACGGCTGATACGGCGTTGCGGCTTGGACGCCATTTCGGCATTGAGCCGCAGTTTTGGCTCAATCTTCAAAATCGCTTCGATCTCGAGACGACGGGGGCGGCGATCAGGCCAGCACTTGGCCGTATTCCTCAGCTGCGTGCGACAGCAGCATGATAATCGACGTGTTGCGATAACCAGAAGGCCGCACGGAAATATTCCGCCATGCTCGTCGGCGTGCCCAAGGAGATCAAGGACAACGAATACCGGGTCGGGCTCGTGCCTTCGACCGTGCGCGAGTTGACGCTCAACGGCCACAAGGTTCTGGTCGAGACCAATGCCGGCGTCGGCGCCGGGCTCACCGACGACGACTACAAGGCCGCGGGCGCGACCATCGCCACCAAGGTCGACGACATCTTCGCGCGCGCCGACATGATCGTGAAGGTGAAGGAGCCGCTGCCGCAGGAGCGCAAGCGGCTGCGCCGCGGGCAGATCCTGTTCACCTATCTGCATCTCGCGCCCGACCGCGCGCAGACCGACGACCTGATCGCGTCCGGCGTTACCGCCATCGCCTATGAGACGGTGACGTCGCCGCAAGGGACGCTGCCGCTGCTGACGCCGATGTCGGAAGTCGCCGGCCGCATGGCGCCGCATGTCGGCGCGCGCTGCCTCGAAAAGGAGAACGGCGGACGCGGCGTGCTGCTCGGCGGCGTGCCGGGTGTGCCGCCGGCCGACGTGGTGATCCTCGGCGGCGGCGTCGCCGGCACGCATGCGGCGATCATCAGCGTCGGCATGGGCGCGACGGTGACGGTCGTCGACCGCAATCCGGAAGCGCTGCGCCGCATCTCCAATCAGCTCGGCGCGCGCGTGCGCACCGTGTTCTCGACCCGCGATGCCGTGGAGGCGGTCTGCCGCCGCGCCGACCTGGTGATCGGCACCGTGCTCATCCCGGGCGCCGCCGCGCCGAAGCTGATCTCGGCCGCGACCGTGAAGGCGATGAAGCCCGGCTCGGTGATCGTCGACGTCGCGATCGACCAGGGCGGCTGCGCGGAGACCTCGCGCCCGACCACGCATTCGGACCCGACCTACTTGGTGGACGAGGTCGTGCACTATTGCGTGACCAACATGCCGGGCGCGGTGGCGCGCACCTCGACCTTCGCCCTCAACAACTGCACGCTGCCGTTCGTGCTCGAGCTCGCCGACGACGGCGCCCGCCGCGCGCTCGGCGAGGATCCGAACCTGCGCAATGGGCTCAACGTGCACGAGGGGATGGTCACCTACCGTGCCGTCGCCGATGCACTCGGCCTCAAATACACGCCGGCCGAACAAGCGCTGCGGTTGTGACGCGCTTCGTCCACTGCAATCGCACAATTTCGGCACATATCGTGCATAGCTTCCTTCCCTAGCGAGGCTGGCCGTGCCAGCATTTCGCGAAATCGGGGAATTGGAGGCACGCATGCGCTTTCGGTTCTTGACCACCATCGCAATCGCCGCTGCGTTGACCGCGGGATTGCTCGCAAGCTTCGGGCTTGCCGCGCCGTCGCGCCTGATGCTGGCGCAGACCTCCGCCATCCCGGTCGACACCGAACTCGTGCTCGCGGTCGACGTGTCCTATTCCATGGACCCGGAGGAGCAGCAGATCCAGCGCGAGGGTTATATCGACGCCATCACCTCGCGCGAGTTCATGGCGGCGATCCGCGCCGGCAGTCACGGCAAGGTTGCGATGACCTATTTCGAATGGGCGGGCCCGGAGGACCAGAAGATCATCGTGCCGTGGCGGATGGTCGAGGGGCCGGAAACCGCCGACGCGTTCGCCGGCGAGATCGCCCGCGCGCCGTACCGCCGCGCCTCGCGCACCTCGATCGGTGGCGCGCTGATGTTCGCCAAGCCGCTGTTCGCAGCGTCGGGCTTCCGCGGGCTGCGCCGCGTGGTCGACGTGTCCGGCGACGGGCCGAACAATTCCGGGCCGCTGGTCGTTCCGCAGCGTGACGACCTGGTGGCGGCCGGCATCACCATCAACGGCCTGCCGCTGATGCTCAACCGCCCCAACAGCTTCAGCATGGATATCGCCAATCTCGACATCTATTTCGAGGATTGCGTGATCGGCGGCCCCGGCGCCTTCATGATTGCGGTGCGCGAGCGCGCGCAGTTCAAGGAGGCGATCCGCACCAAGCTGATCCTCGAGATCGCCGAGCTCAAGTCCGGCGTGCCGGTCCAGCGCGTGCAGGCGCGGCAGCCGCGCGTCTCCTGCACCGTCGGCGAGCAGATGTGGCGCGACCGCTGGGGAAATTGACGTCAACATAGTGCGTGCTCTCTCCTCCGCTCATTCCAGCGCAAGCGGGAATCCAGTCTTCCTTTGTGGCCCCTGGCTCCCTCGCTTTCGCGGGGACGAGCGGCCATCAGAGCAGTGCGCTACGTTAGCGCTCCAGCCGCGCCACGATCTCCACATGCGGCGAGTAGAGGAACTGGTCGATCGGCGTGACCTGCGTCAGCCGGTAGCCGCCATCGACAAGGATGCGGGCGTCGCGCGCGAACGTCGCGGGATTGCACGACACCGCCACCACCACCGGCACGGCTGAAGCGGCGAGCGCGCGCGCCTGCGCTTCGGCGCCCTGGCGCGGCGGATCGAACACGACGGCATCGAACGGCTTCAGCTCGACCGCCGCCAGCGGCCGGCGAAACAGATCGCGCGCTTCCACCGCCACCGGCTTGAGGCCCTGCGTGGTCTCGGCGGCGCGTTTGAGCGCGGCGACGGCGTCCTTGTCGCTGTCGGCGGCGGTGACGCGCGCGTGTTCGGCGAGCCGCAGCGCGAACGGCCCGACGCCGGCGAACAGGTCGGCTACTCTGCCCGCCTTGCCGCAATGCGCGAGCACGAGCGCCGCCAGCGCGGCTTCGCCGGCCGCGGTCGCCTGCAGGAACGCGCCCGGCGGCAGCGCAACGCGCGCACGCCCCATGGTGACGGCCGGCGGCGCGCGCTGCACGACGATCTCGCCATGGCGCGTCAGCCGCGCGAGCTTGTGCTGGGCGGCAACGCGCGCCAGCGCGGTGGTCGCCGCGGTGGTCAGCGGTCCGGAGCCGCGCAGGTCGACGTCGAGGCCGTCGTCGGTTGCCGTCACCTGGATGTCGAGCGGCTTGCGCATGCTCTCGATCGTCTCGGCGATCGCCCAGGCGGCGGCAAGCGCGCCATCGAGCGCCGGCGCAAGGACCGGGCAGCGGTCGATGGCGATGATCTGGTGCGCGCGCGGCGCGGCGAAGCCGACCTTGAGCACGTCGCGCTGGCCGCGGCGCGCGTGCAGCACCGCGCGGCGGCGGCCCTCGCCATGGGCGTCGATCAGTTCGTCGACCGGATGCGTCGAGCCCGGCCTGCGACAGCGACTCGATGACGAGCCCGCGCTTCCACTCGCGATAGCGCGCCGTGGTCCAATGCTGGAGCGCGCAGCCGCCGCAGACGCCGAAATGCGGACACACCGGCGCGATCCGCTCCGCGCTCGCCTGCGCGATCTTGATCGGCAGCCGGCGGTCGGGATGGCCGGGCCAGGCCTCGGCTTCGACGACCTCGCCGGGCAGCGCGAACGGCACAAACACCGGCCCATCGGGCGTATCGGCGATGCCGTCGCCGCGCCGCCCGAGCCGCGCAATCGTCAGACGTTCGACCATGGCCTGCGATAGCGGGCGGCGGCGCGCCCGCGTCCAGGATCACGGCACCGCCGGCAGATAGCCGCGCGCGGTCAGATTGTCTGAATCGCACGGTCAGCAGCAGCGCGAACAGCCAGAGGCTCAGCGCGAAGCCGACCCACACGCCGAACACGCCGAGGCCGAACCAGAACGCCAACGCATAGGCGCCGGTGAAGCCGACGACCCAGAAGCTCAACGCCGCGTACAGCATCGGCACACGGGTGTCGTTCAAGCCGCGCAGCGCGCCGGCGGCGACGCCCTGAATTCCATCCATGATGAACCAGGTCGCGCCGACGAGCAGCAGCGCGCTGGCAAGGCGGGTCGTCTCAGCGGCAGCCGCGACGCTGTCGCCGAGGAACAGCAGCGGAATGAAATTCCGGAAAATGACCACGAGCAGGGTCAGCGCGACCATGGTGACGACACCCAGCGCCAACGCGGTGAAGCCCGCGCGGCGGGTGCCGGTCGGATCGCCGCGCCCGACCGCGTGGCCGACGCGCACGGTCGCGGCCATCGCGATGCCGAACGGCACCATGTAAAGGATCGCCGCGATCTGCAGCGCGATCTGGTGCGCCGCCAGCGGCGTGGTGCCGATCCAGCCGACCAGGATCGCGGCCGATGAGAACAAGCCCCACTCGAGCAGCATCGTGCCGGAGATCGGCACGCCGATCACGATCAACTGCCGCATCAGCTCCCAGTCCATCCGCCAGAAGCGGCCGAGCACGCGATACTTCTTGAACGGGTGGCAGGCGTAGCAGACCCACACCGCGGCGATGCACATGCAGATATTCACGAACGTGGTCGCGAGACCGGCGCCGAGCAGGTCGAGGCGCGGCAGTCCGTAGTGGCCGTGGATCAGCGCATAGGCGAGCAGCGCGTTGACCGGGATCGCAACCAGCGTGATCCACAGCGCCGGCTCCGGCCGATTGACCGCGCTCATGAAGTTGCGCAGCGCGATGAAGCACCAGGCCGGGATCATCGACCAGGCCAGACCGGCGAGATAGCGGGCGGCGAGCGCGGCCGCTTCGCGCGTCTGTCCGGCGGCGAGGAGGATGTCCTCGCCCCACATCTGAATGACGTTGATCGGGATGCCGAGGATCACCGCCGCCCACAGGCCCATGCGCAGCGAGCGGCGGACCATGCGCGGCTCGCGCGCGCCATAGGCCTGCGCCGCGAGCGTCGCCACCGCCGAGACCAGGCCCATGCCGAACACGAAGCCGAGGAACAGGATCAGATGCGCAAGCCCGACCGACGCGACCGCGGCCTCGCCGAGCCGCCCGATCAGCGCGAGATCGGTCGTCATCATGGCGATCTGGCCGAGCTGCGTCAGCGCCATCGGCCAGGCGAGCTTGATCGTCTCGGCGGTCTCGGCTCGCCAGACAAAAAGCTCGCCCTGCGGCGCTGACACGGCCGCCGTCATGGTCCGGGGTAGGGTCATGGCGCGGCACCATAGCGGATGCCGTGGCAAGAGAAAGGCGCTTTACCCGCGGCGGGCGGCTATCAGGAATTCGTGATTGCCGTCGCCGCCGGCGATCGGGGAGGGGATGACGCCCACCACATCCCAGCCCAGCGACGCGACGAGTTCCGATGCGCCGGCGCAGACCTGCGCATGGATCGCCGGGTCGCGCACCACGCCCTTTTTGACGTGGGCGGGCCCGGCCTCGTATTGCGGCTTGATCAGCGCGACCACCTCGGCCGCATGCCGCGCCAAGGCGAGTGCGGCGGGCAGGACGAGCTTGAGCGGGATGAAGCTCACGTCGACGGTGACAAGATCCGGCGGCTCCTCGAGCTGCGACGGCTCGAGCTTGCGGATGTCGGTCGCCTCGATCGCGACCACGTCGGGACGGCCGCGCAGGCTCGCATGCAGCTGCGCGCGGCCGACGTCGACCGCATAGACGCGCCGGGCGCCGCGCGCGAGCAGCACCTGCGTGAAGCCGCCTGTCGAAGCGCCGACGTCGAGACAGAAGCGGCCGGCCGGATCGATCTTGAAATGGTCGAGCGCCGCCGCGAGCTTGACGCCACCGCGCGAGACCCAGGGATGCGCCGGCGCCGCCTGCAAGGTGGCGTCAGCGGAGACCTCATCGGCCGGCTTGGCGACGGTGACGCCGTCCGCCGTCACCATCCCGGCGGCGATCGCCTCCTGCGCCTTGGCGCGGCTCTCGAACAGGCCGCGCTCGACCAGCAACCGGTCTATGCGCATGCGCTTTGTCATGGGATTTCATAGCAGCAGCAGCGCCAATGGTTAAGAAGGGCCTAACGCGTCGTGAACGATGGAGTAACACCGACTCACTATGATATGGGCCGAATCCATGATGTGGGCCGAATCCGCATTGGCGGCGTTGACCCTGGTCCGCCGAATTCGACGGGAGAAACTGCGGTGAAAGAGCGCCGTTCGCTTTCACGACAGAAGAGCTTTCTGCAGGGCCGCATCTACTTCAACAACCGGCGATCGACCGTCGATTGCCTGATCCGTGACTATTCCGACCTTGGCGCGCGGCTGAAGTTCTCCGAATCCATCGCGGTGCCGGAGGCGATCGAGCTCTTCATCCCGAACAAGGAGGAGATCCATCGCGCGCGGGTCGAGTGGCGCAGCGGCAACGAGATGGGTGTCTCGTTTGGTGAAGACGTTCGCGCCCCGTCCATTGCGCCCGATGCGGCGCAACCGGGCGACCTGGCGACACGCGTGCAGAGGCTCGAGGCGGAGGTCGCCACGCTCAAGCGCTTCGTCAACGAGCTGCGCTCCGAAAGCCGCAAGCAGCACGGCGAAGTGGGCTAGGACGCAACCGCGGCGGCGGGAACCCGACAACTGAAGTTGGCGTTACCTTCCGGGGCCCTCCTCGGGAGTGCGGCTTTGCGTTTGAGTTCCAGCGTGTAAAATCCGGACAATGGCCCTCGACGTCTACCGCAAGAAACGGAAATTCGGCGTGACGCCGGAGCCGCGCGGCCGCAAGGCACGCGCCAAGGGCAACCGTTACGTCATCCAGAAACACGCGGCGACGCGGCTGCACTACGACCTGCGGCTCGAGCTCGACGGCGTGATGAAGAGCTGGGCGGTCACCCGCGGTCCGAGCCTGGTGCCGGGCGAGAAGCGGCTGGCGGTCGAGACCGAAGACCATCCGGTCGAGTACAACGCGTTCGAAGGCACGATCCCGAAGGGCGAGTACGGCGGCGGCACCGTGATGATCTGGGATCACGGCAGTTGGTCGCCGGAAGAAGATCCGCATCGCGGGCTCAAGAAAGGCCATCTCGATTTCTCGCTCGACGGCGAGAAGCTCCACGGCCGCTGGCATCTCGTGCGCTTGCGCGGCAAGCCGGGCGAGAGGCGCAACAACTGGCTCCTGATCAAGGCGACCGACGACGCTGCGCGCACCGCGAAGGAGCCCGACATCCTGGAGGAGATGCCGGACTCGGTCGTGTCCGGCCGCTCGATCGAGGAGATCGCGGCGGGCAAGGGCAAGCCGCGCGTCTGGCATTCGAACAGGAGCGTCGCGGACAATGTGAAAGCCGGCGCGACGCGCGGCCATGTCCGTCCGGACCAGCGCGGCCGCGAGAAGAAGGCGACCCGCAAGACTGCGAAGAAGGCAAGAGCGCGCCCAACGCCGCGCTGCCCGACTTCATCCCGCCATCGCTGGGGACGCTGCACGATAAAGTGCCGAGTGGTGCCGGCTGGGTGCATGAGATCAAGTTCGACGGCTACCGCATGCAGGCGCGGCTCGACCATGGCAAGGTCAAGCTGTTGACGCGCAAGGGCCTCGACTGGGCGGCACGATTTCCGAACGTCGCGGCCGACGTGGCGCGGCTTGCGGCCGACACGGCGCTGATCGACGGCGAGATCGTGGTCGAGAACGCGCGCGGGCTTTCGGTGTTCTCGATGTTGCAGGCGGCGCTCAGCAACGGCGACCGCGACAGCTTTGTCTATTATGTGTTCGACCTGCTTCATCTCGACGGTGAGGACTTGACCCGTCGGCCGCTGGTCGAACGCAAGGCGGCGCTGAAGGAGCTTCTGGAAGAAACCGGCGACACCGGGTCGATCCGTTACAGCGAGCATTTTTCGGAAGACGGACAGCACGTCTGGAAGCAGGCGTGCCAAATGGGGCTCGAAGGCATCGTATCGAAGCGCGCCGATGCGCCGTACCGGCCCGGCCGCTCCGACAGTTTCATGAAGATCAAGTGCACCAATTCACAGGAGCTCGTGGTCGGCGGCTACGCGCCGTCGACAGTGACGCCGAAGATGATCGGCGCACTGGTGACGGGCTATTATCGCGACGGCAAGCTGATCTATTCCGGCCGCGTCGGCACGGGCTATACGCGTACGGTGGCGAAGGACTTGTGGAAGCGGCTGCATCCGCTCGAGATCGCCAAGCCGCCGTTCGACGAGATACCGCCGGTCGAAGCGCGTGCCCGTGACGTGCGCTGGCTCGAGCCGAAGACGGTGATCGAAGCCGAAGTGCGTGGCTGGGCCAGCGACAATATTGTACGGCAGGCCTCGTTCAAGGGCGTGCGGGAGGACAAGCCTCCGAAGGAGGTCGTTCGCGAGCTTCCGGCCGAGGAGGGCACACAAAAAGAGCCGCAGCGGGCTGCCGCCAGATCGTCGACCTCGGTCACCAAGAAATCGAAGCCCGCGGCCAAGCCGACAAGCGCGTCAAGATCGGCGCCGGGCAAAGGCCACGGCCGCGCGCGGCAGTTCGAATGAAGGCGCCGTCCGCTTCACCCATCCGGACCGCGTCTACTGGGCGGATGTCGGCGTCACCAAGCAGGATCTTGCCGACTACTACAGGTCGGTGTGGGATTTGATGGCGCCGCATCTCGTCAACGTTCCGTTGAGCCTGCTGCGCTGTCCCGACGGCACCGAAGGTCAATGCTTCTTTCAGAAGCACGCCTCGGCCGGCCTGAACGACGAGCTGCTGCGCAGCGTCATCGACAGCAAGCGCCGGCAGGTGATCGCGGTCGAGGACCTCGACGGGCTGCTCTCGCTGGTGCAGGCGGGGGTGCTTGAGGTGCATGTGCGCGGCTCGACGATCGACCGGCTCGATCTCTGCACCCGCATCGTGTTCGACATCGATCCGGGGCCGGACATCGGCTGGGCCGATATCGTGCGGGCGGCGCGCGAGGTGCGCGATCGGCTTGCAGCGATCGATCTCGAAAGTTTCGTCAAGCTCTCCGGCGGCAAGGGCGTGCACGTCGTGCTGCCGGTCGCGCCGGTCGGCTGGGAGACGGTCAAGACGTTCGTGCAGGCATTCGCGCAGGCGATGGCGGCCGACGATCCCGACCGCTACGTCGCCACGATGACGAAGTCGATGCGCAAGGGAAAAATCTTCGTCGACTATTTCCGCAACTCGCTGGAGCAGACTTCGGTCGCGGCCTACTCGACGCGGGCGCGCGCCGGCGCGCCGGTCTCCATGCCGGTGACCTGGGACGAGCTCGGCCGCGTCAAATCGGCGAACCAGTACACGCTGCTCAACGTCGGCAAGCGGCTCGGCGTGATGAAGAAGCGCGATCCGTGGGCGGACATCGGCCGCGTCAAGCAGAAGCTGCCGGATTTGCGATCGTTGCAGAAGCGGCGGTGATGCCCAGTGCGACGGCTGCTGCTCCGTCCTCATCCTGAGGGCGCACGAAAGTGCGCGTCTCGAAGGATGGGGACGGCCCGGATGCGTGGCCATGGTTCGAGACGCCGCGTTTTCGCGCGGCTCCTCACCATGAGGCCGATTGTTGCTTCACTCCGGCAGCGGGATGAACTCGCTTTCGTCGCCGGGCACGGTGTCGAAGCGGCCGGCCTTCCAGTCGGCCTTGGCCTGCTCGATGCGGTCCTTGCGCGAGGACACGAAATTCCACCAGATGTGACGCGGGCCGTCCATCGCCGCGCCGCCGACCAGCGCGACGCGCGCGTCGCTCACCGCCGTCACCGTGATGGCGTCGCCGGGACGGAAGATCAGCAGCCGGCCCGGCGAGAACGTGTCGCCGGCGATGTCGATCTCGCCGTCGACCACATAGAGCGCGCGCTCTTCGGTGGTGGCGTCGAATGGGATCGTCGCGCCCGCCGCGAGCGTCGCCTCGGCGAACAGCGTATCCCACAAGGTCGGCACCGGCGAACGCGCGCCGAGCAGGCTGCCCGCGACCACGCGCACGCTGCGGCCATTGTCGGTGACGATCGGCAGCTCGGCGCTGCCGACATGCGCGAAGCCTGGCTCGGTCTCCTCGTCGTTGGCGGGCAGGGCGACCCAGCACTGCAATCCGTGCAGCGGCTCGCCGCCCGTGCGGCGCTCCGGCGCGGTGCGCTCGGAGTGCACGATGCCGCGTCCCGCGGTCATCCAGTTGACCTCGCCCGGGCGGATCGGCACGGCGGTGCCGAGGCTGTCGCGATGCACGATCTCGCCGTCGAACAGGAAGGTGACGGTGGCGAGCCCGATATGCGGATGCGGCCGCACGTCGATGCCTTGGCCGCTCTTGAACTCGGCCGGCCCGAAGTGGTCGAAGAAGATGAACGGGCCGACCATGCGCCGCCTGCCGTGGGGCAGCGCGCGGCGCACCGAGAAGCCGCCGAGATCGACGCTGCGTGGAACAATCATCAGCTCGATGGCGTCGCAGGCCGCGGCGTCGCCGGCTTTCGGGTCCTTGTCGGGGGCGAAGCTCATGGGTTAATCCTTGATCGTCCCTTTGGGACATAGTGCCGCGTCAAGCGGCCACTGCGGGTGGGAACGGCCGAATGTATCGGCCTTTGACCGCACGCTATAGACTTGCCTTCCTATGGCAAGCATTCATGACCCGAATTGGGCCGATCCACCCATCGAGTGTCCGACATGAGCAACGTCATCTTCGCGCTGCGCACGTTCCTGAGGCTGGCGCTGCCCTATTTCCGCTCGGAAGATCGCTGGCGGGCGCGCGGCCTCCTGTTCGGCGTGATCGCCTCCGAGTTGTTCGTGGTCTATGTCGCCGTCAAGGTGACGGAGTGGAACGCCGCCTTCTTCAACGGCCTCGAAGCGCGCAACTGGGACGCGGTGCAGTTCCAGCTCATGGTGTTCCTGCTGATCACGCTCGGCGCGATCCTCTCCGGCATGGGCCAGTACTGGTTCGGCCAGACCCTGATCATCCGCTGGCGCGAGTGGATGACCAACCGCTATGTCGATCTCTGGATGGCGGAGGGGCGTCACTACCGCATCCGCTTCGTCGATCAAACCGTGGACAACATCCATCTGCGCATCGCCAACGATGTGCTGATGTTCATCCGGCTCACCCATGAGCTCGGCACCGGTTTCCTCAATGCCATCGTATCGCTGTTCTCGTTCGCGTTCGTGCTGTGGGGCCTCTCCGCGCTGGCGCCGCTGCCGCTGTTCGGCGTCGACCTGTCGTTCCCGGGCTATCTGATCGTGTTCGCGGTCGGTTACGCGGCGCTTGGCACGCTCATCGCCCATGCGATTGGAAAGCCGCTCATTCCGCTGCAGTTCCGCCAGCAGCGCTATGAATCCGATTTCCGCTTCGCGATCGCGCGCGTCACCGACCATGCGGAGTCGGTCGCGCTGATGGGCGGCGAGAAGGTCGAGCGGCACGAATTGAAGCGGCGCTATCATTCGCTGCTGCAGAACTGGGTCGCGCTGGTGCGTCGGCAGAATGGACTGAACGGCTTCATCTTCGGCTACTATCACGTCTCAACGGTGTTCCCGGTCCTGGTGGTGACGCCCGCCTATCTTGTCGGCGCGATCCCGCTCGGCGTCCTGGTGCAGGCCTCGCTCGCATTCCAGCGAGTCGAGGCCGCGTTTGCGTTCTGCGCCACGTCGTATGCGAAGATCGCGGAGTGGAAGGCGGTGATGGACCGCGTCGCCCAGTTCGAGACCGCGATGGGCACCGTCGATGTGCCGGGACCGCAGGGCGCCGACATCCGTATCCGGAGCGACGCCGGTGCCGACCTGTCGGTCGCCGATCTGGTGGTGAAGGCCGCCGGCGGCGAGCCGATTGCATCGGTGGCCAAGCTTGCGCTCAAGCCGGGCGAGCGCGTGTTGGTGCGCGGGCCGTCGGGCTCCGGCAAGTCGAGCCTCTGCCGCGCGCTCGCGGGAATCTGGCCGGTCGGGGAGGGGCGGATCGAGCTGCCGCAGAACGCGCGCCTGCTGGCGCTGCCGCAGCGGCCGTATTTCCCGCTCGGCACGTTGCGCCAGGCGCTGACCTATCCGACCCCGGCCGAGGAGGTCGACGATGCCGACGTGCGCACCGCGCTCGCCGCCGCCGGGCTCGGGCACCTTGCGGATCGCCTCGACGAGGAAGCCGAATGGAATACGCTGCTCGCGGGTGGCGAACAGCAGCGCGTCGGCTTCGCCCGCGCGCTGATCCATCGGCCGGACGTGCTGCTGCTGGATGAGGCGGTCTCGACCCTCGAGGACGCCGAAGCGCGCGACCTCTACGGCCTGCTGGCTGAACGGCTGCCCCAGACGATGGTGGTCTCCATCGGCCGTTCCGCAGCCCTGGTGGCGCTGCACCAAAGGACAATCGACATGACCGGTGGATCGGCCGCGAGCCGTTCGCCGCGTTCCGCGACCTTGGCACCGATGCCTGCTTAGCGGCTATACTCGATCAACACCCCGGAGGACTGCCGATGCTGAAGATGAATTACTGGACCGACAAGTGGGACCTGGATGTCGACGTCTGTCCGTGCGACCACCACTTCAACGAATGGGTCGCCAAGAACAAGATCAAGAACAAGCTGATCTATCATTTCGGTACCGGCACCCATCATGTGATCGGGATCAAGCAGGCGACCAACAAGTCAGGCAACGCCGTGCTCGCGATCACCGCCTCGAAAGAGGAATACGAGGCGTATATCGAGCTTTCGACTGAGAAGGCTCAGGTGTCGAAGGCCTATGTCGCGTATTTCGGCGACATTTATCTCACCAATCCGAAGATCCTGCCGGACTTCGACGTCGTCACCATGTTCCATCTGTGCGAGTTCTTCTTCCCGAACACGGCCAGCAAGTCGTACGGCGGCATGACCGACGAGAAGCTCTTGGACATGTTCACCGCCAAGACCAAGAAGAACGGCCACATCCTGTTCTACATGGGCTCGATGGCGTGGAACAAAGCGCTGCCGCTGGTGCAGAAGTGGGAGAAGCGCGCGCCGGTGAAGCGCGTCGGCGAGTTCAAGACGCTCTTGGTGTTCCGCAAGACGAAGTAGGGTGGCTCAGCTTCCCTGCGCAGCGCGTAACGGCCTGACCTCGCGCGCCTGCTTCCGAGCGCAACTCCTGCAGGATCGGGCCGTTCATGATGGCTTCGAGGCGCTCGAGGATCGCTGCGTATTCCATGCCGTCCATGACGCGATGGTCGATGACCATGCGGACCGGCGTTCGCCCGTCCGCACCGAAGACGCCGAACGTCAACAGGCTCGTGGTCAAGGTTGGGACGTAGAGCAGCTCCGCGCCTTTGAAGGACACCGAGGTGACGGAAAAGGTGCCGAAATAATTCGCGCGCCAGCGCGGCATGTTATAGCCAGCCCACATCAGCGGCCGCCGCAAGATGCCGGGCAATTTTCCGACCGCCATGGCACGCCGGAAAAGCTTGATGTCGGCCATCGGCATTTGCACGTGCTCGTCGATCATCGCGGCGATCAGGCTGATCGGCAACGCGGCCACTTCCCCGATCAACAGCGGCAGAACGCAGGCCTCGCCATCATGCTCGCGATTGATGGCGATGGTCGCGATGCTGTCTTCGTATTCGTAGAGATGCGGCCAGGGCCATTTGACGTAAGTGCGCCGGAGCGCGGGGTGCTCGCGCGCCGTGAGCGCACAGGCCTTGGCAAAAATACCGGCCCAGGCCGGACGGTATGGCACGGCATTGCGCGCGGCGATGACGGCGCCAAGGTCCATCACGCGCTCGGTCGGAACGCCCGGGACCGTGATCGCATAGCGCATCGCGTCGGCGATCAGCCGCCGAAAAGGCGAAAGAGGGATTCGTCGTCCACGCATCGTCGTGCCTGGCAGGCCCCGTAGCCAACGGCTCAGACTATCGGAGCAGAAACGTGCCTGTCCATTGATCGCGCCAAACGTCGCAAACCATCAGGTCTATCAGAGGGCCAGCGGCGGCCGAAGCTGTGCTGCGTCAGCTCACGTCGAGCGGGCCGGTGCCGGTCGGCTTGCCGGCGGCGTCGAGCGTGATCTTCTCGACCCGGGCTTCGGCCTGCCGCAGCAGCTCTTCGCAACGGCGCTTGAGCGTCTCGCCGCGCTCGTAGATCGCGACCAACTCTTCGAGCGGAACCTTGCCCTCTTCGAGCCGCTTGACGATCAATTCAAGCTCCTCGATCGCCTTCTCGAAGGTCAGTGTCGCAACGTCGCTGTTGGTCTTGTCGGCCATGCTGTGTCCGGAACGCCCGAGTTCGGGCTCTCTCTATACTATAGGCTTTGTCGCGCCAACTAACCCCGCATCAGGGCCGTCACATGGGCGGCCACGGAGCCGGCGAGGCCCTGAAGGTCATAGCCGCCTTCCAGCACCGAGACCACGCGGCCCTGCGCGCTCTTGTCGGCGATCTCCATCAGCTGCTGCGTGGCCCAGGCGAAGTCGGCTTCCACCAGGTTGAGGTTGGCGAGCGGGTCGCGGGTGTGGGCGTCGAAGCCGGCCGAGATCACCACCAGGTCGGGCTTGAAGTCGCGCAGCCGCGGCAGGATCCGGGTCTCGAACGCGGCCTTGAACTGGCTGCCGCCGTCGCCCGGCCGCAGCGGCGCGTTGACGATGGTGTCGTGCTCGCCGCTTTCGGAGACCGCACCGGTGCCGGGATAGAGCGGCATCTGGTGGGTCGAGGAATACAGGACGCTATCGTCCGACCAGAAGATGTCCTGCGAGCCGTTGCCGTGATGGACGTCGAAATCGATGAGCGCCGCGCGTTCGGCGCCGTGCTTGCGCTGCGCATGGCGCGCCGCGATCGCAGCGTTGTTGAACAGGCAGAAGCCCATCGGCCGTGCGGTCTCGGCGTGGTGGCCGGGCGGGCGGACGGCGACGAAGGCGTTGGTGGCCTTGCCGGTCATCACCTGGTCGACCGCGTGCACCGCGCCGCCGGCGCCGCGCAGCGCCGCCTCGAAGCTGCCGGGCGACATCGACGTGTCGGCATCGATCTGCACCAGCCCCTGCTGCGGGGAGGCGTCCTGCACGGCGGTGACGTAGTCCATCGGATGGCAGAGCGCGATGGTGTCGAGGCTCGCAGCCGGCGCCTCGACGCGGACCAGCGGCTTGAAGACGTCCGCTGCCAGCGCGCGCTCGATGGCGCGCAGCCGATCCGGCCGTTCCGGATGACCGGACGGCGTGAGGTGATCGAGGCAGGCAGGATGGGTAATATAAAGTGTCGGCATCGGACAGACTTAGTCACTTCGGAGGGACGACGGAAGCCCGTTCACGCCAATGCGGCCTCGCTGGCCGTCACGCTGGTACCGCCATCGGTGACGGTGTTTTCGAGTCCACTCGCCGAGACCGCGATGTTTTCCGCGAAGAAACGCGCCAGTGCGATGCGCGCCGGTGCGGACCCGTCGCTCGCCATGCGTGCTGCGGCGAGCGCCTGCTCGGCGAGCAGCGCGCCGCCGGCGGCATTGGCGAACAACCGCAGATACGGCGTGGCGCCGGCCAGCGCGGCCTCGCTCTGCGGATCCTTGAGCAGCCATGCGGTCGCGCGCTCGAGGCTGTCGATCGCGTCGGCAAGCCGCGCGCCGGTGGCGCCGAACGCCGGATCGTTGGCGGCCTTCACCGCATCGGCGGTGCGGCGGAGCTCGCGCGATATACGTGCGCACGGCGTCCCCGCCCGCCATCGGCAGCTTGCGGGTGACGAGGTCGATCGCCTGGATGCCGTTGGTGCCTTCGTAGATCGCGGCGATACGCGCGTCGCGGAAGTGCTGCGCCGCGCCGGTCTCCTCGATATAGCCCATGCCGCCATGCACCTGCACGCCGAGCGACGACACCTCGCAACCGACATCGGTCGAGAATGCCTTGGCGATCGGCGTCAGCAGCGACGCGCGCTCGTTCGCCGCCGCGCGCGCCTTCTCATCGGTGCCGCGGTGCGCGCGGTCGATGGCGACCGCGGTGGCGTACGAGATCGCGCGCGCCGCCCCGGTCAACGCGCGCATGGTGAGCAGCATGCGCTTGACGTCGGGATGCATGATGATCGGGCTCATGCCGTCCTTCACGCCGGCGGCGCGGCCCTGCTTGCGCTCGCGCGCGTAGGCTAGCGCCTGCTGGGTGGCGCGCTCGGCGATGCCGACGCCTTGCAGCGCGACCGCGAGCCGCGCCTGGTTCATCATCGTGAACATGCAATTGAGGCCGCGGTTCTCCTCGCCGACCAGGAAAGCGATGGCGCCGCCCTTGTCGCCGAACACCATGGTGCAGGTGGGCGAGCCATGGATGCCCATCTTGTGCTCGATCGAATGCGCGCGCACGTCGTTGCGCTCCCCGAGCGAGCCGTCGGCATTGACCAGGAATTTCGGCACCAGGAACAGCGACACGCCGCGCGATCCGGCGGGCGCGTCGGGCAGCCGCGCCAGCACGAGATGCACGATGTTGTCGGTCATGTCGTGCTCGCCATAGGTGATGAAGATCTTCTGGCCGGTCAGGCGATAGGTGCCGTCGCCGGCGCGCTCGGCCTTGGTGCGCAGCGCGCCGACGTCGGAGCCGGCCTGCGGCTCGGTCATCTGCATGGTGCCGGTCCATTCGCCGGAGACGAGCTTCGGCAAATAGGTGCGCTGCAATTCTTCGCTGCCGTGCGCGGTCAGCGCGTCGACCGCCGCCATGGTCAGCACCGGCCCGATGCCGTAGGCCATCGCGGCCGAATTCCACATCTCGAGGCACGCCACGTTGACCGCCTGCGGCAGGTCCTGGCCGCCCCAATCCGCCGGCGCGGCAAGCCCGTTCCATCCCGCAGCGGCCCAGGCGCGATAGGCTTCCTTCCAGCCCGGCGCGGTGGCGACGGCGCCGTCCTTGAAGACGACGCCCTGGCGGTCGCCGACCACATTGAGGGGGGCGATCACCTCGGTCGCGAACTTGCCGGCTTCCTCGAGCACGGCGTCGACGACGTCTTCCGTGAGGTCGCCGTAAATGCCGTCATCGAGCGCCTGCTTCAGTCCGGCGGCGTGCTTGAGCGCAAACGCGATGTCGGAAACCGGAGCCCGGTAGGTCATCTGGCGCCTCCCTGCGGCGGGGACGGCCCGCTATTCCGAGTTGTCTCCGCCGGAGATTAGGCGAAAATGACTGCAAAAATCGACCATAACCCGGCACGTGCCGCGTTGATCGGGCGAGGGTGGGCCGCTATGTTCCGCGCGCCGGCGTTACTGCGTCGGAGCACACCGACACGCGTCGCGATGGGGCGTAGCCAAGTGGTAAGGCAGCGGATTTTGATTCCGCCATTCCCAGGTTCGAATCCTGGCGCCCCAGCGAACCAGTCCCGTCTCTCCGGGGCATGTCCGTCACGGAAAAATCAGCGCGATATTTCCGCGAGTTAGCCGGACGTTGCGAAGTCTCTGAGGCGGAATTTCCTGGAATTTAGGCGCGTTCAACGGATTTCGCACGCCAGTCTCTGGTCGCGATTTTTCGATATCCAAATTTTGTTGCTTGAGACTCGGTTCGGAATCGCACTGAGACCTGTTTGGGTTGGCGCAATACGTCTCTGTAGCGATTTGACGTTAGAGGGCCCTCAAGATTGCGTGTGTGCTCGCACCAAAAAAGGCCACACCGATGCTCATCGTTCCGGCCCAAACAATTGAGGCGATGCAGGCACATCCGAAATTGCGGCCGAGCGCAATCAATAATTCCGGCGGCGTCGATAGCGTGAATCCCGCTAGTATTACCGTGGCAAGGCCGAGTTGGAAAGCAAGTGCCTTCAATGTGTACTCCGGCGCGATATGACGTACGACACTCAACGTGTGTCGGATATGATCAGCGGTCAGTTCAATGAGCCGGTCTGTGGTCAAAGCTAAACCCACGGCAACGAAAAGATACGTCCATTCGAGAAGTTGAGACACCGAAATTCGCAAAGCCCCGGCTTCAGTCTCTATCGATTGCGTGCTTCGACCCGTTAGGTCAAGAGATGGAAGTAGTAGTGCTGCAATAGTAACCACAACCACGGCAACAAGCTGACGGCGCGCTGCAACAATGCCTACTTTGAGTATCCGTAGCTTCGACAACGCGGGCTCCTTTCGGCAGTTTTGCTCAGTCTCCCAATAGCGCAATGAGTCCCTTTAGAAGATCATTCGGTGTCGGCGGGCAGCCTCGGATGTGCAGATCGACGGGCACGACTTGCGACACGCCTCCCACGCAGGCGTAGCTGCCCGCGAAAATCCCGCCATTGAATGCGCAGTCGCCGATCGCCACCACCCATTTCGGGTCCGGCGTCGCATTGTAGGTGCGCTCCAGCGCTTCGCGCATGTTCTTGGTCACCGGACCGGTGACCATCAGCACGTCGGCATGACGCGGCGACGCGACGAAACGCAGGCCGAAGCGTTCGAGATCGTAGAACGCGTTGTTGAGCGCGTGGATTTCCAGCTCGCAGCCGTTGCAGGAGCCGGCATCGACTTCGCGGATCGACAGGCTGCGGCCCAGCCGCCGATGCGCGGCGCGGTCGAGCCTGTTGCGCCAGCTCGGCGAGCGCGGCTTCGTCCGCGGCCGGCGCCGGGTCGGTGACCGGCGTCCGGATCAGGTTCTTGAACAATATGCTTGCGCATGACGGCGAACCCTAGAGGTCGTGTCCGGAGTAGGAGCAGTTGAACGATTTGTTGCAGAGCGGAAAGTCGGCGACGATGTTGCCTTCGATGACGGCTTCGAGCAGCGGCCACTGGAACCAGGACGGGTCGCGCAGGTGGCAACGCGCGATCGTGCCGTCGCCGTCGATGCGCACCCAGGCCAGCACATCGCCGCGAAAGCCTTCGGTCAGCGCGAGGCCTTCCCGCGTCTCGCCGCGTCCGCGCATCGACATCAGCGCGAATGGCGCCCGCCGGCAGGCGGGCGATGATCTGGTCGATCAGGGCCATGCTCTGCTCGACCTCGCGGATGCGCACCCATACGCGCGCATTGACGTCGCCTTCGTGAAGCACCGGCACGTCGAACGTGAGCTGATCGTAGGGCGGGTAGGGGAACGCGCGCCGGACGTCAAAGGCGCGGCCGGAGGCGCGGCCGACATAGCCGCCGGCGCCGAACTGCTGCGCCAGCGCGGGCTTCAGGATCCCGGTGGTGACGGTGCGATCCTGCAGCGACGCGGTGTTGTCGTAGATTTCGATCAGCTCCGGAAACCGTTGCCGCACGTTGTCGAGGAGCCAGCGCAAGCGGTCGATGCCAGCCCTCGGCGAGATCGGCCGCGACGCCGCCCGGCACCACCCGGTCCATCATCAGCCGGTGGCCGAAGCAAGCCTCCGCCGTGCGCAGGGTGCGCTCGCGCAGGATGCCGCAATGCGCGTGCATGATCGAGAACGAGGCATCGTTGCAGATCGCGCCGATGTCGCCGAAATGGTTGGCGAGCCGCTCGAGCTCCGCCATCAGCGCGCGCAGATCGTGCGCCCGCGGCGGCACATCGATGTCGAGCGCCGCTTCGACGGCGCGGGCGAAGGCCAGCGCATAGGCGACCGTGCTGTCGCCGGAGGTGCGGCCCGCGAGCCGCGCCGCCTTCTCGAGCGAAGCGCCGGTCATCAGCGAGTCGATGCCTTTGTGCACATAGCCCAGGCGCTGTTCGAGCCGCACCACGGTCTCGCCGTTGGCGGTGAAACGGAAATGGCCGGGCTCGATGATGCCGGCATGCACCGGCCCGACCGGGATCTGGTGCAGGCCCTCGCCCTCGGTCGGCAGGAACGGATAGGGCGGCCGCGTCTGTCGGCGCAGCGCTGCGGGCGCCGAGCGGATGCTGCACATCCCAGAATCCGAGATCGAGCCACGGCCGCGTGTCCACCGCGCCGCGCGGCTCAAGCCCGTAGAGATCATGGATGGCGCGCTCGAGCCGGATGGCGGGCGCATGCAGCGCGCCGACCGACGGAAACTGTGCCGTTGGGGCATTCGAGCGGTGACCACCGCGATGTCGGCAGGCTCCAGTGAGCACGGCCATGTGCACGGCGCGCGGCCTCGCCCCAGAGCCCGAGCAGCGTCGCGCGCCCGGCGGCAAGCTCGGACGCGATCGACGCGCCACTGCTCCGTCCGTGACCACGACGCGCGGCCAGGGGCGGTGCGCGTCCACCCGCCGGCCCAGAGCAATCGTGTCGCGCACTGTCGCCATGAGTTCTATCCGAGCAGCTTGGCCACGTTCTGGAACCACGCCACCACCGCCGGCGGCAGGTAGATGCCGGCGACGAACACCAGCGCAAGATGGGCATACATCGGCAGATAGGAGGCGGTCGCCTCTGCCGCTCGGACCGCGCGGCTCGCCGAACGCGATGGCGTTGAGCCGCAGGAACAGCGCGCCGAAGCCGACCAGAATTCCGAACACGAGAAGGATCGCGAGCCACGGCTCGCGCGCGAAGGTCGAGCTGACCAGCAGGAACTCGCTCATGAAGATGCCGAGCGGCGGCAGGCCGGCGATGGCGACGACGCCGAGCACCAGGCCCCAGCCGAGCACCGGATTGGTGACCGTGAGCCCGCCCATGTCGGCGATCTGCTGCGTGCCCTTGACCTGCGCGATGTGGCCGACCGCGAAGAAGATCGCGGACTTGGTGAGCGAATGCATGGTCATGTGCAGCAGCCCGGCGAAATTGGCGAGCGGGCCGCCAATCCCGAACGCAAAGGTGATGATGCCCATGTGCTCGATCGACGAGTAGGCGAACATGCGTTTGATGTCGCGCCGGCGGTACAGCATGAAGCTCGCGAAGATCAGCGAGATCAGTCCCATCGTCATCATCAGCGGTCCGGCCGCGAGGGCGTTCGGGTTCGTCGCCAGCAGCAGCTTGAACCGCAGCAGCGCATAGAGCGCGACGTTGAGCAGCAGGCCGGACAGCACCGCCGAGATCGGCGTCGGGCCTTCGGCATGGGCGTCGGGCAGCCAGGCATGCAGCGGCGCCAGGCCGACCTTCGTGCCGTAGCCGAGCAGCAGGAACACGAACGCGACATTGAGCAGCGCCGGATCGAAGTCGGCCCCGCGGGCGACCAGGTTGGTCCAAACCATGGCCGGCAGCCCTTCGCCGATCACCGGGCGTGCCGCCATGTAGACCAGGATGGTGCCGAACAGCGCGAGCGCGATGCCGACGCTGCCGAGGATGAAATATTTCCACGCCGCCTCCAGCGCCGCGTGGGTGCGGTAGATGCCGACCATCAGCACGGTGGTCAGCGTCGCCAGCTCGATCGCGACCCACATCAGCCCGATATTGTTGGCGACCAGCGCGAGGTTCATCGCGAACATCAGAGATCTGGAACATCGCGTGATAGAAGCGCAGGAACGTCGGCGTCAGCCGGCCGATCTCCAGCTCGTGTCCGATATAGGTCGCGCTGAACACGCTGGTGGTGAAGGCGATGAAGGTCGTCAGCACGATGAACACGATGTTGAGATCGTCGACGATCAGATAGGGACCGGCCGGCGGCCGCTCGACGAACAGCGACAGCGCCGCGAGGAAGCGTCAGCAGCGTCGCCAGCACGTTGAGCCGCGCGGTGATCCGGTAGCCGGGCAGCGCCGCGAGCAAGGCCGCGGCGACGGCCGGAATCACCAGCACGGCGATGACGGCGTCGAACGGCATCGTCATGACCGGTCTCCGCGGAATCGGTCGAGCGCCTGCACGTCCACGGTGTCGAAGCGCTCGCGGATGCGGAACAGGAAGATGCCGATCACGATGAAGGCGATGAGGATCGAGAACGCGATGCTGATCTCGACCACCAGCGGCATGCCCTTGGCGCCGGTCGCCGCCAGCACGAGGCCGTTCTCGATCGACATGAAGCCGACGACCTGGCTCACCGCGTTGCGCCGCGTCACCATCAAGAGCAGGCCCAGCAGGACGACCGAGAGCGCGAAGGCGAGGTCTTCGCGCGCCAGCGGATCGGCGTCCGCGGTGACCCGCAGCATCACCACCATGGACAGCGCGACCAGGCCCATGCCGAACAGCATGGTCAGGCCGACGCCGACGACCTTCTCGATCTCGCGGTGGATGCCGAGCCGCACGATGATCCGGTGCAGCACGACCGGGATCACGATGGCCTTGAAGATCGAGCGCGATCGCGGCGGTGACGTAGAGGTGCGGCGCATCCTGGATGTAGGCCTGCCAGGCGACCGACAGCGCCAGCACCAGCGCGTGCAGCGCGAAGGTGTTGAGCAGCGCGTAGAGCCGATCCTGATAGAGCTGCATGAAGCTCACGAGCACGAGCCCGCCGGCCAGCATGTGAGCGACATCGAAGGCGAGACCGCGCATCTCAAAGGCTCCGCGAGACGAACAGCAGGAGCGTCGCCAGGAGACCGAGCATCAGCGCCGCGCCGAGGAATTCCGGCACGCGGAACACGCGCATCTTGGCGATCGCGGTCTCAAACAACGCCAGCAGGAAGCCGCCGACGGCAAGCTTGGCCAGATAGGCGACGACGCCGATGGCGAGCGCCTGCACGCCCGCGCCGGCCGGCGCCATGCCCCAGGGCACGAACACGCAGCCGATCAGGGAGACGTAGAGCAGGAGCTTCAGCTCGGACGCGAGGTCGATCAGCGCGAGGTGCCGGCCCGAATATTCCAGCACCATGGCCTCGTGCACCATGGTCAGCTCCAGATGCGTCGCCGGATTGTCGACCGGAATGCGCGCGTTCTCCGCGATCGCCACCATGATCAGCGCGAACAGCGCGAGCCCGAGCGAAACGCGCAGGCCGACGTCGCTCGACGCCATGAAGGCGGCGACGGTCGAGAGCTGGGTCGAGCCTGCGATCAGCGCCAGCGTGAACACGGCCATCAGCATGGCGGGCTCGGCCAGCGAGGCGATCATCACCTCCCGGCTCGAGCCGATGCCGCCGAAGCTCGTCCCGACGTCGAGACCGGCCAGCGCCAGGAAGAAGCGCGCGCTGCCGAGCAGCGCGATGATCGCGATCAGGTCCGCCGACCAGCTGAACAGGAGCCCGCTCTGGAACGTCGGCACCAGCGCGGCGGCGACCCAGGTGGCGGCGAACACGAGATAGGGGATGACGCGGAACAGCCACGACGCGTTCTCGGCGAGCACGACCTCCTTGCGCAGGAGCCGCGCGAGATCGCGATAGGGCTGCAGCAGCGGGGGGCCGCGCCGGCGCAGCAGCCGCGCCTTCACCTTGCGCACGAGGCCGGTCAGCAGCGGCGCCAGCAGCAGCACCACCAGCATCTGCGCGCCCTGCACGGCGAGGTCGAGGATCACGGCCATATCGCGAGCACCAGAAGCAGCGTGACCAGCGCGCCAAACACGAGGCTGAGATACTGGCGGATGGTCAGGAATTGGAGGTGATTGAGCCGCTCCGAAATTGTCGAGACGCCGGCCGCGACCGGCGCATAGAGCGCCTCCCAGATGAGATCGCGCACGACCACGACGAGACGCGCGGGCCGCGTGTCGCCGGGCGCGGGCATCTCGCCGTGCTCGCGGGCGCGGAAGACCATGGTCCCGAACACGCGGCGGATCGGCTGCGCGAAGCTGTTCGCGGTGTATTGCGTGGCCGGGCTTGCGTCCGGATAGCCGCAATCCCAGGCCGGCGCGCGGCGCAGCTTGTCGGAGGCGAGCCGGTGGATCGCGAACGCCGCGAGCGAACCGGACAGCAGCATGAACACGAAGACCAGCAGCCCGTTGTAGGAGCTGCGGCTCTCGGCGATCGGCACGATCGACAGCCACTCCACCCCGCGCTGCACCGGCATGCGCTCGCCCACCAAGGCTTGCGGCCACCGGCGCAAGCGCATCGATGAAAAGGTCCCGGCAGGATGCCGGCGACCAGGCAGAGCGCCGCGAAGCAGAACATCGCGGCAAGCGAGAAGCGGTCGGTCTCCTGCGCGCGCTCGGCGGCGGGCGTTCGCGGGCGGCCGAGGAACGTCACGCCGAAGGCTTTGACAAAGCAGGCGGCGGCGAGCGCGGCCGACATCGCCAGCAACGCGCCGACCGCGGGGACGAGGAATTTCAGTCCCCAGGACGGCAGTTGCGGGCTCAGCAGGATCGCCTGGAACGTCAGCCATTCGGAGACGAAGCCGTTGAGCGGCGGCAATGCGGAAATGGCGGCGCAGCCGACCAGGAACACGAACGCCGTCTGCGGCATGCGGTGGATGAGGCCGCCGAGATGCTCCATGTCGCGCTCGCCGGTCGCGGTCAGCACCGCGCCGGCGCCGAAGAACAACAGGCTCTTGAAGACCATGTGGTTGAACACGTGCAGGAGCCCGGCGGTGAGCGCGAGCGCCGCCGCCGACATCATGCCGAAGGCCTTGAAGGCGAGCGCAAGGCCGAGCCCGATGAAGATGATCCCGATGTTCTCGACCGTGTGATAGGCGAGCAGGCGCTTGAGATCGTGCTGCATCAGCGCATAGAGCACGCCCATGACGCAGGTGACGCCGGCGAGCGCGAGCACCACCATGCTCCACCACCAGACCGGCGGTCCCGAGCAGATCGAGCACGATGCGCACGAAGCCGTAGACCGCGACCTTGGTCATCACGCCGCTCATCAGCGCGGAGACGTGACTCGGCGCCGCCGGATGCGCGAGCGGCAGCCAGGCATGCAGCGGCACCAGGCCGGCCTTCGAGCCGGCGCCGATCAGCGTCAGGATCAGCACCAGCGCGCCGACCGTCGGCGAGAGCTGGCCGTCGCGCATCTGCGCGAAGGCATAGTGCCGTCGGGACCGGCCAGCAGGCCGAAGGCGAGCAGCAGCGCCAGCGTGCCGAAGCTCGCCATGACGAGATAGACATAGCCGGCGTGCAGGTTCTCCTTCACCCGATGGTGCGCGATCACCAGCGCCCACGAGGTGAGCGACATGAATTCCCAGGAGATCAGGAAGGTGAAGGCGTCGGCGGCGAGCACGACGAGATTCATGCCGGCCAGGAACAGCGGATAGAACGGCAGCACGCGCTCCGGCGCATCGTCGTGGCGGCCATAGCCGAGCGCGAACAGGCTGGCGCCGGCGGCGCCGAGATCGACCACCACCAGAAAGAACGCGCCGAGCACATCGATGCGGAAATGCGCGCCGAGCCAAGGGATGCCGAGCGGAAGCGTCGTGGTCACGGGCGCCTTGGCGCCAAGCAGATGGTTCGCCGCAAGCGCGAGCAAGAGCAGAGAGGCGGCAAGGCTTGCGCCGTAGACGATCCGCATCGTCACGGGCGATCGGCCGGCGGCCACCGCGAGCACCGAGATCGCGAGCTGGGCGGCGATGCAGGACAGCGCCAGGGTCAGCGTCATGGCGGCGGTCCCTTGAGGCGGACGCCGCGGCCGCCGCCGGTGCTGGTTGCGTTCTCGGAAATCAGTTCGATGCCGGCGGCGTCGAGCGCCGCGACCAGCTTCATCAGCGAATCGACATTGCCGCGGATGACGCCGTCACTCGCCTCCATGCGCTGAATGGTGGGTAGGGATAGTCCCGACTGCGCGGCAAGATCGCGCTGGTCGATGCCGAGGAGCGCTCGGGCCGCGCGCAATTGTGACGCGGTGATCATGTTTCATCTGGGGTCTGGAACATCCTTTTTCGTTAATAAATCTCAAAGAGTGAGGTTTCAAGCATGGATTTTGATAATCCACCTCATCCGTTGCAAACCAACTGCCATGACCGACTTGCGTGTCGGGTTCGATATTCTGACTGAGCGTCATCATGCTGACGCGAGCCAACCCATCCTGCACCGATGTCGCGAAGGCCGACACGCAGCATGATAGGCCGAAGTGCCGAATTCGCTGCCGATATTCGAAAACCTTCGCTAGAGACCGGTTCGTGTCTGACTGGCGGGCGCCAGTGCAGCTGGTGGGTGCTTCTCAAAATTTCCGCAGCGGACGCGGGAAAAGTCTCTGGTCGCGATGTGTTCCGAAATCAGGCGAAATCCTCCCGACATTTCAAAGGGCATTTTGCAGAACAGCATTTCCAGGTTCAAATCCTGGCGCCCCAGCGAACCAGTCCCGTCTCTCTCGGGCATGTCCGTTACACAAAAATCAGCGCGACAATTCCGCGAGTTAGCGAGGCCTTGCGAAGTCTCTGAAGCAGAAATTCCTGGAATTTGGGCGACCTCCGACGAGTTTCGCGCGCTAGTCTCTGGTCGCGATTTTTCGATATCCAAATTTTTGTTGCTGAGACTCGGTTCGAACGCACTGAGACCGGTTCGAGGTCGCCAAGATGACGTGTGTAGCCCGAGGTGGCTTGGCGAAGCTCCTTTGCTCATCCTAAACGGGTTTCAGCTTTTCCCCGACCGGAAGCTGCTAGTTGGAGAGGTCGGAAGGCGCTCTGGCTGGCACACGAATTTCACTCCGAGGCGGTCGTGTGAACGCCAAACCACATGGCATCCGCGCTTGACCGCGCCCTGACCGCCGATCAGCAAGGAAAACTCGTCCGGGATGCCTCGTGTGTCGAAAAATTCAAGCTGTGCACCCAACTCGGAAATGTCTACGATGAATCCATCCCATTGAATCGCATCGGGTCCGATCACTTTTGCTGAATAGTGGAAGATGCGTCGCGAACTCTTTCGGCGACCCTGACCTGAATCTCGAAAGCGCCCTTCAGACATAGCAACACTGTCCAGAACAAGAGTTCTCAGCGGTTTCTGAATAAATCTCGAATTGCATCGACACGCCCTCCGCCTAAATAACGTGAGGGAGCGGCCTCGATCGAGGTCGGGACTTCTTTCGGCGGATCTCCACACGGGATCTGCTGGCTCGACTTGATGGCGCCGGTGCTGTTGTCGACCACGAGGCGCTGGCAGGTCGAGCCATGCCGCGCAAGGATCGTGCCCGTCAGATGCTGCTCACTGGCAGCCATCCTGTCGACAATGATAACGGCGCCGCCCATCGCGAAGGCCAAGATGACGCCGCCACAAATGACGACTTTGAGTAGGCCGTGTTGCCGGGAGCGATCTTCCATCACCCCACCCAATCAAAAAGCAGTGTGAATGACAGTATTATAACAATTGGTTATGAAAGCCTGAAAACCGCGTTTGGGGCCTATCGTTCAATGGCAGGTCGAACTCGGTCTGGCATAGCTTTCGCTAAACTTCTGACCCCGGCGGACTAACCGACGTCGCAACTGCCGCCTTCAACTGCCGCCTTCAATAAGGCTGAGGAAGCCGACGCGGCAGCGCCTCCCCCGCCGGCTACGCCCGAAACCACAGCAGCCTCAACGTGAGATTTTGCCGACGGCTGCTATTAGTCCCACAGCGGACATCCGCCTTGCCGATTCCTATCCGCGCCAGACGCGCGGCAGTGATGCAACTCGGACTTCAGGCTACCTTGGTACGGTATCGCAATGCCTCTGTGGACTCGAATACAAGCTCGGATGCAGGAACAGGGCGGCTGAACAGATTTCCTTGCGCCAATTGGCAGCCAGCACTCCGCAGCAGCTCAAACTGCTCCATCGTCTCGACGCCTTCCGCCGTTGTTTCGATGTCGAGAGTTCGCCCGAGGCCGGCAACTGCACACACGATTGCGGCAGCAATTGCCCTGATCGGGCATGCTTTGAATGAAAGACTTGTCGATCTTGATCTTGTCGATCGGAAACATCTGCAAATACTTCATGGAAGAATATCCCGTCCCGAAGTCGTCGAGAACGACGGATACACCGACGTTCTTGATCTCGCGCAGGATCGCGAGATTTCGTTCATTGCTTTCAAGAAGCACAGCCTCGGTGATTTCAAGCTCGAGCCGCGCGGCCGGCAACCCTGAATTGGCAAGCGCAGATCGCAGGACGTCCAACAGGTCGCTTTGCTTGAATTGCTCCGGGGAAAGATTGACCGCCACCTTGAGGTGGGCCGGCCATTCCGCCGCATCAGCGCACGCCTTCTCCAAAACCCACTTGCCAAGCGGAATGATCAGACCACTCTCCTCCGCAAGTGCGATGAACATGACCGGGATGAATCAGTCCGCGTTCGGGATGTCGCCAGCGCACCAACGCCTCGGCGCCACGGCATTTCTGACTCTCAACGTCGACGATAGTTTGATAGTAAAGCTCGAATTCGTCGCGCTCTATGGCCTGGCGCAGGTCGTTTTCAAGCTCTCGGCGCTCCCGCGCATTTGCTTCCAGGGAGATATCAAACAGACAATATCGATTTCCGCCGTCGGATTTGGCCTTGTAGAGGGCACGGTCGGCATTTTTGATGAGCGTGTCGGGGTCCGTTCCGTCCTTCGGCGCCGATGCAATGCCGACGCTTGTACCGATTGATAGCCGCCGGCCGTCGAATTCAAATGATTCGGTGAGGCTGGCGATAATATTGTTGGCCAGGGTGACCACCCCGTGTTCTTGACGCGCGTCGGCCCTATGAATGATCGCAAATTCATCGCCGCCAAGCCTGACCACGTCATCGGCGTCATCGGTCAATTGCCGCAATCGTTCAGCGACAGCCTGCAACAGAGAATCGCCAACCGCATGGCCGAGCGTGTCGTTCACTTCTTTGAAGCGGTCAAGATCAAGCAGGAGAACCGTGAACCCACTCCCATGACCGCGTATTTCTGCCAGTGCCTCGCCTGCCCTTTCCATGAACAGCGTGCGATTGGCGAGGCCAGTCAAGGTGTCGTGGCGCGTCATGCGCGTCAGCTCTCTTGACTTCTGCGTTAGGGATTCTTCGGATCTGCTCAGCTGACGAACCTGTCTTGTCGCCGCCATAAGAAAGAAAATGGAGCAAGCGAATAATATTGCGCTACCTAATCCTATTGTTGCGGCTCGTCGTCGCCAATTTGCCAGAGCCGTGTCTTCGGTCACGGAGACATTCACAAACAGCGGATATTCCGGCATGGCGCGGACGGACACATGCCGAACCATGCCGTCCGTTTTCGCAAGAACGCGAAAGTTCCCATTTTTGCTCGCTATGATCTCTAACCGGTCTGCTTCTTTGGACAGTCTCCTGCCGACGAAGTCTTGACCCTGCGGATAGCGCGCCAGAATGACCCCATCCGGGTTCACCAACGTGAATAGAAGGCTTTGCACGGATCGGATCGATCCGTAGATGTCTTCGAAATATTTGGTGTTCACCCCAGCGAAGACAATTCCGGCGAAGACTCCGCTCGAGCTCTCTAGGCGCCGGGCAAAGACAATCGTCCAAGTTCCATCGACCCTGTTCCTGACCGGAATTGATGTGCTCAAATGATTGTCGGTCCGGGCGCGTGCATCCTGGAAATAATCGCGGTCCACGACATTGATGTTCGGCGTGGGCCAGCCAGCAGTCGTAACCACAACCCGCCCATTGCTGTCTGCAACGGCGATATTGAATGCCTGTGGCAGGCGGCCGCGGTGTTCTATGAGCAAATCGTATAGTGCTATTCGGTTGAATGTGGCACGCACGCCGAGAGGTGTGTCGAGATCCTGGGTTTTGTTCGACCGAACGATCTCAAGGAGTGTGGCGTCAACCGCATGGATCGAGCGAGAGAGTTGGCTGGCCAACATGTTCGCGATATTGCCCGAGTCGGCAATGGCGTCGTTGATCGCGTCCCGTCTGAGTTCCCAGATCGTCCATCCGACGGCGGTGCCCGAGATTCCCAGAAGCAATATGGCGCCCGCCCACAGACGTCGTAGACGACGGATGTGAGGGACGGCAGCGGCACCCGCCATTCGCGGCGCCAATTCACCACTTCTATGCAGATGAGGCACGGAGCTTCCAACCATCCCGCGTGAGCCCGGGTCGGTGGCGGCCCGACGGCCTCCCTAGTGTAGGTTAGGGGCGACAAATATTGGTTTAAGGCGCGGGGCTCGATCGCTGCGGGGTTAACCGATTGCTAATGAATGGACCTTGAGATTTCCACCCCTGGCCGATTGCGGAAGTGTAATCGGACAGGAAGGCTGTCCGGTCAGCAAACTGAAGCCGACATGCCGTAGTCTGGAAAGACAGAACCCTAGCTCGATATCGGCAAATGTTCGCAAGAGACCGGTTGTAACTGACTGACAAGCACCCAGTGCAGCCAGTGGCTGCTCACACAATTTTCGCAGCGGACGCGTGAGCTGGAGTAAGCGGGTCTCTGGAGCCAAACACCTAGCGCTCTTGGCAGCAAGTGCGCATTTTTGCGCGCCAGTCTCCGGTCGCGATTTTTCAATATCCAAAATTTGTTGCTTGAGACTTGGTTCGAAGTCACTGGGACAAGTTTGGAGTGGTCTCAGTTGCGCCTTCGTGCCGAAGTTCGAGCGCATGTCTGCTGTTTGGTCGCTTTCGGGGGCAAAGCGGACATGGCGCCATCATCGCCAAACCGATGCGAGTGACCCATAGGCGACATGGGAGACTGTATTCGCTTGCGGGAGCGCTATGGAGGTGCGGCGCTGTCGTGCGGTCTGCATCGGATCGAGCGATTGATGCGATCACAAGCTCTCAAAGCACGTCCGCGTCGGCGCCGCCTTAGGCCCCAAGCTACCGCGCCCATCCTCGACTTTACCAGGCTGTGCAAAAAAGCTTGGTACCGGCACTGCCGCAGAACGTCGTTGGCATTCGCGCGCCTGAACGCAATTTTCCTGGAATCCGTTCTGTTAACTGCCCTTGCGCTCTCTAGACCTCTGTTGCGTCCGTTTGAATATGCAAGTGCAGCGAACCGGCCCGGCCATCTTGTCTACAAACGGAAATCGGGTCAGATTTGGCCTCGAACCGGCGTCCATCTGGAGAATGTCGGGTCAAATGCCAGCGTCTGGGTCGACCTAAGTGAGGAAACACATGGCCAATCGCCCTCTAGCCATAGCTTCGGTGTTCGTCGCACTCCTCGCCGGAATAGCCGCCCCGCACGCCCAGGTGTTCAGCCTGCAGCGGAAAACGTTGGACGAGGTGGAAGCCGCGCAGCAGGCCGCGAAAGAGGCGGCAGAGTTCGAACATCTGGGCACGCTGGCGCGCCTTTGCCTGCTGCCGCCGAGCCGCAGCGAGGACCTCAGCGATAAGGTTCCGCCCTATGTGGCGGACCCGACCAAGGCGCCTGCGCGCGCGACGTGGTACGGCGACCCAGCCAAGGTTTTCGACAATTTCTACTTCATCGGCGGCAAGGTGCATTCGTCTTGGGCGCTGAAAACGAGCGAGGGGCTGATCGTCTTCGACACGATCTACCCCTACAATTCCGAAGAGCTCGTCATCGGCGGCCTGCAGAAACTCGGGTTGGATCCCAAGGACATCAAGTATCTCATCATCTCGCACGCCCATCAGGATCACATCGGCGGGGCCGAGATGATTCAGACGCGCTATAAATCGCGCGTGGTTATGTCGGCGCCCGACTGGGACCTTGTCGAGAAGCTGCCGAACCGCTTCAAAACCATGGCGCCGAAACGCGACATCGTGGCGGCCGACGGCATGAAGATCACGCTGGGCGAAGCGGAGGTCAGCCTCTGGTTCACGCCCGGACACACTGACGGAACCCAGTCCTTCACCTTCCAAGTGCTCGACCGCGGTAAGCCGGTGAATGTCGTCTATTCCGGCGGCACCGCGCTCGTTTACGAATGGTCCCTGCCTGAGTGGAGCATCAGAAACCTCGAGACCTACATGGCTTCGCAACGTCATCTCGCGGCGAAAGCCAAAGAGACCAACGCGACCGTCCTCATTTCCAATCATTCCGAATTCGACAGCGCCTACAACAAGACCCGCATGCTGGCCGGCCGTGGCGACGGTCCGCACCCCTTCGAAAGTGGCGCCGACTGGGTGCAGCGTTACTTCAAGGTCTCGGAGAACTGCGCGCGCGCAACGCAGCTTAAGGTCAAACAGATGCCGACCGCACTGCGATGATGCGCGCGGGCTCCCGCCACGCGGCGCACACCGTGGTGAAAAGTTGCTAACCTCGCGTGGGTATCAAGCCCGAATAGACTTCGTCAGCCGCAAAATTTTACAAATCCCGTTCGCGCGCCGTCGCGGCAACGGTCCGCAACAAGTTCTGCTGCTGGCCCAAAGCGGAACCAAAGGGATGTCCGCGACGATGTCCGTTGTTGGGGAGAACAGCGGACATGATCTGATAGTCCGCAGATGTCGGCTTATGGTGGCCAAGGTCACTCGGGCTGAAGACCGGCATCCCTGGCCAACTGGGTCCAGCGCAGGATGTCGGCGGCGAGATGCGCCGGCATCTCGCTCGGTCCCACCCAGGCGGGTTGCGTGCCGCCCGCCATGAGTTGACGGTTCATCTCCGGATCGGTCGCAAAGGCCTTCAGCGCCCGCTCCAGTACCGCGACGACCTCCGGCGGAAGCCCGGCGGGGCCGAAGACCCCGGCCCAACCGGTCGGATTGATTCCAGGTGAAAAGGTTTCGTCGAAAGTCGGAATGTCCGGCAACAGGGGCGTGCGGGTCTTGGTGCTAACCGCGATGGCGCGGGCCTTTCCCGCATTGATCTGAGGGACCGCCAAGGTCGTATCAACCACCATGATCCTGATGTGGCCGGAGATCAGGTCAGTTAGCCCCTGCGCGTTGCTCCGATACGACACGCGCGCCATCTCCACGCCTGCGGCGCGCCGCAGCAGCTCGCCGCTGATCAGCCCGCCCGAATTGCCGTAGCCGTATTCGAGCTTGCCTGGATTGGCCTTGAGATAGTCGACCAATTCGGCCGCGCTCTGAACCGGCAGGGCGGGATGAACGATCAGCACGTTGCAAAAATCGAACAACCGGGCGACCGGCGTGAAGCTCTTGACCGGATCGTACAGCACCTTCTTGTACGTGCTCCGCACGACCGAATGCGTGGTGTTGCCGCCGATCAGAAGCGTGTAACCGTCCGGACGCGCATTGGCGACGCTGGCCGCGCCGATCATGCCGGTGGCGCCCGGCTTGTTCTCGATCACGAACGGCTGACCCTGCCGGTTCGTGAGATATTGCGCCAGTTGGCGCGAGTTCACGTCGGTTACCGTTCCGGCCGCGAACGGAACGACGATCGTGACCGGGCGCGCAGGATAGGATTGCGACTCCGCCCGCAGCGAGAACAGCGCGGCTGCCACCGCCACCGTTGATGCGATAACGATGTCCCGGCGCCACCATTTCAAAAGCGTAGCGGTGTCCTGCATCTATCTTTTTGACCAGCCGTTGACTTGCAGCCCCATAGGTTGTCAGCCGGCGGCGACGACCTTGCCTTTCGACTCGCCGCCCATCCCGCGCTTGAATGCATCGGCGAGACCGTACTTCTCCACCGGCATGGTGAACACGGATTCCACCGATGTGTAGTCGAGATATCCGAGGCGCGCGAGAGGACGAATTCGCGCAATGTCCACCTTGCCGTCCTTTGTAAGGAACTCGTCCTTGATGTGGACGGCGATGACCTTGCCGATCACAACGTGGAACGCCGTTTCGGCGGTATTGCCCGGTAGCACTAGGGTCGATTGATGAACGCATTCGAAGTAAATCGGCGAGGCCGCGACCCGCGGCGGTTTGACGTAGAGTGAGGGCGCTTTCTCCAGGCGGGCGAGCTCGAATTCGTCGACGTCGGAATCAACGTACATCGCGGTCGTATTCACCGCCTCGCGCAGATCAAAGGTCGCCATGTTGAACACGAACTCGCCGGTCTCTTGCACATTGCGGACGCTGTGCTTGCGCTCGGCCCCCGCGGGATGGGCTGATGCCGCGAACATGATGTAGGGCGGATCCCAGCCGACGATGTTGAACTGGCTGAAGGGGGCGAGATTCGCCGAGCCTTTGCGGTCGAGCGTGGAAATCCATGCGATCGGGCGCGGCACCACGCAGCTCTTGAACGGGTTGAACGGCAGGCCGTGATTGTTCTTGTCGGTTTCATAGTGCATGGGCGTTGTCCGTTCTGTCGGCGGAGCCGACGGCCTACGCCGCGGCTGGACGGATTATAAGGCAGCGCGCTTCGCTGTTGAATGCGAGTTTGGTCATTGTGTCCTCCCTCGTTAGACGACCATACGCGTCGACGCGGCGGTCTGTCTTAAAAGACGCTTTCACAGTCCAATATCACGAATTTTGGACCTGAGACTGGGTTGTATCTGACTGGGGGCAACACCCTGCACCAGGTGGCTGCTTCGCAGGATTTCTGCAGCGGACGCGCGAAAAGTCTCTGGTCCCGATGTGTTCCGAAATCAGGCGAATTGTGCCCGACATTTCAAAGGGCATTTTCAGAAACGGCATTTCCAGGTTCAAATCCTGGCACCCCAGCGAACCAGTCCCGTCTCTCTGGGGCATGTCCGGCACATAAAAATTACTGCGGCATTTCCGCGAGTTAATGGGACGTTGCGGAGTCTCTGAGGCGAGATTTCCTGAAAATCCGGCGGCATCCAATGAACTTAACGCGCCAGTCTCTGGTCGCGATTTTTCGATATCCGAATTTTGTTGCTTGAGACTCGGTTCGAAAGCACTGAAACCGGTTCGGTTGGTTAGATTGTGCAAGTCTCGACGACAACGATGACGGCGCAATTGTCCCACTCGCAATTGCCTGTTCCAATCTCCGCTTATGGACGCAAAGCGAAAATCACAGCTGAAAAGTTGTCACTAGTCATTGTGTGCGGCCGGGCTGCGGACCTTCGGCCCGGCAGATTATTGATGGGGCACTTGCGGGCCGACCCAGGTGCCCGGCGGCAAGGCGGGCAATTCGGCCGCCAATCCGTCGATAATACCCTGCACGAGGCTGTCACCCAGTGCACCAGATTTTTTCTTTGGTCCGACGAGCCCATCGGCCAGCAGCAGAGTGAGACCATGCACGAGGGACCAGCACGCCAGGATCGCGCCGGCAATCTTCCGTTCGTTGCGGGGAGCATCCGGAATGGTGCGCCCCAGACCGCCCGCAATGATCACGCCGGCGAGCAGAGACTTGGCCTTCTCGGCTTCGGCCAGTTCGATGGCCGGGCGGCTGCGCTCGGGACCGCTCAGATAGCTTCCGAACATCAAGCTGTAGAGCGCCGGGTTTTCAACGCCATGGTCGATGTACGCGCGCAACATCGCGAACAACTGCTCGCGAGGACGGCCGAGGCCCGCGATCTCGCTGGTCATGCGCTTGGCCAGCATCTCAAACCCCGCGGCTGAGACGGCCGCCAAAAGCTCACGCTTGTCGGCAAAGTGCTTGTAAGGGGCGTTGTGGCTGACGCCCGCTCGCCTGGCGAGCTCGCGCAGCGAAAACTCAAGGCTCTGGGTTTCACGCAGGATTTCCAGCGCGGCCTTGACGATCGCACGGCGCAGATCGCCGTGGTGGTAGGGGCGCTCGTGGGATTGGGGCTTAGGCATCGCTCGGCAAACCTTTGGGTTCGCTCACATTTAGCCGCCAAAGTTGGCGATGTCAACATAATGCATATCAGCCATTCCATATTGTGACCCGGTCCAATGTAGACATTGCCAACTTTGATCCCTATTAAAGTTGTCAACGTCAACATCGCTTATTTCGTGGAGTTCAAAACATGCGGTTCTGCATCCTTCTCCTCACGGTTCTGGTCGTGCTTGCCGGCTGCAAGCCAGAGGACGCGCCGGCGACACTCCGGCTGGTCCGCACGCTCGTCGTCGATCCCAAATCTATCCGCCAAGACCGCGACGTGATCGGCGAGGTCAAGCCGCGATACGAGAGCGATCTGTCGTTCCGCGTCGCCGGGAAGGTGCTCTCCCGGCTCGTGGATGTCGGAGTTTCGGTCAACCAAGGCGACACGCTGGCGACACTCGACACCCAGGATTATCGGAACCGTCTTCGATCAGCGGAAGCGGACGTCCGCTCCGCCGAGGCCGCGCTTGTAGAGGCGCAGGGCGCGGAGGGGCGCCAAGCCAAGCTCTTGAAGGACGGTTGGGCGACGAGAGCGACCTATGACACCGTGCTGCGCAATCTCCGTACCGCCGAAGCCAAGCTGGCTGCCGCCAGGGCCAATCTCGACCTTACTCGCGACCAACTTAACTACACCGAACTCAAGGCCGATTTCGACGGCGTGATTACCGCCGTCGGCGCGGAACCAGGCCAGAATGTCAACGCCGGCCAAATGGTCGTGAAGCTGGCGCGACCGGACGACAGGGATGGCGTCTTCAACATCGCCGAGACGGCCCTCACTGATGTCAGTGACGCGCACCCCGAAGTAATCGTCTGGCCGCTGTCAAACGCGAACCTGACAGTGGAAGGGGTGGTGCGGGAGATCTCTCCGGTCGCCGATCCGGCGACGCGTACCTACACAGTGAAAGTCACGCTGAAAAATCCGCCGCCGCAAGTTCGCTTCGGCATGAGTATCGGTGGCCGCTTGAAAGGGTCAGCCGATCTCGCGGTCGCGCTGCCGCTCTCCGCTGTTTTTGAAAAGAACGGTTCGCCAGCAGTCTGGGTGCTCGACCAGCAATCGAGCAGTCTTGCTCTGAGGCCCATCGCTGTCGCTCGCTATGAAGCACATACCGTCGTCGTCGGCAGCGGCCTGGCAAAAGGGGACGTCGTCGTCACCGCGGGCGTGAATACCCTGACGGTCGGCCAGAAGGTCCGGCTAGCCGAAGCAACTCTGGTCGGGAGTAACAACCGATGAAGACATTCAACCTCTCCCGCTGGGCGCTGGAGCATAAGAGCTTCGTCGTCTACCTGATGCTGGTCGTCGCGCTCGCGGGTATTTTCGAATATCGCCGGCTCGGTCGCGACGAGGACCCGCCCTTCACCATCAAGACGATGGTGGTGAAGACCTTGTGGCCCGGGGCTACCACCCTGGAGACGATGCGGCAAATTACCGACCGCATTGAAAAGAAGCTCGAAGAGTTGCCCAACCTTGATTACGTGAGGAGCTACACCAAGCCCGGCAAGTCCGTGGTATTCGTTTATCTGAAGGACTCCACCCGTGCGTCGGACGTGCCCGATCTCTGGTACCAGGTGCGAAAGAAGGTCGGCGACATCAAACACACCTTGCCACAAGGCGTGCAGGGTCCCTTCTTCAACGACGAGTTCGGCGATACTTATGCGCTGATCTTCGCGCTGACTTCGGATGGCTTCTCCCACCGCGAGCTGCGCGATTATGCCGAGCGCGTGCGAGCCGAGCTGCTCAGCGTTCCGGATGTTGCGAAGATCGACCTTCTCGGCGCTCAAGACGAGAAAATCTATCTGGAGTTCTCAACTCAGCAGCTCGCCGCCATGGGGCTCGACATCTCCGAGCTGATACAGACCTTGCAGGCGCAAAACGCGATCCAGCCGAGCGGGACAGTGGATTCAGATGCAGAGAAGATCGCGATTCGCGTCTCGGGTCAGTTCACGTCCGAAGAGAGCCTGAAAGCCATCAATTTCCGTTTCAATGGTCGGTTCTTTCGGCTGAGCGACATTGCCAAGGTGCAGCGAGCCTATGCTGACCCACAGCAGCCGATATTCCGATACAACGGCCGCTCCGCGATTGGCCTCGCCGTCGCGATGCGGAAGAACGGCGACGTCCTGGCATTCGGTGAGCACCTCAAACAGCGCCTCGCCAGGGCAACAGCCGACCTGCCGGCCGGTATCGACTCCCACCTGGTGGCTAACCAGCCAAAAGTCGTCGAAGAGGCCGTTGGCGAATTCATCAAGGTACTGATTGAAGCCATCCTCATCGTTCTGGCCGTGAGTTTCCTGTCGCTGGGCTGGCGCGCTGGCCTCGTCGTCGCGATTGCGATCCCGCTGGTGCTTGCCATCACCTTCGTCGCCATGAAGCTTGCCGGCATCAGCCTGCAGCGTATCTCGCTCGGCGCACTCATCATCGGGCTAGGGCTTCTCGTCGACGACGCCATGATCGCGGTGGAGATGATGATGAAGAAGCTCGAAGAGGGCTCCGACAAGGTAACCGCTGCAGCATTCGCCTATACCTCTACCGCCTTCCCGATGCTGACCGGCACACTCGTTACCATCGCAGGGTTCATCCCCGTCGGCTTCGCAGCGAGCAGCGCTGGCGAATATACTTTCACGTTGTTCGCTGTCGTCGGAATCGCGTTGATCGCTTCCTGGTTCGTTGCCGTGCTTTTCACGCCGCTGACAGGCGTTTTCATCCTGCCCGACAAGATGAAAGGTCATGGCCATGAGCCGTCGCGCTATGCCCGTGCGTTCCATGCTGGGCTCGATCGTGTGCTGCGTCTGAAGTATTGGGTGATCGGTGCGACCGTTGCGCTGTTCGTCGCCGCTCTCGCCAGCATGCAGTTTGTGCAGCAGCAGTTCTTCCCGAGCTCCGACCGTCCCGAACTGCTTGTTGACCTGACGCTCCCGCAAGGGTCCTCGATCAATGCAACGCGCAAAGTGGTTGATGACCTTGAGAAAATCCTAAAGACCGACCCCGACATCGAACACTGGTCCTTCTATGTCGGCAGCGGCGCCATCCGCTTCTACCTGCCGCTCGATCAACAGCTTGCGAACGATTTCTTCGCGCAAGGCGTCATCGTCGCGAAAGGGTTCAAGGTTCGCCCGGCCGTGCAACGGCGCATCCTCGCCGCATTGCAACGGCCCGAATTCGAGCAGGTGCAGCCGCGCGTCAGCCCCTTGGAGCTTGGGCCGCCGGTCGGCTGGCCGCTCAAGTTCCGCATCAGCGGTCCCGACCCGATGAAGGTCCGCGAGATCGCGCAGAACTTCGCTTCACTGCTGGGCAAGAATCCAAATGCCCGGAGCATCAACTTCGACTGGAACGAGCCGTCCAAGGTGGTTCGCGTCGAGGTGGACCAGGACCGGGCTCGGGCGTTAGGCATCAGTTCGCAAGCGTTGAGCCAGACCATCAACGCTGTCTTGTCGGGCACAACCGTCACCCAGTTGCGCGACGATATCTATTTGATCGACATCGTTGCTCGCGCCATTCCCGATGAACGCGCCAAGCTGGAAACCCTGCGCAGTCTGATGATCAACGTGCCCGGCGGGCATTCGGTGCCGCTTGAGCAGGTCGCCAAGCTCTCCTACGGGATCGAACCGCCTCTAGTCTGGCGCCGCCATCGTCTGCCAACCGTCACCGTGCAGGCCGACATTGCGCCGGGCCTTGAGGCAGCGACCGTTGTCAAAGCGCTGTCCTCCGATATCGCCGCGTTCAAGTCGAAACTGCCGGCCGATTATGACGTGGTGGCAGGCGGCACAGTCGAGGAGAGCGCTAAGGCGGAGGGCAGCATTTTCGCGGTCTTCCCACTCATGATCCTGCTCATGATCACGATCCTCATGGTGCAGCTGCAGAGCTTTCAGCGGGTGTTCCTGGTGCTTGCCACCGCACCGCTGGCTCTCATCGGCGTCGCCGCCGCGCTGCTTATCTCGCGCTCACCAATGGGGTTCGTTGCGATCCTCGGCGTCGTCTCGCTGATCGGCATGGTGATCCGCAATTCGGTGATCCTGATCGACCAGATCGATAACGAAATTGCCGCGGGCCAGCATCCATGGGACGCGGTGATCGTGGCCACGGAGCATCGGCTGCGCCCGATCCTGTTGACCGCTGCCGCCGCGATCTTGGGTATGATTCCGATCGCGCCCACCGTGTTCTGGGGACCGATGGCCTATGCGGTGATGGGCGGGCTCATGGTCGCGACGCTGCTGACCCTGGTTTTCCTCCCGGCACTATACGTTGCGTGGTTTCGCATCAAACCGAGGTCGGAACCAGAGCTGGCAATTCCTGCCGAAGTTCCTGCGCTTGCCCAAGGCTGAACAGGGAGGAGCGGTTGCCCAGACGCACTACGGTCCATGTAGGCACTAGCCTGGCTAAAGACGCGATTACGCGGATCTTCGGCACGTTTTCAGTTCGCTCGCCCGAGGGATTCGTTGGACTTGCGATTCCTGACTATGCGAATTAGCATTTCTCAGTAGTACCCTCCTGTCGTTGCAAGCAAATCATGCGAGCTATCATTATCGGCGCTGGACGTGGCCGGCGGCTGATGCCGACCACAGCCGACACGCCGAAGTGCTTTGCCGAGGTCCAGGGCAAGCGCTTGCTCGACTGGACACTGAAAGCGTTCGCCGAGAACGGCATCGACGACATTTGTTTCATCGGCGGCTACAGATCGAACGCGTGCGCGCCGACTATCCGCACTTCACGTTCCGCGAAAACGCCGACTGGGAGAACAACAACATCCTGCTCTCGCTCATGTACGCCGAGGATCTGATGGGCGAGCCGTTCATGTGCACCTATTCGGATATGCTCTTCAACGCCGATGTGGTGAAGCGCCTGCTGGCGAACCCCGCCGACATTGCGCTTGTCGGTGGACACGCGATTGGCTCGCCCGCTACGAGCACCGCACCGAGCATCCGCCCGACCGACGCCGAGAAAGTGACCGTCGCCAACGGCCTCGTCACGCGAATTCATCGCGGCATCGATCCGAGCCTGGCGCACGGCGAATACATCGGCGTCGCGAAATTCACCCCGCGCGGCGCCGCTTCGCTGAAGGAGCACTATCATCGCTGCCGGAAGGCCTATGCCGGGAAGCCGTTCCGCGAAGCGTCCGTGTTCGAAAAGGCCTATCTCATCCATCTGTTTCAGGACATGATCGAGGCCGGGACGAAGATGGCGCACGCCGACACGCCCGGCAACTACATCGAGGTGGACACGCAGCAGGATTTCGAGTTCGCGCGAAACTCCTGGCGTGGCTAGACATGGCAAGGCAGCTTTTTCCAGCGTCCGTCGTCGGCTCGATGCCGCGGCCGGCCTTCGTCCAGGATCTCATCAACGACAAGCCGCCGCTGTCGCCCGAGCGATACCAGGCGGAAATGGGCGCGGCCGTCCGCTACATCGTGGCCATGCAGGAGCATGCCGGCCTTGACGTCGTCACCGACGGCGAGTGGCGTCGCAAATCCTACATCGGCGTGATCGCCGAGCTCGCGCACGGATTCGAGCTTGGCTACAATCCCGCCGACAATCGTCCCTGGACGATCGTGGTCGACAAGCTCGCGCCCAAGAATCCGGGCTTCATCGCCAGCGAGATCGCCTTCCTGAAGACGATCACCTCGCGCAAGATCAAGGCCACGCTGCCTGCTCCGGCCTTGCTCGGCGAGCGGCTGTGGGATGCGGTCAAATCGACGAAGGCCTATCCGGATCGCGATGACTTCGTGCGCGACTGCGTGCCGATCCTGCGCCGCGAGATGGAGCTCATCCGCGAGGCCGGCGCCGACATCATCCAGATCGACGATCCGCACCTGTGCCTGTTCGTCGATCCCGCGGTGCGCTCCGCCTATCGCCAGCCCGATGCCGCGGCCGATTTCGCCGTGGATATGGTCAATGCCGTGATCGAGGGTATCGAAGGCGTGACGCTTGCAGTCCACTTGTGCCGCCGTGCGGGCGCCCGTGTCCGCGGCGAGGCGCAGTACCAGGGCGACTATGAGCCGATCATCGCGCAACTGAACAGGCTCAAGGCGCACCACCTCACGCTGGAATTCACCACGACCGCCGCCGGCGACATGACGGTGTTCAAGAAGCTGCGCGAGGATTTCGAGATCGGCCTTGGCTGCGTCAGCGTCGAGCCGGGACAGATCGATTCCGCCGAAACGATTGCCGCGCGCGTGCGGCTGGCGACGCAATATATCGCGCCGGAACGGATCGTGCTCAATCCCGATTGCGGTTTCGCGCCGGGTTCGGGCGCAGCGGTCAGCATCGACGAAGCCTACCGCAAGCTGTGCAACGAGGTGGCGGCGGCAAAGATGCTGCGCGAGGAATTTTCCTAGCGTGTCTGCTGTGCGCTTTTGCTGGTGATAGGTCTCCAGCAGAAACGCGCGATTGGTTCCCGCCTTGATCAGGCGGCTTCGCAGCATGTGCGAAATGAAGTCGATCAGCGCCACCACCACGATGATCATGATGATGATGAAGCTGACCTCATCCCAGCGGTGTGCGCGGATGCGGTCCGAGAGGTGGAAGCCGATACCGCCCGCGCCGACGATCCCCAGGATGGTCGCGGAGCGCGTGTTGGATTCGAACATGTAGAGCACGTTCGAGATCATGATCGGCAGCACCTGCGGAATGATGCCGAAGCGCAACCGCTGTACGGCGTTGGCTCCGGTGGCCTGGACGCCGTCGACCTGCTTGCGGTCGACATTCTCGATCGCCTCCGCAAACAGCTTCGACAGAATTCCGATATCGGTCGTCGCAATCGCCAGCACGCCTGCCAGCGGCCCGAGCCCTACCGCGCGCACGTATACGAGCGCCCAGACCAACGCGTCGACGCCGCGCAGGAAGTCGAACGAGCGGCGGATCGGAAACCGGAACAGCGGCAGCTTGACGACGTTGCGCGCGCCCAGAAAGCCCAGCGGAAAAGCGATGCAGGTGGCGATCAGCGTGCCGAGAAACGCCATGCCGATGGTTTCAAGCATGGCCTTGACCAGGTCCCAGAACGCGTCGCCGGGAGTCGGCGGGAACAGAGCGGCCGCGATCTTTCCAAAGCGGTCAAGGCCGTTCCAGATTCGCGCCGGCGAGGCGTCAAAGCGATAGAGGCAGAAGGCGACGAAGGCGACCAGTCCGATCAGCATCGCTGCCAGCGCGGCGCGCTGCATCGGCGTCTTCGCAAACGCGCGCGGATAGCGATGCCGAAGCGCCGCAATTCGGCCGGGATCGATGGCGCTCAGGCGTCATTGCAGGTTTTCCTTGCCGATGAGCCGGTGGCGCAGTCGCTCGCAGATCAGGTCGATAACCATGATGGTCGCTACCACCATGAGCACGATCGCGCTCATGTCCTCGTAATAGTTGAAGCTGATGGCGTGATAGAGTTCCTGCCCGATCCCACCCGCGCCGACGAAGCCGACGATCGCCGCCGAACGGATATTCAACTCGAGCCGCCACAACGTATAGGTCGTGAAATTCGGCAGAACCTGCGGCAGCACCGCAAAGCGGATCACCTCGAACCAGTTGCCGCCAGAGGCGCGGACACCGTCGAGCTGGCGCTCGTCGATGTTCTCATTGGCCTCCGCATAGAGCTTACCCATTGCGCCGGTGGTGTGGATGGTGAGCGCAAGGAAGCCGGCGAACGGTCCAATGCCAAAGGCGACCACGAAGATCAGGGCATAGACGATCTCCGGCACGGTGCGCGCAAGCTCCGCCAGCCGCCGGAACACAAAATAGATAGCGACGTTGCCGGCGAGATTGCGCGAGGCGGGAAAGCAGAGGAGGAAACCACCGAGCGAGCCGAATATCAGCGCCATCAGGGCGATCAGAAGCGTGTCGAACAGAAGTCCAAGCCACTTGAAGAAGCCGTAATACCAATAGGCGATGTCGCCCGGCAGCGTGTTGAGCCGGATCTCGGGAATAGTCTTGCCGATATACTCACCGATCCTCGGCAGGCCGGCGATCAGACGATCGAGCCGGAAATTGCTCACGTCGGCGGCGGCATAGCAGAGAACGACGAAGATCGCTCCAAAGGCAACGAGCTGGATTCGCTGCCGCCGACGCAGCCGCGCAAATTCCTCCTCGAAGCGCTCGACGGCGGCGGCGGATGTATGGCTAGGCATGTGCCGACACGTTCAGACTGCCACAAGCTTCCGGCATCGCCATTGCCGCCCAATTCCACGCATCGTGATCAAAACGTACCGACGCAACCAGACTTCTCGTTGCCGCCAACTCGCCGGGCTAACGGCTGCGCCGCTCCTTGGCGAGCTGGTTCCGCAGGTCGATGGCGATCTGATAGACCTTGTGATCGACCTCCCGGTAGCCCTTGCGAATCGCCGCGCACGACTTCCCGGAAGACCGCAGGGTTGTCCTTGTGCATGTTGAGGAACATCGCCTTCAGGTCGGCTTTCATCTGCGCGGGCACGTCGGAGCGGATGGCGATGACCGGGTTGGGGATCAGCTCGGATACCCAAATGATGCGGATGTCCTTGATGTCGAGCACCTTGCGGCTGAGCATCATGTGCAGGCCGCCGCGCGTGTGCTTGTCCACGTCGTTGGTCCAGGTGACCGCGCCGTCATAGGCGCGATCGAGCACGCCGATGATGCTCTGCTCGTGGCCGCCGGAGAACACCACCTTGCCGAAATGCTTTTCCGGGATGAGCCCCTTGTTGCGGAAGCTAACCAGAGGAAACAGGTAGCCGGACGACGAATTTGGCTCGGCCCAGGCCCAGATCTTCCCCTTGAGATCGTCGAGCGACTTGTAGGGACTGTCCGCGCGCACGAAGGCGACCGCATAGTATCCGATCGTTCCGTCGGGATTGGTCGGAACCACCAGCGGCTCGATGCCGCCCATCGTCTCTACATAGCCGGCGGCGTAGCCGCTCGCGCCCATGTCCATCACTTCGAGTTGCTTGGCGCCGATCGCCTGGATCACGCCGGCATATTCCGCCGACAGGAACAATTCGAGCTCGACGCCGAGCTTCTCCTTCACATAGGCTGCAAAGCCCTTGTAGCGGGTCAGCGCTGCGGCCTGAGTCTCCACCGCCTGCACGCCGTAACGGAATTTCGGGAACTGCTTGCGCCAGTCCTGCGCCTGCGCCGGCTGGCCGAGCAGCAGGCTGCCGCAAAGTGCCGCGGCCAAGGTCAACGGAAACAGCCTGTTCGCTTTCATGGTGCGCTCCCTTCGGCGGCCTTACGTCGAAACGCGATTGGACGCCTCGTTCCCCGGGCGGGGATCGATCGGCGGAGCAGCCGGCAAGCTCGTCGATGTGATGTGCTCATCGATCTCGTCGTCGCTGCCGGTCGTAACGTAGATGTCCCTGATCTGCTCATGGGTGAGCGCCTTGGGATGGTCGTCAAAGATCACCCGGCCGGTCCGCATGCCGATGATTCGGTCGCAATACGCTCGGGCTGTGTCGATCGTATGAAGGTTGCAGATGACCGTGATGCCGTCTTCGCGATTGATGCTGCGCAGGATGTCCATCACGCGCGCGGCGCTGCGCGGATCGAGCGAAGCGATCGGCTCATCGGCAAGTAGGATTTTCGGCTCCTGCACCAGCGCTCGTGCGATCGCGACCCGCTGCTGCTGGCCCCCCGAGAGCTGGTCCGCGCGTTGCAGGATCGCTGATGTCATCTCGACCCGTTCCAGCGTGATGACCGCGAGCGCGCGCTCCTCCGGCGTGAACAGCTTAAGCAGCGAGCGCGCCGTCGGCTGGTAGCTCAGCCGGCCCATCAGGACATTGGTGAGGACATCAAGCCGCGGCACCAGGTTGAACTGCTGAAAGATCATCGCGCATTCGCGCCGCCAAAGGTGAAGCGCCCGCCCTTTCAGGGCGGTGATGTTGCGACCGTCGCAGACGATACTGCCCGAGGTCGGCTCGGTGAGCCGATTGATCATTCGCAGCAACGTCGACTTGCCGGCGCCCGAGCGTCCGATAATCCCCAGCATCTGGCCGGCCGGTACTTCGAACGACACATTGTCGACGGCAGTCAGCGTCCCGAAAGTCTTTGTCAGACCTTCAAACTTCAGCATTGTCCCCCCTTCGACCACGCGGGCGCTTGAGATTCCGAAACGGCTGAGCTCCCAGAACGCCTCTCTCTCGCCGGGCGTCATTGTTCGGCCCAATTGCGGCCGCCTCGCTCAATTTAGCCATCGCTCCACGGATGGAATAGCTATCGTTCCGCTTTAGGCGCGTCGATGCTCTGCGAAGTCGCCATGGCCGTCAAGTAGGACACTCGGAGCCGTCTTTGGCTTTGATGACGCAGGTTTCTGAATTGATCTTGCGGCATTTGTGGTGAGTTAGTGCGTGCTAGGTAAGATTCCAATCCGCTGCAGTTGTTTTGCCCATCTGGGAACTGCGGCTTTCGCGAGTTCACTGAGCTTTAGATTCGCGATTTCGCGCTCAGCAATAGCCAAAGTAATTCTCGGCGAAACAAACGCGAGCTGCGCCAGAAGCCTGATGTGGCGCTCGACCTTGCCTTCTTTTCTGGCGATCTCAGCGACAGAGGTGATGCGGCCCTCGGCGAGATCCTCGATCCAGGCGCGAGCCTTTGCGATGGCCGCAAGCAGGGCGTCGCGATTTTCCTCGCTCATGGACGATTTCTGCGACGGGAAGTGAACCACACCCTTCGCGCCTGGGCTTGCGTTGTCCATCCACGGCACGGTGATAACCGACGGTCCGGTAGAATTGCGACCGGATCGCGCGGCGCGCTTTGAGCGCTCATTTTTGTTTTTCTGTTTGGAATGGGCGACAAGACGAATCTCAATCGACTGCAGCTTGACGGCTACCTGCTCGACATGCCGCTCGATCAACTCACGTTCGTCTAAAGCGGCGTCGGGTTGCCCAACGTCAGTTCTGTCCAGGCGTCGTCGAACGGCATCGACAACCGCAGTCTCGATCTCGTGCGCCGGCACACGGGTGATAGTGCCTGCCTCGTCTTTTCGTTTTTGCAGGATCGCGTGCGAGACATAGTAGCGATATCGCGCGCCCTGCTTGTTGGTGTGGGATGGGGTCATCTTGTTGCCGCGGTCGTCGAACAGTCGGCCGACGAGAATTGACGGCGATGCCTTGAGCTTCAACTGGCGGGCTGTGGAGCCGGCCGTGAGCTTGGCCTGCACCGCTTCGAACAGTTTTAGGTCGACGATCGGCTCCTGCTCACCGGGATAGATGGCGCCGCGGTAGACGACCTCGCCGATAAAGTAGCGGTTGCGAAGGAAGTAGTTCAGGCCCCCGACCCCGAATGGGATCCCGCCGCGGATGCGGCCGTCGGCGAGTTTTTGGCGCCTCGTCCGGATACCCCGGTTGTCCAGGTCAGCGACCAAGTCTCCGATCGAGCCGACCTCGAGATATCGTCGGAAAATCAGGCGAGCGGTCTCGGCCTCCTCGGGCACAACCACGAGCTTCTTGTTGACGCTGGCATAACCCATCGGCACGGCCCCGCCGACCCAAATGCCCTTCTTCTTGGAGGCCGCGATCTTGTCGCGGACGCGCTCGCCAATGACCTCGCGCTCGAACTGGGCGAAGGACAGCAGCACGTTGAGCGTCAGCCGCCCCATGCTGGTGGTCGTGTTGAAGCGACTGCGTGATCGAGACGAAGAGTACGGAATGCTGGTCGAACAGTTCGACCAGCTTGGCGAAGTCGGCCAGCGAGCGGGTCAGCCGGTCGACCTTGTACACCACGATGACGTCGATCCTGCCGGCGCGGACCTCGGTCAGGAGTTTCTGGAGGGCAGGGCGGTCGAGCGAGGCGCCTGAGAAGGCGCCATCATCATAGTGGCCAGGAACCAGCCGCCAGCCCTCGTGCGCCTGGCTCTTGATATAGGCCTCGCAGGCCTCCCGCTGGGCGTCGAGCGAGTTGAACTCGAGGTCAAGGTTATGCTCGGTCGATTTCCGGGTGTAGATCGCGCAACGGAACTGCTTCTTGGCGGGCCTATCCACGTTGGCGACCTCGGACGTGATTGGTGGGATGACTGACGCGGACCGAGTGTCGCCCGCGCCGGCTCGGCTTCGTTACGGGCTTGGCCGGTTCCGGTGGACTTTCGGCTTCTGGCGCGCCGGGCACGCGCAAGCCAAAGAAGCGCGGGCCATTCCAGGCCGTGCCGGTGATGGCCTTGGCGATGGTCGAGAGGCTTGACCAGGTCTTGTCCTGCCAGAGGAAGCCGTCGGGTACGACGGTGACGGTATGCCGCTCGCCCCTGTATTCGCGGACGAGGACGGTGCCGGGCTTGAGGCGGCGGTTCAGTTCGTTCGGCTTCTCGCCGCGGGCAAGGCGGTCGAGCAACTTGACTGTCTCCCGGTCGAGCCCGCCGAAGGCTTCCTCCTGGATCCGGTAGGCGATCATCCGGCTCATGACGTCCTTGGTCAGGCCTGGAGGTGGGACGGCGCCGAACGTCATCCGCCAGCGCGTGCGCAGAGCGTCGATGCCGAGGGACCGTACCCGGTCGACCTCGGCCTCGATCGCAGCGGGATCGACGGTCCGCTGGTCCATGGTCAGGCAGCCTGACCCTTGGCAGCTTCAGGCTTGGACTTTGGTTTGGCGGTGTTGCCGCCGACGATCCGGTAGGTCCGATCGCCATCGCCTTTTTCGGATTCGAGCGTGAGGCCGAGCCGCTTGCGCACGACGCCGGCAAAGAACCCGCGGACCGAATGTTGCTGCCAGCCGGTGGCCTTCATGATGGCGGCAATGGTCACGCCCTCGGGCTGTCGCAGCAGCGCGAGCACCTTCTCCTGCTTGGAATTCGCGCGGGGCTTGCGGTCGGCTGGTTTCTTGGAAGCGCCTGCATTCGCTCCGCGCCTTGGCCGCGGACACTGGCTTCAGTTTCTGAGTGCTCTTGGCTTTAGCCATTCTGGACTCCTGTCGTCGGTTGCGACGGCATCATGTGCCGCCACCACCGACACCCCGCGGAGGCCCAAAGGCGCTGGCGGGGATAGGAGTCCTGATCTAGGAGAGCGCTATTCTTCTTCTCTGGAAATTCGCCTGACCATGCTCGCGGCGTTCAAGAAGGTTGTGGCCTCGTAGAGCAACTGTTCGATGTCGTGCGATACCTCGACGCCTTTTTCGACATTGCCAGCGAGAGCGCAGGCTTCGGCAGCCCTTGCGATGCTCGCAGCTTCATCGAGCCGCGTTCGTATACCTGTGAGATAAGCTCTCAGCGTGACTTCAACCGTCTGCGGGTCCATGGCGGTGCCCTCCATTAGGCCGCCATACATGCTTCGGCGCGCGGCTGAAGTCGAGCGGAAGGTGAGCAATCTTATGGCTCATTTGCCGCCAGCCAGATCATCTTCGGATCGGTATGCCCAGGCCGAACTTCAGGCACCGCACCTGGGCTAGGCGCCGCTACCGCGCATGAGCTCGCGCAGCAGCTGCAACGGATCGGCCTTCAGGGCGCGAGCCACGGCCAGGAATTCAACGACGTCCAGCCGCCGTTCGCCGCCCTCATATTTGGCGACGTAGGATTGGGGCTTCCCAAGGCGTTTGGCGAGCTTGACTTGCGTCAACTGCGCTTCCTCGCGGGCCTCGATCAGCAGCGCGCAAAGAGCGCGATGGTCCTTTGAACGAAGCGATTTCGTGGTCTTGCGGCGCGAGCCATGGGGCCCGCAATTTCTTTCGACTACACAAATATCCCAAAATAGGATACATATCCGTGCCAGTTTTACTGGTGGAGTCCGATATTCAATGCCTAGATCAGCTCTTCTTGTCATGATGGTTTTGATTGGTTCGCAGGCGGTGACTGGATGCGTCAGCACCCCAACGGAGGCCACTGTCGGTCCGCCGCCGGCCAGGTATGTAGATATTGCGCGAGACCACCTGCGCACCAGCCTGTTCGATCCCTATAGTGCTCGCGACTTTCAGATCGCCACACCAAAGCCCGGACAGGTGCTTCTCCAAGGCACGTTCACGCATGAAGCGGGCTGGGTGGTTTGCTATCGCGGTAACGCGAAGAACCGTATGGGGGCATACACAGGTGTCAAAGAAGCCGTCCTGTTGATCCGTGACGGACGTGTCGTCGCTTCTAATCAAGACTCCGATCACTACGAGATCCGCACGAATTGCCGCGACGCAAAATATGAGCCCATGTCGTTGAGCTAGTATTTCAATGACAATCGTTGCAAAGCACGTTCGCTACATCAAACTGGGCCGGGGCGGGGCCTGGGAGAAGGTTTCCCTTGAGCGCGGCGAGCTACATTTTGGCCACGGTAGGATCCCGCATGACCTCGCGCTCGCAGGGGATCGGGAGCAGATCCGGCAACTTCGTATCGAGCAGGGACGAGATCCTCGTGCCGCCGCCGAGGATGCTCTCGAGACCGTCGACTTCTATTCGCTTGGCTCCGGCTGTCTTTGGGTCACGTTCGCCCAAGGCCACCTCTGGTGGACGTTCGCGGAACCGGAGGTCGTATGGCTTGGCGTTGGGAACGGGCGAGGGGAGAGGGTGCGCAAAGCAATCGGTGGTTGGCGCAATATTGATACGAACGGTCAACCAATCCGTACGAGCTCTCTGAGCACGAAGCTTACGAGAGTTGCGAGCTATCGCCGCACGGTGTGTAAGATAGCGGATGAAGAGTATTTGTTGCGTAGACTTAACGGGCAGATCGAACCTCTGGTGGAGAAGTCGGTCCAAGCGCGCGACGCACTGCTCGCGGCTATGACTGAAGCCGTTGTTTCTCTGCATTGGGCCGACTTCGAGACTTTGGTGGACATCATCTTCGCCCGCAGCGGCTGGCACCGCACATCCGCGATCGGCGGAACGCAAAAACTGATTGACATGGCCGTTGATCACCCCGTCACCGGGGAGCACGCTGCCGTGCAAGTTAAGTCCTCTGCTAATCAGAAAATCGTGCAACGGTTCATCGCCGATGCGGACGACACCGGTGCATACGACCGTCTGTTCTTCATCTGTCATAGCCCGACGGGCGCGCTGTCGGTGCCGGACGAGCGAGCCGACGTTCATATCTGGTCAAACCAGGAAATTGCCCGGACAGCACTCCGCGTCGGACTCGCCGAGTGGATTATCGAGAAGGTTTCTTGATGACGGCGGTAGTCCTCTTACGTCGCCCTGCCTTTTCTTGATCGTTTTTCGTCTCTTGCGTAACCTCAGATTGTCGCCTGGCTATCAAGTCGCTAAATGGTTCGCCGGTCTTTTCTAGTATGACTTGTCGACCGGTCACGCTCTCGTAGCGCCGCACTGCTACGTCGACATATCGCGGATCGAGTTCGACCGCGCGGCATACCCGGCCCGTGTTTTCGGCAGCAATTAACGTTGATCCAGAGCCGAGGAATGGGTCGAAAACTACGTCTCCACGATCGGTCACATCAAGCAGCGCGTCCTCCAGCATGGCGACCGGTTTGACGGTGGGATGATATTGTAGCCCCTGACGAGCGTCGGATCCCATGCTTGAGGCTCCGGGGTACACCCACACGTTCGACCTCCACCGCCCATTCTTGCCGAGTGCGACATTGTTGATGTGATTGGAATTGCCTTTCTTGAATACGGGTAGCAACTCATGCTGCGATCTGTAGAGGCTCCCCATTCCCGCGTTGGTTTTGGACCAAACAACGAGGTTATTGGGGTGAGCTCAAGCTGCGTTGCCGCGACATTGATGGTCTGCAAACCACGCGAGTCGATGAACGTCGAGAAAGTCCGCCTTCAGTTAGGTGATGTAGCGAGGCACTCATCCAGGACAGGTTGAACGCGATGAATTGGGCGTCGGACATTTCGCCGCTGGCCATTACGAACTCACGGTGACGGCCCTTGGTCACGTGACCACCGATCGGGACATTGTATGGGACGTCCGTCAGGACAGCCGGTTGATCGCCGGCAAACAAGCGGGCGAGGATGTTGGAGTCCATGGCATTCCCGCAGGCGACGCGATGTTCACCGAGGAGGAATACGTCGCCGACCTGTGCGTAGGACTGGCGGGATGGGCTCAAGCGGCCCCTGCTCCAACGACTTCAGGCGCTTCGCCCAGGACAATTTGGTCAACCTCCGTGAGCGAAAAGCCAGTGACCTCGATGGGCGTGTTATCCAGAACGAGCTCTTCAAGTTCGACCTTTAACTCCTCGAAGTCCCACTGGCCCTTCTCAGCGAGTCGGTTCAATGCAAGTCTAACCAGCCGTGCCTCAATTTTCGAGAGATGACGAGCGCAGACGCACGGGACAGTCTCGATACCAAGGAGCTTGGCCGCATCGAGGCGCGCGACGCCATCCAAGATTTGGTTGCCATCGTCGATTAGAAGCGGATCGCAAAATCCGAGCGCCTGATCGAGTTAACAACCTGCTGGATTTGATGCGCATCGACTTTGCGGACATTTCGGATTGGAACGATGAGGTCCTTGACCCTTCGCTCGACGAGTTCGATCAAGGCATGATATCATTGCGTCCTGCATAAACTTCCGCTGATTCTCGCTTGCCTGTTTCAGGGCGCCGCGACGGCGTCGGCTTTTGGACTCTAAGATAGTCTCGATCGACTGGTGAGAACTATAGCGCCGGCGGATTGTTTGGTTCATAGTTGCCCCTTTTTGAAGCTGTTGGCACCTCTCGCGAGCGCGTGGCTCATAGCTTGGCGTCGGCCTCGTCAAAAACTAGTGTCAACTTTCTCACATCGCCGTACTTCGAGAAATGTGCGCGCAACTCGAGCAGCATCGCGGCCGCCATTGCATTTCCTTGAAGGGCAAGCATCACTTGCCTTCGGAGGAACACTTCGATAAGTGGCGCGCTTTTCGAACGATTGTTCTGGCGAAAACGCGTTAGCGCATTGAGCGCGTTTCGAAGTGCTTGCGATGGCTTGAATGGTTTGCGTGCCCCTCGACCGCGGGGATTTGGGCAAATTCCCTTCTTGAACCGGCTGTGTGTGGGCGGCTTCTTGTATTCGACTTCGTACTCAGTCATGTCGTTTTTTCCTGCTGTTGCTCGATTTAGCAAATACGATTTCAACTTCTTGATGCCCACCGCGGGTAGCCGAGAATCTTCGTATCGAAGGGCAGTCCGCAGCGCGCCTCGCTTGCCGGCTGCGGCTTGAAGCAGTAGCTCGTGAACAATGGCTTCGAATGACGCTGCGAACTTCGCCCTCAACTGTCACGCGCACCTTCTCTTCGAACCGCTCATCAATAAGTCCGACGATGGATTTGGGGGCGCGGCCATAAGCGCGGCGAGGGTTGCCGGTTTGACCTTTCCGCCAGCGGGTGTGCTTGGGCGGACGACCTTTGCCAACTTGGTAATTCTTTGATGCCGAATTCATCGCCCGCCTCGTCGAAAGGAAGTGGCGCGCGGCCCCGGCAAGGGTGTTGCAATAATCAGCCAACGGCATCGGATTCGACGCCTAATCGGGGGGCGATCGAGGGCGGCGATAGATCCCAAGGTCAGCGGATCGAGTTGGACTGATGTTTTCGGCATGTCGGCTCCTAGGGGTCGACCATGCGATGGTGCAAGACACACACGCCTAGCAACGGGTGGAGTGATGCGTCGTGCGTTAGCGGATTACCGTCGATCCGCCTTGCCGTTCGCTGTGATCAAACCGAAAACGCAAATCGATGCGCAGGTAGTGCCAAATCGTTCCTGCCTAGTGGGTCGCCCTCTTCGGACGCTAGACGCGGACGGGTTGCATCATGTCGTGCGACGAACATTCACACGAACTCGTGACGATTTAACTCACAAGATTGATCATAATACGAGCGCGAATATTTACAAGCCAAATCGCATAATGACACGTTACGGAACATTCCAGCCGCGCCCGGCCCATTGTTATCTGCAGGCCGATCGGAATGGCTATTTCACAAGCGTTACCGGCACTTCGGCCAAATGGAGCAGCTGGGTGGCGACCGACCCAGGAGCAAGCCGCGCACCCCGCCCAATCCTCTGGTTCCCATGATGATGTGTGCCACCTGTTCTTCGCGGGCCACACGATCGATCGTTGCCGCAACGGCGCCCCGCTCCGAACGGGTCACGTAGCTGACGCATGCCTCGCGGCAGGCCATGACAGCCTCTTGCAACGCCTCCGTGGCCGCTATCTCTTCCTCCCGATTGATCCATGCGCGTGGCATGATCCCCGCGCTTTCACCTAAGCCGACTGTTGCAAGATTCTGAACGTTCACGATGACGAGGGTAGTTCCCACTACCGTCTTCACTTGATCAATGGCGAGCTTGACGGCGTGCATCGACGCGGTCGAGCCATCAACCGGTACGAGGATCTTCATAACTCGAGACTGCTCCCAACTAAAGCAGAAAGCCCCGGCACGCTGTCAATGTCCCACTGCTCCCTCACCGAACGACGAGAACAGGTACCTTGCTGTGCGTGACCACTTCGTTAGCCTGACTTCCCAGAAGGAGCCTGCGCATGCCCCGCCGACCGTGGGAGGCCATAATAATCAGATCGGCGCCAATCTCGTTTGCGGTCGCGATGATGCCTTCCGCCGGATGTTTGTCTGGCTGATGGATCAGCTTGCAGTCAACGCCTTGCGATTTTGCAACCTCGCCCGCGCGGTCTAAAATCTGTTTCGCCGCCACAGCTGCCAAGGCCTCATCGCTGCCGATCGGATCCTTCCTGTTACGATCGTCATCGTGAGCCATGTCAAAGGCAGACCAGATATCCGTCACGGTAACCACCGATACCAGACGCCTTATGCTCTTTCGCCCAAAGCAATCCCGTGGGACACAGCTTTGCCGGCAAGTTAGGAGCCGTCGGTCGCAATCAAAATCTCCTTGTACATCGTCATCCCCTCGGTTGCCCTCAATGGCCGCAAATTCTACATTCGCCTTGCCGAAATCGCTGGATCGGTCGATATTCGGCTGGGCTGCCGGGCCAGCGGCATTGCCGCGTCAACCGCACCCATAAGGCTGCCTCGCGGGGCAGGTGGCCTTGAGGTAAATCAAGGTTCCTAAATCAATTTTAGCCTGCCTCACGAGGCGGGCGTCACGCCATCTGTCTCACTTGAGATCGTTGCCTTGAGCGCGAAGGCGCTCCGCCGACCTGGTGCGCCATGTCATGCTGACGGCAACGTCGAGTTGAAGCCAAGACGACGACATGGCGTACCATCCCGCGGCGGGATTGGGATAGACCAAAATGCTCACACTCGGTTATTCAGCTCCGCAACGATCATCGCTTCAAGCTCGCCTGCGGTCTTTTGCTCTTTGGCGGTCGTTTTAGCACCCTAGATAGAGTGAAACTCCTGCGTCACGCTGCCTTGGGACGCATGAAACCCACCTGTTATCGTAACCCCAGGCCCTAACGGCGCTTTGATTCATGTCAAGATTATTGCGGGCCGATCAAGGTTGCTCCCCAAAGGCGAAAGGACGATATGGTCATTTCGGTTTTGAGAGTTCGTTTTTCGGGGGTGCGCATTATGCTAAGCAAAATGCCGGTGGCGTACTGATGGCTCACTTATTATGATACCCGGCAATCGAGCCTTGCTAGGCGCTTCGCGGTAAAGCTCCGTCACGCTATGCCTATTTTTGTGCTATTTGATACAAAGTCAAAGCCTAACGTTTCGAATGCGCCGCCTATTGGAGAAAAAAGAAGTCGACTGGAGAAATGGAAGTAGACGCGATGAATGCTTCAGATGTGATCATACGGATGTCATCATCGTGCGCGCGGATGCCACGGTGAATGATGTTGCCAATTCTGCTGGCTAACCGCATCAGTGCCGTGCCCGTTGTCGACCAGCAGGGTAGCCTTGTCGGAATTATCAGCGAAGGCGACCTTGTCCGACGACCCGAAATTGGCACGGAGAGAACTCGATCATGGTGGCTTGACGCTTTAAGCACGAACCGAGGGCTTGCT
>CAVTZH010000010.1:0-169000 GCA_963739175.1 uncultured Alphaproteobacteria bacterium
AGGAATAAGGCTTCGAACTAGAGACCCGTCTTCTTCAGCGCCGCCGCGAGCTTGTCCCGGTGCTCGGGCTTTTTGAACAAAGAGCCGAACCGCGCAACATCGAAGAAGGGATTGAGCTTGCGGACCTCGGCCACTGCCAACCGTGAGTCCTGTTCGCGGCCGCTCTCGATGTAGCTGGCCGCCAGCATGGCATAGATGAATGGATTGCCCTCCTTGCGCGTGATGATCCGTTCAAGGATGACCGTCGCATCCGCGATCCGTCCCGCCAGGAAATAGGCCGCCCCCAGGCTGAGCAGGTCTTCCGCCGACAGGCGCGGATCGATGGCGGTCGCTGTTTCAAGCGACTTGACTGCGCCGTCGACGTCGCCGTTCCAGAGCAAGGCGTCGCCGAGCCCGGCATAGCTGTCCGGTTCGCTGGGATTGAGCGCGACGGCGCGCTTGAGTGCTTCGACGGCGCGCTCGTACTCCCCCATTCGCGCATAGGCTCGTCCGAGCAGAACGTGGGCAGCCGGGTTGAATTCGTCGAGCGATATCGCCTTGCGCGCCAGCTCTTCGGCGCGCTGAAGCGCCGCCTCGGGGTCTGCTGTCCAGCCGAGCGCCGCGGCGCTCAGGTCGATGCGACCCAGGCCGACATAGGCCCCGGCATATTGCGGATCGAGCGTGATCGCGCGTTCGAACAGCGTGCGCGCCTGTGAGTGCGCTGTTCGGTTCAAGCGCGTAAGCAGGTCGCGTCCGCGCAAAACGAGATCATAGGCCTCCAGGTTGCCGGTCGACTTCCGGGCCAATTGCGCCTGCTGAAGATTGGTGAGCTTGACCGCCAGCGCGCCGGCGATCCTGAGGATGATGTCGTCTTCAATCGCGAAGATCGTGGCCGCCGACGAGTCATAGGATTCCGACCACAGCAGGGTGCCGCGCGGCAGGTCGGTCAACCGTACGGAAATCCGGATGCGTTCAGGCGTCCGGCGCACGCTGCCTTCAACCAGGTACCGGACTTTCAATTCACGCTGGAGATTGTCGTTGCGCCCAGTCACGCTGCCAAAACGCGCGACGACCTTCGGCGAAGCGACGGCCAAGTCGGGAAAGCGGCCAAGCGCCGCCGCAATGTCTTCGCTGATGCCGACGGAGAAATAGTCGTCGGCAGTTTCACCCGATACGCCGAAAGGCAGCACCGCCACCGACTGACGGTCAGCCGTCGAAGTCGCGGCGGGCGGTTGGGGGCTCGGTCGCGGGCTCAACCCCCACCACAGCCCGCCTCCGATCATGAGCGCTATCGCGATGACGGCGCCAACAGCGGCGGTCCGCCGCCTGACGGCAAGAATCGGGACTGCCGTGCCGGATGGCAGCACCGGATCGACCGGTGCGATGCCCGTCGCCGCAACCGGCGCGTCTTCGCACTCGGTGACGGCCGGCGTGAAGATATAGCCGCGCTTGGCGACCGTCTCGATGATCGTCTGGTCGTGATCCTCGAGCGCCTGGCGCACGTCGCTGATGCATTGGGTCAGGGAATTTTCCGTGACGACGATGTTGCCCCAGACATGGTCGAGCAGCTCGTCCTTGGTCACCAGCCGCCCGCGGTTGCGCGCGAAGTAGGCCAGCACGTCGAACGACTTGGGCCGCAGTGGTATCGGGGCTGTCGTCCCGTCGCAACCCGCCGGAGCGCGCGTCAACGACAAACCTGCCGAAGCGGTAGGACTTGGCCGGTAGGGCCGTCATGGGAATGCGTCAGCCTCCGCAATTTGTCGGCCAATTCCAATATCTTACCGAATTTCAGAAGGATTTCACCAGGCTTTCACGACACCAGGGCGCCGTTCTGCGATGGGCGGCAACCGCCGGCAGTCGCGCCGGTACCCACGGTGGAGGAGATCATGAAATTTTCGATGAGCGGCGTCATTCGGGCGATGTGTCTTACCGCAGTCGTCCTAACCGCATTCGGCGCCCGCGCCAATGTTGTCGTCGACTGGAACGCCAAGGCCGAAGCCATCGCGGTCAAGAAGAAGATGCTGCCGCCGCCGAACGCCCGCGGCATGGCGATCATGCATGTCGCCATGTTCGAAGCTGTGAATGCCGTCGAACGCCGATATGGGCCTTACCGGCTCAATCTTACGGCCGCACGAAATGCATCGAAGGAGGCCGCCGCTGCCGCCGCCGCGCATTTCGTGCTGATGGCGCTGCATCCCGACGAACAGGAAACGATCAATGCGGCGCTTACGGCGGCGTTGGCTGCCATACCTGACGGCGACGCCAAAACCACAGGCGTGGCGCTTGGCAAGAAGGCCGGAGCGGAAACCCTTGCCCTGCGCGCCAAGGATGGAACGACCACGCAGGAATCCTATCGTCCCTACGCGGTCGCAGGCGTCTACGTTCCAACCGTGATTCCGGTCAGCTCGACCTATGGCCGTGTCACGCCGTGGGTGATGAGCTCCGGCGCGCAGTTCCGCCCGGCGCCGCCGCCGGCCCTGAGTTCCGCGACCTGGGCGCGGGACGTCAACGAGATCCGCGAGTATGGCGGTCGCACCAACACCAAGCGGAGCGTCGAGCAGACCAATATCGGTCAGTTCTGGTTCGTGACCGGCCCGCAGGCGTGGAATCCGATTGCGCGTCAGCTGGTGACGATGAAGAAGCTCGATATCGTCGACAGCGCGCGGCTGTTTGCGCTGGTGGCGATCGCGACGGATGATGCCTTCATCGCTGTGTTCGAGGCCAAGTATCACTACAATTTCTGGCGGCCGATCACGGCTATCCGCAATGCAGACCTGAGCGACAATCCCGCGACGCAGCGGGACGCGAGCCTGGCTGCCGCTCGGCGATACGCCGATGCATCCCGAGTATCCGTGCGCGCATTGCATCACGTCATCCGCCGCCGCTGCGGTGTTGCAGTCCGCGTTCGGGAACGACATCCCCGAAGTTTCGATGACGAGCATCACGGCACCCGGCATGACGCGACGCTGGAAGCGCTTGCAGGATTATTCCGACGAGGTTGCGATGGCGCGCATCTACGGCGGCTTCCACTATCGCTTCTCGAACGCGGCCGCGCAGGAGATGGGCCGCAAGATTGCGGAGCTCGCGGTCAATACGCAGATGCGCAGCGCGTCGGCCGCCCCGTCGCGTTGATGGTGCAAATCATGCCTCCGTGCGGCGCCAAGGCGCCGCACGGAGCTACAGGTCCGACGTTTCTTGCAGCCCCGGAACATGGCGGCCGTACCACTCGTTCAGCGGCTCGAGCGCAGGATGCGCCAGCGAGCGCTTCAGGTAGGCGGATATCCGCGGGATGTGACGTAAATATTGCGGCTTGCCGTCGCGCACGTCGAGGCGCGCGAAGATGCCGAGGATCTTCGACGCGCGTTGCGCCGCCAGCGTGACGTAGCTGCGGATGAAGCTGCCGGGATCGAAGTCGGCGTCGGCGGTGCGGCGCGCCCGCACATAGCGGCCGAGCAGCGGCACCTCAACTTCCTCCGGCACGTCGACGCGCGCATCCTGCAACAACGACGCGACGTCGTAGGCCGGCGGCCCCAACACGGCGTCCTGGAAGTCGAGCACGCCAAGCCGCGCGGTTTCCTCGCGGTCGCCGAGCCAGAGCAGGTTGGGCGAATGGTAGTCGCGCAGCGTCCAGGTCGACGGCATGTCGAGCACCGGCTGCAGCGCGTCACGCCAGAATCCGAAGAACTCGGCGCGCGCATCGTCGGTGACCACGACGCCGTGGCGCGGCAGATACCATTCGAGCAGGAGCTCGACCTCGATCAGCAACGCCTCCATGTCGTAGGGCGGAATCTTGTGCTCGACGTGCGGCGCGACCGGCAGCACCGCCGGCAACTCCTTGCCGTGCAGCGACAGCAGCGCGTCGACGGCGGTCTCGTAGCGCTCGACGATCGGCACCGGCGGATCGCCTTCGACCACGCCGTCGGTGCCGAGGTCCTCGATGATGAGCAGTCCCTGCTGCAGATCGGCGTGCTGGATGTCGGGCGCGTTGAGGCCCTGCGCCCGCAGCCCCTTCGCCATCGCGACGAACGGCACCACCGTTTCGGCGAGATGCGCGATCTGGCTGTAGGGTTTTCCGTTCTTCACCGGCGGGCCGTCGGGCCGCTTCGGCGCGTCCATCAGGATCGCACGCCGATTGTCGAGGATCAGGCGATGGTAACGGCGCGTCGAGGCGTCGCCGGGCATGCGCTCGCGCAGCGCCTCGCTCAAGCCGGCCTCGGCGATGAACTGCCGCACCGTTGCGATGCGGTCCACCCGCGGCGCGCAGGTGCCGTAGCCGGTGACGCGGGCATGGCGGAACTCCGGCTTGAGCTTGGGCGCCAGCGTCAGCGTCACGTCGATGCGATCGTTGGGCAGGAAGCCGGCGGCGCGGTCGGGCCACTCGACCACCACCACGGCGTTTTCCGGCAGATCGTCGAAGCCGAGCTCGGCGAGCTCCGCCGATCCGGCCACGCGATAGAGATCGGCATGCACCACCGGAAAGCGCGGCAGCTCGTAGGTCTGCATCAGCGTGAAGGTCGGGCTCGGCACCTCGACCGTCTCGTCGCCCGCGAGATAGCGGATCATTGCGCGCGCAAAGGTGGTCTTGCCGGCGCCGAGGTCGCCGGAAAGCGTCAGCACGTCGCCGGGTTCGAGCGCGGAAGCGACGTCCACCATCAGCCGCATGGTGGCCTGCTCGTCCGGCAGGACCACCGTGAAGATCGCGCCGCCGGTGGTGGTCAGCATGGGGGTGGGATTCTCAGCATTTCGAGCATAACCGTAACGGTCCTGGCGCGCGGGGAAAAGCGCCGACTTGCCTGGGGCCGTCCTTGGGCCGTGGGTAAGTGGTTGCCTCCCCCAAAAGCTGCGATAACCGACGGTGCCAGGATCGGCCCTTGGGTAGGGGAACGCCATGAAATTGCCGCGCCGGAAATTCCTGACCCTTGCGGCCGGCGCCGTCGCCGCGCCGGCGGTGGCGCGCACGGGGTGGGCGCAGAGCTATCCGTCGCGCCCGATCCGGATGAATGTCGGCTTTCCGCCCGGCGGCGCCGCCGACATCGTCGCGCGGGTGATCGGACAATCTCTGTCGGTTCGTCTGGGGCAGCCGGTCGTGATCGAGAACCGGCCCGGCGCCGGCGGCAACGTCGCCGGCGAGGCCACCGCCAAGGCGACGCCGGACGGCTACACGATGATGCACGGGCCGGACAACCTGTTCATCGCCAATCCGCATCTCTACGCCAAGATGACGTTCGATCCGCTCAAGGACCTGGTGCCGATCTCGAGCCTCATTTCCAATCAGCTCGTGCTCGCGGTGCATCCGTCGGTTCCGGCCAACGATCTGCGCGAATTCGTGGAGCTCGCGCGCAAGACCAAGCCGCCGCTGTTCTATGCCTCGATCGGCAACGGCAGCCAGCACCATCTCGCGATGGAGGTGCTCAAGCAGCACGTCAACATCGATCTCGTGCATGTGCCGTATCGCGGCGGCGGCCCGGCTGGCATCGCGCTGATCGCCGGCGAGATCTCCGCTATGTTCGGCGCCGGCTCGATCGTGCCGGTGATCCAGTCCGGCAAGGCGCGCGGGCTTGCCGCTTCGGGCGCCAAGCGCTTTGCGCTGACGCCCGAGCTGCCGACCATCGGCGAAATCTATCCCGGCTACGAGGTGCTGATCTGGCACGGCCTGTTCGTGCCGGCCGGCGTGCCGCAGCCGATCGCGGATCGGTTGCGCGCGGAGGTACGGGAGGTGCTCAAGGAGCCCGACGTGATCAAGCGGCTCGCAACCTCGGGCTCGGGCGAGCCCTATTTCACCACGCCGGACGAATTCAACGCGCGCATCCGCGGCGACAACGAGAAATACGGCAAGGTGATCCGCGCGATCGGCGCCAAGCTGGATTGACGGCAAACCGCGCGGGTGAGCATCATCCCGCCCCGTGAGGAACGCTTCAACAGTCAAGAGTACCGGGCACACCATGCAAGAAAAAACCGCCGCCGCCGCACCGCAGGCCGCCGAGCAAATCCAGGCGTCCGTGACGGAATTCATGAACCTGCATGAGTTCGTCACCAAGGCGCGCCAGAACCTCAGCCAGAACCACTGGGACTACATCGTCGGCGCGGCCGAGACCGAGACCACGCTGCGGCGCAACCGCATGGCGCTCGACGCCATCGCGTTCCGGCCGCGCATTCTGACCGACGTCAGCCGGGTCGAAGCCTCGGTCGAACGGTTCGGGCGCAAGCTGCGGATGCCGGTGATGCTGGCGCCGGTCGGCTCGCTCGAATGCTTCCATCCGGGCGCGGCCGCGGAGATCGTCCGCGCCACCGGCGAATTCGGCATCGCGCACATGGTTTCGTCGGTCACCGAGCCGGGGCTCGAGGGGGTCGCGCAGGCGGCGCCGGATGCGCTGCGCATCTTCCAGCTCTATGTCCGCGGCGACGAGGACTTCGTCAAAGACCATGTCGAGCGCGCGATCAAGAACGGTTACAGCGCGTTCTGTTTCACGGTCGACACCGCGCATTACAGCCGCCGCGAGCGCGACCTCGCCAAGCGCTACCAGACCGCCGGCCGCCGCCGCGTTGCGGGCCGCAAGTACCAGATGGAGCTCGACTGGGCGGCGATCGATCGCATCAAGAAGCAATACAAGATCCCGCTCATCATCAAAGGCGTCGCTACCGCCGAGGACGCCAAGCTCGCGGTCGAGCACGGCATCGAGTGGGTCTATGTCTCGAACCACGGCGGGCGTCAGCTCGACCACGGCCGCGGCTCCATGGACGTGCTGCCGGAAGTCGCCGCCGCCGTTGCCGGGCGCGCCAAGATCATGATCGACGGCGGCTTCTACCGCGGCAGCGACGTGGTCAAGGCAATGGCGCTCGGCGCGGATCTGGTCGGGATGGGCCGCATGCAGTGCTATGCGCTGGCGGCCGGCGGCGCGACGGGCGTGGTGCGCATGCTCGAAATCCTGGAGGACGAGGTGCAGCGCTCGCTCGGCCTGCTCGGCGTCAATACGTTCGCCGATCTCAACAAGAGCTACCTGCACCTGAATGCGCCGGTGGTCACGGTGCCGTCGGTGTTCAGCGCGTTCCCGCTGGCGACGATCGATCCCTGGCGGTATTGACCGACAATCGCGGTCCCGCTCGTCCCCGCGAAAGCGGGGACCCAGCCTAGAAAGAAGCCTGGATACCCGCTTGTGCGGGTATGAGCGGAGAGTGGGGGGCGGCCCAGCAGCTACGCCGCGCTGACGCGCTGGCCGGCGGCTTCGGTCGGAAATATGCAGGTCACGGTGGTGCCGCGTCCGACCGAGGAATCGATCGTCACCGTGCCGCCGTGCAGCTCGACGAACGAGCGCACCAGCGAGAGGCCCAAGCCGGTGCCGCGGTGGCGCGAGCCGAGCGAGTGGGTCTCGAACCAGTCGAACACCTTGTCCTTGACCTCCTCCGGGATGCCCGGGCCCTGGTCGGTGACCATGAACACCACGGAGTCCTGCAGCCGCTGCGCCGCCAGCGTGACCACGCCGTTCGGCGGCGAGAAGCCGATGGCATTGGCCAAGAGATTGAACAGCGCCTGCCGCACGCGGCGCTCGTCGGCCACGAACGATCCGATGTCGGGCGCGGTGCGGATCGAGAGCGAAATCCCGGTCTGCTCCAGCCGGTCCTGCACGCCTTCCGCCGCCGCGTCCATGGTCGCCCGGATGTCGACATTGCCGAGGTTGAGCGTCATCGCGCCGGCGTCGATGGTGGCGAGATCGAGGATGTTGTTGATGATCGCGAGCAGCGCGTTGGTCGAGGTGGTGATGTAGCTCAGGTATTCGTGCTGCTTCTCGTTGAGCGGCCCGGTGGTGTCGTCGCCGAGGAAATGCGCAAAGCCGATGATGTTGGTGAGCGGCGAGCGCAGCTCGTAGCTCACATGGTGCACGAAATCGATCTTGATCTTGTCGGCGTCTTCCAGCGCCTCGTTGCGCTCGCGCAGCGCACGCTCCACGTTGACGGAGTCGGTGATGTCCTGGAACGTCACCAGCGTGGCGCCGTCCGGCAGCGGCACGGTCGCGCATTTGACCACGCTGCCGTCGCGCCGCTCGATCTCGCCGTTGACCGGCGCGCGGCCGTCGATCGCGGTGACGGTCATGCGCAGCGCCGGCCACACCGGGTTGTCGCCGGCAAGCGCGTGGCACCAGCCGATCACCGCCTCGATATGCGGGCGCTCCTGCAGCGCGGCTGGATCGAACTTCCACATCTGCGCGAACACCGGATTGAACAGCCGCAGCCGCCCGTCGCTCGCGAACACCGCGACGCCTTCCGCCAGATTGTCGAGGGTTTCGCCCTGCACGCGGATCAGCGCCTCGAACCGCCGCTGCAGGTCGAGCGGCTCGGTGATGTCGTCGTAGAGGTAGATCACGCCGCCTTCCGGATTGGGCGTGGTGACGACGCTCAAGGTGCGGCCACCGGGCAGGTGCCATTCATGCGCCTTGGCCTCGGTCGCGCGATAGGCCTCGTGCAGCTCGGCCTTCCACTTGCGGAAGTCCTGCTGCTCCGGCAGCCGGCGCGCGTCGCGCAAGCGGTCGAGGATCGCGGAATCGCTCGGGCGCTGATCGAGGAAGCCGGTCTCGAGCTCCCAGAGCACATGGAAGGCGGTGTTGTAGAAGGTGAGGCGGCCGTCGACGCCGAAGATGGCGACGCCGGTGGCGAGATAGTCGAGCGTGCGGCGGTGGGCGTCGACCATGCGGGCGAGCTCTGCGCGCATGACGTCGGCCTCGGTCGCGTCGATGCCGATGCCGGCGCTGCCGCGGCGGGTCGGAACCGTCAGCACGTCGAACACGACGCGGCCGCCGCCGACGATCGCCGGCAGCCGGCCGCCGAAAGCCCGCTCGGTTTCGTGGGCGCGGAACAGATCGGTACGCGCGGCGCGGTCGAACAGCTCGATGCCGCGCGCGGTCGCCTCGCTGGCGTCCCTGGCGTCGACCGCGCGCGCATAGGCGGTGTTCACGTAAGTGAGCTTGCCGGCTTCGTCGCGCGCCCAGATCGGCGACGGCAGCGCCTCGATCAGGGTGCGCATGGCGTTGGCGTCGTCGACCTGATGCTGGAAGCGGCCGGCGAGCTCGGCGAGGTCGCGCTTGATGCCGCTCACGTCCTTGAAGCGCAGGATCGCGCGCCCGCCGACGACCTGTCCCTCGGCCTCGATCGCGCGGCCGTTGAGCGTCGTCAGCGACATCGAGAATTTCTCCCCGCGCTCGCGCAGGCGTCCGACCGCGGCCTCGATCGCCTGCGCCGCCCCGGGCTCGAGCCAGAGGTTGAACGCGAGCACGCGCTGCGGCGCGTCGGCGTCGTCGGTCACCAGCGCGACGTCGCCGATGATCTCGGGCTCGTCGTCGCCGGCCGGCCAGGCCACCAGGATCTGCGGCTCCGAGCGCAGCAATGCATAGACGCGGTCGACCTCGGCGCGGCTGGCGATGATCTCGTCGCGCGCACTGGCTTCGGTCACGGCCAGGCGCTCGCGGGTGCGCACCAAGAGGATCGCCGCAACCACGGCGAAGCAGATGACCGACAGCGTGATCACCATGCCGATGATCTCGTGCCGGTCGAGCAGCGTGAAGGCGTTGAGATAGGCCTCGACGGTCGGCGGGGGAGGGGCCGCGGTGTCGGATGCGCCCTGCACGCTGGCCTCGGCGCCTGCCGTCGCGGCCGCGATGGTCAGGACTCCAAGGGAGAGCAGGTTCGTGACGGCGATGCGGAATCCGCCGCGCCGCGGACGAGCCTGATGGCCCCCGCCGGAGGTCCGGATCGTGTCCGGCATAACCCGATAGCCCCAATTCGCCGCATTCCGGGGGCTCGACGATTGCCTCTCGAGCCCCAAGCCTCGGACTTGTCTTAGACGGGCAGCATCGACTTGCCGCTACCACCCCACCATTCACGGCCGCCCACGAATCATTCGACTTTAACCCCAAGGTGAACTCGTGCCGTAAGAGTCCAGACCGTGAACGGCTGTTGGGATCGTGCCCCGGCCGAGCGCAGCGAGAGCCGGGGTCCAGTAAAACGATAATGAGCTTCGCGAGTTCTTGCGCTGGGTCCCGGGTCTCGTTTCGTTTCACTTCACTCGCCCGGGACATGCCAGTGCGGGCTATGATGGCGGGATGATCGTCGCCCGTGTCGTCCTGTCCGTTGTGCTCTCGCTCGCCGCCGCTGCCGCGCACGCGCAATCCTATCCGTCGAAGCCGATCCGGCTGGTGGCGCCGTTTCCGGCCGGCGGCCCGACCGACACCACCGCCCGCGTGGCGGCCCGCGCGCTGCAGGCGCGGCTCGGCCAGACGGTGGTGGTCGAGAACCAGGGCGGCGCCGGCGGCACCATCGGCGCCCGCGCGGTGGCGAACGCCGCGCCCGACGGCTACACGCTGATGATGATCGCGGTGGCCAACACCTTCGGCACCCAGCCGATCCTCTACAAGCTCGACTTCGATCCGCTGAAGACTTTCACACCTGTCGCGACGGTGGTGACCGACAAGCAGGTGATGGTGGCGAACCCGTCGCTGCCGGTGAAGTCGGCGGGCGAGCTCGTTGCCTACGCCAAGACCAATCCCGGCAAGCTCAACTACGGCGCCGCCATCGGCATCGGCCCGCATTTCCTGATGGAGCTGTTCAAGATCAGGACCGGCGCCAACATGGTGCACGTGCCTTATCGCGGCAGCGGCCCGATCATCGCCGACGTGATCGGCGGGCAGATCCAGCTCACCATGAGCGGCAAGTCGGTGCTGTTGCCGCATGTGCAGTCCGGCAAGATGCGCGCCATCGCCGTCACCGCCGGCGAGCGCTGGCCGGAGCTGCCGGACGTCGGCACGCTGGTCGAAGCCAAATACATGGACGCGGCCTATGACACGATCTTCGGGATCGTCGCGCCGGCCGGCACGCCGGCGCCGGTGGTCGCGACGCTCAACGCCGCAATGAACGACGGGCTCAAATCCGACGAGGTGCGCACGAGCCTCGCCAAGCTCGGCATCGAGCCGCGCGCCTCGACGGTTCAAGAATTCGCTGCCATCATTGCGACGGAAGCGCCGCGCTGGGCCGAGGTCGTGCGCGTGACCGGCATCAAGGCCGGCGAATAGCAAGGAAGAAACCGGGCACCCATGGTCTGCGCGCGCGTTCTGCTCTCTGTCGCGGTGGTGTTGAGCCTGGTGGGCGTCGCGCACGCGCAGAGCTATCCCGTAAAGCCTCTCAAGCTGGTGTCGCCGTTTCCCGCCGGCGGGCCGAACGACGCGGCTGCCCGCGTCGCGGCGCGCGCCATGCAGGCGCGGCTCGGCCAGCCGGTGGTGGTGGAGAACATCGGCGGCGCGGGCGGCACCATCGGCGCGCGGACGGTCGTGAATGCCGCGCCGGACGGCTACACGCTGCTGCTGATCTCGGTCGCCAACAACTTCGGCACCCAGCCGGTGCTTTACAAGCTCGGCTTCGATCCGATCAAGGCGCTCGCGCCGGTCGCCAGCTTCGTGACCGACAAGCAGATCGTGGTCGCCAATCCCGGCATGCCGTTTCGGAATGCGCCGGAGCTTGTCAGTTATGCCAAAGCCAATCCCGGAATACTGAACTACGGCGCGCCCATCGGTATCGGACCGCACTTCCTGATGGAACTGTTCAAGATCAAGAGCGGCGCTCGCATCCAGCATGTGCCCTACCGCGGTTCCGGCCCGATCATCGCCGATGTGATCGGCGGGCAGATTCAGTTGATGATGGCCGGCAAGTCGGTGCTGCTGCCATTGGTGCAGTCAGGCCGCTTGCGCGCCATCGCGGTGGCGGCGTCGAAGCGCTGGCCGGAGCTGCCCGAGGTCGGCACGCTCACCGAGGCCGGCTACCTCGATGCCGCCTACGACACGATCTACGGAATCGCGGCGCCGATGGGCACGCCCGCCGCCGTGATCCAGGCGCTCAACACCGCGATCAACGAGGGCTTGCGCATGGACGATGTGCGCGCGAGCCTCGACAAGCTCGGGGTCGATCCGACGATCACCACCGTGGCGGAATTCAACGGGCTGGTCGCGGCGGAAGCGCCGCGCTGGGCGGAGGTCGTACGCGTGACCGGCATCAAGGCCGGCGAATGACAAGAAGGGCGAGGAAGCAAATGACGACCGTGCGTGTTCTGCTGTCGGTGGTGCTGACGTTGGGCGCGGCGGATGCCGCGCGTGCGCAGACATACCCCAGCAAGCCGATCAAGCTCGTGGTCGGCTTCCCGGCCGGCGGCGCGACCGACACCACTGCGCGGCTGATTGCGCAGCGCATGCAGGCGGCGCTCGGGCAGACCATCGTCATCGAGAACATCGGCGGCGCCGGCGGCTCGATCGCGGCCAAGCAGGTCGCGGCCTCGGCGCCCGACGGCTATACGCTGATGATGACGACGACCAGCGCCTTCGGCACCCAGCCGCGGCTGTTCAAGCTCGATTACGAGCCGGTGAAGGCGTTCGTTCCCGTCGCGACGCTGGTGATCGACAAGAACGTGCTGGTGGCCGGCCCGTCACTGCCGGTGAAGTCCATCCAGGAGCTGGTCGCGCAGGCGAAGGCCGCGCCCGGCAAGCTCAACTACGGCTCCGCGATCGGGATCGGCCCGCATTTCGTGTTCGAGCTGTTCAAGCGCAAGGCCGGCGTCGACATCGTGCACGTGCCGTATCGCGGCGGCGGGCCGATGATCGCCGACCTGATCGGCGGGCAGATCCACACCACCGCCAACGGCAAGTCGGTGCTGCGCCAGCACATCGAGAGCGGCAAGGTGCGCGCGCTCGCGGTCGCCGCCGGCAAGCGCTGGGACGACATGAAGGACGTGCCGACGCTGATGGAGGTTGGTTTCCTCGACGCGCCCTACGACACGCTGTTCGGGATCGTGGCGCCCGCCGGCGTGCCGGCGCCGATCGTCGAGCGGCTCAACGCGGTGATCAACGAGGGCCTGCGCTCGGCCGAGATGCGCGCCGGCTTGGACAAGCTCGGCATCGAGCCGTACGCCACGACGCCGGCGGAGTTCGCGAAGCTCGTCGCCGAGGAAGCGCCGCGCTGGAGCGAGGCGGTGACGCTGACGGGCATCAAGGTGCAGTGAACGCGACGTAAACACATGCCGCCCTCATCCTGAGGAGCCGCGCGAATGCGCGGCGTCTCGAAGGATGGACGCGGGCTCCGTTCTGTCGCCATGGTTCGAGACGCGTCGCTTTCGCGACGCTCCTCACCATGAGGCCGGAGTAGGTTGCGCGCCTACTTCCGTCCCGCCGCCTCCATCGTCTTGGTGAGGTGATTGAAGCTCTGCACCGGCGCCATCATCAGGAAGCGGTAACCCTCCGAGATGATGCGCTCGCAGTTGCCGGCCTCCACGTGCGGATGACCGACCACGACGTTGTGCTTCTTGCAGGTGTCGACCACGCGCTTCATCCAGGCCAGCACTTCCTTGTGCTCGTACTGGCGCGGATAGCCGAGTTCCTGCGAGAGGTCGCCTTCGCCGATCAGGATCGCGCCGATGCCGGGCACGTTCTTGAGCATGTCGTCGAGGTTGTCGACGCCGCGGGTGTCCTCGATCTGCAGGATGCAGAAGATTTCGCCTTCCTTGTTGAGCGGCCAGACATCGGCCTTCTTGTAGTAGTCCTGCTGGCTCAGGCCCCAGTAGCGGGCCGCGGCGGTCGGACCGTCGCCGCGGATGCCGGCGGGCTCGTAGAGCGGCGCGTTCTTCAGGCGCGGGTAGCGGCAGGCGCCGACCGCGTTGGCGGCCTCTTCCACCGTCGATATGTGCGGGAACACGATGCCGTAGCAGCCGATGTCGAGCGCCTGCTTGGCCTGCCACTGCGCCATCTCGACGCCGTTGACCGGGATGCGGACCATGGGCGTCACCGGCGGTACCAGTCCCGCCTTGGCGATCTGCGCACGGTTGAGCATGTACTGGAGGCAGTCCCGTAGCCTGCCGGAGTCCCACGGATTATGCTCCATCTCGAACACGCAGCCGTCGTATCTCGACGCGCTCAGGGCGGTTGCGGAATCGACGTGGGCGGGCGCGAAGCACGTCAGCGCGTGCTGCCCTCCTTCGAGCGCCCGGATGACGTTGTTCAGACGCGGCAGATCGGCCATAATTATCCCCTTCACGCGTGGTCGTTGCGCTTCTATAGACGACCCGATATTCGCCGTCACCACTGCCGGCACCCGTTCCGTCAATCCGAGAAGCTGACGGGCACGAGCGGCTTGCGGTTGACGGCGAAGGAGAAGATGTCCGGCCGCGCGTAGTGGCCGCAGACGTCGAGCGAGCGCCGCGCCCGGCGCGCCGCCTCGCGGTCGATCTCGGCATAGAGAATGCCTTTGGTCCGGTGCAACGGTCCCGCGGCGATGGCGCCCATCGGCTTGATCACGACGGCGTCGCCGTCGTTGATCCATTCGTCCGGCTTGTACAGTCGGTCGCGTTGCGGGAAGTCCTCCGGGATGTCGCTGCCTTGCAGCGCGGTCGCGGTGCTGATCACCCAGCAGCCGGCTTCCTTCGCGATGTGCCGCAGCGTCGCGAGCCAGCTTTCGCCGGTGTCCCAGGTCGGCGCGACCAAGATGTCGAGATCCTGCGCGTAGAGCGCATAGCGCGCCAGCGGCATATAATTCTCCCAGCATATCAGCGAGCCGAGCCGGCCGTCCGGCGTGTCCACCACCTTGAGGCCGGTCGCATCGCCCATGCCCCACACCATCCGTTCGGGATTGGTTGGCATCAGCTTGCGATGACGGTTGAGCAGCGTTCCGTCGGGGCCGATGACGACGACGGTGTTGAATAGCGTCGTGCCGCTGAACGCGCCGTCCAACTCGTCGATTCCGATGACGATGGTGACGCCGTGCTTTGCGGCGGCGTCCTGAATGGGCTTGAGATCGCCGCGCGCGAGATCGACGGCATTGGCGCGCAGCCGCGCATGGATCTCGCCGGTGAGCGCGCCATCCTCGCCGGGCTTCAGCCGCCAGATCCACGTCGGATATCCCGGGATATAGGCCTCTGGGAAGACCAGAAGCGACGCGCCTTGGTCCGCGGCCTCCGTGATTGAGGCAAGCGCGACCTCGATCGTTCGCGCGCGATCCAGGAGGACCGGGGGGCTTTGGATGACCGCAACTTTCGCCATACGTCTCTCCATTCACGAGTCGATCGCCCGAACCATCCGCGGCTTCCCGACAGGCCACGGTTTGACCAATTGCCGCGTAGTTCGTAGCATCCGGGCTTGGCGGCAAGTCTGACGCCGCCCGATACCGTATCCTAAACCTTATCCTGTAACGATCATCGCAAGCGACGGGACCATGATCATCGATTGCCACGGCCACTACACGACCGAGCCCAAGGACCTGCACCGCTTCCGCAAGGACCAGACCGAGGCGGTCAAGAACAAGACGCCGCTGCCCCCGCGCGCCGGCCTCAAGATGTCCGACGACGAGATCAGGGCCTCGATCGAAGGCGCGCAGCTCAAGCTCCAGCGCGAGCGCGGCACCGACCTGACGATCTTCTCGCCGCGCGCCTCCGGCATGGGCCATCACATCGGCGACTTCGCGGTGTCGAAGGAATGGACCGAGATCTGCAACGATCTGATCCATCGCGTCTGCAACCTGTTCCCGAAGAACTTCATCGGCGTCTGCCAGCTACCGCAGACGCAGGGTGAATCGCCGACCTCGTCGATCAAGGAGCTCGAGCGCTGCGTGAAGGAGCTCGGCATGGTCGGCTGCAACCTCAATCCCGATCCGTCCGGCGGCTATTTCAACGCGCCGCCGCTCACCGACAAGTGGTGGTATCCGTTCTACGAGAAGCTGATCGAGCTCGACGTGCCGGCGATGATCCACGTCTCCGGCTGCTGCAATCCAGCGCAGCACACCACCGGCTCGTACTACCTCAACGCCGACACCATGGCGGTGATGCAGCTCATCCTGTCCGACGTGTTCAAGGACTTCCCGAAGCTCAAGCTGATCGTCCCGCACGGCGGCGGCGCGGTGCCCTACCACTGGGGCCGCTTCCGCGGCATCGCGCTCGACAACAAGCGCCCCGAGCTCGCGGAGATCATGGGCAACAACATCTTCTTCGACACCTGCGTGTATCACCAGCCCGGCATCGACCTGCTCACCAAGGTGGTGCCGGTCGACAACATCCTGTTCGCCTCGGAGATGGTCGGCGCGGTGAAGGGCATCGATCCGCACAGCGGCAATTATTTCGACGACACCCGCCGCTATGTCGACGGCTCGTCGCTGTCCGCCGCCGACAAGCAGAAGATCTTCGAGGGCAACGCCTACAAGGTCTATCCGCGGCTCAAGGCGCAGATCGACAAGCAGGCGCGCGGCAACGCGTAGTCCTGGATAGCTTCCATGACCAATGTGCCGTGCGTCGGCTCAGCCATCGTCGGATTTGCCTTGTTGCTGGGGCAAAGCCTCACGGCACAAAGCATGGAGGCCAGGATCATCGTCGCTACGCCGATGAAGGCGGCGACCACTGAACTTGCGGCGCAGTTCGAGCGGGCGACCGGCAACAGGATCATCGTTGAATCCGCCGCCGCGCCCACGATCAAAAAGATGATCGATGGCGGCGCAAAATTCGACGCCATCATTCTTGCATCCGAGCTGTTCAAGGAATTGAGCGGGCAGGGCAAGATCGATCCCGGCACCGCGACGCCGGTCGCGCGCGTCGGGAATTGGCATCGCAATTCGTGCCGGGGCGCCGAGGCCGGACCTTGGCTCGATTGACGCGCTGAAGAACTCTCTCAAGGCCGCCAACGCGATCGGCTTCACCGACCCTGCGAGTGGTTCGGCCGGCGGCGTGAATGCTGCCGCGGCGGTCGAGCGGCTCGGGATGACCGCCGAACTGAAATCGCGGATCAAGGTGTACCCGCCCGGTACGTTCCCCCGGCCGCTGGTGCAAGGAGAGGTCGATCTTTGGCTGACGCAGACGAGCGAGATTGTGCAGTCGACGGGCGTGTCAGTCGCAGGTGTGCTGCCATCGGAATTGCAGAACTACACGATATACGTCGCCGGAGTCCTGACTGATGCCAAGGATACGAAGATTGCCCGCGGGCTCATCAGTCATCTCGCCGCGTCGGGGGCTGCCGAAGCGCTTAAGGCGATGGGAATGGAGCCCGCGCCCCGTTGATCGGGCTCACGATTGCGCTTGACGATCCTCTGGAATGAAAATCAAAAGCAATATGCGAATGAAGCCTGCAGCCGTTGCGCTTGCGTGCCTCACGGCTTGCGCGTCGTCGTTGCCGGTGCGGGATTTCCGCGCCGACTTCCTGCCAGGGTGGGTCGTAGCCTCGCGTCTGTTAGAGCGTTAGCGCGTCTCGTTGCTGCTCTTGGCGACAGCGCTTGGCGTATCGCGCATCCGCCTCACGACCGGCGGCTAAACAGCAGCCGTCGCGGTGTGAATCTGTAGCGCCTTCTTCAGCACGGCCGTTGGCTTGAGGAAGAACACCAGCATCGTGCAGCCGCTGGGCGCCCGCGGCGCGTGGCGGCTGCCCTTGGCGCGGATGACGAAATTGCCGGCGGTGCATTCGCCTTCGTCATCGACCAGCGAGCCCTCGAGCACGTAGGTCTGCTCGAGATCCTCATGGGTGTGCTCGCGGATGCCGGCGCCGGGCTCAAGCTTCGAGATAATGGTGAGCAACTCGGTCTTCGGATCGTAATAGATCACCTTCGACTTGTGCCCTGGCGCATTCTCGATCCACGGCACTGTGTCGGTTGCGATGAAGCGTGACGCCAGCGTGGCGAGCGATGCGACATCGGCCATGGCTGCTGCCTCCCTCAGATGGTCCTATGCCGCCAGCCTATGCGCGGACGGCGCAGCGGTCTACGACATTGTCGTGATGAAGCGCGCCGACGATGGCGCCGCCCCGGGACGTTCGTTAACTTGCGGACGGTGCCGCGCGCTCCTATGAGTGTCGCGGTCGGCTGCACCGGGGCGCCCCTCATTCGAGACAAGCCATGTACACGGTGAAATTCCTGCGCAAGGTCCGCTCGGAGCTTGACGCGCCGCGCGAGGCGCGGCCGTTCGGCTCCGGCTGGATATCGGGGTCGATCGCGCTGCTCGCCGGCATCGTCGGCCTGCTGATGGTGATCGCGCTGCGCAACCCGTCGCTCACGACGGTCCCGCAGCTCGCCGCGGTCTACAAGGACATTCCGTTCCGGATCGTCCTCTATTTCGTGCTGATCGCCGGCTTTGCGCTCGCCGCCTTGAGCCTGATCCTGCGCAAGGACAAGACGCTCGGCGGCGCCGCGATGGCGGTGACGATGCTCGCCACCATGATCGGCAGCCTGCCGGCGCATCGCGACTTCGGATTCGAGGGCATTTTCTTCGGCCTCGACTTCTTCATCCTCAATGTGCTGTTCACCGGCGCGCTGTTCATTCCGATCGAGCGGCTGTTTCCGCGCAACCCGGATCAGCCGGTGCTGCGCGACGAATGGCGCGAGGACCTGTTCTACTATCTGGTCTCGTCGCTGTTCATCCAGGTGCTGACCTACCTGACGCTCGCGCCCTCGAACTTCGTCACGCAGTATCAGGACCTCGGCGCCATCCGCGCCTTCGCCAACGCCTTGCCGTGGATCGTGCAGTTCATCGCGATCATGCTGTTCACCGACTTCGCGCAGTACTGGCTGCACCGCGCCTTCCACCGCGTGCCGGCGCTGTGGCGTTTCCACGCCGTGCATCACTCCGCCAAGTCGATGGACTGGATCGCCGGCGCGCGCATGCATTTCCTCGAGATCATCATCCTGCGCGGCGTCACCGCGACGCCGATGCTGGTGATCGGCTTCCAGGAATCCGCGATCCAGGCCTATACGCTGCTGGTCTACGTCTACTCGACCTTCATCCACTCGAACGTTCGCGGCAGCTTCGGCTTCCTGGAAAAGATCCTCGTGGTCCCGCGCTTCCACCACTGGCACCACGGCATCGAGAAGGAAGCGACCGACGTGAATTTCGCGATCCACTTCCCGTTCCTCGACCGCATGTTCGGCACGCATCACCTGCCGGAGGGGAAGTGGCCGAACGGCTACGGCATCGAAGGCCATCCGGTGCCGAAGGGCTATTGGAAGCAGTTGCTTTATCCGTTCCAGCGCTAGCGCCCACGGCTGGGATCGCCCGCCGGATTTGATAGAGTGGCGGCGATGTCGAAACAGCGAACAGCTACATTGCTGCCGCGCCGTCGCGTGCTCAAGCTCGCGGCGGCGGCGCTTGCGTTGCCGGCGCTGGGCCGCATCGCGCGGGCGCAAGCCTATCCCGCCCGGCCGGTGCGCCTGGTGGTGGGCTATGCGCCGGGCGGCGCCACCGACATCACCGCGCGGCTGATCGCCCAGCGGCTGTCGGAGCGGATGGGCCAGCAGTTCATTGTCGAGAACCGGCCGGGCGCCACCACCAACCTCGCCACCGAGCAGGTCGTGCGCGCCCCCGCCGACGGCTACACGTTGCTGATGGCGACGGCGGCCAACACGATCAACGTGACGTTCATCGAGAAGCTGAATTTCGACTTCGTGCGCGACATGGCGCCGGTCGCGGGCGTCATCCGCATGCAGAACGTGCTGGAGGTGCATCTCGACGTGCCGGCCCGCTCGGTTGCGGAGCTGATCGCCTATGCCAAGGCCAATCCCGACCGGCTGGTGGTGGGGTCGGCCGGGAGCGGCAGCCCGGGACACGTCTCGGCCGAGCTGTTCAAGATGATGACCGGCACCAGGATGTTGCACGTGCCCTATCGCGGCATCGCGCCGGCGCTGACCGACCTGCTCGGTGGGCGCATCCATCTGCTGTTCGACAACATGGCGACCGCGATCGAGCCGATCCAGGCCGGCAAGGTGCGCGCGCTCGGCGTCACCACCACGTTCCGCTCGCCGCTGCTTCCCGACCTGCCGACGATCGCGGACACAGTGCCGGGCTACGAGGCGAGCTCCTGGTACGGCATGACCGCGCCGCGCGGCACGTCGCCCGAGATCGTCGACACGCTCAACCGCGCGATCAACGCTGTGCTCGCCGACAAAGTGATCGTCGAGCGGTTTGCTGCGCTTGGCGGCGTGCCGCTCGCGGGCTCGCCCGCCGACTTCGGCAAGCTCATCGTCGACGAGGTCGAGAAGTGGGGCAGGGTGGTGCGTTTCGCCGGCGCCAAACCGGATTGACTAGCCGTGTATTCATAGTTCGGCTTGGCTTGATCAGACACCTTCAACGTCCGCTATTCCCCCGATAGCGGTGCGAAAACGGACACCACGGCACCGCCGCTGCGGGGCCAATTCCGGACATCGGGGCATTTGAGCCGCACAAGGCCGCCAATGCGGCCGCCTCGCATCGACCGCGTGAAAGTGGCCAAGTTTGCGCTTCCTTGTAGGTCAGGCGCGATCCGCGATGCCGATCAGTCCGGCCGAGCGCTCGCGGCCTGAACCATCGGCAGCCATTTTTTCATTTCTGCCTGATGATGCGCGGCAAGCGCCTGCGGCGTCTGCTGATCGCGTGGCACAATTTCCTGGCCGACATCGGCGGCACGCCGTTGCAGATCCGGATCGGCCAGCGCGGCCGCCACGGCCCGGTTTAGCCTGGTAACGACATCAGCCGGCGTTCCTTTTGGCGCCCAGAGCCCGCGCCAGGTCGTCACATGAAGCCGCGGCCCGCCGGCCCCCTCGATGGTGGGAACCTCGGGCGCAGCCGGCGAACGGCGATCTGACAGAACCGCGTATGCTTTCACCTTGCCGCCCCGCAGGTGGGGGAGCATCCCCGCTACCTCGGCGAACTGCAGATCGAGCCGTCCGGCGACCAAGTCCTGAAGCGCTGGTGCGACGCCGCGATAGGGGACCATCTGCAGGCGGGTGCCGGTCATGTTTTCGAAAGCCACCGCCAGGATATGAGGTCCGCTGCCTTTGCCGAACGTGCCGATCGACAGCGAGCCGGCGCTGGTTCGGAGCCGGGCGATCAGGTCGCCGAGCTTGTCGGGGAGTTCGGTTCGCGCGACAAGCGCGGCCGGGCTGGTCGACAGCAAGGCGATCGGCTCGAAGTCCTTCAACACGTCGTAGCGAACCGAATTGATGAGGCTGCTGACCACGAAAGTGGTCTGATCGCCGGCGACGATGGAGTAGCCGTCCGATGCGGCGCGCGCCGCACGCTCGACGCCCACCGCGCCGGCGCCCGCCGGCACGTTCTCGACCACCACCGCCTGCCCGAGCGTCGCGCGCATGCGCTCTGCCACGATGCGCGCGATGATGTCCACTCCGCCGCCGGGCGCGTTCGGCACGATCATCATCACGGGCCGGGCTGGATAGTCCTGGGTCTGGCCAGACTCTGCGGTCCCGAGAAACCCAATTAGGGCGATACCGGCAATAAGCTTTCTCATTGCAGCCTCCGATGGATCGTCCCAAAATCGCCCGGCTTTTCGACGCCCGCAATGGCCCCGCCTTCATGGGCCGATGAATTGCAGTTATCGCTATGGAATTGCGTGACATCGAATATTTCGAGGAGATCGCCGAACAGCGACACCTCGGCCGCGCGGCCGAGCGTCTCGGGCTCAGCCAGCCGGCGCTAAGCAAGAGCCTGCGGCGCCTGGAGGACGCCATGCAGGTCAAGCTGTTCGACCGCAATGCCAAGGGGCTGGAGCTGACCGCGGAGGGTTCGCTGCTGCTGGCGCGGGCGCGCGATCTCAGGCTTTCGCTCCGCAATGTCGCCCGCGAGGTGACCGACGTCAGCCAGGGTCGCGCCGGCCATCTCCGGATCGGCGTCGGCCCGGTTGTCCAGACGCGGCTGATTTCCAACGCACTTGCTCGACTGTTCATCGCGGCACCTCGTGTGACCGCGCGTGTCACGATCTCCGATGCCGACGAGATCATTCCGGCGCTGCGCAAGGGCGAGCTCGACCTCAACATCAACTTCATGCACGCCACGGCCCCGGAGGGCCTCTGTTACGTTCGGCTCTACGAAGAGGAGTACGTGGTGTGCGCGTCTAAACACTATCCGCTGTCCAGCCAGTCGGACGTGCGCCTCGAGGAGTTGCGCAACGCGCGCTGGGCATTGTCGGAGCCGGTGCTTCCGAGCCAGCAGAAGCTACGCGATGTGTTTGAGGAACACGGCTTGCCGACCCCGCAAGTGGCGCTGGAATCTCGCTCATTGTCGGTGCGGCTGCAGGCGGTCGCCTCATCCGACCTGCTTGCCTATACCTCCCGGCGCATGATCGAACAATTCGTCGCGGATGGGCATGCGCTCGCGGTTTTGCCGGTGAAGGAGTTGGTCTGGCGGCGACCCGTCGGCGCCATTCATCGTAATGAGCCCTATCTGCATGCCGCCGCGCGCCGCTTCATCGACATTCTGAAAGCTTGCGGCTCCGAAGATCGCCTCGGCACCGGAAACGGCGTAGGCTCGGCGTGAGGCGCGTTTATTCCGCAGTTTCGATTCTCCCGGAATTTCTCGGTGGGGTGGCGGTGGCGCCGGAGGCATGTCGGGCTATGGGGTCAGGAGCAGACGTGACGTCCTAGATTTTTGGATCTCTGCTTACCCCCGCAAGCGAACATTCCTGCGCGTCTATGAGTACACGCCCTAGACGCTCGTCTTCTTCGGTTGCCTGATCCCCGGAATATTCACCAGCTCCATCAGCGTCTCGCGCACGATCTGCAGCGCGAGATCGTCGGGCTTGTTGCGGTGCTGAATCAGCGCCAGCGTACGCGTCAGCGGCGGGTTCAACGGCCGCACCACGATATCGTCGCTTCGCTGCACGACCGACATCGCCGGCACGACCGACATTCCGATGCCGGCCGACACCACGACCTTCACCGCTTCGATCGCGCTGACGATCATCGCCGATTGCGGCGCCAGCGTCCGGACCGACAGCCAATCCTTGATGAGCGTGCTGACGGCGCCGAATTCGAGCACCAGGAACTGTTCGGCGGCGTATTCCGGCGTCACCTCCTCGGGGATGTCGGGCGTCGACGCCGGGAGGATCGCCACCATCAACTCCAGATGCAGCGGCGTGACGATGAGCCGGCTCTCCGCGACCGGCAGGGTGACCAGGCCGATGTCCATCTCGTTTTGCAGCACGCTGTCGACCATCGCAGTGGTCGGCGCGTTGCTGATGAAGAGATCGATGCCGGGATGATCGGCGCGGAGCTTCTTCAGCACCGGCGGCAACAGATACATCAGCGCCGTCAGCGCCGCGCCCATGTGCACGCGGCCGATCCAGCCTTCGCGGAAGCGGCGCATCGACGCCGTGATCGCGTCGGTCTCCCGGGAGATGCGGCGCGCGCGCTCGATCACCTCGCGGCCCGCCGCCGTTGCGTAGGCCTTCTTGCCGAGGCGCTCGATCAGCCGCACGCCGCAGCGGTCCTCGAGCTCGCGGATCTGCACGCTGACCGCCGACTGCGACAGGTTCAGCCGCCGCGCCGCGCCGGTGAAGCTCGCGAGCTCCGCGACGGTTTCCAGCGCTCGCAACTGGTCGAGGTTGAGGCTGCGCATTCAATTAAAAAGATTCATCGTTTCAATGAGAACAATGAATTTGATCTATCAAATGTCAAGTGCCAAATGGCCCCGCCGAACCGCCCAGCGCCGCTCGATCCGCCTCCAGGCCGACGATGTTTGAGGCGGTCAGGCTCCTAACCCCCAAGGACCATCCCCCCAAGGAACACCCCATGACCCGCCCTGACCTTGCGATCGGGGCCGCCCCCGCGGCCGCCCCACCGCTCATCCCCGATCTGGCGACCATCACCGCGCGCCAGCCCATCACACCTACGCCCGGCGCCGCCGCCGCGGACCTGCATCTCGTCGGCCAACGGTTGTGCACGGCGCTCAGCCTGCGCCCTGGCCAGTACGTGCTCGACGTCGCGGCCGGCAACGGCCGTGTCACGCTCGCCGCGCGCCGCTGGCGCGAGGTCGTTTCGTCTACCGCCGGTGGTTCGCCGGTGATGTTCGAGGACGCCGATCCGGAAGCGCTGCCGTTCGCGGACCGCACGTTCGACGTCGTGGTCTCGACCTTCGGCATGATGTTCGCGCCGAACCAGGACCAGGCCGCGGCCGAGCTGCTGCGGGTCTGCAAGCGCGGCGGCAAGATCGGTCTCACCAACTGGACGCCGGAAGGCTTCATCGGCCAGCTGATCAGGACCATCCGCCAGCATGTGCCTCCGCCGCCGCGCGCTCAATCGCCGTCGCTCTGGGGCGTGCGCGCACGCATCGAGGAGATATTCGGCTTCGAGGTGGCGTCGGTGCGCTGCGAGTCGCGGACCTTCAACTTCTGCTACCGCTCGCCGCAACATTGGCTCGACGTCTTCAAGACCCACTACGGTCCGGTCGTGAATGCGTTTGCGGCGCTGCCCGCGCAGCGTCAGCCGGCGCTCGCCACCGATCTCCTGGCGCTTGCCGAACGGTTCAACTGCGCGGACGCGACCATGGTCGCGCCGGCCGACTACCTCGAAATCGTCATCACCACGCGCTGAGCGTCATCAGCGATTCGCCAATTCAACCGATTCAAGAAGGACACTCGTCATGAACAATCTCAAGCGATCATTCGTGCTGCTGACGCTCGCTGCGGCAGCGACCATCGTCGGCGTCGCGGCGCACGGACAGGCGCACAATCCGCATCACACGGTGGTGCCGGGCGACGCCATCAAATGGGGTCCGGCGCCGCCGTCGCTGCCGCCGGGTGCGCAGGCCGCCATGCTGCTGGGCAGTCCGGCGAAGGAGGGACCGTTCGTGCTGCGTCTCAAATTCCCCGCCGGCTTCCTGCTCCCGCCGCATCGTCATTCGAAGGACGAGTTTGTCGTCCTGCTGTCGGGCAAGCTCACGATCCAGCACGGCGACAAGGTCGACCGTTCCTCGCTCAAGGGGCTGCCGCCGGGCACCTTCATTCACCTGCCCGCGGGCATGTCGCACTACCTGTGGGCCGAAACGGAAGCGGTCGTGCAGGTGAACGGCGTGGGACCGTTCGACGTGGTCTACATCGATCCCAAGGACGACCCGCGCAAGCAGTGACCGCCGCTCAGGACCGAGCATCGCAATCGTCGGCCGCCGGAGTGATGGCCGGCAGCCGATGGGCGCAACCCGCCGCATCCTTGGGGGGACGGCGGGTTTCGCTTTAGCTGAACCGCTCCCACGCGGATTGCCGCGAGACGCCGAGCGCATCGCCGATCTGCGCCCAGCTCACCTCGCGCGAGCGCAGGATGTCGACCAGCGACTGGAGCTGACTGCCCTTGCCCTGCAAGGTGTCCTCGATCGGTTGCAGCCGCTCCAGCAGGCGCTCCGTTGGCACGTCTTGCGGCGCGATCTTCGTGATCTTGGGCGGGCGGCCGGCAATGACCTCGTTGCACAGCCCGACGCACTCATCGCAGATGAAGACCGCGAACGGGCCGGAAATCAGCTTCTTCACCTCGTGCTGCGACTTGGCGCAGAACGAGCAGTAGAGCGTCCTGGGCCGCCCGGTGCCGCCTGCCGCCGCACCGGTCCGTCGCTCGTTTCGTGCCGCGTCTGCCATGGCGGTCTCCGTCAGGAATATCCTGACTGTCAGGTAAACCCTGACAGGCGGCGTGTCAAGGAAATCCTGACATCAGGCGCCGCCGCGCTTACCGCACCACGGTGAACAGCCGGTTCCAGCGCACCGCCCACGGCCAGGTCCAAACCTGCCAGGCGGATTTTCCGTCGCCGATCGAGAAGAAGATGATCTGCGCCCTGCCGACAAAATTCTCGAACGGCACGTAACCGACCGCCGACAGCACGCGGCTGTCGACCGAGTTGTCGCGATTGTCGCCCATCATGAAGAAGTGTCCGGGCGGCACCTCATACACGTCGGTATCGTCGAGGGCGTTGTCGTCCTGCAGATCGAGCGTCTCGTAGCTCACGCCGTTGGGCAGCGTCTCGCGCCAGCGCCGGACGACGCGCTCGTCCTCGTCGTCGATGAAGTCGCCGACGCGCTCGCGCTTCACTGCGACGCCGTTGATGTGCAACAGCCCGTCGATCATCTGGATGCGGTCGCCGGGCAGCCCGATGACGCGCTTGATGTAGTCGATCGACGGGTCACGGGGTAGGCGGAATACCGCGACGTCACCGCGCTGCGGCGCCGTGCCGAAGATGCGGCCGGAGAACAGCGGCGGCGAGAACGGCAGCGAGTAGCGGCTGTAGCCGTAGCTGAACTGCGAGACGAACAGGTAGTCGCCGACCAGCAGCGTGCCCTTCATCGATCCCGACGGGATGCTGAACGGCTGGAACAGCAGGGTGCGGATCACCACCGCGATCAGGACCGCATGCACCAGCACGCGGGCGGTTTCGCCGAGCCCGCCGGATTTGCGGTTTTCTTCGGGGGTTGCAGTCATCGTGTCTGTCAAAGCCGCATTTCAGGGCTAAAACACGGCGCTCCTACTGCGGCTCGATCTTCGCCGCCGCGACCACCTTGCCCCACTTGGCGTAATCCTCGGCCAGGAACTTCGCGTAGTCGGCGACGGAGGTGCCGACCACGTCGACGCCGATCTTCGCCATGCGCTCATGGAAGCCCTTGTCGGCGATGATCGCCGTGATCTCGCGATGGAGCGTCTCGATCACCGCCGGCGGCGTGCCGGCAGGCGCGACCAGCCCGACGCCGGAGCCGATCTGCACGTCGGGCAGCCCGACCTCGGCCATGGTCGGCAGGTCCGGCAACGAAGGGATGCGCTGAGTGCTCGTTGTCGCCAGCGCCTTGAGCTTGCCGTCCGCGAGCAGCTCGAGCAGCGAATTGACGGCGCCGATGAACATGTCGATCCGTCCCGCGATCAGATCGGGGAGCACGGCGGTCGCGCCGCGGAACGGCACGTGGATCAGGTCGACGCCCGCGCTCATCTTGAACAGCTCGCCGGCGAGATGCTGCGGCGTGCCCTGGCCGACCGAGCCGAACGTCAGCTTCTTCGGCGAGCTCTTGGCGAGCGCGATGAACTCCTTCACCGATTTCACCGGCAGGCTCGCTGGCACCACCATGACGAACGGCACGTCGGCGACGAGATTGATCGCGGCGAATTCCTTGACCGGATGATAGAGCTGCTTCTTCGACAGGTGCGGCCCCATGGTGAACGAGGCCGGCGCGATCATCAGCGTGTGCCCGTCGGGCGGCGCCTTGGCGACGAACTGATAGGCGATGGTGCCACCGCCGCCAGGACGATTCTCGACCACGGCGGTCTGCTTGAGGCGCGTCTGCAGTCCTTGCGCGATCTCGCGCGCCACCACGTCGTTCGAGCCGCCCGGCGTGAACGGCACGATGATCTTGATCGCCTGGTTGGGAAAATTCTGCGCGCCCGCCGTGGAGACAACGGCGCCGACGACGATGCACGCGAGGAGCAGCCTGTTCATTTTCTTCCTCTCAGTCGCCGCGCGATTGGCTCACTTTCTCTTCCGCTCGTCCCCGCGCAAGCGGGGACCCACGCCAGATCGAAACTGGATTCCCGCTGGAGTTTACCCCCGACTTGATCGGGGGCGGGAATGAGCGGAGGGAGCTGAGCGCGGTCTCTATTACATCTTACGTACCACTTGCACGGCCGCCCCGCCTATCGGGGTGCGACATGATCGCGAGGGGGCGCCCGGCGTGCTATCTCATGCCCCATGAGCTTCGCCGGCAAATGGTCGACATCATTCGGGCCCATGGTCCTCACCGAGGACCGCGGCCGCGTACGCGGCACCTACGGGCGCGAGGTGGCGGAACACCCGATCGAAGGCAGCGCCACGGCGGACGAATTCACCTTCCGCTACACCGAGCCGCAGGAGCGCGGCACCGGCCGCTTCAAGCTGCGCCGCTACGGCCACTTCGCCGGCGAGTATCTCGCGGAAGGCAACTATCGTTCGCTGCCCTGGCAGGGCTGGCGCGGCCATGACGGTCTCTGGGACACCCATCTCGGCCGGCTGCGCTTCGTGCAGGAGACGCCGGGGCGCGTCATCGGCTTTGCGGAGTACGACGCGGCCGCGCGCATCGAAGGCGAGGTCGACGGCGCGCGGCTCACGTTCACGCTCGAGGCCGGCAATTTCTCCGGCCGCGGCGTGCTCGATCTCGATGCGACCGGCTACGCGCTCAACGGCGAATGGTTCGAGCAGGGGCAGCCGTCGCGCGCGCTGAACGGCCAGCGCATCCTGCCGCGGCCGGGGCTCACCTGGCTGGTCGTGGTCGAGGCCTACTGGCAGCGCGCGCTCGACGACAACGAGTTCGCGTTCGGCGACATGCTGCGCGAGCTGTTCGCGCGGCTGCCGCGCGTACAGGTGCGGCATCGCTACTATCACGACGAGACCAGCCTGCTGCACTGGTGCCGCCAGCTCTTGTTCCTGCCGGAGCCGGCGGTGCTGATGCTCGCCGGCCATGGCGAGCCCAACGGCCTCACCGTCAACGGCAAGATCATCCCGGTCGGCCGCATTCTCGAAGGCCTGCGCTACGCCGACGGCCTGCAGCTTCTGCATTTCTCGTCCTGCCTGGTCGGGCAGGACAGCGAGCGCGCGCTGATCGCGGCGCCGTTTCCGGTCTCCGGCTACAAGACCAGCGTCGACTGGGCGATGAGCGCGTTCACCGAGTTCATCTATCTCGACATGATCCTGGAGAAGGGCCTCGCGCCCGCGGCGGCGGCGGAGCAGCTCGTGTCGCTGGTGCGCTTCGCCGGCAACGAGGAGATCGAGGGCTCGCCGTATCGGCCCGCGGGCTTCTGCTTCTTCGGCAGCGCGCCGGATCGAGCGCCGGGCAGCTAGGGCGTGTACTCGTTAACGAGCAAATCAAGGTCCGCTCTCGGGGGCACAGCGGACGCGGATGGCAGCGGCGCGTTGACGGCCTTGGTCGCGAATGACCCACAACGGACATCGGTTCAGCGTCAAGGTCATCCCCGCTGTGCAATGCTGGGCTATTTCTCGCCGGCGATGAATACGATAAGGTCGTTTTCCGCAGAAGGACGCCCAAAAACAAAGCGTCCACTGACAGAGGAGGACACCATGAAACGCTGGCAAGCCGCGCTCGCGGCAGCACTTTGCTTCGGTGCTTGTACACTCTTCCATGGAATGACCAGCAGTTCCGCGCAGCAGCCGGAAAAAATAGCCTTTCCGCGCTATCAAACGCATGTCGTCTACGACGTTCTGGATCAACCGGAACTCAAGGAGGTTCGGGAACTGGTCATCAATCCTGAAGCATTCAAGTCCGTCCGGGCCGGTCAGCCTTTGCCGAGCGGTACGGTGCTAAGCGCGCCGACATTCAAGGCAGTTCTGGACGACAAGGGCGAAATGGTGAAGGACGCTAACGGCCGACTGATCCGGGGTCGTCTGGATCGGATCGTCGTGATGGAGAAGCGAACGGGCTGGGGCGCACAATATCCCACCGACTTTCGAAACGACGATTGGGAATATGCCATCTTTGACCCCAATGGAGCTTTGAGGACCAAAGCCAATTACGCCGCCTGCTTCAAGTGCCACCTGCCGCAAGCGAAGCAAGACTTCGTTTTTAGCATGCCACAGCTTCTCAAGAGGACGCAGCAATAGACTTGGGGCGCGCAGCGCCACTAATGCCCCTTCGCCATGTCGCCTGTTGGCCCATCGCGTCATTTCGCGGCGCCGCAGCAAATCAGGCCGGCCTGCGCAAGGTGTTCGAACAGTTGACGGCGCTGCTGACGTCGGGCGACTTCGACCTCGACATCACCAATCTCAACGAGGCCATAAGGTTCAATCCGAAAGCCGTTGCCGCCTACAACAACCGCGGTGCGGCCTGGCACCAAACGGGCGATTTCGACCGCGCCATCGCCGACTACACCGAGGCGATAAGACTCGATCCGGAACATGTCTTTGCCCACCACAATCGCGGCCTGGCGCGGCGGATGAAAGGCGATTAGGTGGGCGGTAGTGATTTGACGCCTCGCCTGGCTGAGCCCACAGGCCATGGAAATTGCTCGGCTACATCGACAGTTACGTGGGTGGATTACTCGACTCTGATATTGCTGCAAAACCGGGTCGACAATTTTTTTGGCGTTGCTGCAAAATTTCTGAGGCCATCCGTCTGACTAGGCATCAGGGGGACATGCGTTACCGCATTCTCCCATCACTGAGGACGGCCGAAAATCGCCGGTCCAGCAAGGGAGATGCCACAATGTTCAAACGTACTGCACTTCTCGCTCTCGTCGCCTCGGCCGTTTTTGGCCTGGCAGCGCTCGTCTCGACCGCTGCTGAAGCCCGCGGCCACGGTGGTGGTGGTCATCAAGGCGGTGGCCGTCATGGCGGCCACCATGGTGGACACGGCGGCCACCGCGGCCATCACGTTCATCATCGTCCCCACCACGGTCATCATCGTCCCCACCACGGTCATCATCGTCCCCACCACGGTCATCATCGTCCCCACCACGGTCACCACCGGCACCACCACCACGGGCACCACCACCTTCACGGTCATTACCACCACCTCCGCCGCTACTGGGTTGGTGGGACCTACGTGGGGTACCCCGTTCCGGTCGCTCGCCCGGTGGCCTCGACCACCTGCCTAGTGAAAGAGTACCTACCGAACGGCGCCGTCCTGTTCCGTGACGTGTGTACCAACGAGTGGGCGATGAACCCTCCGGCCCAGGCCGCAGAGATGCCTCCGCAGGGAAACTAACAGCACTACCCAATTGAGAGGACCTTGAGCCCCGGACAGGTCCGGGGCTCTTTTATTGGAATGTTAACAGCGCGCTCGTCTAGATGCTCATAATCGTTATCCTGGAGCAGGCGGCGCTCGAAGTTGTTCGGCACCTTGCTTTCGGGATCGTTGATCGCCGTCGACAGGGTTATCAAGGCTTTCAGGATTTTAGCTGGCGCTGCATAATGAGATGGTCGTTCGGAACGAAACCCACTCACACCCGTGCGGCTTCAAAAACCTCTTTCAGATCGAGATTGGCGTCGTCGGGCAACGGCGGAAGGCGTGGAGTTGGCCTAATGTTTACGTCCACGGTGTTCTCCGAGCGTAACAAGGGCAAGCATGAGGCGTCTGTTGATGCTCGGCAATGTCCGCTTTGGTCAAAGCGAACATGGCGACTACCGACGTGAATGTCTGCTTCTGACCCGAAGCTGCCTTGGCGGAACTTACTTTCGTGATGTGGGCTTGGGCCACCTCTGAACATTTCCGGCAGCCGCCAGCCAATCGGAGCCATTCGTTGCATTAAAACGAGCCGCGCCCGATGCGATGCGGCGGCTCAGGCTCTTTTCATCATTGATGTCGCGACTTGACGGGCATGGTCGATGAAGAGTTGCGCCGTCGGGCCAAGGGTCCGATGCTTCAAAGTAATGATGGCACCCAGCCGCCGCTTTATCCCCAAATCGATCGGTAATGCTTTAAGTGACCAACGCTTGGCGTTGAATCGCAGCATTGAGTTAGGGATGATCGTAAGGTAACGGCCGGTCGCGAGCAGATGGATGCGCAGGTGCATCGAAAAACAGCTCACGCTCGTTCTTGGGACCTCCAGGCCCTGCGCATGGAATGCCTCCGCTAGCAACGAACTCAAGGGATTGCTGGACGGCATGTGTATCCATGGTTCGTGCACCAGATCCGCAAGACTTACTTTGCGGCGTCGCGCCCATGGGCTCTCAGCCCCTGCTACGACAAAATACTCCTCCTTGAAGAGGATTTCTGCATGCAATTCGTCGTCGAGAATCGGACCTGGTTCTATAACTCGCCCGAGCATGAGATCGATATTTCGTTCTCGCAGTTCTCGAAACTCCGACGTCGCCGAGTCTTCGTGAACAACATGGAAAACGATTTGCGGATGACTACGTGACGTCCGGTCGATGATTGCTGGTAGGAATCCGGCCGTCAGTGTTTCCGGGCACCCGATCCGCACTTCCCCAATTGTCGGATCCGCCAGGCACTGGATCTCTCTCATTCCCTGCCTCAGCTCATCGAATATGACCAGCCCGCGTTTGAGCAGTGCTGTTGCATAAATCGTGGGCTCGATGCCGCGCGGGCTTCGATCAAGCAACCGAACACCAAGCGCACCCTCGAGATTGGCGATTGCTTCAGAAATGGAGGGTTGAGAAATTCCGAGACGAGCTGCGGCTTTCGCCATGCTCCCCGACTGAACAACCGTGGAAAGGAGTTGCAGGTCTCGCAGCCTGAGATGCCGGCCGATGGAATGATCCCAATCTCCGATCGCGCCAGCCATAGGTTTGACCTATAGGGCTAGAGGACAATTTAGCATTCCCCCAATAGCACATCCGGGTTCACAATTGCAGCCTTGGCCCCGCGGGAATGTCATGACGCATATTCGGCGGCTACTCCTTTGTGTGTTGGGCGCTGTCGCGGTCGGCGCGATTGCACCGATCGCGCTTGCACAGGCCAACTATCCGGCGAAGCCGATTCGAATTGTCGTTGGATTTGCCGCGGGTGGTCCAGCCGATATCCTCTCGCGCCTCCTCGGCGACAAGCTAACCGGAAACTGGGGCCAGCCGGTTATCGTCGAGAGCGTAACCGGCGCCGGAGGCAACTTGGCAATGGATCGTGTCGCCAGGTCAGGTCCGGACGGCTACACGCTGCTAATGGCTTCCTCCGCAATGATCGTCGTCAACCCCAGCCTTTATCAAAAGCTGTCATTTGATCCGAGCAAGGATTTGGCGCCGATCTCCCAAGTCGGCTCCACCCCCAACATTCTCGTTGTCCATAACAACGTGCCTGCGAATAGCGTTCATGAGTTGGTCGAACTCGCCCGGACTCAACCGGGTAAGCTTACGTTCGGATCAGGCGGCATCGGGTCTAGCAATCATCTCTCCGGTGAGCTTTTCAAGTCCATGGCTCGTATCGATGTTCAGCACGTTCCCTACCGCGGCATAGCGCAGGCGATGCCGGATCTTCTCGGAGGACGGATCACCATGCTGTTCGCGAACGCGCCAAGCGTCCAATCACTGGTGCGGGAAGGAAGAGTACGGGCACTTGCGGTAACATCGCTCAAGCGCTCGCCCAGCGCCGCTGAGCTTCCGACCATGGCCGAGATGGGATTTCCGGGTTTTGACGTAACGACATGGTTTGGCCTGTTCGCGCCGCGTGGAACATCCGCAGAGACTATCGCCAAACTTAACATCGAGACCGTGAAAACAATCGCGCTCTCGGACGTGCGGCGCAGGCTTGACGACCATGGAATTGAGGCGATCGGTAGCTCGCCCGGAGAATTGGCTTCAGTCATTCATTCCGAAACGCTCTTTTGGGCGAGGCTAATCAAGGAATTGGGCGTGCAGTTACCTAAATGAACCCGTGTTCGATGTGGAAGAACAACCGAATTGCTGCTGGGCCAGAAGCAGGCGCCGCTTCGTCATTGAGGATGTCTGCTTTTGGCCCATCGCGTCATTTCGCGGCGCCGCAGCAAAATCAGTCGCTTTCGGAGCGAAGCGGACATTCAGCGAGCCGCGCTTACCGAGTCGGATTTATCAGTACGCGCGCCAGCTAGTCCTTCGCCACCGCCGCGCGGGCGCGTTCGAGGTAGCCGCCCGCCACGTAGCGATCGATGTCGAACGTGCGCGACGCCGGCAGCAACCCGGCCTTGATCTGGGTGTCGAACACCTTGCGTAGGCCTGCCTGGCTGAACGCGAGGTCGCGCGTGAGCGTGCCGGTGCTGGTGTAGTAGTCCCACGCGCGCTCGGCGTACGATAGCCTGATGTTCATCTCGCGCGCCGCGATCTCCGCCGACATCGCCTTGTTGCGATAGATCCAGTCGGTCGCGCGCAATAACGCCCGCAGGAAGCCTTCGGCCTTGGCCGGATTGGCCTTCGCCCACTCGGCGTTCACGTTGTAGGTGGTGAACTGCCATTCGCCGACATAGTCGTTGGCGGCGCCGAGATTGTTGAGGCCGGCGTCCTCGCCGACAAAGGCCCAGGGGATCGATTGCAGGCCGACGTCGATCTTGCCTTCGAGCAGCAGGCCGTGGCGCGCGCCGGCGCCGGCGGTCTGCGTGACCTTGTAGTCGTCGGGATATTTCAGCCCGTGCTTGAGCGCGATCTCCTGCCAGTTGAAGAAGCTTCCTTCGGTCATCGTGAGGATGCCGACATTGGCGCCCTTGAGCTCCTCGACTTTCTTGAATTTCTTCTGTGTGACGATGAAGTGGCTGAGCCGGCCGGAATTCGCCGCCAGCATGCGCAGCGGCCCGCCGCGCTCGGCGTTCTGGAAGATGCCTTCGGTCGAGGACAGCGCGAAGTGCAGGTTGCCTTTCAGCAAGCCCTCCGCCTGGCCTTCGCCGCTGCGGATGAAGCGCATATTGGCGTTGAGGCCTTCGTCGGCGAAGAAGCCGTTCTGGATCGCGACCAGCACCGGCTGGTAGAAGAACGTGCGGTCGATGATGCCGATGTGGATGGTCTCGCGCGGGCTCTTTTGCGCCTGTGCGGGCGTGCCGGCGGTCAACGACAAAATCAGCGCGGCGATCGCCGCCGGCAAGACGCGACTGCGCATTCTCTCCTCCCGTATCGCTTCCGTTGTTGGTTGAACCAAAGCAAACCACCGGCGCGTTCCCGAAACAACCGGCAAATCGCAGACCGGGGCGGCGTAGGCGCGTGCGCGGGCGCTTGCTAGTATCCGCACGGGTGTCACGGCCGGAGGACCATCATGTTCATCAGGCGCGTCTTGCTGACGGTCATCGCGACGGCCGCAATCGTGCTCGCTGCCGCGCCGACGTCCGCCCAACCCTATCCGAACAAGCTGATCCGTATCGTCGCGCCGTTCCCGCCCGGCGGCCCGACCGACGGCGCGGCGCGGCTGATCGCCGATCGCTTGTCGTCGCTGTTCGGCCAGACCGTCGTGGTCGAGAACCGCCCCGGCGGCGCCGGCGGCACCATCGGCGTGAAGTCGGCGGCGTCGGCCGATCCCGACGGCTACACCATCCTGTTCACGCCGCCCGGTCCGCTGGTGACCGCGCCTGCGATCTTCCGCAATGTCGGCTACGACCCGCTGAAAGCGTTCGCGCCGGTGGCGGCGGTGTTCTCCTCGCCGCAGATCCTGGTGGTCAATCCGAACGTGCCGGCGAAATCGATGCAGGAGCTCGTCGCGTACGCGAAAGCCAATCCGGGCAAGGTCAGCTACGCGTCGCCCGGCTTCAGCACGCAGCCGCATCTGCTCGGCGAGATGCTCAAGCTGACGACCGGCGCCGATATCGTGCACGTGCCCTACAAGGGCTCGGCGCCGGTGCTCACCGATCTCATCGCCGGCCAGGTGCAGATGTATTTCGACTCCGCGTCGTTCCTGCTGCCGCATGTCCAGAGCGGCAAGCTGCGCGTGCTCGCGGTCGCCGACGAAAGCCGCCTGCGCGAGCTTCCCGACACGCCGACCACGGTCGAGGCCGGCTTCGGCAAGCTGCAGGCGAGCTACTGGGTCGGCGTGCTGGTGCCGGCGGGTACGCCGGCGCCGGTCATCGAGCGCCTCAATGGCGCGATCAACGAGGTGATGAAATCGCCGGCGATGCAGGAAACGCTGACCAAGCTTGTCGCGCGGGCGCGGCCCGGCACGCCGCAGGATTTCGCCGCGTTCATGGCGGCGGAAACGAAGAAATGGACGGAGACGATCAACGCCGCGAATATCAGGGCGGATTGAGCGCAAATGCAACGCTCATCGTAGCTGTCGCTGCAGCGACTTGGTTACAGCACGCGCGTTCTCGATAAAGAGCTTGGCGATGGGGTTAGGCGTTCGATTTCTCAGAGCCACGATCCCCACGCGAGTCGACTGCGGACGCAGATCGACCGGCAATGCCCTGATCGAGAGTCGGCGGGCGTTCATTTGCAGGAGTGAGCGGGAATAGAACGCCAGATATCGGCCGGTCGCAAGCAACGCATCATTCATATGGATGGAGCTGCACACGACGCCTTTCGTCGGCGGCTCAAGCCCTTGTGTGCGAAAGAAATCGGCAACCATCATTCCGACCAGGTGGTCGAGTTGCGGTAATACCCACGGTTCGTCAACCAACTCAGCCAGGTCGATCTTGCGTCGGCGTAACCACGGACTCTGGACCCGGCCGCAACCAGAATGGGTTCGTCAAAGATCGCATCGATATCAAGGTCCTTTTCCGTTGCGGGCTTCGGGAGCCGGCCAATGAGCAGTTCGACCTGTCGATCGCGCAACGCTCGATACTGTTGCATGTCCGTCGGAATACGGATGACGTGAAACAAGATTTGCGGATATTGGCGGGACATCTGATCGATAATCGCAGGGAGCAGCCCCGCCACGATCGGCTCGGTTGCCCCGATCCGCAATTCGCCTGCCGTCGGGTCGAGCAGGAACTCGATGTCCTTAACGCCCTGTCGCAACTCATCGAACGCCGCGAGGCTGCGGCGGAGCAGGGCCCGGCCGTATTGAGTTGGTTCGGCGCCGTGACGGTCGCGGTCGAGCACCCGCACACCAAGCACGTGCTCGAGATCGGAGATCACTTTCGAGACCACGGGTTGCGAGACGGCGAGCCGTTCGGCGGCGCGCGCCATGCTGCCGCTCTGCGCAACGGCCAGCAGGATGTGGAGGTCGCGCAGTCGAATGCGGCGGCCGATGCGGTCAGCCCACTCCATGGAAAGCCCCATCGATAGCTGAATGACTATATTATCTTCATATATTAGAACTTTCCAGTTATCGATTGCTTATGCAGGCTGCCTTCACCGCTGGCGCCCATTTGGGCCATGCTCAATGCACGAGAGGCAAACCATGCTGACCAGAAGGGCTTTTTTGTCGTCGACCGTCGGCGCGGCTGCGTTGGCGCTTCCGGCTTCTTTGCCGGCGGCAGCCCAGGCCTATCCAACACGGCTGATCAAGATCGTCGTTCCTTCTCCGCCGGGCGGCGCGAGCGAGCTTGTCATCCGTCCGATCGCGGAGCGGCTGACATCCGTGCTGGGACAACCCGTCGTCATCGAAAATCGTCCCGGCGGCGCCGGCGGTACGCTGGGCGCCAGGTCGGTCGCAGGTGCTGACCCCGACGGTTACACTCTGCTGGTGAGCGCGCCGGGCGCGCTCGTTGTCGCGCCCGCGCTCTATAAGAACCTCGGCTATGACCCGGCCAAGAACTTGGCGCCGATCGCGACGTTGTTCAGCAGCCCGCAGATACTGGTGGTCAATCCGGCGCTGCCGGTTACTTCGCTGAATGACCTAGTCGCTTATGCGAAAGCGAATCCCGGCAAGGTCAGCTTCGCGTCGCCGGGCTATGGAACGCAGCCTCACCTGCTTGGCGAAATGTTTCGCCTGAACGCGGGCATCGATATCGTCCACGTACCGTACAAAGGGCCGACGCAAGGCATCACGGATTTGCTGGGTGGTCAGGTCCAGATGATATTCGAGAACATTCCGCTGCTGCTGTCGCATGTCCGGTCCGGGCGGCTGCGCGCCCTTGCCGTCGCCGACGACGGCCGCTCCCCGCAGCTTCCGGACGTACCGACGACGATCGAGGCCGGCCTACCGAAGCTTCAAGCTACGTTCTGGGCAGGCGTACTCGCGCCGGCCGGAACTTCAGTGGGCATCATCGGCAAGCTCAATGCTGCTCTCAACGAGGAAATGCGCTCCAAGGATATAGATGCGGTGCTCGTTAAGCTGAGCGCCAAGCCGAAACTCGGGACACCAGAGGACTTCGCTCGCTTCATGGCGGCGGAAACGCGGAAATGGAGTGATGTGGTAGCGGCAGCCGGCATCAAGGTCGAATAGGCGCGGAGTTCGACGCGCTTTCGGCGACGTACTATATCCAGCCCGAACAGACGCACGCCGTCATCGAGGTTCGCATGCCCGTTTCCGCCCCCGTTTCTGCTCTCGGCTATGTCGTCGCCCGCGCCAAGGACCTGAGCGACTGGGGCGCGTTCGGTCCCGGCCTGCTCGGCCTGCAGCGCATCGATCGCTCGCGCACGTCGCTGGCGTTCCGCATGGACGACCGCAAGCAGCGCATCGTCGTCGACGCCGACGGCGGCGAGGGCATTTCCGTGTTCGGTTGGGAAACGGCCGATGCCGCCGCGCTCGAAGCGCTGGCGGCGCGGCTCGAAGCCAATGGCGTGAAGGTTGAACGCGGCACCCGCGCGCTCGCCGATCAGCGCTTCGTGCGCGACCTGATCGTGTTCAGCGATCCGCTCGGCAACCGGCTTGAAGCGTTCCACGGCGCCGAGACCGCGTCCGATCCGTTCATGCCCGGCCGCGCGATGTCGGGCTTCCGCACCGGCCCGCTCGGCCTCGGCCACATCGTGCTCAATGTCGAGACGTCACAGACGATCCAGCAGCTCTTGCCGTTCTATCGCGACCTGCTCGGCTTCCGGCTCACCGACTATTATTCGCATCCGTTCGAAGCGTTCTTCCTGCACGTCAACCCGCGCCACCACTCGCTGGCGATGATCCGCACCGGCAAGAACGCCGTGCATCACATCATGATGGAGGTGTTCTCGCTCGACGATATGGGGCAGGGCTACGACATCGCGCAACGCGACGGCCGCGTCGCCACCACCATGGGGCGCCATACGTCGGACTTCATCACCTCGTTCTACACCTTCACGCCGTCCGGCTTCATGGTCGAATACGGCTGGGGCGCGCGCTCGATCGATCCCGACACCTGGCAGGCCTATGAGCGCAAGGAAGGCCCGAGCATGTGGGGCCACGACCGCGCCTGGCTGCCGCCGGAGCAGCAGGAAGCCGCGCGCATGCTTCGGCTCGACAATGCCGCGAAGGGCCTGCGCCGTCCGGTGCAGGTGATGGACGGCAACTTCAATCAGATGTCGGGTGTCTGTCCCTGGTGGGACGGCATGAAGGACGGCCGGCCGTTCGGCTGAGCCAACAGCCGTCGATGGGATTCGTGATCTCTCGTCGCGTCATGGCCGGGCTTGTCCCGGCCATCCACGTCTTAACCGTGGCGCTGCCCTAAGACGTGGATGCCCGCGACAAGCGCGGGCATGACGGAGGAGAGGTCGTGCCGCCCAACTACTCGCCGGACTTCGAGCCCTTGTCCGCCGACTTCGCCAGATCGGCGACCGTGATGCGCGCGAGCGCTTCCGAGAATTTCTCCTCCGCGCGCGCGAGCGCCGGCACCACCACGTTCGCAAGCAGCGTCGAATTGGAAGTCGCTGCGTCGTCGTGATCTTCGACCGTGCCGGCCGCGCGCAGGATCTCGTCGGCGGCGATATCGCTCTCGTTGCGCGCGAGCTCGTAGCCGCCGCGCGGTCCGCGCACGCCGCGCAGGATTCCCTCGCGCACGAGCGCTTGCAAAACCGGCTCGAGATGGCGCGGCGGAAGACGATGCCTGCTCGCAAGCGATTTGGCAGCCACCGGCTTGCCACGAGAATTCATGGCGATGTCCAGGACAGCGGCAATGGCAAGGATGCCCTTGCGAGGCAATAGCAGCATTGAGGAACTGCGTCTTTATCGTCGGGCAAAGAGGCCGGACAGGCGACGGTAGTATATTACTGCTACCGACTGGGTCGAGCGGTTCCTACTTTCTTTCCCCCGAAAGTGTTCCCGTTGACCCAAAACCCCGAACTCCCCGTGTGGTTTCATCAAGACTTGCGACCTCGCAAATCGTCGCCCGCATTGTAGCGGCGACTACCAACTGTGCAACGCGCGCGCCGCGTTCGACTGTGAATGATTCGCGTCCAAGATTTACAAGTATGACCTGTATTTCGCCGCGATAGTCTGCATCGATCGTCCCCGGTGAATTCAACACCGTGACGCCATGTCTCAACGCAAGTCCGGAGCGCGGTCGCACCTGCGCTTCGTATCCTGGCGGCAATGCGATGGCGATCCCGGTGGGAATCAGCGCGCGTTCTCCAGGAGCCATCACGATTGGTTTGTCCGCAGCAACGGCGGCTATGAGATCAAGCCCGGCTGCGAGCGCACTTTGATAGTGCGGTAGCGGCAATCCGTCGCCATGCGCCAGGCGCGCGAGCCTGATCTCGACACCATTCATGACTGTCCTCCAGCGAGCGCGGCAGCGATGCGGCCAACCAGCGCGCGGGCAACGTCGTCTTTCGACTGCGGCGGCCACGATTCGACACCGCTCCCCGTTACAATGTGCACCTTGTTGACGTCGCCGCCCATCACACCGCTCTCTAATGAGACATCATTGGCGATAATCCAATCGCAGCCCTTGCGCTTGAGCTTGTCCTTGGCGTTCGGGATGAGATTTTCGGTCTCGGCAGCGAATCCGATGACAAGCCGCGGGCGCGCCGACTTGCGGTGCGCGATGGTCGACAGAATGTCGGGGTTCTCGATCAGCGACAGCGCCGGCATTCCAGCCTTTGTTTTTTTGATCTTTTCCGATCTGGCGTCAGCGACGCGCCAGTCCGCCACCGCGGCCGCGAACACCGCGCAATCGGCCGGCAGCGCCTTCTCGACCGCCGCGAGCATCTGCTGCGCTGATTTCGACCTTGGTGATTCGCGCACCGACCGGATCGGGGATGTTGACCGGCCCGGAGATCAGCACGACCTCGGCGCCGGCTGCTGCCGCCGCCGCGGCGATCGCGTGGCCTTGCTTGCCGGAAGAACGATTCGCAATGTAGCGCACCGGATCGATCGGCTCGTGCGTCGGCCCCGAGGTGATGACGACGCGCTTGCCGGCAAGTGGACGCGGGCCGGCGGCGGCGTCGATGAGCGTCACCGCCGCGGCGGCGATCTCCACCGGCTCCGCCATGCGGCCGGTGCCGGCCTCGCCGCGCTCCGCCATCTCGCCGGCGTTGGGCCCGACGATCGCGACGCCGTCGTCGATCAGTTGCGCGAGATTGCGCTGCGTCGCCTTGTGCGCCCACATCATCGGGTTCATCGCCGGCGCGATCAGGATCGGCTTGTCGGTGGCGAGCAGCACCGCGCTCGCGAGATCGTCGGCATGGCCGCCCGCCATCTTCGCCATCAGGTCGGCGGTGGCGGGCGCCACGATCACGAGCCCGGTGTCGCGCGCGAGCCGGATATGGCCGACGTCGAATTCGGATTTCGGATCGAACAGGTCGGTGTACACATGGCCGCCCGCGAGCGCGCCGGCGGCGAGCGGCGTGACGAACTCCTGCGCCGCCTTGGTGAGAATGCAGCGCACGGTCACGCCGTGGTCCTGCAGGCGGCGGATGAGGTCGAGCGATTTGTAGGCCGCGATGCCGCCGCCGATGATGAGCAGCGCGCGCCGCGTGGTCACTGCCGCGCGCTCGTCACGTGGCGCGTCCGGCACCATCCAGCCGCCCGATGGCGTCGAGAAGGATTGCCGCACCGGTGCGGCGGCACGGGGCGGTTCGTCGCCGCGCGCCGCGGCGCCCTTGAGGATGTGGCGGATTTCTTCTTCGACCGAGCGGCCGTTGCCGGCGGCGCGCAGGCGCAGCCGTCGCTTCAGGTCGTCGGACAGGCCGCGCACGGTGAGGCTGGCCATGGCAAATCTCCGCTGGCGATGGGCCAGATTAGCTGATGATTGCATTGCAATCAATGCAATCATCACCCCGGCTCGGCGTCATGCCCGGCCTTGTGCCGGGCATCCACGTCTTTAGGCTCTCGAGCAAGACGTGGACGGCCGGGACATAAGGGCGTTCACGCCCGTCTTCGACGGGCTATGCCCGGCCGTGACGAAGGGGAGAGCTTGTCATGCCATTCCGTTCAATTGCGTACTCCGTAGCAGCGCTCGTCCTGCTCATTGCGCCCGCCGCCGCGCAGACCGTCCCGCTCAAGACCACGCCCGATCATACCGTGCGCTCGACGCCCGACACCGTGGTGTGGGGCTATCTCGCCGCCGACATCCCGCCGGTGCTGCGCATCAAGTCCGGCCAGACCGTGCGCATCGACACGGTCTCCCACGGCGGCGTCAATCTTCCCGAAGACCCGGTCGAGTTCTTCGCCAAGCATGGCGTCGCGCGCGAAGAGATTTTGCAAGACGCGCTCGACATCCGCGCCAAGGTCAACCGCCCGCGCGGCGGCAGCGCCCATGTGCTCACCGGCCCGATCTATGTCGACGAGGCCGAACCCGGCGACATGCTCGAAATCCGCATCATCGCGCTCGAGCATCGCGTGCCCTATGGCGTGAATAACTCCGGGCCCGGTACCGGCGTGCTGCCCGATCTGCTCAAGGCGCCGGCGCGCAAGGTGATCCGCTTCGATCTCAAGCGCAACGTCGCGCTGTTCTCCAAGGACATCGAGATTCCGCTGCAGCCGTTCATGGGCATCATGGCAGTCGCGCCCTCGAAGGAATCACTGGATGATCTCGTCGCGGCCGCCGTGGCGCTGGGGCGGCAACATGGACTTCAACAAGCTCACCGCCGGCGCGACGCTCTATCTGCCGGTGTTCCACGACGGCGCCCGGTTCTACACCGGCGACTCGCACGCCGTGCAGGGCGACGGCGAAGTGAACGGCACCGCGATCGAGGCCTCGCTCACCGGCACGTTCCAGTTCATCGTGCACAAGGGCGGCGGCCGCACCATGTTCTGGCCGCGCGCCGAGGACGCGGATTTCTATTACACCATGGGCATGGACCTCGATCTCGACGTCGCCATGCGCAACGCGACGCAGGAGACCGTGCGCTATCTGCAGGAGACGCGCGGACTGTCGGCGGCGGATGCGTATTCGCTCGCCAGCATCGCCATCGATTTCCGCATCGCCGAGGTGGTCGACGCCGTGCAGCTGGTCTACGGCGCGATCCCGAAGAAGATCTTCAGGACCAACCCGGATTACTGGTTCAAGCGGTGAGGGCGCGGTGGTGCCGCGGGTTTACCTCTCCCCGCTTGCGGGGAGAGGTCGGCGCACGGAGTGCGCCGGGTGAGGGGGAGTTTCCTCAAGCTCAGCAGTCTCGTTTGCCCCTCACCCCCACCCTCTCCCCGTAAGAACGGGGAGAGGGAGCCGCCGGTATCCGCGGCCTCCGCCCAGGTTTCCAATCCGATTCACCTTACCGCGAATTAATGCTCGGCCCCGCGTAAATCGCGCCGCGTGTCCGTCTGACGCAGCGAACCATGTCCGCCTGCCGCCCTGCGGCGGCGGGGCATTCCGCTCGCCATGTCGTCACTTGGCGAGCCGCTGCCGGAGGATTCCTTCGATGCACTTCACCGACCAGGATTTGCGCGCGGCCGTCAGCGCCGGCGCGCTCGATGCCAACCGACTGAACCCGCTGCTCGACTTCCTCAACGGCCGCGCCGCCGATTCGCCGGTCGCGCCGGCGCCGCGCTTCGATCTCGCGCATCTGCTCTGGTACGCCGGCGCGCTGATCGTGATGGGCGCCATGGGGCTGTTCTCGACGCTCGCGTTCTCCGCCATGGGCGGCTACGCGCTCGCCGCCACCGCGCTCGCCTACGCCGTCGTGTTCACGGCCGCGGGCCACTACCTCTGGCACCACAAGAACCTGCGCGTGCCCGGCGGGCTGCTCATCGCCATCGCGGTGTCGATGGCGCCGCTCGCGGTCTACGGCATCCAGGACGCGCTCGGCCTGTGGGGCCACTTCGGCCGGGGCGGCACCGTGCGCGACTTCTATGTCTGGATCAAAGGCAGCTGGCTCCCGATGGAGATCGCCGCCATCGTCGCGGCGCTGATCGCGCTGTGGCGCTATCCCGTATCCCTTCATCGTGCTGATCATCGCGTTCGTGCTCTGGTTCATGTCGATGGACCTGACGCCGTGGATCTTCGGCCGTTCCGAGTTCACCTGGGACGAGCGCCGCATCGTGTCGCTCTGGTTCGGCCTCGCCGTGCTGGTCGTCGCGTACGTCGTCGACCGGCGCGAGCGCGGCGGCGACTTTGCCTTCTGGCTGCATCTGTTCGGCCTGATGGCGTTCTGGTGCGGGCTCAGCCTCACCAACAGCGGCAGCGAAGTGGGCAAGCTACTCTATGCGCTCATCAACGTCGGGCTCTTGCTGATGTCGGTGCTGCTCGGCCGGCGCGTCTATGCGGTGTTCGGCACGCTCGGCATCGCCGGCTACCTCGGCCACCTTTCCTACAAGGTGTTCCGCGACTCGATGATGTTCCCGTTCGCGCTGACGCTGGTCGGCATCGGCGTCATCGCGCTCGGCCTGCTCTACCACAAGAAGCAGGCGGCAATCGCCGCCTGGATCGAGGCCAACATCCCCGACGCGTTGCGGAAGCTGCGGCCCGCACACGCGCGGTGACATCGCGAAGCGCTCGCGACCTTATTGACAACACCCTCCCTGCGGCGTCCGCTAGTCGGACGCCGCACTGCATTTAAGAAAGCGGCGACACAAAGGGGAGGGAAGAATGACCAGGTTCGTTGCCGGGCTTGTCGCGCTTGTTGCACTGACGATCGCAACACCGTCTTTCGCGCAGCCGGCGCCGGTTCTGCCGCCGCTGCCGGTGATGCCGCCGTCGCTGCCGCCGGTCCATGTGGTCAACCTGATGACCGCCGAAAGCGCGGCGGCGCTCGGCGCGCAGTGGCGCGCGACCGACATCAAGATCATCGAGGTGCCGGCGGCCGTGAACAAGGATCGCTACAAGACCACCTACCAGATCGAGCCGCGCGCGATGGGCGTGGACTTCGACAACTCCAAATGGGAGGTCGTCAAGGAGCTCGGCACGCGCCGGAGCGGCGGCCTTGTCGCCTTTGCCTGGTATCGCGCGCTGCTGACGATTCCGGCGAAGCTGCCCGGCCTCGACCTCGCCAAGCCGGCGCAGGCGGTGCTCAACGTGCTGGTCGACGACTACGCCGAGGTGTGGATCAACGGCGAGATGCCGCGCCGCAGCGGCTATCCGTCGCCGGCAACCATCCAGGGTCTCAACATGCCGAACCGCGTCGTGCTCGGCACGCAGGTGAAGCCCGGCGACAAGTTCCAGCTCGCCATCTTCGCGATCAACGGGCCGATCTCGGTGGCGCCGCCGAACAACATCTGGTTCCGCCACGCCATGGTGGAGTTCTATCAGTAAGGCGACGCGCGGCCGCGGCGCTCGCAACACGATGACCCGGGTACCCAGGCGGCGCCGCTCGCCCGATAAACGAGTGCGAACTGGAAACAGGGGGACGCCGCGTCCGGACTAATACTCTATTCGGCGGCCTCGTGCAGCGTTGGAATCTTCGAAACGTCGATCCGGCGCTGAGCGTGCCAGAGATCGTAGGTGCGCTGCAGGTTGAGCCACAGGTTCGGGCCATTGCCGCAGAGCTTCCCGATCTTGACTGCCATCTCGGCCGTCACTGGCGACTTCTCATTGAGTATGTCGTACAGTGCCTGCCGCGAAATGCCGAGCAGACGTGCAATCTCGGCCTTCGGCTTGCGGATTGCAGGCAGGATGTCCTCCCGCAGTGCCGCGCCGGGATGCAGCGGTTTGATACTCGGGTGGCGTTTCGCCCGATATTCGGCCATCAGTGATAATCCTCGTAGTCCACTCTGATCGCGTCCTCGCCGTCCCATTCGAATGTGATCCGCCAAGTCCGCGTGATCGTAACCGAGTGGCGCCTTGGGCGGCCATGCAAGGTATGAAACCGGTAACCCGGGAGGTTCATGTCCTCGGGCCTGCCGGCAGCGTCCAACTCGAGCAGCACGCGCTCCACGCGTGGAACTTGGTCCGGCCTAATGCCGCTCGGGTCGGCATCGTTCCACAACCGTCTCAGAGCCTTGCTGCGGAAGCTTCGGATCACTTAGCAACCAAATTAGTGCACAATCCCTCGATGTCAAGTATTGCTTGACAGTCATTGCAATCTTGCAAGGGGCATGCGGGTGATTGATGACTCGCGCCGTCGCGGCGGGCGCATGAGCGTGGTGGCGAACAGGAATATGATGCCGGCGAGCGCCGGGATCACGGTCAGCCCGGTGATGCGCAGGCGGTGGATGTCGTGCGGCGTGAGGTTGAGGCTGCCGACGCTGATCCAGGCCAGGATGTCGGCCGCCATGGTGGCTTGCGGATCGGCGGTCACGATCGTCGGCAGCGGCGCGAGCTTCGCCTCGACCGCGCGCAGCTCGGCATCGAGCGCGTCGCGCCGCTGCGCCGCGCCGAGCGCCTGGCGCAGCTTCAGCACCTCGGCGCAGGCCGCGCCCGATGCGGCGAGCGTGACGTCGCTGCAGCCGGCGGTCTGCTTCCACACCGCGGCGGCGGCCGGCTGCGCGCGCTGGATCTCGGCCGCGATGGTCGCCACCGAGCGGCCCTCGGCGATGGCGCCGCGCTCGCTGCGCAGCCGCGTCACGTCGGCGGCGAGCGCGCTGGCCTCGGCCGCGAGCCGGCTGCGGCCGGCGACGCCGTCGCCGATATTGGTGGCGGCAAATCCGATCGCCGCCAGCAGCGTCATGCCGAGCGCAATGAGCCAGATCGCCCAGGCGGCCGCCGCCGCCACGATGCTGCGGTCGCGCCAGAACTGCGCGCCGGCGCTCGGCAGCACGATGGCGAGGAGATCGATGGTGAGCCCGATGGCGGCGAGCAGCATGCGCGGCTTCCGCGGTCTGGCCGAACGACGCGGCGAAGCGCGTGTTGACGGTGAGCCCGACAATGGCGAGGCCGAGCGCGGCGAGCCCGAGCACCAGCGCCAGAAAAATGCGGCCGGCGCCGCGCCGGACGGGCGCCGCGACCATGACATCGGCGGGCGGGGCGTCGATGGCCGCGCTGCGACGGTGCGGCGGCGCAACGAACGCGCGGCGGTGAATCGCTGCGATCGGCACCGTCGCCGGCAATGGCGCGGCCGCGGCCAGAGTCGCCGGCTTGGCCGCCGGACGAAGCTCATCGTCGTGGTGCCACCAGACCTCGATCTCCGGGCAAGCCTGCAAGGGGACAACTTTGCTCACGGATCCCTCGTCCGTAACGCCGGTCACATCCCGGAATCGATACCAGAACAAATCAGGAACACATATCAGGAATAAATGCAAGCGCAATTTGGCGCCGGACCGCGGCTCACCACACCACGATGATCAAGATCGCCAGCAGCGCCGCGATCGCCCACAGCGCGACCACGGTCCAGCGGTTGCGCTGCGCCTCGGCGCGCCCGATCGCGGCGACGGTCTCGGGCGCCAGCACCAGCCCGTCGCGGGTGATGGTATCGATCTGCTCGACCAGCGACGCGCCGCGCGACAGCAGCGACGGCACCTCGCCGAAGAATTTGCCGACCTCGCGCACGCCGTCGGTGGCGCCTTCGATCATGCCCGGCGCGCCGAGATGGCGGTCGATCCATTCGCGCACCACCGGCTCCGCGACCTTCCACATGTCGAGCTGCGGATCGAGCGAGCGCGCGACGCCCTCGACCACCACCATGGTCTTCTGCAGCAGGATCAGCTCCGGCCGCGTGCGCATGTCGAACAGGCCGGTGACCTCGAAGAGCAGCATCAAGCAGCTTCGCCATCGAGATTTCGTCGGCGGGGCGGTTGTGGATCGGCTCGCCGATGGCGCGGATCGCCTGCGCGAACGCTTCGACCGAATGATGCCGCGGCACATAGCCGGCCTCGAAATGCACCTCGGCGGTGCGCAGGTAATTGCGGGTGATGAAGCCGTAGAGGATCTCGGCGAGGAAGCGGCGCTCCTTCACGCCGAGCCGGCCCATGATGCCGAAGTCGACGGCGACCAGCTTGCCGGACGGGTCGACGAACAGGTTGCCGGGATGCATGTCGGCGTGGAAGAAGCCGTCGCGCAGCGCGTGGCGCAGGAAGGTCTGGATCACCGCGTGCGACAGCGCCTTGAGATCGAGCCCGGCGGCATCGAGCCGCGCACGGTCGGAGAGCGGAATGCCGTCGATCCAGTCGAGCGTGAGCACGGTGCGCGCGGTGCGGTCCCAGTCGACCGCCGGCACGCGGAAGTCGGGATCGTTGCGGGTGTTCTCCGCCATCTCGGAGAGCGCGGCGGCTTCGAGCCGCAGGTCCATCTCCATCACGCAGGTGCGGCGCAGGTTGTCGGCCACGTCAATGAGACGCAGACGCCTCGCCTCGGCCGAGAAGCGCTCGGCATTGCGGGCCGCGAACATGATGGCGTCGAGATCGACCGCGAAGCGCCGCTCGATGCCGGGCCGCAAGACTTTCACCGCCACCGGCTTCGGCCCGTCCGGCGCCACCACGGTGGCGTGATGCACCTGCGCGATCGAGGCCGCCGCGACCGCCGCGCCGAACGAGATGAACAGCTTCTCCAGCGGCTCGCCGAGCGCTTCCTCGATCGTCGTCTCGGCTTGCGCCTGCGGGAACGGCGCCATCTTGTCCTGCAGCGATTCGAGATCGCGCGCCAGCACGGTGCCGACCACGTCCGGCCGCGTCGCCAGGAATTGTCCGAGCTTCACGTAAGTCGGCCCGAGCCGGGTCAGCGCCGCCGAGAGCCGCGTGTTGGCGGCGCCGGTTGTCTTCCGCTCGAACAGGCGCGCGATGCGCAGCCCCATGCGCGCCGACAGCGGCAGCGGCTTCGGATCGACCAGGGCGAGCACGCCTTCGCGCGCGAACACGAATCCGGCGCGGCCGAGGCGGGCGAGATGGGAGAGGGCGGAGAACACGGTCAGTCTCGTTTGGCGCGTTGCACTGCGTTGAAGGTGATTGATGCACGCGAGGCGTACTGGGTCTGCTCCCTCCCCGCTTGCGGGGGAGGGGTGGGGAGGGGGTGAGCTGCTCAGCTTGCATCCCCCCTCCCTGTCCCTCCCCCGCAAGCGGGGGAGGGGACCGTGAGGCGCGAATCCCGCTACAACACGGTTTCGACTCGCGGAGAGGCGGCAGCGACTGCATCGCGACAAGCTCACAGCCGCCAGCCCGAATGCAGCGCGACGATGCCGCCGCTCATGCGCTCGAACGACACCCGGCCGAAGCCGGCGCTGCGCATCATGCCGGCAAACGCCTCCGGGCGCGGGAAGCGGCGGATCGATTCGACCAGATAGCGATAGGCCTCGGCGTCGCCGGTGACCGCGCCGCCGATCGCCGGGATCACGTTGAACGAATAGGCGTCGTAGAGCGCATCGAGCCCGGGCACGTTGACGGCGGAGAATTCGAGACACAGGAAATGCCCGCCGAGCTTCAGCACGCGATGCGCTTCCTGAAGCGCCAGCTCGATGCGCGGCACGTTGCGGATGCCGAAGGCGATGGTCACCGCGTCGAAGGCGCGGTCGGGGAACGGCAGCGCCTCGGCGTTGCCCTCGACGAAGGTCACGAGATCGTCGAGCCCGCGCTCGGTCGCGCGCGCGCGGCCGACCTCGAGCATGGCGTGATTGATGTCGGCGACGGTGACGCGGGTGGCGTGGTTGCCGGCGTCCACCACCCGGAACGCGATGTCGCCGGTGCCGCCGGCGACGTCGAGCAGCGCGAACGGCCGGTCGCCGCTTTTTTCGTCAAGACGGCCGGGACGGCCTTTTGGCGGCGGGTTCACCGCCGTCACCAGCACGTCCTTCCAGGCGCGATGCAGCCCGGCCGACATCAGGTCGTTCATCAGGTCGTAGCGGCTCGCGACCGATTGGAACACGTCGTCGACCAGCGCCTGCTTGTCGCCAAGCGGCACGTCGCGGTAGCCGAAATGGGTGTTCTCGGGCATGCGATTCTTCGGAAACATTTTGCCAGCGGGACCATAGCGCGCCCGTCGGGGAGTGGCTATGTCCGCCCGCCGACGCGGTAAATCAATTAGAATCCGGGTGGATTTGAGCCGTCCGCGCACCACATAGTCGCTGTCATGAGCACCGCAGCCACATCCGTGCACCACCACGTCTTCGACACGGCGATCGGGCCGTGCGGCGTGGCGTGGAACGCGCGCGGGCTCACCGGCGTGCAGCTGCCGGAGAAGGACCGCGCCGCGACCGAGCGCCGTCTCGCCGCCAAGGCCGGAAGCGCCGGCGCCGCCGAGCCGCCGGCCTGGGTCGCGACGGTGGTCGACGACATCAAGCGCTATCTCGCCGGCGAGCCGGTCGACTTCGCCGCGGTGGCGGTCGATCTCTCCAGCCTCGATCCGTTCCGGCAGAAGCTCTACGAAACCATGCGCTCGCTCGCGTGGGGCCGCACCACCACCTATGGCGAGCTCGCGAAAAAACTCGGCGCGAGCGATTGGGAAGGCGCGCGCGACGTCGGCGAGGCCATGGGCCGCAATCCGGTGCCGGTGGTGATCCCGTGCCACCGCGTGCTGGCGGCGGGCGGCAAGCTCGGCGGCTTCTCCGCCCATGGCGGCGCCAAGACCAAGGCAAAACTGCTCGCGCTCGAAGGCGTGCACCTTGACGGCGGCCCGCGCCTGCCGGGATTCTAGTGCATGTACGTTCGGACCTCTCCACCGCTCATTCCCGCGCAAGCGGGAATCCAGTCTGAATCTAGCCTGGGTCCCCGCTTTCGCGGGGACGAGCGGAGAGACACAGCGCTTCCCTCGAAGTGGAGCACGTTCTAGCCAATGCCCGAACTACCCGAGGTCGAGACCGTCCGCCGCGGCCTGGCGCCGGTGATGGAAGGCGCGCGCTTCAAGCAGGTCGAGGCGCGGCGCGGCGATCTGCGCTGGCCGCTGCCGAAGGATTTCGTCAAACGCATCGAAGGCCACAGCGTGAGCGGGCTCGGGCGGCGCGCCAAATATCTGCTTGCTGATCTTGTCGTCGGGCGAGGTGCTGCTGATGCATCTCGGCATGTCGGGCTCGTTCCACGTGCTCAACGGCGGCGATGCGATGCCCGGCGACTACTATCACGAGCGCGGCAAGCTCGCCGCGCACGACCACATCGTGTTCCATATGTCGAACGGCGCCACCATCACCTTCAACGATCCGCGCCGCTTCGGCTGCATGAAATTGATCGCGCGGGAAAAACTTGAGGAGGAGCCGCTGTTGCGCGCGCTCGGGCCGGAGCCGCTCGGCAACGCCTTCGACGCCGCCATGCTCGCGCAGGCGTGCAAGGGCAAGAAGACCTCGCTGAAAGCCGCGCTGCTGGACCAGCGCATCGTCGCCGGGCTCGGCAATATCTATGTCTGCGAGGCGCTGCACCGCGCGCGGCTGTCGCCGAAGCGCCGCGCTTCGACCATTGCGTCACGCAACGGCACGCCCAACGATCACGCCGCGCGGCTGGTCGAGGGCATCCGGCAGGTGCTCAATGACGCGATCAAGGCCGGCGGCTCGTCGCTGCGCGATCACCGCCTGACCGACGGCGCGCTCGGCATGTTCCAGCACAATTTCCGGGTCTACGACCGCGAGGGGGAGCGCTGCGTCACGCCGGGCTGCAAGGGCGCGGTCAGGCGCATCGTGCAGACCGGACGGTCGACGTTCTTTTGTCCGGTGTGTCAGAAGTAACGGACGCACGCGCTCTCACGCCGCTATGGCTTCGCGCCTAACGTGTCCGACAGGTAGGCCCGCAATTTCACCATCTGCTCTCGAAGCTCCTCATACTCGGCCGGGCTGAAGTTCGTCGAGTTGAGGAGACTGCTGCGAGACATGATGCCCTTCTCGCGCACCTTTCTACCCTGCGGAGTCAGGCGCACCCGCACCTGCCGTTCATCCTCCGGATCGCGTTGCCGGGTCAGATGTCCCATCGCCTCCATCCGCTTCAGCAGTGGCGTGAGCGTGCTCGAGTCGAGAAACAGCTTGTCGCCGAGACCGCCGACGGTCTGGTCGTCCTGATCGTAGAGCGCGATCAGCACGATGTACTGCGGATAGGTCAGCCCCAGTTCGTCGAGCAGAGGCTTGTAGACCCGATTGACGGCCAGGTTCGTCGAATAGATCGCGAAACACAGGAAATCGTCGAGTTTTGGGGGCTTTTCCGGGGCGGGAGCCGGTTTTTGCTTAGCCAGGGCCATGATTCCTCCAAAGGGAGCGCGAATCGCGCCGATTAGGTGCCTCACAAATAATTGCTAAGCGATTTAATCGCAAGCTTGACATTAGGGTCCGCGTGTGAAAATACTTGTCGTGCGATCTAATCGCTCAACAATTAACAGGGCCGCCGGCCCAACCCGAGGAGCTCAACATGAACGCTCAAGTCCGTCCCTCCACCGTCGCCATCGCAAATGCGCGGCCGCTCGACATGAAGCTTGAGATCGCCGTGATCCCGGTTTCGGACGTCGATCGCGCCAAGCAGTTCTACAGCAATCTCGGCTGGCGGCTCGACGCCGACTTCGCCACCGGCGACGACTTCCGCGTCATCCAGTTCACGCCGCCCGGCTCGGCGACCTCGGTCATCTTCGGCAAGAACGTCACCCCGGCGGCGCCCGGCTCCGCCCAAGGCCTGTACCTGATCGTTTCCGACATCAACGCCGCCCGCAAGGAACTGCTCGATCGCGGCGTCGCGGTCAGCGAGGTGTTCCACCACGAGGGCGACACGTACACAGGCTCGGACGCGCCGTACCTGTTCGGGCGGGTCCGCGTCCCCGGTGCGGACCCCGAGCGTCGCACCTACCGCTCATTCGCCTCGTTCAGCGATCCGGATGGCAACGGCTGGCTGTTCCAGGAGATCACCGCGCGCGCGCCCGGACGCGTGGACGGCAACCAGACGACGTTCGCTTCGGTGGCCGATCTGGCGAGCGCGATGCGCCGTGCCGAGGCCGCGCACGGCGAGTACGAGAAGCGGGCGTTGGCCGGTGTGCGGGATGCAAACTGGTCGGACTGGTACGCCGAATACCTGGTGGCGGAGCAGGCCGGCAAGGAACTGCCGCGGTGACGCACGGCGACGTGACGGTCACCGGGGCGAATCCCCGGTGACTGGCGCAATCTCACAAATCCGAATAGCGGGCTACGCCATCACCGAAGAGCTTCGCGTGGGTTTCCGATCGCGGCGCAACGCGATCTGAAGCTTCGGCGGCGCGCAACGCGCGCGGTCTGCTAACGAGCAAGATCCTGGATCGGCGGTGCATCGCTAACGCGGTGCGCCGCTTTTTGCGCTGCGCGCGGCCAAACGGATCACACCTTCGTTATCGCTTCCGAATTTTGGGGCCCTGTCCGTCTTAGACAACGGCGTGATGCGGCCGCCTAACCGTGCGACGAGCCCGATTTGACAATCTCAACGCGGTGCTTGCGGACGCACAACATCGCTTGCGAAAGCAGCGACAGGAGCAACGGCTATGGCCACCAAACACAACCTCTTCCCCCCGCACTTTTATTTGTATGATCTCACTCCGAACGATGACACGCTTGTCGTCACCACCACCAACGCCCGCCTCGGTAATTTCATCTTCGCCGGCGCCGGCGAAGACACCATTTACGCCAGTAACGGCCGAGATGAGGTGTGGGGCGGCAGCGAGGATGATGACCTCTACGGCAACGGCGGGAATGATCTGCTCTTTGGCGAGCATGGAAATGACGACCTCGACGGCGGGGCCGGCGCCGACACCATGGTCGGGGGGATCGGCGATGACAAATACTATGTCGACGATGCCGGCGACGTGGTGACCGAGAACCCGGGTGAAGGCATTCTTGACACCGTGTATTCCTCGGTCAGCTATCACGTGCCCGAGAATGTCGAGTCCTTGGTTTTGACAGGAACCATGGGGATCGGCGCCAAGGGCAACGCGCAAGACAATTCGATCGCCGGCAATGACGCACCTAATGAGATCTACGGCGCCGCCGGCCAAGACATGATAACCGGCAACGGCGGCAGGGACACACTCTACGGCGGCGACGACCACGATAGGTTATGGGGCGGCGACGGCGACGACTTGCTGATCGGCGGCACCGGACTGAGGGACCAACTGACAGGCAATGCCGGCGCCGATCATTTCATTTTCGCCACCGCCGCGGAGTGCGGGTTGTCGCAGTCTGATGCCGATGTGGTGCGCGACTTCTCCTCGGCGGAGCAAGACAAGATCGACCTCTCGGCGATGGACGCGAACGTGAACTTGGCGGGCGATCAGGCCTTCACCTTCATCGGCAACGGCACAAAATTCTCCAACACGGCCGGCGAGCTGCGCTTCAATGCCGTCTGGGTGGAGGGCGATCTCGACGGCGACGCCGTCGCCGATTTTTTCATCGCGGTGAACGCGCCAAGCCTCAGCGCATCCGACTTCATTCTGTAACGGTCAGGTCGCCGACCAGCTCGGCGACCACTGCCCGGCAGTGACAACGCGAAGCGGCGGCGCCGACTGCCCTCAGCACGTCTTTGCTGAACAACCGTGCCGCCGGACTGCTGGGCGAAGTGGCCCAATGAAAGAGACAAACTGTGACCGCCGTCTCGCGGGAGGTCCGCTTTGGGCCATGAGCTGACGTCCCATACTGGTGCGAGAAGGTCCTCGCGGCGCGCGTGACGCGTTGCTAATCTGCGGCTGAAAAACCGCTCTGGGAGGGGCTTCATGAAACTTCCTCGCCGCACATTCTTGCATCTGGCGGCGGGTGCTGCCGCGCTGCCGGGCGTCTCACGCGTCGCTTGGGCACAGAGCTACCCGACGCGACCGGTCCGCATTGTTGTCGGCTTTGCGGCGGGCGGTGCGTTCGACATCGCCGCGCGCACGCTAGGGCAATGGCTCTCGGGACGGCTCGGCCAGCAATTCGTCATCGAGAACCGCACGGGTGCGGGAAGTAATACCGCGACCGAGGCCGTCATCCGCGCACCCGCCGATGGTTACACGATTCTGCTTGGCGGCGCGGTTAACGCGGTCAATGCGACGCTCTACGACAAGCTCAACTTCAATTTCATCCGCGACATCGCGCCAGTTGCCGGCGTCATCCGGTTTTCCAACCTTATGCAAGTTAATCCCGCATTTCCGGTCAATACCGTTCCCGAGTTCATCGCCTATGCCAAGGCCAATCCGGGCAAGATCAACTTCGGATCGGGCGGCACCGGCACCACGCAACATCTTGCCGGCGAGTTGTTCAAAATGATGACCGGCATCACCATGGTCCACGTGCCGTATCGCGGCTCGGCGCCCTCGCTCACCGACCTGATCGGCGGGCAGGTGCAGGTTACATTCGATTCCATCCCGGCGTCGATCGGACACATCAGGGCCGGCCGGCTGCGCGCTCTGGCAGTGACCGCCGCAATGCGCTCGGATGTGCTGCCGGAGATCCCGACTATCGGCGAATCTGTGCCCGGCTACGAGGCCAGCGGCTGGGCTGGTATCGTCGCGCCGAAGGGCACGCCAACCGACATCGTCGACAAGCTCAACCGCGAGATCAACACCGCCTTGGCCGATCCCGGGTTTAAGGCGCGGCTTGCCGATCTCGGCGGCACCGTTCTTCCGGGTTCTCCTGCGGAGTTCGGAACGCTCATTGCCGACGAGACCGAGAAGTGGGCCAAGGTGGTGAAGTTCTCCGGTGCCAAGCCGGGCTGATCCAGGCATTTCTTTGTCTGGAAGTTTCATATGGAGCCTCACACGAATTGAGTCATTTTCTGATGCTCACAGTCTGGGGACGGCGCAGTTCGTTCAACCTGCAAAAGGTCATGTGGTTGGTCGGTGAGCTGGAAGTTGCACATCGGCACATAGAAGCTGGCGGTCAATTTGGCGGTCTGGATACGCCCGAGTTCAGGGCAATGAACCCGCATGGTCGCGTTCCGGTTATCGACGACGACGGCACGATCGTGTGGGAATCGCACGCAATTCTGCGTTATCTGGCCGCGCGATATGGGCGAGGCTCGTTCTGGAGCGATGACGATGCGGCACGTTCGCTCTCGGATCGATGGATGGATTGGGCTCAAACCTCGCTTCAGCCTGACTTTCTGAACGGCGTTTTTTGGGGGTTCTATCGAACCCCCGAGCCGAAAAGAAATTGGCACGCCATCAAGGAGCGGGTCGACCGATGCGCCCAGCACTTCCAACTCTTGGATCGATTGCTTGCAGACCGAGCTTTCATGTTGGGTGACCGGCTCACTCTTGCCGATATCCCGATCGGGACCAATCTCTATCGTTATTTCAATCTGGAGATCGAGCGCCCCTTTGTACCTAATGTCGAAGCTTGGTACCGTCGCCTGAAAGATAGGGCGGCGTATCGCACTCACGTCATGATTCCATTCGATGAATTACGAGGGCGGCTTGATTACTGAAATTCAACCCGCGAGTCCGGTGTGGGTCAAAAGCGGACATGCGCGCGGTTGCTCATGAATGTCTGCTTCTGAGAGCCCAAAGCGGACGTGGCGACGTGCAGGCGTGATGTACGCTTTGGGCCAACAGGCGACATGAGCCCCTTCCGCCACCGCCAGTGACAGCAGCAGCCTATTTCGAAGAGCCGTGGAACGAAGCGGCTTAGCTAGGGGCCGTGAGGGCTTCTTACGGCCGCAGTACGTGCGCCGCCTTCGCTTGCTTTTCCGGCGTCAGCCGAGCGAGGATGTCGTTTGCCGCCTGCGCGATCTGAGCTTGCTGCGCGGGCGAAAGACCGTTACCGCCCGACACGAATTCAATTTCGTCGATCGTGAGTACTTTCAGTTCGGTATCGTGTGACATAGTTCTGCTCCTCTTGATTGAGTGACTTTCCAAGGAGCAATCTTGCGCACCGCGCCGGGCCCGCCGCAGTGATGGCCGTCACATTTTAGCGGAATAGGCTGGGCTTGAATTAGTAGAGGATCGTCACGGGAAGATCGCCGGCGGTGAATGAATTCAAACGGCTTGATTCCGCCTTTGGATTTGATCCGACCAGACACGGCGGCAGCCATCAGAGTCGCGAGCTGCCATGTCCGCTTTGGGTCAGAAGCGGAAAAGCTCGCGGTGAGCTTTGGCCCGATAAGCGGACGTCGCGAATTATAAGTACACCCTAAAGCCGATCGCCCCAGTCGACACGGCGCGCCACCTTGAATGCGTCGCCCTGCCGCTTCGTCACCAGCCGTTCTTCGAGCTCCCCCGTGTTGCAGCACAGCTTCAGCCGGATCGCGCCCGATGCGACGCGCGGGCGCGCCAGCACGCGCGCAGCCGGCGCATCGTTCGGCGTGCGCGATGCCGCGAGATAGATGAACTTCTCGTCCTCCCACGGCACGTCGGCGTCCTTGGCGAGCCGGTGCGTGCGCGAACGCGCAACCCGTCGCGAGAAATGACACCAGTCCGGCGCGGCCAGCGGGCAGCGTTCGGCATGCGGACACGGCGCGATGATGTGCGCCCCGAGCGCGATCAAGCGGTCGCTGACCAGCAGAATGCGCTGCCATCCGGCCGGCGTTCCCGGCTCGACCACGAGCAGCGTATCGCGTGACAAGCCCCACAGCCGTTCGATCAGCGGATTGATCACGGCCGGCGCAAGCTCGCCCAGCACATAGGAGAGCGTCACGAGGTCGGCGCTTTCGAGCGCCGGCAGCCCGCGCGCGATATCGGCGGCAATCCAGGTCGTGCGTGCGCCCAACTCCCGCGCCAGCGCGTCACCCACCCGGCGGATCGCCTCGCTCGCCTCGATCATGGTGGCGTGCTCGATCGACGGCCACGCCTCGCGCGCCGCCCACAGCACCGAACCCGGACCGCAGCCGGCATCGAGCAAAGTGCGCGGCGTCCAATCGGGCCTGATCTCCGCGATCGCCGAGAGGCTCGCGCGGATGGCGGCATAGGTCGCGGGCAGGCGCGTGGCCAGATAGGCGCGCGTCGCGAGGTCGTCTGACAGGTGGAAGCGCCCGTCGCGGACTTCGCCGCGGTAGCGTTGCGACAGCAGCTCGGCCGCCTTCCTGAGGTCAGCCGTCGGAGTGTCGCGCAGGATCCCTTCGACGCCTTGTCGCAACAGCGGTGGCAGTTCCATGGCTCGCCCTGTGCCAGGAGTGACGTCGCGTCGAGGTTAGAACTCATTCACAAGGCAGCGCAACGTTGTGGACGCGATGCATCGGCAAGCCAATCGGATTCGCGTTGCGATGCACAGCTTGCCCCCATGCGTGTCGGCCGAAATTTGACAGCGGCTTGCTTGCGCCTATCATCGTGGCGTCGCGTCGAACAAAGCTGCGCGCGCGACACGTTGCATGCGATCCGGAGAAAGACCTGTAAGACGGTAAGATATCGCGACCAACGATCTGATCTTGATCGATAAATTGGCTCTGTCGGCGATCTTACCGGTGTTTGTCGTTCGAGAAAGATTGCGGCGGCGCCGTCCTACTTCTCGCACTTGCTGTTCGCCGGATAGCTCGGCGGCGTGCCCCAGTCGTTCGACGGCACGGCGTCGAACGGCGCGGCGAACACCTGCTTGCGCGCCTGGAAGCGGGTGGGGCGGCTCGATCCCTTGGCGTAGTCGACGATCCAGAAGTAGTCGAAATTGTCGCCGTGCCAAGTCTCTGGCACTGAAGTGTCCGGCACCGCCTTGTTGCCATCGAGATTCAGCAGTTGCCGAAGCGTGACCTTCTCGCCGGGAAATTCCCGTTCCAGCCTGCGCTCGGCGATGTGGTGATGCTCCCAGACCATCACCACGGTCTTGCCCGCCCATTGCGCCCCGGTCATCACGTCGCGCGCGGCCTCCTGGGTGCGGCGGTTCAGGATCGCGGTCGCCTGCTCGGCCGTCTGGCCGTGCATCGGCAGCGCCGAATAGAGGATCACCGGCTTGTTCCAGCTCTGCGCCGCCGGGCTGACCAGCTCGAGCGTGTGCAGCGTGATCGCGATGAAAGCGTCGGGCGCGCGGCCCTTGGCGAACAGGGAGTCCTTGGCGCCTTTGCCGAGATACTGCGCGGCGAGCGCGAGCGAGCGCTGCACGCCGACCTCGCACAGCCGATAGGCGTCCTGCTTCTCACCGTGCCGCAGCACGATGATCTGCGACGGCGTCGCGTTGGCATCGGGAGCATGCACGATCGCAACGATCGGCAGGAGCCATACACCCAACGCACCTATGATCCGGCGCTTCATGACGAGGTCCCTTGCGTGACGCCGCCCCGACTACACACCTCTGACTGCTAATACTGGTTTAACGACACCGCGCGTGCCACGAGGCGCCGAAAATGCGCGGAATTGTGATGCCCGTCACAGCGGGCGGGGACAGGCTCTGCGAGGGTAGCGGCATGGTGCTGGGAAGGAACCGCACCAAGGAAATTGGCCTTAACGCATCACAAAGGGAGCTTACCATGTCCAAGACTCAGGAACTCAAGACGGAAGATCTGCGTACCCTCTCGTCCAGCGAGCTCGATCTCATCGCCGGCGGCCGCTTCGAGTACGCGCCCGCGACCATCAGCTACGGACCGCCGATCGGCGATTGGCAGTTCAAGGACGTGTTCGCCCAGCCCGTGCTGGGGCGCTACACCCCGCGTTAAATCGCGGAACTGTCGACTATGCGAAGACCTCCGAGGCGCGCCTCGGAGGTTTTCTTTTAAACGCCGGCGATCACTTACCGCTGTGCCGGCAGCGTCTTCACCAGCCACTGATAGATCGCCTCGGCGATCGCGTCGGAATTCTTCTCCTGCATCATGTTGTGGCTGTTGCCGCGAATGCCGGCGTCGGCGAGCTTGATCCAGGTCGGCGTGACGCCGGCCTGGTTGAGGAAGCGCACGATGCAGTGGTCGTAGGCCGCGTGATAGGACGCCTCCGCGGTCATGAACAGGATCGGCATGCGCTGCAGGTTCGGCAGCTGCCGCGCCGGCTCCGCCTGCAGCCAGCAGGTGACGAGGTCGGGCGCATCGGGCTTGTCCTCCTTCACCCATTTGATCTCGGAGGGATCCTTCACCGGCGGGTCGAACCTGATCGGCAGCGGCGTGATGCCATAGGGCAACTCGACCGGCCCGTCCTTGAACCACTCCGGCGCGCCGACGAAGCGGATGGTGCGTCCGGGCGGGCCGTTGGGCTCGACGGCGACGACCGCACGCACGACGTCGGGGCGCGCGTCGGCGGCGAGCCAGCCCATCGGTCCGCCCTGCGAATGCACCAGCATGATCGAAGGGCCGATGCGGTCGATGAGCTGCAGCATCGCCGCATGCGTGATCGCGACCGATTGCGGGAACGCGATCTCCGGCAGGAACGAGCCGAGGATCTGCCGCGATGCCGGATCGTCGATCTCGCCGGAGCCGGGCCACTGCGTGTGCAGATGCGCCTGCGGCCACAGCTTGTACTTCGCCTGCTGGAGGTAGCGCTGCTGCGCGCTCTCGGCATTGGCGAGACGCGCCGGTCCATAGACTTCGGGCACATAGGCGGAGCGGCCGCGGCCGGGCTGGTCGACGACATAGACCGCGAAGCCGCGGCGCACGAAATACTGCGCCCAGCCTTCGCGGCCATCGGGCGTGCCGGTCCAGTTCGCGCCCGAGCGCGTGCCGCCGTGCACCATGATGATCGGGTAGGGATGGGTCTGCTTCGCGGGAATGCGATACTCGACATACATCTGCCCGGCGATGAAGGTCTTGCCGTCGATCGTGGTCGGCGCGCCGCCGATATAGAAATAGCCGTCGCGCGCGAGATTGAGCGGCGGGTTCTCCTGTGCTCTGGCCGTCATCGGCACGAAGGTGAGCACGGCTGCGAGCAGTCCCGCGCAGACCGACAGCAGAATGAGATGATCGTGTTTCATTGTTGGGGCCCTCCCTTGTTTCATCATCCTAGGACACTCTCTCATTCTCGTCATGGCCGGGCTTGTGCCGGTCATCCACGCCTTTGGCGCGGGCAGTGTTGTAAGACGTGGATGCCCGCGACAAGCGCGGGCATCACGGAGGGAGGATCAGACCACCTGAAAGTGCTATAGGTACGGCATGAGCTACGAAACCATCATCGTCGAAACCAAGAACCGCGTCGGGATCATCCGGCTCAATCGGCCGCAGGCGCTCAATGCGCTCAACAGCGCGCTCAATGCCGAGCTGGCGCAGGCGGTCGCGGCCTGCGATGCCGATGACAATATCGGCTGCATCCTGATCGCGGGGTCGGAGAAGGCGTTCGCCGCCGGCGCCGACATCAAGGAGATGGCGGACCTCTCCGCGGTCGGCGCTTTCATGGGCGACTTCGCCGCCGCCTGGCACGCCACCGCGAGCGCGCGCAAGCCGGTGATCGCCGCCGTTGCAGGCTTTGCGCTCGGCGGCGGCTGCGAGCTGGTCATGCAATGCGACATCGTCATCGCCGCCGACACCGCGAAGTTCGGCCAGCCCGAGATCAAGCTCGGCATCATTCCCGGCATCGGCGGCACGCAGCGGCTGCCGCGCGCGGTCGGCAAGGCCAAGGCGATGGACCTGATCCTCTCCGGCCGCATGATGGACGCCGCCGAAGCCGAGCGCGCAGGCCTCGTGTCGCGCGTGGTTCCGGCCGCGAGCCTGATGGAGGAGGCGACGAAGCTCGCCGAAACCATCGCCGCGATGTCGCTGCCGGCGCTGATCGCCGCCAAGGAAGCGGTGAACCGCGCATTCGAGACGCCGCTCGCGGAAGGCATCCGCTTCGAGCGGCGGGTCTTTCACATGCTGTTCGGCACCGACGACCAGAAGGAAGGCATGGCGGCGTTCGTCGACAAGCGGCCGGCGAAGTTCAAGCACAAGTAGCGAAGCGTGTCCCGGGCAGACCCGGGATCCCGGTTTCTAGAATGAAAGCAACCGGGGTCCCGGATCAGCGGCGCACCGTTCCGCTTTGCTTCACGCTGCGCCGCGTCCGGGACACGAGGCCGATGTTATCGCCGCACGCAAATCACCCGCACCACCGATGCCTTTGCCGCATCGATGCCGGCTGCTGCCGGTCGCCGGCGTGACGTATTGCGAGTCGAGGAACGCACGGATCGCCGCCACCGGCACGACCGTTGCCGCCGGCACGGACGCCGCGCCGGCGCTGGCAAGCACCGGCGCTTTCAGCGTCACCATGCCGAAGATGCGGCCCTGCGCATCGAGGGCGGCGGCGCCGGCAAAGCCGAGCTGCGGCGCGGGTTCGAGGCTCTCGCCGTCGAGCCGCGCGGAAGCGCTGGTGACGGCGCGCTCGCCGCCCTGCGCCTTCGGCTCGGCGATGCCCACGAGCGTCAGCGCCGATGCCGAGGCGCCTTCGTGCACCAGCGCGGCCGGCGTCAGCGCCGCCGCGCCGAACACGCGCAGCAGCGTGAGGTTGTTGTGATCGGCGATGCGGCTGGCGTCACCATGGCCGGCGACCTGGATGACGCTGCATCCTTCGGTGAGCTGGCGGTCGGTCACCACATGGCCGGCTGCGGTGACCACGATGCCGGAGCCGTATTCGATGCGGCTGCGCGCCGGCGGTCCGATCAGCGCCATCACGCCGGTGCCGGGAAACGGCGCGAATGCGGAGAGCACGCCGAGCGCCACGAAGTCGGTGGTGCCTTCGATCGCCGGGTCGTACATCACCGTGATGCCGCGGATCTCGAGATCGCGGATCTCGGCGCGCGTGAAGAAGTGCTTCAACCCTTGCGTCCCGGTCAGCACGAACGAGCCGTTGCGTAGCGCGCTGGTCGAGATGCGGCGGTTGGGCGGCTCCTTCTTCTGGTCCTCGAACACGGTGGCGAGCGTCGCGCCGGGCTCCCTGACGCGAAAAGTCTCGATCTGGAACTGGCCCTGCGCCGACTGCCAGCGCGTGCCGCTGCGGATGGGGCTCTCATGGGTGGCGAGCTTCGCCGGCAGGCCGAGTTGCGCGCCGGTGGCGCGATCCTCGATCATGCGCCAGCCGACGCGCTCGCGCCGGTTCTTCGCCGAGGCGGCCAGCGACTCGCGCTCGCCGTCGGTGAGCACGCCGGTCTCGCGGAAGCCGCGGTCCTTCTGGAACGCCTTCACCGCGGCGACCGAGCGGTCGCTGAATTCGCCGTCGGCCGGCCCGGTATAGTGATTGGTCCAGTTGAGATCGAACTGGATCGCGGCGCGCTGCGCGATCGGCATGCTGGCGTAGGCGCCGGGGGTCGGGCCCGATTTCTGCGCGCCTTTCTTCGGTGCGTCTTTCTTCGGCGGTGCGGCTTTCTTCGCGGGGGCAGCTTTCTTGGTCTCCTCCGCCAGGAGCGGCGACGCGGCCACGGCCAGCAGCAAGGCCGCCGCTACGGCGCCCGACACCATGAGCCCGCCGAAACGCATGGCAACCCCAACCCAACCTTGCATCGCCCCGCAGCAACCTTAACTCAAACTTGCCCGTTCGTCATTTCGGGAAATTCCATTGCTGAGGTGCTATAAGCCGCACCATGCTCGCGCCTGAGGAACTTGAACGTTATGCCCGCCACATCGTGCTGCACGAGGTGGGCGGGCCGGGACAGAACGCGCTCAAGCGCGCCCGCGTGCTGGTCGTCGGCGCGGGCGGGCTCGGCGCGCCGGCGATGCTCTATCTCGCCGCCGCCGGCGTCGGCACCATCGGGATCGTCGACGACGACGCGGTGTCGCTGTCGAACCTGCAGCGCCAGGTCATCCATGCCACGCCCGATATCGGGACGCCCAAGGTCGACAGCGCCGCTGCGGTGATCAAACGGCTCAATCCGCATGTCGCGGTGGAGCTGCATCCGGTGCGGCTGACCGCCGGCAACGCGCTCGACCTGATTGCGCGCTACGACATCGTCGCCGACGGCTCCGACAATTTCACCACGCGCTATCTCGTCTCCGATGCCTGCTTCTTCGCCAAGAAGCCGCTGGTCACCGCCGCGATGGGCACGTTCGACGGCACGCTCACCACCATCCGCGCGCATGAGCGCGGCAAGGACGGCACGCCCAATCCGACCTATCGCTGCTTGTTCCCGGAAGCGCCGCCGCCCGGCACGGTGCCGACCTGCGCCGAAGCCGGGGTGCTCGGCGCCATGGCCGGCATGCTCGGCTCGATGATGGCGCTCGAGGTGATCCGCGAGATCGTCGGCTTCGGCGAGAACCTGGTCGGGCGGCTGGTCATGATCGACACCCGTTCGATGCGGTTCGAGACGCTGCGCTATGCCTGGGATCCGGCCAATCCGCTGTCAGGATCGCAGGCGACCATCCGCGACCTGTCGATTCACGCCGCGCCGGCCTAATGGCGATCTCTCGGCCGCTCATTCCCGCGCAAGCGGGAATCCAGTCTTGATCTAGACTGGGTCCCCGCTTTCGCGGAGACGAGCGGGTCAAGTGCCGTGCTCCTCCGGGAAGAAGTGCGTCACCTTCACCTGCTTCTGCGCCGCTTCGAGCGCCAGCTCATAGATCGGCTGGATGATCTTGGGATCGTCCATGTTGCGGTAGGCCGCGACGCGCTCTTCGGAGAGCGACTGCCCGAGCTTCGCTTCGATCCACGACTTCTCGAGCTGCACGTCGTAGCGCATGAAGCGGAACCAGCGGCTCTCCGGCGGCAGTTCACCGGCAAGGCTGCCGATCTCCGAATTGATCGGCCACGGATCGGGGCATTCGCCGAGCCACTGCATCTGCGCCAGCGCCAGCGTCTGGGTGTCGCCCATCATCGAGAGCAGCGAGTGCAGCGCGAGCTTGAGCGGACCGGCAAAGCCGAGATCGGTGAATGAAAGTTTGGCGCGGTAACCGCCGGTGCCGATCGACACAAAGGTGAAATTGTCGGGACCGAGCTTCCAGCACATGTCATAGGGCTTGATCAGCACCTGCATCAGCAGTGCGAACGACGGATTGTTGAACGGGGTCACGCCGCCGTCGACGAACAGGCCGTGCGTCAGGGGGTTGGGACCTTTTGTGCGGGCGACTCGCAGCGCGCGCAGCTTGGTGAGCAGCATGGTCAGGCGCGGAAAGCGTCCCAGGTTGTCGTTCATCCGGTCGAGCCAGTCGCGGTCTTCCGGTCCCGCGGCATGGATGCCGGCCTGCTGCTCTTCGTCAGCGAGGATCTGCACGATCTCCGGATCGAAAAAGTGCGGCGCGGCGGTCGACGCGCGCACCAGCGTGGCGAGCTTGTAGTGCCGGTTGCCGAGCCAGCCCGGGTCTTCCTTGGTCGGCGGCTTGGTTTCCCAATAGGGGCTGCGCGGATTGTTGGTCAGGATCCACGGGCTGCCGGTGTCCAGGCGCTTCGACACCACCGACAGGCCGGTAATGAGCTCGGGGCTGTCGAGCGTGCACTGCGCAACGATCGAGTCGATCTCCTGGCGCAAGGCGCGGGCGTCGAATTTCGCCTGCAGGCCGGGGATGCGCCAGAACGGCCGCTGGAACACGAAGGGCGCGCGCTCGAGATAGAATTTCTTGATGTCGTCGGTGTTGAAGCCGAGCGCGATCGCGCCGGCGATCAGCGAGCCGGTCGAGGTGCCGCCGACGAGGTCGAACCAGTCAGCAAGCCGGAACGGCGCGGCGAGCTTTTGTCGTGCAGCGGCGAGCTTCTCGTCGTTGACGCCGGCGCGCTCCTTGTCCGCGATGTAGTCGGTCAGGAGCTTGTGCTGGTGCTCCGCAAAGATCGTTTCGATGCGCTCCAGGAACGCGACCGAGATCGCGCCGCGCACGCCGCCACCGTCGAACGACAACAGCCGCTTCGGACCGGGTCCGAACAGATGGCGATCGCGGGTATCTTTGGTTTGGAGCAGATTCTCGACGACGTTCGTCGTACCGGTCCGTTCGGTCACACCGACAACCCCAGTTCATCGCCGGTTTTGGCCGGCGTCACTCCGTCCCCGGCTATAGATGCCACGCCCGGATGGCCGCAGCCAAGGGCGCAAAGCAGCGCAGCACGAGCTGCACTAGCCAAGGACTGGTGGACCAAAGTATGACAAGCTCAAGTAAGTCGGCTGGGCACTGCCTTGCCGCCGTGCGGAGGGAACAAACAATGGTCGAGCGCGGTCCGGCATCAATGGCGAAAAACGGCGCCACCACGCGGCTGCGCCAGCGTTATCCCACCATCGACGATCTGCGCAGCAAGGCGCGCCGGCGGGTGCCGCGCTTCGGCTTCGACTTCGTCGACGGCGGCGCCACCGAGGAATACTGCATCAGGCGCAACACCGATGCGTTCCAGGCGATCGAGCTGTTGCCGCGCTATTGCATCGAGGGCAAAGCCAACACCGAGGTCGAGCTGTTCGGCCGCAAATACGCGGCGCCGATCGGCGTCGCGCCGATGGGTTCCGCCGGCCTGATGTGGCCGGGCGCGGAGAAGATGTTCGCCGCGGAGGCGCAGCGGCAGAATATCCCCTATGTGCTGGCGACGCCGGGCAACGCCTCGATCGAGGAGATCGCCGCGATCGCGCCGGACGTGTTCTGGTTCCAGCTCTATCGCTTCCCGCACAACGATCACGCCATCACCTTCGATCTCGTGCGCCGCGCCGACGAAGCCGGCGCGCACGTGCTGGTGCCGACGGTAGACTCCGCCGGCAAGTCGAAGCGCCCGCGCGATATCCGCAATGGCACGCGGGTGCCGTTCCCGATCAATCCGTGGACGACCTATCAGGTGCTGACGTCGCCGGCGTGGACCATGCAGCTCCTGCGCAACGGCATGCCGATCACCGCCAACCTCGTGCCCTATGCGGCGAAGGCGACGCAGAACGCGACCGCCGAGGTGATGCAGCTTCGCTCCGGCGGCAGCCACACCTGGGACGAGCTCAAGCGCATCCGCGACAAGTGGAAACGTCCGATGGTGCTCAAGGGCATCCTGCATCCGGAAGACGCCGAGCGCGGCGTGGCGATGGGCGCCGACGGCATCTGGGTGTCGAACCATGGCGGCCGGCATTTCGACGGTGCGCCCGCGTCGGTCGACGTGCTGCCGGCGATCGTCTCGGCGGTCGGCTCGCGCGTGCCGGTCATGATCGATTCCGGCATCCGCGGCGGGCTCGACGTGGTGCGCGCGCTCGCGCTCGGCGCGAAAACCTGCTTCACCGGACGCTGCTTCGCCTACGGTCTCGGCGCGCTCGGGCCGGCCGGTGCGCCGCACGTGGTCGATCTGTTCATGGACGAGATCAAGACCGAGATGCTGCATGTCGGCGCGCGCACGGTGCAGGAAGCGGCCAACATCCGCGTGCGCCATCCCGGCGCGTGGCGGTTCGGGAACTACTGAGCGTCGTTATCGGCCGATGTCATGCCGCGGCCGATGGTGGTGACGAAGAACGTCATCTGCTCGCGCAATACTGTCAGCGGAATAGCCTGAAGCTTCTCCTCGAGGCCGAGCCTGACCAGGCCATGCACGGCCGAGAACAGCGAACGCGCGAGCAGCGCGCGCCGCTTCGGTGGCGCGTCCGGTTGCAACACCCGCAACGGCCCCTCGACGTGACGGAACAGGCGATGCTGCTCGTTGCGATACCACTCCGGGACTTCGCGCCCGGGCATGCGATGGTCGAATAGCGCGCGCCATCGCGGCGCGTTCGCCGTCGCAAAGGCGAGATAGGCGAGCGCGAGGCGGACGAGTTGCGCGATGGCGGCGTCTACGGTGTCCGCAACGCCGTCTTTGCCGTGCGCCGTGGTCAGCTCCTGTTCGAGCGCCGCCAGCGTGCGCATGTTGACGAGCAGCACGAGCTGGTCGAGGTCGTCCACCGCGTTGTAGATCGCGCCGACCGCGCAGCCGGCTTTTTCGGCGAGGTCGCGCGCCCGCAATTCTTCCAGCCCGCCCTTGGCGATCGTGTCCTCGGCGGCGGCGACCAGCGCCGCCCGCAACCGGTCGCGCCGCCCGGCCGTCGTATCCGCCTTAACGATTTGTTTTTTAACCAATTTCGACCTGTCCGAGATTTAATGAACGTCGTTCATTATTCGCCTTGAACGTCGTTCAAAAAGCCGCTACCCGTCCGTCTATGAACAGTGTTCATGCTGCTGTTCATAGCAATGGAGCCCAACCATGTTCAAGACCCTGACCACCCTGATCCGCGGAGCGGCCGCCAAAGCGGAGGAAGATTTCGCGGACCGCCATGCCCTGCTCATCCTCGACCAGCAAATTCGCGATGCCGCCTCCGCGACCGACGGCGCCAAGCGCGCTCTCTCGATCGCGATCGCGCAGGACGAATCGGAAGGCAAGCGCCTGGAGGCGACGCTCAAGCGCATCGCCGACCTGGAGGAGCGCGCGACCGCCGCGCTTGCCGACGGCCGCGACGATCTCGCGACCGAAGCGGCGGAAGCCGTCGCGCTGATGGAATCGGATCGCGACGCGATCGAACAGTCGCGCCGCTCGTTCGCGGCCGACGTCGCGCAGCTCAAGACCGCGGTCGCGAACGCCGGGCATCGCCTGGCCGAGCTCGAACGCGGCCGCCGCATCGCGCTCGCGACCGAGTCGGTCCGGCGCCTCAAGACGCGCACCGGGGTCGGCGGAAACGCCGGTTCGGCCGCGCTGGCCGAGGCCGAACGCACGCTGAAACGGCTGCGCGAACGGCAGGTCGAGGAGGCCGCCGCTGCGACCGCCTACGACACGCTGGCGCCCGGCCTCAATCCGGACGCCACCGCGAGCCGGCTCGAAGCCGCCGGTTACGGCCGGCGCACGCGCGCGACCGCAGCCGACGTGCTCGATCGGCTGCGCAAGAAAACCGCCGCAGCCCACGCCGACGGCGTAACGGACCCTCAACCCCTCACCAGTGAAAAGGAGTACAATCATGTCGACCCAAACCGTTCAGGCCAGTCAGCACTCAGGATCGTGGATCGCCTTCACCTATGCGTCCTTCTTCGGGGCGCTCGGCATGGTCGCGCTCGGCATCCTGTTTGCTCCGTGGGACTTTTGGATCAAAGCCTACTTCGCGATATCCGCAGCGTTCCTCGTGCAGTCGTCGATCACCATGACCAAGACGCTGCGTGACGTTCACGAGAGCGCAAAATTCGTGAACCGGATCGAAGACGCCAAGGCCGAGCGGCTCCTGATGGAGATCGGCGGCAAGAACTGAGCCTAAACCAAGTAGCCCAAGCGCTGCCTAAGCCGTCCCGGCCGCCACCCAAGGCCGGGACGGTCAACCCGGCGGCGCTACGATCTATCCCTCGGTAAAACCTTCCATATTCCTCAATGGCGCCGTGCGCGCAGATGGCTATTATGGCCCGCCTGAGCCGATGAAAGGTCCGACGCCATGCTTTCCCTGATGTTGACGCGGCGGTTCGCGCCACTGTTCTGGTGCCAGTTCTTTTCGGCCTTCAGCGACAATTTCTTGAAGAACGCGCTGGTCTTCCTGCTCTTGTATGAGCTGCAGGGCCCGCATACGGAGATGCTGATCGCGCTGACCGGAACGGTCTTCATTGCGCCGTTCTTCTTTCTGTCGGCGCTTGGCGGCGAGATCGCCGACCGCTTCGACAAGGCCTGGGTGGCCCAGCGGCTCAAGTTCGTCGAGATCGGCGTCGCCTTGCTGGCGGTGGTCGGCTTCCTCCTGCACTCCGCGGTGATCCTGTTCCTTGCGCTGTTCCTGTTCGGCGTGATCGCTGCGCTGTTCGGCCCGATCAAATACGGCATCCTGCCCGACCACCTGCAGCGCTCGGAATTGCCGGCCGGCAACGCGCTGGTTGAGGGCGCGACCTTCATCGCCATCCTGCTCGGTACCATCGCCGGCGGGCTCGCAGCGAAGGGGGGCAGCGATCCGATCTTCTTTGCGTTCCTGATCATCGCGTTCTCGTTGTCGTGCTGGATTTCCAGCCTGTTCATTCCGCCGACCGGCCAGGCCGCACCCAACCTCGTCGTGCGCACGAACATCGCGGTCTCCACCTGGGATCTCGTGCAGCAACTGCGCGAGGACTCGCGCATCTGGTGGGGCGCCATCGTCACCTGCTGGTTCTGGGCCGTTGGCGGGCTCGCGCTCGTCCTGTTGCCGCCGCTGGTCAAGAACACGCTTGGCGGCTCGGAAGAAGTCGCGACGCTCTGTCTCGCCATTTTCGCGATCGCCATCGCGGTCGGTTCCGGCCTGGCGGCGTGGCTCGCCGCCGGCCGCATCATCCTGCTGCCGACGGTGCTCGGCGCCGTCCTGCTCGGCCTCTTCTCGTTCGATCTCGGCTTTGCCACCTGGGGCCTCGTGCCCGCGGAGCAGGGCCGGGGCATCGCCGAGGTCTTCGGATCGGTGCGCGGCGTCCGTATCGGAATCGATCTGGCCGGCCTCGCCATTGCCGGCGGCCTGTTCATCGTGCCGGTGTTCGCGGCGGTGCAGTCCTGGGCCGGCGTCGACCGGCGCGCGCGCGTGATCGCCGGCGTCAACGTGCTCAACGCGGCCGCAATGGCTCTGAGTACCCTCCTGATCGCTGTTCTGCAGCTGCGATCCATTGAGCTGCCATTTTCTGATCTGCAGATACCGTTCATCGGCGCATCGACGCCCACGCTGTTCATGCTGATGGGCGTCGCCAGCCTCGGCGTCGCCTACGCCATCGGCAAGACCATGCCGGCGAGCGCGCTCAGCGACGCCCTGTCGATCATCTATCGCGCGCTGTTCCGGATCGAGGTCGAGGGCCTGGAGAATCTGCACAAGGCCGGCCCGAACGTCATCATCGCGCTCAACCATGTGAGCTTCCTCGACGCCGGCTTGGCGATGTCGCTGCGCAGCCGCCGTCCGGTGTTCGCCATCGACGTCGGCATCGCGCGGCGGTGGTGGGTGAAGCCGTTCCTCAAGCTCACCGACGCGCTGCCGCTCGATCCGATGCGGCCGCTGGCCGTGCGGACGTTGATCGACGCGGTGAAGGCCGGCAAGGCGTTGATCATCTTCCCGGAGGGACGCATCACCGTCACCGGCAGCCTGATGAAGGTCTATGACGGCGCCGCCATGATCGCCGACAAGGCCGACGCCGAAGTCATTCCGGTGCGCATCGAAGGCCTGGAGCAGACGCCGTTCAGCCGGCTGTCGCCGGAGCAGGTGCGCCGCAAGTGGTTCCCCAAGGTCAAGGTCACCGTGTTGGAGCCGGTCAAGCTCACGGTCGATCCAGCGCTCAAGGGCCGCAAGCGCCGGCAGGCGGCCGGCGCCGCGCTCTACGGCATCATGTCCGACCTCGTATTCCGCACCACGTCGACCGACAAGACGATGGTCCAGGCGGTGATCGAGGCCGCAGATCGGCACGGCCAGAAACGGGTCGCGATCGAGGATCCCGTTACCGGCGCGATGACCTACAAGCGGCTGCTGACGGCGGTTTCCGTCCTCGGCGCCAAGCTGATGCCGCTGGCGCCGGAAGGCCGCCCGATCGGCGTGATGCTGCCGAACGCGAACGGCGCGGTGGTGACGATCCTCGGCCTGATGTCGGCGGGACGCGTGCCGGCCATGATCAACTTCACCGCCGGCTCCACCAATATCCTTGCCGGCTGCAAGGCGGCGGAGGTCACGACCATCGTGACCTCGCGCACCTTCATCGAGAAGGGCCGGCTCGACAATCTCGCCGCGCAGCTCAGCGCGAAGCTGTCGCTCGTCTATCTCGAGGACCTCCGGCCGAGCATCACGTTCCTCGACAAGATCCGCGGGCTGCTCCACCGCAACAAGCCGCTGGTCGATCGCAACGCCGACGACTGGGCGGCGATCCTGTTCACGTCAGGCTCCGAGGGCGTGCCGAAGGGCGTCGTGCTCTCCCACCGCAACATGCTGGCGAACGCGGCGCAGGCCGCGGCGCGCATCGACTTCGGCCGCCAGGACAAGGTGTTCAGCGTGCTGCCGGTGTTCCACTCGTTCGGGCTCACGGTCGGCACCATGCTGCCGCTCGTTTCCGGCGTGCCGATCTATCTCTATCCGTCGCCGCTGCATTACCGCACGGTGTCGGAGCTGATCTACGGCGTGAACGCCACCATCATGTTCGGCACCGACACCTTCCTCAACGGCTATGCGCGCGTCGCGCATCCCTACGACTTCCGCTCGCTGCGCTACATCCTCGCCGGCGCCGAGCCGGTGAAGGAGTCGACGCGCCGCGTCTACATGGAGAAGTTCGGCCTGCGCATCCTCGAAGGCTACGGCGTCACCGAAACCGCGCCGGCGCTCGCGCTCAACACGCCGATGTTCAACAAGTTCGGCACCGTCGGGCGCATCCTGCCGGGCATGGAGGCGCGGCTGGAGAAGGTCGAAGGCGTGGAGGAGGGCGGCCGCCTGTTCGTGCGCGGGCCGAACGTGATGCTCGGCTATCTCAAGGTCGACAAGCCGGGCGTGCTCGAGCCGCCGGCCGAAGGCTGGCACGACACCGGCGACATCGTCACCATCGACGAACAGGGTTTCGTCCAGATCAGAGGCCGCGCCAAGCGCTTCGCCAAGGTCGGCGGCGAGATGATCTCGCTGGCCGCGGTCGAGATGCTGGCGGGCGACCTGTGGCAGAACGCGCCGTCGGCGGTGGTCGCGGCGCCCGATCCGCGCAAGGGCGAGCGGCTGATCCTGGTCACGCAGCAGAAGGACGCCACGCGCTCGCAGTTCATCGCGTTCGCGCGCGAGCACCACGCCTCCGAGCTGATGATCCCGGCCGAGATCATGATCCTCGAGAAGATGCCGCTGCTCGGCTCCGGCAAGGTCGACATGATGAGCCTGAACAAACTGGTGCAGGAGCACATGGCCGCGAAGCAACCGGTGGCGCCGGTGGCGGTCTAAGGCGAAAAAAGTGATCCGCAAACCGACCTTGGCGGACGACGTCCGCTCTAGTTTGCGTGAGGCGCGAGATCACGCATCCGGCAGGCGCACCAAAGCAATCACCCATCGCGTGATCCCACGCGACACCAAGGCACGCGCTGCACGGCTCAAGCTTGGCGTGACGCGGCGGGGATAACGCGACGGGGTGTGATCAGACGTGTCGGATTTAGAGCGGCAACAATCGGACGCAGCGCGCTCATCGCAGCGCTGGCCCATCAGCTCGACGTTCCTCGCGCTGATCGCGGCCTTTCTGTTCTGCGCGGTCTGGATGCTCTACCGGCCGGATCACGCGCGGGCGCTGGTGTTCCCGTTCGTGTTCATCGGGTTCGTGATCTCGCTCTGCCTGCACGAATTCGGGCACGCCATCGTCGCGTATCATTGCGGTGATCGGACGGTTCGCGACAAGGGCTACCTGACGCTCGATCCCCTGCGCTACACCGACCTGCAATACTGCATCCTGTTTCCGCTCATCATCATGGCGCTGGGCGGCATCGGGCTGCCCGGCGGTGCCGTCTACATCAACCTGCATTATCTGCGCCGGCCGATCTATGGATCGCTGGTGTCGGCGGGCGGGCCGCTCGGGACGGCGGTCGTGCTCGCGGCACTGATGGCGCTGTTCGCCGCGGTGCCCGAGATGTCCAAGACGGCACCGGTGCTGTATGCGGCGCTGGCATTTCTGGCGCTGCTGCAGGTGACGGCGCTGATCTTCAATCTCATCCCGTGTCCCGGCCTCGACGGCTGGGGAATCATCGAGCCGTTCCTGCCGGCGCCGTTGCAGGCGTTGGGCCGGCGCGTCGCGCCGATCGCGATCCTCATTCTGGTGGGGGCGTTGTTCTTCGTGCCCGGGCTCAGCCGATGGCTCTGGCAGACGGTGTTTGCGGCCTGCGCCTTCGTCGGGCTCGATGCGCGCGCCGCATTCGCCGGCTTGCGGCTGTTTCAGTTCTGGCAGTAGCCATGTCCTTGCCGCCGCTTCCGCCGCATCTGCAACGCCTGCTCGACGCCGAGTATCCGCGCTTCTCAGACACCGAGATGGCGCGGCGTCGCGCGGCGATGGAGGCCGTGCTGGCGGAGGCCGGCTGCGACCATCTCGTGTTCTACGGCGCCAACCGCGCCGGCTCGTCGGTGCAATGGCTCACGCAATGGCCGGTGACGACGGAGGCGGTCGGTGTGCTGTCGCCGGGCAAGCCGGATGCGCTGTTCCTGCAATACGTCAATCACCCGCCGCTGGCGCGCAAGCTCGCCGACAAGGCGGAGATCGTCGAATGGGGCGGCGAGTCCTCGATCCGCAAGGCGATTGCCGCGCTCGAGAAGCGCGGCGCGCGTGAGAACAAGGTCGGCGTGATCGGACCGATGAATTTCGACGCGCACACGGCGCTCGCCGGGCGTTTCGGCAAGGTGACGAACCTCAACCGCGCCTATGTGAAGCTTCGCCGCGTGAAGTCGGCGGAAGAGCTCGACTGGTTCCGCATCGGCGCGTGGCTCTCCGACCGTGGCATGGCGGGGCTGCGCGCCGCGATCAAGCCCGGCGTGAGCGAGCGCGAGCTCGCCGACGCCGTCGAGCGCGGCTATGTCGGGCTTGGCGGCACCACGGGAATTCATTTCATCGGCACCACGCCGATGCGCGATCCCCAGGTCGCGGCGCCGTCGCAGTTTCATTCATCGCGGCGCGTTGAGACGGGCGACATCGTGTTTTCGGAAATCACCGCGACGTTCTGGGATCATTCCGGCCAGGTGTTGCGCAGCTTCACCGTCGGCGAGGAGCCGACGCCGCTCTATCGCGACCTGCATCAAGGCGGCGGACGCCGCGTTCGACGCCATCGTCGCGGTGCTGCGGCACGGCGCGACGCCGGCGCAGGTGATCGAGGCGTCAGGTGTGATCGAGGAGGCGGGTTTCACCGTCATCGACGACATCCTGCACGGCTACGGCGGCGGCTATTTCCCGCCGATCCTCGGCACCAAGAGCCGGCCCGGTGCGCCAGTGCCGGAGGAGCCGTTCGAGGCCGGCATGATGGTGGTGGTGCAGCCGAACGTGACGACCCGCGACGGCAAGGCCGGCGTGCAGACCGGCGAATGCCTGCTGATCACGAAGGACGGCACCGAGCGAATGCACGCCTATCCAAGAGGATTTGAGCAGGTGTGAGTCGGATAGTGAGGGACGCACGGTCTCTCACTCCCTCCCCCCTTGTGGGGGAGGGTGGGGAGGGGGGTGGTTGTTGAGTACATCACGTCCCAATAAGACCCCCACCCCTAACCCCTCCCCACAAGGGGGAGGGGAACGCACCGCCGTTGCCGCGCGTCAGTAGTCCAATCAAATGGCCTTGAGCTGCTCCACCAGCCAGTCGGCGGCGCGCGGGCGCCATTCGTAGCTGCGGTTGTTGGCGATGTGGTTGCCCTCGTCGATCAGGTGCAGCGTCACCGGTCCCTTCACCTCGCGTGCAAGACGTTCGGTCTCCGACGCCGGCACGATGCGGTCGAGCTTGCCGTTCATGATGTAGATCGGACAGGTGATGTTTTGCGCCACGCCCTTGAGCGTCAGCGTCGCCGCGTGCTTGCGCGCCTCGTCGAGCGTCGCCTTCTTTGAGCGCACGCGGAACGCCTCGCGCGTGAGGTCGGGCACGCCGGCAAAGCTCTCGCCCCAGTCGTAGGGGCCGCCGAGCGCGAGGCAGGCCTTGATGCGCTTCTCGAACGCCGCCGCGCGCGGCGCGTAGTAGCCGCCGAGGCTGATGCCGGCCATGCCGATGCGCGACGCGTCGAGGTCCTTGCGGGTCTCGATGTAGTCGATCACCGCCTTCACCGCGGCCTCGTAGTCGCCGCGGATCGCGAAGTCGTATTCGCCTTCGCCCTGGCCGGGGCCATCGAACACCAGCGTCGCGATACCCCGCGCCAGATAGGGGTTTTCGTAGGTTTCGGTCTCCTCCTTGCAGCTATCGAGCCCGCAGGCGAACACCAGCACCGGCGGCTTCTCGACGCCTTCCGGCTTGCGCAGGATGCCGGCGAGCCACTTGCCTTCATACGGCATCTCCACGCGCTCGCCCTTCGGCTTGAGATAGGGCAGCGCGAGGTTGCGGCATTCGACCGCCTTCATATGCGCGGCCTTCATCTGCGCGAGGTCCTGCACGAACAGGAACTTGCCGAAATGGTAGTAGACGCCGGCGCGCTGCAGATGCTCGGCGGCGGTGATGGTTTTCTTGTCCGCGAGCGCCGCGCGGCCGAGCTTCTCGTGCACGGCGCCGCGCGCCGACCAGGCGCTGCACCAGTCATCCCAGGATTTCAGCGACGCGGTGACGTCCTCGAAGTCGGAGAGCACGACGCCCTGGGCGACGAAGCGCGGCGCCCAATGATGGATCGCGGAGGTGACGCGGGTATCGGTGGTGGTGACGGTCATTCCTGGTCTTTTGCTCCGGGCGATTCCAAGAGATTGCGCGGCCGCTCCAGCGCGGGCGGCTCGCCGCCGTCGAGCGCCAGCGGCTCGTTATGCACGGAATAGAGCCGCGGCGCCGCGCGGTTGATGTGCAGATGGAAAATGTCCGGCCTGTTGTAGTGGCCGGCGAAGTCGTGGCGCAGCTTCATCTGGACGCCGATCTCGAGATTGCAGTCGGCATAGAGGATGCCTTCCTCGGCGCCCATCGGGCCGGCGATGATGCGGCTGTTGGGCGCGACAATGCAGGAGCCGCCCGAGCAATCGGGATCGCGCAGGAATTTCTCGCCCTCGGGCCCGCACTGGAGCATCTCGATCATGTGCTCGTCGACGGTGCCGCAGGCCGCGATCACGAACGCCTTGCTCATCTGCGCAAACGCTTGCGCGTCGATCGCGACGCGGTTGCGCAAGGGATCGCCGCTGACCGGAAAGTGGTTCGGCCAGCTCATGACATGGATGCGCGTGTTCTCGGCGGTGAGCGCGAACACCGCCAGCGGGTTCGAGTTCTCGCCGCAGATCAGTGCGCTCATCGGCCCGAACTCGGTCTCGAACGCGCCGAAGGTGTCGCCGAAGCCGCCCATATGCACCAGCCGCTCGCCCACCGTCGGCATGATCTTCTGGTGTTTGCCGAGGAGGCTGCCGTCGGGACCGAAATAGATCTGCGTGTTGAACATGGTGCCGATGGTGCCCGGGATCTTCTCGCAGGCGCCGACCACCACATAGGCGTTGGCGTCGCGCGCGGCCTGGCCGAGCGCGTCGGTCTCGGGGCCGGGGATTTCGACCGCGTTCTTGAACAGCTCGGTCGCGAGCTTGTTGGAGATCGCGCCGGTCGCGGAATGGTGGTGATACCAGACCGGGTGCGCCGGGATGAAACCTTCCGGGAAGCCGATCACGCGCGCGCCGTTCGCCCCGGCCTCGCGGATCAGCCGGCAGGCCTTGGCGGTCGAGCCTTCGCGGTCGAGGAACACCGACGCGGCCTGCACCGCCGCGACTTTTACCACCCCGTAGTCGTCACCCATTCAGTACTCGCGATATTTTCGGTCCTCATGGTGAGGAGCCGCGCGGATGCGCGGCGTCTCGAACCATGGCGGCGTATCGGGCCGTCCCATCCTTCGAGACGGCGCTTCGCGCCTTCTCAGGATGAGGACGGAGGAAGATTACTCCGCCGCCTCGGACGCGCGCGCCGCCGGCTTCTTGTTCGCCCAGTAGTTGGGATCGGACTTGGAACGCTTGAGCGCGTCCTCGGTCTCGAAGCCCGGCGCCATCGAGCCGCCCGACCCGACCAGCACTTGATGGTGCTCGATGTTGAGGGTGCGCAGCCAGCGCTGCTGGCCCATGGTGATCGCGATGAAATAGCCGATCTCGACCAGCTCCGGCTCGCTGAATTGCTGATGCAGCCGCGCCCAGAACTTGTCGTCGACCGGCAGGTCCCAGGTGATCGCTTCCGCGTAGGAGAGGGCGGCCTTCTGCTTCTCGTCATATTGGGTCGAGGTCTCAAAGTTGATGAGGTCCTTGACGTGGTCTTCGATCACCGCGCCGGCGCCGGCTGCCTTCATCGAGCGCTGGTTGCCGCAGAACTCGCACATCACCGAGCGCGACACATAGAGCCGGCACAGCTCCTTGATGCCGTGGTCGGCGATGCCGGTGTGGAACGTGTCGCGCCACGTATTGGCGAACGACCAGAACACCGCCGGCACGTGCGCGCGCACGGCCTGGCTTTCCGGCCGCGGCGTGCCGTAGGTCGCGCAACGCGCGAACTCGGCCTGCATGGCGGCGTCGGTGGAAGCGGGGTCGATATAGCTGATCCGTGGTTTCTTCATTTTCGCATCTCCCGGCAGAAAGGGCTCGATTTCACGAGGCTTGTTCGACAGGTGTGGTGCATGTTGCCGCATCATCGCAATGGGATCAACGCCGGTCATGCATTGTTTACCACGCAGTTTGTGCGGTTTACCGGCATCATCCTTAGCGAAATCTGACGCGTGCTCGCATCCACCAAGCGGTAACCACGCATGCGCGCGCAATCGCGATCGACATCGGATTCGATGCGTTACGCGGCGAATGCTTGCGTGCGCACGATGGTGAAGCGCGTGGTGTGAATCTTCTTAAAGGTTACTCGTTGGTTCGAGCAATCCGATACACCGCTCGTAAAGCGTAGCACTTCAATCATCCTTCAGCATAGCGCCAGAACCGCTAGAGACTTCACCAATTCAATACCTCCACCACGCCTAATGACCTCGCGATGGCACGCGAAGGACTCGCGTGCATCAAAGGGGATTGGGAAGTCGTGCGCATCAGCACCATCGTCATGATCGGCTTCGCGGTCCTGTTCGGGCTGCTCGCCGTTTTCATCACGCAGTCCTGGCTCAACAGCCAGGCTGAGATGATGCGCACCCGCAATCTCCAAGCCAATAAGCCGATCGAGACGCAGACGATCGTCGTCGCGAGCAGGCCGCTGCGCTTCGGCGCCGAGCTCAGCAGCTCGTCGCTGCGTGAGATTGCCTGGCCGAGCGATGCCGTGCCGGCCGGCGCATTCACAAAGATTTCCGATCTCGTGTCGAACGGCCGCCGCGTCGTGCTCACCGCCATCGAGGCGAACGAGCCGATCCTGTCGTCGAAGATCACCGGCCCCGGCCAGCGCGCCACGCTGTCGGCGATGATCGCGGACGGGATGCGCGCCGTCACCATTCGCGTCAACGACGTCGATGGCGTTGCCGGCTTCGTCCTGCCGGGCGACCGCGTCGATGTCGGGCTGACGCGCCAGGCCGACAAGAACAACACCAGCGACGTCGTGCTGCAGAACGTCAAGGTTCTGGCGATCGATCAGATTGCCGATGAGCGCACCGATAAGCCGGCGATCGCACGGGCGGTGACGCTCGAAGTCAATGCGACCGACGCGCAGAAGATCGCGCTCGCCGCCACGGTCGGCAACCTGTCGCTGATGCTGCGCCGCGCCGGCGAAGCCAAGGCGGCGGATACGCGCCGGGTGACGCTTGGCGACTTGAGCAACGGCGGTCCGCCGGCGGTCGAGGAAGGCGAAGCGCCGCGGTTCACGACCATCGGCGTGCGTCGCGCCGGCAAGCGCGACGACGTGAGCGTGCCGATCGAGGATGCCAGTTCAACCGTTGGTGCAGCCGCGAGGGGGCGTGCTGCGCGCTAACGACACGATCTTAGTTTCGGGGAAGCTGAAAATGGGTGGGGAGCTTAAAATGATCACGAACGAAGGGCGTCATGCCGCGGGCCTTGGCCCGTTGCGGATGGGGGCAGGAGCAACCAGTCGGGGGACCGAGCGCGCCGCAAGAGCGCGCCGGCTCCTCGCGACACTCGCCGCGGCGTCAATGGTGACATCGGCCTGGCTGGTGTCGCCGCTCGCCGTCGAGACGGCCGGTGCGCAGCGGCTGCTGCAGATCAGCGGCGCCTCGCGCACGGCGACTGTGCTGGTCCCGGTCGGCAAGACCGAGGATCTGCGGATCGACAGCCCGTTCACGGACATCACCGTCGGCGATCCCGAGGTTGCGGACGTTGCGCCGCTGACCGATCGCGCGATCTCGGTGCTCGGCAAGAAGGTCGGCACGACCCGCGTCACCGTCTACGCCGAAGGCCGCCGGCATGTCGGCATCTTCGACATCGAGGTGACCTACGAAGTGTCGCGCCTCGCCACCGAAGTCCTCAGGGTCGCCGGCCCCGGCATCAAGGTGTCGTCGGTCAACGGCCGCATCATGCTGTCCGGCCAGGCGCCGGACGCGGTCACGCTCGACCGCGCCGTGACCATCGCGCGCCAGTTCGCGCCCGAGATCATCAACACCGTCACGGTGGCGTCGCCGCAGCAGGTCATGCTCGAGGTCCGCTTCGTCGAGGCTTCGCGTCAGGCCGGCCGCGAGCTCGGCGTGCAGTGGAACGTGTTCAACAGCCGCATGGCCGCCAATATCGGTTCGCGGCAACCGGCCGGCAGGCTGCCGATCACGGCGCCGACCGATCCGACCAACATCCCGATCGGCGAAGTCGCGGCGGGCGTGCTCTCCGGCGCGTCGCCGTTCGGCTTCATGCTCGGCCGCATGCTCGCGGGCGGCACCACGATCGACGTCATGATCAACGCGCTCGAGCAGAAGGGCCTGGTGCGTATGCTGGCGGAGCCGAACCTGACGACGTTGTCGGGCGACACCGCGAGCTTCCTGGCCGGCGGCGAGATCCCGATCCCGGTCGGGCAGAGCTCCAGCAACCAGATCACGGTCGAGTGGAAGCGCTACGGCGTCGGCCTCGCGTTCACCCCCACCGTCCTCCACGGCGGCCTGATCAACCTGAAGATCGAGCCCGAGGTGAGCCAGCTCGACCCGAACAACCAGATCCCGATCGGCGCCGGCCTGCCGCCCATCCCGGCCATCATCGTGCGCCGTGCGGCGACGACGATCGAGCTGCGTGACGGCCAGAGCTTCATGATCGGCGGCCTGTTGCAGAACGAGTCCAAGGCCAACGTCGAGCAGGTTCCGTGGCTGGCCAGCTTGCCGGTGCTCGGCCAGCTGTTCGCCAGCCGCTCCTACCTGCGCAAGGAAACCGACCTGGCGATCATCGTGACGCCGCGTCTGGTGAAGCCGGTGCGCCCGGGTGGGGTCATCGAGACGCCGCTCGACAACACGATCCCGGCCAACGACGCCGATTTCTTCCTCACCGGCAATGCCGAGCTCACCCGCCGCGATCAAAGCAGGCTGGTCGGGTGGGGCATTCCGTTCAGTGGACACATTCTCGATTTGCCGAAAGGAGCCACCGATGTGGTCGCGGTCAGGAACTAAAGGAATCGTTGTGGTCGTCGTGATCGCTTCCGCGGTCGCGGGCTGCGCGGAGAGCTACTACGACCGGCGCGAGAGCATCGCGCCCGGGTCGGGCGACGCGGTCGCCACCAACAAGGTCGCGCAGATGGTCGATCCGTGGCCGCCGCGCAAGCGCCAACAACCGGATCGCCTTCAACGGCCAGCTGATGCAGTCGGCGCAGGACCGTTACAACCGCGGCAAGGTCATAACGCCGGTGCTGCCGACGCAGGCGTCGCGTGACTACCAGCAGATTCAGCAGAACGCGGCGAGCCAGCAGCAGGCAACCGGCCAGTCCACCTCCGCCACGCCGGCGGCGGCGGTCAAGGGGGCCAACGGCAATCCGTGATCGGAACCACGCGGTCCATGTCCGCGGTGTGAGTAGATGCGATGCGAATAGGTCGGCAAGGCAGTGGAGCGGGCAAGACGCAGGTCGTCGTGCTGACGGCTGACGCTGCGTTCGAGGAGCAGGTTCGCGCCGCGTTCGGCGCGAGCCAGCAATTCTCGCTGACCGTCGTCTCCGGCAGCGTCGACCGCGCCGGCGAGACGCTGTCGCTTGCCGACGCCACCGTCGCCGTCATCGATCTCGACGCGGCGATGCCGGGCCAGATGCAGGCGCTCGATCAGCTGATGGTGCGGATCGGCACCTGGCCGCCGGTCATCGTAGTGACCCAGAGTTTCGACGAGATGGTGGCGCGCACGCTGCTGCAGATGCGCGTCGCCGATTTCATGGTGAAGCCGGTCTCGCCGGTGGAGCTGGTGCGCACCTGCACCCGCGTCGCCAAGAACGCGGCGACAAACGCCGAAGTCATCGAGTCCGAAATCTACACCTTCCTGCCCGCGGTGGGCGGCGCCGGCGTCACCACGCTGGCGGTGCAGACCGCGATGATGCTGCTCAGCAGCGGCGCGCGCGGCAAGACGTCGACCTGCCTGGTCGACCTCGACTTCCAGCACGGCGCCTGCGCCGACTATCTCGACATCGAGCCGCGGCTCAATCTCGGCGAGATCGAGCCGCGTCCGGAACGTCTCGACCGGCAATTGCTGGAGGTGATGCTGTCGCAGCATCCGTCCGGGCTTGCGGTGATCGCCGCGCCCAACCGGCCGGCGGAGATGCGCTCGTTCGATCCGGACGTGGTGACGCGTCTGCTCGACTTGGTCTCGACCAATTTCGACTACGTGGTGTTCGATATGCCGCGCACCTGGTTCTCCTGGACCGACAGCGTGCTGCTTGGCTCGAACAAGCTCTTCATCATCGGCGAGATGACGGTTCCCGGCCTGCGCCATGCCAAGCAGCTGGTGGAAGCGATCAAGGAGCGGCTGGACGACGGGCCGAAGCCGCAGGTCATCATCAACCGGTTCGTGCAGGGGCTGTTCTCCTCCGGCCTGCGCAAAGCCGACATCGAGCAGGTGCTCGGCGACGCGTTCGCCGGCTGCATTCCGAACAATTACGCGCTGGTGCGCGAGGCGATCGACCGCGGCGTTACGCTCGACGAGATCAAGCCGGGCAACGCGATCACGGGCCAGCTCAAAAAGCTGGTGCTGCCACAGCCGGCGGCGAAGTCCGCCGGCGAGGGCGCGCTGAAGAAATTCAAGCTGAGCTGGGCGCGTTAGAGCATGATCCCGAAAAGTGGGAACCGGTTTTCGGAAAAGATCATGCTCAAGAGAATTACGCGTCCGGCCGCTTCATCGAAGGTTTGAGGAATCGGAATGGTCGGTCGATTCACGGTACGTCGTGCCCCCGCGCCGGAGCCTGCTCCGGCGGTGGAGGAGCCGTCGCCCGCCATGAGCGGCGTGGCGTGGACCGTCTTCCCGGATCAGCAGAACGTGGAGCCGGCGGCGCAGGTCGCCAATCCGCTGCTTTCCGACAAGCTGCTCGACGCCAAGGTGCGGCTGCATCGCCGCCTGATCGAGGAGATCAATCTCTCGGCGCTCGAAAAGCTGCCGGAAGACGAGATGCGTGCGCACGTCAAGCAGCTCGTCACCCAATACATCCTGGTCGAGCGGCTGGCGCTCAATCAGCAGGAGCTCGACGACTTCGTCTCCGAAATCCTCGACGAGATGACCGGTCTCGGCCCGCTCGAGCCGCTGCTCAAGGACGGGGGCATCTCCGATATCCTGATCAACGGGCATGAATGCGTCTATGTGGAGCGCGGCGGCCTGCTCGAGCCCTGCGGCGTGCGTTTCAAGGACGAAGCGCATCTCCTGCGCATCATCAACAAGATCGTCTCGGCGGTCGGCCGCCGCGTCGATGAATCGCATCCGCTGTGCGACGCGCGCCTGCTCGATGGCTCGCGCGTCAACGTGGCGGTGCGCCCGGTCGGCGTCGACGGGCCGCTGGTCTCGATCCGAAAGTTTTCCAAGAAACCGTTCAACCTGAACAAGCTGGTCGAATACAACGCGATCCGCCCGCCGATGGCCGAAGTGCTGGCGGCGGCGGTGCGCGCGCGCATCACGACCATCATTTCCGGCGGCACCGGCTCCGGCAAGACCACGATGCTGAACGCGCTCTCCGCCTTCATCTCGGAGAAGGAGCGCCTGATCACCATCGAGGACGCCGCCGAGCTTCAACTGCAGCAGCCGCACGTGGCGCGCATGGAAACGCGGCCGCCGAACCTCGAAGGCAAGGGCGAAATCCGCCAGCGCGAGCTGGTCAAGAACGCGCTGCGTATGCGGCCCGAGCGCATCATCCTCGGCGAGTGCCGCGGCGAAGAAGCGTTCGACATGCTGCAGGCCATGAACACCGGCCACGAAGGCTCGATGGCGACCATCCACGCCAACAATCCGCGCGAAGCGATCTCGCGTCTCGAGCAGCTCATCGGCATGGCCGGCATGCCGATGACGATCGCCTCGATCCGCGGCCAGATCGCGTCCGCGATCAAGATCATCGTGCAGCTGTCGCGGCTTTCCGACGGCAAGCGCAAGGTGACGTCGATCGCCGAGATCACCGGTCTCGAAGGCGACATCATCCAGATGCAGGAGATCTTCAAGTTCGTGCGCACCGGCATGGGCCCCGACAACAGCGTGATCGGCCACTTCCAGGCGACCGGCGTGCGCCCGCGCTTCCTCACCGACCTGGTCGCCATGGGCGTCAAGATTCCGGGCTCCTACTTCGACCCGTCGCAGCCGCTGTGAGCCGGACGCAGCCATGTCTTTCGATTTCGACTCGGTCTACCTGATCTACCTGCTGGTCGCGGCCTCGGCGGCGCTGTTCGTCGAGGGCATCTATCTCCTGTTCTTCTCCGGCGCCTCGTATCGCAAGAACGTGAACCGCCGGCTGAAGCTCCTGAAGGACCAGCCCGACCGCGAAAACATCCTGGTGCAGTTGCGCCGCGAACGCGGGCTGAGCAGCGGCGGCGGCTACAGCATCGCGTTTGAATTGCTCAATCGGCTGGTGCTGCAGTCCGGGCTCACGATCGGGATCGGCAAGCTGCTGATGATCGTGGCTTTTGCCACCATCGCAAGCTTCGCGATTGGCGTCGTCGTGCGCGGCGATCTCATCGACGCGTTTGTGATCGCGCTGTTCTTCGGCATCGGCCTTCCTTACATGGTGGTGCGCTTCATGCGCTCCCGCCGCCAGAAGGCGTTCGCCGCGCAATTCCCCGATGCGCTCGACATGATCGTGCGCAGCCTGCGCGCCGGCCATCCGACGCCGATCGCGCTGACCATGGTCGCGCGCGAGATGCGGGACCCGATCGGCAGCGAGTTCGGCATTGTCGTCGACGAAATCACCTATGGCGCCGATCTCGAAACCGCGCTGCGCAATCTCAATGTCAGGATCGGGCAGGACGACCTGCCGCTGTTCGTGACCGCGGTCGCGATCCAGGGCTCGACCGGCGGCAATCTCGGCGAGATTCTCGAGAACCTGTCCGGCGTGATCCGCCAGCGTTTCAAGATGCGCCGCAAGATTCGCGCGCTGGCGTCGGAAGGCCGCGCCTCCGCGCTGATCCTGTCGTCGCTGCCGATCGCGATGTTCCTGATCATCCAGCTCGTCTCGCCGAATTTCTACGCCAGCGTCTGGGATATCCCGCTCACCAAGCAGGCGCTGATGGCGGCCGGCTGCTGGATGGGCCTCGGCAACCTGATCATGTACCGCCTCGTGAACTTCAAGATCTGACGCGATGAACGGCACCTACGACATCCTGATCAGCATCTTCGGCGACCGCGCGTCGTCGATGGTAGCGCTGATGGTGTTCCTGGCGGTCGCCGTGCTTGCGTTCGGCATCATGGCGGCGGCGCATGCCCGCGGCTCGGTCAAGCGCCGCGCCGCCGGCATCCCCGAATACGGCGGCCAGCGCGACCCCGCAGAGCAGAAGTCGCTGCGCGGTTCCAGCTTGCGCGCGGTTCAGCGCCTGCTCGACTACACCAACAAGCACTATTCCACCGATCAGGCCGGCGACGCGAAAATCCTGCGACGCCGCATGATCCAGGCCGGCATCTTCGATTCGCGTGCGGTCGCGTTCTTCTTCATCGCCCGCACCGTGCTGGCGGTCGGCCTCGGCGTCGGCGCGTTCGTCCTGCTGCCGATGTTCGTCACCTTGAAGCCCTCGATGTTCTGGCTCACCGTGATGATCGCCGGCGTCATCGGCTATATCGGTCCGAGCTTCTATCTCGACCGGCGCATCTCCAAGAACAAGGCCGAGCATCGTTCGGGCTTTCCGGACTTCCTCGACCTGATGGTGGTGTGCGCGGACTCCGGTCTGAGCATGGAATCGGCGCTGGAGCGCGTCGGACGCGAGCTCGGCGACAGCTATCCCTCGCTTTGCGCCAACATCCACATGACCAATCTCGAGATCCGCGCCGGCAAGAGCATGACCGACGCGCTCGAGCATTTCGGCGACCGGCTCGGGCTCGAGGAGGCGCGCGCCTTCGCGACCTTGATCCAGCAGTCCGCCGAGCTGGGTTCGAGCATCACCGAGGCGTTGCGGGTCTACTCCGACGACATGCGCCACAAGCGGCTGTCGCGCGCGGAGGAGAAGGCCTACAGCCTGCCGGCCAAGCTCTCGCTGCCGATGATGCTTTGCATCTTCCCGGTGATCTTCGTGGTCATTTTGCTGCCGGTCGTGGTCCGGCTGTACACCGGTAATTACTGATCTTAACGCCGCCGCCCCCCGACTTCGGCCGGAAGTCGCGGCTATCTATCTGGGGTTGCGGGGTTTTTCTGTTCCGTCGCGTGGCGAGAGAATCTTAACCATCCACACGTAGCCTCTGGATACCGGTTGCTGTCGCTGGCGGTCGCGGAGCGCGAAAGCGTTCGGCCCGGCCGGCACGCAGGATGCGTCGCCGGCGGAGCGTGCGTTGTGATGAGTACCAGTCGAGGTCGAGTTCTCGTCGTGGCGGCGGCTTGCCTCGTCTGGCTGAGCGGCTGCGAGACCTCGACCAAGCTCACCAGCTTCCTCGGCGGCCAGCGCGACGACCCCGCGACGACGGCGTCGATCGAGAACCCGGCCGATCCCGCGGACCCCGCCGATCCCGCGACCACCGGCTCGGTGGCGATGCCGACCGTCAATCCGACGCCGGACCCCATAGTCAACGCCGCCAATCCGCGGATGCTCGGCAAGAGCCCCTACGACGACCTCAGTCTCGGCAAGAAATATTTCCGCTCCGCCAATTTCGGGCTCGCCGAGAAGCATTTCCGTCGCGCCGTCGAGCTGCATCCGCGCGACGTCGAAGCCTGGGTCGGCCTCGCTGCGTCCTACGACCGGCTGAAGCGTTTCGAGCTCGCCGACCGCGCCTATGGGCAGGCGGTAGCCATCATCGGCGAGACGCCCGAGATCATGAACAACAAGGGCTTCTCCTACATCCTGCGCGGCGACTACCGGCGCGCGCGCCGCACGCTCGAGGCCGCGCTCCAGAGGGATCCCGGCAATCCCTACATCAGGAACAATCTCGAGCTCCTGGAAAAAGTCCAGCGCCGCGGCAAGTCGATCAACTAACGCGCACTGCTCGTCGTGAGTATTTCCACTGGTGACCCAAGCTGACATCGCAAACCTGGAAGTGGACGCTTGCACAATCCACTTCTACTGCGGCTTTACGACGAGCACCTCGCCTTCCGTCGCTGGGAAGGGAATTTTGTTTCCGTCGATCTCGACAACATAGTCGCCTGGCGGAACTGCTGCCCGCCAAGTGACTGCGTTGAAGCGGAAAACTTCCGTGCCATCTTGCGTCAAGACGCGCGCTGCCTTCCACTTCAAGCCTTCCGCGAGGATGACCGCCGCCGGGCGCAAGGTAACCGTCTTTCCGCCATCAACCTTGATGAAGCGCCACTCGGCCTTGGCGAAGCGCAGATCGTAGACACCAGGCATCAACGTCAGGACCGCTGAGACGGGGTCGAAATTTCCATGCGTCTCGCCGGTTTCGGAATCGACGACCGTCGCATGTACAAACACCGTGGGCTTGCTGATGATCTCGACCTTCAGCACCGCCGGCTCGATGGTGGTCGTCTCGCCCGGACGAACCTCGATCCCCTTCCAGCTTCCGGGGCCGAATTTGACCTCGTAGATACCCGCCGGCAGCTCGACTTGCGTGCGGACCCGGCTGAATTGGTCGACCTTTTGGCCCGTCTCCGAATTGAAGATGTCGTGGGTATAGGTCGCCGACGTCGTGCGCAGTCTGCCGGGCTTCGGTTGCGGGGGTAGCGTGACGACCCGTTGCGCGCACGCATTGAGCGCCTGTTTGAGCGTATCCGGAAGCTCGGGTCCAACTGGTGCGTCAAAATATGTGCCGCCCGTTATGCGCGCGATGTTCTGCAATTGGCTTCTTGCCGCCGTATCGACAACGAATCCGATCGTGTGAACGGTGATACCCTTGGCGGCGAGCGCCCGGGCGGCCAGCACCGGATCACCCTGGCACGTTTCCTTGCCGTCACTGATCAGCACGACGACGCGCTCCTTCGCATCGGTCGGGAAATCGTTCGCTGCTTGTCCCAGCGAATAGGCGATCGGCGTGTAACCTTGCGCCCTCGCGGCATCCACGCCTGCCGCAATGGCGCTGCCGGTCGCCCGGGCCGGGCCGGACGGAACGACCAAATTCGTATCCTCGCAGTTCTTTCGGCTCGACGGCGATTGGGCGCCGTAGAGACGCAGGCTTAATCGTGCCTCGGCTGGCACCAGCGCGGCCACGCCCTTGATGGCGCGCTTGGCGACTTCGATACGCGTCTCACCGTTCGGTAGCCTGGCATTCATGCTGCCCGACGCGTCCATCACCAGGGCGATGGTGCGCCCGGCGTGATTGCAGGTCTGAGCCCAGGCGGTCGACCCGAATAGAAGTGTTGCCAGCACCAGAACCGCCGCGCGTTTCATCCTGTTCTCCATCGTGCATTTTTCGATCACAGCGAGGCCGATCCGCCAAGACAGACGGCCGAATTGCGATGAGATCAAAGATCGGTCGCCCCGGCCTCACTCATTTGAGTGAGGCAGCGCGATACCGCACGGTGTTACAATTCACATGTCGGTTCGCTTCGGGTAAATTCCAGCTCGGAAGGGATAAGCCATGCGGAAGAATGCATCGATAGCGGTCGCGGTGATGGCGGCCACATTGCTGGCCGTGGCGTCCGTGCAAGTCGCGGCGGAACCCAGAGGCGCCGGCGGGATGGCCGCGGGCAGTGCAGGCGGGATGGCCGCGGGCAATGCAGGCGGGATGGCCGCGGGCAACAAAGCCGGCGGACCGGGCGTGAAGCCCTCGGGGACCAGGACAAATCCGAAAGGCAAGAAGTACAAGGCGCAAACGCCTCCCACGCATTCGCAGCCCTACTGTCCCTACGGCAAGAAGGCGGATGGGACGTGTTGGGAGCGGTGCAGATACACAATCTGCTTGTGACCGTGACGCTAAGCGCGCACGGCGCTTATACACCCGCGTTGCGAATAGGTTTTCGGTCATAAGCCTGGGATGCGGAAGTCGCGCGGTTGCGAGCGCTAACCCTCAATTCCTTGTAAGATGGCTCCATGGCTGCCAGCGGGTGGTCGATATGGGTCATCGGGTACGGACGAAAACGGGAAGGAACGCGGGAGAGGAAGACCTCCTCGACGCGGTTGGCGCGATCTATGACGCGGCTCTGTCGCCGGACCTGTGGCCAGCGGCGTTATCGAAGGTGTCGCAAGTTTGTGGATCGAGCTGGACGCTCTGTTCGATTACCCCGTTGGATCCCATTACACAGGGAACAACGTTTCAAAACGCCGAGGCCGATCCTGAACTGATCACAAGGATGGCGCGTTTCACCACGCCGGAGAACAACCCGTCCGTCCCGCGTCTGCTCGCCGCCCCACTCGGAAGCATCATCCGGCGCGAAGAGCACTTCAGCGATGCCGAATGGGAGCGAACGGAAATTCATAACGAATTGTATCGCCCACGGGGGATCTATGCGGCGATCGGAACGACCCTGATCAGGTCGCAATATTTTGTTCCGTTTGGTGTCCACCGCAGTCGTTCGCGCGGTGGGTTCGAGCGCTCGCATTTGATGGCGCTCTCCCACATCATTCCGCATATGCAGCGCGCCATCCAAATGACGTTGCGCCTGAATACGTTCGCAGCCCATGCCAATGCGCTCGAGGAGGTCTGGGACCGCCTGGCGTTCGGCCTTTTCGTTCTCGATGGCAATGGCCAAATCTTGTGGGCCAATCGCGCGGGCGAGCGCACGCTGGCCAAGCAGGATGGCCTTAGCGGATACGAAGGATCCTTGCTCGCGGCTTCCAATGGGGCGAACGCCAAGCTTCGGCAGTTGATCGGCGAAGCGGCGCGGACCGCAAGCGGCGACGGGCTCTGTCATGTTGGGGCAATCCTGATCCCACGGCGTCCCCCGGCGCAACCGCTGTCCTTGATCGTGTCACCGCTTCGAGCCGAGGGCGCAAGCCGCATCGTGCCAGGAGGCGCAGCGATGCCCGCCGTTCTGGTTTTTGCCAACGATCCCGATCTCAATGCAAAAATTCCGAGTGCATTGCTCGCTCAACTCTATCGCTTGACGGAACGAGAGGCGAAGCTTGCCGTCTTGCTGCTCGAAGGCCTCGACTTGCATGAGATCAGCGAAAGCATGGCCGTATCTATCCACACGGTTCGGACCCATTTGCGCCACCTGTTTGATAAGACCAATACACGTCGGCAAGCCGAGCTCATCCGCCTTCTGTCCAGGAACCTTTCGATTGTCGGGGAGCCTAGTCAGAGCAGGAGCTGATCCGGGTCGGCAGACTTGAAACTAATTCTCCGCCCATGTCCGCTCTTGGCGGTGGTCTCAAAGCGGTCGACCTGCAACACGCTGGTTGACGCGCGACTGACGCCCGAGTGTGGAAGCGCTTATTTCGTGATTGCCTATTGTCCTGAACGTTCGAGACCCTAGCGTCAGCAAGACGGACAAGCAGTAGCTTGTCCGACGGCTGCAAAAAACGGCGACTGTACCGAAGTCGCCGCTCTTCAATCGGCAGCCCCGGTGCCATCGGCAGGCACGATTTCGATCTAGGAAATCAACTGTTGATCTTTGGATTGCTGGCTCCTCGGTGCCCGCATTCTGCACGTTCACGACGCAGTCTGGCGTGTGTCCTGACTCGATTAAAATAACAGAGCGGACCACATCATAAGTCGGCGTCACGCTCTGCAGTCGTTTCAGTGACCACAGGCAGTTGGGACGTTGCCATGTTGGCGGGCAGCGCCGTCGCCCAGCAAAAGTCGCTCCAGCAGCAACTTGTCGGAACTTGGAACCTCGTGTCCGTGGCGACCGAGAACTGATTCGCAGGGCAAGAAGCATGATGCTCTTTGGCCCGCAATCGAAAGGGCAGCCAGGTTCTCGATGCCAGCGGACAGTATGTTCAAATCATCTGGCGATCTGATGTCCTCAGGTTCAAAGCCAACAGTCGCTTGAAGGGCACGGCTGAGGAAAACGCGGCAATGAGTGTCAGGGAACGACCGCGAACTTCGGCATTTGGACGGTCGACGAAGCGCGCAGAAATTCTAACGGTGCGTTATCAGGGCAGCCTGTTTCCCAGATCAGGCGGGTGAACGTCCAGAACGCATCGTCACCGTAACGGAGCCCGGGATGAACTCGAAGTGGTCAGCAAACCGGCGACCGGCCGACGGTACGAGGTCCGACACTATTGGAGGCGAGCTAAATTCGGAGGTCGACGAACTAACGCGCGACCACCGCTCGAATTGCCCCGCTACGGCTTTGGCCAAGCGGGGCTTTTCCTAACTGTAGGATCTTGAACGTGTCGGACGATAACCAATCCTGAAAGAGACACTCCCGCACCCCTGCTGCTCTACACTACGGGTCCGACGCGCGACAACTTACGAAGTATAGGGCATCGACCGTATTGGCACCTTAGCGGACCTAACGGGACATTTGCTATTTGGCCGCTTTTGGGGGCCAAGCAGACATTGCCGAACGATCACGATTTCTGAGTACACGCCCTGGTCAAACGCGTCGCTTCCGCTCGTCCCGCCCTGCTAGAGGCCCAACCGCGCGCGGTGCGAAGCGCGACCGCCGTCCCCATATGCAGCGGGCCACCTTTCCCGGATCGCCGGGATCGCGGATGATGGCGGCGAGAAAGGCATCTCATGCTGCAAGCGTTCAAGCGGTTTCTGTCCGATCTGGCGGTCGGCGAGAAGGACCCGAGCGGGTTCAAGGACGACGACTACCGGCTGGCGGCGGCCGCGCTGCTGATCCATGCCGCGATGATCGACGGCGCTATGTCCGACGTCGAGCGCAACCGGCTGGTCGGCGTCATCATGCTGCGGTTCGGTCTCGACGAGGCCGCCGCCAATGAGCTGGTGACGTCGGCGACGCAGGCCGAGCAGCAGGCGGTCGATCTCTATCGCTTCACCAGCCTGCTCAACCGCGCGCTCGACGAGGGCGGCCGCCAGCAGGTCATCGAGATGATGTGGCAGATCGCGCATGCCGACGGCCGCGTCACCGAGTTCGAAGACAATCTGATCTGGCGCGCCGCCGACCTCCTGCACGTTCCCTCGCAGGCGCGGATTGCGCTGCGCCAGCGCGTTGCGGAGAGCCGGCCGATCGGTTCGCGTCATGACTGAGCGGCGCCCGGTCACGCTGATCACGGGCGCTTCGGCCGGGATCGGCGCGGCGCTCGCGCGCATCTTCGCCAACAACGGCCACGAATTGATGCTGGTGGCGCGGCGCGAGCAACGGCTGCGCGAGCTCGCCGACGAGATCGCCGCGCTCGGGCACCCGCGTCCGCTCGTGGAGCCCGTCGACCTTGAGCGACGCGACGCCGCCGACGAGATCGCCGGCGCGATGGCGCGCCTTGGCGTCGAGCCGGAGGTCGTGGTCAACAATGCCGGCTTCGGCCTGCTCGGGCCGGCCGCGTCGTTGAGCCGGACCGAGCAGCTGGCGATGGTCGACGTGAACGTGCGCGCGCTCACCGACCTGTCGCTCGCCTTTGTCGACGCGCTGGAGCGCCGGCGCGGTGGCATCCTCAATGTCGCTTCGGTCGCGGCGTTCCTGCCGGGGCCCAACATGGCGGTCTACTACGCCACCAAGGCCTATGTGGTCTCGTTTAGCGATGCGTTGCATTGGGAGCTGCGGCCGCGCGGCATCCGCGTCACCGCGCTTTGCCCGGGGCCGGTGCCGACCGAGTTCCAGGCGCGCGCGGGCTTCACCGACGACAACAGCACGGACGTGCTGGCACGATCCGCCGACCAGGTCGCCCTCGACGGCTATCGGGCGCTGGAGAAAGGCCGCCGCCTGGCGGTGCCGGGCTTGCTCAACCGGGCGACCACGATCGTCACCAAGTTCATGCCGCGGGGGCTGCTGATGACGGCGGTCGGACGTTACAACGCCAAGCGCATTTCAAAGTGAGCATGATCCCGAAAAGTGGGAACCGGTTTTCGGAAAAGATCATGCTCCAAAGCAACCAACGCGATCAAGCAATGGCGATCCGGCCCATGGGACGCCAGGCTTCATCCCCGTCCGGCGGCGCGTCGCCGGCGCCGTTCAGCGACGACAGGCCGCTGATCGACAGCGTTCGGTCGCTGTGCTGGACCGCGTCCAGCAGCGCCTGGTTCGCCGACAGCAGCGTCGGGTCGGCGAGCGGATGCCAGAGGTGGAACACGCCGGTCGAGAAGCGTCCGTCCTTGCGGTTGATGCCGGCGCGCAACAGACGGATCAACAGGTCGGAAGTCTTCGAGCCCCCAACCCACATAGCTGCCGTCGAATCCATCCACGTGCTCGATGTCCGCGCGCCAGACCCCGAGATTGCACGAGCGCGCGCCCCACCAATATTGCGGACGAATCTTTCGTATCGGTCCAAGCCGCGCCTGGAGCAGCGGCGCAATCCGGTTGATGTCGCCTTGGATGCGCGCGCGGCAGGCGTCGGCCAGGCTCCAGAGCTCCGGCTCGAGCTGTTCGCTCAGCACGCGCTCGGTCAGATGTTTGGACATCAGGACGCGGTTGCCGACGACGAACCAGCCGAGCTCGGCAAGCTCGCGGTGCTCCTGCACAAAGTCATAGCGGGGGATGCAGTCGCCATCCAGGAAGATGCAGTAGGCGCCGGTGCTGGCCAGGATGGCGCGGTTGCGGACCTCGGCGGCGCGAAATCCACGATGCTCCTGCCAGACGTGCGTGAGCGGTTGCCGCAGCCGGCCTTGCCAGGATTTCAGCAAGGCAGCGGTGGCCGGCGTCGAACCATCGTCGGCGATGATCACCTCGAAGTCCTTGTCCGATTGCCGCGCAAGTCCACGCAGCACGGCATCGAGCGCATCCGGCCGATTGTGGGTGGTGACGATGATCGAGATCGGCGCATAGTGTGGCGGGTTGCCCGCTGCCCCCGGCGCGCGCGCCGGCACGACCTTCCCGATGGCTCGCCCGTCGATGACATCAGCCGCCTCGTCCAAGCCGGACACCGGCGCGGTCTCGTGACCATAGCGAATGCCGGCGGCCGACATGGTCTCGGCCAGCGCCGGATCGCGTAGCCGCGCCAGCGCGGCGTCGAGATTCTCCTGCGTGAACGGTTCCGCCAACACGATGCCGGCGCCTGCCTTCGTGACATGGTCCGCAAAACCGCAAACACCGGTCACTACCGACGGCAGGCCGTTGACGATGGCTTCCAGAATGACCTGACCGGTCACGTCCAGACGTGACGGATGAACCAGCACGTCCGCCGCCGCCATGAGCTCCGGGATGTCTTCACGGAAGCCGAGGAAGCGCGCGCTGCCGCGCTTGCGCGCCAGCACGCGTCCGGCCTGGGTTGCCTCGGGAGAATTCGGCGCCACGCCGGCGACCAGGAGTGTCGTGTTCGGTGCGGACGCAAGCGCGGTGAGGGCGCGGTCGAGGCCTTTGATGTGACCCTGCGCTCCGACCCACAGCCAGGTCATCTGAGTCTCGGCGAGGCCAAGCTTGGCGCGGAGTGCCGCTCGCTGGGCCGAACGCAGTTCGGGCCGCTGACGCTTCGGATCGATCGATGGTTGCAGCACGGTGATTCGCTGCTCTTGTGTTCGCCAATTGCGGCGATAACTCTCCGCCGATGATTTGGTCAATGCCAGAATTTTGGTGCGCTGCAGCGGGCCAAAAGACCTCCCCTCGAGCATCTTCTGGACGCGGTGCCGGGGAAGCAGCCGTTCGATCTGGCTGCGGCCCCGCTCCAGGATGGTGGGGTCGCCGCAGTAGTAGAAGTCGAGGCCGGTGAGCTTGTTGAAGCCGACGATGCGATCGAACCCTTCCGCGGTGGCAGCCGCGAATCGTTTCGCGAAACTCAGGTCGAGCCCGTGATTGGTCAAGGCGCGGGCCGGCAGCAGGACGATCCGGCAGGGCGGTTGTTCGAACGCCCAGCAATTCTCAGACGTGAAAAGCGTGACGTCGTGGCCGCGCGCGGCGAGAATGCGGGCGAGCCGGATGCAATCGCGCTGGAGTCCGCCTTCGGGAAAAAGCTTGACAATTCCGAGAGCTATTCGCATCGATACTCAGCGCAGCCGATCGCAATGCAGGGGCGCGGGCAGCATGTCCGAGGGCATCCGCCTTGGCAAGCGAGGTATTCCTGCGATGCCGTGGTGGCGGTTCCCTGCCGCCGCGCAAGGCGCTAAGGACCATGCTGCGCCGTCATCGTCCATAACGTCATGCGCCTGCCTGTCCTGATTGTCCTGCACCAGGAGAACTCGACGCCCGGACGCGTCGGCCATGCGCTGCGCGAGCGCGGCTATGCCCTCGACATCCGCAAGCCGCGCTTCGGCGATGCGCTGCCCGACAGCATGGCGGGTCACGCCGGCGCGATCTTCTTCGGCGGGCCGATGAGCGCCAACGGGTCCGAGGACTTCGTGCGCCGCGAGATCGATTGGATCGCGGTGCCGCTCAAGGAGCAGAAGCCGTTCCTCGGCATCTGCCTGGGCGCGCAGATGCTGGCGCAGCACGTCGGCGCCCGCGTCTATCCGCACGCCGACGGCCACGCCGAGATCGGCTACTACCCGATCCGGCCGACCGACGTCGGCCTGTCGCTGTGCGATCCCTGGCCGGAACAGGTCTACCAATGGCATCGCGAGGGTTTCGATCTGCCGGACGGCGCCGATCTCCTGGCGGAAGGTGACAGCTTTCCGGTGCAGGCGTTCCGCTACGGCTCGGGCTACGCGCTGCAGTTCCATCCCGACGTGACGCACGCCACCATCTGCCGCTGGACCACGCGCGGTCACGAGCGCATGCAGCTGCCGAACGCCAAGCCGCGCGCGGCGCATTTCGCCGATCGCGCGGTCTACGATCCCGCCGGACGTGCGTGGCTCGCGGCGTTCCTCAATCACTGGCTGGGACTGGAGACGGGGTGACGTGCAGTTAGTGCGTCCGTTCCCCAGATTACGTCGCTGCAATCTTGGTAAACGTGAATTTCGGCCTCACGCGTTGCCAAGCGCCGCTGGCAATCCGACCAAGGCTCCATACATCAACGTCAGTCGTCAACGACGACGACATTGCTTGGTTGGAGCAGGCATCATGTGCGCCGCTTCTGTTGGGCTCAAACGAATACCGGCCATCGCCGTTGAATGCGGCGCCGGCGCGCGCGATCCCGGCTGCAAGGATGGACCGGCGTCGTTCCGGCGGCGCTGGGAGCGCAGTCACAGAGATGCGCACTTGCTCTGGGAACCGGCGCCCAAAGATCTTTGCAGGGATGGCGCCGCGCCGCTCGACGCCGTCGCGCAGACCTCGCAATGGCTCGCGACCACCACCCGCCGGCTGACGAAAAGCGGCGCGTTCTTTCTCGCGATCGGCGGCGACCACTCGCTGGCGGTCGGCACCTGGAGCGGCGTCGCGCGCGCGATGCGCGGTTCCGGCCCGCTCGGCCTGGTGTGGATCGATGCCCACATGGACATGCATGTGCCGGAGACGACGCACAGCGGCGCCATCAACGGCATGCCGGTCGCCGCCTTGCTCGGCTACGGCTCGCCGAAATTGACTGCCCTGGCCGGCGGCCCGCCCGCGCTTGCGCCCGAGCACGTCTGTCTGGTCGGTGCGCGCAGCTTCGAGCCCGAGGAGGTCGTGTTTGCGAAGCGGCACGGTGTTCGCGTCATCGGCATGGATGAAGTCGCTCGCCGCGGCGTGGCGGATGCGCTGGCCGAGGCGCGCGCCATCGCGACGCGCGGGACCGCCGGCTACGGCGTGTCGCTCGATCTCGACGCGTTCGATCCGATCGAGGCGCCGGGTGTGGGCACGCCCGCACCCGACGGCATCCGCGCCCGCGATTTCCTCGGTGCGTGGGGTGACCTGGCTCACGACCCCGCATGCCGCGCGGTCGAGTTCGTCGAATTCAATCCGCATCGCGATGAATCCGGTCGAACTGGGGAGCTGCTCGGCACGCTCGTTGCCGCAACCGTCCGTGAGGAGCGCTTGCGATGGGCCGGCTGAACAGCCTCGAATCCCGCTACGGCGCGGCCAACTATCAGCCGCTGCCGGTCACGCTCGTGCGCGGCGAGGGCGCCTATGTCTGGGACGAGGACGGCCGCCGCTACCTCGACCTGATGGGCGCCTATTCGGCCGCGAGCTTCGGGCATTCCCATCCGCGCCTGGTCGAGGCCATGACGCTACAGGCGAAACGACTCGACACGGTTTCGCGCGCCTATTTCACCGATCGGCTCGGGCCGTTTCTCGCCCGCGCCTGCGAGCTCACCGGCATGGACGCCGCGCTGCCCGCCAATGGCGGCGCCGAGTCGGTCGAGACCGCGATCAAGGCGGCGCGCAAATGGGCCTACACCGTCAAGGGCGTGCCGCGCGATCGCGCCGAGATCATCGCGGCGGAAGGCAATTTTCACGGCCGCTCGACCACGATCGTCGGTTTCTCGTCGGTCGCGCAGTATCGCGACGGGTTTGGTCCATTTGCTCCGGGATTCAAACTGGTTCCGTTCGGCGACGTCGCCGCGCTCGAGGCCGCCATCACGCCTGACACGGCCGCTTTCCTGGTCGAGCCGATCCAGGGCGAGGGCGGCATCAACGTGCCGCCCCCAGGCTACCTGGCGAAGGTCGCGAGCCTCTGTCGCGCGCGCCGCGTGCTGCTGATCTGCGACGAGATCCAGACCGGGCTTGGGCGCACCGGCCGCATGCTGGCCTGCCAGCATGACGGCGTCACGCCGGATGGCGTGATCCTCGGCAAGGCGCTCGGCGGCGGGCTCATTCCGGTGTCGCTGTTTCTCGCCCGTCGCGAGCTGATGGACGTGTTCAAGCCGGGTGACCACGGCAACACGTTCGGCGGCAATCCGATTGCCGCCGCCGTCGGTCTGGCCGCGCTCGATACGCTGGTCGAGGAACGGCTGGTGGAGCGGGCGGCGGCGCTCGGCCAGCGCCTGCTGTCGCGGCTTGCCGCACTCAAGAATCCGCTGATCCGCGACGTGCGCGGCCGCGGGCTGCTCGCGGGCATCGAGCTCGATGCGACCAAGGTTGGCGCCCACAGTGTGGCGGAGCGGCTCCTAAGCGCCGGAATCCTGACCAAGGAGGCGCATCGAAACACCATTCGCCTCGCGCCGCCGTTCATCATCACGGAAACCGAGATCGACTGGGCCGTCAGTCAAATCGCCGACGTGCTCGCCGCGCTGTCGAAGGATGTCGTTGAGCCGATCGCCGCTCACTAAAGCGGGCGCCCGCGTTTCGATGTGTGCGGCATTCGCGCAGTGGTCTTAATGAAAACAGGTGCGGTCACACGGACCGCACCTGCTGCTGTCGTCAATCGCCGTCCAGACGAGGCCGTCAGCCCGCGGACGCGCGCAGCTTGTCGGCTTCCGCCTTGAACAGATTGTTCAGGCAGTACTCGGCGAGCTCGATGCCGGTCGGGAACCAGACGCTGCCGGCCTTTTTCATGTGCTGGATGATGCCGCGCATCGCCACGGTCGTGCGGCCGGGACGGCCGATGATGTAGGGATGCATGGTGAACGGGATGTATTTCGGGCGCTCCGGGGTGCTCTCGGAATAGAGCTCGTCGAAATAGGCCTTCCAGCTCTCGAGCCCATGGAACGGATTGCCGTATTCGCCGTGGCGGTGGCCGAACAGCGTGCCGTCGCCGAACGGCTGCCGCGGCAACTCGACGATGACCTTGCCGTTGTTCTCGTACAGGAACGGCATCTCTTCGTGGAAGCAGTTGGTGTTGAACGTGTAGCCGTTCTCGATCAGGAGCTCGAGCGTGTTGGTGCTCTGGGTGCACGAGCGCCAGCCGTAGCAGCGCCGGCCCGTGCGCTTCTCGATCATGGCGATGGTCTTCTTCATGATCGCGTCTTCTTGATCGCGCGGCAGGTAGCGGGCGATCTCGTGGTTGTAGCCGTGGCCTTCGACCACGTGGCCGTGGTCGAGGATCGCCTGCACCGCTTCCGGGAAGCGCTCGGCGATCGCGCCGCAGGTCAGGAAGGTCGCCTTGATGTTCTCTTCCTTCAGGATGCGCAGGATGCGGTAGATCGCATGGTGCGGGCCGTATTCGCCCTGGCTCCAACTTTCGTAGTTGAGGATGCCGTTCTTGTCCGGCTTCACGTCCTCGCCGCCCTGGAAATCGAAGGTCAGGAACACCGCAGCGCGCTCGTTGCGCGGCCAGCGGATGAGGTGGTCGTAGTGATATTCCTTGAGCATTGTTGTTCCTCGTTCGGTTAGCGGCCAGACGTCTTTAGCGACCAGGAGTCCGGAACGGACAGCGTCGATCGGCCATCGACGGAATACTGCTATATTACCGCATCGGAGGGGGATTCGGTAGCATCGGACTCGGAACAACTGTTGTTCCCAGGACAACCGGCCGCCTCTATATTTGCGAATCCAAGGCTCGGAAGGGCGCGAGAGAGATGTCGCTGACGGCAGCGCTGAGAGACCTGAACAAGCTCAACACGTTTGTGCGGGTCGCGGAACGGCGCAGCTTCACCAAAGCGGCCCAGGACCTGCGCACGACCCCCTCGGTCATCAGCAAGCATATGAAGGAGCTGGAGGAAGCGCTCGGCTTCAGCCTGCTCAACCGCTCCACCCATGGCATCGTGCTCACCGATGCCGGCGAGGGGCTGTTTCAAAACTGCCTGAAAATGCTGGCCAATCTCGACGAATACGTGGTCGATGCGCGCAACCTGCAGACCGGCCCGTTCGGGTCGCTGCGCGTCCAGACCGTCAGCGACTACGCCCGGCACGTGCTGGTGCCGCTGATCGGGCAGTTCGCCGGGCGCCATCCCGGCCTGCGCGTCCACCTTTCCGTCCTGGCCGACGACAGCGCGCCGGCGGAGGATGGATTCGACGTGATCATCGCGCGCACCAAACCGTCCCTGCCCGGGCTGATCGATCGCGACCTCGGCGCGATCCGGCACGTCGTCTGTGCGTCGCCGAAATATTTCCAGCGCTTCGGCCGCCCCAAAAAGCCCGAAGACCTGCGCGAGCACAGTTGCCTGGTGAACCACCTGTCCACCCCGAAGGGCTGGCCGTTCCAGAACGGCGCGCGGCCAATGCTGGTCGAAGTGAAGGGCGCGCTGTCGTCGAACAGCTCCGCCGTGCTGGTGCAGATGGCGCTGCAAGGCGACGGCATCATCCGGGTGCCGCACTATACGGTCAAAGCGCGGCTCGCCGACAAGACGCTGCAGGCGATCTTCGAGAGCGCGACATTGTCGCCGGAACGCATGCGCGCCTATTTTTCGAAGGCGAAGCATCTGCCGGCCAAGACCACCGACTTCATTCAGTTTTTGCAGGCGTCGGTCGCCGCGCGCTAAGCGGGCTGGTGGTCCGGTTGAGCGGACTTCGCGTGATGTCCGCTTCGGGGCCATTAAGCGACGTCCATGCCGCGTAGCAAGTGGCATTGTGGCGCCGCTTGCGAGCCTTCTAGGCATTCGCCGGACTGGTTTCGAGCCCATCATCTTGAGGAGCGAGGGGTTCGTCGCCAAGCGTATTCCTAAATCCCAGGGAGGGTGCCAAAAGTTCCCAGAGCGAAATTGAGTCCTTCCCAAAACCCGGCGGCCGCCTGCTGCGACTAAGGGGCGTGCAAGGGCACGCGGACAGCTGGGGCGCAGCGGCCGATTGTCGGAGGACATCATGCCGGCCTACGCCTCGCTTGATACGATTATTCGCAATTTGCGCGTCAACTGGGGCGGTAGCGACCAAGGCGAATTCCGAGACTGGAGTGATCGGACGTCCGTCGACTTCGCCTTCCCGACCTTCGGCGCCCGCGGGTCGGAGGCCGACGGGGTCGTTGCAATGTCCGCCACGCAGCAAACCTATGCGCGGCTTGCCTTCGAGTTGTGGGATGACATCATCGCGCTCGATGTGCACGAGACCACCGCGAGCAGTCTCGCCGACATTCAGTTCCACTATTCAACTTCGACCATTGAAGACGGTACCTATGCGCGCACCGTCGAGGAAAACTCCGGAACCAACCTCGCACGGGCCTATATTTGGCTGAACGCCAACTGGGAAGACCACGACGAGGACACGGATATTTTCTTCGGCAGCTACGGCTTCGGCACGTACCTGCACGAGATCGGACATGCTCTCGGACTAACTCATCCGGGCCCATATGACGAATCCGACAGTGCACGTCCGACCTATGCCGACGATGCCCTCTACGCCCAGGACACCCAGAAATACACGGTGATGTCCTACTTTGACGCCTGGGAAGACGGCAGTACCACCTATCACTGGGGCAGCGACGGCATGTTGAGGTACGCCGCAACGCCATTGCTCCACGACATCGCCGCGATGCAGGCCATCTACGGCGCCGATATGACGACGCGCACCGGTGACACCGTCTACGGCTTCTACAGCAATGCGGGAAAGACGTTCGGTGCCTTCACCTACAATCCCTACGACTTCGTGCAGAACCCAAACCCGATTTTCGCGATATGGGACGCCGGCGGCACGGACACCATCGATGCCAGCGGCTTCTCAACCAATCAGCACATCAGTCTTGCCGAAGGCACGTTCTCCTCGATCGGCAGCCTGACCGACAATATCTCCATCGCGTTCGGCGCTCAGATCGAGAACGCCATTGGCGGCAGGGGCGACGACGAGATCAGGGGTAACGGTCTCGACAACCGCCTCGATGGCCGCGAAGGCAACGACAACCTGATCGCCGGAGGCGGCGTCGATACCTTGCTCGGTGGCTCTGGGGACGATGTCCTCTGGGGCTCCGGCAGCGACATCTTGATGGGCGGTGAGGATGACGACACTTACTACGTCACCCTCGGGGACAGGGTCACCGAATACGCCGGCCAGGGTTGGGACACGGTCAATACCGAGCTTCCGACCTACAGCATGACGAGCTACGTCGAGGAGCTTCTCTTCAGCAACCCCGAGTTCGATCCGAGCGCCGCCCACTCGGCCTACGGCAATGCCCAGGGGAACAGGATCGTCGGTGCGGCAGGCGTCGACACCTTTTACGGCAACGGCGGCATCGACAATCTCTTTGGCCGCGAAGGCAACGACATTCTCAACGGCGGCGCCCTCGGAGACAATCTCTACGGTGAGGCTGGCGCCGATACTCTCAGAGGCGACGATGGCGCCGATCGACTTGAGGGCGGACTGGATTCCGACCGGCTTTACGGCGGCACCGGCAATGATCGTCTCATTGGCGGGGATGGCAAGGACATACTCAATGGCGGCGCGGACGCCGATATCTTTCAGTTCAACAGCACAGCCAACTCGTGGGAACTATGGCTCGGTTTGTCCGGCATCGACAGCGTGGACACGATCACCGACTTCGTACATGGCGTGGACATCATCGATCTCTCCCGAATCGACGCCAACACGACCAACTACTACGTCAATGACGTCTTCACGTTGCTGTCGAAGCCGGCCAGTCTCAGTAACTGGACGGCGAAGGTGTGGACCGAGCAGTTTATTGGGATTGGCGGGGCCAGTGATACGACCGTCGTGTATGCATCGACCGATGCCGACGCGGCGGCAGAATTTCAGATCAATCTCACCGGCCGGGTTACGCTCACGGTTGCCGACTTCATGCTCTAGGGGATTTTCTTGCGAATGAGTTGCCAACCTTTCGATGTCCGCTTGTGAATGGCGGATCCTACAAAAGGCAAGCGGTTAGGAGTGAACATGGATCGCGCAACCCTCAAGAGCTTGATTGCCTGTATCGGCGGCGCGTTGGCGCTCGGGTGTGCTGGTTGGGCGATGTACCTGGACATCGCGTCTGACGGCAAAGACCCTACGGTGATGCGGTGGTTTGGAGGTGCGCTCGGGGTCGCTGCGCTCTCGTGGGCTCTTGAGCGGATCGTGACCAGATACGTGCCACCCGCAAATTCAAACTAAGGCACTACCGAGTGCCGCTTGGGCTGCCGCACTAGGCCATGAACCGGGCATAGTGTGTTTTGACCGTTTCACAACATCCACAGCGCGCAGCGGCCAATACCGGATTTGTTCAATGAAATCATTGCGGCGCTCGCCCGTCAGGTCTGCTGTGGGTCAAAAGCAGCCATAGGCGGGAGCAGGTCGTGATGTCCGCTTCGGGCCAGATAGCGGACATGAAGGATGCAGCTTTGTCCTGCACCTAGCGATGCGCTGGCCTACTTCGGTGTGAGTTACTTCTGTGTCCCGCCATCAGCGCGCTTCGCGGAACGCCTGCGCGAATTTGTTGAGGTCGGCGGCGTTCACGTCCGATACCGCCACATAGGACACGCCGTCGGCGTTCCATCGGACGACATTGTAGCCTCGCACCGCCGTGCCGGTGAGGTTCGCCGACGTGTGCGCGGCGTCGGGAATGGCGGTCACGCTGACGAGGTGCTGGCGGATCTGGTAGACGAGCGTCGGCACGCCGGCGCGTCCGACCACATCGACCCGTCCGCCGACGAGCTTGAAGCCGGCCGGGCTCAGGTCGACGACACGCGGCGCCTGCGGAATCCTGCCGTTGAACCACGGCTTCACGACGTGCCCGTCTCCTGACGCGACATCGATGGGCTGCGGTGCAATCAATGCACGCAAATGACCGGCAACGACGGGTTCGAGCATGTCGTCGCTCGTGGGCGTGCGGGTGACGAACCAGGTCGCGCCGCTTGAGACGACCATCGCAAACGCGATGGACGCCGCCATCGCGCGCCATGAGGGTGCGCTGCTCGTTTGTCCGATGCCCACCGCCTCACGAATGCGCGCTTCCAGACCCGGAGGCATCTCGGTCGCCGGCAGTCTTTCACGCAAGGCGCGGCGAAGCGCTTCGACACGTGCGCTCTCGGCCGCAAGTGCGGGGTCTGTTGCGATCTGCTGCCCGACCGCGATCGCGTTCACGGGATCGAGCTCGCCGTCGACATAGGCGTGCACGAGCAGCTTCGACCGGTCGTTGTCTGGTTGCACAGCCGACGTCATGGTTCATCCCGCACGGTTTCGATAAGCCGCTGACGCGCGCGCGCCAGGCGGGACATGACGGTCCCGATCGGCGTCTCAGTCACCTGCGAAATCTCCCGATAGTCGAGTCCCTGCAGGTCGCGCAACACCAGCGTCTCCTTGAACGGAGAAGGCAGCGCTGCGATCGCGGATTCGAGCCGCGCTGCATCCGCCTTGGCGATGATTTCAGTCTCGGGATCGACCGTGGAGCTCCAATTCTCCATGTCTCCTGACTGCGCGTGCCGCCGTTCGACGGCGGCAAGGTCATCCACCGCGACCACAGCAAGAAGGTCGCGACTTCGCTATCCATGTCAGCGCAGTGTTGCGCACGATCGTCAGCACCCAAGCGCGCGCATTGCCGCCGGCATATCGGCGGATAGCGCGGAAAGCTCTCAGGCTGGCTTCTTGAACGACGTCTTCGGCATCGGTCCGCGTGCCTGTCATCCAGCGCGCCAATGCATAGGCCTCGCCGAGATACGGTATCACCACGGCAGCGAACAGCGCCTTGTCGTCGTCGGCCGACACCCTGCGTTCCTCGAATTCAGGGTGTCCAGCACGGCCAGCAACCCTAATAAGACCGGCGCACGTATCGTTTTATTCCCGAGAAGAAATTTCCCCGCGCCGGGAATTTCCAGGAAAGGCTGCAAGTCATTTCAGATGCATGCAGTCACAAGTTCTCAATTCTAATGCTGGAGAGCAAGGATGATCAACAATCCACAAGTACTCAACGTACGAAGCTCTGCGGAAACACAATCGAAGGTTGCTTCGCCCATGTTCAGGCGAGCGACGATCGCGACCGCCTGATGATGTGGCGGTGGCGGCGCTCGCAATTACGAGCCTGGCCCAAAGCAACGAGCGGGTCGCCGCCAAATCCAATTCAATTCAAATCGCGCAGTCGACACCGACGATGCCGATGTCGCTACGCTCGATTCGGCGAGGTCGCTCCTTGCCTTCGGCTACCTGGTGTTTGAAAACGACCCGGCTGGGGGAGTTCCTGGCTTGGTCCGTTGCCGTCCCGCTCGCCGGCGCAATGACCTCATAGCGAGCGGGGTAGCGTCATGAGCAAACCAATGGACATCCGAGGGCCGCGACACGCCGAAGGTCTCACCTCGGCGTCCGCGCATCCGGAACTCGTGAGCGGCGATTTGCGATACCGCCACGGCGACACGCTTCGTCCATGGCTCTCTACAGATCGTGGCCTATGACCGGCGCCGCGCGATGGGAGGTACGTTTGCCATCGCCGCAATTGCGCTGTTGTTGACGACGGCCGCTTTCAGGAGCGGAGCCAGCGCGGGCGACGCCAACCCGCAGCAACTGGCGCGACACATGCTTGCAGTGGCACCTCGCGGCGAGCGCGGTGGTGTCGCGGCAGGTTCAGAGCACGCGCGATGTCGATCTGCTGTTCGTCAGCAATTCGATCGACCGGATGCGGCGTGCCCGAAGGAATTGCGAACTCGGCGAGATCGCGCAGGCGTGCGAGGACTATCGCGCGGTGGCGTCGAGCCTGCCGGGCTTTGCAATGAGCAACGACCTGTTTGCCTGCTCGCGGGTCGCTGCCGTCCGGCAATGAGTGCGGCGGGACGGTTGAGGCAGGTCAAATGCGGGATCTGCGGCCGCTCGCCCTTGGCCGCCGGGCTTGGGTTCCAATTGAACCTGCCAGGCGTGCCAACGCACCATTGCACGCGCACCATTGGCAGGGGAGTTAGCCCATGGACAAGCACCTTAACGATAATCGCTTCACCGGCGGCATGTTCATTATGACCAGCGTCTGGGTCGGTTTGCTGACCTACATGAGCATCCGTGCACTGATCGGCTGACGCCACCTGCTCTTCTAAGGGCTCGGGCGCAACGCCCTGACCGGCTCCGCCCGAATGTCCGCTTCGGGCCAGATGCGGACATCGCCCCCTTTCAGGCAGCGGGGCAACCGCTGCATTTGAACCTGCAGGCTGCCGCAGGCGACTAACTATACAGTCCTTACCCATTGTGTTAGTTAAGACACTGTTGGGAAAAGGCTTTCCAGCCAAGGAGGGGGTTCCATGGCACTCAGAACGCTCTTTGTGATCACGGTCGCTTCCGTCGTCGCTGTTGCAACTCAGGCTTCGGCGCGCGCTTCAGCACCGCTGGTCCCAACCGCGCTGGTGGAGGACGTGAAAAGCGCCACTGCCGACGTCGAATTCATGGACTATGTCGGCAGCCGCCAAGTGATCAAGCTCGGGCCCAGCGACGTCCTCGTTCTCAGCTACCTCAAGTCCTGCGAACATGAGACCATCACCGGCGGCACGGTGGTTGTGGGCGCAGAGCGCAGCGAGGTGCAAGGCGGCCAAATCGTCCGGACCAACGTCCCCTGTGATGGCGGCAAAATGCAACTGAGCGCCCAGCAGGCGAGCCAAAGCGCCGCCAGCGCGTTCCGGCTTCAGAGCGCAGACACTCTACGGACGCTCTATGCCCTGGCGCCGGTGGTCCAACTCCCCAGGAATCTGGCAAGCGCAGACCGTGTTCTGGTTGTCGATCGAACCGATAGCCCGGGTGAGAGCTATCGGTACGAGATTGACGACACCATCATAACCGCTCGCTTCTACGACCTGGCCAAGACCAATCTCAGTCTTGTCCGCGGCGCGACGTATGATGCGAGCATCGGCGGCCACAAGGTGACGTTCCGGATCGACGAGAGAGCCGCGTCCGGTCCGACGCCCGTCGTCAGCCGTCTGCTGCGCTTTCAATAGCGCCATCGGTCCGTAGGACATTCATGGATCCCGTTCGCCTGCGCGCGGCAGCCGCAGGCGCCCTGATTGCCGTCGCCGCCGGCCTCGTCGCCGCCTCCCCAGCCTTGGATTGGGTGCGGGGCTTCTCGATCGATTTCCTGACCATGCTGCGCTGGCACGCCTTTGGTGATCCGCACAGGCCGTCGTCCTCGCCCGCAGTCGTGGTCGCCATCGACGAGGAAACGTTCAGGACGCCACCGTTCGAAGGCAGTCCGGGCGTCACCTGGACGCCTGAGATCGGCCGGGTGTTGACCGCGGTCATCGACGGTGGCGCCAAGGTTGTCGGTTTCGACATCATATTCCCGACCTCAATTGAGCAGTCGGTGGTGCCGTTCGGCGCCGAAACGCTGGGCGCCCGCCTGCGCGGTTTCGACCGAGACTATCTGCGAGCGCTTGCCCTCGGCGCACGCGCCGGCAAGGTTGTGCTCGGCCAGGTGCAACATCAGGACAATCCAGTCTTGCCCTCGCAAGGCCAGCGCGTCGCGGTCGGATTCGGACGCAACATCCGGCCACTCAACGTGTACACCGATCCCGACGGGGTGGTCCGGCGCGTCCCGCTTGTATTCACGGTCGATGGCAAGCCGGTCCCCTCGATGGCAGCGGAGCTTGCAGAGCGCGCAACCGGCGCGCCCGGTTCAACGAAATCCGCCACCTCCGGCGCCGTTGATAATGCGATCACCCTCAATTTCGCGGGCGGCGCGGACGATATCCCGACTTTCTCGCTCGCCGATCTGCGCGCTTGCGTCGAGAAGGGCGACAAGGATTTTTTCCGCCGTCATTTCGAAGGCAAGGTCGTGCTGATCGGCACACTGCTCGACGTCGAGGACCGCAAGATAACCTCCAAGCGCTTTGCCACCGCGCCTGAAGGTTCACGGGCGGAGCGCTGTGCGCCGACGGCGTCGGCGAGCGCGCCGACAGCGGCGCGCGAGTCGATATCAGGCGTGTACGTCCATGCAACAGCGGTGAACAATTTGCTTCGTGGCGACGCGCTGATCGAATTCGGCCGCGTCGGCACTGGCATCGCGTCGTTCGCCTTGGCCGCGCTCGCAGTTGCGGCCGCGCTGGTGCTCGGGCCCGCCGTTGCCGTGCTTGCCTTCCTTGGTATTGCGGCAACCTGGATTGCGGCCGCGACGGTCGCGTTTCGCGACGCGCTGGCGCTACCGTTGGTCGAGCCGCTGGCGACCGCCCTCGCGGCGCTTGGCACCACAATCGGCTATCGCCTCGTCGTCGCCGACCGCTTGATGGCCGCGGAGATCGTCCAGCGGCGTGCTCGGGAGGCTGAGATGGCGAGCGCCGCAGCCATTCAACGGGCAATGCTGCCGAGCACGCTGCCGGATGATGAATTCACCAACAGCCAACTCGACATTTTCGCACGGATGATACCGGCGCGCGAAGTGGGTGGCGATCTGTACGACATCGTCAAGCTGGACGAGAACCGCATCATCATCACGATTGGCGACGTCTGCGGCAAGGGAGTTCCGGCCTCGCTATTTATGGCGATGACACAAACGGTCATGCGGCTGGTGGTCCGTTCAAGCCAAGATCTCGGGACCGAGGTTGCATCGGCCAACAACCTGCTGACGGCCAACAATCGAGAAACGATGTTCACAACGCTATTTTGCGGCGTGTTTGACGTGTCCGCGGGCACGCTGACCTATTGCAACTGTGGTCATAACCCGCCTCTCGTCCTCCGCCGCGGCGAAAGCACATTTGAAACCTTGCGTCCCTCCGGCCCTGCACTCGGGATTATGGAAGACATCAGCTACAAGCCGGGATCGGTCACGCTGGCGCCCGGCGACGTGCTGTTGCTCTACACCGACGGAGTGACCGAAGCCGAAAACCGTCAATCTGCTCAGTTTGGCGAGACACGTCTGGAGCAGGCAATTCTCGCGGTCCACGATCAGCCTGCGCGCAGGATTGTGGAGCACCTCGTCGAACGCGTGATCGATTTCGCGGATGGTGCACCCCAGTCCGACGACATCACCTGCATCGCGGTCGTTTGCAACCGTGAACTGGACTCGCCGATTGCAATATCGGAGCGCGACTTGCCGCCCTCCTGAAGAAGTGGGCGCAAGTGGGTGCGCATTGCGAGAGCTTCGCCGGCACGCGGCCGGCTCAATTGGCGGCATCGAGAGTCCGGTCCGGGTCCCAAAGCGGACAACGGTTATGTTGGTCGAGGATCTGAAGGATGCAGGACGGGGTAACCTTCAACGCTCCACTGACTTTGACGCACATCCAGCCCGTTTCGCAGCGGCGGGGGAGGAGCATATGCCGGGGGCGGCGGGGAGGAGCGTACGCCGGAGCCTGCGGCGGCTCGTAGGCGGCGCCGTGCTTTTTGCAGGAGTTCCTCTGTCGAGGCTTTTCCGCTTCATGATCCACAGCGACATCGGCGTGTCGGGATTTCTGCAGCGCACTTGCCGCGCTGACCTTTTGCGGGGGGATCAGATGACGCGCTTCGTTGAAGGGACGGATCGCGGGCAGAACACTCTGTTTCCTGAATGTCCGGAAGATTGGATCGGAATGGTGCTCGGGATCGTCTTGGTAGCTCGTCGAGCGGCCTCAACGTAAATGGAGGGCATCGCGAAAATCACATCGTCATGATGCGGACCAGTTCGGCCGGGCGTTCATGTAGTTGGTCGACCGTTTGCCGATGCGGACTGAAGTGGCTTATGCGGGTTTCGCTTTGGCTTTTAGTCTCAGGAGGAAAATGAAGTAGAATGCGAGCAGTCCGCCCATGACCCCGAAAATAGATGAGCTGAGGAGCGCGCCGCCGGCATGGCCGCCTTCCAAGAACCCATCAAGTATCAGAAGGCCGCTGCCGACCATCATTGCCACCGCGCTCACCAAACCGATGACCAGCCATTTGGTTGAAACGGCTGTGGCGATCACGGGGAGTTGCTCGGCAACCTTGATCCGTTCATCGGTGCGCGGTGCATCCGCAAGCAGCGGCCGCAGAGCGCGGGCCAGATAGATTTGCGGTACAGCGAGAAGCGGCACCATCAACAGTGTAAATGCGGCGAATAGAAACAGAGGAAAGAGGCTGGAGCCGAGCTGTCGATACAAAGGCGACAATAGCGATGGGAAGGCGATCACCGGGACGGTGAAACAGAGCATGCCAAGCACGGGCAAGAACAGCAGGAGCCGCCAGCGAGCCAAGTGAGCAGAAATCTCTTCTTTTTTCGCGGCACTCACCACGTAATAGCGGGGCCGTGCGAACACCCACGGACTCGGGGCTTGGAATACATAGCCGCCCTCGGTTGGTTTGAACGAAGCTTCGTTGGCGCGCGCATACCATCTGGCCTTTGTTGGAGTCATTGTCGCCTCCAGATTCGGCTCCAAGGCATGATCGCCCCGAGGACGAGTAACTCTAGCCGCTCCGACCGCTCGAAGGTAACATTTGGGGCGCCGTATGCGAGGTGCTGAAGTCCCCGCAATCGAGACATCCCTGCGCGTTTGTGAGTACACGCCCTCGCTCACCCTTCAAGGGCCGCGAGCAGCTTGCGCAGCAGCCGCGTCAAGCGTTCCACCTCGGATTTCGAAAGTCCGCTCATGATCTGCTTGCGGGCCGATGCGAGAACGTCCGCCATTGCGCGTTCGGCAAGCGCGCGGCCTTTTGCGGTCAACCGGACCGGCTTGCTTCTCCGATCCGACTTGCCTTCCGCACGGGTCACGAGCCCGCGTTTTTCCAGCCCATGGAGAACCTTCGTCAAACCGCCGGACGACATCAGGACGGCACCGTAGAGGTCCGTAGGCATCAGCTCGTTGGGGGGCGGTACGCCGCGCAGCGTCACCAGCACCTCGAATTCCGTCAGGCTGAGTCCGTGGGACGCCGCCAGCGCGATCGATTGGCCATGGATCAAGCCGCCCACGCGATAGATCCGCACCATCAGGTGGGCGATCGGTGTCACGGCCTCCGGCCAGTTCACCGACCTTGTTCGCAGGCGCTCTTCCACCGGTTGGCGGCGATGGGTCTTCATCAAATCGATCCTTACGAGATTGTTAGAAAAGACATCTTGCTAGCAAGATAACTGTCAAGATATATCTTTCTAGAAAGATAATTACCTGCCTATCTGGTAGCGAGGTATATCATGATCAATCGTCGACACTTCGTGGCAGGTGTTTCGGCTGCGGCCCTGATAGGGCGGCCAACGCGCCAGGATCGCGCAAGAGGTCATCGCGCAAGAGGCCATCGCGCAAGAGGCCATCGCGCAAGCCACCAGCGGCGCCAAGAAAGGCGTCATGCTGATGAACCGGATCGGACCGTCGTCGTCCGATCTCTACATCGCCAATGCCGACGGCACCGGCGAGCGCAAGCTGCTGCAGAATTCGGTGTTCGAGTACAACGCCTCGTTCGCGCCGGACGGCAAGAGCGTGCTGTTCACGTCGGAGCGCAACGGCGACGGGCAATCGGACGTGTTCCGCGCGCGCCTCGACGGCACCGGCATCGAGCCCGTCGTCACCGGACCGTCGGTCGACGATGCGGCCGTGCCTTCGCCCGATGGCACACGTGTCGCCTTCGTGTCGACGCGCAACGGCTACCGCGCGAACATCTGGGTGCTCGATCTCAAGAGCGGCCAGCTGCGCAACCTGACCGGCGCCGAGCACGTGCAGGGCGATCCCGCCGGCCCCAACAGTTTCCTGCGGCCTTCCTGGTCGCCGGACAGCCAGTGGCTCGCGTTCTCGTCCGACCGCAACACCGACTGGCGCGGCCATGATGACGGTCACGGTTGGGAGCACACGCAAGAGCTCAGCATCTATGTGATCCGCGCCGACGGGCAAGGTTTCCGCCGCATCGCTTCCAAGCCGGGCTATTGCCTGGGCTCGCCGAAGTGGTCGCCCGACGGCCGGCGCGTGGTGTTCTACGAAGTGACCACCGAGGACACCTGGGGCGCGCGGCGGCCGAACCTGGTCGCCAAGGTCGTGTCGCAGATCGTGTCGGTCGACGTCGCGACCGGCGAGCGGATCGAGCACACCACGGGGCCGGGGCTGAAAGTGGCTCCGCAGTTCCTGAGCGCGACGGACATCGCCTATCACCGCAAGGGCGGCGGCGACGAAGGGCTCTACTACACGTCGGGCCGGCCGCCGTTTAAGGCCGTGCTGCGTTCGCCGGCCTGGTCGGCGGACGGCAAGACCGTGATCTACGAGAAGCATGACTTCAGGCCGCGCGCCGAGAACAAGCCGCTCTACAGCTGGGACCCGGAGTGGGAGTATCGCCACATCGACGTGTTCCCCGCGCTGTCGCGCGACGGCAAGCTCGTCTTCACCGAGAAGGCCAAGAACTCCTCGGTCGTGATCATGAACCCGAACGGGTCCAACCGGCGGCGCGTCTTCGATGCCGACAACTCCGGCCTCGATCCTTCGATGGTTCAGCGTGGCATGGCCGGCGCGTTCCAGCCGAGCTGGTCGCCCGACGGTCAATGGGTCGCGTTCGGTCTCGGCGTCTGGTTCCAGGCGCGCCGCACCGGCAATGCACGGATCATGCGGGTGCGTGCGGACGGCACCGGCCTCGAAGCCCTCACCGACGGCACGGTGCATTCCGGCTTCCCGAGCTATTCCGCCGACGGCAAGCAGATCGTCTACCGGGTCTGGGGCGACGACCAAAAGGAATACGGCCTGCGCATCCTCAATCTCGAGGATCGCAAGACGCGCGTGCTGACCACCGGCTACGACAACCTGCCCGGCTGGTCGCCCGACGGCAGCCGCATCCTGTTCACGCGCCGCGTCGATGCGGTCAACTTCGACATCTTCACGATCCGGCCCGACGGCTCCGACCTGCTGCGGCTCACCACCAACCGTTCGACCGACGGTCACGCGGTGTGGACCGCCGACGGCAGGATCATGTGGAACAGCGGCATCTACGGCTTCCGCGACGAGGCCGCGCTCTACGACAACACGTTCCAGCAATACGGCCAGATCTTCATCATGAACGCCGACGGCTCGGGCAAGCGCATGGTCACCGACAGCCGCTGGGAAGACTCGATGCCGCTCTACATCCCGGCGAAGTTCCTCGGAACATAGCCCGCAATCTGTCCTCCGCTCATGCCCGCGAACGCGGGCATCCGAGGAAGAGACGGCACTACACCGACGTGGGCTCGGCGCCCTCGCGGGCTCGCAGCGACTCCGCCGCCGCTTCGTGGAAGCTCGCGCTCTCCGGCAGCACGATCGAGGCCGAGCGCACCGCATGGGTCGCCGGGTCGAGGCCGTCCGGCTCGTTGCCCTGCTGCGCCGCGAGCGCCGCCTTGCGCAAGCGGATGCGCGCCATGATCACGCCGTTGTCGGTCGAGGTGAGGTTCTCTTTGCTGCGGTCCTGGATCGGCCCCATGCTCTCCTGGATCGCGGCGTCCTGCATGGCGATGGTCTTGACCCCGCAATAGGTCTGGTTCGCCTTCTGCGCGGCGCGATCCATCAGGTAGTCGTTGTCCTTGTTGATCACCGGACGGAACGAGCCCGGGACGAGACTCACGTGGATGCCGCCGCCGTTGCGCATGACGTGGTTCTCGTGGTCGGTCAGCGCGCGCGTCGGATGGTGGGTGAAGCACCACGACCAGCAGTTCTCGTCGTCGATCGGCACCCACGCATGGCCGTTGAGCGCGTTGTCCCCGTAGGGCGGGATCATGGTGTGGAACGGCATGATCCATTGCGTGATGCGCCAGTAGTAGTGGCCGTCCTGTGCCGGGCGGCGCACGCCGATCACCATGCCGCCGTCGGTCTCGATCACCTCGAAGGCGACGTCGGTCTTGGCAGTAAGCTCGGCGCCCTTGCTGACATGCAACGAATCACTTTTCAGGTCGTAGCGGTGCAGGAACGACACGTGCGCGGAGTTGATGCCGCCTTCCATCGCCTGCAGCCAGTTGCATTCCTGCGTGCGCTTGGAAATGAAGCGCGATGCATGCGGCACGTTGCACCACTCGAAATTCGGCAGCGGCGGCTTCAGTTCGGCCGGACCCATATAGGCCCAGATCACGTCGCCGAGCTCGACGCATTCGTAGGACTTGAGCTTGATCTTGCCGCAGAAGCCCGACTCGATCGGCTCCGACGGCACATCGATGCATTGCCCGGTCACGTCGTATTTCCAGCCGTGATAGGGGCAACGCAGGCCGTTGTCCTCGTTGCGCGCAAACCACAGCGACACCCCGCGGTGGGCGCAGAACTCGTCCATCAGTCCGACGCGGCCCTGCGTATCGCGGAACGCGATCAGCCGCTCGGAGAGGAGCTTCAGGCGCACCGGCGGGCAGTCCGGCTCCGGCAACTCGGACGACATCAGCGCCGGGATCCAGTAGCGGCGGAACAGGTTGCCCATCGGCGTGCCGGGGCCGGTCAAAGTGAGGAAATCGTTCAGCTCGCGCGTCGTCATTGAACGGGTCCTTGCGGTCTCTTCTCTTTAGATTCTTGCGTCGCAGCAAGTTCATTCCCCGTATAACATCGCCCCGGCTGCCAGTCATTATGGCCACAAGGTCGCGCCTCACAAAAGCGGCCGCAAGGGGAGGAGTTGCAATGTCGTTGGGTCGCGTCCACGGCGCCTTCGTTGCGCTGGCGTTATGCGTAGCCGCCGTGTCTGCCGTGCAGGCGCAGTCCGACTACCCCAACCGCCAGATCCGCGTGCTGGTCGGCTTCGCCGCCGGGGGCCCGGTCGATGTGACGACGCGCATCACCGCCGACGCTATGTCGGCCGAGCTCGGCAAACCGCTGGTGGTCGACAACCGCGTCGGCGCCGGCGGCAACATTGCCGCCGATGCGGTCGCCAAGGCCGCGCCGGACGGCTACACGCTGCTGCAGTCTTCCAATGCGCTCGCGATCTCGCCCGGTATCTACAGCAAGCTCCCGTTCGACGTGCTGAAGGACTTCGAGCCGATCAGCGAAGTCACCACCACGTTTCTGGTGATGGTGGTGCATCCGTCGGTGCCGGCGAAGACGCTCGCGGAGTTCATCGCCTACGCCAAGACGAGAGCAAGCATCGACTACGGATCGGCCGGCGCCGGCACCATCACGCACCTTGCGGCGGCGCTGTTCGCGCGTGAGACCGGGCTGAAGTTGCAGCATGTGCCCTACCGCGGCAGCGCGCCGGCGGTCACCGACCTCGTCGCCGGTCGCGTGCCTGTGATGTTCGCGCCGATCGGCACCGCCAAGCCGTTCATCGAAGGCGGCCAGCTCCGGGCGATTGCCGTCACCGGGCCCCGGCGCGTCGACGGCCTGCCCACGGTGCCGACCATCGACGAGGCCGGGCTGCGCGGCTTTGAGGCGAGCGGCTGGAACGGACTGTTCGCCCCCGCCGGTACGCCAAAGCCGATCGTCGATCGCCTGCATCAGTCGGTGGTGAAAATCCTGGCGAGCGAGGAGACCAAGCGGCGGCTCGCGCAGCTTGATGCGATCCCGCGCGGCACCGATCCCGAAACCTTCCGCCGCTATGTCGCTGCCGACGTGGCGCGCTGGATTGCGGTCGCACGGGAGACCGGGACGAAGGCGGAGTAAAGACGATCTCTCGACCGCTCATTCCCGCGCAAGCGGAATCCAGTCTAGATCTAGCCTGGGTCCCCGCTTTCGCGGGGACGAGCGGATCAATCATGGTCACTCAGTTTTTTTGTTGTGGAATCCCTCGACGCGATAGAGCTCGGGGAACGCCCGGATGCAGAGCAGCACGACCATCAGCGTGCCGATGCCGCCGAGGAGCACCGCCGGCACCGCGCCGATGAAGTTCGCGACCACGCCGGCGCGGAAGTCGCCGATCTGGTTCGACATGGTGATGAACAGCGAGTTGACCGCGCTGACCCGGCCGCGCATGTCGTCCGGCGTCTCGAGCTGCAGCAGCGTGGTGCGGATGACGACGCTGATCGCATCGGCGCCGCCCATGACGGCGAGCGCGCACCAGGCCAGCCAGAACGAGCCGGTCGTGGCGAAGACAAGCGTCGCCACGCCGAACACCGCGACCGCGATGAACTCGATGCGGCCGATGCCGCGCGTGAACGACCAGCTCGTCAGCGTGACCGTGATCAACAAGGCGCCGACTGCGGGCGCGGCGCGCAGGATGCCGAGCCCGGTCGGGCCGGCGTCGAACACGTCCTTGGCGAAAATCGGGAGCAACGCCCAGGCGCCGCCGAGCAGCACGGCAAACAGATCGAGCGTGACGATCCCGAGCACGATGCGGTTGCGCCGGATATAGGATATGCCGGCGAAAAACCCGGCAAGCGTGACCGGCGTCCGTGTCACGGCGCGCTCGTAGTGGAGGAACGCAAGCTGGGTGGCGGCGGCGACGAACATGACGCAGCAGATCGCGTACACCGCCGTCGGGTTGAACGCATAGATCAGGCCGCCGACCGCCGGCCCGGTGATGGTGGCCACCTGCTGCGCGACCGACGAGGCCGCCACCGCCCGCGGGAACAGGCTTATCGGCACGACGCCGGGCAGGATCGTCTGCATGGTCGGCGCTTCGCCGGCGCGGCCGGCGCCGAGGAAGAAGGCGGCCGTGAGGATCAGCTCCTTGCTGGTGGTGCCGGTGAAGGCGCCGTAGGCGAGCGCCGCCGCCGCGCACCCTTCGACGAGCTGAGACACCTGCGCAATGCGCCGGCGGTCGTAGCGGTCGGCAAGCTGGCCGGCGATCAGCAGCAGGACCGTCGCGGGCAGGAACTGCACCAGCCCGACCAGGCCGAGATCGAGCGCCGAGCCGGTCAGCGCATACATCTGCCAGCCCATCGCCACGCCGACCATCTGGAACGCGAAGTTGGCGGACACCCGCGCGGTCCAGAACAGGACGAACGGCCGGTGGCGGATGAGCGTCACCGGCGCGGGATCGATCGGACTCATGGGGATGCGTGCATTCCAAAGCGGGGCGGGAGCCCATGATAGCCGGTGTTCGTCAACACCAGCCAGCCGAAGCCGCAAATCGATCAAAATACAAAGCCCGCCTTCGCTAAAGCTCCGGCGGGCAGCCTTCGTACTCGGGTGGCTTGCCAGCCGAAGCGGCTTGACCCTTAAGGTCCGCCTTCTGACGAAGGCGGTTGGCCGCGAAGGATGGTGGAGCCGAGCGGGATCGAACCGCTGACCTCCTCATTGCGAACGAGGCGCTCTCCCAGCTGAGCTACGGCCCCAAAATCGAAGCGCAACGGGTTCTGGGCTCGTCGCGCGGGTGTATCGGGCGGCCATTTAGGGCCGCCTCGGCGGCCTGTCAATAAGCGGGGGGCGGTGGCCGGCGGCGGGTTGTTCCCGGCCCCCGGCGCGGCTACATGTTTCCTACCGAACTAGCCAGCGAATGGGGCCCATGAAGGCGCTTTTTCTCGTCATCGACCTCGCCCTGACTCTCTACATCTACCTGCTGATCGCGGCGGCGGTGCTGTCGTGGCTGATCGCGTTCAACGTGGTCAACATGCGCAACCAGTTCGTGGCGATGGTCGCGGACTTCCTCTACCGCATCACCGAGCCGGCGCTGCGGCCGATCCGCAAATTCATGCCCAATCTCGGGGGCATCGACATCTCGCCGATCTTCCTGATTCTGATCATTATCTTCCTCCAGCTCATCATCCGCATCTACATCATTCCCAACGTTCCCTGATCGGCCACGATGACCGAACGGCCGTGGGCGGTAACCGCGGACGGCGTCGTGTTGACAGTGCGGCTGACGCCCAAGGGTGGGCGGGATTCCATCGACGGCATCGAGGCGACCGCCGATGGGAAATCGGTGCTCAAGGTGCGCGTGCGCGCGGCGCCGAGCGAAGGTGACGCCAACGACGCGCTCATTCGCCTGATCGCGAAGGCCCTGGGCGTGGCCCCGCGTGCCGTTATTTTGACCACCGGCCACACATCGCGGCTGAAGCGGCTCAAAATCGCCGGACCGGCCATTGCGCTCGCGGAAGCGCTGGAGAGAATCTGCCCGAACCGGTAAGGATGTTCATGGCCGCCCGGATCATCGACGGCAAGACCATTGCAGCGGAGCTGCGCGGCCGCGTCGCGGATGCGGCGCACCGGCTGGCGCGCGACCGCGCGCTGGTGCCGGGGCTCGCGGTCGTGCTGGTCGGCAACAATCCGGCGAGCGAGGTCTATGTCGGCTCGAAGACCAAGGCGACCGTCGGCAGCGGCATGCGCTCGTTCGACCATCGCCTGCCGGCGATGGTGAGCGAAGCCGATCTGCTCACGCTGGTGGGCCGCCTCAACCGCGATCCGGTGGTGCACGGCATCCTGGTGCAGCTGCCGCTGCCCGCGCATATCGATTCACAGAAGATCCTCGCCGCGATCGATCCGGCGAAGGATGTCGACGGGTTCCATCCGGTCAATCTCGGACGGCTGGCGGCCGGACTGCCGGCGCTCGCGCCATGCACGCCGCTCGGCTGCATCATCCTCGCCAAGACCGTGCACCCGTCGCTCGAAGGCCTCGAGGCGGTCATCATCGGCCGCTCCAACATCGTCGGTAAACCGCTCATGCTGCTTATGCTCTCGGAGAACGCCACCGTGACGGTGGCGCATTCGAAGACCGAAGACCTCCCCGCGGTATGCAAGCGCGCCGACCTCGTGTTCGCGGCAGTCGGCCGTCCGGAGTTCGTGCGCAAGGATTGGATCAAGCCGGGCGCGACGGTGATCGACGTCGGCATCACGCGCGTGGCGGTGCCGGGCGAAAGCGGCAAGTCGAAGCTGCTCGGCGACGTCGCCTTTGCCGAGGCATCCGAAGTCGCCGGCGCGATCACGCCGGTGCCGGGCGGCGTCGGCCCGATGACGATTTCCTGCCTGCTCGCCAATACCGTGCGCGCGGCCTGTATGCAGGCCGGCTTTCCGCTGCCGGACTTCAGCCGCCCGAGCTCGGACGAGCGATCGCGGGACTAACGGGGAGGGTGGCGTCACTCGCGCGGCAGCTTGGCCGCCTGGACGACCGCCTCCCACTGCTTGCTTTCCACGGCGATGGTCTCCGCAGTGCGGGCGCGGCCATTTCCAATCGGCTCCAACCCCAGCGAGGTCAGGCGCTCGCGTACGTCGTCCATCTTCAAAACGTTGGCGACGTCGGACGCGACCTTGTCGGCGATGTCCGTTTCCGTGCGTGGCGGCGCTACCAGCGCGAACCAGGTGCTCGACCGGTAGCCGGCGAGGCCCTGCTCCTCGATCGTCGGTGTGTCGGGCAGCAGCGGCGAGCGGGCGGCGGTACCGACGCCCACGATCCTGATCTGGCCGGCGCGGTGCAGCGGCAGCGCCGAACCGAGATTGTCGAACATCAGGTCGATGTTGCCGCCGACAAGATCGGCGAGCGCGGGCGCACTGCCTTTGTAGGGCACATGCACCATCGCGATCCCGGTCAGGTTCTGAAACAGCACGGCCGAAAGGTGCGACGTCGAGCCCGGCCCCTGCGATCCGTAGTTCAGGCCGCCCTTCTGTTGCCTGGCATAGGCGACCAGCTCGGCCACGGATTTTGCGGGCAGGCTTGACCGGATCGCCAGCACGGTCGGAACTCCGGCCATGACGGTGATGGGCGTGAGCTGCAGCGGATCGAACGAAAACGCCTTCTGCACGAAGCGGTTGATCACCAGCGGGCCCGCCGGGCTCGCCAGCAAGGTGTAGCCGTCGGGCGTAGCGTTGGCGACGGCCGTGCTGCCGGTGGTACCGGCCGCGCCCGGGCGGTTTTCGACAATGACGGGCTGCTTCCAGCGCTCGGCAAGCTTCGCGCCGATGATGCGCGGGACCGCGTCGGCGGTGCCGCCCGCCGGGAACGGGACGACGATGGTGACGCCCCGGCGCGGGAAATCGGCGGGAGCTGCTGCGGCGATCGCGACGGCGAGGCTAGCGGCACCCGCGGTGAGGGTGAGCGTCCTGAGGATCATCATGCTTCCTGTGCGGACAAGGGGCGCGCGGCCGATAGCACGCTGGCGCCTAAAACGAAAATGCCCGCGACGAGCGCGGGCATGACGAAGTCAATCAACGTTGAGTGGATTTATTCCTTGCCGTTGCCGTTCCAGGCGTAGGCAACCTTGTCGAGCACCTTGGTGCCGAACCGCTCCGACGAGCGCGCCACGGCGCGGCCCCCGAGCGACCGATAGAACTCGACCGCGGAACTCGTTGTCCGACAGCGCCCATACCACCAGGCTCTGCAAGCCGCTCTGGGTGAGGTCGCGGCGCGCTGCGGAGAACAGCTTGCGGCCGAAACCGAGGCCCTGGAATTCCGGCCGCATATAAAGCTCATAGATCTCGCCGTCGTAGTAGAGGCTGCGCGCCCGGTTGCGGCCGTAGTTGGCATAGCCGGCGATCGAATTGCCGAAGGCGAGGATCGCGACCCGGCTGCCTTTGCGGATGGCTGAGTCCCACCAGTCCGGCCCGCGGCGGTTGATCAGCCGCTCGAGCTCCGCTCCGGGGATGATGCCCTGGTAGGCGGTCCGCCATGAGTCGTCATGCGTGGCGGCAATCGCCGGCGCATCGGACGGCTTGGCGCGGCGGACCTCGATGAGGGTTGTATTGCTCATGAGCGAATTCAAGCGCAGCACTCGGTCGCGCTTCAAGCGTTATGTTTAACGGGACCTTAATGATGTGGATTGGGAGTGCAAGCGGCGCTTGGAACGAGTCTCGCGACGCTTAAAAATGTAGAGAATATCGCTGTCTGGCGCGGTGTTGCCGCCGGGCAACGCTCGGACAGGAAAATTTGGTTGCAGTCGTTCGCGACGCGAAAATACCTGTCACGGAAGCGGCTTGACTGCGTCAGTGAGCGGGCGATTTGAGTCGTGAATCGCAAATCCCGAATCGGGACACGCATCGCGTCGCCGCTGCGAGAGTTCTAGAGCCCGATCTGGGCGCGCACCGTCTCGATCGGTTCGCGGGTCGCGGCCCAGAAATCCCAGGACGGATCGAACAAATCGACCTTCATCGCCTCGCCGCGTGGCCAGGCGTGCCAGAATTCCTTCGGGTCGAGCGCGCCCTTGGCGGCGCCGGCGACGTCGGCGACGAGGGTGATGCCGAGGTGAAAGCTCAGGATCACCGGCAGTACATGCCCGGCCATCCGCGTCTTTAATGAAGCGTTGCCAAGACGTGGATGCCCGCGACATAAGGGCGTTCACGCCCGTCTTCGACGGGCTATGCGCGGGCATGACAGAGTCGGAGCCTAGACCTGCTCGGCTTCCTTGCGCCGCTCTTCCCGCTTGCGGTCGTTCGGATCGAGCAGCTTCTTGCGCAGGCGCACCGACTTCGGCGTCACCTCGACCAGCTCGTCGTCCTCGATATAGGCCAGCGCCTTTTCGAGCGTCATGCGGATCGGCGGCGTCAGCCGCACCGCTTCGTCCTTGGAGGTGGTGCGGATGTTGGTGAGCTGCTTGCCCTTGAGCACGTTGATCTCGAGATCGTTGTCGCGGGTGTGCTCGCCGACGATCATGCCGCGATAGACCTTCCAGCCCGGCTCGATCATCATCGGGCCGCGGTCTTCGAGCTTCCACATCGCATAGGCGACCGCCTCGCCCTGCTCGTTGGAGATCAGCACGCCGTTGCGGCGCCCGCTGATCTCGCCCTTGAACGGCGCGTAGGCGTGGAACAGGCGGTTCATGATCGCGGTGCCGCGGCTGTCGGTCAGAAGCTCGCCCTGGTAGCCGATCAGCCCGCGGGTCGGCGCGTAGAAAACGAGCCGCACGCGGCCGCCGCCGGACGGCTTCATTTCGATCATCTCGGCCTTGCGCTCGGACATCTTCTGCACGACCACGCCGGAGTGGATGTCGTCGACGTCGATCACGACTTCCTCGATCGGCTCCTCCAGGTCGCCCGCGTCGTTGCGGCGGAGCAGCACCTTCGGGCGCGACACCGACAGCTCGAAGCCTTCGCGCCGCATGGTCTCGATCAGGATGCCGAGCTGCAATTCGCCGCGGCCGGCGACCTCCATGGAATCCTTGTCGTTCGATTCCTGGATGCGCAGCGCCACGTTGCCTTCCGCCTCCCGCAGCAGGCGGTCGCGGATCATGCGGCCGGTGACCTTGCTGCCTTCGGTGCCGGCGAGCGGCGAGTCGTTCACGCGGAATGTCATCGCCAGCGTCGGCGGATCGATCGGCTGCGCCGGGATCGGCGTCGCGACCTCGGGATCGCAGATCGTGTGCGCGACGGTGGCTTCCGGCAGGCCGGCGATGGCGACGATGTCGCCGGCTTCCGCTTCGTCGACCGGCACGCGCTCGAGGCCGCGGAACGCGAGCACCTTGGTGACGCGGCCGGACTCGATCTCATGGCCTTCGTGGTCGAGCACCTTCACCGCCTGGTTCGGCTTGATGGTGCCGGAGGTGATGCGGCCGGTGACGATGCGCCCGAGATAGGGATTGGCTTCGAGGATGGTGCCGAGCAGGCGGAACGGACCGGTTTCCACGTGCGGCGGCTCGACGTGCTTGAGCACCAGCTCGAACAGCGGCTTCATGCCCTGGTCCTGCGGACCTTCGAGCTTTGCCGCCATCCAGCCCTGCTTGGCCGAGCCATAGAGGATCGGGAAGTCGAGCTGCTCGTCGGTGGCGTCGAGCGCCGCGAACAGGTCGAACACCTCGTTGACCACCTCGATCGGGCGCGCGTCGCCGCGGTCGACCTTGTTGATCACCACGATCGGCTTGAGGCCCATCTTGAGGGCCTTCGACACCACGAACTTGGTCTGCGGCAGCGGACCCTCGGCGGCGTCGACCAGCACCAGCGCGCCGTCGACCATGTTGAGGATGCGCTCGACCTCGCCGCCGAAATCGGCGTGGCCGGGCGTGTCGACGATGTTGATGCGGGTGTCGCCCCACAGGATCGACGTCGCCTTGGCGAGGATGGTGATGCCGCGCTCGCGCTCGAGGTCGTTCGAATCCATCGCGCGCTCGGCGACCTTCTGGTTCTCGCGGAACGAGCCGGCCTGCTGCAGCAGCCGGTCGACCAGCGTGGTCTTGCCGTGGTCGACATGGGCGATAATGGCGATGTTGCGAAGTTTCATAGTGCTTCCGGAATCAGTGTCGGGGCCATGGGCGCGTGGCGGAGCAAAACCGCAGCCATTTCTGCTGGAAACGCGCCAAAGAACGCAACTAAGGCCCGCGTTTTGCGGGCAACATAGTCATCGCGAACAAAAAAGCAACGACGAGTTTGTGACCCATTGCCGAGACAATGAGCATTAACGATCAATGTATGGAGCAGCCAACCGGCGGGTTACGTCCGTGCGAACGGGCCCCATGGGCCCAAGGTCGCGCCCTTGGGCAGCGCCTCGCGCACCATCATCATCTCGCCGATGGTTTCCGAGGTGATGAGCCCGACCAGCCTTCCGCTCGCATCGACCACCGCCACGGCCGGGACCGACTTCTCCTGCAGGAGCTTGAACGCGTCTTCCAGATGCTGGCGGTGACTGATCGTCAGCACCTGCGTCGTCATCGCGTCGGCGACGCGGGCATCCGGCCCGCGCTCCTTGAGCGCGCGGATGATGTCGGCGCGCGCCAGCAGGCCGACCGGCTTGCCGGCGTCGTCGACCACCGGGAATTCGCTCTGGCTGGTACGCAGCAGCGTCTGCACGGCGTCCTCGACGTTGGCGGTGGGCGTGAGCGTCGCGTATTGCGTCACCATCGCGGCGCTCACCGGCACGCCGGTCGCCATCGAGCGGATGGCGACGAAATGCGCCTCCGACGACGCCGCGAGATAGACGAAGATCGCGATGAAGATCAGCATGATGTTCGAGAACAGCCCGATGAAGCCGAGCGCGAAGGCAAAGCCCTGGCCGATCGTGGCGGCGACTTCGGTGGCGCGCGTGTAGCCCATGCGGGTGGCGAGCAGCGCGCGCAGCACGCGGCCGCCGTCCATCGGGAACGCCGGGATCAGGTTGAACAGCACCAGGAACACGTTGACCATCGCCAGCCGGTCGACCATCGCGACCTTGCTGCTGTCGATGGTGGTCCAGGCGCCGAGGTCGAGCTTGGCGCCGAAGAACACCACCAGCACGAGCGCGATCGCCACGTTCACCAGCGGGCCGGCGATGGCGATGACGAACTCTTCCCGCGGCTCCTCGGAAATCCGCTCCAGCCGCGCCAGCCCGCCGATCGGCAACAGCGTCACGTCCGGCGTCGCGATCCCGTAGTGGCGCGCGGCGAAGACGTGGCCGAATTCATGCGCCACCACGCAGGCGAACAGCAGGATCATGAAGGCGAGGGCGTTCCAGGCCTGTTCCGGCCCGCCGGCCGCCCAGCTGGCGCCGAAGATCCAGGCCAGGAACAGGATGAAGGTGATGTGCAGGCGGACGTCGGTACCTGCGATGCGGCCGATGGTCAGCGACCAGGACATTTTGAGGCTCTCCCGCGGGCGTGTGCCGGTCTATAGGTAGGTGCCCGAGGGAGCTTTGACGAGGTTCGACCATGGCCCAGAAACTGACCACCGACGCCCGCAAGGCCGCGCTGGCCAAGCTCACCGGCTGGAGCGAGGTGCAAGGCCGCGACGCCATCACCCGCAAGTTCGTGTTCAAGGATTTCAACCAGGCGTTCGGCTTCATGACCCGCGCCGCCCTGGTGGCGGAGAAGATGGATCACCATCCCGAGTGGTTCAACGTCTACAAGACCGTCGAGGTGACGCTCTCGACCCACGATGCCGGCGGCCTGACCGAGCTCGACGTCAAGCTCGCCGAGACGATGAACGCCCTGGCGGGCGGCTAACAGGCATATTGAATATTGAGTCCGGAGGGGCCATCTGACCGCCGGTGTTTGACTGGGAGGTTGCCATGTTCGGACGTTCGGCTGCTGGTACCTGGGACGCCTCAAAGCGCGACGAAGCGCGCGTGCGCCGCGGCTTCTGGCCGAAGCTGAAGCGCGTCGCGGCGAAGCTGCCGTTCGCGGAGGACCTGCTGGCGGCCTACTATGCCGCCTTCGACCGTCAGACGCCGCTGCAGGTGAAGGCGGCGCTTCTTGGCGCGCTCGCCTATTTCGTGCTGCCGGTGGATGCGATGCCCGACATCCTGCCGATGCTCGGCTACACCGACGACGCCCTGGTGCTGGTGACGGCGCTGCGCATGGTGTCCGGCCATATCCGCGACGAGCACCGCGAAGCCGCGCGCGACGCGCTGGCGCGCAACCTCAACGACGTCCGATAGTCGCCGCGCGCGATGGCGGCTCCCGACCTGCGCACGCCGGAGGCTCTCGCCCGCGCGGTCGATGAGGCCGCCGATCACTACCGGCAGGGCCGGCTCGACGATGCCGACAAGGTCTGCGCGCGCGTGCTGAAGGCGGCGCCCGACTGGTTCGACGCGCTGCACCTTGCGGGCCTCGTGAAGCTCGAAGCCGGCAAGGCCGCCGCCGCGCAGGGGCTGCTCGCCAAGGCGCTCAAGCTCAATCCCAACGCGGCGCCGGTGCTCGCCAATCTCGGCCGTGCGCTCTCCGCGCTCAACCGTGACGACGAGGCGATGGCGTCGCTCGACCAGGCGCTGGCGATTGCGCCGGACAGCTTCGACGCCGTCAACATCCGCGGCCACGTGCTGCTCAAGCTCAAGCGTGCGCCCGAAGCGGTCGCGGCGTTCGAGCGCGTGCTGGCGCTCGAGCCGCGCTTCCTCGGGGCGCGCGCCAATCTCGGCAATGCGCTGGCGCAGCTCGGCCGCTTCGAGGAGGCGCTGGCGCAATACGACGCGCTGCTCGCGGCGCATCCCGGGCATCCCGAGATCCTGGTCAATCGCGGCAGCGCGCTGTCCGGCCTCGGCCGGCTGGAGGAGGCGCTTGCGGCCTACGACGGCGCGCTCGCGCAGCGCGCCGACTACGGCAAGGCGCGCATCGGCCGCGGCGCCACGCTCGCGGCGCTCAACCGCCATCAGGAGGCGCTCAAGGAATACGCGACCGCGCTCGCCGCCGACAAAGGCAATGCCGACATCCAGCACAACGAGGCGCTCTCGCTGCTCACGCTCGGCGACTACCGCGGCGGCTTCCCGAAATACGAGGCGCGCTGGCAGCGCGCCGGCATGCCGCGCCGCAAGAGCCTCGGCAAGCCGCTCTGGCTCGGCGAGTATCCGCTCGCGCGCAAGACCATCCTGGTGCATGCCGAGCAGGGGCTCGGTGATGTCATCCAGTTCGCGCGCTATGTGCCGCAGCTTGCGCGCGGCGGCGCCAAGGTGGTGATGGAGGTGCATCGCGAGCTCGTCGCGCTGCTGTCGCGCCTCGACGGCGTCGCCAACGTCGTCGGCCGTGGCGATGCGCTGCCGGCCTACGACGTGCATTGCCCGGTCGGCAGCTTGCCGCTGGCGCTGCGCACCGACGTTGCGACCATTCCCGGCAACGTGCCCTATCTCGCGGCCATCGATGAGCGCGTCGAGAAATGGCGCGCGCGCATCGGCCAGCTGCCGTCGCCGCGCATCGCCGTCGCCTGGTCGGGCAGTGCCGACCACGCCAACGACCGCAACCGCTCGATCGCGTTCGAGCGCCTGGCGCCATTGTTTGCAGGGCAGGGGAGCTTCGTCAGCATCCAGCGCGAACTGCGCGAGGGCGATGCCGATGCGCTGGCGCGGCTGCCCAACGTGACCCATGTCGGCGACGCGCTTGCCGATTTCGACGACACCGCCGCGGTCATGGCGCTCGCCGACCTCGTGATCTCGGTCGACACCTCGGTGGTGCACCTCGCCGGCGCCATGGCGCGGCCGGTATGGGTGCTGCTGCCGTTCCAGCCGGACTGGCGCTGGCTGCTCGATCGCGAGGACACGCCCTGGTATCCGACCGCGCGGCTGTTCCGTCAGCCAAAGGCCGGCGATTGGGAGAGCGTGATTGCGCGGGTGAGCGACGCGCTATCGCGCGGCGTTTCGTAGGGTGGGCGTAAAGGGCGTTTACGCCCGTCTTCGACGGGCTATGGGCGCGGTCTACAAACGCAGATCGTGCCACACAAACCGTCGCAGCGCCGTGCCCACCAAGGCATTCCAGTGACTTCAAATGTCATGGTGGGCACGGCGCTGCGTCTTGCTGGGTGCGAGGCGTGTGCGTGTGGACCGCACCTTTGCCCACCCTACAAGCTCAAAGACCCAAATGAAGAAAAGGGCACCCCGTTGCCAGGGTACCCTTTCCTCAGATCAGCCGCGCAGCACGGCGGTCACCGAACCAGCTTCGGATTCGCGAGCACCCAATGCCAACTCAGTAAGTCGTACCGCACAACTCGATGGCTTCGAGAACTTAGCAGTTCGCCCTTGCGGGCATTCCACCGTTATTCCCGGCACGAGCAGCCCCTTGCGAAACCGACATCGTGCTTTAGGCCAACTGGCTGGGAGCTAGAGCCTTGTCTCCCAACCGATCCGGCTCTGAGGTCGAGAATACCCGCGCCCGCCGCGCGTTCAAGTAAAGGCGAAGGAAAGGCAAAAGAAGTCCACGTAATCCACACCGGCAGCGATGCTGACATATTATTTCGCTTGTTATTTTTGTTGCCGGATTTTGCTGGCTGGCACGGGCGCATATCGCGCTGCGCCATGCTCTAGGGCCGCACGATCACCTTGCCCATGGCGCGGCGTTCGGACAGCGACTTCAGCGCCTGCGGGAATTCCTCCAGCGGATAGGCATGGTCGACATGGCAGGAAAGCTTGCCGTCGGCCGCGAGTTGCGCGAGCTCGACGATCGAATCGCGATACGCCTTGGGCTCGCGCCGCACCCAGTCGCCGAAATAGACGCCGAGCACTGCGCAGCCCTTGAGCAGCGTGAGATTGAGCGGCAGCTTCGGAATCTCGCCGGCGGCGAATCCGACCACCAAATGCCGCCCCTTCCACGCAATCGCGCGCAGCGCCGCCTCGCTGTAGCGGTCGCCGATCGGATCGAAGATCACGTCGATGCCGTGCGCGCCGCCGAGGCGCTTGAGCGCGTCGCGCAAATCCTCGGTGGTGTAGTTCACGGTTTCGTCGGCGCCGTGCGCACGCGCGAACGCGCATTTTTCGTCGGTCGAGGCGCAGGCGATGACGCGCGCGCCCATCAGCTTGCCGAGCTCCACCGCCGCGACACCGACGCCGCCGGCGGCGCCGAGCACCGCGAGCGTCTCGCCACGTTGCATCTGCGCGCGGTCGCGCAGCGCATGGATCGCGGTGCCGTAGATGACGGTGAGCGCCGCCGCGCGGTCGAAGTCGAGGTCGCTGTCGTATTTGATCAGCTTGTCCACCGGCACCGCCATGCGCTCGCGCGCGGCGCCATGGGTGACGTAGCCGATCACGCGATCGCCCGGCGCGAAGCCCGTGACGCCCGCGCCGATGCTCTCGACCACGCCGGCGAATTCGCCGCCGGGCGAGAACGGCAACGGCGGCTGCTTCTGGTAGCGGCCGGCGATGATGAGCGTGTCGTAGAAGTTCAGGCCGACCGCCTTCACCCGCGTGACTACCTCGCCGGGGCCGGCGACAGTTTCGGGGAGGTCTGCGAAGACGAGGTCATCGGCGGCGCCGAATCGGGTACAGAGGATGGCTTTCACGGGGTGAGTTCGGTGTCCTTGAGGATTGGTGCGGCGTTCTAGCACGGCGCGGCGGTGGTGGCGCACCGCCTTCACATTGTCGAATTCGCCAACTAATCCGTGGCTTGGAGAGGTCCGAGGGAGGCCGGCCGATGCAACGTTCCCCGCGCATGATCACGGTTCTCGCCGCCGCGCTGGCGGTGTCGACGGTCGCGCTGGCGGAACAGAGCAAGCAGGGCGGCCAGAAGACCGCGGCCGCGGCCGCCGCCGCGCAGCCGACCCTGCTCGGCCAGTACGCCGACTGGGGCGCCTACACCGCGACCCCCGAGGGCAAGAAGGTCTGCTTCACGCTGGCCAAGCCGAAGTCCTCGACCACCAATCCTGCCGGCCGCAAGCGCGACCCGGCCTATGTCTTCATCTCCACCCGCCCGGCCGAGAACGTGCGCAACGAGATCTCGGCCATCGTCGGCTATCCGATCAAGGGGGATGCCACCGCCGAGGTCGGCACCACCAAGTTCGCGATGTACACCCAGAATGACGGCGCCTGGATCAAGAACGTTGCCGAGGAGGCGCGCCTGATCGACGCCATGCGCAAGGGCGCCGACCTGACCGTCAAGGGCACGTCGACCCGCGGCACGAGCTCGAGCGATACCTATTCGCTCAAGGGCCTCGTCCAGGCGTTGGATCGCGTCGCGCAGGAGTGCAAATAGCGCTTCTTTAATTTCTTTAATATTGCCCCAACTGGAGCGGCACCGGTGGTGCGCTCCCTCCCCCCTTGTGGGGGAGGGTTGGGGAGGGGGGTGGTTGTTGGGTTTCGCAATCCGTCAAACAACTGCGACCCCCACCCCTAGCCCCTCCCCACAAGGGGGAGGGGAACAGCACCGAATATGTTGCGGCTTCTCGTATCTCAATTCTCAATCGTTTCCCGACCATCGTTTGTCTTGCGCGCCCCGGCGGCCTATCTATGCCCCATGAGCGCCACCCCGCAAACCAACCCCTTCGTCGAGAAGGCGCCGCTTGAGCTCTACGTAGCGCCGGCGATGCCGTCGCTGGTGGGGCTGACGCGCGCCGAGCTGGCCGACGCGCTCGGCGAGGCCGGCGTCCCCGAGCAGCAGCGCAAGATGCGCGTGCAGCAGCTCTGGCACTGGATCTATGTGCGCGGCGCGCGCGACTTCGACGCCATGACCAGCGTCTCGAAGGAATTGCGCGCGGCGCTCAAGCAGCGCTTCACGCTGGCGCGGCCGGAGGTGGTGGCGGAGCAGGTGTCGGCCGACGGCACCCGCAAGTGGCTGCTGCGCCTGCCCGGCGAAAGCGGCGAGCGGCCGCACGAGGTCGAGTGCGTCTACATCCCCGAGACCGACCGCGGCACGCTCTGCCTCTCGAGCCAGGTCGGCTGCACGCTCACCTGCTCGTTCTGCCACACCGGCACGCAGCGGCTGGTGCGCAACCTCACCGCCGGCGAGATCGTCGGCCAGGTGATGGTCGCGCGCGACCGGCTCGGCGAATGGCTGGGCGCGGAGCGGCTCAAGGAGCCGGGACTGCCGACCGAAGGCGAGCGCTTCATTTCCAACATCGTGATGATGGGCATGGGCGAGCCGCTCTACAATTTCGACGCGGTGCGCGACGCCATCGGCGTCATCGCCGACGGCGACGGGCTCTCGCATCTCCAAGCGCCGCATCACGCTCTCGACCTCGGGCGTGGTGCCGATGATCACGCGCGCCGGCGACGAGATCGGCTCGATGCTCGCGGTATCGCTGCATGCGGTGCGCGACGAATTGCGCAACGAGCTGGTGCCGCTCAACCGCAAATATCCGATCGCCGAACTGCTCGACGCCTGCCGCAACTATCCCGGGCTCTCCAATGCGCGGCGCATCACCTTCGAATATGTGATGCTGAAGGGCGTCAACGATTCCATCGAGGACGCCAAGGCGCTGGTCCGGCTGCTCAAGGGCATCCCGGCCAAGATCAATCTCATCCCGTTCAATCCGTGGCCCGGCTCGACATACGAATGCTCGGACTGGGAGCAGATCGAGAAATTCTCCGAGGTCGTGTTCAACGCCGGCTACGCCTCGCCGGTGCGCACGCCGCGCGGCCGCGACATCCTCGCCGCCTGCGGCCAGCTCAAGAGCGCGACCGAGAAGCTCTCCGCGCGCGAGCGCATGGCGCTGCGCGCGATGGTGATGACCGACTAGCGCGGACACGCGATGGAAAACCTCATCCGTCTGCTGATGCGCTTCCTGCTGGTGCCGCTCGGCTATCTTGCCGCGGCGATTGCCGCCACGAGCGTGGTCCTGATTGGCTGGTCGTCGTTCGCGGACGCGGGCGCAGGTTCCCATAGTGAAGTAGCCGCGGTGCTGGGTCTTGTCATCGCCGGACCGATCCTCCTGATGCTCATGCTCGCTAGTTTCTTGCTGCCGGCGTCAATCGGAATCCTGATCTCGGAAGCTTTCGCCATTCGCTCGTGGGTCTTCCATGTGCTCAATGGCATCGTGTCGATCTGGGTTGGCTGGCAGCTCTTTGGCAATGCAACGGCACCGGCGTGCCGCTCGATCAGCCGCTGGTGGTGGTCGCCGCCGGCATCGCCGGCGGCTTCGCCTATTGGGCGGTGGCCGGCTTCAGCGCGGGCTTCTACAAGCCGATTTTCCGCAGCAATCCGCCGCCGTCGGTGCCCGCAACGACCCAATAGCTGCGCTAATTTGCGTTGAACATGCCGGTTCCCGCGGCGAAATCCGTTTCATGTCGCACGCCGATGCGGTAAAAAGGACGGGAACGGGGTGGGGCCATGTCCGAGCGTAAAAATACCTCCGCGCGCACCGCATTGTGCCGGGCCATTGGCGTGCTGCTTTTGGCGGCGACCGCGGCCGCCTGCGACAAGTGCGGCGATTTCGTCCCGCCGATCAGCCTCATGGGCGATACGCAGCCGGAAGCCTGCCGGGATCAGGCGCCGAAGCTGCGCTGAACCGCTACACTCGCCGGCGCCTTTGTGCGACATAGTCCCGATATGACCTCGCTCGCCGACACTGCGCCGCGCAGCCTGACCGAACGTCGTTTTGCGGTCTGCCTGCTCATCCTCGTGGCGCTGACCGTCGTCCGCCTGATCGGGCTCACCTATTCCGAGGTCGATCTGTTCTTCGACGAATCGCAGTACTGGGCGTGGTCGCGCGAGCTTGCGTTCGGTTACTTCTCGAAGCCGCCGCTGCTCGCCTGGGTGATCGCGGGCGCTGAAGCGATCTGCGGCTCCGCCGAAGCCTGCATCCGCGCGCCGTCGCCGGTGCTCTATCTCGGCTCGTGTCTGGTCAGCTACGCCATCGCCAAGGCGCTCTACGATGAGGCGACGGCGTTCTGGGCCGCGCTGCTGTTCGCCTTCACCGCCGGCGTCGCGTTCTCGAGCCGCATCATCTCGACCGACGTGCCGATGCTGTTCTTCTGGGCGCTCGCGCTGCTCGCCTATGTGAAGCTGCTGCAGGGCGGCGACTGGCGCTGGGGCGTCGTGCTCGGCGTGTCGTTCGGGCTCGGCATGCTGGCGAAATACGCGATGATCTATTTCCTGCTCGGCATCGCCGCCGCGGCGGTGATCGATCGCGATGCGCGCGCGCTGCTGCGCTCGCGCGCGCTGTGGCTTGCCGCCGCGATCGCCGTCGCGCTGATCCTGCCGAATGCGATCTGGAACGCGCAGAACGGCTTCGTGACGCTGACGCATGTCGGCCACAACATCCAGGGCGAGGGCGCCGCCTTCAATCCGCTGCGTGGGCTCGAATTCGTGGCGAGCCAGTTCGCCGTGTTCGGCCCGGTGACGTTCAGCGTGCTGCTGATCGTCTGTGTCCGCATGTTCAAGCCCGATATCGGCCGCGCCGACCGGCTGATGCTGTGCTTCGCGCTCCCGACGCTGGCGCTGGTGACGGTGACCGCCTTCGTCACCCGCGCCAACGCCAACTGGGCGGCGGCCGCGTTCATCTCCGCCAATATCCTGGTCGCCGCCGTGCTGGTGCGGCTACGCGGCCTGGCGCTGGATCGCGCTCAGCATCGCGATCGGCGTCGCCGCGCAGATCGTGCTGCATCGCCGCCGACGCCAATGCGCGCCGGCTGTCGATCCCGTGGCTCGCCAAGCCCGACGTCTATGCGCGCACCATGGGCTGGCGCGCGCTCGGCGAGGAGGTCGACAAGCTCGCGCGCGCGACCGGCGCCAGGACCGTCGCCGCGCAACAGCGCGACGTCGTCGCGTCGCTGCTCTATTACGCGCGCGACACCGGCCGGCCGGTGCTGTCATGGCCGGCGAGCGCAATTCCGAACCATCATTTCGACCTGACCCGGCGGCTGACGGCCGCGGCCCCCGGTCCCGTCCTTTTCATCTCGTCGTGCGGATCGGCGGAGCCCTTCCTGAAGCACTACCGCAACGTCGAGCCGCTTGGCCGCCTGGAGGCGCACACCGGCCCGACGTCGTCGCGCGGCTATTTCGCCTTCAAGCTCTCCGGCCCGGCCGGTGTCTCAGGCGACATCAGCCCGCTCACCGGATGCTGATGCTCCGATGAACCGAACGGGTCTCCTGATCGCTCTCGCCATCGCCGTGGTCGTGGGCACCGTATTCGCCATCTGGCCCGGGCTCGACCTCGCGCTCAGCGGCATCTTCTACGACGCCGCGAACCGCCGCTGGCGCGTGCTCGATACGCCGTCGGGCATCGTGCGCGACCTCGCGGGCTGGCTGATCGCGCTGGTCGCCGCGCCCGCCTTCGTCGCGCTCGTCGTCAAGCTCGTGCTGCCGAAGCGGCCGCTGCTGCTGCCCGGCCGCGCCGTCGTGCTGATGATCTCGACGCTTGCGCTCGGGCCCGGGCTCGCCGTCAACGTCATCCTGAAGGACAATTCCGGCCGCCCGCGCCCGATGTATGTCACCGAGTTCGGCGGGAAAGAGAAATTCCTGCCGTGGTGGGACCTGCGCGGCGACTGCAACAAGAACTGCTCGTTCGTGGCCGGCGAGTCGTCGGGCGCGTTCTGGACCATGGCGGGCGCCGCGGTGGCGCCGCCGCACTGGCGGGCGGCGGCCTACGGCGCCGCGATCGTCTTCGGCGCCGCGGTCGGCGTGCTGCGCATGTCGCTCGGCGGGCATTTCTTCACCGACGTCGTGTTCGGCGGCGTCGTGGTCTTCCTGGTGATCTGGCTGGTGCACGGGCTGCTCTACCGCTGGCGTTCGACGCGGCTCACCGACGCAGGCGTCGAGCACGCGCTCGAACGGATCGCGACGCCCGGCTATGATGCGCTGATGCGCATTGCCGCGCGCCTCCGCGGCACCGCCCCGAAGAGCTAGATCAGGAGACCTTGCGTGAATCCGATCCCTGCGCGCATCGCTGCGCTCGCCGTGCTGTTGCTGATGGCCGTGCCGGTCGCCGCACAGGATTATCCGTCGAAGCCGATCCGCATCATCGTGCCGGTCGCGCCTGGCGGCATCACCGACGTCGCTGCCCGCGCCGCCGGCGACTACATCGCCCGCAAGTCCGGCCAGCCGGTGGTGATCGAGAACCGCACCGGCGCCGGCGGCAATATCGGCATGGAGATGGTCGCGAAGTCCGCACCGGACGGCTACACGTTTGGTGTCAGCGCGACCACCCAGATCGCGATCAATCCGTTCGTGTTCAAGAAGATGTCCTACGATCCGCTCAACGACCTCGTTCCGGTCGCGCCGATCGGCGAGGCGCCGCAGTTCCTGGTGACCACCGCCAAGATCCCGGCGGCGACGCTCAAGGACTTCATCGACTATGCGCGCAAGGAGAACGGCAAGCTCAACTACGTCTCGCTCGGGCCCGGCAGCACCGTGCATCTCGGCGGCGTGCAGTTCACGCGCCTCGCCAAGGTCGACATGCAGCCGGTGCAGTATCGCGGCGCCGCGCCCGGCATCAGCGACCTGGTCGCCGGCAATGTGCACCTGATCTCGGTCGGCATCGCGCCGGTGAAATCGCTGGTGGAAGCCGGCATGCTGCGGGTGCTGGCGGCCGGAACGCCCAAGCGCGTGTCCTACCTGCCGGACATCCCGACCGCCGCCGAGGCCGGCTTGCCGGGCTACGAGGTGACGACCTGGTTCGCCTTGTTCGCCCCGAAGGGGACGCCGCGGCCGATCGTGGAGTGGTTGAACGCCGCCGTGCGCGAGATGAACGCGGATCAGGCGGCGGTGCGGCGGCTCACCGACGTCAATATCGATCCCATGAGCATGACCGTCGACGAGTTCGGCGCGCAGGTGAAATCCGACGCCGAGAAGTGGGAACGCATCATCCGTGACGCGGGCCTGAAGCCGGAGTAATTTCGTACCGAACGCCGATGGTTGCGACTAACATGCGGAAATCACGATGGTTTTCGTGATGGCATCGGTCGCACAAAAAAAGCGTCCGGGATGTCGATCTTGCACCAGCTCGTTCGTCGTTCAGACAGAGGGCGCTGACGGTCATCCTCGACCGGAGGTCCTCCCAACCCGACAGGAGCACGACGATGCGAAGTCATGGTGATTGTCAAAGCGACGAAGAATTCCGAGACCGGCGTGATGCCCAGCGAGAAGCTGCTCGCCGACATGGGTAAGTTCAACGAGGAACTGGTGAAGGCCGGCATCATGCTGGCCGGAGACGGCCTCCACCCGAGCAGCAAGGGAAAGCGCGTGCGGTTCTCGGCCGGCAAGAAGACCGTCATCGATGGTCCGTTCTCCGAGACGAAGGAGCTCGTCGCCGGGTTCTGGATTTGGCAGGTCAAGTCGATCGAGGAGGCGGTCGAGTGGGTGCGCCGCTGCCCGGACCCCATGCCCGGTGAGGAATCCGAGATCGAGATTCGCCCGCTGTTCGAAGCGAAGGATTTCGGCGAAGAATTCACGCCGGAGCTGCGCGCACAGGAAGAGCGTCTGCGCGCCGACATCGAGCGCAAGCGCGGATCGTAACTGGGAGTAGGTAGTGCGTGTCCCGGGCGCAGCGCAATGTAGGTAGTGCGTGTCCCGGGCGCAGCGCAATACGGAGTAGTGCGCTGCAGACCCGGGACCCCGGTTTCTTTATTAGCGAGTAGAAGTAACCGGGGTCCCGGATCAGCGGTGCATCACTGCGTGCTGCACCGCGTCCGGGACACGAGTCCCGACTACTCCGTCTGCAGACGCTGCGTGAACAGCGCGATCGTCTTCTGATAGACCTGCGCCCGGTTCCATTCCTTCAGCACCGAAAAATTATGCGTACCCTCGTCGACCGGCCCGCCGCGCTGCCAGCCGTAGCCGAGCAGATAGTTGGCGGTGGAGCCCAGCGCGTCGGGCACGCTGCGGATCAGGTCGCGGCGGCCGTTGCCGTCGAAGTCGACCGCGAACTTCACGTAGGAGGAGGGCAGGAACTGGGTCTGCCCGATCTCGCCGGCCCAGGCGCCGACCAGCTGGTCGTTGCTCATGTCGCCGCGGTTGATGATCGTCAGCGCCGACATCAGCTCGCGCTGGAACATTTCGGTGCGGCGGCAGTCATGCGCGAGCGTCGCGACGGCGCGCACCACCGGATGCTTGCCCATGCCGACGCCGAAATCGGTCTCCAGCGCCCAGATCGAGATCACCACTGCGCCGGGTACGCCGAACTGCTGCTCGATGCGTTGAAGCAGGGCGGCATGCTTGCCCATGAGCGAGCGGGCCTTCGCGATGCGCGCCGCGACGCGCGGCGGTCCGAATTGCTCGAAGGTCTGCTTGAACACGCCTTGCCGCTGGTCGAGCTGGATCACGCGCGGATCGGGCGTGAGCCCGGCAAAGGCGGTCTGGATCACCTGCGGCGAAATTTTTTGCGCCTGCGCCTCGCGCGAGAACTCCGCAAGGAAGGCGTTGAAGTCGCCGCCGCATTGCGCGGCGCGCGCGGGCGCCGCGCTGAGCGTCGCGAAAGTGAGCGCCAGACTGGCGAACGCAAGTCCTGTTGCCGCGAGCCGTCGTGTCATCGGCGTCATCTCCGCAAAGTCCGGCTTGAATTAACCACCCCGTCCGTCCCAGGAATCGTCCGTCGTTATCGTCCATTTCCGCCGCAGGCCAGGTGCGACGTCAATGGTGTCGTACGAATTACGGAGCCCGCGTACATTGTCGGTGTGTCGCTAAAGTTAGGGCAAGCTTTTGCCCGATAGCATAAGGCCGGAAACGGACAAAGCGGAGGCATAATCGTGTCGAATAGTTCTTTGCACTGGCGTTTCGGTCTGGCCCTCGCGCTCCTCACGCTGCCGGCCGGCGCGGCGCAGGCGCAGACCGGCCCAGAGGCGGAGTTCTACAAGGGCAAGACCGTCACCATCCTGGTCGGCTACGAGGGTGGCGGCGGTTATGACATCTATGCGCGCCTGGTCGCCCAGTTCCTGGGCAAGCATATCCCGGGCAACCCGACCATCGTGGTCCAGAACATGCCCGGGGCCGGTGGCCTGCGCGCCGCCCGCAATCTCGCGACCGTCTCCGCCAAGGACGGCACCGCGCTCGGCATGCTGGCGCAGACCCTGCCGTTCGATACGCTGCTCGGCTATACGCCCGACGTCGACGCCGGCAAGTTCAACTGGATCGGGCGCGCCGCGATGAATGTCGAGGTCGGCGTCGCCTTCGCAAAATCCGGCGTCACCTCGATCGACGATGCGCGCAAGCGCGAGGTGCCGACCGCCGGCACCGGCGGCACCGCCAGCTCGACCGTGGTGCCGTTCATGCTCAACAAGCTCGCCGGCACCCGCTTCAAGCTGATCGCCGGCTACAAGAGCGCCAATGAGGCGCTGGTCACCATGGAGCGCGGCGAGGTCGACATGGTCGGCGCGATCGGGATCGCGACCATCATGGCGCGGCACGCCGAACGGCTGAAGGACGGCACCATCCGGATCATCTATCAGAGCGCGCTGACGCGGCATCCCGACATTCCGAAGGTCCCGACCATCGGCGAGCTTGGCGCCGGCAAGGAGGAGCGGGTGATCCTCGACCTGTTCGCGTCCGGCGCCGCCATCGGACGCGCGCTGATCGCGCCGCCGGATGTGCCGCCCGCGCGCGTCGCCACGCTGCGCCGCGCGCTCGCCGCGACGCTTGCCGATCCGGAGCTGATCGCGATCGCCAAGAAGGGCGGCGGCCTGCCGCTCGAGCCGGGCTCGGGCGAGGAGCTCGAACGCATCGTGCGTCAGGTGCTGGCGACGCCGAAGCCGGTTGCCGACAAGGCCAAGGAAGTCCTGGAGTCGCTGAAGACGCAGCGCTAGTGTCGCGACACCTGCTGCGCGCATTATGTCGGCGAACTGTGCGCGCCACTCAGCATTTGCCCGAGCCGGCGCGGGTCGAGCCGATCGAGATCCTTCGACATGGCGATGATCTCGGCGCACGCGCGGTCGGGCACGCGGCGCGACAGCTCCTGCACGAAGCGCGCCTCATGCTCCTCGCCGGTGAAGGGATCGCCGGCGCTGCCTTTCGGCGCCGGCACGAATTTCACGAGCTCGCGTCCGTCGCGCAGGCGCACGCTCACCTTGGCGGCGGTGGAGAGCGCGTTGCTTGCGGCCTCCACCTCGTCGTCGATCGCGATGGTGGTGCGCTCCTCGATGTCGTAGAGGCGGCGATCGGTGAGGCCGGCCTCATAGTCGGCGACCGCCAGCGTCGGGATACGCCCGGCCGCCAGCGGAACATGCGAGGCCAGCGCGACGCTGAACGGCAGGCACATCTGCGCCGCCTGCAGGTCGACCGGATGCGGATTGGTGAGCCGGCCCTGGATCACCTTCGGGATGCCGAGATGCATCGATGCGATGTCGTCGCCGGAGAAGCCGTGCTGCTGCCGCAGCGTCAGCATGGCGTCGATGCCGGCGGCGACGCGCGCGGCTGCCGCGTGTGACTTCACCAGCACGTCCATGAGCAGGAATTGTGCGCCGAGCCCGTCCTCGATGATCGCCGGCTGGAAGCCGTCGGCATAGGCGCGCGCGAAACCGCCGCTGCCCTCGATCATGTCGACTGGGCCGGCAAAGCCGTGCTGGGTCAGCAGCGCGGCGGCGACGCCGCTCTGCGCGGCATGGGCGGCCTGGATGCGCTTGCCGGAGGCGCCCGAGTAGTAGAACTGCGCGACGCCGCTCGAATAGCTGCCGGCGAGCCCGATCGCCGCGAGGATTTTTTCGTCGGCGCCGCCGAACAGCAGCCGCCCCGCGGCCGCGGCGGTGCCGAACACGTCGCAGGTGCCGGTGCTCTGGAAGCCGCGCTGGAAATGGCCGGGCTGCACCGACAGCCCGACCCGGATCGTCACCTCGTAGCCGGCAACGACCGCCGCCAGCACCTCGGGTCCGGATGCGCCGACATGCTCGGCGGTCGCCAGCGCCGCCGACCAGGCGGCGATGCCGGGATGCAGCATCGCGCCGACATGGGTGTCGTCGGCATCGAAGCTCGATCCGAAGGTGACGTTGAGGAACGTCGCGTGTTGCGGATTGAGCGTGTCTCCCGAATACAGCACATGCGAGGCGCCCGGCTTCGCGATCACGTTCGCATAGTCGCGCGCCCATTGGCTCCACGGCAGCCTGGCGCCAATCGAACAGACGCGCAGATGATCGAGCAGCAGCCAGCCGAGCTTTTTCCGCACGTCGTCCGGCAGTTGCGCCGGATTGAGCTGCGCTGCGAATGCCGCCAGCGCGCGGGTCGATTGATGGGTTCTGGCATCCACGCGATTGTCCCGAGACTATTTGATGGCTTTGAACACGTCCGCGAGCTTGGCGTATTTCGCAAGATCGCTCGCGATCACCTCGCGGAACTCCTGCGGCTTGCTCACGATGATGTCGGTGCCGCCGCTGATCAAAGTCTCGCGCACCGACGGGAGCTTCATCGCCTCGTTCACGGCGCTCCACAGCCGCTCGATGATCGCCGGCGGCGTGGCGGCGGGTGCCAGCATGCCGATCCAGGACGTGGCCTCGTAGCCGGGCACGCCGGCCTCCGCCACCGTCGGCACGTCCGGCAGCGCCGGCGAGCGCTCCTTGCTCGAGACGGCGAGCGCACGCAGCTTGCCGTCGCGGATGAACGGAATGAGCCCGGCGGTGAAGCCCCACATCGCGCCGACCTGGTTGCCCATCACCGCCGGCAGCGCCGCGCCGGTGCCGGGGAACGGCACGTGCACGATGTTGAGGCCGGCCATGCGGTTGAAGATTTCGCCGGCGAGATGGTTGGGCCCGCCGACGCCGGAGGAGCCGAAGAACAGCTTGCCCGGCTGCGCCTGCGCGAGCGCCATGTAGTCCTTGAGCGTCGTCGCCGGCACCGACGGATGCACCACCAGCACCACGGTGTTGCGCGTGAGCAGCGTGACCGGCGCAAAATCCTTGATCGGGTCGTAACCGAGCAGTGCGCCGGTGTGCGGCGCGATCACCATCGACGACTCGGTCGTCGTCAGCAGCGTGTGGCCGTCGGCCTCCGCCTTGGCGACCAGCGCGGTGCCGATGCGGCCGGCGGCGCCGGCGCGGTTCTCGACCACGAACGGCTGGCCGAGCGCCGTCTGCAGATGCGTCTGCAACAGCCGCGACACGATGTCGGCGCCGCCGCCGGGCGCGAACGGCACCACGATGCGCACCGGCCGGTTGGGATAGGCGGCTTCGGCATCGCGAGGCTCGCGGCGACAGCGCCGCGGCAGGCGAGGGCGGCGAGTACGGCGCGGCGGGTCAGTCGATCGGTCATGGGCTTTCCAGGCTGATCGGGCGATCCGCAGCACTATCACTCAGCCGCATGGGAGGCGGCTGCGGCGTGGCGTCGCGAGGCTTCGTCGATGAATGCGAGCGCGTGCTTCGCGCACAGCTCCGGCTCGACCGCCGCGATGTGAAAGGAATCGCCCGGCAGCACCAGCACGCGCGCATCGCCGAAGCGCTTGGCGTATTGCTCGACCGCGGCGACCGATTGCAGGCCGCTCTCGGTCGTGGTCACGATCAGCGTCGGCGCGGTGATGCGCGCGAGGCCGGCCTCGAGCGTCATGTCGATGCGCGCCGCCGACGCGCCGAACGCCGACGTCTGCGCGGTCTTGCCCATCAGCTCGTCGGTCCACCATTTGATCTGCGGCTCCGACGCCGTGCTGCCGAGCCGCGACCGCATGGTCTCGGCCGCCCATTGCTGCACGCCCTTGAGGCGGATCAGGTCGGCATTGCCGGTGCCGCTGCCGCGCACCGGCGAGCCGAACAGGCAGAGCGAGAGCAGGCGATGCGGCTGGTCGCTGCCGAATTGCATGCAGGCCGAGCCGCCGTATTTCGCGCCGATCAGGTGGCAGCGCGCGATGCCAAGCGCATCGAGGAAGCGCCCGATATCGGCGGCGAGCTCCTTGGCCGAGAAGCCGTAGTCCTTCGACGCCGACGATTGGCCGAACCCCGGCAGGTCGGGCCGCAGCACGCGATACTTGCCGGCGAGATGCGGCACCCATTGCGTCCACGCGCGCGAGGATTCCGAATTGCCATGGATCATCACGATGGTTTCGGGCGTGGTCCAGGGCGCGCCGAACCAGTGGTCCTCATAGGCCATGGCGAGGCCGGGCCGCAGTTCGATCGTGGGCATGGCGTTTCCTCTCTGGATCGTATTGTAACGCCGGTATCGCCACTGACGATACTGTGAGGGTCGGTATGGCCGTGCCTGCCTTCCCGGTGCCCGGGCAGGGTGCTATCGTTTGCGGAGCTGGGTTCATCGATCCCGCGCGCCGCATGCGCACGCGGGCAACTTTCAGTTTGGGGGTGGCCATGCAACGTCCCGCATTCCTGAGGTTCGTACTGGCGGGCACAGCCGCCATCACGCTTGTCGCCGGTGCCAGCACCTACGCGCAAAACGAGAAGGCTGCGCCGCCGACGATCCCGCAGCCGATATCGGGTCCCGCCGATCCGAAATTGCGCGCGATCCCGCTGCCGGGCGGCAAGACCATGCACCTGTTGCCGGCGACGCTCGAGACCACGCAATGGGGCTGGTTCAACAACGCGCAGGAACCGGTACTGCGGGTGAAGTCGGGCGACACCATCGTGCTCGAAACGATGATGCACAGTCACAACCAGGTCATCCCCGGCGCGACGATCGAGCAGATCAAGAAGATGCGCACCGACTTCCCGGGCCGCGGACCGCACACTATGACCGGCCCGATCTATATCGAAGAGGCCGCCCCGGGCGACGTGCTCAAGGTCAAGATCAACAAGATCGTGCCGCGCCCCTACGCCACGAACTTCAACGTGCCGGGCATGTTCGGACAGTTCCCGAAGCTCTATCAGGATGGGCAGGTCAAATATCTCTATCTCGACCTCGACCGCATGGTCACCGAGTTCCTGCCCGGCGTTTGGATTCCGCTGCGGCCGTTCCCCGGCACGATCGGCGTCGCGCGCAAGGAGCCGGGCCAGTACAGCACCGTGCAGCCGGGCGAATTCGCCGGCAACATGGACATCCGCGATCTGGTCGCCGGTACCACGCTCTACGTACCCGTGCTCGTGCCAGGCGCGCTGCTGTGGACCGGGGATTCCCATGCCGCCCAGGGCAACGGCGAAGTCAATCTCACCGCGGTCGAGACCGCCTACCGCGAATTCAACATCACGGTCGACGTCGTCAAAGGGCAGCCGCTCGACATGCCGCGCATCGAGACGCCGCGCTCGTGGATCACCATGGGCTTCGACCAGGACCTCAACAAGGCCTGGGCGCAGGCAAAGGCGCAGACCGTCAAGTTCCTGTCCGAGCAGCGCATGATCTCGGCCGAGGCGGCGGAGAAGCTGATGGCGTCCGTCTCCGACTGCCGCGTCTCGCAGGTGGTCAACGTCAAGAAGGGCATCCACTGCCTCAATCCAAAGAACGTGCAAGGACCGCGAGGACATGGAGCGGCCGGTCAAGGAGACGCAGCGCTACTACGTCACCCATGTGCAAAACGCCGACCTCAACAAGGCGATGGATGACGCGTCGCTGGCGATGATCCAGTTCCTGGAGAAGAACCTGAAGGTCCCGCGCCTCGACGCCTATGGGCTCGCGAGCGTGGCGATGGATTGCCGCGTCGGCGCGGTGAACGAGAGCGGCGGCAACGTCCACTGCCTGATGCCGAAGAGTCTGTGGCAAAGGCCGAAATGACGGCGACGGCTCTTGCGCCGCTCGTCCCCGCGCAAGCGGGGACCCAGGGCTACGAATGCGAAGTCTGAGTTTGTGTCCCTGGATTCCCGCTTGCGCGGGAATGAGCGGGCTGAGAGTGCTGCGAACCACATTGACGATCGCAGTGGCTGCGCTGATCACATTCAGCGCGCCCGCATCGGCGCAGGAACGACTACAAATCGTCACCACCACCAGCGATCTGCGCAGCCTCGCCGAGGCGGTCGGCGGCGATCGTGTCGCCGTCACCAGCCTGGTGCCGCCGAATCTCGATCCGGAAGAATATCAGCCGCGGCCGCAGGACCTCACGCGCCTGAAAGGGACGCGCCTGGTGGTGCGGGTCGGGCTCGATTTCGACCTCTGGTTCGACCGCCTGCTGGCGCAGGCTGGCGGCGGCGTGCAGCGCGGCGGGCCGGGCTATGTCGACGCCTCGTTTGCGATCGCGCCGCTCGAGGTGCGCGGCGTCACCGTCGGCCCCGGCGACGGCCACGCCCACGGCAGCGGCAATCCGCATTACTGGCTCGATCCGAAGAACGCCGAGATCATCACCGGCAACATTCTCGAAGGGCTGATGCGCGTCGATCCCGAGAACGCGCCGCTCTACGAAGCCAATCGCATCGCGTTCCTCAAGCGTCTCGACGCCAAGCTCAAGGCGTGGGAGGCGAAGACTGCGCCGCTCAACGGCGTGCCGCTGGTCGCCTATCACAACAGCTGGGCCTATTTCGCGCGCCGCTTCCGGCTCGACATCGTCGGCTTCGTCGAGCCGAAGCCGGGCGTGCCGCCGTCGCCGTTTCATATCGCGTCGCTGATCAGCCTGATGCAGGCGCGCAAGGCCCGCATCATCGTGCGCCAGCCGCATGAGCCGGAGCGCGACGTCGCCTTCCTGGCGAAGCGGACGGGCAGCAAGGTCGTGGTGCTGGCGTCGTCGGTCGGCGCGCTGCCGGGCACGCACGACTACCTGTCGCTGTTCGACGTGAACATCGCCGCGTTGCTGGCGGCGGCCAAGCCATGATGGCGGCGCTCGAGTTCCTGTGGCCGCCGTTCCTGGTGGCGTTCTGCCTGGTCGGCATCCACGCCTATTTCGGCATCCAGGTGCTGACCCGCAACATCGTGTTCGTCGACCTCGCGCTGGCGCAGATCGCGGCGCTCGGCGCGACCGTCGCGTTCATGCTCGGCCATCCCGCGCTCGGCGCAACGACCTACGGCTATTCGCTGGCGTTCACATTGCTGGCCGCGGTGCTGCTCGCCTTCACGCGGGCGTGGTCGGCGCGCATCCCGCAGGAAGCGCTGATCGGCGTGATCTATGTGGTCGCGGCCGCCGCCGCGATCCTCCTGATCGACCGCGCGCCGCAGGGCGCCGAGCATCTCAAGCAAATCCTCACCGGCAATATCCTGCTCACCGGCCTGGAATCGGTCGCCGTCATCGCGCCGCTCTACGCCGCCATCGGCGTGTTGCATTGGCTCCTGCGCTCGCGGCTCGCGACCGGCTCGTTCGCATGGGAATTCGTGTTCTACGCGACGTTCGGCGTGGTGGTGACGAGCTCGGTGGCGCTCGCCGGCGTGCTGCTGGTGTTTTCGTTCCTGATCATTCCGGCGGCGATCGGCGTCCTCTACGCCGATACGATGGCGCGCCAACTCGCGATCGGCTGGATCGCCGGGCACGCTCACCAGCGCGCTCGGCCTTGCGGCGTCGTTCCTGCTCGACCTGCCGACCGGCGCGACCATGGTCTGCATGTTCGGTGCATCGCTGGCGGTCGCGGGCATCCTTTATCCGTTTCTGCGCGGCGATGCCGGCCGCGCGTCGCGCGGCGCGATCGTCACGCTGCGGTGGGGCGTGGCCGCGCTGCTCGCGGGCTCGGCGCTGCTGCTGATGGCGGCGCCGCGCGCCGACCAGCCGCTGCTCGACGCCGCGGAGTACGCGCTGCCGTCGCTGCGCACGCTCTATCTCAACGGCACCGAGGCTGCGACCTACGAGGATGCGCGCCGCTACGCCGAACGCTACCGGGCGGAGGCGGAGCGGCTGAATGCGATCGAGATGAAGAGCCGTGCACAGGGCGCGGCGATCGCCGACGACGTCGTCGCCAAGATGTCCTCGTTCGTGCGTTCCTATGGCGAGATGCGGCGCGGCGAGGAATTCGTCATGCGCGAGGTGCGCTCACGCGCCCGCGAGCGGCTGCGCTGGTTCGCCGGGCCGGTGATGCTGGTGCTGGCCTTGCTGATTGCGCCGGGCGCGGTCGCCGCGGCACGGCGCAGGATCCGGAGCAGGGCGTGACGTGCGTTACGTCGATGTAATGCTTGCTGGTGAACCCACGTCTTTTGCGCACCGACCAACGATTGCGATGGGTGGCAGGAGACATCGCCATGGCGTTCTCGGTTCCCGGTCCCAACAAGCCGCCCATCCGCGGCACATTCGGCTCCAGCGACGACGATTATCTGAAGGGCACCCGCGAGAACGACACCATCTCCGGTCTCGGCGGCAAAGACACCATCATCACTTTTGAAGGCGACGACTGGCTCTACGGCGGCGCCGGCGACGATTACCTCGACGGTGGCGACCAGAACGACCACCTGTTTGGCGAGGACGGCGCGGACCGGCTGTTCGGCGGCGAAGGCGACGACTGGCTCTATGGCGGCAACGATGACGATACGCTGAAAGGCGACGACGGCGCCGACTACCTGAACGGCGGGGCGGGCGTCGACCTGATCGTTTACGGAGGCTCCGACGCCGTCACGATCGACCTTGCCGCCGGCACCGGCAGCGGCGGCGCCGCGGAAGGCGACACAGCTGGTGTCGATCGAGAACGTATACGGCTCCGCGTTCGACGACGTCCTGATCGGCGATGACGGCGCCAACGGACTGCGCGGGCTGGCCGGTCAGGATACCTTCACCGGAAGCGGCGGCGCGGACACTTTCATGTTCGGCGTGTCATTCGGGGTCCTGGACGGCGGTCTCGGGCCGGATGCCGACGTGATCACCGACTTCAGCCAGGCCGACGGCGACATCATCGACGTGTCCGGCGTCGGCACGCACGTGATCATCAATCCCACCCCGCAGGTGATTGATGTCCTGACCTGCACCTTCATCGGTCAGGACGTCTTCTCCGGCGTGGAGGGGGAGCTGCGCTTCGAGCCCGTGGGCGGCAATACGGTCGTGAGCTGCGACGAGGACGGCGACGGCGCCGCCGATTTCGAGATCGTCTGCCTGGGCACGATCAACTTCAGTGCGAACGATTTCGTCCTGTAGCGGCGGCGCAATCCTGGAAGCGCGACCTTGCAGGTTTCTCAGATCGCGATAGCGGTTGTCACTGCCACCACGCTCGCGGCAATGACCGCGATCCAGATCAAGATGGCGAACCAGTATTGCGGGCGTTGAGGCGTCGAAGGCTCGACTTTGCTGATGACCGGCATCGAAATCCCTTCCGATCGTTCCAAGGAACGATAGTCGACAAGGGTTTCGCGAGGATTAACCGGCGTGTATGCGCCCGCAGCGTTACGTCAGGCCTGATGCGTCATCGCCTTCTTTACCGCCGCGACGATCTTGTCGGCGTTCGGCGTGACATGTGCCTCGAGCGGAGGCGAGAACGCGATCGGCACCGCGGGCCGCGCGACGCGCAGGATCGGGGCTTTTAGTGCGCTAAAGGCCTGCTCCGCCACCAGCGCGGAAATCTCCGAGCCGATGCTGCACAGCGCATTGCCCTCATCGACAGTGACCAGCCGGCCGGTCTTGCGCACCGACGCGCAGATCGTGTCCGTATCGAGCGGCACGATGGTGCGCGGATCGACCACCTCGGCCTCGATGCCGTCCTTCGCCAGCGCTTCGGCGGCTTTCAGTGCCTCGCGCACCATCAGCGAGGTCGCAACGATGGTGACGTCGCGGCCTTCGCGCGCGATGCGCGCCTGGCCGAATGGGATCGTGTAGTCGCCGTCGGGCACGTCGCCGGTCATCGCCAGCAACTTCGTATGCGTGATGACGACGGTCGGGTTGTCGCTCTTGATCGCCGAGCGCAAGAGCCCCTGCGCATCGGCGGGGCAGGCGGGCAGCACCAGCTCGAGCCCGGCGGAATTGGCGTACATCGCCTGCGGGCTCGACGAGTGCTGCCCGGCGCCGCCGCCGCGGATGCCGGCAAACATGTGCAGCGTCAGCGGCGCGCGCAGCTGTCCGCCGGACATCGAGTGCACATTGGCGGCCTCGCTCATGATCTGGTTGAACGCCTCGTAGGCGAAGGTCGCAGTGCCGTAGTTGAGGAACGGCCGCATCCCGGCCATCGCCGCGCCGGTGACCAGCGAGGTGCACACGCCTTCCGACGTCGGCGGATCGATCAGCCGATCGGGGAACGCGTCCCACAGCGCGCGCTCGTCCTCGGGCTTGAGGCCGCGGTCGGAGAGGAACGAATGCGCGCCGATCAGGACGACGTTGGGATCGCTCTTCAGCGAATGCGCGAGCGCATCGATCATCGCGACGGCAAAGCTTTTCTGCGGCATGGATGGACCTAGCTGGTGCGATTGACGGACAATGGTGCCGCGAACTCGGTCTGCTCCCTCCCCCCATAGCCCGTCGAAGACGGGCGTGAACGCCCTTTCGTTGGGGGAGGGTTGGGGAGGGGGGTGGCTGCGTGAGCCGAAGTCTCTCTCATCACCCCCACCCCTAACCCCTCCCCACAAGGGGGAGGGGAACAGACCCGATTTGCCGCTCCAGCAAGACTCATCTTTCGGTCCTAAGCAGAGACGAACGCGCCGGCGAGCGCGGCTTCGGGTTTCGGGTAGGGGCTCGCCTCGGCGAAGGCGCGCGCCTTGGCGATGATCACCGCCGCCTCGTTGTCGAGCGCGGTGACGTCCTCGCGTGAGAGAGTGCCACGCGCAATGAACGTGCGCGCGGTGCGCAGGATCGGGTCGGTGCGCTGCCACTCCGCGTGCTCGTTACTTGCCTTGCCGTCGTCCCAGGCGGCGGTGACGTCCGTCACGCCAGTGGTGAACTCGTGCACGATCTGGTGCGAGCCCGGCCAGCGCACCAGCTGCGCCTCCAGGAAATACGGCCCGTCGCCGACCGCACATGTGCGAGCGCGAGTCTCGACCGCGTGCGCCACCGCTTCGGGATCGCCGCCGTCGACCGACGCGCAGGGAATCTTCAGCGCCTTCGGCACCGCGACGAGCTCCTTGGTGGCGAGCCGCGAGGTCTGCGCCTCGCCTTCCTTCGAATTGTTCTCGCAGAGAAACAGCACCGGCAGCGCATAGAGCGAGGCGATGTTGAGCGCCTCGTAGGCGATGCCCTCGTCGAGCGCGCCGTCGCCGAACAGCGCCACCGCGACGTTGTTGGTCTTCTTGTGCTTGAGCGCGAAGCCGCCGCCGACCGAGAGCCCGATCGAGCCGCCGACCATCGCCGAGGTCGACTGGAAGCCGAGCGAAGCGTCGGTCATGTGCCAGGTGCCGCCCTTGCCGCCGTTGAGCCCGCCGGCGCGCCCGAGGATTTCGGCGAGCGCCTTCCCGGGATCGACGCCGCGCGCGATCATGTGGCCGTGGTTGCGGTGGGTGGTGTAGATCAGGTCGCCGGGCGTCAGCTGCATCAGCGCCGCCGCGCCGAGCGCCTCGTTGCCGATCGCGAGATGCTGGCGGCCGAGCTTGTGCGCCCGCGCCAGCGTGATCACCATCTCCTCGAAGCGCCGCATGAGCAGCATGCGCGCGAGCGTGTCGCGCGGCGAAAGCGCCATCCCCGCCTCCCGTTTCTTGCAACGAGAATTCCGCACATCGCCGCGCATTTGTCCAGCAACAGGTGATTGGGACGCACGCGGTGCAACGCGCTCGGTAGCTCCCTCGCCCCGCTTTAGCGGGGAGAGGGTGGGGGTGAGGGGCCTCGTTGTGTTGAGGGTCCCCCTCACCCGGCAAGCTTCGCTTGCCGACCTCTCCCCGCAAGCGGGGCGAGGTAACGGAGCCCGTTGCACCAGCATTCACCCATTGACGTGCTGCCTGTGTTGGCAAAGCATAGTGAAAACAAGTTGGGGAGCACGGCCATGTTTGCGCGCGTCACGCTTGCCGCCTGCGCCACCGCGCTGCTTGCGGCGCCCGCCGCCGCGCAATCCTCCGTGGAGGCGTTCTACAAGGGCCGCACCGTCGAGCTCGTGGTCGGCACGCTGCCGGGCGGCGGCTACGATCTCTACGGACGTCTGGTGGCGCGCTACCTCGGCAAGCACATTCCCGGGCAGCCGACCGTGATCGTGCGCAACATGCCCGGCGCCGGCCATCTGCGCATGGCGAACTGGCTCTACAACGTGGCGCCGCGCGACGGCTCGGTGCTCGGCACCACGCCGCAGTCGATCGCGATCGAGCAGGCGCTCGGCACCGAGGGCGTGCAATACGACGCCGGCAAGTTCACCTATGTCGGCCGCGCCGCGCCGGTGGTCGAGGTCACCTACGTGTGGCACACCTCGAAGACGCAATCGATCGCCGACGCTCGCACGCGCGAGACCATCATGGGCGGCTCCGGTGCCGCCTCGCCGACGGTGTTCTATCTGAAGGCGCTCAACGCGCTTGCCGGCACCAAATTCCGCGTGGTCGCCGGCTTCCGCGGCGTGTCGGAGACCGAGCTTGCCGTCCAGCGCGGCGAGGTCGAGGGCGGCACCAAGGCGTGGGCCTCGATGAAGATCGACAACGCGCAATGGCTGCGCGACAAGCAGGCCAAGGTGATCCTGCAATACGCGCTGGAGAGGTCGCCCGATCTGCCGGACGTGCCGATGATGGCCGAGCTCGGGCTCGATGCACGGGCTACGGCCGCGTTAAAAGTGTTCGCCGCCGGCAACGCCATGGGCCGCTCGATCTTCGCGACGCCGGGCATTCCGGCCGAGCGCGCCGCCGCGCTGCGCAAGGCGTTCATGGATACGATGAACGATCCGGAGCTGATCGCGTTCACCAAGCGAACGCAACATCGACCTCGGCCCGGCGCTGTCGGGCGAGTCGCTGGCGCAGATCGTGATGGACACGCTGTCGGTGTCGCCGGAGACGGCGGCGGAGGTGAAGAAGGCGCGGGGGGATTAGGGCGCGGCCGCGCGCCGAGCTCGGTGCGCTCCCTCCCCCCTTGTGGGGGAGGGTTGGGGAGGGGGGTGATGCGTGGCGCGCCAACGCTGCATCGACGAATGACCCCCACCCCTAGCCCCTCCCCACAAGGGGGAGGGGAACAGACCGAATGCGCCGCACTACCCCCGCTTCCTGATCACCACATGCGTCGCCTTCGCAGTCGGCACATGCTCGCTGCGCTCGTAGCCGAGCTGCGGCAAATCGAGCCCGGCGAACAGCGCCTCGCCACCGCCAAGCAGTACCGGCGAGATCGCAAAATGCATCTCGTCGATCAGCCCCGCTTGCAGATAAGCGCGGATCGTCGCCACGCCACCGCCGATGCGCACGTCCTTGCCGCCCGCCGCCTCCTTCGCCCGCTTGAGCGCGGCCTCGATGCCGTCGGTGACGAAATGGAAGGTCGTGCCGCCCTCCATCGCGAGCGGCGCGCGCGCGTGATGCGTGAGCACGAACACCGGCACATGATAGGGCGGGTTGTCGCCCCACCAGCCCTTCCAGTTGTCGTCCGGCCAGGCGCCGCGCACCGGCCCGAACATGTTGCGGCCGAGGATCCAGGCGCCGAGGTTCTGCACCCCGCGCGCGGCGAAATCGTCGTCGGCGCCGGTCTCGCCGCCGTCCTTGCCGAAGGTCTTAAGGAAGGTGCGGGTCGGGACGAACCATCCGTGCAGCGATTCGCCGCCGACGCCGAGCGGATTCTTGATATCCTGGCTGGGCCCGGCGCCGTAGCCGTCGAGCGAGACTGTGAATGCGTGAACGCGAACTTTGCTCATGCGGGGAAACTAGACAGATTTCTTGAGCGCGCAAGTTTCTTGAGTCCACAAGCGTCTCGAACACGCCGGCGATCGCCGGTGACCAAGACATCCGAGGTGCGTGTCATGCCAAAGTCATTGACGATCCGCACTGCGTTACCGTCCGACGCGGATGCGCTGCACGCCTATATCACCGCGATCGTGGCGGAGCGGCTGCCGGTGCTGTTCACGCGCGACGCGCCGCCGACGCCGGAGCAGGTCGCGGCGATGATCAAGCGCCACGCCGACGACGAACGCGGTTGCCTGTTGCTCGCGGTCGAGGGCGGCGCGGTCGTGGGCATGCTCGACTTCTCCGGCCACGCGCGCGCGCAGCAGCGCCATGTCGGCGCGTTCGGCATGAGCGTCACGCGCACGGCTCGCGGCCGCGGCATCGGCAAGCGCCTGCTGCGGGCGCTTTATGCGTTTGCCCAGGAGCACGGCTATCGGAAGCTCGAGCTCGAGGTGTTCGCGACCAACGGCCCCGCGATCGTCCTCTACGAGAGCGAAGACTTCGCGCATGAGGGCCGCCGCCGCGGCGCGGTCATGGTCGGCGAGGAGGCGGTGGATTTGCTGATGATGGGGAAGGGGATTGCCTAGGCCGCGATCACGCTGATCCTCGCCGCCCCGCGCGAGCGCGGCTTTTTGCGGATGACGATTTCCACGTCGCGGTCGAGGGCGGTCAGCAACGTCATCAGACGCTCGACTGAAAAACCTTCGAGCTTGTAGTTGCGCAAGGCCGAGACCTTCGGCTGATTGACGCCAAGCCGTGCGGCGGCGTCGGCCTGGTTCCATTTGCGCTGATCGAGAATTGTGTTGAGCGCGAGCGCAAGCCGCAGCTTGGTCTGCCGCTCCTTGGCGTCAGCATAGCCGAGGTCGGCGAACACATTGCCGCTGCCGCGAATGATCTGCTCCTGCTTGGCGCTTCTAGCCGCGCGCTCAATTCGATGGCTCATCCGGCTCCCCCACATCCGCCAACGTCTCCTGTGACACCGCGCGCGCTTTGCGCAATTCGTAGACCGCGAGCGCCGTTTCGAACGCAGCCGCCTTGTCGGCGATGCGCGCCTTGCGAGCGGACGAGAAGCCCTTGGTGAGGTCGTGGAAAGGGCGGTGTCCGGGCATCAGATCAATCCTTCCGCGCGTCATGGCTCTCATTTTCTCAATAAATGCGCTGATATTGCAATCTGCTACGGCCGATGCTTATTGGCTGCAACCGTATATTGTCAACGCGTGGATGGCCGGCATAAGTCCCGGCCGTGACCGGGCTGGAGTGTTATGGCTTCTCGCGACATCAAAAAAATCGTGCTCGCCTATTCCGGCGGGCTCGATACCTCGATCATCCTGAAGTGGCTGCAGACCACCTATGGCTGCGAGGTCGTGACCTTCACCGCCGACCTCGGCCAGGGCGAGGAGCTCGGGCCGGCGCGCGAGAAGGCGCTGATGCTCGGCATCAAGCCGGGCAACATCTTCATCGAGGACCTGCGCGAGGAGTTCGTCCGCGACTACGTGTTCCCGATGTTCCGCGCCAACGCGCTCTACGAGGGGCAGTACCTGCTCGGCACCTCGATCGCGCGGCCGCTGATCGCCAAGAAGCAGATCGAGATCGCCGCGAAAGTTGGCGCCGACGCCGTGTGTCATGGCGCCACCGGCAAGGGCAACGACCAGGTGCGCTTCGAGCTCGCCTATTACGCGCTCAATCCCTCGATCAAGATCGTGGCGCCGTGGCGGGAATGGACGTTCAAGGGGCGCGACGCGCTGCTCGAGTTCGCGCGCGCGAACCAGATCCCGATCGCCAAGGACAAGGAAGGCGAGGCGCCGTTCTCGGTCGACGCCAACCTCCTGCACTCGTCGTCCGAGGGCAAGGTGCTGGAGGACCCGGCGCAGACGCCGCCGTCGACCGTCTATATGCGCACGCTCTCGCCGATGGACGCGCCCGACAAGCCCACGGAGGTGCGCATCGGCTTCAAGCAGGGCGACGCGGTGAGCGTCGACGGCAAGGCACTGTCGCCGGCCGCGATCCTCACGCGGCTCAATGAGCTGGGGCGCGCCAACGGCATCGGCCGGCTCGATCTGGTGGAGAACCGCTTCGTCGGCATGAAGTCGCGCGGCGTCTACGAGACGCCGGGCGGCACGATCCTGCTTGGCGGCGCATCGCGCCATCGAGTCGATCACGCTCGACCGCGGCGCCGCGCATCTCAAGGACGAGATCATGCCGCGCTACGCCGAGCTGATCTACAACGGCTTCTGGTTCTCGCCCGAGCGGGAAATGCTGCAGGCGCTCATCGACAAGAGCCAGGAGCATGTCGAGGGCGAGGTGCGGCTCACGCTCTACAAGGGCAACGTCATCGTCGCCGGCCGCGAGAGCGCGAAGTCGCTGTATTCGTCGACGCTGGTCACCTTCGAGGACGACAAGGGCGCCTACGACCAGAAGGACGCGGAGGGGTTCATCCGGTTGAATGCGCTGCGCCTGCGGACGCTGGGATTGAGGGACAAGCCGAAGAAGTAGTGCGCACGTCGTTCGCCGCTGCCGCGAGCGCGGTGTCAGTATTTGCGCCCTCTCCCCTTGCGGGAGAGGGCTACGCCGGCAGATCAGCACATTCCGGTTGGGTGAGGGGTGTTGCTCAACACAACAATACCCCTCTCCCTATTCTTCGCGTTGAACATTCGGAGCTGCCCTCTCCCGCAAGGGGAGAGGGCGCACTAACAGCCGTTGCGCTCGCTGCGGGATGCTACGCGCAGCCCTCGAACACCACCTCGACACGGCGGTTGCGCTGCCGGCCTTCCGGATCGTCCTTGCCGTCCGCCGTCGTGTTCGGCGCCACCGGCATCGACTTGCCGTAGCCGCGGATCGGCGTCGACGCCGGGATCACGTTCTGCTTCGCGAGCCAGTCGCGCACGGTGCGGGCGCGCGCCTCCGAGAGCTTCTGGTTATAGGCGTCGGTGCCGATCGAATCGGTGTGGCCCTCGATGCGGTTCGGCCGGCCGCCGAGCTTGGTGATCTCCGGCACGGCGGCCGACAGCGTCTCCTCCGCGTCGGGGCGCAGGTCCGACTTGTTGAAGTCGAACAGCGCATCGCCGACGACGCTCAGCCTGCGCTCGCAGCTCTTGGCGGTCTTCTTGACGGTGGTGCTGACCGCGTTGATGCCCTTGGGAATCTGGATGTTGCCGGGCTCCTGCCACTTGCCCTTCGGCACCTGGAATTCCTTGGGCTGCTGCCAGGTGCCTTTCGGCTGCTGGATGTCGCGTTGCGCGTAGGCGGGCAGGACGGCGACGGAAACCGCAAGCAATGCGAATGCGAGGCGCATGGGAATCTCCCAATCGTTGGCGCGCCGTCGCCCCACTGTCGGTTTCCCGAAGGCGGCTGCCGGTTCATGCGCCGCGACTGATCATGCGCGAAGATGCTTAATATTAAGCAAGGAGCCCTGTAGCCCGGATGGAGCGAAGCGAAATCCGGGGTGGGCGGTCCCGCATTTCGCTTATGGCTTCATGTGGGCTACGAACGCTAGCGCAGCGTCGCCGGCACATTCACGTCGACGTCCACAATATCGATGCAAGCCTGGGTCATGCGGTGCGAGCCGCCGGTGTGCCATTCGCCGTCCATCGTCTCCGCATCCACGACATCCCTGAGCGCGAAGCAGCGCCATTCGCCGCCCGGCGGCAGCGTCGAGTTGCTTTCGCCGCCGAACTGGAACACCAGCACCTTCTCGATCCGGTTCTTGAAGCCGAGGATGTGCGGCGCCACCTCGCGCCGCTTGCCCTGGTAGCGGCAGACGATCAGCTTGCGCTCGAGGATCGCGCGGCGGAACAACGCGTAGGTGGCGCTCGGCATGGCGCAGACGATACTACATCTTCACCGTCACCTTGCGGTTCTCGCCGAGGTTCGGCTTCTCGCCGGTGATGCGCGCCTTGGCAAACTCATAGATGGCGACCGCCTTGCTCGCGGGGCCGTCCCACAGCTCGGCGGTGATGGGCGTGACGCGCAGCACGCAGACGTCGGGATCGTCCGGCCCCTTCCACCAGGCGCTGTCGGTCACCTTCCAGATCTCCGCCGCCTTGGCGTGATCGTGCAACACCTCGGCGCGCGCGGTGATCGAGAGATAGGCCTTGGCGGCGTGATCGATGAAGACGAGGCCGACGTCGTGCCCGGCCTCGATCTCGTGCTCTTTGGCGCTGTGCACGTCGGTCACGAACCAGATGATGCCATTCATGCGATCAGCGCGCGCCTCGACCGGCCGCGCGCGCAGGCCGCCGGCAAAGCGCGTCGTCAGCATGCAGACGCCGACCTTCTCGACGATGTCCCAGACGCGGTCGTGGCTGCTCTCGGCCATGCTGCAATAACCCCGCAAGCGCTGCCGATGTTCCTTCTATCACGCCGGCAGGAAGCAGACCGCCTCGATATTGTGCCCGTCGGGATCGAGCACGAAGGCAGCGTAGTAGTTGGGGCCGTACTGCGGCCGCAGCCCCGGCGCGCCGTTGTCCTTGCCGCCGGCCGCGACCGCCTCGCGATGGAACGCATCGACCGCGGCGCGGTCGCGCGCCGTGATCGCCACATGCACCGGATTGCCGACCCCGCCTTCGCCGCCGATCCAGAAATCCGGGTTGCCGCCAATGCCGAAGCCCGCCGCCGGCGCGCCCATCTCGTTGCTGCCGACCTCCATGATCAGGCCATAGCCGAGCGGCGCCAGCGCGCGCTCGTAGAACAGCTTCGACGTGACGTAGTCCGACACCGGAAATCCGACATGATCGATCATGGGCACCTCCATCGACGACGAAGATGTCGTCATTGCGGAGGCGTTCGCCAAGCGCTCCAGCGCAGAAACGTCAAATCTTGCGGCTGTCATAGGCCCAGTGCAGCAGCGCCTGGCGCTGGCGCTTGCGGCACATCAGGTCGCCGGGCTCGCAGTTGCGCTCGACCTGGCGCACATGGCGGCGGATCGCCTTCCAGCGCTTGATCTGGCGGCGGTCTTCGTCGTCTAAGCGGCGGCCCATGTAGTAGCGGCAATACCACTGGAACCAGCCGCGCGGATCGTCGGGATGGAGCCAGCCCTTCTTGCGCCAGACCGAGAGCGGCTGGCTGGCGTCGACGCCGAAGAAATTGAGCGCGCAGTCGCGTCCCTCCGGCGAAAGCTTCGCGCGCGTGAACCAGCTCTTGGGAAATTCCTTGCGGCAGTCGGTCATGTACTTGCCGCCGAACACGCCGAGCTGGAGCATCTGTTGCGGCGTGAGCTGCGGCTTGAATTCGGGATCGAAATTGCGCCCGGCCGGCGCCTCCGCTCATAGCGGTAGCGCTTCTGCATCTTGTCGTTGACGGTGACGGTACGCTTGCGAGGAGCCATGAGCCGTTCTGCATTCTCCGCCCTCATGGTGAGGAGCCGCGCGTAGCGGCGTCTCGAACCATGGCCGCACGGACGGTGGCCGCTCATCCTTCGAGACGCGTGCTTCGCACGCTCCTCAGGATGAGGGCGGAGCGAGAGCGCGTGTGCCTCTAAGCCCGCCCGCCTAAACTTGCCGGTCGACCATCTTGCGCTTGATGCCGGCGATGGCCTTCGCAGGATTGAGCCCCTTCGGGCAGGCCTTGGCGCAGTTCATGATGGTGTGGCAGCGGTAGAGCCGGAACGGGTCCTCGAGCTTGTCGAGCCGTTCGCCCTTCTCCTCGTCGCGGCTGTCGTCGATCCAGCGGCTCGCCTGCAGCAGCGCGGCGGGGCCGAGGAAGCGCTCGGAATTCCACCAGTAGCTCGGGCACGAGGTCGAGCAGCAGGCGCACAGGATGCACTCGTAGAGGCCGTCGAGCTTCACGCGGTCCTCGTGGCTCTGCTTCCACTCCTTCTCCGGCGTCGGCGATTTGGTATGCAGCCACGGCTCGATCGAGGCGTATTGCGCATAGAAATTGGTGAGGTCGGGCACCAGGTCCTTCACCACCGGCTGGTGCGGCAGCGGATAGATCTTCACGACGCTCGATGCGACGTCGCCGGCGTGCTTGGTGCAGGCGAGCGTGTTCGAGCCGTCGATGTTCATCGCGCAGGAGCCGCACACGCCCTCGCGGCAGGAGCGGCGGAAGGTCAGCGTCGGGTCGATGTTGTTCTTGATCCAGATCAGCGCGTCGAGAACCATCGGCCCGGTATCGCCGGTGTCCACGTAATAGGTGTCGATGCGCGGGTTCTTTCCGTCGTCCGGATTCCAGCGATAGATCTTGTATTCGCGCACGTCGCGCGCGCCGGTCGGATAGGCCCAGGTGCGGCCTTCGGTGATCTTCGAGTTCTTCGGCAGATTGAGCTGGACCATGTCGATCGTTGCTTTCGTTCTTAGTAAACCCGCGCCTTCGGCTCGATGTACGACACCTCGTTGGTGAGCGTGTAGGCGTGTACCGGCCGGTAGTCGATCGTCACCTTGCCCTTGCCGTCGAGCCAGGACAGCGTGTGCTTCATCCAGTTCTTGTCGTCGCGATCGGGGAAGTCCTCACGCGCATGCGCGCCGCGGCTTTCCTGGCGGTTGAGCGCCAACTCCATCGTCACCACGGCCTGCGCGATCAGGTTGTCGAATTCGAGCGTCTCGATCAGGTCCGAATTCCAGATCAGCGAACGGTCGACGACCTTGAGGTCCGGCACCGCGTCGTAGGCTTCGTGGATCAGCTTCACGCCTTCCTGCAGGATCTCGCCGGTGCGGAAGACGGCGCAGTTGTTCTGCATCACCTTCTGCATCTTGAGCCGCAGCTCCGCGGTCGGCGACTTGCCGTTGGCGTGGCGGAATTTGTCGAGCCGCGACAGCGCGAGGTCGGCGGAATCCTTCGGCAGGTCCTGCTGCTTCTCGCCGGCATGCACCAGCTCGGCGCAGCGATGCGCGGCGGCGCGGCCGAACACCACCAGGTCGATCAGCGAGTTCGAGCCGAGACGATTGGCGCCATGGACCGAGACACAGCCGGCTTCGCCGAGCGCCATCAGTCCCGGCACGACGGTGTCGTCGTTGCCGTGCTTCTTGGTCAGCACCTCGCCGTGGAAGTTGGTGGGAATGCCGCCCATGTTGTAGTGCACGGTCGGCACGATCGGGATCGGCTCGCACGTCACGTCGACGCCGGCGAAGATGCGCGCGGATTCCGAAATGCCGGGCAGCCGCTCGTGCAGGATCGCCGGATCGAGATGGTCGAGGTGCAGATTGATGTGGTCCTTGTGCTTGCCGACGCCGCGGCCCTCGCGGATCTCGATGGTCATCGCGCGCGACACCACGTCGCGCGACGCGAGGTCCTTCGCCGACGGCGCGTAGCGCTCCATGAAGCGCTCGCCCTCGGAATTGGTGACGTAGGCGCCTTCGCCGCGCGCGCCTTCGGTGATCAGGCAGCCGGCGCCGTAGATGCCGGTCGGGTGGAACTGCACGAACTCCATGTCCTGCAGCGGCAGGCCGGCGCGCAGCACCATGGCGTTGCCGTCGCCGGTGCAGATATGCGCCGAGGTGCAGGAGAAATAGGCGCGCCCGTAGCCGCCGGTGGCGAGGATGGTCATCTGGGCGCGGAAGCGGTGGATCGAGCCGTCGTCGAGCGAGATCGCGACCACGCCGCGGCAGCGGCCTTCTTCCATGATCAGGTCGATCGCGAAATACTCGATGTAGAACTCGGCCGAGTGCCGCAGCGACTGGCCGTACATCGTGTGCAGCATGGCGTGGCCGGTGCGGTCGGCGGCGGCGCAGGTGCGCTGCGCGGTGCCCTTGCCGTAATGCGTGGTCATGCCGCCGAACGGACGCTGGTAGATCTTGCCGTCCTCCTCGCGGCGCGAGAACGGCAGGCCCCAGTGCTCGAGCTCGTAGACCGCCTCCGGCGCGTTGCGGCAGAGATATTCGATGGCGTCCTGGTCGCCGAGCCAGTCGGCGCCCTTGACGGTGTCGTACATATGCCAGCGCCAGTCGTCCTCGCTCATATTGCCGAGTGCGGCGGCGATGCCGCCCTGCGCCGCCACCGTGTGCGAGCGGGTGGGAAATACCTTGGTGATGCAGGCGGTCCTGAGGCCCGCCTCGCTGCAGCCGACGACGGCGCGCAGGCCGGATCCGCCGGCGCCCACCACCACCACGTCATAGGTGTGGTCCTCGATCGGATAGGCGCGGCCATTCACCGAGGGCGCGCCCGAGCCATTGGAACCGTTGGTCGCCATCCGCCTAAACTCCGAACGACAGTTTCAGGACCCCGTACGCGGCCGCGAGCCCGACGGTGATCGTGAAGAAGGTGTTGAGCATGATCAGAACCGGCCGGATGATTTCGCCGTGCACGTAGTCCTCGATCACGACCTGCATGCCGAGCCGCATGTGGTAGGTGATCGAAGCGATGAACAAGAGCATCATGATCGCGACGATCGGCGTGCTGAGGGTCTGCTGCGCGAACGCCTGGTTGCGGCGGAACAGCGACACCAGGATCACGACGAAGGCGATGGTGAGCGGCACGTTGGCGACCGCGGTGACGCGCTGCCACCAGAAATGCCCGGTGCCGGACTTGGCCGAGCCAAGGCCGCCGACGCGTGCCAGCGGGGTGCGCATGTCGCTGCCGTTGGCGCTCATCGCGGGCCTCCGATGAAGAAGTAGCCGACGATCCACAGCAGCAGCGTGAGCGTGACCGATCCCACAATTGTCGCGAGCGCGAGCGCTTCGCGTTCGTTCTGCTCGAAGCCGCGGCCGGTATCCCAGATCAGGTGGCGGATGCCGCCCAGCATGTGGTGGATCAGCGCCCAGGTGTAGCCGAACAGGATGAGCCACCCGAACCAGGTGTTGATGAACGCCGTAAAGCGCGAGTAACCGCCGGGGCCGGACGCCACCGCGATCAGCCACCATGCCACCAGGATGGTCCCGAAATAGAGCCCGACGCCGGTGACGCGATGCGCGATCGACATCGCCATCGGCAACGGCCAACGATAAATCTGCAAGTGGGGAGAGAGCGGCCGCTCCCGAGCCTTGCTGTCGGCCATCGATGTCCTCCGAGGCAGATCGTGCTCTAACGAATGCGCGCATGCCCTGCAATCTGCCGATGGCAGTTGTCCTTGGCATACCAGTGGCATACCAGCGGGGTAGGCACGCAACGGGGCCGAAAGCCTCTTGGCGGCCCCTCACTTCGTCATTGGCGAATGATGGGGTATAAGAATCTGTTTTACAATGAGGATTTGGCGTAGTCTACCTTCGTCAAATTCGAAGGTAGCGCCAATTCCGGGTTGTCTGCATGCGCTTCGATCTCGCCGATTTGAGCTTGTTTCGCCACATCGTCGATGCCGGCAGCATCACGCATGGCGCCGAGCGCGCCAACCTCGCGCTCGCGGCGGCGTCGACGCGCATCCGCAACATGGAAGAGGCGCTCGGCGCCGCTCTGCTGGTGCGCGGCCGCCAGGGCGTGCAGCCGACGCAGGCCGGGCGTACCTTGCTGCAGCACGCGCGCACGATCTTGCGGCAGGCCGAACGGTTGCGCGAGGATCTCGGCGCCTATGCCGGCGGCATCGCCGGGCAGATCAGGGTGCTGTCGAACACCAACGCGCTCACCGAATTCCTGCCCGAGGCGCTTGGCTCGTTCCTGGCGTCGCATCCGCATGTCAGCATCGATCTCGAGGAGCGGCTCTCCGACGAGATCGTCGGCCTGATCGCGGAGGGCACCGCCGATCTCGGCATCATCGCCGGCACCGTCGATGCGAGCGCGCTCGAGACCTATCCGTTCCGCAAGGACCGTTTCGTGCTGGTGGTGCCGCGCGGCCATGCGCTTGCCAAGCGCGCGAAGATCACGTTCGCGCAGGTGCTCGACCACGATTTCGTCGGGCTCGATCGCGCCTCGGCGCTGCAGCGCTTCCTCGCCGACAAGGCGGTGCGCATCGGGCAGCCGCTGCGCCTGCGCGTGCAGCTGCGCTCGTTCGATGCGGTCTGCCGCATGGTCGAATGCAAGGTCGGCATCGGGATCGTGCCGGAGACGACCGCGCGGCGGGTCGAGCGCACCATGGCGATCGCGACCGTCGCCCTGGCCGACGCCTGGGCGGTGCGTGAGTTGACGATCTGCATCCGGCGGCTGGCGGAGCTGCCGCCCTATGCGCGGCAGCTGGTCGAGCACCTGCGCGGGGCCGGTTAACGTCCGCGCGATCGGTGCCAGTCGTGCCTTCCACAAGCCGCCGGAATTGTGGGACAATAGCGGCAACATGACCGCCGGAGCGAAGCTGGCGGCTCAGTGGAGAATGGGAGGATACGATGGCACTTTCTAAACTGGCCGCCGCCGCGATCGTTCTCGCCGCCTGCCTGTCGCTGCCCGCGACCGCGCAGAACCCGGTGACGCCGTCGCCGAAGGGCGCCAAGGTCTATTTCGTCAATCTCAAGAACGGCGCCGTCGTCACCAGTCCGTTCCTGGTCCAGTTCGGCTTGTCAGGCATGGGCGTGGCGCCGGTCGGGGTCGATACCGCGAACACCGGGCATCATCACCTGATCATCGACACCAAGCTGTCGCCCGAAGAGCTGAAGGCGCCGATCGCGGCCGACGCCAAGCACGTGCACTACGGCGCCGGCCAGACCGAGGCGATGGTGACGCTGCCGCCGGGACAGCACACTTTGCAGCTCGTGCTCGGGAACTGGAGCCATATCCCGCACGATCCGCCGGTGATGTCGGAGATCGTTACGATCACGGTGAAGTGAGCCGCGTCATTGCGGCTGCAACGTCGGTCCATCGACGCTAAGATGGGCCATGAGCCTTAACGTGACGCACGACGCCGTCCCGGCGCCGCCGCAGCCGGCGACGATCCATCCGCTGTGGCTGCGCATCACGCATTGGATCAATGCGGTGGCGGTCGTCATCATGATCGGCTCCGGCTGGGAGATCTATAACGCCTCGCCGCTGTTCCCGTTCGAATTCCCGAAGAGCATCACCCTCGGCGGCTGGCTCGCGGGCGCGCTGCTCTGGCACTTCGCGGCGATGTGGCTGTTCGCCGTCAACGGGCTCGTCTATGTCGTGCTCGGCATTCTGACCGGGCGTTTCCGGCGCAAGCTCCTGCCGCTGCATGCCGAGCGAGGTCGTCGCCGATACGAGACTGGCGTTGCGCGGAAAACTCTCGCATGACGATCTCGCGGTCTACAACGCGCTGCAGAAGCTCCTCTATCTCGGCGTCATCGTCGCCGGCGTCGTGGTCGTGCTCTCCGGGCTTGCGATGTGGAAGCCGGTGCAGCTCTGGTGGCTCGCCGCGCTGTTCGGCGGCTACGAGCCGGCGCGCTACGTGCATTTCTTCGCGATGGCGGCGATCGTCGGCTTCACTGTCATCCACATCGTGATGGCGTTCGTGGTGCCGAAGGCGCTGCGCGCCATGATCACGGGGCGGTGAAACCATGCCACGCATCCACAGACCGATCCCCGGCGTCGATCAGGAGCTCCTGGTCAAGGATGCTGCGAAGTACCTGCCCGATCCGTCGCGGCGCTTGTTCCTGCGCGGCGGCTTGAGCGTCGGCGCGCTGACCATGCTCACCGGCTGCGCCATCGTCGACGGCGTCTCGGCCGAAAGCGTGCTGCGCAGGATCTCCGCGTTCAATGACGGCGTGCAGGCCTGGCTGTTCGATCCCAATCGCCTGGCGCAGACCTATCCCGAGAGCGCCATCAAGCGGCCGTTCCGGTTCAATGCCTATTATCCGGAGAGCGACATCCCGGAGGTCGACGGCGAGAGCTATGCGCTCGAATTGAACGGACTGATCGAAAACAAGGAAACGTGGAGCCTCGAACGGCTGCGCGCGCTGCCGCAGGAAACGCAGATCACGCGGCTGATCTGCGTCGAAGGCTGGAGCGAGATCGGCAAGTGGACCGGCGTGCGGCTCTCCGAATTCCTGAAGCGCGTCGGCGCCGACCTCACCGCGAAATATGTCTGGTTCCGCTGCGCCGAGGGCTATCATTCCTCGATCGATATGCCGACGGCGCTGCATCCGCAGACGCAGATGACGCTGCAGTTCGACGGCAAGGAGCTCGAGCCCAAATACGGCTATCCCATGCGCATCCGCATCCCGACCAAGCTGGGCTTCAAGAACCCCAAGCACGTGATGGAGATCGCGGTCATCAACAACTACAACCCCGGCTATTGGGAGAACCAGGGCTATAACTGGTTCAGCGGGCTGTAAGCTTCGCCCAATTGGACCTCGCCTTGCCAAGCCCCGCGCGGCCCTTTAGCAATCCGCCCGTCCAATCTCGTCATGCCCGGCCTTGTGCCGGGCATCCACGTCTTGCTTTTCTGAGCAGTTGAAGACGTGGATGGCCGGGGCACAAGGGCGTTTACGCCCGTCTTCGACGTGCTATGCCCGGCCATGACGACCTGCAAAATCACGAGGTTTGCGTATGCCCACCCACAAGCTCCTGCTGCTCGCCGGCGACGGCATCGGCCCCGAAGTCATGGCCGAGGTGAAGAAGCTGATCGCCTGGATGAACGCCCACGGCATGGGGACGTTCGAGCACGAGGAGGGGCTGGTCGGCGGCTGCGCCTACGACGCCCACGGCAAGGCCATCGACGATGCCACCATGGCGAAGGCCATGGCCTGCGACGCCGTGATCTTCGGCGCGGTCGGTGGGCCCAAGTGGGACAAGGTGCCCTACGACGTGCGGCCGGAGGCGGGGCTGCTGCGGCTGCGCAAGGACCTCGCGCTGTTCGCCAACATCCGCCCGGCGATCTGCTATCCGGCGCTGGCCGACGCGTCGAGCCTCAAGCGCGAGGTGGTCGACGGGCTGGATATCCTCATTTTGCGCGAGCTCACCGGCGGCGTCTATTTCGGCGAGCCCAAGACCATCACCGATCTCGGCAACGGCCAGAAGCGCGCGGTCGATACCCAGGTCTACGACACCTACGAGATCGAGCGCATCACGCGTGTTGCGTTTGAACTTGCGCGCAAGCGCCGCAACAAGGTGACGTCGATGGAGAAGCGCAACGTCATGAAGACCGGCGTGCTCTGGAACGAAGTGGTGCAGCAGGTGCACGCGCGCGAGTTCAAGGACGTCGAGCTCGAGCATCAGCTCGCCGACGCCGGCGGCATGCAGCTAGTGCGCTGGCCGAAGCAGTTCGACGTGATCGTCACCGACAACCTGTTCGGCGACATGCTGTCCGACGTCGCGGCCATGCTCACCGGATCGCTCGGCATGCTGCCGTCGGCGTCGCTCGGCGAGATGGATGCGAAGACCAAGAAGCGCAAGGCGATGTACGAGCCGGTGCACGGCTCGGCGCCCGACATCGCCGGCAAGGGCGTCGCCAACCCGATCGCCATGATCGCGTCGTTCGCGATGGCGCTGCGCTACTCGTTCGACCGCGGCAAGGAAGCCGACCTGATCGACCAGGCGATCGCCGCCACGCTCGACAAGGGCCTGCGCACCGCCGACATCAAGTCGGAGGGCTGCAAGCTGGTCGGCACGCGTGACATGGGCGACGCCATCATCGCCGAGGTCGAGAAGCTCGCGGCGTAGCCCGGATGGAGCCATAAGCGCGTTACGCGCGTCTTCAACGCGCTATGGCGAAATCCGGGACTCGTGCTGTGCGGAAAGGCTGCCCCGCATTTCGCTGACGCCGACCTCGATGTCCGAATGCGTGAAGAAGCGGAGGACTTGAACCCGTCGTAGCTCGACCGAGCGGAGGCGGGTCGCGGGGACGAGCGGATAGACCAAGCGATCTTTGCTTCAGTGCGACCAAGTCTTCAGTGCGACCAGGTCTTCACCGCCTTACGATGACGGGCTTCCTTGGCGCGGCTGGGGCTGACACTCTGCTGCTTGGCGAGCTCGGCGCAGCGGTTCCAGCGCTCGGCCATTCCCATCCAGGTGGCCTTGCTCTGCTTGTCGCGTGCGAGCTGTGCCATGAATTTGCACTCGGCCGCATGCCGCAAGAAGTGCTCGGAGGGGGTCATTCGGGTCGCTCCCTAAATACCGCCATGTGCGGTTTCGTACATTTTCTCGTTAACCATGGAACCCTGAAATCGGTTCCTAGGAAACCGATTTCACAGCCGCCGATCGGGGATGGCCGCGGCCGCACCGGAACTGCGGCATTCGGCGCCGAGTGCGGCCTTTTCGGCTTGGTTGTCCGCCCCTAGGGTAGACCCGAGCGGGCGTCGCAAGCTGCGACATTAATCTAGACGGAGGTTTTGGAATGCGGGGTCCGGTTTCATTGCGTTGGCGTATGGGCTGGGCTTCGCTCGTTGCATTGCTCCTGGTGGCTTCGGCCGTCAGCGCGGGTGCGCAGAATTACCCCAGCCAGACCATCCGGCTGATCGTACCGTTCCCTGCCGGCGGCTCGAACGACGTGATGGGCCGGCTGATCGCCCCGCACCTGGAGAAGGCGCTCGGCCAGACCGTGATCGTCGACAACCGTCCGGCCGCCGCCGGCCAGGTCGGCACCGAGGCGGTGGCGCGCGCGGCGCCCGACGGTCATTCGCTGCTGCTGGTCGCCTCCTCGCACACGGTGCAGCCGGCGCTCAATCCGAAGCTGCCGTACAACACCGAGAAGGATTTCGCGCCGGTCACGCTGGTCAACACCAACGCGATGTTCTTCTTCGTGCATCCGAGCGTGCCCGCCAACACGCTGGTGGAATTCGTCGCGCTCGCGAAGAAGGATCCCGGCAAATACAACTACGCATCGCCGGGCGTCGGCAGCCAGACCCAGCTCACTGTTGAATTGCTCAGCCGCCGCACCGGCATCAAGCTGCAGCACATTCCCTATCGCGGCGGCGCGCCGGCGACGCAGGCGATGATCGCCGGCGAAACGCATTTCACCATGCTGGCGCCCAACATCATCTTTCCGCACATCGAGTCAGGAAAAATCCGCGCGATCGCGAGCGGCGACCGCAAGCGGCATCCGCGGCTGCCCAACCTGACGACGACGGCCGAGCAGGGCTTCCAGGGTCTCGATGCGATCCAATGGGTCGGCGTGTTCGCGACCGCCGGCACGCCGCGGCCGGTGATCGATCGCCTCAACAAGGAGATCAACCGGATCATCCATCTGCCGGATGTGGTCGCGGTGCTCGACAAGCAGGGCGTTTCGCCGACCGGCAGCACGCCGGAGGAATTCCAGGCGTTGATCTCGCGCGAGATCAATCAATGGCGCGAGATCGCGCGCGAAGCCGACATCAAGCTCAATTGATTCATGTTTCGGCCAATCAGAGGTCGCTATCCGCTCGTCCCCGCGAAAGCGGGGACCCAGGTTAGATCAAGACTGGATTCCCGCTTGCGCGGGAATGAGCGGCAGAGAGATCGATCGGGAGTGAAGGCATGAGACCGAGGCGCATAAGTTTCGCCGGCGTCTTGATCGGTGGATGCGTGGCGACCGTCGCGGCGGGGACCGCCTCCGCACAGACCTATCCAAGCCAGACGGTCCGCATGATCGTGCCGTTCGCGCCCGGCGGGCTGAACGACACCACTGCGCGGTTGCTGCAACCGCATCTGGAGAAGGGGCTCGGCCAGACCGTGATCGTCGACAACCGCCCGGCGGCAAGCGGGATCGTCGGCACCGACGCGGTCGCGAAGGCTGCGCCAGATGGGCATTCGCTGCTGGTGGTGGCGTCGTCGCACGCGGTCGTGCCCGCGACCAATCCGAAGGTGCCTTACAACATCGAGAAGGACCTGGCGGCGATCGTGCTGGTGTCAAAAAATCCATTCTTCTTTGTGGTCAATTCCAAGGTGCCGGCGAAGACGTTGCAGGAGTTTGTCGCGCTCGCGAAGAAGGAGCCGGACAAGTACAACTACTCAAGTCCCGGCGCCGCCGGGCATAATCATCTTGTCACCGCCCTATTCAGCCGACGTGCTGGCATCACGCTTCAGCATGTGCCGTTTCGCGGCGGGGCACCGGCGATCCAGTCGTTGATCGCGGGCGACACGCACTTCGCGGTGATCTCGCCGCTCGCATCGCTGCCGCATATGAAAGCGGGCACTGTCCGCGTACTCGCGGCCGGTGGGCTCGAACGCGATCCGCAATTTCCTGACATCCCGACCGTGGCGGAGTCCGGCTATCCCGGCTTCGAGGCGATCCAGTGGGTCGGTATTTTGACGACGGGCGGCACGCCGAAGCCGATCGTCGATCGGTTGAATGCGGAAGTGAACAAGGCGATCCGCGATGGCGCGACCGTCGAGCGCTTCAAGCAGCTTGGCGTCACCGTCGCCGGCGGCAGCGCCGACGCGTTTCACAAGCAGATCGTGAGCGAATACCGAAACTGGGCCGAGATCGCCCGCGAGGCCAATATCAAGGCCGAGTAGCCGCGTGGCGGTTCAGGCGTCGTTCGTCAGCAGCCGACGCAGAAATTCCAGGGCCAAGGATTGTCACGGCCCGGCAGTGTGAACGGCCCCGGCAGCGCACTTTGATCGATATACATCCCGCCGCGGTTGTCGGCCACGCTGCCCGGATAATAGGTGGGCGGTATCGCGTAGTCCGTGAATTTGCGGTCGCCCGGAATGACATGCGTGCCGGCGTCGAGATAGGAGCGCCGCGTCACCGTGATGCGCGCGCGCGGCGGCGGCGCCATGCTGATCGGCACCGGGCCATATTTCTTGGCCGCGACTTTCTTCGCCGCGGCCTTTTTCTGCGTTTGCGTTTGAGCATCCGCCGGCGTCACCGCGGCAGATGAGAGCGCAATGGCTGCGGCACAGAAGATGGCCGCGCAAATCTTCGTATTCATGTGGCCTCACCCCGATTCATATCCGCATTCTAGCCGGTTTTGCCGCCCGATACTGCGGCGCACGGGCAACACAGCGTCGCCAAGTGTAGTTCCTAAGTCGAAGGCGTCATTTTACCACAACGTCTATTAATGGCATGATTTTCCCTTAAATTTGGCAAAGAAGAGAAAATTGCACCAAGGGAGATGATCGCCATGGCCGGGAACGAACGATCCATCGACGAGCTTTATCAGGACGATCCGGCGCGGGCCGACGCGCTCGCCTTCGGACGCAAGGTGGACGTCAATCGGCGCGGATTTCTGGGCGGCAGCGGATTGGCCGCCATGAGCGCCGCGGTCGGCGGCACGATTCCGTTCGCTGCGAACATGCCCGGCGGGCTGATCCCGGCGGCGCTCGCGCAGGAGAAACCGGTGCCGGCAAAGGGCCCGCAATTGCTGAAATTCCCGGGCAAGCACGAGGGGCTGGTGGTGCTCGGCGACCGTCCGCTGGTGGCGGAGACGCCGGAGAGCCTGCTCGACGACGACACCACGCCGACCGCGAAGTTCTTCATCCGCAACAACGCCAACACGCCGGACCCGGTGAAGGACCCCGACAGCTGGAAGCTCACCATCGACGGCGAGGTGAACCAGAAGCTCGAGATCACGCTCGGCGAGCTGAAGAAGAAGTTCCGGCCGGTGACGCGGCGCCTGGTGCTCGAATGCGGCGGCAACGGCCGCTCGTTCTTCACCCCGACCGCGCGCGGCAACCAGTGGACCAATGGCGGCGCCGGCTGCGCCGAATGGACCGGCGTGCGGCTCGCCGATGTCATCCGCGCCGCGGGGCTGAAAGGCTCCGCCGTCTTCACCGGGCACTACGGCATCGACGGCAGCCTCGCCGATCCCAACCGGCCGGCGCTGTCGCGCGGCGTGCCGATCCGCAAGGCGATCGAGCAGAACAACCTGATCGTCTGGGCGATGAACGGCGAGCCGCTGCCGAACATCCATGGCGGGCCGCTGCGGCTGATCGTTCCGGGCTGGCCGGGCTCGGTCTCGTCGAAGTGGCTCACCCGCATCTGGGTGCGCGACAAGGTGCATGACGGTCCCGGCATGGGCGGCACCTCCTATCGCGTCACCATCAAGCCGATGATCCCGGGCGGCAAGCCCGACGAGGCGAATTTCCGCGATCTCGAATCGATGCCGGTGCGCTCGATCATCACCAGCCCGGCGAACGGCACCAAGCTTGCCGGCAACGTGCGCGAGCTCAATCTGCGCGGCGCGGCCTGGGACGGCGATCTCTCGATCCGGCGGGTCGACGTCTCGATCGACTACGGCGCGACCTGGCGGCCGGCGCAGGTGCAGGCGGCGAAAAACCGCTACGACTGGCGGCGCTGGACCGCGACCGTGCGCGTGCCGAGCGAGGGCTACTACGAGGTCTGGACGCGGGCGACCGACCAGCGCGGGACCGCGCAGCCGCATATCGCCGGCAACTGGAATCCGCAGGGTTACGGCGCCAATCCGATGCACCGCATCGCGGTGCTGATCGGGTAGCATCAACCTCCGTCATGGCCGGGACGAGCCCGGCCATGACGTGCTGAGATGTCGTCATGAGACTTTCAGTTCCAATTGCGCTTGCCGCCGCTCTGCTCGCCGCATCGCCCGCGGCCGCGGAAACCTTCACGCCGAGCCAGGAGAACCCGGAGGACTATCCGGACGGGCCCGGCCGCGAGCAGGCGTTCTACGCCTGCATCGCCTGCCATGGTTTCAAGATCGTCGCGCAGCAGGGACAGACCCGGCAGCAGTGGAACGACACGCTCGACTGGATGACCAAGCGCCACAATATGCCGCCGATCGACGGCGATCTGCGCAAGACCGTGCTCGATTATCTGGAGACCGCGTTCCCGCCGCGCACGGCGCCGGGCGGCTGGAAGAATCCGTTCAGCGGGCAGTAGTCGATCTCGTGTCCCGCACGCCACCAGCGCGTTCACGCGCGTCTTTGACGCGCTATGGCAGCGCGAAGCGGTGCACCGCAGATGCGGGACCCCGGTTGTTTTAGGGAAGCAAAGAAACCGGGGTCCCGGGTCTGCACTGCATCACTACGTGCTGCAGTGCGCCCGGGACACGTGCGGGATGGCCGGGCTCTACTTCACTTCGCCGCCACGCTACGCCGCAGCTCCGGCCGGTTCAGCCCTTCGGTGATCACGTAGGGCCGCTCCACCGCAGCATTGTCGGCACGCAGGCCCGGTCCGGTCGCGGCGCTGACCCCCTCGATTTCCAGCAGGTAGACGACCGCCCCGCCGAGCGCCGCCAGCACGGCGACATAGCCGAGCAGGCCCCCGAAGAGCGCGGTGAGTTCATCAGCCATACGGTGTAGCGCGCGTCCCACCCAAATCACCCCGAAACCGTTGTATTGGGCCGGATTCTCGCCTAGAAGCGCTCCCTCCCGGTTTTCGCGCGGCAGCGCGGCGGGCGAAATCGCTTCGGAGAGTTAATGATGGGTTACAAAGTCGCCGTCGTGGGCGCCACCGGCAACGTGGGCCGCGAAATGCTCGAGATCCTCGCCGAGCGGGAGTTTCCCGCCGACGAGGTGGTGGCGCTCGCCTCGCGCCGCAGCCTGGGCACGGAAGTGTCGTTTGGCGACAAGACGCTGAAGGTGAAAGCGCTCGAGCATTGCGACCTCTCCGACATCGACATCTGTCTGATGTCGGCCGGTTCGCCGGTGTCGAAGGAATGGTCGCCGAAGTTCGCCGCCGCCGGCGCGGTGGTGATCGATAACTCGTCGTGCTGGCGCTACGACGCCGACGTGCCGCTGATCGTGCCGGAGGTGAACGCCGACGCGGTCGTCGGCTTCCGCAAGAAGGGCATCATCGCCAATCCGAACTGCTCGACCGCGCAGCTCGTGGTCGCGCTCAAGCCGCTGCACGACAAGGCCAAGATCACGCGCGTCGTGGTCGCGACCTATCAGTCGGTTTCGGGCGCCGGCAAGGAGGCGATGGACGAGCTGTTCTCGCAGACCAAGGCGGTGTTCCAGATCGACGAGGTCGCGTCGAAGAAGTTTCCCAAGCGGATCGCGTTCAACCTGATTCCGCACATCGACGACTTCATGGAAGACGGCTACACCAAGGAAGAATGGAAGATGATGGTCGAGACCAAGAAGATCCTCGACCCCAAGATCAAGCTCACCGCCACCTGCGTGCGCGTGCCGGTGTTCATCGGTCATTCCGAGGTGGTCAACATCGAGTTCGAGAACCCGATCAGCGTCGACGAAGCACGCAGCATCCTGCGCAGAGCGCCCGGCTGCCTGGTCATCGACAAGCATGAGCCGGGTGGTTACGTCACGCCGTACGAGTGCGTCGGCGAGGACGCGACCTATATCAGCCGCATCCGCACCGATCCGACCGTCGACAACGGCCTGGTGCTGTGGGTGGTCTCCGACAACCTGCGCAAGGGCGCCGCGCTCAACGCGATCCAGATCGCCGAGTGCCTGATCAACCGCAAGCTGATCGAGGCCAAGCGCAAGGCGGCGTAGGTCCGGCTGGTGCCGCGAGCACCGGCGGATTCCCTCTCCCCGGAGGGGAGAGGGTTAGGGTGAGGGGGGGGGTCGAACCTATCGAAAGACCGTAACCCCCTCACCCCACCCCTCTCCCCAACGGGGAGAGGGAGCCAACCGAGTGCGCCGCCCGATTATCACTCACCGCAGCGACCATGCAGGCTATGCCTTCGTCACCCCCGCGAATCGCTCCGTCTCGCGATCGAG
>CAVTZH010000011.1:0-781269 GCA_963739175.1 uncultured Alphaproteobacteria bacterium
CGGCTTGCGAGAGCGTGCGCCCGATCATCTTCGCTGGAGAATCTTCCTTGCTGTCTTGGCGTCGAGCTTGTCACCTCCCTGAAACGCGCCTTGCTGTCCGGCCATGCCCGCTTTCATGCGCGCCATCATCAGGTGCGCGGCCTCGACGATGAACACCTCAGTCCCGCGCGGCGTGTCGAAGGTGAGCCAGAAAATAGATCACCGGATCCAAATAATGAGCAATGCCGCGATTGCACAGAACACAATGCAGCCGATGAGCAACCACTCAGTGCTCTTGGTCATGCTGCGTTCCCGATGTTGGGAGTGTCTCAGAATAATCCCAAGATCACGCCCAGGATGAACACAAGCGCGACGCCAAAGGCCATCAGTGCCGAGTGAGCGGCAACCTGCATCGATTTAGACTTCCTCGAGATCGTATTGAGTGCGAAGCCGCTCTGCGATCTGCTGGGCGCGCATCGACACGACAAGATTGAGCTCACCCCAGGCCGCTGTTGTAGCGATCCACCCTTCGGCCGAATCGGGACTGATTGAGACCTTCACGCTTGGATCGTTCAATTCAGCAATGATCATCGCCTCCAGCTCGGCAGCCGTCTTCTGCTCCTTGGCCATCATGTGCAGCGCCCCCAGCGCAAGCTCGGATACCCAAGGGGATTGTTCCCCCCGTTTAGGCCGGGCGCAAGCGGCCTCGGAAGCGATTTCCCGCCGCGGCCATCCTGGCTCAAAAATGAAGCCGCAGCGCACAGGAGCGCCGTATTGCTGAGGCGTGGACTGCAAACCTCCGGCCAAAAACCACAGTGACGCCGCCTCAGTTGCTTTAGGCCTGATCCTTGTCACCTTGGTCGGTCGACGGCGGCGAAAATTGGAGGCGGGCGGCCTCGGCGGCGAGTTGACGCCAAGATTGTGCGATCTCGCTGAGCTGTTTTTTCAGCTCCGGATCGCTCCTCCTTTCGGCTGCCACGTCCAATTCCAAAGCGAGTTGCCGAAATTGTTCTGATCTTAACGGCATTGTTTTTTTTGACCCTCAGCTTACCCCCGGCGGAGGGCGCGGCTCGCATGCTAGCTGCTCCGAACTCAATTCCAGCACTGCAATTCTGCTTGAGGTGGCATGCGCGCGACCCCGCCGCGCGGCCGCCGCTGCGGAGGTTTTCAAGTGCTCAATTGAGATATTGGAGGACCGATCGGGGATGGTGTCACCGATCGGCCCATGCGGCGCGGGCGCCCATGTTTGCGGCGTACATGTGCGACCACGTGCATCTAAATCAAATCAAGTTGGAGGCCCCCCGGTCCGGAGCATCGGGGGGATTAGGCGGCCAATTCCTTGTCTTCGGTTAGTTGGTTGCTCGTCTGGCCGCACACACAGACGTAGATCACGTGCCGGATGTTGATATCGCGCGGGTCTGGTGTGGTGCTCTTAATCCGCATCGGTGTCGCGCACGATGGACAGATGGGCCGCCGGCTGCGTGGTGATGGCGTGCTGATGGATTGGCTCGGCATGATGCTCCCCGCTTTTGCCTCATTGGCGGGAGCGCTACCGGTCTCTCAGTCACCGACGCCTGGGCTCTGTGGCCTCCTGTCGGTGATGTTTGAGATTGCGCCGTTCACATGGAAATAGCGAGAGAGTTTAGTACAGCTGAGTGCTGTGGTTGAGGATCATCCCCCATAATCGGCATGGGCTGTCGCCAACAGACCTGCAGCGATGTAGGCTTCAGCATCACCGGCTGGACGGCTCTGCCATAGGCGCCGGTGGCCGAGAGACCAGTTGCGCTCCGGCCTGTTGTGCAAAGGAAGCGCGCTATGGCGGCGAAGCGCCAACCGATTGATAAAGAGCGGCCAGTCTCGTTTGACATCGTGGAAGGCGTAGCTTGGGGTCTCTTGGCGGTGGCGATCTCGGCCGTGACGCTCTACATTGTCCTGGCCTGATTTCGAGACGCCCGTCTGGAATAGAACCGGAAGCGGCCGCAGTCATGCCTTCGGCGTGAACTGCCGGGACCGCGCCTCGTGCAGGGCGCGTTCGATCAGAAGGCTGTGTTGCTGTCATCCAGATCCTCGGCAAGCATCAAGATAGGTGAGCGGCATCCGAACGCAGCTTCAACATTGTCCACTGCGATGCAAAGCGCGCGCCGCGCGAATGCGATTGATGTAGTTCGTCGGGTAGACCCACCCTCGCTGTTCGGCGAGTTGGAAGCACCGCTTCGGAATCATCTTCTTCGCGCCGTCCTTTTTGCGGACTGCCTCTTCGGCTTGCGCCGTGGCTAGGGCAATCATCACCAATGCAAGACATGTAAGAAATGCGCGCATGTTGTTTCCTCGTATGGTTTGGGACTAGTCCTCCACCCAGGCGACCAGTCAGCGCGCACCGATGTCCGGCCGCCCGGTGGGTTCCAAGCGTTCAACTGAGGCGGTCTTTCCTATCTGGGGTTGGCCAGATCGGCGGGAGGTGCGCTATCGCCTTCCAAGCTCAATGCCGTCTGACTATAGAGTTTTGCAATACTCAGAAGCGTCCTTTTGCGATCCTCGTCTTGAGAGCTTTCGGCTTCTCGGATGCACTCTTTCGCCAGCTGCAAATAGTCAGATGCTAAGTTCATGATGCGCGCTCCCGTTCACATCGAGGGGACCTCACGCTACGGAACTCACGCTGCTGGAATGTTACTCGAATCGGTCAAAACGTCATTAGGACACCCCTGAGTCGGAATTAGGACGCCGGGGATAAATCGGGACAGCCACGCGAAATCATCCTCCCCCCGCCGGGCTGCGGTCGCTCGAGATCGAGGGCCTGGCGGCGGTGGCGGCATGGTAGAATGACAACGGCCGCGACCTTTCACCAGCAACGGCTCGCGGCTGATGACCGCTCGGCGCGCACGGATGTACTGCCGCCGGGCGGTTAAAAGGACGGAGAGAAAATTGACATGGCTGAATTCCAAATCTTGGTCCCGCAGGATCGTAAGGTGGAACTGGTTTTGGGAGACGGTGAGCCTGCCGCCTTGATGGTGACAATCACGCCGCCTGAGGCGGAGTTTTCGGTCCAAACCTATTCAATTCCAAGTTCGATGCCTCCTCGCGTGATCACTATCCAATTTGAAATCTGACTGCCGGCGTTCCTCGGACCTGCAGCCGCCTGGTTCAGCGGGGCGGTTCCACCTCCCGCCGTGTCCCGCGGCTAGGGTGGGGTCTGGTCTTTCGCGGCTGATGATGACCGCAAGTTCGCCGCGGCCGCGCTTCCCATCTGCTTCCAAATGACGGATTTGGGAAGCATCGGAAACCTAAGTAACCGCTACCATTGTTTCTTTTCACATAGATTAGGCATTGCCACGTGACCGGCTATCACATGGCCGTGGTCGCCGGTCTGATCTTCTTCGTGCTGCGGGCGCTGTTCGCGCTGATGCCGGCGGCGGCTGGTCATTTCCCGGTCAAGAAATGGGCCGCGGTGGCGGCGCTCGCGGCGGCGGCGTTCTATCTCGTGCTGTCGGGCGCCGAGGTTGCCACGCAGAGATCGTTCATCATGATCGCGATCGTGCTCGTCGGCGTGATGGTCGACCGTCCGGCGATCACGCTGCGGACCCTGATGGTCGCGGCGATCGTCGTGCTGCTGATCACGCCCGAAGCGATTGTCCATCCGAGCTTCCAGATGTCGTTTGCGGCGACGCTCGCGCTCGTTGCCGGCTATGAGCGCGGCCTGTCATGGATGAGCACGGCGGCGGAGACGCCGATGGGCATGCGCGTTGCGCTCTGGGGCGGCCGCGCGCTGGTCGGGCTCGTGATCGTGTCGCTGCTCGCGGGGCTCGCGACCACGTTGTTCGCCGCCTATCACTTCCATCGGCTTGCGCCCTACGGCGTGATCGCCAATCTCCTGGCGATGCCGTTCATCTCGGCCTGGACCATGCCGATGGGAATTCTCGGCGTGATCGCGATGCCGTTCGGGCTCGACGGCTTCTTCTGGTTCCTGATGGGCGAGGGCATCGACTGGATGATTGCGGTCGCGCTCTGGGTCGCGAGCCTGCCGGGCGCGGTCGGCCGCATGGCGGCGTTCGGGATCGGACCCCTGCTGCTCGGCAGCGCCGGGCTGGTGGTGTTGTGCCTGCTCAGATCACCCTTGCGCCTCACCGGCGTGGCGCTGTTGGCCATCGCGAGCGTCTGGGCGGCGCGTACGCCGCAACCGGACGTCCTGATCGCCGCCGACGGGCTGACTTTCGCCGTTCGCGGCCCGGATGGCCGGCTCGCGATCGTGCGCAGCGGCAGCGACACCTTTGCCGCCCGGCAGTGGCTCGCCGCCGATGGCGATGCGCGCGCGCACACCGATGCGAGCCTCGCGGGCGGAATCCGCTGCGACCGCGCCGGCTGCATCGGCCGCCTTTCGGACGGCCGCCTGATTGCGCTGGCGCGCTCGATCGAAGCGTTCGAGGAGGACTGCAGCCGCGCCGCCGTGATCGCGAGCCCGCGCGACGCGCCGGCCTACTGCGCGGCGCTGGTGATCGACCGCAGCGTGTTGCGCCGGACCGGGGCGGTGGCGTTGCGGCGCACGGGTGAGGGGTTCGCGCTATCGGCGGTCAGGCCGCAGGGCTACGACCGGCCCTGGGCACAGGCGCGTCCGTCGGCGGCGGATGCAAACGCCCCATCGGTGTCAGGCGCGCCGGCGCGCGATGCCACGCCGCGTCCTGAGGACCTGGAGCCGGACTAGATTTGTTGAGCATGATCTTTCCCGAAAACCGGTGTCCACTTTTCGGGATCATGCTTTAGTACCGCCGCAGCAGGCTGATCAGCTTGCCCTGGATGCGCACGCGGTTGGGCGGCAGGATGCGCACCTCGTAGGCGGTGTTGGCGGGCTCGAGCGCGATCGAGGCGCCGCGCCGCCGGAAGCGCTTGAGGGTGGCCTCTTCCTCGTCGATCAAGGCGACGACGATGTCGCCGGTGTCGGCCACGTCGGTGCGCTTGATCACCGCCATGTCGCCATCGAGGATGCCGGCCTCGATCATCGAATCGCCGCGCACTTCGAGCGCGAAATGCTCGCCCGACGACAGCATGTCTTGCGGCATGTTGATGACCGAGCTCTTGTTCTGGATCGCCTCGATCGGCGTGCCGGCGGCGATGCGTCCCATCACCGGCACGGCAACGGGTCGTCCGGTGTCGTCCTCGGCGGCCGCGGCGCGGACGCGGCCCAGATTGCCTTCGATCACACTCGGGGTGAATCCGCGGGCGCGGCTGGCGCCGCCCATGCCGTGGGCAACCGACTCCGGCAGCTTGATGACCTCGATCGCGCGCGCGCGGTTGGGCAGGCGGCGGATGAAGCCGCGCTCTTCGAGCGCGGTGATCAGGCGGTGGATGCCGGACTTGGATCGCAGGTCGAGGGCATCCTTCATCTCGTCGAACGAGGGCGGCACGCCGGCTTCCTTGAGCCGTTCGTGGATGAAGCGCAGAAGCTCTGCTTGCTTGCGGGTCAGCATCTCTCTCGTGTCCCCCGGCTGCGAGCGGCCTTTCTGGGCCTCTCGAAACAAATCATGAACAAACACTATCCGTTCCATATGTGTTCCGCAACCATTTAATTTGGCGTGAACGACCGGAAAGAGCGCTACAGGCCGAGCTTCAAAATGTTGCAGCGGCTGCCGGCACGCGCGGCCGGCTCATGCGGCTCGCGCACCAGCAAACATTGGGCTTTTGCGAGCGGAACCAGCATGGAACTGTCCTGCTGGGGGAAGGGTTTTGCCACCTCGCCGTCAGGTCCCGGCGTCAGGGTGGCGCGCAAATAATCCGCGCGCTCGTCGTTCGCCGGCAGGTCGCAGCCGAGCACGGCCGATTCGATTCGAGGCTCGACGTCGCTCCGTCCGGCGAGCCGACGGATCAGCGGGACGAGGAAGAGCACCGCGCAGACGAAGGCCGACACCGGATTGCCCGGCATGCCGAGCACGTGCATGGCGCCGAGCCGCCCATGCATCATCGGCCGTCCCGGACGCAGCGCGACCTTCCAGAACGACAGCGCGAGCCCTTCGGCCGCCAGCGCCTGCTGCACGAGGTCGTAGTCGCCCACGGAAGCGCCGCCGGAGGTCACCAGCAGATCGGCACCGGCGTCGCGGGCGCGGCGGACGGCAGCGATGGTGTCGTCCAAGCGATCGGGCACGATGCCGAGGTCGATGACCTCGCAGCCTTCGCCGCGCGCCATCGCCATGGTGGCGTAGCCGTTCGAGTAGACGATTTCGCCGAAGCCCGGCTCGGTGCCGGGCATCACCAGCTCGTCGCCGGTCGCCAGCACCGCCACCTTCGGCATGCGGTAAACCGGCACGGTCGGATGGTTCATGGCGGCGGCGAGCGCGAGGTCGCGGGCGGTGAGGCGAGTGCCCTTGGCGAGCAGCGCCGTCCCCGGCTTGAAATCGAGGCCGGCGACGCGGATGTGGCGGCCCTTGGGGGCGCTGCCGCCGGTCACCGTCACGGTATCGCTGTCGCGGGTGGTGTTCTCCTGGATCACGATCGTATCGGCGCCGGGCGGCAGCACGCCGCCGGTGAAGATCCGCGCCGCCTGGCCGGGGCCGACCTTGCCGTCGAACGGATGTCCGGCCGCGACTTCGCCGATCACCTTGAGCTTGGCCGGATGCGTCGCGACATCGTCGGCGCGCACGGCATAGCCGTCCATGGCGGAGACATCGTCCGGCGGCTGGGTGCGCTTGGCGGCGAGGTCGGCGGCGAGCACGCGGCCGTGCGCGTCGAGCAAGGGCGCGGCTTCGACGGGCAGCGGCATCGCGCCGTCGAGCACCCGGGCGAGCGCCTCTGCAACCGGCATCAGCGCAGCCACGCCCGTCACTCCTTCGCCCGATAGGTGCCGGACTGGCCGCCGGATTTCTCGATCAGGCGGATGCCCTCGATGCGCATGCCGCGCTCGACCCCCTTCACCATGTCGTAGATGGTGAGGCAGGCGACCGACACCGCCGTCATCGCCTCCATCTCGACGCCGGTCGGGCCGGTGACCTTGACGGTCGCGCGCACCACCAGGCCCGGCAGCTTGTGGTCGGGCTGGATCTCGACGGCGACCTTGGTGATCGGCAGCGGATGGCAGAGCGGGATCAGCTTGTGCGTCTGCTTCGCCGCCATGATGCCGGCGATGCGGCCGGCGCCGAGCACGTCGCCCTTCTTGGCATTGCCTTCGAGCACCAGGTCGAGGGTCTTCACCGTCATCACGACGCGGCCTTCGGCGATCGCCTCGCGCTCGGTCGCGGGCTTGGACGACACGTCGACCATGCGGGCGTCGCCGCCCGTGCCGAGATGGGTGAGTGTCGTGGCGGCGCCCTTGGCGGGAATCTTGGCGGGACTCTCCACGGATCTCTCCGCGGATTTCTTGGCCGATTTTTTGGTCGATTTCTTGGCGGATTTTTTTTGCTTGCGCGCCATCGGCTCACCCGGCGGCGCTGGCGCGGCGCGGCTGATGCCCGATCAGCGCGCGGGTCGCCTGTTCGACATCGCCCTGGCGCATCAGGCTCTCGCCGACCAGGAAGGCCCGGATGCCGACGCGCGCGAGCCGCGCGAGATCGTCGGGCGTCGATATCCCGCTCTCGCCGACGATGATGCGGTCGCGCGGCACCTTGGGCGCGAGCCGCTCGCTGGTCGCAAGCGTGGTGTCGAAGGTCTTGAGGTCGCGGTTGTTGATGCCGATCAGCCGCGATTTGAGCTTGAGCGCGCGCTCGAGCTCGTCGGCGTCGTGCACCTCGAGCAGCACGTCCATGCCGAGCGCGAAGGCTGAATCTTCGAGCAGCTTCGCGGTCGCGTCGTCGACCCCCGCCATGATGATCAGGATGCAGTCGGCGCCCCAGGCGCGCGCTTCCGCCACCTGATAGGGCTCGTACATGAAGTCCTTGCGCAGCGCGGGCAGGGCGGTGGCGTTGCGCGCGGCGGTCAGATGCTCGGGGCTGCCCTGGAACGATGGCGCGTCGGTCAGCACCGACAGGCAGGCGGCGCCGCCGGCCTCATAAGCCCGGGCAAGTGCCGGCGGATCGAAATCGGCGCGGATCAGCCCCTTCGACGGGCTCGCCTTCTTCACCTCGGCGATCAGCGCAGGCTCGCCGGCGGCCAGCCGCCGCTCGATCGCCGCGAGGAAGCCGCGCGGCGGCGGCGCGGCCTTGGCGGCGGCCTCGACCGACGCCGGAGAGCGCGCACGCTTCGCCGCCGCGATCTCGTCGCGTTTGTAGGCCTCGATCTTGGCAAGGATGTCGGCCATGACGCTCTAGCTGTTCGACACTTTCACGAGGCGGTCGAGGCGCACTTTGGCGGCGCCGGAGTCGATCGATTGCGTGGCCTGCGCCACGCCCTGCTTGATATCTTTAGCATGTCCGGCGACCACCAGTCCGGCTGCCGCGTTCATGATCGCGACATCGCGGAACGGGCCTTTGCCGCCCTTGAGCACGTCGGTGAGCGCCTTGGCATTGTGCTCGGCGTCGCCGCCGCGCAGCGCCTCCGGCTTCTGGCGCTTGAAGCCGACGTCCTCGGGCGTGATCTCGAAGGTGCGCACGGTGCCTTTCTCCAGCGCGGCAACGTAAGTCGGGCCGGTAAGGGTGATCTCGTCGAGGCCGTCGGAGCCGTGCACCACCCATATGGTTTCCGAGCCGAGGTTCTTGAGCACCTGCGCCAGCGGCTCGACCCATTGCCGCGAGAACACGCCGACCATCTGCCGGCGCACGCCGGCGGGATTGGACAGCGGCCCGAGCAGGTTGAAGATCGTGCGGGTGCCGAGCTCGACGCGGGTCGGGCCGACGTTCTTCATCGCCGGATGGTGCGACGGCGCGAACATGAAGCCGATGCCGGCCTCCTGGATGCAGCGGCCGACCAGGTCGGGCGTCAATTCGATCTTCACGCCGAGCGCGGCGAGCACGTCGGCGGCGCCGGAGCGCGAGGAGAGGGCGCGGTTGCCGTGCTTGGCGACCGGCACGCCGGCGCCCGCCGCGATGAAGGCCGCGCAGGTCGAGATGTTGTAGGAGCCGGACGCGTCGCCGCCGGTGCCGACGATATCGATCGCCTCCGGCGGCGCGTTCACGCGCAGCATCTTCTCGCGCATCGCGAACACCGCGCCGGTGATCTCGTCGATGGTCTCGCCGCGCACGCGCAGCGCCATCAAGAGGCCGCCCATCTGCGACGGCGTCGCTTCGCCCGACATCATGCGGTCGAAGCCGCGCGCGGCTTCCTCGCGCGTCAGCGACGCGCCGGAGGCGGCCTTGGCAATGAGCGCCTTGAAATCGTCAGTCACCGTCAGCCCCTTCTCGCGCCCCTCAGCGCGCCGCGCGGCGGCCAGCCGGCGCCTTGCGCGCGGCACTGCGGCCGGTCGCGGCGTTCCATGCCGCCGCGATGTCGAGAAAATTCTTCAGGATGAGATGCCCGTGCTCGGAGGCAATGCTTTCAGGATGGAACTGCACGCCATGCACCGGCAGCCGGGTATGGGCGACGCCCATCACCAGGTTGTCGTCGGTTTCGGCGACGACCGAAAGCTCCGCCGGCATGGTCGCGCGATCGACCACCAGCGAGTGATAGCGCGTCGCCTGGAACGGCCCGTTGATGCCGCGGAACACGCCTTCGCCGCGGTGCTTGATCGCCGACAGCTTGCCGTGCACCAGCGTCGGCGCGCGCACGACCTTGCCGCCGAAGGCCTGGCCGATCGCCTGGTGGCCGAGGCATACGCCGAGGACCGGGATGGTCGGCGACGCCTTGGCGATGACGTCGAGGCAGATGCCGGCTTCGTTCGGCGTGCACGGCCCGGGCGAAAGCACGATCGCCTCCGGGTCGGCCGCGATCACGTCGGCGGTCGAAATCTTGTCGTTGCGATGCACGACGACGTCCGCCCCCAACCCGCCAAGGTAGTGGAACAGGTTGAAGGTGAAGCTGTCATAGTTGTCGATCAGGACGATCATGGTTCTCGTGCCCGCTCAAGGTCTTAGTCCCCCGACCCGGAGGGGGTCAAGGCGGCCACAAAACCATGGCAAATCAGCCTGTAGCCCGGATTGAGCGAAGCGAAATCCAGGACCGAATTCGCCACATAGCACAATCCCGGGTTTCGCTTCGCTCAACCCGGGCTACCTCGTCTGGCACGTTTCCTTGCGGCCGGCGCGCGTCAGCGTGGCGTCTTTTCCCCTGATCCAGAATTCCATCTCGTCGTTGGCATAGCGGCCGCCGTCGGCGGACTTCACTTGCGGCAGGGTGACCTTCGCGTTGGCGCCGGCGATGACGAGAACAACATTTCCAGGCGAAGCGCCGGGCGCCGAAAACATCGCGGTGAGACGCGTGCCTTCGCTGCACGTATAGTTCACGTCAGCGGCAAACGCCGGGGTCGTGACGATTGCGAGCGCCACGAAGCCGGCGGGCGCGACAACTCTGGCAATCATGATGGAATCCCTTCCAGCGTCGATCCACGAACCGACCCGCAAACGGATACTAGGTTCGCGTCGGCTGGTGGTGCAAGAAGGCCGCGCCTCAATCCGAGGGCGGCATCATCCGAGATGAAGGAACGGAATCGCAAAGCCGATGGCGGTGCCGACCGCGGCTTGCGCGAGATAGAGGTAGAGACAGATTTTTGCCCAGCGCATGCGACGGCCAAAAGTTCAATGTTACCGGTTCGGATTTCCTGGCGGCCATCGTTATCGGTGACACGCCCGCTGTACAGCATTTGTCGGCCTTAACGTTAGCGCCGGGGGCGCCGCCATCGGTCGGGGGCGGCGACACAGGTTCCGGTGTGCCGGTTGCGCCGAAAGCGGACGCCAAGTCCCCGGAATGGCACAGATCAGCCTTTATGGATCGGATCGATCCAGGCGACGGTCTCCGGCTTCTCGACGCTGTCGATGTCGAGATTGACCACCACCGCCTCGTTGTCGCTGCGCACCAGCACGCATTCGAGCGGCTCGTCGGGGCTGGCGTTGATCTCCTGGTGCGGGACGAACGGCGGCACGAAGATGAAATCGCCGGGACCGGCCTCGGCGGTGAATTCGAGCCGCTCGCCCCAGCGCATGCGCGCCCGGCCGCGCACCACATAGATCACGCTTTCGAGCTCGCCGTGATGGTGCGCGCCGGTCTTGGCATTGGGATGGATCGCCACCGTGCCGGCCCAGAGCTTCTGCGCGCCGGCGCGGGCGAGGTTGATCGCGGCCTTGCGGTCCATGCCCGGCGTCTGCGCGGTGTTGGGATCGAGCGAATGGCCCGGGATGACGCGGACGCCGTCATGCTTCCATTTCGGTTCGGTCATGTTGGCCTCGCTTGGCTTCACCCGATCTCAACCAGCTCAATCGCCTCGCGGCTCGGGCCCTCGATCATCGCGGCGCGGGTGTCGCCCAGCGCATAAGGCTGCTCCAGGAACGTGACGCCTTCGCCGCGCAAGTTTGTCGACCCAGGCGTCGAGATCGGTGACGCTCAGCGCGATGTGGTCGTAGAGGTTGCCGCGCGTGCCGATGAGGGGAGCATCGTCCTGCCGGGCGTACCAGGTCAACATCACGTCGTCGAACTCGACCGCCGCGCGCGGCGTGCGGTAGAGGCCGTGGCGCTCCATCGCCGGCCATGACGGCTCCGGGCCGCGCGGCACCTGGCAGTTGGCTTCGGTCATGGATGCCGCGCTGCTGCGGCCCGCGACCGGCTGCGCGTCGAGGTGCTTGCGGTACCAGAGCTCGGCGCAGAACGGATGGTCCTGGAACATGTGGACGTGGTTCATGCGCTCGGCCGGAAAGTTGCCGAGATATTCGACAATGGCGCCGTCGGGTCCTTGCAGATAGGAGAAGCCGCGCTCGCGGGCGGGCTGCACGTTCTTTGCCTTCGCTTCCGCGATTTCCGCGCGCGTCAGGCCGAGCGCGGCGCCGGCCGGCCAGGTGTCGCTGCTGATCAGCACGGTGCCGCCTTCGTCGGAGGTGTAGAGCGGGAAGTGCTTCACGTCCGGCCGCGCTTTGTAGGTTTCGAGGCTCTTGCGCGAGTCGACGACATGCCAGCCGAAATGCCAGATCGCGGTCTGCGGCGAGGTCGGCGGCGGCGCGGAGACCTGGCTGAACAGGATCAGCACATTGGTCGGCGATCTCAGCGCCGGGAAACCGTTCCACGTCGTCTTCGATGTGCTGGGAAACTGCCGCACGTAGAAATCGATCGCGGCGTCGGGATCGACGGAGTTGAGATGCAGGTGATGGAAGCCTGGCGTCGCGAAGCATCGTGTGTCTCGGACAAGCAGCATTACTGCAGTGGCTGCAGCGTCGATCCGGATCCGGCTCTTTGCTCCGCGAAAGCGGGAATCCAGATCTAGAGTGCATCATTGACATCCTGCGCTTGCGCCCGGGACGAGCGGCACCAAACGCGATCCTATCACTGCCCCCGCCCGGCGGCGCTGGCGAAACGCTTGGCCTCCTCGGCGGCGCGGAACAGCGCCTTGGCCTTGTTGACGCATTCGGTCTGCTCGGATTTCGGATTCGAGTCGGCGACGATGCCGGCGCCGGCCTGCACGTACATCATGCCGTCCTTCACCAGCGCGGTGCGCAGCACGATGCAGGTGTCCATCTCGCCGGCGGCGGAGAAATAGCCGACCGCGCCGGCATAGAGCCCGCGCTTCTCCTTCTCCAGCTCGTCGATGATCTCCATCGCGCGCACTTTCGGCGCGCCCGACACCGTGCCGGCCGGGAAGCCCGCCGCCAGCGCGTCGATCGAGTCGTGCTCGGACGAGAGCGTGCCTTCGACATTGGAGACGATGTGCATCACCTGGCTGTAGTGCTCGACAAAGAACTGGTCGGTGACCTTGACGGTGCCGATCTCGGAGACGCGGCCGGCGTCGTTGCGGCCGAGGTCGAGCAGCATCAGGTGCTCGGCGCGCTCCTTCGGATCGGCGAGGAGCTCGGCTTCGAGCGCCTTGTCCTCGTGCGGCGTGGCGCCGCGCGGACGGGTGCCGGCGATCGGGCGCACGGTGACGGTGCCGTTCGCCACCTTCACCAGGATTTCCGGGCTCGAGCCGGCGATGGCGAATTCGCCGAGGTCGAGGAAATAGAGATAAGGCGAGGGGTTCACGCGCCGCAGCGCGCGGTAGAGCGAGAACGGCGGCAACTCGAACGGCGCCTCGAAGCGCTGCGACAGCACCACCTGGAAGATGTCGCCGGCGGCGATGTATTCCTTGGCCGCCTTCACCATGCGCTCGTATTCGGCGGGCGTGGTGTTCGACGCCGGCAGCACCGTCAGCGAGCCGGCATTCGACTTGGCGGCGGAATGATCGAGCGGCCGGTCGAGCGCATCGACGACCACCGACAAGCGCTCGCTCGCCCGCGCCATCGCCGATTTGGCCGACACGCCTTTCTCCGGACGCACCGGCGTCACCACCGTGATGGTGTCTTTGACGTCGTCGAACACGACCACGATCGTCGGGCGCACCAGCACCGCGTCCGGCAGGCCGATCGGATCCGGATTGGGCGAGGGCAGCTTCTCCATCAGCCGCACCATGTCGTAGCCGAGATAGCCGAAGATGCCGGCGGCCATCGGCGGCAGCGCGTCGGGCAGCTCGATCGCGCTCTCGGCGACCAGCGCCCGCAGCGCTTCGAGCGGCGGCTCGTTGCAGGGCACGAAGCGGCGTTTCTTGCCGCGCCCGGTGCGATCGATTTCGGCCTTGCCGGCGACCGCGCGCCAGATCAGGTCGGGCTCGAGCCCGATGATCGAATAGCGCCCGCGCACGGCGCCGCCTTCGACGGATTCAAGCAGGAAGCTCAGCGGCCGGCTGCCGGCGATCTTGAGGAACGCCGATACCGGCGTCTCCAGGTCGGCGACCAGCGTGGTCCATACCACCTGCGCCTCGCCGGCCGCATAGCGCTTGGCAAAGGCCGATGCCTGCGGCTCGATCTGCATCGCGCGCTCACGCTCAATTGGTGGTGCTGGGATTCTGCCCGGTGACGACCTGCTTGAGCGCGTTGTCGTTGATCGTCACGCCGACCTGGCGCTGCAGGTAGCCGAGATAGCCGCCGAACACGTCCTCGGTGAAGCTGCGGTTGAGCGCCTCGCGGAGCTTCGCGGCCTCCTCGGACTTGGCATCGACTTCCGGCATCGTGATCGCAGTGACGCGGAACACCACCTGCTCGCCGGGGGCGACCGCTTCGGCGGTTCCGAAGCCGTCCTTGGCGGTGCGGAAGATCGCGTCGATGGTGCGGACCGAGAGCGGCGGCAGCGCGTTGCCGCGCTTGACGTCGGCCTTGGTGTCGATCTTCAAGCCCGCGGTCTTCGCAACCTCGGCGAACGCCGTGCCGGCCTTGAGCTTGTCGAGCATCTCGGCCGCCTTGGCGCGCAGCAGGTTCGCGACCTGGTCGTTGCGCCAGCGCGTTTCGATCTCTTCCTTCACCTCGTCGAGCGTGCGCTCGCGCTCCGGCGTGATGCCGGCCACCTCGTACCAGACATAACCGCCCTGGACTTGCAGCGGATCGTTTTCGACGCCGACGTCGGCGGTGAACGCGGAGTTGAGCAGGCGCTGCGCCTCCGGGATGCCGCTCACCGGCTTGCCCGACGGATCGACGCCCTGGCGGTTCACCTCGATGGTGCGCACCGCAAGCTTCAGATTGGCCGCGGCCTCCGCCAACGGCCGGCCGATCGAGCGCTCGTCCTCGATCTTGTCGTAGAGCGGCAGGATCTCGGCGCGGGCGCGCTCGTTGGCCAGATCCTTGCGGAGCTCCTCGCGCACTTCGCTGAACGGCCGCACCTGCTCCGGCTCGATCTTGACGACACGCACCAGCACGGTGCCGAACCGGCCCTTGACCGGCGCGCTCACCTCGTCCTCCTTGAGCGCGAAGGCGGCGTCGGCGACCGCCTGGTCGACGAGCGCGCCCATCGTGAGCGTGCCGAGGTCGATTTCCTTTTCAGTGAGCTTGCGTTCCTTGGCGATGTCGAGGAACGATTCACCCTTGGCGATGCGGTCGGCCGCCGCCTGCGCCTCCTGCGGATCGCCAAAGACGATCTGCTGCAGCGTCCGCCGTTCGGGCGTCAGATAGCGCACGCGGCGGTCCTCGTAGGCCTTCTGCAAGTCGGCATCGGAGATCGTCGTCCACTGCGCCTGTTCGCCCGGTAGGAGCGGCAGGATGACGATCTTGCGGTACTCGGGAGCGCGGAACAGCCCTTTGCGCTCCTCGAAATATTTTGCGAGCTGCTCGGGCGTCGGGTCGGGGATTTCGCCGGCCTGCGCGCGCTCAAGCAGGACATACTCGATAGTGCGCTGCTCGTTCTGATAGCGTTCGGCGGCTTCCATCGCCGCCTTCGGCAGCTGCGTTCCGTTGAGCACGGTGCCGGCCAATTGCCGCCGCAGGATCAGACGGCGCTGCTCGTCGATGAAGCGCCGCTCGGTGATCTGGTTGTTGCGCAGCATCATCTCGAAACGCTGGCGATCGAACTGGCCGGTCGGGCCGAGCAGATCCGGATTGGTCGTGATCCGGCGCGCCATCTCGGCGTCGGTGATGCCGAGCCGCAGCGCCTTCACGCGCTCGTCGATGGTGGCTTCGCCGATGAGCTGCCCCACGAGCTGCTGGTCGAGCCCCATCTGCCGCGCCTGATCCAAGGTGATCGGGCGGCCGAGCTGACGGCCGAGCTGCTGCAGCCGTTCGCTGTAAAGCTGCCGGAACTGCTCGATGGTAATCTCGGTTCCGCCGATGCGCGCCAGGCTCGAGCGGCCAAAGCCCTTGAAAATGTCGCCGATGCCCCAGATCGCGAAGCTGACCGCGATCAGGCCGAGCACGACGCCCATGACGATCCTGCCGAGCCAATTGGCGGAGGCGGTGCGGATACCTCGAAGCATGGTGTCGTGTTCCGGGTGATTGAGTGCGCCGGCGGGCGTTTTGCTCCTGCGCCGGCAAGGCGTTACGGTCATCCTAGGTTAGATTTCGTCCTCGGTCACGAGATTGCGCCGAGGCGCCGCAGGACGAACCTAACCATCGGAATCCACGAAGGATTTAGGTGCTCCTGCGAGGACGGTCAATGGTAAGGATAGGGGGCCGGTATTTGCACCAGCAGGGCGGCACCCGTTCGCATAATCCCCGACAGGAATGATCATGGCTGAAACTCCGCGTCCGCTTGTGGCGGGCAACTGGAAAATGAACGGATTGCGCGGCTCGGCGGCCGAGCTGACCAAGATCATGAGCGGTGCCGGTGAGGTCGCGGCGCGTACCGACCTGATGGTTTGCCCGCCGGCGACGCTGCTCGCGACCTTCGCGACATTGGTGGAGGGTACGCCGGTCACGGTCGGCGCCCAGGATTGCCACGCGGAGCCGTCCGGCGCCTTCACCGGCGACCTGTCGGCGGAAATGCTGCGCGACTGCGGCGCGGTCGCGGTCATCGTCGGCCATTCGGAGCGGCGGCAGTATCACCGGGAAACCGACATCGAGGTGAACGCCAAGGCGCGCGCGGCCTGGCGCGCCGGGCTCATGGCGATCGTCTGCGTCGGCGAAACCAAGGACGAGCGCGAGGGCGGCAAGACGCTCGACGTCGTGCACGTGCAGACCCGGACGTCGCTGCCGGATGGCGCGACCGCCGAGAACCTCGTGGTGGCCTACGAGCCGGTGTGGGCGATCGGCACCGGGCTGACGCCGACGCCGGCCGATGTCGCCGCGGTGCACGGCTTCATCCGGCGGCATCTCGAGACCCGCTACGGCGAGGCCGGCAAGCAGATCCGCATCCTCTATGGCGGCTCGGTCAAGCCGTCGAACGCGCGCGAGCTGCTGCACGTGCCCAATGTCGACGGCGCGCTGGTCGGCGGCGCGAGTCTGAAGGCCGACGATTTCCTCGGCATTGCGCGGGCGTATATGTAGCGACCAAAGAACAACAACGATGTGAGGGGAGTGAGCCATGGCCAAGCGGACGATGCGGCGGCGGCATTTTCTGTCCGGGGCAGGGACGGTTGCAATGGGAGCGGCCATCGCCAAGCCAGCGCAAGGCCAAGGCGCGGCGCCCGCAACGGCCGCCGCCGATGTCATCCTCCGCAACGGCAAGGTCATCACCATCGACAGCAAGTCGACGGTCACCGAGGCGGTCGCGATTGCCAATGACAAGATCGTCGCGGTCGGTCCGAACGACGCGATGGCGCCGCATACCGGCCCGCGCACGCGCGTCGTCGACCTCAAGGGCAAGTCGGTCATCCCCGGCATCACCGACGGCCACGCGCACATGGACCGGGAAGGGCTGCGCAACGTGTTTCCCTCGCTCGGGCGCGTGCGCTCGATCCGCGACATCCAGGATCGCATCGCCGACCTCGCGCGCGGCAAGAAGCCCGGCGAGTGGATCGTCACCATGCCGATCGGCGATCCGCCCTACTATTTTGATGTCCCGGACATACTGGCGGAAAAACGCTGGCCGACGCGGCAGGAGCTCGATCAGGCGGCGCCGAACAACCCGGTCTATATCCGCTCGATCTGGGGTTTCTGGCGCGGCACGTTCCCGATCGTGTCGTGCGCCAACACCGAGGCGCTCAAGCGCGCCGGCATCACGCGCGACACCGCCGTCGCCGGTGAAGTCGCTGACCATCGAGAAGGATGGCAACGGCGATCCGACCGGCGTGTTCGTCGAGCAGGAGATGCAGCCGATCACGGAGCTGATCTGGTTCCGCGAGGCGACGCGGTTCTCGCATGCCGACCGGATGAAGGCGCTGCAGGAATCGCAGCGGCTCTATCATGCGGCCGGCACCACCGGCATCTTCGAGGGCCATGGCGCCGCCGGCGAGCTGATCCGCGTCTACAAGGAGACGCACCGCGACGGCGCGCTCTCGATGCGCACGACGCTCGCCTTCAGCCCGGACTGGCTCGCGGCCGGCAAGGCGCCGCTCGGGCCGTTCGTCGACTCATGGGCGGCGTGGCTGGGCGAGCCCGCGCTCGGCGACGATCGCCTCAAGATGAGCGGCGTCTATCTCAGCCTCGGCCAGCCGCCGGCCGGCAATCTGCGGACCGCGGCGGCGGGCTCCTACACCGGCTGGGCCGGGTTCAACTACACCTCCGGCCTGGAGCGCGCGCAGCTCAAGGAAGTGCTGGTGCGTTGCGCCGCGAACGACATCCGCGTCGTGATGAACGGCCCGCCGGTGCTCGACCTCTATGACGAGGTCGACCGCGAGGTGCCGCTGAAGGGCAAGCGCTGGGTGATCGCGCACATCAACGATTTCTCGCCCAAGGACGTCGAGCGCATCGTGCGCATGGGACTGGTGCTCACCACCCACACCAACAACTATCTCTACAAAGGCCTGCACGTGCACGCCAAGCGGCTGCCGCCGGAGCGCCATGGCGAGATCGTCCCGCTGCGCAGCCTGCTCGACGCCGGCGTGAAGGTGTCGCTGGCGACCGACAACGTGCCGATCACGAACTTCCTGCCGGTCTCGCACACCATCCTGCGCACCAGCTATGTGACCAAGCAGCGGATCGCGCCGCAGCAGGCGCTCACGCGCATGGAGGCGCTGCGCTGCGCCACCGCCGACGGCGCCTATCTGACGTTCGACGAGGACAAGCGCGGCACCTTGCAGGCCGGAAAGTTTGCCGACCTTGCCGTGCTCAGCGCCGACCCGCTGACGGTCGAGGAGAGCCGCATCGAAGGGCTCACCTCGCTGATGACCATGGTCGGCGGCCGCATCGTGCACGAGACGGCGAACTGGGCGGGGTGAAACGCTACCCGACCGGGTTGGCCTTTTCGTAGGCGTCGATGATCTCGCTGCCGGTGGCGAACCAGACCTTGTCGTGCTTCTTCATCTCGGCCAGCGCGCGCGCAAGATATTTGGTGCGCAACGGCTGGCCGATGATCATCGGATGCAGCGGAATGCCCATGACGCGCGCGTGCTTGTCGCTGTCCGCCAGCAGGCCTTCGAACTGGTCCATCACCGAGCGATAATATTGCTCGCCGGTGTAGCCCTTGCGGATGAACAGCGGGATGTCGTTGATCTCCATGCAGTAGGGGATGGCGATCATCTTCCCGCTCTTGACCTTCATGCGGTACGGCTGGTCGTCGTTGTTCCAGTCGCCGCAGAAGGTCACGCCTTCCGCCGCGAGGATGTCGAGCGTGTTGTGGGTCTGCGTCAGCCCGGTGCCGAGCCAGCCGCGCGGCCGTTGTCCGGTCGCCGCGCCGATCGTCTTGAGCACATGCGCGATGACTTCCTTCTCCTTCTCAAGCGGGAGGCCGGCGAGGCTTTCGCTGTTGGTGGTGCCGTGGCCCATGAACTCCCAGCCGCGCTTCTTCATCTCTTCGACGGCCTGGGGATGGGCGTCGCACACCTGCGAGTTCAGCGCGACGGTGGCCTTGACGCCGGCGTTGTCCAGCACGTCGGCCATCCGCCACAGCCCGACGCGCATGCCGTATTCGCGCCAGGCATAGTTGATGACGTCGGGCACGCGGTTGGCCGGGTTGGGTGAGATGCCGGTGCCGACCGCTGAATCGAAGTGCCAGACCTCGACATTGGGCGCGATCCAGACCGCGAGCGTCTTGCCGCCGGGCCAGGAAAACGGTTTGCGTTGATTGATGAACGTGTCCTCGTAGCGGTCGGAGCGCCGCATCTTGCCGAGCGTCTGCGCATAGCTCGCGGTGGACGCGAGGCCGCTTGCCATAAGCCCCGCGGTTCCCGCGAGGAGGAGGCCTTTCTGGATGAAGTCCCTGCGATCACTGGTTTGCATGAGCGCCGTCCTTCCATGATGGGCTGGATTGTCTTTGCCCTGGAAACCTACCACTCTTCCGGGCTCAAGGAAGACGACTGGGACGCGCAGGTGGCATGCCGATGACGGAGGCCGAGCCCCACGCCACAACGATCGAGCTCAAGGAGCCGCCACCACTGGAGGTGCCGGTCGGCGCCACGTTCGTGGTCAAGGTTGCGGTGACGTGCGTGAACGGATGTGACCTGCATGAGCAGCGGCTCGCTATCGCGGCTCCTGCCGGAGCCGGCGAAGCGCGGCAGTCGGCGTCGGAAGATCCGGAAATCGGTGAATTCCACGAAATCGCCATGCGGGCCCCGCCGCGCGTCGGCGAGCATGTCTGGCGGATCGCGTTGGCGCAGGCGAGCGATGTGAGGCCACAAGGCGGAGCCGCTCGCGATCAGTGTCAGCGTGAAGCCGCAGACCACGAGCCTCGCGGTCTGGGATATCCCGTCGCCGGTGGTGATGGGGCAGGCATTCGCGATCAAGGCCGGCGCAAAGTCGGCGGGCGATTTCAAATTGACCGGCCGCACGATCGAAGCCTGCGACGAGACCGGCGCCGTGCTCGCGCAGGGCCGTCTCGGCGATGCGCCCTGGCCGGGCACCAGCGCGCTCTACTGGACCGAGCTTCGCCTGGCGGCGCCGGATCGGGAGGGGGCGTGCCTGTGGTCGGTCCGCTTCGCCGCTGCCGATGTCGAGCTTCCGCATGACGGCGCAGCGTCAAACTTCAGCGTCGCGGTCGCACGGCCGGCGGAGCACCGCGTGACCGTCAAGATCAGGGAAAAGGATACCGCCAACCCTGTCGGCGATGCCGAGGTCCGGCTTGGGCTCTATCGCGCCACCACCGACCCGGCCGGCACGGCCGCCATCGCGGTGCCCAAGGGAACCTACGACCTGGTGGTGTGGAAAGTGGGCTACGACGTCCCGATCCTGAGCACCGAAGTCGCTGCCGACTGCCTGGTCGAGCTCGAGGCCGCCATCGTGCCCGAGGAAGACCCCGAGGCGATCTGGCAGACGTGACCCCCCGATAACGATGGAAAACCGGCCGGGGATTGTGTAGGACCCGCCCTGCTTCCTATATGGGCAACGAGGCGGGCCCCCCGAGGTACGCCCTTTGGGGTCCGAGCGGACAGGTTTCATGCTGACGTTCATTATCGTTATTCACCTGATGATCGTGCTCGCCATGTGCGGGCTGGTTTTGCTGCAGAAATCCGAGGGCGGCGGCCTCGGAATCGGGTCGGGCGGCGGTGGCGGCTTCATGTCGAGCCGCGGCACCACCAACGTCTTGACCCGCAGCACCGCGATCCTCGCCGCCTGCTTCTTCGCGACCAGCCTGCTGCTGTCGGTAATCGCCGGCTGGAACCGCAATCCGGGCTCGATTTTGCAGCGGCCCGGGGCGCCGGTCTCGACGCCGGGCGCGCCGGCCCCGAAGGGCCCAGGCGGGCTGCTCGACCAGCTCAAAGGGGAGCCAGCCCCCTCCGGGCCGCTGGTGCCGCAATCGAAGTGAGGAGACCTTCAAGGGCCGGGCAACCGGCCCTTCGACTTTGTGGGCTGCCATGCAGGCTTGAGAATGGCGAGTTCCAGATATGCCTGACGAAATCAGGCCAACGGTTTGTAAGGACAGGACAAACAGGACCAGAGATGGACGCTTCGGAGGCAATCCACAGGGCGATAAGTCGCTCGGCGAATCGACCCTCCGGGGCTAAAGGTTAGGCCCCATGGCGCGGTACATCTTCATCACCGGCGGCGTGGTCTCCTCCCTTGGAAAAGGCCTCGCCTCAGCGGCCCTTGGCGCATTGCTGCAAGCGCGCGGATACAACGTCCGCCTGCGCAAGCTCGACCCCTATCTCAACGTCGATCCCGGCACGATGTCGCCGTACCAGCACGGCGAGGTGTTCGTCACCGACGACGGCGCCGAGACCGACCTCGACCTCGGCCACTACGAGCGGTTCACCGGCCGCCCGGCGTCGAAGCAGGACAACATCACCACCGGCCGCATCTACCAGGAGATCCTCGCCAAGGAGCGGCGCGGCGACTATCTCGGCGCTACCATCCAGGTCGTTCCGCACGTCACCAATGCGATCAAGGAGTTCATCCGCGACGGCAACGACGGCTACGATTTCGTGCTGTGCGAGATCGGCGGCACCGTCGGCGACATCGAGGGCCTGCCGTTCTTCGAAGCGATCCGCCAGCTCGGCAACGATCTGCCGCGCGGCCACGCGATCTACATCCATCTCACGCTGTTGCCGTACATCACCGGCGCCGGCGAGTTGAAGACCAAGCCGACGCAGCACTCGGTGAAGGAGCTGCGCTCGATCGGCATCCAACCCGACATCCTGCTGTGCCGCTGCGATCGGCCGATCCCGGCCGAGGAGCGCCGCAAGCTCGGCCTGTTCTGCAATGTCCGCCCGAGCGCGGTGATCGAGGCGCGCGACGCCGACAACATCTATGCGGTGCCGGAGGCCTATCATGCCGCCGGCCTAGACAACGAAGTGCTGGCCGCGTTCGGGATCGAGCCCAAGGCCGAGCCGGACCTGTCGGTGTGGCGCACCATCAACGAGCGCATCCGCAATCCGGAAGGCGCGGTGACGATCGCCGTGGTCGGCAAGTACACCGGCATGAAGGACGCCTACAAATCGCTGATCGAGGCGCTCTCGCACGGCGGCATCTCCAACAAGGTCGCGGTCAAGCTCGACTGGATCGAGTCCGAAGTGTTCGAGCGCGAGGACCCGGTGCCGTTCCTGGAGCACGTCAACGGCATCCTGGTGCCCGGCGGCTTCGGCCAGCGCGGCGCCGAGGGCAAGATCAAGGCGGCGCAGTTCGCGCGCGAGCACCGCGTGCCGTATTTCGGCATCTGCTTCGGCATGCAGATGGCGGTGATCGAGGCGGCGCGAAACCTGTGCGGCATCGACGACGCCAATTCGACCGAGTTCGGGCAGACCGCGAACCCGCTGGTCGGCCTGATGACCGAATGGATGAAGGGCAACGAGCTCCAGAAGCGCGGTGCGGAAACCGACCTCGGCGGCACCATGCGGCTCGGCGCCTATCCCGCGGTGCTCCAGCGCGGCAGCCGCGTGGCGGAAATCTACGGCACCTCGGAAATCGCCGAGCGGCATCGCCACCGCTACGAGGTCAACACCAACTACCGCGACCGGCTCGAGCAGCACGGCATGCGCTTCTCCGGCATGTCGCCGGACGGGCTGCTCCCGGAGATGATCGAATACGAGGACCATCCCTGGTTCGTCGGCGTGCAGTTCCACCCGGAGCTGAAGTCGCGGCCGTTCGAGCCGCATCCGCTGTTTGCTTCGTTCATCGAAGCGGCGGTCGAGCAGAGCCGGCTGGTGTAGAGCGCGTAGTCGTTGATCGCAGCCGAAGAAAGACACGCGCCTGATGGCGCCACCACTTCATCAGGCGGCGTGCGACTACATTCCGGTGAGCTCCTTGAGCCACGCCACTACCGTCGGCGCCGACGCGGCGGACGTGTCGAAGTGGCCGGCGCGAACCGTCACGTAGCGGTTAAGTGGATGGGGTGGGACCTTCTCGAAGATTTCGGCTGGCCCCCGCTGCAACGGATCGCCGGTGCCCACGACATATAGCAACGGCGCGGTCAGGCGGGCGGCGTTGTTTGGCATGACTGCTGGCGAGTCTGGTGAGACAAAGCTGAGATAGGCATTCGGCGTCGCGGCGACCGTGATGGCGAAATCGCCGTTGAAGTCGGTGAAGCGGGACGGAACGTCGCCACGGCCGGCCGCAACAAGCTTGCGGGCGGTCGCGAGGCTGGTGGCGACTTCGGCGCGGCGGCTCAAGACCTCCGGCCGATGGCCGGGCGCGATCGCGATGATGCCTCTCAGCCCTTTGGTGATGGCGCCGTAGCCGAGTGCCCCGTTCGCGCCCAGGCTATGTCCCGCCACCACGAATGCCGTGGCGCCTTTCTGTTTCAGCCGGGCGATAGCGTCATCGATCTCGCGCAGGCAATCGCCGTAGGCTCGGTCGTAGATGCGGCGCGCGGTCCAGCACATCTCCGGCACGTCCGTCACAAACCCGGCATCGGCGAGCGCAGTGGCCAGACTGAGGTGTTCCTCGGGCGCGCTCTGCTTGCCGTGCATCAGCACAACGCCAATCTGGTCGGCCGCGAGCGCGGGCGGCGACAAGACAACGGCGATGGCGAATGCGAGGCGGTTGCACCACATGGCGTCACGGACTGGTTTGCGTTTCGTGCCATTCTAGCATGTGGGGAGGGACCTCCGCCGCTGTCGCGCGGCTTGGTGCCTCCGGTTCCGAGGCGTGCTACGCTTGGCGAATACAGAACAAAAACGTCGGGAGGATATCCATGGCGCAGGTCACCTTGGTGGTCGACGGCGCGGCGCGCACGATCGAAATCGACGATCCCGATATGCCGCTGCTCTACGCGCTGCGCGACGAGCTCAACTTCAACAATCCGCGGTTTGGCTGCGGCCTCGGGCAATGCGGCGCCTGCACGGTGCAGATCGACGGCCGCGCGGTCCGCTCCTGCATGACGCCGGTGTCGTCCATCGCCGGCCGCAAGATCACGACGCTGGCCGGCATCGGCACGCCGGAGAAGCCGCATCCGGTGCAGGCCGCCTGGATCGAGGAGCAGGTCAATCAGTGCGGCTACTGCATCAGCGGCTGGATCCTCACGGCCGTCGAGCTGCTCGACCGCAATCCGAAGCCGACCGATGCGCAAATCAAAGAAGCGTTCAATGATTTGATCTGCCGTTGCGGCACCCATGGCGCAGCCCTCAAGGCGGTGCGTCGCGCCGCGCAGCAAGCGTGAGGGAGGGCATCATGACCGATACGACGCTGAACCGCCGCGCCTTCCTGAGCTCGACCGGCGCGCTGGTCGTCACGCTCGCCACCTCGGCGGACTGGGCCGAGGCCTCCACCAACGGCGTCGCCGCGCGGCCGCCGCTCAAGGGCGACCAGCTTTCCTCCTACATCAGCATCGACGCCGACGGCGCGGTCGTCGCCTATTACGGCAAGATCGACGGCGGGCAGGGGCTCGGCACCGCGATCGCGCAGATGGTGGCGGAAGAGATCGACGTCGCCTATGAGCGCGTGCGCGTGGTGATGGGCGACAGCGCATTGACGCTCGACATGGGCGGCGCGAGCGCCGCGATCGGCGTGTCGCATGGCGGGACGATGCTCCGCCGCACCGCCGCCGAAACCCGGCGGCTCCTGATCGAGATGGCGAGTGAGCGACTTGGTGTCCCCGTCAGTGAGCTCACCGTGACCGACGGCGTCGTGCACGGCGTTGCGGACAAGGCCAAGCGCGTGAGCTATGCCGAGCTGATCGGCGGTCGCTACCTCGACAAGACCGTGAAATGGAACGGTCGGCTGAGCAATGGCTTGCAGGTCGAAGTCCCGGCGGCGCTGAAGAAGCCTGCCGAGTTCAAGATCATCGGCCAGTCGCTGCCGCGCAAGGATCTGCCCGGCAAGGTCTTCGGCACGCTCGAAATGGTCAACGACGTGCGGCTGCCCGGCATGCTGCATGCGCGGATGATCCGCCCGACGGTGGCGGGCGCGGTGCCGGTGAAGGTCGACGAAGCATCGATCAAGCATATCGCCGGGGCGCGAGACGGTGTGGATCAAGGACCTGCTCGCGGTCGTCGCCGAGAAGGAATGGAACGCGGTCAAGGCGGCGCGTGCGCTCAAGGTGACCTGGTCGGACTCGAAGCCGAATTTCCCGGGCCACGAACGGCTGTTCGAGCACATCCGCAAGGCGCCGATCGTCAAGCGCGAGTTCCAGCGTCAGAACGGCAATTTCGAGGAAGGCATCAAGCAGGCCGTCCGCATTGTCGAAGGGGACTACGAATTTCCCACCCAGTCGCATGCCAGCATGGGGCCGGCTTGCGCGGTCGCGGATGTACGCGATGGCGGCGCGACGATCTGGACGTCCACGCAAAAGCCCTATGACTCCGCCTATTGCGTTGCTGAGCTGCTGGGAATGCCGCGTGAGAAGGTGCGCGCGATCTGGATGTTCGGCACCGGCTCCTACGGCCGCAACGAGCAGGGTGATGCGACCGCCGATGCCGCGATCCTGTCGAAGCATCTCGGCCGGCCGGTGCGCGTGCAGTACATGCGGCACGAAGCGCTGGCCTGGGATCCGAAAGGCACGGCCTCGATCAACCGCAGCCGCGCCGGTCTCGACGCCAGCGGCAAGGTGATCGCCTACGAGAACATCAGCAAGGCGTTCTCGCGGCTCGACAACAACACCCGCGAGACGCGCGCCGCCGACGTGCTGGCCGGCCAGTTGACCGGGCTGCCGCTCAACCGGGCGGAGAGTTTCGAAATCCCGGTCGCCTCCTACACGTTCGACCATGGCCGGCTCGGCTGGGAGACGATTCCGCCGCTGATGGAGCGCGCGTCGCCATTGCGGTCGACGCATCTACGCGATCCCTATGGTCCGCCGATCCTGTTCGGCAGTGAATCCTTCATCGACGAACTGGCGGTTGCGACCAACGCCGACCCGGTCGACTTCCGGCTGCAATATCTCAAGCATCCGCGCGATCGCGATGCGGTGCGCATCGCCGCCGAGAACTACGGCTGGCAGAAGCGGCCGTCGCCCAACAACGATCAAAAGGACAAGGACGTTGCGATCGGGCGCGGCATCGCGTTCCGCCGCCACTTCACCACCTTCATCGCGCTGATCGCCGAGGTGCGGGTCCATCGCCGCACCGGCCAGCTCGATCTGCTGCGCTATGTCTGCGCCCATGACGTCGGGATGATCGTCAATCCCGATACGCTGCGGCACGTCATCGACCGGCAGCTCGTCTACGGGACCAGCCGCGCCATGGTCGAGGAAGTTCGCTTCGACGAAAACATGGTGACCGGCGTGGACTGGGAGAGCTATCCGGTCATGCACATGGAGGGGCTGCCGGAGCGGATCGACATCGTGCTGATCCGGCGGCCGGAGGAGCCGCCATCGGGCGCCGCGGAAATGGCGCTCGGCCTGGTGCCGGCGGCGATCGGCAATGCGGTGTTCGACGCAACCGGCGTGCGCCTGCGGCGGGTTCCGTTCACGCCGGCCAACGTGAAAGCGGCCATGGAGCGCGCCTGAGCGAGGCATGCGGGCCGGACAGCCTGACCGTTGACCCGGGCCGCCCGCGCCGTCATGGTCCGCCCGCGAGACATGACCATGCTGACAACCAATCCTGCGCCGGAATCGATAGTGGCCGTCGGTAAGACGCGCTTCGGCAACGAGCTGCCGCTGGCGCTGATTGCCGGGCCGTGTGCGCTCGAGAGCCGCGCGCACGCGCTCGAGATGGCGTCGGCGCTGAAGGAGATTTCCGCACGGCTCGGGATCGGCCTCGTCTACAAGACCTCGTTCGACAAGGCCAACCGCACCAGCGCCCGCAGCGCGCGCGGCATCGGGCTCGACGCCGCGCTGCCGATCTTCGCGGAGATCAAGTCGTCGCTCGGCGTGCCGGTGCTGACCGACGTGCACGAGGCCGAGCAATGCGCGCGCGTCGCGCAGGCCGCCGACGTGCTGCAGATCCCGGCGTTCCTGTGCCGGCAGACCGATCTGCTGGCGGCAGCTGCCGCCACCGGGCGCGTCGTCAACGTCAAGAAGGGGCAGTTCCTCGCGCCCTGGGACATGACCAATGTCGTCGCCAAGGTCACGAGCGCCGGCAACCGCAACGTCTTGGTGACCGAGCGCGGCGCATCGTTCGGCTACAACACGCTCGTCTCGGACATGCGCGCATTGCCGATCCTGGCGCGTTCGACCGGCGCGCCGGTGATCTTCGATGCCACGCATTCGGTGCAGCAGCCCGGCGGGCAGGGCACGTCATCGGGCGGCGAGCGCGAGTTCGTGCCCGTGCTGGCGCGCGCGGCCGTGGCCGTGGGCGTGGCCGGCGTCTTCATCGAGACCCATCAGGACCCCGACAAGGCTCCCTCGGACGGCCCAAATATGATTGCATTGAAAGACCTGGAAGGTTTGATTCGATCGCTGCAGGCGTTCGATCGCGTTGCGAAGTCACTGGGCTGAGCTGCGATTGCCATTGCCGGCACAGCCAAGGGGGAGGGCCCAACATGGTGCTGCAGTCGCTGGCCGGGTTGCCGGCTTTCTTGGCGTATTTCTGCGTGTCACTCGTCGCAGTGGTCCTCTATGCGGTGATCTACGCCTGGATCACGCACCACGACGAATATGAACTGATCCGCCGCAACAATCCTGGCGCCGCCATTGCGCTTGGACTGAGCATGCTTGGCTTTTCGCTGCCGGTCGCGAGTGCGGTCGCGCATGCGGCCGACATCGTCGACTGCATCATCTGGAGCATCATCGCCCTGCTCGTTCAGATCATCGCGTACTACGTCGCGCGCATTGCGGTGCCCCAATTGTCCGAGCGAATTGAAAAGGGCGAAATGGCTGCTGCGATCTGGTTGGGGCTCGCGTCGGTCACCGCCGGCGTGTTGAGCGCAGCCTCCATGACCTGGTGACGTCCCGTGAAACGGTCCTCTCAAGTCGTCTTGTTGCTGATGGGCGCAACCGGTGTCGGCGCCTCGGCTTACGCGATGGCCCCGCCGACCTGTCCGCCGGCCGGCAGCCCGCCCGCGGCCGCAGCTCCCGCCAAGCCCGGCGCAACGGGTCAGGAAGGCTGCACGCCGCGGCGCTCCGGGTCCGGCGGCTATTCCGGTTGGAGCCGGACCAACAGCACCAGCAATTGGTCGCGCCCCAGGTTCACGCGGACCGCAACTCCGACGCCGACGAGACCGGTCACGACGACAACAACGACAACGAGACCGGTCACCACGCCGACGACGACCCGGCCCGGCACCACCAGCGGCCCCCCGCGTGGCGGTTTCGGCAGCACCGGCCATTCGTCGTCGAGCTCCAGTTGATTGCCCATGCGGCGCGTCGCCTGTGACGAGCGCGCCAACTGGCGCGACATCGCTGAGCGAACGGGCTTCACGTTCCACACCATCAACGGCGAACGTTATTGGGACGAGCGCGCCTATTACGCGTTCACGCTCGAGCAGATCGAGCGCGATATCGAGGCGCCGACGGCGGAGCTCGACGAGATGTGCCGCGCGCTGGTCGAGCGCGCAGTTTCCGACGATCGATTGTTGAGCATCCTCAAGATTCCTCCGGCGTTCTGGAACTGGATCGCGGCGAGTTGGAAGCGCGGCGATCCGAGCCTCTACGGCCGCTTCGACCTGCGATACGACGGCCAGGGTCCGGCGAAGCTGCTCGAATACAACGCCGACACGCCGACGGCAGTGTTCGAGACCGCGGTGTTCCAGTGGCAATGGCTGGAGGACGCGATCGCGCGCAAGCTGTTGCCGAGCGACGCCGACCAATTCAACTCGCTACATGAGCGGCTGATCGAAGGCTGGCGGGCGATCGGCAAGGGCCGTCTGCTGCACCTCAGCGGCACGCTGGGCGCTCCCGAAGATGAGGGCACGCTCGCCTATCTTGCCGACTGCGCGCACCAGGCGGGCCTCGCCACCCTGTTGATCGACATGGAGACGATCGGCCGGACGCCGCACGGCCTGTTCATCGACGCCAAGAACGTTCCGCTCGACCTGCTGTTCAAGCTCTATCCGTGGGAATGGATGATGCGCGAGGCGTTCGGCCGCTACCTGCCGGGCGCGCCGACCCAGTTCGTCGAGCCGCCGTGGAAGGCGATCCTGTCCAACAAGGGCATCCTGCCCCTGTTGTGGGCGATGTATCCCGGCCATCCCAATCTGCTGCCGGCCTATTTCGACGACGACGAAAAGGCCGGCGAGCTTGGCGACTCCTACGCGCGCAAGCCGCTCTACTCGCGCGAGGGCGCCAATATCGAGCTGGTGCGTGGCGGCAATACCGTCGACCGGGATTCAGGCCCCTATGGCGGCGAGGGGTTTGTGCGGCAGGCGCTGGCGCCGCTGCCGCAATTCGACGGCAACTACGTGGTGCTCGGTTCCTGGATCGCCGCCGGGCAGGCTTGCGGCCTGTCGGTGCGCGAGGATGCGAGCCCGATCACGAAGAATTCGTCGCGCTTCGTGCCGCACGCCATCGTCGCCTAGGGGGATTGCATAATTCCCTGTTGCAATTGCCGCACCCGCATTGTCCAAGCTTGCGAAACGCCCCCGGGCTATCCCGGGTTGAGCGGCCCTGACAACAAGCGAGCACGCCTATTCCGCCCGTCCTGAAAATCGTCTTCCTGGTCGTCTTCGCGTCGACGCTGTTCAGCCGCGTCGTCGATCCGGTGGTGCCGCAGATCGCCGCCGACTTGCTGGTCGACGTGAAGACGGCCGCACTGCTCTCGACCGCCTTCACCTTGCCCTACGCGCTGACCCAGCCGGTGCTCGGCACCATCGCCGATTTCTTCGGCAAGACGCGGCTCATGAACATGAGCCTCTTGATCGTGTCGATCACCGCCCTGATCTGCGCGGTCGCGACCAGCTTCGAGCTGGTGTTCGGCATGCGTGTCGCGGCCGGGCTGGTCGCGGGCGGCGTCTTTCCGGTGGCGATGGCCTTGGTCGGCGACCTCGTGCCGATCCATCAACGCCAGGTGATGATCGGCCGGCTGCTCGCGGTCGGCTTGACCGGCAATGTGCTCGGCGCCGCCATCGCCGGCGTGATCGGCGACCTGTTCGGCTGGCGCGGGATCTTCGTCATCACGGGGGCTTTTGGCCTGATCATTACCGTCGCCGCGTTCTATATCCTGCGCAGCTTTCCGGTGCCGAAGCCGCGGCCCAAGTTCAATCTCCCGGCAGTGAAGGCGAATTACCAAGGCATCTTTGCCGATCCGCGCGCGAAATTCTGTTTCGGCTCGGTGTTCTTCGAAGGCATCTTCATCCACGGCATTTTTCCGTATGTGGCGATCCTGCTCTTGGTCAGTGGTGAGGTGCGCGCCTCGATCGCCGGTCTTGTGATCGGCGCGTTCGGCTTGGGCGGCGTGATCTATTCGTTGTCAGTTCCCGCGCTGGTCAATTATTTCGCGGAACGCCGGTTGATGCTGATCGGCGGCGCGCTCGCCGCCATCGCTTTGACGCTCGCGGCGCTGCATTTCCCCTGGTACGTGCAGGTTGCGATCTTCGGCATATTCGGGTTCGGCTTCTACCTGCTGCACGGCTGCATCCAGGTGCACGTCACCGACCTGTCGACGACCGCGCGCGGCGCGGCCACCTCCGCGCATTCGAGCTTCTTCTTTATGGGGCAGGCGACCGGTCCGGTGCTCTACGGCTACGGCTATGCGTATGGCAGCCTTGAACTACTGATGTTCCTCGGCGCCGCGGTCGTTATGGTTATTGCCATCGTCTGTTCGCGGTACCTGCGCCTTCGCAACGCGGCGCCGCCACCGCCACCGCCTTCGCCGACTTGACAGCGCACTTGTGAAACCGCACCAAAATGCCCATTATCAGGGCATTCGGCCTGGGGTGCCGCGGTAACGCGGCTGAGATCACACCCACTGAACCTGTCTGGGTCATTCCAGCGAAGGGAGCAGCCAGTTGACGTCACCATCCGCACGTTCCGGCCTATCGCCCAAGGTCGCCATCATCGGCGCCGGGGTGATCGGCCTTGGCATTGCGTGGCGGCTCGCGGCCAAGGGCGCGACGGTCGACGTGTTCGACCGCAGCGCCGCCGGCAGCGGCGCCAGCCATGCCGCCGCCGGGATGCTCGCCGCCTGCTGCGAGGCCGAGCCGGGCGAGGACGCGCTGGTCGCGCTCGGCCGCGAGAGCCAGGCGCGCTGGCCGGCGTTCGCGGCGGAATTGCTGAAGGCCTCCGGGATCGACGTCGAATTGCGCACCGAAGGCACGCTGGTCGTCGCGCTCACCGCCGACGACCAGGCGCGCATCCACCACCATCTGGCCCATCAGAAGAAGCTCGGCCTGCCGCTCGAGTGGATCTCCGCCGCCGAGACGCGCCGGCGCGAGCCGCATCTCGCCGGCAAGCTCGCCGGCGCGGTGTGGTCGCCGGAAGATCATCAGGTCGACAACCGCAAGCTCGCGGCTGGATTGCGCGTGGCGGCCGAAGCGGCCGGCGCGACGATCCACGAGCACAAACCGGTCAAAGAGATTTCGCTCGCTGGTGGCCGCGCCGACGGCGTCGTCCTAGCGGACGGCGTGAAGGTCGCGGCCGATGTCGTGGTGCTGGCGGCCGGCGCCTGGTCGCGCACGATTGGCGGGCTCGCGCCGGAGCTGCGGCCGCCGGTGCGGCCGATCAAGGGCCAGATGCTGTCGCTGAAGATGGATGCGGCGGCGCCGCTGATGACGCACGTGATCTGGGCGCCCGGCGTCTACATGGTGCCGCGCCGCGACGGCCGCCTGATCGTCGGCGCCACCGTCGAGGAGAAGGCGTTCGACACCTCGCTCACCGCCGGCGGGCTGCTCACGTTGCTCGAAGCCGCGTGGCGCACGATCCCGGCGATCGAGGAACTCCCCATCGACGAGATGTGGGTCGGGCATCGCCCGGGCAGCCGCGACGACGCGCCGATCGTCGGGCCCGGTCCGGCGCAAGGCCTGATCTATGCCACCGGCCATCACCGCAACGGCATCCTGCTGGCGCCGGTGACGGTCGATGCTGTCGCCAAGCTGGTGCTGGAAGGCGCGCTCGATCCGGCGATCCGGCCGTTCGGGATCGAGCGGTTTGCGCCGCCCAGGGCTGCCGAATAGAGTCTGCGGAATAGGGTCAACGCCATGACGCAAGCCACTCTCAACGCTCAGATTCGCCTCAACGGCCAGGACGAGCCACTGACCGCCGCCACGCTCGCCGCGCTGCTCGACGAGAAGGCCGTCGACACCGGCCAGAAGGGCATCGCGGTCGCGCTCAACGGCGCGGTCGTCCCGCGCGCGGAATGGCCGACGACGCGGCTCAATCCCGGCGACAGCGTCGAGATCGTGCGCGCGCGGCAGGGCGGTTGAACATTGGAATTGGAGTTAGTGCGATGTCCGATCCGCTGATCATTGCCGGCCGCGAGTTCCGCTCCCGGCTGTTCCTTGGCACCGCCGGCTATCCGAACCGGAAGATCATGCTCGACTCCGTCGCCGCGAGCGGCAGCGAGATGGTGACAGCCTCGATCCGGCGCATCAGCCTCGCCGGCGACGACGAGAGCCTGGCCGACCTGATCCCGAAGAACATCCATTTCCTGCCCAACACGGCAGGCTGCCAGACCGCGAAGGACGCGATCCTCACCGCCGAGCTGGCACGCGAGGCGCTCGGCACCAACTGGGTCAAGATCGAGGTGATCGGCGATCGCGAGCTGCTCTATCCCGACACCGACGAGCTGATCAAAGCCACCGAAGCGCTGGTGGCGAAAGGCTTCGTCGTGCTGCCGTACTGCACCGAAGACCCGGTGGTGTGCCGCAAGCTTGCCGACGCCGGCGCCGCCGCGGTGATGCCGCTTGGTTCTCTCATTGGGTCCGGCCTTGGCATCTCGAACCCGCATCTCATTGAGTTGGTCTGCGCGCGCTCGCCGGTGCCGGTGGTGCTCGACGCCGGCATCGGCACCGCCTCCGACGCCGCGCTGGCGATGGAGCTCGGCTGCTCGGCGGTGCTGCTCAACACCGCGGTATCGAAGGCGCAGGACCCGGTGCTGATGGCGAAGGCGATGCGTGCGGGTGTCGAGGGCGGACGCGCGGCGCGGCTCGCCGGGCGCATTCCGAAGATCGCCCATGCGGAGCCCTCGAGCCCGCAATTCGGCCTCGTCGGAACGTGAGGCTCCCGCACCCGCCGCTGCTCCTGGTCACCGACCGCCGGCAGGCGCGCAAGCCGCTGAGCCGAAGTGGTTGCGGCGGCGCTGGCCGCCGGCTGCCGCTGGGTCAGCGTGCGCGAGAAGGACCTGCCGGAGGACGATCAGATCGCGCTGGTGCGGCTGCTGCTGCCGATCGCGCGGCGCAACGGCGCGCGGCTCACCCTGCATGGCGATGCGGCGCTGGCGAAGGCCGCCGGCGCCGATGGCGTGCACGTGTCGGCGCACGGCGATGCCGCGGCGAGCCGCAAGCTCCTCGGCCCCGACAAGCTGATCGGCGTGTCGATCCACACCGCGACCGAGGCGGCGGCGGTCGATCCCGCGATCGCCGACTATGCGATCGCCGGCCCGGCCTACGAGACCGCGAGTAAACCGGGCTATGGCCCGGAGATCGGCCGCAAGGGCCTGGCCGATCTTGCCAAGAGCGCGCGCGTGCCGCTCGTCGCCATTGGCGGCCTCAATGCCACCCGCGCCGCCGAGGTGCTGGCGGTCGGGGTCTCGGGGATCGCGGTGATGGGCTCGATCATGCGCGCGGCCGACCCGGGGCAGGAGACGAAGGCGCTGTTGTCGACCGTCGCGGGGCGCTAGTGGAAATAGAAATCTTGGTCGCGCCTCTCATCGTGCCGCTGCCGGATACGCGTCAGCTCAGCGGCGCAGGCGAGGAATGCTTCAGTTCCGGGCGGCATTGCAAGTCGAATGCAGGTTTCCAGATTTTCCTGTTTGATTTCCTCTGCTCTCTGGCTCTCGGCGGCGGCCCTCATGTGTGCTCCGTTGCTTGCGATGTAAACAAGCATCCAGCATCCCAAGCCAAATCCCAGAGCAAGGACGGCGTAGACTACCCAAGTGGGCGATGTCATCGCTTGATCACGTGTGGGAGCGAGATGAAAGTCCATCGGTGCCTCTCGTTCCAATCTTCGGGCGGCCTTCACTGTGGCATCTTGATCCCGGATTCCCTGACGATCTTCCCCCAGTGAGCAACCTGTGCCTTGATGAGGTCCCCGAATTCCGCGCTGGTGCCGCCAGTAGCCTCTGCGCCTAGATTGGCGAACGCTTCGCGCACTTTTGGCTTTCTGAGCGCGCGGTTTATCGCGTCATTGAGGCGCGCCGTGATCTCCGTTGAGGTGCCGCTTTTTACCGCCAAGCCTACATAGTCTTCCACGACCAGGTCGGGAAAGCCTTGCTCGACGACGGTCGGCACATCGTTCAAGCGCGCGACCCGGACGGGCGCGGTGACGGCGAGCGCTCGAAGTCGCCCGGTGGCAAGGAAATCGGCGGCAGTAACCGTTGCCAGGAAATCGAACTGGTTGGTGCCATTGAGAAGATCAGCAACACGCTGTTGCGCTTGCTGATACGGCACATGCGTGGCGCGCGCGCCGGTTTGCAGCTTGAACATCTCTCCGATGAGATGCGCGGGCGTTCCAAAACCTGCGGATGAAAAATTGAACCGGTCCGGCCCCTCCCTAAGAACGGAGACCAGCTCGGAGACAGACCGCGCCGGGAACGACGGCGGTACGACCAGCACGTTGTATGACTTCGAAACCTTGATGATCGGAGTGAAGTCTGCGTCCGGCCGCAGGCCCATGTTCGGGAGCAAAGCCGGCACCGCCATGGTTGGGACGCTCATCGGATAGATGGAATAACCGTCGGCAGGCTGTTTCAGGACGTCGGCCATTCCGATCGTTTGCAGCGCACCCGGCCGGTTCTCTATGGACACGCGCCAGCCGTCACTTTCCGAAAGTTCCGCTCCAATGACCCGGCTAATGACGTCGGGTGGCGTACCGGGTCCGGTTGGAACGACAATGCGGATGACCTTCGATGGGTACGTCTGGCCGTAGGCGGCTGAGAGCGCGTCCGGGCCGATGGACGCCAGGATCATCAGGGCGGCCTGCGCAACGCCGCGGATCGCAGCCATGGGGGTTCTCCTCTGGGATGCTTCCAGACCGCGCCAGCTTGCCCCGCCTTCGGTATAGATAGTAAGATCGATTTTCCTATTGGCTTATAGCTTTTGTGAATAGCCCCATGCTTCGCGCCGAGCAGATCAGCCGCCGACTGAAATTGAGGCAGCTCAACGCTTTGGTTGCGGTCGCGCGGTACGGGAGCATGGCGAAAGCGGCAGAGCACCTCGCCATCTCGCAGCCCGTGGTATCGAAGGCGATCGCCGAGCTCGAGCAGGTGGTCGGCGTGCGCTTGTTCGACCGCGTTCCCCACGGCGTCGAACCGACCGTCCATGGCCTTGCCTTGCTCAGGCGCAGCACAGCCATTTTCGATGACCTCAGAACGAGCGTCAGCGAGCTCGAATTCCTGTCCGATCCGAGCGGAGGAGAGTTGCGGATCGGATGCGAAGAGACCTTGGCAACCGGGTTGCTGCCCAGGTTGATCGATCAACTCACACAAAAATATCCGCGTATCATCTTTGATGTCGCGCTCGGCGACCCGCCGACGCTGCAGCAACGCGATCTGCTTGGCCGCAGGGTGGAGCTGGCGATCATGAGGACCGCGATCGAGGATCTCGATGAGGGACTGGATGCGAAACTGCTTTACGACGATCGCTTGTGGATCGTAGCGGGAGCGCGCAGTCCCTGGGCCTCGCGTCGCAAAGTGTCGCTCGCCGATCTTGCCAATGAACGTTGGTGCTTGCCGCCACCGGATCACCCGGTGGGGGCACTGGTGATCAAGGCCTTCCAGCGCATCGGACTAAACCCGCCAGCCAGGAGTGTGACCGTGGGATCGGCTCAGTGCACCAGCAGTCTCGTGGCGAGCGGGCAATACCTTGGCGTCCTTGGCAGCATGTTTCTCCGCTTCCGCCCACCAAGCGTTCGATTAAAAGTGTTGCCCGTCGAACTCCCGATCGTGGCACCCCCGATCAGCGTTATTACCTTAAAGAACCGGACGCTCAGTCCGGTCGCACAACTATTCCTTGATTTCGCGCGCGAAGTCACCAAATCGGTGGCGCGAAAATCCCTCGCTGCGAAGTGATGCCTTCTGCGACGGTAGTCACGCACGGGATTTGCTAACGAGCGATCCGTCATCGCTCGATCAGGTGAGGGACGACATGGGCGTTACGCTGGAGCTGGATCACGACGCGGCAATCGTCATTTTCGAATTGCTGTCCAGGCACAACGGCGGAGGAGCCTCTTCGCTCGCGCTATCGCCCGCAGACGAATGCGCGCTCGATCAGCTTCTGGGCTGCCTGGAGCGCAAGCTCGTCGAGCCGTTCGCGCCAAACTATGGCGAGATGGTCGAGCGCGCTCGCCTCTCGCTGTTGAAGCGCTTTGGGGACGCCTAAGAGCGTGCAAATTGTCGAGGAATTCTAGCCTCTGCCGCGATACGGCGCGACGCCCTGGTCCGGCACCCAGATATCCTTCGGCAGCTTGCCGGCCTGCCAGAACACGTCGATCGGCATGCCGCCGCGCGGATACCAGTAGCCGCCGATGCGCAGCCATTTCGGCTTCAGCAGGTCGAAGAGCCGCTTGCCGATCGCGACGGTGCAGTCCTCGTGGAAGGCGCCGTGGTTGCGATAGCTGTTGAGATAGAGCTTGAGCGACTTCGACTCGACCAGCCACTTGCCCGGCACATAGTCGATGACGAGATGCGCGAAGTCGGGCTGGCCGGTGATCGGGCAGAGCGTGGTGAACTCGGGCGCGGTGAAGCGCGCAACATAGTCGGTGTCGGCGTGCGGATTCTGCACGCGGTCGAGCACCGCCTGCTCGGGCGAGGCCGGGATCGCGGACGGCCTACCGAGGTGGCGTGGTGCTTTGGGGGCTTTGGACATCGTGGCTGTGTGAGACACCGGTGATGCTGTTGCGAAGCTCGATCGGGTTTGCGATCCCGGGCAGCGCCTCCAGGCCCGCGCCGGTGCCGGTGATGACCACGGTGCCGTAGTCGAGGATGCGGCCGAGGATGGACTGGTCGACCTGCACGCTCTCGACCTTGTCCATGTTCATCTCGTTGGTGCGGCGCTGGATGAAGCCGGTCTTGTAGATGACGCGCAGGTTGGTGACCGCGATCTCCGTCGTCCACCACCCGTACCATTCGCGGACTAGCAGAAACAGGCCGACGACGGCGATCAGGCTCGCGACCCAAGTCCAGAACGTTGGGTGGTTGGCCGACAGCCGCGGACCGAGCAGGAGCACGGCGCCGGCAGCGACCATGCAGACGGCTCCCGGCCAATAGACGATCCAGTGGGTCGAGGCGGTATGGCGCACGACCTCGCCGGGCTGCAGGACGCGCTGAACGTAGCTCATCAGAATCTCCTGCCGCTAGGATACCGGAGGGAGGCGGTCGGCACCACTGAGCACCGGCGCTTTGCGCCATGGCGACCGATCTTGTAGAAGCACCGCGCCAGGCAAATTCCATTACCCGCCAAGGACCTCATGACCGCCATTGTCGATATCACCGGCCGCGAAATCCTCGATAGCCGCGGCAATCCCACCATCGAAGTCGACGTCCGCCTGGAGGACGGTTCCCTGGGCCGCGCCGCGGTTCCGTCCGGCGCCTCCACCGGCGCGCATGAGGCGGTGGAGCTGCGTGACGGCGACAAGAAACGCTATCTCGGCAAGGGCGTGCGCAAGGCGGTCGATGCGGTCAACGGCGAGATTTTCGACGCGATCGGCGGCATGGATGCCGAGGCCCAAGCCAAGATCGACGACACCATGATCGCGCTCGACGGCACGCCCAACAAGGCGCGGCTCGGCGCCAACGCCATCCTCGGCGTGTCGCTCGCGACCGCCAAGGCGGCGGCGCAGGCCAACAACCTGCCGCTCTATCGCTATGTCGGCGGAACCGCCGCGCGCGTCCTGCCGGTGCCGATGATGAACATCGTCAACGGCGGCGTGCACGCCGACAATCCGATCGACTTCCAGGAATTCATGATCATGCCGGTCGGCGCCACGAGTTTTTCCGAGGCGCTGCGCATGGGCGTCGAGATTTTCCAAACGCTGAAGTCGGGGCTTAAGGACGCCGGCCACAACACCAATGTCGGCGACGAAGGCGGCTTTGCGCCGAACCTGAAATCGGCCGACGATGCGCTCGGCTTCGTGATGAAGTCGATCGAGAAGGCCGGCTACAAGCCGGGGCAGGACATCGTGCTGGCGCTCGACTGCGCGTCGACGGAATTCTTCAAGAAGGGGGTCTACGACTTCGAAGGCGAGGGCAAGAAGCGTTCCAGCGAGGAGAATGCCAAATACCTCGCCGATCTCGTGTCGCGCTATCCGATCGTGTCGATCGAGGACGGCATGGCGGAAGACGATTTCGAAGGCTGGAAGATCCTGACCGACATGATCGGCAAGAAATGTCAGCTCGTCGGCGACGACCTGTTCGTCACCAACGTGGTGCGGCTCGCCGACGGCATCAAACGCGGGCTCGGCAATTCGATTCTGGTGAAGGTCAACCAGATCGGAACTTTGACCGAAACCATCGCCGCCGTCGAAATGGCGCATAAGGCGAGCTACACCGCGGTGATGTCGCACCGCTCCGGCGAGACCGAGGACGCCACCATCGCCGACCTCGCGGTCGCGACCAATTGCGGGCAGATCAAGACCGGTTCGCTGGCGCGCTCGGACCGCACCGCGAAATACAACCAGCTGCTGCGCATCGAGGAGGATCTGGGCCCGCAGGCGCAATATCCCGGCCGCGCCGCGCTGCGGGTTGCGCGCTGACAAGCTCGCCTCGCGCGCTCACTGCCGCTATAATCCGCCAACGGCACCGAAGCGAATACGTCCACCCAGTTGGAGCGGTTCCAAGATGGACCAGTCAATCGAACTGAAATCGCTCGACCGGCAACGCGCCGTCGAAAGCCTCAGCCGATTTGTCGCCGCCTCGATCGATGCCGCGCAGTCGGACACGTCGCCGTTCTATCACCTCACGTTCGAGCGCGTGTTCCCGGACAATGTCTATGCCGACATGCTGACTGCGATGCCGCTCGCAGCCGACTACCGCCCGATGTCCGGCCGCGCCAAGGGCAACGACATGGCGGACGGAACCCATACACGGGTGAAGATCGACCTGTTCCCGGAATACATCCGCGGCCTGCCGCCGGAAAAACGCGCGGTCTGGGACGTGGTCGGTGGCGCGCTCTGCTCGAAGGCGGTCAAGGAGGCGTTCGTGCGCCGGCTCGCGCCTGGCCTCTCGGCGCGCTTCGGCGCCGACTTCGCCAAGGTCGGGATGTACCCGGTGCCGATCCTGACGCGCGATATACCCGGCTACCGGATCACGCCACATCCCGACACCCATTGGAAGGGGATCACGGTCCAGCTCTATCTGCCGCGGGACGCATCGACCACGCACATCGGCACGATCTTCCACGAGCGGCTGCCCGACGGCAGCATGCCGAAGCGCAAGCAGATGATGTTCGCCCCCAACACCGGCTACGCCTTCGCGGTCGACAAGGAGACCTGGCATTCGGCCGACCCGGTCGGTACCGAGGTGACGACGCGCGATTCGATCCTGCTCACCTATTTCGTCGACGCCGGCGCGTTGCGCTTCTTCCGCAACCGCGGCAAGCGCATCGGCAATTTCGTCCTCAACGAGTTCCGGCGGACGAGCGGCTGACGTTAAAGCGCTCTTAACGCGCGCTCGCCATCGTGTGCCCATGGTCACCCGCAGGCGACTCCGCACCGTCCTGACCGCGCTCGGCCTCTATCTCGGCGCGGCGCTCCTGATCGGATATTTCGGCGTCAACGCCTATACCGGCAACCACGGCATCAATGCCCGGCAGGGGCTCGACGTGCAGATGGCGCGGCTGACGTCGGAACGCGACGTGCTCAGAGCCGAGCGCCAGCGATGGGAGCGGCGGGTGGCCCTCTTGAAGCCCCAAAGCCTCGATCCGGACATGCTGGACGAACGCGCGCGGGCGTTGCTCGACTATGTGGATGCCCGCGACCTCACCCTGATGCGCCGCCGGCCCTAATGTCGCATCGCGGCGGGAACGTCGTCGCCTGACGCAGTTTTATTCAGCAAAAGCAATCCACTTCGGCCGCCCCGCGCTTTCGCCCCGCCGGGATTTCGGCTAAGGGGAGAGCGGCCAATGGCCTAGTTCGGGCCGGCAATTTTCGAGGAGCTTCATGGCCGTTGCCAGCAGCAAAGCCGCTATCCAAGCAGTTCCGGACAACCGGGGTGCGCCACCGGATTTGACCAAGGAACAGGAGCTCAAGGCGTTCCGCGAGATGCTGCTGATCCGCCGGTTCGAGGAAAAGGCCGGCCAGATGTACGGCATGGGCCTGATCGGCGGGTTTTGCCACCTGTATATCGGCCAGGAGGCGGTCGTCGTCGGAATGCAGATGGCGCTCAAGGCCGGCGATCAGGTCATTACCGGCTACCGCGACCACGGCCACATGCTGGCCTGCGGCATGGACTCGAAGGGCGTCATGGCCGAGCTGACCGGCCGCCGCGGCGGGTATTCCAAGGGCAAGGGCGGCTCGATGCACATGTTCTCCGTCGAGAAGGGCTTCTTCGGCGGACACGGCATCGTCGCCGCGCAGGTGCCGCTCGGCACCGGGCTCGCCTTCGCCAACCGGTACCGCGGCAACGACAATGTGAGCCTGACTTATTTCGGCGACGGCGCCGCCAACCAGGGGCAGGTCTACGAGAGCTTCAACATGGCGAAGCTTTGGAGCCTGCCGGTGATCTACATCATCGAGAACAACCAATACGCCATGGGCACGTCGGTGAACCGGTCGTCCGCGACCACCAACCTGGCGATGCGCGGCAGCGCGCACGGCATCCCCGGCGAGCAGGTCGACGGCATGGACGTTCGCGCCGTCAAGGACGCGGGCGAGAAGGCGGTGAAGTGGTGCCGCGACGGCAACGGGCCGATCATTCTGGAGATGCTTACCTACCGCTATCGCGGCCACTCCATGTCGGACCCGGCGAAATATCGTTCGAAGGAAGAGGTCGATAAATACCGTACCGAGCACGATCCGATCGAACAGGTGCGCCAGCGGCTGATTGCCAAGAAATGGAGCAGCGAGGACGCGCTGAAGAAAATCGACACCGAAGTTCGCCTGGTCGTCAACGAAGCAGCGGAGTTCGCTACCCACGACCCCGAGCCGGATCCTTCGGAACTCTACACCGACGTCTACGCCTGACCGGGACATGTATGGCAACAGCGGCATACATCGTGGCCGGTCTTGCTCTGGCGGGCGCCATCGCCAGTTGGATCGTCGGCGCGGTTTCCTATGTCAGGACGTTGGGCGCGATATCGCAGGACTCGCAGCAGCGGGGCCTGATGGGGCGCGCCATCTTCGCGTGGATGTTTACGGTCCGTCACCTGCAAGGCGAAGCCGCCGTTCAAGCCTCAATCGTCAACAAAGCACTCGTCGCATTTTTGGTCTGCGTGATTGTCGCCGCCGCGGCGATATCGGTGGGCACCAATCTCGCGCGGGTTGCCCACTAGTTTCCACTAAGTCGTCCAACGGAACGCGTTCATGCCGATCGAAGTCCTGATGCCCGCACTCTCGCCGACCATGGAGCGGGGCAACCTTGCCAAATGGCTCAAGAAAGAGGGCGACGCGGTCAAGTCCGGCGACGTCATCGCCGAGATCGAAACCGACAAAGCGACCATGGAGATCGAAGCGGTCGACGAAGGCACGCTCGGCAAGATCCTGGTGCCGGAAGGGACCAACGACGTCGCGGTCAACACGCCGATCGCGATGATCCTGTCCGAAGGCGAAGACGCCAGTGCGTTGAAATCCGCAAAACCGTCACGAAAGCCGCAAAGCGCGCCGGCGACCACCCAAGAGGTCGAAGAATCCCGCCCGCGCGTTGAGGGGCTCGACGCTATCAAGGCGCCGCCCGCGGCGCCCAAACAGTCGATACCCGAAGAGCTCGATCTTCCCGCCGGCACCGAGACCGCCAACATGACCGTCCGCGAAGCATTGCGCGACGCCATGGCCGAGGAAATGCGCCGCGACCCCAGCGTGTTCGTGATGGGCGAGGAAGTCGCCGAGTACCAGGGCGCCTACAAGGTCACGCAAGGGCTGCTGCAGGAGTTCGGCGCCCGCCGCGTGATCGACACGCCGATCACCGAGCACGGCTTTGCCGGCGTCGGCGTCGGCGCCGCGATGGCGGGGCTCAAGCCCGTGGTCGAGTTCATGACCTTCAACTTCGCCCTGCAGGCCATGGACCAGCTCATCAATTCGGCGGCGAAGACGCGCTACATGTCCGGCGGCCAGATGACGACCTCCGTGGTCTTCCGAGGGCCCAATGGTCCGGCAGCGCGCGTCGCGGCCCAGCACAGCCAGGATTTCACCTCCTGGTATTCGCACATCCCGGGTCTGAAGGTGATCGCGCCCTACACCGCCTCCGACGCCAAGGGCCTGCTCAAGTCGGCGATCCGCGATCCCAACCCGGTGATCTTCCTCGAGAACGAAATTCTCTACGGCCACAGCTTTCCGGTCCCGAAGCTCGACGACTACACGGTCCCGATCGGCAAGGCGAAGATCGCGCGCAGCGGCAGCGACGTGACGCTGGTCTCCTGGTCGATGGGTATGACCTACACGCTCAAGGCCGCCGACGAGCTCGCCAAGGACGGCATCAATGCCGAAGTGATCGACCTGCGCACGCTCAAGCCGATGGATATCGACACCATCGTCGAGTTGGTGAAGAAGACCGGCCGTATCGTCACGGTCGAAGAGGGCTGGCGGCAATCGGGCGTCGGTGCCGAAATTGCAGCGCAGGTGGTCGAGCGCGCCTTCGACTACCTCGACGCGCCGGTGTTGCGCGTCACTCAGAAGGACGTGCCGATGCCCTATGCCGCCAATCTGGAGAAGCTCACGCTGCCGTCGGTTGCCGAGGTCGTCGAGGCGGCGAAAGCAGTCTGCTATCGGTGACGATGATGCGGATGCTCGCATTGGCATTGTGCGTCATCTGCGTCATGAGTTGGTGCATGCCGACACGCGCTGTTGCAGAACCGAACGTGCTCCACCCGCACACCAGTGTGCTTCATCCGATGACCGTCGAGACCTATCGGGTGTTGCAGCGGGTGTCGCGCAATGCAGGCTGGGCTTCGACCGCGTATCGGAACTATCTCATCGGCCTGTTCGAAGGGCTTCTGAGCTCGGAAGGAGATGCGGCAGGAGATCGCTATGGACGGCTGTTCTGCCTTCCGCCCGAGCGTGGCCGTGGTTCGTTGTCCGAAACCTACGAGTGGCTGGAAATAGAGCTCAACAACGTCGTGGCGAAGGCGCAGCCCAGTTCCTATGTGGCACGCATATTCGTCGTGCACCTGAGCACGAGCTACCCATGCAAGGGATAGATGACAGGGGAGAGTATATGGACCCGGACAAAGCGGCCCCGGTTTTCGATGCGCTCCAAGTCCCGCCCGCCGCGCTTGATCAAGGCGGGGTCGAAGTCCTGCGCGCGGTCATTGTCGACGGCGATCTGCATGTGTCGTTGCGGCGCGCCTTCGACGACCCCGACCCGTGGGGGATGTTGATCGCCGACATCACGCGGCACATCGCCCGCATCTATTCGACCGAGAGCAAGCTCACGCAGGACCAGGTGATCGATCGCGTCCGCACCATCTACGAAGCCGAGATGGACCGTCCGACCGATCTCGGCACCACCAGCGCGATCAGCTAGGAGCATGATCCCGAAAAGTGGGAACCGGTTTTCGGATAAGATCATGCTCAAACGTAACAAGCCAAGATTGAAACCACCATGCCCGTGAACATCCTCATGCCTGCGCTGTCGCCCACGATGGAAAAGGGCAACCTCGCGCGTTGGCTCAAGAAAGAAGGCGACGCGGTCAAGGCCGGCGACGTCATTGCCGAGATCGAGACCGACAAGGCGACGATGGAATACGAATCCATCGACGACGGCGTGCTGGCCAAGATCGTCGTGCCCGAGGGCACCCAGGACGTGCCGGTCAATCAGTTGATCGCCGTGCTGGCGGCGGAAGGCGAGGACCCCAAGGCCGCCGCATCGGCGGCCGGCAAGGCGGCACCGGCCGCCAAGGCGCCGGAGGCGCCAAAACCCGCCGCCGCGCCACCGGCAGCCACGCCGGCGGCGGCGCCGAAGGCGGCTCCGGCCCCAGCGCCGGCTGCGCACGGCGCCAATCGTGTGTTCGCGTCGCCGCTGGCGCGTCGGCTCGCCAAGGACGCCGGCATTGACGTCGGGCGCGTCCAAGGATCCGGGCCCCATGGCCGCATCATCGCGCGCGACGTCGAAGCCGCGAAATCGGGTAAGGGTCTCGCCGCGCCCGGCGCAATGGCGGGCACGCCGTTTGCCATTCAAGCCCCATCTGACGACAAGATCCGTGCGCTGTTCGAGCCCGGCAGCTACGACGTCATCCCGCACGACAATATCCGCAAGGTGATCGCGCGGCGGCTGGTCGAAGCCAAGCTGACGATTCCGCATTTCTACCTGACGCTCGACTGCAATATCGGGAAGCTCCTGGCGGCGCGCGAAGAGATCAACGCGGCGGCGCCGAAGGACAAGGACGGCAAGCCGGCCTACAAGATTTCGGTCAACGATTTCGTCATCAAGGCCTTGGCGCTGGCGCTGCAGCAGGTGCCCGACGCCAACGTGACCTGGACCGAGGGCGGCATGCTCAAGCACAAGCATTCCGATATCGGCGTCGCGGTCTCGATCCCGGGCGGGCTGATCACGCCGATCGTGCGTCATGCCGAAGCGAAATCGCTGTCGGTGATCTCAAACGAGATGAAGGACTATGCCGGGCGCGCCCGCGCCAGGAAGCTCAAGCCCGAAGAGTACCAGGGCGGCTCGAGTGCGGTCTCGAACCTCGGCATGTACGGCATCAAGGATTTCGCCGCCGTGATCAATCCGCCGCACGCGACCATCCTCGCCGTCGGCGCCGGCGAGGAGCGGGCGATCGTGAAGGACGGCAAGATCGAGGCGGCGTGGATGATGTCGGTGACGCTCTCGACCGACCATCGCGCGGTCGATGGCGCGCTCGGCGCGCAGATGCTCGGCGCGTTCAAGAATTTGATCGAGAATCCGGTGATGATGGTGGTGTAACGTAAATTTCAGACAGGCCGCGAAAGACGGCCCACATTCGGAGGATGACATGCAGACTGGAAAGACCCGTCGCCAAATCCTGGCAGGCACCGCGGCGCTCGGCGCATCGACGCTTATCGGCAAGCCGGCCATTGCGCAGGCCTGGTCGCCGACCAAGACCGTGCGCGTCATCGTGCCGTTCCCTGCCGGCGCCACCACCGACATGCTGGCGCGGCTGTTCGCGCAGCGCATGACCGAGAGCCTCGGGCAGACCGTGCTGGTCGAGAACGTCGGCGGCGCCGGCGGCGCGCTCGGCGCCGATCAGGTCGCCAAGGCGGCGCCCGACGGCCATACGCTTCTGTTCCACAACATCACCTTCACGACGACGACCACGACCTATCAGCTCGCCAAAAAGTCGCGTCACGATATCGAGGCGGACTTCGTGCCGATTTCGGTCGGCGCCTATGTGCCGTTCTGGCTGCTGGCGCATCCGGGCGTGCCGGCCAACGATCTCAAGGAGTTCGTCGCCTGGGCGAAGCAGACCAAGGACAAGCTCAACTACGGCTCGACCGGCCCCGGCAGCATCATGAACCTGATGGGCGAAGTGCTTAAACGCGACGGCGGCATCCAGATGCAGCACGTGCCGTTCCGCGGCGCGGCGCCGCTGGTGACCGAGATGCTCTCCGGCCGCATTCAGTTCGGCGGCGACCAGCTATCGAGCTCGCTGCAGCACGTGCGCTCGGGCGCGCTCAAGGCGATGGCGGTGGCGACGCCGTCGACCGCGATGCCGAAGGTGCCGACCGTGCGCTCGCTTGGGTTCCCGAATCTCGAGCTGCAGGGCTGGAACGGTTTCCTCGCGCCCAAGGGCACGCCGGCGCCGGTGGTGGCGCGCCTGCACCAGGAGATCGCGACGGCGAGCAAGCATCCCGACGTGGTCAAGCGGATGAACGAGGTCGGCGCCGAGCCGTCCGGCTCGACGCCCGACGAAATGCGGGCCATGCTCAAGGACCAGATCGCCAAAGTGAGGCCGATCGTGGCCGACCTGAAACTGACGATGGAGGACTGACGCCGCCATGGCCCGTGTCCTGCTTGAAGGCAATCTGGACCATCTGATCACGCCGACGCACTCGGACGCGCGCGGTCCCGTCGTCCGAGGTGCGTCGATCGAAATTCAGAAAATGCACTGGCGCGCCGGCGACAGCGCGCGGCCGCACCAGCATCCGGAGGAGCAGGCGATCTACGTGCTCACCGGCCGCATGCGCATGACCTGCGGCGGTGAGACCTATGACATCGGCCCCGGCGAGGTGAGCTATCACCCGTCGAACGTGCTGCACTCCGCGATGGCGGTCGAGGATACGGTCGCGATCAGCTTCAAGAACGTGGTGGCGCCGTTCTACGAAGCGACCACGACGCTCTGATCGACATGAGCGAACGCGAAACCAGAGTTCGAGCGATCCTCCTCGGCTATTTCCCGATGTTCATCGCGACGCTGTCGCTGGTGACGTCGATCTACAACGGCTATCTCAACAACCAGTTCGTCAATCTCATCCAGCGCAATGTCGGGCGCACGGAATATATGCGCACTTGCAAGGATGTGATCGATGCCTATTTCCAGGTCAAATTTCGCGCCGCTGTCGTCAGCCGGAACCGCGAGAGTGCAAAGGCCGGCGGCTCCGCCATGACGTCCGAACAGATCGAAGCGGCCAATGCGGTGGCGAAGATGAGCGCGCTCGGGACCTATCTCGCAAATTTGCGCGACGAGTTGGTGCGGGTGCGCTACACCGAATTGTCGGTGGCGGTGGACAAGGCCGTCAGTGAAGCACGGCAGACGCCGCCCGCCGCGCTCGACAAGCTGTTCGAACCGGCGGATCGGATATTTGCCGACCCTCAACGCCGATTGCGTGAAGACGGCGCTGGACAAACCGATGTGATCGCCCGGCGCGGCTTCGGTCGGATGCTGCCGCGCACAACAACTCATCCTATACGTGGACTTGAAGAACATGGCTGATACGAGTTTCGACGTCATCATCATCGGCTCCGGCCCCGGCGGCTATGTCACCGCGATCCGCGCCGCGCAGCTCGGCTTCAAGACCGCGATCGTCGAGCGTGCGCATCTCGGCGGCATCTGTCTCAACTGGGGCTGCATCCCGACCAAGGCGCTGCTGCGCTCGGCGGAGATTTTCCACTACATGCAGCACGCCAAGGACTACGGCCTGAAGGCCGACAATGTCGGCTTCGATGCGGCGGCGGTGGTGAAGCGTTCGCGCGCGGTGTCGAAGCGCCTCAACGACGGCGTCGGATTCCTGATGAAGAAGAACAAGGTGTCGGTGATCTGGGGCGAGGCGGCGATCGACGCGCCCGGCAAGGTGACAGTCAAGGCCGGCAAGACCGAGGCGCCCAAAGGCGCGCTCGGCCCGGGCGCCTATCAGGCCAAGCACATCATCCTGGCGACCGGCGCGCGGCCGCGCGTGCTGCCCGGGCTCGAGCCGGACCAGAAGCTGATCTGGACCTATTTCGAGGCCATGGTGCCGGAGCGCATGCCGAAGTCGCTCTTGGTCATCGGCTCCGGCGCGATCGGTATCGAGTTCGCCTCGTTCTATCGCACGCTCGGCGCCGAGGTGACGGTGGTCGAGGTGCTGCCGCAGATCCTGCCGGTCGAGGATGCGGAGATTTCCGCGTTCGCGCGCAAGGCGTTCGAGAAGCAGGGCATCAAGATCCTGACCGGCGCCAAGGTGACCAAGCTCGACAAGAAGGGCGACAGCGTCACCGCCACCATCGACGACGGCAAGGGCACGCAGACGCTCACCGTCGAGCGCGTGATCTCAGCGGTCGGCGTGGTCGGCAATATCGAGAACCTCGGACTCGAGAAGGTCGGCGTGAAGACCGACCGCGGCGCGATCGTGGTCGACAATCTGAGCCGCACCAACGTGCCCGGCATCTATGCCATCGGCGACGTCGCCGGCCCGCCACTGCTCGCCCACAAGGCCGAGCACGAGGGCGTCGTCTGCGTCGAGGCGATCAAGGGCCTGCACCCGCATCCGATGGACAAGGGGCTCATCCCCGGCTGCACCTATTGCTCGCCGCAGATCGCCTCGGTCGGGCTGACCGAGCAGGCTGCCAAGGAGAAGAAGCTCGACATCCGCGTCGGCCGTTTCCCGTTCGCCGGCAACGGCAAGGCGATCGCGCTCGGCGAGGACCAGGGCATGGTCAAGGTCATCTTCGACAAGAAGACCGGCCAGCTCCTGGGCGCGCACATGGTCGGCGCGGAAGTCACCGAGCTGATCCAGGGCTATGTGGTGGCGATGAACCTCGAGACCACCGAGGAAGAGCTGATGCACACGGTCTTCCCGCATCCGACGCTGTCGGAGATGATGAAGGAAGCGGTGCTGGATGCCTATGGGCGGGTGCTGAACGCCTAGAATCCGGGTCTTGCCGCGGGCAGGGCCGCTTCGTAAGTAGAGGTGGCCACAAACCCGTGAGATTCCATGGTCGTCGTGCTCGACACCAACAGCTCCGACAAGCGTTCGCGCCACCCGGAAAAGGCGCATCGCGCCGACGCGCCCGTGTCGAAAAAGCCCGACTGGATTCGCGTCAAGGCGCCGGTGTCGAAGGGCTATGCCGAAACGCGGGACATCGTGCGCGCCAACGGCCTGCATACGGTGTGCGAGGAGGCGGGCTGTCCGAACATCGGCGAGTGCTGGGAGAAGAAGCACGCGACCTTCATGATCATGGGCGACACCTGCACGCGCGCCTGCGCCTTCTGCAACGTCAAGACCGGGTTGCCGGCCGCGCTCGATGCCGAGGAGCCGCGCCGCGTCGCCGAGGCGACCGCCAAGCTCGGGCTTGCGCATATCGTCGTCACCTCGGTCGATCGTGACGATCTCGACGACGGCGGCGCCGCGCATTTCGCCGCGACCATCCGCGCTATCCGCGCGCGCTGTCCGGCGACCACGATCGAGGTGCTGACGCCCGACTTCCTGCGCAAGGATGGCGCGGTCGAAGTCGTCGCCGAAGCCGGGCCCGACGTGTTCAACCACAATCTGGAAACGGTGCCGTCGAAATACCTGACGGTGCGGCCGGGTGCGCGCTACTTCGCGTCGATCCGGCTGTTGCAGCGGGTCAAGGAGATCGACGCCGACGATGTTCACCAAGTCCGGCATCATGGTCGGGCTCGGCGAGGAGCGGAACGAGGTGATGCAGGTCATGGACGATCTGCGCGCCGCCGGCGTCGATTTCCTCACCATCGGCCAATACCTGCAGCCGACGCGCAAGCACCACGAAGTGGTGCGCTTCGTGCCGCCGGAGGAGTTCAAGGCCTACGAGACCATCGCCTATGCCAAGGGCTTCCTGATGGTGTCGGCGTCGCCGCTGACGCGTTCGTCGCATCACGCGGGCGAGGATTTTGCACGGCTGAAGGCCGCGCGCCGCGCACAAGCACGTTAGCGATGCCGCAGTTCTCCGACAAGCGCCGGGTCCGGCACGCCGCGTCCGAGATGTTCGATCTTGTCGCGGACGTCGAGCGCTATCCCGAATTCGTGCCGATGTGCCGCGAGCTCAAGATACGGCGGCGGATCCAGGAGCCGGAAGGCGTCGAGATCCTCGTCGCGGACATGACGGTGGCCTACAAGCTCGTGCGCGAGGCGTTTTCCAGCCGCGTGACGCTCGATCGGCAGAATTTACAAATCCTGGTCGAATACCTCGAAGGGCCGTTCAGCCATCTGGAGAACCGTTGGACGTTCCACGCGGTGGGCGAGAAGGTCTGCGACGTCGAATTCTATATCGACTACGAGTTCCGTAGCCGGATGCTCGGCATGCTGATGGGATCGATGTTCGACATCGCCTTCCGCCGCTTCGCGCACGCCTTCGAGCAGCGCGCTGACCGCATCTATCGCGGGTAAGCAGGAGTTAACAAACTTTAGCTAAAGGTTGGGCCCGATTTTCGGACCCGGCATGACGGCATTTCATCCGCCTCTATCGCAGCCAGCGTTACAGTCTACGGCCTTTCGCCTGGCGCCCGTACTTTTTGCGGTTACGTTATTTCTATCGGCGTTGCTCCTGTTCGCGGTGCAGCCGATGTTCACCAAGATGGTGCTGCCGCGGCTGGGAGGCGCTCCGACCGTTTGGTCGGTGGCGATGGTGTTCTTCCAGGCTGCCTTGCTCGCGGGCTACGTCTATGCCCATCTGCTCATCCGCTTCCTGCCGCTTGGTCTTGGTGCGCTAGTCCATCTTGCGGTTCTGGCCGCGGCGGCGATGACCTTGCCGATCGGTATCGCGCTCGGATTTGGTGCCCCGCCTACCAGCGGCATTGCGATCTGGCTCATCGGCCTGTTCGCGGCTTCCATCGGTCTGCCGTTTGCGGTCCTGTCCGCCAGCGCGCCGTTGCTGCAAGGCTGGTTCGCCGCCAGCGGCCATCCGCAGTCGGGCAATCCTTACGTTCTGTACGCGGCCTCAAACCTTGGATCGTTCGCCGCGCTGCTTGCCTATCCGGTTGTCATCGAGCCGTGGCTGTCGCTGAACCGTCAGGTGCAGATGTGGTCCGTCGGCTTTGCCGTTCTGGTGATCCTGATCGCGGGGACCGCACTCTTCATCGCGCGCCGGCCGAGCCTCATCCAGGCCGCCGCTCCGGCGGCACCAGTGTCGATGCGCGACCGCCTTGCCTGGGTTGCGCTGTCCGCGGTTCCGGCCGGCCTCGTCATCGCGGTGACGTCCTACATGACGACCGATGTTGCGGCGGCGCCGTTTCTCTGGGTGGCTCCCCTTGCGCTCTATCTGTTGACCTTCGTGGGCGTGTTCCGTGAGCGTCCGTGGATCCGGCCTCAGACGGTGGCAATGTTGGTGCCGTTCGTGGTTGCCCCGCTGGCGGTCGGGCTGCTCGGCCGTGACCATATCTACTGGGCGGCGATGATCGCCATCAATTTGGCCGCGCTCTTCCTGCTCGCGACGCTATGCCATGGCGAAGTCTATCGCAGACGGCCGGCTCCTGCGCGCCTCACCGAGTTCTATCTGTTCGTATCGCTGGGAGGCGTTGTCGGCGGAATATTCGCCGCGCTGATCGCGCCCCATATCTTCTCGCGCATCTACGAATATCCGATTCTGATCGCGGCCGCGGTTCTCGCTCTGCCGGGCGTCTGGACGGGTGGGATACGGCGTCTATTGATCGAAGCGGCGCCGGCCCTTCTGATCGCCGCTGCTGCAGTCCTGGTGACGGTCCTCTTCAACGTCCGGCTGCCGGAATCGGCCGACCTGCCACTTCAAATCGTTCTGATATTGCTGGTCGGCCTGATGTTGCTGCAACGCCGCCACGCCGCTCGTTTCGTCTCCCTGATGATTCTGGCCTTTGTCCTCTCCGGTCTGTGGCAGCCGGGGTTCAACAGCATCGAAACGGCGCGCAGTTTCTTCGGGGTTCATCGGGTGGCGGAAACCCCCGACGGCCGGCACCGATTTCTCATTCACGGCACGACGATCCACGGCGCAGAGCGCCTGTTTGATGGCGATGCGCCGGCGAAATCGCCGCCGGAGCCGCTCACCTACTTCTATTTCGGCGGGCCGATCTCGCAGACCATCGAAGCCGCGCGCGCCGCCAAGGGCGGGCTCGGCCGAGTCGCGGTCGTCGGTCTTGGAAGCGGCAGCCTCGCGTGCCATCGGCGCAAGGGCGAGACGTGGACGTTTTTCGAGATCGATCCCGAGGTTGTTCGGATCGCCAGCAATCCGCGCTTCTTCAGCTTCCTGTCAGAATGCGCACCGGATGCCGGTATCGTGCTGGGCGACGCCCGGCTGACGCTCGCCAATGCCACCCAGCGCTACGACATCATCGTCATCGATGCGTTTTCGTCCGATGCCATCCCGGTCCATCTGCTGACCCGCGAAGCCGTCGCTGGCTATCTGTCGCGGCTCGAAGACAACGGTGTGTTGGTGATGCACATTTCCAACCGCCACATGGAGCTGGGTCGCGTGGTGGCCGCTGTCGGTGGCGCCGAAGGACTGGTGACCTATCTCAAACATGACAACCGTCCCGCGGCGTCGCCGCCCGACTACAAGATGAATGCCATCGTTGCGGCGCTCGCCCGCGACCAGGCGCATCTCGGCGACCTGACGCGGCGCCAGGGGTGGACTGAGATCAAACCCGATCCCCGTGTCCCGGCGTGGACCGACGATTATTCGGACCTCGTCGGCGCGATTATCCGGAAGAAGCTCGGCCGCTGACTAGGCACGCGCCTCGGCGAGCTCGCGCAGCATCGCGAGCGCCTCGACGACCGAGGCGTGCCGCACCCGCGCCCGGCCGATATCGCCGAAACTTTTCTCGCGATGGATCAAAGCGCCGCCCTTCGAAGCGACGGCAAAATGGACGAGGCCGACGGGCTTCTCCGTTGAGCCACCGCCGGGGCCGGCAACTCCCGTGACCGACACTGCGAGCTCGGCGGGCGAATTCGCCAAGGCACCGGCCGCCATCGCTTCGGCGGTCTCGCGGCTGACCGCGCCGAATTTTTCGATCGTGGCGGCGGGTACGCCGAGCATCGCCTGCTTCGCCTCGTTGCTGTAGGTCACGAAGCCGCGCTCGACGACGTCGGACGATCCCGGGACCTCCGTCAGCGTCGCGGCAATGAGACCGCCGGTGCAGGATTCCGCGGTCGCGATCCGCAGCTTCTTGCGGCGGCACAGCTCGAGCAGGGCGGTGGCTTGCTCGATCAGCGTCGCCATCGCGCTCTCCGATCAATCTTTCCAGGGCAGCCGCACGGTGGCGGTCGCGAAGGCGACGATGCCTTCGCCGCGGCCGGTGAACCCCATCTTCTCGCTGGTGGTGGCCTTGATCGCCACGCGCTCGGCCGACACGCCGGCAATCTCGGCGATGCGCGCGCGCATGGCGTCGCGGTGCGGGCCGACGCGCGGCGCCTCGCACACCACCGTGATGTCGAGATGCGCGATCAGCCCGCCGCGCCCGCGCACGCGCTCGACCGCAAACGCCAGGAAGCGGTCGGAGGAGGCGCCTTTCCACTGCGGATCGCTGGGCGGGAAATGCACGCCGATATCGCCGTCGGAGATCGCGCCGAGGATCGCGTCGACCAGGCTGTGCAGCACCACGTCGGCATCGGAGTGGCCGGTGACCCCGCGTGAATGCGGGATTTTCACGCCACCGAGCCAGATATGGTCGCCGGTGGTGAATTGATGAACATCGGTGCCGAACCCGGTGCGGATGTCGCCGAGCTCGGACAGGTTTGCGTTTTCGGCGCGCAGGAAATCCTCCGGCGTGGTGAGTTTTACGTTCTGAGCTTCGCCGGGGAAGGTTGCAACCGTCATTCCCGCCCATTCGGCGAGGGCGGCATCGTCGGTGAAGTCGTCGCGCGCGGCCTTCAGCGCGCGGCGATGCGCGTCGACGATCGCGGCAAACCCGAACGCCTGTGGCGTCTGCACCGCACGCAGCAGCGAGCGGTCGAGCGTGCCGGTGACGAGCCCCTTGGCATCGACGGTCTTGACCGTATCGGCGACCGGCAGCACCGGCACCGCTGCGCCGTCCTTCGCCGCCGCTGCGATCGCCCGGCTGATCAGCGCGGACGAAGCGAATGGCCGCGCCGCATCATGGATGAGCACGATGTCGGGCTTGCGCGCGGCCAGCGCCTCGAGCCCTGAACGGACCGAGTCCTGCCGGGTCGCGCCTCCGAACACCGGCGGAAGCAGTTGGAACGGCGCGGACACACGCTGGAAAGCGTTCTGGTCGTCCGGGTGAATAACCGTCTGCACCAGGGCAATCTCGCCATGACCGGAGAAAGTCGCCAGCGAACGCTGGATCGCGGTCCCCCCCGGCATCGGGCGGTACTGCTTGGGGACGCCACCGCCAGCCCGCAGTCCGCGCCCGGCTGCAACCACCACTGCTGCGACCGTCCCTGCCATGCCCTGGCCCTTTCCAATCGGAGGGTGGGATTAGCGCGTTGCAGGGCCAGCGCAAATGGGCAATTCCACCGGCAAAAGGAGTGGTTGCTCACAGGGTCAACATTTTGCAGTGCAGCACTTGCCGGGTGGGTCGGAATTGGCTAAAGTCTGTGCAAATCTCCGGTTCGCCTAAATGATGGGCATGCCGGATAAGTGGTTCCAAGGATGACCGATTTCCGTCTGCGCCCACTGACGATCGACACGATTGAGCTGCCCAACCCCGTGGTGCTTGCTCCCATGTCAGGCGTCACCGATGCGCCGTTCCGGCGCTTGGCCGCGCGGCTGGGGGCAGGGCTGGTCGTGTCGGAGATGACGGCGTGCTCCAAGCTCATCGAGGGCCGGCGCGACGCGGTGTTGCGCGCGGAAGGGCAGGGCATCGGCGTGCACGTGGTGCAGCTCGCCGGCTGCGAGGCGCACTGGATGGCCGAGGGCGCGCGCATCGCCGAGGGTAACGGCGCTGCGGTCATCGACATCAACATGGGCTGCCCCGCGCGACACGTCACCGGCGGCGAGTTGGGCTCGGCGCTGATGCGCAATCTCGATCATGCGCTCACGCTCATCGACGCCACCGTCGGCGCGGTGTCGGTGCCGGTGACGCTCAAGATGCGGCTTGGCTGGGACGACCGCACCATCAACGCGCCCGAGCTCGCGCGCCGCGCGGAAGCGGCGGGCGTGCGCATGATCACGGTGCATGGCCGCACCCGTTGCCAGTTCTACAAGGGCCGCGCCGACTGGAGCGCGGTGCGCGCGGTCAAGCAGGCGGTCTCGATCCCGGTGGTCGTCAACGGCGACATCGAAACGTTCGACGATGCGGACGCTGCGCGCGCCGCCTCCGGCGCCGACGCCGTCATGGTCGGCCGCGCTGCGCAGGGCAAGCCATGGCTGCCCGGGCAGATCGCGCGCTATCTCGCCAGTGGCCACCGCGAGCGCGCGCCGTCGCTGCCGGTGCAACTCGCGCAGACGCTTGCGCTCTACGACGAGATGCTTTCGCATCACGGTTTCATCGGGCTGCGCCACGCCCGCAAGCATCTCGGCTGGGCGCTCGATGCGGCGGCAGAAACCGTTGGCGCGCCTGCCGAGCGGCTCAAGGCGCATCGCGAGAGCGTGCTCACGCAGAACGATCCGCGCGCCGTGCGTCATCGGCTCGCGCTCGCCTTCGACGAATTCTCCGGACCGGAGCGAGCGGCGGCATGACCAGCCTCGAGCCCATGGCCGTGCTGCCTTCGGGAACCGCCGACGCGATGCTCGACGCGCTGCCGCATCCGGTCATCATGGTCGCCGCCGACGGCCGGGTGGCCAACGCCAACGCCGCGGCTGAATCCTTCTTCGAGGCGTCGCTGCCCATGCTGCGCCGCCATTCGCTTGGCGACCTCGTTCCGTTCGGCAGTCCGCTGCTGGCGCTGATCGACCAGGCCCGCGCTCGCGGTGCCGCGATCAATGAATACAAGGTCGATCTCTCGACCCCGCGTAATCCCGGCGAGCGGCTGGTCGATCTGCATGTGGCGCCATTGCCGGAACGCCCCGACAACGTGGTGGTGATGCTGCAGGAACGGAGCATCGCCGACAAGATGGACCGCCAGCTCACCCATCGCGGTGCCGCGCGTTCAGTGACCGCGCTCGCCGCCATGCTGGCGCATGAGATCAAGAACCCGCTGTCGGGCATCCGCGGCGCGGCGCAACTCCTGGAAACCGGTGCCAACGACGATGATCGCACGCTCACGCGGCTGATCTGCGACGAGGCCGACCGCATCGTGAAGCTGGTCGACCGCATGGAAGTGTTCACCGACGAGCGGCCGATCGACCGCCAGCCGGTCAACATCCACGTCGTGCTCGACCACGTGAAGCGGCTCGCGCATTCGGGCTTTGCGCGCAACATCAAGTTCGTCGAGGAATACGACCCGTCGCTGCCGCCGGTATTCGCCAACCGTGACCTCCTGATCCAGCTGTTCCTCAATCTCGTGAAGAACGCGGCCGAGGCGATCGGTGAGGGCCTGAGCGATGGCGAAATCCAGCTCACCACCGCGTTCCGTCCCGGCGTGCGCCTTGCGCGGCCGGGCAGCAAGACGCGGGTATCGCTGCCGTTGGAATTCTGCGTCAAGGACAACGGGCCGGGCGTGCCCGAGGATTTGCTGCCGCACCTGTTCGAACCGTTCGTGACGACAAAGCCGACGGGCTCCGGTCTCGGGCTCGCGCTGGTGTCGAAGATCGTCGGCGATCACGGCGGCATCATCGAATGCGAGTCGCAACCGCGACAAACGATCTTTCGCGTACTCATGCCCATGTATCGAGACAACGTCGCCGAGCCGGGCGGCGCTGCCTAGAGGGGATGCTGATGCCTGCCGGAAGTATTCTGGTGGCCGACGACGATGCGGCGATCCGCACCGTTTTGAACCAGGCGCTGTCGCGCGCGGGCTATGAGGTCCGCTCGACCAGCAATGCCGCGACGCTGTGGCGATGGATCAGCCAGGGCGACGGCGATCTCGTCATCACCGACGTCGTGATGCCGGACGAGAACGCCTTCGACCTGCTGCCGCGGATCAAGAAGCTCAGGCCCGATCTGCCGGTGCTGATCATGAGCGCGCAGAACACGTTCATGACCGCGATCCGCGCGTCGGAACGGGGCGCTTACGAGTATCTGCCGAAGCCGTTCGATCTCAAGGAGCTGATCGCGATCGTCGGCCGCGCGCTCTCGGAGCCGAAGGAGCGCGCCCAGACCGCGGCCAAGCCGGAGGATTTCGACTCCATCCCGCTGGTGGGCCGCTCGCCGGCGATGCAGGAAATCTATCGGGTGCTGGCGCGGCTGATGCAGACCGACCTGACGGTGATGATCTCCGGCGAGTCCGGCACCGGCAAGGAGCTGGTCGCGCGCGCGCTGCACGACTACGGCAAGCGGCGCTCGGGCCCGTTTGTTGCGGTCAATATGGCGGCGATCCCGCGCGACCTGATCGAGTCCGAATTGTTCGGACACGAGAAGGGCGCGTTCACCGGCGCCAATGCGCGCAGCGCCGGGCGTTTCGAACAGGCCGAGGGCGGAACGCTGTTCCTCGACGAGATCGGCGACATGCCGATGGAGGCGCAGACGCGGCTGCTGCGCGTGCTGCAGCAGGGCGAGTATTCGACCGTCGGCGGCCGCACGCCGATCAAGACCGATGTCCGTATCATCGCGGCGAGCAACAAGGACCTGCGCATCCTGATCCAGCAGGGCCTGTTCCGCGAGGACCTGTTCTTCCGCCTCAATGTCGTGCCGCTGCGGCTGCCGCCGCTGCGGGAGCGGCTTGAGGACGTGCCTGACCTGATCCGGCACTTCCTGGTGGTGGTGTCGCGCGAGGGTCTGCCGCTCAAGCAGATCGACCAGGCTGCGCTCGACCGCCTCAAGCGCTACCGTTGGCCGGGCAATGTGCGTGAGCTTGAGAACCTGGCGCGGCGGCTTGCGGCGCTTTATCCACAGGAAACGATCACCACGGCGGTGGTCGACGCCGAGCTGGCGCAGCCGGCGACGCTGCCGGCGACCGAGGAGGCGCGCCCCGATGAGGGATTGTCGGCGGCGGTCGAGCGGCATCTCGCGGCCTATTTCGCGAGCTGTGGCGAGCAGCTTCCGCCGCCCGGCCTCTACCACCGGATCTTGCGCGAGATCGAATACCCGCTGCTGACGGTCACGCTCGCCGCCACCCGCGGCAACCAGATCCGCGCTGCCGATCTGCTCGGGCTCAACCGCAACACGTTGCGCAAGAAGATCAGGGATCTGGACATCCAGGTATTCCGCACCAGCGGCTAATACCGCCGACCAGGCTTCCGGCTGACCAAAAAACGTCGCCGGCCGCCCTCCGGGCCGGAAGCCGCAAGCTCCCGGTCATGGCGGCCCCGGAATTGTCGCAATCCGGCAACATTGTTGCACAGAAGCCTCACTTTTCGCCGGCGGGCCGGGGATATCGCCGTCGCATTCTTGCAACATCCCGCATTAGTCAGTGGTCGCCAGTAGATGACCAACGTCGGCCAGGCTGCCACCGCCGAGCTTGCCGCTGCCGCGTCCGCGGCGGCGCCCGGACGGCTGGGCGCGCGTGTTGGGCGTGGTGGCCGTGGCGCTCGCGCTGCTATCGGCGCTCGCGACCTTCCTGGTACTCGCCAACCTCACGCCGATCGCCCCGACCCACGAGGCGGTCGAGGCCGTCCTGATCGGCAATGCCGTGACCGGCGGGCTGCTGCTCGGAATCGTCGGCTGGGAAATCTGGCGCGTGGTCCAGGCGCGCCGGCGCGGCCGCGCCGGCTCGCGGTTGCATGTTCGCATCGTCGCCCTGTTTTCGATCATCGCCGCGGTGCCGGCGATCCTGGTGGCCATGGTAGCGAGCGTCACGGTCGATCGCGGTTTCGACCGGCTGGTCGCGCCGCAGACCGAGCGCATGATCGAGACCGCGCTGGTCGTTGCGCAGGCCTATGTGCGCGACCAGCACGGGCTGGTGCGCGCCGACACCATTGCGGTGGCGATCGAGCTCGCGCGCGCCAAGGCGGTTTTCGACCAGGACCGGGCCGAGTTCCACAACTTCCTCAATTTCCAGGCGAACGTGCGCGGCCTGGGCGCCATCATCGTGTTCGACCGCGACGCCAATGTGGTCGACCAGGCCGACGTCAAAGTCGAAGACCAGATCTTCATCAAGCCGTCGCGGCAGGTGCTCGGCACGATCTCGGAAACCGAGCCGCAGATCGGCATGTTCCTCGAGGACCACCATGTTGCGGGGCTGATCAAGCTGCGCGGTTACACCGACACGTATCTCTACGTGGCGCGGGTGCTCGATCCCCGCGTCGTCGCGCAGCTGAAGGCCACGGCCGAGAACGTCGATCAGTTCACGAAAATCCGATCGTACCGGCGGGGCGTGGAGATCGCGTTCGCGGTGGTCTACGCGGTCATCGCGCTTGATCGTGCTGTTCTCGGCGATCTGGATCGGGCTGAACTTTGCGAACTACCTGGTCGCGCCGATCCGGCGCCTGATCGGCGCCGCGCAGGTGGTCTCGAGCGGCAACCTCTACGTCCAGGTGCCGACGCGCCGGTCCGAAGGCGACCTGGCCCAGCTCGGCGAAAGCTTCAACAAGATGACGCAGGACCTGCGGACGCAGCGCGACGACATCGTGCGGGCCCGCGACCTGATCGACAGCCGCCGCCGTTTCACCGAGGCGGTGCTCGCGGGCGCCAGCGCGGGCGTGATCGGCGTCGATGCCGAGGGCCGCATCGGCATCCTCAACCGTTCCGCCGAGCGCCTGATCGGACACACCGAGGTCGAGGCGCTCGGCAAGCCGCTCGACGAGATCGTCCCGGAGCTTGCCGAGCTGTTCACCACCGCCCAGTCCGGCTCCCAGCGTCTGGTGCAAGGGCAGGTCACGATCAGCCGCGGCAATCGTGAGCGCAATCTGTCGGTGCGCGTGACCAGCGAGCAGTCGGCGGAATCCGACCACGGCTATGTGGTGACGCTCGACGACATCACCGAGCTGGTCAGCGCGCAGCGCACCTCGGCTTGGGCCGACATCGCGCGCCGCATCGCCCACGAGATCAAGAATCCGCTCACGCCCATTCAGCTGTCGGCGGAGCGGCTGCGCCGCAAATACGGCAAGTCGATCACCGAGGACCCGGCGGTGTTCCAGCAGTGCACCGAGACCATCATCCGCCAGGTCGACGACATCAAGCGCATGGTGGACGAGTTCTCGCAATTCGCGCGCATGCCGAAGGCGGTGATTGGCGGCGAGGACGTCGCCGACACGGTGCGCCAGGTGGTTTTCCTGCAACGCGTCGGCAACGCCGACATCCAGATCGACGCCGAGGTAGCCGAGGACCCGATGCCGGCGCGGTTCGATCGCCGGCTGATCTCGCAGGCACTGACCAACATCGTCAAGAACGCGACGGAGGCGGTTGGTGCCGTGCCGCCGGCGGAGCGCGGGCAGGGCCATATCCGCTTGTCGGCGTTCCGCGAAGGCACCGATATCGTCATCGACGTGATCGATAACGGCATCGGGCTGCCCAAGGAGAGCCGCAGCCGTTTGCTCGAACCCTATGTGACGACGCGCGAAAAGGGCACCGGGCTCGGCCTCGCGATCGTCGGCCGCATTGCCGAAGAGCATGGCGGACGGATCGAGCTGAACGACGCCTCCGCCAAGGTGCCGGGCCAGAGGGGAGCCTGGATACGGTTCAGATTTTCCACCGAGTTCGGCGCCGGCACCAGCCGGTGCTGAACCCAAAATCCAGCAACTCGCGACCAACCCGTAGGCCAAGTTGGTAAGCCATGAACTCCGCCGAGATCCTCATCGTTGACGACGAAACCGACATCCGGGAGCTGGTCTCCGGCATCCTGCAGGACGAGGGCTACCAGACGCGCACGTCGCGCGATTCGGACGACGCGCTGGCGGCGGTCGCGACGCGCCGTCCGAGTCTGGTGTTCCTCGACATCTGGCTGCAAGGGAGCCGCCTCGACGGGCTGCAGTTGCTCGACGCCGTGAAGCAGCAGCACCCTGATTTGCCGGTGGTGATGATCTCCGGCCACGGCAACATCGAGACCGCGGTGTCGGCGATCAAGAAGGGCGCCTACGACTTCATCGAAAAGCCGTTCAAGGCCGACCGGCTGGTCCTCGTGGCTGAGCGCGCCCTGGAGAACTCGCGCCTCAAGCGGGAAGTGCGGGCGCTCAAGCAGCTCGCGCCGCTGCCGACCACGCTGGTCGGACATTCGCCCTCGATCAACCAGCTCCGCATCACGATCGAAAAGGTGGCGCCGACCAACAGCCGCGTGCTGATCGTCGGGCCGTCCGGCTCCGGTAAGGAATTGGCCGCTCGCACCTTGCACGCCCAGTCGTCGCGCACGCAGGCGCCGTTCCTGGTCATCAACGCGGCGGCGATGACACCGGAACGGATGGAAACCGAGCTGTTCGGCACCGAGGCGTCCGATGGCGTGCAGGAGCGAAAGATCGGCGCGCTTGAAGAGGCGCACAGCGGCACGCTGTTCATCGACGAAATCGGCGACATGCCGCGCGAGACCCAGAACAAGATCCTGCGGGTGCTGGTCGACCAGACCTTCCAGCGGGTTGGCGGCTCGAACAAGATCTCGGTCGACGTGCGGATCGTGTCTTCGACCACGCGCAACATCGAGGCCGATATCGCGGCCGGCAAATTCCGCGAGGACCTCTATCACCGGCTCTCGGTGGTGCCGGTGCGGGTGCCGCCGCTCGCCGAACGGCGCGAGGACATCCCCGATCTCGTGCACTATTTCATGGAGCAGATCTCGGTCGCCACCGGGCTGCCCAAGCGCGTCATCGGCGAGGACGCCATGGCAGTGCTGCAGTCGCACGACTGGCCCGGCAACGTGCGCCAGCTCCGCAACAACGTCGAACGGCTGATGATCCTCGCCGGCGGCGAGCCCGACGCGGTGATCACCGCCTCGATGCTGCCGCAGGACGTCGGGTCGATGGTGCCGGCGATGCCGAACGGCAACGGCGGCGAGCAGCTCATGGGATTGCCGCTGCGCGAGGCGCGCGAGGTGTTCGAGCGCGAATATCTGGTCGCGCAGATCAGCCGCTTCGGCGGCAACATCTCGCGCACCGCCGAATTCGTCGGCATGGAGCGCTCAGCGCTGCATCGCAAGCTCAAGGCGCTGGGGATCGACTAACGGTCCGGCACCTGCCGTAGTGGTCTTCCCCACCACGACGATGAAATTATGGGCAGGGCTGCACAATGAAGTTCCCTGGTCGCAAATACTCCATGTCCTAAGATGTGGTTATGGACCAGAAAATCCGCCCGGCGCTGAGTAACCGGCTTGATGAGCTTTTGACCGATGCGCATGCGCGTCATCGGCCAAACCGCACCGGAGCGCTCGCAGGCTACATTCCCGAGCTGACCAGGGTTGATCCGGAGGCTTTCGGCATTGCTGTCGCCACGGCCACCGGCGATCTCTACGAGGTCGGGGACACAGATAAGACCTTCACCATCCAATCCGTATCGAAAGCCTTTGTCTATTGCCTGGCGCTCCAACTGGCAGGCCGCGAGGCCGTGTTGGCGCGGGTCGGCGTCGAACCGAGCGGCGACGCCTTCAACGCGATCGTATTTGATCCGCGCACCAACATGCCGTTCAATCCGATGGTGAATGCCGGCGCCATCACGGTGACGGGCATCGTGCACAAACTCGTCGGCAAGGGCGCATTCGATCTGATCCTCGAGAAGCTGTCAGAGGCGGCAGGCCGGATGTTGTCCGTGGACGAAGCGGTCTATCGCTCCGAATCCGAGAGCGGACATCGCAATCGCGCCATCGGCCATCTGCTGCGTAATGTCGGTGCGGTGGAAGGTCCGGTTGACGAGATCCTCGATATCTATTTCCGCCAATGCGCGATCCTGGTGAACGCGGCGGACCTCGCGCGCATGGGCTCGACGCTGGCGCATGTCGGCGACAACCCGGTAACCGGTCGGCAGGTATTCGACCTCACCGCGGTGCGCAGCACGCTGGCGGTGATGTTCACCTGCGGCATGTATGACTATTCCGGCAACTGGGCGCTCGACGTCGGCGTGCCGGCCAAGAGCGGCGTCGGAGGCGGCATTTGTGGCGTGGTCAACCGCCAGCTCGGCATCGGCACCTATTCGCCACGCCTCGATTCCAAGGGCAATTCGGTACGCGGCGTGGCATCGTTTACCGAGATCGCCGATGAGCTCGGGCTGCACGTCTTCGAATACTCAAACGTCGGCTCGGCCTTCGTCCGCTCGTTCATTTCCGGCGCGGCCTGATCTCCTGCATCGCGGAGCCAGTCGACATGCCGTGCTACGATCGCGCCGCTGAGTTCAACGGGTCTTCCTCGCGCCAAAAGCCGAGCTTCTCCTGCGCGGCGCGATCGGAGAGGGCGAACAGCACACATTCGTCCTTTGCGGTCAGGTGATAGGGCGTCCAGGACGGCGCCACGAACACGTCATGCGGCTCGAAGGCGAACGTCTCGTCCCCGATATGCGCCGTGCCGTGACCCTCGACGACGTTGAAAACCGTGCCGTCGGTCGAGCGGTAGGTCTGGCCCGAGAACCCCTTTGGCAGATATTGGATGAACGTCGCGATGGTCGGGTACACATAGCCACCATCGAGCGGGTTGGCGTGGCGCATCTTAATCCCATGCGCGGGGTGCAGCGGGCCGGAGCGCGCAAGCCGCAGCAGCGCCTCGCGCGCGCGGTCGTAAGGGTAGACAAGAATCGGGGAGGACGTCCGCGCGGCACGGTACTCGACCGGCATCAGGTTCGCGCCGTAGCGTACCGCGGCGTCGCCTTCGGCGAGTGAAGGCGCCTGCGCGTCGTCGGGATAGTTCTCGCGGAAGTGGGCCCCGAATAACTGCCCGAACGGATTGTCGAGCGCGTCGAGCCAGATGACCGGCTCCTGTCCCAAATGCCCGTGGTCGTGCCAAGTCCATCCCGGCGTCAGCACGAAGTCGCCCGGGCGCATGACCACGCGCTCGCCTTCCACGGTGGTGTAGGCGCCTTCGCCCTCGATGATAAAGCGCAGCGCATTGGGCGAATGCCGGTGGGCGGCCGCGATCTCGCCGGGCTTGATCACCTGCAGCCCGCAATAGAGCGAGGTGGTGATATAGCCGGTACCGGGCAGGCCCGGGTTTTCCAACATGAACACCCGCCGTTCGGCTTCCTTGGCGGTGATGAGGTCGATCGCTCGAAGAAGCTGCGGCCGCAGGTCCTGGTAGCGCCAGATCGTCGGCACCGCCGGCGTACCCGGACCCATGCGCTGGGTGCGCTCCCATAGCGGCCGCGCGTTGAGGCTCTGGATGTCGCGAGAGAGCCGCGCGAGGTCGCTATCGGGTTGCGCTGTCGTCATGCCTGTCACCGTTTCTGGACGGTCTTGTGAAGGTCGGCAATCTTGCTGCGTTGCTCTTCGATCGCGGCCGCGAATTCTGCCGATGAGCCCGAACGGGCGGCCGATCCTGCGGTGGCGACTTTGGCGCGGAAACCGTCATCTGAGGTTACGGCCTGCACATCGTCGGAAATCCGTTTCTGAATGTCAGCGGGCAGGCCGCGCCAACCATAGATGCCAACAGTACCTTCGAAGGTCAGGTCGGGATAGCCCGCCTCGCGGGCAGTCGGGACTTCCGGCGCCTGTGGTGAGCGCTCACGATTGGTGACGAACAGAAGCTTCGCCGTGCCCGCGCGATGGTGGGGCACGAGCAGGGGTACGCCGGTCGCGGCAAGGTGCAGACGACCCTGGTTCATGTCCTGATAGGCCGGCCCGAAATCCCGATAGGAGACCTGGGCCATATCGATCCCCGCGCTGCGAAGCAGCGCCAGCACCGCGTAGTAAGGAACGCCCGGGGTAGCGGCCCAATTGAGTTTGCCGGGTTGAGCCTTGGCGGCCTTCACCAGCTCGTCGAGAGAATTGACCTTGAGGGTTCCGCTCACAGCCGCGCCGAGGAAATTGTCGGCGATCGGAACGATCGGGACGAGGTCCTTGGCCGGATCGTACGGCAATCGCTCATGCAACAATGGATTGACGGTGATGATGCCGGCGAACGACGCCAGCAACAGGTGCGTGTCGCGGGCAGCAAGAACACTGGTGACCGCCGGGATGCCGTCCGCACCTTGCCGGTTTTCGATGACGACAGGTTGGCCCCAGCGCTGCGAGAGCCGCTCCGCCAGCAATCGGCCGACAAGGTCTGTGCCGCTACCCGGTGGAAGCGGCACGACCAAACGCACCGTTCGCTGGGGCCACGTTTGCGCCATCGCCGGAAGCGACGTGAGCGCAACAACAAGGACGAGAGCGGAAGCGGCCAAGCGGCTGAATGCGCGCATGTTTGTTCTCCCTGTTATGTCCTGCTGGTCGACGATGAGTTCCGTTTGCGGCGGCCGGCGCCCGGACGAGCATGTGTCCAATTTCCTTGGATGACGCGGACGAGTAGGTCGAGGAACAGCTCGCGTTCGTGCGACGCAAGTGGAGCAAGGATCTTAGCGTTGGTGACCTTCCCTTTGACGCGAGCCCGCCGCCACAGCGCCTTTCCTTTCGCCGTGAGATAGAGTTCGCGCGCGCGGCGATCGACGCCGTTGATGCGCCGCTCGATCAATCCCATGGAGTGGAGCCGCTCGACGACAAGGCTTGCATTGCTGGGGTCGATGCCCACCGCATCGGCCAGCCGGCGCTGATCGATCCCCGGCTCGATTTCGAGCGCGATCAGCGACCCGTATTCGATCTGCACGACGCCTTCGCCGGCAATCGCATCCGAAACCATGGTGGAACAGACCTGCTGAAACCGCCGCGCCAGCGGCGCCGGGGCCCGGGGCAGGGGCGGCGCGCCATCTTCCGGCACGACCGTCGTCGGCAGCTGCATCGTCTCCGCGGGGAGCGGGCGCCCTTGCGTTGGCGCGGTGCCGGCTTCGTTCGCTTGGACATTACCATAACTTTCAACCATTGAATATTAAATGATTGAATATTCATGTAATAGGTTTGTCAAGGGCGGCGCGAAGATGGGGTGGCGCGGGCGGCGTTTTGAGACGATCCGCGTCCTGTGCTATTCGCCGGTTCCACTCACGTGCCCGCCTGGAAAGGAACCCATGTCCCGCATCGCCTATGTGAACGGCCGCTACCAGCCGTGGCGCGACGCCACGGTCCATATCGAGGATCGCGGCTACCAGTTCTCCGATGGCGTCTACGAAGTCTGCGAGGTGAAGGGCTGCCGCATGGTGGACGAGCGCCGGCACATGGCGCGGCTCGAGCGTTCGCTCGCTGAACTGCGCATCGCGATGCCGATGTCGGCGGCGGCGCTCGGCGTCGTCATGCGCGAGACCATCCGCCGGAACAAGGTGAATTACGGACTTGTCTATCTGCAGATCAGCCGCGGCGTGGCGCGGCGCGATCATGCCTTTCCGCCCTCGGGCACGCGGCCGGCGGTGGTGGTCACCGCCCGCTCGCTCGACGGCGCGGGCAACGAGGCGATGGCCGCGAAGGGTATCGCGGTGGTCACCGTGCCCGACAATCGCTGGGCGCGGGTCGACATCAAGTCGATCTCGCTGCTTCCCAACGTGCTGGCCAAGCAGGCCGCGCGCGAGCAGGGCGCCCGCGAGGCCTGGTTCGTGGGTCAGGACGGCAACGTGACCGAGGGCTCGTCCAGCAATGCCTGGATCGTGACCGCGGCCGGGAAGGTGGTCACCCGCGCCGCCGACGCGGCGATCCTGCGCGGCATCACCCGCGACGTGCTGTTCGGCGCTATCGCCGCGCAGGGGATGACCCTCGAGGAGCGCTCATTCACGGTGGCGGAGGCGCTTTCCTCCCGCGAAGCCTTCCTGACCTCGGCGTCCCAGATCGTGATGCCGATCGTCAAGATCGACGGCCGGCCCGTCGGCGACGGAAAGCCCGGACCGGTGGCTCGGGCCTTGCGGCAGGCTTTCCATAGCCACGCCCAATGCGGCTGATCGGCCCCGACTTTCGGCGAATTTGACCTGATTTCCGCCAACTTGTGCTTGCGCCGCCCCGCGGGGTGCCCTGTAATACCAGGGTCCAGGCCGCCGTGAGCAAATATCCAAAACCAGGGGCACGACGGGCTGGCAATAAAATCTGCGGGAAGGGGCCCGCAGATAAATAAACTGGGACAACGACAATGGCGGCCGACCGCTCACAAAACTTACAGGACACCTTCCTCAACCATGTTCGCAAAGGCAAAACACCGCTCACCATCTTTTTGGTGAACGGCGTCAAGCTGCAAGGCGTCGTGACGTGGTTCGATAACTTCTGCGTCTTGCTGCGGCGTGATGGACATTCGCAGCTCGTGTACAAACATGCCATCTCGACGATCATGCCGGGTCATCCGATCCAGCTGTTCGAAGGGGCCGAGGAGGCGCCGGCGGTGGGGGACAAAGTTTAGTTGGAGCCCCGCCGGTTCGACCAGTCGAGCGATCGTCCGGGCCCACGCGACGGCCCGACGACCGGCCGTGCTATCGTCATCGAACCAAATCTGCGCGAGCGCTCCAAGGCGACATCACGCGCGCTACGCAGCCAACGTTCCCCCGAAGCGAAGCTCGACGAGGCGGTCGGTCTCGCGCATGCGATCGATCTTGACGTGGTGTCGTCGGGCATCGTGCCGCTCGGCGACATCCGCCCCGCGACCTTCGTCGGCAAAGGCAAGGTCGAGGAGATCGCCGGGCTCGTGAAGGGCGAGGAGGCCGGCATCGTGGTGATGGATTGCGCGCTCTCGCCGGTGCAGCAGCGCAATCTCGAGAAGGCCTGGCAGGCCAAGGTGCTCGACCGCACCGGACTCATTCTCGAAATTTTCGGGCGCCGCGCCCATACCCGCGAGGGCTCGCTGCAGGTCGAGCTCGCACACCTGACCTACCAAAAGAGCCGGCTGGTGCGCTCCTGGACCCACCTGGAACGCCAGCGTGGCGGCTTCGGCTTCCTGGGCGGCCCGGGCGAGAGCCAGCTCGAGACCGATCGCCGCCTGATCGAGGAGCGCATCGCGCGCATCGAGAACGATCTCGAGAAGGTCAAGCGCACCCGCAAGCTCCACCGCGACAGCCGCAAACGCGTGCCGTATCCGATCGTGGCGCTGGTCGGCTACACCAATGCGGGGAAGTCGACGCTGTTCAACCGTCTCACGCGCGCGCGCGTGCTCTCCGCCGACATGCTGTTTGCCACGCTCGATCCGACGTTGCGCGCCGTCGACCTGCCGCACGGCGCACGGATCATCCTCTCCGATACGGTCGGGTTCATTTCGGACCTGCCGACCATGCTGGTGGCGGCGTTCCGCGCCACGCTGGAAGAGGTGATCGAGGCCGACGTGATCCTGCATGTGCGCGACGTCTCGCACGAAGACGCCGAGGCGCAACAGTACGACGTCGAAGACGTGCTCCGGCAGCTCGGGATCGAGACGGGCGAGGGCAACCGCGTGATCGAGGTCTGGAACAAGATCGACCGGCTCAGCACGGCCGACCGCGAGCGGCTCATGAACCTCGCGGCGCGCCAGGATGCCGAAACCCGGCCGGTGCCGGTCTCGGCGATCACCGGGGAGGGCCTCGATCGCCTCACCGACGCCATCGAGGCGCGCATCGCCCGGAATCGCACCGTACTCGAGCTGGTGCTCGACGGCGCCGATGGCGCCGGCATCAGCTGGCTGCACCGCAATACGGAAGTGCTGTTGCGCACTGACCGGGATGACGGCAAGGTCGTCATGAACGTGCGTGCCGATCCGACCAGGGTCGAGGCGGTGCGGGCGAAATTCGGCGCCAGCAAGAGCGCCGGCTGAAAGTAGGGGAGGCTATCCATGAAACGCCTGTTGGCCGCGGGGCTTGTCGCCGCCGTGATCGCCGCCGTGCAGGGCGCCACCGTCGAAACCGCATCGGCCCAGACCACGCTGCGCTTCGGCAAGATCCCCTCCACCGTGCGCAATGTCGGCTCGCTCTATCTCCATGTGGCGGAGCGCAAGGGCTTCTTCGCGCGCGAAGGGATCAAGCTTGAATCCGTGATGATCGAGGGCGGCACCGATCGCATGGTCGCGGCCATCGACGACGGCAAGGTCGACCTCGCACATTCCTCGACGCCGTACCTGATCTCCGCCGTGCTCAAAGGCTCGAATGCCGTCGGCATCGCCGGCGAGGTGGGCAATCCGGTCTACACGCTGATCGTGCGGCCGGAGATCGCGAGCTACGCCGATCTGCGCGGCAAGGTGATCGCGCTGTCGGTCGCGGCCGACACCATCTCGATCACCACGCGCAAGCTGCTGGCGAAGCACGGCGTCAAGGACGGCGAGTTCAAGGTGAAGCAGCTGGTCGGGACGCCGGTGCGGTTCGCCTGCCTTCAGAGCGGCGAGTGCGCCGGCGTGCCGCTCGGGCAACCGGCGGACATCGCGGCGGTGAAGGACGGTTTCCGCCGGCTCGGCGATACGACGGAAGCGGTCGGCAATTTCCAGTTCCAGCTCATTGTCGCGCATCGCAAGTGGGCGGCCGCCAATCCGGACAAGGTGGTGCCGTTCGTGCGCGCCGTGGCGGACGCGTTCAAGTTCATCCGCGATCCCAAAAACCGCGCGGAGACGATCAAGCTGATGACGGAGCAGACCGGATCGTCGGAGGAAATCGCCCGTGCGGTGATGGCGCTCTACTTCGAACCCGATCGCGGCGTGATGCCCCGCCAGGCCGAAATCGACCTCAAGGGCCTGGCGCAAGTGATTGCGTTCATGGGTGAGGCGGGCGAGCTCTCGGCGCCGCTGCCGCCGGTCGAGCGGTTCGTGGACCTGCAATTCCTCAAGGCAGCGGGGCTGCAGTAGCGGGACGGCTATTTCTCCGCCGCCTTGGCCGCGTCCCACAGCGCATCCATCTCCGCGAGGGTCGATTGCGCCGGCGTCTTGCCGCGCGCCGCCAGCGCGCTCTCGATCGAGGCAAAGCGCCGCTCGAATTTCTGGTTGGTTGCGCGCAGCGTTGCTTCCGGATCGGCATCGAGATGGCGGGCGAGGTTCGTCACCGCGAACAACAGGTCGCCGACCTCGGCCGCCGCCGCGTCGCGCTTGCCGCTCTTGATGTCGGCCTCGATCTCGTCCGCCTCCTCGCGGATCTTCGCCAACACCGCGAGCGGATCGTTCCAGTCGAACCCGACCTTGCCGGCCTTCTGCTGCAGCTTGAGCGCGCGCGTCAGAGCAGGGAGGCCGACCGGCACGCCGGCAAGCGCGCCGCTGTCGCGGGCAGGCTTCGCGGCCTTCTCCGCGTTCTTGATCTCTTGCCAGAGCCCCTCGACCGCCTTGGCCGACAGGCCACGCTGATCGCCAAACACGTGTGGATGGCGGCGCAGCAGCTTTTCGGTGATGGCTTCGACCACGCTGCCGAAGTCGAACGCGCCTTGCTCCTCCGCCATGCGAGCGTGGAACGCCACCTGGAGCAGCAGATCGCCGAGCTCCTCGCGCAGATCGTCGAGGTCGCCGCGCGCAATCGCATCGGCGACCTCATAGGCCTCTTCGAGCGTGTAGGGCGCAATGGTCGCGAAATTCTGTTCGAGGTCCCACGGACAGCCGGTGCCGGGCGTGCGCAGCGCCGCCATGATTTCCAGAAGCCTTGTGATGTCGCGCGACGCTTCCATCGACGAAGTCCTGTTCTATTGGTTACCGCTATCTACCATCAGCGCGAACCGCATTGAAGTCGAGGCAGTGCCGGGACTAGACTGTGAATCAAGCAAAGAACAATCTCGGGAGGTACGCCATGAGCAATGCCAGGCTACGGGCCCTTTTGGTCTCAGCGATTGCAACCGGACTGCTTGTTTTCAGCGCGCAGACTGCGGCAGCAGCCTCGTCGCTGATCTACGTGACCAATAGCGGCGGCGACAACATCCATGTGGTCGATCCGACCAACCGCAAAGTGGTTTCGACCATCGAAGGGATCGAGGCCGCTCACGGGGTCGCGTTCTCGCCGGATGGGACGCAAGGTCTATGCCAGCAATGAGGCCGATCATACCGTCGACGTCTTCGACCAGAAGACCGGCAAGCTGATCAAGAAGGTTGCGCTCAGCGGCCGGCCCAACAATCTTGCGGTCGCGAAGGACGGGCGGATCGTGGTCGCGATCGCCCAGGAGCCGGGCGCGCTCGACATCATCGATCCGGTCAAGCTCGAGCGGAAGGTCTCGATCCTGACCAATGGTCGGCTGCACAACACCTATGTGACGCCCGATAGCCGGTTCGCGATCATGGGCTCGACGCGCACCAACATCTTCACCGTCATCGATCTCCAGAAGGAGGAGATCGCCTGGGAGCTCAACCTCGGCAAGGGCGTGCGCCCGATGACGATGGAGACCAATCCCGACGGCTCGACCAAGCGCGTGTTCATGCAGCTTTCGGACCTCAACGGCTTCGCCATTGTCGACTTCGCCTCGCGCCAGATGGTCGGCAAGATCGAGTTGCCCAAGGCGCAAGGCATCGATGTCATCCATCATCGGCTGACATCGCCGTCACACGGCATGGGCGTGCAGCCCGACAACAAGGTGCTGTGGGTTACCAGTATCCTGGCTAATGCCGTCGTCGCGTATTCGCTGCCCGACCTGAAAGTGATCGGGCAGGTGTCGCTGCCGACGATCAAGGTGCCCGGCCGTACGCCGATGGCAGCGGTACCGAACTGGGTGACGTTCACGCCCGACAGCCGGCAGATCTATATCTCCAACGCCGCGCACAATTCGGTGTCGGCCATCGACACACAGAGGATGCAGGAGATTGCGGTGATCGCGGTGGGGCAGGCGCCGAAGCGCGTCGGCACGTTGGTGATCGACTAGCCAGCAAGATCGACTGCGAATGGGAGAGGGCGGTCAGCCGCCCTCTCTTTTTCTTTCCGCCTGACGTGCGCCGCTATTTCTGTCCGTTGACCCAACGGGCGATCGCCTGCCAATTGGGATCGCTCTTGCTCGGCCATTGCCGGCCGCCGGAATGATAGGCGCCGCCGCCTTCATCAGGCACCAGCGGATACATCAGGAGATGGCTGTCCTCGGGCTTGCCGGGCACCACCAGCCTGGAGACCACTTCGAAATTCTTGCGCGATTGGTCTTCGGTGTAGGTGTTAACGCCGGGGCGCAGACGGACCAGATTGAAGGAGTTCGTCGCGCCGCCGTGACAGACGACGCAGCGCGTGAAGCCCGCGCGCTTGGTCAGGAAGATCGGCTCCACGGTTGACTGGTAAACGCCGAAATCAAGCGATTGCGATTTGGCGGTCGTGGGCACAGCCAGCAGGGCGGCCGCAGCCGCCAACAAGACGACTCGACGAGACAACATGAACGCCTCCCACATCACAGAGAGCTTCTATGGCTCCCGATTGATGTGAGCTTAGCAGAAGGCGCAGGCCGCGACAGCGAATTCTCGCCGCGGCGCGCTGCACTAGTGCCCGCTGCGATCGGCGCCGCGGCTGGCTTCGAACAGGAACCAGCAGCGCTTCTCGGCCTCGTCGATGAACACCTCCAGCAGGCTCGCCGTGGCGACGTCCTCATGCTCGTCGGCGAGCTTGTGGGCTTTGCGCATATTTTCGATGTGGGCTTTGTTGTCTGCCATCAGCTCGGCCAGCATGTCACCCGGCAGCACGATCTCTTCGTCGTTGTCCTTGACGCGCTGAAGCTTGGCGATGTGGCCAATCGAACGGATCGTGGTGCCGCCAATCTTGCGCACGCGCTCGGCCAGGATATCGACGCTGGCTTCGATCTGGCCCGCTTGCTCGTCCAGGAGCAGGTGGTAGTCGCGGAAATGCGGCCCGCTGACGTGCCAATGGAAATTCTTGGTCTTCACATAGAGCGCAAAGGTGTCCGCCAGCAGGCCGTTGAGCGTCTCCGAAACCGCCTCGATGGCTTCGTCCGACAGATCGGTCGGCGTGTTGAGCCGCGCGGCGGCCTCACGCGGTTCGAGTTTTCTCACTTTGTTGGTCACGGCTGTACCTCGCAGGCTGGGTCGCTGGATGGAGGATCGGATCAGCAGAGCATGGCGCGCCAACCGCACGCCTTGATGACAATCAACGCCGCCGCGGAACCAAGGTTCCGGGAGCCGGGCCCCATGCCTCGATTCGCATAAGGTATATTATGGAATATTTTAGTATGGACGAATCCAGCTACAGAAGGCCGCTAGAAAGCCCGGAAATGACGCAGGAACTCACGCGTCCGGCAGTTCGATGCGCAGCCCGTCATAGGCCGGCTCCACGTGGCTGGGCAGCCGGCTGCGCAATTCGTCGTAGTCGAGATCAGTGTGCAGGTTCGTGAGGATCGCGCGCTTGGGCTTGAGGCTCTCGATCCAGTCCAGCGCCTCGGACACGCTGAGATGGCTCGGATGCGGCTTGTCGCGCAGCGCATCGATGATCCAGACGTCGAGGCCTTCGAGCGCCGTCACGCTGTCGGGCGGCAGGCCGCTCAGGTCGCAGGAATAGGCCAAGGCGCCGAAGCGGAAGCCGAGCGAGGTGATGTCGCCATGCTGCTGGAGGATGGGCAGGGCGGTGATCGATCCTCCCTGCCCCTCGACCGTGACCGCCTTGTAAGGCTCCAAGCGGTTCTCGCGGACCATGGGCGGATATTCGCTGCCGGGCGCCGAGGCAAAGCAGTAGCCGAAGCGGGCGTGCATGATCTGGGAGACGCGTTCGTCGAGCCAGACCGGCACGCGCTTGCGGCGGTTGATGAACAGGCCGCGCAGGTCGTCGATGCCGTGGGTATGGTCGGCGTGCTCGTGCGTGTAGAGCACGGCGTCGAGCCAGTCGACATTGGCGTCGAGCAGCTGTTCGCGCAGGTCTGGTGAGGTGTCGACCAGTACGCGTGTCACGCCGTCGGTCGTGCGTCGTTCGGCCAGGAACGACGTCCGCCGGCGCCGGTTCTTTGGATTGTTCGGATCGCAGACGCCCCAGCCGAGCGCAGGCCTTGGGACGCCGCCGGATGAGCCGCAGCCGAGAATGGTAAATCGCAGCGTCATGCAGGTGTGCGCTGACGGCGTTAACTTGTCGGGACTTGTCTGCGCTGACTCGTTTGCGGGCCGCGGGACCTTGCTGAACAGCCGGAAGAAATTGTCGGTGGTCTGCCGCGCGAGCTCGTCAAAACCGATCCCGCGGGTTTCCGCTAAAATTTTAGCGGTCTCCACGACATAGGCCGGTTCGTTGCGCTTGCCGCGAAACTTGCCGGGCGCGAGATACGGCGCATCGGTCTCGACCAGGAAGCGGTCTGCGGGCAATGACGCCGCGATGGCGCGCAGATCGTCCGATTTCTTGAACGTCACGATGCCGGTGAAGGAAATCGACAGCCCGAGCGCGATGGCGCGGCGCGCGAGGTCAGGCCCGCCGGTGTAGCAGTGCAGCACGGCGGGGAAGGCGCCCTTCCCCATTTCCTCCTCCAGGATCCGCGCCATGTCGTCGTCGGCCTCGCGCGCATGGATGACCAGCGGCAGTTGGGTCTCGCGCGCGGCGGCAATGTGATTGCGGAAACCGCGTTCCTGCGCGTCGCGCGGGCTGTAGTCGTAATGATAGTCGAGCCCGGCTTCGCCGATCGCCACCACCTTGGGATGGCGCGCGCGCTCGACAAGGTCGGCGGTCGAAATATCGAGCTCCTCGTGGGCGTTATGCGGGTGGGTTCCCACCGAGCAATAGACGTCGGGGAATCTCGCCGTAATCGCAAGCAGATCGCCCTGCTTCTTCACCCTCGTGGAAATTGTCACCATGCGGCCCACGCCGGCGTCCTTGGCGCGGCCGACAATGGCGTCGAGCTCGCCGGAAAAATCCGGGAAATCGAGATGGCAGTGGCTGTCGACCAGCATGGTGTGTAACGCGCGGTAACGTCTCGTAACCCGTTGAAACGGATGGGGGGTCCGGAGGGAAATTCCGGGGCCACAGGCGGGGCCACAGCGCCGGGGACGACCCAGAGGTGCCCTCGCCCGCCCGACTGGTCAAGTGGCCGGGTCGCATACCCGACGACAGGCTCCTGTGTAACAGGTCTAGAGCCGGCGGATGCCGATCCTGGCCTGCACGTGCCACTTCGAATTCTGCGTGTAGACGCGCAGGTAGATTTGTTGGGGATTGCTTCCCGCCTGATGCTCCAGCAGCATTTTTGTCTCGGCTGTCGCCGTTAGATAGGTTTCGAACAGGCTCGCGCCCATGTTGGCGGTGGCCCCGCTACCGATGCATTTGACACTGGGATGTTCGTTCTTGATGGTTTCGGGGTCGGCGGGAGTTGGGCCGACAAGCCGCAACCGGCAATAGCCGGCGGAGGCCGGGGCGCGCACCGTGGCCATTTCGGGAGGCTCACCGTCGGTGTTGTAGGTGACGATGGACAGGCCGCTGATGTGATAGGTGCCCGGCGCAACCGTCACGATGCCGGTGGCGAAATCGCACCGGATCGCATTGCCGTTGCGTGCATCGGTGTCCGTGAAGATGCGCGTATTCCAGCCGGCTTTCAGGAGCTTCGACTCGGGCGACATTTCGGTGAATACGGCGTAGTCCGGCCCGCTGGCTTTCGTGGCCTGAGCGCTGGCGTGCCGGAGCGCGCCCACGCTGGTGAGCAAGGCAGCCGCCCCACCGGCCAGGAAGTGTCTCCGGGTCGCGCTCGGCGTCATCGATCTAGTCATGTTCTCCCCTTTGACGGCATGGATATCGCTCCAGAAGTTTGTAGCGAATAGTCGTGTAGGGTGAGTTAGCGCCCATAAGGGCGTTGACGCCCGTCTTCGACGGGCTATGGGCGCGTAACCCACCGGCTAATTTTTTCGCAAGGAGCGTTGGAGCTACTTAGCTGTCCACCAGCATGCTCACGCCTGTTTGCCCGCTTCCGGTTCGACATAGCGCGGGAAGACCCCCGAAGGCCCCGGCAGCGTCGTGCCGGGGGCAAGCCGGTGCGCGCCACCAAGCGCTGCGAAGCTGCGTTCCTCCGCCGGGACCGCCAGCAGATCGAGCAGCTTTCCTGCCGACGCCGGGATGAACGGCTGCGCGAGGATCGCGACCTGCCGGATCACCTCGGCGGTGACGTAGAGCACGGTGCCCTGGCGCGCCGGGTCGGTCTTGGCCAGCGCCCACGGCGCTTCGCCCGCGAAATAGCGGTTGGCGTCGGCGACGACGTCCCACACTGAATTGAGCACCTGATTGAGCTGCTGCATCTTCATCGCCTCGCGCGCCTTGCCGATCATGGCGTCGGCGGCGGCGAGGATGGTCTGGTCGTTGTCGCTGAACACGCCCGGCTTCGGGAGCACGCCGCCGAGCTGTTTACCAATCATCGACAGCGAGCGTTGCGCCAGATTGCCGAGATCGTTGGCGAGCTCGGCATTGATGCGGTTGACGATCGCTTCGTGGCTGTAGTTGCCGTCCTGCCCGAACTGAATTTCGCGCAGCAGGAAATAGCGCAGCTGGTCGACGCCATAGGCGTCCATGAGCGCGAACGGATCGACGACGTTGCCGACCGACTTCGACATTTTTTCCCCACGGCTCAGGATATGGCCGTGGCTGAAGATCCGGCGCGGCAACTCGATCCCGGCCGACATCAGGAAGGCCGGCCAGTAGACCGCGTGGAAGCGCACGATGTCCTTGCCGATAACGTGCAGATCGGCCGGCCAGTAGCGACGGAATTCTTTGCTGTCGGTGTCCGGGAATCCAACGCCGGTGATGTAGTTGGTCAGCGCATCGACCCACACATACATGACGTGCTTGGCATTGGTGCCCGGCTTGGCTGGAACAGGGATGCCCCAATCGAAGGTGGTGCGCGAGATCGACAGATCCCGCAGTCCGCTCCGCACGAAGCTGGCAACCTCGTTGAGCCGCTCCTTGGGCAGCACGAAATCCGGCACGCGCGTGTAGAGATCGATGAGCTTGTCCTGATAGGCGGAGAGCTTGAAGAAGTAACTCTCCTCCTCCACCCACTCGACCGGCGTGCCCTGCGGGCCAAGCCGCTGGCCCTTGGCGTCAACCTTGGTCTCGTCCTCGTCGTAGTAGGCTTCGTCGCGCACCGAGTACCAGCCGGAATATTTCGACAGGTAGATGTCGCCGTTCTTCTGCATGCGATCCCAGATCGCCTGCGACGAACGATGATGCCGTTCCTCGGTCGTGCGGATGTAGCCGTCGTTGGAGCAATTCAGGCGGACCAGGAGCTCACGAAACCGCGGCACGGTGCGATCGAGAAGCTGGGGCGGGGTCACGCCCTCCTTGGTCGCCGTCTGCAGCATCTTGATGCCGTGTTCGTCGGTGCCGGTCAGGAAGAACACGTCATAGCCGTCGAGCCGCTTGAAGCGCGCAATCGCATCGGTCGCGATCAGCTCGTACGCGAATCCAACATGCGGCTCGCCGTTGGGATAGGCGATCGCGGTCGTCAGGTAATAGCGGGGCGTCTCGGCCATGACTGTCTTTGGTTTGGCCATCCCGGCCGCGCCTGCAGCGTCCCGGAAATGACCGAAAAGGCCGGGACAGGCCCGGCCATGATGATTCCGCCTCTAGGTATCAATGGGGCCCGGCCTCGGCAAGGTCGCCACGGTGCGTGTTAGATTGGCCCGGTAGACGCCAAGAGACTTCAATGAAACAAGAGACTTCAATGAAAATAGCCTGCCGGCTTGTCGCCCTGCTCTGTCTGCCGCTTGCCGCCACCGCCGCCCGCGCGGAGGCGGCGGCCGAGTTCTATCGCGGCAAGACCGTGACCATCGTCGTCGCCTCCGGCGCCGGCGGCGGCTACGATTTCTTCGGCCGGGCACTCGCCAAGCACATGAGCCGGCACATCCCCGGCAACCCGACGCTGATCGTGCAGAACATGCCCGGCGCCGGCGGCGCCCGCATGGTGAACTACCTCTACAATGTCGGTCCGCAGGACGGGACGACGCTGGGCGTGCCGCTCGCGCCCGCCGCCATGGCGCAGGTGCTCGACCCCTCGCCTTCGATCAAATACGACGCAACGAAATTGTATTGGATCGGCAATCTCGAGAATTCGGTCGGCATTCTGTTCGTCTGGCACGGCTCGCCGGCGAAAACAGTTGCCGACGTCATGACGCGGGTGACGCCGCTCGCCGGCTCGGGCAAGAGCTCGGCCACCTATCAGATCCCGGTGCTGGCCAATGCGCTGCTCGGGACGAAGTTCAATGTCGTGCTCGGCTATCCCGGCGCCGCCGAGATGGAGATCGCCATCGAGCGCGGCGAAGTCGATGGGCGGGCGGCGACCTGGCAAACGTTGAACGCGACGCAGCCGACCTGGATCAAGGACGGCAAGGCCCGCATCGTCATCCAGAGCGTGCTCAAGCGCGCGCCGCAGCTTCCCGATACGCCGACCTATATCGAGCTTGCCAAGACCGACGAGGCCCGCAGGATTTTCGAGTTTCTCGCGCTCCAGAACATCACCGGCCGCACCCTCATCGCGCCGCCCGGCGTGCCGAAAGATCGGATCACGGCGCTGCGCCGCGCGTTCGATGCCGTGGTCAAGGACCCCGTGATGCTGTCGGAGCTGACCCGCGCCGGGATGGTGATCGAGCCCAATTCGGGCGAGGAGGTGCAGGACGTTGTGGCGCGGATGATCGCGACGCCGCCGGACATCGTCGCCAAGATGCGAAAGCTGCTCGAATAGGCACTCCCCTCTCCCCGCAACAGAACAACAACGCCCAGGGACCAGCATGAAATCCAGTACCGACCGAATCCTGACCACGCATGTCGGCAGTCTTCCGCGTTCGCCGGACGTGCTGAAGCTGATCCACGCCAAGACCACCGGCACGGACTTCGATGCGGGACGCTACGAGGCCGGGATGCGCAAGGTCGTGGCGGACTCGGTGCGCCGGCAGGCCGATGTCGGTCTCGACGTCGTCAATGACGGCGAGCAGACCAAGACCAGTTTCGTCGCCTATATCTGCTCGCGGCTGGGCGGCTTCGAGTTCATCGATCCGTCGGCGCAGCCCGGCCTGCCGCCGACCCGCGACGCGCTCGCCTTCCCCGAGGTCTACAAGGATGTGGCACGGCTCACCGCGTTTCGCCGCCAGGAGCAGCCGCTGCGGCTTGCGCGCATGTGGATGCGCTGCACGGGGCCGATCACCTATACCGGTCAGGCCGATCTCAAGGCCGACATCGATTACCTGAAGGCGGCGCTCGCCAGCGTTCCGGCCGAGGAAGCCTTCATGACGTCGATCTCGCCGTCGAACCTCGAGCTCAATCACCGCAACGAGTTCTACCGCACCGGCGAGGAGTACCTCGCCGCGCTCGCCGATGCGATGCATGTCGAATACAAGGCGATCGTCGACGCCGGCTTCATCCTGCAGATCGACGATCCGCGCATGGCGACCCACTACGACCGCACGCCGGACGCCAGCATCGAAGACTGTCGCAAGTTCATCGCCGCGCGCGTCGAGGCCGTCAACTACGCGCTGCGCGGCATCCCCGAGGACCGCGTCCGTTTCCATACCTGTTACAGCGTCAACGTGGCGCCGCGCGTGCACGACCTTGCGCTGCGCGACTATGTCGACCTGATGCTCAAGGTCCGCGCCGGCGCCTATTCGATCGAGGCCGCCAATCCCCGCCACGAGCACGAATGGCAGGTGTTCGAGGACGTCAAGCTGCCGGACGGCAAGCTCCTCATCCCCGGCGTGGTGTCGCATTGCGTGGCGCTGGTCGAGCATCCGGAGCTGGTCGCGCAGCGCCTGGTGCGCTTCGCGCGCGTGCTCGGACGCGAGAACGTCATCGCCAGCGCCGATTGCGGCTTTGGCACGTCGGCGGTGCTCGACGAGGTGCATCCCGACGTGGCGTGGGCGAAGCTCGCGGCGCTCGGCGAAGGCGCCAGGCTTGCCAGCAAGGAGCTGTGGAAGAACTAAGCCGCCTCGGCCAGCCAGCCGAACACCGAGAACACCAGCGGCTTGCGATCGAGATTGTAGATATCGACGTCGCGCGCCGCCTGGTTGACCTTGTCCCAAGCCTCCGCCAGCCGGACCAGCCTCCGGTTCTCCTGCGGCCCGTTGGCGGTGCGCGCCGCCAGCCACTCGTTGACGGTGTCGACAAAGGCTTCGAGCCGCTGCGGCTCGGTGCCGCCGAGCGCCTCGCCGAGCGTATGCAGCGCACGCGGATCGAGCGCCGGAAGCCGGTCGAGCTGCGCGATGACCTGCCGGCGCAGTTCGAGCGCCGGCCCTTCCAGCAGCATGAGCGCGCGCCCGATGCTGCCTTCGGCCTGCGCCGCCGCCTCGCGGATATCTTTGTCATCGGCGTCGCGGCCGCGCGCGCGCGCGGCGGCCGCTGCCACCTCGTCGACCGACAGTGGACGCAGCATCAGCCGCCGGCAACGCGAGCGGATGGTCGGCAACAGCCGCGCCGGCGCATGGCTGACCAGCAGCAGCAGCGCGTTCTTCGGCGGCTCTTCCAATATCTTCAGCAGCGCATTGGCGCCCTGCGGATCCTGCAGCTCGTCGGCGGTGTCGACAATGCACACCCGCCAGCCGCCCTCGCCGGCGGTCGAGCCGAAGAACGACACCGTCTGGCGGACGTCCTCGACCCGGACCACGGTAAAGAGCTTGCCGGTCTTCTCGTTGACGACGCGTTCGAGCACCAGCAGATCGGGATGCGCCTGCGCGGCGATGCGTTGCGCAACCGGATGATTGTCGGCGACCGCGAGCGACTTGGCCGCCTTGACCTCCTTGGTTGCCGGATCGGGATGCGCGAGCACGAACCGCGCCATGCGGTAGGCCAGCGTCGCCTTGCCGATGCCGCTCGGGCCGCCGATCAGCCAGGCATGCGGCATCCGGCCCGACCGATAGGCATCGAGCATGGTCTGCTCGGCCTCGGCGTGGCTGATGAACGCGCGGGTCTGGCGTGGATGGGGAAGCTCGTCCTCGTCGTCGGCCGCGGCGGCAGCGTTCACGATGCCACGCCTTCGAGCGCAACCGGCGCGGTCGCCGGATCGAGCCGCTTGTTGACGACGGTCCAGATCTGCTCGGCGACGTCCATGCGTGTGCCGCTGGCATCGACCAGCACGCAACGGTTCGGCTCGATCAGGGCCAGCATGCGGAAGGCGTCGCGCAGCTTCTCGTGGAACTCCTTCGACTCGCTCTCGAAGCGGTCGGTCGAAGCGTCGCCGCGGCGCTTCGCGGCGCGCGACATGCCGACCTCGACCGGGGCGTCGAGCACGAAGGTCAGATCGGGCTTGAGGTCGCCGACGGTCACGCGTTCGAGCGCCCGCAGCAGCTTGTCGTCTACTCCCGCCAGCTCGCCCTGATAGACGCGGGTCGAATCCGTGAAACGGTCGCAGATCACCCAGCGGCCCCGGGTCAGCGCCGGCACGATGGTATTGCGAACGTGGTCATCGCGCGCGGCCGCGAACAGGATCGCTTCTGCTTCCGGTCCCAATGGCTTCGCCGCGCCCGAGAGCAGCACATGCCGGATGATCTCGGCCCCCGGCGAGCCGCCGGGCTCGCGCGTGAGCACGACGCCGATGCCAAGCGTGCGCAGCTTCTGCGCCAGCAGCGCGGCATGGCTGGACTTGCCGGTCCCCTCGCCGCCCTCAAAGGTGATGAATCGTCCGCGCATCGTCTATTACTGCCGCGAATCCTGATGTTGCCGCGGCCGGCATCAGGTCGTCCCGATGTTCCCCGACGCTCAAGTTCAAGTATGTCTTGAGCAGCAAGTCGGCAAGAAACGGACTATAGCCGCTGGATGCCGGCCCGGAACAGCCCGTAGAAAAGTTCACTCACAGCATCGAGCGCCCGCCGCGGCACACCACCCTGCTCGACCGGTTCCGCGGCCTGCAACGGCACTTCGAGCACCACGGAATCGCCGCGCCAGACCTTCAGCGCCCCGATACGCTGTCCTTTCTGGACCGGCGGCCGCACCGGGCCGGTATAGACGACGCGGGCGACGATGCGCTCGCGCACGCCGCGCTGGGACATCAGCTTGACCTCGCGTCCGGCGACCAGCGGAACCGAGCCGCTGCCGTAGACCTTGGCGTGTGCGATGACCTGGCCGTCGGCGAACAGCGGATTCGACTGGAAATTGTTGAAGCCCCATTCGAGCAGCCTGCGCGCCTCGTCGGAGCGTTCCTTCTCGCTCTTGAGCCCGTTCACCACCACGATCAGGCGCAGCTCGTTCTGCACCGCCGAGGCCACCAGCCCGTAGCCGGCCTCCCGGACGAATCCGGTCTTCAATCCATCAGCGCCGATGTTCAGCGCCAGCAGCGGGTTGCGGTTGAACTGGCGGATCTTGTTGAAGGTGAATTCACGCTCGCCATAGATCTTGTAGTAGTCCGGATAGGTCTGGATGATGTGCCGCGCGAGCCGACCAAGCTCACGCGCCGTCATCCGCTGGCGCTCATGCGGCAGCCCGGTCGAGTTGCCGAACGTCGATTTCGTCAACCCGAGCTCGCGCGCGCGCTTGGTCATCAGCGCGGCGAACTTGTCCTCGCTGCGCGCGATGCCTTCGGCGAGTGCGATGCACGCGTCGTTGCCCGACTGGATGATGACGCCGCGCAGCAGGTCCTCGACCCGCACCCGGCTGTTGATCGGCGCGAACATGCTCGAGGTGCGCGACGGCGCGCCGCCGGTGCGCCAGGCATTGGTGCTGACCAGGAGCTCGTCGTCGAGCTTCAGGCGGCCCTGGGCGAGCTCGTTGAACACGACCTCTGCGGTCATCAGCTTGGACAGGCTCGCGGGCGGGACGAGCTCGTCGGCATTGCGCTCGAACAGGACGGTGCCGCTCTCGGCATCGATCAGGATCGCGGTCGGCGCCGATGTGTTGAACTCGCCCTCGCGGCGCGGCGCCGGCGCGGCCCAGGCTGCCGCGGTGAGGCACGCAATCAGGCTCACCACGCCGCAAGCTCTCAGAGTCCACAGGCCCAGCGTCGGTGTTTGGCTGCTTGTCATGGCGTGAAATGCTTGGCGTTGGATTGCGGCAATTCGGCGTGACTCGCCAAAACTGCTGCCTTTGCTTAGCAAGTCGGATTCACCGAAATCAATGCCAACGATGCCTCACTAGTAAAGGCCGCGGCCGCTCATCAGGCCGAGCGACGGCGCACGCTCCGCCGGTGCAGTCGGTGCGGTCGGCTCCGAAGCGGCATATTCCGGCAGGACGGTGACCGGCGACCGGGCGCGTTTCGGCGGCGCCGGCGGCGGTGCCGCCCGGGCCGGGGCGCGGACTGTTGCGTCGCCTAAGAAAAACGGCCGTTCCGGCGGCAACGGCGTCGCTTCCGGATCGCGGCTGCCGCCGAGAATCGATGGTCGCGACGACGCCAGGCGGATACTCCCTGGCGAGGGTGCCGGCGTGCCGTGCCGGAGCGTCGCCATCAGGGCGTTGTCGTCGCTGCCGGCAAGCCCGGCACGGCCGACATACTCCACACGCACTTGCGCCAGCCCCTGCCCGTAGGTTCCGAGCGCCTTCGCCGTGCCGGTCGACAAATCGATGATCCGGCCGTGGGCATAGGGCCCGCGATCGTTGACCCGCACGACGATGGAGCGGCCGTTTTCGAGGTTGGTCACGCGCGCATAGCTCGGCATCGGCATGGTCGGATGCGCGGCCGAGATCGCGTTCATGTCGTAGACTTCGCCGTTGGCGGTCTTGCGGCCGTGGAAATCGGCGCCGTACCAGGAGGCGATGCCCTCGGCCCGATAGGCCGGATCGTGCGACGGATAATAGGTGCGGCCATTGATGGTGTAGGGATTGCCGAGCTTGAACGAGCCGCCGCCGCGTGGGACCGGCTCCCCTTCGGCGACCACCTTGGGGCTGTAGTTCGTGTTCTTGACGCGCTCGCCGGTGCCGGCGGCGCAATTGGCAACGAGCAGCGCTATGGCCACCGGCGCACCAAGGCGCGCAAGCCCTCGCAGCCCAATCCTTGCGGATTGCTCCCCCATCGACCCCGTACACCCCACGTCCAGCGAATATATCGCCTGCCGATCACGGCTGGAATGGGGCTAGCGGCTAACCGCACGCGTGGTTGGTAAACGCTTGGTTGCAAGTGCCGCGGCCGAGCCCGCGTTTATGCCCATAAAAATTCGGCTGTTGAAAAACGCAGCTGTGCAATGGCGCGGGATTGGCCTTGTAAGCCCACAAGCCTTGGGCGCAGGATCGTCGGGCCGATCGCAACGACGATCAGGGAGGTACCATTCCATGCAACTCAATCCGATCAAGTTGCTGCAATTGTCAGCCGCCGCGCTGGTGCTCAGCGCGTTTGCCTATGGCAGCGTATCGGCTGCCGAAAAGAAAAAGGAAGCTGCGAAACGGCCGCCGGCCTGCAACAGCCTCAAAGTCGAGAAGGAGTGCGAGGCGCGCGACGACTGCACCTGGGTGGCGGCCGTGCTGGACAAGAAGTCCGGCAAGGAGAAGCGGCGCGCCTATTGCCGCGCCAAGCCCAAAGCGCCTGCCAAGAAGAAGACCTGACGCATCGGAGCGAGCTTCGTTGCGCCACGCCGGCACGGCAAAATCGTGCCGGCGATCGTTCGCATGCGCCTGGACTAGACGTGCTTCTCGCTCTCGAGCCGAAAGCGTTCGACCACGCTCGGCTGGATGACCTTTGCGTGCAACGTCAACAAGACGAGCTGCGCGTCGAGGCTGTCGCCGGCGATGAGCGCCGCCTCGATCCGCCGCTCGACGGCGAGCGCAAGCTCCTCGCCATTGACGCCGGCGAAGGGTCCCTCCCCGATCATGCAATAGGCGATGATCTCGGCGGCCGGACGGTAGGCTTCCGGCGGAGGATCGTTGCTGTTCGCCTGGTCCTTGAGCAGCGCACAGGTAGTGAGCTTCACGGCTTCCGGCACCATCTTCGGATGCAGGTCGACCGCACGCAGCGCCTGGTCGAGCTGGCGTAAATCGCTCGAGCGCCCGAAGATGCCCATGAAGCCGATCGACGAGTTGCGGCGCGCCATGGCGATGTGACCTGGGTGGCGAATACTTTGTTTCAGCAAATCCATCCTACCCCGCCGGGCAGCTGCATTGACACTCCCTTCAGTTGGTGACGTCGCCGTTGTTGTCGAGCGGTGAGATAGTTCCCCGAAATAGCGTCGGAGCTGCCGATGTCGTTGTAGGTGGCGGCCGAGGCCGGCGTGGCGCACATCGCCGCCAACACGCGGGCAAAATATGTGATTGCTTTCGAACGCACATCAACGCCACCTCACCCGGTCTGACTGGTACAGCCATCCCCGATCGGCAGCTCACAACGGATATTATCCTTACTTAGGGGTGAGGCGTCGCGCCTAACTGCGTTAACCGCCTTTGCTTGTCGCGTGCTCGCTGGCTGGCGATGGCGGATTGATCTTTGCGATAATGCGCCGGGGTCGAGGGTGGAGTTGTACAATGACGACCCTCAGTGTCCTCATCCTAAGCACGGTTGAACTCAGTCGCGTCCTGAGGGCGCGCGGCATCGATTCCATTGAGCACGAGCTGTTCACCATCGGCGACGCGTCGCGATTCATATGGGCTAATTTTTCGTCGAAGCAAAAAGGCTACGTCGCGTGGCGGCACGCCGCCATGTGTCTCGAGGAGGCAGCGATACATTCTGACCCGGAGCATGTCGCGGCCGCGACAATCGCGCTCGAAGTATTGCTCAACGAGGACGGGCTGCTGATCGAGTAGCGCGCAAGACGGATGCCGACCGGAAAAGTGGGCCCGCCGAGGTTCTGTTGCGGCGGAAGACCCGGCGGGCCCGTGTTCGGCCGGGCTTAGGGGGGCTGGCCGAACATCGACAGGCTTATGCGGTTGCCGAGCGAGAGCAACGAGAACCGGAAAACATGATGAAGCGATAAGGCTAACGCCGTCGGCTCGCAGCCTTCCGCTTCCGTGACCGGAGTTCCCGTTGCTTGGCGGGCGTTGTCAGCGAGACGATTACGCTACGATCGGTGCAACAACGTGGGGAGCGCTGATATCTAAATCGTGGCACGTGGCGGTATCGAAATTGGCTTTGGCGACGGTTTCCGATGTCCTGGTTCCACTGCGCCGACCAAATACTGGCGGAAGGGGTAGGTTCAGCCCACTTTGCGCAACTTCAATAAGTTACGCCCTCGGTTTGCCAACGTGCGCCGCCGTCCGTGGGTCGAAAATATTTTCGGGTTCCGAAATCTGACTTTGCTTTGGTCCGGGATGAGCAAAGATGCCACGCGGAACTCGCCGGAAAGAAACGGACGCCGCCAATTCGGGAAGCCGTCTTGCTGATGTGACAGCGGCTTGGTCACGCTTGGACGAGTCGCAGCGGACAATGTTCATCGCTGCCGTGTTACGTGACGCGATGACCAAGCCTGCCTCGCAAGCAGAACTGATGTTGTGGATCAGCGTTTGCAGGATTGGCAGGCGTCAGCGATCGCTGAACTTTCTTCAATGACGAGCGCCGACCCAGCCGGTGGTTAACTGCTCCCCTCGCAAGGGAGGCCAGCAGGGGCGATGTCCGCTCTGACCCAAAGCGCACCTCGGCCCAATCACGAAACTGCGATTTTATTAACCCTGGCTCTTTACCCTGGCTGCTAAGCCCTCAGGGAGGTGCCGATGAAAATGAGCCCAATCGCTGCCCTCGCTTTGACCGCGATCAGTCTTGGTTGCGCATCTGTTCAGAGCGGCTCGGCAAATGCGCAGCAAGCCGGCGCGCCGCCCTGCGTCGGCCGCAATCCGCACGTCGCAGTGCCGACGGCGCCGCATGGCATGTACCTTTGGCTCTATTCGCTGGACGCTGGACACATCGTGGACTTGTTCAAGAAGTATGTGATCGGCAAGGATCCCGCGTTTTGCGGCGTGAGCGCGGTGGTGAGCTGGTCGGATGTCGAGAAGTCGAAGGGCTCGTTCGACTTCTCGAAGGTGGAGCAAAACCTAAAACCCTTCCTGGACGCCGGGCTGACCGTCAACCTGCTGTTCGCCGCCGCCGGAGAAGGCAAGGACAACACGACGACCCCGCACTGGGTCATGGCGGAAGTACCGAAGACATTTTGTGGCGGCGTACATCTGCCAATTTACTGGAACCCGAAATACGAAGCTGATTGGTCAGCGTTCATCAGGGAGGCAATCACGTATTTCAGTTACAAGTCGCCGGTCAAAAGCCAGGTCGGCTACCTGCGTTTTGCGACCGGTGCAGGCGCGGAGGCGGTGGCGCCGCCGGGCGCCTATGGCGGGCCGTGCACCAAGCTGCTGGCCAAGCATGGCTACTCTTACCAAGTTTGGAAAGCGCACACGCTGCGGATGCTGAATGCGATGACCAGCGTTCCGACGGCCCATCAAATCATTGCCGCGCTTCCCCGGGCTCCGGGTGGACCGACGTTCAACGATCTGCCGAACGCTTTCGCGGCTGCCGCCGCGCCGAAACACGTCGGGTTGTCGTTCGAGAGCTTGGGGGCCGATAACGTCGCCGCGCCCGGCACAAAACCCGGGCGGTGTCAGCCGGCGAAGCTCCATTGGTGTGCCGCCTACATCAAATATGCGGGTGTCGTTCCGCTCGCCATGCAGCCGATCACCGCTTCGCAAACTACCAGTCACGGCCGGATCGACATCTCGAATCTGCTGCAATACGCGCTCGACAACAAGATCCAGATCTTCGAGCTGTATGCCGGCGAGTGGCTTCAGGCCAACGGCGCAACGGCTTGGCAGCCGTACCAGCCGGCCCAGCAGGCGAGGTACAAGGCCGCATTGCAGTCCGCTTCGCGCGTACTGGGAGTGGCTGCAATACCGAAATAGAAATGGCAGCGAAGCCGCAGCCTGTCGCGGCGTGACCGCCATTGCTGATGGCCTCCGATATGCTGGTTATGTCTTCCGCATCGTCACGAGAACCGCCGCGTTTCGGCGCGCCACATTAGTACTTTGGCAATGGCGATGCGGTCTGATGGGCCCATTCCTTAAAGGATACGTCCCATGACCCAGACCCACCTTGCGTCCCGCTGCGCCCTCCTCACCTGCGCGACGAGCCTCGCCGTCCTCCTTTGCACCGATGCCAACGCCAAGGACCCCGGCATGGGCGCCTCCATGATCCGGGTGCTCGCCTGCGACGGAGTGGACGCCAAGATGGAAGTCTATCTTCCGGAATCGCTCGTCATCAAAGGTTATCAGGCCGTCCGCAAGATGAAGCCCACGATCGGTTGGTACACCCTCGACCTGACCTCGGCCGAGAAGGGCAAGACGATGGAGCCGGTGCGCGTGAGCATGTCAGCCGACGGCAAGACCGTCACGGTGAACCAATACACGCGCGGCCTGCCGCCCACGGCGATCCCCGTCGCCGGTGGCACGGTCGACTTCGATCAGCGCTTCGGCACGAAGGCGAAGTGCGGCCCGTTCAACCACGGTAATGGGAACGCGTAGCAGACGCGCCAACGACTAACGCGGTCCGGCGGGGGCCTATTCGACGAGGCCCTCGTTGACCGACATGGTCATGTGGATGGCAGCAGATCGCCGCGATGCGCGATGCCACAGGATTGCAAAATAGATGATGGCACCGGCGAGCTGATTACCGGATCGGCGCAGAGAAGTTGTAGTTCAGGCCGAGCCGCACCGTATGCAGGATGTCGGCTGTCGTCGGCTTCTTGTGGAAAGCCGTGCTGAGGGTCAGCTCTGGCGGGACGGCGCATTGGTCATGGACATGGCACGCAGGCCCGGCGAAAGGCCCGCAGCAACACGGCACCGCCGCTACCGGGGATGCAGCGAAGCGGCGAATATCCATCGAAGAACAATGGCGCGCGTGGCTGGAGGCGGCAGGCCTGAGGCACCCTACTACTTCGGCTCCGAATTTGCGACGCTCACCTCCTTGGTGATTTATGCTCTTGAGCCGGGGCTACCTCGCGGTTCGTTTGTCTGTGAAGATTCGCCGTGCGCCCATTTCAATATCGACAATGTCACGCTGAAATCCTACGCCGGTGCCGCTTCCTGCCGCGCTTCCACTCTTCGCCACCATCCTCATGGGCGGGGGGCTGATCGCTTGGCGGAGGAAGCGCAGGCAGGTTGCCGCGGCATAGGCGAAGCTACCCAACTAAGGTCTAAGGCGGTCCCTTAACCCGCTTGTCCTACAATCGTAGTTGGTGGTGGGCAACTCCAAGCCGCAAACTGGAGCCATCACAAGTAGCGGCCGACGCACTTCCCAGGCGTCGGCCGCTACGCGCGTTTGATCTCCGGCGCCACCTGTCCATTAGCCATTGTCGCTGCCCCCGAACAATAAGCGCCATAAAGTCGGAACCCTGTTCCATTGCCGGGGTTTCTACGTGGCACGTGAGTGAGCGAAAGCCCCCCAGCCCAGCTTGCAGCGTGTCGCCGGCCGGGGCCCCTTCCTCGGTCGGCGCATTCCATTTGTAGGAGTGCGTCCCATGGCTGAGTTCATTCTCGCAGGTTCAATCTCGCTCGCGCTTGGCTTTGCGCTCGGCTATGCCGTGCGAGCCCACAAGTCCTATCGCAATCGCCGAAGTACTTACTATTGAGCACACTTCCTCGTCTTACATTGATTTCGACGTCTGACGTTTCATCAGATGAACAGCTCCACCTTTGAGACAAGCCGCGGTCCGGTGGCCGATCCATCCGTGTATCCCGTCTTGTTCTGCGTCGATGCCTCGAAATCCAGGCAACTCCATGATGCTGGTAACGTTCGCAAGAAGCGCCGACCGAAGAATGGGCTCCGGGCCGGCGACACGTGGCAAGCTTGGGCTTGGGGGCAGTCGCTCCTCACGTGCCACAGCCGATCCCAAGACCGACTGGGGGGAAGATGATCCCCAGTCGGCCACATGTGCGGGACTGTCCAGGGACTTGCGGCTGCCCCGGAAAGTTCATCGCGACATGCGTTTAGTAAGTTTGGCGCAATTGCCACAGTTCCACGAGGACTAAGCACAGTGGCGAATCCGACAGGTAAGCCGCAGAGGTGGCGCGTCGCGCGTGGTGGTGATGACGCTAGTTCGTCGCGAGCGTCGCAGCCTTCCGCTTCCTACGCCAAGCAATCAGACCACCGCCGGCAAGGATGGTTGCAAAGAGTGGGAAGGCTGCGGGCAGTGGGACTGGCGCAACGGCAAATCCCGTTTCAAGGGATCGCAATGGGTGGAATGCATCGGAAGGCGATAGGCCCGCCAACAACTCACCGCCGGGATTGCCAACAATCCATAGACCGCAGCATACCGGATGAAACGGAGGGGTTAGGGCGTTAGGGGAGAAGATATCAACAAACGTTAATTGGCCATTGGTTACGGTGAAGTTATTCGCGAAGAAAGGATGTAGGTTATGGCTGTAATCGCCGACTCCAAATCCGCTGCTGTTGGACACCACTTCAACGCTAGTAGCTGAGCCCGTCGCGTTGTCGGTCAACCCGCGAAAGTAACCCGTGATGATACCGCCATCATAAGCGGCATTAGCAAAAGAAAACGAAAAGTCCAAAGTCGCGGCTTGAGTTGGTGCACCGGTGACAATGAAACCAAAAGTCAGCAGCGCCTTCACCATTGATTTGATCATTTCGCCCCTCATAAGCTGATAAATCGATGTCTCCACCTCACGCCGAAGCGAGATGGCACTAGTGGGTTGTGGCAAAGCTCGCACAAAATATCGTCGCTGCCGCAAGCAGCCGTCGCATCGAGACCATTGAACGCCCCTCCCAGAGCACGCCGCGGGACCAGTACAACGATACCGGGAAGCGGAGTCAACTGCCTCTTATAGGAGTGCTGGGGATGGTTATGGCTCGCGCAGCCCCGCCGCTTCAAGCCACGCGCGCCATTGCTCCTCGATCTGAGCCATGGCCGCTTCTTTGCTATCCGCGGTGCCGCGCTGCTGAGGGCCTGACGCCGGCCCGGCGTGCCATGTCCATGACCAACGCGCCGTCCCGCCAGAGCTGACGCTCAGCACGGCTTTCCACAAGAAGCCGACGACCGCCTGGCCCGAGATGACGTCGAGCTGCGTGCCGCTGGTGCGGCGGTCGCGATAGATAAGCGTCATTTCCGGTCGCGCTTTTCCTGAAGCCTAGTCCGCATCTGGTCCAGAATTGCGAACCGGCGCTGCAAAGTCTCCTCCCACACACCGAGAAGCTTCCGTGCAGCTGTTGAGTCCAAGCCGCGTTTTTCCAGACTAGCAACAATCTCCCGCTGCTCATCTAACTTTTGTTTCGTATCTTCGACGAGCATTTGGGCTCGCTTCAGGATCGTCGGTCCGACCATACTCAGCTGCTGTCCTCTGACGTGCCGCGATCGCGGTAGGTGAGTGGCATCAGCCCTCCGGTTGCATCGACGGCACCGAGCCATTGCCGCCGTTAATAATTGTGGCGTTGACCCTCAAAGTGGTCAAAACGAAACAAACTCTGTCCACGCACGGCCTCAAGTTAGAGAACCACCCGCAATGACCTCTTGCCCCCCAGGCGCGGGTGGTTGTGAGGGATGCGTATCCTGTCCCATTGGAGCCCCGGCCCGCCGTCTCCCCCGACCCCCGGACCGGGGCTACCCAGTTGGATGGCTGTACGGGAGAGTTTCATGGTTCACCCTGCTCAAACTCGTATCATGCAGAACGACGCTGGCTGGTACTGGGAAGTCGTCACCTACGATCGCGAAGTGATTGCGCGCGGCACTGCTGGAACCCACGCCCAAGCCCGCGTAGAGTCCGAGAAAGCAACCACACAACCTCAACCCCAATGGGCCTAGGCCGCCTCAGTATGGCGGCGAAGCGCCTACCGAGCGATAAAGAGCGGCCGGTCTCGTCTGATATCGTGGAAGGCGTAGCTTGGGGTCTCTTGGTGGCGGCGATCTCGGCCGCGACGCTCTACATTTTCGTGGTGACCTGATTTCGAGACCCTCGTCTGGAACAAAAACCGGGCGGGCCGCGGTCATGCCTTCGGCGTGAACTGCCGCGACCGCGCCTCGTCAAGTGCGCGTTCGATCAGAAGAGCTGTGTTGCCGTCCTTAAGATCCTCGGCAAGCATCAAGGCGTACTCGAGCAAACTTAATCATCTTGCCGCGCTGCTCGGCAACGTTCGGTTCGGGCGTCGTCATGCTCGACCTTTCTTGCAGCGCGCGAGGGTGGTCGGTCCCCTACATGGCAATTGGCTTCGGAAATTCGAATCCCGAACGTTGCTCATAAGCCTGGATGAGTCTTTCGAGCTGTTGAGCCTCATCTCTCCAGGCCTTGATCAACTGAGGGGTGATGTCGACCCATTCACCTCCCTGTTTCTCGCTGTGCCGCCTCAAGCCAAATTCAAGCTCATGCACGTCGGACAACATTGTGCGCCGGAGTCTTCGAAGCTGTTCCAACACATCATCCATTGGGCAGGTCCGTCGTCCTGTTGCCGCGCGCGCAACCAAGTCTATGCGATTCGCGACGGGAAGGACCACGGGTGCTGAATGCGGCAACACCACCAGCCATTCGTAGAAGCCTCGCAGCGAGCGGACACGAACTAGGGCAGCGGAGTAGCCGGCGAAACTTCGTTTGCGAATTCAATTGCGTAGAGGCTTGACTGGCGGAAGGGGTGTCCGCCAAATATTTGTCCGCCCCTGTCCATTACAGTATGCCGCCGTCCGGACGTCCGGCGCCACCCACGATCTTACCCACAAGCGCGCCCTGCCCTTCATCGTCCTCGCCAACCTGGCTGGCCGCAACGACATGAATGCAATCAACCCGGGACGTATCCGCAAGGCATTGGCAGCCCTGAAGGAAGCTATGAAAGAGCTCGAGACGGCACTCGCCGAGAGCGAATCGCCAAGGCCCTCCCCTCCCCACTTCCAAGCCCCGTAGGGATCAAACGCCCGAGGGCGGGGCTCGGCGGCGAGTTTAGCCGCCTCCCGTTTAGGATGAGCCAAAAGGCATCCCACAACCGGATAAACTCGGGACCTTACGCCACGCACAATTGGGCGGCAGGGGCTGAAAAGGATGCTGCAGAGAGTGACGGCGGCCGATTATGTGCGTCCGGTAGACGTGGGGCGGACCTGCCCGCTGATCGTCATTTGCGAACGGACCGATGGGTCGTTCGTGCCTACAGTGGTAAAATTCTCGGATTGCTGCGAACTCAAGGAAGTCCACTTGGTCCGAGAGGCGATCGCGTCAATGCTGGCCGGTGATCTAGGGCTACCGATTCCGGAGCCCTTTTTGGTCGTGGTTCCAAACGAATGGCCATCCGTCATCGGAGAAGCGGATCGCCGTGCAAGGGTTCACGCCAGCTCGAGAATCGCATTTGGTAGCAAGCTGGTAACCGGCGGCTTTCAAATCTGGACTACAGAGACGCGCTTAACAGAAGGGATGATAGATACGGCGGGCGCGATATTTGCCTTTGACGGGATCATCCAAAATCCAGATAGGAAGCCGTCAAACCCCAATTGCTTAGTTCGAGGCGAAGAGATTCGCATTTTCGACCATGAACTCGCGTTCGCCCATGGCTTAGTGCTGAATTGGCAAGGCCCGTGGAGGGTCGGCGGCCTCGCTTGGCTGACCGGTAGGGATAGTCATATTTTCTTTACTGGACTGAAACGCTCAGGAGTGGATTTGCCACCTTTGTAGAGAGGTGGAATGCAATCGACGATGATCGGCTGGCTCAGTATCGAGCCTCGTTGCCAGAGGAGTGGGCGCATGCTTCGGCAGCAACTGACTCTGCAATCAGCCTCATTCGTGATGCTCGCGAGCGTCTCGCGGATTGCATCACTGAAGTTCGACGGGTGTTGTCATGAGTAAAGCGAAGCAGAGATATCAGTACGTCATTCTGCGCTATGTCCACGATGTGGTCACAGCAGAGTTCATCAACGTCGGCGTCGTAATGTACGTGCCTGAGACGAACGAACTTATCGCCAAAACTCGAAGCACGATGGGCCGGCTCCGCGGGGTATTTCCGGATCTGGACCGATTGGCTTTCAACGCATCAATGGCCAGTGTTCGTCGCGGATTTCAGAAGATTGCGAAGCGAGTGGCGAAGGCCGGACTATTCAAGGGTGAAGGCACTGTCATGTCCTTTGCCAAGGAAGCAGTCCCCGCGGACGATAGCTCGTTGCAATGGTCGTCTGTCGGGGGTGGACTAACCTCGAACGCTCACGAGACATTCGAGCGGCTGTTCGAACAATTTGTCGCCCGTTACGATAGCAGGTCAAGGCATCGTCGAACGGACGATGAGGTTTGGCGTCCGGTTTTGCTCAAGCTAGCGGAACGCAACTTGGCATCCATGCTGCAGGAAAAGGTCATCAGGGGCCCCCTCGATGAGGTAACGTTCAAACATGCTTGGAAGAATGGAACCTGGAATGTGTACGAGCCCGTATCATTTGATTTAGCGGAAGCCGACAGCATTAGGAGCAAAGCACGCGAATGGTTCGGGCACCTAGCAACTGTGCTTGCTGATGGTGGTGCCGAAAAATTCAAACCTCATTTCTTCGTTGGCGCGCCGTCCGATCCCAACCTTATGGATGCATACGAGAGCGCGAAGAAGATCCTGAGGCGCGCACCCAACAGCCCTGAGATTTTCGAAGAATCGCAGCTGGACGATTTTGTCTCGCAAATTGAGGACGATGTTCGGTCCCACACCGCGGAAGGCGGCTAGATCAACTTCAAAACCGGGGCCGACGTGCGGATGATTTCGAATGCTGCCCCAATTTATCCCCGCTGTCCTAATTCCAACTCAAGGGTGTCCTAATTACCTTTTGTCCAATCGGAGTAACATTGCAGCAGTGTGAGGTTCGTAGCGTGAGAGTTCCATTCCTGGTGAACGGGAGCACGCATCATGAATTTGGCATCTGACTATTTGCAGCTGGCGAAAGAGTGCATCCAGGAAGCCGAAGGCGCCCAAGACGAGGATCGCAAAAGGACGCTTTTGAGTATCGCAAAACTCTACAGCCAAACGGCATTGAGCTTGGAAGGCGGTAGCGCATCTCCCGACAATCCGGCCGACCTCAGATAGAAAAAAAGACCGCCTTCAGTTGGAGGCTTTGAAACCACCGGGCGGCGGTACATCCGCGCTCGCCATCAAAGCAAACCGCCCGGCGTGAACCGGGGCTCCCATGAAAATGGCCCCGCCGATGATGACGGGGCCAGTCGCGCTGTGTCCGCACTAGAGGAACGGACGCACTATTCGAGCACAGCCGGACGAGGCCGCCAAGTATGGCGGCGTTACTGTAGTCTCTGGTCGGAGGTTTGCAGTCCGCGCCTCAGCAACTCGCGGATGGCAGCGGCGCGGGTCGGAAGCCGGTTCGCGAATTGGAAGTCGTCGATCCGGCGTAGGTCATCCTTGCTTAGCTCAAACGTGAGCTTTTCGGTTCGTTGGGACATTGAGGGCGTCCTCTTGATTCCAACTGAAAACAGCTAACTAGGACAGCCGTTCCACGAAACTAGGACAATGGACTGGGATGGAGGGACAGCAGCAAACCGCCCGGCGCTTGAACCGGGCGGCTGGTCGGGGCGGTGGTGGTCTATGCCGTGGTGCCTATCGCCTGCAGCGCGGCTTGAACGTTGCGCATGACCCAAACGTCCAAGGCATTTGAGCGCGTTGCCACGAGGGTTGGTCAAATCGTCGTCGATCAATTCATCCGGCCAATGCTCGTGTTCCGAATAGGAGGACTCCGACTGGCAGTATTTTCCCCGATTGTACTGGTCGATATAGTCGAGCAAGGCGACCACACCGGCCAGCGTCGTCGGCTGCACATTGGTCATGGCGAGCGCCGCGTCGTCCAATCGGGAATGGCCGCGATGGTAGCGTTCAAGACACGCAATCCAACGCGGGTCGTCAGTGTCAACGATTGTTAGCTCGCTGGCAAAGAGAGTGGACTGCCGCAGTTCCTTGGGTAGCTGCTCCTCAAGGGTATACTCCTCATCAAGGGCGGCAACCCATTCGTGATAGCCAATGCCGTGTTCCTCGATCACCGCGAAGATAGGGTCGGGTCCGGCGAGCGCAGGCAGCGCGACGGCAGCGGTTGCGGGGATCATGGCGGCGGCGCCGGTCAGGACGGCGCGGCGGGATGGTGTCGTCATCGTATTTCTCCATAGGTTTTGAATGCCTAAGAGGGCGCGACGGACTCGGATTCCGGGTTGAAAATGATATGTAATCCATGGGACCGGATCGCCCTGCATACGGCATTCGGTTCAAGTCCCGGCGTGTCGCTACCAACGGCGCGTCGGGGCGCTTGCTTTTCAACCCGAATATTGTAATACAAAAATTATGGTGACGTCAATACGCAAGAGACCAGGCCGCCCGCGTACGGGGCAAGACCCAATCCGCAACGTCAGGATGCCTGACGCGCTGAGCAAGCAGATAGCGGCATGGGCGAAGAAACAGCCCGATCGCCCGACATGGTCCGAGGCCTTGCGCCGCCTTGTCGAGATGGCACTGGCGACTGCCAAGGCGACACGTGCCGGGCGCGCCAAATCTGCCCACCTTGCCGCGCAAGCAATTGAACACCTCGCCGATCCGGCGGCGGCGCCCGAGGATCGCGCCAAGCGAAAGCGCCGGCTGCTAAAGGGCCCCGAAGAATTTCGCGATATGCGAGGCGACGGGACTAAGTCGTCAACGCGCAAAAGTTAGCGAGGGCCTGTTGCTTAGGTCTGCTACCATCCCCCTATGACACCCGGCCGCATCGCCGCGCTTCTGATTTTCTTCGGCCTAGCCCTTTTACTGCTTTTTGGGCTTCCTGAAATTATGCGCTGAAAAACCGAGCGCCTCGTTAGATAACTTAACAAGTGAGGCAATGCAGCCATGGGACAAAAAGGAAAGTCGAACGCAACCCGGATCGACGCTGACATCGGTAGTCGTATGAAGATGCGCCGGCTGATGCTTGGTATGAGTTCAGGGGAAGCTTGGCCATGCGCTTGGAGTTACCTTCCAGCAGGTGCAAAAGTACGAAAATGGCCTCAACCGCATCGGCGCCAGCAGATTACCGGACATTTCGAGAGTTCTTAAAAGTCCCCATCACCTTTTTCTTTGACGGCGCGCTTCAACAAAGAAAACAAGGCGATCAACCCACAGCCTCTATCACACGGCTCCTCGCTACGCCCGAGGGGCTCGCACTCGTGGTTGGCTTTGATAAAATCAAAGGCAAAGCACTGCAACGCGCAGTCGTGCGCCTAGTCGAGACTATCGCTAGTGATGGGAATTGATCGAGCGCGCTCGACGAGGCGCGGTCGCAGCATTTCGTGCCGAAAAGATAGCGCTCTATGTTCTGGCTCACCTACGATACGCCGCGCGGGACTGAGGTGTTCATCGCCGATGCCGGCTTCCTGATACTGGCCAAGGTCAAGGCTGGCATGGCCGGCCAAACGGGCGAGTTTCAGGAAGCCCACCAACTCGACATCAACACGGCCAGGAAAATTCCCGCGAAGATGCTCGGCCGGACGCTCTCTCACAAAGAGGCATTCGACCTCCTCAAGCGGATCGCCTGATGCCACTCACCTACCGCGACCGGGGCACAAGCGGCACTCAGCTCGACGTCATAAGCGGTGGCGTAGTCGTCTGCAGTTTGTGGAAGCGATTGCTTCCAGGCATTTCGCCGGATGCATCCGTTTGGAGCTGGACCTGGCGAATAGAACGGGGGCCAGATGGTTGGCGGATGCATGGGCGTGCCCAGACCAAAGAGTCCGCGCAGGCTGAGCTTGAACAACAATGGCGCGCGTGGCTTGAGGCGGCGGGCCTGAGCGAAAACACAAGATGCCACTGATGTTCATCGCCAAGAGCCTCACGCAGACGCACCTCGAGGTGCGGGCTGGGGCGTTCGCTATCGGGAGCATCAGCAGGGTCAGGCTTTCTTCCGCAGCAGGTGACGCTAAGCAGGAGTATAGCTGGCACCTTACGGTCTCAGCGGCGCCGCCGGGATTTCAGCGAGACGGGCGTGCGCGCTCTCTCGAAGATGCGAAGGCCGCGATTGAAGGGGCTTGGCAGACGTGGGTCATGTCGGCGGGGCTCACTGATCAGCAGCGCTAGCAAGTGGCTCTTTAAGGTTTCATTTACCACAATACGTCTAGGTTTCCCGCGTTGCGATGCGGACATTCTTGCCACGGGGCAACCATCATGGGGCTAGCTCAAGAGCGTGACCTGGACAGACAGGTGGCGCAATTCAGATGCAATCGTCCGTCTGCACAGGCAGAGGGCACGGTCCTCGATCTCGTACATCAAGCCGCTGATCTAGTGCAGAGCATAGAAGATCGCGCCGCTGCCACGGAGGCACGCGCACTAAACCTTGCTCGGCAGGCGGCCGAGCGGTTGCAGTCAGCAGAGTCTCAACTTCGGGAGATGCAGTCGTTGCAACAAGCAGCCGAGGCGGAGGCTAAGGCTGCCAATGCCCGAGCCAACGAAGCTGAGCAGATGGCGAGGGCTGCCCAATCGGAGATCGCCGCCTTGGCGAATCGGCTATCAAATACTGAGGGGCGCGCAAGAAACGCAGAGGCGCGAGTTATCGAAGCAGAGAAGATGCTCATAAGGGTCGAGGACGCGATCCGAACTCGGCTGTTTTCTAAACGGCAAACATTGGCTGTGGCGGCTTAACGGCACCCTTCAAGCATGCGAAGCCCGATTGGACGTGGCGAGATGGGCGACGATTTGGCGAAGCCGCGGCCGCGTCGATGATCGGTGCAAAGGACACGCGATCCGCCAGCACCCGCCGCGCGATTGAACGCGCGCTCGATGAAGCCCCCTCGCAACAATTCACGCCAAAAGATGAGTGAGCGCCGCACGAATTGCGACGGCACCGGATGGGTTTGCGATGAAACTGCCCCGCGCCATCAAAGACAAATCGGAATCGGTTTCTGAAATTGAAGGCGGCCCCGCATCTCCATGATCCGAGGCCGCAAGTGAGAACCGTCCTTTAGGGAGCCTGTATGAGCAGGCTCGGACCATGACATCTGAGTCGGACCGAGGCTGCAAGGACCCCACGTTGCCGCAAAGTACGCAGGGTCCAGCAGCGTCCCCACCTAGGATGGTAGGCGTATGGGCGCTACCGGCCATGAGAATAGGCCGACTATGCTAACGGGCCGTTTCTGAGTCAGGACGGGGAATTGGAAAGCGGCCCTACATCTCCCTGACGCAGGACCGCTAAGGTGGGGTAACCGCATGTGGTCGCTATTTTTGAGTGACCATCGTCCTAATCTGATCGACAACTTTGAATGAGGGCGCCACCTCGTCGAGTACCTTCGTGGCGAGGTAGGCCACCGCAAATCCAATAACTTGAGCGTTTCCGCCTGCGACGTTGTCGAGCTCCTGCGCCGTCAACTCGCGGATGTCGGCATTGAGATTCGTGTTCATGATACTGCTCCCATTTGTTGCCGGCGGGACTGTTCCCTAACCGTGGTGGCAGCATCGAGGATGGCCGGTTCGCCCGCTGTGATGGCAGTCACACTTTGACCGATTGCGGTGCCGCGATCGTCTGGAATTAAAGGACCCCACGACGACACGCGGGGTCCTAGCAGGTCCGGTGGTTGCGGCAGGCACCGGGAGTCCTGCCGACCGTCAAGACTATTTGGTTGGTGTGACGGGGCTACAAAAAATGCAAAAGGGCCCCGCGGTACGCAACGCGCAGGGCCCCCTAGCACGGCGATTGTGGGGCCGTGGGCGCAGTCATCCCCGGGAACATGGACGCCACCTAAGAATTATAGAGTCAGAACTGTTCGGCCTCACACCGACCCGTGCTGGAGCCGAATGGCTCCGTTGGTCGCGACTGAGAAGAGCCCCGCGATGAGACACTGCGGGGCTCTTTTTTGCGCAATGAAAAGGCCCCGCCGCGAGGACGGGGCCAAGTCGCGCGATCGATCCGCCACTAGAGGGTGAGCGGAAACACGGCCTCCCTTGCTCTCATTCGTCCGCCAAGGTGCACCACGAGTGGCAATCCGCATTAGCCTTACCGCTTCAGCATGTTGCGATGTTCTGATTGCGCGCTCTCGAACTCATTCGAGAGCTTGTCGGCGTTCGGCCCAGCCCCCCTAGAGCCAGGCCGGACACGGGCCCGCTGAGGACATGTACGCAGTACCTTGGCGGGCCCACTTCGGAGCAAAGGTGTCATGCGTGCTGAACTACTGAAATCAGCGATCGGGCTCCGGTGAGGATGATGTTGACTGCAGTCATGAAATCACACTCACAAAATTCGTAGCGCCGCCAGGAACTGGAATGTCCGGAAATGATTTTTCAGGTGCATGTCGCGCACGCCCTTAAGGCCATAAGAGCATCGCGGCGTGCAACGCCGGTCGGGGTTTCAAACCTCCCCGGCCGGCTCTGGAGACGTGCGTCATGAGCGAAGGCATCGAAGCCGCGCTGTGGGGCTCTTTAGCTACGATGGGGCTGGTCGTGATTATGAGTCCGCTCATCGCTTGGCTTATCTATTAGCCGTAGGAACCTTGGTCCCATTCCCGGAGTTTCCAGGTCGCACGTGCGCAGGGCGGCCCAACCCAACATTGCCCCGCTCTGCAGCGTGCCGCCGGTCGGAGCGCGATTCTTCGGCCGGCGCTGGCTTCGTTGGTGTCCGCCATGTACATGCCTGACGGTTTTGCAGCCGCGATCTGGTTTGGAGTTTCTGCGCTCTGGTTGCTCGCTGCCATGAGCCCGTTCATCGTTTGGTATCTCCAATAGGTTGGCCTCCAGCGCCTTCACGTTTTCCGCCTCTAGGCATCTAAGCTGCCATAAGTCGGAACCCTGTTCCATTGCCGGCGTTTCTAGGTGGCACGTGCGCAGGGCGTTCAAACTATGCGCCCGTTCTGCGGCGTGCCGCCGTCCGATGGGTGCCATCCTCGGGCGGCGCTGGGGTATGTGAAAAGGCTCTAGCATGGTTAGTGTTTCTGTCGCCGTCTTGACATTGGCGATCGGCCTCGTGATCGGGTTTGCGCTTGGCTATGCGGTTCGAGTTCACCTGTCGTATCGCCGTCATCGACATTATTGAGCACTAAGTTGCCGCGGATGCGCTTCATCGGAAGCTCACTGCGGCCGCAGAGCCGTTGAAAGCATCGGGGCCGACGTTGAACGTCGCATCCGTAGCGGCGATCGTCGCATCGCCCGCGAGAATGGTGTCGTTCGCGGGCATGGCCGGTTCTCAGGGTTGCTCCCCGCCATGCGAATCAGCTCTGATCCCGCCATGGACGAGGAACGCCCCGAGTTTTGGCTGGGGATGTCGACGGCCACCACCGTCTTCCTGGCGGTGCTCGCCTTCTGGTTCGTGTGAGCGAACATTAGCCGACCACACGAACGGACCGCGCCGAGCGGCTGCAAGAATGTTCGGGCATGGAAGCGAGCGACAAGACATCAATATTCTTTGCCGCGCTGGCGGGCCTTTGCCTGCTTATGTCTGTCCTGGTCATGCTGGGGCACGAGCGCATTGCCGCCTGGATGTTCGGGTGATCATCGCCACGCCGCCCGGCCTCATCGCTCATCGTTTCTGCGTCTCAACGTCAGTGTCGGCCATCATAAATCTCCAGATCAGAAAACTTTCCAGCCAAAACCTTGCCTTGAAATGTTCGCCAGCCGAAACGCACGCAGGTCCCCGGAAGAAACGCAACATTGGTCAGCGCCAGACCCAGGTGGCGGCATCGATCGCCATTTTTTGGCCCCGCCGGCCCGCACACGGTCGCCAGGCGCGAAGGCCTCCCCATCCCCTCCGATCATCGATATGCCTGCGAAGTCGTGGGTCTGGACGTGGATAGTCGCGGTACGGTGCTGCGGATCGTCACTTCTGCCCGTAGATCGCCCATTTGAGGGCGGAGGGGTCTTCCTCCGAACTGGTGTCGCGCTGCTCGGTTGGCGCCTAGCTGCGGCGCTAATTTTTGCGCGCGAAGCCTGCTCTACCCGCTCCATTGGCGGCCCGGATCCTAGCGACCGTCCTAGCAGGCGCAGGTACCAGCATCGCTTACTGACCAGTTCGGCCGCGGGATTTGTTCCGCTCCCAAGGTCTGTTTCCCTCCGGGATGCGACGCGGAGGCAGGGCTTGCACCGCGTCTGTCGAAGCTTCACATTGGCGCCTCTCCTCATCAATCTCATTTAGAAGCCTGCCAATGAACCTGCGGGCATCTCCCAAACTTTGCTGGATGGCGTGCCAGCTTCAACGCTGGTCGTCAGGAACGTTCTCGACGATATTGTGCCAGCCGCCCGTAGCCGTTCCACCTCGGCATCACACGCCTCTCGCGAAGGGAGCCGTAACAAGGGCCCAATGCTCAGGTCGCCGGGAAGGAGTCAGACGAGCCAACCTTCGCTCAAGGTCGCGTCGCACGGAATCTCTCCTCAAGTTCGTTTAGCCTTGCGTCGAAATCGCAAGCAACCATGGTCCGAGTGAAGTTGTCGATTAGAGACGCGAGCTCGTTCGCCTCGACGGACGTGAGTTCACCCGAAGCGACAGCTGCCACGATGGCAGCCATTCCCCTTGCCGCATCTTTCAGGCTGAGGACTGGTGGCAGCACAAATGCGATGGTTCTATCTTTTCGAACGGGCGCGATACGGTCGAAACACAGCCTCAGTGCAAAGGTCGAAAGTGTTGGTCGCCTCGGCCTGCGCTCGATCTTCGCCAGCGTCTGGTTGAGCTTCGGCTCAGGCAACGCGGATTTGGCTTTTCGATCGTCAGTTCACTCAGTGCCGTGAGTGAGCCGCATGGAGATTTATTTTGTCGAGGCAGGCATCGGACTTTGACCAACGGTGGTTGCGCTTACAATACGGACAGTAAGTCTGCGCCTCAAAGTCGGAAAGCCCCTCAAAGGTCTTTGCGTCCGTCTCGATGCCTGTTCCAATCGTGTGTCCCGTGCGCCAGCATTCGATCATTATCTGAACATGGTGCCCTCCTTGGTAGGCATCCTGAGGGTAAGAATCGAAGGGTAAATGAGAGGTTAATGGAACGTGCTCATTTCGAGGCTTTAGCTGCCCGCTTCCTGTCGGTCCTGCACAACCGTGACGCTGGGGGTAGCAGAAAACTCTCCCCGGGGGAGGTCAGGAAAATTCAGATCGGAGGCGGGACCGGCGGGACTATTTCATCTCGCCGTGTGCCTCCATGTAACGCAGCACATCATCGAGGCAGGGTCCGCCGCGCGAGATGCTGCACCCATCGTGTCCATGCACGCAGGTGAGCAGTTCCTCGACGCACGGGAACGCGTCGATGTAGTCGTGGCGGTCGTCGGCGGTCATCTTCGCCGGGTCGGTGATCGAGGGCCGGTCGCGTTTGCGCAGCGTGCGGAGCGCCACCTCCCACGCGACCTTGATGGTGCGGTGGCGGCCGATGATCCCGCCGTCGCCATCGCGCACAATGACCCAGAGCCCGGCGGTCGGCTCTGACCGCTCTATCCGGCACGTCGCGCCGCTGTCGAGAGCGAGCACGTCCTCCTTCGCGGTCATTGATCGATCCTCTTGCCATCGATCACGAGGGCGAGTTTTTCGATGCCGCGCGTGTCCTGCTGCTGCAGGCGTTCGTAGGCGCTCAGGAGAGCAATGACCTCGGCCTCCGCGGTGTCGATCTCCTCGGGCGTGTCGCCGAGCCACTGCGCCTCGATGTAGTCGTGAGCGGTAAGTGGATAACCGCTCGTGGATCATCTGATCGAGCACCGGGTCGTGCCCAGCCCGGCGTTTCAATTCCGCCAGCAAGGTCGAGGATTGCTCGTCGGGCCTGCTCATCGCTCAACTCTCCACGGCCGAAACGCGCCCGATGTGACGAAACTCTTATTTTTTGATGATGTACCACGCGGCGGTTGCGATGCTGACCGCAGCCAGCGTGATCACCGCGTAGAAAACTATCGGCAGCCAATCCATCGCCACGCTCCCAGCCGCGACCTGAGGGCGTGAACTTTTCTCGATTATTTTTCAGCCCCCACCACGGGCACTATCCTGCCGTGCTTTCTTTCGTCTTGTTACAATCGGCCAAATTGTTGATCGATCTGGCCGCGCCAGCCACGGCTCGTCACGCTGACAGATATCCGAAGGCAGTTTCCTGATACGCCAGCGCGGCCGCGCCGCCGATGCAGACCATAAAAAGAAAAGCGCAAATCAGTTGAACGAGCAGCATTCGGCCGCCGTCGCGTGCGATGCAGGTCATGAAGACATGCCCTCGATCAAAGAACGGCGAGCACAACGGCCGCGCCAGCGCAGAATGCGGCGAGCACGATGACCGCGAACTGGGCAATGCGCAGTCCGTACTCGCTGCGCATCTGCCTGAGCCGCACATCGGCGACCAACTCGCCCATCGCTTCGCGCGCGGGACGGACGGCTTACGAGCGAGCGGCTGCCGGGGGAAGACCGATGCCGCACATCGCGAGGAGGTGCAACGAACGCGCGAGCGGATGCAGAAACCGCCTTCCGGTCACCGCGAACGTGCCGGCGGTGACCACCAGTTGCAGCGGAGGCTGCCGGTTGCAGCGGGAGGACGAGGCGCAGGTCACTGCGCCGCGCAGGCGGATGGTGCCCACGATCCATACGGGGACGCGGCGCGTCCACCGGTTCAGGCTTTGTAAATAGCCACAGCTCGCGGCGCGTTTGTCGCTCGCGTTCTGGTGCGAACTCCTTGAGGCGTTGCCACATCCGGCGTTCGGAAATCGTATGGGCCATTGCGCAAGGCTACGGCGAGTCCGCGCACAGACGGAAGCCGCAAGGGATGGTGGAGCGCCAGCGGGCCGCGTACATCCAGCGTAACCTGCTGGCGTCCTACCGGCGTCCCGGATTGCTCCGGCCCGCCGATCTTTAATTATGCCGCTTCAAGACCTGTTCCGCTAGCCGCTTGCGCCGGGCCGCTTGTCCTTGACAGGGGCCTTAAGCCGGCAACGGCCTGCCGCAGCGTTCTTCTTCATGCACGGGCCAAGGAGGCCCTTCCCGCCACTTCCGAGGCTCTTGCAGTATTCCGAACACGGGGGCAGCAAACCGCCGCCCTTCTGAGCGTGAACGGCAGACGCGGCTATGACTGCAAATGCGAGCGCAACGATCAATTTCATTTCAAGCCCTCCCTAACCGAGACGGTCTCAACTTCGATGCCCTTCGAGCGGGCGCGCGCGATCGGCGAGCTATAGTCCCGAGCATCACGGCTTGTGCGGCCACACCTCGCTTGTCGGCGCGTGTTAATTTAACACGGCTGGATGCGAGTCCGCCCCGTTCGGCGGTTTTAGTGGGCTGATTTGCGATCTCGCTCACGGTAGGTGGGCTCATGGCACGCAGATCAGCGGGATGTGCGTCACCGCCTTCCAGGTGCAATGCCGTGTAGATGTAGAGCTTTGCGATACTTAGCAGCGTCTCTTTGCGAACTTCGTCTTGGGCGCTTTCGGCTTCTCGAATGCACTCTCTCGCCAACTGCAAATAATCAGATGCTGAGTTCATGATGCGCGTTCCCATTCACATCATTGGAGGAAACTCACGCTACAAAACTCACACTGCGGGAATGTTACTCGGATTGGTCAAAACGTAAATTAGGACACCTCCAATTCAGAATTAGGACAGCGGGGATATTTTAGGACAGCACCCTGCGGTTCACGCCGGGCGGTTTTGCGTTAGCCGCACCACGACGCCGCGCGGCCTTAGAGAAACCATTGAAAACATTGGAGCGAGTGAAGGGAATCGGGTGCAAAATCGGCAATTGTCACCCCCCAAAGGCGTCAATGGGTTACGGCGCGACACAAAACGGGGGTGCGCTCATGCGCACGATTTCGGTGCGCCCTCGCAGCACCATTTGCTCCTCGTCATCGCCTTCGATTGGCCGTCGGCTCGCATGGAGAATTGCTACGACGCACCCGCGAGGTGGCGGGCTTCGGGTCATCAGCGGAAAAGCTCGCTGTGAGCAAATCGAGTCCGCTTATCCCTCAAAAGCAGACACAAGTCAGGCGATCGGCGCGCGGACGTGGTGGAACTCAGCATGATGCCTTTGCGCAACATCACTCGGGGAACTTGGAGTTCCCTACGCGAGCTGTGTTTCCGTCGCGTTGCACGTGTGAGACAATACTGACGTTAAGACCCCAAGTTGATACCCGAGAGGAGAGCCCGCTGCCACGGCGTCGGCGGGCTCTTCTTATTTTCAAATGTGGGCCGCGAACGGCGGTGATTAAACTGCAACGGGTGAAGTTCATCTGCTAACGGAGAACAAATGTCTGCTTTGAGTGTGGAACTGGACGTTCAATCTACTTGTCTCGATGTCTGCTGCGGCGGTCTCAACCGGTCGACGCAACACACTGGCTAAATCTCTCCGCTGGGGACTCGAAGTCCAGCGTTTTCCTGGGCCGCTCGTTGAGTTGACGCGCCACCTTGTTCAGCTCGGCCTGCGAGTGCGGCGCCAGATCGGTTCCTTGGGGAAGTACTGCCGCAGCAGGCGGTTGGTGTTTTCGTTCGATCCGCGCTGCCGGGGCTTTGCGGGTCACAGAAGTAGACGTCGATATCCGTCTCCATGGTGAAGCGCTTGTGGTCGGCGAGTTCCTTGCCGCGGTCCCAGGTCAGCGATTTGTAGAGCTCGTCCGGCAGCTTCCGCGCCTGCCGGATCAGGGCGTTGACCACGGTTTGCGTGTCTCGGCCCGGGACCTTGGCGAGCATCACATAACGCGAGTGGCGTTCGACCAGGGTGACGATGTAGCTGTTCTTCGATCCGCAGAGCAGGTCGCCCTCCCAGTGGCCCGGCACGGCCCGATCCTCGACCGAAGCCGGTCGCTCGCTGATCGAGACAGCATCCACGATCGGCCGCGCTGCATCTCTTTTGCCGTTGCATGCCGCGAGCGGCGGATCGGCCGCCGGGATCGCAGATGAGCATCAGCTCCTGCTTCAGCACGCCGCGGGCCTGCACATAAAGGCTGCGATAGATGGTCTCGTGCGACACGCGCCGCGCCTCATCCTCTGGATATGCCCGCTTCAGCCACCCGCGATCTGCTCGGGCGACCAGTTGAGTTCCAGCTTCGCAGCAACAGCTTGCCGCAACTGGCCATGTATCGCCAACTTGCACGGCTTTGGGCGCAGCGCCTGTTTCCATGCGAGCTTGTCAGCGGCCTCCGCCCGGTAACAACGCGATCCGCCATTGCGGCTGATCTCGCGACTGACCGTCGATGCCGCGCGACCCAGCGCCCTCGCTATCGCGCGGACCGATCGGCCCTCAACAATGCCCCGCGAGATCTCTTCGCGTTCCGCCATCGTCAAAGCCCGCCGGGAGCGTCGCCGGGCTGGCGGTCTGATCCCGCCGCTGGGCCTCAAATGTGCGAAAATGCTGGTATGCGCCTTGCCAAGCGCCCGCCCAATCGCCTGCAGGCCTTCGCCCTTCTTCCAGCGCTCCCAAAGCTCAGCGCTCTCGGCCGCTGTAAACCCGACCCGATACTTTGCTTCATCGCCATCGCTCCACGTCCTCGGTTTAAGGTACGTGTTGCGCTGATCAGTTGAACTCACCGCCCAAAGCGGACATTCGAATTTGGATCGCGAATTTTCCAAAGTTGTCATCATCCCGCTTCGAATTTCCCGCTGGCGAACGCAGCGACAAGGCTTGAACATGCGCCCGTTGGGGTTCGGGCCCACATGGCACACGTTTCGACAGCCACCTTGTTGGGAGCTTTGGGGGGTGAGCTCAGTGTGCGCGGGCACAGTTAGGCAGCAATGCAGACGCTTTGCCGACCGCGAGCTTGCGCGCTAACATCCGTCCGTGAATGTCGCGACATCCAACAGGAGGCCGACATGACCCCGTGCATCCCCGAGAACGTTTCTAGCTGGTTGGTCGACTGGAGCTTCGCCCCCATCATGGGCAACACGATGCCGCCGCGAGACCCCAGCGACGAAGACGAAGACGAAGACGAAGACGAAGACGCCGAACCGGACGATCTCGAGCCGGCGGTCGTCAGAGAACCCGACGAATAGCACGATGGAACTGCTGACGCAGCGCTGAGATTGGCCGCAACATGGAGTACTCCTGTCTGTTGAACTGCACGAACGTGCAATCTTCTCAGACAGGATGTTCTGCTGCGAAGAGCAACTTCCCCAGCATCAGTCATCGGCCAACAATTAGGAACTTAGAATGTTAAGCAAGGATCATCTTGTGATGTTAGGGGCCGCCACGATCAACGGCGAATATTCAGCCCGGCGGGCATACAACACAGCGTGGGGTGATGATTGCAAGTTATTGAAGGAATTGGAAACGCTCGGATTGATGGAATTTGTGTCGTTTGATCGCGACCCGCTCACGAAGGAATTTGCTCGCAGGTCAAGAATTACGGATGCTGGCAATGATGCGTGGCAGCAAGAAGCGAAGAAAGCAGACTAAGATGCCACAAACGAACTGAGACACTACCCCTTCGTGAAGGCGGCCGAACCCCGAGGACGTCGTTAAGTTGACAACGCATCATTGATTACCTTGGAGTGCTCGCGACCCCTATCGACTGCGCAGCAACCGCATACCAGGGGCTCGATTTGAATGAGACTTTTTTTGTCGGCTTTGTCGGCTTGGACTTCTTCGCAGGTTGCACGACGGAGCTTTTTTTATTGGCCTTATTGGACATAGTAACCTCCAAACGACCCTCCCCTGACACCACCTTACACCTGCCAACCTAGCGTCACAACGCAAGACTACATCCAGGGCATCCATGTCGAAGTCTGCTCAGGGTCAAAAGCTGACATCGCGACGGCCGACCCAAATGTCCGCTTGTGACCCCAGCGGACTCCACAACTCGGCAGCCACCCCTATAGGCGTACCTTTCGCTTGGGTGCCGAGAAGCAGAATTTCGTCTAAGTTGTTCGATGAAGTTTTTCCTCGCCACTCATCGCCGCATCTAGGCGCATCCTTGCGGACGGGCGAGACTAACATCCTCCATGTGAATGTAGGTGTGATGGACAAATAGATTGAGGTCCCGGTGTCCAAAATTCTCCGCGACCATGACGTTCGCAGGTTACTGCGAGATGAAGTTATGCGGGCCGGCGGGCAATCTGCGTGGGCGCGCCGGGAGAAGGTCAGCCGACCCAATTTAAATAAGATGCTCGCCGGCCAAAGACCTATGACTTCAACGATACTCAAGAAGCTGAAACTCGAGACCGTCTATATTTTGAAAAGATAGTTCGTGGCGCGAGGGAGCTTCAAGCGAGCTCTGAATGCGGGCGCATTGTGTGTCAGTAGCGCGCGACCAGCGCGCCGCAACGCCGAGCCCCAACTAAGACTGGGCTACATCATGAGTGGGCCCGCCGAGCTAATGGGAGACTTGGCGAGCCCGTGTCCGGCCGGGGTAGTTGAGGGCTGGGTCGAACGGCGACAAGGTCGCGGAGCCACCGAGCGGTCGCAATCACAACATCGCAAGATAATGAAGCGGTAAGGCCAACGCTGTGCCCAGAAGTACTGTGCGGGGAACGGTAACCAAAAATTCTTCAAAGTATGTCAGTCTCCAACTGCACGTTGGGAGGCCTCGCCGTGGTCAGCGAAGTAGAAGCGCGCGCCTGCAAACATGGGTCCATGATGGCACCCCATCCCTTTAGGTCGGGACAAGCCCTAGGCCCGTTCATGACCTGGGCAGTGTTCTTTTTCTTTGCAGCGCTTGCTGGCCTGTTGGCTCATTAATTAGCGAGCGATCAAGCAACGATGTTTATCGTCGTCAAGACGGCTTAACTTAAAAGCGCTGCCTTACGCTTCCTGCGCCATGCGATCAGACCACCGCCTGCGAGGATGGTAGCGAAGAGTGGGAGAGCGGCGGGAAGTGGAGTCTCCACATCTATTGAGAAGAAAGCGGCACGGGTGAACGTTTCGCCATCGGCTCGCGGAACGAGACGCCGCAGAATTTTTGGCGATCACTCCGGCTTAATGTTGGCCGCCCAGATGATTGGCCACCATTTCTCGATCTCTGCCTTATGGTGGATGCGGAGCGCCTCAGACGTTTGCTGCTCGCGGGGCGGAAGGTCCAGCCCCAGGCCAGCGAGACGCAAGCGCACTGAGGGTTCGGCGAAAGTCCCCACGACCGCCCTATTGAGTTTGGCGAGCACGTCCGCGGGCGTGCCTTGGCCGCCCAGAGCGCCGTCCAGTTCAACGTGTAGAATCCGGCAAGCCAGCCTCATCCACAGTCGGAATATCGGGTGCCGCAGTCAGCCGGCTCTTTGCAGTGACCGCGTAGGCCTTAACCTGGCCTGTGCGGATCACGCCCAAAGAAGCCGCCGGCGTAGTGATGGTCATGTCGATCTGCCCAGCGGTCAGGTCTTGCATCATCGGCGCGCCGCCTCGGTAGGGAATGAACTGCAAGCGTGTGTCCGTGATACTCTGAAAGAGTGCACCGTAGATGTGCGGAGCACTGGCCACGCCGGGCACGCCGAATGTAGTTTTGTCGAAACTGGCCTTCAGCCAAGCAATGAGCGTCTTCAAGTCGTCGGCTGGGATTGCCTTCTTGGCCAAGATGATTGCTGGATTGCTGGCAAGCAAAGCGATCGGTGCGAAGTCGGTCAGTACGTCATACTGAAGCGTGTAGATGGCTCCATTGACAACGTGCGTGCCCCAATGTCCAACAATCAACGTGTGGCCGTCGGGCGCCGCGCGGGCGGCGCGTCCAACGCCAGTGCTACCGGCGGCGCCTCCCACGTTCTCGATAATGATAGGCTGACCGAGCGATGGCCGCATGCCTTCGGCCAGGAGTCGCGTGATCGTGTCGAGCGGCCCACCAGCCGGGAACGGCACGATCATGGTGATAGGGCGTGTTGGATAGGCTTGCGCATTTGCTATTCGCGACACGGCCGGGAGCGCGGCAGCGCCCGCCGCGAGATGGAGGAATCGTCGACGGGAACGTTTCATGAGGCTCTCCCGGAGCGGTTTTTCAGGCGCAGATTAGTTACGCGTGCCGAGGGTCCGGTCACAGGAAGCGAACGCCCATTTTCGGCGGCTGGAGCCACACGATCTTGCAATTGCGCTGGTGGGATTTATCCGAGATATGGAGCGTGAATTCCTTGGGAATGTCGCCCCGGCTGTTGAGTTCGCTCATCTCAAGCATCGCGCCGGTTGCGGATAGATTCCTGACCGTGACAGCGATCTCGCGGGTCCGGTCGAACTGGATTTTGCCGCGCCTAGAGGTTTGTCTGCGGATGGTTGAGCGATGCTCGTCCATACGGCAATAGGTAACACTAGGCCTTTGAGTCGTAAATCGCGCTCGCGGCCAAGTTGACGCCCGCTACGGAGTGGGCCTTCAATTTTGCGAGGATCACGCCCGAGCCCTGTCCGTTCCTCACTCGTTCCGAACCTCATGGCCGTTATTGCTGCATCATAGAAATCAGCATTCTCAATCCAGTTTATAACTTGACTGACTAGGTGGCAGGAACGATTGCACAATAGAATAGGACGCCGGATCGCTCGCGCAACTCTTCGTCGATTACGCGCCAGCTTGCCAAGCCGATGGCCAAATCAAAACGATAGTCAATGTCCGCTTCTGACCCAAAGCAGACATGCCCCTTGTCCGCTTGCATGTCCACTTTCAGGGGAAGAGCGGACGTGGCGAATTTAATGAGTACACGCCCTAGTTGGGGGCACTCCTGTCCGCTGTCGGACCGCCCTCATGGTGCTGCCAATTGCCGCCTGCAACCGGAGCAATCTGTGCCGCACCCGTAATTCCGCCTGTTGGTAGCAATCCCTCTCATACTCGAGCGTTATGCGCTGTGAAAGGCTTGCATTTGGGCCGGTTTGCACAAGCGTGCGGTCAGGCTGTGACGCAGTTCCTGAACTGGACTGCGCGCCGCGCGCCGTATCGGCTTGGTCGGAAGGCTCGCGAGTAACGGGGCTCGCAACCACGGCAGGCCCGCGCTCTGTTCGGCCATTTCCGTTATTGGCACCTGGCCCCTTGAGGGCGCAGGCAGGTTCCTTCGGAGGTGCGAGCAACGCCCGCTTTGGTAATGGAATGTATGGTCTTGCGTTCGGCACGCTGCCTGCCTGCTCGGCGTCATTTGCCGCACAGCCTAGGAGCCCAAAGGCGATGAAGCCGGCGGCTAGCAGCAGCAATAGGAGGCGCCCTCGGCTCCGCGCAATTGGCGCGTTCAACACACAGCAGTCGTCAGCGACGATACGCACAACAACCCCTCCCCGCGCGATTCGACAGCGCGCGGGTACCACTATTCTCGGGAAATTCCATTAGCTTAGGGTTAACGCCGCACCTCGGGCATCGCGCTTATCAGTCAACTTTAATAGGGTTTCGAGCTGCTCCTGCGCTTGGCGTATGCGCGTTTGCGCGGTGGTGCGCGCCACAATGGGCGCGCGCAGCCAGATCATAACGGTAGCTCTGAAGCATCTTCTCGACAATTTCGTCGAAATAGGCCCTCTCCGCGAGCGGGTAAAGGACAAGCCAGCGGTGGATCGCCCGGCGTTCGCAAGAATAAGTGACGTGCTCGTAGAACACCTCCTCACCCACCTTGCCGGAAAGAACGAACCCGTCGCTGGCCTGAAGCGCATAGTCGAACGTTGCATCGGCGTATCGCCCCATCACCAATAAGTGCCGATACTCGGTGACCGCCTTCGGCGGCCGGTTTGGAATGACGGAAATCCACAACAGCGCCCGCCCATCCTTAGACCGAAACAGGCGTTGCCTGCCCTCGACGGGGTCACCCGCCGCCGACGTGAACACATCGGACGGGTAGCTCAGTGCAAACCCGAAACGGGCGCTGTGAATGGGGATCCATTCTGCCGGCTTGCCCTTCGGCTGCGCCGGGGCGAAGGCGGGTGCTGGCAAGTGCTGCTCGTCGACCGTGGCGCCGACGGCGTCGATAATGTTGGCGGCGCGGCTATCCTGCGAATCCGACTTGGCCGCGCTCGAAGCCGGGCCGCTATCGGGATTTCCCAGCGCATTCCCACTGTTCGCCGCGGACGCAAGGGAACGCTCCGCTGCAACTTCGCTCGGCGCGGCGGGCGTGTAGAGGACCTCCACAGCCGGGAGCTTGTCGCGTGGCGCGTCGTGGTCGGTCGTATCGGCTGGCGCCGCTGGTTGGACAGCGGTGATCTTAGCCGGTCCGCGCCAAGGCGCCGTATCCACTTTGGCAGTGCTGACGGATGGCAAAATGTCCGCGAACAGCGCGTATCCGACAGCAACCACGACCGCAAGGCTGGCAGCGGCGATTTCATCAAAGACGAATTTGCGTGTTGTGTAGCGTTTTGACGTCGCGCGAAGCTGCTCGTGTTCGAGCTCGAGCAGCTGGTCGTAGTCCGCCCGCATTTCCGGATTGCGAAGGATCTCATAGGCCTGGAGAACTTGCCTGAACCGGATCGGAGCATCCGGATCGTCGGCATGGAAGTCGGGGTGGCTCGTCTTGACGGCCCTGCGGAATGCACGTTTGAACGCCTCCGCATCGTCATCCGGACGAACACCGAGGATTTCGTAAAGAGTTTTCATGGGCACGCGAGTCCCCTGAAAAGTCATGAACGACTATCGGCACGTCATCGAAGGCAGCAGCAGGTTGCAGCGGACGTCGACCTTTAACGAGCCCCGGCTCTTCGAGCGCCCGTCGAACACGAATTGCCCTCATGCCAGTTACGGCCTCGATGAGGGTGTGCGACGATATTCCAGCAGTCTGAAATTCCCCAGATAACCCCAGGGTTATGGAGCAGAACTTCGCGGCAGTTCTGTGATCGCGCCTACACCCTAAGACATATGCGCACCTACACCCTAAGACGTAAGGACGTGATGCAAGAAGGACACGTGCCGGGGAAATCACAAGCGCCACGTGTCCCATCCGATCTCAACAGTGAGGTCTGGTGCGTCTGGGGATTTTTGCTAACCGCTCGCGCGCCGACCTTATGCTGTTAGCGATGATCTCCTGCACATGAGCAAGGTCAGGCCGCCGCTGGGGAAGCATGGCAGCAGCAGGTCCCGATTTATCTGCCGATTTCGGATTGTCTTGGCGGGTTGTCACTTCCATGGCGCATCACGGTGGGATCACCCACCCCCCTTCGGATTACGCTTCACTAGCGATTTGCTTCTGCTTCACCTCATCCTCGGCAAGAAGGCCGGTCATCTTGACCGTCTTCATTGACAGATTCATCTGTGCAGCGCAGATCGCGGCCTGCGTGCGATTTGTTGCGCCTAATTTCCTCATGATCTGCCGGATATGCACTTTGACAGTCGACTCTCGTAGCTTGAGCTGTCTCCCTATCAACTTATTCGATTCTCCTTCACGCAGCCGCTCAAGAACTTCTTCCTGCCGGGCCGTTAAACCTCTTTGTGGTATGTCCCCGGCTATTGGGGCTTCCCTAGTCGTGACCACTCTTAGCGAGCTTTCAACATGCGTGCGTTGCATTAGAGCGCTCGGGGGAAAGTACGACCCGCCGCCCATGATGAACGTAAATGCCTGAATCGCGACTGGAGGCGTAACGCTCATTGGAATGAACCCGCGAGCGCCCGCCTTGAAGGCCGCGACCACTTCTTCCGATTCCTCACGTTCTGAGACCAGCACAAGAGGAGTGGTGGAAAATGTTCCGCGCAATGAGGCAATCAAGTCCCGAGGTTCGGGATCCTCGACGCCTTGCGCTCCAACTACGAGCAAAATCAGTTTGAGTAGCGAAACGCCGGATTGCGCCAGCGCTTGATAAGAGTCCATCTGGACAATCGTGATGTCACATTGGTCAGCCCAGGGTGCGAGGAAGCTGACAACGCCCGCTCGTCGCAACTCCAATGGGTCAATGACCAAAACTACAGGGTTCTTATTTACTCTATCCACGCTGCTCACCCTTGCCAGGTATGTCGGCCACGGGCCATCAACTGACAAAGCTACCAACCACGACCAAACCAAAAAAAATCGACCACAGCATTATGTGGAGCAAATAGATTCCGCGTAGACCTGCATCTGTCATGAAGGCGTTGCGATAGGCTCTGATTTCCTCTTGCGTGACCATGGGCTTCTCCCTGATCTCAATCGAGGTTGCTGAATGATAGCCTCGATTAGGGACGCCAAGAGCCAGCGGTACTGACGTATCCAAAGGAGGAAACCAGCCGGCAGCTTCGGGTCAGTCGCGACGGATTTGCGAATCCGCGGCGTCGCTCATCGCTGGCCTGTCGCTTGCGTTCGCCGAGTTTGCTGTTGCGACCGCTGAGGCTCAGCGGGAGGCGAAGGCGTCGGGCCTGGTGCAGAAGGCCATCGACCGCGCGGGTCACGGCGGCCGCGCCAAGAGATTCAATTGAACGAAATCCATGGCCGGCCGATGTCCGCTTTGGGTCAAAAGCAGACGTCCCGCGAGCAAGGGTGGGGTTAGGCTCTGCAGACCTTGCTAAAAATGCCTGCGCAACTTGCTCGATCGGCGCCTGCCGCCAATCGACCGGGGGTTAATGCCGCAAAGAAATGCGGGGGCCTGGATCCTAGTCGGGAGCGATCACCCCCGACCGGCAGGTCCTAGAGGCGCGCTAATGGACATCGCTGATCCGTCGCGATCGGCGCGAAGAGGAACTCCGCAAGCGAACAAGCGTTCGTATAAATGAATTGAATTGATTGGCGTGTTCAAATCCGAGGGCTAGCAAGAACTGCACTCGGGATCGCTGTTTACCCCCGACAGAGTTCGCCCCGATGATGCTGTCTGGAAAACGTGATTGTTGTTGGAATGCAACCGCCCCGCAAACGGAGTATCCGGTTCTATCGGGATCTGGCGGAGCCGACGTTGCAATTGTCGGTGCCGGTATTATCGGCCTCACGGCCGCCTATCTGCTAGCGCAAGCCGGCCTGTCCGTCGCGGTACTCGAGGCGCGGCGTGTTGGAAGGCAGGTAACGGGCCGCTCTACCGCCAAGATCACAAGCCAGCACGCGCTCATCTATCGGTACTTAATCGACACGCTGGGGATCGATCAGGCCCAGCACTACGCTGAGGCCAATCGGCGCGGTGCGGAACAGATTTCAGCTTGGGTCAAAGACCTGGGGATAGCCTGCGATCTGGAGCGAAAAGACGCATATACATACACCTGCAAATCAACTCAACGCGAAGACATTTCGGCGGAGGCCGAGGCCGCGTGCCGCGTTGGTTTTGATGCCGAGTTGCTGGACCGGGCGCCGCTTCCCTTCGACACGGCGGCTGCGCTGCGTTTTCGCGATCAGGCGCAGTTCAATCCGGTTCAATACTTGATCGGGCTGGGGCTGGCGGTAGAAGCGGCGAGCGGACAAATCTTTGAAAATACTCGCGTTACGGCCGTCAATGCCGGTGACCGGTGGCGGACAATCACTGCCGAAGGATTGCTCGACGTCAAGCATGTCGTGATCGCTACCAACATTCCAACCGCGGGCCCCGGCAATTATGACTATCGCACGCAGCCGCGCTGCCACATCGCAATGGCGTTCCGGTCGCACAATGCGGTCGTCAACGGCATGTTCATCGGAATCGATGAACCCACGCATTCGTTGCGGATGGGGCGCGACGGCGAAGGGCCACTGTTGGTCGTGCTGGGCCCCCGCTTCAATACCGGGCAAGACGGAGATGTCGCTCGCCGCTTCCGCGATCTCGAAAGCTGGGTGCGTGCGAATGTGCAGGTGGGTGAAGCGGCGTGGCATTGGGTCAATGAGGATTATGATACGCCCGACCGCGTACCTTTCGCGGGAGCGCCCTCTGATAACCCGCCTGGGTTTTACATTGCGACCGGTTTCAACGGCTGGGGCATTAGCAATGGCACTGCAGCAGGCATGCTCATTGCTGACCAGATTCTCGGTCGGTCAAACCCGTGGACAAACCTTTACAACCCGCAGCGCAAATCGCCTGAGGATTTCGTCGAAGGTGCAGATACGCAGTCATCGGTCTTGGACATTGCCGATATTGAACCTGGCGAAGGCGGCGTGATCACCATTGGGAAGGAAAAGATCGCGGTCTGGAAAGACACTGAAGGAAAACTGCATGCGCTTTCCGCATCCTGCACTCACAAAGGTTGCGTCGTGACCTGGAACAACGCCGAATGCACGTGGGATTGCCCATGCCACGGCTCGATTTTCCAGGCGGACGGCAATGTCGTTCACGGTCCGGCGGTCGAGCCTCTGCGACCCGTCGAACTTCCCGAACAGCTCCAGAATTACAAGGTGCAATAAGTCCGGTTGTCGCCTAAAGCGGACATCGCAGGCGCAGTTTGGAATGTCCGCCTGGGGCCAATAGCGGCCTCTTGGCGGCTCATTTGATCGCCTCGCGGGCGCGACTGCCAGCAATATTATCCCCCAGTTGTAAAACCGCTTCTCGATTTCGTCCACGCACTAGTGACACTCCTCGAGACAATGGCGCTCACCTTTGCGTGTCGCGTCGCCGCTAAGAGCGCCGCGCTAATTCGGTTGTCACCGTTGTCTCAACCGTATTTCTGCCGCCGATCATCTCCCTGTTGGGTCTGACCATCAGGTGGGGCGCCAGAAGTCACAGACAGCGCCCGCCCCCTCGCCGCGCGTGGTTTCTGCCCTGGCACTGATGGTCGTGCAGTTCGCCCCTGCAGAGGTGCTCAGATGAGTGTTGGACTCAATCATTTTCGACTGTGCGTTCGCCCTTACATTACTTCCGCCTACGCCATCCCCCTATGGTGCGGCGCATGTTCAGCACCGCAGCGGACGGTTCACGGCAGTAGTCGCCCCATTCTTGCATCAGGGCCGAGCGCTTCTGAAATCGGCTTGACCGCGAATAGGCCGCCTCGGTCTTATCCTTGATGCCGTGAGCTAGCGCGTGCTCTTTGGTCTCGGTTTCGAAGTCGGTCAAGTCATCCGCCCAGGTCTTGAACGTTGCACGAAAACCGTGGGGCGTGACATGGCCATAGCCGATGCGGTTCAACACTGCCGCCATTGCCGCGTCGCTGTACTGGCCGCCTTGCGGGCTCACGAAGACAAGGTCGTCTAACTCCGGGATCTCTTCTAATAATTCAAGCGCCTGCCGAGATAACGGCACGCAGAACTCCACCCGCTTTTTCATACGCTCTGCCGGCACGGTCCATGTCGCGTTGGCGACATTGATCTCTGGACGGCGCGTGCATATCGCCTGCCCCGGGCGCGCCGCGGTCAGGATTAGGAACTCCAGCGCGCGTGCAGCGAGTCCCTCGGACCCCTGCAGCTTGGTCATGCAGTCACGGATCTCCGAATAGTGAAGCGATGCGAAATGCTCTTGTGTTTTCGACTTCCGCTGCGGCAGACCGAGCAGCAGCAGTTTCGACCGCTCCGCGGGATTGCCCGCGCTTTCGGGGCGCCAGCCCCTCGACATTGCGAATGCTATGACGTCCTCGATCCGTCCGCGCAGCCGATTTGCGGTTTCTTTCTTCTCGAGCCAAATCGGCGTCAGTACTTTGATCACTTGGGCGCGATCGACCGCGCTGACGTTTAGGTTGCCGATGACAGGATATGCGAACCTCTGGAGCGTCGACGACCACTGCATTGTATGTTTCTCGTTCGACCAACTCGACTTCTTGTTTTCGATGCAGGCCTCGGCCGCATCGCGGAAAGTCTTGGGACCCCCTGCTTCGGCCGTCTTGGCCTTGCGCGCTTGCCTCACGGCTTCGCGCTCGGCGACCGGATCGACACCGTCGCGGATGCGCACGCGCTGCCGATCACGCTCCTGACGAGCCTTGGAGAGCGTTAAGTCGCGCGCGCTGCCTAAACCGAGATAGCGTGCCTTCCGCTTGAAGCTGTAGCGCAGCACCCAGCTTTCGCCTCTGCGCTCGTGACCTGCAGATAGAGGCCGTCGCCGTCGGGGTAGAAGCCCCGACCGTTGGCCCTGGAGACATCGTTTTGTGTAAGCTTTCCCATCTAAACCCTCCTCCGAACCAACGAGCGTATCCACAAGTCGCTGGCGTTCGCCCCAATTCGCCATTGTACGAAATGGCCGAAAACATGGGATAATTGGATGAGGGCACACTACTAGGAACAGCAAGTTGGCGGAAGGGGTGGGATTCGAACCCACGAGAGGGTTTCCCCTCTGCCGGTTTTCAAGACCGGTGCCTTAAACCACTCGGCCACCCTTCCATCGTGAATCGGCCGTGAGTTAGCAGACGCGGCGGCCCGCTGGAAGGCTCGATCCGTCACGAACGTGGCCGCCTCCGTGATGGGGTCGGCCTCCCCTTGGATTGCGCGGTTTGCCGGCCTTTAAGCCGCCGTCGTTGGACCTGTTGCAGGCTTGGCGGCGTACTGATTGGCCAGAAAATCCTTGAAGTCAGCGACCCGTATTGAGCAGCCTACTCGCCCGAAATCGTCCGCGCCGCCGCCACGACGTCCGGCGGCGTCTGGTAGAGCTCCTTGATGAAGCCCTCGACCTCGGTGCCGGTCATCGCGGTCACGATAAGCCGTTGCTTGGTGGCGTCGGCGATGAACTCAGGGTCCTTCATGGTCGCGTCGAACGCCGCGCGCAAGGCCGCGAAGCGCTCCGCCGGCACCGCCTTCGGCACGATGTAAGGCCGCCCGATCAACGCCGAGGCCGTCAGCAGGTCGAAGGTCTGGCGCTTTTTCGGATCAGTCAGCACGTCGCGCGCGACCAGCGCGGTTTCGGGCATGCCGGGGATCAACGTCTTCGAATAGCGGATGTGGACGGTGATCTTCTGGTCGCGCATCCACTCCTCCGGCAGGCTCGTCCACGAGCCGCAATCGCCGTCGAGCTCGCCGCGCTCGATCGCGATGCGCTTCTCGGCGCTGCCGGGATAGCCCATCACCTGCTTGAGCTTCACGCCGAACAGGTCGCTCAGGATGCGGTTGTCGATATAGGCGGAGGTGCCGATGCCGGTGTTGCCCATGGTCACGCTGGGACGCGCGAGCAACTGCTGCCAGGTCTTGATGCCGGTGCCGTTCCAGGTGTGACAGATGCGGAAGTCCTCGCTGATGTTGCCGACCCAGCCGAAGTCCAGGAAGTTGACGCCGACCTTCTGCGGCACCGTCAGCGACTGCGTGATCAGCCCGGGGTTGAACGCATTGATGAAGGTGCCGTCGGCCGGCGCGGCGGCCGAGGTGTACTTCACCGAATTGAGACTCGCGGCGCCCGGCATGTTCTGCACGATGACGTTGGGATTGCCGGGGATGTGACGTCCGATATGGCGCGTCAGCACGCGTGCGTAGTGGTCGTAGCCGCCGCCGGACGAGAAGCCGACCACGATGCGCACGGTCTTGCCTTTGTAGAAGGAGGCGACGTCCTGCGCCGCGGCGGGTGCCGCGTGGAACGAAAGCAAGAGCAGAACCGCAGCCGACGTCAATCGCATCACTTCCTCCCGGACTCATTCCCGCGACAACGGGAATGCGGACAATTTGTTATGAGCGCATCAGCTCGATCGATGTCACACTAGGCGCGCGTCTCACACGCCGCAACATTCCGCGATGACGCAGGATCAGTTGCGGATATCCTGAAGAAACCACTCGGTCGGGATCTCGCGCCCGAGGCCGGTGCGTTTCGCCGCTTCGTAGACCTTGCCGGCGACTGCGAAGAACTGCGCGCCCTGCAGATTGCCGCGCTCGGAATAGGTGATCTGATCGGCGGAGGTGCGTCCCTTCGCCCTGCCCTGCACCAGATCGGCGAGCGTGATGCGCCGGTCCGGCAGCGCGTTGCCGTGCTTGCGGCGGCTGCGTCGGCCGTCGCCGTGCTTGCCCTGCAACGGCCGCGCCTCGTAGCCGATGTGCTCGGCGTCGGTGGCAAGCTCGGGATGCCCGACCGGCGCCGGCGTGTCGCCGAAGCGCAGGTACCGGTCGACCTTAGCCAGGCTCGCATCGTCGGGGCGGCCGGTGCCGCCGACCACGACGATATGCGCGCCCTTCTCGAGCAGGCTCCCGTCAGTGACCTCGAACGCGGAGTTGGTCAGCGCGGCAAGGATATGCGCGCCCTTGTAGACGTCCTCCGGCTTGTCGCAGACCTGCACCTCGATGTTGTAGGTCGCCGCCATCTCGCGGCCGAACTTCTCGCGGTTCTCTTTCGTCGGGCTGAACACCATGAGCTTCTTGATGGTGCGCACGCGCGTGAACGCCTGCATGTGGGTGCGCGCCATGCCGCCGGAGCCGAGTATGCCGACCACCTCGGCGTCCTCGTTCGCCATGTATTTGACGCCGATGCCGCCGTCGGCGCCGACCCGCATGTGCTGCAGATGGCCGTCATTGATGAAGGCGAGCGGCTCGCCGTTCTCGATCGAGGTGAGCAGGATCAACCCGCAGAACAGCCCCGGCCGCGTGCAGTACTTCTCCTGCGTGACGACGCCGTTGTATTCGCTCTCATAGATGATGTCGGACTTCATCCGGATCGCGAAATAGCCGGCAGTCGAACCGCCCTCCATCGTGCCCCACTGGTAGTTCTTGCCCGGATCGCTGGTCGGGATGCGGATGTCGATGCGCGGGCGGCAGACCGCTTCCTTGGCGGCAAGCGCGAGATAGGCCTCCTCCAGCGCGTCGATGGTGTCCTCCATGGTGAGGACCTGTTCGACGTCGTGATTGTTGATGATCAGGGTCATGTAACTCTCCCGCCGGCATCACGTGCGAGCCGGCACCTCGCACAAATTGAGCATCGGCTTGCCCGCGCGGAAGCGCGCGAGATTGTCGCTGAACAACCGGCGCTGCCCGGGATAGCCCGACGATCCTTGGCCCGCGACATGCGGCGAGATGATGACGTTCGCCATATCCCACAGCGGATTGGCGGCGGGCATCGGCTCGGTCGCGACGACATCGAGCCCGGCGCCGGCGATGCGCCCTTCCCCGAGCGCCGCGATCAGCGCGGCTTCGTCGATGATGCTGCCGCGCGCGACATTGACGATCAGCGCACCCGGCTTCATCGCCGCGAACTCGGCCGCGCCGATCATGTGACGGCTGGTGGCGTCACCGGCGGTGCAGATCGCGACGGCGTCTGAGATGCGCCAGCGCCTCGTGCAACCGTTCACGCGGGAACACTTGCTCCACGACGCCGTCGTCATCGGGTGTGCGCGACACGGCAATCGGGCGCGCGTTGACGCCCTTGAGCTTGCGGGCGAGCTCGCGCCCGATCGGCCCGCGCCCGATCACGCACACCACCGCGTCCTCGATCGAGGTGATGTGCGGCGTCATCTCGGCGCGCTGCCAGTCGTGGGCGCGCTGGCACGCCATCAGGTTCGGCAGCCGCCGCGTCAACGCAAGCAGCAGCATCAGCGCGTGCTCGGAGACGTTGCCGGCCCGAAGCCCCGCCGAATTGGTCACGATGAGGCCTTCCGGGATGCCCATCGCGATGCCGCGATCGATGCCGGCGGAGGTGAAATGCATCCAGCGCAGCGCGCTGCCGTGGCGGCGCAGCGCCTCACCGGTCGCGGGATGGCAGGTCCGGTTGCTGGTCACGTAGATCGCCGCGCCCGGCAAGGCCCGGGCGACGTCCTCGGGCGAGGCGACGACGGTCCAATCGAGTTCCGGGAAGTCCTTGGCGAGTTGCACCGACGGTTCGGTCGGTCCGAAGGGATAGAGGAGCGCTTTCATGCCGTTTCTTCGAAATACCGAGGTATCTTGCGACGTTTTCTTGCATTTTTCTGCTCCCGGCACTAGCTCTCCGCCGGACCTAAGATGACCGATCCACGCGCCCCCAAAGTCAGTTTCGTCTCGCTCGGCTGCCCGAAGGCGCTGGTCGATTCCGAACGCATCATCACGCGGCTGCGCGCCGAGGGCTACGAGCTGACGCGTGCGCACCAGGGCGCCGACCTCGTCATCGTCAACACCTGCGGCTTCCTCGAAAGCGCGCAGGCTGAATTGCTCGATGCCATCGGCACCGCGCTCGCCGAGAACGGCAAGGTCATCGTCACCGGCTGCATGGGCGCCGAGCCCGAGAAGATCAGCGAGCGCTTCCCGAACGTGCTGGCGATCACCGGCCCGCAGCAATACGAGAGCGTGCTCGAGGCGGTGCATCGCGCCGTTCCCCCGCAGCACGACCCGTTCCTCGATCTGGTCCCGCCCGAGGGCATCAAGCTCACCCCCAGGCACTACGCTTATCTCAAGATTTCAGAGGGTTGCAACAATCGCTGCAGCTTCTGCATCATTCCCAAATTGCGCGGCGATCTGGTGTCGCGGCCGGCCGCCGACGTGCTGCGCGAGGCCGAGCGGCTGGTCGCCGCCGGGGTGAAGGAACTTCTGGTCATTTCCCAGGACACCTCGGCCTACGGCGTCGACATCAAATACGCGGCGAGCCGCTGGAAGGACCGCGAGGTGCGCGCCAAGTTTATCGATCTTGCGCGCGAGCTCGGCACGCTCGGCGCCTGGGTTCGGCTGCACTACGTCTATCCCTATCCGCACGTCGACGAGGTCATTCCGCTGATGGCGGAAAGCAACGGCGGTGTCCTCCCCTATCTCGACATCCCATTCCAGCACGCGAGCCCGGACGTGCTCCGCCGCATGAAGCGGCCGGCGGCGCAGGAGAAGACGCTCGACCGCATCCGGCGCTGGCGCGAGCTGTGCCCCGACCTGACGCTGCGCTCGACCTTCATCGTCGGTTTCCCGGGCGAGACCGACGCGGATTTCGACATGCTGCTCGACTGGTTGGATGAAGCCGAGCTCGATCGCGTCGGCTGCTTCCGCTACGAGCCGGTGAGAGGCGCCGCCGCCAACGATCTTGCCGCGCTCGTTCCCGACGACGTGAAGGAGGAGCGCTGGAACCGTTTCATGGCGCGCCAGCAGGCGATCTCGAAGCGCCGGCTCAAGCGCAAGGTCGGCACCCGCCAGCAGATCATCATCGACGAAGTCGGCCCGAGCGTCGCCAAGGGCCGCAGCAAGGGCGATGCGCCGGAGATCGACGGCGCGGTTTACGTGGCGAGCCGCCGGCCGCTGCGGGTCGGCGAGATCGCCACCGTCAAGATCGAACGCGCCGAGGAATACGACCTGCACGGCACGGCGGTGGGATTCTAGCCGCGGATCACCTTGACGATTGCGCCCGTTAGCGCCGCCAGATCTGTGTCATCGATCGTGAAGCTCGGGGTCAGATAGATAACGTTCTCCAGCGGACGAACCAGGACGCCCTCCTCCACGAAGCGCGCCCGCAACCCATCAACATCGTTGATCCGTTCCAGCTCGACAACGCCGATGGCACCCATCACGCGTACGTCCTTGACGCCGCGTATGTCGCGGCACGGCGCCAGGCCTTCCGCCAGCGCCGCCGAAATTCGCCTCACCTGCTCGAGCCGCGGCTCGCGCTCGAACAGATCGAGCGAGGCGTTGGCGGCGGCGCAGGCGAGCGCATTGGCCATGAAGGTCGGCCCGTGCATCAGCGCATGCTTGGGATCATCCGACCAGAACGCGTCGAACACCTTGCGGCGCGCAATGGTGGCCGCAAGCGGCAGCGTGCCGCCGGTGAGCGCCTTCCCGACCGTGATGATATCGGGCACGACGCCTGCCTGCTCGCAGGCGAACATCGTCCCGGTGCGGCCGAAGCCGGTGAAGATCTCGTCGAAGATCAGCAGCAGACCGTAGCGGTCGGCGAGCCGCGCGCAGCCGCTGCAGAACGCTCGCATCGTGAAACAGCATGCCGCCGGCGCCCTGCACCAGCGGCTCGACGATGATGCCGGCGATCTCGTCCGCACGGCTCTCGAGCAGCTTGGACAATGTCGCGGCGCGCGCGTCGTCCGTCGGCAGATCGGCCACGATTTGCTCGGGCAACAATCCGCGGAACGCGCCGTGCATGCCGGCGTCGATCGCTCACCGCCATCGCGCCGGTGGTGTCGCCGTGATAGCCGCCCTTGAAGGCGACGAACCTGGCTGCGGCCACGGATGCCCCGGTTGAGCCAGTACTGCACCGCCATCTTCAGCGCGACCTCGACCGCGACCGAGCCGGACTCGGAGAAGAACACCCGATCGAGGTCGCCCGGCAGCAGCGCCGCCAGCCGCCGCGCCAGCGTCAGCGCCTGCTCGTGCACGAGCCCGCCGAACATCACATGCGGCATCGCCGCGAGCTGCCGCTCGACCGCGGCGCGGATGTGGGGGTGGTTGTAGCCATGGCAGGCGGTCCACCACGAGGCGATGCCGTCGATCAGCTCGCGGCCGTCGGCAAGCACGATGCGGCAGCCCTCGGTGCGCACCACCGGCAGCGGCGGCCGCGCGGTCTTCATCTGCGCATAGGGCAGCCAGATGTGGTCGAGCCCGGCCTCGTACCAGCCGGGCCGTGTGGGATCGCCCGTCATTCAATCGTCCGTTCAGCTTCCATTCCGTCGTGTTAAACGCCATTTTGCCCGTAGAGCCAACAACGGTCATCCTGGAATGCGGTCACTCGAAGACTTCGCGGCGACGAAACTCGGCGAGCTCGAGCGCGCGAGCCTCCATCGCGCGCTGGCCGAGACCGATCGGCTTGACGGCATCTGGGTCGAGCGCAACGGCCGGCGCCTCCTCTCGTTCTGCTGCAACGACTACCTCGGCGCTGACGCCACCACCCGGCCGTCAAAGCGGCGGCCGTCGCGGCGATCGAGCGCTATGGCGTCGGCAGCGGCGCCTCGCGCCTGGTGACCGGCAATCATCCCCTGTTCGGCGAGCTCGAACGGCGCCTCGCCCGCCTCAAGGGCACCGAGGCGGCCTGCGTGTTCGGCTCCGGCTATCTCGCCAACAGCCGGCATCATTCCGGCGCTGGTCGGCCGCGACGACCTCGTGCTGATCGACGAGCTGGCGCATGCCTGCCTGTGGGCGGGCGCGCGGCTCTCGCGCGCCACCGTGCTGCCGTTCCGGCATTCCGACATGGCGCATGTCGAGGCGCTGCTCGCCGAGCACCGCGGCCGGCATCCGCCGCGCGCTGATCGCGACCGATGGCGTGTTCTCCATGGACGGCGACCTTGCGCCGCTGCCGGAGCTTGTCTGCGCTCGCGCACACGTTACGACGCCTGGCTGATGACCGACGACGCCCACGGCATCGGCGTGGTCGGCGATGGCCGCGGCTCAACCTTCGCGCACGGCGCCGACGTCGATGTGCCGTTGCAGATGGGCACGCTGTCGAAGGCGATCGGCGGCTACGGCGGCTATCTGTGCGCCTCCGCCGCGGTGATCGATCTGATCCACAACCGCGCGCGCACGTTCGTCTATTCGACCGGCCTGCCGCCCGCCTCGGTGGCCGCCGCGATCGCGGCGCTCGACCTGATCGAGCGCGATCCCGCCTACGCGGCGCTGCCGCTGGCCAAAGCGCGCACTTTCACGCGCCTGCTCAATCTGCCGCAAGCCGCCAGCCCGATCGTGCCGCTGGTGATCGGCGAAGCGGAGGCCGCGCTCAAGGCATCGCAAGCTTCTGGAAGCGGAAGGCTTCCTGGTGATCGCCATCCGGCCGCCGACGGTGCCCGACCGGCACCGCGCGGCTGCGCTTCACCTTTTCTGCCGCCCATCCCGACGCCGAGATCGAGCGCCTTGCCGCGATCGTGCGCCGGCGCATCCTGGAGCGCTGAGCCGTGGCCGGCGTCTTCGTCACCGGCACCGGCACCGATGTCGGCAAGACCTTTGTCACTGCCGCGCTGGTGCGACATCTGCGAAGCGCCGGTAAGAACGTCGACGCCTATCAAGCCGGTGGTCAGCGGCTTCGATCCCGCGAATGCCGCTGCGAGCGATCCCGGCGTTCTGCTCGCGGCGCTCGGTCGCGCCACAACAGACGACGAGATCGCGCGCATCGCGCCCTGGCGGTTTGCCGCGCCGTTGTCGCCCGACCTCGCCGCAAAGGCCGAAGGCCGCGTCGCTCGATTTCAAGGCGCTCGTGGATTTCTCGCGCGATGCCGCTTACGGACGCGGCACGATCTTCATCGAGGGCGTCGGCGGAGTCATGGTGCCCCTCGACCAGACCCATACCGTGCTCGACTGGATGTCTGCGCTGCGTATCCCGGTGCTGCTGGTCGCCGGCAGCTATCTCGGCACCATCAGCCACACGCTGACGGCGCTGCACGTGCTGGCGCAACGCAATCTCGATATCGCCGGGGTGGTGGTGAGCGAAAGCACCGCGTCGGGCGCACAGCCTTGACGATACCGTCGCGACCATTGCCCGGTTCGCCGTGCCGATCGACGTGATCGGGCTGCCACGGCTGTCGTCCGGAACGGCAGACCGGTCAGTGCTAAGCCGGATCGAGCGGCTTTTTTGACTGCCGCGCCGGCGTTTTTATTTGCACCGTCGCGGATTCCATGGATAGATTTGGCTTTAGGGGGGCCCAAACGGTTGATCGAACTGTCATTGTTCTTGTTATGAAACGGGATGTCATGGGCTCTTATCGCCGCTTATTTCAATCAGTCTGCTTCTGCCTTGCTGCATTTGCCTCCCAGACGGTGTTGGCGCAGACGCCGACCCCAACCCCAACCCTCCAGGGGCTCAGGGGCATTCAGATCGAGTACAAGGAGCCGGTCAACGCCGAACATCGGCCCGTCTATGAGCGGCTGAAGCGCCGCATGGTCCTGGAGGAATACAAAGAGTTTATGTCGCCGTTGAAGTTCACGCGCGCCCTTCACGTCTCCCTGTCGGGCTGCAACGGCGTGGTCAACGCGTTCTATCAGTCTGGCGACCGTCGGATCACGTATTGCTACGAATACATCGTCCATATGCAACGGCGGATCGCGGAAGCCGATATGCTCCCCGGCTTCCGCCGGGAAGACGCGGTGGTCGGGGAGTTCGTCAACACCATGCTCCACGAGACCGGCCATGCTCTGTTCGACATGTTCGATATCCCGGTCTTCGGCCGTGAGGAGGATGCGGCGGACGCCGTCGCCTCTTTTGTTGCACTTCGTGTCGGATCGACGACCGCGCGCCGTATCTTGACCGGAACAGCGTTCGCCTGGCGGGCCTCGGATCTTTGGCGGCAGAAAAACCGCAACTCTCCCCGTAGCTTCACGGATTATGCCGACGAGCACGGTACCGAGAGTCAGCGGTTCTTCAACACGTTATGCATAGCGCTCGGAAGCGATACGGTTGAGCGCACCACTGTGTTCTCCGATTTCGTTGCGCTGCTACCCGAAGGCCGCCGCGTCCGTTGCGGAAGGGAGTATCTCCACGTCAAGAAGGCGTTCACGCGCTATGTGTTGCCGCACGTGGATCTGGATCTCATGAAAAAAGTGCAAGCGAGGGAGTGGATCAGGAGTGAAGATGGATCGGAAGCCACGCCGCCTGGCCCGCTCGGGCCGACGGGGCCGGCGGGCCCGACCCCCGGTCCCAACAACCCTCGCCCTCCGACTTTCGGCCCTACGCCCCGTTGACGACGGAGCCCTCCGCAGGCCACCGTTATGGAGCTTGGTTGCCAGGAATGTGCTTACATCCGGATCACTTGATCGCCCTTCAGGGAAATTTGTGATGCTTGGTTCAAAACGAGTCAGCTTCTGCGTGTCCCTCTTCGCATGTGTGCTCAGTGCGGTGCTGATGGGTGCCGCCATAGCACAATCGCCCGGTCAGGGTCCCGGCCCTGGCGGGCCAGGTGGTGGCGGCCCGGGTGGGCCTGGTGGCGGACCCGGTGGCGGCCCTGGTGGCGGCCCTGGGGGACCCGGTGGCGGCACACCGTCACCGACATTCACCTACAATATTTGCAACAAGGCGAACCACGGCGTGGCTTTTGTCGCCACCGTATCGGTCGTCGGCCAGCAATTCCGGGCTCAGGGGTGGACCCAAGTTCCCCCGGGTCAATGCATGGCGCTCGGTCCGTTTCAACGCCCCAACGTGTGGTGGCATGCCAGATCGCCAGGCGGCGCCGTATGGGGCAACAGCGACGTCGATCTGTGCGTGAACCTCAACGGTGCGTTCGATTTCTCATGGGACGGCTCCAATCGCGCATGCGGACAAGGCGAGACCGGAGTGGGGTTCGACAAGGTTGAGGTCAAGCCGAACCAAAACTCGTTTACAATGAACCTGAATCCGTAGCCTCTCGAGCGCGATCAGGCTCGCCCAGGTGACCGCCACATGGCTTGTCAATCCGACAAAACAAACTCAATATTCGTGTTGCTGCCCTAGCTCACAGGTGACTTATGAAGTCCAGTTGGTGTCGATTGAAGTTGGGTGCGTCGCTGTGCGTGACTCTGCTTAGTGTAGCACTTGTCGGCGCAGCCCTTGCGCAACCGCCCAAGCCAGGCGGGGGTGGTGGTGGCCCTGGTGGCGGTGGTCCCGGCGGCGGCCCTGGTGGCGGTGGTCCCGGCGGCGGTCCTGGTGGCGGTGGTCCTGGTGGCGGTGGTCCTGGTGGTGGCGGCCCTGGTGGCGGGAGCCCCGGTGGCGGCACGCCTTCACCGACGTTTACTTATCAAATCTGCAACAAGGCGAATGATGGCACGGTCTTTGTCGCGACCGTATCGGTCGTCGGGCAGCAGCAATTCCGCGCGCAAGGGTGGACGCAGGTTGCGCAGGGCCAATGTGTGTCGCTCGGTCCGTTCCAGCGCCCGTTTGTCTGGTGGCACGCGAGGGCGTCAAATGGCGCCATCTGGGGCGCAAAACCCGATTTGGAATTATGCGTGAACCTCAATGGGGGGTTCGACTACACGTGGGACGGCGGGGCGCGCAATTGCGGGCAAGGTGAAACCCCCGTGAACTTCAACAAGGCCGAAATCGAGCCGAAGTTCAACCAGGCAGGCACGAATTTAACCCCCTAGCGCCGGACATACAAAAGAACGCGGGCCGTCCAAGCGAAGACGGCCCGCGTTCGTTTATTAGTGGCACCACGGCGCGTTTACGAGACACGCCGCAAGGAGTGCCGGTTATTCGCGCCGCAAGGAGCGCCGGATATCAGCACCCTGGGCCGGGCTATTGGATGAGAAACTGGCAGTGCCTCTGGTCGGGCCGCTCGGCTGCGGGAGCATGCCGGCTGCCGGGCGGGCGCTCTCCAGGGTGGGCACTTTGTCGGGTATGGCTATCCTGGCCGCTGTATCGGTCTCAGCGCCGACTCTTGCCGACCGACTCGAGCTGTCGCTCTGCGCAAAGGATGCGGAGGCGAACGAAGCAACGCCGATCAGGGCCGACGCTGCAAGGACACCGAGTTTCATTCAAAACTCCCTTGGGTTATGAACCGGACCGGTGAGCCCGGATTGTGTCGCACTTGCGGCACAAGCGCCGCCTTACCGAAACTTAAGGTACGCGCCGTCAGGGGACAAGCACCGTCGACCCCGTGGTCTTGCGGGATTCGAGGTCCTCGTGCGCCTTGCGGACGTCCTTGAGCGCGTAGGTCTGGTTGACCGGGATCTTCACCTTGCCGCTGCCCACCACGCTGAACAGGTTGTTGGCGATCGACAGCAGGTCCTCGCGCTTGGCGGCATAGGTGTTGAGCGTCGGCCGCGTGCAGAACAGCGAGCCCTTGGCCTGCAGCAGGTTGATGTTGAAGGCCTCGATCGAGCCCGACGCATTGCCGAAGCTCGCGAACATGCCGAGCGGCTTGATGCAGTCGAGCGATGCCGGAAACGTCGCCTTGCCGACGCCGTCGTAGACCACCTCGCACAGCTTGCCGCCGGTGATTTCCTTTACTTTGGTCGGGAAGTCCTCCTCGCGATAGAGGATGGTGTGGTGACAGCCATTGGCCTTGGCGAGCGCCGCCTTGTCCGTCGAACCGACGGTGCCGATCACATTGGCGCCGAGATAGTTCGCCCATTGGCAAGCGATGAGGCCGATGCCGCCGGCGGCGGCATGGATGAGCACGTTCATGCCCTTCTGCACCTTGAACGTCCGGTGCATCAAATACTCGACCGTCATGCCCTTGAGCATCATCCCGGCGGCCTGCTCGTAGCTGATATTGTCCGGCAGTTTGACCAGGCGCTCGGCGGGCATGATGCGCTCGGCGGCATAGCTCCCGAGCGCCGAGGTGTAGCCGACGCGGTCGCCGACCTTGACCTCGGTCACGCCGGGGCCGACGGCGACCACCTCGCCCGCCCCTTCGTTACCGCTGATGAACGGCAGCCCGCCGGCGGCCGGATAGAGCCCGGAGCGGAAATAGGTGTCGATGTAGTTGAGACCGCAGGCGTGGTTCCTGATGCGCGCCTGCCCGGGCCCGGGGGCCGCCACCTGGACGTCCTCGTAGGTCAGTACCTCGGGCCCGCCATGTTTGTGTACGCGCACTGCTGCGACCATCGTCGATCCCCTTCAATTCCGTGGAATATGGGCTATGGGCGCGGAGCTGGCCGCGCGGGGGCGATCATAGGTGCGGATGGGCCGGGCGCAAGGACCTACCGGGGTCCCCCGCTACTCCCCCGCTTCCGGGCGGCCGCGCGAGCGCAGTGTCCGGCGCTTGCGGCGGTTGCGCCCGGCGATCACGTTGACGACCTCCACCGCGGCGGCAAAAGCCATCGCGAAGTAGATGTACCCGCGCGGGATGTGCACGTCGAAGCCATCCGCGACCAGCGCCATGCCGATCAGCACCAGGAAGGCGAGCGCCAGCATCTTGGTGGTCGGATGGTCGGCCACGAAACGCGAGACCGGGCCTGAGGCCGCATACATCACGATCATCGCGATCACCACGGCCGCGACCATGATCTCGATGTCCTGCGCCATGCCGATGGCAGTGATGATGGAATCGAGCGAGAAGACGAGATCCACCAAGGCCAGTTGAGTGACGACCCACAGGAACGCCTTGCCTGCGACGGCATCATCGGTGCCGGTGGTATCGTCGTCACGTGCTTCGATCTCGGCGTGCATTTCGTGCACCGCTTTGGCGATGAGGAAGAGTCCTCCGCCGATGAGGATGATGTCGCGGCCCGATATTCCCATCCCGAAAATCGTGACGATCGGCGCGGTCAGCCGCATCATCCAGGTCAGGGTGAACAGCAGGACGATGCGGAATACGAACGCCAGTGCGAGGCCGATCTGACGCGCGCGCTTGGCCTGCGCCGCCGGCAGCCGTGCGACCATGACCGAGATGAAGATGACGTTGTCGATGCCGAGAACAATCTCGAGCACGCTGAGCGCAACCAGTGCCGCCCATGCATTCGGATCAAACAGCAGGTCGATCATTCGTCATCCATTGGTCGGCAAGGCCGACGGCGACAAAATACAGGCCGATAACGACAAGTCCGTAGGTGATCCAAGGGCCGGGATCGAGATCATAGAAGATTGCCGCTGCTGCCAGCATGCCCCAGAGCGGAAGTGCCGCAAGCGTCACCATGCGCAGACGCGTGACCCGGAACGGATGCAGGAATTTGAATGGCACGAAGGTCAATACCGCCAGAACAATGATCGCCGCCGCCGCGAGCCACGGCGTCGGTTTGAGAAGAAACAAATAGAAGGCCACCGCGTTCCACAGCGCCGGGAAGCCGCGAAAATAGTTGTCTGAGGTCTTCATGTTGCGGTCGGCGAAATAGAGCGCGCTGGTGACCACGATCAGCAGCGCCGCCGGGATTGCCAGCCATGCTGGCAAGAGCCCGCTGGCCGCGATCGCGTAGGCCGGCACGAACACGTAAGTGACGAAATCGACCACCAGATCCAGCACGTCGCCCGACCAGCGCGGTAGCACCTCGGCGACGCGATATTTGCGCGCGAACGTGCCGTCGATGCCGTCGATGAAGAGCGCAGCACCCAGGCACCAGAACATCAGGGCCCAGCGCCGCTCGAACGCGGCTAGCAGCGCCAGGAACCCCAGCGCCACGCCGGCGGCGGTGAAAATGTGCACGGCAAACGCGCGGGCGGCGATTGACGACGGCACTTTGGGGCTCCTTTTGCCACCCGGTACGGCTAGCTGCTATTCGAAGCGGGTGTTGGTGGCCAAATGTGGTGGCCAAGTCCGCGCCTGACGAGTTATGAATCGTACTATAGCCGAAGTGGTGGTGGTTGGTGGTGGTCCAGCGGGACTGACGGCGGCGATCGCGCTCGCCGGCGCCGGCATCGAGACGGCCGTTGTCGCCATGCCGGCGGCTGCGCATGACAACCGTACGACCGCGCTGCTGGCGAGCACGGTTACGGCGCTCGACACGCTTGGCGTCTGGGGAGGCTGTGCGGACCAGGCGGCACCGCTCAAGCGCATGCGGCTGATCGACGATACGGCGCGGCTGTTGCGTGCGCCGGAGGTCTGCTTCGATGCTGCCGAGATCGGCCTGCCTGCCTTTGCATACAATATCGAGAACCGGCATTTGCTTGCGGCGCTGGAAAGCCGCGCCCGCGATATTCCCGCCCTGCACGTGATCGCTGCCAAGGCCGAGCGCCTGGACATCGGCGATTCCGATGTTTCGGTGTCGCTCAGCGATGGCGGACGGGTTTCGGCTCGGCTGGCGATCGGCGCCGACGGCCGCCGCTCGCTATGCCGAACCGCAGCGCGCATCGAAACCGAAAGCCAGCGCTATCCGCAGACCGCGCTCACCTTCAATCTCGCGCATGCGCGGCCGCATGGCGACACCTCGACTGAATTCCACACCGAAACCGGCCCGTTCACGCTGGTGCCGCTGCCCGGGCAGCGCTCAAGCCTGGTGTTCGTGGTGAACCCGGACGACGTCCCTCGTCTCACTGCGCTGGCCGACGCCGAGCTTTCCGCCGAGATCGAGCGCCGGTCGCACTCACTGCTTGGCAAGATCGGGATCGAGGCGGGCCGCGGCGTCTTCCCGCTGACGGCAGAGGTCGCGCGGCGCTTCGGTCAGAACCGTATCGTCCTGATCGGCGAAGCGGCGCATGTGATGCCGCCGATCGGCGCGCAGGGCCTCAATCTCGGCCTGCGCGATGCGGCGACGATCGGCGAATTGGTGGTGGCGACGCGGCGTGACGGCGGCGACGTCGGATCGGACGCGTTGACCGCGCGCTACGAGCACATGCGCCGCGCCGACGTGACCAGCCGCAGCCTGGCGGTCGACCTGCTCAACCGCAGCCTGTTGTCCGACTTCCTGCCGCTGCAAGGCGTGCGCGGGCTCGGCCTCTATCTGCTCGAGCGCATCGGCCCGCTGCGCCGTGCGGTCATGCGCGAAGGGGTCGCTCCGGCGGCATCGCAGCCGCGGCTGATGCGTGGGGAAGCGTTGTAGCGGCGGCTAGCGCTTGATCACATTGGCCGCCACGATCCGCGGTCGGAACGTGAAGACGGCGGGATCGTTCGGCTCGACCGTCACATGGACCCAATGGTGGTCCGGCGATCCGAAGGTCTCCACGCGCCGAAAATTCTCGAGCGCCGGAGTGCCCATCTGCCCGCGCGGCGGTCGCCGCCAGAACGGATTGTCGATCCGGAAGAAATGGCTGTCGCCGTGGACCAGGACCACGGGTTTCTGAAACGCGATGGTTTCCTTTTCGACCAGGGCGAGAATGTCGGTGAAGCCGCTCGGCTTTTCGATTGGTCCCGCGAGCGGCGGGAAGCCCTCGAAAATATTGGCCTGCTGGATAATCATCACGGCGCGGCTGGTATTTGTCTTGGCGTGCGCGAATGCCTGCTGGAGCCAAACGAGATTGGCGGCATTGCGCTCCTTGTACTCGGCGTCGCCTTCCGGCGTGCGGCCGAGATTGTTGTTGCTTCCGGTAATATGCAAAGTCACGAACGTGATGCCGCCGATATCCCAGCGCACGTTCTCGCGGAATTTCGCAAATTCTGGCGACTGACTTTGGCGGGTGACGGGCATCTTGCGCTTACCCAGGCTCTCGTCGCCGGCAAAGAACATGGTGCGCAGGCGGTTCAACGCTGCGAGCGGATCGCCACCCTTGACGCCCTGCTTGTCGTGACAATCGGTCCAGTCGTTGTCGCCGGGCGTGAAGATGACCGGATGCGGCATCGTATTGAATTGCGACAGCCGGAGCTTGAGGGTCTCTTCCCCACACGAGCGCACCGGGCGGGACAGGTCCCCGACGTGCGCGACAAACGCCAAGGACTGCTCCTTGCTGATCTCGGCGTGCACATTTGCCAGCCACGGCTCATGTTCCTCGTAGTACGCCATGTCGCCGATCAAGGCGAAGGTGAAGCCTTGCGACTGCGCGTGGGCCGCTCGGGACTTAAACCAAGCGACGCTGGAGATCGCCACCAAAACGACGGTCACTGCCAATGCGCTGGCTGGCAGGAGTTTTCGGGAAATCGGTGGCATGTCTTGTCCTTCCAATTTGATTTTCTAAAGCCGTTGCGTCGGCTCGACGCCGAACAGTGCCTGCCCGGCCGCCTCGAAATTCGACAGATGCGCCTGCCCTTGCGCCAGCGCGGTGTGCAGGTCGCGGAAGCGGCGCTCGAACGCGCTGCCCTGGAAGATGCCGGTGGTGCCGGCAGCGTGATAAGCGAAGTCCACGACCTCGCGCGCATTGTCCATGGCGCCGGTGATGGCGACGCGCAGCATCGCGCGCTGCTCGAGCGAGAACGTGCCGGCGCTCGACGACGTCTCCCAGATGTCGTGCAGGCTCTCGTGTAGCAGGGCGCGCGCGCCGGCGAGGCGCCCGGTCGCCTGCGCGACCTTGGATTGGATCACCGCATTGTCGCGCAGCACCTGCTGCGACCCGAGCCCGCCGCCCGGCTTCTTGGTCTGCGCCAGCGTCATGAAGGCGCGCAGGCTCGCATCGGCGAGCCCGAGCGCGACACCGGAGAAGCCGATGCCGTAGAGCGTCAGCAGCGGAATGTTGTAGAGCGGCCCGCCCTCGCGCCGGTCGGAAGCCTGGTCGCGCCAGGTCGTATACGGCTCCGGGACGAACAGGTCGGCGACCTCGTAGTCGTTGCTGGCGGTGCCGCGCAGGCCGATGACGTGCCAGGTGTCGTGGATCGTCGCCTGCGCCGGCTTGAACAGCATGGTGCGCATCACCGGGCGTCCGGCGGCATCGAGCCGCGGTTTGCCGTCGCGCTCATAGACCTGCGAATGCCCGCCCATCCAGGTGGCGTTGGCGCTGCCGCTGGCGAAGCGCCATTTGCCGGTGACGCGATAGCCGCCGTCGACCACCTGCGCCTTGGTCGGGCCGCCCGGCGGTCCCCAGGCGACCATCGCGCGCGGCGCGCCGAACACCTCGCGCGCGATCGGCGGATCAAGGAAGCCCGCTGCGTGCGAGCTCGCCAGCGACTGCGCCAGGCACCAGGCGGTGCTGCCATCGGCCGCCGCCAGCGCTTCGATCACCCGGTTGAAGGTCAGGATGTCGGCGGCGCCGCCGCCAAGCGTTGCGGGCATCAGCATCCGCGGGATGCCGGCATCGTCGATCGCGGCGATCACGTCGTCGGCGATCCGCCGCTCGCGCTCGGTACGGTCGGCGCCCGCAGCGATGACGGGCGCGAGGCCATGCGCCCGCGCCACCCAGTCGATTGTGCCGTCCTTGCTTTGCAACGCGCTGCCCCGGCCGGTTAACCGCGCCAGCATCCCGCATCGTGTGGCATCGGCACAAGCGACGTTTCCGCACGCAGCCAAGTTTACGCAGGCTGCGTCAACATGACTGCGCGGTACTGCGCTGGCGTGGCAAATCGGCCTCCTCTACCATCCGCGCCATGGATGCTCGTTGGGAGACAGGATTGGCCAGGAACATTCGAGTGCTGTTGGTGGCCGCGCTTGGCGCCCTGATCTCGAGCGCGCCTAGCAGCGCGCAGGACGCCTACCCCACGCGGACGGTCCGGTTCGTGGTGCCGTTCCCGGCCGGCTCCGGGACCGACGTGCTGTCGCGGTTGCTGGCGGATGCGCTCACCCGCAAATGGGGGCGCACTGTCATTTCCGAGAACGTGCCCGGGGCGTCGGGCAATATCGGCGCGCTCGACGTGTGGCGGTCGGCGCCGGACGGCCACACGATGCTGCTCGCGCCGCCCGGACCGATCGCGACCAACCGCTTCCTGTTCAAAGAGATGACCTACGATTCAACCAAGTGGGTTCCAATATCGTGGCTGACGACCGTGCCCTACGTTCTCACCGTGCGCAGCTCCTTCAAAGGTACGCTCAAGGATCTGATTGCGGAGGCGAAGGCGGGCAAGATCACATCCGCATTGCCCGGACCCGGCGGCACCGCGCATCTCTCGGCCGCGCACCTGCAGTCGCTCGCCGGCGTCAAGATGGTCTACGTCCCCTACAAGGGACTTGGGCCGGCGATGAACGACATCGTCGCCGGTCATGTCGACATGATGTTCGACACGCTGACGACGTCGCTGCCGCTGCACCAGCAAGGCCGCATCCGGATCATCGCCGTTGCCAGCCCGAAGCGCGTTGCGATCCTTCCTGATATCCCGACCGTCGCGGAGTCGGGCTTCCCGACCTACCGCTCGATCACCTGGTTCGGTCTGGTGGCGCCGCCGGGCACGCCGCTCGCGCTGGCTGACCGGATCAGCAAGGACGTCGGCGAGGCGGTAAAGAGCCCGCAGGTGATCGAGCGGCTCAACACCATGCAGATGGAGCCGGTCGGCAGCTCGCGCGAGGCGGCCGCCGCCTTCTTCGCCGACGAAGCGCGCTATTGGGGCCAGATCATCAAGGATGCCAACATCGCCTTGCAGTAGGGCGAGCCGGCACGGAGATTGAGCATGCGCAGGATATTGAGTATAGCGCTGGCCCTGCTGTTCGGCCCGATCGCAATCGGTGCCATAGCGCAGGCGCAAGACACGTTTCCGAGCCGCACCGTCCGGATCGTGATCCCCTACCCCGCCGGCGGCGGCACCGACACGATCGGGCGGCTGGTGGCGGACCAGCTCAGCCGCAAATGGGGCCAGCCGGTGGTGGTCGAGAACGTCGGCGGCGCGGCGGGCAATACCGGCGCGGCGCAGGTCTTCAGGGCGGTGCCCGACGGCTACACCATGATGATCGCTTCGCCGGGACCGATCGCGACCAACAGCTTCCTCTACAAGGACATGCCGTTCGATCCGGCGCGCTGGACGTCGATCGCGCTGCTCGCCACCGGCCCCTACGTCCTCGTGCTGCGCAAGAATTTCGAAGGCGCGACGGTCAAGGAGCTGATCGAGCGCGCCAAGGCGGCGCCCGGGAAGATCACCGCAGCGACGCCGGGCGTCGGCTCGGTCGGGCATCTGGCGACGGTTCAGCTTGAGATGCTTGGCGGGATCAAGACCACGCTGGTTCCCTATCGCGGTCTTAGCCCCGCGGTGAACGATCTCATCGCCGGTCATGTCGACCTGATGTTCGACACGCCGACCACCGCGCTGCCGCTGCACCGCGAAGGCCGCGTGAAGATGATCGCCACCGGCACCACCGAGCGCGTGAGTGAATTCCCCGAGGTTCCGACCGTTGCGGAGGCGTTGCCCGGCTATCGCTCGGTGACCTGGTACGCCATGACCGCGCCGCCCGGCATGCCGGCGGCGCTTGCCGACCGCATCAACCGCGACGTAAATGAAATTCTCACCCGCAAGGACGTCGCCGAGCGCGTGCGCGCCATCCAGATGAGCCCGGTCAGCTGGCCGCGCGATGCCGCCGCCAAATTCTTCGGCGAGGAAACGCAGTTGTGGGGACGAGTCATCAAAGCTGCGAATATCACACCGCAATAAAAGCTGGAGACCGATTCATGAAGCGCTATCCCATAGTCGTTACCTTGGCCGGAGGATTGCTTGCAGCCATCTTTGGCGCGGGCGGCGCCACGGCGCAGGACGCTTATCCTTCCCGGCGGGTGACGATCGTGGTGCCGTCGCCGGCGGGCTCGACCACCGACGCATTGGCGCGGCTGGTCGCCGAGCAGCTGCAGCGCAAGTGGGGCTCGACCGTCATTGTCGAGAACAACGGGCGCGGTCTCAATCCCGGCGCCGAGCAGGTGTCGCGCGCGGCGCCTGACGGATACACCTTGCTGGTCACCGCGCCGATGCCGCTGACCTTCGCCAATCTGCTCTACAAGGACATTGGCTATCAGTCCTCGCAATTCGTTCCGGTCTCGCTGCTGGCGAAGATCCCGAATGTGCTCGCGGTGAGAAAGGGCCTTCCGGCGAAGGACGTCAAAGAGCTGGTGGCGTTCGCCAAGGCCAATCCGGGCAAGATCACCTATGCCTCGTCGGCCGCCGGATCGACGGCGCACCTGAGCGGTGCGCAGTTGGAGGTCCGCGGCGGCATCAAGATGACGCACGTGCCCTATCGCGGCTCGGCGCCGGCGATCAACGATCTCCTCGGCGGCCATGTCGACCTGTTCTTCGATACGCTGACGACCTCGGTGCCGCTGTGGCGTGGCGACAAGATCAACATCCTGGCAGTGGCGAGCCCCGAGCGCGTCGAGGCGGTGAAAGAACTGCCGACGATCGCCGAGTCCGGCTTGCCCGGCTTCCGCTCGATCACCTGGTTCGCCATGGCGGCGCCGCCGAAAACGCCCGCTGCGATCGCCGCGCGGATCAACCGCGACATTGTCGATATTCTAAAGAGCCCGGAGGTTGACAAACGGCTGCGCGAGCTGCGGCTTGACCCGATGATCGGTTCCCCCACGGACGCGGCCAAGTTCTTCGCCGAAGAAACCGCGCTCTGGGGTGGCGTTATCAAAGAAGCCAATGTGGCGGTGCACTGACGTGAACTGTTGGGCCAGTTGTGGCGACAAAAAGACAGGGGTGCACGACGGCGCAATTCGGGGTAATCAGATACGGCCATGAACAAGTGCCGCATTGCCAAGTACACGATCGGCCAGGTGGTCCGCCACCGGCTCTATCCATTCCGTGGCATCGTGTTCGATATCGATCCGATCTTCGCCAACACCGAGGAATGGTACCAGTCGATCCCGGCAGAGCGGCGGCCGAGCAAGGACCAGCCGTTCTATCATCTCTATGCCGAGAACGCGGACACCGAATACGTCGCCTACGTCTCGGAGCAGAACCTCCTGCCCGACAGCTCGGAAGAGCCGTTGCGGCATCCGCAGGTGGCGGAGATTTTCGAGAAGGACGAGAGCGGCAGTTATCGTCGGCGGGACGCGATCCTGAACTGATCAGCTATCGCTCGGTGAGCGCTTGGCGCAAATCTATTTCTGCTGTCCCTCAAACTTCTTGCGCAGCTCTTCGTTGCGGCGCTCGAGGTCCTTTGGATCGGTCGGCGGTCCGTCGTAAGCCTTGGCGAAGTCGTCGAGCGGCAACACCAGGCTGATCGGCTGGTTGGCGCCGTTGATGCCCTGGATGACAAGGCCCTTGCCCTTCTTCATCGTGTCGACGAGCGCCTGGCTGGCCTCATAGTCGGCCATGCAGCCGTTGATGAAGCAGATCACGTAAGGCGCCGTCATCGGCTGGCCCTGGTCGATGATCGCGCGTGTGCCTTGCTGCAGCGACATGCCAAGCGGAAGCGTGATGCGAAGGATCTTGCGCGGCTCGCCCTCCGGCTCGATCAGCACCGCAGCCACGACCGGTTGACCGGTTTCGACCCGGCCGTCCTTGCCGGTGAAGCAAACCGGTTTGGCGGTTGCCTCCGGCCCCTTCGGGCAGATTTTCGTCCACGGCGAGAAAATCAGTTGCGGCGCCTCCGGCTGTTGCGGCGGGGGCTCCTTGCTCTTTCCTTGGTCTTTCTGCGTTTCCTTTTTCTTCTGCGTTGCCTTCTTTTCCTCGGCGAAGGAATTGGAACCAGTCGCAATGACGGCAACTGCGCCAATCAACGCGATCGCAAAAACGCAGGTAGTCAGACGGACCGACGCAAACGCGTTCCACTTGGACATGGCCGGTTCTCTCCCCTACCGTTCTGACGGCGTGCGCGAGCCGGATCGAACGGTCACCTCCAATGGGAATGCTGTGTCGCCCTTAATACGGCACTCTTACTTCTGCTGACCTTCGAGCTTCTTGCGCGCTTCCTCGGCGCGGCGCTGGAGCTCTTCCTGCAGCTTCTGCTGTTGCGCCTCGAAGATTTTCGGATCGGTCGGCGGTCCGTCATAGGCCTTGGCAAAATCGTTGAGCGGCAGCACCAGGCTGATCGGTTGGCCGGCGCCATTGATGCCCTGTACCACCAAGCCCTGGCCTTTCTTCATGATGAGGATCAGGGCGTCGCTGGCCTCATAGTCGGCCATGCAGCCGTTGTTGAAGCAGATCACGTAAGGCCCCGTCATCGGCTGGCCCTGGTCGATGATCACGCGCGTGCCTGGCTGCAGCGACATGCCGAGCGGCAGCGTGACACGGAGAATCTTGCGTGGCTCGCCTTCCGGCTCGATCAGCACGGCGGCGACGACGGGCTGGCCGGATTCGACCCGGCCGTCCTTGCCGGTGAAGCAGACCTGCTTGGCTTGCGCCTCCTGGCCCTTCAGGCAGAACTTGGTCCAGGGCGAGAAAATCAGTTGTGGCGCCTCGGGCTGCGGCTCCTGCTTCGGGGCAGCCTTGGGCGGGTCCTTACCCTTTGGCGCTTTTGGTGCGGCCTTCTTTTCCTCCGCAACCGAATACGTACCTGTCCCAGCGACGGCGAGCGCGCCAATCAATGCCAATGCAAATGCGTAGGCGGCCGGACGGGCCGGCGCAAACACGGTCCACTTGAACATGGTCGATCCTCTTGCTTACCGTTCCCGACAGCGGCGCGCGGGCCGGATCGAACGGTCGCCCCCCGTTGGGAGGCTGTGTCGGCACCAAATGCGGCAACAGCGTGACGCCAGGAATCTCGCGAATCGCCGGAATTTCGCCTGATAACGTGTAAAACCGCTAGGCGAGGAACTGGTGATAACGCAGCCGCCCGGCTTTTGAAAGCGCCTTGACCGGCCCGGTTGCCTATTGCCCGACTCCCTGTTTGGGGTTGCTTCGTCGATCGAGCAGGAGCGAATTTTCAGGTGACCGCGCCCCCGAGAACGCTTTTTTCGCGACGCCATGTGGTCGCAACGCTCGCGGCTGCGGCAACGGGTCTTGTGGCGTCGCGCGCGCGCGCAGAAGATGTCGCCCGGCATGCGATCGCCATGCACGGCGAACCGGCATTGCCGGAAGGGTTTGCGCATTTCCACTACGCCAACCCGTCCGCGCCCAAGGGCGGGCGCTGGATACAGGGCGTGCTCGGCAGCTTCGACACCCTCAATCCTTTCACCGTGAAGGGCCTTCCGCCCATGGGCATGCGGGCGCCTGGCGGCATTTTCATCACCGGCGGTTACGTGGTCGAAGGCCTGATGGCACGCGGCTACGACGAGCCGTTCACGCTCTACGGCCTCGTTGCCCGGCGTGTCGCAACCGACAGCGCGCGCACTTTTGTGACGTTCGAGCTCGATCCGGCGGCGCGATTTTCCGACGGCAAGCCGATCACGCCGGAAGATGTGCTCTTCTCCTGGCAGCTCCTGCGCGACAAGGGGCGCCCGAACCACCGCATCTATTACAGCAAGGTGACCAAGGCGCAGGCGATCGGATCGAATGCCGTCCGCTTCGATCTTCCCGGCGACGACCGCGAGCTGCCGCTGATCCTGGGGCTCATGCCGGTGCTTCCGAAGCACGCGATCGATCCGGCGGCGTTCGAGGAAACCACCGTCAAGCCGATGATCGGAAGCGGACCTTACGTCATCAGCAAGGTCGATCCCGGCAGGAGCCTCACGCTCGCTCGCAATCCGAACTATTGGGGACGCGATCTCGGGGTCAATCGCGGGTTCTGGAATTTTGACGAGATCCGCTACGATTTCTATCGCGATCCGAACGCCCTGCTCGAAGCCTTCAAGCGCAACCTGTTCGATGTCCGCAAGGAGACCGATCCCGCGCGCTGGGAGCAGGGCTACGATTTCCCCGCGTTGCGCGACGGACAGGTCATCAAGGAGACGCTGACCAGCGACTGGCCGAAGCCGAGCTTCTATTTCGTCTTCAACACGCGCCGCTCGGTCTTCGCCGATGTACGCGTGCGCGAGGCAATCGCAACGCTGTTCGACTTCGAGTGGACCAACAAAAACATCTTCTTTGGTCTCTATCGGCGGACCGCCGGCTACTTCGATGGCTCAGAACTGTCCGCGCACGGGCGGCCGGCAGACGCCCGCGAGCGCGCCCTGCTGGCGCCCTTCCCCGGCGCCGTGCGTCCCGACATCCTGGACGGCACCTGGTCGCCCCCGGTCAGCGACGGCTCCGGGCGCGACCGCGCGCTGCTGCGGCGGGCGCTCGGCCTGTTCAAGCAAGCCGGCTACGAGCTGCGCGGCACCGAAATGGTCGAGCGCAAGAGCGGACGACCGCTCACCTTCGAGATCATGGTCACCGCCCGCAGCGACGCGATGGACGAAGAGCGCATGGCGCTCCTGTTCGCCGGGCAGCTCAAGCGTGCCGGCATCACCGTCCAGCTGCGCCCGGTCGACGCGGTGCAATTCGAGGCGCGCCGGATCGCGTTCGATTTCGACATGATCTCCAACCGCTGGGATCAGTCGCTCTCACCCGGCAACGAGCAGGCATTCTACTGGAGCTCGGAGGCCGCCGATTCGAATGGCAGCCGCAACTATATGGGCGTCAAGAGCCCGGCGATCGACGCCATGATCGACGCCCTGCTGAAATCGCAGGACCGCGCCGACGTGGTCGCGGCCGTTCGCGCGCTCGATCGCGTGCTGATGTCGGGGTTTTACACAGTCCCGTTGTTCCATCCACCGGATCAGTGGATTGCGCGCTGGACAAAGGTGCGGCATCCCGAAGTAACCTCCCGGTCGGGACCGATTCCCGAAACTTGGTGGCACGAGCCCCCATGAGCAAACCGTGATCCTCGGCGAATCCAGCGGCAAAGCGGCCACCAGCGGTGTCGGCGGACGGGCGACACTGGACGACCTGTTTCGCCGCGCCGCCGATCGGCGCCCGGATGCGCTCGCGCTGATCGACCCCCCCAATCGCGCGCGCTTCACCGACTTCCCGCCGCGCGCCCTCACCTATTCACAAGCCGACCGCGCGATATCGGCCATCGCCGGGCGGCTGCACCGGATCGGGCTGCGTTCGGATGCGATCGTCGGCCTGCAGCTCGCCAACACCGTCGAATCCGTGCTGACGTTCCTGGCCGTGCTGCGCGCCGGGATGATCGCGATGCCGCTGCCGCTGCTTTGGCGGCGGGCCGACATCAGCAGTGCACTCAGCCGCGCCGGCGCCAGCGCCTTCATCGTGAGCGGCCGCGTCGGCGGCCACGATCAGCTCCACGATGCCCTGCAGGCGGCGGTCGAAACCTTCCATATCCGGGCGGTCTGCTGTTTCGGGCAGAACGTGCCCGACGGCGTCGTCGCGCTCAGCGACCTGTTCGCAGCCGAGGCGCTTGACCCGCTGCCGCCGGCCGAGGAGCGTCCCTACCCGCCTGGTCCAGCCGTGCACCTTGCCGCCGTCACCTGGGACGTCGGCCCCGACGGTGCGATCCCGGTGGCACGCAGCCACGCCGAGCTCGCCGCCGGCGGTCTGGCGGTCCTGCTCGAGAGCCGTCTTCAGCAGGATGCGATCATTCTCACCACCTTGGCGATGGCCTCGTTCTCGGGCCTCGCCACGGCGCTGCTGCCGTGGCTGCTCGTCGGTGGTACGTTGGTGCTGCACCACCCGTTCGATCCGGACGCCTTCGCCGATCAGCAGCGCACGGAAGCACCCGATGCAATCGTCCTGCCCGGACCGCTGGTCGCACAACTGACGGAGGCCGGCGCACGGGCGATCGACTCCGGCCTGAGCAGCGTGCTCGCAGTCTGGCCTGCACCCGACCGCCTGGCGCGCGCCCCGGCCTGGCGGGAGACCGCCACCGATCTGGTGGACATTCAGGTCTTCGGCGAGACGGGGCTGATTGCTGCCCGGCGGGGGCCCGGCGGACGGGCGGGCGTCGTCCCGTTGGGGCCGGTGGCGGTCCCGCGCGGCAGCAAAGGCGGCGTCATCGTCGGCGAAGTCCGCGTCACGGCCAACGGCACGGTGGCCATGCGCGGCCCCATGGTCCCGCGCTTCGCCTTCCCGCCCGGCGTCGAAGGCACGGACCTGCCCCAGCTCAAGGTGGCTCCCACCGGCTTTGTCGATACCGGCTTCGCCTGCTGGAGCGACCAGGGCAACGCGCCCCTGGTGGTAACCGGGCCGCCGCCCGGCATGGTGAGCATCGGCGGCTATCGCTTCCTGATGCGCGACCTGCAGGACGCCATTACCGAGGTCGACGCGGCCGCCACGCTGGCGGCCCTGCCCGATGCGATGATCGGCCATCGGCTGGCCGGCTCCGCCGCCGACCTGGCCTCTGTCCGGGAGACGCTGGCCGAGCGTGGCGCCAATGCCCTGCTGGTCGGCGCCTTCCGCGAGCGCCGGTCGGCGACTGCCGCAGACAACGGCACCGCGGCGGCCTAGGCCGGCCATAAGCGCGTTTACGCGTCTTCAACGCGCTATGCGGTCTGCTTCACAACCCGTTAACAGCAATCGCCTAGTGTAGACCGATCCTCAGTCAGTTTCGGCCGCGTAACGTTCATGGCGATGCTAGGTCCGATGGTCGTTGTCGCCGAGGCCGCGGCGACCGATTTGGTCGACATCCTCGGCAGGGCCGGCGCCTTCCCCATCGTCGAGACCAAGTTTGCCGATGCGGCGGCGGCGGTGACCGAGATTCAGCCCGCCGCCCTGATGATTGCGGATACGGCGCCGTCCCCTTCGGACAAGCATCTCAAGGCGCTGCTCAAAACCATCGAAACCCGCGGCGGACCGTTCATGCCGGTGCTCGCGCGCGTCGATGGCCCCGGCATGGTCGCGATCCCGTATGCGCTTCCGATCGCGGTGAGCGAGCCGGAGGACCGGCTGGTCGCCTGCCTCAAGTCCGCGCTGCGGGTGCGCAGCCAGCACGCGGCTGTGATGCGGCGCGCGCATTCGGTGGAGCCGGCGAAGAACCGTGCCGTTCCGTTCGCCGACCTGATCGAGCACGCGACCGTGCTGTGCATCGGCCGCGGCCGCAACTATCCGGCGCTGACCACGGCGATCGGCGAGCGCGTCGGGCTGATCGGCGCCATGAGCGTCGAAACTGCCGGCCGCTACCTCAACGCGCGCGAGATCGACGGCATCGCCATCGGCGACGGCTTCAGTCCGCGCGTGGTCGAGGCGTTGCTGACGGTGCTCGGCGAGGACGTGCGCTTCCGCGACCTGCCGGTCGGATTGCTCGGCCGCGCCACCGTCGATGACGACCGGCTGGCCAACCTGGTGCGGGTGGAAAGCGATCCGGAGCTGCTCGCCGAGCGGCTTATTCCGTTTGTCCGCCTGCAAGTGTTCGAAAGCCGGCTCCAGCGCATGCTGAAGTCGCTCGATTCCGAGGGCGTCGTCGATCCGGAAACCGGACTGCTCGGCCGCGACGCGTTCTGGCGCGATCTCGACCGCGCCGTGCAGCAGGCCGAGGAGGACGGCGGCGCGCTGACGATCGCGCGCTTCTCGTTCGACGACATGACCGACATGCGCTGCTCGATCGACGCCGCGCGTCTGTTCAGCCGGCTGATGCGCAATATCGACTTCGCCTGCCGCGAGCAGGACGGCTCGATCATCGCGGCGTTCACCGAGACCGACCTGCGCAACGCCCATGTGGTGGCGCGGCGCATCGCCGGCATCCTGCGCAACACCATGATGTCGCCCGATCTCGATCGCCGCAGCATCAAGCCGACGGTGACGCTGGCGACGCTCAAGCCGACCGACAATCTGAGCACGCTGGTGGCGCGCGTCGGCACCTATCCCAAGGTTGCCGCAAGCTGATCAAGTGCTTAAGTTCCTCGCTTGGAGGAACCCTCATGTCCCCACTGCCAATCGATGTCGTCTCCGACGTGGTTTGCCCCTGGTGCTACGTGGGCAAGCGCTATCTGGAACAGGCGATCGCGCTCAAGCCGGAGATCCCGGTCGCGGTGCGGTTCCGGCCCTATCTGCTCAATCCCTGGGTTCCGCGCGAAGGCATGAGCCGCGAGGAATACCTCGTCACCAAGTTCGGTTCGGTCGAGCGCTACAACACCAACAGCCAGCGCATCATCGATATCGCCGCCAAGGCCGGCCTCGACTATGCCCGCGACAAGATCAAGCGCCAGCCCAACACGATCGATTGCCACCGGCTGATCGCCTGGGCCGATGATTCCGCCGCAATGAAGCAGCGCCTGATGCAGCTCTATTTCAGCGAAGGCAGCGATCTCACCGACCGCGAGGTGCTGGTGAAGGCGGCCGCCGACTGCGGCATGGATGCCGCGCAGGTGCGGCAGCGGCTTGCCACCGACGAGGATGTTGCGCGCATCGAAGCGGAAGCCGCTTCTGCCAATGAAGCGGGCATCCAGGGCGTGCCGTTCTTCATCTTCGGCAACCTGCTGGCGGTCAGCGGTGCCAACCCGCCGGAGCATCTGGCGCAGGCGATCGAGCAGGCATCGGCCGAATTCGCCAAGCAAGTCGCCGCCGAGTAGCGCGACCGCTCTCGCATCAGCGCGACATGCCCGCAGCGCATGCGTGCGCTGCGCGCGCTGCCTGTGCGCGGACTGGCATCCGCCAGGGCGCTATGATCCTCGGGTCGTTCCTATCCCAGAACAGGAGCAAACGATGATCAATGCAAGGATCGGCTCTACGCTCGTCGCTTTCGCCATCGCAGGTCTTGCCGCTGCCCTGACGCCGTTCGCCGCTCAGGCCCAGCCCAACCAGCACATGGAAGTCATCCACCACCCGGACTACAACAAGGCGTTCTTCATGCCGTTCGTGCCCGGCATCAAGATCAAGAGCGGGAAGATCCTCTGGCTCGCCGGCACGACCTCGCTGCCGGTCTATCACGACCATCCGCACCGGCGCGAAGACATCTTGAAATACATGCCGCCGAGTTTGGAAGCGCAGACCCGCCGCACCATGGACGGCATCAAGGCGACGCTCGACGCCGCCGGCGCCTCGTTCAAGGACGTCGTGCACATCTTCGTCTTCCGCGCCCGGCCGCAGATGGGCGACATCGGTGTGGCGAGCAAGGTGATCAACTCCTACTTCGCACCGTTCAAGCACGTGCCGACCTCGACCAACATCGCGGTGCTCGAGTTGGGCGAGCCCGAGCAGCTGATCGAGATCCAGGCGTTTGCGGTGGTCGACTAAATCAGTCTCACGCCGCTTTCGCCGGCTGCGCCAGCTCCACGAGCTTGCGGAGGATTTGCTTGGTTCCGGCGAGGCGATCCTCCGCCTGCTCCCAGTCCTCGAAGAACACGACCTTCTGGTCGGGCCGCACCCGCGCGCCCTCATCACGGATGAAGTTGATCAGGCGTTCCGGGTTGGCGAAGGTGTTGTCGCGGAACGTCACCACCGCGCCCTTCGGGCCGGCCTCGATCTTCTCGACATTGGCCTGACGGCAGAGCGCCTTGATGGCGACGATCTGCAACAGGTGCTCGACCTCGATCGGCAGCGGACCGAAGCGGTCGGCCATCTCGGCGCCGAAGGATTCGATCTCGCGCTCGTCCTCGATCTCGCCAAGCCGGCGGTAGAGCGCGAGCCGCACCGGCAGGTCGGCGACATAGTCCTCCGGGATCATGACCGATGTGCCGATGGTGATCTGCGGCGACCACTTGTCGGCGACCGGCGCGGTGATGCCGGCCTTCAGGCTCGCCACCGCCTCTTCCAGCATCTGCTGGTAGAGCTCGAAGCCGACTTCCTTGATGTGGCCGGACTGCTCCTCGCCCAGCAGGTTGCCGGCGCCGCGCAGGTCGAGATCGTGCGACGCGAGCTGGAAGCCGGCGCCGAGGGTGTCGAGCGATTGCAGCACCTTCAGCCGCTGCTCGGCCTGCACGGTGATCTTGCGCTCGGCCGGCAGCGTGAACAGCGAATAGGCGCGCACCTTCGAGCGGCCGACCCGTCCGCGCAGCTGATAGAGCTGCGACAGGCCGAACCGGTCGGCGCGGTGCACGATCAGCGTATTGGCGTTCGGGATATCGAGGCCGGATTCCACGATGGTGGTGGACAAGAGCAGGTCGTATTTGCCGTCGTAGAACGCCGACATGATGTCGTCGAGCACGGTCGACGGCATCTGCCCGTGCGCGACCGTGACCTTCATCTCCGGTACGTGGCGCTCGAGGAATTCCCGCTGCCCGGCCAGGTCCTCGATGCGCGGACAGACATAGAAACATTGCCCGCCGCGATAGCGCTCGCGCAGCAGCGCCTCGCGCACCACCAGCGGATCGAACGGCGACACGAAGGTGCGCACCGCCAGCCGGTCGACCGGCGGCGAGGCGATGATCGAAAGGTCGCGCACGCCCGACAGGGCAAGCTGAAGCGTGCGCGGGATCGGCGTCGCCGTCAGCGTGAGCACATGCACCTCGGCGCGCAGCTGCTTGAGCTTCTCCTTGTGGGCGACGCCAAAATGCTGCTCCTCGTCGACGATCAGCAGGCCGAGGTCCTTGAACGAGATGGCCTTGCCGAGCAGCGCATGGGTGCCGACCACGATGTCGATCGAGCCGTCGGCGATCCCCTTCTTGACCGCGGCCAGCTCCTTGCCGGTCACCAGCCGCGAGGCCTGTCCGATCTTCACCGGGAAGCCGCGGAAGCGGTCGATGAAGGTCTTGGTGTGCTGGCGCGCCAGCAGCGTCGTCGGCACCACCACCGCCACCTGCTTGCCGTTCATGGCAGCGACGAAGGCGGCGCGCAGCGCCACCTCGGTCTTGCCGAAGCCGACGTCGCCGCAGATCAGCCGGTCCATCGGCCGCCCGGATGCCAGCTCGTTGATGGTGGTGTCGATCGCGGCCTGCTGGTCTTCGGTTTCCTCGTACGGGAAGCCAGCGCAGAACTCGTCGTACGGCCCGTGCTCGACGGTGAGCTTCGGCGCCTCGCGCGTCTGCCGCTCGGCCGCGACCTTGATCAGCTCGTTGGCGATCTCGCGGATGCGGCTCTTCATCCGCGCCTTGCGCGCCTGCCAGGCGCCGCCGCCGAGGCGGTCGAGATCGACGTGGTTTTCCTCCGAGCCGTAGCGCGAGAGCAGCTCGGTGTTCTCGACCGGCAGGAACAGCTTGTCGCCGCCGGCGTAGTGGATTTCGAGGCAGTCGTGCGGCGCGCCGGCGGCTTCGATCGCGCGCAGCCCGACGAAGCGGCCGATGCCGTGATCGACATGCACGACCAGATCGCCGGCGGCGAGGCTCGTCGCCTCCGCGATGAAATTCTCCGGCCGCCGGCCGCGCGCCGCGGCCGCACCAGCCGGTCGCCGAGGATGTCCTGCTCGCCGATGACCGCGGCGTCGGCGGTCTCGAACCCGCTTTCGAGCCCGAGCACGGCCAGGCCCACCTGCGGCAACGGCAGGCCCTGCGCTTCCTGCCAGGAGGCGACGTTGGTCAGATTGTTCAGCCCGTGCTCGGCGAGCACATGGCTCATGCGCTCGCGCGCGCCTTCGCTCCAGAGCGCGACGACCACGCGCTTGCGCGCCGACTGCAGCGCAAAGACGTGTTTGGTCACGGCCTCGAACACGTTGCGGCCCGGTTCGGCGCGCTCGGCCGCGAAATTGTGCCCCTGCCGGGTGCCGGCATCGACGACGCGGCCTTGACTGTCTGGCACGGCAAATGGCGTGAGCCGCGCGAGCGCTGCGGCGTTCAGCCGTTCCTTCCATTCAGCGTCGGAGAGATAGAGCCGGTCCGGCGGCAGCGGCCGGTACGGCGGACCGCCGTCGCGCGCCGCCAAGGCCTGCATGCGCGCCTCGTAGTAATCCTTGATCTGGTCGAGCCGCTCGCGCGCGGCATCCTCGTCCAGCGGTTCGAGCACCACCGGCGAACCCGGCACGTAGTCGAAGATCGTCTCCATGCGGGCGTGGAACAGCGGCAGCCAGTGCTCCATGCCGGCATGGCGGCGGCCTTCGCTCACGGCCTCATAGAGCAGATCGTCCGGCGTCGGCGCGCCGAACGCTTCCACATAGCCGAGGCGGAAGCGCCGGATGGTTTCCGTGGTGAGCTGGAATTCGGCGACCGGCACGAGATCGAGCTGCGCGCAACTGGTCGGTGCTGCGCTGGGTCTCCGGATCGAAGCTGCGGATCGATTCCAGCTGATCGCCGAAGAAATCGAGCCGCACCGGCTCCGCCATCCCGGGCGCGAAGAGATCGATGATGCCGCCGCGCACCGCATAGTCGCCGGGCTCGCGCACGGTCGAGGCGCGGGTGAAGCCGTTGAGCTCGAGCCAGCGGGTGATGCCCTCCATGTCGAGCACATTGCCGGGCGCGACCGACAGCGATTGCGTCGCTACAATTTCGCGCGCGGGCACGCGCTGCAGCGCGGCATTGACGGTGGTGAGCAGGATCGAGGGCCGGTCATGGCCTTTGAGGCGTGAGAGCCGCGCCAGCGCGGTCATGCGCTGCGCCACCACGCCGGCATGCGGCGACACCCGGTCGTACGGCAGGCAATCCCAGGCCGGGAATTCGAGCACGGCCATGTCGGGCGCGAAGAAGGTCAGCGCCCGCGCCAGCGCCGCCATGCGCGGGCCGTCGCGGCAGACCACGACCAGGCTGGTCGCCGGCGCGCGCGAACCCGCGGCAATCGCCCGCGCTAGATCGGCGACGATCAGTCCCTCGGCGCCGTCGGCGACGCCGGAAAGCGTCAGCGGGCGGCCCGGCTCCAGCAATTCGGCGGGAGACTTGGTGAAGGAAGACTTGGCCATCGTCAGGCGCTCCCCTGGCTCGCCCGGAAGTCGCGCAGGCGCCGGAACAGCGGCCCGTCATGGGACGCCGGCACGTCCGCTTCGCCGGTCAGCCACGCCAGAAGTTCGCCGTCGGGGACATTCATCAGGCTTTCGAACTCGCTCAGGTCCGCCTCGGTCAATTGCTCGATGTTGCTGTCGGCGAAGCGACCCAGGATCAGGTCGACCTCGCGCATGCCCCGATGCCAGGCCCGGAACAGGAGCTTGCGGCGGCGGACGTCCAGTCCCTCGCTCGAACGCCCAATTCCGGTCATCCGTTCCTCAACGCCAAAAGCCCGGACGGGCCGGGCGGCGTTCTATAGCGGGCGCGGAGTGCATTGTCAGGGGCGAATTGTTGCGATCACCGTGCATGCGGTAGTTTGTGCGTGACTGGCCGGCTTCGCCGGACCAAGACGAGGCCGATCAACCGGAGGTTCCCTATGAGTGCCATCACCCTCGAACAGGCCAACCGCATCATCGCGGCGGTGCTCCAGCGCGCATCCGAGGTCCAGTGCCGGCCAATAAGCGTGCTGGTGGTTGAGCCCGGCTGCAAGGTGAAGGCGTTCCAGAAGGAAGACGGCTCCTCGATGATCCGGTTCGAGATGGCGTTCGGAAAGGCCTATGCCGCGCTCGCGCTCGGGCGCTCGTCCAAATTGGTGAAGATCCGCGCGGATGAGCGGCCGATGTTCATGCGCTATCTGATCAGTGCCAGCGATGACCAGATCTTCCCGGAAGGCGGTGGGCTGCAAATCCGCAATGACGCGGGCGACGTCATCGGCGCCGTCGGCGTGACCGGCGACACCGAGGACAAGGACGAGGAGCTTGCGACCTTCGGCATCCGCGCCGCCGGCCTCAAGACCGACGACGACTTCAAGGACATGGGCCGCCGCAGCGGCGTGCGGCTGACGAACATCTAGGCATGTCTATCGACGGCGACAGGGCCGCCTGATGCGCCCGAACCTGCTCAATCCGCTGTTTGGAGCGCTCACGACCCTGCTCGGGCGTCGGCCCGAAGGTCGAGAAACTCTATCGCCGCCTGCTCGGCCGCGACGAGGAAGAAGCGCGCGTCATCGACCTGCTCTTCCATCTTCCGACCGGCGTCATCGACCGGCGCGCGCGCCCGAAACTGAGGGACGTCGTTCCCGGCACCGTCGTCACGGTCGCGGTAACCGTCGACCGGCACCGGCCCTCGCCGCCGCACCGGCCGCGCGTGCCCTATCAAATCTACGCCAGCGACGAGACCGGCGACCTGATCCTCACCTTCTTCAACGCGCGCCGCGACTATCTCGAAAAGCTGCTGCCGGTCGGCGAGCTGCGCTACGTGTCCGGCACCACCGGGCTCTACGACCACATGCTGCAGATGGTGCATCCCGACCGCGTGGTCGACGAGGCGGGCCTGGCACAGTTGCCGCTGGTCGAGCCGGTCTATCCGCTGACCGAGGGGCTGAGCCTCAACCAGGTGCGCAAGGCGGTCGACGCCGCGCTGCCGAAGCTACCGGACTTGCCGGAGTGGCAGGACCTTCCCTGGGTGGCGCGCGAGCGCTATCCGCGATTTGCCGATGCGCTCAGGACGTTGCACCGGCCGGCGTCGCCCGCCGATCTCTCGCCGGAGAGCCACGCCTGGATGCGGCTCGCCTATGACGAGCTGCTCGCCGGGCAACTCGCGCTGGCGCTGGTGCGCGCGCATCTGCGGCGGCCTGCCGGCCGCGCGACGCCCGGCACCGGCGCGCTGCGCAAGCAACTGATCGATGCGCTGCCCTACACGCTCACGACCTCGCAATCGCGCGCGATCGAGGACATCGCCGCCGATCTCGCCAAGCCCGAGCGGATGCTGCGGCTGCTGCAGGGTGACGTCGGCTCCGGCAAGACCGTGGTGGCGCTGCTTTCCGCCGCCACCGTGATCGAAGGCGGACGGCAGGCTGCGCTGATGGCGCCGACCGAAATCCTGGCGCGCCAGCACCTTGCCACCATCGCGCCGCTCGCCGCCAAAGCCGGCATCGAGGTTGCGATCCTCACCGGGCGCGAGCGCGGGCGCGAACGCAGCGAGATCCTCGAACGCCTGCAGCTCGGCGAGCATCCATATCCTGGTCGGTACCCATGCGCTGTTCCAGGACGACGTCGAATTTCGCGACCTCGGCCTCGCCATCGTGGACGAGCAGCATCGCTTCGGCGTGCACCAGCGCCTGGCGCTCGCCAAGAAAGGCGAAGCCGTCGACATGCTGGTGATGACCGCGACGCCGATCCCGCGCACGCTGGTGCTGACCTATTTCGGCGACATGGATATTTCCGAGCTGCGCGAGAAACCGGCCGGCCGGCAGCCGATCGACACCCGCACGCTCCCGATCGATCGCCTCGAGGAAGTGACCGACGCTATCGGCCGCGCGCTGTCGGAGGGGCGGCGCGTCTATTGGGTCTGCCCGCTGGTCGAGGAGTCGGAGAAATCCGACCTCGCCGCCGCGGAGGATCGCTTCGCCGAGCTCAAACGCAAATTCGGCAAATGGACCGACCTCGTGCATGGCCGCATGAAAGGCGCCGACAAGGACGCCGCCATGGCGCGTTTCGCTGCCGGCGAGACGCGCTTGCTGGTCGCGACCACAGTGATCGAAGTGGGCGTCGACGTGCCGGAAGCGACGGTGATGGTGATCGAGCACGCCGAGCGCTTCGGGCTCGCGCAGCTGCATCAGCTGCGCGGACGCATCGGCCGCGGCTCCGAGCGCTCGACCTGTCTCCTGCTCTACCGCCCGCCGCTCGGCGAGACCGCCAAGGCGCGGCTCGAGATCATGCGCCAGACCGAGGACGGCTTCCGGATCGCGGAAGAGGATTTGCGGCTGCGCGGCGAAGGCGACGTGCTCGGCACCCGGCAATCGGGCGTGCCGGGATTCCGGATCGCCCGCATCGAGACCCACGGCAAGCTCATCGGTGCGGCGCGCGACGACGCGCAGCTTGTGCTGTCGCGCGACCCCACGCTGTCGAGCGAGCGCGGCGAGGCGCTGCGCCACCTGCTCTATCTGTTCGGGCGCGACGAAGCGATCCGGCTGATCCGCGCGGGCTGACTATTTCGCCGGCGCGGTCGGGCGCACCGTCGGCGACGTCGGCGGTGACTTGGTTTCACGCGCCATCCGCGTGGCATTCGCCAGCGTTGCAAGGTTGCGCTGCTGATCGGCGCCGCTGCCGCCGGGCTGCGCCATGCCCGCCGATATCACCAAGGTCATCGCGGTCTCGACCGTGATGTCGAGCTCGATGACGTCGCGGCGCGGCACATAGAAGAAAAAGCCCGTGGTCGGGTTCGGCGTACACGGCAGGAACACCGAGATGTGCTCCGCGTCGGGAAGACGATCCGCAACGTCGGGGCTCGGCGGCTGCGACATGAACACGATCGACCACATGCCCGGCGCCGGAAACTCGACAAGGCCGACCCGGCGGAAGCTCGATCCGGATTTCGAGAACAGCGTCTCGAACATCTGCTTGAGGCTGCGATAGATCGGCCGCACGATCGGCGTGCGATTGAGTATCTGCTCGCCGAACTCCACCAGCTTGCGCCCGACGAAATTGGCGGTGAGGAAGCCGAGCAAGGTCAGCGTCGCAAACGCGATGATCAGGCCGGAGCCCGGAAGATGGAACGGCAGATAGGTATCGAGACGGACGGCGGCGGGCATGAACGGCCGCACGATGTCGTCGACCCAATTGATGAACCACCAGGTCAGGCTCAACGTGATGTAGACCGGCCCGACCAGGATCAGCCCGGTCAGAAAGTAATTCCGGATGCGGCTGACGACGCTGGTATGGACCTCAGCGTGCTCAGGCTGGCTGCCGGCCCCGGCCGGCAGGTTCTGGTCGGAATTGCTCATCCCTGTGCGTGACGCCCGTTCATGCGGCGTCTTTAAGCGTTTCGCCTGCCCTATTCAACCGTGACCGACTTGGCAAGATTGCGCGGCTGATCGACGTCGGTGCCCATGACGACAGCCGTGTGATAGGCGATGAGCTGCGCCGGGACCGCATAGACCAGCGGCGTCACCGTCGACGGCATCTCCGGCAGCACCAGCTTGACCAGCGATTCCACGTGCGCTTCGTGCGCGCCCTGCGGATCGGTCACCAGGATGATCTTGCCGCCGCGCGCGGCGACCTCCTGCATGTTGGAGACCGTCTTCTCGAACACGCGGTCGTACGGCGCGATCACGATCACCGGCATGGTCTCGTCGATCAGCGCAATGGGGCCGTGCTTGAGCTCGCCGGCGGCATAGCCCTCGGCGTGGATGTAGGAAATCTCCTTGAGCTTGAGCGCGCCTTCGAGCGCCAGCGGATAGCTGGTGCCGCGGCCGAGATAGAGCACGTCGCGGCTCTTGGCGAGGTCGCGCGCGAGCTGCTCGATCTGCGGCTCGAGCTTGAGCGCCTCCGCCATCAGGCGCGGCACCTCGATCAGCGCGCGCACCAGCTTGCGTTCGTCGTCGTCCGACAGCACGCCGCGCGCCCGGCCCGCCGCGATCGCGATGCAGGCGAGCACCGCAAGCTGGCAGGTGAACGCCTTGGTCGAGGCGACGCCGATCTCCGGACCGGCCAGCGTCGGCAACACCACGTCGCTTTCGCGCGCAATCGTCGAGCTCGGCACGTTGACCACCGAAATGATGTGCTGCTTGTTCGCCTTGGCGTAGCGCAGCGTCGCCAGCGTGTCGGCGGTCTCGCCGGACTGCGACACGAAGATCGCAAGCCCGTTGGCGCTCAGCGGCGCCTCGCGGTAGCGGAATTCGGACGCGACATCGATCTCGACCGGCAGCCGCGCGAAACGCTCGAACCAGTATTTGGCGACCAGTCCGGCGTAATAGGCGGTGCCGCAGGCAGAGATCGAAATACGGTCGAGCTTCTTGAAGTCGAACGGCAGCGCTACCGGCAGTACGACCTGCTCGGTCGCCATGTCGAGATAGTGCGCCAGCGTGTGGCCGACGACCTCCGGCTGCTCGTAGATCTCCTTCGCCATGAAATGGCGGTGGTTGCCCTTGTCGACCAGGAACGACGACGGCGGCGCCTTGTGCATCTCGCGTTCGACACGCGAGCCGGCGGCGTCGCGGATCTCCACGCTGGTGCGCGAGATCACGACCGAGTCGCCGTCCTCGAGATAGGCCACCGTGTCGGTGAACGGCGCCAGCGCGATGGCGTCGGAGCCGAGATACATCTCGCCGTCGCCGTAGCCGATCGCGAGCGGCGAGCCCTTGCGCGCGCCGATCAGCAGATTGTCTTCGCCTTCGAACAGGAACGCGAGCGCGAACGCGCCGCGCAAACGCGGCAGCGCCGCCAGCACGGCGTCGGCCGGCGAGCGGCCGTTCTTCATTTCGCGGGTGACGAGATGGGCGACGACCTCGGTGTCGGTCTCGGAGCCGAATTTCGCGCCGTCCTTCTCGAGCTCCTCGCGCAGCTCGCGGAAGTTTTCGATGATGCCGTTGTGCACGACCGCCAAGCCGGTCGGTGGCATGCGGATGCGCGTTGCTCTCGGACGGCTTGCCGTGGGTCGCCCAGCGCGTGTGGCCGATGCCGATCGTGCCCTTGAGCGGATCGCCCTGGAGCTTGGTCTCGAGATTGCGAAGCTTGCCCTCGGCGCGCCGCCGCGTCAGGCGGCCGCCTTCCAGCGTCGCCACGCCGGCGGAGTCATAGCCGCGATATTCCAGGCGCTTGAGCGCATCGACGAGTTGTACCGCGACCGGCTCACGGCCGAGGATGCCGACAATTCCGCACATCCAGTGATGTTCCTTATCTTACCCAGCCGAGATAATACGACAGAACTGTATATTCGGCATGAATCACGCAAGCGCCTAGCAAGTGCGTGGAATCACGCGGGAATTAAGGCTAGTGGCAGGCGCAGCGCCTACTCCGCCGCCCCGCGCTTCGGCTTGGCAGCGGCCTTGATCGCCCGGATGCGGGAGGCGCCGCCTTCCTTAACCACCTGCCGCTCGCGCGCGATCGCCAGCCCATCCGCTGGCACGTTGTGGGTGATCACCGATCCGGTCGCGACATAGGCGCCGTCGCCGATCGTGACCGGCGCGACCAGCGCCGAATTCGAGCCGATGAAGGCGCCCTTGCCGATATCGGTGCGGTGCTTGGCTGGCGCCGTCGTAGTTGCACACGATCGCGCCGGCGCCGAAATTCGAGCCCGCGCCGAGCCGCGCATCGCCGATATAGGCGAGATGATTGGCCTTGGCGCCGTCCTCGATCACCGCCTCCTTGACCTCGACGAAATTGCCGATGTGCACGTCGGCGCCGAGCTTCGCGCCGGGCCGCAGCCGCGCATACGGGCCGACCAGGGCGCCCTTGCCGACATGCGCATGATCGAGATGCGAGAACGAGCGGATCACCGCGTTGTCCTCGACCGTGACGCCCGGGCCGAACACCACATAGGGCTCGACCGTGACGTCGCGCCCGAATTTGGTGTCGGCCGCGAGGAACACGGTCTCCGGCGCCACCAGCGTGACGCCCGCCTCCATCGCCGCCTTGCGCAGCCGCTGCTGCAACGCTGCTTCGGTCTCCGCGAGCTGGGCCTTGGTGTTAATGCCGCGCACGTCATCCTCCTCGGTCTCGATCACGACGGACTGTGAGCTTCATCTCCCGCGCGATCGCGATTGCATCGGTCAGATAGAATTCGCCCTTGCGGTTGTCGTTGCCGATCCGCTTGAGGATCGTCATGGCGGTCTTGCCGGCGAAGGCCATCAGCCCGCCATTGCACAGATCGATGGCGCGCTCGGCCGGCGTCGCATCGAGCTCCTCGCGGATCGCGACGAGCGCGTCGCCTTGCATCACCAGCCGTCCGTAGCCGCTCGGGTCCTTCGGACGGAAGCCGAGCACCGCGATGGCCGCGCCCTTCGCGAGCGCGTCGCGCATCGCGCGCAGCGTCTGCGGACGGATCAGCGGCGTGTCGCCGAAGATGATGAGAACATCGTCGGCGCCACGCGCCAGCGCCTTGTCCGCCGCCAGCACGGCATGGGCGGTGCCGCGGCGCTCCTTTTGCACGAATATTTCCGCGCCCGGCGCGTTCCGCTTGGTTTCAATGCTCACGGCTTCAGCATTTGGCCCGACCACGACCGCGACCGCCGATCCGCCGGCCTGGCGGACCGCCGCCAGCACATGCGCGAGCAGCGACTGCCTCGCGACCTCGTGCAGCACCTTGGGCCGTGCCGAGCGCATGCGGGTGCCCTCGCCGGCGGCGAGCACGATCGCAAGGCATGTCCGCTCGACCATCAAATCTCCCGATCGTTCGCTTTGGCGCCGTCTTATCCGAGCAAGATGCAGCGGAAAAGGCGGATTGCGCGGGCGAAATCCGAACTCAGCAGCGAGATTGATCGGATTCTGCTAATGTTTTCAATGGGCTGATTCGCAGGCTATTTCGAGCATCGCATATGCAAAGACTGCTGCGCTTGGCAGGCTGGGGGGTGGCGGCTACCGCGGCGCTGCTGCTTGTCGTCATCGCCGCTAATTCCGGCAGCGGACGGGAGCGATTGTCGGCGGCGTTCGCGGGGATCAATGGAACCCGGGCCGCCGAAGCCGCCAAGGCGGAAGCCGCGCAAGCGGCTCAGCTCGCCCGGCTGGCGGCCAACGAAGCCGACACCCGCCGGCTGATCGAGATCGTGCGCTCGCTCGCCGGCGATCGCGAACGCTTGCTGACGCGTCTTTCCACGATCGAGCGCAATGTCGAAGACGTCACCGGTGCGGTTCAGAAGCAGGCAGCTGCACCGCCTCCCGCTGCACCAGCGCCACCGGCGGCAGCCCCCGAACCGCCTCCGAAAACAGCGGCCGTTCCACCGCAGACGGTTGCGCCAACCGAGCCAACGGCGGTTCCGTCGCCGCCCGAGCCCCCGACCCGGGTGGCCAATATTCCTGCCAGCGGCCGGCAACATCCCCGACCTGGAAGCTATCCAGGGACGCCCGGCAGCCGGCGTCGACGTCGGCGGCGCCAAGGATTTCGATGGGCTGCGCACGCTGTGGAACGCGCTTACCACCAGCCACTACGGCCTGTTCGAAGGTCTGCACCCGATCGTGGCGGTGCGCGAGAACAGCAAGTCGCGTACCGCCGAACTCCGGCTCGTCGCCGGACCGCTCACCGACGTCGACATCGCCAGCCGGATCTGCGCGACCCTGGCGGCCGCCAAGCGCTATTGTCGACTGACACCGTTCGAGGGCCAGCCGCTGGCATTGAACGAGCCCGCTCGCCGGCCGGCGGCGGCCGCCAAGGCCCGCCCGACGGTACGCGCGGCACCCTGACGACGGATTGCCTGGCGCATCGCCGCGCCGGCCATAGTCGGCGGCGATGCAGGCGACCTTCTTTCCGACCGCGCGGCAAACCAACTGGCTGCTGATCGTCGGCTTCCTGGCGATCGGCGAGGCGCTCTACCTTCGCTATCTCGCGATCGAATACGCGCCGGTGTCGCTCGGCTGCCAGGGCGGCTTGCAGAGCTGGCTGTGCACGACGTTCCGCAGCGTCATCGTGCTCTACAATCACGGCGTATTCGGATGGGTCGGCGCTGGCCGCCGCCGCGCTCAATCTGCTGCGGCCGTCGATCTTCCTGATGACGATTGCGATCGCCGCCGCCGGCTTCGGTCTGGTGCTGCACAACACCGACCTCGCCGGGCTCGCAGCGGCGCTGCTTATCCTCAGCCTGGCGCGGCCCGCCCCGGCAAAAGACTGACCGCCAACGCGACGAGCCCGGCGCAGAACCACAGCGACTGCCAGTTGGCGAAGGTTTCGCTGAGCGCGATGTAGACCGCACACAGGATCATCGCCGCCGCCGCGACCGTTTCAGCGTTGGCGCGAATGTCCTTGCGTGTCGGCAACGCCGTCATCAGAACGACATACGGAACGGCCGCGCCGGTCAGCGCCGTGAACGGAAAATCGCGGTAACGCGGATTGAACACCAGACCGAGCGCCGCCTGCACGGCCAGCACCACCAGAACGATCAGCAAGGCGCCGAGCGCAAAGACGACGGGGTTCGCCGGAACGCCGGCGCGACGTCCGAGCATGCTCGCAAGATTAGGGACCTTGATGCCGGCGGCGAGCGCGGCCGCGCCGACAATCGGCGCGGCGAATGCGACGGCCGCCCACGACAGCGAACGGATCCAGTCGATCGCGGAGAGGCTTTCGATCGGAATATTCCTGATCGTCCAGCCGATCAGCGTTCCCGACACGCAGCGCAATCGCCGCAACGAGCAGCCAGCCTCGTGCGGGCGGCGGCGGTCGCCGCCAGCTCGCCGCCAGCGCCGCGCCGAACACCAGCGCCGCGAAGGCGATCCCGCCCGCCGCCTGCCAGCGCCAGTTCGGATGGTTGGAGACCGGCGCGCCCCAGACGAATTTCGCCTTGCGCTCGTAGGCATCGTAGAGCCCCCAGAAGCCGCCGACGGTGCCTTCGAGCTTCCGCTTCCAGGGCTGGTCGTAGGCCTCGATCAGGTTGACGCGATAGTTCTCGCGCTTGCCTTGCGCCACCACCTCCTGCAGCACGCGCGCCGCATTCACCGGCGACGGCAAGGCGCCTTCGCGCATCCGCCCGGCGCTCGGCCAGCCGAACTCGCCGAGAAAGATCTCCTTGTCGGGAAACGCGGCGACAACCTGCTTGCGGATCAGATCGACGTGGCGCGCCGCCTGACCGACCGGGATCGGGTGATCCTCCCAATAGGGAAGGATATGCACGGTGATGAAGTCGACGGCGGCGGCAACGTCGCGGTGACGCAGCCAGAATTCCCAGACGTCGGCATAGGTCACCCGCATCGGCACCTTGGCCTTCACCTCGCGGATGGTGCGCGCAAGCTCCGGCGCCGACATCTCGCCGCGCAGCAGCACCTCGTTGCCGACGATGATCGCCTCGATCACGTCGGGAAATTTGTTGGCGAGCTCGATGGTGGTGGCGATCTGGCGGCGATTAAGCTCGGGCAGGCTGGAGAGCCAGAGGCCGTGCAGCACCTTCATGCCGTGACGCTTCGCGATCTCCGGAATCTTGTCGAGCCCGTGATCGATCGAATAGGTGCGGATGCAACTGGTTAGCGGCTTGAGCTGCGCGAGGTCTTCTTCGATCTGCCAGGGCTCGACCATCGTGCCGGGCCCCAGCGGGTTCTGGTCGCCGCGGAACGGTGCATAGGACACGCAGTCGAGCCGCCCGCCCGCGGCCGCCGGGGCCTGCGGCATTTCGACCGCGGCGCCCAGCCAACTCCAGATGCCGACGATCGCCGCCGCAACCAGCGCGAACAAAGAGGCCGCAATGCGCATCGTAGCTCGTCCCCTGCGGGACGCTCCCGCCCCGGCTCCGCTTAACGTGCGCTCCGGACCGTGCCAACAGGAACGTGCCGAGCGTTGCGTTGCGGTAGGACTTGACCGCCGGCAGCCAAACTTGGTCCGGAACCGTGCAATAATTCCGCGCAGCATATTGGCGGCTGCCTTGCCGGCTGCTTTAATCACGCATCACGGCGCCCTCGACGGAGTCCGCCGGTAATGGGGCAGTTGGCTTCGGGAGGCCGTGTTGCCGGCCGAATCCGGCCGGCAGACGGGGGAACAGCGGCCTCACGGCCCAACACTCAGAGCGACCATGGTCTTTGCCAGTATGCGTATTGCCGTCGCCGTCTTGGGCGCGGTTTTCTTGTTGTCGACGGCGACCACGGCATCGGCTCAGAGCGCGGACCCCAAGGCCGGGACCCGGCCGCCAAGCGACGCGGACCCGAAGAGGGACGGCCAGCGCAAGATTGATGAGTTTGCCGAGGCCGCTAAGCTCCTGGGCGGCCCGGCCGCTCACCCCGAATGCGTCTGGCTCGGCCGGCGGGTGGTTCGCCTGATGTGGCGGGACGATCTCGATACCGCGTTCCGCCACCTCGATCTCTACGACCGCTTCGGATGTCCCGCGGGCCATATCCAGGCGACCTTCCGTTGCGTCGTTCGACAGGGGCCGATCGATTCCAAGCAGCCCGACACGCTTAACGGGCGGGTCCACACCTGCTGGGTTAATCCAAGCCTTGAAGGTACGCCGGCAGCGCCAACGTCGGCGGCGGCCCCGTCCGGGACGACCAACCGCTAGTCTGTACAGACGTTCAGCTAGCTTCGGTTAAGACTGCCAGGAACATTTTCGCTGCAGTGTAGTTACCGCCTTGGATTTGCCGTTACTGCCGACTACTTGATCGGATACCTCTGGCTAAGCTACCGTTGAGACGGTCTTGGGTGACCTTGGGGGATGGGTTCGGGCCCTGTTTCTTGCCCGTGTGGTTGTGACTTCCATGCGCATTGTTGTCGCCGTCATCGCGCTCGTAACGTGCGTGCATGCTGGATTGTGGAGTTTGCTCCACCGGCAATACTCCAGCCCTGACTTCAACGGCCAGCTCGCCAGCGTTTCCTATTCGCCGTACACGCGCTCGCAGCATCCGGATAGTGGCGATCGCCCGACCGCCGAACAGATCCGCGCCGACCTGCGGCTACTGAGCTCCTACACCCGCTCAATCCGTACCTATTCGTCGACCGGCGGACAGGAGTTGGTCCCTGGTATCGCGGCCGAGTTCGGACTCAAGGTCACGATCGGCATCTGGCTCGACCATGACAAAGCGCGCAACGAGCGCGAGATCGCCTCCGCGATCGCATTGGCGCGCCGGTACAGCAACGTCAACGCTATCGTCGTCGGCAACGAAACGTCGCTGCGCCTCGAATTGCTTGGCAACGCGCGGGCCGTGGAGGCGCGGCGCGCGGCGCCCGAAATGGTGGGATTGACGCGCGAACAGCAGAACCACGAGCTGGCCAAACTCGCCGTTGCCGAGCTGATCCCCATCATTAAGCGCGTGAAGCGACAAAGCCCGGTGCCCGTCACCACCGGCGAAATCTGGACGGTCTGGATCGATCATCCCACGCTCGCTTCCGAAGTCGATTTCATCGCCGCGCATATCCTGCCTTACTGGGACGGCCTCAATCTCACGCAGGCGGTCGATGAAACCATCAGGGCATACGACAAGCTGCGCGGTGCTCACGAGGGTAAGCGCATCGTAATCGCGGAGTTCGGCTGGCCGAGCGGCGGCTACAATATGCAGCGCGCCGCCCCGGGCCGGATCGAACAAGCGCTGGTGATCCGCGATTTCCTGTCGCGCGCCGAAGCCTATGGCATCGACTACAACATCATCGAGGCGATCGATCAGCCCTGGAAGACCAACGAAGGCGGCGTCGGCGCCTATTGGGGAATGTTCGACGCGGCGCGTCATGCGAAGTTCGCTTGGACCGGTCCGGTCAGCGATCCCGATCACTGGAAGGTTGCCGGCCTCGCTTTGCTGCTCGGCCTCTTGTTCTCTCTGACAATTCTTGCCAAGCCGCACGCGACCGCCGGCGAAGCGCTCACCCTGGCCGTCGCTACCAACATGGTCGGCGCCTGGTGCGCGGTCGTATTCGCCTTCTGGAACGGACATTATTTTGTGCCCGGCGCGGCGTTCGCGCTCGGCTTCGGCATTCTGCTCCTGATCCCGCTGGTGCTGATCGCGCTCGCGCGCATCGAGGAGATCGCGGCGATTGCCTTCGGCCGCGGCCCGCGCCGGCTGATCGCCGCGCCTGCGGCCCCCGTCGAGGGTTATGCGCCGAAGGTGTCGGTGCACATCCCGGCGCACAACGAGCCGCCGGAGATGCTCAAGCTGACGCTCGACGCGGTCGCGCGCCTCGAATATCCGAATTTCGAGTGCGTGGTGGTGATCAACAACACGCCCGATCCGGCGTATTGGCAGCCGATCGAAGAGCACTGCCGCACGCTCGGCGAGCGCTTCAAGTTCATCAATGTCGACAATCTCGACGGCTACAAGGCCGGTGCGCTTCGGCTTGCGCTCACCCACACCGCCGACGACGCCGAGATCATCGGCGTCATCGACGCCGACTACGTCGTGCGTCCGGACTGGCTGAAGGACCTGGTGCCGTATTTCGCCGATCAGAAGGTCGGCATGATCCAGTCGCCGCAGGATCATCGCGACGGCGAACGCTCGATCATGCACAGCGCCATGAACGGCGAATATGCCGGCTTCTTCGACATCGGCATGGTCCAGCGCAACGAGGCGAACGCCATCATCGTGCACGGCACCATGTGCCTGATCCGGCGCACCGCGATTGCCGGTGCCGGCAGCTGGTCGAGCCGCACGATCGTCGAAGATACCGACCTCGGCCTGACGTTGCTGGAGCAAGGCTGGCAGGTGCACTACACCAACCGCCGCTACGGCCACGGGCTGCTGCCCGACACGTACGAGGCCTACAAGAAGCAGCGCCACCGCTGGGCCTATGGCGGCTTCCAGATCCTGCGGCACCATTGGCACCATTTGCTGCCGCGCGCACGCACCCTGACGCGCGACCAGAAGCGCGAATACGCGCTCGGCTGGCTCAACTGGCTCGGCGCGGAATCGCTCGGCGTCGTGGTCGCGATCCTCAATCTCATCTGGGTGCCGGTGATCGTGTACATGGACATCGCGATCCCGGACAAGATCCTGACCATCCCGATCCTGGCGGCGTTCGTCGTGTCGCTCGCGCATTTCGTCACGCTCTATCGGTTGCGCGTGTCGATCCCGCTCGGCCAGATGGTCGGCGCGGTCGTCGCCGCGATGTCGGTGCAATGGGCGGTGGCGCGCGCCATCGGCTACGGCATCTGGAAGGAAAGCATCCCGTTCACCCGCACCGCCAAGGGCGGCAAGACCGGCCGCGGTCCCGAGTTCGCGGCGTTCTGGGAGGCGGTGCTGGCGGTTCTGCTGCTCGCAGGCGCCGTGCTGGTGGTCGTCAACAACCCCAAGCAGATCACCGAGCTCAACATCTTCGCGGCGGTGCTGGTGGTGCAGAGCCTGCCATTCATCGCGGCGGTGGTGATCGCGGCGCTCGAAGGCTCGCGCTTCAACGAATTCGCCTACTGGCGCGGCGTCGAGGCCAAGGTCGCGGAAACCCTGCCCCGTCCCGCCGCCGCTGCCGCGGAAGCGCCGGCCCCGGTCCCGACCGAGAACCGGATCGAAGCCGCCCAGTAAGACAATCGCCGGACGTTGCTACGACGTCTGCAACGGTTGTTGCCACGCGTATCAATGCGTTAGAGTCGCGGGGCAACGAGGTCTCGCATGTTTGGGGTGCTGTCGCGCCTGCCCGCCTCCATCGGCCAACCCCTGATCAGCGCCGCCGTTGGAACGCACCGGTGGTGCGGGGCACATCTGGCGGCCATGCGTATCGCGCGCGCCAATCGGCTTACCAGTGCGACTCACTCTCCGCCTTTTGTTGATGGCGACCACCAGCGCATCGCAACGGCTCGTCGAGGCAGGATGCGCCGTTCTGACCTGATTAATCTGGGCGTCGACGGCTATCTTTGGCCCGTGGAGGCCGCAAAGCTCTACGAGCTTGCCTATGGCTGCACGGGCGATGTGCTCGAAATCGGCACCTATCGCGGACTTTCAGCCTACGTGCTGTCGACCGCGCTCACCAATCGAGGTTCGGGCGAGCTGCACACCTGCGACATCGATGAATTGTCGTCGGTATTTGCACGCCGGGCGTTGCGTTGGCACAGAGGCCGCCATTGCATTCGCTTTCACGTAGACGATGCCTGCGCCTTCCTGGATCGTCAGGTCCAGCGTCGCCAGCAATATGGCTTCATCTTCGTCGATCACGATCACCGCTACGAGCCGACGCGCGCTGTTGCCGAGCGGGTGCCGCAACTTCTTGCTCTAGGCGGCAGCGTGATGTTCCACGATTACCGCGACTTGGATGCAGTCAATCCGGCTCACCCTGACAAAGTCGGCCCGGCTGTTGATCACACCATCATGGCCGACGCTCGCTTCACGTTCTGCGGCGTGACGGGAAGCAGCGGGGTGTTCCGACGGGTCGACTAATCGCGTCGAAGAGTCGCCACACGGCGCGGCATCGTGTATCGAAGGCCGCCATGACAAAAACCCTTAAGACTGCCCCCGAACTCGAGCGTTACGTCCTCAACGAACTCCGCAGCTGCTCCGCCTGTACTCCCATCAGCGCCGTCACGGTGACCGAGGCGACACGGCCAGATTCCAATTGGGAGGTCTCGCACATCAATGCCGCCGGCGGCACCGTTCCCGCCGTGTGTGCGCAACTCTGTGATGACGCTGTGGCGCGGCTGCGCGAACGCTACGACCTTGTCATCGAAATCGAGCCGGAAGAGCTTTAGTCACATAGCCAAGGCATACCATCCGCGACGGCCCCACATCGTCGCGATAGGCGCTATGATGGTCCGCTGGCGCAATGTCCATGCGCTGCGCAATGGCCACGTCAACCACGAGGTGCGGGATCCATGACCAGCCAATCGTCGTCGTCGCTCAATGCCAATCGGGAATATGTGGCGCAGACCTTCAGCGGCTATCTCATGCTCTTGCTGCTGCTGGTCGTCGTGATTGTCGGCATCGTCGCGGTCGCTTCCGCAAGGCCCGCCGGAGTTGCCGTCACAATCCTCTGCGGGCTTCTCTTCATTCTGGTCGCGAAGGGATTCTACATGCTGCAGCCGAACCAGGCAGCGGCGCTGACGCTGTTCGGGAGCTACAAGGGCACCGACCGCACGGCCGGCTTGCGCTGGGTGTGGCCATGGATCGGCAAGACCAAGGTCTCGGCTCGCGCCAACAACATCATCTCCGAGATGATCAAGGTCAACGATCTGCGCGGCAACCCCATCGAGATCGCGGCACAGGTGGTCTGGCGCGTGACCGATACCGCGCAAGCGCTGTTCGATGTCGACGACTACAGGGCCTTCGTCAGGGTCCAGATCGAGGCCGCGGTGCGTACGATCGGATCGCATTACCCGTATGACGACTTCGAGCACAAGGAAGTTACGCTGCGGGGCAACAATGAGCAGATCAAAACGGAGCTTCGGACGGAATTGATCAACCGGCTGCAGGTTGCCGGCATCACGGTCGATGAATGCGGATTCACTCATCTCGCCTACGCTTCGGAGATCGCGGGCGCGATGCTGCGGCGCCAACAGGCGCAAGCGGTGGTGGCGGCGCGCGTGACGCTGGTCGAGGGCGCAGTCGGAATGGTGGAGATGGCGCTCGATATGTTGTCGAAAAAGAACATTGTCGATCTCGACGTCGATCGCCGCAGCGCGCTGGTCTCGAACCTGATGGTGGTGCTGTGCAGCGAGCGCGACACGCAGCCCGTCGTCAACGCCGGCGCGCGCGGGCAATGAGGAGCGGTCGCTGTCCGGCCATCAGCCCCCGCTTGATGATCGGCTACCACTTCTCGACCTCGGCCCAAGAATGACATATTTCAGCAGTCGCTGAGCACTTATGCCGGCAGCGCGTTCTCAACCAGCTTCACCCAATACGACGTTCCGATCGGGATCACGTCATCGTTGAAGTTGTAGGCGGGATGGTGAAGCCCGGCACTGTCGCCGTTGCCGACGAAGATGAAGGCGCCCGGCCGCGATTCCAGCATGAACGAGAAGTCCTCCGCGCCCATGACCGGCGGCACCGCGGTGTCGACCTTGTTGTCGCCGACGACCTGCCCGGCCACGGACGCGGCAAAGCCGGTTTGCCGCTCGTGGTTCTTGAGCACCGGGTAGTTGCGCCGGTAGCTCACGGTCGCCTTGGCGCCATGCAGCTTGGCGACGCCCTCGACCACCTCCTTGAGGCGGCGTTCGAGCAAGTCCTGCACCACGGGCGTCAGGCTGCGCGCGGTGCCGTTGAGCTGCGCGGTCTGCGGGATCACGTTGTCGGCATTGCCGGCATGGAACATGCAAATCGAAATCACCGCCGAATGCAGTGGGTCGACATTGCGCGACACGATCGACTGCAGGGCGTTGACGATCTGGGAGCCGACCAGCACGGTGTCGATCGAGAGATGCGGGCGCGCCGCATGGCCGCCGACGCCCTCGATATCAATGGTGAGATGATCGGCCGCCGCCATGATCGGGCCGGAGCGGATCGCGAACTCGCCGACCGGCAGGCCCGGGTAGTTGTGCATCCCGTAGACTTCGCCGATCCCGAACCGGTCCATCATGCCGTCCTGGACCATGGCCTTGCCGCCGGCGCCGCCCTCCTCCGCCGGCTGGAAGATGACGACCGCGGTGCCGGCAAAATTTCGCGTCTCGGCGAGATAGCGCGCCGCGCCGAGCAGCATCGCGGTGTGGCCGTCATGGCCGCAGGCGTGCATCTTGCCGGGCGTCGTCGATTTGTACGGCAGGTTGGTCGCTTCCATGATCGGCAGGGCGTCCATGTCGGCGCGCAGCCCGATCGTCTTGATCTCCCCGGTGGCCGGCTTGTTGCCGCGGATCACACCGACGACGCCGGTCCTGCCGATGCCGGTGACCACCTCGTCGCAGCCGAAGCTCTTGAGCTTCTCCGCCACCGAGGCCGCGGTCCGGTGCACGTCGTACAGCAGTTCCGGATGCGCGTGAAAATCGTGGCGCCACTCCGTGATGTCGCCGTGCAGGGCCGCAATGCGGTTGACGATCGGCATGGGTGATGCTCCTTTGGACCCCGGCGGACACGTGACGTTTCCGGAAAGATAGGCATGCCGGCTGGATTTTGACAGGACATTCCTGCGCCACTGTGGCCGGCCTATTGACCGTGCGCGGCGCGCCCCCTACACACGCGCCCACGGCGGCTTGCGATGCCTTCCGGTTCGGCCGCCCCCGTCAGGCGGGCCCATAGCTCAGCGGTAGAGCAACTGACTTTTAATCAGTAGGTCGATGGTTCGATCCCATCTGGGCTCACCAATTTCTGGAAATGGTGATGTGCGTTTTTGCCTCCTCGCGGGCGATCTTCTTGGTGCTATCATCGTTCGGCCGGACGCGCACCTGACAAGGAGGTGGCATGCTCGCAAACAATTTCATGGCCCCATCGGCGCTCGGACTGTCCGATGTGGAATTCGAAGTCGCTGTTGAAGGTGCTCGGCATGCTCGAGCGCGGTGAGATTGCCGAAGAGCAATTCACGATGCGCCGCGTGCAGCATCCCTGCCGGACGCCGGCCTGCCTGTGCGGCTGGGCCAATCACATCTCCGGCGGACGGGCGTTCCCGCTCCAGGAGAAACCCGGCGCGACGATCTTTTCCTCGCCGACCTACGGGCCATACTGGAGAGGGATGCCGCGTTCGCTGCGCGAGCTCTTCGGCTATGGCGGCCGTCCGACCGATCCGGTCTACCTGGCAAGCCCGTCGCAGGCGGCGATGGCGCTGCGCAGCTACCTCACCCGCGGCGAGGCGCGCTGGGCGGAGGCGCTGTCGGGTTAGCGGAGCAGCCAGCAACCACGCCGTGCTGCCGAATTCGCCGAATATGTGATCCTCATCACAGCCGCCGGGCCTTGGTCGGCCTACTAACGGACATCTGTGCAGCTGTAGCTCAGTTGGTTAGAGCGCCGGTCTGTGGAACCGGAGGTCGGTGGTTCGAACCCACCCAGCTGTACCATCCCTTCTGCGCCCAGCTTCCCCGCATGCGAGACCAGCATCCGTTGCACGCCTGCCGCGCGTGGCGCCTGATTCCGAAGGCTTCGCCCAATTTTGAAATTCCGGCGAAAGTCACTAGAACAACGCGGAAATCGCTGGTCCGGGAGCTCAGATGGCGGCACAAAACCAGGAACCGTTCCTGATCGCAGGCGGCGGCATTGGCGGGCTGGCTGCGGCCTATGCGCTGGCGCGCAAGGGCTTCCCGGTGCGGGTGCTCGAGCAGGCGCCGGAGTTCAAGGAGATCGGCGCCGGCATCCAGCTCGGCCCCAACATCTTCCGCGCCCTCGACAAGATCGGTCTGCGCGACGCGGTGCTCGCCGACGCCCATCGCCCGCCGGCAATGGAAATGCGCTGCGCGCTGTCGGGCGATCTGGTCACGCGCATTCCGCTCGAAGACAAGCGCTTCCTCGATCGTTTCCAACATCCCTACGCCGTCACTCATCGTGCCGACATCCACGGCGCCATCCTCAACGCCTGTCTCAACAACAGCCACGTGACGCTCGAAACACAGCAGACCGTCGAAACCTTCGAGCAGGACGCCGACGGCGTCACCGCGGTCCTGCAATCCGGCGAGCGGGTCCGCGGCCGCGCGCTGATCGGCTGCGACGGCATGTGGTCGAAAATCCGCGACAACATCGTGGGTGACGGCAAGCCGCGGGTCTCGGGCCATATCGCCTACCGCGCCGTGCTCAAGAAGGACGAGGTTCCGGGTGATCTGTGGCGGCCGGACGTGATCCTGTGGGCGGGGCCGCGCACGCACTTCGTGCACTATCCGCTGCGCCGCGGAGAGCTCTACAATCTGGTCGCGGTCTTCCACTCCGACCGCTACGAAGAAGGCTGGGACGCCAAGGCCGACGCGGATTTGCTTTGGGCGCACTTCAAGGGGCAGCGGCCCGAAGTGCTGCGCATGCTCGAGCGCATCGAGACCTGGCGCATGTGGGTGCTGTGCGACCGCGAGCCGGTCAAGGAATGGTCGAAAGGGCGCGTCGCGCTGCTCGGCGATGCCGCGCATCCGATGCTGCAATATCTCGCGCAGGGCGCGGCGATGGCGACCGAGGATGCGGTCGCCCTTGCCGAGAAGGTCGCCGAACGACCTGACGACCTGCCGGCGGCATTCGAGGCGTATTGGCGGCACCGCTATCTGCGCACCGCCCGCGTGCAGATCATGGCGCGCGTCTATGGCGACTTCTATCACGCACGCGGGCCGGCGGCGGAATTGCGCAACCAGATGCTCGGCGGGCGCACGCCGGAGCAGTCCTTCGACGGGATTGCCTGGCTCTATGACGGCATGTGAGTCTTGTCGGCATCTCTTGTGAAAGGCTTGTCCGTGGCATCGATCCGCGCCGCCGTCTCGACCGACATCCGGCGCACCGAGGTGCGCGAATTCTCTCCCCCCGCGGTCCCTGCGGACGGCGGATTGCTGCACGTCGAGCTGTGCGGCGTCTGTGGCAGCGACTGGCCCTACTACCTGAAATATCCGAAATCGAAGGGGCCGCTGATCCTCGGGCACGAGACCGTCGGCACGGTCGCGCAGCTCGGCAGCGTCGCCGCGCAGCGCTTCGGCGTAAAGGAAGGCGACCGCGTCGCACTCGAAGAGTATCTGCCCTGCGGGCACTGCGATTATTGCCGCGGCGGCGACTTCCGACTGTGCGACGAGACCGACACGCTCAACAGGCCCGGGACCGTTCGCTACGGCTCGACACCGATCAGTCAGGCACCATCGTTGTGGGGCGGCTACAGCCAGGTCCAGTACCTGCATCCCAATTCGGTGTTTCATCGCGTGCCGGATAACTTGCCGGCGGCGCTGGCGACGCTGGCGCTGCCGCTCGGCAACGGCGTCGAGTGGGCCTACCTGCAGGGCAAGGTCGGCGTCGGCGAGGCCATCGTCATCCAGGGCCCGGGCCAGCAGGGGCTCGCCTGCGTCGTTGCCGCCAAGGAGGCGGGCGCGAACCCGATCATCGTGACCGGGCTCGGCACGGCGACTGACGCGCGGCGTCTGGCGCTGGCGAAACGGCTCGGCGCCCACCACACCATCAATGTCGAAGCGCAGGATCTGCTCAAGACCGTGTCGGACATCACCGGCGGCGCGATGGCCGACGTCGTGATCGACTGCGCGTCGGGCGGGCCGTGGACCGTGGTGTCCGCGATCCAGCTCGCGCGCAAAGGCGGACGTATTCTCATTGGCGGCCGCAAAGGCGCGCCGGTGCCGCAGTTCGACGTGGATATCCTGTTCACCCGCTTCCTGTCGGTGAAAGGCATGCGCGGCCACAGCTATCAGGCGGTGGAGCTAGGCCTGCAAATCCTCGCCAGCGGCAAATATCCGCTCGCGGAGATGTGCACGCACACCTTCGCGCTCGACGCGGTGGACGAGGCGCTCCGCACGGTCGGGGGCGAAGGCCAGCCCGACGCCATCCACTGCGCGGTCGATCCCTGGCGGTAGCCGGAGCGCGCAGCCTTGTAGCCCGGATGAGCGCAGCGACATCCGGGATCAACCGACCCGCATGTCGCTTCGCTCATGCGGGCTACGAACGCTCTACGAACGCTCTGTTCAGTTCGGCGGCAGGCCCGCGATCGCGCGCGCCTCGCCCGTCAATTCCAGAATATGCAGGCCGGTGTTGGAGCGGTCCGCGACATAGATGTAGCCGCGGTCGTCGGTCTCGGCATTGTTGCTCTGGATCGTGGCGTTGCTGCAGCGCTGTTTGCCGCCGATCTCGCCGCAGCGTTGCGACGTCACCTCGCCGATCGGCGGGATGAAGTAGGCCACTTCCTTCGGCTGATACGGATTGCGCACGTCGAGCACACGGACGCCGGCATTGAAGAAGGTGATGAAGGTCAGCTTCTGATAGTAGGGCGCTCCCATGTCTTCGTTGGACGAATGCGCTCCGAACCGCCCTCCCCGTGCGCAGAAGTTTCCGCTCGCCTCCGGCACGGTCCAGTTCGATACCACCATCGGGTATTTCTCAATGGTGGTGTCGACGAACCACACCATCTGGCGCGCTTCTCCGCACTCCTCGCGGAACGTCTCGTTGACGACCATCACGAACTCACGGTCGCCTTTGTCCTGATCTTTCGCAAACTCGGCAATCTTGATCCGGCCGAGCGGCATGGCGGTGTGCGCGCCGACCAGCGGTGTCATGGGCATCAGCGCGATTTCGGGGTAGCGGAAATTCTCCGGAGTCGGCTCCTTCGGTCCCTTCAGGAGCTTCTCGCGGTCGAGGATTTGCAAGAGCCCGCCGCGGTTGGTGCCGTAGGCCATGTAGATCCGGTTGCCCTTGGCGCCGGTCGAAACCATGCCGTGGACGGTCACCGGGACGGCGCCCTTGGCGCCCGGCTCCTGGCCCGGCAACCCGAAGTCGCGGATTTTCACCGGATTGGCCGGATCGCTCAGATCGAAAACTTCCATGATGCGCGCGCGCCAGCCCTTTGGGCGCGACACGATGTAAGCGATGCCGCCCGCCTCGCATTCCCAGTAGTTCTTGTGGGTGTCGGTCATGCCGAGATGCCGCCAAAGCACTTTCGGCTTGGTCGGATCGGTCACATCCCAGGTCTCATGCCCCTCGCGGCCGAAGGTGCGCAGCAGATAGACCCGGTTGGGGTCGCCCTTGCCGAGGGTCTTGCCGTCGCAGACGCGGGTCATCTGTGACGCTCCGGCCTCGCCATCGCCAACCGCGCCCGGAATGTGCGCAAGATATTTCGGCGCCTTGGGATCGGTGACGTCGAGGATCGACGTGCCGTTGAGCTCGTTCTGGCCGTTAAGCCGGTTATGCGGCGCGGGGTTGTCCTTGCTTCCACCGTGATGACCGACATAGGCGATGTAGCGCCCGCCCTGCTTGAAGATCGTCGGTTGGTAGGCGCTGCGCGCCTGCAGGTCGTTGTGCCCGACGAGGCGCATGTTCAGCGCCTCGGGCGGATCGCCAACCTTGGGCGCCTGAGGACGCGTCTGGGTCAGGCCCGGAATCGTGAGTAACGCGACGATGGCTCCGACGGATGCCGTGCCCAGCAGGGCACGGCACGAGATACCGCAGACGCGGTCCATAGTGATCTCCTTCCGATTGTCCGGCTTTTCGCCGGGTTATTTGAGGCCCGCGGCGCTGCGCGCCTCGCCGGTCAGCTCCAGGATGTGCATGCCGGTGTTGGCGCGGTCGACGACGTAGACGTAGCCGCGGTCGTCGGTCTCGACGTTATTGCTCTGGATCGCGATCTTGCAGCGGTCCTTGCCGTCGACCTTGATGCAACGTTGCGTGGTCGCCTCGGTGATGGGCGGAATGAAGTAGCCGATCTCCTTCGGCGAATACGGGTCGCGGATGTCGACCGCCCGCACACCGGCATTGAACCAGGTGAAGAACGCGACCTTCTGGTGGAACACCGGCGCGGTGCTTTCGTTCGCGGAGTGCGCGCCGAAGCGGCCGCCGCGCGAGCAGAAACTGCCGCCCGCCTCCGGCACGTTGAAGTTCGAGACGACGGTCGGCCGTGACTCGACCGTGGCGTCAACAAAGAACACCATCTGCCGGGTTTCGCGCGCCTCGCATTCGTTCGCCAGTGATTCGTTGACGATCATGATGATGTCGCGCGTGCCGCCCGCCATGTCCTTGGCGAACTCAGTGACCTTCATCTTGCCGAGCGGGATCGCCGAGTGAGCACCATTGAGCGGCATTTCGAGTTGGCCGATGACCGGCGCAAGCAGGTTTTCCGGCGTCGGCTCCTTCGGTCCAGTCAATAGCTTCTGCCGGTCAACGATCTGCACGATGCCCCCGCGGTTGGTGCCGTAGGCGAAGATCACCCTGTTTTCTTTCACGCCCAGCGAGATCATCCCGTGCAGGTCGGTCGGAACCGTTCCAGTCGCACCGGGCTGCTGCCCGACCAGACCGAAGTCGCGGATCTTGACGGGCTTCGCCGGATCGCTGAGGTCATAGATCTCGGTCATCCGGCGCGTACGCCAGTCCTTCAGGCCGGAGACGAGGTAGGCAATGCCGGTGTCGCACTCCCACCAATTCTTGTGCGTGTTGACCAGGCCGGTCGAGATCGTGCTGACCTTCTTGGGCGCCGCTGGATCGGCAACGTTCCAGACTTCGTGTCCCTTGTTGCCGAACACGCGCAGCATATAGACCGCATTGGGATCGCCCTTCGGCAGCGACTTGCCATCGCACAGCCGCACCATCTGCGCACCGCCCGACTCGCCCAGGCCTTCGTCGCCGGGAATGTGGGCGAGGTACTTCGGATTTTTCGGATCGGTGACGTCGATGATCGAGGTGCCGTTGTTTTCAGCATTGCCGGTCATCGGATTGACCGGCTTCGCAACCGAACTGGTGCCGCCGTGGTGACCGATATAGGCGACGTAACGATCGCCATGACGGTGGATTACGGGCTGATAGGCGCTGCGCGCTTGCAGGTCGTTGTAGCCGACGAGCTGCATGTTCCTGGCTTCCGCCGGCGCGCCTACGCGCTGCTGCTGCTGCGACATGGCGGGCATCGCTGCGAGCGCGGTCAACCCGATCGCGGTGGCGCTCAGTAGCACATGGCGGGACGAAATAATGGATGATGAGTGTGCCTTCATGGACGTCGCCTCCCTGAATTCTGTTTTTTGGCAGAAGCTTTCGCCGGACGGCGCGCTTGCCTTACGACAAGAATTTCACGTTATGGAAATTCCGTAAAGCACCCGCCGCCGGTTTCGACCGCCGGCGGGTGCAACAATTCTAGTCAGGCGAGCGCGGCCTTCACCCGCGCGGGATCGAACGGCAACTCGCGCAGCCGCCGTCCGGTGGCGTTCGCAAAGGCGTTGGCGATGGCGGCGACGGCCGGGCCCTGCGATGCCTCGCCGGCGCCGAGCGGCCGGTCATTGGGACGATTCAACAGAACCGTCTCGACTTTGGGCACGTCCGGCATGGTCATGATCGGATAGCTTGCCCAATCACGCGACGTGATGCCATTGCGGTCGAAGTGGACCTGCTCATGCAACGTCCAGCTTGCCGACTGAATGAGCCCGCCTTCGATCTGGTTGATGAGCCCATCCGGACTGATGATCAGGCCGGCATCAACAGAGGTCCATGCCCGCGGTATTCTGATCCGACCGCTGGCGCGGTCGACCTCGATTTCGACGATCACGGCGTTGTAGGCCGCCACCGTCTTGTAGCGGGCGTAGCCGATGCCGCGGCCGCGGGTGCCGTTACCCTTCTCGCCGGGCTTCCAGTCCGCTGCCTTCGCCACCGCCTCGATCACGGCCCGCTCGCGCGGGTCCTTCACATGCGCCAGCCGGAAGGCAACCGGGTCGACCCCGGCCGCCGCCGCCAGCTCATCCATGAACGATTCCACCGCAAACACATTGGCGTAGCCGCCCAGCGTGCGCAGTGCCGAGGTGCGCAGCGGATTGTCCTTGATCAGATGATGGGTGATGCGCTGCCGCGGCAGATCGTAGGTCGGGATCGAATTGCGATCGCCGGCGAAGTTCGGCGGGCCGGCCTGCCGCGCCGGGCCTGGCGGCTTCGGATCGGCCAGGTACCAGCTCGACAGCAGGTTGATGCCGTCGGGATCGCCCGGGCGCATGTTGTGGCTCTGGCTCCAGACGTCGTAGTTCCAGTCGACGATCCGGCCGTCGGCCACCGCGCCCTTGGCCTGCATGGTCATGGCCGGGCCGTAGGGCTCCCACATGAACTCCTCGGCCCGCATCCATTGCACGCGGACCGGCCGACCGTTGGTGGCGCGCGCAATGAGCGCCGCGTCGAGTGCGACGTCGTCGGCGCCGTTGTGGCCGTAGCAGCCCGCGCCTTCCATGTGGATGCAGCGGATCGACGGCGGCTTCATACCCAACGCCCGCGCCATCGTCCCGCGCAGCGGATAGACGCCCTGAGTGTGCGTCCATACGGTCAGTTGCCCCTCGCGCAGTTGCGCGACCGCGCACGAGGGTCCGAGCGAGGCATGCGCCTGATACGGCCGGTGATAGGTCGCCTCGACCACCTTGGCGCCGGAGGCGAGGAGCGGCGCTTCCTTGTTGCTGATGACGGTATCTTGCGTGGGCATCGCCTTCAGCTGCTCGTAAAGGCGCGCAGGATCGGGCAGCGCCGGTCCGGCTTTCCACTTTGCCGAAGCCGACAGGGCTTCGACCGCTTTGATCGCCTGCTCCTCGCGTTCAGCGGCGACACCGAGGAAGCTGCCGTCGCGGACCACCGCGACCACGCCGGACATCCCGCGCACCTTGGCTTCGTCAAACGATTCAAGCTGCGCGCCATATTGCGGTGGGCGCGCCACGCGTCCGTGCACCATGCCCGGCAGCCGTAGGTCCTGCACGAAGGCCGCGCCACCAGTGACCTTGGCTGGCAGGTCGACGCGTGGCAGCGATTGGCCGACTAGACGATGCTGCTCGGGTGCTTTGGGTCGGACTTTGCCGGTCGCTTCGCGCTTGAGGTTCACCTCGCTTGCGAGCTCGCCGTAGCTCACCTTGCGGCCGTCCGTTGCGGTGATGACGCCGTCGGCGACTTTCAGGCTGTCGGCGCCAACGCCGAACTTCTTGGCGGCGAGGTCGATGAGGATCGCGCGCACTTCCGCGCCCGCAAGCCGCAACGCAGTGCCGCTATTCTCGACCGACTGGCTGCCGGCGGTCTGCCCTTCGTTCGGGGTGCGGCCGGTATCGCCGGAGATGATCCTGACCCGCGCGATCGGCAGATCGAGCTCCTCGGCCGCAATCTGTGCCAGGGCGGTGAGGATGCCCTGTCCCAGCTCCACCTTGCCGGTGAAGACGGTGGCGGTGCCGTCGGCATTGATCGCGAGCCAGGCGCTGAGCAGCCGGTTGGTTTGCAGACTACCCGGCAGCCGCGGCGGTTCCTGCGTCCCGGCATAGGGCGTCAGGCTGAAGGCCAGCACGATGCCGCCGAGCCCGGCCGTGAAATCGCGGCGCGTCAGATGGGGAGCATTCATGATCAGATCCTCCCGTTCGTCTGCGCAGCACGCAGGACGGCGCGCACGATGCGGTTGTGGCTGCCGCAGCGGCAGAGGTTAGCGGCGAGCCCGTCGCGCACCTGCGACTTCGGTCGGCCGCGGATTGCGATCGAGCAGCGCCTTCGCAGCCATGATCATGCCGTTGAGGCAGTAGCCGCACTGGCCCGCCTGTTCGTCGATGAACGCCTGCTGCAGCGGATGCAGCTTGGCGGTGGTGCCGAGCCCTTCGAGCGTGGTCACCTCCGATTGCCCGACCCGGCCGAGCGGCGTCACGCAGGAGCGCGTCGGCACGCCGTCGATCAGCACGGTGCAGGCGCCGCATTGCGACAGGCCGCAGCCGAATTTTGCTCCGTTGAGCTCAAAGTCGTTGCGCAGGACGTAGAGCAGCGGCGCATCCGGCTCGGCGTTCACCGAGCGCGTGGCGCCGTTGACCTTCACGTTGATGGCCATGGTCGCGTCTCCTCAAGGGGCGTTTCGTGGCGTTTCTGTTTGGATGGATTTTATTGTGCTTTGCCGGCACGGCCGCGTCGAGGGCTTTTTCGAGCGTCGTCAGCGCAGTGGCAAATCGCCCTTCGCCCATTGTTCGGCCGTGTTGGCGCGGAACTCGGCGAACCGGCGCTCGGCGATGGCGGCGCGCATGGCGGCGGTCAATTGCTGATAGTAAGCGAGATTGATCGCGGACAAGAGCACCGCACCGAGCGACTCGTTGCTCTTCACCAGATGGTGGAGATACGCGCGCGAATAATCGCGTGCCGCCGGGAACGGGTTCTCTTCGTCGAGCGGGCGCGGATCATCGGCGTGGCGCGCGTTCTTGAGATTGATCGCCCCGAAGCGGGTGAAGGCGACGCCATGGCGGCCGTTGCGGGTCGGCATCACGCAGTCAAACATGTCGATGCCGCGCGCGACCGCTTCGAGGATGTCCTCCGGTGTTCCGACCCCCATCAGGTAGCGCGGCCGGTCGGCCGGCAGCGCCGGCATGGTCACGTCGATCGTCGCCCGCATGACCTCCGGCAATTCACCGACCGCAAGCCCACCGATGGCATAGCCTTCGAATCCGATATCGATGAGGCCGCGGGCGCTGGCGAGGCGCAACGGGGACTCGTCGCCGCCCTGCACGATGCCGAACAGCGCGCGCCCTCCCTTGGGACCTGTTTCAAACGCCCGGCGCGAGCGCTCCGCCCAGCGCAGCGACAGTTGCATGGCGCGTTCGAGCTCGGCACGCGGTGCCGGAAGTTTCACGCACTCGTCGAGCTGCATGGCGATGTCGGCACCCAGCAGCTCTTGGATCTCGACGGCGCGCTCCGGTGACAACTCGACGGTCGCGCCGTCGAGATGCGAGCGGAAGATGACGCAGCGCTCCTCGATCTTGCGCAACCCGGCGAGCGACATCACCTGGAAGCCGCCGGAATCGGTCAGGATCGCGTGCGGCCAGCGCATGAAGCGATGCAGCCCGCCGAGCGCCGCGATGCGCTCCGCGCCCGGCCGCAGCATCAGGTGATAGGTGTTGCCGAGCAGGATGTCGGCGCCGGTCGCCCGCACCGTCTCCGGCTCGAGCCCTTTCACCGTCGCCTGGGTGCCAACCGGCATGAAGGCCGGTGTGCGTACCGGCCCGTGCGGCGTCACGAACTCGCCGCAGCGGGCCGCGCCATCGGTCGCGATCAGTCGGAAAGAGAACTCCATCAGACCAGTTGGGTGATCGACACCACTTTCATCTGCGTCTCGTACTGGTCGCTGCGCCAGCCGATCTGGTGGCCGATCCCGATCGGTGCCGTGAGGATGTCGAACTGATAGACGCGGTCCTCGCCACCATAGCCGGTGCCGAAATCGGCTTCGCCCTTCTCGTTCAAGACGAACGGGCAGATGCTGCCTTCGCTGCGGTCCAACCAAACCCCGAAATGCGGGATGCCGCCTTTGACGTTGTCGCCCTGAAACACCAGGTCGACCGTGATCTGCTGGTGAGCGGCCTGTGTGTCCTCGAGCACGATACGACCGAGACGCAACTGTTCATCCATGATGATCCCCTCCCTCTTCCGGGTTCCTGAACATAAGGCAGGCGTCGCCGTAGGAATAGAAGCGATAGCCGGCCGCGATCGCGTGCGCATAGGCCCGCTTCATCCGATCAAGCCCACAAAATGCCGACACCAGCATGAACAGGGTCGAGCGCGGCAGGTGGAAATTGGTCATCATCACGTCCACCGCGCGAAAGCGATAGCCGGGCGTGATGAACAGCGAGGTCTCACCGGAGAACGGGTGAACGATACCGGCCTCGTCGGCGGCGCTTTCGAGCAGCCGCAGCGAGGTCGAGCCGACTGCCACGATGCGCCCGCCGGAGCGGCGAGCCGCGTTCACCGCCTCGGCCACCTCTGCACTGACAGTCCCCGCTTCCGGATGCATTCGATGTCCCGATGTGTCGTCGGCTTTCACCGGCAGGAACGTCCCGGCGCCGACATGGAGCGTGACCCGGTGCATGGCGATGCCACGCTGTGCGAGCTTCTCGGTCAGCTCCGCAGTGAAATGCAGCCCCGCGGTCGGCGCCGCGACCGATCCTTCGTCATGCGCGAACATGGTCTGATAGTCGGCGTGGTCCTGCGCATCGGGTGGACGCCGGGCTGCGATATAGGGCGGCAACGGCATGTCGCCGCGTTCCTCGATCGCCTGGTCGAGCACCGGCCCGTGGAACGCGAAGGCGAGCGTGACTTCGCCGCCGTCGCCCTTCTCCTCGACGGTGGCGTCGAGCTGGCCGAGGAAGCAGACCCTGCCCTCCTCGCCGAACCGCACGACGTCGCCAGGTGCGAGACGTTTTGCCGGCTTCACGAAGGCGCGCCAGCGCGAGCCGTCAAGACGGCGATGTAGTGTCGCTTCGATGGCGGGCTCGGTGCCGCGGCCGATGCGCCGGCCTTTCAGCCGCGCCGGGATCACCTTGGTGTCGTTGACGACGATGACGTCGCCGGCGCGCAGCAGCTCCGGCAGGTCGCGCACCGAGCGATCGTCGAGTTCCGGTTCCGCCACACCAGCCCGCACGACCAGGAGACGCGCCGAATCGCGCGGCGCGATCGGTCGCAACGCAATCCGGTCTGGCGGGAGGTCGAAATCGAACAGGTCAGTGCGCATCAACGACCGTCATCGCCCACAACCGTAGGCGATGACAAGTCTCGCGACGTTTTGCGCGGTCGGCTCAAAGCCGTGGCGGGTATCGATCCTGCCCAAAGGTCCAGGCGGACTGGGCATCGCCGTTCTCGTCCACCAGCAGCACCTGGGTCTCTTCGCCCTGCCCGCCGAGCGTATTCGCGGCGTCGACCGCAAACAGAAGGGCTTCCCGCTCGCTCTTGTACGGGCCGTAATCGGCGCCGTCGAACCGGATGAACCAAACGTCTTCCTGCCGCTCCACCCAATAGAGCCTGCGCGGCTGACCATGAAAGATCGGCCGGACCGAAGATTGGTCCCGCAACTGGGGCCGTGCCATGGAATGTCCCCGTGTATGAGTGATGGTTGTTGCGAGAAACGCGCATGCACTCAAACCGGTTCCGGCAAACAGCGAATTAATTTACCGGCGACAATCCTCTTAAAACGAGGCGCGAAAGTCGCGGCATAAGTCGCGTTATCGCCGCGGTCGCGTCAAACCATCGTCGTATGCGGCGCATAGCAACAGACCATGGACACCGCGAATCGGGAGAGTTCCATGGGCACGGTGATGATCAAATGTCCGGACACCGGACGCGACATCCCAACCGGAATGATGGCGGATCGCTCGAGCTTCAGCGCAACACCGGTGTTCTTTGCACGGGTGTTGTGCCCGCTCTGCAATGCCCAACACGAATGGTTCGCGCGCGAGGCATGGGTTTGCGAAGAGGCCTGGGTCTGCGAAGCCGACCCATCGCCGCGGCGCCCGCTGTCTTAGGATTCCGATATTGCGGGATCGCGTAGCGCGGCGCCTATTGATCCGCCATCTTCGCCGACACGATCTTGTCGGGATTCTGCACCGGCTCGCCGCGCTTGATCTTGTCGACGTTCTCCATCCCCTCGGTGACCTGGCCCCAGACCGTGTACTGGCCGTTGAGGAACGAGGCATCGTCGAAGCAGATGAAGAACTGGCTGTCGCCGGAATTCGGGTCCTGCGCACGCGCCATCGAGACGGTGCCGCGAACGTGCGGCTCGCGGTTGAACTCGGCCTTGAGCTTCTTGCCGGAGCCGCCGGTCCCGGTGCCGTGCGGACAGCCGGTCTGCGCCATGAAGCCGTCGATGACGCGATGGAAAACGATGCCGTCGTAGAAGCCGTCGCGCACCAGTTCCTTGATCCGCGCCACGTGGCCCGGCGCAAGGTCGGGCCGCATCGCGATCACCACCTTGCCCTGGGAGGTCTCCAAGATCATCGTGTCTTCGGGTTTAGCCATGGTCGGTTCCTTTTCGAATATCAGTCAGCAATCAAATGACGATCACTTGGTGATCGTCGCCTTCTTCACGAAGTCGAGCCGCGGAAAGTTCTTCGCCAGATAGGCATTACCTTCCGCCTGGACGCGGCCCTGGTCGGGGCCCTGCCCGCGCGGCGCGCCTTCGCCGTAGCCGTTGTAGAGCGCGTCGACCACTTCCATGCCGGACGACACGCGGCCGAATGGCGAAAAATTCTGCTTGTCGAGCATGCTGTTGTCGCCGAAGTTGATGAAGACTTGGCTGGTGCGCGTGTTCGGTCCGGCCATCGCATAAGTGATAAAGCCGCGGCGGTTGCTCTGCTTCACCGGATCGTCCTGGATGCGGGCCTCGCGCCATGCCGCCGAGATCTTCGGGTCGCCGTTGATGCCGAACTGCGCCATGAAGCCATCGATGATGCGGAAGAAGCGCACGCCGTCGTAGAAGCCGTTCTTCACCAGATTGTAAAAACGGTCGGCGCCGTTCGGCGCCCAGTCGCGGGTGACGTCGACGACGAACGCGCCCTTGCTGGTCTCGAAGCGCACCTTGTAGGTCGCCGGCGCAGTTTCCTTGAGCGCCGACGGATTGGCGAGATTGGCGGACTGGCCGAACGCCGGCAGCATCAGCGCGCCGACGAGCAATGCCGAAACGAGCGTCATGGCTGTGGGCTTCGATGTCATGGTGCTCCTTACTGGGCTTGGATGGATGACGAGCGGTGCGCTCAGCCGGACTTGCCGGCAAACTTTGATTTCAGCCGCGCGACGATCGCCGGCGGGACGAAGGACGACACGTCGCCGCCCATCGAGGCAATCTGGCGGACCAGTGTGGCAGTGATCGGGCGGACCGGGGGTGACGCCGGCAGGAAGACGGTCTGCAGGTCGGGCGCCATCATGCCGTTCATACCCGCCATTTCCATCTCGTAGTCGAAGTCGGTGGCACTGCGCAGCCCACGGACCAGGATGGTGGCGCCCTCGCGCTTGGCGGTCGCCACCACCAGGTCGGCAAAGGTGATGCAGCGAAACTCGCAGCCGGCCTTGCGCGCGAGCGGTGCGCAGGTCTCGTTCAGCATCGCCAGCCGCTCGTCGGCGTTGAACAGCGGCGTCTTGCCGGGATGCGTACCGATCGCCAGGACGAGCCGTTCCGCCAGCCTCGCCGCCTGCGCGACGATGTCGAGATGTCCGTTCGTCACCGGATCGAAGGACCCGGGAAAAAGGGCGGTGCGCGGCATGCACGCGGTCTAACCCGCAGAATCAGGAACCGCAAGGCCGCCCGGGCGTTTATGGGACATCGGATCCCACCCCCGAAGGACGTTGCGGTGGGGCTTTCTCGGCATGGGTGATCGGATGCGTCCGTTCGACGAGCTTGCACGATTGTGGAACGACACCCGCTCGCGACTGCCGCAGAGCGTATGGGCGTGGCCGCTCGTTGCTGCCACCGGAGGCGCGCTGTTCGTGCTGGTCGGCACGAGTTGGTCCGAACAGCCCGCCGAAGCTACGGCCCACATCGCGGCGGCGCCGATTGCCGCGCGGGCCGGCTGTGAGGATCAAACCTGGCCGTTCCTCAACGATGACTGCCTGCGAGGTGCTCCGGCCAAGCCGGTGCGGGTGCTGCAATACGAGCCGGCGCTGGCCGCGGCCGCCGTCGGGGCGACCCATTGGGCGCCCAAGGCCACCCCTCCGTCGCGCCAGCCGGCGTCCCGTCACAAGCAGGCGACCCACGATCCGGACCGCACCGTAACGGTCCGCTCCGGCCGCCGCGGGCGCGATGCGGCGCGGGAGCGGACCTATGCGGTCCCGGCCGACGCCTTCAGCGCCTACGGCTCAACCCGGCGATAGGAACCTCGGCGTGCGTCTTCGGATCCGTAAATTCCGAGCTTCCTTGGTGAACCTTTCTTCAGCTTGGCACGACCAATAGCCAAGAGGGCCGTGGATGGCCTCACAGTGGCGCAGACAGGGGTGTCTAAAATGTTCATCTACAAAGCACTTTCCGCAATTGCCGCCGCCGCTCTGGGCGCCGCCGTTGTGATCGCCCTTCCCGGTTTCAGCCCCGAGGTCGAGGCCCGTACGCCCGCCCCGGTGGTCAAGAGCGACCGTCTCGACATTCAGCCGGCTGCCACCGCCCCGGACTGCTCGCAGCAAGCCTGGCCCTATTACGACGCCAGCTGCCTGCGCGGCACCCTCGCCAACGGCCAGCCCCGCACCGTGCGCGTGGTCACCACCGACCGGATCGCCCGCTAACAGTTCCAACCCCCCAAGTACCCCCCAAGTACCCCCGAAGTACCTCCAAGTACCCCACAATGGCCGGGCCCCCCGCCCGGCCATTGCCTTTTGGTGCGTCGCTGCATCCAGCGCCGACGGCGCTGAGGCGTGCTAATGTTTCTCAAGGGGACTCTGGAACGTCCGGGGACGGAATGATCCGACGACGCGTGTCTTTGATCGCACCGATCGCGGCGGTTGCCGTCGTACTCGGGCTCGCCGGGCGCCTGTCGGCCCAGACGCCGCCGAACGAGCGCGATCTCAAGATTTATGCCGGCCTGCACGCCGCCGCCGCCAAGGGCGACGTCGCCGAGCTCGAGCGCCTGGTTGCCAACGGCGAACGGGTGAACATCCAGGATTCAAACAGCCGCACCCCGCTGCACGTCGCGGTCTACCGCAAGCATCACGCGGCGGCGCGGGCGCTGCTGCGGCTTGGCGCCAATCCCAATGCGCTCGACGCCCAGCGCTACGACATCCTGACCATCGCCGCCGTTCACAACGACATCGAGATGCTCAACATCGCGCTCGAGGGCGGCGCCAACCCCCGCAATGTCACGACCTTCTCCGACGGCACGGCGCTCAGCGCCGCCGCCCATCTCGGACACGCGGAGGTCGTGCGCATCCTGATCGCCCACAAGGCGCCGCTCGATCACGTCAACGGGCGCGGCTGGACCGCGCTGCATGTAGCGGTCGTGCTCGGCAATGGCGGACCCAACCACGTTGCGACCGTCGAGGCGCTGGTGAAAGCCGGCGCCGATTCCGACATCAAGGATCGTCAGGGCGCGACACCCCTCACCTATGCCCGCCAGCGCGGCTATCAGGACATGATCAAGATTCTGGAGCCGGCGCGCGGCCGACGAAGCTAAACGGCGAAGCCAACACAGGGAGCGCGCTTTGATCCGGATCGTCTCCGCTGCTGCGATCGCGGGTCTCGTGGTGGCGCTCGCCACGCCGGCATCCACGCAGGAGCGCTACCCGAGCCGCCAGATCCGGATCATCGTGCCGTTTCCGGCCGGCGGTCCGATCGACGTGATGGCGCGCCTGGTCGGCCAGAAACTTTCCCCGGCGCTCGGCCCTGTCATCATCGAGAACCGGCCGGGCGGCGGCAGCACGGTCGGATTGAAAGCCGCGGTGACTGCCGAACCGGACGGCCACACGTTGATGTTCGGCGGGCTGATGACGCTGAGCGTCCTGCCCACGATGTCGAAATCGCTCGATGTCGATCCGGTCAACGGATTTGCGCCGATCGTCGCGGTCTCCGGCACGCCGTTCGTGCTGATCGTGCCGCCGCGCGTGGCGGCGCGCTCGGCACAGGAGCTGATCACCTATGCGCGCGCGAACCCCGGCAAGGTCAATTTCGGCGCGCCGGCCGGCGCGACACCGATCATGGTCGGCGAGCTGTTCAAGCTGCGCACCGGCATCAGCATCGTCACGGTGCCTTATCGCGGCGCCGCCAATGTGATGACCGACATGCTCTCCGGCCAGATCGACATGTCGTTCGAGCCGACCTCGATCACGCTCAGCCACGTGCGCGACGGCAAGGTCCGGCCGCTCGCCGTCACCGGCGCAACGCGCAGCTCAGAACTGCCGGAGGTGCCGACCATGCTCGAAAGCGGCGTGCCCGACATGGTGGCGGTCTCCTGGACCGGGCTGGTGGCACCGCCGAAGACACCGCCCGCGATCATCGCGCGGCTGAACCAGGAAGTGAACGCCGCGCTCAAATCCGAGGACATGATCGCGGCGCTGCGCAAGCTCGGCTCGAGCCCGCTCGGCGGAACGCCGCAGGATTTCCGGAACCTGCTCGCCGAGGAGTCGCCGAAGTGGCTTGCGGTGGTGAAGTCGAGCGGCATGAAGATCGATTGAGAGGCCGGCGATGGGATCGATGCGGGTCGCGCTTGCGCTGGTGGCGACCATCGGCACGGCGGTGTGCTCAAGCCTCGAAGTGCAGGCGCAGCCTTATCCCAACAAGCCCATCAAGATCGTCGTGCCGCTCACGGCCGGCTCCCCGGTCGACGTGGTCGGACGGCTGGTCGGCAATCACCTGTCGGCGGCGCTGCGTCAGCCGGTCATCGTCGAGAACCGTCCGGGCGCGGGCGCGACCATCGGCGCCAAGGCCGTCGCATCCGCCGAGCCCGACGGCTACACGCTGCTGCACACCGCCGCCAACCACGTCATCGCGCCGGCGGCGTTCAAGAACCTCACCTACGATCCACTCAAGGATTTCGCCCCGATCGGCGCCACCGCCACCAGCCCGTTCGTGGTGGTGGTGACGCCCACGCTGCCGGTGCGGACCGTGCCCGAGCTCATCGCTTATTCGAAAGCCAATCCCGGCACGCTGAACTGGGGCTACGGTCTTGGCACCTCGCCGCACTTGATCGGCGAATTGTTCAAGCACCTCACCAAGGCCGACATTGCCTCCATCCCCTACAAGGGCGGCGCCAATGCGGTGACCGACATCCTGGCGGGACAGATCCACATGAACATCGGCACCACCGCGACGCTCGTACCGCTGGTGAACGCCGGCAGGCTACGCGCGATCGCCGTCATCGGCGAAGGGCGCTACGCCGATCTGCCGGACATTCCGACCATGGACGAGAGCGGCGTGCCGCTGAGGTTCACGTTCTGGAGCGGCTTCCTGGTGCCGGCGGCAACGCCCCCCGACGTCGTACGGAAACTTAACGCTACCCTGAACGAGGTGCTTGCAAATCCCGAGCTGAAGGCGAGCATGGCCAAGCTCGGCCTGCTCCCGAAGCCTGGGACACCGCAGCGGTTCGGTACGTTCCTCGAGGCTGAAGCCCGTGAATGGGCGCGGGCGGTCGGCCTTACGGGAGTCAAAATCGACTGACAGGATCGATCATGACGTTTGTGCGTACGACCTTCGCCATTCTCACCGCTCTCGGCCTGATGGCCGGCGCGGCCGCTGCGCAGACCTATCCCGACAAGCTCATCCGGATCATCGTGCCGCAGGGACCGGGCGGCCCGACCGATCTGCTCGCGCGCGTCGCCGCGCAGCGCCTGCAAGCCGCGCTGCATCAGAACGTCATCATCGAGAACCGCGGCGGCGCCGGCGGTGTCATTGCGGCGAAGGCCGCGGGCAGCGCCGAGCCGGACGGCTATACGCTGTTCATGGGCAACACCAGCGTGCTGGTGCTGATCCCGATTTTGTCGAAGACGGCAAACTACGACCCGGAAAAACTGTTCGTGCCGGTCGCGCGCATCGCCGAGTCCTACCAGGTGCTGGTGGTGCATCCCTCGCTGCCGGTGAAGACCGTCGCCGAGCTCGTGGCCTACGCGAAGGCCAATCCCGGCAAGCTGAACTACGCGTCGGCCGGCATCGGCAACACCATCCATCTCGCGGGCGAGCTGTTCAACGTCGCCGCCGGCGTCAAGATCGTGCACGTGCCCTACAATTCGGGCGCGGAAGCGACGACCGCGGTGCTCGGCGGCCAGGTGCAGATGACGTTCGTGAACATCACCGGGCTGCCGCCGCTGATCGCCGACGGCAAGCTGCGCGCGCTCGCGGTGACGAGCCCCAAGCGGCTGGCGCTGCTGCCGGACGTGCCGACCATGGTCGAGAGCGGCTATCCGGACTTCGTGGTGCGCGCGTTCTTCGGCCTCGTGGCGCCGGCCGGCACGCCGGCGCCGGTCGTCGACAAGCTCAACGCCACGATCAATGCCGGGATGACGTCGACCGAGATGCAGACCACGCTCAAGCGGCTCGGCGCCGAGCCCGGTACCGGTACGGCCGCCGAGTTTGCGGCGTTCATCGCCGCCGAGCGGAAGCGATGGTCGGCAGTCGCGAAGGCCGCCAATATCAGCATCGATTGAGTGAACTGACGCGCTAGAGCGGGATGATTTGAGGTTGACGCAGCCCCGTCATTGCGAGCGAAGCGAAGCAATCCAGGTTGTCGAGATAGCTGGATTGCTTCGTCGCTTGCGCTCCTCGCAATGACGACTGCACGCGATTCAATGTGACTTCATCCTGCTCTAAAGGGCCGCCACGCCCGCCTGCGCCACCACGTCGTCCTGATGGCCGGCACCGCCGCTGACCCCGATCGCGCCGATCAGCTTGCCCTCGGCGACCAGCGGAAGCCCGCCCGGCGCCGCGCACAGATCCGGGAAGGTCAGGAACATGAGATGGCCGTTGCCGAGCGCCTCGGTGAACATCTTGGTCGGCCGGCGGTAAATCGCGGCGGTCTTCGCCTTGACCATAGCGAGCTCGATCGACGCGTATTGGACGTCGTCCATCTTGAGGAAATAGACCAACGCGCCAGTCGGCTCGGCGATCGCAATCGCCATCGGCCAGCCGTTCTTGCGCGCCTCGGCTTCGGCGGCGGCAGCGATGCGCTTCGCCACATCGAGCGTGATCGGCTTGCCGTGCGGAACCGGTGGCGGCGGCGCAGGCGGTGGAACGGCAGGCTTGTCGGCGGACATGACTGACCTCGTGGGGCGTGGGCGCGCAACTACTGCTGCTTGATGCCCGCGGCCTTGGCGAGCGTCAGCGTCCCGCTGACTTCATCCTGGAAGAACTTGCTGAACTCCGCCAAGGTCATCGGCAGCGGCTCGATGCCAAGCGTCTTGAAGCGTGCCTGCACCTCGGGCGCCTGCAGCGCCTTGGCGATTTCGGCGTGAAGCTTCTCAACGATGTCGCGCGGCGTCTTCGTGGGCAGATAAATCCCCGTGTAGAACGTATAGACCGACTCGGCGGGTAGGCCGGCCTCGATCGTCGTTGGGACGGTCGGAACGAGGACCGACCGCTTGTGCGCGCTCACGGCGAGCGCCACCAGCGTGCCATCCTGTACCAGCGGGACGGTGGTCGCGAACGACTGAACGCTGAAGTCCACGCGCCCTGCGACGATTTCCCGGAGCGATTCCCCGGAGCCCTTGAACGGGATGTGCTGGGCGGTGAAGCCGGCCGCGACGAGCAGGCGTTCGGCGGCGAAGTGCGACGCCGATCCGACGCCGGCCGACGAATAGTTCAGCGCGCCCGGCTTGGCCTTGCCCGCGGCGATCAGGTCGGCGAGCGTCTTGTAGCCTTTGGACGGCGCGGTCGTGATGGCCTGCGCCTGCTGCCCGAGCGTGATGATCGGGATGAAGTCGTTGAGCGTGTCATAGGGCAGCTTGGCGTAGAGCGCGTTGGCGGTCGACAATGCGCCGTAAGCGAGGATCGTGTGGCCGTCCGGCGCAGCCTTGGCGACCATGCCGGCGCCGGTGGTTCCGCCGGCGCCAGGACGGTTCTCGACCACGAAGGTACGGTTGAGCTGCTTGCCAAGCTGGTCGGCGACGACACGCGCCGAGATGTCCGACGCGCTGCCGGCCGCGAGCGGGACGACGATGGTGACGTTGCGCGAGGGCCAGTCTTGCGCCGAGGCAGTGGTCGCGGCCACCAATATTCCGAGCAGGGGCACCGCGCCACGTCTGATACGCCGAACCAAGCCGTGCATTGCCATTCCTCCCGGGAAGCGCTTCGACACGGCCAAATTCTATATCAGAGGGCGGCAGCAGAGAGCGGATTCTGCAACTCGGCCGGTTTGAATTGTCGCAGGGCGAGGCGGCGGCTTGTTGATCAGCCGCCGTTCTCCTCGCCTTCCTCGGACAGCCGCTCGACGGAGACGACGCGTTCGTCTTGCGCGGTGTCGAACACGATCACGCCCTGGGTCGAGCGGCCGGCGATGCGGATGCCGTCAACCTTGGTGCGGATCAGCTGGCCGCCATTGGTGACCAGCATGAGCTGGTCGCCGTCGCCGACCGGGAACGACGCCACCAGGTAGCCGGTCTTCTCGCGGATGGTCTCGGCGCCCTTCTTGCCTTCCCAGATATCCATCGCGACGATGCCTTTGCCGCCGCGGTTGGTGATCCGGTACTCGTACGACGACGAGCGCTTGCCGTAGCCCTTCTCGGAGATCGTCAGGATGAACTGCTCGGCCTCCGACATCTCGACATAGCGCTGCTCGCCAAGCTCGATCGCGCCGGTCGCCGGTTCCTCGGCGTCGGCGACGGCCTCCTCCGCCTCGCCATTGGTGCCGCGGCGGACCGCGCTCGCGCGCTTAAGATAGGCCATGCGCTCCTCGGCACTCACACCGAGGTGTCGCAGGATCGACATCGAGATCACCTTGTCGGCGTCGGCGAGCGAGATGCCGCGCACGCCCATCGAGGTGCGGCCCTGGAACACGCGCACGTCGGTGACCGGGAAGCGGATGCATTGTCCGTGCGCCGAGGTCAGCAGCACGTCGTTCTTCTCGGTGCAGATCTGGACCCCGACGATCGCTTCGCCCTCGTCGAGCTTCATGGCGATGATGCCGGAGCGCCGCACGTCCACGAAATCGGAGAGCTTGTTCCGCCGCACCGTGCCGCGGGTGGTGGCGAACATGACGTCGAGATTGGCCCAGGTGCTCTCGTCCTCAGGCAGCGGCATCACGGTGTTGATGCGCTCGCCGTGATCGAGCGGCAGGATGTTGATCAGCGCCTTGCCGCGCGCCTGTGGCGCCGCCTGCGGCAAGCGCCAGACCTTCTCCTTGTAGACGCGGCCGTGCGAGGAGAAATACAAAACCGGCGTGTGGGTGTTGGCCACGAACAACCGCGCGACGAAATCCTCCTCGCGGGTCTGCATGCCGGAGCGGCCCTTGCCGCCGCGGCGCTGCGCCCGATAGGTCGAGAGCGGTACGCGCTTGACGTAGCCGAGATGGGAGACGGTGACGACCATGTCCTCGCGATGGATGAGGTCCTCATCCTCCATCTCGCCTTCCTGGTCGAGGATGACGGTCCGACGCGGCGTGGCGAATTCCTTCCGCACCGCCGCCAGCTCGTCCTTCACGATCGACTGGATACGCGCGCGCGAGCGCAGGATATCGAGATAGTCCGCGATCTCCTCGGCGAGCTTGTCGAGCTCGGCTTTGATCTCGTCGCGGCCGAGTGCAGTGAGCCGCTGCAGCCGCAGGTCGAGGATCGCCTTCGCCTGCTCGGCGGTCAGCCGGGCAGTCCCTTCCGACGAGACGCGGTGGCGTGGATCGTCGATCAATGCAATCAGCGATGCCGCGGTGGCGGCCGGCCATTCCCTGCCCATCAATGCTTCGCGCGCTTCGTTGGCGTCCTTCGAGGCGCGGATCATCTTGATCACTTCGTCGATATTGGCCACCGCGATCGCGAGCCCGACGAGGATGTGGGCGCGGTCGCGCGCCTTGCCGAGCAGATACTTGGTGCGCCGGGAGATCACCTCCTCGCGGAACGCGAGGAATATCGTCAGCAGGTCCTTCAGGTTCATCACCAGCGGACGGCCGCCGTCGAGCGCCACCATGTTGGCGCCGAAGGTGCTCTGCAATGCGGTGAACCGATAAAGCTGATTGAGAACGATGTCGGCGACCGCCTCGCGCCGGAGCTCGATCACCACGCGATAGCCCTGGCGGTCGGATTCGTCGCGCAGCGCGGAGATACCGTCGATCTTCTTCTCGCGCCAGAGCTCCCCGATGCGCTCGACCATCGCGGCCTTGTTCACCTGGTAGGGAATCTCGCTGATGATGATCGCCTCGCGATCGCCGCGCAGGACTTCGATCTCGACCTTGCCGCGCATCACGATCGAGCCGCGGCCGGTGTGATAGGCGGCGCGGATGCCCTGATGGCCGAGGATCACGCCGCCGGTCGGAAAATCCGGACCGGGGATGATGCCAATCAATTCCTCGATGCTGAGCGCGGGGTTGTCGATCAACGCGACGCAGGCGTCGATCAGTTCGCCGAGATTGTGCGGCGGGATGTTGGTCGCCATGCCGACGGCGATGCCACCGGCGCCGTTGGCCAGGAGATTCGGGAAGCGCGCCGGAAGAACGACCGGCTCTCTCTCGTTGCCATCGTAGTTGGGTTGGAAGTCGACGGTGTCCTTGTCGATGTCCGCCAGCAGCGACATCGCGGAGTCGGCGAGACGGCACTCGGTGTACCGCATCGCCGCCGGTGGATCGCCGTCGACCGAGCCGTAGTTGCCCTGCCCGTCGATCAGCGGCAGGCGCATGGAGAAATCCTGCGCCATGCGCACCAGCGCGTCGTAGATCGCCTGGTCGCCGTGCGGGTGATACTTACCCATCACGTCGCCGACCACGCGCGCCGACTTCACGTATTTCTTGTCGGGCGTATGCCCGTTCTCGTGCATCGAATAGAGGATGCGCCGATGCACCGGCTTGAGACCGTCACGCGCGTCGGGCAGCGCACGCGACACGATCACGCTCATGGCGTAATCGAGATAGCTGCGCTTCATCTCCTCGGCGATGGAAACGGGGCGAATGTCCGAGGGCGGATCGTTTCCCTCGGGCGGGGAATTATCGGTGTCAGACAAGGGCTAAAAATCCTGCGAATCCAGTGTGGTTTCCCTTAGCCAATTTAACGGGTGGGCGCCACCCAAAACCGCTCCCGATATGTATGATTTTCTGCTGTTTTTTCAATGGTCTATAAGGAGTTTCCAAGGCGCCAATGAGGCCTCGGACCGAAGGCTGAAAAACCTGCTGTCATTGCGCACCTCACCGATTGCGCGAGCCGCCATTTGCGGCTGAATTGGCACCCGCTTCCATCCACCACTCAATAAGGCCCGTGCGATGCCGCTCGACTATCTCGTCTCCGCACTGGTGACCTTGCTGGTGGTCGTCGATCCAATCGGATTGGTGCCGGTCTTCCTCGCGGTCACGCACGGCCTGCCCGCGCCGTCGCGCAAGCGCATTGCCTGGCGCGCGTGCTTGATCGCGGGATTGATCCTGTTCGGCACGGCGCTCGTGGGCGACTGGCTGCTACGCCAGCTTGGGATCGGCGTGCCGGCCTTCCGCATCGCCGGTGGACTGCTTCTGTTCCTGGTCGCGACCGAAATGGTGCTGGGCGTGCGCAACAACCGGCAGACCAAACAAGCCGAAGAGGCGCTGGAGGAGCATGTTCGCAACATCGCGGCGTTCCCACTCGCGATCCCGCTGATGGCGGGGCCCGGCGCCATCACCGCGACCCTGCTGCTCGCCAGTCAGCCTGGTGGCCGGCCGCTGTCGCTCGGGATCCTGTTCGGCGTGATCATCGTCGTGATGGCGGCGTGCTGGCTGGCGTTCCTGCTGGCGAGCCGGATCGACAAGCTTTTGGGCGTCACCGGCAATGCCGTGCTGTCGCGCCTGCTCGGCGTGATCCTTGCCGCGCTCGCGGTGCAGTACGTGATCGATGGCGTGCGCGCCGCACTGACCGGGTGACGGGCAAAAGCAAAGAACCCCGGCCAAGGCCGGGGTTCTAAGCGTTCAACCAGCGTCGTTACGCCTTACGATCCTTGCGGAGCATAAGTCGGGGGCGCCGGAGGAGCATACGCCGGAGGGGCGTAAGCCGGAGCCGCCGGAGGCTGCTGGTCGTAGGCGGTCGGAGCCGGGCAGCTATAGACCGGGGCCGGAGCCGGAGCCGCAGCCGGGTACACCGGATACGGACGGTAATAGGCCGGGTAGTAGTGCTGGTACCAACGATAGTGCCGCCAGTAAGAGTAGTGACGGTGGTGGTGGTGATGGCCGTGGTGACGGTGGTGGTGGTGATGGCCGTGGTGACGGTGATGGTGGTGATGGCCATGATGACGGTGGTGATGGTGATGGCCGTGGTGACGGTGACCGCCGTGGTGGCCGCCGTGATGGCCGCCGCCGTGCATCCGGTGGCCGCCGCCGTGACCACCACCGTGGCCGCCGCCGTGACCGCGGGCTTCAGCACCGGTGATGGAGAGAGACGCCAAGCCGACAACGATTGCTGCGACAAAGGCGAAGATTGCAGTGCGCTTGAACATATCTGTGGTTCCTTAGGTTGCTCGGCCGAGGATCATCCCCGGACCCGTGCTTGGTTGTCGCTCAAGCCGCGGCTGAACACTGTGCTGGCCATCACAAGTTGGTCGAATCCGACGCCGGCGGCTGCAAGACCCGCCTGAAGGGGCCGGGAACGGTAGAATCCTGCCGTCGAAAAACAGCGAAAATCTCAATGAACCAAATGGGTTGCTCGCGACACCAAGGTTGCAGGAGTGCCACCGACCTCCGCTGTTCCTCTAGCGTGCGCGAGCCCTCACATGGTTGCCGCCATCCCCATCGACATGATCTGGCTTGCCGTGATCGTCATGCTGATCATGGCCGGATTTCTCGCCGCCACACCCGAGTAAGGGCTGCGCGCCCTGACGTGGTTGGGCGTTGATCGCGTTCTGACGCGACTACGTCAGTTGCCGAAGGCAACCGCGTGCATGATCCGGCCCGGCAGGAAGGTGAACGCTCCGGCGATCAACAGCGCGCCAGCGAACATCGAGATCATGGCGTTGCGGTGCGCGATCACGCGGTGGCGCCGCGCATGCACCACCGCGATCGGCAGCGTCGCAGAGTGTGAAGATCGACAGCAGATGGATCGCGCTCCACGGGCCCCACATCCGGATGTCATGAATCCAGAACGATGTGCCCGCGACCACAACCATCAGCACGACCCAGATATAGCCGAGCGTCCGGTGCGGCAGCGTCCCCTTCGGCGCGCTGAGCTGCACGATGCCCAGCGCGAACGCGGCCATCGCCGCAAAGGCGTGGACCTGGATCGCGGGCGCGGCGTTGAGCAGCGGCTGCAAGGACATGCGACTCATCTCCCGGCGATGGACGGGTCGCTGACTACCACAAGCGGGGCTTGAAGATCATCAGCGCGAAAATCACAATCATGCTGATGAACGCCGGCCATCCCAGCACAAACCAGATGCGGAACAGCCGATGATAGCGTTCCGGCAGGGCAGTCCCCTCCTCCGCCGCCCCGCGCGCCATGTTGCGCATCTGCACCTGGAGCCACAGCACCGGCAGCCAGCAAGCCGCGACCAGGAAATAAAGCGCGAACGACGCCACGATCCACGACTCCCAGAGCGAATAGCCGATGGTGAGCGCGAGCTGGACCCCGGAGACCGGCTGGACAATGGCGGCGTTGGCAATGAACACGGCATCAGCCACCACCACGATGCCCGCCGTATGCGCGACCACGACCGGGTCGCACGAGCGGCCGGCCATCAGCATGAAGTATGCGACACCGAGACCGGTGCCGAACAACACCGTCGATGAGAGCACGTGGATCAGCTTGAGCAGCAGCAGGTTCTCAATCATCGCTCGTCAAGGATCGCCAGCGTGAACGCGGTCGCCAGCAGCACCGGAATGATCTTGGTGTAGGGCCCGAGCGGATCGGACCACACTTCCGGCGCCAAAATCGTTCCCACCAGAAGATAGCCCGCCGACACGATCAGCATGAGCTGCAGCGCGCGCCGCGTGAAGCGCCGCACCAGCACGGCAAGCCCGACTGCGATGTCGAACAGCGAGCCGGCGACCAGGGCGAATTCGGCCGCGCCCGCACCGAGCCCGGCTTTGGTCAGATAGGCCATCCCCGCGGCACGGCCGGGGCCGAGCGCAATGATGCCGGTCGCGATCCAGAACACCGCCAGCGCGACGATCGCCACCGGCTTGAGCCAATAGAGCCGCGCGAACCAGCGATCCTGCACGCCCGCCGGCCGCTCGGCCAGGATGGCGTCGAGGCTCTTCGGCTTGATGCCGGTCGCGCTTCGTCCAGGCGGTTGGATCGCCGACGACGCCCGCGGAAAGCTGCGCCAGCGCGGTCGCGCGCGCCGGGCTGCGCCAACCGAGTTGCCCGGCCCACGCGGCCAACATCGCGACGACACCTTGCGCGACGGCTCAGATCGAGCCGCGGGCGCGGCGGAAATCCGTGCCATTGGCGGAACGCCGCGACCACGTCGCCGAAGTCGTGCAGCTGCGGATGCACCAGCTCCCACGTTACTCTCGGCGGCGCATCGCCGCGAAGGCATAGCGCAACGGTGTCGGCGATATCGTCGACGCTCACCGCCTGGACCTTGCCGGCGACCGCCGGCGTCACCCACGGCAGTCCGGCGAGGCCGCGCAGCATCGCGCTGCCGCCGAAGGCGGCCGGCCCCAGCACCAGGCCCGGCCGCAGGATCACCCAGTCGAGATCGAGCGTCGCCAGATGCGCGTCGGCTTGCGCCTTGGTGCGGGAGAACGCGGTCGGTCCCTGCACCGACGCGCCGACCGCCGAGACATGGATGACGCGCCGGACGCCGGACGCGACGCAGGCATCGAACAAGGCGCAGGTGCCCGCGACCTGCACGGCCTGCATGTCGTCGCGGCCGCCGTCCTGCAGCACGCCGACGCAGTTCACGACCGCGTCCACATCAGCAAGCAGCGGCCGCCAGGCGGCGGCCGCCGTCAGCCGCGCGAAGTCGGCCGCGATCCATTGCGCATAGGGAAACCGCCGCCGCGCCTCGTCGAGCGAGCGGCCGGCGGCGATCAGTTCATGCCCGTCGCGATGCAGGCGCGCCAGGATCGCGGAGCCGATCAGGCCGTAGGCTCCGGTCACCAGAACGCGCATGTCGCGTCGTTGTTGTCGGATGTCAGAACGGGATGTCGTCGTTCAGGTCGCGCTTGCCGCCGGCGCCGGCGGTCGCCGGTTGGCGTGAGCGCGGCGCCGGGCTGGACGAGCCGAAATCCGAGCCCGCGTCCGAGCCGAAGTCGTCGCCGCCACCGCCGCTTCCACGCGTATCGAGCATGGTGAGCACCGAGTTGAAGTTCTGCAGCACCACCTCGGTCGAGTATTTCTCGACCCCGTCCTTGTCGGTGTATTTGCGGGTCTGCAACTGGCCCTCGAGATAGACCTTCGACCCCTTCTTCAAATACTGCTCGGCGATCTTGCACAGCCCTTCACTGAAGATCACCACGCGATGCCACTCGGTCTTCTCGCGCCGCTCGCCGGTCGCCTTGTCGCGCCAGTTTTCCGACGTCGCGACCGAAAGATTGGCGATTGGACGGCCGTCCTGCGTGCGCCTGATCTCCGGATCGCGGCCCAGATTGCCGACCAAAATCACCTTGTTCACCGAACCTGCCATCGCTCACCTCCACTCATCTGGCGGCACCCTATCGTGCCAACGCCGAGCGCGGGCGACAGCCTCCCGCTTGTCCACAATTCCCGGCGCATCCAACTTATGTTCTTATTTTGTTCTAGCAAGGGACATGGTCCCTTTCAAGGCTCGCGCGTGCGTTGTCACCAGCGGGCGCCGGGCGCGATCTCGACTGTCAGGCGTAGCAACTTCTCATGCTTAGCCGAAGGTAAAACCACCAGTATTCAATTCGCTAACCAGACTGTTGCTGGGCAAAATTTCTAACCTTCTGAATTCATTGCAACTTTCCCCACACCGTAAATCGGCGGTTTATTTGACTGGTGAAGTATCGGTAAAGATCAGACAGATTTTATCCAACGATTTCAAATGCTTGTTGCCGCAAAGACACAGCCAATACACCGACTTTTCAACGATCTTGAGTCAAGATGCTGGCGTCAAACACACCCCGGGGGCCCGGGGTTCAGGGGAGCGTAAAAATGAAGAAGGTTTTGTTCTCAGGTATCAGCCTCGCCGCCTTGCTTGCCGCAGGCGCAGCGAGCGCCGCCGATCTGCCGCGCCGCATGCCCGCGGAGGTGATCCCGGCGAGCTTCAGCTGGAACGGTTTCTACCTCGGCACCCACACCGGCGTTGCGGTCGGCAAGAGCACGACCTCCAACGTCGCGCCTTACGGCGGCTTCGATAGCGGCGTCCCGCTGAGCTACGACCTCAGCCCGGTCGGCATCTTCGGCGGCGCCCAGTTCGGCTACAACTGGCAGTACGGCGTCTATGTGCTCGGCCTGGAAGCCGACGTCGGCTATCTCGGCGTCCGCGAGACCATGTTCCCGGCGCCGGACAACTACGTGTCGGTGAAGTACGGCTGGTACGGCACCGTCACCGGCCGGCTCGGCCTCGCCTATGACCGCCTGCTCACCTACGTGAAGGGCGGCGCCGCGGTTGCGAGCATCACCAATTCGGCCGCCGACCTCAACGGCAGCGTGATCGACGCGTCCGACTTCAGCGAGACCAAGAAGACCCGCTGGGGCTGGACCGTCGGCACCGGCTTCGAGCTCGCCTTCGCGCCGAGCTGGTCGTTCAAGAGCGAGTACCTGTACATGAACTTCGGCAGGCACTCGTCGACCAATCTCGACGGCGACACCTTCGAGCACAAGAACCAGGTGCACACCTGGAAGGTCGGCCTCAACTACCGTTGGGGCGGCTCGGCGCCGGTCGTCGTCGCGCGCTACTGAGAAACGAACAAAACAAACGAACAAAACAAAACGAACAAGAAAACGTTTTCGACCTTGGGGCCGGCCTCGCGCCGGCCCTTTTTCGTTCGGGAGTTGTCAAGCTCCCGTGCCGGGCGCCGCCTTACTCCAGCGGGATGCCGCTGGCCTTCACCATCGCCGCCCAGTTCTGCATCTCGGCCTTCATGAATTCCCGCAGATAGGCGGGCGAGCGGCGCTCGGCGACGATCGGCTCGATCCCGGTCTTGCGCAGCCGCTCGACGGTGATGGGCAACGCCAGCGTGCGGTCGGCCGCCGTGTGAAGCCGCTGGACGATCGCGTCGGGCGTGTTCTTCGGAAAGAAGAACCCCGACCAGAAATACGAATCCACGCCGACGAGGCCTTCCTCCTTCGACGTGCGCAAGGTCGGGAACAGCGGCGAGCGCTCGGCCGTCAGCAGGCCGATCGCCTTGGCCTGGCCGCTCTCGACCGGGCCCATCGCGGTGCCGCCGAGCGCGCACAGGAAGTCGAGCCGGCCGCCCATGAGATCCTGCGCGGCGAGCCCGGAGCTGCGATACGGCACATGGATGGGCTCGATCCCGAGCGCGATGTTGAGCTTGGCGCAGGAGAAATGCGATCCCGACCCGACGCCGGCGGAGCCGAATTGCATCTTCTTGTGATTGGCCTTCGCGTAGGCCACGAATTCCGGCAGCGTGTTCGCCGGCAAATCCTTGCGTGCGATCAGCACGACCGGCTGCTCGACCGCGAGGCCCGCCGGTGCAAAATCATTGATGCTGTCGTAGGGCGGCTTCTTCTGCATGACGGGCGCAATCGTCATGGTGTCGACGGTCGCGAACAGCAGCTGGTAGCCGTCGGGCGCCGCCCGGGCGACCCGGGCCGTGCCGGTCAGGCCGGCCGCGCCGCCGACGTTTTCGACGATCACCTGCTGCCCCAGCGCCTCCGACAGTCCGACCGAGATGATCCGCGCCGCGGTATCGCTCGAGCTGCCGGCCGCGAACGGCACCACCACGGTCACCGGCCGCGTCGGCCAGCTTTGCGCCGATGCCGTCGGCGGAACGGCGACCAGCGTCGCGATGGCAGCAAGCGCGCCGAGCACGACGCGGACGGAATTGGACATGATCGGTTCTCCTAACGGATGTGATCGGCCGGCGCCGGCGGCATGATGGCCTGAAATCCGCCGTGGCGCACCAGGATCCGGTCCGCCACGAAGTCGCGGCCGCCGGGAGCCGCGCCCCTTTAAAGCTGCCCCTGCAGGAACTGCAGGATGCGCGGCGCCGCCATGCCGCTGAAGCTGCCCGGCATGTCGTGCGGATCCGACGCGAAGAAGTGCCCGGCGCCCGGCAGGATCACGCGCCGTGAATAGAAGCCGGCCTGGTTGAGCGCGGTCCAGAACTGCTCCGCCTGCGCCTTGTCGACGATGTCGTCGTCGGTGCCGTGGACCAGCAGGAAGCGCGTGCGGTTGCGGTCGACGGTGGCGTAGCTGATCGGCGACGACTCGAAATACAGCTTGCGGTTCTGCATCGGCGTGACGCCGAGGAATTTCTCGCTGATCTGGTCGCGCGGCCGCGCGATCTGGTCGTGCTGCCACTGCGCCAGCATGTCGTAGATGCCGTAGAGGCTGACCACGGTCTTCACGCCGGCCGGCACCGCGGCATGCGGCGCGTTCTGGTGCGCGGATTTGAATTCGTCGGGAGCGATGCCGACCAGCGACGCGAGATGCCCGCCGGCGCTGTCGCCCTGCAGGCCGATGCGGTCCGGGTCGGCGCCGAGCTCGGCGGCCTTGGCGCGCACGAACTGGATCGCCGCCTTCACGTCATAGGCCGCCTTCGGATAGGTGCCGGCCTTCGCCAAGCGATACCTGATGGCAAACATCCCGATGCCGTTCTTGGCGTACAACGGACCCCAATGCCGGTAGGCCGCCGGGCTGCCGCCCTGCCAGCCGCCGCCATGGATGCCGATGACGATCGGCGCCTTGGCGACGTCCTTGGGCATGTAGAGGTCGCCGGTGAGCTTCACGCCGTCGTGCTCGACGTATTCGACATTGCTGCGGGTCGTGACCTGGTGCTGGGCGAGTGCCGGACCGGCGGCGAAAGCCGCCACCAGCGCGAACGCAAACGACATGCCGCGATGTCATGGAACTACCTCCCCGTTTTTGCTTGCTGCGTTGATGTTAGAGCATTTCTGGGCTGGGTTTCTCGTCCGCTCATTCCCGCGCAAGCGGGAATCCAGTCTTGAGCCAGCCTGGGTCCCCGCTTTCGCGGGGACGAGCGGAGAGAGCCGAGGCAGGAAAATACCCAAGCAACCGCGGAGCGGCCTGCGTGTGGGCAACTGAGGTCTGCGCGGTTTTGGGCTGGCGCTTACCGCGCCCGTTCTCCCTATGTTCGGCCTTCGGATGCGGGCATCATGAACGACCTTTTCGATCAAAGCTCAAAGGGCAAGCGCTTGGATTCGCGGGTGATTTCGATCCGCGGCGCGCGCGAGCACAACCTCAAGAACGTCGACGTCGCGATCCCGCGCGACCAGCTGGTGGTGTTCACCGGGCTGTCCGGCTCGGGCAAGTCCTCCCTCGCCTTCGACACCATCTATGCCGAGGGCCAGCGCCGCTATGTCGAGAGCCTCTCGGCCTATGCCCGCCAGTTCCTCGAGATGATGCAGAAGCCGGACGTCGACCAGATCGACGGGCTCTCGCCGGCGATCTCGATCGAGCAGAAGACCACCTCGAAGAACCCGCGCTCGACCGTCGGCACCGTCACCGAGATCTACGACTACATGCGGCTGCTTGTGGGCGCGCATCGGCGTGCCCTACTCGCCCGCCACCGGGCTGCCGATCGAGAGCCAGACCGTCTCGCAGATGGTCGACCGCATCCTGGCGCTGCCGGAAGGCACGCGGCTCTATCTGCTGGCGCCGGTCGTGCGCGGCCGCAAGGGCGAGTACCGCAAGGAGCTCGCCGACTTCCTCAAGCGCGGCTACCAGCGCGTGAAGGTCGACGGCCAGTTCTACGAGATCGCCGAGGTGCCCGCGCTCGACAAGAAATTCACCCACGACATCGACGTGGTGGTCGACCGCATCGTGGTGCGCGCCGACATCGCCACGCGGCTGGCGGATTCGTTGGAGCAGGCGCTGAAGCTCGCCGACGGCCTCGCGATCGCCGAGCTGGCCGACGGCGCGGCGGTCGCCGGCGCCAAGGCCAACAAGCAGCGCAACGAGACCGCCGAGCGGCTGATCTTCTCGGAGAAATTCGCCTGCCCGGTGTCGGGCTTCACCATCCCGGAGATCGAGCCGCGGCTGTTCTCGTTCAACAACCCGTTCGGCGCCTGCCCGAAATGCGGCGGCCTCGGCGTCGAGCCGCATATCGACGCCGACCTCGTGATCCCCGATCCCGACGCGACGCTGCGCAAGGGCGCGATCGCGCCGTGGTCGAAGTCGTCGTCGCCCTATTACATCCAGACGCTCACGGCGCTGGGCAAGCACTACAAGTTCACCCTCGACAGCAAGTGGAAGGAGCTGCCGAAGGCGACGCAGAAGGCGATCCTCTACGGCTCCGGCGAGGACGAGGAGATCCGCTTCACCTACGACGACGGCGTGCGCAGCTACACCACCAAGAAGCCGTTCGAGGGCGTGATCACCAATCTCGAGCGCCGCTACAAGGAGACCGAGAGCGACTGGGCGCGCGAGGAGATCGGCCGCTACTTCACCGACATCCCCTGCGACGCCTGCAAGGGCGCGCGGCTCAAGCCGGAATCGCTGTGCGTGAAGGTCGCCGAAAAGCACATCGGCGAGGCCGCCGACATGTCGGTCAAGGGCTCGCTCGAATGGTTCACCGAGCTGCCCCAGCGGCTGACACCCGAAGCAGAACGAGATCGGCGTCCGCGTGCTCAAGGAAATCCGCGACCGGCTGAAGTTCCTGGTCGACGTCGGGCTCGATTATCTCACGCTCTCGCGCTCGTCCGGCACGCTGTCGGGCGGCGAGAGCCAGCGCATCCGCCTCGCCTCGCAGATCGGCTCCGGCCTCACCGGCGTGCTCTATGTGCTCGACGAGCCGTCGATCGGCCTGCACCAGCGCGACAACGCGCGGCTGCTGGAGACACTGCAAGCGCCTGCGCGACCTCGGCAACACCGTCATCGTCGTGGAGCACGACGAGGACGCGATCCGCACCGCCGATTACGTGCTCGACATCGGCCCCGGCGCCGGCCGCCACGGCGGCGAGATCGTCGCGCAGGGCAAGCCCGCCGACATCATGGCCTCGAAGGACTCGCTCACCGGCAAGTACCTCACCGGCGCGATGGGCATCCCGGTGCCGGAGCGGCGCGTGCGCGGCCGCCGCTCGATCAAGGTGCTCAACGCCCGCGGCCACAACCTCAAGAACATCACGGCGGAGATCCCGCTCGGCCTGTTCACCTGCGTCACCGGCGTGTCCGGCGGCGGCAAGTCGACGCTCCTGGTCGACACGCTCTATGCCTCGGTGGCGCGCAAGCTCAACAACGCCTCGCTGGCGCCGGCGCCGCACGACCGCATCGAGGGGCTCGAGCACATCGACAAGATCATCGACATCGACCAGTCGCCGATCGGCCGCACGCCGCGCTCGAACCCGGCGACCTACACCGGCGCGTTCACGCCGATCCGCGAATGGTTCGCCGGCCTGCCCGAGGCCAAGGCGCGCGGCTACGAGCCCGGGCGTTTCTCGTTCAACGTCAAGGGCGGGCGCTGCGAGGCCTGCGAGGGCGACGGCGTCATCAAGATCGAGATGCACTTCCTGCCCGACGTCTACGTCACCTGCGACATCTGCAAGGGCAAGCGCTACAACCGCGAGACCCTCGACGTCACCTTCAAGAACAAGTCGATCGCCGACGTGCTCGACATGACGGTCGACGAGGCGCAGGAGTTCTTCAAGGCGGTGCCGCGCATCCGCAACATCCTGGAGACGCTGCAGCGCGTCGGCCTCGGCTACATCCATGTCGGCCAGCAGGCCACGACGCTGTCAGGCGGCGAAGCGCAACGCATCAAGCTCGCCAAGGAGCTGTCGAAGCGCTCGACCGGCCGCACGTTGTACATTCTCGACGAGCCCACCACCGGATTGCATTTCCACGACGTGGCGAAGCTGCTCGACGTGCTGCACCAGCTGGTCGAGGGCGGCAACACCATGGTGGTGATCGAGCACAATCTCGAAGTGATCAAGACCGCCGACTGGATCATCGACCTCGGCCCCGAAGGCGGCGACGGCGGCGGCGAGATCGTTGCGGCCGGCACGCCGGAGGACGTGGCCGCGGTGAAGCGGAGCTATACGGGACAGTTTTTGAAGCCCGTGCTGGCGCGGCGGGAGGTGGTGAAGAAGAAGGGGATTCAGGCGGCGGAGTGAATGCTGCGTGCAATTTGGGAACATAAGAGGCTGCGAAGTGCCAACATCCAGTATCTGGTCGACCTCGCGTAGAGGCAAGCCTGCGGGAGGCAACGTCTCGCCAACCGCCACAACGGTCGACACCAGAAGCCCCTTTGAGCACGACTATGATAGGCTGCTCTTCAGCACGCCTGTTCGTCGTATGGCAGATAAGACCCAGGTGTTTCCCTCGATCGAAACGATGGAGTCAGGACCCGCCTGACGCATTCGCACGAAGTATCCAACTTGGCACGTTCGATTGGGAATCGCCTGCTCGGCACTCCGACGGAATATTTGGTGACGCAAAGGGTCAGGCAGCTGCTCCAACTATTCTCGCGTCCGCTGGACTGGCACATGACTTAGGCAACCCGCCGTTTGGCCATCAGGGCGAAACGCCTTCGAGATTGGTTCGCGAAGCATCCCGAAATCCTCAACGGCGTGCCGGATGACTGGCGTCATGATTTCCTCAATTTCGAAGGCAACGCGCAGACTCTCCGCTTGTTTGCCGGCTACAGGTGTCGTTAGGAGGGTTTGCCTGGACCTTACCGCCGCCACGTCGCCGCATTTATGAAATACACAGTTCCTGCAGCGCGGGCAGACCGCAAAGCGAGCGCTAGCACTAAGAAGCCAGGTTATTTTGCATCAGAGACGGACGTAGTTACTTGGATCCGAGAAGAGACGGGATTGACCGAGGGTCAACGGCATCCGCTGACGTGGCTGATGGAGGCATGCGACGACATCGCGTATTCAATTCTAGATATTGAGGATTCAATCAGAAGGAATCGTATCTCCCGAAGATGTCCTGGCACACCTTCGCCGCCGCGCATCCGAGGATACTTTAAGGACTCGCTGACAGGCTGGATGCCGATTTTTCCAAGGCACACGAGAACGCGAAGTGGTCGCGCGTTGGTGAAATCAAAACGTCGTACCTGCGTACCCGGCTGATCGAAAATCTCATCACTGGCGCAGCAGACGCATCTATTTTGCATCGAGACGATATCTTTGCGCATCGCCAGACCAAGCCGTTGCTGGAAACTGATACACCAGCTTCTCGCATTTGCGAGGAACTAAAGAAGTTTGCGAAAGAAACGCATTCAATCATCCATCCGTTCTTCGGCCGAACTCGAAGGTGCCGTGGAATTTCAAAGCTTATGGATTGGTTCTGGGAGGCCATTTCCGAGCGCGAACATGTACGAAACCGATTACGCCGAAAAGGTGCTTTCAACTGTTATGTATATGAACTGATAAGTCCAAACTATCGTGACGAGTTGCCCCCAATCGCTGGGCAACATCTTACGAATATTTTGAGGTCGCTTTGTCAGCAGCAACCAGTCGAGTTCAGCGCACTCCTTAATCAAAGCGAACAAATCAACTCGCCATCGCGGATCAACTTGATTGTCAAAAACATCGGCGAGCGAAGCGCAAAAGACGCGTCGCCTTCGTTGATGGCGACGTTGGAAGTCTGGCGCTGCTTCATTCCAACTAAGAGGAGCCTTCCAATAGGTAATGGTTGTACGTCTACGAGGGTTGCTCCCATTTGACCAAACCACTCCGCTTGGCCCAACCCTCCGCGTAGCAGAATCACAGGCAGAAGGACCATGCCGGCGAGCAATTTTGGTACAGCCGACCCACGGGTAACGTCAAATCGTCCATTCAATTTTGCTAAGGGCACCCATCCATATACTTTACCACAGGTTGTATAAATGGGAATAGCGTCCATCTTGGGATTGGTTCGCCACCAGCCGCCCAATAATCCGCCGCCTACTCGATCCCCGCCGCCCCCGCCTGCCGCACGACCTTGCCCCAATCCGCAACCTCGCGCGCGACAAAGCGCGCAAGCTCGGCCGGCGGCGTCGGCGCGCCCGGGATCATGCCCATGTCGATGAGCTTCTTCTGGCCCTCGGCGCTCGCAACATAGTCCACGATCGCCCGGTGCAGCCGGTCGATGACCGCGGCGGGCGTGCCGGCAGGCGCCATCAGCATCTGCCAGGCGGCGGTGTCGAAGCCCGCCACGGTGTCGTTGATCGGCGGCAGTTGCGGTGCCACCGGAATCCGCTTCGCGGTGGTGACGCCGAGCCCGCGCACCTTGCCGGCCGCGACCTGCGGCAGCGTCGGCGGCGAGTCGCCGAACAGCACCTGGATGTGGCCGGCGATCACATCGTTGAGCGCCGGCACCGTGCCCTTGTAGGGCACGTGCGTCATCTGCGTGCCGGTGAGGCTCTTGAACAGCTCGCCGTAGAGATGATGCGAGGCGCCGACGCCGCCCGATCCGTAGCTGAGCTTGCCCGGATTGGCCCTGAGATAGGCGACGAGGTCGGCGACGCTTTTGACCGGCAGCGTCGGCGTGACCACCAGCACGAACGGCAGGTGCCCGACCATGGCGACCGGGGTCAGATCCTTCAGCGGGTCGTAGCTGAGCTTCTTGTAGAGCGTCGGGTTGACCGCCATGGCGGAGCTGGTCGCCATCAGCAGCGTGTAGCCGTCCGGCGCCGCCTTGACGACGGCGTTGACCCCGATCTGCTGGCCGGCGCCGGGGCGGTTCTCGACCAGGAACGATCGGCCGAAGCGCTGCTCGAGCGCCTGCGCGGCGAGCCGCGCCAGGATGTCGGTCGAGCCCGCCGGCGTAAACGGCACCACGATGGTCGCGCTGCGCGTCGGGTAGTCCTGCGCCTGCGCCGGCAAAGCGCCGGCCGCAAACACGATTGCAATCAGGGACGGGATCAGCAGCCACCGAGGAGTCATTGCACGCCTCCGGATGATCGGCTTCCGGCGGCAAGCATGCGCTCATGGGCTGGCCGAAGGCAAGGCGGCGATCCCTCCTGTTTTGCTTCCGCTTGGTTGCTTCCTTTTGGGCCGGGTCCATAATTGCGAAACATCACCGTCCGGGAATGGGAGAGAACCGATGCAAGACACCGCCTCTCGTCGCTTGGTTTCGGTGCCCCGAAGCTTCCGATCCTGCCTCGCCGCAGCGTTGTTCATCCTCGCCGTCGTCGTGGTGTTGCTCGCCTCCGCCCGCGCGCCCGCTTTGGCGGACGGCATCGGTCCATTGTCGATCGCCAAGCGGGGCCACTTCTTCGTCGGCGGCAAATATGTGGACACCAAAGACGGCCCGGTGCTCGCCGGCCAGGCTTATGTCGAATACTACATCCCGACCAACCGCACGCAGGCACACCCGATCGTGATGATCGAGGGCTGCTGCCTCGCCGGCGCCGGCTACATGGGCACGCCCGACGGCCGCGACGGCTGGGGTCAGTATTTCCTGTCCAAGGGCTATGCGGTCTACATCATGGATCAGGTCGGCCGCGGCCGCTCGCCCTATGTCGATGCGGTCTACGGACGCAAGACGATGCGCTCGCCGCCATTCGTCGAGCGCGAGTTCATCAACGTCGCGAAATACAATCTCTTCCCGCAGGCGAAATTGCACACCCAGTGGCCGGGCAGCGGCAGCATCGGCGATCCGGTCTTCGATCAGTTCATGGCGGAGACGCATCCCATGATCGGCGATGCCAAGATCCGCGAGGCGGTCAACCGCGATGCCATGATCGCGCTGCTCGACCGCATCGGCCCCGCGATCCTGATGCCGCATTCGCAGTCGGCCGCGCCGGCGTGGCTGGTGGCGGATGCGCGGCCGCAGCTCGTCAAGGCGCTGCTCATGGTCGAGGCGGGCACCTCGTCGTTCTACGAGGTCAGACTCGTCGGCCCGCCGAACTGGTTCGAGGACGGTGCATTGTCGAAGCCTTTCGGCGTGACCTATGCGCCCATCACCTACGATCCCCCGGTGAAAGGCGTCGAGGATTTCGGTCTAGTGCGGCAGGAGAAGCCCGACGCGCCCGACCTCGCCCGCTGCTGGCGGGTCAAGGAGCCGGCGCCCCAGCTGATCAATTTCAAGAATATTCCGACGCTGCAGATGTCGGCCGAAGCCTCGTTCGGCGCGCCGACCGCGCATTGCAACGCCGCCTTGCTGAAGCAGATCGGCGTGCCGGTCGACTTCATCCGGCTTGCCGACATCGGTATTCGCGGCAACGGCCATTTCCTGATGCTGGAGAAGAACAACCTCGAGGTCGCCGCCGTGATTGCCGACTGGCTCGCCAAGCGCGTGCCGCCGGCGGCGCTGCGGTGAATTCAGGCAAGCAGCCCGTGCGTCACTTCTTTCCGAGCGTCTTCCAGACACCCTTGGCGGTGGCGACGACGCGGTCGCCGACCATGAGGTCGCCGCTCATGAACACGAGCGCGCGCGTGCGCCGCACGACCTGGCACTTCGCCTCGACAAACTCACCGACCTGCACCGCATCGACGAAATGCATGTCGAGCTGCACCGTCGCCTGCGGCTGGCGCTCGTTGGCGTACCAGCAGGTCATTCCCATCGCGCGGTCGGCGAACGTCATCAGCATGCCGCCCTGCACGATACCGCGCCGGTTGTGATGCTTGTGCTCCGCCAGGAAGGCATAGCGATAGCCGTCGCCCACCGGCTTCTGCCAGAGCGGGCCGATCAGGCCGATGAAACCGTCGTCGCTGTAGGGCTCCCAGCCAGCGGCTTTGGGATCGAACGGCTTGGTGTCGGTGGTCTGGTCCATCAGCCGATGTGCCTCCCGAGAAATTCCAGCGTGCGCTGGCGCGCGAGCTTGTGCGCGGAATTGCAGTGACAGTTTACTCATTTCCTATCGACGTGATCGAACGATGCTAAATCCGGCGCGCTCCTCCGAGGTGTGCCATCTTTGCAACGATTGTGGACTTTCGATCACGGTTTTCGCTTTCCGGATTGCTTTGGACGGCCGGTGACAGGCATATGACATCGACACAGAGGGACTCAGCCATGTGCCTTCGCGATGGAATTGAAGCGGCGACCTGGGTTGGTTTTTCGGCCGTCGCGTTGCTTGCAGTGGTGATTACACCGCTCTTCTTGGTCTAATCGTCTCTGCGCTCGTAGCGCGTTCGGATGAGCGAAGCGTCATCCGACATCCTCTTCGTTTAGCTACATCATCGGTTTCGCGTGTGGCCCAGCCGCCACAGCTAGCCGTGTCCGCTAGAACACGCTTTGCGCGGCGCGCGAGAGCGTAAAGCCATGGCCGCGGGCATTGCGGCAGCTGACACCGGACTGCTCCGAGATGCAGGTGAGGCCTGCGCGCTGCCAGCTCTGGCCGTAGGGCAGCACCGGCAGCCGCTCGTCCTGCACGGTGTCGCCGTAGCAGAGTGGCGTGCCGCGCGTGGCGCGCCCCGAAATCTCGAACGCCTGGCCCCACTCCAGATCGCAGCTGCGCGGCCGCGGCAGCGAGCGGTTCGACACCTGCCGCAGGTCGCAGCGGATCACCGCGTCGCCGTCGACGGCGAAGAACTGGCAGTGGATGTTGCCGGTCGGCGAGCGAAAGCCCTCCTGCGCCCAAGCGGTCGACACGCCGGCCGATGCGAACAGGATCGACGCCACTGCCGCTGCGAACAATCTTCCCAAGTCTCATCTCCTCTGGAATTTTGTGGTCGCGGGCGAGCCCGCCCTGCAAATTTTCGCCGGACCACCACGCTATCATCGCTGCCTGCTCAGCGTCATGTCTCATAACTTCAAAACAAAACCACCCGGGAGGAATATCCATGCGCCCCATCACCCTCGCCGTCCCCTCTCTACCGCCCGTGGCGCTGCGTTAGACGGGCGCCGGTCGTTGCGGCGGCCGTAGGATGGGTTGAGCTCTTGCGAAACCCATCACACCTGCGACGATACGATGGGTTTCGCCGTAGCGCGTTGAAGACGCGCGTAAACGCGCTTATGGCTCAACCCATCCTACACGCCGCCGCCTTAGCGCCGCACGCCGGGAATGCGCTGCGGCAGCGGGACCATCTTGCCGGCATAGATGTGCTGGTTGATCTGCTGATTGATCCGCCCCATCGGAATGTTTTTGCCGATGTTGGGATCGAGCTTCGGATGCAGCGTCGTGATCAGCTTGCTGGTGTCGGGAATCTTGAGCGGCTTGACCTCCGGGCGCGGCGTGTTGGCGGACTGGCGCACAGCCTCGCGGCCCCAGTACATCCCGTACGCGCCGAGGCCCCACATCCCCGCGATGCCGATACAAAACGCGACGATCACCTTGAAGATCATGTCCACGCGGAAACTCCTCGCGACCGACGAGGGGTTTCTACCCGAACAGCCTTAAGGTTCCGGCCCTTCGTGTCTCCGAGATCGCGGCGCCCGAAGTTACCCCGCCGAAACCATATGGCCGGCCGCCGGCTCACGATGTACGGTCGCCGCTGACAACGCCCCGTCAGCAAGGAGATGCACACATGCCCGCCACCACCATCAAAATCCGCTCCAGCGGCGGCGGCGAATTCGACTGCTACCTCGCGCTGCCCACGGGCGACGGCCAGCGGCCGGCGATCGTCCTGGCCGCCGCGGTGCACGGCGTCGACAAGGACATCCGCGACCTCGCCGACGAGTTCGCCGGGCACGGCTACATCGCCGCCGCGCCCGATCTGTTCTGGCGCTCGATCCCGGGCGCGATCGCGGGCGGCGATCCGCGCGCGCAGGAGCGCTCGCAGCCGCGGCTGGAGAAGATCAAGGCCGGCGAGCCCGACATGGTCGACACCCTCGCGCATCTGCGCACGCTGCCGAGCTTCAACGGCCGCGCCGCGACCATGGGCTTCTGCTACGGCGGCCCCTACGCGATCCTCGGGCCGAAGCGGCTCGGCTACGCCGCCGGCATCTCCTGCCACGGCACGCGCATGCTCGACTTCATCGACGAGCTCAAGGGCGTCACCGCGCCGGTCTGCATCTGCTGGGGCGACCAGGATCACGCCGCGCCGGCCGAGGTGCTCGACGCCTATCGCCAGGTGCCGGACCGCTTCCCGAATGTCGAGGTGCATATCTTCCCCGGCATCCTGCACGGCTACATGATGCAATGGCAGGTGAAGGCGTTCAGCGAAGAGAAGCGCGCGTTCACGATGGGCCGCGCGCTCGCGATCCTCGACGGCCTCTCCGGCGAGGGCGATCGGTTGCGCCGGGCGTCGTGAGCGCGGGCGGCGTGTGGCACTGATGGCCCGCAGACCCGGTACTTCCGGCTGACAGACAATTTCAGATTCGTGCGCTTACGGTGACGACGGTCGGGCGGCAACGTCCCGATCGCGCAAACTTGGCCCTGCCCCGCGCAGGGCCCTTTTTGTCGCGCGCCCGGAACTTCGGCGATCCAAGGTTTCGGCGGTACCCAATACTTCTGGACGGGCTGACTTGGGCGCGCGCCTGTGTCAATTCGCGCGTGTCACTGTGATCCTCCCTGGAACGTGACACCCCAAGTGCCCTTGAAGCCCGCCGCCTCCCCCGACGGCGGGCTTCTTTTTTGTTGGGGTGTGATCAGGCTTACGGAGTCCACACGGCATCCGGAGACAGGCCGCTGAGCGCCTTGTAGGAATAGCTGAGCACGGCCACGCCGAGCGCGCCGACGACGATGGCCCAGACAAACCCAAAAATCGATTGGACTAACAAAAACGAATCCAACTGCTCGAACATGGCGCTTATGCTTTTTGTCGACGCTGCGGTCCCGAGCCCGGCGAAGGGCGACGTTAGAGCGCTGAAAATCGCCAAGATAATCAAGAGCGGAATCAGCACGACCAGCCAAAGACCGACAAGTCGCCAGAAGTTGCCGCGCGTGAGCGACCAAGACTGACTGAAGTTGTAGCGACCCTCGAGCACCGTGAGCGGGAGAACAAGCGCTAGCCGGACAAACACGAATACTGCGCCCACCCACATCAGAAAGAGCCCGACAAAGGCGACCCAACTGGCCGACTTCGGGAGCAACGTGAAGCCGAGGCCGAAAACCAGGAACGACACGACAATAATCGGCACCATCAGGATTATCGGCAGCAGCGCAAACAGCAGCTCGACCTTACCAAACGCTACATACAAGAAACGGCCGGGCTTGCGATCCCCGAGCAGAATCACCCTGTGCAGCGCAACCGCCACGATCGCCGATCCGAGAAGCGCTACGACGATATTTGCGATCTGCCACTGCCACATCGGGAAATTCATATTCAGAGCGCCGATATTGCCGCTCTCGAACGCCGAGCGCATCGCCGCAAATTGCGCGCGCATCGCAAAGTACTGAATGATCGTCACGATCAGGAGCGGAAACCACGACAGCCGCAATATCGTCCCGGCTTCGCGCAGCAGAAACTGATAGGCAAGACCGGCGGTCGCAAACACGGGCAGTTTGTGCATGAAGTGCCCCCAGCAATATTTCTAAAGAACACCGCAACCCTATCGCCGCGAATCGCCAGCTGCAACCGCATGCCATGGGCACGCGACAACCCGTGTGCAATCGGCTATCACCCCGCCATGGTCGACCTCACCCGCATCACGCCCGGTCTCACCGGACAGGCCGAAATCGTCGTTACGCCCGACAAGACCGCGCCGTTCGTTGGCTCCGGGCGCATTGCCGTCCTGGCCACGCCGGTGATGATCAACGTGATCGAGGCGGCCGCGCTGGCGGCGGTCGAGCATCTCCTGCCCGCCGGCCACCAGAGCCTCGGCATCCATCTCGACGTCAAGCATTTCGCGGCAACGCCGGTGGGCCTGCGCGTCACCGCGACGGCGGAAGTGACGGGCGTCGAGGGCCGAACCATCGGCTTCCGCGTCGAGGTTCACGACGAGCGCGAGCCGATCGGCGGCGGCACCCATGAGCGCGTGGTGGTCAGCGTCGCGCGCTTCGACGAGCGCGTGCAGCGCAAGCTGCGTGGCGGATAGACGCCTTCGTCGCGCCTTTACCATTCCAGCAGCGCGGCTGAACCTCGCCCGACCCATCGGAGACCAATGACGGGGCGTAGAGCGGGAGCTCTCGTGCAATGCCGATATCCGTCACACAGCCCGATACTTTCACGCTCACCGACACCGAAGCGGCGCAGCTTCAGTCCGTCCAGCTGGCGCAGCAGCAGAAAGTCGCCGGAATGACGCCGGTGATCCGTTACGGCAGCAGCATCGCTGTACCGATCGCCATGGTCGCGTCGGTCGCCGCCATCGATCAGATCTGGTACGCCGGCCAGATGCCGGCGTCGCTGTTCGTCACCTTGTTGCTTTTCTTCGTCGCCGGCATGGCCACCCTGTTGGCCGGCTTTTGGCTGAACCTCCAGGCCACGAAACGGCGGATGCGCGAGAGGACGCGGCAGGTGTTCGAGCCCCGCACCATCCGGCTCACGGACGAAGGGATCGAGCAGTCGCTGCCGGAGTTGCGCTCGCTGCATCTGTGGCGCGGCATCGACCGGGTGGAACAAGCCTCGGGCCTGATCCTGATCTGGGCCGGCAACCTCTTGGTGTCGGCCATTCCGGTGCGGGCATTTCCCGCGCAGGCGGATGCGCAAGACTTTCTGGAGGCATGCCGGCGTCGCGCCGGCGCGCAGGCCTCTCCGGCGGGCGGCTCGTAGCCCGCGCTAGTACGCCACCTGCCCGTCCCGGTTCGGCGTACCGAGCACGTGGGTCTTGGGCGGCAGCATCACATTGTCGAAGGTCTGCGTGAACATCGCCGCGGAGAAAAAGGCGACGGCGCGAAGCGTTTCCTTGCCGGTGTTGGCGAGGTCGTGGCGCAGCGGCGTCGGCAGGACGAAGACGCTTCCCGGTCCAACCTTGTGGGTGGTGCCGTCCTCGAGATGGAGCTCGCCGCTGCCGGCAATGATGTATTGCGTCTCCTCGGTCGCGTCGGTGTGCCAGCCAAGCCGGCCGCCCGGCTCGATCTCGTAGACGATCGTCGACGACGCCGTCGTGCCGTGGCCGCCATACACCGCAAAGGCGCCGGCCCAGCACACCGACGGATCGTCTTCGCCCCACACCTTCGTCCGCGCGAGCTTGTCAGAGGCAACGACGGGAACCATGGTCCGCTCCTGTTGTCGGTTTCCGATCCGTCAAGCCTAGGCGATCGGAGCGAAACAAGGACGTCACAGTCGGAATGTGGTTAGGCCTTTGCTTCCCCGCCCATTTCAAATTGCAGCAACGATGAGCGAGCACGGAAACCGACGATTTTGTGATCCCCGACACATCCCGGCGGCGCGGCCCGGGAGATGGTGCCCCGAACGCTGCGGGGCCGGCTGTATTCAACACCGATCCCCTTCGGCGTGAGCTTTCAGGCGCACGGCACACGCGAGGGAGAACAGCCATGCCGAACCAGATCGAAATGCCGCCGATGCCGGCGGGTCCGAGCACAGCCGCCCGGCCATGGGGATTTTGGGCGTCGGTCGGTTGGACGCTGTTCGCGATCACTGCCGGCTTGCTGGCTGCGCTTGCCGGCGCTGCCGCGTTCACCCGGTGGGACACGAGCCTGACCATCACGCAACTATTTATGAGCCGTAGCCCCAGCCCCGTCCTTTCGTTGCTGCTGATTGTGGCCTGTGCAGTGGTGGCTGCTGTGCTCGCGTTCGCGGCCAAACGCGCCGGGTGGAGCGCAAACGCCTATCTCGCGCTGGTGCGCCCGCACGGGCGCTATGTGCTGGCTGGGTTCTTGTGCGTGGTGGTTCCACTCTTGATCATCTTCGTGCATGCGCAGTTCGACATTCGCCAGATTATCGCTCCCGAGGAGTTCGGCCGCGCGCGCGGCTTGAACATCCTGCACCTCCAGTTCTTTGCCGTGGTCGCTACGTCGGTGATCGCGATGCCTATCATGGAGGAGATCGTGTTTCGCGGCTTCCTCTACCGCGGTTTCTCGGAAACACGGATCGGAGTCGTCGGCGCGATCCTCATCACCTCGGTGGTATGGGCGCTCATGCACATCAACAAAAGCCCGGCCGGTATCATCGATACGGCCATGCATGGCGTTATGTGGGGCTGGCTGCGCTGGTACACCGGCTCCCTATGGGTCACGATCGGCGCCCACGTCGCCAACAATGGCATTGCGACGCTCATGACCGTCGCTGCTCTCTACGGCTGGCTCGGCTGACGCGGTTCGCCCGGATCGCGCCGCCCTGGAACCTCAGGCCCGGTTGGCCTATTATCACCCCAGATGGGCGCGGCTTGACGTGCCCCGTCAAACCGAAGGCTCGCAACGCCGTGCCCACTGAACCCTCGAGAGTTCAGGAGGACGGTCATGGCCTATCAAGACAGCATCGGCACCAGAGCTGCGGACCAATCATTGCCGCGCGTGCGCACGATCACGCCGCGCGATCTCGTCGACGCGTTGCGCAAGGGCTTCGACGATTTCATGGCGATGCCCACGCACGCCCTCTTCATCAGCCTGATCTATCCGATCGCCGGGTTGGTCATCGCGATCGCGGTGTCGGGAACCAATCTCTTGTGGCTGATCTATCCGATGGCGACCGGCTTCGCGCTGATCGGCCCGGTCGCGGCGGTGGGCCTCTACGAGCTCAGCCGGCGCCGCGAACAAGGCCTCGATAGCGAGTGGAGCCACGCCTTCGACCTTTTGCAGGCGGAGTCGTTCCGCTCGATCGCCGCGCTCGGGCTGGTGCTGCTCCTCCTCTTCGCCGTCTGGATCGGCGTCGCACAGACGATCTATTGGGCCTATTTCGGCTACGTCGTTCCGGAGTTGATCAATGACTTCGCACGGATGGTGCTGACCACCGAGGCCGGACACCGGATGATCCTGGTCGGCAATGCGGTTGGTTTCCTGTTCGCGCTCGTCGCCTTCATGATCAGCGTGGTGGCGTTTCCGCTCCTGATCGACCGCCGGATCGGCGCTGCGGCAGCGTCCGCGACCTCGGTCAGGGCGGTGCTGCGCAATCCGCTGACCATGGCGCTGTGGGGCCTGATCGTGGCGGTCGCGCTGTTGCTGGGCTCGCTACCTTTCTTCGTGGGGCTGGCGGTCGTCGTTCCCGTACTCGGGCACGCGACCTGGCACCTCTACCGCAAAGTCGTGGTGCCGGATCTGGCGCCGCGCGAGGTCGAGGCGCCGCGCCCCGCCGTGCAACGCTATGCGGCGGACTTCCCCTCGGTGCTGTTCACCGGCTGGCGCCGGCGCCCGCGCGCTTAGCGAGAGCATCTCAATTTGCTCCTGCCGCGCCGGCAGACGTGGTAGGCCTCGCATCGTGGTGCCGATCGTTGAGTCGCTGCGTTCCCTGCAACAGGAGTTCGCATGTCGACATTCATTGCTGCCAACTGGCAGCGGGCCCTGCCCGCGCTCGCCGTCATCGGACTTGCGGCTTGGGTCGCGCTATTCCGAAACGATCCGACGAGCGAACAGGCGATCTTCGCCGCTCTCCTCGTCATCTACATGCTGCACCAGACTGAAGAACATCTATGGCCGGGCGGGTTCCGGCAGTACACCAACGCGCATGTGTTTGAGAGCGGCCGCGATGATTGGCCGGTCGATGCCGGCGGGGTCGCTCTGGTGAATATCGGCTACGTCTGGCTGCCGGTTGCGGCGGCCGCGCTGTTTCCGCAGGCCCTGCGTTGGATCGGCCTGGCATGGATCGCGCTGACGCTGATCAATGCCATCATCCATATCGTCACGTCGATACGGTTCCGCAGCTACAATCCGGGCCTTGTCACCGCGATCCTGCTGTTTCTGCCTTTCACGATCTGGGCGCTGATGCATGAGGTCGCGCGCGGACAGCTGACGGGCGGGGAGATCGGCCTGCTCGTGTTGCTTGGGGTATTGCTGCATATTCCGGTTGCGGCGTTGTTCGTGGTTCCGTACCTGCGTCAGCGCACAAGGGCGGTGTAGCAAGGGTCGGAATATGCTAGCTTTCGGACCCGGGGAACCGCCGGGAGAGGTGATATGCCGAAAATCTCGCTGCTCGTACTGAGCCTTGTCGTTTTTGGCGTGACCGCGCCCGCAAACGTGTCCGCGCAACAGACCGACAAGCCGTTCGACTTCAAGCCGCTGCTCCCGCCGCGTCGTCCCGGTGCCGCCGAATTCCGCGGTGACGTCGGGCTCGGTGGGCGGCACGCAGAACCCCTACACCACGGCACCGCTGCAAAGTCCGACGCAGGCGCCGACCCAAGCCGCTCCGGGCATGCGGCTGACGTTCCCGTCGCGGTAGCGCCGAATTCGCTTCGATCAAGCGACAGCCAGCAACAGCGCACCCTGCCCACAGAATTTGTCGGGCGTTGTTGGCGCATTGTCACATTGGCTGTGACAATCGCTGTCATACTTCTCCCGCGGCACTACAGAATCTCCGACTGATCGATGAACCGTGCGCGGCTGCGCAGCTACCAACGCGCAGCCACGGCGCGCTCATAGTGCGCCCCTGGGATATGGCCCCAAGAAGGATCAAAAAGGAAAAAAACATGATCAAGAGGCCCTTCGTCGCGCTCCGCCGTTGGATGCGCAACCGCACGACCCTCAGGGTGCTCGCCACCCTCGACGACCACCTTCTCCTCGACATCGGCCTCAATCGCGCCGACCTCGGCCTCGGCAGACCCGGCAGGCTGTTGCGCTGGCTGCGCGCGTGATTAGCCCCGGCTTCAAGCTGCGGTCAGCAATCGGCGAATGAGGTCCACGGCCCGGCCGATAGATGCCCGATGCTTCGCTCGCGCGTGGCCCTCCGATCGCGAGCGACAGGTCCGGACTGCGCTCGCGGCGCAACGTCTGAAGCCAGTCGACAGCATGCCCGAGCGCAGCCGGCGCGCCGACGTCGACAACCAGCAGCGGCTTGCGATAGCGGCCGGCCAGCTCATGCGCGAGCGCGGTACCCTTTGACACTGGCATTCCTTGCGCGTCGACGACGATCAGGCAGGCATCGGCGTCGCGGACGTTCCATTCGGTGCGCTGCGCCGGATCGGCGAGCGGCGTCGGCACCAGCCTCGGATAGGCCGCCAGCACGCCGGGCGGTTCCGGGAAATCCTCGGCCCAGCCATCTTTCGGGCACCAGCCGCCATAGTCGATGCCGAGCGCAATGGCGGCATCGAGCGCCGCGCGGTCGACGCCACTCTGGCCGCCGGAGATGATTTTCATGGCTCAACCTGATTGGCGCGCCGCGCGCCCGCATAGTCGCCAGAGCGCGACCACCGATATCACATTGACCGCTGCAATGACCGACAGGCCCGCGACCATGGCGGCGATCCCGTAATGCTCGACAATCAACGCTGCCGCGAACGGCGCCAGCGCCTGCACGATCAGGCTTGGAAAGGCGAGCCGGCCCATCAGGACCGGATAGCGTTCGGCCCCGAACAGCGCGAGCGGCAGTGTGCCGCGCGCAATCCACATGATGCCATAGCCGGCGGCATAGACGATCATCGCCGCCGTCAGGACGGCGACGTCCGCCACCGCGGTCATCGCGACGAGACCGAGCATCATCGCGGCGCATGACGCGACCATGGTCCAGATCGGGTGATAGCGGGCGCCGAACAGGCCCTCGATCACGCGCGCGCCCACCTGGGCCGGTCCGAACAGCGTGCCGATCGAGACCGCAACGGCGACCGCCAATCCCTTCGCCTCCAGGATCAACAGCAGATGCACGACCACGATGGATCCGATACCGGCGGACAGCGTGAGGATGAACGCAAGCAGCACCAGGATCGCGCCCTCGCCGCCGCGCGATGCGCCTGGTGTTATCGGTGCTGATGCCGGCGAGGCGTTGTCCGAAGCTGGCGCTTTCCCGGCCGGGAACGTCAGCACGAGCGGAAGCGCGATGAGAAGATGCAACGCGGCATAGGCGAAGCACGCATTGCGCCAGCCGAACGTCGCGGCAAGGAAGGCGCCGAGCGGCCAGAATACCGTGCTGGCAAATCCGCCGAACAGCGTCAGCGCGGTGATCGGCCCGCGCGCGGCCGTGCCGTAGAGCCGGCCGAGCGCGGCAAAGGCCGCATCGTAGAGGCCGGCCCCCATCGCTGCCCCGACCGCGATCCAGCCCGCGAGATAGACCCATAGCGCCGGTGCCAGCGCGATCACGCAGAGGCCGGCCGCGTATAGCAGCGCGCTGGCCGCCAGGACCGGACGGCCGCCATGCCGCGCAATCATGCGGCCGACCTGCGGCGAGATCAGCCCCGCCATCAGCAGGCCGAGCGATACGCCGCCGACAATCATGCTGAGCGGCCAGCCGGTATCGGCCGCGATCGGTGCCGCCAGCACACCCGGAAAATAGAATGACGTGCCCCAGCCAATGAGCTGCGCGACGCCGAGCGCAGCCACCACCCGGCTGCGTTCCTGCGGCCATGGCATTGCAAAGGCTTCGCCCGGATTCTGCCGGGCGTCAACTAGGGCGTGGACTCATTAACGCGCAGCCAGAGCCGTATTGAGGCGAGCTGGATGAAGGCCAAGTAGTTGGCAGCGAGTTTATCGTAGCGCGTCGCGACGCGCCGACACTGTTTGATCTTGTTGAAAAACCGTTCAACCAGATTGCGAGCCCGGTAAAGATACGACGCATAGCGCCTCTATGCTCACTTCGCGCGACGTATCATTTTCGAAACGTCGCGCGCGCTCTCGATAAATCGCTCGACAATCGGGCTCAACGTCCGGTCCTTCAGCATGACGATCGCAACCGGCCATGGCCGAACCGGCAATTTGACCGGTAGGGCTTTCAGGCCGAACTGGTGAGCGTTCGCGCGAAATGCCGAAAGCGGGATCGCCGTGACGAACCTGCCGGATGCCGCCAGATGCGCGCGCAGATGCGCGGAGAATGTCACAAGGTTCGGTTTCGGTGGTCCGAGCCCCGCGGCTTTAAACGCCTCGGCCACCACCGCGGCGTTGATCGTGCCCGGCGGCGTCAGGACCCACGATGCGTCCTGAAGTTCGGAGATACGCACCGTCTTACGCCGCGCCCACTTGCTAGTCGCAGCGGTCGCCAGCACGATTGTGTCGTCGAACAGTCTTTCGACGGCTAAGTCCTCGCCGAGCGAGGCATCGAGCGGAGCGTCAATGCGCGCGATCACAAGGTCGAACTTCCTGTCGCGCAGTTCGCGGAAGTCGAGGGTCGCGGTACTGACCTGTGTGACGTGCACTGCGATGCGAGGATGACGTTCAACCACCTGACCAATGATGGCAGGTAGGATCGAAGCCGCGATCGATTCGGGACAGCCGACGTGCACCTCGCCGGCCGAGGGGTCGGCAATCCCCTCGATATCTCTGATCCCCTGTTTAAGCTCATCGAACGCGGCCGTACCGCGCCGCAACAGCGCCTGCCCATACGGCGTCGGAACGACGCCCTGGGGCTGGCGGTCAAAAAGCTTAACGCCGAGCGCGTGTTCGAGGTTGGCGACGACGGCAGATACGGCCGGCTGGGACATGCCAAGCTGCGCCGCGGCCTTGGCCATGCTGCCCCACTGCACCACGGTGAAAAACAGGTGCAGGTCCCGCAGCCTCAGCCGTTTGCCGATTTGACTGTCCGCGTCGAGTTTCCGAGGCATATAATTTTGCGTATATGGTTCTAGAAAAATAGGCAATTCCTTTATTGCGCACTATCGCTATGGTTGGCAATTGCCGGCGCATGATTGGGCGCCATGACGGAGGCACTCATATGCGAGCACTCACACTCTTCGCATTCGTGCTCGTGACTGGTTTGGGCACTGCCAACGCGGCTTTTGCGCAATCCTACCCGTCGCGTCCGATCACGCTGGTCGTGCCTTACGCGGCCGGCGGTCCGGCCGACGCGATCGCGCGGATAGTCGCGGAGCGTATGCGCCTTCCCCTCGGCCAGCCATTGATCATCGAAAACGTGACTGGTGCCGGCGGCAGTCTTGGCACCGGCCGCGTCGCCCGTGCGGCCGGCGATGGCCACACGATCATGATCGGCAACTGGAGCACGCATGTGGCGAATGGGGTCCTATATTCTCTGCCGTACGATTTGCAGAAAGACTTCGAGCCGATCTCGCTGCTCGCAACCGAGCTCGATCTGATCGTCGCCCGAAAGCAACTCCCGGCTAATACACTCGGCGAGTTCGTGGCCTGGCTGAAGGCGAATGCCGGCAAGGCGTCGGCGGGCACCAGCGGCGTGGGCGGTCCCTCCCATGTCGCTGCGCTTCTCTTCCAGAAAGAGATCGGCGCCCATTTCCCGCTCGTCCCCTATCGCGGAGCCGGTCCCGCGGTTCAGGATCTGATCGCCGGACGGATCGACATGATGATCACCGGGCCTTCGATTGTCCTGCCGCATCTGCGCGCCGGCACGATCAAAGCTTATGCAGTAACGTCGAAAACTCGGCTTGAAACCGCGCCTGAGATTCCGACGACTGACGAAGCTGGATTGCCCGGATTCTATGTGACGGTTTGGCAAGGGCTCTTCGCGCCGAAAGGTACTGCACCCGACATCCTTACAAAACTTTCCGCGGCGGCGCGCGAGACCCTCGCCGATTCGACCGTGCGCAAACGTCTCTCCGACCTTGCGCTCGAAGTTCCGCCCGCTGCCCAGCAAGGACCTGAAGCGTTGCGCGCATATCAGGCGGCTGAGATCGCCAAATGGTGGCCGGTCATCAAAGCGGCAAACATCAAGGTCGATTGAACAAGATGCCGATCCTGCGACAGATGCTCGGGAGATCGCCGGACGGACCGAAGGCGCGCGTGAGAAACTTCATCGCCAACGTGCGCCTCGGCACCAAAGCTACGACGATCCATGAGAACGTGATAAGCCCCGGAGTTGTCGTTCCCTGGCATACGCACGCAACCGAAGAAGTGATCGTTGTTCTCTCCGGCAGGGGCGAGTGTCGAACCGAGAACGGCACTCAAGCTTACAGCGCCGGTGATGTCCTGATCTTTCCAGCGGATGTGAAGCACTCGATTCGAAATCCCGGGACGGTGCTGCTGCGGCAGCTTTGTATCTTCCCAGCCGACCCGAGTACGCAGCAGCTCTGCGCGGAAAGCGCGGGCCAAGTGGTCGAAATCTTCAATGCGTGAAAGTCCGTTTCTAGCCCAACTCGGACCTCCCGCCATGTCCGCTTTTCACGCCGCTGTTGGGGGAAAGCGGACATCAGAGCACGAGTTGCGCCATTCCGTTCAACATTCGCATCCCGTTTCCGCGGGCGAGTTTGCGAATGTTAGAATCAAAGGACCACTAGCAAGTATTAAGTGCTAGTGGAGTTTTGGATTTGACATTCGCTTTGCAAACCCGCTGCCAGATGGGTAGCGAATGTCAAATCGCACTCCACTAGCGACGTCTCGGGATCAATTTTTCGGAGGCGGGCTCGCCGCCGCGTCCTTCTCCTGCGCCCGCTTGAGCGCCGGGCGCTCGTTCAATCGGCTGACATAGGCGGTGAACTCCGGCCGCTCCGGAATGAGCTTGAACATCATGCCCCAGCGCAGCCCGGAGCCGATGACGACATCGGCCGCGGTGAACTGCCCACCAAGCAGATAAGGACCGCCGGCGAGACCCTTTGCCAGCACGCCGATGACCGTGTCGTAGTCGCCATGGCCAAGCGTGCCGCGTCGCGCCTCCTCTTTGCGCGGATAGGCACGGTCGGTGATCGCGGGTTCGACGCAGCTCGGACCGAAGAATAGCCATTTGAGATAGGGACCACGCCGCTTGTCGCCGACCGGCACGTTGAGACCGGCCTTCGGAAACGTATCGGCGAGATAGGTGCAGATCGCCGCACTCTCGGTGACGATCACGCCGTCATGATCGATCGTCGGCACCTTGCCCATCGGATTGACCGCCAAGTAGGCGGGGTTCTGGTTGTCGCCGGCCTGTAAATTCAGGAGATGCACATCATAGGGCTCGCCGACCTCCTCGAGCATCCAGCGCGCAATCGACGACCGCGACGGTATGGCGTGATACAGCGTGAGCATTGCAAAACTCTCCCCACTAAACGACGGTTACGTCCCCGGCTCGCCGGACCACCCAACATCCTAGACAGACAGGAACAAAAAAGGAACACCCATTCTCGGGCCCGTCGTTTGGAGCGGCCATAAGACCCGCGTTAGGCTCATAGCGCCGGGCAACGAAGGGGATGTGGCGAACATGAGAAATGCAATCGTCAGACGCGCCTTGGGTTCCACGCTTGTCCTCTTTTTGGCGCTGCTCCCGTTCGCCGACCTGGCCGGGGCGCAAACCTATCCGACCCGGCCGGTCCGCTTCATCGTGCCCTTCCCGGCCGGCGGCGTTGCCGACGTCACCGCGCGGCTGATCGGACAGCGCCTCGGCGAGGCGCTCGGCCAGACCATCGTGATCGAGAACCGCCCCGGCGCGAGCGGCACGCTTGGCGTCGATGCGGCGACCAAAGCCACCCCTGACGGCTACACGCTCTTGTTCACCACCGGCGACTTCATCACCACGCCGACCTTGATGCCGAAGGTGAATTTCGATCCCTACAAGGATCTCATCCCGATCACGCAGGTCGCGACGGCGCCGCTGCTGTTGGGCGCGCATGCCGCCGGCACCATCGGATCGGTGAAGGACTTGCTCACGCAGGCCAAGGCGCATCCCGGCAAGATTGCCTTTTCGTCGCCTGGCAACGGCACCATCAACCAGCTCGCGGTGGAGTGGCTCGCGATCGAAGCCGGCGTGAAGATGCTGCATGTGCCCTATCGTGGCGGCGTGCCGGCCGCGACCGGTATCGCGGGCGGCGACGTTCCTATCGGCGCGGTGACGCCTTCCTCGGCGCAATCGTTGATCGACGGCGGCAAGATCAAGGTGATCGCGCTGATGACCAAGCAGCGCCCGGCGTTCGCGCCGCCGGCCTGGCCCACGCTTGACGAACAGGGGCTCGCGGTCGACGCCGCGCTCTGGGTCGCGCTGTTCGCGCCGACCGGAACGCCGCAGCCGATCGTCGATCGTCTCGACAGCGAGGTCTCGCGCATCCTGAAGGATGAGACCGTCCGCAAACGCCTTCATGCGCTCGGCACCGAGGCATCCGGCGTCAGCCAGAAGGCGTTTGTCGACCGTATCCGGACCGACGCAGCGCGCTATCTCGACATCATCAAGCAGACCGGCATCAAGGTGGAGCAATGAGGCGCCGCGCCGGCATGCGCGCATCCCGGATTCTCGTCGCGGCCGCGGCGCTGCTGGCAGGCTTTGACGCGCCCGCACGGGCGCAATTTCCCGTGCGCACGGTCAGGATCGTGGTTCCCTTCGACGCCGGCGGCACCGTCGATGCGGTGGCGCGGGCGCTCGCCAACCGGCTGAACGCCAAATGGAACGTGCCGGTGATCGTCGAGAACCGGCCCGGCGCCGGCAACACCATCGGCGCCGCCGCGGTGGCCCGCGCAGAGCCCGACGGCTACACGCTACTGTTCGCGAACACCAGCGTGTCGGCCAATCCGAGCCTGTTCAAGTCGCTGCCCTACGACACTCTCAAGGATCTCGCGCCGGTCGTCTATCTGTCGCCCTCGCCCAACGTGCTCTTGGCGCAGAGCAGCCTCGGCGTCGGCTCGCTGAAAGAACTGATCGCGCTCGCCAAGGCGCGTGCAGCGAAGCCGTTGAGCTACGCCACCGTCGGACGCGGCAGCGCGCATCATTTCTGCATGGAGCTGCTCAAGAGCCAGGCCGGCATCGACCTGCTGCATGTGCCTTATCGTGGCGTGGCGCCCGCGGTGCTGGCGGTGACGCGCGGCGAGGTCGATCTTTATTGCAGCGACATTCCCGGCGCGCTCAATCTCATCAAGGGCGGCAAGGTCGTCCCGCTCGGCATCACCAGCGTGAAACGCGCGCCGATCCTGCCCGATATTCCGAGCTTCGCGGAAGCCGGGCTGCCGAACTATTCGGCGACCGGCTATGTCGGGATCATGGTGACCGGCGGGACGCCCGCCGATGTCGTGCAGAAGCTAAATACCGCGATCAACGATGTCGTCCGCGATCCTGACTTCTCGCGCCGGTTCGCAGAGTTCGGCTACGACATGGTCGGCGGCAGCGTCGCGGAGTTCGCGGCGTTCCTGAAGGACGACATCGCGCGCTACCTCAAGATCACCAAGGACGCCGGGATCGCGCCAGAATAGTAGTGGAGTGGATTTGACATTCGCGCCCCCCTCGCTGCAGACACGCGACGCGAATGTTAAATCCAAACTCTACTACCAGTTCATATTTGCTAGTGGTCCCTCGATTCTAACATTCGCAAAGTCGCCCGCTGAAACGGGATGCGAATGTTAGAATCGGACCACTAGCCGGTCACGAAGGCCTGGGACCTCCACCAACAACAGGAAGCCGTTGAGGCTCAGCAGCATCCCGACCAGCCCGAGCGCGCCGCCGAGATACGCCAGCCACGGCAGACTGGCGACGATCGCGACCGAGACCAGCACGATGGCGATCTGCAGCAGCGCCTCGCCATAGTCGAAATACGGATCCTGCTTGAGCGCGCGGTCGCGAAGCTGCTCGTGCTCGCGCGCCCGCTGCAGCAATTCCTTCTTGCCTTCGCGGGTGTCCGGCTCCAACTCGTAGCGTTCGACCGTTTTCTTGTAGGCGTCGACCTTGGCCTGGATCGCCTTCCGGGTCTCGGCCGGCAGCGCGGCATTGCCGAGCGCCGTCAGCTCCAATTCGTCGGCCGCAAGCTGATAGGACGTCTGCCGGATGTTCTTGGCCTGGAAGAAGGCGAAGTAGTTCGAGGCCAGGATGTTGTTGTTGAACGCCTCCTTGGCCGCGTTGGCGCCGCCGAGCCCGGTGATCGCCAGGCACATCGCGAAGAACGCAATGACCATGGCGGCGCGCGTCTTGAACCAGTCGGTTTCCTTGTCCCGATCCATGAGTTCGGCGGCTTCGTCGGCTTTCATGGGAACCTCCCGTATAGTCGCAGCCGGGCACCATGCCATAGCCGCGCGGTCGCCGCGTCGGAGTCGCGGCTCTATCCACAGGCTGCCGGTGGTCTATGGCGTCTGTTTGTCGGACGACGAAATAGTCGCCTATGCCACTTCTTTGATCCGCACAGGTGCCGGCGCAGTCGCGGGCTGTGCCGGGGCACGGGTCGTTTTCTGCCGCCACGCCTGCGCGAGCTGCAGAACAACAACGCAGAGGCCGGCGCCCAGAACGAGCCAGCCGGGGCGGATCATGTCGAGATCGAACTCGAAGGTCGACTGCAGCACCAGCAGCGGCGACACCTTGTAGTAGAGCCCGATCCCGATCGCCTCTGCGGCAAAGACCAGCGCGGACGCGACCACCGCGAGCATCAGAAGCGCGAGCGCCGTTGGCGCGCCTTTGCGCCAGCGCATCAGCAGCCGGTAGCCCATCAGCCAGACGAACAGGCCGGCGGCGAAGGTCGGCACCCAGATGTCGGCCTTGGTCTGCTGGAAGAAGTGGATCAGCGCGAGCAGCGCGATGCCATAGACGAGCTGATGCAGGCGCTGCCAGCGCCGACTGCCGAGCCGCCGCACCATGGCATCGGTCGAGGTCACCGCCAGCGCGATCAAGCCCAACAGCGCGATGAACCCAATGGTGAGATAGAGCCGCAGCACGATTTCGGTCGCGACCTTCAAGAGGTCGAACATCTGGTCGGCGATGAAGAGCAGGATGTGGGTCGCGGCATAGACGCAGGCGCCGACCCCAAGCATCCGGCGCACGTCGATCAGGCCGTTGAGGCGGCCGACGCGGGCCAGCGGCGTCACCGCCAGGGTCACCAGCAGGAACACCAGCGCCCAGTAGCCGGTGCGGTGGATCAGGTCGTTGATCGGCCGCGCGCCCAGCCCGGCGGTGAGGAAGGCATGGGCCGCCAGCGCAACCGGCACGGCCAGGAAGGCCAGCACCGCAACCCGCAAGGCCGATACGCGGCCGCGGCGGTCACGCCAGAGGGCAAGCGACGAGAAGGTCATATTTGGCGCCTACCACAAGCTTGCCGGAGCTGCCCAGGGCCGGAGGCGTTAATCGGCAAATCGTGATCGGCCGTGATCGGACCCCCTTAACCTTTGGCGGCTAGGCTCACCCCCGCTCGAGCCCAAAAACGTCGGCAGGACCCATGCCCGCGGACAGAAAGTCGAGGAGGCAGCGGCCGCGCAGGTGGTTTCACCGGGACAACCGGCGAGCGTTCGCGATTTGCCTGTTGTTTGGCACCATTGCCACATTGGGCGTTGGTACCGTGATCCAGCAGGCACCTTCTGGCAGCATCCGGATCTTCGGCAACGGACCTGGATTCGGTCAGACTGACGACGATCTGGCCACCGGCTCCATCATCTTCGTGCCGATCCTCGGCAACACCTGCCGCAAGAGGCTGATCGACAACGCCACCTGGCAAATCCGCGACTATGGCCCGGTGGATTGCCGGGCCGCTCTTGCCCGTGGCGCCCACGGCAATGAATCGGGCTGGTCCGCCTCGCGCGTCGACATCATTCGTCACGGTTTCTACAAGCGCTGACCTCGCGCAGGTTGGCCGGATGTCTCCCATTCGCTAGACTCCAGAATCCGTCAGTGACGCGAAGACCTCTGGGAGCTTGCTCGTGAACAGGATGGCCCGTGGCGCACTGGCCCTTGTCGCTCTGTGGCTCGTGAACGAGCCGGCGCTTGCCGAAGACGATTTCCCGATCGCCGGAACCTATATGCGCGACATCGTCTGCAAGGGTAACGGCTCGCATCGGCCCGACCTCCTGGTGACGATCACGCACGCAGCGGATCGAGTCCCCGATGGGGTCGTGCAACATCCTCAGCCGCAAGCGCGTCGGCAAGGCGATCTCGGCGCATGTCGAGTGCAAGGTGCCGGGCGACCAGCTGATCCTCGGCGACGTCACCTTCACCATCCGCGACGAGAGGACCCTCGACTTCGAGGACCAGGACCACACCTCGGACGCGACGCTCTACCGGTGCGCCGAGTAGCCGCGTTCCCGCGCCGCCCGGTCACGGTTGAGCCGCCCCAGCAGCTGCGTGCTATAGTGCGGCTCCGGATCATTCGGGGAGTGCAATGTCGTACCTGGCCCTACAAGGCGAAACAGTATCGTTCCGCGGACACGATGGTTTCCAGAGCGAAGCTTATCTGGCGCGCCCGCTGAAGGCGGGACGGGTTCCCGGCGTGGTCGTCATCCATCACATGCCCGGTTGGGACGAATGGACGACCGACGTGGCGCGGAAATTCGCGCATCACGGCTACGCGGCGATGGCGCCGAACCTGTTCGCCCGCTTCGGTCCCGGCGATGCCGACGACGTTGCCGCCCGCGCGCGTCCGGCGGGCGGCGCCTATGACGCCGAGGTGATGGGTGACGTCGCCGCCTGCATGGCGTACCTGCGCGCCTGCCGGATGCGAACGGCAAGATCGGCGTGATCGGCTTCTGCTCGGGCGGGCGCCACACTTACCTCGCCGCCTGTACACTGCCTGGGATCGACGCCGCCGTCGATTGCTGGGGCGGCCGCGTCATCGTCGACGATCCCAAGGAGTTCTCGCCGCAGCGCGCGGTGGCTCCCATCGTCCATACCGCCAAGCTCGCCTGTCCGCTGCTCGGCATTTTCGGCAACGACGACAAGAACCCGACCGCCGATCAGGTCAACCGCACCGAGCAGGAGCTCAAGCGGCACGGCAAGGCTTACGAATTCCATCGCTACGACGGCGCCGGCCACTCGTTCTTCGACTATCGCCGCCCGGCTTATCGGCCGGACCAATGCGCCGACGCCTGGCAAAAAGTATTCGCCTTCTTCGACAAACATCTGGTGGCGTCAGCCGGCCAGTCGGCCGCCGCCTAGGAGGATCGGATTATGTGCTCATACATCGTCGAGAAAGCCGCTCTGACCGGCAGCGCCAAGGGCCGCGGCTGGATGAAGATCGACACCGCGCACGTCTATTACGACCATCCGTTCCATGCGCCGCTCGACCACGCGCTCGGCGATCGACTTCATCAATGCCGCGAACGGCGGGCGTGAGCGCGTCGCGATCGAGATCAGCGCCGAGTCCGCGCGCGAGCTGGTGCGCGCAATCCTCTCGGCGCTCGAAAGCGGCGAGCAGGAGCACGCGCGCCGCCGCTGCCGCCCAAGCAACGGCCTGCCCGGCCGCCGCGACGGCCGGCTGATCCGACCTTAACGCAACGCGGATCACTCGTCGCTGCCGCTGGACTGGCGCGAGCGGAGGTGGCGCAGCAATGCGCCGACGACGTTGGAGTAGTCGTCGGTCCACACCCGCTGGCGCGGATCGCGCTCGCGGATCGGCCAGAGCTCCGACTTCGCCAGCATGCCGAAGTCGGCCTCGTTGCGCGCGACCACCGCGATGGTCGGGATCCAGCGGTGCTCGTCGACGTCCTCCTCGAGGTCGCCGCCGTCATAGACGCGGACGATCGCTCCGAGCGACTCGCCGATACCGGCGACCACCGACGCCAGCTCGAGATTGCGGTTCGACACGTGCATCGCGACGACGCCGTTCGGCTTGAGCTTGCGGAAATAGAGCTCCAGCGCCTCGCGCGTCAGCAGATGGATCGGGATCGCGGCGCCGATGAACGCGTCGACGAACAACACGTCGTAGGCGCCGTCGGGCGCGTCGGCGAGCGTGAGCCGGGCGTCGCCGATGACGATCTTCGTCTTCGGCGCGCATTCCGAAATATAGTTGAACAGGGTCGGATCGGTCGCGATGCGCGCGATGTCGGCGTCGATCTCGTAATAGGTGACCGTGGTGCCTTCGCGGCCGCGGCAGGCGAGAGCGCCGGTGCCGAGCCCGATCACCGCCATGTTGATCGGGCCGCCCGCCTTCTTCTCCATCGCGTCGACCACCTGCGCGAAGCCGCCGCCGTCATGGAATTCGGACACCATGTCCGGGCGGCCCTTGAGCAGGTTGCCGTCGCGGTCGCGGATGCGCTGGGCGCCCTGCGCGGTGGTGCCGTGATAGAGCACGCGGAAACGTCCGTCGGTCGCCTCGACGACGTTGAGCACGCCAAAGAAGTTGCGCACGAGATGGTTGCTGGTGCTGTAGTTGTTGTAGTGATTGAGCACGAACAGCATCGCCACGATGGCAGCGAACGGCAGCGGCGTGCGCCAGAACTGCAACGTCAGCCCGAGCAGGAAGCCGACGATCACCGCATAGAGCGGCGTATCGAGCCGGATGTCGACGGCCGCCATGCCCATCACCAGCGGTGCGGCGATCGCGATCGCGAGCAGCAGCGCATATTGGCCGCTGCCCCGCGTCGGCAACCCGAAGCCCGGCCGGCACAGCAGCGTCAGCACGACCAGGAGCGGATATTCGATGATGCGGCTGAAGACATGGGGCGCAATCAGCCCGGTGAGGATGCCGCCGATCATCCCGCCGAACGAAATCCACATGTAGTAGCCGGTCAGGAACTGCGGCGGTGGACGGCGGCGCGCGAGCTCGCCGTGGCACATCAGGGCGCAGACGAAGAACACGCTGAGATGGATCACGATCTGCAGCACGATCGATTCGATCGGGATCATCAGGATCGCGATGACCAGGAACAAGACGAACGCCGGCTGCACGGCGACGACCAGCCAGTGCGGAATGAACGGTTTGGTCTGGAAGACGATGACGAAGGTCAAGAGGTAGATCGCGAGCGGGATCGTCCAGAACAGCGGCACTGACGCGACGTCGGTCGAGATGTGCGCGGTAACCGCGATCAGCAGGCCGGACGGCACCGCCGCCAGCGCGATCCAGACCGCGCTGTCATGCCAGCTCGGCGCCGACGTTGTTGCAATTGTGTCGGACGCCGTCACCTCCGGCATCCGGTTTGGCGAGCGCAGCATCAAGAAACCGCACGCCGCCACCAGCGCAATCAGCAGATAGTAACCGACGGTCCAAATCCAGGTCTGATCGCTGAGCCGCACGAACGGCTCGACCGCGACCGGATAGGCGATCAGCGCAAGGAAGCTGCCGACGTTGCTGGCGGCATAGAGAAAATACGGATCCTTCGCATCCTTGTGGCCGGTGCGCACGAACCAGGCCTGCAGCAGCGGGCCGTTGGCGGAGAGCGCGAAGAACGGCAGGCCGATCGACACCGTGAAGAGCCCGATCAGCCAGAACGCCTCGCCGTTCCAGCGGTGGGCGGCCCCATCCGCTGGCGATATGCAGCGGCAGCAGAAAGCACGCAGCTGCGAGCACGACGAGATGGATGATGATGGAGTTACGGCCCGGCTGCAGGCGCGTCAGCAGGTGCGCGTAGGCGTAGCCGGCGAGCAGCGTGGTCTGGAAGAACACCATCGCCACCGACCACACCGACGCGGCGCCGCCGAGCCGCGGCAGCACCATCTTGGTGAACATCGGCTGCACCGCGAACAACAGCGCGGCGCTGACGAAAATGGCGGCGATGAACGTCGCCAGCAGCAGTCCCGATGACGCTGCGGCGGGCGCTTGCGATGTTTCGCCGGTCGGTAGCTCGGACGTACTCATGTCACTGTCGTTTCGCTACTCGCGCTACTGGCCGCTTTGGTTGCTGGCGCCCCGAAGATCAAGGAATGGCGGCGACGCTACCACTCCCCCCTCACCCACGAAAGCCACAAGCCGTGCCGATTGGCAAGCATGGGCACGGCGCCGTTTATTGCGACATACCGACAGCATGGAAACCGTTGCCGGCGGTCAAATGAAAGGGCGGCCTCGCGGCCGCCCTTCGATTTTTTGTCCTGATCCGTTCGACGTTGCGCCGTTGCCGGCGTACGTCTTAGTGCACGGTCGGGATGCGCTCGCCAGCGGCGACCCACTCTTCGTAGGTCTGCATCTGGAAGCCGAGCTTGTCGTAGTCGACGCGCAGATAGCCGTCGCCGTGGCGCACGATCGCCTCCGGCCGCACCGCTTCGACTTCCTGCGCCATCACGCCGACATAGGCCTGATCGCTGCCGAGATAGCTGAAGCGATAGAAGCCGAGGCCGTTGTCGAGCTGGCCGAGCAACGTGATCGCGTGCTTGGCGCGGACGTCGGACATGCCGCCGCCACCGCCGCCACCGCCACCACCCATGCCGCCACCACCACCGCCACCACCCATGCCGCCACCACCGCCGCCGCCACCCATGCCGCCGCCGCCGCCACCCATGCCGCCGCCGCCACCACCCATGCCGCCGCCGCCACCACCCATGCCGCCGCCGCCGCCACCCATGCCGCCGCCGCCACCACCCATGCCGCCGCCGCCACCCATGCCGCCGCCGCCACCGCCACCGCCCATACCACCCATGCCGCCGCCACCACCACCCATGCCGCCCATGCCGCCGTGGTAGTGACCGCCGCTCCAGTACCTGCTGCGTCCGTGCCAGCTCCAGCCGTGAAAGCCGTAGCCGCCGCCCCAGCCGAGGCCGCGACGCCAACCGTAGCCGCACCAGTACCAGCCCGGTCCATTCCAGGCGTCATCGTACCAGCAGTGCTGGTGACCGCCGAACCAGTAGACCTGAACGTTGTCGACCATCGAAAGCGAGTCGATGGCAGCGCGAATTCCATTGGAATTCGGAGCCGACGCCGCATCGGCGCGCGCCGTCAGTAGTGCGGTGCTGGCCAAGAGCGCCAGCATCCCAAGCTTGATTGAATGACGCATTGGATTTCCTCCGTGTTGCGTACTCGGTCGAGAAGCCACCATCCGCGCATATTGCACGCTTAAGGCAGCGAATTGTCAATTTGCTTGCGCGTAATTCTTTTGTGAAATCTAGGGTTTATTGGATTTTCAATGAACAAACATTCAGACAGAACGGTTCGCGCTCGAGATCAGGCGGCTTGCTGCAAATCGCAGGTCAATGTCACCGGGTTTGGCAGCTCGGCTCCGGAAATCGCCTCGTAGCCAACCGCGCGCAAAATACCCTTCGACGGACACATCTCGACCGCGAGGCGCGTATACGGATTGAGAATCGGTGGAACGACCCACTCGAATCCGTTCGAGAATTGCCCGGTCCAATTTTCAAAATGTTCGCGGCGCGTCCGGCTGTTGGCCGCGGTTTCTTCGTAGGTTCGCGTGAACATCAGGTCGGCGCGCGTGCGCGCCTCCCACGACGGCGCACCCTTGAGCCAATCGTTGGCCGCGCAGGTGTGCTCGAATCGGGTCGAGTAGCTTTCCTCCGTGCGCTCGATCACGCATCGCTCGCCCGCTTCGCAGCCGACCAGGGTATAGATCACCGGACGCGCGATCGGCGTCGTTTCCAAGCGGTGCTTCGCCTCACCATAAGTCGCGCAAGTCTCAAACACATTGCGCAGCAAATGGTCCGGCGGGATGAAGCGAATGCGCCAGGTCCGCAGCGCGTTGCGCGCCATGTCGTAGGGGCGCAGCCACGGATGGCGCGTGCGCCGCCGCAGCGGCGCCTGGTTGATGGTCGCGGCAAAACGGCCGGGCGCCGACGCAGTCAGCACGCCGGCATATCCAGGCCATCCCACATTATCGAACGCGCCCGCGGGCCCTTGCATGCGCGCGACTTCGAGATAGCGGCCGAGCCCGGGAAACGGCCAGTCGAGCGTGCGCGCCAGCCACGGCGCGCCGGCCTGTTCGCGCGCGAGCGCCGTGCAGCCCCATTGGTAGCAGCCGTTGAGAAACCAGATGCCGGGATAGTCGAGCGTCGCGGCAATCGTCTCGATCTCGCCGACATAGGGCGAAGATGAGCGCGTGAGCCAGCGACGGGTAACGGCATCGATGCCAGGCATCATCCGCGTTGCAGCCGGCGGAAGCCACGCCACGCATTCGTCGCGCAAGGCGCGCGCGCGGTCGGCGCCGTCGATGGCGCGGCGCACCGGCCCGCCGGAGCGGATGTCGACAACGGGGATTGCGGCAAGCGGCGCGGTCATCTGGTCGTTCTTTTTCTAGTCCGCATTTGCGGCGTCATTTGGCGCGGAGCGTGGTTTCCGTCAGCTCGACGACGTTGCGCGGCGCGTTGGCGGTCGCCGCAATCAGCTTTTGCACCTGTTCGCCGGATGCGGGATAGAACTCCTGCCCGCTTTTTTCGATCTCAGCCAGGAAGTCACGGTCCTTGAGCATGGCGTCGAAGGCCGCGCGCAGGATCTTCAAACGTTCCGCCGGCAGTCCGGGTGGCGCCGCGAGCGAGCGGCCAAGCTCGGCGCCGCCGATGTAGAACGCGAGCGCCGCCCGGCCTTCGGGCGTCCTGGCAGTTTCGAGCACCGTCGGGATATCGCGCAATTCCGGATGCCGTTCGGCGCTGTACTGCACGAGCACGTTGAGGTCGCGATTCTGCAGCCAATGCGCACGGGTACGCTTGATGGTGTTCCACGACGTGAGCGCGCCATCCACCTCGCCACGCTCCATCGCGATCATGCCTTCGGTCGAGCTCGGATAGCCCGAGATGATCTTGAATTTCGTTCCGGCAAACGCATTGAGGAGCTTCGGATAGCCCTCCGACGGCGATCCGGCGCCGGTGCCCGCCAGCGGAATTTCATGCTGCCGCGCTTCCTCGATGGTCTTGGCCTTCGACGTCTTCCAGGTGAAATGGATTTCCAGGATCGCCGTCATGCGGCCGATCCAATTGAACTCCGCCGCCTTGTACTGGACGCCCGGCGAGCGCAGCGCGTCTTCGATCGCCGCCGTCTGCGGAACGACGCCGACCGCGGTGCCATCCTTGGGTGCAGCGGAGAACAGGTAATTCGCGGCGCGCAGCCCGCCGCTGCCGGGCATGGATTGCGCGACGACGGTCGGCTCGCCCGGGATGTGACGGCCGATGAAGCGCGCGACCAGCCGGCCGTAGTAGTCATAGGTGCCGCCGGGACCGAAGCCGATATAGAGATTGATGGTCTTGCCTTTGAAGAACGGATCGCCGCCCTGCGCGGCGACGGCCTGCGGCAGCAGCACCATGACGGCCGCGAGTGCGGCCGCCGCTCGCGCGCGATATCGAACTCGTCCAGCCGTCATCGTTGTTCCGTTTCGGCGTTGCACAACAGGCCGGACTATATGCCACGCCGGCCGTTCAGCCATACAATATCGCGCATTGCCGCGGTGGCGCGGGCATGATTGTCTACCCGCCATCCCAAGGAAGTAAAAAGGCCCGGAACAGCCGGGCACTCCCGGAGAAAAGACCATGACGGTGATGACGCAGGCCAAGCTCGATGTCGTGCCCCTGACCAAGCACATCGGCGCAGAAATCCGCGGGCTCGATCTGCGCGAGAAGCCGGACGACGCCACCGTCAAAGCGATCTATCAGGCCTGGCTCGACCACATCGTCATCATCTTCCCCGACCAGAAGCTGTCGCAGGAGGATCTGATCCGCGTCACCGGCTATTTCGGCGAACAGGGCATGCCGCGCCGGCCGCCAAAATTCTTCCCGAAGGGCTACGCCAAGATCCTGCCCGGCATCATGATGATCTCGAACATCCGCGAGAACGGCGAGCCGATCGGCGCGCTGCCCGACGGCGAGATGATGTTCCACCACGACATGATCCATTCCGAGATGCCGGACAAGGCGACGCTGCTCTACTCGGTCGAGATTCCGTCGACCGGCGGCAACACGCTGTTCGCCAGCGGCTATGCCGCCTATGAGACGCTCGATCCGGAGGTCCGCAACCGGCTCGAAGGCCGGCTGGCGATCCACCACTACAACTACGGCTCGGTGCAGAAGGGCGACGGCAAGGGCACCGAAGCCTTTGGCGAATGCAAGCATCCGGTGTTCCGCACCCATGAGGACACCAACCGCAAGGCGGTCTACGTGAACCGCCTGATGACGGTCGGGGTCGAGGGCATTCCGCAGGACGAGGCCGACAAGCTTCTTAACGCCGTGTTCGACCATGCCGAGAAGAAGGAGTTCGTCTACGAGCACGTCTGGCGGCTGGGCGACCTCATGCTCTGGGACAACCGCAATTCATCGCATGCGCGCACGGATTTCCCCTCGGCCGAGCGGCGGCTGATGCTGCGCACGACGGTGAAGGGCGCGGTTCGGCCGTACTAGCCTATCGGTTACGCACCAAGCTTGCGCGCCAGGTCTTCGAGGCTCGACGCCGCCACGTCGACCGGTACCTTCGGCGCCGGCTCGCCCTTCCCCGGCCCATGCTCGTTCGGCCGCGCAATATGACCGGTGCGCAGCCCGTTCTTCGCCGCATGCGAGAGATCGTTGCTGTGGGCGGCGACCATCATGCAGTCGCCGGGCGCGAAGCCGAATGCTTCGCAGGCGGAGAGGTAGACGCGGGGCTTGGGCTTGAAGTCGCCCGCGATCTCCGAGCCGAGGATCGCGTCCCACGGGATGGTGTTGCGGCGCGCCAGATCGACCATCAGTGAAATGTTGCCGTTCGACACGGGCGCCAGCCAGAATTTCCGCTTGAGCGCGGCCATGCCGGGCGGCACGTCCGGCCAGGCGTCGAGCCGGTGCCAGGCGAGATTGAGATCACGCAACGTGTCCTCGCTCAAGCCCGAGACACCGAAGCGCGGCAGAATGCGATCGAGGTTATGCCGGTGCAGCACGTCGAGCCGGCAGAACGGCAGCTTCCCGGAGCGGATCTCTTCCATGGCGGGCTGGTATTCACCACGCCAAGCATCAGCGAATTGGAACCAATCAAGCGAATGCCCGAGCGGCTTGAGGATCAACTCGGTCTCGCGGGCGATGCTGGTGCGCCAGTCGACCAGCGTGCCGAACACGTCGAAGAACAGAGCTTTGGGCCATTGATCCATGGCTGGGAGGATGACACTACCCGGCGGCGTGCGGCAATGGCGCGCTTGCCTGAATCGGCGTTGCTCGTATGGTCCGCGCAAAATCGTTCGACGCGACCGTAGAGGAGACTCACATGCTCCGCTCCATCCTGACCGCCGCTTTGCTGGCTGCACCCATCGCTGCAGCGTCGGCGATCCCCGCCACGGCGCAGTCGGTCGCCGACTTCTACCGCGGCCGCACCATACAGATGGTGATCGGCGTGTCTGCCGGCGGCGACTACGATCTGCGCGCGCGTCTGCTGGCGCGTTACATGTCCAAGCACATTCCAGGCAATCCGAAGATCGTCCCGCAGAACATGCTGGGCGCCGGCGGGCTCGTGGCCGCGAACTGGGTCGCCAATATCGCGCCCAAGGATGGCACCGTCCTGCTCGCCATCTCATCCAATCTGCCGGTCGGCCAGGCCGTCGGCCTCGATGGCGTGAAGTACGATATCCGCAAGCTCAGCTACATCGGCAACACCACCGACAGCCCGAACGTCATCAACTCCTGGCACACCACCGGCGTCACCCGGATCGAGCAGGTCATGGAGAAGGAGTTCGTGGTCGGCGCCACCGGGCGCAGTAGCGGCTCCTACTATTATCCGGCGGCACTCAATCGCTTCGCCGGAACCAAATTCAAGATCGTGTTCGGCTATCCCGGCGGCAATGACGTGAACATCGCGATGGAGCGCGGTGAGGTCGGCGGCCGCGGCTCCAATCTCTGGGCTTCATGGAAATCGACGCGGCCGCAATGGCTCACCGAGAAAAAGATCCACATGCTGGTGCAGATCGCGCTCAAGCGACATCCCGAGCTGCCCGACGTGCCGCTGATGCAGGAGCTCATGAAGTCAGAGCTGCACAAGCAGGTGATGACGTTCATTTCGGCCGACACCGCGATCGCGCGCGCGTTCGTCACCACCCCCGACGTACCCGCCGACCGGCTGGCGGCGCTGCGGGCGGCGTTCGACGCCGCCATGAAGGACCCGGCGTTGCTCAAGGAAGCCGCCCAGGCGCAGCAGGACATCAGTCCGTCCACCGGCGTTGAAGCGCAGGAGGTCGCCAACTCCATCGTCAACGCGCCGCCCGACGTGATCGCGGAAGCGAAGACGATTCTGGCCGGCAAGTAGCGCGACTAAAGGTGCGCACTAGGCGCTGACCGGCTCCAGTCCCTTCGACCGAATCACCGCCGCGTTGTCAGGACTAACGAACGCCTGGATCAGCGCCCGCGCCGCTTCCGCCTGCTTGGCGTTGGCGCCGATGCCGGCGGCATAGGTGGTGTAGTTCTGGATCTCCTTCGGCAGCGGTCCGACCAGCACGATCCCTTTCACGGGCAGGATCTCACTGATCTGGTGCACGCCGAGCTCGGCGACGTCCTTGGCGATGTGGGTCGCGACCGCGCCGCCATGGATCAGCTTCGCCTTGGCGTTGACCTCCCTGGCAATGCCGAGCTCCTCCAGGAGGCCGGCGACATAGATGCCGCTCGAGCCGCCGGCATGCGGGTCGATATAGGCGACGCTCTTGGCCTTGAGCAGCGCATCCTTGAACGCCTCGACACTGCTGATGTCGGGCAGCGGCGTGCCCTCCTTCACCACCACGCCGACGCCGACGCGCGCGATGTTGGTGCGGCTGCCGCGCACGAACTTGCCCTGCTCGGTCAGCTTGTCGATGGCGCCCGGCGTGAGCAGCCCCAGATCGAATTGTTCGCCGCCCTCGATCAGCTTGGTCAGCGCGCCCGCCGTATCACGATGCAGCGTGACTTTGTGGCCGGTCCGCTTTTCGAATTCCGGCACCACCGCCCGCACCACCTGCGTGATCGCGCCGGCGTGCAGCATCTTGATCTCCACGCCGCTCATGCCGCCACCCGCCGCCGAAAGCCGATCATCAGTCTTCTCCTCGTCCCTCGCCGCTTGTTTTCGTAACCTACGCGGCCCACAGGCCAAGCATTCCTGATTACGTTTGACGTCAATTGCAAGCGGCGCTCGCGATTCTTTCGCGTCGGTATGCGTCTCGGCTTTGCCGGCAGCAGAGGCCTGTGTTAGGCCGTCGCCCATGCCGGCCCCCGTGGTTCCACTCATTGATGTTGTCGCGCTGCTACCGCCGCGCGGCGCCTTGATCGGGCTCGATCTCGGCACCAAGACCATCGGCGTCGCGACGAGCGACCCCGATCGGCGGCTCGCGACCGCGGTCGAGACCATTGCGCGCAAAGCCTTCACCGCCGACGCGCAGCGCCTCTTGACGCTGGCCGCCGAGCGCAAGGCGGTCGGCTTCGTGCTCGGCCTGCCGATCAACATGGACGGCAGCGAGGGGCCGCGCGCGCAGTCGACCCGCGCCTTCGCGCGCAATCTCGCCCGTGTGAGCGAGCTTCCGATTGCCTTTTGGGACGAGCGGCTCTCCACCGCCGCGGTCGAGCGCGACTTGATCGCAATGGACGTCAGCCGCGCAAAACGCGCCGCGGTGATCGATCAGCACGCGGCGGCGTTCATCCTCCAGGGGGCGCTCGACCGGCTGGCGCGTATCAAGCCCGCGTCCTAAGACGACAATCCCATGTGGAGCGCGCTGCGCGCGCCCTTGCCCAGCCCCCGGTCCGCGCCTATACGATGTCGCTTTAATGAACATGCGCGCGGCAGTCGCTTGCTCTCGCGGCCGGGGAACCGGCCGGAGGGGTAATCGCCTGCCTGTGCGGGTGTCCTGAAGCAACAAACAGGAGGGCCGATGGCATCCAAGATGGCCTCCAAAGCGCTTCCCGCCACGCGCCACGTCGTTTCGATCAACGACCTGTCCGACAAGGACATCGAGACCATTTTCGACACCGCCCAGGCCTACCTGAAGCAGCTTCCCGATAAGAATTATTCCTACCGCATCGGCCGCAGTACCGACGTCGGCTCGAACCACATCCTGGCGAGCCTGTTCTATGAGCCGTCGACCCGCACGCGGCTGTCGTTCGAGAGCGCGATGATCCGGCTCGGCGGTCAGATCATCACCAGCGCCGACCCGGCGACCAGTTCGGCCGCCAAAGGCGAGAGCCTTGCCGACACCGTGCGGGTGATCGCCAACTACGCCGACATCATCGTCATCCGCCACCCGCGTGACGGCGCGGCGCGGCTCGCCGCCGAATATTCGCCGATCCCGGTGATCAATGGCGGTGACGGCAGCCATGAGCACCCGACCCAGACGCTGTGCGACCTGTTCACCCTCAAGCAGAAGAACAAGCGCCTGAAGAACCTGAAGGTCGCGATCTCCGGTGATCTCAGGGGCTCGCGCACCATCCATTCCTTCGTCTATGCACTGGCACGCTTCGGCGCGACCATCATGCCGATGCCGGCCAAGGGCATGGAGCTTCCCGCTCATGTCGATCAGCGGCTGCGCGAGGAATTCCGTTGCCACATGGTGCCGGTGCCGAAGGGCGAAGGCGAAAGCGGCGCGATCGACGCACTCTATGTGACGCCGGAGGAGCCGCACCAGCAGACGCTGTTTTCGGGTCCGGAGATCGAGGCCGACGCCGGCCGCGACCTCGAGATGGTCGACAAGAAGGTCGACGCGCTTTACGTCACCCGCTTCCAGAAAGAGCGCTGGTCGGAGAAGGACCAGGCCTATCCGCGCATCGACCGCAAATTCCTCAACGAGCCGAAATACTCCGATGCAAGCGTGATGCATCCGCTGCCGCGCGTCGGCGAGCTCGACGTCGCGTTCGATAGCGACAAGCGCGCGGTCTATTTCGAGCAGGCCGCCTATGGCGTGCCGATCCGCATGGCGCTGATCGCGCTCCTGCTCGGCCTCAAGGGCAAGTCGCTGCACCGCTTCGCGGGCGGGTTCGAGCACGACGAGCAGCATCTTTACGTGCAGCCGCGCAGCCTCGGCATCCACTGCGGCAATTCCAATTGCATCGTGCACGATCCGATGGAGGCGCAGTATGTGCGCAACAAATTCCACATCGTGCAGTCTGCCGCGGCGACGCGCCTGCGCTGCGTCTATTGCGAGCGCGAGATCGAGCACTTCGTCGTCGCCAGCAAGAAGAACAAGTGGTACACGGCCGATCCCACCGCGCTGCAGCGCGCAGGCGACCACCTGAAGGATACGATCCTGTTTGCGGACGAAGCCGCGGCGCAGGCCGCCGGCTTCCACTCCCGCCGCGCGGCAGCGGAGCCCCGGCCGGCGCGACGTGCCGGCGCGCGTTCCAAGATGTAGCACCGAAGACCGGACGCCATGTTCAACGCCGTTGACTGGCCGCCGCTCGCCACCTTGGCGGCATTCCTGCTCGGCTATCTCTGCGGCTCGATCCCGTTCGGCGTCATCCTGACGCGTCTCGCGGGCACGCAGGACATCCGCAGCGTCGGTTCCGGAAATATCGGCGCAACCAATGTGCTGCGCACCGGCAACAAGGCGCTGGCGGTGGCGACGCTGCTTGGCGACATGCTCAAAGGCACCGCCGCCGTGTTGATCGCGCTTTATCTATTCAATCGAAACCTCGCGCTGATGGCGGGGCTCGGCGCGTTCGTGGGCCACCTGTTCCCGGTCTGGCTCCGCTTCAAGGGCGGCAAGGGGGTGGCGACCTATATCGGCATCCTGCTCGGCCTCACGTGGCCGGCCGCCCTCGCCTTCTGTGCGATCTGGCTCGCGGTGGCGGCCGTCACCCGCTACTCGTCGCTCGCCGCGCTGATCGCGAGCGCCGCAACGCCGGCGGTGTTGCTGGCGACCTCATCAGGCCTCGAGCCGGTGCTGTTCGGACTGCTCACGGTCATCTTGTGGGTCACGCATCGCGAGAATATCGCGCGCCTGCTCCAAGGCACCGAGGGCAAGATCGGACAGAAGGTTTAGTCGCGCGGCTTCGGATCGTCGGCGCGCATCATGTAATCCTGGGTCGCGACGCCGATATGCAGCGCGACCAGCGCCAGCAGGCCGAATGCCAGATAGGCGTGAAACGTGAATAGCGCGTCCGCATAGCCCGCGTGCTCCGGCCAGATCGCGGGCAGCCTAAAGCCCGGGAAGATCTCGCGTGAGCCGAAGTCGGAAATTCCGGCCCAGCCCAGGAGCGGAATGAGAATGATGGTCATGTAAAGCAGCCAGTGCAGGAAGGTGCGGCTGGGTCGGCTGAGCGATGGCGTCGTCCACCATTGCACGATCCGGTAGGCGAGCCGCATCAGCACCACGGCGAGCGTGATGATGCCGGTGGTCTTATGCACCATGAACAGCGTGTCCGACCAATAGCCGTCGTTGAGCTGCTTGGCGATGACGGCCGACGACACCAGGACCACCACCAGCGCAACCGTCAGCCAGTGAAACACCTTCGCCGGCATGCGGTAGGACCGGATCGCATAACGCTGCGCCTCGGCATCGGTCGGCAATCCCGGCAGGCTTGCCATTGTCATGCGGCGATCCTTTCGGTCGTCTCGATGAACCGGACCACGGCGGATTTCAAATCCGCGGCCTGCTGGCCGAGATCGGCGGATGCCTTGGTCACGAGGTCGGCGGCCTGCTTGGCGTCGGTGATGATCGTCGCCACGTCTTTAACCGCGGCCGCAACCTCGCGCACGTCGTTAGCGGCACGGCCGGTATTCGAGGTGATGGTCTGCGAGGTCGAGTCCTGACGGCGCATGGAGTCGGCGATCGCCGACGCGACCGCGTCGACCTGCTCGATGGAGTCGACGAGCTTCGCCACCCGCTCCACGATCCGGGCGGAGGCAGCGGAGATCCCGTGCAGCCCACTGCGCACCTCCTCGGTCGCGCGCGCCGTGCGAGTCGCGAGTTGCTTGACCTCGTGCGCCACCACGCCGAACCCGCGTCCCATCTCACCGGCGCGCGCGGCTTCGATGGTGGCGTTCAACGCCAAGAGGTTGGTCTGATTGGCGACATCCTCGATCAGGCCGATGACGGGATCAATCGTACGCGCCGCTTCGGTCAACGCATTGACGTCGTTCTTCGCCGCGGCGACCAGGCTCCGCGCTGCCGCCGCGACGGCCGAGGTCCGCTCCGCTTCTCCGGCGACTTCGGTCAGGGTGGCGGTAATGTCACGGATCGAGCTCGCGACCACGTCGACGTGCCCGGACACGCGCTGGGTCGACTGCGCCGACGCCGCCGCCCGCGCGTCGGCTTCCGACGAGATCGTCATGAGATTGCCAGATGCCGTCGACATGCGGCCGGCGTGCCCTTCGAGCTGCTGAACGATCTCCGCGATGCGCGCCTGGAACGACAGACTCTCGCGGCGGAAGTTTTCCTGCCGCGCGACCCGCTCCGACAGACCCTGCTGCTGCTGGCTCGCCAGTTGCTGCTGGCTTTGCACGAGCTGGAAATGATGGATCAGCGCCTGCGCAAACGTACCGATCTCGTCGCGCCGCGGCGCATAGGCGCTGAGCTCGCGCCACGAGCTTTCGCCGTTGCGCAGGACCGCCGCGATCCGCACGACCGGCTTGACCAGCCACCGGTACTCCAGAAACAGGATCATGCCGACGATAAAGAGCGCGAGCAGACCGATGAGCCGCTCGTTCTGCTCGTTGCTCTCGCGCAGCGAGGCTTGGCGCTCATCAATTGACCGCATCCGTTTGGCGATCGCCTTGCCGAACTCCGAGCTGGTGCCGTCAACCACCGTCCCCGGCAACTGCTTCTCGACGTGCGCCAGCAACGCCGCCGTTGCCCGTCGGCGATCGTCGAGAATCTCGGTCATCCGGCTGGAATAGACGGCTTCCACCGCTGCAAGGAGCAGCAGCAGAAAGCCGATCAGTGCGCCCCAAATGAAGATGCGCTCGGCCACACGGGCACTGAACGAGCTGGGAAACATAACAACCGCTAATTCTCCAGAATCACTGTTACCACCCTAGGGCTCTGCGGTTAACGTTCTGTTGACCATGGCTGGCCGCCCGATTTTCGCGGTCATGAAGATCTAAGAGGGCCTGCAAAAGCTCAGGGCCGCCGCGTTGCCCAAGGGTGGTTGTAGGACCGCCTCGATCCACGCCATTCTTGTGCTGCAGGGCAACGAGCGGACCGAGGGACCAGATTTTGGGGCACGACCGGCCGGCATTTGCGCTTACCGACGAGCAGCGGATCGACTGGCTGCGGCTGATCCGCAGCCAGAACGTCGGGCCGCGCACTTTCCACACGCTGCTGAAGCATTGCGGCAGCGCGGGCGCGGCACTCGACCGCCTGCCCGAGCTCGCCCGCCGCGGCGGCGCATCCGGCTCGCCGCGCATCTGCTCGCGCGCCGACGCCGAGCGCGAACTCAAAGCCGCCGCTGCGATGGGCGTCAGCCTGGTGGCGCTCGGAGAGCCGGCCTACCCGCTGCGCCTGCAGATGATCGACGACGCGCCGCCTTTGCTGGCGGTGCGCGGGCAATCGTCGGCGCTGGCGATGCCGATGGTTGCGATCGTCGGCGCCCGCAATGCCTCCGCGGCCGGCGTGGAGTTCGCTGAACGGATCGCGCGCGAATTGGGCGAAGCCGGCTTCGGCATCGCATCCGGGCTTGCCCGTGGCATCGATGCGGGGGCGCATCGCGCTTCGCTCAACACCGGGACCATTGCGGCGCTCGCCGGCGGCCATGACCGCATCTATCCGCCCGAGCACGGACCACTTGCCGGGGCCATCCTGGCTGCCGGCGCGCTCATCTCCGAGATGCCGCTCGGATGGGAGCCGCGGGCGCGGGACTTTCCTCGCCGCAACCGGCTGATTTCCGGGCTGTCATTGGGGGTCGTGGTGATCGAGGCGGCGCGCCGCTCGGGCTCGCTCATTACCGCGCGGATGGCGCTCGAGCAGGGCCGCGAGGTGTTCGCGGTGCCTGGGTCGCCACTCGATCCGCGCTGCGACGGCAGCAATGGCCTGCTGAAGCAGGGCGCGACGTTGGTCACCGAGGTAGCGGACGTCACCGCCGTGCTCGAGCCGATCCTCGGGCGCCCGATGGAGCTTTCGCTTGAGGAGCCGGAGGCGCCCTCGCCGCCCGACGCCGATCCGGCATCGAACGAGCGCAAGCGTATCATCAGCCTGCTCGGACCGACGCCGATCGCCCTCGACGATCTCGTTCGTCTGTCCGGTTGCTCGCCCGCCGTGGTGAGGACGGTGTTGCTCGAACTCGAACTCGCGGGGCGGCTCGAACGCCACGGCGGAGGTCTGGTGTCGCTGTCTTGATGGGTCAGGACCCGCGGCGGCCGTTGGAGCGTGACACGCTCTCCGCCTCAAGGCGCGCGACGTCCAAAAGGTAGCCGAGGGTGTCGAGACGGTGGCTGCGAGCGATCAGTGCCAGTTCCATGAGCAGGGTCCCGATATGGTCGGCGGCCGCCCGCTGGGCGTCGCGGCTCGTCTCATCATCCGGGAAAGTCATTGCAGCCTTGGCAGTGGAGCCGGTCCGTCGGACGCGACTTGGCAACACCAATAGGCATATACAATTCGGATATTGGGTTCAAATCCTTCATCTAGCGATTGTACCCACAAAAAAGCCGCTGGGCTCCTCATTAACCCTTTGCTGCGACCCTCCCGAGCGTCGAGGATCGGGGGCTCCGATTTGACAGCGGCGCGTGTCCTCCCCATGTTCCAGCCAGGATTGCGGCCGAGTCTGACCCCAAAATGGGTGAGGATCGGCCGCTAACGCAATGGAATTAAATGAATATCGTCGTCGTCGAATTGCCAGCCAAGGCCAAGACCATCAATAAGTATCTTGGTCCGGGCTACGAGGTTTTGGCTTCGTTCGGCCATGTTCGGGACCTGCCGGCCAAGGACGGATCGGTCGATCCCGACGCTGACTTCCACATGATCTGGGAAGTCGACGACAAGTCCGAGAAGCGACTCAACGACATCGCCCGGGCGATGAAGGGGGCCAGCAAGCTGATCCTGGCCACCGACCCCGACCGCGAGGGCGAGGCCATCTCCTGGCACGTGCTTGAGGTGCTCAAGCAGAAGAAGGCGCTCCAGAAGCACACTGTCGAGCGCGTTGTGTTCAATTCCATAACCAAGCAGGCGGTGCTCGACGCCATGAAGCACCCGCGCGTCATCGATGGCGCGCTGGTCGATGCCTACCTCGCCCGCCGCGCGCTCGACTATCTGGTCGGCTTCACGCTCTCGCCGGTGCTGTGGCGCAAGCTCCCCGGCGCACGCTCCGCCGGCCGGGTGCAGTCGGTGGCGCTGCGGCTCGTTTGCGACCGAGAGCTTGAGATCGAGAAATTCGTCCCGCGCGAATACTGGTCGCTGGTGGCGACGCTGGCGACCCCGCGCGGCGACACCTTCGACGCCCGCCTGGTCGGCGCCGACGGCCAGAAGATCCAGCGGCTCGACATCGGCTCCGGCGCGGAAGCCGAGGCATTCAAGCATGCGCTCGAGACTGCGGCGTTCAAAGCCGCTTCGGTCGAAGCGAAGCCGGCACGGCGCAATCCGCCGCCGCCGTTCACGACCTCGACCATGCAGCAGGAAGCAAGCCGCAAGCTCGGCTTCGCGCCGGCGCACACCATGCGGCTGGCACAGCGGCTCTATGAAGGCATCGACATCGACGGCGAGACGGTCGGCCTCATCACCTATATGCGGACCGACGGCGTCGACATGGACCCGGAAGCGGTCACCTCCATCCGTCAGATGATCGGCAAGGACTACGGCGCCGACTACGTCCCCGGCGCCCCGCGCACTTATCAGGCCAAATCGAAGAACGCGCAGGAAGCGCACGAAGCGATCCGTCCGACCGACGCGGCGCGCGGCCCGCGCGAGGTGGCGCGCGCCGTCGAGTCGGACCAGGCCAAGCTCTACGAGTTGATCTGGAACCGCGCGGTCGCCTGCCAGATGCAGTCGGCCGAGCTCGAACGCACCACCGTCGACATCACCTGCACCCCCTCCCTACCCTCCCCCGCAAGCGGGGGAGGGAAAGGGTGGGGGTCGATCGACCTGCGCGCCACCGGCCAGGTGATCAAGTTCGACGGCTTCCTGCGGCTCTATCACGAGGACCAGGACGACCCCAATCTGTCGGGAGACGGCGAAGACGAGACCAATCGCCTGCCCGAAATCAACCAGGGCGAGACGCTCGACAAGCGGGCGATCGACGCCAGCCAGCACTTCACCGAGCCGCCGCCGCGTTATTCGGAAGCGTCGCTGGTCAAGCGCATGGAAGAGCTCGGCATCGGCCGGCCCTCGACCTACGCCTCGATCCTGCAGGTGCTCAAAGACCGTGGTTACGTGCGCATCGACAAGAAGCGCCTCATTCCCGAGGACAAGGGTCGCGTGCTCACCGCGTTCCTCGAGAGCTTCTTTGCCCGCTACGTCGAATACGATTTCACCGCCGGCCTCGAGGAGCAGCTCGACCGTATCTCCAACAACGAGATCGCCTGGCGCGAGCTGTTGCGCGACTTCTGGCGCGACTTCACCGCCGCGGTCGGCGACATCAAGGAGCTTCGCGTCGCGCAGGTGATCGATGCGCTCGACGAGATGCTCGGGCCACACCTGTTTCCGCCGCGCGCGGACGGTGTCGATCCGCGCAAATGCCCGCAGTGCGAAAGCGGCAGGCTCTCGCTGAAGCTCGGCAAGTTCGGCGGCTTCATCGGCTGCACGAATTATCCGGAATGCCGCTACACCCGCCAGTTCACGAACGGCAACGGCGGACCCGACGGCGGCATGAAGAAGCTCGGCGAGGACCCGACGAGCGGCCTCGAAGTGACGCTGCGCTCGGGCCGCTTCGGTCCCTATATCCAGCTCGGCGAGGCGGTGAACGGCGAAAAGCCCAAGCGCTCGGGCATCCCGAAGGGTCTCACGCCCGACGATATCGATCTCCAGCGCGCGCTCGGTCTACTCTCGCTGCCGCGCGAGGTCGGAAAGCATCCGGAGGACGGCGAACCCATCATGGCCGGCGTCGGGCGCTTCGGGCCCTACGTCCAGCACATCAAGACCTACGCCAATCTCGACAGCGGCGACGAGGTGCTCACCGTCGGCCTCAATCGCGCGGTGACGCTGATCGCCGAGAAGAAGGCCAATCCCGGCAAGGGCCGGCGCTTCGGCGCCGATCCCGGGCGTCCGCTCGGCGACCATCCGGACAAGGGCGGCCCGGTGGTGGTCAAGAAGGGCCGCTACGGCCCCTATGTCAGCCATGACGGCGTGAACGCCACGCTGCCGTCCGATATCGCACCCGAAACCGTGACCTTGGAGCAGGCGTTGCCGTTGCTCGACGCGCGCGAGGCCCGCGGCACCGGCACCCGCAAGAAGCCGCCGGCCAAGCCGAAGAAGGTCGCCGCGAAGAAAGCGGCGGCGGAGCCGACGGCCGATGCAGCCGCCAAGCCCGTCAAGGCGAAGAGTCCGAAGAAGGCCAAGGCGGCAAAGTCTGCCAAGAGCACGAAGGCCCCGAAGGCCGCCAAGAAAACAAAGCCCGCCAAGGCCGAGACCGACTGACCGGTCGCGGCTCGCCCTGGCGATTTCGCTGTCGAGTGCTTAGCTATCCACTAGTTATTCCAAATGCGGGCCGCCGTCGGCGTGCCCGCGGATCAAAAATTCATACGTGACACGAACCTCCACCAAAACGAACTTCCCTTCCAAAGACGACATCGTTGCGTTTATCGGTAGGCAGCCCGGCAAAGTCGGCACCCGCGAGATCGCGCGCGCCTTCAACCTCAAGAACGCCGACCGCGCCGCGCTCAAGCGCATGCTGCGTGAGCTCTCCGACGACGGCGTGGTCGAACAGCGGCGCAAGAAGCTGCATCGGCCCGGCACGCTGCCGAACGTCCTGATGGCCGACATCACCGGCCGCGACCGCGACGGCGAGCTGATCGCCGTCCCGACCGAATGGGACGACGAAGCCCATGGCGCCGCGCCCAAAATCCATATCCGCACGATGCGCAAGGCGCGGCCGGGCGAAGTCGCCGGCGTCGGCGACCGCGCGCTGTTGCGGGTCGAGAAATCCGACACCGACGGCGAAGCCGTCCCCTACTCCGGCCGCGTCATCAAGATCATCGATCGGGCCAAGCAGCGCACGCTCGGCATCTTCCGCGCGCTGGCGGGCGGCGGCGGCCGGCTGGCGCCGATCGACAAGAAAAGCGTCGGGCGTGAGCTCAACATTCCGGCGGGCGCCACCGGCGACGCGCAGGATGGCGACCTCTGCGCGGTCGAGACCGCGCCGCCGCGTCGCGGCCTGGGCTTGCCGACCGCGCGCGTGGTCGAACGGCTCGGCTCGATCAAGAGCGAGAAGGCGGTGAGCCTGATCGCGATCAACGCCCACGGCATCCCACATGTGTTTCCGCCGGCCGTCCTCAAGGAAGCCGAGGCCGCAGAACCGCCGTCGGTAAGAGGGCGCGAGGACTGGCGCAAGGTCCCGTTCATCACCATCGATCCCGCCGACGCCAAGGATCATGACGACGCGGTCCACGCCGAACCCGACGGCGATCCCAAGAACAAGGGCGGATATGTCGTCAGCGTCGCCATCGCCGACGTCGCCGGCTATGTCCGGCCCGGCACCGCGCTCGACCGCGAGGCTCGCGTCCGCGGCAACTCGGTCTATTTCCCGGACCGGGTGGTGCCGATGCTGCCGGAGCGCATCTCGAACGATCTCTGTTCGCTGCGCCCGCAGGAGGACCGAGCCGCCCTCGCGGTGCGGATGGTGGTCGGCGCCGACGGACGCAAGCGCTCGCACACGTTCCATCGCGTCCTGATCCGCTCGGCGGCGAAGCTCTCCTACCAGCAGGCGCAGCGCGCCATCGACGGCTGGCCCGACGACACGAGCGGTCCCATGCTTGGGACCGCGCTCGAGCCGCTCTATGCCGCGTATCGCACGGTGAAGCGCGCGCGCGATGAGCGCGCCCCGCTCGATCTCGATATCCCGGAGCGGAAGATCGTTCTCACCGCCCACAACACCGTCGACCGCGTGATGACGCCCGAGCGTCTCGACAGCCACCGGCTGATCGAGGAGTTCATGATCCTCGCCAATGTCGCCGCTGCTGAGACGCTGGAGCGCGGCCACGTGCCGCTGATCTACCGCGTCCACGACGAGCCCGACATGGAGCGCGTCAACGCGTTGCGCGAATTCTTGAAGACCCTCGACATCTCGCTGCCGAAGGCCGGCGCGTTGCGCGCCGAGCAATTCAATCACATTCTGCAGCGGGTCAAAGGCCACGAGGCGGAGAAGCTGGTCAACGAAGTGGTGCTCCGCACGCAGGCGCAGGCCGAGTACGCGGCCGAGAACTACGGACACTTCGGGCTCAACCTTCGCCGTTACGCGCATTTCACCTCGCCGATCCGCCGCTACGCCGACCTCGTCGTGCATCGCGGACTTATTCGCGTGGGCAAGCTCGGCGACGGCGGCCTGCCGGAGACCGAGGATCTGCGCACGCTCGGCGAGGTATCGGCCGCGATCTCCGCCACCGAACGGCGCGCCATGAAGGCCGAGCGCGAGACCTTCGACCGGCTGCTGGCGCATTTCCTCGCCGACCGGGTCGGCGCCACGTTCCAGGGTCGTATCGCCGGGGTCACCCGCGCCGGACTGTTCGTGAAGCTCGACGACACGGGCGCCGACGGCTTCATTCCGGCGCGCACGATCGGTACCGAATATTTCCGCTATGAGGAAACCCGCCACGCCCTGATCGGCAACAACTCCGGCGAAACCTACCGCCTCGGCGATCCGGTCACGGTCAAGCTGGTCGAGGTTGCGCCGGTTGCAGGGGCGCTCCGATTTGAGCTTCTAAGCGAAGGGCGCTATGACGGCCGCAAGCCGACGGCGCGGCCGCCGCGCCGACAAGAAGACCGCGACCGCGGCAACAAACGCCGCGGCAAGAAAAGGCACCGCTGATGCACTCCTCCCTTCCCGCCCGTGACGCCTGGTCGGCCATGCTGCGCGGCTTCCGCGGCCGCTGCCCGAATTGCGGCGAAGGCCGCATGTTCCGCGCCTTCCTCAAGGTCGCCGACCACTGCCCGGCCTGCGGCGAAGCGCTGCATCATCACCGCGCCGACGACGCGCCCGCCTATTTCGTGATCATGATCGTCGGGCACATCATCGTGCCCGTCGCGCTGGCGGTGGAGACTGCGTTCGCGCCGTCCTACTGGATCCACGCCGCGCTCTGGCTTCCCGCGACGGTCGGGATGTCGCTCTATCTGCTGCAGCCGATCAAGGGCGCGCTGGTCAGCCTGCAATGGGCGCTGCGCATGCACGGCTTCAATCCGGCGGAACCCGATCACGACGAGCTCGCACCCAGCCGTATCATCGAACCGCGCCGATGACCGATATCGATTCCGACCGCATCGCACGGCTCAACGATTTCGTGCGCCGCATGAATGCGGTCGATCGCGACCTGTCGCACAAGGTGATCCGCCCGAAGGACGCGGCGACGTTGATCCTGGTCGATCGCTCCGGGCGCGTGCCGAAGGTGCTGCTCGGCAAGCGCCATGCACGTCATAAGTTCATGCCGGGCAAGTTCGTGTTCCCCGGCGGCGGCGTCGACCCGACCGACAAGGCGATGGCGGTCGTAACCGCGCTCGACCCGCAAGCTGAAATGCGGCTGATGCAGCGCTTCCACAAGGGAAGCCCGGTGCGTGCCCGCGCGCTCGCGCTGGCGGCAGTGCGCGAGACTTTCGAAGAAACCGGGCTGCTACTCGGCCGGAGCGGCGACGCCCCGAAGGCGCCGGCCGGTGCCTGGGCCGAATTCGCACGCCACAAGGTGCTGCCCGACCTCGCCAACATCCACTTCATCGGCCGCGCCATCACGCCGCCCGGCCGGTTGCGGCGCTTTGATGCGCGGTTCTTCACCATGGACGCGAGCGCGATCGCGCATCGTATCGAGGGCGTGACCGGCCCCGATGCCGAGCTCGTGGAACTCGTATGGATGCCGCTGACCGAGGCCAAGCAGCTCGACATGCCGGCGGTCACCGGCGTGATGCTGGAGGAACTTGACGGCCGCATCGCCGACGGCTTCGGCCACGCCCTGCCGGTGCCGTTCTATCGGATGATCCGCGGCAGTTTTTTACGGGAATTGCTCTAGTTCGGGACATGCTTGCGGCCCGCAGATTCCTTGACTTTGCAGGCCCAATCAGTAGTTTCACCGCAACTTCCGCACCCTTTCGAGGTCCAGCCAATGGCCAAAGCAGCGTCGATCAAGGTCAAGCTCGTGTCGAGTGCCGACACCGGCTTCTACTACGTGACCAGGAAGAACTCGCGCACGATGACCGATAAGCTCGTCAAGAAGAAGTACGATCCGGTCGCCAAGAAACACGTCGAGTTCCGCGAATCCAAGATCAAGTAACGAACTTCATAGATCTTGAAACGATCAAGGGCGCCGGTGGCGCCCTTTGTCATTCCAGCGGTGTCATTCGAGCGATCGTTCCAGGTCCACGCCGCGCGCGCAGGTTACGCGGGGCTCAAAATAGGTGGCCGGCCGGAAGCGGCGTCATGAGGAGGCCACTCGTACCGCTCCCAGGCCGGCCGAACCCCACGGACCCAGGAGATGCGGCGGACCTGAGCATTCCGTAGGGTTATCTCGATTTGCGATGGCGATAAAGCCGATATCCCGGGCATAAGGCAGGGATATGACCCATCGTTCAAATCAAGCTACTCCAACGTCGCCCGGAAGCCAATGATTTCGGCTGTGGATAGCGGCAAGAAACCGCCCGTCCTGACAAATTAAGGTTGACCGTACCGGTTCTGCCGCAGTTGGCGGCGGCCCCCTTGGGGACCAGCGGCAAGGCCCGATTTCGGGTCCCTTTGGGCCGGGCCCGGCGGGTCAGGCCGCGGCCGGAACCACCCGGTTGCGGCCATCGCGCTTGGCCCGGTACAGCGCCTGGTCGGCGCGCTTGAACACCTTGGCGGCGTCCTCGTCGCGCTCAAGCGCGGCGATACCGATCGAGATCGTGACCTCGACGCTCTTGGCACCCTGCTGAATCGGGAACGGCTCAGTGGCGATCCGCCGCCGCAGCCGCTCCGCCACCATGGTGGCGACCGCCATGTCGGTTTCCGGCATCACCACCACGAATTCCTCGCCGCCGTAGCGGCAGGCGAGATCGATGCCGCGGATCGATTTCCTGATGCGAACCGCGAATTCGCGCAGGACGTCGTCGCCGGCGTCGTGGCCCCAGCTGTCGTTGATCGACTTGAAGTAGTCGATGTCGAGGACCAGCACCGTGAGCGGCTTGCCGCGCGATGTCGCCTGCTCCACCAACGTCCCAACGTGGGTTTCCATGTAGCGGCGATTGAACAGGCCGGTGAGCGCGTCGGTGATCGCCATCTCGATCGACGCCTGCACGTTGTCGCGCAGCCGCTCGGTGTAGCGCTTCTTCTTGATCTGCGTGCGCACGCGCGCCATCAGCTCATTCTTGTCGATCGGTCGCGTCAGGTAGTCATTCACGCCGATCTCGAGGCCGCGCACCAGGCGCGTGTTGTTCTCGGCGTCGGCGATCGCCAGGATCGCGACGTTGCGCGTGCGCTCGAGCGAGCGCACCTGGCTGCACAGCCGCAGGCCGTCGAAATTCTCGAGCCCGAGCGAAACGATGACCAGGTCGTAATTGCCTTCGGCGGCGTGGAACAGCGCTTCGTTCGGATCGATCTCGATATCGACCGTATGCGCGCCCTGCAGCATGCCGTGGAGCCGCTCGGCCGAAGCCGGCCGGTCGTCGACGATCAGAATCTTGCCCTCAAGGCCGGTGTCGGCCACCGCCTCGCGCTCCGGGCTCTCGATACCGATGTCGCGCGAGGTCACCGCGCGCATGCGCAGCTCGTCGGTCAGCATCTTGAGCCGGGTCAACGAGCGCACGCGCGCGATCAGCGCGACGTCGGACACCGGCTTGGTGAGGAAATCGTCGGCGCCGGCTTGCAGCCCCTTCACCCGGTCGGACGGCTGATCGAGCGCCGTCACCATGATCACCGGTACATGATGCGTGGCGGGATTGGACTTGAGCCGCCGGCAGACCTCGAAGCCGTCCATGTCCGGCATCATGACGTCGAGCAGCACGACGTCGCATTCCGCGCGCTCGCAGATCGTCAGCGCGTCGGCGCCGTTGACGGCGGTGACGACGTCGAAATATTCGGCCGAGAGCCGTGCTTCCAGGAGCTTGACGTTGGCCGGGATGTCGTCGACGACCAGGACGCGGGCGCTCATCAACGATCTCCTTCAGGCGTTGCCCAGGAAGTGGCGAATGGTTTCGATGAATTTGCCGACCGAGATCGGCTTCGACAGATAGGCCTCGCAGCCGCCTTCGCGAATCCGCTCCTCGTCGCCCTTCATGGCGAACGCGGTCACCGCGACGACCGGAATGGCGCGCAGCTCGTCGTCCTCCTTGAGCCACTTGGTGACTTCGAGACCGGACACTTCGGGAAGCTGGATGTCCATCAGGATCAGGTCTGGGCGATGCTTGCGGGCGAGATCGAGCGCTTCGATGCCGTTGCGGGTTCCGACTGTCTGGTAACCGTGCGCCTCCAACAGGTCGTGGAAGAGCTTCATATTGAGCTCGTTGTCCTCCACGATCATGACGGTCTTGGCCATTCCCGGCCCCTTTGCAGCCCGGCGCCCCAGCCGACGATCCCTTCTTATTGGACGGAGGCTGCATGCCCTGCAAGCAATCGCAGCAGCATTGCCGGAAAACTAGTTCCGATTTGTTACGGAACAGCTAATCGCATGGGAATTCAAAGGCTTTGCGACCGGAAGAAGCTCTTTTCCTTCCGCGGCTTGCACCTTTTTTGTGTGAAGCCCTCAACGCCATTGCGCCCGCCGAGCGTCTGGCTCGGCGGGCGCAAGCGATCGAACGATCGGGCGTCTGTTTAGCTTAACCGCAAATCCGCAGCCCTACCTTCACGCCATGGATCAGGAGATCTTCGGTCCTGAAGCCAATGGTTCCAGCGCAGGGGCCGCAATTGAAGTTGGGAGTGACTCCCACCTGGTTCGGCGCCAGCGCGACGCCGCTCAGCCACATCGCTTCGTATCCGGCGGTGATGGCGACGTTGCTGTTGAACCGGTAGCCGATGTTCGCACCGCCCTGCACGACATAGGCGGTATCGCTGTTCCTGGCGTGGAACAACTGGACCCCGTTGCGGCCCATGTCGGTGGTGATCTCGTTGTGGAACACGCCGCCGCGGACATGGCCATCAAACAACCAGGGCCCCGCCGTGTGTCCGAAGAAATCCAGGAAGTCGACGCGCATGCCGAGCTGGCCACCGAGCAGGCTGTTGCGACTATCCCAATCGTCGCTCTCGATGACCCCACCGGCTGGGGTAAAGCCGCGCACACCCAAGCTCTCTTGCAGGCGGATATAGCGGAGACCGGCCAGGAACATCACGCCGCGGTAGGCATTCCACCAGGTGATGTTGCCTTCAAGACTGTAAATTCCCGACGTCGCGGCGGAATCGAAGAAGCCCCCGGTCGCAATACCGTAGGTCGTGGCAGGAGCGAGTGTCTGAAAGAGGACGCCGCCGGGCGCGGGAACCGTAGATCTCACCGATTCCCGGAACTGGTTCAGCCATTGCCCGGCGATTTCAAAACCCCATGCGGAGCCCAACAACCGGGCGCCAGCGCGGACTTCCGAGCCGCCGGTCCAGCCGTAGTCGAACGCATCTGAGTTGAGGACATTTCCGGTCCCCGGCGATGCGCTCCCCGAGATGAGCGGCGACGACTCGGCCTTGCCCCGCGTCATGGCCAGTCCGGAGATTTCCAGATAGCCGACGAAGACAGGCGCCACTGGCGGCGGCGCCTTGATCGGCATGTCGGCGGCGATAGCCGGCCCGCCGAGCACGATCGCCGCGAATGCGACAGTTCGCAGGAATGTTTTCTTCATTGCACCCCCCCGATCCAGTCCCAGCGCAGGCACCAAAATAGCACTGCGCATGCCCGTTGGATGTCTCTTTTGGGCAACAAAGTACAGAAATCTCTCGGCAAAAGGCAGGAAAAGTGTCCGACACTCGGATACCGCGAGTTCGGGTAAACCGCTGCGTTGGCGCGGTTTCTTGGGTCAGGCCGTTCAAAGCAAATGGCGAATTAGCAGCCCGACGTGTTGTCGCCGACCCGCGCCATCGGCTTGCCGTTGATGAAAACGTTGCCGGAGCCGCGCACGACCACGCCGCAATTGGTCTTGTCGCCAAGGCGCGCCGCCGGCTTGCCATTGATGAAGACGTCGCTCGAGCCTTCGACCACGCCGCCGCCCTGGGTTGTCGTGCCGTCGCCGACCCGCGCCGCCGGGAGCCCGCCCGACTGCACGTCCGAGCTGCCTTGCACGACCACGCCGGGCGCCGGGGTTTCCGACTGCGCATGGGCCACGCCCGTGATCGCGCAGAGCAGGCCGAAGGTCAGCAGCGCTTTGTGCAAGGTCATGGCAAGAATCCGAGGTTCGAGGGCTAGGAAACTCGTCGCATTTTCGGGCGAATGCAAGGCTCCACGCAGCGCGCCGCCACCGGGTGCGTTAAGCCTTGGTAACGGGAACAGACACCGAGGTTCATTGATGGCAAGACGCCCCGAGCTGACGCGGGATTGGGCCGAAACGCTGGCGATTCAGGCCTTGAGCTTCCTGGCGGAAGACCCTGAACGGCTTAGCCAATTCCTGGCGTTTACCGGGATCGAAGCGCAATCGCTGCGGGACGCGGCCCGCGAGCCGAATTTCCTGCTTGGGGTGCTCGATCACCTTGCCGGCGACGAGCGGCTGCTGACCGAGTTCGCGACCCAGGAGGAGCTCACGCCTGAGGTCGTGACCCGCGCGCGCAACCTGCTCGCCGGTGCGCCGCCAGCGACGCCGTGACACTCCATCGCTTGTTGCCTACCGGTTGCGGGTGAAGGTGGGATTGGCGACAACATTCAACAGCGCGTCGCCGCTTTCCATCGTCGAGGATTTTCATGCCGTGCAGGTTGTTGGGTTTCGTTTGCGCCGCGATCGGCGCGACGGCCAACTTGGCTGTGGCGCAGCCCGTCGCCGACTTCTATCGTGGCAAGACCGTCACCATGGTGATCGGCTATCCGCCCGCTGGCGCCAACGACGTCTACGCGCGCATGGTGGCGCGCCACATCGGCAAGCACATCCCCGGCAATCCAAATGTCGTGCCGCGCAACATGCCGGGCGCCGGCAGCCTGATTGCCGCGAACCACATCTTCAACGTCGCGCCCAAGGACGGCACCGTGCTTGGCCTCCTGGTGCCGACGCTGCCGCTCGAAGAAGCGCTCGGCGCCTCAGCGGTGAAGTTCAGGTCGGCCGGCTTCCATTGGGTCGGCCGCATGGCGCCCGCACCCAACATCACCTTCATCATGGCGACGTCGCCGGTAAAGGCGATCGCCGATGCGTTCGACAAGACCGCCATCTTGGGAGCAACCGGGCGAAGCGCGACCAACGCGATCTATCCGACCGTGCTCAACAACGTGCTCGGCACGAAGTTCAAGATCGTGACCGGCTACGAGGGCTCAGCGGCCGCGATGCTAGCCATGGAACGCGGCGAGGTCGAGGGACATTCCGCCACCTACGACACGCTGAAGACCGTGCACGCCGACTGGCTGACGCAAAAGAAGGTCAATGTCGTCGTGCAGTATTCTTTGCGGCGCCATCCGGAGCTTGCTGACGTGCCCACCACGGTTGAGCTCGCGCGCAATGCCGAGCAGGCGCAAATCCTGCGCGCGGTGTCGAGCGCATCCGAGATCGGCAAATTCGTGCTGACGACGCCGGAGACGCCCGCCGACCGCGTACAGGCGTTGCGGCAAGCGTTCGACGCGATGGTGAAAGACCCCGAGTTCGTCGCCGACGCACAGAAGCTGCGCGTCGAGCTTGGCGCGCTGCCCGGGCCGGAGTTGCAGCAGATCGTGGCCGAGGTCGCCGGCATGCCGCCCGACATCGTCGCCAAGGTGAAGGCGATCTATCCGCTCAACTGATCGTCATTACCGCTTCAGATCGAGCATCGCGAACAGCGCGCCGACATTGTCCGTGTCGCGCACCTTCCATAGCGCATCGAGCGAGCGGCGGCAGCGCTCCTGCCCAAGGACAGGCTCCGCCATCGCCTTGAACTTTTCCTCGATATCATTGTCCTGCATCGGGTTGTCGGGGTGGCCGAGCGGGTCGACGATCTCGACCTGGTGCGCTTTGCCGTCGGTCGTCGTCGCGATGACGCGCAGCACCATCCGCGGCAGCATCGCCTCCAGCGCGTCGTCGACGATCACCTTGAGCTTCGACATCAGCGGCCGGATTGCGGGATCGCGCACCTTGTCCTCGGTGAACGAATGCGTGGTGATCGGGCCATCCACGAACGCGCGGGCGAAGATGTAAGGCAGGCTGTGGTCCGCGGTCTCGCGCGTCTGCGGATCCCATTTCTCCGGCTCGCTGCCGATCTCGAACCAAGTGAACTTGTTGGCGAACACGTCGATCGCCGTGATGTCGGACGCCTTCAGGGTCTTACGCAAGTCGAGCGCGGCCCAGATCACCGGCTGACCGTTGGTCTCGACCGGCCAGTATTTGAGCTGCACGCGCGGCGTCAGCGACGGTCCGCCCTCGGTCGGAAAATCCACCAGCGTGAACGGCCCGGTGACGTTCTCGAACAGCCCCGCCCGCCCCTCGAAGGCATGCCCGGGTCCCGCCATGCCTTCGGCGGCGAGGCACGCGGCGAACAGGCCGTTGCGCGCGGCATAAGCGGTGGCAACGCTCTTCCACGGCGTCAGCTCGCCCGAGCGGGTGACGCGCAGCGGCACGTTCGACGACGCCGCGATGCCGATCGCGTTGGCAGTCGTTTGCAACGGCAGCCCCAGCAGATTGCAGACGCCGGCGGCCGCGGAAATGCTGATGGCAAATCCCTGGTCCCAGCCGCGGCGGCTGAGCTGCGTCGAATCCGAGAGCCGCGCGAAGATCTCATACATCACGCTCATCGCGGCGAGGAAACGATTGCCGTCGACATTGCCCGCGCTCGCGAGCGCGACCAGCGGACCGAGCGCGTCGCTCGGATGCCCGCCCGGATAGCGGTCGTTGAAATCGAAATTGCGGATCATCGTGGTGTTGATGAAGCCGGCCAATTCCGCCGGCAGCCGCTGGCCGTAGAACAGCACGCGGCCGGCATATTTGCCGGGCGTCTCGCCGGCCGACAGGCGCCGGCCGATCTGCGCTGGCTCGCAGTCGTGCGCACCCAGGCCGCAGCCGAGCGCGTCGATCAGGCGCTGGGTGGCGGCGTGGCGGGTCGCCTCATCAAGGTTGTTGAACGATAGCGACGAGGCGTAGGCGGCGATTTTCTTCGTGATATTGTCCATGCGCCTGTACCCCCACAACGCGTAATGCCTAGGTGCCATACCATGGCTCGCGTGCTGCGCAAGCCCGATGCCGATTCCGGGATCGACGGCTTCTGCCGCGACTGCCGGCAGGATGTGCCGGAAGCGGCCACGCGCTGTCCGGCGTGCCGCTCCCCGCGCCTGCTACGCCACCAGGGTCTGTTCGCACTGTCGATCGCGCATGTCGATTGCGACGCGTTCTACGCCACGATCGAGAAGCGCGACGACCCGTCGCTCGCCGACAAGCCGGTGATCGTCGGCGGCCGTCAGCGCGGCGTCGTGCTGACCTGCTGCTATGTGGCGCGTACCTTCGGCATCCGCTCCGCCATGCCGATCTTCGAGGCCCGCGAGCTTTGCCCGCATGCGGCCTATGTGCCGCCGAACATGGAGAAATATGCCGCCGTCGCGCGCCAGGTCCGCGCGCTCATGAATGATCTCACGCCCTTGGTCGAGCCGGTGTCGATCGACGAAGCGTTCATGGACCTCTCCGGCACCGACCGGCTACACGGCTTGCCGCCGGCGAAGACGCTCGCCGCCTTCGCCGACCGCGTCGAGCGCGAATTGGGGATCACCGTGTCGATCGGGCTCTCGGCCAACAAGTATCTCGCCAAGATCGCGTCCGATCTCGACAAGCCGCGCGGCTTCGCCGTGCTCGCACCGGACGAAGCACCAGCCTTCCTGGCGAAACGTCCGGTGACGCAGATCTTCGGCGTCGGCAAGGCGGCGCAAACGCGCCTCAACAAGGACGGCATCTTGAGCTGCGCCGACCTGCAGCGCCTCGGTGAGCAGGAACTGATGCGCCGCTACGGCGGCGAAGGCGTGCGGCTGTTCAACCTCGCCCATGGCCGCGACCAACGGCCTGTGCGCGCGGATCGCGAAGCCAAGAGCATTTCGGCCGAGACCACATTCGACGTGGATCTTTCCGACTTCCGGCCGCTGGAGCTGCGGCTCTGGCGGCTGACCGAGAAGGTGTCGGCGCGCCTGAAGAACAACGATCTTGCGGGGGCGACGATCACGCTCAAGCTCAAGACCGCCGATTTCCGCATCCGCACCCGCGCGCAGACGCTGGAACGGCCGACGCAGCTTGCAGCGCGCATCTTCGCCGCCGGCCGCGAGTTGCTCGAACGCGAGATCGACGGCACGAAATTCCGCCTGATCGGGATCGGCCTGTCGTCGCTGATCGACGCCAACCAGGCCGATCTTGCCGACCTGCTCGATCACCGCACTGCCGAGGCGGAGAAGGCGATTGACCGCCTGCGCGCAAGATTTGGGGATGAGGCGGTGTTCCGGGGTCTCACCCTCGAAGACGATGACGACGACTAACGTGGGAGGGAGTGAAATCGCGCCCTGCGGTGTTAGACTTCATAACGAAAGAATATCCGGGAGGACGACCATGCCCCATATCAAATGGGCCACGATACTGCTCGCCGCCCTCGCCTGCCTGGCGAGCGCGCTCACCTCACAGGCTCAGGCGCAGACCACCAACCTCACCATCATGGTGTTCCAGGGCATGCAGAACCTGCCGCTGCTCGCGGCGACGAGCCAAGGTTTCTTCGCCAAGCGCGGGCTCAACGTCGACATCCGGATCGCGCCCGACTCCGACGAGCTGCGCGAGGGCCTGGCGCACGGCCGCTACCAGATCGTGCATGCGGGCGTCGACAACGCGGTGGCGATGGCGGAAGTCGCGAAAATCGACATCGCGATCGTCATGGGCGGCGACAACGGCTTCAACCGCCTGATCGTGCAGCCCGAGATCAAGTCCTATGCCGACCTGCGCGGCAAGAGCGTGATCGTCGATGCACCCGACACCGCGTTCGCGTTCCTGATGTACGAGATGCTGCGCAAGAACGGCTTGAACAAGGGCGACTATGAGATCAAGCCGGTCGGCGCCTCGTTCCGCCGCCTTGAGGTGATGCTGAAGGACAAAACCGCCGCGGCAGCGATGCTCAACATGCCGTTCACGCTGCGCGCGGCCGCTGCCGGGCTGGGCGACCTCGGATCCGCGGTCGAGGCGCTTGGGCCCTATCAGGGGACCGGCGCCTTCGTGCTGCGCAAATGGGCCGCCGGCAATTCCGACGTGCTGGTGCGCTACATGCAGGCCTATGTCGAAGGCCTGCGCTGGGGCGTCAACCCGAAAAATCGCGAGCAGGCGATCAAGCTCTACGTCGATGCGCTGAAGCTCAACGAAGCCATGGCCGCGCGCACGCTGGCGATCGCCGCGCATCCGACCGACGGCCTGACACGCGACGCGCGGCTCGATCCCGACGGCTTTAACAACGTGCTCGCGCTCCGCGCCAACGTCATGAAACAATGGGCGGGTTCGCCGCCGGCGCCGGAGAAATATCTCGACGGCTCCTACTACGCGAAGGCGCTGACGGGGCTGTAGCGGTCGCGTGCACCATGTCCGGGAATGTTCGACCATTGGATGTCGACACGCTGGTCGAACAATACGTCCGGCTGTCGCCGGCAGTGAGATACTATCAATTTCTCTGCCTGGCCTTCGGGCTTTTCCCCTTGTTGCTGCTCATTGCCGTTGCCGGCGGGCTCGGCCAGAAACTCTTTGCCGCCGCATTAGGCCTGGATTTCGACATCACTCAATCCTTGCTGAGCGCTTTAACTGACAAGCACCAATTTGGCTGGCTCATTCCCCGGACTTGGCCCGACGCGCTGCGGCTCTGTACGCGGGCGCTGTTCACTCTATTCGTAGCCATTTCATTCGTCTCGCTTCGTTTCAACCTCTTTGTATGTGGCGCATTGCTGTGTCTGTGGGCCGATTGGCTGCTTACAATATCGACCGATCGAATCCCAACCCACCTTCACGAATTGCTCGCTAATAATGGACGGTTCAGCATAGCAAGTACCGGAGGGGAGGCAACGCTAGCCATCGACTTCTGGCTTCTCGGTATCAATTTGTGGCTTGTCTATCTCATCGTTAGAGCGGTGGGGATGGTTCGCGCCATGTCACCGATGGAGCAAACGATTGTCAGGGAGGGGCGTGCGCATCTCTTCAATATTGCGAATTTCTTGCGTGCATTCGGAATCCCAATGAACATCAGGAATGCATCGAGGCGAATACGAACGCTGATATACGCCTATGTTGGAAATCTGATTGGTTGGGGTCCGCTCGTCTTTTGTTACCTCGCGGGCATCTTTTCGCTCGTGCTGATCTGTCTTGTTCCCATCTTGTTGTGGAATTCTTACCCTGAGTACCCATTGATAGTGTTGTTGTTGGGGTTTGTGATTGTTCTGATAATTGTGGCGCCAATTCCTTATCTGGCGATGTTGGCATTCCGCGTCGTGGGCGGCCGCAGCCTTCGCGCCTCGCGCCGGTACCTGCGTGTATCGCTTGAGCAGGCGCAGGCGAGCGATCCGCGGCGGCCGGTGCTCTTTCTGCGCTCGTTCCGCGACGATACCGTCGCTTTACGATCGCCAAAGGCCGGCTTCGATTTCCGGTTGTTCAATTATACCGAACGGAACAAATCGCTCGACGAGCTCCTGCTTGAGGAAGGCACCAGCCTCGGTCCCGTTGTGGCGCTCGGCAATCCAACCGATGCCATCCCTCCCTACGGAGCCGCTCGCGCGTACCTTCAAAACAGCGATTGGCAGAAGATGATCGCAGATCTGATGGAGCAGGCGATCGTGATCGTGATCTGTGTCGACGACACGGAAAGCCTTTGGTGGGAAATAGAGTTTGTCGTCGAGCATCAATATTTGAACAAAACGCTGTTTCTATTGCATCCAAAATACGATTCAGACAAAGACGTTCCGGATGTCGTTCGGAATTTCGAGAAAATTCTTGGCTTTGCGGTCACTGGCGAATTGAGCGCGACAGGCCGCAAATTCATCGGCCTCTGGCCGGACCGAGCAGCCCATTTTCAAGTGGGACTGGCGTCGTACTTTTCGCGTGCACACTACCTGCTGATGCTGCGATGGTTCCTGCGGTCGAAAATGGAGGAGAGCGCCACCTAAAGCGCTGTGCCTTTCCACCGACCTCGATGCCCCTTTGCATCAAGGACAGGGCTTGCTGTCCTTGAGCTCGATGTTCTTCAGCACGCCGCTGATCGAGAAGTCGTTGTAATCGAGCACCAGCGTGCGCGAGACGCCGTTCTCATAGAGATCGAAGGAGATCGCGTAGACCGGCGTCTGCTCACCCGACGGCTTGTTGCGCTCGAAATAGCTCACCGTCACCGGCCAGCGCCGCAACTTCGCCAGCACGTTGTTGCCGGAGGCGGCGTCGGCGAGGTCGCGCTCGCCGGGTCCGATCTCGCGACCGATCACGGTCAGCGAGTTGTAGACCTTCTCACCGGTCTCGGAGCCGTCATAGATCGGGAACTCAAGGATGGTCTGGCCCTGGCGCGCGGCCTCGATGATGCGCCGCACGTGTTCGGTGGGGAACACGATCGCGGCGTCGAGATCGATCTTGCGCGGCTCCGGCTTCGTGAGCGTCACCGCGATACCGCCGGTGCTGCGTTCCGCCTTGCCGTCGACCGCGTCGAGCAGCTTCTGATTGAGATGGTTCTGCGAGGCGAAGCGATAGGTCTTCGCGGCGCCGTCCTCCCAGGTGTTCGACCGCAGGTCGCTGAGGCTGATCTTGCCCTCGCCGTTGTCGAGTTCCGCCACCTGGCGGAATTCGAGCGTGTAGCCCTCGCAGGCGTTGCCGGTGAAATCGTAGAGGATGCGCCCGCGCGCGTTCTGCACCGAGGCCTTGCCGCGCACCTTGCCGAGCGAAAGCTCGTAGATGGCACGATGCGGCACCAGATTGATGGGCGCCGTCGTCTGCGCCGGTATCGGGAGTGCCCCCCAAGCCAGCACCGTGGCGGCGGCCAAGGCGGCGGTGGTGGCGCATCTTGCCTGCAAATTCATCAGAATGGGTCTCCTGACCGCGGAATTGTGCTGGAACATAGGGTTGCGGCTGGATTGCCGCAACGGCGCCGCGAGCCGGTTTGGCTTGAATGTCGGCACCCGATCGGCAATGACTGGAACGCGCAACGGTCGCACAAGGCAAGACCAGACGAGGCAAAAAGGAGCGTTTCATGGCGAAGGTCGAAGCGAAATTGGCTGAACTCGGTATCGTGCTTCCGACCCCGGCCGCCCCCATCGCCAATTATGTCGGCTTTGTGCGCACCGGCTCGCTGCTCGTCGTCTCCGGCCAGATCTGCCTTGGCGCCGACGGCAAGCTCGTCGCCAAGGGCAAGCTCGGCGACACGGTATCGGTCGAGGACGGCCAGAAGGCGGCGCGCGCCTGCGCGATCAACCTCTTGGCGCAGGTGAAGGTTGCGCTCGGCGACCTCGACAAGCTCGTGCGGGTGGTACGCCTCGGCGGCTTCATCAATTCCACGCCGACCTTCCTCGACGGCCCGAAGGTGATGAACGGCGCCTCCGACCTGATGGTCGAGGCGCTCGGCGACAAGGGCCGCCACGCCCGCACCACGGTCGGCGTCGCCTCGCTGCCGGTCGACGCGGCGGTCGAGGTCGAGGGCCTGTTCGAAGTGTCGTAAGCGATGCACGAATGGCTGATCGCGCGACCGGTGGCGCATCGCGGGCTGCATGACGCCGCCGCGGGTATCATCGAGAACACGCCGTCGGCTTTCCGAGCCGCTATCGCTGCGAACTACGCCATCGAATGCGACATCCAGATCAGCGCCGATGGTGAGGCGATGGTGTTTCACGACCAGACGCTGGAGCGGCTGACCGAAGGCAGCGGACGGGTCGATGCCATGCCGACGGCCGAGCTCAAGCGCGTGGCGTTCCGCGGCACCACAGACCGCATGATCACGCTCGGCGAGCTCACCGAGCTCGTCGCCGACCGGGCGGCGCTGCTGGTCGAGATCAAGAGCCGGTTCGACGGCGATCAGCGGCTCGTCACGCGCGCGGCCGAGGTGCTTGCGAACTATGGCGGCCGCGTCGCGCTGATGTCGTTCGATCCCGCGCCGATTGCAGCGCTGCGCACGCTCGCCCCGCGCCTGCCGCGCGGCATCGTCGCCGAGCGCCGCTACACCCACCCCGAGTGGAGCCCGCTGTCGGCGCGCACCAAGCGCGCGCTCGCCTATTTCCAGCACGCGCTGCAAAGCCGGCCGCAGTTCATCGCCTATTCGGTCAAGGATTTGTCGGCGGCGATTCCGCGGCTGGCACGGAACGTGCTGCGCCTGCCGTTGCTGACCTGGACGGTGCGCAACGATGTGGACCGCGAGCGCGCCGCGCGCTACGCCGACCAGATGATCTTTGAAGGATTCCGGCCATAAAGGCGCATTACTTCATTCCCATGGCCACCAAGGAAATCACCCTCAAGGCTGTGAACGCGATCGGCGAAGTGCCAGCCGAGGCGTGGGATGCTTGCGCCAATCCGCAACCGATTGAGGGCTCGAATGCGGACTCAAAGACCGACTATAACCCATTCATATCGCACGAGTTTCTATCCTCGCTCGAATTGTCCGGTTCGGTCCGCAACCGCGCCGGCTGGCAGCCCATGCATCTCGTCGCCGAAGAAGGCGGTACGGTCGTCGGCGTCGTGCCCTGCTACGCCAAATCGCATTCGCAGGGTGAATACGTGTTCGACCACGGCTGGGCCGACGCCTATGAACGCGCCGGCGGCGACTACTATCCGAAGCTACAGGTCGCGGTGCCGTTCACGCCGGCGCAGGGCCGCCGGCTCTTGGCAAAACCGGGCGAGCACGCCGAAGCCGTGCGCAACGCGCTCGCCGATTCACTTGCGGACATCTGCAAGCGCTCGAACGCTTCGTCGGTGCACGTCACCTTCCTCACTGAAGAAGAGTGGCGCATGCTCGGCTCGCGCAACTATCTGCAGCGCACGCATCGACAATTCCACTGGACCAACGAGGGCTACGACACCTTCGACGCGTTCCTCGCCGCCCTCTCCTCGCGCAAGCGCAAGACCATCCGCCGCGAGCGCGAGGGCGCGCTGTCGAACGGCATCACCATCGACTGGTTGACCGGCTCCGACCTCACCGAGAGCGTCTGGGACACCTTCTTCGAGTTCTACATGGACACCGGCTCGCGCAAGTGGGGCCGGCCGTATTTGACGCGCTCGTTCTATTCGATCGTCGGCGAGAAGATGCGCGACAAGATTTTGCTGGTGATGGCGAAGCGCAACGGCCGCTACATCGCCGGCGCGATCAATTTCATCGGCTCCGACACGCTATTCGGCCGCCACTGGGGCTGCATCGAGCATCACGCCTTCCTGCATTTCGAGGTCTGCTACTACCAGGCCATGCAGTTCGCGATCGAGCGCAAGCTTCTCCGGGTCGAGGCCGGCGCCGGCGGCTCGCACAAGGTGACGCGCGGCTATATGCCGACCACGACCTATTCGGCGCATTACATCGCCGATCCGAGGCTCCGGCGCGCCATCGACGACTTCCTCAGCCACGAGCGGGCGCACGTACAGGCGGAAATCGAGGAATATGCGGAGGCTGCGCCATTCCGCAAAAGCTGATAGGGATTGGATCATGCCGGCCTATGACCAGACCAACATCTTCGCGAAGATCCTGCGCGGCGAGATTCCCTGCCACAAGGTCTACGAGGACGACAAGGCGCTCGCCTTCCTCGACATCATGCCGCGCGCGCCCGGCCACACGCTGGTGATCCCCAAGGCGCCCGCGCGCAACATCCTCGACGTCGCGCCTGATGACTTGGCGCATGTGATGAAGGTCGCGCAGCGGATCGCCAAGATCAGTGTCGACGTATTCGGCGCCGACGGCGTCACGCTGCAGCAGTTCAGCGAAAGCGCCGGCGGCCAGGTGGTGTTCCACCTGCATGTCCATGTCATTCCGCGCAAGGAAGGCATCGCGCTGAAGCCGCCGGCGAGCGTCAAGGAAGCGCCGGACGTGCTCAAGGAGCAGGCCGCGAAGCTCGCCGCCGCACTGGCGTAGCCGCGGGTAGCGCCGTGAACCGCAAGGACCGCCGCGCCGCGCGCAGCAACCGGGCCACGGGCGGCAGCGCGCAGGGCATCGGCCCCGGCGCGATGAGCGCCAACGTGTTCGCGTCGGCCATCGAGCAATTCAACGCCGGGCGTCTCGACGAGGCGGAACGGCTGTGCCGCGATGTGCTGATGTTCGACAAAGGGCACTTCGACGCGCTCAACATGCTCGGCATCATCGCCACGCGCGTCGGCAATCTCGATGCGGCGGTCGAGCTCTATGGCCGGGCGCTGGCCGTCAACGGACGCAGCGCCGAATGCCACTTCAATCTCGGGCAGGTGTTGCGGGCACAGGGCCGCAACAGCGAAGCCATGGCGCATCTTGGCGAGGCCACGGCGATCAAGCGCGACTATGTTGCGGCGCACATGTCTCTTGCCGACATGCTGCGGCTGCAGGGCCACCTCGACGAGGCTGCCGAGCAATTCCGCCAGGTCGTCGCGCTCAGGCCCGACTATGCCGAGGCCTACAGCAATCTCGGCGTCGTGCTGGCGGCGCAGGGTCGTTTCCTGGAAGCGGCCGAGCAATATCGGCGCGCACTCTCTATCAAGCCGGGCCTGGTCGACACCTATCGCAATCTCGCCCGCGCCCTGCTGGAGGACGGACAGGCGGACGAGGCCGTGGCAACGATCACACGCGGCCTCGCGATCGGCGAGACCGACGAAGCCAAGGCGATATTCGTTCAGTGCGCACAGTCGGCGACGAATGTCCCTCCCGGAGAGGCTTTTCGCGATCTCCTTGCCCGCGCCCTGACCGAAGGCTGGGGCCGCTCCGCCGAACTGTCACCGCTGGTGTGCTCGCTGTTCATGTCGAGCGAAACGGGCCGCGTGGCGGTCGAGCCGATGTTGTCGGCGCCCGAGAGTCTTGCGGGCGAGAGCGAGCGATTGCTCGTGCCATTGTCCAGCGATCGTCTGCTGCGCGCGTTGCTGGAGTCGGCGCCGGCTCGCAATCCCGACATGGAGCGCTTCCTCACGGCGGTGCGTTCGATCGTGATGCGGCTTGCCGCTCAAACCGAGGCGACCGCCGCCCTTGACGAGCCGATTCTCGCTTTTGCCTGCGCGCTGGCACGCCAATGCTTCATCAACGAATACGTCTTCGCCGCAACCGACACCGATCTGGCGCATGGCGCCGCATTGCGCGACCGGATCGAGCTCGGCGCTGGCCGCCGCCGCGCCCCTGCATCCGATCTGGCTCGCGGCGCTCGGCTGCCTCGCTCCGCTTCATGCACTCGCGCAGGCCTCGTTCCTGATGCAACGGCCGTGGCCGGGGCGATCACCGCATTGCTCGTGCAGCAGGTGCAGGAGCCCGCCATCGAGCGCGATCTGGCGGCGGCGATCCCGTCACTGACGGCGATCGATGACGCCGTGTCGGTCAAGGTGCGCAACCAGTACGAAGAGATGCCCTACCCGCGCTGGGTCAAGCCATCGACAGTCGGCCAGCCGACCGCCATCGACTGGTACCTGCGCAGCCAGTTTCCGGGCGTGTCGATCCGGCCGGTTCAGCACGCTGAAACCCTGGATGTACTCATTGCCGGCTGCGGCACCGGGCAGCACGCGATCGAGACCGCGCAGCGCTTCGCCGGCGCGCGGGTGCTGGCGGTCGACCTCAGTCGGGCAAGCCTCGCCTATGCGGCGCGCAAGTCGCGCGAGGCGCGCCTGCGCAATATCGAATATAGGCAGGCCGACATCCTCAATCTCGGCACGCTCAACGCGCGCTTCGATGTCATTGAATCGAGCGGCGTGTTGCACCATTTGCATGATCCCCAGCAAGGCTGGCGGGTGCTGGTGTCGCTGCTGCGGCCCGGCGGCGTCATGCAGATCGGCCTCTACAGCGCGGCTGCGAGGTCCGATATCCGCGCCGCGCGGGCGCTGATCGCCGAGCGCGGCTATAGCGACGCCGCCGCCGACATCCGCCGTTGCCGGCAGGAGCTGATGTCGTTCGAGGATGGCACCCCCTTCAAGAACGTCACCCGCTACAGCGATTTCTTCACCACCGCCGAATGCCGCGACCTGCTGTTCCACGTGCAGGAGCATCAGTTCACCATCCCGGAGATCAAGCGCTTCCTCGACGGGAATGGGCTGACCTTCCTCGGATTCGCCGGGCCGGCCGCGCAGGCTTATGGCGCGCGGTTTCCGGACGATCGGGCGATGACCGATCTCGACCACTGGCACGCGTTCGAGACCGAGAACCCGATGGCCTTCGTCAACATGTATCAGTTCTGGGTGCAGAAAAATTAGCGCACAAAGAAGAACCCGCCCGCGATCAGTACCGTCTCGCCGACCGCGAGCCCGGCAAAGACTGATCGCTTGACCAGCAGGAATGCGAGGAAGCCGCAGACGATCGCCGACACGCGCACGGACAACGGCATGGTCGCCAGCGATCCCGGCGGGAAGAACAGGATCTTCGCGATGACCCCGGCGAGCACCGCCGTCGCCACCGAGCGGACCCAGACCAGCAACTCGGATTCCTCGTCGAGCCCGCGGCCGACGATAACGCCGAGCAGCCGCCAGATGTCGGCCGGCAGGAAACCGACCAGCACCAGAACGAGATAGCCCCAGAGGCCCTCATAGCCGCTCATGGCCGGGCCCCGCGCCAATGTCCGTGCAGGCGATGGACGCCGTAGGCTGCCGTCCCGGCGATGATGCCGGTCCACATCAGGTCGAGGCCGATGTCGGCGTAGACCAAGAGCGGGAGGATGACGAGCCCGAGCGCCAGCGCAAGACGGTCGGCCACCGAGCGCGCATTGCGCGCGGTCGAGATCAGGAACGACATCGGCGTGAGGAACAGCATCGCCGCCGTCAGCAGCGGCGGCAGCGACGCGGTCAGGAAGTAGCCGATGATGCAGCCGGCGAGCGCGCACAGCATGAAGCCGACGCCGAGCCCGTTGCAGTAGACGACACGCCGCTCCGGCGGCACCGCCGGCAACAGGCGGAACGACTCGACCCACATGCTGGCGGCGGTGAAATGCGCGGGCAGCAGCAGATCGTAGCTGCGCGTCTTCGGGCCGCGCATCAGCGGCAACAGCGCGACCACCATCGGCAGGAACCGCACGCAGCTCAGGCCGACCGCAATGGCGGTTTCGAGCAGCGTCGCCCCTCCCCCGAGCGCGGAGATCAGGATCACCTGCGACGGCCCCGCCCATACCAGCACGGTCGACGCCATCACCCAGGCCAGGCTGAAGCCGTAGTCCTGCGCAAGCGCTGCGATGCCGACATAGGTGCCGACCAGCACGAACACGAACACCGACAGGAACGACGCGCGCAGGCCCGCGAGGAAGACGGACAAGACCGATGGCATTTCCGGATTGGCGTCGGACATTCGGACCCCGCGAGGTCCGACCTGTTCCACAGCGCAAGGCGGGACGCAATCAGCGTGCCGGCAACGGCGCCATGCGGGAGTGCAAAAGCGGAAGGCCGGACTTTCGCCCGGCCTTCTCGTTAAACCTTCACCAGCGGAACCTTCGGCACCGAGCCGCGCCGCGGTGGATCCCCGCCCCCGCCACCGCCGCCCTTCGGGCCGGACGGCTTGTTGCGGCGGGCCGACGGCGGCCGCCGTTTCGGCTTGGCGCGCTTCGCCGGGATCTTGTCCGGCTTCGGCGTCACCGGGCCGTCGAGATACTCGAAGCCGAGCTTCTCCCTGCCGTCGTCATCCTTGGTGACGATCACCCGTACGTGGCCGCCGTTCTTGAGCTTGCCGAACAAGACCTCGTCGGCGAGCGGTTTCTTGATGGTCTCCTGGATCAGCCGCGCCATCGGCCGCGCGCCCATCTGCTCGTCATAGCCGTGGACAGTCAGCCATTTCGACGCATCCTCGCTCAGCTCAATGGTGACGTTGCGGTCGCCAAGCTGCGCCTCGAGCTGCAGCACGAACTTCTCAACCACCTTGGTGATGACCTCCGGCGAGAGGTGCGCGAAGGCAATGGTCGCATCGAGGCGGTTGCGGAACTCCGGCGCAAACAGCCGGTTGATCGCTTCGGTATCGTCGCCTTCACGCTTGTTGCGGGTGAAGCCGTAGGCCTGCTTCGCCAGGTCCATGGCGCCCGCATTGGTGGTCATGATCAGGATCACATTGCGGAAGTCGACCTGCTTGCCGTTGTGGTCGGTCAGCTTGCCGTGATCCATGATCTGCAACAGCACGTTGAACAGATCGGGATGCGCCTTCTCGACCTCGTCGAGGAGGAGCACGCAATGCGGATGCTGGTCGACGCCGTCGGTGAGCAACCCACCCTGGTCGAAGCCGACATAGCCGGGCGGCGCGCCGATCAGCCGAGAAACGGTGTGGCGTTCCATGTATTCCGACATGTCGAAGCGGATCAGCTCGACGCCGAGCGCCTTCGAAAGCTGCTTGGCGACCTCGGTCTTGCCGACGCCGGTCGGTCCCGAGAACAGGTAGCAACCGATCGGCTTCTCCGGCTCGCGCAGGCCCGCGCGGGCGAGCTTGATCGAGGCCGACAGCGCTTCGATCGCCTTGTCCTGACCGTAGACCACGGTCCTGAGCGTGTGCTCGAGATGCTGGAGCACCTCGGCGTCGTCCTTCGACACCGTCTTTGGCGGAATCCGCGCCATCGTGGCAATGGTCGACTCGATCTCCTTGAGGCCGATCGTCTTCTTGCGCCGGCTCTCGGGCAGCAGCATCTGCGCCGCACCCAACTCGTCGATCACGTCGATCGCCTTGTCGGGGAGCTTGCGGTCGTGGATGTAGCGAGCCGACAGCTCGACCGCGGCTTTAATTGCTTCGCTGGTGTATTTGAGCTTGTGGTAGTCCTCGAAATAGGGTTTCAGCCCCTTAAGGATCTCGATCGCGTCCGCCACCGTCGGCTCGTTGACGTCGATCTTCTGGAAGCGGCGCACCAGCGCGCGGTCCTTCTCGAAGTACTGCCGATATTCCTTGTAGGTGGTCGAGCCGATACAGCGCAGCGTGCCCGACGCCAGCGCCGGCTTCAGCAGGTTCGACGCGTCCATCGCGCCGCCGGACGTCGCGCCCGCGCCGATCACGGTGTGGATCTCGTCGATGAACATGATCGCGCCGGGATAGGCTTCGAGCTCCTTGATCACCTGCTTGAGGCGTTCCTCGAAGTCGCCGCGGTAGCGCGTACCGGCGAGCAAGGTGCCCATGTCGAGCGAGAACACGGTCGCGCCCTTGAGCACGTCCGGCACCTCGCCGTGCACGATGCGGCGCGCCAGGCCTTCTGCGATCGCGGTCTTGCCGACGCCGGCGTCGCCGACGAACAGCGGATTGTTTTTCTGGCGCCGGCACAGGACCTGGATGGTCCGGCTGATCTCGGCGTCGCGGCCAATCAGCGGATCGATCTTGCCCTCACGCGCCTTGCGGTTGAGATTGACGCAATAAGCCTCGAGCGCGTCGCCCTTCTTCTTGGGCTCGTCGCCGGTCTTGGCGTCGGTCTCGTCCTCGGCGCCGCGCACCGGACGCGACTCCGACATGCCCGGCCGCTTGGCGATGCCGTGGCTGATGTAGTTGACCGCGTCGTAGCGGGTCATGTCCTGCTCTTGCAGGAAATAGGCGGCGTGGCTCTCGCGCTCTGCGAAGATCGCGACCAGCACGTTGGCGCCCGTCACCTCCTCGCGGCCCGACGATTGCACGTGGATGACGGCGCGCTGGATCACGCGCTGGAACCCGGCGGTCGGCTTCGAATCCTCGTTGCCGTCGCTGACCAGGTTCTCGAGTTCCAATTCCAGGTACGAGGTGAGGCTGCGGCGCAGCTTGTCGAGATCGACATTGCACGCCCGCATCACCGCCGCCGCGTCCTGATCGTCGATCAAGGCAAGCAGGAGGTGCTCGAGCGTGGCATATTCATGGTGCCGCTCGTTGGCGAGCGCCAATGCGCGGTGGAGAGACTGTTCGAGGCTGCGCGAAAAAGTTGGCATCTGTGTTTTCTCTGACCTGACTATATAGGCCCGGCTCTACTTTTTTTCCATGACGCACTGCAGAGGATGTTGGTGCTTGCGGGAAAAGTCCATCACCTGTGTCACTTTTGTCTCGGCCACTTCATAAGTGTAGATGCCGCACTCCCCGATCCCATGTTCGTGCACATGCATCATGATTCGATAGGCACTTTCGTGGTCCTTGTTGAAGAACCGTTCCAAGACATGGACCACGAACTCCATCGGCGTGTAGTCGTCATTGAGGATCAGCACCCGATAGAGGTTCGGCCGCTTGGTCTGCGGCTTGGTCTTGGTGATGACAGCCGTGCCCGGCGCCCCGGGGTTGCCCGGGCGCTTGTTGTTGTCGTCGTTCGCGAGCCGGAGCGGTACCGGCTCGGACTTGGCGGCGGACGAACAGGATATGCTCTTGCGGTTCATGGCAGGTACGGCGGATCGGACTAAACGGGAAGCATGGAGACGGCAGCAGGTTCTCCCCTATATTAAAGATCGAGCAACGAACGTGCCAGACCACCGTACTGCACGCGAATCATTGGAGATTCTGCCTCAAGATCGTCCGTTTCCGGACCGTTTTCTGGCCCCTCCCCCCAGCTAATGACCCGTTGCCGAAATAGCCAGCATTAGAGGCAATTTCAGGCGCAATTTGCGGGATTTCTGTCACAACATTTCAAGACCCGGTCAGCAGTATCCCGGCCATCGTCAAGAATTGACGCATTCGGCATGGGAACCTTTCAGATGCAGCTCGCCCATTTCCTCCGGAACCAGAAGGGGGGCGTCGCCCCGATCCTCGCACTCGCCATCATCCCGCTAATCGGGATGGTTGGCGCCGCGGTCGATTACAGCCGCGCTAGCTCAACCCGCACCGCCATGCAGGCGGCCCTCAATTCGACCGCCCTGATGCTGTCGAAGGACGCCCAGAGCCTCACAGCGGCACAATTGGACTCGAAGGCGAGCGTCTATTTCAACGCTCTATTTCACCGTCCCGAGGCGTCCAACGTCCAGGTCACGCAGCTGCTCAGCACCCCGCAGCAGGGGATGTTCAACATCAAGGTGACCGGCAGCGCGAGCGTCAGCACCCTGATTTGGCGTCTGGTCGGCCAGGACCAGGTCAACATTACCGCGAGCGGTGAAGTGGTCTGGGGCATCAAGAAGCTCAACCTTGCGCTGGCGCTCGACAACACCGGCTCGATGGCCTCCAGCAACAAGATGACCGAGCTCAAGAAGGCGGCCCACGGTCTTCTCGATACGCTGAAGAAGGCCGAGAAGACCCCCGGCGACATCAAAATCTCGATCATCCCGTTCGCGGTCGACGTCAATGTCGGCGCCGACAAGCTGAACGAGGCCTGGGTCGACTGGGAAGATTGGGACGCCAAGAATGGAACCTGCAGCAAGTCCTCGTACCATTCCAAGAGCAGCTGCCTCAATAACAACGGCATCTGGACGCCGGCAAACCACAGCACTTGGAACGGCTGCGTGATGGACCGCGACCAGAACAACGACGTCAGTGCGACGCCGACCGGTGACGGCGCCGCGGTCAAATACCGTGCCCATCAGGCGGCGAATTGCCCGACTGCGATGATGGCGTTGTCCACGGACTGGACTGCGCTCAACGCCAAGATCGACGCCATGACGCCGACCGGCAACACCAATGTCACGATCGGCATGCAGATGGCGTGGCAGACCCTGACGCCGGCCGCGCCGTTCAACGCGCCGGCCGTCGCCCCCGATCTCGACAAGGTGATCATCCTCTTGACCGACGGTGTGAACACCCAGAACCGCTGGACCTCGAGCACCGCGTCGATCGACGCGCGGACGCAGAAGGTCTGCGACAACGCCAAGGCCGCCAACATCAAGGTCTATACGGTGCGCGTGATCGACGGCAACGCGACCTTGATCCAGAGCTGCGCCACCAAGCCGGACATGTACTTCAACGTGCAGCAGGCGGTCCAACTCAACAGCGTCTTTGGCGCGATCGCGCAGAACCTCGCCAATCTCCGCATCGCCAAATAAGCTCCACTGGGTCGCGTCTGGTTAATGGAATCTTCCTGCGGTGACCCGCAGCCTCCGCACGGCAATTCATCGGGCGTGGAGGCTGTTTCAAGGGCGGCGCCGGTCGGTGCAATTTCCATAAGATTGTACCGAATTTCTGAGGTCGGCTTCAGAGCGCGTTAAGAGCCAATACCTACAAATTGTCGCCACACAGCAGCAATGGTGGCAACCATGCCTATCGGCCTCGCCTTCGCCTATCTGCGCAACCGCCTGCGGACATTCATCGCCGCCGAGCGCGGCAACATCACGCTGACGTTCGCGCTGGCGACTATCCCGATGATCGCCTTCGTCGGCGCAGCGGTCGACTACAGCCGCGGCAATTCTGCCAGAACCGCCATGCAGTCGGCCGTGGACGCAACCGCGCTGATCCTGGCGAAGGAAGCGCAGAAGCTGAATACCGAGGGCCTCAACTCGAAGGCGGACGCGATCTTCAAGGCGCAGTTCCACCGACCCGATGTCACGAATCTTTTGGTGACGGCGACTTTCCTCAATTCAGGCACCGGAAACTACAAGCTGACGCTGGGCGCGACCGGCGTCGTTCCCACCACGTTCTCCAGGGTCATCGGCCGGGAACAGATGAATCTAAGCGCGTCGAACGAGGTCGTGTGGGGCGTCAAACAACTCGAGATCGCGCTCGCGCTCGACGTCACCGGCTCCATGGCTTCCAGCAACAAGATGACGGAGCTCAAGAAGGCCGCGAAAAGCTTGCTCACGACATTGAAGGGCGTTGCGAAGAAGGATGGCGACGTCCGGGTATCGATCGTCCCGTTTGCGGTCGTCGTCAACGCAGGCGCGGCCAACGTCAGCGCGATGTCATTGGATTGGAGCGACTGGAGTTCGGAGCCGGCGATCGTGCCAACCTGGCTGGCGACCCAGAGCAACCAAAACGCCTGGGAGCGCCTACGCCCCGGGATGAGCTGTCCGTTCACGACCGCTAACCATGGGTTCCAGTGCACCAACGGACCCGCCAGCAAAACGAATGAGTCAACCGTCTCGACCATCCCCACGAGCGGCACCTATTCCGGGCTGACCTGCCCGTCCAGGGACAACGGCAGCAAGAGCACCGCGGCAACGGGCCTGCTGAGCAATCGCTACTACAGCGGGTGCTATGCGAGCACGGTGAAGGCGAACTCAAACGACTGGCACCCGGTCAGAACCGGATCGAGCGCGAGCTGCGGCAGCCTGTCGTCCAGTGATTGCCAATGCACCGGAGGAACCGGGAGCAACCGGGTCTGCGCGTTCAGGCCCGGTTCAAACTGGCAGCCGCTTGCGCAGGGATCGACCATGAGCTGCGGCAGTCTGGCCTCCCCCAGTGATTGTGAGTGCTTCGGTAGCGGCAGCAACAAGGTCTGCCGGCAGAAGGCCTACGATCACCCTTGGCGTCCCAGCCCGAAGACAGCATGGGACGGCTGCGTGCGCGATCGCAATCAAAGCTTCGATGTCTCGAACACCGCACCGTCTTTCGCGGCGAACAACGCGTCGAAAACGAACATCAACGGCGTAGTCGAGGATTATCGGTCAGCGACAACGCCCGCGACCTCGGATGGCTTCCAGCCGTTCCAATATTTGACCTGTCCTGCCACGTTGATGCGGCTGTCGTATGACTGGACCGCGCTCAACAACAAGATCGACGAGCTGCAGCCGAACGGTAACACCAATGTCACCATCGGCCTGAGCTGGGCGTTCCATGCGCTGACGGCGGCGGATCCGCTGAGCAATGCCTCAGTGGCGGCGGGAGACCTCGACAAGGTCATCATCTTGTTGACCGATGGCGACAACACCCAGAACCGGTGGACCAACACCGGGGCGGACATCGATGCGCGCACGCAGCAGGCTTGCGCCAACGTCAAGAAAGCCAACATCAAGCTCTATACGATCCGAGTCATCGACGGTAACGCCTCGCTGCTGCAGGCATGCGCCAGCCAGACTGACATGTATTACAACGTGCAGAACGCGAGCCAGCTCAACGACGTGTTCGAAAAGATCGCCAAGCAACTTGCCACTCTGCGCATCGCCAAGTAAGCGTCGCGCGTCTGCCAAAACAAAAAGCCCGGCCTTGCGCCGGGCTTTTTTTATTGGAAGGCGATACTCAGCTTCGCTCTGAACTGCGCCTTCTCGAAGTTGTCGAGGTCGAGCCGAAGCGCAGGATTGGTGCTCGAGCGGCCGGTGATCTGTGGCTGCAACGTCGTGTTGAAGGCGACCTTGTCGGTGATCTTCCATAACATCGTGGGGCCGACATACACCGCGTGTCCAACCTCTCGAGTCGGGAAAATCGTGCTGTAGTTCCCGAAGTAACGGGCTTCTGCACCCACAAAGAATTGCGGCGACACCTGGTAGGCGACAGCCGTTGAAATGAGGATAGCCGACGACGATAGCCACTGGCGGCGCTCCGTCGGGTCCTCAGCCCGCTGCGGCGCCCAGATCACGTTGGATCCCCAGTAGAGCTTGTCCGGGATCACCACCGCGTCGACGAAAAGCTTGAACGCGGCGCCGATTGCATGCGAGCGCAGCCCGGAGAGGTTATCGACGAGCACCAGGCGGGGCTCCAGCGACACGGCAACGGCGACGGGATTGCTCTGGGTGCGCTTGACGATCCGATGTTCGATCTCGAAAGAAAATCCGTCGAACGCGTTGCGATTGACGTCAGTGAGGCCTGGCACATGGCGCGAAAAATTGTGGGCCGCGAACAGCGACGCCCCGACCCACCAGTCCGGCGCGAACGTATGGCCGAGCTCATATCTGGCGTTCAGTGCCCGGTAAGTCCCCGTGCGCTTGCCGGCGCGGCCGTCGTTCTCATTCCCGAAAGCGGTGTCGCCTGGATTGCCGACGTCGGTCGGCGTCGTGAACCCGAAGATATCGTCGCCGGGCACGTCCGGCACACCGGCGCCGGCCTCGAATGCCAGCGCCACGAAAATTGAGGCAAGCGCCACCCTCGCGATTGCTGCCTGCGGCATTGCGGACCCTATCGGTGCACGACCGCGAGCGGACCCTGCGCCTTGCGCAGCGTTTTAGATGTTCGCGCTTTCTGTCAACGTGGTCACGGCCAATTTCCCGCAAGAAATACGCTGTGGATGGCAACAGAAATACAAAAGCCCGGCCTTACGGCCGGGCTTTTCATTCCAGAACTGACGCAACGTTACTTCGCGGTCGCCTTCACCCATTGAGCCTCGTAGGGCTTGTAGAGCTCCTGGGCGAGATCGACATAGAGCTGGCTGACCTTCGCCGACTGCGCGACAAAACCCTCGTACGCCGTCTTGAGGTAATCCGCCTGCACTTCCATCACCTTGTCGAGCGACTTGGCGGTGGCGAGCTTCTCGCTGGCGGCGGTGCTCTGTTCGAACGCCTTCTTGGCGTAGTCGGCCGCTTCCACGGCAATCGCCTGGAAGCTCTTCGACACGGCGCCGAACGACTTCATCGAGGCGTCCATATTGTCCTTGCCGATCTTCTGCGCGTCTTCGAAATTCTTGATCATTGCTCGCGACCTTTCCGGCCATCACCGGCCGCTTGATACGTGTTTCCTGCCTTTGCACCGACTATCGGCGGTGTGCAGCGAATATATTGCACTGCACAAAAATGTCAAGACCTCCGGTTGCATCGCAACAAAAGGCCCAACCACGGGGCTTTTAACGATTTGGCAATTCCCCTGACCTAGCGTGAATAACTGTGCCGTTGCGGTCACGATCGTGATCGTGAGGTCGCCCGCCGCGGTCGACCTCCCAGGGGTTGCCTAGATTGGGGCCGATAAGTTCCTGAAATCTGCCGCTTTTGGCCCGCTCCCTGGATACCGCAACTGCGCGTAGAACAATAAGGGGTTCCAGGCGCCACGCCGGTGGCGTCATGCGTAGACGGGACGGGGGAGCAGTATGTTGCGTATGCGTACCGGAGCCCGGCACGGGCTTCGTTGGGGGTTGTTCAGTCTAGCCTCAGCAATTGCCCTGACCGCGGTCCTCAGCGACCCGGCGGACGCGCGCACCCGTCGCGGCAAGCGCGCCAACGACACCACCACCGCTACGAGCTCGCACAGTCCGGCCTACGCCGCGATCGTGGTCGATGCCAATACCGGCTCGGTCCTGCATTCGGCCAATGCCGACGCGATCCGCCATCCGGCATCGCTGACCAAGATCATGACGCTCTACATGCTGTTCGAGCGTCTGGAGTCCGGCAAGCTTTCGCTCGACAGCCAGCTGCGCGTCTCCGAGCATGCGGCCGATCAGGCGCCGACCAAGCTCGGCCTGCGCGAAGGCCAGACCATCAGCGTCGACGACGCGATCAAAGGCCTGATCACGCGCTCGGCCAATGACGCCGCCGCGGTCGTCGCCGAGAACCTCGCCGGCTCGGAAGAAGAATTCGCCCGCCAGATGACGCGCAAGGCGCGCGCGCTCGGCATGAACAATACCACCTACCGCAACGCCTCCGGCCTGCCGGATTCCGCGCAGGTGACCACGGCGCGTGACCAAGCCACGCTCGGCCGCGCCATCCAGGAGCGCTTCCCGCGCTACTACAAATATTTCTCGACCCGCTCGTTCACGTTCCGCGGCCAGCGCATCAGCAATCACAATCGGCTGCTTGGCAGCGTCGACGGCGTCGACGGCATCAAGACCGGCTATATCCGCGCGTCCGGGTTCAATCTCGTGACCTCGGTGAAACGCAAGGGCCGTCACGTCGTGGCGGTCGTGCTCGGCGGCACCAGCGCCGGCGCGCGCGACGCGCGCATGCGGGCGCTCCTGGCGCAGCACGTCGACAGCGCCGCCACCCGCAAGACCGCACCGATGATCGCGGAAGCGCCGGTGCGCGATACGCCGGCGCCGCGCGCAGCCGCAGCACGGCCGGAAACCGGCGGCGCCAACCGATTTGAGATGGCGAGCGCCGCCACGGCGGCAGTCGCGCCGCGCGGCTTCGCTCCCACCGCGGGATCCGACGAGCCGATCCGCCCGGTCGCGGTCCGCACCGTCTCGGTGAAGCCTCCCGCCGTGAAGAGCGCCAAGGCAGCACCAACCACGGCACCTGCCGCCACGCCTCCCGCTCCGCAGCCGGAGCCTGAGGTGCCGACCACCGCCCGCGTCGAAGCACCGCCACCGGCACCAGTCCCCGCGCCCGCCCCGGCGCCGCTCGCCCGCGCCGGTTTCCTCGGCGTGCTGCCGGCGCCGGCGCGCACCGCCGCCTTTGCCGAAACACCGCCCGCGCCGCCTCCTCCCATCGCCGTAGTCCCTGCCCGTGCCGAGCCGGTACGCGAAGCCGCGCTGCAGCGCGAAACAACTCCGCCTGCCCCGCCGCCGGCAACCGTTGCTGCGGTGCCGTCGTCGCGGCCGCAAACCCGCTCCGGCTGGATGATCCAGGTCGGCGCCTATCCGGCCGAATCGGAAGCCCATCAGCGGCTGGCGCTGGCCAAGAGCAAGGCGTCGCGCCTGCTGGCCTCGGCGAGCCCCTTCACCGAGCCGGTGCAGCGGGGCGAAACCACCCTCTATCGGGCCCGTTTTGCGGGGTTCGAGCGCGAGCAGGCGGAGGCGGCCTGCAAATTCCTCAAGCGCAATGACGTCGATTGCCTCGCCATCAGAAACTAACTCTTTAGCAACAGGGTCGGCGTAGAAGGGAGACAGGCGGCCGTCCGTATGACGGTGTCAGGTTGCGTTGGAGTTATGTCAGCGATGTCGGCGCGTAAGAACGTCCTTGGCTTCATTGACGCGGGCCGCAAGGTACGTCGAGCCCCCCTGGTCGGGATGAAGTTTCTTCATGAGCGTCCGGTGCGCACGGCCGATGTCGTCGACGCTCGCGCCCGGCGCCAAGCCCAGGATCTGATAAGCCTCCTCTTCCGTCATTTTGCCGGTGCTCCACGACCCCGGCCCCGCCGTCGCACCAGCCTGCGCGTGCTCACGCCAGGTGGGCTCCCGGCGGTCAAGATACGCCATCAGTAGAGCGCGGCTCTCCTCGTCGATATCGGGCAGGAACGCCATCAGCGTCGCGACCTCGAGCGCGTCGAGGCTGCGCCCGACATGCGGGCCCGCGAGGATGGTGCCGCGCATCGCGCCGGTGTCGTGATCGAGCTCCATCTCGACGAAGGCGGCGCGCACCCGCGACACCTGCCCGGTGCTCTTCTGCGTGCGCTGGCCGAAGCCGGGCACGCTCCACGGCAGCCAGCCGAGCAAGCTCAGCCCGATGATGCCGAACGTCACCGCGAGGTCGATGCGCCCGCGCACGCCCAGGATCGCCGCGCCGGCGAGCGCGCCGACGCCGCCGGTCGCCTTCAGCACGATCGCGACGTTCTTCGGATTGGCCTTGCTGAAGCCGTGCAGCACCAGCAGCACGACCGCCAGCGCCAGGATGCCGAAGATGACCGCGCCCATCTATTTCATCTGCCCGATCAGTTTGACGGCGCCAGGATCGCGGCGCGCCGAGAGGTCGGCAAGCGCCTTCATGCCGCCGGCGGCATACGCCGCCACCGCGCGTAAAAGTTCGCCGAGCTGATGCGCGGCGCCCGGATCGAAACGGCAATAGGCGCCCTTGGTCAGCCGCGCAATCTCGCGGAACGCCTGTTCGGCGATGGCGTCATAGCCTTCCTGGAACATGAACGCCGGCACGCCGAGCAGGCCGAGCTCACCGGCGGCCTGGCAGAGATCGTCGATCTTCTCCTCCATGGCGTCGCCGACGAACACCAGCGCCTGCACCTTCCGGCGATCGCTTTCCGCGCGCGCATGGGAGAGCACCTTGCCGATCTGGGTGTGGCCGCCGCGGCAGTCGATGCGCGTCATCAGCTCCGCCAGGCGTTCCGCCTGCGACACCCAGGCGGAGGCGCGGCATTCGGCGAGGCTGCGGTAGTAGACGAGCTGCACGTCGAGCCCGCCGATCGCGGCGGCTTCGCGGAACATGTCGGCCTGCAGCTTGCAGGCGGTGTCCCACAGCGGCTGGCGGCTCATGGTGGCGTCGAGCGCGAAGATCAGCCGGCCGCGCGCGCCCGCGCCGCTGGCGGGGCCGAGGCTCTTCACCTTCGACAGGAACGCGTCGATCTCGGAGCGCGACGAGGTCGTCGCCGGCGCGTCGCTGGCGCGGGCAGGCGTGACGTCGCGCGGTTTGTCGGCCATCGAAGAGGTGCCTCAGGCGGCGATTCCGCCGAGGCTTAAAGTGGGCGTATCCGGGGTTTCGCGCAATGTCGCAAGCCGGCGCACGCTGTGTTCGAAACCGGCTCCGCGGCGGCCGATCTTACACCTGGCGGGGCTGGCAGTAAGATGCCGAAAATCTATCGATTTCCTTTTACAATCAGCAGGTTACTGCTCAAATCTTACCGTCTTACAGGCCTTACACCGGTTGTAGGGATCTGCGCTGCGGCGCGTAGCGCGCTTGCGGCTGGCCACCAGTGTGCACGATCCCGCCGACTTCGCAAGCCGTGTTGATGAGATAGGGACAGCCATTCACGTTGCGGCTGCAGCGCGGCGACAATGCCCGACGATCGCCGTGCACAAGCTGTTGACGGCCGCGGACCCATCGGGGCCACGGCCGTCATGCACGCATCCTGGTCTGCGCGCTACGAGAACAGGAAGTCGTCCTGGTGAAGATTGGCCAGCGTGACATTCTTCAGCAAGATCGTGTTTGACGCGTCCACGGTGATCAGAACATCGCTGCCGACCTGCTGACTGGCCGTCTGCACGGCAGCGAAATTCGCAAAAATGCCGTTCTGGAACTCGATCACGTCGTCGCTGCCCAACCGACCGTGAGGTCGTTGATCGTGTCCTGGCCGAAGCCGGTCTGGAAGACGAACTTGTCGTTTCCGGTGCCACCGGTCATCGTGTCGTTGTCGGCGCCGCCGATCAGCGTGTCTGCATCAGCATTGCCGTTGATCGTATCGTTGCCGGCGCCGCCGAGGAGAGTGTCGATTTCAGCGTTTCCGCTGATGGTGTCATTGCCGGCACCACCATTGATCTGGTCATACGAGGCCCAGCCGCTCAACGTGTCGTTGCCGCTGGTGCCGTTCCACCACGCATTTTGCATGATCTGGTCACGATTTCAGGTCGTGCTGTCGGCGAACGTGAACTGATCGATGCCCCAATACTGGGTCGCACTCCAGTATTGCTCGTCGAGCGTTATCTGGTGTCCGGTAGCCGTAACGTTGACCATCAAGTGCACGCCTGACTTCGTCAACGTGATATCCGACGCATTGATGTCGGTGAACTTGAGCACGTCAACATCCGAAATCCCGCTGGACCCGTCGTTAATCAGGTCGTTGCCGTCGCCGGAAGCATAGACGAAGGTATCGGCTCCGGTACCGCTGTTGATCGTGTCGTTGCCCAACCCGCCGACGAACAAATCAGCGCCGGACGTTCCGCTCAGCGTATCGTTGCCGCTGGTGCCGCGGATGGCCGCGTTGGCGGCAAGATAGGCACGGTCCCAAACCGTCTGGTCGGCGAAGTGGACCTGCTCGATGCCCCAATTGGCGCTCGTCGACCAGAATTGATCTTCCAGCGTGATCCGGTGCCCGGTCGCTATGATGTCGATATACAGATGAGCGCCGGCTTTCGTGAGCATCACGTCCGCAGGATTGAGATCGCTCAATGTCAGGATATCCACATCCGTGAGAGAGCCCGAACTTGTCATCAAGCAGGTCGCTACCGTCACCCGACGCGTAGAGATACGTGTCGTTGCCGGCCCCGCTGCGCAGCGTGTCGTTGCCGACCCCGCCGACGAAGGTATCGTCGCCGGTCGTGTCGTTGAAGGTATCGTTGCCCGCGCCGCCATAGGCAGTGTCGTTGCCGTTGCCACCGTTGAGGATATCGACGCCGGCGTCACCGTTCAGCGTATCATTGCCGTCGCCGCCGTTGAGCGTGTCGTTGTCGTCGCCGCCGTTGAGCGTGTCATGTCCGCCATTGCCGTTGAGCGTGTCATTGCCGGCCAGGCCGAGGATGGTCTCATCCGACCGCGGCGCCGTTCATGGTATCGGCACCGCTCGTTCCCTCGTAGACAGCGGCCGACTGGATCTGCGCCGCAGTCCAGGTCGTGCCGTTGCCGAAAATCAGCTCCTCGATGCCAAAGCCCGCTCCTGAGAAGTGGCCCTGTCCGCAAGATCGGACCCGACCAGTACGTTGTCGGCCGCGCTGCCCCGGTGCGTCACCATCCCGGGCGGGTTTTCCGCAAGGATGTCGTTGACGTCGGCAGCGGTCAGAATGGTTCCGTCCGCAAAGACGAATGAGGAAATCTCAAAGACGGACTGAACTGGTTTTTGACCAAGACCTGATCGTCCGTGTTGATTACGCGGATGGCCAGGTCTTCGCCGCCGACCGATACGAACTCGAGGTCGGACAGCTCGATGTCTGCGTTGAAGATCAGGCGATCGGCCGCATTGCCGATCAGGCTGTTGTTGTCGTCATCAATGATATCCTGCCCGTAGCCCAGCCCGAAGACATAGGTGTCGTCGCCGCCGCGGCCTTTGAGGACGTCATTGCCGGTGCCACCATCGAGATAGTCGCTGGTGGCAAAGCCGGTGAGTTCGTCGTCTCCACGTGCCGATCAGAAGCTGGGATTGGATATCTTCCCACGTCCAGACCGTTTCATCCTCGTCCGAAACCGGAACTCTTCGACGCGCCAGTAACCGAGAATCGAGAAGTGGTCTTCGATCCTCAGGCTGTCGTTCGTGCCAGAGATCGTCAGGATGAGATCGTTGCCCTCGCGCGCGATCTGGATGTCGCCGGGGGCGACGTCTGATGTGAACTCGATATGGTCGGACTGATCTCGCGTTATGTAGACGATATACGCGTTGACGGTGTCCTGCCCGTATCCGCTACCAAACACGTAAGTGTCGCCGCCGCCCTCGCCTTTCCGGAGATCGTTGCCGGCGCCGCCATCCAATCGATCGGCGGTGTAAAAGCCGACGATCTATCGGCGCCGGCCGTCTTTCCTGCGCCAACAACATCGGGCGGATGTCGGCGAGCGTCCACACCGTGTCGTCGGCGAAACGGAATTCCTCGATGACGAAACTGTTTGGGAATACCGCAGGCTTATCGAGCTGATCCAGGACCGTCAGCGTTTCGCCGGTGCTCGCGATCGTGAAAATGAGGTCATCGCCCGCGCGGGAAATATTCACATCCTCCGGCGCCAGATCGGCGGTAAAGACCACCTTGTCCACGTTTGCGCCCTGGGCAATTCCGACGTCTTCATCAAAGACGACATCGTCGTCATACCCGGTACCCCAAATGTATGTATCACCCTCTCCATCGCCTGCGAGGTAGTCGTTACCGGCGCCGCCGTCCAAGACGTCCTCGCGGAAATATCCATAAATCTGATCATCCCCCTCAGTCTTGGCTTCGCTCAGGATTGCCTGAATGACCTGCTCGTAGGTCAGCGTCTCTTCGGTCGAGGAGAACTCGAACCACTCCACGCGGTTGAACCAGAGCGTTCCGAAAGGCCCCGACGACAGCGCATGGAATTGGCCCTGCACGCGCAAGACATCGCCGGATTCCAGCGTGATCAACAGATCATCGGTCGCACCGTCGCGTGTGAATGTTACGTCCTCGGGTGACACATCTTCGGAAAATCGGATCGTGTCCGTCATCCCGCCAAGAATATTGTCGGCCGCCTCGTCGATGACGTCGTAGCCGTATCCAGTCCCAAAAATATAAATGTCGTTCTCATTGCCGCCGGACAGAAAATCGTTGCCAGCACCGCCGTCGAGCACGTCTTCGTAGTCGAAGCCATAGACGGCGTCGTCACCGCTCGTCTTAGCTGCGTCAACGACCATTTCCATGATCGCTTGCCAGGTGATGTAATCGCCGTCCGCAAATGCGAACAGCTCGATACGATCGAACCATTGCTGGCCGAACGGCCCGGTGTAAGACGAGTCGAACTGGCCGGACACAATCGAGCGTGTCGGTCGCTCCGACAATCCCGATTTCGAGATCGTCTGACTGCCCGATCCGGTGGAAGGTAACATTATCCAACGAGAGGCCGGCGCCGAAAACGACCACGTCGGGATTTTTGACCAGTACGTTGGTCTGCGTGTCCTCGATCGTATCGTTCCCATACCCGGTCGCGAAGAAATAGCGGTCGGCGTCCTCACCTCCGATCAGGACGTCGTTACCGGCGCCGCCGTCCAGGAAGTCAATGGCCGGCGTGCCGACGAGCGTATCCGAGGTCGGCAGCGGATTGCGCACCGATTGCGCGATGTCGATCGCGTCCCAGACCGTGCCATCGGCAAAGATGATCTCGCCGACGCCCATGTCGTCATTCAGATTGCCGATCGTCAGGCTCGGCCGAACGCCGATGAATTGGCCGATGACCGTGATGGTCTCGCCGGTGGCGGTCACGGTGATAACAAGGTCGAGGCCGTTGCGGCTGGCGGTGATGTCCGCCGGGGTCAGGTGCGCGAAACGTATCGTATCCAGCAACTGGGCGCCGAGCGCCGGTTCGATATCTTCGATCACGTCGTGGCCGATCACGCGACCGAAGACATAGGTCTCCGGCCCGAGACCGCCGCGCAGCACGTCGCTCGCTCCGCTGCTGTAGAAGATATCGTTGTCTTCCGTCCCGGTCAGCGTCCCGCTGCCGGTCGTGAGCAGATCGCCGGGGATGCCGAGCGCCGTCGCCACACTATGGAAGTCGAGCGCAAGCTCGCTGTCCTCGTAGGCCGCCACGATGTTCTGCGTAAGGAACCCGTAGGTGTTGAGCAGATGGGCTCCGCCGCGCACGAAATCGCCGATCACGATGTCGAGAATCGGCTTCCACTGGCCGATCCACGCCGCGTCATGACTGCTGAGCTTGGCCTCAGTGAAGATCGCCTCGAATACCGGCATCAGCTCGCGGTCGTTGCCCGCGGCCGCATGAAAGTTGTGGTTCTCGGCGTCATACTCAATGCCGGCGAAGAATGGCGCCAGTGGCCCGCTCTGCGTCGCGATACGAACGACTGCGAGGTCGATCGTATTGAGCAAGGTCGTGAACAAGCTAGTGATGCCGCTGATCGCACCCGTTCCTTCCGGTTGGATGCGATCGAGCGGCAGCAATTCACCGATATAGCGCTCGGCAAAGGCGATAAGATCGCCGTCAAGCGTGGTCCACGCACCCTGAAGCTGCGACGACGCCAGCACCTGAGCAAGCGTCGGACGCTCGATCACGTTGTTATTTTGGTCGCGGACCACGTCGCCGCTCGCCAGGGCCCAATGTTGGACGACGTAGGGTTCGCTATTCTCATCGTACAACGTCGATGACGTCTGATAGGCGAAGTCGATGACCTCGTCCTTTCCGAACGCCCCATCGACTACCAAAACATGGATGTCATTGTGAGGCTTGAGCTTCGTCGCTGACGTATTCGGATCGTTGTCGCCATCGCCGAGCGGAGAAGCGAGCGCCCAGCCGACAAGAATCGGCAACGCCTCCATGCGCAAATCGTCGAGATCGAGCGAGGACATTTGCGGCAGCGTTGCTTCGACAATGTCGACAAGGCCGGGATCGAGGCTCATCGCCTCGCGCAGCGAGAGGAGCGTGCCGAATCCCTTGTGCTCGGGCAGCGCGGCGGCTTCGGCGCTGATCGCGATCGGCGCGCCGGTGTAGCGGGTGTTGATGTTGTCGATCTGATACCAGACGTCCGCCATCGTTCCCGTCGTCGCGTCGGTGCGGGTGAAGGTCGCGGTCTTGGCGATCTGGTTGCCGTTGATGAAGAGATCCTCCTCTTCGGTCGTATCGAGCGAGAAGGAGGCGATGCCGAGATCGACCAGCGAGAACAGCTCGCCCGCGTCGGTTTCAAGGTCCTGGTCGAGATCGCGCCAGACCTTGAGCGATGCAAACGTGTCGTTGGCATCGATCATGCCATCGCCGTTGAAGTCGGCGAGGCCGTCATCATCCGCGTCGACCGTACCATCCTCATTGCCGTCAAGCTCGGAGAGCACGTCAAAGCCGGACTGGGCGCCACCGAACAGTTCGGTCGCGCCGTCGATCAAGCCGTTGCTGTTGAGGTCCCGCACCAGGACGCCGTCGTCGGCCGCGATCCAGCCGCTGCGCTCGGCATAAAGATCGCCGTCCATGTCGAAGAACGGCGACACCGAGGTCTGGTAGGTGAGCTCCAGCCCATCGCCGTCCAGGTCGAGGGTGAGCGGATCGTTGCCCTTCCAGACCTTGACGCCGAAATGCGCCTGAACGATCGCGCCCATCAGCTCCCACGTGCCCATCTGGGTCATGTGGCTGGGCCAGTTCGGGTCGAGGAACCGATACGCGCCCATATCGAACTCGTAGACGCTGATCAGGCCCGGCCGCTGCTCGAACGGCACGCCCATGCCGCCGGAGCCGGACCAGTTGAGCACGTACATTGTGCCGAGCGAATTGGCTTCGATGACGAGCTCGCCGGCTTCGTTGATCCCCCACTTGAAGATGCCGCCGAACGATACCGCATACGGGCTTTCCGACCACTTGTAGCGAACCCCGCCGTGCAGGCCGAGCACGCCGGCGATGGTGATGGTGTCCTGAGGAGAGAGGTCGGCGACGCCGATGCCGTTGCTGAACCGGATGTCATCCGCGCCGCCGCCGGTCGTGACCATAAGACCCGGAGCATTGACGCGGACCACGTCATTGTGATCTCCGAACTTGACCTCTTCGAAGTTCTTGAATTGGACGCCAGTGCCTGTCTTGAAGGTGTCGTCCGTGTAAAGCTCTAAGACACCGGGCCCGGCATGCTCCCCGCGAGCCCTTCCGAGGAACACTCCCCCTCCATAGGACGATAAATCGAGAACATCCCAGAGTCCCAGCAGGAGAGCCGCCCCCATCAATTAGCAAACTGCTGCCTTTTAAGATGTTCAACGGGCCTTCAATCAGGACCCGCTGTGTGCCATCGTCAAATTTGATGGTCTCGAAGTCGCGGAGTCCGTCCGTCTCAGTGGCGCCGCTTCTATTGAATGCAACTTGAAAGACCGGGAGCGTGTTCGGGGCGACGTCTTGCGGAACGGACCCAGGCGCGAGCCGCGTAATGTTCACATTACCGGTGATGCCGTCGTACAGAGCCAAGTCTTTGCCAGGGCCACCATCGAGGAAATCATTGTCTGCGCCACCATCGACTTCATCGTCGCCTTCCCCCGCGAAGACATAATCCTCGCCGCTCTCTCCGAATAACACATCGTTGTCACTGGCGTCGGTCGTACCGTACGATTGATACTGTCCGCGGAACCAAAACTCTGGCCCGAAAAACTCACCCCGGAATGTAGAGTCCGCACTGATAGTAGCTCGCGCAGCAATTTCATCACCGAAAATCGTGTCGTTGCCGCCACCGGCATTCACATTGTTAGCTACGCGATTGCCAATGATTAAGTCGCTATTGGAACTACCAATCGCTCTCTCGATGGTTACATCAAAAGCAATCGCAATATTGTTAGGCGGAACGCCGATGCTGTAACCTTCTATATCAAGGATTGAACTGAACGTTCCTTCGTTCAAGTTAATGAGAGCCGCCTTCGCAGATCCCGCTGCGGAAATTGTGTCGTCCCCACCAGTGTCCCATATCGTCTCTCGGACCGAGATAGAACCATAAGCATATATATTGTTTCCATTGTTGTATTCGCGTGCACCATACATGTTTTGGAGCAACGCTATGTCATAAAGCATAAAGGTTCGAGGCGCCGGAAGCAGAGCGTCGCCAGGCCCGTCATGCATCACTGTATAAGAAAAATTCTGCTCATTAAAACTGAGACTACTAAAGTTATTGACGGGATGCCGCAGGCCTAGCGAATGGCCGAATTCGTGCATCAGTGTTGAGTAGAAGAGATTTTCTGGACGATTGTACCGTATCCAGATATCGCCACCATGACCGGGAGTAACTCCGTCTCCCGTTACTCCTCCGCCCAAGACACTACCTCGCCCGAGGGCAATATCTCCGGTACCGTCTGCAGGGTGTATGTATGTGAAGTTGATGTTTGCGAATGTCTGAATGTGCGTAATTATCGAAAGTGTGTAGCCTTGATGATTGAGCGAGAATTCTTGAAAAAGCTGAGGATTGTTCAGATAAGACGGAATCCAGTACTCGGGAAGAGCATTTAGAAAAGTGAAGGTGATGTCGTTCCCCCATTGCCAGCCATGCCGCATCTGGGTGATGTTCTTGCCTGCCACTGGTACCCCCTGGAATTAATTGGCCGCTTTCATGACTGGCAACACAACGCGCAACACATATTGAGTGAGCGCTTGAGCAATGCGGTCTCCGTCTACTGGCGCACTGTCTAGGAGAACGAGTGGCTGGAGTTCATAGTCGCTAAACGGGCCGCGGCCATTTGAAGATGACCCACCAACTACAGCCAGGTGCATCGCTTTTCTTTGAATTTCGATTGTCTGCCGCTTTATAAACAACTCAAACGACAACACTTTCTCGAAGTACTTGTCGCTCGCCTGGATACAGTCCAGGCGAGATTTGACAGAAATCCACTTGTTGATTTGCTTGGTTGCTCGCTCCAACTCCGGCGCAACAACACGCGAGAGATCGTCCCTGACCTTGTGCTGATGGTCTTGGTGGAGCTCGTAAACGGTGATGCATATCTGGGTGTAAAATTGAAAGAAGTTTGTCGAGGCGAACGCACGATGCTTGCCTTCAATAGGAATGGGCCAAGACGCGGCCGCCAAGAGGCACGCCAGTCCAAAAATCCGCGCCCTTATAGACTCGTGAAATTTGCCAGCCTAATTTTGCTCTCAATGCTACGTCCAGCTTGAATCGTTTAGCGATCATTGTTCCGCCCTGCTCGGCTCTGCAGACGAGCGCCGCCCGATTTTTTTTCGTCATCGGGCAGAACTAATCGGAAAGGGTTCAGCGTTAATTTAACCCGGCTCATTTGATCAACACAAGTGTCGTTTGTATGACCGCATTAGTGCAACTTTGAGTATAATAGAAATCGATTGGATTCAAAAAAGTCTGATAGTGCTCTCGCACGCACGATGCCGCGAATTGGTCTATTGTCACATCACCAGCGACATTGACCGACTGCTCTCACTATCGACTGCGTTCGAAAACCTTCGCAGCCGGTTTGGCGTATCGACAACAAACGCACACGTTCGCCACAGCGCCGAGCGCACGATCCCATGCGAGCGCTCATCCATCATCAATTCGTTTTATCTGGCGTCGGGCTTTCCGCCTTCGCCTTGATGACTCCATCCCGCGCCAGTGCCGCACTGATCTTCTGAAGCCGCGACGGCGTTCCGGTGCTTTACACAAGCGGACAGCCAACGGAGGAGGTGCGGTCCTTGTTTGTATCGAAGAGCAAGTTCCTGCCGAAACCGTACACCGAACACCAGCTTAAGCAGGCGGTCGCCAGTTTGCTTCCCGCCAAGGATTGATTGTCAGATCACTCCTTCGCAAACCGCGATATCTTTACACAGCGCGCAGGGTCACGGGCACATCCATGCTGGATAGGCGGAACGCGCCTTCGAATCGTCAGGACAGCTTCGCCTTGGATCGCGTTGCATGCAGCGCGAAATGAACGCCCGGCCTCTTGCGCTTTTCGGGTCGAGACCGTCCCACTTCGCAAGTCCAACGCATCGATCGTAATTGTTCACCGGCCACGACGTTTGGGCAAGACTCAGACCCAAGACCATCAGGCTCGCGATGGCTACGGCAGTGACGGTAATGATGATGCGCATGATTGCTCCTGTATTGCACAGATGGAGGCAGCCAGTTCTGCGCTTCTTTACTCCATGCGGCTACGCACTAATCGTGGTCGTCGTACTCTGCCGGTCCGGGACTGGATTCGATCAGCTCATCGATGAGCTGCCGCAATGCTTGATGCTCCGGACGTTGATTACCTTTGGCAAGGAAGGTGCCGAGGTCGATCTCTGATGGTTCGCCAACCGATGGCGGATTGGGCCGATGCGACACCACAACCTCGCCCTTCCGATTTCGGCATAGCGACCAGACGTCCCCGTTGGCGCTGGTGTAGAGCGTCCGTGCTTGAATGGTCATGCGGCGTCCTCCAGCAGGGACAACGCGCATGGCATGGTCGCAGTTCGACCGACTTTTAAGCCTTTGTCGCCCGCAGCTTCCTTCCGGGCCGGCAGGGGCTCCACGCCGCATTGCTTTGCCCAGGAGGTTTGCACCTCGTCTTCATCATGAAATCGTCGGTCCCGAGCGGGCGGCCGCTCGCTTCCGCGACGCGCAGCGCGTCGAAGGATGCGTCGTCGGCTTCGGCCTCGAACCACTCGCCGACGCGGCGTCAGCTCTATCAATGCCATTACTTCGTCCTCTCGATAACAAAACTTGCCATCAGTTTCCGCATGCTCGCTTCGATGTCGGCTACGTGCTCGATGTGATCCAACGCAAAGTAAAACTGCATGTGATTCAGGTCGTCGAGCCGGAACGTGTCATTACAGATGCCCCGACTGTGATCCTCGGATAGCAGGCAGCTGAAATAGATATCTCCATCGATGCGACGATAGATTTCTTGCCGCGCTTCATTGGGACCAACACTGTGAATTTCATAGCCAAACCGCCCAAGTCGCGTCCCTAATTTTGGAAACGATTTTTGCGAATTCTCAAACTTCTCTGAATTGCTCAGAAGGCGGACGCCCGGAATACCGGGGCCACGGATCAAGAAGTTAAAGGACGTGCAACCAGCTTTTTTACCTTGAGCAACCGAACCGAAACACTGCTGGTTCTCTTTGGTCAGTGGTCGAAGACCGAGCCACGCAAGCTTTATCGTAGGCAGCTGGGGCCCAAGGTCCGTCAAATAGTTTCGTGGAATTCGGTAAGTCACCGCAACGACCTTGACCGTAACCGGTGTCATATCGAACGACGGTTTCGGTTGAAACACTTGCGACTTCTTCCAAAGTTCTTGATCAACGGGAACTTGCTGTGCAGCGACAACGCCAATGGTTGCTAGAACAATTACGACTATGTGCGCCACAATTCCTATCTGGTAGCCAACGGACCACGCGCGCACGCTGCTTTCGCGCGCCGCTTGCTGTCCGCTGGTTGAGCCTTGAATATTCGGCATTAAAGATGCCGCCTTTGTTTACCGACAAACATACACCATCGCTCGCCACGGCAGACATAGTTGCCGCTGGCGCCGTGTAGGTTCGCGCGGCGCGCGCACCACGACCTACGTCTCGATAATATCGTGCAGCTCGAGCGGCTGGCGCTGCGCCTTGAACCACTCGGCCCGTGCCGCCGCGCGCCGCTTCCCGCGCTCGTCGAGCGGGAGCTTGAGCGCCGCGATCAGGGCCATCACCTCCTCGCGCGCGCTGACATGGGCGAGGCTCGGCCGCGCGCCGAGCGTCTCCTCGTCGATGTGGTCGAGGGCGGTGAGGCCGCGCGGAAAGAACTCGCGATAGACCAGCCGCTCGGCGAGCCCGTCGGCGGAGCGGAAGCCGAGCCGCGCGCCGAGCTGGGTGAGGCCTTCGCCGACCAGCCGCTTGTTGCGCGAGCCCATCATCGAGAGCCGGTTGCGCACCACGATCCAGTCGAGATTGCCGCCGTCGGCGCCGCGGCGCGCCCGGCGCGCGTCGCGCACCATCGCGGCGTAGTGGCTTTCGCCGGTGACCGCGAAGGTTAAGGGATCGACGGTGCCGAGCACGTCGAAATCGACGAAGCTGTCGTTGAGCGGCGTGACCAGCGTGTCGGCCATGGAATGCGCCAGCCGCATCAGATAGGCGTCGGTGCCGGGCGTATCGACCACGATGAAGTCGTGCGCGTGCTCGACCGACGCCACCGCCTCGACCAGTCCGCCGAATTCCATCGCTTCGTTCTCGTCGAGCCGCAGCCTGGCGCCGCGCGCGATGCAGAAATGCACCGGCAGCCGCAGCGCGAGGCCGGCGCGCGCCGCCCAGGCGCGGCGGTGGTCGATGTAATGGGTGAAGGTCTTCTGGCGGGAGTCGAGGTCGATGGTCGCGACCCGCTGGCCCATGTTCAAGAGCGCGACGGCGACGTGCATCGCCGTCGTCGACTTGCCCGAGCCGCCCTTCTCGTTGCCAAGCACGACAACGTGCGCGGATAACGGCCGCCCCGCGTGCGCCAACATTGCTACTACCCCAGAAACAGCCAGTCCTAGATGGTCGTTCCGCTCGGTCAAGCTGGCACGCATCGAGGCCTCATGTCATGCTTAAATTAACCACGTGTCTTGCGCGCACTGCTTTGCTAATCATTGCCGGGCTCTATCCTCCGCTCATTCCCGCGAAAGCGGGAATCCACTCTTGAGCTAACCTGGGTCCCCGCTTTCGCGGGGACGAGCGGAAGAAGAGCTCGTCATGGCTGAGAACAGCGCCCCTTTACGCCGGACATCCGCTCCCCATGCCCAAACGGCCGCGTGTCATCTCCAACATCCCCGCCCTGCGCCGCGCCGTCGGCCATCTGCGCCGCGGCGGCGCCACCGTCGCGCTGGTTCCCACCATGGGCGCGCTGCATGACGGCCATATTGCGCTGGTGCGCTTGGCGAAGCGGCGCGCGCGGCGGGTCGTGGTGTCGATCTTCGTCAATCCGGCGCAGTTCGCGCCGAACGAGGACTTTGCGAGCTATCCGCGCAACCTCGCCCATGACCTCGCCGCGCTCGCCGCAGCCGGCGTCGATCTGGTTTGGGCGCCCGATATGAAGGTGATGTATCCGGACGGCTTCGCCACGCGTATTGCGCCCGAGGGGCCGGCGAAGGCCGGCCTCGAGGACGCGTTCCGCCCGCACTTCTTCGGCGGCGTCGCGACGGTGGTGGCGAAGCTGCTGGTGCAGTGCGCGCCCAACGTGGCGATCTTCGGCGAGAAGGACTACCAGCAGCTCAAGGTGATCACGCGGCTTGCCGCCGACCTCGATCTGCCGGTCAAGATCGTCGGCGCGCCGATCGTGCGCGAAAAGAGCGGCCTCGCGATGTCGTCGCGCAACGCCTACCTCACCGACGCGCAGCGCGGCGTCGCCGCGACGCTGCATCGGGTGCTCGAGGATTGCGCGCGGCGCATCGCGGCCAAGGAACAGATCGCGCGCGTGCTCGACGAAGGCTCCGCCGAGATCGAAGGCGTGGGCTTCACGCTCGACTACCTCGAAGCGCGCCACGCCGACAGCCTGGCAAAGGTGGACACGCTCAAGGACGGGCCGATCCGACTTCTGGTCGCCGGGCGGCTCGGCGCGACGCGGCTGATCGACAACGTGGCGGTGTAGGTGCGCACCAGGCGAGAATTGTAGGGTGGGCGAAGCTTGCGCCCGCGCCAGCGGGGCAAGCGTGCCCACCGCAACAGGCGTGAGCATCGCGATGATTTGGTGGGCACGGCGCTTCGCGCCCATAGCCCGTCGAAGACGGGCGTAAACGCCCTGGTGGCCCACCCTACGGCAGCTTCGTGATCTCGATCCGCTCGAAATGCGTGACGCTGTCGGATTTCACCCAAAGCCCAGCACGGCCCTCGGTCGGACGTGGTTCTGCGGTGGTCGTGTCGGTCGTCGTGTGAAGGGCCTTTCCGTTCAAGCTGACGGTGTAACGGTTACCCTCGGCACGCAGCGCTAGCGTGTGCCATTGTCCTCTCGGGGTCGGGACGTTTTCGGCGGTCGCCAACTGCTGCCTTTCTCCGTTACGCACGCGATAGAACCGCACGTTGTTTTCGAGCGCGTTGGAGCGGGCGATGTAGTAGTTCCGCGCGTCCGCGGCCCGGATGATGAGCCCGCAGGCCTGGTCCACGCGGCCGGAGACCGGCTTGCAGCGGGTCGTGATCTCGCCATTGGCGAAGACGGTTGGATTGTAGATCGCGACCAGAAACCGGTTGGCGGCGGTGTTCGCCGACAACTGCGCCAGTGCCTTGCCCCCGGCGGCAGTCTTATCGGCGACGACCTGCCATCGACCCGGGCCCCCTTCTCCGGCCAAACCGAATTCGAAAGCCTTGGGCGGCTGCCCGGGCGTGTCGCTATCGAACGTGATTGTCTGTGCGGCGGCGACCGAGCTTGTGACGACCGCAGCCATTGCCGCGCTTAGCGCGCGGCCAGCAATTCCCGGCATGTCGTTTCCTCCTGTCTTGCGACTTCTTTCTTGGCTCAACTCTGCGATCGATACTGGTCGTAGAGCTTGGTCGCATTGTCCCAGCGGATCGCTTCCATATACGTATCGACATACTTCGCGGCGGCCGCGCCGTAGTCCATGTGATAGGCATGCTCGTACATGTCGAGCACGAGGATCGGACGCCCGCCTGCCAGCGTGGTGGTGTGATCGGCGGCCCACTGGTTCACCAGCCGCTTGTCGCGCGGCGAATAGGCGAGAATGACCCAGCCCGAGCCGCCGCCCTGCGCCTTGCCCATGGCGGAGAATTCGGCCCGCCAGCGGTCGAGGCCGCCGAAGTCCTTGGTGATGGCGTCGATCAGCGGGTTTTTGGGCGTTCCGCCGCCGCCGAGGCCGTCGAAATAGATCTCGTGCAGGATCATCGAGTTCGCGGCGATCAGCTCCTCGCGCTTGAGGCCATTGACCACGAAGTTCGGGGCCTTGGCGTAGTCGAGATCGGCAAGCTGCATGGTGATGGCGTTGAGGCGTTTGACGGCGCCGACGTAATTATTCTGGTAGTGACTCACCAGGACCTTTTCCGAGATGCCGTTGATGGATTTCGGGTCGAGCGATAGCGGTTTGGGTTCGTAGGTCATCGGCTTGGCTCCGGTTTGCGACGCGCCCTGGGCGAAGGACGCCTGGTCGGTCACGGTTGCGGCAGCGACAGCTCCCATGAGCAGTCCGGTGCGCTGAAGGAAGTCGCGTCGTTCGAGTTCTGCTGCCATTTCTTTCTCCTCGCTTGTTGTCTCCCGCGTGCTGTCCCTCTGTAAAACCTGAAAGCGATTTGGTGATGAACGTCCCTTACGCGTCATCGAGCACAATCGCGCCGCCATGCTCCGGCGAGAACACGTAAAGTCGGTCCGGCGGCACGATTGCGGTGGTATGAGCGCGCGCGCCGGTCATGAGTTCCGCACTCGCGCCGGTGCGCGGATCGATCGACTGCACCAGTCCCGGCTTGCCGATGGCAACATGGACAAGGCCCGTTGTGGGATTAAGAAAGGTAACGTCAGGAACGCCGGCGAGCGGCCACTCGTTGCTGACCTTCCCCGAGCCGATATCGATCTCTACCAGCACCGCATCGTCACAGGCGGTGTAGAGACGTCCGCGCTGATGGTCGATCTCAAGCCCGTGCGCGCCTCCGGACGACACTTTCCAGTGCTCGACGTGGTCCAACTTTGGCAACCGCGCGACCAGGATCATCGACGGCTCGCGGATCGCCAGGAACACCCGCTCGCAGGCAGCATCCGTCACACACCAGCGTGGCGCGCCGGGCAGATCGATCGAACACCGTCCGCTTCCGTCGAGCTGCTGCACAAGCAGCTTCGCACCCTGCCCCTCCTCGCCGATGCTGGCGGCGATCGCCAAACCCTGTTTGGACACGATCGCAACGCCGTTGGGCCGAGGGTGGGTCTGGAAGACGCCCAACGTCCGCAGCGTGCTCGCGTCGACGCAGGCCAGGCTCGCCGCGCCGCGGTTGGTCACCAGCACCGTTCCATCGTCAGCGACGACGCCCGCGGCCCCCGGGAATCCCGGCAACGTCGCCACGTGTTTCCCTTCGTCGTGATCGATCACCTCGATGCAATCACGGCCGGTATGCGCCACAAAAACACGGCGGGTCTTCGGATCGAACGCCGCATGATCGAAGGAGCTGCCGGCCGAGCCGGGTATCTCGATCAGACCGATACGTTTGAGCGACATGGTCAGCGTGCTCCCTTGCCGCGCTGCATGCGGCACCACGTGTAGAGCGCGTCGTAGATCACCAGGCCGTGCTTGAGCATCTCGTGGTCGTCCGGATAGTTGGCCGACAGTCCATAGGAGACCGCCAGCAGGCCCTCGCATTGCGGCGTGAGGTCGGGCCGCGACGTGTCGGCGCCGCGCACGATCGTCGCCAGATGATCGAGCGCCGCATCCTTGATCTCGAAAGCCTTGATGATCGCGTCGAACGAGCAGTGGTCGCCGACGTGGCCGAATTGAACGCCCTTGATGTCGTAGGGCGTTGCGTCTTCCTGCTTGGCGACGTTGACCACCTGGTCGGCCGGCACATAGAGGAACGCCGCCAGCGGATTGATGAAGCGGCTGATCAGCCATGGACACGCGATGCGGTCGATCTTGGGATGCTCGCGCGTCACCCACTTGGCCTCGACGGCGCCGAGATTCTTGCGCGTCGGCAGGCCCCGCTCCTTCCAGCCGGCGATGCCGCCTTCGAGGTAGACGGCGTCGATGCCTGACTGACTGAGGCTGGCCGCCACGCCCTGGCTCACCTCGTGCCCGTGCACGCAATAGGCCACGACCGGGCGATCGGCGAGCAGATCCTTGGACCAGCGCGCGACATCGCCCGGTGAACGGCGCAGCGCACTGATGATCAGGCCGCCGTCCTGGTTGAACGCCTCGTCACGGCGGACGTCCAACAGCAGCGGCGCCGCCGCTGTGCCAAGGCGCGAATACAAATCGGATGATGAAATCGGGAGGGCTTTTCCATCCATGCGCAATCCCCTCGAAAGCTCGAGTGTTGCGCAGAGCTTGGACGGTGTGCCGTCTGACGGGGAGCCTGCGTCAATCCCCGAACGCATCCTAGCTGACAATGTCTATTGGCGGCAACGGTTCCCAAACCAAGCGAGTTCGGGAACCGGCTCAGTCGTCATACGGAATTTCGCGGCACACGCACGGCGCAATGAACCCAATGCGATAGTCGAGGATGGATTCATCGGCCGCCAGCTCCATGCTCACGTCGAATTGCCCGGAGGTCCAACGGACCTTCTCGGTGAATTGCACGTCAGGCGAGTACTCTTTGATTCTGATGAAATCGATCTCGAAGCTGCCTGACCTTGTGGCGCAATAGCTGGCGTCGGCCGCGACCGTGGCTTGCCAAAGAAACGGCCGCGGCGCGGTCGAAGTACGAACTTCCCGGACGTTCTTGACCGAGAGAATCGGCTTGCACGTGATCGCGGCGAGCGCGTCCGTCGCCCATGAGGCGACGAGCGCGCAGGCCAGCAACGACGTCAGGACACTGCGACAGAGTGTGGACGGGTTTCGAACCGACATAGGTCTCTCCGCCTCACTCATTGTCGAACGGATACTTGCGATGCACAGCGCGGCGCATCTCGGCAGCCTCCTCGAAGGCTTCGAGGACCAGGACGATGACGTTCAGAATCGCGTGCCAGCGCGCCGGAACGCGAGGCGCTGGTAGAACGAGGCAGTCACATGAATGATGGATATGGGACATATCTCAACTCCTTGAGAGTGAGACAACCTTGACTGCGCAAGCAGCTGACCGGGCGGTTGCCGAAATGCCCGAACAAAGCGAGCGGATATCAAAGACCACGCCCAAGCTCACAGCAGATGCGGCCGCAGCAGCGGCCAGCCATGGGCAACGATCAGCGACAGCCCGGAGACCAGCAGGCACACCAGCACGAGCTTGCGGAACGCGACATCGTCGAGCTTGCCGTAGAGCTTGAAGCCGATCCACAAACCAGCCAGCAGCGCCGGAAGGCCGAGCACATACAGCTTGACGATCTCCGCGGTCACCACGCCGGTGAAGCTCAGCGATATCGCGGTCGCGACGATCGCCGCGAGCATCACCGGCTGGAAGACGGCGCGCTGCACGTCCTTCGTCCAGCCGCGCAGCTGGCACCAGATGGTGATGATGAACCCGGGGAAGCCGGTCAGCCCGCACAGCATGCCGTTGAGAAATCCGACGCCGCCATCGGCGGCAGGGCCGGCGGGCACCGGCTTCAACGCCGGCTGTGTCAGGCCGTAGGTGCCGTAGATCACCAGCAGCACCCCGATGCCACTGCGCATATAGGCCGGATCGATATAGGTGAGCAGCAGCGTGCCGAGCGGGACGCCGATGGTGCCGCCGATGATGAACGGCGCCAGGCTCCGCCAGTTCAGCGCGTGCCGCAGCTTCCAGACGCCATAGCCCTGCGTCCAGAGGCCGTAGCCGACGATCAGCGCGGTGGTCTGGATCGGCGTGATGATGTGCAGCCAGATGCCGGCGACGACGAAGCCCATCGCAAAGCCGGCCAGTCCGGAGGCGAAGCCTCCGAGGAATGCCGCAAGCAGAAAGAGTCCAAGAACAATGCCATCCATGGCTCGCTCCCTTCTGAGAGGCGAGCAGCGCTTGGATGGCGATATCCATCTTGAGGGGAGGCCGCGATGTCCCCTGTTCAGCAATGTCAGTGATTCAAAAAATTAGGGCCCAGCAGACATGTCCCCTCCTTGCGAAGGAGACGGTGCTTGGGCCCGCGGACCTGAGAACGGGGCGACCGTCGAAGGCCCCGTAGACACTACGTAGCAGAAGGCGCTTCAAAATGCAATGCGAATAATCCCGTTGACGCTTCTGCAAGATCGCCACGCCAGTATCATTAAGCATTTCACACGCTGACAAGGAAAGTCCAAGGAAAATCCCATGCATCGATCGATCGCATTCGTTGTCGCCGTGCTGCTCGTCGCTTCCGCTCACCAGGCATCGGCTCTTCCCAACCCGGCGTCGGTGTTCTGCGTCCAGCGCGGCGGCAAGAGCGAGATCCGCAACGGTCCGAAAGGCCAATACGGCGTCTGCCGATTGCCGAACGGCCGCGTGGTCGAAGAGTGGTCGTACTACCGCCGGATGAAGGGCAAGGCCGCGCTGAAGTCGGCCTCAGCCGCGCCCCATCAGCGCCAGCGCGTCGGCGGCAAGCTTGCGCGTCACCTCGCCGGCGGGCAGCGCGCGGCCGAGCGAAGCCGCCTGCCCTCCCCACATGGTGGTGAAGTCGCCGGAGCCTTTCGCCTCGGCCTTGGCGCGCAGCGGCATGATCGCGCCGCCGGCGAGCGGAAATTCCGGCGCGAGATCCGAGATCGGCCCGATGTCGCGCATCACCCGGTTGATGAAGCCGCGCGCCGGCCGGCCGGTCATCAGGTTGGTGACGCGGGTGGCGTCGTCCTGCGCGCCGGCGAGCACGGCGCGGTGCAGCGCCGATATTTTCGATTCCGGGCAATGCAAAAAGGCGCTGCCGACCTGCGCGCCGGCCGCGCCCAGCATGAACGCCGCCGCGATGCCGCGCGCATCGCTGACCGCGCCGGCCGCGATCACCGGCAGCTTCACCGCGTCGACGATCTGCGGCACCAGCGCGAAGGTGCCGACCTGGGCATTGAGATCGTCCGACAGGAACATGCCGCGATGGCCGCCGGCCTCGAAACCCTGCGCGATGATCACATCGACGCCCTGCGCCTCGAGCCAGCGCGCTTCCGCCACCGTGGTGGCGGACGACATCGTCACGCAGCCGAGCGCCTTCACCCGCTTGAACAGCTCCGCCGGCGGCAATCCGAAATGGAAGCTGACGACCTCGGGCTTCGAGCTCCTCGACCATGTCGCAGAACGCCGCGTCGAACGGATTGCGTGCGCTGGTCGGGATCGGCGCCGCCGGATCGATTGCCAGTTCCTCGTAGTAAGGCTTGAGCGCCTCGCGCCAGCGCACCTCGCGCGCGTTGTTGAGCTGCGGCGGCTTGTGGCAGAAGAAATTCACGTTCAGGGGCTTGCTCGCCCGCGCGCGGAATTTTGCGATCTGCTCGCGCGCCTGCTCGGCATTGAGCATCGCGCACGGCAGCGATGCGAGCGCCGCCGGCCTCCGCCACCGCGGCCGCCAGCTCGAAATCCATCGCGCCCGCCATCGGCGCCAGCACGATCGGATGTTCGATCTTGAAAGAGATCGAGAAGCCGACGGTCGGGCCACATGGGTCCAGTGTCCTTTCTGCTGACGCGGAACCCTACCGCATCCCGCGATGCCCTCGCATTCGCAATTCATGAAGCCGGCTTTCGCCAGTTTCGCGCGCGCACAAGCATCGGCGGAAATGTCGCGTGACCCCGTGCGCGTTCCGCCCGTAGTATCCAGCCGGGACCACTTGCCGGAGAGAGACCGCCACAATGCCTGTGCTCAGGACCGCGCTGTTGGCATTGGCCGGCCTAAGCGCGGCGGTCGGCACAGCGCTCGGCGCAGGAATGGCCCGCCGCCAAGCCGGTGAAGATCGTGGTGCCGTTCGCGCCGGGCGGCTCTTCCGACCAGCTGGCGCGGCTCCTGGCGCCGGAGCTCGCGACCACCTTCGGCCAGCAGTTCTACATCGAGAACCGCGGCGGCTCCTCGGGCGCGATCGGCGCCGCCCAGGTCGCGAAGTCGCCGCCCGACGGCTACACCCTGGTGAACGCCGGCTCCGGCCCGCACCTGACCGGGCCGGCGATCAATCCCAATATCGGCTACGACCCGCTCAAGCGATTTCACCCACATCGCCATGCTGGCAGCCGACAGCTACGTGCTGGTCGCCAATCCGGCGCTGGGCGCCAAGTCGATCGCGGACCTCCTCACCGTCGGCCGCGGCCGCATCCTCACCTCGGCGTCGCCGGGCGCGGGCTCGCTCGGGCATCTGATCCTCGAGCGCTTCAAGCGCAGCGCCAAGCTCAACATCCAGCACGTGCCCTCGCCCAATTCCGGCATGCAGGACCTGCTCGGCAATCACATCAACCTGACCTTCACGACGCTGCTCACCGCCGGGCTGCAGATCCGCGGCGGGCTGCTGGTGCCGCTCGCGGTCACCTCGACCGAAGCGCCATCCGGCCTATCCGGACATTGCAACGTTTGCCGAGCAGGGATTTGCCGAGGTGCGCGGCGACACCTGGTTCTGGCTCGCCGGGCCGAGCGGGCTTTCGCCGTTCGTGGTGCAGCAGCTCAACCAGGAGACACGCCGGATCGTGAAGACGCAGAAGATGCAGGAGCAGTTCAACAAGCTGTCGCTGCTCACGCAGGATCTCGATCCCGCCGGCGTGAGCAAATTCGTCGCCGATGAATACGCCTATTGGGCGCCGCTGGCGAAAGAGATCGGGCTGCGCGTGCAATGATGGGAGCGTTACGATGACAATGACCCGCCGCTCAATGCTCGCCGCGCTCGGTGCGAGCGCGCTTGCGCCGATCCGCGTTGCGCAGGCGCAGGCCTATCCCAACCGAACCATCCGCATCGTGGTGCCGTTCCCGGCCGGCGGACCGACCGACATCCTCTCGCGGGTGATCGCGCAGAAGATGAGCGAGGACTGGGGCCATCCGGTGGTGGTCGAGAACCGGCCCGGCGCCGACACCGCGATCGGCGCGGTGCAGGTCGCGAAGGCGGCGCCCGACGGCTACACGCTGCTCGCCGCCATGGACACCACCATGGTGATGAACCCGGCGACCAAGACCAACCTGCCCTACGACCCGTTCAAGGATTTCGCCGCCGTCACGCTGGCAGCCAAGAACACGTCGCTGCTGACGGTGCGCGCCTCCGACGGCCCGAAGACCATCCCGGAGCTGATCGCGCGCGGAAGGCCTCCGGCAAGATGAACTACGGCGCCGGCATCATCACCACACGGCTCGCCGGCTACATGTTCAACCGCGCCGCCGGCATCAATGTGCAGCTCATCCCCTACAAGGGCAGCGCCGAGGTGGTGCAGGGCCTGCTCACCGGCGCGGTCGACTACATCATCGACGGCGTCGCCTCGAGCCTGCCGCTGATCAAGTCCGGACAGTTCCGCGCGCTTGCCAAGCTCAACAGCCGGCCGCTGCCGACGCTGCCCGACGTGCCGCCGCTGGCGGAAGCCGCCGGCATGCCGGAGCTCGACGACATGTCGAGCTGGATCGCGCTGGTGGCGCCGGCCGGCACGCCGCGCGCCATCGTCGATCGGCTGCAGGGCAAGGTCGCCGCGATCTATGCGGATCGTGCCACGAACGATCGGCTGATCGCGGCCGGTCTCAACCCGGTGTCGTCGACGCCGGAGGAATTCGACGCCTTCTTCCGCAAGGAAGCGGCGCGCTGGACCAAGGCATTCAAGGAAAGCGGAATCAAGCTCGACTAGCTGACGACGACAAAAAGCGTGGGAGGACGGACATGCTGCGCGTGATCCTGTTGGCAATCCTGTTGCTGCCCGCTTCGGCATTCGCTCAAACGCCGCCGCAGAAGACCATCCGCATCATCGTGCCGTTTGCGCCGGGCGCTTCCGCCGACGGGATCGCGCGCGCGATCTCGATCGATCTCGGCAGGCGGCTGGGCAAGACCGTGGTGGTCGAGAACATGACCGGCGCCGGCGGCTCGCAGGGCCTGGTCACGCTGTCGAAGTCGCCGGCGGACGGCGACACGCTCGGCGTCGGCGCCACCGGCGCGCTGCTGATCAATCCGCATATCGCCGGCTCGAACGCGCCTGACCTGCTGCGCGATCTCACGCCGGTCGCGAAGCTGATCGAGGTCGGCATCGTCGTGGTGGCGAACCCGAAGACCGGCCCGAAGAGCATCAAGGAGATGCTCGCGCGCGCCAAGGAAAACCCGCAGGGGCTGAGCTACGGCTCGACCGGCGTGAACACCGGCCAGCATCTCTCGATGGAGATGCTCAAGGCCGCGACCGGCGCCAACCTGGTGCACATCCCCTATCGCGGCAGCGCCCCGGCGATCGTCGACCTGGTCGGCGGACAGATCCCGGTGGCCTCGGTCGACATCACCTCGGCCTATCCGCATATCGTCGCCGGCCGGGCGCTCGCGCTCGGCATGGCCGAGGCCAAGCGCTCGCGCGCGGCGCCGGAAATCCCGACGATTGGCGAGTCCGGCGTGATCGGCTTCGGCCGGGCCGGCGGCTTCATCGGGCTGTTCGCCCCGGCGGGGACGCCCCCGGCCCTGGTCAAGCGGCTCTCGGCCGAGGTCGGTGAGATCCTCGCCTCCCCGGGCATCGAGGCCAACCTGAAGGCGCTGACCGTCTCGGCGGCCTACGAGGACGACGCCACCTTTGCGCAGTTCCTGGCCACCGAAACCGCCCGTTGGAAACAGACGCTGCAATCGCTTAAACTGGCGAAGTAAGTCCATCCACGCCCGCCTCATCCCACCGTTTGTTCCCCGATCAGCGGGCCGAGAAACGCCCATGGAGTTGCCATGTCCGACAAGCCGAAAGTCCTGATCTTCGCGCCGCGCGAGGAGCCGCCCGAGACCATCAAGGCGATCGAGGGGCTCGGCTGCGAGCTCGTGATCGGCAACCGCGACTGGCAGCTGCCGCGCACGCATTACGAGGACGACGTGGTGGCGCAGGCGCGCGACTGCGTGGCGCTGATGGGCACCTCGATGCGCCACACCCCGATCAGCCGCCGGGTGATGGAAGCATCGCAGCGGCTGCGCGTCGTCGCCAAATACACCGTCGGCGTCGACGACATCGACACCGAGGCCGCGACCGAGCTCGGCATCATGGTCTGCCACGCGCCGACTGAATCGAACTGCTTCGGCGTCGCCGAGACCACGGTGGCGATGATGCTGTCGCTGCTCAAGAAGCTGAACGACCGCGACGCCGACGTGCGCGAAGGCAAGTGGCGCACGGCGGACAATTACTCGTATTACGTGGGCGCCCGCGCCTCCGACGGCTTCCGCGGCCAGACCATCGGCTTCGTCGGCTTCGGCCGTATCGCCAGCCGCGTCGCGCAACTGTTGACGCCGTGGCGCTGCCGCATGATCGCCTACGATCCCTATGTGCAGCCGTCGCACTTCCTCACCCACGGCGTCCAGGCCGTGGACTACGAGACCTTGCTGCGCGAGTCCGACCTGGTGTCGTTCCACGTCGTGCTCACCAAGGAGACCCGCTACATGTTCGGCGAGGAGCAGATCAAGCTGATGAAGCCGCATGCCGTGGTGGTGAACACCTCGCGCGGCAAGGTGATCGACGAGAAGGCGGTGGCGAAGGCGATCGCGGAAGGGCGGCTACGCGGCACCGCCATCGACGCGTTCGAGGAGGAGCCGCTGCCGATGGACTCGCCGCTGCGCAAGCTCGGCAACCGCGCCCTGCTCTCGCCCCACTCCGCCTCGTACACGGAGGGCGGCGAGCTGCGCCAAGGCGTCGACTGGGCGACGCGCTCGGTAGTCACCGCGCTGAAGGGCGGCATCCCCGACAACGTCTACAACAAGGACGTGCTGCCGCTCTGGAAGCAGCGTTTCGGCGGGGCATCGATCTCCAATCCGTAGCCGACGCTTGCGGCACATATGCAGAGGGCCACTCCGGCGCTTGCCGAAGTGGCCCTTGCTACTGGCGCCTTCCGGCGCCCACCTCACATGTTTACGTACTCACGCTCACATACTCACGCGCACAATTCAGGAACGCGGGCCTTAGCGCGGCCGCGGCTGGGCATCCGAGCCGCCCTCCGCACCTTGCGGAGGCGCCGACGGAGAGACGCCACCGGGTTGCAGCGGCGTGCTGTCGCGCATCGCCGGGCCGCTCTGCTTGGGCGCGCCGCTACCCACCGTGCCACTCGGGCCCTGGGCGCCGCCGTGGCGCGTGCGGCGTCGTCGATGTCTCGGCACATCCGTGGGCTGGCCGGTGCGGTCCTTCTCGCCGGCCGGTGCGCCGCTCTGCTGCGCGCCGGCGGCGATCGTGCCTGCCAGCAAGCTTGCGGCAACGGTCAGAATGAACTTGCTCCTCATGACGTCCTCTCGGGTTTGTTCGCCCGTGCCACCGGCACGCACCGGTCAGAGGGGTGAACCCGGCAGCACACGCGCCGTTCCGGCGGTATTTCTGACAATCTTGTGCAAGTTCCGTTGCGGGGACCGCGGCTGCCCCAATCGCGGGTCACAGCCAAGTTCCTAACGCATACCTGCCCGTCGGATGCCTCTCAAAAACTCCCCTGATCGCACCGATTTTTCCCGAATCGACACCATGGTTAAGGGAAAAATGCCTGTTTTGGCCGATCCTTAGCCAATACGTGAACAATTGGTGACTTTTGGTCATGCATTTTTCGCGTACCTGGAACTCTCCTGTGGATGTTTTGCAGCGCAAAATACACGCCTATGTAGTGCGCATGTTGATTCCGGTTCCGGCCGGCACGGGAAAGAAAGGTCCGAATCATGTTTGTCGCCATTATCCGCTTCGTTCAGTCCTGGAAGGACTACAACTCCACGCTGCGCGAGCTGAGCGTGCTCAGCGACAGCGAGCTTGCCGATGTCGGCATCAGCCGCTCGGACATCCCGCGCGTCGCCTGGGAACAGGCCACGCGCTAAGCCAAGACGGCCTCACGGTCGGTCGCGACGCCCGCCTCGCGCGGGCGTCTTGCTTTTCGGAGACGCGCCGCCGTTCAGTGCGCAAGCCGCCACTCGTCGAGCGGCATGATCTCTGGAAGCTCGCCGTATTTGCGGGTCCAGTTGTCGACCGCCCAGCGTTGGCCGCCCTTGAGCTCGCCAATAACCGCGGTCGTGTGCGGCAACCGCCCGTCGACCAGGAAGCCGCGCGACACCGGCAGTTCCGGCCGGTGGTGGTACAGCAGCTTGAGCTGGGTCAACAGGAGCAACAGGCTGGTGTTGTTGGCGCTGAGGTCGATGCAGTCCATCTGGCCGGGATCGTGGCTTTCGGCGGCGCCGGCACGAGCGACCCGCCCGGTGGTGCCTGCCACCGGTCCGATCCGCCGTTCGAACCATTGCACCGCCCCGGCGAGCGCGCGGCGCTCGTTCGCGGGCGACGCCTTGCCGGCGGCCAGCAATGTCGACAGCCGCGCCCGGTCACCGGGCGACAGAATGATGTGGGCCTGGTTGCTGCAGCCGAAGGCATGACAGACGACGACCAGCGTTGGCGTCGGCATGCGCAGCGACAGTTCCGCGTAGATCTCCGCGAACGCTTCATCGGCCGCGATCGCGGCACCGTCGCCGATCGTAAAAAAGCAGGCAACAAAAAATAAAATCCGCGCTAACATTGTGCGCTCCACGAGATCGTCGCGTTATCGTCTGTGCGACAGAGACCAGTTTGGTTGCATGAGTCAGAATTCGACGCAAGCAGTGCACGTCATCGGCGGCGGCCTCGCCGGCTCGGAAGCCGCGTGGCAGATCGCGGCCCGTGGCGTACCCGTCATCCTGCACGAGATGCGGCCGGTGCGCGCGACCGCCGTGCACAAGAGCGATGCGCTGGCGGAGCTCGTCTGCTCGAACTCGTTCCGCTCCGACGATCACGAGCACAATGCGGTCGGCCTGCTGCACGAGGAGATGCGCCGGCTCGGCTCATTGGTGATGCGCGCCGCCGACGCCCATCAGGTGCCGGCGGGCGGCGCGCTCGCGGTGGACCGCGACGGCTTTTCCGCCGCGATCACCGCCGCGCTCGCGGCGCATCCGCTGGTGATGATCGCGCGCGAGGAGATCGCCGGCCTCCCGCCCGAAGCATGGGACAGCGTCATCGTCGCCACCGGGCCGCTCACCTCGCCGGCGCTGGCGGAGGCGATAAGGCAGCGCACCGGCGCCGATGCGCTGGCCTTCTTCGACGCCATCGCGCCCATTGTACATCGTGACTCCATTGACCTCGGCATCGCCTGGTTCCAGTCGCGCTACGACAAGGAAGGTCCCGGCGGCTCCGGTGCCGACTACATCAACTGCCCGCTCACGCGCGAGCAGTACGGCGCCTTCGTCGACGCGCTGATCGCCGGCGACAAGGTCGCGTTCCACGAATGGGAGGGCACGCCCTATTTCGACGGCTGCCTGCCGATCGAGGTGATGGCGGAGCGCGGGCGCGAGACCTTGCGCCATGGCCCGATGAAGCCGTTCGGCCTCACCAATCCGCACGCACCGGAGGTCAAAGCCTACGCCATCGTGCAGCTGCGCCAGGACAACAAGCTCGGCACGCTGTTCAACATGGTGGGCTTCCAGACCAAGCTCCGGCACGGCGAGCAGACGCGCATCTTCCGCACCATTCCGGGGCTGGAGAAGGCCGAGTTCGCGCGGCTCGGCGGCCTGCACCGCAACACCTATCTCAATTCGCCGCAGCTGCTCGACGATACGCTCCGCCTCAAGGCGGAGCCGCGGCTGCGCTTTGCCGGGCAGATCACCGGCTGCGAAGGCTATGTGGAGTCGGCCGCGATGGGGCTGATGGCCGGCCGCTTCGCGGCGGCAGAGCGGCTGGGCGAGCGCCTCTCCTCGCCGCCGCCGACCACGGCGCACGGTGCGCTGCTCGGGCACATCACCGGCGGCCACGTCGCGACCATCGATGCCGGCCCGCGCTCCTATCAGCCGATGAACGTGAATTTCGGGCTGTTCCCGCCGCTGACGGTGGCGCTCGACAAGGACGAAGACGGCAAGCGGCTGCGCGGCACCGCCAAGGTGCTGGCCAAGAAACGCGCGCTCTGCCGCCGCGCGCTCGACGACCTGGCGCAATGGGCCGGCAGCGCTCCGCATTCGGTCGCGGCCGAATAAATCATCCTAGATCGGCGGCAAGAGCTAGGCCTGTCGAGAACCTAGGCGCCTCGACCGGCGCGTTGCAACGCGCCCCGGCAGAGTGAACTGATACGACGCATGTTCTGGCGCAGACAACTTCGCACCCGATCCCGATCGGGAATGGCGTGGTTGCACACCCTGAAAGCATCTTGTTGACAGGCCCACCTTTCGGCAGACGTTGCTTCCGCACGTGCAACACTTGGCAGCATCAGGATACCGAGAACGAAAACGAGCCCCAGCATTTTTCGCATCGGACGCTCCCCCCTTTTGGTTGTTGTGCGAAGAATCTTTACATAACTATCGCTTTGACGCGCTCGCGAGCCAATCGTTTGCGCTTCAGAGGCGCGAGGATGTGGTGGATAACCTTGTGAGTTGTCCCGTGCGCAAGTTACAACCGGCACCTCGCGCACGCTCCTGTTCGGCACTGCTCGCACCGACATTTTCGCCCGGTTCACAGTCGCGCGGTTTCTTTACGAGGGAGAACGCGACGGGAAAGGTCCGATAAGAAAAGCCCCGGGACAATTGCCGGGGCTCTCTATCGGTCAGAGCTGATCGAACTTATTGAACAGCCAATTCAAACGAAGAAACATAGCGTCCGCAGTTGTCTTCACTCTTTGAGTGTCGATGGGGATGTCTGTCGGCTGATTGTTCGCCGGGCCGAATTCAAAATGCTTGTATTCGACGCCAAAGACGAGGTTCCTGGTGACTAATATCTCTACGCCACCGCCGAGATACCAACCACCGTGCGAAGCGGTGACGGATTCAAACACAAGTCCTGGCGCCGGAAACCCAAGCCCGCGGGTATGTAGCTGATATCGCGCGTAACCGCCTGTTCCATACAGCAGGAACTGATTTACCGCGTAACCGAGCCGCGGACCGACGGTGAAGATGGACCTGATCCGTGCCTGGCAGAAGGCTCCGGTCCCATAGCCGCACGGGTTCGTAGCCCCGTTCAAACCCGGGCTCTGAGCAAACCCCGAACCCAAGATCCATTCGTAGCCGGCTTCAATCCCGGCGACGAAATTGCCCCACTGGTGTTGATAACCACCGTGCACGCCGCCGAGCGCAGCTTCGTGCCTGTCGGTGTGCCACCTGAATGGCGGGTTGTTGGGGTGGTTGGGGAAATTGCCATCGGTCGTGAAGATCAATACGCCGCCATTCACGCCGACATAGAAGCCGGACCAGCTATGCCCAGCGACAGATTGTGCCACGGGAGCTTTGACCGGCATATCGGCCGCAACAGCAGGTGCCGCCAAGAGAACGGCAGCGGCGATTGAACCTAGAACGAGTTTTTTCATGAGAGCCCCCCTTGTTTGAGAACCGTCCCCCGACGGCATGTTGTACACCCGACTAGGCCAGTTGCTACGCAGCGAGAGCACAATCCTGTGCAATTCCGATCCGCCGGAGGTAATGCGATGCTGGCGCGTGAGATTGGTCGGCGCTGCGACTCGGCTCATGTCATTGGCCCCAGCTCCCAACAATCCGCCGCGGGTCGCGCGCCGCCCGCCACAGCAACCATTGGCGACGCCACTGTGGCAACGCACGCGGCGTGAATGGTTCGGCGGCATTGCGCTCCAGCCGCTTGAGCGTCGGCGCGGTCAGCGCAACCGGCAGGAATGCCGGCATCAACGCCGGCGGAATAGTCTCGATCGCGACCTGCGCAAGATGCGCCCGCGCCACCGCGCGCAGTTCCGCCAGCGACGCCGCGAGCGGCGGCGTGGCGATACCGGCCAACACGTCCTCCGGCCGCGCGCCGTGGCGCTGCAACACGTCGAGCGGCACATAGAGCTGCCGGCGCGCGACATGGACGGGAAACGCCGCCAGCAGCCCGGCCATGGTATAGGCGATGCCGGCATGCCGGGCGGCGACATGGACTTCCGGCTCACGGCCCTCGTTGAGGATTTGCGCCGCCAGCGCGATCAGCGCCGACGAGGTCTTCTCCGCATAGGCCTCGAGCGCGGCAAGCGAGCCCATCGGATCGTCGTAAAGGTCGAAGCTGCGCGCATCGATCATCTCGGCGAGGACATCGACCGGCAGCCGGAAGCGGACGATGGTGGCCATGAGCGCGGACGCGACCGGACCCGCCTCCCCGGTGCGCTGGCCGCCGAGCACGTCGCGCCACCATTGCAGCCTGATCTCGCCCGGCATCGGCTCGCGGGCGAGCTCGCGCACGCGCGCAAGCTCCACGTTGAAGGCGTAGAGCGCATGCAGCGCGCGCCGCCGCGGCGCCGGCGCGAATAGCGTCGCGACGAAGCGATCCTTGTCGGCCTCGCGCAGGAGCGTTTCGCAATAGTCGAAGTCGTCCGCCATGCCGGGAGCTTAGCGCGGGAAGCCTACTCGTCGGCGATCAATCCTGCCGCGACGCGCCGCCCCTCGCCCAACAGGATGTTGTAGGTCGAGACCGCGCTGCCGGTGTTGGTGGCTTCGACCGATATCCCGAGCGCCTTGAAGCGCGCCCGCAGCGGCGGCGGCAGGATGAAGCCGCCGCGCCCGGCCCCGATCAGGAACAGGCCGATCGCATCCGCGCGGGCGAACACCGGCTCGAGCGACGCCTCGGTGATCTCGGAGGTGTCGCGCGGTGGCCACGGCCAGATGCCGTCCGGCAGGCACAACAGCGAGCCGCGATGCGACATGTTGGCGAAATGGAAGCCGCCCTTGCCGTAGGCCTCGATCGGCGCCGGATATGGAAGGTGGCGCGGCTCGGCCGCCACGCTCAAGCCTTGCGCGCCGCCGCCTTTGCAGGCTCCGGCTCGTCTTCGATGGTCGAGCCGCGGAACGATCCGACGCCGAAATAGATCAGCAGCGGCGCGGCGATGAACACCGACGTATAGGTGCCGACCAGCACCACGCCGAACAGCATGGTGGCGGTGAACGAGTGGATGGCGTGGCCGCCGTAAAAGTACATGGCCAGGAGCGCCAGCGTCACGGTGACGTGCGTGTTCACCGAGCGGGTCATGGTCGAATTGATCGAGATATTGAGCAGCTCCGGGATCGGCATGCGTTTGTAGCGCCGCAACAGCTCGCGGATACGGTCATAGATGACGACGGTGTCGTTCAGCGAATAGCCGAGAATGGTCAGCAGCGCCGCGATACTGGCGAGGTCGAAGTCGATCTGGAACAGCGACATGAAGCCGATGGTCAGCACCAGGTCGTGCACGTTGGCGACCATGGCGCCGAGCGCGAACTGCCATTCGAACCGGAACCAGAGATAGACCAGGATCGCGAAGATCGCCGTCATCAGGCCGATGGCGCTGTAGGCCAGCAGCTCGGTCGAGATGCGCGGGCCCACCACCGCCTCCTGGCGGTAGATGACCTCGTCACCGAGCGCCTCTTTGATCTTGCCGAGCGCCGCCTGCTGCGCCTGCTCGCCGCCCGGCTGCTGCGACACGCGGATCAGGACGTCGCGCGGCGTGCCGAACTGCTGCAGCTGCACTTCGCCGAGCCCGAGGCCGCCCAAGGTGTTGCGCATGCGCGCGAGATCGGCGACCTCCGCTTTGGTCTGCACCTCGAGCAGCGTGCCGCCGACGAAATCGATGCCGAAGTTCAGGCCGTGCGTGAAGTACAGCACCATGGCCAGGATCGACGCGATCGCCGACAGCGGAAAGCTGATGCGCCGAAAGCGCATGAAATCGAATTTGGTATCATCGGGGATAAGCCGCAGCAGCGGTAGCGAGCGATGAAAGCGCACGGTCCTGTTGCCTTATGTGACCGCAAGCCGCTGCGGACGAGACCAGCGCACCCAATACGACACCATCAGGCGTGTCAACGTGAAGGCGGTGAATACGGTGGTAATGATGCCGATGCCGAAGGTCACGGCGAAGCCTTTCACCGGCCCGGTGCCGATGAAGAACAGCACCGCGGCGGCGATGAAGGTCGTGATGTTGGAGTCCAAGATGGTCGCGAGCGCGCGGGTGAAGCCGGCGTCGATCGCGGAGATCGCGCTGCGGCCGGTACGCACCTCCTCGCGGATGCGCTCGTAGATCAGCACGTTCGAATCCACCGCGATGCCGATGGTGAGCACGATGCCGATGATGCCGGGCAGCGTCAGTGTTGCGTTGAGCAGCGAAAGCACGCCGAAGATCATCGCGACGTTGAAGGCCACCGCGACCACGGCGAACACGCCGAAGAGGCCGTAGGCGGCGAGCATGTAGGCCGCCACCAGGATGGCGCCGAAATACGCCGCCGTGGTGCCTTTCTCGATCGAATCCTGGCCCAGACCGGCGCCGACCACGCGCTGCTCGATCACCGTCAACGGCGCCGGCAGCGCGCCGGCGCGCAGCAGGATCGAGAGCTTGTTCGCCGATTCCACGGTGAAGTTACCGGAAATCTGGCTCTGGCCGCCGATGATCGGCTCGCGGATCACCGGCGCCGAGATCACCTGGTTGTCGAGAATGATCGCGAACGGCCGCCCCACGTTCTCGGTGGTGGCCTGCGCCCAGCGCCGCGAGCCCGACGCATTGAAGCGCATGCTGACCACCGGCTCCTGGGTGCGCTGGTCGAACGTCGGTTGCGCATCGACAAGGTCGCCGCCCGACACCACCACGCGCTTCTCGATCAGGTAGGGCCGGCCACCCTCCTCCTTGGTGCCGTAGAGAATCTCCGACTCCGGCGGCGGACGCGTCGCCAGCGCCTGCTCCGGCGTCATGCTCTGATCGACCATGCGGAAATCGAGCTTGGCGGTCTTGCCGAGCAGCTCGATGAGGTCCTTCGGATCGCCGAGGCCGGGCACCTGAATCAGGATGCGGTCCACGCCCTGGCGCTGGATCACCGGCTCGACGGTGCCAAGCTCGTCGATGCGGCGGGTCACGATCTGGATCGACTGCTCGACCGCCTGGCGGACGCGCTCGATGATCGCCGGCTCGGTCCAGGTGAGACGCACCAGGCCGTCGCCGGGACTGTTGATCTCGAGCGTGCGCTGGCCGGTCGTGCTGAGCAGCCCGCCGAGCGGCTGCGACAATTCCCGCAACTTGGTCAGGCCCTGCTGCAGATCGCTGGGGCGAATGCGGACTTCGACGCTCTCGCCGCGGATCAGCGGCGCCTGGGTCAGCCCGACTTTGGCCTCGCGCAGCACCTTGCGGACCTCGTCACGCAGCTGCTCGATCTTCTCCTTGCGTATCGCCTTGGTGTCGACTTCGAGAAGGAGATGCGAGCCGCCCTGCAGGTCGAGCCCGAGCACCACGTGGCGTTGCGCCCATTTCGGCCAATCCTTGACGGTGGCCGGCGACAGCAGGTTCGGAACACCGAACAGGCAGATGACCAGCGTGGTCATCACGATCGCCAACGCCTTCCATCGCGAAATGTAGAGCATGGTGCTGACGCCCCGGTTACGTAACGGCCGTCACTTCGTGTCGCTTACGGGCTCGCTCTTCGCCCGCACGGCCGAAACCATCTGACGCATCTGACGGATGCGCACCCCGTCGGCGATCTCGACCTCGATCTGCTCGTCATCGACGACCTTGGTCACCTTGCCGACCAGCCCACCTGAGGTAACCACGCTGTCCCCCCGGCGCAAGTTCTTGACCAGCTCCGCATGCTCCTTCACCCGCTTCTGCTGCGGCCGCAGAATCAGGAAATACATGATCACGAAGATCAGGACGAAGGGGAGCATCGTGACCAGCAGGCTGTCGCTGCCCAACGGGCTGCCCTGCGCAAATGCCGGCGTCACAAACATCGCTCGTCCCCTCTGGAATGCTGGAGTCTGGCCCACCGCTTGACCCTACAGACCGCGGTTTTACGGGCGAAATCGCGCGGACTATAGCGGCCGCGGCCCCAATTGCAACGAGGGCTTTGGGCGCCTGGGAGGCCCGCAAGACCCTGAGCTTGCGGCGTTTTGCCAGCCCCGCTAAGGGTGCGGCGCAACCACGGCTGGGACATGGCAAAACGCGTCGGAAAATCCTCCAAAAGGCCGGGGTCGAGTCGCCCGACAAAGGCTTCGGGAGGCGCACCGGGCGCCCCGGAACGGATGGCGGCCGCGCTCGAACGGCTCGCCCCGCCGGTACCCGCCGCGCTCGATTTTGCCGCTGCCGACGCCTTCGTCTGGCACCCCGAAGGACGTCGCCTGACGCCGGTGGCGCATGTCAACCGGGTCGAGATGGCGCTGCTCAAGGGCATCGACCGGGTGCGCGATTTGCTGGTCGAGAACACCGAGCGCTTCGCCAAAGGCCTGCCGGCCAACAACGCGCTGCTGTGGGGCGCGCGCGGCATGGGCAAGTCCTCGCTGGTGAAGGCGGTGCACGCGGCGGTCAATGGTTCGCGCAAGAACGGCGTGCTCAAGCTCGTCGAGATCCATCGCGAGGACATCGAAAGCCTGCCCGTCGTGATGGAGCTGATGCGCGACGCGCCCTATCGCTTCATCCTGTTCTGCGACGACCTGTCGTTCGAGGCGACCGACACGTCCTACAAGTCGCTCAAGGCGGTGCTTGAAGGCGGCATCGAAGGCCGTCCCGACAATGTCGTGTTCTACGCCACGTCGAACCGCCGCCATCTGATGGCGCGCGAGATGATGGAGAACGAGCGGCAGACCGCGATCAATCCCGGCGAGGCGGTCGAGGAGAAGGTCTCGCTCTCCGACCGGTTCGGCCTATGGCTCGGATTCCATCGCTGCAGCCAGGACGAATACCTCGCGATGGTCGAGGGTTACGTCGCCCACTTCCGGATTCCGTTCAAGGGCGAGCCGCTCGAACGCGAGGCGCTCGAATGGGCGACGACGCGCGGCGCGCGCTCCGGCCGCGTCGCCTGGCAATACGTGCAGGATCTGGCGGGACGCCTCGGCGTGAGGCTGAAGCTTTAGCCGCCGCTCAGTAGTTGCAGCGTCTCAACACACACAGGCGTCATGCCCGGCTTCATGCCGGGCATCCACGTCTTCAACAGCCCTAAGACGTGGATGGCCGGGACAAGCCCGGCCATGACTGCGTTGAGAGGCTGAGTGACTGAGCTTTAGCCGCCGCTCAGGTGCGGCATCGGATCGATCGGCGCCGGACCTTTGCGGATCTCGAAGTGGAGCTGCGGCGCGTCGACATTGCCGGTCTGCCCCGAGCGCGCGATGGTCTGCCCGCGCTTGATCGGATCGCCGCGCTTGACCAGCAGCTCCTTCGCATGCGCGTAGGCCGTCACGTAGCCGTCGGCGTGGCGCACCAACACGAGGTTGCCGTAGCCCTTGAGCTCGTTGCCGGCGTAGGCGACGACGCCGTCTTCCGCCGCCTTGATCGGTGTGCCTTCCGGCAGCGCGATGTTGATGCCGTCGTTGGTCTGGCCGTTGGTCTTCGGACCGAAGCCCGCGATGATGCGGCCCTTCGCCGGCCAGCGGAACGAGAGGCTGTTGTTGCCGGTACGGACCGAATTGGTGGCGGCCGGCGCTTCGTTCGGCGTCGCGACGCTGGCGGTCTCGGCCGGCTGGTGGCTGGCCAGCACCGGGGCGGCCTTGGGTTGCGCTTTCGGCAACGCCGCGGTCTTCGGCTCAGCCTTGGCCTTCGGCGCGCTCAGCGACTTCGGCTGCGCGGCAACCTTCTGCTCGGGCTGCGTCGCGCGGGCGGTCGCGCGGCTCGCCGGAATGGTGATGCGGTCGCCGATATTCACCTTGGTGTGCGCGGGGATGTTGTTGAGGCGCGCAAGCTCGGCGAGCGGCATCTTATACTTGCGCGAGATCGCAATCAGCGTCTCGCCCGGCGCGACGACATGCACGATCGGTTGCGTGGGCGCGATCTTTCCGGCCGGCGCCTTCGACTGGCGAACCGGCGGCGGCAGCGCGTGCGGCGATTGCGCGGGCGGCGCCTGTACGGAGCCGGTCGTTATCGGATCGGACGCCTGCGCTGGATGGTAGGACGACATCCCGCGGCCTCCGCCCGCCGCCGGCATGGTCGCCGGCTGGCTGGCCGTCGGCGGCGGCAGCGACGAGGTCTGCACCTGACCCGACGGCGCGAGCTGCTGCTGCTGGACCGAAGCGGTGGTGTCCTGCGATGCGTAGGGATTGCGGTCGAACCGAGTGGCGTCGGAACATGCGGCGGCGCTGACGGCGATTGCGGCCACGGCAAGAACGCGCGGCCACGACCGCGAGCGCAATTCGACAACGGAAGACATGGCGTCCCCACTCGTACGCAACACAAACTTACAAGTGAGCGAGTTAATACCTGGGGAGTAAATAAGGGTTTAAACGAATACGACCGCTCAACCTTAACCAAATGGCTTGAAGCACTTAGAGCGCAATTGCCGAGCAATCACGCTCGCGGCAATTCGTTAAGCATGATCATAAAGCAGCGCAAATCTTAGAGCTCGCGCGCCTGTCCCGGCAGCAACGGCACGAAGCGAACACCGAGCAGCTCTTCCTGCTTGAGCTCACCGTCCGCCTTCGTGAGCTTCACCAGGCGCTGCACGCCGCCATGGGGCCCGAGCGGCAGCAGCATGGCACCATCGTCGGCCAGTTGCTCGACCAACGCCTCCGGCACCGTCTCCGCCGCCGCCGTGACCATGATGCGGTCGAACGGCGCTTTGTCCGGCGCGCCGGCCAGGCCGTCGCCGGTCCTGATCTCAACGTTCTGATAACCAAGCGTCTCCATGCGCGCCCGCGCGGCATCCGCCAGCGTCCGGTAGCGCTCGATCGAGACCACCTCCTGCGCCAGGCGGGACAGGATGGCTGCCTGGTATCCCGATCCGGTGCCGATCTCGAGCACCTTGTGCTGCGGATGCACATCGAGCTGCTCGGTCATGTAGGCCACCACATAGGGCTGGCTGATGGTCTGGCCGCAGGCGATCGGCAGCGCCTGGTCGGCATAGGCCGCCTCCAGGAATTCATGGCCGACGAAATGTTCGCGCGGCACCTCGTCCAGCGCACGCAGCACCGTGGCATCGCCGATGCCACGGCGTCGCATGGTCAGCAGAAACTGCATGCGCCCGACGCTGTCGTCGCCTACGGGCTGCTTCGCCACATCGCCCTCGCTCGTGTCGCGGAATACAGTATGCCGGAATGGCGCCGTCACCATAACGCGCTGGACTGCGAAAGCGCGGGTACTTTTGGCAAGCCGGAACCTATATCGTATGGCCGCATTGATTCGAGTTATGGGGGATTGTGATCCCGAACTGGCCGAGGCGACAGACCTGAAAATGGCGAGATCGTGCCGACGATAACGTGCGTGGCCTTCGGAATTGGGGACGGAGGATGAGCGAGAACGGGTCCGGTGCGCGACGGGTTCTGGTCGTCGAAGACGACGTCATGATCCGGATGCTGATCGAGGACATGCTGAACGATCTCGGCTTTGCCGTGGCGGCGGAGGCATCCAAGGTGCACGAGGCGCTGGCGGCGCTGAACACCACCGCCATCGATGTCGCGATCCTCGACGTCAATCTCAGCGGCGAGACCACCGGCCCGGTGGCCGAAGCGCTGGCGGCGCGCGGCACGCCTTTCGTGTTTGCCACCGGCTATGGCGAGCACACCTTGCCGGAGCAATTCCGCGACCGTCCGCTGTTGAAGAAGCCGTTCCGGATCGACGCCCTCAAGAGCATGCTCGACACCGCGCTCGCGAGCGCGAAGCTGACGTCTTAATTGCGTTTGAGCATGATCTCTTCCGAAAACCGGTTCCCACCCCGCATCAAGTGCGGGGCAAGCTTTTTCGGGATCATGCTCTAGCCCTTCTCCGACGCGAACAGCTCCGCCAGCTTGGTCATGAACGGCTCGTCGGTCATGTCGATGCGCAGCGGGGTGATCGTGATCTTGTTGTCGGAGAGCCCCGCGACATCGGTGCCGTCGTCGCCGCGGTGCGAGCGGTTCGGGACATAGGCGATCCAGTAATAGGCATGGCCGCGGCCGTCGCTGCGCTGATCGATGCGCAAACGCTCCTGGTGATGGCGGCCGAGCGCCGTCACCACGATGCCCTTCACCTCGTTGGGCTGGCAGTTCGGGAAGTTGACATTGACCAGGACGCCGCGCGGCATCTTGGAGTCGAGCAGCTTGCGGACGATCTTCGGCCCGTAACGCGTCGCGGTCTCCCAATACGGCGGCTGGTCGGAGCGCGAATTGTAGGACTGCGACAGCGCGACCGACGGAATGCCGAGGATGGTGCCCTCGACCGCGCCGGCGACGGTGCCGGAATAGATCACGTCCTCGCCGGTGTTGCGGCCGCGGTTGACGCCGGACAGGATGACATTGGGACGGCGCTCCTTGAGCAGGTGCATCGAGCCCATGATCACGCAGTCGGTCGGCGTACCTTTCACCGCGTAGCGGCGCTCGCCGACCGCGCGCAGCCGCAGCGGATCGTTGAGCGAGAGCGAGTGCGAGACGCCGGACTGGTCGAACTCCGGCGCCACCACCCAGACGTCGTCGGACAACGCCTTGCCGATCTCGGCGCAGACGTCGAGCCCGTCGGAATGGATGCCGTCGTCGTTGGTAACCAGGATGCGCATGCGCTCAATGACGCGTTTATTGCTTACGTTCGATAATTTTGGTTCCGCCAACATAGGTCTGTAACGCTTCAGGCACGGCAATCGATCCATTTTCCTGCTGGTAAGTTTCCATCACCGCAATCAAGGCGCGGCCGACCGCGACGCCGGAACCATTGAGCGTGTGCACAAAACGCGGGGCGCCGCCTTTCGGGCGATAGCGCGCGTTCATGCGCCGCGCCTGGAAGTCGCCGCAGACCGAGCAGGAGGAGATCTCGCGATACATGTTCTGCCCGGGTAGCCATACCTCGATGTCGTAGGTCTTTTGTGACGCGAAGCCCATGTCGCCGGTGCAGAGCGTGACCACGCGGTAATGCAGGTCGAGCCGGCGCAGCACCTCCTCGGCGCAGGCGAGCATGCGCTCATGCTCGTCCTGCGACTGCTCGGGCGTGGTGATCGAGACCAGCTCGACCTTGGTGAACTGGTGCTGGCGGATCATGCCGCGGGTGTCCTTGCCGGCGGCGCCGGCCTCAGCCCGGAAGCACGGCGTGCAGGCGGTGTAGCGAAGTGGCAGCTCGGCCTCGTCGACGATCGACTCACGCACCAGATTGGTGAGCGGGACTTCGGCGGTGGGGATGAGCCAAAGAGGAATCTCAGCCTTGATAATTTGCGCCGGGTCAACGTCGGCCAGCGAGAAATCAATGTTCAGAGCCTTCTCAACGGCGCCCCAAGCATGACGCCTGCAGGCCGCCATCGATTCCGGGTTCTGTGAAATTGTCCGTCGATCCTCCTTCGTCTGCGAATCATAGAATTCATTTGTTGCCTTGATCAATATTGGCCCCACGTCGTCGCTATCGGCGAAGCGGCCAGTCTTGAATTGGTCATCTCTGAATTTTGGCAACTGCGCCGTGCCAAACATTACATCGCTGGATACCAAGAGCGGCGGCGACACCTCCGTATAGCCATGATCGCGCGTGTGCACGTCGAGCATGAACTGCCCGATCGCGCGCTCCATCCTGGCAAGCCCATTCTTGAGCACCACGAAGCGCGCGCCCGAGAGTTTCGCGGCGGTCTCGAAATCCATCTGGCCGAGCGCCTCGCCCAATTCAAAATGCTGCTTGGGCGTGAAGGCGTAGTTCTTGCGGTTGCCGAAATGGTGATGCTCGACATTGCCGGTCTCGTCGGCACCGTCGGGCACCTCGTCGAGCGGCAGGTTGGGTATTTGGGCGAGAGCGTTCTCCAGAATCACGGACAATTCTTTAGCGTCAGCCTCGAATAAGGGGATCGCCTCCTTTAACTTCGCGACCTCGGCCATTAACACCTGCGCGCGCTCCTCCTCGTTGCTCTTCTTGGCCGCCCCGATCTCGCGCGACGCGGCATTGCGCCGCGCCAGCGCTTCTTCCGCCGTTTTGATCGCGGCACGGCGGAGTTCGTCCATCGCGATCAGACCCTTCGCCTCGCCCGACAGGCCACGCCGCGTCAGGGCGGCGTCGAAGGCCTCGGGGTTCTCGCGAATCCATTTGATGTCGTGCATCGGTGTAGCTCGGTGGCGTGGCTCGGTGACGTCGCTCAGCGGGAATCGACGATCAGTTATAGCAGGGCTTTGCCGCGGGGAGAGGCTAGGATCACTCCGCCGGGTTGGCCTCGGGCTTGGCGTCCGCCGCGGGCGCCTGCGCCTTCTTCTCGACGATGCGCACCGAATAGATCGAGGCCTCGTAGAGAATGATCAGCGGGATCGCCAGCGAAAACTGGCTGATCACGTCCGGCGGCGTCAGCACCGCCGCGATCACGAAGGCGCCGAGAATGAAATAGCGCCGCTTCTCGCGCAGCGTCTGCGAGGTGATAATCCCGATACGGCCGAGCAGCGTGAGGATCACCGGCAGCTGGAACGCGATGCCGAAGGCGAAGGTCAGCCCCATGATCAGCGACAGATATTCGCCGACCTTGGGCAACAGCACGATCTCGGCGGCGCCTTCGCCAGCCAGTTGCTGCATGCCGAGCGAAAACCGCACCAACAGCGGCATCACCAGGAAATAGACCACCATCGCGCCGAGGACGAAGAAAATCGGGGTGGCTACGAGATAGGGCACGAACGCCGAGCGCTCGTGGCGGTACAGGCCGGGCGCGACGAACATGTAGATCTGCGTCGCCACCACCGGGAACGAGAGAAACGCCGCGCCGAACATGGCGAGCTTGAGCTGGGTGAAGAAATATTCGAGCAGCGCCGTATAGATGAACTTCGAATTCTCCGGTCCGGCGACCAAGGCAAACGGCCACACCAGCACGTTGTAAATGTATTTGGCCAACGCGAAGCACAGGATGAACATCACGAAGAACGCGAACAGCGCCTTGATCAGCCGCGACCGCAGCTCGATCAGGTGGTCCATCAGCGGCGCCTTGCTGGCTTCGATCTCCGCTTCGTCGCGCTCGGTCGTCATGCAGGAGCCCTCCCCGCACCGGGCTTGCTGTCGGCGATCGCGGGCTCGGGCTCCGGCGCCGCCGGCGTGACCGGCTCGGCCGCGGCGGTCTGCTCGGCGGGCGGCGGCAACGCCGTGGTGGTGTCGCGCGGCGCGCGGTGTCGGCAGATGGCGCCGCGGCGGTTTGCGCGTCCGCTGTCGTTTCCGTCGTGCTGGTGCTCGGCTGATCGAGCGACGGCAGGTCGCCCACCGATTTCTCGATGTCGCGGCGCACGTCCTCGATCGGATCGAAATGGGTGTAGTCCTTGGCCTTGGCGGCCATGTCGTCCATGTCTTTCTTGAGCTGGTCGATCTCGGCCTCGCGCATCGCTTCCTGGAACTGGCCCTGGAATTCGGCCGCCATGCGCCGGACCTTGCCCATCCATTGGCCGAGCGTGCGCAGCGCGCCGGGCAGCTCCTTCGGCCCGATCACGATCAGCGCGACGATGCCGATGACCAACAGCTCCGACCAGCCGATATCGAACATGGACCCTTCAACTCCAAAGGGGCGCCGTTGGCCGACGCCCCTTTTTCAGATGCCGTGCCGGCCGGGCGAACTACCGTCGACTAAACGACCTTACGGGGCTCGCTGGCCGACGGCGAAGCGCCGCTTGCGACCGGCGCGCCCGGCGCCGTGGTCGGCTGCGTTGGCTGATGGTCGATCGTGCGCATCGGATCAGGCTTGGCCGCTTCGGCCTCGGCCTTCTCGTCCTCGGACAATCCCTTCTTGAACGACTTGATGCCCTTGGCAAAGTCGCCCATCAGCTCGGAGATCTTGCCGCGGCCGCCGAACAGCAGCAGGCCGACCGCCAGCACGATGATCCAGTGCCAGATGCTCATTGAACCCATGTTGCGCTACCTCTGCTGTGCGCGGCCCTGTTACCCGCATCGACGGGCGCACGCGCCCGTCCCGCCTCCCGCTTTGCCGTGAAACTAGGCTTCGGAACGGACAAAAACAAGGACTTCACAACCGCGCGAAGACGCTGAATCGATTGCAGGTGTTGCCCGCAACTCCTTGAAATCGCGAAGTTCCAAGCGGCCGATTGCCGCGTTAACCGCCGCTCCTCAATCGGTCGGCGAGCGCCCGGAGGGCGGCGCCAGCCCAAGGTCGAGGTCGCCCGGCTCCAGCGGGTCCTCGTCGTCGCGCAACGCCGCATCGTCGGACGGCATCGGCACCGAGAATCCGGGCGGCAGCCGGCCGTCGAACATGCCGGCGCCTTTCAGCTCTTCGAGGCCGGGCAGATCGGCGACCTGATCGAGCCCGAAATGCGAGAGGAACTCGGCGGTGGTGCCATACGTCACCGGACGGCCAGGCGTCTTGCGGCGGCCGCGCGGACGGATCCAGCCGGTCTCCAACAGCACGTCGACCGAGCCGGCCGACGTCGACACGCCGCGCAGCTCCTCGATCTCGCTGCGCGTCACCGGCTGGTGATAGGCGATGATCGCGAGCGTCTCGATCGCGGCGCGCGAGAGCTTGCGCCGCTCGGTGGTTTCCTTGCTCAAGAGCCACGACAGGTCGGTGGCGGTGCGGAACGTCCACTTGCCGTCGATGCGAATGAGGTTGACGCCGCGATTGGCATAGTCCTCGCGCAGCTGCTCGAGCGCACCGGCGAGGTTCGTCCCTTCCGGCAGACGCGCCGCCAGATCCTTTTCGTCGATCGGCTCCGAGGAAGCGAACAGCATCGCCTCCAGGAGACGAAGTTCCTCCGGCCGTACTTCGGCCGATTGTTCTGGCTCGTTACGCGGCATGATTTTTCTCTTGGCCAGGCTCATCGCTGAAGGCCTCCTCTTTATCCCGTGGTCCCTGTCGGTGCTGCTCCGCCCGCCTCGGGCGCAACACCGTTACCGTTCTGCGGCATGTCGCGCTTGCGCATGAAGAGCGGCGCGAACGCCTCCTGCTGGTGGATCTCCGCCACGCCCTCGCGCACCATCTCGAGCGCGGAAGCGAAGCTCGACGCCAGCACCGTGGCGCGCTGCGACGGCTCGACGATATAGGCGATCAGGTATTCGTCGATGCGGGTCCAGTCGCTGGCGGCGCCGACCAGTCGTTCGAGCGCCTCGCGCGCCTCGGAGAGCGACCACACCGCGCGCTTGGCCATGCGCACATGCGAGAGCGCGGTCTTCTGCCGCTGCATCGAATAGGCGGTGAGCAGGTCGTAGAGCGTCGCCGTGTACTGCGGATGCTTGATATGCGCGATCGGCTCGGGCTGCCCGCGCGCGAACACATCACGGTCGAGCTGCGGACGCTCGAACAATTTCTGCGCGGCGTCGCGGATCGCTTCCAGCCGCTTGAGGCGCATCGCCAGCGCGTTCGCCATCTCCTCCGCGGTCATGCCTTCCGGCGTCGCGGTTTCCGGCAACAGCAGGCGCGACTTGAGATAGGCGAGCCAGGCCGCCATCACCAGGTAGTCGGCGGCAAGCTCGAGCCGCAGCCGCCGCGCCTCCTCGATGAAGGCGAGGTACTGGTCGGCGAGCGCGAGGATCGAGATTTTGGCGAGATCGACCTTCTGCTGGCGCGCGAGCATCAACAGCAGATCGAGCGGGCCTTCAAATCCCTCGACGTCGACCACCAGCGCGGGCTCGTCGGAGGCGCGTTCGGCGAACTCGGTTTCGAATCCGGCCTCTTCCGGCGTCACGACGGTCTCCTGCGAGAATTGCGTCCGAGCGGACGGGCGATCCGGCGCGCCTTGCGGGCCGGCCGGCGCGCGTAGACCGGCCGTTCGCCGGCGATCAGCGATGCGAAGGTCTTGCGGCCTTCGACGCGGTCGAATTCCTCGGGCTCGCCGCGCATGGCGAGCGCGGCGTTGGCGCGCCTGAGCGCCTTGCCGGCGAGCTTCGGCGCATGCTCGGCGACCTCGCGCATCTCCCCGAGCTTGCCGTTGCAGTGGAGCACCATGTCGCAGCCGGCCGCGAGCGCAGCCTGCGTGCGCACGGCGATGCTGCCCGACAGCGCGCCCATGCTGATGTCGTCGCTCATCAAGAGCCCCTGAAACCCGATGAAGCCGCGAATCACTTCATGCACCATTGTGGCTGAAGTCGTGGCCGGTGCGAGCGGGTCGATGTCGGAAAAAACGACATGGGCGGTCATTGCCATCGGCAGCTTCGAAAGCGGCTGAAAGGCCGCAAAATCGCGCGGTTCAAGCTCCGCGCGGGGGGTTTTGACCACCGGCAGCCGCTCGTGGCTGTCGGCATTGGCGCGGCCATGGCCGGGGATATGCTTGAGCACGGGCAGCACGCCGCCGGCCAAGAGCCCGGCCGCCACCGCCCCGCCGATCGCCGCGACCGCTTCCGGCGTGCGGCCATAGGCGCGGTCGCCGATCACGTCATTGGCGCCGCGCGCCGGCACGTCCGCGATCGGCAGGCAATCGACGTCGATGCCGAGCGGCAAGAGGTCGCTGGCGATCAACCGCGCGCCGAGCCCCGCCGCCGCGAGGCCCTTCGCCACGTCGCGATCGTAGATCCGTCCGTAGGTGGCGCCGCTCGGATAGTACGGCCAGTACGGGTGACCGAGCCGCTGCACGCGCCCGCCTTCCTGATCGACCAGCACCGGCGCATTGGTTCCCACCGCCTCACGGCACTCCGCCACCAGCTTGGTGATCTGGCCCGGCGTGCGCACATTGCGGTTGAACAGAATGAAACCCCACGGCTCGGCCTCGCGCAGAAAACTGCGCTCGTTGGCCGTCAACGTGAAGCCCGAGACACCGGTGATGAAAGCGCGCGCCGTCATCGACGCCGATTAGCTGCCGCTCCCGCGGGGGTCAAGCCGTTGCTTCCGGTTCCGACAGACTATTGCACCATCAGTTCCGAAGGATGATGCACTGCCCGCCGGCTTGCTTGAGCCCGTTGCAGAACGAAACAGCATCCTCGCCCGAATCGAACGGAACCATGGCGCGATAATAGACGCCTTTGCTGCCAAGATCGGCACGCTGGATGATCGGCTGGTGCGACTTGAGCTGCGAATATTTCCCCTGCAGCGCCCGATATGACGCCTGTGCGTCGGCTTCGCTACGCTGCGACGACACCTGCACGAGATAGCTGCCAGTGCCGCCGGACGGCGGCACGGCCGCGACCCGGGGTGCGGGCGCAGCCGCCGGTGCGGCGGTCTCACGCGGCGCCGGCGGCGTCAACGCCCGCTGCTGCGGCTGCGCGCGGGCCGGCTCGTTCGGCGGCGCAGCCGTATTCGGATCAAGCGACAACGGCTGGTCACGCGTGGTGCGCGGCGGCGGCTGCGTCGCGGTCCGCGCGGCCGGCGGCGCTGCGCGTGCAGGCGCTTCGTTGCCCGACGGCTGGCCACTGCTGTCGCCGCCCTCCGGACGGATGGTGACGGTGCGGACCCGCTTCGGCTGATCCGCGGAGGCTTGCGACGGCGACGGCGTGGAGCCGGTCGTGGCCGGCGACGGCTGTACCGGCGATGGGAACACCACGCGCGGAACCGATGGGCCGCCCGGCAAGGCAACCGGCTGCTCTTCGCGCGAAACCAGCCGCTCGTCGTTGCCCTGGCCGCGCCGACGCGATCCTGCGAGCGCGCGGACTTCTGGTCGGCCGCGGGAACGATCTTGCTCGGCGCACTGTCGGCGATGATGACCGGCGCCGGCTTCGAGTTGGGCGCCGTGGCGTAGGTGCGGTAGCCATAGGCGCCGGCGGTGCCGAGCATGGCACAGCCGATCAGGATGACGGCGGTGAGAAGGCTCGAGCCGCGCTTGCGGCGCGGCGGATCGTCGTAGTCCTCCTCGGCGTGCGGCGGTTGACCGCCAGCGTAGCCGCCGTGTTGCGGCGGGACGGCGTAGATCGGCTCCTCCGCTGCATAGGACGGCTCGTGGCGATAATCCGCGTGCGAATGGTCCGCATGCATGTGATCTGTATGCGCGTGGTCCGCATGCATGTGATCCGCGTGCGCATGATCCGCGTGCGCGTGATCCGCGTGCGTGTGGTCCGCGTAGGAATGGTCCGCATGCGGATCGGCATAGCGATCCTGCTGCGGCGACGTCACGCGATAACGATCGGGATCGAGGTCGGCGTAGCGCGCGCGCGGATCGGCCGAGCCATAGCGCGCGTCGGCGTCGAACGGCGGCTCCTCAGGCGCGTCGTAGGTGGGACGCTGGATGTGACGGCGCCAATCGCTCGGCTCGTCTTGCCGGTGCTGATCGCGCGGGGCCGCCCTCGGCGGCTCGCGGCGCACGTTGTCGGTGAAGGGGTCGCTCTGCCCGATCAGGCGAGCAAGCTCGGCGAGCGGATCGCTGCCGGCAAGGGGCTGGTCTTGCGCCTCCCCCGGGTCCGCGCTGCGCCGATATGAATCTTTCGAGCGATACGATCGCACCGTATTGTCGTCCGCCATTACTCATCCGTTTCCGGTTACTGGCGTCACCCCGATCGGTCCCCACACCCACAAAGGACTTCGCTGACGGCGCACTCCGCGCCCAACGTCGAGCGAGATCAACGCATCTCCTCAGGAGCCCCAACGCCCAGCAACCCCAGTCCGGACGCAAGAACCGTGACGACACCCTGCACAAGAGCGAGGCGTGCCATGGTCATTAGAGGATCATTCTGGATAATGAAGCGTAAATGAGGCGTATCCTTCCCCCGATTCCATTGTGCGTGAAATTCACTAGCAAGTTCATATAGATAGAATGCTATCCGGTGCGGCTCATGGGCCGTTGCGGCGCCTTCGACGAGCCGCGGGTAGAGTGCCAATCGTCGCATCAGCGAGGCCTCGCCGGAATCGTCGAGTCGGTCAAGCGGTACCTCCGCGAGAATCTTGCTGCGCGCCGCCGCATCGGTCGGCAGGTCAGGGACCACCTCGACGGCGTTGCGGAACACCGAGCAGCCGCGGGCGTGGCCGTACTGGACGTAGAACACCGGATTGTCGCGCGACTGCTCCTGCACCTTCACGAAGTCGAAATCGAGCACGGCGTCGTTCTTGCGGTAGAGCATCATGAAGCGCACGGCGTCGCGTCCGACCTCATCCACGACCTCGCGCAAGGTCACGAAGTCCCCGGAGCGCTTCGACATCTTCACCGGCTCGCCGGCGCGCAGGAGCTTCACGAGCTGGACGATCTTCACGTCGAGCTCGGCCTTGCCGCCGGAGATCGCCTTCACCGCCGCCTGCACGCGCTTGATGTAGCCGCCGTGATCGGCGCCCCAGACGTCGATCAGGTTGCGGAAGCCGCGCTCGAACTTGTTCCTGTGATAGGCGATGTCGGAGGCGAAATAGGTGTAGCGAGCCGTCCGACTTCATCAGCGGCCGGTCGACGTCGTCGCCGAAGTCGGTGGCGCGGAACAGCGTCTGCTCGCGATCTTCCCAATCGTCGTCGGGCGCGCCCTTGGGCGGCGGCAGGCGGCCTTCGTAGATTTCGCCGTCGGCGCGCAGCTTGGCGATGGTCGCGGCCACCTGGTCGTCGGGCGCACCGATGCCGCCGCCGATCAGCGAGCGCTCCGAGAAGAACACGTCGTGGCGCACGTTGAGCGCGGCCAGGTCCTCGCGGATCATCGCCATCATCATGTCGATGGCGCGCTGGCGCACGATCGGGAGCCAGTCGCTCTCGGGCTTCTGCAGCAGCGCGCGGCCGTGCTCCTTCGCCAGCGCCTCGCCGACCGGCTTGAGATAGTCGCCGGGATAGAGCCCTTCCGGGATCGGACCGATGTCGTCGCCGAGCGCCTCGCGGTAGCGCAGGAACGCGGAGCGTGCGAGCACGTCGACCTGCGCGCCGGCGTCGTTGATGTAGTACTCGCGCGTCACCTTGTAGCCGGCGAACGTCGAGCAGGTTGGCGAGCGCATCGCCGAACACCGCGCCGCGGCAATGCCCGACATGCATCGGCCCGGTCGGGTTGGCGGAGACGTATTCGACATTCACCGGCTCGGCCTGCCCGAGCGCGCTGCGGCCATAGCCGGCGCCGGCCGCGAGCACCGCGCGCAGCTCGGCGGTCCAGGCGGCGGGCTTGAGCGTGAGATTGATGAAGCCCGGCCCGGCGACGTCGACCTTCGCGATCAACGGATCGGCGCGCAGCTTGGCGGCGATCACCTCGGCGAGGTCGCGCGGCTTCTTGCCGGCGTCCTTGGCGAGCACCATCGCGGCATTGGTGGCCATGTCGCCATGGGCGGCGTCGCGCGGCGGCTCGACCACGATGCGGGACTGGTCGAGACCGGCCGGCATGACCCCATCGGCCGCCAGCGCCGTGTTGGCGGCGCGGACCTTGTCGAGGACGAGGGCGAAGATATTGGGCGATTCAGCCGTCATGGCGCGGGGTTATCGCCGGATGCGCACGGGAATGCAATTGGCGCGGGCAGACGCGCCTATTGCGCCTCCGCCTGTTCCGGCGGCAGCTTTGCAAGCGCATCGCGCATAAGCTGCGGCCAGCCGGCCTGTGCCTCTGGCAGTCTATTGTTCGTCGCCAACATGTCGAGAATCGTGATCGCCCGGCGCAAGGCGGCGCGCGCCACCGCCGGCTCGGAGACCATGCTGATCCGGTAGAAATTGACGACAAGATCGGCCTGCCACAGCACATTGCCGGGATCGGCGGCGGCGAGCGCCTCGCGGATCGCCAGGCTCCTGCGGTATTCCGCCAGCGCTTCCTCACGCTGTCCGGCCGCCCGCAGCACGTCGCCGATCTTCTCGTGGCTGAGCGACAGGTCGCGTTGCCAGTCGGTGTTGCCGGGATCGGTGGAGGCGAGTCTCGCGCGGATAGCGAGGCTTCGGTGGTAAGCCGCCAGCGCATCCTCCCGCCGCCCCGCCGCCATCAGCCCGTCGCCGATGTTGTTGTGACTGATCGAGAGGTCGCGCTGCCACCCGGTGTTGCCGGGATCGGTGGCGGCAAGTCCCTCACGGATTGCGAGGCTCTCGCTATATGCCGCCTGCGCCTCCTCCCGCCGTCCCGCCGCCACCAGTACGTCGCCGATCCGGTCGTGGCTAAGCGACAGGTCGCGTTGCCACAGCGTGTTGCCGGGATCGGCGGCGGCGAGTATCTCGGCGATTACCAGAACTCCGGCGGTATGCCACCAGTGCCTCCTCCCGCCGCCCCGCCGCCCGCAGCACGTCGCCTATCCTGTGGTGGCTGATCGACCGGTAGCGCTGCCACTCGGTGTTGCCGGGATCGGCGGCGGCGAGTTTCTCCGAGATCGCGAGGCTCCGGCGGAATTCCGCCAGCGCATCCTCGCGCCGTCCGGCCGCCACCAGCACGTCGCCAATCTTAATGTAATTGATCGACAAGTCGCTCTGCCACAGCGTATTGCCGGGATCGGTGGCGGCGAGCTTCTCCGCGATCGCGAGGGCCCGGCGGTATGCCGCCAGCGCATCCTGCCCCCGCCCCGCCGTCTCCAGCCCGTCGCCGATCTTAATGTGGCTGATCGACAGGTCGCGCTGCCACTGTGTGTTGCCGGGATCGGCGGCGGCGAGTGTTTCGCGAATCGCCAGGCTCCGGCGGTATTCCGCATGCGCTTCCGCCCGCCGTCCCACCGCCACCAGCCCGTCGCCGATCCGGTCGTGGATAAGCGACAGATCGCGCTGCAACTCGGTGTTGCCGGGATCGGCGGCGGCGAGTGTCTCGCGGATCGCGTGGCTCCGGCGGTAGGCCGCCAGCGCATCCTCCCGCCGCCCGGCTGCCACCAGCACGATGCCGATCCTCTCGTGGCTGATCGACAGGTCGCGCTGCCACTGCGTGTTGCCCGGATCGGCGGCGGCGAGTGTCTCGGCGATCGCCAGGCTCCGGCGGTATGCCGCCAGCGCCTCCTCGCGCCGCCCCGCCGCCACCAGCACTTCGCCGATCCGGTCGTGGCTGATTGTCAGGTCGCGCTGCCACTCGGTGTTGCCGGGGTCGGCGGCGGCGAGTGTCTCGGCGATCGCGTGGCTCCGGCGGTATGCCGCTAGCGCCTCCTCCCGCCGTCCCGCCGCCACCAGCACGTCACCGATCCGGTTGTGGCTGATCGACAGGCCGCGCCGCCACTCGGTGTTGCCGGGATCGGCGGCGCTCAACTCTTCCGAGATGGCGCGGGCACGCTCGGCCGCGGCAAGAGCCGCCGTCGTATCGCCCAAAGCCAAGAGGGTATTGACAACATCCTGGAGGGCGACGGCTTCACTGCGGCGGAGCGCAGGCGTTGCTTCACCAGACTCGGCGAGTTGTCGTTGCAGTCCCCGTGCGCGGTCAAGAATCCGGCGCACAAGATCGGCCGGCATTCCGGCGCGGTCGCGGAATTCCCGAGCTAGATCGAATACCAGCGAGTTTGCGGTCTGTGTCGCTGCTGCAAGGCTTCGCTCCGCCCGGTCACGCTGCTCCTGCGCCAGCCGCCGCTGCTGTTCAGCGATGTTGCGCTGCTCGATTGCCGCGCGCTCGTTGTCGATCGCGACTTTCGCCTGCCAGCCCGCGAGCCCCGCGAAGAAGAGCAACGAGGCCGCCGCGCCCCAGGCGAGCCGCAACCTCCGCTTCTGCTCGCGCACTTCCTGCGAAAGCAAATCCTCTTTCGGCATGCCGTGGATGGCGGCGGCGAAATCGGCACCCGCCTCTATGAAGCGGCTGTCGCGCGGATCGGCGCCGCCGCGATAGGCGCGAAGATCGACCCATTTCGGCTCGGAGGCGAAACGACCCGCCAGTACCGGCGGCAGCGGTGCGTTCTCACGCGCGGCAAAATCGCCGACCGCATTGTCCCACGACAATTCGCCATCGGTGAGCGCGATCAGCAGCGTGTCGGCGCCCTTGTTGTCCAGCCAGTAGGCGACTTCCTTGTTCACCCAATGCGAAGCCGCCGCCTCCGGCGAGGCAAGCAGAATGAGGAAGCGCGAATTACCGAGCGCCTGCTCGATCGACGGCCACAGACTCGGCGTCGCCGATAACGATGTGTCGTCGCGAAACACGCGCAACGCCCGCCGCCGGTACCACGGCTTGCCGAGCGCTTGGATTACCGACTGCAGCGCCGCCGCAATCGGCTTGTCCTTGGCATGGCTGTACGAGACGAAGGCGTTGTAAACCGCCATCTCATTCCCTCAACGGTGCCCATCACCATCATACCAGAACGCCGATTGTGGCACCTTCCGGCCGGAGCCGGCGGAATAGGATGAAATCTCGGTAATTCAGCCGCATATCGGCGCCCCTTCAACCGCGCGACGAGCGGCCGTTGACGCCACCCCGCCACTGGCGGCTGTTTCAGCGCTTCGATGGAAGCCTGGGTGTTCGCACAATCACAAACTCGGCCGGCCGCATAATGCCGGCCGGCGGTGGCCGCACCGTTCCCAAGCCCACGCCAGGCGCTGGCAGCGGGCGCTGGGCACCGCGGCTCCGCGCGTCGGCGAAATCGGCAAAGAATGCAGTGCCGGTGAACAACATCGCTGCGAGTACAAGGGTGCGCATGGCTGTCCTCCCGTCGGTACGACGCCAGAACCATCCGCCGTCTTGTTAGACGGCCGGCGAGAGGACGAGGTTCAGGTGTGGCGCCAGCTACCGCAGCTCCGGCGTATTCTTGAACAGCCGCGCGTGCTCGCCGAGCGCGTAGCGGTCGGTCATGCCGGCGATGAAATCGCCGATCCGGCGCCGCTGGCCGCTATCGTCGCTCGCTTCCACGCCGTGCGACCAGTCGGCCGGCAGATCGCCCGGATGCTCGGCGTAGCGCCAGAACAGGTCGGAGAGCACGGTCTCCGCCTCGCTCATGATCCGCATGACGCGATGCTGGCGGTACATGCGCGAATAGAGGAAGCCCTTGATGGCGCTGTCGGCCTCCGCCATGGCCGCCGAGAAGGCGCCGACCGCCGAGCTGGCGGCCCGCACGTCGTCGACCGACGACGGCGCCAGCCGTTCGAGGCGCGCGCGGGTTTCGCCGATCACGTCCTCGATCAGGCGGGTGATGACGCGGCGCACCAGCTCATGGCCGGTGCGCGCGGGCTCGATCGCCGCCCCGCCCTCCCGGATCACCGACAAAAGAAGCTCGCGCAGGAACGCGACCTCGGCGAGATCGTCGAGCGCGAACAGGTCGGCGCGCAGCCCGTCGTCGATGTCGTGGGCGTCATAGGCGATGTCGTCGGCGATCGCGGCGACCTGCGCCTCGGCGCTGGCGAAGCTCCACAGCTCGAGATCCTGCAGACGGCCGTAGTCGAGGATCGCCTGCGGCACGCCGTGCTCGCGATAGCGCCCGACCGGCGTTCCGTCGCGCGTGGTCAGCGGGCCGTTGTGCTTGACCAGCCCTTCCAGCGTTTCCCAGGTGAGGTTGAGCCCGTCGAAATCGGCGTAGCGCCGCTCGAGCGCGGTGACGACGCGCAGCGTCTGCGCGTTGTGGTCGAAGCCGCCGGCATCGGCGAGGCAGCGGTCGAGCGCGCGCTCGCCGGCATGGCCGAACGGCGGATGGCCGAGGTCGTGGGCGAGCGCGAGCGCCTCGCTCAAATCCTCGTCAAGCCCGAGCGCGCGGGCGAGCGAGCGGGCGATCTGCGCGACTTCGAGCGTGTGGGTAAGCCGGGTGCGGAAATGGTCGCCCTCGTGGAAGACGAACACCTGGGTCTTGTGGGCCAGCCGCCGGAAGGCGGTGGAATGGATGATCCGGTCGCAGTCACGGCGGAAATCGGTGCGGGTCGGCGACGGCGGCTCGGGGTGCAGCCGGCCGCGGCTCTTTGCCGGGTCGGACGCATAGGACGCCCGCGTCTTAACCACCATGGTCCGCCCTGCCGTTGACCCCGGCTCCCGGCGCACTTAACTATCCGGCAGGGTGCGTTGCAATCCGCACCTGAGCTGGAACTACTCGAATGAGCATGGAAAACGTCACGGTCACGGAACGGGCGGCGCGGCGGATCGGCGAGATCCTCAAGAAGGAGCCGCAAGGCACCATGCTGCGGGTCAGCGTCGAGGGCGGCGGCTGCTCCGGCTTCCAGTACAAGTTCGACATGGAGCGCACGCAGGCCGAGGACGACATTCTCATCCAGCGCGACAGCGCCGCGGTGCTGATCGATTCGGTGTCGCTCAACTACCTCGCCGGCTCCGAGATCGACTTCGTCGACGACCTGATCGGCGCCTCGTTCCGCATCAACAATCCGCAGGCCAAGGCGTCCTGCGGCTGCGGCACCAGCTTCTCGCTCTAAACATATTCAGGGAGACGGAGCGGCTGGCGCGGGGTCAGGCCCCGCGCATGAAAGCGCTTGAGCCCTACTCCGCCGCGACGACCTTCGGACGCTCGGGGTGCTCGGGAACCTCCTCGAGCTGCGGCTCGAGCCGGCGCTTGAGCATGCGGTCGATGCGGTCGAGATAGATGTAGACCACCGGCGTGATGTAGAGCGTCAGCAGCTGCGACAGCACGAGCCCGCCGACCACCGAAACGCCGAGCGGCTGGCGCAGCTCGGCGCCGGCGCCGTGGCCGAGCGCGATCGGCAGCGCGCCGAAGATCGCCGCGAACGTCGTCATCATGATCGGCCGGAACCGCAACAGCGCCGCTTCGCGGATCGCGGCCTCGGCGTTGAGACCCGACTTTTCGCCGCTCGATCGCGAAGTCGATCATCATGATCGCGTTCTTTTTCACGATGCCGACCAGCATCACGATGCCGATCATGGCGATGACCGAGAGGTCCATCTTGAACGCCATCAGCGTGATCAGCGCGCCGATGCCGGCCGACGGCAGGCCGGAGATGATGGTGATCGGATGGATGAAGCTCTCGTAGAGGATGCCGAGCAGCACATAGGCCGCGAAGATCGCCGCCAGCACCAGGATGCCACTGTCCCTTCAGCGAATCCTGGAACACCTGCGCCGAGCCCTGGAAGCTCGAGGCGACGGTCGCCGGCAAGCGGGCGTCGCGCTCGATCTCCTGGATGGCATCGACCGCCTGTCCGAGCGACGCGCCCGGCGTCAGGTTGAAGGAGATCGTCACCGACGGCTGGTTGCCCTGGTGATTGACCTGCAGCGGCCCGACCGTGGACGTGAGCCGCGTCACCGCCTCCAGCGGCACCGCTTGTCCGCTCGCCGTCTTCAGATAGATGCGGGACAGCGCCGAGATGTCGGTCTGGAATTCGGGCTTGCTCTCCAGGATCACCTGATAGTCGTCGTCCGGCGTGTAGATCGTCGCCACCTGGCGCGAGCCGAAGGCATTGAACAGCTCCTGGCGCACCTGGTCGATGGAGATGCCGTAGACCGCCGCCTTCTCGCGATCGATCTCGATGTTCATCTGCGGATTGCGCAGATCGAGATCGGTGGTGACGTCGCGCACAATCCCGAGCTCGGCGATCTTGGCCTGAATCTCCGGCGCGACGCGATAGAGCGTGTCGGTATCGCTCGACGTGAGCGTGTACTGATATTCGCCCTGCGACGGACGCCCGCTGATGTTGAGGTTCTGAACGGCGCGGAAATGCACGACCAGGCCTGGCACCGCATTGCCCGCCGCCGCCCGCAGCCGGTGGATGACCGTGTTGACGCCCTCCCGCTCGTTGCGGGGCTTGAGCGCAACGAAGATGCGGCCGATGTTTGCGGTGGCAGACGGACCGCCGGGACCGATCGTCGAATTCAGATACTGGACCGCAGGATCCTTGCGAATGATCGCCGCCACCTTGGCCTGCATGTCGGCCAGTGACTGGAATGACGTGTCGGCCGGAGATTGGGTCGATATGAACACAAACCCGGTGTCTTCGCTCGGGAAGAAGCCCTTCGGAATGATGATGTAGAGCCAGACCGTGCCGAATAGCGTGCCGATGGTGATCAGCCAGCATCACGGCTTTGAACCGGATGACCTTGTCGAGGCTCCACTCGTAGGCGCGCAGCCAGCTCTTGAACATCGCCTCGAAGGCGCGCAGCACGAAGTTCTGCTTTTCGCCCTCCGGCTGATGCCGCAACACGCGCGCGCACAACATCGGCGTCAGCGTCAGCGAGACAAAGCCGGAGATGATGATCGCGACCGAGATCGTCACCGCGAACTCGCGGAAGATGCGGCCGACCATGCCGCCCATCAGCAGCACCGGGATGAACACCGCGATCAAGCGAGAACGTGATCGAAATGATGGTGAAGCCGATCTCCTTGGCGCCCTTGAGCGCGGCCTCGAACGGCCGCATCCCGTTCTCGATGTGGCGCACGATGTTCTCGAGCATCACGATGGCGTCGTCGACCACGAATCCGACCGACAGCGTGAGCGCGAGCAGCGTCATGTTGTTGATCGAGAAGCCGAGCGCGTACATCGCCGCGGCGGTGCCGATCAGCGACACCGGTACGGCCAGCGTCGGAATGAGCGTCGCCGAGGACGAGCGCAGGAACAGGAAGATCACCAGCACCACGAGCCCGACCGCGATCCCGAGCGTGATCTGCACGTCCTCGACCAACTCGCGCACCGAGATCGAGCGGTCGTTGATGACCTGCAGATTGACCGAGGCCGGCACCGCGGCCTCGTATACCGGCATCCGCTGCGCGCACCGCATCGACCACCGCCACCGCGTTGGACCCGGGCTGCCGCAGCACGCCCAGCATGACCGCGCGGTTCTCGTTGAACCAGGTCGCCTGCCGGTTGTTTTCGACGCTCTCGATGACGTCAGCAATCTCGTGCAGCCGCACCGGCGCGCCGTTGCGATAGGCGACGATGACCTGCTTGTATTCCTCGGCCGTCCGCATGGCCGCGGTGGCGGACAGCGTCACGTTCTGACGCGGCCCGTAAAGCGTGCCGACCGGCGAATTGGAGTTGGTCGAGGCGATGACGCGGCGGATTTCGTCGAGCGAGATGTTGCGCGCCGCCGCGGCAACCGGATCGACCTGAACGCGGATGGCGAATTTCTGCGAGCCATAGACCTCGACCTGCGCGACGCCCGGCAGCTGCGAGATCTGCGGCGCCATTTGCGTCTCGGCGAATTCGTTGACCTTCGACAGCGGCAGGGTCTGCGAGTTCACGCTGATGACCATCACCGCGAAGTCGCCGGGATTGACCTTGCGGAAGCTCGGCGGCGTCGTCATCTCGATCGGCAGCCGGCGCGCCGCCACCGTCAGCGCGGTCTGCACGTCGAGCGCGGCGCTGTCGATGTTCCGGTTGAGATCGAACTGGACGATGATCTGAGTGCGGCCGAGCGACGACGTCGACGTCAGCGAGGTGACGCCGGAAATCGTGGACAGCTGTCGCTCGATCGGCGAAGCGACCGACGCCGCCATGGTTTCCGCGCTGGCGCCGGGCAGTTGCGCGGTGATCTGGATGGTCGGGAAGTCAACCGCCGGAAGGGCCGCCACGCCGAGCAACCGATAGGCGAACATGCCGAACACGATGATGGTCGCCGTGACCAGCGTGGTGAAGACCGGACGGCGGATACAGAGCTTCGGACAGGCCCATGGTCAGGACCCAGCGTTGACCGCACGCGGCGTGACCCGAGAGCCGTTGGTCAGCCGCAGGTGGCCTTCGACCACCACGGTCTCGTTGCCTTCAAGCCCACTCTCGAGCACCGTTTCGGTTTCCAATACGCCGCGCGATCTTGACCGGCGTCACCGTGGCGACGCCGTTCTTGACCACGAAGACGAACGGCCCGGCCTGGGCGACCTGGATCGCGGCCGACGGCACTGCCACCGACTCCTCCTCGCGGAAAGTCAGCCGCACCTGCACCAGCGTTCCCGGCCACAGCAGCTCGTCGGTATTGGGCATGGTCGCGCGCACCGGCACCGTGCCGGTCGCCGCGTCGACCGTGTTCTCGACCATCGTCACCTGGCCGGTCGCGTGCCGGCTGTCGCCGGGAACGATCGCCTGGATGCGTCGCGGTCTCGTTGGTGATCGCCTGCCGCAGTTCCGGCAGGCTGCGCTGCGGCAGCGCGAAGGTGACATAGACCGGCGCGACCTGGATGATGGTCGCGAGCGGAATCGGATCGGCCTGCCGCGCGTAGTTGCCGACCTTGACGTTCGCCATGCTGACGCGGCCGGTGATCGGCGCGCGAATGAAGGTGTAGTCGCGCTGCACCCGCAACAGCTCGAGCTGCGCGGCGTTGGACTCGACGGCGGCGGTGAAGATGTTGACCTGGGTCTTGGCGTTGTTGAGCGTGACCATCGTGGTCGCGTTCTTGGCGACCAGCGCCTCGTAGCGCTCGACGTCGCGCGTCGCCTGCTCAAGCTGCGCCCTCGCGCCGTTCAGGATGCCCTGGGTCTGCCGGATCTGCGCATCGATCGCGCGGTGGTCGAGGGTGAACAGCATGTCGCCCTTGCGGACGATGGCGCCGTCGCTCGAAATGAACTTCGATGATCTCGCTGTCGATGCGCGGCTTCACCGCCACCTGCGCGATCGGCGTGACGTTGCCGAGCAGATCAATGCGAACCGGAACCTTCTTCTTGACCGCCTGCGCGACGTCGACCGCGACCGCGCCGCCTTTGCCTCTTGGCTTTCGGCGCTTGCGCGACGGCACCCTGCGGCGACCAATGCGCCGCGCATTGCGGCATAGCCGCCCGCGAGGGCGAGCGCCGCTGCCACCCCGATCAGCAGGATCCGTCTGTTCATTGCCTTATGTCGGACCGGCTACTAGGGCACGCGTCCTGGCTCCCTCTAGCTCGAATATACCACCCCGCGCACGATTCTTTGTCGCTTATTTTGCAGGTCGTTCTATCATAACCCATAACAGAATACACTGAGAACGGACACCGCAAAAAACAGCGTAAATTCGAGCCGTTTGAGGTGCGTTCTTGCGCCTCAGGGCGGCGTCGCAAGGTATGCCGAATGCGCATTGCAACCTGGAATGTCAATTCCATTAAACAACGGTTAGATTGCGCGACGGCGTGGCTCGCCGAGCGCAATCCCGACGTCGTTTGCCTGCAGGAAACGAAATGCGTGGACGATGCGTTCCCGCGCGAGGCCTTCGAGGGGCTCGGCTACAACGTCGCAATCCACGGCCAGAAGGGCTTCAACGGCGTCGCCATCCTTTCCAAAGCCCCGTTCGACGAGGTCACGGCCCGGCTGCCGGGCGACAATGGCGACGAGCAGGCGCGGTTCCTCGAAGCGGTGATTTCGACGCAAGCCGGCGTGGTGCGGGTGGCGTCGATCTATCTGCCCAACGGCAACCCGCCCGAGACGGACAAATATTCATACAAAATCAAATGGATGGATCGGCTTATCGACTATGCGCGCGAGCGCATCGCGCTGGAGGAGCCGCTGGTCATGGCCGGCGACTACAACGTCATCCCGACCGTGGCCGACGCCCGCAACCCGGCGGCATGGGTTGGCGATGCGCTGTTCCTGCCGCCGACGCGGGGACGCTTCCGGTCTCTCGTCAACCTTGGCTTGACCGACGCGGTGCGCGCGGCAGCGACAGCAACGAGCTCTACACATTCTGGGACTACCAGGCCGGCGCCTGGCAGAAGAACAACGGCATCCGCATCGACCACGTGCTGCTGTCGCCGCAGGCCACCGACACGTTCGTCAGCGCCACCATCGACAAGCATGTGCGGGCTTGGGAAAAGCCGTCCGACCACGTCCCGGTGGTGGTTGATTTGGCAATCGACGTGAAATAGCCGCGCGCTTACGGCATGGCGGCGATTAACGGCGCCGTCCCATCCAGCGTTCGAGGATAGCTGTGCGCCAACACGCGCTCGTCCTCGGTCGCCTGCGCGAACGCCGCCGAATAGGTGTCGGTGATCCACTTGTCGTCCGGCCCGCCGCCTTCCTTGGCGACCGCATCCTTGGCGACCGTCAGCCAGAACAGGCCCATCGCCGCCTGGCGCGAGACGTCCTTGCCCTTGAACAGCATGGCGCCGAGCAAGCGCCTGCGCGTTGCGCTGACCCATGTCGGCCGCGAGCCGCAGCCAGCGCGCCGCCTGCACCGCGTCCTTCGGCGTGCCGGCGCCTTCGAGATACATGCGGCCGACCTGATACTGCGCTTCCGGATCGCCGAAATAGGATGCCGCGTGCCGGAACATGCCGTGCGCCACCACCGGGTCCGGCCTCACGTCGGCGTCGGCAATTCCCTTCAGGTAGAAGTGGCCGAGCGTCACGAACGCGTTGGCGACAAAGCGCGCATGCGGCGTGCCGGGCGGATCGTAGGCGTGCGCCTTGGTCAGGCTGCGGAAATATTCGAACGCCCGCTTCTCGTCGATACCGACGCCTTCGCCGTCGGCATAGATGCGGCCGAGCTTCCAGATCGCGCCGGGCACGCCGCGCTCGGCGGCGTATTCGAGCGCCAGCAGACCTTGATCGATCCTGCCCTCGCGCAGCATCTGGTTGCCGGAGCGAAACGCATCGAACGGCGTGGCCGCAGCGGGTGGAACGGCGCTGAGTGCCGGACCGGTGGGCGCGCCGAGCGGAGCCACGGCGCCGCCGGCGGCAGCGGTGCGGTGACCGGCGCCATCTCCGGCGTGCGCGTGCCGTCGAAGCTCGCCGCCGGCGAGAAGCCGAACGCCAAGCCGATCAGGCCGAGGCTCACAACGGCGTTAGACGTCCGCATAGCACGACTTCTCAGCCGCCCCGCCGGGATGGGTCACCGCGCCTTGCGCGCGCCGGCCCGACCTGCTGGGCGTATTTCCACAAATAGCCGGACGTGAACTGGGGCGCCTTCGGCTTCCAGGACTTCGCGCGGCTTTCGAATTCGGCTTTGGTCAGATTGACTTCGAGCACGCCCTTGTCGGCGTCGATGGTGATGATGTCGCCGTCGCGCACATGCGCGATCGGTCCGCCGATGGCGGCCTCGGGGCCGACATGTCCGATGCAGAAGCCGCGCGTGGCGCCGGAGAACCGCCCATCGGTGATGAGGGCGACCTTGCCGCCCATGCCTTGGCCGTAGAGCGCGGCGGTCGTCGCCAGCATCTCGCGCATGCCGGGGCCGCCCTTGGGGCCCTCATAGCGGATCACGAGCACGTCGCCTTCCCGGTACTTGCGCTTTCTTGACCGCTTCGAAGCAGGCTTCTTCGCCGTCGAAACAGCGCGCCGGACCGGAAAATTTCAACTCACTCATGCCGGCAACCTTAACAATGGCACCCTCGGGCGCGAGATTGCCCTTGAGGCCCACGACACCACCGGTGACGGACAACGGCTTGTTGGCAGGACGAACCACGTCCTGGTCCTTATTCCACTTAACCCGTTTGAGATTGTCGGCGATGGTGCGGCCGGTCACCGTGATGCACTCGCCGTGCAGGTGACCGTGGTCGAGCAGCGTCTTCATCAACAGCGGGACGCCGCCAGCTTCAAACATGTCTTTGGCGACATAACGGCCGCCTGGCTTCAAATCCGCGATATATGGTGTCTTTTTGAAGATTTTGGCGACGTCGAAGAGATCGAATTCGATACCGCATTCGTGCGCGATCGCCGGCAGGTGCAGCGCAGCATTGGTCGAGCCGCCGGACGCGGCGACGACGGCGGCGGCATTCTCCAGCGCCTTGCGGGTGACGATGTCGCGCGGGCGCAGACCGGACTTGACCAGGTCCATGACCTGCTCGCCGGCGGTCATGCAGAAGGCGTCGCGGATTTCGTAAGGCGCCGGCGCGCCGGCCGAATACGGCAGCGCCAGGCCGATGGCCTCCGAGACCGTCGCCATGGTGTTGGCGGTGAATTGCGCGCCGCAGGCGCCAGCCGACGGACAGGCGTTCTGCTCGAGCGTCTCGAGGTCACGGTCGGACATTTCGCCGACCGAGTACTTGCCGACCGCCTCGAACACGTCCTGGATGGTGACCGGCTGGCCCTTGAAGGTGCCGGGCAGGATCGAGCCGCCATAGATGAAGATCGACGGCACGTTGAGACGGCACATCGCCATCATCATGCCGGGCAATGACTTGTCGCAGCCGGCGATGCCGACCAGCGCGTCATAGGCATGGCCGCGCATGGTGAGCTCGACGGAGTCGGCGATCACCTCGCGCGAAGGCAGCGACGACTTCATGCCCTCGTGCCCCATGGCGATGCCATCAGTGACGGTGATGGTGCAGAACTCGCGCGGCGTGCCGCCGGCGGCGGCGACGCCCTTCTTCACCGCTTGCGCCTGGCGCATCAGCGCGATGTTGCAGGGCGCGGCTTCGTTCCAGCAGCTCGCCACGCCGACGAAAGGCTGGTGGATCTGCTCGCGGGTGAGCCCCATCGCGTAGTAGTAGGAGCGATGCGGCGCGCGCTCGGGACCCTCGGTCACGTGCCGGCTGGGCAGCCTCGCCTTCAAATTGGTCTTGGCGTCCATTTCAGTGTCGTCAGCCCCAGCAACTCACTTTCCTTCGCACCACGCAGCCGGAAAGTGACGCAACGCCTTGCGGCCTCTTCGATCTCGAATGAGCGTATGGCCAAATAGCGGCGCAGCCACACCCGCAGGGGGCAACTTCAGAAATGTTCTGCGCATGTGGCCGCAAAGCAACATCCGTTGCGGCTTGGCCACAGGTTCGCCTTACAGGCTGATAGATCGTTAGCCTACAACCGAGCTTTTAAACTCCCGAAAGGTTTGGCTGGCAGCCTCTTAACATCGGTGCGATCGCGCGATTCCCGCTGGAAGTTGTGCAGTGCGGAGCCTGGCGACGAGACCCCGGGTGTAACCGTGTCCCGTCACTTTGGACCCAAGAATGCTGCCCGAGCTCCTTGACCGCCTTCGCCGCCGCCCGCCTGCCACCGACCGTACTCCCGGAAGTCCAGGCGCCACCGATCGAGCCCGAGGCAATGGCCGGGCCCCGCCTCGACGTCATCCGCGAGACCATCGACCTGATCGAGGCCGACCTCAGCGCCATGATCCGCGGCGTCGAGGGCGCCGCCGCCGCGGTCCACCAGGGCACCAGCGCCTCGGTGAACGCGCTCGAAGCGATCCGCCAGCGCAGCGAGGCGCTGGCGCGGCAATCGAGCAACTCCAAGCGCGACGCCAGCCAGCTTGCCGGCGCAACCGAGGAACTGGCCGCCTCCTCCTCCGAGATCGCCCGCCAGATCGACCAAGCCAGCACCCTGACCGGCCAAGTCCATCAGGTCGCGAGCGCCGCCGGACGGAGCCTCGACGGCCTGAAACAGTCCTCGGGCGAGATCGGCAATGTCGTCAACGTGATTGCGGCGATCGCCAAGCAGACCAATCTGCTGGCGCTCAACGCCAAGATCGAAGCCGCCCGCGCCGGCGCCGCCGGGCGCGGCTTTGCGGTGGTCGCCGACGAGGTCAAGGCGCTGTCGGTCGAAACGCAGAAGGCGACCGACGAGATCGCCGGGCGGGTCGGCAAGCTGCAGCACGACGCCGCCGAGTTGATCGCCGCGGTGAACCAGATCATCGGCATGATCGAGAACGTGCAGCCGGTGTTCGGCGCCGTCGCCGCGGCCGCGGTCGAGCAGAATTCCACCACCTCCGAGCTCGCGCGCAACGCCGCGGTGTCCTCGCAATTCGTCACCGCCGTCGCCGACGGCGCGATCGAGATCGAGCAGGCCGCGGCGGCCGCCCGCGGTCAGAGCGATATCGTCGACCGCTCAAGCATTTCCATGGTGCAACTCGCCTCCGAACTGAAGACACGCTTCACCATCTTCCTGCGCCAGACCGAAATCGGCGACCGCCGCAAGCACGACCGGCTGCCCTGCGAAATCCCGGTCACGCTCCAGCACCCTGGCGGCTCGGCACAAGGCCACACCGTCGACCTTTCCGAGGGCGGCATGCTGGCGACGTTCGATGGGATCGGGCCATTCCCGGCCGGCACGGTGCTCGATGCGTCGATCGCCGGCATCGGCGCCGCCACGGTGCGGGTTGCCAACGCGACGGCCGAGGGCCTGCACCTCGCATTCATGCGCATCGATGCGCGCGAGCACAAGGCGCTCAACGACAAGCTCGCCGCCATCCGCGAAGAAAACAGCGTGCTGATCGATCGCGCCCTCAAGATCGCGGGACAGATCTCAGGCGAGTTCGAGCTGCTGGTGTCGAGCGGGCGGATCACGTTCGACGACCTGTTCGACAACAACTACGTGCCGATCGCAAGGCACCGATCCGGCGCAATACAGCACCCGGTTCCTTTCCTTGCTGGAGCAGTCGCTGCCGCCGATCCAGAATCCGCACTACGACGCCAATCCGAACATGACGCTATGTTCGGCGATCGACCGCAACGGCTACATCCCGGTGCATCGGCCCACGCACTCGCAGCCGCAACGCGCCGGCGAGCCGGCCTGGAACGAACGCAATTGCCGCAACCGGCGCATCTACAACGATCCCATGCGGCTCACCGCGGCGCGCAGCACGCGTCCCTACACCATCCAGCAATTCCGTCACGCGCGCGATGGCAACATGCTGTTGATCCGCTCGATCGCGGCGCCGATCCGCGTGTTCGGCAAGCACTGGGGCGCGATCCGCACCACCTATCGAATCTGATGCTGCGTTAGCGGCGTCGGATGCGGATGCCGGGCTTGGGCGACGCCGTGCTCGCCTTCGGCTCTTGCGCGTATTTGACTTGCGGGAGCTTCGCCTGCGGCGCCTTGGGTTGCGACGTCTTAGGTTGCGATGACGAAGAAGGCCGCCCAGGAACCGCCCAACAATAGCCGCAGCCGCGGAGGTTTCGTCAAACCATCACTTGCAACATGAGGCTTTCTGCTAGGGTTCGAGTAACCACCGCTCCTCTTTTGCCCGCCGGATCATGCCGCGCCTGCTTCGCCGCCCGTTCTTCGCCCGCGATGTCCACGCCGTGGCGCGCGATCTGATCGGCGCGACTGTTTCTGTTCAAGGGCGTCGGCGGCCGGATCGTCGAGGTCGAGGCCTATCACCACACCGACCCGGCGGCGCATTCCTACAACGGGCAGACGCCGCGCAACGCGGTGATGTTCGGCCCGCCGGGGTATGCCTACGTCTACCGTTCCTACGGCATCCACTGGTGCGTGAATTTCGTCTGCGAGCAGGAAGGCTCCGCCAGCGCCGTCTTGATCCGAGCGGTCGAGCCGACCGAAGGCATCGCGGCGATGCGGCGTCGGCGCGGACTGAAGGAAGAGCGGTTGCTGTGCGCCGGCCCCGGACGGGTGTGCGAGGCGCTCGGCATCACCGGCGCGCACAACGGGCTCGCGCTCGACCAGCCGCCGTTCGCCCTGTCGGAACGCACGCAGGACGTCACGATCGCGACCGGACCGCGGATCGGAATCACCAAAGCCGCCGACCTGCCCTGGCGCTACGGGCTCAAGGGCTCGCGTTTCCTGAGCAAACCGTTTCGTGCGCCGGCTGTGCACTGAACGTGTGAAGGTTTGGCCACGACCAAATAGGCGTGGTACCTTGTCAACGACGCCCTCGACGCTCTCGTTGGACGCTTGGCTATCATGCGACGAGCATTTCTGGTCCTGACTGCGGTTGTCGCCATGGCCGTTGCCGCGTCCGGGCGCGCCGACGCGCTCGAGTTCAACTGCATCGAAGCCTCGCGTTACCGGCACCTCTATCAGCTCTTCGGCGGCGATCCGAAGCAGCTCGCCGCCTTTCTCGGTCTCGAACCGGCGGCCCTGCCGAAGCCGGAGTTCTGCCGCGCGATTCTTATCAGCGGCAAGGTCGAACCCCGCGCCGCCAATGACGCCGACAAGCTCATCTCCGCCATCGAAGCCAACCAGGGATGGCTCGCGACCTTGCAGCTTTCTTCCGGCGGCGGCACCGTTTACACCGGATATCAGCTTGGTTTCATCACGCGCATGTTCTGGCTCAAGACCCATACCGCGACGCGGTTCGGCAAGAACTTGAACTACGTCCCCGACTTCTTTGTCCCGCCGGCGGCGAGCGCTCCGGATACTGGCGAAGAGCATCCTGATGCCGATCGTATCCGGAACTGGCAGAGCTTTGTAACCGCACAGAAGGGTTTGAGCCCGACGCCGCTACGTCTTTGCGGGTTGCGCATCGGCCTGCGGCCTCATCCACACCGCGGGTATCGACCGCGCAGGCGAGGTCCGCGTGCATCGCGCGCGCATTGGCGGCGGAAAGACGAGTTCATCAATCTCAAGGCCACGATGTCGGAAACCGACAGAAGCCTGCTGCGCCTCGAGCTCGAGCAGATAGCATTCTATCGGCGGATGGACCCTGGACCCGATTTCGTTCGCCTGTACCAGGAAACGCCGGCACAGACGACCACGCCGATCGACGTCCTACGCTTTCCTCGCTATGTCGCCGATTACCTGACCAGCAAATGCAAGATGAACGGCGACCAGCTGCAGGAGCTCGACCGCCAGATCGGAAACACGATGTCTGAGCTGGTCGCACCGCAATTCGGTTACTGGATCAAGACAGACAACCTGCGGCGGTCGCTGCGGCAGCTGCGCAACATGCGGGCCGAGGCCGAGCGGTGCATCGCGACCGCCCACGAAAGTGAGCGGCGCTCCCATTTCGCCAAGCTGTGCCCGAACGGCTGTGACCGCAAGAAGCTGATGGGCACGGTCGACGACAGCATCCGCGGCCTGCTGAAGCAGATACAATGATTGTCCGGAGACCACAAACTTGAGATCGGCTGGACTGGCGCTACTGATCGTTCCGGCGCTGCTGTCGTCGACGCCCACGCCGGCAGCGGCCGCACTGGAGTTCCAGTGCATCGAAGTCTCGCGCTATAAGAATCTGTGGCAGATCTTTCACGACGACCCTTCGACGTTCTTCAGCTATTTCAACATTTCCCGCCGGCCGCTGCCTTCGCCCGATACCTGCCGCGCGCTGCTGGTGACCGGCACGATCGCGCCGGACTCCGCCGCCGTCCTGCTCGACCGTTTGATTGAAAGCCGCGGCTGGCTGGCCGCGCTTTATCTCTCGTTCTCCGGAACGAACATCGAGCAGGAAACCGCGATGGCGCAGGTCGTGCGCCAGTTTTCGCTCAAGACCTACGAAGTGCGCGGGCCGCTTTACATCTACAATCCCGATTTTGCCGTGCGCTGGACGCCGGCCATCGGTAAGGGCGGCTTTCTTTCGCAATCAGCGAGTGGCGACCCGTCGCCGCTCGACAGCGGGCTGACAGCCTTCCTGCGGCGCGATCGCACGCTCAAGCTCGACCCGAAGCGCTTGCCTGCGCGGGCGGTTGTCGCGTCGTCTGGTCGGCCGGCGTCAACCGCCTGCACAGCTCGCGCTCCGGGCCAGCGGAAACGACGACGACGACCGATCAGACGATCGAACGGCTGCGCAGCGTCTTCGTCTATCGGCTCGATCGCGGGCGCCTGCCGCCGGCCGACGATCCGATCCTGGCGCGGCCCTGGGACCGCATCCCGCCGACGCCGCCGGCCACCGCCGCTGCGCTCCGCAAGGCATGCGATGCCGAGATGACGGTGGCGGAAGGGCTCGAAATCCCGCGTCGCCGACGCCTTTGCGGAAGCCGCCGCCAAGAACCTTGCACCGCCTGCGGTCACCGCGATCGCGTCGCATCTCAATGCGTTGAAGCGCGCGGGGGTGCGGTTGCAGCAATGCCTGGCGGCGGCGCACGAAAATATGCGGCTGCGCAGCTTCCAGACCCACTGCCCGCCCAAGAACTGCAGCCGCGCCGGCTTGCTCGGACTCGCTCAGCAAGTCAGCCGCCGAAATGCTCGAGGAAGCGAGCAAGATCTGATGCCACCCGCGGCCGCCGTCACGGGGCCGCGGGGCGATTGTAGATGTCCTTGATGTCGGTGAACTTGACGCCGGGCGCGTGCTCGCGGGCATAGTCCAGGTAGAACTGGTTGCGCGCCAGGAACACCACGTCGCCATCGAGGTCTTCGGCGATCGAGGCGGCATTGGCCGTGACGAACGCATCCAACGTCTTCGGATCGTCGGCCGCGATCCAGCGCGCCAGCGTGAACTCGGCCGCGTCCCACATCACCTCGAGGCGGTATTCATCCTTGAGCCGCGCCTGCAGCACGTCGAGCTGCAGGCTGCCGACCACGCCGACCAGCGCCGGCGAGCCGTCCTGCGGCCGGAACACCTGGACGACGCCCTCCTCCGCCATCTGCTGCAACGCCTCGCGCAGCTGCTTCGCCCTCATGGCGTCGGGCAGGCGGACACGCCGCAGGATTTCCGGCGCGAAGCTCGGCACGCCGACGAAATTCAGCGCTTCGCCTTCGGTCAGCGTGTCGCCGATCCGCAAGGTGCCGTGGTTCGGGATGCCCACCACGTCGCCGGCATAGGCGTTGTCCGCCAGCGCGCGGTCCTTGGCGAAGAAGAACTGCGGCGCGCTCAAGGTCATCGGCTTGCCGCTGCGGTTGTTCAGGACCTTCATGCCGCGCGTGAGCTTGCCCGAGCACAGCCGCGCGAAGGCGATGCGGTCGCGATGGTTGGGGTCCATGTTCGCCTGGATCTTGAAGATGATGGCGGACATGCGCTCTTCGTCGGCGGCCACGACCCGCTTGTCGGCCTTCTGCTCGCGCGGCGGCGGCGCCATCGAGCCGATGGCGTCGAGCAGATCGCCGACGCCGAAATTGTTCAAGGCGCTGCCGAAGAACACCGGGCTGAGATGCCCTTCCCGGAACGACTGCAGATCGAATTTCTTGCAGGCTTCCCGCACCAGCGCGAATTCCTCCTCGATCGCGTCCGCGCTCAGCGCGGATCGTTGCGCACGCGACCTCGGCGATGCTCATCGTGCGCAGCGTGCCGGCCTTGCCGGCATCGCCTTCGAGCAGCCGCACGCCGCCGCCTGCCACGTCGATGGTGGCGACGAAATCGCGGCCGCGGCCGACCGGCCAGTTCACCGGCGCGACGTCGAGCGCCAGCGTGTGCTCGATCTCGTCCAGCAGCTCGAACGGATCGCGGCTCTCGCGGTCCATCTTGTTGATGAAGGTCAGGATCGGAATGTCGCGCAGCCGGCAGACCTCGAACAGCTTGCGGGTGCGCGGCTCGATGCCCTTGGCGGCGTCGATCACCATGACGGCGGAATCGACCGCCGTCAGCGTCCGGTAGGTGTCCTCGGAGAAATCCTCGTGGCCGGGCGTATCGAGCAGGTTGAAGATGCGGCCGTCATATTCGAAGGTCATGACCGAGGTCACGACCGAGATGCCGCGCTCGCGCTCGATCGTCATCCAGTCGGAACGCGCCGACTGGCGGTTGCGCTTGGCCTTCACCTGCCCGGCAAGCTGGATCGCGCCGCCGAACAGCAGCAGCTTCTCCGTCAAGGTGGTCTTGCCGGCGTCCGGATGGGAGATGATGGCGAAGGTCCGGCGGCGCGCGATCTCGGGAGCAAACGGCGTCCGCGCCTCCGCGCCTTGGATGGCGGATATGTTCATTGCGGCGCCGTTGTAGCGTCCGGTGCCCTGAAAGCAAGCGTTCTCTGGGCTCAGTGATAGGCCACGATGAACTCGCAGCCGGCCGCGGTCGGGAACGTGCGCGTGACCTGGCCGGTCGCCAGCTCGAACTCGAACACCTCGGCGTCGTCGTGGCAGCAGATATAGGCGTGCTTGCCGCCGGGCGCGAAGCCGAAACCCATCGGCGACTTCTTGACCGGGATCGACGCGATCTGCTTGAGCGCGCCGCGCTCGTAGATCGCGACGTGATGATCCTGATTCGACGACACCACGACATAGTCGTTGTCGGGTGAGACCCGCACGCGGCGCATCTGCTTCTTCTCGGGATTGGCGCCGTCGATCGGCACCGTGCGGGTGATCGCGTGCGAGCGCGCGTCGATGGCGTAGAACTCGGCCGCATCCTGGGCGCAGGCGTAGACCATGGCGCCGTCGGGCGCGACCGCGAGCCCCTCGACCACCTGCGGCAGCGCGATGCGGTCGATGACGGCGCGGCGCGCGGCGTCGATCACGACCAGGTAGTTCGACTTCACCGACGCGAACACCTTGCCGGTCGCGTGGCTGACCGCCACCCAGTGCGCGGTGTGGCCGACGTCGATCTTCTCGACCTTGTCGCTCGCGGGATCGATCGCCAGCACGGCATTGCCAAGCTCGCCCGACGACCACAGCGTCCCCTGCTCGTCCATCATGATGCCGTGCGGCGCATAGATCCCGCCAAGATCGATGACGCGCGTGAGCGACTTCGACGGCAGGTCGATCACGACGATGCGGCGGTCCGGGTTCACGCGCTTGGCGAACACGCCGTCGCCATAGACCGTGCCGTAGGCGGTGCGGCCGTCGGCCGACAGCGCCAGCTCATGCGTCGAGCCCGGCATGTCGATGGTCGACTGCATGGTCAGCGTCGCCGCGTCGAGGAAATGCACCTTGTGCGCGGTCTTGGCGGTGACGATCAGGTTCGGCCCGCCGGGCCGGTTGTTGAGGTCGGTCATACGCCCACGCTCCCTCTCACGCGCACGTCGACATTGTACCATCGATCTTCAATCGACCGCGACCGGAAACATCTCCGCCGGCGTGACGACGCGCGGCGCGAGGCCCTGCTCGTGCACGAAGCGCGCGATCGCTTCCCAGGTCGGCCGGTTGGGCTCGACCCCGTAGGCCCAGAAATCCTTGCCGAACACGCGCCAGCTCTCTTCGACGTGATCAATGAGAAACGGCAAGGCCAGATGCAGTGCGTCGGTGTCGTAGAGGCCGTCGACCGCCATCGCCTTTGCTTCCGAGAACGCCTTGTAGATGCTCTTGGCCACCCAGGGATGCTCGCGATGCACGTCCTCGCGCACCACCACCGTGTGCATGATCGGAAAGATTTTCGTGCGCCGGTAGTAGTCGGTCTCGACCTCCTTGAAGTTCGGCCACAGCCGCGCGATGTGCGGCGCGCCGTTGAGGAACGACTGCGGGATGTAGAGCGTCAGCAGCGCGTCGAGCTCGCCGGCGTCGAACATCTTCTCCAGCGTCTGCGTGCCCGACAGGAAGTCGAGCTTCACTTTGGGCAGGTCCAGCGGAATCAGCGGCTGCTCCACGAAGGTGTTCAGCCCGCCCATGAACCAGTGCATGTCCTCCGACTTGATGCCGTAGTCGTGCTCCAGCATGCCGCGCATGAAGCAGAGCCCGGTGGAGGAATATTGCGAGGTGCCGACGCGCTTGCCGCGCAGGTCCTGCGGCTTCTCGATCCCTGACCCCTTGCGCACATAGATGCAGGAGTGGCGGAAGATCTTCGACAGCGCCACCGGCACCGCCACGAACGGGCAATCGCCCCGCGCCTTCAGCGCGGTGTAGGAGGCAAGCGACAGTTCCGAGAGCTGGAATTCCTTGTTGTCCAGCATGCGCTGGAACGACTGCCGCGGGCGCAGAATCTGGATGTCGAGATCGATGCCGTCCGGCTTCACGCGGCCGTCGATCAGCGGGCGGGTGCGGTCGTAGTTCCAGCAGGCGAGCGTGAGCTTGAGGTTAGCCATGACATTCTCTGTTCTTGGCCGGCCGGCGGCAGCCGCACGGCGCCGGCGCGCCTGGTCAAATCCCATAGCAAGCCTTGCGGCATGGTGGCCAGCACCGGCGCGGTCGGCACGCCCGCCGCGCCAAGCAGGTCGGAGATCCAGTGATTGCAGACGCGCAGCACATTGAAGGTGCCGACCGCGCGGTAGAACAGGCTGTGGCCGTAGAGGCCGCGGCCCAACTCTTCGACCGCGCCGTCGCGCGCGTTGCGGGCAAAGGTCGCGTCGAGCATGGCCGCGAGCCGATCGAAGCCGGCTTCGCCGAGTGTCAGTGCCACGGCATTCGCCTCCGGATAGGCGATCCGCGGCGGCTCCGAAAAGCCGACCACATGCAGCACCGACGGATTACCGGGCCAGAACAGCGCACGCAGCGCCAGCGCGGTCGTCAGCTCGGCCGTGGTCGGCACCCGGGTGTAGAACCCTTCGTCGCCCCAGCCCAATTCCAGCCGCTCATAAGGAGCAAAGCGCGCCGTCACCGCCGCCAGCGCCGGCAATGAACGCCGGCGCGCGGCTTCGGCGAGCGCCGCGCGCGGCACGATCAGGCCGGCGTGATAGAGATTGGTGACGACAAACACCTCGACACGAGGCGCGCCGGGCGATGGCGGATAGAGGCTGGCGTCGCCGGAGCGCATCGTCGCGATCGCCGCGACGATGAACGCGGCGGCGAGAACGCCGACCGGCCATGCAACCCACCGCAGGATGCGCCGCACGGCTTTCGCCTCCCACAAATTCCGAAACGACTACGCCGCCCCCTTGAGCCGCTCCAGCGCTTCCAGAATCTTGGCGCGGCGGCCTTCCGCCTCCTCGCGCTTCTCGCGCTCGCCCTCGACGATTTCCTCGGCCGCGTTCTGGACGAATTTCGGGTTGTTGAGCTTGGCGTCGACGCGGGCGATGTCGGAGTCGACGCGCGCGATTTCCTTTCGCAGCCGCGCTTCCTCGGCGGCGAAATCGATCACGCCCTTGAGCGGCAGCGCTAGCACCTCGCCGCGCACGACCAGCTGAATCGAGCCCGGCGGCACCGCCGGCGCGACCGACAAGCTCGAAAGCCGTGCAAGCCGCCGGATCATGTCGGCCCAACGCCCGGCGCGGGCGTCGGTCTCCGCCGACACGCCGGCGAGCACGACCGGCAGCTCGGTCGCGACCGTGAGGTTCATCTCGGCGCGCACCGAGCGGATGGCGGTGACGATATCGATCACCCAGCCGATCTCGCTCTCGGCCGCATGGTCGGAGAACCGCGTGTGCTTGGGCCATGGCGCCAGCGCCAGCAGACCCTCGCGCGACGGCCCCTGCTCGGCGGTGACGCGCCAAAGCTCCTCGGTCACGAACGGCATGAACGGGTGCAGCATCTTGAAGATCTCGTCGCGCACCCAGGCCACCATCGCGCGCGTTTCGGTTTTCGCCGTACCATCGACGCCGGTGAGCACCGGTTTGACCAGCTCGAGATACCAGTCGCAATAGATGTTCCAGATGAAGCGGTAGAGCGCGCCGGCCGCGTCGTTGAACTTGTAGGCTTCGATCGCCTCGGTGACCTCGCGCACGGCCTTCTGGGTCTCGTGCGCGATCCAGCGGTTGAGCGTCTCCATGTTCGACGTCGGATCGAAACCAGCGACGGTCACGCACTCGTTCATCTCGGCGAAGCGCGCGGCGTTCCACAGCTTGGTCGTGAAGTTGCGGTAGCCCTCGACGCGCTGAGTCGAGACGCTTGATGTCGCGGCCCTGCGCCGCCATCGCGGCCATGCGTGAAGCGCAGCGCGTCGGCGCCGTATTCGTCGATGAGGTCGAGCGGGTCGACGACATTGCCCTTCGACTTCGACATCTTCTGCCCGCGCTCGTCGCGGACCAGGGCATGGATATAGACGGTGTGGAACGGCACCTCCTTCATGAAATGAAGTCCCATCATCATCATGCGCGCAACCCAGAAGAAGATGATGTCGAAAGCCGGTCGACGAGCACGTTGGTCGGGTAGTAGCGCTTGAGCTCGGCCGTCTCGTAGGGCCAGCCCAGCGTCGAGAACGGCCACAGCGCCGACGAGAACCAGGTGTCGAGCACGTCCTCGTCGCGCCAGACCGGAACCTTCGCCGGCGGCTTGCCGCCAAGCCCGACCTTGGCAAGGCTCTCATCCATGCTGCCGACCAGCTCGACGTCCTTCTTGTAGTAGTTCTTGGCGCGCTGCAGCGCTTCCGCCTCGGTCTCGGCGACGAACACTTCCGTCTTCGCAATCGACAGCTGGCCGTCGTTGTCGAGCGCCCAGCCGTACCAGGCCGGAATCTGGTGGCCCCACCAGAGCTGGCGCGAGATGCACCAGGGCTGGATGTTGTCCATCCAGTTGAAATAGGTCGCTTCCCATTGCTGCGGCACGAAGGTCGTGCGGCCCTCGCGCACCGCCTGCGCCGCCGGCTGCGCCAGCGTCTTGGCGTCGACGTACCACTGGTCGGTCAGGTACGGCTCGATGATGACGCCGGAGCGGTCGCCGTGCGGCACCATGTTCACATGCGGCTCGATCTTGGCGACCAGACCGAGCGCCTGCATGCGCTCGACGATCAGCCGGCGCGCGACGAAGCGGTCGAGGCCGTGCATCTGCAGCGTCTCGACCAGCTCCGGCGCCATCGGATCGAGACCGTCGAGGAAGGCGTCGTTGTTCTCGAGATTGAGATTGGCCTCGCGGTCGAGCACGTTGACCAGCGGCAGGTCGTGGCGGCGGCCGACCTCGAAATCGTTGAAGTCGTGCGCCGGCGTGATCTTGACCGCGCCGGTGCCCTTCTCCGGATCGGAATATTCATCGGCGACGATCGGGATGCGGCGGCCGACCAGCGGCAGGATCGCTTGTTGCCCCACGAGATGACGATAGCGCTCATCGTCCGGATGCACGGCAACCGCGGTATCGCCGAGCATGGTCTCCGGCCGCGTGGTCGCAACGGTGATGAACGCGTCACGCAACCCCCAGACCGGATATTGGAAGTGCCAGAGATGACCCTTGGTCTCGACCTGCTCCACTTCCAGGTCGGAGATGGCGGTGAGGAGCTTCGGGATCCCAATTGACCAGCCGCTTGTCCTTGTAGATCAGCCCCTCGCGGTAGAGCTGCGACGAATACCCGCAGCACCGCCTTCGAGAGCCCTTCGTCCATGGTGAAGCGCTCGCGCGTCCAGTCGCAGGACGCGCCCAGCCGCTTGAGCTGGTTGATGATGGTGCCGCCCGACTCCGCCTTCCAGGCCCAGACCTTTTCCAGGAACTTCTCGCGCCCGAGCGCGCGGCGGCCGGGCTCCTGGCGCTCCATGAGCTGGCGCTCGACCACCATCTGGGTGGCGATGCCGGCATGGTCGGTGCCGACCTGCCAGAGCACGTCCTTGCCGCGCATGCGCTCGAACCGGCAGAGCACGTCCTGCAGCGTGTTGTTGAGCGCGTGCCCCATATGCAGCGAGCCGGTGACGTTGGGCGGCGGGATCACGATGCAATAGGGCTCGGCATCGCGCCGCTCGGGCCGGCCGGCGCGGAAGGCGCCGGCCTGCTCCCATAGCGCGTCGATGCGCTTTTCCACCTCGGCGGGCTGGTAGGTCTTGTCGATCATTGTTCGTTTCGGTTTCCGGCGTTCGCGCGGTAAAAAGCCCGCCAGTCCACAGCTGTCAACGGCCGCACCTCACGGCCGCCCATCAACCCGAAATCCCCGCCCCGTGACCTCACCCCCCGCGCCCGACGCCCAGCCGAACCCGACCCGGTCGATCGTGCTGCTGGCGGTCGCGGGCTTCGCCAGCCAGGCCCAGGTCCGGGTCACGGATTCGCTCCTGCCCCAGATTGCCGGCGATTTCGGCACCACCGTGGGGGCCGCCGCCATGGTGGTGACCGCCTATGCGGTCGCCCACGGGTCGGTGCAGCTCTTCATCGGCCCGATCGGCGACCGTTTCGGCAAATACCTCACCGTGATGACCATGTGCCTGGCCTCGTCGATCCTGGTGATGGCGTGCGGGCTCGCCAATTCGCTGACCGAGCTCGCGATCGCGCGGCTGCTCGCCGGCGCCTGCGCCGGCTGGGTGATTCCCTTGTCGATGGCCTATGTCGGGGATGTGACACCCTACGACCGGCGCCAGCCGGTGCTCGGCCGCTACCTGACCGGGCAGATCACCGGACAGCTGTTCGGCCAGGCCGCCGGCGGCGTGCTCGGCGACCTGTTCGGCTGGCGCAACGTGTTCTTCGTCCTGGGCGCGATGTTCGCGCTGGCGACGTTAGGGCTGATCTACGAGCTCATCACCAATCCGCGCACGCGCCCGGCCGGCCGGCCGGAGGACCGCTCGCGCGGCTTTGTCGCCGACTACAAAACGGTGCTGTCGAGTCCGTGGGCGCGGATCGTGATCCTGGCGGTGTTCCTCGAATCGTTCTTCGGCTGGGGCGCGTTCGCCTATGTCGGCGCCGACCTCAACCAGCGCTTCGGGCTCAGCCTCACCGCCGTCGGCCTGATCGTCGGCTGCTTCGCGCTTGGCGGGCTGGTCTACGCCACGACGGTGCAGCAGCTCGTCAACCGGTTCGGTCAGACCGGGCTCGCGATCGGCGGCGCGCTCCTGTGCGGCGCGAGCTATCTGGTGCTGGCGAGCGGGCTCGCCTGGTGGCTCGCACCGCTCGCGGTCGGCCTCTACGGCCTCGGCTTCTACGCGCTGCACAACACCTTGCAGACCTGCGGCACGCAGATGACGCCGGAAGCGCGCGCCACCGGCTTCGCGCTGTTCTCATCCGCGATCTATGTCGGCCAGACCGTCGGCGTCGGCGTGAGCGCGATCGTGTTCGACCGCGCCGGCGCGGTGCCGCTGCTGATCGTGGCCGGCCTCGCGCTGCCGGCGATGGCGCTGTGGTTCGCGCGCGAGCTGAAACGGCGCGGTTAGACCGGCTCTATCCTCCGCTCATTCCCGCGCAAGCGGGAATCCAGTCTGGATCTAGCCTGGGTCCCCGCTTTCGCGGGGACGAGCGGACGATGAGCTTTATTAGGTACGCCCGCGCGACACGCGCTCGATCTCGGCGCGCACCAGCCGCTCGACCATGCCCGGCAGGTTGTCGTCGAGCCAGGACTTGAGCATCGGCCGCAGCATTTCCTTTACCAGGTCTTCAAGTGTGCGGGCATTCTGCACCAGCACGGTGTGAGCAAGCGTATTGAACGCGGAATCGACCGCCGAGGTCGTCGATCTTGAGAGCAGCGCGTCGGCGTCGAACATCGGCGCGCGCCGCGGCGGCGGCGGCGCGGGCTCGAACGGCCGCTCGTCGAACACCACGTCGGACTGTCCGTCGATGGTGCGGAAGCCGCCGTTCGGCGGCTCTGGCTCCGGCTCCCCAGCCGCCATCGATTCCGTCAGGTCGAGGATATCGGGCGCCGGCAGCGGCTCCTCGATCGGCGGCGGCGCGGCCGCCGCGTTGAGGCTCGAAAGCATCGCATCGATGTCGGCCTGCCCCATCGCGGGCTCGGGCGCCGGTCGCGGCGGCGGCGGGACGGGAGCAGGACGTGGCGGCGGTGGCGGCGGTTCCGGCCGCACAGCCACCGGCGGCGGCGGCACTTCGACGGCCTTCGGCGGCGGTTTGCTGGTGTCGTCGTCGGCAATGATCCGTCGAATGGAGGCGAGAATCTCCTCCATCGTCGGTTCTTGTGCCTTGGCAGGCTGGTTCATTTTTGCCGCTTCCCCGCTCAGGTCCCCACGCCCCGAGGCGCACCTTTGATTCGGCGCGAATCAGCGTCGAAGCGTAGCGCGGTTTTGATCCGAATGGGTCCGGAAAGTGCACTCATCCAATGGTGAGAGCGACCTCGGATGCACACATCGGTCCCGTCTACCGATCGCGCGTCAGCGCCGCAGCAATATTGCATGTGGAAGATCGAACGCAAGCGCGTCGCTTGCTCAAGAGAGACTTATCGTCCGTCAGGCGTGCGAATGCCGCCCCAGCTGTCGCGCACCTGTTGATAATGCACCACCGGATCGTAGTTCGGGACGCCAAGCGCGAGGACCTGCGGCGACAGGCCGCCGACGGCCGCCAGCACCGAGTAGGAAGCGACCACGCGGTCGCGCTGCGCGGTCACCGCCGAGGCGCGTGCATTCACGAGATCCTGCTGCGCATTGAGGACGTCGAGCGTGGTGCGCTGGCCGACGCGGGCTTCCTCGCTCACGCCGTTGAGCGCAATCTCGGCGGCGGCGACCTGCGCCTGCGTGGCTTCGATCTGCGCCTTCGCGGCTTCGAGCTGACCCCACGCCTGCGTGACGGTCTGCTGCACCTGGTCGCGGGCGGTGTCGAGATCGAGCCGGCGTTGGCCGAGCGTCTCCTTGGCCTGCCGGATGGTCGCGTATTCGCCGCCGCCCTGATAGAGCGGAACCGTGACCTGGGCGGTAACGGCAGCGCCGAAGCTCTGCGACGTGGCCAGGTTGCTGGTCGAGCCCTGGACCTTCTGCGCCGAGCCCTGCAGCGTCGCCGTCGGATAGAGCGCGCCCTCCGCGATCTTCACCTGATACGTCGCGACATCGACATTGTAGGAGGCGGAGGTGATGGTCGGATGCTCGGTGCGCGCCCGCGCCAATGCGGCCGGAAGTGTGCGCGCAAAGAACCTGTCGACCCCCATCGCCATCGTCAGCCGCCCGGGCTCGACGCCGATCACCTGCCGATAGAACGCTTTCGATGTGATGTAGTTCGATTCCGCGGTCAGCAACGAGGAGCGGCCGGCGGCAAGCCGCGATTCCGCCTGTGCCACGTCGGTGCGCGTCACCTCGCCGACGTTGAAGCGATCGCGCGTCTGCCGCAACGTCGCCTCGAGCACGTTCACGTTGTTGCGTTGCAGGTCGAGCAGCGCGCTGTCGCGCAGCAGGTTCATGTAGGCGGTCGCCGCATTGAGCAGCACCGACTGCTCGGTCGAGCGCAGGGTTTCGCGCGCCGCAAACACCTGCGACTCGGCCTGGCGCGTGCGGTTGCCGGTCTGGAAGCCGTTGAACAGCGTCTGCGACGCGGTGATGCCATAAGTCGTGGCGCCGACGTCGCCGCAATTCCTGGCCCCCGGCGGATTGCAGCCGTTGGTCGGGCCAATCCGGGTCATGCTTTCGAGGTAGCTGTGGGTGTAGCTGGCGGTGCCGGTCACGCGCGGCCGGTAGCCGCCAAGCGCGATCGCAACGTTCTCATCCACGGCGCGGGTGGCGGCGCGCTGCGCGTTGAGCTGGGGGTTGTTCACGTAGGCCTGCGACAGGGCCGTGTTCATGGGTGTCACGCCGGCGGCAACGGCCCCTTTGCCGCGACGCTGTACCGCCATGTCCTGCGCGCTCGCGCTCGCCAGCCAGATCCCGGCCACAGCTGCAATGGCAGCGAGGGCGCTCATACCGCGCCCGACCGTGCTCGGCCGTCCGAACCCCCGTCCCATCAAAGACCCCACGCAACGACACGGTTACCCCACGCGCCTCACCCTACTCAGGCGCGCAGAACCGTACCGACCCTGAGCTTAACCATAAGCGCCCGCAGCGGCTTGCGAAACCCCCTGGTGGATACCGGCGCGGCATAAACCCGTGAAAAACCCGCGGAAAAGCCGCGACTTGCGTTTTTCGCGCCACACTCGCTGTGGGAAACTCGGTTGCCCGATACCAGTGGGTGGAATCAGAACACAAATACCGGCGGCTGCGCGAATCCCGGCAATGCCGGCGCGGCGGCATCGAAGATGGGCAGCGCGCTCGCCTGCCCGCCGGCGGCGAGATAGCGCATCGCCTTGCTCGCCGGCGCCCGCCCGACGATCCCGACCAGCCGCCCGCCTTCCCTGAGCTGGCTCAGCAGCCGCTCAGGCATCACTTCGGCCGCGCCGTTGACGAGGATGACGTCGTAGGGCGCGCCGGCCTGCCAGCCCTCGGGCAACCGGCCGCTCACCACCTCGGCATTGGCGGCGGCGACCGCGGCGAGATTCTCGCGCGCGTGGCGCGCCAGCGTCGCGTCCTCCTCCAGCGCCACGACGCTGCGTGCCAGACGCGACAACACCGCGGTCGAATAGCCGGTGGCGCAGGCGACATCGAGCACATGGTCCTGCGGGCCGATTTCGGCGGCCTGGATGAGCTTCGCGAGCACCATGGGCTTGAGCAGCCGGCGCGCCGGCGTGCCGGAGGTCACCGCGACGTCGAGGTCGAGATAGGCCAGCGACGCGTTGCGCTCGGGCACGAAGCGCTCGCGCGGCACGTCGAGCATCGCCGCGATGATGCGCTGATCGGTGACGTCCGCGGTGCGAACCTGGCCATCGACCATCATGCGGCGCGCGGCGGCAAAATCGAACATCGGGGAATCTCGAAAATGGCGCGGGGTTGAGCCATCTGTATCGGCAAGGCCGGTGACAATTGCAAGGCGCCCAAAGCACCCGCGAAAGCACGGCGCCAAACCGCCGCAAAACCGAATCGGTCCCCCGACGACGATGGCCGGTTAGTTGCCCGTTGAGGATTGCTCCTGTATCAACCCGCCCTACGGCCACGTGGCGGAGTGGTTACGCAACGGTCTGCAAAACCGTGTACCCCGGTTCAATTCCGGGCGTGGCCTCCAAGCGCTTCCCGCCACAAGCGCTTTCCCGGAAAATCCGACCCCACTCCCCCGAGGCTCCCCTCTCCCCTGGGCTCGCTTGGGCTTCCTTGGCCTCAAGCCCCTCGGCCGCCATTGGGCGCGCCCTGGGGCGCCGTCAGAACGGCCAGCCGCACATCCACCCAGCCGAACACCCAAAGCATGAAGGCAGCATGAATACCGCTATGCAGCATACAATTGCTGCTATGCGATAACTCCTGATGTTTTCGTTGGAATACCAGACTATATAGGGTTCCAAGAGATTAACAAGCACGAGGAACTTACCGCCATGACCACCATTGCCCTGTCCCAACTGGTTCATCAGGCCCCGGCCTTTTTCCAGCGGATTTCACAGCGCATCGGCGCCTTTTTCGACGGAATCGAAGAGGCCCACGCGATGGCGCAGCGCTACAAGGCGCTCTCGCAGATGACCGACGCGCAGCTCGCCGCCCGCGGCCTCAAGCGCGAAGACATCCCGCAGGCGGTGCTCGACGTCCGGGTCCGCGTCTAAGGCGTCGCGGATCGGGCCTGAGCGCCCGCGCTCCAACGAGCGATATGACAGACAAAAATGCCGGCCGCGGACACCCGCTGGCCGGCATTGTCATATCTGAAAGGACTTCCGTGCCTTTACTTCGATCGCGGCGGGGGCATTTCGCGCTAGGCAACGGGAAACCCGTTTGTTAATACGCGGCTCCTTCCTCTGAGGCGATGTTCCCCGGTAGCTCAGTGGTAGAGCAACCGGCTGTTAACCGGTTGGTCGCTGGTTCGAATCCGGCCCGGGGAGCCACTCAGCTTCAACTTCACGCAACGACCTTCCTCAGAAAGACCTCGATCTCGTCGCGCAGGCTGCCGACCGAAGCGTCGACGGATTGTGACGCGGTGAGCATGGTCTCGGCCGCCTGGCGTGTGCCTTTCGCCGCATCCGTGACCGCGCTGAGGACGGAGACGACCGTCTTCGTCCCGCGTGACGCGTCGCCGGCATTGCGGGCAATTTCGGACGTTGCCGTGTTCTGGTGCAGCATGGAATCCGCGGCGCTGGAGGCCCGTTCGCTGACCTCCTGCAGGCTCTCTTCGATGCTGCGGACGGCCTCAACCGCGCCGCTGGTCGATTCCTGCACTGCCTGAATATGGCGCGCGATTTCCTCTGTTGCTTTGGCGGTTTGCACCGCGAGCATTTTGACTTCGTTGGCGACGACGGCGAACCCACGTCCGGCTTCTCCGGCGCGCGCGGCTTCTATGGTTGCATTGAGAGCAAGCAGGTTGGTCTGGCCGGCGATCGTCTGAATGAGCTTGATCACGTCGCCGATCTTTTGTGCTGCGTCGGCGAGCCCGGCGTACCTGTCGTTTGTCGCCTCGGCCTTGCTGACGGCGTTGCTCATGATGGTCTTGGTCTGGTCAAGCTGCCGGCTGATTTCCGCAATCGAGTTCAACAATTCTTCGCTGGAGCCGGCAACCTGCGCAACATTGGCGGATGCCTGATCCGACTCGCGCAAGGCCGCTTCGGCGTGCTGCGTCGTCTGTTCGGACGAGCTCAACATTGCTGTGGCAGCCGACTTCACCATGTTCGCATTGCTGCTGACGGTTCCAAGCACCGCCTCGACCTGCACGCGGAATGACGATATGGCACTCTCGATAGCGGACCTGCGGTTTTCACGCAGAAGCATTTCGTCGCGCTGTTTCTCGATTTGATGGCGCTCGGTGACGTCCTCGTGAATGGCGACCCAACCCGCTCCTTCCATTGGTTTTCGAACGATGCGGACCAGACGTCCGTCAGCCATCTGCTTGACTCGGCTTGTAACGTCTTCGGGTGACGTCTGCGCCGACGCATCGGCCGTGGCGCCGGCGTCCTTCTCATCTGTAAAAATGCGATTTGAGACGCGATGCGCGACAACGGCATCGTGCGGAGTTCCAATTTTCAACAGCGCAGGCGGCAGGCCGTACAAATCGGCATAGCGCTTGTTGCTGACGACCAGACGTTTTCCTGCATCGAACATGCACAGACCATGAGTCATGTTGTCCAGCGCCGTGCTGAACCGCAAATTGGTCTGTTCGAGCGACCTTTGTCGGCGAATGATCGCAGCAATGCCGAGGAGCACAAGAATTGTCAGGATTGCCGCTGTTCCCGTGTAGACGAATTTATGGTGCTCATAGGCCGCCAGAATCCCGCGCTCGTCCATCGCAAGCGTGATAAGCAGCGGATACCCGGTGACAAGGCGATACGAGATCAGGCGCCTACGGCCGTCGACAATGTCCCCGCCCCAGAAGCTTCCTTCCGGCGCCTGTGCAAGCGCTTTCGCCAGCGGCGCTGGTAGTCTTCCCTCGCCCTGGTCCGAGACCGCAACGCCGTGGGAGGCACGGATGGCGCCGTCCAGTCCACGCAATGTAATGCCTTCCTGGGCACCGAGATTGATCGAGTGGAAGAAGCGCTCCACGAATGCGGGGTCAATCGAGGCAACGATGACACCGCCAAAGCTTCCGTCCGGCTGTCGCAGTCTTCGGGTCAGCTGGAGTGACTTCTTACCAGATGCGCGCCCCACGACCGGCTTGCTGATGTAAAGCGCGTCCGACTTGGCATCGACGTGGGCTCGAAAATGCTCCCGATCGCGGAGATCCATCGGTCCGCCGGAATATGCTGTGGTCGTGGCTCTCAGATAGCCGTCCGGGCCGATGATGGCGGCCTGGATCGTCAGTTCGCCGATGAACGAAGCCCGCTCGACCCAATGACGCAAATCAAAGGATTTGGGGTTCTCCTCGTAGGCGAGACGAAACAGCAAAAGCGTCTGATCGACGCTTTTGAGCAGACGGATCGTGTTTTGTTCGAACAGGTGTGCAAGGCTGCTGCCGCGCTGGACCGCACCTTCCACCGCCGTGCTGCGCTCGACTTTGAGGAAGTGGACGAGGCCGATCCAGACAATCGCAACGATGGCCAAGCCAAGCAAGGGCGCCGGACGCAGCAGGGCCCGCAGAAATTGGAACAGACGAGGGGGTGCCATGGCGGCCAAGACCAACCCAAAATTCTGATCTTCGATTGATGGATCAATTTGGTTAATGTCCCATTCAGCAAGGTAAAATACGGGCTAAATTGGATTGTTGGCTGCAATTAACAATCGGCTTGTATGGCAAGCGCGACCAGCCGGAAGCTGCTTAACCAGCGAGCGGTTGGCCCACGCGTGGCTGACCGTGCGCGACCTGAACCAGTCCACCGCCAAGACCACTTTCAAGACCACTTTATCGCTCAAGTCGGCGGCCATTTTACCTGCGACTTAGGCGGGAGCTGTGCGCATGTCCGAACGCGGTTTTGATGACATCTGGCCAAAAAGGATGACGCCCAATCATGACGGCCTGGTCCCGCCCTGGCAGGACATGGCCACGTTGTGCAGGCACATCTCCTGTTCCCCGAGCACGGTGGACAATTGGGTCGCCGACGGAATTTTGCCGCCGCCGCGCAAGCGCGGTGCCGAATTGATGTGGAAGTGGTCCGAAGTGGACGACTATCTGAGCCATGGCGGCCGCCAAGCCGCCGACATCGACAGAATTCGTGAAGCCACCCGGCGCATCGTCGAAGGAACGTCGACAGCGAACACGCCCGCTTCCGACGATCAGACGGTCACAGCGCGATCGCCGCATGAATTGCTGAAAGCTATCGAATCTCTCCTCGACGCGGCCGCAAGATCCCACACTCTGTTCGTGACGGACGCGGAGCTCATCCAGCGCTTAGGCGTGCCGGAAGAGCTCGGGCGCGCTCTGCTCCAGGACTTCGATGCCAAGCATCCGGCCTTCCCGAAGAAGCAGGAACTGTGGGGGGACAGGCGCTACTGGCCGGCGGTCAAAGCATGGCTGGACAAGGCCTGCGGGCTTGAGCCGGTCGAACCTCCACCGCGCAAGAGCAGCCGGGCGAAGAAGCGCTGATCTACGTGGATCGCTTCGGCTGCCTTGAAGCCGTCGTCGCGGCTGCCGTGCCCGACAACACCAGGAACTCCGGCGGCACCCGATCGGTCAGCCATACGCCGTTGTCGGCAAGGTAGAACGTGAATCCCTTCGTGTGCATGCGAAGCGCTTCAACCCTGAGGATGACCGGCTTGCCGTGACGCGCCCCGACGCGGTGCGCGGTCACTTCGTCGAGCGACAGATGCACGTGCCGGCGATCCTGCGGCTTCAAGCCCTCTGCCAGGATCGACTCGACGAACCGCGTTGCGGTCCCGTGATACAGCGCCTCTGGCGGCTCTTGTGGCGGCAGGCCAAGCTCCACCGACGCCGAGTGTCCTTGCGCGGCGCGGATGCGCAGCCCGTCGGGGGAGACTGAAAACCGCTTCTTGTCGCTGGTTTCGACGACATGCAGCAGGTCTTCGCGGCTGAACCGCGTTCCAGCCGCATCGCCCATGCCAATCAGGTCGTCGATGTTCGCCCAGCCGTGCGGGTCCAGCGCCAGGCCGATGGAATCCGGCCGATGGCGCAGGACGAAGCTGAGGAACTTGCTAAGCCGAACGGGATCGGCCGGCATCTTCCCCCTACGCCGCCACGCCCCTCGCCTTCAGCCGCGCCTTCTTCTCGGGCGCGATCAGCGTGTCCAGCTTGAACAGCTTGCGCGCGCTTTCGCCGAGGATGTTGCGCTTGGCCTGCTGGGAGAGGAACGGCAGGTCGTAGATCGTCGACGGCAGGTCCATGTCCCAGTGCGGATAGTCCGAGGCATAGAGCAGCTGCGTGTCGGCGCTGATCATCTTGAACGTCTCTTCCAGCATCGAGTGATTGTTGATCATCTCCATCGGCTGCGAGGTGTAATACATCTCGCGCATGTAATCGCTCGGCAGGCGCTTGAGCGTCGGCGCCTCCGACGAGCGCATCATGTATTCGTTGTCGAGGCGCTGCATCACGAACGGCACCCAGGCGAGCCCGCTCTCGATCCAGATCGACTTGAGCCCCGGGAAGCGTTCCGGAATGCCGTTCACCACCCAGTTGGTCATGTGCAGGATGTTGAACCACGAGAAGCCCAGCGCATGGATCGCGATGAACTTGTTCGAGATGTGCATGCTCTGATCGCCCCAGTTCGTCGCCGAATGGAAGCCGATCGGCAGCCCGCGCTCTTCCAGGGCGCGATAGAGCTTCATGTAGACGTTGTCGTAGAGCGGCTTGTAGCGGGCGGTGGTGACCAGGAAGCCGATCACGCCTTTGCGGCCGGAGAACTCCTCGACCATCTTCAGCGCCGCGACCGGATCGTTCATCGGCAGATAGAGCATGGACACCATGCGCGGCTCTTCCGCCAGGATCCGCTCGGTCAGCCAGCGGTTATAGGCGCGCGCGTACTGCACCTCGACCTCGATCACGGGATTGAGGCCGAGCCCCAGCATCGGCGTCGGGAAGATGCAGGCGACGTCGACGCCGATCGAGTCCATCCATTTGCGGGTCAAGCCGATGTCGCGATGCGGCGCTCCCGGCAGCCCCTGCTCGGAGGCGCGATGCTGATAGCGCGTGATGCGGCCGGCCATTTCCTGATAGCCGCCGGTGGAGCGCGGATGCAGCGTCTGCCCCTTCGAGAATTTGAAATTGTCGCGCATCACCGGATCGTCGATGTAGTCGAAGATCTCCTTGTACGAGCCGGTCTCGTAGTGATGCGAGTCGACGTCGATGATCATGAAATCTTCGTACTTGCGATCCTCGGCTTGCTGCTGCGCGTGCGCCAGCAGGCGGCGGGTATCGAATTGCTCCGCGTTGGGATCGCGGACGATCGGCGTCATCAAGTTCATGGGTTCTTCCCCATTGGGAGCGCCGCACGCAGGCGGCTGTTGTGAATCTCTAAGATTGCGGTGCGTCGACCCTCTGGTGCGGGGCGATGCAATTGCCGGACATCGCCTGCCACATGGCAAGCTCGAACATCTGTACGTTCAGCGCATGCAGAAGATCGGTGACGGTGACCATCGTTTCGGTGACGGTGAGGCCACCAGCGCCCGGCGGCAACGGCTTACGCATGCCCTGTTCCGCCTTGGCGGCGTAGAGCCGCACCACATTGGCAATCAAAGCACGCAACTCAACATCCGGAATGCGGTCGGGATCGACGACCGCCGCGCCGAGCACCTCGGTGGCGCGCGCCAGCGTTTCGGCCGGGTGATTTTGGCGATCAAGCACCTCAGATGACGACATAGATGCCTCCTTCGCGCTGAACCACCTCGTGGCGTTTCAGCCGCAGCTTGGGGTCGGGCGCGCACTCGCCGGTCTTGAGCTTGTACTCCCAGCCGTGCCAGGGGCAGATGATGTGCGGTTCGTTGTCGTCGTAGGTCTGCGCCACGAACGTCTTGTCCGGATTGTAGATGTCGACGACCTTGCCCCGGATGATGCCTTCGCAGGCCGGCCCGCCCTGATGCAGGCAGTGGTTCCGGTAGGCGTAGAAGGCGCCCTCGTGGCGATAGACGCCGACCTCGATCCGGTCCTGGCGGATGATTCGGACGTCGCCGTCCTTCATCTCGATTTCGTGACAGACAAAGACCTGCTGCGCCATCCTTCCCTTGACTCCCTCTTGTGCCGTGCAGAGTCACGGCTTCGAGAGTCATTCTAACTCATTATTCGTCAGAAAACGAAACGATGCAGCCCGATGGGCCGCATGCATTTTCGCTGATATACCGGGGATGGGCGGCGTTCTCGTCCCGCCCGACGGAACGCCGGCTGCTATGCCGCCAAGCGCCGTTACGCCGCCAACAGGTCGTCGAGCCGATCCCAGGCGCTGCTCCAGCCGCCGTGATGGCCGTCGCGCTCGCTGTCCGACTGGAACGGGGTCTGGCGGAAGGTCATGTGCGTCTTCCCGTCGCGCTCGGCGAACGTGATCGTCACCAGGGTTTCGAGCCCGCGCTCGCCCTCTTCCTCCCAGGCGAAGGTGAACACCAGGCGTTCCGGCGGCACGATCTCGCGATAGACGCCGCCGACCCAGAGATCGGCGCCGGTTTCGATCGACCGCAGGCAGCTGCGCCAGCGCCCGCCGGGCCGCAGGTCCATGCTGAGCTCCCGGGCCGGATGGTGCCGGGGACCGAACCATTGCCGGGCGTGGTCGGGATCGGTCCAGGCGTCGAAGACGAGCTGGCGCGGCGCGTTGAACACGCGCTCGATCACAAGCTCGCGTTCGACCGGTCGTTCGGTGCTGGCGATCGCCATGTGTCCCCTCGCCTCCTTCCGTCAGCGGCCTTCGACCAGTCCCGCGAGCTTCTCGAGGCTCTGGGTCCAGCCCGCCTCCATGCCCGCGAGCATCTGCGGTGCGATCGGCGCCATGCCCGACGGCGCGCGACTTCACGGTGAGCTTGGTTTTCCCGCCGACGTCCTCGAAGGTGATGACGTTGTGCCCCTCGAGCAGCGCATTGCCGTCGTAGTCGCGCGCCACCGATGTGAACACCAGCCGCTTGGGCGGGACGATCTCCACGAACGTGCCGGTCATCGGGTACACGGTACCATTCGGCGCGCGCATATCGATGCGGATCGCGCCGCCCGGCCGCAGATCGAGCTCGCACACCGGATTGGTGAACATCTTCGGCCCCCACCACTGCGCCATGTGCCTGGGGTCGGTCCAGGCCTGCCAAACCAGTTGCGGCGGCGCATCGAAGACGCGCGTCAGGGTAACTTCACGGGATGGGGCATCGACTGGCGCGCTCATCGTATCTCTCCTTCTTCGCGTTACTTCTCGGAGATGGTCTTGAGATCGGCGAGGCCCTTCTCGAAGTCGCCGCCGACCATGCGGTCCATGTTGCAGAACACCTGCATCAGCTTGGAGAAGTACGGCGCCGGGCCGTGCATGGCCCAGGTGACGCGCGTGGCGTTGCCTTGCGGCTCAAGCGTGAACTCGCCCTTGTTACGCGCCTGGAACGGCTTGAGCATGATGAGGTCGAAGGCGAGCCGCGCGTTCGGCGCAACCTCGGTGACTTCGATGCGCCCGATGCCGATATTCTTGTCGCCTTCCCAGGCGTAGGTCGCGCCCGGGCCGGTCGCGGGACCGCTGAACGTCCGCTTCATGTCGGGGTCCTTCTTCTCGTAAGGCGACCAGGAGGGCCAGCGCTGGAAGTCGAGAAGATGCGGGAAGATCTTGGCGGCCGGCGCCGCGATGGTGGCGGAGCGCTGGACGCGGAAGACGTCGGGCTTGGTCGCCGCAAAAATGAGGATGCCAGCGATCACGACGGCAATGATGGCCAGGATGGTCCAAAGCATGGCTGGTTCCTTTGACTAGTCGGCGCCCTGACGCAGCGGGATCAGCGCGCGGACCATGCCGTCGCGCAGGTAAAGCCCGCCCCAGATCAAGAGGCCGAGATAGACGCCGAACAGCGTATGGCTGAGCATCGGGCTGCCGGCGCGCACATGCACGTAGATGGCGCCGCCCAGGTAACCGGTCAGGAAGATCGCGCCGAGCACCGACGTGCGCGGCCAGGCATAGAGCAGCGTACCGACGAGCGTCAGCACGCCGAGCGTGCGCGCGAGATGCTCGGGAATGGCGAGCTCGCGCGATGTGGTGATCACCGCCTCAATCGGGATGAGCTTGATGCCACCGTCGACCAGCAGGAACAGGATCACGATCCCGCTGATGATACGGCCGGTCCACAGCGCCTTGTTCGACACGGGTGGAACTTGAATGGTCTGCATCATGTCTCCTGGAAAATCGATTTCGCCCGGAAAAGCCCGAGGGAGCCGGCCGCGCAACGCGGCCGGCTCTCCGGTGACGTGTCAGCCAGCCTTCTTCACATGGGCTTCGAGCTTGTCGAGCGTTCCGCCCCAGCCCTGGCGCATGCTGTCGTGGCCGGCGTCGAAGGTCTTTTGCTCTTCATCGGTCGCGTCATACGGCGACCAGCGGACCGTGAACCGGGTCTTGCCGCCGGGCACATCCTCGAACGTGAAGATCGAGAGCATCTCCAGCGGCCAGGTCGGCGCCATCGGATGGTGGGTGGTGCCACCGGCCGCGTCGGAGAACGAGTTGAGGAACACGATGCGGTCGCGCGGCGTGATCTCGCGGTAGACCATCTTGCCCCACATCTCGCCGCCGCTGGCGGTTTCCATCCGATAGAGGAAGGTGCCGCCCGGGCGCAGATCCATCTTCAACGTCGTCACGGTGACGCCCTTCGGACCCCACCACTGGTTCATGTGCTCCGGATCGGTGAAGCACCTCCACACCAGCTCGCGCGGCGCGTCGAGCACACGCGAGATGACGAAGTCCTCGCTCTTGGTTTCAACCAGGCTCATGACTGCCTCACTGCTTCTTGTTGTTGCGACGGCTCAGGCCGCCTTCGCCGCCGCCTGCTCGACCACGACCATCCAGCCCATGCCGAACTTGTCCTGGACCATGCCGAAGGCCGGCGAGAAGAATGTCTTGATCAGCGGCTGGTGCACCTGGCCGCCGTCGGACAGCGCTCCGAACAGGCGTCGGGCGTCGGCCTCGTCCTTGGCGCTGACCGAAAGTGAGAACCCTTTGAATTCGGCGGCAGTACCGTCGCCGCATCCATCCGAGGCCATGATGGCGGTATCGCCGATCTTGAAGCTCGCATGCATGATGCTGTTCGGATTCGGCTGGACCGGCATGGAGCCCTTCTCCGGGCTCTCGCTGAAGCGCATCAGCATCTCGACCTTGGCGCCGAGCGTCTTCTTGTAGAACTCGATGGCTTCCTCGCAGCGGCCGTTGAAGAACAGATAGGGTTGCACCTGCATGGCTCTCTCTCCGTCTTGGGTTGGTGGTTCAAAAAGTCGGTGGTCGTCGAAGCGGGTCGCGCTCAGCCGGCGTAGGCTTTCTCTAGCGCCGCGATGTCGATCTTCTTCATCTGCATGATCGCCCCGAAGACGCGCTGGCCTTTTTCTGATTTCTCGTCCTGCAGCATGTCGGTGACCCTCGAGGGCACGACCTGCCACGAGAGGCCGAACTTGTCCTTCAGCCAGCCGCAGGGACCTTCGGAGCCGCCCTCGGAAAGCTTGCTCCAGAAGTAGTCGACCTCGGCCTGCGTGTCGCAGAACACCTGGAACGACACCGCCTCGTCGAACTTGAACCGCGGGCCGCCGTTGAGCGCGAGGAATTGCTGGCCCTCGAGCTCGAACTCGACGGTCATCACCGCGCCGGCCGGCTTGCCGTGGATCTCCTTGCCTGCGTCGCTGTAGCGGCCGATCCGTCCGATCTTGGAATTCTTGAAGATCGAGACGTAGTGCTTGGCCGCGGCCTCGCCTTCGTTGTCGAACCACAGGCATGGCATGATCTTCTGTTTGGCAATCGGCATCCTGTCCTCCTGGTGATTGGCGTGCTGGTTCACGCCGTGGTGTTGGCCCATTGGTCGGCCAGAAGCGCGGCGAGACGCTCGAGCGTTTCGGCAGTGCCCCTATCCACACCGATATCGAGCACCGCTTGGCGATCCTCGGCGCTCCGGTAGAGCGCGGTCATCGTCAGGGTGGTCTTGCCGTTACGCTCGTCGAACTGAATGGCCACGAGCGCTTCCTTGTCCGGATCATCGTTGAAGCGTTGGGTGAAAACGAGGCGCTCCGGCGGCACGATGTCGCGATAGACGCCCGACAGCGCATGCTCGGTTCCATCGGTTATGCGGACCACGAAGCAATAGGTACCGCCGACACGCAGATCGACCTCGCACACGATGAGCGACGAACTGTGACATCCATACCAGCGCACCAGGTGCTCGGGCTTGGTCCATGCATCGAACACACGTTGGCGCGGCGCATTGAATACGCGCGTGAAGACGAGCTCCCGGTCGGACGGCATCGTCAGCGCGAAGGCGTCGTTATCGCTTGTCCTTGCGTCCACGCTTTTTCTCCTTGGCTTGCAGTTCCTGCAGATAGGCGTCCAACCGATCGAGCTTCTCCTCCCAGAGCTGGCGGTAGCGCTCGAGCCAGTCGTCGACGCCGCGCAGCGCCCCCGGCTGGATGCGGCACGGGCGCCACTGCGCCTCGCGGCCGCGGCTGATCAGGCCGGCGCGCTCCAGCACCTTCAGGTGTTTCGAGATGGCGGGCGCGCTGATGTCGAACGGCTTTGAGAGTTCCGAGACCGAGGTCTCGCCGAGCGAAAGCCGCGCCAGGATGGCGCGCCGCGTCGGGTCGGCGAGCGCCGCGAACGTGTTGCTGAGGGGATCGACGGGTGCAGCGATGGGCACGGTGATTTACCCTGCGGTTAATTAACTTACAGGTTAATTACAGCGCACGGCCGCTCCTGTCAAGCGGTCCGTGCCGCGCGCACAAATCCCGTTGCCACTCTGTTGATCTGCCCGTGTTTTCCGCCGGGCTGCCCTGCGCGCGCCGGCATTCATTTTTCCCGCACAATTCGCGACAATGAGATGACGCGTTGTGCTGGGGCGACGTGGCGACCCGAACCTTGCTCGCAAAGCCGCTTGCTCGCAAAGCCGATGGTACGAACGCGTCATGATCCTGACGCGTTTGCGGCAGAAAATCGCGCGAGGGCTCAAAGAAAGAAGTGGGCTCAAGAGAAGAAAATGGCCAAAGACAATATTCACCGACTCCAGGACACCTTTCTCGAACACCTGCTGCGCCGGCGAACGCCGGTCACGATCTTCCTCGCCAACGGCGTCCGGCTGCAGGGCGTGGTCGCCGGGTTCGACGCGTTCTGCGTGTTGTTAGAGCGCGATGGCGAGCAGCAGATCGTCTACAAGCACTCGATCACCACCACCGTGCCGGCCTATCCGGTCGACCTGCGCGACGACAGCGACACACCGGCCCCGGCCGCGGCCCCGCCGCCGGTCGAAAAGGTGGCAAGGCCCGCGCTGATCGTGGAGCGCAAGGGCACCCGCCGTCCGCTGCGTTCGAGCTAGCTACCGGCGCCAAGATCAGAGACAATCGGCACTCGCTCGCCTCTCCCCGCAGGCACGAGATTGCAATGCCCGAAGTCCGGACTTGGCTTAGTGTGTTGATTGCCGCGCTGGCCGCGCTCTTGGCCGTTTCGACCACCGCGCAGACGGTTCGCCCGAAAATCGACGTCGTCCTGCAACTGGCAAACTCCCTGTCGGAGGACGAGCCCTATGGGGTCAATCCGACTGCGCTGGCGTTCTCGCCGGACCAGCGGCGTGTCGCCTCGGGCGATACCAACGGCGTCGTGAAGCTGTGGAATGCCGCCGACGGCAGGCTCATTCGCACGATCGGCCATCCGCAGCTTCGCACGATCGGCTATCCGCAGCAGGTGACGGCCGTGGCGTTTACGCCGGATGGTCGGCGCCTGGTCACGGTCGCCGGCACCATCCGCACCTGGGACGCCGAGACCGGCCGCCTCATTCACAATTTCGACGAGTCCTTCTGGAGCAGCGCCGTTCTTGCCGTCTCAAGCGATGGATTGCGTCTCGTCGCAGGAAGCAACGATGCGGCCGCCCAGGAATGGGACATCGCCTCCGGACGCAAGGTCAAAGACTACGTGGACGACCTGGGCGGCGGCCCGATTGCTGCTGCCGCCTTCTCGCAGGATCGTCGGCTGCTGGCGACCGCCCATGACGGCGGCCTGATCCGCATCTGGAATACCGAAAGCGGCGAACTCGTCCACACCGTGAAGGGCGACGACCTACCGACCGGGACCATTGCTTTCTCGCCCGATGGCGGTCGCTTCTTGTCCTACACCACGGACGGGACGGTGAGCGTGTGGGACGTTGCGTCCGGCAAACTCATCCGATCCCAGAAGCACGGTGGCGATACGTCGCTGCTGGCGTTCTGGACCGATTGGAAGCGAGCGCGCATCTGCTGCGGCGACGCCATAACCACGTTCGACATCACGGCGCCCCGGTCTACGCGCGCCGTTCTTCCTTCCATCAACCAGCCAACGGCCGCGGCGTTCTCGCCGGACGGAACGCTGCTGGTGATCGGGGCGCGTGACGGGACGTTGCGGCTGCTGCAGGCGGAGAGCGGAAAGCTCACGCGGATATTCAATCCCCCGGCTGCCACCACCATTCTCTCGATCGCACTGTCGCCCGACGGCACCCAGGTGCTGGCGGGAGAGAACGGTCCGCGCATGCAGCTATGGGACCTCCCGGGCGCGCGCCTGGTCCGCACCGTCGAGACTCAAATCGAGCAAAACTTTTCGCTCGGGATGTCGCACGACGGGCGCCGCGTTCTTATCCGCGGCGGCATCAATTTCGAGCTGCGCGAGGTGGCGACCGGCCGCCTCATCCATACGTTCGACCGCGGCGGTCAGGATTCGCGGCCGGTTCTCCTGTCGCCCGACGGCAAGTTGATCCTCGCTCCCAGCCCTGACGACGGATCGCTTGGGCTGTGGGATCTTGAAGACGGACGCATGGTGCGAAAGCTCGCGGGCGACCTCAAAGGCGCCAGCTGGGCGGCCTTCTCGGCCGACAGCCGCCTGCTGGCGACTGACGGCGAGCCACGTTCCGTTCGCGTGTGGGAGGTCGCGACGGGCCGTCTCGTCCGCACCTTGAAGGGCCTCGAAGAGTTCGCGCAGCCGGCGGGATTTTCACCGGACGGCCGGCGGATCCTAGTTGCGAGCGGCGATGCCCCCGGCGTCAGGATGTGGGATGTCGAGAGCGGCAAGCGCATCAATTCCGTGGTTTACCCAAACGCGGGGTCCTACACCTTCTCACCGGACGGCCAGCGGCTGCTGACGCTTTCCAACGAGGACATCCAGCTTATCGCCACCGACAACGGCCGGCCGATTGTCACTGTTGGTGCCAATATCCCATTCCAGATTCCCGGCGAGTTCCTGCCTGACAGCCAGAGCTGGATTGCCGGAAGCTACGACACGACGCTCACGCTGCGCGACGTCAACACCGGCGGCATCATCCGCACGTTTACGGGACATACCGGCGCGGTGATCGCGCTCGCCCTCGCGCGGGATGGAAAGCGCGCCGTTTCAGGCAGTCCTGATACCACCATCCGGCTCTGGAACGTCGACACCGGCGAAGCGCTCGCCACCTTGCTGGCCGCCGGCAATGGCGAATGGATCATCCTGACGCCGGAGGGCTTTTTCAGCGCGTCGGTCAAAGGCAACGAGCTCGCCAACGTCGTGAGCGGCTTCGAGGTGTTCCCGCTGCAACGTTTTCATCAGCTGCTGCACCGGCCCGATCTTGTCGCCGAGAAGATCGCCGGCGATCCGAAGGGTCTCGTGCGCGACGCCCTCGCCAAGCTCGACACCGCCCAGGCGCTTGCCGCCGCGCGGAAGGCGAAGTGAGCGCCTGACACCGGCGCGAACTTCGGCACCGAGACGTCGTCCGCGACATCGTCGAACACGACCTTCACCGGCATTTCGCATTGAACCGCGTCGGGCTTGATGCCGACAATGTTGCTGAGGAGCCGCGGCCCCTCCTCGAGCTCGACGATCGCAACGACGTAAGGCACCTCGCCGGCGAAAGCCGGATGATAGACGCGGTGGAAGGTCACGAAACTGTAGACCTTGCCGCGGCCGGACACCGTCTTGAAGTCAAAGTCGACCGCCAGGCAGTTCGGACAGGATCGCGACGGCGGAAACCAGAATTTTCCGCAGGCATTGCATTTCGGCAGCGCCAGCTCATGGCGCTTGGCGGCCTCCCAATACGGCACCGACTCCGGCGCGGGCTTCGGGACGGGCTTGCGGGCACGGTCGCTCATCACGCCCTCCCCAGGATCAAGGTGGAGTGGCAGACCTGGTTGCCGCCGTGGCCGGAGACGAGCGCGATCTCGGCGTCCTTCACCTGCCGCTCGGCCGGATAGGTGTGGCGCATCTGCCGCGCGCCTTCGACCACCTGCAGCATGCCCTCCACATGCGCTTCCGAGAGCTGACCGCCCGAGGTGTTGGTCGGCAGCCGTCCGCCCATGCGCAGCGCGCCGGAGGCGACGAAATCGCCGCCCTCGCCTTTCTTGCAGAAGCCGTAGTCCTCGAGCTGCGTCATCACCATGTAGGTGAAGCAGTCATAGATCTGCGCGGTGTCGACGTCGTCGGGCCCGACGCCGGCCATCTTGTAGGCGATCTCGCCGCTCTGCTTCGCCGCCGTCACCACCATGTTGTCGTCGTTGAACCAGCCGCGCAGATTGTTGAAGCTGCCGAACCCCTTGATCAGCACCGGCGGCTGCTTGAGGTCGCGGGCGCGTTCGCGGCTGGTGACGATCACGGCGCCGGCGCCGTCGCTGCGCAGGCTGCAATCGTAGAGCCCGAACGGCGACACGATCTGCGGCGCCTCGTGATATTGCGCCATGCTCAGCGGTTTCTTCATCTGCGCGTCGGGATTGCGCAGCGCATGCTCGCGGCAGGCCACCGCGACCTCGCCGAACTGGTCGCGGGTGGTGCCGTAGAGATGCATGTGGCGCGTCGCACCGAAGGCATGCGCGGCGACCGCGCCGAAGTAGCCGTATTCCGGCGCGAACTCCTTCGGCAGCTGATCGTCGGGCGTGGTCTGGTTCTTCACCCGCGCCTCTTCCGACGAGTGTGTGCGCGACCAGGAATCGCGGCCGTAGCCGCAGATCACGGTCGACGCCATGCCGGCCTTGATCGCCATCGAGGCGATCGCGACGGCGAGGATCTGGCTCGCGCCGCCATTGTCGAGCGAGGTCGAGAATTTCACGTTGATGCCGAGCCGCGCGCCGATCTGCTGATGGTGGCTGTAGATGTCGTCCGGCCCGCGGCAGACGATGCCGTCGATGTCCTTCACGTTGATCCCGGAATCGGCGATCGCGTTGCGCATCGCCTCGACCAGGAGATCGAGGCTCGACACGCCCGGCACCCGCCCGAGCCGGCTGTGGCCGGTTCCGACAATGGCGCAGGCGTCGCGCAGCTCGCGGGATGGTTCGATCATGATTGTTTCTCCGTCATGCGTTACGTTTCTTACTTTCTGCGGGATCAACGGAACAGCTCCTCGACGATCTTCGCTGATGGCTCGGTGTTCGAATGCAAGTCTTCAGGCGTGACAAAATTCTCCTGCACGCCGGCTCTGGACGGGACGATCGGTGCGATCTGGGGAAGCGGATCGACATCGGGGCGCACCGGCAGGTATTCGGCCGCAGCGAGAATTGCCTGCCCTTCCTTGGACAATAGAAAGTCCATCAGCAACAGCGCTGCATGCGGGTGCCGTGAGCCCTTGGGGATGATGAGCGTGCCGGACGCGCTTGCGACCGGCGGCAGCAGCTGCGCGGCGACCGGCGCGCCCTTGCCGGCGCTGATGAGCGGATGGTGGGCAAAAATCTGGATCGCAATCGCATATTCGCCGGCGATCACCCGATCGACCAATGTCCGCGGATTGCCTGCACCGAAATTGACGATGCCCTGCGTCCGTAGTTGTCGCAGATACGCCATCGCCTTGTCCTCGCCCCAGCTCAGGCGAAGATTGGTGATGAACAATGGCGCACCGACCGGAGTCAGGGCCGGCCAGGCCATCTTGCCCTTCCATTTCGGGTCCAGCAGGTCCGTGTAGCTTTTCGGTTCCGTGCCGGCTGGAACGAGCCGCGTGTTGTAGGCGATGCCGAAATAGCTCATCCGCGTCGGCGCCCACAGCCGGCGGGGATCGCGCATATAGTCCGGGATATCGGCGAGTTGCGACGACCAGATCGGCTGTGCCACGCCGGCGCGCACGGCAAGCTCGCCGACGCCGGTGCCTTCGATCACGTCGGCCACGAGGTTGTTGGCGCGCATTTCAGCCGACACCCTCGTCAAGATGTCCTCCGAGTCGGCGCGCCAATGCGCCATCTTGATGAACGGGTACTTCTTCTGGAACGCCGTCGTCAGCGGACGAAGCGCCTGATTGACGATCATTCCGGAGTAATAGGTGACGCGCCCTTCCCGTTTCGCACCCTCGATCAGTCGCTGCGTGCGCTCCGGCCCCGTGTAGGTCAGGATGTCGTCCGGTGCCTGCGCCAACACCGCCGTCGCCGACAAGCACATCACCAGCGACACGACCGAAGCGACTGCTGCGTGGGTAACGCGAACCACGTTAGGCGCTCCTGCGCTGACTCTCGGCTCTGGCCGCTTTCGGGGTCACGCCGCATCCGATCGCATCGGAAAGGTGCAAGACGCCGTCGACGAGCTTGAGGCCCTCCCAGGGGTCTTCCGCCAGACCGTCGAACTCGGAAAGCTCGGACGCGTACCAGATGCCCGGCAGCGCGGCCGCCAAATGCATGGCGTGCGCGGCGAGCAGCATCGGCCCGACATGCGCGCCCATCCGGTACCTCACGCCGCCGGCGTCGCAGATTTGCGCCGCGGCATATGTTTTTCGCAGGCCGCCGAGCTTGGTGATCTTCAGGCTGATCGCATCGACGATGCGATCCCTGACCAGGATCATGACCTGATCGAGCGAGTACGCCGCCTCGTCGGCTTCGACCGTGATCGGCACCGCCTGCGTGACCGCTTTCAGGCCTACGAGGTCTTTGACCTCGACCGGCTGCTCCGCCAGGTCGATCTTGTAAGGCGCCATCAGATTGAGCGCGCGGATCGCATCCTTGGCGGCGTAGGACTGGTTGGCGTCGATGGTGAGATGCGCGTCCGGCCCGAGCTCGGCGCGGATGGCGCGGACGCGCTCCACGTCCTCCTCGACCTCGCCATGCACCTTGATCTTGAAATGCCGGACGCCCTTGTCGGCCAGCGCGCGCGCATTCTTCGCCATGTCGATCGGCGACTTGATCGGCAGGATGCGCAGGCTCGCGAACTCGCGCACCGCCGGCCCGCCGAACAGATCGCACAGCGGCACGCCGAGCTGGCGTGCGCGCAGGTCGTGCAGCGCGCAATCGATGCCGGATTTCGCCTGGTTGTTGCCCATCATGACCTGGTCGAGGTCGTCCAGGATGCTGGCGATCTCGCGCGAAGTCGCGCCCGATCAGGCGCGTGCTCAAGCGGTCGAGCGCGCCCTTCACCGCTTCATGCGGCGCGCCGTAGTGGTTCATGGTCGAGGCGTAGCCATAGCCGACGGTGCCGTCCTCGCTTCGGATGTTGACGATCCAGCCCTCGGTCGCCGGGTTCGCCGCCAGTGCGAATTTCCAGTCTTTGTCTTTTTTCGGCAGAACCAATTCCTCGATGCGCACCTCGGTGATCTTCATTGGCGTTTCTCTCCCTTGTTTCTTCTATTCAGCGGCAGTGGCGGCGGCGCGATGCTGCGGTTCACGCAATCCCGCGCGTTCCATGCGCGGCAGCAGTTCGTCCCTGATGTGCGGAAAGTCGTTGACGTAGTTGATCATGCCCATGGCAAAGCCATCGAGCCCGACGCCATTGAGCCGCTGCATCGTCTCCACCGCGTCGTCGTAGCTGCCCACAATCGGCACACCGGCGCCGCTGATCAGGCGGGCCTTGAGCTTTTCTTCGTCCTCCTTGAGCCAGGAATTGATCCGGGAGCCGCGCAGGTTGAAGGCGTACTCCGCCAACTCCCAGTCGCCCTGCTCGTAGACGATGTAGTGGTGGTAGTCCTCCGCCTCCTTGCGGGTGCGCCTTACCATCAGATGGCAGCTCGCGAAGATGTTGCGCAACTGTCCGGGCGGCGCGGCGTCGCGGAAGAACTTGAGCTTTTGCTGCAAATCCTCGAGCTTGGGCGGCACCGTCGTGAACAGGCAGTCCGCATTGTTGGCCGCGAACGTCCGGCCGGTTTCCGAATTCCCCGCGCTCACCAGGATGGGGCGGGTTCCCCACCACGGTTTCGGCTTGCTGCGCACGGCCTTGAGCTTGTAGTGGCGGCCGTCGAAGTCGAACGGCGCGTCCTCCGACCAGATGCGGTTGACGATCTCGAGCCACTCGTCGGCGTAGTCGTAGCGGCCGTCGTGATCGCCGAGCGGCACGCCCATCATGCCGAACTCGATCGGGTTCCAGCCCGAGACGACGTTGAGGCCGAAACGCCCGTGACCGATGTGATCGGCCGTCACCATCTGCTTGGCGGCAAAGACCGGATTGACGAAGGCGACATGCAGCGTGCCGAAGGTCGTGATCTCCTGCGTCGAGGCGAGCAGTCCACACGCCCATGCGATCGTTTCGAACGTCGTGCCCTGGGTGTCGCTCGAGCCCTGATATCCGTGCCAGCGGCCGATCGGCAGCAGGAACTCGAGCCCGGCCTCGTCGGCGAGCTTTGCCGCCGTGACGTTGTTGTCCCAGGACGCGTCCCAGCTCTCGGGCGCCTTGGTCAGGCTCAGTCCGCCCTTGCAGTTCATCCCGAACAGGCCGAGCTTGAACTTGTTCTTGTTGTAGATCCGGGTTTCGTCTCGGTTCTTCGCCATCGTCGGAACTCCGTTAGACCGAACGGCTCACGTCGCCATCTGGTGGCGGCGCGTCAGCATGTGGAAGACCACGCTGACGGCCGTCATGAGCAACATCCACAATACGCCCATGGATGCGAGTTCGGTGACCTGCCCATTCTGCCAGAGCTCGAAGAGCGTGACAGCCATCACTTCGGAGCCCGGGCCAACCAGCAACAGCGGCAGCGAGACCGCCTGGACCGACAGCAGGAATACCAGCAACCACGAGTTAATAAGGGTCGGGGCCAAGAGCGGGAGCACGACGCGCCGGAACACCGAGGCGCCCGATGCGCCCGACACCGCCGCCTGCCCTTCAAGGTCGGGTTGAATCTGCAGTGCGCCCGCGTACGCATAACGCATGCCATAGGACAGGTAGCGCACCGAGGACGCGATAATGATTGACAGCAATGTCCCGTAGAGCGGCACCGGTAAATTCACGAAGATGTTGAGAAACGCGACGCCCAGAATGATCGCCGGAAAGACCAGCGGCAGCATGGTGAGGTGGTCGAGCAGAACGGCACCCTTCACCTGCCGCACGACCAGCCATGCGCACAGCGCCGTAAACGGCACGACGATTGTCGCGGTCGAGGCACCCAGGATCAGCGTGTTCAAAATCGAATCGCGGAACGAGCCGGGCCCGAACAGCACGGAATAATTGTCGAGCGACATCCTGTTCCACGAACTCGAGGCTGACGCCTTCATAGAACGGCAGGAACGAGGTGAACACGAGGATCGCGGCCGGGATCACCGTCACGAACATGAACAGCACGAACAGCAACGCCGAGCAAAGATACTTCCACCCGCCAAGATCGACGATGCGCGGCCGAAATCCCTTGCCGGTGATCGTCTGGTAGCGGTGCGCATTGCGCGCGAGATTGTTCTGCCAGATCAGCAGCACCGTCACGATGAGGATCAGGCAGATGGAATAGGCGCCCAACTCGCCGTAGTTGGGCGCTCCGGTCCGGCGCGCGCTTTGATAGATCGTGGTCGTCAGAACGTTGATGTTGCCAGCCAGCCCGACCAGCGCCGGAACCTCGAAGGATTCGAAGGTCCTGATGAAGATCAGCATCGCCAGCGCGCAAATCGCCGGCACCCCCATCCGGATCGTGACCTCCCAGAATGCCCGCAGCGGACTGGCGCCCGCAACGATGGCGGCTTCCTCGAACGACGCGTCCATCGACCGAAACACCGCCGACATCAGCAGAAAGGTAAGCGGGACGAAGCCGATGCCCTCGATCAGGATCATGCCCCACATCGAGTAGACGTTGATGGCCTGAGGCTGTTGCGTGAGGATCGCGATCAGATCGTTCAGCGGCCCGGAGCGTCCCAGCAGCAGGAGCCAGGCGACCGTGTAGAGGATGTGCGGCACGCCGAGCGAGATGATCGCCCCGAAGAACGCCAGGTTGCGGCCGGGCGTGTTGGTGCGCTCCACGATCAGCGCCTGCACCGTGCCGATCACGATCGCGATCAACGCGGAGCCGAAGCTGTAGATCATGGTATTGTAGAGGCTCGGCAGGAAAAACCGCCCCGAGAACAGACCTTCGTAGAAGCGCAGCGTAAATGGACCGAGCGACCCGTCGGGCAGCGTCTCGTGCAGGCTGATGCGCAGGAGGAAGACTGCCGGCGGAACGATCAAGACCAGCAGGATCGCCGTCAGCACCGCCACCAGCGGGGAGATGGCAGGTATCTTCGGCCATGCCGCCAGAAACGGACCGGAAGGGGCGCGGCTGGCGGAACGAAGAGTCACTTAACGGCACCTTCCGTAGACAACAGCGGTCGACCGCCTCACCGGAACATCTCGTCGAATATTTTCTGCGAGCTCTCGGTGTACTCATTGAGTTGATCCGAGCCGATGAAAAGCTCCGGCACGCCGGCGCGCTGCGGGATCACCGAGGCCAGGATCTCCTTGGGCGGCACGTCCGAACGGACCGGAAAGTAGTCTGCGGCGGCGAGGATCTCCTGCCCTTCCTGGGACAGAATGAATTCGGCCAGCAGCAACGCCGCATGCGGATTGCGCACGCCCCTTGGAATGACCATCGTCCCGGCGGTGCTCGCGACCGGATCCATCAGCTGCGAATTGACCGGAGCTCCCTTTGCCCTGCTGATCAGCGGGTGATGCGCGAAGATGTTCAGCGCGATCGGGAACTCGCCGGCGATGACCCGATCGACCAGCGTGCGCGCGCTGCCGGCCCCGAAATTGATCACCTTCTGCGCCGCGAGCTTCTGGAAATATTCACGCGCCTTCGCCTCGCCCCTCGCCAGCCGGATGGTGGTGAGGAACAGCGGCGTGCCGCTCGAGGTCCCAATGCGCCAGGCAAGCTTGCCGCGCCAGCGCGGGTCGAGCAGGTCGTCGTAGCTCTTCGGCACCTCACCGGGCGGCACGAGGCGGGTGTTGTAGGCGATGCTGAAATAGCTGATCCGGGTGCTCGTCCAGTGTCCGCGCGCATCCCGGTAGCGCTCCGGCATCGCCTCGACCATGGGCGAGTAATAAGGCTGCGCGAATTTCGCCTCGATGGCGAGTTCGCCGACGCCGGTGCCTTCGACCAGATCGGCGACAAGATTGTTCGCGCGCATCTCGGCCGAAATCTTGGCAATGATCTCCTCGGTGTCGCCGCGCCAGAACGACATCTTCACGAACGGATACTTCTTCATGAAGGCCTGCGCCAACGGACGCTGCGCCTGATTGACGATGGCCGCGGAATACAGGACGACCCGGCCTTCCTTGCGGGCCCCGTCAATGATCATCTGCTCGCGGTTGGCGGCGCGGCTGGTGAGGATGTCCTGCGCGCCGGCGCCCGACATGCCCGCGGCCGCCGACGCAAGCGCGCACACCACCGTCGTGCAGACCACGATCGCAATATGCACCGATATCCCTCCCCGGCCCTTGATTGGCCGTCGTGCTACTTCGCCATCTCCCGCAACCGCGCGGCCAGCGCCGGCGGCGCGCCGTAGACCCGGTCGAGCAGCGCGTTGATGGCCGCGCCGGTGACCGGATCGATCTCCATGTTCTGCGCCTTGGCGTCCTCCAGCAACGCCCGGTCCTTGACCGCGGCGTCGAAGGCGGCGCGCAACGCCTGCACGCGCTCGGCGGGTACCCCGGGCGGCAGCACGAACGGGCGACCCATCACCTGCTCGGCAAAGGCGATCTCGAACAATTGCTTGCCCTCGGGCGTCGGCATGATCTCGATCGCGGTCGGTATGTCGGGGAATTCCGCGTCGCGGCTCATGCCCATCTGCAGGATCACCTTGGCGTAGCTCTTGAGCCAGGGCGCGATGCGGGCACGGAACGCCGCCGACGAGCCGCCGGAGACATGGCCGTCGACCTCGTTGCGCTCGACCGCCAGCAGCGCTCTCCTGCGAGCCGCCATAGCCGTCCACCACCTTGATCCTGGCGCCGTAGAGCACGTTGAGCATGCGCGGATAGATCGAGGTCGGCGCGCCGCGCGTGGTCGACGAAACCACGACCTCGATTTTCTTGAGATCGTCGATCGATTTGGCGCCCTTTTGCGTTCGCAGGACAAAGAGTCCGATCTCCTGCTGCGGCGAGCCGAGCCAGTGGAATTTGCGGGCGTCGAACTGCACCGCGGCGTTCTGGACATCGTAAAATTTGGCGAGCCCGTTATTGCGCGAGAGCCCGCCGATGACGGTGCCGTCCTGCGCCGCCACGTTGTAGAGGAAGTTCGCGGCGCGGATGCCTTCGGCGCCGACCATGTTCTGCACCACGATCGACGGATTGCCCGGGATGAAGCGCGGCATGTGCTTGGCCAGCAGCCGCGCATACTGGTCGTAGCCGCCGCCGACCGAGGCCGAGGTGATCAGCGTCAACCGCTTGCCTTTGTAGAACTCGGCGGGCGACTGCGCCTGCGCCGACGCGGCGGCAAGCACGAGGCACGCCAGCACGACGACACCGAACCGGCCGCCCCTTATCGTCCGCATCCTATCGCTCATTCCCCAAGTATCTCACGGTTGTGCTCGCCAAGCTCCGGCGAAGGGCGCTCGACCCGCACGGGTGTGTCGGAAAGCCGCACGCCATTCCGCACCAGGTCGACCTCGCCGAGCTTCGGATGCGGCACGCGCACGCGCATGCCCAGGGTCTCGACCTGCGGATCGGCAAACACCTCGGCGAAATCATAGAGCGGGCCCGACGGAACGTCCTCCTCGGTCAAACGGCGCAGCCAATGCTCGCGATCCTTGGTGGCGAACACCGCGCTGAGCAACCCGTGCAGCACGTCGTAGTTCTTCTGCCGGCCCTTGCGCGGATTGAAGCGCGGGTCCTCGAGCCATTCCGGATGGCCGGCGACGCGGGTCAGCCCCTTCCAGAATTTCTCCGGCGACGAGAGATGGATGACGAACGGCTTGCCGTCGCCGGCGACGAAGGCAAAGACCTGCGCAGTGTGCGTGCGGGTGGCGCGGTTCGGAACGTTGCCGTTCTCGAAGAAGCGCGCGGCGTTCTCGCCGATGAACGACACCGTCGCCTCAAGCAGCGACGTGTCGACGCGCTGGCCCTTCCCGGTGCGGTGGCGGGCCTGCAACGCCGCCAGGATGCCGTTCGCCGCCACCATGCCGGCGAGATGATCGGAAAACGAAATGCCCATCGGCTTGGGCGCATCCATGTCGGTGAGCACGCTGAGCAGTCCGCCCATCGCCTGCCCGACCGTGTCGTAGCCGGGCCGGTCCGCGAGCGGGCCGAAATTCCCGAAGCCCGTGATCGAGCACCAGATCAGCCGCGGATTGCCGGTGCGCAGCTCCTCGTAGCCGAGGCCGAGCCGCTCCAGCGTGCCGGGGCGGAAATTCTCGATCACCACGTCGGCGGTGGCGATCAGCTTCTTCGCCGCGGCCTTCCCCTTGTCGCTCTTGAGGTCGAGCACGACGCTCTTCTTGCTGCGGTTCACCGAGCCGAAGGTCGGTGAGTAGTCGACCGTGCCCCAGCCGCGGAACGGATCGCCGGTGCCCGGCAGCTCGATCTTGATCACCTCGGCGCCGAAGTCGGCGAGCATCATCCCGGCATAGGGCCCGCTCACATAGTTCGCGAGCTCGATCACGCGAATGCCGTCCAGCGCACCACCCATGCGAGCCCCTTGTCCGTCGTTTCCGTCCACGGTCGCGTTCGATCGTGCGAGCGCGACCCCGCAGACAATACTTGACGGCTTCGGCAAGCGATAGGTTTTCGGTGCCGCACGCGCGGCAGAGTGATGGTTACCGCGTGCGCGCCAAGGTCACCGGCTGAACACGACTTCCGTTGGTGACTTCGTTGGGCAGGTTGATGACGACCCGCTCACCAGCCTTCAACCCGTCCGTCAGGCTGACGATCGCGCCGTCCGTCGATGCGACAGTGACGGTGCGGAAGCGGACCAGGTCGTTTTCCAGCACGCCGACAATGTTGTCCTCTCCGCGCGTGATAAGAGCTCCCACCGGCACCTGGATGTGGCTCTTGATCGGAACGTGCAGCGTCACATAGGCGAAGCTGCCGGCCGTGAAGAAGCCGTCCGCATTGTCGAGGTGAACCTCGATCAGCATGGTGCGCGTGCGCGGCTCGAGCTCGCCGGTCATCCGCGTCACGGTCCCGACCCTGTTGCGCTCCGGATTGGCGGCATCGCTGATCACGGCCCGATTCCCAACTTGCACAAATGGCACGTCCATCTGCTGCACGTAGGTGAAGACGCGGATCCGGCTGTCGTCCGACAACGTCATCATCGGCATGGCGCTGGTGATATTGGTCTGCGAATTCGTGACGAGCGCACCCGGATCGACGAAACGCGCGGTCACCCGGCCCGAGAACGGCGCGCGCACGGTCTTGTAAGATACCGCCGTCGCGAGCACGCCGACGTTGTTCTCCGCGACGGTGGCGTCGGTCTCCGCCTGATACAGCGCCACCTGCGTGGTGTTGCCCTTCGAGTAGAGCTCCTTGATGCGGGCAAGATTGCGTCGCTTGTGCATGAGATCGGCATTCGCCGCCGCATATTGCTGCTCCAGCTCCGGCGACTCGATCTCTGCGAGGATCTGACCGGCCTCGACCTTGTCGCCTTTGTCGACCTGGACCTCCTTGATGTAGCCTGCGACCTTCGCATACAGCACCGCGGTTGCGCCCGCGCGCACGTCGCCGAGAAGTTTGATCATCCGCTCGGTCGGTCCCGCTGTCGACGTCACGAACTCGACCCGGGGTCCGCGATCGGACACGACAGCCCGCGCCTCGCGCGCCGACGCGACACTCTGGCTGCGCGTGACGTGAAAATAGACGACGGCGCCGACCGCTATGAGCAGGGTAGCAACGCCGAACACATAGAACTTCGATGAGCGGCCTTCTCTTGTTTTAGCCATGGCCCAAGGCCTCCTTCGATGCACCGGCAGCTTCGGCGGCGAAACGTTGATCGAGTGTGTGCAGCGCCGGAGCGCTCTTGCGCAGTAGCGTGTAGAAAATCGGAACCAGCAGCAGGGTCGCGAACGTCGCGAAGACTAGGCCCCCGATCACCGCGCGGCCGAGCGGCGCGTTCTGCTCGCCCGCATCGCCCAGGCCGAGCGCCATCGGGACCATGCCCATGATCATCGCGAGCGCCGTCATCAGCACCGGCCGCAACCGGGTCTTGCCGGATTCGATCACCGCTTCTAACGGCGTCAGCAATTCATTTCGCGAGCGCAGGTCGTTCGCGAAGGCCACGACCAGGATCGAGTTCGATACCGAAATGCCGACCGCCATGATGGCGCCCATCAGCGACATCACGTTGATCGTGGTGCCGGTGAGCGCCAGCGTCCAGACAATGCCGAGCAACGCAGCCGGCACCGCCATCATGATGATGAAGGGATCGATCCACGACTGGAACAGGATCACCAGCACCGCATAGACCAGGATGATCGCAAGGATGAGGCCAAAACCCAGCATGCGGAACGAGTTCTCCATGACCTCGTTCTGGCCACGCAACGTGATCTTTGTCGTCGACGGCAGGCCTTTCTGCACTTCGGCGATCGCCTTGTTGATCTCTGCGGCCACCGACCCGAGATCGCGTCCTTCGACATTGGCAGCGACGTCGATCACGCGCTGGATGGTGTAGTGATTGATCGAGTTCATCGTGGAGCCGGGACGCACGCTCGCGATGTCGCTTATCCGCGTGACCGGCGCGCTCGGGAGCGCGGTCGGTAAGGCCTGCGCGATGATCGGATTGATGTTGTTGGTTGGCGGATTGGCCGGGAAGTTCAAGATGTCTCCCACGGTTTGCAGGCGGTCGGCCGATGTCACCACGGCGACGGTGTAGTTCACGCCGTTCTGTGGATTGAGATAGTAGGTCGGGCTGATCAAAGAACTTCCCGACAGCGACGCCAGCATGTTGTTCGCGACATCGCGTTGCGCAACGCCAAGCCGCGCCGCGCGCTGCCGGTCGACGTCGATCTGCAGCGTCGGGAAATCCAGAATTTGCGTGATGCGCGGATCGACCAGGCCCGGGATGCGCCGGACCATCTGCAATAACCGCTGCCCCACTTCGTAGGACCGAGTGAAATTTTGGTCCTGGATCTGGATGTCGATCGGCGCAGGCAGGCCGAAATTGAGCACCTGGCTCACAATGTCGGCGGTCTGGAAGTAGAAGGTGACGCCGGGAAAGTCGTGTTCAAGGCGCTCGCGGAGTTGCTTGCGATAATACTCGGATGGACGGTGTGGCTTGCTCAGGGAGATCAGCATCTCGCCGTCAGCGCCGCTCACGTTGTCGCTAGGCACGAAGGCGAGATTGAGTGCGCCGGGCACGCCGATCGTGTGATTGACGGTGCGCAGTTCCGCCGGCGGAATGATTTCCCGGATGCGGTCCTCGACCTTGATCATGATTTGCTCGGTACCCTCGAGCCGATAGCCTTTCGGGGCGCGCACATGCAGCTTCAGGATTCCAACGTCCGCGGTCGGGAAGAAGTCAGTGCCCACCACCGGGACCAGCGCGCCCGTAGCCGCGAAGAAGACGGCGAAGCAGCCGAGCACGAACCTCTTTCGGATCAATACGCCGGCCAACAACGCCCCGTAGGCGTTGCGGAACCGATCGAAATTGCGATCAAACGCGTTGGCCAGGCGCCGGCCCCAGCCAAGCTTTTGTCCCTCCGCGCCATGGTGATGCTCGTCCTTGAGCAGCTGCCGCGCCATCGCGGGCACCACCGTGAACGACAACACATAGGACGCGAGCATTGCCAGCACGACGGTGATGGCAAGCGGGATGAACAGGAATCGCGCCGGGCCTTCCAGGAACACGACTGGGAAGAACACGATGCAGATGCACAACGTGGCGACCGTCAACGGCTGGATCACCTCGGCCGAACCGTCCAAAATGGAAACGGTTACCGATTTTCCCAGCATCTGGTTGCGGTGGATGTTCTCCATGACGACGGTTGCGTTGTCGACGAGCATGCCGATCGCAAGCGCCAGGCCACCGAGCGTCATCAGGTTGATCGACTGGCCCGTCATGTAGAGCCCGGCGACGCCCGCAAAGATCGACAGCGGGATCGAGATCGCCACGACGACGGTGTTTCGCCAGCTTCCGAGGAACACCAGGATCATCAGCGAGACGAGGATGGAAGCAAGGATGGCTTCCTTGACCACGTTCTCGACCGCCGAGCGCACGAACACCGACTGGTCGAAATCCATCGCCAGTTCCATGCCCTCAGGCGCGATGGCCTGAAGCTCCGGCAACATGTTCTTCACGGCATTGACCACCGCCAGCGTTGACGCCGTACTGTTCTTGAGGATCGGCAGGAAGCTGGCGCGCTGACCGTTGATACGGACGATGTTGGTCTGCTGCGCAAAGCTGTCGCTGACCTTCGCAAGGTCGCCGAGCAGCACCGGGATGCCGTCGCGGACACCGACCGGCAGGTAGTTGAATTGATCGACTATCTTGGGACTGGAATTGAGCTGGATGTTGTATTCGTTCGGCCCCAGCCGGGCGATCCCCGCCGGTACGATCACGTTGGTCGTACCCATGGCGTTGACCACGTCCATCTGCGACAGACCCTTGGAGCTGGCCTTCGCGGTATCGACCTCCACGATGATCTGGCGCTGTTTGCCGCCGAAGGCTCCAGGAATCGACAATCCCGGAATCGTGAACAGGCGCAGCCGAAGGAACTGGTTGGCGTAGTCGGACAGCAACTGCTCGGCCAGCGTCTTGCTGTTGAGCGTAACCTGCACCACCGGAACGTTCGACGCATTGAACTGGATGATATTGGGCGGCTGCATGCCGGGCGGTGCGATACGCAGCACGGCATTGCTCTGCGCTGAAATCTGCGCGATCGCGGCACCGACATTCGCACCCTGCTGGAAGTAGATCTTCAGGATGCCCTGGCCGGGGATCGACAGCGACTCGATCCGCTCAATGCCGTTCACCGTCGTGGAATAGGCGCGCTCGGCGACCAGCACCACGCGCCGTTCCATGTCCTCAGCGTTGAGTCCGTTGTAGCTCCACGCGACATAGACGACCGGGATGTCGATGGTCGGGAAAATGTCGACGACCATGCGCGTGACGGAAATCGCGCCCATCAGCATGATGAGCATCGCAGCTACCGCCATCGTATAAGGACGGCGCAGCGCCACGCGCACGAGGTTGATCATGATCGACCCCTCCCTCCCCGGGCAACGACAATGCCCGCCTTGCGTCGAATCCAGCCGCGCAGGAGAGAAAGCGAGCGCAGAATCGTTTTTCCTGCCGTTCTTGATCCCGCAGTTTCAATTCATCGTAAGATTGCGCCGTTGGCAAGTTAAACGCGACTCGCGCCAGCGCGTAACATTTCCGTAAACAAATTTGCGTCGGCGATGAGCCTGCGGATCACCGCAGTGTAGTTCTACCGCCCTGCCCGCAAATATCTCACTGCATCGTCATTATTGCCTGCACCCGTTCGACCACGTCAGCCGGCGTCGTTCGATGCACCTGCTCCACGAGCGCCTGCACGGCTTCTCCGGTCATAGGCTCAATATCGACCTTCATCGCGGCGGCCTCCGCGACGAAGGCAGGGTCACGCATGGTCGCGTCGAAGGCGCGGCGCAACGCCGCAGCACGCGCCGCCGGCACACCGGGCGGCAGGAAGTAAGGGCGGCCGTGGGCTTGGCGGGCCAAGACCAGGCGCAGTGCCTGGCGATCGGAGTCGGTCCGGGCGAGATCGACGATTCGGGCGAACGGACGCAGCTCCGGTGGATCCTCGAGGCTGAAGTGTCCAATGATGGTGATGGTCTTGTCGCGGACCCATTCTGGCCGCTGCGCCTTCAGCGAATCCCAGCCGACGATCTGAGCATGAACCTCGCCGCGCTCCATGGCGATATTGATTTCGGTGCCGCTCTTGTAGCCACGCACAATCCGATATTTCAGTCCAAGCACCTCTCGCGACAGGATCGAGAGGTCATTCGAACCGGAGCCCGGCCCCGAGGTGCCGACGATCGCTTCCTTGGTTTTCAATTCCTCCAGGCTCTGCACCGGCGACTTGTGCCAGACATAGGCAACATTGTTCGAGCGATACATGCTTCCGATCCAGGTGAATTGCGTCGGATCGAACCGCGACACCTTCGGCGTCAGCAGCGGACCGGTCGGCATGCCGTTGAGAGGTGCGCCAATCATCGTGCCGTCGCGGGCACCGGACGCGAACAAATGGTTCGCCATCTGGTTGCCGCCCGCGCCTGGCACGTTCTGCACCACGATGTTGGGCTTGCCGGGAATGTGATTTTGCAGATGGCGTGCAACGAGACGGCCGATCAGGTCGACGCCGCCACCGGGCGAGGTTCCGACCATCATCTGGACGGTCTTGCCGGCATAGAATGCAGCTTCGTCATCGGCCCTCGCGGACGTGCCGGCAACGGCAAGCGCGATGAACATGATCGAGACGTACGTGGGCGCAACCCCTCTCCTATCCACTTTTGTTTTCATTCTCCGTCTCCCGCGACCGGTGAACGATGTAGTCCTGCCGGAGGCGTTGCTAGCGTATAGTGGACGCGGCGCTTCGTACAAATGGGACACCTGAGGGCGGCCGCATGCGTGAATTCGACCTGGTCGTGATCGGCGCGGGCGTCGCCGGCTTGACCGCGGCCATGCACGCCGCCCGCTGTGGATTGAGCGTGGCGGTGGTCGAGCGCATGGGTGTCGGCGGCCAGATCGCGGCCGCCGAGCGGATCGAGAATTTTCCCGGGTTCCCGCAAGGCGTGTCCGGCGCCGAGCTCGGCCCGCTCCTGCACGAACAGGCCGAGGCCGCCGGCGCAGAGTTCGTGCTCGACACGGTCGAGGGCTTGGCCGTCGAGGGCGACTGGCGCGTCATCCATTGCGCATCGGAGCCCCTGAAGGGGCGCGCGGTGATCGTCGCCGCCGGCTCGGCACTGAAGTCGCTTGGGGGTGCCCGGTGAAGAGGCCTTCCTCGGCCGCGGCGTGTCGCACTGTGCCTCCTGCGACGGGCATTTCTTCTCCGGGCAGAACGTGTGCGTGATCGGCGGCGGCGATTCGGCCCTCGACGAGGCGCTGGTGCTGACCGAGCATGCGGCCCGCGTGACGATCTTTCACCGCGGGGCAACCTTCGATGCACAACGGGTGCTGATCGATCGCGTCGCCGCCAACGGCAAGATCGAGATGGTGCCGTCGACCGCCGTCGAGGAGATTTTCGGCGATGACAGCGTGTCGGGGGTTCGGTTGCGCGATCTCACCTCGCGGACGGTGCGCGACCACGCCATCAAAGGCGTGTTCGTCTATGTTGGGCTCGAGCCCAACAGCGCGTTTGTGCGCGGCGTCGTCGCGGTCGATCCAGCCGGCCATATCGACACCGACATCATGATGCGCAGCTCGGTTCCCGGCATCTTCGCCGCCGGCGACATCCGGGCGCATTCGGTTGCGCAACTGGCGGCCGTTGCCGGCGACGGCGCCACCGCCGCCATCGCCGCCTGGCGTTATCTCAAGGAACGCGCCTGACTAGGGGCAGCAATGCCGCCCCCGTCCTTGGCTTGCCCCGGCCGCAGACCTATAATTCCGCCAAACCCGCCGAACGCCCGAGGATTCGCACCATGAACAAGCCCGCCGCCCCACACGATCTCTCGAACAGCGCCGCCTTTGGCGACAAGATCACGGTGCTCAACCCGGTCGGCTATCCGCCCAAGGTCAACAAGAAGGCGCTCTCGCCACGGCCCGAGAGCCTCGACGGCAAGACCATCTATCTGGTCGATTGCCGCTTCGACGATTCGATCGACCTGCTCAAGCAGATCCAGGCGTGGTTCGCCGACCACATGCCGAACGTGAACACCAAGATGATCTCGCTGTCGGCGACCTATCAGCACGACGACAAGAAGACCTGGGAAGAGATCAAGGCGAACGGCGACGCCGCCATCGTCGGCGTCGGGCATTGCTCGAACTGCGCGCCCGCGGTCGCGACCCACGCGATCACCATCGAGACCAAATACGGCGTGCCGACGGTGGCGCTGCACACCGACAAGTTCGACCGCGTGGTGCAGTCGGTCACCAAGATGGCCGGCCTGCCGGAGGCGCAGCGCGCCTTCGTGCCGATGCCGGTGATGGGCAAGACCGCGCAGGAGCTGCGCGACTACGTCTACGGCAAGGACCCGATCACCGGGAAGCCGGTCATGCAGGAGGTCATCGCGGGGCTCACCACTGCGCTGAACGCCTAAAGAAACATGTCAGAGCACGCGAGTAAGGCCGAGTTCGAGCGTAGCACGCCGCGTCTCGTCGAGCCCGACACCGAAGAAAACCTCCAGCGCCAATTCCACGACAACGGCTGGACCGACTATCTCCCGATCGTGCTGCCGACCGAGCGGCGCGTGCAGGAGATGCTCGCGTACACGAGCCACAAGCCGGACGAGATCGTCGGCCACATGGCGGCGACCGAATTCCGCGTCGCCTGGGAGTACACCGTCGAGAAGGTTGCGGTGAACGCGGTGATGGCGGGCGCCAGGCCGGAATACTTCCCGGTCATTCTGGCGTTGGCGGCCTCCGGCGTTTCGGCGCGCGGCTCGACCACCTCGTCATCGGCGGCGATGGTGGTGGTGAACGGCCCGATCCGCAACGAGCTCAAGATGAACTCGGGCATCGGCGCGATGGGCCCCTACAATCACGCCAATGCCACCATCGGCCGCGCTTACGGCCTGCTCTCGCAGAATCTGCAGGGCGGCTCGGAGCCGGGCGTCAGCTTCATGGGGTCGCAGGGCAACAGCTACACATATAACAATGTCACCTTCGCCGAGAACGAAGAGGACAGCCCCTGGGAGCCGCTGCACGTGCAGAAGGGCTTCAAGCCGGACGACAGCGCGGTCAGCATCTTCTACGGCTGCCGCTCGACCACTTTCTGTCTGGGCTTGCGCGAAAAATACTGGCGCGAGCACGTGCGCGACATGCTCGCCGGCATCGACGGCAATTCGACGCCCTGCCTGCTGCTCGATCCCTTGACCGCGCAGCAGTTCATCGATCGCGGCGGCTTCGACACCAAGGCCAAGCTGATCCGCTTCATCCACGAGACCGCGGAGATGCCGGCCGGCCGCTACTGGGATCTGCAGCTGGTGCAGAACTACGTCTACCCGTGGGCGACCTTCGGCAAAGAGCCGATGGCGTCATGGCTCAAGGCCGGCGAGCACGAAAACATCCACCACTTCCCTGAAGGCGAGATCAACGTGGTCGTGGTCGGCGGCGAAGCCAACGCCTACTGGCGCATCATGGGCGCGAAGTACCGCAAGACGGTATCCGTCGACGAGTGGCGCTAGCTCACTTCGGCGGCGCGAGCTTGGCCATGCTGACGACCTTGGCCCATTTGTCGATATCCGCGCGCAGATATTTCTCGAATTCGGGCGGCGTCATCGTCATCGGATTGGCGCCTTGCCGCGCCCACGCGTCCTTGACGTCGGGCCGGGCCATGATCTTGCGGATCTCCGCGTTGAGCGTGTCGACGATGGCTTGCGGGGTCTTCGCCGGCGCCATCACGCCGAGCCAGATGGTCGAACTCGTAGCCGGGCACGCCGGCCTCGTCGATGGTCGGCACCTCGGGCATCACCGACGAGCGCTTCTTGCCGCTGGTGCCGAGCGCGACGAACTTCCCTTCCTTCACGTTCGGCGCCAGCACCGTGATCGCGTCGAACATCATCTGCACATGGCCGCCGAGCACGCTGGTGCGCATGTCGCCGGAGGTCTTGTGCGGGACATGCACGATATCGGTGCCGGTCATGGCTTTGAACAGCTCGGCCGCCATGTGATACGGCGTGCCGGGGCCGGACGACGCGTAGTTGAGCTGGCCGGGCTTCGACTTGGCGAGCGCGATGAACTCCTTGAGGTTCTTCACGCCGAGCGACGGATTGACCACCATCATCACGTCGAACTCGTTGATCGGCGACACCGGCACGAAGTCGCGCATCAGATTGTACGGCCGGTTCGGGATCAGCAACTCGTTGGTCGTGTGCGTGTTCGACATCACCAGCAGCGTGTAGCCGTCGGGCGCCGACTTCGCGACCGCCTCGGTGCCGATGATGGCGCCGGCGCCGGGCCGGTTCTCGACCACGAAATTCTGCTTGAGTTGTTCCGTCAGATGCTGCGCGAGCACGCGCGCAAAGACGTCCGCGGGGCCGCCGGCGCCGAACGGCACGATCATCCGCACCGGCTTGGTCGGGTAGCTTTGCGCCGAGGCATTGGTCGCCGCCATCGCAACGACCGCAAGCAGGGCCAAGGACCGCACCAAAACGCGCGTCAAAACGGTCATGAACATCCTCCCGGAAGTAATTGTCGAAGCGGTGATATACCGCCCTGCGGGGCGGTTCAATGCGGCACAGCTTCGCGGTGCAGATTCGCGATCCTTGGGAGAACCCCGGCCGCCCGAGGATCATTCCGGGGAGGTCAGTTCCACAATTCCTTGCTCGCGAGCCGCGCACCGGCGGCAAGCGCCTCGAGCTTCGCCCACATGATCGAGGGATGCACGCGGCGATGGAACGGCCCCTGCGCAAAGCCGCAGTCGGTGCCCGCGATCACGTTCTCGCGGCCGACGAGCTTGGCAAGCCGCACGACCCGCTCGGCGACCAGCTCGGGATGCTCCACCACATTGGTGGCATGACTGATCACGCCGGGGATCAGCACCCTCCCCGCCGGCAGCTTGACGTCCTTCCACACTTTCCATTCGTGCTCGTGCCGCGGATTGGCGCCTTCGATCACGTAGGCGCCGACCTTCACGCTCAGGATCAGATCGGCGATGTCCTTGAGCGGCACGTCGGACACATGCGGGCCCGGCCAGCTGCCCCAGCAGACGTGATAGCGGATGCGGTCGGCCGGCAGTCCGGCGATCGCCTCGTTGAGCACGTCCATGTGCAGCGCGACCCACTTGCGGTACTCGTCGAAGCTCGCCGGCGGCACCATGCGGTCGAAGGTCGTGGCGGCGCGCGCGTCGTCGAGCTGCAGGATGAAGCCGGCGTCGACGATCATCTTGTATTCGGTGCGCATCGCCGCGCCGATGGCGCGGATCAGCTCCTCTTCGCTCTTGTAGTACTCGTTCTTGCGGTCCGGGATGACACTCGCCGGCGCCGCCACCGGCATGAACGCCTCGGTGACCTTGGCGCCCTTCAGCGCGGCCTTGAAGTTGTCGATGTCGCGCTGGAGCTGCGCCTGGCCGGTGTAGCTGATCGGACCGACGCAGACCGAATCCATGCGTGGTCGCGACGCCCTCGCGGGCGTCGAGCTCGGCGTAGAACTCGGCGAACTTCTCGCGGTCGACACCGCGCTGGAAGGTGTTCACGCCGGGCTTGAACGGCCGCCGCTCGAAACCGCTGAGGCGCTCGAGCACATATTGCGACCAGCTGATCGATTTGCCGAACTCGCCGTCGCTGACGACGTCGATGCCCGCGTCGGCCTGCTGGCGCACGATCGCGGCGACCGAATCCGCCAGGCAACGATCATAGGCCGCCTGGTCGAAGCCGTTGCCCTTCTGCCGCGCGCGCAGGAAATCCTGCAGCTCGGGCGGCCGGATCAGGCTGCCGACATGGGTGGTGAGGATGCGGTCGGTTGAGCGTTGCATGCGGTCCTGCGGATGTCAGCGGCGGGAATGTCGCGCGCTTGTAGCAGGCGGGCCGTGCAAACGGCAACGGCGCACCGCATGCGGCGCGCCGTTGGGAAACATTCTCAGTGTTGGGCAGCCGCCCGTCACAACCGGTGGCGATGGACTTCCTTCGGTCCAAGGATTTCCGGCGTCGGATCGATGCTGCTGCCGTTGTGAAGTTTCTTGAGCTGGCCGATCCGCCACGCGAACAGGACGAAGAGGAACACTGCAGACGCCGCTAGCAAGACGTAAGTGTCCATGGCCTTCTCCTTCTGTTGACGCCGCTAGTGCGCTCGCGGCGGGAATTCCTCCGGACCCGGCGGGTCGATGATCAGCGGCTGCTCGAACGCACCCTTGTGCTTCGCGCGCCGGATGAACCATCCGACCGCGAGCACGAAGATCGCGCCGACGGCAGCCGCCCACAGGTGGATCTTGTCGACGAACGCCTCGCCCAAGTAGCTGACGACGGCGGCGTCCTTGACGATGATCTCGCCCGCCACCCAGCCGAGCAGCGCGGCGCCGGCCCACACCAGGATCGGGAACTTCTCCATCACCTTCATCAGGAGCGCGCTGCCCGCGATGATCAGCGGAACGCTGGTCGCAAGACCGAACACGATCAGGATGGTCTTGATCGTGAGCGCGTTCGCCATGTCGACGCGCATCGACGCGGTCTCCGCCGCCGCGGCGATCGCGATGACGTTGTCGAGGCTCATGACGATGTCGGCGACGGTCACCAGCCAGACCGCACGCCAGAGCGTGTCGCCGGCTTTGACGCTGTCCTCGCCGTGCTCGTCGGTCGGCACGATCAGCTTGACCGCGATCCAGAGCAGCAGCAGGCCGCCGACCAGCTTGAGGAACGGCACGCCCATGATCTGGGCGATGATGACGGTGAAGAAGATACGCAGCAGCACCGCGGCGCCGGCGCCGAGCAGGATGCCCCAAAAGCGTTGCTTCGGTGGAAGCGAGCGGCAGGCCAGCGCGATGACCACCGCGTTGTCGCCCGACAGCAGAATGTTGATCCAGATGATCTGCCCGACCGCGACCCAGAACGCCCATTGCAGTCATATCCGCCCAGAGATGGCTCACCGAAGTTCCCTTTCTCTTTCCCCTCACGTGTTCGCGGGCCCGCAGAACCGCGAGCCGCGGAACCGTATTTATACCGGTGTAGTTCTAGAGCAGCTTAGGCGGGTTTTCCAGCATCCCATTGTCGCGCCCGGGAACCGTGGCTGAGGGCGCGATTTTCGGGCATATGTGCCCCGTGCAGAACGAAATCGCCCATCCGGACACTGTCTTGAGGCCCTCCGGGTCCGCACCGGTGTGGTTGCACGCCGTCGTGACCGGATTGGCGTTCCTGGCGGCCTTCGTCGCCCTCGAATGGATGAGCTTCATCCACGAGTACAAAGGGCTGCCGGTCACGCCTTGGAACCCGGGCCTCGGGGTCGTCTTTGCGCTGATGCTTTACTCCGGCGCGCGCTACGGCATCGTGCTGTTCGTCGGCGTGCTGGTCGCCGAGATTGCGGTGCTGCGCACCAACCTGCCGTGGCCGTTCATCATCGGCGTCGCCACCATCATCGCGCTTGGCTACAGCGCGGTGGCGCTCGTCGTCCGCCGCCGGCTCGACGTCGGGCTCAACCACCTGCGCGACGTGCTCCTGCTGCTCGCCGCCGGCGCGGTCGGAGCCTTGCTGGTCGCGCTGTTCCTGTCGCTGCTCCTGATCGCGGACGAGAAGCTCAGCCTCGCCGACGTATTCGTGGCATCAGGACCGCTGCTGGTCGGCGACGCGATCGGCATCGCGGTGATGACGCCGCTGGTGCTTCGCTTTATTCTCCACATTCCACAGGTGACGCTGCAAACCCTGCGCGCGTTTGCGCCCGAGGTCGCGCTCTATGTCGCGGTCGTGCTGCTGTTCCTGTGGTTCATCGGCCTGACCGAAAACGAAAGCGGCTTCAAGCTGTTCTATCTGTTCTTCCTGCCGGTGGTGGTGGCGGCGATCCGCTACGGGCTTGACGGCGCCTGCCTCGGTCTCGCCCTCACCCAGTTCGGCCTTGTCGGCCTGCTGCACCTGCACGGCTACGACGCCAATGTGTTCACCGATTTCCAGATCCTGATGCTGGTGCTGACCGCCACCGGCCTGACGGTGGGCGTCACCGTCAACGAACGCCAGCAGGCCGATCGCGCGGTCCGCGAGGTCGAAACCTTGCTCCGCAGCAAGGAGATGGAGGCCGAGCAGGCCGCCCGCTTCAATCTCGTGAGCAGCATGGCTTCGGCGCTGGCGCACGAGATCAACCAGCCGATCACCGCCGCCCGCGCGCTCGGCCGCGCCGCGCAGCATCTGCTGCACAACGACAGCGGCAGCCACGCCCGCGTCGACGACAACCTCTCGACCATGATCGCCCAGATCGATCATGCCGCCGGCGTGGTGAAGCGGATGCGCGAGTTTTTGCGCCGCGGCGAGCCGCATATCAGCACCATCAATGTCAGGGCGCTGATCGACGACGCCCTGATCCTGGTCGGTACGGAAACGTCCGGCGTGGCGATCCGGATCGAGGTCGACGCTTCGCCCGAGCTGCCGTCGATACACGCGGACCGCGTGCAATTGCAGCAGGTCATCCTCAACCTGGTGCAGAATTCGATCGATGCGATCGCCGCTTCCGGCCGCAGCGACGGGCACATCCGGGTGGCAGCCGTCCTGGCCGACAGTCCCCGGCGCGTGGAAATCTCGGTATCCGACAATGGCGCCGGCATCGCGCCCGACCTGGCGCAGCGGCTGTTCGAGCCGCTCACCACCTCCAAACGCGACGGGCTCGGCCTTGGCCTCTCGATCTGCGCGACAATCGTGCAGTCGCATCACGGCCGGCTCTGGCTACAATCGGGCGCACCCGGTGCAACCGAATTCCGCTTCTGGCTCCCGCTCGAACAGGCAATCCATTCATGACCGCCGTTTTTGTCATCGACGATCAGGACTCGGTCCGCCACGCGCTCGGCGAGATGCTGCGGGTGTTCGGCTTCACGGTCGAAGTGTTCGAATCGGCCGACCGGTTCCTGCAAACCGTCGCGCCCGGGCGCGCCGGCTGCGTGGTCGCCGACGTGCGCATGCCCGGCATGGACGGAATTGAGCTTGTACGCGAACTATCCCGCCGCAAGATCGCGCTGCCGGTGGTGCTGATCTCCGGCCATGCCGACGTGCCGATGGCGGTCGCCGGCATCAAGGCCGGCGCCGAAGATTTCATCGAGAAGCCGATCGACGACAAGCAGCTGGTGGCGGCGATCAATCGCGGCCTGGCACGCACTTTCGAGCAGCAGGTCTCCAAGCAAACGCAGGACGCGCTGGCCGAGAGTTTTTCGCGGCTGACACCGCGGCAGGTCGAGATCTTCGACCTGGTCGCTGGCGGCTTCACCAGCCAGGCGATCGCCGCCAAGCTCGACATCAGCATCCGCACGGTCGAAATCGTACCGCGCGCAAATCATGGAAAAGATGCAGGCCGAGAGCGTCGCCGTGCTGGTCCGGCAGGCGATCCGGCTCGGGCGCATATCAGCGTAGAACTACCGTCCAATCGTTACGGCTGCCGCGCGACGCGCGGCGTCAGTAGCTTTACCTCCGGCGGGACATGATGTCCCGGATGGAATGCGCATGCAGCGCCGGAGGCCGGCCGGTCACCATTCGCGATGGCGGATGCCCGAGCCGTGGCAGACGCAGATCAATCTCGCAGCGATGGTCGCGATCGCCGCCATCCCGCTGTTGCTGCTGGCCACGTTGGTTCCACGTCCGCTGGTGCTTCCCACGCTCTGCCTCATCGCCGTCGCCGGTGCGGGCATCGCGGCATTTGTCGCCTGGAGCCGCCGCGTGCGTTTCGAATCTCCAAACGTCACGGCGTGGGACGTCGCCGGCGCGCTGGCGTTCATCGCGTGCGCTTCCGCAATCCTGAGCAATCCGGAGCAAGTGATCTCGCTGACGATGTAACGACTTTGAGCGTGAGTGAATAAACGACCAGGCCGGGCCCCTCTGGCAGCCACAAGCTGCGATGTCGGACTGGAACTAAATGGAGTGGCCCGTTGGACCTGTGGATACGCGGCATTCGTCGCGCTTTCAATCATGCACAGGCATTGGCGGCGCACCGTGACGGTGCGGCGCAACGTTCCAGCCGTCCCCACTCCGAACCAGACCGACAGACACATCAAGCCGGGCGGCGCAGCGCGCCCACCGGCTTGACGTCATAACCAGGGGAAACGTCATGGAACTGCTTCAATGGCTCACGCTCGCGGTGTTCGCGATCACGATCCTGTTCGTCGTCATCAACAAGCTCGACAGCACGGCGGCGGCGCTGATCGGCGTCACCGTCATGATCTGGATCGGGACCATGACCGAGGAGGCCGCGTTCCTCCTGGTCGACTGGAACGTGATGGCGATCCTGGTCAGCATCTGGGTGATCGCCGGCTATTTCGGCAAGACCGGCGTGCCAAGCTGGCTCTCCGTGCAATCGATGAAGCTATCCGGCGGGAGACCGGGCCCGCTGGTGATCGTGCTGTCGATGCTTGCCGGGTGTATCTCGATGTTCGTCGACAACGTCGTGACCATCCTGATGATGGCGCCGGTCGCCTTGCCGCTGGCGCGCGCTTTCGGCATCCCGGCGACGCCGCTGGTGCTGATGATCGGCTTCTCCGCCAACTTCATGGGCACCGCCATGCTGCTCGGCGACCTGCCGCCGCAGATGCTGCATAGCGTGGCCGGCGCCGAGTTCTTCGACTTCATCTGGCAGCACGGACGGCCGTCGTCGTTCCCGATCCTGATGATGACGTTCATCCTGACGCTGGCGTTCATGTACTTCTACGGCTTCCGCCGCATCGGCAAAACGGTCCCGCTGAGCGAGGTCCAGATCGAGGCGAAAATCCCCGATCCGCTGTTCGCGTTCCTGACCGTCGGCGTATTCCTGGGGACGGTGCTGGCGATGGCGTTCCGCGAGTTCTTCGGCGTCAAGCTCGGCTTCATCGCGATGACCGGCGCTGTGTCGCTGGTCCTGATGCTCGAACTCTTCGTCAAACGGCTGACCCACGCGCCGAGCTTCGAAGAGATCATGCAGGAGGTCGACTGGCGCGCCGTGTTCTTCTACATCGCGTTGTTCGCGCTGGTCGGCGGGCTGGAGAAGACGCACATCCTCGAGATGCTCGCCAACGCGATGAAGCCGATCTTCACCACGAACTATGCGCTTGGCGCCACTCTCCTCTTCTGGATCACGATCCCGATCGTCGGTCTGGTGGAGCACGACGCCTACATTCTGACCTTCCTGCACACGATCAAGGAGCTCGGCACCTCGGCGGGCGTCAACCCCTGGCCGCTGTGGTGGATGATCCTGTGGTCGGGCACGCTCGGCAGCAACCTCACCATCGCCGGCGCGCCCGCGCTCTACGTGGCGCTCCGCCTCGCCGAGAAGGAGGAGGACCGCAAGGTCTCGCTGCGCGAGTTCCTGTCCTGGAGCGTGCCGTTCACGATCGTCGCGTCGGCGATCTGCTACGTGTTCGGCATGCTGATCTGGGTGCTTCCCTACGCGAACTGAGGCCATGCCGGAGGCGGCGCGCAGTCGCCGCCTCCGCATCCAACTCATGTTGCGACACATTCCAATTCAGGAGTCGAGCCATGTACAAGCACATCCTCATTCCGACCGACGGTTCGCCGCAGTCCGCGCAACGCGATCGCCGGTGCCGTCGAACTCGCCAAGTCGATCGGCGCCAAGGTGACCGGGCTTTTCGCCGCCCCGCCGGCGACACCGATCGTCTATCGAACAATCTGCCGGCCGGCTTTGCGACAATGGAAGATCACAAGCGGATCATCGAGGAAAGCGCGGCCAGCTATCTCGACGTCATCGCACAGGCGGCGAAGAAGGCCGGCGTCCCATGCGAGGTCATCTCGATGACCAGCGACTATCCGGCCGATACTATCCTCGAAACCGCCACCGAGAGAAAATGCGACCTCATCGTGATGGCGACCCATGGCCGCCGCGGCATCAGCGGCGTGCTGCTCGGCAGCGAGACGCAGCGGGTCCTGACCCAGGCCAAAATTCCGGTGTTGGTCTATCCGTAGCACGGCGCCTCTGAATAAATGCCTTTGACCGACACCAGTCGTTGCGTGCGCGCGGCAGCGAGGCAACAATAAGCGGACTGCGGGGGATTGAGAATGTCAGGACGTCTGAGGGGATTGTTGCTGCTCGGGATCGCCGTCGCGGCATTCGGGTTGCTGGCGTCTGCGGACACGGCACTCGCAGCCGAAGCAACGCGCACCGTCACGCCGATCTACGTCTTCGGCATCCCGGTCGATTTCATCCTGTTCGGCCTGACGCTGCTCGGCGTCGCGCTGTTCCACCACCACACGCTCTACGTCGCGCTGACCGGGCTTGCGGCGATCACGCTCTACAAGCTCATTTTCACCGGCTTCAAATTCGGCGCCGGCCTCGCCGGCTTCGCGCTGCACATGCAGCACGAATGGGTGATCCTGGCCAACCTGTTCCTGCTGCTGATGGGGTTTGCGCTGCTCTCGCGCCATTTCGAGCAGAGCCGCGTGCCCGACGCGATGCCGGCCTATCTGCCCGACGACTGGAAGGGCGGCGTCGCGCTGCTGGCTGATCGTGTTCGTGCTGTCGAGCTTCCTCGACAATATCGCGGCGGCGCTGATCGGCGGCACCATGGCGCGCCATGTGTTCCGCGGCAAGGTCCACATCGGCTACCTCGCCGCGATCGTCGCGGCCTCGAACGCCGGCGGCTCCGGCAGCGTCGTCGGCGACACCACGACCACCATGATGTGGATCGACGGCGTCAGTCCGCTTGTCGGTGGTCGAGGCCTATGTCGCTGCTGATCGTCGCGCTTTGCGTTCTTCGCCATCCCGGCGGCGCTCCAGCAGCATCGCTATTCGCCGATCGTGCGGGAAGCGCCGCGTCGGCCTCAAGATCGAGTGGATCAGCGCTCGCGATCGTCGCGGCGATCCTCGTCGCCGCGATTCTCGCCAATGTCATCGCCAACCTCCGGTTTCCGGCGCTGCTCGACCTCATTCCCGTGATCGGCCTTGCCGTGTGGGTGGTGATCCTCGCCGCCGCGCCGCTGCGGCAGCCGGATTGGGCGGTCATGCCCGAGACCTTCAAGGGCACGATCTTCCTGCTGGCGCTGGTGACGTGCGCCTCGCTGATGCCGGTCGAGGAATTGCCGGTTGCGTCGTGGCAGACCGCGCTCGGCCTCGGCTTCCTCTCCGCCGTGTTCGACAACATCCCGCTGACCGCGCTGGCGCTGAAACAAGGCGGCTACGATTGGGGCTATCTGGCCTACACCGTCGGGTTTGGCGGCTCGATGATCTGGTTCGGATCGTCTGCCGGCGTGGCGCTCTCCAACATGTATCCGGAAGCGAAATCGGTCGGCTTGTGGCTCCGCCACGGCTGGCATATCGCGATCGCCTATGTGATCGGCTTCTTCGTGATGCTCGCGATCCTCGGCTGGAAGCCCGACGCCGATCACCGCAAGCGCACCGATCTTCCCAACGCGACGCCGGTGGTCGCGATGGTGGTGGCCGCGAGCCGTTAGGCGGCCTGTTGCTCGCTACGATCGCAGCGCCAGGAACTCCTGTAGCGCTGCCATGTTCTTTTCCGCTTCGGCTTTGTCATTGGCGGGAAACGCCCAGGCGGCCCCTCCCCGCGTGACCAGCATGGAATGGAAAATCTCGACACCGGACGCGCGATCCACGGCCTTGTCCAACGTAACGGACGAGAATTCGGACAGCGGCAACTCGGTCGGCTTCAGATTCCAGAACAGCATCTTGCGCTGCAGGCTGGCTTTGCCGGCGTCCTTGTCGAGCGTGAGTGTGGTTGAGCCGGAGGCCAGAACGAGACGGCTTGGCGTGCTTTCGGTGATCGGCATCGCAGTCTCCCGCTGTTTCACCGCGCGTGCGATCTTAGCACAAGTCGCCTTCCTTTGCCGCCGATCATCGTAGAACTACGGCCCGATAGACCCGAATACCGCACTCGACGTGATCGTCGATAGATATCCGCCTGTCTAAACCACCAGGCCGGGCCCCTCTGGCAGCTCTCGCGGGCTGCGATGTCGGACTGGACTCCACAGTCTCGGAGTGGCCCGCGTGGCATTGTCTATACGACGCGCTTGGCGCGTTGATCCCTCAGCCTTGAAACGTGTCGCATGGCGCATGCCGTGCGCCGCACGTTGCACGGGCGCGGATCGACGCGGGCCCTCCTTGCATCGCAAGCGAAGGAGGCGCAGCCCGCCGTGTTGGAACTCTTCACCGCTGAAGCATTTTCAGCGCTCGTCAAAGTCATCCTCATCGATCTGGTGCTGGCCGGCGACAATGCCATCGTCATCGGCCTTGCCGCCGCCGGCCTGCCGGAAAACCAGCGCGCCAAGGCGATCCTGATCGGGATCGGCGCCGCCACGGCGATGCGCATCGGCTTCGCCGCCGTCACCACGCAATTGCTCCAGGTCGTCGGCCTGCTGCTCGCCGGCGGGCTGCTGCTGTTGTGGGTGTGCTGGAAGATGTGGCGCGAGCTGCGCTTCATGCACGCGGCCGAAGCCGCCGCAAACGGGGCCATCACCAATTTCGACGTCAATGCCGATGGCACCATTGCCGCGGTCGCGCCCCCGCGCAAGACACTGTCGCAGGCGGCGTGGCAGATCATCATCGCCGACGTGTCGATGTCGCTCGACAACGTGCTCGCGGTTGCCGGCGCGGCACGCGATCATCCCCACGTTCTGGTCTTCGGCCTGTTGCTCTCGATCGCGCTGATGGGCGTCGCCGCCAGCTTCATCGCGCGGCTGCTCCAGAAGCACCGCTGGATCGCCTATGTCGGCCTCGCGGTCATTCTCTATGTCGCGGTCGAAATGATCTTCCGCGGCGGCGTCGAGGTCAGACCGGTCGTGGTCTCGATGCTCGCCATGTTGGGAGACGGCAGCTAGGGCGTCACGTTGAGCTCGTAGACATCGAAGCCGAGTGCCGCATTGGCGCCCTGCGGCACGACGTAGAGCGCGCGCGCCTTCATGCCCGCCTTGAGCTGCGAGCGGTCGGCGGCGCCCGCGATGTCGGTGTCGGAGGTGATCCGCAGCCGCACGTCTTGTCCTGCGTCGGTCCTCACGGCCAGCCGCCGTCCCTCCTGCCCCACCTGCGTGATCGTTCCGACGAGCCGCTCCTCGACCAAGGTCGCGACCTGCGGGCCCATCCCCTGCAGTTCGCGATAGAGCGTCTCCGCGATCCAGGCGAAATGCAACTCGCGATCCCAGCCCTTGTACTCGTTCATGTGGAATTGCTTGACGATATCCGCGAGCGGAAGCCCCTGCTGGAGCATGGCAAGAACCTTCTTGCGCGCCAGCAGCAGGTAGTCGGTCAGCGCATGCAGGTCCTTCACGTCGCCGAGCGGCCCGTGCGCGGGGATCATCACCCGCGGCTTGAGCGCGCTGAACACCTCGAGCTGCCGCAGCATGCCCCAGGTGGTGCCATGGCTGTAGTCGGGCCGGATGTCGGGATGACGGTCGATGTAGCCGACGAAGCCGGCATGCATGACGCCGCTGTCGGGCAGCCACACCGCGATGTCGCCGGGATTGTGCGGATCGTCCACGTAGAGCAGCTCGATGGTCTTGCCGCCGAGCCGGAGCGTCATGCGGTCGCCGAAACTGACCACGTGGTCGAGCGGGTGGACGTTCTTCATGGCGTCGGCGCGCTCGCGGAAGCGCGTGCGCCACGACTTGATCTGATGCGGCTTCCAGCTCGCCCAATCCTTGGCGACCCGGTCATGGACGATAACGGTCGCCGGCGGCGCGAACAGCGGCGTGCCGCCGGTATGATCGCCGTGGTTCTGGGTGATGATGACGTAGCGCACCGGCTGCTCCGTCACCGAGCGGATGAATTTCTCCAGGATGCGGGTCTCGGGCGGGTTGTTGCCGGTATCCACGACGACGACCCCCTGCGTGGTCACGACGACCAATGCGTTGGCGTCGTTGAGCTTGCCGATGAAGGCGTAGACGTCGTCCGCGACCTTCTTGAATTCGGCTTTCTCGCCGGTGATGGCGTGCGCCGAAACGGTCGTCGCCACCGCCGCGCAAACGGCCATGACGGCCAGCGCCATGCGTCTCATGAATCCCTCCCGGTCGCGGTTTCTGCTTGTTGTCGCCGGCGATCATAGCAAGGCGCGCGGTAAGGGGATTCGAAAATCAGGCGCTTTCCCCCCGCCGGAGGGAGCGATAGGCTTGCGGTCAAGCCACGGCCATCAAGGACCTGGCAGCACGAAGGGAGTGGACGATGACCCGATATCTGCACCGTATCGCTTGTGCCGCGCCAATTGTGCTTTTTGCATTCGCGAGCGCGGCGCAGACCGTCCAACTCGACCCGAAAATTCTCACCTTCCAGAAGCCCGACCAGTTCAAGTGGCGTGATCCGTTCAACAAGTCACCGAGCAACGCGGTGGCGCTCGCTGGCGACGGCGTGAACGGCTTCTATGTGAGCCTCACCAAGTGGAACAAGGGCGGCAATTTCAGCCGGCCGCATTCCCACGCCAACGACCGGATGATCTATGTGCTGGGCGGCACCTGGTGGAACGGCACCGGCACATCGTTCGATCCGCCCAACACGATCCCGATGCGCGCCGGCACCTTCGTTACCCATCACGCCAAGGGCATCCACTGGGACGGCGCCAAGGACGAGGAGGACGCCGTGCTGGTGATCGCCGGCGTCGGCCCAGCGGCCAGCACGCAGGCGACGCAGACGCCGGGGACGTTCAGCACCCTCAATCCGGCCGCGGTGACGTTCCTCGCCCCGGATCAGTTCAAGTGGCGCGATCCCTTCAACAAGTCGCCGACCAACCAGGTGATCCTCTACGGCGACCCGTCGAAGGAAGGCCCTTACATGGTGATCAACCGGTTCTCGCCGGGCGCCTTCAGCCGTCCGCATTTCCATCCCAATGACCGCTTCATCACCGTGCTCAAAGGCACCTGGTGGGTCGGCGCCGGTCCGAAATTCGACACCAACGCCACGCTGCCGATGACGGCGGGCACGTTCGTGACGCACTTCGGCAAGGGCATCCACTACGACGGCGCCAAGGATGAAGAAGCGATGGTGCTGATCACCGGCATGGGCCCGGCGACCAGCACGCAGGTCAAACAGGACTGATCAAGAACGGCGTGAACCTACCGCGGACGCGAGGATAGGCATGCGACCGATCGCATCTGTGTGCATCATCGCTGCCGCACTCGCTTCCGCGTCCCCTGCTCGCGCTCAGACGCCGGCCGAATTCTACCGCGGTAAGACCCTCAATCTGGATATCGGCTCGAGCGTCGGCGGCGGCTACGATATCCACGGCCGGCTCCTGGCCCGCCACATTGGAAAATATATCCCAGGCAATCCGACCGTCGTGCCCAGAAATGTTGAAGGCGCGGGCGGCCTGCGTCTGGCGAACGTGCTTTACAATTCCGCACCGCGCGACGGCACTGCTTTCGGGATCGTGTTTCGCAGCGTCCCGTTCGATCCACTGCTCGGCAACAAAGCCGCCCAGTTCGACGCCACCAGATTTACCTGGATCGGCAGCACCAGCAATGAAGTCTCGATCTGCGTGGCGTGGCACACCAGCGGCGTGACGTCGATCGACGACCTGCGCAAGACCGAGCTCGTGGTCGGCTCGACTGGCAACAACGCGGACACCAGCATATTCGCCAAGGTCATCAACGGCGTGCTTGGCACCCGGATGAAGATCGTCACCGGCTATCCGGGCGGCAACGAAATCTCCTTGGCGCTTGAGCGGGGCGAGCTTGGCGGCCGTTGCGCCTGGTCATGGTCGGCGGTCAAGGCCACGCGCATCTCCTGGGTCGAGCAGAAGCGGATGCACGTTCTCGTTCAGCTCGGGCTGAGCAAGCATCCCGACCTGCCGCATGTGCCGCTCGCGGTCGACCTTGCGAGGAGTTCCGACGAGCGCGATATCGCGAAGCTCGTCTTTGCGCGCCAGGAATTCGCCTGGCCGTTCGTCGCACCACCGGACGTGCCAAAGGACCGCGCCGACGCATTGCGGGCAGCATTCAACGCGACCGTGCAGGACCGAGCCTACTTGGCCGATGCCGAAAAGGCGAAACTCGAGATCATGCCGATCGCAGGCGTAAACATCCAGCGGATCATCGCCGAGCTCTACGCGACACCTGCGCCGATTGTTCTGAAGACCGCGAACATGATTAAGTAGCCTGATCGACGCCGCATCGCCGATAGAGACCGAGGGATGAAATGCCGGAAGTGTTCGTTTCCAAGATTGACGATTTCGTCGAGGGCGACCGCCGCATCGTCTTCCACGGCGGCTTAGAGATCGGCGTGTTCCACTGGCAGGGGAACTACTACGCCTACGAGAACCTCTGCCTGCATCAGGGCGGTCCCTGCTGCGAGGGCGTCATCATGCACAAGGTCGAGGACGTGCTGGCGCCCGACAAGACCTGGCTCGGGCAGAAATTCTCCGCCGACGACGTGCATTTCGTCTGTCCCTGGCACGGCTATGAATACGACATCCGCACCGGCGAATGTGTCGGCAACCGCAAGCTCAGGCTCAAATCGTTCGAGGTCTTGCGCCGCGGCAACGAGCTCTACGTCGTTGCCGGCTAGTAGGGTGGGCAAAGACGCCGAAGGCGTCGTGCCCACCATCGCGGGCACTACGGATCAAATCTGGTGGGCACGGCGCGAAGACGCGCCCATAGCCCGTCGAAGACGGGCGTAGACGCCCTTATGGCCCACCCTACAAGTAGAAGAATGAGGAACGTCCATGGAAATCCAACCCAACGACTTCCGCCGGATGTCGGTCGAGGAATTCGACACCACCAAGCTGCTTGCGCACGCCGCCCGGCAGGCGAAGGAGCGCGGCTACCACCGCTTCCCGATCGTCGACGTCAACTCGCATCACTACGAGAACGAGTCGATGCCGGAAATCCTCGAATATCTCGACGATCCGGTGCTCAAGCAGCTTGCCACCGCGACGGCGCGGCCGAACGCCAAGAACGCGCGCATCCTGAACACCATGGTCGGCTACCAGGACATGGGCGGCCGCATCCCGCGCTATGGCCTGCGCAGCTTCGAGAAGACGCCGGCCGGCCAGACCCAGCGCGACGCCGCGCTGACCAAGCGCTGGATGGACGCGGTCGGTGTCGACGTCGCGGTGCTGTTCCCGACGCCGATGCTGGCGCTCGGCGTGCACCCGCAGGTCGAGGTCGAGATCGCGCTGTCGCGCGCCTATAACCGCTGGCTCTGCGAGCGGGTGCTGGCGCACGAGCAGCGGCTGGTCTCGATGCTCTACCTGCCGTTCAACGACCCGGACGCGACCTACGAGTTCGTCAAGGAGTTCGGCGACAAGAAGGGCGTGGTCGGCTTCCTGATCACCTCGACGCGCTACCGCCCGGTGCACGCCAACCAGTATATGAAGACCTACGCGCTGCTCGAGGAGATGGGGAAGCCGATCGCCTTCCACGGCTCCTACCACTGGCACGACCAGGCGCAGGGCATGCTCAACCGCTTCATCTCGGTGCATGCGCTCGGCTTCGTCTGGTACAACATGATCCATCTCGCCAATTGGATCATCAACGGCATTCCCGAGCGATTTCCCAAGCTCAAGGTAGTCTGGCTCGAAAGCGGGCTGGCCTGGATCCCGTTCATGATGCAGCGCTTCGACAACGAATACATGATGCGCACCTCGGAGGCCCCCGCCCTCAAGAAGCTGCCATCCGACTACATGCGCGACATGTACTGGGCCTCGCAGCCGATGGAGGTCACCGACATGGGGCTGCTCCAGGAGACCATGCGCGTGATCAATGCGGAGACGCAGCTTGTTTACTCGTCCGACTATCCGCACTGGGATTTCGACCTGCCGTCGACGATCTACGACCTGCCTTTCCTCAGCGAAACGGCAAAGCGCAACATCCTTGGCGGCAATGCCGACCGCCTGTTCAATCTCAAGCTCGGCGCCAAGAAGCTCGCCAACGTGGCTTGAGGGCGCCATGATCTCGCTGACAGCTCGCATCGTCGCGCTTGCTGCGCTGGCCGTGAGCGCGCCGGCGCACGCGCAATCGGTCGCCGATTTCTACAAGGGCAAGACCATCGAGGTGTATATCGGCACCAGCGTCGGCGGTGGCTACGACGCTTATACGCGCATCCTGTCGCGCCACATGGGCCGCTACCTGCCCGGCAATCCGGTGCTGGTGCCGAAGAACATGGCGGGCGGCGGCGGCATCCGCCTCGCCAATTTCCTTTACAACGCGGCGCCCAAGGACGGGCTGGTGTTCGGCACCGTCAACCGCGGCATTCCATTTGAGCCTCTCCTCGGCAACAAGGCGGCGCAGTTCGACGCGACCAGGTTCAGCTGGATCGGCAGCACCAACGACGAGGTCTCGATCTGCGTCGCCTGGCACACGACCGGGATCGAACGCTATCAGCAGGTGCTGGAGCAGGAGCTGGTGGTCGGCGCGTCGGGCACTGGGGCCGACACCTACCAGTTTCCCAAGATCGTCAACGGCGTGCTCGGCACCAAATTCAAGATCGTCACCGGCTATCCCGGCGGCAACGACATCGACCTCGCGATGGAGCGCCGCGAGGTGCAGGGCCGCTGCGGCTGGTCGTGGTCGAGCGTGAAGGCCACGCATCCTTCCTGGCTGCCGGAGAAGAAATTCAACACGCTGTTCCAGATGGGGCTGTCGAAGCACCCCGAGCTGCCGAATGTGCCGCTGATCATGGACCTCGCCAGGACCGACGAGGAGCGCGCGATCTTCAAGCTGATCTTCGGCCGGCAGGTGATGGCGTGGCCGTTCACCGTCCCGCCCGGCGTGCCGCAGGAGCGCGTCGAGGCGCTGCGCATGGCCTTCAGCAAGACGATGCATGACAAAGAGTTCCTGGCCGACGCCGCCAAAGCCAGGTTCGAGATCCGCCCGGTGACCGGCGCGGCGATCCAGACGCTGCTGCAGGAGATTTACGCCACCCCGCCGGCGGTCGTGCGCAAGACCGTGGAATTATTGCAGTAATCACGTTCTCGACGCGATCTTGTGGCCTTAAGCCAGTCCTCTAGTTTCGCCGCGTCCCGGCAGCCGGATTGAGATCGCATGCCCATTCGCAACGACGTCGTCGACGCCATCGGCAACACGCCGCTGATCAAGCTCAGACGGGCGTCGGAGGCGACCGGCTGCACCATCCTGGGCAAGGCCGAGTTCATGAACCCCGGGCAGTCGGTCAAGGACCGGCCGGCGCGGCAGATGATCCTCGAGGCCGAGAAGCGCGGCGAGCTCAAGCCCGGCGGGCTCGTGGTCGAAGCCACTGCCGGCAACACCGGCATCGGGCTCGCGCTCGTTGCCAACGCGCGCGGCTATCGCAGCGTGATCGTGATCCCGAACACGCAGAGCCAGGAAAAGAAGGACGCGCTGACATTGTACGGCGCCGAGCTGGTGCAGGTGCCGGCGCTGCCCTACTCCAATCCCAACAACTATCAGCACATCGGACGCCGCCTCGCCGACGAGCTGCGCAAGAGCGAGAAGAACGGCGTGCTGTTCGCCGACCAGTGGAACAATCTCGACAATCGCAAGGCGCACTACGTCTCGACCGGCCCGGAAATCTGGGCCGACACCCAGGGCAAGATCGACGGCTTCATCTGCTCGATCGGCACCGGCGGCACCATCGCCGGCGTCTCGACCTTCCTGCGCGAGAAGAAGAAGGACATCGTGATCGGCGTCGCCGACCCGAAGGGCGCCGCGATGTACAATCTGTTCGCCCATGGCGAGGCGAAGGCGAGCGAAGGCGGCTCGGTCTCGGAAGGCATCGGGCTCGGCCGCGTGACGTCCATCATCCAGGACATCAAGGTCGACCACGCCTACCTGATCCCGGACGAGGAAGCGATCCCGCTGATCTTCGACCTGCTCGAGCACGAAGGCCTGTGCATGGGCGGCTCGACCGCAATCAATATTGCAGGCGCAATCCGTCTCGCCAAGGAGCTCGGCCCCGGCAAGACCATCGTGACGGTGCTCGCCGACTACGGCACGCGCTACCAGTCGAAGCTGTTCAATCCGGAATTCCTGCGCTCGAAGAACCTGCCGGTGCCGGCCTGGCTCGAGCGCAAGTCGGATATCAAGATCCCGTTCCAGAATTGAGCGGCGTGGGATGAATGCAGCGGTGAAAGAAATTCTCGAACGGGTGGCGGCCTGGCCCGAAGAAGATCAAGAAGAGCTTGCTGCGCTAGCGCTTAAGATCGAGGCGCGCCGAACCGGCGTGTATGTATTGACCGATGACGAGACGGCCTCGATCGATGCCGCCCGCCGCGGCGGTCTGGCTTCCGACGACGCAGTTGCAGCCTTCTGGAAGCGCTACGGCGCCGCATGAGGTGCCACGGCGCCCGGCGGCCGTGGCCCGCCGAGGGGAGCCGATGAGGCCGACCTAGAACCGATAGTTCACGCCGCCGCGCACGATGTTCGATTGCAGCCGCGTGCTGTCGGTGATGGTGGGCAGGCCGGTGAATATCCAGCTGCTGTCGCGACTGCCGAAATCCATGTAGAGGTACTCGACCTTGGCGCTCCAGTTTGGCGTGAACGCCACTTCGATGCCGCCGCCGGCGGTCCAGCCGCTTCGGCTTTCGTCACGCTGAACGCTGACCGAAAGACCCCCGGCCGATGCGGAGGCGTTGCTCTCCAGCCGCGTATAAGCGTAGCCGCCGGTCGCGTAGATCAGCCAGCCGGCGGACGCGTAGCCGAGGCGGCCGCGTGCGGTGCCGAACCAGGGCATGTTCTGGTCGAAACTCGCCGCGCAAAGGCCGGCCGGGCATGGCGCGCTGATGCCGCCCTTCATGCCGCTGTACTGGAAGTCGGCCTCGACGCCGAGCACCCACGACCCGCTCTGCCAGTTGTAGCCGACCTGGCCGCCGGCGATCACGCCCGCCATGTGGTTGTCGAGGCCCGCGAACGACGGGAAGCCGGCGGTGCTGAATTCGGAGTTGGCGTTCGACCACCCGCCGCCCACGTTCACGCCGAGATAGAAGCCGGTCCAGGTATAGACGGCCTGCATCGGCGGCGGCATCTTGTAGGGCATCGGCCGCAGGTCGGCCGCCAAACTATTGCCCGTGCCTACCGTCAGTATGGTGAGTGCGATGGCCAAGATGCGCATGGATGTCCCCCTCCAGGAACCTCCATTTCGCAACCAGACGTGTTAACGGACGGATAAGACCACCTGTTGCGGCCTTATTTCGCAGGGAAAAAAGACGCCATACCTCGGTAAGGTCCATGCAGGAAATGCCGATGATTCGGCGCCCCGGGGCCGCCCATAACGGTAACGCGCTACAGCTTGAGCAATCCCATGACCGAAACCCAGCAGTCGAACCGTTGGCTTGTCACCACCGAGTGGCTCGCGTCGCGGCTCAAAGGCCCCGACCTCGTCGTGGTCGACGGCTCCTACTATCTGCCCGCGCACAGGCGCGACGCCGCCTCCGACTACATCACCGGCCACATCCCCGGTGCGGTGCGCTTCGACGTCGACGACGTGTCCGATCACGCGCAAAGCCTGCCGCACATGCTGCCGTCGGCCGAGACCTTCGCCGCCAAGGATCGGCGCGCTCGGCATCGGCGACGGCGACACCGTGGTGATCTATGACGGGCTCGGCATGTTCTCGTCGCCACGGGTGTGGTGGACGTTCCGCCTGTTCGGCGCCGAGAAGGTGTTCATCCTCGAAGGCGGCATGCCGAAATGGCAGGCCGAGCGCCGGCCGATCGAGGCCGGCCTGGTGACGCGTCCGGCGCGCAAATTCACCGCGCGCATGAACCCCGACATCGTCGCGGCGCTGCCGAAGATCCAGTCCGTGCTCGCCGACAGGAGCGCGCAGGTCGTCGACGCGCGCCCGGCCGACCGCTTCCGCGGCGATGCGCCGGAGCCGCGGCCCGGCGTGCGGCCGGGCCATATCCCGGGCTCGCTCAACGTGCCCTATACCGAATTGGTGAAGGACGGAAAGCTCCTGCCCGCTGAGGAGCTGCGCAAAGCGTTCGCCGCCGGCGGCGTCGACATCGAGCAGCCGATCATCACCAGTTGCGGCTCCGGGATCTCGGCGGCGACGATGTGGCTCGCGCTCGACACGCTCGGCAAGAAGCCGGCCGCGCTCTACGACGGCTCATGGTCGGAATGGGGTTCGCGCGACGACCTGCCGGCGGCGACGGGGCCGAAATAGGCGCCCGAGCGCCAGTGGCGCGACGGTGGCCTCGCTTACAAAATGAAGTCCGACGCCGTCAGCTGGTTCGGATAAACTCCTGCCAGCATGATCGAATCGGTGGCAGACAGTTGGATCACAGCCCAGCCCGTCAGCGAGCCGGCACTGTTGATTTGGATGTCGTTGAAGCTGTTGAAGCCATAAGCCGACAGATCGATCAAATCCTGTTCGGCGCCCTGCTCAACCGCCCGCGTAAAGTCGAGAATGACATCGGCGCCGTCTCCAGGGGCAAACTTGAACGTGTCGTTGCCACCGTTGCCCCAGAGCTGGTCGTCGCCGGTGCCGCCGATCAGGATGTCGGCGCCGCCCGCGGCGGGATGTCCCTGGCCGTAGAATATTTCCGCGGGGAAATTGTCTCCATAAAGGACGTCGTTGCCGCTGCCGCCGTCCAGCGTGTCGTTGCCGCCAGATGCGCCGCCGGCGTCATTGCCGTCGCCGAAGAGGATGTCGTTGCCGGCCTCGCCCAGCACCACGTCATTGCCGCCGTGGGCTCCTTGGGAGATGTTGGCCGCATCGCCGTAGACAACATCGTTGCCGTCGCCGCCATACATCGTATCGTTGCCGCCAATTGCATTGTCGGCGAGTGTGTAGGCATCGCCGTACATCGTATCGTTGTCGGTGCCGCCCATGAGGAAATCGTGGCCGCCGGTCGCGCTGTTGGCGAGCATGTAGGCGTCGCCGTACATGGTATCGAACCCCGCGCCACCGAGCATGGTGTCGTGGCCACCGCGTGTTGCGCCGGTCATGCTGTAGGCATCCCCGTACATGACCTCGTTGCCGACGTCGCCGCCGAAGATCTCCTCCAGCGAGTCGTTGCCGCCGACCGCATTTCCCGACATGACCCATGCGTCGCCGACGACGGTTTCGCTGCCGGTATCGCCGCTGATGAAGTCATTGCCGCCGCGGGTATTGTCGATCAGCGAATAAGCATCGCCGTAGAGATAATAGTCGTCGCCGGCGCCGCCGCGAACGGTGTCGTCGCCGCCGACCGCGCCCTGCGACATGTACATGGCGTCGCCCACGACGTAGTCGCTGCCGATGCCGCCATCGAGATAATCGTCGCCGCCGCGGGCCCAAACGGACATGTATTGGGCATCGCCAAAGACCGTGTCGTTGCCGCGGCCGCCATAGATGATGTCGTTGCCGCCACGTGCTTGCTGGGTCAGCGTGTGAGCGTCACCATACAAAAGATCGTCGAGAAATGAGCCGTTGATGACTTGGTTGCCGCCGACGCTATAACCCTGCAGCGTACCGCTGGTGTCGCCGTACCTGGTTAGACCCTTGAGCAAAACGGCCATCCTAACCTCCCGCTATGACCCATTAATCCTGCTATTCCCCCATTAGTCGTTGCCGCCGATGGCGCGGTTCATGGTCAGGAGGCGCCCGATCGCCACCTCCGCTCTGGGGCTCCGTGTTCGCGGCAGCGCAGCGATACGGCCGGACTCCGGGCTGAAGCCACATGCGAGGACACCGCTCAACCGACGTGTTTAGCCCGACCGGACATTCACTCGAGGCTGGCCCGATGCTAACTTGGAAACGACCGCGGATTTCGAGCGCCCGAACTGAGCCGGAGCGGCCGCCGTCTCCGCAGGACCAGACGGGCAAGACGTGAGCTGACGTTAGGCGGGCGGGATTTCGCGCGGCGACGCCATCGAAGTGTGACAAATTATGAGCGGGGACAACCGGTTCTGGGTTTTGTTCGGCGGCATCTGGCTGGTCGTCGGCGTGTGTTTCGTCGCCGCGAGCCTGGGCGTGAACCTGTTTGTCGAGCCGGCAATGCTGAACCAGGACGTGCCGCTCTGGCTGTTCTTCCTGCTCGGCCTCGTTTGCTCCGGCGCCGGCGCCGGCATCATTTATTTTGCCCGCGCCGCCGCCGCCCGCGACCGCCGCCTGATGCAGTCCGGCGTTCAGTTCACGGGCACGGTGATCGATGTCCGGCGAAGCATGATCGACATCAACCGCCAGACCCGCTGGCACGTGGTCTACCGTTATGAGTACACCAAGGGCCGGCCGCTCGAAGGCAAGAGCCACGCGCTGCCCGGGGAGGCAGTCTGGGCATTCAAGCCGGGTGACAACGTGCTGATCAAGGTCGATCCGGGAAAGCCGGAGGAGAGCCTGTTTCTCGGCGCGGCGTAAAAGTTGCCGCGCCGTCAGTCCCGTGTGCGGCGCAGCGTGAGCTTCATGTGCAGCGTCGCCTGCGCGGAGGCCGGGGTCACGGGCCATTCGCCGCTTGCTTCGACGCTGCCATCGGCCCTGACGGTCAGGCTTTTCAACAGTTGATCGAGCCCGGTCTGGCCGAGCGGGCCGCTGCCGCCGAACGGCTGTCCCGACATGCGCAATGGGGCCCCACCCGGCCCGATCGCGCACATGCTAAATTGCCCCTGTTCGGCGTACGGTTCGGCAACCCGGAGCGACATGGTGTTGCGACCGGGCGTATATTGGCCGACCAGCTTGGCCGAAAGCTTTGCCGGCGTTTGAGTGGTCATCCCACAAAACTCACCCCTCGCCGGCGACTCTACATAGCTGTCACCAGCCATCCGGCCCGTGAGATTACCCTTGCCGTCATAGTCAAATGTCAGATCAAGTCGGCCCCACACACGGCTGCTGGGAGCCGGGATCCACCAATCGATACGGCCGTACCAATCCCCCGTCGGGTATTCGACCAGCACCACCTGCTGCGGATTATGATAGTCGCGCGCCGTAATTTTCAAATGCGCCACCGGCACGTTCGGCGGCACCACATAGCTGCGCTCGATCGTATGGGTCAGCCCGGCATTGCCGCACGGCCGCGGCGCCGGTGCAGGATTGTCCCAGGGCGCCAGATTAGTGTGCCGGTCGAGGTCCTCGATCTGGATTTGCTTCACCCCGGCTTGCCAGCCATTGGTTGGCTCGGCCGCAGTCACATTGATCGTCAGCCTCTGACCATTCTTCACCTTGGTGCCGGACGGAGGCGTGACCGTGATCGTTGGCGGCTCGGTGTCGGCCACCGAAGTATCGATCTCGACGTTGTTCGTCGCGCCCGCGGAGTTTACCACGAAATTGAATTTGTCGGCGTCACCGCCAAGACGGGCCTTCAGAATGTCACGCCGCGCGAACGCTAACGCTTCCTGGAACAAATCATTACCCTTCGGGACGCTGACCGTGATCTTCGGCTTAGGACATTGCCCAGGCGCAAGGGCATCCCACGCAGCTTGTGTTTTTCGCGCGGCATCCCTGAAGGTCTTGTCCGCGCCAGGCTTGAGTTCCGGGCTGTCGGGCGCGGCGAAAAGATCGCCGAGCGAGACCGGCCCCGCGGTTCCCGGGGTTTGCGCCAAGACCGCGCCGGTCGGAGCAAACGAACTCACACCGCCAATAGCGAGAGCGGCGACCGATGCCGCCAGCGCGGCGGCCAGCGCCCGGCCCGGCGCGCATCGACGTGTTTCGGTCCGCTTACCGCTGATCCGACGGAAACGAATGAGGCGTGTCATGCTGATCTCCTGCTATTGCGGCTTTACCTCGAGCACTTCACCCTCGGTGGCGGGGAAAGGAATCTTGTTGCCGTCCACCTCGACGATGTAGTCGCCGGGCGGCAGCGCCGCCCGCGAGGTGACCGCGTCGAAGCGAAAGACTTCCGTGCCATCCTGCGCCGTGATCCGCGCCACCTTCCACTTCAGTCCGGAAGCGAGAATGACCGCGACTGCCCGTAGCGTAACGGTCCTGCCGCCGTCGATCTTGACGAAGCGCCACTCGCTTTTCGCGAAACGCAGGTCATACACCCCGGGCATCACGGTTACCGACGTCGACACCGGATTGATTGTTCCATGCGTCTCGCCGGTTTCGGAATCGACAACGGTTGCGTTGACATGCACCGCGGGATTACTGACTTCCACTTTCAGAACCCCCGGGTCGATCGTGGTGGTCTCGCCGGGGCGGACCTCGATCCCTTTCCAACTCGCCGGTCCGAACTTCACCTCGTAGATGCCCGCTGGAAGAGTCATCTCCCTGTGTGAGCTGTTGAACGCCCCGACCTTCTCGCCGGTCTCCGCGTTGAGCACGTCGTGCGACGTCAGCCAGGTCGCAGACGTCGTCCGCAGCTTCCCGGGTTTCGGTTTCGCCGGCAGCGCAGCCACACGCTGCGCGCATGCATTGAGCGCCTTCTTGAGCGTGTCCGGCAAGTTCCGGTCCCACCGGCGCGTCGAAATAAGTGCCGCCGGTCACTCTCGCAATGGCCTGGAGCTGCCCGCGCGCCGCTGTATCGACGACGAAACCTACGGTGTGAACGGTGATGCCCTTGGCGGCGAGCGCCTTGGCGGCGACCACCGGATCGCCTCGACACGTCTCCTTACCGTCGCTGACGAGGACGATGACGCGCCCCTTGGCGTCGGCAGGGAAATCGTTCGCTGCTTGTCCCAGCGAATAGGCGATCGGTGTGTAACCCTGGGCTTTCGCGCCATCGACTGTTGCCGCGATCGCGGCGCTGCCGGCGCCGGCCGGGCCAAAGGGAACGCCGACATGCGTGTCCTCGCAGTTTTTCCGGCTTGCGGCCGACTGGGCCCCGTACAGCCGCAGCGAAAGTTGCGCCTGCGCGGGAATGAATCCGGCCACGCCCTTGATCGCGCGTTGCGCGACCGCCATACGCGTTTCGCCGTTCGGCAGTTTGGCGTTCATGCTGCCCGACGCATCGAGGATCAACAGGACCGAACGATCGGCGGTGTTGCAGGACTGGCCGAGCGCAGCACCCGGCAGCACACCCGTCGCAAGCGCGACGAGACCAGCGCGAAATAATTTTTGCACGGAATGACCTTCCCTAAATTGGCCGTTAGTCAATAGCAGGATGGTGACCATCCTATCCAATGTCGGTGGTGGCGCATAGGCGCACTCAAGGGCGCCGAAGGTTGCAGGCGTTGCGGACAGCTATATCTGCAAAGGTTGCTGCTACTGCGGCTTCGCTTCGAATCCATTACCCACGCGCTGCACCGTCAGTTCTGCACGGGTCGCAGCGTCAGCGAGATGCGGTTGGTAACGGGACCTGTTGTTTCCTCAAAGCTCGACCGGAAGGTGCCGTCCCCGGCCGCTCTTGGGCTTCTCAGAGCGCTCTTGAACGGCGGCCATTCATGAATGCCGTAGCCGCTGATGATGTAGCCCCCGCCTGGACAATCTTTCTTTGTCATTGGCGCATCCACCGGCTCGACCAACTGGATCGACATCACCTCGGCGCCGGGCGTATACGAACCGAGCAATTTGCCGCGTAATTTGTTTGGAATGGTTGTGGCCCAATTGCAATTTGGGCTGCCCTGCTGATTGAAGCTACGGTTCCCGGTGAGGGTTCCTTCCAGGTTTGCCTTTTCCATCGTATTCCAAGACGATATCCATGTGGTCCTTGATGGTCGTTCGCACGCCCAAGACCACACTATCGCTGCTGAACTCAAGCGTCCCGTACCAATCCCCCTGGGTCGGGAACTCGCCGATGTCGATGTCCATGAGGCCGGCGTGGTCCTCGGCGAGCGCGGCCAGCCGCACAATCGGCGGCGGATTCGACGGCACTACATAGGTCGCTTCCACGCGCCGCTCCGGCGGCAACGCGGTGCAGCCCGGCGACGCCGGCGGGAAATTCTCGGAGGCAACGAACCGGCCGCCTTCGCTCTCGGCGACAAGCTGGATGGTCTTGATCCCGCTCTGCCACAGATTGGCGTGATCGCGCGCCACCATCGTCACCGTGATCTTGTCGCCCGCTTTCACCTTCTTGCCCTTGCGCGGGACCGAGTTGGTGTCGAGCTTCGGCTTCTCCTTGTCCTTTGCGCTCTGGGCGGTGATGATCACCGCGCTGATGATGCCGCCGGTGGACGTCCCGGTGACCCGCACCGAGGGACCGAAGCCGCGCAAGACGCCCTCGATCGCTTCGCGCCGCCAATTGGCCATTGCGGATGCCCATAACGGATCGCCGGCGGACTGAAGACCGTGAAGTCGACGTCGGTCGGGCATTGCGAACCGGGCGACTGCGCTTGCTTGACGAAGTTTACCAACCGCTCGACTGAGCCGGCGCCGGGTCTGAAGTCGTTGGTGTCGGGCCAGAACAGGTCATCGGTCGGGATGCTGGCTGACTTCGCCTGCTGCGCCAGGGCGGTCGGGTTGATGCCTACAACACCGATCAGCGCCGCCGTAACGACGATGACTATCGCTGCGCGCGTTGTAGCGACATTACGATGCGTGACGGGCATACTGCCATTCTCCTATTGCCGCTTCGCTTCGAATCCGTTGCCGTGCCGCGCCGTCAATTCTGCACGGGTCGCAGCGTCAACGAATATGTCGTCGTGCAGGTGCCCCCACCAGCGGACATCGTGCTTTCGCCGGTTGATGTCCGGCTGTCATCCGGCTGGCGGCGGAGATCGCGAAACGCTTCGCGGAAGATCGGTCCTTCATAGGCCGTGAAAAACGCTTGCTCGAACGTGCTGCTGCCGGCGGGGCATGTAAGAGATGCACGGCCTTGCGTCGTCTGCCCGTCGGCGGCTTGGACCAAAAACCTGTCCGGCGCCGGCGTATATGAGCCCAACAGCTTTGCGCGGAACGTGCCAGGGGTGACAAGTGCGTACCCTGAACACGTTGGCATGGTCATTTTGCGCTCAGGGACGCTTCCGACCAGCGTCCCCGTCAGGTTTCCCTGGCCATCGTGGTCGAGCGTGAGATCGCCCGTTCCCCGGGTCACGTCCGTGCTGCCGCCGCCGGTGCAGGTGTGTGTCCACCCGAACGTCCCGTACCAATCGCCCTGGGTGGGGAACTCGCCGACGTCGGTGTCCATGTGGCCGGCGTGGTCCTCGGCGAGCGCGGCCAGGCGCACGATCGGCGGCGGGTTGGAGGGAACCTCATAGGTCGCTTCCACGCGCCGCTCCGGCGGCAGCGCAGTGCAACCCACCGGCGCCGGCGGGAAATTCTCCGAGGCAATGAACCGGCCGCCTTCGCTCTCGGCGACAAGCTGGATCGTCTTGATCCCGCTCTGCCACAGATTGGCGTGGTCGCGCGCCACCATCGTCACCTTGATCTTGTCGCCCGCCTTCACCTTCTTGCCCTTGCGCGGGTTCGAGGTGGTGTCGAGCTTCGGCTTCTCCTTGTCCTTTGCGCCCTGGGCGCTGATGATCACCGCGCTGATGATGCCGCCGGTGGACTTCGCGGTGACCCGCACTGAAGGACCGAAGCCGCGCAAGACGCCTTCGATCGCGTCGCGCCGTGCCGCGGCCATTGACTCTGCCCACAATTTGTCCGAGCTGGAATCGAAGACCGTGAAGTCGACGTCGGTCGGGCATTGCGAACCGGGCGTCTGCGCCTGCTTGACGAAATTTACCAGCCGCGCGACCGCGCCGTCGCCGGGCTTGAAATCCACGGTGTCGGGCAAGAACAGGTCATCGGTCGGGATGCTGGCTGACTTCGCCTGCTGCGCCAAGGCGGCCGGGTTGAGGCCAGCGGCGCCGACCAGCGCCGCCGTTACGACAGCAATGGCAGCGCAAATCGGTGAACCAAAACAAACACGTTCTCGCATGCAAGCCTCCTGCAGACTTACTGCTCCTGCTACTGCGGCTTTACCTCGAACACCTCGCCCTCGGTCGCCGGAAACGGGAACTTGTTGCCGTCGATCTCGACGATGTAGTCGCCCGGCGGAAGCGGTGCGGCCAACCGCCAGCCCGCTGACACTGCGTCGAAGCGCCAGACCTCCGTGCCGTCTTGCGTCGTGACTCGCGCTGACTTCCACTTCAAGCCTTCCGCGAGGATGACCGCGGCCGGCCGCAGCGTGGTGGGCTTGCCGCCGTCTACCTTGACGAAGCGCCACACCGCCGTGCGGAATTGCAGGTCATAGACACCGGGCATCAGGGTCACCCTCGACGCCACGGGGTCGAACGTTCCATGCTTCTCGCCGGTTTCGGAATCGACGACGCTGGCGTTGACAAGAACGCTGGCCTCAACCCTCAATTCCCCCGGCGTGATCGTGGTGGTCTCACCGGAGCGCACCTCGATCCCCTTCCAGCTTCCCGGTCCGAATTTAACCTCGTAGATGCCCGCCGGCAGATCGACCTGGGTACGCGTGCGGTCGAAATACGTGACCTTCTCGCCGGTTTCCGAATTGATGATGTCGTGAGAATAAATGGCCGACGTCGTCCGCAGTTTCCCCGGTTTCGGCTTCGCCGGCAGCGTGACGACGCGCTGCGCGCAAGCATTGAGCGCCTGCTTGAGCGTGTCCGGCAATTCCGGACCGACCGGCGCGTCGAAATAAGTGCCGCCGGTGGCTCGCGCGATGGCTTGGAGCTGCCCGCGCGCCGCGGTGTCGACGATGAAGCCAACGGTATGAACGGTGATGCCCTTGGCCGCGAGCGCCCTCGCCGCCACCACCGGATCGCCCTGGCAGGTCTCCTTGCCGTCGCTCACGAGGACGATGACGCGCACCTTGGCGTCGGCGGGGAAATCGTTCGCTGCTTGTCCGAGCGAGTAGGCGATCGGCGTGTAGCCTTGCGCCTTGGCGCCGTCCACCGCTGCCGTGATGGGGCCGCCGGCGGCGCTCGCGGCGCCGAACGGCACGGCGAGATGGGTGTCCTGACAATTCTTTTTGCTGGCCGCAGACTGCGCGCCGTACATGCGCAACGATAGCTGGGTCTGAGCGGGAACGAGCGAAGCCACGCCCTTGACCGCGCGCTGTGCGACCGCCATGCGGGTTTCGCCGTTCGGCAACCTGGCGTTCATGCTGCCCGACGCATCGAGGATCAACAGGACCGAACGATCGGCGGTGTTGCAGGACTGGGCGAGCGCGGCAGCAGGCAGCACACTCGCCGCAAGCGCGACGAGACCAGCGCGAAATAACTTGTGCACGGAATGACTCCTCAAGTTGGTCGTTGGCCAATTGCAGGATCGTGGCCATCCTATCCACCGGCGGCGGTGACGCATAGGCATGCTTAAGGGCGCCGACGGGGTTGCAGGCCGTCCGGCCTGCTAGAACAGCACGTCCAGCAGCCGCGCGGCGATCCTGTCCCAGGTGTAGTTCGCCGATACATGCGCCGGCCCTGCGGCTGACGCGCTGCGCCGCCAGTCCTCGCGGTCCATGACGGCGAGCATCTGCGCCGAGAGATGATCGACATCCGGCGCCAGCTGGTCGCCGATCATGCCGCCGATATTGATCGGCACGATCCGGCTCTGAATCTTGAGCGCGAAATCGTCGGTCACGAAATCGTCGGTGGTGCCGCCGCCGCTGACGATGAGCGGGACGCCGCAGGCGGCCGCCTCCAGCACCGGCATGTTGAAGCCCTCGCCGCGGTAGGGCGAGACATAGGCGTCGCCGCTGCGGTAGAGCGCCGCCATCTGCTTCATCGACAAGGCCTCGCCGTTGTAGACGAGCCGGTCCGCGATCAATTGCTGGTCGCGCGGCGAGAGCTTGCGGATGGCCTCGTCGAGCATATGCACCGACTGATAGAGACCATCGGCGCCCTTCAGGAACAGCGTCACGTCGGACCGCTGCGCGGCCACCGCGGCGAACGCCCGCATCAAGAGGTCGATGCCCTTGTTGCTGGTCATGGCGCCGACGCTGACGAACACAAATCCCTTCAGGCCCATGTTGCGCCGGACCGCATCGCGGCCTTCGTCCGTCGGCCGGAAGGTCGCGGGATCGAAGCCGAGCGGGATCATCGCCACCTGCTCCTGCCGCAACCCGAGCCGCAGGAAGCCCGCCGCCGACCAGCGCGACGGCGCCCAGACGAAGAACGACGGGTCCTGCGCAAGCCGCGCGATGTCCGGCTGGCCGGCCAGGTAGAACGGCGGGATGACCCGGTATTCGGACGTGCCGAACACGAGCGTGCGCCCCCGCGGCGCCGGCGTGAAGTCGTAGGGCGCGGTCAGCCGCAGCGTGGCGTCGCCATGCTCGCCCGCCGCGGCGAGCGGCAGCGCCGCCAGCGCCGCTTCGTCGTGCGCCTCGAACAGCCCCTTGGCGCGGGCCCAGTCGGCGTTCAGATACGGGAGATCGCGCACGCTCAGGCGCAGGTCGCCCCGCTGCGCCATGGCGAGCAGCAGCCACTGGTTGATGACGGCGTAGGACTGGCTGATGGAGCGCCAACCTTCGAGCAGGAGATGTCTTGTTGCGGACGGCATTGGGTGTGCTGTGTAGCAAAGGGCAGCGCGGCGCGGCCCGCGAATTTCACTGCCGATGCCCGGATGACCCGGAAAAATGATCCACGAAGAATAGATACTTTTGGCCCCCTTTTGAGCGAATAGGGGAAGATTTATCCTATACAGAGTGGCGTAAGAGAATCTCCTATGCGCCGAGGTACGTCATGATCTTCCGCCAGCTCTTCGACAGCGTGTCCGGGACCTACACCTACCTCATCGCCAGCCGCCGCGGCGGCGAGGCGCTGATCATCGATCCGGTGCTGGAGAAGGTCGACCGCTACATCCAGCTCGTGAACGAGCTCGACCTCAAGCTGGTCAAGGCGGTCGATACGCATCTGCACGCCGACCACATCACCGGCCTCGGCGCGCTGCGCGACCGCACCCAGTGCATCACCGTGATGGGCGACATGAGCAAGGTCGACGTGGTGTCGATGCGGCTCTCGGAAGGCGACAAGCTCACCATCGAGGGCGTGGCGCTCGACGTGCTCTACACGCCGGGACACACCGACAACTCCTATTCGTTCCTGATGAAGGATCGCGTCTTCACCGGCGACACGTTGCTGATCCGCGGCACCGGCCGCACCGACTTCCAGAACGGCGACCCACGCGCGCAGTATGACTCGATCTTCAACAAGCTGCTGAAGCTGCCGGAAGAGACCATGGTGTTCCCGGCGCACGACTACAAAGGCGAGACCGTCTCCACCATCGGCGAGGAGAAGGCGTTCAATCCGCGCCTGCAGGTGAAGTCGCTCGACCAGTATGTGACGCTGATGAACGGCCTCAACCTGCCCAATCCGAAGATGATGGACGTCGCGGTGCCGGCCAATATGCGGGTCGGCTTCGCGCAGGAGGCGATCGCGCAGCGCGGCTGGGCGGTGAGCGCCGCCGACGCGATCAAGCTCGTCGGCCGGCCCGACGTCGCGCTGATCGATCTGCGCGAAAAGTCCGAGCGCGAGAAGCACGGCGTGATCCCGGGCTCGCTGCACGCGCCCTATCCCGACCTGCAGGACAACATCCGGCCCGGCGGCATGCTGCACGAGCTCGCAGCCGCGACCGGCAAGCGCATGCTGTTCTATTGCGCGTTCGGCGAACGCTCGGCGATGGCGGTGCAGGCCGCGCAGGATTCCGGCATCGCCGCCGCCTGCCATATCCACGGCGGCATCGACGCCTGGAAGAAGGCCGACGGCGCGCTGGCGCATTAGCGCAAGGGGCAAGACGCCGTAGGGTGGGCAAAGGCACGGGCCAAAGATCCGCTCTCACCAAGAATGCCGACAGAGTGCCGTGCCCACCACGAGGACATTGCAGGCCATCACTCGCGATGGTGGGCACGGCGCTTCCGTTCTGCTCGTGGCGATGTCCGTGCGCGCTGACCGCGCCTTTGCCCACCCTACGGCGGCGTCGCCAGCACCGAGCGATAGATCGGCTCCATGTCGGACAACAGCGCGGCCTCGAGCCGGCCGGCATGTTCCGACCAGCTGATCCCCTGCTGATATTGCAAGGCCGCCTCATGCTGACGGCGCCACAGCACATCGTCGGTCAGACAGCGCCACCGCCCGCTCGGCAAATTCGCTTGCGTCGGCGCGCACATATCCGGTGACGCCGTCAATGACGCGCTCCGGCAGCGCCGTCACCGGCCCGAACACCGCGGGCACGCCGAGCGCCTGCGCCTCCGCCGCCGCGATGCAGAACGACTCCGACTTGTGGCCGAGATAGAGCATCACCCGCGAGGCGCGCATGGCGGCGATCAGGCCCTCGCGGCTGGCCGACGGATGCACGCGCACCGACGCCTTGACCTGCGCCGGCATGCCCGGCGGCAGCAGGTTGCCTTCCCACGCGGCCCAGGCGTCTTCGCCGGGCTTGAGCTGATGCACGCCATAGACATCGAGAATGGCGCCGGGAACGCGCGGCAGGATCGACGACGCCCAGATCTCCACCAGCCGGCGCAGGTCGCGGCCCGGATTCGAGGCGAAGATCGCATGCGGCGGCGGCACGATCGCCAGCGGCGGATGGCCCCGGACATCCTCTGGCAAACCGAACGGCAGCACGATCAGCGGATTGGGCTTGGGCAACACCCATGACCAGGTCTTCGCCTGATAGTGGCTCACCAGCACGGGGACCGGCCGGTAGAGCCACATCTTCCAGAATTTCTTGTAGTGCCGCAGCTGATTGGCCGGCCACAGCACCCACAGCACGCGCCGCCGCGGCCGCCGCACGAACGGCAGCAGATGCAGCTGGTGGCAGGCGATGTAGAGGTCGCACGCGTGCGGCGGTTCGCTCGACAGCGGACGCCAGCCGACGCCGTTGTCCTCGACCGGGCCGTCGCAATTGGTGAAACAGGTGACCTGATGGCCGCGCCGCGCGAGCTCGCGCGCGCAGCGGATGACGCTGGTCTCGGTCCCGCCGAGCGGGCGCCGTTCGAGATCCCGGCCGTCGTAACGCAACGTGGAATCGGCGAACACGATGCTGGCCATGCGCGCCTTGCTCAATGCAGGATCTGGCTGAGGAACGCCTTGGTGCGTTCGTGCCGGGGATTGGTGAAGAACGGCTCCGGCTCGTTGATCTCGATGATCTGGCCTGCGTCCATCAGCACCATCCGCGTCGCCGCCTGCCGCGCGAAACCCATCTCGTGGCTCACCACCAGCATGGTCATGCCGTCCATGGCGAGCGCCACCATGGTGTCGAGCACCTCCTTGACCATCTCCGGGTCGAGCGCGGAGGTGGGCTCGTCGAACAGCATGATCTTGGGCTGCATGCAGAGCGCGCGCGCGATCGCCACCCGCTGCTGCTGGCCGCCGGAGAGCTGCGCGGGGTATTTCGCCGCCTGCTCGGGGATGCGCACGCGCTCGAGATAGTGATGCGCGAGCGCCTCGGCGTCCTTGCGCGGCACGCCGCGCACCCACATCGGCGCCAGCGTGCAATTGTCGAGCACGCTCAAATGCGGGAACAGGTTGAACTGCTGGAACACCATGCCGACTTCGCGGCGCACTTCGTCGATCGACTTGAGGTCCTCGGTCAGCTCGACGCCGTCGACGATGACGCGGCCCTTTTGCCAGTCCTCGATCCGGTTGACGCAGCGCAGCAGCGTCGACTTGCCGCCGCCGGAGGGTCCGCAGATCACGATGCGCTCGCCGCGCATGACCTGCAAATTGATGTCGCGCAGCACGTGGAAGGCGCCGAACCACTTGTTCACGCCGCTCATATCGACGGCGATCGCGTTCCGCGTGGTGCGGATGTCGCGCGCCGGGACGGCCGCTTTGGGAGCGTTGTGATCGCCGGCACTCAATGCGCTATACCCGTGCTCAAGCGACGCTCCGTATAAAGCGCATAGCGCGATATTGCGAACGAGATGGCGAAATATATCATCCCGGCGAAGGCAAAGCCCGTCAACAATGTCACAGGCGTCGCCCAATTGGGATCGGCAAATGCCGCCCGCAGCTGCCCGAGCAGGTCGAAGATCGCGACGATCAGCACCAGCGTCGTGTCCTTGAACAGCGCGATGAAGGAGTTGATCATGCCCGGAATCACGAGCTTGAGCGCCTGCGGCAGGATGATGAAGGCCATCATCCGCCAATAGCCGAGGCCGAGCGCCCGCGCGGCCTCATATTGACCGCGCGGGATCGCCTGCAAGCCGCCGCGGATCACTTCCGCCATATAGGCGCCGGCAAACAGCACGACGCCGATCAGCACGCGGGCGAGCGGATCGAGCTTCCAGGTCTCCGGCAGGAAGAACGGCAGCATATAGGTTGCGAAGAACAGCACCGTGATCAGCGGCACGCCGCGCCAGAATTCGATGAAGATGATGCAGAACCAGCGCACCAGCGGCAGCGACGAGCGCCGGCCGAGCGCCAGCACGATGCCGAGCGGCAGCGCGCCGATGATGCCGACAAAGGTGATGACCAGCGTCACCAGCAGCCCGCCCCACAGACGGGTCTCCACGTGCACAAGACCCAGCCGGCCCCCGACCAGGAGATAGAACGCCAGCACCGGAAATACGCCGAAGAACAGGAGCGCGTTGAGCGTCTTCCACGGCACGCGCGGGATCAGCAACGGCACCAGCAGCGCGAGGCCGATCGCATAGGTCAGATTGACCCGCCACACCTGATCCGCCGGATAGAAGCCGTACATGAACTGCGCGAACTTGGCGGCAATGAACGGCCAGCAGGCGCCGACCGGACGCTTGACCGTTTCTTCCAGGCAGTCAACGCGGCTCGATCCGTCCCAGACCGCGTCGATGAACATGAATCTGATCGCCGGCCAGATCAACGCGGCAAGGATCACGGCGCTGAGCAGCGTCGCGATGGTGTTGAGGACGCTGCCGAACAGCTTCTGGTGTAGCCAGGCCAGCGTGCCGACCTCCGATCGTGGCGGCGTCGTCGGCGCGATCAGTTGCTGGCGGACGAAGGTTGCGCTCATCACCGCCTCACACCCGCTCGTTCAGCCGCATGCGGGCGTTGTAGAGATTCATCGCGAGGCTCGTGAGCAGCGAGATGGCGAGATAGACCGCCATGGTGATGGCGATGATCTCGATCGCCCGGTGGGTCTGGTTCAGCGTGGTGCCGGCGAACACCGCCACCAGATCGGGATAGCCGATGCCGACGGCGAGCGTCGAATTCTTGGTCAGGTTGAGATACTGGTTGGTCAGCGGCGGGATGATCACCCGCATCGCCTGCGGCACCACGATCAGGCGCAGCGTCGTCTTGCGTTGCAGGCCGAGCGCGGTGGCGGCCTCGGTCTGCCCCTTCGGCACCGCCAGCACGCCGGCACGGACCACCTCGGCGATGAAGGCGGCGGTGTAGGTGGTGAGCGCCACCAGCAGCGCGGTGAACTCCGGGATCACCCGCGTGCCGCCGACGAAGTTGAAGCCTTTCAGCTCCGGCACCTCGAAGCTCACCGGCGAGCCGATCGCGAGCGTCGCCAGCGCCGGCAGCCCGATGAGCAGCGCCAGCGAGGTCCATAACACCGGAAAGCGCGCGCCGGTCGCGTCCTGCCGGCGGCGCGCCCAGGCGCGCAGGCCGATGACGGCTAGGATCGCGATGACGAACGCGGCCACGACGATCCGGCTGCCCTCGCCGAAGATGGCGCGCGGCATGATCAGGCCGCGATTGTTGAGATAGATCGCCGGCGCCCCGGCCCATTCCGCCAGGCCGCGCCACCACTGCGCGATGGCGTCCGGCGCGCCGAAGCGCTCCAGATAGGCGAAGCCATCGGCCGCAAACAGCAGCAGCGGCTGCAGCCCGATGCCGATGCTCTGGCGCGGTCCGGGCATCGCCAGCAGCACCGCGAGATACCAGAACAGAATCTGGAACAGGAGCGGCAGATTGCGGATGAGCTCGACATAGCCGCCGGCGAGCCGCGCCAGCAGCCAGTTGGGGCTCAACCGCGCAAGCCCGATGAAGAACCCGAGGATGGTCGCGAACACGATGCCGAGCACCGACACCAGCAGCGTGTTGAGCAGACCGACAAAGAACACGCGGCGATAGGTGTCCTGCTCGCCATACGGAATCAGCGTCTGGCTGATGCCGAAACTGGCCGGATCGTCGAGGAAGCCAAATCCGAACCGCAGGTTCTGCGCTTCAAGATTGGCGCGGGCGTTGATCGCGAATTCGACGCCGAACCAGATCACCGCCGCCAGCACCGCGAGCTGGTAGAAGGCGCTGCGAAATTTCGGGTTGTTGTAGAAGGCTCTCTTCGTCACAGCCCTGTCCCGACGTCACCGCCCGGCTCTAACACGTCGATGCCCGGAACGTCGTCCGGGCATCGATTGAGCCGACTGCCAGTTCACCGGATCGGCGGCGCGTACTGGATGCCGCCTTTGGTCCAGAGCCGGTTGAGACCACGGCTGATCCCGAGCTTGGACGAGGTCCCGACATTGCGTTCGAACATCTCGCCGTAGTTGCCCACGTGCCGGACGATGCGCGCAACCCAGTCGCGGGTCAAACCGAGCTGCTCGCCATGGGTTCCCTCGACTCCGAGCATGCGACGGATTTCCGGCTGCTTCGACTTCAATGCCTCGTCGAGGGTCTTGGACGAGACCCCGAGCTCTTCGGCATTGAGCATCGCGTAGAGCACCCACTTCACGACGTCGAACCATTGATCGTCGCCGTGGCGCACCAGCGGGCCGAGCGGCTCCTTGGAGATGACTTCCGGCAGGATCACGTGGTCGTTGGCGTTGCTGAGCTTGAGCTTCTCGGAATAGAGCTGCGACACGTCGGTGGTGAATGCGTCGCAGCGGCCCGCCTCGTAGGCCTTGATGGTCTCGTCGGCGGTTCCGAACGCGACGATCTCGTACTTCATGTTGTTGGCGCGGAAATAGTCCGCGAGATTGAGCTCGGTGGTGGTGCCGCTCTGGGCGCAGACGCTGGCGCCGTTGAGCTCGAGCGCCGAATTCACCTTCAGCGCCTTGCGCACCATGAAGCCCTGGCCGTCGTAGTAGACGACGCCGGCGAAGTTGAACAACGCATCGCGCGAGCTGGTCCAGGTGGTGTTGCGCGAGAGCACGTCGATCTCGCCCGAGCGGAGCGGCTCGAACCGGTCCTTGGCGGCCAATGGCGTGAACTTCACCTTGGTCGGATCGTTGAAGATCACCGCCGCGATGGCGCGGCAGAAATCGACGTCGAGCCCGGTCCAGTTCCCCTTGTCGTCCGGGTTGGAAAAGCCCGGCAGCCCCTGGCTGACCCCGCAGATAAGCGAACCGCGATCCCGCACCGTCTTGAGGGTCTGGGTCTGGGCATCGGCCTGCCCGCTCAAGCCGATCGCAAGTGCCAGTCCAAGCACGCCGATGACGCGTTTCATCATGCTACCTTTGTAATGTGAGCCTGTTTCAAGACCTAGCCAGTCATTGCCACCGCGGCCTGCATGCACCTTTCTGGCGAGAAGGCGCCTCCCCTGCAACGGCTTCGCGGTCCGGCCCCGCATAGGAGAACGATCGGCCATCGCGGTCAAGGGGTTGACGACACCTTGGAATAGGCCGGTATATGCACTGCAGTGCATCCACCGCCTATTCGATAAACAAGAGCGATGACCAAGAATTCCCCCGGTGGCCCTTCGCATCCCGGCGTCAAGCCCGCGACCCGCTTTGTGACCGGCGGCCGCGACCCGCAGGCCTTTCACGGCTTTGTGAATCCGCCGGTGGTGCACGCTTCGACCGTGCTCTATCCGACCGTCGACGCCTACGAGGCGCGCCGCGGCCTCTATACCTACGGCCGGCGTGGCACGCCGACATCGGAGGCGTTCTCCCGCGCGCTCGCCGAGATCGAAGGGCCGCAATGCGCCGGCGTGGCGCTGTTGCCGTCCGGCCTCGCGGCCGCGTCGCTGGCGCTGCAATCGGTATTGCAATCCGGCGACCACGTGCTGGTCACCGACAACGTCTACGGGCCGACCCGGAAATTCTGCGACACCGTGCTCAACCGCTGCGGCGTCACCACCAGCTATTTCGATCCGCTGGTCAGCGATATCACGCCGCTGATGCAGCCCAATACCCGCGCGGTCTATCTGGAGTCGCCGGGCTCGCTCTCGTTCGAGGTGCAGGACGTGCCCGCGATCGCGCAGGCGGCGCACGCGCGCGGCGCCGTGGTGCTGATCGACAATACCTGGGCGAGCCCGCTCTATTTCCGCGCGCTCGAAAAAGGCGTCGACCTCTCGGTCCAGTCCGGCAGCAAATATATCGGCGGCCATTCCGACCTGATGCTCGGCGCGATCGCCGCCAACGCCAAATGCTGGCCGCAGCTCAACCAGACCGTGTTCTCGATGGGGCTGTGCGTCGGCCCCGACGACATGTATCTCGGCATGCGCGGCCTGCGCACCATGGCGGTGCGGCTGGCGCAGCACTATCAGGCGGGGCTGAAGGTCGCGCGCTGGTTCGCGCAGCGGCCGGAGGTGCGCGACGGTCCTGCACCCGGCGCTCGAGAGCTGTCCCGGCCATGCGATCTGGAAGCGCGACTTCACCGGCGCCTGCGGCCTGTTCAGCATCGTGCTCAAGCCGGTGCCGCAGAAAGCGGTGCACGCCTTCATCGATGCGCTGACGCTGTTCGGCATCGGCGCGTCGTGGGGCGGATTCGAGAGCCTGGTGATTCCGTTCGATTGCGACGACGTGCGCAGCGCCACCACCTGGTCGCCGGGCGGGCCGGCGGTGCGCTTCCATATCGGGCTCGAGGACGTGGACGATCTGATTGCCGACCTCGAACGCGGCTTTGCCGCGCTGGCGGCGGCGCGTTGAAACCTCACCCGCTCGTCCCCGCGCAAGCGGGGACCCAGGGCGCCAAGAAGAAGATTCTGGATGCCCGCTTTCGCGGGCATGAGCGGAGAAAGTTTCGCTAGCTCGCCGAACCCGACGCCTGCTTCTTCTCGCGGTGCTCGCGATAGATCAGCACGATGTTGCGGATATAGATCAGCGTCGCGACGCCCTGCCCGAAGATGATCACCGGCTCGCGCTTGACGATGCCGTAGAGCAGCGTCATCAGCCCGCCGCCCATCGAGAATATCCAGAACGCGAACGGGATCACGCTCTTGCCGGCGCGCTCGCTCGAAATCCATTGCACCATGAAGCGGCCGGCGAACAGAAGCTGCGCGATCAGGCCGAACACCAGCCAGAAGTCGAACTTGTCGACAAAGGTCTCGCGAAAGAAATTGCCGATCTCGGTGCCGAACTGAATGAGCATCAACCGATCTCCGTTGCGTCCGGCACGCGTTTCTTGCGGCGCACGAGCCACCACACCCCGAACAGGTCGAGGATGCCGACCCAGAGCCGATCCCACAGTCCGTAGTTCGAGACGCCATGGCCGCGCTGGCGGTCCACCACGTCGACATAGCCGATCTCGTAGCCTTCGCGCCGGATCAGCGCCGGCAGGAAGCGATGCAGACCATCGAAATACGGCAGCGACAGGAACAGATCGCGGCGGAACGCCTTCAGCCCGCAGCCGGTGTCGCGCGTGCCGTCGCGCAGCACCGCGCTGCGCACGCCATTGGCGATGCGCGACTGGAATTTCTTGAAGCCGGTATCCTTGCGGCCGACGCGCTGGCCGGCGACCAGCCCGACGCGCGGATTGTCGTTCAGCACCGCCAGCAGCTTCGGCACAAACGCCGGATCGTTCTGCCCGTCACCGTCGAGCGTGGCGACCACCGGCGCGCGCGCATGCCTGACGCCGGTGCGCACCGCCGACGACTGCCCGCAGGACGCCGCGTGCTTGATCTGGCGCAGCCACGGCCGCGACGCCTTCAGGCCGGCGAGCTCGGCTTCGGTGCCGTCGGTCGAGCCGTCGTTGACATAGACGATCTCGAACGACTGTCCGGCCAGCGCGCGCTCGATCTCGGCGACCAGCGGCGCGATGTTCCCGGCTTCGTTTTTCACCGGGATCACGATGCTGACCGATGGCGCTGGTTCGTTCTCACGCATGAATGTGTGCGGTTTCCAGGTTGACGCCAGCTAGATAGGACCGCCCCAAAGAACTCCCCAAAGCGTTGGCGTGAGCTTCTTATTGACCGGCGAGGCTGCGGGCAACCCTTTTGATCCGCGCCCATGAAGGGCCCGCAAATGGCCTGACGGTGCCGTCGTTACCGATCGAAAATCCGAGCCGGCGTGCCGCCATATAGTCCCGCACGAGGAGCGCGCCGACGGCGCCGGCGATGGCGCCGGCCACCACATCGCTCGGATGATGCGCGGTGACGATGACGCGGCTCAACGCGATCACGATCGCATAGGTCCAGAGCAGCGGCCGCAGCCGCGGCCACAGCACGCCGAACGCGATCGCGGCGGCGAAGGCGGTCGTGGCATGCCCGGACGGAAAGCTCGCGTACTCCACCCGCCACAGGAAGAACTTGTAGAGGAAGGCGTCCTCTCCAGCGATCACCGGCCGAGCGCGGCCGACGATGCGCTTGAGGATGGTCACGACCAGGCTGGGCACCGCAATCGCCAGAAACAGGAATCCCAGCCGCACCGCGAGCGAGGCGAGCACCAGCTGGCTCATGCGCGTCAGCGCCGGCGAGGTGACCAGCGCGATCGCCAGCAAGGCGGCGCCGAGCGGAAACAGAAACCATCCCGAAAGACCGAAGTCGGTCGCGAACTGGAACGATGCCTTGAGCCACGCCGGCGCCTGCCGCGCCGCCTTGATCGCAGCCACGTCGACGAAGGCCATGATGACGATGAGCGCCGCGATCGCGACCGCCGCCCCGATCGCCACGCGCGCGTAGGCCCGCCAGATCGGTTTGGCTTGGCCGCGCGCAGGCCGCACCAGCCGGGCGAGCCCGACCGCGACGTTCGTGCGCACCCAGCGAAACCACGACGGCGTGCGCTCCGCCATCGGGGGCGCGCTCACGGCGGGCCTCCGGACCGGTAGACCGCGATCGTCACCGCGCGGCCATTGCCCAGGTTGAAGCCTTCGACGCGCGGGCCGGACGAATAGAGCAGCCCGATGGCGTCAGCGCGCTGCGCGAAGCTGCGCTCCTGCCGCGCCTCGACCAGGGCGAAGCGGCATTCGCCGCCGCGCAGGAAGTCGGCGGCGCCGGCGCCGTCGGTCTGCCGGGTCGCGGTGCCGGCGAGGAAAACGAGGCTCGGCCTCCCCGTAGCCGGCGGCGGCCGCGACCGGATCCTTGCAGCCGCTCTCGCGCAGGATCTTCGCGAGCGCCACGCTCGGGAACGCCGCATGCAGCGCCGGCACGACCAGCCCGAAGATCGCGGTCGCCATCAACAGCGCAGCCACGAACGCCCGCATCAACGCATGCTCGGCGCCGTCGCTGCGGTAGAGCTGCCAGGCGCGGAAGCCCATCACCATCGCCGCGCCGATCAGCGGCCAGGCCAGGAATCCGAATTGCCGCCCGACGAAGATCAGCACGCCGAGCCCCAGCAGGCCGAACCCCACCGGCAGGATGAACCACCAGATCGTCCCCTGCTCGAGCTTGCTCCGCGACGGCAGCACGCGCGCATCGACGACGCCGGCGATCAGGATCGCGATCGCGGGATAGAGCGGCAGCACATAGTGCGGCAGCTTGGTCACGATCAGCTCGAACAGGATCCAGGTCGGCACGATCCAGGCGAGCAGGAATCGTGCGCCGGGCTCCTGTCGCGACGACCACACCGCCGACGCCGACACGCCGGCCAGCGTCGCCGCCGGCCAGAACGTCACCCAGAACAGCAGGAAATAGTACCCGGGCGGCGCGCCATGGGACTCCTGCCCCTGGAACAGCTTGCTCAGCAAATCCTGCCCGACCGATTCCTGGAAGAAGCCATCGCCGGCGCGCATGGTGATGGCGATGAACCAGGGCAACACCAGGAGCGCGCTCCAGGCGATGCCGACGAGCGGGCGCAGCGCAAGAACCCACCGCGCGGAGCGGTCGGCGATCGCGAGCGCCGCGACCGTCAAGAATACGATCAGCGGAATCACCGGCCCCTTGAGCAGCACCGAGGCCGCGATCGCCGTCCAGAAAATCGCCGGCACGGTCCATGACGCCGCGCCTTCGAGCTTTGCCCGCTGCTCGGGCAGATAGGCGCGCGCCATCGCGCCCATGGCGGCGACCGCGGTCAACAGCAGGCAGGCGTCGGTCTTGGCGATCCGCCCCTCGACGCTGAGCAGGATGCAGGTGGCCATCATCAGCCCGGCGAACAGCGATGCACGCCGCGTACAGGAATGCGAGCGACGCCCAATAGGTCAGCAGCACCCCACCGACGGCGCCGAGCAGCGAGGGGATGCGATAGAGCCAGATGGTGGTGACCGCATCGCGCATGCCGAGCGCTTGCGCGGTTTTCACGACGCTCGCCTGCAGCCAGTAGATCCCGACCGGCTTCTTGTAGCGCGTGGTCTCCTGGAAGCGGATGTCGATGAAATCGCCGCTCTCGAGCATCTGCTTGGTGGCTTGCGCGAACCGCGACTCGTCACGATCGGTCGGCGGAATCGCAAAGAAGCCGGGCAGGATGTTGAGCAGCGCCGCCACCACGAGCACGATCACCGCGCGCGCATGCGAGCGCGTCGCGAAATCGACGATCGCCATCAGGCCGCGCGCCGGCCTGACCTGCCCCACCCGATTTTCGGCCGTAACGGCCATGCCCGCTCCCGGTTTGCGAGCCGGACAATAGGAAATCGGCGGAACGGGGGGAAGCGGAGGTAGCCGCGGTATTACTGTAGCCGCACCAACACGCTATCGGTCGCGCCGGTGGCGTCGATCACGGTCAGGCGGACAAAGCCCGGCCCTTCCGGCTCGAAAAACACCGTATTGCGCCGCCCGGACGGGGCATCGACCGGCATGCCGTTGACCAGCACGGTGAGCGGCCCGATCCCGCCGGTAAGCTTCAGCGCGATCGGCTCGGGCCGGCCGTCCCCGCTATTCGCGAGTTCCAGCCGCGCGCCGTTGGGCGGGAACATGATCCGGACCTGCGTATCCGCCGCCTCGCCCGCCATGCCGTTCGGCCGGAACCGCTGCAGCGGCGGCGGCAGGCGGCCGGTCGCGGCCGACGAGCGTCCCGCGCGGCGGCGCCGGCAAGGCGGCCGGCAGGCTGCCGGTGCGGGCGAAGGCATCGAACAGGATCGGCGCCGCGGCGCTGCGGGCGACCATGCCCGGCACCGGCGCGCCGTCGGGCCGCCCGACCCAGACGCCGATGGTGCGCTTGCCGTCGAAGCCGACCGCCCAGGCGTCGCGATAGCCGTAGGACGTGCCGGTCTTGAACGCGATGCGGCCGCCGGCGGCGTTCTCGGGCGGCGGCGTGCCGAGCATCACATTGCCGAGATGCCAGGCGGCGACCGGCTCCATCAGCCGGCGCGGCTGCGGCGGCTCGCCGGCAGCGTCCATGCGCTCGGTCAGCGCGATGGTGTTGCCGAGCCGCGCGACGCCGGCATAGAGCATGACCAGATCGTTGAGCGTCACGCCGACGCCGCCGAGCCCCATCGCCAGTCCCGGCGCTTCGCCGCGCGGCAACACCAGCGCGCCGCCGGCCTGCGTCAAGGCGCGCGGTGAAGCGGCTGGCGCCGACGCGATCGAGCACCGCAACCGCCGGGACGTTGAGCGAGAGCTGCAACGCGCGGCGCACCGTCACCGTGCCCTGGAAGCTCAGGTCGAAATTCTCCGGCGCATAGCCGCCGTAGCGGATCGGGCGGTCGTCGATCAGCGTCTCGGGATGGATCAGCCCGTCCTCGAAGCCGAGCCCGTAGATGAACGGCTTGAGCGCCGAGCCCGGCGAGCGCAGCGCCTGCGTCATGTCGACCGCCCCGGCGCGGCTCATGTCGAAATAATCCGACGACGCGACGCGCGCGAGCACCTCGCCGGTCTCGTTGTCGACCACGAGAATGGCGACCGAGAGCGCCGGACCGAGCGTGCGGGCGCGTTCGCGCGCCAGGTCTTCGAGCGATCTTCTGCAGCGGCGCTTGAATCGTCAGGCGGTGGATGGCGCGGCCGGGCGCCGCGGCAATCACCGCATCGGCCGCATGCGGCGCCAGCGCCGGCATCGGCCGCCTGCCCTCCGCGACGGCCTCCTGCTTGGCACGCTCGATCTCGTCGGCCGGCACGACGCCCGCCGCGGCGAGCCGGTCGAGCACACGATCGCGCGCCGCGCGCGCGGCGGCGACGGAGCGATCCGGGCGCCGCACTTCCGGCGACTGCGGCAGCGCCACCAGCAGCGCGGATTCCGCGAGCGTGAGCCGCCGCGGCTCCTTGCCGAAATAGGCGAGCGACGCGGCGCGGATGCCTTCGAGATTGCCGCCATAGGGCGCGAGGCGAGAAATAGAGCGCGATGATCTCGTCCTTGCTCAGGGTGCGCTCGAGCTGGATCGCGCGCACCATCTGGCGAAGCTTGGCGATGAAGCTGCGCTCGCTGCGCGGCTCCAGCAGCCGCGCGACCTGCATCGTGAGCGTCGAGGCGCCCGACACGATGCGGCCGCTACTGACAAGCTGCGAGAAGGCGCGGCCAAGCGCCAGCGGATCGACGCCGTGGTGACTGACGAAGCGGCGGTCCTCGTAGGCGTAACAGCATCGCCAGGAAGCGCGGATCGACGTCCGCGCGTGTCGCCGGCAGCCGCCAGCGGCCCTCCGGCGTGGTGTAGGGCCGCAGCAAGCGGCCGTCGCGGTCGACGACCAGCGTGGAGTACGCGAGGCCCTCGCCGCGCGGCACCGGGCCGAGCGAAGCGACCCACAGCATGCTCACGCCCGTCATCATGACCAGCATGACGAGCGCCACGGCCGCGCCGAGGCGGAGGACCCGCCACAGACGCCGTCTCGCCCCCGCAAAGCGGGAGCGAGACGCGTGGTTGCTGGTCGCGCCTGTCGCTCATCGCGCCGCCGTCACCTCGATAGTGCCCGACGCGGTGCGGCCGTAGCGGTCGGGACGGTACATGTCCTCCACGAACGCCTGCGGATGCACGTAGGTCCCCGGCGACACCGCCCGCACGACATAGGCGACGGTGAACACCGACGGATCGCCGCTCTTGCGGTTGAACGCGGCGCTGAAGCGGTCGTCGCGGAACTCCGAATTCACCGGCGTCGCGGCGTCCTGGATCCAGGACAGCGTGCCGGTTTCGCCGGAGGAGACGAGCCGCGGGTTGTCGATCTCGAAGCCGGCCGGCAGATAGTCGGCGACGATGACGCGGCCGAACTGCGGCTGCGGCTCGGTGATGCGCAGCACCACCGCGAAGCGGTCGTTCTGCTTCGCCTTCGACGGATCGGCGGGCTTGCCGTCGAGCGTGAAGTAGAGCCGCTCGATCTTGAAGCCGCGGTCGGCGGCGGGCTCGGGCGTGAGCGGCGCGCCGTTGACCGTCACCACCGCCTGCAGCGGCCCCTCGCCGGCATTGGCGATGCGCAGCGGCTTCTGCAGCTGGCTCGGCAGGAAGCGCCGGTTGAGCGCGCCCTGCCGCTTCTCGCCGGCGACGTCGAGCGACACGTTGGTGGCGTCCTTCACCAGCGCCCGCGCCGCCAGCACCATCCACGCCTGCTCCTGCGTCGAGGTGTAGGGCGTGAGCCCGCGCGCGGCCTCGACGCGCTCGATCGCGCCGGTGATGGTGGCGCGCGGCGCGCCGCCTTCCGAGGCGAGCGTGATCAGCGCCGCGCCGTCCCGCAGGATCGAGCCGTAGTCGACGCGGCCGTATTCGAGCGTCGGCTCCGGCGCCATCGAGCGCAGCGCCGCGGTGTAGACCCGCTCGGCGCGGACCTTGTCGCCGAGCATGCCGAGCGCGGCGGCAAGCTGCGCCTTCGCGATCGTGGTCGCGAAATCGTCGAGCTTGGTGTCGACGAAATAGCGCAGGTCGCCGACCGGCGCGGCGCCGTTGCGCGCCAGCACATAGAGCGCATAGGCGAGATTGCGCCCGCCGTTGCGGCCGGGGTCCTCGGCATTGGCCACGTAGTTGCGCAGCCGCTGGATCGCCAGGCGGAACGCCGTGTCCGGCACCGTGAAGTTGCGCTCGCGCGCACGGGTGAGGAAGTCGGAGACGTAGGCATCGAGCCAGACGTCGTCGCCGCCCACCGACCACAGGCCGAACGAGCCGTTCGAGCCCTGGCGCGACAGCAAGCGGTCGATCGCTTCCTGGATGCGCTTGTCGATGGTGTCGTCGAGCGCCAGATGCGAGGCGCTGGCGAGGTCGTTGACGTAGAGCAGCGGCAGCGCGCGGCTGGTGATCTGCTCGGTGCAGCCGAACGGATAGCGGTCGAGCGCCGCGAGCAGCGCCGCGGCGTCGAGCGCGCTCGACAGCCCGACCGAGACCGACACGCTGCCGGTGCCCGGCACCAGGTCGGTGAACAGGTCGTTCGACAGCGTGACGCTCTCGCCGCGCGCCACGGTCTGCACCGTGCGGCGCGCGAGGATCTGCGTCGCCGGCTTCACCGCCAACGCATAGCTGCGTTCGAGCGCAAACTTGCCCGGCCCGCTCACGCGCACGGTGACGATTGGCGACGCCGACCGCGGGCGCCTCCAGCGGCAGCGAGACGGCGCTGCGCTGCTTGGCGTTGAGCTTGAGCGTCTGCAGCACGGCGGTGCCGGTCACGTCGACGCCGTCGCTCTTCACCTCGACGCGGTAGTCGCCGGCCTGCCCGTCGACGTTGTCGACGTCGAGATGCATGGTGCCGCGATCGCCGTTGTTGAGGAAGCGCGGCAGCGTCGCGGTGACCACCAGCTGGTCGCGGATGATGACGTCGGCCTGCGCGCGGCCGACCTTGTCGCGCGACCACGCCACCGCCATCACGCGGGCGGTGCCGGCGAAGTCGGGGATGTCGAACACGATCTCGGCGGTGCCGTCGGGCTTGACCGTGACCACGCCGGAATAGAGCGCGAGCGGCTTCTGCGCCGGCGGGCTGCCCTGCAGCTCGGCGGGGCCATCGCCGCCGCTGCGGATCTGACCGCGCGTGCCCTGCATGCCGTCGATGAGCTGGCCGTAGAGATCGCGCAGCTCGGCCGCAAGGCGGCGCTGGCCGAGATAGTGGTCGTCCGGCGCCGGCGGCTTGTAGTTGGTGAGATTGAGGATGCCGACGTCGACGGCGGCGACGACGATGCGCGCCTCCTCGCCGGCGGCAAGCCCGCCGATCTTCACCGGAATGCGCAAGGCGCTGCCGGGCCGCGTCAGCTTCGGCGTCTCCATGTCGACCGCAAGCGTGCGTGCCTGCCGGTTGACGCCGAACCACTGCACGCCGATGGCGCGGCCGGGCATGCGCTGGGCGCTGGCGTCGAGCGGACGGCGAAGCGTCGCCACCACATAGGCTCCGGTGCCCCAGTCCTTGCCGACCGGAAGCTGCAGCCGCGCGGTGCCGGGCTTCACATCTTGCGTGACAGTCGCGAGCAGCCGCTCGCCGATCACGCTGAGCGTGACCTTGCCGGCGGTGCGCGCGGTGACCGCAACCGTCATGTTGTCGCCGGGGGTGTATTCCGGCTTGTCGAGCGCGACTTCGAGCATGTCGGGCGTATCGGCGGTCGCTTCGGTGTACCAGCCGGCGTCGAAGCCGATTGACGTGACCGGGCCGTCGCGCTCGCCGGTCGAGATCTCGAGCCGGTAGCGGCCCCATTGCACCGGCAGCGAAATACGCCCCGGCGTGCCGGCGGCGACATTGACCTGGCCGTCGGCGATGCGCCGCGTCAGCTTCATCGGCTCGAAGTCCCAGTTGTTGTCGCGGCGATACCACTGATAGCGGGTCTCGACCCGCAGCAACTCGTAGCGCAGCCCGCTGCGCGTGAGCGCCGCGCCGTCGGGCCCGATGACCACGACGTCGAAGGTCGCCTGCTCGCCCTCGCCGAGCGAGCGGCCGGAGAACAGCGGCCGGACGCCGATCATCGGCCCGGTCGCCGTCACCGGCAGCGTGAGCTTGCGCTCGACCGCGCGGCCGCCCGCTTCGGCGAGCCGGACGGTGACACGCGCTTCGAGCGGACGCGTCGCCTGCGGCACCTTTTCCAGGTTGATCGGGAACGAGGCGCGGCCGTTGTTGTCGGTCGCGGGGAGCCCGTCGAGCGAGCTGCGTGTCGACTCGGTCTGCTCGTCGGAGAGGCCGAACCGATAGCCGGCAAAACCGGCGCGTTCGGAAGCCGGTGCGACGATCACCTCGCCGGCCAGTTCAAGGCCGGCGGCGGGCGCGCCGTAGAGATAACGTCCCTCCAGCGTGACCTGCGCCGGCTCGGTGCGCGACACCGTTTGCGCGTTCGACTTCAGATCGAATTCGAGGCGATCCGGCACATAGTCCTCGACCATGAAGGTCGCCTCGCCCACCGCCGGACGCTTCGGGTCGGTGTAGGCGCGCACGCGCCAGGTGCCGGTCGGCGCCGACTGCACCAGCGGCACCTCGAAGCTGCGCCCGCCGACGCCCTGGTCGGCGACGGTGGCGCGGCGGTACTCGACGCCGTCGGGGCGCTCGACCACCAGCGTGAGCGGAACGCCGACGGCGGCGGTGCCCTGCTGGTCACGCAGCAGCGCGGTGACGTGGACGTTCTCGCCCGAGCGGTAGACGCCGCGCTCGGTGAACACGAAGCCGTCGAGACCCGACGGGGCGTTGCGGCCGGAGACGCCGCGGTCGCTCAGGTCGAATGCGGGCGAGCGCAGGCTCAGGAACGCGTAGTCGCCCTTGGCGTCGGTCGCGACCAGCATGGCCGGCGCACCGCCGATCTCGCCGCGCGTCAGCGCGGCTTCGAACTGCACGTAGCCGGCATTGTTGGTGCGCTTGGTCGCCAGCACCTCGTTGTTGCGCGAGAGCAGCCGCACCTCGACATTGTTGCCGCCCTGCGTGGTCTCGAGCGAATGCACGAAGGTGTGGATGCCGTCGTTGCCCGAATAGGCCGTCAGCCCGAGGTCGGACACGATGAACCACTGGGTCGCGAGGTCGGCATAGTCTTCGCCGATGGCGTTGGCGGCGTTCGCCACCATCACATAGACGCCGGCGCCGAGATTGGGGATCGCCTCGCTCACCGGAAACGCAGTGGTGACGTCGGTGTTCTGCACCGGGTCGACCTTCATCTCGCCTTTCCAGACCTGCGAGCCGCGGTCCTCGCGCAGACGCGCGAGCTCATAGCGGTTGAGCGTGCGCTGGAAGTCGTGGCCGAGCACGGTGGTGACCAGGTTGCGGTCGCCGATGCGATAGACCTCAACCGCCACCGCCGAAGTGTTCACGCTCACGATCGGGATGCCGCGCTGGCCGACGCGCGGCAGCACATAGGCGCGGCCGGAGAAGCGCACGACCGGCTTGCGGTCGCGCACATAGATGCTGAACTCGGCGGGCTTCGCCAGCGTCTCGCGCACCGAAGACGGAATGCCGGCGCGCAGCGTGACGGTGTAGCGCTCGCCGTGCTTCAAGCCTTCGACGCAGATCTGGCGGGTGTCGACGGTCAGCGCCGGGCGGTCCTGGCCGGAGACGGCGACGAACGGCGACAGGTCGGTGCGCCGGCCCGGCAGGTCTTCCGAGAACTGGAAGCAGGCGCGCGGCGACGAGGCGTCGGCGTCGACCGAGTAGTCGAGCAGGCGGAAGCCGTGGTCCTCGCGCATGCGCTCGTATTGCTGCCGCACGTCGGCGACCTCACGCAGGTCGAGCGAGAGCCGCATCGCGTCGAGCGCGGGACGCCAGAGCTGACGATCGGCATAGCTGCGTGAAATGATCAGCAGCGCCGCGGCCTCCTCGGCCGGCGATTTGGTGCGCTGGTAGGCGATGTAGGCGGCAGTGGCGGCGCGCTCGAGCAGCGTCGTGCGCTCGCGCACATTGCCCGGGCGGATCTGCAGCACGGTCTGCGCGATGCGCAGCCAGTTGGCGCTGTCCTCGGGCGCCACCACGGTGATGCGGCCGAGGATCAACAGGCCGTTGCGGTAGTCGTTGCGCTGGAACGCCGCGTCGGCGTCGCGCCGCAGCGTCGCGGCGGATGCGGTCACCGCCCCGGACTCGGCCCTGATCTGCGCTTCGAGCTTGATCGCCGCATCGGCGAGGTCGTCGCGCTGAAACGCCTTCTGCGCGAAGGCGCCACCCGCCATGACAACAGACAATAGGGTGACGAGCGCGGCAACAAAGCCGGCGCGGACGGACGACGAAAACATGGGGTAATCCTCCATCCCCGCCGGCCACCACCGCGCGGGACAGCAAAAATTGATCGTCGAATCGTGTCGAGGTCGTGACGGGAAACATTAACTCGCGCGCTGGCGAGCGGGGCGCGGCTTTGTTAAGAAACCCGGCGTACAGGCAATACGGTACGGCCCCGTAGCTCAGCGGATTAGAGCAGCAGCCTTCTAAGCTGTTGGTCGCAGGTTCGATTCCTGCCGGGGTCGCCAACAAAACGCCAGCAGATTGGGCCTTTCCTCAATCAGGACGGGCCTTCTTGTTAGTGAGCCCATGTTGCACGTGTTGCATGTGTTCCCACTCCGTACCGGCCTGTTCTGGGGTGTCACAGGGAGTCCGTGCAACATGGATGCAACATGATTTCTTTTCAAAGGAGCGGCGCGACGGTGTGTGGGCGGCACCGCAATCGATCAAAGTGTGACTGCCATCACAGCGGACGAACCGGCCATCCTCGATGCTGCAACCACGGTTAGGGACAGTCCCGCCGGCAACAAATGGGAGCAGTATCATGAACACAAATGCCGACATCCGCGAGCTGACAGCGCATGAGCTCGACAACGTCACAGGCGGAAACGCTCAAGTTATTGGATTTGCGGTGGCCTACCTCGCCACGAAGGTACTCGACGAGGTGGCGCCCGAATTCAAAGTTGTCGATAAGATTTGGACAATGATCACGCAAAAATAGCGACCACATGCGGTTAGGCGCGCGGGATTATGCCGTCAGGGCGTGACGGCCGCAATCGACCGCGCTGGCCGCCCTGTGCTGGCATCATTGCCGTTAAGCGGGCCTGAGATCGAGCAATCATCGCGAATTGCAGCTCGTCAACGTCGCGCCCTTTTGCCATCAGCCCAAGCGACCGAAACGTCTTCGGCGATGCTCAGCACTTCGCCGGTGGCATAATTCCTTACGGCCACCTCGCTCTTAGGATTTTTTGACTTCAGATAGCGAGCCGCTTCCCGTGCTATTTCCACATTATCGCGGTAGCTGCGCGGCTTGCCGTCAATGACGATCTCCCAGTTCGCCCCCGTATTGTGCGCCATCCCTTCCTCTCGAATTGCCGGATCTTACACCGTTGGCGGCGCACCGAAGCCCCCTGGCCCGTTCGTGCGTGCCATCACCCTATCCCAGTCCTGGGAGATGCTAGGGGACCTCGCGCGTTGCGTACCGCAGGGCCCTTTAGCTTTTGAGGCCCTGGCTGCGACTTAGATGTACCATCACACGTGATTTCCTCAGGAAACGAACCACCCACTTGCGGCCTGACGCAGGGAGATGGGCGTCGCTTGTGATTTGCACGCGGTTGCACTGGTCCGCTACCCAGCTTTGATACACTACGCCGGTTGGCCAACGGATTTTGAGTCCCGGCCGCGGTCTAAAGTAGACCGAAATAGATAGTGCACCGGGCAATTTTGACCAATCACAGCGAGCATACGGATGCGACATGGCGGCTGTATTTTCCTGTAGGCTCAGGCGACGCGACCAGGGGTTCTGAAGCTTTGTAAACCGTTGGTCGGGAGTTCAATCCTCTCATTCGGCACCAGCGGTCGCTCGATCTATTGGAACCGGCGTCGAGCTATTGAAGGTTTGAAATTTTGCCCACCTAAAAATTCAAACGGCTTGCCCGCCCTGAAATCAAGCGCAGCGCGATCCCAAATCGATCGGAATGCGAAAGGACATCAACAAGCGCAAGTCCTATCGACATTACTTCCACCAAGGCGTTTTTCTTTCTGATGGGCCCAGGAGGCTGGAGGATCACAAAACGTGTTGTTCGCAACCGCGGATGATTTTCAGCCGATTATTCAAATGCCTCCTCAGAAAACCATGCAATGTCGGCTTTGGGCCATAAGCGGAAATTCTGCGATCTGACTGACTTAACGCTTGAGTATCACTAGCATAGGTCCGAAGTTTGCAGACGCTGCGCCCGCGCTGGAGTCGCCATGTGGTCTCGCTCGCTCGCCCTCGCTTTGCTCCTGCTACCCGCCCCGGCTCTGGCCGGCGTCAAGGAGAAGGTCGCGGCCCTCGCTCCGCCGGGGTTGGTGCTCGTGATGGACGCCAAGGGCAACGAGTTGGTGGCTCAGAACACTGATGAGCCCTTCGTCCCGGCCTCGGTCACCAAGATCGTGACGGCTTGGCTGGCGATGGAGGTCCTTGGCGGCGACTACCGCTTCAAGACCCGCTTCTACCTCGACGACAAGCGGGTGCTCTACGTGCGCGGCGGCGGCGATCCTTTCCTGATTTCAGAGGAGCTGGCGCCGCTCGCGACCGAGCTGGTCGCGGCGGTCGGCAAGGAGCCGATCACCGGCATCGTGCTGGACGCGAGCTACTACCCTTCGAACCTCCGCATCCCGGGCATCGAGGACACCGACGAGGCCTACAATGCGCTGAACTCCGCGCTGGCGGTGAATTTCAACACGATCAACGCCGTGCGCAGCGGCAACAAGGTGCGCTCCGCCGAGAAGCAGACCCCGATCACCCCGCTCGCGATCACCCAGTTCCGGCTGCGGGGCCCTAACGGACGCGGCCGCATCAGCCTGAGCCAGGACCCCACGGTGAGCCTGCAATATGCCGGCGAGCTGATCGCCGCGTTCATCGAGCGGGCCGGCGGCAGCGTGAAGGGCAAGATCTCGACCGGAACCGTCCCCGAGGGACTGGAGCCGGTCTACGTTCACCGACAGTCGCGTACCCTTTCGCAAGATCCTCGTCGAGCTGCTCCGCGCCTCGAACAACTACATCGCCAACCAGGTCTTCCTGGAGATCGGCGGACACCGCCTGGGCGGGCCAGTCAGCCTCGAGAAGTCGCTCCAGGTCGCGAACGAGATGCTCGCCGCGCACGGCCTCGCCGCGGCCATCCATCTCGAGGAGGGCTCGGGCATCAGCCGCAACAACCGCTTTACCGCCCGCGGCCTCGCCAAAGTGCTCGAGCTCTTCGCGCCCCACGCCGACCTGCTCCGCGGCCATGACGGCGGCATGAACAAGACCGGCACCATGGAGGGGGTTCGCACGCTCGCGGGCTATGCCGACACCTCAAGCCACGGGCGGGTGCGTTTCGTGATCTCGCTCACGAGCAATGACGGCGAGATGCGCTTCCGGCTGCTCAAGGCTATCAAGTCCGGGCTGTAGCCGGAGTTTCGCCCACTGCGTCGATGTTTCCCCCACGCGCTCACAAAAGTTCGCAGCCAAGAGGCTACGGAGGCGTGCTAGCCGACCATCCAAGCCAGATGTCAATCGCCAATCCGATGAACAGCACGATGGTCAGGATGCTTACGGCCCACGCCATACCGGTCATGGTGCGTGTAGGACCGGCGAGTTCATGCTGGTTTGCCACCGATGCCCTCCAACGGGAGACCGAGGAAATCTACCCCAAAGATAACAATTAAATCTGCCCCCGCAGCAGCTAATGCCATGCACTCTCTTGCGGGGCGCTCTTAGGCGCCAAGTAACCGGCCGGGGTTTGCGGGCCACCGACCGACCGGGCGCACTCGGGTAAGTCTCCCGGTCGGCCACACACACCGCAGACAAACGAGGGTGCCGGATGCCTGCGTGGCGTGCATTATGAAAACGGTACAGGGGTGCGCGGAGTTCCAACACGCATGGGCGCTCTGTTTATCCTTTTTAGCGGGAACAATCCCCAAACGGCTCAGCCTCCGCATTGGCGGCGTCCGCAACCGCTTCGCAAAGACCACGCCCGTCGGCATTTGTTTTTAACTCTCCGCCAGCTTAGAATTTCCGCAAAGTGGGAGTTGTATATGAGTGTTTCGGTACGAGTAGCCCGCCGAGCGATGGCCTTGCCGTTCATCGTGTTGGCGATCGTGTTTGCGTTCGTGTCTGCAGGGTTGGATGGCCTGGCGGCGTCAATCGAACGCCGAGAAAGCAACGCGCTCTAGGCCTGCTCAACTAACCCCGCCGCTTGCAGCCACTGCTGCCACTCCGAAAGCTAATCCTCCTGCGATCGTTCATCGAGAGGCGCCTGCTTAGGTTAGCCTGAGATCAGCGTCGAGCCGCCCGGTTCACAGCCGGGCGGTTTGCTTTCGCGCTTCAAGCGGCCATTGAAAGCGTCGCCCGCGTGGCCGCGGTATCGCGCGGCCACATCATCGAGGTTTTCCACTATGGAGTGTGCATGGCGATGATCATGCACCCGATGCTTCTTACTCGATATTTCGCTCGATCCGTTAATGGAACACAACGAATGCAATGCACCTGTGACCGGCTGCCGCGCCTGTAGTGGTAGTATCTTGTAGCGTGATAGCGCTTGCGATTGAGCGACATTGTTCTCTTATAGTTCCCGGCTCCGTTGCCGCTGCTAGCGGAGTGCATTCTGCAATGCCGTGCCGCAGAAATGCATGCACTGTGCCTCCGTCGAGTCGCATTCCATTGCAAGAAAAGGGCTCACAAAGTCTGCATCAGGGAGTGGATGCCCGATGACGACGTTGCAAGCATTCTTGCTGGGAATCATGGTGGCCTGGAGCCCGTCGCTCTTGCTCCTCGCGTGGTGTCTATATCGCGACGGCGCAAGGACGTTGTCCGAGCACAAAGACGAGAGACTTAACGCGGCGCGAAAGTAGCAGCCGGCAGTCTCACTATCGTCGATCTCGAAGGACGAGCCACACCCAAATCGCCAGCGTGACTAGGCCCACCGTCACACCGCCATAGAAGAACGTTGAAAGATGATCCATGGAGCGGGGCCGCTAGCCAATCGGAAATGAAGCCATCGAAACGCAAGCCATAGTACAATCATACTTCTCATGGAACGCCAGACACGCGGCACGGTTCCCCATTTTAACGCTACCGAAACTCAGAAATTGCGCATGACCGCCTCCGAGTGCTTCGGTCGATCACTCTAACCGTCGATCCTACGAATCTTGCCCCCACGACACGATCGGACGTCTGCAATATTGAAAGGGGGCTGGGCCGCCCGTTTGCCTAATGCTCGGTCTGATATTTGGGCGTTGGTTGGATGGGCAATCTGGTTGCTACCCACTAGCTTTTGCTGCTTCAATTCAATCCTCTTCGCGTTCCCGCGTCACTGCGGGCTCGCCCGCCTCATTCACCCCGCGCTCACTCCTTGAATTTTAGAGACGCATTCAGCTTGGCCTCACGATCCCGTTGCTCATACCTTTCGATCAGCCGCGTATAACGTTCCACAAGGCGCTCATATCTCGATATCCACTGATCAGTCACATCGGCTCCCTCGAACTCGATTGTCTGGCCAGAGTTCAGATCGCGGAGGGCTTGATCCGCGTTCTCTCGCTGCTTGAGTAGCCACTGGATGGTGGGCAACGTGTCCATCGGTCCCTTCGGTCGCTGAGCGCGCTAGGCTATCACGACCGGCGGCATCGCACGGACGTACTGCCGCCCGGTGGTCTGAATGATCATCCACTACGCGGTGCGCGCCCTGTTCCGCTCTGATCTCAGCGGTGCAATACTGTGGCCGCCCAGGAGCGTACCAGACAGAGATCCAAGCCAATGGATACTCTCTCCAACGCGTTCTTTATCGGGATCGATATCGGCCTGATCATCTTGGCAGTCGCCACCTTGCTATTGGATGCCGGCCACTCCTGAAACGAGCAACAGCGCGCCGGTGTGAACAGCGGTTTCGCCCCGGTGGTCGAGCTCGCTAGCCATGGGCGCGCTACGATGACCGCCCGCACATGCTCGGCCCGCGGATCGCCGACCAGCAGCCAATACAGGAAGCTCCCCAGCGAGCGCGCCCCCTTGTCCTCGCGCACAGCCGGCGCGCATTCAAGGAACCGACGGCGTTGTCTCAGCAATCAGCCAGAACGTAGAGCGCGTTCAATTTCCGCGCCGCTTCGTCGACGCGTCTCTGCAGGTCACGAACCGAGCCTTGCTCGAAATACACCCTGGCGTGCCATCCACCGGTCGCAGCAGCGAAAACGGCGACACGTATTTTCGGCTCGGTGAGCTGACTGCGGATCATGTTCGCAAGCTCAAGGGCGTTTTTTGGTATCTTGGCCATCTGTACGGGAGCCGGTCGAAATCAAAAGCGGCCCCCTAGCCCCGGGGGGCCGAGGGGCCGCAAGTTTGTGCGCGGGTCAGCAAACTGAGAGAGCCGCTGAATCGCGGAGGCATTCCAGCACAACCGGAGGCCGGCCTGCAACCGCGCGGCGCGAACTGGGCGGCTTCTGTTTTTCGATGGGGCCGGCGGCAACTACTCTCGGCCACCGACGCTGAAATTGTCGCGTAATGCTTCGGCGAGCAGGCGTCGCGGATGGCGCTCGCCCTCTCGCGCCGCGTCGATGATCCGTTGTGCTGACGATATCGCAAGCCGCGTTGTAAGCCTCGCGCATGGCCTTGGTGGTTTCGGCGTCGAATGCGTCCCGGGGAAATGACGCTGGGAATGTCACGCGCCGATCCCAGCAATGGGAATTTTATGTCAGAAGGCATTGTGATCGTGGGCTCCGAAAAAAGTGCGGGACTACGGTTACGTCGATGGCCGACGTTATTTTTGATAGCGAAGTGCCGCCATCGGAATGTCGCAGCGTGACTAATTTGAAACCTTAATGAGGATCGTTAAATGGCAAAACAAATACGGCGGCGTGCGCGTCACCTAAAGTTATTGCGTTACTGTTGTTCGCTCAGGCCAGCCGCCTGCAGCCACGCGCGCCATTGCTCCTCGAGCTTCGCTTTGGCCGCTTCGATGGTATCAGCGGTGCCGTGCTGCTGCGGGCCTTTCGCCGGGCCGGCGTGCCATGTCCACGACCAATGCGCCGTCCCGCCGGAGGTGACGCTTGTCGACGGCTTTCCACAAATTGGCGACAACGAGCGGCGCCGGAAACAATGTCGAGCTGCGTGCCTGATGATGCCGCGATCGCGATAGGTGAGGGGCATTGATCAGCGCCGTGCTGTTGCTTTGAAGCCGGGTGGCATGTCTGGCCGATCGTCCGGGCCTTCGCTCGCGTTACAGTTCCAACACGGTTTGCCAGGCGCTCCACACTCGCATCCGCCTAGGATGCCCCATGGCCGGGACTCGTGCGCCTCGCAAAGCCACCGGGCGCCGCGACAGATCGGGCAGTCAGGCCGTTTGCTCTTGGGCGAATTTGGCATCGAGTTGCCCGTCTAGCAGCAGCGCCAGTTCAATCTGCGTGGCTATTTGCTCGGGCGAGCCCTTCTCTATCGAGCAGTTCCGCCGCACGCTTCCACGACTTGATAGCGCGGGCCTCGTCTTGAGCTTGCCAAGAACATAACGCTTGGCCTCCTCAGTCGTTCGGAGCGTCTTGCCGGATTTGTCTTTGATGGCGCGGGGCAGCTTCATCGCAAACCCATCCGGTGCCGTCGCAATTCGCGCAGCGCTCGCTCATCTTTTTTGGCGTGAATTGTTGCGAGCGGGCTCATCGAGCGCGCGTTCAATCGCGCGGCGGGCGCTGGCGGATCGCGTGCCCTTTGCACCGATCATCGACGCGGCCGAGGCCTCGCCAAATCGTCGCCCATCGCCAATCGGGCTTCGCATGCTTGAAGGGTGCCGTTAAGCCGCCACAGCCAATGTTTGCCGTTTAGAAAACAGCCGAGTTCGGATCGCGTCCTCGACCCTTATGAGCATCTTCTCTGCTTCGATGACTCGCGCCTCTGCGTTTCTTGCGCGCCCCTCAGTATTTGATAGCCAATTCGCCAAGGCGGCGATCTCCGATTGGGCAGCCCTCGACATCTGCTCAGCTTCGTCGGCTCGGGCATTGGCAGCCTTAGCCTCCGCCTCGGCTGCTTGTTGCAACGACTGCATCTCCCGAAGTTGAGACTCTGCTGACTGCAACCGCTCGGCCGCCTGCCGAGCAAGGTTTAGTGCGCGTGCCTCCGTGGCAGCGGCGCGTTCTTCTATGCTCTGCAACAGATCAGCGGCTTGATGTACGAGATCGAGGAACCGTGCCCTCTGCCTGTGCAGACGGGCGATTGCGTCTGAATTGCGCCACCTGTCTGTCCAGGTCACGCTCTTGAACTAGCCCCATGATGGTTGCCCCGTGGCAAGAATCTCCGAATCGCAACACGGAAAACCTAGTCGTATCGTGGTAAATGAAACCTTAATACCGTCAGGTGCCGGGCGATCGACCGCACAGCGATATCAGGTAGTTTAGCATCGCGCCCTGGACCGACTTCTGTAGCTCCGGCCGCGCCTTCGCATAAGCCACGACGGCGTCGGCGAGTTGATTGGAAGTCATTTGCCTTCTGACGCAAGCAATTGTGGTAGTGCACAACAAATGCTTGCTCGCTGGGCGTTTCTCCAAAGCTAACCAGAGAGTTGAGCGCGCCAGCAATGTATGCTGCGCGCTGCGTTGGCGGAAGTCGTTCCCATTGAAAGTAGTTGTAGAAGACTGCATGTGCAAAAGCCGATGTTAAAACGCTGGCGCATACAAGAATCGCGCAACAACCATTTCTCATTCCCTCCCCCTTTGATTATCGCGTGGGCCTAAATCGCTGTGACCGCGCCTCATCCAGCGCACGCTCGATCGGATAGCCCGTCGTCCCGTCCTCGAGGTCCTCGGCCAAGCCCATTGCGGTTTCCAGCAGCTTGATCACCTTGCCGCGCTGCTCGGCCGTGTTATCGGTCATCGGGCTATCCTTAGGATTGGTGATCAGCATCGGATCCGACAAGCTGTCTGCCCTCACCGCCCCGCGTGTCTATGAGTTCGACGACAAGCTACGGAAGGCCGGCCGATCGCTGGCAATGCGCCGAAAGGTGCTGACCAATCTCAAGACGATGCTCACGTTCTGCCAGGGCAAGGGCAAGGTGGCTCAGAACGTCGCACGTGGCGTGAAGATCAAGAGCGACGACCAGCGCGACGTCGCCCCTGTTCGTGCTGGCGTAGACTTCCCTGATCGGCACGAGCTGCGCACGACCCTCGACAAGGCGGAAGGACGATGGCGACCGCTGGTTATCACCGCGATCTTCACAGGGATGCGCGCCAGCGAACTACGCGGCCTGCCATGGTCCAACGTCGATCTCGACGGCGCCGTGCTCCACGTCCGGCAGCGTGCTGACCAGTGGGGCACGATCGGCAAGCCCAAGAGCAAGGCAGGCAACCGCGACATCCCCCTAACCCCGATGGCCATCAACGCACTGCGGAAATGGCAGGAGCGAATGCCCGAAGGGCGAACACGGCCTGGTATTCCCGAATGGCGCCGGCAACGTCGAGAAGCCATCAGAACATCCGCTCGCCGCTTCTGGGAGCCCTTACAGCTCGCCAATGCGATGGCCGTGGATTCGGGGAAGCGTGAGCAAGGCGAACCAGTGCTGGAAGCGAAATACGGACTCCACGCCCTCCGCCACGCCGCGGCGAGCCTGTTCATCGCGCATCTGGGATGGACGCCGAAGCGGGTGCAGACCGTGCATCGGTCATTCGTCCATCAAGATGACGTTTGATCTCTACGGGCACCTGTTCGAGGACAAGCGAAGGCGACCGCGAAGCGATGAAAAAGCTCGAAGCAGCGATCGTCGCGGCATAGACTGTCTGTGTTCCTTCCGCTCAGGAAGGGCCAACCCAAACTCCAACGTCCTCCAGCCGCGGGCTGCACCTGGGGCTTTTTCTTTGAGGCTTGCAACACAGATGCAACATGGCGCGGAATAGCTGAATTAAATCAACGCGCCGACAAAGCCTTCTAAGCTGTTGGTCGCAGGTTCGATTCCTGCCGGGGTCGCCAGTCTGTTCCAAGGTCTTCGCCCAGTCGGCCCGAACTCACCGCCCACCCGCGTTTGACCCCATGTCGTTACCGGCAACCATCGATTGGCAGATCGTCCGTGAACCGGACGAAACGGCCAGCCGACAACTGCTCGGAGGTGGAGGCAGTGAACGGGAGCTCGGCTGCCATAGCAAATCTCCCGAGGAGCAGACTCCATGACGACCGAGACAAATAGCCACAAACAGGAACCTCGCCCCCTCAGCGAAACGGAACTCGACACTGTGGTCGGCGGCAGCGTCCCAGGATCCACAATCTTGGCGTTGGCCGTGCTCCGCCGGATATGCCTCGATACACTGTTGCCAGGCACCTGCGGTCGCGACTAGCGACCAGACGAGGCATTGCTCGCCTTGCGTGAAGCGATGACAGGGGCGACCACGTAATGTGGGTCGCCCCTGTCTAAGCCGTTGGTCGGAGACAAGCCGCCATCATTGTGGTGTTGTCGCGCTTTGTGTGATCACATTGGCGACGGCCCCTGGGCGGCAGTTTTCGCCGTCCCCGGATACGCACTTTTATCGAAGGCGTCCGCATGCGCGCGCTGACTTCACCGGCCGTCGAATTCTTGGCGCGCAGATTCTTGGCGCGCAGATTTTTGGCGCGCAAAGGCAACACGCTGCGTTTGGCTGCGCTCGGTCTCATCGTCCTTCCCCTCAGCCTGCCTGCTCCGACGGCCATGGCGCAGCAGAATTTCGTTCTGAAGGCCGCCTGCATCGGCGGAGCTTTCAATACGGTGACCGAAGTGGCGGCGGCCGCTGACGGGACCATCAGCCAACGGCGCTACTACAATTCAGGACTCGGAGGCCGGGAGTGGCAAGTCTTGGGCCGCGACCCGAAGCGGGTGAAAGGCTGGCTCAATCGCGTCGATGCGACCAAGCAGCGCCGGGCCACCGTACCGACCACGGTGGATCGCAATCCGTGCAGGGCCGGAAGCTCTCGTCCATGTCACATCGTCCGGCGCAAGGGCAGGACGGACTATTACGCCTGCGCCTCTCCGGCCGTGCTGGAAGAGATGATGGATTTCAACGAGTCGACGAATGCACCGCGAGCGGACGGTGCGTTCGATGTGATGGAGCAATGGGACAAAGCATTTGCAGCCGCGGATGTCGGCGCCATCGTGAAACTCTTTGCGCCGGACGCGCTACTCATGGCGGACGACACCAAGACCGTCATCAGTGGCCCCGAAGCAATCCGCAAGTACTTCGACGATGCGTTCCGCGGTCAAAAGCCGCGTACGCTTGGCCCCACGCAGGAAAATAGGATCCTGTCCGAGGACGTCGTCGTCTTTGCGCAATACAGCGCGTGGACCGATGCGCCGGAAGGTCAGACGTTTCCGGATCGCATCACGTTTGTGGTCGCCAAGAGCGACGCAGGCTGGCGGATCGTGCATCTGCATCGCTCGGCCACGCCCAAGTGAGCCTGGTCGAAGTCCGCGCGGCTCGGTTGGCTTGACCTGTGCGGCGGCCACGGCCCTTGCCGCTTCGTTGCGCTGGCGCTCCACTTTCGCCGCTTGCTCCAGCATGTCATTGCAGAGCGATAAACTAGATCGACAAGGCGTATTGTTTGCAGGTGGGCATCGAACCAAATGATCCGACAGGCGTTTCCTTTCAATGGCAGCGCGCGCGCATGACAAGAAGCTCGTCAAGGCGGTTGTACTCGCGGTGGCGGCGGCGCTCGCGGTGGCGTTGGTTGCAGGTGTCTATGTCATGTCCGAAGGACCGTCGGCCCGCGCGGCAGGCCCGGTGATGCTCATCCTGCGCGGGATCGCGAACGCAGAAAATCCGCGCGGACAACTCGACGACGAGTCTGCGCTCGAATACGCCCGGCGGCTTGGCTACCAGGGCGAAGTGCTCGACGTCGCCGGCAACACCAGCGCACAAGTCCGCATGGCGCTCGACCGCATCCGGCACGACGAGGACGTGACCGCAATCTACGGCTTCTCCGGCGGCGGCTACGCCGCGCGGCGGATCTGGAGTGACATGAACGCCGAGGAGCGTCAGCGCATCGACACGATCATCGTGATCGGATCGCCGGGCCTGGACGCGGACGACTTTCCCGGGAGTGCAGACGTGCTGATCAAGCAGGACCCGCCGGCGGGTCACATGGCAGGGCCGAAGGCGCTGCTGGAATCGCTCGAGCCCGGCTAGCCCTCTCCACTATCGCGCGGTCGTCGACGTCGTCTGCGCCGGCGGGATCGGTTTGAAGCTCGAATAATTGTAGATCATATAGCCGCTGGCGATCAGGATGATGATCGACACGACGACGATCCCGATGACGGTCGCCGAACCCGGCGGAGCAACGGCGCGATCCTCATAATCCGGCATCGTCGTGTCCTCTCGAATTCCCTAAGGATCTATTTCGGGGGCGGGTTAGGCGCCGGCGCCTTCGGCCGCGCGCCGCCGTAGCCGGTGGTGCCGTCGGGAACGGCGCGCTCGATCGTCGGCTGTTTGACCGCGGCGATGCGCGACCGGTCGTCGGTCAGTGCGTACCAGACGATGCCAATGGCGACAATGGCGAACGCTGCCAGCGCCAGCATCGAGCCGTTGATGATGCGCCGGTCGTGTTCGAGCGGCGGACGGTTGACGGAGTCGCGATGATCATCCGGAGGATAAGTCACGGTTATCTCCTTGGCCCATTCCTGGAGCAATGGCCCACAGGTAGATAACGTTGCCGCTCGGTCGGATGTTCCCTGATTTGGCTGGGCGCAATTCTTCTGAATTGGCGGTGCGTTAGCGCAAAATGCCGACCTGCTTTGATAGCGCGTCAGGCATGCTCATGGTGATGACCGCAGCCGCGCCGCGTATCCCGCCGGCGGCGCGACGACTGCGCCATTGGGATCGACCGTCACCACGCGCTCGCATGGCGGCATGTCGCGCACGTAGCGCTCACGCAGTTCAAGCTCGCGCCGGCGCGCGCGTTGTTCGGCTTCGGCGAGATGCCGATCGGCGACGATGATGCTTTCATTGCCGCAGCGGATGCCGAGGCTCCAGCCGCCGCGCACCGAGGTCAGATAGGCGCCGCAGCCGAGCGTCATCTCGGACATGGCCTTGCAGTTGCCGATCGCAACGAAGATCGCGCGGTTGATTCGCGAATCGGTGGCGGTGCCCCAGGCGCCATCCGGTGCCATCGTCAGCACCGTGAAGTCGTGCGCCCATTCCTCGATCGCCGGCGGCTGCGACGAAGCGGATTGCGCGAGCGCCGCGGCGATCGCGCCGAGCGTGAGCGCCAGCGCGCATGCCGTACCGAGAATGTGTCGCCGGACCATGCCCTGCTCCTTGCAAACCGAATGCCACGCCGGCTTGCAGGAAATCGGCCAGCATGGACATCATCCAGGGGCATCGCCGGCGGCATCCAGACGTATGGAATGGGCGGTGCTTTTGGCCCGGTTGGCGCGCTATGGCCGCCGACGCGCCGTCCGGCGGGTTAAATTTCGGTCAGGTCGGGGGTTATTGCGGGCGGGCCACAATTAAGACGCACCCTTTCGACACATGAAAATTTCTGTAGAATGGCGAAGACCTCGAAAGCGTAGGGCGACATTTCGGGCGACGAAACCAAGTCCTCACAAGGGACGAACGGCTCTAACCCACCTGAACCCACTTGGGAGTTTGGCAAATGAAACCTGGTACGATCCTGGCCGCCCTGACCGCTGCGACCATCGGCACGGCATCGGTCTCGGCTCTGGCCCAGACTGCATCCACACCGCCGACGCCGAAGCCGGCGGCCGGCGCACTGCCGACGCCGAATCCGAACGCGGTGCAGAAGAGCTTCCGCACCCAGAACAGCGCCGAGCAGCAATCCTCGTCGCAGACGACGCCGATGGAATTCGGTCCGGCCGGGCGGTCGCGCTCGCCGAACTAGAGCATGATCCCGAAAAGTGGGAACCGGTTTTCGGAAAAGATCATGCTCAAACGTCACTAAAGCTCGGCGCACGCCGGCGGCTTGCCGTTCGCATCGCCGGGCCTTTCGAAAAGAGTAGAGCCTGCGTCGCCGCAGGCTCTTTTTTCGTCTCGGCGAAGGACGTTCGCGCCGCTCAAGACTAATCGGTCAGCGTGATGCCTTCCTGGGTGCTTCGCTCGTCGATCTTGGTGAAGCCGACGACCTTCTCGTTCGCCGCGCACTGGTAGTCGCCGCTGACGGTGCGATCGAAGCTGCCGTTCGAATTGATGCAGCCGTAGGCGTCCTTGCCGGAATAGGACACGTTGCCCGGACCGTCTTCCGCATACCAATAGAAGTCATTGCGCGGGAACGCGCCGCGCACCGGCGAGCAAACGCCGGGCTTGTAGTCGACCCAACCGGCGGTGCGCCACGCGTTGCCGTCGACCTTGTAGAGCACCGCCACAAACAGCGGAATCTTCGCCTTGTTGCAGACCTTGAACTCAAACTGATCGCCCGCCGGCTGCGGCGCGGACGGTCCGCCGGGGGTCGCCGGTCCGCCGCCACCCGGCGCCGGCGTCGGCTTGAACTGCGCATGCGCCGCCGGCAGCAAACCCAATCCTAACGCGCACACGGCGACCGCCAGCGCTGACTTCCAAGCTCTCATGGGCGACACTCCTTCGGATAATTTCGCAATGCCCCGCGCGACAATGGTACGGTTTTCCAATGCCGACAAGGGGGTAGTCAGGCCGACGCGCGCGATCGCGCCGCGACCGACCGGGCGTCTTGCGCGCTCCCGTCGTGTACCGCGTAGCGGCTCGGCGGCCGCGCCAGGCCGAGGTGCTCGCGCAGCGTGCGGCCTTCGTAGTCGGCGCGGAACAGGCCGCGCCGGCGCAGCTCCGGCAGCACGAGCTCGACGAAATCGTCGAGCCCGCCGGGCAGGAACGGCGGCATCAGGTTGAAGCCGTCGCAGCCGTCGTTGCGGAACCATTCTTCCATCTGGTCGGCGATCTGCGTGGGCGAGCCCTTCACCACCGCCTTGCCGCGCGCGCCGGCGACCCGCAGCGCGACCTGCTTGATGGTCAGGTTCTCCTTGCGCGCCATGTCCATCACGTTCTGGAACGTGCTCTGGCTCAGGTTCGACTGCGGCAGGTTCTGCGGCATCGGATCGTCGAGCGAATACGGCGAGAGATCGACATAGCCGAGCACCATCGAGAGGATTTCGCGCGCCACCATCGGATGGATCAGCGACTGCAGGTACTCATAGTGCTCCTGCGCCTCCTCGGCGGTACGGCCGATGATGCATGAGAGCCCGGGCATGATCTTGACCTGATCGGGATCGCGGCCGTAGCTCGCCACCCTGCCCTTGAGCTCACCGTAGAACTTGCGGGCATGCTCGAGCGAGAGCGGCGCGCAGAAGATCACCTCGGCGAATTCCGCCGCGACCTTGATCATGTCCTCGGAGCCGCCGGCCTGCACGATCACCGGCCGGCCCTGCGGCGTGCGCGGCACGTTGAGCGGACCGCGCACGGAGAAGCTCTCGCCCTTGTGGTTGAGCGGATGCAGCTTGTCCGGATGAAAGAACCGCCCGCTATCCTTGTCGCGCACGAAGGCGTCGTCGTCCCATGAGTTCCAGAGCCCGGTGACGATCTGCGCGAACTCGCGGGCGCGCTCATAGCGCTCGCCATGGGCATAGTGCTTCTCGCGGCCGAAATTCTTCGCCTCCGCCTCCTGGCCCGACGTGACCAGATTCCATCCGGCGCGGCCACCGCTGATGTGATCGATCGACGCGAACTTGCGCGCCACATGGAACGGCTCGTTGTAGCTCGTCGAGGCGGTCGCCACGAGACCGATATGGCTGGTCATCGGGGCGAGCGCAGACAGCAGCGTCAGCGGCTCGAAATTCGCGATGTACTGCGCCGAGCGCGACAGCGCCTCCATGTTGGCTTCGCGCACGCAGACATTGTCGGCGAAGAACACCATGTCGAATTTCGCGCGCTCGGCGGTGCGCGTGATCTCGACATAGTGCTGGAAGTTGATGCCGGCGTCGGCCTGCGAACGCGGGTGCCGCCACGAGGCCACATGGTGGCCGGTCGGATTGAAAAAGGCGCCAAGGCGCAGCTTGCCGTCGGAATTCATGTTCCGACTCTACCCTGGCGCCGCGCCCTCGCAAACAATTACTGCGGCGTGAGGCCCGCGTTCTGGATCACCTTGCGCCACTTCGACTCCTCGACCCTGACGCGGGCCGTGAGCTCTTCCGGCGAGCCGACGATCGGCGTGAAGTATTCGTTGGTCAGGGTCTTGCGCAGCTCGGGATCGGCGAAGATGCGCCGCACCTCGCCGTTGATCTTCGCGACCACGTCGGCCGGCATGCCGGGCGGCCCGAACAGCGCGAACCACGACACCGCCTCGTAGCCCGGCACGCCGCTTTCTGCGACGGTCGGCACGTCCGGCAGCAGTTCCATGCGCTGAGCGGCGCCGACCGCGATGAACTTCACCTTGCGCTCGCGCCACTGCGGCACCGCGGTGCCGACGCTCACGAACATGCCCTGGATATGTCCGCCGATCACGTCGGTCAGCGCCGGCGTCGCGCCCTTGTAATGGACCGCGGTCATCTTGGTGCCGGACATGGTCTGGAACATTTCCATGTTCAGGTGGCCGGTCGACCCGCCACCGAACGTGCCGTAGTTGAACTTACCCGGGTTCTTCTTGGCAAACTCGACCAGATCCTTGACGCTCTCTACGGGCACCGATGGATGCAGGATCAGCGCGTGGTTGATGATCACGAGGCCCACGATCGGCGTGAAGCCCTTGAACGGATCGTAGGGCAGCCGCTTGTACAGCGACGGATTGACCGCGAACGTGACCTCCGGGCTCACCATCAAGGTGTGGCCGTCGGGCGCAGCCTTGGTGACGAATTCGGCGGCGAGCATATTGTTGGCGCCGGGCCGATGCTCGACGATGGCCTGGCGGCCCCAGGTCTCCGAGAAGCGTTGCGCCAGGATGCGGGAGAGACGGTCGACTACGCCGCCGGGCGCCGCCGGCGCAACGATCGTCACCTGCCGGCTGGGATAGTCCTGCGCGGGCGCTGCGGTGGGGACGAGCCCCAACGCCATGCATCCCGCAACGATCGATGCCCGAACCCGCGACGCCATTTCTTCCTCCCTGCCACTCCGGCCTTTGCCGAACTATAGCATCGGTTCTGACTTCTGCGATGTCTTGCCTGGCGCTAGAATGTCGCGACAAGCGGCCCGTGAGTGGCCCGGGGAGGAAAACAAATGATCAAGACAGGGAAGCTCTGGCTGCCGCGGCGCGCCGTTCTGGTGGGCGGCGCTGCCTCGCTCGCATTTATCGGCCCGGCCGCCGCGGCGCCGCCGGCGACGATCGCGAGCGGCAAGACCATTGGGCGCGGCCAGATGCTGGTGGTCGCCGAGGACGCGTCCGGCCGCATCGTCGCGCTCGACTCGTCGAGCTATCTCGGGCCGCACAAGACCCATCCGACCGACGTGATCGTGGTCGGCTCCTATTGCGGCGTGCGCATCCTGGCGCCGATGTTCATTCGCGGCGTCAAGGCGGTGATCGCGACCGACGCCGGCATCGGTAAGGACAATGCCGGCATCAGCGGCCTCCTGCACGCCGAAACCATCGACGTGCCGGTTGCCACCATTGCCGCGATGTCGGCGGAGACGTCGAACGGCCGCGAGACGCTGCTGCTCGGCACCATCAGCCGCGCCAACAAGCAGGCGCGCGCGCTCGGCGTCGAGATCGGGATGATCGCCTATGAGGCGGCGGCGCGGCTCGCCAAGGCGCCGCCCGGCAAATCGATCCCCACCCCGCTCGGCAACGAGGAGACACCCACGGTGGTCGAGCAGACCGCCAAGGGCCGCATCTGGGCTTCGCCCGGCACCACCGCGATCACGGAGAAAATCCCGAACGACGTGGTCTGCAGCGGCGCCAATTCTTCCCGTGTATCCTCCGATGGCATCTTGCGCATGGGCGCCAAAGGCTCGATCGCCAACGACGCCGGCATCTCCCGCAACAACACCGCGGTCGAAGGGGTCGCGCTGCTGGCCGAAAAAGGCGTGCCCTCGGCGGCGGTCGCCACCATGTCGGCGCGGCTCGGCGAAGGCCTGAGCACCTGGAACGACGGCGTGATCTCGGTGGTCAATGCGCCGGCCATGAAGCTCGGCGTCAAGGTCGGGATGACCGCCAAGGAGGCCGCGCGGCTGATGCTCGGCTGAGCAAGCCGGCGGCCGAACTCATCACATGACGGGCTGACGATCCAGCATGGATCGCCGCGCCGTTCGGTCGTATGTCTATTGCGAACCGAAATCCGAGGAACCACGATGGCCAAGAATGCAAAATCCAACGGCAAGACGCGCGTAAAGCCGCGCTTCCGGTCGCAATTGTGGTTCGACAACCCCGACGACCCCGGCGCGACCGCGCTCTATTTCGAGCGCTACCTGAACTACGGGCTGACGCGCAAAGAGATCATGGGCGGCAAGCCGATCATCGGCATCGCGCAGACCGGCTCCGACCTCTCTCCGTGTAACCGGCATCATCTGGAGCTGGCGAAGCGCGTGCGCGACGGCATCCGCTCCGCCGGCGGCATCGCATTCGAATTTCCGATGCATCCGATCCAGGAGACCGGCAAGCGGCCGACCGCCGCGCTCGATCGCAACCTCGCCTATCTCGGCCTGGTCGAGGTGCTGCACGGCTATCCGATCGACGGCGTGGTGCTCACCACCGGCTGCGACAAGACCACGCCGGCCGCGATCATGGCGGCGGCGACCGTCAACATCCCGGCGATCGTGCTCTCCGGCGGGCCGATGCTGAACGGCTGGTGGAAAGGGAAGCGCGCCGGCTCCGGCACCATCAAATGGGCGATGGGCAAGCGCCTTGCGGCCGGCGAGATCGGCTACGACGAATTCGTCGACTCGATCGCGGCGGCGGCGCCCTCGATCGGCCACTGCAATTCCATGGGCACGGCTTCGACCATGAACGCGATCGCCGAGGCGCTCGGGCTGTCGCTGCCGGGCTGCGCATCGATCCCGGCGCCGTACAAGGAGCGCGCGCAGATCGCCTACGACACCGGCGTGCGCATCGTCGAGCTGGTGCTCGCGGACGTGAAGCCGCTCGATATCCTCACCCGCAAGGCGTTCGAGAACGCCATCGTCGCCTGCTCGGCGATCGGCGGCTCGACCAATGCGCCGATCCATCTCAATGCGATCGCCCGCCATGCCGGCGTGAAGCTGTCGATCGAGGACTGGGAGACGTTCGGCTACGACGTGCCGCTGCTCGTCAACATGCAGCCGGCCGGGTCATATCTCGGCGAGGACTATCACCGCGCCGGCGGGCTTCCCGCCGTGCTTAACGAGCTACGCAAGGCCAAGCGCCTGCATGCCGACGCGATGACGGTCAACGGCAAGACCATCGGCGAGAACGTCAAGCGCGCGGAGATCGAGAACACCGACGTCATCCGTCCCTACAACAAGCCGCTGATGCAGCGCGCCGGCTTCAAGGTGCTCAAGGGCAACCTGTTCGACACCGCCATCATGAAGATCAGCGTGATCTCCGACGCGTTCCGCAAGACCTATCTCTCCGATCCGAAGGACCCGGACGCGTTCGAAGGCCGCGCCGTGGTGTTCGACGGGCCGGAGGATTATCACCGCCGCATCGACGACCCGGCGCTCAAGATCGACGAGCGCACCATCCTGTTCATGCGCGGCGTCGGCGCCATCGGCTATCCGGGCTCGGCCGAGGTCGTGAACATGCGGCCGCCGGCGGCGCTGATCAAGAAAGGCATCGACTCCCTGCCCTGCATCGGCGACGGCCGCCAGTCCGGCACCTCCGGCTCGCCGTCGATCCTCAATGCGTCGCCGGAGGCGGCCGCCAACGGCGGCTTGGCGCTGCTCAAGACCGGCGATCGCGTGCGCATCGATCTCCGCAAAGGCACCGCCGACATCCTGATCTCGAAGGCGGAGCTGGCGAAGCGCCGCGCCGAGCTGCAGAAGTCCGGCGGCTATCCCTATCCGGAGAGCCAGACGCCCTGGCAGGAAATCCAGCGCGGCATTGTCGACCAGCTCGCCGAGGGCATGGTGCTCAAGCCGGCGGTGAAATTCCAGCGCGTGGCGCAGACCAGTCAGCCGCGCCACAGCCACTAGGGTGACCGCCATGCCGACCATCGCCGACAAGCGCAAGACCTTCCGCGAGCTGCACGCGAGCGGCTGCTTCGTGATCCCCAATCCTTGGGACGTCGGCAGCGCGCGCTATCTCCAGCATCTCGGCTTCAAGGCGCTCGCCTCGACCAGCGCCGGCTTCGCGTTTGCCCAGGGCCGTCCCGACGGGGCGGTTCCGCGCGACATGATGCTCAATCATCTCCACGAGCTCGCGCACGCCTCCGACCTGCCGCTCAACGCCGACTTCGAGGCCGGTTATGCCGACGACGTGGCGGGCGTCGGCGAGAGCGTGCGGCTCGCCATCGAGACCGGTATATCGGGCGTATCGATCGAGGACGGCGCCGACCGCAAGCTCTATTCCATCGATGACGCGGTGGCGCGCGTGCGGGCCGCGCGCGCGGCCATCGACAAGGCTGGCGGCGACGTCATGCTGGTCGGCCGTGCCGAGTGCTTCCTGCTCGGCCGCCCCGATCTCGACGAGACCATCACGCGGCTCAAAGCCTATGCCAATGCCGGCGCCGACTGCCTCTATTCACCCGGCATCAAGAGCCGCGAGCAGATCGCCGCGGTGGTGAACGCGGTCGCGCCGAAGCCGGTCAACGTCTTGATGTCGTCCGGCGCTCAACCGCTCACCGTGTCCGACCTCGCGGCGCTCGGCGTGCGCCGGATCAGCGTCGGCGGCGCGCTCGCCCGCGTCGGCTGGGGCAGCGTGATGCGCGTGGCCAAGCAGATCGCGCATGACGGCCGCTTCGACGGCCTCAACGACAGCGCGCCCGGCGCCGAGCTGAACGGCCTGTTCCGCGACGACCTGAAGAAGCGCAGCGCATGACCGAGCTGCCGATCGGACCGCCGGTTGACGCCACGCCCGCCCGCCGTCCGGGCCCGGTCGTGCTGGAAGGCCGGTACGGACGGCTGGAGAAGCTCGCCGCGCCTCATGCCGCGGCGCTGTGGGATGCGGTGCGCGGCCACGACCACATCTGGACCTACATGTCGAGCTACGGGCCGTTCGCGGACGGCAAGACGTTCGGCGATTGGGTCGCGAGCCGCACGACGCTCGAGGACCCCTATTCCTACGCGGTCGATCGATCCCTCCGGTCAAAGCCGTCGGCATCGCGACGCTGATGGACATCCGGCCGCCGGCGCGCTCGATCGAGGTTGGGCACATCGTCTATTCGCCGGCGCTGCAGCGCACGCCGCTCGGCACCGAGGTGCAGTACCTGCTCGCGCGCTACGCGTTCGAGACGCTCGGTAATCGACGCTACGAATGGAAATGCAATTCGCTCAACGGCCCGTCGCGGCGCGCGGCGCTGCGCTACGGCTTCGTGTTCGAGGGCATCCTGCGCCAGCACAACATCGCCAAGGGCCGCAGCCGCGACACCGCGTATTTCTCGATGCTCGACAGCGAGTGGCCGGCGCGCAAGGCGGCGTTCGAGCGCTGGCTCGCGCCCGACAATTTCGACGCGCAGGGCAACCAGAAGAGCAGCCTCGCCGCGCTGAACGGCGGCGCGGCGCGCTAGATGCAGCAGGACAATCCGCCAGCCGCCCGCGCGGGCGTGTCACTCGTATCGTTCACGATCCTGACGCTGCTGTCAGCGGGGTTCGCGCTGACGCTGGTCGTCTTCCATCCCGGCTACCTCACCGTCGACGCGTGGTGGGTCTACAAGGCCATCACCGATGGGCTGGGCGACTGGCAGTCGCCGGCGATGTCCGTGCTCTGGCGCGTGATCGATCCGATCGCGCCGGGCTCGCTGAGCATGTTCCTGCTGATGGCGGCGCTCTATTGGGCGAGCTTCGGCCTGGTCGCCTTCACGGTGGCGCGGCAGGTCCGCTGGCTGGGCGTCGTCACGGCGTTGCTGGCGTTCGCGCCGCCTGCCTTCTTTTTCACGGGGATGATCTGGCGCGATGTCCTGTTCGCCGACGTCTGGCTGTGCGCCGCCGCGTTGACCTATGCCACCGCCGCACGCCCCGCCGGCATCCGGTGGCCGGCTCAGACGCTCGCCATGACGCTCGTGCTCTTCGGCGTGCTGCTGCGGCCGAACGCGATCATCGCCGCGCCGTTCCTCGCCGCCTATGTCATCTGGCCGGCGGCATTCTCCTGGAAGCGCGTCGCGGTCATCCTGATCCCCGGCATCGTCGCCGGCTATGCGCTGATCCACACCGTCTACTACACGGTGCTCGACGCTGAACGGCAGAACCCGCTGCACTCGGTGTTCGTCTACGACCTCGGCGGCATCAGCTACTATTCCGGCGAGAACAAGTTTCCGGTGGCGTTCACGCCGGAGCAGACCGCGATGCTGTTCACCAGCCAGTGCTACAACAACCGCTGGGACTATTACTGGCACATCAAGCCCTGCGATTTCGTGATGCAGCGGCTTGAGCGCAAGGACGACAAGATCTTCGGCACGCCGCGCCTCACCGAGGCCTGGCGCAATGCCGTGCTGTCGAACCCCCTCGCCTACCTCAAACACCGCCTGACGTTCATGCGGACGTTCCTGGCCGAGCCGATTCTGGTGCTGACGGTGCTCGAGCTCGATCAGGCCGAGCGCCGCGTCCACACGCAGAACCCGTTCTTCATGGCGATGATCGCCGTGCATAACGCCCTGCAGCCGACGTGGCTGTTCCGCATGGGCCTGTGGCTCGCGCTTGCGATCGCGGTGTGCGCGTTCGCCTGGCCGTTGCGTGCAACGCCGTCCGGCGCCTTCGCCATCGGCACGACCGGCTCGGCTATCGTCTACGTGTTGTCGTATTTTCCGTTCGGGGTCAGCGCCGAGTTCCGCTACGGCTACTGGTGCGTGCTGGCGAGCCTGGCCGGCGCGGTGGCGGTGCTGGCCGGGCGGGCGGCTAAATCCGCCGAAAAGCTGACCGACACTAACGTGCTAGACTGACGCGCAGCTGAACACGTCAGGACGACTCCGGGGTGCGCCATGCAACAAGCGCGGATCGAACTTCTGCAGCGCATGCCCATCTTCGGCGGAGTTCGGGCAAACACCCTCGAATTCTTGCTCGGCTTGTGCCCGGTCGAATTGGTACCGGAGAACGCGTTCTTTTTCCGCGAAGGCGACCACGCAGATTCAATGTTCGTCCTGGAAGCGGGTAGCGCCGCCGTGCTGAAATCCTGGCGCGGGCAGGACCACCTCCTCGGAACACTGAAGCAGGGCGACTGCTTCGGGGAGATGGCAGTAATGGATCTCGGTCCGCGCAGCGCCTCCGTCCGTGCGGTCGAAGACTGCACCGCGATCCGTATTTCAGCCGCCAACCTCTACCGAGTGTATTCGCAGGATCTCAAGCAGTTCGCGCTGATACAAATGAACATGGGCCGGGAGGTTTGCCGGCGGCTCCGAGAGTTGGATAATCGGCTGTTCAGCGCCGGGATGGAAACGCCCGCGGTTCCTTCGTGAAGCCACCCACGTTGGCACGCCCTAGCGATTAGCGCTGCATGAGCTTCTGGTTCTCCAGCAGCCGCGTGAAGACCGGGCCGGCGGCCGCGACCATCCGATCGAGCAAGACCGCGCCGTGCTCCGCCGTTGCACCGCTCGGATCGCCGATGATGCCGTCGCGGGCGAGCCGCGCATCGTCGCTGCGCCAGCCCCAGGTCGCGCCACGATCGAAGATCAGCGCCTGCACGGCTTTCGGATCGGGTGGATTGCCTTTTCCAATCCGGTCGCGCCGTACCGTTTCGGGGGCGAGCGCGAGCATCACCGAGGTCTCACCCTTTCCGCCGTGAACGTCGGCGCCGGCCGGATCGGCCCCGGCCAGATCGAAGGGATGCAGCACCACGGCGTTGAGCCCGAAATCGCCGTGCAGCTCATGCAGCAGGTTTTCGAGGATGCCACGGTTGCCGCCATGGCCGTTGACGATCGCCAGATTGCGCGCCGGCAGTGCAGCGCACGATGGTACCGGCAAGGTCGCGCACGTAGGTGGCAAAGCCCTGGATCGAGAGGCTCAGCGTGCCGGCGGCCCAGTCATGCTCGCGCGAGAGCCCGATCGACAGCGTCGGCAGCTGCCACAGATCGAACTCCTCGCCCCAGCGCTCGAGCAGCCGGCCGGTCACTCCCTCGGCGACGATCACGTCGGTATTCAGCGGCAGGTGCGCGCCGTGCTGCTCGATAGCGCCGAGCGGCAGGCAGAGGATCGACGTCGCTTTGATGGCGCGCGCAGCGTCCTGAAACGTCAGCTCGCCCAGCACGCGGCTCATCGGGCGACTAGCCGGAGATCATGCGCATCAGCACACGATCCTTGCGCACGAAATGGTGAAAGAGCGCGGCGCCGATATGCACGGCCGCGACCGCGGCGATGGCGAGCCCGATGTACAGGTGTACCACCGACAGCTGCTCCGACAGCGCGCGGTTCTCCGGCCAGATCGACGGCAGGTTGAACAAGCCGAAGAACGGCACCGGCGCCGGATACGCCGACGTCATGATGTAGCCAACAAGCGGCTGTATCAGGATCAACACGTAGAGAGCCCAGTGTGTCGCATGAGCCGCAAACTGTTGGATCGCGGGAATGTCACTCGGCAGCGGCGGCGCCGGATGAGTGATCCGATAGAGCAGCCGGATGACGACGAGCGGGATCAGCGTCGCGCCAATCGACTTGTGCAGGTTGTAGAGGAATTGCTGCGCGGGCCCGCCCCACTCGTTGGCGATGACGATCCCAAGCGGGATCATCAGCAGAACTAGCCCTGCAACAGTCCAATGCAGCAGGCGCGCAACCGGCGTGTAGCCGGGCACGGCCGCGTCCGCCGCCATGTCGCTCATTGGATGCCCATCCCGCTACCGCTCTCAAATCACTCGGCCGGATTGACCGGCTCGATCATCAAATTGTCGAGCTTGTGCCCGGCGCGCATCGCCTTGGCGGTGAGGTAGCGGCGGTTGTCGGCGTTGACCGGACCGTGCAACGGAATGCGCCCGCACACCTCGATGCCCGCCTTGGTCAACCAGTCGAGCTTGGCGGGGTTGTTGGTGAGCAGCTTCACGCGGGTACACTTCAGGATCTGCAGCATCCGCACGGCGATACCGTAGTCGCGCTCGTCGTCGTCGAAGCCGAGCATGGTGTTGGCGTCGAGCGTGTCGAGCCCGTCATCCTGCAGCTTGTAGGCGCGCATCTTGTTGGTGAGCCCGAGGCCGCGCCCTTCCTGCTCGAGATAGAGAATGATGCCGCCGCCCTCGTCGTCGAGGCGCTCCAGGGCAAGCTGCAGCTGGTCGCCGCAATCGCATCGCCGCGAGCCGAACACGTCGCCGGTCAGGCACGCGGAATGCAGCCGCAGCGGTACCGGCCCTTGCCGGTCCGGCTCGCCGACGATGACCGCCGTCGAGCTGCCGCCGATCGCGTCGCGGAAGATCACGAAGCGCGCCGATACGCCGTCGCTGAGCGGCACGTCGGCTTCCGCCGCCACCGCCAGCGAATCGATCGCCATACGCCGGAATTGCAGGACCGCGTCGGCGCCGACACGCATCAGCGTACCGGTGTTGGCGGCATTCACCGTCACGTCCGCCGCCAGCAGCGCCGGCAATCGTTGTGCGAGCTTGGCGAGCTCGATCGCGGCCGCGGCATTGGTGCCGGCGCTGACGCTCGCGACCGGCCGCTTGACACGCACATCCGCGACCAGCGAAAGCAGCGCCGCGGCATTGGCGCTCTCGGGCAGCGCAAGACCATGCGGCCCGACCGCTTCCAGCCCGAGCGCTCGCGCCCGGCTTGCCGTGACCACGACGTGCAACTGCGCCGGCGTGCAAAGCTGGCGGAAGCCCGCCAGGCCGGCGTCGGTCATTCCATCGATAGGTAAAACGGCGACCGATCCGGAGGAGGAATCGATGACGACCGGTCGACCTGAGCGAAACTCCGCCAAGGCACGCTCAACGGCGATATGAGCCGCCGGCCCGAACGGGGCGGACGCAATACTCGTACTGTCGATCACTGACGGTCTCCAGCCCCGACTGTGCCTGTCGGAAATAGTCTTCGCCAAAACGGGCGTTTTCACGGTATCCCTCTCTAAATATCATGACACGATGGCGACCGATCCGAAAGAACCCCAGAGACAGGTAACCCGCGGCGCGGCCAGGGGTGATAACCCTGATACGTGGGCGGAAGTTCCTCGGATGCTTCGGGAATCGGAATTTTTATTACCACCGCCCTGGCAAGACATCTTCGGACCGCTGCGCCATGGGTTGGTCGACGGCATGATGGTGGTCGCGCAATGCGGCCAGTCGATCGATGCCCGGATCGCCACCGCGAGCGGACACTCGCACTACATCAACGGCGACGAAGGGCTTGCACATCTGCATCGCCTGCGCGCGCTGGTCGACGCGGTCGTGGTCGGCGTCGGCACCGCGCTGGCCGACGATCCGCAACTGACGGTGCGCCGCGTCGCCGGCCCCAATCCGGCGCGCGTGGTGATCGATCAGAACGGCCGGCTGGCGCCGACGGCGCGGCTGCTGGCGGACGACGGCGCACGCCGGCTGGTGATCACCGGCACGGGCATCGCAGCCAATCTGCCGGCCGGTGTCGAGGTCGTGACGCTTCCCGCAACCGACGGGCAGCTGGCGCCGCCGGCCGTGCTCGCCGCACTCGCCGAGCGCGGCTTCCGCCGCATCCTGATCGAAGGCGGCGCGAACACGGTGTCGCGATTCCTCGCCGGGCGATGTCTCGACCGGCTGCATGTGATGATCGCGCCGATGATCATCGGCGCCGGGCCGGCGAGCGTGAGCCTCGCGCCGATCGAGCGGGTCGACCAGGCGATCAGGGCGCCGATGCGCGTGCATGTCCTCGGCGACGAGGTGCTGCTCGACTGCGACCTCTCCGCTCAGCGGATCGGCATCGGCATCGCGAAGAAATCGACGTGACCGACGCGCATGCTTGACCTGCCGGCGGCGGCGAGCTCGAGCCGCCGCGCCAGCCAATCCGCAATGTGCGCCGCCGGAAGATCGCGCAGCTCACCGGCAGCATCGGCAAACCCGCGCAGCACCTCGCGCTGGATCGCCTGGTCGGCGGGACCGAACGTCCAGTCGGACGATCCCTCGACGAACGAATAGCCGACGCGCTTGGCGATGACCTTCGCGCTCGCCACCGCGTCCGGGCCGAGCGCGGGACCAAATCCCTTGTTGCCGTGCTGATGCCGGTTCACCGCCGCGACGATGTCCACGTCGAACGGCTCTCCTGGATCGAACGACACCCGCCCGTCGTAGCTGAGCGCCGCATAGAGCGGCAGCCGCCGCGCCGCCGCTTCGACCATCAGACGTTCGAGCCAATCCTCCGAGACCAGATCGAGCAGCGCCGACGTCGTGATCAGGTCGACCGGCCCGTCGAGCGCCAGTTCGAGATCGCGCACCAGATCGACCGCCTTCGCCGCGACGGTGACCTCCGGCGGCCGCCCGAGCGTCGCCGCCGTGCCGAGCAAGCCGAGGTTGTTGTCGACCAGCCGCCAAGCCTGCCGCATCGGCAACCGTGCGCTGATCGCCCGAAAGGTCGAGCCGGTGCCGCAGGCGAGATCGACCACCGAGATCGATCCCTGCCCGTGGAACGCCGCGAGCATCGCATCGAGCACGGTCGCGTTGCGCGCCGCGAGATCGTAGGGCTCGCGCAGCGCGAGCCATTCCGAGGAGAAGCCGCTCATGCGACCTGCTCCAGCGCCTGCGCGAACAGCCGCCCGGCGTCGTCCCAGGTCGGCAGCGTCGCCGCCGCGGCGCGGGCACCGGCGGTGAGGCGCGCGCGCTCGGCGGGATGCCCGACCAGCCGCATCAACGCCAAAGTGAGCTCTTCGACATTGTCGGGGGCGACCAGCATGCCGGCGCCGGTAGGCACTGCCTCCGGGATCGCGCCCGCGGTGGTCCCGATCACCGGCACGCCGTGCGCGATCGCCTCGGTATAGGCCATGCCGAAGCCTTCGTAGCGCGACGGCAGCACGAACAGGTCGGCGTTGCCGTAAAGCTCCGCCAACCGCTCGTCCGACACCACGCCGGCAAGCTCGACGCGGTCGGTGAGTTGCAGCGAGGCGATCTGCGCCTCCAACGCGCGGGCGGTCTCGGGGCTGCGGCCGGGATCGGCGGCGATCACGAGCCGCCATCGCAAATCAGGGATATTGCCAAGCGCGGCGATCAAGAGGTCATAACCCTTGCGCGGCACGATCGAGCCGACCGCGAGCAGATTGACGATGTCGCCGGGGGGCCGCTGCGTCAGCGGCGCGCGGTCGTTGCCGGGCACGACCACGTTCATCTTCTCTGCCGGCACCGCAAAATGCACCGCCAGCAGCCGCGCGGTCGTGGCGCTGGTGGTGACCACGCGATGAGCGAACGACAATGCCTGAAGCTCGCTCGTTTTGAATTCTGCCGCCTCCCAGTCCTGCAAGCCGGTTTCGAATGCAAGCGGATGATGCACCAGCGCCACCACCTTGTGCGACCGGTGCAGCGCCGCTGCGCTATCCGGCATCACGCCGAAGGCGAGCCCGTCGATCACGATCACCCGCCCGGCCGGGAGCGCGGCGAGCTGCAGATGCGCGGTCGCTCGCTCGGCGACCGACGCGCGCGGGAAGCTCGCGCCGATGTCGAGGACGTCGACCTGCCAGCCGCGCTTCGGCAGCTCGGCGACGATGCGGCGGTCGTAGACATAGCCGCCGGTCGCCGTCGCGAGGTCGCCCGGCACCGCAAACACCACCTGCTTCATCGCAATGGGGCCTCGTACCAGGCCCGCGCATTCGGCGATTCCGCGACCGTCACCCGGATCGACGACAACTCGTTGCCGGGGCGGCCGAGGCCGCCGGAGCGCGCCGCATCCGCCAGCAGGTCGTAGACGTATCTGGTGAGGAATTCGGTGGTCGTGTTCACGCCCTTGAACTGGGGCAGGTCGTCGAGATTGCGGTAGTTGAGCGGTTTGAGCGCGGCCCCGAGCACCTCATGGGCGCGCCCGATATCGACGACAATGCCGTTCTCATCGAGCCGGTCGGAGAAGAACGCGGCGCGCACCACGAAGGTCGCGCCATGCAATTCCTGCGCGGGACCGAACACGGCGCCACGGAACGAATGGGCAATCATGATCTGGTCGGAAACCTCAACCGCGTACAAGCAACACCTCCGTTCGCCTTCCTCAAGGATAGCGGATCAGCGGGCAACGTGCGTCCGCATCGACCGCCAGGAGCGCCGGCAGACGTTCCGGCAGGTCCGTGAATTCGACCGGCGGCGCGATCAGCGCATCGAGTGCGCCATCGTCGAGCAGCGCGAGCGCCGCCGCCAATCTTTGTTGATACGTCCAGCGCGGCCGGTGGGATGCAGCGACCTTGCCGACCTGGCTGGAGATGAGCCGCAGGCGGCGGCTGTGGAAGGCCCCTCCGAGCGGCGCGGCAACATCGCCCGCGCCATACCAGCTCATCTCGACGACGGCGGCCTCCTCGCCGGCGATGCGCAGCGCCGTGGCGAGACCGGCGGCGCTGGCGCTGGTATGGAAGACGACATCGCAGTTCTCGGGCGCCGCGTCGGGCGTAGCGAAGCTGGCGCCGAACGCCTCGGCCAGCGCCTTCCGCCCGGCCGACACATCGACCACCGTGACGCGGGTGCCCGGCATCCGCGCGCACAAGCGCGCGACCAGGAGCCCGACCACACCGCCGCCGACGATCGCAATACGATCCGCCGGTCCGGGCGCGCCGTCCCACACCGCGTTGAGCGCGGTCTCCATGTTGGCGGCCAGCACCGCGCGCTGCGGCGGCACATTGTCGGGCACGACCGCTGCCGCAGCCTCGGGCACGACGAACTCGCTCTGATGCGGATGCAGCACGAACACCGTGCGGCCGCGCTGCGCCCCCTCCTCGACCGTGCCGACGGTCGAATAGCCGTACTTGACCGGGTGCGGGAACGCGCCCGCCATGAACGGCGCGCGCATGCGCTCGAATTCGCTCTCCGGCACGCGGCCTTCGAACACCAGCCGCTCGGTGCCGCGGCTGATGGCGCCAAAGCGGGCCCGCACGCGCAGCTCGCCGGCGGCCGGCGCGGCGACCGCCTCGTCACGCAGCTCGGCCCGCCTGTTTGCCACGTACCAGAGAGCCTTTGACGCCATGTCTACGCCCGAATTGTCGACGCCTGAATTGTCGACGCCCGAAATGTCCATGCTCGAACGTCATGCCCAAATTGAGCTATATCCATATACGCTGGAAATGAAAGCCATGCTCGAACGCCGCTCCGCCGAAGCCTTAACCGATGCGCCGCCGACCGGCCGCCGCGCTTTGTTCTTTACGCTGGTCGGCTTGTCGATGGCGGGCGCGATCTGGCTGCTCGCCTACGCATTGTCCGCGGGCGGCTTCGGCCCCGGCGACCTGCTGCTGGTCCTGCTGTTCACCGTGACGCTGCCATGGATGGTGATCGGCTTCTGGAACGCCACCATCGGCTTCATCATCATGCGCTTCGCGCGCGATCCGGTGGCGGTGGTGACGCCGTCGGCCGGGCGCGTTACAGGACGCGAGCCGATCGTGGCGTCGACCGCGATCCTGGTCTGCATCCGCAGCGAGCCGCCGGAGCGCGTCATCCGCCACATTGCACCGATGATCGACGGACTGATCGCGCGCGGCGTCGCGCAACAGTTCCACCTCTATGTGCTGAGCGACACCTCCGATCTCGCGCACGCCGCCATCGAGAGCCGGCTGTTCTCGGAGCTCGCCAATGCCTGGCACGGCCGCATCGCGCTGACCTACCGCCGCCGCGATCTCAATACCGGCTTCAAGGCCGGCAACATCCGCGACTTCTGCGAGCGCTGGGGCGAGCAGCACGACTTCGCGCTGACGCTCGATGCCGACAGCCTGATGACCGCCGAGGCCGTGCTGCGCCTCGTGCGCATCATGCAGGCCAATCCGCAGCTCGGCATCCTGCAGAGCCTGGTCGTCGGCATGCCGTCGACCAGCGCGTTCGCACGCATCTTCCAGTTCGGGATGCGGCTCGGCATGCGCTCCTACACCATCGGCAGCGCCTGGTGGCAGGGCGACTGCGGCCCCTACTGGGGCCACAACGCCATCCTGCGGATCGCGCCGTTCACGATGCACTGCCACCTGCCGATTCTCCCCAAGAGCGCGCTCATCGACGGCCACATCCTCAGCCACGACCAGGTCGAAGCCGTGCTGATGCGGCGCGCCGGCTACGAGGTGCGCGTGCTGCCGGAGGAAGGCGAAAGCTTCGAGCAGAACCCGCCGACGCTGATCGAGTTCATCCGCCGCGACCTGCGCTGGTGCCAGGGCAATATGCAGTACTGGCACTTCCTGGTGATGCCGGGCCTCAAATGGGTCAGCCGCTACCAGCTTGCGTTCGCGCTGCTGATGTTCCTGGGCTCGCCCGGCTGGATCGGGCTCCTGGTGTTCGGCTCGCTCGCCGCCGCATTTGCCGGACCGGGAGGGACATTCATCCATCCCGTCCCCGGCCTCCTGGTGTTCGCGCTCGTGCTCGTCATGTGGTTCGCACCGAAGATCGCGACCGTGATCGACGTGCTGACGCGAGCTGAGCTGCGGCGGAGCTTCGGCGGCGGTTTGCGCTTTGTCGCGGGCGTCATCACCGAGACGATCTTCTTCGTGATGCTGGCGCCGATCATGTGGTTCGCGCACACCATATTCCTGGCGCGGCTGCTCGCCGGCCGCTCGGTCGGCTGGGGCCCGCAGGCGCGCGACGACCATCAGGTGCCGTGGTCGCTGGCCGCCCGGCAGCTCTGGCCGCATACCCTGCTCGGCGTGGCGTCGCTCGGCTTGCTGGCGCTGACCGTGCCGGCGGCCATTCCCTACGCCCTGTTCGTCGCCGGCGGGCCGGCGCTGTCGATCCCGCTCGCGGTGCTCACCGCGTCGCCGGCGCTCGGACGCGCCATGGTGCGGATCGGGCTTTGCCGGCTGCCGGAGGAAACTGCGCCGCCCCGGGAGATGGCGGCGCTCGCCCTGCCCGCGGTCGAGCTGGCGGCCGGACCGCGCGCGTGACCCTCTCCGAAAAGTGGCGGACGCTGCGCGGCGTCGCCCGGTCGCTGCGCATCTATTACGGCAACCGCGCCCGGCGCGGCGACATGGACCGCCTCTACCGCCGCTTCGTGAAGCCGGACGATCTTGTGTTCGACGTCGGCGCCCATGTCGGCGACCGCGTCGCATGCTTCCGGCGGCTCGGCGCGCGCGTGGTCGCGGTCGAGCCGCAGCCGGCGCTCGCCCGCACGCTGAAGCTCCTCTACGGCCGCGACCGCGCCGTCGCCATCGAAGCGACGGCGGTCGGACGCGCCCCAGGGGAGATCGAGCTCAAGCTCAATGTCGCCAATCCGACGGTGTCGACCGCCTCCGATGCCTTCATCAAGGCCGCCGACGGCGCGCCGGGCTGGGAGGATCAGCGCTGGACCAAGACCGTGCGCGTGCCGCTGACCACGCTCGACGCCTTGATCGAACGGCATGGCCTGCCCTCCTTCATCAAGCTCGACGTCGAGGGCTTCGAGGTCGAGGCGCTCGCCGGCCTGACCCGGCCGGTGCCTGCTTTGTCCTTCGAGTTCACGACCATCCAGCGCGACCTCGCGAGGGCCGGCGTCGAACGCTGCGCCGCCCTCGGCTTCCGCCGCTTCAATGCCGCGCTCGGCGAAAGCCAGGCCCTCGCCCATGCCGAGTGGCAGGATGCGCAAGCCATCGCCGCCTGGCTCGCGGCGCTGCCGATGGCCGCCAATTCAGGCGACATCTACGCGCTCAGGAACGGCGAAACCCAACTTTAACCGGTTCGGCGCAAGAGTTTCGCGACGACGTTGCGCATTCGCAGCCGCGGCCGAGGGGGGCATGACCGAAGGCGTGGACCGCGGGCATCAATCGGACGCCGGCAACGCGACGACGGCCGCCTCCCAAGCAAGGGTCGGCACGGCGTCCGTGCCGGTCTGCTTTGTCGTCGACGGCACGCCGAACATCCGCAATTTCCTGTCGCTGGTGCTGCACGGGGTCGGCATCGAGACCGAGGAGTTTGCCGATGGCGCGAGCCTCCGGCAGGCGCTGGATCGCCGCGCGCCGGACCTCGTGTTCCTCGACGTCGGTCTTGAATCCGCCGAGGCGATCGAGACCGTGACGAACCTCGGCAAGCGCGGCTATGTCGGATTCGTGCAGCTCATAAGCAACCGCGGCTCCGCGGTGCTCGAGCACGTCAAGAGCGTCGGCGAGCAGCAAGGGCTCCACATGCTGCCGGTGCTCAAGAAGCCGTTCGACACGCCCGCCGTCGTCGCGATCATGCAGACGCTCAAGCTCGGTCACGCCGAGCCGCGTGCGGCGCGCGTCGAGCTCGGCGAAGCGATCAGCAACGGATGGATCGAATTCTGGTACCAGCCGAAGATCGACCTGCGCCGCAAGCAGCTCGCCGGCGTGGAGGCGTTCGCGCGCTGCCGCCATCCGGAGCTCGGCATCCTGCTGCCCGCGGCGTTCATGCCGGGCGCGAGCGAAGCCGAGCTGACGACGCTGTCGGAGCTTGCGCTGGCAAGCGTGCTGAGCGGCGGCGAACGTTTGGCCCGGCTTGGCATCAATATGCCGTTCGCCGTCAACATCCCGGTCAGCGTGCTGGTGAAGCTGTCGATCCCCGATCTGGTGCAAAAGCATCGCGCGCATCTCGACGAGTGGCCGGGGCTGATCGTCGACGTCACCGAAGAGCAGATCGTCACCGACCTGGCGCTGGCCACCGAGCTGACCAAACAGCTCGCGCATGTGAACGTGAAGCTTGCGATCGACAATTTCGGCCGCGGCTATTCTTCGCTGGCCCGCCTCAAAACGCTGCCGTTCGTCGAGCTCAAGCTCGACCCGGCCTTCGTCGCCGACTGCGGCACCGACCGGGTCAATGCGCCACTCTGCAAGACCGTCATCGATCTCGCGCACAACTTCGGCAGCCTCGCGGTCGCGATCGGGATCGAGAAGGCCTCCGACGCGCTCGCCCTCACCAGCATGGGCTGCGACATCGGCCAGGGTTTCCTGCTCGGCCAGCCGATGGCGGAGGAGCGCTTCATCTCCCTGCTGCGCCAGCGCGCCGCCGGACAAGGCAAGGCGCTGCCGGCCGCGGCCAATCGGCTGATCCGTCGCGCCGCATCGGCAATTCCCACGCTCGCTTCAGTGCGTCCAGGCGTCGCGGCGCTTGAAGGCAAAATTGTCGGCATAGGCGATCGGCCGGCGCGCCGCCGGCGCCTTGGCGTCGAACACCTGGTACGGGATGCCGTGGCGCTCGGCATAGGCGATCGCCTCCTCGGCGGTCGCGAACTGCAGCCGCACCTGCTGACGCATGTCGCCGGACGAGGTCCAGCCCATCAGCGGCTCGATCTCCCGCGGCTGCTCGGGCTCGTAGTCGAGCACCCACTCCCGGGTCTTGGCGGTGCCCGACTGCATCGCCGTCTTCGCCGGTTTGTAGATCCGTGCCGCCATGGTGTGCTTAAGCCTGCCGTTTCGCGGTGCCGGCTGGTCGGGGCAGCAGGATTTGAACCTGCGACCTTCTGGTCCCAAACCAGACGCGCTACCAGACTGCGCTATGCCCCGGGGCGCCGCGCGGGCTCTCGATACACGGTTCGGTTTTGCGCAGCAAGCGGAGTGGCGCGGGCACGGCCTCTCCTTCGTCATGCCCGGCCTTGTGCCGGGCATCCACGTCTTTGCTCCAGACTAAGACGTAGATGGCCGGGACAAGCCCGGCCATGACTAAATCGAGAGGTAGGAATACGCGTTAGTGCGAGGCCGGGCCGGTCGAGACGCCTTCCGGGCGTACCTCGGCGGCCATCAGGCCCTTGGGCCCGTCGCCGAAGCGCACGAGGACGAACTGGCCGGGGCGCAGCTCGGTGATGCCGTAGCGCCGCAGCGTCTCCATGTGCACGAAGATGTCCGGGGTGCCGTCGCCCCGCGTCAGGAAGCCGAAGCCGCGCAGGCGGTTGAACCACTTGACCTGGGCCCGCTCCAGTCCGCTGGTCGGCGTGACGGTGACATGCGTCCGCGGCGGCGGCATTTGCGCCGGATGGATCGCCGTCGAGTCATCCATGGAGAGAACACGGAACGCCTGCAGGCCGCGCGGGCGCTGCAGCACCTCGCAGACCACGCGCGCGCCTTCATACGCGACCTGATAGCCGTCGCGGCGCAGGCACGTCACATGCAAGAGGACATCCGGCAGGCCATTGTCGGGAACGATGAATCCAAATCCCTTGGACACATCGAACCACTTAATGACACCGCTAAGCTCGATGACGCTCGTCGCCTCATCGGCGAGATCGCCCATCGCTTCCCGGTTGGGTCCGATGCTTGCGCCGGGCCCCTTTGATCCGATCCCGTCCGACGCCATGACGCCGCACGCTGCCCCAATGTTCTGCCGCCTCTTGGCGGGCGTTTCGCCGAATCTAAAATCCCGCATTGAGGATAGCACCCGATTGCAGGCTGGCTAGGCTAATCAACGGACATCGCCGCTGCCTGTGCACATCTTTTTGGATAGTTGCCCGCAAACAACGCCCTTGAAAAATTTCGAATCAAATCAATGGGGATGCATCAATGGGCAATAAGGGGTGAGAGCACCGTCCCGATGTCCTCGCGGACCACAAGGTCGGCAATTTCGTCGAAATCGGTCGCTTCGCGGTTGATGATCACCAAACGCGCGCCATTTCGTTTCGCCATCAAGGGAAATCCGGCTGCCGGCCATACGACCAAAGACGAACCGACCGCGAGAAAGAGGTCGCAGCCGAGCGTGAGCTCCTCCGCTCGGCGCATGGCTTGCTCGGGCATGGCCTGACCGAATGACACCGTTGCAGTCTTGATATGGCCGCCGCAGGCCGCACAGTCGGGGGCGCGGCCCCCTGCCGCACCAAATTGCTGCTTGACCCACGGCAATTCATACCGCGCTGCACAGTCGAGACACGACGCATAGGTGCTATTCCCGTGCAGCTCCACAACATGTTCCGCTGCGATGCCGGAGGCTTGGTGCAGATTGTCGATATTCTGCGTAACGACGCCCGGAACTTTGCCCGCGCGGTAGAGGCTTGCCAGCGCGAGATGCCCGCGTCCCGGCTTGGCGGTGCCGAAATGTTCCTCCATGGCGAACCGCCGCCGCCATGCCTCGTCGCGCATCTCCTGACTGGCAAGAAACTCGTCGAACGGGATCGGTCGCATCTTGGTCCAGATCCCGCCGGGCGAACGAAAATCCGGGATTCCGCATTCGGTCGAGATGCCGGCGCCGGTGAATGGCACCACCGAGGTCGCGCCTTCGATCAGGTCGCGCAGCGTGGCGATGCCGGCTTGCAGATCGGTCGCGATCATCTTGGCTCCCTCAAACCTCTCGAATATTGAATCAATTCGCCCGCCGTCGTCTACCGGTGTCATACTCATATATAGAGTGAGGCGTGCGCGGCCGGCCCGTGCACACGTTCGTGAGGACACGTCATGCGATACCTCCACACCATGCTGCGCGTGCGCGATCTCGACCGCGCGCTCGACTTCTATTGCAATGCGCTCGGCCTGAAGGAGACGCGCCGGCGCGTCGATGAGAAGAACCGCTACACCCTCGTGTTCCTGACTGCGCCGCACGACGAGAGCCTGCTCGGGGACAGCAAACAAAAGGGCCGCGACGCGCCACAGCTCGAGCTGACCTACAATTGGGACAGCGAGGACTATGGCGAAGCGCGTCATTTCGGCCACCTCGCCTTTGAGGTCGACGACATCTATGCGGTGTGCGAGCGGCTGATGAAGGCCGGCATCACCATCAACCGGCCGCCGCGCGACGGCACCATGGCGTTCGTGCGCTCGCCCGACAAACAATCGATCGAGCTGTTGCAGAAGGGCGCCGCCCTGCCGCCGAGCGAGCCCTGGAAATCGATGCCGAACAGCGGGCATTGGTAGGCGCCGGCCCCGGCGCCTGGATCCCGCCTGCCCCGATTGCTTGCCCCCTCCGGCAAAGCTCTCTATATGTCGCCGCGCTTCGCGCGCCCTTCGTCTAGCGGTCCAGGACACCGCCCTTTCACGGCGGTAACACGGGTTCGAGTCCCGTAGGGCGCGCCAAATATGCCAAAATGCCGGAGTTCGGCGGGCGACCCACATCGGGACGGTCAGCCGGGGGGACGCCACCGTGACCAACAATACGGACGAGAGCCAACGCGCCGATACGCGCGAGCCGCTGGCCGCCGATTTCATCATCCCACTGCTCGCCTGCGGGCTCGCGGGCTACTACATCGGGACCACGACCGACCTCGTGTGGGAGGCGCGCGCCGCCGGCGTCGTGGTCGGGGTGCCGCTGATCGCCATGTCGATCTTTCACATGGGGCGCACGCTGCTGCGGATCGTGCAAGGCAGCGGCAGCTTCTCCGGCGGCGAGATGTTTGCCGACACGTTGTTCAACCGGCAGCGGCTGGCGCTCATCGTGCTGGTCGCGCTCTTCATCATCGCCCTGCCCTGGACCGGCACGACGCTCGGGCTGTTTCTGGTTCTGATCGCCAGCATGTGGACGCTCGGAGTCAGAAGCATCCGCCAGCTCCTGACCGTGGCCACCGTGACGTGCGCGGTGGTCTATGTGCTGCTGATGTATCTCGTGAGCAGCCGGCTGCCGCACGGCCCGGTCGAGTGGCTGATCACCTGGGCCTTCGGGATCGGGGGCTGAGCAGTGGACATTCCCGTTTCGCTGCTCGTCGAGCTGTTCGGCCGTTCGATCGCGCTGTGGTGGGTGATCCTGCCCGGCATGATCCTCGGCACCATCGTCGGCATCCTGCCGGGCTTCAGCGCGCAGAACACGCTGATCATCCTGTTGCCGCTCACCTTGTTCATGCCGATCGAGGCCGGCATGGCCTTGATGATCTCGCTCTATTGCACCACGCAGCTCGGCGGCGGCATCCCCGCGATCCTGTTCAACATGCCGGGCGAAGGCGGCGCCGCCGCGACCGTGCTCGACGGCTATCCGATGACCAAGAAGGGCCAGGCGCAGCAGGCGCTGGTATGCTGCTTCGCGGCCTCGGCGTTCGGCGGTCTCGTCACCACCATCATCACGATGGCGATGCTGCCGGCGCTCGGCAAGCTCGGGCTCTACTTCCGCAGCGTCGAGATGGTGGCCGTGATGGTGTTCGGCCTCACGCTGATCGCCGCCATCGCCGCGCAGGACCTGCTCAAGGGCCTGATCGCCGGATTCTTCGGCCTGATGATCGGCGCGGTCGGCATCGATCCGGTGTTCGGCACGCCACGCGCGACCTTCGGCTTCCTCGAGCTCTATGACGGCGTGCCGCTGATCCCGGCGCTGATCGGCCTGTTCGCGGTGTCGGAAGCGCTGGTGATGCTCGAAAGCGAAACCATCGTCCGCAACGAAGACCTCAAGACCGCCAAGCAGGCGCGCTGGGCCGACACCATGGAGGGCCTCTATATCAACGGGCGCTACTGGTGGCAGACGATCTGGACCTCGCTCATCGGTCTCGTCATCGGCATCCTGCCGGGCGCCGGCGCCACCGTCGCCGCGTTCCTCGCCTATCACTATTCCAAGATGCTGTCGAAGAATCCGGAGCTCTACGGCACCGGACATCCGCCCGGCGTGATCGCGCCGGAGTCGGCCAACAACGGCGTCACCTCGGGCACGCTGGTGCCGGTGTTCGCGCTCGGCATCCCGGGCGGCACCACCGGCGCGATCATGATGCTGGTGCTCACCTATCACGGCGTCGTGCTCGGGCCGCGGCTGTTCATCGAGCGGCCCGACCTGGTCTACTCGGTCTACATGCAGATGCTGGTCTGCTACATCTTCATGGTGCTCCTGATACTGCCGATGGCGCGTTACATGAGCCGCGTGGTGTGGATCCCGACCAAGTTCCTGGTGCCGCTGATCCTGTCGCTGGTCACCGTCGCCGCCTTCTCCGAGCGCGAATACATCTTCGACATGGGCCTCGCGCTGTTCTTCGGGCTGATCGGCTACTTCGCGCGCAAGGGCAAATACGAAGTGTCGGCGATGCTGATCGGCGTCATCATGGGCCCGCTGTTCGAGACCTATTTCCTCCGTGCGATGCGGATCGGCCAGGGTGACCTCACGATCCTGTTCTCATCGTGGCTTGGCAACGCGATATGGCTCATGGCGCTAGGCTCGCTGTTCCTGCCGTTCATCCGAAAGCGCAAGAAGTCCGGCGTGCTGGCGCAGACCGTGCAGGCCGGCCACGAGAGCTGAGCATGAGCGAGGGCGTTTCGTGCGCCAACGGGCGGCGTTAAAATGAGAAACGACCAAAGCGAGAGGACATCGCGATGTCGCGCTACGCTCGTTGCTGCATTCAATCGCTGACTGTTGTGCTGGTTGCTTTCTCCTGCATTGCCGCCTCGGCCAACGAGCAGATTGCATCGCGATACAACCCGAATCTGAAAACCGAGCGTCTCATGCACCGCGCTGCTTGCAGCGACAGCCGCATCGCTGGATGCAAGCTGACGCTCAAGGACTGCTATGAGCGTTGTGCAAAGGACCGCGACATCAACCAGAGAGCCTTTTGCCTCAAGCTTTGCGCCAATGAGTCCCTTCGCTGTTATCAAGCCTGCAATCGTTAGCGCGGAATAACGTCCGCGACCTTCCTCACGATCACGCGCACCTTATACGTCGTTAAGCGGTGTTAGATTTGATCAGTGGGCCGGCCGCCTTGCGCGCGCGCGCGATAAACAACCGTGCCAACGGACTTAACGTTCGATTCTTCAGCGTAATGATGCCCGTCGGATAGGAAGCCTTTGGAGTCTTCACCGCCAGCAATTCGAGCGACACGTGATGGCCGAAGCGCAATGTCGATCGCGGCAGCATGGTCAGGAAGCGCCCGGTCGCCAACAGGTGATGGTGCAGGGAAACGGAAAATGACAGGACGTGGGCGCGTGGCGGTGTCAGGCCACTAGCCCGAAACGCGTTCGCGATGGATTGCCCCGGCAGGCTCTCGGGCGGCGGCAGGATCCACGGCTCGTCAAGCAAGTCGGCAAGAGTCACGTTGCGCTTGCGAACCCATTTGGTACGAGACCCGGCCATGACGACGAATTGATCGTCGAACAGAACTTCGCTCTCCACATCCCCTTCCGGATCGAGACCGGCGGTCGGGGCAATCGCCAGTTCGATCGTGCGCTGACGCAATTCGCGATTTAAAAGGGTGTCACGGTCCGCGGGGGTCAGGTGAAAGAGCACGCGGGGATATTCCCGTGAAATGCTGTCGATCACGAACGAGGCAAATCCGGCGGCCATCGTTTCGGTGCATCCGACCTTCAGCTCGCCCCCACCGGGATTCGCGAGAAACTCAAGCTCGGTGACACCGCGCCGCAACTCGTCAAACACGGCGACACCGCAGTTGAGGAGCGCGTGGCCATACATCGTCGGCTCGATGCCCTGCGGCCCGCGATCGAGAAGGCGCAGGCCGACGGCGTGTTCGACGTCCGCGATCGCCTTGGAAATCGAAGGTTGAGAAATAGCGAGCTCGGCGGCCGCCTTCCCCATGCTGCCCGACTTCGCCACCGCGAGCAGGATGTGCAGGTCCCGCAATTTGAGCCTTCGTCCCACGCGATCCGACCATTGCATGGCAGAGCCCTCATTCCTGAACAGCTATGAGTCGATCAAATAATAGAATTACCAGCTATGGCCCGATCCGACTAGGTTCATTCTCGTGACTGGCCGGGCCCGGGCAGCGCATTGGCGCAAACGCAGGAGGTTGCGATGAAGACGCCTTTGTCCTTGCTCTTGTTGGGATTGATGTTGCAGGGCTCCGTTTCGGCGGCGGCCCAGCAGCCGTCGGAAGCTGCAAGCTACCCGGCGCGGCCGGTGAAGATGATCGTACCGAACGCGGCGGGATCGGCGCTCGACGTCATCGGGCGGATCGTGGCGCAAAAGCTCACTGAGCTGAACGGCCGCCAGTTCTTCGTGGAGAATCTCCCAGGCGGTGGTGGCACGATCGGCACGGGCGCAGCCGCGCGCGCCCCGGCGGATGGCTACATGCTCCTCTTCGTCAATCAGGACTATGTCATCCAGCCGGCGGTAAAGCCGAAAGTCCCCTACGATCTCTCCGGGAGCTTTACGCCGGTCGCGTCGGTCGCGGCCGCGCCTGAGACGATCTCGGTCAACCCGTCACTCCCGGTGACGAGCATGAAGGAGCTGATTGCGCTCCTGAAGGCCAATCCGGGCAAGTACAGCTACGCAAGCCCTGGCCACGCGACCTCGCCGCACGTCGCGGTCGAGCGGCTCTTCAGACTGTCCAAGGGAACTCAATGTCGTGCACGTCCCCTACCAAGGCGGCGGCGCGGCAGTCGCGTCCAGCATCGCGGGCCACACCCAGGTGCTCCATATCACGCTCCCTCTGGTCTCGGCACACATCAAGGAAGGAAAGCTGCGCGGTCTCGCGGTCGCGGACAAACGCCGCGCACAATTGTTGCCGGACATTCCGACACTGGCAGAAGCCGGCGTTCCCAACCACGAAGTCGGATACTGGACGGGCGTGCTGGCGCCAACCGGTACACCGGACAGCGTTGTCAGCAGCCTGCAGCGTCAAATCGCCAAGGTGCTCGCGCTTCCCGACGTCAAAGAGCGGCTTGCGGCCATGGGATTCGGGCCACTCGCAGGTACGCCGCAGGAACTCGACGCCACTATCAAGACGGAGGCGAACGAATGGGCGCGCGTCGTTCGAGAGGCGAATATACGGATCGAGTGACGACACGCGTGAACGGAATGTTGCGATCGAACAACAAACGCGGCGCGTCCCTCGCAAGCGAGGGGCGTACCCGCTTGCCAAAGACAGGCGGGGACGGCCGAGCGCCGGCCCCGGATCGGATTGTCAATCTTGCCTATGCCTTCTGGCAATCGAAGGCGCTCTTGAGCGCCGTCGAACTCGGCGTGTTCACATCGCTCGCCGAAGGCCCGCTCGACCTCGAAACATTGACGGCGCTGACCGGCGTTCACCCACGCGGCGCGCGCGACTTCTTCGACGCGCTGGCGGCGCTGGGGCTGCTGCGTCGCGATGCGCAGGGGCGATACTGCAATCAGCCCGACACCGATCAATTTCTCGACCGTCGCAAGCCGACTTATGTCGGAGCCCTGCTGGAGCACCTCAATGCGAGACACTACCGCAACTGGAGCCTGCTGACGCAGGCACTCCGAACTGGAGCGCCGCAGAGCGGCGCGCTGGCTGACGGCAGCTATCCAGCGCTTTATTCGGACGCCCCGATGCGGGACGTCTTTCTGAACGGGATGACCGCCGGAAGCCTGATCGCCGCGAACGCGCTCGCAACGACGTTTCCGTGGGGCCGCTACAAGACCTTCGTCGACATCGGGACCGCCCAAGGGTGCGTGCCAGTCGTTATTGCGGCGGCGCATCCGCACCTCACGGGCGGTGGCTTCGACCTGCCGACCGTAGAAGAGGCATTCACGAACTACGTCGGACAACACGGATTGTCCGACCGATTGAAATTCCATGCCGGCGACTTCTTCTCGGACCCGCTCCCACGCGCCGATGTGATCGTGATGGGGCGCATCCTGCACAATTGGGACCAGCCGACTCGATTGCTGCTGCTGCGCAAGGCACAGCACGCTTTAACGCCGGGCGGCGCGCTCATTGTGTATGATCCGTTGATCGACGACGGGCGAACGCTGCCGCACGGCCTCCTTTCGAGCCTCAACATGCTGATCGAGACCAAAGGCGGCTCGGAGTATTCCGGCGCCGAGTGCGCGGATTGGATGATGCAAGTCGGTTTCCGCGATGTCCGGATTGAGCCGTTGTGCGATGTGCACTCGGCTGTAATCGGAACCAGGACTTAGGGCTCCACGATCCGCCGCAGCCGCTCGATTGCAAACACCGAACTAACCGGGCAATCCGTCACCGTCGTCCATCCCCTGTTGCTTGCGCCCGGACGCCCATCCGCTGGAGTCGCGGCAGCACCTCGTCCCTGAAGAACGAAAGCTCGTGCAGGTAGTTCACCATTGAGAAGGCAATGCCGCGCACACCCGCGCGACTGAGCGTCGCAAGCTCATCGGCGATGCTGTCGGGTGTGCCCACAAACGGATAGCCCCCGATCCCGCGCAGCGCGAGATATTCCCGCTGCTTCTTGTACTCCTCCGCACCCACCGTTTGCGGCGTAATTTTCTTGATCTGCAACATCCCTTCGAGTGACACCCAGTCGGCCATCTCGAACATCGCGTAACGATAGTAGTCGTCCGCCTCCTTCTGCGTCGCACGACAAACGATCTGGCCTATGGTGAACACCTCGATCTCGCGCCCGAGTGCCTGCGCCTTGCTCTTGATATCCGCGACCATCTTGGCGGTGGCATCGACGCCGTGGCGAGACAATTGAGTCGCCGTGAAGAAGGCGTCACAATTGCGCATCGCGAACGCTTCGCCGGTGCCGGACGATCCAGCATTCATGATCAACGGCCGGGTACCACCATAAGGCTTGGGTTTGGCCCGGACGCTCTTCAGCCTGATGTACTGGCCATCGAAGTCAAAGTCTTCATTCGTGGCCCAGGCCATCTTGATGGCGTTGATCCATTCCTGGGCATATTCGTAACGCTGTTCGTGCTCGCGCTGCTGGACGCCGAACATCTCGAACTCGCCTTCGTTCCAACCAGCGACGATATTGAGACCGAAGCGGCCCTTACCAACGTGGTCAGCCGTGACACATTGCTTGGCGGCGATGATCGGATGGAACAACGGGGCGTGAACGGTGCCGAATACGGTGATCCGGGAAGTGGCGCCAAGGAGACCGGTTGCCCAGGTGATGGTCTCCAGGGATTCGCCTTGCAGATCGGCCTCACCGCCGTATCCCTTCCAGCGGCCAATCGGCAGCATGAAGTCAATGCCGGCTTCATCGCCCATCCGTGCAAGCGCGAGGCAGTCCTCCCAGCTCGCCGACCAGCGCTCCGGTACGAGTGTGGCGGCGCGGCCGGAAGAGCAGTTGGCACCGAACAGGCCAAGTTTGAGATCGTTGGCACTGTGCATGTCGAGGCGATCGCGCTGCGACATCACGCGCCTATTGTGGTTTGACATCGGCGTCCCTGATGACCTTGCTCCACACCGTTGTCTCTTCCGTGAGGAACTTCACCACCTCCGAGGGCGTGCTGCCCACCGGGTCCAGCTGTAATTCCCGCAGTCTTGCATCCACCGACGGTTGGCGGATCAGATCGGATATGTCCCGGCTTATCTTTTCGACGATCGCTGGTGGCGTCCCATGGGGTGCGGCCGCCGCAAACCAGGACATGGATCGGAATCCGGGCGCCACTGTTTCAGAGATTGTGGGTGTATCCGGCAATACCGGCAAGCGTTTGTCGGCGGCGACAGCGATAATTCTTGCTTTTTCGGACCGATGTAGCGGCAGCGACGTAACAATCGTGTCGAACATCATATCGACGTGGCCCGCGACCAGGTCGTTGAGCGCCGGCCCTGCCCCCCGATAAGGAACGTGCACCAGCTCGATGCCGGTCCTCGCCTCGAACAGCTTTGCCGTCAGAAATGCCGTAGAGCCGACTCCCTGCGTCGCATAAGTCAGCTTCTTCGGATGTCGCTTTGGCGAGGGCGATCAACTGCGGCAGCGTTTCAACGCCAGCCTTGCTTCTTGTTGTTACCAGGACATTGGGAACTGTCGCCAACAAGGAGATCGCGGCAAATGTCGAAGGATCGTAGCTCACGTCCGCATAGAGCAACGGGTTGATCGTGAATGGACCGGGAGGCGCAAACAGAAGCGTGTAGCCATCCGGCGCCGAACGCGCAAACCGCGTGGTGCCGATGTTTCCGCCGCCACCGCTCAAATTCTCGACGATGACGGGCTGCTTCCATCTTTGCGCCAGTTGATCGGTGACGATACGAACCAACGCATCCAAGGTCGATCCCGGAGGAAACGGAACGATGACTCGCACTTGCCGGGACGGGAACGAATCTTGAGCGCGCGTGGTGCCGCCAACCAAACCCACGGCGCCAAGACAAAAAATACCGACGATGAGATGGCAAAATTTCAACATGAGTCCTCCCACCGCTTGTGGCGCCTTAGGGCTCCACGATCTTGCGCAGCCGCTCGATCACCGCGGGCGTCGAGGCGTAGGCGTTCTCGACCACGCGCTGCACCTCCTCGCCCGACTGCGCGGTGATCTCGATGCGCACCTTCTCGGCCTCGGCGAGGAATTCCTTGTCCTTCAGCACCGCCGCGAACGCCTGCCGCAGGATCGCCACGCGCTCGGCCGGCGTCTCCGGCGGCACCAGGTAGGACTTCCCGAACGCCTGCTCGAATCCGACCATCACCTCGACCGCGCGGCGGTCGGTCTCGTTCTTGATGAACGGCCACGGCACCGGAACGCCGAGCCTGGCAAGCTCGGGATGCGGCGCCATCGACGCCTGGATCAGCAGGTTGAGCTTCTTCTCCCTGAGCCAATCAGGCTGCTGCGACTTCAGCGCGGTCCAGTCGAGCCCGCAGACGCCGTCGATCTCGCCGCGCGACATCGCCAGGAACAGATCGGGCGGCCCCTTGTAGCCGGAGACGATCTCGAACTGCGCGCCGGTCGCATGCTTGATCATGGCGGCGTATTCGCGGGTCGGGCTGCCCGCCGACGTCGCGCCGATCACCGTGCGCCGCTTGAGCGCATCCTCGAAGGTGCGGGTCTTGGAGTGCTCGAAGGTCATGCACAGGCGCGTGCCGCGCTCGGCGCCGGCGAGATAGATGAACTTCGCCGGATCGTACTGGCTGACATTGCCGTCGAGCAGGCGGCCGAGGATGGCGTTGGGCGCGACCGAGCCGATCACGGTGCCGTCCTTGGGCGCGATCCTGTAGAAATAGCTCGACGCGGTGGCGCCGCCGGCGCCCGGCATGTTCTTCATCACCACCGTCGGATTGCCGGGGATGAAGCGCCCGAGATGGCGCGACAGCACGCGGGCATAGATGCTGAAGCCGCCGCCGACGTCGGTGCCGACGATGAAGTTGACGGTCTTGCCGGCGTAGAAGTCGTTGGCCGTGGCGCGCTCGGCGCCGGCGATCAATGCGGCGCCCGCAAGAACCGCAACCCCCCTCGCCCACGCGCGCGTAAAAAGCATCCTCACTCCCGCGTCATGGTCTTGCTGAGCGTCGGCTGCGGCAGATACGAGCCCGCCGCGCGCAGGCTCTCGACCAGCTCCCAGGTGTCGAGGTCGCAGGCCGGCTGGCCGGTGCGCATCGACTGCACCGCCGCGGTGGCGGAGGCTTGCCCCATCAGGAACGCCGCCGACTGCGAGCGGATCGAGCCGTGCACCTTGGTGTCGCTCGAATGGCAGCGCCCGGCGATCCAGAGGTTCTCCCAGCCCCGCGGCACCAGGATGCTGTAGGGGATGCCGAGGCTCTTGCCGCGCGGCAGCTTGCCGGAGCCGTGCATGTCCTTCATGAACCGCTCGAACTCTTCTTTCGAAGAGTTGGTCGAGTGCACGTCGGCGGGGCGGTTATAGACCGCGACCTGGTCGGGGAACTGCCGCGCCGCGCTGTAGTGCTCGGTGGTCAGCTCGAACTCGCCGACGATGCGGCGGGTGTCGCGCACGCCCATCACCGGCGACGTCGCCGCCAGCTCGATGCGTTCGCAGCCCGGAACGTATTTGCGGTAGAACTCCATATATTCGACCGCGACCTTGCGGCCGTGGATCATCCCCTCCGACAGGCTCTTCACGTTCAGGCCGTCGAGGCCGTAGATGTGGCCGGCGTTCAGGTTGCCGGTCATGTGACCGACCTTCTTCATCCCGGCAATGAAATGATCGGGATGACTGAAGTGTCCGCTCGCATTCGCCTGCGGCAGGTATTCCTCCTTCACCTTCTCGCGGATCGCGTCGGTGCCGCGGTTGGTGTGGTAGGCGGGATCGTCCCAGTTGATGCCGGAGAAAGTGGAGCACACCGTCGCCGGCTGGAACGGCCAGTCGCGGCCCGCGACCTTGCATTCGGCGCCGCAGGCGGCGGCGAGCACCGCGTCGCCGGTGCAGTCGATGAATTTCTTCGCCTTGATGAATTTCAGCCCTTCGACGTTGCTGATGATCGCGCCGTTGACGCTGCGCCCGTCGACGTCGGCATCGATCACGCGCGTGAAGTAGCGGATCTCGACGCCGGCGGCGACGCAGTACTCGTCGAGCAGCCGCTTGAGCGCCTCGGGGTCGAACGGGATCCAGCGGTTGTAATGCGTGATCCAGTATTCCGGCGTCACCTCGGGCCCGAGATAGCCGCGCTCGTGCATGGCCTCGATCAGCTCGCGGGTGAAGCCGCCGACCAGCGTGCGCTCGCCGTCGCCCATCGGGCCGAACGTGTTGACCAGGCCCGAGGTCGACATGCCGCCGAGCGAGCCGGTCGCCTCGACCAGCAGCACTTTCGCGCCGAGGCGCGCGGCGCAGACCGCGGCGGCGCTGCCGGCCGGGCCACCGCCCGCGACCAGGACGTCGTAGCCCTCCTCGACCGGAACGCTACGGGTGAAATTGTAAGCTTGCATGCGGCGGGACCCCTGATTGGCGCCCGCGAAACTAATGGTCGCTAGTCGCGCTGTAAATGAACCCCCTCCCTTCGCCTCCCCCGCTTGCGGCGGGAGGGTTAGGGAGGGGGTTCCGCAGGCACGACATAGCTGTGGCGGCCGCCGTTGAAATCCTCGACCACGTAGCCGCCCTCACCTTGCAATCGCTCCAGGTAGGCCGGCCCGATCGGCGACTTGCCATGGCCGCCCGGGATGTCGAGCACGTAGGCCGGCTGACACAGCCCGGAGAGCCGCCCGTGCAGCGCGCGCATCAGCGCCTGCCCCTCCTCGATCGAGGTGCGCAGATGCGCGGTGCCGGGCGCGAGGTCGCAGTGATGCAGGTAGTAGGGCTTGATGCGGTTCTCGACGAAGGCGCGCATCAGCGCGCCGAGCGTCTCCGCATCGTCGTTGACGCCGCGCAGCAGCACGCTCTGGCTCAGCATCGGAATGCCGGCATCGACGATGCGCGCACAGGCGGCGCGCGCGGCATCGGTCAGCTCGCGCGGATGGTTGGCGTGCAGCACCACATAGGTGGCCTTGCCCGGCACCTTGAGCGCGCGCACGAGCGCGGCGTGAAATCTTGTCCGGCGCCACCACCGGCACGCGGGTGTGCACGCGGATGATCTTGACGTGATCGATCGCGCCGAGCGCGCGCAAAACCTCGCGCAGCCGCCGCGGCGACAGGATCAGCGGATCGCCGCCGGTGAGGATGACCTCCCAGATTTCCGGATGCGCGCGGATGTAGTCGAGCGCGGTCGCCAGCGCGGCCCGCGACAGCGACTGCCGCTTGCCGGGGCCGACCATCTCGCGGCGGAAGCAGAACCGGCAATAGACCGGACAGACATGCACCAGCTTGAGCAGCACGCGGTCGGGATAGCGATGCACGATGCCTTCGACCGGCGAATGCGCGTCGTCGCCGATCGGGTCGGCCGACTCGCCGGCGCGCGTGTCGAGCTCGGCCGCATCGGGCACGAACTGGCGCGCGATCGGATCGTTCGGATCGGAAGCATCGATCAGTGCCGCGATGTCCGGCGTCAGCGACACCGCATAGCGCGCGGCGACGCGCTCAAGCTCGGCAACGTGCTCGGGCGGGATCAGTCCGGCCGCCAGCAAGGCCGCCGGATCGCGCAACGTAGTTTCAGTTTGTCGTGTCATGACAACATCCTCGCTCGATGCGAGGATGTAGTCAGTTCAGCCAGCGCCGTCCAGCGCACGACTTCTTTGCGACCGTCGACATGGAGCGGGAAGCGTGCGGCGCACTGGGTCGGCTCCCTCTCCCCGTTGGGGAGAGGGATGGGGTGAGGGGGAGTAGCTCTCTCGATAGGTTCGACCCCCCTCGCCCTAACCCTCTCCCCTCCGGGGAGAGGGAACACATCAAGTCTGCCGCACGATTACAAACCAACAGAGCTGGCTAATCCGTCGTCACGCCGGCGGCGCGGACCATCTTGCCCCAGTTGGCGACCTCGCTCTTGAAGTAGGCGTCGGTCTCGGGGAGGTTCTTGAAGATCGGATCGAAGCCGATCTGCGCGAGCTTCGCCTGCACGTCGGGCGCCTTCATCAGCTCGTTGATCGCCGCGTTGAGCTTGAGCACGACCGCGTCCGGGGTCTTGGCCGGCGCGAAGAAACCGACCCATGAGCCGGACAGCACGTCGAAGCCCATCTCGCGATAGGTCGGCACATCCTTCACCGCCGGTACCCGCTTCTCGCTGGCGACGCCGAGCCCGCGCAGGCGGCCTTCGACGATATGCGGCGTCACCGTCGGCAGCGTCAGCACCAGCGCGTTGACGTGGTTGCCGAGCGCGGCGGTGGTCGCCGGCGCGCCGCCGGTGAACGGCACGTGCACCGACTGCACCTTGGTGACTTCCTTGAACAGGTACTCGGCGCCGATATGCGGCGCGGTGCCGACGCCGGCGCTGGCATAGGTGAAGCTCGCCTTCTTACCGTTGGCGATGAACTCCTTCATGTTCTTGGCCGGGTTGGACGGATGGATCGCCAGCACGTCCGGGCTGATGGCGACGATCGCGACCGGACGCAGATCCGATGTGTTGTAGCCGCGGTTCTTCGACGCGGTGTCGTTCACCGCGAGCGCGGTGGTGGTGGCGAGCAATGTGTGACCGTCCGCCGCCGCGGTGGCGACCGCGCGCGCCGCGAGATTGCCGCCGGCGCCGCCGCGGTTCTCGATCACGACCGATTGCTTGAGGCTTTCGCTCAGCTTCTGCCCGACCAGGCGACCAAGCGCATCGGCGATGCCGCCGGCGGCAAACGCCACGATCACGTTGACGTTGCCGGTCGGGTATTGCTGCGCCAATGCCGGCTGCACGAGAACGCACGCGATCGTCGCAATCAATGCGCCGCGGTTAAGCTTGCGAAATGCAATCATGGAAAACCCCTGTTCACCGTGTTCGGCCGCAATCCTAGCACGCTGCTGTGTTGACGCTCAGGATTGTTGAATCGGAATCGTGCGGCGTATTCGCTCGGCTCCCTCTCCCCAACCGAACTCGGGTTTACCCGAGTTCGGCACAAATTTAGGTGGTCGAAGTCGGAAACATCCGACTTCGACTGGAGAGGGAATCCACCGGGCTCGTTGCACTACGCCTTCACGCCGCAGCCATGATGGCGCGCACCTGCGGCCAGTGCTGCTCGCCGCGCGTCTTCATCAGGGTGAGATACTTCTCGTTCTCCCATTTGCGCAGCGCCTCGTCGAAGCTCGGCCGCGCCTGGCAGCGTCCGTACCAGTCGGCGACGCGCGGGCGGTCGGCGACCATGCCGAGCAGGTCGAGATGCTCAAGTCGCAAGAGATACGGCGTGAACGCGACGTCGGCGAGCGTGTATTCGTCGCCGACCAGCCAGCGATGACCGGCAAGCGCCTCCTCCATCTCGTCGAGCAACTGCACCATGCGCTGCACGGCGATGACGAAGTGCAGTCGAGTCCGGCCCCTTCTCGATCACGTCGCGGCGGCGCTCGCGCTTGAACAGGTTCGGGATCTGATCGAGCATCGCGCGGCCAAGCTCGCCGCGTTCGAGATACTGATGCCGGAACGCGATGCCGAAGCTGATGATCGCGGCGCTGGCGTCGTGGATGTCCTCGTCGAGCTGCTTGGTCCAGAGCCGCATTTGCGCCTTGCCGAATGAATCCTTCGGCGAAAGCCGTGGCTCCGGATAGGTGTCCTCGAGATATTCGAGGATGACGTTCGAATTCCGGGATCACCTTGTCGCCGTCGATCAGGGTCGGCACCACGGCGCGGCGGTTGAGCTTCTTGTACCAGTCCTGCTGGTGCGTGCCGTCGCGCAGCACCAGGTGGCGGTCCTCCCATGGCAGCTTCTTCTCGGCGAGACACACGCGCACCTTCTGCGCGCACAGCGACATGTCGTTGTGATAGAGCGCGAGCATTGTGTTCCCTCCCCGCTTACAAATCGTAGCCCGGATGAGCGAAGCGACATCCGGGACAGCCCTCCCCGCATATCGCTTCGCTCATGCGGGCTACGGAATCAATTGTCCGCCAGTCCGTTGTCGACCAGCCACTTGGCGATGACGTCGAGGACGGCGCGGTTGTTCTTGTCCATCATCAGCATGTGCGAGTTGCCCTTGATGCCGCGCTCCGGCAGGCTCACCACGTCGACCTTGCCGCCGGCCGCGCGCATGCCGTCGGCATAGGCGAGCGCGGCCTTGCGATACGCGACCCAGCGCGGGTCCTGCTCGATGTAGTCGCCATAGACGAGCAGCAGCGGCATGTCCTTGACCGCCTTCGGATCGCTCGCGCCGCCGCCAATCGCGGGCTCGACCGAGACCATGGCCTTGACCTTGTCGGGGCGCTGCTCGGCGGCGCGGAATGCGAAGTGGCCGCCCTGGCTGTGCGCGAGGATCACGCACGGGCAGACCTTGTCGATCAGCGCCACGTAAGCGTCGATGATCGCTTTGTCGGTCGAGAGCCAGCGCGGCACGATCTGCTTCAGGAACGCGTCATAGGCCTCGATCGGGAACTGGTTGCCGGGCAGCAATTTGCGTTTCGCCGGATCGACATTGAACGAGCCCGGACCGGTGCCGATGCGGAAGCGCTCCCAGGGATCGACCTCGGTGAGGAAGACCGGATCGTCCTTCCAGATCATGGGACCCGCGAAGCCGGCGCGGCCGCGCTCGGTGGCGTCGGTGATGTACACGTCCCAGCCGCGACGGATCATCATGTCGCGCCAGCCCTCGCGGCCGTCGGGCGTGGTCTCGTAGGTGGCGCCGGTGAGCCCGCCGCCGTGCCACATCAGCAGCGGAAATTTGCCCTTGCGGTTCTGCACCAGGAAGTACTGCGCGTACATGTGCTCGACATGATAGTTGCCGTTGAGGTCGAGCTTCGACATCGGCCCGCCGGCCACCCGCTGGATTTCCTTCACCGGCTGTCCCGTGACCTCGACCTTGCGCCCGCCGACATGGAACGAGCCCATGTCGCGCAGCGCGAGCGGCTGTTGCGCCGCCGCGGACGTGACGAGCAGACTGGTAACGCACGCTGCCAGAAACGATGGACGCATCTCTCTCCCCTTTCGTTTGGCCGCATACTATCGCACTGTTGGCGCGTGGGCACGGCGCTGCGCCGCCGGACTTGGAAGCGCCTGCCCACGCGGACCGCGCCTTTGCCCACCCTACCCGCTTTGCCCACGGAACTGCTTCAACAGATCATGCATTCCCTGTTTCGGAGCTGACCAGCGGAGCCTCTGCATGACCGCGATCGAGAACGTCATTCCCATCCTTCGGGTCCAAAATCTCGCAACCAGCCGGCGCTTCTATATGGACGCGCTTGGCTTTTCGTTGGATTGGGATGCCGGCAGGATGATCTCCGTCTCGCGCGACGGCAAATCGATCATGCTGTGTGAAGGCGATCAGGGCCAACCGGGCACTTGGCTGTGGATCGGCGTTGAAGACGCCGATGTCCTCCTTGATGAATTTTCCGCCAAGGGCGCGAACATCTGCATGCCACCGCAGAATTTCAGCTGGGCCTACGAGTTTCGGGTCGAAGACCCTGACGGCCACGTTCTTCGGTTTGGATCCGAGCCGAAGCCGGGGCCGACGTCATAAAGGCACTAACTCACGGCACGTCGACCGGCGTCCACATCACCTGATCGATGCGCTGCGCGCCGGTCGCCAGCATCACCAGCCGGTCGAAGCCGAGCGCGACGCCGCAGGCCGGCGGCATCGTCCGCAGCGCGGCAATGAAATCGTCGTCGATCGGATAGCGCTCGCGGTAGATGCGCTCCTTCTCCGCCATCTCGGCGGCGAGGCGGCGGCGCTGCTCGACCGGATCGGTAAGCTCGCCGAACCCGTTCGCGAGCTCGACCCCGCAGATATAGATCTCGAACCGTTCCGCCACCCGCGTGTCGCCGAGCTTCGGCCGCGCCAGGGCGGACATCACGGCGGGATATTCATCGAGGATCGTCGGCCGGCCGATGCCGAGATTCGGCTCGATCTTCTCGACCAGCACGCGGCTGAACACGTCGCCCCAGGTGTCCTCGTTCGGCACGTTGATCCCGGCCTCGTTCGCCATGATGGCGAAGCGGCGGCGATCGGGCCCTTCCGGCGGCAACGCCGCCATCAGGTCGATGCCGGCGAAGCGGTCGAACGCCTCGGCCACCGTCATCCGCTCGGGCTCGGCGAACGGGCTCGCGGAGCGGTCGCGGAAGGTGAACTGTCTTGTGCCCGCGGTCTGCGCCGCGCAGGCCAGGACCGCCATGCAGTCGTCCATCAGCAGCTCGTATTGTCCGTGCGCCCGGTACCATTCGAGCATGGTGAACTCGGGGTGATGCAGCGCGCCCGCCTCGCGATTCCGATAACAGCGGGCGAACTCGAAGATCCGCCGCTCGCCGGCGGCCAAGAGCTTCTTGCAGGCGAACTCGGGCGAGGTGCGCAGGAAGCGCCGGTCGCGGCCGGTGGGCGACGCGAGCTCGGTCGCGCATGGCGTGGATGTGGGTCTCGTTCCCCGGCGAGATCTGGAGCGTGGCGGTCTCGACCTCGACGAACTCCAGCACGCCGAACAGGTCGCGCACCGCCCGGGTGATCTCGCCCCGGAGGATCAGGAACGGGCGGCGTTCGGCATGGGTGTCGGGGGCCCAGAAACGGGGGCGGTTGGCCATCAGAAAAGGTCCAAGAAAAGGGCTTCCCGCCGTGAAAATCGCTGGCGGTCGCGCGCAGGATCAGTATGTTGCGCCCCGACATTGCAGCCGGCCACCCACCCGCGGCCGCCCGATTTGCTCAAATAAGGATGCATATTCGTGAAGGTCATCGCCAGCTCGCTCCGCAAAGGCAATATCCTCGAACTCGACGACGGTAAACTCTATGTCGTCCTGAACGCCGAAAGCTTCCATCCCGGCAAGGGCACGCCGACCACCCAGATCGACATGCGCCGCATCAGCGATGGCGTGAAGACCGCCCATCGCTACAAGACCACCGACCAGGTGGAGCGCGCGCATGTGGAGGAGCAGGATTTCCAGTTCCTCTACCAGGACGGCGAGGGCTTCCACTTCATGAACAACGAGACCTACGACCAGATCACGCTGCAGACCGATCTGGTTGGCGATCAGGCGCCCTATCTGCAGCCGGAGATGAAGGTGAAGATGGCGGTCTATGATGGCTTGCCGGTGTCGATCGAGTTGCCGCAGAAGGTGACGCTCGAAGTGACGGAAACCGAACCCTCCATCAAGAGCCAGACCGCCGCGTCGTCCTACAAGCCGGCAACGCTGTCGAACGGCGTACGCACGATGGTGCCGCCCTTTGTTGCGACAGGCACCCGGATCGTGGTGATGACCGCCGACGGCTCTTACGTCGAGCGCGCGAAGGATTGAGCGGCAGCTAATAAACTCGTGGTGCCGTAGGGTGGGCAAAGCGAAGCGTGCCCACCTCTTTCTTTGAAACGCCGGAACGTCCGCGTGGGCACGGCGCGAAGTCGCGCCTTTGCCCACCCTACTGAACTCTCACCACCGCCGATGGGCGTGGTGGTGGTGATAATGGTGATGCCCCCACCCGCGGTGATAGCCGTAGCCGCGCGCGACATAGGGTCCCGGGCCGTAGCCCGGTCCGTAGCCGTACGCACCATAGCCGGGGTCGACGTACACCCGCCGCCGCGGAACGTAATACGGCTCGGGCTCGGGGATCGGGACGAGCGCGGGCGGCGCGTACTCACGATAGATCGGCGCCGGCGCGGCGCGATAAACCGGCGGCGGCTCCTGGTAGACATAACGCTCCTGGACATAGCGCTCTTGCACAACCGGCGGCCCACTGTATTGCGGCGGATAATGCGGCGGCATGTCGGCGGCTTTCGCCGGCAGAATGGCAGCGCAGGCGAAAGCGATTGTTCCGGCGCACGCCACGATCGTTCTATTCGTCAGCTTTGTCATCGGTGCCTCGATACTGGGACCATCCAGCGCATAGGACAATCTGCCGGCACGGCCGAATTAGAGCGTGGACGCGGCGGATTGGTGGAATTTTAAGTAACGGCCGTTCAGCAAACGCTGTTCCGCGGAAGTTCAATCGGCCTTCGCAGCAACCTGCCGGCTGTAGGCAGCCGCGTTCCCCCTGGGAGATGACCTGTCCGGCGCCTTGGCCTCGCGCCAACGGTCGTAACAGACGAACGAGCAGAACTGCCTTCGATCGTGAACGCCGCCGGCAATCAAACGGCAGTTCGCCAGGTAGCTGCGACAACAATCACAATGGTTGTGATCATCAACTGGGTACACTGAGGCCACACGAGGCTTGGCCGAGCCTGTGGCCCGACGAGTTCGAATGCCAGTATTCCGGGTATCACGCGGAGAGCCTTTGTCGGCTGCGCACTTACCGAGTCAACGGACCTGCATTCGCACAGTTCCGTATGGTTCTACCGATATTGCGCTGGGCATGCCCTGGCGATGAGCGTACGCTTTCGCACCGTCTGCAGTGCGCCAGGGCGCCGACGGTTGAGAGACAGTGCCGTGCTCTTGCCCCCACCGGGGAAGAGCCATGATCTCCACCCCTCGATTCGCCAACGGAAACCGCCTCCTTCAATTGCTGTCGCCAGCAGACCTCGGCCTGCTGGAGCCGCATCTCGTCGCGGTGACCATGAAACTGCGCGACCGTATCGTGAACCCGAACAAACCGATCGAATTCATCGTTTTCCCCAGAACCGGGATCGCATCGGTCGTCGCCAAACACGATGGGACCGAGGTCGAGATCGGCCTCGTCGGATGCGAGGGGATGACCGGCGTCGCCATCGCGCTTGGCAATGAGCGTTGCGCGAATGCGACCTATGTTCAGGTCGCGGGAGACGGGCACCAGATTTCGTCAGAAAAATTCCGCGCGGCGCTGGATCAAAGCCGGTCGCTCCACGGTCTGTGCCTGAAATACGTTCAGGCATTCATGGCGCAGACGGCGCATACCGCGATCGCCAATGCCCGCGCCAGGCTGCCGGAGCGTCTCGCACGCTGGATTCTGATGGCGCACGACCGCATAGCAGGAGATCGTCTGGCGCTCACGCATGAGTTTCTGGCATTGATGCTTGCGGTTCGTCGCGCCGGCGTGACCGAAGCGGTTCATGCTCTCGTGAGCAGAGAGCTCATCGAGGCCGCGCGTGGCGAAATTGTCGTGCACAATCGCAAGGGGCTGGAAAAGATCGCCGGACATTTCTATGGCGTGCCGGAAGCCGAGTATCGGCGGCTCTTCCGTTAGGCCATCCGGCCGGCACCAAACCCCGATCAACACCGCGCGCGACCGTCTTAGCTGACGCTGCGGTTCATTCCGAGCGCGTCCAGCGCTCTGGCGCACAGGCGCTGCGGATCGCGCTCGCCTTTCTTCGCCGCCTCGATGATCCGCTTGGCGATCACCTCTTTCACGAGCGCCGGCGCGCCGCCGTTTCCGAGCTCTCCACACGCCGCGTCGTAGGCTTCGCCCATCACCTTCGTGGTCTCGGCGTCGAACACGTTGTGTCGCAAGAACGGAATGATGGATGTCATCGAATCCTCCGCAACGCCCAGGCCGGGCTCCGCCGGTCTTTGGGACGCCGGCTGCCACGGCCGGATTTAACGATGAGGAATTATTCAATCACAGCGACCGAGCTACCGCCCATCGGAAATTTGGTACGGAATCGTACAGGTTGGGAAATGCGGGGAAAGTGCCGCACGCGCTACACCGCAATGTACGAATGCGTACAGGATTTTCAGTTCCAAAACGCGGAACGGCTACTAGTTTTGATCATTGGAACGGCGGTCATGATCATGCGTAGGAGTGCGTCATGTCCTATTCCGGCTATGAAAGCGATGCAGCGTTTTTCGATCTGATCGCGCAGGCGGCCGACTCCAAGGACCGCAAACAACTGCGCCAGGTCGCCGCGGCCTACCGGGCCTTGGCCAAGAAGAGCAACGGCCATGCCGGCTCCCGGCGGGATCATTGGGATCATCGCGCGGCAACCTGCCGCGCGTTGGCGGAGCGCTTCCCATATCCGGCGTGCCGCTCGCAGCTCCTGCGTCTCGCTGAGACTTACGATCTGCTGGCCGGCTCCTGCGACGAGACATTTGAGCCGCCAGCCAAGCTGACTGACGCTCACCTGAGCCGCTAGCCGCCGTCCCGCATCAACAGATTGTCCCCGTCCCATCGCTGGATAAGTGCGACACGAATTGACAACGGCGCGTCTGTGACTATAATCCTGCTGTCGCGTTCGCCGCGCCGGGCGTGGCAAGGTCGCGAATGGGTCCACGTGATTCTGGGTAAGAGCTGTAAGACGGTAAGAAAAATCTTATAAGATATTGATAGTACTAATTAATTTGTCTGTTCAGTCCATCTTACCGGTGGTGTAAGACGGTGAAAGATCGGGGGCGACCGATCCGCATTTTGAGCGAAGCTCGTTCAAGCGGCATAGCAATTCGGGATTCGCGCGCGACATCGCCATGACCGAACGACGCCTCCTCACCCGCCGCGCTTTCTTTCCGGTGCTCACCGGCGCGCTCTCGTTCGCCTTCGATGCGCAGGCGCAGGGCGCGCGGCCGTTCCCGCAATGGGTCGAGAGCTTCCGACCACGCGCGACCGAACGCGGCGTCTCGGACGAGACCTACACGCGCGTGATGGCGAACCTGAAGCCGGACATGTCGGTGTTCGACGCGATCAACAACCAGCCCGAGTTCAAGGAAAAGATCTGGCAGTATCTCAACCGCCGCGTCTCCGACTGGCGCATCCAGACCGGCAAGGAAAAACTCAAACAGCACGGCGCGCTGCTGACGCGCATCGAGAAGGACACCGGAGTCTCTCGCTTAGTGCTCCTGGCGCTGTGGGGGATCGAGTCCGCCTATGGCGATCCCGACGTGCAGAAGAGCGCCATGCGTCCGGTGTTCCCGTCGCTCGCCGCCCTGGCCTGGGGCGAACCGCGCCGCCGCAAATATTGGGAGCAGGAGCTGATCAACGCGCTGCGCATTGTCGAGCGCGGCTGGTCGACGCCGGCCGAGATGCGCGGCTCCTGGGCCGGCGCCATGGGCCACACCCAGTGGATGCCGGAAGTCTGGCTCAATGTCGGCATGGACTATGACGGCGACGGCCGCGTGTCGCCGTTCGGCAGGCCGGACGACGCGCTCGCCTCGACTGCGCACTATCTGATCAACCGCGGCAAGTGGCGCCGCGGCGAGCACTGGGGTTACGAGGTGAAGGCGGGCGGCCAGCGCGGCGGCAACGCCTCCAAGAGCTACGCCGCCTGGCAGAAGGCCGGTGTCGTCCGCGCCGACGGCCGTCCGTTCCCCTCGCCGTCGGCGACCGCGAAGCTGTGGGTGCCGGAGCAAGGCGGCCCCGGATTCCTGCTCGGTCCGAATTTCTCTGCGGTGCGCAGCTACAATCCGTCGAATAACTACGCGCTATCGATCGTGCACCTCGCCGACGTGATCAACGGCGCCGAACTGGTCGCGCCGAAATTCCCCGGCGGCGAGCGGCCGCCGACGCTCGCCGAGATCCAGGAGATCCAGCGCCGCCTGACCGCGCTCGGCTTCGACACCAAGGGCGCCGACGGCCGCGTCGGCGCCGGCACCATGTCCGCCGTCAGCAACTACCAGCGCAAGATTGGCCTCGAGCCCGACGGCTATGCCGGCGTGGGGCTGCTGACGCGGTTGCGGCAGGGTTCCTGAGTCGCGTTGGGCCACAGACGGTTGATGCGCGCGATCTCCGCAGCCTTGGACAAGACGTGCGGTCCTAACCCGCTTTGATGTTGGCCGCGCGGATCACCTTCGCCCATTTCTCGGTTTCATCAACGATGAACTTGCCGAAACCTGCCGGAGAGCCGGCGAATACCGATGCTCCCAGCTCCGATATCCGCGCCCTCACCTTCGGTTCGGCCAGGACCGCGTTGACCGCAGCGTTGAGCGTATTGACGATCTCCGCAGGCGTGTGCCGCGGCGCTCCGATGCCGGTCCAGGCACTCGCTTCGTAGCCCTGGACAAACTCGCCCATCGCGGGGACGTCCGGCAATGCTTCGGAGCGTTCGGCCGTGGTCACGCCCAATGCACGCAGCCGACCGGCGCGGATGTGCTCGATCGACGACGCCATGGCCGTGATCATCGCCTGCACACGGCCGCCGAGCAGATCGGTGAGTGCGGGTGCGCCGCCCCGATAGGGCACGTGCACCATGTCGATGCCAGTCATGATCTTGAAGAGCTCGCCGGCGAGGTGGCCCGAGCTCCCCGCGCCGGCCGACGCGATATTGATCTTGCCGGGATTGGATTTCGCGTATGCGACGAACTCCGGGATATTCTTGACCGGCAGCGAGGGGTGCACCTCCAAGACATTGGGTTCGCGGCTGATGCTCGCGACAGGTGCGATGTCGCGCACGAAGTCGAAATTGAGCTTTTCGTAGAGCGCCGGATTGATCGTGTTGGCCGGAACGACCTGGAGCAGCGTGTAGCCGTCGGGCGCAGCACGCGCGACCGTCTCGGTGGCCACGTTGCCGCCCGCGCCCGGCCGGTTCTCGATGACGAACGGCTGCTGCCCGAGGCGCTCCGACAACCATTGCCCGATCAGGCGCGCGCTGATGTCCGTCGAACCGCCCGGGGCAAAGCCGACGACAAGCCGCACCGGCCGCGCCGGATAGGTCTGGGCCGGATAGCCTTGAGCCGGATAGCTTTGAGCCCATGCGGTGCGCACCGCGCCAGGCAATGCTGCCGCACCCGCGGTCAGACACAGAAAACGGCGGCGGTGAAGCGTCATCGGGCCTTCCTCTCTGAAGTGCGCGTACCGGACACGCTCGGCATGTCGGTGAATGGCGACAATAAGGGGTCCACCGAGCCCGGCCGCTGCGACCTATCGCGCGACGGCTGTGCCGGCGGGCAGCACCGCTACGGCTGCGCCAGCGTTCGTGAGTTGCAGTTACAGACGGTTGATGCGCGCGATCAGGCGGATGGAATCCGGCGGCGATGCGTCGTCCGACATCTGCCGCAGGCGGCGCGCCTCCAGCGCGGCTGGCCGTTCCAGGCAACGCTTGAGCCAGTCGCCGCAGGCGCGGCGTTGCGGCGAGGTCCATCTCGATCGCCCGGCTGATCACCGCGGCGACGTTGAGATCGGCGACGGTGAAATCATCGCCGACGAGATACGCCTGCTCGGCGAGCGCCTCGTCGAGCACCTTGAACGGCCGCTCGATCACCTTGAGCGCCTCCGCGAGCTTGGCCGGATCGCGATCTTCGACCGGCAGGCGGATCGCATGCAGCGACCAGATGTTGACTCCGCGATCGACCTCGTTGAGCGCCCAAAGCGTCCACTGCCAGGTCTTGGCCTCGGCTTCGGCCGTTGCCGGATAGAGGCCGCCGAGCGAATGCTTCTTCGCCAGATAGAGCGTGATCGCGAGCAACTCCCACAGGACGAAGCCGTCATCGGCGATCGCCGGCAACCGGCCATTGGGATTGACCGCCAGGAATTCCGCAGTCCGGGCGCCGGCCGACCCGATCTCGAGCGGGATGTGCTCGTAGTCGATGCCGAGTTCCATCGCCACCCACAGCGCGCGAAAGGCGCGCGTGCGGGCGATGCCGTAAATGCGCAGGCCGGACATGGTTGGCCTCCTCCCCTTGTAACCTTGGGCCGTTTGGGCCGACGACGCCACCCCGCCATGCCGCCGTGAGGGTCTTGCACGGTTGCGCGAAGGCCGCCGATCCGATTTTATGCCCCCGGCTCTTTCCCCTGTAAAAAACAAGGATTGTCCAGTGAGCACTGCAACCGCCAAGGCGGCGCCCGCCGCCGAGATTTCGACTGCCGCCCATCCTTCCCTTAAAGAGGTCGACCGCCCCGCCAACCTCACCCCGGCCAACACGCCCGGCTGGGGCTCGGACGTGATCGCGGAGTCGCTGCGCGACCTCGATATCCCCTACATCGCGCTCAATCCGGGCGCGAGCTATCGCGGCATCCACGACTCGATCGTGAACTATCTCGGCAACGAGAAGCCGCAGATGATCCTGTGCCTGCACGAGGAGGTCGCGGTCGCGATCGCGCACGGCTACGCCAAGGTCACCGGCAAGGCGATGGCGGCGGCGGTGCACTCGAACGTCGGCCTGTTCCACGCCACCATGGCGGTGTTCAACGCCTGGTGCGACCGCATGCCGGTCGTCATCGTCGGCGCCACCGGCCCGGTCGATGCGCACAAGCGCCGTCCCTGGATCGACTGGATCCACACCGCCCGCGACCAGGGCGCGATCATCCGCGACTACACCAAATGGGACGACCAGCCGGCGTCGCCGCAGGCGTCGCGCGAAGCGCTCTACCGCGCCAACTGGATCGCCAACACCACCCCGCAGGGTCCGGTCTACATCAACTTCGACGCCGAGCTGCAGGAAGCCAAGCTCACCGAGGAGATCAAGCCGGTCGATCCTGCCCGCTTCATGCCGCAGGCGGATTCGGCGCCGTCGGCCGAGGCGGTGAAGAAGGCCGCCGCGATCCTCAAGGGTGCGAAGAACATCGTCATCCTGTGCGGCCGGACCTCGCGCAGCGTCGACGCCTGGAACGAGCGCGTGGCGTTCGCCGAAGGGCTCAACGCCAAGGTCATCACCGAGCTCAAGATCGGTGCTTCGTTCCCGAGCGACCATCCGAACATGGCCGCAATCCCCGCCGGCAGCGCGATCCCGCCGGACGCGCAGGCGGCGGTGAAGAACGCCGACGTGATCGTCAATCTCGACTGGGTCGATCTCGCCGGCGTGTTCAAGGTGACGTTCGGCGACGAGCCGCCGAAGGCGAAGGTGATCTCGATCAGCAACGACTTCCGCATCCACCGCGGCTGGAGCATGGACTACCAGGGCCTCCCCGCGGTCGACCTGCTGCTGCCGGTGACGCCGGACGAAGCGATTCCGGAGCTCAACAAGGCGCTCGGCTTCACCGCCAAGCCGTTCACCAAGCGCGCACTGCCGAAGCGCGACAAGCCGGATCTTTCCACCGGCAAACTGGTCGTGAACGATCTCGTGCGCGGGCTCAAGTTCGCGTGCGGCGACCGCGACGTGACGCTGGCGCATATTTCACTGTCGTGGGACGGCGCGACCTGGCCGTTCCAGCATCCGCTCGACTACGTGGGCTCGGAAGGCGGCGGCGGCGTCGGCGGCGGTCCCGGCAACACGGTCGGCACCGCGCTGGCGCTCAAGGGCTCCGGCCGGCTCGTGATCGGCGTGTGCGGCGACGGCGACTTCATGATGAGCAACGTCGCGCTCTGGACCGCGGCGCACTACAAGATCCCGATGCTGATCGTGGTGGCGAACAACCGCTCGTTCTTCAACGACGAGCTGCACCAGGAGCGAGTCGCGCGCATCCGATCGCGGCCGCCGGAGAACCGCTGGATCGGCCAGCGCATCTCGCCGCCGGACATCGACATCGCCACCCTCGCCCGCTCGCAGGGCGCGCAAGGCTTCGGCCCGGTGACCAAGCAGGACGATCTGGTCGAGACCTTCCGCAAGGCGATCGCGGCGGTCGAGGCCGGCGAAGTGGCGGTGGTCGACGTGCGGGTCGAGCCCGGCTACTCGGCGGTGGCGACGGCGGCCATGCTGCGCGGCACGGAGACGGCGGCGAAGAAGTAACGACAGCTCTCGTGTCCCGGGCGCAGCGCAGGCACGAAGTGGTGCGCTGCAGACCCGGGACCCAGCTTTCTTTGAAGCAATTAGAAATCGGGGTCCCGGCTCTGCGCGACGGCCATAGCGCGTCGAAGACGCGCGTGAACGCGCTTACGGCCGTCGCTTGTCCGGGACACGAAATCCGTCAGATCGTGAACGCCTCGTGCGTCGAGGGATGGAACATCTCCTCCGGCGTCACCAGCCGCTGCGACAGGTTTTCCGAATGGTGGTGACGCAAAAACGTCTCCAGCACCTTGCGGTTGGCGTGCAGGCCGTATGACCAGAAATCGTGCCCCATGAATTCGCGCGCGGCGCGCAGCTGCTCGTCGAGGAACGGCAGCGTGCACTTGCTGGTCGCGGTGTCTTCCATCTCCTCCATGCACTTCGCCTTCGACTGCTCCAGCGCCTTGAACACCGCCGCTGGCAGCCATGGATGCTGCTCGACCAGCGTGCGGCGGATGCCGGTGACGTGCATGATCGGGAAGATGCCGGTGCGCTTGAAGTAGTCCTTCCCGGCGGCGATCGGATCGGGAAACAGCCAGCCGATGTTCGGGTTCTTCTTGCCCGCCATGCGCGGCACCCGCGGCGCGATAAACGCATCAATGTCGCCGCTCTCGAGCAGTTGCGAGATGGTCTTGCCTTCCGGCGCGTCGACCATCTTCACGTCGGCGGGCAGCTTGATGGTGATCTTCTCCGGCCGGGTCGGGTCGTCGATCCCGCCGCGCACCCAGGTGATGTCGGACGGCTTCACGCCGTAGTCGTCCTGCAGGATCGCGCGCGCCCAGACGCAAGCGGTGAGCTGGAATTCCGGCAGGCCGACCTTCTTGCCTTTGAGGTCCTCCGGCTTCTTGATGCGGTCGGTGCGCACATAGATGCAGTTGTGGCGGAACATCCGCGACACGAACGCCGGGATGCCGACGTAGGGGCAGTTGCCCTGCGCGGTCTTGACCGTGAAGCTCGACATCGACAGTTCGCAGATGTCGAAATCCATGGTGCGGAAGGCGCGGAAGAAGATCTCCTCCGGCGGCAGCATCATGAACACCGGGTCGACCCCGTCGATCTGCACCGCCCCGTCGAACAGCGGGCGGGCCCGGTCGTAGTTGCCGATCGCCACGGATAGTTTCAGTTTCGACATCGCCTTCAATCTTTCTGTAAAGGTTGCCGCCTTAGATAGCCTTGCCGATACCACCAGAGCAACCATGGCCATGGTCACAGCCGTCCGGACGACCATTGCTGGCCCTGATCCTCGCCGCCGCCCCGCTTGCCGCGGGCGCCGACGATCTCAAGGATTTTGCCGACGCGGTCGAGCGCGCGGAATTGCAGTACCGTCTCGCGCTGCGCACGCTCGAATCCTCCGGCCGCGAACAGACCGCCGCCGAGGTGCGGCTGTTCCGCGACGCGCTGCAGGACGCCATCGCACGGCTCGGCGAGCAACAGCCGCCGAAACCCGAAAGCGACGACTCCTATGCCGGGACGATGCTGCAGATCGACATGGCCATCGTCGGGGCGCTGATCGTCATCGATATCGGCAGCCGCGAAGCCGCGCGCGCCGCGCTCGCGCCGATCGGCGAGCGGCTCGCAAAACTGCGCGAGCGCGTGGAGCAGCGATAGCTTTTCAGCCTGTTTGTATCCGCCGCCTGACGCGGTACGATATCCAATGCTCAAGATTGAGATCGAACGTGAAGCTGACGGCCGCTGGATCGCGGAGATCAGCGTTGCCTGGCGTGTTGGCGTATGGAGCCGACGAAACCGAGGCCCGAGCCAACGTGCACGCCCTCGCCGCTCGCGTTGTTACGGATCGTCTCGATCACGGAGAGATATAGACACAACGGCGGCCACCGGCCGCCGCTGCACACGCCATAGCCAAATCGTTCAGCCGAAAATCTCGCCGACAATGCTGTTATACCAGTCGATCGACTCCTGGTAGTTCTGCTTGCGGATGTCGGCCGGCTCGCCCGGCTTGGAGACGAAGGTCGACGCCTCCTTGATGATGTCGGGGCCGGCTTCGTAGGTGCCGCCGACCTTGATGTTGTCGTCGGTCTCGATCAGGCTCCAGCACGTGTTGGAATAGCGCGCCGGGAACGTCTTCTGCCCGGCCAGCTCGCCGCGGATCATCATCGCCGCCACCTTGGCCTGGCTGTTGGCGGAGAACGCCGACTTCGGCATCTGGCCGGGGATGCAGGCGTCGCCCACCACGTAGATGTTGGCGTCCATCTTCGAGCGCATGTTGGCCGGGTCGATCGGGCAGAACCCGGTCTTGTCGGCGAGGCCCGCCTTGAGCGCGATCTGTCCGGCGGTCTGCGCCGGGATCACGTTGACGAGCTGCGCCTTGTAGTTGGCGAGATCGGTCATCACCTCGTTGGTCTTCGGGTTGACGCCCTTGATGCCGCCGTGGACCTTCGGGTCCTGCCACTCGATCATGCCCGGATAGTGCCGCTGCCAGCCGTCGGTGAAGACGCCCTGCTTGGAGAACGCGGACTTGGTGTCGAGGATGATGATCTTCGACTTCTTGTGGCCCTTGGCCTTGAGCACGTGCGCGAACATCGAGACGCGCTCATACGGTCCGGGCGGGCAGCGATAGGGATTGGGCGGCGCGATCATCACGATCAGCGCGCCGTCGTTGAGCGCGTTGAGCCGCTTCACCAGCAGCTGCGTCTGCGGGCCGGGCTTCCAGGCATGCGGCATGGTCTGCGACGCCGCTTCCGAATAGCCGGGCACCGAATCCCATTTCAGGTCGATGCCGGGCGCGATCACCAGCCGGTCGTAGGGGATGCTCTGCTTGCCGACCATGATCTGCTTCTTGTCGCGGTCGATGGCGCTCGCCCATGCCGGCACGATGCGCACGCCTTCCTTGCGCACCTTGTCGTAGTTGTGGGTGATCGACTGGAACGAACGATAGCCGCCGACATAGAGGTTGGAGAAGAAGCAGGTCGTGAAATTGCGGATCGGCTCGATCATGGTGACGTCGATCGCGCCCGCCGCGTCCTTGTTGACGAAGCGCGCGACCGTGCCGCCGCCGGGCCCGCCGCCGAGCACGACCAGCTTGGGCTTGGCTTTTTGCTGCCCGAGCACGGCGGGCGCAAACAGCGGAGTCGTCGCCGCCGCCAGCGTTGCGCCGGCGAGGCTGGTGAATTTGCGGCGCGTCAGATCAGTCATGGTGTTCTCCCACTGGAAATCTATGGCTTCTTGGTCACTGCGAAATAATGTGCGAGCGCGTCGATCTCATCGTCCTTGAGGCGGCTGGCCACGCTCTGCATCACCGGATTGGGCATTTGCTTGTCGCGGTAGGCTTTGATCAACACGATGAATTTGGCTTCGCCCATCCCGAATATGTTGGGAATGGTGCCGGCCGCGGTCCCGCCACGATGGCAAGCCAGGCACTCCGTGGCAAGGTAGCGGCCGAATTCGAGATCGGCTTTTTGCGCCAGGGACGGGCCGGACGACGCGATCAGGACCACGGTCGCGCATGACACGTGCAACGGCAAGTGGGACCTAAGTACTGACATCAGCGCACGGTGATCTTCTCGGACGCGGTGGTAACCGCACCGTCGTCGGCCGCCCAGGTGAACTGGAAGGTGCCGCTCTCCTCGACCCGCGCCGAGAATTCGAGATAGGGATTGGCGGCGATCGCTGGCTCGATATGACAGGCCATCACGGGACGGCCGTTGAAGGTACACGTGAAGCGGTTGATGATGTTGCGCGGGATCGTCTTGCCGCTCGCGTCCTTGCGCTGGCCCGACTCCATCACATGCGACACCAGTGTGCGGATCTGGATCACCTCGCCTTTCTTGGCGAGTTTTGGAATGCGGATGCGGGGCTGGGTGGTCATGTCATCGGCCTTAGTTCGTGCACGCGCCGATCGTAACTTCGACGTGCTGCTTGGCCGTGAAGACACGGCCGTCGCCCAGCTTCGCCAGCACGATCACGTTCTGGTTCTCGGTGAGCCGGATGCGGGTCGCGAACGCCGCCTTCCCGGCGATCGGCGAGAACTGGAAGCTCGCCACCCGCGGCCAAGGATTGGCGTCCGCCACCACCAGGATTTCGCTGACGTAGTCGTCCGGGCGCATCGGGCTCTCGACCTTGACCGCGAGCGGCACGCTGTTGCCGTCCTCGACCGAAGCCGCAAGCTCGAGCGTGATACGGCCGGCCTCGGGCGTTTGTCCCCCGGTGAAAGCCTTGATGGTTTCGGCAACGTTAGCCGCAACAGGTGCAGGCGCGCCGGCCACAGCCAGGGCAGCCGACCCGGCCGCAATCCGAAGCGCATCGCGTCGTGAGAGAGTCGCCATGATCCAAATCTAAGGCCGCGGCCGGTCCGAAACAATGTCAGCGGAGCTGGCCGACTTCGGCCTCAAGCAGCGACCAGCAGCGCGTTCCAAGCTTCTCACGCCAGGTGGAATAAACCTCCCCTAGCCTCGCCCGGAACGCTCGCTGGTCGACCTCGTTAAACATGAGACCGCGTCGCGCCAGATCCTGCCGCAGCGAGGCATTGAGCGCGGTCTGGTCCGCCCGTTGCTGGCGGACGTGCGCGGTCACGTTGCGTTCGATCACGCTCTTAACATCGTCCGGAAGCCGCTGCCAGGTCGCAAGATGCACCATCAGGTTAAAGCCCGACCACATATGATTGGTCATGCTGACGTATTTCACGAGCTCGTAGAGCTTGAAGCCCTCCAGCACCGCGAGCGGGTTTTCCTGCGCCGCCACCTGCCCGGTCGCGAGGCCGTCATAGAGCTGGTACGCGGGAATGATCACGGGCTCGGCGCCGAACGCCTGGAAAGTGTCGAAGATCAACTGCCCGGGCGGCACGCGGATTTTCACTCCCGCAAGGTCGTCAGGCGCCGCCACTGCGCGCGTGACGCTCGCGACCTGGCGCATGCCGTTGTCGAAGCCGCCCTGCGGAAACAGATGCATGCCCTTCGCGGCCATCTCCTCCGCCAGCATGCGGCCGAGCGGACCGTCGATCGCCTTGTGCGCTTGCGCGGCGCTGGCGAAGGCGAACGGCACCTGCTGCACCTCGGCCACCGGAATCACCGTACCCAGGATGCCGCCCATCAGGGTGTAGAACTGGATCTCGCCCGCCATCAGCATGCGCAGCGCGGTCGGATCGCCGCCCGCGACCTTGCCGTTCTCGGCATGCACCGAGGCGGTGACACGGCCGCCGGTGTCCGCGCTGATCGCGGCCCACATCCTGACGAGGTTGCCGTGCAGCGTGCTGCTGGCCGCCTGACCGTGATACTGAACGAAGGCGTAGTCCGGTGCCGGCACGCTGTTCACCATGGAAATTGTTGCGGCGGTGATAGAGCATCAGGACCGCGATGCGACAAGTGGCCACTGGACCCGGGCATTTTGCAGCTTGAGACGACCCCGCAAAATCCGCTAATTTTTCAACGACATGTAGGGAGGAATTGATGAGATTACTGTCGCAGGCAACCGTTCTGGCCGGCGTGACCGCCGGCATCCTGGCGATGCCGTTGTCGCCGGCGCATGCGCAAGCCGATTTCTACAAGGGCAAGACCATCGCGATCGTGATTGGCGCGAAGACCGGCAGCCTCGCCGTCGCCGCGCAGGTCGTTGGCCGACACCTCGGCAAGCACATTCCGGGCAATCCGACCGTCATCAACCGGCAGATGCCGGGCGGCGCGCATCTCAATGCGACCAACAACATCTTCAACGTCGCGGACGCCGACGGCCTGAGCATCCTGGCGGCGAATCCGAACGTCGCCATGGGCCAGCTCGCGAAGCTGCCGAATGTCCGTTTCGACGTCTCGAAGTTCATCTGGCTCGGCTCGTCGGGACCGGATGGATCGATGTTCTCGATCCGCGCGTCGCTGCCGTTCAAGACGTTCCAGGAGATGCGCGACTCCGGCAAGGAATTCGTCGCCGGAACGACCGGCCCGGGCTCGAACGCCCATGACATGCCGCTCCTGCTCAAGGAATTCGCCGGCCTGAAGATCCGGCTGGTTGCGGGCTACGCCGCCAACAGTGACATCCTCTTGGCAGTCGAGCGCCAGGAAGCCGACGCCTACTCCGCGCTCGCCACCACCATCCAGCTTGCGGTCGACCGCGGCGCCGTGCGCCCGCTGGTGCGCAGCCGCACGCCCGTCAAAGGTTGGAACCACCTGCCGACTGACGAGTCGCTCGCGACCAACGACACCGGCCGCGCGCTGATGGCGATCCGCGGCATCCCACAGTCGATCGGACGCGCTTTCGCCGTCCGGCCGGGAACGCCCGCCGATCGCGTGGCGATGCTACGCGAAGGTCTCGCAAAGACCTTGAAGGACCCTGCCTTCCTCGCCGAGGCGGAGAAGGCGAAGATCGAAATGGAGTACATCTCCCCCGATCAGGTTGCCAAATGGTTCGGCGACCTCCTGAACCAGCCCGCTCCGGTGCTGGAGGCGATGAACAAGTACCTCAAGGTCGGCGAATAATCCGACCGGACCGAACAGCCGGAGCCGCCAACCGCGGCTCCGGAACCGCCCCTCTTCAGGGAAAACCGCAAGACAAGAAAACAAGAAACACGGGGAGGAATTCATGCCGCATGTGCGCTGGTCGAGCCTCCTCGCCTGCTGCCTGATCGCGGCATTGGCGCCGCAAGCGGCCCACGCACAAGCCGATTTCTACAAGGGCAAGACGATCACCATCGTGGTCGGGACGCGGGTCGGCGGCTCGATCGGCAACACCTCGCTGATCCTCAGCCGCCACCTCGGGCGCTTCGTTCCCGGCAATCCAACCGTCATCCTGCGGCAGATGCCGGGCGGCGCCCATCTCAACGCCACCAACAATGTCTACAACGTCGCGGACGCCGACGGCCTGACGATCCTCGGCGCCAACCCCGCGATCGCGATGGCGCAGCTTGCCAAGGTGCAGCAGGTGCGCTTCGACGTGCGGCAGTTCCAGTGGCTCGGCTCGACCGGCCCCGACGGCACGCTGTTCGCGGTCCGCGCGAGCCTCCCCTACAACAGCTTCAAGGATCTGCAGACTGCAAAAGAGGAGATCGTGGTCGGCACCACCGGTCCCGGCTCGAACTCGTACGACGTTCCGCTGCTGCTGAAGGAATTCGCCGGCGCCCGGTTCAAGCTGCTCTCGGGCTTCCAGGCAAACGGTGACATCCGGCTGGCACTCGAACGCGGCGAAGCCGATGGCTGGTCGGCGCTGTCCACACCGGTGCGCCAGGCCGCGGCCTCCGGCGCCGTGCGCCCGCTGGTGCGCGGACGCAGCCCGGTGAAGGGATTTGACCATCTGCCGGTGGACGAGGATCTGACGCCGCCCGGCATCGGCAAGTCGCTGATGATCATCCGCGGCACGCCACTGGCGATCGGCAAGCCGTTCGGCGTGCGGCCGGGCGTGCCGGCGGACCGCGTGGCGATGCTGCGCGACGCCATGGCAAAGGTCGTGCGCGATCCGCAATTCCTGGCCGACGCCGAGAAGGTCGGGATCGACATCGACCCGCTGACCGCGGAGCAGGTGACCAAGGATTTCGCCGCGATGATAAGCCAGCCGCAGGAAGCCATTGACGCGATGCTCAAATACATCAAGCTGGAAAGCGGCGGCTAAGCATTTCGTCGCCGTAGGGTGGGCAAAGGCGCAAAGCGCCGTGCCCACCATCGAAATGCGGAAAGAAAGATGGTGGGCACGCTTCGCTTTGCCCACCCTACACGCGCTGGGAGGGACACATGCGGATGATTGCGATCCTTGGTGTCGTACTTTCCTGCTTGGCATTTCCGCCAAACCCTGCTCAGGCCCAGGCTGATTTCTTCAAAGGCAAGACCGTCACCATCGTGGTCGGCGCGCGCGCCGTCGGCAGCCTGTCGGTCTCCGCGCAAATTCTTGCCCGCCATATGGGGCAGTACATCCCCGGCAATCCCACCGTGATCCTGCGACAGATGCCGGGCGGCGCGCATCTCAACGCCACAAACTACGTCTTCAACGTCGCGGACGCCGACGGCCTGACGATCCTGGCGGCCAATCCGCAAGTCGCGATGGCGCAGCTGTTCAAGATGCCGGCGGTGCGTTTCGACGCGCGGCAGTTCATCTGGATCGGCTCGTCGGGCTCCGATGCGGCGCTGTTCGCGATCCACCCGGCGCTGCCTTACAAGACCTTCAAGGACCTTCAGAACGCCAAGGAAGAGCTCGTCATCGGCACCACCGGGCCGGGCTCCAATTCGCATGACGTTCCGCTGCTGCTGAAGGAATTCGCCGGCGCCAAGTTCAGGCTGGTGGCGGGCTATGCCGCCAACACCGACATCAAGCTCGCGCTCGAGCGCCGCGAAGTCGACGGCTGGACGGCGCTTGCCACCACCGTGCGGATGGCCGGCGAGCAAGGCATCGTACGCCCGATGGTGCGCTCGAGCCGCGCGTCGATCGCGGGTCTCGATCATCTTCCCGTGGACGAGGATTTGGCGACCAGCGACATCGGCCGCGCGCTGATGTCCGTGCGCGGAACGCCGCTCGGCATCGGCCGGCCATTCGGCTTGCGGCCCGGAACGCCGGCCGACCGCGCGGCCGCGCTGCGCGACGCGCTGGCAAAAGCCCTCGCCGATCCAAAATTGCTGGCTGAGATGAAGACCGCGCAGATCGAGATCGATCACATCCCGGCGCAGGAGGTCACCAAGGGCTTCAATGGGATGATCAACCAGCCGCAGCAAGTCCTGGACACGATGGGCAAATACCTGAAAGCCGGTGGGGATTGAGCCGTCAGGATCATTTGCGCGCTCGTCATATTTTGCGGATAGTCCGGCGGGCGTAATTTGTTTCCGAGGTCCGCCATGTCCGCCAATCGCTTCGTGCCGGTTGCTTGCGTCGCGTCCGTCGCAATGTGGGCCGCCTCCTCCCAGGCCGCCGAAATTACAGTTTTCAGCGACGGCCCGCTGCAAACGGCGATGGTCAGGATCGTCGCGGACTTCCAATCCGAGACCAAACACAACGTTCAGGTTGTGTACGGAACCGCGCCGGCGTTACGCGCGAAGCTGCAAGCGGGAGAACAACCGGACGCCTTGATCTCGCTCGCGGCCGAGATCGACGAGATGGCGAAGCACAACAAATTCGTTGCGACGGGGCGCGGCATTGCCAGCATCAAACTCGGGTTGGCGGTCCGCAACGGCGTCGCCAAGCCCGACATTGCCGCGTTGGACGCGTTCAAGCAGACGCTGCTTCGCGCCAACTCGATCATTCACAACAGCCTTGCGTCAGGCCTGTTGTTCGCCAAGCAGCTCGAGCGGATCGGCGTTGCCGAGCAGGTGAAATCGAAAATCATCGTCATCAAGGGCAACACTCAGCTCGCCGAGCTTGCCAAGCGCACCGGCAATGACGTTGCGGCCGGTCAGTTGACCCAGCTGATGGTCAGCAAGGACGTTCAGTTCGTTGGCGCGCTGCCGCCGGAAGCGCAATCGGAAACCGTGTATTCGGCGGGCGCGTTTTCGACGTCGAAATCGCCGGATGCTGCGCGGGCCTTCATCACGTTCCTGGCCTCGCCCAAGGCTGCGGCCGCGTTCGCCGCCGCGGGCGCACGGTAGTAACGGTCGTCAGCGCCCGGAAAATTCGTCCGCCGCCGCCACGTCCAGGATCCGCAGCTGCACCCGCTCCTCGCCCTGCCAGCGGTCGACCGCGAGGCAGCCGGCAACGTGCATGGAGCGCCCGCGGTTCTGCGTGAGCGCCGCGCCGAGCTTCTGGCCGACCGCGCGGAACGCGATCGCATTGACGCCTGAGCCGTCGCCCGAGCGCAGCCGCACCTTCACATGCGCCTGCCCGACCTCGTCGGCATAGGCGATGGTGTGCGCCGGCAGCGCCACGATCGGCTCGGGATTGCCGGCGCCGAACGGCCCGGCCTGCGCGATGGTGGTGATGGTTTCCGCCGTCGCGGCAGCGGCCGTCAGCGCGCCGTCGATGAGGAGCGAATCCTCGCGCCGCGCCGCCGCGACCGCATCGCCGATGGTGGCTTCAAGGAACGCGCGGAACGCGGCCAGCGCGTCCTTGCGCAGCGTGACGCCCGCCGCCATGGCATGGCCGCCGCCCTTGATCAGCAGCCCCTCGCCGACCGCCTGCCGCACGACGCGGCCGAGATCGACGCCTTGGATCGAGCGGCCGGAACCGGTGCCGATGCCGCCGGGCTCGAGCGCAATCGCGAACGCCGGCCGGCCGAACCGTTCCTTCAGGCGCGCTGCGACGAGGCCGACCACGCCGGGATGCCAGCCCTCGGCGGCGGTCACCACCGCGGCGCCCTTCTCCTCGATGCCGAGCGCCGCCATCGCCTCGGCTTCGGCTTGCGCGACGGTCGCGACTTCGATGGCGCGGCGTTCGTTGTTGAGGCGATCAAGCTCGGCGGCGATGGCCGCGGCTTGCGTCGGATCGTCGCTCAGCAGCAGCTCGACACCGAGCGAGGCGCGGCCGATGCGGCCGCCGGCATTGATGCGCGGCCCGAGCAGGAAGCCCAGGTGAAACGGCTCCGGCGGACCGTTGAGCCGCGACACGTCCATCAATGCCGTCAGGCCAATGTGATCGCGCCGCCGCATCGCCAGCAATCCCTTGGCGACAAAGGCGCGGTTGAGCCCCTTGAGCGGCACCACGTCGGCGACGGTGCCGAGCGCGACCAGGTCGAGCAGATCGAGCAAGTCCGGCTCCGGCCGCGCGTCGGTCCAGAAGCCGCGCCGGCGCAGCTCGCGGTTCACCGCCACCACGGTCATGAACACCAGCCCGACCGCGGCGAGATGGCCGAGCTTCGAGAGATCATCGAGCCGGTTCGGGTTCACCACCGCGAGCGCGGGCGGCAGCGTTTCGTCGGCAAGGTGATGGTCGACGACGATCGTCTCCATGCCGAGCCGCGCCGCCTCCGCCAGCGGCTCGTGGCTGACGGTGCCGCAATCGACCGTGACCAGAAGCGTCGCGCCGCGCGCCGCGAGCTTGCGCACCGCGTCGACGTTCGGGCCGTAGCCTTCGAACAGGCGGTCGGGGATATGGATGATCGGATCGATGCCGGCGAGCCGCAGGAAGCGCGCCAGCGTCGCCGACGAGGTCGCACCGTCGACGTCGTAATCGCCGAAGATCGCGACCGTCTCGCGGCGCATGGCGGCGTCGGCGATCCGCGCCGCCGCCGCGTCCATGCCCACCAGCACGCTCGGGTCGGGCATCAGCGTGCGCACTGTCGGGTCGAGATGCCCCGGCACGTCGTCGATCTCGACACCGCGACCGGCCAGCACGCGCGCCAGGAGGTCCGGCAGGTCGTGGCGCTGTGCGATTGCCAGCGCCCGCGACGCGCCGCGCTCGTCCAGCCGGTCGCGCCAGGCGCGGCCGGTCGCGGACTGCGCAACACCCAGAAAGTGGCGGCGCTCCCCAATCATCGGCACCGAGGGACTGGACAAGACGGACAACATCGGCCTGCTTTGCGGGCGAATCAGTTGCCCCTATTGTCCGAGACTCGTCGTCGAAGCGCCATGCCGTCAGGGAGTTAAAGAATGGCCCGTGTGGAAGACTTGAAACTGGAGGAACTCACGCCGGAACAGAAGGTCATCCACGACCGCATCGCCGGCACGCGCGGCGGCACGGTGCGTGGGCCGTTCGCGATCTGGCTGCGCAATCCGAAGGTCGCCGACGCCGCCGACCGGTTTGGCACGATCCTGCGCAACGGCAACCTCGACCTGCGGCTGTTCGAGCTGATGGTGCTGCTGGTCGCCCGGCATTGGTCGGCGCAATACGAATGGTTCGCGCATGCGCGGCATGCGCTGGAGGCCGGGATTGCGCCCGCCGTGGTCGAAGCGATCCGGCACCGCCGCAAGCCCGAGCTCGATCGCGACGACGAGCGGCTGGTCTACGCGCTCGTCACCGAGATGAACGAGACGCGCACGCTGTCGCAGCCGACCTACGATCGCGCGGTGGCGATGCTCGGGCTCGATCACGTGATCGAGCTGATCACCGCGCTCGGCTTCTACACGATGGTCGCTATCATGCTGAACGGCTTCGACGCGCCGGTACCGGGCGGCGAGCGGCCGTTGCCGTAAATGGTGGGCAAATCCTGCTAAGTTCCCCAATCGCCTCAAAAAACACCCATTCGGGTCGCCGTTTTGTGGCGGTACCCTGTTGAGACGCAAATCGGGGGCGATCCTGGGTCATCGTCGCAAATTCCTTGCCAGCTTGACGGCCGCAACAGCTCTGTTGCTGACAGCGCTTGCGCCGCCGGAGGCCGCCGCACAACTGGGCGGCCTTGGAGCGCCAGTCCCGTCCGTCGGCGGCATTGGGTCGGCAATTCCCGGTGGGCTGTCACGGCCCGAACTTCCGTCGGGCCCGCCGGCAGGCGATTTCAGGCTGCCGCCGAATTCTACCGGGTCTGTCATCGACAGCGTGCCGGGCACGATCCGGCGCAACGACCCACTCGACCGCGACTTGCGTCTGCCGAATCCGATGCAAACCATCAGCGGCGCGGGCAAGGCGGTTAAGGGTTCGCTGCCGAAGACGAAGGCCGGCAAGCAAGCCCCCGCCACCGCGAGCCGCGTGCCGCCCCCCGGCGAGAACCGTTTTGTCGCGACCGAGGTCTTGATCGGCCTGCCGTCCGGTCTCTCGGAGCAGGCGCTCGACGCATTGGCGAGCCGGCATCGCCTGACGCGGCTGCAATCGCAGCGCCTCAACATGACCGGCACGACCTTCCACCGCTGGCAGATCGCCGATCAAAGGCCGGTCTCGGACGTGATCCGTGCGCTGGAAGGCGATGCCAATATCCGCATCGCGCAGCCGAACTACCGTTTCACGCTGCAACAGGCCAAGCGCGCGGCGGTGCCCGACCGCGCAGCGCAGTATTCGCTCACCAAGCTACGCGTGCCGGAAGCGCACCAGCTCGCGACCGGCAGCAATGTGCTGGTCGCCGTCATCGACGGCGGCATCGATGCATCGCATCCGGAAATCGCGCACGCGATCGCCGACAGTTTCGACGCGGTTGGAGGCAGTGCAGCGCCGTCGCCGCATGGAACGGCGATGGCCGGCGCCATCGTTGCGCAGGCGCGACTCGCGGGCGTGGCGCCAAGCGCGCGCATCCTGGCGATCCGCGCCTTCACGGAAGCGCGCGATGGCTACGAGAGCACGTCGTTCGCGATCCTCCGGGGCATCGATTGGGCGGTGGCGCGCGGCGCCCGCGTGATCAATATGAGTTTTGCCGGACCGAACGATCCGGAGATCGCACGCAGCCTCATCGCGGCCAGCCGCAAGGGCGTCGTGCTGGTGGCCGCCGCCGGCAATGCCGGGCCGAAAGCCGCGCCACTCTACCCCGCGGCCCATCCGAACGTGATTGCGGTGGCGGCCGTCGATGCCCGCGACGAGATATCCCGGTTCTCGGTCCGCGGCCACCATGTCGCGATTGTGGCTCCGGGTGTCGATGTGGTGGGGCCGGCACCGGGCCAGACCTACCAACTGTCGACCGGCACGTCGGTCGCGGCCGCGCATATCAGCGGCATCGCCGCCTTGCTGATCGAGCTGCGGCCCACATTGACGCCCAAGACGCTGCGCAACCTGCTGCTCTCGACGGCGAGAGACTTGGGAGCGACCGGACGTGACGACAGCTACGGCGCCGGCCTCGCCGACGCCTATCGGGCGGCCGCCGCGATCAGCGCGACCGCGCGCGCACCGGCGCGCACCTCGGCCGCGCGCTAAGTTAAGCGCATCGCTGCGCCGGCGGCGTTCAATCCAGGTGGAATTTTTCGAGCTGGCGGTGTTCGGCGCGGATCCAGCGCACGGTGCCGGTAATCGAGCGCATCACCACCGTCTCGGTCTCGATGATGTCGCCCCTGAAGCGCACGCCCTTGAGCATGGCGCCCGTGGTGACGCCGGTCGCCGCGAACAGGCAGTCGCCGCGCACCATGTCCTCGATCTCGTAACGCTTGCGGAAATCCTTGATGCCCATCTTGTGCGAACGCTCGCGCCGCTCTTCGGTGTCGAGTATCAGCCGGCACTGCATCTGGCCGCCGATGCAGCGCAGCGCCGCCGCCGCCAGCACGCCTTCCGGCGCGCCACCGATGCCGAGATAGATGTCGATGCCCGAATGCTCGGCGTCGGCGCAGTGGATGACACCGGCGACGTCGCCGTCGGAGATCAGCGCCACCGAGGCGCCGGCCTTGCGCACGCCGGCGATCAGGTCGGCGTGGCGCGGGCGGTCCAGCAGGAGCGCGGTGATCTCCTGCGGCTTGACGCCCTTGGCCTTGGCAAGCGCGAGGATGTTCTCCTCGGCCGGCGCATCGAGATCGACGACGCCGCGCGGATAGCCGGGACCGATGGCGATCTTCTCCATGTAGACGTCGGGCGCGTGCAAGAGCGTGCCCTCGTCGGCCATCGCCAGCGTCGCGATCGCGCCCGGCATATTCTTGGCGCAGAGCGTGGTGCCTTCGAGCGGATCGACCGCGATGTCGACCTTGGGGCCGCTCTTGTTGCCGACCTTCTCGCCGATGAACAACATCGGCGCTTCGTCGAGCTCGCCCTCCCCGATCACCACCGTGCCGTCGATCGGCAGCTTGTTGAGCTCGCGCCGCATCGCATCGACCGCCGCCTGATCGGACGCCTTGTCCTTACCCTGCCCGCGCAGCCGCGCCGCCGACACTGCCGCGCGCTCGGTCACGCGCACGATCTCGATCGACAGGATGCGCTCCAGCACCAGGTCTTGCTGGACGGTAATCGACGGATTCGCCATCAGGTCGTGGTCCCCTCTTGCCCAGACACCGCCGGACCGGCCACCGGCGGCGGAGATGAGCTTACCCCTTCTCGATACGGATCAGTTGCGGCTTTTCGGCCAGGACGCCGTCCTGCTCGATCGCCGCCAGCGCCCGGCGGATTGCGTCCTCGGTTGTAGCATAGGTGATGAGCGCGACGGGCGCGGGCTTGTCGGCGCTGCGCGGATCGTCGCCGCCATGCGGCTTGCGATCGCGGCCGCGCTGCATGATCGATTCCAGCGAGATGTCGGCTTCCGCCATGCGGCGCGCGATGGTCGCGGCCGACCCGGGCCGGTCCACCGCCGCGAGGCGGATGTAGTAGCCGCCCTCGTGGCGCTGGATCGGCGCGCGCGGCGCCTTCACCAGGCTGCCGGCCGGCCGCCCGAACGACGGCACGCGCCGGCCGGCCGCCAGATCCATGATGTCCGCCACGACGGCCGACGACGTCGCCGCGCCGCCGGCGCCCGGGCCCATCAATGTGAGCGCCATGGTATCGGCATCGACCGCCACCGCGTTGAGGACGCCGTCGACCTCGGCGATCACGTTGCCCTTCGGCACCATGGTCGGATGCACGCGCTGCTCGATGCCGGCGTCGGTGCGTTGCGCGACGCCGAGCAGCTTCACGCGATAGCCGAGCTCGTCGGCGGCTTCGAGATCGGCGAGCGTGATCTGTTCGATGCCTTCCACATGCACCGCGTCGGCGTCGACCTCGGTGCCGAACGCGACGCTGGTCAGGATCGCGATCTTGTGGGCGGTGTCGAAGCCGCCGATGTCGAAGGTCGGATCGGCCTCGGCGTAGCCGAGCTTCTGCGCCTCTTTCAGGCACACGTCGAAGGACAGCCGCTCCTTCGCCATGCGGGTGAGGATGTAATTGCAGGTGCCGTTGAGGATTCCATAGATGCGGTTGATGCGGCTGCCGCCCAGCCCTTCACGCAAGGTCTTGATGATCGGGATGCCGCCGGCGACCGCGGCCTCGAACGAGAGCGTGGTCTTGTTCTTCTCGGCGAGCTGCGCAAGCGCGACGCCGTGGTGCGCCAAGAGCGCCTTGTTGGCAGTGACCACCGGCTTGCCGGCGGCGAGCGCCGCTTCGACCGAGCTCTTGGCGGGATCGCCGGAGCCGCCCATCAGCTCGACGAACACGTCGATGCCGCCATCGCGCGCAAGCGCCACCGGATCGGCGACCTGCTTCACCTTGGAGAGATCGAGAGTCGCGTCGCGCGGCGGGTCCTTCGACGCATAGGCCACGAGGTCGACCGGACGCCCGGCACGCTCGGCGATGGCGTCGCGGGTGCGCAGGATCATCGCGGCGACGGACGAGCCGACCGTGCCCAATCCGGCGAGGCCCACTCTCAACGGTTCGGCCATGAGAGAATCCAGCGAAGAACATTACGTTTGAGCATGAACTTGTCCGAAAACCGGTACCCACTTTTCGGGTTCATGCTCCTCAGCCGCGCTTGGCGAGCGGGACCACGTTATGCAGCTTATCCGGCGCCGTTTCAAGAAAGCGCCGGATGTTGCGCGCGGCCTGCCGGATGCGCTGCTCGTTCTCGACCAGCGCGATGCGCACATAGCCCTCGCCGCGCTCGCCGAAGCCGGTGCCGGGCGACACCGCGACCTCGGCCTTCTCGACCAGCAAGGTCGAAAACTCGACACTGCCGAGCGACTGGAACATTTCCGGGATCGGCGCCCAGGCGAACATCGACGCGCGCGGCGCCGGTATATGCCAGCCGGCACGGCCGAAACCTTCCACCAGCACGTCGCGGCGGCGGCGATAGGTCTCGCGCATCTCGCGGATGCAATCATCGGGGCCGTTGAGCGCAGCGGTCGCGGCCACCTGGATCGGCGTGAAGGCGCCGTAGTCGAGATAGGACTTCACGCGGCCGAGCGCCGCGATGATGCGCTCGTTGCCGACCGCGAAGCCGATGCGCCAGCCCGGCATCGAATAGGTCTTCGACATCGAGGTGAACTCGACCGCGATGTCGATCGCGCCCGGCACCTGTAGCACCGACGGCGGCGGGTCGTTGTCGAAATAGAGCTCGGCATAGGCGAGATCGGAGAGGATCAAGATGTCGTGCTTCTTCGCGAACGCGACCAGCTCCTTGTAGAAGTCGAGATCGGCCACGTAAGCGGTCGGGTTCGAGGGATAGCAGACCACGACCGCCAGCGGCTTCGGGATCGAATGCACGATCGCGCGCTCGAGCGTCGAGAAGAAATCGGGCGTCGGCTCCGACGGCACCGAACGGCACACGCCGCCGGCCATCAGGAAGCCGAAGGCATGGATCGGGTAGCTCGGGTCCGGCACCAGCACGACGTCGCCGGGCGCGGTGATCGCCTGCGCCACATTGGCGAAGCCTTCCTTGGAGCCGAGCGTGGTGACGATCTGGGTCTCGGGATTGAGCTTCACGCCGAAGCGGCGCTCGTAATAGGCGGCCTGGGCCCGGCGCAGCCCGGGGATGCCGCGCGACGAGGAATAGCGGTCGGTGCGCGGACGCCCGATGGTGTCCTTCAATTTCTCGATGACATGGGCGGGCGCCGGCAAGTCGGGATTGCCCATGCCGAGGTCGATGATGTCGGCCCCGGCGTTGCGCGCCTTGGCCTTCGCACGGTTGACCTGCTCGAAGACGTAGGGCGGCAGTCGGCGAATGCGGTGGAAATCTTCCATGGGCCAGGGTCCTCGGCGGTAAGCCGAGTCGACTACGGCCCACCAATGTCAGGTTTTATCACGGGTTGCGTGCGCCGCCAGCGGCAGGGGCGGTCGTGCCGGTCGCCTCGGGAGCCGGGATCGGTGCCGATACCCGATTGCGCGTGTTTTTCAGGTCTTCCCGCAGGCGCTTGCTCTCGGCGTCGCTGAGTGCGCCGTCCCGCCGGGCCGGGGGCAGGTCATGGACCGCCGGATAAGCCGCCTGCGTCTCCGGCCGGGCCGGCGTCCCCTCGGGCAGGCCGCCCATCGACTGCGGGACGTGGTCGACGACCGACGAGCAGCCGGCGAGCGTCGCCGCCACCAGCAGCGCGACCGCAACCGGTCCGATCCGTTTCAAGTGGGACGTCGCTGTCATCAACTGCTGCCGGGTGTCATGACGGGGTAACATCCGCGTCGCGACCGTCCGCCCGGCTTTCCCCCAACGCTGTGAAATCACGAACCTATTCCGCAACCGCACGCGGCGACCCATATGCGGGTAATATGACGAAACCAAGGTTAGAATGCCAGAGTTAACAGCGCACTGACGGCGGTTCCGGAATCGGCAAGAATGGCGGCCGCGGGGGGTCGGATGGCCCTGCCCCCAAGCAAAGTGATCGAGGCGACACGTGCAGGCTCCGTTGGAACCCAGGATGGGCGCTGCCACCGACTGGGAGGAGTTGGCGAACAACCTCGCCCGCATGATCGAACAGGGCGGCAAGGCGCTGGCCGCCTACCTCAAGCCGCGCGAGGAAGGCCGCAAGGAATCCGACCAGGCCGAGTTCATCGACATGGTCAGAACCCTCGGAAAGGTGGCGGAGTATTGGCTCACCGATCCGCAGCGCGCGTTCGAGCTGCAGTCGACGCTCGGCAAGGGCTATCTCGACCTCTGGGCGCATGCGGCGCGGCGCATGACCGGCGAGGAAGCCGATCCGGTTGCGAAACCCGACCCGCGCGACAAGCGGTTCACCGATCCGGAATGGTCGTCGAACCAGTTCTTCGACTTCCTCAAGCAGGCCTACCTGCTGACCGTCCAGTTCAGCGACCGTCTGGTCAAGGACGCCGAGGGGCTCGACCCGATGACCCGGCAGAAGGCGGAGTTCTACCTGCGCCAGATCGTCAACGCGATCGCGCCGTCGAACTTCGTGCTCACCAACCCGGAACTGCTGCGCGCCACCCTGGCGTCGAAAGGCGAGAACCTGGCGCGCGGCATGCACATGCTGGCGGAAGACATCCAGGCCGGCGGCGGCGATCTGCGTATCCGGCAGACCGACACGTCGCATTTCGAGGTCGGCCGCAATCTCGCGTCGACCCCCGGCAAGGTGATCTTCCAAAACGAGTTGATGCAGCTGCTGCAGTACGCGCCGGCGACCGAGACCGTGCTCAAGGTGCCGATGCTGATCGTGCCGCCCTGGATCAACAAGTTCTACGTGCTCGACCTCACGCCCGAAAAATCCTTCATCAAGTGGTGCGTCGGCCAGGGCCTGACGGTGTTCGTGATCTCCTGGGTCAACCCGGACGGCCATTTGTCGAAAAAGAGCTTCGAAGACTACATGCGCGAAGGCCCCCTCGCCGCGCTCGAAGCCATCAAGCAGGCGACCGGTGAGAGCAAGGCGCATGCGGCGGGCTATTGCGTCGGCGGCACGCTGCTCGCCGTCACCCTCGCCCACATGGCAGCCACCAAGGACCAGCGGATCGTGTCGTCGACGTTCTTCGCGAGCCAGGTCGACTTCACCTATTCGGGCGATCTCAAGATTTTCGCCGACGAGGACCAGATCACCGCGCTCGAAAAGCAGATGGCCGAGCGCGGCTATCTCGACAGCCGCAAGATGGCGAACACGTTCAATCTCATGCGCTCGAACGACCTGATCTGGCCCTACATCATCAACAACTACTTCAAGGGCAAGACGCCGCCGCCGTTCGACCTGCTCTACTGGAACGCCGACGCCACCCGCATGCCCGCTGCCAACCACTCGTTCTACCTGCGCAACTGTTATCTCAAGAACAAGCTCGCGCGCGGCGAGATGGTGATCGCCGGCAAGACGCTCGACCTCAAGAAGGTGAAGGTACCGATCTACAATCTCGGCACCCGCGAAGACCACATCGCGCCAGCGAAGTCGGTGTTCTACGGCTCGAAATATTTCGGCGGCGCGGTGCGGTTCGTGCTCTCCGGCTCCGGCCACATCGCGGGCGTGGTCAATCCGCCCGACAAGCAGAAGTATCAGTATTGGACCGGGCCCAAGCCTTCCGGCGCCGACGTCGACAAGTGGCGCGCCAAGGCGACCGAGCACGCGGGCTCCTGGTGGCCGGACTGGTTCGACTGGCTCAAGGGCCATGCCGCCGAGGAGGTTGCCGCCCGCAAGCCCGGCGGCGGCAAGCTCAAGCCGATCGAGGACGCCCCGGGACGGTACGTGAAGGTGCGGGACTAGGGCAAAGCGCCCAAACCTGGGCTCCCAGACCTGGGGCCAGTCGCTGCCTCTTGGAACTCCTGGGAACTCTCGGCGCCTTTATGTCAGGAACTTAGCCGACCCCGCACGCAAAGCTGGCGCATTGGCGGCACTTTGTTATGCTCGCCGGCCTGTAGGCTTGTGGGGGGCTCGTGGGCAGGCGTACTTTCACAGCAATCTTGATCAAACCGTCCCACTACGACGAGGACGGCTACGTCATCCAATGGCTGCGCTCCACCATCCCCTCCAACAGCCTCGCCAGCGCCTACGGCCTGCTGGCTGAATGCGCCGAAGCGAAGGTGCTTGGTCCCGATGTCGACATCGCGATCGAGGCCTATGACGAGTGCAACTCCACCATCAACATCAAGCGCGCGATCCGCAATATCCGCGCCAGCGGCGCCGGCTTCGTCGGCCTGGTCGGCGTTCAGTCGAACCAATATCCCCGCGCCCTTGATATGGCGCGCCGGTTCCGCGCGGCGGGCATCACCGTGGTCATCGGCGGATTCCACGTCAGCGGCTGCATCTCGATGCTGCCGGAGCTGCCGGCCGACCTGAAGGAGGCGCTCGCGCTCGGGATCACCTTGTTTGCCGGCGAGGCCGAGGGACGGATGGCGTCGCTGTTGCATGACATCGATGCCGGCACGCTCAAGCCGATCTACAACTACCTCTCCGACATGCCGGAGATGAACGCCGCAACCCTGCCGGTGCTGCCGCGCTGGGCGGTGACAAAAGTGGCGGGGCACTATTCAAGCTTCGATGCCGGCCGCGGCTGTCCGTTCCAATGCAGCTTCTGCACCATCATCAACGTGCAGGGCCGCAAGTCGCGCTATCGCACCGCCGACGACGTCGAGCAGATCGTGCGCGTCAATGCCGCCCAGAACATCACCCGTTTCTTCATCACCGACGACAACTTCGCGCGCAACCGCAACTGGGAGCCGATCCTCGATCGCCTGATCCAATTGCGTGAGCGCGAAGGCTTCAACATCCGCCTGCTGCTGCAGGTCGACACCCTTTGCCACCGCATCCCGGGATTCATCGAGAAGGCCGCGCGCGCCGGCTGCACGGCGTGCTTCATCGGGCTCGAAAACATCAATCCCGAATCCCTGATGGGCACCAAGAAGCGCCAGAACAAGATCTGGGAATACCGGGAGATGCTGCAGGCGTGGAAGAAGGCCAAGGTCGTCACCTATGCCGGTTACATCCTCGGCTTCCCGACCGACACGCCGGAATCGATCGCGCGCGACATCGAGATCATCAAGACCGAGCTGCCGATCGACATCCTCGAATTCTTCTACCTGACGCCGCTGCCGGGCTCGGAGGATCACAAGAAGCTTCATCTGAGCGGGGTGCCGATGGACCCCGACATGAACAAGTACGACCTCGAGCATGCCTGCGCGGGGCATGCGCGCATGTCCAAGGCGGAGTGGGAAAAGGCGTACATGGACGCCTGGGCGCGCTACTACTCCGACGACCACGTCGAACGGATTTTCCGGCGCGCGGCCGCCACCGGCGTCCGCTTGTCAAAGGTCTACGACCTGTGCGCCATCTTCTCCGGCTCGGCCCGGATCGAGCGCGTGCATCCCCTGCAGTTCGGATTTTTCCGGCGCAAGGTCCGCACCTCGCGCCGACCCACGCTGCCGGTCGTCAATCCACTGGTCTTCTATCCGTGGCGGGCGTTCGACGTCGCGAGGACCGTCTGGCAGTGGTTCCAGCTGGTCCGGCGCTATCGCGCGATCATGCTGCGCGTGAAGGCCGATCCGACGGCGAAGGACTACATCGACGAGGCGCTGACGCCGCCGATCGCGGGCGTCGAGGACCACGTCGTCACGATCTTCGCCGACAAGATTCCGAAGACCCACGGCGCGCCGGTCAATCACGCCGTCGCCGCGCACTAGTGGACAGAATCTGACGCCTGGTACCCGCGCAGAAACCTCCGTCCCGGTCGTGGAAGGGCGTTCCGACCCTGCCCGGAAGCAGAAATTCCGAATGTCGCGGGAGGGTGGTTAGCGGACCTTTTGGTTATTCATCACACCGACAAAGCGGCGTGCAGTTTTTGCCTAACCTCACTTTTTGCGTAAACGTCGCTCAAGCTATTCTGGAGAACCCAGGGGATTTTGTTGCATGGCCAAGCTCATCTTCGGAATGAACCAGTCCTTGGATGGTTACGTCGACCACATGAAGTTTGCGCCAACTCCCGTCCTCTTTCGTCACTTCATCGAGCAAGTGCGTGGCCTGACGGGCAGTATGTACGGTCGCCGCATGTACGAGGTCATGCGTTATTGGGACGAAGACCTTCCTGAGTGGGGCGCGGAGGAACGCGACTTCGCGGAGGCGTGGCGGAGCCAACCGAAGTGGGTCGTGTCGCGCTCGCTGAAGTCAGTTGGCCCCAACGCCACGCTTGTCGAAGACGACCTGGAGGGGGTGATACGTGGACTGAAGGCTCAGCTCGTTGGGGAGATTGAAGTCGCCGGGCCAGAGCTGGCGCGAAGCCTGACCGACCTTGGCCTTATTGATGAGTATCAACTCTACTTCCACCCCATTGTGCTTGGTGGTGGCAAGCCGTTCTTCGCCGGCCCCCGGCCGCCGCTCCGCCTTGTGGCCAGCGATCCAATTGTCGAGGACGTGATTAGGTTGACGTACGTTCCTGCCTAATCACGCAACTCGCCCGACGGGTTCGCGTCGACGCGTCACTAGTGGTCTTTAGCGTTCTTCCCGGATTGCAGAAGCGCTACGCCACGGCCTGCTTGCCGTGGGTGATGTCGTGGACCTTCTTGAGATGGTCGACCGCGGCCTTGGCGCCGGTGGTCTTGGTGAGCAGCTCGAGCGTCTGATCATCGTCGTCGCGCACCGGCGTGAGCGCCTGATCCATGTATTGCCGTGCGTTCGGCTCCCGCTCGATCGCCCACTTCCACATCATCATCCGGCCGATCATGGTGAGCATCACCACCGTCTTCCACGCCGTCTCGAACGCATAGCGTGGCCAGAACACGAGCGGGTTCACGGGCGGCAGACCGGGGCGGCGCTCGCTCGGATGCTTGCCGCGGAACAGGCCGCTCTGCAGCGGGTGAATTCCTTCCACCGACACGGTCGTGGCGAAGCGCACCAGGAGCTTGAGCACGCTGTTCACGGGCATGCCGGTCGCCACCGCCCGGCGCAGCAGCGTCTTCATGTGCTCCGGCGAATAGTATTGCGGCCAGGCGTCCAGATAGGCCTGCTGGAGCTGCGCCGCGGTCATCTGGGCCGATCCGGTGCAGGCGTGCTCGAGATCGTACTTGTTGAGATCGCCATCCATCGCCACGCCGGCCTTCCACAGCTTCTGATGGTCTTCCGAACCGGGCAGCGGCGTCAGGCAGAAGAATTCCAGGATGTCGAGCGGCAGCTCGCGCTGGATGATGGCGAGGTCGCGCTTGATCGATTCCGGCGTGTCGGCCGGGAAGCCGAGGATATATCCCGCCAGCGTGATGATGCCCTGCGACTTCCACGCCAGCAGCATCTTGCGGTATTCGGTGATCTTGTTCTGCTTCTTCTTGGCGGCGACGAGGTTGTCGGGGTTGATGTTCTCGAGCCCGATGAACACGCGCGTAACGCCGGCGCGGTGCGCCTTCTCCACGAAATTCGGAATCTTGTGGCAGAGCGTGTCGACCTGGATCATGAGGCCGAGCGGAATGCCCTGTTCGCGCAATTCGATCAGCCGGTCGAAGATCGATTCCCATTCCTTGTTGCGCGCGAAATTGTCGTCGGTGATGAAGAACTTGTCGATGCCCTGCGCCCAGTTCATGCGCACCAGCCGCTCGACGTCGTCCGCCGACCGGTAACGTGACTTGCGGCCCTGCACGTTGATGATGGTGCAGAACGAGCACTGGTACGGACAGCCGCGGCCGGCGTCGAAGCTCGAATTGTGCCCGATCGTGCGCTCGACATAACGCCGCGGCAGATAAGGCACCGGCGTGTCCTCCATGCCCGGCAACTGGTTCATGTAATTGTAGAGCGGCTTGAGCGTGCCGGCGGCGGCGTCGCGCAGCACGGCGTCGAACCGACCCTCCGCCTCGCCCGCGAACATGGCGATGCCGAGCTCGCGACAGGCGTCGAGCTCCACGGCTTGCCCGTCGAGCATCGACAGGCATCCGGACACGTGGAAACCGCCCATCGCCACCGCGACGCCGGCGGCACGGAACGGCCGCGCAATATCGAGCGCGCGCGGATATTGATTCGATTGCACGCCGACCAGCCCCACCAGGCCGAAATTGCCGTCGCGCGCGAGCCGCGCCAGCAGCGCCGGCACGTCGACGCGGGTGTGGGTCTCGTCGATGACGTCGATTTCGATTTCGACGTCGGGACCGAGGACGCGCCGTTCCACGCAATCCGTGGCAATGCCATAGACCGCGGCAAGCGAATTCGACGGGATCATCGCCCGCCACCAACGGATCACGTAGCCGTCGTCGTCATAGTGCGACGGCTTGATCAGGATCAGATGGAATTTCCGCATACCGCCCCTATCGGGGCACCGCGCGCGCCGATGTCGGCCACGCAACGTCCCAACCGGCACACTAGCATATCGTCTCCGGCGCCGTTACGGATGATTTGCATGCGAATCCCGCTGATTTGCGCGGGAACTGCGACTTATCACGGGAATAGTGCCACCTGCTCCAGCCCGGTGATCTCCGGAAGCCCAAGCATCACATTCATGTTCTGCACCGCCTGCCCGGAGGCGCCCTTCACCAGATTGTCGAGGGCGGAGCCGACAATGGCACGGCCGGCGATGCGGTCCTTGGCGACGCCGAGGAACGTCATGTTGGAGCCGCGCACATGCCGCGTCTGCGGCATCTGCCCGAACGGCAGCACATGCACGAACGGTTGGTTCGCGTACCAGCTCAGAAGGATTCCATGCAGCTGTTCCGGCGATGCGCTTTCGCTGCGCACGTAGATCGTCGAGAGGATGCCGCGGTTCATCGGCATCAGATGCGGCGTGAAGCTGACCGTCACCTCGCGGCCGGCGGCCTTCGAGAATTCCTGGTCGAGCTCCGCCATGTGGCGGTGATGGCCGACGCCGTAGGCGTGGATGCCTTCGGAGACTTCCGAGAACAGCATCTCCTCCTTCGCCGCCCGCCCCGCTCCGGTCATTCCGGATTTGGCATCGATGACGATCTCATCGGGGTCGATCGCCTTGGCCCTGAGCAACGGGATCAAAGGCAATTGCGCGCAGGTGGTGTAGCAGCCGGGATTGGCGACCAAATGCGCGCGCTTGATCTCGTCGCGATAGACCTCGACCAGGCCATAGATCGCCTGGCGCTGCAACTCCGGCGCATGGTGCTCGTGGCCATACCAGCGCGTGTAGCTGGTGAGGTCGGCGAGCCGGAAGTCGGCCGAGAGATCGATCACCTTGATCGCGGGCACCGCCGCGAAGACCTGCTTGATCACTTTCTGAGTGGTGGCGTGCGGCAGCGCGCAGAAGATCACGTCGAACCCGGCGCCGGCCCAATCGACGCTGTCGATCGACACCAGCTTGGGCAGCACATAGGGCGAGAATTGCGGAAACACCGCCGCCATCTCCTGCCCGGCGCGGCGGTCGGCCGTGAGCAGCGCGATCTCGGCCTGCGGATGGCGCAGCAGCAGGCGCACCAGCTCCGAGCCGGTATAGCCGGAGGCGCCGAGCACGCCGATCTTCGCTTTGGTGGGAGCCATGAGATCAATCCTTCGCGGTCATTCGGGGCACAGACTACCGCGGGAGGATGTCAGAAGGACAATCGCCGCGGACTTGGCCGGCGGCGCAGGGCAGCGATCAACAGCGATCGCGCACGGGCGCCCGGCCGGTGGTACGGCGGCGCAGGCGATTGTGGGTGGCGGTCGCGTTCATGCGGCGGGATATAGCCACGCCCTCCGGAACGGTCAAGGAACGCCGGCGGACTGCCGGCGCCCGCCCCTACTCGATCGCCGGGATCGTCCGCACCCAGGCGACGATCGCGTCGAGGTCCTGACCGGTCATCTTGGAGAAATAGATCTGCCGCTGCATCTGCAGGCCGAACGGCTTGCCGGTGCGGTCGACGCCTTCGGTCAAGGCGCGGCGCAGCTCGGCATCGGTCCACGCGCCGACCCCCGCGGTCTTGTGCGAGGAGATGTTCTTCGTGGTTACCGATCCCTTCGGCGTCTTGAAGACGTAGCCGCCCTTGCCGTTCCACTTCACATAGTCCGCCCGGCCGTCGGGCCGGCGCGAATGGCACTCCATGCAATGGGCGATGGTCGCGAGATAGAAGCCGCGCTTGAGCGGGTCCTTGAGCATCTCCTCGCTGAACGGCTTCTCGGCGCCGGGGATGAGCTCGGTGTGCGCCGGCTTCCGGTAGACCGGCGCCGGCGACGGGGTTGCGCACCGCCGGCACCGACAAGGTATAGGCCGCCACGGCGTCGAGGTCGCGCGGAGTAAGAATCTTGTAGAAAGGATACGGCATCTGGTGCGCGACCGGCACGCCGTTGGGACGCTTCCCGTCGGTCAGCAGGCGCTTCACGTCGTCTCGCGGTCCAACCGCCGATGCCGGTTTCACGGTCGGGCGTGATGTTGGAGCCGCGCACCAGGTATTCCGGCTCGTCCCAGACCTGCGAACCGCCGGAAAAGCGCCGGCTCATGTCGAGCCCGGCCGCTCCACGCGGCGTATGGCAACCATCACAGGCCATCACCGCATTGACGAGATAACTTCCGCGTTCGAGGAGCGCGGCATCTTGCGCGGCTGCGTTGGTCGCGATGAGCGCACCCGCGAATGCGGCAAACAACTTGAGCATGATGATCCCTTGTGTTCGACGAAAGTCTTCTCGACATCTCGTGGAGTGTTGTAACTATGCCAAAAGCGGGCGCCCGATCAACGAGTCGCTCCCGAAAATCACATGCGCTCCACTGCGTATTGTCGCGGCACGTTCGGGCGGTTGCGGCAATCTGCGCAGCTTCCGCGTGTTGTGAGAGTGCTACGATTCGCTCCATCCGACGGCGACCACGGCTGGCAACCGTAACCGGTCCTGCCTCGTGTCACCCGCGGCCGAAAAAGAAGACGTCCGATTCGGGAGGCCTCATGCTGGCACGCAGTTGCCTGACCATCGCCGCGCTTGCTCTCTGCTGCACCCATACCAGCGCCCAGCAGCCGTTCTACGCGGGCAAGCAACTGACCATTCTCGTCAACTACGACGCCGGCGGTCCGACCGATCTGGAGGCGCGCGTGCTGTCGCGTCATATCGCACGGCACATTCCCGGCAATCCGCGCGTCATCGTGCAAAATATGGGAGGCGCCGGCGGCATCGTCGGCACCAAATATCTCGGCGAGATCGCGCCCCGCGACGGCACGATGCTTGGATATTTTACCGGCTCGAGCCAGCGCTTTGTTGCCACTCCCGAGCGCTTCAGCGTCGATTTCCGCACTTACGAATTTATCGCAGTGCTGCCGAGCGGGCGCATCCATTTCATGCGGACCGACGTCAGCCCAGGCATCAAGCGCGCCGCCGACGTCATCAAAGGCGAAAACATCGTGGTCGGCGGGCTGCAGCGCGACGGGCCGAAAGATATGGCGATGCGGCTGACGCTCGACATGCTCGGCGCGCGCTACAGCTACGTGACCGGATACAATTCCAGCGCCCAGGCAATGATCGCGCTCCAGCGTGGCGAGATCAGCTACTACGCCGACTCACCTCCCCTCTACAAAACCAAGATCGAGCCTCAGGTAAAGGACGGCACGCTGATCCCGGTATTCTACGATCCCAATTTCGATGGAAAGGATTTTACCGTACCGACCTACATGAAGGGCCACGCGATCCCGCCCTTCCACGAGCTTTACAAATCGATCAAAGGCGCGATGCCAGATGGCCAGCTTTGGGAGCTGTATAAGTCCATCCTGTTGGTCAACGGCACCATGTATCGGATGCTGGCGTTGCCGCCGGGCGCACCGCGCGATGCGGTCAACGCGCTGCGCGCCGCAGTCGTGAAGCTCGCGGCCGACAAGAGCTACATTGACGAAGCGCTCAAGGTGATGGGCGACGCCCCGGAATACGTGACCAGCGCCACGCTCAACAACGATGTCCGCGCCGCCCTGACGATCAGCCCGGAGCTCAAGGCGTTCATGGACGCCTATGGCAAACGGGCGGCGAAATAGTCAGGGTTCCATACCTTCCTGCGCGGTCGATACCTCTGGCCCATTACGTGCCGGCGCCGGGATGCTATAGTCCGAGCTTGGCTTTGACGTGTCTCCAACCGAGAGAACCACGATGCGAAACGCGCTCTTTCCAGCCATCACATCAGCCTTGATCGCACTCGGCCTGCCCGCGCCGACAGCCGCGCAGGACACTACCGATCAGCAACTCGGCAGCGTCAGCTTCCAGACCTCATGCAACGAGGCCGCGCAGCGCCGCTTCGACCGCGGCATGCGCTACCAGCACTCCTACTGGTACGCCCAATCCCGTGAGATTTTCGAGGAGGCGCTGAAGGCCGATCCGTCCTGCGCGATTGCCTATTGGGGCATTGCGCTCGGCCTGTGGGACAACCAGCACAATCCGCCACCGGCCCCGAACAACGCACCCGCGCTGGCGGCGATCCAGAAGGCGCAGGCGCTCGGCGCCAAGACCCAGCGCGAGCGCGACTACATCGACGCGATGGCGCTGCTCTACACCGACTATGACAAGACGCCCTATCGCACCCGGCTGATGGCTCACGTCAAAGCGATGGAAGCGCTGGCGCAGCGCTACCCGCAGGACGACGAGGCACAGATCGCCTACGCCATCCTGCTCAACGTCTCGGCGCCGCTTGGCGACAAGACCTACGCGCAGCAGCTCAAGGGAGCGGCCATTCTGGAGCCGATCTCGCAGCGGCTGCCGCAGCATCCCGGCGTCACCCACTACCTGATCCATCTCTACGACTATCCGCCGCTGGCGCAGAAAGGGCTGGCGGCCGCGAACCGCTACGCAAAAGTGGCGCCGGCTGCGCCGCATGCGCAGCACATGCCGTCGCACATCTACACGCGCGTCGGCTATTGGAAGGAATCGATCGCCGCCAATGTCGGATCGGTGAACGCGGCGCGGGCGCACAATGAAGACTCGCAGGCGCTGCACGCCCGCGACTACATGGTCTACGCGCACCTCCAACTCGCCCAGGACGACCAGGCGCGTGAGGTTATCGAACAGATCATGGCGGTCCAGAAAGTCGGCCCGGCTGCGTCAGGCGCCAACTTCGCGGTGGCGGCCAGCCCGGCGCGTTATGCGATCGAGCGTGGCGACTGGGCGGGCGCGATGGCGTTGCAGGTGAGAACAACCCGGTTCCCGTATGTCGACGCGATCACGCATTACGCCCGCGCGCTCGGTGCGGCGCGTGCCGGCCAGCCGGGCGCCGCCGCTGCGGACATCGCCAAGCTTGCCGAGCTGCGCGACACCTTACGCAAGGCCAACGACGCCTATTGGGCCGAGCAAGTCGATATTCAGCGCCAGGTGGCAACCGCCTGGGTGCTCTATGCCGACGGCAAGCACGACGACGCGCTGCGCGCGATGAGCGCGGTCGCGGACCAGGAAGACAAGACCGAAAAGCATGTGGTGACCCCGGGACCGCTCGCGCCGGCGCGTGAGCTCTACGGGTACATGCTGCTCGACCGCGGCATGGCGCGCGAAGCGCTCGCCGCGTTCGAGTCGACGCAGGCCAAGGAGCCGAACCGCTATCACGGCTACGCCGGCGCCGCGTTGGCCGCCGAGCGGCTGGGCGACAAGCCGATAGCGAAAGCCAACTATGAAAAGCTGATTGCACTCGCGGGTGGCGCTTTTACGCTCGCGAGTGCCGACGGCGCGGCAAGACCCGAACTGATCGCCGCGCGCAAGTACCTCGCGAACAACTAGCGCGCTGGGTAGGACTCGGTGACGGAATGAAGAGCAAGGAGGCCCTCGCCGTGGCAGCGGGCGCGCTCGCACTGGGCGCCGTCACGGGCGTGCTTGTGCTGCCCACCGCCTTCTGGTCGAGCGACACCTATACTTTGGCGTCCTCAAAGCAATCGGGATGGACCGAGACGCAATGGCCCTTCCCGACCGACCAGTTCGGCCGGGGCAAGGCGTTCCGATGCAGCACCGCCGACTGCGGGACGCCGGTGACGCTTTATGTCCGCGCGAAGATCGGCTTCTGCAACTGCACCACCGGCGTTGCCGACGACCCCGAACTCGAGCGGATCGGCGACCTTGAGTTGCTCGGCGGGAAAGTTGTCGCGTTGGGTGACGGGCATCCGATCGCCGTCGCCTGGATGAAGGGCCGCAGCCGGCCCTATGCGCTCACCAACGGAACCCAGCCCGGCAAATCCGCATTATCGATCGGTTACAACGACCGCTGCGATGCCATCGTTGCAACCGCGGTGATGCAGCACGACCGTCCCGGCGATGTCGAGGCCGCCGTGATCCAGTTCCTCAACGGGCCCATCGTCATGCGCTGGGCCGAAGTCACGCTCGGCCTGTAACGAAAACGACCGCCGACGTGGCGGTCGTTTGTCGCGCTCAACGCGATCTCCAATGCAATCTCAGAGCGTCGGATGCCACGGCGCCGGAATGACGCGATAGGCGTTGCCGGCTTTCTCGACGCGCGCCAGCCCTGGGAACGGATAGTGGAAGCCCTGCACCAGGAGCTTGTCGGCGACCAGCATGTCGTAGACCTTGCGCCGGGTCGCGACCGCCGCGTTCGGATCCTGGTCGAACGCCCCGCCCCAGTCAGGATGACGTGCAAAGAGGTCCGGATTGTTGGTCACGTCCGACTGCACATAGACCGTGCTCTTGCCGGACGAGACCACATACGACGTGTGCCCGATCGAATGGCCGGTGGTCGCCACCGGCAGGATACCGGGCGCGATCTCCTTGCCCCAGCCGTAGGGCGTGACCTTGCGGCCGAGCGCATCGAAGATGCGGCGGTTGTTCTTGAACAGGCCGGCCATGCGCCCGGCCGAAGCGCGGCTCATCTCGCCGTCGTCCATCCAGAACTTCCACTCGACCTCCGGCACCAGCACTTCGGCTTTCGGGAAAGCGAGCTTGTTGCTGGCGTCGAGCAAGCCGTTCACGTGGTCGCCGTGGAAATGCGAGATGACCACCATGTCGATGGACTTCGGATCGATGCCGGAAGCCGTGAGATTTTCCACGAACTGGCCGAGCTCGCCTTTGGTTTCCTTGTAGGCGCCCGGTCCGCCGCCGGTGTCGATGACAACGAGCTTGCCGCCGGTGTTGATCACGATCGGCGCGTAATGATGGATCATGCGGTTGGGCGGCATGTAGGCCGCTTCGAGCGCCTTCCGCACCTCTTCGATCGGCGCGTTGGTGACATAGGACGGCGTCAGGTCGAACGAGCGCGCGCCGTCGGTCACCACCGTCACTTCGAGATCGCCGACCGTGTAGCGGTACCAGCCGGGCGCGCGCCGCCCGGCCGCCGGCGCCGCGGCACCGGCCGGAACGCTCGCGCCCATCGATGCGAGCGTGGTTGCAGCCGCGGCGGCTATGGCATCGCGGCGGGTGACCTCGGTCATGTCGTCCTCCTTCGTCAAATGGTCGGGCTCCACGGCAGTGGAATCTCGCGATAGCAAAACGAGCGGTGCGCGTCTCATGCGCGCTTCGGTCTTGCATTCCGGATCGGATGTTAGCGACCCGCCCCCGCAACGAAAAGGCCGCCCACCGATGTCGGGAGCGGCCTTCCGTCGCTACTGACTATGCCGGCGCGTCAGAGCACCGGGCTCCACGGCACCGCGATCTCGCGGTAACCGTTGCCCGCCTTCTCGATATAGGCGAGCGCCGGGAACGGATAGTGGAAGCCCTGCACCATCATCTTCTCGGCCACCAGCATGTCGTAGACCTTGCGGCGGGTCTCTTCCGCCATCTTGGCGTCCTGATCGAACATCAGATGCCAGCCGGGATTGCGCACGAAGATCGGCAGGTTGGTGACGTCGGCCTGGATATAGACCTTGCCCTTGCCCGACGAGACGATGTGCGACATGTGACCGGGCGTATGGCCGGGCGTCGAGACCGCGGTGATGCCGGGCACGAGCTCCTTGCCGCCTTCATATTGCGTGACCTTGCGGCCGAGCGCATCGAACACGCGGCGGAAGCCGGCGAACACGCCCTTCATGCGATCGGTGGTCTGGCGGCTCATCTCGCCGTCGTCGATGAAGTATTTCCACTCCGGCGCCGGCACCATGATCTCCGCATTCGGGAACGCCGGCTTGTTGTCGGGCGTCAACAGTCCGTTGATGTGGTCGCCGTGGATGTGGGAGATGACGACGACGTCGACCTGGTTGCGGTCGATGCCGGATGCTTTCAGATTGGCGTGGAATTGCCCGGCGGCGCCCTTGCTGTTCTTGAAGTTCGCTTCGCCGGTGCCGGTATCGATCACGACCAGCCGCGACCCGGTGTTCACCGCGCACGGACAATACGGGATCGCGACCATGTCGGGGGCCGGCTGCAGATAGGAGGCTGCCAACGCCTCATTGATCTGCTGGCGGCCCTGGTTGGTGATGAAGCCGTCCGGAAACTTGAAGCGGTTCACGCCGTCGGTCGCGACCGTCACCTCAATGTCGCCGACTTTATAGCGATACCAGCCGGCCGTCTGCTGGCCGGAAAGCGGCGCGGCGGCCTGTGCGGGCGAAGACAGAGCGGGCGCCAGCGTCGCAGCGCCGGCGGCCGCGGCACCGGTCAGCACGGTGCGGCGGTTGACTGTGGTCATGGAACATATCCTCCCAGGATCGATGGACGTGCACGTTCTCGCGCTACCCGGCTTGAGCCGCCGGTATCGAATAGGATACCACGGGCGCCGGGGCGTCGTTGTGACAAACATCCTGCCTTGGTGGCTATTCCCGGGCGGCCATTCCCGGCTTGCCAGCGCCCGCGCCGCGGCTGATAAGTGAACAATCATGACCAATTCCGATCTCCCCTCGACCCCCGCCGCCCAATCTCAAGCCTCGCGGATGACCCAGCTCCTGGTGGTCTTCACCGCGGGCATCTTCCTGAGTGCGGCGTTGCTGTTTGCCGTGCAACCGATGTTCACCAAGATGGTGCTGCCGCGGCTCGGTGGCGCACCCGGCGTGTGGTCGGTGGCGATGGTATTCTTCCAGGCCACGCTGCTCGCGGGCTACGGCTACGCCCATCTGTTGACGCACTACGCGCCCGGCCGCCGTTCGGTGATGATCCATCTCGGTTTGCTGGTGGTCGCATGCTTCTGGCTGCCGCTGTCGATCGCCGCGAGCTGGGGCCGTCCGCCCAACGTCGGCGAAGCATTCTGGCTGCTCGGCCTGTTCGCGGTCTCGATCGGGCCGCCCTTCTTTGTCCTCGCCGCCAATGCGCCGCTGCTGCAAGCCTGGTTTGCGCGCACCGATCATCCGTCCGCGAACGATCCTTATTTTCTGTATGCCGCCAGCAATATCGGCAGCTTCCTCGCCCTGCTTTCGTATCCGATCCTGATCGAGCCGCTGATTACGCTCACCACGCAGACCTGGCTGTGGGCGGCGGGCTTCATCGTCCTCATTCTCCTGATCGCCGCCTGCGGCTATCTGTTGTGGCAATCGCCCGACAAGGCGCCGGCGGCAGTGTCGGTCACCGGCTCGACGCCGGGCACGGCCGAGGCCGCGCCGCCGACCTGGAGCGACGTGGTGCGCTGGATCTTCCTCGCCGCCGTCCCGTCCGGCCTGCTGGTCGCGGTGACCGCGCATATCTCGACCGACGTCGCCGCGGTGCCGCTGCTGTGGGTCATCCCGCTCGCGCTCTATCTCCTCACCTTCGTGATCGTGTTTTCGCGCAAGCCGATCATTCCGCATTGGCTGGTGGTCGAGGTGCAGCCGGTGTTCGTGCTCGCGCTGGTCGCGGTCATCGTCTACGAGCCGATCCGGACGATCGTCGGCGTCATGGCGGTCCACCTCGTCGTGTTCTTCGTCTTGACGCTGATGTGCCACGGCGAGCTCGCCAGCCGGCGGCCGCCGGCGCGCTACCTGACGTCGTTCTATATGTGGATGTCGTTCGGCGGCATGGTCGGCGGCATCGCCTCCGGCCTGGCCGCACCCTACCTGTTCAACTGGATCGCCGAGTATCCGATCCTGATCACGCTGGCGGTGCTCTGCCGCCCCGGCCTCACCTGGCCGAAGACGACCTGGCAGCAGATCATCGTGTTCGGCTCGATCGTGCTCGCGGTCCTTGGCCTCTACCTGTTCCGGCAATTCGAGCAGGACATCGACCTCCCGACCTACAACGCGATGCTGGGCGGCCTCCTGATCCTGACCGTGCTGTTCTGGCGCGACCCGGTGCCGTTCGCCGCCATCATCGCCACGGTGCTGTTGGCGCACCATTTCGTGGTCGAGGGCTCAAGCCAATTGACGCTGCGCAGCTTCTTCGGCGTGATGAAGGTCAACGAGACGTCGAACGGTCAATTCCGGACGCTCTCGCACGGCACCACGCTGCACGGCGGACAGCGCATCCGCGACAAGAAGGGCAATCCCGTCACCGGCCGCCCCGCGCCGACCATGTACTATTACGACGGCTCCGCCATCGCGCAGGGCATGGACGCCGCCAAGGCGGTCAAGGGCGGCCCGATCAACTACGCCGTCATCGGTCTCGGCACCGGCAGCCTGATCTGCCGCTCGCAGCCGGGTGACAAAGCGACCTACTACGAAATCGATGCACAGATGGTCCGGCTCGCCCGCGACATGGGCCTGTTCACCTTCCTCAAGGAATGCGGACAGGACGTGCCGATCATCATGGGCGACGCGCGGCTTACGCTCGCCGATGCGCCCGATGGCGCCTACGACCTGATCGTCGTCGACGCGTTCACCTCGGACGCGATCCCGATCCATCTGCTCACCAAAGAGGCGATGGCGATCTACAAGCGCAAGCTCTCGCCGAACGGCATCGTGCTGATCCATATCTCGAACCGCCATCTCGAGCTGGGGTCGGTGGTGACCGGCATCGCCAACGCCAACGATATGGTCACGCGCATCAGCGAGAGCGCCGACGTCACCGAAGACGACAGCGACTACAAGTTCCTCGGCACGGTGACGATCAGCGCCCGCAAGGACGAGGACTTCGGCCCGCTTGCCAAGTCGCAATACTGGGAGCTGCAGCGGCCCAATCCGCGGCAGCGGGTGTGGACCGACGACTATTCGAACATCGTCGGTGCGCTACTCCGGCAATTGCGGCAGTAGCGGGCGCTTGAGCCGGTCTGGTCGGAACGTGCGACGCTTGCAGGCGCCGCTCCGCGACACAATGGCGCCGCCATGAGCGACTCCGAGAACGCCAAAAAGCTGTTCTTTGAAGCCCTGGCGCTGATGGACGCGTCCAATTTCCCGGATGCGGAATTGCGGTTGCGCGAGGCGCTAAGGCTTGCGCCAACCCAAGTGGCTGTCCTCACCAACCTGGCGATTGCGCTGGCGCAGCAGAACAAGCGCGCCGAGGCGCGCGACTGCGCCGAGCAAGCCCTCGCCATCAATCCCGACAGCATCGAGGCGCTGCTGGTGCTGACGGATTGCCACACGCGTGACGAACGCTTCGCGGAAGCGCTCGCCGCTTACGACCGGATTCTGGCGCTGGAGCCGAACGCGGCCGAGATTCACAACAATCGCGGTTTGGTCCTGGAGCGCCTGGGGCGTCACGCCGATGCGCTCGCGAGCTACGACCGTGCGCTCTCGCTCAATCCCGCGTTTGCCAATACGTACGTCAACCGAGGCAATGCGCTGCACCACCTCTCACGTCATGACGACGCGCTCGCCGCCTATGAGCGCGCAGTAGCATTGACGCCGGACGTCGCGGAAGCGTGGCTCGGCCGCGGCAACGTACTGAGCGCCCTCAGGCGCTCCGAGGACGCCCTCACGGCGTTTGAACGGGCTGTGGCATTGCGGCCCGACTTTCCGGAAGCGTGGCTCGGCCGCGGCAACGTCCTCTGCGACCTCAAGCATCACGACGAGGCTTTGGCCGCGTTTGACCAGGCGCTGGCGCTGCGTCCGAACCTCGCCGCCGCCTGGCTCGGCCGCGGCAATGTGTTCTACGACCGCAAGCGCTTTGCCGACGCCCTCGCCGCCTATGACCGGGCGCTGGCTGCCGACGCGAACATGACCGGCGCGTGGGTCGGCCGCGGCGACGCATTGAAACTCTTGGAGCGGAAATCCGAGGCGATCACGGCCTACCAGCAAGCCCTGCAGCATGGCGGCGACCCGGACAAGATCAATTTCTGTCTCGCCGGGCTCGGGGTGGGCGCGTCGCCGTCAACGCCGCCGCAGCGTTTCGTTACCGACCTGTTCGATCACTACGCCGAAAACTTCGAGCACGACCTGGTCGAGAACCTCAAGTACCACTCGCCCGACGTCCTTGCCGGCACGATCAAGCGGTACGCGCCTTCGAACAGGCTCGACATCCTGGACTTGGGTTGCGGCACTGGCCTGATGGGAAACCTGCTGCGGCCGCTCGCACGAACGCTGACGGGCGTCGACCTTTCCGAAAACATGCTGGACAAGGCGCGGCGGCGCCAGATCTACGACCACCTGGTCTGTGACGACCTGACCGCATTCCTTCAGAAGCAAGACGGATCATTCGACCTTGCGGTCGCTACCGACGTGTTCGTTTATGTCGGCGACTTATCGCCGGTGTTTCCGGCAATTCGCCGCGCGCTGCGCGCGGGGGCATTGTTTTGTTTTTCGGTCGAGGGGACCGATGAACCCGATTTCGTGCTGCGCAGTACTTTGCGCTACGCGCATTCCATCGGCTATCTGCAGAATCTCGCCGACCAAAATCGGTTTGCCGTCGAGATCATCGAGCCGCAGGTCATTCGGCGCGGCCCCAGCGGAAACATCGACGGCTATCACGCCGTGATGCGCGCGATCGATCCGCAGAATCTGTCCTAGCTCCCAGCATTCAGCGGCGACGCCATCCCGGTGACACGGGAGGCGCTCGCGACCTACCTGCAGAACCTGCAGCGTCGAGCGCCCCCGCAGCAAAGTTCCCACGACGTAACCGCGACCCAAGACGCCATGCACGAAAAATAGTTCGATCTTCTCCGGCGCAACACGAATTTGTCGTCGCAGTGTCATGCGCGCGCGGGAAAGTGCGATGCAGTGCGGCTGAACTTCAAACATAGAAGAAATGGTGGGTTGTATGAAGCGAGTGTTGCAAACAGCAGCAGCGGCAATGTTCTTCGCCGCCGCATTCTCTCCGGCGCAAGCGCTGGTGATCGGTACGGCCAATACGGAAAACAGTATCCCGTTTGGTTCGAGCAACAGCGGCGCCGCCTTCGTCTATCAGCAGGTCTACAACGCGTCGAACTTCAGTTCTGCCATGGATATCACCTCGATCACGTTTTACGATACCTTTGGCAACACAGGCGGCGTTTTGCGGGGCGGTGAGTTTAGAATCTTTCTGTCGACGACCTCCGCCGCGATCGGCTCTTCTCTCGGTATTCCTCCCGGCTTCCCCGGCTCCGTGACCGAAGTGTTCAAAGCAACTCTGCCGACAGTCGCCAATGGTCGGTTGGACTTCGACAATGTGCTTCAGTCGTTTCACTACGATCCCTTGCAGGGCAACTTGCTGCTGACCATCCTGGCGTTCGGCACGACGGAAAGTCTCAGCAACCCCCTCCGCCTCGACTTCATGTCGAACACCGGCTCGCTCATGAGCTGGAGTGCGGCTGGCCCCGGGCCCGGCGGCCAAACTCTCCAGGGCCTCGTCACCGGCTTCAACGACAACGTTTCGCCTGTGCCGGTCCCGGCCGTTGGTGTCGCAATCCCGCTGCTGTTCGCCGGCGCCGGCATGGTCGGCTACTGGCGCCGCCGCAAGGTTGCAGCGAAGGCCGCCTGACGCACCGGCCTTTCCCAACAATTGGGGCTCGCGCCACGTCACGATTTTCCGTGACTGTGCGAGCCCCTTTTATATCGACGACCGGAACGACCGGACGGACTAGCCGCCCCACAGCCACTTAATGAGCTTGCCGACGACGTCGCCGGTGGTGAGCAGCACCGCCGCCCACACGAACGCCGAGCTGAAGTTCGCGATCTGGAAGCGCCAGAACGGCATCTCGAAAATGCCGGCGATCAGCGGCACCGAGGCGCGCAGCGGTCCGAAGAAGCGCCCGATGAAGATGCCGGCCACGCCCCATTTCTTCATGAAGGCTTCGCCCTTGGGGATCAGGTCCGGGTGCTTCGACAACGGCCAGATGTGCTGCACCGTGTATTCGAGCTTGCGGCCGATCCAATAGGACAGCCAGTCGCCCATGGCGGCGCCGAGCGAGGCGGCGATCCAGATCGGCCAGAAATTAATCCCGCCCGCCATGATGATCGTGCCGATGCCGATCAATGCCGCCCAGGCCGGCAGCAGCAGCGAAATAAAGGCGAGCGATTCCCCGAACGCCAGCAGGAAGACGACCAAGGGCGCCCATCCCTCGTGCGTCTTAACAAATTCGATAATGATGTTCGCGTAGCCTTCCAGTCTCTCGAACATTTGGCGGGCTGTCCCCCTGGCGGGCGCTGAGAATTAGCCTGCCCAACCCTCCAATACCAGCCCCAGACGACATACCTCTGGGATCACGATTGAGCCACGGCCGTGGCATAGTTGAACCGATTGATTCGTTTCGAGGCTGGAACTCCGAATGGCAAAAGCAGCAAAGAAACCCGCCACCCGCGACCTGTTCGACACGCCGGCGCGTGGCGCGGCCGGCAGGGGCAAGCCCACCCGCGCCGCACGTCCCTCGAGCGCCGAGGGCGGCTATACAGCCCGCCACATCGAGGTGCTGGAGGGGCTCGAGCCGGTGCGGCGACGACCCGGCATGTATATCGGCGGCACCGACGAGAAGGCGCTGCATCACATCTTCGCCGAGGCCATCGACAACGCGATGGATGAGGTGCTGAACGGCCACGCCGATTTCATCAAGATCGAACTCGAAGCCGACGGCTTCGTGACCGTGACCGACAACGGCCGCGGCATTCCGGTCGACCCGCATCCGAAGTTCAAGAGCAAGTCCGCCCTCGAAGTCATCATGACGACGTTGCACGCGGGCGGAAAATTCGGTTCCGATGCCTATGACACCACGGGCGGCCTGCACGGCGTCGGCATCTCGGTGACCAATGCGCTCTCAGAGCGCCTGGAAGTCGAGGTCGCCCGCGGCGGCCAGCTCTATGCGCAGACTTACGTCCGCGGCAAGCCAAAGAGCGGCCTCCAGAAGCTCGGCAAGGTGAATAACCGCCGTGGCACCAAGGTCCGCTTCAAGCCGGACCCGGAGATCTTCGGCGCCAACGCGGCGTTCAATCCGCTGCGCGTGTTCAAGATGACACGCGCCAAGGCCTACCTCTTTGGCGGCGTTGAAATCCGCTGGCAATGCGATCCGAAACTGATCGGCGCCGCCGACGGAGGTGCCGGAGGAAGCGACCTTCCACTTCGAGAACGGGCTCGAGGACTATCTCAAGGAGACTATCGACGGCGCGACGCTGGTGCATCCCGACATCTTCGCCGGCAAGTCGGAGAAGAAGGGCGGTCACGGCTCGGTCGAATGGGCGGTCGGTTTCGTCGCCGACGCCGATCCGTTCCTGTCGTCCTATTGCAACACCATTCCGACGCCCGACGGCGGCACCCACGAGTCGGGGCTGCGTAGCGCCATCACTAAAGGCATCAAGGATCACGCCGAGCGCACCAACCAGGGCAAGCGCGCCGCGGCCGTCACCAGCGACGACGTGATGGCAGGCGCCGCCTGCATGGTCTCGGTGTTCATCCGCGAGCCGGAGTTCCAGGGCCAGACCAAGGACCGCCTCGCCAACAACGAGGCGACCCGCATCGTCGAGAACGCGATCAAGGACCCGTTCGACCATTGGCTCGCCGCCAACCAGGCGCAGGCCAACAAGCTGCTCGATTTCGTGATCGAGCGCGCCGACGAGCGCATCCGCCGCAAGCAGGAAAAGGAAATCTCGCGCAAGAGCGCGGTACGCAAGCTCCGCCTCCCCGGCAAGCTCGCCGACTGTACCTCCACCGCCGCCGAAGGTGCCGAGCTGTTCATCGTCGAGGGCGACAGCGCGGGCGGCTCCGCCAAGCAGGCGCGCGACCGCTCGACGCAGGCGATCCTGCCGCTGCGCGGAAAAATCCTCAACGTCGCCTCCGCCGGCCGCGACAAGCTTGCGCAGAACCAGCAGCTCTCCGACCTGATCCAGGCGCTCGGCTGCGGCGCCGGCAGCCATTTCCGCGAGCAGGATTTGCGCTACGAGCGCGTGATCGTGATGACCGACGCGGACGTCGACGGCGCTCACATCGCGTCGCTGCTGATCACGTTCTTCTACCGGCAGATGCCGAAGCTGATCGACAACGGCCACCTCTACCTCGCGGTGCCACCGCTCTACCGCCTGTCGCACGGCGGCAAGAATTTTTATGCGCGCGACGACAAGCACAAGGCGGAGATCCTCAAGAAGGAATTCCACGCCAACGCCAAGGTCGAGATCGGCCGCTTCAAGGGCCTGGGCGAGATGATGGCGGCGCAGCTCAAGGAAACCACGATGGACCCGAAGAAGCGCACGCTGTTGCGGGTCAGGGTGGTCGACGACGACCGCAAGGCCACCGACCGCTCGGTCGAGCGGTTGATGGGCAACAAGCCCGAGGCGCGCTTCGAGTTCATCCAGGAGAAGGCGGAGTTCGCGCGCGAGGATTTGCTGGACGTGTGAGCGTCACACCCCTTCCGGCCATTTGCGCGTGGCTTCAAGCGATGCGCCGGTCTCCAGCAAGGTCTTCAGGCTCGCCAGGATCAACGGCCAGCCGCCCGACACCGCCTCGATGAATTTCGAGTCCGGCTTGTCGATCTCGTGCACGACCGTGAGCTTCACCATGTCGTCCTGCTGTTCGAGCTCGAAGGTCGCGCGCGAGAAGCCTTCCGCTTTCAGCTCGCGGCTTGAACTCGTTGCGCCAGGACAGCACCAGCCGCCGCGGCGGATCGATCTCCAAGACTTCGCCGGCGTCGCCGATGCGGCCGTCGGGGATCATCAGCTTCCAGGAGGCGCCCTTCTCCCACTTGCAGTCCTGCCAGGTGCCGGCCCAATACTGGCGGGTGAATTCGGGGGCGGTCAGCGCGCGCCAGAGTTTTTCGGGCGTGGTGCGGATGTAGGTCACGTACACGAACGTCAACTCACTCATTATCTGCCTCCAGTATTTTCTTGAGCTCGGAGAGCACGCGGATCCGCCCGCGCTCGTATTTGCGGATCCAGCGTTCGGCGATGGCGTGGATCGGAGCCGGATTGAGGTAGTGCAGCTTCTCGCGTCCGCGCCGCTGCGTCGCAACCAGGTTTGCCTCCTCCAGGATCGCCAGATGCTTGGTCACCGCCTGGCGCGACATCTTGAGCCCGGCGCACAGCTCGCCGAGCGTCTGGCCGTTCTTCTCGTAGAGCCGATCGAGCAATTCGCGGCGGCTCTTGTCCGCCAGGGCCCGAAAGGCCGGATCGAAGTCCATGGCGCTAATATGCAACCTTTTAGTTGCCTGTCAAGGCGTGAAAAAACCTGCGTGCGATAGCGGCAACGCCTGCGTGGCGGCAAAATCGCGCAGAAGAAAACCGCAGCATCATGCAAATGAGTTTCTGCAAATGAGCTACAATGTAAGCAATGGGATACATCCCATCGCAGGGAGGGAAATTGCGCGTGACCATCAATCGACGTGCGGTGCTCACTGGCTTGGCCGGAGGATTGGCGCTGAGCCGGACGGAGGCGCGTGGCCAGGAAGCCAACTATCCATCGCGAACCGTGAGAATGACGGTTGGTACCGGCGCCGGCGGCGCCGCCGATACCACGGCGCGCGTCGCGGCCAAGGTCCTCACGGACGCACTCGGCCAGACCTTCGTGGTCGAGAACCGGCCCGGCGCACAGGGGCTGGTGGCGCTCAGTGCCTTCACGAAGGAACGCACCGACGGCTACAATCTGTTCATGCTGGCCTCAAGCCAGGCGGTGCTGCCCGCGCTCTATCAATTGCCGTACGATCCGATCAACGACATCACGCCGATCGCGCGTCTGACGGTTGCGTCGGTGATCCTGGTGGTCAACCCCGACCTGCCGGTGAAGTCGGTCAAAGACCTTGTCGACTACGCCAAGAAAAATCCCAAGACGATCACGTACGGATACCAAGGCGGTCCGATCCAGATCGCCTGCGCGCTGTTCGCGAAGCTCGCGGGCTTTGAGCCGGTCGCCGTCCCGTTCACCGCATCCGCCCAGGTGGCGACGGAAATGCTGGCCGGCAGGCTCACCTACACCGTGATGACGGGTGAGCAGGCCAAGCCGCTGGTCGATGCCGGGAAGCTCCGGGCGCTGGCGACGGCCGGAGTCAAACGCGCGCTGGCCTTCCCCGACATTCCGACGCTGGAAGAGCTTGGCTATCCGGCCTACGGCGATGGCTGGTTCGGGCTGATCGGCCCGAAGGATCTTCCGAGGCCCATTGTCGACAAGCTCTACACGGCCTTCAAGGATCACTATTACGGCAAGCAACCCCAGCATTCCCTGGTCGCGCGCGGGATGGAGCCGGCCGACGAAGGCCCCGAAGCGTTCACGGCGTTCCTCAAGGCGGATATTGCGCGCTGGATTCGCGCAGGCGAGCAGCTCGGCATCGCCAAGGTCAAACCCTGACGACGCCCGCTCTTCAGTTCCACAACCGCCGCGTCGCGATCTCCGCGCCCTCGGTCAGCGCCTGAAGCTTGGCCCAAGCCACGTCCGCATGCATCTCGTCGCCGGCACGGGCGGTGGCAAAGCCGCAATCGGTGCCGGCGATGACGTTCTCTCGGCCCACGACGCTGGCAAAGCGCTCGATGCGGTCCGCGACCAGCTCCGGATGCTCCACCTGATAGACGCAATGCGACACCACGCCCGGAATCAGGATCTTGCCGGGCGGCAGCTTCACCTCCTGCCACACGCGCCATTCATGCTCGTGACGCGGATTGGCGGCCTCGATCGAATAGGCCTGCGCGCGGACCTTGAGCATCAAGTCCACGTAGTGCTTGAGCTCGAGATCGTGCACCCGCGGAGCGACGTTGATGCTGTAACAGGTGTGGAAGCGAACGCGATCCTCAGGGATTCCCTGCAATGAATGGTTCACCGCCTCCACCCGCGCGGCGATGAACTTTCGATTGTCCTCGATGCTGAGGTCGGGCTCGCGGATCCAGTGCGTGATCAGACGCGGATCGTCGATCTGCAGCAGGAAGCCGGCGTCCACGATCGCGCGGTATTCCTGGTTCATGGCTTCCGCCAGCGCCGCGATATATTCCTCGTCCGTCGCATAGTATTCGTTCTTGAAATACATCTCGAGATTGGTGGGAGATATCGCGCTGATAAAGGCTTCCTTGACATCGAGGCCGGCCATCGCGGCCTTCAATGTCGCAATATCCTCGCGCAACTCATCATGGCCGATATAGGTGATCGGCCCCGTGCAGACCATCGAGGTCGAATCCGGCATCCGGCCCGCATGCTTCATCTTGGCCGCAAACATCACCTTGAGTTCCTCGTAGACCTTCGGAAACTGCAGGGCGTCTCGCGTCGGCCTTGCGCTATGCGGCGGCGGCACACGAATCCTCTCGAGCCCGCCGATCCGCGCCGCGGCGTAATTGGCAAAGCTCGACTTGCTGTGCTCGCCGTCATCGATGATATCGATTCCAACCTCGACCTGCCTGCGGACGCAATCGGCAATCGATGCCCGAACCTCCTTGGTCAGGGCGTCGCGGTCGAACGCATCGCCGGAATCTTTCGCGTGCAGCGGCGCCAGCAGCGAACGAGGCCGGGGAAGGCTTCCGGTGTGCGTGGTCAAGATGCGGTCTGCGCTGCGGTTCATCGTCAATCCCAGTTCGGTTCCAACTCACGCACGCACGATGCAGTCGTCGATCAGGAGTGTCAACGCGCCAGGCACGCGCCATGCGATGGCCCACGTTTGCGCGTCCCACGTCTACACGTCGGGAGTGGGCAGGGATTGACCTGGACGCCGCGCCGCTAGCGCACGCCCGGCGCCTTGCCTTGCGCGACGTCCATGATCAGCCGCGCCGCCAGGTAGAGCCGCGGCTCGATCGAGGAGATCAGGACGTATTCGGCCTCGATGGTGTGCGAGCCGAAACCCTGCAGGCCGAAGCGCTCGATCACCGGCGCCTTGGTCTTGAGCGACGCGAACGCGGCGTCGGTGCCGCCGCCTTCCGCGACGTGGTCGATCACCAGCGTCTTGCCGAGCTCGCTGTAGACTTGTCTCCGCGTGCTTGGCGAGCGCGCGCGAGGCGTCGGTGGCTTCGAGCGGCGGCCGCCGGCGCTCGAAGATCAGCTCGACCTTCGCTTCCGGCAGGAGCTGGTTCTTGACCCGCTCGCGCACCTTGCGCTCGATCCCGTCATAGTCGGCGACCCGCAGCACGCGCACGTCGGCGATGCCTTGCGCGTTGGGCGGGATCATGTTGCGCACGCGGCCGGCATTCGCCACCGTCCAGTTCATCTTGACGCCGGTCGCGGGATCGGAGAGATCGCGCATCTGCAGGATCTGGTGCGACAGCTCGTAGAGCGCATTGATGCCGCGCTCCGGGTTGCTGCCGGCATGCGACGCCCTGCCCTGCACGTTCAGCGTGACCGAGGCGATGCCGGCGGTGGCCAGCGCCAGCTTGTCGGATTCCGCGCGCGAACCCTCGAACGAGAGCACGGCGTCGTGCTCGGCGCCGAGCCTGGTGATCAGGCTGCGCGAGCCGGGCGATGAGATCTCCTCGTCGGCATTGATCAAGACAGTCAGCGTACCGTAGTCGCGGACATTCATCGCCTTGAGCATCGCGATGGTGTGAATGATGACCGCGATGCCCTGCTTGTCGTCGGCGATGCCGACGCCGTAGGCGCGGTCGCCTTTGATCGCGGAACGGCTGCTTGGCCAGCATCCCGCGCGGATAAACCGTATCCATATGTGCCAGGAGCAGGATCTTCTTGCTGCCGGTGCCGGTGAAGGTGGCGCGCACCATCTTGCCGATCTGTGCCGGCGTGTCCTCCATCTTGTAGACGTCGGACGCCTCGACCAGCTCGACCTGGCCGCCGAGCGCCTGCAGGCGGCCGGCGATGAGCTTGGCGATCCGCTCGAGCCCCTCGAAGTCGCGGCTGCCGGATTCGATCGAGACCAGCTCCTCCAGAGTCTTCAGCAGCGGCTGCTGCTCTTTCTGGGCGAGCGAGAGCACCTGCTCGTTGCGCTGCGCGTGCGCGGGCGCAATCGCCGCGGCGGTCAGCAGCACCGCGGCGAGGCATATCTTGGCAGCGCAGACCATGGGACGCTCCCTCAGGCCGCGGCGGTGAGGTTTCCGAATTTCTGCAGGTTCGCCTTTTGCACGCCGTTTCGCGCGGGCAGCTTGAACAGCCGCGCCGCGGTGCCGCCGAGGATGTTGTGCTTGCCCTTCTCGGAGAGGAACGGCAGGTCCCAGATCGTCGACGGCAGGTCGAAATCCCAGTGCGGATAGTCGGACGAGTAGAGGAGCTGCGTCTCCGCATTGATCATGCGGAAGGTCGTCTCCATCGCGCCGCGGTCCTGGATCTCCATCGGCTGCGATGAATAGTACATCTCCCGCATATACTCCGACGGCTTCTTCTTCAGCAGCGGCGCTTCCGACGGCCGCATCATGTATTCATGATCAAGCCGCTGCATCAGGAACGGCACCCAGGCGAGCCCAGACTCGATCCAGATCACCGGCAGCTTGGGGAAACGCTCGCCCATGCCGTTGATCACCCAGTTGGTGCAATGAAGGATGTTGTAGAACGTGAAGCCGAGCGCGTGCACCGAGAGGAACCGATTGCAGGCGCCAAACATCGGCTCGCCCCAGTTCGGGCCGGAGTGGAACGAGAGCACGAGGCCGCGCTCCTCGATGGCGCGATAGAGCTTCATGTAGGCGTTGTCGTTGACCTGCTTGTGGCGCACGGTGGTGACCATGAAGCCGCCGACGCCCTTCTTGTCGCCGAAGGTCTCGACCTGACGCAGGCATGCCTCGGGATCGGAGAACGGCAGGCTCAGCATCGAGTAGAGGCGGCCGCCTGATTCCGGCAGCACTTTGTCGGTTAGCCACCGGTTGTAGGCCCAGCACAGGTCGGCTTCCATTTCCTTCTGCGGGTGTAGGCCGAGCGTGAGCATGCCGGTCGGGAACATGCAGGAGTAGTCGACGCTCATGGCGTCCATCCAGCGCTCGCCGAGCTGGATGTCGCGGTGGCGTCCCTTCTCCGTCTTTTCCGTGCCGCGCAGCGGATAGCGGGTCACGCGCCCGCCCATGTCCTGGGTCGACCCGGCATTGCTCGGAAAGATGCCGCCGCGGCGCGGCGCCGCCGCCAGCCCGCCCATGGTGACCTGCCGCAGCACCTCGTTCTCCATGTACGGCAGGATGTCGCCCATGTATTCGTTCTCGTAGTGGTGCGCGTCGACGTCGACGATCAGCACGTCGTCGAGCTTGCGCTGCACCGCCTGTTGCCGCGCATGGGCCAGGAGCCGCGTGGTGTTGAGCTCGTCGACGGTGACGCGCCGGCCGCGATCCGCGATCAGGTCCATGACCATTTCTCCTTGATGCCCGCGAAGGCACGAGCCGCCGCCTTCGGGAATTGCAGCAATTCTGTCACAGGCCGCTCGGGTTGTCCTGCCTCGCATGGCCGCCGGCCGCGACGTGCCGCGTGCTTGCCGCATGGCATGAAATGCCACATGCTGACGGACAAAAGGTTCCGGGAGGAAACCATGCGGATCGATTTCAACGGGCCGGTCGCCGGCCTGACGCTGACCGTTGCGCTCCTTGCTCTTCCCTCGCCCGCCGCCGCGCAAACGGCGGAGTATTTTGCCGGCAAGACGCTGCGCGTCATTGTCGGGCTCGAGGCTGGCGGCACCGCCGACGTGTTTATCCGCGGCTTCTCGGCGCAGCTGCGCAAGCACATCCCCGGCAATCCGACCGTCGTGGTGCAGAACATGACCGGCGCCGGCGGCTCGGTTGCCTCCAACTACACCTATGAGCGCGCCACGCCCGACGGGTTGACCATCGTGTTCAACACGTTCCATCCGCTGGCGCAGGCGCTCGGCGACCCGACCATGCGGGCGCGCTACGACCAGTTCGAATATGTCGGCGCGATCGGCGATATCCGCGTCAACTACATGCGCGCAGACGTCGTGCCCGGCGGCGCCAAGAAGCCGGCCGACATCATGAAGGCCGAGACCGTCGTGGTCGGGGCGCTCAGCCATTCCGACTTCAGCGGCACGCTCGGGCAGCTTTCGCTCAAGGTCCTGGGCGTCAAATACAAGCCGGTGGTCGGCTATCGCGGCGGCAGCGACATCTTCCTCGCGATGCAGCGCGGCGAAGTGCATTTCCACAACACCAGCATCGGCACCTTCCGCACCCGCAGCGCCGCCTTCATCAAGTCGGGCGAAGGGCTCGGCATCAGCTACCTCGTGCCGGTCGATGCCAGCGGCAACTACCAACGCAGCAAGCTTGTCAGCGAGATGCCGGCCTATCCCGATCTCTACAAGGAGATCCACGGCAAGCTGCCGACCGGCAAGGACTGGGACGCGTTCAACTGGCTGACCAACCAGGTCGGCGAGCTCGCCTTCATCGCGCTGGCGCCGCCCAAGATTCCGCCGGCGGCGCTCGATGCGCTGCGGGTCGGGTTCGAGCGCGCCACCAACGACCCCGATTTCATCAAGGACACCGTCAAGCGCAATGGCATTCCCTACAGCTATGTCAGCGTGCCGCGCGGGCAGTCCGTCATCCGCGATCTTGCCGCCGTATCGCCGGCGGTGGTGGAAACGCTGCGCGCGGCGATCGGCGGGGCAAACTAGCCACAAGAGGACAAGAAAAATGAAAATTGCAAAATGCGCGCTCATCGCGCTCGCTACCCTTGCCACCGCCGCGCAGGCGGGTCCGTTCAACGATCCGCGTTCCGAGCGCATCCCGGCGCTCGAAGCCGACGCCGCCTTCGCGAGCCAGCCGCGCGACCCCGCGTGCCACACGCCGACGCTCGCCTCGACCGGCGGCGCGCTGCCGGCCAGTCCATCGACGCTGGCGATCCGCTGGACCGGCTTCGCCAATTTCGAGCTGTCCTACAAAGGCCAGATCATGCTGCTCGACGCCTATTTCGATCGCGGCAGCCTGTTCCCGCCGCTCGGCTTCAAGGCAGCCGACATCAAGCGCGCAAACGTGATCCTGATCGGGCATGGCCATCACGACCACATGTCGGATGCGGCGTCGGTCGGCATCCGCACCGGCGCCACCATCGTCGGCGCACCGCTGACGACCGCGAAGCTCCTCACCCAGTCCGTCGATCCGCAAAAGATCAGGACGCTGAGCGGTCGCGAGAGCATCATCCTCGATTTCGGACCGTTCAAGGTCGAGCCGATCCTCGGCCGCCATGGCGATCCGCCCAAGACGTTGGTGGACGCCTTCGGCGGCGCGCTGCGCGCAACCACGCCGAAGCCGACCGACGAGCAGCTCGCGGAGTTCGCCGCCATCCGTTCGCGCGGCGTGCAGGACCCGCGGGTCGCGACCGAGGGGACGCTCGCCTATCTCATCACGCTCGATAACGGCTTCCGGATCATGTATCGCGACAGCGGCGGCGCCGTCACCGACTTCGAGAAAGCGGCGATGGAGCGCACCGGCCGCGTCGACGTCGCGCTGGTGGCGGTGTCGGCGTCCTACCTCAACACTGAAACCGTCCCGCGGGCGCTGGAGCATGTGCGCACCTACAAGCCCGACGTCTACATTCCCGCGCATCACGACGCCGCCTACAACAATCTCTGGCGCGCCACCGAGCCGCTGTTCCAGGCGGTGAAGGACGAAAGCCCGAATATCGTCACGGCGTCGCGAGGCTATCGCGAGCCGATCTGCTTCAACACCGACCACAACATCAGCCGCAAGCGCTGACGCGCGGCGCCCGTCTACGCGCCGCAGTTCAATGAAATCAGTGAAGTTTGCACACGTCTCGTCGCGAGCGAGGCTGGGCTAGTTGTGCCCCTTCCCTACTGTGGCAGGCACGGTGAACGTCAGCGTCACCGCTTGTCCGGGGAAGACGTTGTGGTTGGCGTCGACCAACTCGATCTTCACCTTGTGCTCGCCGGGCGGAAACCCGGCTATGTCGACTGTATTGTTGTCACTCGCATCCGCCCACAACCAGGGCAGGTCGTTGACGTTGATGTGCAGATGCCCGACGCGTGGGGATGCTTTGAGGGCGCCCGGCCCGAACACCGGCAAGATGCGCACGTTCTCCACCCGGTACTGGGCCTGGAAGATGCCCTGGGCCAGCGGACCGGGAAGCGGCGGATCCACAATCAGTTTGGGTGCGGGCTCGTTCTCGATTGTCTCGAACGGTGAAGCGCCGCGGACCTCCCTCGCGCTCTGGGCGAAGGCGCTCGTAGCGAGCATGGTTCCAGCGGCGACTGCGGCAAGCGTCTTGATGAGCAGGGTCATGGCATTCCTCCTTTGGAATCGAGGTCTGATTGAACCCATGGAAGAGTGGTGAGGCAGAACAAATTGGGGTTGGCAGCGAATGCATGCGCACTGAAGCATCGATGCCTGGCAACACGCTACGTGGCGGCTCTTTCCAAAAAGAGGCGGCCGCTCACCGCATTTGACGGAAATAGTAGTAGCCAGTCGCAACCATCCCGCTCCGCAGGACTTTGCAATGCATTGATCGCAACGTGGATATACGCCCAAGCCCGCTTTCCCCGGCGCGGTCGACGCAGTAGGCTTTGCGGAATCGCGAACGGAAAAATCCGTTCGCCCCCCGGCCCCGCAACGACGGCGGCCGGAGGATCACAGGGAGGTATCGATGCTTGCAAGGACAGCTTGCCTGTTCGCGGCCGCGTTTGCGCTGCTCACGAGTTACGCTCCTTCTTCATATTCCCAGACCGCCGCGCCTGCGGCGCTCACCGGCAAGGTTTCCTCGACCGAGGAAGGCCTGATGGAAGGCGTCGTGGTGCGTGCCAAAAAGGGCATTGTCACCGTCAGCGTCGTAAGCAACGCCAAGGGCGAGTTCAGTTTCCCTGCCGCAAAGCTTGGGCCGGGTGCTTACACCCTCAGCATCCGGGCGACCGGGTACGACCTTACGGGTCCGTCGACGGTGACGCTTGCAGGCGCCCCGCTCAACGTCGACCTCAAGCTCACCAAGACCACGAATATTGCGGCGCAGCTCACCAACCTGGAATGGATCCTCAGCGTCCCGGGTACCGAGCGGCAGAAGAACATCCTGTCACGCTGCGTCAATTGCCACACGCTCGAGCGCGTCATCGACAACAAGCATGACGCCGCCGCCTGGAAGGATGTCATCAACCGGATGGCGACCTATTCCAACAACAGCTTCCATCTGAAGCCGCAGGTGCGCAAAGAAGCGCGCGACATGGATCGCTTCGTGCCCAATATGGACGAGGTTACGGCTTATCTCGCCAGCATCAACCGAAGCGCGGGGGATTTTGCGTGGCAGCCCAAGCCTACTCCGCGCGTCAGCGGCTCCGGCACCCGCGTAGTCATCACCGAATACGACCTGCCCGATCCGACCATCCAGCCGCACGACGTGATCGTCGACAGTGACGGCATCGTCTGGCACAGCGACTTCAGCGGGCAGATGCTTGGCCGCTTCGATACCAAGACGCTGGCGCACAAGGCCTACCCGGTGCCGCTGCAGCGGGAGGGCTGGCCGACCGGCGCGCTCGACCTGCAACCCGATCCGCAGGGCAATCTCTGGCTCGGGCTGATGTTCCAGGCCGGCACCGCCAAGTTCGATCGCAAGACCGAAAAATTCCAGATGTTCCAGCTGCCGCCGCACCTGTTGAAGGCTGATTCCCAGCAGGCAATGGTGGGCGTGCAGAACTGGACGGTCGACAACCGCATCTGGCTGCAAGACCCGGCGCGGCGCGGGATCTATCGCATGGATCTGGCCAACGGCCAGACCCAGCTGTTCGAGCCATTCAAGGTCATGCCGCGCAGCTCACCCTACGGCGTGTTCTCCGACAAGCAGAACAACGTCTGGTTCCTCGACTTCGGCGGCGAGGCTGTCGGCACGATCGATGCCAGCAGCAGCGAGGTCACGCTCTACCAGACGCCGACACGCGCGTCGCGGCCGCGTCGCGGCCGCATCGATGACCAGGGCCGGGTCTGGTTCGCGGAGTTTAACGGTGAACGCGTCGGGGTGTTCGACACCAAGAGCAAGCAATTCAAGGAATGGCAGATACCGGGGCAGTTCTTTGCGCCCTATGACGTCACCCCGGACCGGCTCGGCAACATCTGGACCGGCGGCATGAACGCCGACCGCATCGTGCGCATCTCGACCGAGAGCGGCGAGGTCACCGAGTATCCGCTGCCGCACGCGACCAACATCCGCCGCGTGTTCGTCGACAACAGCACCACCCCGCCGACCTTCTGGGTGGGCAACAACCACGGCGCGGCGCTGATCAAGCTCGAGCCGCTGGACTGACGAACGCTTCAGTTGTAGCCCGCATGAGCGAAGCGACATGCGGGATGCCATGGATGATAGGACCCCGTCGAAGGTTGGCCCCGGATGTCGCTGCGCTCATCCGGGCTACGGGGCCGCTACTCGAACTTCAAATTCGCCGCCTTCACCACCGCGACGTAGTTCTGGATGTCGGCGTCGATCATCTTGCGGAAGTCGGCCGAGGCGGTGCCGCCGGGGCTCACCGCCATTTCGCGGAGTTTCGACGACACGCCCGGATCGGTGATCGCCTTGCGCAGCGCCGCCTCGAGCTTGGCCGCGATCGCCGGCGGGGTCTTGGCCGGCGCGAAGAAGCCCGACCACAGCTTGGTGTTGACCTCCGGCAGGCCCGACTCCGCCATGCTCGGCACGTTCGGAAGCTGCGGCGAGCGCTCGCCACCGGTCACCGCCAGCGCGCGCACCTTGCCGGCATTGATCTGCGGGATCGCGGGCGGTCCGTCGGAGATCGAGAGCAGGCACTGCTGCTGCATCACGCACAGGATCATCTCGTTGCTCGACTTGAGCGGGATCGCGACGCCGGGCATGCCGGTCTTGAGCTTCAGGAGCTCGGTCGAGATCGTGAACGCCGGCGACGTGGTGCCGTAGTTCGCCTTGTCGGGATTGGCCTTGGCATAGGCGACGAGCTCGAGCACCGTCTTCGACGGATTCTCGACCGGGCTGACCAGGATCAGCGGGAAGTTCGCGATCATCGACAGCGGGATGAAGCTCTTGGTCGGATGATAGGCGAGCTTCGGATAGACCGCGGAGGCGATCGACATCACGCCGCTGGCGCCGACGAACAGCGTATAGCCGTCGGCGGGCTGGTTGGAGACGAACTCCGCCGCCGGCCGGCCGCCGGCCGCTGGCCGGTTCTCGATCACCAGCTGCTGACCCAGGAACTCGCCGAGCTTGGCGCCGACCAGGCGCGCGAAGATGTCGTTGCCGCCGCCTGCCGCGAACGGGACGATCACGCGGATCGGCTTGTTGGGATAGTTCGCCGCGTCATCCTGCGCCTGCGCCGCTGCCAACGCCAGCGATAGCGGCGAGCGCGACGGCGGCGCCAGCCAAAATGCGGGAAATGCCAATCGATTGCATGGACGTCGTTCCTCCAACCTGCGTTCTCTGGTCGCGCGATAGCAATTCAGCGAAGTCTACCAGCGCCTCCAAAATACGGATAGCATCGAATCGAACCTCGCTTAATGGACGCTGCCATGACCCCTATCGGTCGCACCTTGCGTACCTTTCTTTGCGCGTTGTTCGGTGCGCTGCCACTCTATGTCGCACCCGCGCTGGCGCAGGATTTCCGCGGCGAGACCGTCTCGATCCAGATCGGCTATGGGCCGGGCGGCGGCTACGATACCTACGGGCGGGCGCTGGCGCGGCACTACGGCCGCTTCATACCGGGCAACCCGAACGTCGTGGCGAAGAACATGCCGGGCGCCGGCTCGCTGCGCGCCGCCAACCACGTCTACAACCTCACCGCCCGCGATCCGGTCGACATCGCGCTTGTTGCCGCGTCGACCGTGGTCGAGCCGATGATGGGGAACGACCAGGCCAAGTTCGACGCCACCAAGTTCGGCTGGATCGGCAGCATGAACCAGGACATCTCGTTCTGCGGCGTGTGGCTGGCGCCGGGACTGCCGGCGACTTTTCCCGAGATACTCAAGCCGGGCGGCAAGGAATTGATCTTCGGCTCGGCCGGCCCCGCCGCCATCAGCCATCAACATCCGTTGGTGCTCAAGAACGTGCTCGGCGCCAACATCCGCGTCATCTCCGGCTACGAAGGCCAGAAGCAGGTCAACCTCGCGATGCAGCGCGGCGAGGTGCACGGCGCCTGCGGCCTGTTCGCCTCCTCGATCAAGGCGCAGTGGCTGCCGAACGTGAAGGCCGGCCAGCTCAAGCTGTTCCTGCAAATGGGACCGAAGGTCTCGAACGAGTTCGGCGCGGTCGACGACGTGTTCGATTTCGTGAAGGCGGACGACGACCGCAAGGTGCTGGAATTCCATTTCAAGCAGACGATCCTCGGCCGTCCGTTCGCCGCCTCGCCGAACGTATCGAAAGAACGCCTCGCGGCGCTGCGCACCGCGTTCCTCGCCACCATGCAAGACCCCGAATTCCTCGCCGACGCCAAGAAATTCAATCTCGACATCGATATCGCCACCGCCGAGGATGTCGGTCGTCTGCTTGCCGAATTTGCCAGCTATCCGAAGTCGGTAATCGACAAGGCGAAAGCGGCGATCGGCCGCTGACGTCATATTGGCCGAGACCTTCCGCAGGACAGCTTAATGGCAATCTCGCACACGCAAGGACGGGCCGAAGAGGGCCAGCTCTTCGGCCACCCGCGCGGCCTCACTTACCTGTTCACCACCGAGATGTGGGAGCGCTTCTCCTATTACGGGATGCGCTCGCTGCTCATGCTCTACATGGTGAAGTTCGTGCTGCTGCCCGACAACGCCGGCAACGTGATCGGGCTCGCGACGCTGCGCAGCTTCTATGAATCGATTTTCGGGCCGCTCGGGACGCAGCCGTTCGCCTCCCACATCTACGGCCTCTACACCGCGCTCGTCTACGCTACTCCACTCCTTGGAGGCATGCTGGCCGATCGTGTGCTCGGCCAGCGCCGCACGGTGGTGCTCGGCGCCTCGCTGATGGCGATCGGCCATTTCATGATGGCGTTCGAGCCGCTATTCCTGTTGGCACTGCTGGTGCTGATCTTCGGCAACGGCGCGTTCAAGCCCAACATCTCCGTGCAAATCGGCGCGCTCTACGCACGCGGCGATCCGCGCCGCGACCGCGCGTACTCGATTTTCTATGTGGGCATCAATCTCGGCGCGCTCTTCGCCCCGCTGGTGGCCGGCACGCTCGGCGAATTGGTCGACTGGCACTACGGCTTCTCCGCCGCCGGCGTCGGCATGGTGATCGGGCTCATCGTCTATCTCTACGCCGCGCCGGCGCTGCCGCCCGACGAACGCCAGCGGGTGGTGATGTCGGGCAAGGAGCGGCAGCCGTTCGATCGTTCGGAGTGGCGCGCCATTCTGGCGCTGATCGTCTTGCTGCTACCGGTGAGCCTGTTCTGGGCGACTTACGAGCAGCAGGGCAACACGATCCCGCTTTGGGCCGACGACTACACCGACCGGCACATCAACTTGTTGATCTGGCACGGCGAGATTCCGGTGACCTGGTTCCAGGCATTCAACCCGTTCTTGATCTTCCTCTTCACGCCGTTCGTGCTGATGCTGTGGGCGCGGCAGGCGGCGCGCGGCACCGAGCCGTCGACCGTCACCAAGATGGGGCTTGGGTGCTTCGGCGTAGCGCTCGCCAATCTGATCATGCTCGGTGCAGTCTGGCAGTCCGGCGGCGGGCCGCAGGCGAGCTGGACGTGGCTGCTCGCCTATTTCGTCGTCATCACCATCGGCGAGCTTTATCTCTCCCCGATCGGCCTTTCACTGGTGTCGAAAGTCTCGCCTGGCCGCGTGATCTCGATGATGATGGGCGTGTGGTTCTTGACCAGCTTTTTCGGCAACCTTATCGGCGGCTGGCTCGGCAGCTTCTGGACCGTCATGGACAAGTCGGCGTTCTTCCTGATGATCGCCGGCGTCTCCGCAGTGGCCGGCCTTGTCATCCTGGCGTTCAACCGGCCGCTGCGCGCCGCGCTGGGGCACTAGATCAAAATCCGAGTGACGAATGAAATGTCAGGACCAGCACGATCACGACGAAAACGCCGAGCACCGCAAGCACGGTTTTGAGCGAGGGATTGCTGGTCGGCAAATTGTCGTTGATCGACACCGCCGGCGGCGCCTTGGCGGGACTGGGATTTTGATTGGTGTTGGTCATGAGGTCTCCTCTGGGTGTTGGCGCTTTCGCGCTGCTATGTCTTGAAATGAATGTCTGACTGGTTCATGCGCCCGATCGGCGCTTTGCGACGAGCCAGCGGATAGTCTTCGCTGTCGTACAGTCCGCGAATTTCATCGCGGTCGAATAGCTCGGCATTCACCTCCAAGCATGCATCTGGAAGAAGCTCGGACGGGAGCTCCTCGATCGCGAAGCGGATGGCGTATGCCGCGTGAGCGAACCGCCCGTACCCGGCAGGTCGTCGGCTGAGTTTCCCGCCGGTCGTCGGAAACAACCTGGCGTCGCTTTTGCAAGGAAACAGCTCCGCCGGAATACGGTAGTTAAACGCGGCCATGGGGTGCTCCGAATTGATTGCACGGACGACTGGAAACGCGGACCGCATACGCCGTACAAGCTGCGCGCACGTCCGTGGCGTGCCGCGAAACTCAACCTGATTGTTAAGGTGTGCCTGCCGATGGCATTAGCGCTGCCGATATGAACAACGGAGACTTCGGTACGTCGCCGCTTTTTTTGCAGGCCCTAGAAGGTCAGAGACCTATCACTTGGCGCCTTGGAGGCCGGAACACAATAGCCGGTGCGACAGAAGGCTCGGCTTTTTGCCATCTGGAGGCGATTCCGCGACACAAGCTGCTGGCAATTGTCGACCGAGAGGCGCATAGAATGCCTATGACAGCCCCCAAATTTGTTAACGGCCAGGTGGTGCATTTCACCCCCAGCTTTTCCCAGGACTCCAGGTCTGCGACCGGCCCCTATGAGATACTTCGGCAAATGCCGATCGAGGGCGGCGACGAGACCACCTACAGGATCAAGAGCCAAACCAGTGGGCAGGAACGCATTGCGCGCGAGCACCAACTGGAGGACGCGCTGTAGTCCCGTTGGCGCACACTACGCCGCCAGCTCCGCTCCGCTCAGCTCTCAGACCGACGGCTCCTGCGCCGCGTGCGTCCCGGCGATGTAGCCGTGGACCGACGCGCGGCCGATGCCGTGCTGCGCACCACCGCCACTCGCCTCGCCGCCGGAATAGAGGCCGGGGATGACCCTGCCGTGGGTATCGAGAACCTGTGCCTTGCCGTTGATGCGAAGGCCGCCATAGGAATCCTGCACGCGGATCCCCGCTGATGCCGCGTAGAATGGCGGCGTGGCGATCTTGTGCATGACCGGCTTCTCGAAGTCCTCGTCCTTGCCTTTGTCGACGAACGCGTTGAACCGCGCCACCGTCTCTTCCAGGTACTTCAGCGGCATTTTCTGATGGGGATGCCCCATCACTTTCTTCGCAAGCTCCGCCAGCGTATCGGCTTGGTGGAAGTACCCGTCGGGCGGGTCCGCGATATACGGGTAGCGGATCTGCCATTTGCCGCGCTTGACCGCCTCGGCATCGAAGATCGCCCAGACCGGCCCCGAGGCGTAATCGGGCGCCCGCGAACCCTCGTTCATCGCGAGCGCCGCATCGACCGCCGCCGACCGCTTGTATTGCGCCCTCACCTGCTCCGGTGCGGCGTTGCGCCAATCCAATGGCGTGAACGACTTGCGGGTGCCGTCGCTGCCCGGCGGATATTTGGCGTCGCTGGAAATGTCGCGGATCGCACGCTCGTTGTAGAAGCGTTGTCCCACCTGGTTCACGGCGATCACCTGATCCCATCCGGCGTTGCCGATATTGAATCCCTTGGCGCGCGCGAACAGGAACGACGGATGCCCGGGGAAGATGCTGCCCACGGTATCCCGGGTTCCGAGCACGCTGCTGATGGTCGGAGAGCCGGACGAATGCTGGTAGTTTTGCGTCATGCCGGCGAGGTTCGCGCCAATTCTCATGCCGGCGCTGATCCCGCTGCCGTCCATGGTGAGCGGTCCCATCAGCGCGCTCGGCCCGTACTCGATCGACGGCTCGACCATGCGCGGATCGATCATGGTCCGCAGCGGCACGCTGCCCTGCATGCCGCCGGTGGCGACGATCACGGCCTTGCGCGCCCGGATGTGGACCGTCCTGGCACGCTCGTCGATATTGCCGTTGCGCCAGTAGCTTTCAAGTCGCGCGCCGGTTTCGGGATTCGTTCGTGGCGTGTAGCTGGCTTTAACGCCCACCACCCGGCCGGAGAACGGCATTTCCCGGATGAGCTCGTCCATGTGGCGGTTGAGCATGAACTGGACGCCCTTCTCGCGGGCGCTGAACTCCAGCGACCGCGCGATGGTGAAACCGCCATAGACCCAGCCGGGCGCGCCAAGATTGTTGGCCGGCGCGCCGGGAATGATGCGCATCGGATTGAACGGCGAATGCCGCTCCTTGGCAGGATCGCCGCGATCCTCGGGCGATATCGTGCCCGCCTTGATGTCGGTCTTGTCGGCGATCTTCATGACGGCCCGCGCCGCGCGCCCGCGCGTCATGCCGCCGCCCTGATGGGTGCCGTCGATCCGTGCGAAACGGATGTAGTTGTCCATCATGAACTGCCGTGTCTTGGGCGCGTTGTCGGCCCAGGCGCGGTGCAGCTCCCGATCGTTGTAGCGATAGCGGGCGACACCGGTGGCATCGACCACCGACCAGTCGGTCATGTCGCGGAACAGACGGTCGGGATCGTCTTCCAGGTCTTCCGGTTTCACTAGCGGCGCCGCCAGCCCCATCTGCTGGGGATCGGCCCCGGTTCGGTCGCGTTCCTGGATCGCATCGCCACCGCCGAGCGACGTGTAGCCGCCGCTATGCACCAGCTTGCCGCCGACGTCGAAATTCTGCTCGATGACGATCACCGACGCGCCGAGGTCGCGCGCCCGGACGGCGGCATGCAAGCCGACGCATCCGGACCCGAGGATGACGACGTCCGCCTCGTAGTTCCAGGTAATGCCATTGGTCGCTTCCTGCGCCGACGCAGAGCCTGACAGAACCGCCGCGCCTACGCCGGCAGCGCCACCCGCGAAGAATTTTCGCCGGCTCAATGCTTTGTCGTTCTGAAGCTTGTCGTTTTGACGCGCGGATTGCTTCCGCGCCGCGTCGCGCTTCCTGGTCATGGACATCCCTCCCTATATCGGCCGCCGGCCACGGAGATGACCAAGGGCCCCCACGACGGCGCTCCGAACCAGGCTTGCTGGTTCATAAAGACCGTCGGAAGGGCTCGTTCGCTTGTTATGGAAGCGAGGCACTGCCGAATTTTGTTATGGGCAGGAGAATAGCAGCAGCCGGGTTTGCCAGCCAGTGGCTGCCGGGACGTTGCTGGGCATGACTTTCGACGTTAGATTTCAGGGCCCTCTTGAACCTGCATGCCCCGATGACCTTGGTGACGAGGGAGGACATCATGCATAAATCGGCACTCTACATTCTGTGCTTCGTCGTCTACGCCATGCTTCCGCCGACGCCAGCTTTATCGCTGACTGCGACTAGTTTGGGCGATCAGGTTCCGCTGTTCACACAGATTCAGCTTCATCTTGCCCAAGGACAGTGCTCGCGACGGATCGGACCCTTGGCGACGCAGGACACAGCGTGGAGCAGGTGGCGCGCGGCCCGCGGCCAAGGATACCCCGTCAGTAGCGGCGTGTTCCCTTGCAACGATCAATCGGGCACGCGAGGCTACTGCTTCAATATCTTTTTTCCGTGTTGATGATCGATCGAGACGCTCTAAGTCTCCACCGGCAGCCCGACGTAGTTTTCCGCAAGCGAGGTCGCGGCTGCTTCCGAGCTGACGACATAGGCGAGCTCGCCCAATTGGCGCTTGCGGTCGAAGGAGTTGTCGTCGGGATTGAGGTGGAGCATCTGCGTCATCCACCACGAGAATCGCTGCGCCTTCCAGACCCGCCGCAGACAGGTTTGCGAGTAACGCTCAAGCAGGTCGCTGCGGCCGGATTTGAAATACGCGGTGATCGCGCGCGCCAGCACCACCACATCGGCAAGCGCAAGGTTCATGCCCTTGGCGCCGGTCGGCGGCTGGATGTGGGCGGAGTCGCCGGCAAGGAACAGCCGGCCGTGCTGCATCGGCTCGACCACGAACGAGTGCATCGCGGTCAGGAGCTTGTCGACGATCTTGCCTTCCTGGAGCGTCCGCGTGCCGGCAAGGCGCGCATGCAGCTCATCCCAAATGCGCCGGTCCGGCCAGTTCTCGATATTGTCGTGGTAGTCGCATTGCAGATAGAGCCGCGCCAGCGACGGCGAGCGCATGGTGTAAAGCGCGAAACCGCGCTCGTGGTAGGAATAGATCAGCTCGTCGTCGGCCGGCGGCGACTCCGAGAGAATGCCGACCCAGCCGAACGGATATTCGCGGTCGTAGAAGGTGAGCACGCCCTCCGGAATGCTCGGCCGGCAGACGCCATGGAAGCCGTCGCAGCCACCGATGAAGTCGCAGGCAAGCTCCTGCGCCTTGCCGCCGTGGTTGAAGGTGATGCGCGGCGACGCGCCCTTCAGGTCATGAACGGCAGCATCGGAGGCCTCGAACAGGATCTGTCCGCCATCGGCGAGCCGGCGCGCAACCAGGTCCTTGATCACCTCCTGCTGGCCGTAGACGGTGACGCCCTTCCCGACCAGCTTTTGAAAATCGATGTGATGCAGCGCGCCGTCGAAGCAGAAGTGGATGCCGTGGTGGAACAGGCTCTCGCGCTGCAGCCGCTCGCCGACGCCGGTATCGATCAAGAGGTCGCGCGCCCAGTGCTCGATCAGCCCGGCGCGGATGCGGCCCTCGATATAGGCGCGGCTGCGGTTCTCCAGGATGATCGTCTCGATGCCTTCGAGATGCAGGAGATGCGACAGCATCAGCCCGGCCGGCCCGGCACCGACGATCCCCACTTGCGTTCGCATCCGTCACTCTCCGCGCCGAAGTCCGGGTGCCAATAGGCGAAGCGGCCGCTTCGCGAAAGAGACATAATCGGGATTGTCCTGCACCAGCCCCTTTCGTGCCCAAAGGGGGAAAAATTTAAGCATTTCCGGCGCCTATGGCACTTATTGCAGTGCAGAAGGATTGACTTTCGCACATTGACGCTTATGTTCGCGGCCGAACGGTCCGAAAGATTCGACCTTCCCCCCCGCGTCAACTTAGCCAGTTGTTCGTTCGCCGGCGCGGGCCAGCAAACGGAAGGTTTTGACTCGAGGTTATATGCCCTTCTCCAAACTTGGTTTGTCCGACAAGGTTCTCGCTGCGGTTAAAGCAGCCGGTTACCCCGCCCCCACCCCCATTCAAGAACAAGCGATCCCTCACGTCCTGTCGCGCCGCGACGTGCTCGGCATTGCGCAGACCGGCACCGGCAAGACCGCCGCGTTCACGCTGCCGATGCTCACGATGCTGGAGACCGGCCGCGCCCGTGCGCGCATGCCGCGCACCCTCATCCTCGAGCCGACGCGCGAGCTCGCGGCGCAGGTCGAGGAAAGCTTCATCAAGTACGGCGCCAATCAGAAGCTCAACGTCGCGCTGATCATCGGCGGCGTCTCGTTCGACGACCAGGACGCCAAGCTCACGCGCGGCGTCGATGTGCTTATTGCCACGCCAGGGCGCCTGCTCGATCATTTCGAGCGCGGGCGCCTACTGCTCACCGGCGTCGAGCTCTTGGTGATCGACGAAGCCGACCGCATGCTCGACATGGGCTTCATCCCCGACATCGAGCGCATCTGCAAGCTCGTCCCGTTCACCCGCCAGACCCTGTTCTTCACGGCGACGATGCCGCCGGAAATCCAGCGCATCACCGGGCAGTTCCTGCACAATCCGGTTAAGGTCGAGGTCTCCCGCCCGGCAACGACGGTGGCGAACACCACCCAGCTCCTGGTGAAGAGCGGCAGCAAGCCGCACGAGAAACGCGACGTGCTGCGCCGCGTGATCCGCGCCACAGAGAACTTCAAGAACGCCATCATCTTCTGCAATCGCAAGACCGAGGTCGCGCTGCTCCACCGCTCGCTGGTGCGGCACGAGTTCTCAGCCGCCGCGCTGCACGGCGACCTCGACCAGTCGGCCCGCACAGCAGCGCTCGACCAGTTCCGCAAGGGCGACGTCAAGCTGCTGATCGCCTCCGACGTGGCCGCGCGCGGGCTCGATATTCCGGACGTCAGCCACGTCTTCAATTTCGACGTCCCGCACCACGCCGACGACTACGTACACCGGATCGGTCGTACCGGCCGCGCCGGCAAGAGCGGCACCGCCATCACCATCGTCAGTCCCATCGACTCCAAGTCGCTGACGGCGATCGAGAAGCTGATCGGGCAGACCATCTCCTGGATGGGCGAGCCCCCCCGCGCCGACGAGGCCGAGGCGCCGGAGCGGCATGAGCGTTCCCGCCACGGCAGGGGTCATCGCGGCGACCAAGGCAAGGGCAAGAGCCACGGCGAGGGCCGCGGCCAGCGCGGCCCGAAGCCGGAAAAGCGCCGCGAGGCGCCGCAGCCGGCTAAGCGTCGCGATGCCCCGCCCGCCCCGGTGACCATGCTGGACGAAGCCCGCGGCCGCCGCCCGGCGAAGCCCACGGCGCAGCCCGAGAGCCACACTGAGTCTCACCTGCCCGCGTTCTTGCTGCGTCCCACCCGGGTGAAGGCCTGACGGCGACCGCAATAACCGCTGCTATTGCACAATAAGTGTTGCCGTTTACGCCCCATTCACCGCTGTGAAATAACGTTGGCGGGTCGGGGCACTACACCGCCCGACTCATTTAAGCGAATTGGGGTAGCCGCGGCGTCCCCACGCCCGCGGGCGGAGCAAGGTATGACCATCACGGCCGACGATCACGAACGCACGATGGCGTTCGCGGAAATTGCTCTCGGTCAGATCAGAGCATTGCGGCAGCCGGCTTCTCCGCGTCATTTTGAGATCTGGTACACCTACGCGACCGGCTACAATCCGTCGTTGAATCAGATGATCAACGAGATGCTGTCGCGCAACGGCACGCTGCGCGACGCCGACATCGAGCAGATCTACGAAACCTATCTTTCGCCAAGCCGCTTTACCGAGCGCATCGATCGCGTCGGCTCGAAGGTGATGGACGAGATCGAGCAGGTGATGGCGATGATCGGCGCCGCCGCCGGCAGCGCGTCGAGCTATACCGAAAATCTCACCAACGTCTCGCAGAAGCTCGGCGTCGATACGGATGACACGGCCGTGCGCTCGATCGTCGAGAGCCTGGTGACCGCGACCGCGGAGATGCAGCAGAACAACCATGCGCTGGAAGCTCGGCTCTCGGCCTCCAAGCAGGAAATCGACCAACTGCAGGAGAATCTCGAGACGGTCCGTACCGAAAGCCTGACCGATCCGCTGACCACGCTCGCCAACCGAAAATCGTTTGACGAGGCGCTGTTGGCCGCCATAGCCCAAGCGCGTGCACGCAACGAGCCGCTGTCGCTGCTGCTGACCGACATCGACCACTTCAAGAAATTCAACGATACCTTCGGCCATCTCACCGGCGATCAGGTGCTCCGCCTGGTGGCAATTTCGGTCAAACAGAACGTCAAGGGCCAGGACATCGCCGCGCGCTACGGCGGCGAGGAGTTCGCGGTGGTGCTGCCCGGCACCGTGCTGCGGGACGCGATCACGGTCGCCGATCACATCCGCCGTGCAGTCATGGCCAAGGAATTGATGAAGCGCTCGACCGGCGAGCACCTCGGCCGGGTGACCATCTCGGTCGGCGTCGCGATGCTGCGGCCCGACGATACCCCGCAGACCCTGATCGAGCGCGCCGACGGCTGCCTCTATGCCGCCAAGCGCAACGGCCGCAACCAGGTGGTCTGCGAGGCCGACCCCGCGGCTGCCAGCCCGGCTGCGCCAAAGGTTGCCTGATCAGCGCGCCCGCCGCCTCTTGGCGGTCTTCTCCCGCCCCTTCTTGGCCGGCGCCTTCTTGACGGGTGACCGCTTGGCGCTTCGCCGGCCGCTTGCGTTGCTTCGGCTGAAGCGCCACCGCCAGGGCTTCCCGCGCCCACACCGCCAGCTCGTCGGGATCGTCGTAGAGCCGGTCCGGCATGCGACGATAGGACGTCACGACACGCTCGCCCGTGCGCTTGGAGAACGTGAACGGCGAAAGTTGTTCACGCTCGAACATGGCGGCATTGCTGTCGCCGGTCTTGAGATAGATGACGCCGTCCGCAATCAGGCCGAACATCGTATCGTCGGCATAGATGCCGGCGCCGCCGAACATGCGGCGCACCGTGACCGGACCGAATACGGAAAACAGCTCGACGATGTCGCCGGGCGCCACGCGACGCCTAGTGGGGCGGAGCGGCCTCGGCGGCGGGCTTGAGCTGCACCGACTCGCCGCAGCCGCAGGCTGACGTCTGGTTCGGGTTGTTGAAGACGAACTGCGCGGACAGCTTGTCGGTCTTGTAGTCCATCTGGGTCCCGAGCAGGAACAGGACCGCCTTGGGATCGATCAGGACGCGCACGCCCTTGTCCTCGACCACCTCGTCGGTCTTGGCGACGTCCTCGGCATATTCCATCGTGTAAGTCATGCCGGCGCAGCCGCCGTTCTTGACGCCCACGCGCACGCCAATCACCGGCTTCGCCGCGTTCGCCATCACGTATTTGATGCGATCGGCGGCGGCGTCGGTCAGACTGATCACCTGCGGTCTCGGTCGTGGCGTGACCATGTTGCGTTGGCTCCGTTTCGTCCGGCTCGTTCTTAGCTATTCCAATTCCAAGCAATCTCAACCACTTGGCCCAGCATGCCGCATCGACGACTCATATGCCAATGTGGGCATCGCAGGGCTCGCATGCAACTCACCACATGTTGAGAACCGTTCGAGCCTCGTCCGACATGCGGCTCGGATCCCACGGCGGATCCCACACGATATTGACCTTGGCTTCACCGACGCCGGGCACGCTCAACACCGCATTCTCGACCATCACCGGCAGCTCCTGCGCCGCCGGACAGTTCGGCGTGGTGAGCGTCATGTCGATCGTCACCGCGCGCTCGTCCGAGATGTCGATCTTGTAGATCAAGCCGAGCTCGTAGATGTCGGCCGGGATTTCCGGGTCGTAGACCGTCTTCAGGCCGGCGACGATCTCGTCGGTCAGCCGCGCGATTTCCGCCTCCGGCAGCGCGCTGCCGGCGGGCTTGGACGCTTCCGGCGCCACGGAGTCGGCATTGGCGGCCGGCGTCTTGGTTTCGTCCTGATCACTCATGCGAAGAACCTGTTCATGTGAAGAACTCTTGCGCCTTGATCAAGGCTTCGGCCAGGCGGTCGACCTCCGCCTGGGTGTTGTAGAGCGCGAACGACGCGCGGCAGGTGGCGGTGACGCCGAAGCGCGCCAGCAGCGGCATCACGCAATGGGTGCCGGCGCGGACCGCAACGCCGGAGCGGTCGATGATGGTGGCAACGTCGTGCGGGTGCGCGCCCTTCATCTCGAACGAGACGATCGCGCCTTTGTCCTTGGCGGTGCCGATGATGCGCAGCGAGTTGATCTCGCGCAGCCGGTCATGGGCGTATTTGACCAGCTCGGTCTCGTGCGCGCGGATGCGCGCCTTGCCGATCGAGCCGACATAGTCGACGGCGGCGCCGAGCCCGATCGCCTGCACGATCGAGGGCGTGCCGGCCTCGAACTTGTGCGGCGGCTCGCCGTAGATGACGCGGTCCTCGAACACCTCGCGGATCATCTCGCCGCCGCCGTTGAACGGCGGCATCGCGGCGAGCAGGTCATACTTGCCGTAGAGCACGCCGATGCCGGTCGGCCCGTAGAGCTTGTGCCCGGTGAAGACGTAGAACTCGCAGCCGATATCCTGCACGTCGACGTCGAGATGCACGGCGGCTTGGCTGCCGTCGATCAGCACCGGGATGCCGCGGGCGTGCGCGCGCTTCACCGCCTCTTTCACCGGCACGATGGTGCCGAGCGCATTCGACATGTGGGTGAGCGCGACCAGCTTGGTGCGCGGCGTGAGCAGCTTCTCGAATTCGTCCATCAAGAAATTGCCGTCGTCGTCGACCGGCGCCCACTTGAGCACCGCGCCCTGGCGTTCCCGCAAGAAGTGCCAGGGGACGATGTTCGAGTGGTGCTCCATGATCGAGAGCACGATCTCGTCGCCTTCCTTCAGCCGCTCGCGGCCGAAGGTGTAGGCGACCAGGTTGATCGCCTCGGTGGCGTTGCGGGTGAAGATGATCTCCTCGGGCCGGGGCGCATTGAGGAAGCCGCGCACCTTTTCGCGCGCGCCCTCGTAGGCCTCGGTCGCCGCATTGGCGAGGTAGTGCAGGCCGCGATGCACGTTGGCGTATTCGTGGGTGTAGGCGTGCTGGATGCGGTCGAGCACCGCCTTCGGCTTTTGCGCCGAGGCGGCGTTATCGAGATAGATCAGCGGCTTGCCGTAGACCTGCATCGACAGGATCGGGAAATCCTCGCGGATGCGGTTGACGTCATAGCTGCCGTTGGCGACCGCGGGATGCACGGGCTCACTCCCTGGTCTTCAGCCAGGCCGCGACGTGGTCGATCAGCGTGTCGCGCAGGCCGGCGTGCTCGATCCCGTCGATCGCCTCGCCGACAAAGGCCTGGATCATCAGCGCCTCGGCTTCCTTGGGCGGAATGCCGCGCGCCCGCAAGTAGAACAGCAGATCGTCGTCGAGCGCGCCGGTGGTCGCGCCATGGCCGCACTGGACATCGTCGGCAAAAATCTCGAGCTCGGGCTTGCTGTCGGCCTCGGCCTCCTCCGACAGCAGCAAGGCATGCGCCGACATCTTGGCGTCGGTCTTCTGCGCATGCGGCTGCACGATGATCTTGCCCTGGAACACGCCGCGGCTCTCGCCGTCGAGCACCGTCTTGAACACCTCGCGGCTGATGCAGGCACCGGCGGTGTGATCGGCGATCAGCGTGGTGTCGGCGTGCTGCTTGCCGTTCAGGAGCGTCGCGCCGCGGATGCCGGCGACCGTCTCCTCGCCCTGGAAATGGACGAACAGCTGGTTGCGCACCACCGAAGCGGCGGTGGTGAACAGGAATTCGTTGAAGCGCGCGTGCGCGCCGACCGCGGCCATCAGGCTCGACACATGCAGCGCGCCGGCGCCCTCGCCGGTGATCTTGACGTGGTCGACATGGGCTTCGTCGCCGACCACGATCTCGAGCGCGGTATTGACCTGGTAGTCGCTGCCCGCGGCGCCCTCGTGGCTCTCGATCAGCATCGCCCGCGCGCCCTTGCCGATCACGGCCAGCGAGCGCGTGAACACCGAGGCCGGGGCGCCGCCGGCATTGAAGAACACGAGATGCAGCGGCCGCGTCAGCGCCGCGCCAGGGGCAACCTCGATCACGACGCCGTCGCCCATGAACGCGGTGTTGAGTGCGACCGCGACGTCATCGGTCGGCACGACCCGCCCGAGCCGCCCAACGACCGTCGCGTCGCCGGCCGCCAGCGCCTGCGCCATCGAGCGGATGGTGAGACCCGCATCGATCCCCGCGAGGTCGGACAATTCCGGCACGAAGGCGCCGTCGACCAGCACGATGCGCCGGCCCTCGACCGCGGCGAAGGCCGCGCCGGCATCCTTGGCGCGCGCCTTCGCGGCCGCGCTCGGCGGTGGCGCGAGCGGCTTGGCGTCACGCATCAGCGCGCGCAGGTCGGTGTATTTCCATTCCTCGACCCGGCGGTGCGGCAGCCCAGCCGTCTCGAACCGCTTGAACGCGGTCTCGCGCGCCGCCATCGCGCCCGGCAGCTTCCCCTTCGCGGTCGCGAAAGCGACGCTCAGTGCGGTTTCAGCCGCCGTCTTGATCGGCCGAACGTCGGCGTTCATGACGCCATCTCTTCCTGGTATTGCGCATAGCCCTTGGCTTCGAGCTCGAGCGCCAGCTCCTTGCCGCCGGTGCGCACGATGCGGCCGCTCGAGAGCACGTGCACCACGTCGGGCACGATGTAGTCGAGCAGCCGCTGATAGTGGGTGATGACCACGAAAGAGCGCTCCGGCGAGCGCAGCCGGTTGACGCCGTCGGAGACGACCTTCAGCGCGTCGATGTCGAGGCCGGAATCGGTCTCGTCGAGCACCGCGAGCTTCGGCTCCAAGAGCGCCATCTGCAGGATCTCGTTGCGCTTCTTCTCGCCGCCGGAGAAGCCGACATTGACGCCGCGGCGCAGCATGTCGCGGTCGATCTCGAGCTTGTTGGCCACGTCGAAGACGCGCCGGTTGAAGTCGGGCGCGGACAGCTCCTCCTCGCCGCGCTTCTTGCGCTGGGCATTGAGCGCGGTGCGCAGGAACGTCATGGTGGCGACGCCCGGGATTTCGAGCGGATACTGGAACGCCAGGAACAGGCCCTTGGCGGCGCGCTCGTCGGGCGGCAGCGCCAGCAGATCCTCGCCGTCGAACAGCACCTGGCCGTCGGTCACGTCGTAGTCGGCCTTGCCCGCGAGCACATGGGCGAGCGTCGACTTGCCGGAGCCGTTCGGGCCCATGATGGCCGCGACCTGTCCCTTCTCGACGGTCAGGTTCAGTCCGTTGAGGATCTGTTTGCCGTCGACTTTGACGTGCAGGTTCTTGATTTCAAGCAAAGCCATTGAAACGCTGGTCCTATCTCAATTCTTGGGCGTGCTAGCCGACGCTGCCTTCCAGGCTCACCGAGATGAGCTTCTGCGCCTCGACCGCGAACTCCATCGGCAGCGTCTGCAGCACGTCCTTGACGAAGCCGTTGACCACCAGCGCCACCGCCTCCTCCTGCGAGAGCCCGCGCTGGCGGCAGTAGAACAGCATGTCCTCGGAGATCTTCGAGGTGGTCGCCTCGTGCTCGATCACGGCGGAGGAATTCTTCGCCTCGATATAGGGCACGGTGTGCGCGCCGCACTTGTCGCCGATCAGCAGCGAGTCGCAATTGGTGAAGTTGCGCGCGCCCTTGGCCTTGCGGTGCGCGCTCACCAGGCCGCGATAGGTGTTCTGCGATTTGCCGGCGGCAATGCCCTTCGAGATGATGCGGCTGGTCGTGTTCTTGCCGAGATGCAGCATCTTGGTGCCGCTATCGACCTGCTGGTGGCCGTTCGAGATCGCGATCGAATAGAACTCGCCACGCGAGTCATCGCCGCGCAGGATGCAGCTCGGATATTTCCAGGTGATCGCCGAGCCGGTCTCGAGCTGGGTCCAGGAAATCTTCGAGCGCGCGCCGCGGCAGTCGCCGCGCTTGGTGACGAAGTTGTAGACGCCGCCCTTGCCGTTCTTGTCGCCCGGATACCAGTTCTGGATGGTCGAGTACTTGATCTCGGCGTCGTCGAGCGCGATCAGCTCGACCACCGCGGCGTGCAGCTGGTTCTCGTCGCGCGAGGGCGCCGTGCAGCCTTCGAGGTAGCTCACATAGGAGCCCTTGTCGGCGATGATCAGCGTGCGCTCGAACTGGCCGGTGTTGCGCTCGTTGATGCGGAAATAGGTCGACAGCTCCATCGGGCAGCGCACGCCCGGCGGCACGTAGACGAACGAGCCGTCGGAGAACACCGCCGAGTTGAGCGTCGCGAAGAAGTTGTCGGTGACCGGCACCACCGTGCCGAGATACTGCTTCACCAGCTCCGGATGCTTCTGCAGCGCCTCCGAGATCGGCATGAACAGGACGCCGGCCTTGGCGAGCTCCTCCTTGAAGGTGGTCGCGACCGAGACCGAGTCGAAGACCGCGTCGACCGCGACCCGCCGCTCGGTGCCGTTGCCGTTGGTCGCGCCCTCGCTCGCCGTCGCCGTCCTCGTTGGCGGGACGCTGCACGCCGAGCAGCGCCTCCTGCTCGCGCAGCGGGATGCCGAGCTTGCGGTAGGTCTCCAGAATCTCCGGATCGATCTCGTCGAGCGATTTCGGCCCGTCCTTCTTCTTCGGGGCCGAGTAGTAATAGAGGTCCTGATAGTCGATCGGCGGATAGTGCGACGCTTGCGCCCAGGTCGGCTCGCGCATGGTCAGCCAGCGCCGATAGGCGTCGAGCCGCCACTCGAGCATCCATTGCGGCTCGTTCTTCTTCGCCGAAATGAAGCGGACGGTGTCGTCGTTCAGGCCCTTGGGGGCCTTGTCGGATTCGATCAGCGTCTCGAACCCGTACTTGTATTGGTCGACGTCGATACGGCGGACCTGGTCCACCGTCTCTTGTACGGCCGGCATTCTTCCCTCCGCTGCGGTTTCAAGGACCGCGGGTTGGATTAGTCGGTTATGGTCGTCGCGCCTGTGCGCGCGCTACCTCGGAGTTCGGTGTCCTAAGCGGCGATTTCTCGCTTCTTAAGTAGTGGTTGCGACAGCTTTCTCCAAGCATTGAGAAAACGATCGATTTCGGCCTCGGACGTGGTCCAGCCCATGCTGACGCGGACCGCGCCCTCAGCGATTTCAAGCTCATAGCCCATAGCCCGCACCACCTCCGAGAACTTCATGGTTCCGGAGGAGCAGGCCGAGCCGGAGGAGACCGCAATCCCATCCAGATCAAGCGCAATCAGGGCGGTCTGCGCCTTGATGCCGGGGACCGCGAATTGCAGCGTATTGGCGACCCGCCCGGCGACGCCTTCTCGCCGAAAATGATGGTGTCCGGCCAGATCGCCCGCAGCCCCTTTCCAGGCGCTGGCGCAGGGCCGACAGCCGCCGCCCCTCGCCTTCGAGGTCGCCCATGGCTTCCGCCACCGCGGCAGCCGAAGCCGGCAATGCCCGACCACGATTCTCGGTGCCGCCGCGCCGGTTGCGCTCCTGGCCGCCGCCGAAACGGGAGCCAGCGGACGTGCAGCCTGTCGCTGCCAAGCACAAGCGCGCCAACGCCCATGGGACCGCCGATCTTGTGCGCAGAAACGCCAGAAGATCGGCGCCCAATTGCCTTGATATCGAGCAAGATCTTGCCAAGCGCCTGCACCGCATCGACGTGCAGCAGCCCGCCCGCCGCGTGCGCCAGCTCGGCCGCCTCACGCACCGGCTGGATCACGCCGGTCTCGTTGTTGGCGGCCATCAGCGCCACGAGCGGCGCTTGGCGCCCTTGCCGGCTGCCGCCTTGAGACGCCGCCTGCAGGTCGCCGACCGACGCCACGCCGTCGCGGCTTGCGCCGAACCGCTCGACCGAGCGGGAAATCGCCGCCCGCCAGCACCGAGACGTGCTCGATATCGGAGGCGATCGCGACATCGCAGCGGCGCCAGCCGTGCTCGATCGCCCGGCTGAGCGCGAGCGCATTGGCCTCCGAGCCGCCGGAGGTGAAGATCACGTTGCGCGGCTCGGCGCCGACCGCCACCGCGACGCGCTCGCGTGCCGTTTCCAGGATGCTGCCGGGCGGCACGGCCCTCGGCGTGCACCGACGACGGGTTCCCGACGACCTCCATGGCCGCTAGCCATGGCGGCGCGCGCCTGCGGGCGCAGCGGCGCGGTCGCATTCCAGTCGAGATAGGCCCGTTCCGTCATGGTGTCCGGTTGTCTTGGTCGCCTGATCGGTTCCGGGTCTTTACCCCGAACGGCAGGACTGCCCAAACGCTTCTGAAACACTTGCTTTCTGTCCCCGCACTCGTGCTAAAAGCGCCTGCCGCGACCGCCCTGGCATGGGCCCGGGACCATCCGTCCGGTGCCACCTTGCCAAAAATTAGAATGGTTCTAAGTACTTACGCGTGCCGACCGGTTCCGTCAAGCGCGCCCCGACTCATCAAGAAGGGGCTGATGCGTCGGCCGGTTTGCTGCACCGTCACTAACTGAGGGACGTCAATGCCCGAAATCATCTTCACCGGCCCCGCGGGTCGGCTCGAAGGCCGCTACCACCCGGCACGCCAGAAGAACGCCCCGATCGCCATCGTCCTGCATCCACACCCGCAGTTCGGCGGGACGATGAACCATCAGATCATCTACCAGATGTACTATCAGTTCGTGCATCGCGGCTTCTCGGTGCTGCGGTTCAATTTCCGCGGCGTCGGCAGGAGCCAGGGCTCGTTCGACCACGGCTCCGGCGAACTGTCGGATTCGGCCTCGGCGCTCGACTGGGCGCAGTCGATCAATCCCGAGGCGCGCTCGCTGCTGGATCGCCGGCTTCTCGTTCGGCGCCTGGATCGGCATGCAGCTCCTGATGCGGCGGCCGGAGATCGAGGGCTTCATCTCGATCGCGCCGCCCGCCAATCTCTACGACTTCTCCTTCCTCGCGCCCTGCCCGTCGTCCGGGCTGATCATCCACGGCGACAAGGACGCGGTGGTGCCCTACAAGGACGTCTCCGGCCTGGTCGAGAAGCTCAAGACCCAGAAAGGCATCGTCATCGACCAGAAGGTCGTGCCGGGCGCCAACCATTTCTTCGACGGCAAGATCGAGCCGCTGATGCAGTCGATCAGCGCCTATCTCGACAAGCGGCTCAAGACCGAGCGCAAGCCGGCGGCATAGCGCTACGACGATGGGCTGCCGCGCTTCGGCCGCGACTTACCGGCCGGAGCAACCGGTTTGGCAAGTGGCCGCAACGTCACGATCACCGGGTTGGGCTTGTGGTCCATCGGAGCGTTGCTGATGGCGTCGACGCCCATACCGATAAGACCACCGAGCAGGACGTTGCCGGCAAAACCGGCAGCGCCAGCGGTCGCGAGCTCCTTGGTCAGCACGACCACCTCGAACTCGTACCCGGGCATTTCAAAGCTGACCTGGAGATCGGAATTGCGGTTGACCTGAACCGCACACGGTGTCGTGCAGGTATGGTTCTCGCTCCCGCTCACCGTTGCAACCGCGCCCGCCGGCGTCGATGCGATAGATATCTGCTCTGTCCAACCGCGGGTAACGGAGGCGCATCCGCCCAACACAAAGCACGCAACCAGCACCAATACGGCACGCATTACACTTCCCCCTGTACACTCCCCCTGTTCCGCAAAAGCCCGCTGGCCTTCTGCGGGCCAGCCGGGCTCACTCGATCCAAGCTGCTCAGTAGCGTGCGACGACCGGCCCACCGCCGCCGAAGCGATAATTCAATCCCCCTTTGACCGTGTGGACGTGCACGTTCGACGTGACCGGCACGCCAAAGACGACGCTGTCTTTGTCAAAGGTCTGGATATAGAGGTATTCGAGCTTGAGGCTGGCATTTCCAAAGCCAAACTCGGCTCCGCCACCGGCTGTCCAGCCTCCGCGGTCACCCGAGATCGAGAGGGTGGCTACGCCGTTCGTGACCTCGCTTTTTGCACCAACATGCGCGTAGCCGCCGGTGCCGTAGAAGAGAATGTTCTGTGCCGCGACGCCGAGGCGGCCCCGCGCGGTGAAGAAGTAGGTGATCTTGTCAGTGAACGTCAGCGGGGGAACCGTGAAAGATTCCTTGATGCTGGCCCACTGTCCGTCGACCTCAACGCCAAAGACGAACATCCCGCTTTGATAGTTGTAGCCGATCTGACCACCGGCGAACGGACCCTTGAGGTCGCCACCATCGACGGTCACGCCTCCTACGGTCACGCTGGCGCCGGACCAGCCATAGCCGCCATTGGCGCCGATATAGAAGCCGGTCCAGTTGTAGACCGGCGCAGGCACCACGACCGCAGGCGCGGACACCGGCACCCGCGGCGGAAGATCCGCAGCTTGTGCTGCACCGATGCTGCTCAGCAATGCTGCCGCTGTTACGAATCGCCCAACTCCCATTGTCCCCTCTCCCTGAGCTCACTGTCGTATGGGTTGCACGCTTGGCACGCCTACACCAAAACGGGCGCGGCGGCTGTGGCGGACTTGCCACAACCCCAGCAAAATCGTTGGGAATACGTGGCTTTATGGGGAATAAGTAAGCCTTAAGGGCGCTGCTGGTCCGGCAATTGGATTCCCGAACGTCGCGCTAGGAATAGCGCTTTACCGCCAGCACCGCGTTGAGCCCACCGAACGCAAACGAGTTCGACAGCGCGGCGTCGACCTGCATCGATCGCGCCTCGTTCGGCACATAGTCGAGGTCGCAGGCCGGGTCGGGCCCGAGATAGCCGATGGTCGGAGGCACGATCCCCTCGCGCACGCTCATCAGCGTGGCGATGAATTCGAGCGCGCCGGAGGCGCCGAGCGCATGCCCGACCATCGACTTGGTCGAGGAGACCGCAAGCTTTGCGGCATGCGCGCCGAACACTTTCTTGATCGCGCTGGTTTCAGCGACATCGTTCGCGGCGGTTCCGGTACCGTGGGCGTTCACATACTGAATGTCGCTGGTATCGAGCTTGCCGTCCGTCAGCGCGCCTTCGATGGCGCGCATCATGCCGCCCTGATCCGGCGAGGTGAGGTCCTTGGCGTCGGCGCTCATGCCGAAGCCGACGATCTCGGCCAGGATGGTGGCGCCGCGCGCTTGCGCCGCCTCCAGCGGCTCGAGCACGACCACCGCGGCGCCCTCGCCGAGCACCATGCCGCGGCGGTCCTTCGAGAACGGGCGGCAGACATCCGGCGCCATCACCCGCATCGCCTCCCACGACCTGACGGTCCCGACGGTGATGCAGGCCTCCGTGCCGCCGGTGACCGCGCAACCGACCATGCCGGACCGCACCATGTGGAACGCGAGGCCGATGGCATGGGTCGCCGATGCGCAGGCGCTGGCGACCGCGAAGGCCGGACCGCGCAGCCCGCGATCCATCGAGACCTGGCTGGCGGGCGCATTCGCCATCAGCTTCGGGATCGTGAGCGGATGAACCCGCGTCATGTTCTGCTTGTAGATGCGCCGGAACTGATCGTCGTGCGTGGTCTGCCCGCCGGCGCCGGTGCCGATGATCGTTGCGGTACGCTCCGACAGGCCGTTCGAGAAATCGAGACCGGCCTGCGCGATCGCTTCGCGGGCCGCAACGACCGCAAGCTGCGACACGCGGTCCAGCATGGCGAGCTGACGTTCGTCGAAATGCTTCGTCGGATCGAAATCCTTAACTTCCGCGGCGACTTTCTGGTTCAACTCTTCCGAAAACGGAATTGTGATGTCTGCGATTCCCGACAGGCCTTGCTTCAACGCCGCGCAGTAGGAGTCAACGGAATGACCAATCGGGGACATGATCCCCGCGCCTGTGATGACAACGCGATTCACGTCATTCACGTCTTTTTGGCGACGAGGGTTTCGATCGCGCGCACGATATCGCCGACGCTTTGGAAATCCTTCATTTCAGTATCGTTGGCATTGAACGGAATATGAATATCGAACTTCTCTTCGAGCTCCATGACCATCTCGATGACATCGAGCGACTCGACGCCCAAGTCGGTCAGCTTGTCGCTCATCTCGATAGCCTTGCCCTTCGCGTGCTTGGCGATGATCTGGATGGTTTCCCCCGCTACGTCGCTCATCGAACCGGACCTTTCTCGTTCCGTTGCGATTGCTCCAGCGCATCAAACTTTGTTTGCAACTTTGCAACTCGCTCGTACAGTGCCTTTTGGCGCCGATAATAGAGATACAGTTCAGCGCTCTTCTCATGCGGCAGCGCCGGAGTACCGGAGACCGTCGTGCCGGCCGCGACATCGGTTCCTACGCCTGAACTGGCCGCCACCGTCGCGTTCGAACCGATCGTCACATGGTCGGCAACGCCCACGCCCCCTCCCAGCACGACGTGATCGCCGATGGTGACGCTACCCGATATCCCTGCCATTCCGCAAATGAGGCACCCTTTTCCGATCTTCACATTGTGCGCAATGTGCACATGATTGTCGATCTTGGTCCCGTCGTCGATCTGCGTCGATTTAAGCGTCGCGCGCGCAACCGTCGATGCGGCGCCGATCTCGACATCATCGCCGATTGTGATCTTGCCGAGCGAATGCACCCGCGCCGGCACGGCTGCCGGCGGCGTCGGCATGAAGCTGAACCCGTCGGAGCCGATCACCGCGTTGTAGTGGATGATAGCGCGCGCGCCGATCGACACCCGGTCGCCGATCCGCACGCCGGAATAGATCAGGCCCCGCTCGCCGATCGCCACGTCGGCACCGATGGTGACGTGCGGCAACACCACCGTGCCCGCACCGATCCGCGAGCGCGGTCCGATCACCACGAACGGCCCGATGCTGACGCCTTCGCCGATCTGCGCGTCGGGCGCCACCACCGCGGTCTTGTCGATCCCGGCCGCATGCACCGGGCCGCCGTCGAACAGCGCGGTGAGCCGCGCGAGCGCCGCACGCTCGTGCTCGGGGATGATCACGCTCTTGATGCGGGCGGGCACCGACGTCAGCTTGGCCGAAACGACCGCGGCTATGGCTTGCGATGTCGTCAACGCCTCGAACGCCTCGGCGTTCATGGCGATCGCCAGATCGGACGGCTTGTCGGCGTCCGCCGGATGGACGATGCGGTCGATGCGGAGCGATCCATCGCCCACCAGGCGCGCCGACAACGCCTCTGCAACTTCACGCACCAGCATTACGGAGGCGTCTCGCTCGAAAATTGAAGGGGGTTCCTCGCCCCTTATAGCATCGATTTCGCCTGGTGCCAGACCGCAAGCGAGGCCCGATTTCCTTGACATTTCCGCGGCTTCGCCCAAGCCGCCGAACTACGACGCGGGCCGCACCAGCACGCCGCCCGTCAGCGGCGCCTTGACGCCGGTGGTCCCCGGAAACGTGAGCGGCAATTCGCGCAGGCTGCGCACCGCGAGATAGGCGAAGGCCTGCGCTTCAAGCGCGTCGGCCGACCAGCCGACATCGTGGGCGGTCTCGATCCCGGCCGGCGCCAAGCGCTCCGCAAGCATGCGCATCAGGGTCGGATTGCGGGTGCCGCCGCCGGCCGCGATGAAGCTCGCCGGCGGACGCGGCAACAGTGACCGCGCCGATGCGATGGCGGCGGCGGTGACCGCGGTCAGGGTCGCCGCGCCATCCTCGACACTCTTCTTCGCGAGGCCGCCCTCCTCCGCCACCCAATGGCGGAACTCATTGCGGTCGAGCGACTTCGGGGGACGCCGCGCGAAATAGGGATGCGCCAGCACGCGCGCGACCGACTTCTCGTCGGCCTTGCCGGCCGCGGCCTTGGCGCCGTCGGCATCGTGCGGCTCGCCGGTGCGCAGCCGGATGAAATCGTCGATCAGCGCATTGCCGGGCCCGATGTCGAAAGCCAGGAGCTCCTCGCCGTCGATGAACGTGATGTTGGCGACGCCGCCGAGGTTGAGCACGCCAACCGGCTGCGGCCGGTCAAGCATCCGCACCATGGCGCGATGATAGACCGACACCAGCGGCGCCCCCTCCCCGCCGGCGGCGATATCGGCGGCGCGAAAATCGTAGACCACCGGAATGCCGAGCCGGCGCGCCAGCGTGGCGCCGCTGCCGAGTTGCACGGTCAGGTGGCGATCCGGCTGGTGCAGCACGGTCTGGCCGTGGAAACCGACAATCGCAACGTCGGCGGCGGTCAGGCCGTTCGCCGCGAGATAGGTTTCGACCGCCTCGGCATGCACCGCGGTCAAAAGCGCCTCGGCTTCCGCCAGCGGCTCCGGCCGCTGATCGCGCTTGCAGAGGTTGCCGGCGGCGGCGATCGCCCGCCGCAGGACCGCCCGCTCGGCGTCGCTATAGGCGCGGTAGCCGGTCGGGCCGAGCCGACCGACGGATTCCCCGTCGGTGTTGAGGAGCGCGACGTCCACCCCGTCATAGGAGGTGCCGCTCATCAGCCCGATGGCAGAGAGGTAACTCACCGCTGGCTCCGCAATTATGAACGACTTTGTTAGCCGGCCGGCCGGGGCAAGTGAACCTCGGCGCCTGCCGCTCCTACAAACCGGGGGGCGCTGAAAGGTTGCACATGCGCGCCGTTTTGACTGCCCGCCCTGCCGCCCGCTCCGCCGCCCTCTTGGCCGCCGCCCTGATAGCTGTGCCGCTGTTCGGTGCGCCGGCGGAAGCGCAGGTTGCCCGCAACCCATCGGTAGCCGCCTTCGATCCGTCGTTTCGGGAGTGGGTGTCGCTTCATCAGATTCCGGCCGCCAGTGCCGCCATCATGAAAGACGGCCACCTGGTGTCGACGTTCGGCGCCGGCGGGATGACCGCCGCAACGCCGGCCCGGATCGCCAGCCTGTCAAAGGCGATCACCGCCGTTTGCATCGCGCAGCTTGTCGATTCCGGACGGCTGTCGTTCACCGCACCGCTCAGCAGCGTGCTGCCGCGCACGTTCGCAACGCTCGGCCGCCCGGTCGATCCGCGCTTCCGCACGATCACCATCGAGCAACTGCTTGACGCACCGCTCGGGGCTGCCGCGTGAAACAGCGGGCGGCGCGCCGGCGCGCGACCTCACCGGCAGCTTCATCAATATCCTGGCGACGCCGCTCGATAGCGATCCCGGCACCACGATGGAGTACAGCAATATCGGCTACCTCACCTCGGCGTGGTGATCGAGGCCGTCACCGGCAGCACCTACGAACGCTACTGCCGCACCGCCGCGCTCGCGCCGATGCAGGCGTCCGGCACCATCGATCCGCAATTGCGCCAGCGCGCGTCGAGCGGAGGCTGGCGAGTATCGGCGATCGACTACGCGCGCTTCATCCAGGTATTCGAGCCGGGCTCCGCCGGTCTCGGTCCGCTGGGCCGGCAGTGGCAGGACGGGCTGAGCGGCCGCCGCATCTATGGGCTTGGGATCTTCATCTCACGAACCCCGCAAGGGATCGTCCTGAACCACAGCGGCAGGCTTATTCGCGAACGCAGCGGCAGCTACGTCATCAAGTTTCCCAACGGCTGGACCGCGGTCACCACCTTCGTGGGCGACCCCCGCGGGCACATCGCCGACCTCCGCCGCCGCCTCGAGACCGCCGTCGCGAGCCTCTGAAAGACCCTTGCCCGCAACGCCGTTTGGTGGTGAAAGGTCGCTCCCCTTGCGGCTTTGACAGCCTGCCCGGGGACCACCCGGCGGTATCACATGAGCGCCTACAAATCAGAGCTTCTGGATGTCCTCGCCAGCCGGGGCTACATCCATCAGGTCTCGGAGCCCGAGGCGCTCGACGCGCTCGCGCGTTCGTCGACGATCACTGCCTATATCGGTTTCGACTGCACCGCGCCGTCGCTGCATATCGGCTCGCTGGTGCCGATCATGATGCTGTACTGGATGCAGCAGACCGGCCACCGCCCGATCGCCTTGATGGGCGGCGGCACCACGCGCGTCGGCGATCCGTCGGGCAAGGACGACAGCCGTACCATCCTCACCGACCAGATCATCGCCGAGAACCTCAGCGGCATCCGCAAGGTCTTCTCGAATTTCCTGAAGTTCGGCGACGGCCCGAATGACGCCGTGATGGCGAACAACGCCGATTGGCTCAATTCGCTCAACTACCTCGACTTCCTGCGCGACGTCGGGCGGCATTTCTCGGTCAACCGGATGCTCTCCTTCGACTCGGTCAAGCTGCGGCTCGACCGCCAGCAGGAGCTGTCGTTCCTCGAATTCAACTACATGATCCTGCAGGCCTACGATTTCGTGGAGCTCAACAAGCGCTACGGCTGCACGCTCCAGATGGGCGGCTCGGACCAGTGGGGCAACATCGTCAACGGCATCGACCTTGGCCGGCGCATGCTCAATGCGCATCTGTTTGCGCTGACCACGCCGCTGATCACCACGTCGTCGGGCGCCAAGATGGGCAAGACCGCCGCCGGCGCGGTGTGGCTCGATGCCGACATGCTGAGCGCCTACGACTTCTGGCAATTCTGGCGCAACACCGAGGACGGTGACGTCGCGCGCTTCCTCAAGCTGTTCACGGTGGTGCCGCTCGACGAAATCGGGCGGCTCGCGGCGCTGAAGGGCCAGGAGATCAACGACGCCAAGAAAGTGCTGGCGACCGAGGTGACCGCCCTTATCCACGGCCGCGCTGCCGCCGAGGAAGCCGCCGAGACCGCGCGCCGCACCTTCGAGGAAGGCGCGCTGGCGGAGACCTTGCCGACCATCGAGATTCCGCGCGGCGAACTGACCGGCGGACTGGGCGTGCTGGCCGCGTTCGTCAGAGCCGGCCTGGTCACGTCGAACGGCGAAGCGCGCCGTCAGATCAAGGGCGGCGGCATCAGGATCAACGACGTCGCCGTGACCGATGAGAAGATGACGCTCACGCCATCACAGGTGACCCCGGAAGGCGTGATCAAGCTGTCGCTTGGGAAAAAGCGCCACGTGCTGCTGAAGCCGGTGTGACCGTTTTCGGGCGCATGATCCCGAAAAAGCCTGCCCCGGACTTGATCCGGGGTGGGAACCGGTTTTCGGACAAGATCATGCACAAACAAATGCAGGCCGCTCAGCGCTGATCGCCGAAGCTGCGCCCGCCGCTGGCCGGGAATTCCATGAACTTGCGGAACAAGCCCGGCGTCACCACCGAGATCGGGTTGACGCGCAGCACCGGCTGACCCGGCGGGCCCACCACCTCGTAGGTCAGGCCGACGAGGCCTTCGTTGCTGCCGCCGCCCAGGAACACGCCGAACACCGGAATCTGCCCGAACATGTTGTTGAGCCCGAAGAACGGCACGAAGGTGCCGCGCAAACGCACTTCCTCGCGCAGATAGTCGATGTAGCCTTCCGTCGTCGCACCGATCATCGGGCCGCGCACGACGCCTTCCTTGATGGCGAAGCGGCCGTGGGTGCGGGTGAACTCGACGCGCAGGCGGGAAAACTCGACGCCGGGGTTATTGCCCTGCGTCGATCCCGTGACGTCGGCACTGCCGGAGGCGACGCGATCGAGCGTCGGCTCGCCGCGCACGTTGAAGTCGCGGATATTGAGGATGCCGTCCTGCGGGGCGTTGCTGGCGGTCGGCGGGTCCATCGCCATCCACATCTCACCGCCGAAGATCTTCGGATAGGTATCGCTGAAGCGGAACAGCGCGCCGGCGTCCTTGGTCTCGACGTAGATCACATTGCGGCCGCCGGCGCGTCCGCGCAGGTCGCCGGTGAGCGGCGTGTCGCGCCCGAGCCGCGCCGCCAGCGAGAAGCTCATGATGTTGCCGTTGCGGCGCGACATCTTGAGCTCAAGGCTGCGCATCGCCTCGCCGTGGAAGCCGGCGACCGTGCCGAGGCGAACGTCGACGTCGATGTCCTTGAGCTTGGCGCTCTTGGCCTGCGCCGCCGTCGGTCCCGGACATCGACGACTTGATGAAGCCGCGGCCGTCATAGACGTCGCCGCGCAGCGTCACGCGCAGTGCGCCGTCGGGGCCGCGCTCGGCGCGCAACGTCGCCTTGTCGCCGTCGGAGAGATTGAAATTCGTCAGGTTCGCGGCCTGGATGTCGCCGGCGCCGTCGCACTCGACGCTGCCCTTGACCAGAAGGCCCGGCCCTTCGATCAACAGATCGTCGAGCCGCATGAATTGCGGCCGGCTGGTCATGATGAAGGACATGCGCGCCTGCCGTCCGGCCGGCTTGATCCAGCCCGGCAGCAGCCGGTCGATCCGCGCCTGCGTAAGGTCGGCCTCGACCGAATAACGGCTGTCGCCGGCTTCGATCGGCACGCGGCCGTTGATCCGCACCGGCATCGGACCGGTGACATAGCCGCCGAAATCGAAACCGAGCCGCGCGCGGGCGGCCTCGTCGAGCGTGGCGGCGACGCGGACCTCCGCTTCGGACTGGTCGCGCGACTTCTTGTATTCGAGCAGCGCCGGAATGCCGTTGATCTTGACGTCGCCGCGCAGCACGTAGCCCTGATTGTCGGCCCGTACACGCAGCGCCGGCGCCTCGACCTTCTGGCCCATGACCAGGCGTTCGGCGGAGAAATTGTTGACCTCGAGATTCATCGCGTATTGCGCGGAGCCTGCCGGCAGATCGGGCTTCAGCGGCATGCTCATCGTCACATACGCCGTGAGGTTGCCGCGGCTGGTGCTGGGATCGATCGGCGAGCCCGCATAGTCGCGCAGCCGCTCGCGGCTCAGTAATTCCGCGGCCGCCGCCACCGAGCCGTCGATGCGGAAACGCACGCGCGACGCCGGCGCGTCCATGTAGTGATCCGGCACCTCGAACAGGCCACTCGAAATCGTGAGCCGGCGGCCGGCCGACACGTCGATATTGCCGCGCTTGATCTCGACGGAGGCCGTGCGTCCGGTGATCCGGACTTGGACGTCGGCATCCTTGATCGGCGGCAGGCCGTGCACCGGCCGGATCTCGGCGCCGTTGCCGGAAATCTCGATGGCGAGGCCGTCGTCCGGGATCGGCGGGCTGACGGTCTTGAGCGTCGCCAGCGGCGTGTTGGTCGCGATCAAGACTTTCTCGATCGTTCCGCTCAGGATGTTTTCCGACACCCAGGCATGCACCTTGGGGCTGATGAACGACGGCCACAGCCGCTTCATCGCCGCCACCGACATGCGGGTGCCGGCGATCCCGAGGGCGAGCCGGGCTTCGCCCGAGGAGTAGTCGAGGCCGCCGGAGATCGCGAGCCCGAGGTCCGAATTGCCGATTTCGCCCTGCTCCACATCGATGCGCTGCTTGTCGGGATCGATGCGCAGGCCGACCTGGATGCGGTTGAGGACAAGCGTATCGGGATCGCGCGACGACGATCCGAGCACGGCGCTGCCGCCGGTGATCTTGAGCACCCAGCCGGCACTGCCCTCGCGCGGGGGGCGTCAGCTGGGCGAGCAGCGTGATGCGGTTGCCGCCCGACAGGATCTGGAACGGCGCGACCAGCGCCTGCCGCGTCGCGTCCCATTGCAGATCGAAGTCGGCGCGGTCGATGTCGATCCGGCTCAGCGGCTCGTCGGCGTCGACGATATAGCCGCGGTCGAGCTGGATGCGCCCTTCGATCATCTTCGGGATGCCGTCGTCGCCGATCTGCGCGCGCACGCGGGCGGTCACCGGGATGTTCGGCTCGAGCTGGCCGTCGCCGAGGCGCAACGCCAGCAGCAGGTCCTTGGCCGGCAAGCGCTCGGTTTCGATCTCGACCTTGCGGATGCCGCCGTCGCCGCGCGACACGGTTGCGCGCAACAGCCAGGGCCGTTCGCCGGCTTCCGAACTCATGGTGAGCGCGACGCCGCCGCCGCTCGGCCGCGTCAGGCTGAGATTGATGTCGTGGAATTCCCACTGCTTGCCGTTGCGCTGATCGAACAGCGTGAGATTGCCGTTCTTCAACCCGAGCTCGCTCAGGTCGCGGCCGTCGAGGCCGGTGGCGCCGAGGCTGTCGATCCACGCGAGCAGCGCGGCAAGGTCGGGGATCATGCTCCGGTTGGGCGCTTGCGGCGACACCGAACGGGTCAACGGATTGGGCGCGACGCCGGCCCGCAGCGCGGGCTCGGACGCCGACGCGGTCACGAACGGCTGCCGGTTGGTGCCGGCGAACACCGTGACCTTGCTGTCGGGCTCGATGCGAACCTGCATCTCGGCGCCGACCAGGCTCAGGCGCCTGGCGCGCACCTTGCCCGTCATCAGTCCGGAGCCGGAGAAGCTGACCTCGGCCTTCGGCGCACTGGCGACGATCTCGCCATGGGCGTCGCGTACGACGATGTCGCGGATGCGCAGCGCGGTGCGTCCGCTGGCGTCGCGCTCGAGCTGCGTGCCGCCGACCGCGACGCGATGATGTTTGCCGAAATTCTCTTCGATTGCGGCGGTGAGCCAAGGCGTCGCGAAATCAAAATCGATCGGCCCGCTGCCGAGCCGCCACCACAGCGCCAGCATCCCGACCATCACCAGTCCGGCACCGCTGGCGAAGGCGATCGACACGCGGCGCCAGCGCGTCCAGAAGCGCAACGCCGACAGGCGCCATGAGGTGAGACCGAGTTGCGCGGGTGTCAGTTCGGCGTGCCGCCAACGCTCGCCACGCGGCGACGACGCCGCGCGCTCCAACAGGTCGAGTTGGATGCTGGCCTCCAGCTTGCGCAGGGCCGTGATGTCCGGCTTGGTGTACTGATCCGCCGCCATTCCCCGACTAGGCGTCCCCTCGACCGCCGCCGTATGTCCGCTGCACTCCCCGCAGCGGCCGTCCGGATTGTTGCTGCCGACCGCCGATTCGTGTGAAAACCGGTGATCTGCCAGCACTCTCTCGCTTATCGTTTAACCTTTTATTGACCCGAAAAAAGGGACGAAAGGAAGGCACTTTATGGCGGCCACCCCCCTGAAGGAGGGCGTCAAGGCACCCCCATTCGCGCTTCCACGCGATGGCGGCGGCAGCACCTCCCTCGCCGACTTCAAGGGCAAGAAACTCGTCCTGTATTTCTACCCGAAGGCCGACACCCCCGGCTGCACCCGGGAATCGATCGCGTTTTCGAAGCTTCGGGCGGCTTTTTCCAGGGCCGGAACCGAAGTGATCGGGATTTCGGCCGATCCGGTCAAGGCTCAGGATGCGTTCAAGAAGAAGCACAAACTCTCGGTTGCCCTCCTCTCGGACGAGACCCACGAGATGCTCGAGGCCTACGGCGCCTGGGGCAAGAAATCCATGTACGGCAGGACTTTCATGGGCATTGTTCGCATGACGGTGCTGATCGGGCCGGACGGCAAGATCGCCCGCATCTGGCCTAAGGTCCGGGTCGACGGCCACGCTGAAGAGGTCCTCGCCGCGGCCAAGGCGCTTTAACAGCGCGCCAACCACGCGGACACTTTTCCACAACTTGTTCCGAAAAAATTAACCATACCCGGGTTGTACTTAGGCGCAGTAACGCTGGCGTTGTTTGGGACCGTCGCCGGCGGGGAAGCGTCGATGTATCACCGCCAAGTTTCGTCACAGCCGTATTCCGGCGTTCAGTATCGGCGTGCCGCCCCCACTGCGCGGGCGCAATCCGCCGCCGTCGCACTGCCAGGGCTGTACTATCAGGTGCCGGCTACACGCTGGCGCATGCCGGGCGCCAGGTGCGCCTCGGCCCGATCGCCTTTTGGGTGGCGGTGGGCACGCTGGTGATCATGGCGATGTGGACGATCACCACCGCCACCTATTTCGCATTCCGCGATGACGTGCTGACCGGCTTGATCGCGCGGCAAGCGGAGATGCAATACGCCTACGAGGATCGCATCGCCGACCTGCGCCAGCAGATCGACCGCATGTCGAGCCGCCAGCTCCTCAATCAGGAGCAATACGAGCAGAAGCTCGACCAGATCATCCGCCGGCAGTCGGCGTTGGAAAACCGCGCCAACGCCATCCAGGGGATGCCGGACGGCATCGTCACCGGCTCGACCCGAGCGACCGGCCGCGAGCAGACGCGTTCGGTGCCGAACCGGCCGGCGCCGGTCAACGACAAGTCATCGAACCTGCTGCTGCCAGATCGCACCAGCCGCGACAGCGTCGCCGGCGCGCTCGCGCTGCTGCAGGCGTCGCTCGATCGCGTCGAGGCGCGGCAGGCGGCATCGCTGACATCGATACAGGAGAGTTACGAAGCCAAGGCGCAGCGCATCCGCGGCGTGCTGGCCGATCTCGGGCTCGACAGCATGCGCATCGGCGCGCGCGACAATGCCGGCGTCGGCGGCCCGCTGGTGCCAGCACGGCTGCCGGCCTATGCCGGACCGTTCGAGCAGCACGTCTACCGCGTCGGCATCGCCCGCGCCCAGGTCGACCGGCTGACCCGCACGCTGGCGTCGGTGCCGCTGCGCAAGCCCATCGTGGGTGAGATGGAAGTATCCTCCGGATACGGCATGCGCATCGATCCATTCATCCGCGCGCCCGCCATGCACACCGGCATGGACTTCCGCGGCGAGACCGGCGATCCGGCGCGCGCGACCGCCGACGGCAATATCACGGTCGCCGGATGGCAGGGCGGTTACGGCAAGATGGTCGAGATCGACCACGGCAACGGGCTCACGACGCGCTACGCGCATCTGTCCGACATCACCGTCAAGGTCGGGCAGCGGGTGCGGGCGGGCCACATCATCGGCAAGATCGGATCGACCGGGCGCTCGACCGGGCCGCATCTGCACTACGAGACGCGCGTGAACGGCGACGCCGTCGATCCGCGGAAATTCCTGCGCGCCGGACTGCGGTTGGGCAGCGCGCACTAGCGAGCACGCAGTAGCGCCGCTTACGGCAGCGCGGCAGTGCTTCGCTTCCCTACTTCTTCGCCTTGCCCTTCTTGGTCTCCAAACGCTCGGGCGCGTATTTGGCGAGGACCGCAGGGTCGACTTCCTTGTAGCCGGTGTCCGGCACCTTGTACCAGATGTCGTTCGAGCCGAGTAACTGAATCCCGATATAGCCACGCAGCGTCAACGTGCCCTTGCCGGGGTCCAGCGTCATGACCGCGCTGTAGACTTTCCCATCCCGCGGATCGAGCACGGTGCCGTCTTCGTATTTGAGACCCGCCCGCTTCATTCCCCGGATCATGGGAAGTCCGAGCATCGGCGCACCCTTGCGATCGTCGGTGCAGCGGGTGCAGTTCGGGTTTGGACTTTCACCCGGCTGCGGAAACAGCTTCGCGGCATAGCCTTCGAAGACACCGCCTTTATCGACGAACAGAAACCAGATCAGCGGCTTCTTGGTGTCGTCATCGAGCTTCTGCCAGAGGCCGGCGGCGGTCGGCTCCTGCGCGCGTGAGGACATTGTCGCGGCGGAAAACACCGCGGCGGCTGCAACGAGCAGGAGGAGAATTCGTACTTTCACGGCTGCGATTCCATGCTTAGCGTTGAGGCGCCTTGGCCTTACCTTTTTTGCTCTCCGCGCGCTCGGGCGCGTACTTCTGGAGTACGTCGGGATCAAGCTGTTTGTAAGCGGTGTCCGGCAGGCGGTGCCAGATATCGTTTTTTCCGGCCAATTGCACCAGGAAATAGCCGCGCAACGTCAGCGTCTGTTTGGCCGGGTCCAACGTCATTACGGCGCTATAGATTTTCCCATCACGGGGATCGAGCACGGTGCCGCCCTCGTATTCCAGTCCGGCGCGCTTCATTCCACGGACAAAAGGAAGTCCGAGAATCGGCGCACCCTTGCGATCGTCGGTGCAGTGAGTGCAGGTCGGATTTGGCTTATCATCCGGTTGCGGAAACAGCTTGGCGATGTGGCCCTCGAACACGCCGCCGCGATCGACAAACAGGAACCAGCTCACCGGCTTGTTGGTGTCTTTGTCGAGCTTCTGCCAGAGGCCGGCCGCCGTCGGCTCCTGTGCGCGCGTCGACATGGTCGCAGCGGACACCACTGTGAACACCGCAAAAAAAGCGGCAACAACGACTGGTACAATTCGTGCCTTCAAGTCTCTGATTCCGTGCTTTTTTCTGGATCGCCCATTTTTACTATCAGTCCCCATTCGACCCACAATGTGGCCGTTTCGCGAAATTAACGGGTCCAGTGCCGCCTGGTCTTGGCTGGCTCATGCATTAAGGACGCGTCCTAATCACGCGACAAATTCTGCGCGGATCGCCTAAAATCGCGCGATGCCAACGGCCGGCCGGCGCACCGTTGGCGGGGGTTGAGCCGTGACACCGTCGCCGGAGTGGGACGTTGACGCGCATGTCGGCGACGAGCCTGGCGCTGAGCAATCTGCGCGCGATCGTGATTTTGATCGTGCTCGGGTTCCATTCGATCATGGGCTACCTCGGCTCGCTGCCGTCCGAACCGCCGCGCCTCGACGCACCGCCCTACGACTGGCAGACCTTCCCGATCATCGACAGCCAGCGCTGGTTCGGCTTCGACCTGTTCTGCGCATGGAACGATGTCTGCCTGATGTCACTGATGTTCTTCCTGTCCGGCCTGTTCGTGTGGCCGAGCCTGCAACGCAAAGGGAGCTTCACATATCTGACCGACCGGCTGCTGCGGATCGGCCTGCCGATGATCCCGGCGATCTTCATCTTGATGCCGATCGCGCTCTATCCGGTCTATCTCGTGACCACGCCGGATCCGAGCGTCGCGGACTACTGGCGCCAGTTCCTGGCGCTGCCGTTCTGGCCGTGCGGGCCGCAATGGTTCCTGTGGCAGCTCCTGATCCTCAACATCGTGGCGGCGGCGCTGCACAAGGTCTATCCGAGCTGGGGTGAGCAGCTCGGCAAGCTCGCAGCGACGACCCGCACCGATCCGATCCGCTTCATCCTCATCCTCACCGCTGCGTCCGCTCTCGCTTATGTGCCGCTCGCGCTGATCTATTCGCCGTGGGCCTGGTTTCAGTACAGCGCATTTGCCTTCCAATGGTGCCGGCCGCTGCACTACGCGGTCTACTTCTTCGCCGGCGCCGCCGTCGGCGCCTATGGGCTCGAGCGCGGCTTGCTGGCGAGCGACGGCGTGCTGGCGCGGCGCTGGCCGATCTCCGTCATTGCGGCGATCCTCGGTCTTGCGCTCTGGATGACGCCGACCGCGATCATCATGGAGGGTGGCAGCGGCAATCCGGGCCCGCTGTGGCTCCAACTCGCCGCCAGTCTCGGCTTTGTCGTGTGTTGCGCGGGCGGCTGCCTCGCCGTGATGGCGGTTTGTATCCGTTTTGCGACCAACCGGCGGCGCTGGCTCGACAGCCTCTCAGCCAATGCCTACGGCCTCTATCTGGTGCACTACCCGTTTGTGGTCTGGATGCAATATGCGCTATTGAACGCGCCACTGCCTGCAATCGTTAAGGCCGCAATCGTGTTCGCCGTCGCGGTCGCACTGAGCTGGGCCATGGTCGCGGCCCTGCGCAACATTCCGCTCGGCGCTCGCCTCGTCGGCGCGGAGCCGCGCGCGCTGGCAAAGACGTCGTAACTTTCGTGCCACAGCTGTCGTTACGGATCGGTCGCTGAAGCCACCATGTCGCTCGCCCCGAAACTCGCGTTCCGGAACCTGATTCACGATCGGCTGCGATTGATCGCGACCGTCATCGGCATCGTGTTCTCGATCGTGCTCGTGACCATCCAGATGGGCCTCTATGTGAGTTTCGAGCGCATGGTCACGGTCATGATCGACCATGCCGACGCCGATCTCTGGATCGTTCCGCGCGGCACCAAGTGCTTCGAGGACCCTTCCCTGCTCGACGAGCGCGAGCGCTTTCGCGCGCTGTCGGTCAACGGTGTGGCGTCGGCGGCGCCGCTGGTGATCGGGTTTGCGCAGTGGCGCACGCCGTCGGGCGGCAACACGCCGATCTTCATGATCGGCTCCGACCCGCGCGGCGACGGATTGCAGCCCTGGAACGTCGTCGAAGGCACGGCGGCGCAGCTTGCCATTCCCGGCGCGGTCGCCATCGACCGCTCCTATTTCGATCGTCTGGAGACGACCCGTATCGGCGACTACGCCGAGATCGGCGACCAGAAGGTGCAGGTGGTGGCGATCACCAACGGCATCCGCTCGTTCACCACCACGCCCTACGTGTTCGCGTCGATCGACCGCGCCCGCGCCTATACCGGCACCGCCGCCAACAAGGCCTCCTATTTCCTGGTGCGGGTGGCGCCCGGCGCGAACGTGACGGCGGTGCGCGACCGCCTGCGCGCCCAATTGCCCGACACCGAGGTGCTCACCACCGCCGAGTTCCGCGACCGCAGCGCCAATTTCTGGCTGTTCGGCACCGGTGCCGGCGCCGCTCTGTTCGCGGGCGCCCTGCTCGGCTTGATCGTCGGAACCGTGATCGTGGCACAGACGCTCTATTCCAGCACCAAGGATCACCTCAACGAGTTTGCAACGCTGCGTGCCATCGGCTCGTCGGGCAAATACATCCACAAGGTCATCATCTTCCAGGCGCTGCTCAGCGCCGTGATCGGCTTCTGCATCGCCGCCACGATCGGGTGGATCGTCGTCATCGCCACCGCCGACACGGCGCTGCCCGTCGTCATCACGCCGCTGATGACGGCGGTACTGCTCGTCCTCACCGTGGCGATGTGCGTCGTGTCGGCCATCGCGGCCATCATGAAGGTGACGCGGATCGATCCTGCGATGGTGTTCACGCGATGACCGCCGCCGTGATCGAAGCCGTCGATACGGTCAAGTTCCTGGGCGACGGCGCAGGCCGCGTGCAAGCGCTCAAGGGCGTCAGCCTGGCCGTCGCCGGCGGCGAGCTCACGCTGCTGATGGGACCGTCGGGTAGCGGCAAGACCACGCTGCTGTCCATTCTCGGATGTATGCTGACGCCGACCAGCGGCACGGTGCGGGTCGGCGGGCAGCCGATCAACGGCGCCGATCCCGAAGCGCTCGCCAAGATCCGCCGCGAGAACATCGGCTTCGTGTTCCAGTCCTATCATCTGTTCCCGACCCTCACCGCGCTCGACAATGTGCGGCTCGCGCTCGACGTCCGCGGCGAGAACTCGCATCGTGCGATGCAGAAGTCGAAAGAGGCGCTGGCCAGGGTCGGGCTCGCGCTCAAGATGGGCTCTTATCCGCGGGAACTGAGCGGCGGCGAACAGCAGCGCGTCGCCATCGCGCGCGCCGTCGTCGGCAACGCGGCGGCGATCCTCGCCGACGAGCCGACCGCCGCGCTCGACAGCGAGAACGGCCACGCCATCATGGCGGTGCTGGCGGAGATCGCACGCGACAGCGGTCGCGGCGTGTTGGTCGTCACCCACGACCCCCGTATAGTGCCGTTCGCCGACCGCATCGTGCGCATCGAGGACGGCAAGATCATCGGCGAAGAACGCGCGTCGGATCGCAAGGATGACGCGGAGCGCAAGGACGGGAAGCGAAAGTCTTGAGTACCATGGTTGCTTTGAAACGGAATTGGATTGTCGTTGTTGCGTTCGCGCTGACCGGCCTCGCCGCCGCGCTGGCGCCGTCGTTCAAGACGACGAGCGCGCAAGAAGCATTCGACCGCAAGACGTGGCAGGCGGTGGCGCCGGGCCGCGTCGAGCCATGGTCGGGGGAAATCCGGATCGGCTCGGCAGCCATGGGGCGGGTCGGCGAGGTCTTGGTGAAGGTCAACGACACCGTCTTCGCCGGCGAAGCGCTGATCAGCCTCAATGACGATGAAGTGCGGAACCGGCACGCCAAGGCCGAGCTGCAATACAACCTGCGCAAACGCGCGCGACCCGCGGCCACCGCCCGGACCGCCGACCGGCGCAGGCACGAAGATGCCGTTGGCGACGGCGAGAGCGCGGTGCTCGAAGCGCGCGCCGCTCTCGACCGCGCGGCAGCAGCGAAACGCACCGGCTCCGGTTCCGACGACGATATCGCGACCGCGCGCAAGCGGTTGGCCACCGCGCGCGAGCAGTTGCGCGAAAAGCGCGCCGAACTCGCCAAGTTCGAGGCCGACGCGGCGACCGTCGCGCCGACCGACCTCGAAGGCCAGTTTTCGATGGCGCGGATCGACCTGCGCGGCGCCGAAGCCGCCCTCGACAACCTGATCGTGCGCGCGCCGACGGCCGGGACGGTGCTCCAGATCAATATCCGCGCCGGCGAGCTCGCCTCGCCGTCGTCACCTCAGCCGCTCATGGTGCTCGGCGACGTGTCGAAGTTGCGCGTACGCGCCGAGATCGACGAGCGCGACTACGGCGAGATCAAAGTCGGGCAACGCGTGGTGGTGCGCTCGCCGGCCTTCCGCGGCCGCGACGTCGCCGGCACGGTGTCCGCGGTCGCGCCAATCATCGAGCCCGGCCGCATCGGCGCGCGCGGCCAGCGCAGTCCCACCGACGTCAATGTCGCGGAGGTGGTCATCGACCTCGCCGAGCCCGGCCCGCTCGCGGTCGGCATGAAGGTCGACGTCTATTTCAGCCGAGAGGGCGCGAAATAGCGCGAGCGGTGGTGCGTGTCCCGGGCGCAGCGCGACACGAAGTGGTGCGCTGCAGACCCGGGACCCCGGTTTCTTTGAAACAGTGAAAACAACCGGGGCCCCGGATCAGCGGTGCATCACTGTGTGCTGCACCGCGTCCGGGGCACGAAAGAGTACGCGCCTTCGCTACTCCACGTCCTCGACCGTGTCGGGGCCGGTGCCGAACGCCTTCTGCGCCAGCGTCGCCTGCATGAACGGATCGAGATCGCCGTCGAGCACGCCGCCGGTGTCGGAGGTCTGCACGCCGGTGCGCAGATCCTTCACCATCTGGTAGGGCTGCAGCACATAGCTGCGGATCTGATGGCCCCAGCCGATGTCGGTCTTGGCGGCCTGGTCGGCCGCCGCCTGCGCTTCGCGCTTCTTCAATTCCGCTTCGTAGAGGCGCGCGCGCAGCATCTGCCAGGCCGTCGCACGGTTGCGGTGCTGCGAGCGATCCTGCTGGCAATAGACCACGATGTTGGTCGGGATGTGGGTGAGCCGGATCGCGGACTCGGTCTTGTTGACGTGCTGGCCGCCGGCGCCCTGGGCGCGCAGCGTGTCGGTGCGCACGTCGGACTCCTTGATGTCGATCTTGATGCGGTCGTCGATCACCGGATAGACGGTCACGCTCGCGAACGACGTATGCCGGCGCGCATTGGAATCGAACGGCGAGATGCGCACCAGCCGGTGCACGCCGGCTTCGGTCTTGAGCCAGCCATAGGCGTTGCGGCCCTTGATCTCGATGGTCGCCGATTTGATGCCGGCTTCTTCGCCGGAGGTCTCTTCGAGATAGTCGATCTTGTAGCCGTGCTGCTCGGCCCAGCGCGTGTACATGCGCAACAGCATGTTCGCCCAGTCCTGGCTCTCGGTGCCGCCGGCGCCGGCATGCACTTCGAGATAGCTGTCGTTGTTGTCGGCCTCGCCCGAGAGCAGCGCCTCCATCTCGCGGCGCTGGACGTCCGCCTTGAGCTTCCTGAGCGCCGCTTCGGCCTCGTTCACCACCGCCTGATCCTTCTCGGCCTCGCCGAGCTCGATCATGGTGATCTGGTCGTCGAGCTCGCGCTCGATGCGGCCGATGGCGGTGAGCTGGTCTTCGAGCGCGGTGCGCTCCTGCATCACGCGTTGCGCGCGCTGCTGGTCGTTCCAGAGGTTGGGATCCTCGGCCTCGCGGTTGAGCTCCTGCAGCCGTCGGTTCGCGGTATCGACGTCAAAGATGCCTCCTCAGCAGCCCGACCGACTGCTTGATCTCATCGACGACGGTTTGAATCTCGGCGCGCATCTCTTGGTTCCAAGTCTTCGTGTTTCAAGTCTTTGTGTTGCACGGGCGATTTAATCGCGGCGGCGCTCCAGCGCAATAGCAATTCGGGCTTGTTGTCGGGCCGAAAGGCCGATGCTAGGCCTTCCGCTTCCGGGAGCGATCGGAATGAGCGCCACTGCTGTTTTGCCGAAGACGCGCGGTCCGTGGCGAACCATCTTGCTTTCGGGAGCGCTCGCCGTCGCAATCGCGGTCGCGCTGCAGTCGCTGTTCGTCCTGGCGCTGGTGCAGACGCGGAGCCACACCGATCTCGAGGCCGTGCGCAGCCACCTCCGCGAAGCGTTCGATCAGGGCGTCCTGGCCGAAAGCGAACGTCCCAAACTCACCCTCCATCGCGGCGGCCACCAGTTCACCGAATGCATCGCGCACGTCGTGTTGCTCGACCGCCAGCCGGACGTCGTCGCGGACCGCGGTCTTCCCGCTGATCCATGACGAGTATCGCACGCGCAGTCCCTGCGAGGAATTGCACAAGCTCGTCAACGGCGCGCCGCCCGCCGCAGTCACCGACTATGCCCGCTATTGGCACGGCTACCGCGTCTATATGTGGCCGCTGCTGGAACGGTTCAGCCTGGCCACGGTGCGGCTGATCAATGCCATCTTGATCCTTGCGGCGGTGGTCGCCTGTTTTATCGGCCTGCGCGCCGTCATCGGCGCCACGGCCGCGGCGGTCTTCATCGTCGTCCTGTTGAGCCTCACCGACCTCTGGCTCGCGTGGCGCATCTCCACGCACGCGATCAGCCTTGCCTTCATCTTGCTGGGTGTCGCCGGCTTTGCCCTGCTCTACGACCGGTGGCGCAGTCCTTACCTTGCCGTCGCGCTCGCGGCGCTCTGCGGCGCGACGTTCAATTTCCTGGATATTCTGGTGAACCCGCCGATGATGCCGATGCTGCTCGCCTTCGTGGTGTTGGCGGCGCAGGAACGTCCACCGGGCTCACACGCGCCGCAACCGCTCGGCACCGGCTGGCTCGCCGCGCTGGTGGCGGTGAGCTGGATCGGCGCCTACGCGCTGACCTGGGGCACAAAATGGGCGCTCGCGGCGTGGGCGTCACCTACACCGGCCGCGACCTGGGGCGAGACCCTGGCGCAGATCATCGCGCGGCTGCACGGACATGAGATCGGCCATCCGCCGATCCTGTCGGTCCCGCTCCTTCCCACCGTGCGGATGTTCGGAAAGGCGTTCATCTCGTTCGGCGTCGTGGTGGTCATCGTGCTGGCGATCGCGATCTATCGCCACGTCCGCGACAACCGAGCCGCATTCGACCGCCGCCGTTTCTTGATCCTGATCGCGCCGGTGCTGATCCCGATCGTATGGTTCGAACTGCTCAGCAACCACACCCAGACGCACCTGCAGTTCACCTATCGCAGTGCGTCGGCGGCGATCGCGATCATGTTCGCGGCCGCGCTGCTCGCGAGCGGACAGCCGACGACGCTCCCGCAACTCATCGCGGCCCTGCGCCGGATACGGCGTAGTAGCGAAGCGCGCTAGTAGAGTTTGGACTTACATTCGCGTTACGAGCCTGCTGCCAGTGGAGTGGGTCGCGAATGTCAAACCCACTCCACTAGTAAAGCCCGCGGCCGCCGAACAGGCCCGGGAAGATGGACGGCTGCTGCGGCCGTGGCGGCGGCGCCTCCTGCGGCTGTTGCGACGGCGTTGCGCCGACCGGCCGGCCATCCGGATCGGTGACGCCGATCGTGTTGTAGCCGTCGGGCGGTGCGGTGCCGGGCTTGAAGCCTTCCATGATCCCCTGTTCGCCCGGGCCGGCGCGCATGCCGGTGCGCGGGTTGACGCGGATCAGCTTGATGCCGGCCGGCACGCGGAACGGAACCGCCGGGCGCTCGGCAAGCGCGACCTTGAGGAAGTCCTTGACGATCGGCGCCGCCAGCTGGCCGCCGGTGCCGCCGCGGCCGAGGTGGCGCGGCTTGTCGTAACCGAGATAGACGCCGACCACCATCTCGGGCGAGAAGCCGATGAACCAGGCATCCTTCTCGTCGTTGGTGGTGCCGGTCTTTCCGGCGATCGGCTTGCCGACCTCTTTCTGGAATCCCGCGCCGGCAGCCGTGCCACGTTGCACGACACCTTCCATCATCGAGGTGATCTGGTACGCGGTCATCGGGTCGAGCACACGCTCGCGCCGGTCGACCAGGGTCGGCTCGGTCTGCGTATCGTTCCAGGCCTCCGAGCTGCAGCCGCGGCATTCGCGCTGGTCGTGCCGGTAGACCGTGCGGCCGTAGCGGTCCTGGATGCGGTCGATCAGCGTCGGGGTGATCTTGCGGCCGCCGTTGTCGAACATGGCGTAGGCCGCGGTCATCTTCAGCAGCGTGGTTTCGCCGGCGCCGAGCACGAACGAGATGTAGGGATTCGGATTGTCGTAGATGCCGAACCGCTTGGCGTATTCGCCGATCATCGGCATGCCAATGTCCTGCGCCAGCCGCACCGTCATGACGTTGCGCGAGCGCTCGATGCCGAACCGCAGCGTCGAGGGTCCGTAGAACTTGCCTTCGTAGTTTTCCGGCCGCCACACGCCGGAGCCAGTGTCGATCTCGAGCGGCGCATCGAGCACGACGGAGGACGGCGTATAGCCGTTGTCGAGCGCGGCCGCGTAGACCAGCGGCTTGAACGAGGAGCCGGGCTGCCGCAGCGCCTGGGTCGCGCGGTTGAACTGGCTCTGGTCGAACGAGAAGCCGCCCACCATCGCGAACACACGGCCGGTATTCGGATCGAGCGCGACGATACCGCCGGAGACCTCGGGCACCTGGCGCAGCCGGAACTGCCCTTCCCGGCCTTCGATCGGATCGACATAGATCACGTCGCCGACTTCCAGCGCCTGCGAGATGCGCGTCGGCACGCGGCCGCGTGCCGGACCGGACGCCGGCTTCGCCCAGCGCACGCCGTCGAGCCCGATGGCCCGTAGTCGCGCTGCTTGACAAGCGCGCCGTTCGGTTCGCGGCCGGGCTGCAAGCCGATGCGCGCGGCCTGGTCGTTGATCTCGAGCACGACCGCGAGCCGCCACGGCTGGATATCGTTGAGCGCCTTGATCTCGGCGAGCCGCGCGCCCCAGTCGCCGGTGATTTCGATCTTCTGCAGCGCACCGCGATAGCCCTGAGCCTCGTCGTACTTCACGAGGCCGTCGACCAGCGCCTTGCGCGCGGCCTTCTGCAGATTCGGATCGAGCGTCGTGCGCACCGACAGGCCGCCCTCGTAGAGCTTCTTCTCGCTGTACTTGTCGTTGATGTAGCGGCGGACTTCCTCGGCGAAATATTCGGACGCGGCGATCTGCGCGCCGGTCGAGCGCGTCGTCACCACGAGCTGGTCGCGCTTCGCCTCTTCCGCTTGCTGCGCGGTGATGAAGCGGTCATCGAGCATGCGGTCGATGACGTAGTTGCGCCGCGCGATCGCGTCGTCGCGGCGACGGAACGGATGGTAGTTGTTCGGCCCCTTCGGCAGCGCCGCGAGATAGGCGGCCTCCGGGAGCGTGAGCTCGTGCACCGACTTGTTGAAGTAGAGCAGCGAGGCCGCCGCGACGCCGTAGGCGCCGATGCCGAGATAGATTTCGTTGAGATAGAGCTCGAGGATCTTCTCCTTCGAGAACGCGCGCTCGATCTTCATCGCGAGCAGCGCTTCCTTGATCTTGCGGGTCACCGACACTTCGTTGGTCAGCAGGAAGTTCTTGGCGACCTGCTGGGTGATCGTGGAGGCGCCCTGCGGGCGGCGGCCGGAGCCGTAATTCTGGACGTAGGCCAGGGTGGCGCGCGCCATGCCCGAGAAGTCGAGGCCGCCGTGCTCGTAGAAGCTCTTGTCCTCGGCCGCGATGAAGGCGTTGATCACCATCCGCGGTACTGCCTGGATCGGCAGGTAAAGCCGGCGCTCGCGCGCGTACTCGGCCAGCAGTTGGCCGTCGGCGGCATGCACCCGGGTCATCACCGCGGGCTCGTAGTCCTGAAGCTGTGAATAATCCGGCAGGTCCCGCGAGAAATGCCAGAGGAGCCCCGCCACGGCGGTGACCGCGACCAGGAAAATGATGGTCCCGCCGGCAAAAATCCAGCCGAAGAAGCGCAGAAATAGTCTCATGACCGATGACCCGCCCGTGCCCGCTTCAGGCCCCAAAATCCCGTTGTTTTATGTTGAAACTGAGGCCGTTGCCGCACTGTTATACCTCAATTCTGGCGTGGCCGGCCACTGCCGGCGACTCGCGTCGCGAAGTATGTATCGATTGCCTTGGCAATCGAAGCCGCCGTCCGGTTCCGCCAGGCTTCCGACGTCAACGACTTGAGGTCGCCGCGGTTCGACACATAGCCGAGCTCGACCAGGACCGACGGCACGTCGGGCGCTTTGAGCACCCGGAAGCCGGCTGACCGCATCGGGTCCTTGTGCATGCGGGTGGCGTTGCGCATCTCGGTCACCAGCCCGCGCGCGAACTGCACCGAGAACGTCTTGGTTTCACGCCGCGCCAGGTCGAACAGGATGTCGGCGACGTCATCGGGCTCGGCCGAAAGGTCGAGCCCCGCGATCGCGTCGGACCCGTTCTCGCTTTCGGCGAGCCGCGCCGCGGCGGCGTCCGACGCCCGGTCCGACAACGTGTAGATGGTCGCGCCCTGGGCATCGCCGTCGCCGCGCGCCAGCGCATCGGCATGGATCGATACGAACAACCCGGCCTGCCGCTGGCGCGCGATGGCCACCCGCTCGGCAAGCGGCACGAAGCTGTCGTCGGTGCGCGTCATCACCACGCGGTATTTGCCGGTCTTTTCGATCTGGTCGCGCAACAGCAGCGAGAATTCGAGCACGATCGACTTCTCTTGCTCGCCGCTGGCGGCGCGCGTGCCGTTGTCGATGCCGCCGTGGCCGGGATCGAGCACGACCAGCGGCCGCGGGTCCGGCTTTTCATCCGGCGCGGCCGCGACCGGCGCGGGCCGCTTGTAGCCCGACTCCGGCGCGCGATTCTCGAGCGCGATGGCGCGCAGGAACGCCTCGCGATCGACCGCCAGCCAGGTCGAGCACCAGCCGGGCCGGCTGGTCGTTGTTCGATTCGAGCACGAAGGCACGGTCGATTCGGGCGGGCTTGGCCAGGTCGATGACCATGCGGGAGCCGCCCTGCATGACCAGGCCATAGCGGAACGCCTTGATCAGGCCGCGGCCGTTTTCGCCGGTGCGGGCCGGGAATTGGAACGCCACCTGCGGCATGTCGATGACCACCCGATACGGGTTGGCGAGCGTGAAGGCGCGGATATCGACCTTGTGGCTGAAATCGACGACCAGGCGGGTCTGCGCCTCGTCGCCGCCGACTCGAACTGCGCTGGCGACGGGGAAATCCCCGGTCGGGCGGCTCTGCGGCCCGGCCGCGTCGACTCGCTCGGAGGCCCAAGAGCCGCCGAGGAGGGCCATGGCGATAACGACAGCCCAATGCGCTGCGCGGATAGACATCGATTCCCCGAGCCGTTCCCCGCACCCTCTTACTCCATTAGGAGCGCGTGGTTAATCGTTGTTTAAGCCCTTCAACATCCTTCACCATCAGGCGCTTTGGCCGTTTCTAAGGCCAGAGGCTCCTTGCCAATGGCGGCCGGCGGCCGTAAGAAGGGCCGGCTGACGGTTAACAACTCCGGTTGTGCCGCGTTCGACATCCGGCAAGCCCGTTTTCAGGACGGCCCAACGATCGCAAGGGCGGTCATTCAGGCGGGTGAGCGTCCGCAGCGTTCCCGATCCGGCACGCCGCGGTCGACCAGCCGATGCACATGTAGAGGACAACCGGGCGACGGCGTGGCGGCTCGACGATCAAGCCGCAATTCCGAACCCAGTCGTCAGCCAAGAACCCGCGGCGGCGCCGGTGCGCTGCCGCACCGTAACGGGCCGAGGTCATGCTTCGACCGCGCATCGAGCGAAACCATCATCGCCAACTGAGCGAGGCAACGTCGTTGCACGACGTCCTCTCCGGCGATGCCTGCGTCTCGTATGCGCGCAAGGCCCATCCTTTCCCTCATCTGTCCGGTCCCAGATCGCGCCGTATGGCGTCGCCCGCGTGGCGTCGCATGACGGCCGCGCGCGGACCGACGTGCAAGAGATTATTCAATGCCCAACAAGATGCTTATCGATGCCACGCACCCGGAGGAGACCCGGGTGGTGGTCCTGCGCGGCAACCGCGTCGAAGAATTCGACTTCGAGTTTGCCAATCGTAAACAACTCCGCGGCAACATCTATCTTGCGAAAGTGACGCGCGTTGAGCCGTCGCTGCAGGCCGCGTTCGTGGACTACGGCGGCAATCGCCACGGCTTCCTCGCCTTCAGCGAAATCCATCCGGACTACTATCAGATCCCGGTCGCCGACCGGCAGGCGCTGATCGACGAGGAAGAGCGCGCGCAGCGCGAGGCCGATGCCGAAGCCGACAACTATGCGCGGCGGCGCGCCGAGCGCGGCGCCCACCGGCGGCAGGAACGGATCACCAGCGAGCCGGTCGACAGTCACGACGACGGCCATGACGACGACCATGACGAAAGCCACGCCATGGCGGCGGGGAGCGAAGTCATGGTGCCGCCGTCCGATGCCGCCGAGCACGACGCGGCGGATACGACGCAGGAAGTCACGCCCACTGAAGCGCTGGCGGTGACGGCCGCAGCCGAGACCCCGATCGATCTCGACCGCCTGCAAACGAGCAGCGCCGACGATGCCATCCCGGCCCAGAGCGGCGAGACAATGGCCGCTTCGGAGCAGCCGCCGATGGAAGGCCACGGCGAGAGCGGCGCGCATGCCGATGCCGCCAACGGCAGCAGCGGCAATGGCGACGACCATGGCGACGGCGCCAACATCACCGAGGTCTCCGGCCCGGGCACCAGCGGCGACGACGAAGTGATCGAGTCGGTCGGCGGCGCCGATGCAATGGAGGAAGTGCCGGAGCGGACGCACCGTCCGCGGCGCCAGTACAAGATTCAAGAAGTGATCAAGCGCCGGCAGGTGATGCTGGTGCAGGTCGTGAAGGAAGAGCGCGGCACCAAGGGCGCGGCGCTGACCACCTATCTCTCGCTCGCCGGCCGCTATTCGGTGCTGATGCCGAACACGGCGCGCGGCGGCGGCATCAGCCGCAAGATCACCGACGCGGTCGACCGCCGTCGCCTCAAGGAGGTCGCGCAGGAGCTCGAAGTGCCGGAGGGCATGGGCGTGATCCTGCGCACCGCGGGCGCGAGCCGCACCAAGATGGAGGTCAAGCGCGACTTCGAATATCTGCTGCGGCTGTGGGAGAACGTCCGCGACCTTACGCTGAAATCGACCGCGCCGACGCTGGTCTATGAGGAAGGCTCGCTGATCAAGCGCTCGATCCGCGACCTCTACAGCAAGGATATCGACGAAATCCTGGTCGGCGGCGACGAAGGCTATCCAGGAAGCGCGCGAGTTCATGCGCATGCTGATGCCGAGCCATGCCAAGAACGTGAAGCCGTTCCGCGACACGCTGCCGATCTTCACCCGCTTCGCGATCGAGAACCAGCTCGACGCCATGTTCCAGCCGGTGGTGCAGCTGCGCTCCGGCGGCTACATCGTCATCAACCAGACCGAAGCGCTGGTGGCGATCGACGTGAACTCCGGCCGCGCCACGCGCGAGCACCACATCGAGGACACCGCGCTCAAGACCAATCTCGAAGCCTCCGACGAGATCGCGCGGCAGCTTCGCTTGCGCGACCTCGCCGGCCTCGTCGTCATCGACTTCATCGACATGGACGAGAAGCGCAACAACCGCACGGTCGAGCGGCGCCTGAAAGAGGCGCTCAAGCAGGACCGCGCGCGCATCCAGGTCGGGCATATCTCGCATTTCGGCCTGCTCGAGATGTCGCGCCAGCGCATCCGCTCGAGCGTGCTCGAAAGCTCGACCGACAAGTGCCCGCAATGCGGCGGCACCGGGCACGTGCGCTCGGTCTCGTCGGTCTCGCTGCAGCTCCTGCGCTCGATCGAGGAGATGCTGCTCAAGGGCGCGACCCACAACATCATCGTGCGCACCCGCACCGAGATCGCGCTCTATCTTCTCAACCACAAGCGCGCGCATCTGCGCACGCTGGAGGAGCGCTTCCGCATCACCATCACGGTCAATGCCGACGCGACGATCTCCGGCCAGACCTCCTACGTCATCGAGAAGGGCGAGTTGGTCCACAGCCGTCGAACAGGCGAAGGCGATTGCGGCGCAGCCGATCGCAGCGGTGCCGATCGCGGACGACGATGAGGACGACTTCGCCGAAGACGAAGCGATCGAAGAGGAGATCGACGTCGAAGCCGAGGCCCCCGAAGCGCAGGAAGAGGATCAACCGCAAGAGGCGCGCGGCGACCGCGAAGGCGGCCGCGGCCGCCGGCGGCGGCGCCGCGGACGTCGCAGCGGCAGTGGCGGCGAAGCACGCGAAGGCGGCCCGCAAGATCAGGCGCCGGAACAGGATGCTGCCCAGGCGGACGATGAGGCCGTGGCGGCCGATGGTGAAAGCGCCGGTGACGCAGGTGCCGACCATGAAGGCGGACCGGGCGATCGCAACGATGGCGAAGGCCGCCGCCGCCGGCGCGGTCGTCGCGGCGGACGGCGCAATCGCCGCGGCCGCAATGGCGACGAACTGCGGACGGATTCTGCGCCGCAGTCCGATGGCGAACACGGCGACGAGCACGTGCCGCACGAGGGCGCCAGCGAGCCGTCATACCAGCGGCACGAAGCGCACGAGCCCTCCCAAGCTGCGCCGCGCGCATGAAGAGCGCGCGCCGGAGCCGGCAGCGTTTGAACCGCCTCCGCCGCCACCACCAGCGCAGGCCCCTGCCCCGGTCGCCGCGGAGCCTGAGCCCGCGCCGGCCGCCGAAAGCGCACCGCGGCGGCGCTCGACCGTGCGCGAGCGCGCGCCGGTCTCCGCCAGCAGCAACGCCGAAGCCGCTCCTCCGCCGCCGCAACCGGTGGAACTGCCGCAGCCGGTGGTCAGCGGCAGCACGGACAGCGAAGCGGCCGACCAGCCGCGCCGCTCCGGCTGGTGGCGCAAGCGCTAACTTGGCACAGATACCGGCCGCGCGCCTTGCGCGGCCGGAGCACACCATGAAGAGCGCCTGGATCGATCGTGACGCGCAGGCGTTGGTGGAACGCTACGCCGGCGACGGCGTCGGCACCGACCTCGCCTTGCGCGTCTACACCACGCGCCTGCTCGGACGCGATCCGAAACTCGTGCTGCATGGCGGCGGCAACACCTCGGTGAAGACCGCGATCCCGGATCTTCTCGGCGAGGCGACCGAGGTCATCTGCATCAAGGGCTCGGGCGCCGACATGGCCGACATCGAGCCTGCCGGCTTGCCGGCGGTGCGGCTCGATCGCCTGCGCAAGCTTCGCTCGCGCGCGACCCTGACCGACGAGGACATGGTGCGCGTGCAGCGCGAGAACCTGCTCGATCCGGCGGCGCCCAATCCGTCGGTCGAGACGCTGCTGCACGCCTTCCTGCCGCACAAATTCGTCGACCACACCCATTCGACCGCAGTGCTGAGCCTGGTCGATCAGCCGGACGGCGAAGCAATCTGCGCCGAGGTCTATGACGGCCGCGCCAGCATCGTGCCCTACATCATGCCGGGCTTCGCGCTCGCGCAGGCGGCCGCCGACGTGTTCGACCAGGCGACCGACGTCGAAGGGCTGATCCTGCACAAGCACGGCATCTTCACCTTCGGCGACACGGCGCGCGAAGCCTATGAGCGGATGATCGATCTGGTCACGCGCGCCGAGGAGCGGCTCGCGCGCAATCGCAAGGCGGTGTTCGTCACCGCGCAATTGCCGCAGGCGATCGCGCCGCGCGCCGCGGTCGCGCCATTGCTGCGCGGCGCGGCAAGCCTCAAGGACGCGAAGATCGAGGGCGCCTGGCGCCGTCTCATTCTCGATTTCCGCGCAACGCCGGCGGTGCTCGATTTCGTCAACGGCGCGGAGGTCGCGCGCTACAGCCAGGCCGGCGTGGTCACGCCCGATCACACCATCCGCACCAAGAACTGGCCGCTGCTGGTGCCCGCTCCCGCCGACGGCAAGCTCGACGACTTCAGCCGCGCCGCGCGCGAGGCGGTCGCCGCCTTCATCGACAACTACCAAGCCTATTTCGCGCGCAACAATGCGCGCGTCGGCGGCATCAAGAAGCCGCTCGATCCGCTGCCGCGCGTCGCGCTGGTGCCGGGGCTCGGCCTGTTCGGCCTCGGGCGCTCCAAGAAGGAGGCGCGCGTCGCCGCCGACCTCGCCGAGTGCGCGATCGAGACCATCACCGACGCCGAAGCGATCGGCCGGTTCGAAGTCGATCCCCGAAGCCGACATGTTCGACATGGAATACTGGTCGCTCGAGCAGGCGAAGCTCGGCGCCGCCAAGGAACTGCCGCTCGCCGGCCAGATCGCCGCGATCACCGGTGCCGCCGGCACCATCGGATTCGCAACGGCCAAGGCGTTCGCCGCCGCCGGCGCCGAGGTCGCGCTGCTCGATATCGACGAGGCCGGCATCGCCGCGAAGGCCAAGGCGATCGGCGGCGCGGCGCTCGCGGTCCGCTGCGACGTGACCGACGCGGCGTCGGTCACTGCCGCCTTCGACAAGATCGCCGAAACCTTCGGCGGCGTCGATATCGCTGGTGTCGAACGCCGGCGCGGCGTGGCAGGGCCGCATCGGCGAAGTCGACGAAGCGACGCTGCGCAAGAGTTTCGAATTGAATTTCTACGGCCACCAGCGCGTCGCGCAGGCGGCGGTGAAGATCATGCTGGCGCAAGGCACCGGCGGCTGCCTCCTGTTCAACGTGTCGAAGCAGGCGGTGAACCCGGGACCGAATTTCGGCCCCTATGGGCTGCCGAAGGCGGCGACGCTGTTCCTGGTGCGCCAATACGCGGTCGACTACGGCGCCGACGGCATCCGCGCCAATGCGGTCAACGCCGACCGCATCCGCTCCGGCCTCCTCACCGACGAATTCCTCGCCGAGCGATCGAAGGCGCGCGGCGTGTCCGAGAAGGACTACATGAGCGGCAACCTGCTGCACCGCGAGGTGAACGCCGACGACGTCGCGCAGGCGTTCCTGGCGCAGGCGCTGGCGCTCAAGACCACCGCCGACGTCACCACCGTCGACGGCGGCAACATCGCGGCGGCGCTGCGGTAGCGCCGATCAATCGCTCGCCAGGATGATGTTCTTCACCAGCGGATAGATCTGGCCTTCCCATTTCTTGCCGCTGAATACGCCGTAGTGGCCGACACCGACCTGCATGTGGTGGCGCTTGAGATAGGGCCGCAGGCCCGTACACAAGTCATGCGCCGCTGCCGTCTGGCCGACCGCGCAGATGTCGTCGCGCTCGCCTTCGACGGTGAGCAGCATGGTGCGCCGGATCGCGGCCGGCTCGACATTCTGATCCTTGTAGTGCAGTAGGCCGCGCGGCAGCGCGTGCTCCTGAAACACCAGCCGCACCGTTTCGAGATAGAATTCCATGGTCAAGTCGAGCACGGCGAAATACTCGTCGTAGAAATCTTTCTTCGCCTTCGCCTTCTCGATCTCGCCTTTAACCAGGTGATCATAGAGCTCGTGATGCGCCTTGATGTGGCGATCGATGTTCATGCTCATGAACGCGGCGAGTTGCACGAAACCCGGATAGACCCGCCGTGCGGCACCGGCATAGCGCCGCGGGACGGTCGCGATCAGATTCTTCTCGAACCATGCGATTGGTTTGCTCTGCGCCAGCGCGTTCACTTTGGTCGGGTGGACGCGGGTGTCGATCGGTCCAGCCATCAATGTCATGCTGCGCGGCTGCGCCGGATTGCCGTTCTGCGCCATGATGGCGGCGGCGATCAGCGCGGCGACGCAGGGCTGACAGACCGCGATGATGTGCGTGCCCGGCCCTAGGACCTCCAGAAACTCGATCAGATGGCCGGTGTAGTCGTCGAATCCAAACGGACCGTCTTGGACCGGGACGTCGCGCACGTTATGCCAGTCGGTGATGAAGACGTCGTGCTCCGGCAACATCGTGCGCACGGTCGAACGCAAGAGCGTCGCGAAGTGCCCGGACAGCGGCGCGATCAACAGGACGCGCGGCTGCGCCTGCTCGATATCCTTCTTGAAGTGCAGCAGGGTGCCGAACGGCGTGACATGCACCGGCTCTTCGGTGACGGCCACCTCCCGATTGCCGACCGTCACCCGGTCGATCCCGAACGGCGGGCGGTCGTGGGTGAGCCCCGCGCGCGAGATCAGCTCATAGGCCGCGGTGAGATTGCGCAGGGCCGGTGTGCCGGTCGACTCAGCAAAGAGCCGGCCGCCAAGCCGCCCCGCTGCGCTGGCAGCGAACGCGCGGACCGGTCCCATGATGTCGCAATGTGCTTGATATGCTTGATAAAGCATCCCCTGCCCGCAGCCCCGGGGCGAACGCCCCATTACCCAGCCCACAGAGGCTAGTGCATTTTATGCTGCACTGCGAGATACTTTTCGGGCCGGCTGGGAAGATGGTGAAAAGGGGCTGGGAATGGCCAAGGCAATCCTGACGATTGCGAGCAAGAACTACGGTTCCTGGTCGCTGCGCGGCTGGCTGCTATGCAAGCTCGCCGGTCTCGACTTCGACGAGCAGCACGCCGACAGCCAGGATCCGTCGACCCGCGCCGAGCTGCTGTTGCTGTCGCCCTCGTTCCTCGTACCCTGCCTTATCCATGATGGAATCCGGATCTGGGACACGCTCGCCATCGCCGAGTACCTGGACGAACTGAAGCCGGAGGCTGGCCTCATTCCGGTGGATCGTACCGAGCGCGCACGCTGCCGCTCGATCTCCGGAGAAATGCACTCGGGCTTCAGCAACTTGCGTTCCGCGCTGCCGATGAACTGCAAGGCCCATTATCCCCGCTTCAAGCTGTGGGCCGGCGCGCGTCCCGACGTCGATCGCATCGCAACGATCTGGCAGGAATGCCTGCAAGCGTCGAAGGGGCCCTACCTATTCGGCACAAAACCCTGCATGGCCGACGCGATGTTTGCGCCGGTGTGTTCGCGTTTCACGACCTATGACGTTCAGCTCGACAAGGCGTGCATGGCCTATTGCAGGGCCATCATGGCGATGCCGGCCATGCAGGAATGGATCGAGGGCGCACGCAACGAGCCCGACGAATTGGAAGAGCTCGACGTGGAGTTTTAATGGGGCTTGCGGCGCGCCGCCTTCTACTCAACGGCCCGTCCTGGTGCGGATGCGCACGCTTTTCGCATCCATCGACACGTTGAATCGGGACAGGAAGCTCATGCCGAGCAATCCGTCGAAGCGCCCGCCAAAATTCTCTTTCGGATTGGCGTGCACGACAAGAGGCACGTCGCTGGACTCGAGCGTGCGCAGGCGGATGGTCTTGGCCCGTCCTCGCCTGGCATCGGCGATGCCATTTGCTGTCGTGATCTTGATCGTCGAGCTCTGGTCGACGTCGACGTTGGCTTTTTGGGCAAAACCGTGCGTCACCATGACGAACGTCGCACCGGTGTCGACGATGAAATTGCCGGTGACGCCGTTCAGGACCACGGACACCGTGACGACGTCGCCACGGCGCACAATCGGAATGACGACTTCGTTGCGCTTTTCGTCAACCGCGCAGCCGCCCTTCGCCACATAGCCCGCGATCATCATGCGGGTCTGACTGGTCTCGTTGCGCGCCGGATTGCGCGCAACCCAGGCCTGGATCGCCAAGGCGGCATCGCAGAATTGACCGATCCTTTCGTAGTTCCGCGCCATCCCAATGTAGCTGACGCTCGAAATACTGGCTCTATCACCGAACAGCTCGATCGCCGTGATGTAGTCGTCAATCGCCTTCCTGGGCTCGCCGCCGCGGTCGTGCGCAACCGCGCGCAGGAAATAGCCGTTGTTGTCGTGCGGCACGAGGGCGATGTACATCGTGGCGACGGCCACCGTGGTGGAATGGTCGGAAAGATCGAGCAACATATTGGCCGCTACCTGCAACGACTGCGGATGCCCTCCCTTGCACGTGTCGGAAAAGCGGACATGCGCATTGGCGGCTTCGCGCCGGTAGCCTTCTTTTTGAAGGGCCTGGCCGAGCTCCACGATCGCTTTCCGGTCACAGGGCTCGCGGACAAGCTCGTCGAGCGCCTTGCGGATGGCAGGCCGCATCGTGACCAGGACGGGAATGTTGATCCACAGCCGATCCAACGTGCTCGACAACTTCGCGTCTGCGGATTCGACCGGCGCCTGCGCGCGGATTTGGCTCGGCGCACCCGCGCAAAACAACAGCAGCAAGACGAGACCCGCTTTGCAGCCCCTGCGCAGCATGCGCCACCCAAAATTTCAAATACGGATTTGCGAGCAGGCTCACTCGAGCTTCGCGCCCGAGCGCTTCACCACGTCCGCCCATTTGGCGAGCTCGACGCGGATCGTCTCGGCGAAGTCTTCCGGCAGGCCGCCGGCGGGCTCATCGCCGATCTTGCCGAAACGATCGATGAAGGCTGGCGACGCCAGCGCCTTGTTGATCGCTTCGTTGAGCCGCATCACCACCGCGCGCGGCATCTTGGCTGGGCCGACGATGCCGCTCCAGGTCGGCGCGTCGTAGCCGGGCACGCCGGCCTCCGCGATGGTCGGCAGGTCCTTGAACATCGGCGAGCGCCGCGCGCCGCTGACCGCCAGCCCGCGCACGGCGCCGGTGTGGGCATGCGGCGCGATCGAATTGAGGCTCTCGAACATCAGCTGCACATGGCCGGCGATCAGGTCGTTCATCGCCGCCGCGCCGCCGCGATACGGCACGTGCACGATATTGGTGCCGGTCATGAACTTGAACAGTTCACCGCCGACGTGCCCCGGCGAGCCGTTCGCCGACGACGCGTTGGTCAGCTTGCCGGGATATTTCTTCGCCTCCGCGATCAGCTCCTTCACCGAACGGATGTCGGATTTCGGCGACACCGCAAGCAGCAGATGCCCGCGCGTCAGCTGCGCGACCGGCTGTGAAGTCGCGCAGGATATCGTAGGGCATCTTGGCGATCATGTTCGGGCTGATCGCAAGCGCGCCGACGGGGCCCATGCCGAGCGTGTAGCCGTCGGGCGCGGCCTTCGCCACCAGATCGAGCCCGATGGTGAAGGCGGCGCCGGGCTTGTTCTCGACGATGATCTTCTGGTTGAGGAAGATTTCGACTTCCGCCGACACCGAGCGCGCCAACAGATCGGTGGCGCTGCCGGGCGCTTGCGGAACGATCAGGCGGATCGGCTTGTCCGGGAAGCTGCCCTGTGCCGCGACATCCGTCGGCGACGTCCACGCGGCGCAAGCCACGAGCAGTGCCAGCACCGGCGCGCGTAGATTCGACGAGGCCGTCATCGCGTCCCTCCCCTGGCATTCCCTTGTCCAGACGACGCGAAGCGTAGCCACCCGCCAAAGCTTCCGCAACGCATGATTGCAGCCTTAGGTGTTGCGCTTGAGCATGATCTTTTCCGAAAACCGGTTCCCACTTTTCGGGATCATGCTTTATGCAGCCACGTGCCGATCCGCTCGACCGCCTCGTGCATCTCCGCAGCGGAGCCGGCGTAGCAGAAGCGGATGAACGACGTGCCGTGCAGCGGATCGAAGTCGACCCCGGGCGTCGCCGCGACATGGGTCTCGTCGAGCATGCGCTTGGCGAAATCGAAACTGTCGTTCGAGAACCGCGACACGTCGGCATAGAGATAGAACGCGCCGTCGACCGGCAGGAAGGTGTCGAGCCCGGCCTTCGGCAACTCGTCGACCAGGATGCGCCGGTTCTCCTCATAGCCGTGCTTGACCGCGTCCATCTCCGCGCGGCCGTCGAATGCCGCGGCGGCGGCGATCTGCGACAGCGTCGGCACCGAGATCGCAAGATTTCCCTGCAGGCGATCGATCGGCCGCACCAGCGGCTCCGGGACCACCATCCAGCCGACGCGCCAACCGGTCATGCAGAAATATTTGGAGAACGAATTGATGATGACGACGTTGCCCGACAATTCCGCCGCGGTCACCGCCGGGAACGCGTAGTCGAGGCCGTGATAGATCTCGTCCGAAATAAATCGGATGCCCTCGCCTTCCGCTGCCTCGATCAGCGCAGCGAGCGCCTCGCGCGTCATCATGGTGCCGGTCGGGTTGGCGGGGCTGCCGACCAGCACGCCCTTGAGCGGCGTGCGCCGGTGCGCGTCGATCAGCATGTCGGGCGTGATCGCCCAGCGCGTCGCCGCGGTGGTTTCGATCAGCACCGCTTCGCAGCCGAGCGCCTTCAGGATGTGACGGTACGGCGGATAGCCGGGCACCGCGACCGCGACGCGGTCGCCGGGCTCGAACAGCGACGAGGAAGGCGAGGATGAATCCGGCCGACGATCCGGTGGTCGCGATCACCCGCGAAGGCTCGACGGCGACGCCGTAGGTCTCGCTGTAGTGGCGTGCAATACGCGCGCGCAGCGACGGGATGCCGAGCGCTTCGGTGTAGGCGAGCCGGCCGGAAAGCGCCGCGCGCGCCGCGTCGAGCGCGGTCGAGGGCGCCGAGGCGGCGGGCTGGCCGACCTCCATGTGGATGACCCGGCCACCGGCGGCTTCGACGCGCGCCGCCGCCGCGATCACGTCCATCACCATGAACGGCGGGACGTCGCTGCGCGCCGAAGGCACCATCAGTCGTTTCGCCGCTTCGAGCATCGATTCAACCGTGCGTTACCAGAGCCTGAGTCGCCCCGCTGTTGCCGCATTCGGCGGCTTCGGTGCGCCTTGCCGAGGGGCGAATTCGGCCTGACTGCGCGGTATCAACTTGCCGGGCTAGGCGCAATGGGGGCGAGTTCCACGCCGGATGCGCGCGGCAAACCAACGTGTTATCAGTGGCAAATCCATCGGCAGCGGGCCCGCAAAGCCCAAAGCCCCGGAACTTCAGTTCAGCATGACTTTGGCCGAACCAACGATCACGCCACGCCGCCGGCGTCTTTCCCAGGCGACGGCGATTGTCGCCTCACTCGCGATTGCGGCGAGCCACTGGGTCGTCAGCCCGGCGCAGGCGCAGCCGCGCCGCGGCGGCGGACCGCCGATCATCCGGGACGCCGAGATCGAGCAGCTGATGCGCGAGTACACCCAGCCGATCCTGAAGGCGGCCGGCCTGGCGCAGCAGAACATCCAGGTGGTGATCATCAATTCGCGCTCGTTCAACGCGTTCGTCGCCGACGGCCGCCGCATCTTCATCAATGCCGGCACGGTGATGGAGGCGGACAATCCGAATCAGGTGATCGGCGTGCTCGCGCACGAAACCGGCCACATCGCCGGCGGCCACCTCTCGCGCTTGCGCGAGGAATTGCGCCTGGCGACGACCGCATCGATCATCGGGCTGATCCTCGGCGCCGGCGCCATGGTCGCCGCCTCGCGCTCCGGCAGCGGCAGTGCCGGCAATGCCGGCATGGCGGCGCTCTCGGCGCCGCAGGCAGTGATCCAGAGCACGCTGTTGGCCTATGTGCGCTCGCAGGAAGACGCTGCCGACCGTGCCGGCGTGCGGTTCCTCAACGCCACCGGGCAGTCCTCCAAGGGCATGTCCGACACCTTCAAGCGGCTCGCCGACCAGATCCTCTACGCATCGCGCGGCGTCGATCCCTACATGCAGTCGCACCCGCTGCCGGTCGAACGCGTGCGGGCGCTGGAGGGCCTCGCCAAGCAGAGCCCGCATTGGGACAAGAAGGACTCGCCGGCGTTGCAGGCGCGGCACGATCTCGCGCGCGCCAAGCTCTACGGCTTCCTCGATCCGCGCGACGGCGTCGGGCGCCGCTATCCGATCAGCGACCAAAGCATCGCCGCGAAGTATGCGCGCGCCATCGCGATGTACCGCTTCGGCAATCCGCAAGGCGCCCTGCAGCAGATCGACGCCTTGATCCAGGCGCAGCCGCAGAACCCCTATTTCCACGAGCTCAAGGGCCAGGCGCTGCTCGAAGCCGGCCGCGCCGCCGACGCGGTCGCGCCGCTGCGGCGCGCGGCGCAGCTTGCGCCGAATCCGGCGCTGATCCAGATCATGCTGGCGCAGGCCATGCTGGCGTCGAACAACAAGGCGCTTGCCGACGAAGCGGTCACACTGCTCGAGTCCGCGGTGCGGCGCGAGCAGGAGTCGCCGGAAGCGTACGACCAGATGGCGCTCGCCTATGGCCGCAAGGGCGATCTCGCCCGCGCCGATCTCGCCTCCGCGCAGGCATCGTTCACCCGCGGCGACCTGAAGACCGCGCGCGCGCTCGCGGGCCGCGCCAAGTCGCGTTTCCCGGTCGGCTCGCCGGGCTGGGTCAAGGCCGACGACATCGCGAGCTACAAGCCGCCGAACCCGCAGCGCAATTGATTTGAAAATCCCGAAAAGGACCTCACGATGAAACGCTATCTCCGGCCGCTGGCTGTCGCACTGATCGTGCTTGCCGCCGCCGTGCCGACGGTCGACCGCGCCCTCGCGCAGCTGTTCTCGCCCGAGCAGCGCGGCGAGATCGAAAAAATCATCCGCGACTACCTGCTGAGCAATCCGCAACTTCTCCAGGAGGTGATCCAGGAGATGGAGCGGCGCCAGGCGCAGGCCGACGCCGAGAAGCACAAGGAGGCGATCAAGGAGAACGCGGATGCGATCTTCAATTCGCGGCGGCAGGTCGTCCTCGGCAATCCGCAGGGCGACGTCACCATGGTCGAGTTCTTCGACTACAATTGCGGCTTCTGCCGCAAGGCGCTCGCCGACAAGATCGAGCTGATGAAGGCCGATCCGAAGCTCCGCCTCGTGCTCAAGGAATTCCCGGTGCTCGGCGAAGGCTCGACCCAGGCGGCGCAGGTCGCGGTGGCGGTGCGCATGCAGGACAAGACCGGTGGCAAGAAGTATTTCGAGTTCCACCAGAAGATGTTCGCGAGCCGCGGCCAGATCGACAAGGCGCGTGCGCTCGCGGTGGTCAAGCGAGATCGGCTTCGACGCCGCGCGCGCCGAACGGGACATGAACAGCGACGAGGTACGGCTGACGCTCGAGGAGGGCTTCAAGCTCGCCGAGGCGCTCGGGATCAACGGCACGCCGACCTATGTGCTGACCGGACAGGTCGTGGTCGGGGCGGTCGGCGTCGAAAAGCTGCGCGAAGCGATCAACACCGCACGTTGCGGCAAAGCCACCTGCTCGTGATATGCCACGGACCGGGGCCTAAGGCCCCGCTCCGGCTTCCCCTTTTGGCATGAGGTGCCTATAACGGGCCTCCCCGTGGCGGCGGCACCTATGGCGAAGACGATCTACGTTCTCAACGGCCCGAACCTCAATCTCCTCGGCACGCGCGAGCCCAAGACCTACGGGCGCGCCACGCTCAAGGATTTGGAGAAGCTGTGCCGCGACGCCGGCAAGCGCCACAAGATCGACATCGCCTTCCACCAGTCGAACCACGAAGGCGAGCTGATCGACTGGATCCACGAAGCCGGCGCCAAGAAGGCCGCCGGCTTGGTGATCAATCCGGGCGGCTACACCCATTCCTCCGTCGCGATTCGCGATGCGGTCGCGGCCGTCGACATCCCGGTGATCGAGGTGCACATCAGCAATATCTTTGCCCGTGAGGACTTCCGCCACTTCTCGCACATCGCGCCGGTCGCGAAGGCGACGCTGAGCGGCTTCGGGGTCACCGGCTACGCGCTCGCGATCGACGGGCTGGCTGCGCTCAATTCCAGCGGGCGGAGGAGCTGAGCGTGGCACGCGGCCCGAAAGAACCCGACGACAAGGCCGAAGCCGCGTCCGTCGATCATGACGTGATCCGGGAGCTTGCCAAGCTCCTGGACGAGACCGGCCTCACCGAGATCGAGTTCGAGCGCGGTGGCGTGCGCGTGCGTGTCGCCCGCCAAGGCCAGCCGGTCGTCGCCGCCATGGCGGCGCCACGCGCCGCGATCGTATCCACGGACGCGTCCGCGGCCGACGTACCGGCCGGCGACATGTCCAAGCATCCCGGTGTGGTGCCCTCCCCGATGGTCGGCACCGCCTATCTCGGCCCGGAGCCCGGCGCGCGGCCCTATGTCGAGGTCGGCAGCCAGGTGCGCGCGGGGCAGACCCTGCTGATCATCGAGGCGATGAAGACCATGAACCAGATTCCCGCGCCGCGGGCCGGTCGCATCGTGCAAATCCTGGTCGAGGACGCGCAGCCGGTCGAATTCGGCGAGCCGCTGATGATCATCGAATAGAAGCGAATAGCGAATAGTGAGTAGCGAATAGTGGGTCAGCGCAAAGCCAAAGCGAATTCTTTCTATTCGCTATTCGCTACTCGCTATTCGCTCGCCGGCGATCATGTTTGAGAAAATCCTCATAGCCAATCGTGGCGAGATTGCGTTGCGCGTGCTGCGCGCCTGCAAGGAGCTTGGCATCGCGACCGTGGCGGTGCATTCGACCGCCGACGCCGACGCCATGCATGTGCGGCTCGCCGACGAGAGCGTCTGCATCGGACCGCCGGCCGCCCGCGACAGCTACCTCAACGTGCCGGCGCTGCTCGCCGCCTGCGAGATCACCGGCGCCGACGCCGTGCATCCGGGCTACGGCTTCCTCTCCGAGAATGCGCGCTTTGCGGAAATCCTCGAAGAGCACAACATCCATTTCATCGGCCCAAAACCCAGCCACATCCGGCTGATGGGCGACAAGATCGAGGCCAAGCGCACCGCGCAGCGGCTCGGCATCCCGGTGGTGCCGGGCTCCGACGGCGGCGTCACCTCCGATCAGGAGGCGCTCACCATCGCGAAGGCGATCGGCTTCCCGATACTGGTCAAGGCAGCGGCCGGCGGTGGCGGCCGCGGCATGAAGGTCGCGCAGACCGCCGACGAATTGTCCAACGCGCTCGCCACCGCCCGGTCCGAAGCGCAGTCCGCCTTCGGCGACGACGCGGTCTATCTCGAGAAATACCTCGGCAGGCCGCGCCACATCGAAATCCAGGTGCTCGGCGACGGCCATGGCCGCGCCATCCATCTCGGCGAGCGCGACTGCTCGCTGCAGCGCCGCCACCAGAAAATCTGGGAGGAAGGCCCCTCGCCCGCGCTCAACGTCGCCGGCCGCAACAGCATCGGCGAGACGGTGGCCAAGGCGATGCGCGAGCTCGAATATCTCGGCGTCGGCACCGTCGAGTTCCTGTACGAGGACGGCAGGTTCTACTTCATCGAGATGAACACGCGCATCCAGGTCGAGCATCCGGTGACCGAGGCGATCACCGACATCGACCTCGTGGTCGAGCAGATCCGCGTCGCCGCCGGCGGCGATCTCGAGCTCAAGCAGAACGACGTGAAGTTCATCGGCCACGCCATCGAGTGCCGCATCAATGCGGAGAACCCGCAGACGTTTCGGCCCTCGCCCGGCAAGATCCTCGCCTACCATCCGCCCGGCGGGCTCGGCGTGCGCGTCGATTCCGCGGTCTATCACGGCTACACGATCCCGCCGTTTTACGACTCGCTGGTCGGCAAGCTCATCGTGCACGGCAAGACCCGCGGCGAATGCCTGATGCGGCTCAAGCGCGCGCTCGACGAATTCGTCATCGACGGCATCGAGACCACGCTGCCGCTGTTCCGCACGCTGGTGCGCGAGAAGGACATCATCGACGGCGACTACCACATCCACTGGCTCGAGGAATTTCTCGCCAAGGGCGGGACGACGGCGTGACGCTCATGCGCGCCGGCGCCTGGCTCCGCCGCGCATTGCGCTCCTTCAGGCCACGGCGATTTTTCTTCATCGTCAACAACCGCAATCATGTGCGTATCTTTGCGCCGGTGGTTCAGCGGCTCATTGCGTTGTCGCATCCGTGCATCATCGCCGACATCGAGCGGGAGAGCGGCGACCGCGGTGCGCGGCGCGAGCTTGCCGCAGCCGGGCTGTCCTCGGTCGGCATCGACGTGCTGCAGGCGCAGATCACGCGCCGCGACCTGCTGGTCGTCGCCAACGACTGGTATCCGGACGTCGTCGTTGAAACGATGCAGCTGTGCGGCCGGCGCGGCGTGCGGCGCATCGGCGTGATCGAAGGGGCCCGGTCCACAAAGCCCGATCGCTATCGCCTCGTTGATCACGTGCTCGGATGGGGCGCGTCGAGCCGCGACGCGTTCAAAGTCCCGGTTAGCGTCGTCGGCTCGCCGATCATCGAGGCGGCGTGGCGGCGGCCGCCGCCATCGATCGCCACGCCCGATTTCGCGGTGATCGCCTTCAAGGAGCCCGGGCCTACCGCGGCTGCGCAGCAGGCGTGGCTGGAGCAGACCACCGGCGCCTGCCGCGCGCTCGGCATCCCTTTCGAGATCAGCTGCCATCCGAGCTATCGCCTGCCGCAAGCGTTTGCGGCTTCGCCGCGCGAGTTTCGCGATCTCATGCCGGAGGCGGCGGTGCTGATCACGCAGCCCAGCACGCTGGTGTACGAGGCGATGGCGGCCGGCAAGCCGGTCGTGCTGTTTCCGGTGGCCGATGAGCCATTGCTGGAATTTGCCGATCCGAACGGCGCATTCGACATGGCGCGCGAACCGGCCGAGCTTCCAGCCCTGCTGCGTGCGGCGCTTGCCGGTAGGCACGACTACCGGGAGCGCTGCCGCGCGTTTTTCGATCTCCATGTCAGCATCGATCCACAGATCGCCGCGAGCGAGCGGATCGCGCAGGCACTGATCGAAATCGCAGAGGCACAAGCGGCTCCGCCGTTACGGCAGCCGCGGCAAGTCGACCTGCTCCTCCAGCACGATCTTCTCGAAGTCATCGATCAGAAGATCGACGCGCACGATCCATTGGCCGGCGACGGGAATTCGCAAGCCTTCCACCCGCCAGTGCCCATCCTGGAGGCGCGTGGCGGCGCGCCGCACCGGCTCGATCCCGGCCGCGGGATTGGCGAGCGTCACCGTCACCTCCTTGACCTTCAGCGTATTGAGATCGCCGTCGAGCACCTCGATGTTGACGCGCGGATCGCGTGCACGCACCGGCGTCAATGATAGCTGCGCCATGGCGCGCGGCCCGTGCAGGTGCACCTCGACCGGCTCGGTCGCAGCGAGCGCGCGCGGCGGCGGCGTGAACCGCCACAGCGCCACCAGCGCCAGGATCACGGCAACGATGCAGAGTTCGACCGTCATCGTCCGCGTCAACGCGCCGGCCGCGGCTGCGTCCTTGTTCTGGTAGCGCGGCGTGAAGGCGTAGCGGTTGACAGCGGCGAGCGCGAGCAGCGCCGACACCGCCGCGAGCTTGCATGACAGCACGAGGCCGTAGCTCGTCGTCCACAGCGCATCGACGCGGTCGAGCTGCACCACCGCCAGGATGCCGCCGCTGATCACCAATGCCACGAGCGGATAAGGAATGACGCGGGAGAACCGCGCCAGCGCCGTCCCCTCCCCGGCCTTCACGGTTGCGATCAGCGGCAGCAGCGCGCCGGCCCAGAAAATCACGCAGACGACATGCACGAACACCGACGGCCGCGTCAGCCATTGCGGGGCGGCATTGCTGGCGTGCCCGCTCAGCGCCAGCGCGACGCCGGCGACGATCAAGGCGAACAACGAGAAACGCCGTGCGAGACTGAGCGCCGGCGCTTCAAACGCGAACAAAGCGGCAAACAGCGCGATCATGGCCGCGATCGCCGTCATCCCGTAGCTGGTCTCGAGACCGGTCTCCCACACCAGCCTTTGCGCAAGCGCCGAAAGCTTCAGATCGAGCGCGTCGAGACCCTGCAGCCCGACCGACAGCGGAGTCACGAAAAGCCCGGCGACAATCACCGCCATCAGCGTGCGGTCGAGCCACGGCGTTCCGTTCGCCAGCAGCCATTTCCTGGAGAATGCGCCGCCGATCCCGATGAGCAGCGCCAAATAAATCACCACCTTCGCCGCCCACAGCATGCCGCGCACGACCGGATCGCCGGCGGGCAATGCGCCCGGCACCGGCGCCGCCGTCGCTTCGCCGACCGAGAACAGCAGCGAGCCGCCGACCGGATGCCCGTCGGCGGAGATCACCCGCCAGCTCAGCACGTGGGTGCCGCGCCGCAACGCCGGCGGCTTGACGGTGACGGTCGTGTTCTCGGCCGTCGCCGCCACCGTCGTCGACGTTCCGTCCGGCGCGATGAGCCGCATCACCAGCGGCGTCACCGGCTCGTTGAAGGTCAGCCGCAGCGCCGCCGGCGGTTCCGCCACCAGTGCGCCGTCGGCCGGCTCCGCCCGCACCAGCGAGGCGTGGGCGAAGGCCGCGCTCGTCTGCACGAGCGCGGTCAACAACGTGACGATCAATATGGCGAGGCGCACGCCCTACTGCTTCTTCGGCAGCAGGCGTAGCGCCGCCGCCGGCTCGGCACTGCCGGCGCCATGCCCTTCCGCACCGTGCGAAGGCTTGCCGGCCGGGACCTCGATCCAGCGATGCACGCCCTTCTCGCATTCCTGCACGACCGGGAAGTAGATGGTCTGGCCGCCGCCGAGCTCCTCGGCGATCACGCCCATGAAGACGAACTCGTCGTAGTGCGCGTCGAGAAGTTTACCGCCCGACCAGGAAATCTCGGTCACGCCTTCGGTCACCGGCGCGCCGCGCAGCGTGTAGGGTTTGGGATATTTGCCGACGACGGTGTTGAGCTGCCAGCCGGGCTTCGGCATCGGCTTCACGCCGACGATGCCGGCGGGCACGCGCGCACGGATGGCGGTGGTGGGCGAACCGGCGCATCCATGCGGCACCCGCAGCACCGCTTTATAAGGCGAGCCGACCGGCGCTTCCTGGCGCTCGAGAGTGACATGAGCCGATGCTGCCGACAGGCAGGCAAAGGCGCCGAGGGCGCCGATAGCGAAGTTGCGAACCATTCAAAAAATCTCCGAGACGTCGCACGTGAACCATGAGCCGGCGCGGCCGGCCCGATCAATTAATCAAGGCAGGTTCAGGCGGCAGTCGGAGGCGCTTGCGAAGGCCCGGCGCGAATCGCTCGCCGCTGTGGACGGACGTCGGCCGGATTGCCAGCCTGCTCGGCGCGGTGCGCGGGCGTCAATCGATCGATGACCGGCGCATCAGCGCTCAGCGCCACCGGTCCGGCATTGGTGCAGAACACGCAGCATTCATGCGCGGCGGTTCCGGCGGGCGTGGAACCGTCCTCGCCGTTGCCATGGCAGATGACCGCGTCCGCGCCGAAGGCGGCGATCTGGCCGGCGGTATGTCCGCTCGCCACCCCCGCCACCAGCGTCTGCAGCAACAGAATCGCCGCCGCCAGCATGACCAGCGGGCGCTGCAATTGACGCAGGGCTGCGATGAATTCGGGCACAACAACCTCTCGCCACCAATATTAGCATAGTATATGCAGGCATACCAACGAGCCGCGCCGCCACGCATCAACGTCCGGACGATGTGATCCCGGAAGACCATGGCCAATCGCGAATCCGCCTATATTGAGATCACGCCCGAGGTGCTGCTGAAGGCCTATGCCTGCGGCATCTTCCCGATGGCGGAGAGCGCGGAGGACCCCTCGCTCTACTGGATCGAGCCCGACCTGCGCGGCATCATCCCGCTCGACCGCTTCTACGTGTCGTCGCGCCTCGCCCGCACCGTCCGCTCCGACCAGTTCAAGGTGACCGTCAACCGCGATTTTGACGGTGTGATCGATGGCTGTGCGGAGCCGCAGGCGGGACGGCCGCGCACCTGGATCAACGAGCGCATCCGCACGCTCTATCGCAAGCTGCACGAGCGCCGGCACTGCCACAGCCTCGAGGTCTATCTCGACGGCGAGCTGGTGGGCGGGCTTTACGGGGTCGCGCTCGGGCGCGCCTTCTTCGGCGAGAGCATGTTCCACCGCTCACGCGATGCGTCGAAGGTCGCGCTGGTGCATCTCGTCGCGCGCCTGCGGGCCGGCGGCTTTACGCTGCTCGACACGCAATTTGTCACTGACCATCTGAAATCGTTCGGCGCGATCGAAGTGCCGCGCCGGCAATATCACAAGCTGCTGGAAACGGCGCTGCTCGGCGAAGGCGATTTCACCGCGCTCGACAAGCGCGGCAGCAACGGCACGCAGGTGTTGGCGCAGCTCGGTAGCGCCTAGCACCGCTGGGCGCCCATACTCCTGTCAAGAGGCCGCGAGGATGGCGAGCACCGCGGTCGCGGCGCCGCGCACTCCCCGGACGTTATCGTGGTCAGCACGATATGCCTCGGCATTAATCTGATTTCACCGGACAAGGGCGATAGCGGCGCTCAAGTCGGGTACGATGGGGATGATGGCATCGATCCCAGCCGTTTTCATGGTCTCTTCGACCAGCGCTGAGGGATTCACGAGCACCAGTTTCCCGCCTTTTTCACGTAGCAACTTGGCGCTGAACACCAGAGCTCGTATTCCACGGGAGTTCAGAAAGTTCACATCTTTCAGGTCGATGATAACCTTCGTCATTTTCAATTTCATAATCTCGTTGAATTGGGATTCGAATTCCAACTGACCTTCTTCATTCATGCTTCCGGTTAAGACCACCTTCAAAATCCCATTCCCAATATTTATGACGACGACCTTCATTTTCGCCTCCGCAATTCCATTTGGCGCCTATTGCCTTTTGCACTGGAGGATCATCCAAAATCCGGAGCCCCATGCCGCCCGCAGATATTTTTGCCCCACGCACTCCTCCCCGAGGCTCAGCGCCAGGGTTTCTGATGCTGCTACCTACCACCTTGGCGAGAGCGTCGCCATGGGCCCTTGGATCTAGAGGACGGCCATATCTGATCGAGCGCGCGCTCGCCACGACGTCCTGGCCGCACGCAGGAACGCCCGCACGCTAATCTCTGCCACACTCGGATGTCCACTACGGGCCAGAAGCGGCCGTGGAGCCGACTCCCAAATTCTTCAAACAACGAGGCCTTTCCCCGAGCGAGACCGCCCGGGTGCCGCTGCAAAATTTCCAGGGCCGTCCGTCTGACACGCCCATCAGGGGGCTGCGGTGGAACCGCATTTCCCCGTCACTCTGTACCGAGCGGAACGGCCGCCCGGTCACGGCAAAAGGGAACGTGTTATGACAACGGCTGCTATCAGTGAAACCAACGGTAACGACAATCTGGTTGAGACCCAGAGCAAGTCCGTTATACCGCAGATTAACTCGAAGGTCTGTCTAATCGCCCTGCCGCTCGTCGTCCTGCTCGTCATCGCGGGCGCCGTGGCGGGTCTCATCAGGATGGATTTGGCCGTCGCCGTCTTCCTCGGCACGGGATTCCTATTCGGCGCGGTGTGTATCATCAACGTGCGGCAAGCCGCGCCGCGACACTATGGCTACCTGTTGACTTATGTTGGCGGCTACGGCGGCTGACGACCGCTCCGGCCTGAGAGGATCTTGCAAGGCGGATTGGCGCTTGTCGCGATGTCCGCTACGGGCCATTACCGGAAGTGGTAGTTGTTTCTCAGCTTGCTATTCGTGGAATGTTGGAGCGTGGTGATACCACCCAGGGAGGGGTATCGCCATGATCCGCCGTACCGTCATTGCTTTGGCTGCCGCAGCTTCTTTCTGCGCACCCACATCGGCGTCCGCCGCCGACGCGTTCACCAGCGACATTCCGCCATTCTCCATAGAGCAGGGTCCGCGCGTCGGCTTTGTGCGCGAGATCGTCGCTGAAATCAGCAAGCGGTTGGGCACCAATGTCACGATCGTGTACGGCAAGAGCTGGCCAAAGTCGCAGGAGGAGGCAAAGTCGCGTCCTGATACGCTGATTTTTCCGCTCGCCCGCACCAAGGCGCGCGATCCCGATTATCAGTGGGTTGTCAAAGTCATCGATGCGGATGTCGCCTTCGCCACTGCGCCAGGCAGGCCCAAGGTCGAAACCGACGCAGCCGCGCGCGCGCTCAAGGGCATCGGAGTTCGTGACGGCTCACCAATGGTCAAAGACCTTCTGGGCCGGGGCTATACCAACCTCGTGATCGTCAAGACGTCGGTCGATAACGCGCACGCGTTGCATGAAGGGAAGATCGATGCCTGGTATGCACCTGCGCCTGAAATCGCATTCAACTGGATCGAATTGAAGTTCCCCGGTGCGCCGGTGTTCGGGCTGAAGCTCGATTCCGCGCCAATCTATGTCGCCGCATCGAAAAGCACGCCCGGGATCGACCTCGCAAAATGGCGGGCGACGTTTGCCGCCATGGAGAGAGACGGAACGCGCACGCGCATTCTCGCGGCCTACGGCTTGTAGCGATCTGATAGGCGCAAAATGTCCGCTTTGGGTGGCGGTCACAAGCAGACATGACAGATAGGCGTCGGTCCGTGCGCGAGATTCGTATTAGGCGTCCATCGAAATCGCGGGGTTAGCCTTGGCAATAGCATTTTGGTTTGTACTTGCGCCTGAAAGATTACGTTGCCCCGGGGCCATGCTGATCTGTCGGAGTTCGGTCAGGACAAGCTCAGGGACAACAGTTTGGCGGCGCAGCCCCAAGGTAAGCTGGGGTGGGGCCAGCAGGCGATCCGTTAAACTAATCGCGGGTTCGACCTGAAAAGCTGGCTCGATTGAGAAATTTTGAAGAGGTGGGGCGGCCACTTGTCCGAGCGCCGCTATCGACGGCCGTTGATTTCTACGACGGTAAGACCGGTCGAACATCCGCAACAATAGCTTTATGACCCTTCGGACGACGGACCTGCGCGCTTGCTCCCGCGCCTGATAAGCCAGGATCGCAGCAGATTTTTCATTGAGTGCAATCTTGAGATGGCTGATCTCCACAGCTTTCTTTCCAATTTCCCCAAACAAAGCCGTATCCTTAGCGCGCATCGCCGCCAGGCGGGTCTCGAAACGATGCATAGTCATGGCGAACTCGGCTCGGAGCAAATCTTTCTCTGCTTGCATCTCGACAAGCGACGACGACGGCGTCACCGCCAATAATTTTTCGGTTGTCAGGCGCACCGCTCGATCGTGAACGAGGGGAACAATGATGAGAGTCAGCAAGCACGCCGTCAGGAAGCCGAGCCCGAAACCCATGGCGACTTCGATCATGCGACGCGTTCAGTGGTTTCCGAGGGACGACAACGAACCTCCGATCCCGGGGATCAGATGTCTGGCGCTATCACAGGGCGCATTGCGTCTTGCGGTAAAGTTACACGACCAAAATGCGATAACTCCCACCTTGGTTAATGACTTCAGACGAGCTGCAACATCCGCGCCATGTCTTACATTTGCTGTTGGCCGAAAGCGGACATTCCAAGCCTGCCATCGCGACATCCGCTTTGGGCCAGAAGCGACATAACGGCGGCGTCTTGCCGACAGCTATTTCTTGTCCGCCAGCGGCTTGGCACGCTCGCGGGCACATTCGATGAAAAGCTACGCCACCGGGCTATTGGTACGGCTCTTCAAGGTAACGAGTCGGCCGGTATCAACGCGGAGTAGCCGTTCCGTCCTAATATACAAGCCCACTGCGCACTGATGAGTTCGCGACCTAATTCTTCACAAAGCGCCGGACTGTTCGCTTGCTGTTGTAGCCCTGAAAGACATTGCCCTGGTCGTCGGTAGCAACCCCCTCGCCGGTTCCGAGTTCGGCTGACGGCTGGGGAATGAAGGCCGTCACCTTGCCATCCTTGACGCTACCGACGCGCACGCCGCGCTGGAAGCCCGGATTGCGGTTCTTGTCAGATTGCGAGTCAGCCACGTACAGCACGTCGTTACGGATGTAGACGCCGCTCGGCCGGCCGAACTGCCTCCATTCGGCGATGAAGTTTCCGTCCGGATCGAAGATCTGCACGCGGGCGTTGCCGCGATCGCCGACGAAAACGCGACCCTGCGAATCGATCGCGATACCATGCGGCTGATCGAACTCCCCTGGCGCCTTGCCCGGCTTGCCCCATGCCTTGATGAACTTGCCGTCCCTGGAGAACCTCACAATGCGGCCATTGGTGTTTCCGCCGTGGCCGTCCGCGACGAAGATGTCGCCATTGGCAGCGATCACGACGTCGGAAGGCGCGTGGAACATGTTGGGGCTGTCGCCGGGCATGCCGGGCACGCCGAGGGTCATGAGGACGCGCCCGTCCGGGCTGAACTTGACGACCACGTCGCCCTTGCCGTTCTTGGACCGCTCATCGCTGACGTAGATGTTGCCATCGCCGTCGATGCCGATGCCGTGCGGCTGGTTGAACAAGCCGGCGCCGAAGCTCGTCACGAGCTTACCGTTGGCATCGAACTTCATAATCGGGGCGAGCTGCGAGTGGCCGCAATCATCACCGCCGCAGCGGTCGAAGACCCAGACGCTCCTACCGTCGCGGTCGATCTCAAGCGCGATGGCCGCGCCCATGGACCGGCCGGCCGGAAGCTGCAGCCAGTCCGCCTGCATGCGGTACGGATTGGGTGCGGAATTTGAATCGGGGGCCTGCGCGTGGGGCGATCGGCCCGCAGTCGCTGCGACAACGGCTAGGCCCAGCAATGAGCTCAACCCATACGTGATCAGATTCCGACGGTGTGTGTCCATATAATCGCCCCTTGCCGGCCGATCGTTCGGTTGACCATTTGCTTTGGGGAGACTGCGCGTCACGCCGCGCCAGATCAAGTCGGTCAGGTGCCCGTTCGGCTACACCGCCCAAGTCCGCTCCGGGTCACAAACAGACATCGGAGAGCGCTGCCCGGATGTCCGCATATATCCAGAGCGGGACATCGCCAGAGCAGGCTTGGATATGCGCATGGGCCAGGGCGGAAAGGCGAATGCAGGCTTCGAGTCGCTTGGACCGCCGACCTACTTCGCCACTTTTTCCGTGATTACATCAAACCCTTGCAATCCGGCGCGGTCGATAGCTTGCCGCATCCAACCAGACCGTTTGCTTTCGTCCAGAAACTCGCTGACATACGCAAGCCATCCGGTGCGGCCTTTCTGGACCGACACCGCCACGAGGCTCGTCTCGTAGCCTGCTTGCAGCACCTGAGACCCGGGAAGCTGAGAACTGTATCGCAGCAGCGTGTCGCGGACCGATCCGAATGCTTCCGCTTCTCCAGCACGCAGCAGGTGCATAGCGGGGTCGTAGTCCTCGACGTATACAGGCTTGGCTTGCTTGAGGATGCGCACCAGCGCTGCAGTCGAGGCATGACCACGCACGGCCGCGATTCGGATTCCGACGCGATCCGCATCTGACGGGCTGCGGATCGACGATCCGGCTGGCACCAGATATGTGAAGTCTCGTCGGATATATGGCGGCGAGAAGTCCACTTCGCTGAGGCGTGGTTGGTCAAAAGCAGTGAACCCGAGGTCGCATCCGCCGGCCTTGACACAGGCCACGACCTCCACAGGATTTGAGTGCTCCACCGCAACAACTTCGACGGCTCCCAGACGCGCGGCAAGTGCGCGGCTTATGTCCAGCGCCAAGCCCTTTGACTCGCCTGTTTGAACATTTTTGGAAAACTGTGTCGAAGGAAAAACTCCAATACGAACCTTGCCAACGCGCACAACGTCTGCAACTCGAGAATCCCCTTGCACCGCGGGCTGCGCATGAGCACTAGGTCCCCATCCCATGATGCAGAGTAGCAGCCCTAAGAATTTGAGTCTTGTCATTGCGCCTTCGTGTCCTTCATAAGCTCGGGCGTTGCCGCACCACGACTTTGCCGCCGACCGGCACCCGGGCATACAAATCAATAACGTCGGCGTTGGCGAGCCGGAAGCATCCGGCGAAAACGGCGCTGCCGATCGTCTGTGGCTGATTGGTGCCGTGGATCCGGTAGTCGGGCCCGAGATACAGCGCGCGTGCACCCAACGGATTCCCGGGACCGCCCTTCATGGATCGCGGCAGCTGGGGCTGCCGCCTCAGCACGTCCGGCGAAGGCGACCAGTCCGGCCATTCCGCCTTGCGGGTGACGCGCAGCAGGCCCTGCCACTCGAAGCCTTCGCGGCCGACGCCGATGCCGTAACGGATCGCCCTGGAATTCTCCTGCACGAGGTAGAGATAGCGATACACCGTGTCGACGATGACCGTGCCCGGCGGCTCGTTGGTGCGATAGAAGACGGCTTGCCGCTGAAATGCCGCCGGCAGTTGCTCGTCGCGCGCGCTGGGTACCACACCGGGCTGTTCGCCAATGGCAAGCTCGCGCGATTGTGGCTGTGCGTGCGCATGGTGGCTGGCGACAACAACTGCCAGAGCAGCGATCAGAATCCACGAAAGAAACAACAGTCGCCTACCGAACGCGGGCGCCGGCAACTCTCCCTCCACTCGTCACTACCGGTTCATCGCTGAGCTGTTCCCGGACCATCACCACGACTTGCGTAATGTCGTCAAAGGCGCGGCTGTGAGCGTTGCCGCCCTCCATCTTGGTCAGATCGAATACCGCAATGTGCTCCTGCGCAAGAATGTCGCGATAGGGCTCTTGCTCGGGGTTGATGTCACCGAGGCGTTGCATGCCTCCCCAGATGAACTGGGACAGACCGAGTGCCTTGTCATCCTGGGACACGAACAACGCAAAGCGCGGCCTGGAAGCACCCATTCTTCGAATCTGCGTGCGAAACACATCGACGTCCACGTCGGGCGCGACGAGGAAAACATTTCTGACCTTGCTTCCGACCTTGCCGCCACCAATGGCCTTGCCGCGCAACGCTTCAAGCGTGACCCAATTCCCCATCGAATGAGCCAGAATATTGACCTCCTTCACCTGAGGATTGGCCGCCAGTGTATCCAGGAGTTGCTCCAGCGCATCGCGCGAATAGTTCGCGCTCTCCCGATCATACCCATACGCGGACAAGCGCACCTCACCACGCGAGGGCCAGGTGAACAGTACCGGAATGCCTTCGGCTTTCGAGTCATGCACGATCTGCGCAAACCGATAGACGGCATCGTCAAACCGGTTGTTGAACCCATGGACAAAGATAAGAACCCTGCTTCGTCCGCTCTGCTTTGCCGCATTCGAGATGGCGGCGGAAAACGCTCGCTTGTCGAGATAGCCCGCGGAAGCCGTCACGAAATCGCGTTGGGGATTTCCCGGTGGCGACGATGGCCACTGAACATGGCCTACCTTGCGGGCGCTGTCCGGCGGTATCGAAACCGTAACCGCGGCATAGGAAACCTCGTCTCCGCGCTCGCCGCTGAACATCTCACCGGGGTCGGTTGTCGAGCGCCGGCGGGTGGTGGCGGCAAGCACCGACACCTGCGACGTCCCTTCGGCCGATGCAGCGACCGGGATCAGGACGCCTTGCGACGGCCGACCGCTGCTGCAGGCGCATGCAACAAGCGCCAAGCCCATGGCCGCCGCGGTCACAAAATGTCTTGGTAACGCCATACCCAAACCCCGCGGGGGTAGCTTATAGCTAGCCCCCTACTTTGCAAGCAAACACCATGCCCCCCGCTCGTACGCGCATCTAACTATGTGCGTCGCTGCCGCGGCTATGCAGCTTTCGCCAATACTCGTGAAGATCGCTCGTCGGTGTTGCCGAAAGGGCGCAGCGGCGCCCCAAAACAATACAAGGCAGGGGCGAAGTGCTTAGACCTAGGTAGTAGGTCCTTCCAACCTTTCGGTACTGCCGTTTCACCAACGTCCAATGGAGCGGGCGAACGCAGGCGGCCTAGCCTTCCTGACAGCAAGCTAAGGGACGACGGGGGCGACCATGCTTAGCAAGCGATACTCGGACCGGTCGTCCGCTGTCGCGCACCCACACATTTCAGGAAGACGCCGACTTCCTGGGTGTTTGGTACAGCGGTTGGTACAATGGGCTTGCGAAGAAGCACGCGATCAACATCCCGCGCGTCAAGCAGGGAATTCACGAGGTCATCGTTCACTGCCAGGCCAACAAGGGCAAAAGGATCATTCAGGCAATCGACTACGTCCTGAAACAGGAACAACAGAGAAAAAAGAAGTAATGGATCGAACGCGGCGCGGATGATGCCGGTCGCGGCGTCGCCTGACCCACAGAAGCAAACAATGCGAAGGGAGAGAACCATGCAACACCGTCACGGGACGCAGAAGAAATCATCGCGGATGCTCATGCGCTGCATCACGCCAGCATTGTTCATTGGTTTCATGCTTGCCGCGGCTCCGGCCTACGCGCAGGGACATACAGTTCGGCAAGGCGTGCTGACATGCCGAACGTCGGCCAGCGTCGGCTTGATTGTCGGGTCGACGCAACGGCTCCGCTGCCAGTTCCAATCGGACCGCGGCTGGACTCAGAACTACACCGGCCGCATCGGCCGCCTCGGTCTTGACGTGGGCATCACCGCCGGCGGCGTCATGGTCTGGGCGGTGCTGGCGAGGACCGCCAACATACCTGGGGGAGCCCTCGCCGGCGAGTTTGTCGGCGCCAGCGGCGACGTTTCCCTTGGCGTGGGTGCCGGCGCCAATCTCCTGGTTGGCGGAACGCGCAGGTCCGTTTCACTGCAGCCGCTGTCGTTGGAAGGACAGGTCGGCGTCAATCTCGCGCTTGGAGTTGCGCGAATGACGCTGGTGCCAGCCCGTTGATGGCCGCCGTCAGAAAACAGGAGAACGCGATGACGTTCCACTTCGTCCGATCCTCACGGTTGCCGGTGTGCCTCGCCGCGCTGGTTGCGCTGGCGGTCGTGCCGCTGGCCGGCGTCATGGTCGGCGCCTTCGCCACCGGCATCGAACCGCCGCCCCCAGCAACGGCCGCGGTCGGAAGTTGCGCTGCATACGCCGGTCTCCCCCCCGCCGGGGAAGGCGAGACCGCCGGCATGCGGTTCATTTCCGGCGGCACGTTCAAAATGGGCTCCGAGCGCCATCAGCCCGAGGAGCGATTTATCCATGCCGGTCCGCGTCGACGGCTACTGGATCGATCGCCACGAGGTGACGAACGCCCAATTCAAGCAGTTCGTCGATGCCACCGGCTACACAACGCTGGCGGAGCGCGGGCTCGATCCCAAGGAACATCCCAACACGCCGAAGGATTTGCTCGTTCCGGGCTCGGTCGTCTTCATCCAGCCGACAGACACGAGGCGCGGCGGACGGATCACGCAGTGGTGGCAATATGTGGCCGGCGCCAATTGGCGGCAGCCAACCGGCCCCGGCAGTTCGATCGCCGGAAAAGAAAACCACCCGGTCGTGCACATCGCCCACGAGGACGCGCTGGCCTACGCGCGCTGGCGCGGCCGCAGCCTGCCGACCGAGGCGCAATGGGAATTCGCCGCGCGCGGCGGCCGCGATGGCGAGGACGATTGGTCGAGCGCATTCGATGCCGACGGCAAGCCAATCGCGAACACCTGGCAAGGCATCTTCCCGGTGCTGAACACCAACGATGACGGTTACACCGGAACCGCGCCCGTCGGATGCTTCAAGCCGAACGGCTACGGCCTCTACGACATGATCGGCAATGTCTGGGAATGGACCGGCGATCGGTATCGGCCGGGGCATTCACGTGAGGCCGCCATCAATCCGACAGGCCCCGACATCACGTCGATCCGTGTGTCCGCAGACCAGGCCGAAAGCCGGGTGATCAAGGGCGGCTCGCATTTGTGTGCCGCCAACTACTGCTCCCGCTACCGGCCCGCCGCGCGCCAGCCGCAGGAAGTCAACCTCAGTGCGGCGCATCTTGGATTTCGCACGGTGTTGAACAAGCCGCCCGCAACACCGCCCCAGGGCTCGCAATGAGCCCAAGGGCACAAGCTTGATTGGATTTCAGGTCATCACAGAGGAGAATACCATGAACAGATACTTCTCCGCCGTCAGCTATGTGTACGCCGCACTCGCCGGCGTACTCCTCTTCCCGGCAGGGACGGCGTCGGCACAGGAGACTTGATCGCACGGTCCTGCCAATCGCGGAGCCCAAACGGCCTACCTACACCGAACTTGACGCGCGCAATGCCAAGGCACCGCCGCGGTTCGAGGTCAAGGCGCCTAAGGGAGCACCCAATGTCGTGATCGTGCTGATCGACGACATCGGCTTCGGCGGACCCAGCGCCTTCGGTGGCCCCATCCGTACGCCGACAATGGACCAGCTTGCCGCGGGTGGTCTGCGCTTCAACAACTTCCACACCACGGCGCTCTGCTCACCGACACGCGTTGCGCTCAAGTCAGGCCGCAACCACCACACAGCCAACGCCGGCTCGATCATGGAGACCGCGACGGCTTTCCCCGGCAACACCGGGCAGATTCCAAACAGCGTCGCGCCCGTGGCGGAAATGCTGCGGCTCAACGGCTACAGCACCGCCGCCTTCGGCAAATGGCACGAAACCGCCGCGTGGGAGACCAGCGTGTCGGGCCCGTTCGACCGGTGGCCCACCCGCCAAGGCTTCGACAAGTTCTATGGATTCATCGGCGGTGAGACCGACCAATGGTATCCGCTCATCTACGACGGACTGAAGAAGGTCGATCCTCCGAAAATGGAGAACTACCACTTCAGCGTCGACATGACCAACCAGACCATCAACTGGGTGCAAGCCCAGCAGTCGATGACGCCGGATAAGCCGTTCTTCATCTATTACGCGACCGGCGCGGTCCATGCGCCGCATCACGTGCCGAAAGAATGGGCCGACAAGTACAAGGGCCAGTTCGACCGGGGCTGGGACCAGATCCGGAATGAAACGATCGAGCGCCAGAAGAAGCTCGGCGTGATCCCGGCGAACACCCGGCTGGGCGACCGGCCGAAGGACATCGCCGCCTGGGACTCGCTGCCGGCCGAGCACCGGCGCCTGTTCGCGCGCCAGGCCGAGGTGTTCGCGGGATTCCTCGAGCACACCGACAACGAGATCGGGCGACTCAAGAAAGCGCTGGAGGACATCGGTGCGCTCGAAAACACCGTGTTCATCTACATCGCCGGCGACAACGGCACCAGCGCCGAGGGTGGCTTTGTCGGCATGTACAACGAGATGACCTACTTCAACGGCGTGGCCGAGAAGGTGGAAGACCTCATCCCGTTGATCGACAAGTGGGGCGGCCCGGAGACCTTCCCGCATATGGCGGCCGGCTGGGCGGTCGCTTTCGACACGCCGTTCTCGTGGACCAAGCAGGTGGCGTCCGACTTTGGCGGCACCCGCAATGGCATGGTCATTCACTGGCCGAAGGGCATCAAGGACAAGGGCGGTCTGCGCACCCAGTTCTCGCACGTCATCGACATCGCGCCGACCATCCTTGAAGCCGCCGGTTTGCCGCAACCCAAGTCGGTCAACGGCACGCCGCAGACTCCGATCGAGGGCACCAGCCTGGTCTACGCCTTGAACAATGCGGCGGCGCCGGAGCAACACACGACGCAGTACTTCGAGATGTTCGGCAATCGCGCGATCTATGAAAACGGCTGGTTTGCCCGGACCATCCACCGCGCGCCTTGGCAGGTAACCAACCTGCCGCCGCTGACGTCCGACGTCTGGGAGCTCTTCGACGTGAGGAACGACTTCAGCCTCACCAACAACCTGGCGGCCAAACAGCCTACGAAGCTGAAGGAGATGCAAGCTCTCTTCATGAAGGAAGCCCAGAGGTACAACGTGCTGCCGATCGATGACCGGACCATCGAGCGCACCAACGCAACCCTCGCGGGCCGGCCGGATGTCATGGGTACCCGCACGTCACTCACGCTCTACGAGGGCATGGAGGGTATGCTGGAAAACACCTTCATGAACATCAAGAACCGGTCGAGCAAGATCACCGCCGAGCTCAATATCCCGGCCGGTGGCGCCAACGGCGCGATCCTGGCGCAGGGCGGTCGGTTTGGCGGCTGGTCGCTCTTCATGAAAGACGGCAAGCCCGCCTACACCTACAACTTCCTTGGGCTGTCGCGTTACACGATCGCCGCGCCGCAAGCATTGGCGGCCGGTCTCGCAACGGTCACCCTCGACTTCGCTTATGACGGCGGCGGACTCGGCAGGGGTGGCAAGGCGACACTCTACGTGAATGGAAAGCCTGTCGCCGAAGGGCGCGTCGAGAGGACACAGCCCAATATCTTCTCGGCGGACGAGACTGCTGACGTCGGCATCGACAACCAGACGCCGGTAGCCGAGGGCATCGGCATCGGCGCGGAGACTCGGTTCACCGGCAAGATCAACAAGATCATCCTTGAAGTGGGTCCGTTGAAATAAGCAATCGCGACGTTGCTCGAAGCCGGCCTTGTACTGGCCGGCTTCGACAGCGCTGCCCGCCCCGGAATGCCGAGCACCGCCACAGTTTTGTCACCAAATGCGGGGGTCATTGGGACGATTGCGTCGATCCTGCTGTGGGTTAGCGCCTCCATCGCCTACCTATGATGGCTTGACGATTGACAGTAAAAATGTGGAGCTTCCCTCAGGGGGGTTCAAGCGATGGCTGGAGGCCTAAGGATGCGATCGAATAGTAATCTGCTGCGCCTGGTTGCAATGTCCGTTGGCATCGTGCTCGGCCTGGCGGCGAATGCCGACCATGCGGGTGCGCAACCCGGCCGTACGATGGCGATCGACGACCAGCCTGGCGTGGTGCCCGATCCGCGTGAGGAGCGGCTGCCCGCGGCATTTCAGCGGCAGCCGGTCTTCTACCGGACCAATGAGCCGGCCGGGACGATCATCGTCGATACCGCCGATCGCTATCTCTATCTCGTGCAGGGAAACAACCGGGCGATCCGCTACGGGATCGGCGTCGGCCGCGAGGGCTTCCAGTGGCAGGGACTGCTCAAGATCACGCGGAAGGCGGAATGGCCCGACTGGACGCCGCCGCCGGAAATGATCGCACGCCAGCCCTATCTGCCGCGCTTCATGGCGGGCGGTCCGGGCAATCCGATGGGCGCGCGCGCGCTCTATCTCGGCGCCACCATCTACCGCATCCACGGCACCAATCAGCCGCAAACCATCGGCAGCGCCGTATCGTCGGGCTGCTTCCGGCTCGTGAACGACGACGTCGCCGACTTGTATTCACGAGTCCCGGTGGGCACAAAGGTGGTCGTGCGGCAGCGGCCTACGCTTTGAGCTTCACATGTCGACCAAAATCCATCACCTGTCGTGCCATCGCATGATTGCGCGTGCGACATCTGCATCCCGTTTCGTACAGCGAGGGACGATCATGCTTTCAGCTCACAACGCCCGCCGTATCCTTTCAACACTGGCGCTTGGCGGGTCGATCCTGCTGGTCCCTGCCGCCGCCTCGGCGCAGACCCTGGAAAAAATCAAGGCGCGCGGAAACGTCACCTGCGGCGTCAATCCGAGCCTGCTCGGGTTTCTCCACGCGCGACGCGCAAGGCAGCTGGAGCGGCTTCGACGTTGATCTTTGCCGCGCGCTGGCGGCGGCGATCTTCAACGATCCGGGCAAGGTGGTGTTCACCCCGCTCGGCACCGCCGAACGCTTGCAAGCGCTGCAGGCGGACAAGATCGACGTGCTCTCGCGCAACACCACCTGGACGTTCTCGCGCGAGGCGGCGCTCAAGCTGAATTTTGCCGCCGTGACCTACTACGACGGCCAGGGCTTTCTCGTGCGTCGCGCCAAGAATGCAACGTCGGCGCTCGAGCTCGATGGCGCGTCGGTCTGCGTCCAGAAAGGAACCACCAGCGAGCTCAATCTTGCGGACTATTTCCGCGCCAACAACATGAAGTACCAGCTCGTCACGCTTCCGGGCGCCGACGAGGCGATCAAGGCCTACGACGAGGGGAAATGCACGGTCCTCACCAGCGATACGTCGCAACTGTTTGCGGAGCGGCTCCGGATGAAAGCTCCGGACGATCACATCGTGTTGCCGGACATCATTTCCAAGGAGCCGCTCGGCCCCTATGTGCGGGCTGGTGACAACCAGTGGCTCAGCATCGTGAAGTGGACGCACTATGCGATGGTCAATGCCGAAGAGCTCGGTATCAGCGCGCAAACCATCAACGAAGCGCTCAAGTCCGACAAGCCGGACGTGAAGCGTCTGGTCGGAACTGCGGAGGACTACGGCGAGCAGCTCGGCCTGACCAAGGATTGGGCGGTCCGCATCATCCGGCACGTCGGGAATTACGGCGAGGTCTTCGAACGCAACGTCGGCACCAACTCCCAGCTGGCGATACCGCGGGGCATCAACAGCCTTTGGACCAACGGCGGGATCCAGTACGCGCCGCCGATCCGCTGACGCCAAGGAGAGCATCCCGTTGGCGGACTACTATTCCATCCTCTCGCGCGCGGTCGGCTCGCTCGACAGCAATACTGCGCAAGCGCGAGCCGTGCTGTTCGAGCGCGCGCGCGAGGTGCTCATCAATCGAATCGAGGATGAGCGCGATCGCTGGACCGACGAGGTGGCGTTGGCGGAGATCGCCAAGTTCGACGCCGCCACCGACCGCATCGAAGCCGACATCGCGCGGCGCACGACGAACGATTCGATCGGACGTTATCGGCAGGCTCCGCCGGCCGGCCGAGCCGGCCGGATGTCTGAACCGCCGCCTGAAGTGTCTCCGCCTCCGTCGAGCCGCAGCATCGGTCGCATCGTGCTGCTGGGCCTCGTGGGATTGTTTGGCCTCGGCCTGATCGGATTGGCGGTCTATGCATTCCAAGGCCGGGAACCGACCGCTGCCAAGGCGCCCGCCAAGGGCACCGCCGTGGCGACCGCGCCCGAAGCCGTCAAACCCGAAGCCGCCAAGAAGGCGACGTCTCGCCCGTCAGCCGACGGCGACGATCTCGACCCCGGCATCGACGGGGGCTCGACCGATGCCGGATTGCCCTACTATCTGCGGCGGCAGGCGGTCTACTACCGCTCCGTCTATTCCGCCGGGATGATCGTCGTCGACCGCTCGCAGCGCTTCCTCTACCTGGTGCAGCCGCAGTCGAGAGCCTTGCGTTACGGCATCGGTGTTGGCGGCGAGTGCGACATCAGTCCGGGCCTGTACCGGATCAAGAGCAAGTCGGCGCAATGGCCGGAATGGTCGCCCTCTCCTACTCTTCTCAAGCGCCGCAACTATCCGCCGCGCGTCCCCGGCGGCCCCGGAAATCCGCTGGGGGCCTATGCGCTCTACTTCGAAAGCAGCCTTCCGGGAATCCATGGCACCAACGCGCCGCGATCGATCGGCCAGGCGCCGACGCTCGGATGCTTCCGGCTCATCAACGACGACGTGATCGACCTCGAGAAGCGCATCGCTATCGGCACCGGCGTCGTGGTGATGAACTAGGCCGTGTATTCACTAACGAGCAGATCGGACGTCTGCTTTCGGGGCCCAAAGCGGACATTGACGACGGCTTTCCCTTCAACTTGCGCGAAGCGCTGTCAGGACGCCAGAGGAATACCGAGTTCGTAGACGAGGCCCGTGGGCTCATATCGCAATCGAACTTCACCCTGAAGCTGGTCGGCAAGGCGGTTAATGAGGCGCGTCCCAAAACTGCGCCGGGTCGGTTCCCGAACCGCCGGGCCACCCCTCTCGGTCCATGTCAATTTGAATTGCTGCGCCTCATCATCCACCGTCAACACAATCTCGATGCGCCCCGTCGTATTGGACAATGCGCCGTACTTGACCGCATTGGTGCATAGTTCGTTGAGGGACATCGTGAGCGGCAGGATCGTCGCCGGACCGACCTCGATCGGCGTCTCCTGAACGACAAACCGTTGGACGTTATCGCTATCGAACGGTGAGATCGCGGCGTGAATGACGTCGTTCAATTTCGCGGCCGTCCAGTTCGCTTGCAGCAGCACATCATGCGCCCTGCCCAAGGCAACGAGGCGGCTTTCAACGGCCATCCGGCCTTCCTCCAGTGTCTTGGCAGTCCGCAAGGTCTGCGAGGTAATCGCATGGACCGTCGCCAGCGTGTTCCTCACGCGATGATGCAACTCCTCCAACAGCATACGTTGCAATCGTTTGGCGACATCGTTTTCCGCCGCATCGATTCCAGACTGAGCCAGAAGGCGCGCCGCATCGATTCCGGCCTGAGACAGCAACTCGCGGAGACCCGCGATTTCCGCTTCGAGGGCGTCTTCCTTGAAACTCTTGTCGTCACTCGTCATAACCACGCTCGTGTGCGAACCGCGTTCCGGCACCCTACCAGAAAACAGTCGCGGCACGGCAGACACCAAAATGACTGCATGCTGGGTATCTTGGCCGCCGCAGCGACAGCGGCAATAGCTTTGGCGGTGATGGGTTTGAGCATCAGAACCACTGACAGCTGATGTGCGTCCTGGGAGACAACACCGCTGTCATCGACAATTCACTGTGTTTGCGCGATTTAGCGCGATCTGACGGAACCTTGCCGCGCAGGCAGACTTGCCCTTTTGACGAGGTGCGCAATCGACCCGCCTTTCACTCGAAACAGCCCCGTCTAGCATTCGACACCGGGAGAAGCCCATGTGCGCCGCCTATCTGCGTCTTCAAGGCGATCGCTGTCAGCGACTCTCGCGAAGCTGCATGGACCTTGGAGCCGCAAGAGACCTCAGGCTTATGGCCGAGGAGTATTTTGCGGAGGCATCAAGACTTGACGCGGTAGTTCTGACTTTGAAACCGGACTGAACTCACCAACGTCCCCGTCTGGAGACAAGCCTGATTGCGGCATAGCCCAGCGCGCCGAAACAATCGCGATTTATGAGTCCACGCCCTAGGTCGCGCGCGCGACCTTGACGTAGTCCCCCGTCTAGCGGATCGGAGGCGGCGGCGGCAGTTGCTGCGGCGGCCGCTTCGGCTGCTGCTGGATCTGCTTCTGCTTCGGTTGCGCCTTCGGCTGCGGCTGCGCGGACGGCGGCGCTTCCGGCGCGCCCTCGGCAACCTGCGCGCCGCCGCGGCAATCGGTGAGCCACAGGTCGTAGATCGGATGCTCGACCGCGTGCAGGCCCGGGCTCGAGGCGAACATCCAGCCGGTGAAGATGCGCTTCACCTCGCCCTGCAAGGTGACCTCATCGACTTCGACGAAGGCGTCGGTGTTGGCCGCCTCCTCCGCCGGGCGCGTGTAGCATGCGCGTGTGGTGAGCTGCAGCGCGCCGAACTGCACGGTCTCGCCGATCTCCACCGGGAAGTTGATGATGCGTCCGGTGATCTTGTCGAGCCCGGAGAAGTGCGCGGTCGGATGCACGATGCGTTTCGCCGTCGGTCCGATGATCTCGTCGTCGGGCGGCGGCGGCGCGGGCGGTGTCGCGGCGGTGGCGGGCGGACGCTGCGGCGCACCACCGCGCGGCAAGTTCGGATCCGGCAGGGGACGCGTTTGCGGGCCGCCTCCGGGCGGCGGATAGTTCGGCGGCGTCTGTTGTGGCGGTGGCGGATACTGCCGCGGCGGCTGCGGTGAGCCACCTCGCCCGCCCGGACCGACATTGCCGCCCGGAACTTCGCTCGGCGGACGCGGTGGCGGATCGCCGAAGATGAATCCGAACTGCGCGAGCGCGGCGCTGGCGCCGAAAGTGACGACGCCCGCGACCAAGACGGCTCTCAGGATCGTTTGGGCCATGGATTTTCCGTGACGCAAATTGCGCCAAGTCTTGGGGTCACCAAGTTCTGGGGTCACCAAGTCATGGGTACCCGGTTAACACGGACAATACGGCGGGGAAAGGGCGAGTTCCGCGCTTTCCGCCGCCTCCTGCGGCACCCATTTAACGGCTAGTTCAACGCCGTTCCTCGACCACGACTGTTTCGATGATGCCGGCAGGCTCGTACATCCACCGCCCGATCACACCACCAATGGCGGCGCCGATCAGCGGCGCCACCCAAAACAGCCAGAGCTGTCCGATATACGCGCCGCCCGCAAACAGAGCAGGTCCCGTGCTGCGCGCCGGATTAACCGAGGTGTTGGTGACAGGGATCGAGATCAGGTGAATCAACGTCAGCGCCAAGCCGATCGGAATGCCGGCAAAGCCCACGGCGGCACCTTTCGAGGTCGTGCCGATGATGATGAAGACGAAAAAGAAAGTGAGCAGCACCTCAATCGCGAAGCAGGCTGCGAGACTGTACTTGCCTGGGCTGAGCTCGCCGAAACCGTTCGAGGCGAAGCCATCGGCAACCCAGCCCGCCTTGCCGGAAGCGATGATCCACAGCACCCCCGCCGCTGCGATAGCGCCGATCACCTGGGCGACGATGTAAGGCAGGACATGCTGGTTTTCGCAGCGTCCCGCCGACCACAGGCCGACGGTGACCGCGGGGTTGAAGTGCCCGCCCGAGATATGCCCGACCGCGTAAGCCATCGTGAGCACCGTCAGCCCGAACGCGAGCGCGACTCCCAGAAAGCCGATGCCGAGACCTGGAAATGCTGCAGCCAACACGGCGGCGCCGCAGCCCCCAAACACGAGCCAGAACGTGCCGAGGAACTCGGCGGTTGTCCGCCGCATGATATCGTTGTTCATGAGATCCTCCCGAGCAATGGCTAGGAGATTGAGTCGATCAACGGCCACGGGCGGCGTTTGCAACTCGGCGTCGCCGCCCGGATCGGTATTTGCTGCATGAGGCGCCACTTCCTCACGGCGCTTTGCTCCGGGAATCGCGGTCGGTGAGCTTGGTGCTCACTCGGACAGCGGAAGCGTTGGGCCCAACTGGTGCCGCGCTGTCGCTCTCACCAGTATCCGCCATTCCAACCGTAGGACGAGTAGCACACGTTGACATACCCGCCGTAATACGGGTCCCATTGCAAGCAAGATCCGCCGTAAGCGGCGAAGGCGCCGACTGCGAGCGGAGCGCCCCACCACGCGGCGCGCCGGAAGCGCCAGCCCGGATTTCCGCCCCACCACGCGGCGCGGCGCCAACCTGGGCGACCGCCCCACCACGCGGCGCGGGCCAAGCCTGGGCGTCCGCCCCACCAAGCGGCGCGGGCTAAGCCGGGACGTCCGCCCCACCAGGCGGCGCGGGCCAAGCCTGGACGTCCGGCCCAACCAACACCGCGGCCACCCCAACCGACGCCGGCAACACGCGGGCCGCCCCAGCCGGCGCGGGCGATCCCGCCGCCCCAGCCGGCGCGACCGATGCCAACACGACCGCCGCCGATGCCAACACGACCGATGCCACCGCCGCCGCCGATGCCAACGCGACCGCCGCCGATGCCAACCCCGCCGCCCCGGCCGCCGAACCTTTGTGCTTCGGCCTGCTCTGCGAACATCGGCACGAGGCCGATGACGGTGCCTGCAAAGAGAGTGATCAGGATTTTTGGCATGACACGCATGGCACTCCTCCTTCGGCTGCTTGATCCTCCAGCACCGCAGGCATCCGCCGACTGGCCTTTGATCATGCAACCTGTTGTTTCGATGCGACCTGCCTCAATAGCCCGCGGACGTTGCGCGCCGATAAAGCAAGACGTTCAAGTAAGCGCCGATCATTAGCCGCATCAGGACATAACTGGCTTCAAATGATCCTTTCTTTCTTGATCAATCTGAACGTTTGCCAGCGGCAGGCGCCACGAACTCGTTGGGCCCATACGCCGTGCCGCACTGTCCTGATTTTCACCGCCGGTCGTCTTCGAAAGTTTAGTGAAATATACGATTGGTCAGCATCCACTCGGTGTGGCTTGGGCTTTACTCATGCTGGCGGTTCGGCCGAGGCACGCCGACTTCTCTATCAACTGGCACGGCCTCTCGACTTCGCCGCTCGCCACCCGTGAAGAAAACCCAAGTGAGGTTTGGCCATGCGTGAAAAGATTGAAGCAGCAACGATCTCGCGTCGAAGAGCCTTTTGGATTCTGGGACTGGGAGCGGCGTTTGGCATGGGAGTGCCAGCCGCGGTGCTAACGGCACCGGATGCTGAGGCCCAGACCGTCGGGATGGACCGGCGCCAAGACCGGCGCGACAATCGCAGAGATCGACGTGCCGATCGGCGTACCGGTCGCCAAGATCGACGTGACGACCGGCGGACCAATCGCCAAGATCGACGTGACGACCGCCGCGGCACCGTTGGGCAGGGTACTACTGGCCAAGGGGCCAAGTAGCCTCCGCTGCGCGTAGCGGACACGCATGTTCGACCCCGTCGCTCCGGCGCAAATCTTTGCTGGATTGGACGCGGTCGGCACGGTGCGCGATGTGATAATCGCGATCATCGACCGCTGATCGTGCTCGCCGCGCTGTGGTTCCGGCCGCGATCATCGGTGCCGCGACACTTTTGCGCGCAAGAGAGACATTGGCTGCGGTTTCGTAGCCGAGGTGTCAGGCTATGTCGAAGCGCGTGTGTCGAGGCCTTGGTCTCGTCGGCTTTCCCAGCATGTCCCCGTTGTCACCGCGCCACGATACAATTACGCAACGCGAGGGGCGCGGTAATTTTGTGAAGATGCTCCATTCCCTCTCCCGTACCCATGACGTGAAGCGATCCGTAATCAAGAACGCGCCCCAATATCGATTGGGTCACGATGACCGATTCGACCTTGTCCATATTCATTTCTGAAGTGATCCTTCGGATGAATCCATGCTTGTAAATAACCCGCTTGGTGGTCACCGCGATTTCAGTAATCCACTGATTGAACGCGGCGAATATTGCCAAACCCATGGATGCCACCAAAAGAACCCATCCAATCACGGTCAGCAGAAAGGAGTTGCCACCAAACCAAAACACCAAAAGTGCAAGAACAAGGGCGATCAGCGCTTCTCTATAAATGATCCAATGGGGCTTGCCCAACATCAGCACGCGTTCTCCCGGCTGAAGGACCTTGGACACGTAACTCATCTGATCACCCTGATTGGGGATTTTGACAGAACAGCCCGCCCGAACGAGAACCAGTCAGCGAAGCAACACCACCAGTCCTATCGCTGCAACGAAGCCGTTGAGAAGCGTGAGTACGAGTGGCAATCGCCAAACGCCCTGATCAACCCAATGAAGCGCCTTGCCCATGGACCATCCTCCAAGGCAGCCTGATTTGCCCTAAGGCTTGAGCATGCACCGCGTCCGTTAACTGACAAGGGCGCGGGTGATACGCATTTACTGAAATTGAGAGCAAACAGGGTTGTCCGGCGACCGTGACTCCGGCGGCCTCCTGAACTCGCAACACTGTGTCTAACTGGCTTCAATTGCACCCGGTAACGGGAAGCCTTGCTCAATCTCTCGCGCGCAAACTTACATCTATCGTCATCCCGACAAGAAGGAGGACTGGTGATGAAGTACACTCTCACGCTGTTTGCCGTGATGGTCGGCGGGATCGGAGGGGCAGCGGTGACCACCAGCGCCCCAGCGCAGGCTCAGACCTACTGTCAATACATCAACTATCCTGCGAATTGCATTGTAAGGCCGGGAGCGCGGCTGGTCGCACGTCCCGTCGCGCGTGGTGCGGCGCGTGCGAACGCATCCGTTAATCGCGGCGGTCCCGTTAATCGTGCCGGGCGCCGCTGATTGTCGTCTGCTTGTTGTGATGGCGTTGCTTGGCCGGGCTGGTCCGGCTGTTGCGGAAGCGAAGGTGAGCAAGTGACACCAAGCAGGAGGCAGTTGCATGCCCCAATACTCGGTCCTGATCGACGACAATTGGTACGACATGGACACGGAGCACCGGCTCCAGTTCGGACCGTTTTCGACGGCCGATGAAGCCGTCGCGGCCTGCCGCAAGATCGTCGACGATTGGCTCGACTTGCACAAAACGCCGGGAATGACTGCGGAAGCCCTGTACGAACGCTACATTTGTTTCGGCCAGGATCCATTTGTCGTTCCAACCGACTGCGCCACCGCTGTCGATGGGGCGCTCTGGCAGTTCAGCGCCTTGAGCTACGCGGAGCAACGGGTGACGATATTGTGCAGTTAAGCCGCCGGTTCGCGCCGCGCGCCGGCGGCGCCACGATGACCGCTCCTCGCGAGGATGATTGCCCGGTCGGCGCGGACGAGGCACTCGCACGTTTGATGGAGGGCAACGCGCGCTTTCTTCGGGGTGAGCCGCGCTTTACGCGGGCGCCCACAGAGGTGCTCGCCGACCTCGTCAAAGGTCAGCACCCATTTGCGACCATCCTCGGCTGCAGTGACTCGCGGGTACCGCCGGAGCTGATTTTCGATGCGAAATTCGGCGACCTGTTCGTCGTTCGTGTGGCGGGCAACGTTGTGTCGCCAGAAATTGGGGGCAGCCTCCAATACGCGGGCACCCACCTCAAGACACAATTGTTCATGGTGCTCGGACACGAAGGGTGCGGGGCAGTGCAGGCGGCGCTCGCAGCGAAATTTCAGGGCGTGCAGGAGCGTTCACGTATCCAGTCGCTGCTTGAGAATATGCTTCCGGGTCTTGACGAGGTCGAACCGCAGCTTCCGCCACGGCAAAAGCTTGAGCGCGCGGTCGAATGCAACGTCCGCTGGTCCATGCGCCAGATCCTGGGCACCCCCGAAGTACACGCGCGAATGGCCGAGGGCCGCATGAAGCTCGTGGGAGCGGTGTGCGAGATCGCGACCGGGCGCGTGCGGCTGCTTGCGTAGCGCAGCATCACGACGTCAAGGCTGCGCGGCCCCCGCTCTCAATCCGAGCGTTACCAGCCTGGCCAAGATCGTCGCTGGATAGAGTTGGCCAATGATGCTCTCGACATTGCAAAGACTGCGCGCCAGCGGGTGCATGGGAACGATATCGCCGTAGCCGGTCGATGTCAGGGTTACAAAGCTCAAATAGAAAAGCGAGCTGGCGAGTGCCGCGTCGTCCGCAAACGCGATCCCCTTGAACGCATCTGGAGTCGACAGGCCGACAAACATGAACAGCGTTGCGAAGGCCACCGCAATCAACAGGTACAGGAGGATCGCTCCGACTATCCGGTGATAGGTGATGCGGCCTCCCCCGAACACTGCCCGACCAACCACGATTCCCAAAGTGAGCGCGATGATCAACCATGCGCCGGCCAACAGGTGCAGGTTGTAGGGCCAGGGATAATACAGCCGTAAGAAAAAGACGGCAAAATTGGCAATGAGTGCGATCGACATCAACCCGACCGCGATCGGGTTGCCGGAAATGATCAGCGCCCCGCCGATGATCACAAGCAATCCCGCAATTGCAAACGTCTGAAACACGAAAATGCCCGCGGCCTGGAGCGGGGCGAAGACAAATATCATGAGCGTCAACACGGCGGTCAGCGCCGTGAGCAGCCAGTCGCGATCCTCGCGACGCAATCGGCGCAGTTTGTTCATGAGGTCTACAGTCATTGCAGTTCCTCCAATCGCGAAACGTCAACCGATCGTTTTAAACGGCTTTGATCTCACACCTGCACAGCGCCGTTTGCGTTCGCGCTCAACAGTCATGAAGCGCGATTCTGAATGTCCGGTTGAGAGCGCGGAAGTTTTCAAAGCACGATGCGAGTCAAGCGCCGGTGCTTGGGTATTGGCCGATAGCATGACGAAAGTTATCCACAGTGACCTTCCTGTAACAGCCGCGGTTGGATGAATTTGTTAGATTTCAAAGTAATCACAAGTAACCGGGGGGACTTTCTAAGGTATCCCGATAAGTATTCACAGGTAACCAGCGGCAACCAATATAGGGGGAAGTTCATGAAGAGGACAGTTCTGGCTGGGCTAGCGGCCGCCACTCTGGTCGCGAACTACGCCTCCGCTGCCGATCTTCCGAGGAAGGCACCGTTGCCGGCACCTGTGCCTGCACCGGTGTACGCGTGGACCGGCTGCTACATCGGCGGCAACGTGGGCTGGGCTCGGGCTGAGACGGAGGTATCGTTCGTCGGCTTGGGCGCCGACTTCAACCGCTCAGCGGACGGGTTTGCCGGCGGCGGACAGATCGGCTGCGACTATCAGTTCGCCTCCAACTGGGTGATCGGTATTCAAGGCATGGTCGATGCGACAAGCATCGAAGCCGAACGCGTGAGCGTGCTGTTCCCGCTAAACACCATTCACGCCAGGGTGCGCGGGTTTGCGACGATCACGGGTCGGATTGGCTACACCATCACGCCTTCGTTCCTGCTCTACGGCAAGTTCGGCTGGGGCGGATATCGGACCCGCCTCACCGTCAATAATACGGTGACGGGCGTGGAGCTTGCCAACGCGAGCCGAACCCAAACCGGCCTCGATCTCGGCATCGGTGGCGAGTGGATGTTCACTCCCAACTGGTCGCTGTGGATCGAGTGGGACCGCATTTTCCCGCAGGACAGGACCTTCTTCTTTCCCAACCTTGGTGGCGGCACCACAGCAGAGGTCCGGCGTGAATTCGACAAGGTCCTCGTGGGCATCAACTGGCGCTTCGGCGGCGCGGCTGCACCGGTTGCGGCTCGCTACTGATCTGCCGATACAGTCGTTTGCAACAACCCAAGCCCCGGGCGAACCCGGGGCTTGAAACCAACGCTCGTCGTGCGCCGTGGTGCAGCGATCGTCGCCTCAAAGCATCACGAACTGCGACGTTGTTAGCGGCGTTGTTACAAGACGCCTGAGATCTTGGGTGGGAACGTTCGCACCGTCACCTACGAGAAGGCGGAAGGCCCGGCGTTGCCCCCAACCGGGCCTTGTCTGAACCCCGCGCTTCCCCTGGCGCGGGGTTTCCTTTCCATGAGTGCGCGCCTCGGCGTCGTCGCCCTGATCGTCGGGACAATCGAGATTGCACGCGCAGTACATTGCGGGATCGGAAGCGTTCAGCGAGACCTCAGCTCATAATGTTCGATCATGACAGCGATCACCGCGCTGATCCGCGCGTTTGTTCGATCACGGCATTTTGACAACGTGTCCGCGTTGTTTGGCTCCATGCTTTGGTCGGTCATCGGGGGCTGAACAGGTCCGGCCGTGCGGTGGCAAGTAGCCCGGGCGGTTGACCCCACTGCCCGGGCTGCGCCGTCTTAGGATCGCGGCGCTACTTTCAGTGAATCGTTGGTCAGCCCTCGAAAAAAGCTGAGACGATCAAATTGGTATTCGTTGCGGAATGGCCGGGCCGTTATCGGGACACGGATAGCGGCAACACCACCATCTCCTTCCGACATTGCGGGCAACGCCCACTCGTTCCCACGATCTCACAAGCCTCGTCGCCCGATACAATATCGCGCTGACATTTCGGGCAAATATAACCAGCGGGCGCCGCAGCGAAGTCATACTGCGGACCGACATAGGCGCAGATCATGTGATGGAGCACCGGAAAAAACTCCAGCCCGGCTGCGCCGCAAGCCGGGCATACCGATTGCTCCCCTTCAATCTGCATGATGTCGCGCTCCGCTCGAGATCCCGACACCACGCTCAGCGAAGCCCGAAGAGACTGACCAGCCCGTCGGCGGCACGGGAAGCGAGGTCGGTGTAGTGCATGTGAACATAGACCGTCGTATTCAGCGGCGGTGGTACCGTTCCCGGGTCGAAGCGAACCCGTGCGATCTGCGTGGCGGTGCGCTCGCGCGCGAGTGGTTGTTGCCTGGCGTACACATCGGAAACCGGCAGGATTTCGACGATCGTTCCAGAAATGCGCCGATTGCCGAACAGCACCAACACATCGTTTCCGACCTTGGGATCACGCAGGCGCTCGTTGGGAATGTACCAATCGACGAAGACATCGCCTTGATCCAGGATTTCGGCGATCGGCGTGCCCGCCCCCAGCGACTGGCCACGATGCGCGATATTTGTTGAGACGATTCCTGCGATCGGCGCAAGAGACCCGGCCACCGGCGAAATTGCGTTCTACCTCTTCGAGGTTCTTGCGAACCTCCTGGTAGATCTCGTTCAAGGAAGCAATTTGGATCGCCGCCTCGTCAGCTTCCGCCTCGTGCGTGACAACGGCCTTGCGGGCCGCGGCGCGCTCGCGAAGCATCTCAACCCGGAAGCTGAGACTGCCAAGGGCCGAGCCCTCGATGTGATCCGCGGTCTTCTCGGCCAACTGCAGATATGAGCGCGCCGATTCGAGGGAGTCCTGCGCCACCCGAGCCTTGATCCGCAGCTCCGCCCTGCGGCCGGCGATGTCCGCCAGTGTCTGCATATAGGTGGCGACGATACCGTCATGCTGCGGAGAACGCACTTGTCCGATCTCTTCACCGGCGCTGACCTCGTTGCCAGGCGTCACGTTTATGTGGCTGACCTGCACAACATAGGGAAGCGACACCACAAATCGGGGGGACGAAACGACGCCGGGCCCGCCGAGATAGACGAGAGGCCTGCCGAAATAGACGACAAAGAAAGCGAGCAGGCCGAACACGACTGTTGAATATGCGATGCGCACCAGCCGTCCGGCCGCACGCCGGCGGCTTTCGACGGGATCGGGAAGGTGAGGATCGAGGCGGTTGAGCATCACATTCATCCCGCGCGCTCCTCAAACCCGTCCCTGGAACAGTGCACGCCGAACGCGCGGTGGCACGAAGTCATCATGCACCGAGGTGGCGAAGATGATTTCGGAGGAGTAGGAAAAGAACCGCGCGCATTTCAGATAGACGCCCTGGTACAAGGGAAAGATCAGCAATGCCGTGAAGCGAAAGAGACCGATCGGTCGATCAAAAATCATCAGCGCAAGCGTCTTGTTGAAAAGCGAAATCCAGAGCAGCAGGAGATAGACCGCGACGAGAAACAGCACAGCATCGGCGGCGCCGAAAAGCAGCACGATATAAGCCAGATAGAATGGCAGGCTGAGTGTTGGCACGAGATCGAAGACAATGAAGTCCAGCCTTTGAAGCGTGTCGGGCAAGCGCTCGTACCGATGGAAAAAGCTGAGCTCGCCGTACATCATGAAACGGATGCGCAAAGCATCGCGGTCCCAGCGCGCGCGTTGCCGCAAGAGGCTGATGGCGGTTGTCGGGCCGGCGGTTTCCGCCCAGGCGTCCGGCACGAAGCGGACAAGGTAGCCGAGGCGACGCAGCCGCAGGCCGTACTCCAGATCCTCCCCCGGGCCGACGTCCAGGCCGCCCTGGCGCAGGAACGTGTCGCGCCGATACATGGAACAGGCGCCGGACAGGCAGGCGATCGCGCCCGCGATGTCGAGCACGGCCCGCCCGGCGCTGATCGACATCAGATACTCAATGCTTTGAAGTCCGGTCCATAGCGATGCGCCCTCGTTGTCGATCGCAATGTTGCAGCTCGCGGCGCCTACGCGCGGATCGTCGAACGCGGCCGCCAGTCGAGCGACCGCCGTCGGCTCGAAAACTGTGTCCGCATCCACGGTCAACAGCAGATCGCCGCTGGCAAACCGGGCGGCAGCGTTGACGGCCGGGCTGCGGCCGCAGCGCGTGCCATGGCAGATGACCATGTCCACCATCCCCTGCGCGCGAGCGCGCTCGGCCACAGCCCGCGTTTCGTCGGTAGAGCCGTCATCGATGACAATGATTTCGATCGGCCGCAGGGTTTGTTGGTGCAGCGAGGCGATCGAGCGGTCGAGCCCGGATGCGCCATTGAACGTCGGTATGATTACGCTGACCGACGCGTTGCCGGCAGGCGCTCTATCATGTCGTCTCGACATCCCGAATAACGCCAGGGAGACCAGTGACAGCGTATAGCGAGGAATGTCGAAGATCAGCACCGAGAAGGCGAGCAGAAACAGACTGGTTCCGGCCAGCAGCTGCACCATCTCGAACATGCAAGCCACCTCGGTAAGGTCGCTTGAGAGCAGGCATTCGGCGGCAGATCGGCAAATCGCGAGCCCGCGATTGTTTTGTCGCCAGGAGCGACCCAGCCCAGCAGAGCACAGTGAAACCGACCCAAGGCCGCCTAGTCATCGCGAGCCTTGGCGCCTCCAAGACAGCAGCCTCCTTGTCTCAAGGTCGAGCATGCGCGAGGTCGGTTAACTGACTGACGCGCGGGTGATACGCATTTCACGGCAATTCAAATCAAACCGAGCAAGTCGGGAAAAACCGCCATGTCAGCTTTGGGCCAAAGCAGATGAACTCGGATGTCCGGTGGGCGTCCGCCCTGCTCCTGAAAGCGGACGTCAGCCAGCGATTGCCGAACAATCCGGATTTATGAGCACGCGCCTTAGCGACCCGGCGTCCACGGCTTGTAGTCGCCGGTGGCCTTCGGACGGCGGCCCTGCGCGAGGGTCGAGCCGGTCGGGCGCTGGGCGCCGGGCGTGCCGGTGAGATTGGGGCGGTGCGGTTTCCACCACGGCCGCGGCTCCACCCGTTCCAAGGTCGGCGGCACGTCGACCATGTGATGCATCCAGCCGTGCCATGACGGTGGAATTGTCGAGGCCTCGGCGATGCCGTTGTAGATCACCCAGCGCCGCTCGAAGCCGAGCGACTTGTCGATCTTGCCGCCCTTGGTGCGGTAGTAGCGATTGCCGAACTCGTCGCTGCCGACGAATTCGCCATAGAGCGCAGTCCAGACCTGCGTTCCGAAGGTCTGGCCGTTCCACCAGGTGAAAAAACGGAGAAGAAAGGTCTTCATCGGTTCCGGGTTGATGCCATTATGGCCGCGCGATGTCCAGCGCGGCGGAAACACAAGCGGCTGAAGCGGAACCTCCAGCATGGTCGAGACGATCCAGGGCGGCTTGACGCAGATCCGCGAGTTCTTGGACTGGGCGCCGAACAACGTGACCGGCGCCATCATCCTGGCGCTCGCCGCCGTGGCCGCCTGGCTGCTTCATGATGTGCTCGCAAGGCTGGTCCGACGCTTCATCAAGCCGCGGCAACCCTATCTCGCCGGCATCCTCGCCGGCACCAAACGTCTCAGCCAGATCGGCCTGCTGATCGTCGCGCTTCTGATCGCGCTGCCGGCGGCTCCATTCGACCGCGAGATCGCAACGGCGCTCGCGACGGTGCTGCTGATCGCGGCGATCATCCTCATCGGCTGGAGCGCGATCACCGCGGCGCATATCGTTGCCGACCTCTACCTGCTGCAGTTCCGGCTCGACGTCGCCGACAACCTGCTCGCACGCAAGCATCTGACGCAGGTTCGCGTGCTGCGCCGCGTCGTCGACACGCTGCTCATCATGGTGACGGTCGGCGCCGTGCTGATGACCTTCGAGCCGGTGCGCCAATATGGCGTCAGCCTGTTCGCCTCCGCCGGCGTTGCCGGTCTCGTCGTCGGCTTCGCGGCGCGGCCGGTGCTCTCGAACCTGATCGCCGGCATTCAGCTCGCGGTGACGCAGCCGATCCGGATCGAGGACGCGGTCGTGATCGAGAACGAATCCGGCCGCATCGAGGAGATCACCTCGACCTATGTGGTGGTCCGGCTCTGGGACATGCGGCGCATGATCGTGCCGCTCACCTATTTCATCGAAAAGCCGTTCCAGAACTGGACGCGGGAATCCGCGAACCAGATCGGCGCGGTCCTCATCAATGTCGACTATGCGACGCCCGTCGATCGCGTCCGCCAAAAGGCCGAGGAGATCGTCAAGGCCTCGCCGCTCTGGGACGGCAATCTGGTCAAGCTCCACGTCACCGACGCCGACGCGCAGAGCATGCAGCTGCGCGTGATCGCCGGCGCGCGCTCCTCCGGCGACGCCTTCGAGCTGCGCTGCGAAATCCGCGAGAAGCTGATCGATTTCCTGCAGCGGGAACTGCCGCAAGCGCTGCCGCGGCAGCGCCAGCAAACGTTAACGCCGCCGGGGCGGGACACATCGTCGCCGTAAGCCGCATTGCGGAAGCGGAACCCCCTGCCCTATGCTGCCCCGCAAAATAACGGCGCAGCAAAATAAGGCGCATCGCTTCCCAGAGGAGAACGTCCACGATGATCCGCACGCTCATGTCGTTGGCCGCCGTTGCGCTGGCCGCGGCGCTTTGCGCCGGAGGCGCCGGCGCGCAAGGCTACCCCACGCAAGACCGTGACGGTTATCGTGCCGCTCGCCGCCGGCACCGGCATGGATACGGTGGCGCGCCTCTACAGCGAGAAGCTGCAGCAGGTGCTCGGCCGCCCGGTCGTGGTCGAGAACCGGCCCGGGGCGGCGCTTGCGATCGGCGCGCAGGCAATCGCGACCGCAGCGCCCGACGGGCACACCATCGGCGTCCTCACCTCCGGGCCGATGACGATCGGACCTGCGCTATACAAGAAGATCAGTTACGATCCGCAGAGTTTCGTGCCGATCTCACTGTACGTGAAGTCGCCGCTGGTTCTCATTGTCGATCCGACCCTGCCAATCAAATCGGTCCCCGAGCTGATCGCATACGCGAAGAAAAGCGCCACGCCGCTAACCTACAGCACGCCGGGTGCCGGCGCGTTCCAGCACCTCTCGACCGAATTCATGGCGCAGCGCTTCGGCCTGAAGCTCACTCATGTGCCGTACAAGAGTACGCCGCAATCGGTCACCGATATCGTCGCCGGCCACGTCAATTTCGGCTTCGCCGAAGCCGGCGCGTCGCTGCCGTTGATCCGCGAAGGCAAGGTGCGCGCGCTCGCGGTGTCGTCGACGACGACGCTACCGACATTGCCCGACGTGCCGCCGTTCGCTGCCGCCGCCAACGCGCAGGGCTTCGAGGCGGTGTCCTGGCATGTCCTGGTGGCGCCTGCGGCGACGCCGAAGGACATCGTCGATCGCCTGCACACGGAAATGACCAAGATCATGTCGGACAATGAAATGCAGAAGCGTGTTGCGGCGACCGGTCTGATTCCGATCAGTCCGCCGTCGATCGCAGAAACACAGGCCTATATCGCTTCGGAGCGCGAGAAGTGGGGGAAGCTCGTGCGCGACCTTGGCCTCGCTGGCACGCTGTAGGCCAGCGCTTCGACGACGAGAAGAAGCGATCCGCAAAGCGAACGCGCACACTAGGGAGAGTAACATGTCGAATGCGTCGGGATGGCTGCGGCGGCTGCCATTGGCCTTTTGCGCAGCGGCGCTGCTGACGGCAGCAGCAACGCAGCAAGTCCTCGCACAGGCCTGGCCGAGCCGGACCATCTCCGCGATCGTCCCGTTCGCCGCCGGCAACGCCAACGACATCGTCGCGCGCATCGTGCTCGACCAGGTGTCGAAGCAGGTCGGGCAGGCGATCGTGCTCGAGAACCGTCCCGGCGCCGGCGGCATCACCGGAGTGGCCGCAGCGGCGCGCGCGACGCCCGACGGCTACACCATGCTGGTGCATTCGTCCTCGTTCAGCGCGTCCTATTCGCTGCACAAGCAGCTGCCCTACGACACCTTCAAGGATTTCGCCGCGGTGATCCCGCTCGGCTTCCAGCCGACGGTGCTGGTGGTCGCGGCGGCGAAGCCATGGAAGACACTGGGCGAGCTCGTCGCCGAGGCCAAGGCCAAGCCCGGGGCGCTCAACTTCGCCTCCGCCGGCGCCGGCGCGGCGTCGCATCTCGCCGCCGAGCGATTCCGTCTCGCGGCCGGCTTCGAGGCGCAGCACATCCCGTTCAAGGGCCCGGTCGAGGCGCTGACCGAAGTGATGGCCGGCCGCATCGACTTCTACTTCCTCCCCGTGGCGCCGGCGCTGAACCTGATCCGCGACGGCAAGATCCGCGCGCTGGCGGTGAGCACGGCGAAGCGCACGCCCGCGCTGCCCGACGTCCCGACCACCGCGGAAGCCGGCCTGAAGGATGCGGCCTACGTGTTCTGGAACGGGCTGTTCTTCCCGGCCAAGACCCCGGCCGACATCGTCACCCGCCTGCACGCCGAGACCACCAAGGCGCTCGTCGTCGCCTCGGTGCAGGAGCGGCTTGCCAAGATCGGCCAGGAGCCACTGCCGATGTCACCGTCGGAATTCGAGACGTACTTCCACGCCGACGTGCGCGACACCGCCAAGCTGATGGCCGCCGCCGGCCACAAGCCGAACTGAGGCGCAGCGCACAAAGAAAAGCGGGGAAGAATCGGCGGCGCGAGGCCATCCGCGTGCCACGAGGCCGTGGCCGACCACCAATTCTCTCCATTTCACGCACGAATTGGCGGCTGCCCACAGGGTGAGTCTCCCACATGGGGCCGATGGGAGCGCCTGGAGGTTGCCCGTCACCGCGTCCGCACGGTCTGAGCGCCGCCAAAGACGGTATCAAAATACCTATTTTTCCGCTTGACTTCGAGCGCATGACACTCCGGTGACGGGCCTGTGGATGGCGCTCTTTCGGTTTTGCCGCAGAAATTCGATACTTCCCGACACACCTTGATTCTCTCCCCACAATTCACAAATTCGTACAAGCCTTAGTGGTTGATTCAAACTCATCCGCTAGGTCTTGACGAAAGCGGCAGAGCCGTCCTAGCTTCTGTCCGTTCGGCGCCAGTGGTTTCTCGTACCCGCCGGGCTCTCCTGACAGGGTTCCGCGTAACCACTCCGCCTGCTGCAACGGCATCGGAGAGGGCGTCCTTGCGTCCTCAGGAGATACCCCGCGAGTGCCGCAACAAACCGGGCCCGAAAGCCCGAAAAAGCAGGACAGGCGTTAGTCAGAGCGAGCCGGGTCAAAACCGGGTGGAAGCGCGGATCGGGATGGGACCGCGCGCAGAACAGGCGTCGGCAGCCTATAATCGGCTGTCGGCCCAATAAAAGGGGCGAAGAAAATGCGGATCGAGCGTCGTTACACCAAAGAAGGCCAGTCGCCGTACTCGGGGATCGAGTTCCGGCTGACCGTGAGCGAAATCCGCAATCCGGACGGCTCCGTCGTGTTCCGCGCCGACGACGTCGAAGTGCCGACCACCTGGTCGCAGGTCGCCGCCGACGTCATCGCGCAGAAATATTTCCGCAAGGCCGGCGTGCCCGCGCGCCTGAAGAAGGTCGAGGAAGAGACCGTCCCCTCCTGGCTGTGGCGCTCGGTGCCCGACGAGGAGGCGCTGAAGGCGCTGCCCGAGAAGGAGCGCTTCATCGGCGAGCGTTCGTCCAAGCAGGTGTTCGAGCGGCTCGCCGGCACCTGGACCTACTGGGGCTGGAAGGGCAGGCACTTCAATTCGGAGAGCGACGCGCGCGCCTTCTTCGACGAGCTCGTCTACATGCTCGCCATGCAGATGGCGGCGCCGAACTCGCCGCAATGGTTCAACACCGGCCTGCACTGGGCCTACGGCATCGACGGCCCGAGCCAGGGCCACCACTACGTCGACTTCGAGACCGGCAAGCTGGCGAAGTCGAAGTCGGCCTACGAGCATCCGCAGCCGCACGCCTGCTTCATCCAGTCGATCGCCGACGACCTCGTCAACGAGGGCGGCATCATGGATCTGTGGGTGCGCGAGGCGCGCCTGTTCAAGTACGGCTCCGGCACCGGCTCGAACTTCTCCTCGCTGCGCGGCGAAGGCGAGAGGCTCGCCGGCGGCGGCAAGTCGTCCGGCCTGATGTCGTTCCTCAAGATCGGCGACCGCGCCGCCGGCGCGATCAAGTCCGGCGGCACCACGCGCCGCGCGGCGAAGATGGTGATCGTCGACACCGACCATCCCGACATCGAGCAGTTCATCGACTGGAAGGTGAAGGAGGAGGAGAAGGTCGCTTCGCTCGTCACCGGCTCCAAGATCAACCAGAAGCATCTGCGCGCCGTTCTCAAAGCCTGCGTGAACTGCGAAGGCTCGGGCGACGACTGCTTCGATCCGGAGAAGAACCCGGTGCTGCGCCGCGAGATCAAGGCCGCGCGCCGCAACCACGTGCCCGACAACTACATCAAGCGCGTGATCCAGTTCGCCAAGCAGGGCTACAAGGACATCGATTTCCCGATCTACGACACCGATTGGGATTCGGAGGCCTACCTCACCGTCTCCGGCCAGAACTCCAACAACACCGTGCGCGTCACCGACGAATTCCTGAAAGCCGTCGAGGCCGACAAGAGCTGGGACCTGACCTGGCGCACCAAGCCCGGCAAGATCGCGAAGACCGTGAAGGCGCGCGACCTCTGGGAGAAGATCGGCTACGCCGCCTGGGCCTCGGCCGATCCCGGCCTGCAATTCCACTCGACCATCAACGACTGGCACACCTGTCCGGCCTCGGGTCCGATCATCGCGTCGAACCCGTGCTCGGAATACATGTTCCTCGACGACACCGCCTGCAATCTCGCCTCGATGAACCTGCTCGCGTTCCTGGCCAAGGACCTCGGCCAGGGCGAGCCGCGCATCTTCGACGTCGAGGGCTACGAGCATGCCGTGCGGCTGTGGACCGTGGTGCTCGAGATCGCGGTGCTGATGGCGCAGTTCCCGCTCCAAGCAGATCGCGCAGCGCTCCTACGAATTCCGCACGCTCGGCCTCGGCTACGCCAATGTCGGCGGCCTGCTGATGTCCGCCGGCATCCCCTACGACTGCGACGCCGGCCGCCAGATCTGCGGCACGCTGACCGCGATCCTCACCGGCATCAGCTACGCGACGTCGGCGGAGATGGCGAAGGAGCTCGGCCCCTTCCCCGGCTACAAGAAGAACCGCGACGCGATGCTGCGCGTGATGCGCAACCACCGCCGCGCCGCCTATGGCGAGCGCTCGGGCTATGAGCAGGTCGCGACGCCGCCGGTCCCGCTCGACCACAAGGCCTGCCCCGACCAGAAGCTGGTCGAGCACGCCAAGCGCGCCTGGGACCGCGTGGTCGAGCAAGGCACGCGGCACGGCTTCCGCAATGCGCAGGTCTCGGTGGTGGCGCCGACCGGCACCATCGGCCTGGTGATGGACTGCGACACCACCGGCATCGAGCCCGACTTCGCGCTGGTGAAGTTCAAGAAGCTCGCCGGCGGCGGCTACTTCAAGATCATCAACCGCGCGGTGCCGGAAGCGCTGCGCGTGCTCGGCTATTCGCCGGCGCAAATCGCCGAGATCGAGGCCTATGCCGTCGGTCACGGCTCGCTCGGCCAGGCGCCCGGCATCAACCACTCGACGCTCCGCGCCAAGGGCTTCTCCGACGAGACCATCGCGCTCGTCGAAAAGGCGCTGCCGACCGCGTTCGACATCAAGTTCGCGTTCAACAAGTGGACGCTGGGCGAGCAGGTCGTCATCAACGAGCTCGGCATCGATGCGGCCGAGCTCAACGATCCGAAGTTCGACCTGCTCTCGGCGGTCGGCTTCACCAAGCGCGAGATCGAGGCCGCCAACATCCACGTCTGCGGCGCGATGACGGTCGAAGGCGCGCCGCACCTCAAGGCCGAGCACTACGCGGTGTTCGACTGCGCCAATCCGTGCGGGCGCACCGGCAAGCGCTATCTCTCGGTCGAGAGCCACATCCGGATGCTGGCGGCGGCGCAGCCGTTCATCTCGGGCGCGATCTCCAAGACCATCAACATGCCGAACGACGCCACCGTGGAGGACTGCAAGCCGGCCTACACGCTGTCCTGGAAGCTCGGCCTCAAGGCCAACGCGCTCTACCGCGATGGCTCGAAGCTCAGCCAGCCGCTGCAGAGCCAGCTCATCGAGGATGAGGACGACGAGGACGACACCGTCGAGATGTTCATGGAGAAGTCGCCGGCGGCGCGCGTCTCCGCGCTGGCCGAGAAGGTGGTGGAGAAGGTGGTCGAGCGCATCGTGGTGATGCGCGAGCGCGAGCGCATGCCCGACCGCCGCAAGGGCTACACCCAGAAGGCGGTGGTCGGCGGCCACAAGGTCTATCTGCGCACCGGCGAATACGACGACGGCCGGCTCGGCGAGATCTTCATCGACATGCACAAGGAAGGCGCGGCGCTGCGCTCCTTCATCAACAATTTTGCGATCGCGGTCTCGCTGGGACTTGCAGTACGGCGTGCCGCTTGACGAATATGTCGACGCCTTCACCTTCACCCGCTTCGAGCCCGCGGGCCCGGTGCAGGGCAACGACTCGATCAAGTTCGCGACCTCGATCCTCGACTATGTCTTCCGCGAGCTCGCGGTGAGCTACATGGAGCGCTTCGACCTCGCGCATGTCGATCCGTCGGAAGCCGGCTTCGACGCGCTCGGCAAGGGCGTGCAGGAAGGCAAGCCGACGGGCGCGAACCAGTACGTGTCGCGCGGGCTGACCCGCTCGCGCACCGACAAGCTCGGCGTGATCGCCGGCGGCGGTTCACCTTCCCCTGCAGGCGGAGGGTCGGCCACCGAAGGTGGCCGGGGTGGGGTGCAAGGTGGCGGACGCGTAACCGCCTTCAGCGGCCGCACCGAAGTCGCCGGCACCACCGCGCTCAAGACCGAGCCCGAGCAGAAGCTCTCGCCCGCCGAGCAGCTCGAAGTGCAGCTCCCGTTCGCGCAAGCCCGACGCCAAGGCCACCGCCGCCGCGCGCCGCGCCGAAGCCAAGGCCAAGGGCTACGAAGGCGAGATGTGCGGGGAGTGCCTGAACTTCACGCTGGTGCGCAACGGCACGTGCCTGAAGTGCGACACGTGTGGAAGCACGACGGGGTGCAGCTGACCTCTGCGGGCGCGGCCGGACTTAAGTCCCGCCGCGCCTGTCTCCCGCGGATTGTTTGAAAGATCACGCCATGACGCGCAGCAACATCGTCTATCTCGTGCTCGGCGCGCTGATCGTGGCGGTCGTGGTGCTTGGCTATCAGCTCTATCAGGAGCGCCGGCAGCCGGAAGGCGTGCAGATCAAGATCGGCCCGGGCGGGGTTTCGATCGAGAAGAAATAGCGGAAGGGCGCTGCGGGCGAAGACGAGATGTGCTCGGAGTGTCTGAACTTCACGCTGGTGCGCAACGGCACGGGCCTGAAGTGCGACACGTGGGGGTCAACGACGGGGTGTTTCTAAGCCATCTTCGGGAGCCCTTACATGTAGCAATCGTCATCGCCGTGGCAGGTTCGGGAGTTGTGGTCCTGCCTCGGCGAATGACCTGCTCCGTCATTCCGTTTCAGCCGCGAGCGAACAGGACTTAAATCGACATTCCAATGCTCGTTCCGAACTAGTCAGACCATTGTCTAGTATTCAGTCGCAGTGACACAATGAGTACCTCTGAAGAAGCGTTTCGTCTGGGGCGGGTTTTCGCCGGCTCATCTCCTGATCGCTTGGCAGAAGCGATCAACGACGCCCTCAAGGGCTTTATTGGCGATCATTTCAAATCCGCTTCCGGGTATCTTTTGGATCGGGAGGGTAAGAGGTCCGAGCATTTTGCAGTGGTAGTGTACGAGGCCTCTGCACATGTTAACTCGTCCACGTTGCAAGCGGTCCCCGCCGATGCGGCAGCCGCAGTGGTTGATGTCTCTGACGAACTTGACCTCGAAAGCTTCCGCGCCGCATACGCACGCATTGCCAATGCAAAAACACTAAAAAAGACGGCCATCGCACGCGGGCAAGTAAAAACCAATATCACACTGGGAATCATACTCGCAGCACGTTCTTCGGTTCCGTTGGAGCAAATCGGTGAAGAGCTAGATCGGCTAAATTCAAACACGCCTAGCAGCCAGTGGCCCGACATGATCGCAATCTCGTCAACTGGCGTGATCAACTACGGCGTTCAATTCCCTGGAGAGTCCGTCAGTGGCGACTTCCTGCCTCCCGCAGAGGGCGCACTTTCAAATTATGTGCCCTCTCTGTATGTCGTCATCGTCATGCGGCCAACCGGCATGCATACATTCAACAAGATGTTCGCCTTCTTGGTGGGTCACCTTGTTTTTTTCGCCAGAAGCAAAGCTCCCACCATGGCAGAAGATTTTGAAGGTGCGCCAAAAAAAGCCGTCACGCTGACAGGCTTTCAGTACAACCTTAACGGCGAACTCCTGCCGGTGCCGCGGCGCTACTACAATGATCGATATTTGCCGCCACGCCCACTGCTCATTCAGGACCGGCAAGGCAACGTCCTGTCCACCATTGAGTACATGCCCTGGCAGGACGGCGGCATCATTCTATTGCGGGGCACACTTCCGCTCGAAGGGCTACTGGTATTTCTGGGCAAGGACGCATTGCGTGGTGGCATTATCAAGCGCCCTAACCTTCAGATTTCTCATGTCCTGCCGATCACGCCGGCTGACTTCAACGAATTCCTCAAGAGGCTTCAGCGCCAATCGAACATAGTCATCCGCAATGAACCTGGGCGCTTCGTTGTCCAGAAGCTGGCTGACGAAGGTGCCAGTTCGCCTTTCATGGCACGAATTTTCTTGGGAATATTGCGCCTGCGTGACGCCGTGTTTCCCGACTTCAACTACGCGCGACGAATTCGACAAGTTGTATGACTTCGTGACTTCCTCCTTGTCGAGTGCGCGCGACGCATCGCGGAACATCATGCGCATCTGGGAAGAGCATGCCCGAAGGTGACGACCGGCGAAATCGTACGCCGACAAGGGTCGCACATTCATATCGGGGAGAGCATCGACAAGGACCTAAGAAGGGAGGTCGAGAGCTTTTTGACCGCCGCTACCCGTACTCTAAGACCGGCATGCAAAATCTGGGAAAATCCCTGCACGTGGATATTGGTTTCCTGTTCAAGAAACCTGCCACGTTCGAGAAAGGAATTTCTACACTGTCGAGGACCGAGCCAGAGCTAGTGAGTACCTGCGACAAGCAGGTTTGGTCGGAGCCGCTAGTAAAAGTTAGAAATGACCTCGAACATGAGAGCGGGATTTTCTCCCGCATCAGTACGATTCCCGAGGCCCCGGCGTTGCAGCAAGCGAGCCAACCCTCGGAGACGTACCGTGACGCAATTCGTTGCACATTATTCGACCGTTGGCGTGCTTTGTAGAGGAATTTTCGGCTCATTGCTTGCAGCGCCGGATGCCCCCCGGAACCACAATAACTGAACTGACACACCCCGACCGCGACAAGCAAGTTCCTGAGCACTTTAGGATCACGCTTGCCGCCGGTGGACTTTCTCCTTGGCGGATCGCGTCTCACGCGGGCCGCTTTGAAGACGCCTGAGTAGCTTAGAAGTGGCTTCCTGTGTGACGCCTACCGCTTCTTCGGCACCGCCTGCCCCGGCCGCTCCGGCGGGAGCGAGTCCAGCGCGCCGTAGACCGGCAGGACAGGCCCGCCACAAAGCAGGCGACCGCGATGAGCGGAATCCATAAGCTGGCGATCTGATGGAAAAGGCCTGAACTGTTGCCCGCCGCCCAATAGCGCACGACGTAGCCGAGCATGGCAACGCCGACGCCGGCGGCGAACGCCGCAATCCCGTAGAGCACGAACCGTTTCAGCGACACCGCCCCGGCCTGCAGCCAGATGGCGTTGAGAAACAACAGCAGCGCGAGCGCGCCCGCCGCATTGACGATGATGAAGACCCGCTGGCCTTCGAACAGCACGCGCTCCCTGGCGTCGCCCGGAGAATCCGCCATCGTCCCCTCCCCCGTTTGCGTCGTGAGAGGTAGTGCCGGCCGCGGTGGCGCTCAAGCAACGTTTCCGGGCACGCTGTAAGTTGTTACCGTTGCGCGCGCTCGGCGTGCGCTTTTCATGGGGTGGTGGCGCGCGCGCCACAGGCGTTGGGAGGGATGACATGCCCGACACGCACCCGGTCGGCGCGGATCAGGAGGATATCGGCCAAGCTATGCGCCAGGCCGACCCCATCCTCGCCAAGTTTCCGGGGCCGGTGACGCTTCACGTCACGCGCAATCGACGACTCACCGGCCTCGTGTTCGGCGTTTGCGGCACGGCGCTTTTCATCTGGTTCTGGATGACGCCCAATCGATACCGCTGGTACGACTGGATCATGGAACCGGTCGGCATCCTGTTCTTTGCCGGTCTCACGATCCGGGCTGTGATCCTGCTCATCTTCCCCAGCCACGCGAGCCTGACGCTCGATGCCGACGGCTTCAAGATCAACCATGTCTTCCACCACATCCGCCGGTCCTGGCGCGACGTGAGCGACTTCAGCGTCGAGACGAGATATTACGCGCGTTACGGTCTGCATCCGCACGTCATGTATGACGTGCTCGACAGCGGCACCGCGCGACCCCGCTCGAAGAAGAAGATCGTGCCGGAGTTCTACGGGCGCCCAAGACTGCGCGGCGAGGTGCTCGCCCGGCTGATGAACGCGTGGCGCCAGCGCGCGCTCGCCTTGCCGGAGACAAGCGTGCCCACTATCCCGCGGGCAAGTTAGTCGTAGCCCGGATGAGCGAAGCGAAATCCGGGACAGCTCAAGCCATCGGCACAAGCTGACCCGCATATCGCTTCGCTCATGCGGGCTACGAGACGTCGCCGCCCGCGCCACCAACTCCCGCCAACAAACGATTCCAATCCGATTCAACATGGATGGTTTCGCGCAATGCTTTTTGCGCGACCCTTCGGGCAATGCGTAGGCAACGCGCCCCCAACAGGAGCCTCCATGGACGCCCACACCCTCACCTCGCATCAGCAATCGATGATCGCCTTGTTCGAGCGGCACGTCGAAGCCGAGCTTGCCGGTGATCTCGACACCACCATGAACACGATGACCGACGATCCGCATCTCTTCAACGTGCCGACCGGCATCGGCGGCGTCGGCCGCAACGGCGTGCGCGCGTTCTATCGCGACTATCTCGTCGGCAAGTTCTTTCCGCCGGACGTCACCATGACGCCGGTGTCGCGCACGGTCGGCAACGATCAGGTGGTCGACGAGCTGGTGATCAGCTTCACCCACACCACGCCGATCGACTGGATGCTGCCCGGCGTGGCGCCCACCGGCAAGCGCGTCGAAGTCGCCTTCGCCGTCATCGTCGGCTTCAAGGACGGCCGGATTTCGCACGAGCACATCTATTGGGATCAGGCCGGCGTGCTGGTGCAGCTCGGTCTCTCGATCCGGCCGGCCTGCCGGTCAGCGGCGCCGACAAGCGCGCGCAGGATCCTCGATCCCAAGCGCCCGCCGCATCCGATGTGAGCCCGTAGCCCGGATGAGCGAAGCGACATCCGGGGCTGACTTCCCGCATATCGCTTCGCTCATGCGGGCTACGACCTACTTCCCGTCATCATCCGCCGGCGGCGCGATCCGCATCTCGTGGAAGCCGCGCGCGTGCATCGCATAGGCTTCGCGCACCAGGATGTGGGCCGCGACCTCGTTCTCGGTGCGGCCGAGCTTTCCGAGCGAGGCCAGGAGAACAAGGTAGTTGAACGTCTCGGTCGGAAGCGTCAGGCTGAGCGCCCGCGCCTCCGAACGGTTTTCAGGTCGCGCCACGGGATGCCCTCCTTGGGACCCACCAGCTCCTGATCCGATTCGATTGGATCAGGGTCCAGCCTCTTGATTGAGCGCGATCTTTCCCGAAAAGCGGCTCCGCCCCCAGGGATCGAGCTTGGTTAAAACATGGTTATAATGCCATTTTAATCCTTGGCAGGCGACCTGAATCATGACACGGTTAATGCCGGCGAAAGGTTTCGCTCAACGAACCCCAGTCGGCCCCGATTAAGGGGCCCGGTGTCCATCAACAACGGCGGGCATGCTTCCGGTTTGCGCGGATGCGGCTCGGTGATCGCGGAGTCATGACCGCGCGCACCGAATTTCGCGCTGGCTTGGAAGCAAGGCCGTCGCGGACGGTTCCGTTGACGACGCCTCTCGCCCGGTCGGCGGCCCGGAAGGCCGTGGGACGTTATGAGGCCAACAACCCATGAACATCGAGGCAATCTCAGCAGAAGCAATATCACCAGGGACAACCTGGACCACGGAGCGGATCGAACAGCTCCACAAATGCGTCACCGCGGGGCTGACGTGCAGTCAGATCGCCGCGGAGATCGGCGTCACGCGCAACGCCGTCATCGGCAAGATCCATCGGCTGGGCCTGACGACCAGCGGACGGCCCGGGCGGCGGCCGCTCGGGCTGGTACCGCGGATGCGGAGCGAGCCGGCGGCGCCGCGGCGGCAAACACGGCTCACGCGGATTTTCCGCGCGATCGCAGAAGCCGGGCCGACGGTCGTGCCGTTCCCGGCCGAGATCGAGGTGCCGGTCGACAGCGCGCGGCGCTGCTCACTCATCGACCTTGCCAGCGGCCGCTGCCGCTGGCCGCTCAGCGATCCCGGCAAGGCCGACTTCGGCTTCTGCGGCAGCGACGCGATCGCAGGCTTCTCCTATTGCGCGGGCCATGCGCGTCTTGCCTACCGGCTGCCCTCCGGGCGGCGCGCGTAGGGCCCGCGTGGAAGGGTTGGGCGTCGGCGCGCTGCGCGGCTCTCCGTGTTTGCAAATGCGGAGCTCGCCGCGCTCAACCCTTCCCGCTTGTTCCGTGCGATCAAACAATGCGCACACCTGCCTAATATTCGCGCCCGACAAATTCGCGAATTCGGCGGCATCACTAGCGGAGCGGAACGGGAGGCTCTCATGCCGCAAGATCTCGAACAGCGGATTCGTGAGCGTGCGTATCACCTGTGGGTCGCCGACGGCTGCCGCGACGGCGAAGCCGATAGTCATTGGCTTACCGCCGAGCGCGACGTGCTGGCCGAACTCGCTGCCGCGATGCCGGCTGCCACGCGAAACCGCGTGCCAGCCGCCGTGCCGCCAGCGTCGATGCGGCCGCGGCGCCAGCAAGGCCGCGCCGCCGCGCGGCGTCGTAGCACGCTCAAGACCCCACCCGGCTGACGACGAACGCCGCCCGTTCCGCGACGCTCGCGCGCGGCAGACTTCGTAGGGTGGGCAAAGCTTGCCTCGCGAAGCGGGGCAAGCGTGCCCACGATCTTTCTCGCGATCGGTACATTGCGATGGTGGGCACGGCGCGAAGACGCGCCTTTGCCCACCCTACGAACTACGAACTGATACCTACCTGATACCGCGACCAGCCAGATGTTTATGCGGCGGCGCCAATACCGCCGTTTTGCCTTGTACGCTGCTACGATATCGTCGCGAGATCGTTGTCCTGCTTCTGGAGGTCTCTCGATGCGGCACGCGCTATCGACCCTGGTCGTCGTCACGCTGATTGCAGCGGCCTCCCAGGCTATCGCCCAGAATTGGAAGGAGCATCGCCCGGAAGGCGGCGGCTATGTCGTGGAGATGCCGGGCGAGCCGAAGGTCAGCTGGCAGGACGTGCCTACCAAGATCGGTGAGATCAAGACCTACATCGCCACGTCCGAGCTCGGGCCGGTCGCTTTCGTTACGATGTATTCCCGCTATCCGGAGACCTATATGACGGGCGTGTCGGCGGACTCCATCCTTGAAGGCGGGCGTAACGGCGCCGTCGCAAACGTGAAAGGCAAGCTGCGTACCGAAACAACCGTGACGATCAGCAATTTTCCCGGGCGGGAGATTTTGATCGATACACCGACCGGACTTGTGATGATGATGCGCTATTTCCTGAGCGGCAATACACTCATTCAAGCGATCGTCGGCGGCCCCGCGGGCGCCGAAACCAATGCGGACGCCCGACGCTTTCTCAATTCGCTGCGAACCATTGCGGCGAAGTGATCGCCGCCCGATCTGCGACAGCGCCGCCGCATTCTTGTCACGACGCTGAACCGATCTTCATCGGAAAATTTTGTGATCGCATATTTTTGTGATCGCGGTTCCCGCGTGATCGCTGCAACTCACGGCGCGGGCCTCCGTATCAACGAAGGATGTCAACGAAGGCATCCATCGTAGAAAGGAGTGACACCGAATGTTCCGTAAGCTCACACTCGCACTCGTCGCTACTGCCGCGCTTGGTACGGCAGCGCTCTCGTCGAGCGCCGCCGAGGCGCACTGGCGCGGATACGGTTGGTATGGCCATGGCTACGGCTACGGCCATTCCTACTGGAAGCCGCACTATGGCTACGGTTACGGCCACTACGGGTACAAGCCGCGCTACTTCGGCTACCCGCGCTACTTCCACCGGCACTACGGCTGGAGGGGCGGCCGCGGCTACTACTAAGCCCGCGTCGCGGCTTCACAGCCGCTCATGACGACGACGATCCCGGCGTCCGGTGCGGCGCCGGGATTGGCGGCGCTCACGCCCACTTCTTGATCGGTCCGCGCTGCGGCGTCGGGGAGCCGATCTTCACGAACGTGTCGTCGACGTAGCACCAACCCCAGCCCTCCGGCGGATCGTAGCCTTCGATGATCGGATGACCGGTGGCGTGGAAGTGCGCGGTGGCGTGCTTGTTCGGCGAGCTGTCGCAACAACCGACATGGCCGCAGGTGCGGCACAGCCGCAGATGCAGCCAGCGGTCGCCGGTCTTCAGGCATTCTTCGCAGCCGAGCGCGCTCGGCGTGACGTCATGGATCTGGTCGGAATGGTCGCACCACTTCACCGCCACGCGATCGAACTCCTGTTGGCAACCTGTAGGATGGGTTGAGCCATAAGCGCGTTGACGCGCGTCTGCAACGCGCTATGGCGAAACCCATCATTGTCGAAGTCGGGCGATGGGTTTCGCAAGCGCTCAACCCATCCTACCAACTCAAGCCGGTTGCGGCTGCAGGCCCGGCAACGAAAACAATCCGCTTTGCTGGTGATAGGTCTCACAGATGATGTTCACGTAGCGGCGCGGAATGCTGGTCGGATGGCGCGGCGAGACCCCGTGCAGGGCGCGCGGCGAGTTCACCCACATGACCAGCATGTTGGGGCGGTACGGGACCGTCCGCGCGACCGCGAAGTCGCCGCGGATCAATTGATGCCGCTTGTCGAATTGCGCAGCCGCTGGATCGTACCGGTAGAGCTCCAGCTCGCCGCCGGCGGAGTCGTCACCGTCTTGGCGGAAGTAGAGCAGGCTCGCGAGCAGCTTGTACTTGCTGTCGACATGCGCGGTCCGCACCGACGATTTCTCCAGCACCGGGCTGTTGCAGCCGAATTGAACATCGAGCTTGGCGTCGTGGGTGGTCGCTTCGGCATCCTGCGCCTTGCCGGGCGGACGTATGCCGACGCTCAGCTCCTCGAGCCGGCGGCCCAAGCTCGCCTCAAACGCCGGATGCGCGGCGCGGATGTGATCGCCGAACAGCGCCACGATCTCGGCGTAGAAATCGCGCGAGATGTGATAGGCGAAGAATTCCCGCCAGGCGGGGCTCACATCCGGCATGTGCGGGATCTCGTATGCCGACCTCAGATACAGCTCGTTGTTGCCGTGCGGGCCCTCGCCCGCGATCGACTTGAAGCTCGGATATTCGGCGGCAAGCTGCCGGTAGTAGTCGGCCGGCAACGCGTCTTCCACGACGATGTGCGGAAACGGCTCGGTCACGATGTCGTGCCGCCGCGCACGGCCGAGCATGCTGATCGTCATTTGCCGTCCCCCTTTACCGCAAATTATCAACGATGGCGGCGGCTCTCAACCGCAGAACGCACGACGAACAGCCGGCCAATTAACCAAATCCATTTTAAGAAACGGAAGCAGATACCCGCGGATTCGCGAACATCGCGAGAACGCTTCCCGGATCGGGACGGTGGTATCGTCGAGGCAATTACCACTCCCTACAGACCGCCCTCGCCCACGCGCGCCAGCAGCCGCTCGATGAACGGCCGCTGTCCCGCGAGGATCTTTTCGCGCGCGACGTCGGGCGCAAACCATTCGGCGCGATCGACCTCGGGAAACGATTGCTTGCGTCCGCTCTTCGGCGGCCATTCGAGCTCGAACGTGTTCGACTGCAGGCGGCTCACGTCGAAATCGCCTTCCAGCGCGAACGCGCGTACGCGCTTGCCGCCGCCCTGGATCACCTCGCCGAGATCGAGGAAGTCCCCGTTCGGCGCCGCGCCCACCTCCTCGCTGAACTCGCGCTTCGCGACCGTGAGCGCATCTTCGCCCTCGTCATATTCGCCTTTCGGGATCGACCAGGCGCCGGCATCCTTCTTCGCCCAGAACGGCCCGCCCGGATGCACCAGCAGAACTTCGAGCGCGCGCGATGCACGCCGATACATCAGCAGCCCCGCGCTCCGTTTCGGCATGCCACGCCTCCGTCATTGCCCGCATCGTTCGTTCTGTTTTGCACCAAGCACAACGCGGGATTGCGTGTGAATCGTCTGCACCAAAATTGCTGCTCATCAAGCTTTAGGAACTTTCGGCTTTGCCATCGGTTCTTGCAACACCGGGCACGCAACGACGTGCAAGCCGACATCACCCGCTTGAGGAGGCGTTCATGAATGGCGTGATTTACCTGATTGGCCTGATTGTCGTGATCATGTTCATCCTGTCGTTCCTTGGCCTGCGCTAAGCGCGCTTACTCGAACCGAGGAACACACCATGACAGTCATGGAACCGGTCGCCATTGCCGTCGATGACGAGCGAGGCGACTACGTTCAATGGACGCCGGCCGTCGCGGGGGCGCTTGCCGCCGCCGCGCTGGCGTTCGTGATGCACACTTTCGCCGCTGCCATCGGGCTTGCCATGACGTCGGCGGCGCCGACCTGGCGCGATGCATCGATGGCGCTGCAATTGCTCTCCGGCGTTTATCTCGTGCTGGCGGCGGTCGTGGCGTTCGGCGTCGGCGGCTACATCGCCGGCCGGATGCGCACGCCGATCGATGCATCAGCGGACGAAACCGAGTTCCGTGACGGCGTCCACGGCGTGCTGGTGTGGGCGATCGCGATGGTACTCACTGTCCTGCTCACCTGGGCGGCGGCGCAGTCCTTGGCGAGACTCGCCGCGCCGTCTGGTGGACCATCCGGCACCGCGCAGTCGGTCGCAGGCGAGAACATCATCGCCTTCGATCTCGACCGTCTGTTCCGCGCCGAGAAGCGGCCGCAGAACGCGGACCTCAGCTATGCGCGATCGGAGGCCGCACGCATTCTGCTCACCACCGCCAGCCACCGCGGCATCGCGAGCGACGACCGTGCCTATCTGGTCCGCCTCACTGCCGCCAACACGGGCTTGGCGCCGCCGGAAGCGGAGAAGCGGGTCGACACCATCATTACGCAGGCACGCGACAATATCCGCAAGGCACGGCGCGCGAGCGTTATCCTGGCCTTCATGGCCGGCGCGGCGGCGCTGCTCGGCGCTGCGGTCGCTTGGTTTGCGGCATGTGCGGGCGGCAGTCATCGCGACGACACCGCGCCGTCGATGACCTGGGGGTGGAACGGCCCGCGCAGCTGGTAAGTCACTGCGTCACGTATCTTGCGCGAGCATGAGCGGAAATCTACACACGCTCATGCTCGGCCGCATCACCATCAGCCGCACATTCCCCACGACCGCCTCCCCGTCCGCGGTGTGGGCCGCGCTCGAGGCTGCACCGCGCTGGCCGGAGGTGCTGAACGACCTGGTCGAGGCGCGCATCGAGCCAAGTGGGGAGCTCGTGACCGGCGCCGTGATCCGCACGGTCGCCAAGCCCGGCACGCGCGCGGTCGACATGGTCTATCGCGTGGTCGCGGCCGACCCGCGGCTTCATCTCGCGATCGAATCCGGCACCGATGATTTCCGCGCCCGCACCGACTACGCGATCGATGCCTTCGCCACCGGCGCGCGCGTCACGGTGACGAGCGCAGTCGAGCCGGTGCGCTGGCTGCATCGGATCACGACCGCGCTCGCGCGGCCCGCATATACCAGGCAATTCGAAGCGACGATGGACGCACGCATGCTGCCGATGCTCGCGCTCGCGGAGCGTATCCAGCGGCAGTGAGGGAGCGTTTCCTCCCTCTGGACTTCGCCTTTCCGCTGCGCGAAGCTTGTCGCAACCAAAAACGTCCCTAGGGAGGGTCCCCATGAGCATCAAGCGTATTCTACCGGCTATTCTCGCCGCCGTGTTCGCTCTGGTTTGCGGCTCCGCGCAGGCCGAAGTGAAGAAAGGCTGGATCGACTACACTCACGGCACCAAGAAGCTCAAAGGCTATGTCGTCTATGACGACGCCAAGAACGGCAAGCGTCCCGCCATCCTGATGGTGCATGCCCGCGAAGGCATGACGCCGAAGACGCTGGCGATGACCGAGTTGTGGGCGAAGCTCGGCTACGTGGCGTTCGCCGCTGACATCTTCGGCTATGGCGAAGGCGTGCTGCCGAAGAACGTCGAGGAAATGTCGGCGCAAACCACGATCTTCCGCAAGGATCGCCCGCTGACACGCTCACGCACCCAGGCCGGCTGGGACGCGCTGGTGAAGCACCCGCTGGTCGACGCCGGACGCATCGCGCTGATCGGCTATTGCTTCGGCGGCGACGTCGGGGTCGAATTTGGTTCGACCGGCGCGCCGCTTGCGCTCAACGTCTCGATCCACGGCTCGTTCGAGAAGAAATATCAAGACGGCTGGGCCAAGAACGTGAAGGGCCGCTTCCTGATCCTGCACGGCGCCGAGGACGTCGGTTATCCGCTGACGACCGTCCAGACCGTGATCGAAGACCTGCGCGCCGCCAAGGTGTCGTTCCAGTACGAGGTCTATAGCGGCGCCGGCCACGGCTTCTCCTCGCCCAAGGGCGCGGACAACGAGCGCGCCAACACGCAGTCGATCGCCTCGACCGCCCGCAACCTGCGCGAAGTGTTCGGAGACTGACCATGCGCCTGGTCGCGGCCGTTTTAGCGTTGCTCGTTAGCGCGGGCGCGGCGCAAGCCGACCTGCGCAAGGAATGGGTCGAGTACAATCACGGCGCGACCAAGCTCAAATCCTATCTGGTCTACGACGACAAGACCGCCGGCAAGCGCCCGGCGGTCTTCCTCGTGCATCGCCGCAACGGCATGGACGAGAACACGCTCAAGAGCGCCGATCTCTATGCCCAACTCGGCTACGCGGTGTTCGCGGTCGACATGTTCGGCTACGGCGAGGGCGTGCTGCCCAAGACCGTGCCGGAGATGACCGCGCAGATCGTGAAGTACTACAAGGACCGGCCGCTGATGAAGGCACGCGCGGGCGCCGGCTTCGACGCGATGCTGAAGAACCCGATGATCGATGCGTCGCAGGTCGCGCTCATCGGCTACTGCTTCGGCGGCACCGTCGGTATCGAGATGGCCTATGCCGGCGCGCCGCTGGCGGCGACGATCACGATCCACGGCACGTTCCGCGACCATGCCGCCGAGGACGCCAAGAACATCAAAGGCAAGGCGCTGATCCTGCACGGCGCCGAGGACCAGGTCTCCCCGCTTGCGGAGGTCAATAAGATCATCGAGGCGCTGCGCAAGGCCAAGGTCGGCTTCCACTACGAGCTCTACAGCGGCGCCGACCACGGCTTCTCGACGCCGCAGAATGCGGCGGAGGAGCGCGCCAACGTGCAGTCGATCGCCTCGTCGACGCGTTACCTCAAGGAGCTGTTCGGGCGGTAAGCCGCGGGCGCGGAATCGCCCGCCTTGTGATGGCCGTCACAGCGGCCGGATCGTGGCTGCGCAAGGGTGAGGTTCAAGGCGACAGGGAGTGTCGCCGGATCCCAAACCTCCGCGCAAGTCGCGCATCACAAGGAACCACTTCGATGTCACCGCAGAATACCTTGATCTCTGCTTCGATCATGTTCGGCGTGCTCTGGACCGCGATCATGTACATTTGGAACGCTCCGGGCGTCGGGGGCGCGATCGCCCTCGCGTTCTGCGGCGCGCTGGCCGGCGTCCTCTGGTACTTCGGCATGCGCTGGTACCTGAACAAGTTCGTCGCCCGGCGGTAATGCCAAGCGTGAAGGGCGCGCACGGCGGAATGAAGCCGTGCCGCCCTGCTCTTTCACACGGACGGCCTCACGCCGGCGCTGTCTTGCGCTTGCGGGCCGCTACGCGCTTGCGTCCTGGGGCAGCCGCGCGTCGGCGTGAACGCCCACGGGCTCGTACGCCGGCGACCGCCTCCGAAGGCGGCACATCGGGGCTCGGTATCCTGTTCACGGCGGCCTGCACGTCCATCTTGCCGGCGCCCCAGTCGGCATTGGGCACCGCTCCCGTGTGCACGTCGCTGCGTGCCGAAGCTTGCAGGTGCGCCAGAATCGCAGCCTGCGTCAGGTCCTTGTTCGCCTGAAACATCAATGCAATCGCGCCCGCAACATGCGGCGCCGCCATCGAAGTGCCGCTCATTGTTTGATAGGGCTCGTTTTCGCCGCCGTGACCGAAGGCCGAGATGATGGCCTGGCCGGGGGCGGCAATGGTGGGCGAAGCCCGTCCATCGCGAGTCGGTCCGCGGCTCGAAAACGACGACAGGCTCGCCACGCCACTGCCGCGCGTGACGTAGGACGCCGCTGTGATGACCGCACTGGCAGTGCCCGGAGTCGAGATCGTCGCCGCGGCGTTGACATGCGGCGAAAGGAATCGCGGCGTCGGACGTCCGCGCTGGATCCAGCCGTCGAAGCGCCCGCCCGCTGGGGTCGCCACGCCGACCAGGCGAATGCGCCAGTTGCCGGCGCGAATTCTGCCGGCGGGTCCGGGTATCAGGGTGATGAAGATGCGCTTGTCGCCATTCTGAGAGTCGTTGTCGCGATGGTCGATGCGGACCGTATTGCCGCCGGGCATCGGAAACGCCTGGGCATCCCCGACGTTCAAGACACCCGTGGCGTTGCCGGCGGCATCGACGATCGATACCCGAAAGCGGTCTGCGCCCTCATACCAGAGGTCGATCTGGTCTGGTGATCGATCGTCAGGCGGCACGTTGAACGTGACCTCGACGGTGGCACCCGCAGTAACCGCGCCACTGGCGTGGATGTCGTCGGCTCCGGCATTGCCGGCAGACTTGACGAAGGCCCGCCCCGGAGCGCCGAGAAGATTGTTCAGGCCGCGTTCGAGCAGGCTCGTACCGTCATGCGGACCGAGATTGTCGCCAAGACTTATATTCACCACCGCGGCCTTCCGCAGCATCGCCGCCTTCTCGTAGATGTAGTTGACGCCATCGAGCGTGTTGGCCGACGTACCAATCCCTTCGACATCGCTCGAACGATTGGCAACCACGATGATGTCGGCTTCGGGGGCCACGCCGACGAATGTGAACGGTGGCCGCCCTTCGCCCGCCGCCGATCCGTCGCCGGCGGCAATTCCGGTCACATGCGTTCCGTGCATCCCCGCATCGGACGAATCCCTGTGCCGTACCGCTGCGAAAGGATTGCTGGATCGCAGCGCCTCGTCGATCTGTGCCTTGCTGTACTCGACGCCGAAATCGAAGTTTTCCGGGCTCACCTCCTCGTTCTCAGGAGCGAGTCCCTGATCCCAGATGAACAAAATCCGGCTCGTACCGTCGGGCCTCAGAAAGCTCGGATGCGTGTAGTCGACACCGCTATCCACGATACCGACAATCACGCCCGCCCCGCGCCGGCCGGGCGGCCCAACGTGAACGCGGTTGGCGCGCGTCTCCACCAGGCTGAGATCAAGCTCTGAATGCATCTCGCGCGCGGATTCGAGGCGCGTGACGCCCTGGACCGCCTGCAAATCGTCAAGGCGATCGAGGGCGATGACGCCGGTGACGACATTGCCGGCGACCGACCGGATACGGAGTCCTGCCGCTGTCAGCGCAGCACGCGTGCTCTCGCACTCCACGAGGACTACGACCTCGGGCGAACGACGTCCCGCCGCCTCCGGTCCCCGTGCTCGCATCTCCAAGCCAAAGCGCGACATGCTCTCGTTGTCGCGCAAGTCCGTAATGCCGCCTTCCTTGAGGAATTCGAGTTGCGGATCCAGCTTGCTCATGGGCCCTCCCTCTCATTGCGACGTGATTCCGCGCGCGACAACGCGGGCGCGAGACAGCAACCTATAGGTGCATCAAAACGAAGCGGCCGCAATCAGCCGGAAGGACTAGGCGTCAACTTCCCCGCCGAGCTATTCCTTGTAAAGCGGTCCGCTCGCTTCGATCTTGGCGACGAGCTTGTCTTCAGCAATGGCTTCAATCTTGGTCAAAGGCGCCGTTCCGGTCAGCACGTCGCCGATCACCGAGCGCACGCGCAAACCTTTTTGCTTCAAACCGTCGATTTGCGCTGCGGAAGCCGGCGCACTCAGTCCGATGATCACCTGCACGGGCTTGTCGCCCTCTGCAGCAGCGTCTCCCGCCGATTTAACCATGGCGCGGAGACTGGGATCGAGCTTCTTGCTCGTGGTCATGTGCGCCTGCTCCTGTACCCGGCCCGCCGATCATATCGTGGTTCGCGGGTCTTCAAACAAGGCTCGCGGGACTATTCCTCCGGCTCGGTGGTGAAGTAGAGCGGATAGCCGTTCTCTTTGCCGAGCTCGGTCGCTTCCTTGGCCTTGGTGTCGGCGACGTCCTTGGTATAGACCGCGATCACGCAGGCGCCGCGCCGGTGCGCCGTCATCATCACGTGATACGCCTGCTCGGCGTTCATCCGAAACACCGCCTTGAGCACCTGCACGACGAACTCGCGCGGCGTGTAGTCGTCGTTGAGCAGGATCACCTTCCACAGCTTCGGCCGCTGTGTCTTCGGCTTCACCGCCGTTTTCGGCTTGACGATCGTTTTCTCTGGCATGCCGGCGCGCCTCTTCGCTCCCGGCGCAATCTAGCATCTTGCCCGGCGCGCCAAAACCGCCCACTCTTGTGCATCAGCGTCCGGAGAGAGCGCGATGAGACGGGGAAACCTCAAGGTGGCGGCCTGCCTCGCGGCAGCCGCTGCGATCGGGCTGGCGTTCGGCCTCGATGCGCGGGCGCAGGCGCCGCGCAATTTCAAGATCGTCGTGCCCTACCCGCCGGCGAGCGGGCCCGACATCCTCTCGCGGCTGATGGCCGAGCAGATCGGCAAGATGCAGGGCGCGACCGTGGTGATCGAGAACCGCCCCGGCGGCGGCACCATGATCGGGACCGAAGCCGCGTCCCGCGCCGCGCCCGACGGCGGCACAGTGCTCTTGGTTGCGAACTCGTTCGTGGTCAATCCGGCGCTGAAACCGCAGAGCTACGGCGTCACCACCAGCTTTGATCCGGTCTGCTATCTCGCGTCGACGCCGATGGTGCTCGTTGTGCAGGGCTCCTCGCCTTACAAGACGCTCACGGAGCTTCTGACGGCCGCGCGTGAAAAACCCGGCGCGCTGTCGCTCGGCGCCGCGCCCACGTCCTCGCTCCATATCGCGTTCGAGGTGGTCCGCCGTTCGGCCGACGTCAACATGACCTTCGTGCCGTTCCCCGGCACCGCGCCCGCGATCAACACGCTGATGGGCGGCCACCTCACCGCGGTGTTCGCCGACTATCCGACCGTGGTTGGGCACCTGAAGTCCGGCACGCTGCGCGGCCTCGTCACCGCATCGGCCAAGCGCGTCCCGGACCTGCCGGACGTGCCGACCTTCGCCGAAGCCGGCGTCACCGCCTATGACGCCGACATCTTCTACGGCATCGTGGCGCCCAAGAAGACGCCGCCGGAGGCGCTCAAGCAGCTTGGCGACTGGTTCAGCGCCGCGCTCAAGGTGCCGGAGGTGCAGCCGCGGCTGGCGCAGCAGGGACTGTTTCCAGTCGGGATGTGCGGCACGCCGTTCGGCGAGTTCATGCGCCGCCTCACCGACGACTACGCAAAGATCATCCGCGAGTCAGGCATAAAGGCAAATTGAGCATGATCAGGACACCGATTGCTGCCGCGCTTCTGCTTGTCGCCGCGGCCGCCCAGGCCGCCGAGATCAAGGTGATCTCCGCCAACGGCATGCGCGAGGTCATCGCCGAGACGCAGGCGCAGTTCGAGGCGAAATCCGGCCACAAGCTCAACGTCACGGTGGTCGAGACCGGCGCGATCCGCAAACGCGTGCTCGGCGGCGAGGCCTTCGACGTGATCATGGTGCCGAGCGACGTGTCGGACGCCTTCCTCAAAGCCAACCGTGTGACCGCCGGCAGCCAGGCGCCGCTGATCCGGGTGAATTTCGGTCTCGCCGTGCGCGCCGACGCACCGCGGCCCGACACCTCGACGCCCGAGGCGTTGCGCAAGACCTTCCTCGCCGCCAAGCGCGTGCTGATCACCGATCCCGCGACCGGCGGCATCAGCGGCGTGCATCTGATGGAGGTGCTGAACAAGCTCGGCATCGCCGAGGAGATGAAGGACAAGCTGGTGCCCAACCGCGGCAGCGGCCACCACGCCGTGCGCGTCGTCAAGGGCGAGGCCGATCTCGCGGTGCAGGCCGAACACGAGATCCGCTGCGTGCCGGGCGCCGCCTTCCTCGACTATCCGAAGGATCTGCAGCGCTCGATCGTGTTCATCGGCGGCGTCGGCACCGCGACGACCGATGCGGCCGCAGCCAAGGCCTATCTGACGTTCGTGACCGGGCCCGAGGTCGCGCCGGTGATCAAGGCGAAGTGCCTGTCGCCGGGTTAAGTGCCAGGTTTGAGAAACTCACTTACGGGGAGAAAACCATGACACCGATGCGTTTCATTGCGGCTGCGCTCACCGCAGCCTTCACGCTCGCCGCCGGCACGGCGCAAGCCCAGGTCCGCACCGAATGGATCGAATACGCCCACGGCGGCACCAAGCTGAAGGGCTATCTCGCCCATGACGACAAGATCAAAGGCAAGCGCCCCGCCATCCTGATGATCCACGACCGCGCCGGGATGCAGCCTTACGCGCAGAAGCACGCCGAAAACTGGGCCAAGCTCGGCTACGTCACCTTCGCCGCCGACTTCTTCGGCTATGGCCAGGGCGTCCTGCCGAAGGACATTCCCGAAGCGGTGGCCCAGATGGGAATCTACACCAAGGATCGCGCGCTGATGAAGGCGCGCGCGCAGGCGGGCTATGACGCGCTGATCAAGAACCCGTTGGTCGACGCGAACCGTGTGGCGCTGATCGGCTACTGCTTCGGCGGCATGGTCGGCGTCGAGTTCGGCTCGACCGGCGTGCCGCTCGCCGCCAACGTCGCGATCCACGGCTCGTTCGCCGACCATCCAGAGGGTTGGGCGCAGAATGCCAAGGGCAAGTTCCTGATCCTGCACGGCGCCGAGGACGTGCCGTACCCGCTCGAGAAGGTCGCGCTGGTCTACAACGAGCTGCGCAAGGCCAAGGTCGACTTCCAGATGGAGTTCTACAGCGGCGCCGGCCACGGTTTCTCGGTCCCAAAGAACAAGGCCGAGGAGCGCGCCAATACGCAGTCGATCGCCGCGACGGCGCGGTTCTTGCGGGAGATCTTCGGCGACTGACGCGGCCGTCGCTGTTCTAGGGCAGCTCGGAAATCAGCTTCTGCATCTCGGCTTCGTTCCAGGCACGCGACGTGCGCGTGCGCACGTTGCCCTGCGCGCTCAACGCCAGCGCGAATTTCGCGATGTTGTCGCCATTGGCAGCTTCGAGAATGACCAGAAGGTCGTCGGCGCCGTTGGTCAGCCAGACCTGCTTGATCTCGACGCCGAGCTTCTGGCCCAGCTCCCGCGCGGCCTTGGCGCGTTTGGGCGCGTCCTTGACGGACTTGATGCCCTGCTCGGTCCAGCCGAGCGAACAGATGAATGTCGGCATGCGATCCTCCATGGGACACACAGTCGGCGACCTGCCGCCTGTCCTGATCTATAGCTGGGATGCCGGGAGGGAGGCTTCGAGGCAGCAATGCTGGCCTTTCGGCTACGCTCGCTTGAAGTGAAGCCGGGTGAGGGTCCGCCTGGGGATGGTCGTGCCAGCTCGCCCTCACCCGCCCTCTCAAACAGACGAGAGGGGTCTTCACGGCAGACGCAGATACAACTGCCGTGATGCCTGAATTGTCGCGCCCTCTTCCTCTTGGTCGGTCTGAATATGGCAAACCTCGCTCGCCGGATGTGACGGCCATCACATTTTGGGCGATAAAAACCCATGACCGACCAAGCCGATGCCCTTGCCGCCAACGCCGCCCGCGATTTTTCAGCTACGTGCGCCGCCGCGTGGCAGACGCACCTCGGCGGCGCCCTGCTCGGCACCTACCTGATCGGCAGCCTCGCCCACGGCGGGTTTTCGCGGCGCTACAGCGACATCGATGTGGCGGTAGTGACGGAGACCGGCCTCACGCCCGCGGATTTCGATGCCATGCGCGCCGCCGCCGCTGCGATCTCAGGCGAGCTGGCCGCAAAACTCTCGATCTTCTGGACCGATCGGACGTTCGCGGCCGGGCGCTTTCCGCCGCTCGATCGCGCCGACTATCTCGATCACGGTATTGCGCTGTTGGAGCGCGAGCGGATCACGCCGGCGCGACCCGGCCTCGCGGAGGTGCGCAGCTATCTCACCGGCAAGCCGTTCGAGGGATGGGCGCAAGGCGCCACTCAGTTCGCGGCGCTCGAGACGCTCGAGCCGAAGTCGCACAAGCCGTACCTGCGCGCGCATCTCTATCCGGCGCGCTTCGTCTACAGCTTCATGACCGGCCGCATGGGCTCGAACGACGACGCGGTGGAATGGTTGAAGGATCGCGCGCCGCCCGGGCTCGACGTGGCGCTGATTGCGCGGGCGCTCGACTGCCGCCGCGCCGCCGCCGACCCGGATGCGCTGTTTCCGGCGCGCACGGCGCTGCCTCGCCAAGTCGCCGCCTGCGCGGCCTTGGTCAGCGAGAGCGAAGCCGAGCAACCGTGATTATTCGAAGAACGCGTTGTCGATCAGGATCGTCGGCTTGCTGCCCGGCGCCTTGCCGCGGCCGAGAATCGGCTCGCCCTTCGGGTCGAGGCGATCGCCCGTCCAGTTCTTCTCCATGGCGCCGAAGCGCAGCATGACCAGCGCACCGTCGGTGTCGTTGCTGAACGAATAGAAGCAGCCCTTTGGCAGCATCAGCGCCTGGTGCTTCTTCAGCACCGGCAGCGCGCCATCGAGATCGTAGAATTGCGCCTCGCCTTCCAGCACCACGAAGATGTGGTCCTCGTCGGTATGAGCGTGCAGCCCGTTCTCGCCGCTCTTCGGCCCGTAGCTATGGATGCGGAAAGTGCAATTGTCGCTCTCGGCGAGCAGAATGCGGGTGTGACCCTGGCTGACCAGCTGCGTGCGGAGGCTGAGGATCTCCGGCTTGACCGCGGCTTGAGCGCCGCCTTTTTCAATGACTGCTGCTTCGTTGGCCACGTTTGTCTCCTGTCGTTTCCCTGGTCGCTAGTCTAGTCCTTTTCGCGCGGGAGGCGAGCCCCTTGTGCAATGTCGATCGTGCGCCACATGGGGAAAGCAGCATGGGAAGCGGCGGAGATCAGCGATGCCCGAGCCGAGACCAAGACCTACAGCGGCGGCTGCCATTGCGGGCGCGTGCGCTACGAGGTGACGACCGATCTGGCGACCGTGATGGAGTGCAATTGCACGCATTGCAGCAAGCGCGGCCTGCTGTTGACCTTCGTCAGCCCCGACCAATTCACGGCGCTGGCCGGCGACGACGGGATGCAGGACTACCAGTTCAACAAGAAGATGATCCATCACCTCCTGTGCCCGACTTGCGGCATCGAATCGTTCGCCCGCGGCACGGCGCCGGACGGCAAGAAGATGGTGGCGATCAACGTGCGCTGCCTCGAGGGCGTCGACGTCAAATCGTTGACGCCGATGCCGTTCAACGGCCGCGATATGTGAGCGGAGGATAGACCCGATTCGAAACTGCTAGCGGCCGCGCTCGCTGAACATCACGCCGCCCTTGCCCTTGGAATCGGCCTCGGCCTCGATGATGGTCACGACCACCGCGTCGGCGGGAGCGTTCATATGCTTCATGACCGCGCTGGTGATGTCCTGCACCAGCGCCTTCTTCTGCTCGAACGTGCGCCCCTTGACCACGTGAACGTAGACTTCCGGCATACCCGTCTCCCTGCTTTTGCGGCAGCCATTATAGCGCGTCCGCAATGCGGCGACGCAATCCCCTCACTGACGGAAGAAATAACGGGCTGGCTACCAGCCGAAGCCGAAGATCGGCAGGCCGAACCGCCGCGGCGGCGGTTCGGGCTCGGGCGGACCGAAACGCGCGCTGCGCTCAGGCTGCGGTTCGCGCACGATCTTCTTCTTGGGCTTAGCCTTGGCCACAGGTGCCGGGGCTGGCGCCGGCTCGGCGGCCATCGGGCTCGGGGCCGGCGACGCCTCGACCGTTGACGGCGCCTGCGGCACCGGGGCCGCCGCGGTGGCCGAAATCGCCGGCGACACGGAGCCACGGAGCTCGAGCTCTCTGGGCGCCGCAGCGGGCAACGCGATCGTTTCCGGCACGAACGGCACCGGTCGGGCCGCAATGTCCGTCGCCGCCGCCCGGGGCGGCTTTGCGGGTGTCCGCGCGGACGGTGCCGGCTTGGCAACGGCCAGAGCCGGCGTCGGCGCTGCCGGCGCTGCGGCTGGAGCTGGCGCAACCGGCGCCTGCGCCGTCGGCGTCGACGAGGCAGGTGCGATCAACACCGGCGTCGCCAGCATGGTGAGCGGCCTGTCCTCGCGGTCGATGGTCAGGAAATACATCGCCGCCGCACCCGCGAGCCCGCCAAACACGGTGGCCTTGAGCGCCAGCACGATCCTGCGACGAAAGCGCATCGTCGGCGCGAGATAGCCAAATTCGGGATGGGGCGCCTCGAGCTGGGAGGGCATATCCGACGGTGACGCAGACATAGAGCCTCCTGAGCCCCCGTCCCGCACCGGCGCCGCCGCCAGAAGTGCCCGAGCAACGCGCCGGCTCCCGCCAAGTTCCTTGCCAACGCTACCGCAGTCCCGGTGGCGGCGGTATTAACGTGCGTCAAGAACCGGCACACAGGCTTAACTGAAGGCAAACAAAGCCGGTCGGCTGCGCTGAAAAAGCCGATCGCTCTGGGGGTCCAATGAGCCCGGCGCAGTAGCGCCGGAGCCCGGACCGCATTATGGAGTGCCGGGCGCCGCCCGCCGCCCGAACCGTTGATGGGGGATAAGGTCCAACCGTGTCGCTGAGAACGCCGCAGTACCTGCCCTGGCGCTACATGATCCCGCGCGACTTCGTGCTCAGCACGGTGCTCGCCTTCGGCGAACGGGTGGTGGAACGCATGTTCCTGCCCGGGCTGCATCGCAGTACAAACCGTATCGTCGACCCCGCGCGCGTAGACGATCTTTCCGCACTGGTGGGGGACGCGGTCGGACTGATGATCCTGATCTGGATGTTCTTCCTCGGCCTCTACACCATCAGCATTTTCACCAACCGGCCGATCAAACCTTATGCCACGACGATCGTCGGCGCAGGGCTGATGATCATCGTGCTCGTTGGCTCGACGGCGGAGTGGTTCGCCATGCCGACGCCGCCGCCGAAGTGACATTCTCCCGACATCGTCGCGACATCGATCGCCACTAAAAATGGTGACAGATTTTTCTTTAATCCCGATTAGGTCAGCGTAACTGCTTCAATGCGTGGCAGATTGCGCTACCGTCTGTCCAAGACGGGGACGGGGAAAAAGAAAACGATCTCTAGGGAGAGCCGCCCCATGGAACTGCGAACACGCTCCCGTGTCGCCCGCTATCCTCGCTTGAGCAATTACTGCGCCCAGTGCGGCGAGGTGATGTTCATGCCCGAGTGGTCCGAATATATGAACGAACACCGCGTTCGTCATCTCTGGACATGCGATGCCTGCGGCTACCGCTTTGAGACGGTTGTCGCCTTTCCGGAAACCGTGAGCGCGTAGCAGCGCGACGCATCGCAAGTGTCAATCACAAGCGTCGATAGCGATCCGACGTCCGACCGGCTTCTAAGAGCCATCGCGCGCGATGGCTCTTAGATTCTTTGCACCGTCGTTTCAAACGGGCTCGCCCGCGATTTCGCTGCGCTCGGCAACCGCAGGCTTGGGCTCAAGCTTGGACTCAAGCTTGGGCTCGGGCCGCGCCGTCGCCGGCAGTTGCAGCACCGTTGCGGTCTGGCCGGGCCGCAGCCGCGTCACCAGCACGACCTGCCCGTCGGGAAACTCGAGCGCGTCGTGATGAACGCTTGGCTGGTTGGCGTCGACCTGCCGGAAGCGCGCCAGCCGCTGGCCGATCTTGCGGGGCCGGAACAGCCGGAACGCCGACTGGCACTCGACGTCGTTGTCGAAAGCAATCTCGGTGCCCGGCATCAGGCAGACCGCGACGCCGGGTTCGCCGACCGCTGCAAAGCCACGCGTGATGGAGTTTGGAAACGTGGCCGTGATCAGCCGATCCTGGACCTTCGCCGCCCGTGAGGCGACATGTTGCAGACTGTAATCGCACATCGAAGACACTCCTCTTTCTTTTGCTCTTGCCGCGAGGTGTCCCCAACCTCTCCGGCCATGCCAACAAGCGATGGTGTCAATCGTTTGTCGCGACCCTCCCAATTCCTGCATGGTCGCAGCCAACGGCCATGCGCCACGCATCGACAGTCGCGCGGCGCCGTGGTGGGATACCGTCGCGGCTCAACTCACTCGCGAACGGGACAACCATGCAGAAGCAAGTGATCAAGGCAGGCGTTCCGGAGACGTCCGGACCATTCAACCTGTGTGTCCGATATGGGGACATGATCTACATCTCCGGGCTGCCGCCCTTCGACGAGGACTACGCATCGAAGCTGCGCGAAGCGCGGGCCAAAGGGCAGCCGATCCCGCCGTTTCCGGACATCCCGTTCGAGCGGCAGGTACGCATCGTCATGGATCACATGAAAATGCTGGTCGAGGCCGCCGGTTCCAATATGGACTGTCTGCTGAAGGTGATCGTGTGGCTGAAGGACCAGCGCCAACAGGAAGAATTCGACAAAATCTATCGTAGCTATTTCACGAGTACCGAAACGTTGCCGGCACGCACGCGCATGCAGGCCGGACGCACGCCGATGGATTGCGGCCTCGAGGTCGAGGCGATCGGCTACGTGCCGTGACCAGGCCCGATATGAAAAGGCCCCCGGCACGGCCGGGGGTCTTTTCATTCAATTGAATAGAAACCGACTTATTTCTTGGCCGGAGGTGCCGGCGGCTGCGGCACCGGATTCGCCGACGGTGCCTCGGCGGGCGCTCCGGCCGGCGGCGCCGGCGGCAGCGCGCGCTGGCCGGTCGTCGTCTGCGGGCGAGCCGTGTCCTTCGCGGTGCGGTCGCCCTCACCGCCCATGCCGAACGCGAAAATCAGAATCAGCACCACCACCGAAATGCCGGCAATCCAGCCCCAGGTCGCTGTGGACCAGTGGTTCGGATCGGCGGGAGCGACCGGGTCCCGGTATCCTCCGGGGCGCGTGGGATCGCGGTAATTGGGGTCGCGATAGTCTGTCATGGCGTCCTCCAGGTTGAGCCTGGATAGACAACCGGGGAGCGCGGCCCAAGGTTCCGTGCCATTGGCGCGCGGGAACCCATCCATCGCTGCGGTGCAATCGCACTGCAGTTTCATGTGGGTGTGTGTCTTTCGCGACATTGTGACGATCAGAACATGCACCTATGATGACTGCGTCGGGGAGGACCACGCATGTCACAAAATCGCTATCCTGCTTGCGGCCACAGTGGCCGGAACGACCATCGCGCTCGCACAACTGCCATTGCCGCTTCCATTGCCGATGCCGTCCGGCACGCCGGAGGATCGGGCGGCCTGCGAGCCGGACGTCCAACGCCATTGCAAGGCTGCCATTCCGGACCAGTTGCGGGTCCTGAACTGTTTGCAGGATAATCGCTCGCGGATCAGCAAGGCCTGCCAAGGGGTGCTGGTCAGGTACGGCCAATAAATCGCGCCAATAACCGCATGGGAACATGGCGATTGATCGCCGATCGTTTCTGACGCTGCTGCCCGCGCTTGCGGCGCCGGATATTGCACGTGCACAATCGCCGGCCATGAGCCGCGTGACCGCCTATGCCTTCACCTTCGCCGGCCTCAAGGGCGATGACATCAAGCTTGCCGACCATGCCGGTAAGCCGATCCTGATCGTCAACACCGCCTCGCTCTGCGGATACACGCCGCAATACACCGGGCTGCAACAGCTTTGGTCGCGCTTCCGCGAGCGCGGACTGGTGGTGATCGGCGTGCCATCGAACGATTTCGGCGGCCAGGAGCCGGGCGGGGTCAGCGAGATCGAGCACACCGCCGCGCACGAATATGGCGTCAGCTTCCCGATGGCGGCGAAGGTCGATGTCCGCGGCGCCAATCCGCATCCGTTCTACCGCTGGGCCGCCGCCGAACGGCCGCTCGACACCCCGCGCTGGAATTTCCACAAATACCTGATCGGCCGCGACGGCCGCATCGCGGCGGTGTTCGCAACCAATGTCGAGCCGATGGACGCGCGCGTGGTCAACGCCGTCGCCAAGGAGCTGCCGCGCTAGTGGAGGAGGATCGCATGCGAAGTGTGCGCACGGCGATGATGGCCGTTCTGACAATGATGCTGTCGCCGGAAATCTCCGCCGCCGCCGACATCCGGGTGCTGAGCGTCGGCTCGGTGCAGATCGCGACCAAGCTCATCGCCCCTGAATTCGAAAAATCGACCGGCCACAAGGTGGTGTTCACCATTGTCTCGCCCGACCGGATCGCGGGTGAGCTCGCGAAAGCGCCCTTCGACATGCTGATCGCCTCGGTGCCGGTGATCGAGGCGCTCGACAAGGCGGGCGGCATCCGTGCCGGCACACGCGCGCCGCTGGCACGTGCCGGCATCGGCGTCATGGTCCGCGACGGCGCGCCCGTGCCCGACGTCGCAACGCCTGAAGCATTCCGGAAGACACTGCTGGCGGCCCGCTCCATCGTCCATGGCGATCCGGCGCTGCCGAACCAGAGCGGCGTGGTGACGATGCGAATCCTTGCCAAAGCCGGCATTCTGGACGCCGTCCGGCCGAAGGCGCGCGCCGCTGGGCTGGCCGAAGGACTGGCGATGGTCGCCAAGGGCGAAGTTGAGCTCGCGCTGTTCAACCAGGTCGAGCTACCCGCCGGCGTGCGGCTGGCCGGCTCCGTTCCGGTGCCGCTGCAGGATTACACGTTCTATGAGGTCGCCCTGCTCGCGAACGGCGCCGCTCCCGAGGCGGCGCAGAGCTTCATCCAGCGCATGACCGCCCCAGCGGCGCGCAAGACCTGGGAAGCGGCGCTGCTCGACGCCTATCCCTACCGGTGAGCCGGCGCGTTCGGAACCGCGCCATCGCTCTGAGCGTTCATCGTTTGCCGGTCACGCCCAATGGCGTCGCCGTAGCGATGCGGTAGACTGGCTCCGATCGATCGTCCACGCTGAAGCTTCACCAATTTTTCACCCCCGGCACAAGGAGAATTGCGCATGAACACCCTCATTGGCGTGCTCATCACTTTCCTGGTCATCATTCTTGTCCTCTATCTGATCAACATGCTGCCACTCGACGGCCGCGCAAAGCAGATTGTGCGCGTGATCGTCATCGTGATCGGCGTCATCTCGTTGCTGAAATATCTCGCGGTCTTCTAGGCTTCGCGATCCGTCATTCATGCCGGGTCCAGCCCGTATCGAAGGCTTCGCCATCGTGTCCGAGGACGGCATGCTGGCCGATGCCGCACGTCATATTCCCCCTGCCCTCGTGGTCGAGGCCGACCAGAAGTTCTTTCACGGCTGCCTCGAGCACGCCGCGGTGGTGGTGCATGGTGCCCATTCCCATGAAGGTGGGCCGCGCGCCGACACCCGGCACCGCCTGGTGGTGACGCATCGCGTGCCGTCGCTGGCGCCGCATCCAACATTGCCGAAGACGCTGTTGTGGAATCCGCACGGCGCCTCGCTGGAAGAAGCCTGGGCCAAACTCGGCGCTCCCGACGGCATGCTGGCGGTGATCGGCGGCGGCGACGTCAACCAGATCTTTCTCGACCGCGGCTATGACGCGTTTCATCTGTCGCGGGTCGCGGGCGTGCGCCTGCCCGGCGGCGTTCCGGTTTTCCCAGGGATCGGACCCGACCGGACGCCGGAGGACATTCTGGATGAGTACGGGCTCAAACCGGGGCCAAAGCGCGTGCTCGATGCGGCGGCGGGTGCGACGCTGGTAACGTGGCAGCGCTAGTTTCAAGTGCGCTAAGGTCGCTGGTCCGAGTGCAAATCAACAATCGCCTGGGGGAAAGCATGCGCCGAAGGTCGAGTGCGATCGCCATTGCCTGCCTGTTGCTGGCGGGCGCAAACGAAGCGCGCAGCCAGCCGGCCGAGCAGTTCTTCCGCGGCAAGCAGATCCGGGTGATCATCTCGGCGGCGCCGGCCACCGACTACGACATGTTCGCGCGGCTGATCTCGGCGCAGATGACCAAGCTGCTGCCCGGCAATCCGACCTTCCTGCATCAGAACATGCCGGGCGCCGGCGGCATCATCGCCACCAATCACCTCTACAACATCGCGGCGCAGGACGGCAGCGTGATCGGCATGGTCAACCGCAACATGCCGCATGTCGCGCTGACCAAGATGGCGAACGTGCAGTTCGATCCGGTCAAATTCAACTGGCTCGGCAGTCCGGAAGTGTCGCACTCGGTCTGCGCCGCGCTGACCGGCGTGCCGGTGCAGCGCGCCGAGGACCTGTTCAAGCACGAGCTGCTGATCGGCGGCGCCGGCTCCGGCTCGGCCCCGAGCGTGACCTCGCATCTCCTCTCGAACCTGCTCGGCATGAAGCTCAAGCTGGTCGAGGGCTACAAGAGCGTGCCGGATGTTTCATTGGCGATGATGCGCAAGGAGGTGCACGGCGTCTGCCAATCGCTCAACGCCTTGCAGGGCGGCAACTTGCAGGGCTGGATCGCGGCCGGCAAGCTCAAGGTCCTGTTCAATCTCGAGCCGGAGCCGCTCACGAGCCTCGCCGGCATCCCGACGATCTTCCAATACGCCAAGACCGACGAGCAGCGCGCGATCCTGCGGCTCAACGCCTCGACCTCGGTCATGGGCCGGCCGATGCTGACGCCGCCCAACGTGCCCGCCGACCGCGTCGCGGCGCTGCGCAAGGCCTTCATCGAGGCGGTCAACCAGCCGGAACTGAAGGCCGAGGTGGAAAAGGTCGGCGGCGAGATCACGCTGGTGCCCGGCGACGCCATGCAGAAGATCGTCACCGAGATCATGACCACGCCGCCGGCCATTGCCGAGAAGATGCAGCAGATGATCCAGGCGCCGCGCTAGCGCATGTCCCGGAAAAAGCCTGCCCCGGACTTGATCCGGGGTGGGCACCGGTTTTCCGACCAGGACATGCGCCAACGCTAAGAATTCAACGCACCACGATCAGCGCGTCGACGGCGACGGCGCCCTGCCCCGCCGGATAGACCACCAGCGGATTGATATCGACCTCGGCGATCTCCGGATGCGCGGCAACGAACCGGCCGAGCCGCGACGCCACCTCCGCCACGGCGGCGAGGTCGCACGGCGGCGCGCCGCGGAATCCCGTCAGCAGCGCCGCGGCCTTGAGCTTGCGCAGCTCATCGACGATCGCGGCCGGCGCGAGATCGGCGGGCAGAAGCCGCACATCGCGCAACGCCTCGGCAAAGATGCCGCCAAGCCCGACGACCAGGATCGTGCCCCAGTCGGGATCGTTGCGCGCGCCGAGGATCAGCTCGACGCCCGGGCGCGCCATGGCTTCGACCAGCACGCCGTCGAGCTTGAGGTCCGGCCGCGCCTTGGCGATGTCGGCGTGGAGCTTTTGCCAGCCGTCGGCAACCGCCGCGTCATCGGCAAGCCCGAGCACGACGCCGCCGACGTCGCTCTTGTGGGCGAGCGCGGCACTTTGCGCCTTCAGCACCACCGGATAGCCGATGCGCGCGGCCGCCGATTGCGCGCCGCTCACGTCACGCGCCAATTCCGCACGCGGAAACGGCAGGCCGGCCTCCGCCAGGAGTCGCTTGGCGGCGTGCTCCGGGATCACGCCGGCCGGCAGCCGCTTGGCGGCGGGCACGGGCGCGGACGCCGGTTGCGGTTCCCGCAGGCTCGCCAGCCGCGCCAGCGCGCGCAGCGCCCGCTCGGGCGAGCGGAAGAACGGCACGCCAAGACTTCGCAGCCTGACGATGATCTCGGGCGCGACCTCTGAGTCCTCCCCCATCATCGCAAATACGACCGGCTTCGGCGGGCCGGCTTGCGCGAGCGCCTCGATGATCGGGCCCATCTTGCGCTGACTGTGGGTCGGGCTGCGACAGCACCACGGACAGCACGACGCTGCCGTAGCGGTCGTCGTCGAGGAACGGCTGCATCGCCCTGCGATAGAGATCGGGATCGACCAGCGACTGCGCCGTGACGTCGAGCGGATTGGTCGGCAGGATCAGATCCGGCGCCAGCGCAGCGAGACTGTCTCTGGTGGCGCCGGTCGGCTCCGGCACGTCGAGATCGGAGCCCTCGCAAAAATCGAGCACCATCGCCTTGAACGCGCCCGAGTTCGGAAATCACCGCCGTACCGCCGCGCGGCGGCGACGGCCAGCGGATCATCAGCTCGCCGAGATCGTGCAGCTCCTCCAGCGTGTCGACCAAGGCAACGCCGGCATGCGCGGCCAGCATGCGCATGGCCTCATAGTCGCCGCTCATGGCGCCGGTATGGGTCTGTGCGGACAAGCGCGCCGCCGCGCTACGGCCGGGATGCAGCAGCACGATCGGCTTGCCCACCGCATGCGCCCTGCGCGCCGCCGCAAGGAAGCGCTGCGGATGCCGGAACTGCTCGACCATCATCAGCACGACGTGGGTCGATTGATCGTCGATCAGATAGTCGAGGAAATCTTCCGTTCCGTTGAGCGCCTCGTTGCCGGTCGAGATCGAATAGGTGATCGCGATATCGCGCGGATGCAGCGCGGCGCGGAACACGGTCGCCATCGCGCCGCTTTGCGACACGATGCCGACGCCGCGCCGCCCGGCGAGCGGCACCGGCGCGCAGGAGCTGAACGTCAGACGGAATGCCGTCGACATAATTGATGTGGCCGAGACAGTTCGGCCCCGAGATCGCCATGCCGTGATCGGCGGCGACGCGCGCGATCTCCGCCTGCAGTGCCTGCCCTTCGGGACCGGCCTCGGCAAATCCCGCCGCATAGATGATGACCCCGCCGACGCCGCGCTTGGCGCAACCGGCGACCGCATCGAGGATGCCGGCGCGCGGGATCGCGAGCGCCGCGCAATCGACGCCCTCCGGCAGGTCCGCTGCTGACTTCACGCATGGCCGCCCGTTGATCTCGCTGCGGGTCGCACTCACCAGGTGGACGTCGCCGCGGAAGGCGAAGCGCTCGAGATTGGCGAGCAGGCTTTGCCCCAGCGCACCCGGCGTCGCCGACGCGCCGACGATGGCGATCGAGCGCGGCCGCAACATCCGCTCGATCGCGGACCGCGCACGCGCCCGCATCAGGCATCGCGCTTGTATCCGCCGAGGCCGGGCCGGAAGCTCTTCTCGTCCAGGAACTGCCGCAGCCCCTGCTCGCGTCCCTGCTCCGGGTCGAACAGGCGGGCCTGGTCGTTCTTTGCCATCAGGTAGTCGTTGGCATCGTCGTAGGACATGTCGCGCACGCGCCGATAGGCGGTCTTGGCGGCGCGCAGCACGGTCGGGTTCTTGCCCTTGAGGACCTCCGCCAGCTCCTTGGTGCGCTTGCGCAAGTCCTTCAGCGGCACCGCCTCGTTGACGAGGTTCATGGCGGCGGCCTTGCGGCCGTCGAAGGTCTCGCCGGTCATGATGTAGTAGAGCGCGTCGCGCTGGCTCATCACCTGCGCCACCGCCTTGGTCACCACGCCGGCCGGAATGATGCCCCAGTTGATCTCCGACAGCCCGAACGTCGCCTCCTCCGCCGCGATCGCGAGATCGCAGGAGACCAGCGGCGTGAACGCGCCGCCGAAGCACCAGCCGTTGACCATCGCAATGGTCGGCTTCGGATAGAACATGAGCTGACGCCATTGCCACTGCGCATTGGTACGCACGATCTGCTCGCGCTCCGGCGGCGACATCTGATCGGTCTGGCGGAAGAATTCCTTCAGGTCCATGCCGGCCGAGAACGCGTTGCCGGCGCCGGTAAGCACCAGCACCTTGCAGCGCGGATCGATTTCGAGCGCGTTCATCACCGCGAGCATCTCGGCGGCGAGCGTCGGGCTCATGGCGTTGCGCTTCTCGGGCCGGTTCATGGTGACCCAGGCGATGCCGTCCTCGAACTCGACCAGCACCGTGTTGCCGCCAGGAACCGGGGCGGACGCTTGGGTTTCTGCGGATGTCGTCGTCACCGGATCGATCTCCCTGCTCGCGCGTGCACGCGCTACTGGCGGACACGAGCAGTAGCAAAATCGCGCCGTGCTGACTATCATCGCCGATCAAGCGTGCAGCTCCAAAAGCCGCAAAACCATGGGTGGAAACGCGATGTCGAGCATCACGCGCGCCGTCGGAATCGCGCTTGCCGCATGTCTGTGCGCGGCGCTCTCCGCCGCGACCGCCAGCGCTTATCCTGATCGGCCGATCCGTCTCATCGTCAGCTTTCCGCCGGGTGGCAGCACCGACGCGATGGCACGCCTGGTGCAGCCCGCCGTCGAGAAGCTGCTCGGCCAGCCTTTGATCATCGAAAACCGGGCCGGCGCCTCCGGCCTGATCGCCATCGATGCGGTCGCCAAGGCTCCACCCGACGGCTACGTCATCGGCCTCGGCGGCACGGCCGCGCTCGGCAGCAACCACGGCATTTCAGGCGAAACCCGCCTACGAGCCGCGCAAGGACATCGTGCCGGTGACCGGACTGGCCGGCTCGCCGTTCATGCTGGCGGCGGCGCCGTCGTTCCAGGGCAAGTCGCTGCAAGACGTCATCGCACTGGCGAAGGCGCAAGGCGACAAGGTGACCATCGGCCACGGCGGCAATGGCACGCTGATGCAGTTGACCGCCGCGCTGTTCAACCAGATGGCGGGGACCAAGGCCGCCCTCGTCCCCTATCGCGGCATGGCGCCGGTGGTGACCGACCTGATCGGCAGCCATGTGGCGTTCGGCCTGATCGATCCGCCGTCGGGCATGGCGGCGCTCGAGGCCGGCAAGATCAAGGCGGTCGCAGTCACCTCGGCCAAGCGCTTCCCGCGCCTGCCCGACGTTCCAACCTTCGCCGAGTCGGGCCTGCCGCGCTTCGAGTTCGAACGGCTCGTTCGGCGTCGTGGTGCCCGCCGGCACGCCGGCCGACGTGATCGCCAAGCTCAACGGCGCGTTTGTGAAGGTCCTCAACGATCCGGAGATCGCCGCGCGCATCCGTGAGCTTGGCGGCGAGCCGATGCCAATGACGCCAACGCAGTTTGCCACCTTCATCAGGACGGAGACCGAGAAGTGGCTCAAGGTCGCGGGCTCGAGCCCTCAACCAAACTGACGCGCGCACTTCGCTAGTGGGCGTGGATTTGACCTCCCGGCGAAGGCTGGGGGCGAATCGGCTGCAAAATTATAGTGTTAACCAGACCTTCCGGCCTCCCGGGAGCGGCGCGGCGCGAGCCCCGTGACGGCTTTTCACAGCCCCCGCCGGTGGCATTCAAATACAGTTGACGAATCAGCGGCTTGATGTGATCTGGTCACACGATTGACACACGCGGGCCGGCTGCGTCCGGGGCCGACCCGTCACAGTTCCTCCCCGCGTGGCGTGATCAACTGGGCGGCCAGCTTGGCCGCCCGTTCTGTTGTTGGCGCCACCCTCCCCCGCAGAAATCGTTTCTTCACGACTGGTCAGCCATTCTGACCTCGATACTGCGTGCCGAAAGGCTCCAGGGGTGATGGCCGGCCCGAATGCTGCTTGCGCGCCCGCGCAAGCGCATCCGGCGCAAAGCCGTTCCGCTGTGGCTCGACGTGCCCAGGGAAGAACGCGCCAGAAGGCCATGATCACCCAGTCGTCCTTGATCGACGAACTCGAGCGTGCGCTGAGCAACGGCAACGATGCCCAGCGCAACGAGATGCTGACACGCATTACCGACCTGTTCTTGGCCGACGCCAGCCGCTATTCGGTCCAGCAGATCGGACTGTTCGACGAAGTGATCGCCAAGCTTGCGACTGCGATCGAGTCCAAGGCGCGCGCCAAGCTGTCGATCCGGCTCGCCGACATAGCGACCGCGCCGGCCGGTGTCGTGCGCATGCTCGCCTTCGACGACGACATCGAGGTGGCGCGGCCGGTGCTCAAGGAATCCGAACGTCTCACCGATCCCGACCTGGTCGCCAACGCCAACAGCAAGAGCCAGCAGCATCTCGGCGCCATCGCCGAGCGCAAGTCGCTGAGCGAAGCGGTGACCGACATCCTGGTGTCGCGCGGCAACCGCGACGTCGTTCACTCGGTCGTGCGCAATTCCGGCGCGCGCTTCTCGGACGCGGCGTTCCGAATGCTGGTCAAGCGCTCATCCGGCGACGATACGCTCGCAATACATGTCGGCACGCGACCGGACCTGCCGCGGCAGCATTTCCTGCGCCTGCTCGAGCAGGCCTCAGCCACCGTCCGCAGCCGGCTAGCCGCGGAGAACCCGGGCGCCGCCGGTGCGGTCGCGGTCGAAGGCGTCCTCTCCGAGGTTGTCGGCGGCATCCGCAGCGAGACCCGCAAGATCTCCTCGCAATACGCGACAGCGGCGGCCGAAGTCGGCAAGCTCAAGCAGGACGGCCAACTCGGCGAATCCGAGGTGTACAAGTACGCGCGCGAGAACCGCTTCGAGGAAGCGACCGTCTCGCTGTCGATGCTGTGCGGCGTCGAGCTCGATGCGGTCGAACACGCGCTGCACGACCGCGGCCACGAGATCGCGCTGATCCTGGCCAAGCTCGCCGGCTTTTCGTCGACCACCGCCAAGGCGATCCTGCTGCTCAAGACCGCGGATCGCGGAATTTCGGCGCAGGACCTCGATAGTGCGCTGCGCACCTACGAGAAGCTTCAGATCGAGACCGCCCGGCGCGTGCTTGGCTTCTATCGCACGCGCTTGAAGACCCGCGCAGGCGGCGCGGCGCTCGCCGCAGCCGGCTAGTCCAGAAAAGCAGCAGAAACACTACACTAGGGCGCGTACCCATAGCGACCGTTCCGCAATCGCCATGTCCGCTTTTGACCCGGAGCTGCCATTTCACTGGTCACAATTTTCTGTTCTGATGGCCTGACTACAACTAACATTGCCTTCTGGATCATCGATACAATGCCAACGAAATGTAGCCTCACTGCCCCGGACCGAACTCGCGCGATCTAACCAATGCGCCGCTGGTTCCTCAGCTATCATTCCCCGGATCAGGCTCTTGCTGAGCGTCTAAAGGCGGCGATCGAGCAACACGACGTTGATGCGCGCGTGTTTTTCGCACCGGCGAGGCTGCGGGCTGGCGGCATCTGGTCGGCGCAGCTTGCCGCCGAAATCGGTGAAGCGACCGCCTTCGTCTTACTGGTGGGCAAAAGCGGGATTGGCCCCTGGCAGGTGCTGGAATACGACGAGGCGCTCGACAAGGGCGTGGCCGCGCCGAGCTTCCCGCTGGTGCTGATGCTGCTCGAAGGGCAGGCGGCTCCGGGCCTGCCGTTCTTGCGGCGGCTGCATTGGATCGTGACGCCCGATCCAGCCTCCGAGGAGAGCGTCGGGCGGCTGATCGACGCGGCGTCCGGTGCCGGCAATCGGCCGGGCGAGCTCTGGCGTTACACCTCGCCGTACCGCGGCTTGGCCGCGATGGAGGCGAAGGACAGCGACTATTTCTTCGGCCGCGAACGGGAAACCGTCGAGGTGCTCGACGCGCTTGCGACGACGCCCGACAAAATTCCCGTTCTGATTGGCAACTCGGGCGTCGGCAAATCGTCGCTCGCGCAGGCGGGGGTGCTTGCCGCCTTGATGCGGCAGGGCTGGCCGGAGACGGCCGCGGACGCTCGCGCGTGGCCGCGAGCCTTCATCGATAGCCGCCGCTGGTGCTTCCTCACGCTGCGGCCGGGCGTCGAGCCGGTCAGCGCGCTGGTCGAGGCGTTTCTCAGGACCTGGCACCTCGACACCACCAGCACCGAATGGCCAAGGAAGCGCGCCGAGTGGACCGATGATCTGATCAACGGTCGGCTCAGCCTGCGCGACCTTCTCGATCAGACCCGACGACGTTATGCCGAGCTGCAGCAGGCGGAGCCGCCGGCGTTCTTTCTCTATATCGATCAGGGCGAGGAACTCTACGTGCGCGCCGAAGAGGGCCAGCGTCGGCGCTTCTCGGAGTTGATCGCGCAGGGCCTTGCCGATCCGAGCTTCTATGCGCTGATGAGCTTGCGCGCCGACTTCTTCGGAGAATTGCAGAAGGACACGCCGGTCTACCGGTCGCACCGGCAAATCAACGTGCCGCCCCTGGGCGAGGCGGAATTGCTGCGGGTCGTGACCGAGCCCGCCAGGCTCCTCTCCGTCCGTTTCGAGACCGACCATCTCGCCGCTGACATCGCCAGCCGGACGGCCGGGGAATCGACCAGGGACGCCGGCGCGCTGCCGCTCCTCTCCTATCTCCTCGATGACATGTGGCGCCGCATGGTCGAGCGTGGCGACGGCGTGCTTCGCCTGCCGGCGCAATCGATCGAGCTCGGTCGCGTGCTGGTGGACCGCGCCAATGCATTCATCGCACGTCATCCCAATTCCGAGGCGGCGCTTCGACGCATCTTCACATTGAATCTGGCGACGGTGCGCGAGGACGGCGAGCCGACACGACGGCTCGCGGGGCGTTCGGAGTTCTCTGACGAGGAGTGGCGGCTGGTCAGCGAGCTTGCCGACCATCCAAACCGTCTGCTCGTCATTGCGACAGCAGAGACCGGAACCACGACGCGCGTGCCGCATCCGGGCAACCCGCGCGAGGGGGTCGCGACATCGGGCGGGGAGACCTACGCCGAAGTGGCCCACGAGGCGATCTTCCGGCGCTGGGACAAGCTGCGCGAGTGGATTGCGGCCGAGCGCGAATTCCTGGCCTGGCGCAGCGGGCTCGAAGCGGCGCGCCGCACATGGCAAGCAACGCCGGAGGATGCGAGGAACGACGCGCTGCTGATGGGGGCGGCCCTGACGCAGGCGCAAAGCTGGCGCGGCAAACGCGGCGATGACCTGCCGGCCATCGACCGCGAGTTCATCGATCAGAGCGCGAAGCGCGAGGCCAAGATCAGAGCCCGGGCGAGGCACACGCAGGAGCTCATCTACTTCCTGCTGGTCGGGATCATCGTCGGCCTCATCGGCGTGATCAACCAGGCCTATATCAGGGACCAGGTGCAGTGGTTCATGACAATGCGGCCCTACCGGGTCGCGAATGTCGATCCTCATGTGCTCACACCCGAGCGCGAGCGGGCGTTGCGGCCGGGAGATTCGTTTCGCGAATGCGTCAAGGATTGTCCCGAGATGGTTGTCGTCCCCGCGGGCGAATTCACGATGGGGTCGTCGACCGACGAGGGGCGCCAAGGGAACGAAGGCCCACAGCATAAGGTCGCGATATCCCGGCCCTTTGCGGTCTCGAAGTTCGAGGTGACGTTCGCCGATTGGGACACTTGCGTCGCGGTCGGCGGCTGTCCGCACGAGGGCCGGGCCGGCGATGCCGGCTGGGGACGGGGCACACAGCCGGTCATCTATGTGAGTTGGAACGACGCCCAGGCCTATGTGGCCTGGCTTTCCAGGATGACCGGCAAGAGTTATCGGCTGCTCACCGAGGCAGAATGGGAATACGCGGCACGTGCTGGATCGCAGGCGGCCTATTCCTGGGGAGACGAGATCGGCAAAGGGAACGCCAATTGCACGGGTTGCGGCAGCGAGTGGGACAAGAAGCGGACGGCTCCGGTCGGCTCGTTTGCCGCCAATGCATTCGGTCTCCACGACATGCACGGCAATGTCTGGGAGTGGGTCGAGGACTGCTACCATGGGGACTACAAAGGGGCCCCAACGAACGGTTCGGCTTGGATCGAAGGCGGCGAATGCGGTCGCCGTGTCGTCCGCGGCGGCGCCTGGCTCGACGTGCCGCAAAATCTCCGCGCGGCTTCCCGCTTCGGGAGCTCTGCCGTCGGCCGCGACCACCTTCTTGGGTTCCGGGTCGGTCGGACGCTTAACCGTTAAATCTTGTCTCTATTGCTGTTCGGATCGCCAACCTTCGTGCCATGCTCAACGCGTCGGACATCGGCTTTGAGCGCGGCGCGTGTCTCTAACGCGCCTTGGCCGACATCACGCCTTCATGGGTACGCGCCCTCGTCTAGAAAAACGGCCAATAGGGCGACTTGGGGCGGGGCCAAACGTCCAGCCGCTTGTCATACCACGGATTGAGCGAGCACTGGTTGCTCACGCCCGACGCTGCCGCCATGCATTGTTCCAGCGAGCGGTAGGCGCAATCGTAGCCGCCACCTTGAGGGAAAGTCGCGCACCAGCGCCCACGGCCGTTGATCGGCTGAGCGGATGCGGCATCCGCGATCATCGTCAGGACAAGCAGCGCAAGCAGCAGCGGCAGCATGCTGACGCGGGCGCTGAGCGGACGGCGTGGGTATGTCATGACCGTTCCTCGCGGCGGGGATCCGCCGCGAGATGACAGCGCAAATCCGGCGCCTTTGGGGCCGTCAGCAATAACGCGGATGAACGCGATACCAGTCGCCGTAGCGGTCCTGCACGTAGCAGCCGCCGCGCCACCAGTAGTGGCCGTTGCGGCGCCGCGACGCCTCGTTGGCGATGATGGCGCCGGTCGCCGCACCGATCAGTGCGCCGGCAGCAGCGCCGCCGCCGCGGCCGGTGATCGCGCCGCCGAGGATCGCGCCGGCGGCACCGCCGAGGATCGCGCCGCCGAGCGCATCCTGCGCCTTGGCTTCCTGAACGGGCATGATCGTGGCGAGCGCGAGCATCGCCGCAGCTCCGAAGGTTCGAATCATGTCTCCCTCCTTGGCTGTTGTCCCATCGACCGGGTTACGCGAACTTGGGTGGCCGTTCAACGCTGAGCTTCGCGATCTCAACATTTGTGGCGTTACGCCGCGGCGGGCCGCGGGAGCGCCAGCGGCAGTGCTGCTGCTTCCCCGGCGATCACGGCCCGCGGCTCCCGCGGAACCAGGGGATCGATCGCCTCGATCAACTGGATAAAGGCCGAGCCCGGCAATGGCGGCGAGAACACAAAACCCTGCGCCGAGGTGATCCCGTGCTCGCGCAGATAGATGACCTGCTCGAAATTCTCCACGCCCTCCGCGACGATCTGCATCCGCAGGTTCCGGGCCAGGTCGACCAGCGTGTCGACGATCGCCCGGGAATGGGCTTCGGTTCCGATCGCGTCCACGAACATCTTGTCGATCTTGATGATGTCGACGCCGAGCTTGAGGATGTAGGACAGCCCGTTGTGACCGGTGCCGACGTCGTCGATCGCGATACGGCAGCCCAGCCCCTGCAACTCGGCGATGAGGTTGCGGGTCGCGGCGAGGTCTTCGATCTCGTAGCGCTCCGTGAGCTCGAGCACGAGCTGCGAGGTTGAGAGCGGGCCGCCAACGAAAATCGAAGCGATGTCGTCGATCAGCAGGTCGCTCGCGAAATGCCGCGGCGCGATGTTGAACGCCACGTACATATGGGCGCGATGTTCCAGCAAAGGGCCCGACCTCCTCGCTGACCTGCCGCATGATGGAGCGCGTCATATCGAGGATCAGATCGGTCGGCTCCAGCAGCGGAACGAACGTGTTCGGCAGCACCAGCGAGCCGTCGCGCTTGCGCCAGCGCACCAGCACCTCCGCTCCGACGATGGCGCCGGTCTTGATATCGACGATCGGCTGGTAGTACGGCACGAACTCGCCGGCGCCGATGGCGCGCTCGATGTCGTAGAACGGGTGGTGCTCGCGCCGGGGCAGCAGCACGACAACCAGGACGATCAGCGCCAGAAGGCCGGCCACCACCATGCCGACACGACGTAGATCGCTGTAGGGCGCAAGCGCGGCGTCGGGTGCCATGGCGGCGGTCACCACAATGCGGTGGCGGTCGGATTGCAGGCGGCTGGCCATGGGACCCTCGCGCACATCGCTATCGAGCGCCGACCCGACGGCACCGATCACGGTATCGTCGGCAAGGGCGATGCGGGCGTAGCCGCTGAAGCGGGCGCCGTCGGGCGCGACCTGCGGCAATAGCAGCTCGGCGGGGATGAGCGCCGCCAGTGCGATGCTCGATAAGGGCACCAAGCGGCGCACGCGCAGCATCCGTTCACGGTTGGCGTCGAGTTGCACGACGTCGAGCATGACAATGGGATTCGCGGTCGGGGCGGACGAGATCACCTGGTGGGGCGCGAGCGAGCCGCCACGATCGGTGCAGAGGATTTCCCCCTGCGTGCTGACGACCGACAATTCCTTCACCGGACCGGCCGTGAGCAGGCTGCGGCGTAGCGCGACGATCTGCAGCTCGCCGCAGCCATTGACGCCGCGCTCGGCCAACGCGTCGAGCACCGCCACCGCCCGGCCGATCTGCACGTCGATATTGCCGAGGGTCCAGCTGGCGGCGACCGAGACCTCGGCCTCGCCCCGCTTCTGCAGCCATGCGGAAAACCAGAGCACCGGCCCGGCGGTGACCAGAATGCCCAGCACAGCCGCGAGCAGCTTATAGTCCTTGAACCGCCGCCCCACCTTGCCCCTCGCCTGCTGCGGCGCTGAAGCTGCCGGAGCGGCGTAAAGGTCGGCTTAAGCATATGGGCGCGGGTCGGGCGCGACGGTCTCGGGCTACCGTCATGGTTAGCAAACCGTGACTAATTCCGCGCGCTAGTTGCCCTTGGCGCGGTCGACCAATTCGCGGATGAAGCGCGGCAACGCGAACGCCGCCTGATGCACCTCCGGGGTCCAGTACTTGGTCTTGAAGCTGCCGGCCTTCTTGTAGCGGTCGGCGATGGTCTTGAGCGGCGTCCGCCGCAGCGCCTTGTTGTCGGTCGCGAAGCCCATCGCCATGTGGCCGCCAACATAGGTCGGGATCGCGGCGACGTAGCAGGAGCCGTCGGCGAACAGCTTGCAGAGCTTGGCGATGCCGGTTCTGAGTTCACCGGCCTGCAGGATCGGCACGCCGTTCTGCGTGACCAGCACACCTCCGGGCGTCAGGCAGCGCTTGCAGCCGGCATAGAACTTCGGGCTGAACAGCACCTTGCCGGGACCGATCGGATCGGTCGAGTCGACGATGATCACGTCGAAGCGACGGTCGGTCTTGGCGACGAAATTCATGCCGTCGTCGATGACGAGGTCGAAGCGCTTGTTGCCGATCACCGGCCTGGTGAATTCCGGGAAGTGCTCGCGGGAGAACTCGACCACCGAGGCGTCGATCTCGCACTGGGTCAGGCGCTGCACGGTCTTGTGCTTGAGCACCTCCTCGGCGATGCCGCAGTCGCCGCCGCCGACGATCAGCACCTCCTTGGCTTTGCCGTGCGCGAACAGCGGCACGTGCGACATCATCTCGTGGTAGACGAACTCGTCCTTGGTGGTGACCTGGGTCGCGCCGTCGAGCATCAGCATCTTGCCGAAGAACTTGTGCTCGAACAGCACCAGATGCTGGTGCTCGGTCTGCGTCTCATAGAGCACGCGCTCGACCTCGTAGGTCATGCGGAAGCCCTCGGGATCGAACAGCGTCTCGGCAATCCAGCGCTTCTCGGCCATGGCGATAGTCCTTGGACAGGCGAAAACGGCCGGGAAAGACCCCGGCCGCCAGCTCAATTCTTTGCAGATTAGCTCAGAGGGCCGGCGTCAGGCATCCCGCCCGCGCAGGATCTCGTCGACGTCGACCCGCTTGGCCTTGAAGGCTTCGCGCAGCACCGGGATGCAGGCGTCGGGATCGGCCTTGCCGCACATGAAGATGTCGAGCGCGGCATAGCCCGCTTCCGGCCAGGTGTGGATGGAGATGTGGCTCTCCGCCAGTACCGCCACGCCGGACACGCCTGAGGGCTGGAAGTGGTGCAGATGGATGTGCAGCAGCGTCGCGCTCGCGGCGGTTACGCAGCGGCGCAGCGTCTCCTCGATCAGGTCGATGTCGTTGAGGCCGGTAGCGCCATGCAGATCGACGATCAGATGCACGCCGGCGCAGCGCACGCCATTGCGGACGGCAAAATGGTCTTGGCGATCCTGGCGATCGTCGTCAGCGACCGGCTTGACGACTCTGACCTTGGCAACCTTCGTGTCTTTCTTTCGGGCGGTGCTCGGAACTTCCAAGCCCTTATCCGATCGCAAGAGGGCGTTCTGGCGCATCGCCGTCCTCCCCAACCAGGTGGTCCCACCCCGAGTGCCACGAAGGCCCACGGAAAGCGAATGCCGCCAACACAGTCCGCGTGAAGGACCGATGACAGCGGCAAGTCCCCAAATAAGGCGTGGGGACCCGGAGTCAAGAAATTCTGCACTGCAGCGTGCGCCGATCATGCACGACAAAGCTATCTGAAACGTTGATGACGTTCTCGTTCGCGTGATGCGCGCGTGAACCGCGTCGGCATGCCGCTCCGATTCGCGCGTCATCATGCGCGGCGCAAGGCTTGACCGCCGCGACGGCTGCATTGACCATTGCCGCCGTCAAAAACACGCCAGGGAGAGACGTTCATGACCACGACGTTCAAGCGCAGGACCCTCTTGTGCGGCTGCGCGGGCTGCGATCCGGCCGCCGGGTTTGCCAGCACCGCCGTGAACCGGCGAAGCCTCCTCGCCGGCGGCGCCGCCATCGGGCTTGGCATGGCTGGGCTTGCAACGGCGGGCCTGGGCGGCGCCGCGGCGCAGCCCGCCGGCAAGCCGCACCGCATCGACGTCCACCACCACATCGTGCCGCCGGCGCAGCGCAAGATGAATATCGAGCGGCAGGGCGGCAAAGGCGGCCCGGCCTGGTCGGTGCAGATGTCGCTCGACGACATGGACAAGGCCGGCGTCGCCTATTCGATCACCTCGATCCTCAATCCCGGACCCTGGTACGGCAAGATCGAGGAGCCCTCGCGGCGGCTGGCGCGCGAGTGCAACGACTATGCGGCCAAGCTCCGCAGCGACCACCCGAACCGCTTCGGCATCTTTGCCGCGATCGCGCCGGTCGACGTCGAGGGTAGCCTGAAGGAGATCGAATACGCTTACGGCACGCTCAAGGCCGAGGGCATCGCGCTCTGGACCAGCTACGATGGCAAGTATCTCGGCAACGAGACGTTCGTGCCGGTGCTCGAGGAGCTCAACCGCCGCAAGGCCGTGGTCTATGTCCATCCGACGCCGGCGGAATGCTGCGCGAAGGTGATCGGCGCGGTGCCGCCGAGCGCCATCGAATACGCCACCGACACCACCCGCACCGTCGCCAGCCTGATCTTCGAGAAGCCGCGCTCGGCGGCAAAATTCCCGGACATCCGCTGGATCTGGTCGCACTCGGGCGGAACCATCCCGTTCCTGACCAGCCGTCTCACGCGTCTCGCCTGGGAGCGCAAGATGGAAGACCCGACGCCGACCTTGCAGAAGTACTACTACGAGATCGCGCAGGGCAACACGCCCAGCCAGCTGGCGGCGCTGATGAAGATGGTCTCGATCTCGCAGGTGATGTTCGGTTCCGACTATCCGTTCCGCGACGCCAAGGAGGCGCTCGACGGAATGCTGGCGTACAAGTTCTCGGCCGCCGACCAGTTGGCGATCGACAACGGCAACGCGCTGAAGATGTTCCCGAACATCAAGGTTTAGGGGAAGCGCTCGCTCTCACCTTCCGCTCGTCCCCGCGAAGGCGGGGACCCAGGCTAGATCGAGACTGGATTCCCGCTTGCGCGGGAATGAGCGGAGGAGAGAGCCGTCAGGCTCGCGCCTCAGCTCTTGTTCTCCGGCAGCGCCAGCCGGACATGCAGCTCGCGCAGCTGCTTCGGCGTCACCTCCGACGGCGCGCCCATCATCAGATCCTCGGCGCGCTGGTTCATCGGGAACAGCACGACCTCGCGCAGGTTCTCCTCCCCGCATAAGAGCATCACGATGCGGTCGATGCCGGGCGCGATACCGCCGTGCGGCGGCGCGCCGAGCGAGAGCGCGCGCAGCATGCCGCCGAATTTCTGCTCCAGCACCTCCTCGCCATAGCCGGCGAGCGCGAACGCCTTGCGCATGACGTCGGGGCGATGGTTTCGAATTGCACCTGAAGACAGCTCGATGCCGTTGCAGACGATGTCGTACTGGAACGCTTTGAGCCCCAGGATCGTCTCGCTGTCCTTGGCATCGAGCTTGAGGAACTTGCTCGACCTCCATGTTCGGCATCGAGAACGGGTTGTGCGAGAAGTCGATCTTCTTCTCCTCCTCGTTCCACTCGAACATCGGGAAGTCGACAATCCAGCAGAACTCGAAGCGATCCTTGGCGATGAGGTTGAGCTCCTCGCCCACCTTGGTGCGCGCGGGGCCCGCAAACTTCACGAACTGCTCCGGCTTGCCGGCGATGAAGAACGCCGCGTCGCCGACGCCGAGACCGAGTTGCTCCGCGATCTGCTTGGTGCGCTCGGGCCCGATGTTGCGCGACAAGGGTCCCGCGCCGCTCTCCTCGCCCTCGCGCCAGAAGATATAGCCGAGGCCCGGTTGGCCCTCGCCCTGAGCCCAAGCATTCATGCGATCACAGAACGCTCGCGAACCGCCACCCTTGGCCGGGATCGCCCACACTTCCGCCTTTGGGTCGCCGGCCAGGATACTGGCGAACACCTTGAAGCCGGAGCCGCGGAACGCTTCGCTCACGTTCTGCATCACGATCGGGTTGCGCAGATCCGGCTTGTCGGAGCCGTATTTGCGCATCGCCTCGGCATACGGGATCATCGGAAACGTCGGCGTCACCGGCTTGCCGTTCGCGAACTCCTCGAACACACCGCGCATCACCGGCTCGACCGCGTCGAACACGTCCTGCTGCGTCACGAAGCTCATCTCGAGGTCGAGCTGGTAGAACTCGCCGGGCGAACGATCCGCGCGCGCGTCCTCGTCGCGGAAGCACGGCGCGATCTGGAAATAGCGGTCGAAGCCCGCCACCATGATGAGCTGCTTGAACTGCTGTGGCGCCTGCGGCAGCGCGTAGAACTTTCCGGGATGCAGCCGCGACGGCACGAGGTAGTCGCGCGCACCTTCCGGCGACGACGCCGTCAGGATCGGCGTCTGGAATTCGAAGAAGCCCGCCTCCTTCATGCGGCGGCGGATCGAGTCGATCACCTGCCCGCGCACCATGATGTTCTGGTGCAGCTTGTCGCGGCGCAGGTCGAGGAAGCGGTACTTGAGCCGGATGTCTTCCGGATATTCCTGGTCGCCGAACACCGGCATCGGCAATTCGGCGGCCGGGCCGAGCACCTCGATCTCGCGGATATAGACCTCGACCGCGCCGGTCGGCAGCTCCGCGTTCAGGGTGCCTTCGGGACGCTTGCGCACCTTGCCATCGATCCGCACCACCCATTCCGCGCGCAGCGTCTCGGCGACCTTGAAGGCCGGCAAATCCGGGTCGGCCACCACCTGGGTCAATCCGTAGTGGTCGCGCAGGTCGATGAACAGCACGCCGCCATGGTCGCGGATGCGGTGGCACCAGCCGGAAAGCCGCACGTCCTGGCCGATGTCGGCCTCACGGAGCGCGCCGCAGGTCTTGGTGCGGTAGCGATGCATGTCTTTCAGTCCCGGGGAATCGTCGTCGCGGCTATCGCCGAAGGGCCGGAAAAGCACATGCAGACCGGGCTTTGTCAAGGCAACGGCCGGCGGGGACGGGATCGTTGCTTTGAGCTAAGAAAGCATTGATCGAAATAGCAATATCACGGGGCGGGCTATCCCATGCAGCGGATGACAACGGCGGAGGCCACGGTCGAGGGCCTGATCGCGCACGGCCTCGACACGGTCTACGCGCTGCCCGGCGTGCACAACGACCACCTGTTCGACGCCCTGTTCAAGGCCAAGGACCGCATCCGCACGGTTCACACACGCCACGAGCAGGGCGCGGGTTACATGGCGCTGGGCGCCGCGCTCGCGACCGGCAAGCCGCAGGCCTATGCCGTGGTGCCGGGACCGGGGCTGCTCAATTCTGCGACCGCCCTTCTCACCGCGCACGGCACCAACGCGCCGGTGCTGGCGCTGATCGGCCACATCGCGCAGTCCGACATCGGCCGCGGCCTTGGTCACCTGCACGAGATCCGCGATCAAGCCGGCATCATTTCTCGGATTGTGGACTTCACGGCACGGATCAAATCGCCGGCCGAAGCCCCTGCCCTGGTCGCCGACGCGTTTCGTGCCATGCGGTCGGGCCGCCCCGGACCGGCGGCGCTCGAATGCGCGATGGACCTGTGGGGCAAGAGCGGCGCGGTTGCATTGCCTGTGCCGCCGTTGCTGCCGGAAGAGCCGCCGATCGACGACGACGCGATCACCGCGGCGGTGAAGCGCCTCGCCGAAGCCAAACGCATCCTGATCGTTACCGGCGGCGGCGCGCAGGATGCGAGCCCCGAGGTCACCGCGCTATCGGGCATCCTCCAAGCGCCGGTGTTTGCGTTCCGGCGCGGGCGCGGCGTGCTCGATGGCCGCAGCCCGTTTGCGGTGACCATGCCGCTGGCGCACGAGCTATGGGGCGAAGCCGACGTCGTGCTCGGCATCGGCACGCGGCTGTTCTACGGCTTCCAGCAATGGGGCGTGGACGACAAGCTGTCGATCATCCGCGTCGACGCCGATCCGGAGGAACCGGATCGCGTCCAAAAAGCCGCCGTCGCGCTCATCGGCGATGCTGCGCCGATCCTGCGACGGCTCGTCGCCGCGCTCGACGGCCACAAGCGCGCGTCACGGCACGACGAGATGGTCGAGCGGCAGGCGAAGTGGCGCAAGCGCATGGAGAAGCTAGCGCCGCAGATCAGCTACCTCGACGTGATCCGCGACGCGCTCGGCGAGGATGGCATCCTGGTGGAGGACATCACCCAGATGGCATTCGCGGCTCGCATCACCTATCCGGTCTACAAGCCGCGCACCTTCATCTCGCCAGGCTTCCAGGACCCGCTCGGCTGGGGCTACGCCACCGCGCTCGGCGTGCAGGACGCGCGCCGCGACGTGCCGGTGGTCGCGATCTGCGGCGACGGCGGCTTCATGTTCACCGCGACCGAGCTTGCGACCGCCGTGCAGCACCGCATCCCACTCACGGCCATCGTGTTCAACGACGACGCCTTCGGCAATGTCCGGCGTATCCAGGAGGAGCGCTACGGCAACCGGCTGATCGCCTGCGACCTCACCAATCCGGATTTCGTGCGTTTCGCGGAAAGTTTCGGCGCCGCCGCCGAGCGCGCGCGCGGTCCGCAGGAATTGCGCGCCGCGCTCGACCGTTCGCTCAAGCGCCGCGATCAGCCGACGCTGATCGAGGTGCCGGTCGGCCCCTTCCCCTCGCCGTGGGAATTCATCCAACGGCCCAAAGTGCGGGGCTAGCGAAGTGGCGTGCGGCGGCTTCGCGATCACATCGGCGTTAGGCCCGCGTGGAACTCTGCGAGAGGCCACAAACCAGCACGTTTAGCTCACGCTGTGGACACAATACCGTATCACTCAGCGCCGGCTGTTCGGTCGATGGAAAATTCCGCGACCCGACGGCTGAACAACCACCCGCGCTCCTGATCCCTGAAATCCGGCAAATGAAGATAGCATCCGCGGCATCGCTGCAGGTCATCGTGGCCGCAATCACATTGGCGTTGCATACGGCAGCGGCCGCCGAGACGGCGACACTCCCGTCAAGCACGCGTCAGATTGCCATCGCCTACGAGAAGCCGAAAAATCCCGTGCATGAGCGCTTGCACGATTTTCTCGTCGAGGCGCGTGTCCTCGAACAAGTGCAGGAAATTCTCAGTCCATTTCGTTTGCCGAAACGGTTGCCGATCAGCATCGAAAGCTGCGATGGCGAGTCGGATGCACGGTATGTGTATTCCGAAGCGAGGATCAAGGTTTGTTACGAATACATCGACGAGATCTGGAAGGACCTGCCGACCGAGACGACCGCACGCGGCGTGGCGCCGATCGATGCGATTGTGGGGCCGTTGGCGGACGTCTTCTTTCACGAGTTCGGTCACGCGTTAATCGATCTGCACAAAATCCCCGTGCTCGGTCGCGACGAATATGCGGCCGACACGGTGTCCGCGATGCTGATGCTGCTCGTTGCAAAGGATGAGGCACGCCGGCTGATCATGGGCGCCGCCTATTGGTACACCGACGACCTGGAGACCACTGTCACGTTCAAGCCGACCGATTTCTCCGGCGTCCACGGCACGCCGCACCAGCGTTTCTTCAACCTGCTGTGCATCGCCTATGGCGCAAACCAGGAGATGTTTGGCGACCTCGTCGAAAAGGGCTATCTGCCGGAAGAGCGCGCCGAAGACTGCAAATCAGAATTTCAACAAGCCGCGCACGCGTTCAATGTCCTGATCCGGCCGCATATCGACCAGTCTCTCGCGGGCGAAGTATTCGGCAAACGCTGGATGCCTGACGTGAGCCTTGAGCCACCGCGCCTGCCCAAGCCGGACTCCAGCACAGCGGATATTTCCACGCCATCAACGAACTGATGCAGCGCGAGAGGTCCCGGGCGCCTACTGCACCCGGGACGCCATCGCTCACATCAGCTGCGTGCGCACCTCGACCACCGCGACGCGGCCCTTCTCCACCTCGGCGACCGCTTCCTTGAACACACCGGCAAGCTCGGCCGGATCGAACACCGGCCCCTTGGCCCAGGCGCCGTAGCCGCGCGCGACGGTGGCGTGGTCGATATCGGGATCGACCATGCGCTGGCCGATCCAGGCGTTCTCCAGCGGCCGGTGGCGATCCTCGGCGACATGCATCTGGTGCTTCTCGTCGTTGCCCCAGGTGGTGTTGTTGTTGATCACGAGCAGCATCGGCGCGCGCATGTGCACGGCGCTCCAGATCGCGCCCGCCGACATGATGAAGTCGCCGTCGCCCATCAGGCCGACGCAGAACTTGCCCATGTCGCGGCAGGCGATGGCGGCGCCCGCCATCGCGCCCGGACCGTAGCCGACACCGCCGCCGCCATTGGTGCCGAGATAATGGCCGGCGCCGGGGAACTGGAAGATGCCTTCCGGGAAGCTCGCCGAATTGCGCATCGCGAGCAGCCAGTTCTTGTCCTTCACCGCGTTCCACAGCTCGGTCACCATGCGGCCCGGGCGGATCGGCTGCTCGTCCCAGTCCTTCTTCGCATTCTCGGCCTGGCGGGCGCGCACCGCCTTGTGGCGCTCGGTCGCGACTTTCTTGCGTTCCTCGACCTTCGCGCGCGCGCCGGCGTCCTTCTCCAGCCGCTGACGGATCAGCGCGCTGAGCTGCTGCATGCCGAACAGCGGATCGCAGTTGATCTGCACGTCGACCAGCGGCGCCGGCCCGCGCAGATAGGACCACGAGCTCGGCGACAGGTCGTTGAACGACATGTCGATGACCTTGCGCCCCGCGCGCAGCCGCCCGGAGCCGACGTTCTCCTTGCGCTCGGTATAGCTGTCGAGCAGGCTCGACAGGTCGCGGCAGTCGATCGCCATCACCACGTCGGCTTCCTTCACGATCTCGCGGTCGCCGGAGACGCTCTGCGGATGCGCGGTCGGGAACGCGATGATACCGTTGTCGTCGCGATAGACCGCGCCGGTGAGCTCGACCAGCTCGACCAGCGGCTTGGCGACGGCGGGATTGATGCCGAAGCGGCCGCCGACGATCAGCGGAAGCTTGGCACCGAGCAGCGCATCGGCCGCCGCCGCGAGCGCATCCGGATTGGGCGCGACCGGCGCCGCCGGCTGGAAGAATTTCGGATCCGGCATCGTCACCGGCCCTTCGATCTTCTGCTCCTGGATGCCGCAGTCGAGCGTCACATAGACCGGGCCGCGCGGCGCCGTCAGCGCCACCTTGTGCGCCTTGGCGATGGCGTCGAGATGCCACTGCGGCGTGGTCGGCTCTTCCGTCCACTTCACGTAGTTCTTGACGATGTCGGATTGCGTCGAGGCGCAATGCAGCCAGTCGATCCAGCGCCGGTCGGCGGGATCGAGCGGACCGGAGCCGCCGAGGATGAGCACCGGCGCGTGGTCGCCGAACGCGTTGTAGACGCCCATCGAGCCGTTCATCAGCCCGACCAGGTCGTGCAGGATGCAGACGCCGAGGCGGCCCGTCGCCTTGGCGTAGCCGTGCGCCATCGACACCGCGATCTGCTCGTGGGTGGTGAGCACCATCTTCGGCTTGTGATTGCGGCCGTAGTTGACCAGCAAGTCATGCAGGCCGCGATAGCTCGATCCCGGCAGCAGGAAGACGTAGTCGATGTCCAAACGGCTGAGCAGCTCGACCATGGCGTCGGACCAGAATTCCGGGTCGCGCTTGTTGGCCGGCAGGTTGACCGGCGCCTCGCTCAGGAAACGCTGTTGATTGACGTGCTCGTTCATCGACTTGTCCTTATCCTTCGCTCGAGATTGTTCTCAACCATAGCCTATTTTTTCGGGATGATGACCTGCTTGAGCCGCTCGATCACCGATGGCGGCGTGGAATAGATCGACGTGACCACCCGCTGCACCTCCTCGCCCGACACCGGCGCGATCGGCGCTTCCAGCCGCTCCGCCTCGGCGAGGAATTTCTTGTCGTGCATCATCTCCCAGAATGCCTTGCGCAGCGCCGCCGCGCGATCGGCCGGGATGCCCGACGCCATGTAGAAGCCGACGCCGACGTCGTCGGGCGCATCGAGGATCTGCACCATCTGCCGCTCCTCGCCGCTGGTCAGCTCGGCGAACGACGGCAGGTCGGGCATGTCAGGCGCCTTCGGGCCGGTGCGGAACAGGAATTTGAGCTTGCCCTCGCGAATCCAGTCCGGCTTCACCGTGGTCCAGCCGGACCAGTAGTTCGAGCGGCCGTCGATCTCGCGGCGCTCGATCGCGAGGTTGATGTCGGCGCCGCCGCGATAGCCGGTGACGAGCTTGAATTTGGTGCCGAGCACGGCGTTGGCGAGCGTCGGGATCCAGTAGTTGCCGGAGCCGACGCCGGTCGATCCCATGTTGAGCTCGACCTGCTTGGCGCCCTCGAGCGTGGTTGCCGCCGCGGTGTGCCAGACCGCGATGACGCCCGGCCGCGCGGTGAGCGAGCCGAGCCACTGCAGCGCGCCTGAATCGAAGCGCGTGTTGCGCAGCAGCGGCACCAGCAGCGACGGGCTCAGGATTTCGGCGATGGCGGTGCCGTCCTTGGGCGCGACCTGGGAGATGAACTCGACCGACTGCAGCCCGCCCGCCCCCGGCATCTGCACCAGGATCACCGTCGGATTGCCCGGGATGTGACGGCCGATGTGGTCGGCGGCGAGCTTGCCGTAGAGCCCGACCGAGCCGCCCATGTTGCTCGGAATAATGAGCTGAATGGTCTTGCCGCGATAGAAGTCGGCGACGCTTTGCGCCGGCGCCGATACCGTGCAGCCGCAAAGCACGGCGATGGCCGCAGCGCATGTCCTTCGAGCTGATCCAAGCTGCATCAGGCGCACTCCCCGAAATCACGACTCTCGTTGACGCCGGAACGCGCTCCGGCGCGGGTCGTGTTTTGATCAATTGTAGCCCGGATGGAGCGAAGCGAAATCCGGGATTCCTCTCGGCTCCTGCCAGTCCCGGATTTCGCTGCGCTTCATCCGGGCTACGGACTTCGGCACTAATCACCGGAAATCTTCCGCGTCGCCTCGACCACGTCGGCGGGCGTCTTGTAGAGCTCCTTCAAGAAGCCCTCGATCGCTCCCGCCGTCATCGGCGCGATCGTCAGCCGCTGCTTGTTGATCTCGGCGACGAACTCCGGGTCCTTCAACGTCTCCTCGAACGCGGCGCGCAGCGCCGCGTAGCGATCCGCCGGCACCGCCTTTGGAACGATGTAGGGCCGCCCCACCACGGACGATGCCGTGAGCAAATCCAAGATCTGCCGCTTGCGATCATCGGTGAGCACGTCGCGCGCCACCAGCGACGTCGCCGGCATGTCGGCGACCAGCGTGCGCGAGAAGCGCAAGTGCACAGTGACCTTCTTCTCGCGCACCCACTGCTCCGGCACGCTGGTCCAGCCGATGCAGTCGCCGTCGAGCTCGCCGCGCTCGATCGCGATGCGTTTCTCGGTCGAGCCGGGATAGCCGGTCACCTGACGCACGTGGACGCCGAACAGGTCGCTCAGCATCTTCGAGTCGATATAGGACGCGGTGCCGACGCCGGTGACGCCGAAATTCACCTGCTGCCGCTTGAGCAGATCCGGCCAGTCCTTGATGCCGGTGCCGTTCCAGGTGTGGCAGACGCGGAAATCCTCGGTGACGCTGCCGAGCCAGGCGAAGTCCAGAAAATTCGCGCCGATCTTCTGCGGCACCGTCACCGACTGCGTGATCAGCCCCGGATTGAACGCGTTGATCACCGTGCCGTCGGTCGGCGCGGCGGTGGCGACATAGCGCACGGAATTCAGGCTCGCCGCGCCCGGCATGTTCTGCACGATGACGTTGGGCTGGCCCGGGATGTGGCGGCCGATGTGGCGCGAAAGCACGCGCGCGTAGTGATCGTAGCCGCCGCCGGCCGAGAAGCCGACGATGATGCGGACGGTCTTGCCCTTGTAGAAGCCAGCCACGTCCTGCGCGGCAGCCGGCGTGGCGAACAGCACAAACGCCGCCAGCGAACTCACAAATTTCATCATCCCTCGCCTTTTGTTGTTCGTACGGGCGCCAAATCCGCACGTTTTTATATAATTCCAATTAGGCACAGGGCACGAATTGCGGCAAGCTTCGCAATGACGCATGGTTGCAGCAATTGACCGATACGGTGTGTCGGGCGTCGCTATAGAATCAAACCTTACCGAGGGAGCCGACCCATGTACTCACGCCGCGCATTTGTCATGACCACGGCCCTATCCTTAGCAGCCGCAGGCGGAGCGCAAGCGCAGGACGCCTGCGCAGTCTTCACCCCTGGCCGTCAAAAAGCGACGTCGCCGCAAGACGCGCTGCGCATGCTGCAGGAAGGCAACCAACGCTTCGTGTCCGGCAAGATGATCAATTGCGATCTGATGAAGCAGGTGCGCGCCACCGCGACCGGCCAGGCGCCGTTTGCCGCCATCGTCGGCTGCATCGACAGCCGCGTCCCGCCCGAACTGGTGTTCGATCAACAGCTGGGGGCGATCTTCGCCGCGCGCATCGCCGGCAATTTCGTCAACACCGATATCATCGGCAGCCTCGAATTCGCCTGCAAGCTCGTCGGCGCGAGGGCGATCGTCGTGCTCGGCCATTCCGACTGCGGCGCCATCAAGGGCGCCATCGATCAGGCCAAGCTCGGCAATCTGACCGAGACGCTGAGCCACATCGAGCCCGCGGTCGCCGCGACCAAGTTCGCCGGCAAGCGCACGTCCAAGGACAAGAAGCTGGTGCAGGCGGTCGCCGACACCAACGCGCAGCTTGCGGCGCAGATGATCCTGAGCCGCAGCCCCATCCTCAAGGAGATGGCCGACAAGAAGGAGATCGTGGTCGCCGCGGCGATGCACGACATCGAGACCGGACGGGTCTCGTTCTTCACGTGAGGGTGTCGTTGGGCTAGAGCATGATCCCGAAAAGTGGAACCCGGTTTTCGGACAAGATCATGCTCAAACGTAACAAGCTAGCGGAGCGGCCGCTCACCACTTGTAGTTCAGGCCGCCGCGCACCGTGACGACCTGGTGCTCGAAGCGCGTCCGATAGGTCCCACCGAAGCCCGTCAGGAAACCGTTCCAATTGCCAAAGTCGGCGTAGAGCGCCTCGATCTTCGCCGTCCAGTTGCGGGCGAACATATGCTCGATGCCGCCGCCGATAGTCCATCCCAAGCGTGTCTTGTCGACGTTCCCGGGGATGGTCGCAAAGGGTATATTCCAAGTGTCCTTGAAATGCGCGAACGCCCAGCCGCCGGTCACATAGATCAGCGTCGGCGAGAACGTTACGCCAAGTCGCCCACGCACTGTCCCCATCCAATCGAGCTTGCTGGTCGAAGTGATCGGCCCGAAGGGATTACCGGGCAAGGTCACTGACGCCTTGTTGCTGACGAAGTTGAAGTCGGCTTCAACGCCGTAGACAACGCTGCCCGATTGAAGATTAAAGCCAATCTGGCCGCCGCCCGTGAAACCGGCTTCATTGGGCGACCAGTACGTCGTGCCTCTTGGAAAGGCCAAGGGCGTGGGGCCGCCAAAGTCGGTGAATTCTGCACGGTTCCACGCCGCGCCGGCGTTGACGCCGATGTAGAAGCCGGCCCAGCTCCAGACCACCGCGGCCGGCGGCGCCGCCTTGCACCGGGATGTCGGCAGCCAGCGCGCTCGTCGAGAGTGCCGCCGCCGAAACGGTGGCGAGCAGATAACGCCGCATTGCGCCCATGAAGGCCCCGCCCCCGGGTTGAAAATTTCGGTTCCAACCTACGGCAACTCGCAGATTCCGGCTATGGCGCCAGGGCAACACCGACCGTTAATCGTGGATTTGCACCGGCCTCGCGCCGCCGGCAAAACGACCAAAAAACAAGATCTTCAAATGGTTTTCGTCATTTCCAGAAGCTTTCGGCGATCGACCCGGCCGATGGCCAGGCGTGGGATATCTGCCACCTGGACGACCCGGGCCGGCGCCTCCCCGGCCGGCAGCCGGCGGGCGCAATGTTCGCGCATCGCATTCAAATCGAGCGCGGCACCGCCGGTTACTGCCGCCCACACCTCCTCGATGCCGAGCGCATTCGGCACCCCGAACGCCACCGCAAAGCTCACGCCGGGATAGCCCATCAGCGCGGCCTCCACAGTATCCGGGCTGATCTTGTGGCCGCCGAGGTCGATGATGTTCTTCTCGCGTCCGCTGACGACCATCATGCCGTGCTCGGTCACGCGGCCGATGTCGCCGGGATAGAACCATCCGTCGCGGAAGAACATCTCCGACCCGGGCGGATTGCCGACATAACCATCGACACAACGCGGTCCGCGAAACCGCAGCAGCCCTTCCTGGCCGGTCGCGAGCGCGCGGCCGTCGTGGTCGGCCGTCTGCACGATCATGCCCGGCGAGACGTATCCGACGGCGCCGGGAATCTCCGCCATATGGTGCGCCGGCGCCGCCGCCACTGGATTGCCTTCGGTCGCGCCATAGGCGCCGACGAGGTTCGACGCCAGTGTCGCGCGCACGCGATCCGCCAGCGGCTTGACCAGCATGCTGGCGATCGACAGCACCACGTCGAACGGCGAGGTGAATGCCGGCGAGCGCTCGTAGTAGTCGAGGATTTCCGCAAGCCCGCCCGGCGCTGCAATCAGGCACTGCACATTGTAGAGCGTCAGCGCCTGTAGCGTTTCGGCGGCATCGCGGCCGCGCAGGAACAGCGTGCCGCCGCGCGCCAAGGTGTAGAGGCCCCACAGGAAGCCGAAATTCGCGGCGATGCCGGGGTCGAGGAACGAGCGCGTGCAGGCGGGGACTTTGCTTCCAAAGGCGACATCGAACGAGTAGAGCCGCCGCACCAGCATCTCGTGGCTCAACGCCACGCCTTTCGGGTGGCCGGTGGTGCCGGAGGTGAGGATGATGCGCGCGATGGCGTGAGCGTCCTGCTCCAAGTCCACGGCCGGCGGCTTGCCGTCGCCATCGAGCCAGGCGTTGTCGGCCGCGATCACGCGCGCGGCATTACGGACGCCGCCCGCGACGTCCGAAATCGCCACGCTGACATTGCATTCGGCCGGCACCGACGGTGTCACGCTCGACAGGCTGACGGCGCCGACGCGTCCAAGCCCGAGCACCAGGATCCAGTGCAGCACCGGGTCGGCGCAGATCACGGCGACCGTGTCGCCGCGCTTGATCCCCTGGGCCAGAGCATAGCGAGCGGCATTGTTCGACAGTGCCTCCAGCCGCCCGTAGCTGATCAGCCCGATCGGCCGCCCTGGCGCACAGATGGCCGGCGCGGTCGGTTGAAACTGTGCCTGCAGGCGGAATGCGTCGAAAAGATTCAAGGGAATGGCCGTTCCGGTTTGAGCGGTGGGAGAAGCTAGGTTCTAGCCACGCCCGGCTCAAGGCGCTTGTGGCCGTCCTCTCCCCAGGTTGTGGTCCAATGGGGTGTGAAGAAGCTGTGACAAACGGGCCAGCGTGCGCTATCTAGCCCCCGGAATGCAGCCGATTACAGATACAACAACACTCGCCGAGACCTGTGGGCGCCTTGCGCGGCATCCCTTTGTGACGGTCGACACCGAATTCCTGCGCGAGAGCACCTATTACCCCAAGCTCTGCGTGCTGCAGATGGCGAGTATCGACAAATCGGTCGTGGTCGACGCGCTGGCCCCTGAAATCGAGCTTCGCCCGCTGTTCGACCTGCTGGCCGACCAGAGCGTCGTGAAGGTGTTCCACGCCGCCCGCCAGGACATCGAGATCTGCTGGCACGAGGCGCAGATGATCCCTGCCCCGCTGTTCGACACCCAGGTCGCGGCGATGGTCCTCGGCTATGGCAACTCGATCTCCTACGACCAGCTCGTGCATCGCATCACCGGCGACACCCTCGACAAGTCGAGCCGTTTCACCGACTGGACCCGCCGCCCGCTCAGCGACGCACAACTGACCTATGCGATTTCCGACGTCACCCACCTGCGCGACGTGTACGTGAAACTGTCCGACGATCTCGAAAAGCGCGGCCGCGCCGACTGGCTGCACGACGAGATGCGCGTTCTGACCTCGCCCGCCACCTATCGCATGGAGCCCGAGCACGCCTGGGAGCGGCTCAAGACCCGCGTGCGCAAGCCCAAGGAGCTGGCGGTGCTGGTCGAGGTCGCGGCCTGGCGCGAACGCGAAGCGCAGACCCGCGACGTCCCGCGCAGCCGCGTGCTCAAGGATGACGTGATCGGCGATATCGCGATCCAGGCGCCGACCACCATCGAGCGCCTCGCCGCGCTGCGCTCGCTGCCCAAGGGTTTCGAGCGCTCGAAGTGGGGCGAAGCGATCATCGAAGCGGTCAAGGCGGGGCTGGCGCGCGATCCGAAGACGCTGCCGCGGTTCGAGCGGGCGAGGCCCGCCCCGAACGGCCAGGCCACGGTCGAGCTGCTCAAGGTGCTGCTGCGCATGACCTCCGAGAAGCACGGCGTCGCCGCCAAGGTGATCGCCACGGTCGACGACCTCGACCGCATCGCCGCCGACGACCACGCCGACGTGCCGGCGCTGTCGGGCTGGCGGCGCGAGCTGTTCGGCGAAAAGGCGATCGCGCTCAAGCACGGCAAGCTCGCGCTCTCGGTCGAACGAGGCCGCGTCGTGGCGGTAGACAAGCCCGCGCCCTGAGGCGATCCTGCCAGCCACCTTCTCAGGGGCTGGACATGAACAAGGTCGCCGTCGCCAACTGGTCCGCGCTGAAAGATCGCGCGCCCGAATATGCGCTGGTCGGCAATGTCGACCTGGTCGTGATCCGCTACGGCGATCAGGTCTCGGTGATGTACGGACGCTGTCTGCACCGCGGCGCGCTGCTCGCCGACGGCCGCATCGACGGCGACAACCTGATCTGCGGCTTGCACGATTGGGACTACCGCATCGACACCGGCATCAGCGAATACAACAACGAGGAGGTGCTGCCGAAATTCGCGGCCTGGATCGACGGCGGCAACGTGCTGGTCGACGCCGACGAGATCGCGGCCTGGGAGAACGACCATCCGCAGCCCTACAAGCGCGACAGCTATCTCGGCCTCTATGCCGAGGTGCATGCCGATCCGGTCGAGCCGCATGTCCAGCAGATCCAGCACTACGCAACGCATGGCCTGAGCAAGACCGGCCATCACGGCGCGGTCGCGGCGATGGGCGTGCCGCGGCAGGAGCTGCCGTCGTGGGACGACATCCAGTTCGTGACCGCGCAGCTTGCGACCGCCCCGCGCCTCGACGACGAGCCGGTCGGCACCGAGGTCGTGGTCGGCCCGAATGCGCAGAAGCCGCTCACGCTGAAAATTCCGCTGATGGTGTCGGACATGAGCTTCGGCTCGCTGTCGGAGCCGGCGAAGGTCGCGCTCGCGCGCGGCGCCGAGCTCGCCGGCACCGGCATCGCCTCCGGCGAAGGCGGCATGCTGGCCGAGGAGCAGGCCGCGAACAGCCGCTACTTCTACGAATACGCCTCCGCCCGCTTCGGCTTTGCCTGGGAGAAGGTGATGCGGGTGCAGGCGTTCCATTTCAAAGGCGGACAGGCGGCCAAGACCGGCACCGGCGGCCACCTGCCCGCGCGCAAGAACGTCGGCAAGATCGCGCTCACCCGCGGCCTGCCGGAGGGCACCGACGCGATCTCGCCGGCGCGCTTCCCGGACTGGACCGAGCCGAAGCAGATCCGCGCCTTCGCCGACGAGGTGCGCAGCCGCACCGGCGGCATCCCGATCGGCTACAAGCTCTCCGCCCAGCACATCGAGAAGGACATCGACGCCGCGCTCGAGGTCGGCTGCGACTACGTCATCGTCGACGGCCGCGGCGGCGCGACCGGCGCGGCGCCGCTTGATCTTCCGCGACCACATCTCGGTGCCGACGATCCCGGCGCTGGCGCGCGCCCGCGCCCATCTCGACAAGAGCGGCAAGGACGTCACGCTGATCATCACCGGCGGCTTGCGCACGCCCGCCGACTTCGCCAAGGCGCTGGCGCTCGGCGCCGACGCGGTGGCGATCGCCAATTCCGCCATCCAGGCGATCGGCTGCATCGGCATGCGCGCCTGCCACACCAACAATTGCCCGGTCGGCATCGCGACGCAGAACCCGCGCCTCACCGCGCGGCTTGATGTCGTCAAGTCCGCCGAGCGGCTGGCGCGCTTCCTGGAAACGTCGGTCGAGCTGATGAAGATCCTCGCGCGCGCCTGCGGGCACACGCATCTCAACCAGCTCTGCATCGACGATCTGACGACCTGGAAGGCGGAGATGGCGCGCCTCTCCGGCGTGCCCTATGGCGGCGTCGGGCCGCTCTGATCTCTCAACTCGCTGAATTCTGTTCTGTGACTTGGCGGGGAAGCGGCCGTCGCGGGAGGAGCAGAGCCAGGATTGCCCCCAGCACGACGAATAGAAGAATCCACAACAGCAGCAGCGGCTTCCATTTCTCGCCAAGGCCAAGCGCATTGATCGAGGCGAGATAGATCGGGAAGTTGAGCAGGAAGTGCCCCACCATTCCGGCCAATCCGCCGAGCAGGAACGAACGGCCGGTGGCGAGCGCATAGAACGGCGGGATCAGCAACGCGCCGTGCAGGAAGCAAACCGCCAGCCGCTCCAGGACGAAGCCGCCGAACATCCAGAACGGCAGATCGGGATAGCCCGGCGACTTGATCAGCGCATGCGCCAGGAACCAGATTTCGCCGAGGCCGAAGCCGGCGCCCGCCGCAAGCGCGAGGAAGATCGGATCCTTGCGGATCGCATGGCGAACCTTCGGCACCGCCGCCGTGAGCCACTTGGCAGGCTCTTCGGTCAGCGGCGCGTAGAACAGCGATACGATCGTCACCACAGCCGGCCGAAATGCCGAAGCTGGTGCGCAGCAAGCCGTCGATCGGCAGCCGCACCAGCGTAGATCATCAGCGGCGACAGCGGCAGCGCGACGAGGAACGCGAGCGTCATCGCCCGCCGGTCGTCGCCATGTCTGAGCAGGGCCGCAAAGCCGGCGAGCGCGAGCGCGGTCGTGATCGCGGCTGCAATGAACAGGCCCACGCCCTACCCCTTGCCCCACTGGTTTGTTAATGCCGATGCTCGAGCAATGACACGCCGGATGCCTGGCCGCTGCGCAACTCGGCGAGCGCCTGTTTGAGAATCTTGGCCGACGACGTCAGGAACAGGCCCGCCATGATCGCCGCGACAATCAAGTCCGGCCACTTGGTCGCCGTCAGCCAGACCGCGACCGCCGCGATCATGACCGCGACGTTGCCGATCGCGTCGTTGCGCGAGCACAGCCACACCGAGCGCACATTGGCGTCGCCGTCCTTGTATTTGACCAGCAGCAACACGCTCGCGACATTGGCGGCGAGCGCCAGGAATCCGACGATGCCCATGATCTCGGCGCGCGGAACGCCGAGCACGAGCACGTGGTAGGCGGTGGCGCCCAGCACCCACAGTCCCATCAGCGTCAGGCTCGCCGCCTTGGCGAAGGCCGCCCAGGCCCGCACGCGCACGGCCGAGCCGATGACCGCGAGACTGATGCCGTAAGTCAGCGTATCGCCGAGGAAGTCGAGCGCGTCCGCCTGCAACGCCTGCGATCCGGCAAACGCGCCGGCGCCGGTCTCGACGACGAACATCGTGGCATTGATGGCGATGACGGCCCACAGCCGGCGTTTGTAGTCCGCCGACAGGCCCTCAAATACCGGATTGGTGCTGCAACAGTCCGCGCCCATCACAACCTCGATTGCATGAAATAGATAAGCACGCGGCGGAGGTTACACAATCACACGCGCAAGCGGCGGGATGTGCCCTATTCCAGCTCCATGACCGGCTCGCGGCCGATCAGCCGGGCCAGCTGGCGCAGGCGGACGAACACGCGCTCGCCGGCGAGGTCGCGCAGGCCGTTGCGGAAGCGCAGCACCAACCGGCCGCGCTCGACGAGCATCGGGGTCTTCGGCAGCACGTCGGTGGTGGAGGCCGAGACCAGGTAGGCGACGCGCAGCGCCGCGCCCAGCACGCGGGCGCGGTCGAGCACGCGCGTCGACGCGAGCTCACGAATGCGCGGCGAGAGCTCCTCATCGACCAGGCCGACATGGCGGAAGAACACCGCGAGCGCGAGATAGACGCGCCCGGGATGGTCGATCCCCACGAACGCAGCGTTGGCGATGATGTTGAGCGACTGCTCGCCGCGATAGTCCGGATGCGCGCGCCAGCCGATATCCGCCAGCAGGCAGGCGGCGTGGCGCAGGCGGCGCTCCTCGGCGGTTTCATCGAGCCCGGTCGAGGCCATGAACCGGTCGGTCCAGGCGATCAGCTCGTCGCCGTGGGCCGGCGCGCGCGAGCGCAGCACGTTGAGCTCCTGCGCGGCCGCGATCAGCGGGTCCTTGCGCCGCTCGTCAGCATTGAGCATGCCGTAGAGCAGGCCCTCGCGCACGCCGAGCGCGGAGATCACGATGTCCTTCGGACGCGCGATCTCGATCAGGTGCTCGAGCACGACGGCGGCATAGGCGAGCAGCGGCCGCCGCGCATCGGCGACGACCTCGATCTGCGACAGCGTCTCGGCGTTCACGCGATGGACCAGGCCGGCGAAGTCGTAAGCTTCGCGCGCCGATATGACATAGCCGTGCATCACATGCAGCGGATAGCCGGTCTGCCACATGTGCAGGCGCGCGAGCGCGCGCCAGGTGCCGCCGATCGCGTAGAAGGTGCGGTTGACGCCGGCCTTGAGCAGCTTCGCGTCGCTGAGCGACTTGCGCACCAGCTTCTCGGCCTTCTTGATCGACTTTTCGGTGATGTCCTGCAGCGCCAGTCCGCCGAGCGGCAGCGTGATGCCGGTGTGGACCTTGTGGCCGTGCACTTCGGAAAGTTCCAGCGAGCCGCCGCCGAGATCGCCGACCAGGCCGTCGGGCCGGTGGAACCCGCACACCACGCCGAGCGCGCTCAGCTCCGCCTCGCGCTTGCCGGAAATGATCTCGACCTTGGTGCGGCAGATGCGCTCGGCCTCCTCGACAAACGCTTTGCCGTTCTTGGCGTCGCGACAGGCGGCGGTGGCCACCACCCACAGCGCGCCGACCTGCATGCGGTCGCACAGCATGCGGAAGCGCTTGAGCGCGCCGAGCGCCTTTTCCACAGCGTCGGCGGCGAGCAGCCCGGTCGACTGCACTTCGCGGCCGAGGCCGGCCAGCACCTTTTCGTTGAAGATCGGCGTCGGGCTGCGCGTCAGCCCTTCATAGGTGACGAGCCGCACCGAGTTGGAACCGATGTCGATCACCGCAACCGGCTGGCCGTAGTCGAGACGTCCTTGGGCTGCCTGCATGGCGAGCGGCCGCCGCTTAACCGCGGTCGAGGCGGCGTACAAGGCTGCGCGGCGACAATTCTTTGAGCGATTTGCCACGTCCGGACAGACTCGGATTCGTCATGAAGTACTTGTGGGCGTTGAAGGGCTCCTCGCCCTCGGCCGCTTTTATGCAATTCGACGTGCCGTCGGGCAGAAGTTTCCAGCTCTGCTCGTTGTCCTTGAAATTGGCGATCATGATCTGATCGAGCACCTGCTCGTGCACGGTCGGGTTGAGGATCGGACAGAGAACCTCCACCCGCCGATCGAGGTTCCGCGGCATCATGTCGGCGGAGGAAATATATACCGCCGCCTTCGAATGCGGCAGGCCGTAGCCGGCGCCGAAGCAGTAGATGCGGCTGTGTTCCAGGAACCGGCCGACGATCGATTTCACCCGGATGTTCTCCGACAGACCCGGGATGCCCGGCCGCAGGCAGCAGATGCCGCGCACCACCAGGTCGATCTGTACGCCGGCGCGTGACGCCTCGTAGAGCTGGTCGATGATGTCGGGGTCGACCAGCGAATTGTCCTTCATCCAGATCGCGGCCGGCTTGCCGTTGCGGGCGTGCGCGATTTCCTGGGCGATGTGCTCGGCGACGCGCTTGCGCAAGGTCAGCGGCGACACCGCCATCCGCTCGAGCTGCGCCGGCTCGGCGTAGCCGGTGATGTAGTTGAACACGCGCGCGACATCGCGCGCCGATCACCGGCTCGGAAGTGAAGAACGAGAGGTCGGTGTAGATGCGTGCGGTCACCGGATGATAGTTGCCGGTCCCGACATGGACGTAGGTGGCAAGCGAGCCGCCTTCGCGGCGCACGACCAGAGACAATTTGGCGTGGGTCTTGAGCTCGATGAAGCCGAACACGACCTGCGCGCCGGCGCGCTCGAGCGCGCGCGACCAGCGGATATTGGCCTCCTCGTCGAAGCGCGCCTTGAGCTCGACCAGCGCGGTCACCGACTTGCCGGCCTCGGCTGCCTCCACCAGCGACTTGACGATGGGGGATTCGGACGACGTGCGGTAGAGCGTCTGCTTGATTGCCACCACGTCAGGATCGCGCGCAGCCTGGTTCAGAAACTGAACCACCGCGTCGAATGATTCATACGGATGGTGGACGACCAGGTCCTTCTGGCGGATGGCGGCGAAGCAATCGCCGCCATGATCGCGGATGCGCTCGGGGAAGCGCGGATTGTACGGCACGAATTCGAGATCGGGCCGGTCGAGGCTCATCAGCTGCGACAATTCGTTGAGCGCCAGCACGCCGTCGACCAGGAAGACTTCGTCGTTGCAATCGAGCGCGCGCTGCACGAAGCGCCGCAACTCGGCCGGCATGGCGGCTTCCATCTCGAGACGGATCACCGATCCGCGCCGGCGCCGCTTGAGCACGGTCTCGAACTCGCGCACCAGATCTTCGGCCTCTTCCTCGATTTCGATTTCGGAATCGCGGATGACGCGGAACGCGCCCTGCCCCTTGAGCGTGTAGCCCGGGAACAGCTGGCCGATGAACAATCCGGTGAGTTGCTCGATGGTGATGACGCGCGCCGGCGAGCCTTCCGCGGCCGGCAGCCGGACGAAACGATCGATCTTGTTCGGCATGCGGATCAGCGCGTTCATCGCCTCGCCGTCGCTGGCGCGCACGAGCTGCAGCGCGATCGTGAAGCCGAGATTGGAGATGAACGGGAACGGATGCGCCGGGTCGATCGCGAGCGGCGTGAGCAGCGGGAACACCTGACGCAGGAAGTGATCCTGCAGCCAGGTCTTTTCCTTCCGGGTCACATCCGGTCCGTCAACCAGCGTGATTTCCGCCGCGGCGAGCTCGACGCGCAGTTCCCGCCACCGCGCCTGCTGATCGCTGGCGAGCGCCGACACCGCTTCGGAGATGCGTGCGAGCTGCTCGGCCGGCGTGAGACCGTCGGGGCTTCGGGTGGTGATGCCGGCGCGCAACTGGCCGCGCAGGCCGGCCACGCGCACCATGAAAAATTCATCGAGGTTGTTGGCGGAGATCGAGAGGAACCGCACCCGCTCGAACAGGGGATGGGCGGCGTTCTCGGCCTCCTCGAGCACCCGGCGGTTGAAGTGCAGCCAGGACAACTCACGGTTAATGAAACGGTCAGGGCTCGACGACAGCGGGATGGCCGCGCGTTCGGCTTCCGCAGTCAGCAGGGCCTCGGGCATTTCACTAGCGATTGCAACAGCTTGAGCTCGATCCATAGGGCTAGCCAGGCATAATCGCCGCCATTCGTGACGGCTCGATGACACTAGCGCATATAGGTTACTGCTGTGGCCTGGGTTACCCGCGCAAGACTTCGGCTGCTAAAGCTCTGGTTAAAGGACGCTTCTGGCGCATCGCCTCCTGGTCGAGGGTGGCCACGGCGGCCTGCGCATCGGCGAACGACCGCCCGATGCGGGTCGCGACATAGCCGATGAGCTGCTCGTCGACGCCGAGCTGGCGGTCGGCGAACAATTTCACCAGCACCGCACGCAGCAGCGCGTCGTCGGGCGGCGCCAGCGCGACCACCGGCAAGGCCTTCAGCCGCGACGCCAGGTCCGGCGTACGGATCGTCCACGCCGCCGGTGCGGTGCGCGCGGTGAGCAGCACGTAGGCGCCCTCCTCGCGCGCCAGGTTGAGCAGATGAAACATCGCGGTCTCGTCGAATTCCGCCGCCGCCGCGTCCTCCACCACCAGCGCGCCGGTCGCGAGCGCAGCCGGGACCTCGCGTAGCGCGCGCGCGGCGACCGAGCGCGCGCCGGCCTGCTCCGCCCAGATCGACGCGAGGTGGCTCTTGCCCGAGCCTTCCGGCCCAATCAGCGCCACGATGCAGTTCGGCCAATCGGGCCAGCTGTCGATCAGCGTCAGCGCCGCGGCATTCGACGGCCCGCCCAGGAAATCGTCGCGGGCGTAGCTCTCGGCATGATCGAGGTCCAGGGTCAGCTGCCGAGGGCCTCGGGCGCCGTTCATGGGGGACCGTCCCTGGTGCCGTTGATATGGCGCACCCATTCGCGCAGATAAAGGGCGACCGACGCGAGGGTGAGGATCGCGACCAGCGCGGTCAGCCCCTGGATCGCCCACCAGGCCTCGAATTCGAACGCGAGCGATGCCAGCACCACGAGCGCCAGCAGGATCTGCGCGACCGTGTTGAGCTTCGACACCGTGAGCGGCTTGAGCGTGACCGGATTGTTCATCAGCCAGGACAGGATGATGGCGCCCACGATCATGATGTCGCGCGAGACCACCAGGATGACCAGCCAGCGCGGGATCGCGCCGGCGATGCCCAGCGTCACGTAGATCGAGACGATCAGCGCCTTGTCGGCGAGCGGATCGAGAAAGGCGCCGAGCTCGGTCGCCATGTTGAAGCGCTTGGCGAGGTAGCCGTCGACCAGGTCGCTCAGCCCGGCCAGCAGGAACAGGATGAAGGCAATCTTCATCTCGCCGGCCGCGATCGCCCAGACCATGACCGGAACTGCCAAAATACGCGCAAGCGTAATTAGGTTCGGAATACTCAAATCTGTGCGCCCCGGCCGACCGTCTAAACTTCAATGCGCCCGGCTATTGAGCGATCGGGCGCGTCATCCGCTGCGCACAATATACCGCCCACCGAGCCATTGCACACGCGCCGATTCCGCCGTAACACGCGGGCCGTACAACTGAGGAAAACCATGGCGGATAAGGGCCTCACCTATGCCGAGGCCGGCGTCGACATCGATGCCGGCAACCGGATGGTGGAGCTGATCAAGCCATTGGTCCGCGCCACCCGCCGGCCGGGCGCGGACGCCGAAATCGGCGGGTTCGGCGGGCTTTTCGATCTCAAGCGCACGGGCTTCAAGGACCCGGTCCTGGTCGCCGCAACAGACGGCGTCGGCACCAAGCTCAAGATCGCGATCGAGACCGGCCGCCACGACACCATCGGCATCGACCTCGTCGCGATGTCGGTGAACGATCTCGTGGTGCAAGGCGCCGAGCCGCTGTTCTTCCTCGACTACTTCGCCTGTGGAAAGCTGGCGCCGGAAACCGGCGCGCTGATCGTCAAGGGCGTCGCCGCCGGCTGCAAGGAAGCCGGCTGCGCGCTGATCGGCGGCGAGACCGCCGAGATGCCCGGGCTCTACCGCGACGGCGACTACGACCTCGCGGGCTTCGCGGTCGGCGCGGCGGAGCGCGATGCGCTGTTGCCGCGCGGCGATATCGGCGCGGGCGACGTCGTGCTCGGCCTGGCGTCGTCCGGCATCCACTCCAACGGCTATTCACTGGCGCGACGCGTGGTGGAAAAATCGGGGCTCGGCTTCGATGCGCCGGCGCCGTTCGACAAGACATGTTCACTGGGAGAGGCGCTGCTGACGCCGACGCGCATCTATGTGAAGTCGTGCCTCGCCGCGCTGCGCGAGACCAAGGCGCTGAAAGGGCTCGCCCACATCACCGGCGGCGGCTTCCCCGACAACATTCCGCGCGTGCTGCCGGACGGCGCCGGCGTTGCGCTCGATCTCGCCCGCGTGCCGGTCAAGCCGGTGTTCAAGTGGCTCGCCGCCACCGGCGGCATCGCCGAGGCGGAAATGCTGCGCACGTTCAATTGCGGGATCGGCATGATCGCGATCGTCGATGCCGACGGCGCCGATGCGGTCACCGATGTGCTGACGCGCGCCGGCGAGACGGTGGTGCGGCTCGGCCAGGTCACGGCGGCCAACGGCGGACGCGCCGCGTGTCGCCTATTCAGGCCGCCTCGACCTCGGATGATCGCGATGCCGAAGAAGCGCGTCGCCATCCTGATCTCCGGCCGCGGCTCCAACATGGCTTCGCTGATCGCGGCGGCAAAGGACGACGGATATCCGGCCGAAATCGCGCTCGTGCTTTCGAACCGGCCGGACGCCGCCGGCCTCGCGCATGCTCGCGCCCAAGGCATCACCACCGCCGTCGTCGATCACACGCAATACGGCAAGGACCGCGAAGCGTTCGAGCGCGCGCTGCAGGACGTGCTGGTCGCGCATCGCATCGATCTCGTGTGTCTTGCCGGATTCATGCGCCTGCTGACGCCGTGGTTCGTCGGTCAATGGCAAGGGCGCATGCTCAACATCCACCCTGCCCTGTTGCCCGCGTTCAAGGGCCTGCATACGCACGAGCGCGCGCTCGAAGCCGGCGCAAAGACGCACGGTGCGACCGTGCATTTCGTGTCCACTGAAATGGATTCCGGGCCGATCATCGCGCAGGCGGAAGTGCCGGTGCTTCCCGGCGATACGGCAGACACCTTGGCCGCGCGCGTGCTGGAAGCAGAGCACCGCATCTATCCGCAGGCGCTGCGGCAGGTCGCCGAAGGCCGCGCACCGAATCGCTGACTCCAAAAACAAAAACCCCCGGCGCTTGAGCCGGGGGCTACGGGTGTTGATCGGCGGCCGGTTCGACCGGCCACCCTGCCGCGTCAGTTCACCTTGAGATTCTCCGCCGATGTCCTGCCGCGATTGGTCACGAGTTCGAATTCGACATTCTGACCTTCGTTGAGCGTGCTGAGGCCAGCGCGCTCCACCGCCGAGATATGGACAAAGACGTCCTTGTCGCCGGTCGAAGGACGGATGAACCCGTAGCCTTTAGTGGGATTGAACCATTTGACGGTGCCCTTTTGCATCGTCTGTCTCCTGAGCAAGTCTGACGTCGTCGACACGCAGCCGCGCACGTTGCGAGCCACGCCACAGTTCGGCTTTGGAGTGATCCGTAGCGCAGGCCTCGTCGGCACAACGGCCGGAGCGGCCAAAATCCGATTGCGGCAATGGAACTCAAAAAATGCGGCACCAGGATGGCTGGTCACACCATCCGCAAGTATTGGGGGCGGCCATTACCTGAATTGATAAGTCATTCACGAAGTGCATGACCGATGGATGACCGGATCACCTGTGCACGCGTCCGGACATGCGTGGTAACGGCCACTAACCTTGCGTGAGTTCAGCGAAGGCAGCGCAGCGCTAGCCGACGATCTCGTTGCCGGAAAAGAACTGCGCGATTTCCTTCGCCGCCGTGTCCGGCGCGTCCGAGCCGTGGACGGAGTTTTCGCCGATCGACTTGGCGTGCACTTTGCGGATCGTGCCCGCCGCCGCCTTGGCCGGATCGGTCGCGCCCATGATGTCGCGATAGCGAACGATCGCGTTGTCGCCTTCCAGCACCTGCACGACGACCGGGCCCGAGATCATGAAGCTGACGAGCTCGCCGAAGAACGGCCGCTCGCGATGGACCGCGTAGAACGTCTCGGCCTGCTCGCGGGTGATGCGCACGCGCTTCTGCGCGACGATGCGCAGCCCCGCCCCTTCGATCAGGGCGTTGATGGCGCCGGTGAGATTGCGCGCGGTGGCGTCGGGCTTGAGGATGGAAAAGGTGCGTTCGATTGCCATTGGAAGGGTTTCTCGTTCAAGAGCACGTTAACGATAGTTCGCGGCGGCTTATACCGGCGCGCACGGCGTGCAGCAAGCGGCAGGCTGCGAACATTTCGCGATGGATCGGGCATTTCGCGATGAATGCTGAATGAACGAGGGCGATTGTTTCGTCAACGTTTCGTCGCGCGCGCGGCGACGAAACCATTTTCTCTGAACCCGCATGAGGGCCCATGACGACTGATCCCACGAGGATGTGATCACGCATCCAACACACAGGAGAAGAAGTCATGATCCGCAAGTCGTTGCTCGCCCTCGCCGCCACCGTCGCCGTTGGCGCCGCACTGTTCACCCCGACCACCGCTTCGGCGTGGCATCACCACCACGGCTTCCACGGCTACCACGGCTTGCGCCTCGGCGTCGTGATCGCCGCGCCGGTTATCGCGTCCTGCTACCGGTATCGTCTTGTCGAGACCCGTCGCGGTCTGCGTCGCATCCTGGTGAACGTCTGCGCGTACTAAGTCGCGGACGAGTTGAGTGTCTGTATCGACGGGAGCCCCGGTGTCTATCACGACCCGGGGCTTCTCGTTTTACTCGTACTAAACCAAGGCGAACAGCCGCGCCGGTCCGCCGGTCGCGCCTTTCACCTTCGCAAGCCCGACGATGAGCGTCGCGCCGGCCGCCGGCACGTCGTCGAGGTTCGCGACGTTCTCGAGACCCCAGCGTCCCGCCCCCAGCCACGACACATGCGTCTTGAAATCCTTCGACGCGCCGTGATCGAGCGAGAGCGTGTCAACCGCAATGCCCGCAACCTTGCGCTGCTTGAGCAGCCAGGCGGCGGCATCGGCATCGACGCCCGGGAAGTGCATCACGCCGTTCGCATCCTTGCCGACATATTTCGCCTTGTCCGACACGTGCCGCGCCCAGCCGGAATTCATCGCGACGCAGCTATTGTCGGGCAGCCGCCCGTGGCGGCGTTCCCAGGCGGCGAGATCAGCGCGTGAGAGCTGATAGTCGGAATTCTTCGCCGCCTTGTCGGCGACGTTGATCACCGCCAGCGGCACCACCAGCGTCGCGGCGGGGATCTGCTCCACCGCGATGCCGTTCTCGGAAAAATGGATCGGCGCGTCGAGATGCGTGCCGGAATGCTCGATCAGCTGCCACTGGTAGAGACTGTAGCCATCCTTCTTGAGGTCCTTGAGCTTGCGCATCTCGATGCCCGGCGTTCCATCGAAGGTTGGAAATTCGCCAGACATCGTGTGCGTCAGGTCGATCACGCGCCTGGCCGGCCGTGGCGCGGCCAGTGCAGGTGGCGCAACCGCAGTGGCGGCGAACGCCGCTGCGGCACCAAAGACGCGCCGGCGCGAGAGCGCGCGGTGGATCGCTTCCTGACATCCCGGGACGCACATGGCGGCCTCCTCGAACGCTGCTATCTGCGGCTTTTGACGCCGGCCTCAAGAAACTCCAGCAGGCTGCGCCACGCATCGACGCCGGCCGCGGCGTCAGCCTTCGCCGTGCCACCCATGCTGAGCAGACGGCCGGACATTCCCTCAACGCGCAGACCGAGCGTGCGCGTAGTGCGCGGTCCGCCCGGCACCAGGATGAGATGCCCCGCGCCCTCGTATTTCAGATGCCGGAACGGATAGGGGTGACGATGCGTCTCGAGCCGGCGCATCGCGATGTCGGCGAGCGCCGACGATGGCCACATCTGATCGTCGGCCCCCGAGACAAGCAGAATCGGTCCCCGTGTCTTCTCCACGGGGATCGTCGCCCGCTCCACGGCGCGCGCATCGCGGAGATGGCTGAGGTAGACCGGCGCGAACGCCACCGGACGTCCGGGCTCAACGGCGGGCGATGGCTCCATGCTCGCGTTGTTTTCCTGCAGATACGGCAGCGGCTTGCCACGGAACGTCCACGCCGCACGCGGCCGCGTGTCGCCGGGCTCGGCGAGGCCAAGCGCCCAGAACACGACGCCACTCGGCACCCACGCGATGACGGCGTTGATCTCGGTGAACGTGGCGCCAAGCAGCAAGGCGAGCTCGCCGCCCCGCGACTCTCCCCACACCGCCAGGAAGCGATCGCGCAGCCACGGCTGCGCCCGCATCCATCGGATCGCATTCTCGAAATATTCGAGCGGGATGTTGACGAGGCCGCGCGGCAGCCCCGCCATGGCGAAGTAACCCAGGTTGAGCGCGGCATAGCCGTGCGACGCGAGGATGGCGCCGCGGTATTCGTCAATGCCGCCACCACCACCGGTAAGCACGATCACAGCCGGATGCGGGCCAGCGCCCGGCGGAAGGAACAGCGTGCCGACGATGCCGTCCGTGCGGATTGGATGCCGCGTGACGCCGGGGCCTGCCACGCGGCGCTCAAGCGTCAATTCGGCACGCGTTCCGTCAGGGCTCGTCGCTTCGAGGTGAGCGAACCAAGGCTGCATGATGAAGCCGTCGGGCGGCGTTTGTACCTCGCCCGGCAATCGCTCCGCCGACCAGATCAGCCCCATTGCGGATACGCCGTCGTAGGTGCCAGACACCGGGGCCTGGCGTGCGACATGGACGCAACCATCATCGTCGCTCATGAAAGTTGCATGGGCGCGCCAGCGTGACTTGCTGAAAAGCGTCTGGATCGCGGTGACCGTCACGGGCTGCCGCGGCGGAAAGCCCCGAAGCTCGATGGCAATCGCCGCGTCGACGAGCGCATCCGGTTGGTCGACGACGATCATCGGGGATGCCAATGCAGGGCGAATATACGGACCGCACGCCGCTGCGACGAGAGCGCCGGTCCCGGCTGCGAAGGATCGCCTGTTGAGTCGAACCCCTTCCCAATCGGCATCGGCCATCTCGCGTAAGCCTCGGTTGTCTCTCTACAAAGGTAATTCGGTGAACCCTTCATTGCCAGCACCCGGCAGCTTGCCTCGCGCCCGCGCGTCGGCCACATAACGCCCCATGCTCGTCATCGACGAATTGTCGGTCCGCGTCGCCGGCCGCCTGCTGATCGACCAAGCCTCGGCGCACATCCCGACCGGCGCGCGCGTCGGGCTGGTCGGCCGCAATGGCTCCGGCAAGTCGACCCTGTTCCGCGCGATCGCGGGCGAGATCGCCTCCGAGCACGGCAAGATCGGGCTCTCGCCGCGGGCTCGCATCGGCCGCCTGTCGCAGGAGGCGCCTGACGGTCCCGACAGCCTCATCGACATCGTGCTGCGCGCCGACGAGGAACGCATCCAGCTGCTGGCGGAGGCCGAGACCGCGCACGATCCGCATCGCATCGCCGAGATCCAGACCCGGCTCGCCGACATCGGCGCGCATTCGGCGCCGGCGCGCGCCGCCGAGATTCTCGCCGGGCTCGGATTCTCCGCGGCCGACCAGGCGCGCCCCTGCTCCGAATTCTCCGGCGGCTGGCGCATGCGCGTCGCGCTCGCGGCCACGCTGTTTGCGCAACCCGACCTGTTGCTGCTCGACGAGCCGACCAACTTCCTCGATCTCGAAAGCACGCTGTGGCTGCAACGGCAGATCGCCAGCTATCCGTACACGGTGGTCGTGATCAGCCACGACCGCGACCTGCTCGACACTGCGGTCGACTGGACGCTGCACCTCGAAGCCGGATCGCTGACGCTCTACCGCGGCGGCTACAGCGCGTTCGAGCGGCAGCGGCGCGAGCGCCAGGCGCTCGACCTCAAGCTGGCCAAGAAGCAGGAGGAGCAGCGCAAGCACCTGACCGCGTTCGTGGAGCGCTTCCGCGCCAAGGCGACGAAAGCGCGCCAGGCGCAATCGCGGCTCAAGCTCCTGGCCAAGCTCGAACCGGTCGCGGCGATGGTCGCCAACGAAGTGCGCCCGATCGTGTTCCCGCCACCGGCGAAAGAGCTGTCACCGCCGATCATCGCGCTCGAAGGCGTCTCGGTCGGCTACGAGACCGACCGTCCGGTGCTCAGGCGCCTCAACCTGCGCATCGATCCCGACGATCGCATTGCGCTGGTCGGCGCCAACGGCAACGGCAAGTCGACGCTGGTGAAGCTGTTGTCGAACCGGCTCGCGCCGATGTCCGGCCGGATGACCCGCGCCGACCGGCTCGACGTGGCCTATTTCGCGCAGCACCAGCTCGACGAACTCAATCCCGACGGCAGCGCCTATGACCATGTGCGCCGCCTGATGCCCGACGCGCCGGAAGCCAAGGTGCGCGCGCGCGCGGGCGCGATCGGATTTTCGGCGGAGGCCGCCGACACGCCGTCGGCCAATCTCTCCGGCGGCGAGAAGGCGCGCCTGCTGCTCGGGCTCGCGACCCATGCGGGGCCGCATCTCGTCGTGCTCGACGAGCCGACCAATCACCTGGACATCGACAGCCGCGCCGCGCTGATCGACGCGATCAACGACTATCCGGGCGCCGTGATCCTGGTGTCGCACGACCGCTACCTGATCGAAGCCTGCGCCGACCGGCTGTGGCTGGTCGCCGACGGCCAGGTCACGCCGTTCGACGGCGATCTCGACGACTATATGCGGCTGGTGCTTGCCGATCGCCGCGACGACAAGGAGCGCGACCGCAAGCCGAAGGGCGAGAGCCGCGGCGATGCCCGCCGCGCCGCCGCACAGTTGCGCCTCGAGCTTGCGCCGCTGCGGCGGCGGATCGCCGATGCGGAGGCGATGGTCGCGCGATTGAACGGCGAGATCGCGCGCATCGATACCGCGCTGGCGGACGCCGGGCTGTTTGCACGCGAGCCGGCGAAGGCGGCGCAGCTTTCGAAGGATCGTTCAACCGCGGTCAACGCGCTGGCGCGCGCGGAAGACGATTGGCTCGCTGCCAGCGAGGAATTAGAAGTCGCCATGCGTGGCGCTGAAGCGACTTAGAGCGGCGAATCAATCAGGAGCGCGCGGCTTTTTTCGACGACTTCGCTTTCGGCGCCGCCTTGGCGCCCGGCGCTTCCGGCACCCGCTCGACCGACGTCAGCCGTCCGGCGCTGAATCGATAGATGCCGGGCCGCGGCCCGCGCACGTAGGTGATCACGACCGCCCGATCGCCACGCTCGTCGGCGCCGACCTGAAGCTGCTCGGGAGCGCCGGCGCGGCGCACCACATCGCATTCGGTCATCTGCAGCGCGATGCCGCCCGGGACTGTCACTCCGTCGGGCGAGGTATCGGCCGCGGCTTCGGCGGTGGCCATCGCGCACTGCCCTTCCGCGCTGACCAGATCGGCAGCGGTCACCGGCCGCAACGAGAACTCGTCCTTGGCGCCGGAATAGGTCAGCCAGTCGGGCCGCGAGAGGTTGCTCACTTTCGGCAGCAGGTTAACGCTGCCGACACTGCCAACATCGCTAAACGAGCCGCAACCGCCGACGGTTGCGAGCATCGCAACCGTCGCAAAGGCTTTCGGACCTGACAGGAAGTCCCGCATCGCACATCCCCGAAACGATGTCCCCGAAACAATGTCCCCGACGAGCATGTCGTCGGCGACCGCGTCCCCCATTCTAGCGGCTTGGACAGGCCGCGACTATCGCGCAGGCCATCCTTTTGAATCAACAGGTCATTTTGCGGCAGTATCGCGGCAAAGTCGGGATGGTTGGTGCACGACTTGACGCCGACGCGCTTACGCCTTGCGCTGCCAGCGCCCCTGCTCGTCCGGCTGCCAATAGGTGACCGCGAAACCGTTGCCCTTGGCTTCCTGCCAGCGCACGCGCGCCAACTCCACCGCGTCGGGATCGTCGCCGTCGAACAACAACACGATGCGCTCATAGGCGGCGGCATCCGACGGCACCGCAGCACCGTCGATCAGGAAGCGCACGCTCGCCTGATTGGGATTGTCGTCGTTCACGGTCAGCAGGATCGGCTGCTCGCGCGCCTCCGGATCGCGCCAGACGCCATGCGGCAGGAACGCGTCGTCGCGGAACGTCCACAGATGCGCGTCGAGCGCGTCGATCCGCTCCTCCGACGCCGCCTGCACGATCACGCGCCAGCCGCGCTCGAGCGATTTCTCGAGCAGCGCCGGCAGCACGCGCTCGATCGGCTGCTGTTGCAGATGGTAGAACAGAACTTCCGTCATACCCCGCCCGAAAAAATTACCGTGGCTCAAGACGTTGCCGGCGCCGCCGCAGGCTACTTCTCGTAGTGATCCGCCACCAGCCGGTCGAGCAGCCGCACGCCAAAGCCGGATCCCCAGCTCTTGTTGAGGTCGTTCTGCGGCGAGGCAAAGCCGGTGCCGGCGATGTCGAGATGCGCCCACGGCGTCTTCTCGACGAAGCGCGCCAGCAGCTGCGCCGCGGTGATCGCGCCGCCGTCGCGGCCGCCGGTGTTCTTCATGTCGGCGAATTTCGAATCGATCTTCTTGTCGTATTCGGGACCGAGCGGCATGCGCCACAGCTTCTCGCCGGTGACCTGCCCGGCCTTGATGAGACGGTCCGACAACGTGTCGTCGTTCGAGAACAGGCCGGCATGCTCGTGTCCGAGCGCGACGATGATCGCGCCGGTGAGCGTCGCCAGATTGACCATGAATTTCGGTTTGAAGCGCTTGTTGACGTAGTGCAGCACGTCGGCGAGCACCAGGCGGCCTTCGGCGTCGGTGTTGATGATCTCGATCGTCTGCCCCGACATGGTGGTGACGATGTCGCCCGGACGCTGCGCCTTGCCGTCCGGCATGTTCTCGACAATCCCAATCGCGCCGACCGCGTTGACCTTGGCCTTGCGCTCCGCGAGCGCCTGCATCAGCCCGACCACGCAGGCGGCACCCGCCATGTCGCCCTTCATGTCCTCCATGCCGGATGCCGGCTTGATCGAGATGCCGCCGGTATCGAAGCAGACGCCCTTGCCGATGAACGCCACCGGCGGCGTTCCCTTCTTGCCGCCGTTCCAGCGCATGACGACCATGCGGCTCGCATGCTCGGAGCCCTGCCCGACTCCGAGCAGTGCATTCATCCCCAGCTTCTTCATCGCGGGAACGTCAAGAATCTCAACCGCTACGCCGAACTTCTTGAGGCTGTTGGTGCGACGCGCGAATTCCTCCGGGAACAGCACATTGGGCGGCTCGTTGACGAGGTCGCGCGCCAGCAACACGCCGCTCGCGATCGCGTCGCGCGGCGCGAACGCCTTCTGCGCCGCGCTCACGCTCGCCACCGCAATGCCGACCTTCACCTGCGCCGGGCTCTGGTCGTCCTCCTTGCGCTTGGTCTTGTAGCGATCGAACGAATAGGCGCGCAGCCGGATGCCCATCGCCATGTCCGCGATCCGCTCCGGTTTCGGCGCCCCGCCCGGCAGGTCGGCGATGATGGTGGCCTCGGCGGCCGCGGCGGGAATCTTCCCCATCGCGACGCCACCCAGCTTCACCCACGATTCGGACTTGAGGTCTTTGACCTTGCCGACCCCGATCACGACCAGGCGGGGAACCGAAAGCCCCGCCGGGGCCACAATCTCCAGGGTCGAGCCATGCTTGGCCTTGAACCCCTCGGCCTCCGCCGCCCGCTTCACCAGATCGCCGGCCGGGTCGAGGACGGCGCGGGCGGCCGACCCGAATTTGAGCCCGTCGTCACAGAACACAATAAGAACGCCGGCGGGAGGGGCTGAAAACGGAACAAAATCAAGCTTCAGGGTGGGCATCGACAACTCTTACGGTTTGGTCGGACCGAGACCGGGCCGGCTCGGTGTCGGCGCGCCTGGGTTGGCCAAGGCGGCGATAGCAGCGACAGATATGAACCGCCCGGTAGCACCGTGCCTAGCCCCCTCAAAATTCGCTCTGATCGGACCGTAAAAATTTAACCATAGTGGCCCAGGCGACACACCCGCTCACCCACATTTTGTTGTGCATGCTCAATGGCTTTGCCTTGTCGAGGCCATGATGTTGGACGAACAATTGCACCTCCAAAGGTGGGCCGTCGGAACCACGCACAACGCCATCATGGGCATAGGGGGCCCGGCGTCGTGAACGGTTACGCCGCAAGCGGGGGCGACACGCGGGAATGGGGTCGATCGGGCGTTACATATTTCGCGCCACACTGGGCGCGTTCCTGGTCGTGCTCGTCAGCGTCACCACGCTGATGTGGATCACGCAGGCTTTGCGCAATTTCGATCTCATGACCAACCAGGGCCAGAGCGTCCTGGTGTTCATCGGCATCACCGGACTGATCATTCCGATGCTGGTGATGATCATCGCGCCGGTCGCGCTGATGATTGCGGTTGCCCATGTGCTGACCAAGCTCGGCAACGATTCCGAGCTGATCGTAATGAACGCCGCCGGGATGGCGCCCTGGCATGTGTTCCGCCCGTTCCTGTATCTCGGTATCCTGGTCTCGCTGCTGGTCGCCTGGATCAGCTTCTACCTCTCGCCCATGTGCCTGCAGAAACTGCGCAGCTGGGCGACGCAGGTCCGCGCCGAAATCGTGACCAGCAACGTGCAGCCCGGCCGCTTCATCGTGGTCGACGGCAAGCTGACGCTGCACATTCGCTCGCGCGAGTCGAACGGCCAGCTCGTCGGCATCATGGTCGACGACCAGCGCGATCCGAAGGAACGCGGGACGATCTTTGCCGAACGCGGCGATTTGCTTAGCAACGAGCGCGGCATCTTCCTGCTGCTCGCGAACGGCGCCGTTCACCGGCATGAAGCCGGCAAACAGGATCCCGTGATCGTCCGGTTCAAGGACTACGCGTTCGACCTGTCGCGCCTGTCGCCGAACGCCGGGCCGGTGGTATTCGCCATCCACGAACGATCGATCGCAGACCTCCTGAATCCGCCGGCGGACGATCCGGCGTACAAGCGATCGCCCGGGCAATTCCGCGCCGAGCTGCACAATCGAATTACGATGCCGCTCTACCCGCTGGCGTTCCTGCTGGTGACGTTTGCGTTCCTCGGCGCGCCGCGCACCACGCGGCAGTCGCGCGCCATGTCGTTGATCAGCGCCATCGCCGTCGTCGCGACGATCCGCGCGCTGGGCTTTGTCGGAACCATCTCGGGCGCGAATTCGTCGCTCGCGCTGCTGGTGCCCTACCTGGGATTGGCGGCCGCGTTCATTCTGGGCGGCTGGGCCATGGCGCGCGGCGTTGTGATCGAGCCGCCGGCGGCCCTCACCAATCTGATGAACGCCATGTTCGAGGGCATCAGGCGGCGCACCACGGCAACGGCGGGGCAGCATCCATGATGCCCGGCACCCTCGCGCGCTATTTCGGCATGCGGTTCTTCAACGTCATCCTTGGCACGTTCGTGAGCCTGTTCGCGCTGATCATGATGATCGACTTCATCGAGCTGCTGCGCCGGCATAGCGACGTCAAGGACGTGTCGGCGTTCGTGGTGGCGCAGATCTCGTTCTACCGGGTGCCGCACATCACGGAGCGGATCATCCCGTTCACGGTGCTGATCGGCGCGATGGTCTGTTACCTGAACCTGTCGCGCCGCCTCGAGCTGGTCGTCGCGCGATCGGCGGGCCTCTCGGCTTGGCAGTTCGTGCGGCCGGCGATCGTGATCGCGGCGATCGTCGGCATTCTGGTGACGACGGTCTACAATCCGCTCTCGGCGACGTTCCGTGAGCGATCGGAGCGGCTGGAAGCGAGCCTCAGCGGCGACAATCGCAATCCCCTGCTCACGCATAGCGGGCTTTGGCTTCGCCAGCGCAGCCCGGACGGCCAATCGATCATCAACGCCGCGATCAGCCGCCAGCAAGGCACCGAACTCGCCGGCGTGAGCATCTTCACGCTCGACGACTCGGACGGATATCTCGGCCGCATCGAAGCCAAGCGCGCGACGTTGCGCGACGGCTATTGGCGGCTGGAAGACGCCCGCGTCTATGCCGGCGAGGCGCTGCCGACGAATCACGACGTCTTCGAGCTGAAGACCAACCTGACCCGCGCCCAGGTCCAGGAATCGTTCGCGACCCCCGAAACCGTCCCGTTCTGGCAGCTCTCGCCGCTGATCAAGCTGGCCGAGGATTCCGGTCTGGCGGCGGTCGCCTACCGCCTGCAGTACTACCAGCTCCTGGTCCTACCCCTATACCTGGTAGCGATGGTGCTTCTGGCCGCCGCCGTCAGCCTGCGGTTGTTCCGTTTTGGCGGGGTGCAACGGATGGTCCTGGGTGGCGTCGCGGCCGGGTTTCTGCTTTACGTATTGTCGAAAGTTGCGGGGGATTTGAGCAAGGCGAGCCTGCTGGCTCCCGCCGCAGCAGCGGCGTTGCCCCCGCTTTTGGGCGGGGTGACGGGGTTTGTCGCGCTTTTGTACCAGGAGGACGGGTGATGGCGCCCCCGGCCCATAGTCGACGAGTTGCGACTCGCCGCCACTATGTCTGGCGCGCCATCTGCGTTGCCGGCGTGCTGGCGGCGTATGCCGCGAGCGTCGTCAACATCCGCCAGTCGAACGCCCAGGGCGGCGAGATGATCCAGTTCCCGAAGCGCCCGGGAGCGACGGCTACTGGCGGCGGAATTGGCTTTCCCAAATCGGGCGCGCCCGGACAGTCCGGCGAGCAGATGCTCGTGCGCGCCAACGAGATCAATTACGACCACGCCAACGACCGCGTGTCGGCGGTCGGCAACGTGCAGATCTATTACAACGGCGCGACGCTGGAAGCCGACCGGGTCATCTACGACCAGAAGACCAAGCGCGTGCACGCGGAAGGCAACGTCAAGCTCGCCGAGCCGAACGGCCGCGTCACCTACGGCGAGATCATCAATCTCAGCGACGACTTCCGCGACGGCTTCGTCGATTTGCTCCGCCTCGACACGCCCGAGCAGACCCGGATGGCGGGCGCCCGCGCCGACCGCAGCGGCGGCAACATCACCGTGCTGCAAAGCGGCGTCTACACCGCTTGCGAAGCTTGCGCCGACGATCCCAGGAAACCGCCGAAGTGGCAGGTCAAAGCCGCCCGCATCATCCACGATCAGGGCGAGCAGATGATCTATTTCGAGGATGCCCGCCTCGAATTCTGGGGCGTGCCGCTGGCCTATATTCCCTACTTCTCGACGCCCGATCCGACCGCGAAGCGCAAGACCGGCTTCCTGATTCCGACCTGGGGCACCAGCTCACGCTACGGCGTATCGTTGTCGACGCCCTACTATTGGGCGCTGGCGCCGAACTACGACTTCACGCTCACGCCCAAGGTCACCACGCGGCAGGGTCCGCTGGTCCAGGGCGAGTGGCGGCATCGCCTGCTGAACGGCGCCTACACGATCCGCGCGTCGGGCATCTTCCAGCTCAACCCGGATGCCTTCGCCGGCTCGCCGGGCGATCGCCAATTCCGCGGCGACATCAACACGACAGGTCAGTTCCGGATCAACGACCGCTGGGTCTACGGCTGGGACGGCACCATCATCACCGACAAGAGCTACTATCAGGACTACGGGTTCTACAAATTTGCGGGCATGGACCTGATGCGGTCGACGCCCGACTACGTCATGTCGCAAGCCTATTTGCAGGGTCGCGGTGAGCGCAGCTTCTTCGACATGCGCGCGCTGTATTTCTACGGCTTCACCAGCGTCGACAACCAGAAGCAGATCCCGATCGTTCACCCGGTGATCAACCACGAATACGTGTTCGGCAAGCCGGTGCTCGGCGGCGAACTGTCGCTTCGCAGCAACCTGACCAGCATCAGCCGGCAGGACCCGAACTTCGACGCGATCACGTCCACCGCCACCACCAACGGCCTTTGCACGATCACGAGCGCCGACCCGAACGCGCGGACTTCCAACAACTGCATCCTGCGCGGCGTCCCCGGCAACTACACGCGCGCATCGACCGAGCTGGCGTGGCGGCGCACCATCGTCGATGGGTTCGGTCAGATGTGGACGCCGTTCGGATCGGTGCGCGCCGACTTCGCGAGCATGGACATCACCGGCGCGCCGGGCGTGTCCAATTTCACCACCCCCGGGCAAAACGAGGTCGCGCGGTTCATGCCGACCGCCGGCGTCGAGTATCGCTATCCCTTCATCAACGTGCAGTCCTGGGGCACGCAAACCATCGAGCCGATCGCGCAGTTCGTGCTGCGGCCGAACGAGACCAATATCGGCGTGCTGCCGAACGAGGATTCGCAGAGCTTCATGTTCGACGCCTCGAACCTGTTCCGCTCCAACAAGTTCGGCGGCTGGGATCGCGTCGAAGGCGGCGGGCGGCTCAATGTCGGCGGCCAGTACACCGCCCAGTTCAATCAGGGCGGTTACCTCAACGTGCTGGTCGGCCAGTCCTACCACCTGTTCGGACTGAATTCGTTCGCGGTGGCGAGCCCGACCAATACCGGCCTGGACAGCGGCCTGGACAAGGCCCGCTCCGACTACGTCGCGCGGGTGACCTACCAGCCCAACGCGCAACTGTCGCTCACTTCACGCTTCCGCTTCGACGAGGGCGACCATTCGGTACAGCGCTCCGAATACGAAGCGACCTTCAACTTCGAGCGCTGGTCGACCACGATCATGTACGGCTACTACGCGCCGCAGCCGGCGATCGGCTTCCTGGACGGCCGCGAGGGCGTCACCTCGACCGCCCGCTTCAAGCTGTCGCCCAATTGGCAGACTTTCGGCGGCGTCCGCTACGATCTGCGGGCCAATCAGCTTAACGAGACCCAGATCGGCATGGGCTATGTCGACGACTGCCTCATCTTGGCCGTGAATTACATTACAGAATACCGCTACAATACGAACGACAACCATAATCACACCGTGATGCTGCAGTTCAGCTTGCGGACGCTCGGAGGGACGTCGACCCGGCAGGGTCTGGCCAACCTCTCCAACATCCCCGGCCTGCCCGGCGCAGCGGCGCGGTAGTCCGCTTGTGACGGTTGGACGGTGATTGCAGTGGCGCTTGACGGCCTTCGAGAAAGGCGGCGCTCGACGGAAATGTTACAATGATGCCGGCAAACCGAATCAAGTCTGCCTCCATGATCCTGCCGATCCGGATACTGGCGATGCTGATCGTCCTGGCCGTGGGCGGAACCGCGCTGGCGCAGAGCGTGGTGGTCTTCGTCAACGGCGATCCGATCACCGCGATCGACATCGAGCACCGCAGCCAATTCCTCGCGCTGACCGGTCAGAAGCAGACCTCCCGCCAGCAGGTGCTGGATCAACTGATCGACGAGGTCCTCAAGGTGCGCGAGGGCCGGCGCTGGGGCATCGAAACCAGCAATACGGACGTCGACGCCAGCTACGCCAGGATGGCGCGCGGGATGAACCGATCCGCCGATCAGTTGACTCAGGACCTCGCGCAAAAAGGCATCAGCGCGAGCACGCTGAAATCGCGGATTCGGGCGGATACCGTCTGGAACCAGCTGATCCGCGGCCGTTATCGGGAGCGGCTGCAGCTCTCGGATCAGGAGGTCGTCTCGGCGCTGGCGGCGAAGAACCCCGACGAGCGCGACGCGGTCGGCTACGAATACCTATTGCGGCCGATCCTTTTCCTGGTGCCGCCGGGCGCCGGCGCGCCCGTTTACGAGGGCCGCAAGCGCGAAGCCGACGCCCTGCGCAAGACGTTCAAGGGCTGCACCGAAAGCGTTCCCTCGGTGCGCGCGATGCGCGACGTGGCGGTGCGCGACCAGGTCGTACGCTCCTCGGCCGACCTTCCGGAAAACCTGCGCAAGGTTCTCGACAGCGTGCCGGTCGGCGAGTTGACCCCGCCTGAGGTCACCCGCCACGGCATCGAGGTGTTTGCGGTGTGCTCCAGAAGCGAGAGCAAGACCGATACGCCGGGCCGCCGCAAGGCACGCGAGGACCTGCAGACCAAACGCTTCGAAGAAGAATCCAAGAAGTATCTGCGCCTGTTGCGCAAGAACGCCATGATCGAACGCGGCAAATAGGCGGATGGCGCACGTCCTTGCGCTAACGCTCGGCGAGCCTGCGGGTATCGGCCCCGATATCGCTCTGGAAGCCTGGCGGCGGCGGGCGGACCTGGGCCTCCCGCCCTTCTACATCCTTGCCGATCCCGAATTCCTGCATCGCCGTGCGAAAGAGCTCCGCAGCGACGTCGCGCTGTCCGTGGTCGAGCCGGCGGCGGCCGCGGCGGCGTTCCGCGATACGCTTCCGGTGGTCGACATCGGCGTGGCCGTAACCGCCCAACCCGGCAAGCCCGACGACAGCAGCGCGCCGGCCGCGCTTGCTGCCATCCGCCGCGCCGTCAGCGACGTCCGCGCGGGCCTTGCCGCCGCGGTCGTCACCAACCCGGTCGCGAAAAGCATCCTGTACCGCTCGGGCTTCACCGAGCCCGGTCACACCGAATACCTCGCCAAGCTTGCCGAAGAAGCGACCGGCGTTCCGGCGCAGCCGGTGATGCTGCTGTGGTCGCCTGAGCTTGCGGTGGTGCCGGTCACCATCCACCTGCCGCTGAAGGACGTCTTCGCCAAGCTCACGACCGACTTGATCGTGGAGACCGGCCGGATCGTGGCGCGCGACCTGCGCAGCCGCTTCGCCATTGCGCAGCCGCGGCTCGCGGTCGCCGGCCTCAATCCGCACGCCGGCGAGCAAGGCGCGCTCGGCGACGAGGATATCGCCATCGTCCAGCCGGCGGTGCAGCGTCTCCTCGCCGAAGGCATCGACGCCCGCGGTCCGCTCTCGGCCGACAGCATGTTCCACCAGGCGGCGCGCGCGAGCTACGACGTCGCGCTGGCGATGTATCACGACCAGGCGCTGATCCCGATCAAGACGCTCGCCTTCGACCACGCCGTCAACGTCACGCTTGGTCTCCCGTTCGTGCGCACCTCGCCCGATCACGGCACCGCCTTCGACATCGCCGGCACCGGCCGCGCCGATCCGTCAAGCTTGATCGCCGCGCTCAAGCTCGCGGCGCGGATAGCGTCGCCCAAATGAGCGCGATCGACGACCTCCCGCCGCTGCGAGAGGTGATCAAACGGCACGATCTGCGCGCCAAAAAATCGCTCGGCCAGAACTTCCTGCTCGATCTCAATCTTACCGCCCGCATCGCCCGCGCCGCCGGTCCGCTCGATGGCGTGACCGTGCTCGAGATCGGTCCCGGCCCGGGCGGGCTCACCCGTGCGCTCCTCGCCAACGGCGCCAAGCGCGTGGTGGCGATCGAGCGCGATGACCGCGCGGTCGCCGCGCTTGCGGAAATCGCCGAGCGCTACCCGGGCCGCCTCGACATCGTCGCCGCCGATGCGCTGAGCTTCGATCCGCAAACATTGCTGGGCAGCGGGCCCGCGCGCATCGTCGCCAACCTGCCCTACAACATCGCGACCGCGCTGCTGGTCGCCTGGCTGACCACCGAGCCATGGCCGCCGTGGTTCGACCGGCTGGTGCTGATGTTCCAGCGCGAGGTCGCGGAACGCATCACCGCGGCGCCGGGCTCGAAGACGTACGGCCGGCTGTCGGTGCTGGCCGGCTGGCGCACCGAGGCGCGCATCCTGTTCGACATCGCGCCGTCCGCGTTCGTGCCGCCGCCGAAAGTGACGTCGTCGCTGGTCGAGCTCATTCCGCGCCGCGCGCCGCTGCCCTGCCAATCGATCGCGCTGCAAAAGGTGACCGAGGCGGCCTTCGGCCAGCGGCGCAAGATGCTGCGGCAGAGCCTGAAATCGCTCGGCCGCGATCCGTTGCCGCTGCTCGCCTCGGCCGGGATCGAGCCCACCGCCCGCGCCGAGGAAATTCCGGTCGAGGGTTTCGTGCGGCTGGCGCGCCTCCTCGCCGGCCAAGCCACCTGACCAATGGCCGCATGGCGTTTCGCTACGCCAGCACGGTGATATCCTCGGACCGCGTTTGGACCGCTGGAGGCCGCCATGAAGGACCGTCGCGCTGCGCAAAACCGATGGCGTTGGCTCGCCGCATGCGTCGCGGCGGCGATGTCATTGTTCGATCCGCCGTCACCCGCAGCCGCGCAACCGGCGGCCGATTTCTACAAAGGCAAGACGGTCAAGATCATCGTCGGCTTCGGAGTCGGTGGTGGCTACGACACCTATGCACGCATGCTCGCTCCCTACCTCCGCGAGGTGCTGCAAACGACCGTGATCGTTGAGAACCAGCCAGGCGCGGGCGGCATGTCAGCGCTCAATCGGCTCTATCAGGCGCAGCCCGACGGACTGCAGATGATGCTGGTCAGCGGCATTGCCGCCACCATGGCGCAACTGGTTGAGCAGCAGGGCGTCGCCTACGACCTGAGCAAGGTCGGCCACCTCGGTATCGTCAGCGCCTCGCCGTGGCTATGGGTCGGACAGCCGAACAATCCGGCCATGACCAGTCCGGCCGATGCCATGAAATCGGGCGTCACGTTGAACTGGGGAGCATCCGGACTGATCGACGGGACCGCCGACGGCGGCGCCATCACCTGCACGGTGCTCAAGCTCAATTGCAAGATCGTGCTCGGCTACAAGGGCACCGCCGACATCGCGCTCGCCATCGAGCGCAAGGAAATGGACGCGCTGTATGTCTCCGACACGTCGGCAAACCTCTATGTCCGGTCCGGACAGAACCGCGCGATCGCGACCATGGCGCGCAACAGGTCGCAGTTCTTCCCGGACACGCCGACGATCTTCGAACTGGTCAAGCTCACGCCCGAGCAGGAATGGTGGTTCGACTTCCGCTCGACGCTCGACGCGCTCGGCCGCGTCCTGGTCACGACCCCGGGCGTGCCGCCGGACCGCCTCGCCTTCCTGCAGGACGCCGTCGGCAAGATTGTGAAGGACAAGAAGCTCCTGGCGGAAGCCGAGAAATCGCAGCGCTACATCGTCTACCGCGATCCCAAGGCGGCGCAGCAAGCGATCGAGCGGGTCATCAATGCGCCGACGCCGGCGCAACGGGCCGAGATCAAGCAGATCGTGCTGCACAAATATGCAGGCGCGCGTTAAAGCTTGGCCTGCAGATCGCGGACGAAGGCGGAGAGCCCGGTCTGCCGCTCGCGCTTGAGCCGTTCGGCGGCGAGGATCGCGCGCACCTCGGCGAACGCCTGCGCGACTTTCTTGTTGGTGACCACGTAGTCGTATTCGGCCCAGTGGCTCATCTCGTCGGCCGCCTTCGCCATGCGCGAGGCGATCACCGCGTCGGAATCCTGCGCCCGCGTTCGCAACCGCTTCTCGAGATCGGCCGCCGACGGCGGCAGCACGAAAATCGTCGCCACATCGGCTTCGACCTTCTCGCGCAGTTGCTGTGTGCCCTGCCAGTCGATGTCGAACAGCACGTCGCGGCCCGCGGCCAGCGCCCGCTCGACCGGCGCGCGCGGCGTACCGTAGAGATTGCCGAACACCTCCGCCCATTCGAGCAGCTCGCTGTTCGCGACCATCTTCTCGAATTGGGGCTTCTGGATAAACAGATAATCGCGGCCGTGCTTCTCGCCGGCGCGCCGCGGACGCGTCGTCACCGACACCGACAGCTCCACCGACTTGTCGGCCTTCAGCAGCATGCGCGACAGCGTGGTCTTGCCGGCGCCCGACGGCGACGACAGCACCAGCATGAGGCCGCGGCGCGCGATCCTGCGCGCGGCGCGCTTGCCGGCGCGCTTAGCTACCATGCGCTTTGCTCCCTGCGCGTCGTCGTGCGTGCCCCCGCCATCCGCTATTCCAGATTCTGCACCTGCTCGCGGAACTGCTCCACGACGGTCTTGAGCTCGAGGCCGATATTGGTGAGCTCCACGTCGTTCGACTTGGAGCAGATCGTGTTGGCCTCGCGGTTGAACTCCTGCGCCAGGAAGTCGAGCCGGCGGCCGACCGCGCCGCCGTCGGCGATCAGCTTGCGTCCCTGCGCGACATGCGACGCCAGCCGGTCGAGCTCCTCGCGGATATCGGCCTTGCTGGCGATCAGGATCGCTTCCTGGTGCAGCCGGTCGGGATCGAAGCGCTCGGATGCGCCGAGCAGCGTCGCGATCTGATCCGCAATGCGCGCCTTGATCGCTTCCGGCTTCCGTCCGGGCACCGCTTCCGCGCGCGCCGACAAGGACGCGATCTCTGCGAGACGTTGCGACAGGATCTGGCCGAGCGTCGCGCCTTCGCGGCGGCGCATGTCGGCAAGCTCGGCCAGCGTCGCCTGGAAGCCGGCGACCACGGCCGCTTCCGCGGCCAGACGGTCCTCCTCGCGCTCGTCCTCGTCGACGACTTCGATCACGCCCTTGAGCGAGAGGATGCCGTCGATCTGCGGCGGCGCGGCCTCGATGCGGCCGGCGACGTTCTTGATGGTCGCGAGCACCGCCGCGAGCACCGGCTCGTTGACCCGCACCACCGGCGCGACGCCTTCGCGCTTGGCAGTGAGCGTGCCGTAGACCGTTCCGCGCGCCAGGACTTCGGCGGCGCGGTTGCGCGCCGGCACTTCGACGGCGTCCCATCCCGGCGGCAGCCGCAGCCGCAGATCGAAGCCTTTGGCGTTGACCGACTTGAGCTCCCAGGCCCAGGCGTAGGCGCCGCACACGCCCTGCCCGCGTGCGAATCCGGTCATGCTCGAGAGCGCCATCGGCAACCTGCGAAGAAAGAATCCGGCCTGGATTCGGAATGTGGCGCGACCTTAACGGCGCGCCTTGCGCGTCACAAGTCCGGCGCACTGGCCGGCCGGATTGCTACGGCTGCTGCTGCTGTTGCGCCTTCTTCCCCGGGGCGTTCTTGCGCTTGGGTGTCGCCTTGGGCGCGGCGGGCGTGGTGCCCCCCGTCTCCCGCGGCGGCTCGGGCGTGCCGCCCTGCTCGATCGTGCGCAAGCGCGCGACGTTGCGCAGGTGCTGATCATAGGTCTCGGCGAACGCGTGGCCGCCGGTGCCGTCGGCGACGAAATAGAGCTCCTTGGTGCGCGCCGGATTGGCCGCGGCCTCGATCGACGCGCGGCCGGGATTGGCGATCGGCCCGGGCGGCAGCGCATCGATGATGTAGGTGTTGTACGATGTCGGCCGCTCCAGGTCGGCGCGCGACAGCGGACGGCCGAGCGTGCCCTTGCCCGGCGCCAGGCCGTAGATCACGGTCGGATCGGTCTGCAGCCGCATCTTCTGCTTGAGGCGGTTGGCGAACACGGCGGCGATGCGCGTGCGCTCCTCGGGCCGGCTGGTTTCCTTCTCGATGATCGACGCAAGGATGATGAGCTGCTCGGGCGTGCGCAGCGGCAGGTCGCGGCTGCGCCGCTCCCACGCCTCCTTCACGACCTGCTGCTGCGCCTGCTGCATCCGCTGCACCGCCTGCTCGCGGGTGTCGCCGCGCCGGAAGGCGTAGCTGTTCGGCAGCATGCTGCCCTCGCGCGGCGTGTCTTTGATCGTGCCGGTGAGAATCTGACTGTCCAGGAGCCGCGCGGCGATCTGCTCCGACGTCAGCCCCTCGGGGATCGTGAGGAGGTGCTGCACGACCTTGCCTTCGACCAGGGTCTCGACAACGTCGCGCACGCTCGCGCGCTTCTGGAACAGATACTCGCCGGACTTGAGATCGCTCCAGGCCTTGAGCATTGCAACGCCGCCAATGAAGACGAGCTTGTGCTCATCGACGACTCCCTCGCGCTGCAGGACTTCTGCAATGTCGACAACGCGGGCGTTCTTCGGAATGTTGACGATCTTGTCCGCCTGCAGCGGACCGGGCGCCTCGAACCGCAGCTTGCCGAACACGGCCGCGCCGCCGCCACCGATCACCAGCAGGATCAGCAACGTGAAGATCGCATTGCCAATGATCACGAGCGGATTGCGGACGCGCTTCGAGCGGCGGGTCGGCACCGGCACGTGTTCCGGCTCCAGGGCGGCGCGCGGGCTGCGCGGCGTAATCCGTCTGTCCATATTCGGATTGCCGAATCCTTCTGCGCCCCGCCCCGATATGGACGTGTAACCATCACTGACGTCAAGCATTCGCGCCGAACCGGTGCCGGAACTTGGCCCCCCTCGCCCGGAAGCCGCCGCACCGGTGAATGCACTCATCGGATCGGTCGTGATCGGCGGCTCGGCCGGCGGCGTCAGGCGATTGTAGACGCGGTTGGCAGGCGGTGGCGGCTGGCGGCTGCTGCCCGCAGCGCCCGGCAACGGAGATTGCGCGGATGGTGTGCGCGGCGGCGGGCTCGGCGCCGCGCGCGGCGCGCTTGTTTCGGGTGCGGTCGCGCGCGGTTGCCCTGGCGTCACCACGGGCGGCCTTGCCGTCGGCGTGCGCGCCTTGTCGCTCAACGGCGGATAGGACATCGCGGCCGGGAAGCGGCGGCTCGGCGGATTCGGCGTGGGACTCGATGTCGTCGGCCGTCCGCTCGTGGGTGTCGTCGGCCGCGGCCGCATCGGCCCGCTGCCATCACCACCTGGAGGCGTCGTTCGCGAATTCACGATCAGTCCCCAACGCCCTCGACGCTAAACACCCCGAACGCCACCCACCGCAGCCCGCCGCCCAGTCCGGCAAGCTCAACCGTCGCCGATGCTCGCAGTCTTTTGGCTTACGCACCACCAAAATTTCTGCGCGGCGATCGTCCCCCACAGACAAGGTAGAAGTGAATATGGCGAAAGCGGGATCGCTAGTGATTTAGCGTTCAGCCGTTGAGGCGACGGAAGACCAGCGACGCATTGGTGCCGCCAAAACCAAACGAATTCGAGAGCACGAGGTCGATTTTCCGCTTTTTCGATCGGTGCGGCACCAGATCGATCGCGGTCTCTACCGAAGGGTTGTCCAGATTGATGGTGGGCGGTGCGATGCCGTCGCGCATGGCGAGGATCGAGAAGATCGCCTCCACCGCGCCCGCCGCGCCCAGCAGATGTCCGATCGAGGACTTGGTCGACGACATGCTGATGTGCGCCGCATCATTGCCGACCAGGCGCTGCACCGCACCAAGCTCGATTTCGTCGCCGAGCGGCGTCGAGGTGCCGTGCGCGTTGATGTAATCGACCTCCGCAGGCGAAATGCCGGCGCGGGCGAGCGCCATCTTCATGCAGCGGAACGCACCGTCGCCGTCTTCCGCCGGGGCGGTGATGTGATGCGCATCGCCCGACAACCCGTAGCCGATGACCTCGGCATAGATCCGCGCGCCGCGCTGCTTTGCATGTTCGAGCGATTCCAGAACCACCATGCCGGCGCCCTCGCCCATCACGAAGCCGTCGCGGTCGCGGTCGTAGGGCCGCGACGCCTTCTCCGGCGTGTCATTGAAGCCGGTGGACAACGCCCGGCACGCAATGAAGCCGGCGACGCCGATCCGCGAGATCGGCGATTCCGTGCCGCCCGCCACCATCACGTCGGCGTCACCGAGCGCGACCATGCGCGAAGCATCGCCGATCGCGTGGGCGCCGCTCGAGCACGCGGTCACCACCGCGTGGTTCGGGCCGCGCAGCCCATGCTCGATCGAGACATAGCCGGACGCCAGATTGATCAGGCGCCCCGGAATAAAGAACGGCGAGACGCGCCGCGGCCCGCGCTCCTTCAAGACGAGCGACGTTTCGGCGATGCCGGTCAGGCCGCCGATCCCGGAGCCGATCAGCACACCGGTCGCGATCTGATCGTCCCGGCTCTCGGGGTTCCAGCCGGCATCCTTAAGCGCCTGGGTCGCCGCGCTCATGGCGAAGATGATGAAGTCGTCGACCTTGCGCTGCTCCTTCGGCTCCATCCATTGGTCGGCATTGAAGCTGCCGTCGGAACCGTCGCCGCGCGGCACCTGGCAGGCGATCTTGGTCGCGAGATCGGAGACATCGAATGTCTCGATCCGGCGCGCGCCGCTCTTGCCGTCGATCAGACGCTGCCACGTGGCTTCGACGCCGCATGCCAGCGGCGTCACCATTCCGAGCCCTGTGACGACCACACGCCTCATCAGCGGTCCCTCAAAGCCATCCGTGATCTTAGCGCAATTATAGCGCCCTGACGCCATCAAGCGCCAAGACCATCAAGACCATAACGTCGGAGATCAGTTTTCGATGCTGCGCAGCGAAAGCGGAAGGATCAGCTTTTTGCGTTCTTTTCGAGGAACTTCACCGCATCGCCCACCGTCAGGATGGTTTCAGCGGCATCGTCCGGTATCTCGCAGCCGAACTCTTCTTCGAAGGCCATGACGAGCTCGACGGTGTCGAGACTGTCGGCACCGAGATCGTCGATAAAGCTGGCGCCCTCGGTCACCTTTTCGGCTTCCACGCCGAGGTGCTCCACGACGATCTTTTTTACCCGCTCGCCAATGTCACTCATCGCTTAACCTCTTGTCCATTTCGCTTGGCTCGTTCGGTCACGCCACTTGCTGGACGCCACATTGAACGATGCCACCCCGCTATTGCGAACACCAACCGGGGCGACAGTGGAAGACCACATTACGGTTGCGAGCGGACCGTGCAAATACCTTGCTTGGCCCCGTCAGCGCGCCCCAGCCAACTGGGGGTCCGGTTACCATACTTCCCAGGGCTTGACCAGCATGGCCAATGACCCCGCTAACAGCCTTCAAATCATTGCCATTCCGCCGTTTACATGCAGCGTCTGCCCGGTCACATAGGCGGCCTCGTCCGACGCAAGATAGACCGCCGCGGCTGCCACCTCGGCGCCCTCGCCGAGCCGGCCGGCCGGCACCCGAGCGAGAATCGCCTCGCGCTGCTTCTCATTGAGCTTGTCGGTCATCGCGGTGGCGATGAAGCCGGGCGCGATGCAATTGGCGGTGACGCCGCGCTTGGCATATTCCTGCGCGATCGACTTGATCATCCCGATCATGCCGGCCTTGGCGGCGGTGTAGTTGCCCTGCCCGGCATTGCCGGTGACGCCCACCACCGACGTGATGCCGATGATGCGGCCGGTGCGGCGGCGCATCATGCCTTTGATCGCGGCGCGCGCCAGCCGGAAGGTCGCCGTCAGGTTGACCGCGATCACCTCGTCCCAGGCCTCATCGCTCAACTGGACCAACAGATTGTCGCGCGTGATGCCGGCATTGGCGACGAGGATATCGAGCTTGCCCATGGCCTCTTCCGCCTTGGGCACCAGCGCGTCGACCGCCGCCCGGTCGGCGAGGTTGCAGGGCAGCACATGGACGCGCTCCTTCAGGGCGCCCGCGAGCGCGTCGAGCGCATCCGCCCGCGTGCCGGAGAGCGCGACCGTCGCGCCCTGCTGATGCAGCGCACGCGCAATCGCGCCGCCGATGCCACCGGTGGCGCCCGTGACGAGAGCGGTCTTGCCGGACAGATCGAACATGAACGCTCTCCCCAAAAAGACTTGAACGATCAGCCGCGCACGGCCTTGGCGGCCTTGTAGGCGGCGACGTCGTCAGGCGTGCCGATCGACACGCCGCTCGCACCGTCGGCGATCCGCTTGACGAGACCGGACAACACCTTGCCCGATCCGACTTCATAGAAAGAATTAACGCCGGCCGCGGCCATGAAGGCGACCAACTCGCGCCAGCGCACGGTGCCGGTGACCTGCTCGATCAGGCCGCGCACGATCTGCGCCGGATCGGTGACGGGCCCGGCCGTGACGTTAGCGATGAGCGGAACCACCGGCGGCTTGATCGTGACCTTGGCGAGCGCATCCGCCATCACCTCGGCGGCCGGCTGCATCAGCGCGGAATGGAACGGCGCCGACACCGGCAACAGCATCGCGCGCCGCACGCCCTTGGCCTTGGCCACCTCGACCGCGCGCTCGACCGCCGTTTTGTGGCCGGACACGACGACCTGCCCGCCGCCATTGTCGTTGGCGGCCTGCACCAGCTCGCCCTGCGCGGCCTCGGCGGCGATCGCCGCCGCCTGCTCGAAATCGACGCCGAGCAGCGCAGCCATGGCGCCCATGCCGACGGGAACCGCACGCTGCATGGCGCGGCCGCGGATGCGCACCAGCCGCACCGCGTCCGCCGTCGTCAGCGAACCGGCCGCGGCCAGCGCCGCGTATTCGCCGACCGAATGACCGGCGACAAATGCTGCGTCACGCTTGAGGTCGACGCCGGCTTCGGTTTCGAGCACGCGCATCGCGGCGAGCGACACCGCCACCAGCGCCGGCTGCGCATTCTCGGTGAGCGTGATGGCCTCCGCCGGCCCCTCCCACATCACCGCCGAGAGCTTGTCGCCGAGCGCCTCGTCGACTTCGTCGAATACCGCCCGCGCGGCCGGGAAGGTTTCCGCGAGCGCCTTGCCCATGCCGACAGCCTGGCTGCCCTGCCCTGGAAACACGTATGCCGACGACATTCTGATGGCCCTTCCCGCGCATTTGCGGCCCTAAGACACCGGCCCAAGTGCCGCTGTCAAGCGAGGTTCCCGCCGCGGTAACCAAGCGGCAACCGTCTCTCGTAACAAACCTGATGCCCTAACCCGCGGGCAACAGCGTTCCGCTAGGGTCTTGCCGATAGCCAACCCGGGAATGGGAGATGCGCGCGATCGCGCTGGTGACTGACGACGACCTCGCGCGCTCGCGCGTGGACCCCGAATTCAGGCATCGGCTCGTCGCCGGAAACCTCGAACTGTTGCTTGGCCAGCTCAACCGCCTGCGCAACGGCAAGGCCGACGCCCAGAGCGCCAAGCAAATCCGCGAAGGCGTCGATCTGGCGGTGCAGCTTGCCGAAATCCTCCAGCGCATTGAGCAAAGCTCGGCCTCGCGCGCCGGCTAGAGTAAGCCAATAACCCCCGCGAAAGTGGGCGAAACCGCCGATTGAGCCGCCCCCGCGAACCGGCCTCAAACGCTTGCGTTTTCGCCCGGAGCCCCTATAACACCGGCCTCCGCTCGATCCCGGCCGGGAGCTGAACGGACGGCCATGCGACGGTCCTTAACGACCTCCGCGCGGCAGGGCCAAGTGGCCCGGCGTCCGGTGTTCCCGCCTTCGCAGCATTCGAGCCTTTCCCGAAAGGGCTCGGAGGGCTTAGCGCCAGGATCGGCTCGAACGAAAGGGAAAGGCATTTCATGCCGCTTTATGAGCACGTCTTTCTGGCGCGCCAGGACGCCAGCGCGCAGCAGGTCGAAGAACTGACCGCGCAATTCAAGGGCATCATCGAACAGCTGGGTGGCAAGGTCACCAAGGTCGAGCAGTGGGGCGTGAAAACGCTCTCCTATCGCCTGCGCAAGAACCGCAAGGCGCATTTCACGCTGCTGAACCTCGATGCGCCGCCGGCCGCGATCAATGAGATCGAGCGGCAGGAGCGCCTGAACGAAGAAGTCCTGCGCTACATCACCGTGCGCGTCGAAGAGCTCGAAGAGGGCCCGTCGGCGATGATGCGCAAGGTCGACCGAGATCGCGAGCGTGACGAGCGCGGCGGTGGCGGCTTCCGCGACCGTGGCGGCTTCGGCGACCGTGGTGGCTTCCGCGACCGCGGTGACCGGGGCGATCGTGGTGACCGGGGCGATCGTGGTGACCGGGGCGACCGTGGCCCGCGTCCGCCGCGCGACGACGCGCCCGATGGCCAGGCGACGGAGGCATAACCATGAGCTTCGCACCGACCCAGACCCGCCGCCCGTTCTTCCGCCGCCGCAAGACCTGTCCGTTCACCGGCGCCAACGCGCCGAAGATCGACTACAAGGACGTGCGGCTGCTGCAGCGCTACGTTTCGGAGCGCGGCAAGATCGTGCCGAGCCGGATCACCGCCGTTTCCGCCAAGAAGCAGCGTGAGCTGGCGCAGGCGATCAAGCGCGCGCGCTTCCTCGGACTGTTGCCTTACGTGATCCGGTAAGGATCGAATAAAGCGAGGCCACCGCAGAGATTGCGGGCGGCCGATGGTTGGGGCGGCATGACGCCGCCTCTAACCGCTCTTGCAGCGGGACAGCTTGCGATGATGCAGATTCTTCTTGTGGCGGTAGGCGCAGGCGCAGCATCCGCGCTGCTCCACGCGTCGCTTGCATCGGGGTCCGCGATTGCCTGGATCCTTTTCCAACTCGCGCCGCTGCCCATTCTCATTGCTGCCGTCGGCTGGAGCCATTGGACGGCGCTTGTCGCCGCCTTCTTAGCGGCAACGGCGCTTGGACTAGGCTTGCGCGCCCATTTCTTTCTCACATACCTGCTTGCGATCGGATTGCCCTCCTGGTGGCTGGGCTACCTTTCGCTGCTTGCTCGACCGGTCAACACCAATGGATCCGGTACCGTGGAATGGTATCCGGTCGGACGCCTCGTATTCTGGGCCGCCATCGTTAGCGCCCTGATCGTTGCAGTGACGGTGCTGATGCTCGGACCGGACGTGGCAACTTTCCAGTCACGGGTACGCACCACGATCGAGGCTTTCCTCAAGGCGGGAACCAGGTCGACGCCGGATGTTCTCGCTCGGCCGGATGTCAGGAGCATGATCGACGCGATGGTGGCGGCATTTGCGGCCGCCACAGCGGTCATGTTCACGATCATTTATGTGCTCAATCTCTGGCTCGCGGCCCGCATCGTGAACGTGTCAGGACGATTGAGCCGTCCGTGGCCCGACCTGCCAGCTTTGACACTGCCGTCCTTCACGCCGGGGCTCTTGGCGGCGGCGATCGCCGGCTCGTTCCTGCCCGATATCGTGGGCTTGCTGGCGGGCGTGCTGGCGGCAAGCCTCTTCATGGCCTATGCGCTCATGGGCTTCGCCGTGCTGCACGCCATCACGCGCGGCGTTGGCGGCCGCGGCTTCATACTTGGCGCCGCATATGTCGCCGTCGTCATACTCGGCGTCGTCTGGCCGCTCCTCGCGGTGTCCCTGCTCGGACTGGCTGAGAACCTCTTCAACGTCCGCGCCCGTTTCGCCACGCCGGCGGCGGGTCCCCCCACAACTCGAACCTGATCACTCACGCTTCAGACTTGAAGGAGAAGAACCATGGAAGTCATTCTGCTTGAACGTGTCGGCCGGCTCGGCCAGATGGGCGATGTCGTCCGCGTCAAGGACGGATTTGCCCGCAACTTTCTGCTGCCGAAGGGCAAGGCGCTGCGCGCCACCAAGGAAAACCGCTCCCGCTTCGAAACCATGAAAGTGGAGCTCGAGGCGCGCAATATCGAGCAGCGCGGCGAGGCCGAGAAGGTCGGCAAGACGCTCGACGGCCAGAGCTTCACGGTGCTGCGCCAGGCGGCGGAAGGCGGGCAGCTCTACGGCTCCGTCACGCCGCGCGACATCGCCACACTGGTGATCGAGAAGGGCTTCAAGATCGACCGCAATCAGGTCGCGCTCAACACGCCGATCAAGACCATCGGCATGCACAAGGTGCCGATCGCGCTGCATCCGGAGGTCGAGGTCACGGTGTCGGTCGCGGTCGCGCGCAATGCCGACGAGGCCACCCGCCTGGCGCGCGGCGAGGACATCACCGTCGCCCGCACCGAGGAGCAGGAGGCGCAGGCCGAGGCGCTCGCGACCGCCGAGAGCTTCTTCGAACCGGAAGCGGCCGAGGCGCTTAGTGCCACCGACGAGGCCGAAAAGCCCGCCGAGGAGACCAAGTAGGGGGAACCCCTACTCCTCGAACGGCTCGAGCTTGGGAACGACCGCCTCCACCCGGGTTTCCGGCGGCGTCTCCGCCGGCTCCGACTTGGCGAGCTCGGGCCGCTTGCCCTTGGGAGTCGCCGGCTGCGCCTTCGGACGTTCTTGCGGACGTTCTTGCCCACGTTCCGGCGGGCGATCTTGCGCCTGCTGCTGGGCCGCCTTGGCCTTGTCCTTCCCGGCGCGCGGATCAACGGGGATGCTCGCCAGATAGCTCGCCATGGCGGCGGCCTCCTGGGCCCCCGGCGTGTAGTGCTGGCGCAGGAAGCTCGCGCTCGCGCCGCGCTTCAGCTCAGAGGGACGGCGGTGGCAATTGGAGCAGGTGTCGGCGAACATCTGCGCCGGCGACTTGCCGGCGTCGATATTGCCCTGCGGCAACGCTGAGCTCGCCACCAGGACAGCAAGCACTCCCGCAACCCAGGGTGCCGATCGCCGGACGGCGCCCTGTACGCTATCGGACGAAACTGGTTTGAATTTCACCGCGAAACCCCGACGTTTACTAGAGAACCTGCCGCCCCGCTGGAACCTTTAGCTTGCCGCGCATTTGCTACCCAGGCAACTGAAGGACCCCCGCATTTGCTGTCGTTTGCGGACTTCGTTCTAATATTCGGGTCCCGGCGGGTTGCCAGCCCCAGGGACGGGGCCGTGTCTTTCCCGTTGCTGTTGCGGGTGGACTCCAAATGTGTCGCAGGCATGGCGGTTCAATTGCTCCGCCACGCGTGAATTGACACACGCAGGAGATGCCGATGGAACGGCTTCTTCGGCTGGCGTTGAGACATTTTATTCATGCAGGAAATCTGCGGGTCACCACCGCGGGCGGAACAGTTTTCACCTTTGGCGACGGCAGCGGGCCACCGGTCGCCATCCGTTTCACCACCTACGCCGCCCAATGCGGCGTTCTGTTCGATCCCGAGCTGAAATTCGGCGAGGCCTACGTGGACGGCACGCTCGTCGTCGAACAGGGAACCATCGCCGACGTGCTGTCCGTCGTGTTCGCGCAGCGCCGCGACGGCAAACCTCCGCTTTGGGCGCGCCCGCAGTGGTTGATCCGCTACCTCTACCGCCGGCTGCGGCAATTCAACCCGCCGAAGCGCTCGCGCCGCAACGTCGCCCATCACTACGATCTCGACGGCCAGCTTTATGCGTTGTTCCTTGATGCCGACCGCCAATATAGCTGCGCCTATTTCGAGACCCCCGACCAGACGCTCGACGACGCGCAGATCGCCAAGAAGCGCCATCTGGCGGCCAAGCTGCTGATCGAGCGCGGAGATCGCGTGCTCGACATCGGCTGCGGCTGGGGTGGGCTGGCGATCTACCTCGCCGAGATGTGCAAAGCGCAGGTCACCGCGATCACGCTCTCGGCGCAGCAGCACGGCTATGCTCGCGGGCGCGCATCCGAGCGACCGCAGACGCAGGACATCGAGTTCCGCCTGCAGGACTATCGCGACGTGCCGGAGCGCTTCGACCGCATCGTGTCGGTCGGCATGTTCGAGCATGTCGGCGTCGGCTTCTACGACGGGTTCTTCCGCAAATGCGCCGCGCTGCTCGACGACGACGGCGTGATGGTGCTGCATTCGATCGGCCGTTCCGAGGGCCCGAACGTCACCAATCCCTGGATCGCAAAATACATCTTCCCCGGCGGCTATATCCCTGCCCTATCGGAGGTTTTGCCGGCGATCGAGAAGGCCGGCCTGCTGGTCACCGACATCGAGGTGCTGCGGCTGCACTACGCCGAGACCCTGCGGGCCTGGCGGCAGCGCTTCCTGGCGCACCGCGACAATGTCGAGCGCCTCTATGACGTGCGCTTTGCGCGGATGTGGGAGTTCTATCTGGCCGCGGCGGAAATGGCGTTCCGCGAGCAGGCCATGATGGTGTTCCAGGTCCAGCTCACCAGGCGGCAGGGCGTCGTTCCGATGACCCGCGACTACATCATGCGGGAAACCGAGCGGCTGCGGGCGGTTGAAGGCCGCCAGCGGCCGCCGCTGCGGCTGGCCGGCGAGTGATTCAGCGGTGATTCCCCTCGTCCCATTCGACTACCGGCGCCCAAGGTCAAGCGTCATGTGCGCGCGCTGCGCCCAGAGTGGACAATGGGGACAGTCGAAAGCCCCGCTTCCTTTGCCGCGGCACCGCGCGCTTAATGGCGGTTCGGAAGCGGCGTGCAACCCCGTAAGCGTAGCTGGTGAAGTGCCGTGCCATTAAGTCGTCCAAGAACTAAGTCACTGGGAATCCATGGCTCTCGAATCAACCATGCGCAAGCGGGTGGAGGAACCTGCTGCGCCTTATCGTATCGCTCCGCACAATATCGAAGCGGAGCAGTCGCTGCTGGGCGCGATCCTCGTCAATAACGAGGCGCTCTATCGCGTCTCCGATTTTCTTGAGCCTGAGCATTTCTTCGAGCCCGTCCACCAGCAGCTCTACGACATCGCCCGCAGCCTGATCCGCACCGGCAAGCTCGCCTCGCCGGTGACGCTGAAGACCTTCCTGCCGGCCGAGGTCGACATTGCCGGCATGACGGTCGCCCAGTACCTCGCGCGCCTCGCCGCCGAAGCGACCACCATCATCAACGCCTCCGACTACGGGCGCGCGGTTTACGACCTCGCGACCCGCCGCAAGCTGATCGAAATCGGCGAGGACATGGTCAACAGCGCGTTCGAGGCGCCGGTCGATTTTGCGCCGCGCGAGCAGATCGAGGACGCCGAGCGGCGGCTTTACGATCTCGCCGAGATCGGCCGCTATGGCGGCGGCTTCCTGAAGTTCGAGACCGCGCTCACCACCGCGGTCGACATGGCCGCGAAGGCCTACCAGCGCGACGGCAAGCTCTCCGGGCTGGCGTCCGGCCTGCGCGACCTCGACAGCAAGATGGGCGGCCTGCAATCGTCCGACCTGATCATCGTCGCCGGCCGTCCCGGCATGGGCAAGACCGCGCTCGCCACCAACATCGCCTACAACGTCGCGCGCGCCTGGCGCGGCGAGGTGCAGGCGGACGGCCATATCACCACGGTCAACGGCGGCATCGTGGCGTTCTTCTCGCTCGAAATGTCGGCCGAGCAGCTCGCCACCCGTATCATCGCCGAGCAGAGCGGCATTCCGTCGAGCACGATCCGGCGCGGCGGCATCAACGAGCGCGATTTCGAGAAGATCAAGGATGTCGCGGTCGAGCTGCAGCATCTGCCGCTGTTCATCGACGAGACCGGCGGCCTCACGGTGGCGCAGCTTGCCGCGCGTGCCCGCCGCCTGAAACGCCAGAAGGGCATGGACCTCCTGGTCATCGACTATATCCAGCTGCTGCAAGGGTCCTCGCGCCGCTCCCAGGAGAACCGCGTCCAGGAGGTCACCGAGATCACGACCAACCTGAAAGCATTGGCAAAGGAGCTCAACGTCCCGATCATGGCGCTGTCGCAATTGTCGCGGCAGGTCGAGAACCGCGACGACAAGCGCCCGCAGCTCTCCGACCTGCGTGAATCCGGCTCGATCGAGCAGGACGCCGACGTGGTGATGTTCGTGTTCCGCGAGGAATACTACCTCTCGAACAAGGAGCCGCGCCCGGGCAGCGAAGAGCACCTCAAGTGGCAGACCGACATGGCGGCGGTGCACGCGAAGGCCGAAATCATCATCGGCAAGCAGCGCCACGGCCCGACCGGCACCGTGAACGTGCACTTCGAAGCCGCGGTCACGCGCTTCGACGACCTCGCCATCGACGCGCTGATCCCGGAGCGGCCGGCGGACTATTAGCGCCGGCACCAGGCATGCGTTGCCAGGAAATCCGCGATCACGGCCTTCGTGTGACGCTTCGGGGCCAGGGCTGAAACATTTGTCCTGCTTCGCAAATACCCCGTTCGTGCTAAACCGATTAGGCGTTCCCCGCGGTGGACGAGCGTCAAGCCGTCCATAACTCGGTCACAGTAGCGAGCGTAACTTCGCCCATGTCCCTTTCAGAGACCACGCTGCAGCCTGCGATGATCGCCTCCGGCGAAGCCGAGGCCGGCGGCGTGCTCACCATCGACCTCGCCGCCATCGCCGCCAACTGGAAGCGGCTCTACGGCATGACCGTTCCGGTCGAATGCGCCGCGGTGGTCAAGGCCGACGCCTATGGCTGCGGCATCGAGCGGGTGGTGCCGGCGCTCAAGAAGATCGGCTGCCGGACGTTCTTCGTGGCCGACATCGCGGAAGGCCGCCGCGTGCGCGCGGCCGCGCCCGAAGCGGTCATCTACCTGCTCAACGGGCTGATGCCGGGCACCGCGGCAGCGTTCGCCGACGCCAACCTGCGGCCGGTGATCAACAGCCCGACCGAGCTCGCCGAGTGGGACACCTTCGTTGCCTCCAACAACTGGCGCGGCGGCGCCGCGCTGCATGTCGATACCGGCATGAACCGGCTCGGCCTCACCCCGGAGGAAGCGGCCGCCATCGCGCCGCGCGTGCAGACCGAGGGCCACGGCTTCAAGCTGTTGATGAGCCACTTCGCCTGCGCCGAGACGCCCGAGCATCCGATGAACGACCGGCAGATCCGGCTGTTCCGCGAGATCCGGATCCTGTTCCGCGGCGTGCCCTCCTCGCTCGCCAATTCCGCCGGCATCTTCCTCGGCGGCACCGCGCATTGCGATCTGGTGCGGCCCGGCATCGCGCTGTTCGGCGGCAACCCGATCCCGGGACAGAAGAATGCCATGCGCGCGGTGGCCGAGCTCAAGGGCCGCATCACGCAGGTGCGTGCGATCAAGAAAGGCGACAGCGTGGGCTACGGCGCGAGCTGGACTGCGGCGCGCCCGACGCGGCTCGCCATCGTCGCGATCGGCTATGGCGACGGCTACTTCCGCGCGGCCGCCGCCACGAAAGCCAAAGCGCCGGCGAACGTGATCGTCGCCGGCAAGCTCTGCCCGCTGATCGGACGCATCTCGATGGACCTGATCGCGGTCGATGTGACCGACGTGCCGGCTGGCGCCGCGCGGCGCGGCGAATTCGCGACCCTGATCGGCGGCGAGATCGGCGTCGACGAGCTCGGCACCGCCTGCGGCACCATCAGCTATGAAGTGCTGACCAGCCTCGGCAGGCGCTATCACCGCAACTACCGGGACTAGTGCCCCGTTTCCGAAGTTCGTGATACGCCGCGGCGCGATCACAAAGAACCGGGATGCTGTTGGCGCGAACAGGCCGCGCCAACCGGCGCAAATTCAGTGTCCGCCACCGCTGTCAGGAACGAGCATGCGGATCATGCCGTCCTGCCGTGAGGTGAGGAACAACTCGCCATCGCGGCTGATGCTGATATGCAGATCGGCGCGCGGCGCGGGCTTGCCCATGGCCCGGTCGATTAGGTCGCGAAACGACACATCGACGCGCTTGCCGCTGGCGTCTCGGACGTAGAGTTGAACCTCTTCGACCGGCGCGACCGTCTGCGGAATGCCGTCGTCGGCCTTTCTCATCGCGGCGAGGTCGGCGACAAACACGCGTCCGTTGAAGATGTCGCCGAAAACGAACTTGCCCTTCAGCGCCGCAATGCGCCCGTGATAGGGAAAGCCGCCGGTCACCGCCCGCCCTTCGTCGTGATCGTAGACCACCACGGGGTATGTAAAACCGTCCTTCACGCGCCCGTCCAAAATCTCCGGCGGAAGCGGATACAACTCATTCAGCTCGCCGCCACGAGGCCTGCCGTGCGCGAAGTAACCTTCGCGCTTCATCCAGCCGTAGTTCTCGCCATTGCGGACGATGTTGATCTCTTCGATGTGGTTCATCCCGATGTCGTTGGCGAACATGGTTCCGTCGGTGTCCCACGAAAGCCGATGGGCGTTGCGGAACCCGTAGGCGTAGATTTCGCCCAGCACATGCGGGCCGCCTTCCGCGGCAAACTTGTTCGCCATCGGAATGGTGTAATCGCCCAGCCCCTTCCGCCCGCCCGTCACCGACGGGCTTCGCGGATCGATACGCAGAATGGCGGTAACGATTAAATCGAGCCGTTGCGTCTGCGCGGGATTGCTCGCGTTCGGCCCGCCGCCGTTGCTGAACCCAAGATCACTGCCGCTGGTGTAAAGCAGGCCGTAATCAGGGTCGCCGGGTTTCGCGGTCGGGTTGAATTCCACCGCGCCCATGGGATGGGTCACGTTCTCAATGACGTTGGCCACGCGCAGGAGCTCACGCCGCGTGCCCGCGAACGTGTTGGCCGCCGGGTTCGTCGCGTGCCACTCCGTGATGACGTTGTGATAGGTCACGTCCTTCAAGCCGTACCCGATCGGAATGAAGTCGGGTATTTTCGGATTTCCCCATCCGTATTCGACATGCACCGTGTAGAACAGGCCGTTCTTCGCGAATTCAGGGTGGAAGACGAAGCCGATGAAGCCGTTTTGGAGGCGAAGATGGACTGTCAGCGGAAAGACCTTGGTGAGGTCGGCATAGACTTGCGGCTGATTGTTCGAGTCGATCCAATACAGAAACCCGCGCGAGTCGTTCGCGAAGCGGCGGCCGTCGGGCAGATCGCGCACGAAGCTCACACGCGCCCACGCGGTTGGCGCAGAATCCTGATTGGCAGGCCGCAACCCGCGCGTATCGGGCAGCCGCGCCACATCCTTGACCTCGACGGCAATTCCGCGCTTCACAATGGGTTCGGGAATCGGGTTGCTCGTGATCGGCGCGTCGGCGGCGTAGACAATTTGAACCGCAAGAAACGAGATGATGCCGATCCACATTCGGATTCGCATGAGCGCCCCCCGATTTTTCTTGGAAAGCAACTTCAAACCACTTTCCACTACCGCGACAGTATCGGCGGGCCGATAAGGGGTCAATCGCGCGGCGTTTGCTAGAAGTTTCCAGTTAAGATGCCAATTGTGTGCGACTCGTCCTTTTCCCGCCACGGCGACGACCTGCAGCCCTGACCGATATTTTTTGGGTCGGAGTCACCCGCGCTGTACTCAGCCCGGTTACCGCTGAAAAAAGAACGGGCTGCTCTGAGGCTGGCCGCCGGACCGGCGCTTATTGTCGGATTGCGGGTCGCGCTGGCCAAAGAAGCCGAAGAAGCCGCCGCTGCCGCCGCCGGCAACCTGGGTTTCGGGCGGCGTGCGCGGGCGCGTGATGAGGCCGCCCTGCGGCTGGTTGTTCAGTGCAATGACGAACTCCGTGCGATAGTTGGTCTCGCGGTGCAGCGGCTCATCCGAGATGATGATCGAAGATCGCGGCAATGCCGTCGGCCCGAAGCGATCGATCACCTCCTGCGGGATGGTGATGCGGTCGAGCGCGTCCTTGGCGTCGTTCGCTCCATCGACGGTGACCGCGGTCCAGCGCAGGCCGCCGTCGGCGCTCGCCACCGCCGTGATCACATGCGTGCCGATCGGCTGGCCGGGATTGCGGATGGTGACCGGAACCTCGATCGTATCGAACAACTCGCCCGCGTCCGGCAGCCGCTCTTGCGTGTTGCGCCGAACGTAAAGCTTCTGCGTCGCGCGGCTGATGAACACCGAGACCGGGACGAGCGCGAGCTTGGCGTCGCGCGCTGCTTTGGCAGCCTCGAGCTGCGCGCGCAGCTCCGCGGCCCTTGCGGTTGCCTTCTGCTGCTGGTCCTCGGCCCGGGCCTTGGCCTGGTCTGTCTTGGCAGTGGCGAGGCGTTTCTCGGCGGCCTTGAGCTCGGCCTGGGCCCGGGTGGTCGCCTGTTCCAGCTTGCGCAGCAACTCCGTCTCGCCCTTCGCTCCGGCCTTCTTCTTCGCCTGTTTGGACATCTTGGCAGCTTCGTCCGCCTCGCGGGCGAGCTTTTCGGCGCGCGCCCGCGCAGCCGCGAGGGCCTCCGCATTCGGCACGAACAGAGCCGGATGGGAAAACGCCACCGGCTCCGCGTCGTTCGGCGAGATGATGATGCGCGTGTTCATGCGTATCCGGTCGAACAGCTTTTCGGCGAAACCAAAGGGCATGCGCACACAGCCGTGCGACGCGGGATATCCGGGCAGCGGGCCGCCGTGCAGCGCGATACCGTTCCAGGTGATGCGCAGCATGTTCGGCATCCAGGCGTCATCATACATATTCGAGCGGTGGTCCTTGTTCTTCTCCACCACGGCGAATACGCCGGCTGGCGTTTCGCGTCCTTTGGTCCCGGTCGACACCGGTGCGCTGAGGATCCAGCCGTCGGCGTCGTAGATGGTCACCTTCTGACTCTTGATCGACACGATCGCCATGATCGCCTCGCCTGCCTGGCGCGGGGCCGTCGCCTCGGTGGCCTGCGCCGGACGCGGCGCCGCCTTGCGGGCTTGAGCATCGGCGGGCGACGTGGGCATGGCCGACAGCGCGGCCAAGGTCGCGAGCGCGATGGCGGGAGGGCACCAACGCCGGATCGCCTCGGTGGATTGCGCCGTCGTGAATCGGGAAGTCATGCCATGCTCCGGTTGAAATGCCCCGCCTTTGGCAGGGCGAATTCCACGGTGAATCAAACGCTGGAAACGGGTGATAGTTTCTATTCTACGGCCAACGGTTAATAAACATGCCCTCAAGGCTAGCCAGGGGCCGGAATCAAAACGCGGCATACGCACCGCCGACGATATGTTGCGGTGCATGAGCCCGGAAGTGGCCCAAAGCGGACCTCCCGCGATGTCCGCTCACATGTCTGCTTTCAGGGTGACGCGGACGTGGCGAATTTATGAGTACACGCCCTCGTCGCGCTTCGCTGTCGGCGGAGCCATCAGGACGCAAATCAGGCGCACATAGCTCGCGACCGTGACGCCTGCCGTCAGCACGGTCGCCAGCACCGAAAATGCCGGCGAAAACGCGCCCGAGCCAAAGCCCCATATCCAGATCAAGAGCGTGGCGGCGAACCAGGCGACAACGAATGCCGCCAGTAGCGTCCGGCTCTCCGGCGCGACCAGGCGTGTCACCACGTCCCCACAGGGCGGCTTGCCGTCGTACCCGACCCAAAAGTCGTTTCGCCTGGCAGCCGCCTTGGGCACCATCACCAGGAACCAGGGCTGACGAAGGCTCATTGCGAAAGCTCCTATGAGCTTACCTCCCGTAAACGGTGGGCCCGCCTGCCCTGCCGGTCAACCCAACGCACCAGCATGCCGGACATGACAACCGGACATGATAAAGTGGCATCCGAATCCAGCCGGATTGAGGACAACGCGCCGTGGCCCGTCGCACCGACAGCTTCGTCTGCCAGAACTGCGGCGCCCATTTCGGCCGCTGGCAGGGCAAGTGCGACGCCTGCGGCGAATGGAATACGATCACCGAGGAAGGCGCCGAGCGCCAAGCCGTTCCCGGCCGTGCGCCGCGCAAGGGCCGCCGCTTCGCGCTCGAGCCGCTCTCCGGCGAGGCGCAGGACGCGCCCCGCCTCGGCTGCGGCATCGCCGAATTCGATCGCGTCACCGGCGGCGGCTTCGTGCGCGGCTCGGTGCTGCTGCTCGGCGGCGACCCCGGTATCGGCAAGTCGACGCTGCTCATTCAAGTGGCGGCGACGCTGGCGCAGGCGAAGCAGCGCGCGGTCTATATCTCGGGTGAAGAGGCGGTCGCGCAGGTGCGGCTGCGCGCCGAACGGCTCGGTCTCGCCGGCGCCCCGGTCGAGCTCGCCGCCGAGACCTCGGTTGAAGACATCATCGCAACCTTGTCGGAGGGCGCCACCCCTCGCCTCGTCATCATCGACTCGATCCAGACCATGTGGACCGACATGGTCGACAGCGCGCCCGGCACCGTCACGCAGGTGCGCGGCGCGGCGCAGGCGCTGATCCGCTTCGCCAAGCGTTCCGGCGCCGCCGTGATCCTGGTCGGGCATGTCACCAAGGACGGCCAGATCGCCGGCCCGCGCGTGGTCGAGCACATGGTCGACGCGGTGCTCTCGTTCGAGGGCGAAGGCTCGCACCAGTTCCGCATCCTGCGCGCGGTCAAGAACCGCTTCGGCCCGACCGACGAGATCGGCGTGTTCGAAATGACCGGCGCGGGCTTGCAGGAGGTCGCGAACCCGTCCGAACTGTTCCTCTCCGAGCGCGACCTCGGCTCGCCCGGCACCGCCGTGTTCGCCGGGATCGAAGGCACGCGCCCGCTCCTGGTCGAGATGCAGGCGCTGGTGGCACCGACGTCGCTCGGAACGCCGCGCCGCGCGGTGGTCGGCTGGGACCAGAGCCGGCTGTCGATGGTGCTGGCCGTGCTCGAAGCGCATTGCGGCGTGCGGCTCTCCGGCCATGACGTCTATCTCAATGTCGCCGGCGGGCTTCGCATCAACGAACCGGCCGCCGACCTCGCCGCCGCCGCCGCGCTGGTGTCCTCGCTGGCCAACGCGCCGCTGCCGGCCGACGCGGTGTTCTTCGGCGAGGTCTCGCTTTCCGGCGCGGTGCGGCCGGTGGCGCAGACCGCGGCGCGGCTCAAGGAGGCGGCGAAGCTTGGTTTCACCCGCGCCGTCATGCCGGAAGCGGCGCGCGGCGACGGCGACGGGGGGCTGACGCTCGAAACCGTCGGCTCGCTGTCGACGCTGGTCGCCGACATCGCGGCGCGCGGCAGCCGCCCGGCCCGTCCGGAACGCCCGGAGCGCCGCGCCGCGAACGAATAAAGCGACGCTCTGGCGTTGCACGCGCCGCGAAAACGTGAGCCTGCGCAGCCGGTTCCCGCAAAGCGATCGCAAGATATCCACATATCCACAACGTTGTCGCCGCGCCGCGCGCAAGAATGAAGATCAAGTGACGGCGGCTGCTATGCTCCACCTCAGTCAACACGCGTGGTGGGGTAGCGTTATGTTGATCTACCGGTGTCCTAAGAGCGGCAAACCAGTTCGTACTTGTATCGAGACGTCGGAGCACGAGCTTCGTCGGCTGGCGTCGTTCAAGCTGTCAGTCTGGTGTCCGCATTGTGACGACGCGCACGCGATCCTCGGAAAGGATGCGTCCGTGGAGTCGAGTGAGTTCCGCGTAGCGGCTTAGCCGATTTTTGGCATGAATTGACCCGGGGCGCGCAGCGCGCGACCCGGGTATTTCCGCTTGCGCGCGCCCATAGCCCGTCGAAGACGGGCGTAAACGCCCTTGTGGCCGATCGACCAGCCTCAAGTTCGCCGGGATCGGCTGCGCTGATAGCGCTGCAAGACCAAGAACAAATTCGGGATAGCCGTCGCGCCATGGCTTCGATCCGCAAGGAGATCGAGACGAGAGCCAGCCCCGAGGACGTGTGGGCGGCGATCCGCGATATCGGCGCCCTGCACACGCGGCTGGTGCCCGGTTTCGTCGTTGCGACGCGCCTCGAGCCCGGCGCACGGGTTGTCACCTTCGGCAATGGCATGGAGGTTCGCGAACCGATCGTCGACGTGAATGACGAGGCCAAGCGCCTGGTCTGGTCTGCCGAGGGCGCCGGCCTGACGCACTACAACGCGTCGGTTCAGGTGTTCGCGGGGCCCGGCAATGGCAGCCGGATCGTATGGATTGCCGACCTCCTGCCGCACGAGATGAAGGGCCCGATCGAAGCCATGATCGAACAGGGCATGGCCGTCATGAAGCAGACCCTGGATGGGGGCGAATAAGACGTTGGCGGCTCTTCCGCTTGCTCACGAAGCTGATGTAGCCTTTCGATGGAGCTGCCAAGGGGACGTGCCGTAGCCCCTGATATTTGCAACGGGCAGCACGGGTGCCATCGGCGGGCGCGCCCCTGCTTCATCCGATCACAATCACATATGAGCGTCTGAGTGCGTCTCGATTGAGGACGTTGGGAGGAATTGATGAAACCTGCCCGCCGAAACTTTCTGCGTTTGGCCGCGGGTGCAGCCGCGCTGCCGGCTCTGCCGCGAATGGCAAGGGCCCAGACCTATCCGACCCGGCCGATCCTGCTCGCCGTGCCGTTCGCGGCTGGCGGCGGCACCGACATTGTGGCGCGTACTGTCGCCGAGAAGATGAGCAAGACGCTTGGCCAGCAGATCGTTGTGGAAAATCGGGGCGGTGCGGGCGGCACGATTGCGATACGCCAAGTGGCGAAAAGCGCACCCGATGGCTACACGCTAGGACTCGGAACTCCAGGAACGCTGGCGGTTGCGCCGTCGGCGTTTCCCAATCTCGGTTATGACCCGCGCACGGATTTGGCCCCCATTGGCTTTATTGGCGCGACGCCATTCGCTCTGATCACGCATCCATCAGTGCCAGTGCAATCCGTCCAAGAATTGATCGAACTTGCGAAGCGGCAACCTGGCAAACTGACTTTCGGCTCGGCCGGGGGCGGCAGCGGCACTCACTTGAGCGGAGAACTGTTCGCCAGCATGGCCGCGATCAAACTAACGCATATCCCTTACAAGGGGGTGGCGCCCGCCATCAACGACCTGCTCGGCGGCCATGTGATGATGGTCGTGACGGGCTTGCCGCCGATCATCAGCCACGTCAACGAGGGCAGGCTGCGCGCATTGGCGGTGACCACATCAATGCGTTCGCGCGTCTTTCCAAATGTTCCAACGATCGCTGAGTCCGGAGTCCCCGGGTACGAGTCGGAGCAGGGCTTTGGACTCGTGAGCGCAAGGCGAACGCCGCGCGCCATTGTCGAAAGGCTCAATGCGGCATTGCGTGAGGCCCTTACATCGGACGACGTTCTGAAAAAGATGGCCATCGACGGAACGGTTCCATTGCCGGGCAGCCCCGAGGAGTACGCCGAGCGTATCGATCGTGAGGAGACCAAGTGGTCAAGGCTTATCAAGCAAGCGGGATTAAAAATGGAATGAGGGGCTGCGGCATCGGCGCGCTTGAGCAGACATTCGCACCTTGAACGCCGCTTGGAAGCTATCCGTGAGGCTCGGGCCCTGCTGATCCTTCGTATTGAGCTTTCACGCCGGGGACGGGCGAGAACCCAAAGCCGCCACGCGCCAGAACAGCCTCGCGGCCGCCAGCAGCGGCGAGGCGTTTTTCCTGGTCCGAGAATGCCTGCCTGTCAGCCGCTTCCGGATCGACGACACGTCGAAGCGCCCTTTCGCAGTCCGCCAGCACGTCGCCATAAGCCGGGTCCTGGGCGAGATCGCGGGTTTCATGCGGATCGGCCCCGAGATCGAAAAGCTGCGGCCGCATGCCGACGTAATAGACGAATTTGAATTGGCCATTGCGGATCATGAAGGCGCCGGTTGCAGCGCCGGCGGCATGGTATTCGCTCATCATTGTGCGGTGCGGCGCCGTGCCGTGCACAATATCGAACAACGAAGTCCCGGGCAGGCCCGCGTCGTCGGCGTGCCTTTGTTGCCCGACGCAGTCAAGGATGGTTGGGAAGCAATCGATCAATGAAACCGGCTCTCTACAGACGGTGCCTTGGGGTACCTCGGGGCCAGCCATGATCATCGGCACGCCGGCCGATTCCTCATACATGGTCGACTTGCCCCACAGTCCACGGGTACCAAGATTGTCGCCATGGTCGCTCGTGTAGATGATGCGTGTTTCAGCAACGAGACCTGTCTGGTCCAGCGCGCCAAGTAGCCGGCCGACGTTGTGGTCAATAAAGCTTACAAGGCCGAAATAGGCCGCGATGGCCCTGCGCAGTCTCTGCTCATCGAATCCCTTGTCGAAGATCTGGCATTCGCGAAGCGCCGCCACATAGGGATGGTCTGGCCGTTCGGCCAGGTCGTATAGCGCCGGCCGTGGTACGTCTTCCTCCGGATAAAGGCTGTACCATTCTTTACGCGCGATCAGCGGGAAATGCGGGCACACAAAGGAGACGAACAGCACCCACGGCTTGTCGCTGCGGGCCTCGCGTTGCTCTCGGAGCCAATGCTCGGCGGCCGTTGCAATCTTGTCGTCGTATCGCTGATAGTCCGAATCTCCACAGCCGGCGTCGTTCGCCAATTTCAGTGTTGCTTTGCGTACCGGCAGGGGTCGGCGGATCAATCCGAGCGCATCACCCTCTCCATCGACCACGTGCAGCGGCATGATCTCTTCGGAGAAGCCGTTGCCGTCCTCGGTCGAACGAAAATGAAGCTTTCCGATCGACGTTGCGCGGTGACCGGCCTGTGTCAATCGATGGCCCCAAGACGGAACGCTGCCATCGTACGGCATCGCATTGTCCCAGAATCGGTTTTGGTGTGGATAGCGGCCGGTGTGAAAGCTCGCGCGTGAGGGCACGCAGATCGGAGAGTTGCAATAGGCATCCGTGAACCTGACACCGCGTGCAGCCAGCCGGTCAAGGTTGGGGGTCTTGATCATCGGATGCCCGTAGCAGCCGAGAACACGGCGGCTGTGCTCGTCCGACATGATGACCAGTAGATTTCGCGGCTTCATTTATCGTGCCCCACAAGATGCAATGTTCGATCGCAGGTACATACGCAAAGCCCATAGCGATCAGACTCTACTCTATCGAGAACCAAGAAATTGAGTAGCCCCGCGCCCGTGTTGCAGGGCAAGGCCGCTACCGCGGATCGACGATGCGGCCCTGGAACAGCACCGCGCCGGTCGTGTCGTCGACCAGGTAGTAGAGGAACGGACGGTCGACCCGGAACGGCAGCGGCTCCACCGGCTTCGGCGCCACGCTGGTGACGCGGACGCCGATGGCGGTTGCGGCGGCGGCTTCGGTCAATTCCTCGGACACCTCGATCACCGCTTTGTGGACGATCTGGTCGATATAGGTCGGCGCCAACTTGGGCGGCTGGCCGGTTAGACCTGAGAAGTCGGAACGGCCGCCGTCGAACGGAAGCGTCATGCCAAGCTTCTGGAACACGTCCCTTGAGATTGGCCTCATATTCGGTCTTGAAGCGGGGCAGCGTGAGAACCACCGGCCGCGGCAGCTCCTTGCGGAGCGCGGCCAGCATTTGCGCAAGCTCGTCGTGGTCGAGCCGGCGCGCGACGTCGCCAAGCCCGTCCACCTCGTTCGGCAGCGCGATCACCATCGCCAGCGAGCGCACCGCGTAAGGCAGCCGGATCGCGCGATAGCCCTCGCGCGACACCACGACGTGGTTGGTCCGCTGCACCATGGTCGGAACCAGCTCCTGGCGGCTGCGCGTCAGGCTGAAGAACTCCGGCCCGGTCAGCTTCTTGTCGAAGGCGAGCGCCCAGCGCGATTTGAAATAGACCGCGTTGACCAGCACCACGTCGGACATCTTCTCGAGGATTCGCTCGATCTTGCCTTCGGTGCGCTTGCTGACCCAGCCGTTGACGGTGTCGAGGCTCGCGCCCTGGAACACCTCCGCCGCGTAGCTGTCCTTGAGCAGGGCCGAATAGTCCTTGGCCACATGACCGCCGGCGATCATCAATGCATTGGCGACCAGGAGCTTGGCCGACGCCGGAAAGCGCGGGCTCGCCACGCAGATGTCGCCGTTCAGGCTCGCTGTGAATGGGCAAAGATTCTTCGCCGTGGGTTTTCCCTCGCAGCGCTCGCCGGCGAGCTGCATGGTCGCCGGACAGGTCGGCTTGTCGCCCCTGTCGTAGCCGTTGAGCACGGCGATCGCCCGCGCATTGGCGTCATCGACCAGCCCGCTGGCGAGGCTGTGCTGCAACACCGCGATCATCTCGCGCTCGGTCTCGCCGCGCGCGCCAGCGAGCGCCATCGCCATCGCGGTGCCGATCGAATACGGAGAGAACACGATATTGCCGGGCCGGGCGGCGAATTCCTTGAACAGCGCCTGCCCAGAGCCATTGTACGCGCGTGTGAGCGCCGGCACGTCACGCAGCTCGGGACGCTGCTGCAACTTGAGCACATCCTGCGCCGCGGCGGCGTTGGGCGCGAGCGCGGCCAGGAGCGCGGCGGCGGCCGTCACAATTGGGGAAGCGCAGCGTCCGGCAACTGACATGGAGTTAGGTCTCCCCTAGTGCCGCCGATTTGAAGTTCCTACAGCAGTCGCTGCAAACTCGATTAGGAACTTCAAATCGAAAAGCGGCACTAGAATCATTAACTTGCTAGTGCCCTTTTGCTTCCGAAGTTCGTGTGAGGTGGTGCTGCGACGTTTCACGAACTTCGGAAGCAGGGCACTAGCCGCCCCGTCGCACCGGATTTGTCGCAGCAATTGCATCGAAATCGTGGTGAACGGCGTACGCGCAGCGGCGGCCATCCGCCCCGCCACAATTAACCGGTCGCGCCGCATTTACCGCATAAGACGGGTGACGGCGGAACCGGCGGCGGCTATACAGCAGCCGTCCGGAGCGGCCGTCCGGCGAGCCTGCACCAGGCGTCGAATTGGGCAGGAAAAGTAATTGGTTGGGACGACCCTGGCCGGACCCTTGCCGCACCCGTTGGGCGGGGGTCAGGTAAGAGGTCCCTGGAGCGCCAATTCGCCCTGCGGAGCCGCCCCGCCGGGAAGGAGGATCGAAAGTTTCACATGCCGATCACGCTCCTCGACTTCATCCTGATCGGCGTCATGCTGGTATCGGCCCTCCTGGCCATGATCCGGGGTTTCATGCGCGAAGTCCTGTCGATCGCCGCCTGGGTGATCGCCGCAGTGGCGACGCTTTACGCCTATTCGCGCCTCCTCCCCTACGCGAAGACCTACTTCAACAACGACATCATCGCGGCCGGCGCCGTGATCGGCGGCACCTTCCTCGGCACGCTGCTGATCGTGTCGATCATCACGGTGCGGTTCTCCGACATGGTGCTGGACAGCCGGGTCGGCGCGCTCGACCGCACGCTCGGGTTCCTGTTCGGGCTGGCGCGCGGGCTGATCATCGTGGTGGTCGCCTTCCTGTTCTTCGCCTGGCTGGTGCCGCCGCGGACGCAGCCCTCCTGGGTCGCCAACGCCAAGTCCCGGGTGGTGCTGCAATCGACTGGGGACTGGCTGATCTCGCTGTTGCCGGACGACCCCGAGAGCACCATCTTGAGGCGGTTGAAGCGGCCCAAGCAGGACGAAGGCGAGCCGTCGGATGCGCCGCCGGAGCAACGTTCATAGCAGGAGCGATGAGCACGCGATGAGCCACGATACCGAAACCGCCACCGCCGCCCCGCCGATCGATCTCGACGGCGACCGGCTGCGCGAGGAATGCGGGGTCTTCGGCATCTTCGGCCATCCCGACGCGGCGGCGATCACCGCGCTCGGCCTGCACGCCCTGCAGCACCGCGGCCAGGAGGCCGCCGGCATCGTCTCCTTCGACAGCAAGCGGTTCCATTCCGAGCGCCGCATGGGCCTCGTCGGCGACAACTTCTCCCGCCGCGAGGTGATCGACCGCCTGCCCGGCATGTCGGCCATGGGCCATGTGCGCTATTCGACCACCGGCGAGACCATCCTGCGCAACGTGCAGCCCTTGTTCGCCGAGCTCGACGGCGGCGGCTTCGCGGTCGGCCATAACGGCAACCTGACCAACGGCCTCACGCTGCGGCGCCAGCTCGTGCACGAAGGCGCCATCATGCAGTCGACCTCCGACACCGAGGTGATCCTGCACCTGGTGGCGAAGGCGCGGAAGAACCGCTTCATCGACCGTTTCGTCGAGGGGCTGCGTCAGCTCGAAGGTGCCTACTCGTTCGTCGCGCTCACCAACAAGAAGCTGATCGGCGCGCGCGACCCGCTCGGCATCCGCCCGCTGGTGATCGGCACGCTCGACGGCGCGCCGATCCTCGCCTCGGAAACCTGCGCGCTCGACATCATCGGCGCCAAATATGTGCGTGACGTCGAGAACGGCGAGGTCGTCGTGTTCGACGAGGAAGGCATCCACACCCACAAGCCGTTCCCGCCGATGGCGCCGCGCCCCTGCATCTTCGAGTACATCTATTTCGCGCGTCCGGATTCGATCGTCGGCGGCCGTCCCGTCTATGCGGTGCGCAAGGCGATGGGCGCCGAGCTCGCGCGCGAGGCGCCCGCCGCCGCCGATGTCGTCATCCCGGTTCCCGATTCCGGCGTGCCGGCCGCGATCGGTTACGCGCAGGAGTCCGGCATCGCCTACGAGCTCGGCATCATCCGCAACCACTATGTCGGGCGCACCTTCATCGAGCCCACGCAACAGATCCGCCAGCTCGGCGTGCGCTTGAAACACAGCGCCAACCGCGCGGTGGTCGCCGGCAAGAGCATCGTGCTCGTTGACAACTCGATCGTGCGCGGCACCACCTCGACCAAGATCGTGCAGATGATGCGCGACGCCGGCGCCAAGGAAGTGCACTTCCGTATCTCGTCGCCGCCGATCACGCATCCGGACTATTACGGCATCGACACGCCGGAGCGCGATAAGCTGCTCGCCGCCACCCACGACCTCGAAGGCATGCGCCAATTCATCGGTGCGGATTCGCTCGCCTTCCTCTCGGTCGACGGCATCTACCGCGCCATGGGCTTCGAGAAACGCGACCCGGCGCGGCCGCAGTTCACCGACCATTGCTTCACCGGCGACTATCCGACGCCGCTGACCGACCAGTCGGCGACCGAGCACACGCCGCGCCAGCTCTCGCTGCTGGCCGAGGCGAGCTGATCATTTGCTAGTGGAAATGGCTCTATCCTCCGCTCATTCCCGCGAAAGCGGGAATCCAGTCTTGATCTAGCGTGGGTCCCCGCTTGCGCGGGGACGAGCGGAAGAAAAAGAGCAGCGTCAAACCAACAAAACACAAGTGACCAAGCCCCTCTCCGGCAAGATCGCCCTGCTCACCGGCGCCTCGCGCGGCATCGGCTACGCCACCGGCATTGCGCTGGCGAAGGCGGGCGCGCATGTGGTCGCCACCGCGCGCACGGTCGGCGGGCTCGAGGAGCTCGACGACGCGATCAAGGCCGCAGGCGGCACCGCGACGCTGGTGCCGCTCCCGCTCACCGACACCGACGGGATCGCGCGGCTCGCGCTCGCGCTCAACGAGCGCTACCAGCGCCTCGACGTGCTGGTCGGCAATGCCGGCGTGCTCGGGCCGCAGTCGCCGCTCGGACATGTCGAGCCTGCGGGCTGGGACGAGGCCATCGCGGTCAACGTCACCGCCAATTTCCACCTGATCCTGACGATGGACCCGCTGCTGCGCGCCGCCCCGGCCGGCCGCGCGGTGTTCGTCACCTCCGGCGCCGCGACCAACACCCGCGCCTATCGCGGCCCCTACTCGGTCACCAAGGCGGCGCTCAACGCACTGGCGCTGACCTACGCCGCCGAAACCGTCACCACCAATGTGCGCGTCAACCTCATCAATCCCGGGCCGACCCGCACCCGCATGCGCGCCGCCGCCATGCCCGGCGAAGACCCGATGTCGGTGAAGCCGGTCGAGACGGTGGCGGAGCAGATCGTCGCGATGTGCCTCCCGGATTTCCAGGAGACCGGCAAGCTCTACGATTGCGAGAAGGGCCGTTTGCTGGCGATGCTGCCGCCGGCGTGAGGCATGCTCGGCTGTAGCCCGGATGAGCGAAGCGAAATCCGGGATTCATCGCGCCGCGGCTTGAGCGCCCCGCATGTCGCTGCGCTCATGCGGGCTACGAGTTGCGTCTATTTCCAATCCAGAAATTTCAAGATCGCCTCGCCCATGACGAGCCTCCGGTCGGCGGCGGGCAGGAAATCGAGCTCCTGCTCGAAGTGCTCCACATACATCCGGTAAGGATATTTGCCGCGCTGGTGCGTGAGGTCGGTGCCCCAGAAGCAGCGCTGCGGCCCGAACGCCTCGATCAGGCGCTTGAGATGCGGCGTCATATCCTTGAACGGATAGTCCTCCTTGGAAAACCCAGGCACCGCCGACAGTTTTACCGCCACGTTTTCGTATTTTGCGAACGGAACGATGATGTCGAGCCGCGGCCCCACCCGCTTGTATTCCGGCCCGCGCGTCGCCTGTCCGAAGTGGTCGATGATCAGCCGCAGCTTGGGATGTGCTTCCGCAATGCGCCCGATCTGCTCGGGCGCATCCGGCGCGAAGATCATGACCGCCACGTCCGCCTCCTCCGCCGCCTGCCACACCCAGTCGGCGGTGCCGTCGACGATCCATTGCGTCTTCTCGTGGTTGAACGCGACGCGGATGCCGAGCATCCCCTTCTGCTGCTTCCAGGCCGGTAGCAGCGCTTTCGACTTCGGGTCCTCGAACGCGAAGCGCCCCATCACCGCAAAGCGGTCGGGACGCGCCGCGGCGGCCTCCAGCGCATGGTCGTTGAAATCGCCCGGCCAGGTCGGCGGCACGATGATCGCGCGGTCGATGCCGGCCGCGTCCATCAGCGGCAGCGCCTTCTGCCAGGTCAGCGCTTCCGGCAGATGCGCACGCTGCTTGCCGCCCGGAATCCACGGCCGCTCCGGCGTCTCCTCGGTCCAGAGGTGGAGCTGGGAATCGACGATCATGCGCGCTTCGTTCCTTTTGTCGTGTAAAGCCCGACCGCGATCGCGGCGGCCAGCATCACGGCGGCGAGCAGGAACGGCATGCCCGGCAGATAGACGACCGCGCCGGCGCCGATGAACAGCGCGAACGACTGCGTGAAAATGCCGGGGCCGATCAGGCTCGCGATCCCCATCAGGCTCGCATTGGCGCCCTGGAGTTGCCCCTGCTCACTCTCGCCGACGTGACGGCTCATCAGCGCGAGCGTCGCTGCGCTGGCGATGCCCCACAGCGCCAAGAGCGGAATGCCGGCCATGAACCACAATCCGGTCGCGGCCAGTCCGAACGCCGCGAAGCCGGCGACTCCGAACACCAGCCCTACCAGCATCGCTTTGGTCTCGCCGAGACGCTTCACCGCCGGGCCGATCAGGCCGCCCTGCACGACCATCGCGCAGAGCCCGACCAGCGCCATCACGAAGCCGACGGTCTGTTCGCTCCAGCTGTAGCGATAGAGCATGTAGAGCACGCCGATGTTCGGCAGGCTCGAATGCGCGAGATGGCCGAGGAAGCTGACCACCGACAGCCAGAGCAGTTGCGGATGCGACCGCAACAGGATCAGCGAGCCGATCGGGTTCGCCCGCTTCCAGTTGAACGGCGCGCGCTTCTCGGCCGGGAGCGATTCCGGAAGGATGAGCAGGCCGTAGACGCCGTTGATGAGGCTCAACCCCGCCGCGATCCAGAACGGCAGCCGCGGATCGTAACCACCGGCGATGCCGCCGAGCGCCGGGCCGAGCACGAAGCCGGCGCCGAACGCGACGCCAAGCATGCCGAACAGCTGGGCGCGCTTATCCGGCTCGGTGACGTCGGCAACATAGGCATAGGCGGTCGAGATCGACGCCGCGGTGATGCCGGAGATGACCCGGCCGACGAACAGCCAGGCCAGCGTCGGCGCCAGCGCCATCAGGATGTAGTCGAGGCCGAGCCCGAAATTCGACATCAGGATGATCGGCCGCCGCCCGAAGCGGTCCGACAGCGCGCCGTGGATCGGCGAGAACAGGAACTGCATCAGCGCCCAGGCGGTGCCGAACAGGCCGAGATAGTCGGATGCGCGCACCGCATCGCCGCCGACGAAATCGAGCACCAGCTTCGGCAGCACCGGGATGATGATGCCGAGCGCCAGCATGTCGAGCAGCACGGTGATGAAGATGAAGGTGAAGGCGGCGCGGCGCACCGGCGCGTCGGCTTGACCTCCATTCGTCGAAGACGCGGTAAACGCGCTAATGGCTCCGGCACGAGGACCGCAATACGCGAGCATCGCATCACCCTCACCGCTGCTTCTTTTTCTTATGGGCATAGGGGTTCGCTTTCTCCCGCAGCGTCAAGCGCACCGGCGTGCCCGGCAGGTCGAAGGTCTCGCGCAGGCTGTTGACGAGATAGCGCTTGTACTGGTCGGGCACCTTGTCGGCGCGGCTCGCGAACAGCACGAAGGTCGGCGGCCGGCTTTTCGCTTGTGTCACGTAATCGAGGCGGATGCGGCGGCCCGACACCGCGGGCGGCGGATGCGCCGAGGTCACGCCTTCGAGCCAACGGTTGAGCGCGGCGGTCGGCGCACGGCGATTCCACACCTCGTGCGCGTCGATCACCGCCTGCATCAGCCGGTCGAGCCCGGCGCCGGTCATGCCCGACACCGCCACCACCGGCACGCCCTTGAGCTGCGGCAGCCAGTGATCGGTCTCTTCGCGCAGCTTCTTCATCGCGCCGGGCTGGCTCTCGACCAGGTCCCATTTGTTCATGCCGATGACCACGGCGCGGCCCTCGCGCTCGGCGAGATCGGCGATGCGCAGGTCCTGCTCCTCGAACGGCGCCTGCGAATCCATCAGCACGATCACCACCTCGGCGAAGCGCACCGCATTGAGCGCATCCGCGACCGAGAGCTTTTCGAGCTTCTCGTCGATGCGCGAGCGCCGCCTTAAGCCCGCGGTGTCGTGGATCTTGAAGATGCGGCCGCGCCAGTCGACGTCGACGGCGATCGAGTTGCGCGTGATGCCGGCTTCCGGACCGGTGAGCAGACGATCTTCGCCGAGCAGGTGGTTGACCAGCGTCGACTTGCCCGTGTTCGGCCGTCCGACGATCGCCACGCGGATCGACGCCGGAGGCGCCGGCTCAGCCTCAATCGAAGCATCGGCCTCGTCGTCGGCTTTCTTCTTTCGGCCCTTGCGCGCGGCGGGCTCTGCGGTCTCGCCCGGCAGCGCGGCGCGCAGCGCGTCGTAGAGATCGGACAGCCCTTCGCCGTGCTCGGCGGAGATCGCCACCGGATCGCCAAGCCCGAGCGCATAGGCCTCGCCGATGCCGGCTTGCGCGGCGCGGCCCTCGCACTTGTTCGCCACCAGGATCGCCGGCCTGCCGGAGCGGCGCACGAGGTCGGCAAAGGCGCGGTCGACCGGCAGCGGCCCGGTGCGCGCGTCGATCAGGAACAGCACCGCGTCGGCGGCGGCGATCGCCGCCTCGGTTTGTACCTGCATGCGGCCGGTGAGGCTCTCCGGCGCCGAGTCCTCGAGGCCGGCGGTGTCGATGGCGGTGAAGGCAAGGTCGCCGAGCCGCGCACTGCCCTCGCGGCGGTCGCGGGTGACGCCGGGCAGGTCGTCGACCAGAGCCAGGCGCTTGCCCACCAGCCGGTTGAACAGCGTGGATTTGCCGACGTTCGGCCGTCCGACGATGGCGACCGAGTAAGGCATGCGCTAACCGCCGCTTTTGGAGGAGGCCGCTCTATGCCCCGCCCTACCCGCAAACGCAACCAGGGTGGCGGTTTACAATGCCATCAGCGCGGGGACGGCGGATCGGGCCACTGCACGCCGCCGGACTGCGGGCGCTGCGTCCCCGGCGGGTCGGGCCACTGCACCCCGCCTTGCGACGAGCGCTGCGGTTGTTGCTGCGGCTGCGGCTGCGGCTGCGTGCGGCTGCGGGCGAACGGTCACCGGCGTCGGCCGCCGCTCCGGCTCGGCGGTCTCCTCGGCCACCTTCGGCTTGGGCTTCGGTTTGGCCTTCGGCTTCGGCTTGGCCTTGGGCTCATCGAGCCGCACCGACCCCACTTCCTCCTGCTGGTCCTGCAGCGCGGCGGCCTGGTTGCCCTTGACGAGGTCTTGCGGAACGCCGCGCGACACGCCCGGCACGCCACCCGGGAACAGCTCCTTGCGTTCGCCCGGCAGCGGCTTCTTGGTGTTGAACCAGTCGCCCGCGAACCAGTCGGCCGGATCGAAATTGACGCAGCCGCCGAGCGGCAGCGTCAAAGCCGATGCGACAATGATAGCCCGTGCGAAGCCAGCCATCGCCCTGCCCTCAACTCTTGCCGTCGGACGCGCTGAGCGCAATCAGCATCTCGACACGCGTACGCGACGATGCCGGCGCTTCAGGATCGGTCAGGATCGCCGCATACCATTTCATGGCGCCCGGCCGGTCGCCCGACTTCCAGGCATTGAGCGCGAGCAGTTCGCGCGCGGCGTGGCGGAATTCGCGCCCCGGATGCGCCAGCGGCTCAAGCAGCTTGCGGGCGTCGATATAGGAGCTGGTGTCGATCAACAACGCGGCGGCGCGCAACGACGCGAGGTCGCGCATCACCTGCTCGATACTGTTATCGTCGGCAATCTGCTTGTAGAGGTCGACGGCTTTCGCCGCATCGATCTGTGCGAGCTGGGCCGCCTGGCGGATGCGCGCGAGCGCGCGATAGGCCGGCGTGCCGTCGACTGCGATCTTCGCGAAAATCTTCTCGGCCTCGTCGTGCTTGCCGCTGTCGGCAAGCGCGATCGCATCTTCGAACTGCGTGCCAACCCGCTCCGACTGCTGGGTCTGCCGCCATTCGTAGAAGCGCCAGCCGCCGACGCCGACCACGACAAACAGCACCGCCCCGACGATGAGGTATTGGTACCGCTCCCACAGCTTTTTGAGCTGTTCGCGGCGGACTTCTTCGTCGACTTCGCGGAAGACGTCGTGGGACACGTATTACCCCTCGGCCTTTTTTGCCCTTTAGACCCGCCTGGCCGCGCCCCTACCCCGGGCCGGCCACGACCCCTCAGGGTCCCGAGCGTGCGGCGAGTAGCCTATCGATGTGGCGCGGGCAAGGCAAAACCCTTCAAATCCCCCGTAACCCCTTCAAAACTCAGGTTCTACGGCGAGTTTTCCCCTTCCGAGACTGCGCCCCTACCGCTCCTTTTTCCGCATCGGATAGACGTGTTCCGGGCCCGGAAACGCGCGCGAGCGAACGTCCTTGGCATAGGCCGAGATCGCCGCCTCGATGCCCGGCCCCAGCTGCCCGTAGCGGTGCACGAATTTGGGAACCCGCGGCGACAGGCCGAGCATGTCCTCGAGCACCAGGATCTGACCGTCGCAGGCCGCGCTGGCGCCGATGCCGATGGTCGGGATCGCGACCTGCCCGGTAATCTTGCGCCCGAGCGGCTCGGCCACGGCCTCGATCACGATCGAGAACGCGCCGGCGTCCGCCACCGCCTTGGCGTCGGCTTCGATGCGCGGCCAGTCCGCCTCATCACGGCCTTGCGCCCGAAAAGAGCCGATGGTGTTGATCGATTGCGGCGTGAGACCGACATGTCCCATCACCGGCACGCCGCGCTCCGCCAGGAACGCGATCGTCTCGGCCATGCGCCGCCCGCCCTCGAGCTTGATCGCGCCGCAGCCGGTCTCCTTCATCACCCGCGCGCAGGACGCGAAGGCCTGTTCCTTCGACTGCTCGTAGGAGCCAAACGGCATGTCGATCACCACCAGCGCCCGCTGCGAGCCGCGCATGACGGCATGACCTTGCAGGATCATCATGTCGAGCGTGACCGGCACCGTGGTCTCGAACCCGTGCATCACCATGCCGAGCGAGTCCCCGACCAGGATCACGTCGCAATATTTGTCGACCAGCCGCGCGGTGTGGGCGTGATATGACGTCAGGCACACGATCGGCTCGCCGCCCTTGCGCGCCATGATGTCGGGCGCCGTCAGTCGCTTGATCTCGTCTTGCGCGGACACGTGTGCAACCTCTCGCCTATCTCACGAACGCCGGCACGCCGACGACATAGGGATGGAACCAGAAACCGACCGCCACATACAACAGCGTCCCGACGACGACGGCGAGTGTATCGCAATCGCGGCCGCCGAGGCCGAAATCCGGCGCACCCGGATCGGTACGATACTTGAGAGTGATGCGGTCATAGACCGCCCACGCTAGGAACGAGCCGAACAATATCATCGAACCGAGGTCGCCGTTGGCGAGCAGGTGGCCGAACGCCCACAGCTTGATGCCGACCAGCATCGGATGCTTGAGCACGCGCTTGATGTCGCCCGGGATGTAGGCCGCTGCGACGCAGACGAAGGCCGGCCAAAGCAACAGATTGTTGACGTGGCGCAACCATCGCGGCGGATCCCAGACGTCGATCATGCCGGCCGCGCGGTAGCGGGCAAAGCCCCAGCCAATGAGAATAATCGCGACGAGCGACACCAGCGAATAGACGCCTTTGTAGGCTAACTCGCCCATGCGCGCGATCAACGCCGCGCGCTGGGTGCGCATGGTGGTTAACGTGTGGGCGCCGAAGAACAGGGCGAGCCCGATGATCATGATGCCAAGGCCCATGGGGTTTCCTTAGCATCTGCGGGATGCGCGTGGGAGGGCGTAGTTAATTGACAATACAGAGATATCTCTTACTTTGGTGTACGGTTCGACTTCTGAGCCCCCCTTGAAGGCACACAGCAGTGGATCAAAAGCGCACTTTCACCATCGTGCTCGAACCCGAGGAAGAAGGCGGCTTTACCGTACGCGTTCCCTCAATTCCCGAGATCGTTACCTACGGAAAAGATGAGCGCGAGGCGATGGCGATGGCTGAAGACGCTATCCGCCTGGTTCTTGAAGACTGCGCCGCGCGTGGGGAGTTTCTTCCACAAGGCGGGCCTGCGCGCATTCGCGAGATCACTGTCACGCTGGCGGCATGAACCAGCGACTCCCGGCGCTCAGGGCCAGGGAGGTCATCCGAGCACTCGAACGCGCCGGTTTCGTCGTCTCCCGGACTTCAGGCAGTCATTGTCGTCTCGTTCATTCCGTCGACCCAACCCGCAAGGTCACCGTGCCAATCCACAGCGCTGACCTCAAACGCGGGACGCTGCGTGCCATCATCGCTCAATCCGGCTTGGCCTTGGCCGAATTCTTGGACCTGCTCTAGCAAGTGCCCGGATAGACGAAGGAGGAGCGCCATCAATCCGCGGCCGCCGCGGGTGTCCCCGGCTACAATCTTTGTGCTAGCGTTTACGCCAATCGCCGGTCACTGGCGAAACAACGGGAGGTGATCATGACGAAGCTCATTGCAACGCTTTGGCTCATGTCAATTCTGGCGGCCGGGTCGGTTGCGGCTCAGCCCTTCACGCCCAACGAGAAGGGGGTGACCATGGGCCATTGGCATCTCAACTCGCGCGATGTCGAAGCCAGCAAGAAGATTTTCGTGGCGATGGGCGGTACCGCGGTCAAGGCCGGGTTCTTCGAGCTGGTGCGGTTCCCCGGCGTCATCGTGATGCTGCATCTGCGCGAACCCGCGCCCTCGACCGGCGGCACCGACGGCTCGGTGGTGAACCATGTCGGCTTCACCGTGCAGAACGTGCCGGAGTCGGTCGCCAAGTGGAAGGCCGCTGGGGTGCCGGTGCAGCCCGGAGCCAACAACCGGCCGGACCAGGCCTGGGTGACCACGCCGGACGGCTTGCGCGTCGAGATCCTGGAGAACAAGAACCAGAAATTCCCGATCCAGCACGAACACGTCCACTTCTTCGTGCCGCAAGGCACGGTTCCCCAGGTGCAGGCTTGGTACGTCAAAATCTTCGGCGCCAAGGCGGCCGTGCGCAACATCAATCCGGTCGCCGACGTTCCGGGCACCCAGTTGCGGTTCAACCAGGTGGCCGCGCCGCTTCCCGGCACCAAAGGCCGCGTGCTCGATCACATCGGCTTCGACGTGATTGATCTCAAGGCTTTCATCGCCAAGCTGGAAGCGGACGGGATCAAGCTTGACCGGCCCTACACCCAGTCCGGCCCCGGGGCTGCGCTCGCGTTCATCACCGATCCGTGGGGCACCTATATCGAGCTCAATCAACGGCCCGATCAGGCCTACATCAATTGATCGCCGGCGGGCGCTCCCACGCGAGCCGCAGCCCGGTTGAGCAAGTAGCCCGGCTTGAGCAAACCGGGCTAGGGCGTATTCACAAATCGGAGGCTCGCTGGTTGATGTCCGCTTTGTCCCCCCAAAAGCGGACATGGGAGCAGACATCAAGCGACGTCCGCTAAGGGCCACAAGTGGACCTGGCGCCTGGTCTGGGTGGCGTGCACTTTTGGCCCGAGGCGAACCCTCAGGTCGCGAGACAGGTCGGGATCGGGGCGGCGCTCGCGGTGGCTCGGGCTTCAGCTTCGGTCGTTACGAGCGACCATGCATTTTTGAATACCGGTTAGCCGGCACCGGCAAGCCGAGATGCTCGCGCAGCGTATGCCCCGAATAGTCCCGGCGGAAGATGCCACCGCCTTTGCAGCTCAGGCACGACCTGATCAATGAATTCGTCAAAGGCGGCGGGGAAGTAGGGAGGCACAAGTACAAAGCCATCGCAGGCGCGATCGACAAACCATTCCTCCATCACATCAGCGATCGTCGCCGCGTCCCCGCATGCAAAAAGGTAGCCTCGGGCCACGGCGATTTGATTGTAAATATCCCGCAGTGTGAGATTCTCCTTGCGCGCCTTCTCATAGGCAACCTTCGCATGGGTTTGAATTTCGTTTGACAGCGGCAGCTTCGGCACCGGACCATCCAGATCAAACCCTGACATGTCGTGCCCGAACCGGCTCGACATCATCTTCAAGGCAACCGCAGGGACAGCGAGGCGCATCAGCTCCGAAAGCTTCTTTCGCGCGTCCTCCTCATTCCGGCCAACGATCGGCATAAAACCAGGAAGAATTTTGCAGTGGTCCGGATTGCGGCCCCCGTCAGCAACCATGGCCTTCATCGTTGCGTAGAATTCCTTGGCATGCTCCTTGTCCAGTTGAGCCGCAAATATCATTTCCGCGAATCGTGACGCAAACTTTTTGCCGTCATCAGAAGCTCCCGCCTGCACAAGTACCGGTTGGCCCTGTGGCGTGCGTGTCACATTGAGCGGCCCACGCACCGAATAGAATTTGCCGACGTGGTCGAGCGAATGCACTTTTGTCTTGTCGAAATATTCGCCCGTTTCCGCATTGGTCGTTATTGCCCCTTCCTCCCAACTGTCCCAGAGACCCTGTACGACTTCGACAAATTCCGTGGCCGATTTATACCGGGTGGCGTGGTCCACCGGGCCGGCGCTGCCGAAGTTCCCAGCAGCTTCGGGCATCCCCGTGGTCACCATATTCCACCCCGCACGACCGCCGCTGAGCTTATCGAGTGATGCAAACACCCGGGCGACGTTAAACGGCGCCGAATATGTGGTCGAGGCTGTGGCGACGAGTCCCACCCTCGATGTCTGGGTGGCCAGCGCAGCATGCAAGGTGAGCGGCTCGAATCTCAGCATTTGGCCCGGGTGCTGGTCCGGCACGAAAGCGAGACTGTCGCCGACGAACAGAAAGTCGAGCTTTCCTCGTTCGCACGAGTTTGCGATCGTCTTGAAGATCGAAAAATCCTCGCTGCTGGTCGCGGCTCCCGGAACGCGCCAGCCAGACACATGATTCCCCGTCCCCACAGCGTAGACGCCGAGATTTATTTGCCTGCCCGGGTTCATTCTTGTTCGTCCTCTTTGAGACAACGCTGTCGCGCGCCAAATCCCACCGTGCTGCGGGCGGCATCGACGATATCTTGCGGGATGCCACGCGCGCCAAGGTAATGCTGGATGACCTTCCAGACAGATCAATCGCGTATGGCCTTGATGGCTCCTATTGTGCGGTCTTGATGCCGAGTTGCCTGATGAAATCGCCCCATCGCTTGAAGTCGGCCTGCATCATCGCCAACATCTCGTCCCGGGTGCCGACGACCGGCTCGACCCCTTGACTCGCCATACGTTCGCTGAATTTTGGACCAGACACGGCCGCGCGGATCTCTTGCGACAGGCGGTCAACGACGGCGTTCGGCGTCTTTGCTGGCGCCAGCAGCCCGAACCAGGTCCCCATTTCGTAGCCGGGGACGCCTGCCTCCGACATCGTCGGCACCTCAGGCAGCAGGTTCATGCGCCTCGGCGATGCTACCGCCAGAACCTTCAGCTTGCCCCCCTCCGACATGGCCTTCGCTGAAGGCGGTCCGGTCAGCATGAGGTCGACCACGCCTGCAACCACGTCGGTCATGGCCTGCGCGGTGCCGCGGTACGATACGTTGTTCATCTCTGTCTTGGTCATCAACTTGAACAGCTCCATGCCGAGATGCTGCTGGAAGCCGATTCCAAGCGAGGCATAGTTCAATTTGCCAGGATTGGCCTTGGCATGGTCGATCAGTTCGCGGACCGAGTTCCCTGGAACTTTGGGATTGGTCACCAGCACGACGTAGAGCTTGGCGACCACACCAATCGGAACGAAGTCGCGAAACGGATCATAGGTAACCGGATTGAGGTGCGGATTGATCACCAGGATGTTGTCGACCGCCATCAGCAGCGTGTGACCATCCGGCGCGGCACGTGCCACAGCTCCCGCCGCCACCTGTCCATTTCCGCCCGGCATGTTCTCGACGATCACCGGTTGTCTCAATTGTTCGGCGAGGCGATCACCGAGCGTGCGCGCAATCAGGTCGACCGCGCCGCCCGGTGGCTGCGGCAAGACCAGCTTGACCGGCCGCGACGGGTAATCGTCAGCCCGCCCCACACCGCCCAGGACTGAAAGCGCAAGCACAAGGCCGAGATCCGCTTCATATGCCTACCCAGTGGATTTCTCCTCCAGCGCACGGACTGATAGTAGCAAGTAGCCCAGGTCAGCGAGCAAAACCCGGGAACGCCCGACCAAGTCGATCAACTGGTCCCGGATGTGCCAAAGCACGTCGAAGACGCGCGTAAACGCGCTTATGGCTCCATCCGGGCTACGCTCTACCCTCGCGAAGCGTCGTTACCTCACCTTGACATATTTCCGCAGCACGCGCGGCCTCGGTTCGCCCGCGAAGATGTTGCCGAACTTGTCGACGGTGCCGAACTCCGGCCCGCTGCCGGTGCCGACGTTCGGATTGCCGCCTTGATCGAGGATAAAGTACCTCACCCAGCCATTCTGTGCGTCGCCGACTCTGATCCCCTGCTCGAAACCGGGATTGTCGCGATGGTCCGATTCCGAATCGAACACATAGATCAGGTCCTCGTCGTTGACCGAGAAGGCGATCCCGCTCGGCATGCCGAACTGATTCCAGCGCGCGAGATACTTGCCGTCCTGGTCGAAGATCTGGATGCGGGCATTCGACCGGTCGCACACGAACAGCCGGCCACGCTTGTCCATGGTGATGCAATGCGGGACCCGGAACTCGCCGGGCGCATATCCGGTCTTGCCCCAGGATTTGATGAATTTCCCGTCCTTCGAAAACTTCACAATGCGGTTGTTCGAGCCGTGGCCGTCGGCGATGAAGATGTCGCCGTTGGGGGCCGTGACGACGCCGGCTGGGGCATCGAAGTGATTGTCGTCGTTGCCCGGCACACCCGGCTCGCCGAGCGTCATCAAGAGCTTTCCGTCCGGGCTGAACTTGCGGACGACGTGTCCGGCTTTCACACCGGCCTTGGCGGCGATCTTGTGGCAGCCTATCGAGCCCGCGTCGGTCGCCCAGACATTGCCCTCACGGTCGATGTGCAGGCCGTGCGGCCAGACGAACATCTGCGCGCCAAAGCTTCTGACGACATTGCCCTTGGCATCGAACTTGTAGATCGTGTCGTGCGGCTTGAGTGTGCCATCCGCGTTCATGCAGTCGACACCGAAACGGCCGCCCCGTGCAAACGGCACCGGGCTCGTCTCATCGCATCGGATGAAGGCCCAGATGCTCTCGCCGTCGTTGTCGACGTGCACCGATGCCGGCGGTCCCATCTCGCGGCCGCCTGGAAGT